>NZ_JARUBI010000005.1:6410000-7544666 GCF_029626125.1 Micromonospora sp. WMMD956 | reverse complement strand
ACGAGAACGCCGCCTACGTCAGCGGCCTCCAGCTCAACACGGACGGCACGGTCATGCTCGCGTCCGCCGAAAATGGCGCGCAGATCTGGACGAGCGAGGGTGCCCGCGCCTGGACCCCGCACACCATCCCCTCGGGCGGCGTGCTGAGTCCGGACGGCACGCTAGTCGCCGCTCCAGAAGGCGACGGGCATCGCCTGATCGACGTCACGGACCCAGCGAAACCGCGGCCGGCCGCGATGGTGCCCGCCGCCAGCCCGGTCACGTTCAGCCCGGACAGCCGGTCGTTGATCGCCGGTACGTACCCGCCGACCGTGTGGTCGTTGACGGACCCGGAGCAACCGGAACGCATCGGTCCGGCCGGGAATCCCGAGGACGGGGACCGTAGCGCAGGGGCGATCGCCATGTGTGGCACCACCACCGTCGCGGTCGGGCATCTCGGCGCGACCCGGCTCTATCGCCTGCGGGATAGCGCGGCGGCCGAGTTGCTCGCCGAGACCGACGGCAACCCAAACCGCGAGATCGGTGTGCTGGTCTGCACGGATGAGCTGCTGGTCGCCGCTGACCTTGGCCAAATCGGGGTCGGTGACCTGGACAGCTCGGTGACGGTCTGGGAGATCGACGAACCGGTCAAGCCGGTCCGCTACGCGACGCTCGGTGCACAGCAGGGAATCGCGACTGGGCTCGCGCTGCACGACCGTACGCTCGCTGTCACCGGCGACAGCGGCACCCGGATCGGTTTCCTCCCGTACAGCGAGGCCGGTGAGGGAAGGTTCGAAGACGTGGCCATGGTGGCGGGCATCGGCAGTGTCGCCTTCGGGTCCGGCGACGATATGTTGTTCACCGGCCGCCTCGACCGTGGTCCCGGCATCAGTTTGTGGGACATCACCGACGTGTCCGATGCAGACCTGATCTCGAACAACGACGCGGCCTTCGCGTGGTCGACCTCGCTCGCCGGTGATCTCCTCGCCGCCTCCGGCTCCGCCCCGAGCAGAATCGGCGAGGAGCAGGGCCCGGAGGTGACTCTGCTGCGCGCGACGGCAGACGGCCGTCTGGCGAGGCTCTCGTCGCTGAAGCTGCCGCCCGGCGGCACGGACTCCTACTACCCCGAGGTGGCACTCAGCCCGGATCGCCAACTGCTGGCGGCGTCGCTGCCCGGCGGTGCCCGGCTCTGGCACCTCGACGAGCACGGTCGGCCCACCCGGGCCGGCGACGTCGCGAACAGCGCGCCATTCACTGCGCTGAGCTTCACCCACGATCCGCGGGTGTTGATCGGCATCGACCAGCGTGGCAACGCCTCGGTATGGGACCTCACGGATCCGGCGCGACCACGTGCCGCAGGCACCCTGACCGGACCCGGAAACGGCACGGAAGCGGCATGGTCGTCGCTCTCCGCGGCCGTGGGCGCTCCGGTCATGGCGACCGCGAGTACCGACGGCAGCCGGGTGGTGCTGTGGCGGACCGACGATCCGCTCGCCCCAGTGCCGGCGAGCACGATCGTGCTGCCGCCGCTGCCCACGTCGACCGCGCTCACCCCTCGCGAATTTGAGCCGCTGATCGAGCTCGCCCCCAACGGGCGTCGCTTGATCACAACCGAGGGCACCTCCTCCCGGCTGAAACTCTGGGAACTCCACGATCTGACTAAGCCGGCTGGCATGAGTCTCCCCGAGCAGGTCGCCGGGCACGACGTGGCCTTCGGCCCGACTGGCAACCTGCTCGGCACGTTGGGTGGTGAGATGGCGACGGCTCACCTCTGGGACCTCACAGATGCGCGGCATCCGGTGCAACTGCGCCGTGTCATCAGCGGCCCGCAGGGACATTCGCAGGTGTCGAACGTGCAGTTCGGAGAAGCGATGTTCTACGTGGGCGAGACCATGCGTGGACTGCCGGTCGCAGAACAGGCACGGATGAGCGTGAATCCGCGCGCCTACGCCTGCGGCATCGTGGGACACGGGCCGAACCGCTCGGAGTGGGCGGCAGTCCTGCCCGGCCGCGAGTGGCAGGAAGCATGTCCGTGACCTCGCCGATCGCGCAGCGCCAGAACGGGCGGTACGCGCTGAATCTGCTGGCGGCCCAGCGGGCGCTCTACCGGGAGGTCCGAGTGCTCCGGCGGCTGCGTACCTCGATCGTCGTGGCCGGTGCTGCGGCGGGCTGTCTCGTCGCGCTCGTGCTGGCTCCCGACCCGGTCGCGGTCGGTGTGGTGACCGGCATCGGACTGCTGCTGGTCAGCCTGACCACCGGCGGGCGGGAGCGGCGCCGGCAGGGTGCCGCGGTCGCGGTGCAGGAGGAGTTCGACACCTACGTGTACGGGCTGCCGTGGAACCCCCTGTTGGCCGACCGGCCGAGCACCGAGCTAATCGCGGCGTACGCGGGGCGGCATCGGTCGCGGCACGGAGACGCGGGCCTCACCGACTGGTACTCGGTGCCCGACGGCGTCGACCGGTGGACCGCGGTACTGCTCTGCCAACGCACGAACGTTTCCTGGGACGCGCCGCTGCACCGGCGGTGGACCGTATTGCTGGGCATCGGCCTCGCCGTGCCGACCGCCGCCGTACTCACAGTGGCGGTCTTGGGCCTACTGAGCCCGGCCGAGCTGACAGCGGCGGTGCTTGCCCCACTGCTCGCGCCGGTGCACGCGCTCATTGAGTCCCTGCGCGGCAACGCCGAGCATGCCCGACGCGGCGCTCGGCTCGACGCCGAGATCGCCCGGCTGCTGCGGGACGGCGCGGGTCCGCACGACTACCGGCAAATCCAGAACCAGATCTTCGCGCTACGCGAGGCCGGGCCCCTCGTGCCCGACCTGCTCTACCGGCTGCGGCGGCCGTCGCTGCACCGGATCGTCCAAGGCCAGAACGACCACCTGACCACCCGAGCCGAAGGAAACCTGTCATGATCGTTCCTGTCCTCATCGGGCTCCTCGCCGCCACGGCGTCGCCTGCCCTGTCCGCACCGGTGGCGGTCGAGTTCTTCCGCACACTCACCGCCTCCACGGTCAGCGGCGACCCCGGAGCGCCCGCGGTCGCAATCTCCGTGCGGCAGGCAACCGCCTGCGACCTAACCACTGCCCTGGGGGAGCCAGTGCCGGGTGCCCGGCTGACCGTCGACGGCAAGGTCGTCTACGACGGAGAGGCCCCGCCGCCCGGGGCCGAGACGGAGCCAGACGAGGACGCGAGTGTCGTGTTGCGGGCCGACGTCGAAGCGCTGCTGGCGCTCGCGCCGTCGGATGCCCCGACCGGAGAGGTGACATTGTCCTGCAGGGACCGCGCCGGTTCCTGGGTTGATGTCGTGAACGAGCCGTGGCGCCATGGCGGCTTCGATGACCTGCCACTTGCCATGCCGGAAGCTGTGGCCGAGCAGGGACAGCCGCTGACGGTATATGACATCTGGGGCATATATCAGGCCGCCGATCCGGTCGTCTACCAGATGAAGATCGACGCGCAGCCCGCGACCATAACGACGGGCGAGAACGCCGGGGCCATGCAGGTGTCGCTGCCTGGGGAGCTACGACCCGGCCTACACGATGTGACGGTGCAGATGGGAGAAAAGGTGATGACCGTGCCGTTCATCCAGAAGGGGAATATCGTCGAGGCGCAGCCCTCCTCCTCGCCGAGCCTGCTTAAGTGGATTTACGCCGGCACCGGGCTCGCCGCAATCGTCGTGCTCATGATCGTGGTGCTCCTGCGTCAGCGCCGCCGAGGCCAATAGAGGCCGTACCGTGCCGGTGCCGACCCGATGATCCGGTGCCGCGCAGGAGACGGTGGCAGAGTGGGGGCGGGCGCTCAGCCGGTGATGAAGTGGATGAGGTGGTAGCGGTCCCACCAGTCGTCGCTGTGGTGCAGGTGGATGGTGCCGTTGGTGCGGGTCAGGAGGAGGCGGTTGCCGTCCTGGATGAGGGCGGCGTCCCCCTGCCGTCCGGCCAGGACCCTGGACACCGTGGCGATCATGTTGGGGATGGCTTTGTCGGCTAGATCGTCCGCGTGGGGGGAAAAGGTGACGTTGACGTACGCGTCGGGTTCCCATTCCCAGCGGGTGTCGTCGCTCTCGGCTTCGTAGTAGCCGTGGGTGCCGGCGCGGACGGTGATGGCGTAGCCGCGTTGGTCGTAGAGGCGGGCGGTGAACAGCCGCGGGTTCGCTGTCGGTCGCGGTATCTCGTCGGGGTGTGCGGCGGTGAGCGCGGCGATCTCGTCGACGGGTGGATTGCCGGCGAGGATCAGCCGGAACTCAACGCCCATGTCCGCCCGCCTCTACTCAGTTTCGCCGGATGATCTGTTGGATCGTACCGTCGGGTTGCACCACGGCCAGTTCCTTCAGCCCGTCGATGGGCCAGTCGTCGAACTGTCGTCGTAGCGCGCTGAGGTCACCTTCCCAGTCCTGGAGGTTCACCACGACCCGCTGGGTCTGCTCGTCGTCGATCTTCTCCCGGACCTGACTCCAGACGTTGCGCACGGAGGTGCGGGCGGCGGGGGAGTAGCAGTCGAAGACGTGGCCTTCGACGAGGTAGTCGGGGTCCTTGTCCGGGTTGCCGTGGTCGCCGGTGCGTTCGCGGGCGTCGCCGGTCTCGGCTGGGGTGGGGTTCTGGTGCACCCGGTAGCCCTTGGCGGCCAGACTGTCGGCGCATTCGTTCTCCAGTTCCAGGGCTCGTCGGGTGCTGTCGTCCACCTTGGGCCCGATTCTGGTACGCGGACCGGTCGGCGTGCCGCCGGGGACGCCGGTGGGTTGCCGGCTCCACGGCGGAAACACCTCACCCCCAACCCGGGCGTGACCGGGCTCGGCGGGAAAGGGATCGGCGCTGGCGGCGGGGGTGGGGCTGGCCGGTGGGTGCCGGTCAGCCCCGCTCAGTTTCCCGAGGCCCCGAGCTGCCGGGCCTGGCCGGTGGCGGCTTCGATGGCT
Source organism: Micromonospora sp. WMMD956 (assembly GCF_029626125.1). Lineage (NCBI taxonomy): Bacteria > Bacillati > Actinomycetota > Actinomycetes > Micromonosporales > Micromonosporaceae > Micromonospora > Micromonospora sp. WMMD956. The sequence goes on along the minus strand of NZ_JARUBI010000005.1, from coordinate 7,539,779 downwards.
TGCGCGGCGGTGCCGGCGCGGTGTACGAGTAGCACGAGGACCTGTTTGACGCCGTCGAGGGCCTGCAGGAGCGGGCCCGGTTGTCCGCCCTGCAGGACTGCGCTGACAAGGTTTCGGGTGTCGTCGAGGTGGCTGATCGTCGCGGTGGCGGACTCGCGGGCGGCGGTGATGCGTTGCTGCACCGGGGCGAGCGCGGCGATGGTCTCCTGCGTGGCGGCTTGCCGGGGAACCGCTGCGGCGGCCGCGGTCGCCTCCCCGACCGCAGCGGCAACACTGCCCAGCCCGCCCTGGACGGTGGAGACCGTCGCCCGTACCCGGGCGATGCCGGCAGCGACCCCGGCGAAGCCTGCGGCGGCGGCCCGTAGGGCGATTTCCTGGGCCTGCCGGTCGACCGCCGCCGTGAGACCCTGGGCCCGGTCGACGCCCGCCGTCAGCGCCCGCAACTCCCCGATGATCTGTTCCATGCTCGACACGCGTCAGCCACCCCGACCGAGAACGGACTCCGAACCCCGCAACGCAACCTACCCGGACGACCCGGCCCAGGGGCACCCGAACCGCCTGGAAACGTCGAGGACGCCGGACGTGTGATGCCGTCAGGCCGCCGTAGCGGCGGGTCGCTGGGCGGGCGGGCGCATCGCGCCGGAGAGGTCGCCTCGGGTGACGGCGGCGGCCACGACACGTTCGGCTCGCCTTCTGCGCATCCGCAGGACCGAGGCGGTCACGCCCTGCTCGGCGGCCAGTTGCTCGATCAGCGCGTCGCCGAACCGGGTTGCGCTGATCAGCTCGGCGGCCTCGGCGGTGATCAGGCCGGCGGCGGCTGCCCGGCCGAGCAGCAGGTCCGGGTGCCCGTAGGGCATGCGCGGTGACCGCGAGCCGGTGGGCAGGTCCAGCGGGAGTTCCTGTCCGTCGTCGGCCTTGACGACGGCCGCGCCTGCGCGCCACGCGGCCCAGCACAGCCGTAGCCACAGCCGGGGTGGGGCGGGGTCCGCCGTGCGTAGGGCGTGGAGGAACCCGGCCAGCACCTCGGAGTCCACGTCGTCGGCGTGCCGGGCGTGGCCGCGGCTGATCTTCGCCGCGAGGTGCGTCAGCGCGGGCAGGGCGACGCCGATCGCGCCGACGACCCAGGCCGGCCCCCAACCGCGGGTGTGGTGGGCGAGTTGCCGCCACACCGCGTCGGTGGTGTCACTGTCGTAGCGGTTGAACATGAGCAGGGTGCGTAGCTCGTCCAGCGGCATCGTCGTGTCCGGCAGGCCCGGAACCGGGCGGGCGTCGAACACCAGCGGCGCGGGTTCGCAGGTCAGCAGAGTGAACGCCTGCTCGGCGGTGCTCAGGGCCGTGACGGCCGTTCTGGTGCGGGTGGTCGTTGCCATCGTGAGTTCCCCTCGGCGGTAGCGCTTCGCCCGACTGCGAAGGCTTCGAGACCCCCGATTGGGACAGCTCCACCTGACACCAGAAGGAGTTGTCAGACCGGGACAGGCCGTGTCCGTCCCGGTCAGGTTCGCGGCGGTGCCGACCGTTCGCGTGCCCGTCCACCGGGCGGCGGTGCGTGTGACCTGACCGGTTCGGTCAGGTCGGGGGTGGGTTCGATCGACCTGACAGCCACGCACTGGGGATCGTCAGTACGTCCCGCCGGTCCGGGGGCCACCGCGCCTATGACCGACAGAAACCCGCACCAGGCACCGGTCCCCGTGGGGGACGTGGTGCCCGGCGACGCGCCCGTGCCGATCACCGTCTGGCCGGTCCCGGCCCCACCACAGGGCGAGACTATGTCCAACGCGATGGGCGTACGGCTGGTCCACAACCTCACCCACCCATCCGACCTGGTCATCGACCTGGCCGTGGGCCCGCAGTTGGCCCGCGCGGTCATCGCCGCCCATCGCCGCAGCCACCTGCAGTCGACCCGACTGCTCGGCTGGGGTCGGGAAGCGGCGACGCTGATCGTCACCGGCTGGCCCCCCGACGGCGGCGTCTCGGCGGTGGAGTTCTTCCTGCGCTGCCACGCGAGCCTCCTACCGGGCGGCTGCGTGGCCGTGCTGCTGCCGCACGGGGACCTGATCCTGCCGGTCGACGTGGTCATCGCCGCGAAGCGGGCCGGGCTGGCGTACCTGCAGCACGTCGTGGCGGCCGATCGGCCGCCACGACGTGGTCAGCGGGCGCAGCTGGACATCCACACCGATGTGCTGATCCTGACCCGCAGCGTGCCGCAGCCCGGAGGCGTCGATGGATGAGCCCATGCCGGTGACGTCGGTGTGGCTGACCTGCCAGCAACCGGCCCGGGACCAGCGGCGGGGCCGCTACGTGCCGGAGACCTCCAGCCATCCGGGAAAGATGCTGCCCCACCTGGCCGCGCACGCGATCAGCTCGTACACCGCGCCGGGGGATCTGGTGTTCGACCCGATGTGCGGCTCCGGGACCACTCTGGTCGAGGCGATGCACCTCGGCCGGCAGGGGATCGGGATCGACATCGAACCCCGGTTCACCGGGCTGGCCGCCTCCAACGTCGCCCTGGCCGCGTCGCAGGGCGCGACCGGGTCGGCGCAGGTGTTCACCGGCGACGCCACGGGTCTGCTCGACCTGGTGCCGGCGTCGGTGGTCGGCCGGGTGGGGCTGGTGCTCACCTCACCGCCGTACGGGCGAGGAACGCACGGCCTCGTGCGCGCGACGAGCGCCGGGGTCCGCAAGCGGTACCACGTGTACGGGGACCGGGAACGCGGCAACCTCGCCTACGGCGGATGGTTCCGCCTGTTCGACGGGTTCGCCGCGATCCTGGCCGCCAGCCACCGGCTGCTACGTCCCGGCGGGACCGTGGTGATCACCTGCCGCCCCGTACGCCGCCGGCGCGACGATCTCATCGACCTGCCCGGGCAACTGCTCGCGGTCGCCCGGTCGGTGGGGCTCGTGCCGGTGCAGCGGTGCGCGGCGATGCTCGCGGCCGTCCGCGACGGACAGATCGTGCACCGGGCGAACATGTTCGGGCTCCTGGCCGTCCGCCGTGCCAGGGACGAGGGCATCCCCGTGCACCTGATCGCCCACGAGGACGTGCTGGTCCTACGTCGCTGCTGAACGCCCGCAGGTTCAGCCCATCGGCTCAGATGAGGGACCGGAATCCTGGGCGTCCGTGAGAGTCAGCGGGCAGGAGCGGTCTCCGCGCGGGTCACCGCCAACGCCCGAGCGATTATCGGACACGAGGTTCACGGTCAGGCCGGTGTCCCCGGTGCCTGGACGATGACTGCGGCCTCGGGAACGCGGTCGTCGGCGATCAGAGCGGACAGCTCATCGAGTAGTCGTTCGAGATCGTCGCGGTTCTCAAGGTCGTAGTGCTTGTTGACCATCCTGTCGTCGGCGAGGCGGACTGTCGTCAGCTCCGCCTCGCCGGTGGCCCAGATGATGATCGCGGCGAGCCACGTCGTGGACTCGAACTCGCTGACCACGACCGCCTTGCCGTGGTTCGGCTGGATCGGGTGCGTGTGCCACCGCATCCCCAGCCTCGCCCACGTCTCTGCTCGGGCCTTGACGGTGACCGGCAGCGCCTCCAGGGGAAACGTCATGCCCGTGACTGTCGCACGGCCCCCCCACCGGCTGAATCGGCACCGGCCGCGGCGGTGCGTTCAGTCGAACCAGTTGAACAGCAGGTTTCCGAGCCGGTCCGGCCGGTGGTAGGCGGCATCGCGGCGTTCGTCCTCGGTGAGGAATCGCAGATCACTGTCGCCGAGTGGCTGGATCAGCTCTGCGGCCGTGGCGACCCGCAACCCCGCCTCGGAGAACAGGTTGCCGGCCGGCACGTTGACGAACGTCAGCGTCACCGCGTGGTGATCCTGCGGCTCGGCCGCAGCGACCAACAATGCCGCAGCGTTGAACAGCAGGCCCACCGCTACTCCATCGCGGAGCCTCACACCCACCCGGTAGCAGTTCCGGCCGGCGGCGGGCTCCTCGACCGGGGTGGTGACGGTCCCGCCGGAAGCACGCATGCTGGCGTGCACCGCAGCGAGCCACACGGCACGAGCAACCGGATCGTGGTGTGGCCTGGTCGCCCCTGCCTGCGCCACGTCCACGATCTCCACGGCTGAATTGTCCGTAGCCGGTGGCCCGGACGTCGAGTCCCGCACGGGAACAATCTGACAGATCGCGGCTTTCGGCGGGCTGACAGCCTCTGCCAGCCGTGCCGACCTGACAGCAGGGCCCGTGGGACTCTGGCCGAGGCTAACCTGAAGGCTCTCCTTCTTCTCGTGCCCCCTGATCTGGCCTCTTCTCGCGACGGCATCGCGCCCACCGGCTCCGGTCGGCCGCCGTCGCCCGCGTCTGATCCGGCCCCACACGGTCCACGACCCTCTGCCCATGCCACAAGGGCAAGGGCGATGTTCCCGTTCCGCCCGGCGGTCACCACCCAGTGGCCGCCTTCGTGCTGTCCGATGGAGGACGACATGCTCGTGCCCCGCTGGTACCTGACTACCCCCGACTGGTTCGCCGAGCTGCCCGACGCGATCCCCAGCGGCGACGACGGCAAGACCGTGACCAACCAGCACGTACGACTGCACCACGACGGGCCTCCCGCTGGCCCGGCGGAGAGCGACGCCGCGATGCGCGTGGCCCTGCTGGCCGTCGAGCAGCTCAGCGAGGCCATGACCCACGCCGCCGACTGCCACGACCTGACTGAACTGGCCCGGCTGCTGTGCGGCCTCAACCTCGTCCAGGCACATCTGACCCAGACGATCCAGCGCATCGCCGAGAACGTCCACGGCGGTGCCTTCAGCGGACTCGCCGCCGTGCCGGACACCGTCGTGCAGGCCCTCACCGACAGCCTCAGCACCGCTGGCACAAACGGCGAGATCCTCGCCGGTCACCTCAAGGACGCCCACCTGATCCTGCGCTCCGTCGCCGTCGCGTAGCCCCAGCCTTCACCGGCAGGCGTGATCCGGCACCGGACACGCAGCCGTCTCGACCCGCATCATCCGGCCGATGCCCGGCCGACCGCGCACACCCGCGCAACATCCGGGCACGGCCAGCAGGCGTGCCCGGATTCCATCCACCAACAGATGGAGGAATCCCGTGCCACACCACCTCTCGACACTCTCCGGCCCCCGCCGCCGGATCCAGCCGCACCACCTCAACGACAGCCCCACCGACACTCTTGCCGCGAACCTCGGCCGCCGTGCCGAGGCCATCCGCTGCTGGGAACTTCCCGCGCTGCGACGGATGCGCAACGCCCTCACCGGCCCGGTACCCGCCCCGGTGGTGCTCGCATGACCGCCCCCGAGATTCCCGCGGTGCCGGTACGCCTGGCCCGGCGGCCCGTCGTCGGAGGGCTGGTCGTCCCATGGATCACCGCCCGCACCCCCGACGGCCGGTACCGGTTCGGCACCGTCGACCACCATCGTCACGTCTGCGCACTGCAGGAACGGCTCTGCCAGACCTGCGGCGACGAACTCGACCCCGGGCGGATCGTCTTCGCGGTGCGCGACAGCGACCTGCGGCTGCTCGTCAGCCCCGAGCCGGGCATGCACCCCGTCTGCGCCGCCTACTCCGCCAGCGGCTGCCCCATGTTGGCCGGCCGGATGAGCCACTACCGCACGACACCACTGGCCGCGCAGCTGACCGAGGCTGGCGCGTCCTTCCACGGCGATCCCACCGGAATCCGCCCGGCGGCACCCGCCGAACGCTGGCACCTGCTCTGGACCACCGGCTACCGGGCCTTTACGAATCCGCTCACCGGCCAACCGGCCGCAATGGTGCTGCCGGAGCAGATTCTGCGCGTCCGCCCGATCGGCCCACCTCCGCCGCTGCGCCCCGCCGATCGCACCCCGGACAGCGAGCCCGGCCCCGCGTCCACCCCTGGCCCCGAACGGAGTCCGTCATGACCCTGCATGTCATCGCCGTCTACCACAACACCGAAAGCCGATTCCTCCCGTACGAGCCGGGCCACGCCCTCACCCAGGTCATCTCCTACTGGCGGCGTCTGCCCGCCTTCGCCAAAGCGGAGCGGACCGCCAGCTGGATCTACGGCCTGTTCAACGTCGACCTCGACCAGCTGCAGACCTGCCGCGAGACGCTGAGTGGAGAGGCCGACTTCCTCATCGCCTGTACCTACCGGCTGCTGCGCCTGCGTTCGATGTCCACCGGAGACGTCATCGCCATCACCGCCAACGAACGCACCACCTGGCTGGCCTGCGAGTTCGGCGGATGGAGGCGCATCGACCCGCCGAACAACATCACCGGGGAACCGTTCACCGCCGGCACCATCCACCAGCACCTGCGGCGAGACCGCCGTGCGTGAGCACCCCTGCCGCCACCACCCGCGGGGCCGGCACACCGATGCCTGCCTGACCGGCTCGTGCGGCTACTGCGGCACCAGCCTCCAACTCATTGCCTCCGGCGAATGCCGCTCCTGCCTGCTGATCGTCTGCGAGGCATGCGATGCCGGCTACCACCCCGACCTCGGCCCCATCTGCCGCTCCTGCGCCCAACCCGACGCCAGCCGCAAGACCCGCCCGGCCACCTGACCGTGCCCTGGGACCACCCCGTACGGCCACCCTCATCGCCCGCCGGCCCCGCCGAGCGGGCACGTCACCCTTCCCGGAGGTTCCGCATGACACCCAAACCATTTCCCGTCATCGCCGTCACCGGTAGCCGGCTGCTGCGCGCCGAGCTGCGCACCGTCGAACAGCAGGCCGGATACGAGTTCGAGTACGCCGACTCCGTTCCCCAGAGCCGCCGCTACGCCAGCCGCCGCCCGCTGATCGTCATCGGCTCCGACCTGGTCACCCGGTTCCGCAACCGGCTCGCCTGCCGCGGCATCGTCGTCGTGGCCTCGGTGAACCCGCCCGACGCGAGGGTCTGGGTGCACGCCGAGCGCGTCGGCGCAACTTACGTCATCGTCCTGCCCGCCGCCTCCTCCTGGCTGGTCCACCACCTCCTGCGCGACCTGCCGTAGCAACTGCCTGCCGGGCCAGCTCGCGCCGAGGCCGTCGGGCATCGGACCGAACAGAGTTCCGGTGCCCGGTGATCAGCATCCCCCGACCGGGCGGCAGCGCATCCAGCAGCAACGCCGAGCCCGCCCCACGGTGCCCGTTGCCGGGACACCGAGCACAGAAAGCGGCCCGCCATCAGGCGGGCCGTCGTCGTTTCAGGACCCGGGACGCACAGCGCGTGTAGGAAACGTACGCGTCCCGGGTTCTCCATCGGAATGGAGGAACCCAGTGTTCACCACACTCCTCGCGATCGCCACCATCGTGGCGGCGATCCTCGGAGCCGGCGTCGGCTACCTCGCGGCCCGGCCCACCATCACCCGGCTGCGCGCCGAGCTGGCCGACGCCGCCTGGCAACTGACCCACGACCCGCTCACCGGCCTGCTCAACCGCACCGGCCTGCGCACCATCCACACCGCCGTCGGCGCGAGCTCCCCACCGCAGCGCCTCGTCGTCATGCTCATCGACCTCGACCGGTTCAAGGAGGTCAACGACACCCACGGTCACGACGCGGGCGACGACCTGCTCGTGGAGATCGCCGACCGGCTCGCCCAGGCCGTCCACACCTACGGCGGCACCGTCGCCCGGCTGGCCGGCGACGAGTTCACCACCATCCTGCCTCTGCGGCACTACCTGGCCGGCGACATCGCCGACCGGATCGCCAGCGTCATCGCCGCGCCGGTCAACGTGCAGGTCAACGGCGGCCTGGCCACGGTCACCGTCACGGCCAGCGTCGGCATCGCGACCGTGGTCAGCACCGACCCGTTGCAGGACATCGCGCTGCACCGCGCCGACATCGCCATGTACCACGCGAAGCGCCAGGGACCCGGCCGGCACGTCGTCTACGCCGACGGCATGACGATGCCCGACCGTGTACACCGTCGGGGACCGCGGCTGCGTGACCTGCGCCGCGACCAGCGGGGGAGCGCCGAATGAACCTCGCGACCCTCACCGCCTGCGCGACCTGCCGGCTGGCCCTCACCGAGCACCCCGACGGGCACGGCACCATCTACCGGCACCCCGTGACCGAAGGCCGTCATGCCGTCGTTCCCGTCGACGCCGACCAGGTGAACGACGTGTTCGACCGCTGCCACACCTGCACCGGCGCGCCGCCGGTGTGGAACTACCACACCAGCCTCATCCAGATCGCGGTCCTCGCGGCCGTCGAGACCTACAACGACCAGTGGCACGTCTGCTACCGATGCGCCCAGTTCATCGAGGCCGACGACTCCGAGGGCCTCACCGCCCACTGCGCCGCCCGCATGCAGTGGCAGCCCCACCACCACGAGTACGCCGTCCTCCGCGCACTGCACCGCGGCATCATCCTCGGCCGCGAAAGCAGGACCCTGCTCACCACCACCGACTGGCCGCCGGCCCGGCTCACCGCCGACATGCTGCCGAAGATCCGCGACCGGTTCACCGGCCTCCTCCGCGGCCCCGCGCACCTGCCCTCACACCTCAACGAACCCGACCACCGCCGGGCCCTGGCCGACCAGCTCGACCTCGCACCCATGTACTGGATCAACCAGGAGTTCACCGACATGGTCAACCAAGTCGGCAACAACCAGCCACCGGCGGCCGTCACCGACGACCTCGCCGCCACACCGGCCGGGCTGCTCGCCTGGCCCGAACCCGTCGGCGACACCCGGCAGCTCGCTGCCGTGTCCTGGACACCCCACGCGGACGGCTGGCAGCTCATCGGCTACCGCAGCATCGGCGGCACCGCCCTCGACGACCTGATGCCCGCACTACGACACGAGATCGGCTGGCTCGTACCCATCCACGCCGAACACGTAACCCGAGGGACCAAGCTCGACGGACGACACCCGCTCGGCCCCCTCGTCACCACCTGGCTGCTGATCAGACAGCAACTGGCCGAGGCGGTGCCGGCGAAACTGCCCAAGGCAACCACCAGGGCGTACCAGCGACACCGGCGTCCTGCCCCCGAGGTCAAAATCGTGCGCATCGCACCGCGCAGCACCACCACCGCACCTCAACGAGGCAAAGCCGGTGAAGGCTCCACGCGGGCCAAGCCCGACCACCGCTACTGGGTCTCCGGCCACGACCGCCAACAGCCGTACGGCCCCGGTCGCAGCCTCCGCCGCACCATCGAGATCGCGCCCTTCCTCAAGGGAGACGAGGGTCTGCCGATCAAACTCAGTACCACCGTCCGTGCCCTCGGTAGCCGAGGCGATGACCGGACGCGGCGTACCGACCAATAGCTGTGCGTGTGTGGTGGTGGAGCTTGATCCACCACCACACACGCACTGCGGCCTTTTTGCGTCTGGATGCCCGGTCGCCGCTTGTGCGCGACCGATGTGGTCTGACCTCTCGATCGGCCCGGGCGCGAGCGCATCGGCCGGGAGGATGCCCGACAGGCGCCGTGGCCCGGCCGGCGATCGTCCTCGATGGCTGGTCGACGTCAGTTCTCCGCGCCGGAGGGCAGGGTGGTCAGGGGCCTTGGGGTAGCCGATGTTGCATGTCACTCGCCTCGGCCCCCGGGTGTCTCCTCCGTGGTTGGCCGACCCGCGGGGAGGTCGGTTCAGTGGTGGGGACCGCACGGGTGGGGCCCGGCAGCCGGTTGCTGCTGGGTGAGGGGGGCCGGTCGTGGGGGTGGTGACACGGGGTCGGTGGCGGGGTGTCGAAGATCAGGGTGGCGGTGACGAGTCGGTGGTCGGAGGGGTAGGGCTGTTGTGCTGGGACGTGGACGCGGTAGCTGTGGGGGTCGACGTGGGGGCGCATGGTGTCGTTGGCGAGGAGCCAGTCGATGAGCAGGCCGCCGCCGGCGTCGATGTCGTTGTTGACGGTGGGGAGCAGGGGTATGTGGGGGTTGGCGGTCCGGGCGAGTTCGGCGAGGGCGTGGAAGCCGCATCCGTCGGTGCGGTGGTGGGTTTCGGGGTTCCAGCGTCCGATGAGGTGGTCGACGGCGTCGGTGTCGGCGGTCCAGGTGCCGTCGGGGTGTCGGCGTGCTTTCTGGGCGCGGGCGCGGTGGCCGGCGGCTGCCCAGTCGCGTTGGGGGAGGTGGGGGCCGGAGGCGGTGCTGTTGAGGTCGCCTCCGACGATGACGGGCATGTCGGTGGTGCCGTAGCGGTCGAGCAGGGCGGCCTGTTGGCGGCGGCGGATGCCGCAGTGGGGGTCCCAGTGGGTGACGGCTGCGGCGAAGGTGGTGCGGCTGTCGGGGGTGCCGGGTGCGCCGGTGCCGCGGATCGCGAAGACGGCGATGTTGCGCTTGTCGGCGAAGACGTGCGGGTCGGCGGGGGCGGGCCAGGAGCGCAGGGTCAGCAGCGTCGGGTCGTAGAGGATGGCGGGTGGCATGGGGCTGTGTGGGTCGTGGCCGAGCACGCCGACGTAGGGGCGGTCGAACCGGTCGGCGAGCAGTTCTGCGGCGTGGTGCAGGGGGCGTTGGCCGTTCTCGTGCCAGGTCTTGGCCTCGCAGAGCAGGATCAGTGCGGGTGGGGCCTGCACGTCGTGGAAGGCGTCCACGAGGGGGCGTAGGTTGCGTTGGCCGTGGCGGAGGCCGCCGGCTTCGAAGTTGAACAACGCGATGGGGATCATGGTTGCTCCGTGGGTGGGGTGTTCTGGTGGGCAGGCGTGGGGCTTGCCGGGTCCGGGGTGCTTGTCCGGCGGCGGGCGGTGACCTGGCGGGTGCGGGCCCAGCCGGAGGGGGTCTCCCACTGCATCCCGATGGCACCGAGCGCGGCGGCCTGGTTGGGGGTCAGGGTGCCGGCGCGGCGGGCCGCGCGCTGCTTCTTGAGCCAACTAGACAGGTTGATGTCGCCTTCGCGGTGGCCTTTGCGGGGGTGCAGGTGGCCTTCCCGCTGGTAGTAGGCGGTGGCCGCTGCGAGGTTGCGCTGCCAGGCGGCCTCGCGGATGGACCAGTGGATGCCCAGTGTTTCCAGGGCGCGGACCCGCTCGGCGCTGAGGACGCCCTTCTGGTAGTCGACGCGTCGGGCGGAGAGCCAGCGGTAGAGGTCGATGCCGTTGACGGTGTGGCCGAAGGGAACGTCGAGGTGGCCGTGTTCGGCGTGGAACCGGCGGGCGGCGGCGTACCCGTCGTGGTGGGCTGCCCGGATGCTCCAGTCGATGCCCAAGGCGTCGAGGTCGGCGACCCGGTCGGCGGGCAGGGTGCCGGCGCGGCGGGCCGCGCGTTGCTGCCACAGCCAGGTGTAGAGGTCGAACCCGTCGAGGACGTGGCCGTGGGGGACGTGCAGGTGTCCGTGCTCGGCGTGGAACCGTCGCGCGTAGGTGAGCCCGCGGGCCCAGATTCCTTCCCGGGGTTCCCAGTGGAAGCCGAGCGCGTTCAGGTGATCGACGCGGTCCTGGTCCAGGCGGCCGGCCTTGTGGTCGGCGCGCTGCCGGAAGACCCACCGGTCGAGGCGGACACCCTGCCGGAGGTGACCGGTCGGGACCCGGGTGTGGCCGTGGTCGGCGTGGAAGTCGCGCAGGGCGCCGTAGCCGACCATCCAGTCGGGGGTGGTTTCCTCCAGCACCCGCACCGTCAGGTGCCGCAGCAACTGCTCGGACGCGTATCCGTCGGGCAGGCGGACCAGCAGCCGCGGCGGCAGCTCCGCGGCCCCGGTGCCGGTGTGGGCGCGTTGGAGGTCGAGGTCGGCCGCCAGGGCGCTGTCGTGGGCCCGCAACGCCCGCAGCGTCTGCAGCAGGGTCGCCCAGCGGGTCATGTTCCCGGCCAGGTCGGAGGTCATGTCGGCGGGGTCGTCCGGAAGCAGCACCGGAAGCAGGATGGTGGCGATGCCGGAACCGGCCGGATTGCGGCGCACCGCCCGCCCCACTACCTGGACGACGTCCACGGGGGATTCCTTCGGTGCGGTGAGCACGATCGCGTCCACGGCGGGCACGTCCACGCCCTCGCCCAGGCACCGCGCGTTGGACAGCACCGTCCATCCGTCCTCGGGCGGGTCGGCCAGCCGTTGCAGGTGCAGGCGCCGCTGGGTGATGCTCTGGGTGCCGTCGACGTGTCCCACCGTCAGCCGGCCCTTCGGCCGTTCGCCGGCAGGCAGCGACTCCACGGCGGCCGGCAGTGTGCGGGCGAACTCCCGGCTGGCCTGCACCCGGGGCGTGAACACCAATATCCGCCGGAGACCGAACTCCGCCGCGGCCCGGATCAGGGCGGTCTGCACCACCACCGTCCGCAACGGCGCGGCCCGCGCATCGGCCACCGCGGCCGGGTCCAGATCGCGCAGCATCTCCAACGCCTGCGCGGACGTGACCCCGATGGCGAGGACCCGGTAGTCGTCCAGCCAGCCGTCACTGATGGCCTGCGCGAACGAGTACGTGTAGCAGACGGGCCCGAACACCGTCGTCTCATCCATCGACAGCACGTCGTCACCGTCGCCGCTGGTGCGGAGCCTGGCCGGCAGCAGCCGGGGCGTGGCCGACATGTACAGCCGCCGCCGCGCCGGCAGATGCTCGTCACGGTGCACCAGCGCACCGTGCTTGCCCGCCCAACCGGCCGTGTGGTGCGCCTCGTCCACGATCAGCAGGTCGGCGGCCACCCCGGCGGCGTTCAGGCCCCTGCCCACGGTGTCCGCCGACCGGTGCGTGACCAGCACCAGACTCAACCCCGACGCCGCATCGTGCTGCCTCGCCCATCCGGCGATCTGCGCCGCGTCGGTGGTCACCGGGCAGGTCAGGTCCACCACCCGCACCGCTTCGTCGGCGACACCGCCGTCCCCGCACACCGCCAGCACCCGGGCGGCCGCACCCGCCCGGACCCACACGTTCAATGTCTGGGCCAGCAGGGTCAGCGACGGCACGGCCACCACCACCAGCCCTGAGGGACACAGCCGGACCCCCGCGTGCACAGCCACGATCGACTTTCCGCTGCCGCAGGCCGCCCGTACCTGACCACGGCCGCCGTCCGCCAGCGCCGCGACTACCGCGTCGACGGCCTCCCGCTGGTAGCCGCGCAGCGTCGGCATCGGCGTCATCAGCGGGTACGCCGGTCGACGCGCGACAGCCGGCCGGGAGCGGCGGACGGCGCACAGGCCGATGCGGACCGGAGGACTGCGTCGTGGAGACGCCGGGGGTGGGAAAGCAAGGGTGTGCTCCTGGGCCAGGGTGGGTGGGGCGGCGGCTGCCGACGTCGGCTCGTTCGCCTGGAGAGACCGGTCATCCGGTGCCGGTTGGACTTCCCGCAGGGGAAGCGCAGCCCGAGCACGTCGAGGGGCCGTGGAGGCGTGGCCGGAAGACCTCGGGGCCGGGCGGCCGCGAGGAGGTGGACGCGGTGTCACCGCAGCGGGGCCGCCTTGCGGCGCGCGGTGGTGTCCTGCCGTCGGGAGAACCTGGGGCCGCCTGTTGGTTCTACGGCGGGTGACGTGGGGCGGGTGAAGGTTTCGGCGAGGTGGAGGTGGTCGGCGGGGATACCGGCGAGGGGGAGTCGGTGGCGGGCGTGGTCGATGAGTGCGGGTGGGCCGGCGACGTGGACGTGGTGGCCGGGCCGGTAGTGGTCGAGGACGGCGGTGAGCACGTCACCCTGGGCGGCCGGGTCGACGAGGGGGTCATCGGTGAAGGTGGGTCTGATCGTCAGCCACTCGTGGTGAGTCGTCTGGAGGGTGTCGAGGGTGATGCTGTCGTAGAGGTCTTCGAGCGTGCGGGCACCGACGATGAGGGTGACCCGCCGCTGCCGGCCACTGGCGGCGCTGGTGGCGGTGAGGTGCTCGACGATGGCGCGAAGGGGCGCCAGGCCGGTGCCGCCAGCGGCGAGGAGGAGATCGCCGTGGTGGTCGGGGTCGAGGGTGAGCCCGGCGTGGTAGGGCGGGCCGAGCCACACGTACTCCCCGACGGCGGCGTGGTGGGTGAGACAGGGCGAGACGGGTCCGTCGGGAATAGCGCGGACGTGGAGCTCGATGGTGCCGTCGGGGCGGGGTGCATTGGCCGGGGAGTACCACCTCCAGGCGCCGGGTCGGTGGAGTGTGGTGACGGGGAGAGCCTGGCCGGGTTCGTACTGCAGGCGGCGGGGACGCAGGGTGAGCACGGTGGTGGTATCGGTTGCCGGGTCGCGGTCGATGATCTGCGCGGGGGTCCACGGATGTGTGGTGGTGAGGCGGTGGGCAGCGCGGTGGGTGAGGTTGAGGACGTGGTGGCCGTGACGGCGCCACTGTTCGGCGATCGTGGACGTCCAGGTGGTGGGCACGTGGCGGGCGACGGTGGCGGTGAGGGCATCGACGAGCGTCTGGTGGTGGTAGGGCTGCAGGCCCAGGTGCCGGTAGGTGGGGGCGAACGCGGCGAGCAGGGCGGTGCGCCCGGCGTGGTTGTCACCCCCGGCGATCAGGTGACCGACGGTGGCCAGGAACAGTTGTGCATCACGTTCGGGCAGCAACCTCATCCCACGGTCGGCCAGCAGGCACCAGAAGTAGTTGCTGGCGTGGTGGATGCGCGGGGTGAGAGTTGTCCAGGAGGCGTGGAGGCCGTTTGGCTTCAGCCGCGTAGCGGCACCGCCCTCGGCGTTCATGGGAGGCGGCTGCCCGTGGGCGCTGGCCAGGTGGGTGTGCATGAGGCGTCTCCTGGGTGGTGTGGGTACGGCCGGCGGCGGGCTGGGGATGCTCCGCCGCCGGCCGCTGGCCGGTTCCCGCCGCTCCGGCTGGAGGAACAGCGGAGGCGGGGCCGGCCGGGCAGCCATTCGGGTTGGCTGCCGCTGCCGCCCTCGCAGACCCGGTGTGCGAGCCGGGGTCGGGTGGGCGGCGGAGTGAGGCATGGGTGAGCTACGTCCAGTGACTGAGCAGTGTGGGTGTGGGTGACCTTGGGCCTGAGCGATCGGGGCGCATCAACAGGTCCGGGTCCGGCAGGTCACTGGGGTTTCTGGGCGCGGGTGGAGGCGAACTGGTAGGAGCGCACCACGGTGTAGGGGTCGGTCATGAGTTCACCGAATCGGTCGAGCTGTTGCGGGGTGAAGCCGTGGTGGATGAGGTGGTCGCGCAGTTGGATCGCGTTGTCGGCATAGAGGGCGCAGCCGGGTCCTCCGCCGGTCCATGTCTCGGAGTGCCACCGGGTGTGGACGTGGTTGAGGCCGGCGGCGAGTAGGACATTAGGTTCCTCGTCGCCCCATGAGAGATTGACGGCGCGGCCGGCCAGGACGGCGAGGATGTTCTCGATGACGTCGGTGATGAGGGTGCCGTCGGTGTTGTTCGAGGCGCGGTGCACCAGGGCGGGGGTGTGGACGATCTCCCCGAGGACCAGCCATCCGCCTGGTCGTAGCAGGTCGATCATCTGGCGCAGGACGTCGCGTCGGTTGGGTAGGTGTTCGAGCACGCACCGGGCGGTGGCGAGGTCGATGCTGCGGGGTTCGCCGGGGATGGGCTCGCGGCGCAGGTCCCGCTGGTAGACGTTGATCACTGCGGTGGGGTGCAGCAGACGGGTGTCGGCGTCGACGGCGGTGACCTTGCCGTGTGGGCCGACGAGACCGGCCAGGTGCGCGACGATCGAGCCTGCTCCGGCGCCGACGTCCAGGGCCCGTTGTCCGGGTTTCACGCCGACCGCGGCGAGTTCTCGTCGGGTGATCGGGTCGAGGACCGCCTGGAGCGGGCCGAGTTGGCCGTGGTTGTTGCGGAACTGGTAGCTGCTCTCCGTGCTGGTCACGGCGTCTCTCCTTCTGACGATGGGACGCAGAGTGGGGGCGGGTACTCGATCCAGCCGCGTCGCTGCTGCGGGACCATTTCTGCAGGTAGCGGGTGGGTGGGGTCCCACCGCTGCCGCTCGTCGTTGGTGGTTGGTTCCCACCAGCGGTTGTCGGTGCGGGTGTGCGCGAGGAACAGCGCGTATGTGACGACTTGCCAGGTGCCTGCCTGGAGGCGGGAGATCTCGTAGGCGAGGACTTCTCCGGTGGCCGGGTGCAGGATCAGTAGGTACCGGTAGCCGTCGGCGTCGGCGGTCGCGACGCCGACACCGACGCGGCCTGCTCGGTCGGCGACGGTCGGGTAGGCAGTGAGGTGCGGGAGGTCAGCCAGGATGGTCAGCGCGGTGTGGCGTCCCGTTTCGTAGGGGCTGTGCCAGCTGGCGAGGTCGATCATGCCCAGCACCGCATCCGCCGGATCGTTGTCTGCGGACTGGGATCTGATGTTCAGGGCATGGCGGAGCAGGTCAGCGTCGCGGTAGGGGTCGGTGCGCGGGGCGGGCCAGCCGAAGGTGTCGTAGAGATGCTGTCCCGGTCGCCACCACTGCCGGTTCACCGCTGTCCGCTCCGGTGGATAGCGGGTGGCCAGTGCCGCTCCAGCTCCATCCTGGTCGAACCACCGCAGGATCTCCTGGACCCGACCGTTGAATCCCCACTGCCGGAACCAGACATGGTTGAACCGACCGTGGACGCGGTCGCAGGGCGTCGTGGTCATCTGCGCCGCGAGATCCCGCAGGACCGAGCCTGCCATGGTGGGGTACCGCAGGCGGGTCGGCTCGTGCCGGTCGGCGACGGCGGCAAGGTCGCTGCTCGCGGTGGGCGTCGCCGGGGGCACGACGCAGGCCGCGACCGACTTGGGGGCAGCCGGAACCGTAGCCGTGGGTACGCCGCCGGTTGCTGCCGTGAGGAGAAGGACGGTGACGGCGGCGGCCGTCGTGTGAGCAGCCCGGCGCCTCATGAGTCATCCCTCAAGGAAGGGCACCGGCTGTGAGTGGGCGGCTGGTGGCCGGCGGCAACTGCGATCGGCGAGCGGGGCCCGGAGGGCGGCTGTGCGGTGGTGAGGCCGAGGTGGCGGCGGATCAGCGCGTCGGCGTCGTCGGTGTCCGGATCCAGGGTTGGGCTGATCCGTCCGCTGGTCAGGACGTGGACGGTGTGCGCGAGGGCGGTGGCGAAGCGAGTCTGGGGCAAAGCGATCAGGACGGTGACGCCGTATCGGGGAAGGCCGGCCAGCGCGGCACGGATGCGGGCGGCCGCGGTGGGGGCGAGTCCTTCGGTAGGTTCGTCGCACAGCAACAGCCGGGGAGCCAAACGTAGGGCTCGGGCGATGGTGAGCATCTGTTGTTCGCCGCCGGAGAGCTGGTGGGCGCGGTGGCGGAGCCGGGCGGCGAGTTCGGGGAACAGGTCCAACAGTTGGTCGAGGTTCCATGACTGGCCTCGGTCCTGCTTCCGGGTGGTGGGGCGGGTGATGGCGAGGTGGTCGTGGACGGTCAGGGACGGCCACAGCCGGCGACCCTGCGGAGCGAGGGCGATTCCAGTGCGTGCTGCGCGGATCGGACGGATGCCGGTGATGTCGTGGCCGTCGAGCACGATGTGCCCGGCGGTGGGCCGCAGGTGCCCGGCGATGGTGTGCAGCAGGGTGGTCTTGCCGGCACCGTTCGGGCCGATGACGGCGTGTACGCCGTGGGGTGGCAGGACCATGCTCGCGCTGCGGAGGACGGGGGTGTCGGGGCAGTGGCCGACGGTCAGGTCATTGATGCGCAGCATCGGTCGTCTCCGGGGTGCCGAGGTAGAGGGCAGCGACCGTGGGGTCGGCGCGGACCTCGGCGGTGGGGCCGTCGGTGATGCGGCGGCCGTGGTGCAGCACGGTGGTCCAGTTGGCCAGGGCGGTCACGACGGTCATGTCGTGCTCGACGATCACCATGGCCAGCCAGCCGGGCAGGCCGGTCAGGATGTCGAGCAGTTGGGTGGTTTCGGTGTCGGTGAGGCCGGCGGCGGGTTCGTCGAGGAGCAGGATCCGTGGTTGGCTGGCGAGGGCGACGGCGAGGTCGAGCATCCGGCGGTGCCCGTGTGCGAGGTGGCCGGCCGGTTCGTCGGCGTAGCCGGCGAGGCCGACGAGGTTCAGCAGCTCGTGTGGGGTGTGGTGGGGGTTGTGGCGGTGGTGCCAGCCGCCGATGCGTACGCAGTCCAGCACGGTCAGGCCGGGATACACGGTGGGGTGTTGGAAGGTGCGGCCGATGCCGGCGCGGGCACGCCACGAGGATCGGCGGCGGGTGATGGTCTGGGCATGGAGGGTGATCTGGCCCGTGGTGGGTCCGATGGTGCCGGCGAGGAGGTTCAGCAGGGTGGATTTGCCGGCACCGTTGGGGCCGATGACGGCGTGTCGGTCACCGGGCGCGATGGCGAATGCGTCGAGGTCGAGCACGGTGAGTTTGCCGTAGCTGTGGCGCAGGCCAGTGGCGGTCAGGCCGGTGCCGTGGGCGCGGTCGATGTCGGCGTGTGCGCGCCGTGACGGGACGCAGTCGTTGGCGTCGACGGGCTGGCCGGTGCTCATGCGGGGCTCCTGTCGGCCGGTGGCGGGGTGATGCGGTAGGTGGCCGGTCGGGCCCGCCTGGCAGCGGCGGTGGTGAGGTGTGTGGGGAGGGCGGCCAGGCCGCCGGGCAGCAGGTAGACGGCGGCGACGAACAGGCCGCCGAGTAGGAGTGGGGCGTGGCCGGGCCATGGCGCGGCGGCGACGTCGCGGACGGTGAGGACGAGCACGGCTGCGGTGGCGGCGGCGGGCAGGCAGCGGGGGCCGCCGATGACCACGGCGAGCAGGGCCAGGGCCGCGGTGCCGAATCCGACGTCGGCGGGCGTGATCCACCGGTGGGTGTGGATGAGCAGGGCACCGGCGATGCCGGCCAGGGCCCCCGCGCCGGTGTGTGTGATCCACAGGTAGCCGGTGGTCGGGTGGCCGCTGGCGGCGGCGCGGCTTTCGTTGTCGCGTACGGCGGTGAGGAGGGTCTGCCAGCGGTGGAGGAGGTATGTCGCGGCGGTGGTTGCGGTGATCGTGATGGTGGCGGTGTAGAGCAGCAGCGGCCGGTCGGCGGTCAGCGCCGGTGTGCCGGGGAGCAGGTGGGCGGCGGGGATGCCGGCGAGGCCGTCGGTGCCGCCGGTGATGGTGCGCCACTGGCCGGCGGTGATCGCGGTCAGCTCCGCCGCCGCGAGGCTGAGCATCAGCACCACGGTGCCGCGGTAGCGGACGAGCAGCGCCCCGAGCAGTCCCGCGGTGGCGGCTCCGGCGACGGCGGCGACGAGCAGGTGCGCCGCGGCGAGGGTGACACCGGTCAGGGCGAGGTGGGCGGTGGTGTAGGCGCCGGCGGCGTAGGGGGCGACCTGGCCGAGGGTCGGCAGGCCGGCGTGGCCGGTGATGGCGGCGACGCTGACCGCGAGCAGGGCCAGAGGGAGCATCCGCGCCAGGGTGGCGTGTAGGTAGCCGTCCGGCGTGGCCGCCACTGCGGCTACCGCGACAGCCGCCAGCAAGGGCCCGGCCCATGGCCGTGCGCGCTGTTGTAGCCGCAGGATGCGGCCGGTGGCCAGGTTGGCAAGGGTGTCGACGCTCATCGGCGTGTCCCGGGTTGTGGGGTGCGGCGGGTGAGCAGCGAGAGGGCCATCGCGGCGACGAGCAGGTACGGTGCCCACGCCGGTGCGGTGATCACCCCGATGGTCTGGACCAGGCCTGCACCGATCGCGGCGGCGACTGCGCCGGGCACCGATCCGAGACCGCCGCAGACCACGATGACCAGGGACAGCAGCAGGGTGGTGTCGGCGGTGCCCGGTCCCACGCCGAGGATCGGGGTGACGAGTGCACCCGCGAGGCCGGCGAGGGTCCCGGAGGCGATCAGGACCGTAGCGTCCACGGTGCGGGGGTTGACGCCGATGCCGGCGACCATTGCCCGGTCGTCGACGGTGGCGCGGACGAGTCGTCCGGCGCGGGTGCGGTGCAGCACCGCGTATCCGACGACGGCGACCATCACGGCGACGGCGAGGACCGCGAGCCGGTCGGCCGGGTACCGGTGCCCCGCCAGTGTCAGGGTGGCGTCCAACGGGGCCGGTACCTGCGGGCGACGGGTGTCGGGTCCGAAGATGGTGGTCAGCAGGTCGGCGCCGATCAGCGCGATACCGAAGGTCAGCAGTGCCTGGTGGAGGTGGCCCCGGCCGGCCAGCGCGGCGGTGCCCGCCGCGAGGATGGCCCCGCCGACGCCTCCGACCGTGGTTGCCGCGACGACGGCGAGGGCGAGGCTGGTCCAGGTGCCGGCGCTGGTCGCGGCGGCGACGTACCCGCCGGCGGCGAGAAGGGTGCCGTGGGCGAGGTTCAGCACTCCGCCAGCGCCGAGGGCCAGGGTGAGGCCGGCGGCGGCGATCGCGAGCAGCAGCCCGTAGGTGATCGCGTCGACGGCGGGGATCAGGTAGGTGTCCACAGCACCTCCTTCTGCGGGTGAGGCGGTGCGGGAGGTCAGTTGGCGGGCAGGGTGGTGAGGTCCTGCACCAGCACGTTGGACAGCACGGGCCCGTCGGGCCGGACCTCGCGCAGGTACCAGCGCTGCATCGGCCGGTGCAGCGTGGGGTGGAACTGCCAGTCCCCACGCGGTGAGACGACCCTGCCGACCGTGCCGATGGCGGCGTTGAGCTTCTCCCCGGTGACCGGCCCGTCGACGGTGGAAAGGGCCCGGTCGAGGACTGCGGCGGCATCGTAGGAGGCCATCGCGTAGGTGGTCGGCTGGCCGGGGTGCCCGGCGGCGGACCATGCGGCCACGAAGTCCTGGTTCGCGGTGTTGGCGAGGGTGGGACTGTAGTTGAGGACGTTGCGGATTCCTGTGGCCGCCGTGCCCTGCGCCGACAGGACGGAGCCCTCGGTGAGGAACCCGGCCGCGTAGAGAGGCACGTCGGCGAGGTCGGACTTGCGGTACTGCGTCACGAACGCCACTGACGCGGCGCCGGCGTAGAACGTGTACACCGCCGCCGGGTTCGACTCGGCGGCCTTGTTCAGGTACGGCAGGAAGTTCTCCGTGCCGGGAAACGGCGTGAACAGGGCCTTGCCGTCCGGGTTGGCGAGTTTCCCGCCGAGGCGGGTGAACGTGTCGGTGAAACCGCGCAACTCGTCCCAGCCGCCCTGGTAGTCGGGGCCGATCGCGTACACCGTCCCGTCGGCCACCTGCGTCTTGACGTACTCGGCGATGGCGATGCCGGGCTCGTCGCTGTTGTAGGAGGTGTGCCACGTGTAGGCCAGGTCCCGAGGCTTCCCGCCGACCGCCGCGAACGCCGGCCGGGCGTTCCCGCCGACCAGGGGGATCTTCCGTTCGGTGGTCAGGGTCTGGACCTTGTCGACCGTCGCCCCACCGACCAGTCCGGTCAGCGCGACGACCCGGTCGCGTTCCAGGAGCTTGCGGGCGGCGGGGACGGCGGTGGCCGGGCCGTCGCCCTCGTCGGCGACGACCAGGTCGATCGTTCGGCCGCCGAGCTTGCCGCCGTGGGTGTCGAGGTAGAGGCGGAAGCCGCGCTGCATGTCCTCACCGACGGCGGTGTAGGTACCCGACAGCGACACCAGCAGCCCGATCCGCACCGCGGTCGTGTCTGCGCTGGCGGTGGTGCAGGCGGTGGTGGTGAGCAGCAGGCTGGCGACGGCCGCCGCAGCGAGTCCACGCCGGGCACGTCGAGGCGGATGGGTCATGGAAGTGGGCTCCTTCGCGTTAGGTGACAGGTGCACGCACAAGCCGCTCAGCGCCGAACGGCCAAGGTCGCAGCGGGGGCCGGGGTGGCGGTGGCGCGGGTGAGGGCGTGCTGAACGAGAGCGATGAGAAGGTGCCGGACGCTGTCGCGGTCCCGGGCGTCGACATCCACGATCGGCACGTCCGAACCGAGGGTCAGGGCCTCCCGCACGTCCGCCACCGCAACGGCGCGGGCGTCGGGGAAGTGGTTGACCGCGACCACGAACGGCAACCCGGCGTGTTCGACGTAGTCCACGTGCCGGAACGAATCCTGCAACCGGCGTACGTCGACCAGGACCACCGCACCGGCGACACCGCGGCTGATCGCGTCCCACATGAACCAGAACCGGTCCTGTCCGGGCGTGCCGAAGACGTAGAGGGTCACCCCGTCAACGTCGAGACGACCGAAGTCCATCGCCACCGTCGTGGTCGTTTTCGCCGGGCTGCCGGAGGTGTCGTCGACGCCAGGTGTCGACATCCGCACCTCGGTCGTGACCGGGGCGATGTCCGACACCGCCCCGACCAGCGTCGTCTTGCCCACCCCGAACGGGCCGGTCAACATCAGCTTCACACCCGGGTGCGGGCCACGCGTCGGCCGAGGGCTGGTGGCGGGGGCCGGGACGGTCATCTCCGGCCCGCCACGGTGAGGGCACCGGCGAACGCGGGGGTCAGTTGGTCGCCCACCTGCTCGGCGAAGCGCCCCAACTCGGTCGTGACGAAGGCGAGATCGGCGTCGCGGGTGGTCAGCGCGAGCAGCGATGCGCCGCTGCCGACCGCCATCAGGATCAGAAAGCCCGCCCCGAGTTCGGTGATGTTGCCCTGCACGGGGCCCGCGTTCAGGTCGAGTGCGGCACCGTTGAGCAGGCTGCTCAAGCCCGCCGCTACGGCAGCGACCCGCTCGGCGGCGTCGTGGTTGAGCCCGTCGGTCCACGCCAGGAGCAACCCGTCGGCGGACACCGCGACGGCCTGGCTGATCCCCGCCACCCGCTCGACGAGGTTGTTGGTCAACAGGTAGCTCAGGTTCGGGCTGGCTGCAATCATCAGGGGTGACCTTTCGAAGGGAAACGACGGTGGCTGAGGCCACGCTGATAGGCGGCGGCCGTAGCCGCCAGACCGCGGGAAGACGGACCGGGAACCACTGCCGGGCCAGGCCGCGCAGGGGGTACGAAGGCGGTCATCGGCTGGCGCCGCGGCAACCCGTTGGGGGTGGTCGCCGGCTCGCCGTGCCGGAGACGCGGTGCGGGCAGACGCGCCGCCGCGGGCAGGTGCACGGTCGCGCCTTCCTCGAACCAGGGCGAGCGCCGAGCCACCTCGTCGAAGACGGGAGTCACCTGGTCCACACCGCGCGCCGCACGTGGCGGCGGGATGACCGGCAGTATCTGGGTCGCCGCGTCCACGGGATGCGGCACCCGTGACTCGACACGACTGGTTGATCCCGCCGGCTGGTCGGGGCGCCGCAGAGCCTGCCCTGCCGGGAGATGAAGGGCGGCAGGGTTGGTGCCGGGTGCCCGCCGGCCCGCCACCGGGCCCGTAGGCAACGCCGGTGGCGGCGTGGTCGCGACCAGGAGCTTGCTGGCCGGAATCTCGACTTCCGCGACCGTGCCGCCTGCCTGCCCTGGCAGCAGCCGCACCCGCAGGCCGTGTGCCGCCGTCAGCAGCGCCACCGTGGCCACGCCCTGCCGGCGAATGTGCTCCACCTCGATCATGGGCGCCGGGTCGGCCAACTCGCTGTTGAGCCGCCGCAGCAGATCCGGTTCGATCCCCGAGCCGGTGTCGGTGACCTGGACGATTACCCGGTCACCGAGCAGATGCCCCGTGACCACCACCTCGTCGGGGCTGTAACGGGTCGCGTTGTCCAACAGCGACGCCAGCAGGTGCACCAAGTCGTCGATCAACGCTGGCGGCACCGCCACCCGCTCATCGATGGCACCCGACACGACCCGCCGGTACTCCTGGATCCGGCTCAACGCCGCCTGCGCCACCGTCACCAACGCCACCGGCTCCGGATGCACCGCCCCCAGAGAACGACCCGACAACACCAGCAGGCTCTGCGTGGCGTGCTGCAACTGGGCGGCGAGATTGTCGAGCCGGAAGAACGTCGCCAGCGTCCGGGAGTCCGCCTCGTCGCGCTCCGCCAGGTCCAGCTCCCGCAGCAACCGGTGCGCCATCCCCTGACACCGGCGTCCGACCGCCTCCACCGCGCCTGCGGCGACCCGCCGCTGCCGCGACAAGTCGATGGCGATCCGATACACCGTTGCCGCGAGGGTGTCGAACGCGGCAGTGACCTCATCAACCTCGTCACGGCCCGCACCCGCTGCCGCGAGTGCCGCCGGAGCGGGCGGCATCGCCGCTGGATCCGCCGGATCGGCCACTGCCACCCGCCTCACCAGGTCCGGCAGATCCACGGCGGCCATGCCCGTCACCGCGTCCCGGACCCGCCGCAGCCGCGACGTCAACGCCCGGCCCTGCCGCAGCGCCAGCACACCCGCCACAGCCACTATCACCACCGCCGCGCCGGACAACACGCCTGTCGTGGCCCACTGCTCGGCGCGCCGCCGCGACACCTCAGCGGCGATATCGGCGTCGACCCGCGTCTGCACCGCGTGCAGACGCTCACGACGCTGCGCGCTGACCCGGACCCACTCGTCGACGTCAACCCGCAAGCGGGACCCCACCCTGCACCGGGTGACCTCGTCATCGACACGCTGCGCCGCGAGGACCTCCGGCCCGGACAGCGCCTGGTCCAACCACGACCGCCACCGCGCCGACGACCGCTGCGCCACCGTCAGCAGCGCCTCCTCGTAACCCGCCCGCGCCCCCGCCAACTCCTGCTGCAAGGCCTGCGTCAACAAGCCACCACCAGCCGCGAGCACCGCCGTCTGCTGAATACCCGCGTACTCCGACGCCCGCGACAACGCCTCCGCCACCCGCAGCCGGTCCGCGACCTGCCCATCGGCACCACCGACCTGACCAACGCTCTCCCGCACCGCCAACCCCAGCGAGATCGCCACGCGGTAACGCACCAGCACCGCCGTACGCGAAACCGACCGGCTCCTCACCTGCTCCCGCAGCCCAGGCAACCGCATCAACTGGCCATCGAACGGTGCCAACAGCCGCTCAGCGTCACGATCGCCGGCACCGAAGCGTCCACGGCGCTGCCGGTACTCCCCAACCACCCGATCCGTGCGAGCAACCTGCTCCAACAGCGGGTTGGCACTGCCACGCGCGCTCGACACCAACTCCGCTGCCGTCACTCGCTCCCGGCCGAGCTCATCAACCAGCTCACCCACCGCGGCGGACACCGCCACCAAGGACTGCAAACGGTCGGCGCCACGCCCCTGCAAGCCCGCCGACACCACACCCCACCCCGCGAACAACACCGTCGCGGACAAAGGGATGGCCAGCAACAACGCCAACCTCCGAGCAACAGGCACAGCAGAACCTTCCGCACGTTCTAGAAACAAGAGCCGCTGTGCGATAGATAACCGTGGTCTGGCCTCACCGGTCGACCGCTACGCTGTTGTCTTGGTGTTGTCTCCTCCTGTCGTCCGCCCATTTGTGATGGTCACAGGTCACTTCGCAGGGCATCGAGGGATAGAGTGGTCGCGACGCGAGGGAGGTGCGATGGCGCGAGCAGCGACATCCGCGAGCCAGCTTCTGGTTCACCCGCTGAGCTACGTTCGACAGCAGCGAAACTGGACTCACCAGGACTTGGTCAACGTGATAGCTCGGCGCCTGAATACGGCTGCTCGTCGTGAAAAGGCATGGCGCTGGGAACGATGGGGCGTGGTACCCGATGACCCGACGCAGATGGCTCTGGCAGCGGAACTTGGGATCCCAGAAGAGACGGTGCGACAGCGAGGCTGGCCTCACTGGCTTCCGGCAGGCCCTTCTGTCAGCGTCTCAACCCCCTGGACGGCCACAGGTGCGCTTGCGCTTCTCGACGAGACGGCAGGCTCAGCCGTGCTAGACCGTCGTGGGTTCCTGACCATGGGAGCGGGGCTCGCCACCACCGTCGCAGAGCAGTGGCTCGGCATCGAAGCACCCCGACTGTCAACCGCGCTTCAAGGAGGCCGGATTGACCGTGAACTGGTCGACTGTCTTGAGCAGCGACTACCAACGCTGCGCAGGATGGATGCAAGCTTGGGCGGAGGCAGCATCCGAGGCCTTGTCGACGCCGAGCTACGTCTAGTAACCGACCTCCTCGCCGGTGGTTCATACTCGACGCCCACCGGACAACGGCTCTTTACGATCGCTGCTGAGCTGGGCCGGATCGCGGGATGGGCCAGCTTCGACGCTGGCTTTCACGCAGCTGCCGAACGGTACTGGTTTACCGCTCTAAGGTCAGCGCACGCGGCGGAGGATCGGTCTGCCGGTGCCAACATCTTGAAGTGCATGAGTCTGCAACGCGTCGACACCGGCCGCCCCGTGGAAGCGCTTGAGCTGGCCAGCGCCGCCCGCGCTGGTGCCAGTGGCGCGCCGGCACGTGTCCGCGCAATGCTCTCGACACGAGAGGCACGCGCGCACGCTGTCCTTGGCGATGCAACAGCGTGCGAGCGCCTGCTCAGTCAGGCCGAGACCGAGATGTCACTCGCAGACGACGAGCCGACGCCCGCATGGGCAGCGTACTTCGATCAAGCCGAGTATTGTGCTCAGACTGCTGCCTGTTACTTGCTACTGCAACGCCACCAGGCCGCTGACCAGTGGTTGGCACGAACACTCGCTCTCCAGCCAGACGAGCGGAGCCGCGACCGGGCCACCTACCTTGTCTGGCGTGCCGATGCCATGCTGAACCTCGGTGATATCGAACATGCCTGTGCTCTTGTCGGCCAGGCAGTACCAGACATCGCTGCCGCCCGCTCCGTACGCAACCAGCGGCGACTCATCGACATCCACGGTCTTTTGACAAGGCATCAGCACCCAGCCGTCCAGCAGCTCGATGAGCAGGTACGGAGCCTCGTCTCATGACCGATGAACAGCGAGTGGCCGTGGTGACGGGATCGAACCGTGGCCTCGGATTGGCGCTCGCCCGCCGTCTCGCGCAGCAGAGCATCCACGTGATCGTGACAGCACGCTCCGAAGAAGCGGCCGACCGCGTGGCGGGTGACCTAGCTCGTGAAGGCCTACCAGCCTCCGGGCACCAGCTTGACATCACGGACGCCGCGAGCGTGGCCCGTCTGATGGCTGATGTCGGCTACCTCCATGGCCGCTTGGACGTGCTCGTCAACAACGCCGCCATCGCAATCGATCGAGGGCAGCTCGCCGCTGCCGCCGATATGGAGAAGGTCCGGGCAACTCTGGAAGCGAACATCATGGGGACGTGGCGCTGCTGCACAGCAGCAGTACCAGAGATGAAGAAGAATGGCTACGGCCGGATTGTCAACATCACTAGTCACATGGGGACGTTTGCTCACATGGGGCCAGGCAGCGTGGCATATCGCGTGTCGAAGGCCGGAGTCAACGCTCTGACCTGTATCCTCGCCGCCGAACTTCATCCCGAGGGAATTCTCGTGAACGCGGCCAGCCCTGGGAAGGTCGAGACGCGACTAGCGTATGGAAAAGCGAATCATTCGCCGCAGGAAGCTGCCGATTCTCTCGCCTGGCTTGCAACACTGCCTGAGGACGGCCCCACAGGATGTCTATTCCACGGGCACGATCTGCTGCCGTGGTGAGAACCCGATTCGCGTCTCCGCATCGGGTTGTGATCAACAACCTGGCGGAGGCGACTGCGACGGTCTCGTCGGCGAGGTTTGATGGCACTCACATACTCTGCGCTCGCTGGTTTGCCCACCGCTTCCTGGCTTCTAGAGATAGTCGACTTGTACGCGGTGGTGTATGCGGAGCCTCCGTACAGGGAGGGGCCAGAGCAGGTTCGGCGGTTTGCTGACGGCCTGCCCGGCGAGGCGATGCGGCCCGGGTTCACGCTGGTCACCGCAGAGGATGAGGGCGCGTTGGTGGGGGCGACTTATGGCTGGACGATGCCCGCCGGCCGATGGTGGTCCCGCACCGACCAATGCCCGCCCACTGACGTGCTCAACGCGGACAAGTTCGCCATCATGGAGTGGCTCGTCCACCCGCGCCGCCGGGGTGAGGGTATCGGTGCTGGGTTGATCCGGCGGCTCTTGAGCAGTCGACCCGAGCGGTGGGCGACTCTTGCTTCCAATCCGCAGGCGGCGGCGCGGGACATGTACCGACGGGCGGGATGGCGGCAGGTGTCCGCGTCGGCTCTCCCGGACGGAACACCTATGGACCTGCTCATCCTTGAACTGCCGGCCAGCTCCGTCAGCAATCAGTTCTAGCCAGCCACTCCTCGATCAGACGCCGCTGTTCAGGGAGCGAGTCGATCCCTGCGCGCTCGTTGACGACGAAGAGAGTGAGGAAGTGAAGATGTCGCCCGCGTCGGCGCCGCCCCGGCGGTCTTGGCGTTCTGTCTGTCACCCGCCTTCGCCGTCGCTTTCCGCGTGGTCTTCCTCCGCGATGAGATCAGCGTTGCCGCGGTACTCGGGCTCGGTGCGATCGTCGTCGGCTCTGTGCTCGCCGCGCACCGCAGCGAACCGGCTCCTCCGTAGGGTCCCTGCCGGCGCAGGGCACAGGCACACCTGCGATCGGGCAGATGTCGGGGCCTGCGAGGGCGACAGCCGGGCCGCTACGATCGCCTGGCTGCGTCGGTTGACGCCGATGCGGGTAGGGCGCGACCCTGCCAGCACTGGGGAGGGAGAAGACGGCGACATACCGTGCCGGGGCGGAACCACGCCTGGGTCGCCATGGACCGCAGTATGGATCGGGTGACGATGAATCTCTTCCCGCCGTCCGAACAGGCGAGCCTCTTCGGCGATGACGATTTCCTGGCCGATAGCCGTGAGCCGGTGTTGATGTCGCTGCACGCGGTGTACTACGACCTGATCTGGGCGGGTGAGAAGACCCATGAGTTCCGGCGGCGGTTTGTTAGCGGCCGGTCGGTGCGCTGGTACGTGTACTTGAATGCTCCGGTTGCCCGCCTCGGGCCGGTCATCGATCTTGCTCCGGCCGTCGTCGACACACCGCAGAGGATCGCGGCGATCGCGGAGCGGGCCCGTGTCGGTAACGGCGCGTCGGTGCTGGAGTACGTCCGGGATCTGGAGCAGGCCTTCGCCATTCCGATCGAACGTGTGTCGGAGTATCCGGGTGTTTCGATTGCTGAGCTCAAGGCGGAGCTGGGTGAGTTCCACCCGCCGCAGGGGTACGTGAAGTTGCGGAACCATCCCGATCTGTTGGGCGTCTGCGAGAGTGTCACGGCCGAGTCGCCGGTCCGGGAGATGACCGTCCGGGGCCGGTAACGCCCGCCTGAGTGTCGGCGATCGGGGAGGTGGGGGTCATCGCTCGTCGTCCCATCAAAGCCGTCGCCGCTACGCCGTGCCCGGGAGGGGACGGACGTTGGAAAACGTGGTGGAGGCGATCGACCGATGGGCCGCCGGTGGGCACGCCGTGTCATGCCCACCATCGTCAGCGGGTGGGATCTGGGCCGCCAAACCACCAGTCATGCCGACCGCAAGACCTTGTGTTGCGATCTATAGCAGACCTTTCCTTGCCGAAGCGGTGAAAGATCGCTATCGGCGCGATCTTCACATGTGCACTACCTGTATGCGGCCACGTTTCGAGGCCTCATCCCCTCTGGGTCAGCTGTAGCTCCCGCCCAGCCGCGGCATTGGGCAGGAAGGTTGCTGGAGCACGGAGGCGAGACTCCGCAGGGCGTGCGCGTCGGCGGGCGTAGAGTCGGCGTTGTGGCTGCCCATCCCCGTGAGTCCCCGAGGCCGGGCCCGCCTCCACCCCGGCTGCCGGCGCGCCGAGTGTGGCACCCGAGAGGGCTCCTCGTCTGCCGTCCTGCCTGCTTGACGCCGGGCTGCGCGAGGAGGCGCGCGTGAGGGCGGAGGCCGCCGATGCTCCCATTGCGGCGGCGGACGCGGTGCGGGCATCCGTCAGTTATGACCAGCTTCGAATCTTCGACGGTTCGCTCTATTGGTTGGAGACGCGCCCCGATGCCGGCGGAGCCGCAACCCTGACGCGGTGGCGGCCCGGCGAAGGAACGCGGGACGCGGGTCCCGCGAACTTCCACATCGGCAGCGCGGTGCACGCGTACGGCGGTGGCTCCTTCGCCGTCGTCGACGGTGACCTGTGGTGTGTCGGCGAGGGTGGTCTGTATCGGCGTCGCCGCGGAGGTGACGAGCTGGAACTGATCAGTCCAGGGGTAATGGGAGACCTGGTCGTCGGTGCGGGCGAGCTGCTGGCCGTGCGGGAGTCCGAGCAGGGCGACGAGCTGGTGGCGGTGGCGCTCACGGGGCCGCCGCAGTTGAGGGTCCTCGCCGAGTCGGCGGGCTTCTTCGGCGCGCCGCGACCAGGGCCGGCCTTCCTGGCATGGTCGTGGTGGAGCGAGCGGGACATGCCGTGGGATGCCTGCGAGCTGTGGGTGGCGCCCTACGAGCCTGGCGGAGGCATCGGGGATCGCGTGCGGGTCGCGGGCGGGGCAGACGAGTCGGCGGTGGAGCCACGGTGGGGTCCCGACGGCGCGCTCTACTTCATGTCGGACCGCAGTGGCTGGTGGAACCTCTTCCGGTGGAACGGACAGGAGGTCCAGGCCGTCGTTCCCGTCGCGGGTGAGTGCGTGGCGGAGCCCTGGGAACTGGGCTACGCGTCGTATGACTTCCTCGACGACGGACGGATCGTGATGGCGGTGCAGCAGGGGCCGCGACACCGCCTGCTCCTCGTCGACCCGTCCGGCACTGCGACGTCGGTCGAGCTTCCGTACACGTCGATCAAGCCCTACGTGGCGGCGCACGGGGCGGCAGTCGCGCTGATCGCCTCGTCACCGACGGCGGCGCCGCAGGTCGCGTTGGCGCACCTGACTGCTGACGGTCCCCGCCTGGAGGTGCTGGCCCGGTCGGAACACACCCGCCTTGCCGGACGCGCGGTCTCGACGCCGACGGAGCTGCGGGTGCGGGTCGCGGACGACCGCGAGGTCCTGGCCCTGGTGTATCCGCCGACAGGCGCGGGGCCGGGGTGGCGGGCGCCCGTGATCGTCCGTGCGCACCCCGGCCCGACCGCCTCCTGCCTGCTGCGCCTGGACTGGCAGGCGCAGTTCTTCACCAGCCGTGGGTTCGCCGTCGTGGATGTCGACTACCTCGGCAGCACCGGCTACGGGCGGGCGTTCCGCGAGTCGCTGTACGGCCGGTGGGGTGTCGATGACGTCGACGACTGCCGGGCAGTGGCCGAGCACCTGCTGGTAACGGGGCGAGCGGTGCCGGGTGGGGTCTTCATCCGCGGTGCGAGCGCCGGCGGGTACACGGCCCTCCACGCGGCGACGCAGGACGGGCCGTTCGCCGCCGCCACGGCCATCTCGGCGATCGTGGATCCCGACCGGTGGGCGACCACCGTGCCCAGATTCCAGCGCGCCCATGCCCTGCGCCTGCGGGGCGGCGCGGGCCGGGTCCACGCCGATGCGATCCGCCGGCCGGTGCTGCTCGTCCACGGCACCGTCGACGCCGTTGCCACCGTCGACGACGCGCGGGACCTCGCCGCGCAGTTGACCCGCCGCGGCCTGCCACACGAGCTGCTGTTGCTCGACGGCGTCGGTCACTACGTGGCCACCTCCGGACATGCTGGGGCGGCATTGGAGGCTGAGCTGGCCCACTACCGGTCGTGGATGGGCGAGGCCGGCGGGGATCCGGGGTGCTACACCGCTGCCGCTGGCAGCTGATGCCGCACGTAGTCGCCGAACTCGCGGACCTCCGGCTCGCCGCGGTAGGGATCGAGATCGACCTGGACATCGACGATGCGCTGCACGCACCGGTGCGAGGCCGTCCTGGCCGCGTGATCGACGGCCTCCCGCCCGGTCGCACACGCTTCGTCGATACGCCCGGCGGCGGCCAGGGACGAGGCCAGGAGCGCGGTGTCGATGGCGAGCCGGCGGACGTGCGAGGGACTCAGCGAGGTGAGCGCGTCGCCCAGATGATGCTGTGTCTGCTGCGGCCGGCCGAGGTCGTGAAAGCAGTGGGCCAGCTCGTCGGCGAGGTAGGCCGGGGTGAAGTAACGGATCCACTCCGGTTCGTCCTCCGGCTGGCTACGGGCGAGCTGCTTCTCCGCGACGGAGAGATGGGCTACCGAGTCGGCTTCATGCCCGAGGCGGGCGTGCGCGCGGGCCACCACGGCATGCAGTGCGGCGCGTAGCGCCGGGGTCGCCTGTTCCTCGCACCCCGTGAGCGCGGTGACGGCCATCCGAAGCCCGGCCTCGGGATGATTGCAGTGGAGCGCCAGGTGGCCGATGTTGACGGCGAGCAGATACCCGCCGTAGCTCCGGTCGTCTGCTGCCTGCGACAGCCGTAGGGCGCGTAGGTAACGACGCTGGGCCAGTCCGTGCGCGCCCGTGTCCACAGCCTGGTAGCCGCAGAGCTCGAAGAAGCCCGCCGCGAGCGTGTGCAGGCGTCTACCGATCGACTCGGACGCGGGCGTGGCCGCGAGCAGCCGGTTGAGCTCATTTTCGATGTACCGCTGCACCTGGGCGTGGACCCGGCCGGCACCGTGGGTGTGATCCAACTGCCGGAACACGGTGAGCGCGGTCTCCGCCGATGCGAGCTCGTCCTCCGAGACGCGGCTCGCGGCGACCGGTCGACCCGGCGTGGGGCAGCTGGGGCCACGGTCGGCGTTCAGCCAGTCCAGTGCGGCCCGGTCAAGTACGCCCGGTTGGAAGGGAACCCGCCTGACCAGGTCACCGGGCTCGGTGGACCCGGGCGGAGCCGCCTGCGACGGGATCACCGGACTGACCGGACCGGCAGGTGAGGAGGCAGGCCTCATGTTTCGTTCGAGGCCCCGTTTCGACTCGAGTAACGGCAGTAGCCGCAGTAGAGCTCCGCCTGCGGCCAGTGCCGTGTCGCAGGCCTCGACGAACTGGCGGGATGGGAACCGGTCCGCTGTCTCCACCCGCCGGACCAGATCGGCGCTAAAGCGGATCTTCGCTCCCAGCCGCGCCTGGGAGAGATTCGCCTGTTCCCGTAGGCGCCGCAGCTCGGCACCGAAGAAGTGACGCTCCGACGCGGACGGCTGGAGCGTCCTCGGGGCCTGGGCCATGACGCCGCCCTCCTCAGGATTCCACCGAACGGTATCGAGCAGCGTAGACCCGTACGCCCGCCGGCACCGTCGTTCGCCGCCGCACACCAGCATGCGCCAGACGTGGGTTCGGCCGCGCGTGGCTCGCCGGGCTCACGCGCATGGCGGTCCCGCGTCGCGCCGCCGTGCCCGTATCCGGGTATGCGGACACGTGGTTCGTCCGCATGGCGTGCGTTCACCCGGCCGCTCGTCCGGGCCAGAGTGTGGGGAGCGACCGACGACGCATCCGGGTTCTCCGGCCCGGTGCAGCCGGCGGTCCGGTCCGCGACGCTGGTGCACCACGACGGAAGGTGCCCGGCACCCGAGAAGAAGGAAGTACCGAGTGATCCAGGTGGCTGACACGCATGACGGTGCCGACCGGGCGGCCGACCTGCGCGCCGTGCTGGTGGACGAGCTGCGCGGCCGAGGCAAGATCGCCACCGCAGCGGTGGAGGCGGCGTTCCGCCGGGTGCCACGTGAGCGGTTCATGCCCGACGGCACCGATCTCACCGTTGCCTACGGGGTCGACAACTCGGTGGTCACCAAACGCGACGAGCACGGCGTGGCGATCTCCTCGGTGTCCGCCGCCTACATCCAGGCGCGGATGCTCGAACAGGCCGAGGTGCGGTCCGGCATGACGGTGCTGGAGGTCGGCTCGGGTGGCCTGAACGCCGCGTACCTCGCCGAGATCGTCGGTCCACAGGGACGGGTCGTCAGCGTCGACATCGACCCGGAGGTCACCGCCCGCGCGACGACGCTGCTGGAACAGAACGGCTACGGCGACCGGGTCCGGGTCCTGGTCGCCGACGCCGAGCACGGTGTGCCGGGCGAGGGTCCCTTCGACGCCGTCATCGTCACGGTGGGCGCCTGGGACATCCCCCCGGCCCTGCTCGACCAACTGCGGAATCCGGGCGTGCTCGTCCTGCCGCTGATCATGAACGGTGTCACGAGGACGATCGGGTTCCGCCGGGCGTCCGAGAGCCTCTCCAGTACGTCGGCGGAGGTCGCCGGTTTCGTGCCGATGCAGGGCGACGGTCGGCACCCCGACCGGGTGTTCCTCCTGCCCGACGGCAACGGGCGTAACGTCCGGCTCTCGTTCGACTCCGGTGCCCCCCGTGAGATCAGCCGGCTCGACGGCGTCCTGGCGACGGAGCGCGCCGAGCGCTGGTCGGGCGTGACGATCGACAACGGCGTCTCGTTCGCCGACCTGCACCTGTGGTTCGCGTGGTTCCTCCCCGGCTTCTGCCGGATCGCCCCGGACGAGGGAACCGACCTGGCCGCTGAGCGCCGCTGGTTCCCCTTCGGCGTCGTCTCCGGTGCGGGCTTCGCCTACCTGGCCGTGCGTCCGGCTGCCGAGGGCGAGGGGGCGGAGTTCGGCGCCCGCGCCTACGGCCCGGACGGACAGCGAGCCGCTGCCTCCATGGTCGAACAGATCCAGGCCTGGGATCGCGACGGACGCCACACCGAACCGACCTTCCACTACTGGCCCGTCGGCAGCGACCCCTCGCTCATCTCCGCCGACGCCCCCGTCATGGACAAGACGCACGGCGTCGTCACGATCTCCTGGCCCTAGACCAGGTGGCACCATCCAACCCTTCCAGCTGAGGAGAGTGATGTCGATGGCCCCGCCGACTGCGGTCCTCGACGCCCCCACGGCCGACGCCGACGTCGTCACCGACGACGACTTCGCGCTCGACCTGCGGGTCATCGAGGCCACGACGCCGCTGGTCGTCATGGCGTGCAGCACCAGCGACGGCTGCGGAAGCACCTGCAGCACCAGCGCGTGCAACACCTCGTCGTACGACCCGGCCTGACCGCGCCCACCTACCGCCGGAGCCCGCGCTTTGCGGGCTCCGGCGCCCCCCTCCCCACCCCCCGCCCGCCAGGAGGCACCCCATGCCGCCCGAGCACACCAGGTACCAGCCAACCGGCCCGGTACTGGTCCGGGCCAGCACCGATCCCGGCGGCCTCGGCCCCGGACCGTCAGCCGACCTCATTGGCCCGGCAGCGCCCGCGCGTGAGGGCCTCGCCTGGCTGGCCAACGGGTGGACACGCCCTGACGTCCGGGACGCCATCTCGATGGCCAGCCCCGGCCTCGCCGCACGCGTCAGCCAACTCCTCACCCCCAGGGCCGCCGAAGCGACAACTGCCGCCGTCCGCCGCGCGGTCCTCGCCACCGCCTCCTATCTGCTGCGATGGCAACGCCGAACGACGCCGTTCGGACTGTTCGCCGCCGTCACCACAGCGACCGTCGGCCCGGCGGCGGCAACGATCGGGGACAGGCACCGCGCTGCGGCACGGGTCGACGGGGAATGGCTGACGCACGTCGTCGACAGCCTCGAGTCCCACCCCGATCTCCAACGACGGCTGACCGTGGTCGCCGACAGCGCAAGGTTCGTGCGCGACGGCCGCGTCATCGTCGCCGCCCGGCCGCTGCCGGGCCAGCGCTCG
The DNA here is from genome assembly GCF_029626125.1 of Micromonospora sp. WMMD956. Taxonomy (NCBI): domain Bacteria; kingdom Bacillati; phylum Actinomycetota; class Actinomycetes; order Micromonosporales; family Micromonosporaceae; genus Micromonospora; species Micromonospora sp. WMMD956. The sequence continues at coordinate 7,504,878 of NZ_JARUBI010000005.1, read as the reverse complement.
CCTGGACCACCCCGCGAAACCTCCACCACGAACAACCGGGCCGTACGACTGGCCCTTGCCCACGCGGCGCGGCCGATCCACCTTCCTCAGCTCGCCGCGCGGATCGCGGACGAGATACCCCACGCGGCTCCCGCAACGATCGGGGCGATGCTGCACGGCCTCGTGGGCGGCGGCTTCCTCATCACCAGCCTCCGCCCGCCCATGACCGCCACGGACGGCCTGGCCCATGTCATCGACGTGCTGGATGCCGCAGGGGCCGCCGAGTTGAGCGCGGTGTCACCGATCCTCGACCGGCTCAAAACGACCGGTGAGCTGATCGCGCGACACAACGCGTTGGCAGATCCCCGCGAGGCGGCGCGGATCCGGGCCGCAGCGATCGGGGTCATGGCGACGATGGCACCCGACGCCGAGCACCAGCTCGCCGTCGACCTGCGGCTCGACGCCACGATCAACATTCCGTCCCGGGTGCTCGACGAGGTGACACTCGCCGCCGAGCTGCTGCTCCGCCTGACCACCCAACCGTTCGGATCCGTCGCCTGGCTGGACTACCACGCCCGTTTCCGTGACCGGTACGGCCCCGGAGCTCTGGTGCCGGTCCGCGACCTGGTCGCAGATTCCGGCCTCGGCTATCCCACCGGCTTTCTCGGCGCACCCCGAGCACGCCCGGCCTGGCGGATGCTGACCGAGCGTGATGTACGCCTGGCCGCGCTCATCCAGAAGGCGACCCTCGACGGCACCGACGAGATCCGCCTCACCGATGCCGACATCGACGCACTCACCGTAGGTCACCACGCCACCGCAGTCCCGCCCTGCCGGCTCGAACTGGGCTTCGCCGTGTACGCGGCCAGCGCCGAGAAGGTGGACCGCGGGGACTACGAGCTGCGGATCACGGCCGCCCCCAGAACGCCGACCAGCATGGTCGGGCGGTTCGCCTACCTTCTCGACCCTGCCGAACAGGCGCAGATCGCCGCGTCCTACGCCCACCACGCCTCTGACGCGGACCCGACGCTCCCGGTCCAACTGTCGTTCCCACCCCGCCGCACGCACAACCAGAACGTCACCCGCGTCGGCACACTCCTGCCCGACGTGCTGTCCCTGTCCGAGCATCCCGACGGCCCGACGATCACCGTGGACGACCTCGCCGTCACCGCCGACGCCGAACAGATGTACCTCGTCCACCGGCCGACCGGTCGGCGCGTCGTCCCGCACATCCCGCACGCCCTGGACACCACCGTGCAGACCCCGCCCCTGGCGCGGTTCCTCGCCGAGGTCGCCGACGCCCGCAGCGTCGTCTTCGGTCCGCTCGACCACGGCGCAGCCGCGCGCAACCTGCCCTACCTTCCCCGTATCCGGTACGGCCGCATCATCCTGAGCCCGGCGCGCTGGCTGCTCGCCGGAGCCGATCTCGCCTCCGTCGACCCGCGAGGCGACGAGCCGGCTGCGGGCCGGTGGGAAACGTCCCTCGCCGCCTGGCGGCAGCAGTGGCGCGTACCGGACCGGGTGGTGGCCTGCCACGGCGAGCTTCGCCTGCCCCTCGACCTCAGCCGACCGCTCGACCGTGCCCTCCTGCGAGCCCGGCTGACCCGTGCCGGTCGGCTCGAGCTACGAGAAGACGCCCCGCCCGACGGTTACGGATGGACCGCAGGCAGACCTGCGGAGTTCCTCACCTCGATGACCCTGACCACGGCCCCGAAGCGCACGCCGCCGGTCACCGCCCCACCCGGCGACACCTTCCGGCCCGGAGCGTCCACCATCGTCCACGCCCGGCTGGTCGGCAACCCGGCCCGCACCGACCAGCTGCTCACCACGCACCTACCGAAGCTGGTCGACAACCTCATCCGCCTCGGTCTGCGACGCTGGTGGTTCAGGCGGCACCGCGACACCATCCGTGTCGAGGCCGACCAGCACCTGTCCCTGTTCCTCCGGTTCAGCGAACCAGGCGCGTACGGACCCGCCGCCGCGATCCTGGCGGAGTTCGCCGACGGGTTGGCGGCTCAGAGTCTGCCCGCCGAACTCGTCCTCGCCGCCTATCACCAGCATCCCGCCCGCTACGGCCACGGCCCCGCCCTCCTCGCCGCCGAGAAGGTCTTCGCCGCCGACACCGCCGCCGCCATCGCGCAACTACGCACCGCCGACCTGGCCGGCATCCCGGCGCAGGCGCTCGCCGCCGCGTCGATGGCGCGACTCGCCGCAGCCTTCGCCTCGCGCCCCCACCCGGGCTATCGGGCGCTGCTGGCTTGCCTCCGCGAAGCCACCGAACCAGCCGAGCGCACGCTCACCGACCTGGCCCGTCGCCTGGCCGACCCCGCCGGCGACCATCAGAGCCTGCGAGCTCTGCCCGGTGGGGACGCCGTCGCGGACACCTGGCAGATCCGCGATCTCGCGGTGCGCGCATACCACGACTGCCTGCTGCCACAGCGTGACCCCGGGAGCGTGCTGCGGACCCTGCTGCACGAGCACCACATGCGTGCGGTCGGCGTCGATCCCGACTTCGAGCGCAGGACCAATCACGCCGCGCGAGCAGCGGCGATGCGCTGCCTGGCACAGGCAGGTCCGCGATGACGGCCACCGCCGGGCCCACCGGCACCCCCGTTTCCGGAGCGGGCCGACAGTCCCTCGCGACCGGCGCCGTCGGCCCCGCGCTCCTGGCCATCGAACGTGCCCTGAACGGTGCGGGGGACTGGACCACCGCACACCACCTCGTCACCCGAGCCACGAGCAGCCCCATCGACGCCGGAAGGCACACCGGCCTCTACCACGGCGCACCCGCCGTCCTCTTCCTGCTCAACGCGGCGACCGCCGACGGCCGCGACCGTTACGCCGCCGCGCGTCAGAGCCTCACCCGCCACGTGCGGCGGCTCGTCCGCCAGCGGCTGACCGCAGCGGACGACCGCCTCCGACGTGGCCAGCCCAGCACGTTCGCCGAGTACGACATCTTCTACGGCCTCGTCGGCACCGGAGCCCTGCTGCTCCGCCACCTGCCCGACGCCGACGAACTCGGCGACCTCCTGACGTACATCACGCGACTGACCCGATCCTGCACCCACGACGGACAGCGACTACCCGGCTGGTGGGTCGGCCACGACCCCGACCCGACCCTGCCCACCCCCGGAGGCCACGCCAACTTCGGGATGGCCCACGGCGCAGCCGGCCTGCTCTCCCTGCTCGCCCTCGCCGACAGGGCGGGCCACCGGGTTCGCGGCCAGACGGAGGCGATCGAGCGCCTGTGCGCCTGGTTCGACCGCTGGCGGCAGGACGACGTCGCCCAGGGATCGTGGTGGCCCCAGTGGCTCACCCGCGACCAACTCCGCACCGGCCGTCCCACCCAGGCGGGGCCGGGCAGGCCCTCGTGGTGCTACGGCACTCCCGGGATCGCCCGTGCCCTCCAACTCGCCGCCATCGCCACGAACCATGCCGCCCGGCAGGCCGACGCCGAGGCCGTACTCGCGGCCTGCCTGAACGACCAGCAACTCGACCGGCTCACCGAACCCGGGGTCTGCCACGGTCTGGCCGGCCTCCACCACACCGTGCTCCGGGCCGCCGCCGACGCGAAGACCCCGGACATCGCCGCGCGGCTGCCCGCCCTCACCGAACGCCTCACCCGCCACGAACCCGACCCGGACGACGGCTTCCTGACCGGTCGCACCGGCCACCTCCTCGCGATGGAGACCGCCCGCGCCGCCGCGCCACCCAGGACCAGGTGGGACGCATGTCTGCTGATCGTCTGACCACCGGAGCGCCCGCCGCGGTCGTCGCCCTCGTCGAAGCCGTCCTCGGCGGGGCCGCGCTGGAGACGACAGCCGCAGCCGCCGGTATCGCCCCGGACGAGCTCGACACCGCCGTCCAGACGTACCGGGCCGGGGGTATCGCCGCCCTGGAGATCCGCCACGACAACGCCTGGTTCCAGGCGCGCGTCCGGCCGATCGACTGGGCCACCGCCGAGGCCGTTTTCCGCACACGGATCGGCCCACAGCTCGACCGGCTCGGTGATAACCGAGCATCCTGGTGGTTCCTACGCAAACACCCGAGCTGGCGGATCAGGATCCGTACGACCGACCATGGCGCAGTCGGTGCGCTCCTCGACGACCTCGCCGCCGTAGGAGTGATCGCGGGCTGGGACCCGGGCATCTACGAGCCCGAGACGGCCGCGTTCGGCGGGCTGTCCGCCACCGGGATCGTGCACGAACTGTTCTGCGCTGACAGTCGCGGCGTCCTCGCCTACGCCGGGCACGACCAACCACCGATCGGCCGTCGCGAACTGTCGCTACTGCTGCTGCGGACGCTCCAGCACCACGCCGGCCTGGACTGGTTCGAAGCCGCAGACGTCTTCGACCGGGTAGCCCAGATGCGTCCCGCACCTGCGGCCACCGAGTCGTCACGCGTCGCGGACCTCGCCGCGCGGATGCGACCCCTGCTCGCGCTTCCGGACGAGGCCCGCACGGCACTGTTCGCCCCCGACGGACCGCTCACCGACGCCTGCGACTGGGAAACAGCATTCGCGGACGCTGGCCGCAAGCTCGGCCTGGCTGCCGCCAGCGGACGCCTCGGCCGGGGCATCCGGGCGATCCTCGCCCAGATTGTGATCTTCCACTGGAACCGGCTCGCCCTGCCCGCCCACGCGCAGGGCATCCTCGCCCATGCGGCGACCACCGCCATCCTGCCCGGGAGCTGATCGTGCACCACGACACCGTCGCCGCCGCAGCGCGCCGCTTCCCGCTCCTCGGCCGCCCCCGCCCCGACTGCCCAGCCCTGCCCCTACGCATGAAGGAGATCACGGACGCGGCGAACGCCGCACTACGGAAACCCGGTCACGGCATGGCCGACGCGGCGCACGTACTCAACAAGGCCGCCCTCATCGCCAGCGACGCCGGACTGCCGGACCTCGCCCGACGAATCTGCTGGCAGCACATCGACGCCTACCTTCGACTAGCGCGTCCTCTCACCGTCCTGGAAGCCCGTTACATGCTCGAACCCGTCTTCAACCTGGCCCGCCTGCAGATCCGCGCAGAACAAGGCGCGCCGGCGCTGCGACTCATGGAGGCCATGCATGAAGCGGTCACCCGACACATCGACCTGGTTGTCGGCGACCGCACCCTGCCCACCGCCAACCTCGTCGGTGATCGCGCCGAACGACGCATGCTCCGCCAGTGGGTCTGGCTTCAACTCATCGGCGAAGGCACGCGCGTGCTGGCCTTGGACGGACGATGGGACGAGGCAGCCGAGCACGCGCGAAGTCACAACGGCATCGGTGCTCACCTGATGGAGGGCCGGCAGGCCGTCATCATCGCAGCGTGCCTTCAGGGCGACCCCGAGTACGGCCGTAGGGTCCTTACGGAAAGCGCGCTCACCCAACCGTGGGAGCAACAGGTCGCCGCCTGCCTCAGCCTCATGTGTGCAACGCCGGCCCGCCCCGCCAAGCCCCAGCACCTCACCGTGCTGACGGAGCGGCTCGCCCTTCCCATCACGGCACCGAACTACGCGTCCTACCGTGCGCGGCTCGGACTCGCGGGCGCCATCCTGGCCAACGCGACCCAGCCCGAACTGGCGACCCGACTTCTGCACCACACCGCGCGACAGGCCATCGACACCGCCGACGGTTACGCCGCCCACGACATCCTCGGCTTCCGCGAACCCCTGCAAGGCATCACCGCCGACCAGCACGCGGCCCTGCGCCGCATCGCCACCACGGCGGGCCTCGGGCTCGGTGAACTACCGGAGGAAGCGGTACGCCACCTCACCACCGCAGCAGATATGGCAGTGCAGGCGCTCGCGGCACCAGCAGCGGCTGCGCCGGCAGCGGGGCTGGGTAGAGCTTGAGGCAGATGCCGCGCTACGCCCCTCCGCGCTGGCCGATTTGGACGCGCCGGTGTGGGACGAGACCGACGCGAACCTGCGTCGGTAAGATGAAGATTGCGGGTGTGCCCCTGGCTGGCATCGCCGAAGGGTGGCTGACCATCGAACCCCAGGAGCTCGTCGCCGTCCTACGAGGCGGCCAGGTCACCGCCGACCTGGTCGAACGGATGGAAGAGGGCGTTCCGCGACTACGCTTCCTGGAGGCGACCCGAGGCGGTGACCAAGCCCGGACCCTCATCCACGCCGAACTCGGCATGGTGGTGGACGTCCTCGACCGATCCGCCTACACGGCTGTGATAGGTCAGCGACTGTACGCCTTGGCGGCAGAACTCGGCCGGATGGCCGGCTGGGCATCGTTCGACGCTGGCCTGCACGCAGCGGCGCAGCACTACTGGCTCGCCGCACTACACGCCGCACACGCCGCCGCCGACCAACTGCTGGGAGCCAACATCCTCAAATCGATGAGCCTGCAGTGCTACGACTTCGGCCGCCCCCGAGAGGCGCTGGAGCTGGCGCGAAGCGCCCACGAGGGCGCTAAAGGGGTGACCCCACGCGCCGCCGCGATGCTGGCGCTACGGGAGGCCAGGGCTCACGCAGCGATCGGCGACAGCACGGCATGCGAACGCCTTCTCAAACAAGCCGACGCCGAGTTTGATCGCGTAACGTCGACCGATACAGAGCCCGCCTTCCTCGGATACTTCGACGAATCCGAGTTCAACGCCCAGGTCGGAACCTGCTACCTGGATCTGGGGCGAACGAAAGAAGCCGACGCGTACCTCAGTCATGCGCTGCGGGTGGTCCCAGCCACCAAGGTCCGCGACCGGGCCACGTACGTGATACGCCGCGCGTCGACGCAGACACAACTCGGAGAGGCCGACCACGCCGCGTCGCTCGTCGCGGAGGCGATACCGCTGATCCGTGAGGCGCCATCGGAACGGAACCTGCGTCGCGTCGTTCGAGCACGACAACGGCTCCCGTTCACCAAGACCGACCCGCGCGCTCGCGCACTCGACGACCAGCTCGTCACCCTGGGGGCCTGATCATGGTTGATGGCACCAAGGTAGCTGTGGTGACCGGCGCCAACCGTGGGCTCGGCGCAGCCATCGCCCGCAAGCTGGCCGAGCAAGGCTTGCACGTGGTGCTCGCTGGCCGAAACGAGTATTCCGTCGACCGTGTGGTGTCCGACCTGGCGAAGGCGGGGTTATCCGTCAGCGGCCACCAACTCGACGTCAACGACCCGGCCAGCGTGGCGCGTGCCTTCGCCGACACCGCAAAGCGACACGGCCGGCTGGATGTGCTAGTGAACAACGCTGGCATTGCAATCGATCGCGGCCATGTTGGTTGCCAACAAGTTCCAGACGGGGTTCGACCAGCCGTTGCTCTCGGCGATGTACGTCGACAAGAAGCTCTCCGGGGTCACCGCCGTGCAGACGCTGTCCCGGCTCAACCGCACCCACCGCACTGCCGGCGGGGAGCAGAAGCGCAAGACGTTCGTCATCGACTTCGTGAACAAGCCCGAGGACATCCGGGCGGCGTTCGAGCCGTACTTCACCAACGCCACGCTGGAGACCGAGACCGACCCGTACATCGTCGTCCACCTGGCCAACAAGCTTGCCCAGGCCGGGATCTACACGCCAGAGCAGGTCCGCGAGGTCGCCGAACTATGGGTCACCCGCAAGGGCAACAACGCCCTCTCGGCAGCGATGAGCCCGGCCAAGAACGACTTCGCCCGCCGCTACGCGGCGGCGATCGAGGCCGACGACAAGGTCACCCTCAACACCCTCGAGCTGTTCCGCAAGGACGTCTCCACCTACGTCCGGCTCTACGACTTCATGAGCCAGATCGTCGACTACGGCGACCCGTACATGGAGATGCTGTCGATCTTCCTGCGGCTCCTGGAGAAGCTCATCGCAGAGGCATCCTGGGCTGCGGAGGTTGATCTTTCCGACGTGGTCCTAGTCGGGGTCAAGCACACCAAGGCGACCGCGGTCGACATCTCGCTGACCGGTGACGGGCAGCTCAAGGGCATCGGCGCTGCCGGCACCGGCACCCGGAAGGAGCCCAAGTACGTCGCTCTACAGGTGGTCATCGACAAGATGAATGACCTCTTCGGGGCCGAGTCGTTCTCCGCGTCCCAGGTCCGCGAGTTCGTGCAGGGACTGGTGCAGCGGCTGCTCGCCTACCCGGGCCTGGTCAATCAGGCCCGGGTGAACTCGAAGCGGCAGTTTATGGAGTCGCAGGACTTCCAAGCGGCGGTTACCGAGGCGGTCGTCGACAACCAGGAGGCCCACAACACCATGGCCGACTACTTCTTCAGCGATGGCCCAAACATCAACGCTGTCATCATGGCGCTCGCGGACGCCTTCTACGAAGCAGCGATCGATCAGCGCACCGACATGTGAGCAGGCCGGTCCCGGCGGATTTCACCGACGCCCAATACGTCGACAGGCGGCGGCTGATCGGCCAGCACGACAGCGGCATGCGCGAGAATCGTGGCGGCGACGACCGGGCACGACAGATCGTGGTCCCGGGCCGCCTGCACGACAACGCGGCCCCCGCCGGCGACCGCAGCCGGCCCGCTACCACGCGGTCAACCTCTTACCTGCTGGAACCTGCGCGACCGCGATTACGACATAAAGCGGCTGTTCGAACACATGCGCGTTCGCGGTATGAGGACCGGCCTGTCGCGGCGACCGTCTCGACGTCGCTGCCCTCGCACCGCTGGCCGTGTTTGCTTGCGACCTACAGCTGTGACCTTGATGCCGTCTGCAGCGGCCTGATCCTGCCCCACGGCCCAGGCCGACTGCTCCACAGTGGTCTAGGCCCTCACCTGGCCTTCTCAATCAGAAGATAAGCCGCTATTTGTGCATAATCGACCAAGTCAGCCTTTCGATATCTGCAGCCCCGGCGAGGCGTTGCGGATAGTGAGCGAGCTAATGGTTTGCTGGATGTCATGCGTTTGTCTCACATTGCGGCTGTGGACCTCCTCTCGTTCGCTGAGCTAAGTCTCGAGGTGGCGGACGGGTTGTCGGTGGTCGTCGGTCCGAACGGCAGCGGCAAGACGAATCTGGGGCGTGTGGTGCGGCTTGCTGGGGCGGCCGTACGAGCGGCTGCTTCCGGCGACTTCGCCACATTGGAGCGGGAGTGGTCTCTTGCTGGCCGGTACGGAAGCTCTCGGTTCGAGGCGCGGGTGAAACTCACTTTCGATCGGGAAGAAGAAGTTTCGGTTATTGAGGACTGGGCTCGAGGAGCCTTCCTCACATCCTTCCAAATTCAGAATGCGCAGACCCTGGCTCGGCTTGACGGCCTATTCCCTGATAGCCTTCGGGCGGGCGAGTTGCTCGCACAGGGTCAACTGATCATTCGCCGTGACGACCGGCGAAGTCAACCTTGGATCGTGTGCTGGCAGACCGAAGATCCGGTTGCCCACGTCGATCTAGGGCAGGGACATGTCCTTACATCCGGCTCGGTCGCCGATGAGATCGGATGGGTGTCTTCGCGGAAAAGGCCCTACGAAATCCTGCTTTCTGCGGACGGCAGTCCTGTTCCCGACCTCACCACCCAGGCGACACTACCGAATTGGGAGGAGCCGTACACGCAAGCCTTGGCCTCGTTCGCTTTCGCCGATCTCGGCAATTCCGATGGTTCGGTCGAACTGGTCGCACGCCGCAGCACCAACGATCCTGAACTTCCTTCGCTGCGCCGGCTGATGGATCGGTTCCCGGCCTTCCGCGAGACATCTCAGGGCTGCATTCATTTCGCACAGGTCCTCGACTACCTGATCTCGTCGGCGCTCGTCGTCACCGACAATCGACGCGTTCCCGTGAAAACGATCATCGAGCCTGCGAAGATCAACACCATGCAGAGCATGGAGGACGGCAGTGGCCTGGCCATTGAGTTGCTTCGCCTCAAGACCGGCGACGCTGCGGAGCGAACGCGTTTTCGCGCCGTGCAGGACGTGTTCCAAGAGATTACTGACCAGCGGCTTGACGTACGTCAGCAGGCGTCTGGCCCTGAGACACACGAGTTACTCGTCACCCCCGTTGTGGTCGACATCGACCCCGGTACCAACTGGGACGTGGACCTGCCGCTCCACCTGGCCGGCGCTGGCGTGGAAGAAAGTGCATGGTTGGCGGTCCTCCTGACTGGTGATCAGCACACGCTTGTGCTCGACGAGCCGGCCAGCAACGTAAGCGCCGTCGCGCAACGCCGCCTGTTGCAAGTCCTGCTGGAGCGCCGACGTGACAATCAGACGATCATGATCACGCATAGCGCCGATCTTGTGCCGGTCAATAGCGCGTCCGACCTCGCCATCATCACGCGACTGACCCGCCAGCATAGAGTCACCAAGGTTCACCAACCGCGGCTCGATCAGCGTCAGTTCGACGATCTGAAAGAGCTTTTGCGGCACTCCCAACTACGGGCACTTTTGTTCGCCACAGGTGTGGTGCTCGTCGAGGGCCCTACCGAGGTCGACGCCTTCGAGACCTGGCTGGCCCGCGTCGACAAGCTGGGACTGCCCACGCCGGAGTCGTCGCACGTCGTGTTTCTGAGCGTGGGTGGCGACGAACGGTTCGTCAAATACTCACAGCTCATGGAGGTCCTGGGGGTCCCGTACGCCATCGTTGCCGACGGCCCAGCGTTTACCCCGGGTAAAGCCCTAGCCAGGCTGCCCGTCCCCGCACCTGCCCCTGTCGACCCGACTAACGAATCCTTCGTAGAGGCCGCGAATCGGTGGGCACCGTATCGCGTACGGACGCTCGCCACAGAATTCGGCACAGGCGACCGCAAGGGGTACGGCGAAATCGAAGTTTTCTTTCAGGCAGTGGACGCACCCGTCTGGGCGGAGTTGAGTTCGGGCGCGGGGCGGAAAGACAAACCTCTTCTAGGATATCGATTCGCCAACCGCACGGCGGTCCCCGCCCGAGTCGTTGAGTTATGGAAGCTTCTGCAACATGACCTCGGCCTGGTCTCCGGCGAATCCGATGGGCGGAATTCCGGAATGGTCACGCCGTGATCTGGGCTAGCACTGTGGCGTCGATCGTTGCGCGGCTTATGCTTTCAACCCGTCGGCCACGCCGACCAGGTTGTGCGGACCTCGGTGCAGTAAGTCAGGGCCACCGGCGCGGTTCGACGACCTGACGCACGTCATCGCGCACCATGCCGGCGTCCCACTTCGCCCGGTAGAACAACCCTTTGTGTTGCGTCCGGCCCGAGGCGTGTCCGGCCTGCTCGGTCACCTGCCAGCATGTCCTGATCTGAAGCTCCGCGAGTGGGCCTGCGCCATCGCTGAGAGGGCATCACCCAAGCATAAGACTCGCAGACGCTAGTTGGGTGGCGACTGACATGACCGTTCGGGGCCAGCCTTCGGCCCGTTCGGGCAGCATGGCGTCGGTAGAAAAGGCAGTCGCCGGCGCCAAGGCTGAGACGACCGCGACACGATCGAAGAACTATGGGGCGACTGAACCCACCGACGCCGCTCCGCGTGTTGCCCCCGAGGTGCTCGGGGCGGTGCGATCGGACCCGCGCGGAGCGGGAAGGGGCAACCTATCCGAGATGATCAACATCCGGAGCGGGCGTAGTTGCTATGGGTCCCGTCCTCAGCTGGCCTGCGCCCCGGCACGCTACTGCAACTGCGTTGTGTCAGCTCAGAACGTCGGCCACGATGCGACTGTGACCGAACTTTTCTCGTCCACTCCTCCCGCCGAGTGGGGCGGTACGGCGGCAATCGGCGGCCCAGATGAGCATGACGCGGATCTTGCGACTGCCTTCCGGGAAGCCGGCGAAATCCTCACTGCCTATTGGCGAAAGAACCAGGCCGACGACACGCTCGCTATCGCCGTGCTGTACAACTATCGGCACGCCTTGGAGCTCATGTTGAAGACCGCCATCCGCCTGATGGTCGAGAGTTGGAGGTTCGAACTCGATCCTGCCGAGCCGGAACCGGTTTGGCTGGTGGAGGCCGAGCGCCGCGCCGGAAGCAGCCATTGCCTCGGGGAACTGGCCGGCCACGTGGGGCGGCTCGCTGCGGACTTCCGGATGCCGTTGCGGCCTGCTGACCGCGACGTTCTCCGTGCCCTGCATGACCTGGACCCAGATGGACAGGGCCTGCGCTATACCGCCACCCGTGACCGAACACGGCAGCGTGCGTTTCGGCCGGACGTCGTCTACGTCAACGTGGTGGAGTTCGCGGCTCGGGCTGGCGGGGCCTTCGAGGGGGTCGAGGACATCGTCGCGCGGCTCGTGGAGATCCAGGACGTGCAGCAATGGATCGGTCCCGAACGCCTTCTCCCCCCGCAGGGCAGCCGCCCTTGAGTATCTGCCTTGGTTGTCAATCTGCTCTGGTTATGGGGCGACTTGTGGATGCAACGATGGCCTGCTCGTAGGCACTCTTCGGCCGGGAATCGGCCAGGGTAGATCATTGATCGAAAAGCTGCGTGCGTGATCACGGGGTCCTGTCGCCCGCGCCAGCGAAGCCAGCGTGGCTTCATCGACACCGTGAAAGAAGCCCTGCTCGTGGACGAAGTCGTCGCCGACCGTCGGGTCAGGCCCATCCGTGCGTGGTTCTGGCAGATGCATGCCATTGAGCAGGTCGTCATCGGGGTGCTGGTACAGGTAGCGCCTGGCGCCGAGAGCCGTCTCCTGGTTCACGGTGTTGGCGAGCTGCGTGGTGCCGGGGACCGTCGCGTCGGGCATGTCTCGCAATGGCGCCGGAATGCTGGCACGTGGTCGTGCAAGCATGGCCATGTGGCGGTTGAGGGGCAGGAGGAAGGCGTCCGCCGTGGCGATGCCGACGCCTCGCCATGCTGGGTAATCCGACCGTACAAGCAGGGATACCGGCTCGTCCGAGGTCAGTAGGGCTCGGCGCTTGAATCGAATGACGCTCCACTGGGCGTCGTTCAAATAGGCCGTCATGGGATCGACCAGCGATATCAACAGCTGCAAGTGCTCGTGGGCAGACGGGATGAGCTCAGGGCCTCCCGGTTTCGTCAGGTCACGCCATTCCCAGTCGAGCTCGTCGTCGGTGACGACTCGACGCTCTGCCTTCTGGATCACCTGGCGCAGCGCTTCCTTGCCCGACACGCCCACGAGCAGCCTGATCATCGTCGCGTTGTGCGCATTCTGGTTGTAGCGGATGCCCTCAGTTCGGAGGTGTTGGAGCGCTATCCAGGCCGCCACGGCATGTCGCAATTGTCCCGTAAGGGGCCACGTGCCGGTGCTGGCGGCTTGAAACGCTGCCGCCGCCGAGGTTTCTAGCTCGGCGAACGCGCGTTCGAATGCGTCGGATTTCGTACCGTCTGGCAGGATGATGGTGTAGAAGTCCTTGTTGACGGTGGCATCGGCAGTGGCGAGTGTTGCTTCGTGGGTGCCGGGCAGGGTGGTTCGCCGGATCTGCCGGGCGTCGGTCGCGAAGCCCTTCAGGTAGAACTGCGACACAACGTGCTGCCTGCGGACGCGTTTGGCCACGCCACCCCCGTTCATGTGATTGCATTGCATTACGGCGAAGGTCTTGATGTGCTGTGGTTGCACCTGTCCGATCTTCCCCAGCATCTGGGATGGGATACGCGAGAGCCGGCAGCCGTTAGTGCTGGCGCCAGCTTCCTTGGGGACTACGCTCCGGCACTATCGTGGGGTGATCTAGTTGGCCTTGTGCCGCTGCGGCGAACCATCCGGCCCATCGATCGATGAACTCGTGAAGATCGTCAACTGTGATCGCAGTGAACGGCCAGGCGACCTGATACTCCGCCATTCCGTTCCAGACTGCCTTGGCTGCTGCTTCACCGGGAAACTCCGCAAAAGGGACAAGGCTCGTGCTCTTGGGCGTCATCGGGCTGATCATGAACGCCGTCTCGTACCATCCGAAGCGGCCTCTTTCCTGCGCGTCGCAGTACCACAACGCATGGCCACGGCCGCCGTACCCTCGCGAATTGGTCGGAATCGTCACCCCGAGAGCGCCGTGAGCGATAACATCAAACGCCGGAGGTTGCCATCCACCCCACGGATCGATGGAGGTCTGAGCGGGCGGCGCAAACTTGAGCTCCGCATTGTTTAGGACCAGTGTCCATCGTCCATCGTGGGATTCCTTCAGCCGGGCGCTCGGTGCAGCTTCCATCACAGCTTCTCGGAGTGATGCGCCGATTCGTGTGACCAAGCGGATGGCGACTTCCGCCAATGCTGCTCGCTCCTCGGCAGCGGATCGAGCGGCTGACGCCGCGCTGTGAGATGCTCCCTGTCGTGCGACCTCATGGCGGTTTGCCTCGTGGAGGGCGGCGAGTCCGCTTCCTTTGACATTCGCGCTGACTTTTTGCAGCCGTGCAAGGACGTTGGCTGGCGTCGGCCGGGCCCCCTGTGGCTTGAACAAACACTCCTCGACAAGGGACGCAAGCGGCACTGCATGGCCTGAAAGCTGCGGAGGAACCGCATGCAGGTGCTGCTCCCGAAGTTCGTGCTCGTAACGCCCACCGAAAGGAACCTGTCCGGTGAGCAACTCGAAGGCCAGCACGCCGAGCGCGTACACGTCTGTTGCAGAGGTGGCGCGCTCGCCGCGCCATTGCTCTGGAGCGGCGTAGAGGGGAGTCTTTGCGAACTTCCGGGTGTCCGGCGCGGTCGTCGCATCCGCATACCGGGAGATACCGAAGTCGGCGATGCACCAGCGGCCGTCGAGCAGGAGGACGTTCGCCGGCTTCAGGTCTCGGTGCACCACGCGGCCGTCCAGCTTCGCCAGGGCAGAAGCGATGTCTGTGAGCACGGAGACGGCCTCATGCGCCGGGAGCCCGCCGTCGTGGTCCTCGAGATGCGCAAGCAGCGACTTCTCGGCACGCGGCATGACCAGAACCAGATCGTCTACCGTTTCGCCACTTTCGATGACCGGCACTACGTTCGGTACACCGTCAAGGTCTGTGGCGAGGAGGAGTTCTCGGTCGGCCCCAGGGTCTCGTGGAACGAGCTTCACCACCGCGTCTGGGTAGTCGGTCGAACTTGCCTCGAAGACTCGTGAGCTACCCCCGTTTTCATGGAGCTTCGTAATCATGGTCTGATGGCCGTGGGGAGGAAGTTTCTGTGGCGGCACCGAAGAAGTACCCCGATGAGCTGCGTCAGCGCGCTGTGCGTTTGTACCGCGAGTCGGACCCGAAGCCGGTGATCCGGCGCCTGGCTGAGCAGCTTGGTGTGCATCACGAGGCGTTGCGGAACTGGATCCGGCAGGCCGAGGCCGACGCGGGCGAGCGCGACGATCGGCCCAGCAGCGACATGCTGGCCGAGAACCGCCGGCTGCTGAAGGAGAACGCGGAGCTACGCCGGGCGAATGAGATCTTGAAGGCCGCGAGCGCGTATTTCGCGGCGGAGCTCGACCCGACCCGGCGACGGTCATGAGGTTCGTCCATGAACATCGTGACCAGTTCGCGGTCGCGCTCCTACTACGGGTCCTCAACATCGGCGCCTCGACGTACTACGCGTGGGTGAAGCAGGCCGAGCAGCCCTGCGACCGCGACGTGGTCGACCTGGGCCTGCTGTCGAACATCTACGAGATCTGGGAGACATCGGGGCGCACCTACGGCGCGGACCGGGTCCACCGGCAGCTACGCCGTGACGGTATCCGCGTGGGCCGCAAGCGCGTCGAGCGGTTGATGGCCGGCCAGGGTTGGCAGGGGGCGTTCCTGCGTCGAGGCTGGCGTGGCGGCTCGACGCGGCAGGATCCCCGGCACACGCCGGCGCCGGATCTGGTCAACCGGCAGTTCACCGCCGACGGGCCGAACCGGCTGTGGGTCGCCGACGCTACGCGCATCCCCTGCGGTCAGGGCGTGTTCTGGCTGGCCGCGGTCCGCGACGTGTTCTCCCGCCGGATCGTCGGGTGGAAGACCTCCGACCGCTGCGACACCGACCTGATCCTCGCCGCCCTCGAATACGGCATCTGGTCCCGCGACGTCCGCGACAGCCAGTTGATCCACCACAGCGACCGCGGGTCGAACTACACGTCGTTCCGCTTCGCGGAACGCCTAAAGGACAACGGGATCCTGCCCTCCATGGGCTCCGTCGGCGACTCGTACGACAACGCGCTGATGGAGAACTTCTGGTCCACGCTGAAGATCGAGCTCGTCTACCGCACAAGCTGGCGGACCCGCGATGAGGCCGAGAATGCGATCTTCGCCTACATCGACGGGTGGTACAACACCCGCCGCATCCAGAAGGAACTGGGCGACCTCAGCCCCGACGAGTACGAGACCGCCTGGCACCACCAACAGACCAGCCTGACCGAGCCAGATATCGTCACCCCTGCACCGACCGGCAGCAGGTAACCACCGCTCCATCAAAGCGGGGGAAGCTCATCGCCCAAAGCCGCCAGCATCCCCGATCGGGTTGCCGATGATCCATTCTCGCTTCAAGCTGAGGCGCTTCATCATGTCTGCCATGCACCCTTCACGGCGGCTAACGATACTGGTCGGCTCGTGGCGTGACGCGCCAGGAGCCGACGTGTCCGGGGTCCTGCTAGACAAATAGTGGCCCCAGAGCGAGCCTGAGGCCACTACGACAGAGCATTCGGGGCCTCCGGGCCGCTGACGATACGCGACCAACTCGCAAGGGGTCTATCTTGCGATTCCCGTGCGGTCACCGTCTGTCACGTGCCAGGGTCAGTGGGTGATCTGGCTTCCATAGCCAACGTACCCGCTGGTGCTGCGCGGTTCTGGGAATTGCCCCCGGCAGGGTACCAACCTGCGCCACCATTCCGCTCCCGGACCCACCAGGGATCTGAGCCACCCTGACCCGCCAGCCCTAACTTCGTGGTCTTGGAAGTACCCCGACGAACTGTGTCAGCGCGCTGTGCGCTTGTACCGCGAGTCGGATCCGAAGCCCGTGATCCGGCGCTTGGCCGAGCAGCTCGGCGTTCATCACGAGGTACTACGGAACTGGATCCGTCAGGCCGAGGCTGACGCCGACGAGCGTCACGACCGGCCGACCAGCGAGATGGCGGAAGAGAACCGCCGGCTGCGTAGGGAAGTCACCGAGCTGCGGCGGGCGAACGAGATCCTGAAGGCCGGGAGCGCGTATTTCGCGGCGGAGCTTGACCCGACCCGGCGACGGTCATGAGGTTCATCCATGAACATCGTGACCAGTTCGCGGTCGCGCTCCTGCTACGGGTCCTGAACATCGGCGCGTCGACCTACTACGCGTGGGTGAAGCAGGCCGAGCGGCCCTGCGACCGGGACGTGGTCGACCTGGGGCTGATCTCCAACATCCATGAGATCTGGGAGACCTCCGGGCGCACCTACGGCGCGGACCGGGTCCACCGGCAGCTGCGCCGCGACGGCATCTACGTGGGCCGCAAACGCGTCGAGCGGCTGATGACCGGCCAGGGTTGGCAGGGGGCGTTCCTGCGTCGAGGCTGGCGCGGCGGCTCCACGAAGCAGGATCCTCGGCACACGCCGGCGCCGGATCTGGTCGGGCGGCAGTTCACCGCCGACGGGCCGAACCGGCTGTGGGTCGCCGACGCCACCCGCATCCCCTGCGGCGAGGGCGTGTTCTGGCTCGCCGCGGTCCGCGACGTGTTCTCCCGCCGGATCGTCGGGTGGAAGACCTCCGACCGCTGCGACACCGACCTGATCCTCGCCGCCCTCGAATACGGCATCTGGTCCCGCGACGTCCGCGACGGCCAGTTGATCCACCACTCGGACAGGGGGTCGAACTACACGTCCTTCCGCTTCGCGGAACGCTTGCAGGACAACGGGATCCTGCCGTCGATGGGCTCCGTCGGCGACTCGTACGACAACGCGCTGATGGAGAACTTCTGGTCAACGTTGAAGATCGAACTCGTCTACCGCACCTCATGGCGGACCCGCGACGAGGCCGAGAACGCGATCTTCACCTACATCGACGGCTGGTACAACACCCGCCGCATCCAACGCGAACTGGGCTACCTCAGCCCGAACGAGTACGAGGCCGCCTGGCATAGCCGCCAGACCGCACCAGCCGAACCACCTATCGCCACCCCTGCACCAGCCGGCAGCAGGTAACCACCGCTCCATCAAAGCGGGGGGAACTCAATCGCTGCCACGCCCGCGCGGCCGTATTGTTGTCGGGTGCCTCATGGTCACCCGAGTCCAGCGGCTCTCCCGTTCGGGTTGCAGACGCTGATCGCCCAAGCCGCTGCGTCGGAGGCCGGGCCATCCCGGCAGCGTAAGCACCACCTAGTGCCGCGCTCCTACCTGGAACGGTGGGCTGACGGTCGCACCGTCCGGGTGACCCAGGTCGACGACAGGTACAGCTACCACGCGACGCCCGCGAACGCGGCGCGGGAGACCGACTACTACCGCATCGAGGCCGACGACGTCGACCCGGCGGAGATCCCGCCGCTGATCTTGGAGACGATGCTCGGTAGCGCCGAAGGATACGGCAAGCGCGCGATCGACGAGCTGCTGGTGAAGCACCCGAGCCAGATCGACCCCAAGCTGATGATGGGCTTCGTCTGGTTCTTGGCGTTCCAGCTCACCCGAGGCGAGGCGTTTCGCCGTCAGCAGCGGCAGGCTGCCGCCGACTTCTTCCGCATGGACACGAAGGACCTGACCGACCAACAGCTCGCGACACGGCTTGGACGTGACCTCACCGAAACGGACCTCGCCGAGATCAGGGAGTTTATCGGCCAGGTCCAGGCCGGGAGGATCATCGCGCAGCCGCAGACCGCCATGATCCTCGGCAACGCGGCGGCTACGGCTAGCGAACTATGCCGCCACATCATGTTCCGCGATTGGTACGTCGTGCGGACCCCGAGCGTGCTGGTGACATGCGATGAACCCGTGGTCGTGCTGGGCGGCCCGGATCACGATCGCGCCGAACGTGCGGGCGTAGAGTCCGCCGCCGTCATCCTGTATCCGCTGGCCCCCCACGCGCTGCTGGCCCTGTTCCGCCAAGGCACGCGGGTCGAGTCGCCGCCCGTCGAGCTCGACCATGCCGAGACCGCCGAGGTGAACCGGGAGATCATCGCCAACGCCAGCCGGTGGGCGTTCGAGCGCGGCTCGCGCCGTGCCACGCTCGCGCTGACCGTGCCGCCGCTGCCCGCAGCCGCCACCGTCACGGAGGGCCCACTCCCCGGCATCGGATCACCCGGTCAGACTGCTTATCGCGTATGCCGTCCATCCCGATGGGCCAACGCGGAGCACGTTCCGCCGCTGCCCGTCGCGCGTTGGTGGCAGTAGAGGGCGGGATGGTCACACCGACGGTGGGCTTTCGGTGCGCGGGCCGGCACCGGGCGACTTCCAAGGGTGGAGGGTCGCCCGGTAGCCCGGAGCGTCAGCCGTCGCGGCCCGAGAGGTATCGAATCGCGGTGAGGGCGAGGCCGAAGCAGCCGCTGAAAGCGACTCCGCCCGACAGGAGAGCTTTGCCGATGCTCGGCTCGCTGGCCCACGAGATCCGACTGGTCACCGTAGCGGCAACCCGCCCGACAGGATGGCGATGGTCAAGCACAGCAGCCGGACCAGAGCGCTACTCGCCAGCTTCAACCCTTCGATAGGCAGCCCCATGCGGTACCTGAGTCGAGTCCCGACGGGTCTGCGAAGGCGTCGGTTGACAACCGTGCGCCGACGCGCCGGATCAACGCCAGCCCGCCACGGATTGAGATCAGACGCTGACATCGAGCTACGTGTGAGTCGAATCCGGCGGATCGCCGGAGTCGCTCCGCTGTGTCAGCTGGCCGTAGATGGAGAGCCGGGGACATTCTCCAGGTACCTGGTTTGCTGCTCCACGAGTTCATCCACAACCTGTGAGAAGGTGTCGGTCACCCACTGCGGCCTGTGCAGCTCCTCGCCCTGCCCGTACATGAAATGCTGGAGCGCCACCTCGGGCTGCTGGGACCTCCAGGTGGCCAGCAGGTTTCCGGCGTCCCGACCGTTGTCGGCTGCGTACTCGACCAGGCCGAGATCCTGCAGGGAGATGACTCCCAACGCCGTCGCCCTGCTGGTCTGCAACGTTCCGTTCGCGGCCAACACCTCCTGGACCCGGCGATGGACCGCCGGGTTCCACGGGAGCCCATCGTCCGGTGTGACGATCAAGGGCACGAATCGGGTGCCGGGAACCAGATTCCGGCCGGTGAGCTGCGGGAGGAGTTCGGTGAGATGCCGGATGGTGGACGCCATCTGCCGGGCCTTGTTGCCGGCAAGAACGGCCGCCAGCTCCTTGTCCAGCTCGGGTACATCCGCCTGGCCACCGACGACGGGTTGAGAAAGCCGTCGGTTGTTCGCGTCCAGGCAGATCCACACGTCGCCGCAGTCCACGACCCAGTCGCAAACGCTGGGCTTCCTTCCTTTCGCCTTCGTCCAGGCATGCCACATGTCGTTTTCGGAGTACAACCGCTTGAAGTGGCCGCTCGCGGGGAAGATGCGCCGCAGAAGCTCCCCGATGCTGTACTCGAACTGGGAGTTGAGGCAGGACCTGAACGCCTCCTCACGGCCGCCCTTGACCCTCTGATCGGTGCCGCCGTCGATCCTTCGGAGGTGGTCAGCGACGTCGAATTCGGGCACCTGACCGAACGCCCGCTCCAGCACGAAACCGACCCGGATGACCTGTACCGAGCCGTCGGGGAGCCGGACGATCGGCCGACGCCGGAGAGCGTTGAACTCCCACGGCTGCTCCGTGGCAGGCGTCTGTTGCGCTACCTGCTGCTGCAGGTCGGCCAGGGAAACCGAGGTGGCGTCGAGGAACAGGTCGATGGCCACTGGGTCAATGCCGAGCCGGCCGAAGAACTCCGGCGGGAAATGCAGGTACTTGTGCATGTATGCCTGCACCCACAGGTGGGTGGCCACACCGAGAAACGCGTCCAGCGCGCACCCCGTCGCCTCGGCGAACAGCTCCGCTGGCTGTCCACCGGCCCGTATCCGCTCCTTTTCACCGACAGCCGAGGACCACCCCTCACGCCAGGTCACCTGGCTCCGCGCCATCAGCGGCGCCGGATGCGCGGTCGCGTTGAAGTACTGGTTTGCCAACAGCTCCGCAGCCAGAGTCGCCTTGAGACCGCCCCACCGAGGCTCGCCGCCGTCGCGAACTTGGCCCAGCTCGTCGGCGATGCTGAACACTGCCTGGAGCACCACATCAAGATTGCTCAGGTCATCGCGGGCTGGCCCAGGTGGACAAGCGACCAGGGCTTCCTTGAACGCAACCAGCAAGAGCTGAGGTGGGAGCAATCGCCGGCCCCCCGCAATCGCGGCACGCGCCCGCGATGCGGCCTCGCCGGGAAGCTGCGCCGCCCATCGGGCCTCGATCTCCGCCTCCGGTGCGTCCTCAAGGTCAAGATCACGCAGCACGCAGCTGAGCAACAACAGGGCCTGCCCTACCGGCACCTGCCCCCACAACAGCTCGCGCGAGGCGCGGTCCGTCACCGCGCCGAAGATCTCGGTACCGGTACAGTAAGGACGGCCCAGCAAGGACCACGAACTCCGGGCCATCGATGGGCGCCCGGGCACCCAAAGGCCACCCATGGCCGGAAACTATATTGCGTGGCCGACGATGCGGACAAGCAAGTTATCCGCAGTCTGATGGTGCTCACAAGCCCGGCCCGAACCCTCGAAGCGGGTGGGAGAAGTCGAGTCGGGGAGCGAAGAACCCGACAGGGGTAGGTTGAGTCGGGCTTGTGGACGCTTTCGTAGCGATGCTCAGGGCAGCGCGAAGGTGGCTTCGATGTGCAGCACATGATCACCTGCGCCGCATGTTGCAGTTTTGCGACGGGCCACGGCGGGTGTCTGGTGGGGCCTGCGGACGTCGCGGCAACGGTCGACGGTGCCCCCGTTTACCCCCCGAAAACCCCTGCCAAGACTCGACTATCAATGACAGGAGTTGGTAAGTTGATGATGGCGTCTATGCAGGTCGACGACGCATATTGACGATCAATGACAAGTTCAGGGCCGTGGGGTCGGTAACCGCGGGTTCGGGGTTCGAGTCCGTGGCCGTACTAGCGAGTGAAGCCATGCTCGTGAGGCCACCTCTTGGGTTGGCGGGGTGGTTAGCCGGAAGGCCGCGGCACCTGTTGTCAGCGTAGCTACGAACGACAGTCGATCATCACGTCATCATCTGCGCCAGGCGATGGTGGGGCCACGGTATCGATCACCCCCCGAAAGCCTCCCGTACGGGGGTGGGGCAGGGCTGCTGGGCTCGATGCTGAGTTCGCGCGGGGCGCGGTGATCTCGAAGGTCATCTCGTCCGGGTTCGGCTTGCTCTCGCCGCACGCACCGGGGGTCGGTGCCGGCATGGCCGCAACACTGCCTGTCGTCGCCGACGGCAATCTTGGCTGGCGTCGCCGGCGTCCCTCGTTGCTCTGCGTGGCAGCGGCCCAGGGCTGGGGGATGTTGGGGCCAGCGGGACACCGCCGGCTCGGCCGTGGCGGACATCATCGGGCACGTGCATCTGGCCGCCGCCGACTGGTCGTAGGTGGTCCTGGATGCATACGCCCTTTGGCATGACGTGGTTCAGGACGAGGTGGCGAGATCACCTTCCCTGCGGAGATGCGTCCGCTGTTTCCATACGCCCTTCGGCGTGACGTGGTTCAGGACAACAAGCCTGGGAGAAATACCAGGCCCGCATCGCCAAGTTTCCATACGCCCTTCGGCGTGACGTGGTTCAGGACTCTGGGCAGGATCGCCGGTGACGCCTCGAAGTGGGACGTTTCCATACGCCCTTCGGCGTGACGTGGTTCAGGACCTGCTGAATCCGCAGCAGACGGTCGACCACGTTGTTTCCATACGCCCTTCGGCGTGACGTGGTTCAGGACATCAAGGTTGTGGCCATTGCAGGGCTGGTGGCAACGTTTCCATACGCCCTTCGGCGTGACGTGGTTCAGGACTCGCGGAGACGGGTCCGAGCCAACGCCCAAGCCGGAGTTTCCATACGCCCTTCGGCGTGACGTGGTTCAGGACCCTGGCCCTTGTGCGAGGGGTGTGACCAGGTTGTTTGCCGCGCCGCTGCATACCACCTGGCGTGCGGCGGCAGTTGGACCGACGAAGGTCAATGCATCTCGTGCGTTTGTGCTGGTAGGGATGGCTGCATAGGGGGCGATGTGGAGACTTGATCGGCTACCCAGGTCCGGATCGCCTGTTGCCTAGTGCTTATGGCGGTTTCTATGGGACTGCCCAGTAGAGGGTATCGGGTTGGACGGTGGCTTGGCCGATCGTGGTGATGCCGTTCCAGCAGGTTCCGCAGAGGGGGACGATGTGGATGGAGTCGGTGCGGGGGTTGACGAGTTGGCGGAGTTGTTCGGTGAGGTCGTGGAGGTCGTTGGCGTCGAGGGTACAGACGAAGACGCTGCGTTGGATGCGGTCGCCCCAGGTTTGGATGGTGGCGGCGGCGCGGGCGCGGGTGGTGTCGGTGGAGATGTCATAGGTGATGAGGACGGTGGGCATGGTGGATCACCGCCATGATAGGCCGGTCCACGGGGTGCCGTGGTCGATGTGGGCGGCGAGGCGTTGGGCTTGGCGGTGGAGGTGGCGGCGGAGGCTGCCGGTGAAGCCGGGGAGCGCTCCTCGGGTGGTGTGGAGCATGCGGCGTTCGTAGGCGTCGATGAGGGCGGCGCGGCCGGCTTCGGTGAGCAGGATGCCGGCGCGGCCTTCTTCGGTGCGGGCGTGTTCGGGGCGGAGTTGGTTGGCGCGGGCCAGGGTGGTGACGGCTTGGTCGACGACGAGGGGGCGGAATTCCTCGATGAGGTCGAGGGCGAGGCTGGGGCGGCGGTCGGTGTCGGTGTGGAGGAGTCCGATGGCGGGGTCGAGGCCGGCGGCGGTTAGGGCGGCGACGGCTTCGCCGGTCAGCAGGGTGTAGCCGTAGGAGAGGGCGGCGTTGACGAGGTCCAGGGGTGGGCGTCGGCTTCGGCCGGTGAACCGGAGGGGTTCAGGGACGGCGAGACTCAGCGCGGTGAAGTAGGCGCGGGCGGCGGCGCCTTCTACGCCCATGATTTCGTCTCGGGTGGCGGCGTCGGGTAGTAGGGCCAGCATGCGGCGCATCGCGTCGACGTTGGCGGCGAGGTCTTCGTGGTTGTCGCGGCGGGTGATCCGCTGGATGAGGACGATCTGTTTGCGGATCTTCGCGTCGATGGCGGCGCGGCCGAACGGGATGGCCCGGTCCGGGTCGTCGGCGCAGGCGAGTTGGGCGCGGAGTCGGGTGACCCGTCGGGTGGAGCCTGAGCTGAGTTGCCCGAGGTAGTGGCCACGGCGGGACGCGATGATGACCTCGACGTCGCTGGCCAGGGCCCAGGAGCGGGCGCCGGCGCTGAGCCCGACCGGGCCGAACAGGACGAGTCGTTCGACGTGTCCGGTGGGTACGTTGAGCAGTTCGACGTCGTCGGTGGTTTCGACGATGAGTCGGCCGGCTTCGGTGCGTACGAAGGCGCCGGGTTTGGCGACGTAGACGGTGCGGGTGGCGGGTTCGACGATGCGGTGGTCGTCGAGGACGGGTGGGTAGCGGGGGCCGAAGTCCTCGCCGAGGAAGCAGAACCCGTCGGTGAAGGACATCACGCTGCTGTCAGTGCCCAGGCGCATGCCGATCTCGGCGGCGGCGTGTTCCACGAGGTGGAGTCCTTCCTGTGCGTCGGTGCGGGTGGCGGCCAGGACGCAGAAGTCGTCGCCGTAGCGGACCATGGGGAATCCGGCGGCGGTGACCCGGTCGTCGATGTGTCGTAGGGCGAGGTTGGCCAGCAGGGGGGACAGCGGTGCGCCTTGCGGCAGGCCTTGGGTGGGGCGTGGTCCGGTGTCGCCGCCGATGGGGCGGCGGAGTAGGAGATCGATCAGGGCGAGGACGTCGGCGTCGGTGAGCGTGGTGGACAGCAGGCGTCGTAGGCGGGGCACGTCGATTGAGGGGAAGCAGTCGTCGATGTCGGCGTGTGCGACCCAGCCGAGGCCTTCGGCGCGGAGCCGGGCGACCTGCTGGACGGCGTCGGTGACGCCGAGGCCGGGGCGGTAGGCGTAGGCGGCGGGGCCGAGTAGCGGGTCGATGATCGGGGAGAGGGCTGCGGCGAGGGCTTTCTCCACGATGCGGTCGGTGACTGGCGGGATCGCCAGGTGCCGGGTGTCGCCGTCGTCCTTCGGGATGGTCACCGGGGCCAGTGGTTGTGGCTGGTAGGTGCCGGTGGCGAGTTGGTCGGCGAGGTCGGTGAGGCGGGCGTGCGGGTTGGTGGCGAACCGGCGGGTGCCGGCGGAGAGCGTGCCGTCGTCGTGGTCGTCGGCGAGCAGGTCCTCCCACGCGCGGGTGAGGGCGGCCAGGCTGGTCGCGGTCGTGTACAGCGGGCTGGTCATGGGCGGCCGGGTTGTCGCCAGGTCGGTTCGGGGCGGACCTGGCCGAGTCCTCGGGTGGTGTGGGCGCCGATTCCGGCGTAGGGGGCCAGGCGGATGAGCCGGTCCACGGCGGCGCGGATGTCGGGGTTGTCGCAGGTGTAGCGGATGCGGCCGACGAACCCGGAGACGGTGAGGTTGTTGATTCGAAGGATCTCGTTGGTGCCGTCGACGTCGGTCACCCAGATCGGGTCGGTGGTGAGGTCGAGGGTGATCTCGGGTAGGTCGGGTGGGGCGAAGCGGCGCCAGGTGGCGCGCAGGCTGCCGAGGACCGGGTTGGGTGCCGGCCAGGGGGTGAAGGCGTTGCCGCGGCGGAACGTGGTGGGGGTGACGAAGCGTAGGCACCAGGCGTTCGCGCCGCTGTCGCTGTCGGCCAGGTGGGTCCATGCGGTGGTGGCGAGTTGTTCGGCGCCGAGGGTGAGGTGTGTGTGCTGGGCGCCGAGCCGGAGCCGGACCCCGGGCGCGGCCCGGGTCAGCAGCCGGTTGGTGAGGGTGTCGTCGAGCAGGGTCACCTCGAACCCGGGGGCGTCGGTCTGCCGGGTGGGCGGACTGACTGTGTACGGCTTGGCCTGCGTGTGGTGTGTGGTGTCGGTGTCGAACCAGCCGGAGACGACGGCGTGCAGGTGTTCCACGCGTACTCGGGTGGGGTCGATGCCGGGGGTGGTGATCCGCCAGCGGCTGGGCATGTCGGCGGCGGCCTCCATCCGGATCGGAGTGGTTGTCGCGGCGCTGGACGGCTCACGGTAGGTGACGGTCGCGGGGGCGGCAAGTGGTGCAAGTGTCGTGGTGTGGACAGCGGGCGGATCGCCCTGGACGGTCTGCGGTGGCTGGTGTGGTGACCAGGGCTGATGCCTCGATCTGGTGACGGTGGGTGCCGTCGCGGTCGCTGTTGTTGTCCGGGCGTGGTCTTGTGGCCGTGTTGGCGGAACGGTACGTATGGGAGTCATGACTTTCGGCGGTGGCCGGCGGGACGCGTTCCCGGGTTGCGGTGACGTGTGATGGTGTCGGTGGTGGTCACCGGGTGGGACGCGGATGCGCGGCTGCTGCGGTACGTGCCGGTCAACGGCGGCGAAGGCGGCGGCGAGAGCACGGTGGAGGTGCCGGCCGAGGATGCGGGGGAGGTGTCCGCCGAGTGCGGGCGGGGCCCGCTGCCGAGGGCCGGTGAGTTGTTCATCGAGGGCGGCCGTTGCCAGCTGGACCTGTGTGGCCCGCCGGCCCGTTGGTGTACGGCGAAGCGGGACGGCGCGGCGGTGCGGCTGACCGAGCGGGACACCAACGACCGGGGCGTCACGTTTCCTGCGACGTCGCTCGGGCTGCCCGGAGACGAGGCGACCCTGGCGCGGGTCCGGGAGATCGGCGCTTTCCTCCTGTTCGATTCGCCGGGGCCGGTGCCTGGCTGCTGGGTTCGTCCGGGTGGGCTGTCCGGGTGGCTGTCCGAGGGAGCGCTCCGCCGGGAGCGGGCGGTGGCCGAGGCTGCCAAGGCTCGGAGGCGGCGTCGGGACCGGTTCGTCAATCCGTACACGTTCGTGCCGTTCCCCGCTCGGGTGATGCGGCGGGAGCCGGCGGGGCACGAGTGGCTGGCGCCGGGCCGGCTGTCCGGGCGGCTGGTGGTGCGGTGGGAGTTCACCGGGCCGGCCCAGGCGCCCGACGGGTCGGCCGACGGTGCCGTGTTGCGGTTTCCGGGGTCGTCGGTGAAGGGCGTGGTGCGGTCGGTGCACGAGACGATGGCCGGCGGTTGCCTGCGGATCGTCGACGAGGAGTTCGTCCCGTCCTACCGGGACACCGCCTCGGCGTTGTCGGACGACTGGACCCTCGCCGTCGTCTCGACGGACTTCAACGGGCAGCCGCTGACGGTGCGACCGGCAGAACAAGTCGTGTGGGTCCGCTCCGGGCAACTCGTCGCGGCCTGCGGCGCTGGCCTGCGGACCGGCAGCCGGGTCGGCCTCAACCCGCCGGAGAGAAGGAACAGTCTGGGGCGGTATGAGCTGGACGAGCGGGCTCGGGTGACGGCCGGTGGTGGCTGGGTGGTGCTGCTGACCGACGCCGGGGCACGGCCGCCGCAACGCCGGGACGGCAGTGCGGCCCTGTACTTCGCCGCCTGCGGCCACATCCCCGGCTCGACGCCGGAGGCGGAGGTGGACGAGGCGGCATGGCGACGGTTCCGGCAGGCGGTGGCGGGTGCCCGCGAGGCGGTCCAGAACCGTAGGCCGGCACGACGGGAACTCGGCCATGAAAAACCCGCTCAGGCCGAGCAGAACAGCTGGGTGCCGGTGACGTTCCGGGGGCAGGTCATCGGCGAGCGGAAGTCGGTGACCGGCTGGTTCGAGGAGGGCGACGTGCTGTGGGTACGCCGCGACCGGAGCGGCCGGGTGGTCGAGGTGCGGCTGTCGGCGATCTGGCGGCACCCGGGCACGGGACCGCTGGGTGAGCGGGTGCCGCCTGACCTGTTGCCGTGCACCGATCCGGTGTCGTTGTGCCCGTCGTGCCGGTTGTTCGGGTCGGCGGACACGCAGGCGCGGGACGAGGACGGCCGGGCCGACCAGCGGGCGTACGCCGGTCACGTGCGGTTCGGGGACGCCGTGTCGGCCGGGCCGGTCGCGTTGACCGCATTCCGGCGGGCGCCGATGGGCACGCCACATGCCGGGGCCGGTCAGTTCTACCTGTCCTACGCCGACCGACGCCCGGCGGGAAGGGGGCGGCCGCCGACGCGGGAGTGGGGTGCCGATCCGGACCGGTCGCAGCCACGACCGGTGCGGGGACGCAAGTTCTACTGGCACTCCGCGCCCGGCACGCATCCACCCCGACACGAGGCGCAGGAGCATCACCGGCCGCAGATGGTCGCGGACAAGCTGCTCGCCCCGCCCGGCACGACGCTGACGCAGACGGTCACGTTCGACAACCTTGACCCCGCCGAGCTAGGAGGTCTGCTGGCGGCCCTGCAACCGGACCTGGCCCTGCGCCACGGCGGTGAAACCGAGGAGAGAGGGCCGACGCGGCTGCATCTGGGCGGTGGCAAGCCGCTGGGTCTCGGCTCCTGCACCGCGACCGTCGTGCAGGCGCAGGTGTGGGACGCGGGCAGCCGCTACGGCGACAGCCCACCGCCCGCGTACACGCCGGAGGTGTTCGTCGACGCGTTCGTCGCCTCCTGCCCGGACGAGGTGACCGCGACCTGGGCGGCGTTGTCGGCGGTGCTGGGTGCCGGCACGGTCAACGGCGCCCGGGTGTCGTATCCGCCTGGCGCGGACTGGACGGACCGGCAGCAGGACCCGAAACGGTTCGACGAGCCGTTCGCCTTCTTCACCGTCACCAGCGGCATGTACCTCGCGAAGGGCGAGGAACGGCCGCTGCTGCCGTTGCCCGACCCGACCGCCCCGGACCAGACCCTGCCGATCATCCATGAGGAGCACCAGGAGCATCGGCCGAAGGGCCGACGCTCATGACGGGTGGGATGTTCATCGATGTCGCCGCCGTCCGGATCGGGGACTACCTGAGCCGCACCCCGGACCTGAAGGGTCGCCGTGGCGCGTCGGCGTGGCTCAGCCACACCTCGCACCGCACCGGGCTACCCGACTGGCTGGCCACCGCCACCGCGCAGCTGGGCGTCAGGCCCGAGGTCAACCCGGAGGCGGGCGAGGCCGACGGGCTGATCCCCCTGCGGATACCCGCCGGCCCGGCCGACGGTCCCGGCGGCGGGGCCGCCGAGGAGGTGGCCCGGACGGTCGTCGACGCGCTGCGGCGACGGCTGCCCGGGGTGTGGCTGCGGGCGAACTGGGCCGCCGCCGACTCCTACCTGGCGGCGTACCGGGCCATGCACGACCCCGAGACAGGTACCGGCCTGGAGGCGTTCCCACCGCTGCCGGACCTGTCTGTGCTGGCTACCTGCGCCCGCTGCCGGGTCGACCCGACGGTCGCCACCATCGACATCCACGAGGAGCAGAACGTGCCGGTCTGCGCGGACTGCGAGGCCCGGTACACCGACCGGTACCGACAGCCCGGACTGTGGCACGAGCACGTGCCCGTCGGCGCGGAAACCGACCTGCTGGAGGCGTTGTCGCTGACCCCACGTCAGGTCGTGCAGCACTTCACCGAACTGGCCGCGCTGGGTGAGGAGGACGGTAACCGTAACCACCTGGCGACGGTGTACATCGACGGGAACGGGCTCGGCGCGCTCTTCGACCACGTCGCCCGTCACGGCGACGGGGACCTGAAGGCCCGGGTGTCGGCGCGGGTGTCGGCGGCCACCCGCGCCGCGCTGGTCGAGGCGACCCGGGTCGTCCTCGGCTCCTCCCGTACGGTGCCGGTCATCCCGCATCTGGTCGGCGGGGACGACGTACTCGTCTCCGTGGTCGCCGACCGGGCGTGGCGATTCGTCACCACCTATCTGGAGGCGTTCGCCGACCAGATGCGCGGCATCGACGGCCCGGCCGGACTGCTGCCCGACGGGCAACAGGTGACCGCGTCCGCCGGCCTGGTCTTCGCCCACGCGAAGTTCCCCTTCCGCCGCAGCGTGGAACTGGCCGAAGACGTGCTCAAGAAGGCGAAGAAGGACCACAAGGGGCGGTACGCGGCGGTGGGCTGGCTCGACGTCACCCGCGACGGTGAACAACCACCCCGGCACCGGGCCAGGTGGACCACCCAAGAGCTGGCCGCTCTAGGGCCGGCGCTGGCGGCGCTGGCCACCGTACCGCCGTCCGGGCGGGCCGTCTGCGAGCGGCTCATCGATCCCACCCGGCCTGCCCTGTCCACCGCCCGGCTACGCGAACAGGCCCGCCGCCTCGACCGCAGCGACGTCCTCGACCCGTTCCTAACCCACGGCGGACCGGCCACGGTCGCCGACGCGCTCTGTCTGGTCCGGTGGTGGCGGTGACCCTCACCTTCGAGATCACCTTCCACGGGCCGTTCCGGGTCGCGACCGGGCGCGCCGGCGACGGCACCGACAGCCTCATCGACCGGAAGGTGCCGCTGCCCGCCTCCAGCATCAAGGGCGTCATGCGCTCCGCCGCCCGGGACCTGCTCACCCTCCCACCACACCTGGTGGAGGCGGTATTCGGGACCGCCTGGCAGCCCTCGCCGTGGAGCTGGTCCGACGCCACCCTCACCAGCGACGGGGACGCGCCGCTACGGGTCCGTGCCCGCGCCCGGATCCAGATCTCCGACATCACGCACACCGCCGTCGACGGCGCGCTCGCCGTCGGCGAAGAGATCCTCGCCCACCAGGCCACCTTCACCGTACGACGCAGCGGCCCGGTGCCCGCCGCCGACCTGCCCCGGCACGAGGCGGTGCTGACCGCCGCCGCCCGCGCGGTCACCGCGCTCGGCGGCGACCGGCGACGCGGACTCGGCTGGGTGAGCATCACCCCGCTGGACCCGGCATGGACCGCAGCCAGCGCCGACCACCTCACCGACCTGCTCCACAGCTCGGAGGAGTCATCATGACCGCGCCCGGCCCGGCCGTGCTGGCGGTGACCGTGACCGCCCGGCAACGACTCGCCCTCGGCGTCGGCTCCGAGATCGGCTACCACACCGCCGGCCACCGCTACGTGCCGGGCAGCGCGCTCCGCGGCGCACTCGCCGCCGTCTGGATCACCGAACACGGCCCACCCGGGCGCGGCAACCCGAAGACCGACGAGTTCCGAACCCTCTTCGACGGGACGATCCGCTACGGGAACCTGCTGCCCGCCGGCAGCCACCGCATCCCACTGTCGGTGTTCCAGTGCAAATACTCGCCCGAACCGACGTGCGCGGAGACGGTCGTCGACCGGGCGTTCGAGACCGGCGACCACTGTCCCGGCTGCGGCCAGCGGCTCGAACAGAGCCGAGGCAACCTCGACCCGCCCGGCGAGCCGACCCGCATCACCCGCACCTCGATCGACCCGGCCACCGGCCGGGCCAAGGACGGCGAACTGTACGCCAACGACGCCCTGCCCGCCGGCACCACCCTGACCGGCCTGATCCACGGCCACCACCCGTGGCTCACACAACCCCACACACTGTGGCTCGGCGGGCGGCGTACCGTCGGCGGACAGGCCGACCTCACCACCACCGCACACCAGCCCGCCGCGCCGACACCGCCCGCACCCGGAAAACCGCTGGTCATACGACTGGCCAGCCCCGCCGTCTTCGTCGACCTCGCCGGACGCCCCCGGCTGACACCCGAACCCACCCTCGACCTCATCCCCGGAGCCACCCTCCTGCCCGAGACGTGGACCCGGGCGATCACCTGGTCCGGCTGGCACGCCGCCTCCCGCCTGCCCAAACCCGCCGAACTCTGCGCCACCGCCGGCTCCACCTACCGGATCACCGGCACCCCTGATGTCCTCGCCACGCTCGCCACCCGCCTCGTGCGCTACGGCATCGGCCTACGCCGGTCCGAAGGATTCGGCGACGTCACCATCGCCACTCAACCCTGGCGACCCACCGCTGCCGGTAACAGGAAGGAGAGCATCGCCACCGACACGCCGTCCACACTGCACAAGCGGCTACTCGACATAGGCCTTGACGACGCTGCCTGGCGGTGGCTCATCGGTGCCCTCCGCGCCCTCCAGGTCGAACACCACCGCACCGGCACCGTCCCCGCCAACCTGCTTGTAGACCTGCTCAAACAGCCCACCGCAGCCGACCTCTCCGGCCGGCAACGCGACCAACTCCGCAAGACCCTAGACGGGCTCGCCCCGGCCACCCTGCGGGACCTCACCACCCTCGTGCTCACCACACCCGCCGCCGACCGCCAACGAGCAGCACGACAGGCGGCACGATGATCATCACCTTCCTGATCGCCGAGATCACCGTCGAACCCGGCTGGGCCGTCGGCACCGTACCCATCGAAGACCCCACCCTCGACCGCGACCTGCTCCACGACACCGACGGCCGACCCTGGGTGCCCGGGTCCGCACTCGCCGGATCACTCCGCGCACACCTGCGCAGGCACGACACCCGCCACGGCACCACCCTCGACACCACCCTCATGGGCAGCCGCCCCCCAGCACACCAAGGCGACACCACCGACCCGTCCCCGCTGTGGATTCTGGGCACCCACTTCGCCCCCGACCCCGGCAGCGAAACCATCACCGAAATCGTCGGGCAGACCGCGATCGACCGGCACCGGGGCGCCGCCCGGTCCAACTCCCTGCGCTACAGCCGCACCGTCGCCACCGGCGGAACCCTCACCGCCTACCTACGCCACGACGGACCGCTCACCGACGACCACCTTCACGCCCTCGCCGCCTGGCAACCCGCCATCGGCCGCGACCGCACCACCGGCGGCGGCCAGGCCCGGCTACGCCTACTGCGCCACGGCAGCATTAACCCCACCACCCCGGACGGCATGCGCACCTGGCTCACCCACACCGGCCCCGCGCTCGTCGAAGCCGTCGCCACCCACCCCATCACCCCGACACCACCGCCGACCCGACCCTGGCTGGACGTCGACCTGAACCTGGTCGACGCGCTCCTCGTCGGCGACCCGCGACCCACCGGCGCGGCCACCGCCCGCGCCCGGGACAACCAACCGTTCGTCCCGGGCTCCGCGTGGAAGGGCCTGTTCCGCTCCCGAGCCGAATACATCCTGCGCTCCCGCTACGGCCCCGACACCGCCTGCCGACAACAGACCGGCTGCGGCACCTGCCCCACCTGCGACCTCTTCGGCCACCAGGGCAGGCGAGGACGCCTCGTCTTCCACGACAGCCCGATCCTCGACGCCCAGCGCCCACCGGCCCGCACCCACGTCGCCATCGACCGCGTCACCGGCGGCGCCCACGACGGCCTGCTCTACCAGACCACCCCGGTCACCACCGGCCGACTACACCTACGCATCGACGCACTCACCGACATCCCCGACTGGGCGCACACCGTCATCCAGCACGTCCTGCGCGACCTGCACGACGGACTCATCGGACTCGGCTCCCGCACCACCCGGGGCATGGGCACCCTGCGCCTCGACACCCCACCCACACCCGACCCCGTCACCACTCCCGACCTGGAACCCACAGTTCGTACCGAAGGACCGGCGCGATGACCAGCTCCATGGACACCACCAGCGCGACGACCACCGGTGTCCTGCACTCCCACGGCCGCATCCCCTGGCACCACCTCGCCGCCACCCTCACCGGAGCCGACGGCACCGCCTGGGCCGACTACGACGGCTTCCACATCGGCGCACCCCCCACCAGCCCACCCCCCTACACCCACCTGTGGGCCTGGACCACCAACTGGCTCCTCCGCGCCCGCCTCGACAACGACACCGCCATCGTCGGCGTCCTGCACCTCGACAACGCCACGCCCCCACTGGAGCCGCAGCCCGTCGCCGTCGAAACCATCGCCTACACCATCCGCCACGCCCACACCTGGCCCGCATTGGAAAAGCGCATCGGTCCCCTCGACCACACTGTCACCGACAGGCACGCCGACCTCTACCAGACCGCCGGCACCCACCCGACCACCTTCGTCAGGATCAGATGAACAACCCCGCACCGATGCCCACCGCCAGGACCCGAGCCGGCATCAGACGGTGGCGACCGGCCTCCGGCCCACTGCTCACCACCGTGGCGAACTTCGCCATCGCCGCCTTGACCGCCCTCACCACCGCAGCCCTCGGCCTCATCGTCGAAGACCTGCTACCCCTGAAACCACCCCGCCAGGTGTCCCCGGAACGAGCCACCCTGCTCGCCGCCGCCCTTGTCCTGCTCTTCGCCGCCGTCCTCTGGCGCAGCCTGATCCACCGCCGCACCGGCACCCTCTTCTACGTCCGGCTCCTCGCCGACGACATGCCCGACCTGCACGACACCGCCATCCAGATCGCCGCCCGACGCCGCATGTCACTCAAATCCGTCACCCGCTGGGCCGACCTGCCCACCCACACCCACCAGAGCGTCATCGACCTCAGCGCCACCTGCGCCGACATCGCCGCCGCCCTCGAAACGGTGATCAACACCGACCGCGACGACACCGCCTACACCATCGCACCCAACATCCTCTGGCCCGCCGCCCTCGCCATCGGCGCCGAACTTCCCATCGTCGACGACCTGCAACTCCTCGAACTACCAGACCCCCGCACACCCCAACCCATCACCTTCACCCTGACCAAGGCGGTCACCCCCGCCACCCTCGTCACCGAAGAACTTCCCCTCGACACCACGACACCGGACGCTCCCGTCGGCCTGATCCTCGCCTTCGCGCCCGCCGCAGCGAGAATGACCCCACAGGTGACATACGCGGAATACCCCATCAGCCGATGCCAACGCATCCGACCAGCCGCGACAGAAGACATCACACAACTGAGCCGCACCACCTTCACCGGCCCCGAAATCGCCACATTCGCCAAGCCCCTCACCGAAGCGATAATCGCCGTGCAGAACCAATCCGGAGCACGCGAGGTCATCATCGCCGCCGCAATGCCCAAAGTGCTCGCCATGGCCATCGGATGGCACCTCGCCCAAGCGACCACCCGATTCTTCACCAACACCCGCCTACTCCACTACGACCAGGAGACCAACACCTACATCCCCATCCGTGCCCATCCCGCGCAAGCCACCCGACCACCCGCCAAGCTTCCCTCCGCACACCGTCCAAACGGCGCAGAAACCGCCGAAGCGGACCTGGGTAGCTGATCATGCCCCACCTTGTCCCCTGTGCAATGGCCTTCACCAGCGCGAACGCGGCATAATCATCGACTGGCGGCTATTGTTGGACCGTCCGGACCGAGGGGGTATGTAACCTGCCAACAAACACCCTGGTCAAGCCCAGGGCGACAGCAGTAGGGTCCACAACCACGTCACGCCCAAGGGCGTATGGAGACCCGGTGCAGCCGCTCATCAGGCTCGCGATCGTGTCCACAACCACGTCACGCCCCAGGGCGTATGGAAACGCCACTGCCCACGCGTCTCTTGGACGCTGGGAGGTCCACAACCACGTCACGCCCAAGGGTGTCTGGAAACTCTCGGCCCGCTTCGAGTCGAAGTAAGCCGTGTCGTCCACAACCACGTCACGCCCAAGGGCGTATGGAAACAAGTACCAACCCTCGTCCACCCGCACCGTCTCACCCGTCCCCAACCACGTCACGCCCAAGGGCGTATGGAAACAACATGAACGACTTCCACAGCACGTAGTGCAGGGCCGGACCGTCCACAACCACGTCATGCCCAAGGGCGTATGGAAACATCTTCGGGGTGAACTGGGCGCTCTTGGCGTCGTCGCCCGTCCCCAACCGCGTCACGCCCAAGGGCGTATGGAAACAGTCCCGCGAGGAACTGCTGCAGCTTCTTCTCCGCCTCGTCCCCAACCACGTCATGCCCAAGGGCGTATGGAAACTTGCTTCAGGCTGGGCTACCCTTTGAGGGGCGGTCGGGAAGGTCCGTATCACCCGCAGCTACGGTCGAAATTCGATAGCTGCGTCGTCGTCGATGCACTGTGAGGGTGGGGTTTTGGTATCGATCTCCCCTCGGACACGAACCGAATCCCAACGGTGCGCGGCAAGGTCAACACTTGCCCGCACCGTTTGTGTTTCCGGGTCGTACGCGAGGTGCAGCCCGAGGCTG
Source organism: Micromonospora sp. WMMD956 (assembly GCF_029626125.1). Taxonomy (NCBI): domain Bacteria; kingdom Bacillati; phylum Actinomycetota; class Actinomycetes; order Micromonosporales; family Micromonosporaceae; genus Micromonospora; species Micromonospora sp. WMMD956. Next base: position 7,469,201 of record NZ_JARUBI010000005.1, on the reverse strand, counting down.
CGGTAGACCTCCAGTTTGCGTTCCGGCTCGGCGTCCCGCAGTGCGTGCACGAGGTCTCCGAGTTCGTCGACGACGGCCGTGATCTGTTCCTCGGTGAACCGCTGCGGGCTGTCCGTTTCCTGTACGGCTGGGGCGGCGTGCTGGAGTCGTTCGGCGCGTTGGCGTTCGGCCTGGGTCTCGGCGATCCAGGTGGCGACCACGGTCGGGTCGGCGCCGGCTTCGAGTGCGGCCCGGTGGCGGGCCAGTTTCGCGTCGCACTCGGCGATGGTGGGTGCCTGCGGTGCGGTCGGGGTGGGGGTCGGTATGCCGGTGTGGGCCTGGTCGAGGAGCGTGGCGATGGTGTGACGCCGCTGGAGGGGGCCGAAGCCCTGGACGAGCCAGGTGTCCAGCGGGGTGATCAGGATGTCCTCCCGCATGATCACGTTGCGGGGGTGGTCGACCCTGTTGGCCAGGGCGTACTCCTGGGGGAACCGGCAGCGGTAGTAGGCGACGCCGTGGGAGTGCTGGCCCTGCATCTTCCGGTGGCAGATGCCGCAGTGGACGAGGCTCTTGAAGACGTAGGGGTGGCGGGAGCGGTGGGCCCGTTTCGGTGCGGTGGCGGTGCGGGCCCGCAGGCTGAGCATCTCCTGGACGCGGTCGAAGTCGTGCTGCTCGATCAGGGGTTCGTGGACCAGTTCGTTGGAGGTCACCCATCGGTCGCGCCGGTTCCAGCGCATGATCGGGGTGTGGCCGAGGGCGACGTCGTTGACGTCGAGCAGGACCTCGTCGGTGCGTTGCTTGTTCCAGACCTGACGGCCGGTGTAGCGGGGGTTGATCAGGATCGTCCGTACCGCGGTCTTGGACCAGGCCAGGCCGTCTCGGTGGCGGTTGCGGGCGCGGTCGTAGGCGGAGGGGCAGAGGATGTCGTCGCGGGTGAGGGCCTCGGCGATGGCGAAGATCCCGTAGCCGGCGAGATACATGGCGAAGATGCGTTGGACGACGGGTGCGGTCTGCGGGTCGGGGGTCAGGCCGCGTAGGCGTTTGCCGTCGGCGGCTTTCGCCGGGTTCGGGTGCGGTCCGAGGTCCTTGAGCGTGTATCCGTAGGGTGGGCGTCCGCCGAGGTAGCGGCCCTCCAGTTGGGTCTGGGACGCCATGGCGGTGCGGACCCGGACCTTGACGCGGTTCCGCTCGCCCTTGCTCATTCCGCCGAAGACGGACATGACCAGGTCGTGTGCCTCGTTGTCGGGGTCGATCGGCCCGCCGACCTCCGGTACCCAGAGTTGGACGCCGTAGTGGGTGAACAGGGGCATGGTCAGGCCGAACTGGTTGCCGTAGAAGGCGCGGTGCGGCTCGCCGATGACGACCGCGGTGAAGCCGCGGCGTGGGTTGCGCAGCGCGGCGAGCAGCCGGGTGGCGTCCGGACGGCGCTGCCACGGCAACGCTCGGCTGTGGCCCACGTCGAAGAACTCCTCGACGATTGTTCCACCTCGGGGTGTGATCAGGGTCCGGGCGAGCGAGAGTTGCCAGTGGCGCGACGACTCCGGGTCCTGGTTGTCCTCGGTGGAGACGCGGCCGTAGAACGCGAAGGGGAGCGGCGGGGCTTCGAAGCTTCTCTGCGCGAGGTCGTGTCTCAGGTGTTCACGGTCAACGGTCATGTTTCCTCCATAGGGTCTTCAGCAGCATCCGAGCGCTCGCGGTGCACCTCGACGAGGAGGCGTAGGAGGGCGCGCGCAGCGGCCGGTCCGAATGCCGGAGGGGCTGGCGGCACGATTACCTGAATTTCGCCCGATGCTGCCGCGTCCGTGGTTCCCGTACTGCCATGTGAATGGTAATCCTGATCGGTCTGATTGGGCAATTCTGGTTGCAAATACGGCATGTTGTGTTCCCCATTGGGTAGACGGGTTTCGCCCGTGTCGTTCAGGGTTCGCGGCCATCGCTTGGAACTCCTTTCCTGTTGGCGGTGCATCGCGTGACTCGTTCCGCCGCGCATGATCTCTTGCGATTTTCGCTGGTCTGTGGCTTGAGACGGGATCTTCGAATCCGTCGAGGGCGTCGTTCTCCGAGCGCTCGGCGGGGAATAGGGACCCACTCCTCGGACCTTCGTCGAAATTGGAGAAGGCAGTTTCCGCTGAGTGTGCGACTCGGCGGGAACTGCCATCTTCGGTCCTGTGGTGCTATTGATATGGGGTCGTGCTCCAGGGAGCGTCTCGCTTGGTGGCCTTGGCTCAGCCCTCTTGGTCAGGATGGTGTGAGACACCCCGTGTGAGTGGGGTGGTGACCTGCTGAGGGCGGGGATCGGAGATCCTTGTGTACGTGTCCACTTCATCTGGCAGGCAGCCGGTGTCCGGCGGCGGGGACCCGGCGCCGAGGCCGTCGCGGCGGGTGTTCAGCCCGGAGTACAAGCTCGCGATGGTCGCCGAGTACGAGAACGCCGCGAACGGAGAGAAAGGTGCGATCCTGCGCCGGGAAGGCTTGTACTCGTCGCACATCATCGAATGGACACGGGCTCGCGATGCCGGGCAACTCGGCCAGGTAGGAGCTCCGGTTACGGATTCCGGTACTGCCGCGGCCGGGTCGCGGGTGAGGAAGTCCGCGGAACAGAGCGAACTGGAGAAGCTGCGCCGGCACAACGAGAAGCTGCAGGCGGATCTGAAGAAGACCCGCATGGCGTTGGACATCATGGGAAAAGCACACGCGCTCTTGGAAGAACTCTCCGAGAGCGCGGACAACGACAACCCGCCGAGGAGGTCCTGACCGCCGTGTTCGGCGAGTTACGCGACGCGGACATCTCGGTGCAGCGGGCGTGCGCGCTGACCGGGACCTCGCGGGCGACCTACTACCGGCGGGCGACACCGGTGGTGGGACCGCGGCACGGGCCTGGCTGCCCCGGACCCCGCCGCCGCAGGCGCTCAGCACGGCCGAACGCGACCGGGTCCTCGCCATGCTGAACTCGCCGGCCTACGCCGACCTGGCGATCCCGCAGGTCTGGGCCAGGGAACTCGACGCGGGCCGCTACCACTGCTCGATGTCCACGATGTATCGCATCGCCCGTGCGGCCGGGCAGAGCCGGGAACGACGCCGGCTGGCGACCCATCCGCCCCGGGTGCGTCCGGAGCTGGTCGCGACCGGGCCGGGTCAGGTGTGGTCCTGGGACATCACCGCGTTGAAAGGACCTGTCAAAGGCGTCTGGTACCGGTGTTACGTCGTGATCGACATCTACTCGCGGTACGTCACCGGCTGGCTCGTCGCCGCCGGGGAGGACGCGGTCGTAGCCCGCGACTTCCTCGCCGACGCGATCCGCCGTAACGGGATCGAGCCACACACCATCCACGCCGACCGTGGCGGCGCCATGGTGTCGAAGCCGGTATCGGAGATGCTCGTCGACCTCGGTGTCCTCCGCTCGCATTCCCGACCTCGGACCTCGAATGACAACCCGTACTCCGAAGCCCAGTTCAAGACCATGAAGTACGTGCCGGACTTCCCGGCCAGGTTCGGGTCCCTCGCTGACGCAAGGATCTTCTGCGACGGCTTCTTCACCGCCTACAACCACGAGCACCGGCACTCCGGGATCGGCTGGCACACCCCAGCGTCGGTCCACTACGGCACCGCCGAGCAGATCCGCGAGCAACGCCAACACGCCCTCGACGCCGCCCACGCCGCCCACCCGGACCGGTTCAACCGCCCGCCGCGCGCACCGAAACTGCCCGACCAGGCCTGGATCAACCAGCCAACCCAGCAGGAACAGACCGTCTCAGTTTGACTTGACAACTACCGTCTCGTTCCAGCGCGCGAGCCCGGTGTGCCAGGCCTCGTCGTCACGACCGGCGAGAATCAGCACGTCGATCAAATGGGGCAGATATCCCGCCTGCCCTGTGGCGCGTTCGCGTACCACCGTCAACGCCGCCTCGGTGTGCGCGGCGTCCCGGTCGGTGTCGGCCACCGTGGCCAGCAGTGACCGGAAGTTGTCGATCGTCGGTTGAATGTCGAACGCCGTCCGGCGCTCGGCCACCGCCGCCTCCGGTTCACCGGTCTCGATCAACAGCCGGACGAGCAGGTCCCGTAGCGCCACAGCCTGATGCCCCGACGGGTGAGCGGCGAGTCCGCGTCGGGCCCAGCCGATCGCCTCGGCCGGGCGCTGCGCCTGCCCCAGTACCGTGACGATCCGCCCGTACTGGGCGGCGCTGACCAGATGCTCCGCCAGGACCTGTACGTAGCGGTCGGTGTCGCCGGAGACTTCGGCGATCTGCTCCCGCAGGTACCGCACCGCCCACTGCCCGTGCCAGCCATCGGGCTCGGTCCCAGCGGCGGCACGCTCGTCGACCAACCGCGTGACCTCGGCGAGGCCCTTCGGCCCCAGCGCCGGCGCCCACTCGCGCAGCACCACATCCGGCCAGCCTGGGCCGTCACACACCAGCTTCACCAGCCACGCCGCCAACCCTGCCGGCCGCGGCGGCGCGGCCCGACACGCCCGGCCGTAGACCTCCATCAGGTACGCGAGGTCGTTGCCGAGCACGCCCGAGGAGCTGTCCATGTACATCAGGGCACCCGTCATCCGATCGACCGCCTTGCGCAGCACCGGCACCACGACCGACGCCTCACCCGCCTCGATCAACTCCTCGCAGCGGTCGGCGACCTCACGCGCCGTACGCGAGTAGGCGTCCCGGCCCGAGTACGGATCACGGCGACGATCCCGCCGCAACCGATCCACCAGCACCGTCAACTCGCTGTCGCCCTGCACCCTCACCGGTACATCACACCAGACACGCAGGCCACCCCGATGGGCCAAGCGACCCGACACGGCCACGAGGCCAACCGACCTGCCAACGATCACCGTCGAGAAGACCTTCCTGGGTTCGAGACGGGGCTCGGGCCGACGGCTCGAACCCCGCTCCAGTCCAGCAAGCTGAGCTCAGCTGAGCGGGATGACGCCAACCAGGCCCAATCCAAGTTGGGCATCGGTTCGTGTCAATCCCGACAGAAGCCCAAGCCCAACACTCCAGGTCAAGGCCAATTTCGAGGCGTTCGGCCTTTGAGGCGACTCGAACCCCAACGCTGCACCCATCTTCGCAATCACGAGATGTCGAGGCGGCGGTAGGGCCCGCGCGGAGCCGTCGGGAAGGGCGGGGGACACCGGCGGTTGCCGGGGGTGGGCAGAATGCCAAGGGTGGATCTACGGCGAGCGCTCGACATCGTTGCCCAGCCTTGGACGTACTTCGGCGTGAGCGATGCCCAGCTCTGCGCTGACGTGCAGGCGTGCATTACTGATGAACTGGGCGTGCGGGACGTGCCCGCGCTCGATGGTGAGGCGACGGTGCGGCCGTTGGATGTGCTGCTCCGGCTGGCGGTGGCGACGAAGCCGCAGTACCAGACGGATCTGTACGAGGCGCACCGACACTGGTCACTGCTGCGGTACCTGGGTCTGTTCGATGCGGACCCGGATGGACAGCTGTGCCTGTCGTCCGCGGGCCGGCGGATCGTCGGGAGCCAGCGAAGGGTCACCTCGGAGGAACTGGGCATCGGCTTCGCCGTGCACCGGGCGCAGGAATGGGTGGCGGCGCGTTGGCCCGGTGCCACGGTTACCGGTGTCATCGATATCGACGTTGCGTTGTCCAGCGGCGTCATCAGGACCGATGGTGTCACCTCATCCGTCGTGCAGCGCGGGGGCCGACGCCCGGACTATCTGCTGATCGCGGAGAGCCCGGGCAGCGAAGACGGGTTCCACTACGCGGTGGTCGAATGTAAAGGCACCAAGGCTTGGAGGTATGGCCTGGATCAAATGGCATCGGCTTGTGTGCAGTTGCGCGGTGTGGCTGTCGCGAGTCGCCAACCTCCAGGGCTCGCCGTCGGTACCGTCCTCGCGGACGACAGGGTGCGTTGTCGGGCGCTCGAGCTGTACCCCGGACACCGCGGGCGCCACGAGCCGGGAACAAGCGCGGTGGAACTGCCGGAACCGTTCGAGGACTTTGCGGAGGTGCACGTCGAGCGTGAGACGTTCGAGCGGACCGTTCATGTCGACATCGACGCGCAAGTGCCGCTGTCGGCGGAGAACTTGGTGCGGGCGGGGACGCAGGCATCTTGGGCCAGCCTCGCCGATTTCGCCGGCAACGACTATGCGTTCCAGAGGTGGGCACCTCCAGTGTTTCGGGCCAACCTGGATCGAGATGCGCAGGCGCGGCCGCAGAGGGTCGAGCGCCGGACCCGCGGCGGGCTGGATGTCGTGGGCGTCCGCAATCTGATCACCCTGCCGGGCGGAGAGCTTGAGGTGGTGTTCGGCTTGGCCGCGGAGGTGGACGAAGCGCTTGCCGACCGCGACGCGGACAGGGTAATCGAGGCTCAGAGGCGGGTAGCCGGGCGGCGAGCCCAGGAGGGTGATGCCGCGAGGCGCGAGCCCGGCGACGACGTCACCGCTGTCTCCGACGACGGAGCCGTGTTGATGCTCATCCCGCGCTAATGAGGAAGTTATGTGCGGCTGCGAGCAGGTCAGCCCCTATGCGTGAGCGTGAGTTCACGTCCTAGGAGCTCAAGAGAGCATGGTAGCCAACGCTTACCCCGGCGGTGGTGTCGTGGCGACTGAGCTGCCGATCCGGTGGGCGGCGTGTTCGATGTCGCTCTCCCGGGTTTCACGGCCGAGGCTGAGGCGGATGGTAGCTCGCGCGTCGGAATCGGGCAGGCCGATGGCGGTGAGGACGTGGGACGGTTTGGCGTGCCCGCTGGCGCAAGCTGATCCATTGGAGATGGCGAGGTCGGGTAGGGCGTCGATGAGATCGGCGGCGTCGATGCCGGGGATGGTGAGGCTGAGGTTGCCGGGTAGTCGGTGCTCGGGGCTGCCGTTGATGTGAGCGTGTGGAAGGGCGGCGAGTAGTCGGTCGGCGAGGCTGTCACGTAGCTGCGCGATGCGTGGGGTTTCGTGTTCGCGTTCGGTGGCGAGGATGCGGAGGGCTTCGGCGAGGGCGATGGTGCCGGGGAGATTGATGGTGCCGGCCCTGAAGCCGTGCTCCTGGCTGCCGGCGTATTGGGGCCGTAAGGGCGTTCCGCGGCGGATGTAGAGGGCGCCGATGCCTTTGGGGCCGTAGATCTTGTGTGCGGAGATGGTGAGCAGGTCGACGCCGAGCCGGTTGACGTCGATGTCCAGTGCGCCGATGGCTTGGGCGGCGTCGGTGTGTAGTAGCACGTTGTGGCGGCGGGTGATGGCGGCTATGTCGGCGATTGGTTGGATGGTGCCGATTTCATTGTTGGCGTACATCACTGACACCAGAACGGTGGGGTCCTCTCTCCACCGAAGTGGGGTAGCTCACCGCATGGTCCACAGCGGACGACTCTTTACCCGAGGTGTCCTCGCCGAAGTGTGAGACAGTGCGACCGGTCGGCTGTGGCGGTATGGCACGAGGCCCTCCAAGGCCAGCGGCGCCGACGGTGCCAAGAGGACCACCCTCCGCTCCTCCAGCCATCCCATAGCAAAGGTTTCCCGTACGGACTGCCGGGACACACCCGATCTTCGTCCGGAAGTGTGGTCGGCTGGGGTGATGTGCAGCGGTCAATGGATGTTCTAGCGTCTCGGCTCGTGCGTTTTCTTCACACCTCGGACTGGCATCTGGGCCGTCATCTGCACGGCATCAGCCTGCACGACGCGCATCAGGCGTTCATCGACCATCTCGTCGAGGTTGCTCGGAGCGAGCGGGTTCATGCGGTGCTCATCGCGGGTGATCTCTACGACCGGGCGGTGCCGCCGCCGGACGCGGTCGGTCTGTGGGATCAGGCGCAGACCCGGCTCGTGCTGGAGGTGGGGACCCAGGTGGTCGTCATCGCCGGGAACCATGATTCGCCGGCGCGGTTGGGTGTCAGTTCCCGGTTGCTGGAGCGGGCCGGTGTGCACGTGCGGGTGGGCACGGGTGCGGTGGGTACGCCGGTGCTGCTGGAGGACGAGGACGCGAGGGTCGCTTGCTACCCGGTGCCGTTCCTCGAACCGGCGTCGGCGGTTGCCTCCTGGGGGGTCGAGGATCGGAGTCACGCGGCGGCGCTGCGTGCCGCGATGAGTAGGGTTCGGTCGGATCTGGCCCTTCGTCCCGGCTATCGGTCCGTCGTCATGGCGCACGCCTTCGTGTCCGGCGGTCAGGGTTGTGACACTGAGCGGGACATCAGCGTGGGTGGAGTGCAGCATGTGCCCGGTGCGGTGTTCGAGGGCGTCGACTATGTGGCGTTGGGTCACTTGCACGGGCGTCAGCGTCTGGCCGACGGGTTGCGGTACAGCGGTTCACCGCTGGCGTTCAGCTTCTCCGAGGCTGCGCACGTCAAGTCGTCCTATCTGGTGGATTTTGGTGTCGACGGGCTGCGTGGTGCGGAGGAGGTTCCTGCTCCGGTGCCGAGGCGGATGGCCCGGCTCACCGGCACCGTGGAGGAATTGTTGAACAGCCCTGCCTACAGCGCGTATGAGCAGTGTTGGGTCGAGGCGACGTTGACCGATGTGGTGCGTCCGTTGTCGCCGCACGAGCGGCTCAAGCGTCGGTTCCCACATCTGCTGAAGCTCGTGGTGCCGAGCCTGGCCGTCGAGGTGGGCGGCCGGGATCTCGCCGATCTGGATCGGCTGTCACCGGTGGAGGTGGCGCTGGACTTCGTGACCGAGGTGCGTGGTCGGCCGGCGGACAACGACGAGGTCGCGCTGCTGCAGCGGACCTTCGACGAGCTGCGCCGGGTGGAGGTGACCCGCTGATGCGATTGCACCGGCTGACCATGACCGCCTTTGGGCCGTTTCCCCACACGGTGAGCGTGGACTTCGAGGCGCTCACGGCCGACGGCCTGTTCCTGATCCACGGGGACACCGGCGCGGGGAAGACCACGATCCTCGACGGGATCTGCTTCGCCCTGTACGGGTCCGTGCCCGGTTTCCGGGACGATGCCAAGTCGCTGCACTCGCAGCATGCCGCCGTTGGCGTCGGCCCCCGGGTCGAACTGGACGTCACCCTGACCAACCGACGGCTGTTGATCAGCCGCAGCCCCGAGTGGATACGTCCCCGTAGACGCGGCAGCGGGACCACCCGGCAACAGGCCCTTGTCGAGATCGTCGAACAGCTCCCGGACCGGACCGAGTTCGTCACCAAGGACCACCGGGAAGCCGCCGACCTGATCAGGGCGGAGACCGGCCTTGACGTCCAGCAGTTCTGCCAGGTGGTCCTGCTGCCCCAGGGCGGGTTCGCCAGGTTCCTGCAGGCGTCTGCCGACGACCGGCAGGGGCTCCTGCGGCGCCTCTTCGACATCGAGATCTTCACCCGCGCCGAGGGATGGCTGGCGGAGCACCGGACGCAACTCGGCCAGCAGGAACGCGCGGCCCTCGGCACGATCCGCGACCTGACGCAGCGCTTCGCCGAGGTGGTCAAGGTCGAGGTGCCCGCCGATCTCGACAAGCCTGACACCTTGAGTGAGCTGGACGCCTGGGCCGCCGCGCACCGAAACCGGGCCGCTGACCTGGTGGAGACCCTGGCCCAGAACATGGCCGTGGCTACGGCGGAGGAGCAGCGCCTCGACCAGGTTCGGCAGGCCGCCGCGACCCTCGCCAGGCAGCAACGGGAGTACCAGGCGGCGGTGCAGCAGCGCGATGAGCTGACGACACGCAAGCCGGAGCGTGACCGCTGGAAGCGCCAGCTCGACTCCGCCCGCGCGGCGGCGACGCTGAAGCCGTACCTCGACCAGGTCGACCGGCGGCACACCGACCTCGACCTGCTCCGCCGCACGACGATCGAACACCTCGCCTCGCTGCCCGCTGACGTGGCGGTGCTGCCGGACCGTATCGCGCTGACTGTCCCGGACAGCGGGGAGGCCGTCGACGTGGCCGACCTCGACGTCAACGCGCTGACCCGGGCGGAACAGACCCGCACCACGCAGCTGCGTGCCGCCGAAGCCGCGATCGACAGCGAGGCGCGACGGACCACGCTGCGAGGGCAGCGGACAGCGGTCGGCAAGAAGCTCGAAGATCTGGCCAGCCGAAGCGAGAAGGTCAACGCCCGCCTGGCCGAGCTGCCTGTCGAGCATGCCGAGATCACTGGCCGGCGCGAGCAGGCCCTGGCGGTGGCCGCCGACCGGGAGGCCGCCGAGCTGCGGCTGGACGAGGCGCAGAAGCAGGCCAAGGCGTGCAAGCGCCGCGACGACCTCACCGCGCGGCTTGCGACCGCCGAGGAGGAACGGCGTACTGCCGTCGACCGCCACCAAGCCGCCGAGGCCCGGCACCTCGACGTACGGCAGCGTCGGCTGGCCGGCATGGCCGCGGAGCTCGCTGGTGAACTGCGGCCCGGTCAGCCCTGCGGGGTCTGTGGCTCCCCGGAACACCCCGAACCCGCGCAGGCAGCCGCCGACGCCGTCTCCGCCGCCGACGAGGACCACGCCAAGACGGAGGCGGGCGAACTGCTCGACGAACGTCGCAGCGCCGAGATCACCGTCGAGCGCATCAACGCCCAGCTCAACGAAGTCACCGAGACGGTCGGTGACCTGACCGCAGCACATGCGAGGTCGACGGTCACCGAGGCACGCAAGGCGGTGCGGGCGGCGACCGAGGCGACGAAACTGGCCGACGATCTCGGCGCCCACCTGGAAACCCTCGACGTGATGCTGGCCGATCAGCACCGCGAGGCCGCCGACATCGGCCGCGACGAAGCGGTAGCGAACGCCCAGCAGGCCGCCCTGACCGCGCAGATCACCGAACTCGACGAGAGCATCGACGCCGTCCGCGGCCAGGACAAGACCCTGCGGGTGCGGGTGACCCGCCTGACCGGGGAACTCGCCGAGGTCAGGACCGCAGCGACCAACCTGGGGCAGTGGCTACAGGCAGGAAGGGAACTCGCCGACGCCCACCGGGAGGCGCAGCACCACCTGCACCTGTCGGAGTTCGCCGACACCGTGGCAGCGCGGGCCGCAGCCCTGACCGACCCCGAGATCGTCGACCTGCAGGAGCGTATCGACGCTTTCGACGGCGGGCACCACCAGGCCGCAGGGCGAGCACAGGACCCCACCCTGCTCGCCGCCGCACACCAACCATCACCGGACGTTGAGGGCAGCGAACAGACCTACCAAGCCGCCCGACTGCGGGCCACGGAGCTGCACGCCCAGCATGGCCTCGCCGTCGAGCAACACGACCGGCTGAAGCAGCTGGGCCCGGATCTGGTCAACGCCCTCGCTCAGTGGAGACCCATCCGCGCCGAGTACGAGATCGCCAACCGCCTCGCCCAACTCGTCGAGGGCAAGAGCAGCGACAGCGGTACCCGGATGACCCTCTCCACCTATGTGCTGACCCACCGGTTCCGGCACGTCGTCACAGCGGCGAACACCCGACTCGGGCAGGTCACCCACAACCGCTACCTACTGCGCCATGTCACCGAGTCGGACACCGGCCGCCGCGCCGGCCGCAATGGGCTCGGCTTGTCCGTCGTCGACGCCTGGACCGGCCAGGAACGCCGCCCGGCCACCCTCTCCGGCGGGGAAACCTTTCTGGTCTCGCTGTGCCTGGCGCTCGGCCTCAGCGACGTCGTCCTGGCTGAGGCCGGCGGCACCCAACTCGGCAGCCTCTTCGTCGACGAAGGCTTCGGGACTCTCGACCAAGAAGCACTCGACCAGGTACTCGACGCCCTCGACGGCCTGCGCTCAGGTGGCCGCACCGTCGGACTGGTCAGCCACGTCGCGGAACTACGTCGGCGGATTCAATCCCGCCTCTACGTCCGTAAGACAGCCACCGGCTCCACCGTGGCCGTCGAAACCCAAGCAACCGACTGAGGACACTTCGGCTACGCCTGTTCCTCCCGGTCAAGCCCAGCTAACAGGGCTTCAACGACTCCGGTTGGTCAAGCCACTACCACCAAACAACGATCGACCTGTAGGGGCCGGCAGTAGCCCCGCCGCCGGTGCTTGCCGGGCGGCGTTGTCCTGTCCTGCGGCGGGCGGCACAAGCATCGCGCGGCGTTACCTCCGCGCGCGATGATCAGCAACCGGCCGTACCAGCCATTCCTACGGCATGCTCAGCGAGGAGATCGGCGTAGATGTCGACATCCACGGTGTCGTAGTGGCAGCGCGCAAGGAGCCGGTTGAGTCGCTGGGCGATCTCGTCCGAGGCGAGGTCGAGGCGCCCACACAGGTAACGGTGCGCGCCCACGAGCGGCTCGGCGATCTCCTGCGGCTCGGTGCGGGCGATGTGGTAGGCGTCGCGGAGATGACCGGACAGGTCGTCCCAGACGAGGATGGCTTCCTCGACCAGGTCGAGCGCGTCAGGGGTCGCGGGCTCCAAGCGGTTAAAGCGAAGTCTGCTATGACCGCGTAGCGAAGATCGGCTCCGGGCAGGGTGCTGCGGCCGGCGCCGGATCCCATCCTCGGCCGGCGACGCCACCCCCCTGATCGCTTCGCCGAGGAACCGGCCACCGGTCGTGCCTGTCGGCGGCCAGCTGAATTTCCCGTGGACGGCCAGCACCAAAGCTACGCAAGGTAACGACAGGTACCTCATCGCCCTGCGTTCGCAAAGGCAACGATCTCGTCGAGTCCGGGGCGATAGCCGTCGCTGGTGTCCACCTCGATCGCGGGCACGTCGAGCCGGATGGGCTGGAAGCCGTCGTGGCCGACGGCATGGGTTTGATGGTCGCCGAGGTAGGCGTCGGCATGGGCACGCCGAGTCGCGTTCTCGTCCTGCCGTCGCTGGACACGGTCAAAGGCCGTCTGCGCGTCGACCTGGCAATGCACAATCCGGATGTCGGCGATCCCGATCAATGGCTGCAGGCCGGGGCGCCACAGGCGGTCTTGGAAGGCCGCCTCGGCGACCGTGGTGACGCCTGCGCTCAACAGCAGTTGAAGCACCTTGAAGAACGTGGGCAGGGTCCTCAGGGACAGCTCGTCGGCCGGTGCGGCGATGAAGTCGCCGGCCGCGTGGACCATGCCCTCCTTGATCTCGTCCCGGCAGATCGCCGGGCAACCGATTCGTCGGGCGAGCAGGTGGGCGAGTGTCGTCTTGCCAGCCCCCGACGGTCCGCTGATGACGACAAGGGTCGGCGTTGTTCCCATCACGTCGTTATAGCTCGGCCGGGTGCGTGGCGCAGCACCGGGAGGGATCAGCGCTGAGTAGTCATCTACGGCCAGATACCTCCCCGCTAAGTGGCCGCCAGCGGGGAATCTGAACTGGCCACCAACACGTGCCCGTATTCGTCATCGCGACGATGACCAGTTCCTCACCGACGGTGCGGCACCACACTCTCGTGCCGACGTGCCCCGGCGGGGTCGAGTAGCGCGCCGACCCGACTCGGACCGTCTGATCATCGTTGACCAGGCGTTCCTCACCCAGCGCGGCGGTGTGCGGCTCGCCGGGTAGCACGTGCAGATGGGCACGTTCGACCGCGAGCCGGTCGACCGACGCCGCGCCGGTCTCCCGATGCACGCGGGCGTTGATGTGCTCACACCACTTCTCACACGCGGCGACCAGCTCGCCGAACGTGCCGTAGGCGCCGCGCAGGTTGGCCTCGGTGGGCACCAGATCGACCTTGGCGACCCGGACCGTCGCCTCAGAGGGTGGTTCGGTAGCTTTCGTCCAATATGGGTTTGGGCTGGCATGTGAATGTGAGCCGTGGTCGTAACCGGTAGGTCCGGCCGGCGTTGGGCTGATCATGGGTGAGCGTGCGGCGTATCCGAGTGACCTGACCGATGAGCAGTGGGCGGTGGTGGGTCCGTTCCTGCAGGCGTGGAAGGACCGGCATCCGTCGGTGTCGGGGCATCAGGGTCGCTACGAGCTGCGGGAGATCGTGAATTCGATCTTCTACCAGAACCGGACGGGTTGTCAGTGGGCGTACCTGCCGCACGATCTGCCGCCGAAGTCCGCGACGTATTACTACTTCGCCCAGTGGCGTGACGACGGCACTGACCAGGTGATTCATGATCTGCTGCGGTGTCAGGCGCGGGAGAAGGCCGGCCGTCGGGAGGATCCGACCGCGGTGGTGCTGGACACTCAGTCGATTCGGGCGGCCAACCACGTCCCGGCGGCGACGACCGGCAAGGACGCGGCGAAGAAGGTGCCGGGCCGTAAGCGGGGCCTGGCGGTGGACGCGCTGGGGTTGATCATCGCGGTGGTGGTCACCGCGGCGTCGGTCACCGACAATGCGATCGGTGTGAGGCTGCTGGACAACGTCCTCGCGCACACGCCGACGGTGACCAAGGCGTGGGTCGATGCCGGGTTCAAAGACGACGTGCAGATCCACGGCGCGGTCCGAGGTATCGATGTCGAGCAGGTCCTGCGGTCCGACACGACGGCCGGGTTCGTGCCGGTGAAGCGCCGGTGGGTGGTGGAGCAGACCAACGGCACGTTGATGCTGCACCGCCGTCTGGTCCGCGAGTACGAGAGCCGACCCGCCTCCGCGGTGTCACGCACCTGGTGGGCCTCGACGGCGAACCTCATCCGCCGGTTGACCGGCACCGCCACCACGTCCTGGCGCGACCAACGGTGACGCAGCCGACGCTGCTGGCCCTGCTCACCGAACGCGAGAACGCCGCCGGCCTGGCCGTCGAGCGGCTCCGCGCCCAGATCGCTTCCCTCGACGAGCAGCTCACCGCGGCCGAGACCGAGGTCGCCGAACTCGCCATCACCCGCAAGACGCTCCTGAGCCTGGGCGGCCCACTCGATCCGGCGGCACCTGCTGACCCGACCGTCGCCAGCCCCGCCTACCAACAGATCCTCGCCGTGTTCCACGGCGCCAACGCACCGATGCGCGCCAAGGACATCTGCCAGGCCCTCGCCGCCGGCACCACCGCGAAGGACACCGAGAATCTCCGCGCGAAGCTCAAACGCCTCGTCGCCCGCCAGATCCTCACCGAACCCGAGGCCGGACTGTTCACCCTGGCCCCGCCGACGGCGTCCGCGTAACCCCCACCACCAGGGCCGCTAACGAACCGTCAAACCCGCATCGGACAAAGCCTCCCGAACCACCCTCTCAACCCCACCCTTGGACTCCGGGTCGAACGGCTCACACGAGTGCACGGTCGCCCCGTAATGCCTCCCGGCAGCCACCACGGTCGGATGCCGCACGGCGACGCCGGCGACGTGGTCGACGGTGACCGTCTTGGCGTTGTCACCCAGCAGATACGCCGGCACGCCCCGATCGGGCGCAAAGTGGCGTCCAGGCAGGCGATCAGCGTGCCCATCGTCTGATCGAAGACCGGGACCACCACCCGGAGCCGCGACCATGCCAGCCACGCGCAGAACAGATGCGTCTTGCGCCCGGCGACGCGGGGCCCGTCGCCCCAGTCGAACTGCAACCACAGGCCGGGCTCGGCCACCCACGGCCGACCACGAAGCGGCCCGCGCATACATCCAATCCATGATCGCCCACGAGCGACGAAAGGCCGCCGAAGACGCCGACACCGGCCGGTAGCCCACCCCGCCACTCGCCCGCCTACGTGACAATGCGCCCCACGGCCATCGACCTCCGCATGCGAGGATCAGGCCATGGCGCTGATCTCCGCCGATGCCCTGGCCGGATATCTCCTTGAGGAGGCGATCGCCTTCCTGCTCAGCTCGAACGGATACCGCCTCTTGCAGCACTCGGACGCTGACGAGCAAGCCTTGCGTCAGGCGGGACACGGCCTGCTGGTTCGCGGCCGGGGCGCCGATCACCAAGCTGACGTGTTGGGTGACCTGCTGATGCCGACACCGTTCTCACTGCCTGTTCGGCTGTTCGTCGAAGCGAAGAACCGCAGCTCGAAGGTCGGTCTGGCGGAGGTGCGCAACGCCCACGGCGTCATCGATGACGTGAACCAGCAGTACTCGACCGAACTATCGATGTCTTACCGGCATCCGCTACGCCGGTACCAGTACCGCTACGCGCTGTTCTCCGCGGCCGGTTTCAAGAAGGAAGCCCAAACCTATGCACTAGCTCAGCAGATCTCGCTCGTCGACCTGTCCGGGCCCGCGTTCGAACCCCTCATCACCACTGTGGAAAGAGCTGCGAACCTGATCCTCACGGCAGCCGTTGCTACGGGCCTCACCACCTTTCCGGTCCGACAAGTACGAACGGCACTCCGAACCGCTTTCGGCAATGCAGGAGCCGAGTCGACCGCGGCTGGGACGCCCACCGACGGCACGAACAGCGGACTACCAGCGGATCTGCTGGCGTCCTGGGCAGCCCGGACGACCGCCGAGCTGCAGGATTCGGCTACCGGCGAAGGACTCATCCTGGGCTTCCCTGCAGCGCCGTTCATTCTGGCCATGCACCCCGAGAGCATGGACGACTTCGAGACCTTCATCGCCGAACACGGCTCTGACATCCGAGTAAATATCCGTTTCGGCCGCGAAGGGCCTCGTGGGGACTGGACCATCACCCCGTACAAGATCCTGAGGCTTTCCGGCTATCGTTCGGTCTCCCCGGCGCGCTCGAGACCTGGCTGTTGTCCGTTCCCGAGCAGGAAAGCCGGCGAGCGGCAGACGCGAAACGGACCTTACTGCCAACGATCAGCCTCTTCCTGGAGGACCGGCTGATCCAGTTGCGATACCAACCCATGCAAGCACCTCCCCGGCCCGCCCCGGAAGACGACGAGCGTGCTCAGGGCGACGCGGGGACTGACGCAGCCGATACCTCCTTCCTGCGACGTAACCTCCCCGCACAACCTCGGCACCGCAGACGTCCCGAGCCGCCGATCGTGATCGAGAATCAAGCCGAGCGGGTGCCACGCGACGTTCGAGGTTGGTCGATAGGAGCAGCTGCGGAGCTGATGCGCGTGCTCGACAACTCCTACCCAATGCGGGCAATCTTGATCCGTACCGCGGCACGCCAACACGGTCGGCTCGAGCGAAACCAGGTATACGCGATCGCCGAATTCCCACCGGATCGAACACTGCGCGGTCTGACACGTCCCACAAACCGCATCACGGCCGCCCTCATCGAGCAAGGCCGCCTTCCCGATGAACTGGAGTATCCGTTACAGACAGGCTACGACCACGGGGTCCAAGCAACTCACTTCACCGTGCCGCCCGACCTCGTGAGGGCACTCCGAGCTCTTGGGCCACCACGAGGCATCTGACGAGGGTCCTGCTACCGGCTGAGCGGGCAGCTTGAGCGTGGTGGCTATGGGCAGCCCAGGTGGGCTATCCCTGTACGACTACACGTGTGCTATTGAAGTGCCATAGTGTTGGTAGACGGCAATATCGTATGTCGGATATTGGTTTGTGTAGATCTCGTACACGTTATTTTCCCACGAAGCGTGATGTCTATTCGCGTTTCATGGAATTCCCGTCCCGTTGGGCGGGGATTCTTGCTGTCGTGGCGAGGAAGCTCGCCGCCGGGGTGAGCGGGTAGATCGCAGTTTCGTCCTCGAGGGTCCAGGCGTGCTGCTCACACACGACGATCATGCTGTTTGTCCGCAGGTGGGTGGCGTCTCTCACCGGGTCAGGGTTGCGCAGCGCGGGGTGGTGGCGGTGAAGTCTGCGTTCGTGGCGGATGCGGTCGAGGAGGTGGTCTTCCCGGATGTAGAGAGTCTTCGGGCGGTGGGGTGCTTTGGTGTGACTGCTGGTGTGGCCGTGGCGGCAGCGGTAGCCGGGTTGGCCGTGGACCCAGTGGGAGCCCATGGTCCTGCCGCAGACACCGCAGCACACCAGTTCGGCCAAGAGGTAGTTGCGGGGAGCGCCGTCGATTGGCGTCGGCGCGGTGTGGATCGCCTGGGCCGCGACGAACTGCTCAAACCGCCGTGTTTCCAGTCACAGCTGCAGTCGCAGCGTGGCGCCTGAGTCTCACACGTGTGGGTGAGGTGCAGATTCTCAAAAGGCTGGGCTGAGTCGGCGTGTACCTGCTTGGCCAGACAAGTGAGCGGTGCCAACGCCTTGGGCGATGGCACCGCTCGACTCTATGGGCTTTAAGGAGCGGCCGGTCTTTCTGCTGCGCTACCGCTCCACCCGTTGCTTACTCGTATACCAATGCTGCTCGAAAAATTGCGGCTATCATGGCCCAGTCCGGAGTCTCCGGTGCCGGCTCCTTCATGACATTCTTGAAGAAGCTGTCCATGGACATGGTCCAGCGGCCTGCGGAGTCAACGAAGGTGTCAGTGGAGGGGTTCGCAACCGAAAGACGCCCGTCGCGAATCTTGGCCGCGAGTCCTGTTAAGTACAGGGCAAGATCATCGCGGTTCTCAATTGCGTTTATTTCTACATCTGGCCAGTTCATGGAATCCATTCTACCGGATCAAAGTGCGTGATAATGATAGACCGTCCTTCGTTTTTGGTCGTGAACTTCCATGCTTCGTTCGCGGCTTCCTCTGGTGTGGCCATGCGGAACGGCATTGGAATGCCCGCTTTTTGAAAGGCTACTAGCCTGCGATTGTCCAACGTGTAGATCTGTCCATCTCTTACGGTGAGGCGCACGGGAGGGAGATCTGTCGGCCTGGTGTAACCAGAGCGCAGTGCGGCTGCCGTTTGCTCGATCGTCTCCCCCGTGCTGAAGCGAGGGCTGACCGTGTCCTGCGAGAACCGTACCAGGCTCGGATTGATCGACCCACCGCAATTGTGCACAAGGATCGATGTGTTGTCGACGATCACATAATAGGTGTGAAAAGTAGCGACGGTCAGATCGTTCATCATTCTGTCGCCGGAGAAGCTTCTCGCTTCGACGACCGTCACTATGGTCCCCGTGGAGGTCTTTAGCCTCTCGGTGGGCATGAGATCCGCAGCGGCTACCCATCCGTTGCGGCTCTCGCTCCAAATCGGGTGGTGCCCCGTTGTTTTCAGCGTGGAGAACGAGCCGTCTGCAATCCGTACAGACAAATCAGTGAGATCTTTGTCCCGATTGACGTGCACCTCGACCACGGCCTGAGGGCTTGTAGTGCCGGTTTCTGGGTTGTGAGCTAGGACTGCGTCGCCTACGGTGACTTCCGCGATCGGGCGGCTGCTGCCGTCGGCCATGAGCACGGGGGTGGCAGGGTCGAAGCTGTGTTTGGCGCAACCGGACTTCGCTGTGGGTGCGCCGCCGCCACCATTATTGGAGGGCTTCCCCCTGGTTGTTGGACCTGGCTCCTTCGTCGGCGGCTTCGGCGGCTTCGGGGCAGGGGCTTGATTGGCTGCGGACCGGGCATCCGCCTTGATGGCCGCCATTTCGCGTGCGTCGGCTGCATGGTTAATCTTGGGTGCAGGTCCAGTCGGCGCCTTTCCGACAACAGACTTTACTCTGTCGGCCATCCAGCCGACGGTGGCCTTGCAAAAGGATTTGATTTTGCAGGCCCAGTCCAGGACGGGAACAGTGGAGACTCCTGCCACCACCGCTTCGGTGTAGTTACCCTCCTTGACGTAAATGGCCGCATTGACCCCGTCGCAGACCATTCCGACAGGCAGGAAAAGACCGCACGCTTCCAGGCTTTCATGCGTTTTCTGGCTGCCGGTCTTCCTTGCAGGCCCTGCCCCGTTGTTGCCGGAGCCGCCTCCTTCGACATCTTCTTGACATGCATACCCGTCCAACCCATGTTCACATAGACCCGTGGGCGTATCGACCCCACCGTACTCTGGGATGATCTCGCCGCTGGGGTCGCTATACGTGATGGGGTTGTTGGCGGCGTAGGTGTAGGCGGGGAGTTGGCGGGGGTTGCCGGGGTCGTTGATGGGGTCGACGGAGATGAACCGGCCGATGGTCGGGTCGTACTCGCGTGCGCCCAGGTGTGTCAGGCCCGTGGGGTCCTTGAAGCCGCCGAGGAATCCCTGTTGGTTAGGCCAGGTTGGCTGTGGTCCGCGGGGCGTGCCGTATGGGGTTTGTCTGCGTTGGGTGATGGTCTGGTTGGTGTCGGTGGCGACGCTGAGCTGGGCGGTTCCCTGGTAGTCGCTGGCGAGCCAGGTGAGGCCGGTGACGGTGCGTTGGGCGATGGTCTCGCCGTTGAAGGTGTAGTAGCGGGTGGCGTCGACCTGGCCGGTGCTGGTGTTTCGCCGGACCTCTTGGCCGTCGAGGAACAGGGTGCTGCCCGTGGGGTCGGTGGCGATGAGCCGGTTGCCGGAGGCGTCGTAGATGTAGGAGTTGGCGCCTGCGCTGTCGGTCAGTGTGGCCAGATGTCCTTCGGCATCCCAGGTCATCGTCTGTTGACCTGAGGGGCTGGGTCGGCTGGTCATGTTGCCGGCGTTGTCGTAGGAATAGGAGCCGGTGGTGGTGCCGGTGTTGTCCGTTCGGCTCCAGCCCAGCAGGGCGTGGGGCTGGGCGGCTTGCGGGTTCGGGTAGTTGTAGGTGGTGGTGATGGTTCCGGTCGGGGTGGCCCGCTCGGTCTGGGTCAGCCTGTTCCCGATGCGGCCCTTCGGGTCGGTGGGCGCGCCGAACGACCACTGCTGCCAGTAGGGTGCTGGCCCTCCGAGTTCCTGGTCGTTCTGGGGAGGCGTGGCGCAGTCATGGGACTCGGGTGTCCAGGCCTGGGTGAGTCGGCGTTGGTGGTCGTAGATGAAGCACTGGGTGTCGCGGGTGCCGCTGCCGGGGTTGTCGTCGATCTTTTTGAGGTTGCCGCTGGGGTCGTAGGCGTACTCGATGTTGGCGATCAGGCCCGGGGACGTTGAGCGTGAGACCGAGCTGCTCTTGGCCCGGCCGGTGGCTTCGTCGTAGTAGGTGGCGGACTGGAGGAACTTGGCGCCTGCCAGTGCGGTGGCCCGGGTGATGGTGTTGAGTTCGAACAGGCTGGTGTACCCGGATTGGATGGCGTAGTAGCTGGCATCGCCGTAGTCGGTGGCCAGCTGGTTGGGCATGCCGTAGGTCGTGTCGTACTTGTGGGTCAGGACCTCTTGGCTCAGTCCGCCAGCTGCGGGAAGCGTGAGGTTGTTGAGCGCGCCGCTGGCCTTGAACGTGGCTTTGTTGACGAAGCTGCAGGTCGTGGCACCGATGCCGCAGAAGCCTGCCTGTGAGGCTGGGAGGGTGAGTTTGGTTTGCGTCGGCCGGTAGAGCTTGTCGACGGTGACGGTCTCGTCGCGGTACTCGTCGGTGCCGATGAACCGGGAGGCCGACTTGACGACGCCCTTGACCGGCGAGTCGTAGGTGTATCCGATGCGCTTCTGGCCGGTGAGGCTGCCCTCGCGGACGGTCTCGAGTCGGCCGACCTGGTCGTAGGTGCGGTACAGGTCCGGCGTGTCGGGCCGGGAGTCGGTGGTCTTCTCCAGGTCACCGTACGTGTTGTACGCCATGGTGGAGGTGCCCTGGTCGGGGTCGTTGACCGAGACCGGGCGGCCCTGGATGTCGTAGGTGTAGGACCAGGTGTTCCCCGAGGCGTCCGCGACGGTGCTCAGCTGGCCGGTGGGGTGGTAGGTGTAACTGGTCTCGTCATAGGTGCCGGCCGCCGTGTGGCTGTGGTACTGCCAGAGCTTCTCGACGCGACCCTGGACGTCGGTCCAGGTGGTGATGGCCGCCTCGCCTTGGGCGGGTTCGGTGGTGGTGTGGTCTCCGTGGTAGGTGATGGAGGTGCGGGACTTCTCAACCTGGAGCCCGTTCTGGCCGGCGAGCAGGAGAGAGTGCAGCGGTCGCCCCGCGACGTCGAAGAGAGTCTGGGTCTGACTGGGGACGTCGTAG
The DNA here is from genome assembly GCF_029626125.1 of Micromonospora sp. WMMD956. NCBI lineage: Bacteria > Bacillati > Actinomycetota > Actinomycetes > Micromonosporales > Micromonosporaceae > Micromonospora > Micromonospora sp. WMMD956. Next base: position 7,447,707 of record NZ_JARUBI010000005.1, on the reverse strand, counting down.
TCGTTGCCGAGGCGGATCTCGGTGAGGTCGACCGGACTGTTGTTCCAGTAGGCCGAGTTCGCCTTGTAGACCCGGCCGGCGGCGTCGTAGAAGGTGTCGGTGAGGATCCTGCCAGCGCCGTACGCCGGTTCCTGGGTCTGCCTGCCGCGTCCGAGGCCGTCGAGCAGGACGTGGGAAGTGTCGTATCCGCCGTTGGCGTTGAGGGACTCGGTCGTGATCGTGGATGGCTGGGTCTTACGAAGTTGGTAGCTGTAACGGGTCGATGGCGCGGAGGGGTTCGCGGCGCGGTCGCGGTCAGGCAGCCAGACGGCGGTGTTGCGACCCATCGCGTCGTAGGTGTACTCGGTGATCCGCAGGTTGGGATCGGTCGCCTTGATGGGGAGCCCGAGGACCGGGTCGAGGTCGACGATGTCGCTCCACAACAGGGGATTTTTCGTCTCCACCTTGGTGACCGGACCGTCGACGAGCGGGGTGTAGGTAGTGGTGGTGGTCTGCCCCGCGACGTCGGTGGACTCTGTCATGCGACCGCGGGCGTCGTAGACGGCCGTGGACTTCTGCTGGTAGGTGCGGGTGCCGCCGCTGAAGCCGGTGATGGCTTCGGTCTTGGTAGGCAGCCCCTTGGTCGGGGTGGTGCCGTAGGCGAGTGTGTCGAAGCTGAACTTCGTGTCGGCGGTGATCTGGCTTGCGGCGGTCGGCGTGGTGGCGCAGGTGCCGATCCAGCCGTGGGTGCGCTTGACCGGGGTCAGGAGCCAGTTCGTGCCCGTGGTGTTGCGGGCGTACTCGGTCTGTACGCAGGCCTCGTCGCCCGTCTTGTCGTCGTCGCCGTTGTCCTGGACGGTCGTCGGCATGCCGTAGTCGCCATAGGTGGTCGTCGTGCTGGCCCGGCGGACGCCGGTATCGGTGGTGGCCCGGCTGTGGACGGTGGTGACGCGGCTGTAGCGGGCCTCGGCGATCGGGGTTCCCGCGCGGGTCGCGGTGGCGGCCGATCGCCACATGTCGTTGATACTGGCGGCCAGCACGGTGCTACCGAGCCAGCTGATCTGTTCCCGTGGGGTGCCGGCGTAGTGGTCGTAGTCGTTGACGGCTCCGCCTTCGAGACCTTCGACGGTGCTGGTGCGGGTGCCGCCGCCGGCGAGTTTGTCGCCGTACATGCCCCGGTAGTAGAGCGTTTCGGTCTTGACGCGGTTGGTGCCCTCACCGACGTTGGTGGTGACCTTCGGGTAGCCGCGCCACTGTGACCAGCTCTTGCGGTTGTCCGGGGCGAGGCCGTTGTCCTCGTCGTAGTGCCACAGGGGCTGGTTGCCCGGGTTGCTGTACTCGTAGCTGGTGCGCAGCGGTCGGGCCCCGCCGATGGGGTCGATCTGCTGGACCTCACGGACGACGTACTTGTGGAAGTAGTCGGTGATGGGGTCGGTGAAAGCCGGTGGGGTCCACCGGACCGGGTAGCAGAGCAGGGTGTTGCTGTCCAGGGCGCTGGCTGACGGCATTGTTCCGCCCTTGGCGCACTGGCGATCACTGTAGGTGACGAAGATCTGTCCGCCGGTCTCGAGCGTGATCAGGTTGACCCGACGCCAGTTCATGGCCAGCGCCCAGTCCGAGCCGGTGGCGTCGACCCGGTTCTGCATCTGGATGCCCTCGAAGGTCACCTCGGGGGCGACGACCGCCTTGGTGTCGTCGTTCGGTGTGGTGATCAGCGCGGGGTCGTTCAGACCGCGGTGGGTGATCCCTTCCAGCCACAGGCCGGCGCGGGTGCCGTCACCGGGGTCGGGGAACGACTGGCGCAGCGTCCAGGAGTCGGCAGGCTGGTACTTCGACAGGGCGGCCTTCCACACGGAGGTGGTGATCACCGTCGTCCGCTTGGCCGACCAGAAGGTGGGTGAGCCGTTCTGGCAGGGGTTCGTGGAGGCGGTGCACTCCTGGTCCCAGGGGGTGTCCGGCCAGGTGGTGTCGTTCTTGGTCGTGCAGTTGGCCAGGCAGCGGTCGGCGTAGGTGAAGGCCACCCGCATCGGCGCGTTCTGGACGTACGGGGATGCCGCGGCGTACTCGGTGTTGTCGCGGTTGTCGGTGCCGTAGTCGATGCGGGTGAGGTAGCCCGCCCGGTCGTATGCGACGGGCGTCGAGGATGCCTTGTTCTTGGCGTAGTAGTTGGTCTCCTTGCTCCACCACAGGGACATGGTGTTGCCGTGGACGTCCTGGACGTAGTCCAGGTTCCAGCGCCACGCCTGCCGCTTGCCGCCGCACTCGGACGCGGCGAAGGTGCTCTGATGGCACGGCTCGCCGGGGTTGTTGCCGTACACCGGGACGGTCAGCACCGAGTTGGTCGTCGGGCGCGAGGTGCTCCAGCCCGGCAATTGGTGGCGACCGAACCAGTACTGGGTGCCATCGGCGGTGGTGACCTTCCAGTACTCGTTGTCGTCGTCGCCGTTGTTGTAGACCGGGGAGGTCAGCAGCTCGATCTTGGAGCCGTCCTCGCGGCGGGGATGCCACTTGCCGTCGCTGCCCTTGAGCAGTTCGACCGACGACCCACCGAGGGACATGACGGCGTTGTCGGGCCCCCAGCACAGGTCTCCGGTCTTGACGGTGTTGTTCGCGCCGGAGCTGTCCATGTCGTCGGCGCACGCCTTGTACTGCCGCTCGATGAATCCCGGCGAGTAGTCGAAGCCCTCACCGATCATCCCCGGCTGGTTGTTCGTCGCCGCCTGCCTGCCGTCGACCGCCTGTGAGGAGTACGACAGGGCGAGGCTCGGGGCGGGGCCGCCCGGGCCGGGTGGGGTCCTCATCGGGTAGGACCAGTTGAAGCCACCAGTGGAGCCACCATGGCTCCACGAGGACGACGGCGCGAGGCTCGACGCGGTGAAGCTTCCGGCACCACCGGACGGGCCCGCCATCAACGCGATCAGCGTCCCGCTCGTCGCGCTGCCCGGGACCGTCCCGTAGCGCTTCGCATCTGCTCTCGACATAGCGGGTCGGATCGGCCCCGCCGGCACCGACGCCGACACGGTGCGGTCTCGCACGGCGTTGCGGGACTCGAGCGGCGTCACGAGGCAGTTCTTGGCCTCCGGTGAGGTCAGCGCGCACTCGGGCACGCGCACGAGGCGTACCCGCGATGACCAGTCGGCGCCGAACGCACTGGCGAAAGTCGAGTAGTCGACCGTCACCTCGACCTGGCCGTCCGACTGCCCGCCGTCGGTCCGTCCCACCCGGATGAGCAGGCCACCACGCAAGCCAGCCCTCTCCGCAGTGGCCTGGGGCAGCACCTGGACCCGCACCTTGCCCGGAACTGCCGCCGCCGGACGGCGTGCCGAGTCGGAGCCCGATGGTGCGATCGCCACCGGAAGCGATCCGGCACGGACCGGCTTCGAGGTGGTTGCCCGCGCTTCGGTCGCAGGTAAGGTCACTTCGGCGGTTCCCGCCACCGGCCACACCGGCGAGGGGCGTTGGATCTTGTTGGGGGCGGCCTCAGCGTCCGGCGCCGGCTTCGCGGTCCTGACCGGGTGAACGGGCACAGACTCGTAGCGCTGCGGCTTGAGTAGTTCGGCAGTGGCCTCTGGTCGCGCCTGCGCCGGGATCTGCCCGCCGACCGTCGCCAAGGCCATGGCGAGCACGATCACCGCAGCGGTCAGTGGGCGTCGGGGCAACAGAGGGGGAACGTGTGGTCGGTGCCGGACCGGGTGTATCGGCCGGCGGGGTCTGACGGTGGCCATGATGTCCTTTCGCCTGAAGGGCTGCGCGCCGTGCTGGTATCCACGGCGGTGGGTGAGAGCCGGGAGCCGGGGCGCGCCTCGTCTGCCCCTGCTGACCAAAGCCGCATGGCAGTCGTCGTTCGCCCGACTTCGCCGGAGATGGGGTCAGTGCGGCAGGCCTTCCGCCGACGAGCTGGGGCCAACCGGGCAGGACGTGTGCGACCCTGCCGCCCGGCCGTATCGCTGCCTTCTGCACCGCTACGGCCGGGCGGCAGGTGTCCACGTGTCAGGCCAGGTGGCTCAGCCCTCGTTCATGTCGGTGAGGATGTCGCCGTCGGACAGCAGCCCCTGCCAGGCACGGACCCGGTCGACGGTGCCGCCGTTGACGAAGTAGGAGCTCTTCGCCTTGCCGACGTGGAACACCGACGAGCTGTTCCAGGTGACGGTGTTGCCTCGGCTGCCTTGTAGGACGCCGTTGACGTACAACCTGAGCTCTCTGGCGGTAGCGTCGTACCGGGCTACGACGTGCGTCCACGTGTCCAGCTGTGCCGGGTTGACGGAGACGACGTACTGCCAGGTCGCGGTGCCGGTGTCCACTGACGGGATCGTGATGCACCACTTGTCGGTGGGCTCGTCGTACATCAGGTAGAAGGCGGCGCGTGTGGCGCCGTCCTGCGCCAGGACCGCCTGGTGGTCGGCCGTGGTGACCTTGACCCACGCGGCGACGGTGAACGACTGGTCGGTGCGAAGGACGGATGCTGCGGTGTCCGCGGAGCCAGGGCTGCCGTTGACCAGCAGGCCGGTCGAGCCGTTGTATCCGCCTTCCAGGGCCCAGTCAGTGGCGGGGGCGTCGGCCAGGGTCAATGGGCGCTGGTATCCCGATGCGTCGCCCTCCTGTCGGGGTGCCTCAGTGTCGACGTCCTCCATGTCCCAGGCTCCGACCTTGACAGCCGCGACCAGCGGCGCGAGGTCGAGCTCCGGGTCGATGACGCGGTCCCACACTGACACCTCGCTGATCGCGCCGTTCCAGTGCGCCACATCGGTGCTGTTCCAGCGTTCACGGCCGAGGGTGATCGTGCCGCCGGCGTTGAAGGTCCGGGGAACCGTGCCGCTGCTGACCTTCGTGCCGTTGACGTAGAGCAGCAGCTTGCCGCCGGCTGCGTCATACACGCCGGCCACGTGGGTCCACACGCCCGTGACCGCCACCGGCCCGAAGATGTTCGTGAAGGCGGTGCCCCCGAGGTTCTCCTCCATGACCCCGAACGTCCAGCGGTTGTCGCCCCACTTGCGGAGCATGAACGAGTCGGTGGCGCTAGCGGGAGACCCCGCGATCTCCATCAGCCCATCGGCGTCGGGCCGCACCCAGGCGGCGACCGAGTAGCTTCGGGACGTGTCCAGGCCCACGTTGGCGCTCGCGTAGTCGTTCACACCGTCGAACTTGACTGCCCAGTCCTTGCCGCGGGACTTGTGCGTGCCGGTGATCCGCGAGTCGGTCCAGGTGGGCCCGTTGATCAGGGTTGCGGAAGCCCCGCTGACCTCCGCGGGTGGGGCCAGCGAGGTCCCTGTTCCCTCGTCCATCGCCCAATGCGCCTTTGGCAGGGAAGCGATGTTGACGAGGAAGTTGTAGTCCAGTGCGCCACTGGGGTTCCCGGCCTGGTCGCGACTCACGACGGTCAGCACGTTGTTGCCAATGAGCTCCGGGGTGATCCACACAGTTGCCGAGCCGCCGACTGTGGGTGCCGTGACGATGGACTCGGCGCCACCGTTGAGGCGGTACACGTAGTCGTAGACGCCCGTGGCCCCGTTCGGCGAGAAGGTGAACCGCCCCGAGTATCCGATCCCGCCCTGGGCGTCCACGTTCGTGCCCAAGGGCGGGGACGCCGGGTACAGGCCGTCGGCGGTTGTTACGGCCGGGACAGCCTCGGGCGATGACGTGTCGATGTCGAGCTCACACCACGGTGACGCGCCCGAGCTGCCGCCGAGGGTGTCCTTGGTCTGCACCTGCCACCGGTAGCGGTCCCCGTTCGCGGTGCTCACGGTGAACTGCACCTCGGCCTTGGCCCCGGGCGCGACGCCGGAATCGGTCTTTGGCCAGCCCGTCGCCGCCGCCCACGTGCTGGTCGTCGCATTCCACTTCTGCACGGTGAAGACGCCCGAGAGGCTGCCGCCGTTACTGCCGTCGGGGTCCGTCAGCGTCGCCTTCAGCCAGGGCGCGGAGGAGTTGATCACGGGACGGGAGGCGCCCGTGACGCAGGCTTTCGCGGGGGCGGTGTACCCGGTGTGGGTGGTCATCTGCCCGGCGGTCGCTGTGGTGGGGCTGGTGTTGTACTCCACCGTCAGCTTCGTCATCGCCGGGTCGAACTTCTTCCACCAGTTGCTGGTGGTCTCGGAGGTGCCGTCGGACTGGCGGGTGGACAACGCCAGGGTGTAGTTGTCCTGGCCGATCGCCGCGACGACATCGTTCTTCAGGTTGGTGCTGGTGAACTCCATGGGCATGTCCGGCTGCGGGTCATTGGGACAGCTCGGGGCGGCGGGCGGCTTGTGGGCGTGTCCCGACCGCTGTTCCAGCCACAACGCCAGGTTCGGCCCGTCCCACGTCTGCTTGCCCGAGGTGGCGAGATCAGCCGACCGCCACAGGTTGACCGGGGTGTTGGCGCAATCCCACGAATGAGTCATCTCGGTCAGGAACTTCACCGACCGGATCGCCTTGCCGGACAGGCTCGTCAGGTTGAGAGGGTGGTTCGGGAGGCTTTGTCCGATGCGGGTTTGACGGTTCGTTAGCGGCCCTGGTGGTGGGGGTTACGCGGACGCCGTCGGCGGGGCCAGGGTGAACAGTCCGGCCTCGGGTTCGGTGAGGATCTGGCGGGCGACGAGGCGTTTGAGCTTCGCGCGGAGATTCTCGGTGTCCTTCGCGGTGGTGCCGGCGGCGAGGGCCTGGCAGATGTCCTTGGCGCGCATCGGTGCGTTGGCGCCGTGGAACACGGCGAGGATCTGTTGGTAGGCGGGGCTGGCGACGGTCGGGTCAGCAGGTGCCGCCGGATCGAGTGGGCCGCCCAGGCTCAGGAGCGTCTTGCGGGTGATGGCGAGTTCGGCGACCTCGGTCTCGGCCGCGGTGAGCTGCTCGTCGAGGGAAGCGATCTGGGCGCGGAGCCGCTCGACGGCCAGGCCGGCGGCGTTCTCGCGTTCGGTGAGCAGGGCCAGCAGCGTCGGCTGCGTCACCGTTGGTCGCGCCAGGACGTGGTGGCGGTGCCGGTCAACCGGCGGATGAGGTTCGCCGTCGAGGCCCACCAGGTGCGTGACACCGCGGAGGCGGGTCGGCTCTCGTACTCGCGGACCAGACGGCGGTGCAGCATCAACGTGCCGTTGGTCTGCTCCACCACCCACCGGCGCTTCACCGGCACGAACCCGGCCGTCGTGTCGGACCGCAGGACCTGCTCGACATCGATACCTCGGACCGCGCCGTGGATCTGCACGTCGTCTTTGAACCCGGCATCGACCCACGCCTTGGTCACCGTCGGCGTGTGCGCGAGGACGTTGTCCAGCAGCCTCACACCGATCGCATTGTCGGTGACCGACGCCGCGGTGACCACCACCGCGATGATCAACCCCAGCGCGTCCACCGCCAGGCCCCGCTTACGGCCCGGCACCTTCTTCGCCGCGTCCTTGCCGGTCGTCGCCGCCGGGACGTGGTTGGCCGCCCGAATCGACTGAGTGTCCAGCACCACCGCGGTCGGATCCTCCCGACGGCCGGCCTTCTCCCGCGCCTGACACCGCAGCAGATCATGAATCACCTGGTCAGTGCCGTCGTCACGCCACTGGGCGAAGTAGTAATACGTCGCGGACTTCGGCGGCAGATCGTGCGGCAGGTACGCCCACTGACAACCCGTCCGGTTCTGGTAGAAGATCGAATTCACGATCTCCCGCAGCTCGTAGCGACCCTGATGCCCCGACACCGACGGATGCCGGTCCTTCCACGCCTGCAGGAACGGACCCACCACCGCCCACTGCTCATCGGTCAGGTCACTCGGATACGCCGCACGCTCACCCATGATCAGCCCAACGCCGGCCGGACCTACCGGTTACGACCACGGCTCACATTCACATGCCAGCCCAAACCCATATTGGACGAAAGCTACCGAACCACCCTCTGAACCGGAAGAAGGACCGGAAGGTCCCCGCGCCGGTCGGCTCCTTGCCCACCCGGGCGACGCCGTCGTCCCGCGTCAGGTTCTCCGAGCCCGTGTAACCCCACTTCGCCTTGTTGACGGTCGTCCAAGGATCGATGACGACCGGGTACACGGTGTCTGGCCCCCGAAGCAGGTCCAGGTCCGGCCGGATCACCAGATCCGTACCCTCTATGCCGGTCGGCAACTCGGCCTGTTCAGCTAGATCCGGGGCAGCGCGAACGACGTCACGCTGCTGTTGCGCCGCAGCGGCCTTCGCCGCCTGCGTCGTCGCCCCACCGTTCGTGGACGAGTCCCACATCAGGGCGTTACCGCTCGACAGGACTACTACGCCAGCTCCGTTGACCACCTCGAACCCACCGCCGCTGCGGTCACGCGCGGTCAACCCGGGCGTGTTCAACGGCATGCGAAGCTCCTGGAGCGCAGAATTGGCCGCTGCCTCAGCGGACTTCACCACCACGGCCCAGGTGAACCCGTCCGCCAGTGCCCGTACCCGAAGGTCGACCTCTGGCCACACCGACTCGTACACGGCCGTGTCGCCCTCCAACCGAGGAGCGGGCAACTGGCCAGGCCAGCCGAGGCTCACCTCGCTGCTGTCGCCGATCGGCAGCCGCACGGCCGGAGTGGCACCACCAGTCGAGAAGGTAACTCCGGCCAGCGTCGCCACGGGGGCGACCCCACGGTCAACCGTCATCCGCAGGGTCGTGTCGATCTGCCGCCACGCACCGTCGGTCCCGCGGGTCCAGCGAGGAGTCGCGTAGGACTCCAACAGCAGCGATCCTTCCGGAGTCGCCAAGACCCGCGACAACTCCGACCTCAAGTCCGTGACCTCCACAGGCGAGCCCGAACGCTCCGCCGCCGCCAACGCCAACGCCTCGGCTGACGTGGCCGCCGAAGTGGTCTCCGCTGCCACCGCCGGTGCCGGCGTCGCCGAGACCTGAACACTCACCGCCGCACTGCCAGCGACAACAGCGGCTGTCAGCCCCCATGCCGTTCTGCGGACACGCGTCATCGACCAACGACGTCGCACGTCGCCTCCCCAAGATTGAATTCGACTGAAGCTAAGGCTCGACACCCTTCGCGTCAACACCCTTACTGCGTGTAACGGTGCGTAATGTGAGTGGTGCTCATATGCGGCATGTGGTCTTGATTCTGCTGTCGGTGAGTGATCGCCTGGCCTGGCAGCTCCCGGCCGAGGAAGAAGCCCGGTGCCGCGAAGGGCGAGGAGGGCGAGAGCGACTCGGGGCTGAACAACCAAGATCGACGGGCCAGGGCTGCCTCGGTTGGCCATGGCGTCACGCGGCCAAGTCCTGTTCGCTGGCGTGGTCTTCCAGCGGATCGTTCCGGTGCCGCACCAACGCGCGGCGGAAGGCTTGCGATACTCTGCGCCGACAACTGCTTCGGAAAGCGGCGCACATGATGGTAAGACCGTCGATCGACGGCGCACGTCACACTGCGAGACTCGGCATCCTCGTCGCGGTGGCCCTGCTGGGCACAGTCGGGTGTTCGCGCTCTGCGGACACCGTCGAGTCGCGGACCTCCACCCAGCCTTCGCCCAGCTTCAGTCCTGCGGCGATGCGACTCGACAAGCCGGAGAAGCTGCTCGGACGCTGGAACGAATCAGTCGATCGACGACTGATCGGGCTGGCCGAGAAGAACATGGGCTTCTTCAAGACCTTCGTCCAGGGAGAGCCGACCAGTGCAGTAGGCACCGCCTACGTGGTGGCGAAGGAGCGCCGATCTCCCGAACGCGGGATCTATCGCGATGACGACCGGTTCATCCTTCTCAGTGGGGTGTCCGGAACCGTCACCGCTCCGGATGCCGTGTTGGACGCGGTGTTCGCCGGACTGACGGCTGTCGACGAGGTAAAGCCTGTCCCGTCCGGTCCGCTCGGAGGGAAGGCCCGGTGCGGCGTCGGACGGAGCAAGGACGTCCGCATCGATGTCTGTGTCTGGGCATCCGCACAGACCCTCGGCATGATCCATTTCGCTGGTCTCACCCAAGCCGACGACCCAGGAGAGAAGTTCAGGCAGATCCGCTCACAGACTGAGCACGCAGCAGGGTAGAACGGTCGGCGGCCTTTCGGACGCCGAGCAGTCACTGATACCCGGCGCCGATGGGTGCAGGGGTGCGGGCCGACTTCGCCCTCGCCATCCTCAGTCGGCGTGGTCGTGCCGTGCTCACACTCCAACGAGGCGCTGTATACACCGGCACCAGGCCCGGGGCGGTGCTCTACGACGTCGTGGAGGGTTACTACGAACCCGTTTCATCTCCGGTCACCGAACCCGATTCGATTCGGTAATCCGTGTCGGATCCCCTGCCGGGCCCGCCGCCGCAGCCGTGCAGGGCAGGGCAGCGGAGACTGGAGCATGGCCGACCACCGGCCTGCGCCACCCCTACCCACGCCACGGGGGCTCGCTGCTCTACGGCTCCCCACTGACGAGTGCGTCGCCGACTACGGAAGCGTCCTGATTGTGGTCGCCAGCGGTGACAGTCCCTGCTGCCATATGCACGTGATGGTGGGCCCGCGGCGGCAGGCTGGACGGCAAACGTCCGTGACCACGAGAGTGAGGGGGCGATGTCCGGGCACCTGGCGCGCAATCTGAGCCGAACGCTCTGCCGGGAGTTCGTCGATCCGGTTATGGCAGAGTACCGCCTGGTAAGCGGGGCGGGCCACGTCTACCGCCGGGTCGAAGACGACGGGGATGCTCTCGTCGTGGAGTTCCAGCGTTCCTCATCGTCAACGAGGAACGCCTATCTCTTCTACGTCAACGTGGCTGTCGTGCCGTATCCGTGGTTGCTTCACATGCGAAGCGATTCGAGGGCGACCGACGCCGAACTGCCGGAAGTGACGGAGGGCTTGGTTCGAACCCGGTTGGCCAAGCCGAACTCGCTCTGGACCTTGCCGCGTGAGGAGATGCTCCGCATCCTGACCAGTGGCAGGGTCCCCGCGGGGATCGACTCCGGCGACCACTCCCTGTGGTCGCTCGATTCCCCTCAGGCGGTAATCGAGAAGGGGGCCACGTTGCGCACCTTGTTGGCGGAGAAGATCGCGGAGTTCGCTCCGCTGCTGGACCGCGGTGTTCTCAAGGATCGGCTCCGGTCAGGCGCCACGCTGCCAGGTTACTGTCCCCGCGACGCAGCGCTCGCTGTCCTTCTCGCCGACGAAGGACCCAGCGCAGAGTTGGACGGTGTGCTGAGCCGCTTGGACGATCCCGACTTCTCGTCCTTCGTCGACTGGGTTCGACGGTACGCAGCCAGAGCCGAGTCTCAATGACGGAGGCAGGGGCGCGGCTCTCCGGCCGCGCCCCTGCGCCATGGCAACCGCGATCCAGTTGCCGGGGAGGACGGTTCGCAGAGTTAAGAAGCCCGCCCGGGGTTGACCCCAGACAGATTCTCCTCCTGGTGGGGACGGGAGGTGTCGGTCCCGGCGGTGGGGGAGTAGGCGCGGTGGGACCTGGCGGCAATCTGTCGGTCCCCCCGTTTACCCCCCGAAAACCCCGGCCAGGCGTTGACGAACAGTGACAAGAAGAGGCGAGTGCATGGCCGCATCTGTGCAGCTCAGCGCCTATTCTTGCCAAGCAGTGACAAGCTTGCGATAGCTACGTTCCGTAACAAGGGGTCGTCGGTTCGAATCCGGCCGTCCCGACACTGATCAGAGGGCATATCCAATCGATGGATATGCCCTCTTCTCGCGTTCGGGTGACTAACTGGGTGACTACGTCCCAGCGTCGAAGATGCGGTCCATGGCCACTGCACCGCCGAGGAGCACCGGCCGCAGTTGGTGCCGGTAGACGCTCTCAGTGACGGTTGTGCCGGAGTGCCCGCAGAGGTCCGCAATCTGTTCGAGGCTCACGCCGCTGTCGGAGAGCAGAGACACGAAGCTGTGCCGCAGCTCGCGGGGTGTCCAGTCGCGCGGGTCGAGGCCCGCTCTGGCGACGACGGGGCGGAACGCCCGAAGCACGTTGTGCCGGTCGAGTGCGGTGCCGGCGGCGGAGACGAAGACGAGTCGGTCAGCGGGAGGCTGGCCTTGGTGCTCGTGGTGGGTGGTGAGCGCGGTGACGCACCGGGCCGGCAGGGCCAGGGTGCGACGCGACTTCTTGGTCTTGGTGTCGCCGTCGGCGCGTACCGAGCGCCAGACCTGGATGGAGGGCGGCAACGGCGGGTCGTTGGCCGGCTTGCCCTTGAGGTCGACATGTGCCCAGGTGAGCGCCCGCAGTTCCTCGGTACGGGCACCGGTCAGCAGGGACACCACGATGTAGGCGTGCAACGAGCTGCCCTCGGCAGCGCGCAGAAGCGCCTTGGCCTGATCGAGGGTCAGCGACTTGGAGGGACGGCCGCCCCGCCCGGTGGGAACGGCGCAGAGCGCGACTACGTTGCGCTTCACCTTGTCTCGCGCCATGGCCCGATTGACCGCGCGGTTCAGCAGGGAGTGAAGGAGTCGCAGGGTGCGGGTGCTCAGGTGTTGGGCCTTGCCCATGAGCCAGCGGTCGACGTCGGTCGCGCTGAGTTCGCGCAGCTTCCTCGCGCCGAGGTCGCTGATGATGTGGGAGTTCACGAGGGTGGCGTAGTTCGCCCTGGTGCTCTCCGACTGCTTGCTGAGCCCGTACGTCAGCCAGTCAGTGAGAGCGTCGGCCACTGTTTGCCCATCCCGGACGAGGGCAAGGCCGTCTTCGTAGTCGCGGATCTTCTCGCGGAGCTTGGTGCGGGCTTCGGTCTTGGTCTTGCCGCTGCCTTTGCGCACGATGCGCTTGCCGGCGGGGGTGTAGCCGACGGTGAGGGTGGCGATCCAGCGTTGCCGCGACTCGTCCCAGTGCAGGCCGCCTTCTCCTCGGGCACGGCGTTGGGTCATCGGGTACCTCCCTTCCCGGCTTCCTGTTCGAGCAGGGTGACGTATGCGGTGATGGCGGCGGCGGGGACGAGGCGGGTGCGGCCCTGGGTGACGGTGCGGAGCCGGCCGGCGCGGATCTGTTCGTAGATCACCGAGCGGGACAGACTGAGCAGGGTCATGGCTTCGGGGATGCGGTAGAGCGCCTTGACGGGCAGGTCGATGGCAGGTGCGGTCAAGCGGGTGTCCTTTCCTCGGATTGGCGGTCTGCTGTCAAGGCCGGCTTGACAGTGAATCGATGGGCATCGTCAGGCGGCAGTGGCGATCTCCTCTCGTGCGATCTGTTGCCGCTCTCGGGCGAGGGCGGCGGCGGTGTTGGCTAGGAGGGCGTCTCCGGTGGTGCGCCAGCCGGAGCCGGCGTAGGAGAGCAGGCCGACGATGAGCGTGGTCTCTTCCGCCTGCTCGGGGTGTTCGTGGCCGGTTTCGGTGCGTCGCCAGATGACTCGGGCGTTGCGTAGGAGTCGGAAGGTGACGGAGTAGCGGCGGCTCTTGGTGAGGAAGTGGCCGCCGAAGCCGAGCATGTGCGCCCACCTGCGGAGGCGTTGCCAGTCGCGGTGTTGGCCGAGGGTCCAGCAGGCGTCGATGAGGCGTTCGGGGTGGGTGCCCTGTTCGTCGGCGTACAGGTCGATGGTGTCGCCGTCGAGGCGGCGGGAGACGTGCCCGGTCGCCTCCGTGGACTTGGTGGCGTATTTGGCGAGGTAGCCGGCGACTTTGCCGTCGGTGATGTCGCCGTCGGCGTTGACGGGGCGGGTGTCGACCTGTTCGCCCCAGCCGATGCGCCAGCCGGCGGGCTGGACCGGATGCGGGGCGGTGGTGAAGCCGACCGTGTTCACGGCGTGGGTGACGGCGGCGGCCAGGTCGTCGACGCCGAAGCCGGCCGGCGGCGGGATGACGGCGGCGGGGTCGAACGGGTCGATGCCGTCGAGGCGCACGATGGCGTGGTAGTGGACGACGCCCCGGCGTTGCATCTCGGCGACCTTGCCGAACGACAGCTTGATCGGCGGGACGCGGCGGACCCGTCCGGTGTCGGTGACCTGCTCCACCCAGGCGATGCCGAGGGTGCGGGCGCGGGCGCGGAGGTGACGGTTCAGGGCGATGGTGGTGCGGCGCCACAGTTCGGGGGCGGTGGTGTTCCACACGACCTGCGCGTGGTGGTCGTAGCAGTCCAGGCACAGCGGCACGCCCAACGTCGGGTCGTCCTCGGTGTGGGTGCGGTGGCAGGCGGTGGGTTGGTCGTGGGGGCAGTGCGCGGCTTGGCGGCGGGGTCGGCAGGGGATCGGGTTGCCGTGCTGGTCGGTGCGGCGGGTGTGGACGGGGCCGAAGGAGGGTGCGGTGAGGGTGACGAACACCGCTGGATGCGCCGCCACGGTTGGGGGGATGCCTTTGCCGCCGACGAGGCCGGCGCGCACGAGCTGGTAGGCGTCGCGTTGGTAGGTGTGGGCGCAGGACGGGCAGACGGCGTGGCGGCGGTTGCCGCACGGCTTGTAGATCTCCCCGTCGGGCAGGTCGGCCGTCGCTACCGAGGCGAGGAGTTGGCCGGTGGCCTTGTCGACGGTGGCGACCTCGCCGGCGAGGCGGACTGGGTGGGCGCAGCCCGCGGCCGGGCGGACGTGGTCGAGCCACCCGAAGTAGTCCGGGCCGGTGGCGCGTAGGAGGGCGGCGTGGTCGCGGCCGACGAACCCGGTCGGATCGCCGTCGTGGGGCCGGAGCCCCGGACCAGACGGGTGAGCCTGGTCCGGGACGCCGGTGGTGCGGTCAGCGGCCACGAGTGTGGACCGCCTTGGTGGGCAGGTGCCGGGTGGGACCGGTGCCGAACGGGTTCGGCTGGTCGAAGATCCGCCCGAGCAGGGAGGCCACGTAGGCGGGCAGGTCGGCCCGGTGGTTCTCCCACAGGTAGATGTCGCGAACGAGGTGGTAGGTCTTCGGCAGCTCGACGCCGTCACGGGCGGCGAGGATCTTCATACGGCCGATGAGTTGAACGGGTTCCCAGCCCCGGGCAAGCCGGGGTTGACGCCACACGTAGGCGGCACGGGTCGGGGCGGTCATCAGGCCACCGCCTGCACGGTGGCGGTGTCATGAGCCAGGGCGGAGTTCCACCGTTGGCAGACCGTCTGCACGGTCAGGAAGGGTGGCTTGGTGGCGACACCGCGCAGGAAGACTCCGGCGGTGCTTTCGGTCCACCTCCACCGGTTGGCGTCGGGGAAGAGTTCACCCTGCATCTGGTAGTTGCGGGTGAGCATGGCGTGACCGGCGAGATTGGCGACCTGGCGGATGAGGTCGAACCCGTAGCGGTCGATGACAGCAACGATCGTCGCCGCCATCCGGGGGATGTTTCCGGTCGGAGACATCATCTCGTCAACGGTCTGCTGGTAGTTGGCCGCGTAGAAGATGACCCGCAGTTCCCACTGAGTGAGGGCTTCGAAGTCGACCGGCGTGGTGGTCCGATGCGGACGGATCGGCGTGATGGTCATCGCGATCACCAGACCGCAAGTGCAGGACTGGCAGGGGCGGGGGTGTTCGTGGTGAGCACGGACAGGGCATCCAGCAGAGCAGCCCGAACGAGGACTGCGGGCAGGTTCAGCGCCTTCCCAGGGGCCAGCGCGTCAGCAAGCGTCGCCACAGCGGAACGCAGGCGAGCTTGAGACGACGCCGAGGAAGTGCCCGAGGCGCGATGAGCAGGATGAACGGTACGCTGGACAGGCATCGTGGTTCCTTTCGCAGAGGCCGATGCACCGGGGCCTCAGTGAGCTGCAACTCACTGGGGCCTCTTTGTTGGGTTGTACCAACAACGACTACTGTCTATCACGCCGATGGTGCTGGCGACAAGGGGTTGTTAGCCTGTAGGTACAACTCCTGTTAGGAAGCGCCATGACCTTGAACCCGGCCGATCCTCGGCCGCTCTACCAGCAACTCGCATCGATGCTCAGGGGTCAGATCCAGAGCGGCGAGCTTGCACCGGGTGACCGGTTTCCCACCGAAGGCGAACTTTCCGACCGCTACGACACCAGCCGGAACACGGTCCGTCTCGCCTTGGACGTCCTCCGCAATGAAGGACTCATCGTGTCCCAGCGAGGACGCGGCAGCTTCGTCCGGACGGAACCCCCACTGCGCTACTACGCCTCACTGACCGGTTCGCGTACGAAGCGGATGGAGGCCGACCGCCGTCGGGACACGTTCAGCCAGCAGATCGAGGCCCAGGGCAAAAAGGCCCGCCAGGTGAGCACGGTCGAGACGATCCCTGCTAACGCGGAGATCGCCGCACACCTCCACCTGTCAACGGACGAGCCCGTCGCGGTACGCCGCCGGGTGATGTACGCCGACGACCAGCCGCTACAACTCGGTGACAGCTACTACCCGCTGTCGATCGTGCAGAGCAGCAAGATCATGGACCCGGCCGACATCATCGAGGGAACCGATCAGGTCTTGGAGGACCTGGGGCACACACCCACCCGGTACGAGGACGAGATCACCTGGCGGATGCCCAGCGCGGAGGAAGCGACCAAGCTGCACCTTGGGCCAGCTACGCCCGTGGGCAGGTTGCTCCGGACGAGCTTCGACCAGAATGACCAGCCCATCGAGGTCTATCAGGTGATCCTGCCCGGCGACCGACACGTCTTGTTGTACGAGGTCGATGCCGAGTGAACCTCAAGCCGGTAACCCTTGAAGGCCGAGCGGTGCGGCTGGAACCGCTCGGCTTCCAGCATGTAGACGCCCTGGCTGCCGCAGCGCGATACGACGAGATCTGGACCTACCTCGATGAGCCGACCCCGGATAGCCGGCACGCCGTCGAAGCGTTGATCCGTGACGCGCTGACCGAGCAGGAACGGGCTGTGCGGCTGCCCTTCGCCATCGTGGAACGCACAACCGGCACGGCCGTCGGAAGCACCAGCTTTATCGACATCAGGCCGCACGACCGCACCGTAGAGATCGGCTGGACCTGGCTGACTCCGAGCCGGTGGGGACGCGGGATCAACACCGAAGCCAAGTACCTGCTGATGCGCCATGCGTTCGAGGATCAGCACGCGGGACGGGTAGCCATCAAGACCGACCTACGCAACGAGCGATCACAACGGGCCATCACCCGACTCGGCGCGGTCCGCGAAGGCGTATGGCGCAATCACCGTCTACTCAGCACCGGCAAGTACCGGGACAGCGTCTTCTATAGCGTGATCGACAGCGAGTGGCCCGAAGTCCGGCGGCGGCTTGAGGCCGGACCGGAGTCGTCAGGACGAGACTGAAGCCGGCTGCCGGCCGTGTCTAGTCCCACCTGATGCTTGACGGATTCGTCCCAGCTCATGCTTGACGGTTGGTCTAGACATTGAGGGTGACCTTGCGGGGTCGGTGGGCTTTGATCCGGGTGACGGGCTGGTCGGTGGTGCGGCGGATGGTGCGGGTGCCGTCGTCGCAGTGGATGGCCAGCTCGGTGTCGGTGACGTCGATGGTGAGGGTCTTGTGGGCGTGGACCCGGCCGAGGGCGATCTTCTGGCCGACGACCATGACCACGCCGCTGTTGGAGGCCCGCCGCTGGACCCGGACCGGTCCGGTGGCTGGTTGTGGTGGTGGGCCGGCGGGGCGGGCGCTGCGTAGTCGGGCCACCTCGGCGGGGGTCAGTGGGTTGGGGCGGGTGCGTAGCAGTTCGCGGGTGTCCAGGTCGAAGAAGGCCAGGGTGTGTTCCTCGACCCGGACCCCGACCCGCCGGCCGGCGAGGATCTCGGCGGCCAGGACCAGGTGTTGTCCCAGCGACACACAGCCGTTGGCGCCGATGGTCCGATCTACTTCCACCGGTCCGCGCACCTGGCCTGCCGGCGCGGGTGGCAGGGGTGGCGGCCCGGCAGGTCGGCCACCGGCACGGTGCAGGGCGGCCAGGTCGTTGACAGACAGATGCGACCGCACGGACTTGATCCGGGTGCCGGCGATCATGAGGTGGATGACGTCGGTGTCGGCCCAGAACGTCACCGTCACCCCGGAGCGGGCGGGGCCGAGCCAGAACTGCTTCCCGCAGATCTGCATGTTCCCCGAGGCGGGAACGACCCGCTCGAACTCCACCGCCCCCGCCACCACCGGCGCCGGAACCGGGACGGGCAGGGGTGGTGCGATGAGGGTCTGGTCGACCGGCTGGGTGAGTCGGGCCGGTAGCTTCACCGTCACCACCTGCTCCCCAGCGGGGGTGAACCGGTCGGCGGGGAAGGCCATGTCCAGAGACTGGTGGGGCCGGTCGGTGTTGTACTCGTCGCGGAACACGTCGATCGCGGCCTGAGCGGTGTCCAGGTCCGGCCAGACCGGCACGTCGTCGAGGAGTTCCCGGCGCAGGGTCTGATGGAACCGTTCCACCTTTCCCGTCGTGGTCGGCGACGCCGGCTGGGTCAGCCGGTGGATGATCCCGTTCTCCCGGCAGATCCGGTCGAACAGCACCTCCCCGCCCTTGCCGAACCGGTCGGTGAACTGCTTGCCGTTGTCGGTCAGGACTTCCTCAGGCACCCCGAACCGTCGCAGCCCCTCGGCGAAGGCCAAACACACCGCCCGGCCGGTCGCCCTACGCACGACCTGGGCGATGACGCAGAACCGGGAATGGTCATCCACCCCCGTGACGACCTTCGCCTCGCTGCCGTCAGCGAGGAACACCCCACCGACGATGTCCATCTGCCACAGCTCCATCGGCCGAGCCCGTTCCCACCGGCGGTAGTCCTTGCGCCCCCGACGGCGAGGCACCGGCTCGATCAACCCGTGGCGGACCAGGACCCGATACACCGTCATCCGCGACGGCACCGGCTCCGGACAGCCATGCCGCCCTAGCTCGAACGCGATCCGCCGGGCGCCCCACCGCGGATGATGCCGACGCAGCTCACACACCAACGCCTCCACCTCCGGCGACGCCTGATGAGCACACCCCTGCGGCCGACGGGACCGGTCCTCCAACCCCGCCAACCCCGACTCGGCATAACGCGCAAGCCACGTGTGAACCGTCTGACGGGACACCCCGACCCGGGCTGCCACCTCCACCACCGGATCCCCGGCCCGCACCGACAACACCGCCCGATACCTCTGCTCGACGATCGACAACTCCACCAGCGCCAATCCCGGCCTCCCACCACGCGATGCCCGCAAACACCACGCGATGAAGAAGCCAACTCATGATCATGTCAAGCATCTGGTGGGACGCGACTGTCAAGCATGTCCCGTGACGGGACAGCCGGCTGCCGGCCGAGGTGGTGAGAACTTTCTGTACGTCTTCAAGGCGGCCCTGAACGGGCCGCACGCGCCGCCGCCTGGGCGCGTGTCCGTCGCTCCGCTGGCGCTCCGACTCCGGCCACGCAACATGCCCGGCGGCTGGCGCGGAGGGCGGGAAGCCCGGTAGGCCGCCGGATGACGACAGGCCGTTGCCTGGTGGGGTGGCGGGGCCGGCAGCCGGCCGGGCCGCGCGGCGAGCACCGCGCGGCGTAGGAGAGCGCACGCCGGGTCCGTCGGCAGCTGCCGGGCCGGTGGCGGGGTCGCGGTTACTGCGCCTCCGGCGGGGGCGCTCCGGCTCCAGGATGGCCGGGGCTCCGCCGGCGGCTTGCGGTCCGTGGGTGGTGGCGGTGGGGAGCCATCCCGCCCACCGTCGACCCGGGCGAGCCGAGCAGACCACCGCCCGACCCGCCAGCGTCCGTACGGGCGTCAAGGCCGTCTTGACGTGGCGGGCCGGGCGGCGGCCCGCTCCCCAGGAGGGCGGGTCGACGGCAGACGGGATGGCAAGTTGGCGATCGATTCAGCCGTGTTTGACGCACAGCCACACAAATTCCGGAATGCTCTTCAGGGCGCACAGCGCATCGGTAGTCTACTTGCGGTCTGGATGGCTGGTACGCACTGTTAATCTCAGAAGGAGGGTGGCGATGGAATCGACGTCAGGGGCGGGTCAGGAGGCCCTTACTTCCCGAAAGTGGAGAAGGGTCCTTATCGCATCTGTGATCATATTTGATCTGGCTGTAGCCGTCATTGCCCCACCAATAGACAACCATTTTTCGCCAAAGTATTACACTGCCTTGATGTCGGGGTCTGCTGCTGTTGCAGTGGTCACTCTCGTTGGATTCGTGTTCATTCTCCGATCAACGCGAGGCGTGACGTCCACTGAGGCGGTGCGTGATTCGATTGCCATTGCCTTCGTCGTGGTATTTCTTGTAATTCTCGGCTGGTCTTCATTCTACGCGCAGGCGGAGGTGCCAGGCCTCGCCAAAACGTTGGTACCGGACTTCATCGGCTTAATGGGTGTGGTTCTCGCCTTCTATTTTGGGACAACTGTGCTTGCCAAGTTCGTTGAAGCAAAGTATGAGTCCAGCGCTCCGGCGGAGCAGTCTCACCCGGAGGACCGGATATCTGACGTGCCGGACAAGTGAGCCGCGGTTTACTAGTTGTGTTGTTGGCTGGTCGGCTGGGTGACTATGTGAGTGACGACCGGAGCGCACGCCGGCAGACGAACATGGACTCTGGAGGACTACTGGACCAGCTCATTTGACCTTCAGCACCAAGTCAGGGCCGGGTGTCGGTTGCCTGGGGGTCAAGGGGTCGTCGGTTCGAATCCGGCCGTCCCGACACACGAAAAGCCCTGACCAGCGGAAACACTGGTCAGGGCTTTTGCTTTCGTCTATGGAGTTTTGAACCGCCCCCCGAAAACCCCCCGATTACCCGGGGCGGCAACCAGGTTTGTCATCCATGGTCATCGTCGTGCCCCCTGGGCGTGGGGCGTCGGTTCCGGTCGGCGCCGAGGCGTTCGAGGACGTCGGAGACGTCCGGTGCTTGGACGGGCTTGGCGATGTAGTAGGTGGCGGTGACCTCCTCGCTGGAGTGCCCGAGCTGGGCTGCGGCGTTCTTGGTGTTGGTTTCTTCCTTGATGAGGGTGGCCACGGTCTTGCGGAAGGTGTGCGGGGTGACCCAGGCGAGGTCGGTGTCGGCGCGGGCCTGGCGCCACTGGCGGCGGACGTTGTTGGGTGACAGCCAGGTGCCGCGTCGGGACGCGAAGATCGCGTCGTGGGGGTTGTCGGCGGCGTCGAGCTTGCGGGCCAGGAGCATGCCGACGGCGAACCGGGGCAGGACGACCATGCGGTAGCCGGCGTCGCTCTTGGTCCAGGGCTGCCGGAAGAAGCCCTGGCCCTTGACGAAGACCAGCGTGCCGCAGATCGTCAGGGTGGGGCGTGCGGTGGCGAGGTCCAGGTCCGCCCAACGCAGGGCGAGGATCTCACCGATGCGGGCTCCGGTGGCGAGCATGAGGTCGACGACGTCGGCCAGGTCGCCGGTGTGCCGAGGCCCGGGCTTGCCGGGGACCGGCCGCTGCCAGTCGCGGATGGCAGTGCGGACGGCCTGGAGGTGTTCGTCGGAGAGGATGACGACTGCGCGGCGCGGTTTGCGCAGTCGACCCGTGTCGCGTACGGGGTTGGTGGGGAGCGCGCCGTGGCGCACGGCAAGGGCGAACATCTGGCTCAGGACGACCTTCGCGCCCCTGGCGGCCGAGGGGCGGTCCTTGGCGATGTCGCGCAGGAACCGATCCAGTCGCCCGACGCTGGCCTCGCGGATTCGCAGGTTGCCGAGGGCGGGCAGGATCGCCGCGCGCACGCTGGTCTCGTATCGGTGGATGGTCTGTGGTGCGATCCGTTCCTCGGTGGTGATCTCTTCGATCCATAGTTCGGCGAGTCTGCTGACGTGGGTCTCGCGGGTGATCTCGTCGTCGTTGGGGGTGGTGCGGTCACGTAGCTTGATTTTCAGCGCGCGTTCGGCGGCTGGGCCGGTGGTGTCGGTGGCCTCGATGTCGCGGGTCTTGCCGTCGTAGTCGCGGAACCGGGCCCGTGCGCGGAACCGGCGGGGTCCGAGTTTCTCGGTGCGGATCTTGCCCCAGGTGCCGATGGGCAGTTCAGGTCGGGACATGGCCTACCGCTCCGCGTCGGTGTGCTCATCGAGCCAGCGCTCGACCTCGCTGCGCCGGTAACGCAGCGTGTTACCGACGCGGATGGCGCGGGGGCCCTTACCTCGGCTGTGCCAGGCGTAGAGGGTGTTCTTGGGCTTGCCCAGCCAGGCGGCGAGGTCATCGATGGTCAGCAGAGGGTCGGGCCGCCACTCGGGGCGTTCGGGCCGTTCATCGCTGGCCCGGCGGATAGGCGGAACCGGGCTGCTGGCCCGGCGTGGCGTGGCCGGCAGTCGTGCCGGACCACGGGCCCCGCCGGAAGGACGGTCCCTACCGGGCGGGCATGCCGTGGATGACATGCACCGCTCAGATCTCGACTGTCAGGCCGATCGAACCCCCGGTTCGCCTGTCACGCTCTGACAGGAGCGGTCATCGGTGCATGCGGTAGGAGGGCTGCCCACGTGTCCTTTGCTGGCCTGCCCGTTCCGCAGCAATGCTCGCTTTTGTCGGGAACCGGACTGAACTCCTCGTTTAGGTATTCGTGGCCGTCTGGACGGGCTGAACTGCCGGTCTGAGAGGGTGGTTCGGGAGGCTTTGTCCGATGCGGGTTTGACGGTTCGTTAGCGGCCCTGGTGGTGGGGGTTACGCGGACGCCGTCGGCGGGGCCAGGGTGAACAGTCCGGCCTCGGGTTCGGTGAGGATCTGGCGGGCGACGAGGCGTTTGAGCTTCGCGCGGAGATTCTCGGTGTCCTTCGCGGTGGTGCCGGCGGCGAGGGCCTGGCAGATGTCCTTGGCGCGCATCGGTGCGTTGGCGCCGTGGAACACGGCGAGGATCTGTTGGTAGGCGGGGCTGGCGACGGTCGGGTCAGCAGGTGCCGCCGGATCGAGTGGGCCGCCCAGGCTCAGGAGCGTCTTGCGGGTGATGGCGAGTTCGGCGACCTCGGTCTCGGCCGCGGTGAGCTGCTCGTCGAGGGAAGCGATCTGGGCGCGGAGCCGCTCGACGGCCAGGCCGGCGGCGTTCTCGCGTTCGGTGAGCAGGGCCAGCAGCGTCGGCTGCGTCACCGTTGGTCGCGCCAGGACGTGGTGGCGGTGCCGGTCAACCGGCGGATGAGGTTCGCCGTCGAGGCCCACCAGGTGCGTGACACCGCGGAGGCGGGTCGGCTCTCGTACTCGCGGACCAGACGGCGGTGCAGCATCAACGTGCCGTTGGTCTGCTCCACCACCCACCGGCGCTTCACCGGCACGAACCCGGCCGTCGTGTCGGACCGCAGGACCTGCTCGACATCGATACCTCGGACCGCGCCGTGGATCTGCACGTCGTCTTTGAACCCGGCATCGACCCACGCCTTGGTCACCGTCGGCGTGTGCGCGAGGACGTTGTCCAGCAGCCTCACACCGATCGCATTGTCGGTGACCGACGCCGCGGTGACCACCACCGCGATGATCAACCCCAGCGCGTCCACCGCCAGGCCCCGCTTACGGCCCGGCACCTTCTTCGCCGCGTCCTTGCCGGTCGTCGCCGCCGGGACGTGGTTGGCCGCCCGAATCGACTGAGTGTCCAGCACCACCGCGGTCGGATCCTCCCGACGGCCGGCCTTCTCCCGCGCCTGACACCGCAGCAGATCATGAATCACCTGGTCAGTGCCGTCGTCACGCCACTGGGCGAAGTAGTAATACGTCGCGGACTTCGGCGGCAGATCGTGCGGCAGGTACGCCCACTGACAACCCGTCCGGTTCTGGTAGAAGATCGAATTCACGATCTCCCGCAGCTCGTAGCGACCCTGATGCCCCGACACCGACGGATGCCGGTCCTTCCACGCCTGCAGGAACGGACCCACCACCGCCCACTGCTCATCGGTCAGGTCACTCGGATACGCCGCACGCTCACCCATGATCAGCCCAACGCCGGCCGGACCTACCGGTTACGACCACGGCTCACATTCACATGCCAGCCCAAACCCATATTGGACGAAAGCTACCGAACCACCCTCTCAACGCGGGTAGGCTCTGGGCGGCGGGGTCCCGGCGCAGCGGACCCTGTGTTTCGGCCCCCGTTTACCCCCCGAAAACCTAAGAGAGCGTTTGGGATGTGTGCTCGTCGGGCGTGTCGCACAATGGGTGCGATCGATGGGCCGGGTTCGGTCGGTAGACGGGTATGGATCGAGTGCGGCGGTACCCGTCTGACCTGACCGATGCCGAGTGGGCGTTCGTCGAGCCGATGCTGCCGTCGCCGCAGTGGATGGGTAGGCCGGAGAAGCATCCTCGTCGGGCGATCGTCGACGGCATCCTGTACGTGGTGCGTACCGGCTGCGCGTGGCGGTACCTGCCGGTGGACTTCCCGCCTTAGGGATGTCTCGCAACTCGGTGGTGGGTCCATGGTGGATCATGTTGTGGTGCAGGTGATCACGGCGGCTCGCCCGGAGTGGATCTTCCCGTTCACCGGGCTGCAGCCCGCCCAGTTCCGCAGGCTGGTCAGGCTGGTCGCCGAACGTGGCGGGGACGCCATCGCCGACGGGCGGCCGGGCCGGCAGTGGTCCCTCGACCTCGCCGACCGGGTACTGCTGGTCGCCACGTACTGGCGCACGAACCTGACCATGCGGCAGATCGGCCCGCTGTTCGGGGTGTCGCACTCCGCCGCCCACCGGGTCATCGACACCCTCGGCCCCCTACTCGCCCTGGCCCCGGTCCGCCGACGCCGGATCGAACAGATCGCCATCGTCGACGGCACCCTGGTCCCGACCCGGGACCACCGGCTGGCCGCCCCGAGCAAGAACTACCGCTACTCGACGAACCTGCAGGTCGCCATCGACGCCCACACCCGCCTGGTCGTCGCCTTGGGTGACCCGCAGCCGGGCAACCGCAACGACACCATCGCCTACCGCACCTCCGGCATCGACCAGAAACTGGCCGGACGGCCCGTCATGGCCGACGGCGCCTACCGCGGCAACCCCGAGGTGATCATCCCGTACCGCAAACCCACCGACGGCACCGAACTACCCGACTGGAAGAAGGACCTGAACAAGCAACACCGCACGATCCGGGCGCAGGTCGAACACGCCCTGGCCCGCATGAAGACCTTCAAGATCCTCCGGGACTACCGACGCGCCGCCAGCACATTGACCGACACCGCTTCCGGCATCGCCCACCTCCACAACATCATCCTGCTCGGATGACACCGACACCGTTGACCAGCAGCCATCACCGAGTTACGAGACATCCCTTTGGCAGACGGTGTACTCCCACTTCCAGCGGTGGAACCGGCGGGGTGTGACCGAGCGGATCCTCACCGAGCTGCGGGAGCAGGTCCGCCTGGCCCACGACCGGCAGCCGCAGCCCACCGCCGGGATCATCGACTCCCAGTCGGTCAGGGCCGCGGACACCGTGCACTCCGACACCCGTGGCTATGACAGTGGGAAGAAGGTCAACGGTCGTAAACGGTTCATCGTGACCGACACCCTGGGCCTGCTGGTGACCGTCTGGGTCCTGGCCGCGTCGTGGCAGGACCGCGACGGCGCGAAGGGCGCCCTGCTCGCCACCTATGCGGCGACGCCGATCCGGCACGTGTTCGCCGACTCCGGGTTCGCCGGGCGTCTGGTCGACTGGGCCCGCGACATCCTGCGCACCACCCTGGAGATCGTCCGTAAGCCCGCCGACCAGCAAGGGTTCGTCGTGCACCGCCGCCGCTGGGTGGTGGAGAGGACCCTGGCCTGGCTCACCGCCCACCGCCGGCTGGCCCGCGACTACGAAACACGCCCCGCGACCTCGGAGGCCATGATCCGCTGGGCCGCGATCGCCGGCATGCTCGCCCGTCTCACCCGAGGCGGACCCGCCACCCGCCAACAACGCCGCACCTTCAACACACCCGACTGACAGACATGCGAAACGCTCTCTTAGGCTGGGCATGGGTCGGTCGGAGGTTGTGGAGCGCCGCCTCACCTCGTCGAGATGCCGAAGCATAGCCGTCGAGAGAACGTGCTGTACTGATAGCGGGGCGAGTTGGTTGTTGGCGATGTGCTTTGATCGAGAAGGGTCCGCTCAGAACAGTGATTAGGTGGAAGCGGTCATCGACTGGGCTTCTCATCCCGTCGCGATTCCTGGAGGACAGTGCGCCGCACGGATCTGAAAATTTGCAAGATCGACCGCCGGAAACGCGAAGTGGGAATGTTTTAACAGTAACGGGAGTCGTGCAGTCGATCACGTCTGTTATCTCAATTGTCGCCACCTTGTTCGCGTTGGTTGTTGCCTACGAATCACTTGAGGCTCAGCGTGCAATCAACCGCGACCAGATGGAACTAAACAAGGGGCAGCGAGAAAGGGATCGGCGGCGCAACGCAGAAAAGGTCAACCTGGTTGCCACGTCTCACCCAACGACATCCAGGCATGCGGCTACGCTAAAGGTTTTCAACCGGTCCACGTCACCCCTTATTGGGGTCAGGATTCGAGTCGTCGCGCTTATAATTCAGGGGGGCGAATCGAATCCAGCCACGAAGGCGCAACGACGCATGTGGCTCGCTTCCGATATTGCCCCCTGTTCGGTTGCCACCTTGAAGGTTGACAACCTTCCGCCAAATATCGTAAGGCCGGCCGAGAACACCAATATAGATGGACCGGTTGCTTGGGTCTTCCTGCTGACGTTTACTGATGTTGAATACGAGTGGACGATAGAAAACAACCGACTGCTCCCCCTTAGCCCCGACACTCTGGAAGAGGAATATCGACGGCTGGTCGGCGAAAGCCCATTCCCTGAGCTGGAAATCCGGGAGGCGGAAACCGTAGGCCCAGGCGAGGCGCTCGATTGTGTGTAGCCGAGGCGGCCCCATTTGGGCTCGATGGCCGCAATTCCCAAGCTGACAGGCGGCCCGGTGCCCGCGTGCCCGTTGGGATGGCCGACGGCGGTCAAGGGCCGGTCGGCTCCTAGACGTGGCGACGCAGGTCAAGCCAGGTCGTTGTCGAGCGACTTTGAGCTGCCCCCGTTTTCATGGAGCTTCGTAATCATGGTCTGATGGCCGTGGGGAGGAAGTTTCTGTGGCGGCACCGAAGAAGTACCCCGATGAGCTGCGTCAGCGCGCTGTGCGTTTGTACCGCGAGTCGGACCCGAAGCCGGTGATCCGGCGCCTGGCTGAGCAGCTTGGTGTGCATCACGAGGCGTTGCGGAACTGGATCCGGCAGGCCGAGGCCGACGCGGGCGAGCGCGACGATCGGCCCAGCAGCGACACGCTGGCCGAGAACCGCCGGCTGCTGAAGGAGAACGCGGAGCTACGCCGGGCGAATGAGATCTTGAAGGCCGCGAGCGCGTATTTCGCGGCGGAGCTCGACCCGACCCGGCGACGGTCATGAGGTTCGTCCATGAACATCGTGACCAGTTCGCGGTCGCGCTCCTACTACGGGTCCTCAACATCGGCGCCTCGACGTACTACGCGTGGGTGAAGCAGGCCGAGCAGCCCTGCGACCGCGACGTGGTCGACCTGGGCCTGCTGTCGAACATCTACGAGATCTGGGAGACATCGGGGCGCACCTACGGCGCGGACCGGGTCCACCGGCAGCTACGCCGTGACGGTATCCGCGTGGGCCGCAAGCGCGTCGAGCGGTTGATGGCCGGCCAGGGTTGGCAGGGGGCGTTCCTGCGTCGAGGCTGGCGTGGCGGCTCGACGCGGCAGGATCCCCGGCACACGCCAGCGCCGGATCTGGTCAACCGGCAGTTCACCGCCGACGGGCCGAACCGGCTGTGGGTCGCCGACGCTACGCGCATCCCCTGCGATCAGGGCGTGTTCTGGCTGGCTGCGGTCCGCGATGTGTTCTCCCGCCGGATCGTCGGGTGGAAGACGTCCGACCGCTGCGACACCGACCTGATCCTCGCCGCCCTCGAATACGGCATCTGGTCGCGTGACGTCCGCGACGGCCAGTTGATCCACCACAGCGACCGCGGGTCGAACTACACGTCGTTCCGCTTCGCGGAACGCCTAAAGGACAACGGGATCCTGCCCTCGATGGGCTCCGTCGGCGACTCGTACGACAACGCGCTGATGGAGAACTTCTGGTCCACGCTGAAGATCGAGCTCGTCTACCGCACAAGCTGGCGGACCCGCGATGAGGCCGAGAATGCGATCTTCGCCTACATCGACGGGTGGTACAACACCCGCCGCATCCAGAAGGAACTGGGCGACCTCAGCCCCGACGAGTACGAGACCTCCTGGCACCACCAACAGACCAACCTGACCGAGCCAGATATCGTCACCCCTGCACCGACCGGCAGCAGGTAACCACCGCTCCATCAAAGCGGGGGAAGCTCAGGACTAATTAATAAGATGAACGAGCAGCCGCCCGCCCAAGACGGGGTGATAAGAACCGCGGCACGGGCTTGCCGTGGTTTCCGGGCCGAGAGCAATGCCAGCCCTGGTCGCGGCACCGTACGAACGCCCGGAAGCTTGGATCTCCATCACGTCCATGACCAGCGTTGGAGTCGCTCTTGGTCTGGAAACTAGGGGCGGTCCATCAGGCGGCCAACCCGCGGAAGAAGGGTTCCAGGGGCGGCCGGCCCAGCCTCGGTGGTGCGCCCTTCGGCGTCACGGGCCCGCCGCTCGGCTACCGCCAAGGAAGAGCGCGAAGAGCACCTTTCACCAGTCTGGGTTCGGGATCTCTTTCGGCAGGCTCGACACCGCGATGACGTCGTCGACAAGCCGGCGGGCGACGGCTTCCAGAACGTGTCGGGCGACGCCACCGGGGCTGGCCCGACTGGCTACCCCGTGCGGCGGCTTGGCGCCGCAACGCTGCAGCGGATGCGCGGTCAAGGCCAGCACCACCCGCCCGGCATCCGCCTAGCTCACCTCACCCATCCGAAGCCCTGGATGTTCGACAGCCCCAGACCCCATTCGCGCAGCGCACCGATCAGCCGGGCGTCGGCGTCGAGTCGCACCGTCGCCGTCGCGCCGATCCGGATGCCGCCGGAGACGTCGAATCGTCGGCGTGGCCCTGCCGCGAGGACCGTCGACCGCCCTTGCGGCGGCCAGGTACGACTGGGTCGCCTCCCGCAGGACCTCGTTTCCACTGGCGGTGGTCTCGAACCGGTCCGCCAACTCGGTGAGCCTGGCCGGGTCGACGGGGTCGGGCCGGGTCAGGCGTAGCCAGCCGGCACGAACCCCGGCGCCGTCCCACACCCGAGTACGGTCCGTGTCGAGCCGGGCGGCGACGACGCCGAACCCGTACGGCTTGCCGGCGCCGAGCCGCAGCGGAGCCGCTTCTCCACGGGTGAGCAGCCAGATCAACGCCGACCTGGAAGCCGACGTAGCCGCCTGGATCGACGCATGGAACGCCAACCCCAAGCCCTTCGTCTGGACCAAGACGGCTGACGACATCCTCGAAACCATCACCACATACTGCCAACGAATTAACGACTCAGCACACTAGCCGCGCCCGCCCGACCGCACCTGGCCACCCGACCGCCCGGCCGCTCCGGCGCTGATCATCGTGCCGGGGCGGTCGGGCGGGCAGGGTGACGCGGGGCGGGCTCAGCGCTCGGCGGAGGTCGCCTCCGCCAGCAGCTCGGGGCGGATCACCACGAAGAACGGGACGATCAGCACCGCCGCAACGAGGGCGAACAGGGCGAACGTCACCCGCAGCCCGAACAGCTGGGCGACCGCTCCGCCGATCGCCGCACCGACCGGCATCGCCCCCCAACTGAACAACCGGGCCGCCGCGTTGTACCGGCCGAGCAACTCGTCGGGGACCAGCGCCTGGCTGATGGTCCGGGAGTTCACCGTCCAGAGCACCCCACCCATGCCGCCCAGGAACGCGGCCACGGAAACCGCGACGACGTTCGTGGTGACCGCCGGAATCCCGACCATGACCACCGTGCCGAGCAGGTCGCCGAAGAGCGCCCACCGCTGCCCGAGCAGCCGGTTGATCCAGCCGACGGTGGCGGCACCCACCAGGCCGCCGACGCCGAGCATGCTCAGCATCAGGCCATACTCCTGGGGACTGGCGCGCATGACCTGGGTAGCCATCAGCGGCATCAGCGCCAGCCAGACGGCCCAGGCCGAGCAGAGCACCGTCAGCGCGAGCGCCATGAAGCGCAGCAGCCGCTGCCGCCAGAGGAAGGACAACCCCTCCACGATCTGGCGCCGTACCTTGGGAGGCTCGTCACCGGTCACGGCCACCGGCCGGAACCGGCCCACCAGCAGCACCAGCAGCAGGGCGCCGGCCACGTACGCGACAGCCGTCGCGCCGAGCGCGATCGCGCTGCCGAGCGCGACCAGCAGGCCGCCGACGAACGGGCCGGCGAACTCGTTGCAGACGGTCTCCGCCCCGGCGATCCACGCGTTGGTCCGCTCCCGGCCGGAACGCGGCACGGCCGCCGGGATCATCGCCACGGCGGCGGTCAGCGCGACCACCTCCGCCACCCCGAGGACCAACCCACCGACATACAGCGCGGGCATGGTGAGCCCGTCGGCGAGATAGAGCCAGGCGAGGGTGACCACGACCAGCGTCCGGGCGCCGTCGGCCAGCCAGAGCAGCCGTCGTCGGTCGAACCTGTCGACCAGCACACCGACGTGCAGGGAGGCCAGCAGCCAGGGCAGAGTCAGCGTGATCGCCACCCCGGCGACCTGCGCTGGTGAACTGGTCAACTGGGTCGCCAGCAGCGGCAGCACGATCTTGGTGACGCCGTCGGCCAGGTTCGTCAGGGCCGTGAAGGCGACCAGGGCGAACGAGTTGCGCGCACCGGCGACCGGGGAGGGCGTCGCCGAGGTGTCCGGCGGTTTCCCTGCCTGGTGCGGACCGGCGGTCAGCACCGTCCCGCTGTCGGCGGCGACACTGGCATCGGTCGTCGACCGCTCGTTACCGGTCACCGATCGATGCTCCAACCTCGACGGTCGACTCGGCCAGCTTTGTCAACGCGGCGGCGATGCCCCGGACGGAGGGCTCCTTCATTGCGGCGTAATGGTCGGTGTCCACATCGACGACGATAGTGCCCGAACCGAGCAGTGTGGTCCACCCCTCGACATCGGCGTGGCCGAGTTCGGCGTCCACCAGGACGGCCGGGGTGTCGACCGGCTCGGTCGACACGTAACCGCCCATCGCCCGCCAGTGCCGGACCATCGCCGTGAGCCGGTGCCGCAGCACCTCGATCGGCACCGGCGAGCCGTGCCCGTGCAGGAGCGCGTCGAGCACCCCGAGACCGTGCTCCACGTCGTCGTCGTCGAGCCGCAGGCGCGGCGGCACCAG
This sequence comes from Micromonospora sp. WMMD956, assembly GCF_029626125.1. Taxonomy (NCBI): domain Bacteria; kingdom Bacillati; phylum Actinomycetota; class Actinomycetes; order Micromonosporales; family Micromonosporaceae; genus Micromonospora; species Micromonospora sp. WMMD956. The sequence continues at coordinate 7,416,863 of NZ_JARUBI010000005.1, read as the reverse complement.
GTGCCCGGCGTCGATCGAGCGCAGGATCACGCCGACGAAGGCCTCCAGATCCCCCTCGTCGTCGTTGGCGGGCGCGCCGTCCGGTGGCGACGAGTCGACGATCAGCAGCCGAGGGGGTTGGACACCCTGCTGGCGCAGCCGCAGGGTGATCGCGTAGGCGACCAGCCCGCCGAACGACCAGCCGCCGATGATGTCCGGCAGTCTCGGCTGGGCGAGCAGCGCCGAGGCGTACCGCTCGGCCAGCGCCGGCACGGTCCAGGCGTCGTCGTCCGGTGCGCCGGTGATCCGCCAGGACTGCGGCAGTGCCGCCACCAGCTCCCGGTAGATGGAGTGGTCGGCACCGCCCGCCGGACGGATCAGGTGCAGGTGCACCCCGTCGCCGGTCCCGGCGCGCAGTGTCGCGTCTCCCGCCGGGCCGTCCATTTCGGCCGTTTCGGTACCGGTGCCGGGTGGCCCGCTGAGTGTGATCAGCCGGCCGAGGGTCGGCCGGTCCAGCCACTCCAGCACGTCGACCGGTGCGCCGGTGTGCCGTTCGATCTCCGCCATCAGGTCGAAGACCTGCAACGAGTGGCCGCCGAGGTCGAAGAAGTCGGTGTCGGCCGTCGCCTCGTCGACCCGCAGCGTCCGTCGCCACAGCCCGGTGACGACGTCCGCGACCGGGTTCACCGGCCCGACCGTCGATCCGTCCGCTACCGGAGGGCCCGCTGACCCGTTCGCCGGCCCGACCCGATGCGCCGACGCGATCCGGTACGCCGGTGCGGTGCGGGAGGCCACCCGGAGCGCTTGCACCGGCACGTCGGCCCGGCCGCCGTGCGCGAGCACCCCGTCGAGGTCGGCGAGGAACCGCAACACCGTCGCCGCGTCGAACCGGCCGGTGTCGTACTCCACCTCGACGGTGGTGCCGTCGGGGTGCTCGAAGACGCCGAGGGCGAGATCGTTGGTTGCCCCGGTGCTGGGGCTCGCCAGCAGCTCGGTCTCCCGGTCACCGAGCCGCACACTGCCGCCGATGTGACCGTGGTAGGTCAGCAGCACCGCCGGCATGGCACCGATGCGTTCGCGTGCCTCGACCGGCAGGGCGGCGTGCATCACCGCGTACGGCACCTGCTGGTGCTCCAGGCCATCCCAGAAGTCGTCCCGGGCCCGGCCCACCACCTCGTCCAAGGTGTCGTCGTCGTGTACGGTGCCGGCGGCTACCACCACGTTGGTCAGGTATCCCACGCACCGTTCGTCGCGCTCGCCGAGCCGGTTCGCCACCGCGACACCGACGGCCACCCGGGTACCGGCACCACCCCGGGCGAGGACGACGTGCACGGCGGCCAGATATCCGGCGATCGGCGTCATACCACCCCGCTTGGTCAACCCCCGCACCCCGTCGACGGCGGCCGGGCTCAGCCGGTGACGCAGCACCGCGCCGGGTGACCCGAGGTCGTCGGGGGCCCGGCCGGCCGGAGCCCGGTCGGGGAGCACCGTGGCGCAGGCGACCGGCTCCCCGCCGCCGAGGTGCCGCACCCAGAAGTCGATGCTCTCCTGCCAGCTCCCGTCGGCGAGCGCCGTCCGGGCGGCCCGCGCGTGCGGCAGGAACGGCACCGGCTCGCTGTCGAAGGCGGTCGACGCACCGCCCGGCCGGCGGCTCTCGATGTCGTACGCCTGAGCCAGCTCCTTGACGACCCGCTGCACCGACCAGCCGTCGAGCACCGCGTGGTGGACGGTGAGCAGCAACTCGTGCCGGTCGCCGACGGTGACCAGGCAGAGCCGGGCCAGCGGTGCCCGCCCCAGCTCGAACGGCCGACGGTGGGTGTGCGTGGCGACCAGGTCGAACAGGTCGGTGCCGGCCGGCGCGGCCGGTGCCGGCCAGGCCAGCTCGGTGAGTACGGCCGGAGCCGTCGCGGAGATCTCCTGCCAGACCGCGCCGTCGTGGGCGACCAGCGCGGTGCGCAGCGCCTCGTGCCGGTCCACCACGGCCTGCCAGGCCCGGCCGAGCACCGTCGGGTCGAGGTCGCCGACGGCCATCCGCCAGGTGAGGTTGTAGAGGTCCTTACGCGTCGACCGCTGCTGCACCCACCAGAGCGCCTCCTGTTGCGGGGCGGACGGTTCCACGGTCATGGCAACTCCCGGAGCAGACGGTGCGGTTGACGTTCGTACGAGACGAGTGGGCCCTCCCCGGTGCCCGCCTCGGCGTGCAGCACCTGGCCGATGACCAGGGTGTGGTCGAGCAGCGGGGCGGTGCCCAGCACCCGGCAGACCACGCTGCTGGCGGCCTGGGTGAGCAGCGGGACGCCGTACCGGTGCTCGATCGGCACGTCGTCGAAGCGGTGCTGCGGCGCCCCGGTGGCGAACCGGGCACAGAGCGCCCACTGCCCCCGGGCGAGCACGTTGACCGCGAAGGTGCCGGCGTCGAGGATCGCCCGCAGGGTCCGGCTGCCGGAGTCGAACGAGACCCCGATGCTCGGCGGGTCTGCCGAGATGGACAGGACCGATGTCGCGGTGCAGCCCACCGGCTGCTCGGCGGTGCCGGTGGTGACCACGGTGACGGTGGCGGCGAACCGGATCATGGCGTCCCGGAAGGCGGCCGGCGACAGCGTGGTGTCGACGGCGGCGGGTGGCTGCCTCATCGGGCCAGCACCTCCGCGAGCGCCCGCCGGTCGATCTTGCCGTTGGCGTTGAGCGGGAAGTCGTCGAAGGCCGCCAGGGTGGTGGGCACCATGTAGGCGGGGAGCCGGCCGCGCAACGCGGCCAGCAGGGTCTCCCGGTCCTGCGGGGTGCCGGTGTAGGCGGCGTCGAGGACCTGCTCGCCACCGGGCCCGCTCCGGGCGACGACGATCGCCTCGCGTACCCCGGGCTGTTCCCGGAGAACGGCCTCGACCTCGCCCAGCTCGACCCGGTACCCCTGGATCTGCACCTGGTGGTCTAGTCGACCACAGTGGACGAAGCCGTCGGCGGTGACCCGGACCCGGTCCCCGGTGCGGTACCAGTGCGCGTCGGTGAGCGGCGTGGCCGGGTCGTACGCCGTCGCGGTGCCGCCGTCGTGGGCCAGGAACCGGCCGGCGTTGTCGGCCGGATCGAGATAGCCCGGGAAGCGCTGCGCGCCACGGACGCACAACTCACCCTCGCCGGCCGGACAGCCGTCCTCGTCGAGCACCAGATACTCCAGCCCGGCGAAGCCGGTGCCGATCGGCACGGTGCCGTTCGGTGGGGCGGGCCACCGGTCGGGATCCCGGGGCAGCGCGTACCCGGTGCAGGTGACGGTCAGCTCGGTCGGGCCGTAGCCGTTCTCCACCACGCTGGCCGGTGCCGCAGCCGCCCAGGCCCGCGCCTGCTGGAGGGTGAACGGCTCGCCGGCGAACATGCTGCGCCGCAACGTCGGCATCGAGTCCGGCGGCAGGGCCCGCAGCCGCTGGGCGAAGGAGATCACCGAGGGCACCGAGAACCAGTGCGTCAGGCTGCGGCGCTGGACGAAGCGGACCGGGGTCAGGATGTCGTTGCGGCCGGGTACGACGAGCGTAGCGCCGGAGCCGAACGTGGCGAACAGGTCGAGCACCGAGACGTCGAAGGTGAGGTCGAAGGTCTGCGAGACCCGGCAGCCCGGCCCGAGGCCGAGACGCTCGATGATATGACCCAGGTAGGCGCAGACGTTGCGATGCCGGATCGGCACCCCCTTCGGCACCCCGGTCGAGCCGGAGGTGAACAGGATGTACGCCAGCTCGGTCGGCGCCGGCTCGGCAGCGGCCGGCAGCGGGCCCGCGGCGGCCGGCTCCCCGGTGGCCAGCGTCGCGTCGTCGACCGTCAGCAGCGGCGTCGGCAGCTCGGCCGCGGCGCCGCCGGCCTGGGCCAGGACCAGGTCCAGCTCGGCCGCTCGGGTGATCGCCGCATTGCGCGCGGCCGGAAAGGACGGATTCAGCGGTACGACGGCACTGCCGAGCCGGGTCACGGCGAGGTAGCCCGCGTAGGCGGCGAGGGTGCGGCCGGCGAGCAGCCCGACCCGGGCGGGCCGGCGTCCCCCGTTCGCCTCGATCAGCCCGGCGGCCAACCGTCCGGCGATCGACTCCAGCCGGGCGTAGCTGACGACGTGCTCGCCGACCTCGAGCGCCGTCGCGGACGGGTGCAGGGCGGCCGAGCGGGCGAACCAGCCATAGAGCGAGGTCGGATGCGGGGGTCCGGAGGCAGCGGTCATGGCGACTCCTCGATCGTGGCGACGCAGGCGGGCAGGGTGCTGATCAACTGGTCGAAGGCCTGTGTCAGTACGCCGGGGCGGGGCCGGCCACGAGTGGCCGAGTCGGCGGCGAAGCGCAGGGCACGCGGCAACTGCTCCCAGGCGTCGCACGCGACCTGGGCCGCGTGCGGGTCGATCCGGCCGGCGGCGGCGTGCTCGCCGTGCCGGTACCGGAAGTGCCGGCTGGCCGCCCAGAGGTCCTCGATGTGCCGAGCGAGCAGCTGACCGTTGGCGAGCAGGGTCTGTGCCACGTGCCGCAGCGCGGCGCCCGGCTCGTCGATCCAGGTCCCCTCCCGGGTGGTGGCCGCGTCGGGGTGGCGGGCCAGCCAGCGGACGTGGGTCACCGGGGGCAGCTCGACCGGCGTGCCGAGCGCGTACCGGTCTCGGTCGACCTGCTCGGGGGCCGGGTCGGCGATCGGTCGCAGGGCCGCCGACAGTTGCGCGTCGTCTAACCACCCGAGGTACGGGTCCTGCCACCCGGCCGGGGTCAGTGCGGCGAAGTGGTCGGCGACCAGCCAGCGCCCCTGGTCGTGCTCGCGCAGTAGCAGCCAGTGTGGTGCGTGCGTCCGGCCGTATGACGGCGACCAGGGAAGCTGGTACGTGTCACCGCAGGCGAGCACCTGACCGGCCTCGGCCAGCTCGGCGCGCAGCTCCGCCCGCGCCGGTTCCCAGGCCGGTGCCGAGCGGTAGGTCAGGCCGTACCCCCGGTCGTCCACGTCCAGTCGCGGGTGGTGCGAGAACGCGAGCCCGTCCGGCAGGTCGGTCCGGACGGCGAGCCGGACACCGTCGGCCAGCCGCTGCCGCACCGCCGGGTCGGTCGGCTCCAGACAGGCCACCAGGTTGGTGGTATAGCAGGTCAACTCCGGATACCCGAGCATCATCGGCTCCCTGGGAGTGGGGCGTAGGCACAGCTGAACGGGATGTCGGACGCCTCACGCAGGCTGGTCCAGCGGTAGCGCCCCCAGCGCCCGTGGTGGGCGTAGGGCCGGACGTCGATCGACCACGGCTGGCCGGCCATCCCGGTGCCGGCAGCCTTGACGCACGCCTCCTGCACCGTCCACACCCAGGCCAGCTCGGTGGCCCGGTGGCGCATCGGGAGTCGAGCCAGCTCGTCGGTGTGCTGCCGCAGGCAGCGGTGCAGCAGCGAGTCCGGCACCGTGTCGGCCGGATGTTGCACGTCGACCCCGACGGTGTGGCCCACCGCCACGCCGGCCGCCACACTACCGGCGTCGTGGGCGATGCTGATCCCGACGTACGGCCAACCGACCAGGTACGGCCGGCCGCTGTCGGCGTACGCGACGGTCGCGTCCCGGGCCTCCGGAAGCACCTCGGCGAGGAGGTGGCGCAACGCGGCACGCCCGGCGAGGAGTTCGGCCCGGCGCCAGGGCGGCAGGCCCTCCAGACCGGCTCGGTCCCCCGCCACCGGACCGGACGATCCGTCGGCGGCGCGGTCCACCGGACCGGGCGATGTGTCGGCGGCCGGTACGAGCAGCACCGTGATGCCCGGCCGGAGCCGCACCCGTACGCTGTTCATCGGTCGATCCGCCGCAGGATCGCGTCGACGTGGTCGGCGACCACGCCGAGCACCACCTCGGTGGTGCCACCGCCGATACCGAAGACGGCGGCCTCGGCCCGCAGCCGCTGGGCCCCGCCGACGGCGAACCCGTCGGCGCCCTGCAACTGGGCGCACTCGGCGAGCACCACCTCGACGGTCGGCCCGACCGCCGCCTTGAGCAGCGCTCCGGCCGCACCGTCGGAGTCGACGGCGGCGGGGCCCAGCACCCGGCAGAGCGCGTCGAGCTTGACCACCTCGGTCAGGCAGCGGGCGAGGCGCTGCCGGACGGCGTCGGAGTGCCACAACGGGGCGTCGGCGACGTGCCGCCGGAGCAGCCGGGCCCGGGTGTCGGCGATGACCCGCCGGCAGAGCGCCACCGCCCAGAGCGCACCGGCGAGCCGCTCGGTGGCCATTCGCCGGGCGAAGAGCGGCAACCCCAGGCCGGTACGCCCCAGCAGGCGCGCCCCGGGCAGTCGGACCCGGTCCAGCTCGACGTGGCCGACCCCGGAACCGCCGAACAGGTCGGTGTCGGCGGCGGTCACGGTGACCCCGGGCGCCCCGGCGGGCACCAGCACCCAGCTGAAGCAGGTGAAGTGTCGGCCCGGCCGTTGCCGGGCGAGCACCAGCAGATGATCGGCCCGGGTCGCCCCGGTGATCCACCTCTTGGTGCCGCTGACGGTCAGGACACCGTCGGCGCCGGACTCGACGGTGGTGGCCAGCGCGGTGAGGTCGGAGCCGGCGCCGGCGTCGGTGGCCGCGAGTGCCACGGTGGCGGCGCCGGAGAGCACCCGCTTCAGGGCCTCGGTGGCCGGCGGTGACCCGGCGGCGAACTCGGCGAGCAGCGGCACGGCGGTCGACGCCTGGACCAGGACGGAGAGGGTCACCCCCGGGGGCCGGGCGGCGTCCAGGGTGGACAGGGTGGTGGCCAGCGCGTCCGGGTCGATCCGGTGACCCGGACGACCCGGCGCGTAGAACCGGTCGAGCAGGCCACCGGTGCCCAGCGCGCGCCAGACCGCGCACCCGTCGGCGTCCGGCGGCACCGGACCGAGCACGGCGTCCAGGTCGGCGCGGAGGTCCGGTGACCGGCCGTCGGGGTCGGCCGGTGCCCGGGAGGCGACGGCCAGCGCCGGCCCGCTAGACAAGGTGCACGTCCGGGTCGAGCAGGGCCAGCTTGCCGTCGGCCAGGTGCAGCCGGTCGTTGCTGTAGTTCAGCGCCGCCGACCGCAGGTCACGGTGGGCGCGTTCCAGCCCGGTGACCGAGCCGCGCAGGTACCCGTGGCGCAGCCCGACCGCGTCGATGAGCGCCTCGACGGCCTGGTAGCACTGCTCGGCGGCGGTGATCTTCAGCGCGTTGAGCAGCAACTGCACCCGGGGTACGGACAGCTCCGGCGCCGACTCGACGACGTCGGCGGTGTGCCAGAGCAGCGCGTGCACCGTGTCGACCCGTTGGCGGGCCGTCGACAGGCGGGTGAGCAGCAGCTCGGAGTCGAGGTCGGCGCTGCCCCGGCCGGTCGGGCTGCGCAGCATCCGCAGCACCCGGGAGAGCGCCCCGGTCGCGGTCCCCAACCAGCACGCGGACCAGCCCAGGTGTGCCAACGGGGCGAAGGTCTGGAGGGCGATCTGCCGGAAGCCGCCCTGCCCACCGAGGACCTGGTGTTCCGGCACCCGGCCGGTGAGCCGCAACGCGAGGCTGTGACTGGCCCGCATGCCCATCGGCTGCCAGTCGCCGGACGCGGTCACCTCCAGTTGGTCGCGGTGGGCGTAGACCAGCGAGACCTGGTTGGCCGAGCGGGCACCGGGGCTGCGCATGGTGACCAGGAACCCGTCCGCGACCGCGCCACCGGTGACGATCGGGGCGAACCGGTCGATGGTCAGCTCGCCGGCCGCCACGCCGAGTTCGGTCTCGGAGCTGAGCAGGTGGCCGCCCTTGCCGGCCTCGGTGGTGACCGAGGCGAGATAGACCCGACCGGCGGCGATCTCCGGCAGCAGTTCGTCGGCGAGCTTCGGCTCGGCGTGACCGACCACCGCGGCGACTTGCTGGCAGTGCATCACGAAGATCATCGCCAGGGACATGTCGACCCGGCCGAGCTGGATGCTGGCGGCGAGCACGTCGCGCAGGTTGCCGCCCAGGCCACCGTGCGCCTGGTCGACCAGCAGGCCGAGCAGGCCCGTGACCCGCAGCTCGTCGAGGGCCTCGACGGGAAAGCTGGCCAGGTCGTCGGTCTTGTCGACGTGCCCGGCCGCCACCGCGCAGACCCGCTCGACCAGCGCGGTCGCCTCCGGCCGGGCGGTCACGACGTCACCACGGAGTCGCCCATGGCGCGCGAGACGACCTGCCACAGGCTGCCGGCGGTGGCGAAGGTGTGCTCGGTGAGCGCGTCGTCCGGCAGGACCACGGCGAAGGTGTCCTCCACCGCGAACATCAACTCGATCGCCTGCATCGAGTCGAGGCCCAGCTCGCGCAGGTCCGACTCCTCGGTGATCGGCTCGCCGGCGGCGAACGGCAGGAAGGGCTCCAGCATGGCGACGAAGCGCGGGTCCAGGGTGCTCATGGGTGGTCACGACCTTTCGGGACGGCGGGCCAGTTCCAGGCGGGTGGTACGCGGTGCCCGGTCCGGGTCGTCGCTGTCGAGGACGACCTCGTCCGGGATGGGGTGCCCGAGGAAGGCGAGCAGGCTGGCGTAGAGCCCGTACGCGCCGACCGAGGGCACGGTGAGGCGGTCACCGGGACGCAGTGGCGGCAGGTCGGCGCTGCGGGACCAGGTGTCCAGCGGGGTGCAGAGCGGGCCGGTGACCAGGGTCGGCCGGGTGGGTACGGCCACGCCGGCACCACCCGCACCGGCCGAGGGCTCGGCAGAGTCGGCAAGGTCGGCGGAAGCGGGAAGGTCTGCGGAGGCGGCAAGGTCGGCGGAGGCGGCGAGCAGCCGGGGGTTGAGTGGTGGCAGCCGGCGCAGCCCCGACATGCCACCGAGGTGGTTGATCCCCGAGTCGAGCACGATCACGTCCCGGTCGTGCGAACGCTTCGCCTCGATCACCGTGACCACCAGCGTGCCGGCGGTGGCCACGAGATACCGGCCGGACTCGAAGACGACCTCGGGTCGGCGGTCCCGCCAACCGGTCGCCAGCTCGTCGAGCAACCCGGCGAGCCGCTCCCGCAGGCCGGTCAGGTCGACCGGTCGACCGGGCTGGGCGAACGGCGCACCGAATCCCCCGCCGAGGTCGAGCACCCGGAACCGGACACCCTCCGGCTCAAGCGCCGCCGCCAGCTCCCGGGCGGTCTCCAGTGCGTGCCGGAACTGCGCCAGCAGCTCGTCGACCGAACCGATGTTGCTGCCCATGTAGAGGTGCAGGCCCTCGACCAGCACCCGGTCGGTGCCGGCGAAGTGGGCCGGTGCCGCGAGCACCTCGGCGGTGTCCACCCCGAACTGGGACGCGACACCGGTCATCGCCAGCCCCTGCCCCCGGGCCGGCCGGCTGTCGTTGATCCGCAGCAGGCAGGTGAGCCGGGCCCGGTGCGCGGCGGCGAGCCGGTCGAGCTGGCCGATGGCGTACGCCGAGTCGACCGAGAACGACCGGACCCCGGCGGCGAGTGCCGTGTCGAGATCGGTGTCCCGCTTGCCCGGCCCGGTGTAGAGCAGGGTCGCCGCCGGCCATCCGGCGTCCAGGGCGGCGTGCAGCTCACCGGGTGAGCAGACCTCGGCACGGGCCCCGCCGAGCAGCAGCTCCCGCAGAATGTCCGGGTGCGGGTTCGCCTTGAGCGAGTAGTACACGGTGGTCGGTTCGGGCAGGGCGGCACACAGTGCGGCGAGGTTGCCGCGCACCTCGGCCAGGTCGTAGAGGTAGGCCGGGGTGGTGTCCAGCGACGACGCCACCGCGTGGACGGTCGACCGGGGCCCGGCCCGGAGGCTAGACATGGTGGCGCTCCTCGACGAGTGCGGCGACGGCACGGCGGTCGACCTTGCCGTTGGCGGTCAACGGCAGCGCCGGCACCACCAGCGCGCGCCGGGGCACCTTGTACTCCTCGATCTGGCCGCGCATCGCCCGCAGCAGCTCGTCGGCCGTACCGTCGGCGACCGCCACCAGCACCGCCGGGCGTCCCTCGGTCGGCGCGAGCACCACCGCCGCCTCGACCCCCGGGCAGCGCCGTGCCGCCGCCTCCACCTCGGTGGTGCTCACCCGAAAGCCGCGTTCCTTGTAGATGTCGTCGCGGCGACCGTGGAAGTAGAGGTAGCCGTCCTCGTCGAGCCAGCCGTAGTCGCCGCTGCGCAGCTCGGGAAAGAGGCCCTCGGCCCGGTGATAGCGGGCGGCGGTCTCCGCCGGGCGCCGCCAGTAGCCGGCCATCACGTGCGGGCCACGGATGACGAACTCGCCGATCTCCCCCGGCGGCAGCCGCCGGCCGTCGGCGCCGATGGTGAAGACCTCGGTGCCGGGCAAGGCGACACCGCAGGCGCCCGGCCGTTCCAGGTCACCGTCCGGCGGCATGATCGCCACCCGCTTGCACTCGGTCAGCCCGAACATCACCTGGATCCGCAGGTCGGGCAGCCCGGCCCGCAGGTCGCGCAGGACCGGCGCGGGCATCGCGGCGCCGGTGGTGGTGAGCAGGCGCAGCTTCGGCAGCGCGATACCGGTGCGGCGTTGCAGCCGGGCCAGGGCCTCGGCGACGGCGGGCACCGCCGGCAGCACGGTGGCACCGGTCCGCTCCAGGATCCCCGGCAGTGGTGGCCCCACCTCCGCCTGGCTGCCCAGCCGGACCTGCGCACCGCTGAGGGCGGCGAGGAAGAGCTGGTAGAGCCCCACGTCGAAGGAGAGCGGCAGCGGGCAGTACACGACGTCGTCGGCGCGGTAACCGAGCACGGACTGGATCGCCCCGGCCACGAACGCCACCTGCTGGTGGGTGCTGACCACGGCCTTGGGCTGTGCGGTGGTGCCGGAGGTGTAGATCAGGCAGATCGGGTCGACCACCAGGGGCCGCCGGGCCGGCTCCCACCGCGTTGCTTCCGGGTCGGTGCCGACGGCGGCCAGCTCGGCGACACCGGCGGTCGGTACGCCCCGGTCGGCGGCCAGCGTGCGGGCCGCGTCGTCGTCGCTGACCAGCAGGACCGGCTCGCAGTCGTCGAGGACGTGTGCCAGCGCCGGGCCCCGGACCTGCTCGTGCAGGAGCGAGAAGACCGCGCCGAGCCGGGACGCGGCGTACACCAGGGCGACCAGGCCCACGGCGGACGGGGCGACCGCCACGACCCGCTGGCCGGGCCGGACGCCGCGCCCGGCCAGCCAGCCTGCGATCCGGGCACTGGCGACGGCGAGGTCCCGGTAGGTCCAGGTGGTCTCCCCGGCGGAGACGGCCGGGTGTGACGGCCAGCGGTTGGCCGCGTCGTCGAGCAGGTCGTGCAGCAGGCGGTCAGGCCGCATGGGAACCTCCGCTGGGGGTCGCGCCGGCCTCCTGTCGGGGGCTGGCCCGCAGGACGATCTCGCACAGGTCGGCGACCCGGTGCAGCCGTTCGGGGACCAGGTCGTCGGGGTGGAACTCGATCCGGAACCGCTGCTCCAACCGGTCGACGATCTCGACCATGCGGAAGGAGCTGAAGCTCGGCACGGTGTCGAGCGCGGTGGCCGCGGTCAGGCCCGGCCCGGTGTCGTCGAGCTGGAGGACCGACCGGACCACCTCGGTGACCTCGGCGCTCAGCTCGGGCCGGACCGTCCCGGCGACGGCGGCCGGTGGCGCCGGCCGGGCCGGTGCAGCGGCGAACACCGAACGGTCGGTGTCGAGCGCCTCGGCAAACGTCGCCAGCAGGCCGGCCGGCTCGGGCCGACCGCGCTGCACCCGGCGGGCCGCGAGGTAGGTCTGCTCCACCACCCGGTCCCAGCGGGCGAGCTGCGCCGCCTCGGCCGCCGTCTCGGCACCGCCCCGGTGGGCCGCCCGGTAGGCGGCGTGCAGCCGGCGCTGCCGGGCCAGCAGCCACGTCTGGAGGGTGAGCGCGTCCAGGGCCACCACTCGATCCGGGTACGCCCGGTAGGCGTCGACGTAGGCGTCGACGGTCGCGGCGTCGACGGCGTACCCCGGCTGCGGGGCCGCCGGCAGCTCACCCGGCACCGGACCGGCCACCACGGCCCCGTCCGGCACGGCGGCGGCCAGCTCCGCGCCGGTCAGCGTCCACCGGCCCGGCCGGGCCGCGCCCCACGGCGTGTCGTTGTGGTACGCGTCGGTGACCGCGAACCCGGAGCCGTCCGGCTCGATAAGGAAGCTGTGCTCAATGTGGCGCTGCCCGTGGTAGGGCACCCACCGCAGGTGGTACGCGTCGGCGACCACGTAGCAGAGCCCGTGCTCGGTGACCTCGGCCACCAGCCCCGCGCCGTCGGTGTGGCGCAGCGGCCCGGTGTCCGGTGTCGTTGGGGTGGCGGGCCGGTGCCCGGCGCCCGGCTCGCACCAGCCGACGCCGAGCCGGTCGGTGGCCTCGGCGAGGTGCTCGCGGACCGCCGGCTCGACGGTCGGCAGCCCGTCGGCGCCGGGCCGGGGCCGCAGCTCCAGGCTGGCGCCCAGCCGCAGATGAGTGCCGGTGCCGTGCCAGCGGTCGGCGAGCACGGCCAGGTTGACCTGGACGCAGTCCAGCAGCTCGGCTCGGATCGTCGCTGGCTCGTTCACCGGCGCACCTGCGCGAGGATCGGCGCGGCGGGTACCGGCTCCAAGCCGGCCTGGGCGGCACGCAACATGGCGGCGGCTGGCTCCTCGTCGGTCAGCTCGCCGGCTAACAACTGCTGGTAGGCGGCGAGGTCGAGATATCCGCTGCCGCTGACACAGACCAGGATCGGCCCCCAGGCCCCTCGCTCAGTGTGGCCACCGGCGAGCTGCGCGGCGACCGCCAGCGCGTGCCCGGACTCCGGCGCGGGCAGCACCATCTCGCTCCGGGTGAGGTGCCGCCCGGCATCCAGGGCGGCGACCTGCCCGACGGCCACCGCCTCGACCTGACCGGCGTGCCGCATCGCGGAGATCAGCTTGGCCGCACCGTGGAAGCGCAGGCCGGCGGAGTGAGAGTCGGGGATCCTGTAGTCGCTGCCGATGGTGTACATCGCCTCCAGCGGTCCGGTGCCGGTCTCGTCGGTCCGGTCGTAGGCGTACACCCCCCGGGTGAGTTTCGGGGTGGCGGCCGACTCGGCGGCGACCAGCCGGGGCGCGGGCACCCCCCGGGCCGCCGCGTCGGCGAAGAACGGCAGCGCGACACCGCCGAAGTTGGAGCCGGCGCCGACCGCGCCGACCACCGTGTCGGCCTCGACGCCGAGCGTGGCGAGCTGGTCGAGGGCCTCCAGGCCGATCACCGACTGGTGCAGGATGCTGTACGTCTCACCGCTGCCGATGCAGAACGCCGCGCTGTCGCGCTCGGCGGCGTACTCGACGGCCTCGCCGATGGCGAGCGACAGGCTGTTGCCGGTACTGCCGTCGGTCGCCCTTGCAACCTCGGTGAGCCCGCTCGGGCTTGCGTGCAGCTCGGCGCCGAGCATCCGCATCAGCACCCCTCGGTACGGCTTGCGCTCCAGGCTGGAGCCGACCATGAACACGGTGCAGCGCAACCCAAACCAGGCGCAGGCCGCCGCCAGCGCGGTACCCCACTGCCCGGCTCCGGTGCCGGTCACCAGTTCCTCGACGCCGGCCTGCCGGTAGTAATACGCCTGGGCGAGCGCGGTGTTCAGCTTGTGGCTGCCGGAGATGTTGCCGCCCTCGTACTTCAGGTAGATCGGGATGCGGGCGCCGACAGCGCGTTCGAAGCCGGTCGCCCGCCACAGTGGAGTCGGCCGGAACCGCCGGTACGCGTCGAGCACCTCGTCCGGGATCGGCCAGTGTTCGCGCTGCCGGATGCTCTGCCGCACCAGCTCCATCGGCAGGTTGACGGTGACCTGGGCGCCGTCCGGGCGCACCGGGGAGCGGTCCGGCGGGAGCTGGTAGCCCAGGTGCGGCAGCACACTGCGCCACCTCGTCGGCGTGGCCCCGGCGCTCATCGGTCGGCCCCGGCGGCTTCGACGACCACGTCGATCAGGTCGGAGACCAGAGTGAAGCTGCGGCCGACGAAGATGTCGTCCGGCAGCACCAGGTCCAAGTCGTCCTCCAACCGGACCAGCATGCCGAGGAACCCCAGCGAGTTCACCCGGAGCAGCTTGCCGTTGAGCGGCTCGTCGTCGGCGATGTCCTCGGGGCGGTACGCCAGCCGGGACTCCGCGATCACCACCCGCTTGACGGCGGTGGCGACGGCGGCCCGGTCGACGTCGGTGGTGGACGGTTGGTCAGGCATCGGTGGTGCCTCCCATCTGCGGGTCGGGGTGGCGGGGCGCCTCGGCGGGGGGCGGCACCTCGTCGCGGAGGGCGCCGTGGGCCTGGACGAGCCAACTGCTGGTCAGCAGGGCGGGCAGCCCCACCGAGCCGCGCACGTGCAGCCGGCCGGTGGAGATGGAGAGCTCCGGTCCCATCCCCATGGTCGGCCCGTCGTGCAGCCGCAGTGAGCCGTTGACCACGATGGTCGCGGCGTCCACTCCGGCGACGAAGCGGTCGACGGTCGGCCGGTCGGTGCTGACGATCCCCTCGGTGTGGCCGGAGCCGTGCCGGCGGATATGGGCGATGGCCTGGTCGACCCCGGTCACGGCGAGCACGCCGATGGTCGGGTCGAGGAACTCCCGGCCGAGGTCGTGCGGCTCCAGCGGCTGCACGCTGACCGCGCCGGTCGGATCGGCCGGCGTCGCCCCGGCCGGTGCCAGCTCGGGCGGTATCCGCAGGACGCATCTCCGGCCGTCGCGGCCGGCCCGGTCGAGCAGCGCCGCCACGAAGCGGGGGGCGACTGACTCCTCGACGAGGACCAGCTCCAACGCGTTGCAGGCGGTTGGGTCGGGCAGCTTGCTGTCCAGTGCGATGGCGGCGGCCGAGTGCAGGTCGGCGCTGTCGTCGACGTAGAGGTGGTTAACCCCGCCGCCGCTGGCGATCACCGGAATCGAGGTCGCGGTGCGGCAGTAGTCGATCAGCGACGGGCTGCCCCGTGGGACGAGGACGTCGACCGAGTCCGGCTGCGCCAGCAGGGCGCGCATCGTGGCCCGGGTCGGGTCGTCGAGGACCGTTACCAGGTCCGGCGGCAGTCCGGCGAGCGCGGCTGCCTGCCGGCAGGCGGCTCCCAGCTCGACGTTGGTCGCGGCGATCTCCCGGCCGGCGCGCAGCAGGACCGCGTTGCCGACGCTGACCGGCAGCAACGCTCCCTCGACGGTGACCGTCGGCCGGGCCTCGTAGACCATCAGCACCAGGCCGAGCGGGCGGGGCACCTGCCGGCGTACGCCCCAGGCACCGATCGGGATCTCCGGCCCTGGGGCGGTCACGGCCGGTAGGGCGTCGTGGACGGCGTCGGCGAGGGCGGCCAGGTAGGCGAGCTGGGCGTCGCCCATGACCAGCCGGTCGACCAGGGTCTCGGGCAGCCGGCGTCGGCGGGCGCTGGCCAGGTCCTCGGCGTTGGCCTTGCGGATGGCCGGCCAGCCGTGCCGGAGCTGGGCGGCGAGTTCGCGGCAGTAACGCTGGTAGGCGGGGTCTCCGGGCGGCGGTGCGTCGGCCAGCGCCGACCGGGCGGGGCCGGTGATCTCGGAAGTCATGGGTCTCCTACCACATGAACTGGCCGCCATCGACGATCAGCTTCTGCCCGGTCAGGTAGGCGCTGCCCGCGCCGACCAGGAACTCCAGGGCATCGGCGATGTCGTCGGTGGAGGCGATTCGACCTTGTGGGATCTCGGTGAGCACGGCGGCCCGCGCCTGCGGGTCGTCCAGGTTGAAGCGGCCGACGAGTTCGTCGGTCCAGGTCATCCCCGGGATCAGGCAGTTCACCCGGATCCGTGGCGCCAGCTCCAGCGCCAGGCACTTGGTGAGCTGGAGCAGGCCGGCCTTGCTGGCGCAGTAGTTGACACCGTTGAGACGCGGCCGGATCCCGGTGGTGGCCCCGACGTTCACGATCACCGACCCGGGCCCGGCGCCGGCCTGGGCCAGCATCGCCGGTGCCAGGGCCCGGGTCAGGTAGAACGGGCCGTCGAGGTTGATGCCGAGGACCCGGTCCCAGTCCTCGGTGGACATCTCCAGTAGTGGCCGGTCGATGTTGCGTCCGGCGTTGTTGACCAGTACGGTCGGGCCGCCGTGCTCGGCGACGATTCGGGCGGTGACCCGCTCCACGTCGGCGGCGTCGGCGACGTCGAGGCGTACCGGCCAGAAGGAGTCACCGAGCTTGGCGTGGGCCTGCCGGGCCGCCTCCTCGTCGGAGTGGTACAGCCCGACGACCCGGTGACCGAGCGCCACCAGTCGGGTCGAGAAGGCCAGCCCGATCCCTCGGGTGCCGCCGCTCACCACGGCCAGCGGGGCGGTCACCGGGCACCACCCGTCACGGCCAGCACCCGCTCGCGGTCGATCTTGCCGGTGACACCGACCGGCAGCTCGGCCAGGACCAGGACCCGGTCCGGCACCATGTACGCCGGCAGCAGCTCGGCCATCCGGCGGCGTACCTCGGCGGGCAGCTCGTCGGCCGCCGGCCCCTGCGGCACCACGCAGGCGGTCAGCCGGGGCCGGCCCTGCGGGCCGCTGTCGAGCACCACGACCGCGTTGCGCACCTGCGGCAGGCCGACCAGCACCGCCTCCACCTCCTCCAGTTCGATACGGAAACCACGCAGCTTGACCTGCCGGTCGGTACGGCCGAGAAAGATCAGCTCGCCGTCGTCGTCGAGCCGCACCAGGTCACCGGTGCGGTAGAAGACGCCGTCGCGGCCGGGCAGCCGGACGAACCGCTGGGCGGTGAGGTCGTCCCGGTCGAGGTAACCCCTGGCCAGGCACGGCCCACCGAGATACAGCTCCGCCGGCTGGCCCGGGAGGGCCTCGTGGCCGTCGGGATCCAGCAGGAGCAGCTCGTGACCGCCGACGGCCGAGCCGATCGGCACCCGGTCGCCGCCCGACCAGCCCCGGTCGATCCGCCGGTAGGTGGCCGTGATCACCGCCTCGGTCGGCCCGTAGGTGTTGTAGAGCGGGATGTGCCCGAGCGGCCCGTTGGACCATCTGCGCACCACGGCGGCGCTGACCGCCTCGCCGCCGAAGTAGATGCCCCGTACGCCGGCCAGTGCCGCGACGTCGGCGTCGGTCAGGTCGTCGGCGAAGAACGCCTCGAAGTACGCCGTCGGGCACTGCACCCGGGTGACACCGTAACTACGGATCCGGTCGAAGAGCTGGGGACCGGTCCACATGGCGGCACCACGTACCACCAGGACGCCACCCTGGACCAGGGGAAGCCAGATCTCCTCGATCGAGGCGTCGAAGCTCGGTGAGGAGAAGGAGAGGCAGACGTCCCCCTCGACGTGCCCGTAGTCGACCGCCACGTGGCGCAGGTGCAGCGCCAGCGGCCCGTGGTCGACGCAGACACCCTTCGGGGTGCCGGTCGAGCCGGAGGTGTAGATGACGTACGCCAGGTCCGTGCCGGACGGCCCCGAGCCCGGCACACCGGCGTCGGCCCCGGCCTCGTCGTCCACGCCGGAGTCGGCGCCGGTCAGCGACTCGACGTCGGCTACCGGCAGCGTGGTGGCGGGGTGCCTGCGGGAGCCGGTGTCCAGCACGAGCCGGGAGCCGCTGTCGCCGAGCAGGTGCCCGATCCGGTCGGCCGGCAGTTGCTGGTCGACCGGCACCCAGGCGGCACCGGCCAACCAGCTGCCCAGGGCGGCCGCCACGAACTCCGGGGTCGCCGGGCCGTGGAGCGCCACCAGGTCACCGGGGCCCACCCGCCGGTCGCGTAACGCGGCGGCGAGCCGACCGGCCCGGCGCCACAGCCCGCCGTAGCTGACCGTGCGGTCGCCGCAGAGCAGCGCCGTCTTCCCGGGTGCGGCCAGCGCGTGCTGGCGCACCAGGTCAACTACGGTGCTCACACCGACCGCCCGTTGGCCAGGGCGAGTGACCCGGTGGTGGCGCCACGTTCGTCGACCAGGGACGCCAGCGCGGCGAGAGTCGGCCGGCGGAACATGTCGCTGACCGCGATCCGCAGGCCGGTCTCGGCGCGCAGGGCGTCGATCAGCTTCAACATGTCGAACGAGGTGCCGCCGAGCACGAAGAACGAGTCCTGCGGGCTCTGCGGTGGACGGCCGAGCAGCCGTTCCCAGAGCCCGGCCAGCAACTCCTCGGTGCCGGTCGGCGACCAGTCCGGGTCGGCGTCACGCTGCTTGGCCGGCCGGAGTTCGCCGCTGTCGAAGCGGGCGGCCAGCGCGCTGCGGTCGACCTTGCCGTTCGGGGTCAGCGGGATCGCGTCGACCGCGACGATGTGCTTCGGGATCGTGTACGTCGGCAGGGTCTGCTGGAGCGCGGCCCGGATGGCAAATTCGTCGAACGCACCACCCGGCGTGGTCCGGACGAAGAGGCAGAGCGCGGCGCTCTCACCACTGCCGTGCACCGCCGCCGCAGCGGCGGCGACCGCCGGCAAGCGCTCCGCCGCGATCTCGACCTCGCCGAGCTCGACCCGGTGTCCCCGGATCTTCACCTGACCGTCCCGGCGCCCGAGGAAGATCAGTGTCGGGCCGTCCGGGCCGTCGGCGGCCACCGCGAGGTCGCCGGTGCGGTACATCCGACCGGGCGGGTCGGTGAACGGGTCGGGCCGGAACGCCGCGTCGGTCCGGTCCGGATCGTTGATGTAACCGTCGGCGGGGCAGATCCCGCCGAGGAAGACCTCACCGGCCGCACCGGGCGGCACCGGCCGCCCCTCGGCGTCGAGCAGGTGCACGTCGACCCCGGCCAGGGGCAACCCGATCGGGACGTGCGACGGGTGCTGCCCCGCCCCGCCCGCCAGGGTGTGCACGGTGACCGCGTGCGTCTCGGTCGGCCCGTACAGGTTGGTCAGGCGCTTGCCGGGCATCCGGCCCAGCAGGGCGCGGCTGCGGCTGTCCAGGTGCAGCTGCTCGCCGGAGACGTTGAGCACCTCGAGGTCGGCCAGCGCCAGATCGGCGTCGGTCACCGAGGCGGCGAAGGCACCGAGCACGGCGACCGGCAGGTAGATGTGGGTCAGCCGGGCCCGGTCGACGAGGCGGGCGACGGCGTCGAGGTCACGCCGGTCGGTCGCGCCGAGGCCGTACACCGTGCCGCCGGCCACCAGGGTCGGGAAGATCTCCTGGTAGGAGACGTCGAAGCCGAGCGGGGCGTACTGCAGGAACCGGGTCGTCGGGCCCATGCCCATCGCGTCGATCTGCCACCGCAGCAGGTTGACCAGCGGATCCTGCCCCATGTGGACGCCCTTGGGTTGGCCGGTGGAGCCGGAGGTGAACATGACGTAGATCGGGTCGGTGCCGCTCGGCTGGGCTGGCACCGGCAGGTCGGCGCCCCGGTCGGCGAGGTCGTCGACGCTGGCGCGCGGCGGCTCGTCGGATGTGACCGGCGCCGGGCTCACCACGTACCGGCAACCGGCCTGACGGAGCATGTAGGAGAGCCGGTCGGCCGGCAGGGAGAGGTCCAGCGGCAGGTACGCCGCTCCGCAGCGCAGCACCGCCACCATCGCCGCAGTCGTGTCCGGCAGCGAGTGCGGGACGATGGCCACCACGTCACCGGCGCCGACGCCGTCGGTGCTGAGCGCGGCGGCGATCCGGTCGGCCCGGTCCATCAGCCCGGCGTAGCTCAGGTCGGGTGCGTCGGGGGCGCTGATCGCCACCGCCTCGGGCCGGGCGGCGGCGGATTCCCGCAGCAGGGCGAGCAGCCCGCGACCGCCTGCGGTGTCGGCCCGGTCCCCGGCGTGCAGGGCCGGCTGCCGGCGGTGCGCCGAGGCGGCGGTCAGCGGGCCGGTGTCGCCGGTCGGGTCGGCGACGACCCAGGCCAGTAGCTCGATGTACTCGTCCAGGAAGCGGTGGGCGTAGGCGTCGGGCAGCAGGTCGCTGTCCCACTCCAGCTCCAGCTCCAGCCCGTCGCTGACCGGGGTGGCGGCCAACCAGATGTCGAACTTCGCCGTCTCGTTGTGGGTGTACTCCAGTTGCATGCCGAGCCCAGGGGCGATCTCCCGCCGGGTGACCAGGTCGTCCTGCATTGCGAACATGCACTGGAACAGCGGGTTGCGGTTGCTGCCGCGCTCCGGGCCGACCGCCGCGACCAGGGCGTCAAAGGGGATGGACTGGAAGCGGCGGGCGGCGCGTACCGCACCGGAGACCTCGGCGCACTGCTCGGCGAAGGGCCGGTGCCGCGCCGGCAGGACGACCGGCAGCGTGTTGACGAAGAACCCGCACAGGTCGTGCGAGGCGATGGTACGGCGGTTGACGAAGGGCCCGCCGACGATCACCTCGGCGTTGCCGGAGTAGTCCCCGAGCAGCAGGGCATAGCAGGACAGCAGCAGGCAGTACGGCGTGGTGCCGAGGGTCCGGGCGGCGCGCTCGACGGCGGCGCGCTGCTCCGGAGGCAGGATGACGCTGCGCAGCCGGCCGTTGAACCGGGTGTCGACCGGGCGCTCCGGCACCGGATAGAGCAACGTCGGGGGTACGCCGGCGAGCGTGGCGGCGAGCGCCTCGACCTCCCCGGCCTCGATCGCCGCCTGGCTGACTCGGCACTGGGCGGCCAGCTCACCGACGAGCCACCGCTCCCGTTGGACCACGTCGACGTCCTCGACAACGCCCGCCGGCCCGGCCCCGGTCGCGCCGGCCAACCGGTAGCCCTCGACCAGCTCGTCGAGGAAGACCCGCATCGAGACGCCGTCGTTGATGGCGTGGTGGACGTTGCAGAGCAGGGCGGTCTGCGCCGGGCCGACCAGGAGCCGGAACCGGCACAGCGGGGCCTGCCGCAGGTCGACCGGGGTGGCGGCGAAGCGCCGGCTCTGCTCGGCCAGCCGCGCGGGCCACTGCTCGGGCGGGCAGTCGACCCGCTCCACGTCCATCGGTGCCGGCATGGGGGGGCGAATCTCGGCGACCGGTTCGCCGTCTGCGGCGTCGAACCGGGTACGCAGCGTGGGCTGGACGGCGATCAACCGGTCGAGCGCCCGACGCAGGGCTGCCTCGTCGACCGCCGTGTCGAAGACCACCCGGAAGCTGATGTTGTAGAGGTCCTTGCGGGGGACCGCCTCCTGGATGAAGAGCAGGCTGCGTTGGGAGGGCGTGACGGGTATCTGGACCATGGCGCTTCAGCTCCGGCTCGTGAGGGCGACGAGGAAACGTTCCAGGTCGGCGACGGTCACCAGGTCGCCCAGCTCGACCACGTCGATCTCCAGTCCGGGGTCGGCGACCAGGTCGGCGATGATCCGCAGCAACAGCAGGGAGTCGACGCCCAGGGCGGTCAGTTCCGTGTCGCCACCCGCACCCTCAGGAAACTCACCGGTACGCCTGCCAATGGTGACGCGCAGGCGCTCGGCGAGTACGACTTCGTTCCGTTCGACAATTTGCAGCGGATGCCCGGAAACTGTCACGGACGGCTACCACCTCTCGCTGTACGGGTCCGGTTCGAGTGCTCCCGTCATGGCTGAACAGCGCCCTTTCGGACGCTGGTCGGTTCATGGCCGAGACGACGCCGGAATCGGGTCAGGAATGGCGTCGACAGAACCGGACAGACATTTCCAGCACTGCCGGCGCACTCTGGCGGACATTTCTCCGCCGTCCACGATCCTGCCTGCGGGGTCTCCGACTGTCAGCACCGTCCGGTGTCAGGATCCTGCCATGGCAGCCCCCTGCCACCGTCTGTGGAATCCCCCATGAGCAGCGCTTCGCTCCCTGGCACCAGCCCGGATCCGCAATGCACCACAAGCCACAGGTGGAGGGCCGACGAAACGGCGATCGCGCGCCGGCACAACTGCATAACGACCGCTTCCGCCGCGGCGACGGTCGGTTGTAGGACAAAGAACGCCAGCTCCGCTCCTTCGGGATTCATCATGACGTACACGTGTTCGAGTCCGTCTCCGGGTAGGGCGACGAGCTGGATCAACCTATGCAGCTCGGCTCGGTCGACCAGGGTCCGGCTGCCTTGCAGGCTCGCGATGACAAGGTGCATACCCAGCAGAATGTCCGCTTTCAGTCAAGGTCGCCAGACATTGACGGTGGCAGAATTCCCGGCTTCGGATTTCTGCCCCTGCGACGGCCATCTCGTGAGATGTCAGGAACGGCGCACGGCCACTCTCCGCAAACATTCCTGGCAGGCCTATCCGGCATCGTCCCCGGTATAGGCTCAGTTCGATGTGGGTGCGGTGCGAAGGGGATCACGATGCTCGAAGTCCTGGGCCTGCACGTAGCTTCCGAAGCCGTCTACCGCGTGATGCTCGAGGAGCCCCGGTACGGCGTCGCAGAGATCGCCGCCCGACTGTCCTGGACAACTGAGCAGGTCCATGAGGCGCTCGACGAACTCGGCCGGTTGTCCCTACTGCGGGCCTCCCGCGACGAGCCCGGAGCCCAACGCGCGATCAGCCCCGAGGTCGGGCTGCCTGCGCTCCTGGCCCGGCAGGAGACCGAACTCGCCATACACCAGGAGAAGATCGCGGCCAGCCGCCGGGCAGTCGCCGCGATCGTGGCCGACTACGCCGAATTCCGACCGGCCCAGAGCTGGGCCGAGGTGGAGCGGTTGGCCAGCCTGGATTCGGTCCGTCACCGGCTGGAGGAGCTGGTCCACTCCTGCCGGACGGAGATCCTCTCCTTCGTTCCCGGCGGAGCACAGTGTGAGGAGACCTCGATGGCGGCCCGGCCGTTCGGCGTCACCTGGGCCAAGCGGGGCATCCAGGCCCGGGGCGTCTATCTCGACAGCGTGCGCAACCATCCACCGACCCTGCACCACCTGCGGCGGCTCCACGAACAGCGGGTGCAGATCCGCACCACCGCCGCACTCCCCCTGCGGATGACGATCTTCGACCGAGAGGTCGCCCTCGTCCCGATCGATCCGGAGCAGCACCAGCGGGGCGCCGCCCTGCACCACGGCAGGGGGACGGTCGCGGCGCTCTGCGCGCTGTTCGAGCAGACCTGGCGGGCCGCCCACCCGCTGGGTGCCGAGCGCGACCGGGACGAGTCGGGACTGACCAGCCAGGAACGCGAGGTGCTGCACCTGCTCGCCGAGGGTCACACCGACGACAGCGTGGCGCGTCGGCTCGGCATCTCCGTCCGGACCGGCCGCCGGATCACCGCCGACCTGCTGAAACGCCTCGGTGCCCGGAGTCGGTTCCAGGCCGGCGCGCTGGCCGCCGCCCGGGGGTGGATCGATGCCGCGTGACCTTTCGCCGTGGCGCCGGCCGGGGACGGGGATGTCGCACCCGTGGTCCATGATCTTCCTCGGTACGACGGCGTCGGCGCGGATCCGGCGTCCGCATCGTCATGGGTGACGTCGGTTTCCGGCAGGCGGGAGGTCGGCAGTGACAGACGCGGAGCAGGCCGCGTGGGGGCGGCGCAGCGCGGTCCCGGGTGGTGCCGCTCGCCCGGCCCCGCAAACTGGCCAAGGTGCCCTTCGTCGAGCTGGCTGACGGCCGGTTGCAGGGCGTGGTGTCGAGCGGCTCGGACATCGAGCGGGTCTACGTCTCCTCGGTGACCGCCGGCAGCCACACCTACCACTGCAGCACCAACAACAACCGGCCCTGTGTCGGCCTGCGCGGCACCCCCTGCAAACACCTCCAGGCCCTGGCCGACGAGGCCGTGCTCCAAGTACGGCGTCGACCGGATGGCCCGTTACCTGCGCATCGACGTCGGCGACGGGGTCACCGGCGGTGCCAAGATGCTGGGCCGGCTCGTCGGTCGTCCCGAGCCCGTGCCGGCCGGAGTGGTCTTCAGTCACTTCCTGCATCACCTGGCCAAGAGGCACGAACGGTCGCGCTTCCTGCCTTGATCTGACCCACCAGGACCTCGCAGGCTGCGATCTTCGCTCTTCCAAACTGGCGCTCTGAGGAGGTCAATCAAACAGCCTGCCGGTCAGGGCAGATTGGCCGGCTGCCAGAACGTGTCCCTGGGCCAGGGGCAGCCAGTACAGCTCGAAGCGGATCGGTTCGCTGTCGTCGCGCTCCACGGCGATCCACCGGTCCGGAACCTCGGTGCCCTCGACGGACAGATGGAAGAAGTGCCGCACGTGTACCGGATCGGCGTAGGGCCGCACGTCCCACTCCGTCACGCCGAAGTCCATTGGTCGCGGACGTGGTCACAGTGGTCGCTACGGTTGAGCCGTCGTTCTCGCGTCGTGACCACGGGGGTGCCCTCATGGCCGTCAGCAGCGACCATTGGTCGACCCGGCGGCGTCCGAATCTGCCGATGAGCGCGCGTCTGATCTTGTGCCCGTAAGCGACCGGGTGGCCTGTCGCGGATCCCGGTCGTGGCCGTCTACGCGTTGCTGGCCGTCGACCGCCGGTTGCCCTTCCAGATGGACCTGCCGGCGCAGATGAAGCCGACCAGGAGGGGATAGACCGCGCAGCGTTCGACCAGGCCGATCAGGCTGGCTGATGAGCCGGCGATGGCCATGAAGCCGACCAGCGAGAGAAGACCGAAGACCCCGAGGGCGACCATGACCCGGCCGGTGGTGGTAGCGATTCCGGTCTGTCGGTGCGCGCGCCCGAGAATGATGATCAGTACGTTGCCGCTGACGATGCTGGCCAGGGCGCCCACCGAGTGAAAGTCGATGGCACCGCTGTCGGGCGTCTCGCCGGTTCCGTGGAAGAAAGCCAGCAGCACTCCGCCGGCCGCGATCAGGAAGGCGAGGGTGCGCACTGCCCAACGGCGTGGGCCATGCAGGCCTGCGAGCATGGCGGTGCCGCCGAACAGGACGATCCCGAACAGGAAGAATCCGGTGTTCATGACCCACGCCAGCGGCGAGTACATGAGCTGCCCGAATCCCTGCGTGGGGCCGTGCACGCCGAGGTTGCTGATGTAGTTGTAGGTGTAGCTGTAGGGGGGATGCGTCCACGCGGCCGAGGCGATGAACTCCGCGACGAAGAAGACCAGTCCTCCTGCGATGAGCGCGATGCCGGCAGCGGAGCGTTGCCTCTGCTGAGCGTCCACCTGGGCGTGGTTCGCGTTCATGGTTCCTTCTCTCCCGGCATCCCGCCGCTCGTGTCGCTCCCGTCGATCAATTCCCGGTCCGACATCAATACTGTACCGACACCAGTTGTGGAGTCAATACATGTAGCGAACGGGTCCATTACTCTGTCGGCATGAGCGAGGGGCAGCGACCCGGCCGACGGGAGCGCAAGAAGGCAGCGACCCGGGCATCGATCGTGCAGGCCGCCCAAGAACTGTTCCTCGAACGAGGGTTCGACGCGGTGAGCGTCCGCGAGATCGCCGACCGGGCGGACGTGTCGCCGACCACCGTCTTCACGCACTTTCCGCACAAGGAGGCCCTCGCGTTCGGTGACGAGGAAGTGCGACACGACCGGCTCGTCGCGGCAGTAGCCGACCGACCGCCGGGCACGTCGATCTCCGCCGCGCTCAAGGCGCACTACCTTGCGGAGATCACCGCGCTCGGGTCCGAACTTGAGCGGCCAGTCCTCGCCTTGATGGAACAGACACCCGCCCTGGTCGAGTACGCCGAACGCATGTGGTTCCGCCACGAAGACGCCCTGATCGCGGCGATCACGCGGGAGTTCGGGCTTCCCGAGCCCAGCGACGAGATCCGCTTCTACGTCCGCTTCGCCCTCCAGATACAGCTCAGCGCAACCCGGGCCGCCAACCCGGAGTCCACCATCGACGCAGGTTTCCGGCTGCTCGACGAAGGCTGGCTGCGCTACCAGCGCCAGTTCCACTAGCGCCGACCGGGACGCCGACACCAACCCGACCACCGCCGTGGTGGCCCGCTTCGGTCCGCGCGACTGGCGGTAGCAGGGTGCCCATTACGTCATCCGGCACACCCTGCGCGACGTCGGGGCCGACAGCTACCTGCGGGTACGTGGCACCAGCACCGACGAGCCCGAGCCGCTGGCCGACGGGCTGGAGGGCCCGTGGGGCGATCTGTGGGGTTTACTCCCACCCGGTCCGGGTGCGCTGACCGACCGGCCCCGGCCCGCCGTTGGTGGGCCGGAACCGCCGGTACCGGGAAACCGGGTCCACGGTGGACGCGCAGGCTCGCCACCAAACGCCCGGATTAGGCAGGGTGTGGGGCAGTTGACGAATCGTGTACCGGCCGCCGGTTGTGAATCTTGACCACCCGAAAGCGCAGGTCATACGCTCCGGGCACCCTTGATTCATTTCCCGGGAAGGGAAACGGGACACCCATGCGAACTGCCCCACTCCGCTCCACACTGCATTCCCGTAAACGGCTGGCGAGCGCTACCGCAATCGTACTACTGGCCGGAATGACCCCTCTGGTGGTCGGCCCCTCGGCCGCCGCCGCGCCCCCGACAACCTGTAGTACCGATCCCACCGACCGGTTGGCCTCGGTGCCCAGCCCGGAGAGCTACCTCGGCTTCCCGCTCGGCACCGGCCAGGAGCGGGTGGTCACCAACGAGGAGGTGCGGGGCTACCTCGACGCCGTGGACACCGCCTCCAAGCGGGTGGTCACCGGCGTGATGGGCACCAGCGTGCTCGGCCAGCCGCTGCCGTACGCGATCGTGTCGAACGAGCGCAACGTGCGGCCGGCCGTGCTCAAGGGCATCGCCGAGGACGTCCGTTCGCTGCGCGACCCCCGGGTGGTCAACCAGCAGCGGGCCGGCGAGATCGCCGAGGCGGCGCCGGCGATCGTCTGGGTCACCGCCAACGTGCACGGCGGCGAGAAGAGCGGCACCGACGCCGCCCTCAAGACACTGTACGAGCTGGCCGCCGGGCTCTCCTGCGAGGTCCAGCAGCGCAACGACAACCTGGTCACCATCATCGTGCCGACGCAGAACCCGGACGGCCGCGACGCCAGCCGCCGGCAGAACGAGTACGGCTTCGACATGAACCGGGACTGGTTCGCCCGGACCCAGCAGGAGACCGACGGCAAGCTCGAACTGATGCGCAGGTATCCGCCGCAGGTCTTCATCGACGCGCACGAGATGGGCGGCCGGCAGTACTTCTTCCCGCCCAACGCCGACCCGATCCACCACGAGATCTCCGGCGAGGCGGTCGACTGGATCAACCGAATCGGTGAGGCCAACAAGGCCGGCTTCGGCTACAACGGCGCGTGCGGCGGCGCGGTGACCACCGAGTGCTACTTCAACTACTCCACCTACGACCTGTTCTTCATGGGGTACGGCGACACGGTGCCGGCCGCCGGCTTCGGGGCCGCCGGCATGACCTTCGAGAAGGGCAGCTCGTCGGCGGTGGCCGACCGGGTGCAGCAGCAGTTCCACACCCAGTGGTCGACGCTGGGTTGGGCGGCGACGCACAAGCAGGAGGTGCTCAACGGCTGGTTCAAGGTCTGGAAGGACGCGCTCGCCCAGGGCCGGGCCGGCACGTTGGAGCCCAACGAGGTGGTCCAGCCGACCAACACCGTCCAGTTCCCGGTGCCGGCGCAGACCATCCGGTCGTACTTCCTGCTGCCCGACCGGCAGCTCGCCGACGCCCGCCAGCTCGTCGAGCGGCTGCGCCGGATGGACGTCGAGGTCTACCAGGTGAAGAAGGCCGTCAAGCTGCCCACCGCGAAGCTCTTCGGCGGCCGGTCGGCGACCAACCTGACCGTGCCGGTCGGGTCGTACTGGATCCCGATGAACCAGCCGCAGAAGCACTGGATCCAGGCGATCATGGGGGAGGACCCGTACACGCCGTTCCCGTACTTCTACGACGTGTCGTCGTGGAGCAACCCGCTGCTGATGGGTGTGAACGCTGTCTACACCGGCGCGGACGTCAAGCCCAACGCGGAGCTGATCGACAAGATCCAGAACACCGGCGGCGGCAAGATCCTGGCCGCGCCGCCGTTGAAGGGCTCCTACACCTACGAGCTGGACTCCGCCGCCGCGGCCGAGTTCACCTTCACCCTGCTGGGCAGGGACGTGCAG
Organism: Micromonospora sp. WMMD956; assembly: GCF_029626125.1. Taxonomy (NCBI): domain Bacteria; kingdom Bacillati; phylum Actinomycetota; class Actinomycetes; order Micromonosporales; family Micromonosporaceae; genus Micromonospora; species Micromonospora sp. WMMD956. Next base: position 7,389,241 of record NZ_JARUBI010000005.1, on the reverse strand, counting down.
CTGGTCCGGGACCTCGACAACGGCCAGGTGGGGCTGCCCGCCGGCGCGTTGACGCCGGAGCTGAACACCACGGCCAAGAAGCTGGGCGTCACGCTCACCCCGTACACCACGGCGGCCGTCGGCACCCCGATCAGCCGGCCGGACGTCGGCCTGTTCCAGGGCACCGGCATCTCCACCACCTCCGGCTCGCACGGCGAGGCCCGGTACGTGCTGGGCAAGCGGTGGGGCCTGGACCTCACCCCGGTCACCACCGCCGACATCAACGACAACACCCCCGCCTTCACCGGCCGGACGGTGCTGCTGGTGCCGGACGGCAGCAACGCGACAGGTGGGCTGACCGCGACCGGGCAGGCCAACCTGCGCAACTGGATCGCCCAGGGCCACACCTACCTGGGCCTGCGCAACGAGGGCACCCGGATGGCCCGCGCCGCCGGTCTCACCTCGACCACCGAGAAGCCGAAGCCGACCGGCTACACGGTGATCGGCTCGCACCTGCGGGTCGACGTGGACGCCGACAGCCCGGTCGGGCTGGGCCGGCCGGCGGAGGACTTCGAGTTCAACAACAACGACCCGATCCTCACCCCGAGCAGCACCGGCCGCAACGTGCTGCGCTACCCGAGCGGGGACACCTTCTGGGCCAACGGTTACACGGTGGAGGGCGACGCGCTCAAGGGCACGGTCGCGGTGGTGGACGAGCCGACCGGCGCCGGTCGGGCGGTGCTGTTCGCGTTCAACCCGCTGTTCCGGGCGTACAACGAGAGTGGCCTGCACCTGGTGGCCAACGCGCTGCTGTACCCGAGCAGCGGCACGGCGGCCCGGACCGCCTCGCCGGTCCGGGTCGACCCGGACCGCGCCGCCGCGGCGGCCACCCCGGTCGCCGAGAACCTCGGCGGCGAGTGGCGGCCGTTCACCATCCAGGTGGCGGCCGGCGACCTGGCCCGCACCGAGGCGGTCGTCGACCGGTACACCGACACCGCGCGGGTCTCGGTGGCGGACGGCTCGGCGTACCTGGTGATCCCGAACCCGGAGGGTCTCCAGATCGACGAGCACCCGTTCCTGGGTGACCTGGTGCGGACCCTGCGGGCCGAACAGATTCCGCTGCGCTCCGTGGTGGGCTGACACCGGCGGGTGGGGGCGGCACCTGCGGGTGCCGCCCCCACCCACCCACCACGCGGAGCCGGGCGGGCCGCGTCGGCCGGGAACGGTGCATGCCCCGCTATTTGCTGTTTTCCGGCCGACATCACCTGCTGACCCGGTTCCAGGCCGACGTCTGCACCGGCTCGCCACCGCCGGTCACCACGACGCGCCGGACGGCGACCGCGCCACCCCCGACGGCGGGCCGACCGCCACCTCCGGCGACCTTCTTCGGCCTGCTCCAGAACAACGTCCTCGACTGCCGAACCTGGACCACCCGCCAGCAACCCAGGACCGCGATCGTGACCTGGATCGAACGGACCTACCACCACCACCGACGACGCCAACGATCCCTGTCCCGGTTGACCCCCATCGAGTACGAGACCATCATGACCCCACCGGCCAGTCAGGCCGCGTGACTGAAACTGTCACCTATCGGTGCAGCAGACCCCTTCGTGGAAGCCGTCTACCGGAATCTCGCGCCCGAGGGCACGGTGCTCGCCGACCGGGCGCCGTATGCGCTGCACCAGGCGCTTCGTCGATGGCGCCACGAGCGGCCGTCCGACGTCGGTGCGTGGGCGCCCTACCTGCACTACGGCCGGTAGGGTCGCGGCTCGCGTTTTCCCTTGGTGCCGTTGGCGATCACCTTCGGTTCGTGACGGCTGGGCCAAGCGGGTGTCCGTTGCTAGGCGTCGATGTCGAGTCCGCGCTCGTCGCGTCGCAGGGCCGAGTTTCTTGCTGCTGCCACCGCCGCGTTCACCGAGTCGGCATCGATCGACCCTTCGTAGCGCATGTTGTCGATGAAGTACGTCGGCGCCTGGTGCAGGTGCATGGCTTCCGCGTCGACGAGGTCTTCGTCGACTCGCTGGGCCCTGGCCGCGTCGCCCCAGTCGCGTTCGAACCGCCGCAGGTTCAACCCGGCGCTTGCGGCCGCTCGGCGGATCTGTCGTTCGTTCTCGATCGGTGCCTCGCGGATGAGCTCGTCGCGCATCTCCCAGAATCGTCCCTGGAGGGCCGCGGCCTCGTTGGCGATGGCGGCGGAACGACCGAGCGGCTGCTCGAGCGGAAGATGGCGGAACGCGTACGCGACTTCGCTGCCGAACCGGCCCTCCATTTCACGACGCATCTCTCCCGCGGCGGACGAGTACGGCGTGGCGTAGTTGCCGTACTCGACAACTGTCACCACGGCGCTGCTCAGGTCGCCCAGCACGGGATCGCGAGCGGGGTCGAGCGCCCGCACGAGGCGGCTGCGGTGCGGCGATCGTCGCCGCTCGCGTGCGCTCATGACGGCGAAGGCGACGGTGCCGAGGGTGGCGGCGAGCACGGTGGCGGCGATCACGCCGATCTGTCCGCGACTGACATCGACAGGATCGTCGAACGCCAGCTCCGTGACGAAGAGCGAGATGGTGAAGCCCATCCCGGCGAGCATGCTCACGCCGATGACGTGGGGCATGCGTACCGCCGGTCCGAGCGCGTCGGGCCGGATCCGGGTGACGATCCAGGTCGACACCGAGATAGCGATGATCTTGCCGACGACCAGCCCGACGATGATGCCCCACGTGAGCCGCGAGGTGAATGCATCGACCAGCGACTCCCGAGTGACTCGCACGCCGGCGTTGGCGAGAGCGAAGATCGGCAGAATGAGCCAGGTGACATACGGCGTCAGCGCGCGGTGGGCGCGTTCGTTGATGGAGACCGCTCGCGCGAGCGAGTTGTTGGCCGTGCGGGCGTAGCTGGCGGTCGGCGACATGTGGAAGGCACGGACGTGATCCTGAGCCCTGCGCAGGTCGTCGGATCGCGTGGGGAAGATCGGCAGCAACAACGCGATCGCGACGCCCGCCAGGGTGGCGTGCACGCCCGAGAGGAAGAAGCCCGCCCAGACGACGATCGAGGGCAGGAGGTACAGCCCTCCGCGCCACACTCCGACGAAGCGCATCATCGCGATCATCGTGAGACCGCCCACCGCGATGAGCAGCGGCAACGGGCTGAAGTGGTCGGTGTAGGCGAACGCGATGACCCCGAGCGCACCGACGTCGTCGGCGACGGCGAGCGTGACGAGGAAGATCCGCAGCTGGGGCGGCATCACTCGTCCGATGAGGGCGAGTATGCCCAGCACGAAGGCCGTGTCCGTGGAGACCACGATCCCCCAACCGCCAACCGTGTCGGTGCCCGAGGTGACGCCGACGTAGATCAGCGCCGGGATGACGAGGCCGGCGACTGCGGCGATGACCGGGACGCTCGCCTTCCGCCAGTCACGCAACTCACCCAGCTCGAGTTCGCGGCGGACCTCGAGCGTGACGTGGGCGAAGAACACGGCCATGACCGCGTCGTTGACCCAGTGTCGCAGGTCGAGTTCGAACCTGGAGCCCCCGAGCTCCAGGCCGAGAGGGAGATGCCAGAAGGACCCGTAGCTGTCTCCCGGAAGGTTCGCCCAGATCAGCGCGACGACGGTGCCGGCGATCAGGACGACGGCACCGCGCAGGGCCTCTGGGCTGCGCAGCAGGCGGCGGATGGGACCGCGGCGAGCCGCGCCGGGGGAGTCGATCGCAGCGGCACTACCAGCCACGTTCGTCACGCCGTCTCAGTGGGTAGGAGGAGGACCTCGGCGAGGTTCACGCTCCTCGGCAGCGCCGCCGCGAGCGTGACCACCGCGGCGATCGCGTCCGGCTTCACTGCGGAGGCGGCCCGTTCGTGCTGCTGGTCATGTTCGGGCGCTGACGCGTCGCGATGCTCGTCGGACTGGCCGACCGCGAAAGCCGGCTCGACGATGTGGACACGCGTGCCCTGCGGCCCGTACTCGTGGCGGAGCGCGCGTGCGAGTTGCTTGATGGCCGCAGACAGGGCGTTGAACACCGCGAAACGAGGGGCGCGAACGTCGGTGCTGACGGCGCCGATCAGCACGATGTCGGCGGGTGCCCCACGGTCGGCGCTGTCGAGGAGCGGCTCGGCGAAAGTCTGGGACGCGTGCAGCAGCCCGCGGAGGTTCACGTCGATCATCTCGGCCCAGTCTGCCGGGACGCCTTCGCCGAAGGCGGAGCCGGTGATCACACCCGAGGACACGACCAGAAGGTCGACGTGGCCGAACCGCGTGATCGCGGCCGCTCGGGCGTCGTCGACCTCGATCTGGGAGGTGACGTCCGCGATGGTGGACAGCACCCGGTCGCTCCCGCCGAGTTCGCGGTGGAGGGCGTCGAGGCGATCGGCGTCTCGGCCGACCATGACGATGCTGGCGCCTGCCTGGACCAGGTCGTGGCAGATCGCGCGGCCGATCCATCCGGTCGCGCCGAATACGACTGCCACTCGACCGTTGAGGACGCCCGTGGTCGCGCCGTGCTCGCTCATCGTTCGCGTCCCGCAGCCGCGAAGCGCAGAAGCCGGTCCCAGTAGAGGGCGGTGAGCTGCTTCCGGTTCGAGGGATCGGTGGCGTCCGCGCTCGGCGACACGACGTGGTCGTCTTCGAGGTAGGAGCCGGACCGAACGTCGGCGACTGCGGCATGGAGGACGCGGGCTGCGCCCCGCGCGGGGGGACCGCCGATCCGACCCGTCATCGCGGCGCTGAGCGGAGTGTCGTTGAGCCCGGGGCAGAGGGCGACGACACTGACCGGCATCGACCGGAGTTCTTCCGCGAGCAGAGACGACCAGGTCACCATCGCCAGCTTCGCTCGGGCGTACGCGGCCACCGGCGAGTAGCCGTGCTCCAGGTCGATGTCGTCGAAGTGGAACCGCTCGAGGCGGTGCGCGGACGACCCCACGTTCACGATTCGTGCGCCGTCGGCCAACGAAGGAACGAGCAGCCGGGTCAGCAGCGCTGGCGCGAGTGCGTTGACCTGCAGCGTCCGCTCGAATCCATCCATGGTGACGACCCGTTGCGCCGCGCCCGGGACCCCGGCATTGTTGATCAACAGATCGATCGTCGAGACGAGCGACCTGATCGAGCGGGCAGCCTCGACGACGTCGGAGAGGTGGGTGAAGTCGGCACCGACGTAGTGGACCTCGGCGGGGCCGGCCCCACGGATCTGCGTGAGAACCCGCCGTGCCCCTTCTTCCGGCTCGGGCCCGAGCACGATGAGCGTCTCGGAGATCGCCGCCAGCCGGCGGGCGGTCGCTTCGCCGATGCCGCTCGTGGCGCCGGTGAGCACCACCGTGCCGAACCGCTGCCCGGCAGTCTTCACAGCGCGTAGCCCCCGGCGACCAGGATGTCCTGCCCGGTGATCCACGCGGACTCGTCGGAGGCGAGGAACGCGATGACCTTGCCGATGTCCTCCGGCTCGCCCACCCGGCCGAACGCGGTCTTGGCGGCGAGGCCGTCGATGATCTGCGGGTGCTTCTCGAACGCGTCGTCGGCGATGCGGGTGCGAGTCGGCCCCGGGGCGATCGAGTTGACGCGGATGCCCCGAGGGCTCAGCTCCTTCGCGAGGAACCGGGTGGCGACCACCAGGCCGCCCTTCATCGCCGCGTATCCCGAGTAGCCGGCCTCGGTGTCACCGGGCCGTGCGGAGCTGCTCGAGGTGTTGATGATCGAGCCGCCGTCGTGGATCAGCGGCAGGAGCGTCTGGGTGAGGAAGTACGGCCCGCGTAGGAGCACCCGGTAGTACTGGTCGAACGCCTCCTCGCTCATGTCCTCGAACCCACGGCCGCCTCCGAAGCCGGCGTTGTTGACAAGCGCGTGGATCTTGTCGGTGCCCCACTCCTCGCCGAGGACACGACAGAGCTCGCTCTTGAACGCGGGGAAGGTGTCGCTCTGCCCGACGTCCAGAGGCAGCGAGACTCCGTGGCCGCCGTTGTCTCGAATCATCGCGACGGTTTCCTCCGCGCCGTCGGGGCGGGAGTTGTAGGTGGCGATCACCCCCATCCCGCGCGCGGCGATCTCGACCGCGGCGCTGCGCCCGACGCCGGCGCTCGCGCCGGTCACCACGGTTACTGCCTGGCTGGGTGTCTGGGTGTTCACCCCTCCAGACAACCTCGACGGCCTCACGGTGTGTTAGAGCAATCCCCGCGACTTCTTGCCTGATCCTCGCTTCGTCGCCAGGATCCAGGCCGATCAGGCGGTGCTCCCCATGCGGCGCGAGCAGCGGAGTCAGCCGGTAGAGGTCCAGGGACCGGCGCATCTTCGAGCTGAGGGCGGGGTCGGTGCTGGCCTTCCCCGTCTTGGGCACCGCCGGCAGCGGACATCCGGGCAGCGCGACCCGGCTGACCGCAGGATTGCCGGAGACCTCCCGTCAGCCGACCGGTCGTCTCCATGCGGTCGTCACGGTGTGCACCCCGGAACAGCGACCTGCACTGCGAGCATGCGGGCCTCGCGTGCCGACCTGCGAGCCTTCTCGTGGAAGTCGGGTGCCGCGCAGGCGAACAAGGTCGTCCCTGCGGCACCGCCGAGGGCGCACGCGTAGACCGGCGAGCCGGGCCTGATCTCGTCGGTGATCGTTCCGCCCTCGACCACCCGTACCAGCCGGCTGCCGACCGCATCGGCGATCCACAGCCCGCCCGTCGCGTCGAGGCAGGCACCGTCGCCGGCGACCCGTAGCTCGGTCAGCACCTGATCGACCCGGTGGCCGATCGGAAGGGGCCCGAACGTCGCCCACGGTCGCCGGCCGCTGAGGTCCCCGTCGTCGGAGATGTCGAAGGCGGTGACCCGGTTGCCGAACGTCTCCACCACGAGCAGCACGTTGTCGGGGGTGATGACGCTGCCGTTGGGAAACCACAGGTCGTCGGCCACCTGCGTGACGTGGCCGTCGGGATCCACGCGGTGCAGCCCGGCTGGTCGTATCGGATCACCGGCCATGAGATCGAAGCCGAAGTTGCCGACGAACGCGCGGCCGTGGCTGTCCACGACCATGTCGTTGGCGTGCCCGGTGGCGTGCCCGGCCAGATCGGCATGTACGACCAGCGTTCCGTCCGGCTCCCTGCGGAGCACCTTGCGGTCGCGCATCGATACGATCAGCATGCGCCCGTCGGGGAGCCAGCCCAGTCCGGAGGGTTGCCCTGGCACGTCGGCCTCGGCCCGCAGGTCAGCGCCGTCCTCCCGCATGGACCAGACCTGCGGGCCGTAGAAGTCGGCGAACCAGAGCCGCTGGTCGCGCCAACGTGGTGCCTCCAGGAAGTGGAAACCCTCGGCCACCGTGGTCGCTTTCGTGGTCATGATCGCCCTCCTGGGCCCTCGCGTGGCAGGTCAACCGGGCGACCAGCCTGCCACAGGAGCAGAGTAGCCATGGAATGCGTGAACAGCGCATGGCCTTCGCCTGCGCGGCGCTGCACGCGGCAGTCGCCAGCCCGACGGTCGCGCCGGCTTCCCCGCCGCGTACGTCTCGATCGACGGCGTGCCTCGACCCGGCGTCAGCGGCTGGAGTGTTCGACCGTCCCGGACGGCGCACCGAACCGCCCCGCTTTGATCTGAACAGGCGAGTGACCAAGACCGGCCGGATCGCAGCCGCACCAGCGGCCCGGGGCGCCCATCAGCACCCGGTCCGAGTCGGGCTGGATCCTCCTGATCGAAGTCAGATGACCGATGTGCCGTCGGCGGGAGCCGCCGAGAGTTGATCGCAGATCCACGAACCAGGAGGTGTCACCGTGACCGTTGGACACGGTTCGTCAGGCCACGATGACCGCCCAGCCGGGCAGGCGGTCGCCGGTGCGAGCGTCGCCGGTGGGTTGCCGTGGGCGCCTTTCAGCGCCGGTCGGCGGCGTGAGCTGCTTGGCGTGGTCGAGGAAGTGCTCACGCCGGGCATGTTCGTCGCTTTCGCCTTCACCGCCAGCCGCTGGATGCCATCGATCGTCCGGCTGAGGCTCCGCTGGAACCGATTCTGGACGACGGCGCGAAGACCCCTGCGGCGAGAGAGCCGCTTACGGGCTGCGGCGGCCTGCAAGCGGATCCGGCCCGGATCGGGCGCACCATAGGGCTGACCTCACCACCCGCCGCGAGGCGGAGCGGGACTCCGGATGGGGCCCGACGAGGCATCGAAGCGGCGACGTCTGTTGCTCCCCGGCCAGGTATGTGACGGTCGGGGCCTTCTGCCCGCGTGGTGCAGCTGGTGTTGGCGATGCCGAGACTCCGGCTTTCGAGCGGTCATCCGGTGAAGAGATCCACCCGGCGTCCGTCATTCCGGGTGTGGTGGCCGTGGTCCGCACCCGGTCCACCCACATGAGACTGTTCGGGCTGAAGGATGGTGCAGATGTCGATGCGGGTGATCGGGGTCGGGTTCGGCAGGACCGGCACCGAGTCGTTGAAGGCCGCTCTCGAGACGTTGGGCTTCGGCCCCTGCTATCACATGCTCGAGATCGCCGGCCAACCCGAACGGGCGAAGGCCTGGGTCGACCTCGGTGACCCCGTCCGGCCCGCCTGGGACGCCATCTTCGCGGGATACCAGGCAACCGTGGACTGGCCCGGCGCCGCCTATTGGCGGGATCTTGTCGACGCCTATCCGGAAGCCAAGATCATATTGACCGTACGTGATCCGGAGAGATGGTATGACAGTGCGACGAAGACTGTCTTCGCTGCCTGGCGTTTCCTTCGCTCACCGTTCGCCTCGGTCCTCCTCGGCGCCATGGCCCTGCGCAATCCGGCCTACCGCTACTTTCCGGCGGAGCTGAATCGTGTGATCGCAGACCGTGTCTTCGGTGGAAGCCGGTTCGACCGGGACCACGCGCTGACGACCTTCGAATCACACATCAGCGAGGTCCGGCGGACCGTTCCCAGCGAGCGTCTTCTCGTGTTCGATGTCGCGGAGGGATGGCACCCGCTGTGCTCGTTCCTGGAGGTGGGCGTCCCAGCCGCGGATTTTCCTCGGAAGAACGACAAGAACTCCTTCTCGCGGCGTCGCCTGACAGATACGTTCCGTGCCATAGGAACTGCGTTGTCCGGCCTGGCCATCGCCGCACATCGAGTTCGTTCGCGTCGCGCGGCACCCGGGACGCGGAGGAACTGATGGCCCGTGCGGCCCCGACCGGCCCTGGCGGGGGCCCCGGAACCTGAACACTCACCGCCGGACTTTCCGCGCGAGGCCCTGTTGCGGACACGCGTCATCGAAGCTCGTCCGGCTCGGCCCGCAGGCGTTCGCCGTGCTCCGGGTGCTCGTCGAGGCGCGGGGGATGCCGCGCAGTGGGGGTGGGGGTTCCCGCACGGTGCGCTCGCGGGGACACGCTCTCACGTCCCCTTCGCTGTCACCCGGGCGGCGTGCCGCGGGGTCGGACTCAGCTCGGCAGCGCGTCGCCGCCCGCCGGTTGCGGGGCCGTCGCCATGGTCGTCGGCCAGCGCAGGTCGACCCCCCGCCGGGCCAGTTCGGACTGGAAGTCCTCCAGCAGTTTCGCGCTGGCCCGGACCCTGTGCGGCGGGGTCCGGCGGTCCAGGCAGTAGGCGGCCAGCGCGCCGGCGGCCTCCCCGATCGACCACTCGGCCGGGTGCACCCGGTAGCAGCCGTTGGTGATGTGGGTGGTGCCGACGGCCTTGCCGGCGGCGATCACGTTGGTGACCCGCTCGGGCAGCAACGCCCCCAGCGGGATCTCGAACGGGTGCGCCGCCACGTCGAGGTACCCGTCGCCGCCGGTCGTCGGGTGCAGGTCGATCCGGTAGTGACCGGTGCCCACCGTGTCGGGATAGTGGACCGCACCGGCGGCCCCACGCACCGCGACCGACAGGTCCTGCTCGGTCGGCGTGGTCACCGCCACCAGCCGGCGGGCCTCCCTGATGTACGGCGCCTGCGCGAAGCCGTCGGGGGTGCCGGTCACGTCGGGGCGCAACCGCAGGCCGGGGAAACCGGTGCCGCCGTCCGGGCGGGGCGCCTCGGTCTGCAGCCAGTACAGGAACGCCTGACTGGCCTCCCTGGCCCGCCGGACGTGCCGCTCGGCGTCCGGCACGTCGAACAGCGGCCCGTCCAGGTAGTCGTTCATCGGCCAGTTGACGAGCGTCACGTCGCTGGGGAACAGGCCGGGCCGGAACGCCCGCCGGTCGAGGATCCGCCGGTACGTCCACAGCTCCGGCGCGATCAGGCCCTCCTCCATCGAGGTCGCCGTCGAGCGGGGGTTGGGGGTGAACCGGCCGGTGACCGGCCGGCCGGTCCGCGGATCGGGGTAGGTCCAGCTGAACAGCGGGCCCGGCCAGCCGGGTGCGGTGCGGGTCCGCCAGTGGTCGTAGTCGGCCGGCCGGTCCACCGTGTGGTCGCCGTCGACGTGGTCGAGGGCGAAGCAGACGGTGGCCGCCTGCATGTTCAGCGGCGCGGGCCGGTCCGGGGCGCTCGGTTCACCGGTCTGCGCCTGTGACTCGGTGCCGGTGCGGTGTTCGATGCCGGCGAGGGCCAGCAGCTCGCCGGTCTCGCTCGCCTCCAGGACGAGGCTGGCGGCGAGGTGGCGCAGCGTGCCGTCGGCGAGTCGGACGGTCAGGGCGGTCACCGTGTCCCCGTCGGTGTGGGCCCGTTCGACCTGCGCCCGCGTGTGCACGGTCAGCCGGCCCGCCGCGCGCCAGGGGGCGATCATGGCCTGGAGCACGGCCAGCGCCACCCGGGGCTCGTGACACAGCGGGCTGACCCAGCCGTTGCCCGGGTTGAGCGGCCGGGCGGCCCCGTCGGGCGCGAGCGGATACCAGGTGCGGTAGTGGTCGCGTACCGCCTGCCGGAACCGCCGGTAGCCGGCCGTCGAGCCGTGCGTCTCGATCCAGGGGTGTTCGTCCGGCGGCACCGCCTGCGAGGTGAGCTGCCCCCCGATCCACCCGTACGGCTCGACGACGACCACCCGGGCGCCGCCCTCGCAGGCGGCCAGCGCGGCGGCGATCCCGCCCACGCCCCCGCCGACCACCAGGACGTCGGTGTGCCGCTCCGCCGTGGTGGTACGCATCAGTCTGCCTCGCCTCGTCGTGCGGTCAGGGAGAAGTGGTAGCGGTCGCCCCGGTAGAGCGACACCGCGCGTTCGACGGCCCGGCCGCGCCCGTCGTAGCCGATCCGGCGGACCTCCAGCAGCGCCGCCGAGGGCGGGATCTCCAGCAGGTCGCACTGCCGGCGGGTGGGCACGACGGCGGCGATCATCTGCTGGGCCACGGTGACCTGGACGTGGTAGCGGTCCTTCATGATCCCGTAGAGCCCGGTGTCGAGGTTCTCGACCAGCAGCCCGGGGAACAGGTCGGCAGGCAGGTGCACCTCTTCGAGGCACATCGGCGCGCCGTCGGCGAGCCGGAGCCGTTCCACCCGGTAGAGCAGTGACCCCTCGGGCAGGCCGAGTTCCGAGGCGGCCGCGTCGCGGGCGACCAGCGCGTCCGCGACGATCAGTTTGCTGCTCGGCAGCAGGCCCCGGGCCAGCATGTCCTCGGTGAACCCGCTGAGGCTGGTGCCCTTGGCGATCCGGGTGTCGGAGACGAAGGTGCCCTGGCCCCGGATGGTGTAGATCAGGCCGGCGTCGAGCAGTTCGCGCAGCGCCTGCCGCAGTGTCGTCCGGCTCACGCCGAGTTCCTCGGCGAGGTCCCGCTCGCGGGGCAGGGCCGAGTGCGCCGGCAGCCCCGCGACGCGGTGCCGGAGTTCGGTGCGGATCTGGCTCAGTTTGGTGGTCATCACGAGTCCAACCGGGGATGCGGGCAGGCCTGCGCGAACCTGCGCGTGGTGTTGACCGGGTCCGAGATGGCGGTGCCGACGACGACTGCCCATGCGCCCTCGTCGAACGCCGCCGCGACCTGGGTACGGGTACGGTATCGCCCCTCGGCGATGACCGGAACCGGACAATGCCGACTGAGCTTCCCCACCAGGGCGATGTCCGGTCCGTCGGGGACGGCGCCGGCGGTGTAGCCGGACAGCGTGGTGCCGACCAGGTCGGCGCCGGCGTCGACGGCGGCCATCGCCGCGTCCAGGCTGTCGACGTCGGCCATGAACAACGCCCCGGCGGCATGGGCCGCCGCGACGAGGCCGGACAGCTTCTCCCCGCCGGCCCTGGGGCGGCCGGTGGCGTCGGCCGCGACGATCTGCGCCCCGGCGTCGGTCAGCGCGGTCACGTCGGCCTCGGACGGGGTGATGTAGACCGGGCTGCCGGGGGTGTGCCGCTTGACCAGCCCGACCACCGGCACCCCGAGGCCGACCATGCCCCGCACGTGGTCCACGCCCTGCCCGCGCAGGCCGGCGGCGCCGCCGAGCACGGCCGCGGCCGCCATCGCCATCATGTGTCCGGTGTCCCGGAACGGGCTGCGGCCCTGGGCCTGGCAGGACACGATCAGGCGTCCACGGATGGCATCGGCCACGTTCATCGGTGTTCTGCCTTCGCGTCGAAGTCGATCTGGACGGTGAGTCCGGGAAAGGGGCCGGGGCCGGGTGGCCCGTCGGCCAGGGCCAGCGCACCGGCGAGGGGATCCCCGGCGGCCGGAACCGGCTGCGCCGCGGGCGCTGCGGCCCGCAGCGCCGCGGTGAACGACGACCACACCAGGTCCGTGGCCCGGAAGACCCCGCCGGTGCCGGCGACCGGGACCGGGGTCGCGTCGAGGCCGACCCGGAACAGCGCCCCGACCACCGATTCGGCGAGCAGTTCGCCGGCCCGACGCCAGATCCGTCCGGCGTCGTCGTCACCGGCGCGGGCCAGGTCGGCGACCGTGGTGGCGAAGCCCGCGATCCGTTCCGGGGTCGGTGGATCGGCCCGCCAGCGGGCGGGCAGCGTCTCGACCGGCCCCCAGACGGCGGTCACCGCGTCGGCCAGCCGGCCGGGCGCGGCCCGGTCCCGGTCGCGCAGGGCGAGCCGGATCGCGGTCCGGCCGATCCAGTGCCCCGAGCCCCGGTCGCCGAGGTCGGCGCCCCAGCCGTCGGAGCGGGCGGTCCGGCCGGCGGCGTCGGCGGCGAGGACCACCGCGCCGGTGCCGGCGGCGACGACCGCGCCGGGGACTGGGCCGAGCGCACCGAGGTACGCGGTCACACTGTCGTCGGCGATCCGCAGCCGCCCGGGTCGACCGAGGGCGCGCAGCCGGGCCCGCAGGGCGTCGGTCGCCGGTGGCCGGCCGTTGAGCCCGGTCATGCCGACGCCGACCAGCACCGTGGTGTCCGGGCCGAGCGGGCCCAGGCCGGCCAGCGCGCCGGCCACCGCGTCGGCGATCCGGGCGTCGGCGTCACCGGTCCAGAAGCCGGGGGTCTCGGCGTGCCCGGTCGAGCGGCCGTGCCGGGCCACCGCACGACAGCCGCCCTGGCCCAGGTCGACCCCGACGCGGACGGGTTCGGCGCCGCTCACCGGCTCACCGCCGTGGTCGACGGCGAAGCGTCGGCGAGGCTGGACTCGGCGTAGTGGCAGGCGACCTCGCGCCCGGCGACCGTCCGCAGCTCCGGTTCGGCCTCGGCGCAGCGCGGCTGGGCGAGTCGGCACCGGGTCCGGAAGCGACAGCCGGACGGTGGCGAGGCCGGGGACGGCACCTCGCCGGTGAGCAGGATGCGTTCGGCCGGCGGCGTCGCCCAGGGACGGGGCACGGGGGCCGCCGAGATCAGCGCCCGGGTGTACGGGTGGGCCGGGGTGTCGTACACCGTCGCCGCCGGTCCGGTCTCCACGATCCGGCCCAGGTACATCACCGCGAGGTCGTCGCTGATGTGCCGGACCACCGACAGGTCGTGCGCGATGAACAGGTAGCCCAGCCCCAGGTCGGCCCGGAGGTCGGCGAGGAGGTTGAGGGTCTGCGCCTGGACGGACACGTCCAGCGCGCTGACCGGCTCGTCGCAGACCAGGATCCGGGGCGACATGGCCAGGGCGCGGGCGATGCCGACCCGCTGGCGTTGGCCGCCGGACAACTGGTGCGGATACCGGTCGGCGAGCTCGGCGGCGAGGCCGACCCGGGCCAGCAGGTCGGCGGTGCGGGCCGGCCACTGGTCGCGGGGGACGGAACCGCGGTGCACCCGCCACCCTTCGGTGACGATGAAGGACACCTTCTTGCGCGGGTTCAACGACGAGTACGGGTCCTGGTAGACCATCTGGATCTCGGCGGTCAGCCGGCGTCGCCGGGCCGCGTCGGCGTTGTCGACCCGCTCGCCGGCGTACCAGATCTCGCCGCCGGTCGGCCGGCGCAGGCCGACGATGGTCCGGGCCAGGGTGGACTTGCCGCAGCCGGACTCGCCGACCAGGCCCAGGGTGCGGCCGGTGGTGACGGTGAGGCTGAGCCGTTCCACGGCGTGCACGGCCGCCGCCCGGCGCAGCGGGCCACCGTGGGTCGGGTAGCTGACCCGGAGCTGTCGGACCTCAAGCCGCGTCTGCGACGTCGACACCGGCCATCACCTCCTCGGCGTAGTGGCAGGCCGCCTCGTGGCCGGCGGCGACGGTGCGCAGGGTCGGCCGGTCGGTGCGGCAGGCGCTGCGGGCGACGGGGCACCGGGGGTGGAACGGGCAGCCGGCCGGCGTCGCCAGCGGCGACGGCGGCATCCCCTCGATCGGCGTCAGCCGTTCGCCGGGACGGTCGGGGGCGGGTACGGAGGCCATCAACCCCCGGGTGTACGGGTGGGCCGGCGCGTCGTACACGGTGCGCAGCGGCCCCGACTCGACGACCGTGCCGGCGTACATGACGGCGACCCGGTCGGCCACGTCGGCGACCACCCCGAGGTCGTGGGTGATGAGGATCATCGACATCCCGTCGGCCTCGCGCAGTTCGCGCAGCAGGTCCATGATCTGCGCCTGCACCGTCACGTCCAGCGCGGTGGTCGGCTCGTCGGCGATGAGCAGCCGGGGGCGCAGGGCGAGGGCCATCGCGATCACCACCCGCTGGCGCATCCCGCCGGAGAACTGGTGGGGGTAGTCGTGGGCCCGGCGGGCGGCGTTGGGGATGCCGACCCGTTCCAGGCCGGCGACCGCCCGCCGCCAGGCCTCCCGGCGTGAGGTGCGCTGCCGGACCCGGAACAGTTCGGCGATCTGCTGGCCGACCCGGACGACCGGGTTGAGCGCGGTCAACGAGTCCTGGAAGACCATCGCCATCTCGGTGGCGGACAACTCGCGGGTGCGCCGCACCGGCAGCGCGGAGATCTCCTCGCCGTCGTACCGGATGGTGCCGCGTTCGATCGTCGCGCTGTGCCGGGGCAGCAGCGCCATGACCGCGCGGACGGTGACCGACTTGCCGGACCCGGACTCCCCGAGGATCGCCAGTGTCTCGCCCCTGCCGACGGAGAACGAGACGCCGTTGAGCGCCCGGTAGGCGCCGAGCGGGCCGTCGAACGACACGACGAGATCGTCGACCGTCAACAGGGGGTCGGGGGTGTGCGGTGGTGCGACCATCGGGTCCTCCGGGTCCGGTTCTCGGGTCAGCGCAGCGATACGCCGGCGAAGTCGGGCAGGTCGTTGGGGGTCGGGGTGAACCCCTCGACGGTGCCGCGCAGCACGACGTTGCCGTTGAGGTCGAGCGGGAAGATGCCCACCGCCTCGTCCCAGACGATCTTGCCGGCCTGGGCGTACAGGGTGGCCCGCTTGTCCTGGTCGAGTTCGGCGCGGGCGGCGAGCAGGATGCGGTCCAGCTCCGGGTCGGCGTAGCCGTTGCGCTTGGCGGTCGACAGGTAGAGCCGGGCCAGGGTGAAGTCGGCGTCGCCGGTGATCGTGCTGCCGGTCGTCATCGTGCTGTCCCAGTCGAGCTTGAGCAGCTTGTCCAGCCAGGTGGCCCGCTCCAGCTCCTGGGGCTTGACCACGATGCCGACCTTGGCCCAGTCGCTGATCATCGCGTCGGCGAAGGAGTTGCCGTTGGTGCAGCAGCCGCTGCTCCACATCATCGTGGTGGTGAACCCGTCCGGGTAGCCGGCCTCGGTGAGCAGCTGCCGGGCGCGGGCCGGGTCGTAGGCGTACGGGTTCTGCCCGGCGGCGCCGAACACGGCCTCCGGCAGCGGGCCGGTGGCCGGGGTCCCGGCCTGGTCGAACAGCGACTTGCTGATCTTGGCGAAGTCGACCGCGTGCCACATGGCCTGCCGGACCCGCGCGTCGGTGAACGGCTTGCGGGAGCTGTTGAACCAGATGTAGTAGTTGGCGTACGTCGGGAACGACTTGACGGTCAGGTCCTTGTTGTCCCGCAGCCCGGTGAGCTGGTCCGGCGGCAGGCCCCAGGTCACGTCGATCTCGTTGTTCGCCAGCGCGGTCACCCGGCCGGACACCTCGGGGATGTAGCGGTAGGAGATGCCGGACAGCTTCGGCCGGTCGCCGCGGTACTTGTCGTTGCGGACCAGGTTCACGCTCTGGCCGGCGGTGAACGACGAGACCTTGAACGGGCCGGTGCCGTACGGGGCGTCGAAGAACGCGCTGTCGCCGATCTTGGCGGCGGGGGCGATCCAGAGCAGGGTGAGGTTGCTCAGCACGGTGCCGAGCTGGCTCTTGGTGTGGATGGTCAGGGTGCGCTCGTCGGGGGTGCGGATGTCGTCGACGGTGGCCCACAGCCCGGCCAGCGGCCCCTTGCCGTCGATCAGCGCCTGGAGCGACGCCTTGGCGTCGGCGCTGGTCATCGGCGTCCCGTCGGCGAAGGTGACGCCGCTGCGCAGCACGAACTGCCAGGTCAACGGGTCGGGGTTGGTCCAGCTCTCGGCGAGCTTGGGGGCGATCCTGCCGTCGTCGCGGACCACCAGGGTCTCGAAGACCTCCTGGACGACGGTGAGGGTGGGTTGGTCCGCCGAGTTCGCGGCGAACGGGTTCAACGAGACCACCGGGGTCGGGTTGGCTACCCGGAGGGTGGTGCCGCCGCCGTCACCGGCGGGGTCGTCGGAGCCGAAGGAGCACGCGGTCAGCCCGAGCACGGCGGCGAGAGCCAGCGCGCCGAGCCGGGTGGTCGAAGATCTCATGTCTGCCCATTTCGCTGACGGGTTACCGGGTGGAGAGGTTCGGGTCGGAGCGGTCCCGTAGTTCGTCGCCGAGCACGCCGACGCAGACCACGAAGACGGCCAGGACCAGGCCTGGCAGGGTGGCGATCCACCAGGCGCTGGCCAGGTAGTCGCGTCCGTTGGCGATGGTGGTGCCCCAGCTCGGCGTGCCGGCCGGGATGCCCAGCGACAGGAAGCTCAACGACGCCTCGGCGACGATGACGAATCCGAGCTGGACGGTGGCGATGACCAGCAACGGGCTGGCCACCGCGGGGAGCACGCAGTGCCGCACGACGTGCCACGGGCCGGCGCCGAGGGTGCGGGCCGCGTTGGCGAAGTCCCGGGAGCGGGTCGCCAGGGTCTGCGCCCGGGCCACCCGGGCGAAGATCGGCCAGGTGGTGATGGACAGGGTGAGCACGACGTTGGTGACGCTGGAACCCAGCACGCCGGCGACGAAGACGGCGAGCAGGATCGACGGGAAGGCCAGTTGGATGTCGGCCAGTCGCATGAGGGTCGCGTCCACCGCCCCGCCGAGGTAGCCGCAGAGGATGCCGAGCGCGGCGCCCACGGTGCCGGCCAGCAGCAGGGTCGCCGCGCCGACCAGCAACGAGATCCGGGCGCCCTGCATGATCTGGGGCAGCAGGTCCCGGCCGACCTGGTCGGTGCCGAGCAGGGCCAGGCCGCCGTCGGACATCCGGCTGCCCGGGGGGAGCAGCCGGTCGGCGACGGAGGTCGCGATCGGGTCGTACCGGGCGACCAGCGGCCCGATCACCCCCGCCACCAGGTAGCCGGCGATCACCCCGAGGGGGAGCCACAGCCGCAGCCGGCGACGTCGGCGGCGGCGGGGTGGGGCGGCCGGCGGGGTCGACGCCCCGTCGGGCGGGCCGCCGTCGGTGGGCACGACCGGTGTGCCGAGCACGGCCGAGCCGGGTACGCCGTCGGACACGGTGGTCACCTCTCAGACGCTCTCGCGGACCCGGGGGTCCAGCCGGACGTACAGCAGGTCGACGAGCAGGTTGATGACGATGAAGATCACCGCGACGGTGATCACGCAGGCCTGCACGACCGAGTAGTCGCGGGCGGCGATGGCGTCGGTCATCAGCCGGCCCACCCCCGGCCAGGCGAACACGGTCTCGACGATCACCGCGCCGCCGAGCAGGCTGCCGAACTCCAGGCCGGCCACGGTGACGACGGGGATCAGCATGTTGCGCATCGCGTGCCAGCCGACGACCCGGGTCTCGGACAGGCCCTTGGCGCGGGCGGTGACCACGTAGTCCTCGTGCAGCACGTCGAGCAGCCCGGAGCGCACCAGCCGGAGCACCACGCTCAGCAGCGGCAGGGCCAGCGTCACCGCCGGCATGACCATCGCGGCCGGGGACCCCGCGCCGGAACTGGGCAGCAGGTGCAGGAACCGGGAGAAGACCAGGATCAGCATGATGCCGACCCAGAACGTCGGAAGGGACTGGGTGAGCATCGACAGCACCGAGACCACGCGGTCCACCACGCCGTTGGGTCGGGTCGCCGCCAGGGTGCCCAGGGCGAACCCGAGGACCAGGACGATGGCGAAGGCGGTCAGCGCCAGGGCGGCCGTCGCCGACAGGTGGGTGAGCACCAGGTTCGTCGCGGCGTCGTGGAGCCGGAACGACTCACCGAAGTCGAGGGTGACGGCGCGCCTGAGGAACTGGACGTACTGGACGGGTAGTGAGGCGTCGAGCCCGTACTCCCGGCGCAGCGCCTCGACGGCCGACTGGTCGGCGTCCGGGCCGAGCACCGCGGTCGCCGGGTCGCCGGAGACCGCCCGCATCGCGAAGAAGACCACCGTCGCCGCGCCGAACAGGACGAGTACCGAGATCGCGAGGCGACGCAGCGCGTACCGCAGCATCTCTGACCCCTCAGTTGCCGGGCGGCGGGTCGCCGGCCAGTGCCGCCTCGATGTCCTCGACGACGGTGACGGCCGCGCGGCCCTCCTCGCCGCTGACCGGTGTCGGTCCGCCGGTCAGCGCGGCGTCGACGAACGCCTCCAGCTCGGACCGCAGGTTGTAGGCGCCGCCGCCGTCGCGACTGGGCCAGAAGTAGGTGTCCATGAAGCTGGCCGCCCCGCCGCGGTGGGCGTACAGCAGGTCGTTGTGCGAGAGGTTCATCTCGAGGATCCCGTGCTCACCGACGATCCGCAGACCGGCGTCGGCCCGCGACGGGCGGGAGTGCGGCAGCGTCCAGTTGTTCTCCATCGTGCCGATCGCGCCGTCGTCGAAGCGGACCGTGGCGTGCACGACGTCGTGACTGGGCGAGAGCACCTTGCGGCCGACCGCGCCGGTGACCTCGACCTCGCGGCCGGTCACGAACCGGAGCAGGTCGGCGTCGTGGATGCCGAGGAACCAGGCGACCGACGTCCGGTCCCAGATCCCCTCGCCGACCGCCTGCGAGGTGCACCGCCACACCTTGACGTGCCAGATGTCCCCGAGTTCGCCGGAGCGCACCACCTCACGCAGTCGCCGCACCCGGGGGTCGAACCGCAGCACGTGGCCGATCATCAGTGCGTCGGGATCGGGCCGGCCGGCGATGATCCGGTCGCAGCTGGCCCGCGACAGCGCCATCGGCTTCTCCAGCAGCACCCGCTTGCCCGCGGCGAGCGCGGCGAGGGTGGCGTCCTCGTGCAGGTGGTCCGGCGTGCAGATGCTCACCGCGTCGACCTGGTCGAGGAGGTCGACGACGTCCGGGACGGCCCGGACGCCGAGGTGGGTCTCGGCCCATTCCCGGTTGCGTGGCGAGACGTCCGCGACGGCGACCAGTTCGGCCTGCCGCACGTCGCGCAGCGCACGGGCGTGCAGCTGTCCCTGGACCCCGACTCCGACGACACCGACCCTTAAGCGGTCCACACCCGGCTCCCACTGTTGCGTACCAACTGAAGCTAGATGTGTACCTAGCTCGGTTAGTTGTACACCTGTGCTCCGGGTCGCGCAAGACGCGAGTTCACCTCCGCAACGGCCCCCGACCTGCGGGATCGACGTTCGGCGGTGGTCACCCGCGCGGGCGACCGCCGCCCGTCGAGCGGGAGCTGGGGCCGCCGCGTACCCGGCGCGCCGGCCGACGGCACAACAGAAGATGCCCGAGCCGCGGTGCTGCGGCTCGGGCATCTTCCGGTTTCGCGGGGACGCGGCGGCGACGGATTGTCACCGCTGGCGGGTCACGGGTCGGGCGGGGTCGACCAGCGGGGGTCCGGCGGCGCGGACCCCCGCTGGCGCGTTCCGGGCCTCAGCCGGTGGGCAGGGTCGCCCAGCCCCGGTTGAAGGTCTTGCTGTCCTCGTCCGGCCGGTAGTTGCGTTCGATGTTGCCGGCCGCGTCCACCGAGAACCAGTGGATCTTGGTGCCGACCGGGACGGTCAGCGTCTCGGCCCCCTCCCGGATGCCCGCCGAGGCGTACAGGGTGGACTCGAACGTCGGTCGGCTGCCGTCGAGGGTGTAGAACACCGCCGCCGGCTCGCTGACGTCGAACCGGACGCTGACCGCGCCCTCGGTGGCGCTCGGCGTGACCGACAGGGTGCTGGTCGGGCGCTTCTTGTCCTTGTCGTAGTCCCGGGCCACCCGCAGCAGCTCGACCAGGCCGTTGCTGAACTCCATGGTCTCCTGGTGCGCCTCCTCCCAGGTGGGCTGGAAGCTGGTGCCGACCTCGAAGTTCCAGGCGTAGATGCCGTACTTGTACCAGAGCATGTCGCCGGAGTTGCCGGCCGCCGAGTACAGCACGTCGGAGATCGGGCCGGTCCGGGCCGGGGTGACCGCCATGTTGCGGTGCCGCTTGATCGCGGTGAGGATGCGCGACGACGCGCCCCAGAAGAACGACTCCTCGGCCAGCGTCGGCCGGGGCGCGGAGATCCGGCCCGGGGTGGCGTACGCGCCCGGCGACCACATGAAGTAGTTGCCGGAGGAGTGCAGGTTCATCGAGAACTTCATGTTCGGCCGCTGGGCCAGCCAGTCGACGTTGCGGTTCTCCGGCTCGGACAGCTCGCTCGGCCCGGCGTAGGTGTCGCCGGTGCAGCTCGCCGACGCCCCCGAGTAGCCGTCGAAGAGGCTGTACTCGGTGTAGTTGCGGTTGTTGTCCACGCCCCACGAGTTGCGGGCCAGCGCGTCGGTGGCGCCACCCGGCGCGCAGTGGTTGGTCATGTTGCGCCGCTGCGAGGCGTAGTCGTAGAACGAGTAGTGCCCGCCGTCCGGGTTGATCGACGGGACGATCCAGATGTCCAGGGTGCGCAGCAACTGCTTGGTGTTCTCGTCGGTGGCGTGGTTGCGCAGCAGCCGCTCGGCGGTCTCGATGGTCACCAGCGGCGGCACCCACTCCCGCGCGTGCTCCTGCGCGTAGGCCAGCACCCCGGTGCGGGAGCCGTCGCGGTACTTGCCGATCCGGATGGCGTACACCGGGTGCGGGTCGCGGGAGACCCCGGCCGGCGCCTTCAGGTTGTCCGACAGCGGCGTCGGCGCGACCGGCGCGACCACCCCGGCGCCGGCGTCCCCCCGATAGGTGTACGCCGTGACCAGCGCGCCCGCCTCGGCGGTCAGCGCCGCGGCGACCTGGGCGGCGGTGCTGGTCACCGCCCCGGCGGCGTCGGTGGCCAGGCTGACCCGGACGGCCTTGCCGGTCACCGTGACCGACAGCGGCCGGTCGGCCGCGCCCGGGTCGGCCAGCTCGACGGTGATGTCGTTGCCGCCCTCGTGTCCCCAGGCGAGCGAGTCGACCGCGACCCGGGTGGCGTTGCTCCCCCCGAGCACGACCTGCGCCTTACGCCGGTAGCCGTTGGTCTGGTACGGCAGCTTCACCACCTCGGCGAGCTGCGGGTAGGCGTCGGCCAGTCGCTTGATCCGGTCGTACAGCTCGGTGGGGGTGAGGTAGCTGGTGACGAAGTCCTTCTGGTAGCCGGGGCCCTCCGGGCTGTCGGCCGGGATCGGCAGCCACTCCTTGACCTCGGCGACCGCCACGTCGCCGGAGGGGCTGGTGATCTGGATGCGCTCCGGCCGGGCGGTGACGGCGGCGGCGCCCCGGTGGTAGAGGTAGACCCCGGCGTCGACGAACCGGGAGATGTTCTGGGTGCCGCCGGTGCCGATCTCGGTGCCGGGGCCGCTGTCCCGGGCGACGGTCAGCGCGCTGGTGGAGGTCTGCCCCTGGGCCCACTTCGCCTCGACCGAGAGCACCTGGTTGGTGCCGGAGGTGTAGTAGTCGGCCCGGATGATCTTCACGTCGGAGGTCGCGGCACTGCGCTCCAGGGTCGCCGTGTACGCCCGGTTCTCGGCCTGGTGGGCGGCGATCGTGGCGTCCCGCTCGCTGATCCGCTGCGCGGAGTCGGCGGCGTCGTGCAGCACGGCGCCGACCCGGTAGCCCATCCGCTTCAGCGCGGCGACCTCGGTCGGGGTGACCACGGCGTGCACCACGATGCCCGCCTCGGTGGGGGTGACGTGGTGGTCGAGGTCGACGCCGGTGGCGACCAGCGCGTCCAGCTGGGCGCTGCCGTCGACCGTCACCTCCACCACGTCGGCCTGCTCGTCGGCGGAACGTTCGAGCACGACCGGGGCGTCGGCCTCCCGGTCGGGCGGGGCGGCGGTGCCGGCGGTCGCCGGGCCGGCGATCAGCAGCAACGCCACGCCGGCGGCCGTGGCGGCGGGTAGCCGCCGCCAGCGGCGGGGGAGCGCGGAACGGGACATTCGGGCCACCTTTCCTCAGGTGCGAGACGGGCCGACGGCGCGCGGCAGCGCCCGCCGTCGGGCGGGTGTGCGAAACAGGGAGGTCGGACGCCGACAGTCGGGCGACGGCGGCGACCGAACACGACGTCCACCCGCGGACGACGGGGGACACGGGGATGTCTCCCGAACGGGCGGATGCGACGGACCGGCGCCGATCCGGTCTGCGTGACGGGCGGGGGGCGAACCTGGTTACGGTAGGTCGTGGGGGCGTTGCCGATCGGTGCGCCCATCCTGGCCGTGCCTGCTCTGATCTGTCAATGATCTGTCCGGCCGCACACGGACTGTCACAGCGCGACGGCGCGGGTGTCCTCTCCCGACGGTCGATCCGGCGGCGACGGTCAGGACCCCGACCGGTAGTGGCCGGTGAGCCGGCCCAGCTTCATCGCCAGGTGCAGGCACAACCGTTCGTTGCCGTCCTTGAGGTCGGTCTCGGCGAGCTGCTCGACCCGTTGCAGCCGGTAGTAGAGGGTGGTCCGGTGCAGCCGCAGCTTCTCGGCGGTCGCGTGGGCGTTGCCGGCCAGGTCGAGGTATGCCTCAAGGGTCTCCAGCAGCACCTGGTGGGCGTCGTCGCGCAGTAGCCGTTCCAGCCCGGGGTGCACCCCGGCGGCGTCGAGGTCCCGGCCGTCGAGCTGGGACAGCACCCGGTAGATGCCCAGGCCGGACCAGGAGACCACCCGGCCGAGCGCCGGCAGCTGCACGCCCACCCGGGCCGCCTGCACCGCCTCCCGGTAGGACTCCACCGCGTCGGCCAGCCCCGGGCGGGACTGGCCGATCCCGGTCACCGTCCGTTCCACCGAGGAAAGCCCCCGGGTCGCCTGGGCCAGCGCCTCGTCGAGATGCTCGGCCGCGACCTTCGGGGTGGGCTGGCCGGCGATCCGGCCGCCAGAGATCAGCAGCACCCCGTGGTCGGGCCAGACCATGTGCAGCGACTCCCGCACGCCGAGCCACCGCCGGGTCGCCACCAGCGCCTGTTCCAGCGCGATCCGGGCCACCTCGTCGAGGTGCCGCCCGGCGGCGGGGACGAGCTGGGCCACCACGGCGGTGGTGGGGCCGTCACCGGCGACCGTGCCCTCCTCCAGCAGCGCCCGGACGGCGTGCGTGCGGGCCTGCGCGCTCTCCACCAGCAGCGTCCGGGTGGCCTCCGACTCCCGCTGCGAGGCCAGCTCGCCGAGCAGGTTCTCCCGGTAGAGGGCCAGCGACAGGTCGGTGAAGGCGCTGGTCGCGGTGGCGATGTCGGCGTCGGTCATCGACCCGTCGTCGTCGATGAACCAGACGAACCCGAGCAGCAGGTCGTCGTGCCAGATCGGCACGCAGACCCGGGGGAGCAGGTCGAGGTCGACGTCGGCCGGGGTGCGCACCGGCTCACGGGCGGTGAGCACGCCCATCCGGCGGAACCAGGCGATCACCTCGGGGGTGGTCTGCCGGCGCAGGATCGACATCCGGCGCACCTCGTCCATCGGCCCGTCGTGTTCGCTGTAGACGACCACCCGCTGCCGCCGGTCCTCGATGAGGGCGGGACGCCCCACCCGGGCGGCGACGGCATCGACTATGCGCTGAAGCTCACCGTGCATGGATCTCCCCTGGTTGGCTGCGCGGCAGGGGTGCGACAGCCGGTGCCCTACCCTCTGCGGCCGGTGGCCCCGGGCGCAAGGTCCACCGGGGATCTACCGACAAAAGGACGGCCCCCGGGGCGACTGTTCCGGCAGTTGTCCGAAGCGCCGCCGTGATCGCCGATCGTAAGGTTCCGGTGCGGTGGGCAGCGGGCCGCCGGCGCGCAGGAGGGAACGCCCGAGTGACAGCTGGTAGGCCCTGGCGGGGGGTGCTGGTCGCCGTCACCACACCGTTCCGCGACGACCTCGCCGTCGACTTCGACCGGCTCCAGGAGCACGTGCGCTGGCTGGCCGAGGCGGGGTGCCACGGGGTGACCCCGTGCGCGTCGGTGGGGGAGTACCGGGCGTTGTCCGACGACGAGCGGGCCGACGTGGTGCGGGCGACGGTGCAGGCCGCGCCGCCCGGCTGCGCGGTGCTGCCCGGCGTCGGCGGGTACGGCAGCCGGCAGTCCCGCCGCTGGGCGGAGCAGGCCGCCGCCGCCGGGGCCCACGGGGTGCTCGCCCCGCCCCCGGACGGCTACCCTGCCGGCGACGCCGACGTGGTCGCCCACTACCGGGAGGTGACGGCCGTCGGGCTGCCGGTGGTGGCACACAACGACCCGTACGACACCCGGGTGGACCTCACCCCGGAGCTGCTCGCCCGGGTCGCCGAAACCGACGGGATCGTCGCGGTCGAGGAGTTCTCCGGTGACGTCCGACGGGTGCACCGGATCAGGGACCTCTGCCCGCACGTGGACGTGCTGGCCGGCGCGGACGACGTGCTGCTGGAACTCGTGTTGTGCGGGGCCCGGGGCTGGGTCGCCGGCCTGTCCAACGCGCTGCCCCGGCAGGCCCTGCGCCTCTACGACCTCTGTGCCGCCGGTGACCTGGCCCGCGCGTTGCCGCTCTACGCCGAACTGCACCCGGCGTTCGGCTGGGGCTCCCGGCCGGAGGCGGTGCAGGCGATCAAGCTGGCGATGGACTGCGCCGGGCGGTTCGGTGGACGGTGCCGCCCGCCGCGCGGCCCGCTGCCGCCGCCGGTCGCCGCCCGGCTGCGCCGGGACCTGGTCCGGGCCCTGTCCGTCACCATCGATCCGGTTGCCGACGGCCGTTCCCGCTGAACCGTCCGGGCTGCTCCGGCCGGTGCCCGGGGCGCGCCGGCGGGCCGGGCCGGCCGGTCCGGCCCGGGGCCCCGGCCGGTCGCGACCGGACGCCGGTCCTTCAGGTGTCGGAAGCCGCCGGTTCACCTGCCGACATCTGCACGGTGACCCGCCCCGGCCCGTCCTCCTAGATTCGCTGCGCGGCCCGGTGCACGGCTGTCCCGGCGGCCATCCCTCGGGACACCGGTCACGGGCGGCCGCGTCCCTCCCGACGAGAGGTGAACCCGTGCACCGTGCTCCCCGCAACACCCCCCGACTGCGGCGTCGCGTGCTGGCCGCGGTCCTGGCCGGCACGCTCGTGGCGACCGCCTCGACGCAGGCCGCCGCGGCCCCGGCCAATCCGGCCGGCGGCACCGCGCCGTTCCAGGTCCTCGACCCGCAGGCCTGGCAGAACCCCGACACCATGACCTGGGACGACTACCAGGCGGTTCCCGGCAAGAACTGGGCCGATCCGAGTGTGCGGGGCTCGATCCGCAACTTCAAGATCGCCCTGGTCGCGCTCGACTATCCCGACCAGACGTTCGCGGTCTCCCAGCGGGCCCGCTCGACGGTCTTCGGCAACCCCCAGTCGGTCGCGGCCAACATCCCCCGCGCCGACGTGCCGAAGTTCTACCAGGACTTCCTCAACACCCCGAACACCCTGAACAAGGGGCACACCCTGCACGAGTACTGGATGCAGGACTCCAACGGGCGCTACGGCGTGGACCTGGCCGGGTTCGGGCCGTACCAGATGCCGGCGAAGTCCTACCAGTACGGCCTGGACAACAGCTTCAACCCCGGCGCCTGCCCGAGCGGGGACACCTGCAACAAGAACATCCGCACCGACGGGCTGGGCGCCTGGCGGGCGGCGGTCGGTGACGAGGTCGCCAACCAGTACGAGCTGGTCTTCATCCTCAGCGCCGGGCAGGACGAGTCGTCCACCTGGCAGGAGTTCGGGCAGATGATCTTCCAGAACAAGGAGGACGTGCCGGATTCCTGGGGCCCGCCGGACCCGAACCTGCCGAACTGGGCCAAGACCCGCTACGTGGAGTGGACCTCCTGGAAGGCGGCGGCGACGCTGTGGCCCAACGCCGGTTCCGGCTCCTCCACCCAGGGGGAGAGCTCCGGCATGGGGGTGTACGCCCACGAGCTGACCCACCTGCTCGGCATCGGCGACAACTACAACAACCCGTACGGCGAGCCGTTACGAAGGGCGTACACCGGCATCTGGAGCATGATGTCGCGCGGGTCGTTCAACGGACCCGGCGGCCCGCACACCCGCTGGCAGATCCCGCCGACCAACGGCGGTTCGATGGGTTCGCTGCACACCGTGCGGGACAAGCTCAAGATCGGCCTGCTCGGTGAGGAGCACGTGCTGCGGCTGTCCCGGGAGGCGCTGGCCTCCTCGGGCCTGGTCGTCGCCCAGGTGACCGCCCGTGCGGTCGACGCCGGCCCGAAGGGGCTGACCGGGGTGAACATCGCCCTGAACAAGGACCTCTCGCCGGCCTGCACGGTCGCCACGAACCCGCTGTGCGACGGCGGGAGCTTCAACAACTACACGGTCGAGGTCGTCGACCGGATGGGGGCGGACTCGTTCACCCCCGACCGGGGCGTGCTGCTGAGCAAGACCAAGAACGCCGACAGCGCGCCGTTCCAGTGGGTGGTGGACGCCAACCCGCAGGACATCGACATGATCGACTTCTACCGGCCGGACGGCACCCCGCAGAAGATCACCATGGGTGACTACCGGCAGCTCTCCGACGCGCTGTTCCACGCCGGGGCGGACACCGGCAGCCAGTACGAGTACGTCGACGAGGCCAACCGGCTGCACTTCTACATCATCGACCTCAAGCGGGACTCGGCCGGCTCGCTGTCGTACACGGTGGCGGTGCGGTCGCTGGACGGCACCGGGGGCCCGAGCACGCACGGCGTGACCCTGGGCAAGGGCGAGGTGACCAGCACCGGCAAGCCCACCAACCGGGGCGTGACCTGCTCGTTCGAGCTGACCAACAGCGGCGTCTACTCCGCCGGTGGGCAGCAGCACCCGGAGGACGCGACCGCGTACCTGAAGTCGGACGTCTACCGGCTCTCGGCGGAGGTGGCCGGCAAGGGCTGGCGGACCTGGCTGCCCAACCCGCTGGCGACCGCCCAGTTCGGCAAGTCCACCACCGTCCGGGTGTCGGTGGGGGCCACCGCCGCCGCGGCGGACACCGGCTTCGTCAAGCTCACCGCGACCTCGGAGAGCGACCCGTCGAAGACGGTGACCAAGCAGTGCCGGGTGGAGAAGTCCTGACCGGAATCGACCGACGCCGTGGGTCCGTGGTGGCGCAGGCCGCCACGGACCCACGGCGCGGGTGGGAGGAGACCACGTGCGGCTGACCACGAGCGCCCGCCGCGGTGTCGGCGCGCTGGCGATCCTGCTGCTGGCCGGCGCCACCGGCTGCGGCGGCCCCGACGCCGAACCGGAGGCGGTCACCCAGACCACCGTCCGGGTGCTGGTCCGCGACATCAACATCCGGGCCGAGGGCGTGGACTGCGCCGGCACCGGCCCGTACCTGTACTTCCACCACCGGGCGCCGTTCCGGCTGCTCGACCCGGACGGCGCGGCCTTGGTCACCGGGACGCTGCCGGCGGGCACGGCGGTGGCCGCCTTCGCCGAGGACCTCGGGGTGGAGCGGGTGCCGACCTACTGCGAGTTCGCGGTGCCGGTGCAGGTGCCGCAGCGGGCCGGGTACCGGCTGGAGGTGGCCGGCCGGCCGGCGCTCGACCTGACCCCGGACACCAGCGAGGGTCCGGCGCTGGTGGCGGTGGTGCCGACGTGAGGCGGCGGCTGCTCGCGCCGCTGCTGGTGGTGCTGGCGCTGGTCGGCTGCACCGCCCGGCCGGCCGCCGAGCCCGCACCGGCGCTCGCCGGCGGCGCGTCGACGTTGCCCGGCCCGGTCCCCGCCGACCTGGCGCTGCGCCCGGCGCCCGGCACCGCGCCGGCCGCCCCCGCGTTCACCGGCGCGCTCACCGACGGCACCCCGCTCACCGCCGCCCGGATCTGGGCCGACCGGCCGGTGGTGTTCACCTTCTTCAGTTCCTGGTGCACCACCTGCGTCGACCGGCAGGACGCGCTGAGCGACCTCGCCCGCCGCCACCGGGACCGGGTGGTCTTCGTCGGGGTGGCGGGCGCCGACCAGGCCGACGAGTTGCAGGACTACCTGCGTGCGCACCGGGTGGAGTATCCCGTCGTCGTGGACGAGCAGCAGACGATCTGGCGGTCGTACGCGGTGCGGGAACCACCGGCCGTCGTGCTGGTCGCCAAGGGCGGCGCGTTGCTGCGCGGGTGGCCCGGTGGGCTGGACGCGGCGGCGCTGGAGCAGCGGCTCGGGGAACTGGTGCTGGCCGGATCCGGGTAGCCGCCCCGGGTGAGGACGGCCGGCCCCCGCCGGCCCGTGCGGGCGTGGCGTCGAACCGACGGGAGGTCGACGCTGCGCCCTGCGGCGTGCCTGGGGTCTCCCGTCTCCGTCGCGGTCGGTGTTCGCGCTGGTGGGGGCCGGTGGATCCACGGGGGAGGCCGGTGCGGGCGACCGTCCGGCCGCTCCCCGCCGACCATCGGGAACTTCTGTTCGCGCGAACAAAAGTTTCTCCGTTCGAGGTCTATCTTTAGCCGTCGGCCACCGTTAGTGTCCGGTTCACGGACGTAACACGGTTGACATCACCCCTTGATCGACCAGCCATCTACCGGGCCACGCGTATTCGGCGGCGCAGGTCCTTCGACCCTCCTAGCAGGACTTCGCACGTCTCCACGGTCCGCAGGGCCGCTTTCGAAAGGTGGAAATTGTGAACGAGGATCAGCGCCGTATGGCCGCCGACCCCCAGTACCGCGCCCAGGTCACCCGCCGTCGGCTGCTGGCCGCGTCGGCCGGCGCCGCCGCCGTGCTCGGCGCGGCCGGCCTGCCGGTGCTCCAGACGAACGGTCCCGCCCGCGCGGACGGCAAGTGGCGGGTCGACCCGCTCATCCCGGCGCAGAACCGGGGCATCATCCTCTACAGCGTCCGGGACCGGATCTCCGCCGCCCCCGACGACAGCGGCGTGCCCTACGGCTTCGAGCGGGTGCTCGCCAGCCTGGCCGAGATGGGCTACAAGGAGATCGAGTTCGCCGGCTACAACCAGCACACCTCGATCCTCGGTCGGCAGATCACCCCGACGGAGATCCGCAAGATCCTGGACGACAACGGGCTGGTCGCCAACGGCACCCACACGTCGATCAACGCGGCCACCTTCCAGCAGCAGCTGGACATCGCCGAGGAACTCGGCATGAAGAACATCGGCACCGGCAGCGACCCGACCAACAGCGCGTACCAGTCCGACTGGGACGCCGCGGCCGACCTGTGGAACGAGCTCGGCCGGCAGGCCAAGGAGCGCAAGATGCGCCTCTACACCCACAACCACGACGTGGCCTACTCGTTCCTGCTCGACAGCGGCCCGCTGGACGCCAACGGCAAGCCCACCCGCTCCTCCGGCGTGCGCCGGCTGGAGTACTTCTTCGCCAAGACCGACCCGAAGTACGTTTTCTTCGAGTGCGACATCTACTGGGCGTACGTGGCCCGGCACAAGCACACCACGTACACCAACTCGGCCGGCCAGCAGAAGACCTCGCTGTTCGACCCGATCCTGAACGTGGCCCGGCGCACCAAGCGCTTCCCGCTGTTCCACGCCAAGGACGGCAACCGCAACACCGCGCTGCCCAACGGTTACGAGATGATCCCGCTCGGTGAGGGCGACATCAACTTCCAGCAGTTCTTCCAGACCATCGGCGAGTCCGACTTCCACCACGCCAACTGGGAGATGGACACCGCCCCTGGCGGCACCGCCAACCCGGGCCAGTCGCTGGACTTCGCCCGGCTCAGCTACGCCAACATGGCCGACCTGACCATCTACACCAACGACTGACCGCCCGCCGGCCGTAGCCGGGCACCGCCGGCCGCACCGCCGCCGGCACCCAGGTGGCGGTCGCGTCCCCCGACGTGACCGCCACCTCTCCCGGGCCCCGCCCCGACCGTCCGCGCCGCCCGGCGGCCCCGGACGGCGACCGGGCGCACCGCCCCCGTAGCCCGTCACCTCTTCCGACCCGTGACCCCGGGCCGCGCTGCCGCGCGCCCCGGCACGGGCCCAGGCCGCACGCAGCTCCCCGGTCGGCGAACCGCACGGGGCCGGGACGGCGTCGTCCCGACCCCACCGGAGAGCGAGACGCGGCACAGACCACCCGGGTGGCCCCGGCGACCCGCCCGGAGCAGGCAGCACATCGTCCCCCCACCGGAGGAACCAGATGGCAAGATCGGCACACCGATGGCTCGCCGCGATCGCAGGGGTCGGGATCGTCGTCCCGCTCGCCGCGGCCGCCCCGGCGTTGGCCCAGCCGGCCCAGGACAAGACCAGCGTCCTGGTGTTCACCAAGACCGACGGTGAGCGTCACCCGTCGATCGACAAGGGCGTCAACGCGATCCGCACCCTGGGCAACGGCAACGGCTTCACGGTCGACGTCACCCAGAACTCGACCGCGTTCTCCGACGACAACCTGGCCAGCTACGGCGCGGTCGTCTTCCTCAACACCACCGGCGACGTGCTCAACAGCAGCCAGGAGGCGGCCTTCGAGCGCTACATCCGCAACGGTGGTGGCTACCTCGGCGTGCACGCCGCGGTCGAGGCCGAACCGTCGTGGACGTTCTACCGCGACATCGTCGGCACCACCGCCGCCGGCACCGCGTCGAGCGGGCCGGCGAGCATCGACGTGGCCGACCGGGCGCACCCGGCGAGCAAGCCGCTCGCCCGGCAGGTCAGCCTGAACGACCAGTGGTACAACTTCACCACCAACGTCCGGGGCACCGCGCACGTGCTGGCCACGGTGGACGAGAAGACGTTCACCGGTGGCACCATGGGCTACGACCACCCGATCTCCTGGTGCAAGGACTTCCAGGGCGGCCGGTCGTTCTACACCGGGCTCGGCGACTCCGCCGACACGTACGCCAACGGCGTGTTCCGCAAGCACCTGCTCGGCGCGATCCAGTGGTCGGCCGGCATCGTCGAGGGGGACTGCGGGGCGACGGTCAAGGCCAACTACGAGAAGGTCATCCTCAACGACGAGCCGGGCGAGCCGATGACCCTGTCGGTGCTGCCCGACGGCCGGGTGCTGCACAACACCCGGGCGGGTGAGATCCGGTTGTACGACCCGGAGACCGGCGCCAGCCCGGTGATCACCACCATCCCCGTCTACCAGCACGACGAGGACGGCCTCCAGTCGGTCACCATCGGGCCGGACTTCGCCACCGACAGGTGGGTGTACGCCTACTACGCGCCGAAGCTCGACACCCCCACCACGGACGCGCCGGCGACCAGCACCGACCCGACCGCGTGGGACGTCTACAAGGGCCACAACCAGCTCTCCCGGTTCAAGTTCGTGGAGGAGCCGACCCCGCACCTGGACCTGGCCAGCGAGCAGAAGATCATGAAGGTCGACACCGACCGGGGCATCTGCTGCCACGTCGCCGGTGAGATCAAGTTCGACGGCAAGGGGCTGCTCTACCTGGTCACCGGTGACGACACCAACGCCGGTGGCTCGGACGGCTTCACCCCGATCAACGAGTCGCCGACGCAGGGGCCGGGCTACGACGCCCAGCGGTCCGCCGGCAACACCAACGACCTGCGGGGCAAGGTGCTGCGGATCAAGGTGAAGGCGGACGGGTCGTACAGCATCCCGGCCGGCAACCTCTTCCCCGAGTCCGAGGACCGCGACGACCAGACCCGCCCGGAGATCTTCCTGATGGGTCTGCGCAACCCGTTCCGTTTCGACGTGGACTCCCGCGGCTTCGTCTACATCGGCGACTACTCGCCGGACTCGCAGGTGCCGAACCCGGCCCGAGGGCCGGAGGGCACCGGTCGGTGGATCGCCACCAACAAGGCCGGCAACTTCGGCTGGCCGTACTGCTACTCGCCGACGCTGCCGTACATCGACTACGACTTCGTCACCAAGGAGTCCAAGGGCGCGTTCAACTGCGCTGCGCCGGTGAACGACTCGCCGCGCAACACCGGCCGTCGGGTCCTCCCGCCGGTGCAGGACCCGCAGCTCAACTACACCTTCCGGGCCACCACCACCTGCGCCGAGGCGTACCTGGCCAACCCGCCCGGCACCTGTGAGTTCCAGTGGCCGGTGCTCGGCACCGGCGGCGTGGGCCCGATGGGCGGCCCGGTCTACAAGTACGACGCCGCGCTGGCCTCCGAGACCAAGTTCCCGGAGTACTACCACGACGCGGTGGTCTTCGGGGAGTTCACCCGGGACAAGATCTTCATGATGCGCACCAACGGCAGCGGCAAGCTGGTCGGGGTGGAGCAGTTCCTGCCGGGCTTCGTCTTCGACAACCCGATGGACATGGAGTTCGGCCCGGACGGCAACCTCTACCTGCTGGAGTACGGCGACGGCTTCTTCCGGGCCAACCCGGACGCCGCGCTGTCGGTGATCCGTTACGCCAAGGGCACCCGGGCGCCGGTGGCCGAGCTGTCGGCCAGCCCGACCTCGGGCCAGGCGCCGCTGACCGTGCAGTTCTCCGCCGAGGGCTCCTACGACGCGGACCCGGGTGAGACCATCACCTACGCCTGGGACTTCGACGGCAACGGCACCACCGACTCGACCGAGCGGGACGCGTCGCACACCTACACCACCAACGGGGTCTTCACCGCCAAGCTGACGGTCACCGACTCCAGCGGCAAGACGGCGGTGCTCACCCGCGAGATCACGGTGGGCAACACCGCGCCCACCGTGAAGGTCACCTCGCCGCTGTCCGGCACCTTCTTCAACTGGGGCGACACCGTGCCGTGGACGGTCACCGTGACCGACCCCGAGGACGGCCCGATCGACTGCAGCCGGGTCACGGTCTCGTTCGTGCTGGGCCACGACACCCACGGCCACGGCATGAGCGACGCCAACGGCTGCTCGGGCTCCTTCGAGACCCCGGCCGACGGCGCCGACCACGCCGGTGGCTACCTGTACGGCGCGATCAGCGCCACCTACACCGACAAGGGCGCCAACGGCCAGCCGGCGCTGTCCTCCCTCGACCAGGTGGTCCTGCA
This sequence comes from Micromonospora sp. WMMD956, assembly GCF_029626125.1. Classification (NCBI taxonomy): domain Bacteria; kingdom Bacillati; phylum Actinomycetota; class Actinomycetes; order Micromonosporales; family Micromonosporaceae; genus Micromonospora; species Micromonospora sp. WMMD956. Next base: position 7,355,795 of record NZ_JARUBI010000005.1, on the reverse strand, counting down.
GACCTTCCGGCAGCAGGCCGAGTTCGCCCAGGTGCAGCAGGGCGTCACCCTGGCGAACACCACCGACGCCGGTGGGGGCCAGCACGTGTCCGGCATCGACAACGGCGACCACATCGCGCTCGACCCGATCAACCTGGGCGGGATCGACTCGATCACCTTCCGGTACGCCGGTGGCTCCACGGCCACCGCCGGAACCCCGCGCGGCATCGTCGAGCTGCGGCTCGACTCGCCGACCGGTGAGCTGGTGACCAGCGCGACGCTCAACGCGACCACCGGCACCAGCGCCTGGGCCAGCCAGACCTTCCCGGTCAGCCAGGCGGCCGGCACGCACGCCCTCTACCTGGTCTTCAAGCCCGTCTCCGGCGGACCCACGACCAGCCTGTTCAACCTCAACTGGGTGGAGTTCGGCGGCCCGACCTCCTGACGTCACCACCCGGACGCCGGGAGGACGGAGACTCCGTCCTCCCGGCGTCGCACCGGCACCGGGGCGGCCACCGGCACCCGGCCGGGCGGCACCCGCAGGTGCCCGACCCGGCCGGTGGCGACGGTGGCCGGCCAGGTCTGACTGACCGGCCAGTGGCCGGCCGACCGTCGATGATCTAGCGTCCCGTGCGCCCGGGGGCCACGCCCCGCCCCGGCACGCAGCGAAAACGAGGGGGGACCGTGCCGTTCCGTAACGATGCCGCCGACCGAGGGGGACAGCCCCGCCCCGACCGCCCGGGGCCGGGCGTCACCTGCCCGCCGGGCTGGCGTCCCCTGCGGGTGGCGATGATCGGCCAGAAGGGCGTGCCGGCCACCTACGGGGGGATCGAACGGCACGTCGAGGAGATGGCCAGCCGGCTGGCCGGCCTCGGCCACGAGGTGACCGTCTACTGCCGGGACAGCTACGGCGCGGTCGAGGAGACCCGGCACCGGGGCATCCGGTTACGGCGGGCCCGCACCGTGCCCAGCAAACACCTCGACGCCATCGTGCACTCGGCCACCTCCACCCTGGCGGCGCTGGCCGAGCGCCCCGACATCGTGCACTACCACGGCCTCGGCCCGGTGCTGACCGCGCCGCTGGCCCGGTACGCCTCCCGCGCCCGGGTGGTGCTCACCGTGCACGGGCTGGACAACCAGCGCGACAAGTGGGGCCGGGCGGCGCAGGCCGTGCTCGGCACCGCGTACCGGCTCAGCGGGCACCTGCCCGACGCCCGGGTGACCGTGTCGCGGGGCCTGGCCGCGCACTACGCCAGCCGGTTCGGCCGGCCCGCCCGCTACATCCCCAACGGGGTGGTCGCCCCCACCCACCTGCCGCCCCGGGAACTGTCCCGGTTCGGCCTGCGCCCCGGCAACTACCTGCTGCTGGTCGGCCGGCTGGTCCCGGAGAAGGCCGCCGACCTGCTCGTGCGGGCGTTCCGTCAGCTGCCGACCGACCTGCGGCTGGCCATCGTCGGCGGTTCGGCCTTCACCGACGGGTACGTCGCCCAGCTCCGCGCCGCCGCCGGCGACGACCCGCGCATCGTGTTCACCGACTTCGTCTACGGCGACGTGCTGGCCGAGCTGTACTCGCACGCGGCGGCCTTCGTTCAGCCGTCCCGCCTGGAGGGGCTGCCGCTGACCGTGCTGGAGGCCGCCTCGTACGGCCTGCCGGTGGTGGCCAGCGACATCGAACCCCACCGCGAGATGCTCGACCGCGACGGCCCGGGGCAGCGGCTGTTCCGCGACGGCGACGTCGACGACCTGCGCCGTGCGTTGCACACGGTGACCGCCGACCTGCCTGCCGAACGGGCCGGCGCCGCGCTGCTGCGGGACCGGGTGCTCGCCGAGTACAGCTGGGACGCGGCCGCCCGTGAGCTGGAGGAACTCTACTTCTCGCTGGCCCTGCGCGCCCCCCGCCGGGGGGAACCGGACGTTGGGTCGCCCACGGTCGGCGTAACGGCCCATGCCCCCCGACCTCGGCGACCGTTAGATTAGGCCGTTCCTCCGGCCGTCGGCGGCGACCGGCAATAGTTCCCTGGAAACGAGTGGTCGGCGAGCGGTGGACGGACAGCGACACGGCACGGAGAGTGACCTCGCCCTGCCCGACGGCGGGCGGCGACGGTGGGCCGCCGGTGATCCGACCGCCCGCCTGCTGACCGTCGGCGCGGCCCTGCTCTGCGCCGTGGCGGCGGTCGCCGTCGGGTTGGCCGCCACCGGCGGCGGCCGGGTCGGCGCGGTGCTGCCCCTGGCGGTCCTCGCCGGGCTGGCCGTCGGCGTGCTCGCCCTGACCCGGTTCGCGGCGTACGTGCTGCTGATGCTGGCGGTCCGCTCCTGCGTCGACCTGTTCAAGCTCAGCGGCCCGACGGCCGGCCGGGCCGACGGCGCGGCGGCGACCCGGGCGATGGACCCGTCGACGATCCTCGCGGTGCTGTTCCTGCTCGCCGCCGGGCTCTGGCTCGCCGCCCAGCTACGCCAGCGGGGCCGGCTGCGCGGCTCGCCGCTCGGCGTGGCGATGCTGCTGGTCGGGGCCACCTCCCTGGTCAGCGCGGCGGGGGCCGCCCAGCCGGTGCCCAGCGCCCTGGAGGCGTTGCGGATCGGCACCGTGGTGGTGATGTTCGTGGTCCTGGAACAACTGATGCCGGACCTGCCGGCGGTCCGCCGGGTGCTGCTCGCCGCGTACGCCTCGCTGGCGCTGGCGGTCGGCTACACCGTCGTGCTGTCCCTGCTCGGCCACCCACCGGCCGAGGTCAAGGGGGGCTTCACCCGGATCAGCGGGCCGTTCGGCCAGTCCACCACCTTCGGCCGCTACCTGATGTTCATGGTGATCTTCGGGTTCGGCATCCACCGCTACCTGGGCCGCCGGCTCCGGCTCGGCCTCGGCGCGTTGCTCGCCGCGTCGCTGCTGTTCCTGCTGCTCACCAACACCCGCAGCGCGATCCTCGGCGCGGGGCTGGGCCTGCTGGTGGTGGCGGTGCTGCACCGCAGCCGGCGGATGCTGGTGGCGCTCTGCCTGGTCGCGGTGGCCGGGGTGGCCCTGCTGCCGAGCGTGGCGCACCGCTTCGGGCAGCTCGCCGACAGCACCGCCGTGGGCGGCGGCCCGACCGGCAACACCCTCGCCTGGCGGGTCGGCTACTGGTCGGAGATCGTGTCGCTGGCCAACCGCAACCCGGTCACCGGGATCGGCCCCAACATGACCAAGTTCGAGGCCGACGAGGCGAAGAAGCCACACAACGACTTCCTGCGCGCGTACGTGGAGACCGGGCTGGCCGGGCTGCTGGCGTACCTGGCGATGCTGGCGCTGTGCCTGCACACCGGGCTGAACGCGCTGCGCCGGGCCCCACCGGGGAGCCTCGGCCGGGGGATCGCGATCGGGTTCCTGGGCTGCGCGGTCGCCTTCGTCGCGGTCAGCGCGGCGTCCAACGTGATCTCGAACGTGGTCACCCTGTGGTACTTCGCGGCGTTCGCCGCGGCAGCCGGCGCGGTCGCCCGGGGGCTACCGGCCGAGCCGACCCGGGTGGCGACGCCCCGACCGGTGGGCACCGGGTGGCACAACCGATGAAGCAACGAGCAGTGGGGAGCGGCAGGGTGGAGATCGTCGACTATCTGCGGGTCGCGCGGCGTCGACTCTGGCTGCTGGTGGGCATTCCGCTGGTGGCCGGGGCGGCGGCCGCGCTGGTCGTCCTGCTCGGCCCGCAGCAGTACGCGGCCACCTCGTACGTCGCCGCGCCCGCCCTGGTCGGCGGCAGCGCGGCCCAGCAGTACACCGGCACCCAGGCGGCCAGCCAGTTCGCGGCGGCCTTCGCCGCGGCGGTGACCTCCCCGCAGGTGGTCGGCCAGGTGGCGGCCGACACCGGGGTGCCCGCCGACACGCTGCGCGACGGGCTGGCGGTCAAGCAGGTCGGCGCGAGCAGCCAGCTCACCGTGACCTACACCGCCGCCGACCGGTCCACGGTCGACCCGGTGCTCGCCGCGACCGGCAAGCGGGCCCTGGCCTTCCTCTTCGCCAGCCAGGTCGGCATCGCCACCGACGAGGTGAAGACGGCCACCGACGAGCTGACCACCGCCACCCGGGCGATCAACGACTGGGAGAAGGCCAACAAGGTCAGCCAGCCGGACAAGCTCTACCAGTCGACCCTCCAGGAGATCGCCAGCCTGCGGCAGCAGCAGTTGCAGATGGAGGCGGTCGGCAACACCCGGGGGGCCAACGCCGCCGCCGAGTCGATCAGCGCCGGGCAGAAGCGGCTCGACGGGCTCGGCCCGAAGCTGCCCGACTACCAGGCGCTGATCGCGCAGCGGGACAGCGCCACCAGCGCGTTGGCCTCGGCCCGGCAGCGGCTGCAACAGGCCCGCGCCCAGTCCCAGGCCGCCGACCCGGAGAAGGTGACCAGCGTCGGCGAGGTGCAGCCGGTGTCCCGGGTGAAGGCGCTGGTCGGCCTGGTGCTCCCGGTGCTCGGCGCCGGTCTGCTGCTGGCCGTGCTCCTGGTCGCGGTGCTGGAGTGGCTGTCGCGCAGCCGCCGGGCCGGCCAGCCGTCGGCCGTCGGTCGGGCGGCCCCGCCCGGTGGGCGGCGCGGCGGCGACGACACGGTGGTGCTGCCGGCGGTCACGGCGGGCGTGCCCGAGCAGAACTCCCGGCACCGGTAGGCGGGGGTGCCGGAAGGTTCCGCGCGGGGCGACCAGCACGTCCGGGGAATGGCCCGGGGCGGCGGGCTCAACCTGCTCGGCGCCCTGCTCAGCCAGGCGGCGGTCTTCCTGATCATGCTGCTGCTGGCGCGGGTGCTGGGCATCCGGGAGGTCGGCCGGTACGCCCAGTGCTACGCGGTGCTGTCGCTGGCCGGGCTGCTGTCGCTGTCCGGGTTCCGGGCCGGGCTGACCCGGTTCGTGGCGGTGCACCTGGCCGACGCGGACGCCCCGGCGCTGCGCGGCACCATCCGGTTGGGACTGGCCGTCTCGGCCGGCTCGTCGGTCGTCCTGGCCGGGGCGCTGGCGGCGGGCGCGCCCTGGCTCGCCGACCGGCTGCACGACCCGGGTCTGGTCACCGGCCTGCGGCTGGTCGCGCTCACCCTGCCCGCCTCGACGGTCTGCGAGGCGGCCCTCGCGGCGACCCGGGGCTGGCGCACCCAGCGGCCGTTCACCTTCATCGGCCAGCTCTACGAGCCGGGCGCCCGGCTGCTGCTCACCGCGCTCGCCCTGGTCACCGGGGCGGGGCTGACCGGGGCCTTCTGGGCGCTGGTGGTGGCCGGCTGGTCGGCCGCCCTGCTCGCCCTGCTGGCGCTGGGCCGGCTGGTGCGCCGGGTGCCGCCGGCCCGCCCGGTGCACCGCCCGGGGGAGCTGTTCCGCTTCTCCACGGTCAGCTGGGTGTCGTCGCTGTCGTCGACCGGGCTGATCTGGGTCGACACCCTGCTGCTCGGCTTCTTCGCCAACCCGGACATCGGCGTCTACAACGTCGCCACCCGGCTGGTCACCGTCGCCATCTTCGTCCTCGCGCCGGTCAACGCCGCGTTCGGGCCGTACCTGGCGCACCTCTACCACCGGGGGGACCTCGACGACGTCCGCCGGGTCTACGCGGTGGCCACCGGCTGGGTCGTCCGGCTGTCGCTGCCGGCGTTCGTGGCGCTGCTGGTCCTCCCCGGCGACCTGCTGCGCGTCTTCGGCGGCGAGGTCGCCACCGGCGCGGCCGTGACCGTGGTCCTCGCCCTCGGCCAGCTCGTCAACGCGGCCACCGGCCCGTGTGGCACGGTGCTGAACATGTCCGGCCGGGTGGCCCTCAACATGGCCGACAACCTGGTCGCCCTGCTGCTCAACGTGCTGCTCAACCTGTGGCTCATCCCGGCGTACGGGATCGTCGGCGCGGCGGCGGCGTGGAGCGCCTCGCTGATCGTGGTCAACGTCGCCCGGGTGGTGCAGGTCCGCCACCTGACCGGCGCGCTGCCGTTCACGGTCGGGATGGCCAAGGGGCTGGCCGCCGGGGTCGCCGCGCTGCTCGCCGGCCTGCTGGTGCGCTGGCTGGTGCCGGGCTGGCCGGGGCGGCCGGCCGCCGGGCTGACCGCGATCGTGGCCGTCTACCTGGGGACCGTGCTGGCGCTGGGCCTCAGCCGGGAGGACGTGATGGTGCTGCGCACCCTGGCCCGCCGACGCCGTCGCGGCGGCCCGCCCGACGCCGCCGGGGACGATCCGGCCCCGGCCGTCGACGAGGCCGGCCGGGCGGTGTCGCGGTGAGCGCGGGGCCGCGGCGGGCCACCGTGGACCGGCTGCGCCGGATGGTACGCGGCACCCGCGCCTGGGCGCGGGCGGCGCGGCCCGGCCCGGTCGGCGCGCTGCCCGATTTCCTGATCATCGGCGGGCAGCGGTGCGGCACCACCTCGCTGCACCACTACCTCGCCGCGCACCCCGACGTGCGGGCCGCCACCGGCAAGGAACTCCAGTTCTTCAGCCTGCACTACGGTCGGGGGCCGCGCTGGTACCGGGCGCACTTCCCACCGGCCGCCCCCGGCCGCCGCAGCTTCGAGGCCAGCCCCTACTACCTGTTCCACCCCGGCGTGCCGGCCCGGGTGGCGGCGACGCTGCCCGAGGCCCGGTTCGTGGCGCTGCTGCGCGACCCGGTCGAGCGGGCCTACTCGCACTACCTGCACACCCGCTCGTACGGGCTGGAGCCGTTGGGCTTCGCCGAGGCGCTCGCCGCCGAGCCGGGGCGGCTGGCCGCGGCGCTGGCCGACGGGCCGGAGACCCCGGCGGCCCACCACGCGCTGCGCAACTTCTCCTACGCCGCCCGGGGCCGCTACGCCGAACAGCTCGACCGCTGGTACGCCCACCTGCCCGCCGAACGGCTGCACGTGATCCGCAGCGAGGACCTGTACGCCGACCCGGCGACCACCTACGCGGGCGTGCTGCGGTTCCTCGGGCTGGCCCCGTACACCCCGGCGGAGTTCGCCCGGCACACCCGCCGGGCGGACAGCGGCCCGTCCCAGCTCACCGCCGAGTTGCGGGCCGAGCTGTCCGCCGGGTTCGCCCCGCACAACGCCCGCCTCGCCGCCCTGCTCGGCTGGCCCCGCACCTGGTGAACGGCCACCGCGTCAGCGGATCGGGGCGAGGACGTCGGCCGGGGCGCCCTTCGCGCGCAGCAGCACCGGGCTCGGCCCGATCGGCAGCGCGCCGGTGCGGGCGGTCGGGTCGGCACCGACCGGGCCGCCGGTCACCCCGGCCGTGGCCGGCAACGACACGGTGTTGGTGGAGGTCGACCAGACCACCAGGGTGCTCTCCGCGCCCCGGCGGAACGCCACCCCGGTCAGCCCCTTGGCGTTCACGGGTTCGACGGTCGCGTCCCGGGCCGCCGCCGCCAGGGCGGCCATCATCGCGCCGGCCTGCCGCTGGGTGCCGTCCGGGTCGAGCAGGCCGTAGCGGACCTCCGCCCCGGCCCGGTTGTCGGGGTTGTACGCCAGCGGCAGCCAGAGCACCTCGTGGACGCCCCCGGCGACCAACTGACCGACCACCTTGACCATCTCGTCGCCCCGGGCCGCGGCGTCGTCCGCGCCGTCCTTCCAGAACTGGCCGACCTCCCACGCCTGCACCGGCACCCCGGCCGGGGTCTCCGCGCGCAGGTAGTCCAGCAGCGCCGGCACCCCGGAGAAGTGCTCGTAGAAGTGCAGCTGCCGGACGTCGACCACCCGGTCGTCGAGCAGCTTCTCGGTGACCGCCAGGTAGGCCAGGTTGCGGGAGTTCTGCGCGTTGTCCAGCGCCGCGCGCAACGCCGCCGGGTCGGCGACCGCCGGGATCAGCCGCCCCCGGGTGCCGATCCGCCGCTGGAAGTACGCCTGGTAGGCGGCGACGGCCTGGTCCGGCTGCCCGGCGCGCAACAGCCGGTCGGCCACCCCCATTCCGTACGCCACGCTGCTCATGCCCGAGTCGACCACCTTGGCCTGCGGGTCGGCCGACCGGATCGCCTCGGCGGCGGCGGTGACCAGCCGGCGGTAGTCCTCGGGGCTGCCGGCCCAGTACTGCTGCGCGTTGACCTCGTTCTCGATGGCGTACTCGCGGACCCCGTACGGGGCGTACCGCTGCACCAGGGCGCGGACGAACCCCTGGTAGGCGGCGAGGTCCCGGGGCATCGCCGACTCGGTCTTGTTGGCCTGCCCCCGGGTGAACTTCGCCGTCCCGCCGGTGGCCCAGCAGACCCCGGTGCGGATCTTCAGGTGCAGGGTGATGCCGAGCTGCCGGCTGCGCTCGGCGATCCGGTCCACCGCCGAGAAGTCCGGGCTGCCCTGGGTCTTCTCGATGTCGCACCAGCTCAGCTCGTGGTAGGTCGCCGAGCCGGAGAGCTTCTCCAGGTAGGGCACGAACTGGTCGTGGCGGGACCAGTCCCAGTGCGCGCCGAACGGGTTGCGGGCCGGCGCGCCGGCCGGTGGCGCGCCGGTGGCGCCGGCCGACGGGGTGGCCGCCGACGGGCCGGTCGCCGACGGGGCCGGGCGGGGGGCGGGCTCGTCCGAACAGGCCGCCCCGGCGACCAGGGCGGCCAGCGCCACCCCGGCGAGCAGCGCCCGCCGCCCGGTCCGGCGGCTCACCGGTAGCCCAGTTCGCGCAGGGTGGCACCCGAGAAGATCCGGACCAGCACCCGCAGGAAGGGGTCCAGTTCCCGGCGGTAGGTGCCGACCCGGGAGCCGTAGATCGGGGCGTCGGTGCCGGCGGCGGCCCGCCGACGGTCCGCCTCGGCGGTGTACTTGCCCGCCACGTCGTGCTGCTTGCCGTCGTAGTCGAGCACGCCCGCCTCCCAGGGCTCGCCGAGGAACTCGAACAGGCCCCGCATGGCCTTCTCCGGGTCGGTGACCGTCTCCTCGTAGCGCAGTTCGTGGTAGCGGTCGGCCGGCAGCCGGGCCCCGGCGGCGCGGGCGACGCGGATGTAGCGCGGCCACTTCACCACGCACTTCACCGCCGACCAGTAGCCGAACCGCTTGCGGTGCGACACCACCACGTCCCGGCCGTCCCGCACGACGTGCACGAACTGCGCGTCGGGGAAGACCTCGGCCAGGAAGTCGATGGAGAGCGCGTAGAGCGGGGTCTTGTCGGCCCAGCGGGTCTTTCCCCGGGACCGGGCGTAGTCGGCCTGGATGCCGCCGAAGAAGTCGGCGATGCGGCCCAGCCAGTATTCCCGGGGGAACCCGAAGCGGGCCAGCCGTTCCCAGTCCCGCCCGACGATGCGCTGCATGTCGGCCAGGAAGCGGGTCTCCGGGCCGCAGCTGACCCGGGAGTGCGAGTCCAGCACCAGCCGCAGCATCGTCGTGCCGGACCGCTGGCAGCCGACCAGGAAGATCGGCCCCCGGGCCGCCCCCGCCCCCGCCGCCGGGATGTGCGGTTCAGCCATGCTCCACCGCCTCCCGCCGGCCGGCCGCCGCGTCCAGCCGCCCGGCCAGGGTGGTGCAGAGCGCCCGTACCCGGGCGTCGATCTCCAGCCGGGGCCGCGCCGGGGTGCGCGCGCCGACGTGCGCGTGCAGCACCGGGTCGTACGGCAGGTCGAGGAAGGCGCACAGCCGCCGGGTGGACCCCGCCGGGTCGGCGACCAGCAGGTCGTACGAGCAGAGCAGGGTGTCCGGGCGGTCGGCCAGCCCGAGGGAGAAGTACAACGAGTTGCGCACGTACCAGAACAGGGCGGCGGCGGTGTGCGGGGTCATCCGGTCGTAGTCGAAGCCGGCGACCAGGTCCCGCGTCGGCGCGTCCAGGCGCTGCCCCTGCCAGCGGTCCCCGATCGTGCCGTCGGCGATCGCCCGCAGCGCCCGCAGGTTGGCGTCGCCGAACTTCGCCACCTCGGAGCGGGCCCGGTCGTCGACGTCCCGGTACGCCCACAGCGCCCGCCCCGGCGCGACCCCGGCCAGGTCGAGCAGCTCGTCCACCCGGTGCGTGTCGCACAGCGGCTTGACCAGCACGTACCGGTGCCGGCTGCGGCGGATGACGGCGGCCAGCACCGGGTCGGGGCGCAGCCGGAAGCGGTGGAACACGGCCCGGTCGTTCTCGTTGCGGACCTCCACCGACGGGTCGGCGTCCAGCCCCCGGGTCAGCATGTTGGTGCCGGAGCGTTGCAGGCCCACCAGGTAGACCGGGACGGCCCGGCCGGGCGGCCCGGGATGGGCCCGCCGCCAGCGCCACTTCGCCAGCGCGGTGCGGGCCCGGTCGACCGGGTCGAGCCGGTCCTCCTCGATCAGCCGCCGGACGCCCTCGGTGCGCGCCCAGCGCAGGTGCCGACGGACCCGCCGGGCGGTGTACGCCAGCGCCGAGGGCTCGTCGGGGTGCGGCACCGGGTCCTCCTCGGGCACGTCAGGCGGGGTGGGGCACACGGTACCGGCAGATCATCGTGGCTGGCCACGTGGCCGTGTGGTCGACCGGCGATGGGCCGTGTGGTCAGCTTGGGGATCATGAGCTGGACTCACGACGTGGCTGGTGCATACGGTGGGGCCCCTGGTCACCGCTGCCGTCCGGGGCGACCACCCCACCCCTGGACCCCGACGAACCGCGGCAGCCACCCCCGGAGCGGGCCGATGCGTGTCCTCCATGTCAACAAGTTCCTCTACCGGCGCGGCGGCGCCGAGGGCTACCTGCTCGACGTCGCCGAGCTGCAACGGGGCGACGGCGACGAGGTGGCCTTCTTCGGCATGACCCACCCGGACAACGACGCCCCCACCCCGTACGCCCGGCACTTCCCCTCCCACGTGGAGCTGGACCCGGCGCCGCGCGGCGCGGGCCCCCGGGCGGCGGTGGCGGCCCGGATGATCTGGTCGCCGGCCAGCCGGCGGGGCCTGGCCCGGGTGCTCGCCGAGTTCCGGCCCGACGTGGTCCACCTGCACAACATCTACCACCAGCTCTCCCCGTCGGTGCTGGCCGCGGTGCGGGCCGCCCGGGTGCCGGCGGTGATGACCCTGCACGACTACAAGCTGGCCTGCCCCAGCTACCAGATGCTCGACCGGGGGACGGTCTGCGACGCCTGCGTGACCGGCGGTCCGTTGCGCGCGGCCCGTCGCCGCTGCAAGGACGGCTCGTTCGGGGCCAGCTCGCTGCTGGCCGTCGAGTCCTGGCTGCACCGCGCCACCCGGGCGTACGGGCCGGTGCAGGCGTTCGTCAGCCCCAGCCGGTTCCTGGCCGACGTGATGCGCCGGGCCGGTGTCTTCCCCGACCGGATGCACGTGGTGCCGCACTTCGTCGACGTCGCCGCGACGGCGGTGAAGGCGGCCCCCGGCGGGCCGGTGGTCTTCGCGGGTCGGCTGGCCCCGGAGAAGGGCGTCGACGTGCTCATCGAGGCGCTCACCCGGCTGCCCGACGACGTCGTGCTGGAGGTGGCCGGGGACGGCCCGGCCCGCGCCGGGCTGACCGAGCTGGCCCGGCGGCGGGCCCCCGGCCGGGTCCGCTTCCACGGCCGGCTGGACAAGGCCCCGCTGCACGAGCTGGTCCGCTCGGCCACGGTGGTGGCGGTGCCGTCCCGGTGGAACGAGAACCAGCCGATGGCGGTCCTGGAGGCGTACGGCTGCGGGGTGCCGGTGGTCGCCTCCGACCTGGGCGGGCTGCCCGAGCTGGTCACCGCCGGGGTGGACGGCGAGGTGGTGCCCGCCGACGATCCGGTCGCGCTGGCCGCCGGGCTGGCCCGGGTGCTGGCCGACCCGCAGCGGGCGTACCGGATGGGGCGGGCCGGCCGGACGCGGGTGGAGCGGGACTTCTCCCCGCAGGCGCACCTGACCCGGTTGCGGGAGGTCTACGCGACCGCCGCGCGGACCGTGCGGGAGCCGGTGTGAACCCGCCGGTGCGGGTGCTCTACCTGGCCGGCAGCGGACGCAGCGGCAGCACCCTGGTCACCACCGTCCTCGGGCAGTACCCGGGGGTCTTCGCCGCCGGGGAGCTGCGCTACCTGTGGCAGCGCGGCGAGGTGGAGAACCGGCCCTGCGGCTGCGGCCGGCCGCTGCGGGACTGCCCGCTGTGGCGTGCGGTGCGCCGGGAGCTGCCGGTGGAACGGGCCGCCACGATCGCCGCCGGGCTGCGGGGCCGGCTGCGGATGCGCGGGCTGCCGGCGCTGCTGCGTCGCCACCGCCGGGGGGACCGGCCGGTGCCCGCGCACCCCGACGACGCGGCGCTGGCCGGCCTGTACGCGGCCGTGGCCCGGCACACCGGGGCCCGGGTGGTGGTCGACTCGTCGAAGCTGCCCCCGTACGGCGCGCTGGTCGCCGCGCTGCCCGGCATCGACCTGCGGGTGCTGCACCTGGTCCGCGACCCCCGGGCCACCGCCTTCTCCTGGCGTCGCCGCCGGGGGCTGGACGGCGACACCGATCCGGAGCTGATGAGCCGGCCGCCGGTGTGGAAGGCGGCCCTGCTCTGGCTGGTGTGGAACACCGTGACCGTCCGGCTGTGGGGTGACCGCGCCCCGGGGGGCTACCTGCGGGTGCGCTACGAGGACCTGACCGCCGACCCGGAGCCGACGCTGCGCCGGATCGCCGACTTCGCCGGGGCCGACCCCGACGGCGGCCCGTTCACCGGCCCGGCGACGGTCCGGCTGACGCCGACGCACTCGGTGGCCGGCAACCCGTCCCGGCACCGGACCGGCCCGGTGCCGATCACCGCCGACGTGCAGTGGCGGCGCGACCTGTCCCGCTGGTCGTACGCGCTGGTCACCGCGCTGACCGCGGCGGGACTGCGCCGGTTCGGCTACCCGTGGCGGCGCGGCCGCCCGGACCCGGCGGGGGACGCGCGGCCCGCGCAGGGTGGGCCGGCCGCGGCCGGCGGGCGGCCGGTGGGCGTCGGGCGGTCGGGGCCGGCGCGGCACGAGGAGGGCTGAGCGATGTTGGCGGTGGTGGTGGGCACCGGGCGGTGCGGGTCGACCCTGGTGCAGGAGCTGTTGTCCCGGCACCCCGGGGTCGGGTTCGTCTCCGGCGTCGACGACAAGCTGTCCCGGCTCAACCTGGCCGGTCGGTTCAACGGCCCGCTGTACCGGCGGTCGGCGCCGCGTCCGGCAGGGATGACGTCGCTGCGGCACAGCCGCCGGCTGCTGGAGAAGGGCCGGCTGCGGGTCGCCCCGTCGGAGGCGTACCGATTGCTGGACCGGCACGTGCTCGCCGGGTTCTCCCGCCCGTGCCGGGACCTGACCGCCGAGGATCTCACCCCGTACCTGCGGCGGCGGCTGCGCGCCTTCTTCGACGCCCGGATCGCCCGGCAGGGCTGCCGGCTGCTGCTGCACCACGTGACCGGTTGGCCGAGGACCGGGTTCCTGCGGGCCGGCTACCCGGAGCTGCGGGTGGTCAACGTGGTCCGCGACGGCCGGGCGGTGACCAACTCCTGGCTCCAGATGGGCTGGTGGGACGGCTGGCGCGGGCCGGACAACTGGTTCCTCGGCCCGCTGCCGACCGACCTGCGCCGGGAGTGGGAGGAGTACGACAGGTCGTTCCCGGTGCTCGCCGCGCTGGGCTGGAAGCTGCTGATGGACTCCTTCGCCGAGGCACGCGCGGCGCACCCCGAGGCGCAGTGGCTCGACGTGCGCTACGAGGACCTGCTCGCCGACCCGCGCGGCGAGGTGGCCCGGATGCTCGACTTCCTCGACCTGGACTGGTCGCCGGCGTTCGAGAAGGGCTTCGGACGGTACCGGTTCCACGCCGGTCGGCAGGCCGCCTACCACGAGGAGTTGGGCGACGCGCAGCTCGCCGCCGTGGAACGGGTGCTGGACAAGCCGCTGCGGCAGTGGGGCTACCGGGACTGACCGGCGCGGCGCACCGCCGTCGGGCGCGGCGCGTCGGCGTCGTCGGAGCGGGGTGGGCAAAGTTCCTACAGGTGCAGGTGGTGGTGCCGGTCGGTCGGCCCATAGCGTGCGGTTCTCGGGACATTCAAGGAGACTGCATGGCTGCAACGGGAACACCCCTCCGCGCCGGGGCGGCAGTGCTGTCCGCGGTGCTGCTCGCCGCCCTGGGCGCGGCGCCACGGGCGGTGGCGGCGTCGGACGCACCGGCGATCGTGGTCCAGGACGGGGTCACCCAGCCGGTGTTCGGCTACGCCGACGCCATCCGGGAACGCCTGTTCATCGACTCCACCTTCGACAGCGACAACGACGGTCTGCGCGACATCATCGCGTTCGACCTGATGCGACCGGCGGCCACCGCGAACGGGCTCAAGGTGCCGGTCATCATGGACGCCAGCCCCTACTACTCGACGGTCTGCCGGGGCAACGAGTCCGAGTGCAAGGCCGACCTGGACGGCGACGGCCTGCTCGACAAGTGGCCGCTGTTCTACGACAACTACTTCGTGCCGCGCGGCTACGCGGTGATCCTGCTGGACATGGTGGGCACCAACAACTCCACCGGCTGCCCCACCACCAACGCCAACCAGGACAATCTCAGCGCCAAGCAGGCGATCAACTGGCTCAACGGCCGGGCCACCGCGCGTAACGCGGCCGGCGAGGTGGTCACGGCCGACTGGCACAACGGCAAGTCGGGCATGATCGGCAAGTCGTACGACGGGTCGCTGGCCATGGCGACGGCGGTGACCGGCGTCAAGGGCCTGACCACGGTGGTGCCGATCAGCGGCCCCACCGAGTACTACGACTACGTGCGCAGCAACGGGGTGGTCACCCGGGGCAACAGCTACGTGGCGTCGCTGGCCAACACGGTCACCAACCCGGAGCGGCGGGACTACTGCAAGCCGGTGCGCGACGCGATGGCCGCCGCCGACGGCGACGAGCACGGCGACTACACCGCCTTCTGGAACGAGCGCAGCTACGTCAAGAAGGTCCCCAACATGACCGCCAGCGTGCTGCTCTACCACGGCCTCAACGACGACAACGTCCGCCCGGACCACTTCAGCAAGTTCTGGTACGCCCTGGCGGAGAACAACGTCCCGCGCAAGCTGTGGCTCTCCCAGGAGGGGCACGTCGACCCGTTCGACTCGCGCCGCGCGGTCTGGGTGTCCACCCTGCACCGGTGGTTCGACTTCTGGCTGCACGGGGTGGCCAACGGGATCATGGACGAGCCCCGGGTCGACCTGGAGCGGGCCGCCGACGTGTGGGAGACCCACGCCGACTGGCCGATCCCCGGCAAGGCCGACACCGAGGTGTTCCTCCAGCCCGGCACCACCGGGGCGGGCGGCCTGAAGCTGGTGCCGACCGCCAAGCCGGCGACCGGCGCGTTCCAGGACAGCCGTACCCAGAGCCAGAACACCATGATCCTCAACCCGGACACGGTGCAGCCGAACCGGCTGGCGTTCCTGTCCGCGCCGCTGACCGCGCCCCTGCACATCTCGGGCACGCCGACGGTGCAGCTACGGGCCTCGGCCGACCAGACCGACACCAACTTCGGGGCGATCCTGGTCGACTACGGCACCGACGAGCGGGTGGCGCACCGGGCCTCCGGTGAGGGCATCGTCACCCTGGCCACCGAGGACTGCTGGGGGCTGAACAGCCCGACCGACGACGGCTGCTACAAGCAGACCGCCAAGCGGGTCGCCACGGCCGACAACGAGCTGGTCACCAAGGGCATCATGGACGCACAGAACCGGCAGTCCATCCGCACCGCCGTGCCGCTGGTGGTGGGGGAGTCGTACAACTTCACCTTCCCGCTGCTGCCGGAGGACTACGTCTTCAAGCCGGGCCACCGGATCGGCGTGATCATCGTGGCCAGCTACCCGCAGTACTCCAGCCAGGCGGACACCACCGCCGCGAACATCACGGTCGCCCTGAAGAGCAGCAAGATCGTTCTTCCGGTGGTCGGCGGCGCCACCGCCGCCCACGCGGCCGGTCTCTGACCGGTCCCCGGGTGGCCGCCGGCGCAGCACCGCTGCGCCGGCGGCCACCCGGCCTAGGCAATCACCTATTGACAAACATTGTTAACAATTGGACCCTGCTGAGAGAGCGCTCTCCCGTCCCGTCTCCAGCGAGGTGTCGCCATGCGTCTCCGAAGAAGGCTGCTCGCCGCCGCGTCCGCACTGCTCGCCGGTCTCGCGGGCGCCGTCGTCGCCACGCCCGCCCACGCGGTCGGACCGGCCCTGCTGCCCGTCACGGTCACCAACACCACCGGCCGCAGCGATGCGGTCTACCTCTATGTCATCGGCGTCCAGCTGTCCTCCGGCCGGCTCGGCTACGTCAACTCCGGCGGCGCCTTCGCGCCGTGGACCGGCGGGCAGATCCCGCCGTCGCCCGCGCCGGACGTCTCCATACCGGGCCCCGGCAACGGCGGCAGCACCACGATCCAGTTCCCCCGTGGGTTCTCCGGCCGGGTCTACTTCGCCCTCGGGCAGAAGCTGAAGTTCTTCCTTACCCCGGACGGGCTGGTGCAGCCCGCTCCCTGGGCGGCCGGTGACGCGAACCGCGACATCCTCTTCGACTGGAGCGAGTTCACCTACAACGACTCCGGCCTGTGGCTCAACAGCTCTCAGGTCGACATGTTCGCGATCCCGCACGCGGTCACCGTGACCGGCGTCAGCGGCGTCACCAGGCGCACCGGCGACGTGGTGGCCAACGGCCGCAACGCGGTCATCGACGGGATCAGGGCGCAGCAGGGCTGGGCCAACACCGTCCACACCCGGTCCGACGGGACCGTGCTGCGCGTCCTGGCCCCCGGCAAGGCGGCCGGGGCCGGCCTGCTGAGCACCACCTACCTGGACTCCTACATCGCCTCGGCGTGGAACGCGTACACCACGAAGACCCTGACCGTGGCGCCCTTCGCCGACCAGCCGGCCATCAGGTACTACGGCCGTACGTCGGGCAACACCATGACCTTCACCAACGGCAGCGGCCAGGTGGTCGCCTCCTTCAACCGGCCCTCCTCGGCCAGCGTCTGGGGCTGCGACGGCGACCTGCCCGCGCCGAACGACCAGGTGGTCGGCCCGATCTCGCGTACGCTCTGCGCCGCGCTCAACCGGGGCACGCTCGGCACCATCGACACCCAGCCCAGCACCAACGCCGCCGACTTCTACCGCAACAACCCCACCAACCAGTACGCCCGCCTGATCCACGCCAACATGACCGACGGCCGCGCGTACGCGTTCGCCTTCGACGACGTCGGCGGATTCGAGTCGCTGGTGCACGACGGCGACCCACGTGCGGCCGGACTGGTCCTCAGCCCGTTCACCGGCGGCAACCCGGCCACCGGGGTGCCCGTGGTCAGCACCTGGAACAACAAGTGCATCGACGTGCCGAGCTCCAACTTCGTCGACCGCGCGCCGTTGCAGATGTGGAACTGCAACAACACCAACGCGCAGAAGTGGACGTTCAGCGGCACGGCGCTGAAGAGCCAGAACAACAAGTGCATGGACGTCGACGCCGGGTCCACAGCGAACGGAGCGGTGGTGCAGCTCTACGCCTGCAACGGCACCGGCGCCCAGCAGTTCACCCTGAACGGTGCCGGGGACCTGGTCAACCTTCAGGCCAACAAGTGCGTCGACATCAAGGACGCGAACGGCAGCGACGGCGCGCGCCTCCAGCTCTGGGACTGCGTGGGAACGGCCAACCAGAAGTGGCGCAGGGGCTGACCGGCCGATGCGACGGGGGTGGGGGCGGGGGCGCGAGTCGGCCCCGCCCCGTTACCCCCCCCGGCAGGGCGCTCGACGCGCCGCGAAACCCCGCCGACGACCCGGCCGGCAACTGTCGAGCCGATGAGGAAGCGGCTCCAGGAGGACCGCACCGCCAGGCGGTACGTACACCCGGCGGTGCCACGGGTTTACCATCAGCCTGTGCACGGCGGTGAAGACGTCTTCCTCTCACGGATCGCGCTGGTGTCGCGTCGGCTGAAGAGCGAGGCGCAGCGTCGCCTGGCCCGGCACGGCGTGCACTCCGGCCAGCAGTTCGTGCTCGGCCGCCTCTGGGAACGCGACGGCCTGACCCCGGGCGAGATCGCGGCGGCGATCAACGTCGAGGCACCGACGGTCACCCGCGCCATCCAGCGGATGGCGGCTTCCGGCCTGCTGCGCGTCGCGGGCGACCAGCGTGACGGCAGGCGGGTCCGGGTGTGGCTGACCCCCCGGGGTGACCAGCTGCGCAACGTGGTGCCGGCGATCACGAGGGGCCTGGAGGAGGACGCGCTCGCGCTCCTGTCCGAGCAGGAGCGGAAGACCCTCGACAGCCTGCTGGAACGCATCGTCAGGGCATTGGACCACGGCGACAGCGGCGAGAACCTGCCGGACGAAGAGCCGGACTGACCTCGAGACGACCTCGGGCGGGCCGGTGGGAGACCGGCCCGAGCGAATGAGGGTGACCCGTGGCCGGATACCGGGGCTCAGGCCTGTCTCAGGTCAGGACATGCCGCCGGTGACCCGGACGATCTCGCCGGTGATGCTCTTGTTCGCCTGGGACGCGAGGAACACCACGGCATCGGCCACGTGCTGGCAGGACGGCAGCCGGCCGGTCGGGAGGCGGGAGGTCTGTTCGTCCATGAGGGCCTGGGGGATCTCGAACGGCAGGTCCTTGCCGTCGATGACCCAGCCCGGCATGACCACGTTGACGAGCACGCCGTCGCGCCCGACCTCCCAGGAGAGGCTCCTGCTCGCGCCGTGGAGGCCCGACTTCGCCGCGGTGTAGGCGACCGAGCCGACCATGCCGCGCTCGGCGAGCGAGGTGGAGACGTTGACGATCCGGCCGCTGCCGCTGCGTCGCAGCACGGGCAGCGCGGCCCGCAGCACCTGCAACTGCGCGGTCAGGTTCGCGTCGATGAGCGTGACCCAGCTGTCGTCGGTCTCGTCCTCGAACTTCCGGGGGCCCTGGGTCGGATCGTGGTCCGCCCAGCGCACCGCGTTGTTCACGAGGACGTCCAGCCCGCCCCACCTCCCCACGACGGCATCGATCAGCCTGGCGGGAGCACCGCTGTCCTCGAGGTCGAACGGCACCGTGTGGGCGGTGCCGCCCTCCCGCTCCACCTGGGCGGCCACCTTCTCCGCAGACTCCTTGTTCGACTTGTACGTCAACGTGACGCGTGCGCCCTCCCGTCCGAACGCGATCGCGGTCGCCGCTCCGATGTTCGATGATCCGCCCGTGACGAGCACGGCGCGGTCTCGAAGGCCCAGGTCCATTCGTTCTCCCGAAGATGCTTGCCCGGCTAACTAATACGTTAGCTCAATGCCGGACTGGCGCCGTCGAGGAGCGTGGTGACGAAGTCGTCGGGGCTGATGCTGCCGGGTCGGTCGCTGACCTGGCCGTCGCCGAGTTCGATGACGCGCCAGGTGCCGTCGTGGCGTTGGGCGAGGTCGACGGTGACGAAGGGGAGGTCGAGGGCGGCGACCAGTGGGGTGAGTGTGGTCAGGTCGAGGCCGGTGGGTGGCAGGTCGTCGGGCGTGTCGGGGTGGGCCCCGATCAGTGCGCAGGCGCCGTCGATCCACCAGGTGCGTACCTCGGCGGTGGTGAGGTGTTCGAAGGCCCGCAGGACGAATCCGCCGGTGAAGTCGTCGGCGCGTAGGTCGAGGAAGCGGGTGGCGATCCGCCAGGCGGCGGCGGAGTCGTCGAGGTCGGGGATGAAGGCCGCCTCGTTCCAGTGGTGTTTCATCGACTTGGTGTAGTCGCGGAGTACGGCGGGGCCGGTGCCGAGTCGTGTCCGGGCCTGGTCGAAGGCGGTCCGGTCCGCGCCGGTGGTCCAGGTGGAGGTCGGCGTGACCGGGGCGAGCGAGGGGTACCAGCCGGGCAGTTCGTGGGCGCGGCGGTACTGCTCGGCGTCGGTGCGCAGGGACACGCCGCGGGTGGTGAGGGCTTCGGCGAAGGCGGCGTACTGCTCGCTGCGGAGCATCCAGCCGCGGTAGACCGCGACGCCGCCGGCGGGCACGGTGGCGACGGCGCGGTGCGGGTCGTCGCGGGTCAGCGCGTCGTGGTCGACCACCGCGACGGTGATCCCGGCTTCGCGGGCGGCGTGGGCCTCGGGCGCGAAGTGGGCGTCGGGCAGGCGGGGGCGGAGCGGGTTCGCGGGCACCAGCAGCATCACCCGGGCATCGTGCCGGAGAGGCGACGGCGGGTTCCACCCGATATCCGGCCGGGAGGTCGGGCAGGCGTGGAGCCGTCGGGAACGCCGGGGGACGCCGGCGGCGGGCCGGAACCGCCGGGGAGGTGCCGACCACGGGCGTCTCCGTCAGTGGGGCACCCGGGTCGGGAACTCCTCGACGCCCAGCACGCGCAGCAGGTCGAGTTTCTCCCGGGCCCCGGCGTCGGCCGGGGTGAGCACCAGCAGTTGCTGGCCGAGGTCGGGGGTGACCAGGGTTTCGCAGTCCATCGTGACGCGGCCCACGCGCGGGTGCACGAACGTCTTGCGGTCGGCCCGGCGCACCATGACCTCGTGCTCGGCCCACAGCCGCCGGAAGTCGTCGCTCGCCGCCCGCAACCGTTCGATCAGGCCGGTCACGGCCGGGTCGCCGGCCCGCCGGCCGGCCACCGCGCGCAGGTCGGCCACCTGCTGGCGGGCGTGCCGCTGCCATTCCTCGGGGCCGTGGAGGTCGCGGACGGCCGGGTCGGTGAAGTAGCGGTAGGCGACGTAGCGGCGGTCGCCGGCCAGCCCGGTGTGGTCGCCGGTGAGCAGGATCGACATGCGGTTCTGCGCCAGGACCTCGCCGAGGTCGGACAGGACCATGGCGGGGGTGTCGCCCACCAGGTCGAGCAGGCGGACCAGCCCGGCCCGGGCCAGGCGGGCGACGCCGTCGGCGGGCGGCGGCTGGTGGCCGGCCAGGTGGAACAGGTGGCTTCGCTCGTCGTCGGTCAGGCGCAGGGCCCGGGCCAGGGCACCGAGCAGCTGGGTCGACGGCTGGCTGCTGCGGCCCTGTTCGAGGCGGACGACGTAGTCGACGGACATGCCGGCGAGCATGGCGACCTCCTCGCGGCGCAGGCCGGCGGTGCGGCGGCGGGGGCCGGCGGCGATGCCGACCTCGGCGGGGCGGATGGCCTCGCGTCGGCGGCGGAGGAAATCGGCGAGCTGCTCGCGCTGCATGCCTTCATGCTGCCCGGAGACCGGGCGCCGGGCCAGGGAGCGCCGCTCCCACGACAGGCGCTCCGCTGTCGGCGGGCCGGGAAGCGGCGCAGGGTGGAGCCGAGATCGACCGATGAGGGGAGTTTCGATGCGGGTACGCACTCTGGGCGACACGGGTCCCACGGTTTCCGCGGTGGGGCTGGGGGCGATGAGCATGTCGGGCGCGTACGGCCCGGCCGACCGCGAGGAGAGCGTCGCCACCGTGCGGGCCGCGCTGG
Source organism: Micromonospora sp. WMMD956 (assembly GCF_029626125.1). Classification (NCBI taxonomy): domain Bacteria; kingdom Bacillati; phylum Actinomycetota; class Actinomycetes; order Micromonosporales; family Micromonosporaceae; genus Micromonospora; species Micromonospora sp. WMMD956. The sequence continues at coordinate 7,334,680 of NZ_JARUBI010000005.1, read as the reverse complement.
ACGCGGGGATCACGCTGGTCGACACCGGCGACTTCTACGGCATGGGGCACAACGAGCTGCTGCTGTCGGAGGCGTTGCGGGGACGCGACCGGGACGGCTATCTGCTGAGTGTGAAGTTCGGGCAGCAGGTGGGGCCGGGCATGCGGTTCGCCGGTCAGGACTCCCGCCCGGCTTCGGTGCGCAACTTCCTGAGCTATTCGCTGACCCGGCTCGGCGTCGACCACGTGGACATCTACCGGCCGGCCCGGCTCGACCGGTCGGTGCCGATCGAGGACACGATCGGCGCGATCAAGGAGATGATCGACGCCGGTTACGTGCGGTACGTGGGGCTCTCCGAGGTGGACGCGGAGACCGTCCGGCGGGCGCACGCCGTCCATCCGGTTGCTGATCTTCAGATCGAGTACTCGTTGCTGTCCCGGGCGGTCGAGGCCGACGTGCTGCCCACGCTGCGGGAGCTGGGCATCGGGCTGACCGCGTACGGGGTGTTGGGTCGCGGGCTGCTCTCGGGCAACTGGGTGCCGGGGCGGGCGGACGATCCGCGTAACCACAGCCCCCGCTTCTCCGCCGAGAACGCCTCGCACAACCTCGCCCTGGTGGAGGCGCTGCGCCGGGTCGCCGACGCGAAGGGGTGCACGGTGGCGCAGTTGGCGATCGCGTGGGTGGCGGCGCAGGACCCGTCCATCGTGCCGCTGGTCGGTGCGCGCACCCGGCAGCGGCTGGGCGAGGCGCTGCCGGCGCTGGACGTGGAGCTGTCGGCCGGTGATCTCGAGGAGATCGAGGCGGCCGTGCCGAAGGGCGCCGCGCGTGGTGACCGTTACCCGGCGGCGTTCATGTCGAGCCTCGGCGTCGGCAACTAGCCAGGTCGGGTGTCGAAGTCGGCGGCGGTTGCCCGGGTCGGTCCGCTGACGACCCGGGCAGCCTGCCCGACCTGACCTGGTCGGTCAGCGGCCCGTCCAGCAGCTGAGCTCCATGCCGTCCTCGACCGGGAAGTCGACGCTGACGTAGCCGTTGCCGGGATCGCGGACGTAGGCCAGGTAGTCGCTCATCGACTCGAAGGTGGAGTCGTCGCCGACGACCAGGGCGCCCGGGGCGAGCCGGTCCTCGATCAGGCGCAGGACGGGCAGGCACATCTCCTTCCAGCCGTCGAGCAGCGCCAGGCCGATCGGGCCGTCGACCGTGCCGAGGGTGGTCAGGGCGTCGCCCTCGAGCACGGTCACGAGGTCGCTGAGCCCGGCCGCCTCGATGTTGGCGCGGGCCGCCCTGACCTTGGTCGCGCTGAGCTCGGTCGTGGTGACGTGCCCGATCCCGTTGTCGCGGACGGCCGCGGCGAGGTGGAGCGTCGAGATCCCGTACGAGGTGCCGAACTCGACCACCGTCTGCGGTCGGGCCGCGCGGACCAGGGCGTAGAGCAGGTCGCCGCCGCGGGCCGAGATCGGCATGTAGACGTCTTCGAGCAGGTCGGATCGTTCCTGGGCGGTGGCCGTGGGCGCGGGCCGCCCCGGCGAGCGCTCATCGTCGCGCTCGGCCTCGGCGAACAGCCGGACGATCAGGTCGCGGACCGCGGGGTCGTGCAGTGTCGTCGTCATGACACGTAGACTAGACGCAGCGTTGCGTCTAGGAAAGTGGTGGGTCTTGTACCGTCTCGGGAGACGTGGACCCCTCGCGGGAAAGACCCTCACGGAGACGGCACCTCACGGGGAAGGAGCGCCCGATGCACCGCGGCAACCGGCACGGCCGGAGCGAGGCGGCCCGCGAGGCCGTGCTCCAGGCGGCGGACGACCTCGTCGCCGAGATCGGCTATGCCAGGGTCACCATCGAGGGCATCGCAGCCCGGGCCGGCGTCGCCAAGCAGACGATCTACCGGTGGTGGCGCTCCAAGACCGACATCCTGGTCGACGCGTTCGCCGCCGACAGCGTCCAGGAGCTCACCCTGCCCGACACCGGAGCCTTCCGCACCGACCTGCGCGCCCACCTCGACGAGCTGGTCCGCTTCCTTGAGGTGTCCGACTCGGGCGCGGTGTTCCGGGCCCTGGCCGGTCAGGCCCAGCACGATCCGGAGCTGGCCACCCGGCTGCGCGCGGAGGTTCTGCCGCGGCTGCGCGCCCGCGACCGGGTGCCGTTCGACCGGGCCGCGGCGCGGGGCGAGCTGCCCGCCGACGCCGACGTCGACCTGCTCGTCGACCAGGTGGTCGGGCCGATCCACTTCCGGGTGCTCGTGACGGGCGAGCCGGTGACCCCCGCACTGCTGGACGCGCTGGTCGCCGGGGCGGCCCAGGGGCACCCCGCGGCGCGGACGTCGGCTGGGACGCCGGGTCCACGATCAGGCGCAGGCGTCGGTCGGTCCGGCGGCGGCGAAGGGTGCTGAGGAGGCTGCGGAACTCGCGCGTCGCCTCCGGCCCGGCCGCGGTGGCGCGTCCCGCCGGTGGGCAGGCCCCGATCCGGCCACCCGGTCGACGCGCCGGGCCGGTGCCCTAACGGCTGGTCGCCGGGGCGGGCTCGGGCTCCAGGGTGAGCTGGCTGCGGTGCGCGACCGGCACGATCACCGCCGACGCGGCGAGCGCGGCGAGGGCGATGCCCAGCCAGCCCCAGAACCCGAACGAGATGACCAGGCCGGAGAGCACAGCCGGGCCGACGATGTTCTGCGTGATGACGTGCAGGTCGAACGCGCCCAGGTACTCGCCCTGGGCGTGTTCGGGGGCGAGTCCGAAGGCGAGTCCCCAGCCGGAGGCGGCCTGCATCACCTCGGCCACCGAGAGGATCAGCACGCCGGCGACGATCGCCACGCCGGCGAGCGCCACGTTGTCGTCGAGCGCGGTCAGGGCGATGACCAGGCAGCCGCCGGCGAGCCAGTAGCCGGAGCGCCGGGCGAGCCGGCCGGCTCCCGCCACGGTGTCCGCGCCGCGGCTGGCCCGGACCTGGAACAGGATGACGAAGACGGTGTTGAAGATCAGCAGCAGTGGCACCAGGAAGTGCGGCAGCGCGGTGCGGTTGAGCGCCCAGAGCGGCATGGTGACCAGGATGACGCTGACGTGCGAGGCCAGGATCGTGGAGACGCCGATGACCGCGAGGAAGCGCGGGTCGCGTACGGCGGCGAAGCGCTTGAAGCCCACCGGCACCGGCCGGGACGGTGCGTCGGGCAGGCGGGCCACCAGCAGTGCGGCGCCGGCCATCAGCGCGGCGGTGGTGAGCGGGATGAGCACCAGCAGCCGCTGGCTGAGCGCGGCGACGGCGGCCACCCCGATGCCGATGCTGAAGCCGATGTTGAACACCGAGCGCATCATCGCCTTGAGCTTGACCCGTTCCTCGGCGGGCACGAGGTTGCCGACCAGGGCCCCGTTGGTCGGCCCGGTGCCGTACTCGATGAATCCGACGGCGACCACCAGGGCGTAGAACTGCGCCGCGCTGCCCACCAGGGAGTAGAGGCCGAAGCCGACGGCCAGGGTGGTGAACAGGACGATCAGCAGCCGCCGCGCGCCGACCCGGTCGGCGATCACCCCGAAGAGCACCGACGACACGAAGGCGGAGAGGCCGGCCGCGGAGAGGCCCAGGCCGACCTGCCTGGCGTCGAGCCCGACGCGGAGCGTGAAGTAGACGACGCTGCCGCTGAGGAAGACACCCTTGCCGATCGACTCGGCCAGCCGGATCGCGATCAGTTTCCTGCGCAGCGGATCGGTCGGCACCAAACGGAACGAATAATCAATCAATCGCGAAAAGGGCATGTTCCCACATCCTGGTGTAATGGCGCGGTCGTCGTCAATAATCGTGATCGGGTCGGCTGTTGGACAGGGCCTACGGGGGGCGGTGGACGGGACACCTTCCCGGGCGGTCGGGAACTTTTCCGCTGGACAACCCGGGGGCGCTGCGGTAGGCGTACGCGCAGATCGGGGCGGATCGCGGTGGCCGGCCAGTCGGAGGCGCAGGTCGTGACCTTGCGGATCCCGCCGCTGGCGGTGAAATGCTTCCGACTGACAATAGTCCCGATCCATGCTCGTTTACATAATTGACCTCGGAAAATAGGTCGGATGATTGACAGGGGGGCCTGCTGGTCGTGTATATGTGTTGTTCTAGTGGATGTAGGTAGCTGTTCACGCCGATGAGGCGATCCGTTCCCGCGACGCCTCCACCGGGAGTCGTCGCGGGCTGCTTGGGGACGGGGTGAGGTGTGGCAATGGTCGGCGTTGGCTCGTCGACGGACCTGGCTCATACGAGGAGGCGGGATCCGGAGGAGGTCGCGAGCGGGGCACGACCCCGGGTCGTGACGGTGGTGCTGGCCGACGCTCAGCCGGTGGTGCGCAGGGGGCTGCACGCCCTGCTGTCCGTCTCGACTGAGATCGATGTGGTGGCCGAGGCGGGATCGGCGCAGGCGGCGCTGCGCAGCGCCGCGTCGGTCCGCCCCGACGTGCTCGTGCTCGACATAGCGATGCCGGACTTCCAGGCCGGCACCCTTCAGGAGATCAACCGGGCCTCGCCGTCGACCGCGGTGCTGGTCTTCACCGCGGTGGAGGACGAGGCCGCCGTGGTCGCCACCATGCGCGCCGGCGCCCGGGGGTACGTGCTCAAGAGCTGCCCCGGCGACGGCATCGTGCGGACGGTCCGGGGCCTGGCCACCGGCGAGGTGATCCTCGGTCCCCGGGTGGCCGACCTGCTCATCGGGCAGCTCGACCGGGAGCCGCGCAACCAGCAGCTGTTCCCGGAGCTGACGGAGCGCGAGCGGCAGGTGCTGGAGCTGATCGCGGCGGGCATGCGCAACGCCGCGATCGCCGCCCGGCTCAACCTGTCCCCGAAGACGATCAGCAACCACATCTCGACGATCTTCAACAAGCTCAACGTGTCGGACCGGTACGAGGCGATCGAGATGGCCCGTAAGGCCCGGTTCGACCGCCCGCGGCCGTACCGGCCGGCGTTCGACCTGGTGGCCGGCGGCGGCAACCCGCGCCTGCCCGGCGCCGTGCCGTTGCGCCGGGCGGGCGGCCCGGCGGCGCTGGCCAGCCTGCGCTCGGTGGAGGGATGAACGCCGTGACCCTGGACCTGGAGGCCGTCGCCGGCCGGCTGGAGCCGCGCTTCGGCAAGGCCGCCCACCGCTGGGCCGGCACGTTGCCGCAGCGGCTGACCGAGCTCGTCGCCGAGTGGGGCATCGCCCTCGGCGAGCAGCTCAAGTCCGGCAACTCCTCGGTGGTGTTCCGCTGCGCCGGCCCGCAGGGCGAGGCGGTGCTGAAGCTGTCACCGGACAGCTACGCGGTGCGGGAGGAGGTCGACATGCTGCGCCAGTTCGCCTCCAGCGGGCGGGTGCCGGCGGTGCTGGCGGCGGCCCGGGGCGCGGTGCTGCTGGAATCGATCCGGCCGGGCACGCTGGTGGAGAAGATGGCGCAGCCGCCCACCCCCGCCGACTACGCCGGCTTCCTCACCGACCTGCACGCCGCCGGTGACCCGGCCGCCGCGCCCCGGCAGCTCACCGACTGGATCGACGTGCTGTTCAACTCGGCGGCCCGGCGGGGCGCCGACCTCACCGGGTCGAAGCGGCTGCGCGACGACCTCTTCGCGGTGCCCACCGAGACCGTGCTGCTCCACGGCGACCTGCACCTGGGCAACGTGCTCAGCGGCGGCGCCCGGGGACTGGTGGCGATCGACCCGATGGCCTGCGCCGGCGACCCCTGCTTCGACGCCGTCGACTACGTGCTCGAAGGGCTGGACCGCGCGGAGATGCTCCGCCGCCGCGACGAGCTGGCCGCCGCCGCCGGGATCGACGTCGATCGGCTCGACATGTGGTGCCGGGTCACCGCGCCGATCGGCGCCACGTACGTCAGCAACCCGCTGCACTCCGCCGAGCTGGCCGCCTTCGGGCGCGGCGAGTACTGACCCCCGGCCCGGTCGCCAGGTCGGGGTGACGGCGCGCGCCGTCACCCCGACCTGGTGTCGCCCGGCCGCCGCGGCGGTGGCCGGGAAGGCGGATCCCGCCCCCGAGGCTGCCCTGCCCGCGTCCCGGCCGGACGGGGCTGCGGGCCGGGCCGGGCCGGCGGAGCTGTCCGGCAGCCGACCGGGAGGTTTTCCCTGCCGGGGCGGGAAGGCCAGCTCTGTCGGGCGGGAATCCCGGGCGGCCACGATCACCGTATGGTTCGTACCGGTCGCGCTTCGTTCGCTCAGGAACGGCTCTACTTCCTCAACCAGCTGCAACCCGGCAACCCGGCCTACGTGGTGGCCTTCGGGGTGCACCTGCACGGCGCGCTTCGCCCCGAGGCGCTGCGCGCGGCCCTGCTGCGCGTCACCGCCCGGCACGAGGCGCTGCGCACCACGTTCGCGCCGGTGGACGGGGTGCTCGTCCAGCGGGTGACGGACTCCCCGCAGGCGGAGATCGAGATCGAGGCCGGGGAGTGGGCCGACCGGGACACCCAGGAGGGGTTCCTGCGGACCCTGGTCGCCGAGCAGGCGCGTCGGGCGTTCGCGCTCGACGAGGGCCCGGTGCTGCGGGCGTACCTGCGCTCCTGGGGGCCCGACGAGCACACCCTGGCGGTGCTGGTCCACCACATCGCCTGCGACGGCTGGTCGGTCGGGCTGCTGCTGCGCGACCTCGCCGCCGAGTACCACGCCGCGCTGGCCGGGGCGGACGACGCCGGCCACGCCGAACCGGCCGAGTCCTACCTGGCGTACGCGCAGCGGCAGCGCGCCGCCTGGGAGCGGGACGACTCCGGGCTGGACTTCTGGCGCACCACGCTGCGGGACGCCCCACAGCTCGCGCTGCTCACCGACTTCCCCCGGCCGAGCGTGCTCGGCAACCGGGGCGCGGTGCTGCGCCTGCCGGTCGACGCCGGGCTCGTCGACCGGCTGACCGGGTGGGCGCGGGAGCGCGGCGCGACGCTGTTCGCGGTGACCCTGGCCGCGTACGCCGAGGTGCTGTCCCGCTACGCCCGCCAGGACGAGGTGGTGATCGGGGTCCCGGTGGCCAACCGGATGGACGAGGCCGAGGAGCGGCTGGTCGGCTGCCTGGTCAACACCCTGCCGATCCGGCTCGACCTGACCGGCCGGCCCCGCTTCGCCGAGCTGGTCGACCGGGCCCGCCGGGCCAGCATGGCCGCCTTCGCCAACCAGGACGTGCCGTTCGAGGAGATCGTGCGGGCCACGGTGGGGGAGCGGCAGCTCAGCCACGCGCCGCTGTTCCAGACCTCGCTGACCGTGCAGAACTTCCCGTTCGCCTTTCCCGACTTCGACGGGGTGAAGCTGACCGAGGTGGACGTCGAGGTCGACGTCACGAAGTTCGACGTGGGGCTCACCCTCGACGTCTCCACCGACGCCCCGTTCCTGCGCGCCGAGTACAGCACCGAGCTGTTCACCGAGGAGACCGTCGCCACGCTGCTCCGGCACTACCTGACCTTCCTGCGCTCGATCGTGGACGAGCCGGACGCCGAGCCGTCCATGGTGGACGCGGCCGAGCGCCGGCTGCTCACCGAGGGGGTGAACCCGCCGCTGACCGCCGAGCCGGTCGACTACCCGTCGGTGCTGTGCCGCTTCGACGAGCACGTGGCGCGTACCCCCGACGCGGTGGCGGTGCGGCACCGCGACGCGACGGTGACCTACGCCGAGCTGGACCGGTGGGCCGGCCGGATCGCCGCCGGCCTGGCGGACCTGGGGATCGGCCCCGGCGACCGGGTCGGGCTGCTGCTCGGCCGCTCACCCGCGGTGATCGCGGCCATCGTCGGGGCGTGGCGGCTCGGCGCCGTCTACGTGCCGCTGGACCCGGAGTATCCCCGGCAGCGCCTCGACCTGATCGCCGCCAGCGCCGGGCTGCGGATCATGCTGGCGGAGCCCGGCACCGCCGACACCGCCCGGGCGCTCACCGCCGGCCTGGGCATCCCGCAGGCCGACCCGCACACCCTCGACGGGGCCGCCGCGATGCCGCGCGCCTACCCCGCCGGGGACGACCCGGCCTACGTCATCTACACCTCCGGCTCGACCGGGGCGCCCAAGGGCGTGCTCGTCGGGCACGGCGGCCTGGCCGCCCTGAACACCCCCACCCCCGCCGGCCTCGACGTCACCGCCGCCGACGGGTGGCTGGCGGCCAGCTCCTTCTCGTTCGACGCCTCGGTGTGGGAGATGTGGGGGGCGCTGACCACCGGCGGCCGGCTGGTCGTCGCCGACCGGGCGGACCTGGTCGACCGGGAGCGGCTCGCCGCCCTGGTGCACCGGGAGGCGGTCACGGTGGTGTTCCAGACCCCGGGCGCCCTCTACCGGCTGCTCCCGCCCTACCTGCGGCAGCTCGGGGGCGAGCGGTCCCGGCTGCGCTACGTCGTCCTCGGCGGCGAGGCGCTGAGCTGGGCCCGGCTCACCCGACTGGTCGCCGGGGCGCCCCACCTGGACACGGTCTTCGTGAACATGTACGGCATCACCGAGGGCACCATCCACTGCACGATCGTCGCCGCGCCCGCCGCCGAGCTGGCCCGGGTCCGGGAGGGCGACGTCGGCGTGCCGCTGCCCTCGGCCCGGTGCTACGTCCTCGACGAACAGCTGCGCCCGACCGGGGTGGACGTGCCCGGCGAGCTGTACTGCGGCGGGGTGCTCGTCGCGCACGGCTACGTGGACAACCCCGAGCTGACCGCCGCCCGCTTCCTGCCCGACCCGTACGGGCGGGGGGTCATGTACAGGACCGGCGACGTGGTCAAGTGGGGCACCGACGGCACCATGGTCTACCTCGGCCGCAACGACACCCAGGTGCAGCTGCGCGGCTACCGGGTGGAGCTGGCCGAGGTCGAGGGCGCGTTCCTCACCCACCCGGCGGTGCGCTCGTGCACGGTGGCGGCCGAGGACGACCAACTGGTCGCCTTCGTCGTCGGCGGGACCGGCCCGGACACCGAACGCGAGCTGCGCGGCCACCTCCGGCAGACGCTGCCCGCCTACATGGTGCCGGCCCGGATCCTCACCGTCGAGACGATCCCGCTCACCGCCCACGGCAAGGTGGACACCGCCCGCCTGCTGGCCGAGACCCGCGCGGCCCGGACGGCCGCCGCGCCGGCCCCGGCCGCCGACCACGCCACCGGCACCGACCTCCAGGAACGGGTACGGGCCTGCTGGAGCGAGGTGCTCGGCCGCTCCGACGTGGGGCTGCACGACAACTTCTTCGACCTGGGCGGGCACAGCTTCGCGCTGATCACGTTGCAGCAGCGGCTCGCCGACGACGGGCTGGAGGTCTCGGTGACGGACCTGTTCCGGGCCGGCACGGTCGCCGGCTGTGCGGCGCACCTGCGCGCGGCCGCCCCGGTGCTGGCCGACGCGCGGGTCGCCCACCGCCACCAGGGGCGGGCCCTGCTCGCCGGCCGCCGGCGCGGCGCCGGAGGCGGCCGTGGCTGAGCCCGACGACGACGCCACGGTGGCCGTGGTCGGCCTGGCCGTGCGCGTCCCCGGCGCGGACCGGGACCTGGACCGGTTCTGGCGCCACGTGGCGCACGGCATCGACGCGGTCAGCTTCTTCACCCCGGAGCAGCTGCTCGGCTGGGGCGTGCCGAAGGACCTCGTCGAGCATCCCGACTTCGTGCCGGCCCGGGCGGTGCTGGACGGCGCGGACCGCTTCGACCACCGGCTGTTCGGCTACTCGGCGTCGGACAGCGCACTGATGGACCCCCAGCAGCGGGTCCTGCTGGAGTGCGCGTGGGCCGCGCTGGAGCACGCCGGCCAGCCGCCGGTCGCCGCCGACGGCAACCGGACCGGGGTGTACGTCGGCACCGGGCTCAACGTCTACCTGCTCGACAACGTCTGGCCCAACCAGCGCGCCGTCGAGGCGGCCGGCGGCCTCGGGCTGATCATCGGCAGCGACAAGGACTTCGCGGCCACCCGGATCGCGTACAAGCTGAACCTCCAGGGCCCGGCGGTCACGGTGCAGGCCGCCTGCTCGACGTCGCTGGTCGCGGTGCACCAGGCGGTGCAGGCGCTGCTGACCTACGACGCCGACGTGGCGCTGGCCGGGGCGGCGACGGTGGCGCCGCCGACGCGGCGCGGGCACCGGTACGAGCCCGGCGGCATCTTCTCCGCCGACGGCCGGTGCCGGGCCTTCGACGCCGCCGCCGACGGGACCGTGCCCGGCGACGGGGCGGGCGTGGTGGTGCTCAAGCGCCTCGCCGACGCCCGCCGGGACGGGGACACCGTGCACGCGGTCGTCCGGGGCTCGGCGATCAACAACGACGGCCTGCGCAAGGCCGGCTTCACCGCGCCCGGCCCCACCGGCCAGGCGGCGGTGATCTCGGCGGCGCTGGAGGTGGCCGGCGTCGACCCGGACACCGTCGGGCTGATCGAGACGCACGGCACCGGCACCGCGCTGGGCGACCCGATCGAGGTGGCGGCCCTGCGGCAGGTCTTCGACAGCGACCGGCCCGACCGTGCCCCCTGCGCGCTGGGCGCGGTCAAGTCGGTCGTCGGGCACCTGGACACCGCGGCCGGCGTGATCGGGCTGGTCAAGACGGTGCTGGCGCTGAAACACCGCACCGTCCCGCCGATCGCCCACCTGAGCACCCCCAACCCCCGCATCGAGCTGGCCGGCTCGGTCTTCGAGCTGCCGGTGGCGGCGCGGCCCTGGACCCCGATCGACGGGGTGCTGCGGGCCGGGGTCAGCTCCTTCGGCATCGGCGGCACCAACGCCCACGTCGTCCTCGAAGCCGCCCCGGACCCCGCGCCCCGCCGCCGTCGGCACGTCACCGAGCTGGTCCTCGTCTCCGCGAAGACGGCCGCCGCCGCCGAGGACGCCGTCGACCGGGCGGTGGGCTTCGTGGCCCGGACCGCCCCCGGCGACCTGGCCGACGTCGCGTACACGCTGCGCACCGGCCGCGCCGAGCTGCCCTGGCGGGCGGCGTTCCTCACCGGCCCGCACGGTCCGGCCGCCGGGGCCGGCGCGCCGGCCCCGGCGGCGCGGCAGGTCGACGCGAGGGCGCGGGCGCGGGGCGTGGGCCTGTACCTCACCGCGGCCGGCGAGCTGACCGGCAACCGGCCGAACTACGACGCCGACCCGGTCTACCGGGCCACCGCCGACGAGGGCGCGGCGCTGCTGCGCGGGCAGCCCCTCGACGAGCCGGCCCGGGAGCGGGCCACCCGGCTGGTCGCCTGCGTCGGCCTGGCCCGGTCGCTGCGCGGCCGGGGGATCGCGCCCCGCGAACTGGCCGGCACCGGCCTCGGCCTGCTGGCCGGCGCGGTGGTGGCCGGGGTGCTCACCCTGCCGGAGGCGGTGGCGCTGCTGCGCGGCGACCCCGCCCCGGCGCGGCCCCGCCCCGCCGGGCTGCCGCTGCGGCCCGCCGGCGGGGAACCGCTCACCGACGCCGAGTGCGCCGATCCGGCCCGCTGGCGGGCGGCGGCGCTGGCCCCGGCCGCGCCGCAGCCGCCCCCACCCGACCCGGACCGGCTGCTCTGGGTCGAGGTCGGCACGAGCGTAACCCCCCGGTTCGGGCCGGACCCGTCGGCGCTGCCCGCCGACCGGCACGCCCGGCTGCTGGCGACGGTCGGTGCGCTGTGGCAGCTCGGCCTGGCCGGCCCCTGGGACCCCGCGTACGACACGGGGCGGCGGCGGGTGCCCGCCCCCACCTACCCCTTCGCCGCCACCCGGCACTACCTGGACGCCCCCGCTACCCACCTGGACACGGAAGAGAGGCACCACTGATGCGCGACGTAGCCGACCGGACCTGGGTGGCCGAGTTCGAGGAGCTGTGGAAGGAGGTGCTCGGCGTCGACACGGTCGACGACGACGACGACTTCTTCGACCTCGGCGGCCACTCGCTGAGCGCGCTGCGGCTCAGCACCCTGATCCGCCAGGAGCTCAACCTCGCGGTGATGTTCGGTCACGTGCTGGAGAACCCCCGCTTCGCCGACCTGCGTGCGGTGGCGGGCCAGGTGCCGGCGGACCGGCCGGCGGCGGAGGCGGTGTGATGGACCGCCCCGACCTGGCCGCCTGGATGCCACTGGCCGCCGGGGTGCTCGGCGTCGCGCCCGAGCACCTGCCCCAGGCGGCGGCCACCGAGTCCTTCGTCGGGCTGGGCGGCACCTCGTTGCAGGCCATCGCGCTGGTCGCGCTCGGCCAGCGGGAGCTGCGGGCGCACGTGGAGGCGGGCCGGCTGCTGTCCGCGCTGCCGCTGGCGCAGGTGCTCGCCGACGCGGTCGACCACGTCGACACCGCCCCTCCGGTGCTCGCGCGGCGGCCCGCCGAACGGGACCTGCTGCCCGGCCAGCGGTCCATGCTCGCCGCGCACCTGCTCGACCGGGACGCGCCGTACCACCTGATGTTCACCCTGGAGGCGGACGGTCCGCTGGACCCGGCCCGGGTCCGCCGGGTGCTGGGGGAGCTGGCCACCCGGCACGAGGCGCTGCGCACCCGCTTCGTCCACGAGCCCCGGCAGGCTCGGATCGTGCTGCCCGCGCCGTACCAGCCGCGGCTGCTGCACCAGACGCTGCCCGGCGACGACGCGGTCCGCACCGTGCACGACCTGTACGGCGGCGCGGCGGCGCGGCTGCTGCGCCCCTTCGAGGAGCCACCGGTGGTGTTCGTGCTGACCCGGGCCGGGGACCGGGACCTGTTGACCCTGCTGGCGCACCACGTGGTCAGCGACGGCTGGAGCATCGGGCTGCTCTGGCGGGAGTTCACCGGGCGCTACGCCGCCGACGTGGCGGGCGGAGCACCGTCCGACGACGACGCGGCGGCCGGGCCCGCACCCTCCCCGGACTGGATCGGCAGCCGGCTGGCCGCGCGGGAGGAGGCCGGGGAGGTGGACGCCGCGCTGGCCCGGATCCGGACCCGGCTGGCGGGCGCGCCGAGCACCGTGGCGCTCGCCACCGACCTGCCCCCGCTGGCCGAGGCCGACGGGCAGGGCGCCCGCCTGCGCTTCCACCTCGACCCGGCGACGGCCGACGCGGTGACCGACCTGGCCCGCCGCTGCGGGGTGACCGTGCCGTCGGTGGTCATGGCGGGCTGGGTCCTGGCCGCGTCCCGCCACGCCGGGCTGGACGACCTGGTCCTCGGGGTCCCCGTGGCGGGCCGCTTCGAGGCGGGCATGGCGGAGATCGTCGGCCTGTGCACCCGGGTCGTCCCGGTGCGCTGCCCAAGCGGCGACACGCTGACCGTGCGCGAGCACGTCCGGGGCGTGGCCGCGGCGGTGGGCGAGGCGGCCGCCGACGCCGACGTGCCGTTCGAGCGGGTCGTCGCGGCGCTCGACGTCCCCACCGAGCCGGCGCGCAACCCGCTGGCGCAGCTCGGCTTCGCCGCCCACCACGAGCTGGTCCCCGACGAGCTGACCGGGGGCGACCGACGCTGGCGGCTGCACGAGGGGCACTGCCACGGCGCGGTCTTCGACGCCCTGCTCTACCTCCAGTCCTGGTCGGCGCGCCCCCGGCTGGCCCTGGAGTACGCGACGTCGGCGCTCACCGCAGCCGAGGCCGGTGAGCTGGTCGAGTCGTTCCGGGCGGCGCTGACCGCGCTCGCCGCCGACCCGGACGCGCCCCTGGGCGAGGTCGGCACCCTCTCGCCGGCCCAGCGGGCCCGGCTGCGCACCCTGGGCGGCGGTGGCCCCCACCACACCACCGACGACGTGTGGCACCGGTTCGCCCGCCACGCCCGCGACGCGGGCGAGAAGATCGCGCTGGTCGACCCGCAGGCCGGGCTCACTCTCACCTACCGCGACCTGCACGACCGCGCCGTCGCCCAGGCGGGCCTGCTGCACGCCCGCGGGGTGCGGGCCGGCGACGGGGTGCTGCTGGAGCTGCCGCGCTCGGCGGCGGAGGCGGTGGCGGTGCTGGGCGTGCTGCGCCTCGGCGCGTACTACGTGGCGGTCGACCGGGACGCCACCGACGAGTGGCGGGCGCACCTGGCCGGGGCGGTCGCACCCCGCGCCCGGCTGGGCGTGGCCGCGTCCGGACCGCACCGGTCCGGCGTGGCCGCCTGCCCGCTGGTCGACCTCCACGACCGGGCTCCGGTCCTCGACGCCGGCCCCGAGGCGGCCCCGGCCCGGCCGGACCGGACCGCGTACACCTCGTTCACCTCCGGGTCGACCGGCGTGCCGAAGGGCGTCGTCGTCCCGCACCGGGCGGTGCTGCGCCTCGCCGACGACCCGGGGCTCTTCGCCGACCGGCCGGGCATGCGGATGCTGCGCCTGTCGCCGCTGGCGTTCGACGCGTCCACCCTGGAGCTGCTGGTGCCGCTGGCCAACGGGGACACCGTGGTGGTCTTCCCGGCCGGGGAGCCGACGCCCGACGCGCTGACCGGGTTCCTGCGCGCCGAGGCCGTCAGCCACGCCTGGCTCACCTCGGGCGTCTTCCACCTGGTCGCCGACCACCGGCCGGACGCCTTCGCCGGGCTGCGGCAGCTCCTCACCGGCGGCGGCGTGGTCTCACCGGCGCACGTGCGCCGGGTGCTGGCCGCCTGCCCGGGGCTGCGGCTCACCAACGGCTACGGCCCGACCGAGAACACCACGTTCACCACCACGTACTCCGTCGACCACGCCGAGGCCACCCCGGACCCGCTGCCGATCGGCGGGCCGGTGCGCGGCACCGACCTGCACGTCGTGGGACCGGGCGGCCGCCTCGTCCCGCCCGGGGCGGTCGGCGAGCTGTGGGCGGCGGGGACCGGGCTCGCCGACGGCTACCTCGACGACCCGGCCCGCACGGACGCCTCGTTCGTCCGCTCCGCGGAGCTGGGCACGCGCCTGTACCGCACCGGTGACCTGGTGCGCTGGGGCGCGGACGGGCAGCTGCGGTTCCTCGGCCGCAACGACCGCCAGGTGAAGATCGCCGGCCACCGGGTCGAGCTGGTCGACATCGAGCGCCGGCTGCGCGCCCGGCCCGGCGTGCGCGACGCGGTGGTGTTCACCGTCGGCGACCCGGCGACCGGGGTGCGCCTGTGCGCCGCCCTGAAGCCCGACGCGGACGGCGTCGACGTGGCCGACGTGCGCCGGGCGGTGGAGCCGGAGCTGGCCCCGTACGCCCGCCCGCAGCAGTGGCACACCGTGGCCGAGTTCCCGCTGGACCGCAACGGCAAGGTCGACCTGCGGGCGCTGGCCGCCCTGGTCGCCGCCGCGCCCCCCACCGCGACCGCCGTGTCCTCCACCGCGACCGCCGCGGCGAGGTCCTCGGCGTCGGCCTCGGCGTCGCTGGCCGAGTTCGAGGAGCTGGTCACCCGGGCGTGGGTGGAGGCGCTGGGCACCGACGACTTCGACCTCGACGAGGCGTTCTTCGACGTCGGCGGGGAGTCCCTGCGGTTGGCCGTGGTCCGCCGGCTGCTCCAGCAGCGGCTGTCCGGCCGGACCATCCCGCTGACCGACCTCTACCGCTTTCCGACCGTCCAGACGCTGGCCCGGCATCTGCACGCACAGACCGAAAGAGCAGGCGCACCCTCATGAACGGCGACATCGCGATCGTAGGCATGGCGGGCCGGTTCCCCGGCGCCGCCGACGTCTGGCAGTACTGGTCCAACCTGGCCGCCGGCAGGATCACCATCAGCTCGCTGACCCGCAGCGAGCTGCTGGCGGCCGGGGTGCCCGCCGACCGGCTGGACGACCCCGCGTACGTGCCGGCGCGCGGGATGCTGGCCGCCCCGGAGCTCTTCGACGCCGCCTTCTTCGGCATCACCCCCCGGGAGGCGGAGACCACCGACCCGCAGCACCGGCTGCTGATGCAGACCGCCTGGGCCGCGCTGGAATCGGCCGGGCTCGCCACCGACGCGCCCTTCGGCCGGGTCGGCGTCTTCGCCGGCGCGGGCTTCAACTACTACGCGCTGCACCACGTCTTCGCGCGGCCCGGCCTGGTCGACGCCCAGGGGCTGCTGTCGGTGGTGCTCGGCAACGAGAAGGACCACCTGGCCGCGAAGATCGCCTACCGGCTGGGCCTGGGCGGGCCCGCCATCACGGTGCAGACCGCCTGCTCGACCTCGCTCGTGGCGGTGCACCTGGCCGCGCAGAGCCTGCGCGCCGGCGACTCGGACGTCGCGCTGGCCGGCGGGGCCTGCGTGGCCGTGCCGCAGCGCTCCGGCTACCTGTACGAGACCAAGGGCATCATGTCGCCCGACGGCACCTGTCGCCCGTTCGACGCCACCGCGGAGGGGACCGTGCCCGGCAACGGCGTCGCCCTGGTGGTGCTCAAACGCGCCGAGGACGCCCGCCGCGACGGCGACACCGTCTACGCGGTGATCAAGGGCTCGGCGGTCAACAACGACGGCAGCCTGAAGGTCGGCTACACCGCCCCCGGGGTCGCCGGCCAGGTCGACGTGCTGACCCGCGCGTACGCCGCCGCCGGGGTGGACCCCGCCACCGTCGGCTACCTGGAGGCGCACGGCACCGCCACCGAGGTCGGCGACGCCATCGAGCTGTCCGCGCTGACCGAGGTGTTCACCTGGGGCACCCGGCCCTGCTCGCTCGGCTCGGTCAAGGCCAACGTCGGCCACCTCGACGCGGCGGCCGGCGTCGCCGGGCTCATCAAGGCCGCGCTGGCGCTGCACTTCCGCCAGATCCCGCCGCTGGCCGGCCTGAAGCAGGCCCGGCCCGAGCTGCTCGACGGCTCCACCCCGTTCACGGTGGACGCCGTGGCCCGGCCCTGGGAGGCCGACGGCACGCCGCGCCGGGCCGGGGTCAGCGCGTTCGGCCTCGGCGGCACCAACGTCCACGTGGTGCTGGAGGAGGGGGACGGGCCGGTCGTGCCGGACCCGGCCGCCGGGCCCGGGGAGCGCACCGAGCTGGTGGTGCTCTCCGGGCGTACCCCGGAGGCGGTCCGGGCCGCCGCCGACCAGCTCGGCGAGCACCTGCGGCAGCACCCCGACCTGCCGCTGGCCGACGTCGCCCGCACCCTCCAGTCGTACCGCCGGCACTTCCCGCACCGGCTCGCGGTGGCCGCCCGGGACCTCGCCGGGACGGCGACCCGGCTGGGCCGCGCCCCGGCCCGGGCGGCGGCCCGCCGGCCCAGCGTGGTCCTGCTCTTCCCCGGCCAGGGCGCCGAGTTCCCCGGCATGTCCCGGGGCCTCTACGACCGTTACCCCTCGTTCCGGGCCGACCTCGACCGGGGGGCGCGGCTGCTCACCCCGATCCTCGGGCTGGACCCGCGGGAGGTGCTGGTCGACGACGACCCGCACGACGTGGCGCACCGCACCGACGTGACCCAGCCCGTGCTGGCGCTGCACGAGCTGGCCCTCGGCCGGCTGCTGCTCTCCTGGAGGATACGACCGGCCGCGCTGGTCGGCCACTCCGTCGGCGAGTTCGCCGCCGCCGCGCTGGCCGGGGAGCTGGCCGGCGACGACATGCTGCGCCTGGTGGCGATCCGGGGCCGGCTCATGCACGACGCGCCCGAGGGCGGCATGCTGGCCGTCCTCGCCTCCCCGCCCGTTCTCACCCCCCACCTGGCCGGCCTGGCCGACCTCGACGTGGCCGCGCGCAACGCCCCCGACCTGACCGTGGTGGCCGGGCCGGTGGCGCAGCTCGACGCGCTGCGGGAACGGCTGACCGAGGCGGGCGTGCACTGGCGGGCGCTGCCCGCCCGGCGGGCCTTCCACAGCCGGATGATGGCCGACGCGGCCCGGCGGTTCGGCGTCGAGGCCGACCGGGTGGACCAGCGTCCCCGCACCGTAGCGGTGATCAACACAGTGGACGGCGCGCTGCTCGGCAAGGGGCTCTCCCGCCCGGCGGGCTACTGGGCGACCCAGCTGCGCAGCCCGGTCGGCTACCACGACGCGCTGCTGACCGCGCTCGGCCTGCCCGACCCGGTCCTGGTCGAGGTGGGGCCGGGAAGCGCGCTGACCGGCGCCGCCCGGCAGACCCCGCAGGGCCGGTCGGTGCCCGCGTACGCCCTCCAGCCACGGGCGACGGCCCGCCCGGACGCCGGTGACGTGCTGGCCGGCATCGGTGCGCTCTGGACGGCCGGGGTGGGCGTGGACTGGCCGGCGCTGCGCGGCGACACCGGCGGTCGGCGGGTCGCGCTGCCCGGCTACCCGTTCGCCCACACCCGGCACTGGCTCGACGCCGCCCCGCCCGTCCCGGACGTCCCGCCACCCGTCCCGGACATCGCGCCATCGGTCCCGGACGTCCCGGCGTCGCCGGCCGGCGGGACGGACGCCCCGGCCTCACCGGCCGGCGGCGAGGGCGGGCTCGTGGGGGAGCTCGTGGCGCTCTGGACCGCCCTGCTCGGCGTCCCGGAGATCGGCCCGGACACGAACTTCTTCGCGGTCGGCGGCGACTCGCTCCTGCTCATCCGCATGATCAGCCAGGTGCGACGCCGCTACGGCGTGCGGGTGCCGATCGACACCCTCACCGCCGACGCCACGCCGCGCGTGCTCGCCGGGCTGGTGACCGCGTGACCGGCCGCCACGACGACCCGGACCTCGCCGCCGCGGTGGCGGCCGTGCTCTGCCACCGGCTCGGCGGCGCGACCGAGGTCGCGGTGCGCGGACCGCGCGGCGAGCTGCGGCTGCGCGTGGGCCCAGAGCACACCCTCGACCAGGTACGCGCGCAGGCGCGCAGCCTTGCCCCGGCGGCGGTGCCGGCCGTGCCGCCCTCCGCGGCGGTGCCGGACGTGCTGCCACCGGCAGCGGTGCCGGCCGTGCTGCCGTCCGCAGCGGTGCCGGACGTGCTGTTGTTGCCCGCAGCTGCGGCCGACGACGGTGTCGTGGCCACCCTGGGCGCGCTGCCGGTGCGCTTCCTGCGCCACCACGGCGACGCCCGGTGGCTGCCGGAGCGCCTGCGCGCCCTGCACGCCTGGCTCACCGCCCACCCCGACCGGCCGGTGCGGGAGGCGACGCTCGTCGGCCCCGAGGAGCGCCGCACCCTGCTCGGCTTCAACCCCGCGCCGAGGCCCGCCCCGCGCACCCCGGTGCACGAGCTGATCTGCCGGCAGGCGGAACGCACCCCCGACACCGTCGCGCTGCGCGGCGGCGGCCGCCACCTCAGCTACCGCGAGTTCCTGGACGAGGCGGCGGCGCTGGCCGGGCGGCTGCGCGCCGACGGGGTGGGGCCGGGGTCGGTGGTCGGGCTCTGCGCCGAGCGCAGCCCCGAACTGGTGGTCGCGGTGCTCGGCGTGCTGCTGGCCGGCGCGGCGTACCTGCCGGTCGACCCGGCGCACCCGCGTCCCCGGCTGGACCTCATGCTCGGCACCGCCGGAGCGACGCTGGTGCTGACCGACGCGGCGGGGCGGGCCGCGTTGGGTGCCGCGCCGGCCGTGCCCGTCCGCCCGCTGGACGGCGGCGACCGGGCCGCCCCGCCGGTCGACTGGCGCGGCTACCGGGCACCGGAGGAGGTGGTCCACGGCCTCTCGTACGTGATCTTCACCTCCGGGTCGACGGGCGCGCCCAAGGGCGTGCAGATGACGCACCTGTCGCTGGCCAACCGCCTGGCCTGGATGCAGGACACCTATCGGATCGGCCCGGGTGACGTGGTGTTGCAGAAGACGCCGTACACCTTCGACGTCTCGGTGTGGGAGCTGCTCTGGCCCTTCCTCGCCGGCGCCACCCTGGTGACGGCGCAGCCGCAGGCGCACCGCGACCCGCAGGAGATGGTCGAGGTGATCGCCCGCGAGTCGGTGACCACCGTCCACTTCGTGCCCTCCATGCTCGCCCTCTTCGTCGAGGAGGCGGGACTGGAGCGCTGCGTCGACCTGCGCCGGGTGATCTGCAGCGGGGAGGCGCTGCCGCCGAAGCTGGTCAACAAGCTCACCGCCGTGCTGCCCGGCGCGCAGGTGCACAACCTGTACGGCCCCACCGAGGCGGCCATCGACGTCACCGCCTGGCGGTGCCGCCGGCCCGAACCGGCCGACACCGTGCCGATCGGCCGGCCGATCAGCAACGTCGTCGCGTACGTGCTCGACGAGCGGGGCGAACTCGCGCCGCTGGGCCAGGTGGGGGAGCTGGTGGTCGGCGGGGACTGCCTCGCGCGCGGCTACGCCGGCCGGCCCGACCTGACCGCTGAGCGGTTCGTCGAGGTGACCGTCGCCGGCCGGCCGCAGCGGGTGTACCGGACCGGGGACCTGGTCTGGTGGTCGCCGGAGGGCCACCTCAACTACGTCGGCCGGGCCGACACCCAGGTCAAGATCCGCGGGCAGCGGGTGGAGCTGGGGGAGATCGAGGCGACCCTCAACCGGCACCCGCTCGTGGCCAACAGCGTCGTGCTGCTCCGCGAGGACCCGGGCGCCGCGCCGGCACTGGTGGCGTACCTGGTCGCCGAGCGCGACGCCGACCCGGCCCGGCTGGCCGAGCCGGCGCTGCGCGCGTTCCTCGCCGGGGAGTTGCCCGACCACATGGTGCCGGCCCGCTGCGTCCTCCTGCCCGAGCTGCCCGCCACCGCCAACGGCAAGGTCGACCGGCGGGCGCTGCCTGCTCCGCCGGCCCGGGTCCGCCGCCGCTCCGGCGTCCGCGCGGGCCGCCCCGATCCCGTCGCCTCGCCGTCCCGCGCCTGACCCGTCGTGGCCACGGCCGGTCAGCGGCCGGCGGCGGCCTCCGGCGCCCCGCGCGGCCCGCGCGGGGCGCCGGACCGCAGGGACGGCAGCGCCCAGAGGAACGCGAGCAGGCCACCGGCCGTCGCGAGGAGCACCGCCGGCCGCAGCCCGACCGATTGCCCCGCCAGCCCGCCGAGCACCGCGCCGACCGGGCGTACCCCGAAGCTGATCGTCTGGTACGCCCCCCGGACCTGGGCGCGCAGCGACACCGGCACGGCGGCGACGAAGGTGGCGGCGACGCTGATGTCCTGCACCGAGCGGCCCACCCCGGACAGGACCGAGGCGACGAGCACGACGGTCACGACCACCGCCGCCGGACCGGCCACGACCGCGATGGCCGTCAGCGGCGCTGCGGAGAGCAGGCTGCCGGCCACCAGGCTCCGGGGCATCCCGAGGCGTCGGGCGACCGCCGGGAGCGCCAGGGAGCCCACCAGGGCGCCGGCGGCCTCCGCGCCGAGCACGAGCCCGGTCACGGCGGCGGACAGGCGCAGCGTCCGGGTGAGGAACAGGACCAGGAGGGCGTGGAACATCAGGTTGAAGAAGTTGGCGGTGGTGGTGACGCCGAGCGCGCCACGGAGGGCGGGGTCGTCCGCGATGAAGCGGAGCCCCGTGGTGGAGACCGGCGCGGCCCGGCGCGGCGGCGTCCGCGCGGCGGGACGGTCGATCCTGGTCAGCAGGGCGGCCGACCAGAGGTAGGACAGCGCGTCCGCGGCCACCGCGACCGGGGCGGACAGGACCGGGACCAGCAGACCGCCCGCACCGGAACCCGCGACGGACGCCACCGTGCGCGCGCCGTAGACCAGCGACTGCCCGGCGACGAGGCGGTCGTCGTCGAGGAGGGTGGGGAAGAGGGCGGCGTCGGCCACGACGAACACCACGGACGCGCTCGCGACGATCGCCGTGAGCGCGTACAGGGCGGACAGGCTCAAGCAGCCCAGCCACCAGGCCACCGGCAGCGACGCGGTCGCCGCGAAGCGGACCACGTCCGCGCCGATCATCGGGGTCAGCGGGTGCCGGAAGCGGGCCACCCACCCGCCCGCCGCAATGGCGAACAGGACGCTCGGGAGCCACGCCAACGCCGTCAGCCAGCCCATCTGGGCCGGGCCTGCGCCGAGCAGCACGGCGGCGATGGGAACCGCCACCGACAGCACCCCGTCGCCGGCGGCCGAGACGCTCACGGCGCCCCAGTAACGCCGGAACGCCGGCGCCCGCAGCGGCGTCCCGTGCGACGGGAGTGCCGCGTGCGTCCACCGGCGTCCTCCCCACGGGCCACCCGGCCGCCCCGTACGTGCCCGGCCCGTGGCAGGCCGCCCCTGAGGCCGGCGCAGGAGGCGGCCCGCCAGGTGACCGCGGGTCACTCGCTCCAGTCGGCGATCTTCATCGGACACCTCCTCTCGCCTCCAACGGCTCGCCGGCACCGGCTCCGAACCGGTGCCGCACGGCACACGGCAGCCCGGGCGGACCGTCAGCCCGGCTTGCGCGCGACGACGAAACTCTTGCGGTGCAGCTCCTCGTCGGCCTCTTCGACCAGCTCACCGAGGTGCAGCCCGTGGGTGGCCAGGTGCGTCAGGCCCGCCTCGCCCAGCAGCCGCCCGACCACCTCCGGCGCGAAGTAGGAGAACTCGTGCCGCTGGCGGAACCGCCGCCAGGTGGTCCCGTCGTCGGTCGTGAACCGGTCGATCAGGTAGTCCGAGCCGTGCGGGTCGCGGCGCGACGACGCCCCGCGGACGACGGCGAACTCGTTCTCGCCGTCCTCCACGACCACGCGCGACGGGTGCCGCTGGTGGAATCCGGCGGTGCCGAGGTCGAAGACGACCAGGCCGCCCGGAGTCAGCAGGGCGGACACCCCGCGCAGCGCGGCGGACAGCTCCTGCTCGTCGCGCAGGTAGATGAACGGCTCGCCCAGCGTCACCGCGACGTCGAACCTCCCGAGGTCGGGCAGCTCCCGCACGTCCGCGACGACGAAGCGCACCTGCCCGGCGCCCGGCTTCGCCCGGGCCTGCCGCAGCATCTCCGGCGAGACGTCGACCGCGGTGACCCGGTATCCCGCCTGCGTGAAGCGGACGGCGGCCTGACCGGTGCCGGCGCCCACGTCGAGAAGGCGTCGTCCGGGTGCGCCGTGCCGCTCGATCAGGCCCAGGTAGAGCGCGACCCAGCGGTCGTAGTCGTTGCGCCGGGTGACGTGGTCGTACGTGCCGGCGATCGAGTCGTAGATCGCCTGCACCGAGCGATCCGTCGCGCGCAGATCCGTCACCGTGGGCCCCCTGCCGTCCATCGCCGCCGCCGCACAGGGAAAAGGCTAGGTGTGCCTTGTGGACGACGAGTGGACGCCGGCCGGCGGCGGCCCCGGGACGTTCCCGCCGCGCAGGCGCAGCAGCGGCAGGCAGGACAGCAGCAGGCCGACCGCGCCCACCCACAGGGCCACCCGGGCGTCGGCGGCGGCCCCCAGCACCGTGCCCAGCAGCGCACCCAGCGGCATCGCCCCGCCGAGCAGGAACCGCATGGTGGCGTTCATCCGGCCGAGCAGGTCGGGCGGGCACAGCTGCTGGCGCAGGCTGACCTGGGCCACGTTGGAGGCCGTCGCGCCCGCCCACAGCAGCAGGTAGCCGCCGGCCGCCAGCCAGATCCGGCCGGCGCTGTCGATCAGGGGAGTGAGCAGCGCGAACGGCGCGGTGGCGAGGAGGCAGAGCCAGGCCGAGCGGTGCTGCCCGAGCCGCCGGGCCAGCCGCCGGGCCACCACCGCGCCGAGGATCCCGCCGGCCCCGCCCGCGCTGAAGTACGCGCTGGCCGCCGCCGGGGACGCGCCCAGCTCGCTGACCAGTCGCACCGGCACCATCGCCTGCAACACCAGGGCGAACATGTTGTACGCGCCGCCGGCCAGCGCCAGCACGCGCAGCACCGGGTGGCGCAGCACGTACGCCACGCCCTCCCGGATCTGCCCGGCGAGCCGGGACCGGCCGGCGGCGGTGGCCGGCCGCGGGTCGGCCGCGCGGATCCGGGCCAGGTACGCGGCGGACCCGGCGAACCCCGCCGCGATCAGCAGCACGGCGGGTCCGGTGCCGGCCAGCTCGACGGCGAGCCCGGCCAGCGCGGGGCCCGCGACCTGCGCCACCGCGAGGGTGGTGCTCAGCCGGGCGTTGCCCTCGACGAGTTCCTCGGGCCGCACCACCCGGGGAAGGTAGCTCTGGTGTGCGACGTCGAAGAACACCGTGAGCACCCCGACGCCGAGGACGACGACGTACAGCTGGCCGAGCGCCACGCCGCCCGGCGCCGCCGGCACGGCCAGCGAGGCGACGAGCGCGGCCCGCCCCAGGTCGGCGCCGATGAGCAGCCGCCGCTGCCGCACCCGGTCGACGACCGCGCCGGCGGGCAGGCCGACGACCAGGAACGCCACCGTGCCCAGCGTGCCGACCAGACCCACCTGCCAGGCGGAGGCGTGTAGCGGGCCGACCGCCACCAACGGCAGCGCCACCAGGGCCATCCGGGCGCCGAACTGGCTCGCGGCCGCCCCCAGCCACAGGGACCGGAAGTCGTGCTGCCGGAGCAGCCCGCAACGGCGGTGCGCCATGTCAGGCCGGCGTCGCCCCGGTCGGGGCGTCGGCCGCCCGCAGCCAGGTCGCGCGCAGCAGGTCGGCGGCCCGGCCCGGCTCGATGTCGGGCTGCTCCGCCAGCAGCGCGAGGAACCGGACCAGGGCGGCGCCCACCGGCTCGGCGGCCGGCAGCACCTCGGGGTCGTGGTGGACGGTCAGCTCGGGCCGCTCGGCCGACCAGGTGACCGCCAGGTGCAGCGCGTTGTGGGCGGGGAACCCGCGTCGGCCGGCGGGCGGGCGCACGGCGTCGCGCAGCGGCCGGCCCGCCGGACCGATCGTGGCGACGCCGAGCGGGTGAGTGCGCTCCGCCGCCACCACGTTGAGCACCAGGCGACGCCGTTCGCGCAGCGCCTCGACGCCGCCGAAGTCGGTCAGCCAGCGGCCGAGCAGGGGCGGTGCGGCGGCGTTGGCGGCGGCGAGGCCGCGCACCCAGTCGGCGAGCGAGGCCGACGGGACGGTGTCCGGCGGCACGCTCACCACCGCCTCGTGCAGCGCGCCGGGGACCTCCAGGCTCTCCCGCGTCCACCGGCCGCCCCGCGCGTACAGCACCGGGACGTCCGCCTCGGCCCAGAGGCCCAGCAGGAACGACAGGGCGGCCAGGAGCAGGCCGGAGCCCGTCGCGCCGGTGCGCTCCCGGCCGCGTCGGATGGCCCCGGCGGTGCCGCCGTCCAGCCGCAGCGGCCAGGCAGCCGTCGCCGTCGTGTCCCGCCACGGCTTCCAGCGCCCGCCGGGGAAGGCGACGGCGGGGACCTCCCGGCTCATCGCCTCCGCCCAGAACTCCCGGGAGGCGGACCGCCGCGGGTCCGCCGCGACCTCGGCCACGTGCGCGAAGAACGACGGCGTCGGTGGCGGCGTGCGCTCCGGATGCTCGTACGCCGCCGCCGCGCGGCGCACGAACCGGGTGTGCGTCGCGTGGTCGGCGAAGCCGTGGTCCACCACGAGGGCGAGCGCGTGCTCGTCCGGGGCCAGCCGCACCAGGCAGGCGCCGGCCAGCGGGTCGCGGCGCAGGTCGATCGGCGCGTACACCGCGTCGCCGAGCGCCGCGCCGGCCGCCGCCAGCCGCCGGTCCGCAGGCACGTCGGCGCAGTCCACCGTGGTCACCGGGAACGGCTGCCCGGCCCCGCGCACCAGCTCGGGGCCCGGGGCGAACCGGGCCTGCCACACGTCGTTGCCGGCGGCGACGGCCCGCAGGGCGGCGGCCAGGCGGGGCACGTCCACCTCGCCGCGGACGTGCCACAGCGTCCAGGCCCGGGGCATCGGGTTGTGCCGGGGCAGGCCGGCCCCGTCGGTGTCGCTGAGCAGCAGCAGTTCCCGCTGCGCCCCGTAGGGCGCCACCCCCACCCGGCTCACCCCTCGAACGCGGGCAGCCCTGGCCACGCCGGCTGGCCCGCGGCCCACGCTGCCAGCACCCCCCGGTCGTCGGGCAGCCGGCCGCGCAGGTGCAGGTCGCGCAGCCGGCGCAGCGGCGTCACCCCGGTCGGCCAGTGCGCGAGCGACCGGCGGTAGCACTCGGCGGCCAGGTCGGCCCGGCCCAGCTGCTCGTGCACCTGGCCGGCGTTGAACCAGGAGATGCGGCCGTACGGGAACTGGAGGTGCGCGGCCCGCAGGTACGCATCGAGCGCGCCGCCGACGTCGCCGGCCTGGTGCCGCAGCTCCCCGGCGGTGAGCCAGGTCTTCGGGTCGATCGGGTCGACCCGCTGCGCCAACTCGTCCACCAGGGCCAGCGCGGCGTCGCGCTCGCCGAGGTACGTGTGGGTGCGCACGGCGGTCTCCACGGCCGGGAAGTAGTTGTCGGCGGCGATGACCCGGGTGTGCCCGTCGTGGCCGGTCAGCTCCCGGGCGATGCCCAGCCACCGGTCCATGTCCGCGCGCAGCAGCTCGCGGTCGCCGGTGAGGAACGGCAGGAACCCCATGGCCCGGAACCATCTGCTGGTCATGAGCGCGGCGTCGAACTCCGACACCTCGGGCAGCGCGGTGTACCGGGCCAGGTCCTCCTCGCCGAGCTTGCGCCAGCGGGCGATGGTGTCGGGCTCCCGACGCCGGGCCGCGTTGACCGTGGCGTTGATCGTGGTGACCACCCGCGTGCGGGCGTACCGGACGTCGTCGCCGAGCTGGTCGTAGAGCGTGCGGAAGTGCGGCTCCAGCTCGGCGGTGTGCCCCGTGGTGAGCATCTGCTCGGCGAAGAGCCAGCTGGCCAGCGCGTACGCGCTCTCGGGGTCGCGGACCGGCACGTCCGGCCCGGGAAGGATGCCCCGGGCCTCGGCGTGGAAACCCACGGCGGACAGCAGCCGGCCCAGCAGCGCCCGGTCCAGCAGCGGCAGGTCCGACGCGTGGGCCAGCCGGTCCCGCACCTCGGGCGGGCAGCCGTCGGGCGCCGCCAGCCACGTCCGGTAGTCGGCCGAGGCGCCACCGGAGGCGTACCCGTACACCGCCGCCGTCGCCTGCATCTCGTCGCGGAACATGGCGGCCGTGGCCCGCTGCGGGTGGATCTCCCGGAACCACGGCTCGCGATGCTCCAGCACGGCGGCGTACGACATCAGTGGCGTGTGGATCGCGACCGGCGGGGTGTCGACCGGGTCGAGGATCTCGCTCGGGCTCAGGTCGAGAAACGGCCGGTAGCGCTCGATCGGGAGCGGCCGCGCCCCCGCCGCCGGCTCCCGCGGCCCGACCGTCGTCTCCCGCGCCGCGACCGCCCACCGCACCGCGTCGGCGCAGACCGTGCCGCCCAGCGCCGGGCGTCGCGCCACCAGGACCGCCAACCGGTCCCGCTCCTCGCCGCGGTCCGAGGTGAGCAGGTCGGCGAGCGCCCCCACCAGCTCGCCGGCGTCGGCCGGAGACGCCGGCCCAGCGGGGCCGGCTGTCGCAGCGGGCGCGCCGTCCTCGACGGCCGAGGTGAGGGCTGCCAGGTCGAGCAACCCGGCCAGCGCCGCGGTCCGCTCCGTCAGCCCGGTCCGGGCGGCCACCCGGTAGTGAGTGCGGGCCGCCTCCCGGTCGCCCGCCGCCCGGGCCGCGTCAGCCGCGAGGAGCCGGGTCGCCGCGCCGGTCGGGTCGAGGTCGAGGGCGAGGTCGGCGAACTCGCGCGCCGA
This sequence comes from Micromonospora sp. WMMD956, assembly GCF_029626125.1. Classification (NCBI taxonomy): domain Bacteria; kingdom Bacillati; phylum Actinomycetota; class Actinomycetes; order Micromonosporales; family Micromonosporaceae; genus Micromonospora; species Micromonospora sp. WMMD956. The sequence continues at coordinate 7,307,586 of NZ_JARUBI010000005.1, read as the reverse complement.
CCCGCCGCCGGTCGCGCCGGTCTCGTCCAGGGCGGCGCGGGCGGCGGCCCGCAGCAGCGCCAGCGCGGCGTCGCGCGCGAGGAAGTCGTCCTGGTCCGTCCCCAGGTCGCGGGCGACGGCGCGGACGGTGTCGGCCTCGGGCGTCGGCCCACCCGGGCTGCGCAGCCGCACGGCGAGGACCCGGGCCCGGGCGACCACGCCGATCCGGTCGCCGGCCAGGCCGGCGGCCAGCGACTCCGCCACGGCGAGCGCTTCGGCGGCCGGCTGCCCGTCCGCTGCGACCCGGCCTGCGTGGGCCAGCGCGGTGGCGAGGCGGACCGGCAGGCCCGCCGCCTCGGGTGGCACCGGGGGAAGCGGTTGCCGGCCGTCCTCGGCGAGCAGCAGGTCGCGCCAGGCGCGCACCGGGGAGGGTGCGTCGCCACCGAGCCGCCGCAGCAGTCCCGCGGCGTCCTCCCGGCGGCCGAGCGCGCGCATCAGGCGGGCCGCCCACAGCAGACCGGCGGGGTCGTCCGCGTCGAGCCGCTCCCGCACCTCGGGCGGCGCGACGAGGGTGTCCGTGGCGTCGAGCAGGCCGCAGCGGCGCATCGCGCGGCGCAGGCCGGCGGGCGGCGCGTGTGCGGGCAACCAGCCGCACGGGTCGGGCCGGCCGACCCAGAACAGCGCCGCCTCGGCGACCAGGGCCGGCGGGACCGCGGGGTCGGCGGTCAGGTCGATCAGCGGGCGCAGCGGCAGCGCCGCCGGATCCCGCCAGGCGATGTCGGCCATCCCTTACCTCCCGGCCCGGTCGGTTGGTGCGGTGCCGAGGGGCGGACACGCGACGATGGGACAGCCCGCGCCCGCCCGGTTGGTGACCGGCGGGTCAGTTGATGACGGCGTTGATCAGGCCCACGGCGGATCCTTCGAGGTCCTCGTAACGCTCCATGCTCGGCACCTCCTCCCGATCACGTGAGGAAGACGGGCGATGACGGCCCCTGCTGCCGCCATTCTCGCCCAGCCAGCGATGTCAGTCAATCAACTGCGAGTGGTCTGCGGTGGGTGCCGTCGAGCCCCGGGCGCAGCGACGGCGGGGGGCGGTGTTGGGGTACGCGTGCTGCCCGGCCCTCCGGCGTGCTCACAGCCCGGCTGCGGCGTCGTACCTCCGGCGCAGGTCGGCCATTTCCGTGGCGGCCAGCGCCTCCTCCTGCGCCAGCGTCGCGTACTTGGCCGGGAACATCTGGTGCAGCCGGTCGATGAACCTGACGTTCTCGGTCGCCTCGACGACCTGGATGCCCAGGGGCTCGGTGGACATGTCCATGATCAGCGGCCCGGCCAGCTTGACCGCCACGTCCCAGGGGCGCTTCTGCTCGGCGATCCCGCAGAGGTGGAAGCCGTACACCTTCTGGACGTCGGCGAGGGTGGCGGCCGCGGCCGGCTCGTAGCCGTAGACGCGGACCCCGCAGATCACCGGCGGCTTCTCCTCGGTGGCGGCCTGTTGGGCGTTGTGCCCGGCGTGGTTGTGCTGCCCCGGGTCCGCCTGTTCGAGCGTGGTGCGCATCCGGGCCACGATCTGCGCCTGCAGGTCCGCCGGCTCCGCCTCCCCGCCGGCGGCCCGGTTGAGGAAGACCACGCCGGCCGCCACCGTCAGCAGGATCACCGCCACCCACACCAGGCGGTGGCGATACCACCCTGCGAAACCCTCTCGGGAACTCATGATCGCTTCTCACCTCGTTGCCGGCCCTGCCGCGCAGGCAGGCCGATCGGATGCCCCCGAGCGCCGGGCGTCGAGCGCGTCGACTGTCGGGGACACGTGCCGGGGGACAATCGTGGCGGGCGGGAGCGCCCGCCCGGCGTGGTGCCCGTCATCGGGCGATGACCCGGTGATGTGGCGTGCGGGCGACCGCCGAAGCGGCGTGCTGCCGGCACTGCCCTGCTCCCGTGCTTGCCGTTGCTCAGCGCGGTTGCCCCCGCGCTGCGGCGATATGAGCTATTCCAACACGTCTGGATCGGCTCTGGCAATATCGACGGGCGTTGGTGTGGGTCTGCTGGGCGGCACCGGGCTGACCGGTCAGAAGGCGCGCAGGTCCACCGCGAGGCCGTCGGAGCCGGTGTGGCTGACCGCGACCCAGTCCGCGCCGGCTCCGGCGAGCCAGCCCGGATAGCGGCCGAGCTGACGGCCGGTGCGAGCCTCGTACACGAGCACGACCGGCCGGTCGTCCTCCGCCGCGCTGACCGCCACCAGTCCCTCGGTCACCGCCGACCGCCAGCTCGCCGACGCGCCCGACAGCAGCGGATCGGGCGCCGTCCAGCGGGTCACGCCGGTGGACAGGTCCAGCAAGGCCAGCTCACCCGTATCGGCGCTGCCCCGCACCAGCACCGAGTGGCTGTCACCGTCGATCGGCACCCCGGCGGCGGCGCCCTTCCAGACCGTGCGACCGGTCCGTAGGTCGACCAGTTGCGGCCGTCCGTCGGCGGTGACCGCGACGAGCCGGGTGCCGGCGCCGATCAGGGTCAGCCCGCTGTGCTGGTGGGCCAACCGCTTGCCGCACCCGCCGTCCTCCCTGCGTCCGCTGAAGACCACGCCGGACCAGCCCTTGTCGCCGGTGGCCGCGTCGACGGTGGCGATGCTGACCGTGCAACGCTGTTCGCCCCGCGCAGGGTCGTTGTCGGTGGTCACCAGCAGGTCCCCGGCCACGAAGCCGTACCAGGCCCGGTTCGGCAGCCGTCCGGCGCCGACCCGACCGGTGGTGGGAGCGACCGGGGCGTAGGCGGCCGACCGGGGGGACGTGCTCAGCCGCACCGCGACGTATCGGCCGCTGGCCGGCGCGTACGGCGCGCGGGCACCGAGGGTCACGTCGCTCACCCTGGCGGACCGGTCGGCGGGCCGTTCCCAGAGTTGGCGACCGCTCCGCACGTCCCGGCCGATGATCGTGCACGTCGCGGAATCGCCGGTGCCGGCGCACTCCCTGGCGTAGACGGTCTGTTCGTGGACGACGACGTCCTGGCTGCCCGCCGTCCGCCACCGGGTGACGCCGGTGGCCGCGTCGAGCACCTCCATGCCGCCGTCGTCGCTGTCGGCGGCCACGATCGACTCGCCGGCGATCACATACTGGTAGCCCGTGGTGAACGGATGACGCCACCGCTCCTGGCCGGTGGCGCGGTCCACGGCCCGCAGTTCCCTCGTGTCGGGGACCAGGACCACCGGACCGATCTCGCCCAGCTGCTGGTCGAGCCGCCGCAGCGGCACCGACCAGGCTGGCGGCGGGCCCTCGGCGGCGGGCGACGTGATCCTCTGCCGCAGGCTCTCCTGAGTCTCCTCGACCCGCACGGACGGTCGATCCGTCCGCTCGGCCCGGGGCGCGGTGCAGCCGGGGAGCCCTGCGGCCAGGATCAGGGCGAGGGCGGCGACACTCCAACGGGCTGGGCGGTGCGACGGCGACAACGGTCTTCCCCTCGATCGGCGGTCCGTTCCCACCGTAGGACCCGCCGGCACCTCGCGCTCGGCCCGTCCGTGGTGCGACCCGCCGATCAGGTCGGGGCAGGGCGGGCATGGCACCGGGCGCCGGGTGGCCCGGCCGCCGCGTCAGTACACGTAGGGCCAGGCGGCCGCGTCGTAGCCGATGCGGTTGATGCCGAGCAGCGACGTGCCGTTGTCGGCGTAGTAGTGGTAGAACAGGCAGTCGCCGTCGCTGTCGCCGAGGACCGCCTGGTGGCCGGGGCCGTGGATGCTGCCGTGCGAGGCGAGGATCTCGGTGCCCCCGCCCGAGAGCATGGCGCGTCCGGCCCGGTCGACGAACGGCCCGGTCGGGCTCGCCGACCGGCCCACCATGACGCGGTAGGTGCTGCTGGCGCCCTGGCAGCAGCGGTCGAACGAGACGTACAGGTAGTACCAGGCGCCACGCTTGACCATCACGGGCGCCTCGATGCCGGGACCGTAGCTGGCGAGGCTGTGCATCGACGTGCCGAGCCGGCGTCCGGTGGCCGGATCGATCTGGATCAGCTTGATCCCGGACCAGAACGAACCGAAGCTCAACCACCAGCGGCCCTGGTCGTCGACGACGAGGTTCGGGTCGATCGCGTTGAAGTCGTCCGATGTGCGCGACTCGATGACGAGACCCTCGTTGGTCCAGCTTCCGGACGCGCCGGTGGCGCTGGTCGCCAGGAAGATGGCCGAGCGGTTGGAGCCGAAGGTCGACGCCGAGTAGTAGAGGTGGTAGCGGCCGTTGCGGTACGACAGGTCCGGCGCCCACAGGTTGCGGGAGCCGCCGGTGTAGGTGGTGGTCCAGGGCGCGCCGCCGGGGAAGACCGCGCCGGCGTTGCGGAAGGTGATCCGGTCCGTCGACGTCTTCAGCGCGATGTTGTCCCCGGTGTGCGCGACGAGGTAGGTGCCGTCGGGCCGCTTGACCACGGTCGGATCGTGGACGCCGACGTCCCCGGCGACCCTGCCCGGCTGCGGGTAGGCCGGCGCCGTGGTGGTCGGCGTCCCGCCGCCCAGGCGCACCAGCTGCCACTGCTGGTTGGCGCCGTCGACGTTGGAGTATGCGGTGAGCCGGCCCCCGTCGGCCGTCGACCACTCCCACAGGTCGATCACCTTGCTCGACTGCCGGTTGACGAACCGCACGAATCCGCCGGCGGAGTCCTGCAACCGGAACTGCTGCGTGGCGGAGCCCCGGTCGGTGGTCTGCACCAACTGGGTGCCGTCGGCGGCGCTCGGCAGCTCCAGCACCTTCCCGCTGTGCCGCGACCGCACCTTGTAGAAGCCGTTGCCGGCGTCGACGAACTGCCACTGCTGCACCGCGAGGTCGTTGCGGGTCCACTGGTTCACCGGCGCGTTCTCCGCCGTCGACCAGTCGTACAGGTCCATCGCCTTGCCGCTGTGCCGGTTGACGAAGACGTACGACGCGGACGTGTCCACGGTCGCCGCCGAGGCCGACGGCGGGCCGAACACCGCAGTGCCCGCCAGCATCGTCACCGCCGCGCCGATGGCCAGCCCGACCCGCCGTGCATGCCGTCGCGGGCCCACCCTCGGCAGCCGATTCAGCCTGGTCATCGAAGCCTCCTTCGAGTGGTCGGCCGGCCCGGGGCGCTGCGCCGTGGCGGCGACGCCCGGCGCCCGACGGACGGATCCCCCCGCGCCGGCCCGGATCGCCTGGCGGGGCGGGTGCCGGATCAGCAGCTCCGCGGCTGCCAGGTCACCTTGATGACGTACATGGGCACGTACAGGTCCCCGTCGCCGCCCGGCACGACGCAGATCGTGCCGGTGAGCGGCGTGCCGAGATACGTGTAGGACCAGGTGATCTCGGCCTTCCTGGCCGTGTAGTTGTAGAAGTTGAACGCCGGGACGTTTCCGGTCCACTCGCTGTTCGTCGTCAGGGACGGGGTGGACGTGGGGCCCTCCGGCGGGTGGTTCCAGTTCGGCCAGATGCAGAGCATGCCCTGCGGGCAGTTCCCGGCCCCCCAGCCCTGGGTCGACACCGGCGCGGGCGCCGCCGCGGCGGCGGGAGCGGTGGCCAGCACGCCGGCGACGGACGCGGCGACGGCGATGGATTTCCAGAGCATGGTCCACCCGCTTCGAGAGAAGTCAATCGACGGACGTCAAAGTTATCGCCGAAAAGTTGAGCGGTCAAGAATGTGGGCGGACGGCTGTCGGGGCTGCTGACGCCGGCTGCGGTCGACGGCCCGGTGGCGGCAGGACGGTCCGCGTGCCCGGCCCGCGCTGCCGCCACCTGATCCGGTCGACCCGGTGTCCCTAGCCCGGCAGCCAGGCCCGGAAGTACCAGCCGTTGTACTGGCTGTCGGGCAGCGTGCGGTATTCGCAGCTGTTGCTCACCTCGCCCCAGTAGCTGGCCTGGATGCGGTAGGCCTCGCACTCCTCGTACGTCGTGAAGTAGCCGTTCCAGTCGAATGGCACGGCGAGGGCCGGAGTCGGCTGGACCGTGAAACTGACGGTTGCCGCGGCGGTGGCGACAACCGCGAGGCGGACGAGCCGGCGGCGGAGCGGCTGGGTCATGGGGGATCCCTTCCGGGGCGGCGACTGACTGTTCGCCTACCGTAGATCCAGGACCGCCGATCTGCTGATCCGCCGTTCGGGTGGGTGGCGCCGCCTGCGGCGACCACCTGGCACGCCGGACCGGAAGTCGCCGCTCAGGTGGAGTCGCGCTCGATCCGGAAGCCCAGCTTGATCAACAGCCGGATGGTCCCGTCGATGAGCTCCCGGTCGTAGGACTTGTCGTCGTCGTCCAGCTCTTCGTAGGCCACCAGGTTCGGGTGGGTCTTCTTCTCGTCGTCGCGGGCCTCGCCGTATGTCCACCCGTCCGCGAGCCGCTTCGCGGCCCAGATGTCGTGCGCCTGCCGGGAGAGCGTCTCCCGTTCGTCGCGCACCGGCTTCGGCACCTCGATCCCGCTGGTGTCAATCGGCTGCGGTTGCCACACCGGATGCCCCCTCGTCTGCCGCGTCGGTGCGCGGCGGTCGCGGCCAGTGCGCCGAGACTAGCCGGCTGACGACGGTGAAGGCGCGCTCCGCCGCCGCCTCCCGGCCCGCATCGTCCGCGCCGGGCGGCGCGACCCCGGCGACCGCGCTGAAGTGGCTGATCCGCCCGTACGTCCGGAACTCCTCCAGCTGCTCGACCGTGTCGACCGAGAGCACGCCCACCGCCACCGCGTCCGGCCACGCCTCCAGCACCGGGGCGAACGCCAACTCCTGCGGCGCGTGCACCACCTCGTCGCCGACGGCCAGCGTGCCCCGCGCCACCGACGGCAGTCCGTCGGCCGACGCCGCGACCCCGGGGTCGGTCGGGTAGTCCCGGTCCAGGCTGGGCACGAACGAGCTGTCCACACTGAACCGGTGGAAGCCGCAGATCCGGTCGGCGACCACCACGTCGGCCGGCACCAGGGCCGACGCGGTGCCGAGCAGCACGACGTGCTCCGGCCCGAACGCCTCGACGGCCGCGCGCAACGCCTCCCGGCCGCCGTCCGCGCCGGCCCGGCAGAGCACCAGCTGGTAGCCGCTGCCCTGCGGGCGGGCCACGGTGCCGCCGAGCCAGCCGAAGCGGTTGGGGTGCTCGGCCGTGCCGACCACCGGGGACGGGTCGCGCAGCGTGCGGGCCGCCGCCGCGTACTCCGTCGGGCCGGTCGCGAGGACGACCACGTCCACGTCGGGCGCCATCCGCCCGCCGGACACGGAGACCTCGATGCGGGGGCGGTGCCGCCGGTCGGTCAGGTCGGTGAGCGCCCGGTCCACGTCGTCGACGATGCGCCGCACCCGCGCCACGTCGTCCAGGTGCATGATCGAGGTGCCCTGGATCGGGACCGAGGCGCCGGCGCCGTGGTCGAGGAAGTAGGGCAGGACCCGCATGCGCCGCTGGCCGCTCAGCTCCAGCGCGATGTCCATCTCCTTGCGGCACCACGTGCTGTCGAGGTAGTGCCGGCTCACCAGCGGCACGAAGATCCGGCACTCGCCGACCTTGGCGAGCAGGCGGTGCTCCCACGCCTTGCCGCGCGGCAGGTCGCTGTTGAACAGGTAGTGGAAGTGCTCGACGTTGCGCAGGTCGAGCTCCTGCGCGACGAGCTGCGCGAGGTCGTTGTCGCCCTGGGCGCTGCTGAGGAAGACGGGGCCCTGGTCGCGGCCGAGGCTCCAGACGTACCGGCGGGCCTCCTCCAGGCCGGCGAACTGGAGCCGGGGCATCTGTAGCCGGCCGATCTCCCGGCCCAGCTCCGGCAGCAGCCCGTCCACGTCGGACCACCAGATGGCGTGTCGGTTGACCGCGCTGGACGCCTGGAGGGCGTGGCTGACCGCGAGCCGGGGCAGTTGCCTGGCCGCGCGGTCCTCGGCGCGGTGGCACACCAGCCGGACCGTCGGCACCCCACGGGCCTGGAGGAACGGCAGCACCCACGACGGCGTCCGCGGGTCCAGGACGTCGAGGAGGACGAAGTCGTAGCGGTCCAGCAGCGTCGCTGCGCCCGCGGCGTCGACCTCGTCCCGCAGCAGCGCCTCGGAGATGTTCTCCACCTGCCAGCCGGCCTGCGAGATGAGCCGGCGCAGCTCCGGCGCGGCGGCCGCGTACTCGCGGGTCGGCGGGAGCATCAGCGCGGCGGCGCCCAGCGGCCGGTCCACCTCGTCGGCGTGCTCCCGGGCGCGGGCCACCAGCTCGTCGAGCGCCTCCAGCGGCATCCGGTAGGCGGCGAGCCGGTTGCGGTTGAACGGACGGGCCAGGTCCGCGCCGATGAAATGGCGGGCCGGAATGTTGATCTCCGGGATCACGAGCCTCGGCCGATTCGCCAGCACCGCCATCCCGTACTCGTGCACCGCGAACGGTGAGCAGCGGTATTGCGGCTGGTTTTCCCGACGGGTGACGACGGCGACGAAACACGCGGTGCGCCGCATCATCAACTCAAGGTGCATAGTGGACAACGTCGCCGAGCGCGGGTCGACGGCGAGTGCGAACCGCTCGGAGAGCGCCTCCAGAAAGAAGTCCGTGACCCGCCGGTCCAGCACGTCGTAGCTGTGGCTGAAGTATGCCGCCGGCCGCTCGTCCAGCATCTCCGCTCTCCTCTTCAGGCCACTATCCGACAGACCGCTCAACATCAACGACCACCGCCGCCGGAGTTATGCTCAGGTTAACCGCCGCGCTCACTCAACGAACGCGTTGATTTCCTGATCAAGGAGCGGGCACCGTGTCAGAAAACCAGCGGAACGTCGAGATCCTCTCCGAGGATGTGCTTCTCACCACCGCCATCTTCACCATTCGACAGGCCAGACTCCGTTATCGCCGCTTCGGTGCGGACCGCTCGTTGTCGGGCGACTGGAGCGAGGAGGTCACCCTCGTCAACGCCGACCGGGGCGACTCCGCCGCGGCGGTCATTGTGGACACCTCGCGCGACGAGGTCGTTCTCGTCGAGCAGTTCCGCTATCCGACCCTGGGCGACGGGTCAGGGTGGCTGGTCGAGCTCGTCGCCGGAATGGTCCGCGCCGACGAAGAACCGGAGTCCGCGATCCGCCGCGAGATCCGGGAGGAGATCGGGTACGACGTCCGCGCCCTCGACCGGATCTGCACGCTCTACCCCTCGCCCGGCGGATCGTCGGAGCGGGTCGTCCTCTTCTACGGGGAGGTCGACGACAGCCTGCGGGTCGGCGAGGGCGGCGGTCGCGCCGACGAGGCGGAGAACATCGCCCGCCGTGCCGTGCCGCTCGGCGACCTGCCGGACCTGATCGACAGCGGCACGATCCGCGACGCGAAGACCCTGGCCGGGCTCCTCTGGCTGCGCCTGTTGCGGTCCCGCCGGTGACGCCCCTGCTGCTCGCCGTCACCGGCGTGCTGGTGTCGATCGGCATCCTGCTGCAGATCCTGTTCTCCGACCCGCGGCGCGCCGGCCGACAGGCCGCGATGCAGCTCCCGTCCGTGCTGCTCTACGCGGTCGCGGTGTCACTGCTGATGTTCTCGATCTTCCCCGACTCGTACGCCGACGGCCGGGCCCTCGGGTTCAGCATCGGCGGCGCGGCGGCGTTCGTCCTCGCCTTCACCACCCTCTCCTTCCAGTGGCTGGCCCGCGCCGGCAAGCGCGACGAACTCGAAGCTGACGCCCGCCGCGCCCGGGAGGAGGTCGAGCAGCTCAAGCTGCGGCTCACCATCGTGGAGGCCGCGCGGAAGCCGCAGCGCCTGCAACGCACCGTCCGGACCCTCGCCCTCGTCCGGCAGGACCGCCGGCACCGGCTCGGCATCGTCACCGGCAACATCGCCAACGTCACCGGCGTCGACGTCTGGGTGAACGCCGAGAACACCCAGATGGAGATGGCCCGCCCGACGGAGCCGACCATCTCCGGCACGATCCGCTACCGGGGCGGCCGGCGGGACGCGGCCGGCACCCTGGTCGACGACCTCATCTACGCCGAGCTGCGCGAGGTGGCCCGGCGCACCCCGGTCGCCCCCGCCACGGTCTTCACCACCACGTCCGGCGCGCTCGCCGACGCCAACGGCGTCAAGCGGATCCTGCACGTCGCCTCGGTGGACGGCTCACCGGGCACCGGCTACCGGCAGGTCGCCGACGTCGGCGGCTGCATGCGCAACGTGCTGGCCGAGTTGGACCGGCTCAACGCCGCCGGCGAGCAGCTGCGCAGCGTCCTCCTGCCGCTGCTCGGCACCGGCAACGGCGGCGGCGACCCGGAGCGGACCGCGAAGGTCATGATCGAGGCCGCGCTGGACTACTTCCGGGCGCACCCCGCCTCCCGGGTACGCACCGTCTACCTGCTCGCCTTCACCGACCTGGAGGAGCAGATCGTCCGCCTGGCGCTGACCGAGCACGGCGACATCAGCGGTCTCGTGCGGGAGTGACCGTGCTCGCCGACGCAGTCGAGACGATCGCGGGGGCCGGCCCGGCCGGCGTCCTGTTCTGGACCGGGGCCGGCATCTCCCGGGGCGCGCCGAGCTGCCTGCCGACCGGCTGGCAGCTCACCGAGCGGACCTTCTCGGCGCTGTTCCGGCCGTTCACCCTGGAGACCGTCCTCGCGTACCACGAACTGCTGGGCTGGCGGCGTGGCGCCATCTGCCCGGCGGAGCCGGCACGGACCCGCGTGCCCCGGCTGGAGACCGCACTCGGCGCGGGCGCCCGGCAGAGCCCCGACGTGGTCGGGGAGATCCTCGCCGACCTGCGGGACGCCCGGCCCAACCCGGTGCACGAGTTCCTCGCCGCCCACCTGGACGCGGGCGGGCGGCAGCTCACCGCCAACTTCGACCTCTGCGTCGAGCGCGCCTTCGCGGCGCGGCGCGGGCGGCCGCCGTGCCCGCAGCAGCTCCACCACTTCCACCACGCCCTCGCCGACGGCACGGACCCGGCCCGCCTGGGCGCCACCCTCGCGCACATCGAACGCGGCTTCGACGACGCCGCCCGGGCCGCGTTCGTCGAACGCCTGCGCGGCCCCGCCCGCCGGATCGTCGTCGTCGGCTACAGCGGCAGCGACTTCTTCGACGTGGACGTGGCGGTGGCCGACCTGCCGCCGGGCGCGCTGCACGGGCGAACCGTCCACTGGGTCAACCACTCGTCCTGCGCCTGGCACCGGCCGGATCCGCAGCCGCCCGCCGCCGTGTTCGGGGTCGAGGCCGGCGACCCGGCCGGCACCCTGCCCGCCCTGGCGGGACACCTGCGCAGGGCCGGGGCCACCGTCGACTTCCTCTGTGGCCCGACCACCGAACTCCTCGACGGGCTCGCGTCCCGTTGGGGGTTCGACCCGGTGCCGCCGCCGGTGCTGCGGCCACCGCGCCCGGTCAGCGTCGTCGTCGACGACCGACGCCGGCTGGCCGGCACCTTCCTGTTCTACCGGGCGGTCGGCCTCGTCCCCGAGGTCCGCCGGCTGCTCCCCGCCGAGCCGGACGTCCCCGCCGAGGAGCTGGTCCTGTCCCGCTCCGACCTGATGTGGGAGGAGGGCCGGTACGCCGACCTGCGCCGCTGGTGGCGGCGGCAGCCACCGTCGCCGCGGCGCACCGAACGGATCGGGGCGACGCTGTGGGTCCAGGGCCGGCTGCTGCCCGCGTACGCGTGGTTGACGTGGCACCGGCGGCGGGTGTCGGACGACGCGGAGCTGCGGCTGATCGCCGAGACCGAGGCCCGGGTGATCGAGCACATGGGGCTGGTGCCCGACCTGCGCTGGCTGGCCCGTCTCCTGGGCCGCGGGGTCGGCCGCTGGCTGCCCAGGCCAAGCCGGCAGGACGGGCTGCACGGCTTCCGGCGACTGACCGACGTCCACGGCAGCCTGCGGCACGCCATGGCAGCCGTTCCCCGGCCGGAGGCCGAGGCGGCCGAGACGCAGGAGTGGTTCCTGGAGGCCGGCAACGTGCACGCCGCGCTCTCCTACCAGCACCGGCGGCTGCGGGACAACCACCGGGCCGCCACGCCCGTCGCCGAGTTGACCCGGCGCTACCGTGACCAGCAGCGCCGCGCCGAGCTCCTCGGCTCGACGGCGGCGGCGTGGCGCGTGCTGCTGCTCCCGCGCGCCGGGCAGGTGTTCACCCTGCGCGAGGCGGTCGTCGGCTGCGCCGCCGTGCAGTTCGGCGCCTGGCACCGGGTGCGCCTGCTGGGCCGTCTCCTGCTCGACCGGGTCCGGCTCCGGGGCAGGGCGTAGGGCGTAGGGCGTAGGGCGCGCCCGCGCGGCACCGGGGCAGGCGGGTCAGGCCGCGGGCAGCCGCACCTCGAACTGACAGCCGCGGCCGGTGTTGCGCACGTCGACCCGGCCCCCGTGTGCCTCGACGAGGCCGCGCACGATCGCCAGGCCGAGACCTCCGCCGCCACCGGAGCCGGCCGCCCCCGGGGTGCGGGCGCGTTCGCCGCGGAAGGCGACGTCGAAGACGCGGTCCAGGTCCTCCTCGGGGATGCCGCCGCAGGTGTCGGAGACGGCGAGCCACACGGCGTCGCGCTCGTGGCCGGCGGCGATGTGCACGGTGCCGTCCTCGGGGGTGTACCGGACGGAGTTGATCAGCAGGTTGCTGACGACGCGGGCGAGCTCGCGTTCGCCGGCGCGGACGAGGGGCCAGCCGCTGTCCGCGGCGACGAGGTGGATCCGGCGGCGGGCGGCGAGCGGGGCGACGCCGGCGATCGCGTCGGACACCACGTCGCGCAGCGGCACGGTGGTGGGCGCGAGCCGCAGTGCCCCCGCGTTGATCCGGGACAGCTCGAACAGGTCGTCGACGAGCTGGGTCATCCGGTCGGTCTCGACCCGGATGCGTCGGTGGTATTCGTCGACGGTGGCCGGGTCGTCGATGATGCGGTCCTCCAGGGCCTCGGCCATCGCCCGCAGCCCGGCGAGCGGGGTACGCAGGTCGTGGGACACCCAGGCGACGAGTTCGCGCCGCCCGGCCTCCAGCCGGCGTTCCCGGTCCCGGGCCGCCTGCGCCCAGACGGCGGAGGCGGCCAGCCGGCTGCCGAAGACCGCGCCGACGGCGAGGCTGATCACCGCGGAGGCGCTCACGGTGACGAGGACGACCCACAGGTCGTGCGGGGACAGGAACATCGCCTGGGCGACCGTGGCGACGCCGACGACCACGGCCAGCACGGTGACGATGAGCAGCACCAGCACGTGCACGAGGATCGACCGGCCGCGCAGCAGTCGCAGCGCCCCGGCGCCGGCCAGCCCGACGACGCCTCCGGCGACCAGGGCGTAGAGCCCGATGAGCAGCGTGTCGGTCACCGCGGGGGTTCCCCGTCGAGCGGGTCGTAGCGGTAGCCGACGCCCCAGATGGTGCGGATGCGGCGCGGTTCGGCCGGGTCGTTCTCGATCTTCTCGCGCAGCCGGCGGACGTGGACGGTCACCGTCGACTGGTCGCCGAACTGCCAGCCCCACACCCGGTCCAGGAGCTCGGCGCGGGACCACGCGCGCCCGGGGTGGCGCAGGAGGAAGGCCAGCAGCTCGAACTCCCGGACGGTCAGCGCCAGCGGCGCGCCGTCGCGCTCGGCGACGCGGCGGGCGGTGTCGACGGTCAGCTCGGCGTCGACGAGCCGGGTGCGGTCGGCCGGGCCGGTGGCGGGCCCGCTGGCGCGGCGCAGCACCGAACGGATCCGCAGGACGAGCTCCCGGGGGGAGAACGGCTTGGTCACGTAGTCGTCGGCGCCGACCTCCAGCCCTAGGACGCGGTCGGCCTCCTCGCCGAGGGCGGTGAGCATGATCACCGGGAGGTCCGGCAGCTGCCTGCGGATCCGGCGGCACACCTCCAGGCCGTCGATGCCGGGCATCATCAGGTCGAGCACCACGAGATCGGGCCGGTGGGTGGCGATCGCCGCGAGGCCGTCGGCGCCGTCGGCGGCCAGCCGGACCTCGCAGCCGTCCTGTTCCAGGTAGCGCCGCACGACGTCGCTGACCGTGGGGTCGTCGTCGACCACCAGCACCCGATGTCCCATCCCGGCCACGCTACCCACCGGCCGCCGGCGGGCCGCCACCGCCGGGTCTTTCGGATCCCTTACGGCCCGCCGTCGACCGGCCCCGCCCGCGGCCCGCCGTCGACCGGCCCCGCCCGCGGCCCGCTGTCGACCGGCCCCGCCCGCGGCCCGCCGTCGACCGGCGACGCAGGTCCGCCGCCAGGCACGCCGCCAGCGTCGCGCCGGCGACGACGAGCAGGACGACGGCGAGGTTGCGGCCGTAGGGCAGGGGCAGCACCGAGGGGTTGTCCGGGCGCCTGCCGAAGCCGAGGACCAGCGGCGCCGCCACGACGGTGAGTGCGGCGGCGCTGATGGCGGCGGCGCGCGCCACGGGCCGGTGCCGGCGCGGCACGAACCGGGCGACCGCCGCGCCGACGGCCAGCAGCGCGGCCATCCAGACGAGGTCGTGACCGGCCAGCACACCGGCCAGGAAGAGCAGCACGCCGGCCGGCTTCAGGTCGGGGTCGGCGCTGCCGCCCACGACGGCGTACCCCATCAGCAGGACGCCGGCGGCGACGAGCGCCGCCCGGACCCTCACCGCCCGCCCCGCACGGTGATGCTCCCGACCCACTTGGTCTGGAGCACGCCGGGCCGGTTCGGGGCGATCAACCGCGCCGGGTAGCCGTGGTCGGGGTGCAGGGGCTCGCCGTCCAGCCGCAGGGCGATCAGCGTCAGCGGGTCGCGGACGTGGGCCGGCGCGACGGTCGACGTGCGGTAGCGGCCGGCGATCTCCAGCGACTCGACGAGGACGCCCGCCCGGTCCGGGTCGCCGCCCACGAGGGCCACCAGGTCGCGCAGCCGCACCCCGGTCCACCGCCCGCCGGCGCTCCACCCCTCCACGCAGGCGATCGGCAGGTCGGCGGTGTGCTGCGCGAGGGCGTGCAGAGCGGCGAGGTCCAGGTCGGCCCGACCGGCGGGGCCGACGACCGCCAGCCGGTAGGACGGGTCGAGCGCGCGGGCGCGTACCCCGGCGGCGTCGGCGGTCCGGTTGACCGGGAGCCCCTGCGGCCCCACGTCGGGCCGGCGGGGGGCGAGCACCGCCAGGCCCGCCAGCGGCCGGACGGTCTGCCCGACCGTGGCCAGGGTGACCAGCCCGGCCGCGGCGGCGACGCCGCCGAGCAGACCGCGCCGGGTCAGCCGGCCCGACGGCGGCTCCGCGGCGGGCCGGGCGAGCGCGGCCCGCACGGTCGGCAGTCGTACGCCGACGTGCACCAGCAGCGCGCCGACCGCCAGCCACGCCACCCAGTAGTGGCCGGCGGTGAAGAAGAACGGCATCGGCGCGTACCAGCGGGAGACGTTGAGGACGCCGCCGATCACCTGGAACAGCGCGGCGGCGACCAGGACGCCGACGCTGGCGCGGTCGAGCGCGTGGGCGACCGAGCGGACCGGCGGCCAGGCGAACAGGCGCGGGTAGGCCGACCACAGCTTGCCGCCGAGCAGCGGCACCGTGGCGAGCCCGGTCGCCACGTGCAGGCCCTGGGTGAACCGGTAGAGCCCCACCGGGCGGGCCGGCCACCCGAACCAGCCCGGCGGGTGCTGGATCAGGTGGCTGAGCAGCCCGGTGAGGAAGCAGACGGCGAACGCCACGCCGAGGGCGACGCCGAGCTGGCTGGTCAGCCGGGTCGACCGCAGCCGGGACGGGAACGCGCCGGCGCGCAGCGGTCCGCGCCGCAGTGCCGTGGGCGGCGTCGGCAGCGGCGTCGACCACCAGCGGGCGAGCCGCCGCAGGACCGCCGGAGGGCCGCTCACGCGGGGACCAGGGTGGCGAACCAGCGGCCCGCCGCCGTCCAGGTGTCCAGGATGCGCAGCGCCGTGGCCCCGGCCAGCGCGGGCAGGCCGTCGAGGGGCACGCAGGCCCAGCTCAACGTGCTGCCGACGCCGCCGGGGGCCTGCACCACGGCGACGCCGGACCACGCGGGCGTGCCGGGTGGCGCGACCTCGGCGTGCAGCCGGCCGTCGGCCGCCAGCAGCCGGCGGCAGCGGCGCAGCAGCCGGTGCGGGTCCCCGCCGATGCCGACGTTGCCGTCGGCGAGCAGCAGGTGCTGCCAGCGGCCGGTCCCCGGCACCGGGTCGAAGACGTCGCGTTGCAGCGCGACCGCGCCGCGGCTGCGGGCCAGGCGGACCGCGGCGGCGCTGATGTCGATGCCGAGGGCCGGACGGCCGGCGTCGATCAGCGCGCCGGTGAGCCGGCCGGGCCCGCAGCCGACGTCGAGGGTGGCGCCGGTGCAGCGGGCGAGCAGCGTCGAGTCGCCGGCGGTCGCGTCCCGGCACCAGACGGCCGGGTCGAACCGCAGCTCGCCGCCGCCCGGGTGCCGGGCCGTGAACGCGGCGGTGACTCCCGACGCGGCCCGGTCGAACACGGCGTCGAAGACCGCGACGGCGGTCACCGGCCGACCGCCGCCGGGGACGGCACGTCGGCGGCGACGGCGACGGCGAACCGGCTGCCCGCCGGGCACCGGGCGGCCACGGCGTGCGCGTCGGCCGCGGTGTCCACGTCGCGCAGCCGGGGCAGCAGGTGGACCCGCAGGCCGCGGCGGCGCAGCGCGGCCAGGGTGAGCCGCCCGGTGCGCGCCGTGGAGGTGGGGATCGCGCGCAGGGCCTCGGCGTGGCCGGGCTCGCGCAGGCCCAGCGCCCACCAGCCGCCGTCGTCGGCCGGCCCGAGCACCGCGTCCGGTCCGTCCGCCGTGTCGAGCAGCCCCACGGCGGTGTCGAGGTGTGCGGCGGTGAGCTGCGGGGTGTCCATGCCGATCAGCAGGGTCGCCGCAGCCGCCCCGCGTCCGTCGGTGACCGGGCGGGCGTCGGCGAACGCGTTGGCGATGCGGTCGCCGAGGGGGCCGCCGCGCTGGGCGAGCCGCTGCCAGCCCGCCGGGGCCGGGTGGTCGCCGTCGACGACCAGGATCCGCGCGTCGGCCGTGGTCGCGGCGACGGTGTCGAGGGTGTCGGCCAGGGCGGCCGCGGCGACCCGGGCGGCCTGTTCGGGGGTGCAGGGCGGACAGAGCCGCGTCTTCACCCGGCCGGGTTGCGGCGTCTTGGCCAGCACCAGGACTCCAGGGGCGCTCACCGGGCCAGCACCGCGCTCATGTCCCGCACGGCGCGGGCGGTGCCGAGGACCGTGCCGGTCACCTTCGAGCGGGTGCCGGCCGCCCGGGGGTGGTAGTCGACGTCGACCTCGACCACCCGCCAGCCGGCCCGGCCCGCCTCGATCAGCAGCTCCAGCGGGTAGCCGAACCGGCGGTCGCGCAGCCCCAGCGCCAGCAGGTCGGCGCGGCGCACGGCCCGGATCGGCCCGATGTCGTGGAGGTCGAGGCCGGTCGTGCGGCGCAGCCGGTGGGCCAGGACCGCGTTGGCGACCCGGGCGTGCAGGGGCCACACGCCCCGCGCGGTGGGGCGGCGACGTCCGGTGCCCAGGTGCGCCTCGCCGGCCCGGACGGGGTCGGCGAGCCGGGGCAGTTGCGCCGGGTCGAAGGACCCGTCGGCGTCCAGCACGCACACCACGCCGTCGCCGGGGTCGGCCGCCAGGACCCCGGCGTGCACGGCGGCGCCGTACCCGGGCTCGGCCACGCTGATCACCTCGGCGCCGCAGGCGCGGGCCACCTGCGCCGAGCCGTCGGTCGAGCCGTTGTCCACCACGATCGGCCGGTAGCCGGCCGGCATCCGGGCGAGCAGGTCGGGCAGGGCCGGGGCCTCGTTGCGGCAGGGAAGAACCACATCGGTCATGCCGCGGACGCTAGGACGCGATCCGCCCGGAAATCCTTACCTGGCGGTGACAGAGTCTTACGGAACGGTGACCCGGGCCGGAGTTTCTTACGAACCGCTGACGACGGGCCGTCGCCGGTGTGGACGGCCGCGTCCCGGCTCTACCGTCGGCGCCGTGACCCACGTACTCGTTACCGGCGGCGCCGGATTCATCGGAACCCACGTCGTGACCGCCCTGCACGACGCCGGCCACCGGGTGACCGTCGTGGACGCCGGCCATCCCGGCGCGCACCGCCTGCCGCTGCCGGACACCGTGGCGGGGGCCCCGCTCGTCCGGCTCGACCTGCGGGACCGGCCCGCCGTCGCCGACGCCCTGGCCGGCGTCGACGCGGTGGTCCACCAGGCGGCCATGGTGGGCCTCGGCGTCGACCTGGACGACCTGCCCGAGTACGTCGGCTGCAACGACCTCGGCACCGCCGTCCTGCTTGCCGCGATGGCCCGCGCGGGGGTGCACCGGCTCGTGCTCGCCAGCTCCATGGTCGTCTACGGCGAGGGCGCGTACGCCTGCGCCGGGCACGGCCCGGTCCGCCCCGCGCCGCGCGGCGTCGCCGACCTGGCCGCCGGCCGCTTCGAGCCGGGCTGCCCGAGCTGCGGCCTCGCCGTCACCCCGGGGCTGGTCGACGAGGAGGCCCCGCTGGATCCGCGCAGCGTGTACGCCGCCACGAAGGTCGCCCAGGAGCACCTCACCGCGGCCTGGGCCCGGCAGACCGGCGGCAGCGTCGTGGCGCTGCGGTACCACAACGTCTACGGGCCCGGGATGCCCCGCGACACGCCGTACAGCGGGGTCGCGGCGATCTTCCGCTCCGCGCTGGAGGCCGGGCGGGCGCCGCGGGTGTTCGAGGACGGCGGCCAGCGCCGCGACTTCGTGCACGTGCGCGACGTGGCGGCGGCCAACCTCGCCGCGCTGGCGGCGACCGGCACGCGCACCGGCTGGCGCGCGTACAACGTCGCCTCCGGTCGCCCGGCCACCGTCGGCGAGCTGGCCGCGGAGCTGGCGCGGGCCGCCGGCGGGCCCCCGCCCGTGGTCACCGGCGAGTTCCGGCTCGGCGACGTGCGGCACGTGGTCGCCTCGCCCGCCCGGGCGGAGGCCGAGCTCGGGTTCCGCGCCGCCGTGGGGCTCGCCGCCGGGATCGCGGAGTTCGCCCACGCGCCGCTGCGCGGATGAGCGTCCGGCTGCCGGGCGCGGTGCCGTCCCCCTCGACGGAGCGGGGGCGGCGCCCGCCGCGGGCCGACCTGATCGCCGCCGCCGCCGCACTCGGCCTGTTCGCGGCGGCCGCCGTCACCGGCGGCGTGCTGTACGCGCTGGGCCGCCCGGTGTACGCCAGCGCGGCGCCGCTGTCCGCGCACTGGCTGCCGCACGTCGGCCCCGGCACGCCGGCGGCGCTGCTGCTGGCCGCGCTGGTGTGCTTGCGGGGACCGGCGCTGGCCGCCCGGCTGCCCTGGCGGCCGCTGCTCGCGCTGTCCTACGCCACCGCCGTGGCCTGGACGCTGTCGCTCGCCCTGGTCGACGGCTGGCGGCGCGGCGTCGCCGGGCGGCTCACCACGGTCCACGAGTATCTGCACGAGGTGCCCGGCGTCACCGACGTCCCGGCCATGCTGGGGGAGTTCACCACCCGGATCCTCGACTTCCAGCCGGACTCCTGGACCACGCACGTGTCCGGTCACCCGCCGGGGGCGCTGCTCGTCTTCGTCTGGCTCGACCGGGCGGGGCTGGGCGGCGGCGGTTGGGCCGGCCTGCTGTGCATCCTGGCCGGGGCGCTCGTCGCGGTCGCGGTGCCGCACACCGTACGGCTGCTCAGCGGCGGTGCGGCGGCCCGTGCCGTGCTGCCGTTCGCGGCGCTGTTCCCCGGCGCGGTCTGGTCCGGGGTGTCGGCCGACGGGCTGTTCGCCGGGGTGACCGCCACCGGCGTCGCCCTGCTGGCGCACGGCGTCACCCGGGGGCGTGCCGCGGGCGCGGTCGCCGGTGGCGCGGTGCTGGCGTTCGGCTGCTACCTCTCCTACGGGCTCGTCCTGATGGCCCCGATCGCCGTGGCGGTCGTCGTGCTGGCGGGCCGGCACCGGCCCACCGTGGGCTGGGCGTTCGCCGGGGCGGCACCGGTCGTGGCCGGGTTCACGGCCGCCGGCTTCTGGTGGCCCACCGGCTACCACCTCGTCGTCGAGCGCTACTACCAGGGCATCGCCGCCGATCGCGCGTACGGCTACTGGGTCTGGGCCAATCTGGCGCTCGTGGTCGCCGCCGCGGGCCCGGCGGCGGCCGTGCTGCTGCGCCGCGCGGTGCTGGCCGGCTGGCGGGCCGCCGCGCTGCGGCGACCGGGTGCGGAGCACGCCGCCTGGCTGCTGCCCCTCGCCGCCACGGCGGCGATCGTCGCGGCGGACCTGTCCGGCTACAGCAAGGCCGAGGTCGAACGCATCTGGCTGCCGTTCACCGCCTGGCTGATGGCCGGGGCGGCGCTGATCCCGCCCGCCGACCGCCGCACGTGGCTCGCCGTGCAGGCGGGGGTGGCCCTGACGGTCAACCACCTGCTGCTGACGGGCTGGTAGGCGCGCCGGGGGCGGCGGTCCGCCAGGTCGCCCCCGGTGGCCGGGCGCACGGGGCCCGGCCGACGGTCAGCGGGTCTTGCGCGTCGCCCGCTTGCGGGGCGGGGTCAACAGGTCGGCGATGGCCGCGATCGCGGACGGCACCAGCCGGTAGTACGCCCAGACGCCCCGCTTCTCGCGTTCGAGCAGGCCGGCCTCGGTGAGGATCCGGAGGTGATGGCTCACGGTCGGCTGGGAGAGCCCGAGCGGCGCGGTGAGGTCGCTGACGGACGCCTCGCCTTCCGGGGAAGACTGGATCAGGCTGAGCAGCCGCAGCCGGGCCGGGTCGGCGATCGCCTTCAGCACCCCCGCGAGCCGCTCGGCGTCGGCGCGCTTGATCGGCTCGCCGGTGAGCGGCGAGACGGCGGGCGGGGCGGTTCTCGGAGTTGCCACGCCCCTCATCGTCGCACCGACGCCATCGATCGGGCGGTGGATCCGGAACTCGGGTGTCGCCACCAGCCTGCGGGGTGACGCCGGGCCGGACAGGCCGGCGACCAAGGGTGGCCGGGTCGGTCGGATGGTGGAGGCGCCTCCTGTCCGGTCGCGGAGGGCGAACGACGTTCCGGTGGAGTTGGGGGAATGCGCTGGTCAGCGAGGAGCGGGGCGAGAGGTTCATGTATATGAACTTATGTTCTTATCCTTGACAGTCGAGCGCGGCCTGGCAGACGATGCCGGGCGTGTGCAAAATCCCTGTAAACAATCGGTGCCAACAACCGACATCGGCCGGCGCGCGATGACCGCCGAGCCGGGGTGCGGGCCGCGCGGGATGCGGGTCGGTGGGCGGGTCGCGCCACTCGGCGTGCCCGGCACGGCACCCCACCTGTCCTGGTCGGTGCCGGGTGGCGCGGAGATCGATCCGGAGCGCGGGTTCCAGGTATCCGTGGCGGCCTCCCGACAGGCGGTCGAGTCGGACAGGGACCTCGCCTGGGCCACCACCTGCGCCCGGCCCTGGACGGTGTACGCGGGCCCGCCCCTGGCCTCGCGCGACCGCCGCTACTGGCGGGTCACCGCCACGGACCGCTCCGGCCGCCCGGTCAGCAGCGCGACGGCGGCCTTCGAGGTCGGGCTGACCGACCCGGGGGACTGGTCGGCCACCTGGATCAGCGCACCCGTGCCGACCTACCGGCGGGAGAGCTGGGACCCCTGCCCGTACCTGCGGCACGAGTTCGACGTCGACGAGGTGGGCGCCGCCCGGGTCTACGCGAGCGCGCTCGGGCTGTACCGGCTGTGGCTCAACGGCGTCGAGCTGACCGCCGACGCGCTGTACCGCCCCGGCTGGACCGACTACCGCACCCGGGTCTACCACCAGACCTTCGACTGCGGGGCGGCACTGCGTCCGGGCCGCAACACCCTGGCGGCCGTCCTGGCCAACGGCTGGTACGCCGGACGCCTCGGACTGCTGCGCGAGCCCGGCTTCTACGGCGACCGGCCGGCGCTGCTGGCCCAACTGGAGATCGACGGCAGGCCGGTCGCCTCGACCGGCGCCGGCTGGCGCGCCGGGCACGGGGCCCTGCAGGCGACGGACCTGTTGCGCGGTGAGTCCCAGGACCTGCGGCAGGAGCCACCGGGCTGGCGGCTGGCGGGCTTCGACGACGCCGGGTGGGCGCCGGCCGAACCCTTCGCCGGGGTCACGCCCCCGGTCGAACCGCAGCCCCACGACCCGATCACGACCTACCAGGTGCACACCGGCCGGCTCGTGCACGAACACGCCCGGGGCCCGGCCGTCTTCGACTTCGGGCAGAACCTGGTCGGTTGGACGAAGCTCACCACGAGATGCCTGCCGTCGGTCGAGTTGATCGTGCGCCACGGCGAGATCCTGACCCCCGAGCAGCTCGTCTACCGCGACAACCTGCGCGGGGCCTTCCAGGAGGACCGCTTCGTGGTGCCCGACGCCGGGCCGCACCAGCTCGCCACGTCGTTCACCATGCACGGGTTCCGCTACGCGGAGGTCTGGGGCCTGCCCAGCCAACTGCCGCACCACAACTTCACCCTGCTGCCCGACACCTCGATCGAGGCGGTCTCCGTCACCGGGCTGCCCAGCCCGGTCGGCGAGTTCTCCTGCTCCGACGAGCACCTGACCCGCCTCGCGGCCAACGTGGCGTGGACCGTCCGTGACAACTTCCTCGAAGTGGCCACCGACTGTCCCCAGCGCGACGAACGCCTCGGCTGGCTGGGGGACGCGGGGGCGATCGCGCCGACCGCCGCGTACCACTTCGACGTGTCCGCCTTCCTGGCGAAGTTCGCCCGGGACGCGGCGGACACCCAGGGCCCCGACGGGGAGATCCGCAACTACGCCCCGGCTATCCCGCCCGCCAGCATGCGGCCCGGGGCGCCCGGCTGGTCCGACGGCTTCATCCGCCTCGTCCACCTGCTCGTGCAGCGGTACGGGGACCTGCCGACCGCCGAGCGGCTGTTCGCGTCGATGGTCCGCTTCCTCGACCACGTCGACCGGGCCAACCCGGCCGGGCTGCGGGTCAACGAGGTCGGGGCCGACTTCGGTGACTGGCTGTCGCTGCCGGAACGCGACGGCCTGGAGCTGCACCCGGGCTACGCCTACACCGGCGCCTACTCGACCACCCCGACCGCCATCGTCGACACCGCCCACACCTACCGCTCCTTCGTCCAGCTCGCCCAGATCGCGGCCTGGCTGGGCAGGGACCGGGAGGCGGCCCGGCTGGCGGACCGGGCGGCGGAGATCCGCGCCGCGTACCGTGCCGCGTTCCCGCTCGCGACCGGCGGCGTCGCGGACGCGACCCAGGCCGCGTACGCGCAGGCGGTCGGATACGGGCTGCTCACCGGCGCCGAGGCCCAGGAGGCGGCGGACCGGTTGCGCGCGGGGATCGAACGGGTCGGCCACGTCACCACCGGCATCCACGGCGTGGAGCACGTCCTGCCCGTGCTCTGCGCCCACGGGCACGCGGACTTCGCGCTCGAACTCCTGCTGCGCAGGCAGATGCCGAGCTGGCTGTACATGGTCGACCAGGGCGCGACCACGATCTGGGAGAAGTGGGACGGCATCCGCCCCGACGGCACCCTCGCCACGGCCGAGATGAACTCCTTCAACCACTGCGCGCTCGGTGCCGTGGGCCGGTTCCTGTTCGAGCACGTCGCCGGCATCGACGCCACCGAGACCACCTGGACCGGGGAGATCACGGTGCGGGCCGCGTACTCCGCCGCGCTCGGCTGGGCCCGCGCCGCCTACGACAGCCCGGCGGGCCCGATCGGCAGCGCGTGGCGCTGGGTGGGCGACGTGGTCGAGCACGAGCTGCGGATCCCCGCGACCGCGTACGCCACCGTCCGGGCACCGGCGGGCGCCCGGCTCGTCGCGGCCGGCCAGGGCGGCGTCGGCGGCACCGAGCTGCGGCTCGGCCCCGGCCGGCACACCGTCGCCGTGCACGGGCTGGTCGCGCCGTGACCCCCGGGTGGCCGCTGGCCCGCACCGTGCTGCTGAAGCTCGTCCGGCTCGCGGCGGTGCTGTTCGTGGTGTCGCTGCTCTGCTTCCTCAGCCTCAGCCTGCTGCCCGGCGACCCCGCCCAGGCGATCCTCGGCGAGTCCGCGTCGCCGCAGGCGGTGGCCGCGCTGCACGAGCAGCTCGGGCTGGACCGGCCGTTCCTGGAACGCTTCCTCGGCTGGCTCGGCAACGCGGTGCAGGGTGACCTCGGTCGGTCCTACGCGACCAACCAGACGGTCGCCCAGATCATCGCCGAGCGGGCCCCGGTCACGATCGAGCTGATCGTGCTCAGCCAGCTCATCGCGATCGCCGCCGCGATCCCCGCCGCCGTGGCGGCCGCCGCCCGCCGCGGCTCGGCCGTCGACCGGGGGATGAGCCTGTGGGTCTTCACCGTCCTGTCGACGCCCAACTTCGTCGTCGGATTCGTCCTGATCTGGGTGTTCGCGGTCCAGCTCGGGCTCTACCCGGCGAACGGCTACGTCCCGGTCAGCGCGGGGATCGGCCAGCACCTCGGCTCCCTGCTGCTGCCCTCGCTCACGCTGGCCGCCGCACCGTTCGCGCTCTACCAGCGCGTGCTGCGCGCCGACCTGGTCGAGACGTACGGCCAGGAGTTCATGCAGGTCGCCCGGGCCAAGGGCATCTCGCCGCTCCGCGCCGCCATGCGGCACGCCTTCCGGCCGAGCCTGCTCAACCTCACCACCTCCGTCGGCGTCACCGTGGGGGTGCTGATCGGCTCGGACGTGATCGTGGAGACCCTGTTCAGCCTGCCCGGGCTCGGCGCCGAACTCGCCCACTCGGTCAGCGCCCGCGACTACGCGGAGGTGCAGGGCCTGGTGCTGGTGATCGCCGCCGCGTTCGTGCTGATCAACGCGGCGGTCGATCTGATCTACGGGCTGATCGACCCGCGGCTGCGGGCGCGGAGCAAGGCGGTGACCCGATGAGCCTCGACGTCGCACCCACGGCACCGGCCACCGCCGCCCCGGCCACGCCGAAGACCCCTGCGCGGTCCGGCCGGCGGTGGCGGGTGACCGACCTGCTGTCCATGGCCTGGCTGGTGCTGCTGGTCCTGTCGATGCTGCTGCTGCCGACCGTGCTCGGCCTCGACGACCAGAAGATGGCGGCCACCGACCGGTTGAGCGGGCCGTCCGCCGCGCACCTGCTCGGCACGGACAACTACGGGCGCGACCTGCTCGCCCGGGCGCTGTCCGGGGCGCGGGTCTCCCTGTTCATCGGCTTCGGGTCGGTCGCCGCCGCCGCGCTCGTCGGGGTGCCGCTGGGCATGCTGGCGGGCTACCTGCGCGGCCGGTTCGACGCGGTCGTCTCGTTCGTGGTGGACGTGATCCTGGCCTTCCCGGGTCTCATCCTCGCCCTCGCCCTGGCGTCGTTCCTCGGGGCCTCGATCACCAACGTGCTGATCGCGATCACGGTGCCGATGACACCGGTGTTCGTCCGGTTGGCCAAGGCGCAGACCCTGGCGGTGGCCGGCCGCGAGTACGTGGAGGCCAGCCTGGTGATCGGCACCCCGGCCCGGTCCATCCTCTGGCGGGACGTGCTGCCGAACATCCGCACCGCCGTGCTGTCGTACGCGCTGGTCAGCATCGGCACCGCGATCCTCATCGAGGGCGGTCTGAGCTTTCTGGGCCTGGGCGTGCCCTCGCCCCAACCCTCGTGGGGAAGCATGATCAATCTTGGCCGGTCCTTCATCGCGAACGACCCGTTGCTGATCGTGGTGCCGGCGGTGTTCATGCTGCTGACGATCCTCAGCCTGAACCTGCTCGCCGACCGGTTCCTGTCCGGTGCGGACGCCGTGACGGGCGGTGTGCGATGACCGGGGACGCCCTGCTGAGCATCCGTGACCTCGTGGTGGAGTTCCCGACCCCGGCCGGGCCGGTGCGCGCCGTCGACCAGGTCAGCCTCGACCTCGGCTTCGGCGAGCGGCTGGGGATCGTCGGTGAGTCCGGCTCGGGCAAGAGCGTCCTGGCGCGTACCGCGATGGGTCTCACCCGCACCAGGGCGGCCCGGGTCACCGGCCAGGTCCGGCTCGCCGGCCACGCCGTGCTCGACCTCAGCGAGCGCCGCCGCCGCGCCCTGTGGGGCCGGGAGGTCGCCATGGTGTTCCAGGATCCGCTCAGCGCCCTGCACCCCATCACCCCGATCGGGGAGCAGATCGCCGAGGCGGTGCGGCGTGATCCCCGGGTGACCCGCCGGCAGGCCGCCACCCGGGCCGTCGAACTGCTCGAAACGGTGGGCATCCCGTTGGCGGCGCAGCGGGCCCGGTCCCGGGCCCACGAGCTGTCCGGTGGGATGCGGCAGCGGGTGGCGATCGCCATGGCCGTCGCCGGTCGACCCAAGCTGATCTTCGCGGACGAGCCCACGACCGCCCTGGACGTCACCGTGCAGGCCCGCATCCTCGACCTGTTCGACGCCCTGTGCCGGGAGTTCGGCATCGGGCTGGTCATGGTGAGCCACGACCTGGGCGTGGTGGGCCGGCACACCGACCGGGTGGCGGTGATGTACGCCGGCCGGATCGCCGAGCGCGGTCCCGTGGCCGACGTCTTCGCCCGCCCCGGCATGCGCTACACCAGCGCCCTCATGGCCGCGATCCCGCGGGCGGACGTGGCGCGGCAGGTTCTGCCCAGGCCGATTCCGGGGCTGCCGCCGAACCTGCTGGACCCGCCGCCCGGCTGCCGGTTCGCGCCCCGCTGCGGCTTCGCGTCCGACCGGTGCCGCACGGCGCAGCCGCCGATGACGGCGCGGGCGGCGGGGGCCGGGCACGAGTTCGCCTGCTGGCACCCCGGCGAACCGGCGGTCGACGCGGCAGTCGCGCCGCGCCAGGACAGGGAGGTGACGGAGTGACCGCCGAGCGAAGCGCCCCGGTGTTCGAACTCAGGGACGGCTCGGTCCGCTACGGCACCGGCTCGGTCGAGGCCGTCTCGCAGGTCTCGGTGCAACTGCACCGGGGCGAGATCCTCGGCCTGGTCGGCGAGTCCGGCTGCGGCAAGTCCACCACCGCCCGGGCCATGCTGGGCCTCGTCCCGCTCAGCGGCGGCGCCCTGCTCCTGCACGGCGAGCCGGTGCGGCGGCACGACCGCCGGTTGCGCAGGTCCGTGCAGGCGATCTTCCAGAACCCGGCGGCGTCGTTCAACCCGAAGCGGTCCCTGCTCGACTCGGTCGCCGAGCCGTTGCGGGTGCACGGGCACGGCACCCCCGCCGAGCGGCGTCGGCGTGCCCTCGCCGAACTGGACCGGGTGGGCATCACCGAGCAACTGGCCCACCGCCGGCCCCGGGAGGTCTCCGGCGGCCAGTGCCAGCGCGCGGCGATCGCCCGCGCCACCATCCTGCGCCCCGAGATCCTCGTCTGCGACGAGCCGGTGTCCGCGCTGGACGTCTCGATCCAGGCCCAGATCCTGGAGCTGCTGGCCGAGCTGCGCGCCGAGCAGGGGCTGGCCATGCTGTTCATCTCGCACGACCTGGGCGTCGTCGCGTCGCTGTGCGACCGCACGGCGGTGATGTACGCCGGCCGGGTGGTGGAACAGGGCGCCGCCCTCGACATCGCGCACGATCCGCGCCACCCCTACTCCGTCATGTTGCAGGACTCCGTGCCCTCCCTGGACCTGGCCGCCGCCCGGGCGCCCCGGGTCCAGCCCACCCCGGGCGCCGAGGACGTCGACGGCCGCCAGCTTGCCGGCTGCCGGTTCGCCACGCTGTGTCCGTCGGCGACCACCGCCTGCACCACGTCGTCGCCTCCGCTGCGGCAGGTCGCGCCGCGCCACGAGGTGGCCTGCGTCCATCCCTTCCCGTCGACCACCCCGCGTGTCGCGGCGCAGCCGTCCAGCACGGTCTGACCCCGCCTCCGGGCTGCCCGGCCGGCCCGCCGCGACACGGTTCCACCACCCCCGAACCCGTCATCCGAAAGGCCCCGACATGCCTTTTCCCCCAGCCCGCCGCCGCTTCGGCCGGGCGACAGCCCTGCTGCTGACCCCCCTGTTGGCGGTGGCCCTGACCAGTTGCACGACGAAGGCCGGCACCGGCGACACCGGTGGCGACACCGCGCCCCGGGCCGGCGGGACGCTGACGGTCGCCCTGGCGGTCGAGGTGACGACCCTCGACCCCAGCAAGGGATCCGCCAACGCGATGGCGCTGGTCGGCTCGTCGATCTACGACACCCTCATGGTCGTTCCCAAGCTCGGCGACCAGCCCCAGCCCAATCTCGCCAAGTCGCTGACCGCGAGCCCGGACAAGTTGACCTGGACGATGACCCTGCCCACCGGGGTCCAGTTCAGCGACGGCACGCCCTTCAACGCCGAGGCGGTGAAGTTCAACCTGGAGCGCGGCATGGCCAAGGGCTCCACGGCCGCGGCGCTGCTGTCGTCGGTCAAGTCGGTGGAGGCCCCCGACGAGACCACCGTGCTGCTGCGCCTGAAGGAACCGTTCGCCAGCCTGCCGTACGCCTTCGCCTACGACGGCTCCGGCACCGCGGGCTACATCGCCTCGCCCACCGCCCTCAAGCAGTACGGCGACGACTACACGGCCCACGCGGCCGGCGTCGGACCGTTCAAGCTGAAGTCCTGGTCGCCCGGCAAGCCGGTCGAGCTGGTGCGTAACCCGAACTACTGGAACAAGGACCGGCAGGTCTACCTGGACCAGGTCGTCATCAAGACGATCGCCGACCCGCAGAGCGCCTACCAGGCGTTGCAGGCGGGTGACATCGACCTGATGTCGACGGTCAACCCCACCCTGATGCAGACGGCCAAGGCCGACAGCCAGGTCAACTTCGTCCAGGGGGTGGGCGGCGACCAGGACGCCGTCATCCTCAACCTGACCCAGCCGCCGTTCGACGACCTGCGGCTGCGGCAGGCGGTGTCCAAGGCGCTCAACCGGCAGGAGATCGTCGACCTGACCACCGAGGGCTTCGGCAAGCCGGCGGTCAGCCTGTTCCCCGAGGGGAACGCCTTCCACGGCACGGCCGCCGACCCGGGCTTCGACCTGGCCGGAGCCAAGGCGCTGGTCAAGGAGTACGAGACGGCAACGGGCCGGAAGGCGACGTTCTCCTACACGTGCAACACCATCCGCCCGGCCACGGACGTCATCGTCGCGCAGCTCAAGGCGGCCGGCTTCGACGTCAAGCTCGACGCGCTGGACTACTCGGCGTGGGTGGCCGCCTTCTTCGGCAAGAAGTACCAGGCGATCTGCTGGACCATGGCCGGCTTCCTGACGCCGGACCTGCTGCCCTACCGGTTCCTGTACTCCGGTGGCGACCTGAACACCGGCGGGTTCACCGACGCGACGTTCGACGCCCGGGTGACCGCGGCGCGCGCCGAGTCCGACCCGGCCAAGCGCAAGCAGCTGTGGAACGAGGCGGACACCGTGCTGACCACCCAGCTTCCCTGGGTGTGGACGACCAGCGCGCCGATCGGCTTCATCTGGTCGAAGCGGATGCGCAGCGCCGACTACGACGAGCCGAGCCGGCTGCGCTACAGCGTGCCCACCTTCGCCAACGCCTGGGTCACGAACTGACGTCGCCGCCGGTCACGCGACCGGCGGCCTGAGGAAGGGAACACCAATGGAGTGGATCGGTCGGGTCGGCGCCGTCACCGGGGCGGCCTCGGGCATCGGGGCCGCGACGGCGCAGGAGTTGGCCGCCCGCGGCGTGCACGTGGTCGCGATGGACATCGACCCGGCCGGTCTGTCCGCCACGGTCGCCGGGATCGAGGCCGCCGGGGGCGCCGCGACCGCCGCCGTCGTCGACGTCGCCGAGCGGGCCGCGGTGCAGGACGTGATCGCCGGTGTGGCGGCGGGGCACGGACGCCTCGACCTCGTGGTCAACTGCGCCGCGACGTTCCTGGCCCGTGGCCTCGACGTGACCGGCGACGACTGGGACCACGTGCTGCGGGTCAACGTGCAGGGCATCAGCAACGTCGTGCAGGCGGCCCACCCCCTGCTGGCCCGTGCCCCGGGCGCGGCGGTCGTCAACACCGCCAGCATCTCGGCGCACGTCGCCCAGCGGTCCCGGTGGACGTACAACACGACGAAGGCCGCGATCGTCACGCTGACCAGGTGCATGGCGATGGACCTCGCCCCCGACGGCATCCGCGTCAACGTGGTGAGTCCCGGCTGGATCTGGACCCCCGAGGTCAGCCGGGCGGCGGGCGGCGACCGGGCCGCCTGGGAGCCGGTCTGGGGCCGGTTCCACCTGCTGCGCCGCCTCGGGGAGCCGGTGGAGGTGGCCCGCGCCATCGCCTTCCTGTGCTCCTCCGACGCCAGCTTCATCACCGGCACCGAACTGCCGGTGGACGGCGGCTACCTCGCCATGGGGCCCGAAGGGCTCGGGGACGACTCGTCCTTCGCCGGCTCCCGGTAGCACCGCCCGCCCCGCAGGGGCGCATCGACTAGTGATTCGAGGAACGACAGTGACCACCAACATCGTCATCACCGACACCAACCTGGGGGACGGCTCGATCGAACGAGCCGTGCTGGCCCGCGACTTCGCGGTCAGCCGGTTCGACGCCAGGACCGAGGACGCCGTCCTCGACGTCGCCGGCGACGCCGACGGGCTGCTGGTGCAGTGGGCGCCCATCACCGACCGGGTGCTGGCCGGGCTGCCCCGGCTGCGTGCCGTCGTGCGCTACGGCATCGGCCTGGACAACATCGACCTGGCCGCCGCCGCCCGGCGGGGGGTCGAGGTGCGCAACGTCGACGACTACTGCCTGGCGGAGGTCGCCGACCACAGCATGGCGGCCGTCTACGCGCACAACCGCCGGCTCACCACGGCCAGCCGGTCGTGCGCCGCCATGGGGTGGACCACCGCGGGCATCGCCCCCGCGCTGCCGCCCGGGCAGGACCCCGTCGGCGTCGCCGGCTTCGGCCGCATCGGCCGCGAGGTCGCCTCGCGGGCCCTCGCCCTGGGCTTCCCGGTGCACGTGTGGGACCCGTTCGTCTCCGACGTGCCCGCCGGCGTCACGGCGCACCCGACGCTGGCCGAGCTCGCCGCCGCGGTCAACCACCTCACCCTGCACGTGCCCGCGACGCCACAGACGCGCGGGATCGTCGACCGCGCGGTGCTCGACGCGCTCGGGGCCGACGGCCACCTGGTCAACACGGCCCGGGGCGCCCTCGTGGTCGAGACCGACCTGCTGGCGGCGCTCGACGCCGGCACGCTGGGCTTCGCCTCGCTCGACGTGCTGGCCAGCGAGCCACCCGAGCAGACGTCCGCGAAGCTGGCCGGGCACCCGCGGGCCCTGGTGACCCCCCACCTCGCGTACCTGTCGACGGTGTCGCTGCCGCAGTTGCAGCGGCGGGCCGCCGAGATCCTGCGCGACCTGCTGACCACGGCGGGCTGACCGGTGCGCGCTCTCGTCTTCACCCGGCCGAACACGGTGGAACTGCTCGACGTCGCGCCGCCCGTGCCGTCCGACGGTGAGGTCGTCGTCGCCGTCCGCGCCGTCGGCATCTGCGGCAGCGAGCTGCACGGCATCGGCGACTCCCACTTCCGCAGCCCGCCGCTGATCATGGGACACGAGTTCTCCGGCACCACGAGCGACGGGCGTCGGGTCACGGTGAACCCGCTGCTGAGCTGCGGCGCCTGCGACCTGTGTGGCCTCGGCCGCGAGCAGTTGTGCCGCCGCCGGCAGATCCTCGGCATCCACCGGCCCGGCGCGTTCGCCGAGCACGTGGCGGTGCCCGAGCACGCGTTGCACCCGTTGGCGCCCACGATGTCGTTCGAGACGGCCGCGATGATCGAGCCGCTGGCGAACGCGGTACACGCCCTGAACCTGGCCCGCCCGGCCGAGGGCGCGCGGATCGCGGTCCTGGGCGCCGGCACGATCGGCCTGGTCTCGCTGCTCGTCGCCCGCCAGCACTCGGACGAGGTGACGGTCTGCGACCTGTCCGAGGCCCGCCTGGCGGTGGCCGAGCGCCTCGGCGCGGCGGCCGTCGGCCCGACCCTGACCGGCGAGTTCGACGTGATCATCGACGCGGTGGGCGCCGCGGCCACCCACCGGCTGTCGGTGCAGCGCCTGCGCCCGGGCGGCACGGCCGTCTGGGTGGGCCTGCTCAGCGGCGACGCCGGCTTCGACGGACAGCAGATCGTCCGGGAGGAGAAGCACGTCGTGGGCTCGTACTGCTACACGGGTGCCGAGTTCGCCCACGCGGTCGCCCTCGCGGAGACGGTCGCGCTGGACTGGACCTCACCGTTCGACCTCGCCGACGGGGCCACCATCTTCACCGAGCTGATGCGGGGCCGCCAGGACGTGGTCAAGGCGGTGCTGCGGCCGTGACGGCGCGGCGACGACCCCTGCCGGCCGACCCCAAGGAAAGGAGGAACGCCATGTACGGCGTGCGGCTGTTTCATCTCGGTGACGGTGACGTGCCGGGGCCCGAGGTGTACTGGATGTCGGACTGGGACCGCTGGCACCGGCTCGCCTTCCAGGCGGTCCTGATCCAGGGCCCGGGCGTCAACGCGCTGGTGAGCACCGGCCCGGCCCGGGATCTGGGCCCGATGAACGCGCGGTGGGCCACCTTCCTCGGCGAGCGGGCCGCCCTGCGGCGGGCCCCCGGGCAGTGGCTGCCCGACCAGCTGGCCGCCCACGGCCTCGCCCCCGAGGACGTCACGCACGTCCTGCTGACCCCGTTGCAGCTCTACACCACGTCGAACGTGCCGTTCTTCCCCCGCGCGCAGATCTGCCTGACCGAGCGGGGGTGGACCCACTTCCACCGGACGACGAAGCACCCGCACGACGACCGCTGGTCCTCCCTGTCGCCGGAGGTGCTGCACCACCTCACCCACGAGGCGTGGGACCGGGTCCGGCTGCTCGCCGACGAGGACGAGGTCGTGCCCGGCATCCGTACCTGGTGGACCGGGTCGCACCACCGCGCCTCGATGGCCGTCGAGATCGACAGCACCGCCGGCGTCGTCACCGTCACCGACGCCTACTTCACCCGCCGCAACCTGGACTCCGACCACCCGATCGGGATCTGCGAGAACATCTACGAGGCCATGGCGGCGCACGAGCGGGTGCGACGGGTCGCCGACGTGCCGCTGACCCTCTACGACGCCGACCAGCTCACCGCGTACCCGGACGGGCTGGTCGCCGAGCCGCCCGGGCGGTGACGTGCCCGGGGTGTGCTTCCCGCTGTCCGGCCCGGCCGGACAGCGGGAAGCGACGGGGTCAGCCGGCCGCCCGGTGCCCGACGACGGTCTGCTCCTGCCGGCCCAGGCCCTCGATCTCCAGGGCCACGACGTCGCCGACGCTGAGGTAGGGGAACCGGCCGGACAGCGCGACGCCCTCCGGGGTGCCGGTGTTGACGACGTCGCCCGGCATCAGCAACATGTGCTGGCTGAGGTGGACGATCAGCTCGGGCACCGAGAAGATCATGTCGGCGGTGCTGGAATCCTGCCGGGGCTCACCGTTGACCCAGGACCGCAGCCGCAGCCGGCCGGGGTCGAGCTCGCTCGCCGGGCGCAGCACCGGCCCGAGCGGGTTGAACGTCTCCGCGCACTTGCCCTTGGACCACTGGCCGCCGGAGACCTCGATCTGGAAGGCGCGCTCGGACAGGTCGTTGGCGAGCGCGTAGCCGGCCACGTAGTCCAGTGCGTCGGCCGGGTCGGTGAGGTGGCGCGGCGTGCGCTTCATGACGACGGCGAGCTCGACCTCCCAGTCGGTCTTCGTCGACCCGAGCGGCAGGACGACGTCGTCGTCCGGGCCGACCACGCAGCCGGGGTGCTTGAGGAAGACCACCGGGTACTGCGGCGGTGCGGCGCCGGACTCCGTGGCGTGGGCCGCGTAGTTCATGCCGATGCACACCACGGCGGGCGGGCGCGCGATCGGTGCGCCGATCCGCTGCCCGGCCGTGTCGACCGGGTCGAGCGTGCCGGCGGCGAGGGCGGCGGCCACCCGCTCGATGCCGTCGGTCTCGAAGAAGGAACCGTCCAGGTCGGCGGTCAGCCCGGTGAGGTCGTACTCCCGGCCCTCGTGGCGCACGGCCGGGCGTTCCTTGCCGGGAGCGCCGAAGCGGAACAACTCCATGTCAGTCCCTTCGTGTCGTGGGTGCGGCGCCGTCCCGGTAGCCCAGGCGCAGGGAGAGCTGGTGGGCCGTGGAGCAGAGCGTGTCGATGGTGCGCCGGATGAGTTCGGGTGTCTTGCGGACCTCGGGAATGGAGACGCTGACGGCGGCCCGGGTGGTGGCCCGCAGGCCGTTCAGCGGGGCGGCGACGCAGAAGACGCCCGGGGTGTATTCGCAGTTGTCGATCGCGTACCCGTGCGTGCGGGCCTGCCGGACGGCGGCGACGAGCTCGGGGAGCGAGGTGACGGTCTGCGGCGTGTACCGGACGAACTCCGTGTCGGCGAAGCGGTCCCGCAGGTCGTCCTCGTCGAGCTGGCTGAGCAGTGCCTTGCCGATGCCGGTCGCGTACGCCGGCAGGCGCACGCCGACCCGGGAGGCGAGGCGCAGGTGGTGATCCGGATCGACCTTGGCGATGTAGACGTTGTCGGTGCCGTCGAGGGTGGCGAGCTGGACCGTCTCGTTCAGCGTGTCCCGGAGGGTCTCCATGTACGGCAGCGCGACCTTCTCCAGGTCGTTGATCGCGACGTAGCTCTGGCCGGCCTGCCACAGCCGGATGCCGATGCGGAACCGGCGGGTGTCGGGGTCCTGTTCGAGGAAGCCCCGGGCCGTCATCGTCATGAGCAGCACGTAGGTGCTGCTCTTGGGGAACTCCAGGCGGCGCTGGACCTCGGTCAGGGTCAACCCGTCACGGTGCTCGGTCAGCAGGTCGAGGATCGCCAGCGTGCGGTCTGCCGACTTGACGAGAGTGCTCATAGGAACGGCCCTGTTCATGTAGATGAACCTTGGTTCTGATACTGGTACCATACAACCTCGTCGCCGCCCGTGGGTCACCGGGTCGGGCGGCACGCCGAAAGGACATCGATTGGGCCAGGATGCCGGGCCTTGCGCCCGTACCGCCGCGTCAGCTCCGCCCCCGAACCGGGTGGCGCTGTTCGTCACCTGCCTCGTGGACGGGTTGGTGCCCCGCGTCGGCGCCGCGACGGTCGCGGTGCTCGAACGGCTGGGCCTCGACGTGGCCGTGCCCCGGCGACAGACCTGCTGCGGTCAGCTCCACGTGAACTCCGGCTACCCCGACCAGGCGCTGGCCCTGGTCCGCAACCACGTCGCGGCGTTCGCCGACGCCGAGGCGATCGTCGTGGCCAGCGGCTCGTGTGTGGCGGCGATCCGGCACCAGCACGTCGAACTCGCCCGGGCGGCCGGCGACGAAGGGCTGGCCGCCGCGGCGGCCGCCGTCGCGGCACGCACCTACGAGCTCTCCGAGTTCCTCGTCGACGTGCGCGGCGTGCTGGACGTCGGTGCGTGGTTCCCCCACCGGGTGACGCTGCACCAGGCGTGCCACGCGCTACGCCTGCTGCGCACCGGCGACCGGGCGCGACGACTGCTGGACCGGGTCGAGGGCATCGAACTCGTGGACCTGCCCGACGCCGAGTCCTGCTGCGGCTTCGGTGGCACCTTCGCGCTGAAGAACGCGGCGGTGTCCGCCGCCATGCTCGCCGACAAGCTGCGGGCGATCGACGCGACCGGGGCGACCGTCGTCACCGCAGGGGACGCCTCGTGCCTCACGCACCTCGGCGGCGGGCTCTCCCGCGCGGCGGCGGGGGCCCGCACCGTGCACCTGGCCGAGATCCTGGCCGCGACCCGAGACCGACCGTGGGCACCGCCCGGTGCTCCGCCGCACCCGAGGAGACGACCGTGACGGTGTTCCTGGGCCTGCCCACCGCGTCGCCCGGCGTCGGCAACCTGCACGCCGCGACGCCGTTCCCGACCGCCGCCGCCGAGGCGCTGCGCGACGACCAGCTGCGGCGCAACCTCTCGCACGCCACCCGCACCATCCGTGGCCGGCGACTGCAGACGGTCGCCGAGCTCGACGACTGGGATCAGCTCCGGGCCGCCGGAGCCGCCATCAAGGACGACGTGCTCGACCACCTCGACCGCTACCTGCTCCAGCTCGAACAGGCGGTGACCGCCCGGGGCGGCACGGTGCACTGGGCCCGGGACGCGGCGGAGGCCAACGCCATCGTCGTCGACCTGGTCCGGCAGGCCGGCGCGACCGAGGTGGTCAAGGTCAAGTCGATGGTCACCGCCGAGATCGGCCTCAACGAGGCGCTGGCCCGGGGCGGCATCGATGCCGTCGAGACCGACCTGGCCGAGCTGATCGTGCAACTCGGCCGGGACCACCCCAGCCACATCCTCGTGCCCGCCATCCACCGCAACCGGCGGGAGATCCGCGACATCTTCCGGCGCGAGATGGCCGGCGTGGACCCCGCGCTCGGCGACGAGCCGGCCGAGCTGGTCGAGGCGGCACGGGCCCACCTGCGGCAGCGGTTCCTCACGGCGCGGGTGGCCGTCTCCGGGGCGAACTTCGCGATCGCCGAGACGGGCACCCTGGCGGTCGTCGAGTCCGAGGGCAACGGGCGGATGTGCCTCACCCTGCCCCGCACCCTGATCACCGTCATGGGGATCGAGAAGATCCTGCCGAGCTGGCGCGACCTCGAGGTGTTCCTGCAACTGCTGCCCCGCTCGTCGACCGCCGAGCGGATGAACCCGTACACGTCGATGTGGACCGGGGCGGTGGAGGGGCAGGAGTTCCACCTCGTGCTGCTCGACAACGGGCGCACCGCGACCCTGGCCGACCCGGCCGGTCGGGCGGCGCTGCGCTGCATCCGGTGCTCGGCGTGCCTGAACGTCTGCCCGGTCTACGAGCGCACGGGCGGACACGCGTACGGCTCGGTCTATCCGGGGCCGATCGGCGCGGTGCTCACCCCGCAACTGACCGGGGTGGCCGACCACCCCCACCTGCCGTTCGCGTCGACCCTGTGCGGGGCCTGCTTCGACGCGTGCCCGGTGGCGATCGACATCCCGCGCATGCTGGTGCACCTGCGGGCGCAGGCGGTGGCGGCGACCGCGCGACAACGGCGGCTGCCGACGTCCGAGGCCGCCGCGATGTCGGTGCTCGGCTGGCTCATGTCCGGCCCGGGGCGCTGGTCCGCCGCGCTACGGGCGCTGTGGCTGGGGCGGGTCCTGGGCCGGCGCACCGGTTGGATCCGCCGGTTGCCGCCGCCGATGTCGGCGTGGACGAGGTCGCGGGACGCGCCCCGCCCGCCGCGCCGCCCGTTCCGGGCCCGGGGGAGGCGGCGGTGAGCCGCGACGGGTCCGCCGGCGGGACCGGCCGCGACGCCGACGCCGCGCGGGCCGAGGTGCTGCGCCGGGTCCGGCTCGCCGTCGGGACGCAGCCGCCCGGTGTCGGGGTGGCCCGGGACTACCGGGGCGTCGGCGCGCGCCCGGCCGACGACCCGGTCGGGTTGTTCGTGGAGCGGCTGACCGACTACCGGGCGAGCGCGTACCAGTGCGGCGCGGACGAGGTCGGCGCGACGATCGCCGGCATCCTGGGCGAGCGCGGCCGGACCCGGATCTGCGTCCCCCACGGCCTGCCCGCGCGGTGGACCGCGCCCGGTTGGCAGGTGGTCGGCGGCGACGCGCCACCGGACCCGGTCGCGCTCGACGCCTTCGACGGCGTGGTCTCCGGCTGCGCCCTGGCGATCGCGCTCACCGGCACGATCGTGCTCGACTCGGGGCCGGGCCAGGGCTGGCGCGCGGTCACCCTGGTTCCCGACTACCACCTGGTGGTGGTGCGTGCCGACCAGATCGTGCCGGCCGTGCCGGACGCGGTCGCCCGGCTCGACGCCACCCGGCCGATGACCTGGATCAGCGGGCCCAGTGCCACGAGCGACATCGAGTTCGACCGGGTCGAGGGGGTGCACGGTCCGCGCACCCTGGACGTGCTGGTGGTGGCCGAGGGCCGGTAGGCCCCGCCCGGCCGGGCAGCGGTCGTCGGGTGCGGTGGCGGCGGTGTGTGGGGCCTGTCGAGTGCCGGCAGGTCCCGCCCCTACCGGGCGGTGGCGCGCAGCTCGACCTTGCGGACCTTGCCGGAGGCGGTCTTGGGCAGGTCGCCGAACTCGATGCGGTCGGGCACCTTGAAGGCGGCCAGGTGGGCCCGCACGTGGGCGCGCAGCGCGTCCGGGTCGGCGGGCGCGCCGGGCCGCAGTGTCACGAAGGCCACCGGCCGCTCGCCCCAGCGTTCGTCGGGCACCGCGACCACCGCGGCCTCCAGCACCGCGGGATGGCTGCACAGCACCGCCTCGACCTCTATGGACGAGATGTTCTCCCCGCCCGAGATGATCACGTCCTTGGCGCGGTCGCGCAGTTGGAGGTAGCCGTCGGGGTGCCGGACCCCGAGGTCGCCGGTGCGGAACCAGCCGCCCGGTCCGGCCTCCCGGGTCGCCGCCTCGTCCCGGTAGTAGCCGAGCATGACGTTGTTGCCGCGGATCGCGACCTCGCCGACCGTCTCGCCGTCGGCGGGGACGTCGTGTCCGTCGGCGTCCAGCACCCGCAGCTCGCACGAGACCACGTTGGCCACGCCCTGCCGGGCGCGCAGCGCCGCCTGCTCCGCGGCCGGCCGGTCGTCCCACTCCGGCCGCCAGTCGCAGATCGCCGCCGGGCCGAACGTCTCGGTCAGCCCGTACAGGTGCGTGACGTCGAAGCCGAGCGCCGCGCACCGGCGCAGCAGGCTGGGCGACGGCGGCGCGCCGCCGACCGCGACCGTGACCTGCCGGCCCGCGCCAGCGCCGGCCGCGTCCGCCTCGGCGAGGGACACGAGCACCGTGGGCGCGGCGCACAGCATGGTGACCCGCTCGTCGCGGATCAGCTCCCAGACCCGATCCGGTACGACCCTGGGCAGACAGACGTGGGTGCCCCCGGCCGCGGTCACCGCCCAGGTGAAGCACCAGCCGTTGCAGTGGAACATCGGCAGCGTCCACAGGTGGACGGTGTCGGCGCGCAGCCCGAAGTGGGCGACCATCGCCAGCGACTGGAGGTAGGCGCCCCGGTGGTGGTACATCACCCCCTTGGGGCGGCCGGTGGTGCCGCTGGTGTAGTTCAACGCCATCAGCGCCCGCTCGTCGGTCACCGGCACCCGGCGCGGCGGCGCGGCGGCGAGCAGCCGCTCGTACTCCGCGCCGCCGTCGACCAGCCGCACCCCGGGCAGCGCCCGGACGATCGTGGCGGCGAACCCGGCGAGATCCGGGTCGTGCAGCAGGACCCGGCAGCCGGCGTGGTCGAGGATGTAGCGCAGTTCGTCGGCGGAGAGCCGGGTGTTCAGCGTGACGAGGACCGCGCCGCCGTAGAGCACCCCGAAGTGTGCCTCCAGCATGAGGTGCGTGTTCGGTGCCAGGACGGCGACCCGGTCACCCGGCCGGACGCCGAGGTCGGCCAGCGCGCCGGCCAGGCGCAGGCACCGGTCGTGGAACTGGTGGTACGTCAGCCGAAGCGCGCCGTCGACGACCGCCAACCGGTCGGCGTGCACCGCCGCGGCCCGGTCGAGGAAGGCGGTCGGGGTCAGGGGTTCGAAGCTGAGGCTGCTGTGGGGCCCGTCCCGGTCGGCACGGCCCGCTCGGGCGCTGCTCGCCATAACAGAGGGTTCCGTCTCGCTCGGCTGGAGAGTCCGGCTATTGTTTCCACCTGTTCCATATGCTGTCAACAGGTTCAAATATGTGAACCGACCTGGTGGTGCCCCGCGATCCGCAGGGCCATCTCCCCGTACTGGCGGACGACCTCGTCCTCGGTGAACTCGCCGTCGGGCCGGAACCACATCGCCACCCCGATGCCCATGTCGAGAATCGCGTACGAGGCGAGCCGGGCCGACGGGACCCGGAACCGGCCGAGGTCGACGCCGTCGGTGATGAGCTGGCGCAGCCGCCGCTCGTAGGTGGCGCGCCGGTCGAGGACGTCGCTGCGGTGCGGCTCGTCCAGGCTGTTGATCTCCCGGTTGCCGACGAACGCCTCCGCCGCGTGTCGGGCGTGGTAGCGCACGTGGGCCTCGGCGGCCCGGCGCAGCCGGCCCTCGACGTCGGTGCCGCCGTCCAGGGCGACCTGCTGGTCCTCCAGCAGCGCCGTCATGGTGCGCAGCATGATCCCGGCGAGCAGGTCCTGCTTCGAGCGCACGTGCTTGTACACGCTGGGGCCCCGGATCCCGGCGCGTTCGCCGATCTCGTCCATGGTGGTGAGCTGGTAGCCGCGGGCGGCGAACAGGTCGAGCGCCGCGGCCCGGACCCGCTCGCCCCGATCCGGTCGGCCGCCCGTGGGGGTGGGGGCGGGGCCGTGCGGGCGTGCCTGGTCGTCCATCTTCCGGAATTCCACCGGCACATGTTGACACGCCCCCGCGGGGCTGCTTCCCTGTATCGGCTAGTGAGCGTTAGCTCAGGTTGACGGCATCGGAGGCAGTCTTGGCCGTGGATCTCACCCCCGACGACGCGGCCCGCTCCGTCGCCGAACGCACCCGGGCGTTCGTCCGGGGCACGGTGCTCGCCGTCGAGCGCGAGCACCGGGGCAGCGCCCATGCGCTGCCGGAGCAGGTGCGGCTCGATCTGCAGGCCGCGGCGAGACAGGCGGGCGTCTTCTGCCCGCACCTGCCCCCGCGGTGGGGCGGCCTGGGCATCGACCGGCGCGGGCAGGCGCTCGTCTTCGAGGAGGCCGGCTACTCGCTGTTCGGCCCGCTGGCGCTCAACATCGCGGCCCCCGACGAGGGCAACATGCACCTGCTGGCGGCGGTGGCCGACCCCGACCAGCAGGAGCGGTACCTCCGCCCGCTCGCGGCCGGGCTGATCCGTTCCTGCTTCGCCATGACCGAGCCGGCGCCGGGGGCGGGATCCGACCCGAGCGCGCTCGCCACCACGGCCCGCCCCGTGTCGGGTGGGTGGGTCCTGAACGGGCGCAAGTGGTTCACCACCGGCGCCGACGGGGCGGCGTTCGCCATCGTCATGGCCCGCACCTCCGGCCAGCCCGGCGACCGGGGTGGGGCGACGATGTTCCTGGTCGACACCGACGCCCCCGGGCTGGAGCTGGTCCGGACGATCGAGACCCTCGACGAGGCGATGGTCGGCGGGCACGGCGAGTTCCTGCTACAGGACTGCTTCGTCCCGGCCGACCGGGTCCTCGGCGCGGTGGACCAGGGGTTCGATAACGCCCAGGTCCGGCTCGCGCCGGCACGCCTGACGCACTGCATGCGGTGGCTCGGCCTGGCCCGCCACGCCCAGGACATCGCGCTGGACCGCGCGGCCGACCGACGGGCCTTCGGGTCGGCGCTGGCCGACCTGGGCATGATCCAGCAGATGCTCGCCGACAGCGAGATCGAGATCGAGGCCAGCCGCGCCCTCATCCTGCGGGCGGCGTGGGAGCTCGACTCCGGGGGCCGCGCCGCGCAGTCCACCTCCGTCGCGAAGGCGTTCGTCGCGGAGGCGGTGTGGCGGATCGTCGACCGGTCGCTGCAGATCTGCGGCTCCCTCGGCGTCTCGGGCGACCTCATGCTCGGGCGCTACCTGCGGGAGGTGCGCGCGTTCCGGATCTACGACGGGCCGAGCGAGACCCATCGCTGGGCGATCTCCCGCCGGGCGGTCAAGCGCCGGGCCCAGGAGCGCGACGCGGCGGCGCGGGGAGCGCTGCCGGCATGACCGCCGACCTGCGCCCGCTGGACCTGCCCGCGCTGGAGGCGTACCTGGCCGACCGCATCCCGGGCCTCGCCGGGGGCCTGCGGGTGGACTTCGTGGACGGTGGGCGTTCCAACCTGACGTACGCCGTCCACGCCGGCGACCGGTCGTGGGCGCTTCGGCGTCCTCCGTTCGGCACCATCGCGCCCTCGGCGAACGACATCCACCGCGAGTTCCGGGTCACCGCCGCCCTGGCCGGCTCGACCGTGCCGGTCGCGGCACCCGTGCTGTACTGCGCGGACCCGGCCGTGATCGGGGCGCCGTTCAGCCTCGCGGCCTGGGTCGACGGCGTGGTGATCCGCGACCCCGGGCAACTCGCCGTCCTCGCGCCGTCGACCGTGCGCGCCGTCGGGCATTCGATGATCGACCTGTTGCTGCGGCTGCACTCCGTGGCGCCCGCGAGCGTCGGCCTCGACGCCTTCGGCCGGCCGGAGGGCTTCCTGCTGCGACAGGTGCACCGCTGGAAGCGGCAGTGGGACGTCGTCGCGACCCGGTCGTCCGCCGACGCCGACGAACTGCACCGACGCCTGGCGGCTGCCGTGCCGCCGCAGTCCGCGCCGGGCATCGTGCACGGCGACTTCCGGCTGGACAACATCATCTACGCGGCGGACCTGTCCGGGGCGGCCGCGCTGCTCGACTGGGAGATGGCCACGATCGGCGACCCGCTCACCGACCTGGGTCTGCTGCTGGTCTACACCGACCCGGTGTGCGCGCCCGTGCTGCCGCACGGCTGCCCGGTGACCGGCAGCGACCACTTCCCGACCCGCGGCGAGCTGGTGGCGGGCTACGCCGCCGGCACGTCCCGCGACCTCACCCATCTGACCTTTTACGAGGCGCTGGGTTACTACAAGCTGGCCGTGATCGCGGAGGGCGTGCACCGCCGGTTCGTGGAGGGGATGACCGTCGGCTCCGGTTTCGAGACGGTGGGCGGTGCCGTGCCCGGCCTGCTCGCCGCCGGGCTGGCCCGGCTCGGCCGGTGATCCGGGCACCCCTTCAGAGGCAGGGGAACCGGATGTCCGCGCTGGCGGTCTCGGCGTCGCCGGTGGCCGACGCGGCGCAGTCGAAGTCGCACCGCAGGACGAGCCACACTATTCATCGACGTACTCCCATGTAACGATATTGACATCAGATGTCATACGAATTACGTTGGCCATGCTCCCGTCACCCTCCGCCAGGCGGGGGAGCGCACGTGCCGCAGCAGCCCTGCCTGCACCGGACGGCCCGGTTCTTCCACCCGC
The DNA here is from genome assembly GCF_029626125.1 of Micromonospora sp. WMMD956. Taxonomy (NCBI): domain Bacteria; kingdom Bacillati; phylum Actinomycetota; class Actinomycetes; order Micromonosporales; family Micromonosporaceae; genus Micromonospora; species Micromonospora sp. WMMD956. The sequence continues at coordinate 7,265,086 of NZ_JARUBI010000005.1, read as the reverse complement.
ATTCCCGAGAAATGGGGAGGACAATGCGAAAGCTAGCCGCTGCCCTCACGGCGCTGGTCACCGCCGCCGCGCTCGTGCTGATCGGGCCGCCGGGACCGGCGTCCGCCGCCCCCTACGTTCCGCAGGGGTCCAACCGGTCCGTGCTCAACTTCAACACCCACTGGCTGTTCTCCGGCGACGTGCCCGGCGGCGCCGGGCAGGCCGTGGGGCTGGACGAGAGCGGCTTCGTCCCCGTGACGCTGCCCTACTTCCGGACCCATCCGCACAAGGGCTTCCCCAAGGGCGACTTCGAGGCGCCCGCCTCGTGGTACCGCCGCCACTTCACGCTGCCCGCCCAGTACTCCGGCCGCCGGATCGCCGTCGAGTTCCAGGGCGTCGCGAAGGTCGCCGACGTCTACGTCAACGGCACCTTCGTCGGCCAGCACAAGGGCGCCTACACCTCCTTCACGTACGACATCACGCCGTACCTCAACATCGGCGGCGCCGACAACGTGATCGCGGTGAAGGTCGACTCCATGACCCGCAGCGACATCCCGCCGGAGGGCGGCGCGATCGACTACTACGTCTGGGGCGGGATCGTCCGCGACGTCAACATGATCGTCACCGACCCGGTGCGCGTGGACTGGACGTACCTCACCACGCCGAACACCAACACGGTCAACGCGCGGACCCGGGTGCGCAACGACAGCGCACAGTCCCGCTCGGTCACCGTCGTCACCCAGGTCGTCGACGCCACCAACAACGTCGTGGCCACCGGCACGGCCACCCAGACCATCGGGGCGCAGTCGGCCGTCGAGTTCGCCTACAACACCAGCACGATCGCCAACCCCACCGCCTGGCACCCGGACCGCCCGTACCTCTACACCGTCTACACGCAGGTGCGCGACGGCTCCACCTACGTGGACGAGCACAAGACCCGGATCGGCATCCGGAGCATCCAGTTCAACAAGAGCGACGGCAAGTTCTACATCAACGGCCAGGCGCTCAAGCTGCGCGGGCTCAACCGGCACGAGTCCTACCCCTACATCGGCCGGGCCGCGCCCAACCGGCTCCAGGCCAAGGACGCCGACATCATCAAGTACGAGCTCGGCGCGAACATCGTGCGGACCTCGCACTACCCGCAGGACCCGGAGTTCCTCGACCGCGCCGACGAGATCGGCCTGCTGGTCATGGAGGAGATCCCCGGCTGGCAGCACATCGGCAACACCGCCTGGCAGGACATCGCGGTGGAGAACGTCCGCGAGATGGTGATGCGCGACCGCAACCACCCGTCGGTCGTGCTGTGGGGGGTGCGGATCAACGAGTCCGGCGACAACCACAACTTCTACACCCGCACCAACAACCTGGCCCGGCAGCTCGACCCGTCGCGTCCCACCGGCGGCGTGCGCAACTTCAAGGGCAGCGAGCTGCTGGAGGACGTCTACACCTACAACGACTTCTCCGGCACCGCCGAGGCGCCGACCGTGCTGCCCTGGCTGGTCACCGAGGCGGTCGGGCACACCTCCCCGCACAAGTCGTGGGACCCGGAGCAGACGCAGGTCAACACGATGCGGGTGCACCTGAACGTGCAGAACACCGCCGCCGGCAGGTCGAACATGGCCGGCGCGCTGGGCTGGGCGGCCTTCGACTACAACACCACGTTCGTCACCCCGCCGTCGTGCCAGGACTACACCTGCTACCACGGCGTCTCGGACATCTTCCGGATCCCGAAGATCGCCGCCGCCGCGTACGCCTCGCAGCGCGACCCGGCGCTGTACGGGCCGTACGTGTCGATCGCCAGCCAGTGGACGCCCGGTGTGTCCAGCGGCACCGTCTACGTCGGCGGCAACTGCCAGCAGGTCGAGCTGTTCGTCAACGGGGCGTCCCGCGGACGCATCAACCCCAACGCGTACACGAGCCTGCCGCACCCGATGTTCCAGTTCACCGGAATCACCGTGAGCAGCGGGCAACTGCGGGCCGACTGCTGGATCGGCGGGCAGGTCGTGGCCACCGACACCCGGCACACCCCGGGCGCGGCGACCCGGCTGACGCTGACGGCCGACGACTCCGCGATCAAGGCCGACGGCGGCGACATGACCCGCGTCGTGGTCCGGGCCCTGGACAGCAACAACCAGGTGGTGCCCACCAACAGCGCCCCCGTGTCGTTCAGCGTCACCGGGCCCGGGGCGGTCGTGGGGGAGAGCCCGCTGGCCCTGGAGGCCGGCACCGGCGCGGTGTACGTCAAGAGCGCGCTGGGCCAGACCGGCGCGGTGACGCTGACGGCGTCCGCGCCGGGCCTGACGTCGGCGAACGTCACCGTGAACACGACGGCGTTCACCGACCCGATCGTGCCGGCCGGAGCGTACACGTTCGGCTTCCCGGTCGACGTCAACGACCGGCAGAGCTTCGTCTACGCGGGCGGCTGGCAGGCCGTCGGGGACAACCAGACCTTCAGCAAGGACTACACCCGCAGCGGCACCGCCGGCGACACGGCCACCCTCACCGTCACCGGCAACCGCGTGGTGCTGTTCGGGGTGCAGGACCCGTCGCACGGCTCGGCCGCCGTCTCGGTCGACGGCGGTCCGGAGCAGACGGTCAGCTTCCAGGCGTCCGCCCGCCGCGGCAACGTGGCGCTGTTCAACAGCGGCACCCTCACCCAGGGGCAGCACGTCGTGCGGGTACGGGTCGTCGGCAACGGCCCCGTCGCGCTGGACCGGGCCACCGTCGTGTCGGCCGCGCCGGCCGTGGTCGCGCCGCCGCCCCCGGCCAACGGCGGCAACGGCCAGCAGGGCACCATCGTCGGCGCGCAGTCCAACCGCTGCGTGGACGTGCCGAACTCGACGACGACCAACGGCACCCAGGTGCAGCTCTTCGACTGCGGCGGCGGCAGCAACCAGCGGTGGACCTACACGTCGAGCCGGCAGCTCCAGGTGTACGGCAACAAGTGCCTGGACGCCTACGGCCAGGGGACCAGCAACGGCACCACGGTCGTGATCTGGGACTGCAACGGCGGCAGCAACCAGCAGTGGAACGTCAACGCCGACGGCACCATCACCGGGGTCGCGTCGGGGCTCTGCCTGGATGCCAGCGGCGCCGCCACCGCCAACGGCACGAAGATCGTCCTGTGGTCGTGCAACGGCGGCGCGAACCAGCGGTGGAGCCTGAAGACCTCCTAGCCGCCCGCCACCCGGATCCGGGCCGGCCCGCGCACCCTGCGGGCCGGCCCGTCGTCCGTGCCGCCGCTGCCGGGGGTGGCCAGCGCCGACCGTGCCCGTCAGCCTTCGGTCACCGCGGCGCGGAGGGCGCGGAGCGCGTAGTAGACGCGGGAGCGCACGGTGCCGACCGGGACATCCAGGTCGGCGGCGACCTCGTGGGCCGTCCGGTCACGGAAGTAGACCTCGTGCAGCACGCGGCGGTGGTCTGCGCTGAGCCGGCTGACCGCCTCCCGCAACGCCTGGTTCGCGATCGCGGTGTCGGCGGTGTCGTCGCCGGTCGCGCCGAACTCCTGGTCCGTCTGCGTGGCCACCTCGACCGGGCTGGCCTGCCGTCGCCGGGCCTCGTCGATGACCAGTCGCCGGGCGACGGTGAACAGCCAACGTCGGCTTCGGCCGTCGCTGTCGGGCGGCAGCGAGTCGAGGTGTCGCCACGCCCGCAGCAGGGTCTCCTGGATGACGTCCTCGGCGGTCTGCCGGTTGCTGTTGGTCAGGCCGTGGACGAACCGGGTCAGCGGCGTGCCGTGCGCGGCGAGCAGCTCACGGATGCGGGTGTCGTTGTCGTTGGCCAGGCAGGTCACAGGGCGGTCCAATCACTCGGTCGGCACGGCTGCCGGGAATGACGTTAGGAACGCCGGCTGACGTGTTTGTGACGATGTGGGGCGGCGGTCCGGCCGCGCACGCGCGGGGCCGGACCGCCGGACCGCGCCGCACGGCGCGGTCCGGTCGATCACCTCGCCTGGTCGAGCCAGAGGGCGTCGGGGCCGGCGGGGAAGCGCAGCTGGCCGGTGGTGTCGTGGACGGCCCGCCACACCGTCTCGGCGACGTCGCTCTCCCGGGTGAACAGGTCCTGGTTGACGAAGCCGCCGAGCGTCCTCTTCGCGAAGGGCTCGTAGGGCGCCGGGACCAGTCCCTCCAGCGAGGCGGTGAGGTCGATGTTGTTCGTCGCCCCGGCGGCGAAGTTCGTCGTCAGGCAGGCCCCCGGCTCGACGGTCCTGGCCCGCACGCCGAACTCGGCGAGCTCCAGGGCGAGGGACGCGGTGAACCCCTCGATGGCCATCTTGCTGGCCTTGTAGACGGCCGAGAGCGGCATGTGGCCGAGCACCACGCTGGAGGTCACGTTGACCACCACCCCGGACCCGCGCTCGCGGAACTGCGGCAGCACCGCCTGGGTGGTCGCCATCACCCCGAAGGTGTTGGTCTCGAAGATCTCCCGGACCCGGGCCATGGGCGTGCCCTCGAAGACGCCGATCAGCCCGACGCCGGCGTTGTTGACCAGGGCGTCGACGGGCCCCGCCGCGGCGAACGCGGCGGTGATCGTGTCGGGCCTGGTCACATCGAGCTCCAGGACGCGGAGCCGGTCCGACTCGGGCAGGCCGTCCGCGCGCGGCGTCCGCATGGTGGCGATGACGTTCCACCCCTGCGCAAGGAAGTGCCGGGCGGTCTCCCGCCCGTATCCGGAGGAGGCACCGGTGATGAGGATCGTCTGCATGGCGTGAAGGCTCCTGTCGCCCGTTCGGATGGTTGCCGCACCAATGCTGTGCGGTGGCCGGGGGAGTCACATCTGTCATTCGACTCCCCGATCCGGCCGCCGCTCTGCACTGCGCCGTGTCAGCCGTTGACGACAGATTGACGCCGGTCGCGCTGCAATGACTCATGAGATGCTTCCGCGCACTGGCGCTCGCGGCCGTCGTGCTGGCGGCGACCCTGGTGGCACCGCCCCCCGCCCTGGCGGTCACCACCCACGTCTATCCCGCCACTCGGGACACCTACGCCAACGCCAGCTCCCCGAACACCAACTACAACAGTCAACGGCAGCTCGCCGTCGCCGGCAGCCCGGACCGGATCTCCTATCTGACCTTCGCGGTCACCGGTCTTACCGAGCCGGTCCTGCACGCCGTGCTACGGATGCAGACCCTGGACACCAGCAACGCGGGCAGCAGCGACGGCGGCCACGTGTTCCTGGTGGGCAGCTCGTGGTCGGAGACCGCGCTGACCTACGCCAACCGCCCGGCGCCGACCGGCCCCTCGCTCGCGGCGATCGAGCGGGTGAAGCCCGACACCGTCCACGACATCAACGTCACCGACGCGATCCGGGGCGACGGGGTGGTCAGCTTCGGCATCTTCTCCACCAACACCGACGGCGCGTACTACCACAGCCGCGAGAACAACAAGGCCGGCCCCGCGCTGCTCGTCTACACGGGGGTACCCGGCACCGACGACACCGTGCTCCTCGCTGCCGGAGACATCGCCGACTGCCGCTCCGACCGCGACGAGCAGACCGCCCGGGTCCTCGACGCCGAAGTCGGCGTCATCGCCGCGATCGGTGACACCGCCTACGAGAAGGGCGCCCCCGAGGAGTACGCCGCCTGCTACGCCCCCAGCTGGGGACGACACAAGGCACGCACCCGCCCCGCCGCGGGCAACCACGAGTACCTCACCCCCAACGCCGCCGGCTACTTCGGCTACTTCGGAGCCGCCGCCGGACCACCGGACAAGGGCTGGTACTCCTACGACCTGGCCGGCGGCCAGTGGCACGTGGTCGTCCTGAACGGCAACTGCGCCCAGGTGGGCGGCTGCCACGCCGGATCACCACAGGAACAGTGGCTGCGCGCCGACCTGGCCAACAGCCCGGCACGGTGCACGGTCGCCTACTGGCACCAGCCGCTGTTCGCCTCCGGCGGCCGCGGCAACGCCGCCTACCGGCCCCTGTTCCAGGCCCTCTACGACGCCGGAGTGGAGCTCCTGCTCAACGCCCACAACCATCAGTACGAACGCTTCGCCCCACAAAAGCCGACCGGTGCCGCCGACCCGGACCGGGGCGTACGGCAGTTCATCGTCGGCACCGGCGGCCGGTCACTCCAACCGGACTTCCCGACTGTCGCCCCCAACAGCGAGGTCCGCAACGGCTCCGTCCACGGCGTACTCCGCCTGACCCTGTTCCCCGGCGAGTACCGCTGGCGATTCGTGCCCGTCGCCGGCCAGACCTTCAACGAGGTCGGCACCGGCCTGTGCCATTAGCTCGGTGCCGAGATCGGCCGCCGCCGCTCGTCGGTCACCGCGACGCGCGCGGCGGCCCGGTGGCGTTCGGGCCGCACCGCCGCCGGGGCGGGCGAACTGCGCGCCGCCCCGGCGGCTGGGGTCCGGCTACGACGGGAGGGCGCCGATCTGCTGCATGATGGTCAGCCGGTCGGGCGACACCCAGAACTCCGCGATCTTGCCGGCCTCGACGCGCATGACGCCGATGCCGACCGCCGAGACCCGCCGCCCGCTGGCGGGCACGCCCATGAGCTCCCCGTCGTGGGTGCCCTCGTACCGGCAGCGCAGCGCCACGAGGTCCCCGTCGGCGATCAGCTCGACGAGGGGGTGGCGCAGGTCGGGCATGCCGGCGAAGAACGCGTCACCGAACTCCTTCACCCCCTGCCGGTCCATCGGCGGCAGCCCGGCCGGGTGGAACCGGTAGTCGTCGGTGCACAGGTGCAGCGGGGTCGTCCGGCCGCGGTCGAGCTCCTGGAAGTAGTCGCGGACGATCCGCTTGTTCTCCTCGGACATGGGTGGTCCTCTCGGTCGAGGGGTCGGGATGGTGACGAGCCGGGGCGGGCCCCGCCGCGACGGCTCGCCGGTCAGTCTCGTGCGGCCGGCGGCGCGCGGCGTCTGTCATCCGACTGCATCTCGCCCTGCCGGCCGCCCGCGGTTCCGGCGTTCCGCTCACCCGTCGCGGTGGTGGGGTCACGCTGCGCGGCGACTCGCCCGACACATCATCTGGTGTTGCCATCTTCGCCTTGCGCCCATATATGGTGTCACCCGTAGCTGGTTCGGCCGCCGCTCCACGGTGGTCGAGGCAAGAGGGAACCCGGTGCGAATCCGGGGCTGCCCCGCAGCGGTGAGTGGGAACGACCGCCGTCAACGAAGCACTGGGTCCGGCCGGGCCTGGGAAGCGACGGCCAGTAGGCACCGAGCACGACGCCCGCGAGTCCGAAGACCTGCCAGCGTGCCGCACGCGTCGCGTGCGGCGGTCGAAGGCCGCGTGGGACGGCCGACGCCATCAGCCGGGCAGCGGCGGCGAAGCGCGCCGTCGCGGGTGCCCGGCGGCGTCCTCCCGCGCGCCCTCGACCTCGGGCACGGGCTTGAGGAGGGCGAACATGGGCGCGACGCGGGAGCTGGCGGGGCCGGGGCAACGCCGGCACGTCATGCAGGTCCGGAAGCGGGACGGCGACACCGAGCCGGTGGACGTCAACAAGATCGTCGAGGCGGTGCAGCGCTGGGTCGCCGACCTGGACGAGGTCGATCCGTTGCGGGTGGCGACGAGGACGATCAGCGGCCTGTACGACGGGGCGACCACCGCCGAGCTGGACAAGCTGTCGATCCAGACGGCGGCGGAGCTGATCGGCGAGGAGCCGCAGTACTCGAAGCTGGCGGCGCGGCTGCTGGCCGCGTACGTGGCCGAGGAGGTCCGCGGGCAGCAGGTGGACAGCTTCAGCCAGTCCATCCGGTACGCCCACGGCCTCGGCCTGATCGGCGACGACACGGCCGCGTTCGTGGCCGCCCACGCCCGCGAGCTGGACGACGCCGTCGACCCGGCCGGTGACCTGCGGTTCGAGTACTTCGGCCTGCGCACCGTCGCCGACCGCTACCTGCTGCGGCACCCGCAGACCCGGCTGGTGGTGGAGACGCCGCAGTACTGGCTGCTGCGGGTGGCCTGCGGCCTGTCGCAGACGCCGGGGGAGGCGGTCGCCTTCTACCGGCTGATGTCCAGCCTGGCGTACCTGCCCAGCTCGCCGACGCTGTTCAACTCCGGCACCCGGCACACCCAGATGTCGTCGTGCTTCCTGGTCGACTCGCCGCGCGACGAACTCGACTCGATCTACGAGCGCTACCACCAGGTCGCGAAGCTGTCGAAGTTCTCCGGCGGCATCGGCATCTCCTGGTCGCGGGTGCGGGGCCGCGGCGCGCTGATCCGGGGCACCAACGGCAGGTCGAACGGGATCGTGCCGTTCCTCAAGACCCTCGACGCCGGGGTGGCGGCGGTCAACCAGGGCGGCCGGCGCAAGGGCGCGGCCTGCGTCTACCTGGAACCGTGGCACCCGGACGTCGAGGAGTTCCTGGAGCTGCGGGACAACACCGGCGAGGAGTCCCGGCGCACCCACAACCTGAACCTGGCCAACTGGATCCCGGACGAGTTCATGCGCCGGGTCGAGGCCGACGGCGACTGGTCGCTGATCGACCCGTCCGACGCCCCCGAGCTGCCCGACCTCTACGGCGAGGCGTTCGACTCCGCGTACCGGGCGGCGGAGAAGAAGGCCGTCCGCACCGTGAAGGCCCGAGACCTGTACGGGCGGATGATGCGCACGCTCGCGCAGACCGGCAACGGGTGGATGACGTTCAAGGACGCGTCCAACCGGCTGTCCAACCAGACCGGCGAGCCGGGCAACGTGATCCACCTGTCGAACCTGTGCACCGAGATCCTGGAGGTCAACGACGACGCCGAGACGGCCGTGTGCAACCTCGGCTCGGTCAACCTGGGCGCGCACGTCGGGGCCGACGGCGTCGACTGGGACCGGCTGCGCGCGACGGTCCGCACGGCGGTGGTGTTCCTCGACCGGGTCATCGACATCAACTACTACCCGGCGGCGCAGGCGGCGGCGTCGAACCCGCGCTGGCGGCCGGTCGGGCTCGGGCTGATGGGCTGGCAGGACGCGCTGTTCATCCTGCGCCTGCCGTTCGACTCGCCCGAGGCCCGCGAGCTGTCGACCCGGGTGCAGGAGGAGATCCTGCTGACCGCCCTGGAGACCTCCGCCGGGCTCGCCGAACGGTTCGGCCCGCACCCGGCGTACGCCCAGACCCGGGCCGCCCGCGGCGAGCTGCACCCGGACCTGTGGGGCGCGCGGGTCACCCAGACGGCGCGGTGGGCCGCGCTGCGCGCGCGGATCGCCGCGCACGGCCTGCGCAACTCGCTGCTGGTCGCGATCGCGCCGACCGCCACCATCGCCTCGATCGCCGGCTGCTACGAGTGCATCGAGCCGCAGGTGTCCAACCTGTTCAAGCGCGAGACCATGTCCGGCGAGTTCCTCCAGGTCAACACGTACCTGGTCCGTGAGCTGAAGGAGCGCGGGCTGTGGACCCCGGCGGTCCGCGAGCGGATCAAGCGCGACGAGGGCTCGGTGCAGGGCGTCACCGAGCTGCCCGAGGCGGTGCGGAGCCTGTTCCGCACGGCGTGGGAGCTGCCGCAGCGTGCGCTGATCGACCTGGCCGCCGCCCGCGCCCCGTACGTCGACCAGTCGCAGTCGCTCAACCTGTTCCTGAGCGCGCCGACCATCGGCAAGCTCTCCTCGATGTACCTGTACGCCTGGAAGTCCGGGCTGAAGACCACCTACTACCTGCGGTCGCGTCCCGCGACCCGGATCCAGCAGGCCACCGTCGCGGTCGCCCCGGCCACCGGGCCGGTCGTCGCGGTGAGCGCCGACGAGGCGCTGGCCTGCTCCCTGGAGAACCCCGAGAGCTGCGAGGCGTGCCAGTGACCACCGTTTCCGAATCCCACCCCGCCGGCGAGCGGTCCCTGCTGCTCGACCCCGGGATGGACCTGACCCTGCGGCCGATGCGCTACCCGCGGTTCTTCGACCGGTTCAAGGACGCGATCAGGAACACCTGGACCGTCGAGGAGGTCGACCTGCACTCCGACCTCGCCGACCTCGCCCGGCTCTCCCCGGCGGAGCAGCACCTGGTGTCCCGGCTGGTCGCGTTCTTCGCCACCGGCGACACCATCGTCGCCAACAACCTCGTGCTCAACCTCTACCAGCACGTCAACTCCCCGGAGGGCCGGCTCTACCTGTCCCGGCAGTTGTTCGAGGAGGCGGTGCACGTCCAGTTCTACCTGAACCTGCTGGACACCTACGTGCCCGACGAGCGGGAACGGTTCGCCGCGTTCGCGGCGGTGGAGAACATCCCGTCGATCGCCCGCAAGGCCGAGTTCTGCTACAAGTGGATCAACTCGATCCACGCGCTGCGGGAGCTGCGGACGCGGGACGACCGGCGGGCGTTCCTGCTCAACCTCATCTGCTTCGCCGCCTGCATCGAGGGGCTGTTCTTCTACGGCGCGTTCGCCTACGTGTACTTCCTGCGTTCCCGGGGGCTGCTGCACGGGCTGGCCTCCGGCACCAACTGGGTGTTCCGCGACGAGTCGATGCACATGGCGTTCGCCTTCGACGTGGTGGACACCGTGCGCGCCGAGGAGCCGGAGCTGTTCGACGCGGAGCTGGCGCGGCAGGTGCGGCTGATGCTGACCGAGGCCGTGGAGTGCGAGGTGCAGTTCGCCGCCGACCTGCTGGAGCAGGGGGTGTCCGGGCTGTCGCTGGCCGACATGCGCGAGTATCTCCAGCACGTGGCCGACCGGCGGCTGGCCACGCTCGGCATCGAGCCGATCTACCACAGCCGCAACCCGTTCGCGTTCATGGAGTTGCAGGACGTGCAGGAACTGTCGAACTTCTTCGAACGGCGGGTCTCGGCCTACCAGATCGGGGTGACCGGGACGGTGGGCTTCGACGAGGACTTCTGACCCGGCGGCTGCGCCGGCCGACCCCGGTCGCGGGGCGGGATCGGATCGGCGTAGGCGCCGGGCGGCCCGGAGTGGAGCCTGCCGTTCGGGTACGGCCACCCGTTGGGCGTGCAGCCGTGCAGCCCGAGCGTCTGCTGCTGCATCACCGGCGCGGGGCGGCCCCGGCCGGGGCACAGCTGGTGGCCCATGCCGAGCCGGTGGCCGACCTCGTGGTTGACCAGGTACCGACGGTAGTGGGCGAGGTCCGTGCCGAAGCCGGGCGCTCCCTTGACCCAGCGGGCGACGTTGAGGACCACCCGGTCGCCGTTGCGGCAGGAGGTGTAGCCGTCCGGGTCGTCCTGGCAGAGCAGGTCGCGGGTGTCCGGGGTCGCCAGGTGGACGGTGAAGTCGGCCCGCTGACCAGGGCCGACCCGGCGCAGCCGCCACGTCCCGCCCGCGGTCCAGCCCTGCGGGTCGGAGAGGATCCGGGTGACCTCGGCGGCGAAGCCCGCCACGGGGACGCCCCGGATGTCGCGCTCGACCGCCACCCGGTAGCGCAGCAGCCGGCCCTGCCCCGCTGCCGGGGCCGCCTCGCCGGCGGCGACGTCCCACCGGTTGCCGCCCCCGGCGGGATAGCTGACGGGCGGGGCGGGCGGCGGCGCGGGGGGCGCGGCGGCGGCCGGCGCGCCCCCGGAGGACACGGGGGCCGGCGGGGCCGGCGCGGCGGGGGCGGGCGCGCAGCCGGCCAGCAGCACGGCCGCCAGCGCCACGGCCGACGACGCGGCGGCAGCCCTGCGGGCGAGCGCGGCGGGCGGGTGCGGAACCATGGTCCTCCTTCGGCCGGCGCCCCGGTCGGGGCACGCGGCAGAGGGGACGGGCGGCCGGCGGCGAAAGTTGGTCCGCCGACGGCTCAACCTTTCCGGGGCGTCACCCGTCGGAGGAGGGCGTGAGGCAGATGAGGGACGGCGATGGCCAGAGGTGACCCGGAGTTCGTCGAGTTCGTCCAGGCGGCCTCCGGGCGGCTGGCGCACGCGGCGTTCCTGCTGACCGGTGACCATCACCAGGCCGAGGACGCCACGCAGACTGCCCTGGTCCGCACCTACGCCTCGTGGGCGCGGGTGCGCCGCGACGACCCCTACGCGTACACGCGACAGGTGATGGTCAACCACATCATCGACAACTGGCGGCGGCCGATCCGGGAGCAGCCCACCGACGAGTTGCCGCACCGGCAGCGGGGCGACGTCGCGGAGGAGGTGACCGCCCGGCGGCTCCTCCAGGTGGCCCTCGGCACGCTCACCGCGCGGGAGCGGGCGATCGTGGTGCTGCGCTACCTGTTCGACCTCCCGGAGCAGGAGGTCGCCCGCGAGCTCGGGGTCTCGCTGGGCACGGTCAAGAGCACCAGTTCCCGCGCCCTGGAGAAGCTGCGGCAGACCCTGGTCGAGGCGCCGACTCCCCCTGGAGGAAGCCGATGAACGAGGCAGACCGCCTCCGCGCGGCCATGCGCAGCACGGAGCGGGGCCGGGGGGACCGGTTCGACGTCGAGGCGATCATGCGGGAGGGCCGTCGGCTGCGTCGCCGCCGGGCGGCGCGCAGCGGGGCGGTCATGCTCGCCGTCGTGGCGGCGATCGTCGGGACCACGGTCGCGCTCCGGCGGGCCGAGCCGCCCCCATGGGGGGCGGAGCCGGCCGCGACCGCGCCGGCGACCCCACCGGCGACCCCGTCGACCGATCGGAGCGCCGTCGCCACGGATCCGCCCAGCAGGCAGGCGCTCGGTGAGATCGTCCGGACCGGGATCCGGTACGGCGACGACGAGCGGGTGTTCTACTTCACCCCGGTCGCCGTCCCCGACGCGCCGGGCGTGACGGTGGGGCTCGTCGCCGGCCGGCGCGCCCCTGACGGCCGGCTGACCCCGGACCACCTGGCGAACGACATCGCGGGCGGCGACCGGCGGCCGGGCTTCCACCAGATCGGGTACGAGCCGTCGGCCAGGCTTCCGCCCGCCAACCCGGTGCCCACGTTCGGTTACTTCGTGGGGCCCGCCGCGCAGATCACCGGCACCGTCGACGGGCGCGCCGTCGCCGCGAGGCTGGCCCGGTGGAGCGAGGACCCCGACGTGGTGGTCTTCTGGTTCCCGCCGCAGGCGCTGTCTCCCGGCCGGCGGCTGGACGGCATCGTCGCCCGGGACGTGTCGGGGCGGCAGTTGTGACGAGACCGCCCGGACCGACGCCCGATCCTGCCGGTCGGTGGGTGCCACGTGAGCGACGCCGCCGGATTCAACGGCGACGGCATCCAATTTCGTCGGTTAATCACCGTGCGTGACGGTGGAGACCGCACGCGTCCCGGCGGATGGTGACCTGAGAAACACCGACAGTTGGTCGAGCACAGGAGGCAACAGCATGAGGAAGCGGATCATTCGTATCGCCGTCGGCCTGGCCGCCGTGGCGGGGGCCACCGCCGCGACGGCGCTGCCGGCGCACGCCGCGTCTGCCGGCGCGGGCACGGCGGTGGGGCTGGGCACCCTGCGCACCTTCCCGGCCGGCGAGTACCACTCCTTCCGGGCGTTCTGAGCCGTCGCCGGGGGCGGGCACGGCCGCCGCCCCCCCCGGCGACCCACCCCGGTCGGGTCCGGCCGGTCAGGAACAGCGCCGGGCCCGGCGCGAGGACCGGGCAGGAACCGGCGTCCTTTCGACAACCCGGCCACGTGGAGCGGACGTACCATCGGTGATCTCTTCTCGGTCCCCGCGGTGAGGGGCACGGCACCAGGGACGGTGGCATCTGGCGTGCTGCGCTTCGAGGTGCTCGGGCCCCTGCGGGTCCTTCGGGACGGCCTTGAGGTGGACCTGGGCCCGGCCCAGCAGCGTTCGGTGCTGGCGCTGTTGCTGGCCCGCGCCGGTGAGCCGGTGACGATCGCCGAGTTCGCCGACCTGCTGTGGGGCGCGGACCCCCCGTCCCGGGCGGCGAGGACCACGTGGAGGCCGTTCGCGGCCAGTTGCCGGGCGAACTCGCGGCCGATGCCGGACGAGGCCCCGGTGACCAGGGCCCAGCGCCCGAAGCGATCGGCCGAGATCTTCACGCGCGTCATCGGTTTCCCCTCGTCCGGACTGTTGGCGCGCCTGCCCCGTGCCTCAGCGGGGAAGACGGGTGGGCGCACCTGTCTCAGGCCCGGCCCGCCCCCACCGATGTGACGTGGGACACGCGGGGCTCGATCCACGTCGCTCTTCCGGCGCGCGGCGCGACCACTGCCGTGCCTGCGATGTTCGCGGGGCTGGTCGGGGCCACCGCGTCGGGTAACCTGCCGGTGCAGGCGCGGGCGGCCGGCGCGATCGGCGGCGACCCGGCCGCGCTGCGAGACCCGGCGGTCTCCGGTGTGCTTCGCTCGGGGAGCGCGGGAACCGTTCCCACATCAGGGGTGAGGTGGCGTCGATGGCCTGTCGGATCAGCGAACTCGTGCTCAGCTGCCGCGACCCCGAGGCGCTGGCGCGGTTCTGGTGCGCGGTGCTGGACTACGTGGTCCTCGACCGCGAGGGCGACGGCAGCATCGAGATCGGGCCGCGCGAGGGGTTCGGCGGCCCGCAGCCGACGATCATCCTCGCCCCGGCCGACGAGCCGGAGCCGGCGAAGCCCCGGCTGCACATCGACGTCAACGCCACCGACCGCGACCAGGACGCCGAGCTCGAACGCCTCCTGGCGCTCGGGGCGCGCCGGGCCGACGTCGGCCAGACCGGCGAGGAGTCCTGGCACGTCCTCGCCGACCCCGAGGGCAACGAGTTCTGCCTGCTCAGGGCCCGCCTCAAGCCACTGTAGGCGGGGCGGGGCGCGCTCCTCCGGGCGGCGCCCAAGGCCGCCCGGCGCGGGAGCGCGCCCCGCTCCGGTCAGGTGGTGGTGCAGGTGAGGTTCGTCGGCGGGTTGTTGGTCCCGGTCGTCGTGCCGATGAAGCCGAACGTGGTGGAGGCGCCGGCGGCCAGCGCCCCGTTGTAGTCGACGTTGCGCACGGTCACGTTCGCCCCGCTCTGGGTGTGCGAGCCGCCCCAGATCTGGCTGATGACCTGGCCGTTGGGGAACGTCCAGGAGACCGTCCAGCCCCGGATCGCCGTCGCGCCGGCGGTGACGGTGACCTCGCCCTGGAAGCCGCCCGACCAGGACCCCGTCACCGCGTACGTCGCCCGCGCGCCGGACGACGGCGGCGAGCTGGTCGGCGGCGGGGTCGGCGTCGGCGTCGGCGTCCCGGTGGGCGTGGGGGTGGGGGTCGGCGTGGGCGTGGGGGTCAGCGTCGGCGACGGCGTGACGCCGGGCCGCGCCGCCCGGTAGGTGTGGCCGGCGCGGACGGTGAGCTGCACGACGTCCGTCTCCGGCCGGGTGACGGCCGGCGTGCTGCCGTCGGTGACGTCGACGAGGGTGAAGCTGCCGGTGAGCAGCCGGGCGCGCAGCTTCAGCGTGCCGTCGCGGTCGGCGCGGATGGCGATCTCGTCGATCTGGCTGTTGGTCCAGGCCACGCCGACGGTGTAGCCGCCCCGGCCGCGCAGGCCCGCGACCTGCCCGGTGGGCCACGCCGTCGGCAGCGCGGGCAGCACGTGCAGCTCCCCGGCGTGGCTGTGCAGCAGCATCTCGGCGATGCCGGAGGTGGCCCCGAAGTTGCCGTCGATCTGGAACGGCGGGTGCAGGTCGAACATGTTCGGCGCGAGCCGGTCGGTGCGCACTAGGTCCTTGAACAGCTTGTGGGCGCGGGCGGCGTCCTCCAGCCGGGCCCAAAAATTGATCTTCCAGGCGAGGGACCAGCCGGTGCCGTCGTCGCCCCGCAGCTCCAGCGTCTTGCGCGCGGCCTCGTGCAGGGCCGGGGTGCCGCGCTTGGTGATCTGGTTGCTGGGGTGCAGGCCGTACAGGTGGGAGACGTGCCGGTGGGTCCGCTCGGTCTCCACCCAGTCGGCGAGCCACTCCTGGACGTTGCCGCGCGAGCCGACGCGGCTCGGGGGCAGCCGGTCCTTCGCGGTACGCACCTGGGACCGGAAGGTGGTGTCGACGCCGAGCGCCTCGCTGGCCTTGGCCGCCGCGTCGAACAGGTCGCGCAGGATCTGGTTGTCCATCGTGGGGCCGGCGCAGACGCTGACGTTCGAGTGGTGCGGCAGCTCCGGCGAGTTCGACGGGTTCGTGACCAGGTAGCCGAGCGTCGGGTGGGCGACCAGGGTGTCGAGGAAGAACTGCGCGGCGCCCTTCAGCGCCGGGTAGTTGGCCTGGAGGAACCCGAGGTCGCCGGTGAACAGGTAGTGCTCCCAGATGAGCGTGGCCAGCCACGCGCCGCCGGTCTGCCACATGCCCCACAGGGCCCCGTCGACGACCGACGCGCCCCGCCACGCGTCGGTGTTGTGGTGGGTGACCCAGCCGCCGGCGCCGTACTGGGCCTGGGCGACGCGCGCGCCGGTCACCGTCAGGTCCTTGATCATGTCGAAGACCGGCAGGAAGCACTCGGACAGGTTCGTCGTGTCGGCCGGCCAGTAGTTCATCGGCAGGTTGGCGTTGATGGTGTACTTCGAGTCCCAGGACGGGGCCAGCGAGTCGTTCCAGATGCCCTGGAGGTTCGCCGGCTGGGTGCCCGGCCGGGAGGACGAGATCAGCAGGTAGCGCCCGAACTGGAACAGCAGCGCGGCGAACTGCGGGTCGTTGGTGCTCGCGTGCTGGGCGATCCGCACGTCGGTGGGCTGGTCGGCGGCGGCCGTGCGCCCCAGGTTGATCGTCACCCGGTTGAACAGCGCCTGGTAGTCGGCGACGTGGCGGCTGCGCAGCTGGTCGATGGCCACGCCCTTGGCCGCGTTCAGCCGGGTGCGGGCGATGCCCTGGTAGTCGCCGTTGACGGTGCGGTAGTTGACGTAGCTGGAGCCGATCGAGACCAGCACGGTCACGCTCGTCGCCCCGGAGACCCGCAGCGAGCCGCCGGAGCTGCTGACCGTGCCGCCCGACGCGATCGCGTGGGCCAGGCCGAGGAAGCGCACCGACCCGTTGACGCCCTCCATGCTGCCGGAGATGCCGTCGACGGCGATCGTGTTGGCGTCCGGGCTCGACATGGTCGTCCGCTGCGGACTGTCGAAGGTGGCGGTGAACGTGATCGAGTTGGCCCGGTCGGCGGTCAGCCGCAGCACGATCACCTGGTCGGGGGCGCTGGCGAACACCTCGCGCTGGTAGCGGACGCCGCCCAGCACGTACGTGGTGGTGACGGTGGCGGTGGTGAGGTCGAGGGTGCGGTTGTACTGCGACACGCCGCTGGCCGAGCCGAAGGCGAGCCGGAGGTTGCCCACGGTCTGGTAGGCGAGCTGGCCGCCCGGCGAGCCCATCATCGTCTGGTTGATCAGGTCCTGGGCCGAGGACCACTGGTCGGCGAAGACGCGGCGGCGGATCTCGGCCAGGTTGGCCGCGCCCCGGGTGTTGGCGGAGTCGTACGGGCCGCCGGCCCAGACGGTGTCCTCGTTGAGTTGCAGCCGCTCGGTGTCGACGTTGCCGAAGACCATGGCGCCGAGGCGTCCGTTGCCGATGGGCAACGCGCGCAGCCAGTCGGTGCCGGCCCCCTCGTCGTACCACAGCGCCATGTCGCCGGCGGCCAGCGCCTGCGGGGGCGCCGTCGAGTCGGCGCGGGCGACGGCGCTCCACGCGGCCGGCGCCAGCGCGGCCCCGGCCCCCGCCGCCCCGGCCTTGAGCACGTTCCTTCGGGTCACTTCAGACATGATCACTCCAAGTCGTGCGGGTCCAGAGGCTGACGCGGGTCGGGGACGGCGTCTCGGGTGTGCCGCCGGCGGGGTAGCCGAACATCGGGGGCGCGCCGGCGGCCGGGCTGCCGTCCCACGTCCCGGCGTGGACGTTCCGGGTGCCGCCGGCCGGTGCGTGGCGGCCTCGGACCCGGGTGACGGTCCGCCCGCCGGAGCGCGTCCAGCGCCGTGACCGCGACGGATGCTCTCCGGGTATGCAGGTGGACATCAGACGTCTCCTTCATGCCGTGGGGTGGTGGTGTCGACGGCATGCCGTCGTTGCCCGGGCGGGCGCGGCCGATCCGGCCGGGAGCGGTCTCCGGCAGGCCGGCCTGCCCATGTCGGGCCGTGCCGCGGAGGATGGCGGGTCTGCCCGGTCGTCGGCCTCCGGGACCGGCGTCGTCGACCCGGCGAAGCTCGTCGCGCCGCCGACCGGTCGCCCGCGCCGGGGCGGCGCGCCCGACGGCGCTGTTAGCGCTAACAGGAGTCGCCTCGCGTGCCCGACGCCGGCCTGCGTCGATGCTGCCGGCGTCCGAGCTCCCAACGGTGCGCCAGCACTGCCCATATGGACTCTCGTGGATGCATGTGCCTGCCGTCAAGATATGACGTTTAGGTTTCGCGAACGTTTTCCGCTGGTGAGATGCCGGCCTGTCGGCCCGACGCCCACCCGATCCGCGGGGACCGCGCCGTGGGCCTGGGGCGCTTGAGTCCGGTGGGGGATTCTCGTAACATCCAGGGTCCGCGATGTTACCGCGAACATTCACCGGAGGTGGCGCGGTGTCCACCGACCCGCACTACCGAAACCCGGTCGTCGCCGGCTTCTTTCCCGACCCGAGCATCTGCCGCGTCGGCGAGGACTACTACCTGGTGTGCTCCAGCTTCGAGTACTTCCCGGGGGTGCCGCTGCTGCACAGCCGGGACCTGGTCAACTGGCGGCAGATCGGCAACGTCCTCGACCGCCCGAGCCAGCTCGCGCTCCCCGCGGACACCCCGGCCTCCCAGGGCGTCTACGCCCCGACCATCCGGCACCACGACGGCCGGTTCTGGGTGGTCACCACCAACGTCAGCCTGGGCCGGCACCTGATCGTCACCGCGCAGGATCCGGCCGGGCCGTGGTCCGACCCGGTCCACGTCGACCTGCCGCACGTCGACCCGTCGCTGACCTGGGACGACGAGAGGAACTGCTGGCTGACCACCTCGGGGGTGAAGTCCTACCGGATCGACCCGGAGACCGGCCGGGTGCTGGAGGGCCCGATCCCCCTGTGGTCGGGCACCGGCGGCCAGTATCCGGAGGCCCCGCACCTCTACCGGATCGACGGCTGGTGGTACCTGCTGCTCTCCGAGGGCGGCACGCACACCGGCCACGCCGTCTCCGTCGCCCGGTCGCGCAGCCCCCGGGGCCCCTTCGAGCCCGCACCGACCAACCCGATCCTCACCCACCGGGGCAGCAACCTGCCGGTGCAGGCCACCGGGCACGCCGACCTGGTCCAGGCCCCCGACGGCGGCTGGTGGATGGTCCTGCTCGGCATCCGGGCCAAGGGCCAGTGGCCGCCCTACCACGTCCTGGGCCGCGAGACCTTCCTCGTGCCCGTGCGCTGGGTCGACGGGTGGCCTGTCGTCGACCCCGTCGGGGAGGTCACGGCCGCCCCGGCCGGCAGCGCCCCGGCGCTCGCCGCCCCGGCCGACCCGGGCGCGTACCGCGACGACTTCGACACGGCCGTCCTCGCACCCGGCTGGGTCTCGCCGCGCTCCCGGCCCGACGCCGCCTGGTCGCTGACCGCGCGACCCGGCTGGCTCACCCTGACCGCTACCGGGGCGACGCTGGACCGCGCCGGCGCGACGATCGTGGCCGCCCGGCAGCGGCACCACGACTGCCGTTCCAGCGCCCGCCTCGACCCGGGCGACGGCACCGCCGGGCTCACCATCCGCATCGACGAGGCGCACCACTACGACCTGGAGGTGTCCGCCGGCCGCGTGCGGGTCGTCGGCCGGGTCGGCCCGTTCCGGCAGGTCTTCGCCGAACTCGCCGTGCCCGGCGGGCCGGTCGTCCTCACGATCGCCACCCGCACCCACGACCTCCGTCCGCCGACCGTGACCGGCGCCGCCGACCTGGCGGCCGGTGCCGCGCCCTTCGGGGTGCGCGCCGCCGCCTGCGACATGGTGTCCTTCGAGGTGGAGACCTCCGACGGGCCCCGCGTGCTCGCCGAGCTCGACGGGCGCTACCTGTCCACCGAGGTCGCCGCCGGCTTCACCGGCCGGGTCGTCGGCATGTACGTCACCGAGGGCAGCGCGGCGTTCGACTGGTTCGACTACCGCCCGGCGGGCTGAACCCCTCCGGCGGACCCGCGTGCCGACGACGCCCCGGTGCCCCGGTCGGCCGACCGCGTGCGGGGCGACCCCGGTGGACAGGCGCGCCCGCCGTCCGGAGTCCCCCTCGGCCCCCGGACGGCGGTGGCCGCTCAGCAGATGATCCGCAGCGGCTGCTCCAGGATCGCGACGAACTCCCGCATCCACTGCGCGGCGAGCGCGCCGTCGACGGCCCGATGGTCCACCGAGAGGGTCACCCGCAGCACGGTGGCGACGGCGAGCTCACCGGCGTCGGTGACCACCGGCTCGCGGCGGGCCGCGCCGACGGCGAGGATCGTCGCCTGGGGCGGGTTGAGGATGGCGCTGAACTCCTCCGCGCCGTACATCCCGAGGTTGGTGACGGTGGCGCTGCCGCCCTCCAACTCGTGCTGGCGCAGCGCGCCGCGCCTGGCGCGGTCGGCGAAGTCGCGGGTGGCGGCGGCCACCGCGGACACGCTCATCCGGTCGACCCCCCGCAGCACCGGGGTGACCAGGCCGCCCTCGGTGGCGACGGCGACGCCGAGGTCGACCTCGCCGAACACCCGCATCCCGGCGTCGGTCCAGCCGACGTTGACCTGCGGCACCGCCAGGTGCGCCTGGCCGACGGCCTTGACGACCAGGTCGTTCACCGAGATCTTCACCGGGGCGGCGGCGTTGAGTTCGGTGCGCAGCGCGAGCAGCGCGTCCACCCGGGCGCTGCCGCGCAGGTAGAAGTGCGGCACGGTGGACTTGCTCTCGGTCAGCCGCCGCGCGATGGCCCGTCGCAGCCGGGAGTGCGGCACCAGGGCGTCCCCGTCGGGCGTCCCCGCCGCGCCCTGCGGGCCGGGCGCGGCCGCCGGGGCCGCCGGCTGTGCCGCCCCGGCGGGCGAGTGGCCGGCCGGGGCGGCCGGCGGCGCGGGGGCGGCGGCGGACGGCGTGACCGCCGGGGCCGCGGCGCGGGCGGCGGCGATCGCGGCCTCCACGTCGGCCCGGACCACCCGCCCCTGCGGGCCGCTGCCGCGCAGGGTGTCGAAGGGGATGCCCGCCTCGCGGGCCAGCTTGCGGGCCAGCGGGCTGGCGAAGATCCGGCCGGCGCCGGTCGCGGGGGCCCCGGCGGGCGGGGGCGTCGCCGGGGCGGCGGCCACCCCCGCCGGGGCCGTCCGCGGCGGGGCGGGCGCGGGTCCCGGCGCGCCCGCCGCCGCCGTCGTCGGTGTGGGCCCCGGCGTCGGGCCGGTCGCGGTGCCGAGGCCGAGCCGGGCGAGGGCGGCGTCGACGTCGTCCACCGTCTCGCCGGGGGCCGCGATCAACGCGATCGGGTCGCCGACGGCGACGTCGGTCCCCTCGGGCACCAGGAGGCGGACGACCGCGCCCGGCGCGGGCGCCTCGACGTCGACCACCGCCTTGGCGGTCTCGATGGTGGCGATCACGTCACCGGCGGCGAACTCGTCGCCCTCGGCCACCGGCCAGCCGGCCAGGACCGCCTCCTCGGTGTTGGCCGCGATCTCGGGCATGCGCAGCAGGTCAGCCATGGTTGCCACCGTCCGTGAGCGTGGTGAGGCCGCGCACGACGTCGTCGACGTCGGCGATGGCGGCGCGCTCCAGCACCTTGCTGATGCTGGGGGAGGCGACGCC
Source organism: Micromonospora sp. WMMD956 (assembly GCF_029626125.1). Classification (NCBI taxonomy): domain Bacteria; kingdom Bacillati; phylum Actinomycetota; class Actinomycetes; order Micromonosporales; family Micromonosporaceae; genus Micromonospora; species Micromonospora sp. WMMD956. The sequence continues at coordinate 7,243,676 of NZ_JARUBI010000005.1, read as the reverse complement.
GCCGGTGACGCGTTCGACCGGCGCGTCGAGCCAGTCGAAGTAGCGGCGCTGGATCTCGTCGGCCAGCCAGCCGCCGTACGAGGTGCCCAGCGCACCCTGCTCGGCGATGAGCACCCGGTTGGTCTTGCGGACGCTCGCGCCGATCGTGTCCCAGTCGATGCTGGCCCGGTCCAGCCAGCGCAGGTCGATCACCTCGGCGTCGATGCCGGTGCGGTCGACCGCCGTGAGCACCCGGTCGGTCATCGCCAGGTAGGTGAGCACGGTGGCGGCCGAGCCGGCACGCCGGACCGCGGCCCGCCCGACCGGCAGGCAGTAGTCCCAGTCCTCGGTCGGCCCCTCCCCGGTGCCGGTGTAGAGGTCGACGTGCTCCAGCACCACCACCGGGTCGGCGCAGCGCAGCGCGGCGTTCATCAGGCCGACGTAGTCGAAGGGGGTGGACGGGGCGACGATGCGCCAGCCGGGGGCGGTGGCGAAGACGCCCGCCGGGTCCATCGAGTGCTGGGAGCCGTACCCGGTGCCCATGGCGACCTTGGCGCGCAGCACGAACGGCACCGCGTCGTCGCCGCCGAACATGTGCCGGGCCTTGCCGATCTGGTTGAAGATCTGGTCGGCGGCGACCCACAGGAAGTCGGCGTACATGAACTCCACGACGGGGCGGAACCGGCCGTCCAGCGCCAGCCCGCCACCCAGGCCGGCGAAGGCGTTCTCGCTGATCGGGGTGCCGAGGACCCGGTCGGGGTAGCGTTCGGCCAGCCCCCGGGTGGCGCCGTTGGTGCCCCCGGCGAGGCGGTGCACGTCCTCGCCGAGGACCACGACGCGCTCGTCGGCGGCCATCCGGCGGTCCATCACCCCGGCGACGGCGTCGATGAACTTCACCGGCGCGGTGGTGCCGTAGCTGTCGCGGTCGACGGTGCGGGCGGTGGCGAACTCCGACAGGTCGCCGCGCACGCCGACGTCGACGAACGCCGGGTCGGGCCACTCGGCGGGGCGGATGCGCCGCTCCTGCGGCTTGCCGCCGGGGGCGGGTTCGAGCAGCAGGTCGCCGGTGTCGGCGAGGAGCTGCTTGGCGCGCGCCACGGCGGCCCGCTGCTGCCCGGGGGAGAGGATGCCCCGCCGGGCCAGGTGCCCTTCGAGCTGGTCGATCGGGTCGCGGGCCCGCCAGGAGTCCTCCTCCTGACGGGTGCGGTAGCGGAACGCGCTGCCCGGGAAGGGGCCGTTCTGGTGGTAGTAGCGGTAGACGTCGGCCTCCACCAGCGTCGGGCCCCCGCCGGCCCGCATGTGCGCCACCGCCTCCCGCATCGCCAGGTACACGGCGAGCACGTTCATGCCGTCGACCCGGTAGCTGCGGATGCCGAAGCCGGGGCCCCGGGCGGACAGGCGCGGCTCGGCGGTGGACTCCTCGACGGTGGTGGACACCGCGTAGTGGTTGTTCTCGACGAAGAAGCACAGCGGCAGCCGCCAGGCCGCGGCCAGGTTGAACGTCTCCAGCGTCGAGCCGATGTTGATCGCGCCGTCGCCGAAGTAGGTCACGGCCACGGCGTCGGTGCCGGCGCGGCGGTGCGCCCACGCGCTGCCGGCGGCGAGCGGCACGCCGCCGCCGACGATGGCGTTCGTGCCGATGGCCCCGGCCTGCTTCCACTGCAGGTGCATCGAGCCGCCCCGGCCGTGGCTCCAGCCCCGGTCCAGGCCGCAGATCTCGGCGAGGGTGCGCAGCACGACGTCGCGCACCTCGGGCGAGTAGTCGGCGCCCGGGTCGATGCCCTTCGGCTCGACGTGGGCGAGGGCCTTGGCCAGGAACTGGTGGTGGCCCCGGTGCGAGCCGTTGACGGTGTCCCCGGCGTGCAGCGCGAGCACCGAGCCGACCGCCCCGCCCTCCTGGCCGATGCTGGAGTGGGCGGGGCCGTGCACCAGCCCCTCGGCGGCGAGCCGGAGCACGTACTGCTCGAAGGCCCGGATCAGGACCAGCTGGCTGTACATGGACGTCAGGAGTTCCGGCGCGGCGGCGTCCCAGTCGGCGTCGGTGACGGCGAACTCGACCCACGGCTGGTCCGGCGCGAGTGGGCGGCGCTCAGGCATGTGGCTGCACCCCTTCCGGGCTCAGGCTGCGGCGCGGCTGGCCGCACCGCCGAAGTCTCACACTAAATGGATCCATTCTCAAGGCCAGTCTCCGCTTCTTTTGGGTCAAGGTGGGTGGTAGGAAGGAAGAAATGGATCCATTAGGGGGTTGGTATGGCACTGCCGGGGCTGCGCGGCGTCGATCACATCGGCTTCACCGTGCCCGACCTGGACCAGGCCCGACGGTTCCTGGTGGAGGTGCTCGGCTGCGAGTACCTCTACTCGGTCGGGCCGTTCCGGCACGACGACGACTGGATGGCCGAGCACCTGGCCGTCCACCCCCGCGCGGTCATGCGCCGGCTCGACTTCTACCGCTGCGGCGGGCAGGCGATCTTCGAGGTCTTCCGGTACGAGGCCCCCGACCAGCAGCCCGACCCCCCGCGCAACAGCGACGTCGGCGGCCACCACGTCGCCCTCTACGTCGACGACCTCGACGCCGCCGTGGCGCACCTGCACGCCCACGGGGTGCGGGTGCTCGGCGCGCCGACCGCCAGCTCGGGGCCGAGCCGGGGGCAGCGGTGGGTGTACTTTCTGGCCCCATGGGGAATGCAGTTCGAGCTGGTGTCCTATCCCGACGGCAAGGCGTTCGACCGGGCCGGGGCGGCGGCGCGGGACGCGCGTGGTGACTGACGACGCCGCCGACGGCGCGGCGAGCGTCCGGGTGGCCGCGTACCTGCGCCAGGCCATCCTCGACGGCGAGCTGCCTCCCGGGCACCGGATCCGCCAGCACGAGGTCGCCGAGCGGCTCGGGGCCAGCCGGCTGCCCGTGCGGGAGGCGTTGCGCATGCTCGCCGCCGAGGGGCTCACCGAGCTGGAGCCGAACAAGGGCGCGCGCGTCCCCCGGCTCGGCCCGCACGAGCTCGACGTCGTCTACCGGATGCGGGAACGGCTCGAACCGCTGGCGCTCGCCGAGAGCCTGCCCCGGCTCGACGACGCGGATCTCGCCGAGCTCACCGCGGTGCAGGACGCCATCGAACGGCACACCGACGTCACCGAGTTCCTGCGCCTGGACCGGCAGTTCCACCTGCTCACCTATTCGCGCTGCGACACCGAGCCGCTCGCCGGGGTCGTGGTGCGGCTGTGGAACTCCACCCAGTACTACCGGCGGACGTACATGACGCTCAGTGGCGAGTCCCGCCGCTGGGTCGTCAACGCCGAGCACCAGCTGCTGCTCGACGCCGTGCGCCGCCGCGACCCGGTGGACGCCGGACGGGTCCTGGAGGGCCACATCCGGCGCACCCGGGTCGAGCTGTCCCGGCACCCCGAGATCTTCACCGGCCGATCCACACCGCCTTGAGGTTGCAGAACTCGCGGATCCCCGCGGCGGCCAGCTCCCGGCCGTACCCGCTGGTCTTGACGCCGCCGAAGGGCAGCTCCGGGTAGGACGTGGTCATGCCGTTGACGGTGACCGCCCCCGACTCCAGCTCGGCGACGCACCGGGCCCGCTCGGCCTCGTCGGTGGTCCAGACGACCGCGCCGAGGCCGAAGGCGGTCGCGTTGGCCAGGTCGAGCGCGGCGTCGAGGTCGGGCACCCGGTAGACGGTGGCCACCGGGCCGAAGGTCTCCTCCAGGTGCAGCCGCATCGACGGGTCGACGTCGGCGAGCACCGTCGGCGGATAGAACCATCCCGGCCCGTCCGGCCGCGCGCCGCCGGTGAGCACCGTCGCGCCCCGGGCCACCGCGTCGGCGACCAGTTCCTCCAGCTCCGCCCGGCCGGACTCGGTGGCGATCGGGCCCACGTCCGTGCCGGGCTCGGCCGGGTCGCCGACGCGCAGCGCCGCCATCCCGGCGGCGAACGCCGCGACGAACTCGTCGTAGACGTCGGCGTGCACGATGAATCGCTTCGCCGCGATGCAGGACTGCCCGTTGTTCTGGCAGCGGGCCCGCACCGCCGTCGCCGCCGCCCGCGCCACGTCGGCGCTCGGCAGCACCAGGAACGGGTCCGAGCCGCCCAGCTCCAGCACGGTCTTCTTCAGCGCGTCCCCGGCGATGCGGGCGACCGACCGGCCGGCCGCCTCGCTGCCGGTCAGGGTGGCCGCCGCGACCCGGTCGTCGCGCAGCACCCCCTCGACCTGCGCCGCGCCGATGAGCAGGGTGGCGAACGCCCCGCGCGGGAAGCCCGCCCGGGTGAACAGCTCACCGAGGTAGAGCGCGGTCTGCGGCACGTTCGACGCGTGCTTGAGCAGGCCGGCGTTGCCGGCCATCAGGGCCGGCGCGGCGAAGCGCAGCACCTGCCAGACGGGGAAGTTCCACGGCATCACCGCCAGCACCACGCCCAACGGCTGGTAGACCGAGTAGGCCGTGGCGGCCCCGACGGCGGCGGCGTCCGCCGGCTCCGGGGCCAGCATCGCCTCGGCGTGCGCGGCGTAGAACCGGCAGCCGTACGCCGCCTTGCGCACCTCCGCCTCGGCCGAGGCGAGGGTCTTGCCCATCTCCCGGGTCATCGTCGCCGCCAGCGTCGGGGCGTCGGCCTCCAGCAGGTCGGCGGCGGCGCGCATCCAGCCGGCCCGCTCGGCGAAGGTGGTGCGGCGCAGGGCCTTCGCCGCCCGCTGCGCGTCGGCCAGGGCCTGCTCCACCTCGGCGTCGGACATCGGCGGGTACGTCCGCTCGACGACCCCGGTGGCCGGGTTCAGCGTCGCGATGGCCATCAGGCGTCTCCCGCCGGGCGGTTGTTGACGTGCGACTGGGCGTGGCGCTGGGTCGGCAGCGGCCCGGCGGTCGTGTAGTAGCGCTGGCCGGCGACCAGCAGCTCCTCGGCGGGGAACTTGGTGATGACCTCGGCCCCGTCGGCGGTGACGACCAGCTCCTCCTCGATGCGCGCCGCGCCCACCCCGTCGGCCGACGGCCAGTACGTCTCCAGCGCGAACACCATCCCCTCCTGGAGCACCTCCGGATGCTCCAGCGACACCAGCCGGCTGAAGATGGGCTTCTCCCAGATCGACAGGCCCACGCCGTGCCCGTACTGGAGGGCGAACGCCGCCTCCTCGTCGGCGAAGCCGAACTCCTGCGCGGTCGGCCACACGCTGACGATGTCGGCGGTGGTGGCCCCGGGCCTCACCAGCTCGATCGCCCGGTCCATGTACTCGCGGCACCGCTTGTACGCGTCGACCTGCGCCCGCGACGCGCTGCCCACCGCGAAGGTGCGGTAGTAGCAGGTGCGGTAGCCCATGAAGCTGTGCAGGATGTCGAAGAAGGCCGGGTCGCCGGGGCGCAGCAGCCGGTCGCTGAACACGTGCGGGTGCGGCGAGCAGCGCTCGCCGGAGATCGCGTTGACCCCCTCGACGTGCTCGGAGCCGAGGTCGTAGAGGCGCTTGGCGACCAGGCCGACGGTCTCGTTCTCCCGCACCCCGGGGCGCAGGAAGCCGTACAGGTCGTCGTAGGCGGCGTCGACCATCGACGCGGCGGTGGTCAGCAGGGTGATCTCGTCGGGCGTCTTGATCCGGCGGGCCTCCAGGAACACCTGCTGGCCGTCGACCACCTCGATCCCCTTGGCGCGCAGCGCCTGGAGGATGGGCATCTCCAGCACGTCCACCCCCACCGGGGAGGTGTGCAGGCCGTACCGCTCCAGCTCCTCGTAGATCTTCTGGGCGACGGCCTCGGCGACGCCCGAGTCGGGGTGGAAGGCCCCGCGCAGCACCGAGATGCCGGCCCGCGCGCCGCTGGTGCCCCGCGCGCCCTCGGCGACGTCGTCGCCGGTGCGGTAGTCCAGCCACGGCGCGTAGAGCTGGTGGTGGCGGGCCGCCGAGCCGAAGTCCCACAGCACCGGCTCGCCCCCGCGCGGCAGCAGCGCGAACCGGATCAGCTTGTCCATCGCCCAGGTGCCGATGTGGGTGGCCGTCATGTAGCGGATGTTGTGGAAGTCGAAGGTGAGCAGCGCGCCGACCTCCGAGCCCTGGAGCTGGTGCTTCAGGCGGGCCAGCCGCTCCCGGCGCAGCCGGTCCATGTCGACGCGGCTCTCCCAGTCGACGACGTTCATGCCGAACGTGGCAGTCCCCATGGTTGGTGTTCTCGCTTCCTGGTCAGGTACCGGCCGGTGCCGGCGGCTGGGTGGTGGTCCCGGGTGGGCGGCGCGGGGGTCAGCCCGGTGGGGCCAGGCCCGACGCCTGCGCCTGCACGGCGAAGAGGGAGAGCAGGTCCCGCTCGCCCAGTCCCCGGCCGATCGCCGCCTGGACGAGCTGGTGGGTCAGGCCGGCGACGGCCATCGGCACCTCGTGCTCGCGGGCGGCGGCCAGCCCGAGGTCGAAGTCCTTGCGCAGCAGCGCGGTGGTGAAGGTGGGCGTGAGGTCACCGGCGGCGAGCGCCGGCGTCCGGTCGCGCACCCAGGGCGAGCCGACGACGGTCTCGCCGAGGAAGCGCAGGAACGCCTCCCGGTCCGCGCCGCCCTTCTCGGCCAGCGCGGTCACCTCCGCCAGCGCCTGTACCAGCACCCCGAGGTAGAGGTTGTGGCAGAGCTTCACCAGCCGGCTCTGCTCGCCGTCGCCGACCCGCACGGCGGCCCGGCCGATCCGGCCCAGCAGCGGCTCGGCGACGGCGAACTGCGCGGCCGGCGCGGAGGCGACGAAGCAGGCCCGGCCGGCGGCCACCACGGCCGGGTTGCCGCTGACCGGGGCGGCCACGAAGCCCACCCCCGCGTCGGCGGCGAGCTGCCGGGCCCGCGCCGACGCGGCCGCCGACACGGTGGAGCAGTCGACCACCACCCGCAGCCCGTCCGGGCGGGCCAGCAGCCCTTCGGGGCCGTCGAGCACGGCCAGCAGGTCGGCGGAGTCGGAGACCGCCACGAACACCACCTCGCAGGCGGCGAGCGCGGCGGGCGTGGCGGCGGCCACAGCCCCGTCGGCGACGAGCGGCCCGGTCCTGGCCGGCGTCCGGTTCCAGACGGTCAGGCCGACGCCGGCGGCGAGCAGCCGCCGGCCGATGGCCGTGCCCATCCGGCCGGTGCCGAGCAGGCCGACGGACTCATGCATCGCCGGCCGCCGGGGGCGCGCCGGTCGCCGGGTCGATCCGGGTGCCGGCGCAGAGCCGGTCGCCCAGGTACTCCCAGTCGCGGCTGAACCGGTACGAGTGCTGCGCCGGCGGCTGCGGGGCCTGCGTCTCGATCCACCGGGTCCGGCCGTCGGTGCGGTTGTAGAAGGCGTGTTCGCAGCCCGACCCCGTCCAGAGCACGTCGCCGGGGCGCAGCACGAACCGCTCGCCCTCGACGACCGCCTCCGTCTCGCCGTGGGTGAAGACGTACGCCTCCTCGAACGGGTGGTCGTGCGGGTGCGCCACGGCGGTGGGCTGGTACTCGACCATGAACATGGTGTGCAGCTGGGCGTTGGTCCGCTGGTCGGCGAGCATCCGGATGCCGATGCCGCTGTAGGCCAGCAGCGCCGTGGCCATGCTCGCGGACACCTCCGGCGCGGCCGGGTCGCTGCCCCGGGCCAGCCGGCCCAGGTCCATCGAGCCCTCGTCGAAGCGGAAGAAGTTGCGGTTGCGCGGGTCGCGCAGGTCCACCGGCTCGGCCCGGCCGGCGGAGATCTCCTCGGGCAGGAAGAACGTGTCCCGGCGGCGGTTGCCGGGCAGCAGCCGCACCGGCGCCGACATCTCCAGCCACCGGGCGCCGGCGTCGCCGGTGGTGAGCTGGTGGGCCACCGCGACCGGCACCACCGCGCAGTCGTCGCGCCGCAGCGCGATGCTCTGGCCCAGCATGGTCAGGGTCAGCTCGCCGTCGAGCAGCCAGAGGCTCTTCTCGTACGAGTGCACCGCGGCGTCGACGCGCCCGCCCGGGTCGAGGACGGCGACGCTCATCGTCATGTGGTGCGAGCCGTACTGGCGGCCGACGAGGTCCTGCCGGCGGAATCCGGTGCTGTGCCCGAGGTGGTCGGGCGGGGTGCTGGCCAGCGTGTCGTCGATGCGGGAGACGTGGTACACGGTCTGCCTTTCTCTGGCTGCCGTCGGCGGACGGCCGGGCGTGACGGTGCGGCTAGGCGGTGCCCAGGGCGAGCAGGCCCCGGCGTCGGCGGCGACCCCGCAGCAGCGGCACCAGGGCCGCGGCGACGACGAAGCTGCCCTGGATCCAGTACTGCCAGGCGAGGCTGACCGACAGGAAGCTCAACGAGCTGGTGATGGTCTGCAGGAACAGCGCCGTGGCGAGGGTGGCCAGCGCCGACCCGTTGCCGCCGAAGACGCTGGCCCCGGCCAGCACCACGGCCGTCACCGAGGCCAGGGTGAGGGCCTGGCCGGTCGAGGCGTCGCCGATGCCGGTCTGCGCGTAGAGCGCCAGCCCGCCGCCGGCCGCCAGCGTCCCGCCGAGCAGGTACGCCAGCAGCCGCGTCGGCACGGTCGCGACGCCCATCCGGGACGCCGACAGCGCGTCCGAGCCGGTGGCCCGCAGCGCCCGGCCGGCCCGCGCCCGGCGCAGCAGCAGGTGCCCGGCGACGCCGACCAGCACCACGACGACGAACACCACCGGCACCCCGGCGACCGTGGTGCCCAGCGCGGCCAGCAGCGTGTCGCCGGCCTGCCCGCCGGGCAGCGGGCGCAGCAGCTGCGCCAGCCCGACCACGCCGATCGAGGTGATCAGGGTGGCCACCACCGGTGGCAGGTTGACCCGGGTGACGAGCACCCCGTTGAGCAGACCGACCGCCGCTCCGGCGGCGAGCGCCACCAGCACGCCCACGGCGAACAGCGCGGGCGGGCCGGCGCCGAAGAACGACACGGCGACCACGCTCAGCGCGACCACCGAGCCCACCGACAGGTCGATGCCGCCGGTCATCACCACCACCAGCTGCCCGAGGCTGACCAGGGCCAGCGAGGCGGCGGCCAGCAGGAGCTGCCCGACGGACAGCGAGCTGAGGAAGGCCGGCGCCCGGGCGGCGGTCACCGCGCCGAGCACGACGGTGAGCAGCAGCATCAGCGCGGCCTGGGACTCGCCGCCGAGCAGCCGCCGGCGCGGGCCCGGCCGGGGCCCGGCGGCCGGCGCGGCCACCGCCTGCTCGGTGGCGAGCACCGCCGCGCCGGTGATGTCCCGCTCGGAGAGCGTGGCGGCGGAGAGCTCGGCGTGGACGCGTCCCCGGGAGAAGACCAGGACCCGGTCGCAGAGCCCCTCCAGCTCCACCGCGTCGGTGGAGAGCACGACGACCGCCGTGCCCTGCCCGGCGAGTTCCCGCAGCACCCGGTAGATCTCCAGCCGGGCCCCGGCGTCGACGCCCTGGGTCGGGTCCTCCACCAGCAGCACCGCCGGACGGCCGATGCTGGCGCGGGCGAGCAGCACCTTCTGCTGGTTGCCGCCGGAGAGCGTGTTGACCGGGGTCTCCAGGCTCGCCGCCTTCACCCGCAGCGCGCCGACCGCCGGGGCGACCAGCGCCCGTTCCCGGGCGGGCACCAGGAGGGTGCGCAGCAGCGACACCCGGGGCAGCGCGAGCGCGTCGACGTTCTCCCGGATGCTGAGGTCGCCGAAGACGGCCTCCCGCAGCCGTTCCCCGGAGAGGAAGGTGACGCCCCGCCCGGCCGCCGCGGCGGGGCCGGTGAGGGCGACCGGACGGCCGGCGACGGTGACCCGGCCGTGCGAGCGGACCAGCCCGGCCAGCGCCCGCAGCGCCTGGCGCTGCCCGTTGCCCTCCACCCCGGCGAAGCCGACGATCTCGCCGGCCGACACCCGCAGGGTCAGGTCGGCGAAGCCGGCCCCGCGCAGCCCCTCGGTGGCCAGCACGACGGGCGCGCCGTCCAGGTCGGGCTTGGCGGGGAAGGTGGTGTCCAGCGACCGGCCGACGATCAGCTCGACGATCTGCTCGTCGGTGTGCGCGGCGACCGTGCCGCCGCCGACGACCCGCCCGTCGCGCATCACGGTGAGGGTCTGCGCGATCTCGCGGATCTCGGGGATGCGGTGGGTGATGTAGACGACGGCCGTGCCGGCCGCCACGAGCTGCCGGATCCGGTCGAACAGCCAGGCCGTCTCGTCGGGGCCGAGCGCCTCGGTCGGCTCGTCGAGGACCAGCACCCGCGGGTCGGTGGCGAGCGCGGCGGCGATCTCCACCAGGTGCGCCTCGCGCATGGTCAGCTCGCTGACCAGCCGGTCGGCGTCGATGTCCAGGCCGAGCCCGCGCAGGTGCGCGGCGGTCCACGCCGACGCCGCGCCGACGCGGGGCCGCACCTGCTCGGGCAGGAGCACCAGCATCGACTCGGCGACGGTGAGCCCGCCGGCCAGCGCCGGGGTCTGGTAGACCAGCGCGAGCCCGTTCTCCCGGGCGAGGGCGGGGGTCAGCGCCGGATAGTCCCGGCCGCCGATGCTGATCCGGCCCTCGTCGGGGGTGACGGAGCCGGCGGCCACCCCGACGAGGGTGGACTTGCCGGCCCCGTTCTCGCCGAGCACGGCGTGGACCTGACCCGGCGACACGGCCAGGTCCACGCCGTCGAGGGCCCGTACGCCCGGATACTGCTTGACGATCCCCGTCAGCGTCAGCGCGGCGTCCCGTACGGTCGTCATCTCGTGGGTGTCCAATCAGCCCTGGAAGAGGGTGGCGAGCTGGGCGGTGTCGAGCTGCGAGGACGGCGGGGCGTCGTTGGGCAGGTCCGCCTTGCACGCCTTGTCCGGGGTGACCGCGCCGCCGGCCCCGCCGGTGGAGTCCTCGAAGAGGTCCAGTTGCAGCCGCGACGGCTCGGCGTCGGCCTTGCCGTTGACGACGGCGACGCCCTTGCGCAGCGCGACCCGCCCGATCCAGGTGCGGGAGGAGACGGTGGCCAGCTCGTAGCCGCCGTTCTTGGCCTTCAGCGCGGTGAAGCCGCAGCTCAGCTCGTTGTCGTCGGTGGTGGCGATCGGCACCAGCGGCCGACCGGCGCTCTGGTACGCGCGCAGCACGCCGGTGGCGGCGGCCCCGTAGTCGCTGATGACGCCGTCGATCTTGGGGTACTTGGCGAGCAGGCCGCTCATCGCCTGCTGCTCCATCGCCGGGTCCCAGTTGGTGGTCACCGGCTCGTCGGTCAGCAGCTTCACCTGCGGCGCGCCGGCCAGCACCTTCTTGATGCCGGAGAGGTGGGCCTGGGAGACGGGGTTGCCGGCGGGGCCGCCGAGCATCACGATGTTGCCGCCGTCCGGGCCGAGCCGGTCGATCATCCACTTGGCCCACACCTCGCCCAGGTACGGGGTGTCCCAGTCGACGTAGTCGAAGTAGTCGCTGCCGGGCTTGCCCTGCGGGTCGGCGGCGATCGGGAGGACGGTGACCCCGGCGTTGGCGGCGGCACGCAGCGCGGACAGGTGGGCGGGGCCCGGCCCGGCGTCGGGGATCACCAGCAGGACGTTGACGCCCTTGCTGGCCATGCTGGTGATGCCGGCGAGGGTGGACTGCAGGTCGCCCCGGCCGGCGACGTACTCGACGCCGCTGATCGCCGGGCACTTGCGGGCCTCGTCCTCGATCTCGGCCCGGACGATCTTGGACCACGAGTTGGTGCCGAGGCCGTCGACGAGGCCGACCTTGACCGGCTTGTCGCCGCAGACGGAGGCCATCGCGGCGGCGGCCGAGAGCGGGCCGGCGTTGCCGACGGCGACCTGCCCGGCGGCGCTCGGGTCGCCGCCCGGGGCGGAGGCGGTCTTGTTGGTGGTGGAGCAGCCGGTGACCGCCAGGACGGCGGCGGTGCCCAGGGCTATCGCGGTGGCGAGGGAACGCCGGTGTGTCGACATGAGGGACTCCAGGGGTGGGGGCATCGGCGGGACGGCGAGGGCCGTTCCGCGCGGGGTGAACCGGTCGGGTCAGGTGGGATTGCGGCGGATCGCCCGGCGGCGCAGCCGGGTGGCGATGCTGAGCTGCACCACGATGCCGACGCCGATGATCACGGACTGCACGATGTTCTGCACGGCCGTGGTCTGGGTGTAGGTCTGGACGAGCTGGGTGAGCTGGCCGAGGAAGAGCGCGCCGAGCGCCGTTCCGGTGAGACTGCCGCGCCCGCCGGTCAGCGCGGTGCCGCCGAGCACCACGGCGGCCACCGACGGCAGCAGGTAGGCGTCCCCGGCGGAGCTGGTGGTGGTGCGCAGGAACCCGGCGAGCAGGACGCCCGCGCCGCCGGCGAGCAGCGCGGACAGCGCGTACGCCGAGATCGTGTACCGGCGGGTGTTGATGCCGGCGGCGTGCGCGGCCAGCCGGTTGGCCCCGACGAGCTCGAAGCGCCGGCCCACGACGGTGCCCTTGAGCACGAGCTGCGCGGCCACGATGACGACGGCGGCCACCAGCACGAGGTGGGGCACGCCCAGCGTGCGCCCGACCGCGAACTCGGTGAGGGCCGGCGGCGCCTGCGCGCTGTAGCCGCCGGAGAGGACCTGGACCAGGCCGATCAGGACCGCGTTGACGGCGATGGTGACGACCAGCGGCGGCAGCCCGAAGGCCGTGACGACCAGGCCGCTGACCAGCCCGGCGAGCAGCGTCGCGGCCAGTGCCACGGCGATCGCCGTGCCGAGGCCCCACTGCGCGGCGTCGCCGTAGCGGGCCACCACGAGGGCGCCGAGGGAGATGCCGCCGGCCACCGACAGGTCGAGCCCGGCCTGCTGGACGACGAGGGTCTGCCCCACGGCGACGATCGCGGTGAGCGCCGCGAACGGCAGCATCGCCAGCAGGGCGGTGCGGCCGACGCTGGCGCCGGAGAGCACGGCGCTCACCGCGAACAGCACGACCACGGCCGCCGCCGCCCGGCTCGTCGGCCAGCCGAGCAGGCGGGGGCCGAGCGGGTCGGTCGCGCGCACCGCGACGGGCTGCGGCGCGGCGCCGGCGAGGGGCAGTCCGAGCAGGCTCATGCCAGGTTCAGCTTCGGTTCGGGCTGCCACCGGCCGCCGATCTCGGCGCCCGCCATCGAGCCGATCACGTGGTCGCGGGACGCCTCGGCGAGGGCCCGCAGCCGGTCGAGGTCGACGCCGACGAGCCTGCCGTCGCGCTTGACGAACCGGCCGTCGACGAGCACGTCGCGGACCAGCCCGGGGTGGGCGGCGTAGACGATGGTGCCGAACGGGTTGTTGACCGGCGTGGTGGCCAGCGTGTCGCCGGCCAGGACGACGATGTCGGCGGCCTTGCCGACCTCCAGCGAGCCGGTGACGTCGCCGAGGCCGTTGGCCCGCGCGCCCTCGATGGTGGCGAAGCGCAGCACGTCGGAGCAGGCGAGCTTCACCCGCTCGGGTGCCTCGCCGGCCTCGACGGCCGCGTGGTTGTCGGTGGCCCGCTGCACGGCCAGCGTCGTGCGCATCGTGGTGAACATGTCGCCGCCGATGGAGCTGCACACGTCGACCGAGAGCGAGGGCTGGACGCCCACCGCCAGCAGCCGGCCGGTCGCCGGCCAGCCGTGGCCCATCTGCATCTCCACGTCGGTGGCGACGGAGGCGCTGCCGCCGGTGTCGGCGATCAGCTTCAGCTCGTCCTCGGCGAGGGTGTTGCAGTGCACGTAGGTCGTGGTGGGGGCGAGCAGCCCGGCGGCGTTCATCCGGTGGACCGGCCTGGTCTTGCCCCAGTGCCCGTCGCCGACGTGCACCGAGACGCGCAGGTCGAGTTCCCGGGCGAGCGCGAAGTCGGCGACGGTGACGTCCATCGTCGAGAACTGGGGGCCGCGCAGGGCCAGGCCCAGGGTGACCCGGCCGTCGTTGGCGGCGAACCGGCCGGAGCGCAGCCGGCGCACGTCGTCGGCCGGGTGCGGCACCGGCGACGGCATCACGCCGCCCCACTGCGGCGCGCCGCCGCCGTGCGAGAAGACGGCCCGCAGGCCGGCCTCCTCCAGGGCGTCGATCGCGGCGTCGGTGTGCTCCGGGGTGAAGAGGTTGTGCGACCAGTCGAGCAGGGTGGTCACGCCGGAGTCCAGGGCCTCCAGCGCGCCGATCAGGTTGCCCGCGTAGGTGTCCTCCGGGCGGAAGTACCGGCTGAGGCCGGCGTGCAGGCCGACGAGGTACTGGTCGAGGGTCCAGTCCGAGGCGATGTTGCGGACGACGGACTGCCAGGTGTGCCGGTGGGTGTCGACCAGGCCGGGCATCACGATCCGGCCGCTGACGTCGATCCGCTCGGCGTCGGGGACGTCGAGGTCGCGGCCGATCGCGGCGATCCGTCCGTCCCGGACGAGGACGTCACCGGGCCACAGCACCTCGTTGGGGCCGGCGCAGGTGACGACGATTCCGCCGGCGAGAAGCAGGTTGGGCATGTAAGGGACCTCCACAGACGCCCGCAGGGGGGTGGTGTGTGTGTCCGATCCGGGGGTGCGGGACGGTGGATCGGCGGTCCCCATGATGCGATCGCCGTCACAGGCGTGTCAAGTCTTGTTTAACATCCTGTTGACGGACACTTATCGCGGTGGATCGCTACCGGGCCGGCGGGCCGCCGGGGCCGGGCTCCCGGTGCCGCAACACCAGCCACACGGCCCTCATGTCCACGCTCCCGTTGTTCTCGAACAGGTGCGGACGGGACGAATCGATCGTCAGGCTGTCGCCGGCCCCGAGGGTGACCTCCTCGAAGCCGACCTTGCAGGTCAGCTCGCCCTGCATGACGTGGGCGCACTCCAGGCCGCTGTGCCGCTGGTAGCGCCCCGAGTCGCTGGAGCTGGCCCCCGGCGGGTAGGTGACCAGCATGAACTCCACGCCGTCCTGCTCGTTGTGGCCGAGCTGCTCCCAGACGACGCCGGTCTCCATCTCGATGCGTCGCCGGTTGCCGGCCCGGACCACGAGCAGCTCGGACCCGGTCGGCGCGGTGCCGCCGCCCCACGCGGGCGGCCCGGCCGTCGGCGCGGGGGGCTGTTCCGGGGGCGGCTGGGCGCCGGAGAAGAGCTCGTCCATCGACAGGTCCAGGGCCTCGACCACGGCGTAGAGCGTGGGGATCGAGGAGCGCGACCGGCCGTTCTCCAGCAGCGAGAGCATGCTCGCCGAGACGCCGACCTTCTCGGCGAGCGCGCGCAGGGACATCCCCCGGGCCTGCCGCGCGGCGCGGATCCGGCCGCCGACGGCGTCCAACTCGGTCACGTTGAGTGCCCCTTTACAGCTCTCGAATCACGTTGAAGTGTGCTCATCTTACGGCCCGACAGGGGGACGCGGGGGCACCGGCCCGCCCCGACGGGCGTCCGCGGCCCGCGGCCCGCGGCCGGCAGCCGGCCGGGTCAGCCCTTCAACGGGTACGGGATGAAGGTGCTGCGGTTCTCGTCCAGGTCCAGCCGGCCGGTGATCGGCGCGGCGGCGCGCTGCGGGCAGGTCATCCGCTCGCAGGTCTTGCAGCCGGGGCCGATCGACGTGGTCGCGTCGGCCGCGTACAGGTCGATCCCGGCGGAGTAGACGAGCCGCTCGGCGTGCCGGGCCTCGCAGCCCAGCCCGATCGCGTAGACCTTGCCCGGCTGGTTGTAGCCGCCGTGGTGCCGGGTGATGGTGCGGGCGATCCACAGGTAGCGCTGCCCGTCGGGCATCGCCGCGACCTGCACGACGACCCGACCGGGCGCGCTGAACGCCTCGTAGACGTTCCACAGTGGGCAGGTGCCGCCGGTCAACGAGAACGGGAAACCGGTGGCGGACTGCCGCTTGGACAGGTTGCCGGCCCGGTCGACCCGGACGAACGAGAACGGCACCCCCCGCGCGCGCGGCCGTTGCAGGGTGCTGAGCCGGTGGCAGACCGTCTCCCAGCCCATCGCGAAGTGCTGGGTGAGCAGGTCGATGTCGTAGCGGCGCTGCTCCGCCGCCGCCAGGAACCGCTCGTAGGGCAGGATCAGCGCGGCGGCGAAGTAGTTCGCCAGGCCGACCCGGGTGAGGATCTGCGTCTGCACGTCGTCGAAGCGCTCCTCCTCCACGATCTCGTCGATGACGTCGGCGAACTCCAGCAGCGCGATCTGCGCCGCCATCCGCATCGCCTCCTGCCCGGCCCGCAGCGACGTCGACAGGTGCAGGGTGCGGGTCTGCGGCCGGTAGCGGTGCAACTCGTCGCCGAGCAGGGTGGCGTCGTCGCGGCGCACCTGCACGCCGTGCCGCTCGGCGAGCCGGTCCTGCAACGCGGAGCGCACCTCGCCGCGGCGCAGCCCGATGGCCGCCGCCAGCCGCTCCGCCGCCTCGTCGAGGTCCGGCACGTAGTTCTGCCGCCGGTAGAAGAACTCGGTCACCCGGTCGTGCGGGCTGCGCCCGATCGTCTCCCGGTCGCCGAGCAGCTCGGCGAGCTGCTCGTCGGCCTGCCGGGAACGCCGGTGCAGGTCGAGGACGGCCTCGGCGACCTCCGGCAGCCGGGTCGCCAGCTCGGTGAGGTCGGCGACGCTCGGCCGCCCCGGGAGCGCCTCGCGCAGCCCGGCGACCAGCCGCGGCGTGTCCCGCGGGGCGAACACCGTCGGGTCGACGCCGAAGACCTCGGTGATCCGCATCAGCACCGGCACCGTCAGCGGGCGCGCGTCGTGCTCGATCTGGTTGAGATAGCTGGGGGAGATGTTGAGCAGGCGGGCCAGGTGCGACTGGCTCAGCGCGCGGTCCTCGCGCATC
Source organism: Micromonospora sp. WMMD956 (assembly GCF_029626125.1). Taxonomy (NCBI): domain Bacteria; kingdom Bacillati; phylum Actinomycetota; class Actinomycetes; order Micromonosporales; family Micromonosporaceae; genus Micromonospora; species Micromonospora sp. WMMD956. The sequence goes on along the minus strand of NZ_JARUBI010000005.1, from coordinate 7,227,124 downwards.
CGGCGCAGCCGGGCACCCGCGAAGGTCTTGCTGATCGCCCTCACCTCCTCGTCGCTCTTTCGGCAGCCCAGCACCGTTGGCAGGCTGCAAATATAACCCTTCGCAACTTCGCAAGACGGGGCGCGAACTTCTCAGAACTTGGCTTCTTCCGCCCCTCGACCGCGCCGCCGACGCCGTGTGACCGTTGGCGACACGCCGGACCGGCACCGCGGTCACGCCCCCGGGCGGCACGACGGAGCGCCGGCGTCACGACAGCCGAGGAGACGACATCATGCAGAACGCCGTGGAGAAGTTGCGGACCGAGTGGGCGACCGACCCCCGCTGGCAGGGGGTGCGCCGCGGCTACCGCGCCGAGGACGTGGTGCGCCTGCGCGGGGCGATCCAGGAGGAGCACACCCTGGCCCGGCACGGGGCGCAGCGGCTGTGGCGGCTGCTGCACAGCGAGGACTACGTCCACGCCCTCGGCGCGCTCACCGGCAACCAGGCCGTGCAGATGGTCCGGGCCGGGCTGAAGGCGATCTACCTCTCCGGCTGGCAGGTGGCCGCCGACGCCAACCTCGCCGGGCACACCTACCCCGACCAGAGCCTCTATCCCGCCAACTCGGTGCCCGCCGTGGTGCGCCGGATCAACAACGCCCTGCTGCGCGCCGCCCAGATCACCACCGCCGAGGGCGACGGGGACGGCACCGACTGGCTGGCCCCGATCGTCGCCGACGCCGAGGCCGGCTTCGGCGGGCCGCTCAACGCGTACGAGCTGATGACCGCCATGATCGCGGCCGGCGCGGCGGGCGTGCACTGGGAGGACCAGCTCGCCGCCGAGAAGAAGTGCGGCCACCTCGGCGGCAAGGTGCTCGTCCCCACCGGGGCGCACGTCCGCACCCTGGAGGCGGCGCGGCTCGCCGCCGACGTCGCCGGCGTGCCGTCGGTCATCATCGCCCGCACCGACGCCCAGGCCGCCACGCTGCTGACCACCGACGTCGACGAGCGCGACCGGCCCTTCGTCACCGGCGAGCGCACCGCCGAGGGCTTCTACCGGGTGCGCAACGGCATCGAGCCGTGCATCGCCCGGGGCCTGGCCTACGCCCCGCACGCCGACCTGCTCTGGATGGAGACCTCCACCCCCGACCTGGAGACCGCCCGGCGCTTCGCCGAGGCGATCAAGGCGGAGCAACCGGACCAGCTCCTCGCCTACAACTGCTCGCCGTCGTTCAACTGGCGCAAGCACCTCGACGACGCCACCATCGCCAAGTTCCAGCGGGAACTCGGCCACATGGGCTACAAGTTCCAGTTCATCACCCTGGCCGGCTTCCACGCCCTCAACTACTCGATGTTCGACCTGGCCCGCGGCTACGCCGCCGACGGCATGCCCGCCTACGTGTCGTTGCAGGAGCGGGAGTTCGCCGCCGAGCCGGCCGGCTACACCGCCGTCAAGCACCAGCGCGAGGTCGGCACCGGCTACTTCGACCTGATCAGCACCGTGCTCAACCCGGCCGCCGAGACCACCGCCCTGCGCGGTTCCACCGAGGAGGAGCAGTTCGCATGAGATACGAGATCATCGGTCCGCTGGCCGACCGGTTCGACGAGGTCCTCACCCCGGCGGCGCTGGAGTTCCTGGTCGAGCTGGACAGCGAGTTCGCCGCCCGCCGGGTGGCCCTGCTCGACACCCGGCGCGCCCGCCGGGACCGGTACGCCACCGGCCAGCTCCCCGACTTCCTCCCCGAGACCGCCGCGATCCGCGCCGACCCGACCTGGCGGGTGGCCCCGCCCGCGCCCGGCCTGCTCGACCGGCGGGTCGAGATCACCGGACCGCCCGACCGCAAGATGACCGTCAACGCGCTCAACTCCGGGGCCCGGGTGTGGCTCGCCGACTTCGAGGACGCCACCTCGCCGACCTGGCACAACGTCGTCGCCGGCCAGCTCAACCTGATCGACGCCCTGGACCGGCGCATCGACTTCACCGACGCGCGCGGCAGGCGCTACGCCCTCGGCGACGAGCTGGCCACGATCGTCGTGCGGCCGCGCGGCTGGCACCTCGTGGAGAAGGGCATCGCGGTGGACGGGCGGCCCATCTCGGCCAGCCTGGTCGACTTCGGGCTCTACCTGTTCCACTGCGCGCGGCGGCAGCTCGACGCGGGCGCGGGACCCTACTTCTACCTGCCGAAGCTGGAGAGCCACCACGAGGCGCGGCTGTGGAACGACGTCTTCGTCTTCGCCCAGCAGCGCCTGGGCCTGCCGCGCGGCACCATCCGGGCCACCACCCTCATCGAGACGATCACCGCCGCCTTCGAGATGGAGGAGATCCTCTACGAGCTGCGCGAGCACTCGGCGGGCCTGAACGCCGGGCGGTGGGACTACATCTTCAGCGTGATCAGGAACTTCGGGCAGTGGCCGGACTTCGTCCTGCCCGACCGGGCCGAGGTCACCATGACGGTGCCGTTCATGCGGGCGTACACCGAGCTGCTCGTGGCCACCTGCCACCGGCGGGGCGCGCACGCGATCGGCGGGATGGCCGCGTTCGTCCCCAGCCGGGACCCGCAGGTCAACGAGGTGGCCCTGCACCGGGTGCGGGCGGACAAGCGGCGCGAGGCCGGCGACGGCTTCGACGGCTCGTGGGTCGCCCACCCGGGGCTGGTCGCCACCTGCCGGGAGGAGTTCGACGCGGTGCTCGGCGAGCGCCCGCACCAGCTCGACCGGCTCCGGGACGACGTCGAGGTCGCCGCCGCCGACCTGCTCGCCGTCGACAAGACCCCCGGCCGGGTCACCGCCGCGGGGGTGCGCGCCAACATCGCGGTCGCGCTGCGCTACATCGACGCGTGGCTCGGCGGCGCCGGGGCGGTCGCCCTGTGGAACCTGATGGAGGACGCGGCGACCGCCGAGATCGCCCGCTGCCAGGTGTGGCAGTGGCTGCACCACGGCACCCCGCTGGCCGACGGCGGCTGCGTCACCGACGAGCTGGTCCGGAGCATCCTCGCGCAGGAGCTGGCCGAGCTGGTGACGGGGCGCGGGGCCGCCGACCGGGAGCGCGCCGAGCAGGCCGCCCGCGTCGTCGAGGACACCGCGTTCGGCGAGGACCTGCCGGCGTTCTTCACCACCGGCGCGTACGCCCGGCACCTCGGCCCGGGCCGTCGGCCCGCGGCGTCGGCGCGCTGAGCCGGACCATCCGCCGCCGACGCGGTGGCGGGCCGGTCCGGTGCCGGTTCACCGGCCCGGACCGGCCGCCAGGTCCTCCTCGACGCGCTGCGCGGTGGCCAGCAGGGGCGGCAGCAGCTCCGTGCGGATCGTCTCGAACGAGCCGCGGCTGGCGTGCGCGGAGACGTTGATCGCGGCGACCACCGACCCGTTGTCCGCGCGGATCGGCGCGGCCAGCGAGCGCAGCCCCTCCTCCAGCTCCTGGTCGACGATCGCGTAGCCCTGCGCGGCGATCGTGGTCAGGGCGGCGCGCAGCCGGGCCGGGTCGGTGACGGTGTGCCGGGTCAACGGCCGCAGCCGCGCCGTGGCGAGGTAGTCGTCCAGCCAGTCGGCGGGCTGCGCGGCGAGCAGCACCCGGCCCATCGACGTCGCGTACGCCGGGAACCGGCTGCCGACGCTGATCCCCACCGTCATGATCCGCCTGGTGGCGACGCGGGCGACGTAGACCACCTCGCCGCCGTCGAGGACCGACACCGAGCAGGACTCGCGCACCTGCGCGGCCAGCGCCTCCAGGTGCGGCCGGGCGACCTCCGGCAGGCTCAGGCCTGACAGGTAGGCGTAGCCGAGGTCGAGCACGCGCGGGCGCAGCGAGAACAGCCGGCCGTCGGTGTGCACGTAGCCCAGCTCGACCAGGGTGAGCAGGAAGCGCCGGGCGGCGGCCCGGGTCAGCCCGGTGGCCCGCGCCACCTCGCTGAGGGTGAGCCGGGGATGCTCGGCGTCGAACGCGCGGATCACGGCCAGGCCGCGCTCCAGCGACTGGACGAACTCCCCGGATCGCGCCGCGTCGGTCACTCGGTCTCCTGCCGCAGGTCTCCCGGGGCGGCCTGAGCGCCCGGTCACCGTCGGTGGCCAGCGTAGCCGCGCCGCCCGCCACGGCAGGCACCGGTGCCCCCGCGCCTCGCGCGGCCGCGCCGGCGGTGGCCGGTCGTCCCGTCCCGCCTACGCGCCGCCGGCCGGGCCGCCGTCGTGGCCGCCGGCGGGGGTGCGGACGGCGGCGCGCACGTGCACGTCGCGGGTCACGTCGTCGCCCTCGACGTGGCCCGCAGGGCCCGCAGCGCGGCGAGCTCGGCGGGGGTGGGTGGCTCGTTGGTGGTCAGCCCGTCGGCGACGGCGAGCGGCCAGCCGGTTGCCGCCCGGGCCTGCGCGACGGTGACGCCGGGGTGCAGCCGGGTGAGGGTCAGCTCGCGGGTGGCCGGGTCGGGTTCGAGGACGCCGAGGTCGGTGATCACCGTGCGGGGGCCGCCGCCGCGCAGCCCGAGCCGGGCCCGGTCGTCCGGCCCCGCGCCGTAGCCGACGGAGGTGACGAAGTCGACGCGGTCGGTGAACGTGCGCCTGCTCTGCCGGACGATGACGACCACCTCGCCGCAGGACGCGGCGATCTCCGGTGCGCCGCCGGCGCCGGGCAGGCGGACCGCCGGGTCGGCGTAGGAGCCGCCGATGACCGTGGTGTTGAGGTTGCCGTGACGGTCGAGCTGGGCCGCGCCGAGGAACCCGACGTCGATGCGGCCGGGCTGGAGCCAGTAGTTGAACACCTCCGGCACGGAGACGACCGCGTCGGCGGTGTCGGCGAGGACGCCGTCGCCGATGGACAGCGGCAGCCGGTCGGGCTTCGCGCCGAGGCAGCCCGACTCGTAGACCAGCACGAGGCCGGGGGCGTGGGTGACGCGGGCCAGGTTCGCGGCGGTGCTGGGCAGGCCGATGCCGACGAAGCAGACGGTGCCGTCGCGTAGCTGCCGGGCGGCGGCGACCGTCATCATCTCGTCGGCCGACCAGTCCGCCGCGCTCACGCCGGCACCTCCGTCGCCAGCACGTGCCGGGCGATCCAGGCCCGGAAGGCGTCGCGGTCCCGGCTGATCGCGTCCCAGTCGCGGTAGAAGTCGTTGTCGCGGACCGAATAACCCTGGGTGTACGACGGGTGCGCGCCCCCGGGCACCCGGGCCACCGCCGTGACCGCCCAGCCGGGCAGGACGACCTGCCCCGGCACCGGCGTCAGCTCGTCGACGAGCTCCTCGACGGTGACCAGGGACCGGCGCGCGGCCAGCACGGCCTCCTTCTGCACGCCGGTGATGCCCCACAGCTGCACGTTGCCGGCCCGGTCGGCGCGCTGGGCGTGCACCACGGTCACGTCGGGGCGCAGCGCGGGCAGCGCGGTGAGCGTCTCGCCGGTGAACGGGCAGTCGACGGTGCGGACGGTGGCGGTGTGCCGGGGCAGGTCGGTGCCGGTGTAGCCGCGCAGGACGGCGAACGGCAGGCCGGAGGCGCCCGCGACGTAGCGGTTGGCCATTCCCGCGTGGCTGTGCTCCTCCAGCTCCAGGGGCGCGGGCCAGGAGTGCTGCACGGCGTCGCGGAAGCGGTGCAGCGAGCCCACGCCGGGGTTGCCGCCCCAGGAGAAGACGAGGCGGCTGGCGCAGCCGGCCCCGATGAGCTGGTCGTAGATGACGTCCGGGGTCATCCGCACCAGGGTCAGGCCGCGCCGCCCCTGTCGGATGATCTCGTGACCGGCGGCGAACGGGATGAGGTGGGTGAACCCCTCCAGGGCCACCACGTCCCCGTCGTGCACCAGCTCCGCGATCCCGTCGGCCAGCGAGACGATCTTCGCCATCGGCCTCCCGCCTTCTGTGCCGTCGTGGCGTCCGCGCCGGCGTTCGGAATGCGGACGGGTGTGCCCATCTCGAACGTAGTGCGCGGCGGCGTCGGCCGTCAACGGGGCCGCGGTGCCGCGCCGGGCGGGCGGCCGTTCACCTCCCGACCGCGTAGGCAAGCGGCGAGCGGCGTGGTCGGCATGGCCTCCGAGCTGCGGAAACGGGTCACCGGGCCGGTGCCCGACGGCCCCGTCGGGCGAGCAGCAGCGCCGCCGTGAGGACCGCCGCGGCCACCGGCAGGCCCCAGGGCCGCCGGGCGGCGTCCACCGTGAACGCGACCGGGCCGCCGGGCACCTCGATCCGACCGTCGATCTCGTACCGGCCGTACGGGGCCGCGCCCGTGGGCACCGTGACCCGGTAGTCGCGGGTCGCCCCGGCGGCGACGGTGCCGACCGCCGGGGCGGCCACGATGGTCCGGGCCCGCCCCGGGGGCCCGACCAGCAGCGTGAACGGCGGGTCGGTCACGTCCTCGGTGCCGGGGTTGCGCAGGGTGAACCCCAGCGTCAGCTCGCCCGGCAGGCCGAACCAGCCGCGTGGCCCGGACCGGTCGTCGGCGCGCAACGACTCCAGGGTCAGCGTGGCCGGGACGCCCGGCGCGGCGGGCGGCGCGTCCACCCCGGTCAGCGGCAGGTCGGCGGTGGCGGCGGCCGTGCCGGTCGGCGTCCGGACGCGCAGCACGCAGGGGCAGGCCACCGGCGGAGCGGCCAGCCGCAGCGGCAGCCGGGCGCGACCGGACGGCGGCACCTGGGCGTGCGTGGCGTCGCCCGTCGCGCAGTCCAGCGCCCCGCGCCGGGCGGCGTTGCCGCACACCTCGGCCTGCGCCGTGCCGGCGGGCCAGCCGTCGAGGTCGACCAGCACCCGCTGCCCGACCCGCAGCGGCCCGGCGGGCACGGTGACGCCGGGCCCGCCCTCGGCCGCCCCGGCCGCGGTGGGTGCCAGGGCCAGGGCCACGGCTGCGGCCAGCGGGGCGGCGGCGCGGGTCCGGGCGGTCATGCCGTCGCCGGCCCGGCGTCCACCGTGGCCTGTCCGCCGTCCACGGTGGGCCGCGCATCGTCCGCCGTGGCCCGTCCACCGTCGCCGGGGGCGCGGCGACGCCGCCACCACCGCAGCCCGCCCCAGCCGCCGGCCACCGCGAGCAGCGCCAACGGCACCCACGGCGGGGCCCACACCCCGGCGGAGCGCAGCACCGGCGGCAGGGCGGTGTCCGTGGTGGTCGCCGCGAGGTCGACCTCGGCGGTCAGCCGCAGCAGCGGGGGCACGCCGGTGATCCGCTCGGTGACGGTGACGGTGCCGCCGGGCAGCAGCTCCGGCAGGTCGGTGGGGGAGGTGCGGGCCTGTTCCCAGCCGAACGGCCCGGCGACGGTCACCGCGCCGCTGCCGGTGACCCGGACGTTGCCGGTGTTGCGTACCCGGTAGCGGACCACGAGGTCGCCGCCGGCGAACGGGTCGACCGGGTTGTCGTACGAGAGGTCGACCGACTCGACGGTGACGGCGGGCCGCACCGGGCCGTCGACCCGCAGGTGGACCCGGGCGGCGAGGCGCTGGTCGACCAGGACCCGCTGTCCGTCGGCGGTGGTCCGGGCGCGGGCGACCGCGCCGATCACCCCGCCCGTGTGGTCGCCCGGGGTGGCGTCGGCCGGCACGGCGAGGCGGAACGGGATGTCGACCCGTTTGCCGGGCGGGACCGTCCAGGCCCGCCGCTCGAACCGGATCCACGAGCCCACGTCGGTGGCGGGCTGGTCGGCCGGCAGCAGGGCGAACGCGCCGTCGGCGGTGGTGTACGCGTCGGTGCCGTACACGTCGAAGGTGAGCGGGCGGTCGCCGAGGTTGGTGATGCCGACGTGGTCGGTCAGGGTGCTGCCCGGGGCCAGGTCGTAGATGAAGTAGTTGCGCCCGGTGGGTCCCTTCGCGCTGGACGGCTGCACGGACCAGCGGGCCGCGCCGGTCCGGTCGGCGGCATCGGCGTCGACGCCGGGCGACGGGGCGGGCGCGGCGTCGGCCGGCGCGGGCAGGGCCGTCGCCGCGAGCAGCGCGGCGGCGAGCGCGACGCTCGCCCGGGACAGGGCGGTGGGCAGGGGCATGCCGGGCTCCGCAGGTGGTCGGGCCGGTGGGACGGGCGCGGAGCCCGCCCCACCGTGGTGCCGTGATCAGGAAAGGGTGAGCGTCAGGACCGCGGTGTAGTCGCCCGCCGGGGCGGACGCCGGGATCCCGAGGTTGAGCTGGGCGCCGCAGCCGAAGGTGCCGTTGCTCGCGCCGCTGGCCGAGGTGCACAGCGCGCGCGCCGTGCCCAGGCCGGCACCGGGCGCGGCGGCCGCGCCCGGGGTGACCACGCCGGGCGTGCCGGCGAGGCCGTCGGTGACGACGGACGCGTTCGGCACCCAGCCGAGGTTGTCCGCGTCGATGCTGCCGCCGCCGGCCGAGGCGAAGTCGGAGACCTGCCCGACCAGGCTCCAGCCGGCGTTGGTGCCGCGCAGGTCGGCCACCGTGGCGGTGTTCAGCGCCCCGCTGGTGACCTGCCCGTTGCTGACCGCCGGCAGCGCGACCGTGGAGCCGGCCACGCCGAGGGTCAGCGCGCCACCGGTGACGGTGGCGGTGATCTGCTGGTCGGCGTCGCCGCCGCCGACCGGGGCGCTGCGGAACGTCACCGGGGTGAAGGTGTCCTGGCTCCGGTCGGCCGAGCCGCGGGCGGCGAAGGTGATCACGTAGCACTGCACCCGCGTGCAGTCGACCTGCGCGCCGGTGCGGTCGGTGTAGACCGCGCTGATCGGCAGGGTGGTGCGGAACGTGCCGTCGGCGTGGAGCCGGTCGCGGGCCTCCGTCGGCTCGTTCGTCTTGTTCACCCACTTGGTGACCTGGAGGACGCCGGCGTTCGTCCAGTGCTCGTCGACCTTCGGACCGAAGGAGACGTAGATGCCGGCCGCCCCGTTGGCCTCCGGGTCGAAGCCGCTGCCCTCGACCGTGATCGTCGCCCCGGCCGGGTCGACGCCGGTGGACGGGGCGACGGCGACCGACGGGCCGGCCGGCTCGCCGCCGCCACCGGTGGAGAAGGTGAACGACAGCGGGTCGAGCGCGGCGCCGGCGGCGTAGAAGCCGTTGAACGCGCTGGCGCCCTCGGCGGTCAACGTCGCCGCCAGGCCGGTCGCGGTCACCGTGCCGCCGCTGCCGCCGGGGTTGCCGTCGGTGACGGCGATGGTGGCGATGGTGGCCTGGCGGACCGAGACCGGCTCGGCGGCGGTGGTGGCCAGGTCGACGTCCGCCTTCAGGGCGGCGGTGCCGCCGGAGACGGCGACCGTCGGGTTGGCCAGGGTGATGGTGAACATGTGCGCCGGGTACGAGAAGACGACCGTCCCGCCGTACCTGGCGTCGATGGCGCCGGTGCCGGCGTCGTACGTGCCGCCCTTCGCCGGGAAGGTGAAGGTACCGTCGGCGTTGATGCTGGCCCCGTTGCTCGCCGCGATCGGCGGGTTGCCGTTGCCGGTGTTGACGTAGCTGCGGAACGACGCCTTGAAGCCCCAGGTGAGGCTGCCGGTGCTGATGTCGGCACCGGCCGCCGAGGCGGGTGCGACGCCGACGAGGGCGGCCGAGGCGCCGAGGAGGGCGACCGCGGCCCACCGCAGCGACCGCCACCGGCCGGCACCGGTTCTGGATCGGACCATGCTGTTCCTTTCTCACACCCAATACGGACAGTGGTTGAGGTTAGGCAAACCTAACTATCGCGGCACAGGGGCGACGGGTTGAAGATCTTGACCCGAAGAACCCCTTGTGAACTGCCAATCCGTCGCTTAGGTTAGGCAAACCTTAGTCACGGTCGGTGTGTCAACCGACCTGATCCGTCATGTGGGGAGCCTGATGCGAGCACTGCGTCGCGCCGTCCTGACCGCAGCACTGATCACCCTCGGTGTCGCCGCCGGCGCGGCACCGGCCCACGCCGGCACCGGGCGAGGGAGCGGCGGCCAGGCGCTCACCGTCACGCCCAGCGGCGGCGTCGCCCGCTCGGGCGCGAGCGTCACCGTCTCCGGCACCGGCTACGACGTCACCAAGGGCATCTACGTCGCCTACTGCGTGGACAACGGGGCCGGCGTCGCGCCCAGCCCGTGCGGTGGCGGGGCCGACACCACCGGGAGCACCGGCGCCTCGCACTGGATCTCGTCCAACCCACCGTCCTACGGGGAGGGACTGGCGAAGCCCTACGGCACGGGCGGGTCGTTCCGGGTCACGCTCACCGTCGGCACCCGCATCGGCGACGTGGACTGCACCGTCCGCCGGTGCGTGGTGGCCACCCGCGCCGACCACACCCGCCCCGCCGACCGGTCCCAGGACGTCCGGGTGCCGATCACCTTCGCCGCGGCGGCCGCCCCGGCCCGTACCAGCGCCGCCCCGGCCACGACCGGGGCCGTCGGCCCGGGCGGCGCAGGACCCACCGCGCGCACCACCACCACCACCACCACCGCGCCGCCCGCCGCCTCGGCCGCTGCCCCGGTCACCGCCGCGCCCGCCGGCGGCGCGGCACCGGCCCCCACCGGCACGGGCGGTGCCGTCGCCGCGGGCACCGACCCCGCCGCCCAGGTCACCCGGGTCAGCGCCGCCTCCGGCATCGGCGGCTGGTGGCTTGCCGCGCTGGCCCTGCCCCTGCTCGGGCTGACGCTGCTCGCCGGCCTGCGCCGCCGCCGGCGGAGGGCCGCCCCGTGACCCACGGCCCCGTGACCGACCGGGCGTCGACCCGCCGCCCCGTGACCGACCGGGCGTCGACCCGCCGCCCCGTGACCGACCGGGCGTCGACCCGCCCCGTGACCGACCGGGCGTCGACCCGCCCCGTGACCGACCGGGCGTCGACCCGCCCCGTGACCCACCGGGCATCGGCCCGGCGCGCCCTGACCCGGCGGGCCGGGTCGCCCGGCCCGGGCCGCGCGCTGGTGGCCGTCCTGCTGCTGCTCGCCGGCGCCCTGGCTGGCTGCGCCAGCGCGCCGGCCGCCGGCGGGACGACCCCGTCGGCCACCTCCTGCGGCCCGGTCACCGCCGCCCTGCCCGACACCGACGTCATCCCGCTCGACCCCGCGCCGGCCCCGGCCCTGCCGGTCACCGTCGCCTCCGCCGACGGCGTCGCCACCACGGTCACCGACGCGACGCGGATCCTGCCGGTCAACCTCTACGGCTCGATCGCCGAGATCGTGTTCAGCCTCGGGCTCGGCGGCAACGTCGTCGGCCGGGACACCTCGACCACCTTCCCGGCCGCCGCGCGCCTGCCCGTGGTCACCCCCGCCGGGCACGACCTGTCCGCCGAGGCGGTGCTCGCCCTCGCCCCCACCGTGGTCCTCGCCGACGACAGCATCGGTCCGCCCGAGACGCTGCGTCAGCTGCGGGCCGCCGGCATCCCCGTCGTCCTCGTCGCCGCCGAGCAGACCCTCGACGCCGTGCCCGCGCACGTGCGGGCGATCGCCGCCGCGCTCGGCGTCGGCGAGGCCGGCGAGCGGCTCGTCGCCCGGGTCCAGGGGGAGATCGCCGCCGCCCGCGACGGCGTGCCCGACGCTGCGTCGCCCCGCGTCGCCTTCCTCTACCTGCGCGGCACCGCCGGGGTCTACCTCATCGGCGGCCGGGGCGCCGGCTCCGACGCGATGATCGAGGCGGCCGGCGGGGTGGACGCCGGCACCGCGATCGGCCTGGCGAAGTTCCGGCCGCTGACCAGCGAGGGCCTGATCAACGCCGCCCCCGACGTGATCCTGGTGATGAGCGGGGGGCTGGCGTCCGTCGGCGGCGTCGACGGCCTGCTCAGGCTCCCCGGGGTGGCGCAGACCCCCGCCGGGGCCGCCCGCCGGATCGTCGACATGGACGACGGCGTCCTGCTCACCTTCGGCACCCGCTCCGGCCGGGTCGTGCGGGCGCTGGCCGACGCGCTGCACTGCCGGGGCCGGTCGTGACCGCCACCGACACCCCACCGGCCACCGTGGACGCCGCCCCCGGCCGCGCCCGCGGACGCCGGCCCCGGCCCCGGCGTGGGGCGCTCCTGCTCGCCGGCCTCACCGCCGGCCTGCTGCTGGTCGCCCTGTTCGCCGCCGGCCGGGGGCAGGTGGCGATCGCCCCGGCGGAGGTGCTCGGCTCGGTGCTGCACCGGCTCGGCCTGGACGTCGGCCCCCGCCCGGCCGCCCCGCACGGCGAGAGCGCGTTGTGGCTCGTCCGCTTTCCCCGGGTGGCGCTCGCCGCCGTGGTCGGCGCGGCGCTCGGCTGCTCCGGGGCGGTGATGCAGGGCGTCTTCGGCAACCCGCTGGCCGAGCCCGGCGTCATCGGCGTGTCCGCGGGCGCGGCCCTCGGCGCGGCCCTGGCGATCGTCACCGGCGTCACCGTCCTCGGCGGCTGGACGGTGCCGGCCGCCGCGTTCGCCGGCGGGCTCGTCACCACCTGGCTGGTCTACGCGCTCGCCCGCTCCGGCGGCCGGACCGAGGTGGTCACCCTCGTGCTCACCGGCGTCGCCGTCAACGCCGTCGCCGGCGCCGCGATCGGGCTGCTGATGTTCGTCGCCGACGAGTCCGGCGTGCAGGCCATCGCGTTCTGGAACCTCGGCAGCCTCGCCCAGGCGAGCTGGTCGGCCGTCGGGCTGGCCGCACCCTGCCTCGCGGTCGGCCTGGTGGCCGCCGTCGCCGACGCCCGCCGGCTCGACCTGCTCGCCCTCGGCGAGCCGGCGGCCCGGCACCTCGGCGTCGACGTGGAGCGGCTGCGCGTCCGGATGATCGTGGTCACCGCCCTGCTCGGCGCGGCGGCGGTCGCCTTCACCGGCATCATCAGCTTCATCGGCCTGGTCGTGCCGCACCTGGTCCGGATGGTCGCCGGCCCCGGGCACCGGCTGCTGCTGCCGGCCAGCGCGCTCGGCGGCGCGATCGTGGTCATCGCCGCCGACCTCGCCGCCCGGACCCTCGTCGACTACCAGGAACTGCCGCTGGGCGTGCTCTCCGCGGTCGTGGGCGGGCCCGCGTTCTTCTGGCTGCTGCGGCGCACGCGGGACCGCGCGGGGGGCTGGGCGTGACCGGCCGGGGCACGCCGACCCCCTCCGGCGGCGGAGCAGTCCCGCGCGGGCGGGCCCGGTTGCGCCTGCTCGGCCGGCGGGCGGCAGCGCAGCCGCCGGCCCCGGCGACGCCGGGCAGCGTCCGGATCCGGGCCGCCGGGCTGCGGGTCGAACGCGCCGGCCGGCCGGTGCTCGACGGCGTCGACCTCGTCGTCCGCGCCGGTGAGGTGCACGCCCTGGTCGGCCCCAACGGCGCGGGCAAGTCGACCTTGCTGGCCGCCGTCAGCGGCGACCTGCCGGCCACGACCGGGAGCGTGGAGGTCGACGGCCGTCCCCTCGGCGGCTGGTCGGCCGTGGAGCTCGCGATGCGCCGGGCGGTGCTGACCCAGCGGCACACGCTGAGCTTCCCGTTCGCCGTGGTCGACGTCGTCCGGATGGGGCGCGCGCCCTGGGTCGGGCGGCCCGAGCAGGCGCACGACGACGCGGTCGTCGCCGAGAGCATGCGGCGCTGCGACGTGCTCCGGTTCGCCGCCCGGCCGTTCCCCACCCTCTCCGGCGGCGAGCAGGCCCGCGCGGCGCTGGCCCGGGTGCTGGCGCAGCGGGCCGGGGTGCTGCTGCTCGACGAGCCGACCGCCGCCCTCGACCTGCGCCACCAGGAGCTGGTCATGCGGATCGCCCGCGACCGCGCCGAGGCCGGGGACGCCGTCGTGGTGGTGCTGCACGACCTCGCCCTGGCCGGGGCGTACGCCGACCGGATGACCCTGCTCGCCGACGGGCGGGTCCGGGCCACCGGCGCGCCGGCCACCGTCCTGACCGCACCGCTGCTCAGCGAGGTCTACCGGCACGACGTCGAGGTCGTGCCGCACCCGCGTACCCGCCTGCCGCTGGTCGTGCCCCGCCGTCGGGGCCCGGCCCACCGCACCGTTCCGGAGGAATAGATGAGCACAGCACCCGTCCCGTTCTCGGCCCGGCTGCGGGCCGCCAGCCAGGGCGCCCACGCCGCCGCCGAGGGCCAGCACTACGTCACGGCGCTGGTCGCCGGGCACGTGGACCTCGCCGGCTACGTCGACCTCGTGGTGCAGCACCACGCCCTCTACCAGGCGTTGGAGTCGGCCGCCGAGGCGATGCGCGACGACCCGATCGCCGGGGGATTCGTCGACGACGCGTTGACCCGGCTGCCCGCGCTGGAGGCGGACCTGACCCACCTGGTCGGGCCGGACTGGGCGCGGCGGAGCGCACCGCACGCGGCGACGCTGGCCTACGCCGACCGGATCCGCGCCGTCGCCACCACCTCCCCGGAGCGCTTCGTCGCCCACCACTACACCCGCTACCTCGGCGACCTCTCCGGCGGCCGGCACATCGGCCGGGCCGTCGCCCGGCGGTACGGGCTGAGCGCGCAGGCGGGGGCCGCCTTCTACGCGTTCGACCGGATCACCCGGCCGAAGGCGTACAAGGACGCCTACCGGGCACGGCTGGACGCCCTGCCGCTCGACCCGGCGGCCGAGGCCGCCCTGCTGGAGGAGGTGCTGCTGGCGTACCGGCACAACACGGCGGTCTTCGCCGCGCTCGCCCGGCACGTGCCCGACGCCGTCGCCGATGATGCCGACGCCGTGGCGACGGAGGCCGTGGCGTGACCGGGCAGCCGCACCGGCCGGCGTCCCACGGCGCGGGGCAGCCGTCCGACGCGGACGCCGGGCAGCCGTTCGACGCCGACACCGTGCGCGCGGTCTGCCGGCACATGAACGCCGACCACGCCGACGACTCGCTGCTGATCTGCCGGACCCTCGGCGGCTGCCCGGACGCCACCCGGGCGCGGGCGACGGGGCTGGACGCCGACGGCATTGACTTCGCCGTCGCCGTCGACGGCATCGAGGTGCCGGTGCGGATCCCGTTCGCCCGGCGGATCAGCGAGCGGGCCGAGATCCGCCGGGAGGTGGTCCGGATGCACGAGCAGGCGTGCGACGCGCTCGGCGGGCCGCCGCGCCGCGCCGGCTGAGCCGCCCCGTTCGGCTGAGAGAAACAGCAGGTCAAGGCCCGGTCTCAAGTGATGTTACTGATCGGTAAGTCATTGACGGAAGGTGAACGGCGGTCCTAGCGTTCCTCTTGTTCGAACGGCGTACGGTTCACCCGAACGGTCTGCGGTCGGGGGTCGGTAGGTCCAGACAGGAGGCCCGCGCATGGCGGACGAGAAGCTGCGGAAGCTCCTCTCGCCAGTCCGCCTCGCGTCGCTGACCCTGCGCAACCGGGTCTTCGTCCCGGGCCACACCACCAACTTCGGCCTGCACAACGAACCCACGGCCCGGCTCGCCGCCTACCACGCCGAGCGGGCCCGCGGCGGCGCCGGGCTGATCATCACCGAGGCGATCCGGGTGCACCCCACCAGCGCCGGACGCAGCATCAGCCTCGGCAGCTTCACCGACGCGAGCGTCCCGGCGTACCAGCGGGTCACCGACGCCGTGCACGCCCACGGCGCGCGGATCTTCGCCCAGGTCATGCACGCCGGCCGGCAGGCCAACGGCGACGCCACCCGCACCGCCGCCTGGTCGTCCTCGCCGGTGGCCTGGGCCGCCGGGGCGCACGTGCCGCACGCCATGGGCCGCCGTGATCTCGCCACCGTCGTCGACGCGTTCGCCGCCGCCGCCCGCCGGATGCGGCGGGCCGGCTTCGACGGGCTGGAGGTCCACGCCGGACACGGGCACCTGCTCCAGCAGTTCCTCTCCCCGCACACCAACCGCCGCGCCGACGACTACGGCGGCAGCCTGGCCAACCGGATGCGGCTGACCCACGAGGTGCTCGCCGCCGTGCACGCCGCCGTCGCCGACCTGCCGGTCGGGCTGCGGATCAGCGCCGACGAGTTCCTCCCCGGCGGCCTCGACCCCGACGCGATGGTGGAGATCGTCGCCCGGCTGCGCGCGGAGCACCCGCTGGCCTACGTCCACGTCAGCCACTCCGCCTACCACGGGAGCTGGTCGCTGGCCACCCAGATGGCCGACATGAGCTTCGGGCACGCGCCCTTCCGCCACCACGCCGCCCGGTTCTCCCGGGAGTTCCCCGACCTGCCGGTGCTGGCCGTCTGCCGGCTCGACAGCCTGCCCGAGGCGGCCGAGCTGATCGCGGCGGGGGAGGCCGACCTGGTCGGCCTGGCCCGCCCGCACATCGCCGACCCGCACCTGGTCCGCAAGGCCGCCGCCGGCCGGCAGCACGAGACGCGCTCCTGCCTGGCCTGCAACCAGGGCTGCATCGCCCGCGTCGAGGCCAGCCTGCCGATCACCTGCGTGGTCAACCCCGAGGTCGGCGTCGAGCGGGAGTGGGCCTCGGCCTGGCGGCGGCCCAGCGCGCCCCGCCGGGTCCTGGTGGTCGGCGGCGGACCGGCCGGCCTGGCTGCCGCCACCGCCGCCCGCCGCGCCGGTCACCGGGTCACCCTCGCCGAGGCCGCCGACGACCTCGGCGGCCAGGTCCGCGTCGCGGCCCGGGTGCCCGGCCGGGAGCGGCTCGGCCTGCTCACCCGCGACCTCGCCGCCGAGGCCCGCGCCACCGGCGTCGAGCTCCTCCTCGGCCACCGGGTCACCGCCGCCGGGGCACGCGACGGGGGCTACGACGACGTGGTGGTGGCCACCGGCTCCCGCCCCGCCCGCCGCGCCCTGCCCGGCGGGCCGCCCGTGCTCGACCTGTGGCAGGCGGTCGACCTGCTCGCCGCGCCCGACGCCGACGCCGGCGCGTACGTCGTCCTCGACGACGACGGCACCTGGGCCGCGTCCTCCGTCGCCGAGGCGCTGGCCCGGCGGGGCGCCCGGGTGCACCTGGTCTCCCCGACGGCGAGCCTCGCCGCCCGGATCACCACCTACTCCCGACTGGCGCTGCTGCGGCGCTTCACCGAGCTCGGTGTCGTCGTCCATCCACTGCGGACCCTCCGCGTGGTGGACGGCGACACGGTCGCCCTGACCGGCCCCCTGGCCGGCGTCGACGTGCCCGTCGACGACGTCACCGCCGTCGTCGACGCCGGCCCGCCGGCCGCCGACGACACCCTGTTCCGCCACCTGGACGCGGCACCCGACGGACCCCGGATCCACCTCGTCGGTGACGCCAACGCACCCCGCACCACGCTGGAGGCGGTCTACGAGGGCCGGTACGCCGGCGCGTTCCTCGGCCGCCACGACAGCCCCGACGCCGCCGCGGTGGCCCTCGCCTACTGACCACGTCGGTGGCGGACCCCCGCCGGCGCCGACCCGAGCATCCCCTCACCGAGCCGCCCGCCTCACCGGGCCGGCGCGACGCAAGGAGATCCCCATGCTGGACATCGAGGATCGACTCACCCTCGACGAACGCTCCGCCGTGGACTTCGTCCTCGGCCTGCGCAAGCGCTGGGCGGACACCGTCTACCCCGCCCTGACCCGGGAGTACGCCGCCACCGGCGAACCGGCGGCCACCATCGCCGACGCCGGCGCGACCCTGCGCGACCTGCCGCTCTACCCGTGGTTCAGCCACCTGGAGCGGGTGCAGCAGAAGATGCTGTGGAAGACCGCCGGGGAGGCCGTCCTGGGCCGCCGCGACGAGCTGGCCGCCCAGCTCGCCGAGGTGCCGGCGCAGCCGCTCGGCGCGCTCACCCTCGACCCCGACCTGGACCTGCCCGCCTGGTACACCGACTACGACATCCACCTCCAGCCGGGCGGCTTCTTCTCCGACGACATGTCCGCCTACGTCTACGAGTTCGGCGCGCGCATCGTCATGCTGCGCGACAACGACGGCTACAAGTTCCACCGGCTGTTCACCGAGACCGCGCTGCCGGACCTGCCGGCGGCCACCCGGGTCGTCGACATCGGCTGCGGGTTCGGCAAGAGCACCCGCCCGCTGGTCGGCCGCTACCCGTCGGCGCAGGTCGTCGGCGTCGACCTGGCCGCGCCCGGGCTGCGCCTGGCGCACGCCGAGGCCGAGGCGCAGGGGCTGGCCATCGACTACCGGCAGGCCGACGGGCGGGCCACCGGCCTCGACGACGCCTCCTGCGACGTGGTCACCGGCACGATGGTGCTGCACGAGATGCCCGCCGAGGCGATCCGGGAGACGATCGTCGAGGCGGCCCGCCTGCTCAAGCCCGGGGGCGCGCTGCGCTTCCTGGAGTTCCAGCTCACCGGCGACCCGCTGCGCGACGCCACCGTCTACGAGCACGCCGAGCGCAACAACGAGCCGTTCTTCCACGCGCTGTTCGGCTCCGACCTGCTCGCCGTCTGCGCCGACGCGGGCCTGGTCGACGCGAGCTGGACCCCGTTCGACGAGCGCCGCGACGGCGTACGCCCCGAGGGCTGGGGCGACCGGGCCGAGTGGCACTTCCCCTGGGCCGTGCTGGCCGCGACGAAGCCGGAGGCGTGATGAGCACCGAGTTCGACTACTTCGGCGACCCCCGCCTCGGCAAGCTGCTCGACCTGGTGCTGCAACTCTCCACCGAGCTGCACGTCGACCGGCAGCGGCTGCGGGCGCTGGAACAGCTGCTCGTCCGCCGCGCCGTGCTCGGTCCCGGCGACCTCGACGGCTTCACCGCCGACGCCGACGGGCAGGCCGTGCTCGACCGGGAACGCGACCTGCTGCTGACCCGGCTGATGCGCATCCTCACCGAGCAGGGCCCGGCCGAGCACCCGCTGCGCGACCAGTGGGAAGCGGCCCTGAGCGGCAAGAGCGGCTGATGGACGCCGCCCGGCTGGTCGACCACTACCTGCAACTCTGCGAGGACCGCGACCTCGACCGGGCCGGCCGGCTGCTCGCCCCGGGGGCGCTGATCGTCTTCCCCGGCGGGCGTCGCTTCGCCTCCCTGCCCGAGCTGGCGTCGGCGGCGACCGGCACCTACCGGTGGGTGCGCAAGCACCGCGACCGGTACCTGGTCGGCGTCGCCCCCGACGACGGCGTCTCGGTGACCTCCCTCGGCCGGCTGTACGGGCAGTGGCCCGACGGCGAGCCGTTCGACGGGATCCGCTACGCCGACGTGTTCGTCCTGCGCGACGGGCTGATCGTCGAGCAGCACGTCTACAACGACCTCGCCACCGCCGTGGCGCGGCGGGACCCGTCCCGCTGACCCTCCCCGGGCCGCCCGGCCCACCCGGCCGTGCCACGGCCGGCCCCACCGAACCGTCCCACCCGCCGCGTGGATCCCGCGCGGTCGATCTTCCCTACCCGAAAACCCTGAGGACGAGGTGTCGATATGAAGCAGAAGTGGGGTGTGCTGCCGGCGGTGTTGGTCGCCGCGCTGGCCCTGGCCGGATGTGGGGGCTCCGGCGACGACGCGGCCGCCAAGGACGGGGAGCCGGCGAAGCTGACCTTCGCCATCGCCTCCGCGGTCATCGGTCCCAAGGAGGAGGTGGCCGTCTACGCGGTCGCCAAGGAGCTCGGCTACTTCGCCGAGGAGAAGCTCACCGTCGAGACGATCAACACCGACGGCTCCGTCGCCGCCCTCCAGGCGGTCGCCTCCGGCAGCGCCGACCTGACCGCCGCCGACAGCGGTTCCATCCTCGGCGCGGTCGAGAAGAACGTGCCGGTCAAGGCCATCGGCGGCCTGGTGCAGAACTGGCCGTGGGTGATGGCGGTGAAGCCGGACAGCACGCTCACCGGCGGCGCCGACCTCAAGGGCAAGAAGATCGGCGTGATCAGCCTGGCCTCCGGCTCCGCGCCGTACGCCCGGGCCTTCGTCGCCGCCGCCGGCCTCGACCCCGCCAAGGACGTGGAGCTGCTGCCGGTCGGCGTCGGCGCGCCGGCCGCCGCCGCGCTCAACGACGGCAAGGTCGACATGCTGGCCCTCTACACCCAGGCGTACGCGGTGATCGAGAACTCCGGGATCAGCCTGAAGTACCTCGACAACCCCGACGCCTTCGACGGCATCCGGTCGCTGAGCTTCGCCGTCGGCGCCCGCAAGCTCGACGACAACAAGGACGTCTACACCCGGTTCATGCGGGCGGCGTACAAGGCGATGCTCTTCTCCGCGAAGAACCCGGAGGCCGCCATGCGGATCGGCTACCAGGTGTTCCCGCAGATCCTCGCCGGCAAGCAGGCCGCCGACCAGTTGCCGGCCGACACCCGCAGCCTCACCGCCTGGCTCAAGACCGCCACCCCGGCCTCGGGCACGCCCGAGCAGTTCGGCGACTGGGGCGCGATCAGCGACCAGGAGTGGACCAAGACCCAGGCGTACACCAAGGAGGCCGGCCAGATCACCGGGGACGTGCAGCTCGGCGACGTGTGGGAGCCGGGCCTGCTCGCCGGGGCCAACGACTTCGACAAGGCCGCGGTGCTCGACAAGGCCGCCAACTACCCCGCCAAGTAGCGGCAGCGGACGCGGAAGGGAATTCGATGGCCATCAAGGCGATGGGTCGCCGGACGCAGCAGCCGGCAACGGTGTCGGAGGACTCCTGGATCGAGGTCGCCGGCCTGGACAAGCAGTACCGGCCGCGCCGGTCGGCGCCGACCCAGGCCCTGCGCGACATCAATCTGACCGTACGTCGGGGCGAGTTCATCTCGGTCGTTGGCCCGTCGGGTTGCGGCAAGACCACCCTGCTCAAGATCCTCGCCGGGTTGAGCCCGAAGACGGCCGGCACGGTGCGGATCGCCGGCACCGAGGTGGTCCGCCCCCTCCGCGAGGTCGGGATGGTGTTCCAGGCCCCCACGCTGCTGCCCTGGCGCACCATCTTCGACAACGTCATGGTGCCGGCGGAGATCCAGAAGCTGGATCCCGCCCGGCACCGGGCCCGCGCCCAGGAGCTGCTGGACATGGTGGGCCTGACCGGCTTCGAGCGGAAGTACCCGCACGAGCTCAGCGGTGGCATGCAGCAGCGCGCCGGCATCTGCCGGGCGCTGGTGCACGACCCCGCCGTGCTGCTCATGGACGAGCCGTTCGGCGCGCTCGACGCGATGACCCGCGAGTACATGAACGTCGAGCTGCTGCGCATCTGGCGGGAGAGCGGGCAGACCGCGGTGCTGGTCACCCACTCCATCCCGGAGGCGGTCTTCCTCTCCGACCGGGTGGTGGTGCTCAGCCCCCGCCCCGGCCGGATCGCCGAGATCCTCACCATCGACCTGGACCGGCCCCGCGACCTGGGCGTCATGTCCTCGGACCGGGCGGGCGTCTACGTCGAGCGCATCCGCCGCCACTTCAACGCCGCCGGCGTCATCGACTGAGGAGGTGCCGCCATGGCAGACACCGAGGTAGTGGAGACCACCGCCCCGGCCCCCGGGCCGACGGCCACCCGGCGACGCCGGGTCGACCTGCGCGAACGTCCCCAGCTCTGGCTCGTCCCCACGGTCTTCGTCGTGGTCGTGCTCGCCTGGGAGTACGGCACCCGGTTGCTGGACGTCGACGAGTACGTGCTGCCCCGCCCGTCCCAGATCGTCGAGGCGCTGCACCGGCAGCTCACCGACGAGCAGTTCTGGGGCCACTTCTGGGTCACCACCCAGGAGGCGCTGCTCGGCTTCGCCATCGGCGTCGGCGCGGCCGTGCTGCTGGGCACCTTCATCTCCCAGATCAAGGTGGTCGAGGCGACCCTGATGCCGTACATCGTGGCGTTCCAGACCGTGCCGAAGGTCGCCCTCGCGCCGCTGTTCGTGCTCTGGTTCGGCTTCGGGCTCACCAGCAAGGTGGTCATGGCCGCCGTCATCTCGTTCTTCCCGATGCTGGTCAACGTCATCGAGGGGCTGCGGGCCGCCGACGCCGACCGGATCCAGATGCTCACCGTCTTCGGCGCCAGCCGGGCGCAGATCTTCCGGATGGTGCGGCTGCCCAGCGCGCTGCCGTTCATCTTCGCCGGCCTGGACATCGGCATCGTCTTCGCCATCCTCGGCGCGGTCGTCGGCGAGTTCATCGGCGCGAAGGAGGGCCTGGGCTACCTGCTGCTGCAGACCAACTACAACTTCGACATCGCCGGCATGTTCGCCGTGCTGGTGGTGCTGTCGGTGATGGGCCTGCTGGCGCACTTCCTCATCCGGCTGTTGCAGCGCCGGCTCGCCTTCTGGGCCGAGGACACCAAGGTGATCGGCGCATGAGCGGCACCGGCGACGCCTTCCGCCTCGACGGCCGGGTCGCCCTGGTCACCGGCGCGGCCCGGGGCATCGGCGCGCGGATCGCCGCCACCCTCGCCGCCCGGGGCGCGGTCGTCGCCCACGCCGACCTGGCCGACGTCGACGACCCCGGCGGGCCGCACAGCCGCCACCGGGTCGACATCCGTCAGGCGCGCTCCTGCGCGGGCCTGGTCGCCGGGGTCCTCGACCGGCACGGCCGGCTCGACCTGCTGGTCAACAACGCCGGCGTGGTCCGCCGGGGGCCGGCGGCCACGATGACCGAGGAGGACTTCACCACGGTCCTGGACGTCAACCTCACCGGCACGTTCCGGATGTGCCAGGCGGCGTACCCGGCGCTGCGCGCCGCCCGGGGCGCCGTGGTGAACCTCGGCTCGACCAACGGGCAGATCGCCGTGCTGAACACCGTCGGCTACTGCGTCAGCAAGGCCGGCGTGCTGCACCTGACCCGGGTGCTGGCCCTGGAGTGGGCGCGCGACGCCATCCGGGTCAACGCCGTCGGCCCGACCATCGTCCCCACCGACATGACCACCGACGTGCGCGGCGACGCCGCGTACCTCGCCGAGAAGCTGGCCACCATCCCGCTCGGACGGATGGCGCACGCCGACGACGTCGCCAACGCCGTCGCCTACCTGCTCAGCGACGCCGCCGCGATGGTCACCGGCCAGACCGTCTTCGTCGACGGCGGCGTCACCATCCACTGAGCCCCGCGGAGGAAACCCATGCCCCACCCGGACACCGCCGCCGCGCTCGCCGCGGTGGACACCCACTTCGACGAGTTCGTCGCCGAGCTCCAGCAGCTCTGCCGCATCCGCAGCCGCCGGCAGGAGCCCGACCAGATGGCGGCCACCGCCCGGTTCATCGCCGACTCCGTGCACCGCTGGGGCGGCCAGGCCGAGATCATCGAGTGGGAGCAGTCCCACCCGTACGTGCTGGCCGAGATCCCCGGCGCGGGGCGGCGCCGGCTGCTGCACTTCACCCACTACGACGTCGAGGTCGAACCGGCCGGCGACGACGCTGACTGGATCAGCCCGCCGTACGCGGCCGAGATCCACGACGGCCGCCTCTACGCCCGGGGCGTCGCCGACGACAAGGGCGCGTTGATGTCGCGCATCCACGCGGTCGCCGCCTGGCGGCTGGCGGGCCTGACCCCGCCGGTCACCAGCCGGTTCATCTTCGAGGGCAAGCAGTGGCTGCACAGCCCCGGCCTCGGCTCGTTCTGCGCGGCGTACGCCGACCGGCTGGCCAGCGACGCGGCGCTGTGGGAGAACTCGTGGCGGGACGGGCAGGACCGGCCGCTGCTCAAGCTCGCCGAGAAGGGCGTGCTCTACCTGCGGCTCACCGTCCGCACCCTGCCCCGCGACCTGACCAGCCAGAACACCGCGCTGCTGCCCGCCGCGACGGCCCGGCTCGCCGCCGCCCTGGCGCAGTTGCAGCGCCCCGACGGCACGGTCACCGTGCCCGGCTTCGCCGACGACGTGCGCCCGCTCACCGACGCCGAACGCGACCTGCTCGCCGAGGTGGAGTTCGACGGCGACTTCCTGCGCGAGCGGGCCGGCGTGCGCGGCTTCACCGGCGGGCTGGACGACCGGCAGGCCGCCGTGGCGATCCGCACCGTGCCGACGCTGACCGTCGCCGGTATCGCCGGCGGCGACATGCGCGACGACGTCACCCTCGGCATCCCCGCCACCGCCGCCGCGAAGGTCGAGATCCGGCTGGTGCCCGGCCAGGACCCGCAGCGGGTGCTCGCCGCCGTCCGCAACCATCTCGCGGCCACCGGCTTCGGCGACATCGACATCGAGGTGATGGCGACCAGCCGGCCGAACATGACCGACCACCGCGACCCGTTCGTCGCCCTGGTCGCCGACGCCGCCCGCCGGGCCTACGGCGCCGAACCGGTGATCGAGCCGTACACCCAGTGGATCGGCAACCAGGGTGCCCTCGCCGCCCGGCCCATCGTCGGCGTCGGCGTGTCCCGCGCCGACTCCGGGGTGGACGGGCCCAACGAGAACATCCGCCTCGACGACTACCGCGACGGCATCAGGCACGTCATCGAGGTCATGGCCGCCCTGGCGGTGACCGGGTGACCCGGGTGCGGGGCCGCGCCGCGCGCGGCTACGTCGACCTGCCCTGGGGCCAGGTCCACTACCGGCACGCCGGGACGCCGGGACACCCGACCCTGCTCGTCGTGCACCAGTCGCCGCTGTCGTCGGCGACCTACGACCTGGCGCTGGCCCCGCTGGCCCGGCGCGGGCTGCACGTCGTCGCCGTGGACACCCCCGGCTTCGGGATGTCCGACGCGCCGCCGCAGCCGTGGACCATCCCGCAGTACGCCGCCGCCCTCTGGCAGACCGCCGACGCCCTCGGCCTGGACCGGGTGCGCCTGCTCGGCCAACACACCGGCGCGGTGATCGCCGCGGAGGCCGCCCTGCGGGACCCGCACCGGGTCCACCGGCTCATCCTCCAGGGCCTGCCGCTCTACGACGACGCCGAACGCGCCCGCAAGAAGGCGACCTACGCCCCCGGCTACACGCCGGACCGCGACGGGTCGCACCTGCGGGTGATCTGGGACCGGGTCTGGGGGCTCTACCCCCGGCTCAGCCCCGACGAGGCGGACCGGCAGGTCGCCGAGTACCTGATGACCGGGCCGGACTACGCCACCGCGTACCGGGCCGTCTTCGACCACCGGCTGGACACCGCCGCCCTGGCCGCCGTGCCGACCGTGCTGCTGCACGGCGCCGACGACCTGGTCGACCGGATGACGCCCGTGGTCCGGGCCGCCCTGCCGCACGCCCCGCTGGTCACCATCCCGGGCGGCACCGACTTCGTCTCCGACGAGCAGCCCGAGGCGTTCGCCGACGCCGTCGCCGCCCAGTGCGACCTCGACGCCCCGGCGGTGACCCCGTGACCCGGTCCCATGTCCGGCGCTGAGCCCACCGTGGCGGCGGCCCCGGCGGGGGTGGGCCCACCGGTGGAACCGGCCGCGCTCGCCGCCGGGCTCGGCGCGGTCTACCTGCTGTGGGGCTCCACCTACCTGGGCAACCGGGTGGCCCTGGAGAGCCTGCCGCCGATGGTCTCCACCGCCGGTCGGTTCCTCGCCGCCGGGGCCCTGGTGCTCGCCGTGGTGGCGGCGCGCAACGGCCCGGCCCGGGTGCGCCTGCCCCGCGACCGGTGGCCCGGCGTGCTGGCCGGCGGCCTGCTCATGGTCGGGGCGGGCAGCGCGCTGCTCGCCGTCGGCCAGCAGTACGTGTCGTCCGGCCTGGCCTCGCTGCTCGTCGCCGCGATGCCGCTGTGGGTGCTGACGATCCGCGTCGGCGGCGGCCAGCGCCCCCGGCCGGCTGCCGTCGTCGGGGTCCTCGGTGGACTCGCCGGGCTGGCCCTGCTGGTGCTCGCCGGGGACCAGCGCCTGCACCTGGCCGGCATCGCCACGATCGTGGCGTCCACGATGGTCTGGGCGGCCGGCTCGACGCTGACCCAGCGGCTGCCCGCCCCGGCCGACCACCTGGTCGGCACCGGCTGGCAGATGCTCGCCGGCGGCGCGGCCGTGGCGGTGGCCGCGTGGCCGGCCGGGGAGTGGCACCGGCTGCGCCCGGCCGAGGTCACCGGCCGCTCCTGGGTCGCCTGGACCTACCTGATGCTGGTCTGCACCGTCGTCGGGTTCAGCGTCTACACCTGGCTGCTGCGCCGCGCGCCCCTGCAACTCGTGGCCACGTACGCCTACGTGAACCCGGTGATCGCGGTGCTGCTGGGCATGGTGGTGCTCGACGAGCGGCTCACCGGCCGGCAGGTGCTCGCCGGCGTCGTCGTGCTCGCCTCGGTGGCGCTCGTCGTCGCCGTGGAACGGCAGCGGCAGTTGCGAGGATTGCCGCCGGGCACCCCCGCGACACCCCCGTGACCGGCGGCCCTGCCCTTCCGCCCGCGTCCGCCCACAGTGAGGACAGACATGACCACCACCCCCCTCGTCGCACCCGATGACCGGCGGGTCCGCTCCGGCCTCGGCCGGGCCCTCGACGTCATCAACATCATCGCCGCCCGGGCGCCGGAGACCCTCGGGGTGTCCACCATCGCCCGCGAGCTGGGGCTGCCGAAGGCGGTCGCGTACCGGATCCTGAAGGAGCTGGCCGCCGACGAGTTCCTCGACTTCGACGAGGACACCAAGCGCTACCGGCTCGGCGCCGGGGCGCTCGCGGTGGGCCTGGCCGCCCTGCGCGCGCTGGACGTCCCGGAGATCGCCCGCCGGTACCTGGTCCGGCTGGTCCGCCGCACCGGCGAGACCGCCACCCTGTCCGTGCGGCAGGGCTCGATCCGGGTCTACATCGACCAGGTGCTCTCCCCGCACGAGGTCCGCATGTCGGTGTCCCTGGGCACCAGCCACCCGCTGCACTCCGGCTCGTCGTCCAAGGCGATCCTCGCGGCGCTGCCCGCCGTGGAGCTCGACGAGTACCTGGCCCAGCCGCTGGAGCGGGTCACCCCCTCGACCATCACCGACCCGGCCGTGCTGCGCGCCGAGCTCGCCCACATCCGCCGGCAGGGCTACGCGGTGAGCATCGGGGAGCGGCAGAACGGCGCGGGCAGCGTCGCCGCCGCCATCCGGTACGGCACCGGCCAGGTCTTCGGCTCCATCTCCCTGTGCGGGCCGCAGGACCGGTTCACCCGGCAGGTCTGCGCCGACCACGGGGCGCTGGTGGCCGCCGCGGCCGCCGACATCTCCGCCGAGCTGGGCTACCACCCGCCGGCCGACCGGGCAGAGGGGTGACCGCCGTGACCACACCGACCACGCCCGCCGACGGCCCGCTCGCCGGGCTGCGCGTGCTGGACGCCTCCACGATCCTCGCCGGGCCGCTGTGCTGCCAGATCCTCGGCGACTTCGGCGCCGACGTCGTGAAGATCGAGCACCCGACCGCCGGGGACAGCATGCGCGGGCACGGCAAGGCCAGGGACGGCCATCCCCTGTGGTGGAAGGAGATCTCCCGCAACAAGCGCACCATCGGGCTGAGCCTGTCCGCCCCGGAGGGCGCGGCGCTGCTGCTGCGCCTGGCCGCCCGGGCCGACGTGCTGGTGGAGAACTTCCGCCCCGGCACCCTGGAGCGCTGGGGGATCGGCCCGGCGCAGCTGCACGCGGTCAACCCCGGCCTGGTCATCGCCCGGATCACCGGCTTCGGCCAGACCGGCCCGTACGCCTCCCGCGCCGGCTTCGGCACCCTCGCCGAGGCGATGAGCGGCTTCGCCCACCTCACCGGCGCCGCCGACGGCCCGCCCACCCTGCCCGCGTTCGGCCTGGCCGACAGTATCTGCGGCATCGCCGCCTCCTCGGCGGTGCTGATGGCGCTGCGTCACCGCGACCGCACCGGCGAGGGGCAGGTCGTCGACCTGAGCCTGCTGGAGCCGATCATGACGGCGGTCGGCCCCGGCCCGACCGTCTACGACCAGCTCGGCGTCGTCGAGCAGCGCAACGGCAACCGGTCGGTCAACAACGCGCCCCGCAACACCTACCGCACCAGCGACGGGGCGTGGGTCGCCGTCTCCACCAGCGCCCAGGCCATCGCCGAACGGGTGCTGCGCCTGGTCGGCCACCCCGAGGTCATCGACGAGCCCTGGTTCCGCACCGGCGCCGGGCGCGCGGGGCACGCCGACGAGCTCGACGCGTACGTCGGCGGGTGGATCGCCGAGCGCACCCGCGACGAGGTCAGCCGCGCGTTCGCCGAGGCCGGTGCGGCCGTCGCCCCCGTCTACAGCGCCCGCGACATCGTCGAGGACCCGCACGTGCGGGCCACGGAGATGCTCACCACCGTCGACGACGCCGACCTCGGGCCGGTGCGGATGCACAACGTGATGTGGCGGATGTCCGCGACCCCCGGACGGATCCGCTTCACCGGGCGCGCCCTCGGGGCCGACACCGAATCCCTGCTGATCGACGAGCTCGGCTGCGACCCGGCCGAGATCGCCGATCTCCGAGCCCGCCACATCGTCGCCTGACGACGTGGCCGAACCGCTGAAACGTGAGGAACCGTGACGACCACCGCCCGCCACGCCGACCGGCTGCTCGACGCCGTCCGCGCCGGAGTCGAGATCTACGACCTCGGCCGGCTGCTCTCGATCGGCATGCCCCAGTCGCCGAACCACCCGCCGTTCTGGCTGACCATGCCGCGCCGGCACGGTGACATGGTCCGCGCCGACGGCGGCTCGGCGGCCAACGACCTGCTGGTGATGGGCACCCACGTCGGCACGCACGTCGACGCCCTCGCCCACGTCTCCCACGACGGGCTGCTGCACGGCGGCGCGGACGCCGCCGCCGCCCAGTCCGGCGGGCGGTTCACCGAGCTCGGCGTGCACACCGTCACGCCGATGGTCCGCCGGGGCGTCCTGCTCGACGTGCCCGCCGCCCTCGGCCGGCCCGACTGCCCAGCCGGCTACGAGATCACCCCCGCCGACCTGGACGCCGCCGTCGACCGGCAGGGCACCCCCGTGGAGCCCGGCGACGTGGTGCTCATCCGCAGCGGCTGGGGCCGACACTTCGACGACCCCGACCGCACCCGCTACGTCGGCCACGACTCCGGCGTGCCCGGCGTGGGCGCCGACGGCGCGCGGTGGCTCGCCGCGCACGGCGTGCACGCCGCCGGGGCCGACACCATCGCCTTCGAGTGCCTGCGCCCCGGCCAGGGCCACAGCAGCCTGCCCGCGCACCGGATCCTCCTGGTCGAGCACGGCGTCTACCTGATCGAGGCGATGGCGCTGGAGGAGCTCGCCCGCGACGCGGTGCACGAGTTCACCTTCGTGCTGGCCCCGCTGCCCCTGTACGGGGCCACCGGCTCGCCGGTGCGTCCGCTGGCGGTGGTGGGCCGTGGCTGAGCCGACCCTCGGGCGGGCCCTGGCCGCGTTCGCCGCCGACACGCCCGCCGCCGCGCTGCCCGCCGTCGTCGTCGACAGCGTCCGCCAGCGGGTGCTCGACGTCGTCGGGCTCTGCGTGGCCGCCGTCGACCTGCCGAGCAGCCGGGCCGCCCTGGCGTACGTCCGCGACCAGGGCGGGCGGGGGCAGGCCCGGGCGATCGGGGTCGCCGACCCGGTGCCCGCCGCGCTGGCCGCGTTCGGCAACGGGGTGCTGGCGCACTCGCTGGACTACGACGACACCCACCTGCCGTCGGTGCTGCACCCGAGCGCGTCGGTGGTGCCGGCCGCGCTCGCCGTCGCCGAGCTCACCGGCGCGTCCGGCCGGGAGACCGTCGCCGCCGTCGCGGTGGGCCTGGAGGTGTGCGTGCGGCTCGGCATGGCCGGCTACGACCGCGCCGCCGGCAACTCGGTCTTCTTCGAGCACGGCCAGCACGCCACCTCCATCTGCGGCACCCTCGGCGGGGCGGTCGCCGCCGCCCGGCTGTTCGGGCTGGACGCCGGGCGCACCCTCGACGCGTTGGGCGTGGCCGCCTCCATGGCGGCCGGGCTGATCGAGGCCAACCGCACCGGCGGCACCGTCAAGCGGATCCACTGCGGCTGGGCGGCGCACTCGGCGGTGAGCGCGGCGGCCCTGGCCCGGCACGGCGTCACCGGCCCGCCCACCGTCCTGGAGGGCCGGTTCGGCTTCTTCGAGGCGTTCCTGCGCGGCGAGTACGACCCGGCGGGGATCACCGCGGGGCTGGGCGTCGACTGGGCGGTGCCGGACATCTTCTTCAAGCCCTACCCGGCCAACCACTTCACCCACGCGGCCATCGACGCGGCGCTGGCGCTGCGCCGCCGCGGCGTGCGCCCCTCCGACGTGGAGTCGGTGACCCTCGGCGTGCCCACCCCGGTCATCCGCACCATCGGGCAGCCCATCGACCGCAAGCGCCGCCCCACCACCGGCTACGAGGCCCAGTTCAGCGGCCCGTACGCGGTCGCCGCCGGCCTGCACGGCGGCGGGGTGCTCGGCGTCGGCCCGGACGACTTCACCGACGCCCTCGCCGTCGAGGAGTCCCGCCGGGCCGTGATGGCCCGCGTCGACGTGGTGCCCGACGAGCGCTGCGACGAGATCTTCCCGCACCAGTTCCCGGCCGTGCTGCGCGTGGTCACCCGCGACGGCCGGGAGTGGACCGAGGAGGTGCTGGCCAACCGGGGCGGCCCGGCCCGCCCGCTGACCACCGCCGAGCTGGCCCTGAAGTTCCGGCACAACGTCGCCGGCCGGCTGCCCGCCGACGTCGCCGAATCCGTCGAGCGGGAGATCGCCGCCCTCGACACCGCCCCCGACGTCCGGCGGCTGGCCGGCCTGCTCGCCGCCGCGGCGGCACCCGACACCCGACAGGAGTGAGCGCATGACGACCTTCGACCTGCTGCTGCGCAACGTGCGCCTGGTCCGGCACGACCGGTCCGACACCGAGACGGTGGACATCGGCGTCACCGCCGGCAGGGTCGCCCGGGTCGCGCCGGGCCTCGACCCGGCCGACGCCGCGACCGTGCACGACGGGCAGGGGAAGCTGGCCTTCCCCGGCGTCGTCGACGCCCACCAGCACTGGGGCATCTACAACCCGCTCGCCGAGGACACCGCCTCGGAGAGCCGCGCCAGCGCCCAGGGCGGCGTCACCACCGCCCTGACCTACATGCGCACCGGGCAGTACTACCTCAACCGGGGCGGCCGGTACGAGGACTTCTTCCCCGACGTGCTCGCCGCCAGCGCCGGCCGCTCCCACATCGACTACGGCTTCCACCTGGCCCCGATGATGCGCGAGCACATCGACGAGCTGCCCGACCTGGTCGACCGGTTCGGGGTGACCTCCTTCAAGATCTTCATGTTCTACGGCGGGCACGGCCTGCACGGCCGCTCGGCCGACCAGAACTCGTTCCTGATGATCCCCGAGGGCGAACGCTACGACTACGCCCACTTCGAGTTCGTGATGCGCGGCGTGCAGGCGGCCCGGGAACGCTTCCCCGAGCTGGCCGACCAGATCTCCCTGTCGCTGCACTGCGAGACCGCCGAGATCATGAGCGCCTACACCCGGCAGGTGGAGCAGGAGGGCCGGCTGCGCGGGCTGGAGGCGTACCACGCCTCCCGGCCGCCGCACTCCGAGGGGCTCGCCGTCTCCATCGCCTCGTACCTGGCCCACGAGACGGGCCTGCCCACCATCAACCTGCTGCACCTGTCCTCGGCCAAGGCGCTCGACGCGGCCCTGCGGATGGCCGAGGCGTTCCCGCACATCGACTTCCGCCGCGAGGTGACCATCGGGCACCTGCTGGCCGACATCACCACCGCGCACGGCCTCGGCGGCAAGGTCAACCCGCCCCTGCGTCCCCGCGCCGACGTCGAGGCGCTCTGGGGGCACCTGCTCGACGGGCACGTCGACTGGGTGGTCAGCGACCACGCCTGCTGCAAGGACGAGGTCAAGTTCGGCGAGCCCCGCGACGACGTCTTCGTCGCCAAGTCCGGCTTCGGCGGGGCCGAGTATCTGCTGCCCGGCCTGCTCACCGAGGGCCGCCGCCGGGGCCTGCCGCTGTCCCGGGTCGCGGAGCTGACCTCGTGGAACCCGGCCCGCCGCTTCGGCCTGGCCGGCAAGGGCGCCGTCGCCGAGGGCTACGACGCCGACCTCTGCCTGGTCGACGACGACCACACCTGGACGGTCCGGGCCGCGGACTCCGAGTCCACCCAGGAGTACACGCCGTTCGAGGGCTTCGAGCTGACCGCCCGGGTCACCGACACCTTCGTCCGGGGCGAGCACGTCCTCGTCGACGGCAAGGTCACCGGCAGCCCGCAGGGCCGCTACGTGCCCCGGGCCGGGCGGTAGCGCCGTGCCACCCGTCGCCCGCAGCTACCTCTACGTCCCCGGGGACCGGGAGGAACTGCTGCGCAAGGCCCCCGGCCGGGGCGCCGACGCGCTCGTGCTCGACCTGGAGGACGCCGTCACCCCGGCGCGCAAGGACGAGGCCCGCCGGGCGGTCGCCGCCGTGCTGGCCGCCCCGGCCACCACCGAGACCTGGGTACGGATCAACAGCGACCAGGTCGACGCGGACGTCGCGGTGCTCTCCGCGGCGGCGGCCGGGGTGTGGGTGCCGAAGGCGGAACCGGAACTGCTGGCCGAGGTCGACCGGGCGCTGGCCGGGGTGGAACGCCGGCTCGGGCTGCCCGGGGCCACCTTCGCCGTCGTCGCCCTGATCGAGACCGCCCGGGGGATCCTCACCTGCCCGCAGGTCGCCGCCGCGCCGAGGGTGCTGCGACTCGGGCTCGGCGAGGCGGACCTGGCGGGGGAGCTGGGCCTGCAACCGGGGCCGGACCGGGCCGAGCTCGCCCCGATCCGCTCGCAGGTCGTGGTCGCCTCCGCCGGGGCGCGGATCGTCGCGCCGGTCGGCCCCGTCGAGACGACCCTGCGCGACCCGGACCGGCTGGCGGCGGGCACGCGGACGCTGCTGCGCCAGGGGTTCCGGGCGCGCAGCGCCATCCACCCCGGCCAGCTCGCCGCCATCAACGCCGTCTTCACGCCCGGCCCGGCGGAGGTGGCCGCCGCCCGGGAGGTGGTCGACGCGCTGGACCGGGCCGCCCGCGACGGCTCCGGCGTGGCGACCGACGCCAACGGCAGGCTGCTGGACCGGGCGGTGGTCCGCGCCGCCACGGAGGTGCTGCGCCGCGCCGAGCGGCACGCCGGCTAGGCCGCCCCGGCGGTCAGCCCGCCGCCCGGACGGTGAACGGGGCCCGCAGCAGCGTCTCCTCCCGCGACGACGGGCCGACGAGCAGCGTGAAGTCGCCGGGCTCGACCACCCGCACGCCCCGGCCGTCGACGATGGCGCAGTCGGCGACGGGGACGTCGATCCGCACCGTGGCGGCCTGCCCCGGCTCCAGCGCCACCTGGCGGAACGCCTTGAGCTCCCGCTCCGCCCAGCTCACGGAGGTGACGTCGTCGCTGACGTACGCCTGGACGGTCTCCAGGACCGGCCGGGTCCCGGTGTTGCGGACGGTGACCTCGGCGCGGACGGTGTCCGTCGGCGCGAGCTCGCCCGGGGCGACCCGCAGGTCGGCGTACTCGACGGTCGTGTAGGACAGGCCGTCGCCGAAGGCGAAGGCGGGGCGCTGGGTCAGGTCGGCGTACCGGGAGCCGTGCTGGCCACGGATCTGGTTGTAGTAGGTGGGCTGCTGCCCGACGTGCCGGGCGAACGAGATGGGCAGCCGCCCGGCGGGCTCGACGAGGCCGAGCAGCAGCTCGGCGACCGCCCGGCCGCCCCGCATGCCCGGGTTGGCCACCCAGAGCAGGGCGGCGGCGTCGAGCGCCGAGTCGGGCAGCACCAGCGGCTTGGACGCGAGCAGCACGACGACCATCGGCGTGCCGGTCGCGGCGAGGGCGTCCAGCAGGGCGATCTGCCCGCCGACCAGGTTGAGCGTCGCGGTGCTGCACCCCTCGCCGACCAGCTCGATGCGGTCGCCGACGACCGCGACGACGTAGTCGGCCCGCTCGGCGGCGGCGACCGCCTCGGCGATCAGCGCCGCGTCCGGCGGGCAGGGCAGGACGACCTGCGGGCGGGGCTGGCCGTCGGGGAACAGCGTCCCCTCGGGGTCGGGGGCCATGGTGAGGATGTCGGCGCCGCGCGCGTGGGTGACCGCCCAGCCGGCGGGCACGTGGTCGCGCAGCCCGTCGAGGATCGTGGTGATCATGTCGCGGGGCTGGCCGTCGCGCATCCAGTCGGCCTGCCCGGAGGAGCCGGCCCAGTCGCCGAGCTGGGTCTGCGCGTCGTCGGCGAGCGGGCCGACGACCGCGACCGTGCGCGGCGGGCCGCCGTCGCCCCGGGCCCGCCCGGCGGCGTCGGCCGCGAACCCGCCCGCGAGCGGGAGCACCCCGTCGTTGCGCAGCAGCACCAGCGACCGGCGGGCGACCTCCAGGTTGAGCGCGGCGTGCGGCGCGCTGCCGATCACCGCCCGCTGCCGGGCGACGTCCGGCCGGCGGGGGTCCTCGAACAGGCCCAGCTCGAACTTCAGGGCCAGGATGCGGGAGACGGCGTCGTCGAGGTCCGACTCGACCAGCAGGCCCCGCGCGACCGCCTCCTGGGCGCCCTGGAAGAACTGCGGGGTCGTCATGATCATGTTGTTGCCGGCCCGCACGGCCGCCGCGGCGGCGTGCGCGTGGTCGGGCTGCACCCGCTGCTCCCAGACCATCCGGCCCACGTTGTCCCAGTCGGTGACCAGCATGCCCGGCCAGCCCCACTCGCCGCGCAGCACGTCGGTCAGGAGCCAGTCGTTGACGGTGATCGGCACGCCGTCGGTGCTCTGGTAGCCGAGCATGAAGGTGCGGCACCCCTCGCGCGCCACCCGCTCGAACGGCGGCAGGAACCACGCGCGCAGCTTGCGCCGCGACAGGTCCGCCTCGGTGGCGTCCCGGCCGCCCTGGGTCTCCGAGTAGCCGGCGAAGTGCTTGGCGGTGGCCAGCACGGCGGTCGGGTCGGCCAGGTCCGCGCCCTGGTAGCCGCGCACCATCGCGGCGGCCAGCTCGCCGATCAGGAACGGGTCCTCGCCGAACGTCTCGTCGACCCGGCCCCAGCGCAGGTCCCGCGCGATGCACAGCACGGGGGAGAAGGTCCAGTGCACGCCGGTCGGGGCGACCTCGACGGCGGTGGCGCGGGCGACCCGCTCGACGAGCTCCGGCGACCAGCTGGCGGCCATGCCGAGCTGGGTCGGGAAGATCGTCGCGCCGGGGAAGAACGAGTGCCCGTGGATGCAGTCCTCGCCGACCAGCAGCGGGATGCGCAGCCGGGTGCGGGCGGTCAGCTCGTGCGCCTCGACCACCCGCGCGGGGGAGGTGTGCAGGATGGACCCGACGTGCTTGCCGAGGATGTGGTCGGCCAGGTCGCCGTGGGAGTCGAGCTGCATCATCTGGCCGACCTTCTCCGCCAGGCTCATCCGCCCGAGCAGGTGGGCCACCCGCTGCGCGGTCGGCCGGGCCGGGTCGAGGTGCGGCAGGTCGGCGCTGATCGGGTCTGCGATGCTCCGGGACGCGGTCACCGCCCGACCGTACACATCCGCGCGCCGTCCCGGGGCCCGCGCCGGTGGCCGCGCGGCTCAGAGCACGATCTGGCGCAGGTCGTCGATCTCCCGGACGCCGGTCCCCTCCAACCGGGCGAGGGGGTCGGCGTCGCGCAGGGCCCCGAACGACAGCTGGGTGAGGGCCTCGACGCGGGTCACCGGCACCTGGTACGTCCGGTACGCGCCGTACGAGAACGCCGCCGGCACCAGCTCCAGGCCCGCGATCAGGTCCGCCTGGCTGAGCAGGTACGCGGTGGCGGAGAGGACGCCGTCCGCCCGGACCATCGCGGCGACCTTCCAGAACTGCCGGGGCAGCTGCACGCCCCGGTACGGGTCGTCGTCGTCGGCCAGGACGGGGCCGGTGAAGACGCTGACCCTCAGGTCGAGGTTGTCCGCGTTCTCCAGCAGGTAGTCCTCCAGCCCGGCCCAGGTCGTCTTGTTCTGGTTGAAGTCCTCGTGCTGCGGCGAGCAGTTGGTGAAGTGGAACGTGTCGTCGTTGGCGGCCTTGGCGACGGCGCGCGACGCGCCCCAGGCGGGGTCGAGCCGGCGGACGAGGTGGCCGCGGTCGAGCGGGTTGGCGGCGTACACCTCCTCCCCGGTCTGCTCGTCGGCGGCCACCCGTGGGTCGAGCGTCCACCGGTCGGGCTCCCGCCTGAGGCGGACGCTGCAGTTGCCGTCGATGTTGACGGCGGTGAAGAACGCCAGCCGGCGCAGCCGGTGCAGCACGACGCTGAAGTGGTGGTACGGCAGCACGTACCGGGGCCCGGCGGTGGCCTGCCGGTTGACCGCCGCCAGCGGCACCTGGCCGGCGGCCAGGGCCGGCAGCGGCACCGGATGGCCCCCGCCGAGGAAGAGCGGGTCGTAGCCCGCCCGGTCCGTGTAGCCGGGGTCGACGCCGGCGGCCTCGCGCCCGGCGGGCGGGCCCGCCACCAGGCCGGTCGGCCCGCCCGCCGCGGGGCCGACCGGGCGGCGGGCTGCGTGGCCGTCGAAGGGCGCGACCGGGCGGCGGGGCGCGTGGCCGTCGAACGGCGCGACCGGGCCGGGCCGGGCGAGACCGGCCGGGCCGGGAAGCTGCTCCGCCGGGCCGGTCGAGGGCAGGGTGCTGCCGGTGGCGAAGAGCCCGTCCAGCAGGAGCTGCCGCGCCGGGGGCAGGGACTGCCGCCGCAGGAAGGCCAGCAGCCGGCTGACGCGCAGCCCCTCGTTGACGATGCCGCCGAGCTCGTCGTGCCCCGGCGCGGGGGTGCTGGCGTGGTGCAGCGCGACGACCTCCCACTGGTCGTTGAACACGGGCGAGCCCGACGAGCCGGGCTGGGTGTCGGTCTCGTAGTGCAGGAAGCTGTCGACCACGTCGACGACCCGGTTCTCGCGCAGCGCCACCTGCTTCTTGCCCCCGCACGGGTGCTGCACGATGCTCACGAAGTCGCCGACGATGGCCTTGCCCTCGGACTCGATCAGCCGGTTGAAGCCGAACGGGCCCAGCTCGGCCGGTGCCCCCTTGACCGCCACCAGCGCGAAGTCCAGCTCGGCGTCGGCGAGGAAGAACCGCCCCGGGTCCAGGACGAACGCCCGCAGCGGCAGCGGGGTGCCGTCGGGGCCGTCCTGGTAGTCGAACTCGACGCCGCTCTGCGCGGCGACGTCCTCGTCTGGCAGGACGTGGTGATTGGTCAGCAACAGCTCGGTGGTCACCATCGAGCCGGTGCCGTAGCCCGTGAGCCGGCCCCGCCCGTCCCGGATGTTGACGCGGCCCACCGCCCGGGCGGCGACCACCCCGCCCTCGAGGTAGGCCACGCCGAGCAGGTCGTTGGTCTGGATGATGCGTTCGAGGGTGACGCCCGCCGCCGTCACCGCGGCGGGCTCGCCAGCCCTGATCGCTGCCGGGTTGATCGGGCAGACGTCCGAGTAGTAGCGGCTCAGCCGGTCGATGCGGGTCGCCACCCGCTCCGGCTCGTCGGCGCGGGCCAGCCCGCCGGGGCGGCGCAGGATCTCGATCCGCTCCCCGCGCGCCGGGGTCCTGCCGGCCACCCGCGCTGCGACGGCGTCCTGCTGCCGCCCGGCCTGCCTGGTCCTCAGCTCCATGGTCGACCTCACGTCCCCCGTCACCGCAGCGTCGTGCCGTGCCGTGCCGCGTCGCGGGTCGGAGCAGGGGTGCCGCCGGCCGGCACCGGCCAGAGTACGGCCGATCCCGGCCGGCGGCGGCCGTTCGCGCGGATCGGCCGGGCGCGGTCGACGCCGCGCCCGCGCCGCTCGGCCGCACCGGCTCGCCCGCGCCGCGCCGCGGTGCCGACGCCGCGCCCGAACCGGCCCGGCAAGGTGCCGACGGACAGGGCAACTTCGCGCACAGACGCCGGCCGCTGCGCCGACTACCGTCGGCCCTGACCGCCTGCCCACGGGGACCGGGACCGGTCGGACGAGGGGAGCGAGCCCATGGTGTTCCCGGCGCTGCAATGGCCGATGACGCTGGCCCTGATGGCCGTGACGTCCTACCACGGGATCCGGTTCCTGGGCCCGGCGTCGGCGCGGGCGGGGTCGGGCCGGGCCGTCCGGTGCCGGATCGCCGAGGGCGTGCACCTGCTCATGGGCGTGGCGATGACCGCGATGGTGTGGGCGCTCGGGGTGCCGCAGGCGGTGTGGCTCGTCCTGTTCGTGCCGGCCGGGGTCTGGTTCGCGGCGCTGACCGCCCGCCGCCCGGCGGCACTCGGCTCGCGGGCGGTCACCGGATACTTCACCCTCGCGTCGGCGGCGATGGTGTGGATGACCGGCCTGCCGGGCGGCCACGCCGGGCCGCACGGCCAGCACGGCGCGGCCACGCCGGTGGGCTGGTGGCCGCCGCTGGTCAGCGTGGCCTTGGGCGGTTACCTGCTGCTCGCCGCGGGCTGGTGGGCGGCCCGGGGCGTACGCCTGACCCCGGCCTGGCGGGACCACGTGCCCGCCGGCCGGCCGGTGGCGGCCGGGGCGCGCGCCGAGGGCCTCTGCCACGCCACGATGGGCGTCGTGATGGGGCTCATGCTGCTGACGACGGTGTAGGCACCACCTTCTGCATGTCTTCTTCGTGGTGTGGGCCGCGCCGGTTGACTCGACGGTAGGTCACGTACGACGCGCCCCGCCTCCGAGGTGGGGCGGGGCGCGGCTGCCGATGGTGCCGGTCAGTCCTCGTCGGCTGGGCTGGGGCGGTTCTGCGCAATCCACGCCCGGACGGCTGCGCCATCCCAGACGCGGCCCATCTTCAAGGTGACGAGGGGGTCGGGGAACCCCTTGCGGCCAACGATGATCGTGGCGCGCTGCTTGCTGATCCCGCCAAGCAAGTCGCGGATCTCATCCAACCCGAGCAGCTCCACGACCTGACGGTATGGCCCCAGGGTAGTGCATCAGATGGAACTGGGTGAGGCAACTCCCTTGGGGGTTGCCTTCGTGCAACTCCTGTGATGCCATGGATTGATGACCGCTCGCGGACCCGCTTCGCCTGTCCCGACCTGCGCGGGGTATGGCTCGCCCTGGCCTCGTCCCGTTTGCCGGCTCCCGATCTCTGGCAGGCCGTGGCTAGGGGTTCGGTGATGACCGTGCGTCGGCTGCCCCCGCTGATCGTGGACGCGTGGCGTGCCCTCGACTGGCACAAGCATCGGCGGTGTTCCGCCTGCCGCCCGACCGGCGGATGCCCCGTCCTGGAGTTGGCCCGGACCCGGATCAGGGCGTGGCGACGCTATGGCCCTCGCCGATGATCGAGCTGAGAGCCGGCGACGTCCTCCACATCACTGCCGCGTGCAGCGTCCAGTTCACGAATCCGATGATGTTCCGCCTGATCAAGGCCCGGCACGACCTGGTGACCTACGACCACTGGATCTGGCTCGACGGCTACCAGCTCGACGCCAACGGCGAGGCGGTGGCCCGACGGGAGATCTTCGTCCTGCGGGTGGGGCTGACGGTCCACCGACCAACCGCCCCGACGCAACCGAGGCGGTCCGCATCGAATGCGCGGGTCTGAAGCCGTGTCGAAGCGGGAACCGGGGTGAACCTTGGAGGATTGCGACCCCGGAGGGGCCCGTTGCTTCCAGGATCTCCTATCTCCGGCCCGCGCCAGCCCGCGTCGGTGCCGGCGTGGCGTCCGGCTGGGTGGTCCCGCCGGGGCGGTCGGCCCCGGCCTGCCGTCTCCGCAGCACCAGCCACGTGCCGAGGATGACCAGCGAGATCAGCGGTGCCGGGTGGCCGAGCAGCGCGGCGACGGCGAGGTCGGCGGCCACACCGACGACGGTGGCCACGAAGACCCAGCGCGGCGCGGTCCCGGCGGCCTGCCGCCGGTCCGCCGGCATCCAGCGGGTCGTCGACCAGGGCTTGGCCACGGACACCCAGGCCTGGAAGGCGATGGCCCCGGCCATCAGCGCCGACCCGACGGCCAGCGGCACGGCGGGGCCCCGCCCGCCCGTGGCGGCCGCCGCGGCGGAGTCGGCCAGCGCCGCGCTGAGGACGAAGATGCCGAGGTGGAGCTGGACCAGGGTGATCACGAACTTGACCAGCACCCAGCGGTAGCGGAAGAAGCCCCACGGGGTCGCGGCGGCGAGCATGAACCCGGTGAACGCCGAGGCGTTGGCCAGTGGCGCGAGCAGGCGTCTGTCGAGCACCTGCGCCATGGAGGTGGCGGCGACGGCCACCTCCCGGTCGGGTGTGGTGAGGCTGGTGGTGAGCAGCACGCAGAGCGCGAGGGCCTGCGCCATCCAGCCCACCGAGGTCGTCACGTGCAGCCACAGCGCGAGCTGACGCCAGCGCCGTACGGAGAGCGAAGCCATGGGCCCACGCTCGCAGTGGGCCGCCCGGCCGGCCAGGGGAGAAAACCCGGGACCGGCGGGCCGGCCACCCCGGACCCTTCTCGGGGGATCCCCTACGGACGGGCGAGGGGGCGCAGGTCCGCGCCCGGGCGAACCGTCGCCGCCGGGGCGTCCGGTCGACAGGCGGTCACGCCGCGTCAACTGTCGGCTACCCGACATCCGTCATCTCGATGGGTGGGACGCGCCTTGCTACCCTACTAAACCTACCGGCAGGATAGGAAATCGAAGGCCGGCGCGTACGTGCTGGTCAACGACCTGCCGCAGTCGGGGACGACGCGGCCCCCGTACCGAAAGATGGGATCTCGATGACCGTCGCGCACCCCGTCGCCGCCGAGGAGGTCGCGCTCGGCGGCGGACGGTCGCCCGCCCCGCCGGGCCGCCCGCCCGCCACCGACGTCGTGGGACGCCTCACCCGGCCGCTGCCCGCGCTGCTGCTCGTCGGCCTGCTCGCGGCCGGCTGGCAGCTCATGGCCGACGCCTCCGGCAGCGCGTTGATCCCCGGCCTCGGCGACGTCGCCCGCAACCTGGTCGACATCGCCGCCAGCGGCGCGCTGTGGGACAACGTGCGCGTCACCCTCACCCGGGTCGCGCTGGGCTTCGCGGCGGCGTTCGTCGTCTCCGTCGCCGCCGGCATCGCGATGGGCCGCAGCGAGTGGCTGCGCCGTTTCCTGGAGCCCGCAGTCCTCATCGGACTGGCCACCCCCGGCCTGGTCAAGGCCCTGCTGTGCGTGATCTGGTTCGGGGTGAGCCTGCTCAACCCGATCCTCACCGTGGCGCTCGCGGCGGCCCCCGCGCTGACCATCAACGTCGCGCAGGGCGTCCGCTCGGTCGACCCGGCGCTGGGCGAGATGGCCCACGTCTACCGCCTCGACGCGCTGACCCGGCTGCGGTACGTGTGGCTGCCCGCCATCGTCCCCGACCTGTTCACCGGGGCGCGCCTCGGCATCGCGATGGCCTGGAAGGTCATCGTGCTGGTCGAGATCTTCGGCCTCGCCGACGGCGTCGGCTACCAGCTCAACCTGGAGTTCTCCCAGCACAACGTGGCCGGCGTGCTCGCCTGGACCGTCGCCTTCGCCCTGGTCATGGCCGTCATCGAGTACGGGCTGCTGCAGACCCTGGAGCGCCGCGCGGTGCGCTGGCGGCGGGTGGCGCTGCGATGAGCGTCCGGATCAGCCTCGACGGCGTCGACAAGGCGTTCACCAACCGGCGCACCGGCGAACGGCAACAGATCTTCCGCGGCTTCTCCCTCACCCTCGCGCCCGACGAGCTGGTCGCCGTCGTCGGCGGCTCCGGCACCGGCAAGACGACCCTGATGCACCTGATCGCCGGCCTGGAACGCCCCGACGCGGGCACCGTCTCCACCGGCGGCGGGCGGCCCCGCCTCGGCATGGTGTTCCAGCAGCCCCGCCTGCTGGACTGGACCTCCGTCGAGACCAACGTGCGGCTCGCCGCGATCGCGGCCGGCGTCGACCCCGCCGAGGTCGCCCCGATCCTCGCCGCCGTCGGCCTGACCGACTACGCCCGGTCGTACCCGTCGGTGCTCTCCGGCGGGCAGCGCCAGCGCGTCGCCGTGGCCCGCGCGTTCGTCGTACGCCCGGAGGTGCTGCTGCTCGACGAGCCGTTCAGCGCGCTGGACGAGCTGACCGCCCGCCGCCTGCGGCTGCTGCTGCAACAGCTCTGGCTGCGCGCCCCGCGCACCGGCCTGCTGGTCACCCACAACGCGCTGGAGGCGGCCTTCCTCGCCGACCGGGTGGTGGTCCTCGGTGGACGCCCCGCCGAGGTGGTGCGGGAGTACCGCATCGACCGCCCGCGCCCCCGCAGCCCCGAGGACCCCGAACTGTTCGACGTGCACCGCCGCATCGTCGCCGCCCTCACCTGAACCGCCCTCACCCGAGCCGCCCTCGCCCGAGCCGGGCACCCACCTGATCCACCTGGAAGGAATCCCCGTGTCCACGACACCCCTCACCCGACGATCCCTGCTGCGCGCCGCCGGGCTCCTCGCCGGCGGCGCCGGCGCGGCCACCCTGCTGACCGCCTGCGGCGTCGACGAGCCGGCCGCCGCCGGTGGCGGCGGCACCCGCGGCGCCAAGGTGCAGCCCCGCAGCCCCGGCACGGCGGGGGCGATCCGCGACTCGGTCGCCGAGCAGTTCGGCCTTGAGGCCAAGCACGGGCTCCGCCTCGACCGCAAGGCCGGCGGCGGCCCCGGCGCGGGGCAGGAGCAGCTGCTCACCGGCGTGCTCGACATCTACGCGTTCGGCCCGCTGGGCGCGACCGAGGTGAACACCAGCGGCCACGACGTGGTCATCGTCGGGCCGTCGCTGTGGAACCACGGCCGCTGGATCGTCCCGGCCGACAGCCCGTACCAGAGCATCGCCGACCTCAAGGGCAGGAAGGTCGGCGTGCAGCCGCCCAGCAGCGACACCTACCGGGCGGCGGCGCTCGCCTCGGCGGTCAACGGCATCCGCTTCGACCGCGAGTTCAAGCTGTTCACCGGGCAGCCCATCGCCAACCTCGCGCTCTACGAGCGCGGCGACCTCGACGCGATCATCGCCATCGAGCCCAACGCCACCCGCCTCGTCGCCGCCGGCAACCGGCAGCTCGCCTCCGTCGGCGAGCTGTGGCAGAAGGGCACCGGCGACAGCAGCCCGCTGTTCCTCAACGGCACCGCCGTGCGCCGCGACTGGCTGGCCGCCAACCGGGAGACCGCGAAGGCGTACGTCGACTTCACCCTGGAGGCGTGGCGGCTGATCAAGCAGGACCCGGCCCTGATCGGGAAGTACCACGCCGACTACGGCGTCCCCGCCGGGGAGAAGAAGGCCATCGAGCTGCTGCCCGGCCGGCTCGCCCCCGTCTACGCCGACGGGTGGGACGACACCGTCTTCGCCAACCTGGAGAAGCAGATCGACCTGGCCATCGAGGTCGGCGTGCTGAAGAAGCGGGCCGACAAGCCGGTGTACGAGAAGCTCTGAGCCGGCGATGACCCTCACCTGGCGCAGCCGCGCCGCCCTGCTGGTCTGCTGCGGGACGCTGTTCCTCGGCGTCCTCGACGGCGCGGCGCTGAACCTGGCCCTGCCGTCGGTGCAGCGCGACCTGCGGCTGAGCACGGTCGAGCTCCAGTGGGTGGCGACCAGCAACGCGCTGGTGCGGGCCAGCCTCACCCTGCTGTGCGGGGCGGTCGCCGACCGGTACGGGCGGCGGCGGATGTTCCGGGTCGGGCTGCTGGTGTTCGTCGCGGGGTCGCTGCTGTGCGGGGTGGCCCCGCACGCGCCCGCCCTGATCGCCGCCCGGGGCGTGCAGGGCGTCGGGGGCGCGCTGATGGCCCCGCCCGCCCTCGCCCTCATCGCCAACCTGTTCCCCGACGCGCTGCGGCGCGGCCGGGCGCTGGGCACCTGGAGCGCGACGGCCGGGGTCTCCGCCGCCTGCGGGCCCCTGGTCGGCGGGGTGCTGGTGCAGGCCGCCGGCTGGCGCAGCCTCTTCGCCGTCAGCGTGGCCGGCGCGGCGGTGCTCTACGCGGGCACCCGGCTGCTGCCGCCGGGCGTCGTCGACGGCCCGCCCCGCCGCCTCGACGGGCTGGGCAACACCCTGGCCGCCCTGGTGCTGGTCGGCTTCACGTTCGCGCTGATCGACGGCCCGAGCCGGGGCTGGCTGAGCGGGCCCGTCCTGGTCGCGGTGGCCGTGGCGGTGGCCGCCGCCGTCGGGTACGTTCCGGCGGCCCGCCGCCGCCCCGACCCCGTGCTCGACCCGCGCCACCTGGCGATCCCGGCGCTGCGCGGCGCGGTGCTCACCGCGGTCGTGGCCTACCTGGCGCTGGGCGGGTTCACCTTCGTCAACACGTTCTACCTGCAACAGGTGCGCGGGTTCAGCCCGCTGGCCACCGGCCTGCTCACCCTGCCCACCACCCTCGGCACGCTCGTGCTCGCCAACGTCTCCGGCCGGATCGTCGGCCGGCACGGCGGCCGGCTGCCCGCCACCGTCGGGCACCTGTCGTTCGTGGCGTCGATGACCCTGCTCGCCCTGACCGTCACCGCCGACGCGGGCCTGGCCCCGCTGCTCGTCGGCTACCTCCTGCTCGGGGCGGGCATGGGCCTGGTCAACCCGCCGGCCACCAACACGGCCGTGAACAGCCTGCCCCGCGAGCGGGCCGGGGTGGCCAGCGCCATCACCAGCGCCTCCCGGCAGATCGGCACCAACCTCGGCGTCGCCGTCCTCGGCGCGGTGGTGGTCTCGGTGCTGGCCCTGACCGGCCAGCCGACCGACGACATCGCCCGGGTCGCCGCCGAGGCCGGCGACGACTTCACCACCGCCCTGCGCGTCGCGTACGCGCTGGTGGCGGTGACCGCCGCGTACTGCGCGTACGCGACGTGGCGGCTGTTCCGGCCGCCACCCGACCGGCCGGCCGGAGAGGAGGTGGTGGAGATCGAGGACGCGCCGACGGCACCACCGACCGCGACAACCGCCAGCTAACGCACAACAACCAAGCAGAAGGGACCACCCCGGTGACACTCAAGAAGGTCAGGAGCGTCCGCAGCGGCGCCATCTTCACCCTGCCGTACCTCGTCGGCCTGGAGCACGGCTACTTCGCCGAGGAGGGCATCGACCTGGAGTTGGTCGCCCCCGGCTCGTACGACGCGGTGCTCAAGCCGATCGAGGAGCACGAGCTGGTCAGCTCGTTCGGCGGCATCTCCACGCCGTTCGAGAGCGGCGATGTCTCCCTCTACCGGGCCTGCGAGTGGGGGCAGATCCGCCGCTCCCACGACAGCACCCGGGGCGGGCAGATCATCGCCAAGCGCGCCTCCGTGGCCAGCCAGGCGATCTTCGTGCGGCCCGACTCCGACATCAAGCACCCGCAGGGCCTGGCCGGCAGGACCGTCGGCGTCAACTTCCACCACGGCTCGCACTACCTGGCCATCCAGTCCCTCGAAGGGTTCCTGGAGTCCGACGAGATCAAGGTGGTGCACGCCGGCGGGCCGGCCGAGCGGTTCCGCAAGCTGCGCGACGGCGAGGTCGACGCCGTGGCCCTGATGGAGCCGTGGACCACCGCCGCCGAGAAGCTCGGCTACGTGCTGGTCACCGAGGCGTTCTACGTCGGCTCGGAGATCGCCAGCGCCGACGTCGACCCGGAGACCTTCGCCGCCGTCGACCGGGCCGTCCGCCGGGCCGTCAAGAAGATCAACGAGGACATCCGGCCGTACCTGCACCACTTCGTCGCCGAGGTCCCCGAGGACCTGGTGAAGCTGGAGCCGGCGGACTTCCGGCTCGGCCGGCTGCGCTACGTCGACCCCGAGCCCTACCCGGAGGCCGAGTTCGCGCGCACCTACCGGTGGATGGTGAAGTGGGGCCTCATCG
This sequence comes from Micromonospora sp. WMMD956, assembly GCF_029626125.1. NCBI lineage: Bacteria > Bacillati > Actinomycetota > Actinomycetes > Micromonosporales > Micromonosporaceae > Micromonospora > Micromonospora sp. WMMD956. Next base: position 7,182,130 of record NZ_JARUBI010000005.1, on the reverse strand, counting down.
CGCCCGAGTCGACGTTCGACTCCATCGTGGACAACCGCGTCGTCGCGGTCTGACCCGCGTGCGGGGGCCGGCCCGGCCGACGACGTCCGGGCCGGCCCCGCGCCACGATCAGCAGCGCCGCACGACGGGTCAGCGGCTCCGACGGTCAGCGGCGTACGACCGTGAAGCCGCCGGGCAGCACCGTCGCCGGCACGGTCGCGCCGGACACCACCGTCCGCGACCGGCGCGCCCCCGCCGAGTCGTACGCCTCGACGACGGCCCGCCCCGCGCCGGGCAGGGTGACCGTGGCCGTGCGCGGCGTGCGGGCGGCGCTGCGCAGCACCGCCGTGGCGTGGCCGCCCCCGGCGACGACGAACCGGGACAGCAGCGGCTCCAGCATGACCGCGTCGACCACCGCGCCGTCCCCGGCGGCCGTGGCCACCAGCGCCGTCGCCCCCGCCGGCAGCTCGCCCGGCCCGGACGGGGTCACCGGCAGCAGCACCCCCGGCGCGGGGGAGGCGCCCTGCGCGCCGGCCTGCCCGTGCCGCACCTGGCCCAGCGGCAGCTCCCGGCCGTCGCCGGACACGCCCGCCCAGCGGGTGACCGCCGACGCGCCGGGGGTCAGGTCGACCACCGGCAGCACCAGCTCCGGCTGGGCCGACGGCGGCAGCTCCCAGCGCACGGTCGACCCGGCGGGCATCCGCACGAGGCTGCCGCCGCTGATCGACGACTCCCCGGTCCACGACGAGGCCGGGGTCACCATGGCGGCCCCGCCGTCGCGCGCGCCCTGCTCGGCCTCGACCACGCGGGTGCCGACCCGCTCGACGATCCGGCTCTGCCGGGCCGCCTGCGCCACCTGCGGCCGGGCGTCCAGGGCGAGCATGCTGAGCAGGCCGTGGATGGTCGACTCGGCCCCGGAGTTGCGGTTGACCGCCCCGTCGCCGGAGATGCCGTCGATCGTGCGCCCCGTCGCCGGGTCGTACGCCGGGACGCCGGCCGCGTTCGCGCCGAAGTACCAGGCGGCGACCACCCCGGCGAGCCGGTCGAAGCCGTCGCGCCCGGTGGCGTCGGCGACGGCGAGCAGCGACTGCAGGCGGGAGTCCACGCCGTAGGCGATCTGGCTGCGGTCCACCGGCGTGGGGATCCGCCCGTTGTCCGGGCCGCCGGAGGTGAGCAGCCACGGGGTGAACGTGGCGGAGTCGGCGACCGCCGGGTCGAGCAGCCGCCGGTCGCCGAGCGCCCTGCCGGCGGCGGCCAGCGCCGCCGGCATCTGCGAGCCCCAGCCGTGCCACATAGACCGCGACAGCGCCCACGGGCGCACCGCCCCGAACGGCCAGTGCCGGGCGTCGCCGCCGGCCAGGGCGGCGATGCCCGCGGCGAAGCGGCGCAGCGCCCGCCGGGCCGCCGACCCGCCGCCGGCCCGCACGTACGCGGCCAGCCCGAGGACCGCCTCGGCGGTGGCGTCGGCCCCGTCGGCGATCAGCCACGCGGGGGTGCGCTCGCCGTCGACGGTCTGGAACGTGCCGTACCGGGACAGGACCTGCCGCTCCAGCGCCCCGACGGCCAGGTCGAGGCGCTCGCGCAGGAAACCGGCGAACCCGGCGTCGGCGGCGCGCCAGGCCGCGTACCCCTCGCCGAGCGCCCACACGGTGCGGGCCAGCCAGTACGACGGGCCGCTGTCGGACGGGTCCGGCAGCTCCACCGGCTCGGCGCTCGGGTTGAGCGTGCCGTCGGGCTGCGCCCACAGCACCACGTTGCCGGCGTGCGGCCCGGTCGTCGTCTGCAGGTAGGTCAGGCCACGCAGCAGCTCCCGGGAGGCGTCCCGGCTGCCGGTCGCCCCGGTCTGCGCCCAGTGCCGCAGGTAGACCACGGCGGCCCGGGACACGTCGTCGGCGTTGTACGCGCCCTGCCCCCAGGTGTCGGTGGCCGCGTCGTACGCGCCGCCGCCGACGCGGCGCAGGTTCCCGTCCGGCCCCGGCTCCGCGTACGTCCACAGCATGCCGACCTCGGGGAACTCGGCGAGCCGGTAGGTGGTGTGCCCGTCCTGGGCGGGCGGGGCGACGGCCTGGCGCAGGAAGTCCAGGTGCGCCAGGTTCGTCAGCGGCCCGCCGGCCGAGCCCGAGGCGGTGGTCGGCCCGGCGGCCGGGGCGGCGGGGGCGGCCCCGGCGGGGGAGCCGGCGAACAGGGGGGTGGTCAGGGCGAGCCCGCCCAGCATCAGGGTGCGGCGCTTCACGGTGGCTCCTCGGCGCGGTCGGGGCAGGGGTGTCGTCACGGCAGCCGGTCCAGCCGGGCCACGCCGATGCGGGAGTCGGCCATGCCGTAGAAGACGTAGCGGACGCCGTCGACCTCCTCGATGGCGGTCGGGAAGACCACGTTCGGCACGGTGCCGCTGCGCTCCTCGGCCAGCTCCGGCACGAGGATCGGCTCGGCGGTGCGGGCCAGCACCCGCGACGGGTCGGCCGGGTCGAGCAGCATCGCCCCGGCGGCGTACTCGACGCGCTGGGTGGTGGGGTCGAAGCCCTCGGGGATCTCGCCGGTGACCCCGTGGTGGATCAGCAGCCAGCCCTCGGGCACCCGCAGCGGCGGCGGGCCCGCGCCGATCTTCAGCTCCTCGTAGCCGAACTCCGACAGGGCCACGCAGCGGTGCCCGCGCAGCCGCACGAGCGCCCCGACGTCGGCGCGCACCTCGTCGACCGGCACGTAGGAGATCCAGATGCCGGGCCGCTCGTCGGTGACGCCGGCCGGCAGGTGCACCCCCTCGCCGGGGCGGAACCAGCCCAGGTCCCACATCGGCCGGTGCAGCATCGCGAAGCAGTCCCGCCCGTCCGGGCCGGGCACCGGCTCGGGGAAGAACACGGCGTCCTTGTTGGGGAACATGTTCAGGTCGGTGTCCAGGTCGGGCTGGTAGCCGAACTGCACCGGCCCGAGCCGCCGCCAGTGCCGCAGGTCCTCCGACACCGCCAGGGCCAGGCGCGGGCCCAGCGGCCCGTATGCGACGTACGTCATCAGGTGCCTGCCGAGGTCCGGCACCCAGGTCGTGCGGGGGTCCTCGACCCCGGCGTTGTTCGTGCCCCGCTCCCAGCCCTCGTCGGGGGCCAGGACGACGCCCGCGCGGCGGACCCCGGCCGGCACGCCGTCGCGCAGCTCGACCTCGGCGAGGCCGACCCGGGACACGTTGCCCTCGGCCACGAGGCGGGGCAGCAGGTGCAGCCGCCCGTCGGGGGTGCGGCCGCTGGCCGGGTTCAACACCCCCTCGGCCTCCAACGGCTGGCCGGGCTCGGGCGTCATCACGACGCCGACCCTGGTCAGGGTGTAGGGGACGGTGGTGGAGACAGTCATCGTCAACCTTTCACGCCGGAACCGATGTCGGTGGAGACGAAGTGCTTCTGGAAGGCCAGGAACAGGCCGACCGCCGGGGCGGCCAGGACGCACGCCCCGGCCAGCACCGCCCCGTACGGGTTGGCGGCGCGGGCCGCCACGTTGCTGATGTAGTTGGCCAGCGAGACCGCCAGCGGCTGCATGTCCGCCTGCTTGGTGACCAGGAACGGCCAGAGGAACTCGTTCCACGGGCCGATGAACGTCAGCAGGACGACGGTCAGCAGCGCCGGGCGCACCAGCGGCAGCGCCACCGACCAGAGCACCCGCAGCTCGCCCGCGCCGTCGACGCGGGCGGCGGCGAACAGCTCGTCGGGCAGCTGCAGGAAGAACTGCCGGAACACGAACACGGCCGTGGTGTTGATCGCGAACGGCAGGATCATCCCGAGGTACGAGTCGGCCAGCCCGTAGCCGCGCACGATCAGCACGTACAGCGGGATCAGCAGGAGCTGGAACGGGATCACCTGCACCAGCAGCACGAGCGCGAACAGCGTGCCCCGGCCGCGGAAGCGCAGCCGGGCCAGCGCGTAGCCGGCGAGGATGCCGAAGACGACCGTGCAGGCGATCACCCCGCCGGTGAAGATCCCCGAGTTGACCAGGGAGCCGAGCAGGTCGACCCGGGCGTTGATGTCCCGGTAGTTGTCCAGGGTCAGCCCCGAGGTGGGGAACGCCCCGGCCGGGGAGGTGTCCGGTTCGGCCTGCAACGAGCCGACGAACATGTAGTAGAAGGGGAACAGGAAGACCAGCGCGCCGCCGAACAGCGCGACGGCGCGCAGCGCCGTGGCCAGCCGGCCGCCGGTGGTGGGCTTCGCGGGTGTGCGTGGCATGTCAGTCCCTCTCCAGCAGCCGCCGGTTGATCGCCGAGACCACCAGCACGCCGATCACCAGCAGCACGCCGATGGCGGCGGCCACGTCGGGCTGGCCCTGCTGGATGCCGCGCTGGTACATCACCAGCACCGGCGACGCCGACGACCCGTTCGGGCCGCCGCCGCCGGTGAGCAGGTACGGCTCGGTGAACAGGTTCGCGCCGGTGATGGTGGCCAGGATGACCACCAGGGCGGTCGCCGGGCGCACCGCCGGCACGGTCACCGAGCGGAACCGGGCCCACGCCGACGCCCCGTCCACGGCCGCCGACTCGTAGAGCTCCTTCGGCACGTTCTGCAGCGCGGCGAGGTAGAGCAGGATGAAGAAGCCGAGCTGCTTCCAGGCCACGAACACCGCGATCACCGGCATCGCGAGGCCCTCGTTGACCAGCCAGGACGGGTCGGGCGCGAGCGGCCCGAGCACCCGGTTGACCAGCCCGTCGGAGTTGAACAGGAACAGCCACACCCCGACGACGGCGACGCTCGCGGTGACGTACGGGACGTAGAAGGCGACCCGCAGGAACGTCCGCGCCCGCACCACCCTGTTCAGCGCCACCGCCAGCAGCAGCGCCAGCCCGGCGGTGAGCGGCACGTTGATGACGAGGAAGACGCCGATGTTGCCGAACGCCTGGCGCACCTGCGGGTCGGTCAGCACCGCGCGGTAGTTGTCCAGCCCGACGAAGGGCCGGTCCACCACCGCGCCGGGGGCGGCGAAGAAGTAGTCGTGGAAGCTCATCCAGACCGCGAACCCGAGCGGGTAGGCGAAGACCGCGGCGACGAACACGGCGTACGGCGCGGCCAGGAGCAGGCCCACCGGGTGACGGCCGAGCACCGCCGCCACCCGGCCGCGCGGGGCGCGGCGTCCGGCGCCGTCGCCGCCGGCCACCGGCCCGGCCGTGGCGGCGGCTGCGGCGCGGGCGGCGGCCATCAGGAGGCGGCGAGCTGCTCGGCCTTCTCCGCGGCGGCGGAGAGGGCGTCGGGCACCGGCTTCTTGCCGAAGATCACCGATTCGGTGTACGCGTCGCGGAACGCCTGCCAGATGGCCACCGAGTTGGGCACGTTGGGCACCTCGACGGTGCGCGCGGCCTGCTGGGCGAAGCCCTGGTAGGCCGGGTTCTTCGCGAAGTGGTCGGGGTAGGCGGCCGGCAGGTCGGCGCGCAGCGGCATCTGGCCGGTGGCGGTGAGCAGCGCGCCGTCCTGTTCCTTGCTGGTGGCGAACTTCAGCACGTCCCAGGCGGTGGCCCGGTTCTGGCAGGCCGAGTACATGGCGACGTTCTTGGCGTCGCTGAACGTCCGCACCTGGTCGGCGGGGACGCCGGTGGAGGTGGGCACCGGCACGGCGCCCCAGGAGACCTTGTCCCGGTAGACCGAGATGGCCCACGGGCCGACGATGGCCATGGCGGCCTTGCCGTCGGCGAAGGAGTCGCCGTTGTACTTCTCCTTGGGGGCCAGGCCCTCGGCGTAGAGGGTCTTCCAGAACTCGGCGACCCGCTGCCCCTCGGGGGAGGCGAACTGCGGCTTGCCGCCGTCGAGGAGCTGCCTGCCGCCGGTCTCGGCGGCGAACAGCGGGTAGAAGTCGAACCAGGACTGGAAGAACTCGCTGGTCGGCGCGGGGTAGATCGCGGCCGGCGCGGCGCCGGACGACTTGATCTTGCGGGCGGCGGCGAGGAACTGGTCGTACGTGGCCAGCTGCGGCTTCTCCGGGTCGAGGCCCGCCTTGGCGAAGACCTTCTTGTTGTAGAAGATCATCACCGGGTTCGACTTCCACGGGAGCTGGTAGAACTTGCCGTCCGGCGACTTGTACTGCTCGGCCGTCGCGCCCGTGCGCGCGGTGATGTAGCCGGTGGCGTCGGCGAAGGAGTCGAGCGCGACGAGGCCGCCCTGCTTCTGGAACTGCGGCACGGCGGCGGGGGCGGTGTTGAAGATCAGGCACGGGGCGTTGCCGGCGGTGATGGCCGCCCCGATGACCTCCTCGGAGCTGGTGCCCGCCGGGATCTCCTGGGCGGTGATCGTCTGGTCGGCGTGCTGGGCGTTCCACGCCTGCACCATCGCCTTGCCCCAGGCGACCTCCTCGGCGTTGTTGGACAGCCAGACGGTGATCGGGCCGCGGGCGGCGTTGGCCTTGCCGGCGTCGCCGCCGCCGGAGCCGCCGCAGCCGGCGGTGGCGGCCAGGGCGACGGTCAGCAGGGCGGCGGGAAGGGTCCGTCTCATGTCTTCTCCGATCCGGGACGGGGTCAGGTTCGTCCGCCCGCCGGGCCGGTGGCCGTCGGCGGTGCGGGTGCGGCGGTGCTGCGGGTGCTGTGGTCGGGTGTGGCGGTGCTGTGGTCGGGTGTGGCGGGCTCGGGTCAGGGGCGTCGGGTGGGTGGTGGCGCCGTCGATCCGCGCACGACCAGTGGCGCGGGTGGGGTGGGGAGGTCCGCGCCGGGCCGGCCGTCGATGAGGTCGAGCAGGGCGTCGGCGGCGGCCCGGCCCCAGCCGAAGGGGTCGGTGCGGACGGTGGTGAGGGTGGGGGTGACGTAGCCGGCGAGCTCCGTGTCGTCGAAGCCGGTGATCGACAGCTCGTCGGGCACCTTGACGCCGAGCTGGACGGCGACCGAGAGGCCGGCGATCGCCATCAGGTCGTTGCCGTAGACGATCGCGGTGGGCGGGTCCTCGGTGGCGAGCAGCGCGCGGGTGGCCTGCGCGCCGCCGGCCGCCGAGAAGTCCGACTCGACGCACGGGCCGGGGGTCAGGCCGGCGTCGGCGAGGGCCTGTTCCCACGCCTGGCGGCGCACGGCGCCGTGCAGGAAGTGCAGCGGCCCCGAGACGTGGGCGATGCGGCGGTGCCCGAGCCCCGCCAGGTGGGCCACGGCCGCCGTGACCCCGGGCCGGTCGTCGACCAGCAGCGCGGGGTGGTTGCTGGGCACGTCCGGCCGGCCGATGGTGACCGCCGGCAGCCCCAGCTCGGCCAGCAGGGCGATCCGCGGGTCGCCGAGCCGCAGGTCGAGCACGAACACCCCGTCGACCCGTTCGGCCGTGGCGAGCCGGCGGTAGCTGGCCTCCTCCGCGGACAGGTCCGGCACCACCTGGAGCACCAGGGACTGCCCCCGGTCGGACAGGGTCCGCTCCACGCCGGCGATGAACGACGGGTAGAACGGGTCGGCCCCGAGCAGCTCGGGCGGCCGGGCGATCACCATGCCGACGCTGAACGCCCGCGACGCGGACAGGGCCCGGGCCCGGTGGCTCGGGGCCCAGCCCAGCGACGCGGCCACGGCCAGGATGCGGGCCCGGGTCTCCTCGGCCACCCCGGGACGCCCGTTGAGGGCGAAGGACACCGCGCCCTTGGACACCCCGGCCGCCTTCGCGACGTCGGTGATGGTCGGTCGGCTCGGTCCCACGCGCGGCATCCTCTCGGCCCTGTTCCGGCAACGTTCGGTTCACACCGATGCAACAAACGACCCCCGTTGGAGAGGGACGCTAGACCGGTTTAGTAGCCCGCGCAAGCCCAGCGCCGACCCCGTTCGCCCGGTCCCGGCGCGCTCACGCAGCGTGGCGGGGACGGGGTCCGCGCGCGCGAAGGGCCGCCCGGCGGTGCGCCGGGCGGCCCGATGTCGTCGCGTACGAGCAGGTCAGGGCGGGGTGCGGGTGCCGGCAGGGCCGGCCACCCCTGACGGCGTCGTCAGACGCCCGGCTCCCGGTGCCAGCGCACCGTCACCTGGAGTTGCCCCTGCACGCCGGTGCGGGCGATCAGGGCCCCCGCGTCGGCCGTCAGCTGGATCCCGAAGCTGATCTCCACCTCGTCCGGCCGGTCCACCATGGACCGGAACTCGGTGAGCGCGGCCGACGCGGCGTCCCGCGCCTGGCCGATCGCCCTGTTGAAGCTCACCCCGGCCCGGCGGAGCACCTCGTCGGCGGCGGACGCCGGGGCGATCCCCGGCGTCTCGTCCACCGCCACGAGCACGGTCCCCCCGCCGTCGAGGTCGAACTCGACCACCTCGCTCATCCACTGTCCCTTCTCGATGGCTACCCCGGCGGGCTGAGACACGGCAGCCCCAGCCACTCCTGCGGCGGCGTCCGGTCCCGCACGCTATCCAACTCCTTCAACAGGCTGTCCAGCAGAGCGGGATCGGCCAGGTACTGCAGGACGGCCGAGTGGAACGCGGCGGTCATCGCCGCCGGCATCATGTCCGAGGCGTCCCGGCACAGCGTGCCGGTGGCGAGGGTCCGCGCGATGCGGCGCGGCAGACCGTCCGGGTACGCCGCCGCGTCGGTCGCCGCGTTCAGGGTGAACGCCAGGTGGCCGCTCGCCTCCCGCCACACCTGGCGGGCCCGCTCGCCGGCCAGGAAGCGGATCAGCGCCCGCGCCTGCGGCGAGTCGGCGAACATGCCCACCACGTCCTCCGAGACCTCCCGCACCGGCGGGTCCCCCGGGCCGAACGCCGGGGAGGGGAAGAAGTCGAACTCCGGCGTCGGCCGGCCCGGCGCGGACCCTGCGGGCCGCCCGTCGAGGAACCTCCGGTAGGACCCGACGATGAACGACGCCTGATGGTCGAGGAAGCACGTCGGGGGCGAGCCGAACATGCCCGGCCCCGCCACGTCGAAGTTGACCAGCAACGGGTTGGGCGTGCCCCGCCCGGCCCCCACCAGCGCGCCCCACGCCTGCCAGGCCCCCCGCACCTCCGGCGACGTCCACGCCTGCTGCCCCGCCGCCCACCGCTGGTAGACGGTCTGCCCGGAGCGGTGCAGCAGGATGTCCTCGATCCAGTCGGTGCCCGGCCACCCGGACTGCGGCTGCGACCCCATCCCGAGGCACCACGGCGCGCCGCCCCGGTCGTCGAGCGCGCGGGTCAGCGCCACCAGCTCCGCCCACGTCGCCGGCGGCGACGACACCGTGGGGCCGCCCGGCGCGTTCGTGCGGTGCCAGATCAGGCTCTTGGCGTGCACGGCGACGGAGAGCCCGTACACCCGGGCGGTCGCGGCCCCCGGCGGCGGCAGCCGCAGCAACTGCGGGGCGAGGCCCGCCTCGCCGGCCGGGACGACGTCGTCGAGCGGGAACAGGTCGCCGCTGCGCACGTACGCCTTCAGGTCGTTGAGCCGGGGCAGCACCGCCACGTCGGGCGGCCGTCCCCGGTCGACCCCGGACCGCAGCACCTGGCTGACGTCCCGGGTGCCCTGGTAGGTGTACGTGATCCCGGTCTCCGCCGTGAAGGCGTCCAGCACCGCCAGGAAGGGCCAGGCCTCGCTGTTGCGCCGCCGCTCCTCGTCGGTGGCGCCCCCGCCGTCCTCGGACCAGGACGCGACGACGCTCAGGGCCCGCGGCCGTGGGGGATCGGCGCAGGCGGCCGGACCGATGCCGACGAGCAGGACCGAGATCAGGGCGAGCGCACCGCGTCTCATCGTTGTCGATACCTGTATTCCTCTAGTCGGGGCAGGAAACCGACGACCACCAGCGCGGCGGCGAGCAGGGCCGCCGCCGGCAGGACGACCTCGCCGCCGCGGCTGTTCGCGGCCCGCGCCGCGAGCCCGGTGGCGTCCTGGCCGTGCCGCCACGCCGTGCTGCCGGCCGCGTCGATCTCGTTCGCCGACCCGGCCGACGTCGGATCGCCGTCGCGCTGGTCGAGTACCTGCTCGATCGTGTCCGCGCACGGCGTCGGCGCGCAGGCGGTGCGGAGCAGGGCGGCCAACTGCGTGGCGTTGCGGTCGGCCAGCGCCGCCAGCTGGACCCCCCGGGCGGCGGCGGCCCGGTCCGTCGCGGCCCGCGCGTCGCCGAGCTGGCCGGTCGAGTGCAGGCTCGTCGCCGTGGTGCCGCCCAGCGCCAGCACCGCGAGCGTGGCCAGCAGCAGCGGCGCGTTCAGGGCCCGCCGGAACCGGCGGCGCAGGAACAGTTGGGCGGCGAGCAGCAGCGCGCCGAGGGCGAGCACCGGCAGCAGCCAGAGCAGGATCGTCGCCCGGCCCGTCCAGGCCCCGTCGACCTGCCGGTCCAGCGCCGCGTCCTGCTTCTCCTCCAGCCGGTCGAGGCGCAGCAGGATCTCCTCCAGCAGGCCCGACGCGTCGCGCAGCGCGGCGGTGCCCAGCGCCCTGCCGTCGGGCTGGGCGAAGTGCGCGTGGGCCCGCTCGATCAGGCCGGCGTAGGTGACCAGCGACGCCTCGACGACCTGGATGTCCCGGCTGCCGTCGTCGCCGGCGGCGTTGTCCTCCGCGATCTCGGCGAGGTGCTGGCCCGCGCGGGCGATCTGGTTCTGGTAGTCCTCGCCCGGGCCGGCGAGCAGCCGGGTGCCGGCGGCGAAGCTGGCCACCGCCGCGCCGTGGGCCTCCCGCAGAGCGACCTGGGTGTCGTACACGGCCAGGATCGCCGGCACGGAACGGTCGTAGGCGGCCTCCGTGGTGCGCTGCACCCCGAGGAAGGCCGCGAGGCAGCCGGCCAGCGCGACCGCGTTCGCGGCGAGCAGCGCCCACAGCAGCCGCAGCAGCGTCCGCCGGGTGGTGCTGGTCAGCGCCGTGCCGCTCACGCCGGCACCGGGCCGGCGTCGGCGGGGTCGGTGAACTCGTGGCGGCACCGCTGGCAGAACCGGGCGCCCGGCGGCGAGCGGTGGCCGGCCGGGCAGACCCGGGGCGGGGCGTCGGCGGCCGGCCCGGGCTCCGACGCCGGCCGGGGGGCCGGGCCCGGCACCGTGACCGACGACCGCACGGCCACGCTGATCACGTCGAGCCGGGGCAGGTCCTCGCGCAGCCGCACCGGGGCGGCGTCGACGTCCTCGACGAGCAGTCGCAACTGTTCCAGGTGGAACGCGTCGCCGGCGGCGGTGGCCAGCGCGACCGCGCGGCCGAGCAGCCGGGCGGCCGTCTCCCGGTCGCCCGTGTCGTACGCGTCGCAGCCGTCGGCGATGAGCCGGCTCAGCTCCTCCTGCCCGGTGTAGTGGGCGACCCGCGGGTCGATCCGGCTGGACAGGGCCAGGTCCTCCGTCCAGTGCGCCAGGAGGTTCACCGGCCCGGTGGCCGGCACGTCGTCCAGCAGCAGGTCGACGCGGGCGACCCGCAGGTCCTCGCCCGTCGGCCGGCCCGCCGGGTCCACCTCGAGGCACAGGTGGTACTCCCGGGCCTCCGCCCCCCAGGAACCGGTCGGGCAGGTCACGGAGCGGTCGTCGAGCGGCGTCACGGGCAGCTCCATGATCGTGGGATGCACCTGCCGGCAGGACAGCACCCGCGCCGGCGGCACCACGGCGATCCGCAGGCCGGCCCGGGCCACCCGCTTGGCCATCGTGGCCCGCATGGTCGCCCGGAAGTCGGCCTCCAGCTCCTCGGGTCGGCGGACCGCGTCGGCGGTGCCGTGCAGCGCCTCGGCGACGCGGGTCAGCTCGCGGGGCTCCCAGGCGTCGCCGACGCCCCGGGCGTCGCAGACGAACTGCCCCGCGCAGGCCGCCAGCACCTCCGCCAGCCGCTGCGGCGTCTCGTGCTCGTTGCGCCCGTCGGTGAGCAGCAGGGCGTGCCGGATCGCCTCCGGGTGCCCGGCCAGCAGCTCCCGGGCCAGCTCCAGCCAGGCGCCGATCGCCGTGCCGCCGGCCGCGGCGAGCCGGCCCAGCTCGCGCCGGGCCGCGTCCCGGGTGGCCGGTGCGGCGACGGCCAGGCCCCGGTGGGCGGGGTAGACCATCCGGGCCTCGTGGGTGCCCTCCACGACGGCGAAGCGGACCCCGTCCGGCAGCATCTCGACGGCTGCGGCGGTGGCCCGCCGGGCCGCGCCGAGCTTCGTCGGCGGGTGCGCCATGGACCCGGAGCAGTCGACGACGACCACCTCCGCGTAGCCGGAGCCGTCGACCTCGGGCGGGGCGTCGCCCGCGCCGGCCCGCGCGGTGACGGTGAGGATCGCGTGCAGCTGGCGGTCCCTCGTGGACAGGAACCGGTCGTGGTCGATCCGCAGGTCGAAGTCGAGCGCGCTGGACACCGGGTCGCTCCTCACCGTGCTCGCAGGAAGGTCAGCGGCCGGACCGCGTTCGCCCGGTCGACGAGGACACCGTGGTCGTTGGCCGTGCGCGCCTGCCGGGCCAGGTCCCGCAGGGACCGCTCCAGCAGCCGCCGCAGGGACCGCTCCGCCGGCGCGTCGCCCAGTGTCCCGCCGGCGGCCAGGCCGGCGGCGCCGTGCGCGAGGACCCGGTCCAGGGCGGCCTGCCGGAGCACCGCCGTCATCCGGTCGCGCGCCTCGCCGTGCCGGGCGCCCCCGTCCAGCCGCAGGCGGTCGAGGCGGCGCACCGCCTCGTTGAGGTGCTCCGCGCCGGGCGGGTCGTCGCCGAGCCGGGTGGCCAGCACCCGCACGGCCGCGACCTGGGCGGCGTCGTAGTGCCGGGAGACGCGGGGGACGCCGTCGAGGAACTGCACCGCCGCCTCCCGGTCGCCGTCGGCCAGCCGCAGCCGGGCCAGCCCGAACGCGGCGCTGGCGGCCGACCGGTCCCGACGCCACACCGCCCGGTAGTAGCGGGTCGCCTCGCCGGCGTCGCCCCGCTGCTCCGCGCAGTAGCCGAGCGCCAGCTTGGGGGCCACCTCGCCCGGCAGCTCCGCGTACGCCCGGTCGAACCGCTCGCCGGCCTCGGCCACGTCGGACCGGGCGAGCGCCAGCAGGCCGTGGTGCCAGACCAGCCGCCAGTCGGCGGCCGCGTCCTCCCGCAGCAGCCCGGCCGCGATCTCCAGGGCCTCCTGGGCCGGCCCCGGCCCGGCCAGCTCCAGGTGCGCCCGGCAGCGCGACAGCTCGACCTCGACCGAGGCCGTCTCGAACGCCGCGAGCCGGGCCAGCAGGCTGCCCGGGTCGAGCGCGCCGATCAGGTGCAGGGCGGCGGTGGCCGGGTCGCCGGCCGCGGGGCGGGGCACCGGCAGGCCGGTGGCCACCGAGGGCGGCGCCGGGCGGCCGTGGTGCGGCGCCTCGGCGGCGGCCGGGTCCGTCCAGGCCGCCAGCGCCGGCACCGCGCCGAGCCCCGCGTCGAGCAGCGCCGCCGTGGGGGCGAACACGGTGGAGGGCTCCTGGGCGCGGTCGGCCGGGGGCGCCGGGAGCAGCTCCCGCAGCACGCCCTTGAGCTGCTCGGACATCTCCGACGCGGACGCGAAGCGGCGACGCCACTCGGGGTGGGCGGCCCGGGTGACCAGCCGCCCGAACGACTCCGCACCGAGGGCGGTGTCGCGGCCGGGGGAGTCGAGCGGGGGACGGCTCAGCTCCCGCAGCATGACCCCGACCGCGTAGAGGTCCGAGCGCACCGTGAACCCGTGCGCCGCCAGCTCGGTCGGGCTCACCCCGTAGGTCTCGGTGCGCACCTTCGGGCTGTGCCGGTCGTCGGCCCGGCGCACCCCGCCGAGGTCGATCAGCTTGACCCGGTCGGCGGTGCGGACGACGTTGCCCGGGTGCAGGTCGGTGTAGAGCAGCCCCTTGCCGTGCAGGTGGTCCAGCGCGGTCAGGATCTCGTGGCCGTAGGCGAGGATCTCCACCAGGGGCAGCGTGACCGCCGGCCGGGTCGGGTCGACCGCCGCCTGCCAGAGCTCGTGCAGCGGCATCCCCTCCAGGTATTCCATCACGATGTAGCTGGTCTGCCCGCCGAAGAGCCGGTCCGGCGCGCTGACGAAGTTGAAGATCCGGACGATGTTCGGGTGGTCCAGGGTGGTCAGGAACTGCCGCTCGGAGACCTCGATCGCCAGGGCGTCGGGCTCGGTCTTGCTGATCAGCCGCTTCAGGGCCATGGGCTTGCGGTCGAGGTGCACGTCCTCGGCGAGGTAGACCTGCCCGAGGCCGCCCCGGGCCAGGTAGCCGACCACTTCGTACTGCCCGGCCACCAGGTCGCCGGGCGCGAGGGCGGAGACGAACGCGAAGGGCGTGCCGCAGTGCGGGCAGTAGCCGTGGTCGAGCCGCTCGGCCCCGCCCCGGCCGACCTCCCGCCGGCACGCGGGGTTGGCGCAGAACCGCTCGTGCTCGGGCACCGTCAGGCCGGCCGTGGTGCGCCGGTGGCCGGTGAAGTCGCGCACCGGCAGGGACACCAGCCCCGCCACCGGCCAGGTCTCGGCCCCGACCGGCGCCCCGGCCGTCGGCCTCGTGGCCCGTGCCGGCCGGGGCGCGAGGCCGCAGACCTCGCAGAAGCCGTCGGCGTCGACGACGCCCGGACAACCCGGGGTACGCGCACAGCGCATCAGGACGTCGCCCCTTCCCGCCGGTCGTCGAGGGCGCCCCGGACCGCCTCGGCGTAGGCGTGCACGGCGTCGGCGGCCTCGGTGAGGTCGCAGGGGCCGGCCCAGAGCAGGTCGTGGGCCTGCCGGTAGGACCGCCCGATGCCCCGGTGCTCGGTCAGCCCGCCGGCGACGGCGCGGGCCCGGTGCGCGTCCAGCAGCCCCCGCAGCTGCTGGTGCTCGGCGGCCCGCGCGGTCAGCTCGCGCCGCAGCGCCGTCGCCTCGTGCAGGGCCCGGTCGGTGCCCTGCTCCATGGCGGCCAGGTGCTCCAGCAACGGGCCGGGGTCGGGCTCCCGGGCCGCGGCCCGCAGCGCCGTGAGCCGGATCCGCAGCAGGGTGGCCCGCGGCTTCTCCGGTGGCAGCCCGCGCACGCGCGCCTCGAGCCGGCGGCGGTGCTCGCGGGCCAGGTGCTCGGCCTCGTGCAGCCCGGTGATCCGGCGGGCCAGCAGCGCGAGCCGCAGGCCGACCGCGGGGCTGCGGAAGCCCACCAGGATCCGCAGGTCGCGGTCGGCGGCGCGGTCGACGATCGGGCCGACCACGTCGTCGACCAGCGCCTCGGGGTCGCTCGACTCGTCCACGCCGTCGATCAGCAGCGACCGGGGCGCCGCGTCGCCGAGCAGGTCGCCCGCCGGGGGCCCGGTGCTGCCGACGAAGCCCAGGATCCGGGCGGCCAGCTCCCGTGGTGGCTTGCCGGCGGCGTCCAGCGCCAGGTCGATGCTGCCCAGCGGCGGCAGCGACGGGTCCCGTTCGGCGGCGGCCGGATCGACCGACGACGGCCGGAGTTGCCGGTTGGCCAGCACCACGGCCCGGCGCACGGTGGCCGAGGACGCCGACGTGGGCGGGCCGGTGACGACCACCAGGACGTTCTGCGCGAAGCGGCGGGCGAAGAAGTCGGCCGTGCGCCGGGCGACCTCGCCGTCCTCCCGGCCGCCGCCCACCGACGTCAACTCCCGGTCGACGGAGGAGTCGCCGACCACCCACGTCTGGAGCAGGGGCAGATGGTGGAGCAGGGTCTCCACGGGGATCATGAACGACCGGCCGGAGGCGGGCCCGCTGTAGTAGGAGACCACCATGCCCACCACGTAGCCGGTCTCGTTGTCGACCGCCGCCGCGCCGCTGAACCCGCTGCGCACCCGGAGGCCGGGGCTCGCCGGGCTCGGGTCCATCTGCATCCACTCGTTGGCCGGGCCCGTCCCCCCGTGCAGGACGGCGTGGACGGTCTCGCCGTCGCGGAACTCCTTCGGGAACCCGAACGCGTAGACGTGTTTCTCCCACAGGGGCAGCCGCCGCAGCTCGGCACCCGGGCGGCCGGGGACCGGGTCGGAGAGTTCGAGCAGGGCGATGTCGCCCTGGCCCTCCTTGCCCGCCGGCACCCAGCCGCCGGTCACGACCCCGGCGGACCGGGCGGACAGCCGGGGCAGGCGCACCAGTTCGACCTGGACCCGGTCGGCGGGCGGGGTGGCCCCCGCCGTCGCGCGGCCGACCGCGCGGTCGACGACGTGGGCGCAGGTGAGGACGTGCCGGTCGCCCAGCAGCGTCCCGCTGCCGAGGATCACGCCGTTGCCACCACGGACGCGCACCACCCACGGCTGACGGCCGTGATTCTCCCTCACCTGTGCATGGTATTCGCAGAGTCTTTCGACGGTGGGGCGCGGAATTGACCATTGTAAGAAAGACGACTCGGCCGCGAAACGCGAAAGAGGCGGCGGTCGAAGCATTCGTGAATGGATTCCGCCGCGATTCCCGTGCCCCGCGCGGCCCGCTGCGGTGGGCTACCCTCTGCCCGGTGAGCGTGACCACGTCGACGCCTGTCGCGCCCGCGCCGCACGGGCGCGGCCGGGGCTTCCGCGCCCTCTGGGCGGCCCAGGTCCTCTCCGTGCTCGGCGACTCGTTCTCCCAGCTCGCCGTGCCGCTGCTGGTGCTCGACGCGACCGGTTCGATCGCCACCGCCGGCCTGCTCACCGGCGCGTCCGGCGTGGCCGCGGTGGTCGCCGGCCTGTTCGCCGGCGTCGTCGTGGACCGCTTCGACCGGCGGGCGCTGCTGGTCGGCGCGGACGTGGCGCGGATGCTGCTGCTCGCGGCGGCCCCGCTGGTGTGGTGGCTGGCCCCGACCCCGCCGATCTGGCCGCTGTTCGTGCTGCTGCCGCTCGCTGCGGCGATCGGCATGGTGTTCCAGGTCGCCGCCGTCACGGTGGTGCGCGGCCTGGTCGACGGCCCGGAGCTGACCCGGGCGAACGGCCGGCTGTACGCCGGCACCGCGCTCGCGGCGGTCGCCGGCCCCGCGTTGGCCGGTGCCGTGTCCGGCTGGTGGGGCCCGGCGGGCGCGCTCGCCGTCGACGCCGCCAGCTTCGGCGTCTCCGGGGCGCTGCTGACGCTGGTCCGGCTTCCCGCGCGCAGCGCCGCGCCCGCCGCCGCGGCGGGCCGCGCCGGGCCGTGGACGGAGTTCCTCGCCGGGGCGCGGTTCCTGTGGCGTCACCGGGTGCTGCGCCCGCTGACCGCGCTGCTGACCGTCTTCCTGCTGTTCACCTACGGCATGGACGACGTGGTCGTCTACCACCTCAAGCACGGCCTGCACCAGCCCGACGGCGCGGTCGGCCTGGTGCTCGCCGCCGGCGCCGCGGGCACGGTCACCGGTTCGCTGGTCGTCGCGCGGCTGCGCCGACGGTTCGGGTTCGGGGCGTGCTGGATCGGCGCGACCGCGGCCACCGGCGGCGCGGTCGCGGCCCTCGCGTCGACCCGCCGGCCCGCCGAGGTCGGCGCGCTGGTGGCCGTCTACTTCGGCTGCCTCAGCGTCGGCGGCATCTGCTCGCTGTCGCTGCGCCAGGAGGTGACGCCGGAGCACCTGCTCGGCCGGGTCACCGCCGCGTTCTGGACGATCCACTTCTCCCTCGGCGGCGTCGGCGCGGCGGCGTTCACCTGGCTGGCCCAGCGCCACGGCGCGCCGGTGACCTTCGTCGTGGCCGGTGCCGGCGGGGTCGCGGTCGCGGTCGCCGCCCTGGGCACCGCCGTGCGCCGGGCCGGCCCCGCCGCCGGCCCCGCAGCCGGTCACCCGATCGGGTGACCTCCCGCAGTACCGTCTTCGGCCCGGCCCGTCGCTGTCAGAATCGGCCGCATGTCCAGCACCGGGGAGATGATCACGCTCAGGGACGGCCGCCGGATGGCGGTGCACCGCTCCGGTGCGGACACCGGCCGTCGGGTGGTGGTGTTCTGTCACCCGGCCCCGGGCTCCGGGGCCTTCGACCCCGACCCCGCGGCCACGCGCCTCGCCGGGGTGACCCTCCTCGCCCCGGACCGGCCCGGTTACGGCGGCTCCGAGGCGGCCACCGGCTGGTCCGACGTGCCGGCCGCCGCCGACGACCTCGCCGAGCTGATCGACCAGCGCGGCCTCGGGCGGGTCGCCGTCGCCGGCTGGTCGGCCGGCGGGCGGGTCGCGCTCGCCCTCGCGGCCCGCCGGCCCGACCTGGTGCGCCGGGTGGCCGTGCTGGCCACCCCCGCCCCCGACGAGGAGGTGCCCTGGCTCGACCCCGGGCAGCGGGACATGCTCGCGGCGCTGCGCGACCGACCCGTCGCCGACGTCCGCGCCGCGCTGGACGCCGCGCTGACCCCCCTGGTGCCCGCCGACCCTCGGGACCCGGCCGCGGCGCGGCTGCTCGGCGCGAACCGGGCCGACGAGGCCGCGTTGGCCGACCCGGCCACGGCGGCGCGGATCGGCGACCTGCTGGCCGAGGCGTTCGTCCAGGGCGCGCGGGGCCTGGCGGACGACGTCGCCGGCTACTCGCTGCGCCCCTGGGGCTTCACGCCCGACCAGGTGCGGGCGGACACCCTGCTGCTCTACGGGGCCGGGGACGCCCTCGCCGGCCCCGAGCACGGCCGTTGGTGGCGCGACGCGCTGCCCGACGCCCGGCTGGAGGTCGTGCCGGACGCCGGTCACCTGTTGGTGGCGCAGTCCTGGCGTAGGGCCCTCGACCACCTGGTCGGTCCGCCCGCGCGGGCCACCTCCGCCCGGGAGGCGGTCGCGCTCATCCTCCGCGCGTCGAGCCCGCCGCGTCCGGTGCGCTAGCGGCGACGCGCGAACCCGTTCAGCCGCCCTCCTCGGGCGGCAGCACCGCCAGGGCGAGCGTCAGGTCCAGCACGGTCTGCGGGTCGAGCAGCCGGTCGCCGTACAGCTCCCGCACCTGCGCCATCCGGTAGCGCACGGTCTGCGGGTGCACGAACAGGGCCGCCGCCACGTCGTCGCGGCGGCCCTGGTGCAGCAGCCAGGCCCGCAGCGTCTCGGCGAGCCGGTGGGCGGTGGCCGGCGGCAGCGCGGCGAAGGGCTCCAGCACCTGCGCGCGCAGGTCGGTCAGGGCCTCCGGGTCCGTGCTGAGCAGCAGCCGCGCCAGGTGCCGCTCGGTGTCCAGGGGCGCGTCGGCGTCGTCGTGCGGCAGCCCGAGCGACAGCGCGCGGGTGGCCCGCTCGTACGACCCGGCCACCCGGTGCCACGGCCGGGCCGGGCCCAGCACCGCCCGGTGCCCGCGCAGCATGCGGGCCAGCTGCCGCCGCCGGCCGCCGTGGACGTCGGGCACCAGCAGCACGGCCAGCTCCTCGGCCGGTTCCGTCCCCGGCACGTCCTCCCCGCTCTCCAGCGTCTGCGGGCTCAGCGCGGTCAGCACCGTGCGGAGGCCGCTGCGGGGCAGCAGCACGACGGTCAGCGTCTGCGGCGGGGGCCAGTCCGCCCGGGTGGCGCTGCGGCGCAGCACGTCCTCGGCCTCGCCGGCCAGCAGCTGCTGGGCGAGTCGCTCCAGGTAGCGCTGCCGGGCCCGGCCCACGCTGGCCAGCTCGTCGGCGTGCCCCGCCACGCTGGCGGCGGAGAGCTCGTCGATGTAGGCGAACATCAGCTCGGCGAGCTCGGCGACCGTCGTCGCCGCGAGCCCGGCGCGCACGGTGGTGGTGGAGACCTCCCGCCAGGCCACCCGCGCCCCCACCCGGTACGCCGCCAGCAGCGCGTCCATGCTGCGGCCGGAGCGGGCCTCGCCGCTGCCGAGGGCGTACGCCGCCTCCAGCGCGGGGGCCAGCGGGGTGCTCGGGTCGGCTGCGGCCTGGGGACGGCCGACGAGCTGGAGGAAGGTGCCCAACGCGATGCGTACCGCGTTTTCGATCTTGGCCCGCATCTGCCCGGTGAGGGTGCCCGAGTAGGCCGGGACCTCGGCCGTGATCGCGGTGACCGTGCGCTCGGCGACCGCCGGCAGCACGGCGAGCAGCCGGGCGGCCGTCGGCGCGTCCAGCGCGAGGTGGGCCGCGCGGCGACCGGTCCCGGACTCATCCGACATCTTGTTCTCCCGGAACAAAACCGTGCAGGGCTTTCATCTTTCTTGGCCAAGATGTTATGCGATCGTGTCCGCCACCCTGGTCCTATGACCACCACCGTCCCGCGCCCGTCCGGCCGCCGCACCGTCCGGGACAGGCTGTTCCGGCTCGCCGAGACGGTCACCACGCCGCTGCTGCCCGACGACTACCTCGACCTGGTCGCCCCGCTGCGCTCCGGCGCGGCCCTGCGCGGGCGGATCCTCGACGTCCGGCCGGAGACGCGGGACGCGGCGACGGTGACCATCCGGCCCGGCCGGGGCTGGCGCGGGCACACCCCGGGGCAGTACGTCCGCCTCGGCGTGGACGTCGACGGGGTCCGCCAGTGGCGGGCCTACTCGCTGACCTCCGCCCCCGGCCGCCGCGACGGCCTGATCTCGGTCACCGTGAAGGCGATCCCGGACGGCCGGGTCAGCAACCACCTGGTCCGCCGGGTCCGGCCCGGCACCCTGGTCCAGCTCGACCAGGCCCAGGGCGACTTCGTCGCGCCCGCGACCGCGCCGCGGCGGGTCCTCTTCCTCACCGCCGGCAGCGGCATCACCCCGGTCATGGGGATGCTGCGCGCCGGCGTGCCCGCCTCGGCGGACGTCGTGCTGGTGCACTCCGCGCCCACCGCCGACGACGTGATCTTCGCCGCCGAGCTGCGCGGGCTCGCCGCGCGGGGCGCGATCCGCCTCGTCGAGCGGCACACCGACACCGACGGCGTGCTCGGCGTGGCCGAGCTGGCCGACCTGGTGCCCGACCACCTCGACCGGCAGACCTGGGCGTGCGGCCCGGTCGGCCTGCTCGACGCGGTCGAGGCACACTGGGCCGCCCACGGGGCGGCCGACCGGCTGCACACCGAGCGGTTCCGGCCCACGGTGATCTCCCCGGGCACGGGTGGCGACGTCACCTTCACCCGCGCCGGAGTCACCGTCGCCGCCGACGGCGGCACCCCCCTGCTCGACGCGGGGGAGGACGCGGGGGTGCTCATGCCGTCCGGGTGCCGGATGGGCATCTGCTTCGGCTGCGTGGTGCCGCTGCGCCAGGGCGCGGTCCGGGACCTGCGCAACGGGGAGATCACCACCGCCGTCCCCGGCGACGGCGTGCTCATCCAGACCTGCGTGTCGGCGGCGGCCGGTACCTGCGACATCGACCTCTGACAGGAGAACCGGACGTGACCGCCATCCAGAAGAAGGCCCACAACCCGATCGCCCACCTCACCGCCGCCGACATCGAGGAGCTGGGCCGGGAGCTCGACGCCATCCGTGACCGGGTGCTCGCCAGCCGCGGCGAGGCCGACGCGGCATACATCCGCAAGGTGATCTCCACCCAGCGCCGGCTGGAGCTGGGCAGCCGGGCGGTGCTGCTGTTCTCGCTGTTCCCGCCGGCCTGGGTCGTCGGCACCCTCGGCCTCGCCGTGGCCAAGATCCTGGAGAACATGGAGATCGGCCACAACGTCCTGCACGGCCAGTACGACTTCATGCGCGACCCGAAGATCCACTCGACGACCTGGGAGTGGGACCACGTCTCCCCGGCAGAGCAGTGGAAGCACTCGCACAACCAGCTGCACCACACGTACACCAACGTGCTCGGCAAGGACAACGACCTCGGGTACGGCATCATGCGCGTCGACGAGGACCAGCCCTGGCACCCCGTCCACCTCGGCCAGCCGCTGTGGAACCTGGTCAACGCCTGCTTCTTCGAGTACGGCATCGCCGCGTACGACCTGGAGCTGGGCCACAACCTGCGCAAGGGCCGGCACAAGGCCCCCGAGTTCCGGGCCCGCGCCCGGGCGGTCGGCCGCAAGATCCGCCGCCAGTTCCTCAAGGACTACGTCATCCACCCGCTGCTGTCGGGGCCGTCGTTCCTCAGCACCCTCGCGGCCACGTTCACCGCGAACCTGATCCGCAACCTGTGGAGCCACTCCGTGATCATGTGCGGGCACTTCCCGGAGGGGGTGGAGACCTTCGAGAAGACCTCCATCGAGGGGGAGACCCGGGGGGAGTGGTACCTGCGGCAGATGCTCGGCTCGGCCAACATCAGCGGCAGCCGGCTGCTGCACATCATGACCGGCAACCTGTCGTTCCAGATCGAGCACCACCTCTTCCCGGACCTGCCGAGCTGCCGCTACCAGGAGGTGGCCCCCGAGGTGCGGGCGCTGTTCGCCAGGTACGGGCTGACGTACACCACCGGGGCGCTGCCGAAGCAGGTCGCCTCCGCCTGGTGGAAGGTCATCCGGCTCTCGCTGCCCAACCGGGCGACCGAGCCCCCCGCCGCCACCCCGCCGGCCGCCGCGCCGCAGGAGCGGCAGGACGCCCTGGCGACCTCGTCGGCCTGAGCGGCCGGTCCGGCCGGCGGGCTCCGGAACCAGCCGGATGGGCAAGGCCTCCCGAACCCGGTCGGTCCGGGCGCGGCCTGCCGGCGCGCTGCTCCGGGCGTCCGACGCCGCGGGCGTTTTGCCATTCGGCAAGAATCTTTGTCACCGCGTCGGCGTACTCCGCATGCTCGACGGGCCGGGTGCCGAAGGCAGCCGGGCTCTCGACGGGAGGTCAGCCAGTGGCAGATGAGACGAGCGCAGGTCGCGGCGCGGTCGCGGCGGGAGGCGGCGCGGCCCGGCCGGGTGCCGCCGTGGCCGCGACCCGGGCGCCTCGCGCGGAGGGCGGGGCCCGATGACGCACGCGTTCGACAAGGGGTACTGGGAGCAGATCTGGCAGGGCGACCGGGCCCCGGCCATGGCCGCCGCCGGGGCCAACCCGCATCTGGTGCGGGAGGTCGACGACCTGACGCCCGGCACGGCCCTGGAGGCGGGGTGCGGGGCGGGAGCCGAGGCGATCTGGCTGGCCGCCCGCGGCTGGCGGGTCACCGCGGCCGACGTCGCCGCCGGCGCGCTGGCGCGCGCGGCCGACCGGGCCGCCGCCGGCGGCGTGGCCGGCAGGGTGCGCTGGGTCGAGGCGGACCTGTCCACCTGGCAGCCGCCCGTCCGGTACGACCTGGTGACCACGCACTACGCGCATCCCGCGATGCCGCAGTTGGACTTCTACGAGCGCATCGCGTCCTGGGTCGCCCCCGGCGGCACCCTGTTCATCGTCGGCCACCTCCAGCACCACGGCCAGCACGCCGCGGCGGGCCACGGTCACGGCGGCCACGGTCACGGCGGCGGCCACGGCCACGGTCACGGCGGCCACGGCCACGGGCACGGCGCTGGCCACGGCCACGGTCACGGGCCCGGCGGCGGCCCCGGGTCGGGCGAGACCGGGCCGCCCGCCGCGGCGTCCGTGACCGCCGCCGACATCACCGCGCGTCTCGACCCGGCCGAGTGGGAGATCGTGACCGCGCAGGAGCCGCGCCGGACCGTGACTGGCCCCGGCGGCCACCCGATGACCCTGCACGACGTCGTCGTCAGGGCCCGCCGTCGGCGCTGATCCCCGACTCGTGCTCAGCGGCGCGCCGAGTGCCGGTGCTGCACCGTCTGGCGGCCCTTGACGAACGCGAACACGATCACCGCGAGCAGCGCGATCACCCCGATGATCACCAGCCAGCGGACCGCTTCGAGCAGCAGCCCCAGCAGGACGAGCGCGCCGGCGACGACGCCGACGACCCAGAGCATGGCGCGCATGTCCACCTCCCGTTGACCGGAGGGCCCCGTCGGTCGGACGCCCCGGACGCCCCGGCCCACCGGGGCGTCCGCCGCGCGAGCGGCCCAGACGCCTTTCCCGGTTCGGCTGGGACCATGCCCGCCGGGACCGCGTCCGCCGACTCTCGCCGACGCCCCGCCCGGCGGGCCGGGCCCGCCCGACGCCTGCCCGTCCGCCCGACGCCGTGGCGTCGTCGGACCGGACCGCGTCGGCCGGCGACGGGCGGTCGGCCGGCGTCGGCCGGTCGGGCTAGCGACGGGCGACGTAGACGGTGTTGGCCGACTCCCGGCCCTGCAACGGGTTGGGGAAGCGGACGACGTGGGCCAGGGAGGTCGGGAACACCCCGGTGAGCACCCGCTGGAAGTCCGGGTCCGGCGGGTCGTTGGACCAGAGCGCGAAGACCCCGTCGGGGTGCAGCAGGCCGGCGAGGCGGCGCAGGCCCTCGTCGGTGTAGAACGGGGCGTGGCTCGGGTGCAGCACGTGCCGGGGCGAGTGGTCCACGTCGAGCAGGATGGCGTCGAACCGGCGGCCGGGCGAGTCCGGGTCGAAGCCCGCCCCGTCGGCCACGGCCGCGAAGAAGTCCGCCCGGACGAACCGGGTGCGCGGGTCGTCGGCCAGCCCCGCCGCGAACGGCAGCAGGCCGCGCCGGTGCCAGTCGATGACGTCCTCGATCGCCTCCACCACCAGCAGCGAGGCCACCCGGGGGTCCTCCAGGGCGGTGCGGGCCGTGTAGCCGAGGCCGAGGCCGCCCACCACGACGTCGAGCCCCGTGCCGCGCAGCGGGGCCAGCCCGAGCCGGGCCAGCTCGATCTCCGCGACGGGGAAGAGGCTGGACATCAGGAACTCGTCGTCGAGCTTGACCTCGTAGACCTCGCGGTCCAGCGCGGGGTCGTGCCGACGGCGCAGGCTGATCTCGCCGATCGGGGTCTCCCGCCAGGCCAGTTCCTCGAATCGCACGCCCACGCGGTTCCTCACTTCGGCCGGGTCCGAGCGGATGTTACCGCCCGCGCGGGCCCGGCCGCCGCAACAACCGCCATCCGGTACGCGGCGCGCCCGCGCCCGGCGGCCCGGGGTGGGCCGGGACCGCTCAGGCGGCGGCGCGCAGCCGGGCGTCGAGCGCGTCGAGGTCGGGCAGGAACCACACGTGGTCGGCCCGGTTGGACTCGTGCACCAGGGCGCGCAGCGCCGGGCTGCGCGCCAGCCGCTCGGAGATGTCGCCGATGACGGCCAGGCGCAGCCGGTAGTTGACGAACTTCTGCATGACGTCGCCGGCGAACCGGGTGCCGAGCGAGAAGAACCCCTCGGGCAGCCGGTTCGCGGGCACGGCCACCACCTGCGCGCCGAGGAAGGCCGCGCCGATCAGGTCGAGCGCGTCCTGCTCGGTGGCGACCAGCGGGCCGTCGGGGTCGCACACCAGCACCGGCACCCCGGCCAGCTCCCGCACCTCGTCAGGCATCTCCCACCTTCCCTTCCTCGCGGCCGAGCAGGCCGCTGTCGGCGTCGAGCACGGCGTCGAGCAGGCGCAGCAGGTCGGCAGTGGCGGCGGCGCCGCCCAGGATCACGATCTTCATCCGGCTCCGTTCCGCGTCGTGGACCACCTGCACCCGCAGCGGGCGCGCGAGGTCGTAGCCGTTGTTCGCCCCGGCCAGCACGACCGTGCCGAGCCGGTCGGCCGTGGCCCGGTCGACGCCGTCGACCTGCACGATGCTCGACACCTCCAGCGCGGCGCTCCCGGCCGCCGGGGTCGACGGGCGGCCGGTGAGCGCGTCGAGGTCGGCGCGGGCGATCCGGTACTGCTTGCCGATCCGGGTCGCCCGCAGCCGGCCGGCGCGGATGTAACCGCGCACGGTGCGCACGTGCAGGCCGAGGAGGTCGGCGACCTGCTCGACCGAGTACATTTCCTCACTCATCGCTCCCTAGCGTATCCCGAACAGGGAAAGATAGGGAACTTCTATTCCGCCGACCGAGGGTCGGCTTCGCTCACATGGCTGTCACTTGACGGCAACCTCTGCCGCTGTCGGGCCCCTAGCCTTGATCCATGTCGACGCGGATCGTCTTCGAGACCCATTCCTGGAGTGAGGACAACGACCGGGGGGTGGCGACCGGCTGGCTGCCGGGGCGGCTGTCCGCGCGCGGCCGGGCGTTGGCCGCCGAGCTGGGCGAGCGCAGACGGGCCGACGGCATCGCGGCCGTCTTCACCTCGGACCTGCGCCGGGCGGTGGAGACCGCCGAGGTGGCCTTCGGCGGCGTCGGCATCCCGATCCTGCACGACTGGCGGCTGCGCGAGTGCGACTACGGCGACCGCAACGGCACGTCCGCCGTGGAGCTGCACCAGGGCCGGGCCCGCCACCTCGACTCGCCCTACCCGGGCGGCGAGAGCTGGCGGCAGGCCGTGCTGCGGGCCGGGCGCTTCCTCGACGACGTCCCGCTGCGCTGGCGCGGGCGTCGGATCCTGGTGATCGGGCACGTCGCGACCCGGTGGGCGCTGGACCACCTGCTCGACGGCGTGCCGCTGGAGGAGTTGATCGCGGAAGACTTCGCCTGGCGCGAGGGCTGGGAGTACGACACCGGCAGCCGCCACCCCGCCCGCGCCTGACCCGCGCCCAGGGGGCGGCCCGCCGGGCGCGGGGGATCAGGGCAGGACCGGCGGGGGAGTCAGGACAGGGCCAGGAAGAGCTTCTCCAGCTCCTCCTCGGTCATCTCCGGGTCCTCGCCCCGGTCGCGGGCGGCGTTGCAGTGCCGCATCCCGGACGCGATCAGCTTGTAGCCGGCCCGGTCGAGGGCCTTGGAGACCGCGGCGAGCTGGGTCAGCGTGGCGCGGCAGTCCTCCCCCGACTCGATCATGTCGATCACGGCGTTGAGCTGGCCCCGGGCCCGCTTCAGGCGGGTCAGGGCGTCGGCGGTCATCTCCGGTCGCAGCTTCACCTTGCGTCACCTCCGCGGAGAAGGGTACCCCGGGGGGTACGAGGCGGCCACCGTTTCGCGGCTCGCCAGACGATCTTCCCGCGTGGCCGGCACCCGGTGGCGGAGGGTCTCCGGGGTGTCGACGCAGCGTCTATCCTGTGGCCCGACCGACCCGTCGGAGGGGACCGCATGCCGTCGCGGCAGGACCAGCTTCACTCGTACCAGTTCACCGTGCAGCGGGCGGTCGCCGCCCTGGTGATGCGGGAGACCGACCCGGCGCGGTCGCCGTTTCGGCGGCTGGCCGGGGCCGGGCTGGCCAGTGTCCTGGTCGCGGCGATCGCCCTCGGCGGCTTCGCCCTCTACGGTCTGTTCGCCGGCGGCGGCACCCGGTGGCGCGACGCCGGCGCGGTGATCGTGGAGAAGGAGTCCGGCGCCCGGTTCGTCTACCGCGAGCAGAAGCTGCACCCGGTGCTCAACTACGCCTCCGCCCTGCTGATCATCGGCGCCGAGCGGGCGAAGACCGTGCTGGTCTCCCGCCGCTCGATCGAGGGCGTGCCGCGCGGCCTGCCGCTGGGCATCCCCGACGCGCCCGACTCGCTGCCCGACCGGGCCCGGCTGTCCGCCGCCGGGTGGACGGTCTGTTCGGCCACCCCGGCGGCCGAACGCGCCGCCGCCGGGGCCGAGCCCGCCGCCCCCCGGTCGGCCGTGCTGATCGGCACGGCCGCCACCGGCGGTCAGGCCCTGGGCGACGACGCGATTCTGCTGCGCCACCCGGACGGCGGGCTGCACCTGGTCTGGCACGCCCGCCGCTACCTGCTGCGCGACGCCGGCCGGGTGCTCGCCGCGCTCGCCGCCACCCGGCAGCGGGCGGTGCCGGCCGCGCCCGCCCTGATCAACAGCATCCCGGCCGGGGCCGACCTTGCCCCGCCCGACCTGCCCGGCCTCGGCCAACCCTCGCCCCGGGTGCCCGGCGCGGCGGTCGGCGACGTCTTCCTCGTCCGCAACTCCGGCGGCGGCCGCCAGTACGCCGTGGCCCTCACCGGCGGCCTCGCCGGCGTCACCGAGCTGCAGGCCACCCTGCTGCTGGCCCGCACCGGCCAGGGCGAGCCGGAGGCGATGACCCTCGGCCGGTTCGCCGCCCTGCCCAAGCTGCCGGACCTGGTGCCGTCCGGGCCCGCCGCCCCGCCGCCGGCCCCGCCCCGGCTCGCCGCGGCGGACCCGGGGGCGCTCTGCGTCCGGGTGGGCGACGACGCGGGGGCCGGCGACGACGCGGGGGTGGGCGACGTGCGGCTGGGCGTCACCCTGCCCGACCTGTCGGACAGCCCGCAGGCGGCGGGCGGGCCGGCGGTCGCCGATCACGTCGTGGTCGAGCCCGGGCGCGGCGCGGTGGTGGAGTCGGTCGCCGCCCCGGGCGCCACCGGCGGCGCGCTCTGCGTGGTCACCGACCTCGGCCGCCGGTACGTGCTGGCCGACCCCGCCGTGCTCGGCATGCTCGGCTACCGGGACGTGCGTCCCGTCCGGCTGCCCGCCGGCCTGGTGAGTCTCGTGCCGGCCGGCAGCCCGCTCGACCCGGCGGCGGCCCGCTCGGCCGGCGAGTAAGGAAGGGCCCCCTGTTAACGCCTACGGTAGAGAAGGGTTCCCCGCTCACCTCGCTCCGGCGGGCGAGGGCACGCCCGGAGGGCGGGCGCGGGGGCGGCGGGTCAGGCGGGGCGGCGCAGCACGGTGACGGCGAAGTCGGCGTCGTCGCGCCACGGCCGCAGGTCCCAGGTGGCGAAGCGGTGCTCCGGCCGGAGGCCGACGGCGACCGCGTCGGCGTCGAAGTCGGTGAGCCGGTAGCCCCGGTCGGTGCCGAAGCCGACCACCACCGCCCCGTCGGGGCGCACGTGCGCGGCGACCCGGCCGAGCACCTGCCGCTCGGTGCCCGGGGCGACGAACGCCATCACGTTGCCGGCCAGCACGGCGGCGTCGAACGGCTCGGGCTCCCCGGCCGCCGCGAGGTCCAGCTCGGCCAGGTCGCCGACGAGCCAGCGGGGGCCGGGGTGGTCCGCCCGAGCCGCCTCGACCAGCACCGGGTCGGCGTCGACGCCCACGACCAGGTGGCCCCGGGCGTGCAGCGCCGCGCCCACCCGGCCGGTGCCGCAGCCGGCGTCGAGCACGCGGGCGCGCGGCGGCACCATCGCGTCCAGCAGCCGGGCCTCGCCGGCCAGGTCCGCGCCCTCGGCCGCCAGCCGGCGGAACCGGTCGACATACCACTGCGAGTGTTCGGGGCCGGTGTCGGTCACCCAGCGGGTCGGGTTCGCCATCGCCCCACGCTAGCCGACCCGGCCCGACGCCCCTGTGGCCAGCCCGTCCGGCCCGGCAGCAGGGGTGCAGATTGATCAATAACAAGACATATGCCGATTTTCTGCTCTATGCTGGAACTCGGTGCTACCGGGAGTGGGTCATGATCAACTGGGTTGTCTCACTCGCCGGCCGGCTGCGCGGCGCACCAGCACCAGCACCAGCACCAGCACCGGCGCCAGCGCCGGCGCTGCGCCCGGCGGTCGTCGGGCGGCGGCCCGCCGGGCCCCCGCGGGCAGCCGCGTGAGCACCGGCACCGCCGCCGACGGCGGCGCGCCGGCCCGCGCCCGCGACGCGGGGGCGCTGTGGAGGCTGGCCGTGGCCACCCTCGACGGCAACTGGGAGCACGACCACACCGTCCCGTCGCGCACCCTCTACCCGCACCAGTGGAGCTGGGACTCGGCGTTCATCGCGGTCGGTCTGTCCCACGTGCGCCCCGACCGGGCCTGGCGGGAGCTGCGCACCCTGTTCGCCGCCCAGTGGGCCGACGGGCGGGTGCCGCACATCGTGTTCAACCCCGCCCTGCGGGCCGGGTCCTACTTCCCGGGGCCCGCCTTCTGGGACTCGGCGCGGGTGGCCGGCGCGCCCGCCGTGGCCACCTCCGGCATCGTCCAGCCGCCCGTGCACGCCCTCGCCGCGTGGCTGGTGCACCGCCGGGCGCCGTCGGAGCGCAGCCGGGCCGAGCTGGCCTGGCTCTATCCCCGGCTGGTCGCCTGGCAGCGCTACCTCACCGGCCGGCGCGACGTCGGCGGGGCCGGGCTCGCCAGCATCGTGCACCCGTGGGAGTCCGGGCTGGACAACAGCCCCGCCTGGGATCCGCCGCTGGCCGCGGTGCCCGCCGACGTGGCGGTCATGCGGGCGTACCAGCGGCACGACACCGACCACGCCGACGCCGCGCACCGCCCCACGGACCTGGACTACGCGCGTTACGTCGCGCTGGTCGACGCCTACCGGGCCGGCGGATACCGCGACGACGGGCTCGGCGGGCGGCACCCGTTCCTGGTGGAGTGCCCGCTGCTGAACACGGCGCTGGGGCTCGCCGAGCACGCGCTCGCCGCGATCGCCCGCGAGACCGGGGCCGACCCGGGCCCGCACCGCGAGCGCGCGGCCCGCATCACCGCCGCCCTGGTGGACCGGTTGTACGACCCGGTCGGCGGCACCTTCCACCCCCGGGACCTGCGCACCGGCCGGCTCGTCCCGGCCCGCACCGCGCTCGGCCTGATGCCCCTGGCGCTGCCCGGCCTGCCCGCCCGGCCGGTCGCGGCGCTGCTCGCCGAGGCCTGCTCGCCCCGGTTCGGGCTGGCGGCCCGGATGGACCGGCCGCTGCCCAGCCACGACCGCACCGCGCCCGACTTCGAGCCGCTGCGCTACTGGCGGGGCCCGAGCTGGCAGAACCTCAACTGGCTGCTGTGGCGGGGGCTGCGCGCCCACCACCGGTTCGACCTGGCAGCCGGGCTGCGCGACTCGATGATCGACCTCGTCGCGACCGCCGGCTGCCACGAATACTTCCACCCCGACACCGGCGCCGGGCTCGGCTCGCCCGCATTCGGCTGGACCGCCGCGCTGCTGCTCGACGTCCTCGCCGAGACCTGACCGCCTGCGGTCCGCGACGGCGGCCGCGGGTCCGGCCAGGCGAGCCGGGCGGACCCGCGGCCGGGCTCAGGACACGCCCGCCGGGGTGCCGCCGCCCACCCGTAGCCCGGACAGCGGGATGTCGTCGACGGCCCACCCGAGCGCGTCGACCACCTCGACAACCCCGCTGACCTGCGCGGACAGCCGCAGCGCCAGGCGCACCGTGGAACGCCGTTCGAGCTGGCCGGTGAGGGTGACCACGCCGTCGTGCACGGTGACGTCGACGACGTCGTCGCGCACGCCCAGCGTCCGGCGCAGCACCTCGCCCACCACGTCGGCGCGGATGTCGCCGTCGGGGCGCAGGTGCACCCGGAGCAGGTCGCCCCGGGTCACGATGCCCACCAGCCGGCCCAGGTCGTCGACCACCGGCAGCCGCTTGACGTGCCGCTGGGTCATGAGCCGCGCCGCCTCCACGCACGACGCGTCCGGCCCGACGGTGACCGCCGGGGCGCTCATCAGGTCGGCGGCGAGGGTCGCCCCCGCCTTGACCTGCGCCTCGCGCTGCCGGCGGCCGACGAACACCCGCCGCTCGTGCGGCTGCCCGAGCAGCTCCACCTTGTGCAGCAGATCCGCCTCGGAGACCACCCCGAGGACCCGCCGCGCGCCGTCCACCACCGGCGCCGCGGTGACGCGCCAGCCGGTGAGCACGTCGACGATCTCCCGGTACGCCGTGCCCTCGCGTACCGCCGCGACGTCCGTCGTCATCACGTCCCGCACCTGCCACGCCCGCATGGCGACCTCCCTCGTTCCACCCCGACCGTAGGAGCGGTCGGGTGGTGGTGGGCAGGGCCGGCCGGCCCGGCGAACGCGGGGACCTCCTGCCCGTACCCCAGGGGCCGGAGGTCCCGGCGGGCGGCCGGTCAGCGGGCGGGGGACAGCTCGCGCAGCAGCGCCTCCACCCGGGCCCGGATCTCGTCGCGGATCGGCCGGACGGCCTCGACCCCCTGCCCGGCCGGGTCGTCGAGCTTCCAGTCCTCGTAGCGCTTGCCGGGGAAGACGGGGCAGACGTCGCCGCAGCCCATGGTGACGATCACGTCGGAGGACTCGGCGGTGGCGTACTCCAGGAGCTTGGGCCGCTGGTCGGTGATGTCGATGCCCACCTCGGCCATGGCCTCGACGGCGGCGGGGTTGACCGTGCCGGCGGGGGCGGAGCCGGCGGAGCGGACCTCGACGGCGTCGCCCGCGAGGTGGCGCAGCCAGCCGGCGGCCATCTGGGAGCGGCCCGCGTTGTGTACGCAGACGAACAGGACGCTGGGCTTGTCGGCCACGGTGGTTTCCTCCGGGGTGGTGGTGTCAGTGGGTGAAGCGCCGGCGCAGCCGCAGCGAGACGTAGACCAGGCCGACGAGGACGGGCACCTCGATCAGCGGGCCGACGACCCCGGCGAGGGCCTGGCCGGAGGCGACGCCGAAGGTGCCGACGGCCACGGCGATGGCGAGTTCGAAGTTGTTGCCGGCGGCGGTGAAGGCGAGGGTGGTGGTGCGGGCGTAGCCGAGGCCGATCGCACGACCGAGCAGGTACGCCCCGGCCCACATGAGCGTGAAGTAGACCAGCAGCGGCACCGCGATGCGGGCCACGTCGAGCGGCCGGCCGGTGATCGCGTCGCCCTGCAACGCGAAGAGCACGACGATGGTGAACAGCAGCCCGTACAGGGCGGCGGGGCCGATCCGGGGCAGCAGCCGCGACTCGTACCACTCGCGGCCCCGGGCGCGTTCGCCGAGGCGGCGGGTGAGCCAGCCGGCGAGCAGCGGCACGCCGAGGAAGACGAGCACGTTGCGGGCGAGGTCCCAGCCCGAGACCGCCAGCCCGGCGCCGGGCAGGCCGAGCCAGCCGGGGAGCACGACCAGGTAGAACCAGCCGAGCAGCCCGAAGGCGAGCACCTGGAACACCGAGTTCAGGGCGACCAGCACGGCGGCGGCCTCCCGGTCGCCGCGGGCGAGGTCGTTCCAGATGATCACCATGGCGATGCAGCGGGCCAGGCCGACGATGATCAACCCGGTGCGGTACGCGGGCTGGTCGGCCAGGAAGATCCAGGCGAGGGCGAACATCAGCGCGGGGCCGACGACCCAGTTGAGCGCCAGCGAGGAGACGAGGAGCCGGCGGTCGCCGGTGACCGTGTCGAGGCGGTCGTAGCGGACCTTGGCCAGCACCGGATACATCATGACCAGCAGGCCGAGGGCGATCGGCAGCGAGATGCCGCCGAGCTGCACCGCGTCGAGCGCCCCGTCCAGGCCCGGCACGGCCCGGCCGAGCAGCAGGCCGGCGGCCATGGCCAGGCCGATCCAGACGGGCAGGAACCGGTCGAGGCGGGACAGCCGGGCGACCACCGCGGTCTCGGCGGCGTCGGCGTGGATGGTGCTCACCCGCACTCCCGGGGAGCCTCGGCGGCCGGGGTGGCCCCGGTGGTGCCGGCGGCCGGCTCCACGGTGAGCAGCGCCGCGAGCTGGCCCAGCAGCGCCGGCCGGGCCCGGTACCAGACCCAGGTGCCGCGCCGCTCGGCGTCGACCAGGCCCGCCTCGCGCAGCACCCGGAGGTGGTGCGAGATCGTCGGCCCGGTCAGGTCGAAGGCGGGGGTGAGCTCGCAGACGCAGATCTCGCCGCCCTCAGCGGAGGCGATCATCGACAGCAGTTGCAGCCGCACCGGGTCGCCGAGCGCCTTGAACGCCGGGGCGAGCGCCGCCGCCGTCGCGGTCGGCAACCGACGCTGCGTCAGCGGCGCGCAGCAGAGCACGGCGGTCAGGTCCGGCGCTTGTTTCGACATGTCTCTAGGTTGACAGGTGTCTAATCAGCGTGCAAGCCTCTGCTTCGACAGATGTCGAGACAGGGAGGCTGAGTTGCTGATCCGCGCCATGGTCGCCGCCGACGCCGAGCGGGTGCTCGCCATCTACCAGGCGGGCCTGGACGGCGGCGACGCCAGCTTCGAGACCGTCGCCCCCACCTGGGCGGCGTTCGACGCGTCCCGGCTGGCCGCCCACCGCCTCGTCGCCGTCGACGACGCCGACACCGTGCTCGGCTGGGTCGCCGCGTCGCCCACCTCGACCCGCCCCGTCTACGCCGGCGTCGTCGAGCACTCCGTCTACGTCGAGCCGGCGGCCCGGGGGAGAGGGATCGCCCGGCTGCTGCTCGACGCGCTGATCACCAGCACCGAGGCCGCCGGGATCTGGACCATCCAGTCCGGGGTCTTCCCCGAGAACGCCGCCAGTCTCGCCCTGCACGCGGGGGCCGGCTTCCGGACCGTCGGCGTACGGGAGCGGGTCGGCCGGCACCACGGCCGCTGGCGCGACGTGGTGCTGCTGGAACGCCGCAGCACCGTCGTCGGCTGACCGCACCCTGCCCGAACCTACCTGGAGGAACCCATGACCGTCCTCGACGACCTGCCCGTCGTGGTGATCGGCGCCGGCCCCGTCGGCCTCGCCGCCGCCGCCCACCTGCACGAGCGCGGCCTGCCCCGCACCGTCCTGGAGGCGGGGGAGAGCGTCGGCGCGGCCGTGCGCCGGTGGGGGCACGTGCGCGCCTTCTCGCCCTGGCGCTACGACATCGACGACGCCGCCCGCCGGCTGCTCGCCGCCAGCGGCTGGGCGGCACCGGACCCCGACGCGCTGCCCACCGGCGGCGAGCTGGTCGACACGTACCTGCGGCCCCTCGCGGAGCTGCCGCAGATCGCGCCGCAGGTGCGGCTGAGCGCCCGGGTGGTGGCGATCAGCCGGCTCGGCCTCGACCGGCTGCGCACCGCCGGCCGCGAGCAGGCCCCGTTCCTCGTCCGGCTCGCCGACGGCGAGGAGCTGCTGGCCCGCGCGGTGATCGATGCCTCCGGCACCTGGGACACCCCGAACGTGCTCGGGGCCTCCGGCCTGCCGGCCCGGGGCGAGGCGACCGCCGGGGCGTACCTGGACCATGCGCTGCCGGACGTGCTCGGCGCGGACCGCGAGCGGTTCGCCGGCCGGCACACCCTCGTCGTCGGCGCCGGCCACTCCGCCGCCAACACGCTGCTCTCCCTCGCCGAGCTGGCCGCCGCCGCGCCCGGCACGCGGGTGACCTGGGCGATCCGCGCGGCCTCGCCGACCCGCGCCTACGGCGGCGGCGACGCCGACGCGCTGCCCGCCCGGGGCGCCCTCGGCTCCCGGCTGCGCGCCCACGTCGAGGCGGGCCGGATCCGGCTGCTCACCGGCTTCTCCGTGCACGCCCTCGACCCGGCCGGCGACCGGGTCACCGTCACCGTGCGCCGCCCCGATGGCGGGCAGGAGACCGTGACCGTCGACCGGATCGTCGCCGCCACCGGCTTCCGCCCCGACCACGGCATCGCCGCCGAGCTGCGCCTCGACCTCGACCCGGTGCTCGGCGCGACCCGGGCCCTCGCCCCGCTGATCGACCCCAACGAGCACTCCTGCGGCACCGTCCCGCCGCACGGCGTCGACGAGCTGAGCCACCCCGAGCCCGGCTACTACGCGGTCGGCATGAAGAGCTACGGCCGCGCGCCGACGTTCCTGATGGCCACCGGCTACGAGCAGGTCCGCTCGGTCGTCGCCGCCCTCGCCGGGGACTGGGCGGCGGCCCGCGACGTCCGGCTGGAACTGCCCGAGACCGGGGTGTGCAGCAGCGACCCGGCCGACTCCGTCGCCGGGGAGAACTGCTGCGGGCCCGCCCCGGAGCCGGCGGCCCGGGGGCTCGCCACCGGCCTGCACGGCGGGCTGCTCACCGCGCTGCCACTGGTCACCGTGGACTCCGGCGCGGGCGGGTGCTGCGCCGGCTGACCCGGCCGCTGTGGGCCGCCACCTCGCTCTGGGACGGCCGGGGCGCGACGACAGCCCGCGCCCCGGCGGCGGTCACATCACGTAGCTCAGGCTGACCCAGAAGACGAGGGCGGACGCGGCCAGCAGCCCGCCGAGCGTGGTGCCCGTCAGGATCACCGCCTGGCTGATCCGCAGCCGGTCCCGGGCCAGGAGGTAGACGCCGACGGCGACGAAGGCGATCACCGCGAGGTAGACCACGAACAGGAAGCTCGCGGCGACGAAGGCCCCCGCCCCGGCCGCGGCCAGCGCGGCCCGCCGCCGGCCGAGGTCGCGCCGGAACGCCAGGTAGGCGACCAGGCCGGCGAGGAGCGCGACGAGACCCACCGTGGCGGGCAGGGCGACCGTCGCGAGGTGCAGCATGAGGAGGAAGCTCGCGGCGACGCCGCCGGCCGCCCCGACGGCGGTCAGGCCGGCACGCCGCCCGTCGACGTCCCGACGGGCCACCAGAAAGCCGACGCCGCCGGCGAAGACCGCCGTGCCGCCGATGAGGAGCGCAAGGGACGAGTCCACGGTTCCTTCCCGAGCCTGGGAACGGGCGATGGCCGTACCCGATGGATCGTAGGGTGTCGGGTCATCCGTGCCGCGGTGGCCGGCGGCCGGGGTGCCCCGGCAGCGGCCCCGGCTCAGGGGATCGGCGCGACGGGGCGCACCGGCGTCTCCCCGACCAGGCCGCCGTCGTGCACGGTCGCCGCCAGCTCCCGCTCGCGGTAGGCGGTGGCGAGGACGATCCAGCTGAGGAAGCTGCCGTAGCCGCCGCAGAGCGACGCGCCGCCGTCGCCGCCGCACAGGACCGCCGGGTCGGCGGTGAACTCGGCGCGGTACGGGTCGTCGCCGATGACCAGGCCGAACAGGTTCGGCTCCTGGATGAGCGGCACCGTGCCGTAGGGCAGGCCCTCGGGATAGCCGTCGCCCCACCGGAACAGGGTGGTGGCCCCGGCCCCGCAGGCGTACTCCCACTCGTCGGGAGTCGGCGGTCGCAGGCCGAGGCGGTCGAGCCCGGCCATCAGCCACGCGTGACCGTCGTCCTCGTCGCCGCCCTCGGGATCGTCGCCGTCCTCGCCCTCGGGGTCGTCCTCGTCGTCGGCGGGCAGCAGCGTGTCGGCCTCCACGGAGCGGACCGCGACGAGGCGGGCTGGCAGGGACACGCGACGCGGCGGCGAGGTCACCTCGGCCAGGAAGCGGTCGAGCCCCTCGGTGAGGGTCCACTCCGTGCTGGCCTGGGCGAAGTCGGCGCGCAGCCGGGCGTCGGGAACGAAGCGGTCGGGGTCGTGGCCGAGCTGCACGGTGCCGCCCGGGACGAGGGCGAACCTGACGCCGTCGCGGTCGAAGAGGGCGACCCGGCCGCCCCGGCCGGCGTACGCGTGCGGCCCGACGCCGGTCAGGCGCGTTCCGGTGCTGCGGGCGATGGCGGCGGCGGTGCGGGCCGCGGCATCGTCGGACAGACCCGACCAGGCGGACAACGTGAGATCGGCATGCGACACGGGGGCATTATGTCTGCGGGCCCTGACATGTCCGAACCGGCGGTCACCGGTCAGTCGTGGTCGTAGACGGTGGTGGCGATGTCGCGGTCGCACAGGGCCGCGACGACGAGCGGCTCGATGCGCTCCCACCGGCCGCCGGCCAGGCCACAGCCGATGCGCGGCAGGTGGACGCTGGCGGACAGCCGTGTGGCGTGCGCGGCGACGGCGTCGAGGCAGCGCTCGACGGCGTCGTACCGGATCGGTGGCCCGTTGCTGCCGGTGCGGATGCCGCGCTGGGCGACCATGTTGGCCACCCAGGTGTCGGCCCGGACCCGGACCAACTGGGTCGCGCCGAGGCCGAAGTCGTTGCCGGAGCGCTCGCGGTGCCACTGCCGGTAGGCGCGTTCGGGCTCCGGCCACCGGCGGGAGACGGCCAGGACGAAGCCCTTGCCCCACCCGCCGATGTCGTTGCACACGTGGGCGATGATCTTCGGCCCCCCGGCCTGCGGGCTGGTCGCGTCGCCCCTGATGATCTGCAGTGGTGCCACCCGGTGATGCTCCCACCGGTGCGACCAGCCGTCGACTTCGGCCCGAGCTGTTCCCCGTCGGCGAGGCGTTCGGAGATGTGGTGGCCGTGGTGCTGGGCACCTACGACGGGCGGCGCGGCTGGATCCTCCGGCTCGCCGTCCACCCCGCGCACCGGCGTCGGGGCATCGCCAGCCGGCTGGTGGCCGAACTGGAGCGGCGTTTCGCGGCGCTGGGCTGCCCGAGGGTGAACCTGCTGGTCATGCCGGACAACGCGGCCGGGCTGCGATTCTGGCAGGCGCTCGGCTACCTGCCGATGCCCGACGTGCTGTGCACCAAGCCGATGCCGCCCGCCCCGCGCTGACCACCTGCGCGGCCCGGCCGGGCCTCAGATCCAGCCGTTGGCCCTGGCGCTGAAGGCTGCCTCGATCCGGTTGCGGGTGCCGGTCTTGCCGATGGCGGCCGACAGGTAGTTGCGGACGGTGCTCTCGGACAGGTGCAGGCGCGCGGCGATGTCGGCGATCGTGGCGCCGTCTGCGGCGGCGGTCAGCACGTGCCGCTCCCGGCTGGTGAGCGGGTTCGGGCCGGCCGCCAGCGCCGCCGCCGCGAGCGTCGGATCGATCACCCGGTCACCGGCCAGCACCCGCCGGACGGCCACCGCGAGCTGCTCGACAGGGCCGTCCTTGACCAGGAAACCCGCCGCGCCGGCTTCCATCGCCCGTCGAAGATAGCCCGGCCGGCCGAACGTGGTGAGGATCAGCACCCGGCAACCGGGCACCTGTTCCCGCAGCATCGCCGCGGTGTCCAGGCCGCTGCCGTCGGGCATCTCGATGTCCAGCAGCGCCACGTCCGGACGGACCTCGCGGGCCGCCTCCATCGCCTCGGCGGCGGTGCCGGCCTGGGCCACCACCTCGATGTCGGGTTCGAGGTTCAACAGCAGGGCCAGCGCGCCACGCATCATTCCCTGGTCCTCCGCGAGCAGCAGCCGGATCATCCGGGCCCCGTCGCCCTCGGGCGCGCGGGAACCCGGCCGGTGAGCAGCAGACCGCCACCGGGAGCCGGGCCGACCTGCAACGTCCCGCCCACCTGCGCGAGCCGTTCGGTGAGGCCACGCAGGCCGTTGCCGAGCGCCGGTCGGCCGCCCACCCCGTTGTCCCGGACGGTCAGCGCCGCCCCGTCGGCGTCGATGTCGACCTCGATGTCGCAGCGCGAGGCGCGGCTGTGCCGCAGCACGTTCGTCACTCCCTCCCGGAGCACCCAGCCGAACGCGTCGTCGGCCTCGACGTCGAGTCGACGGCCATCTCCTCGTACGGTGACGGTGATGCCGACGTCGGCCAGGACGGCCCGGGCGTTGTCCAGTTCCCTGCCGAAGCTGTGCTCCCGGTAGCCGGTGACCGCCTCGCGTACCTCGGTGAGCGCGGTGCGCCCGATGCGCTCGATGTCGGCTGCCTCCGCCGCGGCCCGGTGTGGGTCCGCCGAGGCGAGCCGGCGGAGCACCTCGGCCTTCACCACCATCAGCGACAGCGTGTGACCGAGCAGGTCGTGCAGGTCCTTGGCGAACCGGAGCCGCTCCCGCTCCACCACCGCGCGGGCCAGTTCCCGCTGGGTGCGGCGTAGCTCGTCCACCAGGCGGGCCACCCGGGCGAACGCCAGCGTCATGGCACCCGCGAGCAGCGTGATCAGCGCGACCCTGGCGGTGCCGTCAGCGGGCAACCGTCGCGCGGCCCCGATCACCAGCACGGCGGCGACGCTGCCGCCGACCCAGGCGAAGGCCCGGTTCGTCCGGACCAGCCCCACGGCGCCCGCGGAGCAGACGTACATCAGCAGGGCCAGCCAGCCCTGCGGGGCACCGGCATACGTCGCGGCGAGCGCGACCCCGAGTAGCGCGAGCAGGACCAGCCCGGCGTGGTGCAGAGCCGGCCGGACGGCCAGGCTGGCCACCGGCACCGCCACGAGCGCGAGATAGAGCAGCGCGAAGGCGACCAGCCCGGCCGCCGCCACCGGCACGGGCCGGACCTGCCCCCGCGCGATCGCGGCGGCCGGCGGCAGCAGCAGCCACAGCCACAGCGTGTGGGCCGCCACGAGGACCAGCCCACGGCGTCGCGTGCCGCGGTCGACGGGACTCGTCGCGTCGACCGCAGCACCGGACATGATGGACACCGTAGCGGCGGTCAGGGACGCGGGGCCGAGCGCGGGTGGGCGGACCGGTGGCCGACGGGCCTGGGCGTGGCGTCCGGGCCGGATCGACCACCTGCCGAGGCATCTGTGGCGATCGCGTCCCAGAATGCGCACTGGTGCTCGGCGGCCAGGTCGACACTGCCGCCTCGGCCGACCGCGAACACCCGGGCATAGGGTGCCGCCTCGGTCGGGCGTACGGCAGGCCATGGCGCCCGCCCGGTGGCCGCGAAGCGCGCCCACGAATCGATCATGTCGGCGGCCAGTTCGGGCTGTACCGTGCCGACCGTCAGGAAGTTGGCGACGTCGAAGAGGTACGGAAGTTCGTATCCGTGCGCGGCGCCCCAGGGGTAGTCCACGGTCAGCGCCGGCCCATGCTCCTCGGCGAACTCGTACGCGTAGGTCGGCGCGTGCCGGGCGAGCAGTCGTTGGGCGGTGCGGGTCGGGCAGGCCCAGATCCGGTCGGTCGCCACGGCCGCCCACGCCAGGCCCGGAGTCGGGTACGCCTCGGCCGGATAGCGCGCGGCCACCCGGGCGGCCTGGTCGCCGAACGCCGCCCCCAGCATCGCGTCGTAGTCGGCCGCGGTGTAGGCCCCCCGCGTGATTTCCATGAACCCGATGAACGCCCGGTGCTCGTGGCGGTTGTTGCCGACCAGCGCCGGAACCCGTAGCGCCTTCCCGGCCCGCAAGGCTGCCGCCGGCGAGTCCGGCAGCAGCGCCGTCCCGTAAGCCGGGGTGGTGAGCGCCTCGACGCCGGTCCCGGTCGTCGCTGCGAGCAGCGCGGCCGGGTCCTGGCCGCGCAGGCAGGTGAGCGCTTGGTCAGCCGGGCAGCCGAGCGTGGTGGCGAGAGCCGAACCGGCCCGTTCGACCGTCGCGCGGGGACTGAATTGCCCCCCGGCCTCGGTCCCCGGAAGGAACAGCGCGTCCGGCCAGTCGGTCAGGCACGACCCGGACTCCATGATCGCCTTGTCGAACAGGCCGCGAGCGGACGGCGAGGTGAGCTGCGCGCAGACGCTTGCCGCACCCGCCGATTCGCCGTCGAGGGTGACGTTGCCCGGATCCCCGCCGAACGCGGCCGCGTTGCGTCGCACCCAGCGCAGCGCGGCCTGCTGGTCCGCAAGCCCGAAGGTGCCGGACCCGGCCAGCCCGGGTAGCCCCAGATAGCCGAACACCCCGAGCCGGTAGTTGATGGTCACCACGACCAGGCCGCCCCGGGTGGCGAGCCGGGCCGGGTCGTAGTCGACGCCCGATCCGTTCTGGAAGCTGCCGCCGTGCACGAAGACCAGGACCGGGTGCGGGCCCGGCATGGTGGGCGCGGTGACGTTCAGGTAGAGGCAGTCCTCGACCCCGGCCGGCGGGCCGCCGACCATGTTCTGCGCGCACCTCTCGGGCGGCGCGGTCGCGTCGCGGACCCCGGACCAGGCGGGCACGGGCTGCGGGGCCCGCCAGCGACCCTCGCCCGTCGGGGGCGCCGCGTACGGCACGCCGTGGAACGTCCGGAAGCCGGTGCCGGTCACCCCGCGGACG
Organism: Micromonospora sp. WMMD956; assembly: GCF_029626125.1. NCBI lineage: Bacteria > Bacillati > Actinomycetota > Actinomycetes > Micromonosporales > Micromonosporaceae > Micromonospora > Micromonospora sp. WMMD956. The sequence goes on along the minus strand of NZ_JARUBI010000005.1, from coordinate 7,141,429 downwards.
AGTCCGCTGTCGGTCCGGACGACCGGCCCGGCGCTCGCCGGCGACGCCGGGTAGGCCAGCGCCGGAGCGGCCTGCGCCGCGAGCACTGCGGCCAGGATCAGGGCGCCGAATCTGAGTATGCGGGACAGAACGAGGTCAGCCATGCCCAGCACGCTACGAACGGCCAGGCCGTCGCTGGCAGAACCGCCGGTACCCGGTGCGCGGTGACAATTGTCCTGGCGGGCAGCGCCGAGCCCCGCCTCGGGCTGGTCCCCTTCACCCGGAACCGGCCCGAGGCGGGGCGTTCAGGAGGGCGGTCGCGGCGCGCGTACCCAGGACAGGAAGCGGTTGGTGAGGTCGCCGGGCGGGCTCGCCGGGTTCAGCGCCGTCAGGTGCGCCGTCGCCTCCTGCATGAGTAGCGCCAGATAGAACAGCAGGGCGGTGCGGTCGCCCCGGTACTCGACGAGCAGCGACAGCCGCGCCGGGCCGCACGGCCACGGGGCCCCGCAGCGGCGGCACCGCCAGAGGGGGCGCATCGGCAGGTGCGGGCCGCCCGACATCAGCGGTACCGCAGCGCGGTCGCCCGCGCCTCCTCGTCGGTCAGCGGCAGGAACCACAGGAACCGCCGCACGACCTGCGGCGGCGTCGGGCCCTCCGGCCGGCCCCGCAGGTCGCGGATCGCCGGGCGCAGAAAGAGCGTGAAGCCTGCCAGCAGCGCACCGCGCAGGTGGTCGTCCAGGGGCAGGCTGCGCCATGCGGCGCAGGGGAACGGCTCACCGTCGGCCGCGCACCGCCAGGTGGGCCCGGCCGCGCAGTGCCGCTCCAGCGCGGGCGCGGGCCTCACCAGCGGCCTCCGTCTCTCCGCCGGCCTTCGATCGGGGTACGCGGCGCAGCGGCGCCGCCGTGCGCGAGGCGGGTCGCCCGGTCACGTGCTCGTCGGTGGGGCATGGCTCTCCCTCGGTGCGTGTCGGCAGTGGAGCAGTGGAGAGGGGGCCGTCCGCCCGACTGGTGCGGAAGGGCCGGGACGGCCCCCTCGGCGAACACGGGCCGAGACATCTGTCGACCGACCCGCGCCGCCCCGACACCAGCTTGCTGAGGGTTGTGAGACGAACACACCCTGTAGCAGGATGGAGTTGAGGTGCACGGGACAATCCAGAAAGGAAGCCGGATGAACCACGCGGTGATCGAGGCGATGGCGACTGCCGGTCTGACTGCCGAAGCCCTTGCAGCTCAGGTTGAGGTGGACCCGAAGACGGCAGGGCGGTGGGCAAATCCTGGACATATTCCGCAGTCCCGCCACCGGGCAAAGGTTGCCGCCCTGCTCGGCCGAGAAGTCTCGGAGTTGTGGCCGGAGGCCGGCAGGCGGCGCGAGCCGACGTGGTTCCGGCGGTGGGCCGACGTCGAGCGCGAGGCGCTCTCGCTGCGATGGTTCGAGCTGGCCTGGGTCCCGGGCCTACTTCAGACCGAGGCATACGCGCGAGCCACCCTCGCGGGCGAGGCGTTGTCCAGCGGCGAGGTCGACCGACTCGTCGCCGCTCGTCTGGCCCGGCAGGCGGTCCTGCGCCGCGACCCGCCCATGCTGCTGGTCGCGGTCATCGATGAGATGGTGCTCAGGCGCACGGCCGGTGGGGACCGGTCCATGATGCGCGACCAGTGCGAGCACCTGGCGGACTGCGCGACCCTGCCGTTCGTGCAGGTCCATGTCGTTCCTGCGGACACGGGCATGTATGCCGGGCTCGGCGGGCCGTTCATTCTCGCCGAACTGGACGGTGGCGCGCGCCTCCTGCATGTGGATGGTCAAGCCCACGCGCAGATCCTCGAACAGGCGGCTGACCTTGTTACGCTGGATCGGCGGTGGGCTCGTATCTGCGGTGACGCCCTGCCGCGGGCGCAATCCCTCGAACTCATCAGGAAAGCGGCGGCATCATGGACATGAGCCAGGCTCGGTGGCGCAAGAGCACGAGGAGCGGCAACAACGGCGGTGCGTGCGTCGAGGTCGCCGACAACCTGCCTGGTGTCGTGCTCGTCCGGGACACGAAGGACCGCGCCGGCGGGACGCTGGCCTTCGCGCCGGACGCCTGGGCCGGGTTCGTGGGTCTCGCCAAGCGGATCGGCCCCGTCGGCTGACCCGCCCGGCCCCGCCTGGGCCCGTGCGCGAGCCGACCGCCACGTGACCTGACGGTAGACGACGTCCTCACGGCCGATACCGCGATGTCGCGGTGGAGCATCGACAGATCTTGGTAACTTTCGGCCCCTCGGGGGGCCGTCTCGTACCAAGATCTCTTGGTCGTGTTCGGGTGCCTCGTGACGCCGTGGTGGTGGGGGTCCGCGGGCGCTCGGGCGGCCGCGGCCCCGTCGGGCTGGGCGCGCGCGGGCCGGCCCTGGTGGCGCGGGTCGTCCGGCGGCGTGGGGTGGGCGTTCGGTGGCCGGTCGCGGTGGAGTCGCGTCGGCGTGTCGTGTCGCGGAGGCGGCCAGCGTTCAGGGCCGCGGTCTCGTTGCGCCGTGCGGGGCGGCCGACAGGGGTGCGTGCGGGGCCGTCGGGATTGCCTTCGCGGCGTACGATGGCCGGTGCCCCGCCCGCGCCAATTGCCCTTCCTGAGCTGCCGTTAAGGTCCGGCCGCAGTGGAAAAACGCCGGTCATCAGGCGCTTTGGCCGCAAGATTACTTGCGGGTACGCCTCTAGGTTGAAACTCATGTGCGCGCTAGGGGGATGATCGGGTGAATCTTGCCGGCCGTCCCGGGTCGCGTCCGTCGGCTGTTCGGTCCGACTCTGATCGATGATCTTGCCGGCCAGGCATCGAGTCCTATGCTGCATCCATTGTGAAGTCCTGGGGGGGATCGTGATCACGATGCTTGGATGCTGCGCGCCCGTCGGTGGTGCGACGACCCGCGCCCACTGACATGGAAACATACAACATCGTCCATCGTTTCGCTGACCGTTCGGCCATTTTCGCCGACCGGCCGGCCCTGCTCGGCGACGACCGGCCGGTGAGTTACTCGGCGCTCGCCGCCTCGGCGGGTGGTCACGCCGCGCTGCTCGCCGCCGCCGGGGTCCGCCCCGGCGACCGGGTCGCCCTGCTGACCCCGCACGGCGCGCCCACCGTCGCCGCCATCCTCGGCACGCTCGCCGCCGGGGCCGCGTACGTGCCGCTGGATCCGGGCTTTCCCGTCGACCGGCTGCGCCACATGCTCGCCGCCGCGCGGGTGCGCGCCGTGCTGACCGCCGCCGAGCACCGGGACCTGGCCGACCGGCTCGCCGCAGACCACCGGGAACCGACCGACCGACCCGGGACCGAGCGCGAGCCCGGCCCCGACCACCGGGAACAGGCCGACCGGCCCGGCCTCGCCGTGTCGGCCAGCGTCGTGTCAGACAGCGTCGTGCCGGCCAGCGTCGTGCTGACCACCGACACGGTGGCCCCCGCCCCGCTGCGCCCCGTGCCGGTCGACCCCGACGCCCTCGCCTACGTGCTGTTCACCTCCGGCTCGACCGGGCTGCCGAAGGCCGTCGGGCAGACCCACCGCAACCTCGCCCACGTCGTCGACAACCAGATCGCCACCCTCGGCATCGGCCCCGACGACCGGCTCAGCCTGCTCGCCTCGTTCAGCTTCGACGCGGCCATCCCCGACCTGTACCCGGCGCTGCTCACCGGTGCCGCCGTCGTCCCCGTCGACCTGCGCCGGCACGGGCTGGCCCACGCCGTCGAGCAGCTCGGGAAGCACCGGGTCACCGTCTACCACTCCACCCCGACCGTCTACCGGTTCCTGCTCGACGCCCTCGGTGACCGGCGGCTGACCAGCGTCCGGGCGGTGCTGCTCGGCGGCGAGCAGGCCACCCACGCCGACGCCGCCCGGGGCCGGGACCGGTTCGCCCCGGGCTGCGTGCTGGTCAACGGGTACGGCGCGACCGAGATGACGTTCGCCGCCCGCTACGCGCTGCCGCTGGCCGAGGCCGACCCGGCCGCCACCGGCCCGCTGCCGATCGGCACCGCGCTGCCCGGCTACGAGCTGCATTTGGCCGACCCCGACTCCGACATCAACGCCGACACCGACGCCGACTCCGACACCGAGGCCGACACCGACGCCGACTCCGACATCAACGCCGACGCCGACGCCGACTCCGACATCAACGCCGACGCCGACGCCGAAACCGGCACCGGCACCGGCACCAGCGGCGCAGCCACCGTAGCCATCGACGCCGCCCCCGTCGGAGCCACCGAGGCTGCCCGGGGCGACGCCACCGGGGAGATCGTCGTGCGGGGCCGGCACGTCGCGCCCGGCTACCTCGACCGCGCCGACGACCGGTTCAGCCGCGACGGCGACGGGGTGTGGTCGTACCGGACCGGGGACCTCGGGGCGCGGCTGGCCGGCGGCGACCTCGTCTGCCTCGGCCGGCTCGACCGGCAGGTCAAGGTGCGGGGCTTCCGCGTCGAGCTGACCGAGATCGAGGCCGTGCTCGCCGCCGAGCCGGGCGTCGGCGCGGTCCGGGCGATCGCCCGCGGCGGCGAGCTGCTCGCGTACGCCCGCCCGGCCGGCGGGGTCCTCGACCCGGCGGCCCTGCGCGCCGCCCTCGCCCGGCGGTTGCCGGAGTACGCCCTGCCCCGGGCCGTCGTCGTGGTCGACGAGTTCCCGCTCACCGTCACCGGCAAGATCGACGAGCGGGCGCTGCCCGAACCGGCCGCCGAGGCCACCACCAGCAGCGAGGCGGCCGGCCAGGCGCCGGCCACCGCCACCGAGCGGGCCGTGCACGACGTCTGGTGCGCCGTGCTGGGCCGCGAGACGATCGCCCGCACCGCCGGTTTCTTCGACGTCGGCGGCCAGTCGCTGCTGCTCGGCGTGGTGCAGCAGCGGCTCGCCGCCCGGTTCGGGGTGCGGCTGCCCCTGCTGCGGCTGTTCGAGAACCCGACGATCGAGGCGCAGGCCCGCCTGGTCGACGCGCCGGCCGCGCCCGACCGCGCGCCCGTCGGGCCGGCGCCGGCCGCGCCCGCCACGGCCGCCCGCGAGTACACCGGCGACGAGATCGTCGTCGTCGGGCTCGCCGGCCGCTTCCCCGGCGCGCCCGACCCGGCGACCTTCTGGTGGAACCTCTGCGCCGGCGTCGACGCCATCCACGAGCACACCGACGCCGAGCTGGCCGCGCTGGGCATCGGCCCCCGGCTGCTCGCCGACCCCCGGCACGTGCGGGCCGCCGGCCGGCTCGACGACGTGGCCGACTTCGACGCCGACTTCTTCGCCTTCGGCGCGCAGGAGGCCGCCCGCACCGACCCGCAGCACCGGCTGTTCCTGGAGACGGCGTGGGAGGCCCTGGAGGACGCCGGGCACGACCCGTCCCGGTTCCCGGGCCTGGTCGGCGTCTACGCCGCCACCTCCGCCAACCGCTACTTCCTGTTCCACCTCATGGACAACCCGGCGGTGGTCGGCGACGTCGACCCCGACGACTGGGAGGCCCGGCTTGTCGGCCGGCAGTTCACCGACCACCTGCCCGGCCAGGTCGCCTACCGCCTCGGGCTGACCGGGCCGGCCCTGGCCGTGCAGAGCGCCTGCTCCAGCTCGCTGGTCGCGGTCTGCGTCGCCGCCCAGAGCCTCGCCGACTACCAGTGCGACATCGCGCTGGCCGGCGGGGTCAACGTGACCTGGCCCCGCTACCGGCACACCCCCGGCGGGATGGCGTCCCCGGACGGGCGGTGCCGCGCCTTCGACGAGGCCGCCAACGGCTCCGGCTTCGGCTCCGGCGTCGGGGCCGTCGTGCTGCGCCGGCTCGCCGACGCGCAGGCCGACGGGGACCGGATCTACGCGGTGCTGCCCGGCTGGGCGGTCACCAACGACGGCGCGGACCGCGCCGGCTATGCCGTCCCCGGCCCGTCGGGGCAGGCCGCCGCCGTGGCCGGCGCGCTCGCCGCCGCCGAGGTGGCCCCCGGCGAGGTACGGCTCATCGAGGCGCACGGCAGCGGCACGCCGCTCGGCGACGCCCTGGAGGTCGCCGCCCTGCACGAGGTGTACGGGGGTGCCGCGCCCGCCGAGAGCTGCGCCCTCGGCTCGGTGAAGACCAACATCGGGCACCTCGACGCCGCCGCCGGCATCGCCGGCCTGATCAAGGCGGTGCTCGCCGTCCAGCACGGTGTCATCCCGCCGAACCTGCACTTCACCCGCCCGCACCCCGAGATCGACCTGGCGGGCGGCCCGTTCTACGTGCCGACGAAGGCCCGGGACTGGCCGCAGGTGGCCCGCCGGGTGGCCGGCGTCAGCTCGTTCGGGCTCGGCGGCACCAACGCCCACGTCGTCGTCGAGCAGCCGCCCCCGGTCGAGCCGGTCGAGGCCCGGGACGCTGCCGTCCCGGGAGCCGCCGCGCGGGACGCCGCCGCCCCGGACGCGGTCGCGCACCTGCTGCCGGTGTCGGCGCGTACCCCCGTGGCGCTGCGGGCGGCGCTGCGCCGGCTGCGGCAGCACCTGGCCGGGGCGTCCCCGGCGCTGGCCGAGGTCGCCGCCACCCTCGCGCTGGGCCGCCGGGAATTCGGCTGCCGGGCGGCGGTCGTCGCCACCGACCCCGCCGCCGCCCTCGCCGGACTGGACGAGCTGCTCGACTCCGTCGGCCTGGACGAGCTGCCCGACTCCGTCGGCCTGGACGGGCTGCCCGCCGCCGGCCCGGCCGGCCTGCCCGACGCCGACGCCCGGGTCGCCGGCCCCGACGGCGAGCTTCGGGAGCTGGCCCTCGACTGGGTCGCCGGCCGCGACGTCGACTGGGCGGCCCTGCACCCCGAGGGCGGCGTGCGGCGCACCGGGCTGCCCACCTATCCCTTCCAACGTCAGCGGCACTGGATCGACCCCCCTCAGAAAGGCGCGCGGTGAACTGGTTCGTCTCCGCCGGAAGCCGTCCCCAGGCGCCGGTGCGGTTGTTCTGCCTGCCCTACGCCGGGGCCGGGGCCAGCGCGTTCCGCCACTGGCAGGGGGCCTTCGGCGCGGACGTCGAGGTGCTGCCCGTGCAGCTGCCCGGCCGGGAGAACCGGATCAGCGAGGACCCGCGCTTCACCGTCGCCGACGTCGCCGCCGCGATCGCCGGGCGGGCCGACCGCCCGTACGCGATCTACGGGCACTCGATGGGCGGGCGGGTCGGCTTCGAGGTGGTCCGCGAGCTGGCCCGCACCGGCGGGCCGCTGCCGCTGCGGCTCTACGTCGGCGGGGCGCGCGCCCCGCACGTCGACGACGCGAGCCTGTTCGACGGGCTGTCCACGGTGGACGACGAGGAGCTGCTGCGCCGCCTCGGCGACGGCGGCGGGCTGCCGCCGGAGGTGCTGGCCCACCCCGAGCTGGTGGAGCTGCTGCTGCCGCTGCTGCGCGCCGACTTCGGCCGGGTCGACAGCTACCGCTACGTGCCGGGCGAGCCGCTGCCGGTGCCGGTCGTCGCGTTCTCGGGCCGGGCCGACCGGGCCGTCAGCCAGGCGCAGAGCGCCGCCTGGGCGCGGCACACCGCCGCCGGGTTCACCCTGCACGAGATCGACGGCGGGCACTTCTTCCTGCACGACCGCCTGCCCGAGCTGGTCGCCGCGATCCGCGGCGACCTCACCGACGCCCTGCGGGGCGCCGCCGCCGTCCGGGTCGCCGGCGCACACGGGACCGTGCCGGCCCCGGACGGCCCGGCGGAGCAGGCCGCCGCCCCGACGGGGGACGGGGCCGACGGGGCCGGGGCGCACCGGGTGCCGCTGGGCGACACCGGCTGGTCGGTGTGGCGCGACGCGATCCTGCGTACCACCGGGTTTCCCGCCGACGGGCTCACCGCGCTCTCCGCGCCGCAGGCCGCCGCCGCGGCCGACGACCTGCTCGCCACCGGCGACGGCGCGGAACGGTTCGACAAGGAGTTCGCCGAGGCGATCACCGCCGCCGCCGGCCGGCTCAACGAGCTGGCCGCCGACCCGCTGCTGCGCGAGGCCGTCACCTGGCAGAACCGCACCGCCCTGCTCGCCCTCGACGGGCTGGCCCGCGCCGGTGCCGACGCGCCCCGCAACGTGCGCCGCCGCGACCGCGAGCGGGCCCTGTTGAAGTACTGGCAGCGCTACTGCGGCAAGAACGAGACCGTCGGCTTCTTCGGCCCGAGCTGCTGGGTCACCCTCGACCCGGGGCAGGCCGACACCGCCCGGGTGCGCCCCGGGCCGGCCCTGACCCGGCGGCGCTGGGTGTGGTTCGAGTCGTGGGCGCTGTCCGCGTACGCCGACACCGTTGGGGCGGACCTGGCCGTGCGGCAGTGGTGGCCGCCGCTGCTCCAGCCGCACCTGAGCCTGCGCGACCGGTCGGTGCTGCGCCCCGGCCGCCCGCCGGTGACCCTCACCCCCGTCGAGGCGGCCCTGCTCGCCGCCGCCGACGGCCACCGCAGCGCCCGCGACCTGGTCGCCGACCCGGCGATCGGGCTGCGTCGCCCCGACGACGGGTACGCCCTGCTCGACCGCCTCGTCGAGCGGGAACTGATCACCTGGGACGCCAACCTGCCCGTCGCCCCCGACGCCGAGGCGGCCCTCGCCGCCCGCATCGACGCCATCGGCGACGAACCGGCCCGGCTCGCCGCCCGCGCCGGCCTCGACCGGCTGCGCGCCGCCCGCGACGAGGTGGCCGACGCCGCCGGCGACCCCGACCGGCTGCGCGCCGCCCTCGACCGGCTCGACGCCACGTTCACCGAGCTGACCGGCCAGCCGGCCCGCCGCCGCGCCGGCCAGATGTACGCCGGGCGCACCCTCTGCTACGAGGACACCGCCCGCGACCTCGACGTCAGCTTCGGCGCGCCGCTGCTGGCCGACCTCGCCGCCCCGCTCGCCGTGCTGCTGCGGGCCGCCCGGTGGCTGGCCGGCGAGCTGGAGCAGGCGTACGGGGCGACGTTCCGCGACCTCTACGAGGAGCTGCGCGCCGACGCCGGCGCCGCCCCGGTCTCCCTGGCCGACCTGTGGTTCCTCGTGCAGGGCCTGTTCTGGGGCGCCGGCGAGCGGCCCGTCGACGCCGTCGCCGCCGAATTCGCCGCCCGCTGGGCGGGCCTGTTCGGCCTCGCCGACCTGCCCGACGGCGCGACCGAGGTGCGGCTGGCCGTCGCCGACCTGGCCGACCGGGTCGCCGAGGTGTTCCCCGACCGCCCCAGCGAGTGGACCAGCGGCCGACTGCACAGCCCCGACCTCCAGCTCTGCGCCGCCGACGCCGACGCCCTCGCGCGGGGCGACTACACCGCCGTGCTCGGCGAGCTGCACGCCGCCTGGCCGTCGTTCGACTGCCAGGTGTTCACCCCGTCGCACCCGGACGTGGCGCGGCTGCGGGCGGCGCTCGCCGCCGACCTCGGCGAGCACCGGATCCGGCTGCTGTTCCCCGCCGACTGGCCCCGGCGCACCAGCCGCACCGCCGAGGCGCTGACCGGCCCCACCGACCGGCAGCTCGCGTTCCTGCCCGCCCCGGGCGTCGACCCCGACCGGGTGCTGCCCACCGTCGACCTCACCGTCGCCGACGAGGACGGCCGGCTCGTCGTCACCGCCCGCGACGGGGCGCGCTGGCCGCTGACCGAGGTGTTCGCCGGGCTGCTCAGCGCCCACGCCGTCGACGGGTTCAAGCTGGTCGCCGCCGCACCGTACACGCCTCGGATCACCCTGGACCGGCTGGTGGTGGCCCGGCAGACGTGGCGTACCACGGTGGCCGAGAGCGGCCTGGCCGACGTCACCACCGAACGGGACCGGTTCCTCGCCGTGCGCCGCTGGCGGCGCGACCTCGGCCTGCCCGAGCTGGTCTACGTCAAGCTCGGCACCGAGACCAAGCCCTGCTTCGTGGACCTGTCCAGCCCCGCGTACGCCGCCATGTTCGCCGCGATGGTGCGGGCCGCCCGCACCGACGGCGGCGACGCCGTGTCGCTGACCGTCAGCGAGATGCTGCCGACACCCGACGACGCGTGGGTGCCCGACGCCGCCGGCCGCCGCTACTTCAGCGAGCTGCGGCTGCACATCGTCGACGACCAGCGGCGGGCCGCGCCGTGAGCCACCTGCTGCCCCTGGGGGACACCGGCTGGTCGGTGTGGCGGGACGTGCTGCTGCGCACCGCCGGCTTCCCCGCCGCCGGCCTCGACCTGCTCGCCGCGCCCGAGGCCGCCGCGGCGGCCGACGCGCTGCTGGCCGGCGAGCCGGCCACCGAGGCGTACGACAAGGAGCTGGCCGCCGCCCTGGCCCACTCCTCCGACGTGCTCGCCGGGATCTGCGCCGACCCGGCCGTGCGCGAGGCGGTCACCTGGCAGAACCCGGAGATGCTCGTCGCCCTCGACGGGCTGCTGCGCACCGACCCGGCCGTGCGCAACAAGCCCCGCCGCAAGCGGGAGATCGCGGTGCTGCGCTACTGGCAGCGCTACTGCGGCAAGGCCGAGACGATCGGCTTCTTCGGGCCGGTCTGCTGGGGCACCCTCGACCCGGACAGCCCGCACACCCGGCTCGCCCCGGGCGCCGGGCTGGTCGGCCGCCGCGAGGTGCACCTGGAGGCGTGGGCGCTCGCCGCGTACGCCGACCGGCTCGCCGCCGACCCGGCGGTGCGCCGCTGGTGGGCCCCGGTGCTGCCGCCCCACCTGCGGCTCGACGGCCGCCGGCTGTGCCCGCCGCTGGCCCCGGCGGTGGAGCTGACCGCCGTGGAGGCCCGGCTGCTCGCCGGCTGCGACGGCCGCACCCCGGCCCGGGAGATCGTGGCGCGGCTGTGCGCCGACGGCGACGCCGGCCTGCGCCGCGCCGACGACGGCTACCTGCTGCTCGACCGGCTCGTCGAGCGGGGCCTGCTGACCTGGGACGCCGGCCTGCCCAACAACCCCGATGCCCGGCGGGTGCTCGCCGCCCGGATCGCCGCCGTCGGCGACCCGGAGCTGCGCGCCGGCCTGGCCGCCGGCCTCGACCGGCTCGTCGCCGCCCGCGACGCCGTGGCGTCGGCGGCCGGCGACCCGGACCGGCTCGCCGCCGCCCTGGCCGCCCTGAACGCCGAGTTCACCGCCGCCACCGGGGAGTCGGCGACCCGGCACGGCGGGCAGATGTACACGGGTCGCACGGTCGTCTACGAGGAGACGACGCGGGACCTGGAGCTCGCCGTCGGGTCGGCCGTCCTCGACGCCCTCGCCGCGCCCCTGGCGATCGTGCTGCGGGCCGCCCGCTGGCTCACCGCCGAGATCGGCGCGGCGTGCGAGCGGGTCCTCGGCGAGCTGCACGCCGAGCTGGCCGCCGACGGGCCGGTGCGGCTGGCCGACATGTGGTCCCTCGCGCAGGGGCTCATCCTCGCCCCGGACGGCCCCGTCGCCGTCGCCAGCGCCGGGTTCACCGCCCGCTGGGCGGAGCTGTTCGGGCTCGCCGACGTCGCCGCCGACCAGCCGGAGCTGCGGCTGCGCAGCGCCGACCTGGCCGGGCGGGCCGAGGCGCTGTTCCCCGCCGCCGCGCCGGGCTGGCCCACCGCCCGCGTGCACAGCCCCGACGTGCAGGTCGCCGCGGCGGGCGTCGACGCGCTCAACCGGGGCGAGTTCCAGCTCGTCCTGGGCGAGCTGCACCCGGCGACCACCCCGTTCGACAGCGCCGTGTTCGCCCCGTTCCACCCCGACCCGGCCGCGCTGCGCGCCGCCGTGGACGCCGACCTGGGGCCGGCCCGGCTGCGGCTGCTGCCCCCGGTCGGGTTCCCCCGGCAGACCACCCGCACCACCTGGCACCTGCGGGGCCCCGCCGACCGGCAGGTCGGCATCGACACGGCCCGGGGCGCGGACGTCGCCGACCTGGTCGCCGCGAGCGCCGTCCGGGTCGAGTCCGTCGCCGGCCGGCTGGTGGCGGTGCTGCCCGACGGGGCCCGCTGGCCGCTGGTCGAGGTGTTCGCCAACCTCCTCGGCGCGCTGCTGCTGGACAGCTTCAAGCTGCTCGCCCCCGCGCCGACGACGCCCCGGATCACCATCGACCGGCTGGTGGTGGCCCGGCGCACCTGGCGCACCACCGTCGCCGACAGCGGCCTGGCCGGGGCCACCGGCGAGTCCGCGCGCTACCTCGCGGTGCGCCGCTGGCGGGCCCGCCTCGGCCTGCCCGAGCGGGTCTTCGTGAAGGTCGGCACCGAGGTCAAGCCCTGCTACGTCGACCTCACCGGCCCGCTGTACGCCCAGTCGCTGTGCGCCATGGCCGACGCCGCCGCCCGCACCGACCCGGCCGCCACCCTCACCGTCAGCGAGCTGCTGCCGGCCCCCGCCGACGCCTGGGTGACCGACGCCGCCGGGCGCGGCTACGTCAGCGAGCTGCGCCTGCAGATCACCGATCCAGCCACCTACCGGGGGGAACACGGGTGACCGACATCCTGTCCATCAGCGCCGCCCACGGCGAGCCGCTGCCGTGGCCCGACGCGACGGTCGCCGAGCTGGTCGCCGCGCGGGCCGCGCGGACCCCGGGCGCGGTGGCGGTGCGCCAGTGGGACGAGCAGCTCACCTACCGGGAGCTGGTCGGCCGGGCCGCCGGGGTGGCCGCCGCGCTGCGCGAGCGCGGCGTCGGCCGGCACAGCCGGGTCGGGGTGTGCGGGCACCGCCGGCCCGACCTGGTGGTCACCGTGCTCGGCGTGCTGCTCGCCGGCGCGTGCTACGTGCCGCTGGAGCCGGGCGGCCCCCGCCGCCGGCTGCGGGAGATCGCCGCCGACGCCGGGGTGCGCGTCGTCGTCGGCGACGCCGCCGGGGACGAGTTCGGGGACACGCCCGGGATCGAGGCGGTCGGGCTGCCCGGCCCCGCGCCGCTGGCCCCCTGCCCGGCCCGGCCCGGCGACCCCGCGTACGTGCTGTTCACCTCCGGCTCCACCGGCCGGCCCAAGGGCGTGCTCACCACCCACCGCAACGTCGTCGAGTTCGTCACCAGCTGCGCGGCCCTGACCGGCGCGGACGCGTCGGTGCGCAGCCTCGGCATCGCCTCCCTCGGCTTCGACGCCGCCACCATGGACCTGTTCGTGCCGCTGCTGCTCGGCGGCGCGGTGCAGCTCGTCGGCGCCGCCGACCGGTCCGACCCGGCGCGGCTGGCCCGGTTCGTGGCCGCCCACGGGGTCGACTGGGGCTTCATCACCCCGACCGTGCTGTCCATGCTGGACCCGGCGGAGCTGCCCGGCTGGCGCACCGTGCTCTGCGGCGGCGAGCCCGTGCCCGCCGAGCTGGCCGCCCGCTGGGCCCCCGGCCGGCGCTTCGTCAACGGCTACGGCCCCACCGAGACCACCGTGCTGGCCGTCACCGCCGAGCTGACCGCCGCCGAGACCGACCCGGTGCCGATCGGCCGGCCGCTGCCCAACCACCGGGCGTACGTCGTCGACGCCGACCTGCGTCCCGTGCCGCCCGGCGAGACCGGCGAGCTGCTGATCGGCGGCCCCGGCCTGGCCGACGGGTACCTCAACCGGCCCGGCCTGACCGCCGACCGGTTCGTGCCCGACCCGTTCTCCGGCCTGCCCGGCGAGCGGCTGTACCGCACCGGCGACGTGGTCACCCAGGCCCCCGACGGGCGGCTCGTCTACCTCGGCCGCGCCGACCGGCAGGTGAAGATCAGGGGACAGCGCATCGAGCTGGGCGAGGTCGAGGCCGTCCTCGCCGGGCTGCCCGGCGTCGACCGGGTGGTGGCGGAGGCCGTCGACGCCCCCGCCGGGGCCGAGCTGGTCGCGTTCCTCACCCCCGCCGACGCCCCCGACGACGCGGAGCTGCGCGCGTACGCCGAGCCGAGGCTGACCCCCGCGATGCGCCCCGCCCGGGTGCTGCGCCTGGCGGAGCTGCCGGTCAGCCCGACCACCGGCAAGCTGGACCGGCCGGCGCTGCGGGCGCTGGCCGCCGCCGCCCGCCCCGCGCCCTCGGCCGCCGACGCCGACGGCCCGGCCGCCGCCGACCCGGTCACCCGGGCGGTGGCCCGGGTGTGGGCGCGGCTGCTCGGCGCGGCCCCCGGCCCCGGCACCGACTTCCTCGCCGCCGGCGGCAACTCCATCGCCGCGATGCGGCTGGTCGCGGCGCTGCGCGCCGAGCTGGGCCGCGCCGTGGACACCCGGGACGTGTTCGCCGGCCGCACCCTCGCCGGCCTGGTGGAGCGGATCACCGCCGCCGCCCCCGCCGCCGCCGGGGACGGGCTGACCACCGGCAACCCGCCGACGCTGTCCCCGCCGCAGCGGCGGCTGTGGTTCGTCGACCAGCTCGCCCCGTCGAGCGCGCCGTACAACATCGCGGTGGCCCACCGGCTGCGCGGCGAGCTGGACGTGCCGGCCCTCGGCGCGGCCCTGCGGGCGGTGGCCGAACGGCACGACGTGCTGCGCTGGCGCATCCCGCAGACCGCCGGGGTGCCGTACGCGGTCTGCGCGGAACCCACCGACGTGGCGGTGCCCGTGGTGGACCTGACCGGCGGCGACGACCCCGCCGCGGAGCTGGCCCGGATGCTCGCCGACGGGGCGGCCCACGCGTTCGACCTGGCCACCGGCCCGCCCTGGCAGGTGACCGTCTACCGGCTCGGCCCGGCCGAGCACGTGCTCGCCGTCACCTGGCACCACGCCGTGTTCGACGGCTGGTCGGAGGCGGTGTTCTACGCCGACCTCGCCACCGCGTACGCGCGGGCCGTGGCCGGCACCGACCCGACGCTGCCCGCCCCGGCGGCCCGGTACGCCGACTACGCCGTGTGGCGGGCCGAGCGGGACCGCCGCCGGGGCGCCGCCGACCTCGCCTGGTGGACCGCGCACCTGGCCGGCGCGCCGACGGTGTTGGAGCTGCCCCGCGACCGGCCCCGCCCCGCCGTGCAGACGTACGCCGGGGTGGAGGCCGCCGTCGCGTTCTCCGCCGAGGCGGACCGGGCGGTGCGGGCGCTGGCCGCGCAGCGCTCGACGACCGTGGCGGCAGTGCTGCTGGCCGGGTTCGGCGAGCTGCTGACCCGGCTCACCGGCGGCGACGACCACGTCGTCGGCGCGATCGTCGCCGACCGGCGGCTGGCCGCGTTCGACGACGTCGTCGGGTTCTTCATCGACACCGTCCCGGTGCGGGTCCGCACGGCCGGGGCGAGCTTCGCCGAGCTGGTCGACCGGTGCGCCGCCGAGCTGCACGACGCCACCGCCCACCCGGGCGCGCCGTTGGAGCGGATCGTGGAGGCCCTCGGCGTGGGCCGGGACACCTCCCGCGCCCCGCTGGTGCAGGTGCTGTTCAACGTGCTCAACTTCGCCGAGCCCCGGCTGGCGCTGCCCGGGCTGGCCGGCGGGCCGGTGCCGGTGCCGAAGCCGGGCTCCCCGTTCGACCTCACCGTCTACGTGGTGGAGCGGGCGGTCACCGGCGCGGACGGGCCGGGGCGGCTCGGCGTCGAGGTGGTGTTCAACCCCGACCTGTTCGACGCCGACCGCGTCGAGGCGCTGCTGGCCGACCTGGCCGCCCTCGTCGGCGCGCTGGCCGCCGCGCCGCGGTCCCCGGCCGGGGAGGTGGCCGCCGAGCTGCCCCGCCCGACGGTGCGCACCGCCGGGCTCGGCGCGATGACCGTCGCCGCGTCCGCCGAGCCGGCCCGCGCGGTGGCGCTGCCGGCGGGGCCGGACGCGCTCACCGACACCGAGGAGCTGGTCGCCGCCGCCTGGCGGGAGGTCCTCGGCCGCGACCGCGTCGGCGTGACCGACAACTTCTTCGACATCGGCGGGCACTCGCTCGCCCTGGCCGCCGTGCACGCCCGGCTGACCGCCGCCACCGGCCGGTCGATCGCGATGCTCGACCTGTTCCGCCATCCCACCGTCCGGGCCCTCGCCGCGCACCTCGACGGCGCGGCCGACCGGCCGGAGCTGGCCCGCGCCGCGCTGCGGGCCGCCGCCCGCCGCAGCCGCGCCCGACGTATCCCTCCCCGCCGCCCCGGCGGCACCGCATGAAGGACGACCTGATGGACAACGCGATCGACACCGATCACCCCGCCGACGACGGCATCGAGCCGATCGCGATCGTCGGGCTGGCCGCCCGGCTGCCCGGCGCGGCCGACGTGCACGAGTTCTGGCGCAACCTGGTCGACGGCGTGGAGTCGGTGACCGAGCTGACCCGCGAGGAGCAGATCGCCCGGGGCGTGCCCCCCGAGGAGGTCGACGACCCGGGCTGGGTCAGCCGCGCCCCGCTCGTCGACGGCTACGACGAGTTCGACGCCGGCCTGTTCGGGATGACCGCCCGGGAGGCCGAGGTCACCGACCCGCAGCACCGGCTGTTCCTGGAGACCTGCTACACGGCGCTCCAGGACGCCGGCTACGACCCGGCCCGCTACGACGGTGCCGTCGGCGTGTACGCGGGCACCGGCGCGGCGTCGTACCTCAACCGCAACGTGCTGCGCAACAAGCGCGTCGGCGGCAATCCGCACAGCGCCGTCTCCATCGCCACCAGCAACTCGCCGAACTACGTGGCGACGAACGTGTCGTACCGGCTGGACCTGCGGGGGCCGAGCCTGACCGTGCACACCGCCTGCTCCACGTCGCTTGTCGCGTTCCACCTGGCGTGCGAGGCGCTGCGCAACGGCGAGTGCGACATGGCCCTGGCCGGCGGCGTCAACATCGAGCTGCCGCAGGCCGGCTACCTCGGCATGGACGGCTTCACCTCCCCCGACGGGCGGTGCCGGCCGTTCGACGCCGCCGCGAACGGCACCGTGTGGGGCAGCGGCGTGGGGGTGACGCTGCTCAAGCGGCTCTCCGACGCGATCGCCGACGGCGACCACATCCGGGCCGTGGTGCTCGGCAACGCCATCAACAACGACGGGGCCGGCAAGGTCGGCTTCACCGCGCCCAGCGTGGACGGGCAGATGGAGGCCGTCGCCCAGGCCGTCGGGATGGCCGGGATCGACCCGCGCACCATCAGCTACGTCGAGGCGCACGGCACCGGCACCGCGATGGGCGACCCGATCGAGGTGGCCGCCCTGTCGGCCGTCTACACGAAGGACACCGACGACCGGGGCTGGTGCGGCATCGGCTCGGTCAAGTCCAACATCGGCCACCTCAGCCAGCCCTCCGGCATCGTCAGCGTGATCAAGACGGTGCTGGCGATGGAGCACGGGCTGATCCCGCCGACGATCAACTACGAGACCCCCAACCCGGCGATCGAGTTCGCCGACACCCCGTTCTACGTGGCGAACACCCTCACCAAGTGGGACACCGACGGCGCGCCGCGCCGCGCCGGGGTCAGCTCCTTCGGCATCGGCGGCACCAACGCCCACGTGGTGCTCCAGGAGGCGCCGCCGGCGCAGCCGGGCGACCGGCGGGTGCGCCCGGCGCAGCTGCTGCACGTCTCGGCGAAGACCGCCACCGCCCTCGACGCCGCCGTGGACCGGCTCGCCGAGCACCTCGCCGGCAACCCCGACGGCGGGGCCGCGCACCTCGCCGACGTCGCGCACACCCTGCGGGTGGGCCGCCAGCAGTACGCCCACCGCCTCGCCGTGGCCGCCACCGACCTGCCCGACGCGGTCGCCGCGCTGCGCAACCCCCGGCGCGCGACGCGCGGGGTGACCGACGGGCCCGCCCCGAAGGTGGGTTTCCTCTTC
This sequence comes from Micromonospora sp. WMMD956, assembly GCF_029626125.1. NCBI lineage: Bacteria > Bacillati > Actinomycetota > Actinomycetes > Micromonosporales > Micromonosporaceae > Micromonospora > Micromonospora sp. WMMD956. The sequence continues at coordinate 7,123,967 of NZ_JARUBI010000005.1, read as the reverse complement.
TCCGGCCAGGGCGCCCAGTTCGCCGGCATGGGCGCGCAGCTCTACGCCGAGGAGCCCGGCTACGCGGCCGTGGTCGACGAGTGCGCCGAGCTGCTCCGCGCCGAGCTGGGCCTCGACCTGCGGGAGCTGATCCTCGGCCGGCACCCGGAGGCGGCCGGGCTGCTGGCGCAGACCCGCTACACCCAGCCCGCCCTGTTCGTCGTGGAGTACGCCCTGGCCGTCACCTGGCAGCGCCTCGGCGTGCGGCCGGCGGCGATGGTCGGGCACTCCATCGGCGAGTACGTCGCCGCGACCGTCGCCGGGGTGCTCGACCTGCCCGACGCGCTGACGGTGGTGGCCGCCCGGGGCCGGCTCATGCAGTCCCTGCCGGCCGGGTCGATGCTGGCCGTGCCGCTGGACGAGTCGGTGGTCGCCGGGCTGCTGCCCGAGGGCGTGTCGATCGCCACGGTCAACGGGCCGGGCACCTGCGTGGTGGCCGGCGAGGCCGACGCGGTGACCGCGTTCGCCGAGATGCTGAAGGCCACCCGCAAGGTCAAGAGCAAGGCGCTGCGCACCTCCCACGCGTTCCACTCGCCGATGATGGAGCCGATCCTCGCCGAGTTCACCGCGCTGATGGCCACCGTGGCGCTGCGCGCGCCCCGCGTCCCGTTCGTGTCGAACGTCTCCGGCACCTGGATCACCGACGCGCAGGCCACCGACCCGGCGTACTGGGCGGCGCACCTGCGCCAGCCGGTGCGCTTCGGCGACGCGGTGGCCGCCCTGCTGGCCGAGGGCACCTGGGCGCTGGTGGAGTGCGGCCCCGGCCGGCAGCTGGCCAACCTGGCCCGGATGCAGGTCGCCAAGGGCTCGGCGCAGCAGCGGGCCCTGGTGCCGCTGGGCAGCCTCCCGGGCCCGGGGGAGCCGACCGGCGACCTGGCGACGCTGCTGGCCACCGCCGGGGCGCTGTGGTGCGCCGGCCTGCCCGTGCGCGCCGGCTCCGACCCGGCGGCCCGGCGGGTGCCGCTGCCGACGTACCCGTTCGAGCGCCGCCGCTACTGGGTCGACCCGGACCCGGTGGAGGCGGTCGCCGCCGCGCCGGCCGAGACGGGCCCCCGGCCGCTGCCGGAGTGGTTCGCCGTGCCGGTGTGGCGGCAGGCCGCGCCCGCGCCGGCCACCGCGCCGCTCGGCCGGTGCCTGGTGCTGGCCGACGGCCCGCGCGGCGCGGCGCTCGTCGCCGGCCTGCGCGCCGCCGGCGCCGACCCCGTCGTGGTACGCCCCGGCGACGCGTTCGCCGCCGTCCCCGACGCGGCCGGTGCGGGGGCGCGCGGCTTCACGGTGCGCCCCGCCGCGCGGGAGGACTTCGACGCGCTGGTCGCCGCCCTCGGCGACGACCTGCCGGCGCGGCTGGTGCACGCGCTCGCCCTCGACGGCGAGCCCACCGGCACCGACATCGCCGCCACCCTCGCCGCCCAGGACCGGGGCTTCTTCAGCGCCCTGCACCTGGTGCAGGCCCTCGCCGGGGCCGGCCGCACCGGCGACGAGCGCCCGCTGGCCCTGGACCTGGTGACCGCCGGCATCGGCGACGTGACCGGCGCGGACCTGACCCGCCCCGAGCACGCCACCCTCGCCGGCCTGGCCCGGGTGCTGCCGGTCGAGCTGCCCGGCCTGACGGTGCGGCTGCTCGACGCCGACCCCGCCGCGCCCGGCGCGGACGCCCTGGTGGCCGAGCTGCGCCGCCCGGTCGACCCGGCGCACCCGGAGGTGGCCCTGCGCGGGTCCCGCCGCTGGGTCACCGGCTACGAGCAGGTGACGGTCGACGCCGAGGCCGAGCCGGGCGCGCTGCGCGACGGCGGCCGCTACGTCATCACCGGCGGCCTCGGCGGCATCGGCATCACCCTCGCCGAGGACTTCGCCGCCCGCGCGAAGGCGAAGCTGGTGCTGCTGGCCCGCTCGGGCCTGCCGCCGCGCGAGCGGTGGGACGATCACCTCGCCGTGCACGGCGCGGACGACCGCGCGGGCCGGGCCATCGCCGCGATCCGCCGGATGGAGGCCGGCGGCGCGTCGGTGCTGGTCCTCGCCGCCGACGTCACCGACCCGGCCGACCTGCGCCGGGTCCGGGCCGCCGCCGAGGCCGAGTTCGGCGGCATCGACGGGATCGTGCACGCCGCCGGCCTGCCCGGCGGCGGCATGGCCGAGGTGAAGGACCGCGCCGAGGCCGACCGGGTGTTCGCCCCGAAGCTCGCCGGCACCCTCGCCCTGGCCCAGGTCTTCGGCGACCTGCCGCTGGACTTCGTGGTGCTCTGCTCCTCGATCACCGCCGTGATCGGCGGCTTCGGCCAGGTCGACTACTGCGCGGCCAACAACTTCCTCGACGCGCACGCCCGCGCCGGTGCCGGCTGGGCCGCGCCGGTGGTGGCGCAGAACTGGGGCGGCTGGGCCGAGGTCGGCATGGCGGCGGAGAGCACCGCGCCGGCCGGGTTCCGGGCGGTGGCCCGGGACGCCGTCACCGCCACGGTCGACCACCCGGTGCTCACCACGCGGGTGACCGGCCCGGAGGGCACGGTGCTGCACGGGCTGGTCTCCGCCGCGACCCACTGGCTGCTCGACGAGCACCGCATCGGCGGGGTGCCGGTGGTGCCGGGCACCGCCCACCTGGAGTCGGTGCGCGCCGCCGTGGCCGCCGCCGTCGCGGCCCCCGGCCCCGACGCGGCGGTGGAGCTGCGCGACGTGGTGTTCCTGGAGCCGTTCTCGGTGCCCGACGGCACGACCGCCCAGTACCGGGTGGCGCTCACCGCCGCCGAGGACGGGGCCACGGAGTTCGTGGTGCAGAGCCTCGCCGCCGGGGTGCTGCGCACCCACGTGCGCGGCGCGGCCGGCTGGACCACCGAGCCCGCCCCGGCGGTCGACGTGGCGGCGGTGGCCGCCCGGTCCCGCCGGGTCGACGACGACGCGTCGTTCGGCCGGGGCCGCACCAGCATGCTCGCCTTCGGGCCGCGCTGGCGGTCGCTGGCCGCGCACCACCTCGCCGACGGCGAGGAGCTGGCGCTGGTGGAGGCGCCCGCCGAGGCCGCCGCCGACCTCGGCGCGTGGGGCCTGCACCCGGCGCTGCTCGACGTGGCCACCGCGTTCGGCCGGGGCCAGGGTTCCGGCACCTACCTGCCGCTGTCGTACGGGCGGATCGTGGTGCGCGCGCCGCTGCCCGGGCGGTTCCACAGCCACCTGCGCCACCGCGACGGCGGCACCGACGAGGTCGTCTCCGCCGACCTGACCCTCACCGACCCGGACGGGCGGGAGCTGGTCTCGATCAGCGACTTCGTGCTGCGCCGGGTGGACGCGTCGGCGGTCACCGGCGGGCTCGCCGCCGACGGCCCGGCCGCCACCGCCGGCGACGCGTCGGCGGGTGCGCCCAGCGAGGACATCCGCCCGGTCGACGGCGCGGAGGCGTTCCGCCGCAGCCTCACCGCCGGCCTCGGCGCCCAGGTGGTGATCACCACCCGGTCGGTGGCCGACATCCGGGCCCGCGCCGCCCGGGTCACCACCGGGAGCCTGGAGTCGGAGGCCGACCCGGCGGTGTCGGCCGCCACCGTGGAGGCCGGCGCGTCGGCCGCGCCGCGCACCGAGCTGGAGGCCGCCATCGCCCAGGTGTGGCGCGACGGCCTCGGCGTGCCGGTCGTCGGCGTGGACGACGACTTCTTCGCCCTCGGCGGCAACTCCCTCGTCGCGGTGCAGCTCATCGCGTCGATGCGCAAGGCGACCGGGGTGCGGCTGCCGATGCGCAGCCTCTTCGAGACGCCCACCGTTGCCGGGCTCGCCGCCCGCATCGAGGAGCTGCGCACCGAGGCGTCCGCCGCCGACGAGCCCCCGGCCCCGGCTCCGGCCCCGAGCATCCCGCGGTTGCCCCGCGCGTGAGCACCAGGGAAGCGGTCCCGCGCGTGAGCACCAAGGAAGCACCAGGAGTCGTGGCTTGACGCAAGCAAGGGAGTACAGAGCAATGAGCGACACGATCGCCACGCTGCCGGTGGTCGTCGAAAGCGACGGCCGGGCACTGACCGACCTGATCGGCGCGCGCCGCGCCGAGCTGCGGGCCGCCCTCGTCGACCACGGCGGGCTGCTGTTCCGCGGGTTCGACGTGGGCGGCGTCGACGGCTTCGACGCGGTGGTGCGGGCGCTGGCCGGTGAGCCGCTGGTCTACACCGAGCGGTCCTCGCCCCGGCACGCCATCAAGGGCCGGGTCTACACCTCGACCGACTACCCGCCGGACGAGGAGATCTTCCTGCACAACGAGAACTCGTACCAGGCGCGCTGGCCGCTGACCCTGTTCTTCTGGTGCGTCACCCCGCCGGACACGCTCGGCGCGACGCCCCTGGCGGACGTGCGCCGGGTCTACGAGCTGATCGACCCGGCCGTGCGGGAGGAGTTCGTGCGCCGCCGCTGGATGCTGGTGCGCAACTTCCACGCCGACTTCGGCACCCGCTGGCAGGACGTGTTCAACACCGACGACCGCGCCGAGGTCGAGGCGTACGCGGCGGCGAACCGGATCAGCCTGGAGTGGGTGGGCGCGGACGGGCTGCGCACCCGCGCCGTGCGCGAGCCGGTGCACTACCGGCCCGGCTCGGACACCCCGCGCTGGTTCAACCACGCCACGTTCTTCCACCTGAGCACCCTGCCGCAGGAATACCAGGAGGGGCTGCTGGCGATGTTCGGCCCCGACGGGCTGCCGTCGAACACCTACTACGGCGACGGCGGCGAGATCCCCGCCGACGTGCTGGACCACCTGCGGGCCGCGTACCGGGCCGCCAGCGTCCGCTTCGACTACCAGCGCGACGACGTGCTGGTGGTCGACAACATGACGGCCGCGCACGCCCGGGAGCCGTTCACCGGCCCCCGCAAGATCGCCGTCGCGATGGCCGAGCCGCACACCCCCGAGAGCACTGGAGACAACTGATGGCCGAAACCCGATTCCTGGTCGTGCGCAACGACGAGGAGCAGTACTCGATCTGGTCGGCCGACCGGGAGCTCCCCGCGGGCTGGCACGACACCGGCTTCGCCGGCACGCGCGAGGAGTGCCTCGCCCACATCGACACCGTCTGGACCGACATGCGCCCCCGCTCCGTACGCGAGGCAGCCTCATGACGCGGGAGTGGACCTTCCCCGCCTCCTTCGCCCAGGAGCGGGTGTGGCTGGCCAACCAGCTCGACCCCGGCTCGCCGGTCTACAACGTGTCCAACCCGTGGCCGTTCCCGCCCGAGCTGGACGCCGACGCCGTGAGCGAGGTGTTCAACCAGGTGGTCGCCCGGCACGAGGCGCTGCGCACCCACCTGCGCTCCGACGACGGGACGCTGGTGCAGGTGGTCCGCGAGCACGAGCCGGTCCGCCTGCCGGCCGAGGACCTGTCGGGCCTGCCCGAGGCCGAGCGGCTCGCCCGCTACCACGCGATCCGCGAGGAGCTGGCCCGCACCCCGATCCCGCTGGACGTCCCGCCGCTGTGGCGGGCCCGGCTGGTCAAGGTCAACGAGGCCTGGTCGGTGCAGTTCGTGGTGCACCACGCCGTCTTCGACGCCCACTCGGCGGTGCTGTTCACCACCGAGCTGTCCGCGTTCACCACGGCCGCGCTGACCGGCGCGCCCGCCGCCGTGCCCGAGCTGCCCATCCAGTACGCCGACTTCGCCGCCTGGCAGCGCGACCAGCTCGCCGGCCCGGAGCTGGACCGGCAGCTCGACTTCTGGCGGGCGCACCTGGCCGGCGCGCCCGCCGTGACCGGCCTGCCGCTGGACCGGCCCCGCCCGGCCCAGCTCGGCTTCGCCGGCGACGAGGTCCGCTTCGACCTGCCCGCCGGGCTGCTCGACGCCGTCGGCGCGCTCGCCACCGCGTCGGCGGCCACCCCGTACATGGTGCTGCTGACCGGGTTCGCCGCGCTGCTGTCGCGGATCTCCGGCGACGACACCGTGGTCGTCGGCGTCTCCACCGCCGGCCGGGACAGCGCCGAGGTGGCCCCGCTGATCGGCATGTTCGTCAACCCGGTGGCGCTGCGCTGCGACCTGACCGGCGACCCCACCGTCGCCGAGCTGCTCGGTCGGGTGAAGGGCGGCCTGCTCGACGCGATGGAGCACGGGCAGACCCCGTTCCAGAAGATCGTCGAGGCGGTGGCCCCGCAGCGGGACCCGTCCGTGCAGCCGATCTTCCAGACCGCGCTGAACTTCATCCCCGACTCCGGCCTGGACCCGGTGCCGCTGGGCACCACGAAGGACGACCTGGCCTTCGACGTCACCGCGGGGGAGAGCCGGCTGGTCTACCGCACCGACCTGTTCGACCGGGCCACCGCCGAGGCGGTCGTCGCCCGCTACGTGCGGCTGCTCGCCGCCGCCGTCGCCGACCCCGGGCGGCGGGTCAGCGAGCTGCCCCTGCTCGACGACGCCGAGCGGCGGCTGGTCCTCGACGCCGGGAACGCCACCGGCCACGCCCGGCCGGCCGGCACCGTCGTCGACGCGGTGCAGCGGCAGGCCGCCGCCACCCCGCACGCCACCGCCCTGGTCTGCGACGGCGTCGCGCTGACGTACGCCGAGCTGAACGCCGCCGCGAACCGGCTGGCCCGGCTGCTGGTGGCACGTGGGGCCGGCCCGGAGACCCGGGTCGCGCTGGCCCTGCCCCGCTCGGCGGACCTGCTGGTGGCCGTCCTCGCGGTGCTCAAGTCCGGGGCCGCGTACGTGCCGGTCGACACCGGCTACCCGGCGGCCCGGATCGCCTACCTGCTCGACGACGCCGAGCCGGCGCTGGTGCTGGCCACCGCCGACACGGCGGCCCTGGTGCCCGGCGACCCGCTGGTGCTCGACCCGGGCACCGCCGCCGGCCTCGACGCGGCCGACCTGACCGACGCCGACCGGGTCGCCCCGCTGCGCCCCGGACACCCCGCGTACGTGCTCTACACCTCCGGCTCCACCGGCCGTCCCAAGGGCGTCGTGGTGGAGCACCGGGCGGCGGCGGCCTACCTGGCCTGGGCCCGGGACGCCTACCCGGGGCTGGGCGGCACGGCGCTGCTGCACTCGCCGGTGTCGTTCGACCTGACCGTCACCGGGCTGCTCGGCCCGCTCACCGCCGGCGGCACCGTCCGGCTCGCCGCCATCGACGAGCCGGCCGCCCGCGCGGGTGGGAAGCCGGCGTTCCTGAAGGTCACCCCGAGCCACCTGCCGCTGCTCGACGACGCCCTGTCCCCGACGGCGGACCTGGTCGTCGGCGGTGAGGCGCTCACCGGCGAACAGCTCGCCGCCTGGCGGGCCGCCCACCCGGGCGTGGCCGTCACCAACGAGTACGGCCCGACCGAGGCCACCGTCGGCTGCGTCGCCGCCCGCATCGCACCCGGGCAGGAGCTGGCCGCCGGGCCGGTGCCGATCGGCACGCCCACCTGGAACACCCGGGCGCTGCTGCTCGACGCCGCGCTGCACCCGGTGCCCCCGGGCGTGGCCGGCGAGCTGTACGTGGCCGGCGACCAGCTCGCCCGCGGCTACCTGCGCCGCCCCGGCCTGACCGCCGAGCGGTTCCTGCCCTGCCCGTACGGGCCGCCGGGGCAGCGCATGTACCGCACCGGCGACCTGGCCCGCTGGCGGGCCGACGGGACGCTGGAGTACCTGGGCCGCCGCGACGACCAGGTGAAGGTGCGCGGCATGCGCATCGAGCTGGGCGAGATCGAGTCGGCGCTGCTGGCCCGGCCCGGCGTGCGCGCGGCGGCGGCGGCCGTGCGCGTCGACTCCGGCGAGCCGACGCTGGTCGGCTATCTCGTCGGCGACGCCGACCCGGCGACGCTCGCGGCCGACCTGGCCCGGGAGCTGCCCGCGCACCTCGTGCCGGCCGCGTTCGTCACGCTCGACGCGCTGCCGCTGACCCCCAACGGCAAGCTGGACCGGGCCGCGCTGCCCGCCCCGGCCGCCCCGGCGGCGGTCGAGGACGCGTACGTCGCCCCGCGCACCGACGCCGAGGCGCTGGTGGCCGAGGTGTACGCCGACATCCTCGGTGTGGAGAAGGTCGGCGCTGCCGACGACTTCTTCGCCCTCGGCGGCAACTCGCTGCGCGGCATGCGGGCGATGGCCCGCATCCGGGCCGAGGTGGACGTGGACCTGCCCATGCGGGCGCTGTTCGGCAGCCCGGTGGTGGCCGACCTGGCCGCCCAGATCGAGAAGCTGATCGCCGCGGAACTCGACGAGCTCTCCGACGCCGAGGTCGCCGAGCTGCTGGCGACGGAAGAGGGACCCACCCCATGACCGACCTGAAGGATCCGGCCCGGGAGGCGGCCCGGCAGGCGCTGATCGCCAAGCGCCTGCGCAAGCGGACCACCGCCCCCGCCGCCCGGATCACCCCCCGGCCCCCCGGCGCGCAGGTGCCGCTGTCGTACGCCCAGGAGCGGGTCTGGTTCATGGACCAGATCGCCCCGGGCGAGGCGGCGTACCACATCGCGGTGCCGCTGCGGGTGCGCGGGCCGCTCGACGTCGCGGCCCTGCGCGGCGCGCTGGCCGCCCTGACCGCCCGGCACGAGTCGCTGCGCACCCGGTTCCCCGCCGATGCCGACGGCCGCCCCACGGTGGTGGTCGAGGAGTCCGTCGAGGCGCCGCTGACGGTGACGGAGGCGGCCGACGCCGACGCCGCGCAGGCGCTGGTGGAGGCCGCGTCGGCGGAGCCGTTCGACCTGGCCGGCGGGCCGCTGCTGCGCGCCCTGCTGATCCGCCTCGCCCCCGATGACCACGTGCTGTTCCTGAGCAAGCACCACATCGTCGGCGACGGCTGGTCGGTGGACGTGCTGCTGCGCGACCTGATCACCCTCTACCACGGCGGTGAGCCCCCCGCCCTGCCCGTGCAGTACGGCGACTTCGCCGTGTGGGAGGCGCGGGAGCTGGACGGCCCGGCGGCCCGGGGGCACCTGGACTGGTGGAAGTCCCGGCTGGCCGGGATCACCCCGCTGGAGCTGCCGCTGGACGCGCCGCGCCCGGCCACCCAGACCTACCGGGGCGACTTCGTCGAGTTCCAGCTCGACCCGGCCGAGACCGAGCGGCTCAACGCGCTCACCCGGTCGTCCGGCGCGACGCTGTTCATGACGCTGCTCGCCGCCTACCAGGTGCTGCTGTCCCGGCACGCCGGGCAGGACGACTTCGCCGTCGGCGCGTCGGTGGCCGGCCGGTCCGCCCCCGAGCTGGAGAACGTCGTCGGCATGTTCATCAACATGCTGCCGCTGCGCGCCGAGCTGGCCGGCGACCCGACGTTCACCGAGCTGCTGGAGCGCACCCGGCGCGGCGTGCTGGACGGCTTCGAGCACGCCGAGGTGCCGTTCGCCAAGGTCGTGCATGAGCTGGGCCTGCCCCGCGACGTGAGCCGGTCCCCGGTGTTCCAGGCCATGTTCGTGTTGCAGAACTACGAGATGGGCCGGTTCACCGGGGTCTCCGACGCCGCCGAGGTGCGCTTCGAGTGGACGCCGATGGAGTTGCGCGCCACCCGGTTCGACTTCGAGCTGCACGCGGTGGAGACCACCGAGGGGCTCTGGGGCAAGCTCGTCTTCAACACCGACCTGTTCACCCGGGCCACCGTCGAGCGGATCGCCCGCCGGTGGACCACCCTGCTGCGGGCGGTCGTCGCCGCGCCGGACACCCCGGTCTCGGCCCTGCCGATGGTCGACCCCGCCGAGCGGGACCTGCTGGCCGCCTGGAACGACACCACGGCCCGGTTTCCGCACGAGCAGACCCTGCACGGGCCGTTCGAGGTGCGGGCCGCCGCCACGCCCGACGCGGTGGCGCTGACCTTCGAGGGCCGCCCGGTGACGTACGCCGGGCTGAACGCCGCCGCGAACCGCGTCGCCCACCGGCTGCGCGCGGCCGGCGTCGGCCCGGAGACCCTGGTCGGGGTGTGCGCCGAGCGGTCGGTGGAGCTGGTCGCCGGGCTGCTCGGCGTGCTCAAGGCCGGCGGCGCGTACCTGCCGCTGGACCCGGAGTACCCGGCCGACCGGCTGTCCTTCATGGTCACCGACGCGGCCGCGCCCGTGGTGCTGGTGCAGGAGCACCTGCGCGACGTGCTGCCCGACACCGGCGCGACGGTGCTCGCCCTCGACGACGCCGCGACGTGGGCCGACCAGCCCGCCACCGACCCCGCGCCGACGGCCGGGCCCGACAACCTCGCGTACGTCATCTACACCTCCGGCTCCACGGGCCGGCCCAAGGGCGTGCCGAACACCCACCGGGGCATCGTCAACCGGCTGCACTGGAAGCAGGAGACCTACCGGCTCGCCGCCGACGACGCGGTGCTGCAGAAGACCCCGGCCAGCTTCGACGTGTCGGTGTGGGAGTTCTTCTGGCCGCTGCGGGAGGGCGCCCGGCTGGTGCTGGCGAAGCCCGGCGGGCACAAGGACGCCGGCTACCTGCGGGACCTGCTGGTGGCCGAGCGGATCACCACCGCCCACTTCGTGCCGTCGATGCTGACGGTCTTCCTCGGCGAGGACGGCATCGAGGCGGCCACCGCCCTGCGCCGGGTGATCTGCTCCGGTGAGGAGCTGCCGTTGGCCTCGGCGGTGGAGTTCACCACCCGGCTGCCTTGGTGCGAGCTGCACAACCTGTACGGCCCCACCGAGGCGGCCATCGACGTCAGCGCCTGGCGCTGCGACCCGGCGGCGCTCGCCGGGCTGTCGAGCGTGCCGATCGGCGGGCCGATCGCCAACCTGCGGCTGCACGTGCTCGACGCGGCGGGCAGCGAGTGCCCGGTCGGCGTCGCGGGGGAGCTGCACATCGGCGGCGTCGGCCTGGCCCGGGGCTACCACCGCCGGCCGGCGCTGACCGCCGAGCGGTTCGTGCCCGACCCGTTCTCGGGCGAGCCGGGGGCCCGGCTGTACCGCACCGGCGACCTGGCCCGCTGGGTCGTCGCCCCGGCCGGCGGCGGTGCAGCGGCCGGCGACGGTGACGCGGCCGGTGGCGGGGCGGCGGCCGGCGACGCCCCGCGCGGGGTGATCGAGTTCCTCGGCCGCATCGACCACCAGGTGAAGCTGCGCGGCCTGCGCATCGAGCTGGGCGAGATCGAGAGCGCCCTGCGGGAGCAGCCGGGCGTCACCGAGGCGGCCGTCATCGTCCGCGAGGACGCCCCGGGCGACAAGCGGCTCACCGCGTACCTGGTGGGCGACGCCGAGCACGCCGCGCTGAAGGCGGCGCTGAAGGAGACGCTGCCCGAATACATGGTGCCGACCGCGTTCGTCACCCTCGACGCGCTGCCGCTGAGCCCCAACGGCAAGCTCGACCGGCGCGCGCTGCCCGCGCCCGTGGTGACCCGCGAGGCGTCGGTGGCGCTGGTCGAGCCGCGCGACGACACCGAGCGGCTGCTGGCCGGGATCTGGTCGGAGGTGCTGGGCGTCGACACGCTCGGCATCGACGACGACTTCTTCGACCTGGGCGGGCACTCGATGCTCGCCACCCAGGTCGTCGCGAAGATCCGCAAGGCCGAGCACGGCGGGCGGCCCGTCGGCGTGATGGACCTGTTCCAGCAGCGGACCATCCGCGAGCTGGCCGCGTTCATGGCCGGCGACGCCGCCGACGACGGCCCGCGCCGGCTGCTCTACGAGCTGACCAAGCCCATCCCCGCCGGTCAGCGGCTCCGCACGTACGTCTGCGTCCCCTACGGCGGCGGCAGCGCCATCGTCTACCAGCCCCTCGCCGACGCCCTGCCCGCCGGCAACGCCCTGTACTCGCTGGCGATCCCCGGGCACGACGTGGGGCTCAGCGAGGAGGGCCTGCCGTTCGAGGAGCTGACCCGCCGGGTCGCCGACGAGATCGTCGAGCGGATCTCCGGCCCGATCGTCCTGTACGGCCACTGCGGCGTCGGCAGCGCCATCGTCGCCGAGGTGGCCCGCAAGGTCGAGGCGGCCGGCCGGGAGCTGGAGGCGCTCTACATCGGCGCGATGTTCCCGTTCGCCCGCCCGAAGGGCCTCTTCGCCGCCGCCCGCAACCGCCTCGAACGGCTGCGCAGCAACAAGCACTACGCGAGCTGGCTCAAGTCGATGGGCGTCGACACCGACGAGCTGGACCCGGAGCAGGCCGACCGGATCATCAGCAACATGCGGGCCGACTCCCGCGCCTCGGAGGAGTACTTCACCGGACTGCTCGACGCCAATGCGGCGAAGCTGCGCGCCCCGATCGTCTCGGTGGTCGGCTCCGAGGACCCGGTGACCGACTACTTCGCCGAGCGGTACGCCGAGTGGCAGTTCCTCACCGACACCGTCGGGCTGGTCGTGCTCGACCAGGCGGGGCACTTCTTCCTCAAGTACCGGGCCGACGAGCTGGCGGAGATCGTCACCTCGGTGCACCCGGCGGTGCGCGCCGGCGACACGACCGCCCTGGAGGCGGCGGCCCGGGGCGAGGACGCCGGCTGGGTCGTCGCCGACCACCGGCGCGTCGGCGCGGACCGGAGCCCCGAGCGGGCCGTGGTCAAGCCGAGCATGGGCCGGTTCGTCGCGGTCACCGCCGGCCAGCTCGTCTCCACGACAGGCTCGGCGCTGACCGCGTTCGCCCTGCCGATCTGGCTGTTCACCCAGACCGGCTCGGTGGCGAACCTGGGCCTGCTGTGGGCGCTGGCGCTGGTCTGCGGCGTGCTGATGCTGCCCATCGCGGGCGCGATCACCGACCGGGTCAGCCGCCGCCGGATCATGATGATCGCCAGCTCCGCCGCCGGGTCGATCCAGCTCGTGCTGGCCGCCCTGCTCTGGACGGACAACCTGCGGCTGTGGATGATCTACGCCCTGGTGGCGCTCAGCCAGGTCGCCGGGTCGTTCCAGCGCATCGCGTTCCAGTCGGCGGTGCCGCAGCTCGTGCCGAAGCGCTACCTCGGTCACGCGATGGGCGTCACCCAGCTCACCAACGGCTTCGCGATGCTGCTGATGCCGGTCTTCGCCGCCGGGCTGCTGGCCGCCATCGAGCTCAAGGGCATCCTGCTCATCGACGTGGCCAGCTACGTGGTGGCGGTGGCCACCCTGGCCGTGGTCCGCTTCCCCGACCTGCTCGGCTGGCGGCCCCGGGAGCGGCTGCTCGTCGCCATCGCCAACGGGCTGCGCTACTCGTGGCAGCACCGGGGCTTCCGGCTCATGCTGGGCTACTTCGCGATCGGCAACATCTTCCTGGCCCCGGCGCTGGTGCTGACCACCCCGCTGGTGCTCTCCTTCGCCACCGCCACGCAGGTGGCGCAGGTGGCCCTGGCCGAGGCGCTCGGCGCGGTGGCCGGCGGCGTGCTCATGTCGCTGTGGGGCGGCCCGCGCCACCGCCGGATGATCGGCGTCCTGCTCGGCAACCTCGGCACCGCGCTCGGCTGCGTCGTGATCGGCCTGGACGCCTCCGTCGCGGTGATCTGCGTCGGGGCGTTCTGGCTGGCCATGGCGATGACCACCGCCCAGTCGATCTACGCGACGATCGTGCAGGTGAAGGTGCCGCAGCGCTACCACGGCCGGGTGTTCAGCCTCAACCAGACGATCTCCTGGTCGACGCTGCCGATCGGCTTCGCGCTGCTCGCCCCGGCGGCCAGCGGCCTGTTCGAGCCGATGCTCGCCGAGGGCGGGTCGCTCGCCGGGTCGGTGGGCGCGGTCATCGGCACCGGTCCGGGCCGGGGCATCGGCTTCGCGTACGTCTGCTTCGGCGCGGCGCTGGTGCTGGTCACGCTGGGCGGCTTCGCGATCCGGCTGCTGCGCCGCTTCGACCTGGAGGTGCCGGACTCGCTGCCCGACGACCTGATCGGCGCGCAGGAGCGCGAGCGGCGGCTCGCCGCCCGGGCCGCCGGGCGGCAGGAGGAGAAGGTGCCCGTGGCGGCCTGACCCGCTGCCGGGCCGGCCCGCGTGGCCGCCACGACACGGGGGCCGGGGCCTGCGGCGGTCCACCGCCGCAGGCCCCGGTGTGCTCAGGCCACCGGCGGGTCGGCCAGGTCGGCGGCGGCGACGTCGTCGGGCTCGGCGACCCAGCCGGAGAAGACGGGCACGCCGTGCCACGGGCCGGTGCCGCCGCCGCGCCGGTCGGTGGCGACGGCCACCACCGCGTACGGGTGGCCGAAGCGCAGCTCCGCGACGCGGGCCACCCCCAGCGGGGGCAGGCTGACCCGCGCGAACATCCCGGTGACGGCCGCCGCGGCGAACCCGTACCGGTCGTAGCGGGCCGCGACCGCCTGCCGGGCCCGCACGTCGCCCGCGCCGACCAGCGGTGCGAGGACCCGGCCGGCCGCGGTGAACCCGAGCCCGGTCAGTTCGTGCTCGTCGCGGGCCGACCAGCAGGGCAACGCCGCCGTGTGCCGCTGCTCCCGGCGGTCGGGGGCGAACGTGCGCACGGCCTCCTCGCGCAGCGTCCACAGCGGCGTCTCGCCCAGCGGCAGGTCGAACAGCGACCGCCGGCCGGCGGGCTCGTCGGCGTCGACGTCGGCGGCGATCCGGTACGCGGCGGCGAGCACGTCGGCCGGGGCCACCCCGGGCGCGGCGGCCACCGAGACCACCGACAGCCCCGCCCCGGCGGCCCCGCCGCTGCCGTCCGTGCCGGTGTCGGCGCCGCCCGCCTCGTGCCCGCCGTTCACGGCCGGCTGCGCCGTCGCCACGTGCACGGCGACGTCCCCGGCCTCCGGCGTCGCCGCGATCCACGCGCGGTGCCCGTGCGCCGGGGTGCGCAGCACCCGGGTCAGCCGCCCCGCCCACGGGCTGTCCGGGCCGAGCGCCCCGGCCGGGGCGAGGTCGAACGGGGCGGCCCAGGAGATCCGGGTGGCCACGGCCGAGGCCAGGGCGAGCGCCACCCGGGGGTCGAGGGCCAGCGGGAACCGCTCGATCAGCCCGAGGCTGTGCTCGCGGGCCCACGCGTCGAGGCCGGCCTGGTCGGGCAGCGGGCCGGTCCCGGTGGCGCGGGGGAGGGCGGCCCGCCAGGCGTCCAGCCCGGCGCTCCCGGCGCCGGGCCGGTGCCAGACGGCCGTCGCCGACGGCACCAGGGGATGCGGCGCGTCCAGCAGGTCGGCGGCGATCCGGGCGGCCCGCGCCGGCGCGGTGCCCAGGGCGTCGGCGAGGGCGGCGGCGTCCCCGTCGAGCCCGGCGTGCCCGTCGAGTCCGGCGTGCCCGTCGAGTCCGGCGTGCCCGTCGAGTCCGGCGTTTCCGTCCGGTCCGGCGGCGTCGCCCTCGGGGGCGGCCGATGCGCAGAGGGCGAGCAGCAGCCACGCGCCCAGCGGGGACGCGACGTGGTGCCGGTCGCCGGCCGTGGCGTGCAACCGGGCGGCGTAGCGGGCCAGCGGGGCGTGGAGGTTCGTCGTCATCCCCCCACTGTGCCCGCCCCGGCCCGTTCGCGCGGCGGGCGGCCGCGCGGCGTCCGCCGGCCGCCGTGGCTGGGCGGCGGGCCGGGGGACGGGTTAGGCTGCCCGCCGTGGCAGGTCTGTTGAGGAGTGTGGCGTCCCGGCTGGGGCGGGTGGCCCGCGGCGGGGCCGCGCCGACGCGTACCCCCGGGCCGATCCCGGCCCAGGTGGCGCGGCGTCGGCAGGTCACGGCGTTGCAGCGCCGGGAGCTCAGCTACGCCCCCGAGCCCGACGGGCAGGCCGACCCGGGCGAGGTCGTCTGGACCTGGGTCCCCTACGAGGACGACCCCCGGCGGGGCAAGGACCGCCCGGTGCTGGTGGTGGGGCGCTCCAGCCGCACCCTGTTCGGCCTGATGCTGTCCAGCCAGAGCGAGCGGGACGGCCAGCGGCACTGGCTGGCGTTGGGCCCGGGCACCTGGGACCGGGACAACCGGCCCAGCTGGGTGCGGCTCGACCGCGTCCTCACCATGCGGGAGGACAGCATCCGCCGGGAGGGCGCGGTGCTGGACCGGGCGCGCTTCGACCGGGTCGGCCAGGCCCTGCGCGCCGGCTACGGCTGGCGCTGAGCCCTGCCGTCGCCGTGCGGCGTCGCCGCGCCGCTGGCGCTGAGCCCTGCCGTCGTCCCGCTGCGGCCCCGCCGCAGGCGGGGCGTCAGCACTCGGCGAGGCGCGCGCTGTCGATGAGCTGGCGGGCGGAGCGGGACGCGCCGACGCTCTTCGCCCGGTACATCGCCGCGTCGGCGCGGTCGAGCGCCTCGGTGAGCTGGGTCGGGCAGGTGACGGGGGCGAGCCCGACGGAGGCGGTGACCCGCAGGCTCAGGCCGCCGAGGGGGATCGGCGCGGCGAGCGACTCGCAGAGCCGGCGGGAGGCGTGCTCGATCCAGCGCCGGTCGACGGTCGGGGTGGCCAGCAGGCCCGCGAACTCGTCGCCGCCGAGGCGGGCCACGAGGTTGTCCCCGGCGAAGGCGGCCAGCCGTTCGGCCACGCTGATCAGCACCTGGTCACCGGCGGCGTGCCCGTAGCGGTCGTTGACCTGCTTGAAGTCGTCGAGGTCCAGCACGATGGCGATCAGCGGCTGGCCGGCGGTGTCGGTGAGCAGGGTCGCGGCCAGCCGGAAGAAGGCCCGCCGGTTGGGCAGCCCGGTGAGCGGGTCGTGGCTGGCGGCGTGCCGCTCGGCGGCCAGCTCCGCCTGGAGGTGTTCGATCTCCGCCTCGGCCAGCATGGCCCGGCGGCGCAGTTGCCAGGCGGAGACCAGGGCCCCGGCGGCCGAGATGCCGGACGCGATGGTCAACGGATCCGGCACGAACCCTCCTCACCGCGTCTGCCCACGCGCCCGACCGCTGCCGCCGTGCCCGTGGGGGCTCCTGTTTTCCCTGGTACAGCCCCAGGTGAGGTAACCCAAAGTGAACACCTGGGTACACCCTCGTTGGGCTATCATGCTCGCTGTCCGGTGCAGATGCAATAGCAGATGCACGTGCAGCAAATCCCGTCGTAAGCCCCGCCCCTCGCCAGCACACCGCTCCTCCCCGCGGCATCGGCAGGCTCTTGACAAGAAAGATGCCCCATGCAGCAGCCCCGCAACGGCGTTCCCACTGCACAGCTCCCTCCGCTGACCTGGTTGAAGAGTCGACGGAGCAATCCCAGCGGCAACTGCGTCGAGCTTGCCGAGCTACCCGGCGGCGCCGGAATCGCCGTCCGTAACTCCCGCTACCCCGATGGTCCGGCGCTGATCTACACGATCGACGAGATCGCGGCATTCGTCCTCGGCGCCCGGGACGGCGACTTCGACCACCTCATCGGCTGACCCTGGGTCACCCCTCGGCTGCGTCCCGTCAACGGGACCGAAACGCCGGTCGGGCCGGGTTCACCTCACTGTCGGTCCATGGCATGCTTACACGTCGGCCGGGGTGGGGCCCGGTGCGACGAAGGCAGCAAGCGGAGGTCGGCGCGTGACGATGGTTCCCACGGAGGGTGGCCCGGCCACCGGCCCGACCGTGCTGCGCATGCTGCTCGGCGCGCAGCTACGCCGCCTGCGGGAGGCCAGCGGGGTGACCCGGGAGGGCGCCGGCTGGGAGATCCGGTCCTCCGAGTCGAAGATCAGCCGGATGGAGCTGGGCCGGGTCGGCTTCAAGGAGCGCGACGTCGCGGACCTGCTCAGCCTCTACGGCGTCACCGACGCCACGGAGCGGGAGGCCCTGCTCAAGCTCGCCCGCGACGCCAACAGCCCCGGCTGGTGGCACCGCTACGGCGACGTGCTCCCGTCGTGGTTCCAGTCGTACCTCGGCCTGGAGGCGGCCGCCGCGCTGATCCGCAGCTACGAGGTGCAGTTCGTGCCGGGCCTGCTCCAGACCCCGGAGTACGCCCGGGCCGTCGTCCTGCTCGGCCACCGGGGGGCCGGGGCGGACGAGATCGACCGCCGGGTGAGCCTGCGCATGCAGCGCCAGGAGCTGCTCCGTCGCCCCCGGCCGCCGCAACTGTGGGCCGTCGTGGACGAGGCGGCGCTGCGCCGGCCGATCGGCGGGGCGTGGCAGCCGGCGGGAACGGTCACTACCGTTGTCGGATGATCAGCACGCAGCCGCTCCTGCCCTTCCCCCGCACGGTCGCCGCCGGTCCCGAACCCGGCTCCGACGGGCCGGTCGGATTCGTCACGGGTCTGGTCGAGAGGCTGGGTGGCCCCGGCGCCGGGCTGGCGGTCGCGCTGGAGAACCTCTTCCCGCCGATCCCCAGCGAGGTGATCCTGCCGCTGGCGGGCTTCGTCGCCAGCCAGGGCCGGATGAGCCTGGTCGGGGCGATCGGCTGGACCACCCTCGGCTCGGTGGTCGGCGCGCTGGCCCTCTACTGGATCGGCGCGATGCTGGGCCGGGACCGGATGCGGGCCATCGCCGCCAAGCTGCCGCTGGTCAAGCTCGAGGACGTCGACCGCACGGAGGCGTGGTTCCTCCGGCACGGCGTCAAGGCGGTGTTCTTCGGCCGGATGATCCCGGTGTTCCGCAGTCTCATCTCGATCCCGGCCGGCGTCGAGCGGATGCCGGTGCTGACGTTCCTGCTCTACACGACGCTGGGCAGCCTCATCTGGAACACGGTCTTCGTCCTGGCGGGCTACCTGCTCGGCGAGAACTGGCACGTGGTCGAGGCTTACGTCGGCACGTTCCAGAACGTGGTCATCGCGGTGTCCGCGCTGGCGGTCGCGTGGTTCGTCGTCACCCGGGTACGCCGGTCCCGCGCCGCACGGCGTGACGCCGTGGCCTCCGCCTCCACGTCCGTTTCCGCTTCCGCGAACTCGTCTGTCGGTGGTCCGTCCGTGGGCGGTCCGTCCGCCGAGGAGCGCGGCGGCGACCTCGTCGGGTTCGCCGGCGGTCCGGCTGGGCACGGCCCGTCTGCCGGTGCCGATCGCGGCCTGCCGACCGGGCCGGAACGCGGCACGGGGGAGTACCGGGGAACGGTCTACCGCAGCGGCTCCTGGCGCGGCGGGCCTGAGCACTGACGGGTCGGCGCGTCCCGCCCGGCTGATCAACTCCGTGCCGGGGACATGGCGGTATCCCGTCCCGTTGATACCCCCACCTGCCTGACATCCCGTCATGCGACCGCCCGTGTGGGCGGTTTGTCCGTCCCGCCGGGGGTGGCGTGGCATGGGGTGGGTGGGGTTGATCATGTCGGGCAGGTGGCGGTATCCCGGCCCGCTGATACCGCCACCTGCCCGGCATCCCGTCATGCGACCGCCCGTATGGGGGGTTTGTCTGTCCCGGCGCGGGGGCGGCGTGGGGTGGGGTCGATGTGGGCCTGCCGGGGGCGGGGTGGTGACGGGCGGCACCCGTGGGCCGGAATCTCGACGGGGTCGGGGTCGTTACACCTGACGCACGACCGAAGCAGCACCCACCAGACCCCCCGACCCAGCAGCCCCCCGCCCCCAGGGGTGGTGGCCGGTCGCCGGGAATGGGCGCGGGTCGCCGGTCGTTACACCTGGACCCGGGCCGGCACCACCACTGATGGCAGCCGCCCCGGTCCCCTTCCCCCGCTCGTCTTTCCCCCTTTTGTTCGTTGTTCGGGCGCCTCGACGTGGTGCTCGCACACCCCCACACCACCCCCGTTCGGGGCGTGAGGGTGTGCCGACCCCCCGATTGGAGTCACCCCCCATGAACACGACCATCCTGCGCAAGAGCGTCCTCGGCATCGCCGGACTCGCCTTCGCCGGTGGCCTCGCCGCCGGCCCCCTCCACCACACCACCACCGACACCGGTGACGCGCGGCCCGTCGCCACCACCACCCAGTCCAGCGGCGTGGACGCCGGGAAGCTCATCCCCCACGGCGTGCAGGGCACCCAGTCCCGCATCCACCTCGACCCGGAGCAGACCGCCAACGTCAAGGCCATCATCGCCGCCACCAAGAAGGCCGGCCTCGACGAGCGCGCCGCGGTCATCTCCATCGGCACCGCCCTGCAGGAGTCGAAGCTGCAGAACCTGGGCCACCTCGGCGACCGCAACGACCACGACTCCCTCGGCCTGTTCCAACAGCGCCCCTCCAGCGGCTGGGGCACCCCCGAACAGATCACCGACCCCGAGTACGCGACGACAGCATTCCTCAAGGGCCTGCGACAGGTCGACGGCTGGCAGAACATGGCCCTGACCGACGCCGCCCAGACCGTCCAGGTCTCCGCCTACCCCGACGCCTACGCGCAGTGGGAACAGCAGGCCGCCGACCTCGTCACCCAACACTGGAACAACAGCTGACCGATCGCACACCGCCACCGGCCGGGCCCCCGAACACCAGGGACCCGGCCGGTGGCGTCCTTACCGGTGGCGCCCCGACCCTCGGCGGCCCCCGCCTAGCGGGGTGTTAACAAGGGGCCCTTCCGCTACAGAAAGCGTTAACAAGGGGCCCTTCCTTGCAAGCGGGGGGCGGAGTGATCCGATCCCGGGTCGGGTACGTACTGCCTGGCGGGGACCGCGAAAGGGGAGCACATGCCGGTGTCGGAGCATGACGCGTACCGCCGTCCGGAGGCCGTTCCTCCGGTGCCCGCACCGGTCGTCGAGGTGACCGGGGACCCCGTCCCGCAGCCGCCCGTCCCGGCCTGGCCGCGCGGCGTACGCCTCATGGTCGCCGCCGCGGTCGTGGTGCTGGCGTTGGGGGCGGGCGCGGTGGCGGTGACCCTGGCCAACCCGGACCGGCTGGGGGTGGCGTTCTCCGGCGGCAGGCCGGACGTCGGGTCGACGGTGCCGCTGGCGGCCGAGCCCGGCGGCGGGGGAGCGTCGGCCGACGGCCGGGTGCTCACCGCGCCCCTGGCCGGTAGGGCCCGGGCCAGTTTCGAGCTGGTCGACGGGCTGACCACGTTCGACCTGCGCATCGACGACCTCGGCGAGGACCTGTACCGGATCACCAGCCCCGCCCACGGCGGGGTGGAGCCCCGCCCGGAGCTCGTCGGCGACCGGCTGCGGGTGCGGATGGCGGTCAGCGGCCGGCGTGGCCCGGCCGTCGCGGAGGTCGTGCTCAGCTCCCGGGTGACCTGGCGGCTGCGGCTGGCCGGCGGGGTGACCGAGCAGGTGCTGGACCTGACCCGGGGACGGCTGACCGGGCTGGAGCTCGCCGCCGGGGCCACCCGCGTCGACCTGCGCCTGCCCCGGGTCGTCGGCACGCTGACGGTGCGGCTGACCGGCGGGGTGAACCAGTTGGTGGTGCGGGTGCCCGGCGCGCTGCCGACCCGGGTCCGGGCGGGTGCCGGCGCGGGCGCGGTCACCGTCTACGACCGGCACCGGCAGGGGGTGGCGGCCGGCACGCTGACCGGCTCGCCGGACTGGGACCGCCGGGCCGACCGGGTGTACGTCGACATGGTCGCCGGGGCCAACACGGTGACCGTCGAGGGGAGCTGAGCGTACAGTCGGGCGGTGGATCGTACGGAATCTCTGCCGGCGCAGACCCGACCGCCGGGCGGGGCGCCCGCCGACCCGGGCAGCGTGCTGCTGCCGGGCCACGACGTGCCGCTCGGCCGCTACACGACGGTGCGCCGGTTGCTGCCGCAGCGCCAGCGGCGGATGGTCGGGGCCTGGTGCTTCGTCGACCACTTCGGTCCGGACGACGTCGCGCAGCGGCCCGGCATGGAGGTGCCGCCCCATCCGCACACGGGCCTGCAGACGGTGACCTGGCTGCTCGACGGCGAGATCGTGCACCGGGACAGCCTCGGCAACGTGCAGCCGATCCGCCCGGGGCAGCTCAACGTGATGACCTCCGGGCACGGCATCGCGCATTCGGAGCGGTCGCCGGCGCAGCATCCGCCGGTGATGCACGGGGTGCAGTTGTGGGTGGCCCTGCCGGACCCGGCGCGGGCCGGTGGGCCGGGCTTCGCCCACCACGAGGACCTTCCGGTGTGGCGCGACGGCGACACCGACGTGACGCTGCTGGTGGGCGAGCTCGGCGGGGAACGCTCCCCGGCCGTGGCGCACACCCCGCTGCTCGGCGCGCAGCTCACCGCCCGGGGCGCGGCGCCGGCCCGGCTGCCGCTGCGCCGCGACTTCGAGTACGCGCTGCTGGCGATGTCCGGCGTCGCCGAGGTGGGTGACGTGTCGGTGGAGCCGGGCTCGCTGCTCTACCTCGGCCTGGGTCGGGAGAGCCTGACCCTGGCCGCCGCCCCGGGCAGCCGCCTGCTGCTGCTCGGCGGGGAGCCGTTCGAGGAGCCGCTGGTGATGTGGTGGAACTTCGTCGGCCGGTCGCACGAGGAGATCGCCGAGGCCCGCGCGGACTGGGCGGCGGGCCGCCGCTTCGGGGTGGTGGCGGACGACGCGGCCCCGCCGCTGCCGGCGCCCGCGTTGCCGACCACCCGGCTGCTGGCCCGCACCCGGCACGGCGAGATCCTGCGCTGAGCCGCCGCTCACCCCGCCGCCGCCCGCCAGGCGTGGCCGGCGGCGACGCGGGTAGTCGCGGGCATGCCGACCACCGCGATCTCCACCATCGAGGACAGGAAGCGCCTGGCCCGCCGCCTGGCGGGCGACGGGCGCGGCTTCGCCGAGCAGTACGGCTTCCGGGTGACCAACAACCCGTCCAGCCTGTTCCAGTTGCTCACCCTGTCGGTCCTGCTGGCCCGCCGGGGTGACTTCCGGTGCGCCGTGGCCGCCGCGGCGGCGCTGCGCGACTCCGGGTGGGACAGCGCCGCCCGGCTGGCCCGGTCGCTGCACGCCGACCGGGTCCGCGTGCTGCGCGGGGCGGGGCTGCGCGGCGACGTCGACGCGCTCGCCGACGGTCTCGGCGACCTGGCCCGCACGGTCGTGGACCGCTACCGGGGCGACCTGCGCCGGCTGCGCGGCGCGGCCCGGCACGACCCGGCCGCCGAGCGGACGCTGCTGGCCGGGTTGCCGGGCGTCGACGGCGAGGCGGTGGCGTTGTTCCTGCGCGAGGCGCAGGCGTTGTGGCGGGAGGTGGCCCCGGTGGCGGACCGGCGGGCGCTGGCGGCGGCCCGCCGGCTGGGGTTGGGCGGTTCGGCGGCCGACCTGGCCGACCTGGCCGGCGGGGGCGAGTCGGAGCGGCTCGCCTGGCTGGTCGGCGCGCTCGCCCGGGTCGACCTGGAGCAGCGGTACGCCGAGCTCACCTGAGGTGCGTTGGCCCACAGTTTTCCGCAGAACTGACCGTTCGGATGATGGCGTCGGTACGATGATCTCGGCAGTTGACTCCCGCCCTCATCGGGTGGGAGTGGCCGCCCGGCGGTGCGGTCCGGTTCGGGCCGCGTTCACCGCCGGGGCACAGGTTCTGCGTGGCGCCCCGGGTCGCGGTTCGTGGCCCGGGGCGCCCGTCTGTCGAGGCGGTCCGCTCAGCCGGCCAGCCCCACCACCAGGTTCACCGTCGCGGCGATGATCACCGCGCCGAACAGGTACGACAGCAGCGAGTGCCGCAGCACGGTGGTGCGCATCTCGTTGCTGGTCAGGTTCGTGTCGGAGACCTGGAAGGTCATCCCCACGGTGAACGCCAGGTAGGCGAAGTCCGAGTAGCGGGGGCACTCCCGCTGGTGGAACATCACCCCGCCCTCGGGTCCCGTGTAGTAGATCCGCGCGTACCGGGCGGTGTGGACGGTGTGCACCACCAGCCAGGACAGCAGCACGCTCACCACGCCCAGCCCGCCGTACGCGTCGCGGCGCGGCCCCGGCGGGGCGCTGTGCGCGTACAGCAGCACCACCGCGACCGCCAGCAGGCTGGCCAGGCAGGCGACCAGCAGCAGCACGTCGCGGACGGCGCGGCTCGGGTCCTCCCGGCCGGCGAGCCGGGCGGTGCCCTCGCCGTCCAGCGGCCACAGCCTGCGCCACACCAGCACCAGCCAGCTCAGCGCCGCCGCGTCCCAGCCGACGAGGGGACCGATCCGGGGCGAGCCGACGAGCGCGAACAGGCCGCCGGCCAGCAGCCCGACCAGCCCCATCACGAGCAGTTGCGCCACCGCCGGGGGGTGGCCGTCGACGCGCCGCACCGGCCGCGTACCCAATCGCCCGGGCCGCCGGCGGGCGGTCAGATGCGCCGCAGGTGCTGCGAGACCCGGGTGTGCGGCTCCCTGGCCTGTGCCGCCCGGCGGGCCGGGCTCGCCTCGGGGGCCGTCTCGATGCCGGCGGACCGGGCCACCTCGGTCCCGTTGGCGTAGTCCACCGGGGGCAGGGCCCGCAGGGCGCGCAGCACGTCCGGCGGGGCGCCCTCCCGTTCCGCCTCGCGGACCACGTCGGCCTTGTCCGCCGGGTAGTCGAGGCTGGACAGGTACTGCAGGACGTCGTCGTAGCTCGCCATGGGTGCGCTCCTCGTCGCCGCGATCGGGCTTCCCGACCGGCGGCGGTTACCCACCATGCGGCCGCCCACGCCCGCGCGGGGCCCGGCGATCGACGCCGCCCGGCCGCCGTTTCCCGGCCCGTCCGGCGGGTACGCGAGCCCCTCCTGCGGGCGCGACCGGCCCGAGGCAGCGGAAGGAGCGCCGTCATGAACTACGACACCTTCGTCGACCAGGTGGCCCTGCGGGCGCGGGTCCCCGGCGAGCGGGCCGTCGAGCTGACCCGGGCCACGCTGGAGACGCTCGCCGAGCGGCTGACCGGCGGCGAGGTGCTCGACCTCGCGGCGCAGCTGCCGAGGCCGTTGCAGCTGGTCCTGCGGCCCAGCCCGGACACCGAGGCCGCCGACCGGTTCGGCGCGGCCGAGTTCGTCGCCCGGGTCGGCCAGCGGGCCGGGCTCGACGAGCGGGCCGCCCGGGACGCCGTGCGGGCGGTGTTCACCACCCTGCGCGAGGCGGTGACCGGCGGGGAGTTCGACGACATCGTGGTGCAGATGCCGCGCGACTACCGGGACATGGTGGAGCCGGCGCTCGCCCCGGGCGCGGCGGCCCCGCGCCGACCCTGACCGGCGGGCTCTCGGGTCGGCAGGCCCCCGCCTCGTGGCGGGTTGGCAGGGGTCCCCTGTACAACAGAATGCGTTAACAGGGGGCCCTTCCTTGCGCCTCAGGCGATCGCGCCGGCGGCGCGTAGGGCGGCGATCCGGTCGGCGGCGAGGCCGGCCTCCGCCAGGACCTCGTCGGTGTGCTCGCCGGGGTGCGGGGGCGGCCGGCGCAGCGCCGTCGGCGTGCCGGAGAACCGGGGCGCCGGGGCCGGCTGGGTCGCCCCGGCGTGCTCCACGAACACCCGCCGTGCCGCCAGGTGTGGATGCCGCGGGGCCTCCGCCCAGTCGAGCACCGGCGCGACGCAGGCGTCCGAGTCGCCGAGCAGGGCCGTCCACTCGTCGCGGGTGCGGGTGCGGAACAGCCGTGCCCAGGCGGCCCGCAGGGCGGGCCAGTTCGCCGGGTCGGCGCGCTCCGGCGCGTCGTCGCCGGGCAGCGGGAACCCGGTGCGGCGGACCAGCTCGTCGTAGAAGCGGGGCTCCAGGGCGCCGACCGCGAGGTGCCGGCCGTCGGCGCACTCGTACGTGTCGTAGAACGGCGCGCCGCCGTCGAGCAGGTTCACCCCGCGCGGGTCCTGCCACCTGCCGGCCCCGCGCAGCGAGTGGATCATCGTGGCGAGCACCGACACGCCGTCCACGATGGCCGCGTCGACGACCTGGCCCGGCGCGCCGGCGCGGACGGCGTACAGGGCGGCGACGACGCCCAGGGCCAGCATCATCCCGCCCCCGCCGAAGTCACCGAGCAGGTTCATCGGCGGCACCGGGCGCTCCCCGGCCCGGCCGATGCCGTGCAGCGCCCCGGTCAGCGCCAGGTAGTCGATGTCGTGCCCCGCGTACGGGGCGAGTGGGCCGTCCTGCCCCCAGCCGGTCATCCGCCCGTAGACCAGGCGGGGGTTGGCCGCGAGGCAGTCGGCGGGGCCGAGGCCCAGGCGTTCGGTCACCCCGGGGCGGAAGCCCTCGACCAGCACGTCCGCGCCGCCGATCAGGGCCCGCGCCGCCTCCCGGCCCCCGGGCGACTTGAGGTCAACGGCGACGGAGCGGCGGCCCCGGTTGAGCAGGTCCGGGTGCGGGGTGCCGAAGGCGGCCGGGTCGACGTCGGTGGCCCGGTCCACCCGGATCACGTCGGCGCCCAGGTCGGCCAGCATCATCGCGGCGAACGGGCCGGGCCCGATGCCGGCCAGTTCGACCACGCGTACCCCGGTGAGGGGGCCGACCGGGCCGCCGCCGGCCGACGGGTCCGCGTCGGGGTGGTGCGCGCGCTCGCTCACCGGGACACCATAGGCGCGGGCGGGCCTCGGGGGACAGGGCCGGCCGGACCGCCCGCCACCGGAGCATCACCCCTGGTGACAGGTCGGTGTCGGCTTGGCGAGTCGCCCGGAGCTGACCTAACCTGGTCCCACGAGGGGAGTACTTCCCACGAACCATTCCGGTCAGTACGGCGTGCCCGGGGCGCGCCTCGGGTGGTTGCCCACGGAATCGTGGGTGAAGGAGACCTCGAACATGACACGGTGTTCGAGGAGACCCATATGACCGAATCATCCCTTCTTGCTGCCGGCGCGCTGTCCTCGATCGGCACGCCCACCCTCTGGGCGGTCACCATCGCCGGGGTGCTCGCGCTGCTCGTGCTGGACTTCCTCGTCACCCGCCGCCCCCACGAGGTGTCGATCCGGGAGGCGCTCGGCTGGTCGGCGTTCTACGTCGCCCTCCCGCTCGCCTTCGGCGCGTGGATCTGGTCGCGCTACGGCTCCCAGCAGGGCGTGGAATACCTCACCGGCTACCTGGTGGAGAAGTCGCTCTCGGTCGACAACCTCTTCGTCTTCATGCTGCTGCTGGCCGCGTTCGCGGTGCCGGCCGTGCTCGCCCAGCGGGTGCTGCTCTACGGCATCGCCGGTGCGCTGGTGCTGCGCGCCGTCTTCATCGCCCTCGGCGCGGCGGCGTTGCAGACCCTGGACTTCGCCTTCCTGATCTTCGCCATCATCCTGATCGCCACCGCCGTCAAGCTGCTCCGCGACGCCCTCTCCGGGCACGAGCAGGAGGTGGACATCAACAAGATGCGGTCGGTGAAGCTGCTGCGCAGGTTCATGCCGGTCGTCGACGAATACCAGGGCACGAGGATGACCGTCCGGCAGGGCGGCCGCCGGGCGCTCACCCCCCTCGCGCTCGTGGTGGTCGCGGTGCTCGCCACCGACGTGGTCTTCGCCGTCGACTCGGTGCCGGCCGTCTACGGCATCACCGAGGACCCGTACCTCGTCTTCGCCACCAACGCCTTCGCGCTGCTCGGGCTGCGGGCGCTCTACTTCGTGCTGCACGCCGCGCTCAGCCGGCTCGTGCACCTCAGCTACGGCCTGGCGATCATCCTCGCCTTCATCGGCGTCAAGCTCGGCCTGCACTGGGCGCACGGCATCTGGTCCGGCGTGCCGGAGATCCCGACCCTGGCCTCGCTCGGCGTGATCATCGGCGTGCTGGTGATCGTCACGCTCACCAGCCTCCGGGCCACCCGCGACGCGCCCCCGGGCGACAAGGAGGTCGTCGCGGGCCGGCACTGACCGCGCGGCGCGCGTCGGTCCGGGCGAACGGTACCGACGCGCGCCCACAGGTGGTACGACTGACGGGTGGGAATCGTCTCGCCAGGCTTCCAAGGCCGACGCCGCTCGGCGGGGCCGGCCCTGCCGCCCGGGCAATACCTCACCGAGGACTTCCCGGTGCTCTCCGCCGGCCCGACGCCGCGGGTGCGGCCGGACGCCTGGGAGTTCGTCGTCACCACCGAGACCGGCGCGGAGCACCGCTGGACGTGGGCCGAGTTCACCGCCCTGCCGCAGGAGACCCCCACCGTCGACATCCACTGCGTCACCCGGTGGTCCAAGCTCGGCACCACCTGGCAGGGCGTCTCGCTCGACGTGCTGCTCGACGGCGTCGACACCGACGCGGCGTACGCGCTGGCCCACTCCTACGGCGGCTACACCACGAACCTGCCGCTGGCCGACCTGCGCGGCGGACGCGCCTGGGTGGTGCACGGCTACGACGGCCGGGACCTGCCCGCCGAGCACGGTGGGCCGGCCCGGCTGCTCGTGCCGCACCTCTACCTGTGGAAGTCCGCCAAGTGGGTGCGCGGCATCCGCCTCGGCAACACCGACACCCCCGGCTTCTGGGAGACCGCCGGCTACCACGACTACGGCGACCCGTGGCGCGAGCAGCGCTACGCCGGCGATTGAGCGCCCCGCTGGCCGCCCCGCTGGGCTGGCGGGTGGCCCGGCTCGTCGAGCGCCGCACCGAGACGCCGACCGCGCAGACCCTCGTGCTCGACGTCCCCGGCTGGCCCGGCCACCTGCCCGGCCAGCACGTCGACGTGCGGCTCACCGCCTCCGACGGCTACCAGGCCGCCCGGTCGTACTCCCTCGCCGGGCCCGCCGAGGGCGACCGCGTCGCGCTCACCGTGCAGCGCGTGCCCGACGGAGAGGTCTCGTCGTACCTCATCGACACCTGGGCCCCCGGAGACCCGGTGGAGGTGCGCGGCCCGGTCGGCGGGTGGTTCGTGTGGCGGCCCGCCGAGACCGCGCCGGTGCTGCTGGTCGCCGGCGGCTCGGGCGTGGTGCCGCTGATGGCGATGGTCCGCGCGCGCCGCGCCGCCGGCAGCCGGGCCCCGTTCCGGCTGATCTACTCCGCGCGGACCCCGGCCGACGTGATCTACGCCGACGAGCTGCGCCGCCGGGCCCGCGACGACCAGGGCCTCGACGTGGCGTACGTCTACACCCGGGCCGCCCCCGACGGCTGGCGGGGCGAGCCGCACCGGGTCGGGCTGGCCGACGTGAACACCCACGGCTGGCCGGCCGAGCTGGAGCCGCTGTGCTACGTCTGCGGCCCGACCGGGTTCGTGGAGACGGTGGCGGACCTGCTGGTGGGGCTGGGCCACCCGCCGCGTCGGGTCCGCACCGAACGCTTCGGCCCCACCGGCTGACCGCCGACGAGGAGACCCCATGACCGAACAGTCCTACCTGGACGGCAACATGCTCGACGGCCCGCTGCGGGAGGTCTTCGCGATGGACGTCAGCGCGGCCACCGGGCGCTGCGCGTCGTGCGGCGCGACCGGTCCCATGGCGGGCCTGCGGGTCTACTCCCACGCCCCCGGCCTGGTGGCCCGCTGCCCGGCCTGCGCGGAGGTGATGCTGCGCCTGGTGCGCGGGCCCGACCGGGCGTGGCTCGACCTGCGCGGCACCACCTTCCTCCAGGTGCCGCTGCCGCCCGACCCCCGCCCGCGCTGACGCCCCGGTCCCGGCGTCGTCCGCCGGGACCGCACCCGCGGTCCGGCGGGTCGCTCGGACACGGTCCGGCCGGTGCGCGCCCGCGGTCCGGCCGGTCGCGCGGCGGCGGTCAGAGGAACGCGCCGACGCGGGGGGTGGCGCCGTCCCACCGGAACACCGCCGCGTACAGCGCGCGGCGGGCGTCGGCGGGAAGCGAGCCGTCGGGCTGCTGTCGGCACGGGGCGGTGCCGCCGCAGACCCAGCCGTGCAGGAAGATCCGTTGCTCGTCGTCGACCAGTGCCGGCACGACGTCGGCCCCGCCCGGGCCGCAGATGCCGGTGCCGGCGGTGGTGAGCAGCGAATTCTGGGCCTTGCCGTGGAAGTCCCACTTGTCGGTGGAGGTGAGGTAGACGGTGGCGTAGCTGCAGTTGTCGTAGCCGTACCGGGAGGCGAACAGCACGAAGGTGGAGCCGCGCTGGCGTAGCTGCGGGTTCTCGATGATGCCGTCGCTGCGGACCAGCTCGCCGCTGGGGTTGCCCAACCAGCCGGTTCCGGCGTCGTCGACCCGCAGCATCCGGATCGACGAGGGCGTCTGCTGCGTCTTGTACAGCAGGAAACGGCGGCCCTCGGCGTCCTGGAACGGCGCCGGATCGATGACGCCGGCGGCGGACACCGGCCGACCCGGCACCGCGTCGTCCGCGCCGTGCGCGCCACCCGGACAGACCAGCGGGGTGTCGCCGACCGGATCGTACGGGCCGCCGATGGCGGTGGACCTCGCGACGCCGATGCACCGCTGCCCGTCCAGGTCCTTCGCCGGAGCCGAGTAGTAGAGGACCCAGCCGGCGGGGGTGCGGACCGCGTCCGGCGCCCAGACCGCCCCGCTCGCGGCCCAGCCGGGCAGCGTCCGGAGGACCGCGCCGAGATCGACCCAGGGGCCCGACGCGGTGTCCCCCCGGTATGCCGGGGCCCGGCTGCCGGTGGCGAAGACGAAGAAGTTCCCGTCGTGCTGCACGACCCCCGGGTCGGCGACGCCGCCGGGCGGGGCGTAGACGGGTTGCGGGACGGCTGCCGTGGCCGGCGTGGCGCCACCGCCGACCAGGCCGAGCGCGGCAGCGACGACGGCGGCCAGCAGCGGTCGCCAGGTCCTTCGTGGAGACACCGGACTCCTCCGGGGGACGGGATGCGCCGAAAACGTGCCTAGGTATTCATGATGATGACTTCTTTGCCCGTTAGTGTCTACGTCCGGAACAGCGTCGGCGTCGCGCGCGACGTCCCGTCCGGAACGGCAGCGAGGGGGGAAGCGTCGATGCGGAGCGCAGGACGGTGGTTGGCCCGCGGCGCGGGTGCTCTGGTCGGCTCGGTCGTGCTGGTGGCCGGTCTGCTGCCCGCGCCCCCGGCAGCCGCGGCGAACGCGACCTTCAGGGTGGCGACGTTGAACATCCTCTACGAGCTGACCCAGGCCCAGTTCGTCGAGGACCTGCAACTGATCACCTCGAAGGCGGACCTGGTCGGCCTCAACGAGGTGGGCGGCCGGAAGTCGTACCTACAGGACTGGGCCGCCGCGAACGGTTGGTGGCTGTACGCGCCCGAGCCGACGCAGGCCGCGGGAGAGGCGCTGTTGGCCCGCAAGAGCATGTTCGACGTCCTCGACAAGGACTCGGTCTTCGTGTGCGACACCAACGGGCCGGGCGAGGCGCCGCCGGCCCGCTACAACAACTGGGTCCGGTACCGGCACAAGCAGAGCGGCCGCAGCGTGTTCCACATCAACGCGCACGCCAACGCCAGCATCGAGGAGAACGGCCGCCCGGAGGACCTGCCGCGCACCAGGTGCGCCGAGAAGCAGTTCCAGGACCTCAAGGACCTGGCCGCCGTGAAGAAGGACCAGGGGCAGGTCATCGTCAGCGGCGACCTCAACGTCGACTTCAGCGCCGACCGGGCCTACGGGTACGAGAAGTTCCCGTGGAAGGTCTTCGAGGCCAACGACCTGCCCAACCTGCGATCCTGCTACAACCTCCTCGGCGAGAAGGGCAACGGGACGCACGGCAACCGGCACATCGACTACATCTACTTCTGGAAGCGCCTCGAGGAGTACCGGGAGATGTGGCTGAACGACTACGACATCGTCGGCGGGACCAACTCCGACCACAACGGCGTCGTCGCGCACTTCTCCATCGCCCTGTAGGAGCCGACCTGCGGGCCCGGCGTCGGGTGCCGGCCCGGGCCGGCGCACGCCGTCCGGGTCACCGTTCGGACACGGGGTGTTGCTTTCGTCACCGCCGTCCGCCAGGCTGATCGCCAAGACAGCGATCTGCCGTACGGGGGCGAGGATCGATGGCTTCACTCATCACGTCCGGGTGGTATCCGCAGGTGAAGCCCGAGCACGGCCTGCACCGGCTGCCCGGCGGGCGGATCCGCATCGGCGGCTCGGTCTACGGCATCGCCGCCGAGGTGCTCGACACCACCGGCGCGATCTGGACGACGCTGCGCGCCGCCGACGGCACGCGTAGCGCCGAGGAGATCGTCGCGCGGGTCCTCGCCGCGCACCCCACCGAGTCGGCGCGGGCGGTGCGCGCCGCGCTGGACCAGTTCGCCGCCGCCGGCTACCTCGCCGACGCGGCGGCCCCCGACCCGCCGGAGCTCACCGACCGGGACCGCGAGCGCTACGACCGCAGCCGCCGCTTCCACCGGTGGATCGACCTGGTCCCGCGCGCCTCCTCCTGGGAGCCGCAGGTCGCCCTGAAGCGGGCCCGGGCCGTCGTCGTCGGGCTCGGCGGCACCGGCGGGGCCGTCGCGCTCGCCCTCGCCGCGAGCGGCGTGGGGCGGCTGCACTGCGTCGACCCCGACGTGATCGAGCTGTCCAACCTCAACCGCCAGACCGTGTACGTCGAGGACGACATCGGCCGGCCCAAGGCGGACGTCGCCGTCGCCCGGCTGCGCCGGCTCAACTCCGACATCGACGTCACCGGCGAGCAGGCGGAGGTACGCGGGCCGGCCGACCTGCGGCGGCTGGTCGCCGACCGCGACGTGCTGGTGCTCTGCGCCGACCGGCCGGGTGCCATCCGGGCCTGGGCCAACCGGGTCTGCCTGGACACCGGCACCCCGTGGGTCGACGCCGGCTACCACGGGCCGGTGGTGACGGCGGCGGCCTACCTGCCCGGGCTCGGCCCCTGCTACGAGTGCTTCTGGCTGGCCGAGCACGACAAGCGCCGCCGCGACGACCCGGCCGCCGAGTACACGGTGGAGCGGGAGAGCAGCAGCGCGGTCAGCGCCGCCTCCGCCGGGCTCTCCGGCCACCTCGCCGCCCACCTGGCGTCGGCGCTGCTCACCGGCGTGCCGGCCGTGCGCCCCGGGCAGCTCCAGGGGATCAACCTCGTCGCCGCCGACCAGCACTTCCTCATCGCCCACCCGCCGCACCCACGCTGCCCGGCCGGCTGCGGCGGCGAAGCGGTCGACGCGGTGGTCGCCACCGGCCGGGCGTCGCGCCGGTGAGCTGCCGCTGCCGGTGCAGTTCCTCGTCTTCATGCGCACCGACGTCTACTTCGTCCTGCAGGACGTCGCGGGCGCGCGCAACCTCTACGCCGACGGCGCCGCGTACGCCCGGTGGTGGCTGCGGCGGGCGGCCCGCCGGCCGGGCCGCGACCCGAGCCTGGCGCTGCCCGCCCGGGAACGCCGGGCCGTCCGCTGGTACGCGTTGCTGCTGGTCGTCGGCACCGCCGCCTGCCTCACCGCCGCCGCCGCCGTCGCCGTCGCCGTGCTCGGCGGCTCCTGGGCGGTGTGGTGCTGGGCGTGGTGGCGGCGGCACGGTCGGCGGCTGCGCACCCTTCGCCGCGCCCGCCGCGCCGTGCCGGTGGCGGGGCCGGCCGGCCACCAGTCGAGGGGAGGGAGGTGAGCGGCGTGGAGCAGATCGTCATTCGGAAGCTGGACAAGGTGGAGACGACCAGTGCGAGCAACCCCAGCGGCAACTGAGCCGGGGCCCGGCCGGCGCGCCGCCGGCGTGCCGGTGCCGGCGGCGCGGCGGCCACGGCTGCCGTCGGCCGCCCCGCCGCCGCGCCCACCCGCACCGGGCGTCGGCCCCCACCACCCTGATCCACCTCGCCCCACCACCCCACCCCCACCACCCCCACCACCACCTCGCCCCACCATCCCGCCCCTCCGACCCGATCGACGAGACAGGGACCAGCCGTGCCGGAGACCAGCCCACGCATCGCCCGCCTGTTGCACGACCTGCGCGCCGGCGGCGCACAGGCGCTCGCCGACTTCTGGCGGGAGGTCGCCGCCCGGGGCACGCCCCTGATCGAGCAGGTCGACGGCGACAGCGCCCTGGTGACCTTCCTGTGGCGCGGGGAGGCGGCCCAGACCACCACCGGCTGGGGCATCGACCTGGCGTTGCGCCGCGTCCCGGGCACCGACCTGTGGCACGGCTCGCAGCGGCTGCCGGTCGACCTGCGCACCATCTACTTCCTGCGGCACGGCTCGCCGGCACTGCCGACCGACGCCACCGGCCGGGGCCCCACCCACCTCGACGTGTTCAACCACCACCCGTTCCGGCTGCCCGCCGACCCCGCCGACCCCAACGACCGGGAGCTGTGGACGTCCCTGTTGGAGCTGCCGAAGGCCCCCGACGAGCCCTGGATCCGGCACCACCCCGGCGTGCCCCGGGGGACCGTGCTGACCACCGGCGTGCGCACCGCCGCCTGGGGCGGCCGCCGCCGCGTCGCGGTCTACCGGCCGGCGGTCCCGGCCACCGGGCCGCTGCCGCTGCTGGTGGTCTTCGACGGCTACCTCTCCCGGGCGCTGCTGCGGGTGCCCGCGACGCTGGACAACCTGATCGCCGCCGGGCGGATCCCGCCGACCCTGGCGCTGTTCGTCTCCGCCCCCAGCGGGGCGCGCCGGATGACCGAGCTGCGCCCGTCGGCCGCGCTGCGCGCGTTCGTCACCCGGGAGCTGCTGCCCTGGGCCCGGCGGCGCTGGGCGGTCACCGACGACCCCGCCCGGCGGGTCATCGCGGGCTCGTCGCTGGGCGGGCTCGCCGCCGCGTACGTGGCGCTGGCCGCCCCCGGCGCGTTCGGCGCGGTGATCGCCCAGTCGGGCAGCTTCTGGTGGCCCGCGTCGGCGCGGCCCGGCGAGCGGGAGTGGCTGACCCGCGCGTACGCCGGGTGGCCCGCCGCGCCCGTGCGGTTCTACCTGGACGTGGGGGACCGGGAGAACACCTGGCCCCGCCCCGAGCAGGTCGACCAGCTCTCCGTCAACCGCCGCTTCCGGGATCTGCTGGTCGCCCGCGGCCACCAGGTGACCTACGCGGAATACCGGGGTGGGCACGACTACGTCAACTGGCGGCGCACCTTCGCCGAGGGGCTGCTCGCGGTCCTCGGCGGCCCCTGACGCCCACCGGTCCGACGTTCACCGGTCCGACGTTCACCGGTCCGACGTTCACCCGGTCCGGGTGCCGCCCCGCAGCACCCGGGCCACGATCGCCGGCCGCAGCAGCCGGTGCGGCGGGTCGACGAGGTTGAGCACCCGCAGGAACGCGGTGCCCAGGACCGCGTCGGTGCGCGCCGCCGCGTGCAGCCGGTGCACGTACGCGTTGACGAGCCGGACCCGCGGCGTGCGCCGCCCGGCCACGCCGGGGAACCGCAGGTCCGTGCCGACCGCGATGGACCACGGCCCGTCGATGAGCCGGCCGGCGCCCCGGAAGAACCGTCGCCGCAACCGGCGTCGGTCGCCGGCCAGCAGCCGCCGCAGCAGCAGCCCCTCGCCGGCCGCGACCGTCATGCCCTGACCGTAGACGGGGTTGAAGCTGCACAGGGCGTCGCCGAACACCAGGAACCCGTCGGGGAAGCGGCGCAGCCGCTCGTAACGCCGCCGCACGCTCGCCGGGTAGCGCATCAGCGCCGGCCCGCCCACCGGGACGGCCTCGCGGACCACCTGGCTGATCAGCGGCTGGCCCAGCGACTCGGCGAACCGGGCGTAGCCCTCGTCGTCCAGCGGCGGCTGCTCGCCGAGCACCCCGCTCAGCGCCACCGCGAAGCGGCCGTCCTCCTGGGCGGCGACGATGCCGGTGCGCGGGCGTCCCGGTACGGCGTTGGTCAACGCGCCGAGCAGGCCGTCGAGGTGGCGGGGGTCGCGCTCGTAGGTGCGGGTGACGTAGGTGACGTCGACGGCGACCCGCTGCTCGACCGGGGCCGGGTAGCCGAGCGCGGCCAGCCACGCCGGGCTGCGCGACGCCCGGCCGCAGGCGTCGACCACCAGGTCGGCGTCGAGCCGGTACGCCGCCCCGCCGCGCGGCGTCAGCAGGACCCCGGTGATCCGGCGGCGGTCGTCGGAGGCGCACAGGGCGGTCGCCTCCGCGGGCGGGCGGAAGTGGACGTTGGCCAGCCGCTCCACCCGGGCCCGCACCGTGCGCTCCAGCAGGGGGCGGCTCACGCCCACCCCGACCAGGTCGGACGCGGACCGGCGCATCAGGTGGCCGTCGTTGCACCAGTGCACCTGCCCGTTGAGGTCGACCAGGGGCGCGCCGGCGGCGTGCAGCTCGTCGCTGAGGCCGTCGAACAGCTCGTCGAGCGCCGCCCGGCCCCGGGCCAGCAGCACGTGCAGCTGCCGCGACTGGGGCACCCCGCGCCGGTGCGCGACGGCGTCGGGCAGCGCGTCGCGGTCGACGAGCGTGACGCTGTCGTACGCGTCGCTGAGCACCCGGGCGGCGATCAGCCCGGCCATGCTCGCGCCCAGCACCACGGCGGCGCCCGCTCGGCTCATGCCGCGACGGTAGCCGGCCCGGGGCGGGGCCGGCCTCTTCGAGATTGCGCAACCGGCCCGGCGGCAGGGCAACCTCGAAGAAGCGGCGTGCGCGGATCTTGGGTGGGATGAGCCCAACTCCACGCCGCCGGGACCGGGGGGCGTCGCACCCGAGGTGGTCTCGATGTACCAGCAGCCCCTGCAACCGGTGGCCGGCTCGCTCGCGCTGAGCGCCGCCTGCGCCGCGCTGCCCCTGCTCACCCTGTTCCTCCTGCTCGGGGTCGCGCGTACCCGCGCCTGGGTGGCGGCGTTCGGCGCGCTGGCCGTGGCGGTCGTCCTGGCCTGGGCGCTGTGGCGGATGCCGCTGGCGCAGACGCTGCTGGCCGCCGGGCAGGGCGCGACGTTTGCGCTCTTCCCCCTGGTGTGGACGTTCGGCACGGCGATCTGGATCTACCGGATGACCGTGCACACGGGACACTTCGACACGCTGCGGCGCGGCTTCGCCCGGATCAGCGACGACCGGCGCGTGCAGGCCATGGTGATCGCGTTCTGCTTCGGATCGCTGCTGGAGGCGCTCGCCGGTCAGGGCACGCCGGTGGCCGTCACCACGGTCATGCTGCTGGCCCTCGGGTTCACCCCGGTCCGGGCGGCCACCGTGGCGCTGGTCGCCAACACGGTGCCGGCCGCGTTCGGGCCGCTCGGGCTGCCGATCACCACCCTTTCCGGGGTGACCGGGCTGCCCGCGGCGGAGCTGGGCATGATGGCCGGCCGGCAGGTCCCCGTGGTGGCGGTCCTCGTCCCGCTGGTGCTGCTCCTCGTCGTCGACGGCCGCCGGGGGCTGCGGGAGCTGTGGCGTCCGGCGCTGGCCTGCGGCGTCGCGTTCGCGCTGGCCCAGTTCGCCACCACGAACTTCCTGACGGCCGCGCTCGCCGACATCGTCGCCGCCTTCGCGGGGGCGGGCGTCCTGCTGCTCGTCACCCGCCGGGCCCGCCGGCCGGTCCCCGCACCGGCCGGTGACGGCCCGCCCGAGCGCGCCGCGTCGTCGGGGTCCGTCGCGTCGCCGTCGGGCGCAGCGGGGCCCGCCGGGTCGCCGCAGGGCCCGCCGGAGGGCGGCACGCCGCCGCCGGGCCGGGCGTGGCTGGCGTACGCGCCCTACGTCACCATCGTGGCGGTCTTCGCCGTCTCCCAGGTGCCGGCCGTCAAGCGCCTGCTGGACGCCGGCACGCTCGCCGTCTCCTGGCCCGGCCTGCACGTGCTCACCGCCGCCGGCGCCCCGTCGCCCCTGTCGACCTTCCGCTTCGCCTGGCTCGCCGCGCCCGGCTCGCTGCTGCTGGTGGCCGGCCTGGTCACGATGGCGCTGCTGCGGGTCTCCCCGCGCGAGGCCGGGCGGCTCTACGGGCGCACCCTGTACGAGCTGCGCTGGGCCGTGCTGACGGTGGTCGGCCTGCTGGCGCTGTCGTTCACGATGAACGCGTCCGGGCAGATCGCCACCCTCGGCGTCTGGATGGCCGGCGCGGGCACCCTGTTCGCCGTCCTGGCCCCCGTCCTCGGCTGGCTCGGGGTCGCCCTGACCGGCTCGGACACGTCGTCGAACTCGCTGTTCGGCGCGCTCCAGGTCGCGGCGGCGCAGCGGGCCGGCCTCGACCCGGTCCTGCTCGCCGCCGCCAACGCCTCCGGCGGCACGCTGGGCAAGATGATCAGCCTGCAGAACCTCACCATCGCCGCCGCGGCCGTCGGCCTCACCGGCCGGGAGGGCGACCTGTTCCGCCGGATGTTCGGCTGGAGCGTGCTGCTGCTCGCCCTGATGTGCCTGCTGGTGGGGCTCCAGGCCACGCCGCTGCTGTCCTGGATGGTGCCCTGACGGCGTCGTCCACGTCGACCGTCGCCCGGCCGGCTCCCGGTGCCCGGCGGTGCGTCCCGGCACGTTTGTCCCCGGCCAGGGCGGGAACGGCACCCGTCATGACGAAACCTCGTGTGGTGATCGTGGGGGCCGGATTCGCCGGTTACCACGCGGCGAAGACGTTGAGCCGGACCGCCCGCAACAAGGCCGAGATCGTGCTGCTGAACTCGACCGACTACTTCCTCTACCTGCCGCTGCTGCCCGAGGTGGCCGCCGGCGTGGTCGAACCCGGGCGGCTCAGCGTGCCGCTCAGCGGCACCCTCGACGGCGTGCGGGTGGTCGTCGGCGAGGCCGACCGGGTCGACCTGCAGAACCGCTGGGTCGGCTACCGGATGCCGGAGGGCGACGGCGGCCGGCTCGCGTACGACCGGCTGGTGCTCGCCGTCGGCAGCGTCAACAAGCTGCTGCCCATCCCCGGCGTGACCGAGTACGCCCACGGGTTCCGCGGCCTGCCCGAGGCGCTCTACCTGCACGACCACGTGGTCCGCCAGATCGAGCTGGCGGAGCTGACCGACGACCCGGCCGAGCAGCGGGCGCGCACCACGTTCGTGGTCGTCGGCGCCGGCTACACCGGCACGGAGGTCGCCGCCCACGGGCAGTTGTTCACCGACCGGCTGGTCGCCCAGCGGCCGCACCTCGGCGTCCGGCCCCGCTGGATGCTGCTCGACGTGGCCCCCCGGGTGCTGCCGGAGCTCGACGAGCGGATGTCCCGCACCGCCGACCGGGTGCTGCGGCGGCGCGGCGTCGACGTGCGGATGGGCGTCTCCGTGTCGGAGGCCACCCCCGACGGGGTGATGCTCACCGACGGGGAGTACGTGCCCACGTGCAGCCTCGTCTGGTGCGTCGGCGTGCGCCCCGACCCGTTCGTCGCCGAGCTGGGCCTGCGTACCGAGAAGGGCCGGCTCGTGGTGGACGAGTACCTCACGGTGCCCGGCTTCCCCGAGGTGTACGCCTGCGGAGACGCGGCGGCGGTGCCCGACCTGACGCAGCCCGGGAAGATCTGCACGATGACGGCCCAGCACGCCCAGCGGCAGGGCCGGCTGGTGGCCCACAACATCGCGGCCTCCTACGGGCAGGGCCGGCGTCGCCCGTACAAGCATCACGACCTGGGTTGGGTGGTCGACCTCGGCGGCCGGGACGCGGCGGCGAACCCGCTGAAGGTCTCGCTGGCCGGCCTGCCGGCCAAGGCCGTCACCCGGGGCTACCACCTGCTGGCGATGCCGGGCAACCGGGCCCGGGTCGGGGCGGACTGGCTGCTCGACGCCGCCCTGCCCCGCCCGGCGGTGCAGCTCGGCCTGGTGCCGGCCAACGCGGTGCCGCTGGAGAGCTCGTCGCCGGAGGTCCCGGCCTACCGCCGCTGACGGACCGCCCGCGCCCGTTCGCCCGCCCGCCCGCGCCGCGCCCGTTCGCCGGCGGGCGGGCGCGGGCTCGGCCGTGAGAAGGGGACCCTTCTCTACTGAAAGCGTTAACAAGGGGCCCTTCCTTGCACCCGCCCCTGCTTGCGCCTAACCCCGGCGTGGGGCGAACTCGCGCAGCAGCACCTGCCCCACGCCGACCACGGGGATGGCCAGCAGCGCGCCGACCAGCCCGGCCAGCTCCGCCGCGAACAGCACGCTGACCAGGACGGTGAGCGGGTTCAACCGGACCGCCCGCGACATGATCAGCGGTTGCAGCAGGTGGTTCTCGACCTGCTGGTAGACCACGAAGAAGACCAGCACCACGATGCCGGCGGTGGGGGAGTGCAGGAAGCCGGCGCCCCCGGCGAGGATGGCGCCGATGGTCGCGCCTACCAGCGGCACCAGGTCGGCGACCGCCACCAGCAGTGCGATCACCCCGGCGAACGGCACCCCGGTCAGGACGAGCACCAGGAACGTCAACGCCCCGCAGATCACGCTGATCAGCAGGTTCCCGCTCAGGTAGCCGGTGACCACCCGGGAGACGCCCCGACCGACCCGGCGCGCCCGCACCGCGGGCCCGTCGCCGAGCCACCCCAGACCCGCCGAGATCATCTTCGGGGCCTCCAGCACCATCAGGTACGCCAGCACGACCACGGTGACCAGCCCGGCGAGGGTCTCCAGCACGCTGCGGACCAGCCCCACCGTGGGATCGCGCAGCCGGTTGCCGTACTGCTGCACCTGCGCCGAGTGGCCCACCACGTACTGCCGCAGCCGCAGCCGTTCGAGCGCCTCGCCGAACGGCCCCCGGCCGGCCCGGGTCTCCCGCAGCACGTCCGGCGCCCGGTCGGCCGCGCGCCCCAGCTCGTCCAGCAGCGGCAGGACGATTCCCGCCACCAGCGCGGCGAGCAGGCCGAACGCGGCCACGAAGACCAGCAGCGTGGCCACCGTGCGGCGGCGCACGAGGCGGCGCTGCAGGGCGTCGACGGGCGGTTTCAGCGCGATGGCGAAGAAGACGGCGACGACCGTCCAGGTCAGCACCCGCCGGGTGGCCCAGGCCAGGGCCAGCACGACCAGGGTCGCCAGCACCAGGCCGATGACGATGGCCGCCCGCCGGGCGGTCGCCCGGTCCTCGGCGTTCCTCATCCGGCGCGGCTACCCCGGCCGGCGCTCCGGAAACCCGGACCCGGCGTCCGCTTCGCACCGTGCTGCCCCGTTCCGCGGCCGGTGAGGGGGCCGAGGGTGGCGGCGGTGTCGAAGAGGCCGCCCGGCAGCCCTTGCCCGCCACCGCGGGGTCGCGGTCACCCGACGCCGAGGGACGTGTCCGTGCCCGGACGTGCCCCGGCGACGAACCGGTCGAGGGCCGCGCTGTGCAGCACCTGCCCCGGCACCGGGTCGCGGGCCGCGCGCGTCGCCAGCCGGCCCACCGGCAGCCGGCCCGGCCGGCGCGCGGCGGCGAGCACCAGGTTCCCGTAGCGCCGCCCGCGCAGCATCCGCCGGTCGGCGAGCAGGCAGACGTCGGCGAACGCGGCCCGTAGGGTGGCCACCCGGGCGCGGGTGAACACCAGCGGCGGCAGGTCGGTGACGTTGACCAGGAGGATCCCGTCGGGGCGCAGCACCCGGGCGGCCTCGGCGGCGAACTCGACGCTCGCCACGTGCCCCGGCATCCGGGCGGCCCGGTAGACGTCGGTGAGGACCAGGTCGTACCCCTGCGCCGGAGCCGCCTCCACCGCCGCGCGGGCGTCGGCGACGTCGACGCGTATCCCTGGCGGTGGCGCGGGCAGCTCCCGGCGGACCAGCTCGACGACGGCCGGGTCGCGCTCCACCACCTGCTGGACCGAGCCGGGCCGGGTCGCCCCGACGTAGCGGGGCAGGGTCAGCGCGCCCCCGCCGAGGTGCAACGCGTCGACCGCCGCGCCGGGCGGCGCGGCGAGATCGACCACGGCCGCCATCCGGCGGACGTACTCGAAGTGCAGGTGGCGGGGGTCGGCGACGTCGACGTAGGACTGGGCGACGCCCCCGGCGAGCAGGATGCGCCCGGTGCGGCGGGCCGGGTCGGCCACGAGTTCCGGCCCCTCGGCGGCGGAGTGCATCCCGGCACCGTAGCCGCCGGCCGCACCGACCGCGCTCGCTGGTCGGCCTGGCCGGGGCGGACCGGCGGGCGCGGCGGCCCGCCGGCCCACGCGCTCAACCCCCGGCCGCCGGGCCCAGCAGGTCGCGTAGCCCGTCCGGCACGTGCAGCGCGGCGACGAGGTCGCCGTCGCGGTCGGCCAATGCGCCGAGGGTTGCCTCCGCCTGCCGTCGGGCCTGCTCCGGGGTACGGCCGCTGATCCGGGCCACCTCGCCGACGAAGCCCGGCAGGTCACGATGGCGTTCGATGCCGTCGATCGGCACCACGTCGTGCAGCTTCACGGGCACCGCCTGGAGCAGCCGCTCCCGCGCCCCCTGGTCCAGCGCCCAGGCGAGGGCCAGCACCGTCGCCTCCGCCGCGACCTTCGCCGTGTCGAAGTCGACACCGGCCCGCCGGCCCACGTCGTCGACCAGGTCCCGGTACCCGATCCCGGCCGTGGCCGGTGCCTCGCCCGGACCGCCGGTGGCCCGGGACCGCGCGGGTCGGGACCGGGCGGTGGAGGGCGGGGCGGTGGAGGGCGGGGCGGCCGGCGGCGGGGCGGGACCGCCCCGGGTGCTGTCCGGCTTGTGCCGCCCGGCCGGCGCCGGCCCGGCCCGCTTGCCCTGGTCCAGGTGGGTGAGCTGCTTGGAGGCGCTCAGGCTGGCCCCGGTCTCGCTGGCCTGCCGGCCGCGCTCCCGGGCTTGACGCGCGAGCGCCCGGCGGCGCTGGTTGTCCCCCTCCATCTGCTTGCGCATGACACACACCTCGCTCTCCTCGGTCCCCTGTCTCGGCGGTCGCGTTCCCGGCCCGGCCGACCCCGAAACGACCCCACCCCACCCACCCAACGCGCTGATCTTGCAGTTTCGGCCCGGGAAAAACGGGTGAAAGCGCCCATCGTGGGGGCCCAAAGTGCA
Source organism: Micromonospora sp. WMMD956 (assembly GCF_029626125.1). Taxonomy (NCBI): domain Bacteria; kingdom Bacillati; phylum Actinomycetota; class Actinomycetes; order Micromonosporales; family Micromonosporaceae; genus Micromonospora; species Micromonospora sp. WMMD956. Next base: position 7,082,008 of record NZ_JARUBI010000005.1, on the reverse strand, counting down.
AGATCGGCGTACGGGGCGGGGTGTGGGGTGCGGGTGGGGCGGGGTGGGTGGGGGTGTTGCTGCGGGGTCGGCGCGGGGTGGTGGTGTGGTCGGCTAGGAGCCGGGGGCGCGCAGCGCGTCGAGGACGACCCGGGCGGCTTCGGCGATCAGGGCGTCGTCGGGCTGCGCGTCCTTCGCGTCGCGGCGGGACAGCACGGCGAGCACGACGGGCGCGCCGTCGGGCGGCCACAGCACGGCGATGTCGTTGCGGGTGCCGTATCCGCCCGCGCCGGTCTTGTCGCCGACCTGCCAGCCGGCGGGCACGCCGGCCCGGATCAGCGTCGCCCCGGTGGTGTTGCGCCTGAGCCAGTCGACCAGCACGCCGCGGTCCGCGGGGGAGAGGGCGTCGCCGAGGGCGTACGCCCGCAGGGAGCCGGCCAGGGCGCGGGGCGTGCTGGTGTCGCGGACGTCGCCCGGCGCGGCCTCGTTGAGGCTCGTCTCCGTGCGCGTCGGGTTGGTGACGGTGTCGCCGATGCCGCGCAGCGCCCGCCCCAGCCCGGCGGGGCCGCCGAGCTCGGTGAACATCAGGTTCGCGGCGGTGTTGTCGCTGTGCCGCACCGCCGCGTCGGCGACCGCGCGCAGGGTCATCCCGTCCGAGACGTGCCGTTGCGTGACCGGCGAGTGGGGCACCAGGTCGGCGCGGTCGTAGCGGACGACGCGGTCCAGCTCCGCCTCCGAGGTCCGAGCGAGCAGCGCGCCGGCCGCGAGCGCCTTGATCGTCGAGGCGTACGCGAACCGCTCGTCGGCCCGGTAGGCGAGCGTGCGGCCGGTGCCGGTGTCGACCGCGTAGACGCCCAGCCGCGCGTCGAACCGCCGTTCCAGCGCGGCCAGCTCGCCGGGCGGGGGAACCGGGAACCCCCTCGACCCGGGAACCGCCGTGCCGCCGGCGGCAGCGGTGTCAGGCACGGCGGTCGCGTCGGACACGGCGGTGGCACCGGGCGCGGCGGTGTCAGGCGCGGCGGTGGCGTCGGACGTGGCCGGACGCGCCGTCGGCGTGCACCCGCCCACGAGACCCCCCGCAAGCACCACTGCCAGGACTGCCTTCCGACCGGCCCCCACCACGCGCCCTCCCTTCACCGACCAACGCCACGCCTTCTCCCACCCTGACGCCCCACTGCCTCCACCCCCGCCCCTGCCCCCATCCCGCCCGCCCCGACCCCCCGGCTCCGCCCGGTGACCAAGAGAGAAGCGTCAAAGTCGATCTCCGCACTGACGCGAACCTCTTGATCACCGGGTGGCACCGGCCGGGAGGGGAGCAGGGGGTCTGGGGAGATGGTGGGAGGGGTGGGGGTCAGGCCGTGTCGGTGGTGGCGGTGGTCCGGGTCTGGTGGGTGGTCAGCACCTCGGCCAGGCCCGTGCGGTCGAGCAGCTGTTGGAGCTGGCCGCTCGTGCCGGTCAACCGGATCGGCCCGGTGCCGTTGCGGTGGATCACCACGAGCGCGCTCAGGCCGGAGGAGTCGCAGAGGGTGATCCCGCCGAGGTCGATCTCCAGCTCGGCGCAGCCGTCGCGGCGCACCCTCTCGGCGGCCTCCACCAGCTCGGGCGCGGTGTCGTAGTCCAGCTCGCCGGCCAGCCGAAGCCGGGCGCGCCCGGCGGCGAGCCGGCTCACCTCGATGGTCAACAGCGGGGCTGGCATGTCTCCATGTTCCCAGCCGGTGGTGATCGACAAACGCGCGGGGGCAGTCAGGCAGATGCCGCCGACCGGTGCGAACCGGACGCTCCGGCGGACTGCTCGCCGCCGGGCAGCGGGCGGGCGAGCAGCCCGGTGACGCCGGTCATGTCGAGGATGGTCGCCAGGAAGCGGGGCGTCGAGCGCAGCCGTAGGATGGTGCCGCTCTGCTGCCCCTCCCGCCACGCGTGCACGATCACTGACAGCCCGGTGCTGTCGATGAACTGCAGGTCGGCGAAGTCGAGCACGAGCACCGGCGGACGCTCGGCGAGCTGCCGGTCCACCTCGTGCCGTAGCGGCGCGGCGGTGGTGAAGGCGAGGTCACCGCCGACCCGGATGAGGGGCGCGCCGGGATCGCTCGCATCGACGGACATGGTCAGCGGGGTCGCCTCGGGTTTCCTCCCCTGGGGTGCCACGATCACGCCTTTCCGCAGGGCTGCCGGTCGGGGCAGGTTCGTCTCGGATCGTAACAATCCCCGGCCGATGCCGCCTGTCGAGAGCGATTCGGCAGCTCAGGGCAGCGTGGGGTGGCGGTGCCGGCGGACCGGCGTAGGGTGGGGTGAGGAGATTGGACCACATACGCCGTTTCCGGCGGCCCGCGGGTGTCGGGCGGGTGTCGAGAGGGAGTGGGGCTCAGCTGGTGACTGCTGCCGACGTCAGGGACTGGGACCCGGGCGACGGACGGATCTCCACGCCGAGTGCCGCCCGGGCTCCGGTGTGGTCCGCCGACGTTCCGGTGCGTCCGCCCGCCGCGCTGCCGCCCCTGGCCCCCGACCGGGGACCGCCCGCGCCCGACTGGGCAGAGGTCGTCGAGCACTTCCGCGAGGGCCTGATCGTCTGCGACGCCGACGGCGTGGTGCGCCAGCTGAGCCCGGTCGCCGAGCGGCTGCTGCCCGAGGTGACCGTCGGCGAGCTGCTCGCCGCGTCCGGGGTGGCGGGCCTGCGTACGCCGCCGGTCGGCGGCGAGTTCGGCCACCGGGGCCGCCGGCTGCGCGTCCGCGAGGTGCCGCTGTCCGCCGCCCGGAGCTGCCACTACGTCGAGGACGTCACCGAGAGCGTCACCCGGGCCGACGCGTTGCTGGCCGAGCGGGCCCGCTCGGCCTTCCTGGCCGTGGTGGGGGAGAAGCTCGGCAACCCGCTGCACCCCGACCGGGCGGCCGCGGCCGTGGTCCGGCTCGCCGTGCCGACCCTCGCCGAGGTGGCCGTGTTGGTGCTCGCCCCGCGCTCCGGCCGGGCCCGCTGGTGGCGGGCCGCCCGGACCGACGACGAGACGCCGGGCGTGGACAGCGGCGTGCTCGACGCCGTCGACCTGCCGGCGGCCATCGACGAGGGGCTCGCCGGCGGCGAGCCGCACACGCTGGACTGGCTGGTCGAGCAGGCGGTCGAGGCGGGCTGGCTGCCCGGCCTGGACGCCGTCGACGTGAGCGTGCGCGTGGTGCCGCTGTCCGGCCGGGACCTGCCGGCGGGCGCGCTGCTCGTCGCCCGGCGCTCGGCCCGCTACTACGACGAGGCCGACGTCGACCTGGTCCGCGCGTTCGCGGCCCGGGCCGGCGCGGCGCTCACCACCGCCGTGCTCTACCGCGACCAGGCCGAGGTCGCCGACACCCTCCAGGCCAGCCTGCTGCCGGTGGAACCGGCCGAGGTGCCCGGCGTGCAGTGGGGCACGGCGTACCGGCCGGCGCAGGCGGGGCTGCGCATCGGCGGCGACTTCTACGGTTCACACCGGCTGCCCGACGGCGGCGCGGTGTTCTTCCTCGGCGACGTCTCCGGCAAGGGCGTCGAGGCGGCCGTCTTCACCGGCCAGCTGCGCCAGTGCCTACAGGCGCTGCACCGGGTGGAGTCGCACCCCGCCCGACTGCTGCGGCTGCTCAACGACGCGCTCCTGGAGACCACCCTGGCGCACGGGCAGGGCCGCTTCGCGACCATGGTGCTCGGGGTGGTGCGCCCCCGGCGCGACGGCGGCCTGACCCTGACCATGTCCGGCGGCGGCCACCTGCCGCCGCTGGTGCTGCGCTCCTCCGGCGAGGTGGAGACGGTCGCCCTGAGGGGCATGTTGATCGGGGTGGTGCCCGACCCGCGCATCGGGGAGGTGACCGTCGAGCTGGCGCCGGGCGAGACGTGCCTGCTCTACAGCGACGGGGTGACCGAGGCCCGGGGCGGCCGGCGCGGCGACGAGCAGTTCGGCGCCGACCGGCTGCTGCACGCGCTGGGCGGCTGCCACCGGATGCCCGCCCCGGCCCTTGCCGAACGCGTGGAGCAGGTGACCTGCGACTGGCTGGCCCACGGCGACCACGACGACATAGCGGTGCTCGCGCTGCGGGCGACCGGGCCGCAGAGCCGCCCGGCCCGGCACCTGCACGCGGTGCCGACGCTGCCTGAGACCACCCGCCCACGCCCCTGACCGCCCCGCCGCCCCGGCCGCATCGTCACCTCGCCCGACCGCACACGCCCCACCGCAGCCCCGGCCCACCGCCCCCGCCCCACCGCCGACCCGGCCATCCAGCCCGCCGGCCAGCCGACCGAAGGAGAGCACCGCGTGACCGTCCCCGCCGCCGTCGGCTCTCCGGCCGACGCCTGCCCCGGCTTCCTGCGGGCGTTGGAGTCCGCCGACGAGTACGCGGCGATCGAGACCGCCCTCGGGCTGGTCGACGCCGGGGTGCCGGCCGAACGGGTGCTGCTGGAGCTGGTGGCGCCCGCGCAGGTCGAGGTGGGCCTGCGGTGGGCGAGCAATGCGTGGAGCGTCGCCCAGGAGCACGCTGCCACCCACATCAGCGAGCGGGTGGTGGCGGCCGTCGCGGCCCGGGTCGACCCGCGTCCCACCCGGGGCCGGATCGTGGTGGCCTGCATGGACGGCGAGTGGCACTCCCTGCCGCCCCGGCTGGTCGCCGAGGTGCTGCGGCTGCGCGGCTGGCAGGTCACGTTCCTCGGGGCCAGCGTCCCGGCGGCGCACCTGGTGTCGTACCTGCACCGGCACGATGCGCACGCCGTGGCGTTGGCCTGCGCGTTGCCGATGCGGCTGCCGCACGCGCACCGCATGGTCGAGGCGTGCCGCCGCTCCGACGTGCCGGTGGTGGTCGGCGGGCGCGGTTTCGGCGGGGACGGGCGGTGGGCCCGCCGGCTCGGGGTGGCGTGGGCGCCCGACGCGCCGGGGGCCGCCGACCTGGTCGCCGACGAGCGGGCCCTGCGCCGGGTCCCCCCGGCCGACCTGGCCCACCTCGCCGACGACGAGTACCCGAGCCTCGTCAAGCGGCGGGCCGCACTGATCGACAGCGCCCTGGCCGACCTGCGCGCGCGGGTGCCGGGGGTACGCGAGTACGACGCGGTCCAGCTCGACTCGACCGTCAGCGACCTCGGCCACATCGTGGACTTCCTCGCCGCCGCCGTCTTCGTCGACGACGGCACGCTGTTCACCGAGTTCGTCGAGTGGCTGACCGGCATCCTGGTCAGTCGGGGGGTGCCCGCCGCGGCGATCGCCCTCACCCTCGGCCACTTCGCGGGTGCGCTGCGGGACTTCCCGCGCGCGGCGGGCTTCCTGGGCGCCGGGCTGACGCTGCTCGACCAGCGGGCCGGGGCCTCGGCGCGGTGACCACGGCCTGCCGGGGTCCGGCGCAACCCTGCTTATACTTGCTCCACTGCAAGCATTCGGCTGCGGTGAAGCGAGAGGGACCACGTTGACGTTCACCGTCACGTACGCCCAGCGGGACGGCGGCGGGGCGTGCCTGCGACTCGCCGGCGAGCTCGACATGAGCACCGCGCCGGAGCTCACGGCGGTGCTCGACCGGCTCACCGAGCAGGGGGAACGGCACCTGTTGGTCGACCTCGCCGAGCTGACCTTCTGCGACTCCACCGGCATCGCCGCCTTCGTCCGGGGCGACAACCGGGCCACCGCCCGGGGCGGGTGGTTGCGGGTCACCGGCGCGACCGGCCGGGTCGAGCGGGTGCTGCGGTTGACAGGGCTGGCGGAGGTGCTGGGCTACCCTCCCGACACGGGCCACCCGACGGCGCGGTCCGCTCCGTGATGGGCTAGATTTCCCCGCCAGCAGGCGATCGCGAGGTCGCCGTCCGCGTCAATCCGAGGCAGGTTCCCATGGCTGGAAGCACCCCCGGCCCCGTCCGTATCCTCGTGGTCGACGACGACCCGGGCGACGTCCTGATGATCGAGGAGGCCCTCGCCGACTCCGACGTCGACAAGGTGATCGACGTGGTCAGCGACGGCCAGGAGGCGATGGAGTTCCTGCGTCGGACCGGCCGGCACACCGAGGCCCACCGGCCGGACGTGATCCTGCTCGACCTGAACATGCCCCGGATGGACGGGCGGCAGGTGCTCGGCGAGGTCAAGCAGGACGACGACCTGCGGACCATCCCGATCGTGGTGCTCACCACCTCCAACGCCGACACCGACATCGTGGGCAGCTACACCCTCCAGGCCAACGCGTACGTGACCAAGCCGATCGACCTGGACGACTTCAACGACGTGGTGCGCCGCATCGACGAGTTCTTCGGCCGTGTCGTGGTGCTGCCCAAGCGGGTCTGACGGCCCGCGCCCCGGGCTGACGCCCCACCCCGCGCCCCCGGGCCGACGCCGGCTCGGGGCGTCGCCGCTCGGATGCTGAACATTTTTCCCGAACGCCCGCGCCGCCCGCCCGCGCCGCCGAGGATCTCAGGTGGGGAAGAAACACCGGCTGCCTGGGGGGCGACAGCATGAGGTTCTCCGTCGTGGAGTTCGGCTACGACCGGCGGCAGGTCGACGCCTGCCTCGATCAGCTCGCGGTCCGGTTGAGCCGGCTGGCGGCGTGCGCGGAGGGCGCGGCGGGGGCGGGCCGGGACTGGGACCGGTTCCGGGACGAGGCGACCCGCCTGTGCGAGCTGGTCGAGCATCGGCCCGAGCTGGCCGCCGGGGCCGACGGCGCGCGGGCGGCGCTGGGCGACGTCGAGCGGGAGGCCGCCGAGATCCTGGCGCAGGCCCGGTTCGAGCTGGACGCGGCCCGCGAGGAGGCCCGGCGCGTGCGCGAGCAGGTGTATGCCGATGCGCTGAGCGCCCGCCGGGACTTCGAGGCGGCCCTGGCCGCGCGCCGGCGCCGCGAGGCCCGGGTGGACGAGATCCTCGCCGGCCCGGTCGTGGCGGTGGACACGCCCACGGCTGCGGCGGCGGTGCCGAACGCCGGGGTGCCGACGACCCGGGTCGCCGCCGGCCTCGACGTCGAGCCCCCGGGCGACTGGGGCAGCCGGGTCGCCTGAGCCGGGGCTCAGGTCAGCGCAGCCACGACCGTGGTGGCCCGCTCCTCGTGCTGCGCGTACGCGTCGGGGTAGGCCGAGATCTGCACGGCCTGGGCCGCGGCGGTCAGGCTCATCTCCTCCCAGCCGGGCACCTCCAGCAGCGCCTCGTAGAAGGCGCGGGCCGCGTACGCGGGGCGCATCAGGTCCCGCACGGTGCCCCAGCCGCTGCTCGGGCGCTGCTGGAACAGCCCGACCGAGTCGTGGTCGGAGCCGCTGCCCTGGTGCGGGTAGTTCGCGGACTCGGGGAGCACGTCGCTGGCCAGGTTGTGCAGGTTGCTCTCCTGCATGGCGGTGGCCACCGCGACGACGAGGCCCCGGCGGGGCAGCTTCATGTCCCGGCCCACGTCGACGATGGTCTTCGCGTTGTCCATCTGGAGCTGGTTGAGCCCGGCGACGGGCCGGGGGCGCGCCGGCCTGGCGGGCTTCGGCTTCGGCTTGCGAGTGGCGCTCGGGCTGGGCTTCGCCGTCGGGCTGGGCGAGACGGTCACCGGGACCGCCGGGGAGCGGTCGAGGGAGCGGGAGGCGCGCTGCTCGGCCTCGGCGGCGGCTGCGGCCCGGTCGGCGAGGGCGTCCTGGACCGGCTCCGCGGGGTCGTCGGCCTGGCGGGCGCCGGCGAACGCGGCGACGCCGAGGCAGCAGCTCACCCCGGTGACCAGCGCCGCACGCACCGGCGTGGACCTCAGCAGCGTGCGCCGGGGCGGCTCGGGACGCCGGTGCCGGCCCGCCACCCGTTCGGTGGGGGCGGTGTCGGCCGGTCGGCCACCCGGTCGGTCGTGGGCCTGCTGCGGTTCGGTGGAGTCGTAGGGACGCACCCGCCGAGGCTAGATAGTCGGCCGCGCCCTGCCACCGGGGTGGTTGGTGGCATGCGTCACATTTTGCGGTTTTCCGCTCGGGCGAGCGCGCCGAGAAGGTCGGCAACCCGGGTAAAAACTGCCAATGGCCTATTTACGGTATTACCGATTAGCTGCATGAAAAAGGACGGGGTCGGCGGGTGTGCCGCGCGGTAGCCTGGCGACGTCCGGGTCGGGCGTTCGGGCGATGGGCCGATACCCGACCGGGCGAGTCGACCCGGGGCGACCGGCGCGGCACCCGGCGTTCGCGCCCGTGGTCAGCCGCGCCCGTTGTCGGCGGGCGTGACCGTCAGCCGGTGCCGGCTGTTGTCGCCGCTGGAGAACGGCCACAACCGGTCGGCGTACGCGACCAGCTCGGCGAGCTGCTGCCGGCTCAGCCCGGCGGAGGAGATCGAGGCGTGCACGTCGGCGCGGTAGCGCCCGTCGTCGTCGCGCCCCAGCCTCGCCTCCGCGCGCACCTGCACCGTGTGCGCCTCGTCGGTGATCTGCCCGGCCGCCTCCACCGCAGCGTGGTGCAGGCAGGACGCGAACGCCGCCGCCAGCAGCTGCTCCGGCGTCAGCCCCGTGCAGTGCGGCGCCAGCGGGGACGCCAGCGCGGTGGACAGCCCGCCGTCGTCGGTGCGGACGTGGCCACCCTCGGCGGTGGCGGTGGCCTCGTGCAGCCAGGAACTCGGATCCGGCATGACGTCCCCCCTCAGTCACCCGCCCGGCTACCCGACGCGCGTCCGGCGAAACCGGGGCCGCCGCCCACCGTCGCCGCCTGGGTCGCCTCGGCCGCCGCCTCCCGGGTCCACGGGGACACGCCGGCGTCGCCGCGCTGCCTCGGCGGGACCGTGGCGAGCATCGGCACATACACCCGGGCGTCGACCGCCTCGGCCAGCAGCAGCGCCGCCATCAGGCTGCTCGGCCGCCGCGCCGGATCGTCGGCCATCAGCTGCCGGCACAGCCCGGCCACCTCCGCCGGCAGGCCGTCGATCGGCGGCAGCGGCTCGGCCGGTCGCCGGCGGCGCGCCCCCAGCAGCTCGGTGGTGCTGTCGGCCGGGTACGGCAGCCGCCCGGCGAGGCAGTAGTGCAGCAGCACCCCGAGGGCGTACATGTCGGCGGCCGGGGTGGCCGGCTGCCGGTCGAGCTGCTCGGGGGCCAGGTAGGCGGGGGTGCCCACCACGATGCCGGCCGGCGTCTCGTCCGGCGCGCCGGCCGGGGTGGCGATGCCGAAGTCCAGGACCTTCACCCCGCACGGGGTGAGGACGACGTTGGCCGGCTTCACGTCCCGGTGGACGATCCCGTGCGCGTGGGCGGCGGCCAGAGCAGCGGCGATCTCGGCGCAGACGCGGACCGCGATGCGCCAGTCCAGCGGCCCGGCGCGCAGGTGCGCCGCGAGGGTCTCGCCCTCGGCCAGCTCCATCACGATGTACGGCACCGGCCGGCCCGGCAGGGCCGGGGCCGTGCCGAAGTCGTGCACGCTTGCCACGTTCGGGTGCACCAGCCGGGCCGCCGAGCGGGCCTCGGCCCGGATCCGCTCGACCGGGACCTCGTCGCGCCCGGGGGAGATGAGCTTCACCGCGACCGGCCGGTCCAGCACGGCGTCGTGGGCCCGCCACACCTCGGACATCCCGCCGACGCCGATGCGCTGTTCGAGCCGGTACCGCCCGTCCAGCGTCCTCATCGACCGCTCCTCGTCGCTCGCGCCCGACGCCGCCCGTCGCCGGCGGCGCTGCCTGCCCCGATACCCGACCCCCGAACTGGGCAAACCGCCGGGGTTGTCGCCCCGGCGGGAACGGCCCCGGCCGCCGGCCGCCCCGTCAACGGGCCAGGACCGCCGTCGGGCGGCCCGGCGTCGGGTACGCGGCACCGTCGCCGATCCGCTCGGCGAGCCAGTCCGGGCCGTGCGGGCCGTGGGCGAGCGCCCCGACGGCGAGCGTCGCGGCGCGGACCGCGTCCGGGGCGACCACCGTGACCGACGCCCACGGCGAGACCGGCGGCGCGCCCGTGCGGGGGTCCAGCACGCCACCGTCGACCCGCACGTCGGCCGTGGCCAGGCCACCGCCGGTGAGCGCGACGATCCGCCCGTCGGTGGCGACCGGCCAGCCGCCCGCCGGGGCGGGGCCGGCGACGGCGACCCGGTTCCCGACGCCGACCAGCATCCCCGCGCCGGTGCGGGCCGCGACCCGGTGCGCGCAGCGCCGCGCGAGCTGGGCGGTCGCCGTGGCGGCCAGGCCCAGCGGCAGGGTCGGCGGCAGGGCCAGCAGGTCCCCGGCGAGCGTCACCGTCCGCCAGTTCGCCGCCGGTGGCGGCCCGGCCGGCACGCCGCCACCGCAGGCGGGCAGCAGCCCCGGCGCGGGTCGGCGGCGCAGCCGGGCCGCCTCGACCGTGGGGTCCACCGCCCCGTCGCTGGCCTCGGCCGCGTCGAGCGCGACGCCGACGAGGTCCCGCAGCAGCGGGCCGACCGGCACCGGCCGGCCGGCGGCCCGCAGCGCCCGGCCCAGCGTGGCCTCGCCGCGACGCAGGCCGGCCAGCAGCAGCGTCAGCTCCCGGCGGGCCGCCGGCAGCGCGTGCCGGTCGGTCGCCGCCACCCGCACCGGCCGTCCCCGGTGCGTCCAGCGGCTCTCCCAGGTGTGGCCCGGTTCCCTGTCCATGCCGGGCAGCCTGCGCGGCGCGGCTGGACCGGGCTTGGGGCACGGCTGTGCCCATGCTGTGCGGTGAGCGGGCACCGGGGCGCTCCCACAGCTGGTACACAGGATCTGCTGGGGTGGGGCACAGCGGGCGTGCCCACGATGGGGGGCATGGTCATGGAGGGGCAGGCCGCGCAGGGCCGCATCGAGCTGCGCCGACCGGACGGCGAACCCGTCCGGGTGCTGGTGGTCGACGACGAGCCCACGCTCACCGACCTGCTCTCCATGGCCCTGCGCTACGAGGGCTGGCAGGTCCGCACCGCCGGCAACGGGATGGCGGCGCTGAGCACCGCCCGCCAGTTCCAGCCCGACGCGGTGGTGCTCGACGTGATGCTGCCCGACCTCGACGGCTTCCAGGTGCTGCGCCGGCTGCGCGAGCACACCCCGACCGTGCCGGTGCTGTTCCTCACCGCCCGCGACGCGGTGGAGGAGCGCATCGCCGGGCTCACCGTCGGCGGCGACGACTACGTCACCAAGCCGTTCAGCCTGGAGGAGGTGATCGCCCGCCTGCGGGCGCTGCTGCGCCGCTCGGGCTTCGCGATCGCCACCCGGGAGGACGCCGTGCTGACCGTCGGCGACCTCAGCCTCGACGAGGACAGCCACGAGGTGCGCCGCGGCGACCAGTTGATCACCCTCACGGCCACCGAGTTCGAGCTGCTGCGCTACCTCATGCGCAACCCCCGCCGGGTGCTGAGCAAGGCGCAGATCCTCGACCACGTCTGGAACTACGACTTCGGCGGGCAGGCCAACGTCGTCGAGCTCTACATCTCGTACCTGCGAAAGAAGATCGACGTCGGGCGGGCGCCGATGATCCACACGCTGCGCGGCGCGGGGTATGTCCTCAAGCCCGCCGACTGACCGGGCGCGCCGCTGGCTGGCCGGCTGGTCCCTGCGCACCCGGCTGGTGGTGACCGTGGTGGCGCTGCTCGCCTTCGTCAGCGTCGGCATCGGCGCGCTGACCACGGTGGCGCTGCACCACTTCCTGATCGCCCAGGTCGACGACCAGCTCACCTTCGACCAGCGCCGGCGCGGCGGGGACCGGCCGCCGTGGTTCACCAACCCGCCCCCGTCGTCGCAGCGTCCCGTCGAGCTGCCGCCCGGCCTTCCGGACGGCTCGATCGCCGCCCGGGTCGTCGACGGCCGCATCCAGTCGGCGAGCACCCGCACCGTGGCCGGCGCGACCGAGCAGCTCGGCACCGACGCGGCCGCCCCGCTGGCCGGGCTCACGCCCGACGGCCGCCCCCGCACCGTGGACCTCGGCGAGCGGGGCGACTACCGGGCGATGGCCCGCCAGTACGTCGACGGGCAGACCCTGGTCTTCGCCCTGCCGCTGGCGGGCGTCGAGGAGACGGTCTGGTGGATGGTGCTGGCCCAGGCCGGCGTCGCCGCCGCCGGCCTGCTCGTCGCCGGCAGCCTCGGCGCGCTCATCGTCCAGGCCACCCTGCGCCCGCTGCGCCGGGTCGCCGCCACCGCCACCCGCGTCACCGAGCTGCCCCTGGACCGGGGCGAGGTGGCCCTGTCGGTGCGGGTGCCGGCCGCCGACACCGACCCGCGCACCGAGGTCGGCCAGGTCGGCGGCGCGCTCAACCGGATGCTCGGGCACGTCGCCGCCGCGCTCGCCGCCCGGCAGGCCAGCGAGACGCGGGTACGCCAGTTCGTCGCCGACGCCAGCCACGAGCTGCGCACCCCCCTCGCCGCCATCCGGGGCTACGCCGAGGTCGCCCGCCGGGGCCGCGACCGCGTCCCGCCGGACGTGGCGCACGCGCTGCGCCGGGTCGAGTCGGAGAGCACCCGGATGACCAGCCTCGTCGACGACCTGCTGCTGCTGGCCCGGCTCGACTCCGGCCGGCCCCTCGCCGTCGAGCCGGTGGACCTGACCGCCCTCGTCGTCGACGCGGTCAGCGACGCCCACGTCGCCGGCCCCGAGCACCGCTGGCAGCTCGACCTGCCCGAGGCGGAGCTGCTGGTGCCGGGCGACGCCGCCCGGCTGCACCAGGTGGTGGCGAACCTGCTGGCCAACGCCCGGGTGCACACCCCGCCCGGCACGACCGTCACCGCCCGGCTCGCCGCCGAGCCCGACGGGGTCGCGCTCACCGTCACCGACGACGGCCCCGGCATCCCGTCCGAACTACAGGGCGAGGTCTTCGAACGCTTCGCCCGGGGCGACAGCTCCCGCTCTCGCGCCCACGGCAGCACCGGCCTGGGGCTGGCCATCGTGGCCGCCGTGGTGGACGCCCACCACGGCCGGGTCGAGGTGTCCAGCCGCCCCGGTCGCACGACGTTCACCGTCGTGTTGCCGGCGTTCACGGACCCCACAGCCACCGCATAGGCCGCCCACGGCCCGTCGCCAGTGGGGTCGCGCAGAGTGGCCGGCATGGACAAGACAGAGAGCCTGCTGACCCTGCCCGCGCCGGCGCCGACCGGCCCCACGCCGACGGCCGCCACGGCCGATGCCGGCCCGCCGGCGCGCGGGCGGCCCGACCCCGCCTGGGTACGCCCGGCGCTGGCGGCCCTGCTGCTGGCCACCGCGCTGCTCTACCTGTGGGGGCTGGGCGCGTCCGGCTGGGCCAACTCGTTCTACTCGGCCGCCGCCCAGGCCGGCTCGCAGAGCTGGAAGGCGTTCTTCTACGGCTCGTCGGACGCGGCGAACTCGATCACGGTCGACAAGACCCCGGCGTCGCTGTGGCTGATGGCGCTGTCGGTGCGCGTCTTCGGCCTGAACAGCTGGGCGATCCTCGTCCCGCAGGCCCTGCTCGGCGTCGCCTCCGTCGGCGTGCTGTTCGCCACCGTCCGCCGCTGGCACGGCCCGGCTGCCGGCCTGATCGCCGGCGCGGTCCTCGCCGTCACCCCGGTGGCGACGCTGATGTTCCGCTTCAACAACCCCGACGCCCTGCTCGTGCTGCTGCTGATCGGCGCCGCGTACGCCACCGTCCGGGCGGTGGAGACCGCCAGCACCCGGTGGATCGTCCTCGCGGGAGCGCTGGTCGGCTTCGGCTTCCTCACCAAGATGCTCCAGGCGTTCCTGGTGATCCCGGTCTTCGCGGGGGTGTACCTGCTGGCCGCGCCCACCGGCTTCTGGCGGCGGGTACGGCAGGTGCTGGCCGCCGGCCTCGGCGTCGTGCTGGCCGCCGGGTGGTGGGTGGCGATCGTCGAGCTGGTGCCCGCCAGCGCCCGCCCGTACGTCGGCGGCTCACAGGGCAACAGCATCCTGGAGCTGACCCTCGGCTACAACGGGCTGGGCCGGATCACCGGCGCGGAGGAGGGCAGCGTCGGCGGTCGCGGGCCGGCGTCCGGGCAGACCGGGCTCGGCCGGCTGTTCGACACCGAGAACGGCGGGCAGATCTCCTGGCTGCTGCCGGCCGCGCTGATCCTGCTGGTCGCCGGCCTGCTGCTGGCCGGGCGGGCGGCGCGCACCGACCGCAGGCGGGCCGGGCTGCTGCTGTGGGGCGGCTGGCTCCTGGTCACCGGCGTCGTCTTCAGCTTCATGTCCGGGATCTTCCACGCGTACTACTCGGTGGCGCTGGCCCCGGCCGTCGGCGCGCTCGTCGGCATCGGCGTCACCCTGCTCTGGCAGCGCCGGGCACCGGGCGCGCCCCGCTGGCAGGCGCTCGCGGCGACCGTCACCCTGGCCGCGGCCCTCGCCGTCACCGCCTGGTGGTCGTGGCGGCTGCTCGGCCGCAGCCCCGACTGGTACCCGTGGCTGCGCACGGCGGTGCTGGCCGGCGGCCTGGCCGCGGCGGTGCTGCTGGTCGTCGCCGACCGGCTCGCCCGCCGGGCCGTGCCGGTGCTGGTGGCGCTGGGCGCGACGGCGGCGCTCGCCGGCCCGGTGGCGTACTCGATCCAGACGGCCGCGACCCCGCACACCGGGTCGATCCCCAGCGCCGGCCCCGCGGTGGAGGGCGGCTCCGGCCCGGGCCGGGGCGGCTTCCCCGGCGGTGGCCGGATGCGCGACGGCGGCCAGAACGCGCCGGGCGGCCAGGCCCGGACCGACGGCCAGGCCGCCTTCCCCGGCGGCGCCCAGGGACCGGGCGGCCAGTTCCCGGGCTTCCCCGGCGGCGGCCAGGGCCAGAACGGCGGCCAGGGCCAGAACGGCGATGGCCAGGGGCGCGACGGCGGGCAGCTGCCCGGCGTGGCCGGCGAGGGGCGCGCCACCGGCGGTGGCATGGGTGGGCTGCTCGACTCCCGCGAGCCCAGCGCCGAGCTGCGCGCCCTGCTGGAGGCCAACGCCGTCGACTACACCTGGGTGGCGGCCACCATCGGCTCCCAGAACGCCTCCGGCTACCAGCTCGCCACGGGCGAACCGGTCATGTCGGTCGGCGGGTTCAACGGCAGCGACCCGTCCCCGACGCTCGCGCAGTTCCAGCGGTACGTGGCCGAAGGGAAGATCCACTACTTCGTCGGCGGCAGCGGGTTCCGCGCCAACGGCGGCAGCTCCGCCTCGCAGGAGATCGCCGCCTGGGTCGCCGAGACGTTCGAGGCGACGACCGTCGACGGCGTCACCGTCTACGACCTGACCACCGGACAGGAGGGCTGAACCGATGACCGCATCCACCGAGCCGCGCCCCACCGTGGACGCCCGCGTCGCCGCCCCGCCGGCGGTGCTCGACGTGGTGATCCCCGTCTACAACGAGGAAGCCGACCTCGGGCCCTGCGTGCGGCGGCTGCACGCGCACCTCACCGCGCACTTCCCGTACCCGTTCCGGATCACCGTCGCCGACAACGCCAGCACCGACGGCACCCTGGCCGTGGCCGACGCCATCGCCGCCGAGCTGCCGCAGGTCACGGTGCGGCACCTGGACGCCAAGGGCCGCGGCCGGGCGTTGCGGGCGGCCTGGTCGGCGTCGGACGCGCCGGTGCTGGCGTACATGGACGTGGACCTGTCCACCGACCTGGCCGCGCTGCTGCCGCTGGTCGCGCCGCTCATCTCCGGCCACTCCGACCTGGCGATCGGCACCCGGCTGGCCCGCACCTCCCGGGTCGTGCGGGGCGCGAAGCGGGAGGTCATCTCGCGCGGCTACAACCTGCTGCTGCGCGGCACCCTCGCGGTGAGCTTCTCCGACGCCCAGTGCGGGTTCAAGGCGATCCGCGCGGACGTGGCCGCCGGGCTGCTGCCGCTGGTGCGCGACACCGGGTGGTTCTTCGACACCGAGCTGCTGGTGCTGGCCCAGCGGGCCGGGCTGCGCATCCACGAGGTGCCGGTCGACTGGGTGGACGACCCGGACAGCCGGGTGGACATCGTCGCCACCGCCCTGGCCGACCTGCGGGGCATCTGGCGGCTGGGCCGGGCCCTGCTGACCGGGTCGCTGCCCCTGGCGGAGCTGCGCGCGCAGCTCGGCCGGGCCCCCCTCGCCGCGCCGCCGGCGCGGGTGCCCGTCGGGCTGCCCCGCCAGCTCGTCCGGTTCGCCGCGGTGGGGGTGGCGAGCACGCTGGCGTACCTCGTGCTCTTCGTCGCGACCCGGGGCGCGCTCGGCCCCCAGTGGGCGAACCTGACGGCGTTGCTGGTGACGGCCGTGGCGAACACGGCGGCGAACCGGCGGCTGACCTTCGGCATCAGCGGGGGCCGGCACGCCGGCCGCCACCACGTGCAGGGCCTGCTGGCGTTCGGCCTCGGCCTGGCGCTGACCAGCGGATCCCTGGCGGCCCTGCACGCCGTCGCGGCGGCGCCGCCCCGCGCGGTCGAGCTCACGGTGCTGGTGGCGGCCAACCTGGCGGCCACGGCCCTGCGTTTCGTGCTGCTGCGCGCCGCGATGCACCACCGCCGGCCGCCGTCGGCGCAGCGGGCTGCCCCGGCCGCGCCCGCCGCCGCCCGCCCGCAGGCGCGTGGCGACGCCGGCCACCCGCCGGTGCGTGACGCGGCGTGATGGACGGCCGGCGCGTGCCGTGGGTGTGCTCGACGGCCGGTGTGTGACGCCGTGCGATCGGCCGCCCCGGCCGGTGTGTGACGCCGTGCGATCGGCCGCCCCGGCCGGCGGCACCCCGGACCCGCCCTTTGCTCTGCACCCGGATACGCAACGGTTCACCGAGCGCAACCGGTGACCACTCCGCCCGCGCCCGGCGGCCACGAGGATGACCAGGTCGTCGCCCTGTTGCGGAGATGGGTGCAGAGCAAAGGGATCGGGAGGGCGGTGGCCGCGCGCGAGGGCCGTGACGCGGGGTGACGCGGGGAGACCCGAGAGCATGTCCTCCGCACCGGCCGTCCCGACTGCGGCGAACGGTGCGCAACGCGCTCAGGGAGTGGCGGGTTCCGGAGCTCCGGCGGCCTGTGGGACGAAGTCGCCGGTCGTGGCCCGCACGATCAGCTCGGGCGCGAGGCGCACCGACCCGGCTTCGCCCGAAGCCAGCAGGGCCAGGAGCGCGTGCAGGGCCTGCGCGCCCATGTCGCGCAGCGGCTGCCGGATGGAGGTGAGCGGCACCAGCAGTTGGGCGTCCACGTCGATGTCGTTGTAGCCGACGACGGCGACCTGCCGGCCGACCCGCAGGCCGTGGTCACGCAGGGTGCCCATCGCGCCGATGGCGGCGAAGTCGTTGACGGCGAAGACGCCGTCCGGCTGCCCGACCTCGAGCAGCCGGGCCATCGCCGACGCCCCGCCGGCCACGTCGAAGCTCGACGGGGCCACCCACCTCGGGTCCACCGGCACCCCCCGGGCCTTCGCCGCCGCGAGGAAACCGGCGACCCGGTCGGCCGAGGTGCTCGCGTGGTCGGGGCCTGCGACGACCGCCAGCCGTCGGCACCCGATGTCGATCAGGTGGTCGGCGGCCAGGCGCCCGCCGAAGCGGTCCCGGCCGGTGACCGAGGGGTGACCCCGGGATGCGCGACTGACCAGCACGAACGGCACCTGTTCGGCGGCGAGCCTGGCCAGGGCGGGGTCGGTGCGGCGGGCGTCGCCGATGATGAGCCCGTCCACCCGTTCCCCGATGAAGCGCCGGATCCGCAGCGCCCGCGCCTCGTCGTCGTCCCAGGAGCTGCTGACGACCGCCTGGTAGCCGGCGCTCGCGGCGGCGGCGTCGATGCCCTCGAACACGGTGGCCAGCACGATGTCGGTGATCCGGGGGACCAGCACCCCGATCACCCCGGTCTTGCCGCTGCGCAGGCTCGCCGCCCACCGGTCCCGGTGGAACCCGAGCTCCTTCGCCGCGTCGACGATCCGGGTCGCCGTGGCGGGGCTGACCCGGACGTCGTCGCCGCGCAGGACGCGGGAGACCGTGGAGACGTGCACGCCGGTGAAGCTGGCGACATCCCGCAACGTCACCCGTTTGTTCACAGTGCCTCCCGCGCCGCCGTCGAACCGGTCCCCGGCAACCTAGCTGAGATGACTGCCGCCGTTCACATCGAAGGTCATCCCGGTGACCGTGGCGCAGGAGTCCGACAGCAGGAACAGCACGATGTCGGCGATCTCCTCCGCCGCGGCGACCCGTCCCAGCGGCATCCGTCCCCGCAGGGCCGCCTTCTGCTGCGCGGTGAGCCGGTCGTGCATCGGTGTCGCCACCGGGCCGGGCGCGACGGCGTTGACCCGCACCCCGCGCGGCCCGTAGTCGACGGCCAGGTGCCGCATCAGGCCGAGCACCCCGGCCTTCGCCGCCGCGTACGCCGTGCCCGAGAGCCGGGTCCCGCCGTCGCGGGCGTTGAGGCTGCTCATCAGCACCAGCGACCCGCCGCCCCGGGCCGCCATCCGGGGCACCACCGCCTGACTCACCACGAAGGCGGACGTGAGGTTGTTGCGCAGCGTCCGCTCCCACTCGGCGAGGCTGGTCTCCTCGATGCCGCCCGCGCTGACCACCCCGGCGAGGTGCGCCACGCGGTCCGGGGTGCCGACCGCGTCGACGAACTCTCCCACCGCCACCGGGTCGGCGGCGTCCACCCCGGTCGTCACGTCGACGACGTGCACCGTTTCGCCCCGGCTGCGCGCCGCCGCGACCACGGCCGCGCCGATCCCGCTGGCCCCGCCGGTCACCAGAAGGGTCATGCCGCACCTCCCAGGATCTGTTCGCGTGCCTCTCGGTACATGGTGGACAGCAGCATCTCCGGCTGCGAGTAGACGACGAACCGGACGCCCCGGTCGATCCACCGGCGGGCCTCCTCGGGGGAGTAGGCCAGCATCCCGGCGACCCGGCCGGCGGCGACCACCCGGTCGACGAACCCGACCGCGTGCTTCTCCACCTCGGGATGGGTCGGCTGGTAGCCCAGGCCCAGCTTGACCGACAGGTCGGCGCGGCCGAGCATGAGCACGTCCAGGTCGGCGGCGAGGATGTCGTCCAGATTGGCCAGCCCGGCGGGCGTCTCGACCAGGGCGACGGTGGTCGTGTTCTCCGCCGCCCACGCCAGGTACCGGTCGAAGTCGCCCCGGGCGGTGCCGTGCCCGGCGGCGCGGGCCGCCGAGCACAGTGTCCGGTCCCCCGCCGGGGGATAGCGGGTCAGCCGGGCCGCCTCGGCGGCCTGCGCCCCGGTCTCCACCAGGGGCAGCACCACCCCGCCGGCCCCGCTGTCCAGGGACCACAGGAGGTCCTTCTCCTCGATCCGGCGCAGCCGGACCAACGGGGTGGTCCCCGCCGAGCCGGCCGCCCGCACCATCGCCAGCACGCTCTGCTCGTCGGCGGCGGCGTGCTCGGTGTCGATGACGAGGAAGTCGTAACCGAGGACGCCGAGGATCTCACCGAGCGCCGGTTCCTGGAGCAGGGTGAGGCTGCCCAGGGCGACCCCGCCGTCGCGCAGGACGGTGGCCAGCCGGCTCGGACGGGGGTACATCAGGACTCCAGCTTCTGCACCGAGGAGCAGTCCCGGTTCACCGGCACCTCACCGACGATCTTCAGGGCGGCGTCGACGACGGAGCCGTCGTGCCACCCGGAGACCTCCGGCAGCTTCTCGATGATCTTGTTGTCGAGCAGCCACTTGCCGTCCTCGGCGACCACCGTCGCGGTGTCCACCCGCCCGTTGGGGTCCATGTACGGCCACTGGTCGGTGCCGTAGAGCTTGCCGATCGTCTCGGCCGGGACCTTGGTCCGCTCGGAGACGATCTTGACGACCTCGTCCCGGTTGGCCGGGTCCTGGTAGAAGCGGACGCCCTCCAGCCAGCCGGCCATCCACCGGGCCGCCACCTCGGGGCGCTTGTCGATGAAGTCCTGGGACATGGTGATGAGGCCCTGCTCCTGGTTGGGGGCCACCTCGTTCATCGCCAGCATCCGCTTGGCCTGCCCGTCGCTGATGAGCTGGTACGCCAGCGGCTCCACGAGGAAGCCGGCGTCGACCGCCCCGCTCTTGAGCGCGTTGGCGGTGTCCGGGTAGCTCAACGTCACGACCTGCCCGAGGTCCGACTGCTTCAACCCGACCTGCCCCAGCGCCCGGTCCAGCCAGTACTCGGTGCTCGACCCCTTGGCCAGGATGGCCACCTTCTTGCCCTTGAGGTCGGCGATGCCCTTGAGCCCGCCGTCGTACGCGGCGGTCCGGGCCAACAGCAGGTTGTCCGACGCGCACCGGTACTGCTGACGGTCGGCGACCACCCGCACCCGCAGGCCCTGGTTGACCGCGTTGAACAGCGCGCCGCCGGTGCCGGGGATGTTCACGTCCAGCTTGCCCTGTCCCTGCACCGCCAGCCGGGAGTAGATGTCGGCGTTGCTGAACTCCACCTCGACGTCGTGCTTGCCGAAGAAGCCCTTCGCGTCGGCCACCATCATCGGCGCCAACGACAGGATCTCCAGCGAGTTCACCGTCACCTTGTCGGGCCCGCCGGACCCGGTCGACTCCGCCGCGTCGTCACCGCACGCGGCGGTGCCGAGCAACAGCGAGACGCCCAGCACCCCGGCGAGCACACCCGTCCTCGTCAATCTCATTTCTGACCCTCCGTCCAGCCGAAGAAGCGTCGCTGCACCCGCAACGTCACCGTGGTGAGCAGGAAGCCCATCGCCGCGATGACCGCGAGCGTGGCGTACATGTTGTCGATCTGATAGATCTGCCAGTAACGCCAGGTCATCGACCCGATCCCGTCACTGGCGGCAAGGAACTCGCCGGCGATGGTGCCCAGCAGGGCCAGCCCGGCGGCCAGCCGGATGCCGGCGAAGATGGACGGCAGCGCGCCGGGCAGGATGATCTTCCACAGGATCTGCTGCCGGCCGGCGCCCAGGTTGCGGGCCATCAGGATGAGCCGCTCGTCGACCTGGAGCACCCCGGACATCGCGTTCACCACCGCGGGGAAGAACGAGATGATCCCGGCGAGCACCACGATCGGCTGCCCGCCGGTGCCGAAGATGACCAGCAGCAGCGGCAGGATGGCCACCACCGGGATCGGGTAGGTGATCGCGATCAGCGGGTCGACCAGCACCCGGATCCAGCGGGACCGGCCCATCGCGATGCCGAGCAGGGTCGCCGGGATCACGCCGAGCAGGAACCCGAGCAGGATCCGCCGCGCCGTGATGCCGACGTTCGGCAGCAGCTCACCGGAGGTGACGAGCCCGACCAGGGCCCGGACGCACTCCGACGGGGCGGGGAAGAACGTCTCGTCGATCAGTCCCGCCGTGCTGCCGGCCTGCCACAGCAGCAACACCACGGCCACCGGGACGATGCTGCCCGCGCCGCTGCTGAGCAGCCGGAACAGCCGGCCCGGTGGGCGTTCCGCCCGTGGGTCCACCGCGTAGCGGACCACCGGCGGCGCGGGCTGCCCGGCCGCCCGGTCGCGGGTCGGCACGCTGCTCTCGCTCATCGTTCCCCCTTCGCTTCGGCCCACTCGGCGGCCAGGGTGGCGTCCCGCAGTTGCGCCCACAGGTGGCGCTTCAGCTCCGTGAAGCGCGGGTCCAGCTCCACGTCACGGTCGCGGGGCCGGGGGAACGGCACCCGGATCTCCTCCACCACCCGGGTGGGCCGGGGGCCGAGGACGATGATCCGGTCCGCCAGCAGCAGCGCCTCCTCGATGCTGTGCGTGATGAACAGGACCGTCTTGCGGTTGCGCGACCAGACCTGGAGGAGCTCGTCCTGCAGCAGGGTCCGGGTCTGCGCGTCGACGGCCGCGAACGGCTCGTCCATCAGCAGCACCTCGGGGTCGCTGGCCAGCGCCCGGGCGATGCCGGCGCGTTGGCGCATCCCGCCGGAGAGCTCGTGCGGCTTGGCGTCGGCGAACGCCTCGATGCCCATCATCGCCAGGTGCTCCCGGGCGACCTCCCGACGCCGCCGGGCCGAGACCCCTCGCAGCTCCAGCCCGAACGCGACGTTGTCCACGATGGAGCGCCAGGGGATCAGCGCGTAGTCCTGCCAGACGATCGAGGTGAGGAAACCCTCGGCGCCGCGGTCCCCGACGAACCGGATCTCCCCGCTGTCGGGCCGGCGCAGGCCGCCCAGCAGCCCCAGCAGCGTCGACTTGCCGCACCCGCTCGGCCCGATGACGCAGACGAACTCCTGCGCCTCCACGGCCGTGCTCAGGTTGCCGACCACCGACAGCCGCGAACCGTCGGCGCGCGGGTAGCCCTTGGCCACGTTGTCGATCTCGATACGCATCTCAGCGACCCCCGTGCGCGGGCAGGTCCGGGTAGTTGGCGTGCCACCAGTCGGCGATGTCGCGGCGGCGGGCGAACCAGACCCCGGGCAGCTCCTGCGCCCAGGCGATGAGGTCACGCAGCGCCGAGGCGCGGCCGGCCTGGCCGATCAGCCGGGCGTGCAGGCCGATGGAGATCATCTTCGGGAAGGTCTCGCCCTCCTCCCACAGGTACTCGATGCCGCGCCGACAGTTCTCGAAGAAGTCCGTGGGGTTGGCGTAGCCGGGGCTGAAGGCGAACCGGCCGTCGTTGTACGTGTGGGTGTAGGGCACGACGAGGTGCCGCGTGCCCGCCACGTCCACCCAGTACGGCAGGTCGTCGTTGTAGGCGTTGGAGTCGTACCGGAAGCCGCCCTCCTCGACGAGCAGCCGCCGGGTCCGTTCCGACGGCGCGTACCGGGAGTACCAGCCCACCGGCCGCTCGCCGCACAGCTCGCCGATCAGGTCCACCGCCCGCCGGATCTCCGCGCGCTCCTGCTCCTCGGTCATGCCCGACGGCTCCCGCCACCGCAACCCGTGGGAACAGATCTCGTGACCGGCCTCGACGAACGCCTTCGTCAGGGGCCGGTTACGGGCCAGCGCCTCGGCGCAGCCGTACACCGTGACCGGCGTGTCCATCCGCTCGAACAGCCGCAGCAGCCGCCACGCCCCGGCCCGGCTGCCGTACTCGTACACGGACTCCTGGGACAGGTCGCGGTGCGCCGCGCTGGTCGGGGTGTACGAGATCTCGCCCACCCACTCGTTGACGTCGTCGCCGTCGAGGAGGCTGTGCTCGGCGCCCTCCTCGTAGTTGAGGCACAGGCTGACCGCGACCCGCGCGCCGCCGGGCCACTCGACGCGGGGCAGGTCCGCCCCGTAGCCGAGGAAGTCCCGCTCGGTGCCGGGTTCCACTCTGCTCACCATGAAGCCGTGTCCTTTCTGCGGGAGGTGCCCGGCGCGGCGGGGGCCGGCCCCGGGCCGCCGGTGGGGGACGACGCCTCGCCGCGCACGGGCGCGGTGAGGTGCCGCAGGGAGGCGGAGCCGGGCGCCTGGGCCAGCGCCCGCAGCAGCTCCGTGGCACCGGCCGGCGGACCGGCCGTGCGCAGCAGCGCGGCGTCCACGGCGGCCAGCTCGTCCGGCGACAGCGGGGCCTCCCGGTCGCCGGGGTGGAAGCGGGCCCGGGCGGTGTGCCGCCGGCCGGCCCGGTCGCGCAGCTCAACCACGGCCGGGCGGCCGTGCGGGTAGCCGTCGTCCAGGCCGGGGTCGTGGTGGACCGTGACCCGCGCGGCGATCCGGGCCGCCTCGGCGTGCCGGGCCGCCTCGACCCGTCCGTCGGCGACGCCGGGGTCCAGGCCCAGCAGCCCGCAGGCCACAGCCCAGGGGATGCTGAACTGCCGGGCCAGCCGGTTGGCGGGGAACCGCTCGGCGAGCAGGGCCGCGCCGGCGTAGGTGTGCACGGTGACCGCGGCGACGTCGACGCCCCGGACGTCGCGGGCCAGCGACCGCGCCGCCGTCCAACCGGTGAGGGCGTGCGCGCACACCCCGACCGGCTTGAAGTAGGCGTCGGGCAGCAGCGGCTGGGTCGCCAGGGCGGCGTCGACCCCCACCGGGGTGGGCGGGCCCTGGTGGGCGGTACGGCCGAGGTGGGCCGTCGCCGGCCCGGTCGCCGGGAAGCCGTCGCGCACCAGGTACGCGACCGTCAGACCGGCGGCGGTGCCGAATGCGGGCAGCAGGTGGTGGGCCGGCGTCCCCCGCCGGGTCGAGTCGTCGGGGCCGGCCAGCGCGACGGTCAGCGCCAGGTTGACGGCGTCGGCGATGCCGGCGGTGTCCAGCCCCGCGACCACCCCGGCGGCGGCCGCCGCCGCTGCGGTGCCCCAGCCGCCGTGCGGGTGCACCCCGGCACGCAGCGGGCCCAGCAGCAGGCCGAGGCGGGCGCCCACCTCCCAGCCGACGGCCAGGGCGCGCAGCAGCGTCCGCAGGTCGCCGTCGGCGTCCTCGGTCGCGGCCAGGGCGGCGGCGTACGCGTGCAGGCCGGGGTGCCCGCGGGCCTCCCGGAGCCCCTCGTCGCACTGGGTGGTGGTGATCGCCGCCGCCGTCGCGGCCGCGGCCCGGTCGGGGGAGTCCGTCGCGCCCTGGGCAGCCAGCAGGGTGCACCGCCCGTCGGGGCGGCCGGGCGGGGCGAGGCCGGCCGGCAGGTGACCGCGGGCGGCGACCGCGTTGGCGGTCAGCCGGGCCGCGACGCGCCGGACCTGCTGCTGCCCGGCAGCGGTGGCCAGCAGCGCGTCTGCGGCGGCGACGCCCGTGGCCACCAGTTCGGGCAGCACCTCGCCGTCGGGCGCGACGGCCGCCCGGCCGACGGGGGCCGGGTCGCCGGGGCGGCCGGTCCGGGGGCTCATGGGGCGATCACCTGCTTGCCGAGCACCCGACGCTGGGCCAGCGCCCGGTGCGCGTGCGCGGCGTCGGCCAGCGGGAGGACCGCGTCGACGCGGGGGCTGAGCCGTCCCGCCGCGACCAGCGCCAGCACCCGGGCGATCTCGTCGGGCCGCTGGCTGCGGGAGCCGCGCAGCTCGTACTCGTTGCGGAACGTCTCGATCACGTCCAGGCGCGGGTGCTCGCCGGCGTGCCCACCGGCGACGACCATCCGGCCGGTCGGCGCGAGGGTGCCGAGGGCGGCCTCGAACACGTCGCCGCCGATGTGCTCGACGATCACGTCGAACCCGGCGCCCCCGGTCGCCGCGCGGGCGCGCTGCGGCCAGTCGTCGTCGCGGGTGCTCAGCACCGCGTCGGCGCCGAGGGCGGAGACGAAGTCGGCCTTCGCCGGGTCGCCGATGAGCCCGACCACGCGGGCGCCGCCGAGCTTGGCGAGCTGGACCACGGCGTGTCCCAGCCCACCGGCGGCGCCGGGGGCGAGGACCCACTCGCCGGGGGCCAGCCGCCCGATCGAGTAGAGGGTGCGCCAGGCCGTGCCGAAGGAGATGGGCGTCGACGCGGCCAGCACCGGGTCGAGGTCGCCGATGTCCAGCAGGCCCCGGCCGGAGACGACGGCGTGCCGCGCGTAGCCGCCCCACCGGGTGATCCCCGGCATGTCCGCCCGGGGGCAGAGGTTCGCCCGCCCGGTCAGGCACCGTTCGCACCCGCCGCAGGGGGTGTTCGGCAGCGCCAGGACGCGGTCGCCGGGACGGCGGCCGGCCACGGCGTCGCCCACCGCCTCCACCACCCCGACGATCTCGCGGCCGAGCACGTGGGGCAGGCGCAGGTCCATCCGGGACACGCCGCTGCGCAGGTCGGCGTCGAGGTGGTTGACGGCGACGGCGAGCACGCGCAGCCGGACCTCGTCCGGACGGGGCTCGGCAAGCTCCGGCTCGGCGAGGGTGAGCACGTCCGGGCCGCCGTACTCGTTCATCATCACGGCTTCGGTCTTCACGGTCGGCGTCCTTCCACCAGGTTCGACAGCGCCTGCGGCACCGCGTCGGGTCCATCGAGGGCCAGGGCCAGGGCCAGGGCGACCCGCGCCTGGCTGCCGGTGAGGTCCCCGGCGAAGAGCGCGCCGGCCCGGGCCAGGTCGGCCCCGCCGCCGGAGTAGATGGGCCGGACCCGTCCCGCCCCCGTCCGGCTGGTGATGGCCACCGGCACGCCCTGCTCGTGCGCCTCGCGGACGGCCTCGGCGACGGAGGGCGGGGCGTTGCCGGCCCCGAACGCCTCGACGACGACGCCCGCGGCCCCGGCCCGCAGCGAGGCGCGCAGGTGGGTGCCGTCGGCCCCGGCGACGAGCTTGACCAGGTCGACCCGGGGCAGCCGGTCGGGCACGGGGCGGCCCGCGTAGTGGCCGCCCCGCACCGGGGCCGACAGCCGCAGGACCCCGTCGGGGTCCACCAGCGCCAGCGCGCCGGCCGGGCCGCCGGAGAACGCCGAGACCGCCGAGGTGTGCACCTTGCGGCCCTCCACGGCGGCGCAGGCCACCCCGCCGAGCACGATCGCTGCGCCGACCGGCTCCGGCGCGGTGGCCACCCGGATCGCGTCGAGGAGGTTGCGTGCGGCGTCGGAGTCCGGCTCGTCGGCGCCGCGCTGCGCGCCGGTCAGCACGACGCGGGCGTTCCGGCTGGTCAGCTGGCCGGTGAGGTATGCGGCCTCCTCCAGCGTGTCGGTGCCGTGCGTGACGACCACCCCCGCGAAGCCGCCGGTGAGCTTGGCGCGTACCGCGCGGACGGTGCCGAGCATGTCGTCGAGGGTCAGCGTGAAGCTCGGTCGGTGGGAGAGGTCGAAGCCGCAGATCTCGACGTCGGCCAGGTCCGGGACGTTCCCGAGCAGCTCGGCGACGGAGTCGGTCACCGCCAGGGTCCCGTCGGGAGCCAGGCGGGACGCGATCGTCCCACCGGTTGCCAACACCGCGATCCGCACCGGACCACCCTCCTGCGCAAACGATTGCTCACTTGGCTGGAGAGCGTTGCACAAACGTTCGCCCTGCACAAGAGCTGCGACAACGTCAGGGCGTGGAAAACTCGGGTTCGGCTGCCGGTGTGTGGCGGCGCGGTTTCCGGCGCATTGCCGAGGGGTGTTTCGCCCGATCTGCGCCGGGGCGTGGGGCGCGTTCTCCGGGCGGCGCGGCGGCGTGGAATGCTGGGCCGGATGTACCAGGAACGGCCGGCGGCCCTGCCCGGCGCGGTGCTGTGGACCGCCACCAGCGACGGCACCCCGAGCCGGGTGCTGCCCGACGGCTGCCTCGACCTGCTCTGGTCCAGCCGCGCCGGGCTGCTGGTCGCCGGTCCCGACCGCACGGCCCAGCTGAGCGTCTCCGCGCCGGGGGAGCGGTGGCTGGGGCTGCGGCTGCCGCCCGGCGTCGGCCCGGCGGTCTTCGGCGTCCCCGCCGACGCGCTGCGCGACGCCCGGGTGCCGCTGGAGTCGCTGTGGGGCCGGGCCGCCCGGGAGGCCGCCGAGCGGTTGGGCGGGCGGCCCACCGGCGCCGGGCTGGCGGCGCTCGCGGCCGACCGGCTCGCCGCGGCCGGCGGGCCCGACCCGCTGGGCACGCGCGTCGCCGGGCTGCTCGCCGCCGGGCGGCCGGTCGCCGAGGCCGCCGCCGAGGTCGGCCTGACCCCCCGGGCGCTGCACCGACGCTGCCGGGCCCTGTTCGGGTACGGCCCGAAGACCCTCGCCCGCATCCTGCGGATGCGCCGGGCGCTCGCCCTGGCCCGGGCCGGCACGCCGCTGGCCGAGGTGGCCGCCGTCAGCGGCTACGCCGACCAGGCCCACCTGAGCCGGGACGTGCGCGACCTGGCCGGCGTCCCGCCCGCCGTCCTGCTGCGCGGCTGAGCCGCCCCGGCCCGATGCGCTGCCGCCCGGCCCCGGCCCCGGCCCGCCCCGGCCGTGCCGCCCCGGCTCGCGCAGCCGCCGCCGCGCGGCGGCCCGGTCAGCCGGCCGTCGGCAGCGGGGCGAACAGGTCCACCCCGTTGCCCTCGGGGTCGTGCAGGACGGCGTACCGCTGGCCCCAGACCGCGTCCCACGGCGGCAGGTGGCCGTGGAACCCGGCCCCGGTCAGGTCGGCCCAGCAGCGGTCCACCTCCGCCGGGTCGGCGCACCGGAACGCCAGGCTCATCCGGGGCGAGCCGGTCGGCGGCGTCCAGCCCGGGTCGAAGGAACGGATCGTCTTTACCGTGTCCCAGGCCAGCCGCAGCCCGTTGTCCAACGTGACCTCCACGTGCGGCTCGGCCTCCGCGCCGGCCGGGATGTCCAGCCCCAGCCGGCGGTAGAAGTCGAGGGTGCGGGCCATGTCGGCGACGGTCGTGCCGACGAGGTCGAAGTGAGGTGTCATACCGCCGACCGTACGGCCGGGGCGACGTGGGCGTCTTGAACGGATCGGACACCGCGCCGATCGGCGGCCGGAGTGGCCGGTGTGGCCTCGACGGGGCCGGGCGTCGCGTACGGTGGCAATGAGACAAGTCCGGCTTTTGGGCATGAACACCCCAGATTGGCGGGTGCCCGGGGTCGGCTCCGAGACGGCGAGGGGAAGGAGCGGCCGTGATGCACCTGGCCTACCTGGATGCGGGATCCGGCAGCCTGATCGTGCAGGCGGTGGTCGGCGGGGTGGCCGGAGTGGCGGTGGCCGCGAAGCTCTACTGGCGTCGGCTGACGGCCCGGTACCGCCGCCAGCGCACCGACCGCTCCTGAGCGGGGGCGCACCGGCGATGACCGTCCCGCACACCGACGTCCGGGTCGAGCCTGGCTCGTTCCGCGACCCGGCCAACCGCGTCTTCTACGCCGACGGGGAGGTGCTGCGCGGCCTCGACGCCCGGGCGGCCCGGGACTGGCGGGCCCTGTCCGCCAGCGACTTCTTCCCGCCGCTGCTCGCGGCCGGCAAGGTCTGCGGCACCGAGCCCGTCGAACCGGCCAGGTTCGCCGCCGGGGCCGGTGGGCAGTGGGCCGCCGTGCTGCGTCACGAACGCATCCCGTTCGTCTCCCACCCGTACGAGTGGTCGTTCGGCATGCTCCGCGACGCGGCCCTGCTGCACCTGGAGATCCTGCGCGCCGCGCTGACCGCCGGCTTCACCACCAAGGACGGCTCGGCCTACAACCTCCAGTGGCGCGGCGTCGCGCCGGTCTTCATCGACGTCGGCTCGTTCGAGCCGGCCCGCGACGGCGAACCCTGGGCCGGCTACCGGCAGTTCTGCCAGACCATGCTCTACCCGCTGCTGCTCACCGCGCACCTCGGCGTGGACTTCCAGCCCTGGCTGCGGGCCCAGGTCGACGGGATCCCCGCGGAGCAGATGCGCCGGCTGTTCACCGGCGTCCGGCGGCTGCTGCCCGGCGTGCCCACCCACGTGCACCTGCACTCGGCCATGCAACAGCGCAACGCCGACGCCGCCACCGGCGAGGTGCGCGAGCAACTGCGCGGCGCCGGGTTCTCCCGGGAGCTGGCGCTGGCCGCCGTCCGCCGCATCGAGCGGCTGGTCGGCCGGCTGCGTCCCCGCCAGGCACGCAGCCACTGGGCCGACTACCAGCGCACGTGCAGCTACTCCGCCGCCGACCGCGCCGCGAAGGAACGCTTCGTCGAGCTGGCGCTGACCGCCGGCACGCCGCCCGGCCTGGTGCTCGACCTGGGCGCCAACGACGGCCGGTACGCCCGCCTCGCCGCCCGCTACGCCGGCTACGTCGTCGCCGTCGAGCAGGACCCGGCCGTGGTCGACGAGCTGTACGCGGCGCTGCGCGCCGAGGAGCAGCGGCGGGTGCTGCCGCTGGTGCTGGACCTGGCCGACCCGTCGCCCGGCGGCGGCTGGCGGGGCGTCGAACGGGCCGCGTTCGCCACCCGGGCGCGGGCCGACCTGGTGCTGGCCCTCGCCGTCGTGCACCACCTGGCGATCGGGCGCAACGTGCCGCTGGCGCAGGTCGTCGACCAGCTCGTCGACGCCTGCGTCCCCGGCGGCCGGCTGGTGGTCGAGTTCGTCCACCCCGAGGACCCGATGGCCCGGCGGCTGCTGGCCAACAAGCCGGCCGGCCTCTTCCCCGACTACCGGCCCGACGAGTTCGCCCGGCTGCTCGCCACCCGGTGCCGCGTCGAGCGGCGGGTCGAGCTGCCCGGCGGCACCCGGACGCTCTACCAGGCGGTGACGGGTGGTTGACGCGACCGTCGCGCCCCCGGTCGCCCCCGCGCCGCCCACCGCCGAGGCGGCCCCGGGCCGGCCCACCGGGCCCTCCGGCTGGCGGGCCGAGCTGCGCCGGCTGCTGGAGGTCACGGCCCTGGTCGGGCTGGTGGTCACCCAGCCGATGCTCGACGTGCTGGGCCGCAGCCCCGACTTCTTCCTGTTCCACCGGGCCACCCGCGGCGAGACCCTGGCCCTGGTCGCGCTGATCACCGCCGTGCCCACGCTGGCGCTGGCGCTGCTCGGGGCGGCGAGCCGGCTGGCGGGGCGGGCCGCCCGCTCGGCCGTGCACACGGTGCTCGTCGGCCTGCTGCTGGCCGCCCTCGCCGTGCAGGTGGGCCGGCACGTCACGCCCCTGCGGGGCGTACCGCTGCTGGTCGTCGCCGTGCTGGCCGGCGCGGCCGGGGCGGCGGCGCACCGGCGGTGGCGCGGGCCGGGCCTGGCGCTGCGGGTGGCCTCGGCCGGGCCCGCGGCCTTCGTGGCGCTGTTCCTGTTCGCCTCGCCGGCCTCGGCGGTGGTGCTGCCGCGGGGCGACGCCGGCGCGGCCGGGGTGGCCGCCCCGGGCGGGCACCCGCCGGTGGTCATGCTGATCCTCGACGAGCTGCCCCTGGTCTCCCTGCTCGGCCCCGACGGGCGGATCGACGCGGCCCGCTACCCGCACTTCGCGGAGCTGGCCGGCGGCTCCACCTGGTACCGCGACGCCACCGGGGTGAGCGGCTGGACGCCGTACGCGCTGCCAGCCATGCTCACCGGCCGCTACCCGGCGAAGCCGGTCGCCCCGCACTACTCGCAATACCCCGACAACCTGTTCACCGCCCTCGGCGGCCTGTACGACATCCGGGCCGAGGAGAGCATCACCCGGCTCTGCCCGCCCAGCCGCTGCGACCAGCCGGCCAGCCCCCGGCAGGGGCTCGGCACCCTGGTCCGGGAGAGCGGGAAGCTGCTGGGCCAGGTCGCCGCCCCGGTCGACAGCCACGTCGACCCGGAGGAGTCGTACCGCGAGCAGACCGCCGCCGAGGCGGGCCTGGACGCCGCCGAGCCCGTCCCCGCCGACCCGAAGTTCCGCTGGGACCGGCTGAACGCCAACCAGCCGGCCCGGTTCGCCAGCTTCCTGGCCGGGCTGCGCCCCGGCGACCGGCCCACCCTGCACTTCCTGCACCTGCTGATGCCGCACGCGCCGTGGCAGTTCCTGCCCTCGGGGGCCCGCTACGCCGCCCCGGAGGACCTGCCCAACGACGGCGCGGGCTGGGTCGAGCTGGCCCGGCGGCGGCACCTGGCCCAACTGGAGTACACCGACCGGCTGATCGGCGAGACGCTGCGCACGCTGCGCGCCACCGGCCTCTACGACCGGGCCCTGCTGGTGGTCACCGCCGACCACGGGGTCAGCTTCGACAACGGGGCCCAGGGGCGGGGGCTGGACGCGATCCGCGCGGCGGCCGGGCAGGTGGCCTGGGTGCCGATGTTCGTCAAGGAGCCCGGGCAGCGCGCCGGCCGGGTCGACGACCGCAACTGGGAGCACGTCGACCTGCTGCCCACGGTCGCCGACTACGCGCACGTGCGGATCCCCTGGCGGGTCGACGGGAACTCGGCCCGGCAGGCCCCGCGCGGTCGCGCCGACAAGCGCTTCTACGACCGGCCGGGGGAACCGGTCACGATCACCGGCGGGGTGCCCGCGCCGCCGCCGCTGCCGAAGCCGCACCCCCTGGTCGGCACGACCGTGGGCGAACGCCCGGCCGGCGGGTCGGCGCGGGTCGCCGACCTCGCCGCCTTCCGCGCCGTCGACCCGGACACCGGCGAGCTGCCGGCCCTGGTCTGGGGCACGGTCGGAGCCTCGGTACCCGACGGCACGCTGCTCGCCGTCGCCGTCAACGGGCGGATCGGGGCGGTCGTCCCGGTGGTGCCGCCGGATGCCGGTGGCCGCCGGTTCGCGGCCTTCCTCACCGACGACCGACTGTTCCGCGCCGGGGACAACCGCGTGGACCTCTACCGGATCGGCCCGGACGGCGAGCTGCGTCACCTGAGTATTTCCTGAGAGTTTCCTCCCTGCTGCCCACCGGGCCCCCGGTCACGCTTCGTGCGCGATCGGGGGCCTTTTGTCACATTGGCCCCGTTCGAGGTCGGTCCCCGACCCCCGGGTTTCCGGGCCCACCTGCCGGGAATCGGGTGACGCATACCTCACCTGCGGAACCACGACGGGCGGTGTCCCCGCAACCGTGTTTACGGTAAAAGCGAAGGCAATTTCAACGTAGATCTGCCGGCGAAGCGAGGAACACATGACGGAAGTCAAGCTCGATCACCCCGGTGGGCAGCTGTCGATGCCGGTGCAGTCGGCGGTCGAGGGCCCCGCCGGCATCGGCGTGAGCAAGCTCCTCAAGGAAACCGGGATGACCACGTACGATCCCGGTTTCGTGAACACCGCGGCCTGCTCCTCCGCGATCACCTACATCGACGGCGACGCGGGCATCCTGCGGTACCGGGGCTACCCGATCGAGCAGCTGGCCGAGAAGTCCTCCTTCCTGGAGGTCTCGTACCTGCTCATCTACGGTGAGCTGCCCGGTCAGCAGCAGCTCGACGAGTTCAGCGAGCGGATCCGGCGGCACTCCCTGCTGCACGAGGAGATGCGCCGCTTCTTCGACGGCTTCCCCCGCGACGCGCACCCGATGGCCGTGCTCTCCTCGGCCGTCAGCGCCATCTCGACCTTCTACCAGGACAGCCTCGACCCGTTCGACGCCGACCACGTCGAGATGTCCACCGTCCGGCTGATGGCGAAGGTCCCCACCATCGCCTCGTACGCCTACAAGAAGTCGATCGGGCAGCCGCTGCTGTACCCGGACAACTCCCTGGGCTACGTGGAGAACTTCCTGCGGATGACGTTCGGCGTGCCGGCGGAGCCGTACGAGGTCGACCCGGTCATGGCCAAGGTGCTGGACATGCTGTTCATCCTGCACGCCGACCACGAGCAGAACTGCTCCACGTCGACCGTGCGGCTGGTCGGCTCCAGCAACGCCAACCTCTTCGCCTCGGTCTCGGCCGGGGTGAACGCCCTGTTCGGCCCGCTGCACGGCGGCGCCAACCAGGCCGTGCTGGAGATGCTGGAGAAGATCCAGCTCGACGGCGGCGACGTGCAGTCCTTCGTCCGCAAGGTCAAGGACCGGCAGGACGGCGTGAAGCTGATGGGCTTCGGCCACCGGGTCTACAAGAACTACGACCCCCGGGCCGCGATCGTGAAGAAGGCCGCGCAGGACGTCCTCGGCCGGATGGCCAAGCCGGACCCGCTGCTGGACATCGCGATGCAGCTGGAGGAGATCGCCCTCGCGGACGACTTCTTCGTGTCCCGCCGGCTCTACCCGAACGTGGACTTCTACACCGGCCTCATCTACAAGGCCATGGGCTTCCCGACGAAGATGTTCACCGTGCTGTTCGCCCTCGGCCGGCTGCCCGGCTGGATCGCCCAGTACCGGGAGATGCTCGGCGACGCGGAGACCAAGATCGGCCGCCCGCGGCAGATCTACATCGGCTCCCCGGAGCGCGCCTACGAGCGGCCCGCCGACCGCTGACGCGCCCTGTTCGTTGTTAAGAAGGGCCCCCTGCTATGCGGAATGCGTTAACAGGGGGCCCTTCCTTGCGCCTCAGCGCAGGCCGGCGGCGGCGAGCAGGTTGCCCTCGGCGACCCGCCGCTGGGCGTCGCCCCCGCTCATCCGCCGCTCGGCGCGCTCGGCGGTGAACGCCGGGGCCTTGGCGATCGCCGAGGCGTACGCGTCGGCCGTGCGGCGCGCGATGGCGGCCCAGCCGTACTGCTCGTGGACCATCCTCCGGGCCCGGCGGGCCAGCGCCCGGGCGCGCTCGGTGTCGGACAGCAGGGCGTGCACCGCCTCGGTCAGCCCCGCCGGGTCCTGCGGGGCGAACGTCATCCCGGTCACGCCCGGCTCGACGATCTCGGCCAGGCCACCCGTCGAGGCGACCGCCAGGGGCGCGCCGGCCGCCGCCCCCTCCAGGGCGACCATGCCGAACGGCTCGTAGATGCTCGGCACCGCGAAGCAGTCCGAGGCGGCCATCACGGCGGGCAGGTCGGTGCCGCCGAGGAAGCCCGGCATGCTGACCGTGCCGCCGAGGCCGAGCCGGTGCACCTCGGCCTCCAGCGCCGGCTTGTACGGCCCGTCGCCGACGATCACGGCGCGCAGCCCCGGGTGCCGTTCGCGCAGCCGGGGCAGCCCGGCGAGCAGGTGCTGCACGCCCTTCTCGTAGACCAGCCGGCCGGCGAAGGTGACCAGCGGGCCGTCCCCGGCGAACCGGGCCCGCGCCGAGGCGACCGCCGACGTCGGCACCTTCCAGCGGTGCGGCTCCACCCCGTTGGGCACCACGTCGACCCGCGCGGCCGGCACGTCGAACAGCGCGCCGACCTCGTCGCGCATGTAGCCCGAGCAGACGATGACCCGGTTGGACTCGGAGCTCAGCCACTGCTCGACGCCGTGGATGGTGCGGTTCATCTCCTGCGGCAGCCAGCCCTGGTGCCGGCCCGCCTCCGTGGCGTGGATCGTGCTGACCAGCGGCACGTCGAGGTGGTCCCGCAGCGTCATCGCGGTGTGCGCGACGAGCCAGTCGTGGGCGTGGACGACGTCGTAGCTGCCGGATTCGGTGGCGCGCAGGGCGGCGCGGGTGAGGGTGTGGTTGAAGGCCATGGTCCAGGCGAGGAGGCTGCCGGTGGCCAGGGGGAAGGCGACCGGGTCCTCGGCGGCGCGCAGGACGCGGACGCCGTCGGCGTACTCCTCCAGGGGCGCGCCGTCGGCGTGGCGGGTGACGACGGTGACCTCGTGGCCGGCGGCGGCCAGGGCGACGGAGAGGGCGTGCACGTGCCGGCCGAGGCCGCCGACGAGCACCGGCGGGTACTCCCAGGAGAGCATGAGGATGCGGCGGGTCTGCGGGGGCACCCCGCAGCCGTGGGGCTGCGGGAGCGCAGGCTGCGGGGTCTGGGACCGTGAGGTGGTGCTGGGCCGGCAGAGCCGGTCCGTGGCGGTGGCGGTCTGCTCGCCGGCCCGCAGGGTCGTCACATCGAACTCCGTCCGTGCAGGGTGGACCGCGCCGGCAACGATGGCGGCGTGACAGGGCAAGGTGGGGTGGCCGAGGGCCGAGCGGGAACGCGCGCCTCCGCACGCCCCCGCATCAAGGAAAGGGCATCCGGGCCCGAACCGCATCCTGAGAGGGCCCAAGGTGACGGACACCACCCAAAGGTCCAGTCGGCATCAGGCGGGCGGAATCGGTTACGGCACCAACGGGTGGATTGGGCCGACCGGCGGCGGGGCATTAGCGGCGTGCGCACCCGGCGGGCACGGCCCCGTCCGGGGCGATCATCATCATGGGCTGAGGAGCGACATGCAGGTCTGGCCGGGCGAGCGGTACCCGCTGGGGGCCACCCACGACGGGATGGGCACCAACTTCGCGATCTTCTCCGAGGTGGCCGAGCGCGTCGAGCTCTGCCTGTTCGACGAGTGGGACACCGGCGCGGAACGCCGCGTCGAGCTGCGTGAGGTCGACGCGTACGTCTGGCACTGCTACATCCCGGGTATCGAGCCGGGGCAGCGCTACGGCTACCGGGTCCACGGCCCGTGGGACCCGGCGAACGGCATCCGCTGCAACCCGCACAAGCTGCTGCTCGACCCGTACGCGAAGGCCGTCGACGGCGACGTCGAGTGGCACCCGGCCGTCTACGACTACGAGGTGGGCGGCGACGAGGACCGGATGTCGGAGACCGACTCGGCCCCGTTCATGCCGAAGTCGGTGGTGGTGAACCCGTACTTCGACTGGGGCAACGACCGGCCGCCGCGCACCCCGTACCACCACTCGGTGATCTACGAGGCGCACGTGCGGGGCCTGACCATGCGCCACCCCGGCATCCCCGAGGAGCTGCGCGGCACGTACGCGGCCATCGCCTCCCCGGTGATGATCGAATACTTCCAGCGGCTCGGGGTCACCGCCGTGGAGCTGATGCCGGTGCACCAGTTCGTGCACGACCACCGGCTCGCCGACCTGGGGTTGCGCAACTACTGGGGCTACAACACGATCGGCTTCTTCGCCCCCCACCACGGCTACGCGGCGCTCGGCGGCCTCGGCCAGCAGGTGCAGGAGTTCCGGGGCATGGTCAAGACGCTGCACGCCGCCGGCATCGAGGTCATCCTCGACGTGGTCTACAACCACACCGCCGAGGGCAACCACCTCGGCCCGACGCTGAGCTTCAAGGGCGTCGACAACCCCAGCTACTACCGCCTCTCCGAGGAGAACCGGCGCTACTTCGTCGACTACACCGGCACCGGCAACAGCCTCAACGTGCGCAGCCCCCACTCCCTGCAACTGATCATGGACTCGCTGCGCTACTGGGTCACCGAGATGCACGTCGACGGCTTCCGGTTCGACCTCGCCGCGACCCTGGCCCGCGAGTTCTACGAGGTCGACCGGCTGTCCACCTTCTTCGAGGTGGTCCAGCAGGACCCGGTGGTCAGCCAGGTCAAGCTCATCGCCGAGCCGTGGGACGTCGGCCCCGGCGGCTACCAGGTGGGCAACTTCCCGCCGCTGTGGACCGAGTGGAACGGAAAATACCGCGACACGGTGCGCGACTTCTGGCGCGGCGAGCCCGCCACCCTCGCCGAGTTCGCCTCCCGCATCTCCGGCTCCGCCGACCTCTACCAGGACGACGGCCGCCGCCCGTTCCACAGCATCAACTTCGTCACCTGCCACGACGGGTTCACCCTCAACGACCTCGTGTCGTACAACGACAAGCACAACGAGGCCAACGGCGAGGACAACCGCGACGGCGAGGGCCACAACCGGTCCTGGAACTGCGGCGTCGAGGGCGAGACCGACGACCCCGGCGTGCTGGCTCTGCGGCAGCGGCAGCGGCGCAACTTCCTGGCCACCCTGATCCTCTCCCAGGGCGTGCCGATGATCGGCCACGGCGACGAGCTGGGCCGCACCCAGCGCGGCAACAACAACGCCTACTGCCAGGACAGCGAGCTGGCCTGGGTCGACTGGGACGACGCCGACGAGCCGCTGCTGGACTTCGTCCGGCGGCTGGTCGACTTCCGCCACCGCCACCAGGTGTTCCGCCGCCGCCGCTTCTTCACCGGCCTGCCCGTCGGCGGCCGGGCCGCCGGCTCGGGGCTGCCCGACCTGGCCTGGTACACCCCCGACGGCCGGGAGATGACCGGCGAGGACTGGGGCAACGACTTCGGCCGCTCGGTGGCCCTGTTCGTCAACGGCGACGGCATCCGCGAACGCGGCCAGTTCGGCCAGCGCCACCACGACTCGTCCTTCCTGCTCTGCTTCAACGCCCACGACGCCCCGCTCGACTTCACCCTGCCCGGGGAGGAGTTCGGCCAGCGCTGGGAACAGGTGATCAGCACCGCCGACCCGGACCCGGAGAAGCCGACCCTCGTCGAGGCGGGCGGCACCATCTGCGTGCCCGACCGCTGCCTCGTGGTCCTGGAGAGGACGGTCTGACGGTGTCCGACACCCCTACCTGCAGGGTCGGCTCGACCTACCGGGTGCAGGTCCGCCCCGGCTTCGACCTCGACACCACCGCCGGCCTCGCCGGCTACCTGGCCGACCTCGGCGTCACCCACCTCTACAGCGCCCCGCTGCTCACCGCCACCCCCGGCTCGCAGCACGGCTACGACGTCGTCGACCACCGGGCCGTCAACCCCGAGCTGGGCGGCGAGGCCGCCCGCGTGCGGCTGGTGCGGGCGCTGCGCGCCGCCGGGCTCGGCCTCGTCGTCGACATCGTGCCCAACCACGCCGGGGTGGCCCG
This sequence comes from Micromonospora sp. WMMD956, assembly GCF_029626125.1. Lineage (NCBI taxonomy): Bacteria > Bacillati > Actinomycetota > Actinomycetes > Micromonosporales > Micromonosporaceae > Micromonospora > Micromonospora sp. WMMD956. Next base: position 7,044,576 of record NZ_JARUBI010000005.1, on the reverse strand, counting down.
GCCGGCGGCCAACCCCGCCTGGTGGGACGTGCTGCGCAGGGGCCGCGACTCGGCGTACGCGCGCTGGTTCGACATCGACTGGGACCGGGGCCGGCTGCTGCTGCCCGTGCTCGCCGACACCCCCGACGCCCTCGACGACCTCACGATCGCCGACGGGGAGCTGCGCTACCACGAGCACCGCTTCCCGATCGCCGACGACACCGGCGACGGCAGCCCCCGGCAGGTGCACGACCGGCAGCACTACGAGCTGGTCTCCTGGCGGCGCGGCGACCGCGAGCTGACGTACCGCCGGTTCTTCGCCATCGCCGACCTCGCCGGCCTGCGCGTGGAGGACCCGGAGGTCTTCGCCGCGACCCACGCCGAGGTCCTGCGGTGGGCGGCGGCCGGCGAGGTCGACGGCATCCGCGTCGACCACCCCGACGGGCTGCGCGACCCCGCCGGCTACCTGGCCCGGCTGCGCGCCGCCGCGCCGCAGGCGTGGCTGCTGGTGGAGAAGATCCTGGAGTACGGCGAGGAGCTGCCCGACTGGCCGGTCGACGGCACCACCGGCTACGACGCCCTCGCCGCCGTCGGCGGCCTCTTCGTCGACGGCGCCGCCGAGGCCGACTTCACCGCCCTCGACGCCCGGCTCACCGGCCGGCACACCTCCTGGCAGGACCTCACCCACGCCACCAAGCTGGAGGCCGCCACCCGGCTGCTCGCCGCCGAGCTGACCCGGCTCGCCGCCCTCGCCCCCGAGCTCGCCCCGGACGAGGCCCGCGCCGCCCTGGCGGAGCTGGCCGCCTGCTTCCCCGTCTACCGGGGCTACCCGCCGCACGGGGCCCGCCACCTCGCCGCCGCCCGCGCCGAGGCCGGGCGCCGCCGCCCCGACCTGGCCCCCGCCCTCGACGCGGTCACCCGCCGGCTCCGCGACCCCGACGACGAGCTGGGCGTACGCTTCCCGCAGCTGAGCGGCGCGGTGATGGCCAAGGGCGTCGAGGACACCGCCTACTACCGGTGGAGCCGGTTCGTCGCCCTCAACGAGGTCGGCGGCAGCCCCGCCCACTTCGGCACCCCGCCGGCCGAGTTCCACCGGTTCGCCGCCGCCCGGCAGGTGCGCTGGCCGGCGGCCATGACCACCCTCTCCACCCACGACACCAAGCGCGGCGAGGACGTCCGGGCCCGCCTCGCCGTGCTCTCCGAGCTGCCCGGGCGCTGGGCCGAGCGGGTCACCCGGTGGACCGCCGCCGCGCCGCTGCCCGATCCGGCGTTCGCCCACCTGCTCTGGCAGACCGCCGTCGGCGCGTGGCCCATCGAGCGGGAGCGGCTGCACGCGTACGCCGAGAAGGCCGCCCGGGAGGCGTCGGTGGCCACCAGCTGGGCCGACCCCGACCCGGGCTTCGAGCGCGCCATGCACGCCCTGGTCGACCGCATGTACGACGACCCGGAGCTGCACGCCGAGCTGACCGCGTTCGCCGCCGAGATCACCCCCGCCGGCTGGTCCAACTCGCTGGGGCAGAAGCTCGTCCAGCTCGCCATGCCCGGGGTGCCCGACACCTACCAGGGCACCGAGCTGTGGGACAACTCCCTCGTCGACCCCGACAACCGCCGCCCGGTCGACTTCGGCGTACGCCGGGAGAAGCTGGCCCGGCTCGACGCCGGCCTGCGCCCGGCCGTGGACGCGTCCGGCGCGGCGAAGCTGCTCGTGGTGTCGCGGACGCTGCGGCTGCGCCGCGACCACCCGGAGCTGTTCGCCGGCTACCGCCCGGTGCCCGCGCACGGCCCCGCCGCCGCCCACGTCGTCGCCTTCGACCGAGGCGCCGCCGACCGGGGCGGCTCTTCTCCCGGCGGGCCGCACCGCGCCGGGGCGGTCGCCGTCGCCACCCGGCTGCCGCTGCGGCTGGCCCGCGCCGGCTGCTGGCGGGGCACCCGGCTGTCGCTGGGCGGCCACACTGTTACCGACGTGTTCACCGGGCGGGTCTACAGTGGCAGTGAGCTGCTGCTGGACGATCTGCTCGACACTCTCCCCGTCGCCCTCCTCGCACCCGCCGACTCCGTGGAGGCTGCCGCATGACCGAATTCACCGTGTGGGCGCCCGAGGCCGCCCGGGTCCGGCTGCGGCTGGCCGGCGACGCCGACGCCGCCGCCGACCACGAGATGCGCCCCGAGCCGGGCGGCTGGTGGCGGGTCGAGGTGCCCGGCGCGGGCCCCGGCACCGACTACGCGTTCGTCCTCGGCGACGACGACCGGGCCCTGCCCGACCCCCGCTCGCCCTGGCAGCCCGCCGGGGTGCACGGGCCGAGCCGCCGCTACGACCACGCCGCCCACCGCTGGGGCGACGCCGGCTGGACGGGCCGGCAACTGCCCGGCAGCATCCTCTACGAGCTGCACATCGGCACCTTCACCCCCGAGGGCACCTTCGACGCGGCGATCGAGCGTCTCGACCACCTCGTCGACCTCGGCGTCGACCTGGTCGAGCTGCTGCCGGTCAACGCCTTCAACGGCGAGCACAACTGGGGGTACGACGGGGTCTGCTGGTTCGCCCCGCACGAACCCTACGGCGGCCCCGACGGGCTGAAACGGTTCGTCGACGCCGCCCACGCCAAGGGTCTGGGGGTGATCCTCGACGTCGTCTACAACCATTTCGGGCCCTCCGGGGCCTACGCGCCGATGTTCGCGCCGTACCTGACCGAGCGGAGCAACACCTGGGGCCGCACCGTCAACCTCGACGGCCCGCACTCCGACGAGGTGCGCCGCTACATCGTCGACAGCATCGTGATGTGGCTGCGCGACTACCACGTCGACGGCCTGCGCCTCGACGCCGTGCACGCGATGCCCGACACCCGCGCCACCCACCTGCTGGAGGAGATCGCGGTCGCGGTGGAGGCCCTGTCGACCCGGCTGGGCCGGCCGCTGTCGCTGATCGCCGAGTCCGACCTCAACGACCCGCGGCTGGTCACGCCCCGCGAGGCCGGCGGGTACGGCCTGCACGCCCAGTGGAACGACGACGCCCACCACGCCCTGCACACCCTGCTCACCGGGGAACGGCAGGGCTACTACGCCGACTTCGGCTCCCTGGAGTGCCTGGCGCAGGTGCTGACCGGCGGGTTCTACCACGCCGGCACCTGGTCCAGCTTCCGCCAGCGCAGCCACGGCCGGCCCGTCGACCGGCAGCGCGTGCCGGGGCACCGCTTCGTGGCGTACCTGCAGAACCACGACCAGATCGGCAACCGGGCCACCGGCGACCGGATCTCCGCGACGCTGTCCCCGGCGCTGCTGCGCGTCGGCGCGACGCTGCTGCTCACCGGCCCGTTCACCCCCATGCTGTTCATGGGGGAGGAGTGGGCGGCCAGCACCCCGTGGCAGTTCTTCACGAGCCACCCGGAGCCGGAGCTGGCCACCGCCGTGGCCGCCGGCCGTAGGCGCGAGTTCGCCGCGCACGGCTGGCCGCCCGGCGACGTGCCGGACCCGCAGGACCGGCAGACGTTCGTGCGCTCCCGGCTCGACTGGGCCGAGCTGGACAAGCCCGAACACCGCCGGATGCACGAGTTCTACCGACGGCTCATCGCCCTGCGCAAGAGCGACCCCGACCTCTCCGATCCCCGGCTCGACGCCGTCGACGTGCGGCACGGCGACCAGTTCCTGGTGATGCGCCGGGGCGAGCGGATGGTGGTGGCGAACCTCGCCGGCCGGCCGCAGCGGATCACCCTGCCGGGGGTGGCGCGCCGGGTGCTGCTGACCACGGAGGAGGGCGTCTCGGTCACCCGCGACCGCATCGAACTCCCCCCGGAGTCGGCGGCGGTGGTCGCGTTGTGAGGGGAGCGGGGCTGTCGGCGTGATCGTCTGCTGATCAGTGAGACGACACGCCGGACGAGCTCTCCGGAAACAGCAGACGATCATGCCGCGTGCGGCTTCGCCCACTCCGATCGGTCCGGCGCCAGGGTCCCGATTTCCGATCGAATCGCGCGAACCACTCCCGCCCCATCCGGCCGGGTGCCCGGAGCGACGCGCCCCGGGCACCCGTGGTGGAGGCTGGATCAGAAGTGGGGATCGATGTAGGAACCCCAGGTCCAGTTGCCGGACGGGGAGATGACAAAATCATCGCTGATGGTGGCGTTGGCCCATCCCGAATGATCCGGGTCCAGCGTCGTCGTCTGCCGGTAGTACCCGTTCTTCGGGTCCAGGCAGGTCGTCCACGTGTAGGTGGTGGCGCCGAGGTACTGATCCTGGACCGAGCCGGGGTAGTAGTTGCCCCAGGTGTAGTCCCCCGCCGACAGGGTGATCCGTTTGCTGGTGCACGTGGTGGCCAGCGAGTCCGTGGGGGTGCTGGTGAGGTACTGGGTCTGCTCCAGGTAGGCGGTGTCGGCGGCCATGGCCGGGCTTCCGGTCAGCAGAATCATCGCTCCCGCCGACGCACCCACCAGAGCAATCGCCGATGGTATAGCTCTCATTCTCACAGGATCTCCCATCCCCGTAAATTCGCCAGGCTGGCAAAATGACAGTAATCGATATGATGCACAGCTTCCATGATGGCGAAGGAAGTTCATAAACATTTATGAATTCGTTGGCATTCTTTCGTTCGCGGCAGGTTCTGTCTCGCGGGTCATGAGTGTCACCCGTCAAGCCCTGCATGGCGCGAGGTGATCTCAGGAACCGCGAGCGGGCAGTGCTGGCACCGTTGTTGCCGGCACAGCCCGTACGGGGTGGCCTGGTGGTGGACCCACCAGCACGCCGCCGGCAGGTCGACGATGACGGCGACCCGACCGTGTGCCGACGGACACGGCACAGGTCCCGAGTCTCCGGTGCCTGCGCCGATGTCGGTCGTTGCGGCTATCCTGCGCCGACGCGTCGGGGCCAACCCGGCAGCGGGGCCGGTGTGCGGGGCGGCCGTCGGGTGCGGAGGGGTCACGTGGTGGACGATGCGGCGGGCGTCGAGGAGCGCCGGGCTGCCGGCCGGCAGGTGCTGGTTGCGGCGGGTGGGCAGCGGGAGGCCGCCCTGGGGCGGCTCGCCGAGGTTGGCGCGGCCCACCCCGACCTGCGGCAGCATGCCGCCGACGCGGTGTGCGCATACCTGCGTACGCCGGCTGACGGTCCTGCCAACCTGGACGCCGACGGGCGGCGGGTGGCGGGGCGCGTGCTGGCCGGGCTGCTCCGGCCCGACGCGGGTGCGTCAACCGTCGGCGTCGACCTGGCCGGGGCGACCCTCGTCGACGCCGACCTCGGCGGCTGCGTGCTGGCCGGGGCCCGGTTCGACGACGCCCGTTTCCTCGGGACGACCTCCTTCGCCGGGGCCCGGTTCGCCCGCGAGGCGATCTTCGCTCGCGCGCTCTTCCACGGAGCTGCCCGCTTCGACGAGGCGCACTTCGCCGCCGACGCCGTGTTCGGGCGGGCCCGGTTCCGGGGGCCGGCGAGCTTCGCGGGCGCGGCGTTCGGCGGGCTGGCCTGGTTCGGGCGCGGCGAGGAGGAGTTCTGGGAGGACGACCCGGCCTGGGACACCATCGAGGAGGTCCGGCCCGCTGAGTGGGACGAGCCGAACGAGGACGACCCCGGCTGGCCGGTGGCGGTGCTGATGGGCGACTACCAGGAGTGGACCGAGGGCGGTGACGGGGCCCGCTTCGTCGGCCCGGCTTCATTCCGCCGGGCCCGCTTCGCCGGCCCCGCCTGGTTCTACAAGGCGCGCTTCGGGGCGGAGGCGACCTTCGGCGGGGCGTGGTTCAGTGGGCCCGTGCACCTGGACCAGCCAGCCGTGGACCTCGCCGACGCCCGGTGGGCCGGCTCGGCCGACGACGAGCCGATATGCTGGCCCCTCGGCTGGACGTCGGAACTCGGCCTGGACGACGCGAACGAACCAACCGGTCCGCAGGGGCCGTCCGCCCCGGGCGACGCGGCGGTGCTCGTGCCCGACGGCTCCGTCGCGCCGTACGCCCGCCAGTTCGCCGACCCCGACCCCGATGTGCGCCGGGCCGGCCTGCGCATCCTCGGCGAGTTGGGCGACGCGCGACCGGAGCTGCGCCAGCGGGTGGTGGACGCCGTCTGCGGCTACCTGCGCGCCCCGCTGCCGTTCCACGTGACCGGCGAGCTGACCGCCGCGCAGGCCGGCGAGGTGGAGCTGCGCCGCGCTGCCCAGCGACTCCTCGCCGCACGCCTGCGCCAGGGGGCCAGTGCCCCGGGTGAGCCGGGCGGTTCGGGCAGGCCCGACGAGCGGAACGAGCCGGGCGGGGCGGTGCACTGGGCGGGCATGAGCCTGTCGCTGTGCGGCGCGACCCTGGTCGACCTCGACCTCAGCGGCTGCGCGGTGGACCACGCCGACTTCACGGCAGCCCAGTTCCACGGGGTCACCCGCTTCGACGGGGCCACGTTCGAGGGGGCCGCGTTCCGCCTTGGCGGCCCGGAGGGGCGCGCCTCGTTCCACGGCGAGGCCACGTTTGCGGGCGCGCGCCTCGACAGGTTCCGCACCCCGGCGGAGGTCCTCGGTGCGGTCGTCTTCCACGCCACCCACGACCTCCCCACCCCCTCCTCCTGAATCCCGCGCCCCGCCTGCACCCCCGTTCTCCGCGATCTTGCAGTTTCGGCCCCCGCATAACGGTGATAACGGGCGAACAGGGGGCCACAAGTGCAAGATCGCGGGGTGAGCGGGCGAGCGGAGGAGCGAGGGAGGGGCCTGGGGGGTGGGGTAGCGTCGCGGGGTGGGTGACGAGAGGGCCGCAGGGGCCGAGATAGGCGCAGGGGGCGAGCGGGCCGCAGGGGGCGAGAGTCTGCTGCTGGGGCGGATCGCCGGCGCGGCGTGGATCGTCGACCTGTTGCGCCGGTTCGACTTCGACCTGGACCGGGCGGCCGACGGGCCGCCGGAGGCGGTGCACCTGCCCAGCGGCGAACCCCTTGAGATGATCGCCGGGGACGCCTCGGGCGGGGCCTTCATGCTGGTGGGCACCAGCGTCGCCCGGCCCGTGCTGTACGTCGGCTCGGAGGGCGAGGGCGGGCTGATCGCGACCGACCTGCGCGCCGCCCTCGCGCTCGTCGTCGGGCTCTCCAGCATCCACGACGCGACGAGCGTCCCGTACGGCGACGACGGCGGCGCGCGGCTGCGGGAGTGGCTGGCCCGCGCCGACGAGGAGATCCGCGAGGACTGGCCGGAGCTGGACGCGGAACGGGCGCGGCTGCGGCAGGCGCTCGACCTGCCGGAGGCCGACGGGCTGCTGCTGGAGGCGCTGCACCGCCTGGCGGCCGACGACGACTACCGCCCGGTCAGCGACGCCGGCGACCGGTACGAACCGATGGTCGACGCGCCCGGTGCGTAGCCGCCCGGTGCGTAGCCGCCGGAGGTGCCGACCCTTCGAACCGCCCGCGTCGTCAGGCCGCCGAAGCGCCGCCCGCGTTCAGGCCGCCGAAGCGCCGCCCGCGCCGTCAGGCCCGTCGCCACCGGGGAGGGCCGACCCGTCAGGTCATCCCGTAGCCGAGTTCCTCGGCGGCCACCGACCAGAAGCGGTTCTCGTCGCCCACCGACGTTGGGTCGAGCTGCCGGAACCGGTCGGTGAGCCGCTCGCCGACCGCCTCGAGGTCGTCGTCGGCGTCGTCGGGCAGCGCGTCGGCCTCGGCGCGGGCCGCCAGGTACGCCTCCGCGCAGGCGACGAGCGCGTCCAGCGTGGAGTTCACCGGCTCGGACCCGCCCTCGTCGAGGAGGGACACGGCACCCGTGGCCGGGTCGACGACGAGGCGGGACAGCCCCTCGTCCTCGGCGAGTACCACCCCGGCCGGGTCGGGGCGGGCGGCCGGGAGCCAGTCCCCGGGGTAGGGAAGCTGCTCTGCGAGGGAGCGTAGCCGGGCGAGGGCGGCGTCGATCGCCGCGTCGGTGTTCGGCACCGGCCCACCCTAGCCCCGGGAACCGGCCCACCCTGGCCTTGGGCACCGGCCCGTCGGCCCGGGACTCCTGGCCCGGTCAGGGGCACGGTCAGGGGATCGGCCACTCGTGGACGGGGCGGTTGCTGTGCATCAGCTCCACGTAGTGGCGGACGACCTCGCGCAGCGCCTCGGGCCGGTCCAGGTGGTCGGCGGACTCCAGCCGGTGCAGGGTCTCCACCTGCCAGGTCGCGCCGTTGCGGCCGGTCAGGCAGCGCTGCTCGATGATCCCGAGCAGCCGGTCCCGCTCGGCCGGGTCCAGCCCCCACCGGTCGAGGCCGTGGTGGGCCAGCGGCAGCAGCCGGCGCAGCACCAGCTCGGTGACCGGCAGGTAGCCGAGGCCGGGCCAGAACACCTGGGCGTCGATCCCGTGCCGGGCGCAACTGGTGAAGTTCTCCTCGGCGGCGCTGAACGACATCTGCGACCACAGCGGCCGGTCCGACTCGGCGAGGGCCCGGACCAGCCCGAAGTAGAACGCGCCGTTGGCGACGGTGTCGAGCACGGTGGGGCCGGCGGGCAGCACCCGGTTCTCGACCCGCAGGTGGGGCCGGCCCTTGTGGACGTCGTACACCGGCCGGTTCCAGCGGTAGACGGTGCCGTTGTGCAGCCGCAGCTCGGCGAGCTTCGGCACGTCGCCCCGGGCCAGGGCCTCGGCCGGGTCCTCCGGGTCGCACACCGGCAGCAGGGCGGGGAAGTAGCGCACGTTCTCCTCGAACAGGTCGAACACGCTGGTGATCCAGCGTTCGCCGAACCACACCCGTGGGCGTACCCCCTGGGCCTTGATCTCTTCCGCCCGGGTGTCGGTGGCCTGCTGGAACAGCGGGATGCGGGTCTCGCGCCACAGTTCCCGGCCGAACAGCAGCGGCGAGTTCGCGCCGAGGGCCACCTGGATGCCGGCGACGGCCTGGGCGGCGTTCCAGTGGTCGGCGAACTGCGCGGGGCTGACCTGGAGGTGGAACTGGGTGCTGGTGCAGGCCGCCTCCGGGGTGATGGTGTCGGCGGTGACCGCGAGCCGTTCCACCCCGCTGATGGAGATCCGCAGGTCCTCGCCGCGCGCGGCGAAGATCTGCTCGTTGAGCAGCTTGTAGCGCGGGTTGGCCGACAGCGTCTCGGCGGTCAGGTGCTCCGGGCGCAGCGTCGGCAGGATGCCGATCATGACCATGTGCGCGCCGACGTCCCGGGCCTTGGTCTCGGCGGCGTTGAGGCTGGCCCGTACGTGTTCCTCGAACGCGGCGGTGCCCGTGCCGGCCAGCCGGCGCGGCGCGACGTTGATCTCCACGTTGAACTGCCCAAGCTCGGTCTGGAAGCTCGGGTCGGCGATCGCGGCGAGCACGTCGGCGTTGCGCATCGCCGGCAGGGACCCGTCGTCGACCAGGTTCAGCTCGATCTCCAGGCCGGTCATCGGCCGTTCCACGTCGAAGCGGGACTCCCGGAGCATCTCGGCGAAGACGTCCAGGCACCGGTGCACCTTCTCCCGATAGCGCGCCCGGTCCTCCCGACTGAAGGTGCGCGCCGCGACTTCCTCGCCCATGGTCACCGCCCTGTCACCGTTGGTTCCCCCAACCTCGCACGCGGCGGCGGCCCGGGGGAAGACCCGAAGGTCCCTCTACGTACCCACCTGTGGCCCGCGTGATCCCCGTCGCCTCCGCCTCCCGGTCGGCCGGGCCGTCGGGCGGGCTGGCTAGCATGGCCGGCAACCGGTGGGGGAGACGATGCGCGAGAAGATCACGAAGCTGTTCGTCGCGGCGGCGGTCGCCGAGGCGTGCTCCTGGCTGGCCCTGCTGGTCGGCATGGCCGTCAAATATGGCCCGCCGGGCAACGAGATCGGCGTGAAGATCTTCGGCCCGATCCACGGCGGCCTGTTCGTCGCGTACGGCGTGCTGGTGCTGGCCGTCGCGCGGCTGCACCGGTGGCGGGCGTGGCCGACCCTCGTGGCGCTGGCCTGTTCGGTGCCGCCGTTCGCCACCCTGGTCTTCGAGCGCTGGGCGGCCCGCCGGGGCATGCTGCGCACCGCGCCGGCCCCGGAGCGCCCCCGCACCCCGGTCGGCTGACCGCCCGGCGCGCTTCCCGTCGGGCGGCGCGGGGCGGGGCTCGGGCGAGCAGGACCGGCGCGCCACCCGTTGGCGGCGCACGCTCAGGTGAGCAGGATCGCCGCGCCGATCACGAGGACCAGCAGCGCCCCCAGGGCGGCCTGGAGCAGCAGCGGCGGCCCGAGGTGGCTCCACAGGGTGGCGTGGCGGGGGCGCAGCAGCTGCCCGGTGGTGAGGTTGACGATCTGCTCGACGCGCGGCGGCAGGTCGGGATCCTGCGGCTTGAGGGTGATCTGCACCCAGTCGGCCGGGTGCAGCGCGCTCTGCGCCAGGTGCCCGTGCAGCTCCACCTCGCACAGCTGGTCGTTGGAGTCGCGCAGCCGCAGCGGGGTGACCAGGAACTCCGGCCCCTTGCGCAGCTCCTTCCAGGTGCGCCGGGCGCCGCCACCGCCGCTGGACAGCAGCGAACGGAACGCCAGCAGCAGCAGCCCCATCACGCTGGCGGCCGTCACCACGGCGACGAGCACGGGCTGACCGATCTTCAGCTCACGCGGGTAGCCGTCGAGCAACCGGACGACGCGGCCGGTGACGATCCGCTGCGTCGGGCGAGCGATCCGCCGGTAGTCGAGGTCGCCGTCCATTGTCCACCACCGAGAGTCGTTCACCACGGAGAGTCCGATTCGCTACACCGATCGTATCCGCCGGGGCGGCCGAACGACATGAATGAACGCGAGTCATGTTCGTGGCGGGTCGCGGCGGCGGGAGCCGACGCCGGGAGCAGCAGGCCAGGCGACCGGGTCGGGTGACCGGGCCAGGTGACAAGGCGACCGGCGCGGGTAAGCGGGGGGCCGAGCCGGAAAGGGGTCGAGCATGCAGCTGTCCTTCCTGCGTCCGCTCTACGACCGTCCCGGGCCGTGGTGCTCGGTCTACCTGGACGCCTCCCGGGACACCCACGACGCCCGCCCCGCGCTGGACCTGCGGTGGCGGGCCATCGAGGGGCGACTGCTGGAGCAGGGCGCCGACGCGCCGACCGTGGACGCCGTCGAACGCGTCGTCCGCGGCCACGACCCGATGGCGGGCGACTACGGCATCGCCGTGTTCGCCACCCGGGGCCGCGCGGTGCTCACCGAGTACCTGTCCGCCCCGCCGCTGCGGGACCTGGCGACCGTGTCGGAGCTGCCGCACACCATGCCGCTGCTCGCCCAGCGCGGCGAGCAGGTCGCCTGGGTGCGGGTGCTGGCCGACCGCAGGGGCGCGGACGCCGTGGCCGTCAGCGCCGGCGGGGTGCCGCGCCGCGCCCACGTCACCGGCCGGGAGGACTTCCCGCTGCGCCGCGTCAACGCGGGCGGCTGGTCGCACTCGCGCTACCAGCGGGCCGCCGTGGAGGCCTGGCACCACAACGCCGGCGACGCGGCGGCGGCCACCGTGGAGCTGGCCGAGAAGGTCGGCGCGGAGGTGGTGGTGGTCGCCGGCGACGTGCGGGCCACCGGCATGATCGCCGCCCAGCTGCCGGAGCGCTGGCAGGACGTGCTGGTGCGTACCGACGCCGGGTCGCGGCACGCCGGGGCGGACCCGGCGCTGATGGACGACGTCACCGTGCAGACCATCGCCGAGGTGGCCGACCAGCGGGTCACCGCCGCGCTGGACCGCTTCGGCGTCCAGGAGGACGTCGGGGCGGGCCTGGACGCCGTCGTGTCGGCGCTGCGTCGCAACCAGGTCGACACGATGCTGATCGTGGACGACCCGTCGTCGACGGCCCAGCTCTGGGTCGGCCCCGAGCCGACCGACATCGCCACCGACGCGGGCCAGCTCACCGCCGTCGCGGTGGCCGACCCCCAGCGGGTACGCGCCGACGCGGCCCTGGTGCGGGCGCTCGTCGGCACCGACGCGGAGCTGACCGTGCTCGCGCCGGACGAGGCGCCCGAGCTGACCGACGGGGTGGGGGCGGTGCTGCGCTACGTCGACGCCGCCACGCCCGGCCGCTCACATGGCTGAGCGTACGGTCGCCGACCTGGTGGTGGAGCGGCTGCGGGCGTGGCGGGTGCCGCGCGCCTTCGGGTGCCCGGGCCCCGCCGTCGCCCCGGTCGTCGCCGCCCTCGACCGCGCGGGCGGGGACCCCGCATTCGTCCCCGCCCGGCACGAGGAGACGGCCTCGTTCATGGCCAGCGGGCACGCCAAGTTCACCGGCGAGATCGGGGTCTGCCTGGCCACCCAGGGCCCCAGCGCGGTGCATCTGCTCAACGGCCTGTACGACGCCAAGCTGGACAGCAAGCCGGTGGTGGCGATCGTCGGCGAGGACATCGACGGCCCGCTCGGCGGGGCCCACGAGGAGATCGGCCTGAGCCGCCTCTTCGGCGACGTCTGCAACCAGTTCGTCCGCTACGGGCGTACCCCGGGCCAGGTGCCGGCCGTGCTGGACCAGGCGTTCCGCACCGCCGCCGCCACCCGCAGCCCCACCTGCGTGGTGCTGCCCCGCGCGGTGCAGGTCGCCCCGGTGCCCGACCTGGTCCCGCAGTTCGCCGGGGTCGTGTCGGCGACGCCGGGGGAGCCGCTGGCGCGGGTGCTGCCGCACGACGCCGACCTGGCCGCCGCCGCCTCCCTGCTCGGCATCGGCGACCGGGTCGCGATCCTGGTCGGGCAGGGCGGGCACGGCGCGGCCGCCGAGATCGTGGCGCTGGCCGACCGGCTCGGCGCGGGGGTGGCCGCCAGCCTGCTCGGCAAGCCGGTGCTCGACGAGCGGCTGCCCTTCCACGCCGGCGTGCTCGGCGAGGTGGGCACCACCGCGGCGGCGCAGCTCATGGGCGGCTGCGACACCCTGCTGCTGGTCGGCACCAACGACCCGTGGACCGACTACTACCCGCTGCCCGGCCAGGTCCGCACCGTCCAGATCGACATCGACGGCCGGCGGATCGGCAACCGGTACCCGGTGGACGTGCCGCTGGTCGGCGACGCCACCGAGACGCTGCGGGCCCTGCTGGCGCGCGTCCCGGACCGGCCGCGGCGGGCATGGCGGGAGACGGTGGAGGCGTCGGTGGACCGGTGGCGTCGGGCGGCGGCGGCCCGCGCCGCCGAGCCCGCCGGGCCGGTCAACCCGCAGCTCGTGCTGCGCGAACTCTCCGCCCGGCTGCCCCGGGAGGCGGCCGTCGCCGTCGACGTGGGCTCGGTCGTCTACTGGTACGCCCGGCATCTGGAGCTGCCGCCCGGCGTCACCGCCCACCTCTGCGGCACCCTCGGGTCGGCCGGCTGCGCCCTGCCGTACGCGGTGGCGGCGAAGCTCGCCCGCCCCGACCGGCCGGTGCTCGCCCTCGCCGGCGACGGCGCGATGCAGCTCAACGGGCTGGCCGAGCTGATCACGGTGGCCCACCACTGGCGGGAGTGGCCGGATCCCCGGCTGGTCGTGCTGGTGCTCAACAACCGCGACAACTCGGGCGTGGGCGACGGCCGCCCGCCGTCCGGGGTGGCCGACCGGCGCCCCGACGTCCCGTACGCCGGCTGGGCCCGCCTGCTCGGCCTGCACGGGGTCCGGGTGGACCGGCCGGAGCTGATCGGCGCGGCCTGGGACGAGGTCCTCGCGGCGGACCGGCCGAGCGTGCTGGAGGCCGTGGTCGACCCGACCGTGGCGCTGCGTCCCCCGGAGCCGGCCCTGGTGGACCTGCGCGGCCTCTTCGCCGACGGCGAGGCGGCCCGGCGGGTGCGCGGTCGGATGCTCGACAACCGGGTCGCCGTCGAGGCGGAGGACCTCGTTTAGCGGACGACCCGCCCAGCGGGCACGCGCGGTGGCGGACGCCCCGTTTAGACCCCATCGGGACGGGAAGCCGGGCCGCGTGGTGAGCGAACGAGGCGGGTCCGGACCGACGCACACGGCGCGCCGGGACCTCATGGCGGACGGGGCCGGACTTGCCGGCGACCGGGTGATGACGGCGGGCAGCACGGCCCGGATCATGGTCGCCGCGGCGGTGCGGGCGCTGCGCGGGGAGGACTGCGCCGACCTGCGGAACCCGGGCGCGCCGTCCCGCTTCACCGGGGCCCCCGAGCCGGTGCGCCGGGGCGCGACGGCGCGGGCGGCCGGACGGGTCGCCCTCACCCCCGAGCAGGCGGCCGAGGTCGACGCCGAGCGGGTCGCCCGGTGGATCGTCGACCAGTACCCGCGCCGGTGCTACCCGGGCGTGGTGCTCGGTTCGCCGCACGGCGCGGCCGTGCACCTGGCGGTCGCCCTCGGGGTGCCCTGGCTGCCGGCCGCGTTCGAGACGACGGTGCACTGGAGCGGCGGCGCGGTGGACCGGCCCGCCGCCGCCCTCGACCACGGCGCCGCGCTCGCCGGCCGGCTGCTGGCCGGCAACCCGGACGTGCACGTGCGCCAGGTGCACTGCCCGGCCAGCCGGGGCCCGTTGTCCGGGGCGACCGTCTCCCTCCTGGTGCGCTGGCAGTCGCTGCCGGCGGCGTACGCCCGGTTCCTCGCCGACCGCCTCGCGCCCGACGGCCCGGTGCTGCTGCTGCGCGACGCCCGCACCTGGCCGGTGTACGACGCCGGGCGGGGGCACAGCTTCCAGGCCGGCTCCCCGGCCAGCGGCCTGGACCCGGTGGACTTCGACCCGGACTCGCACGCCCTGCGCCAGGTGCTCCGCTCCGTCGGCGGCGACGGGGCCCGCTGGCAGCCCCCGGCGGTCTCCTGCCCGCGGGGATACGCCGAGCACGGCGTGGAGCCCGGTTTCGAGCTCGCCGTCCGGGACTGGGCCGGGCGGCGCGGGAACGGGGTGCACCGGGTGCTCGTGCCCCGGCCGGAGGCGCTCAGCGCCGCCGTCGCCGACCTGTACCGGGGATGGCTGCGGCGGGCCGGCAAGACGGGCGACCGCCTCGTCGTGGAGTGCGGGCGGCTGCTCGACCCGTGGCAGGTGGTGCGGGCGGGGCTGGTGCCGTACTGGTGCGAGAACGCCACCCGGCGCAGCGTCGACGCCGCCGAGTGGTGGCTGGCCGGCAGCGAGCCGTTCAGCTCCGTGGACGTGCTCCCGGAGTCGCCGGGGATGCGCTCGCCGGCCCTCGCGGGCCTGCCGCAGTGGCTGGCCGTGGCCGCGTTCGGCCGCCGCCGCCGGGCCCTGGACCGCACCGCCGCCCGGGGCTACCCGGTCGCGACGGTGTCGACCCGCCGGGCCACCGAGGTGCTCCGCGCCCAGCCGTACGACCTGCCGGCCCCGCCGCCGCTGCCCGCCGCGACCGCCGTCGAGGCGTTTCGGGCCGGCGGCGCCCGGCAGGGCCTGGTGGTCGGCTGACCGGTCCGTGGGCCGGGCCGCCGGCCGCTGCGCCACCGGCGCGCCGCAGTCGCCCGCACCGACCGGCCGAAACATCCTCGCGAACCCGGGCCGGCGTGATTGAGTACCTACGGAGCGGGAACACCGCTGGCTGCGACGGCCCGGCCAGGCTGCGCAGCCCGCCTGTCGCCGCTCCTCGACGGATCCCGTCATGTGACCCACTTCCGGCCCGGTGCGTGGCTCGACCACGCGCACGTCCGGTTTCCCGACCCGGGCGGGGGACCTTCCTGAGGGAGGCGCGGATGTTCGGACAACCCAGCACGACCACGGCACCACCCCCCACCGACCGGGGGCTGGAGGACCTCGACGCGGCGGCGCTGGCGTACGCGGCGCGGATCGAGGGCCTGCCCCCCGAGCGGCGGCAGGAGGCCCGCGACGACCTGGTGCGCTTCGCGTTGCCGTTCGCCGGGCGGCTCGCCCGCCGCTACCGGGGGCGGGGCGAGCCGCTGGAGGACCTGGAGCAGGTGGCCCGCCTCGGGCTGGTCAACGCGGTCGACCGGTACGACCCGGAGCGGGGCTCGTTCACCGCGTACGCGGCGATCACCATCGTCGGGGAGATCAAACGTCACTTCCGGGACCGGACGTGGGGGGTGCACGTGCCCCGCCGGCTGCGCGACCTGATCCTGGAGGTGGGGCAGGCCACCGCCGCGCTGACCAGCGAGCTGTCCCGGGCCCCCACCGTCGCCGAGCTGGCCGAGCGGCTGGAGACCCCGCAGGAGGAGATCCTCGCGGCGCTGGAGTCGGCGGCCGGCTACAGCCCGGCCTCGCTCAACGCGCCCGTCGGCGGGGAGAGCTCCGCCGAGTTCGGCGACCTGGTCGGCGAGAGCGACAACGCGCTGGAGTCCGTCGACGACCGGGTGACCGTCAGCGGGCTGCTGCACCGGCTGCCCTGGCGGGAGCGGCGGATCCTGGCCATGCGCTTCTACGGCAACCAGACCCAGGCCGAGATCGCCGCCCGGTTCGGCATCTCCCAGATGCACGTTTCCCGGCTGCTGTCGCGGGCGTTGACCTGGCTGCGGCAGGCGATGCTGGCCGACGCTCCGCCGCCGTGGCAGAACGGCCCGGCCGAGACGGAACCGGTGACCAAGCGCGGCTGAGGCGCAAGGAAGGGCCCCCTCTTAACGCCTGAGGTAGAGAGGGGCGCCCTTCTCACACTCCGGACCCCGTCGCGGGGGCGGGCTCAGCGCTCCGTCGAGTCGCCGCGGCTGTGCGGGTGCCGCCAGCGCTCGTTCTCCTGCGGGGCCCGCTCCGCGCCGAGCCCGCCCACCTCCGGCTCGTCGGTGGCGTCGAAGCTGGGCCGGCGGACCTCCTCCGGTTCCGGCACGTCCACCGGCCGCGCGCCCGACTGCGGCGCGGGCTGGTACTCGACGGCCTCGCGGGCGCCGTGCGCGCCCTCGGCCGCCGGCGACTCGGGCAGGTGCCGCTCGTGGTGCAGCTCCTCGGCGAGGCTCTGCGGCGGCTTCGTGGTGCGCTGCGGCAGGTCCCGGCCCAGGTCGGCGACGAGGCGGCCGTACTTGGCGTCGAAGGCGGGGCGCTCGGAGCGGATCCGGGGCATCCGGTCGAAGTTGCGCAGCGGGGGCGGGCAGGTCGTGGCCCACTCCAGCGAGTTGCCGAAGCCCCACGGGTCGTCGACCGTCACCATCGCCCCGTACCGCCAGGACTTCCACACGTTGTAGATGAAGAACAACGTGGACGCGCCGAGCACGAACGACCCGACCGTGGAGATCATGTTGAGCGTGGTGAAACCGTCGCCGGGCAGGTAGTCGGCGTACCGGCGGGGCATGCCCTCGGCGCCGAGCCAATGCTGCACCAGGAACGTGGCGTGGAAGCCGACGAACATCGTCCAGAAGTGCAGCTTGCCCAGCCGCTCGTCGAGCAGCCGCCCGGTCATCTTCGGGAACCAGAAGTAGACCCCGCCGAACGCGGCGAAGACGATGGTGCCGAACAGCACGTAGTGGAAGTGCGCCACCACGAAGTACGAGTCGGTGACGTGGAAGTCGACCGGCGGGCTGGCCAGCAGGACCCCGGTGAGCCCGCCGAGCAGGAACGTGACCAGGAAGCCGACGGCGAAGAGCATCGGCGTCTCGAAGGTGAGCTGCCCCTTCCACATGGTGCCGATCCAGTTGAAGAACTTCACCCCGGTGGGCACCGCGATCAGGTAGCTCAGGATGCTGAAGAACGGCAGCAGCACCTGGCCGGTGGCGAACATGTGGTGCGCCCAGACGCTCATCGACAGCACGGTGATCGCGACCGTGGCCAGCACCAGCCCGGTGTAGCCGAAGATCGGCTTGCGGGAGAAGACCGGGATGATCTCGGTGATGATGCCGAAGAACGGCAACGCCACGATGTAGACCTCGGGATGGCCGAAGAACCAGAACAGGTGCTGCCACAGCATCGGGCCGCCGGTGGCCGGGTCGAACACGTGTGCGTCGAGCAGCCGGTCGGCGGCCAGGGCGAACAGGGCGGCGGCCAGCAGCGGGAAGACCAGGATCACCAGGACGCTGGTGAGCAGCATGTTCCAGGTGAAGATCGGCATCCGGAACATGGTCATGCCGGGGGCGCGCAGGGTCAGGGTGGTGGTGATCAGGTTGACCGCGCCGAGGATGGTGCCGAGACCGGAGACGGCCAGGCCGACGATCCACAGGTTCCCGCCGATGCCGGGGGAGTGCTCCATCCGGCTCAGCGGCGTGTACGCCGTCCAGCCGAAGTCGGCGGCCCCGCCCGGGGTGGCGTAGCCGCCGACGACCATGGTCCCGCCGAACAGGTAGAGCCAGTACGCGAAGGCGTTGAGCCGGGGGAACGCCACGTCCGGCGCGCCGATCTGCAACGGGACGATGTAGTTGCCGAACGCGAACACCAGCGGCGTCGCGAACAGCAGCAGCATGATCGTGCCGTGCATGGTGAACGCCTGGTTGTACTGCTCCGGGGAGAGGAACTGTAGGCGCGGCCGGGCCAGTTCGGCCCGCAGCAGCAGGGCCAGCACCCCGCCGATGAGGAAGAAGACGAACGAGGTGACCAGGTAGAGCAGGCCGATCTGCTTGGCGTCTGTCGTCCCGAGCAGCTTGATCAGCTTCGCGCCGGGCAGCGCCGGGCGGACCGGGCCGGGAAAGCCGCCGAAGCGGGCCGGCGCGAGGATCGCGGGCCCCCGGTCTCGGGCAGGCTCCGTGGTTACCCGCTTGGGCATGCTTCTCACCCCGTCGGTGGCGACAGAAAGGGACGGGCGTGCCTACCCGCCCCTCTCCCTATGTAACCAGGCGAGAGCGGTAATTTCGGTCAATTCGCGGGCGACGCGGTCCGACGGCCGCCGGCACAGCCGCCTCAGGTGGCCGCGGGCAGCATCGCCCAGACCACCTTGCCGTCGACCACCGGCGCGCTGCCCCAGCGCTGGGTCAGCTCCCGCACCAGCAGCAGGCCCCGGCCGCCCTCGGCCCGCAGGTCCGTCCGGGTGGCCGCCCGCGCCGCGGCCCGGCTGCCGTCGGCGACGGCCACCTGCAGGTACGGCCGGCGCAGGGTCAGCGTGACCTGCATCGGGGTGCCGGCATGTCGTACCACGTTGCCGACCAGCTCGCTGAGCACCACCGAGGCGGGGCCGACCAGATCCGGCAGGTGCCACCGGCCGCACGCGTCGGCGACCAGCTCCCGGGCCCGCCGGCACGCGCCCGCCACCGGCTCCAGGCGGACCCGCAGCCGGGGCGCGGCGGCGGCCCCCGCCGTCCGGGCCGCCTCGGCGCAGTCCCGCTGCACCGGCAGCCCCCGGCACACCCTCGACTGGGTCAGCCAGCTGGCCGTCCGCGCCGGTGGCGCGCAGAGCACGACGGGCACCGCCGGCCAACCGGCCGCCCGGCGGGCCGCGGCGGCGAAGACCGACAACGCGAGCCCGTCACGCACGGTGAGGTCGTGGAGGTCGACCACCAGCGCGTCCGGCTGGGCGGTGAGGCAGCGGTCGAGCACCCGGTGCACCGTCCGCATGGTCGCCAGGTCGAGCGCGCCGGCGACGCGTACGACGGTCACCGGCGACTCGTCGCGGACCTCGCAGGTGATCCGGCTCGGCATTGCGCGGTCCTCGTTTCCGTCTCGGGGTGACCCGGACGTACCCGGCGCGACGCCGGGCGAAACGGGACCGCTGACGGGCGCAGCGGGTCGGCGGGCGTGGTCAGCGGCGTCGGCGGTCAGCGGCGTCGGCGGTCACGCGTGGTGAGCACGCCGAGCGCGATCATGCCGGCGCCGAGGAGCAGGTGCAGCCAGTTGTCGGCGTCGTTGACCGGGATGAAGTTGGCGCCGCTGCCGTGGTCGACGACCAGGCCGTAGAGCCACAGCACCAGGTAGACCGCCCCGCCGCCGATCAGGAACGTCCGCGCCCCGTCCCAGGTGCGCGACAGCGCCAGGCCGGCCAGCCCGAACGCCAGGTGCACGGCGTTGTGCAGGACCGAGACCTGGAACACCCCGAGCAGCTTCGCCCCGGAGCCGTGCCCGGCGAAGCGCAGGTCGCCGAAGCCGGTGGTGATCCCCGGGACGAAGCCGAGCAGCCCGACCAGGAGGAAGACCACGCCGACGGTGGCGGCGGCGCGCCGCACCGGCGCCCGGCCGTCGGCCGGGTTGCGTCGGGCCCGCGCGTGGGCCATCGGACCGGCCACCACGACCTCCTCACCGCGACTTCCTCACCGCCGGGTGCAGAGCCCGGCCGGATCGCGGCTTCCCACCACCGCCCAGCGCAAACGCGCGGATCGGGCGGCGGCGGTGTTAACAGGGGGCCCCTGCTCTACCGGAAGCGTTAACAGGGTGCCCCTCCTTGCGCCGCCGTCAGGCGGGTTGCAGGGGGCAGGTCGCGGTCTGCCGAACCCTCTCGTACAGCCCGACGTACGCGCGCGCCATCACCGCCGGGGTGAACCGGGTCGCCGCCTCCCGGCGGCACTCGTCGCCGTCGAGCACGCTCGCGGCCAGCAGCAGGTCGGCCAGCTCGTCCTCGTCGGCGGTGAGCAGCCCGGTGCGGCCGTGCTCGATCAGCTCCGGCAGGCAGCCGCGGGCCGTCGCCACGACCGGGGTGCCCAGCGCCAGGGACTCGACCACGGCCGTGCCGCCGGGTTCCTCCCAGCGCAGCGGGAACAGCGCGGCGCGGGCCCCGGCCAGCAGGTCGTCGCGGTCCCGCCCGGCGACCGTGCCGACCCAGCGGACCAGGTCGCCGTCGACGTGCGGGGCCACCTCGTCGTAGAAGAACCGCACGTCCGGGTTCTGCCGGGCCTCGTCGCCCGCCGTGGCCAGGTCCTGCGGCCGGTGGTACGGCCCGACCGGACCGGCGAGCACCAGCGGCACGCCGACCCGCCGCGCCAGCCGCGCGCCGACGTCCTGGCCCTTGCCCGGGTTGATCCGGCCCAGGATGACCAGGTAGTCGCCCTTGTCCGGCCGGGGCCGCCGGTCGGCGTCGACCGCGAGCGGGGTGGACAGGTGCACGTGGCCGACCGAGTGCTCCCGCAGCGCCCGGGGCGCGCGGGCCAGCTGCGCGGCGGACACCCCGTTGACCCGCACCCGGTCGCCGCCGTCGAGGTTGCCGTACAGGTCGGGGTGCTTGGCCAGGTCCCAGTGCAGGGTGTGCAGCACCGGCGGGCCCTGCGGGCCCATGGCCGCGAGAGTGGCCAGGCCGACGGCCTCCACGTGGTCGTGCACCAGGTCGATGTCGTCGCGGGCGTGCAGCGCGCGCACCACGCCGCCCAGGTGCGCCTGGGAGATGCCGCAGACCTGGTTGTACGGCCGTTGCAGCGCGGGGAACTGGCCGTCGCCGAAGACCGCGATCTTCTCGTCGACGGGCAGGGTGCTGCTCTCCACGGAGGCGAGGACCACCCGCACGCCCAACCTGCGTAGCTCCGGCACGAGGGTGGCGATCACGTTCTCGATCCCGCCGTAGCCGGGCGGCGGCACGGACAGCCACGGGCCGGCGTTCATCAGGACGGTGAGGCTCATGCGGGCACCCGACGCCGGGGCACCCGGTGCCGCAGCTCCGCCAGGGGCGGGCGCTCCTCGACCGAGACGTCGCTGACGACGATCTCCCGGTCGAGGTTGGGCAGCGCGTCGGAGCCGCCCCGCCGGAACTGGGTCAGCAGGGCGGCCGGCACGGCGTCGGGGTTGGCCCAGCCCCGCCGCTGCAACCGGGACCAGGCGGTCAGCATGATCTGCGCCGACATCCGGCCCAGCGCCGCCGTGTCCTGGTGGCGGTGCCGGCGCTCGCCCAGGTCCACCTGGGCCAACGCGTCCAGGCCGAGCAGGTCGAGCAGGTCGATCAGCATCGCCGTCTCCACCCCGTACCCGGAGACGAACGGCACCCGCTCCAGCACGTCGCGGCGGCCGGCGTACTCGCCGGCGAGGGGCTGGACGAAGCCGGCCAGCTCCGGCCAGAACAGGTTGAGCAGGGGGCGGGCCATCAGCTCGGTGACCCGGCCGCCCCCGTCGGCCTCCACGCTGGCCGCCCCCACCAGCGGCCGGTGGTAGAACCCCTTGACGAAGTCGACCGACGGGTCGGTCAGCAGCGGCCCGATCAGGCCGGTGACGAAGTGCGGGCGGAA
Source organism: Micromonospora sp. WMMD956 (assembly GCF_029626125.1). Lineage (NCBI taxonomy): Bacteria > Bacillati > Actinomycetota > Actinomycetes > Micromonosporales > Micromonosporaceae > Micromonospora > Micromonospora sp. WMMD956. The sequence continues at coordinate 7,022,811 of NZ_JARUBI010000005.1, read as the reverse complement.
CTCGCGCAGGTCGGCGTCGACGAACGCGACCACGTCGCCCTCGGCCGCCGCCAGCCCGGCCCACAGCGCGTCGCCCTTGCCGGTCAGCCGGGGCAGCCCCCGGGTCATCTCGTCCTGGCCGACCACCTCCGCGCCGGCCGCCCGGGCAACCTGCGCGGTCCGGTCGGTCGACCGGGAGTCGACCACGATCAGCTCGTCGACCAGGGCCACCCGGTCCATCAGGTGCTCGCGGATGGTCGACACGATCGCGCCGACCGTCGCCTCCTCGTTACGTGCCGGCAGGACCACGCTGACCCGGCTGTCGCCCTTGGCGCGCAGCAGCCGCCGCGACGTCCACTCGGCCGCCGAACTGGTCCGGTATGTCGCCCATGCCTCCACCACCGGTGTCACACTCGCCTCTGCATCCCGCACTGACGCACCCCCAGATCGTGGTGGAAGACGCGGAGTACGGGATTCCCAATCCCGCCCGCGCGCTAACCGGATTGTCGCTAACAGCTTGATCACGGGCCGCGCCCCCACCGGTTTTGGGCAGGTGAACGTTTGATTGCGCGCCCACCGGGCAGTGTCCGTCGCGCGGAAGGCGAAAGCGTGGCGAAGGGGAGTGCCGATGCGCGGATGCCGGGTGGGACTGGTCGGGGCCGGCGGGGTGGCGCAGCGCCACGCCCGGGTGCTGGCCGGCTTCGACGACGTCGAGCTCCTCGGCGTGACCGACGTGGCGCGCGACGCCGCGGCCGCCCTGGCCGGCGCGCACGGGGCGCGGACGTTCGCCGACGTCGGCGAGCTGCTCGCCGCGGGCCCCGACGCGGTGTACGTCTGCGTGCCGCCCTTCGCGCACGGGCCGGTGGAGGAGGCGGTGATCGCCGCCGGGGTGCCGATGTTCGTGGAGAAGCCCGTCGCGGTGGACCTGGACACGGCCGAGCGGATCGCCGACCTGGTGGCCCGGCGTGGGCTGCTCACCGGCGTGGGCCACCACTGGCGGTACCTGCACGTGGTCCAGCGGGCCCGGGAGCTGCTCGCCGACCGGCCGGTGCGGATGGTCGGCGGCGCGTGGCTGGACAGGGTGCCCCCGGTCGCCTGGTGGGCGCGGCGGGACCGCTCCGGCGGCCCCGTGGTCGAGCAGGCCGCGCACGTGCTGGACCTGATGCGGGTGCTCGCCGGTGAGGTGACGGAGGTGACCGCGTACGGCGACGGCGCCCCGCCGCCCGTCGAGGGCGCCGACATCGACTCGGTGACCACCGCCGCCCTGCGCTTCGCCAGCGGGGCGGTGGGCACCGTCTCCGCCGCCTGCGTGCTGGGCTGGAAGCACCGGGCCGGGCTGGAGGTGCTGGCCGACGGCCTCGCCCTGAGCCTGACCGAGGACGGCCTCACCGTCCGCGACGCCGACGGCGAGCGGCACCTGCCGGCCAGCCCCGACGGGGCCCGCGTCGCCGTCGACCGGGCCTTCGTCGACGCGGTCCGGGGGGTCGGCGACGACGTGCGGGTCCCGTACGCCGAGGCGCTGCGCACCCAGCGGCTGGCCCTCGCGATCGCCGAGAGCGCCCGCACCGGGCGACCGGTGTCCCTGCCGACCGGTCCGGCCGCGGCCCCCCGCGTGCCCGTGCCGGCCACGACGCCGGTGGGCGTCGATGCGTGACCGGGTGGTGGTGGTCAGCGGCCCGGGGCGGGTCGAGCTGGTCGAGCAGGACGCCGACGAGCTGCGCGCCGGCACCTTCCGGGTGCGGACCCTCTACAGCGGCGTCTCCGCCGGCACCGAGCTCAGCTTCGTCAAGGGCACCAACCCCTACCTCCACGCCACCTGGAACGCCGGCCTGGGGCTGTTCCAGCCGGGCGGGGCGGGCAGCCCGTACCCGGTGACCCGGCTCGGCTACATGCAGGTGGGACGGGTGGTGGACAGCCGCACGCCGGCCGTCGCCGTCGGCACGGTCGGTGCGATGACCTACGGCCACCGCACCTCCCACGTCGCCGACCCGCTCACCGAGCGGTTCGTGCCGCTGCCCGACGACCTCGACCCCCTGCTCGGCGTCTACGTCGCGCACATGGGCCCGATCTGCGCCAACGGGCTGCTGCACGCCGCCGCCGACCTGCGCGGCACCGACGTGCGCTCCCTCGGCGACGGCGTCGCCGGCCGCCGGGTCGCGGTGGTCGGCGGCGGCGTGGTGGCCCTGCTCACCGCCCTGTTCGCCCGCCACCACGGCGCGGCGTCGGTGGTGGTGCTCGACCCCACCCCGCAGCGGCGGGCGGTCGCCGAGGCGCTCGGCCTGGCGACCCTCGACCCGGACGCCGACGACCCGGCCGTGGTGCTGAAGACCCGGTGGCACCACGCCCCGGGCGACCGGGGCGCCGACGTCGTCTTCCAGTGCCGGGGCCAGGCGTGGGCGTTGCAGCTCGCCCTGCGCCTGCTGCGCCCCCAGGGCGTCGTGATCGACCTGGCCTTCTACCAGGGGGGCGCGGACGCCGTCCGCCTCGGCGAGGAGTTCCACCACAACGGGCTGTCGCTGCGCTGCGCCCAGATCGGGCGGGTGCCGCGCGGGCTCGCCCCGACCTGGGACCGGGAGCGGCTGTCGGCCGAGACCGTCGACCTGCTGCGGGCGTACGGTGACCGGATCCGCACGCGTCTCGTGTCGGCGGTGGTGCCCTTCGATCAGGCCCCGGAGCTGCTCACCGACCTGGCCGAACGCCGGCGACAGGAGTTGCAGGTGGTGTTGACCGGCTGACCGGGCCGCGCGATCGGGCCCGGGTCGCGTACCGTTGCGGCTCATGGGTGTGTCGCAACGGTTGAAGAGCAGGTTCCGTCGGTTCCTCCAGCGCCCGGGCACCACGGTCGACCTGGGCCCGCTGGAGAAGCTGCTGCCGGCCATCGAGGCCCGTGAGGAGGAGCTGTCGGCGCTGACCGACGCCGAGCTCACCGAGGCCGCCGGCTCCGCCACGGGCTACGAGGAGATCTGCGCGATCGGCCGCGAGGCCGCCCGGCGCGGGCTGGACCAGCGGCCGTACGACGTGCAGCTGCTCGGCGCGATGGCCCTGCTCTCCGGCAAGGTCGCCGAGATGGCCACCGGTGAGGGCAAGACCCTGACCGCCGTGATCGCCGCGTACGGGCACGTCCGGCTCGGCAACGGCCCGGTGCACGTGCTCACGGTCAACGACTACCTGGCCCGCCGCGACGCCCGCTGGATGGAGCCGGTCTACGCGCTGCTCGGGCTGAGCGTCGGCTGGGTCAACGAGGCGTCCACCCCGCAGGAGCGCCGCGACGCCTACGCCTGCGACGTCACCTACGTCTCGGTCAGCGAGGCCGGCTTCGACTACCTGCGCGACCAGCTCGTCACCGACCTCGACGACCGGGTCCAGCCGGCGCTGCGCACGGCGATCGTCGACGAGGCCGACTCCATCCTGATCGACGAGGCCCGGGTGCCGATGGTCCTCGCGGGCGCGGTCGGCGGCGAGCAGGACCCGGTGCACGCCGCCGCGGCGCTGGTGCGCGGCCTGCGCAAGGGCAAGCACTTCACGGTCGCCGAGGACGGCCGCAGCGTCGCGTTCACCTCCGCCGGCCTGGCGGCCGTGGAGGCCAAGCTCGGCGGCATCGACCTCTACGACACCGAGCACGTCGGGCAGCTCTCCGCCGTCAACGTGGCGCTGCACGCGTACGCCCTGCTGCACCGCGACGTCGACTACATCGTGCGGGACGGCTCGGTGGAGCTGATCGACGAGATGCGTGGCCGGGTGGCCCAGCGCCGCCGCTGGCCCGACGGCCTCCAGGCGGCCGTGGAGGCGAAGGAGGGGCTCGACGCCACCGCCGAGGGCGAGGTGCTGGGCACGATCGCCGTGCAGGCGTACATCGCGCTCTACCCGAAGGTGTGCGGCATGACCGCCACGGCGGTGCTGGTCGGCGACCAGCTGCGCGAGTTCTTCGGCCTGGAGGTGGCGGTGATCCCGCCGAACACCCCCTGCGTGCGCGAGGACGAGCCGGACCGCATCTACGCCACCCGGGCCGAGAAGGACGAGGCGCTGGTCGACGAGATCAGGCGCTGCCACGACAAGGGCCGGCCGGTGCTGGTCGGCACCCTCGACGTCAAGGAGTCCGAGCAGCTCGCCGTCGGCCTGGAGGCCGCCGGGGTGCCCTGCGTGGTGCTCAACGCCAAGAACGACGACGACGAGGCGGCGATCATCGCCGAGGCCGGCGCGTACGGCGCGGTCACCGTCTCCACCCAGATGGCCGGGCGGGGCGTCGACATCCGGCTCGGCGGCAGCGACTCGGCCGACGCGGAGCGGGTCGCCGAGCTGGGCGGCCTCTACGTCATCGGCAGCGGCCGGCACGACAGCCGCCGCGTCGACGACCAGCTGCGCGGCCGGGCCGGCCGGCAGGGCGACCCGGGCGGGTCGGTGTTCTTCGTCAGCCTGGAGGACGACCTCGTGGTCCGGCACGCCGGAGACGCCATCCCGGCGTCGCCCCGGATGAACGCCGACGGCCTGGTCACCGACCCGCAGGTCGACTACGCCGTGGAGCACGCCCAGCGGGTCGCCGAGGGCGTCAACCACGAGATCCACCGCAACACCTGGCGCTACAGCGTGGTGATCGAGCAGCAGCGCAAGGCCCTCGCCGAGCGGCGGGAGCGGCTGCTGACCAGCGACATCGCCGCGCTGATGCTGCTGGAGCGGGTGCCGGAGAAGGCCGAGGAGATGGACGAGGACCTGCTGGCCCGGGCGGCCCGGTCGATCGCCCTGTTCCACCTCGACCGGCTGTGGGCCGAGCACCTCGCCGAGCTGTCCGAGGTGCGCGAGGGCGTGCACCTGCGCGCGCTGGGCCGGCTCGACCCGCTCGACGAGTTCCACCGGGCGGCGGTGCCGGCGTTCAACGCGCTGGTGCCGGAGATCGAGGCGCGCACCATCGCCACGTTCGACGAGACCGAGTTCGACGAGGACTGGGAGCCGGACGCCTCGACGCTGGTGCGGCCGTCGGCGACGTGGACGTACCTCGTCCACGACAACCCGTTCGGCTCGGAGCTGGACCGGCTCATCGCCTCGGTGGGGCGTCGACTCAGCGCCGCCCCGCGCTGAGGTGCTACTTTTCGGCCGTTTCGACCCGGCTTGCCGGGGGTACTAGCGCGCGTCGAATGAATCGGGAGAGCACAGACGATGAGACAGCGCAGGGGCGGCGCGGGGCGTCGCCGGCCGGCGTCCCCGGCGGGGGCAGTGGCCCGGTGAACCTGGAGACGCGGGTCGCCGGCACCGAGACCCTGAGCGTGCTGGAGACGGCGGCGCTGCTGCGGGAGCTCACCGCCGGCCTGATCGCGGTGACGGACTTCGACACGGCGCTCGTCCGGTTGGTCGGGATCGCCCAGGCGGCCGTCGCCGGGGTCGCCTGGTGCGGCTTCACGGCGCTGCGGGCCGGCGAGCCCGCCGGGGTGGCCGCCTCCGACCCGGCCCTCGCCGGCCTGGACGACCTGAGCGACGGCCCGGACACGCCGGCGCTGAGCGCCATCCACCGCCGCGAGATGATCCTCGCCGAGGACCTCGGGCGGGAGTCGCGCTGGCCGGACTGGACGGCCCGGGCCCGGCGGGTGGGGGTGCGCGGCGTCATCTCCGCGCCGGTCGACGTCGACGAGCAGGTCGTCGGGGCGATCAACCTCTACGCCTCGACGCCGGACGCGTTGACCACCCGGCACCAGCTCACGGCGATGCTCCTCGCCGAGCACGCCGGGCTGCTGCTGGCCGCCGTCCGTAACCGGGAGCGGTGGGCCGCCGAGGCCAGCGAGCGGCACGCCGCCCTGCTCGGCGAGGGGGTGGTCGGGCAGGCGATCGGCGTCATCATGACCCAGCGCGGCTGCCCCGCCCCGGAGGCCCTGGAGGTGCTCCGCAGCGCGGCGAGGTCGCTGGCCATCCCGCTGCGCGAGGTCGCCGAACGCCTGGTGGCCACGGTCGCCCGCCCCCGGGAGGGCTAGCCGGGCCGGCGCGCCGGCCACCGGCCTGTCGGCGATCCGACGGCCGTTTCCCTGCGGCGGCCGGCGGGTAGCACCCTGGACCGGTGAGCTGACGCGACCAGGGGAGGGCCACGATGGAGAGCCGACTGCGGGTGCACGGGCATCCCATCCAACCGATGCTGGTGACGTTCCCGTTCGGGCTCTTCGTCAGCGCCACCGTCTTCGACCTGGCCGACGTGGTCGGGGGGCCCGCCTTCCTTGGCGAGGTCGGCTACTGGACGTCCGTCGCCGCCCTGGTGGCCGCCGCGCTGTCCACCGTCGCGGGGATGGTCGACCTGTGGGACGCCGCGGGCGACCCGACCCGCCGTCTGAAGATCACCTTCAACCTGGTCAACGCCGCGATGGCCGCGCTGTTCCTGCTGACCTGCCTGATCCGGGCGCACTCGCCGCAGCGCGGCGCGACGGGCGTCATGCTCGCCGCCGAGCTGGTCGCCCTCGGGCTGGGCGGGGCCGGGGTGTGGCTCGGCGCCCGCCTGATGCGGCAGTTCGAGTCCGGGCGCGCCGAGGCGGGCACCCTCGACGCGCTGGGCCCGGTGGCGGGCTCCACCGTGGAGATCGTCCGGCCCCGCGCCTGAAACCGGTTGTCCCGGCGGCCGGGCGCGGCGATGCTGTCCGCCCATGAGCGGAAAGCGGGGATTCGAGGAGCTGGTCGCCGAGGGCGCGTCCGTGCCAGTGCAGGGCTGGGACTTCTCCTGGCTGCACGGGCGGGCCAGCGAGGAGCGGCCGCCGTGGGGCTACGCCCGCCTCGTGGCCGACCGGATGGCCCGGGCCGACGCGGCGCTGGACGTCGACACCGGCGGCGGGGAGGTCCTCGCCGAGGTGCCCCGCCCGCCCCGGGTCCTGCTGGCCACCGAGGCGTGGCCGCCCAACGTCGAGGTGGCCCGCCGCAACCTGCGCCCGGTCGGCGCGACGGTGCTCCAGGTCGCCGAGGGCGGTGGGCTGCCGGTGGGCGACGCCACCCTGGACCTCGTGGTGAGCCGGCACCCCGTGCACACCCGCTGGGACGAGGTCGCGCGGGTGCTGCGGCCCGGCGGGACGTTCCTGTCCCAGCAGATCCGGGGCGGCACCGTCCGGGAGCTGAGCGAGGCGATGCTGGGCCCGCTGCCCCCGCCTCGGCGGCAGCTTCCCGGCCAGGCCGTCGCCGCCGCCGAGGCGGCCGGGCTGCGGGTGCTCGACCTGCGCGAGGCGAGCCTGCGCACGGTCTTCCACGACATCGCGGCGGTGGTCTACTTCCTGCGCAAGGTGGTCTGGACGGTGCCCGGGTTCACCGTCGAGGGCTTCCGGCCGCAGCTCGCCCGCCTGCACGACCGGATCGAGGCCGACGGGCCGTTCGTGGCCCACGCCCGGCGGTTCCTGATCGAGGCGGTCCGGCCCGCCTGAGTCGCCCGGCCCGCCTGAGTCGCCCGGCCACGGCCTGCGGCCGGCGTCGCCCGCGCGCCCCGGCCGGTGGCCGGGGGCCGGCTGCGGTCAGTGGTGCGCCTCGGCGTGGTGCGCGGCGAGCACGTCCGCGCCGAAGTCGCTGGCCGGGCGGCGCAGCACGGTGTGGGCGTGGTTGCCGTCGTCGGCGGTGTTGTCGTACTCGATCAGCAGGTCGTCGCCCTGCACCCGGTAGTAGTGGCGCTGCCCGGGCCCGGTGGGACCGGCCCAGGCGAAGTGCAGCGCCCCGCCGGCGAGCCGGCGGGCCTCCCGGGCGGCGAGCTGCGGCGGCAGCCGGTCCAGGTACACGGCGACGAGCTGGTCGAGCAGGGCCCGGCCGGTGGGGCCGAGCCGGTCGGCGGCCACCCCCAGCGGTGCGATCTGCCCGGCGACGCGCGGGCGGGTGGCGCTGACGATGTCGGCGGGCGCCTCGTCGGCGACGATCGCCGCCGCCCGCCCCGCCGGGCCGATGGCGTCGAGCAGGGCCCGGCCCAGGTCCTCCTCGACCCCGAGCGGCCGGGACACCGGGTGCCCGGCGTGCCGGACGGCGGCCGGGTTCGCGCCGAGGAAGACGGGGGCGGGGGAGACCTGGTCGTCGACCACGGTCATGCTCACCGACAGGTGGTGCCCCTCGAACCGCCAGGCCCACCGGTCGTCGCGGCCCGGGTCGCCGAAGACCGCCACCCAGTAGTCGCCGCTGTGCCGCCCGCGCCGCCAGCCCTCGGCCCGGTCGAGCACCTCCTCCAGCGCCACGACGGCCATCGCCTGCGCGTACGCTGCGGGGCTCAGCGCCGTGGCCAGCAGCCGGTGCGCGGCCTTGCGGCCCGCCCGGTCCAGGTCGGCCAGGCAGACCCCGGGGCGCGGCCGGGGACGGTACTCCAGCCACCGTCGGGCCGCGTCGTCGTCGAACCGGTGGCTGGCGCGGTCCCGCGCCGGCCCGTCCAACGCGCCGAGCAACGCGGCGCCGGCCGCGCGCATCTGTCGGGGCAGGGGATCGTCCACCGACCCTGTATACCCCGGCGGCGCGCGGTCAGCGTGCCGCGGGCGGGGTCGGCGCGCCGCCTGGTAGCTTGCCGGGCCGGTGCGGGAGGGGCGATGGGCGACGACAGGGTGTACGTGGGCAGGGCGGACGTGGACGGCCCCCGGGAGGGCGGCTGGCTGCTGGGGCACTTCATGCCGGCGGGCGATCCGCGGCACAGCGGCGACGTGGAGGTGAAGTGGGGCGTGCACGCGGCGGGGGAGGCCCGCTCCCGGTGGGCCACCGGCGAACGGCGCACGGCGCTGCTGGTGCTGGTCAGCGGCGGCCGGTTCCGGGTCGAGCTGCCGGACCGCACGGTGCTGCTCGCCGAGCCGGGTGACTACGTGGTGTGGGGGCGGGGCGTGGACCACTCCTGGTACGCCGAGCGCGAGTCGGTGCTGCTGACGGTGCGCTGGCCGTCGGTGCCGGGCTACCGGGTGGCCCCGCCGGTGCGCCGCTGAGCCGTGCGCGGGTCTACCGGGTGGCCTCCCAGCATGTGGTATTACCTACTAAACCTATAGGCTTTACCTTCTATGCTGTCCGGGCACGCTCCGCCCGATCCCGTGAGGTCCGCATGGTAGTCAGCCGCCGTCCCGAGTCCGACCTGCTCGCCGTCGCCGCCCGGTGGGCGGCCGACCCGGCCGGCTGGCCGGTGCCGCTGTGCTTCGACCCCACGCAGCGCTGGTACGCGCGCCTCGCGGCCGCCGCCGACCACGAGGTCTGGGCACTGAGCTGGCTCCCCGGCCAGGGCACCGACCTGCACGACCACGGCGGCTCCTCCGGGGCCTTCCTGGTCGTGGACGGCGTCCTCACCGAGGAGACCGTCAGCGGCGGGCGGCTGCGCCCGCACCGCCTCGCCGCCGGCGCCGGCCGCCGCTTCGGCGTCCGCCACGTGCACGTGGTCACCAACCGCGGCGACCAACCGGCGGTGAGTGTGCACGTCTACCGCCCCGCGCTGACCCGGATGACCCGCTACCGCCTCGTCGACGGCCGGCTGCGGGCGGCCGAGGTCGCCGAGGCCGGCGTCGCGTGGTGACACCCTTGACGGCGTCCCCGGCTCCGACGACCCCGACGACCCCGACCGGGCGGACGACCGCCCGGCGTCCCTGGAAGGACCCGACAATGCCGCACCACCCCGCCCCCGCCCAGGGCTGTCCCCTTCCCGTGCCGCCCCCCGGCTCCCGGGGCATCGACGAGATCCTCGCCGAGGCGCGCACCCGGCTGCGGCGGCTCGACCCCGAGCAGGCGCACCTGGCGTGCCGGGAGGGCGCGCTGCTGGTCGACATCCGGCCGGCCGCGCAACGTGCCGCGCACGGCATGGTGCCCGGCGCCCTGGCGATCGAGCGCAACGTCCTCGAATGGCGCTTCGACCCCCGGTGCGCGGCCCGGCTGCCCCAGGCCGTCGGCTACGACGTGCCCGTGGTGGTGCTGTGCCAGGAGGGCTACACCTCCTCGCTCGCCGCCGCCGCGCTCCAGGACATCGGCCTGCACCGCGCCACCGACGTCGTCGGCGGCTTCGCCGCCTGGCGCATCGCCGGCCTGCCCACGCTCGGCCCCACGCCCCCGCCCCGTTCCCCGTCCGTCGCGCCGCCGGTGACCGCCGGCCGGGCGCACCACTGACCGCCGCGCCCCACCGGACGCGGCGGCCGGCCCCGCCATCCCAGGAGGCACCATGTCCGCCGTCGCCATCTCCTCGCGCCCCCACCCGCCCGGCCGGGCCGACCGGGCCCCCCAGTACCGCGCCGACCGCGCGCCCGCGGGCCGGGTCGACCGGGTCCCGTCGCCGGGACACGCCCGGTCCGTACCGACACTGACCGTCACCGTCGAGCTCGCCCCCGGCCAGCTGACGCCCCGCCTCGCCCGCCTGGTCGAGCTGCTGCGGGAGTTGGCGGAGTCGGGCGAGGGCACGCTGCTGGCGGGCCCCGCGGAGCCGGACCTCCGCGCGCCGCAGCCGTGGGCCCCGGCGGAGCGCCGGCCCAGCCCGGTCGAGTTCCGGTCGGCCCAGGCCGACCCGGCCGGGCCGCAGCCGGTCGTGCCCCGGGTCCCGGCCGCCGCCCCGCCGCCCCCCGAGGACCCCGAGGAGGTACGCATCCTGGCCGCCTCGCGGGTGGTGCGGCAGGGCCCGCGGGTGGTCCCGCTGACCCGCATCGAGTTCGACCTGCTGCACTTCCTGGCGGAGAACCCCCGCCGGGTCTTCACCCGGACGCAGCTGCTCAGCAACGTCTGGGGCTACGAGCACGCCATCGCCCGCACCGTCGACGTGCACGTCCGCCGGCTGCGCGCGAAGCTCGGCCTCGGCACCCCGGTGGTCACCACCGTCTACGGCGTCGGCTACCGGCTCGCCGACGAGGCGCGGGTCAGCGTCGACCCGCACCGCTGAGACGCCGCCGTGCCGTCGGCGACGCGGCGCACCCCGTCCTCGGGGTGCGCCGCGTCCGCGTGTCGGACGCCCGCGCCGCCTGGCCGGTCATCCTGCGCCCGGACCGCGATCGATGGGCCGTCCGGGTACCCCCCGTATCCCACGATCGTGGCGACTCTGCTGTAATCATCAGGCCTCGTACGCAGAGCGAGCATCCGGCTCCGATGTGTTCGTCAATTGTCACATTCATGCAACGTAGCCGCCCCTTGACCGCCAGGTGGGCGCCGGGAAGCATCGATGCAGCGGCGTCCCGGGCCGTGGGGAGATACCCGGACCAGCCAAGGAGGACCATGTCGGTCAGCCCCGCATCGCCGCGCGCCGGATGGCATACGTCCCAACCCGCGGTTCCCGGTCGACCCCCCGGCGGCCAGCGCCGTCCCGTCAACGGCACCACGCCCGTGCTCACCGTGACCCTCAGCATCCCCCTGGTGGCCGAGGAGACCCTGACGCCCGCGGCCCGTCGGCTCCTCGAGGCGGCGCGGGAGATGCTGGAGCGGGGCGAGGGCGTCGTCACCGCCGGCCCCGCCCCCGACCGGCGACCCGACCAGGTGCCCGCCGGGCGCACGCCGCCCCGCCCCCTGGCCCCGACCATCCCGGCGCTGCACATCCTGGCGTCGTCCCGGTCGGTGCTGCGCGACAACGAGCCGCTGCCCCTGACCCGGCTGGAGTTCGACCTCCTGCTGCACCTGGTCGCCCACCCCCGGCGGGTGTTCACCCGGCTGCAACTGCTCAACGCCGTCTGGGGCTACGAACACGCCGGGGTCCGCACCGTCGACGTGCACGTGCGCCGGCTGCGCGGCAAGGTCGGCGTCGACGTGCCGCTGGTCACCACCGTCTACGGCGTCGGCTACCGGCTCGCCGACGACGCCCGGGTGACCATCGACCGCAGCGGCTGACGGCCCCACCGGCCCCACCGGCCAGCCGGCCCTCCCGCCGGCCGCGACGCCCGGCCCCACCCGCCCGGCCCGCGTCGCGCCCCGGCGACCGGGCACGATGGTCGGATGCGCGTGCGCCCCATCACCCCCGAGCGGCTCGTCGCCGAGCTGGCCGAGCGCCTCGTCGCCGCCGACCCGCCCGGCCGGCTCCGCGTCGCGGTCGACGGCGCCCCGGCGGCGGCCCCCGACGAACTGGCCGCCGCGCTGGTCGACCCGCTGCGCGCCCTCGGCCGCCCGGTGCTGCACGTGCGGGCCGAGGACTTCCTGCGTCCGGCCTCCGTCCGGCTGGAGTACGGGCGGACCAACCCCGACGCCTACTACGAGGGCTGGGTCGACGAGCCCGGCCTGCGCCGCGAGGTCCTCGACCCGGCGGGGCCCGGCGGCTCGGGCCGGATCCTGCCCTCCCTCTGGGACCCCCGCACCGACCGGGCCAGTCGGGCCGGCTACGTCACGCTGCCGCCCCACGGCGTCGTCCTGGTCAGCGGGGCGCTCCTGCTCGGCGGCGGGCTCCCCGTCGACCTCGCCGTGCACCTGGAGCTCTCCCCGGCCGCCCTGGCCCGGCGCACCGACCCCGCACGGCAGTGGACCCTGCCGGCCTTCGCCCGCTATGCCGAGGAGGTCGCCCCGGCCAGCTTCGCCGACGTGGTGGTCCGCGTCGACGACCCCCGCCGCCCCGCCCTCGTGGAGCCGGAGGACGGCCGGTGACACCGGGCCGCACGGCCCCGGGCCGTGGCCGCCGGGGCGCGGCCGCCGGGCCGTGGCCGCCGGGGCGCGGGCTGAAGGCTCCGGAAAATCGGTGGTTTGGCGCGACCGCACGCGGGGTAATCGCCCGGCTCACAGAGCGCGAGTGATCTCCACCCGCCTCACGCAGCGACCGGGCCGGGCTCCACCCCGGCGCACCAGCCAGGAAAGGCAGGCAGCGATGCTCGTCCACGACACGGTAGCCACCGGCCGATCGCAGGCGGACACCGACCAGATCCGGGCGTCCCTGCGGGCTCGCTACGACGAGCTCTCCGCCGAGTACGAGCAGGCGGTGCTCCAGAGCCAGGTGCTGCGCCTGGTGGAGGTCGGCGACACCGCCGGCGACGACCAGGCCGACAGCGGCACCAAGACGGCCGAGCGGGACACCGCGCAGTCGCTGCTGCGCACCATCCTCGACCGCCGGGCCCAGTTCGAGCGGGCCCTGGGCCGGCTCGACGAGGGCACCTACGGCTTCTGTGAGGGCTGCTCGGCCCCGATCCCGGTGGAGCGGCTGGAGATCTTCCCCTCCGCCACCGCCTGCGTCACCTGCAAGCAGAACCGGGAGCGGCGGGCCGCCTGAGGCGGACCCCTCCGGTCGCCGGTCGGTAGTGGACGCGGTGCGCGCCGCCCATGGGTGAGATCCGGGTGGGCACCGCGTCCTGGACCGACCGGACCCTGCTCGACTCCGGCTGGTATCCGCAGACGGCGGACACCCCGGAGCGGCGGCTGTCCTACTACGCGAGGCAGTTCCCGCTGGTCGAGGTCGACGCCACCTACTACTCACCGCCGGCCGAACGCACGGCGCGGCTGTGGGCCGAGCGCACCCCGGCCGGGTTCACCTTCAACGTCAAGGCGTTCAGCCTGCTGACCGGACACCCGACGCGGGTCTCGGCGCTCTACAAGGACCTGCGGCCCGACACCGACAAGCGCAACGTCTACCCCGGCGACCTGCCCGCGCAGGCGTACGAGGAGGTGTGGACCCGGTTCCTGTCCGCCCTCGACCCGCTCGTCGAGGCGGGCCGGCTCGGCGCGCTGCTGTTCCAGTTCCCGCCGTGGTTCACCATCAAGCGGGACAACAAGCAGTACCTGCTGGAGGTGGCCCGCCGGTGCGCGCCCCTGCGGCCGGTGTTCGAGTTCCGCCACGCCTCCTGGTTCGCCGGGGACAACCGCGACGAGACGCTCGGCTTCCTGCGCGAGCACGAGCTGGCGTACGTCTGCGTGGACATGCCGCAGGGCCACCGCTCGTCGGTGCCGCCGGTGCTGGCGGCGACCGCCGACCTGGCCGTGGTCCGCTTCCACGGCCACAGTGCCAGGTGGACCAGCCGGGACATCCACGAGAAGTTCGGCTACGACTACTCCGACCGGGAGCTGCGCGCCTGGGCCCCGAAGCTGCGCACGCTCGCCGACGAGGCGCGGGAGACGCACGTGCTCATGAACAACTGCTACCGGGACTACGCGCAGCGCAACGGCCAGCGACTCCAGTCCCTCCTGGCCGCCGGCCCCTGACGCCGGCTGGTGTGCGCCGGCGGGCGCCCGGGGATGCAAGATCGTGCTCAATCAGGGAACGAGTGGCATCACCCTGTCTTGGAGGCCACTCTCTCCGCGATCGAGCACGATCTCCGTGCTGCCCCGCCCCGCCCCTGCCCCGCCCCTGCCCCGCCCCGGCATCGTCGCCCCGCCGCGAATAGCAGATCTTGGAAGCGGATGGCCCCTCCAGGGGCCGAAATCTTCCAAGATTCGCCCCGGCTCGTCGCCGTAGCCTTGAGGGGCAGCTGTGGGCAGGGGGCCTGAGTCGGGTCAGCCCGCCTCGACGCCGCCGGCCCGCAGGATCTGTCTGACCCTCTCGCGGGTGTAGCCGGTGGCCCGGACGATGTCCACCTGACGCATGCCGCTGCGGGCGGCCTCGACGATGGCTCCCGCGAGGCGGGACCGCGCCGTGGCGATGTTGCCCCTGGCCTCGGCGACGATCCGGTCCGCCTCGGCCTGAGCACCGGTCATCGCCGCCCGCGCCTCTTCGTAGGCCCGAACCGCCGCTGCCAGGTCGTCTGCCACGGACTCATAGTCCCACGGTGGATCTTGGCCAAGTAGAGTCGCAATATACTAGGCCAACTACCCTTGACTTGGATTGGCCTAGCTGTGCAGTCTTAGCTTGTCTTCTTCGTCTTCGGGAGGTTCGTGTCGTGAGCGTGTTGCCGCCGTTGCCCGGGTGCGGGGAGTCGGCCACCGTCCGGATCGAGGTGTATGGGGGAAGCGGCCTCGACGCCGCCGCGTACGCGTGCGCCGGGCACGCGGCCCCGATCGTCGCCACGATCGAGGCCGCCGGGTGGTCCGCCCACCCTACGCCGCGCGTTCCCGAGTCGGGCCGGCCCTGCGGGCACGTCTACCGGTACCCGACCGGCGGGTTGGCCGACCCGCCCGGCGACACCCATCCCCGCTGGTGCGACCGGGACGGCTGCGCCGCGAGGCGACGGCACCGCTCAGCGCGGCTCCCGCTGACCCCGCGCCCGCCGGCCCCGCCCCCCGGCCTGCTGACCGCCGACGACCCGCCCACCGACGACCCGCCCACCGGAGCCCAGGCCACCCAAGGCCCAGCCTTCGAGGCCCAGGCCACCCAAGGCCCGGCCATCGAAGCCCTGCCCGCCGAACCCACCGCCGACGTGGCGCTGGCGCAGGCGCTCGTGCCCGGCGCGGGCCCGGTGCTCGTGGTCGCCGTCGGCGGGGCCGAGCCCGGCGAGCTGATGCTCACCCTCGACCAGGGGCGGGTGCTGTCCTACCGGCTCCGCCGCCTGCTCGACCTGGCCGCCGCGACCCACACCCGCCGCGCCGGCCCCGGAGGTCGCCCCCGCAACCGGCGCGGCCGCCCCTGACGGGGCCGGGCTCAGCTCGTCTCGCCGGCCACGCTGAACGAGCGCAGCCGGTCGATCGCCAGCGCGGTGAAGCCCACGCTGATCAGCACGCTCATCACCGCCGCCACCGGCACCGAGACGTCGCCCAGCAGCAGCTCGGTGGGCGCGATCCGGTCGGCGAGGGCGATCACGTACTGCTGGATGGAGAGCACCCGGGTGCCGCTCACGACGCTGCCGAGCAGGCCCTCCCAGATCAGCACGTAGACCAGGCCGAGCAGCACCGGCCGGCGGGTGAGCAGGCTGAGCGCCAGGAACAGCGCGGAGTACGCCAGCGCGCCGACCGCCGAGGCGGCGGCGAGCGCCAGGCCGAGCCGGGCGGAGTCGGCCAGCAGGCCGGCGGCGAAGATCGGCACGGCGACGGTGATGCCGGTGACGGCGGTGGCCACCGCCAGCTTGGGCAGCACGATCTGCCAGCGGGGCAGCGGCTTGGTCAGGATGTGCACGACCGTGCCGTCGTCGATCTCGGCGCCGAGCACGCCGGTGCCGACGATCAGGGCGATGACCGGAAGGACCACGGCCAGGCCGAGACCGACCAGCACCGGCGGGCCCCAGTCGCGCGGGGCGACCCCGAGCGACCGGGAGAGCACCGCCAGGAGGACCAGCACGACGGGCAGCGGCAGCAGCAGGAGGAAGCGGCGACGCCCGAACAGCCCGCGCAGGGTGAGCCAGGAAACGGTAGACATGGGGTTCAGGCCTCCACCAGGTAGGAGAAGACGCTCTCCAGGGACTCGTCCTCGGGCACCAGATGGCGCACCCGGACGCCCTCCCGCAGGGCGATCTTCGGCAACGCGCGGGTGAACGCGCCGTAGTCGCCGGCGCGCACCGTCAACCCGGCGCGGCCCAGCTCGACGCCCGCCACCGACGCCTCGGCCATCAGCGCCACGGCGAGCGCCCGGTCGTCGGTGGAGCGCACGGTGAACACGTGCGGCCGGTTGGTCATCAGCCGTCGGATGGTGCGGAAGTCACCGGAGGCGGCCAGCCGACCGGCGACCATCACCTGGACCGTCCCGGAGACCTGCTCGACCTCCTCCAGGATGTGCGAGCTGAACAGGATGGTGCGGCCGGCGTCGCCGAGGCGGTGCAGCAGCTCCATCATGTGCAGCCGCTGCCGGGGGTCCATCCCGTTGAACGGCTCGTCGAGCAGCAGCACCTGCGGCTCGTGCACCAGCGCGGCGGCCACCCGGGCGCGCTGCCGCATGCCCTTGGAGTAGGTGCCGATCCGGCGGTCCTGCGCGCCCTCCAGCTCCACCAGGGCGATCGCCCGGCGGGCCGCGGCGGCCGGGTCCGCGAGCCGGTGCAGCTTCGCGCTGGCCAGCACGAACTCGTACGCGGTGAGGAAGGTGTGCACCGCCTCCCGCTCGCTGACCAGGCCGAGCCGGCGGTAGACCTCGGGGTTGCGCCAGGTGGGCCGCCCGCCGAGGGTCACCATCCCGCGCGACGGGGCCAGGAAGCCCGCCATCATGTGCAGCAGGGTCGTCTTGCCCGCGCCGTTGGGGCCGAGCAGCCCGGTGACCCCGGGGCCGAGGCGCATGCTGACGTCGTTGACGGCCACCACGTTGCCGTACCAGCGGGAGACGCCCGCGAGGTCGAGGCCGAGGGTGCCGGGCTCGGCCGTGGGTGCCGCCGCCGGCGGGGCGGCGCTGGTCGTGGTCATCGGGCGGCCACCTTCCGGTATCGACGCAACAGCAGGGCGACGCAGCCGGCCACGAGCAGCACGGCGACGACCGCGTAGACGGGGCCGAAGCCGCCGACCGGGACGCCCTGCTGGTCCTCGGTGACCAGGAGGTCGCCGAGCGCCCAGGAGCCCACGCCGCCGACCAGCGTCGACGGCGAGGCGAGGAAGGCCAGCTCGTTGACCGTCCGGGAGGGCATGACCGACAGGGTGCCGACGATCGGCGTGGTCATCAGGAAGACGGCCACGATCCCACCGGCCGCGAACGCCCGCTTGCCGGTGAGGGAGGCGACGAGCAGCCCGACCGAGGCGAAGACGGTCGCCCACAGCCCGGCGTAGAGCAGACTCGGCAGCAGGTCGAGCAGCTCCTCCGCGACGCCGCCCATGCCGTCGCCGGTGCTGAAGGCCGCGCCGAGGAACATCACGAGCTGCGGCCCGCCGAGCAGCAGCCAGAGCGCGGTCGCCAGCGCCAGCAGCTTGGCCAGCGGGTAGTCCGCGCGCGGCAGCGGCCGGGAGAAGTAGAGCGGCAGCACGCCGCTGCGCAGGTCACGGGAGACCAGCTCGGGCGCGGCCACCGCGACGAAGAAGATGACCAGCCAGCTCATGTTGTCGGCGAACTGGGCGTACGTCATCACCGCCTCGCCGATCTGGGCGCGGATGGCGGTGAGGGCCGCGGCGACCGCCGTGACGATGCCGACCACCAGCCACGGGAAGATCTTGGCTTTCGCGCTGCGCCCCAGCCCGAACGCCGTCCGCAGGCCGTGCAGGTAGAGCGCGCCGAAGACGGCCCGGCGGCCGAGCCGGGGGCCGGTGTACCGCTGGTAGCCGATGTCGTGGATGACGCCGGTCGGCTCAGGCATGGCTGGGCTCCCTCGTGGCGAAGAGTTCGGCCACCCGGTGCCGGCGCTGGTCCAGCCGGTGCAGCGGCAGGTCCAGCTCGGCGACCGCGCCGAGGATCAGGTCGTAGGTGGCGTCGTCGACGAGCTCGACGAGCAGCAGCCGGCCGTCCCGGCGCACCGGCAGGCCGAGCGCGCCCAGCCGGGCGGCCAGCTCCTCGGTGCCCTCGCTGACCTCCACGGCGAGCACGTCGGTGGCGGAGGTCATGGCGGAGATGTGGTCGGCGCGCAGCAGCCGCCCGCCGTCGATGGCGACGAGGGTGTCGCAGATCCGTTCCACCTCGCCCAGCAGGTGCGAACAGACCAGCACGGAGATGCCGAACTCGGTGCCGATGCGGTGCACCAGCGTCAGCATGGCGTCCCGGCCGGCGGGGTCGAGGCCGTTGGTCGGCTCGTCGAGCAGCAGCAGGTCGGGGTCGTGCACGAGGGCCTGGGCCAGCTTCACCCGCTGCTTCATGCCCGTGGAGTAGCCGCCGACGGGGCGGTAGCGCTCCTCGTAGAGGCCGACGTGCCGCAGCGCCTCGGAGGCCCGCTCCCGGGCGACCGTACGCGGCAGGCCGCTGACCCGGCCCAGGTGGGTGACCAGTTCCGCGGCGGAGAGGTCGGGCGGCAGCGCGTCGTGTTCGGGCATGTAGCCGACCCGGGCGCGGACCCGGGCGGAGTCCGTGGTCGGGTCGAGGCCGAGCACCCGGGCCCGGCCGCTGGTCGGGGTGAGGAGGCCGAGCAGGATCTTGATCAGGGTGGATTTGCCGGCGCCGTTCGCGCCGACCAGCCCGATGATCCCCGGTTCGACCGCGACGGTCAGGTCGGCCAACGCCGTGACCGCGCCCCCGTACGTCTTGGTCAGCGACTCGGTCGCGATGAGTGTCACGCCGTACAGCGTAGGGACCGGGGGCCGCCGGTGGCCGGCGCACCACCCCGGGCGGATCCCTGAACTTCCCGGCCGGCTCCCCCTAGGGTCCCGCGGCCGCGCCGGCCGGCCCGGGGCCCCGCCGGGCGGGAAAGTCACCCGGACCGGGTGAGCCGGCCTCATCCCCGCCGGGCGCAGCATGGCCGTGTGCGTCTCCGGGCTCCGTGGCCGCCGCGGCGGGTTCGGCCGCGTCGGCGCTCGGCGGGAGGCGGCCGCGACAGCGCAGGCAGCAGGTGGGCGAAAGGTGGGGAGCATGACGGTTCGGGACACGACGGTCCGGCGGCGCGGCGGCGTGCTGCACGTGGTCGGGTCACCCGGTGGCCCACGCCCCGGTCGGGCGTGGCCGGGCCGCCGGGGCCTCACCGCGCAGCGGCACGGCCCGGCCGGTCCGCCGCGCCGCGACGACGACCGCCGGTGACGGGCACCGGCACCGGACACGACAGACCTACGGGGGTGGGCAGATGGCTGAGCAGCTGATCTCGGCGTTCGAGAGCTCGCTGGACAAGACCAACCTGATCCTGAAGGACATCGAGGCCGCGTACGGCTGGCCCAAGGAGCAGCGCAACCAGTCGTACGCGGCCCTGCGCACGGTGCTGCACCTGCTGCGCGACCGGTTGCCGGTGCAGGAGAGCGTGGAGTTCGCCGCGCAGTTGCCGGTGCTGCTGCGGGGCATCTACTTCGACGGCTGGCAGCCGTCGGACGTGCCGATCAAGCTGAACCGCGACGACTTCCTCTACGAGGTCCGCCAGGGCTTCCCGTACGACGTCGAGGGCGGCCCGGAGCGCGTGGTCCAGGTGGTGCTGGACACCCTGCGCCGGCACGTCACCCAGGGGGAGTGGGAGGACGTCCGCTCCACCATGCCCGGGGACCTGGCCCAGCTCGTTCCCTGACGCGTCCCGACCGTCGGCCGGCCGCTCCCGACAGCGGCCGGCCGCGCCGGCTCCGGCGGTCACGCCCGCGCCGGGCGGTCGGGTCGGTCGCCGGGCGGTCGGGTCGGCGGGCGGTCGTCGACGGTGAGGCCGTGCAGCACCGCCACGGCGGCGAGCGGGAACAGGGCGGCGACGGCGAACCCCGGCCCGAAGCCCAGCCCCGCCACGGCCAGCCCGAACAGCGGCGGGGTGGCCGTGGCGGCCACGTTCTGCAGCACGGTCTGTGCGCTGGTGGCCCGGCCCGCCCAACTCGCCGGGGCCACGTCCGCGACGGCCGCGTACGCCACGCCGTGCCAGCTGACCGTGGCGACGAGGGCGACCAGCAGCAGCGGGGCCGCCGGCGGGGCGTGCAGCGCCTCGGCCGCGGCGAGGGCCCCGAGGGCGGCGGCGGTGCCGGCGGCGATGATCCGCAGCGGTCGCAGCCGCTGGGTGGACCGGTCGGACCAGCGGCCGGCGAGCACCCGGGTCGCCGCCGCCACGAGCTGCGCCCCCGCGATCAACGGCCCGGCGGTGCGCACCGGCCAGCCGCGTTCGGTGACGAGGTAGTCCAGGGCGTACGCGCCGACGACGAACTGCGCCACGACCAGCAGGGCACTCGCCCCGTGCACCCGCCACAGCGTCGGCGACCGGTACGGCGACGGCACCCGCGCCCCGCCCGTGCCGGTTCCGCCCGAGCCCGCACCGGCCGAGCCCGCACCGCCCGAGCCGGCGGCGGCCGGTGCCGCGCCGGTGCCGGGCCGTGGCCCGTCGACCAGCAGCAGGGCGGCCACGATCCCGGTCAGCGCGCAGACCGCGGCGGCGGCCAGCAGCGCCAGCCGGGGGCCGCCGCCGGAGTCGGCCAGGACCGGCAGTGCCGCCGAGGCCGCCGCCACGCCCAGCGGCTGCGACGTCTGCCGGATGCCCATCGCCAGGCCCCGCTCGCCGGGCGCGAACCAGCCGGTCACCACCCGGCCGCTGGCGGCGTACACGGCGGAGCCGGCCGCCCCGGCCAGGGTCAGCAGCACGAACAGGGCCGGCCCGGCGGCGTGCGCGGCGGCGGCCAGGAACGCGGCCCCGCCGGTCAGGCCGAGCCCGATGACGAGGCGCTCGCCCCGCCGGTCGGCGACGACGCCCCAGCCGATGAGGGCGAGCACCATGCCGAGGCTGGGGCAGGCCACCAGCAGCCCCAGCTCCCACAGCGGCAGGCCGGTGGCGCGGCGCAGCGCGGGCAGCAGGAACGGCAGCCCGTAGAGGTAGAGGGTGCCTGCGGTCTGCGCGGCGGTGCCGATGCCGAGCATGACCCAGCGGCGGGAGTCGGCCATGGGGCGAGGCTAGCTGCCGTCCCGAAATAAGAGACGATTATCCCGCTATTCGGGAGATGGGTGCGGCGGCGCGGCGTCCCGGTCGCCGGGTCCCGGATGTGGCGATCCGTTTGGTTGACGACGGGTGTCGATGCTGACAGGATATCGGGAGCGCTCCCATCGTCTCGTCGTCGCCATGGCTGGCGACCCGTACAAAGGACAGGGAACGCATGCGCATCCACCACATCGGCCGGCGCGGCCGGTCCGGCCTGCTGGCCGGTCTGCTCGCCGCCGCCAGCGCGCTCGCCATGGGCGTCGCTATCGCCCAGCCCGGCACCGCCGAGGCCGCCGCCAGCCTGAGGAGCCTCGCCGACGCCAAGGGCCGCGACATCGGCTTCGCCCTGGACCCCAACCGGCTCTCCGAGGGCCCGTACAAGCAGATCGCCGACGCCGAGTTCAACCTCGTCGTCGCCGAGAACGCGATGAAGTGGTCCGTCACCGAGCCGAACCGCAACCAGTTCTCCTTCGGCCAGGGCGACGCGGTCGTCAACTACGCCGTGGGCAGCAACAAGAAGGTGTACGGCCACACCCTCGTCTGGCACAACCAGATGCCCGGCTGGACGTCGAACCTCTCCGGGTCCGACCTGCTCGCCGCGATGAAGAACCACATCGCCGGGGTGGCCGGCCACTACAAGGGCAAGGTGTTCGCCTGGGACGTGGTCAACGAGGCGTTCGCCGACGGCGGCTCCGGCGGACGCCGCGACAGCATCCTCCAGCAGCGCATCGGCAACAGCTGGATCGAGGAGGCGTTCCGCGCCGCCCGCGCCGCCGACCCGGGCGCGAAGCTGTGCATCAACGACTACAGCACCGACGGCATCAACGCCAAGAGCACCGCCATCTACAACCTGGTCCGGGACTTCAAGTCCCGGGGCGTGCCGATCGACTGCGTCGGCTTCCAGGCGCACCTGATCGTCGGCCAGGTCCCCGGCGACATGCAGGCCAACCTCCAGCGCTTCACCGACCTCGGCGTCGACGTGCGGGTCACCGAGCTGGACATCCGGATGTCCACCCCGGCGAACTCGTCGAAGTTGGCCACGCAGGCCGCCGACTACAAGAAGGTCTTCAACATCTGCCTCGCCGTGGCCCGGTGCCAGGGCGTCACCGTGTGGGGCATCACCGACAAGTACTCCTGGATCCCGGGGACCTTCCCCGGTGAGGGCGCCGCGCTGATCTGGGACGACAACTACGCCCCGAAGCCCGCGTACCAGGCGGTCGCCGAGGCCCTCGGCAGCGGCACCAACCCCACCACGCCGGCCCCGACCACGCCGGTGCCGACCACCCCCGTGCCCACCACGCCGGCGCCCACCACGCCCGCCCCGACCACGCCGGCCCCGAACGGCAGCTGCACGGTGACCTACGTGCCGAACTCCTGGGGCAACGGCTTCACCGCCGAGATCCGGATCCGCAACGACGGCCCCGACGCCGTCACCGCCTGGAGCTTCGGCTTCTACTTCACCGCCGGCCAACAGGTCACCAACGCCTGGAACGCCACCGTCAGCCAGTCCGGCACCCAGGTGCTCGCCCGCAACGCCAGCTACAACGGGGCGGTGCCCGTCGGCGGCACGGTGAGCTTCGGCTTCCAGGGCACCCACACCGGGTCCAACCCGTCGCCCACCAGCTTCACGTTCAACGGCAGGGTCTGCGCCAACGGCTGACCGCCCGCGTCCCGCCGGCACACCGGGCGAAACCGGGCGTGCCGGCGGGACGCGCCGTCTACGGTGTGGTTAGAGAAGATCGCGCCGGGGGTACCACCCGTCGCACGACGAACCCCCGCCGCGCGGCGGGGCGGGAACTTGGCGAGGGAGCACCACATGGCACTCAACGACGACGACATCCAGACGACCAGCGGCGGTGGCCTGGAGGGCCCGGCCGACGGCGGCGCGACCCCCGGTCAGCAGGACGGCGGGGCCGACGGTGGCGCGGAGGGTCCGGCCGACGGCGGTGCCACCCCGGGCCAGCAGGACGGCGGCGCCGACGGCGGTGCCGAGGGTCCGGCCGACGGCGGTGCGACCCCCGGTCAGCAGGACGGCGGGGCCGACGGTGGCGCGGAGGGTCCGGCCGACGGCGGTGCCACCCCGGGCCAGCAGGATGGCGGCGCCGACGGCAGCGCCGTCTGACGCCTCGCGATGACGATCACCGACCCGCCGGGCGGCCACGGCCGCCCGGCGGTCCCGTCTGCCGCCGCCCGCGCCCTCGCGCGGTGCGTCGCCGTCGAGCCGGGCAAGTTCGCCGCCGCCCACTGGGGCCGGTCGCCGCTGCTGTCCCGCGCCGCCGAACTGCCCAACGCCGACGGCTTCGCCGACCTGCTCAGCCCCGCCGACGCCGACGAGCTGCTCAGCCGGCGCGGGCTGCGTACCCCGTTCCTGCGCGTCGCCAAGGACGGCCAGCTCGTGCCCGCGGCGCGCTGGACCGGCGGTGGCGGCGCGGGCGCCGAGATCGGCGACCAGGTCCTCGACGAGCGGATCCTGGAGCTGTACGCCTCCGGCGCGACCCTGGTGCTCCAGGGCCTGCACCGCACCTGGCCCGCCCTGATCGACTTCGCCCGCGACCTCGGCGCGGCCCTCGCCCAGCCGTTGCAGGTCAACGCCTACCTGACCCCGGCCGGCAGCCAGGGCTTCGCCACCCACTACGACACCCACGACGTCTTCGTGCTCCAGGTCGACGGGCGCAAGCACTGGCGCATCCACCCGCCGGTGCTGCCCGACCCCCTCGAACGCCAGCCGTGGGGCGGCCGGGCCGACGAGGTCTCCGCGACCGCCCAGGGCCCCGCCGCGCTCGACGTGGTCCTCGAACCGGGCGACGCGCTCTACCTGCCGCGCGGCTGGCTGCACAGCGCCCAGGCCCAGGACAGCAGCTCCCTGCACCTGACCGTGGGCATCCGGGCGCTGACCCGGTACGCCATCGTCGAGGAGCTGCTCGCCCTCGCCGCCGCCGACGCCCGGCTGCGAGCCGGCCTGCCGTTCGGCACCGACGTCGCCGACCCCGACGCGATCGAGCCGGAGCTGACCGAGACCGTCGAGGCGCTGCGGGACTGGCTGCTGCGCGCCGACCCGGCCGCCGTGGCCGCGCGGCTGCGGGAACGGGCCTGGCCGGCCGCCCGGCCCGCCCCGATCCGGCCCCTCGCCCAGGCCGCCGCGCTCGCCGCCGTCGACGCCGACACCCGGCTCACGGCCCGGCCGGGGCTGCGCTGGCGGCTCGACGCGGCCGGCGACGACAAGGTCGCGCTGCGCGTGTTCGACCGGGTGCTCACCCTGCCCGCAGGATGCGGGCCGGCGCTGCGCGCGCTGCTCACCGGCGCGGTGAGCCGGGTGGGCGACCTGCCCGGCCTCGACGACGACGCCGACCGGGTCGTCCTGGCCCGCCGGCTGCTGCGCGAGGCGATCGCCGTCCCTGCGGAGTAAGGAAGGGCACCCTGTTAACGCTTTCGGTATAGGAAGGGCCCCTTCCTAACCACGCGGGGCGGCACGCGCGCGGCAGGCGGAACGGCGGCAGCGAGGACGGTGGTCGGTGTGGCGCGGCTCAGCGGGCGAGGATCAGCAGCACGCCGGTCGTCACCACACCCGCCACCAGGACGACCGTGATCGGCCGGGGCGACAGCACCGCGTGCCGACGGTCGGCGAGCCGCTTGGCCAGGGCCAACCCGACCAGCGGGCCGAGCAGGGTCACCACCAGCGCCAGCACCGGCAGGCCCACCGCCAGGTCCCCGCCGTTGCGGGCCCCCAGCGCCCGCGCGCCCAGGCCGAGCGCGAACATCAGCGCCGCGCCCACCACCCCGCACAGCGCCAGCAGCGGGTTCGCCGAGGCGGGCAGCTCGCCGGGCTGCCGGGTGCGGTCCAGCAACCCGCGTACCCCGTGCAGCAGCAGCAGCGGGTCGCCCGAGGCGTCCCGGGCCGGGCCGGGCGGGTCGCCGAGCCGGCGGGCCCCCGCGCCCAACCGGGCCCGCAGCTGCTGCCACAGGTGGGCCGCCTCGGCGTCCACCCGCTCCACCAGCTCCCGCGCGTCGGCCGCCTCCCGCTCGGCCTCGCGCAGCTGCTCGGCGGCCTCGGCGACGGCCCGCTCGGCGGCGGCGCACTGCTGCTCGTGCCAGGCGTGGGCCTCGGCGCGCTGGGTGCGCACCCGGTCGGTCAGCTCGGCCAGCCGCCGCACCTGCGCCGCGTACGTCTCACTGGTCACCGGTTCGTTCACGCCGACGGTCCGTAGGGGATGATGACCTGCCCGGTGCGGTGCGCCGCCCGGTCGAAGAAGAGCCCCCGCCACGGCCGGGGATACCAGTCGGGGCCGCCGGAGCCCGGGTAGAGCGACGAGCCCAGCTCGCCGCCCTGCACGTCGAGGGCCACCCACGCGCCGATCTGGTCGGTGCGGGCGGCCGGCCCGCCGAGGTCGACCCGCATCCGGGCCACGCCGCGCCACCAGGCAAGCACGTGGGTGCGCCGCTCCGGGCCGTCGTGCAGGATGCGCCGCAGGTGCTCCAGCCCGGTGCGCCCGCCAGCTCGCGCGGCCAGCCGCCCGGCCGCCGCGTCGACCGCGTACAGCAGCAGGTAGTGCGGGGTGGCGGGGGTGCCCGGCCGGTCCAGGGCCGCCGCCGTCTCGGCCATCAGCTCCGGCACGGTCTCGTCGTCGTACCAGGCGGCGTCGTCGGCCAGGTCGGCGTAGAGCTCCCGGGCGGCCGGGTCGGCGTCGGGGTCGAGGCAGGCGATGGAGTACCGGGCCGCGCCGGGGCGGTGCTGCCGGGCCAGCGACCGGGCGGCGGCGTCCAGCACGGCGCACGCCTCGTCGACGCGGGTGCCCAGCACGGCGAGGTTGCGCCCGGGGGCCCGGGGCAGCCGCAGCGCCGCCGAGCGGGCCTGCACGTCGATGATCTCCCCGAGCAGGGCCACCGGGCTGCGCGGCGTCCCGTCGCCCTCGGGCGGGGTGAGCGCCCGGAAGTCCGGGGCGTCGGCGAGCCGGGGGATCGCGTCGCCGTCGAAGAGGCGGGCGGGCTTCGCGTCGGCGGGGCGCATCCGCCACAGCCGGTGCTGCAACTCGCTCCACTCGTCCCAGTCGCTGGCCGACGGGATGCGCGCCACCTCGTTGCCCTCGACCAGGCCCGACTCGGCGTTGACCACCGCGTGGTGGCGGGGCAGCGACTGGGCGGCGTCGTTGCGTTCGGCGAGGATGCGCAGCGCCTTGGGCAGCGCGATGCGCAGGGTGAACTGGGCGACCAGCGCCGGCCGCCCCCACAGCGCCTCGATGCCGCGCACGTCCTGCGAGGCCAGCACCAGGTGGATGCCCTGGGAACGGCCCCGGCGGGCCAGGTCCTCCAGGAGGTCGGCGGCCTCCCGGGCGACCACGTCCCGCCCGGCCAGCAACGCCTGGAACTCGTCGACCACGGCGACGATGCGGGGCCAGCGCCCGGTCGGGTCGACCGCCCGCAGCTCGGCCAGCTTGGTCACCTCGTGCTTCTTCGCCGCGTCGGCCCGCCGGCGCAGCTCCTCGGCGAGGAACCGCAGCAGCGCCAGCCCGAACTCCCGGTCGGTGTTGACGTTGATCCCGACCAGCCGCATGTGCGGCAGCCAGCTCGGATCCCGTCGACCCTGGGCGAACCGGGCGAAGGACACCCCCTCCTTGAAGTCGAGCAGGTAGAACTCCAGCTCGGCGGGGGAGTAGCGGGAGGCCAGCGCCCCGATCCAGGCGAAGATCAGGTTGGTCTTGCCGGTGCCGGACGGGCCGCCGATCAGCGCGTGTGGCGGGTAGTCGCCGAGATTGAGCAGCACCGGGCGGCCGTGCGGGCCCTCGCCGATGGGCGCGGTCAGCCCCGTCGAGGAGTCCTCCCGCCACATCTGCTCCGGCGGCGGCAGCAGGTCGGTGAACGGGGTCGGCGGGGGGCCGGCGTTGACCCGGGCGGCGACCTGCCGGCAGGTCTCGGTGACCAGCGTGGCCGGCGGCGGCGGGTCCAGGGTCACCGGCAGGCCGGGCGGGCCGCCCACCCGGGCACCGTCGGGGCCCACCACGACCCGGGTCACCGTCGGGTCGTCCGGCACCGGCACGCCGCGGACGACCAGGTGCACCCCGCAGGCGGCGCCGGTGCGCACCACCCGGTCGAGCTGGCCGCGCTCGTGCCGGGACAGCTCGTCGCCGCCGAGCAGCACCGCGACCCGCCACGGCTCGGGGCGGCGGCCGGTCGCGGCGGCCAGCTCCCGCAGCGAGCGGTACTCCCCGGCGAGCACGGTCTCGTTGATCCGGCGAATCTGCTCCACCAGGTCGTCCAGCAGCCGGCCCAGCCCGCCGGGGCCGACGAAGGTGAGCAGCCCGGCGGTGCCCAGCGGGGCGAAACCGGCCAGGCCGCCCCCGAGGCGCTCCGGGTCGTAGCCGAACAGCCGCACCGCGCCCGGGTCGGCCCGGCCCAGGCTGCGTAGCAGCAGCGCCGGCACCACGGCCGCCCCGCCGTCGGCCCCGGCCCCGGACAGGTGCACGTGCCCGGCGTCGAGCAGCGGCACGAGCGCCGGCACCGGTTCCGCGCCGGGGATGCGCACCGTGCCGACGCGTACCGCGCCGGGGGTCTCGCCGCGACCGGCCGGCGTCGCGGTCCACTGCGCCCAGTCGGTGCTCGCCGCGCCCGGCGCCTCCCGGCGGGCGGCGTCGACGGCCCGGCGGGCCAGCTCGGCGATCCGCGCGGTGTGCCGGGCGTCGATCTCGGCGAGCCGCCGGTCCCGCTGCGCCCCCACCTTTTCCGGCACGGCCGCCGCGGCGCGCTGCACCCGGGCCAGCCGGTCCCGGGCGGCGGCCAGCTCGGCGTCGGCGTCGGCGAGCCGGTGCCGGGTGGCGCCCAGCGCCTCGGAGAGCATGCCCCGCACCCTGGTCACCAGCTGGGTGCGGCGGTCAGCCATCGGACCCCCGGCCGGCGGCTCGCCCGGTGGGCGGCGCGGGCGGCACGGGAGGCAGGCCCTGCGCGGCCCGCTCCCGGGCGGCGCGCTCACGGTCCGCCCGCTGCCGCGTCGCCTCGTCCCAGGCGTCGCGCTCGGCCTCGCGGCGTTTCTGCTGCGCGGGCCCGTTCTCCCTGCCAGCCTGCCCCTCGTCGCGGGGCAGGTCCCTGCCGAGGCGGTCCAGCAGCACGGCGGTGACCACACCGGCGGTGACGGCGGCGTCGGCGGCGTGCGGCTGCTCCTCGCCGCCGCCGCGCGGCGGCGGGGGCATCCGGCAGACCCGGGTCAGCAGCGTCTCCAGCACCGGCGGGGGGAGCCCGGGCAGCAGGTCGCGCACCCGGCCGTCCAGCTCCCGGCGCAGCCGGGGCAGGTCGTCGGCGCGGGGCGGGTGCCCGAGCAGCTCCCCGGCCAGCTCCCGCAGCAGCGGCGGGGCGAGCGCGGCCAGGCCGAGGCCGACGTCGGCGTGCGCGGCGCGCAGCTCGCGGTGCAGCCGCTCCCGGTCGCCGCCGCGGACCCCGTCGGCGACCCGGCGCAGCAGTTCCCGGGAGTCGCCGATCCGCTCGTCCGGCTCGTCCGGCGCACCCTCCCGGCCGCCGGTCAGCTCCGCGACCCGCACCGCCCACCAGCGGCGCAGCACCGGGTTGTCGTCCGGCGCCGGGGGCGGCCCGTCGCCGGCGGCGGGCGGCGCGTCGCGCGGGGCGTCGTGCACCTGCCGGTCGCCGGCCGGGCGGGGCGGTGGCGCGCCGTCGGGGGCCAGGCCGATGGCCGCGAGGTACGCCGACAACTGCTCCTGGGCCACCCGCAGCGCGTGCCCGGCGGACTCGGCGTGCTCGACGGCCGCGGAGAGCTCCGGCACCCCCATCGGGTTGGCCGACTCCTGCCGCACCCAGCGCAGCCGCTCCGTGGCCTGGCCGAACTTCTCCAGCGCGAGGGCGAGCTGGGCCAGCGGAAACTCCTCGGCTGCGGCCCGCACCTGGCCCCCGACGTCCTCGATGATCGACACGCCCGGCCCTACAGGGTCGAGACGTAGAGTTGCGCCTGCTCCACCGCGACGAGGGTGGCCGCGAGGC
Source organism: Micromonospora sp. WMMD956 (assembly GCF_029626125.1). NCBI lineage: Bacteria > Bacillati > Actinomycetota > Actinomycetes > Micromonosporales > Micromonosporaceae > Micromonospora > Micromonospora sp. WMMD956. The sequence goes on along the minus strand of NZ_JARUBI010000005.1, from coordinate 6,993,682 downwards.
ACTCCTCGAGCTCCTGGCTGGCCTGGGTCAGCGAGGCCTGCGCCGCCTCGACGGTCTCGTGCCCGCTGCCCTCCAGCGCCCCGGCGAGTGTCTGCTGCGCCTCGGCCAGCTTCTCCCCAGCCGCCTGCACCGCGGCCTGCCCGTCACCGATCTGTTGCAGGGCGACATCGATGGCTGCCTTCAGCTCGGCGACGCTCGCCACGGGGACCTCCTGGGGGCGGGGAGATCTCCATTACAACCCATCCCCCGTGGGGAGAGAACATCCGCCCTGTCGGTGTTGCTGCCCGGCTGTCCGATTACGTCACTGACGTGCGCAAACCGCGCCCGACTGTCCCGCCGGCGTGTCACCCGATCCCACCCACGGGACTCTCCTCCCTCGGCCGGGTGTCCGGTGATCAAGAGGTTTGCGTCATCGTCGAGATCAACCCTGACACTTTTCTCTTGATCACCGACCGGGAGCGGGGCGGGCGGGCGGCGGGGCCGGGGTGGGGTGGGGTGGGCGGGGTCAGGTGGGTGGGTGGGGTCAGGTGGGGAGCCAGCGGGGGCCCTGGACCTCGGCGCCCAGCGCGCCGACCCGGGAGCGCAGCTCACGGTCGGCGGTGACCACGAGGCGGCGGCGGCCCGGGGCGGCCCCGACGAGGTCGACGATCGTGTCGTCGCCGGACCCGGGGGCGGCGACCACCCGCACGCCCGGCACCGCGGGCACGCCCCGCGCGGCGCCCTCCACCACCAGCACCACCTCCGCCGGGCCGGCGAGCTGCGGCGGGACCCCGGACTCGGCCAGCGGGACGAGGGCGTCGCGCAGCCGGGCGGTGGCCCCGGCCCGGTCCCGCCACCACCCGTCGGGGCGCGAGCCCACCACGTTGGCGGCGTCCACGATCAGCAGCGGCGTCGGCTCCATGCCCCCAGCCTGCCACCGCCGTGCGGCCGTCCCCGCCCGGCCCGCCGGGGCACCCGCTCGCGTCGCCGCCCCGGTGCCGGCCCCACCGCCCGCGCTGCGCGCCTCCGCCCCGCTCCGACCCGGCCCGTCCCCGCCTCCGGCCGCGTTTGTCGCGCCGACCGCCGGGTAGCCACCGCCGACCGTGCCGGCGGCGACCGCACCGGCGAGCGTGCCCGACCCGCGGGAGGACAGCGATGATGGGACCCGGCGACCTCGGCTCCGACCCGTGGGACGAGTTCCTGGCCCGGTACTTCGGCCGGGGCGAGGGGGGACGCCGGCCGGCGCATCGGGTCGACATCACCCGGCTGATGACCGCCGACGCCCGGGAGATGCTGGCCGACGCGGCCCGCCGGGCGGCGCAGCGGCACAGCAACGACCTCGACACCGACCACCTGCTCTGGGCGGCGTTGCAGCGCGAGGCGCTGCGCGACCTGGTACGCCGGGCCGGCGCCGACCCGGACGCCCTGGTCAACGCCCTCGGTGGGCGCGGCGAGAGCGCGCCGAGGGGCGAGGTGCCGCCGAACCTGTCGCTGACCCCGGCCGCGAAGCGGGCGCTGCTCGACGCCCACCAGCTCTCCCGCGCGATGGGCGCCAACTACATCGGCCCCGAGCACATCCTGATGGCGCTGCCGCTGAACCCGGAGTCGCCGGCGGGCCGGATGCTGGCGGCCGGCCGGATCCAGCCCGAGTCGTTGCAGGCGGCCAGCGCGGAGCGCGGCCCGATGTCCGGCGCGAAGCCCGACCACGGCACCCCGACCCTCGACCAGTACGGCCAGGACCTCACCGAGCTGGCGCGCAACGACCAGATCGACCCGGTGATCGGGCGGGCCGCCGAGATCGAGCAGGCCGTGGAGATCCTGTCCCGGCGGACGAAGAACAACCCGGTGCTCATCGGCGAGGCCGGCGTCGGCAAGACCGCGATCGTGGAGGGCCTGGCCGAGCGGATCTGCGACGGCGACGTGCCGCAGACGCTGATCGGCAAGCGGGTGGTGCAGCTCGACCTGGCCGGCCTGGTCGCCGGCACCCGCTACCGGGGCGACTTCGAGGAGCGGCTCAAGAAGGTCATCGAGGAGATCCGCGCCCACCGCGACGAACTGATCATCTTCCTGGACGAGATCCACACCCTGGTCGGCGCGGGCGGGGCGGGCAGCGAGGGCGGCATGGACGCGTCCAACATGCTCAAGCCGGCGCTGGCCCGCGGCGAGCTGCGGGTGATCGGCGCGACCACCCTGGACGAGCACCGCCGCAGCATCGAGAAGGACGCCGCGCTCGCCCGCCGGTTCCAGCCGGTGCTGGTGCCCGAGCCCACCGTCGAGGACACCGTCGCCATCCTGCGCGGCCTGCGGGACCGCTACGAGGCCCACCACCAGGTCCGGTTCACCGACGAGGCGCTGGTCGCCGCCGCCGAGCTGTCCGACCGGTACGTCACCGACCGGTACCTGCCCGACAAGGCCATCGACCTGATCGACCAGGCCGGGGCCCGGGTGCGGCTGCGCACCCGCACCCCCGCCTCCGACGTGCGGGAGCTGGAGCAGCAGCTCGACGAGGTGCGTCGGGACAAGGAGCAGGCGGTCGCCGACGAGCAGTACGAGCGGGCGTCGGCCCTGCGCGACCGGCTCGCCGAGCTGGAGGCGCAGATCAGCCGGGCCAAGGGCGACGACGGCAGCGGCTCCCAGGTCCCCGCCGTCGGCCCGCAGGAGATCGCCGAGGTGGTGTCCCGGGCCACCGGCATCCCGGTCGCCCAGCTCACCGAGGAGGAACGCGACCGGCTGCTGCGCCTGGAGGGGCACCTGCACCAGAAGGTCGTCGGCCAGGACGACGCGGTCGGCGCGGTCGCCGAGGCGGTGCGCCGCTCCCGTACCGGGCTGGCCGACCCGAACCGGCCGATGGGCAGCTTCCTCTTCCTCGGCCCCACCGGCGTGGGCAAGACGGAGCTGGGCCGGGCCCTGGCGGAGGCGCTGTTCGGCGAGGCCGACCGGATGATCCGGCTGGACATGAGCGAGTTCCAGGAGCGGCACACCGTCGCCCGGCTCGTCGGCGCGCCCCCCGGCTACGTCGGCTACGAGGAGGCCGGCCAGCTCACCGAGGCGGTGCGCCGCCGCCCGTACGCGGTGGTGCTGCTCGACGAGATCGAGAAGGCCCACCCGGACGTGTTCAACATCCTGCTCCAGGTGCTCGACGACGGCCGGCTCACCGACAGCCAGGGCCGGACGGTGAACTTCAAGAACACCGTACTGATCATGACGAGCAACCTGGGTTCGGAACTGATCACCGGCAGCCAGCGCGCCGTGGGCTTCGGCGCGGGCGAGCCCGGCACCGAACGGGAGAGCGACGAGCTGCGCGAGCGGCTGATGCGCCGGCTCCAGGAGAACTTCCGCCCGGAGTTCCTCAACCGCATCGACGAGGTGATCATCTTCCGGCGGCTGGAGCAGCAGCAGCTGCGCCAGATCACCGAGCTGCTGCTGGAGGAGACCCGCCGCCGCCTGCACGCCCAGGACATCGACGTCGCGTTCACCGTCGCCGGGGTCGACTGGCTCGCCGAGCACGGCTACCAGCCGGAGTTCGGGGCCCGCCCGCTGCGCCGGGTGATCCAGCGCGAGGTGGACAACCGGCTGTCCCGGATGCTGCTGGAGAGCGCCGTCTCACCGGGGCAGCGGGTCACCGTGGACGCCCGCGACGGCGCGCTGGCCTTCGAGGTGGGCGCCGGCGACCGGGGCTACACCGCCGCCACGACGTCCCACCCCCGGTGAAGGGGCGGAGGCCGCAGATGACCGAGCCCGAGGAAGCCGCCGAGGAGGCCGGGACCGACCCGGACCGCAGCGAGCCGATCGAGGCGCCGCCGACGGCCAACCCCGCGCGGGTGCGGGTGCCGCCGGAGGGCCTGGGTTCCCACACCGGCGACCCGGAGCCGTCCGGGCCGCCGTCCGCAGAGGAGGCGTGATGGTACGCGAGGCGCGACTCGATCCCGAGGTCGAAGTGCTCTGGGAGGACTTCCACGCCGAGGTGAACGTCACCTCCGAGCAGCTGCGCAGTTGGCTGCTGACCCGTGGCTCCGGCACGGAGTCGTTCGGGGCGGGCCCCGACCTCGACCTGCCCGAGCCGGGCCGGCAGATCCTGGCCGTGCTGCGCAAGCGCAAGGTCGACCTGACCCGCGACGACATCGAGGTGATGCGGGAGGCGGTCGACCGGATCCGGTCGCTGACCGCCGCCCGCCCGGCCGACGGCGTCGCCGACGACGAGTGGCGGCGCGCCCTGCTGGACCTGGGCCACGACGCCCTCGTCGAACGCTGACCGCCCGTCGTCGGCCCGCCGGGCCGCGCGACGGGCGGCCGCCGAGCCCGGCGGCGGGGCCTGGCGGGCGGCCCGCTGTGCCCGCGCGCGACGGGCCCGACCGGCGAGGCCCCGCCGCCGGCACCGGCGGCGGGGCTGCCTCGCCCGGTCGGGCTCACTCCGATTCCAGGCTGCCGATCTGTAGGCCGACGGCGTCGGCGGCGGCCTGGCGTTCCCCGCGCGCCCGCTCCTCCCGGCTGAGCAGGGTGGCGTACTCGGTCACGTCGGCGGGGCCGGGGACCTCGGGCAGGCGGCGCAGGAACGCCTCCACGTCCCGGGCGGCGGCGCTGTGGGCGGCGGCCGCCCCGCGCAGGGTCTCCCGGTCGTCGGCGGTCGGCTGGGCATCGGTCATGGGCCCGTGATACCCACCGTCAGGCGGTTCGCACCCCGGAACCGGCGTCCCCGGTCAGCGGCCCGGCCGGGGCCGACCGGCGTACCCCGAAGTCGGGGTGCCGCAGCAGCCAGGCCAGGTAGTCGGGGTGCGTGGCGAGCGAGTCGTCGTAGACGGCCACCGCCGCCTCCAGCACCTCCTCGGCGAAGCTCGCGCCTGCCGATTCCGGGTGCCAGCCCAGCAGCAGCCGCCAGCGCAGCGGCGCACCGGCCAGCCGGCGGGTCACCAGGCCGGGCACCGGGCGGAAGGTGGCCTGGCACAGGGCCACCGCCGCGCCGGCCTCCACCAGGTCGATGCAGCCGCGCACGTCGGCCTCGTACACCTTGCGGGGGGTGAAGCCGGCGCGGGCGCAGGCGGCGGCGAAGCAGTCGCCGAAGCAGCCGTCGCCCGGCGCGGCGACCCACTGCTCGGCGCGCAGGTCCACCAGCCGCACCTCGTCGTGGTCGGACAGCGGGTGCTGCTCGGGCAGCAGCACCTGCACCGGCTCCAGCGCCACCTCCCGCCAGGTCAGCCCGTACCCGGCCGGCGGGACGGCGTCGCCGCAGACCCCGACCAGCGCGTAGTCCAACCGGCCGCCGCCGACGAGCTGGGCCAGCTCGTCGGCGGACCAGGAGGCGTACGTGGTGATCTGGGCCTGTGGGTGCGCGGCGGCGAGCCGGTGCACCAGGCGGCCGAGGATGGGGCTGTTCACCCCGCCGAAGCGGTACCGGGCGGGGGACGGGCCCGCGCCGGCCAGCCGGGCCGCCTCGTCCTGGAGGCCCTGCATGGCCGGCAGCAGCACCCGGGCCCGGGCCAGCACCAGCTCGCCGAGCGCGGTGGGCCGGGCGCCCCGCCGGTCCCGCTCGAACAGCGGCCCGCCGAGCGCCCGCTCGATGCGTTGGAGCTGGGCGGTCAGCGCAGGTTGGGCCAGGCCGAGCGTCGACGCCGCCTTCGTCACGCTCCCTGTCTCCGCGATGGCGCAGACCACCCGCAGGTGTCTCAGCTCCAGATTCATACGGTGACGGTATGACCACGGAAGGATCGATGGAAGGGTCCTAGCGGATAGGAGTTGACCGATGTCCGATGGTGACCGCCCGGTATCCGGTCGGTGACACCGTGGTAACCGTCCGGTATTCGGTCATTCTCCGGGTGGAAGCAGGTCCGACGCGTGCGTCGGCCGGCCCGTCACCGCGTCGCGGACCTTGTCCACCACCCCCACGGCCGGCTCGACGATCCGGTTCCACGGCGGGCTCGCCGGCATCCCCGGATGCGGCCGGGTCGGCGCGGCCTCTTCGGCGATCTCCCACCGGTTGCCCAGCCGGATCAGCTCGGCGGGGGTGGCCACCTCGCGCAGCGACGCCAGCAGCGCCGCCGTCGCGGCGACGTGCCGGCGCAACCGGTCGGCCACGTCGGCCAGCGCCGGATCCGCCGGCCCGGTCAGCGCCTTGAGGGCTGCCGACAACTCGACCGCCGCCCCGACCTCCCGGTCGACCGCCGCGCCCGCCCCGGGCACGGCCGCCCGGACGGCGGGGAAGAGGTACTGCTCCTCCGCCGACAGGTGCCGCGACACCACGGCGGTCAGCACCTCCACCACCGTGCCGGGCGGCTGCGCCGCGGCGTCCGGGCCGGTGACCCGGTCGGCCAGGTCGAGCAGCTCCCGGTGCTCGCGGTCGACGAGGTCGACGAGGCTCGGGCCGCCGGGCCGGTAGCCCTCCCCGGACACGGGCGGCAGCGGCGGCAGGGGAACGGTCATGGTGCCCTCCTCGGGCGGGCGGGCGCGCGCTGCGGGAAGGAGGCGGCCCGGTGAGCGGTGCGGGACGGCAGCGGCGGTACCCAGACCACGTCCCGGCGAAACGACGCGCCCGCGCGGCGGGCGGCGGGCGCGGGGCTCCGGGCGGCGGGTCAGGGCGGCCGGGCCGGCGGTGGGACGGCCCGGCCGGGGCGCCGCCCGGCCGGGCGCGCTGCCCGTGCGACCCGGCTGGTATGAAGAACCGATGACGAGCGACGCCGCCTCCGCCCCGCCCGACCCCACCGCCGAGGTCGTCGACCTCTGCCGCGACCTGCTGCGCATCGACACCACCAACACCGGGGACAACGCCACCAGCGCGGGCGAGCGCGTCGCCGCGGAGTACGTCGCGGAGAAGCTCGCCGAGGTGGGCGTCGAGTCCCGCATCCACGAGTCCGCCCCCGGCCGGGCCAGCCTCGTCGCCCGCATCCCCGGCGCCGACCCCGGCCGGGACGCGCTGCTCGTCCACGGCCACCTCGACGTCGTCCCCGCCGACGCCGACGAGTGGTCGGTGCACCCGTTCTCCGGGGAGCTGCGCGACGGCTACCTGTGGGGCCGGGGCGCGATCGACATGAAGGACTTCGACGCCATGGTGCTCGCCGTGGTGCGGAACTGGCAACGCACCGGCGTCCGGCCCGCCCGCGACATCGTCCTGGCGTTCACCGCCGACGAGGAGGCCGGCAGCGACTACGGGGCGCACCACCTCGTCCAGCACCACCGCGACGCCTTCGACGGCTGCACCGAGGCCATCGGCGAGGTCGGCGGCTTCTCCTACACCGTCGACGCGTCGCAGCGGCTCTACCTCATCGAGACCGCCGAGAAGGGCATCGACTGGCTGCGGCTGCACGCCAAGGGCCGCCCCGGCCACGGCTCGATGGTGCACGACGACAACGCCGTCACCGCGCTCGCCGAGGCCGTCGCCCGCATCGGCCGGCACCGCTTCCCCGTGGTCGTCACCGACACCGTGCGGGCCTTCCTGGAGGAGGTCTCCGACCTGCTCGGCGTCGAACTCGACCCCGAGGACCCGGAGGCGGCCATCGCCAAGCTCGGCCCCATCGCCAACATCATCGGCGCGACCATCCGCAACACCGCCAACCCGACCCGGCTCGCCGCCGGCTACAAGGACAACGTCATTCCCGGCCGGGCCACCGCCACCATCGACTGCCGCAGCCTGCCCGGCCAGTCCGAGCTCCTCGAACAGCAACTGCGCGAGCTGGTCGGCCCCGACATCGCCATCGAGTACATCCACCGCCAGCCCGCCCTGGAGACCACCTTCGACGGCGACCTCGTCGAGGCCATGTCGGCGGCGCTGCGGGCGGAGGACCCGGGCGCCCGGCCCGTGCCCTACATGCTCTCCGGCGGCACCGACGCCAAGGCGTTCTCGCAGCTCGGCATCCGCTGCTTCGGCTTCGCCCCGCTGCGGCTGCCGCCCGACCTCAACTTCTCCGGCCTGTTCCATGGCATCGACGAGCGGGTGCCGGTGGACGGACTACAGTTCGGCGTGCGGGTTCTCGACCGCTTCCTCCGGAATTGCTGACCGTGTCCGCCGCCCCATCCCGCCCGGCACGGATCGTCCCCCATCGCGAAGGGAACGCACATGACCGACCAGCACGGTGAGCTGGACGCCGCCCTGGAGCGGGTGATCGACGCCGCCCGCCACCACCTGGCCGCCGTCCGCGCCGCACAGGGCCGCATCGACGACGACGACGTCTGGCAGGCGTACGTCGCCCTGAACAACGCCTCGTTCGCCTACGACGAGCAGCTGCTCGACGCGTTCGGCGAGGTCACGCCGTGGGACGTCGAGTCCATCGACCCCGACGAGGCCGACGAGCGCTTCGGCGCGGCCGAGGGCGTCGAGGCGACCGACCCGCACCCCCGGGTCATTTCGGTGCGCCAGCGCCGCGACTACCGGGTGCCCAGCGTCGCCGCGCTGATCCGGGCCGCCGAGGCAGCCCGCCGCGAGGGCACCCCCGAGGAGGACGAGCCCGCCCCCGTCGAGGGCGTCGGCGAGGCGGTGCTGGAGCTGCTCCAGAGCGGCGACGGATCGCTGTCCGCGCTGGACGTGCCGGAGCTGGAACCGCTCGACGGGGTGGTGATGGTCAGCGAGGTCGGCACCCCCGTCGACCTGGAGTCCTTCGACGACGACGACCCGGTCGGCCCGTTCCAGCCGGCCGCCGACGACCGCCTCGTGGGCCGCCTCGACGAGCACCCGTTCCTCGATCCGACCGACGAGGAGCACGACCACACGGGCCACGACCACGCGGGGCACCGCCACTAGGCCGGGCTCGTCCCGGGGCCCGGCCCGCCGGCCGCGCCCCGGGACGGCGGGCGCGGCCCGCCCCGGGTCAGTACGACAGGCCGGGCTGCGGCTGGCTGACCACGCGGCGACGCAGCACCACCTGCCGCGTGCCGTCCCGGTACAACCGCACCCGGGCCAGCTCCCACCCGGAGAACTCGGCCTGGATCGCCAACTGCGCCGCGGCGGTCAGCCGGTCGACGTTCGAGGGCAGCCGCAGCGGCGCGTATTCGTAGTCCATGCGTTCCATGCTGCCCAGCCCGGCGGCCGTCCGCCACCCCGCCCGGCCCGTCCCGCCAGCCCTGCCCGGCCCGTCCCGCCCCGGGCCCGGCCGGGCCCGCTCAGCCGTCCCGCTCGGGATAGCCCACCGGCACCGCCGACACGTCGTCGAGCGCGACGATGATCTCCGCCGGCAGCGTCATCCGCTCCACCTGGAGCGCGCCCAGCAACTGCCCGACCGTCCGCGCGCCCAGGATCGGCGCCGTCACGCCCGGCCGGTCCCGGATCCACGCGAGCGCCACCTCCAGCGGCGACACGCCCAGCCCCCCGGCCGCCGTGGCCACCGCCTCCACGATGCTGGAGCAGCGCGGCTCCAGGTACGTCGCCACGAACGGCTCGAAGTGCGGCGACGCGGCCCGCGAGTCCGCCGGCCGGCCGTGCCGGTACTTGCCGGTGAGCACCCCCCGGCCCAGCGGCGACCAGGGCAGCACCCCCAGCCCCAGGGCCGCGCACGCCGGCAGCACCTCCCGCTCGACGCCCCGCTCCAGCAGCGAATACTCCACCTGGGCGGCCACCACCGGGGCCCGCCCCGGCCAGGCCGCCTGCCAGGCCGCCGCCCGCGCCGTCTGCCAGCCCGAGAAGTTCGACACCCCGACGTAGCGGACCCGGCCACTGGCCACCGCGTGATCCAACGCCGCGAGGGTCTCCTCCAGGGGCGTGTCCGGGTCGTACCCGTGGACCTGCCACAGGTCGACGTGGTCCGTGCCGAGCCGGCGCAGCGAGGCGTCCAGGGTCCGCAGCAGGTGGCCCCGGGAGCCGTCCCGGCGTCGGCCGCTGCCCGGCCGCAGCCCCGCCTTCGTCGCGATCAGCAGCTCGTCGCGGGGGACCAGGCTGCCCAGCAGCGACCCGATGACCGACTCCGCGTCACCGTCGCCGTACACGTCGGCGGTGTCCACCAGGTTGCCGCCCGCGTCGAGAAAGCTCTTCAGCTGGGCGGCCGCGTCGTCGGCGTCGGTGTCCCGGCCCCAGGTCATGGTGCCGAGCGCGAGCCGGGAAACCGCCAGCCCGCTTCGGCCGAGCGGTCGCTGTTGCATGGGTGAACCTTATTTCGAACCCGCCGCCACGGATATCCTCGCTCCCGTCAAGTTCCTGCTCGCCCTCCGGGCGACACCCACCCCCGGCCGCGCGGCGCGTTCGGGGTGAGCCGGTGATCGGCCGGGCCGCCCGCATTGCGTAACCTGATGCGACCTGTGGTGCGCCGATGGGGGAGGACCAGTGCGACTCGGGCTCAGTCTCGGATACCAGACGGCGTGGAGCACACCCGCCGACCACCTGGCGCTCGCCCAGGAGGCCGACCGGCTCGGCTACTCGGTGGTGTGGGCGGCGGAGGCGTACGGCTCCGACTCGCCGAGCATGCTGGCCTGGATCGCCGGCCAGACCGAACGGATCGACATCGGCAGCGCGGTGATGCAGATCCCCGCCCGGACCCCGGCCATGACCGCCATGACGGCGGCGACCATCGACGCCCTCTCCGGCGGCCGGTTCCGGCTCGGCCTGGGCGTCTCCGGCCCCCAGGTCTCCGAGGGCTGGCACGGGGTGCGCTTCGCCAAGCCCCTCGCCCGCACCCGCGAGTACGTCGACATCGTCAAGCTCGCCGTCGCCCGCAAGGAGGTCGCGTACGACGGCGAGTTCTACACCCTGCCGCTGCCCGACGGCCCCGGCAAGGCGCTGCGACTGGGCTTCCACCCGCCGCGCGAACAGGTCCCGATCTACCTCGCCGCCGTCGGCCCGAAGAACCTGGAGCTGGCCGGCGAGATCGCCGACGGCTGGCTGGCCGTCTTCTACGCCCCCGAGTTCGCCGACGAGCAGCTCGCCGCCGTGGCCGCAGGGCGGGCCAAGGCCGGCAAGGAGCTGGCCGGCTTCGACGTCGTGCCGTCGGTGCCGGTGGTCGTCGGCGACGACGTCGCCACCTGCGCCGAGCTGGTCCGCTGGTACGCGGCCCTCTACGTCGGCGGGATGGGCAGCCGGCAGCAGAACTTCTACAACCAGCTCGCCACCCGGATGGGCTACGGCGACGCCGCCCGCGAGGTGCAGGACCTCTACCTGGCCAAGCGGCAGCGCGACGCGGCGGCCGCCGTGCCGATGGAGTTCATCGACCGCACCTCGCTGCTCGGCCCCAGGGAGCGCATCGCCGAGCGGCTGCGCGAGTACGCCGCCGCCGGCGTCACCACCCTGTCGGTGACCCTCTTCGTCGCCGACCGCGACAGCGGCGTGCAGACGCTGCGCACGGTCGCCGAGGCCCTCGAGATGTCCGGGGTCGGCGAGTGACCTGGATCGAGGCCATCGTCCTGGGCGTCGTCCAGGGGCTCACGGAGTTCCTCCCGGTCAGCTCGTCGGGGCACCTGCGGATCACCTCGGCGATCTTCTTCGGCCGGGACGCCGGCGCGTCGTTCACCGCCGTCACGCAGCTCGGCACCGAGGCGGCCGTGCTGATCTACTTCGCCAAGGACATCTGGCGGATCACCCGGACCTGGGTCGTCGGGCTCTGGGACCGTTCGGTGCGTGCCAGCCTCGACTACCGGATGGGCTGGTACGTCATCGTCGGCTCGATCCCGATCGGGCTGTTCGGCTTCCTGTTCAAGGACCAGATCCGCACCGCCGGGCGCAACCTGTGGGTGGTCGCCACCACACTGATCGTCTTCGCGTTCGTGCTGGCCTTCGCCGAGTACTGGGGGCGGCAGAGCCGCACCCTGGAGAACTTCCGGATGCGCGACGGCATCGTGATGGGCTTCGCGCAGGCGATGGCGCTGATCCCTGGGGTGTCCCGCTCCGGCGGCACGCTCACCGCCGGGCTGCTGCTCAACCTCACCCGGGAGGCGGCGGCCCGGTACTCGTTCCTGCTCGCCATCCCGGCGGTCGTGATGTCCGGCATCTTCAGCGTCGGCGACGTCTTCGAGCCGTCCGCGCCGGGGACGTCCGCGCCGAGCGGGGCGCAGATGGTGGTGGCCACGCTCATCGCCTTCGTCATCGGCTACGCGGCGATCGCCTGGTTGCTGCGCTACGTCGCCCACCACACCCTGTACGTCTTCGTGCTGTACCGGGTCGCCCTCGGCACCCTCGTGCTCGCCCTCCTGATGACGGGCACGATCGCCGCCACCTAAGTGCAAGGAAGGGCCCCTTGTTAACGCTTTCTGTAGTGGAGGGGCCCCTTCTTAACGTTCCTTGGCTGTTTTGGGGGCGGGGATGCCACCGGCCGGGCCCCTGGTGTTCGGGGGCCCGGCCGGTGGCTGGTTGTGCTGGTGTCAGCTGTTGTTCCAGTGTTGGGTGACGAGGTCGGCGGCCTGCTGTTCCCACTGGGCGTAGGCGTCGGGGTAGGCGGAGACCTGGACGGTCTGGGCGGCGTCGGTCAGGGCCATGTTCTGCCAGCCGTCGACCTGTCGCAGGCCCTTGAGGAATGCTGTCGTCGCGTACTCGGGGTCGGTGATCTGTTCGGGGGTGCCCCAGCCGCTGGAGGGGCGCTGTTGGAACAGGCCGAGGGAGTCGTGGTCGTTGCGGTCGCCGAGGTGGCCCAGGTTCTGCAGCTTCGACTCCTGCAGGGCGGTGCCGATGGAGATGACCGCGGCGCGCTCGTCGAGGCCGGCCTTCTTGGTGGCGGCGATGATGGCGTTGACGTTGGCGGTCTGCTCCGGGTCGAGGTCGATGCGGGACTGGGGGCCCTGCACGCCGTGGGGGATGAGCTTCCCGGTGTCCACGCCAGCGGTCTTGTCGGCCTTGTCGGCCTGGACGGCGGCGACGGGCCGCGCGTCACTGGTGTCGGTGGTGGTGTGGTGGAGGGGGCCGGCGGCGAGGCCACCGGCGAAGGCGAGTCCGGCGATGCCCAGGACGCTCTTGCGCAGGATGGTCGTGTTCATGGGGGGTGACTCCAATCGGGGGGTCGGCACACCCTCACGCCCCGAACGGGGGTGGTGTGGGGGTGTGCGAGCACCACGTCGAGGCGCCCGAACAACGAACAAAGGGGGGAAAGACGAGGCAGGACCGGGCCGGCTGCCACATGTGGTGGCGGGCCGGGTCCGGGTGTAACGACCGGCGACCCGCGCCCATTCCCGGCGACCGGCCACCACCCCTGGGGGCGGGGGGCTGCTGGGTCGGGGGGTCTGGTGGGTGCTGCTGCGGTCGTGCGTCAGGTGTAACGACCCCGACCCCGTCGAGATTCCGGCCCACGGGTGCCGCCGGCCACCCCACCCCTGGGCCCACGCCCGGGCCGGGTGCCGGCCTCGACGCCCACGCCCCGCACCACGCCCCGCACCCACGCCCCACGCCCACCCCGCCTCGCCGAGTCGGACAATCCGCCCACCCGGTGGGGGCGTGACGGGATGCCAGGCAGGTGGGGGCATCAACGGGCCGGGATACCGCCACCTGCCCGGCATGAAGTCGATCAACGCGGCCCCGCCGACGGACCGGGCTGAGCTGTCCCGCCAGAGTCGGACAATCCGCCCATCCGGGTGGAGGGGTGAGGGGATGTCGGGCAGGTGGCGGTATCAACCGGGGGCGGATGCCGCCACCTGCCCGAGATGGAGTGTCGAGCAACCCCTCACCCTGTTCCGGTCCGTACGGCCGCCTAGGGTGGGCAGGGTGGCGACTCTTCTCCTCCTGCGGCACGGCCGCACCACCGCGAACGCCGACGGCGGCCTGGCCGGGCGGCAGCCCGTCGAGTTGGACGACACGGGCCGGGCCCAGGCGACGGCGGCGGGTGAGCGGCTGCGTGGGCTGCCCCTCGCGGCGGTGGTGACCAGCCCGCTGATCCGGTGCCGGCAGACCCTGGAACTGGCTCTGCCGCAGGCCGCGCCGACGGTGGACGAGGGGCTGATCGAGTGCGGGTACGGCAGTTGGGAGGGGCAGCCGCTCAAGAAGCTCGCCAAGGAGCCGCTCTGGCCGGTGGTCCAGCAGCACCCGAGCGCCGCCGTCTTCCCCGACGGGGAGGCCATGGCGGCGATGGCGGCCCGCGCCGTGGCCACGGTGCGCTCCTGGGACGCCCGGATCACCGCCGAGCACGGCCCCGAGGCGGTCTGGTTGGCGTGCAGCCACGGCGACGTGATCAAGGCCATCGTCGCGGACGCGCTCGGCGTACACCTGGATCTTTTTCAGCGCATCGTCGCGGACCCGGCGTCGGTCACGGCTATCCGGTACACGCCGCTGCGGCCCTTCCTGCTGCGGCTCAACGATACCGGCGGCGACCTGGCCGGGCTGGTGCCGCCGCCGCGCAAGCGACGGCGGCGGTCCGCGCGGCCGGCGGAGTCGGACGCCGCGGTCGGCGGGGGAGCGGGGGCCGGGCGGTGAGGCCGGCGACGGGCGTCCTCCCCGGCGGGCGGGCCGGGTGGCGCGACCGGCGCGGCGCGGGCGCGCGATTCCGGGTCGGTGGGGTGCGCGACGCTGTGGCGCGCCGGATAGGGTCGTGGGTATGACCCACCAGGTGCACGCCTTCGAGCCGCCGGAGCGGTTCGTCGCCGGGACCGTCGGGCCGCCCGGGGAGCGGACGTTCTTCCTGCAGGCCCGCGGCGGAGGCCGGCTGGTCAGCGTCGCGCTGGAGAAGGTCCAGGTGTCGTTGCTCGCCGAGAAGCTGGAGGAACTGCTCACCGAGGCGCAGCGCCGTTTCGGCGTGCAGCTGCCCGAGGCGGTGGCCTCCGTGGGTGACAACGATCCACTGGACACGCCGGTCGACGAGGAGTTCCGCGTGGGCACCCTCGGGCTGGCCTTCGACGTCGACACCGCGACCGTCGTGATCGAGGCGATCGCCGCCGGTGAGGCGGAGGCCGAGGTCGAGCTGGGCGGCGACGAGGACGAAGACGACGACGAGGACGACGACGAGGAGCCGGACGAGGACCTGGACCGGTTGCGGGTCCGGTTGACCCCCGAGGCGACCCGCGAGTTCATCGAGCGGGCCCGCCGGGTGGTCAACGCCGGCCGTCCGCCCTGCCCGCTGTGCGGCCAGCCGCTGGATCCCGCCGGGCACCTCTGCCCGCGGCACAACGGTTATCACCGGTGACCTCGTCGGAACTCGAACGTCGACAGGACGACGCGGCGACGCTACGGCTGCTCCGTGACGGTGAGCTGACCGTCGAGGGCCGGCTGGTCGACGCGTCGAACGCGACGCTGCTCGGTGCGCTCACGCTCGACGGGGCGAGTGCCCGCTGCGTCTACAAGCCGGTGCGCGGTGAGCGTCCCCTCTGGGACTTCCCGGACGGCACCCTCGCCGGCCGGGAGGTCTCGGCGTACCTGGTCTCCCGGGCCACGGGTTGGGACCTGGTCCCGCCGACGGTGCTGCGCGACGGCCCGTTCGGGCCGGGCTCCTGTCAACTGTGGATCGACGAGCCCGACGACGCCGAGCCGCTGGTCGGCTTCGTGCCGGCGGAGGCGGTGCCGCCGCGCTGGTTCCCGGTCGCGGCGGCCCGGGACGACGACGGCGCCGCGTACGCCCTGGCCCACGCCGACGACCCGCGCCTGGCCCGGCTGGCGGTGCTCGACGCGGTCATCAACAACGCGGACCGCAAGGGCGGCCACGTGCTGCTCGGCGCGGACGACCGGCTCTACGGCGTCGACCACGGGGTGAGCTTCCACGTGGAGGACAAGCTGCGCACCGTGCTCTGGGGCTGGGCCGGCCGGGAGCTGCCGCCGGACGCGCTGGAGATGCTCGCCGACCTGGCGGTCCGGCTCGGCGGGGAGCTGGGTGAGGAGCTCGCCGAGCACCTGACGATCCGCGAGGTCGCCGAGCTGACGGCGCGGGTGGGCCGGTTGCGCGACGGCGGCCGGTTCCCCCAGCCGCCGCAGGACTGGCCGGCGATGCCCTGGCCGCCGATGTAGCCGTCGGCCGTCGCCCGGCCGCCGATGTAGCCCTCGGTCGACGCCCGGCCGCCCGAGGCAGCCGTGGGTCGGCCCCTGGCCGGCCGAGTCGCCGTGGGCCGACCGGGCGGGCCGACGGTCCGCCTCCGGGCCCCTCGGCCGTCGGTGGCTCGTCTCGCGCCGCCCACCAGGGACGTGAGCGGTTGTCGCGTTGGTCACCCGTGGGGCGGGTCCGGCGCGCGGGGCGGCTGGCTAGGCTGACGGTCATGGAGTCTTGGACGGGACATGAGGTGCCACGGCTGCCCGGCAGGGGCGGCCCGCTGACTTTGTTCGACTCGGCGCGACGCGGTGCCCATCCCAGTCGGCCCGGCGACGTGGCCACCATGTACGTCTGCGGCATCACCCCGTACGATGCCACGCACCTCGGCCACGCCGCCACCATGATCACTTTCGATCTGGTGCAGCGGATGTGGCTGGACGCGGGCCTGACGGTGCGCTACGTGCAGAACGTCACCGACATCGACGATCCGCTGTTGGAGCGGGCCGAGCGCGACGGCGAGGACTGGAAGGTCCTGGCGATGCGGGAGACCGCGCTGTTCCGCGAGGACATGGAGGCGTTGCGGATGATCCCGCCGGCGCACTACGTCGGCGCGGTCGAGTCGATCCCCGACATCGCCGACAAGGTCCTCACCCTGCTCAAGGACGGCGCCGCGTACCGGCTCGACGACGGCACCGGGGACGTCTACTTCGACGTCGCCGCCGCGCCGGAGTTCGGCTACGAGTCCAACCTGTCCCGCGCCGAGATGCTGGAGATCTTCCCCGAGCGCGGGGGTGACCCGGAGCGGGCCGGCAAGCGCGACCCCCTGGACCCGCTGCTGTGGCGGGGTGCCCGCGAGGGCGAGCCGTCCTGGCCCGGCGGCGACCTCGGCCCGGGCCGGCCCGGCTGGCACATCGAGTGCGCGGTGATCGCGCTGAACCTGCTCGGCGAGTCGATCGACGTGCAGGGCGGCGGCAACGACCTGCTCTTCCCGCACCACGAGTGTTCCGCCGCGCACGCCGAGCGGCTCACCGGCCGGTCGCCGTTCGCGACCCACTACGTGCACGCCGGCATGATCGGCCTGAACGGCGAGAAGATGTCGAAGTCCAAGGGCAACCTGGTCTTCGTCTCCCGGCTGCGGGCCGACCTGGTGGACCCGATGGCGGTCCGGCTCGGGCTGATGGCCGGCCACTACCGCGCCGACCGCGCCTGGACCGACGAGCTGCTCGCCGCCGCCCAGGAGCGCCTGGCCCGCTGGCGGCGGGCCGCCGCCGCGCCGTCCGGGCCGTCCGGCGAGGACTTCCTGGCGGGGGTACGCGAGCGCCTCGGCGACGACCTGGACACCCCGGGCGCGCTCGCGCTCGCCGACGACTGGGCGGAGCGTGCCCTCGCCGGCACGGGCACGGACCCCGACGCCCCGGCCCTCTTCGCCACCACCGTCGACGCCCTCCTCGGCATCCGCCTCTAACACCCCCACCCCACCCCACCCCACCCCACCCCACCCCCCACCCCGCCCGGTGATCAAGAGAAAAGCGTCAAAGTTGATCTCGACGATGACGCAAACCTCTTGATCACCGGGGGCTGGGGCGGGGGCAGGGGGAGGGGGCGGGGTGGGGAGGGGTGGGGTCAGCCCAGGATTAGGCCCGGGTCCGGGTCGGGGTCCGGGGCGGGAGCAGGGATCTTGTATTCCTCGGTGAGGGTCGTCATCGGGCCGGGCCAGGTGGCCTGGGCGACCTCGATGGGCTTGCGCCGGGCGTCGTAGGCGACGTGCAGCAGGTGCAGCACGGGGGTGTCGGGGCGGATCTGGAGGGTCTCCGCCTCCTCGCGGCTGGGCTGGCGGGCGGTGATGGTGTCGGTGGCGGTGACGTACTGCCGGCCGGTGGCCTCCTCCGCCTCCTGGTAGAGGGGCCGGCCGAACGCCTCTCCCCGTTCCAGGGTGGTGCCGGCGGTGTCGGCCGGGAGGAACCAGGAGGCGCCCACCTCGACGGGGGAGTCCTCGGTGCGGACGAGGTGGCGGCGGCAGAGCAGCTCGGTGCCGTCGGCGACGCCGAACGCGTCGGCCACCTCGGGCGGGGCGGGGGCGCGGCCGACGGAGACGAGCTGCTGACGGTACCGGGCGGCCAGGTCCGTGTGGTAGCCGCGGAATCCGCCGTACCGGCCCCGGGAGAGGCGGTTGAGCCGGCGTCGGGTGCCCCTGACGTACGTACCGGAGCCGGGCTTGGTGATCAGGATGCCCTCGACCCGCAGCTGGTCGACGGCGCGCTGCACGGTCTGCTTGGCGACGCCGAACATCTCGGCGATGGCCGGAATGGACGGCAGCCGCTCGCCCGGCCCCCAGTCGCCGCGGCGCACCTGGGCCTTGAGCTGCGCGGCGATCTGCCGGTGCGGGAACTCGGCGGCGCCCGGGTTGATCTGCATGGCTCCTCCTGGAGATCACAGCTAGGTTCCTAGGATGCCCTACGGGGTATGAGCGCGCCACCCCGAACCCGCGAAAGCCCCCGGACCGGACCGGTCCGGGGGCTTTCGGAAGGAGCGCGTGCTGCCGGGGGAGCCCGGCTACCAGGAGCCGGCCGTCGGGCCGGCGGAACCGCCGCGCCGGCGCAGGTACTTCTCGAACTCCTGGGCGATCTCGTCCCCGGTCAGCGGGGTGATGCCCGCGTCGCCGACGCGTTCCTCCAGCTCGCGCACGTATTCCCCCAGCTCGGCGTCCTGCTCGGCGGCCCCGCGCACCCGCTGTTCCCACTCCGCCGCCTCCTCCGCCAGGTCGGCCATCGGCACCGGCAGGTCGAGCACCTCCTCGACCCGGTGCAGCAGCGCGAGGGTGGCCTTGGGGCACGGCGGGTTGTTCGCGTAGTGCGGCACGTGCACCCAGAACGACACGGCGTCGACCTCGGCGCGGGTGCAGGCGTCGTGCAGCACCCCGACGATGCCGGTGGGGCCGTCGTAGCGGGTGGGGGTGAGCTGGTAGCGGCGGGCGGCCTCCGCGTCGGAGGCGCTGCCGCTGATCGGCAGGGGCCGGGTGTACGGCACGTCGGCCAGCAGCGCGCCGAGCAGCACTACCCGTTCGACCTCCAGGCTGTGGCAGATCTCCAGCACCTGTTCGCAGAACGTGCGCCAGCGCATGCTCGGCTCGATGCCCCGGATCAGCACCACGTCCCGCTCGGTGCCCTCCGGGCTGGCCACCATGAACCGGGTGGTGGGCCACTCGACCCGGCGGGTCTCGCCGTCGGCCATCGTAATCGTCGGCCGGCTGACCTGGAAGTCGTAGAAGTCCTCCGGGTCCAGCTCGGTGACCTGCCGCGCCTGCCAGACCTGTTCCAGGTGCTCGACCGCCGCGGTGGAGGCGTCCGCGGCGTCGTTCCAGCCCTCGAAAGCGGCGATGGCCACGGGGGACCGCAGCACCGGCAGTCCGTCGAACTCGGTCATGCCGTCACCTCACCCTGTCGTCGGCGGGCGGTCCCGGGCTGCGGCCCGGTCGTCCGCCTGCCGGGCCCGGTGACGTCCCTGATGTCCTTCACGTCCGTCAGCCTACGTGTCGGGGCCGGATGCGGCCCGTCGGCCGCGCCGGTCCGGCCCGTGGGCCCCGGTGCGCGGCGGCCCGCCCCCGCCCCCGGATCCGCGCACTACCCTGAGTGGCGTGCGGACTTCGCTGCTGGACGTGCTGGCGGAGCGGGTCCTCGTCGCCGACGGCGCGATGGGGACGATGCTCCAGGCGGCCGAGCTGACCCTGGACGACTTCGAGGGGCACGAGGGTTGCAACGAGATCCTCAACGTCACCCGCCCGGACGTGATCCGTGGGGTGCACGACGCCTACCTCGCGGCGGGCGCGGACTGCGTCGAGACCAACACCTTCGGCGCGAACCTCGCCAACCTGAGCGAGTACGGCCTCCAGCACCGGATCGGGGAGCTGTCCGAGGCCGGCGCGCGGATCGCCCGGGAGGCCGCTGACGCGTGGGGCGTCGCCGGGCGGCCCCGGCT
Organism: Micromonospora sp. WMMD956; assembly: GCF_029626125.1. Classification (NCBI taxonomy): domain Bacteria; kingdom Bacillati; phylum Actinomycetota; class Actinomycetes; order Micromonosporales; family Micromonosporaceae; genus Micromonospora; species Micromonospora sp. WMMD956. The sequence goes on along the minus strand of NZ_JARUBI010000005.1, from coordinate 6,973,889 downwards.
CGTGCTCGGGGCGATCGGCCCCGGCACGAAGCTGCCCACCCTCGGGCACGCCGCGTACGCGACGCTGCGCGACGCGTACCAGCAGAACGCGGCGGGCCTGCTCGCCGGTGGCGTGGACGCGTTGATCGTCGAGACCTGCCAGGACCTGCTCCAGGTGAAGGCGGCCGTCGTCGGGTCCCGGCGGGCGATGGCCGAGGCCGGGCGGCGCGTGCCGCTGATCTGCCACGTGACCGTGGAGACCACCGGCACGATGCTGCTGGGCAGCGAGATCGGCGCGGCGCTGACCGCCCTGGAGCCGCTGGGCATCGACCTGATCGGGCTGAACTGCGCGACGGGCCCGGCGGAGATGACCGAGCACCTGCGCTACCTGTCCCGGCACGCCCGGGTGCCGCTGTCGGTGATGCCGAACGCCGGCCTGCCGCAGCTCACCGCCGACGGCGCGGTCTACCCGCTGACCCCGGTGGAGCTGGCCGACGCGCTGGAGCGGTTCGTCGCCGAGTACGGGGTGTCGCTGGTCGGCGGGTGCTGCGGGACGACGCCGGAGCACATCCGGGTGGTCGCCGAGCGGCTGCGCGGGGCGCGGCCGGGCGTCCGCGAGCCGCGCCCCGAGGCCGGGGTGTCCTCGATCTACCACCACGTGCCGTTCGCGCAGGACGCCAGCGTGCTGATGGTGGGGGAGCGGACCAACGCCAACGGGTCGAGGGCGTTCCGGGAGGCGATGCTGGCCGGCGACTGGCAGGCGTGCGTGGAGATCGCCCGCAGCCAGGCCCGGGACGGCTCGCACCTGCTGGACCTGTGCGTGGACTACGTGGGCCGCGACGGCACCCGGGACATGCGGGAGCTGGCGGGGCGGTTCGCCACCGCGTCCACGCTGCCGGTCATGCTGGACTCGACCGAGCCGGCGGTGATCGAGACCGGGCTGGAGATGCTCGGCGGGCGGTGCGTGGTCAACTCGGTCAACTTCGAGGACGGCGACGGGCCGGGTTCCCGCTACGCCCGGGTGATGCCGGTGGTCGTCGAGCACGGCGCGGCGGTGGTGGCGCTGCTCATCGACGAGGAGGGGCAGGCCCGGACGGCCGAGTGGAAGGTGCGGGTCGCGCAGCGGCTGATCGAGGACCTGACCGGCCGGTGGGGGCTGCGCCGGTCCGACATCCTGATCGACGCGTTGACGTTCCCGATCGCCACCGGCCAGGAGGAGACCCGCCGCGACGGCGTCGAGACGATCGAGGCGATCCGGGAGATCGCGCGGCGCTGGCCGGGGGTCAACTTCACCCTCGGCGTGTCGAACGTGTCGTTCGGGCTGAACCCGGCGGCCCGGCAGGTGCTCAACTCGGTCTTCCTGCACGAGTGCGTGCGGGCGGGGCTGACGTCGGCGATCGTGCACGCCAGCAAGATCCTGCCGATGTCGAAGATCCCCGACGAGCAGCGCGAGGCCGCCCTGGACCTGGTGTACGACCGGCGGCGCGCCGGCCACGACCCGGTGCAGCGGTTCATCGAGGTCTTCGAGGGGGTGGACGCCTCGTCGGCGCGGGCCACCCGGGCGGAGGAGTTGGCGGCGCTGCCGCTGGACGAGCGGCTGCGGCGGCGGATCGTCGACGGCGAACGCAGCGGCCTGGAGGCCGACCTCGACGCGGCGATGGCGGAGGGCCGGTCACCGCTGTCGATCATCAATGACCTGTTGCTGGACGGTATGCGGGTGGTCGGGGAGCTGTTCGGCTCGGGCCAGATGCAGCTTCCGTTCGTGCTCCAGTCGGCCGAGGTGATGAAGACGGCGGTGGCCTACCTGGAGCCGCACATGGAGAAGGCCGACGACGGCGGCAAGGGCCGGATCGTGCTGGCCACGGTCAAGGGCGACGTGCACGACATCGGCAAGAACCTGGTCGACATCATCCTGTCCAACAACGGCTACGAGGTGGTCAACATCGGCATCAAGCAGCCGATCTCGGCGATCCTCGACGCGGCCGAGCAGCACCGGGCCGACGCGATCGGCATGTCGGGGCTGCTGGTCAAGAGCACGGTGGTCATGAAGGAGAACCTGGCCGAGATGGCCGAGCGCGGGGTGGCGCAGCGCTGGCCGGTGCTGCTCGGCGGGGCGGCGCTGACCCGGGCGTACGTGGAGGACGACCTGCGGGCGGCGTTCCCCGGGCAGGTGCACTACGCCCGGGACGCCTTCGAGGGGCTGTCGCTGATGGACCGGGTGATGACGGCCAAGCGGGGTGGCGCGCCGGTGGTGGACCCGCAGCGGGAGGCGGCTCTGGCGGCGCGGCGGCAGCGCCGGGAGCGGCAGCGGACGATGGTCGGTGACGCGCTGCCGGGGTTGGACGACGCGTCGGTGCGTTCCGACGTGGCGGTCGACGTGGAGGTGCCGACGCCGCCGTTCTTCGGCACGCGGGTGGTGCGGGGCGTGCCGCTGGCCGACTATGCGGCGTTGCTGGACGAGCGGGCGACGTTCCTGGGGCAGTGGGGGCTGCGGGGCGCGCGGGGCGGGAAGGGCCCGTCGTACGAGGAGTTGGTGGAGACCGAGGGGCGGCCCCGGCTGCGCTACTGGCTGGACCGGCTGACCGCCGACAAGGTCCTGGAGGCGGCCGTGGTGTACGGCTACTTCCCGGCGTACTCGGAGGGCAACGACCTGGTGGTGCTCGGCGAGGACGGGCGCACCGAGCGGGGCCGGTTCTCGTTTCCCCGGCAGCGGCAGGAGCGGCGGTTGTGCCTGGCCGACTTCTTCCGGCCGCGTGGCGACGGCCCGGACGTGGTGGCGTTGCAGTTGGTGACGGTCGGGCAGCCGATCAGCGACTACACGGCGAAGATGTTCGCCGGCAACTCCTACCGGGACTACCTGGAGGTGCACGGCCTGTCGGTGCAGCTCACCGAGGCCCTGGCGGAGTACTGGCACCGGCGGATCCGCGCGGAGCTGACGCTGCCGGGCGGCCGTACGGTGGCCGACGACGACCCGGCGGACCTGGCGGGCCTGCTGCGCACCGACTACCGGGGCTGCCGGTACGCGTTCGGCTACCCGGCCTGCCCGGACCTGGAGGACCGGGCGAAGATCGTGGACCTGCTGGGCGCCCAGCGGATCGGGGTGGAGTTGTCGGAGGAGTTCCAGCTCGTGCCGGAGCAGGCGACGGACGCGATCGTGGTGCACCACCCGGAGGCGAACTACTTCAACGCGAAGTGATCGCGTCGCGGGGCGCGGCCGGAGTGTCCTGCGCCGCCGGGGCCTTCCTACCCCGCGTCCGTCCCGGCTACCCCGGCCGGGGTCCCGTCGGTGAAGTAGGGTTCGGCCGCCTCCAGCCGGGGCGTCCGCACCCCGAGCCTGCGCGCTTCGGCCAGCGTGTCGCGGCAGATGGCGCGCAGCTCCTCGGGGTTGGCGTGGGCCGACGTGACCCGGCGCATCGGTGGGAACCAGGCGAGCAGCCAGGCGAGCGCCGGCGCGGCCAGCCAGAGGGGCGCGGTGAACGGCAGCAGCTCGGCCCGGTGCCGCCGCAGCTCGACGCCGCGCGCCTCGACCAGCGGCAGCAGCTCGCGGATGGCGAGGATCGCCTCGCGTACGTCGCGGCGCGTCATCGTGGACAGCGAGCCGCGCCGCAGGCTCTGCGTGTGCAGGCCCGCGTTCTGCACGAAGTGGACCGCCAGCCAGCCCCGGAAGTCGGGGTTCTCCTTGATCCGGAGCCCCGCCCCGCGCAACAGTTCGCGTACGGCCTGCTCGCGCGCGGTCGGCGGTCGGCCGAGGGTGCCGAGGAAGACCACGGGCAGCAGCGCTCCGCGCAGCACCCCGTCGTCGCCGAACCCGCCGCCGGCCCCGGGGAAGCCCCAGGCCACCTGCTCCGCGGGGAGCGCCGCGATCGCGGTCGGCGGCTCGACCCACAGGTTGTTGAAGACGAGCACCGTGGCCCCGCCCACGCGTGGCCCGAGGAAGGCTGCGGCCTCCGCGAAGTTGTAGTGCTGCACGCTCAGCACGATCAGGTCGAAGTCGTGGTCCGGCTCCAGGGACTCGCGGTAGCGCACCGGCCACTTCTCGGTGACCCGCTTGCCCCACGGCAGGCGTCGCGCGTCGAGCAGATCAAGGTCGATCGCCTTCCCGTACGCCGCCGCCCGCCCCGGCCGGACGTAGAACTCGACCTGGTGCCCGGCCCGTTCCAGGGCCCACCCGTAGACGGCGCTGATGACGCCCCGGCCGAACATCAAGATCTTCACGCGTCACTCCGTACGCTACAATTTGGAGACCATCTCCACTTCCAAAATATGGAGACCGTCTCCACTTGTCAACGGGGGCCGCACGTGACCGACGCCAAGCCGCTGCGCGCCGACGCCCGCCGCAACCGCGACGCCCTGCTCGCCAAGGCGCGGGAACTCTTCGCCGACAACGGCTTCGACCTGCGCTTCGACGACTTCGCCAAGCTGGCCGGCGTGGGCACCGGCACGCTCTACCGCCACTTCCCGACCCGGGAAGCCCTCGCCGAGGCGGTCTACCGCGAGGAGCTCGCCGCCCTGTGCGACCGGGCCCGCACCCTACGCGCCACCGTCCCGGCCGACGAGGCGCTGGAGTCCTTCCTGCGCGGGCTCGTCGCCCACCTGCACGCCCACCAGGGCCTCGCCCGCACCCTCGCGGTCCTCATGGCCACCCGCGCGGAGGCGATGGCCGAGGGCGCCCAGGCCCTGCACGGGGTCGTCGCCGACCTGCTAGCCTCCGCCGTCGAGGCGGGAACCATCCGCGCCGACGTGAGCGCCGGCGCCGTCATGATCGCCCTCCAGGGCATCTGCGCGGCGTACGACCACCCGGACTTCCGCGCCGACGCGGACCAGGTCGTCACCCTCGTCCTCGCCGGCCTCCGCCACCCCGCACGCCCGCGCCAGGCCGGCGACAACGCGGTATCGGCGGGCCCGGACACCGGCACCTCGCCGACCTGGCGACCGCCGACGCCGGCCCGGTAGCGTGCGGCCGTGACGGACGGGTGGGCGTGGGACGAGTCGCTGTTCGAGGGCGCCGCCGCGCACTACGAGCGGGGCCGCCTGCCCTACGCGGAGGGGTTCGTGGCGGCGCTCGCCGACGAGCTGGGGCTCGACGGTTCGGGGCGGTTGCTGGACGTGGGCTGCGGCCCGGGGACGGTGACGGTGCCGCTGGCCGGGTGGTTCGCCGAGGCGGTGGGCGTGGACCCCGACGCCGGGATGCTCGCCCGGGCGCGGCTGCGGGCCGCGCGCGACGGCGTGGGCAACGTCCGGTGGGTACGCGCGCGGGCCGAGGACCTGCCCGCCGGGCTGGGCGTGTTCCGGGTGGTGGTGTTCGCGCAGTCGTTCCACTGGACGGTGCAGGACGCCGTCGCCGCCACGGTGCGGGGGATGCCGCCGCCGGGCGGGGCGTTCGTGCACGTCGGCGAGGTCACGGAGCCGTCGTCCACGCAGGGGCTGCCGCATCCGACGCCCCCGTACGACGGGATCGCCGACCTGGTGCGCCGCTGGCTCGGGCCGGTGCGGCGGGCCGGTCGGGGGTTCCTGCCGGGCGGGACGCCGGGCGGCGAGGCGCAGGTCCTGGCCGGGGCGGGCTTCGCGGGCCCGGCGCGGCTGCGGGTGCCCTCCGGCGCGGTGGCGCGGCGGTCGGTCGACGACGTCGTGGCGTGGGTGCACTCGCGGTCGGACGGGGCCCCGCACCTGTTCGGGACGCGGCTGGCGGAGTTCGACGCCGAGCTGCGCGCCCTGCTTCTCGCGTCGTCGGCGGGCGGATGGTTCGCCGAGCGGGTGCCCGACACGGAGGTGCGGATCTGGCGTACCGCCCGGGCCTGAGGGGCGGGGCCCGGCCGGGTGGCGTGCCGCCGGCCGGCACGGGGGTCGGCCGGCGGCACGCGGCGGGGCGGGCCGGTCAGCCGGCCGCGACGGACGCGGCGGCGGCCACCTCGGCCAGCGGCCCCTGCACCAGTGGGCCCTGCACCGAGCCGCCGATGCGGTGGGCCTCGGCGAGGAGGTGGGCGCGCCAGCGCCGCCACAGCGGGGTCATCCGGGAGGTCAGCCAGACGACGTCGACGGCGTCGTCGGGCAGGACGGTGCGGATGCCGAGGGCGTGGCGGGCCGGGTGCGCCGGGTCGTCGGGGAGCTTGGCGAGCAGCGTCTCGTCGTAGTCGAACAGGTGGGCGGGCGGGAAGCCGGGCGGCAGCTCGCCGCCGCAGCCGAACACGGCGATCCGGGCGCCGGGCGGCACGGTGTCGCGCAGCCGGGCCAGTTCGGCCGTGACGTCGAGGGCGCGGACCCGGTTGACGGCGCGGCGGATGGCGGGCAGTTCCTGGCGCAGGTGCCAGGCGCGGGTGTCCTCCAGTTGGGGCAGGTGCCGGGCGAACCAGGCCCAGAGCAGCTCCAGCACCGGCTCGGGGTGCTTGCGCAGGATGGTCAGGACGTTGCTGGGGTTGTCGCCGGTGTCGCCGGTGGCCTCCCGGGGGTGGGGGCTGTCCACCGCCCACGCCTCGCGGCTGACCTCGAAGGCGAGTCCGTGGCGGTCCAGGCGCAGGCCGAGCTCGATGTCCTCGCCGCCCCAGGAGCGGAAGTCCTCGTCGAAGCCGCCGACGGCGTGGAAGCCCGCCGCCGGCACGGAGCAGTTGAGCGACCAGAACAGCTGCCAGGCCAGGGGCACCCGGGACAGGTCGAAGGCGGTGCTGGCGAAGGTGGCGTGCCGGCCGTCCTGAAAGGAGGGCAGCGCGCCGAACGCGCGGACGATCTCCTCGGGGCTGCGGTCGCGGGTCGCGGCCTCCAGCCCGGGGAGGGGATCGCCGGGCTGGTAGCCGAAGGTGTAGCCGAGGACGGCGCGGGGCGGCCCGGGTCGGGCGTGGGCGGCGAGGTGGGCGGCGAGGAAGTCGGGGCCGGGCAGCACGCCGGTGTCGACGAACGCGAGGACGTCGCCGGTGGCGAGCCGGGCGCCGGCGTTGCGGGCGGCGGCGGCGCGGAAGCCGAGGTCGGGCTGGAAGTGGTAGCGCAGGCGCAGCCGGTCGGCGAACGCGTCGACGGTCTGCCGGGTGTCGTCGGTGGAGCCGTCGTCGGCGACGACGACCTCGTACCGCTCGGCGGGCATCCGTTGGCCGGCGAGCGCGGTCAGGGTGCCGCGCAGCAGGGGCGCGCGGTTGTAGGTGGGGACGATGACGGAGATCAGTGGCGTTGCGGCGCCAGATGACATGGTGTGACTCCGGTACTCGGGGGCGTCACAACCTATCGACCGTTGACTGAGTCGCGCATCAGTCGTGAGGCTTGTTCATCTCCTGCTTCCGGAGCACGGGAAGCCCTTGCCCGAGTCACATTCCCGTATTGTCGGGCATCATTGTCGGGTATCCACGGTGACCGAAACGGCCCAGTCGCAGGCGGCGCGGCACGGGGCCGGGCCGCGTCCCGAACTGTGGGCGATGATCGTGATTTCTGGCAGGGTTGACACCATGCCGGCCCTCCTGCGTTCCCGTGTCACCGACTGGACCCTCACCGTGCCCGTGCTGGCCGTGGTGATCCTGGCTCTGACCTGGGGCAGGGAGCTGCCCCCGCTGGTCGTGGGGGTGGTCGCGACGTTCCTCGCCGGGGCGGTGCTCGCCGCCGTGCACCACGCGGAGGTGGTCGCCCACAAGGTGGGGGAGCCGTTCGGCTCGCTGGTCCTCGCCGTCGCGGTCACGGTGATCGAGGTGGCCCTGATCGTCACCCTGATGATCAGCGGCGGGGACAAGACGGTGTCGCTGGCCCGGGACACGGTCTTCGCCGCCGTCATGATCACCTGCAACGGCATCCTCGGCCTGTCGCTGCTGCTCGGGGCGCTGCGCCGCCGGGTGGCGGTGTTCAACCCCGAGGGCACCGGCGGGGCCCTGGCCACCGTGGCCACCCTGGCCACCCTCAGCCTGGTGGTGCCGACCTTCACCACCAGCCGGCCCGGCCCCGAGTTCTCCCCGCCGCAGCTCGTTTTCGCCGCCGTGGCGTCGCTCGCCCTGTACGGGCTGTTCGTGCTGGTGCAGACCGGCCGGCACCGCGACTACTTCCTGCCGGTCACCTCCGACGGGACCGTCGCCGACGCCGACGGCGACGGGCACGCCGACCCGCCGTCGACCGGCGCCGCCCTGGCCAGCCTGATCATGCTGCTGGTGGCGCTGATCGCCGTGGTGGGCCTCGCGAAGATGGTGTCCCCGGCGATCGAGGCCGGGGTCTCGGCGGCGAACCTGCCGCAGGCGTTCGTCGGTGTGGTGATCGCGCTGCTGGTGCTGCTGCCCGAGACCCTCGCGGCGGCCCGCGCCGCCCGCCGCGACCGGGTGCAGATTAGCCTCAACCTGGCCCTCGGGTCGGCCATGGCCAGCATCGGCCTGACCATCCCCGCCATAGCGATCGCCTCGATCTGGCTCGACGGGCCGCTGCTGCTCGGGCTCGGCGGCACCCAGCTGACCCTGCTGGCGCTGACCGTCGTCACCGGCGTGCTGACCGTGGTGCCGGGCCGGGCCACCCTGTTGCAGGGCGGCGTGCACCTGGTCCTGCTGGCCGCGTTCGTCTTCCTCGCCGCCAGCCCCTGATCCCGCGCCGCCACCCCTGCGGGCCGCGCGCCGGCCCGGCGCGGCCCGGCCCACGGGCGCGGCCCGGTCGACCGCGATCGGGGATGGTCACCGGGTCGCCGGCCGGGCATGATCGACAGGGAGCCGGGGTAGTGGACCGGTGGGACGAGCCCGGGAGGCACTGTGACGGCACGGTCGGGACGTCGACCCGGCGGTCCGCTGGCCGGTCTGCTGGCGGCGATGGTGCTGGCCAGCGGCTGCGTGGTCGGCGGGGTGAACGAGGGCGCGCCGCAGCAACCCCTGCCCCGGTCGACCCGCCAGCCCAGCTCGCCCCAGGGGGAGCAGACCCGCGCCGACGGCACCACCAGCGTGGCCGAGTTCCAGGAGGACATGGCCGTCGCGGTGGAGAAGGCCGAGATCTACTGGACCGCGCAGTTCCGGGCGTCGGGCCGGCGGTTCCAGCCGGTCCGGCGGGTCGTGCCCTACCAGCGGGAGGGCGAGGTCTCCTGCGCCGGGCAGGCCCTGCCCCGCAACAACGCCGTCTACTGCTCGGCGGGCGACTTCATCGCCTACGACGTCCGCTGGTCGGTCGCGGCGTTCCGGCAGGTCGGCGACGCGTTCCTCTACTACCTGCTCGGCCACGAGTACGCCCACGGCATCCAGGTGCGGCTCGGCCTGCGCGCCCAGTTCACCATCCAGCAGGAGTTGCAGGCCGACTGCCTGGCCGGGGCGTACATCGGCGGCTCGATCGAGGCCGGTGAGCTGCGGCTGGAGGACGGCGACCTCGACGAGTTCCGGGAGGGGCTGCTCGCCGTCGGCGACGACCCCGACCAGCCGTGGTTCGCCGAGGGCGCGCACGGCACCGCCGAGCAACGCACCGACCACTTCTTCCGGGGCTACGAACAGGGCATCGCGGCCTGCAACCTGGGCTGAGGGCGGGCGGGGAGCCGGGCCGACGGCGTCCCCGGCGGGGACCGGGTCCCGGCGGCGACCGGGCCGACGCAGGTCAGGGCGGGGACCGGGTCTCGGCCGGGGCGGGCCGGCTGCAAGGATCGGGTCGACCCCGCGACGCCTGGAGGACCCCCTGAGCAGCCACCACCCCGCCGCCGTGCTCTTCGACATGGACGGCACCCTGGTCGACAGCGAGAAGCTGTGGGACGTCGCGCTGCGCGAGCTCGCCGCCGAGTACGGCGCCACCCTCTCCGACGCCGGGCGCAAGGCGCTGATCGGCACCAGCATGGCCGACGCGATGCGGATCCTGCACGACGACCTCGGCCAGCCGCACCGCGACCCGCAGGTCAGCGCGGCGTGGATCGACGCCCGGATCCTGGAGCTGTTCCGCACCGGGCTGCGCTGGCGGCCCGGCGCGCTGGCACTGCTGCGGGCCGTCCGCGCGGCCGGCATCCCCACCGCCCTGGTCACCTCCAGCGGCCGGCCGCTGGTGGAGGTGGCGCTGGACACCCTGGGCCGGGACAGCTTCGACGCGGTGGTCTGCGGCGACGAGGTGGACGCGGCGAAGCCGCACCCCGAGCCGTACCTGACGGCCGCCCGGCTGCTCGGCGTGCCGATCGACAGGTGCGTGGCGATCGAGGACTCCCCGACCGGGGTGGCCAGTGCCCTCGCCGCGGGCGCGGCCGTGCTGGCGGTGCCGGCGGAGGTGCCGATCGCGCCGGCCGACGGCGTACACCAGCTCGATAGCCTGACCGGCGCGGACCTGGAGCTGCTGGCTGCCCTGCTCGGCGACCCGCCCGCGGCTGCCTGAATGCCGGCGGCCCCGCCCGGCCGGCCTCCCCGCGCCTGCGTCGATCTCCGTTGACGGTGCTCGGCGTGGCCACTATCCTCCGCTGCGTGTCCGGCCCCGAGGCATCCAGACGCTAGCCACCGCTGCGCGGTGGCTGGCCCCGACCAGGGCGCGGTGCAGCTCGGCCCAGGCTGAGCCCGCGCGCCTCGTCGCCGTGCCGTCACCCGCGCCGCCGCTGTTGCCCGGGATGCCGTAGCCGCCGCCCTGACCTATCGGGCCCGTGCTGCCGTCGCTCCCGGTCGCCTCGCGCGGCGGTGCCCGTGTGCCCGGCTGGACCGATCCGCCGCGCCGTGGCCCGCCGCGTTCCCGCCATCCACCCACGACGCGGTTGTGGAGTCGTCATGCCAATTGTGATCTACATTCTCGGGCTCGCCGTCTTCGCCCAGGGAACATCCGAGTTCATGCTGGCCGGCCTGATCCCGGACATCGCCGCCGACCTGCGGGTCTCCGTCCCGGCAGCCGGCACGCTCACCTCGACCTTCGCCGCCGGAATGATCGTCGGGGCACCGCTGATGGCCGTGCTCAGCCTGCGCTGGCCCCGCCGTTCGGCGCTGCTGGTCTTCCTGACCGTCTTCGTCGCCGTCCACGTCGTCGGGGCCGTCACCGGCAGCTTCGGCATCCTGTTGGCCACCCGCGTCGTCGGTGCCGTGGCCAACGCCGGGTTCCTGGCCGTGGGCCTCGCCACGGCGACCGGCCTGGCCGGGCCCCACGCCAAGGGCCGGGCCGCCGCCGTGCTGCTCGGGGGCGTCACCCTCGCCTGCGTCGCGGGCGTGCCCGTCGGCGCCGTGCTCGGAAACCTGTGGGGCTGGCGCTCGGCGTACTGGGCGGTGGCCGCCGTCTCCGTGCCCGCCGCCCTCGCGATCCTGCGTTCCGTGCCGCCCACGCCGCCGGGCACGCCCGTGCCCGACGCGCGGCGGGAGCTGCGCGCGCTGCGCCGTCCCCGACTGGCCGTGACCCTGCTGCTGGCCGCGCTGGTCAACGGCGCGACGTTCTGCACCTTCACCTACCTGGCCCCGCTGGTCACCGAGGTCAGCGGGTACGGCAGGGCGTGGGTGCCGGCGCTGCTGGCGGCCTTCGGCCTGGGATCGTTCGCCGGCGTCACCGTCGCCGGCCGGCTCTCCGACAGCCGGCCGATGCCGGTCCTGGTGGCCGGCGGCCCGGCCCTGCTCGCCGGCTGGCTGCTGTTCGCGGCGACCGCGGCGATCGCCCCGGTGGCGTTCCTGCTCGTCCTCGTGCAGGGGACGCTGTCGTTCGCCGTCGGGGCCACGCTGATCACGCTGGTGCTGTATCGGGCCGCCGACGCGCCGTCGCTGGGTGGCTCCTTCGCCACCGTCGCCCTCAACGTGGGCGCGGCCATCGGCCCCCTGTTGGGCGGTGCCGCGATCGGTGCGGGCCTGGGCTACCGGTCCCCGCTGTGGGTCAGCGCCCTGCTGGTGGCGCTGGCCCTGGCGGTGGGGCTGGCCCCGACGGCCCGGGGTCGGGACCGGACGGACGCCCCCGGGCAGCCGATCCCGTCGTAGTCCGCGCGGCCAGCCGCCGGCCCTGGGCGACCCCGGCCAGGGCGACCGGCGTGGGCGACCCGACCCGGGCCCGCCGTGGGCGACCCGGCCCGGCGCTCGGCGTGGGTGCCCGGTCCCGGCGCTCGGCGTTAAGAAGGGCCCCCTGCTATGCCGAAGGCGTTAACAGGGGGCCCTTCCTTGCACGTCAGTCGTGGGCGATCGCGCCCAGGACGTTGATCCGGGCGGCGCGGACCGCCGGCAGCGCCGCCGCGACGACCCCGATCAGCGCGGCCAGGCCGAGGAAGATCCCCATCTGCGACCACGGCAGCACCAGGTCGGTGATCCCCTCGTCCTTCAGCGCGCGGACCACCGCCGCGCCGAGGCCGGTGCCGACCGCGACGCCGAGCAGCGCGCCGAACACGGAGATCACCACGGCCTCCACGGTGATCATCCGCATGGTCTGCGCCCGACGCAGCCCGATCGCCCGCAGCAGCCCCAGCTCCCGGGTGCGTTCCAGCACCGACAGCGCCAGGGTGTTGATGATGCCCAGCACCGCGATCACGATGGCCAGCGCCAATAGGATCTGGATCATCGTGAGCAGGGTGTCGAAGCCGCTGGTCTGCTGCTCGATGTAGCTGGCCCGGTCGGCCACCGACACCTCCGGGTTGTCGGCCACCAGCGCGTCGAGCTGCGGCTGCACCTGCGACACCGGCGTGCCCGGGGTCAGCCGCACCAGCGCCGTGAACGGCTCCGGGTTGGTGAACTCCGGCCCCGCCTGCCGGGGCAGGATGATCGACCCGATGGACCGCTCGTCGGGCAGCACCGCCGCCACCGTGTACGTGTGCGGCCCCTCGCCCCGGGCGAACTGCGCGGTCAGCCGGTCACCGACCGACTTGCCCAGCTCCTTCGCGCCGGACACGCTCAGCGCCACCTGGTCCGGCTTGAGGGTGGCGACCGTGCCCGACTGCGGCACGGTGCCGTAGATGCGGGCCATCGCGGCCAGGTCGGTCAGCGCCACCACGTACGTCCGGTCGCCGTCGACGGTCGCGTTGTCGTTGTAGACGCCCAGCACCGCGTCCACCCCCGGCAGCGCGGCGGCCCGGTCCACCACCGACGCGTCGAACGTGGGCGGCCGGGGCCCCGTCTGCGCCCCGGAGATCACCAGCTGCGCGTCGACCGTGCGCTCCGCCGAGGCGGAGATGCTCGACTTCGCCGAGTCCAGGATCACCGTCACCCCGGTCACCAGGGCGATGCCGACCATCAGCGCGGCGGCGGTGATCGCGGTGCGGCGCGGGTTGCGCCCCGAGTTCAGCCGACCCAGCCGGCCCGGCACCGACCAGGCGAACAACGCCCCGAGCAGCGACACCACCGGGCGGCTGATCAGCGGGGTCAGCAGCGCCACCCCGATGAACGTGAACAGCACCCCGGCCAGGATCACCGTCAGCGTGGCCCCGCCCGCGTTGCCGGTCAGCCCCACCGCCAGCAGCCCGCCGCCGAGGGCGGTGACGACCGCCCCGGACACCGTGACCTTCGTCAGCGGCCGGTCCGGGGTGGCCACGTCCTGCATCGCCGCGATCGGCGGGATGCGCGCCGCCCGCAGCGCCGGCAGCAGCGCCGCGACCACCGTGATCAGCATCCCGACGGCGAACGCGCTGACCACCGCCACCGGGGGCACGCCGATCCCGGCCAGCTCCAGCCCGCCGGCGAACCGGCCGAACGCCCAGGCCAGCAGCGCGCCCACCCCGACGCCCGCGCCCAGCCCGAGGACCGAGGCGATCAGGCCGACCGCGAGGGCCTCCAGCACCACCGAACCGATGATCTGCCGCCCGCTCGCGCCGATGGCCCGCATCAGCGCCAGCTCCCGGGTCCGCTGCGCCACGATGATCGAGAACGTGTTGAGGATCAGGAACGTCCCCACCAGCAGCGCCACCGCGGCGAAGCCGAGCAGCACCTTGTTGAAGAACGACAGGTCCTCCTTCAGGTCGGCCGACGACGCGGCGGAGAGCTCCGCGCCGGTCTTCACGTCGTAGCCGGCGCCCAGCGTGCGGGCCACCTCGTCGCGCACCGTCTCGGCGCGCACCCCGTCGGCGACCCGCACGGTGACGTTGTTGAACGTGCCGGGCTTGCCGAGCATCAGCCGCTGGGCGGCGGGCGTGGTGAACGCGACCTCGTTCGCGCCGCCGATGGTGTCCCGGCCGCTGCTGTAGCCGAAGACGCCCACCAGGGTGAACTCGCGCCGCTTCGACTCGAAGGCGGTCAGCGCGCCGACCCGGTCGCCCACCTTCACCTTCGCGGCCTTCGCCAGTGCCGCGTTGACCGCGATCTCGTCGTCGGCCTGCGGGCCGCGCCCCTCGCGCAGCCGTACCAGGTCGGACTCGCCCGTCCAGTTCGTGCCGAGCTGCGGCGGACCGAACGACGTGACGACCTTGCCGTTGCTGCCGATCAGCCGGGCCCCGTCGGCGTTGACCAGGCCCGTGGCCGACGCCACCCCGGGCACCGCCCGCACCCGGTCCACCACGTCCGCGGGGAACGGAGCGGACACCTGCTCGCCCTCGCCCTCGCCCACCTCCAGCTTCGGCTTCGCGGCCACGTTGACGTCGACGCCGGCGTACGCGTCGGCGAAGATCGCGTCGAAGGACCGGCCGAGGGTGTCGGTGAGCACGAACGCCCCGGAGACGAACATGACGCCGAGCACCACCGCCAGGCCGGACAGGACCAGGCGCACCTTGCGCGCCAACAGGCTCTTCATGGTCGCCCGGAACATCAGTTGCCCACCTCGGTCGCGGCGGGGACGTCCAGCTTCTTCATCGTGTCCAGCACCGTGTCGGCCGTCGGCTCGATCAGCTCCGACACGATCTCCCCGTCGGCGAGGAACACCACCCGGTCGGCGTACGCGGCGGCCGTCGGGTCGTGGGTCACCATGACGATCGTCTGGCCGTGCTCGCGCACCGAGTTGCGCAGGAAGCTCAGCACCTCCGCGCCGGAGCGGGAGTCCAGGTTGCCCGTCGGCTCGTCGGCGAAGATCACCTCGGGGCGGGCGACCAGCGCCCGCGCGCACGCCACCCGCTGCTGCTGCCCGCCGGAGAGCTGCGCCGGGCGGTGGTCGAGCCGGTCGCGCAACCCCACCGTCGCGATCACCACGTCGTACCAGGCCGGGTCGGGCTTGCGCCCGGCGATCGACAACGGCAGCAGGATGTTCTCCTTCGCCGTCAGCGTCGGCAGCAGGTTGAACTGCTGGAAGATGAAGCCCACCTTGTCGCGGCGCAGCTTCGTCAGCCCGGCGTCGCCGAGCCCCGTCACCGTCGTGTCGCCGATCGCCACCGTGCCCCGGGTCACCGCGTCCAGGCCCGCCAGGCAGTGCATCAGCGTCGACTTGCCCGACCCCGACGGGCCCATGATCGCGGTGAACCGGCCCCGTTCGAACTCGGCGCTCACCCCCCGCAGCGCGACGACCTGCGCCTCGCCGCTGCCGTACACCTTCCACACGTCGCTGGCGCGGGCAGCGGCCTGCGCCTGCCGGCCTGTCGTCGCGGTCACGTCATCTACCTCTTCCGTCGGGCTGGGCCGCACCGGCCCCCGCTGGCCCGGTGCGGGCATGAGCCCATCCTCGGCCCCCACCGCCGCCGAACCCTCCGACTTCGGGCGGACCTGCGGCGGAAATCCCGCTGCGGGTGGGCCCGGATGCCGGCTCAGGGTTGCCCCTGACCGCTACGGGCGCGCGCCGCCGCCGGCTATCCCCGGGGCCGGACCAGACCCGACTCGTACGCGAGCACCACGGCCTGCACCCGGTCGCGCAGCCCCAGCTTCGTCAGCACGTGCCCGACGTGGGTCTTCACCGTCGTCTCGCTGACCGTCAACTCCCGGGCGATCTCCGCGTTGGACAGCCCCCGCGCCACCTGCACCAGCACCTCCCGCTCGCGTTCGGTGAGCGTGCTGAGCGCCCGGGGCGGCGTCGCCGTCGGATCGGGCAGCGAGTCGGCGAAGCGGTCCAGCAGCCGCTTGAGGATCCGCGGGGCGACCACCGCCTCCCCGGCGGCCACCGTGCGGATCGCCGTCACCAGGTCCTCCGCCGGCACGTCCTTGGCCAGGAAACCGCTGGCCCCGGCCCGCAGCGCGCCCACCACGTACTCGTCGAGGTCGAACGTCGTCAGGATCAGCACCCGCACCGGCAGCCGGGCCTCGACGATGGCCCGGGTCGCGGCCACCCCGTCCATCCGGGGCATCCGGATGTCCATCAGCACCACGTCCGGCAGCAGCCGGCGCGACAGCTCCACCGCCTCCACGCCGTCGCCGGCCTCGGCCACGATGTCCAGCCCCTCCTCGGAGCCCAGCACCATCCGGAACCCGGTGCGCAGCAGCGGCTGGTCGTCGGCGAGCAGGATCCGTACCGGCCGCGGCGGCGGCGCGCCCTCTTCGGTCATCTGGGGTCCCCCCGTCGCGCCGGCCCGGCCGGCTGGTCGTGACGCGGCCCGGTCACACCGGCACCGCCCCGAGCTGCTCCACCGGAATCCTCGCGTACACCCGGTAGCCGCCGCCGGGCCGGGCCCCGGCGCGCAGCGTCCCGCCGTAGAGGCCGACCCGCTCCCGCATGCCCACCAGCCCGTGCCCGATCCGGACCGCGCCGGGCGTCGGCCCCCGACCGGTGTCGGTGACCTCCACCGCCAGGTACGCCGCGCCGAACGTCAACCGCACCACCGCCGTCGCCTCCCCGGCGTGCTTGAGGGCGTTGGTCAGCGCCTCCTGCACGATCCGGTAGACCGTCAACGCCACCCCCTCCTCCAACGGCCCCGGCTCGCCCTCGACCCGCAACGTCACCGGCAGCCCCGCCTCGCGCACCTGCTCCACCAGCGGCCCGATGCCCGCCAGCCCCGGCTGCGGGGCCAGGTCGGCCGCCGGCTCCGCGTCGGTGCGCAGCACGTCCAGCAGCCGGCGCAGCTCCCGCAGCGTCGCCCGGCCGGTGTCCTCGATGGTGGCGATCGCCTCGTCGGCGGCGTCCGGGTCGCGGCGCAGCACCCGCCGCGCCCCGGTGGCGAGGACCCCCATCACGCTCACGTGGTGGGCCACCACGTCGTGCAGCTCCCGGGCGATGCGCCGCCGCTCGTCGGCGACCGCCTGCTCGGCCAGGGACCGCTGGTTCTGCTCGGCCACCCGGGCCCGCTCCCGCAGCGCCTCGGTGGAGGCGCGGCGGGCGTGCACCGCCCGGCCCACCGCGTACGCCACCACGGCGACGAGCACGTTGTTGAGCACCAGGTAGGCCGGGCCCACCTCGAAGACCGTGTCGTCGATCGGGTCGAGGACGTTGACCGCCGCCACCGGCACCCACAACGCCACAGTGGCCAGCGCCGCCGGGCGGGCCCGGTGGTGCGCCGCCATCGTGTACGTCAACACCACGAAGGCGAGGTTCTGCGTGTTCGGGGCGTGCCCGAACAGCACCGGCACCGCGAGGCTCGCCACGGCGGCGGCCACCGCCGGCCACGGCGCCGCCCGGCGCAGCGCCACCGGGGCGGCGCACAGCACGCTCCAGCCCAGCGCCGCCGGCAGCGGGCCGGGCCGGAAGTCGACCGGGGTGAGCAGGACGAAGAGGGCGTCCACCAGCACCACGGCGACGGCGAGCAGCGCGTCGGAGGCCAGCGGGCGGCCGCGCAGCCACGCCCTCAACCCTGCGGTCATAGGGGAACGCTAGCCGCCGCCGCACGCGATCGGTCGTCGCCGACGGTGAACCCGGCCTCCTCCTCAGGGAGGAGCCTCACTCGTCCGCGCCGGGCGGGCTGGGCCGGGACCGGGCGTCGACCAGCGGGTCCGCCGAGGCGGCCGCCACCGGGAACGGCGGCGGGGTGCCGCCGAAGCTCGGGCACAGCGCCCGGTGGTTGCACCAGTCGCACAGCCGGCTCGGCCGCGGCCGGAAGTCCTGCCGGGCCGTCGCCGCCTCGATCGCCTGCCACAACGCCACCACGGTGCGCTCGAACCGCGCCAGCTCCTCCGCGTCGGGGGCGTAGTCACAGACCTCCGCGTCCTTGAGGTAGAGCAGCCGCAGCACCCGCGGCACCACCCCGCGGGTGCGCCACAGCACCAGCGCGTAGAACTTGAGCTGGAACAACGCCCGCGCCTCGAACGCCTCCCGGGGCGCGCCGCCGGTCTTGTAGTCGACCACCCGCAGCGCCCCGTCGGGGGCCACGTCCAGGCGGTCGAGATAGCCCCGGATCAGCAGCTCGTCGTCGACCACGGCCGAGATCAACGCCTCCCGCTCGGCCGGCTCCAACCGGCGCGGGTCCTCCACCGCGAAGTAGCCCCCCAGCAGCCCGGACGCCGACCGCAGGAACTCGGCCGTGCCGTCGGGATCGGCGGCGTCGAACAGGGCGGCCAGCTCCGGCTGCTCGGTGACCAGCCGGTCCCACTGCGGGGCCACCAGGTCACCGGCCGCCTCCGGGGTGCGCCCGGCCGCCGGCAGGTCGAACAGCCGCTCCAGCACCGCGTGCACCAGCGTGCCCCGGGCCTGCTCCACGCTCGGCCGCTCGGGCAGCCGGTCGATGCTGCGGAACCGGTAGAGCAGCGGGCACGTCTTGAAGTCGGCCGCCCGCGACGGCGACAGCGACGCCCGGACCGTCGCCGGCACCTCCGCCGTGGCCCGCGCCTGCTGCTGGTCGATCACCGGTTCCGCCGTCATGCCCGGAAGGTTAGGCCACCGGTCCGACAAGCCTGCCGCGCCGCTCCGCCGGGTCGCCGTCGGCGTCGGGTCCGTAGCATCGGGGCGATGGAGCAGCCGCAGAGCGACCGACCGCCGCGCCGTCCCACCCGCACCGGCCTCACCGTCGGCCGGGTCCTCGGCGTGCCGCTGCACCTCAACGGGTCGATGCTGCTGCTGGCCCTGCTGGTCACCGTGACCTACGCCGAGTTCGCCCGCCGCCAGCTCGACCTGTCCCAGCTCGGCGCGTACCTGATCGGCGTCGGGTTCGTCGTGTCGCTGCTCGGCTCGGTGCTGCTGCACGAGCTCGGCCACGCCCTCACCGCCCGCCGCCACGGCATCGGCGTGCGGGGCATCACCCTGGAACTGCTCGGCGGCTACACGGAGATGGACCGCGACGCCCCCAGCCCCCGCGTCGACCTGCTGGTGTCGCTGGCCGGCCCGGCCGTCTCCGCGGTGCTCGGCGTCGCCGCCGTCGCCGCGACCCTGGCGCTGCCCGACGGCACCCTGACCAACCAGCTCGCCTTCCAGCTCGCGGTCAGCAACGTCATCGTCGCGCTGTTCAACCTGCTGCCCGGGCTGCCGCTCGACGGCGGCCGGGCCCTGCGGGCCGCCGTGTGGGCGCTCACCCGCGACCGGCACACCGGCACCGAGGTCGCCGGCTGGGTCGGCCGGGCCGTCGCCGTCGGCACCGTCGCGGCGACGCTCGCGCTGACCGTCACCGGGCTGCTGGCGCCCCTGGCCCTGCCGCTGATGCTGCTCGTCGCGGTCACCCTGTGGCGCGGGGCGGGGCAGTCCATCCGGCTGGCCCGGATCAGCCGCCGGTTCCCGCTGATCGACCTGCGCCGGCTGGCCCGCCCCGTCCTCGCCGTGCCCACCGGCACGCCGCTGGCCGAGGCGCAGCGCCGCCGCGCCGAGGGCGACCGCCCCGACGCCGCGCTCGCCGTCACCGACGGCGCGGGCCGGCCGGTCGCGCTCGTCGACCCCGTCGCCGCCGACGCCGTGCCGCCGGCCCGCCGGCCCTGGATCGCCGTCGACGCCGTCGCCCGCGCCCTGGCCGGGCTGCCCGTCCTGCCGGCCGGCCTCGACGGGGAACGGGTGATGGAGGCCGTGCGGACCCACCCGGGCGCACAGTACGTCGTGACGGCAGGCGAAGATGTCGTCGGCGTTCTGCACATCGCGGACCTGGCGCAGCTCCTGGAACCCAAACGGAAGATGAACACGTGACCGCACATCCCCCCACCCTCCCGGCCGAACCCGACGCGCCGGCGTCCGCCGACAGCCCGGCATCGCCGCCCGTGCCGGCGGCCCACGGCAGCGACGCGCCGGGCCTCCGCCACGCCAGGGGGCCCTTCCGCCCCGGCGACCGGGTGCAGCTGACCGACCCGAAGGGGCGGATGCACACGGTCACCCTGGAGCCCGGCAAGGAGTTCCACACCCACCGCGGGATCCTCGCCCACGACGCGCTCGTCGGGCTGCCCGACGGCAGCGTGGTCACCACCTCCGGCGGCGGCACCGCGTTCCTCGCGCTGCGCCCCCTGCTGTCGGACTACGTCCTGTCCATGCCGCGCGGCGCCCAGGTGATCTACCCGAAGGACTCGGCGCAGATCGTCGCCATGGGCGACATCTTCCCCGGCGCGAAGGTCCTCGAGGCCGGCGCCGGCTCCGGCGCGCTGAGCTGCTCCCTGCTGCGGGCCGTCGGCACCACCGGCGAACTGCACTCCTACGAGCTGCGCGACGACTTCGCCCAGATCGCCCGCCGCAACGTCGAGGCGTTCTTCCACGGCCCGCACCCGGCGTGGCGGCTGCACGTCGGCGACGTCGCCGCGTGCGCGGAGACCGGCTTCGACCGGATCATCCTGGACATGCTCACCCCCTGGGAGGCCCTCGACATGGTCGAGCGGGCGCTCGTGCCCGGCGGGGTGTTCATCGGCTACGTCGCCACCACGCCCCAGCTCTCGGAGCTGGTCGAGGCGCTGCGCGAGCGCGGCGGCTGGACCGAGCCGCGCGCCTGGGAGTCCCTGGTGCGCGACTGGCACGCCGAGGGGCTGGCCGTGCGCCCCGACCACCGGATGATCGCGCACACCGCGTTCCTCGTCTCCGCCCGCCGGCTCGCCCCCGGCGTCACCGCCCCGCCCCGGCGGCGCAAGCCCAGCAAGGGCGCCGAGGCGTACGCCGAACGCAAGCAGGCGCTGCGCGCGGCCGCCGAGGCCCGGCAGGCCGCCGCCGCCCAGGCCGCCGGGGCGCTGCCCGACACGGCGGAGGAGCGTGGGGTGGCCGGATGAGCCAACCGGGCTTCGGCGGTCAGGACGTGCCGGCGGTGTTCCCCGACTGGTCGCCCTACCCCGACCTCGAATCGGCGGCGCGGGCCTACCTGCGGGACCCGGACGTCGCCCTGGAGGCCCTGGGCGGGGTGCTGCGCGGCGCCTCCGTGCTCGGCTTCACCCTCGAACGGTTCGTCAACGAGGTCAACGGGGTGTGGCAGGAGGTGGTGGTCTGCGACGGCAGCCGCCTCGTGCTCTGGCACGGCGAGGACGTGCCGCCGGGGGAGGGGCCGCCCGGGTCGATGACCTCGTCGCTGCGGGTGGTGCCGGTCTCCACCGTCACCGAGGTCGGCTGCCGGCGGCGGCTCACCCGCACCGACGACGGCCGGATCCGGGTCGACAGCATCGACGTCTACCTGCTGCTCACCTCGCTCGACGAGGCGCCGCCCGGCGACGAGATCGGCGGGGTGCCGCGGCACGACGCGCTGCGCTTCGGCAAGACCCTCGACGACGGCGGGGCCGGGCAGATCGCCCGGCTGGAGGAGTTCGCCCGGACGGTCGCCGCCGTGGTGGGCCGCCCGCTGCTCTGAGCCCGGCCCGCGCCGGGCGTCGCCGCCCGGGCCGCTCCGCCCGGGGCGGCCAGGGCGGGCGGTCCGCGGTCGGTCGGCGGTCAGTCGTCCGCGGCGGCCGGGCTCAGTCGTCCTCGGCGGCCGGGCCGGCGACCTCGACGCCGTCGCCCCGCACCACGTGGATGCACTCGCCCGGGCACTCCTTCGCCGAGTCGATCACCTCGAGGCGCAGGTGCCCGGGCACCCCCACCCGGCTGCCCGGGGCGAGCTTCAGCTCGCCGTCGGGGCCCTTGACGTAGGCCAGCCCGTCGACGTCGAACTCGAAGACCTCCGGCGCGTACTGCACGCACAGGCCGTCACCCGTGCAGAGGTCCTGGTCAACCCAGACCTGCAACTGGTCGGTCGCGACCTCGCTCACCGGCGTACCCCCATGTTCTCGCGTACCACGACACGACGGTACCCGAACGCTCCGACCTGCCCCTGCGGCCACCCTGGCGATCAAGGTTCAGTGACGAGGGCGTTGCGTGGGACCGAATCGGCCTCATAGCGGCTAGTGTTAGGGCAGAACGTTCAAGCCCCCCGGGGAGGTGGGACGTGGCACGCAGCGACGACGCGGACTCGCGCGCCGCACGGTGGGAGAAGGAGGCCCACGATCTCTCCACGCAGGTCGCGTTCCTTCAAGAGGAACTCGCTCTGGTGCGGCGCAAGTTGACCGAAAGCCCCCGACACGTCCGGCAGCTCGAAGAGCGGCTGGCGGCCACCCAGGCACAGTTGGCGCGGCTGACCGAGAACAACGAACGGCTCGTGAGCACTCTCAAGGAGGCCCGAGCGCAGATCGTGACGCTCAAGGAGGAGATCGACCGCCTCGCGCAACCGCCGAGTGGCTACGGTGTCTTCCTGGCAGCGCACGAGGACGGCACGGTGGACGTGTTCACCGGGGGGCGCAAGCTCCGGGTGGCCGTCTCTCCCTCGCTGGACGTCGCGGAGCTGCGACGTGGCCAGGAGGTCCTGCTCAACGACGCGCTCAACATCGTCGACGCGTTCGGGTTCGAGCGGGTCGGCGAGGTGGTGATGCTCAAGGAGATCCTCGCGGGTCCCGAGGGCGCTCCGGGCGACCGGGCGCTGGTGGTCTCGCACTCCGACGAGGAGCGCATCGTGCACCTCGCCGAGACCCTGATCGGCTCGCCGATCCGGGCCGGCGACTCGCTCATGATCGAGCCCCGCTCGGCGTACGCGTACGAGCGGATCCCGAAGAGCGAGGTCGAGGAGCTGGTCCTGGAGGAGGTGCCCGACGTCGACTACACCGACATCGGTGGCCTCCAGTCGCAGATCGAGCAGATCCGCGACGCGGTGGAGCTGCCCTTCCTGCACGCGGACCTGTTCCGTGAGCACCAGCTCCGCCCGCCCAAGGGCATCCTGCTCTACGGCCCGCCCGGCTGCGGCAAGACGCTCATCGCCAAGGCGGTGGCGAACTCGCTGGCCAAGAAGATCGCCGAGCGGCTCGGCAAGGAGAGGCACACCAGCTTCTTCCTCAACATCAAGGGCCCGGAGCTGCTCAACAAGTACGTCGGCGAGACCGAGCGGCACATCCGGTTGATCTTCCAGCGGGCCCGGGAGAAGGCCGGCGAGGGCACGCCGGTCATCGTGTTCTTCGACGAGATGGACTCCATCTTCCGCACCCGCGGCTCCGGCGTCTCCTCCGACGTGGAGAACACGATCGTCCCCCAGCTGCTCAGCGAGATCGACGGCGTGGAGGGGCTGGAGAACGTCATCGTCATCGGCGCCTCCAACCGGGAGGACATGATCGACCCGGCCATCCTGCGCCCCGGCCGGCTCGACGTGAAGATCAAGATCGAGCGGCCGGACGCCGAGGCGGCCAAGGACATCTTCTCCAAGTACATCCTCGCCGGGCTGCCGCTGCACCCGGACGACCTGGCCGAACACGGCGGCGACGCCCAGGCCACCGTCGCCGCCATGATCGACGCGGTGGTCCTGCGGATGTACTCCGAGACCGAGGAGAACCGCTTCCTCGAAGTCACCTACGCCAACGGCGACAAGGAAGTCCTCTACTTCAAGGACTTCAACTCCGGCGCGATGATCCAGAACATCGTCGACCGGGGCAAGAAGATGGCGATCAAGGAGTTCCTCACCTCCGGCCGCAAGGGCCTGCGCCTGCAGCACCTCCTCGACGCCTGCGTCGACGAGTTCCGCGAGAACGAGGACCTGCCCAACACCACCAACCCCGACGACTGGGCCCGCATCTCCGGCAAGAAGGGCGAACGGATCGTCTACATCCGCACGCTCGTCTCCGGCGGCAAGGGCACCGAGGCCGGCCGGTCGATCGAGACCGCCAGCAACACCGGCCAATACCTGTAAACCCCCGACGACACGCCCGGGGCCCGCGACAGCGACGTCGCGGGCCCCGTCGCGTACCCGTGCCCGGCACGACACCGCCCCGACGTGGCCGCCCGCCGCACCCCCGCACCGCGCGGCGCGGACTACGCTCGACGTGACGGGGGACCGGGTCGGCGAGCGAAGCGGGTAGGTTGATGAGCGTAAGACGGATCATGGGCACCGAGGTCGAGTACGGCATCTCCGTGCCCGGCCAGGCGGGGGCCAACCCGATGGTCACCTCCTCCCAGGTGGTCAACGCCTACGGGGCGCGCCCCGAACTCAACCGGGGCGGCCGGGCCCGCTGGGACTACGAAGAGGAGTCGCCGCTGCGCGACGCCCGCGGCTTCACCTACTCCGGCGCCGCGTACGACCCCGCCGAGGCGCTCGCCGACGAGGACCTCGGGCTGGCCAACGTCATACTCACCAACGGCGCCCGCCTCTACGTCGACCACGCCCACCCCGAATACTCCACCCCCGAGGTCACCAACCCCCTCGACGTGGTCCGGTGGGACAAGGCCGGCGAACGGGTGATGGCCGAGGCGGCCCGCCGGGCCGCCACCATCCCGGGCACCCAGCCCATCCACCTCTACAAGAACAACACCGACAACAAGGGCGCCAGCTACGGCGCCCACGAGAACTACCTGATGCGCCGGCAGACGCCGTTCGCCGACATCGTCGCGTACCTGACGCCGTTCTTCGTCACCCGCCAGATCGTCTGCGGCGCCGGCCGCGTCGGCATCGGCCAGGACGGCGGCGCCAGCGGCTTCCAGATCTCCCAGCGCGCCGACTTCTTCGAGGTCGAGGTCGGCCTGGAGACGACGCTCAAGCGGCCCATCATCAACACCCGCGACGAGCCGCACGCCGACGCCGACAAATACCGCCGGCTGCACGTCATCATCGGCGACGCCAACCTGTCGGAGATCTCCACGTACCTCAAGGTCGGCACCACCGCCCTGATCCTCACCATGATCGAGGAGAAGGCGCTCGGGCCGGACCTGGGCATCGCCGACCCGGTGGGCGAGCTGCGCGCCGTCAGCCACGACCCGTCGCTCAAGCACCTGATGCGGCTGCGCGACGGGCGGCGGCTGACCGCCCTGGACGTGCAGTGGGCCTACTTCGAGCGGGTCAGCTCCTTCGTGGACGACCGGTACGGCGCCGACGTCGACGAGCAGACCGCCGACGTGCTCGACCGCTGGGAGAGCGTGCTCGACCGGCTCGGCCGCGACGCGTTCGAGTGCGCCGACGAGCTGGACTGGGTGGCGAAGCTGCGGGTGCTGGAGGGCTACCGGGAGCGGGAGAAGCTCGGCTGGGGCTCGCACAAGCTCCAACTGGTCGACCTCCAATACTCCGACGTGCGGCCGGAGAAGGGCCTCTACCACCGGCTCGTGCAGCGCGGGTCGATGAAGACGCTGCTGACCGACGAGCAGACCCGCACGGCGATGACCGAGCCGCCGGAGGACACCCGGGCCTACTTCCGGGGCCGCTGCCTGGCCCAGTACGCCTCCGAGGTGGTCGCCGCGAGCTGGGACTCGGTGATCTTCGACGTGGGCCGGGAGTCGCTGGTGCGGGTGCCGATGATGGAGCCGGAGCGGGGCACCCGAAAGCACGTCGGCGCGCTGTTCGACCGGTGCGTCAGCGCGAAGGACCTGCTGGAGACGCTGACCGGCGGCTGACCCTGCCGAGCGCCCGAAAGCCCGCCCCGCGCCAAGCCGGCGCGCGGCGGGCTTTTCGTCGCCTCCGCGAGGTAAGTTCGTCGGAGACGATCGTGGAGGAGGCAGCAATGGCCACTCGTGACAGCGGCGGGCAGTCGCAGTCGGGCAAGGCCCGGCAGGGCGAGGAGATCGAGGACGTCACCACCGAGGCGAACCCGGAGGTCGCCGAGCGGCACGCCGAGATCACCGAGGACGTCGACGACCTGCTCGACGAGATCGACTCCGTCCTGGAGGAGAACGCAGAAGAGTTCGTGAGGGGCTATGTGCAGAAAGGGGGCGAATAGGGCATAGTGGGGCAATTCGGACATGCCTTTGCCGCTTGGCGATCGCGACGGACTGCGCCGCTGCCGCGACTGCGGCGCATGGAAGGCGCTCGAAGAGTTCTGCGCGAACAGCAAGCGACCTTCCGGTCGCGGCAGTTACTGCAAGGCGTGCTTCAACGTCCGCTCGCGCGCAAGCTATGCGAAGCGGCTGAAGGAGAAGCACGGTCGCGACGTCAAACAGGTGCCCACGGTGCCAGACGGACATCGGCGCTGCCCGGACTGCGGTGCTATCAAGCCCCTAGGCGAGTTTCCACGTAACCGTGCTGGGCGAGGTGGCTACGGCAGGTACTGCAAGCCCTGCCACAATGAGAAGGGCAAGGAAAGCAAGCGCCGGCTGCACGGCGGGTTTCGCGAGTATCACCTGCGTAGGCGCTATGGGATCGGCGAGAAGGAGTTCCAGGAGCTCCTGGCCGAGCAGGGCGGGGTCTGCGCGATCTGCGGCGGCGCGGACCCGCAACATCTGGACCACGATCATCGCACCGGCTGGGTGCGCGGGATACTCTGCTTCAACTGCAACGGCGGTCTTGGCCAGTTCCGTGACAGTCCTACGAGACTGGCCAGGGCGATCACGTACCTGAGAGGAACCACGTGGCAGCGGGCTTTGATCCATCCGGGCGTCTACCAGATGCGTTCACCAACGCGGGGACGTCGTCCTTCACGTCTTTCCTGAGCAGGGTGGCCCCCGAGATGCTGCCCGGCCGTCGGCCGTTGCCGCCCGGCATGGCCGCCGACCTGGCGCCGCACGCGACCACCATCGTGGCCATTTCGGCCGCCGGTGGCGTGGTGATGGCGGGCGACCGGCGGGCCACCATGGGCAACCTGATCGCCCAGCGGGACATCGAGAAGGTGCACCCGGCCGACGCGTACTCGCTGGTCGGCATCGCGGGCACCGCGGGCATCGGCATCGAGCTGATGCGACTGTTCCAGGTGGAGCTGGAGCACTACGAGAAGATCGAGGGCGCGATGCTCTCGCTCGACGGCAAGGCCAACCGGCTGGCGTCGATGATCCGGGGCAACCTGGGCGCGGCCATGCAGGGCCTCGCGGTGATCCCGCTGTTCGCCGGGTTCGACCTGGCCGCCGCCGACCCGGCGCGGGCGGGGCGGATCTTCAGCTTCGACGTCACCGGCGGCCCGTACGAGGAGACCGGCTACGACGCGATCGGCTCCGGTTCGATCTTCGCGCGGTCGGCGTTGAAGAAGCGGTTCCGGGCGGGCCTGTCGGTCGACGACGCGGTGCGGCTCGCGGTGGAGGCGCTCTACGACGCGGCCGACGACGACACGGCCACCGGTGGCCCGGACCTGACCCGCCGGATCTACCCGGTGGTGATGACGGCGACGGCGGAGGGCACGCACCGGCTCACCGACGCCGAGACGGCCGCGATCGCCGAGGCCGTGGTGGCCGGCCGGATGGAGAACCCGGGCGGCTGAGCCCCGCCTCCGCCCCAGTCAGCAGTCGTCGTCAGCACAGCGCCCAAAGGAGAACCGCCGCCGTGGCCATGCAGTTCTACGCCTCGCCCGAGCAGATCATGCGCGACCGCTCCGAGCTGGCCCGCAAGGGCATCGCCCGGGGCCGCAGCGCGGTGGTCGTGAGCTACTCCGGCGGGGTGCTCTTCGTCGCGGAGAACCTCTCCAGCACCCTGCACAAGGTCAGTGAGATCTACGACCGGATCGGCTTCGCCGCCGTGGGCCGGTACAACGAGTTCGAGAATCTGCGTCGCGCCGGGGTCCGGATGGCCGACCTCAACGGCCTGAGCTACGACCGGCGGGACGTGACGGGTCTGGCGTTGGCCAACGCGTACGCGCAGACCCTCGGCGCCATCTTCACCGAGCAGTCGAAGCCGTTCGAGGTGGAGATCTGCGTGGCGGAGGTGGGGGCGACGCCGGAGGCCGACGCGCTCTACCGGTTGACCTACGACGGTTCGGTCAACGACGAGCCGGGCCGGATGGCGATGGGCGGGCAGGCCGAGGCGATCTCCGGTGTGCTCAAGTCGCAGCACCGGCCGGACATGTCGCTCGGCGAGGCGGTCCGGGTGGCCGTGGCGGCGTTGGGCAGCGTCGGCGGCGAGGGCGGCGCGGCGCGGACGATCGCGGCGCACCAGTTGGAGGTGGCGGTCCTGGACCGGCACCGCAAGGGCCGGACGTTCCGGCGGATCACCGGCGCGGCCCTGACCGCGTTGCTGGACGCCGAGGCGGAGGAGTCGACGGAGCCGGCGACCGAGGAGCGTCCGGAGACTCCGGCGACGCCGACGCAGGAGGCGGGGAAGCCGACGACGTCGGCGGGCTCGGCGGACCTGGAGGGGTAGCGCGGGTCCGACACGCCCGGGCGTGACCGTTCGACGACAGTGATCACCTGGCCGGCCACCCAGATGGGTGGCCGGTCGTGTGTGTCCGGGTGGTCAGCCCTGCCCATTCGGGGCCGGAGAGGACTAATGTCAACTCATGGAGCGGCGAATCTTCGGCCTTGAGACCGAGTACGGCGTCACCTGCACCTACCGTGGGCAGCGGCGGCTGTCCCCCGACGAGGTCGCGCGGTACCTGTTCCGTCGGGTGGTGTCGTGGGGCCGGTCGAGCAACGTGTTCCTGCGCAACGGTGCCCGGCTCTATCTGGACGTGGGGTCCCACCCGGAGTATGCGACGCCGGAGTGCGACTCGGTGGTGGACCTGGTGGCCCACGACCGGGCGGGGGAGCGGATCCTGGAGGGGCTGCTCGTCGACGCGGAGAAGCGGCTGCACGACGAGGGCATCGCGGGTGAGATCTACCTGTTCAAGAACAACACGGACTCGGCGGGGAACTCGTACGGCTGCCACGAGAACTATCTGGTGTCCCGGCACGGCGAGTTCGGCCGGCTGGCGGACGTGCTGATTCCGTTCCTGGTGACCCGGCAGTTGATCTGCGGGGCGGGCAAGGTGTTGCAGACGCCCCGGGGCGCGGTCTATTGCCTGTCGCAGCGGGCGGAGCACATCTGGGAGGGGGTGTCGTCGGCGACGACCCGGAGCCGGCCGATCATCAACACCCGGGACGAGCCGCACGCGGACGCGGAGCGGTACCGGCGGCTGCACGTCATCGTGGGTGACTCGAACATGAACGAGGTCACCACGCTGCTGAAGGTCGGTTCCGCGGACATCGTGCTGCGGATGATCGAGGCGGGGGTGGTGATGCGGGACCTGTCGCTGGAGAACCCGATCCGGGCGATCCGCGAGGTGTCGCACGACATCACGGGCCGGCGGAAGGTGCGGCTGGCCTCCGGCAAGGAGGTCAGCGCGCTGGAGATCCAGCAGGAATACCTGGCGAAGGCGACGGAGTTCGTGGAGCGCCGGGGCGGGGACCAGACGGCCAAGCGGGTGGTGGAGCTGTGGGGTCGGGTGCTGCGGGCGGTGGAGACCGGTGACCTGGAGCCGGTGTCGCGGGAGATCGACTGGGTGTCGAAGCTGCGGCTGATCGAGCGGTACCAGCGCAAGCACGACCTGCCGTTGTCGCATCCCCGGGTGGCGCAGATGGACCTGGCGTATCACGACCTGCGGCGCGGGCGGGGCCTGTACGGGCTGCTGGAGCGGCGTGGGGAGGTGGACCGGGTGGCGACGGATCCGGAGATCTTCGAGGCGAAGGAGACGCCGCCGCAGACGACGCGGGCGCGGCTGCGGGGGGAGTTCATCCGGCACGCGCAGGAGAAGCGGCGTGACTTCACGGTCGACTGGGTGCACCTGAAGCTCAACGACCAGGCGCAGCGCACCGTGCTGTGCAAGGACCCGTTCCGGGCGTACGACGAGCGGGTGGAGCGGTTGATCGCCAGCATGTGATCCGGTGGGCCCCCTCGTGCGGCGCTGGTCGCGGCGGGAGGGGGCCGTCCGGGTAGGCTGGCGCTGCCATGATGTCTGAACCTCCGGGGCGCGAGCGCGGCGCCGAGAAGTTGAACTGGATCGACCGCCGCCGGGAGAAGATCCGCGCGGAGGTGGAGCGGAACCGGCGCGGCGAGTACACGGTGCCGACGTGGGTGTTGGCCGTGGCGCTGGTGGTGCTCGTCGGCGGCTGGCTGGCATTGATCTTCCTGGCCTGAGGGCGTCCGCCGCGCGCCGCCGCCCGGCCGTGGCCGCAGACCGCCTGACCGCCGCCCCGCCCGAACCGGATTCGCGGCGGGGTCAGCGGGCCAGGGCGGCGGCGTGCCGGCCGGCGGCCGCGGCGGCGAGGAAGTAGGCGTGGTCGGCGTCGAGGCCGCGGCCCATGGTGGACAGGGGCACGGGGCTGGCGCGCAGTGCGGCGTCGAGCCCGTCGGTGGGGACCCGGACGATGCGGTGCCGCCCGGCGAGGGGGGCGAGCGCGGCGTCGACGTCGTCGGCCAGCGCGGCGGGCAGGCCGGCGGGCACGACGAGGTCGGCGGGGGCGAGGGCGACGCGGCCGTACGCGGTGAGGCTGTGGTGGGACACGCCCCGGTGCCGGGGGCGGGGGTCGGCGTCGGAGATGCGCAGGGAGCCGACGGGTTGCCCGCCGAGGGCGGCGACGGCGTTGACGGCCTCGCCGACGGCGACGCCGGAGTAGCCCCACCGGGTGCCGGTGCCGAGGTTGCCGGGGCCCTGGGCGCAGATGACCACGTCGGCGGCGAGCACGTGCCGGGCGGCGAGCAGGCCGCTGTGCACGGTGGTGGCCTCCAGGTCGCCGCCGAACGCCTGCCCGACGCTGATCGTGCCGGCGAGCCGGCCGCGCAGCCCGTCGAGGGCGCGGGAGAACCAGGCGGGCAGCGCGCCGCCGTCGGTGAGCAGGTAGGCGACGCGGGCGTCGGGGGCGTCGGCGTGGATGCCGGCGAGGATGGCGGGCAGGGCGGAGTGCAGGTCGGCGGTGACGACGGGCAGGCCGGCGACGTCCTCGGCGGCGGCGAGCGTCGCGTGGTACGGGCTGGCCTCCTCGTCGACGCCGAGCAGGATGGGTTGCAGGGGCGTGTAGCGGGCCTTGACGAGGTGCCCGGCGTCGCGGGTGTCGCCGGCCTGCGGCGGGTCGGGCGGCAGCCGGTCGGGCAGGGCCACGACGAGGGCGTATCCGCCGGTGCCGAGGCCCATGAGCAGCGCGCCGGCGTTGAGCAGCACCCGGTCGCCGGGGGCGGGGCGGCCGACGAGGTGCGGGTAGGCCAGGGCCCGCATGGTGGCGCCGTCGGCGAGTGTGACGTCGAGTTCGATCGCGCCGGTCCACTCGCGCCGTAGCGCCGTCACGGTTCCCGCCCGCCATCGCACCATGCGGTGCACGCTAGCGGTTGCCGGGCGCGGGGCGCGGCGGCGGGGTCAGCGCGGCGGCTCGTCCTGGATGTGCCGGGTGCGCCGGTTGCGGGTCTCGGGGCGCGACGGGGTGGGGTCGAGGAAGACGTACCCGATCTCGGGGTAGCGGGCGGTGAGGCGGCGCTCGGCCTCGTCGGCGGCTGCCTCGATGTCGGCGCCGGTGGCGTCGTCGCGGAAGTCGACCTTGGCGGCGACGAGCATGTCCTCGGGGCCGAGCTGCATGGTGAGCAGGGTGTCGATGCGTTCGACGGCGGGCAGCCCGTCGAGTTCCGCCGCGATCTCGTGGCGCAGCCGTTCGGGCACGGAGCGCCCGACGAGCAGCGAGATGTTGGCCTTGGCGAGGGTGATCGCGACGACCAGCAGCAGCAGGCCGATGGCGATGGAGGCGAGGCCGTCGTAGAGCTCGTCGCCGGTGAGGTGGGACAGGCCGAGGCCGACGGCGGCGAGCAGCAGGCCGATCAGGGCGGCGCTGTCCTCCAGGAAGACGGCCTTGACGGTGGTGTCGGCGGTGAGCCTCAGGAACCGCCTCGGCGTGGTGTTCCAGCGGCGCGACTCGGCGCGGATCTGCCGGGTCGCCCGGGCCAGGGAGACCGACTCGACGGCGAACGACACGGCCAGCACGACGTACGCGACGAGGTAGTCGCCGCTGTGTTCGTGCACGAGGATGGTGGTGACGCCGTGGGTGATGGCGAAGCCGGCCCCGGCGACGAAGGTGAACAGCGCGGCGAGGAACGCCCAGACGTAGCTCTCCTTGCCGTACCCGAAGGGGTGGCGGACGTCGGCGGGTCGTGCGCCGCGGCGCAGCGCGAGGTAGAGCAGCGCCTCGGTGGTGGTGTCGGCGACGGAGTGCGCGGCCTCGGAGAGCATCGCGGCGGAGCCGGAGATCAGCCCGGCGACGAGCTTGGCCACGGCGATGGCGAGGTTCGCCGCGCCGGCCACGACGACGGTGCCCACGCTCTCGGTCTTGACGTCCGCTTCGGGCATGGGGTCACCCTATGGCCGCCGGACGCGGCCCGCTGCGGTGCCCTTGTGGTCACCCAGGGTGAGTGTTGTGGCGTTGCCGCGACGCGCCCGGATTGGGTGCGCGCCCGCGCGGCGCGGGCTGCTAGCGTGCACACGTGTCGCGGACCCGCACCGAACGCCTGGTCAACCTGGTGATCTGCCTGTTGTCGACGCGACGGTTCCTGACCGCCGCGCAGATCGCCGCGACCGTGCCCGGTTACGAGCACGATCCGGACGACGCGAAGGATCACGAAGCGTTCCAGCGCAAGTTCGAGCGGGACAAGGCGGAGCTGCGTGAGCTGGGGGTGCCGCTGGAGACGGGGACGGCGAGCGTCTTCGACTCGGAGCCGGGCTACCGGATCGCCCACCGGGAATACGCGCTGCCGGACATCCCGCTGGAGCCGGACGAGGCGGCGGCGGTGGGCATCGCGGCCCGGTTGT
The DNA here is from genome assembly GCF_029626125.1 of Micromonospora sp. WMMD956. Lineage (NCBI taxonomy): Bacteria > Bacillati > Actinomycetota > Actinomycetes > Micromonosporales > Micromonosporaceae > Micromonospora > Micromonospora sp. WMMD956. The sequence goes on along the minus strand of NZ_JARUBI010000005.1, from coordinate 6,941,448 downwards.
GGCAGCACGCCGGGCTGGCGGCCGCCGCGTCGTCGGGGCTGGCTAAGCTGCGGGCCGCCGGGGTGGACGTGGACCCGCAGGCCACGCTGGGGCTGGAGCCGATGGTGACGGTCGACCCGGCGTTCGCGCCGTTGACGGCCGCCGCCCGGGACCGCCGCGAGGTGAGCTTCGACTACCGCGTGCCCGACCGCGACGATCCGACCCGCCGCCGGGTCCAGCCGTGGGGCGTGGTCTGCTGGCGGGGCCGGTGGTATGTGGTGGGGCACGACCTGGACCGGGTGGCGACCCGCTGTTTCCGGCTGTCGCGGGTGGTGGGCGCGGTCCGGGTGGTCGGGGCCCCGGGCGGCTACGAGCCGCCGCCGGGGCAGGATCTGATCAGCCACGTGGCGCGCTGGTCGGGGCCGGTGGAGCGCACGGGCCGGGCGACGGTCCTGGTCCGTCCGGGCCGCGCGGCGGGGCTGCGCCGCTGGGCGGTGGACAGCGGCTCCGGGCCCACGGGGGACCGGCTGGTCCTGCCGTACGCCGACGCGGAGTCGCTGGCCGCAAAGCTGGTGGGGTACGGCCCGGACGTGCGGGTGCTCGACCCGCCGGAGGTGCGCGAGGCGGTCATCCAGCGGCTCAAGGAGATCGCCGCCCGGCACGACGAGCTGACCGTGACCGGAGGTGCCCGATGACCCGCCCGGCGACCCGTCCCGCCGCCCGCCCGACCGGCCCGCGCGCCGCCGGCAACCGGGCGTCGGCCGACCGGCTGGCCCGGCTGCTCAACCTGGTGCCCTACCTGCTGGCCCGGCCGGGGATCGAGATCGCCGAGGCGGCCGGTGACCTGGGGGTGACCGAGCGGCAGCTCCGGGAGGACCTGGAGCTGCTGTGGGTGTGCGGGCTGCCCGGTTACGGCCCGGGTGACCTGATCGACATGGCGTTCGACGGCGACCGGGTGACCATCACCTACGACGCGGGCATCGACCGGCCGCTGCGGTTGACCCCCGACGAGGCGCTGGCGCTGGTGGTGGCGCTGCGGATGCTCGCCGAGACGCCGGGGGTGACCAACCGGGAGGCGGTGGAGCGGGCCCTCGCGAAGATCGAGAACGCGGCGGGCGACCTGGTCGGCGCCCCGGTGGAGGTGCGCCTGCAGGCGGACGGCCGGCGGGTGGAGCAGCTGCGGGCCGCCGTGGGGCGGGGCCGGGCGCTGCGGATCACCTACTACACGCCGGCCCGGGACGAGACGACCGAGCGGATCATCGACCCGCTGCGGATGCTGATGGTGGGCGGCCGGGCGTACGTGGAGGCGTGGTGCCGCCGCGCGGAGGAGGTCCGGCTGTTCCGGGCCGACCGGATCGACGCGGTCGTCGAGCTCGACGAGCCGGCGGCGGCGCCGCCGCAGGCCCGCCCGCACGACCTCACCGAGGGGGTGTTCCGGCCGTCGCCGGACCTGCCGTTGATCACGTTGCGGATCGGCCGGGGCGAGCGGTGGATCACGGAATACTATCCGTGCGAGCGGGTCGAGCGCGGCGACGGCGACCAGTGGCTGGTGTCGCTGCGGGTGACCGACCTGGGCTGGGCCCGCCGGTTTGTGCTGGGGCTGGGCCCGGGGGTGGCCGTGGTCGCCCCGGCGGAGCTGGCCGAGCAGGTGCGGGCGCAGGCGGTCGCCGCGCTGGAGGCGTACGCCAGCCCGGACGGCGCGCCGTCGGGTGCTCCGGCGGGGGCCGCGTCGCCCCGGTAGGCTGGCCGCCGTGGTGAAGTGGATCGTGGTCGCGGTGGTGCTGTTCGCGTTCGTGGTGCTGGGGCTGGCCGTGCGGCCGGTGCTGACCCGGCTGCCCCGCCTGCGGCGGGCGGCGATGGCGTTGCAGGGCCGCCAGGCGGAGGCGGAGGCGCTGCGGGTGTCGGCCGAGGCGTTGCAGGAGCGCGCGGAGGCGATGCAGGGGCAGGTGGAGCTCACCCAGCGCCGCCTGGCCGTGATCAAGGCGAAGCGCGGCGACTAGGCCGTGTTTCGTAGGGCTCGGAGCCATTGGTTGATGGCGGCGATGGTGAGGGTGGCTTCGTAGCGCACGGCGAGTTTGTCGTACCTGGTGGCCATGGCGCGGTGTTGTTTGAGCTGGTTGATGCCGCACTCCACGGCGTGACGCAGGCGGTAGAGGTCGGGGTCGAAGGCGGGCGGACGTCCGCCTTTGGAGCCTTTGGCCTTGCGGTGCGCGTCCTGGTCGGCCTTGCTCGGGATGCACGCGCGGATGCCGCGGGATCGCAGGTGGGCTCGGTTGGCCTTGGACGTGTATGCCTTGTCTGCCAGCACCATGTCGGGGCGGGTCCGGGGCCGGCCGCCACCGGCGCGGGGGACGCGGAGCCTGGCCAGCACGGGGATGAACTGTGGGCTGTCGCCGCGTTGTCCGGCGGTCACCACCACGGCCATCAGTTTGCGGCCTTGTTCGCAGGCCAGATGGGTCTTGGTGGTCCAGCCGCCCCTCGACCGGCCGAGCCCGTGGTCTGCCGGTTCGGTCTGCACACCACCGGGGGGCTCTTTCTGCGCCTGACCGTCGCGGCGGGCCCCAGCGGCGTGGTGATGGGCGCGGCTGATGGTCGAGTCCACGCTCACCGTCCAGCCGATCAACCCCGCCGCGTCCGCGCTGGCCTGTAACGAGGTGAGAATCTGAGACCAGACGCCATCACGCTGCCAGCGTCGAAACCACCGGTACAGGGTCTGCCACGGCGGGTAGGGCAAGGGGACGTCCCGCCACGGTGACCCGGTCCGGACCCGCCACCGGATCCCGTCGATGATCACTCTCATGGTCCATCTGCGCGGCCGAGCACGACCCGTTCCCGCAGGCAGCAACGGCTCGAGTACCGCCCACTGCACGTCGGTCAGGTCATGTCGCCTCGCTGCCGCTACGCTCGGCACGAGGTCTCCGGTGTGAAGTTCTAGCTTGGTCGCTGAACCAACTACCGGAGACCTCTCCCATTAGCGACCACCGCCACGCCGTCGACCGCTACGAAACACGGCCTAGATCGACCCGGGCCGCTGCGCGCGGGCCCGGCGGCCGGCGCGGGGCGGGTACCCGCAGGTGGGATCCCGGTTCGAATGGTTGACGGGACGCGCGAAGTTGGTCAACACTTCACCGGCCGGTCGAAACCACCAGCGTCCGGCGGGTGGCAACGGCCCTCGACGGACGTACGATGGGCTCCGGAAACACCCCCACGACGACACAGAGCGACTGGAGCTTCCCATGGGTGCCCTCAAGCCGTGGCACATCGCCGTACTCGTGGTCGTGATGATCCTGCTCTTCGGCGCGAAGCGGCTCCCCGACGCGGCCCGCTCGCTGGGCCGTTCGCTGCGGATCATCAAGGCCGAGACGAAGAGCCTGCACGACGACGACCGCGATCTGGCCGAGAAGGCCGACGCCCAGGCCGGCTACCAGCCGCTGCCGCCGAACGCCGCGCAGCCCCAGCAGTCGTACGCGCAGCCGCAGCAGCAGCCGTACGCCCCGCCGCAGGCTCCGCAGCAGCCGGTCATCGACCCGGTGCAGCGCGTCCGCGACCACTGACCGAGGGGCCCGACCACCGTGGCCTTCGCCCTTCGTAAACGCGGACCGAGCAAGTTCGAGCAGGCCGCCGACGGCTCCATGACGCTCATGGACCACATCCGTGAGCTGCGTTCCCGGCTGTTCCGGGCGTCGCTGGCGATCGTCGTGGGCCTGATCGGCGGTTTTCTGCTCGCCCAGCCGGCGTTCGACCTCCTGAAGCAGCCCTACTGCCGGCTGCCGGGGGCCACCGACGCGCTCGGCAACTGCCAACAGTTCCTCCAGCTCTCCCCGGCGGACGGCTTCATCCTCAAGCTGAAGCTGGCGCTGTGGATCGGCCTGATCATCGGCGCGCCGGTCTGGCTCTACCAACTGTGGGCGTTCATCGCCCCCGGCCTGCACCGGCACGAGCGCAAGTGGGCCTACGTCTTCGTCTCCATCGCCGCGCCGCTGTTCGCCGGCGGCGCGCTGCTGGCCTACCTGGTCGTGGACAAGGGCCTGGCGTTCCTGATGGAGTCGGGCGTCACGGGCCTGTCCACCCAGCTGGAGGTCACCCGCTACATCTCCTTCGTCACCAACATGATCCTGCTGTTCGGGGTGGCGTTCGAGTTCCCGCTGATCCTGCTGATGCTCAACTTCACCGGGGTGGCCAGCGCGAAGCGGCTGCTCAGCTGGTGGCGTGTGGTGATCTTCATTTCGTTCGCCTTCGCGGCGATCGCCACGCCCGACCCGGGGCCGTTCGGCATGACCCTGCTGGCGGCGGCGCTGTGCCTGCTCTACTTCGTGGCCGTGGGTGTCGCGTTCCTCAACGACAAGCGGCGCGGGCGGGGCAAGGAGATCTACGCCGGCATCGCCGACGACGAGGTGTCGCCGTTGGAGCTCAACGACGACCGGGTGCCGCCGAGCCAGCGGATCGAGGCCGTCGACCCGATCGGCGTCCCGGAGCCGGTGGCCGCGCCGGCGCCGATCGACCGCCGCTACGACGACATGACCTGACGAGGCTGACGACGCGAAGGCCCGCCCCGATGTGCTCGGGGCGGGCCTTCGTCGTGCCGGGGGCGACCGGGTCGCCGTGGTCGTGGTCAGGCGAGCAGGACCTGGCCGTCGCGGACCGACACCGCGACCGGCGGCAGCGGCGAGCCGGCCGGCCCGCCGCGCACCGAACCGTCGGCGATGTCGAACGTGCTGTTGTGGCAGCCGCAGACGATGGTGCCGCCGTCGACGCGGGTGACGGTGCAGCCGGCGTGGGTGCAGGTGGCGGAGTACGCCTTGACGGTATCCTGCGTCGGCCGGGTCAGCACCACGCCCCGGTCGGCGAGGATCCGGCCGCCGCCGACGGGCAGGTCGGCCACGGCGGCCAGCGCCGCCACCTGCCCACCGGCGGGGCCGTCGTCGGGAGCCTCGCCGGGGGCGTCGGCGTCGGCCGGGTCGCCGCTGCCGGCAGGCTCGGCCACCGGGTCACCGCTGGCCGGCGCGTCGCCGCCGGGCGGGTCGGCCGCCACCGGCGCGGCGACGGGCTGCCCGTACGTCTGACAGCCGGCCAGCAGGGCGGTGACGCCCGCCGCCCCGGTGGCGCACAGGACGGCCCGCCGGGACGGGCAGGGCCGGTGCTCCTCGGTCATCGGGTGGTCCTCCTCGCTGCGGTCGGCGTCGACGGGCGGCCCGTGGTCGGTGCCGCCCTGCGGGACGCGGTCGGTGCTGCCGGCGGCCTGCCGGCGGCGCCGGGTGGCGTCACCGGGTGACCCCGAAGGTGGTGAAGTACCACAGCGACGAGGTCAGCCAGATCGCCGTGAGGGCGACGAAGACCGCCCCGCCGGTGACGGGCAGCACCCAGCCGGCCAGCCCCGGCTTCGGCAGGGCCAGCATCTTCGTGGTGAACACGCCGAAGAAGAAGCAGCCGAACAGGGAGTGCGCCAGGGTGCGCAGGTCGTAGGCGGCGAAGCCGAGGGCGTACAGGCAGTGCACGGCCACGGGCACGGCGAGCAGGAACGCCAGCCGGCCGGACCAGCGGTGGGCGACGCCCGCCCAGGAGGGGCGGAAGCCGCCGAGCCGCCCCCACATCGCCAGCGCCGACAGCACCTGCACCACGGCGAGGGCCATCGCGCCGCTGCCCAGCCACACCTTCACCTGCATCGGCCCGGTGAAGCCGGCGACGTTGACGGCGATGCCGGTGGGCTGGTGCAGTTTGGCGTAGACGCCGGTGGCCACGGCGACCGCCGCGCCGGCGAGCACCGGCAGCAGCAGCGAGGCCGTGCGGGCCGGCTCGGTCTCGGCGGCGAGCCGCGCCGCGAACGCGGCGGGGTCGGGCAGCACCCGCAGGCCCCGATCGTCGTCGCCGGGGCCCCGGTCGTCGCGGGACCGGTCGGCGTCCGGCCCGCCGGCGCGGCCGGTGGGCCAGGTGTCGACCTCGGGCCGCGCCTTCTTGCGGCCGGTGTCCCACCGGTCGCCACCGGGACGGGCACCCGTCCCGGTGGCCCACACGTCGACCTCGGGCCCGGTGTCCGGGCCGTCGCCCCACGCCCCGGCGCGGGGCAGGTCGTCGCTGCCACGGCCCGGCCTGCCGGCGCGCGGCGCGTCACCGCTGTCGCCGATCCACCCGCCGGCCCGCGGGCCGGCGCTCCCGCCGTCCCGGGCGGCGGCCCGGGGCGCGCTGTCCGCGTCGCCGCCCCACACGTCGACCTCGGGCGGGGTGTCCCAGTCGACGCGGGGCGGGGCCTTCGTGCCGCTGTCCCAGTCGTCGCCGGCCGGGGCGACGTCCGTGCCGGCGCGCCAGTCGCCGCTGGTCACCGGCCGGGCTCCGGCGCGGGGATCACCGGCCGGGCGGTGACGGTCAGCCCCTCGACGATCGTGGTGCCGAACGCGGGGTCCAGCGGCGGCGCCGGGATCGGCCGACCGTTCCAGGTGAGCACGCCGATCTGGGTGCCGTCGGGCCGCAGGATCCAGCCGCCGTCGACCCCGGCGTCCCGTAGCTGCGGGGTCGCCCGGTAGACCACGGGGGCGGTTCCCGCCGTGGCCTTCGCGGTGAACGTGGTCGTCTCGCCGCCGATGGTCAGCTTGCCGGTCGCCTCGGAGCCGTCGAACGTCCCGGTGAGCTTCGCGTTCTTGCCGTCGAGGGCGAGCTTTCCGTCGGCGGCCGTGCCGCGCAGCCACAGCTCCATGTCCTTGCCGTCGCACACGTACGCCTCGGCGGCGCCGTCGCGGGAGGTGATGGCGATGCTGGCGCCGTTGTTCAGGCGGCCGGTCCAGCTCGCGTCCACCTTCTGTTCGGGCGTGCCGGCGGCCGGGACGTCCGTCGCGCCGGGTTCCGCCGACGGGGGCGCCGAGGCACCCGGGGACAGCTCGGGCGGTTGGCTCCCGGACGGCGCCGGCGGCGCGTCGGCGGCGCTGGCCGGGGGCGCGGCGTCCGCCTTCGGCGGCGCGGCCGTCGGCGCCGCCTGCGCGCTCATCGCGAACAGCACGGCCGCCATTCCGGCTCCGGTCACCAGCGTCAGCAGCGGGGTCATGCGCTTCATGGGGCAGCTCCCTTCACCGGAACGTACGGGGTTGGCCCGCCGGTCGTTCAACGCGACGGCAGATTGCTTCGGCGACGAGTCCCGCAACCGGCGTCGGGACCGTCCGGCGCGGGCCGGTCGGCGGTGCCACGGCGGCGCGGGCGGGCGGTACGGTGCTCGCCGTGACCGCAGCCGACCACCCCGTCCCCGGGCCGCGCCCCGACGGTCCCGTCGCCGTGCTCGCCAACCCCACGGCCGGGCGCGGGCGGCACCGGGGCCTGCTGCCGCGCCTGCTCGACCGGCTGGCGACGGCGGGCCGCCCGGTGCGGCTGCTGGAGGCGGGCACGGGCGCGCAGGCCGAGGCGGCGTGCCGGGCCGCCGTCGCCGACGGGGCCGCCGCGCTGGTCACCGTCGGCGGCGACGGCACGGTGCACCGGGGCCTGCAGGCGGTGGCCGGCACGGGGGTGCCGTTCGCTGCGGTGCCGGCCGGCACCGGCAACGACTTCGCCGCCGACACCGGCTTTCCCGCCGACCCGATGGCCGCCGTCGAGACCGTCGCCGCCGCGCTGCGCGAGGGCCGGACCCGGCCGGTGGACCTGGCCCGGCTGACCGGCCCCGGCGGCGACACCCGGTGGTACGGGGCGGTGCTCGCCGCCGGCTTCGACGCGATCGTCAACGAGCGGGCCAACCGGATGCGCCGCCCGCGCGGTCCCCGCCGCTACGACCTGGCGATCCTGGTGGAGCTGGCCCGGCTCCGCCCGCGCCGCTACACCCTGCGGCTCGACGGCGAGCCGCTGGAGCGCGACGCGGTGCTGGTGGCGGTCGGCAACTGTGCCAGCTACGGCGGCGGCATGCGGATCTGCCCCGACGCGGACCCGACGGACGGCCTGCTGGACGTGGTGGTCGGCGGCCGGTTCGACAGGCGCACCCTGATCCGGGTGAAGCCGCGCATCTACCGGGGCACCCACGTGCGGCATCCGCTGGTGAGCACCCACCGGGCGCGCACCGTGGAGCTGGCCGCCGAGGGGATCACCACGTACGCCGACGGGGAGCGGTGCCTCGACCTGCCGGTGACGGTGACCGCGGTGCCGGGCGCGGTGCGCCTGCTGCGCTGACCCCGCCGGAGCCACGGTCGGCGTGCCGCGGCCCCGGCGGTGGGGTCAGCGCCTGCCCGCGGACGGCCGGCGGACGGCGTCGCGGACCCGGTCCATGACCGCCAGGGCGGGACCGAGCGCGAGGTTGGCCGTGGCCGACTGGGCGCTCGGGTGGGGGCGGGTCGGTGCGGTCTTCTCGGCGGCGCGGACGGCGGCGGCCAGCGCGCGCAGCCGGTCGGCGGACACGTGCTGGCGCAGCCGGGGGAACTCGTAGCGTTCCTCGTAGCGGGCGTGGGCGAGCACCGCCTCGCGCAGCAGCAGGATGCCCGTCTCGAAGCCCGCGTCGTCGACCCCGGCGTCGACGAGAGCCTTCAGGGTCTGCTTGGCCTGCTTCTCCTCGGCGAGCCGCTCGTCGACCATGGCGTCGCCGCCCCCGCCGGGCAGGGTGCGCGACAGCGGGTGCACGACCTCCTCCTCGGCTGTCTCGTGCGCGGCCAGCAGGCGGACCAGGTCGTCGAAGGCGTCCCGGCGCAGCTGGCCGGTGCCGCCGACGACGAGCAGGAACAGCTCCTCGATGCGGGCGTGCTGGGCCAGCAGCAGGTCGACGACGTCGTCCTCGACGGGGCCGGGCGCGGCCGGCCGGGCGGTCGTCTCACGCACGGCGCAGCACCGCCTCCCGGGTACGCAGCTCCGCGACCGGGTGCGGGCCCTCGGTCTCGATGCGGTACTCGCCGCCGAAGCGCTCACGGTGCATGTCGATCACCTGCTCACTGGGCGGTTTCTGCCCGTCGTGCAGCTGCTGCTGCATCCACTCGAAGCGCTCGTGCGCCTCCCGGACGTAGCCCTCGCCGAGCTTGGTGAGGTCCATCTGGGTGGCCAGCAGGTGCCGCAGATACTCCTTGTTCGGTTCGAAGGTCAGCGGCTCGGGCAGGCCGGCGCTGCCGACGATCTGCTCCGGCTCGCGGCCGTCGTGGCGGCGCAGCAGGTCGGCGGCCTGGTGCAGGTGGGCCAACTCCATCTGCAGGTGCAGCTCCCACACGGCCTTGATCCGGGGGTCGCTCTCCTGCTGGAGGAACGAGTAGTAGAGCCAGCACTCGTTGTACTCGTGGGTGAGCAGCCGCTCCCACCAGTTCTCGCCGGGGTCGAGCAGTGACTCGTAGTGGGTGACGTGCTCCTGCTCGATCAGGCTGATCTCCTGGTAGAGCTGGCGGGCGATCGGCTCCATGTACTGCGGGCCGACGTTCATGTAATAGAACATCACCTGCTGTTCGGCGGAGAGGATCGTCAGCGCGTGCAGCTTCGACCGGGGGTCGACGGCGTCGCGGTCGTACGGGGTGCGGACCTCGTCGAAGGGGTGGCGGTGCTCGGCCACCGTGGGGCGGCCCGGCATGACCTCGGTGAGGCCGTCGACGATCTTCTCGGCCTTGCGGCGTTCCAGCATCTCGTAGAGGTTGGCGTAGCGGTACAGGTGGTCGAAGTCCTCCAGCACGCCGAACTCGTACGCCTGCCTGAGGTAGTCGTCGGGCTCGTGCCGGGCCACCCAGGCGGTCAGGTCGACGGCGACCTGTTCGTAGCCGAGGGTCGTCTCCAGCACGCTGGCGACGCCGGGCAGCAGCCAGTTGACCACCCGCTGCTGCTGGCTCTCCAGGTACCGCACGTACGCCAACTGGCGGCGTACCTCCTGGTCGGGGCAGTTGCGGGCGAACTGGTGCTGGAAGTTGATCGCCTCGACCTCGATGCCGTTCATGGTGATGATCCGGCACCGGGTGTACGGGTCGACCGCCTCCGGGTCGATGGGCTCGACGTTCAGCTCACGCCAGTTGCGGACCTGGTCCTCCAGGGGGATCCCCTTGTGTTCCAGTGGGTTGAACACGTGTGCTCCCATTCGTCGGCGGCTCGCCATCAGGGCTACCCGGTCGACAAGGGGTAAAACACCCAAACGCGGAGAGGTTTCCCCGGCCGTGCCGGCGGGGGCCGGTCGTTACCAGCGGTTGCGGGCCTCCTCGGCCCAGCCGACGAGCCCGTCGAGGTCGACCCGCTCGCCGTCGTCGGTGGCCGCCCAGCCGGTGAAGTGCCCGAAGCACTGGTGCGTCTCGTTGGCCACCACGCCGAGGTTGGTGCGGGCGGCCCGCTCGTGGAAGGGGTGCAGCGTCACGTCCACCCGGTCGCCGGTGATCCGCCACGGGCTCAGCCAGTCGGACCGGTCGTACGTCCAGCGCAGCTCGTCGCCGATCTTGTGCAGCCGGCCGGCGACGAACAACCCGTTCTCGGTGCTGCCGGTGCCGTCGGTCCACTTCCCGCCGAGCTGGACGGCCCGGCCGGGCCCGCTGCCCGCCGCCCAGTTCCAGGCGATCGAGTACGGCCACCGTCCCCGGCCGTGGTCGAGCACGGCGAACGACCCGTCGGCGGGGACGTCGTGCCACGTGCCCCCGACGCGCAGCCGGCCGCGCACGGGTCGCCCGACGTCCTTGACGGTGTACTGGAACCGCCGCTGGCCCCACGGCACGACCACCCCGAGCGACTCGTGGCCGGCGGGCAGCGGCATGGTCAGGTCGACCTCGACGTCGCCGGCGGTGGCGCGCAGGGTGGTGCCGTCGGGGCGCTGGTCGACGTCGACGGTCACCGGCCCGCGCGCGGTGACGGCGCCGACGCCGCTGCGCTCGGGCAGCTCCACCCCGCGGGCCAGCGGCACCACCGCCTCGGCGACGACCTCCTCGCCGGTGGCGCGGTCGAGCACGTAGAGGCTGTGCACGCCGGCGTAGTCCAGCGACGACACGACGACCCCGATCACGTGGGCCGGGGTGACGACGCCCCAGTACTCCCAGCGCTTGGTCCGCCCCCAGCCCCGCAGGTTGGCCCGGTGCAGGGGGCGGCGGGTCCAGCCGACCGCGTCCGGGTTGAGCCGCCCGTCGGGCAGGCAGAGGTCGACGGGTGCGGTGATCTCGCGTTCGTGCGTCATGGCGGGAGGTTACCCGCCGGTACGCGGGGCGGCGGGTGGTCCCGCCGTCCCGCGTACCGGGGCCGGTCAGCGGATCGGGTTCCAGCCGTCCGAGCCGGCCAGGTACTGCTGCGCGGTGTAGGCGGGCGCCTGGGCGTCGGTCAGTTGCGGGCGGTCGGCGGTGACCGTCGCGCCGGGGCCGCTGTTGCGGTACTCGAAGAACCGGGCGTCGCGCCACGAGAACCCGGACATGTCGGTCCACGGGGAGTCCTTGACGTGCGCCCCGAGGACGCTGTCGCGGAACACGACCTGGCCGATCGCGTTGACGTCGCCGCTGGGGTGCCACGGCCGGCCGAGGTGCACGCTCTGGGCGGCGGCCGAGTCGGTGGTCAGGGTGCAGCCGGTGAACAGGAAGCCGTACGGGTTGCCGATCATCGTGGACGGCGCGGTGACGTACCCGTTGTTGGTCGACGACCCGCGGTCGAGCGACCTGATCTCGCAGCGGTCGAAGACGCCGGTGCCCCGGCCGAAGATGAAGTCGACGTCGCCCTCGACGTAGCAGTCGCGGAAGTACGCGCGGCCGATGGCGCTGCTGTTGGCGCTGTTGTGGTAGAGGGTGTCCTGGTTGCCGAGGAACCGGACGTTGTCGAAGACCAGTCGGTCGGCGCGGGTGAGCACGGCGACGGCCTGCTCGGCGCTGTAGTCGTGGGCGGCCTCGTCGAAGCTGTTGGCGAAGGTCAGGTGCCGGGCGGTGAAGTCGCTGCCGTCGATGGTCACCGAGGCGCTGCCCGAGGTGCCGTAGGTGCCGCCGTCCGGCTTCGGGGTGCCCGAGGCGTTGTCGTAGGTGATGACCACGTCGCGGGCGTCGCCGGTGGAGCCGACGAGGGTGAGGTGGGGCTTGTCGGCGGGGATGGTGACCAGTTCCCGGTAGGTGCCGGGCCGGATGACGATGGTGCGTCCGGTGGTGTTGCCGGCGGGCACGGCGTCCACCGCCGCCTGCACGCTGGTGTAGGCGCCGCTGCCGTCCTTGGCGACGACCACCGTGTCGCCGGCCGGCGGGGTGCCGGTGGGCGTCGGGGTCGGCGAGGCGGGGGGTGTGGTCGTCGGCGTCGCGGTGGGGGTGGTCGTCGGGGGAGTGCCGGTCGGTGGCGTGGTGGGGGTGGTGGCGCCGCTGGTGACCGTCACGTCGTCGTAGCGGGCGGTGGCGTAGCGGGTCTGTACGCCGATGCGGCCGGTGGCGATGCTGCCGGTGCCCGAGCCGACCGGGACGCCGTCGACCCACCCGCGCACGGTCGACCCGGCGGCCTCGATGCGCAGCGTGTACCAGGCGCCGGTGGCGACGGTGCGCGACAGCGTGCCCAGGGTGGTCGCCGCGCCGCTGCGGACCGCCTCCAGCCGGACCTGGTTGCCGGGCAGCAGGGCCAGCCGGTAGTAGGTGGTCGAGCCGGAGGCCCGGGCGAGCAGGGCCACGGCCCCGTCGGCCGGCAGGGTCAGGGCCTTGACCCGGGCCTGGACGGTGTAGTCGGTCCAGGTCGAGGTGCCGGCGAACAGGCGCGCGTTGTCGGTGTCGGCCTTGGCCTGGTGCAGGGCGGGGCTGTCGTCGGCGACGACCGACCAGGTCCCGCCGGACTTCGACCAGCCGGCGGTGTCCCCGTCGGTGAAGTCGTCGCTGAACAGCGTGGCGGCGTACGCGGACTGGACGCCGCCGAGCTGGGTCAGGCCGAGCGCGGCGGCGGTGAGGGCGGCGGTGGCGACGGCGAGCAGGGGCCGTCGGCGGCTTCTGCGCATGGTGGAGGAACCTCCGGGGGACGGGGTAGGAGGCCGGCAACGGGGCATGAAAGCGCTTTCCTGGCGCACCGTAGCCCCGGTCCTCATGCCTGTCAATGCATCGCGTCCCCGCGCGGCGGGCCTGCTGCGGACCGTGGGCGGGATGCTGCCGCCGGGCCGGGCCGGAACCACCCCAGCCGCGGGTGCCCGCGTGTCACCACGAGCGCCCACCGACCCGAAGCGGGCCACGCCGGCGACAGCGTCACCGGCGTGGCCCGTCCACGGTCGCGGGCGGGCCCTAGCCGTTTAGCCGTTGGCGACGAGCCGCCAGCGGTTGTCGGCGCTGCCGTTGTCGGAGTCCTGCACGGCCTGCGCGCCCTGGGCGGTGGAGCCGTTGAGGATGCCGAGCAGCTTGCCGCTGTTGACGTTGCGGATCTTGTAGGTGCCGTCGCCCTGGTTCAGCAGGGTCCACAGGTGGTCGGCGGTGCCGTTGTCGGCCCACTGTAGGACGCGGGCGTTGTCGGCGGTGGACATGTTCTCGACGCCGAGGACCTTGCCGCTGTTGACGTTGCGGAACTTGACGTTGCCGCCGTCGGTCACGACGACCCAGTTGTGGTCGGCGGTGCCGGTGTTGCCCCACTGGAGGGCGAGCCCGCCGTCGGCGGTGGACATGTTCTGGATGCCGAGCACCAGGCCGCTGCCGACGTTGATCAGCTTGTGGGTGGTGGTGCCGGTGCCGCCGCTGACGCTCCAGTAGACGGTGTAGTTGTAGCCGTGCGCGTCCTGGAACGGCGCGAGGTTGACCGTCGCGCCGTTGGCGGACGCGGTGAACGCGAGCGAGCTCGTGCTGGTCCGGGTGACCGACGTGGCGTTGAGCGAGGGCAGGGCGTTCAGGGTGGTGTTGCCGTAGTTGCCGGCCAGCACCATCGGGCCGTAGGTGACGGCGGCGACGGCCGCGTTGTCGTTGGCGGGCGAGAGCACGACCCGCATCGGCAGCCGCACCGTGATGGTGTCGCCCGCGGCCCAGGTGCGGGTGACCGTGGCGTAGCCGCCGGGCGTGGTGTCCACGCTCTGCGTCGTGCCGTTGACGGCGATCGTCGCGCCGGTGGTCCACGCCGGGATGCGCACCCGGATGCTCCACGAGCCGCTCATGGTGCCGGACAGGGTGAGGGTGGTGGTGTCGCCGACCGGGTAGCTGGTGCTCTGGGTGACCGTGATGCCGCGCTGGGACCAGTTCAGCGTCGACGGCGCGAACAGGTTCACGGTGAGCGTGGTGCCGTTGTAGAAGTAGATCGAGTCCATCAGCCTGGTGTTGACCTCCAGGCCGGTGCCCTGGCAGCACCAGAACGAGTTGTAGTCGGTGCTCCAGGTGCCGCCGCCCCAGGCGGGGCCGACGCCCCGTCGGCCGCCCGGCTTGAGCGGGGTGAAGTAGGTGACGTGGCCGTGGCCGTCGGCCGGGTTCTGTGCGCCGATGACGTGGTTGGCCAGGGCGCGTTCGAAGAAGTCGAAGTACGCCGCCCGGTTGGGGTCGATCAGCCACAGCTCCCGGGTCAGCTTCAGCATGTTGACCGTGTTGCAGTGCTCGCACGTGTCGTTGGTGAGGTAGCCGGCGATCGCGTTGGGCGGGCGGAAGTGCTCGGCCTGGCTGTTGCCGCCGATGACGTACGTGTGCGCGTTGACGGTCATGTTCCACGCGTTGCTGGCGATGTCCCGGTACCGCGTGGTGCCGGTCGCCTTGAACTCACGCGCCGCGCCGATCCACTTGGGCACCTGCGTGTTGGCATGCTTGCCGGAGAGCTGATCCTGGTTCGCGGCGAGCGGATCGAACACACCGGCGTGGTCGAAGCGCTGGGCGACGGTGAGCCAGCGGCCGTCGCCGGTGTACTGGTAGAGGTCGGCCAGCGCCTCGTTCATGCCGCCGAACTCGGTGCCCAGCATGTTCTGCATCTGGCTGTAGCTCAGCCGGGACGTGCGGGTGTCGACCCAGCCGGCGAGCGCCAGCAGCACGGTCCGCGCCTGGGTGTTGCCGATGTAGCGCCAGACGTCCAGCAGCCCGATGAGGGTCTTGTGGATGCAGTAGTAGGGCACGTTGCCGTTGGACAGCGTGCGCGCCTCCAGCGCCGCGAAGTCCGACTCCGGGAACCCGGACAGGTAGCCCGCGGTGAACCCGGCCGCGCCGTTGTTCGCCTGGCACTTGGCCAGCTCGGCGACCATGTAGTTCGCCTTGTCGCGGCAGGTGGTGTCGCCGAGGACCGCGTACGCCTGGGCCCAGGCGGTCAGGAAGTGGCCCTGCATGTGGGTGCGGAACGGGAACGACGGGGCGTCCCAGCCGCCGTTGGAGGCGGCGCCGTTGGTGGACAGGCGGTGGTTGGCGCGGAAGTTGTAGAGCAGCCGGTCGACGTCGACGAAGCGCAGGTAGCTCAGCGTGCGGTTCTGGTTGTCCAGCCAGCGGCCGGCGGTCAGCCGCACCTGGCCCAGCTCGAACGGGTACGCCGAGACGCCGGTGTCCGGTCGCGCCGGCGGGACCGCCAACGCCGCGGCGGCCGGCTGCGCGCCGGTGAACGTGGCGCCGGCCGCGGAGACGACCGCGGTCGCGCCGGCGGCCTGCAACAGCTGCCGTCGGTTGATGGGCAGGGGCATCGGACCTCCAAGGGGTGCCGGGCCAGGGACGGGAACTGCGGCCCGAGGGCAGGTCGTCGAGCCGGTAGGTCGCCGGGCTCGACCGAGAAGCGTCGCGTTAACGTTCACATGCGACGACTGACATGTTACGTTCGACGCCTCGATTGATTCAAGAAGGTGATTCTATCGAGCTTCTTACGACCGGGAGGCGGGCATGTTTGCGCCGGTGAGAAGCCCGATTGCCCAGCGGTGGGCGCGCTCGTCGGCCGGCTCGGGGCGGGCCGTGGCGGGGCTTGCGGGCGGGGATGGGGATGTTATCGCTATCAACCGGCGGTCGAGGGGTGCCGGCGCGGCGGTGCCGGCGGCGGGATCACCCGGGCGGCGGGCCGACGCTGCTGCGCGTCATCAACGTCGGGGACACGGTCTGCCGCAGCGTGCGGTCGACGCCGGACTCGATCTGGGCCAGCAGCAGGCTGAGGCTGGCCTTCGCCACGGTGTCGAAGTCGGGGCGCACGGTGGTCAGCGGCGGGATGAAGTAGGCCGCGTCGGGCACGTCGTCGAAGCCGACGACGCTGACCTCCTCCGGCACCCGCCGGCCGTGCTCGTGCAGCGCGTGCAGCACGCCCAGGGCGAGGTCGTCGTTGGCGGTGAAGATCGCGGTCACCCCCGGCGTGCGCGCCAGCATCTGCCCGCAGCGGTATCCCGACGCCGCCGACCAGTCCGCCTGCAACACGGGAGGAGCCTCCGCGCCCGCGGCCCGCAGCGTCTCCCGCCACCCCGCGATCCGGCCGGCGCTGTCGAACCAGTCGCCCGGGCCGGAGACGTGCCAGACCGTCCGGTGGCCCGCGTCGAGCAGGTGCTGGGTGGCCAGCCGGCCGCCCTCCACCTGGTCGATGGTGACCAGGGGCTCCGGTCGGCGGGGGTCGCCGTCGACGGTGACCAGCGGAATGTCGGTGGGCAGGCAGTCCAGCGCCTCGCCGGCGGACTCCACGGGCGCGATCACCACGATCCCGGCGACGCGGTGCGCCAGGTGCCGTTCGACGACGGCGGTGATGGAGTCGCGGTCCAGGTTGCGGACGCTGCCCACGCTGACGGCGAAGCCCGCCTCGGCCGCGGCGAGCTCGAACGCCGACAGCAGGGACGCCGGGCCGTAGAGCGTGGTGTTGAGCGCCACCACGCCGAGGACCTGGGACCGCCCGGTGACCAGCGCGCGGGCCGCGCGGTTCGGGCGGTAGCCGAGCTGGCTGATCGCGGCCTGCACCCGCAGCCGGGTCTGTTCCCGGACGTTGGGGTGCCCGTTGAGGACGCGCGACACGGTCTGGTGCGACACCCCGGCTAGGCGGGCCACGTCCCTCATCGCAGGACCGCGTGCGGTCATCCCACCCACCTCTCCGTGCGCCCTCCCGGCCCGTTGACGCCGGGTGGTCGGACCGATGCTTCGCCGGGCATCGACCTCGGGGCACGCAGACACGCCGCCGTGGACAACGCCAAATCAGCGAGAGTCTACGCGGCGGTGGTGTCGGGTGGGCTGGAGAAGGCGGCCGTACTGCGGCTGCAAACCGTGATGTTCGTCATCACGGCTCGCGGACGGGCGCGAGCAGACGACGGGCGGCCTGGGACGGCACCTTCCTTCTTCGCCGGCCGCCGTGGCCGGCGGCGCGCGCAGGGGACGGGTGTATCGATCGGTTCGGATGCTATCGAAACGAGTCGGCGGCGACAAGGAGAGGTTTCCGAGGACCGCCGGGGCGTCGGTCACCGCACGCCGGGAGCGGCGGTGCTGTCCCGTACGACGAGGGTGGTCGCCAGCTCGACGCGGGTCTGGGGGAGGCGCTGGTTGGTGGCCAGGGCCAGCACCATCCGGGCGGCGGCGGCCCCCATGTCGGTGAGCGGCTGCTGCACCGACGTCATCGTCGGGCCGCACAGCCTGGTGTGCGGGATGTCGTCGAAACCCACGACGCTGAGATCCTGGGGGATACGCCGGCCGGTCCGGCGGGCGGCCTCGTAGACCCCCAGGGCCTGAAGGTCGTTGCCGCACAGCACCGCCGTCGGGGTCGGGTTGAGGCGCAGCAGGTCCTGGCCGAGGCTGAGACCGTCCTCGAAGGAGAACCAGGCCCCCGTGCGCAGCAGCCTCGGCTCCAGCCCGACCCCGGCGGCCTCCATCGCCGCCTGCGCGCCGTCGAGCCTGGCCCGGGCGCAGAGCCGCTCGGTCGGGCCGGTGATCACGGCGATCCGCCGGTGACCCAGGTCGAGCAGGTGCCGGGCGGCCTCGAAGCCGCCGCTCCAGTTCGTCGCCGTCACCGAGGGGACGGTGTGCAGCGGCAGCTCGTCCGTCGGATCCAGCACCACCAGCGGGATCGCGCTCGCCCGCAGCAGGGCGTGCTGCTCGGAGGTGAAGCCGAGGTGCACCGCGATCACCCCCGTCGGCCGCCGCGCCAGCAGGTCGCGGGACCAGAACCGGCCCTGCGACAGCTGCCGCCGGGCGTCGGTGAAGCCGACGGCCAGCCGGTGCTCGCCGGCGACCTGCTCCACCCCGTGCATGATCGCCACCGCCAGGTTGCTCTGCATCCCGTAGAAGACCACCTCCACGATGGCACTCGGGGTGCCCAGCTCCGGCCGGCGGTAGCCGTGCTCCCGCAGCAGGGCCTCCACCCGGGACCGGGTCCCGGCGGCGACGCCCGACCTGCCGTTGAGCACCTTCGACACCGTCGGCACCGACACGTCCGCGAGGCGCGCGATCGTGGTGAGCGTGTGTTCCCCCCGCCTGCGCCCCCGCCGTTCGACGCCCGCCGCGCCGTCCGTGCGCTGCTGGCCGGGCGGGGCGGCCGGGGGGCGGGCGGCCGCCGCACCGGCCGCCGCCGCGTCGACCTGCGCGCGGGCGGGCTGCCGGCGGTGCCGGCCCGCCGTGGCGAGCAGTTCGGCCCGCACCGCCTCGGCCGTCTCGATCGCGCCCGGCCCTGCCGGTATCGTCCGGGTGAGGTAGCGGCGTCGCTTCGACACGGGGTCGATCCCGGCATAGACCCGGACCCGCAGGGAGCCGCTGGGCAGTTCCTCGATCTCGCCACGCGCCCGCCGGCGGGGCCCGGGCTCGTCCGACATGGAGCCAGGCTACTCCACAGTGGCTCCACGTCGATGCCCTGGCTCCACGGCTCCACGCGGGGTCCGGCGGTCACGCCCGGGCTCGGCGACCGGACGGCCCTGCCGGTCGGCCCCGCCGGTCAGGGGGCGAGGCGCTTCTCGAACCAGTGGTGGGCGTAGCGCTCGGTGTTGAACGGCTCGACCTCGCGGTACCCGGCGGAGCGGTACAGGGCGATGGCCTCGGTGAGGCTGCGGTTGGTGTCCAGCCGGACGGCGGTCCAGCCGCGCGCGGCGGCGTACCCCTCCAGCTCGTCGAGCAGCCGCCGGCCGACGCCGAGGCCGCGCACCGCCGCGGAGACCCACACGCGCTTGATCTCGGCCGGCGCGCCGGGGCGCAGCTTCACCGCGCCGCAGCCGACGGGCTCGGCGTCGAGGGTGGCCAGCAGGAACACCCCGGCGGGCGGGGTCAGCTCGTCGTCGCCGAGCGGGCTGCTCAGCGCCGGGTCGAAGCCGCCGTCGAAGCGCCGGGCGACGTCGCGGGCGTAGGCCCGCACGCACACCCGCGCCCGTGGGTCGCCCGGCGGGCACGGCTCGATGGTCACCCTCGACGCGACGAGCAGCCGCTCCACCTCGGCCATCGCCGCGACGAGCCGGGTGCGGCGTGGCCCGCTGAGCGGTGCGAGGATCGACCAGGCGAACGCGTCGGAGCGTTCGTCGAGCTCGGCCCACTCGGCCCGGCCGGCGTCGGTGAGCGTGGCCTGCCGGACCCGGCCGTCGCCGTCGGCCGGCGCGACGGTGACGAGCCCGTCGCCCTCCAGGGCGCGCAGGAGCCGGCTGAGGTGCCCGGAGTCCAGGCCGAGCCGGTTCCGCAGCGCCGCGACCTCGGCGCCGTCCGGGCCGATCTCCCACAGCAGGCGCGCCTGGGCGAGGGGCCGTCCGCGCGCCACGTACGCGTCGTCCAGCGCGCCCACCCGTCGGGTCACCGTCCGGTTGAACCGCCGTACCGTCGCGACAAGCTCCGTGTCCATGTGCCTGACTTTAGTCAGGTAAATGTCGGGCGGTGCGGCGGGGGTCGCCCGCCACCACCGTGCCGCCGCCGGCCCGGGCCACCCGGGGGCCGCCCAGCGCGGCGGCGCCCAGGTGGCCCGGGCCGGCGACGGCGAGCGTGGTCGACAGCCTCCCGATCGCCCACGCCGTCAGCGGGCCGACCCGGCGCGGCGCTTGTTGTAGACGTCGAACGCGACGGCGACGAGCAGCACCAGGCCCTTCACCACCGACTGCATCGACTGGTCGACGCCCATGAGCTGCATGCCGTTGCTCATCACGGCCATGATCAGGCCGCCGACCATCGCGCCCACGACCGTGCCGACCCCGCCGGTGACCGCCGCGCCGCCGATGAACGCCGCCGCGATCGCGTCCAGCTCGAACATGTTGCCGGCGGCGGGCTGCGCGCCGTTGGACCGCGACGAGTAGATGATGCCCGCCACCGCCGACAGGAAGCCCATGTTGACGAAGACCCAGAAGTTGACGGTCTTCACCTTCACCCCGGAGAGCATGGCGGCGGGGAGGTTGCCGCCGATCGCGTAGACCTGGCGGCCGAACACGGTGCGCCGGGTCAGCAGCCCGTACGCGAGGACGAGCACCGCGAGGACGATGAGCACGATCGGCAGGCCCCGGGCGTGCGCCAGCTGCCAGGCGAAGTACATGACGACCGCGCCCACCAGCACGACCCGGGCGACGAACAGCGGGAACGACTCGACCGGCTGCTGGTAGCGGATGCGCGCCACCCGGGTACGGAAGCCGCCGACCGCGTAACCGGCGACGGCCACCGCGCCGATGAGCAGGGTGAACGCGTCGAAGCCCTGGCCGCCGAGCAGCCCGTTGAGGAAGCCCGCCGCGATCTGCTGGTATTCGGCCGGGAACGGCGACAGTGAGATGTTGTCCAGCACCCGCAGGGTGAGGCCGCGGAACAGCAGCATGCCGGCGAGGGTCACGATGAAGGCGGGAATGCCCGCGTAGGCGACCCAGAAGCCGTGCCAGGCGCCGACGGCGAGGCCGACGGCCAACGCGGCCAGCACGCCGAGCCACCACGGGTGGCCCTGCTGGATGACGAGCACGGCGGACACCGCGCCGGTGAGGGCGACCACCGAGCCGACCGACAGGTCGATGTGCCCGCCGATGATCACGATGACCATGCCGATGGCGAGCACCAGGATGTAGGAGTACTGCAGGACGATGTTGGTGATGTTGCCCGGGCTCAGCGAGACGCCGTCGGTCAGCACCGCGAAGAGCGCGACGATGACCACGAGGGCGACGAAGATGCCGCTCTGGCGCAGGTTGCGCATGATCAGCGTACGCGGATCGCTGATGCCGGTGTGCAGGGCGAGGGCGGGGGCGGCCTCGTCGGCCGACGGACGCTGCCCGGGGGAGGAGGATTTGATGTCGGTCATCAGGCCGGTTCCTTGTCCTTCGCCATGAGCTGCATGAGCTTCTCCTGGGTGGCCTCGCCCGCCGGCAGTTCGCCGGTGAGCCGGCCTGCCGCGAGCGTGTAGATGCGGTCGCACATCCCGAGCAGCTCCGGCAGCTCGGAGGAGATGAGCACGACCGCCTTGCCCTGCGCCACCAGCCGGTTGACGATCGTGTAGATCTCGAACTTCGCCCCGACGTCGATGCCGCGCGTCGGCTCGTCGAGGATCAGCACGTCCGGGTCGGTGAACAGCCACTTCGACAGGACGACCTTCTGCTGGTTGCCGCCGGAGAGCTTGCCGACCGTCGCCATGACGCTGGGCGCCTTGATGTTCATGTCGCGCCGGCTGGCCTCGGCGACCCGGATCTCCTCGTTGTCGTGCACCCAGCCGAGGCGGGCGAGCTTGCGCAGCGCCGCCGCCGAGACGTTGTGGCGGATGTCGTCGATGAGGTTGAGCCCGTACCGCTTGCGGTCCTCCGTGGCGTACGCGATGCCGTTGTCGATCGCCTCGGCGACCGTGCGCGCCCTGATCGGGCGGCCGCGCAGGAAGAGCCGGCCGCTGATGTCGCGTCCGTACGACCGGCCGAAGATGCTCATGGCCAGCTCGGTGCGCCCGGCCCCCATGAGCCCGGCGATGCCGACGACCTCGCCCGCGCGGACGGTGAAGCCGACGTCGTCGACCACCGTGCGGTCCTGGGTGGGGTGGCGCACCGTCCAGTTCTCCACCCGCAGCACCTCCTCGCCGGGGGACGACACCCGGTCGGGGTAGAAGCTGTGCAGGTCGCGCCCGACCATGCCGCGGATGATCCGGTCCTGGGTCACCTCACCCGCGCGCACGTCGAGCCGCTCGACCGTGCGCCCGTCGCGCAGGACGGTGATCGAGTCGGCGATCGCGGTGATCTCGCCCAGCTTGTGCGAGATCATGATGCAGGTGATGCCCTGGTCGCGCAGCCGCCGCAGCAGGTCGAGCAGGTGCGCCGAGTCGACGTCGTTGAGGGCGGCGGTCGGCTCGTCCAGGATGAGCAGCTTCACCTTCTTCGACAGCGCCTTTGCGATCTCGACGAGCTGCTGCTTGCCGACGCCGAGCGCCGCGATCGGCGTCACGGCGTTCTCCCGCAGGCCGACGGACTCCAGCAGGGCTGCCGCGTCGGCGTTGGCGCGGTTCCAGTCGATGAGGCCGCTGCGCCCGCGCCGCTCGTTGCCGAGGAAGATGTTCTCCGCGATCGACAGGTGCGGCACCAGGGCGAGCTCCTGGTGGATGATGACGATGCCGTGGGACTCACTGTCCCGGATGCCCCGGAAGTGCACGGGCTGGCCGTCGAAGACGATCTCGCCGTCGTAGCTGCCCGACGGGTACACCCCCGACAGCACCTTCATCAGGGTGGACTTGCCGGCGCCGTTCTCGCCGCAGATGGCGTGGATCTCGCCGCGCCGCACGGTGATCGAGACGTCCTGGAGCGCCGCCACCCCGGGGAACGTCTTGGTGATGGTGCGCATCTCGAGGATGGTGTCGCTCACGGGCATCCTCCCGCTGTTCGGGTCGTCGGGTGGCGTCGCCGGCCGGGCCGGCGCCCGCCGGGCCCGGGCGAGCGCCCGGACCCGACGGAGACCGGGCTACTTCTTGGCCTGCCCGGCGGCGACCTCCTCGGCCGTCCAGTAGCCGGAGTCGACGAGGACGGACTTGATGTCGTCCTTGAAGACGGTCTGGATCGGCAGCAGGTACGCCGGGACGACCTTGACCTTGTTGTTGTAGGTGGTGGTGTCGTTGGCCTGCGGCTGCTTCTCCTGCAGGAACGCCTCGGCGGCGATGGCGGCCTGCTCGGCCAGCAGCCGGGTGTCCTTGAAGACGGTGGAGCTCTGCACGCCGTCGTTGATGAGCTTGATCGAGGCGATCTCGGCGTCCTGGCCGGTCACCACCGGCAGCTTCTTCTTGCCCTTGCCGTAGCCGGCGTTCTGCAGGGCGGTGATGATGCCCCGGGAGATCCCGTCGTACGGCGACAGCACGCCGTCCACCGTGGACCCGTCGTTGTAGCTCGACGTCAGCAGGTCCTCCATCCGCTTCTGCGCGGTCTCCTGCTGCCACCGCAGCGTGGCGGCCTGCTCGATCTTCGTCTGGCCGGACTTCACCTTCAGCGTGCCGTTGTCGAAGAACGGCTTGAGGGTGTCCATCGCCCCGCCGAAGAAGTACTGCGTGTTGTTGTCGTCGAGCGAGCCGGCGAACAACTCGATGGTGAACGGGCCGGTCGCCGTGCCCTTCGAGCCGTCCTTGTTCTGCAGGCCGAGGCCGACGAGCAGCGCGGTGGCCTGGGCGACGCCGACCTTGTAGTTGTCGAAGCTGACGTAGAAGTCGACGTTGGGGCTGCCGAGGATGAGCCGGTCGTAGGAGATGACCGGGATCTTCGCCTGGGCGGCGGCCTGGAGCTGGCCGCTGAGCGCCGTGCCGTCGATCGCCGCGATGATCAGGACGTCCGCGCCCTGCGTGATCATCTGGTCGATCTGCTGCGACTGGGTGGGGATGTCGTCCCCGGCGTACTGCAGGTCGACCTTGTAGCCCTTGGCCTGCAGCTTCTCCTTCACCGAGTTGCCGTCGGCGATCCACCGCTCCGAGGTCTGCGTCGGCATCGAGACGCCGATGGTCAGGTCGGTGGGCTTCTTGTCGGCGGTGTCGCCGCCTCCGCCGGCCCCCTCGCCGCTGCACGCCGCGATGCTGAGCGCCAGCACGGCGCTGCCGAGTGCCATCAAGAATCTTCTGGACACAGGCTTCCCTCCCAGGACCTCGTGCCGAAAGTGCGGAGCGTGTCCACGCCCCGGTCAGTGTTAGCGCTCACATCCGCCTTGGTCAACATGTTTCGGGAAATGCCGGGGTCACGTTCTCGTAACAGCTCCGACCACTTCGGAGCCGGGTCGTTCGGACCAGGGCGGACCCGCTGGGACACCGCTCGATCGACACGTCTGAGAGCATCGTGGGCGACCACTGGGGAGGCTCACATGAACAGCAACGTCACCCGCCGGACCGCGATCGGGCTGGGCGCGGCCGCCGCCGCGCTCGCCGCCACCGGCCGGCCCGCCGCCGCCGAGGGCCGGGCGTCCGCCGCGCCGGCGACGGGGACCCGCGCCACCGGAGGCGCCGAGGTGATCCGGCGGACCTACCTCGAACAGAAGGCCGCGGCCGGCGGTGTGTGGCACTCGCACATCGCGATGGTCGACCGGGCCGGCACGCTCGCCACCGTCGTGGCCGACGACGCCGACCGCGTCACGCACGGCTACAGCGTGCAGAAGCTCGCCGTCGCCGTCGCCGTGATGGACAAGATCGACCGCGGGCAGCTCCGGCTGGACCAGCGGCTCGACCTGACCGCCGACATCATCCTCGGCGGCAGCGGCATCTACTTCCTGCAGACCGTCTGGGGCGACCAGGTCACCGTCGCCAACTTCCTCACCGCGATGCTGCTCGTCTCCGACAACACGGCCGTGCGGATGTGCGGCCGGGTGGTGCCGGCGCTGGAGATCAACGACATCCTCGCCGCGAAGGGGTTCGTCCACACCCGCGTCGAGCCCGTGGCCAACCCGAACCGGTTCTACCTGGGCGTCACCACGCCCCGCGAGACCCACGATCTGCTGTGGCGGTTGGCCAACAAGACCATTCTCGCCCCGCGGTCCGCCGACTTCCTGCTCGGCATCCTGCGGTGGATCAACGGCTACCACGACGGGATCCGGCACACCATGTCCTCGGCCGAGCGCAGCCGGGTCGCCACCAAGTACGGCGCCGACTACGACGAGCTGGGCGCGGCCCGGCACGAGGCCGGCATCATGTTCGACCCGGCGGGCGCGCCCACCCTGACCTACGCGCTGTTCGCCGACTCCCTCGGCGACCTGGACAACTACGGGTCGACCCACCCGGCGGTGCAGGCCCACGCGGTCCTCGGCCGGACCATGTTCGACGCGATCTGCACCACCACCAACCGCGCCGCCCGCGCCCGGCACCACGTCCCGCCGTTCCGCCCGGTCGACGGCGGCTGACCCCCGCCGGCCGGGCCCGCCGTCAGGCGCGCCCGGCCGCGCCGGTCACGGCTCGTAGGCGAGGTTCGGGCGCAGCCAGCGCTCGACCTCGGCGAGGGCCACGCGACGCCGCGCCGCGTAGTCCTCGGCCTGGTCGCGGCCGATCCGCCCGACCGTGAAGTACCGTGAGTCGGGGTGCGCGAAGATCAGCCCGCTGACGGCGGCCGCGGGCGTCATCGCGTACGACTCGGTCAGGCCGATGCCCAGCGTCTGCGCGCCGAGCAGGTCGAACAGGTCCCGCTTCTCGCTGTGGTCGGGGCTGGCCGGATAGCCCAGCGCGGGCCGGATGCCCCGGAACCGCTCGGCGTGCAGGTCCGCCAGCGCCGGGGCGGCGTCGGGCTCGAACCAGTCGCGGCGGGCCCGCAGGTGCAGGTGCTCGGCGAACGCCTCGGCGAGCCGGTCGGCCAGCGCCTTGACCATGATGGCGCGGTAGTCGTCGTGCTCGGCCTCGTAGCGGGCGGCCAACTCCTCCGCGCCGTGCACCGCCACCGCGAAGCCGCCCAGGTGGTCGCCGGCCGGCGCGACGTAGTCGGCGAGGCACCGGTTGGCCCGGCCGGCGGGCTTGGCGGTCTGCTGGCGCAGCATCGGCAGGCGCACCCCGGCGTCGTCGAGGACGATGTCGTCGCCCTCGGCGTGCGCCGTCCAGAAGCCGTACGCGCCCCGGGCGTGCAACGACCCATCGGCGATGATCGCGTCGAGCAGGGTGTTGGCGTCGTCGTACAGCTCGCGGGCGACGGGCTGGTCGAGGATCGCCGGGAACTTCCCCTTCAGCTCCCACGCCAGGAACAGGAACTGCCAGTCGATCATCTCGCGCAGCTCGGTGAGGGACGGCTCGACCACGCGCACGCCGGTGAACGCCGGCACCGGCAGGTCGGCGAAGTCGACCCGCTCACGGTTGGCGCGGGCCTGGGCGAGGGTGAGCAGCGGCTGGGCGTGCCGGTTGGCGTGCTGCTCGCGCAGCCGTTCCTGCTCGGCCCGGTTGGCCGTGTCGAGGGTCTGCGCGCGGTCGGCGTCGAGCAGGTCGGAGACCACGCCGACGACCCGGGACGCGTCGAGCACGTGCACGGTCGGCCCCTCGTACGCCGGGGCGATCCGCACCGCCGTGTGCTGCCGGGACGTGGTGGCCCCGCCGATGAGCAGCGGCATCCGCAGCCCCCGGCGCTGCATCTCGCCCGCGACGGCGACCATCTCGTCCAGCGACGGGGTGATCAGCCCGGACAGGCCGATCGCGTCGGCGCCCTCGGCCACGGCGGTGTCCAGGATCCGCGCCGCCGGCACCATCACGCCCAGGTCGACGACCTCGTAGTTGTTGCAGCCGAGCACGACGCCGACGATGTTCTTGCCGATGTCGTGCACGTCGCCCTTGACGGTGGCGAGGACGACCTTGCCCTGGCCCTGCCCGGCGGCCCGCTCCTTGGTCATGTAGGGCTCCAGGTAGGCCACCGACCGCTTCATCACCCGGGCGCTCTTGACCACCTGCGGCAGGAACATCTTGCCCGCGCCGAACAGGTCGCCGACGACCTTCATGCCGTCCATCAGCGGGCCTTCGATGACGTCGAGGGGCCGGTCCAGCAGCAGCCGGGCCTCCTCCGTGTCGGCCTCGACGTGGTCGACGATGCCGTGCACCAGCGCGTAGGTGAGCCGCTCGGCGACGGGAGCGGCCCGCCAGGACAGGTCGACCTCCCGCTTCGTCCCCGACCCGGTGACGGTGGACGCGAAGGTGACCAGCCGG
Organism: Micromonospora sp. WMMD956; assembly: GCF_029626125.1. Classification (NCBI taxonomy): domain Bacteria; kingdom Bacillati; phylum Actinomycetota; class Actinomycetes; order Micromonosporales; family Micromonosporaceae; genus Micromonospora; species Micromonospora sp. WMMD956. The sequence goes on along the minus strand of NZ_JARUBI010000005.1, from coordinate 6,914,700 downwards.
TCCGTGGCGTCGGGCCGGCGGTCGAAGATGACGTCCTCGACCAGTTCGAGCAGGTCCGCCGGGATGTTCTCGTAGACGCTGAGCTGACCGGCGTTGACGATGCCCATGTCCAGCCCGGCCCGCACGGCGTGGAGCAGGAACGCCGAGTGCATCGCCTCGCGCACCACGTCGTTGCCCCGGAACGCGAACGACAGGTTCGAGATGCCGCCGCTGGTGCGCGCGCCGGGGCAGCGGGCCTTGATCAGCGGCAGGGCGTCGATGAACGCCTTCGCGTAGCCGTTGTGCTCGGCGATGCCGGTGGCCACGGCCAGCACGTTCGGGTCGAAGATGATGTCCTCGGGGGCGAAGCCGGCCTCGCCCACCAGCAGGTCGTACGCCCGCCCGCAGATCTCCACCTTGCGCGCGGTGGTGTCGGCCTGGCCCTGCTCGTCGAAGGCCATCACCACCACGCCCGCGCCGTAGCCGCGGATCGCCCGGGCCTGGGCGAGGAAGGGCTCCGGGCCCTCCTTCAGGCTGATCGAGTTGACGACGCCCTTGCCCTGCACGCACTTCAGGCCGGCTTCGAGCACGCTCCACCGGGAGCTGTCGATCATGATGGGGATCCGGGCCACCTCGGGCTCGGTGGCGATGAGGTTGAGGAACGTGGTCATCGCCCGCTCGCTGTCGAGCAGGTCGGCGTCCATGTTGACGTCGAGCAGGTTCGCGCCGCCGCGCACCTGCTCGACGGCCACGTCGACCGCGCCCTGGTGGTCGTCGGCCTCGATGAGCCGGCGGAACCGCGCCGAGCCGGTCACGTTGGTGCGCTCGCCGATCATCACGAAGCCGGTGTCGGGCCCGATCGTGAACGGCTCCAGGCCGCTGAACCGGGTCGCCGGGGGCTCCTCGGCGACCCGTCGCGGCGGCACGCCCCGCACCGCCGCCGCGATCCCGGCGATGTGCGGCGGGGTCGTGCCGCAGCAGCCGCCGACGATGTTGACCAGGCCGTCGCCGGCGAACCCGCCGAGCAGCGCGCCGATCTCCTCCGGCGTCTGGTCGTAGCCGCCGAAGGCGTTGGGCAGCCCGGCGTTGGGGTGCGCGGCGACGTAGGCGCCGGCCAGCCGGGACAGCTCCGCCACGTGCGGGCGCATCTCCGCCGCGCCGAGCGCGCAGTTGACGCCGACGACCAGCGGCTCGGCGTGCGCGATGGAGCGCCAGAACGCTTCCACCGTCTGCCCCGACAGCGTGCGGCCGCTCAGGTCCACCACCGTGACGGAGATCCACAGCGGCAGGTGGGGGGCCGCCTCGCGGGCCGCCGCGATCGCCGCCTTCGCGTTGAGCGTGTCGAAGATCGTCTCCACCAGCAGCAGGTCGACCCCGCCCTCGGCCAGCGCCGCCATCTGCTCCGCGTACGCGGCCTTGACGTCGTCGAACGTGACCGCCCGGTACGCGGGGTCCTCCACGCGCGGCGACAGCGACAGGGTGACGTTGAGCGGGCCGACGGAGCCGGCGACGAACCGCCCGCCCGCCTCGTCCGCGGCCTGCCGGGCGAGCTGCGCGCCGCGCACGTTCATCTCGCGCGCCAGCGCCTCCAGGCCGTAGTCGGCCTGCCCGATGCTCGTGGCGGTGAACGTGTTGGTGGTGGTGATGTCGGCACCGGCCGCCAGGTATTGCCGGTGCACGTCGAGGATCAGGTCCGGGCGGGTCAGGTTGAGCAGGTCGGGGTCGCCGGTGACGTCGCGGGGATGGTCCGCGCCGATCAGGTCGCCCCGGTAGTCGGCGGGGGAGAGCTTCGCGCCCTGCAACATCGTGCCCCAGGCGCCGTCGAGCACCGCGATGCGCTCGGCCAGCAACCGCCGCAGCGCCGCAACCGCACCTGAACCGTCGACGGACGAACCCACACCGACCACCCCCGAAGTCTCGGAGGCGCCCTTGGTCCACATGCTCCCAGGTCGAGCGTGGCGGGCCGGGCCCGTCGCAGCGCCTCTCGGCCTGGTATCGAGAGACTACCGGATACCGGCCCAGAACCGTCGAATCGATCCCACCCAGTGCGACGGCCCGGTCGCCACTAGGCTCGATCCGGAGGTGTGGAGATGAAACTCGGACTGCACTACTGGACGTTCTCGACCCCGGCCGACGCGGCGGCGATCGCGCCGACCCTGGCCGAGACCGCCACCCTCGCCGAGCAGGCGGGGTTCGCGTCGTTCACCGTGATGGACCACTACTTCCAGATGGAGGCCCAGGCCCCGGCCGAGGAGCCGATGCTGGAGGCGTACACGACCCTCGGCTACGTCGCGGCGCTGACCCGGCGGATGACGCTGGGTGTGCTGGTCACCGGCGTCATGTACCGCCACCCGGGCCTGCTCGCCAAGATCGTCACGACGCTGGACGTGCTCTCCGGCGGCCGGGCCCGCCTCGGCATCGGCGCGTCCTGGTACGAGCGGGAACAGCGCGGGCTCGGCGTCCCGGTAGTGCCGGTGGCCGAGCGGTTCGAGCGGCTGGAGGAGACGCTGCGCATCTGCCGGCAGATGTTCAGCGACGACGACGGGCCCTTCGAGGGCCGGCACTACCGGCTGGCCGAGACGCTCAACTCGCCGCAGCCGCTGCGCCGCCCGCACCCGCCGATCATGATCGGCGGCGGCGGTGAGCGCAAGACGCTGCTGCTGGTCGCCCGGTACGCCGACGCGTGCAACCTGTTCGGCTCCAGCCCCGACGACGTGGCCCGCAAGCTGGACGTGCTGCGCGGCCACTGCGCCGCCGAGGGCCGCGACTACGACGCCATCGAGAAGACGGCGATCGTGCTGCGGCCGCCGCTGGCCGACGTCGGCGCGTTCGTCGCCGACGTGGCCGCGTACGCCGCGCTCGGGGTGACCGAGGTGCAGACGATGCCGGACCGGCACCCGGTGGAGTTCACCCGGCGGGTCGCCGACGAGGTGCTGCCGAAGCTGGCCGACCTCGGCTGACCGCCGGGTCGGGCCGCCCGCGCCCGCCGGGCGCGGGCGGTCTACCGGCGCAGCCGCCGGTAGACCGGGGCCAGCCGCCGGTGCAGCAGGCGGTAGACGTCGAAGATCTCGTCGTACGTGGCCCGGTGCGCGGGCGTCGGCGCGAACACCCGGTCGCTGCGCATCAGCCCGGGCAGGTCGCCGAAGCCGACCATCCCGGTGCCGACCGCGCCGATCCAGCCCGCGCCCCGGGCGTTGACCGCCAGGGGGTTCGCGTCGCGCCGGATCTCGACGCCGAGCACGTCGGCGAAGATCTGGCACCACGAGTCCGACAGCGCACCGCCGCCGGTGATCGCCAGCGAGGCGACGGGCGCGCCGAGGAACCGGTCGACGGCCCGGAACAGCCAGCGGGTGTTCAGGGCGACGCCCTCGAAGACCGCCCGCAGCAGGTCGGAGCGGTTGGTGTCCAGCGAGATGTTGAGGAACGCCGCGCGCAGGTGCGGGTCGTCGACCGGGGCGCGTTCGCCGTAGAGCCACGGGGTGTAGATGACGCCGTTCGCCCCCGGGGGCACCGTCGGGATGATCCGGTCGAACGCGTCGAAGATCGTGCCCTCGTCCCGGCTGACGTGCCCGGCGCTCAGCAGCGGGTCGTCGTACTCGACGACCTTGTCGCGCAGCCACGTCAGGTTCGCCCCGGCGGTGGCCTGCAGGGCGGTCATCAGGTAGCGGTCGGGGATGGCGCACGGCACCGCGGCGATCCCGGCGACCACGTCGGTCTTCTTCGCCGGCACGTGCGCGGCGACCCACGACGAGGTGCCGAGATAGAGGTGCGGCTGGTTGTCGCCGGTCGTGCCCGCCCCGATCGCGGCGGCCGTGTTGTCGATGGCCCCGGCCACCACCCGCACCGACCCCGGCAGGCCCAGATGCGCGGCGGCGGCCGGCGACAGCGTGCCGATCACGTCGGTGCAGGCGACGATCGGCGGCAGCTTGTCCCGGTCGATGCCGCAGTCGGCGACCAGGGCGGGGGAGTAGCGGACGTCGCCCGGCCGCCGGTTGTCGGTCACCCACGAGGTGAGGATCGAGTCGACGGTGGCCACCGTCCGCCCGGTCAGCTTCAGGTTGATCCAGTCGAGCACGTTGAGGAACGACGCGGTGCGCGCGTACACCTGCGGCATCTCGTCGCGGACCAGCAGCATGTGCGCCGCCGGGTCCTTGCCGGTCGGCGACGGCATGCCGCCGGTGAGCCGCAGCCAGCGGGCGATCCGGCGCGCCGACAAGCCGTGGTACGCGGGAAAGCCGCCGAACTGGCGGCGCAGGTTCGCCGCGCCCCGCATGTCCAGCCAGCTGATGCACGCCGTCAGCGGCTCACCGGCCGCGTCGACGGCGATGGTCCCCTCGCCCTGCGTGGAGGCGCACACCACGGTGACCGCGCGCAGGTGGTCGGGGTGGGCCCGGCCCAGGTCGGCGGCGACCTGCCCGAGCGCGTCCCACCAGGCGCGGGGATCCTGCTCGGCCCCGCCGCCGGGCAGCACCCGCAGCGGCACGGCCCGCTCGGCCCAGCCGGTGACGGTGCCGTCGGCGGCGACGAGGGCGGCCTTCATCCCCGAGGTGCCCAGGTCGATCGCGAGCACCTGCGGTGCCGTGGCTGCCACCGGATCAGACCCCTTCGACCAGCGCGAACACCTGGTCGAACCGCGCGAGCGCGTCGTCGATGACCTCGTCGGTGTCGGCCATCGAGGTGTACATCCGCGAGCCGGCCAGGGTGATGATGCCGTGCGCAGCGTACGCCGCGCCCATCTGCTCCATCAGCCGCTTGCGGGCCTTGTTCTCCTTGAGCAGCTTCACCGGGTGGCGCATGTCCAGCAGCATGACGCCGCTGCACTCCAGGTGCACGATCGAGCCCTGGTTGTAGGCGACGTACGGGAGGCCGTAGCGGTCGATGAGCCGTTGCAGGCCCCGGGTGAGCCGGTCGCCGGCCCGCCCGGCGATGACCGGCGCGTTGGTGCGGGCCATCTCCTCGATGGCGAAGTAGCCGGCCGCGCAGGACAGCGGGTTCGCCGACAGGGTCCCGCCGACCTGGATGTGCGCGCCGCTCTTGCCGTCCAGGCCGGAGCCGAAGACCGCCATCACGTCGGCGCGACCGCCGACGCCGCCGGCCATCGGGTAACCGCCGGAGACCGCCTTGCCGAGCACCGTCAGGTCGGGGGTGACGCCGAAGTAGCCGGCCGCGCCGCCCAGGCCGAGGCGGAACCCGGTGACCACCTCGTCGAAGACCAGCAGCGCGCCGAACTCGTCGCAGAGCTGGCGTACCTTGGCGTTGAAGTCGCGCGGCACCGGCCGGGTGCCGGACTCCGGGCCGACGGGCTCGACCACGACGGCGGCCGTGCCGCCCCGCAGCCGGTTCTCGATCAGCTTGCGCCGCAGCTGCCCCAGGTCGTGCGGGAACGCCTCCCGGGTGCGGCTGGTCGCGCCGAAGGGGATGCCCTTGGCGTTCATCCGGTAGGTGCCGGGCACCCGCAGCCCGTAGACCATCGTGTCGGACCAGCCGTGGTACGCGCCGCCGACCTTGATCACCATCTTCTTGCCGGTGAACGCCCGCGCCCCGCGCACGGCGGCCATCACCGCCTCGGTGCCCGAGCCGAGCGCCCGGTACATCTCCACGTGCGGCAGGTACCGGTGGATGATCTCGGCGAGCTTCAGCTCGTACTCGTGGAACAGGCCGGTGACCGGCCCGGACGCCCGGACCACCTCCGCGACCCGCTCGTTGACCGGCCCGTAGTTGCTGCCCAGGATCGTCGGGCCGCCGGCCTGGAGGAAGTCGATGTAGGTGTTGCCGTCGCGGTCGACCAGGTGCGCGCCCTCGGCCCGCTCGATGGCCAGGGGGAACGGGTAGTTGAACGCCAGGTTGTGCTGCACGCCGCCGGGGATGCGCCGCTTCGCCCGGTCGGTGATCTCCCGGCTGGCCCGGCACTTGGTGTCGTAGTAGTTGAGCACGTCGAGCAGCGCGTCGTGGCGCAGCCCGCGGATCGGCTGGGCGACCAGCGCCCTCAGGCGGCGCATGACGTCGTCGACGTCGGGATACTCGCTGATCGCGTAGCCGAGCCGGGCCGCCTCGCCGCCGGCGCCCTCCCCGCCGACGTCCGCCGTGCCGGCGGTGGTGTTCTCTCCGCTGGCGGCGGCGAGCGCGGCGGCCGTCGCGTCGGCGCTGGGCAGCTCCTCGTCGGCGGGCACCCGCAGCGGCGACACCGCCTCGGTGATCTGGGCGGCGATCCGCTTCTCGTCGGCGCGCAGCTTGCCGAAGGCGACCTCGCGGATCGCCGTCGGGATCGTGTAGACCTTCCCCGCCTCGGTGGTCAGCGCCAGCAGGTAGGCGATCGAGACCTTCTCCAGCAGCGCCATGTTGAACACCGCCCGGTCCGGGTCCGTGCCGAGGGCGACGATCCCGTGGTTGGCGATGATGAACGCGTTGTCCCCGCCGGCGACCTTCTTCTGCACGTTGCGCGCCAGGAACCCCGTGCCCGACGGGGCGTAGTCGACGATGGCGACCCGCTTGCCGAGGAAGCGCACCTGCTCGTCGGTGAGCGCCGGGATCGGCCGGCGCAGGAAGGCCAGCGCCGAGGCGTACGGCTGGTGGGTGTGCACGATCGCGTTGACGTCCGGCCGCTGCCGGTAGATGTTGGCGTGCATCCCGCACTCGATCGACGGCGCGAGGCCCGTGCCGGAGTCGTCGGGCACGTGCTTTCCGGCGAAGTCGACGATGCAGACGTCCTCGACACGCATCCGGTCGTAGTCGTAGTTGCTGGGGGTGACCGCGTACAGCTCGTGGCCGGGCACGCGGACCGACACGTTGCCCTCCGTGGCCTTGAGGTAGCCACGGGCGAGCATGGTGCGGCACATGTCGACGACGTGCTGGCGGGACGTGCGGTGCTCCACGGCGCTCTCCTCGGTCGGGCCACGGCGGATCGGCGGGGATGCCCGTCGGGGTCCATCGTCGCCGGGCGGCCGACGCGGAGCACCGTCCCGCCGGACGCGAGAATCGGGCCGCCGATTGTCACCGCGTGACAAAATCGCGGGATGACCGCGCCCGTCATGCCCTGGCAGCGGCTCCCCGCCGACCTGGCCGCCGCGATGCGCCCCCACCTGCCCGCCACCGTCGGGGCGGTCGCGGCGGCGGTCACCGAGGCCACCCCGGCCTTCGCCGCCATCTCCGACGCCAAGTTCGCCCAGGACGTGCGCACCGCCGTGCAGGTCGCGTTCGAGCGCTTCGTCGACCTCGTCGGCACCGCCGAGCCCGCCCTGCCGCCGCGCGTGCGGGACGTGTTCGTGGCGCTCGGCGCGGGCGAGGCGCGCGAGGACCGGGGGCCGGAGGCGCTGCTGGCGGCGCAGCGGACGGCGGCACGGCTGATGCTGCGCACCGCGTCGGAGTCGCTGGCCCGGCTGCGCCCCGTCGACACCGCGGAGCTGATCGACCTGTCCGACGCCATCACCGCGTACGTCGACGAGCTGGCCGCCGCGAGCACCGACGGCTACGCCCTCCAGCTGCGCGAGCAGGCCGGGGAGGGCGACCGGCGACGCCGGCAGCTCGCCGAGCTGCTGCTGCGCGGCGACGGGCTGCCCGCCGCCGTCGAGGCCGCCGCCGCGCGGATCGGCTGGCCGCGCCTCGACGAGGTGACGCCGGTCCTGCTGCCGCTGGAACAGGCCCGCGACGCGCGGTTCCGCTACGGCGCGGACGGCCTCGTGGTCGAACGCGCCCGCGACGCCGTGCTGCTGCTGCGGGCCGGCCCCCGCTGCGCCCGCCCGCAGCTCGCCGAGGCCCTCGCGGGGCGCGGGGCGGTGGTGGGGCCGGCGCTGGGCTGGGCGCAGCTGCCGGCGGCGGTCCGGCTCGCTGAGCTGACCGCCGGGCCGGCCGGGGCGGACCCGGGCCCGGTCTTCGTCGACGACCACCTGGTCGCGCTGACCCTGCGCGGGGAGGCCGGCGCGCTGGCCGTGCTCGCCGCCCGTCGGCTCGCGCCCCTGGCGCACCTGCGCCCGGCCCAGCGGGAGAGCCTGCTGGTGACCCTGCACAGCTGGCTGCGGCACTGGGGCTCGCGCGCCGAGGTCGCCAGTGAGCTGTACGTGCACCCGCAGACCGTCAGCTACCGCATCAGACGCCTGCGTGAGCTGTACGGCGACGACCTGACCGACCCGACCGCCCGCACGGAACTCCTCCTGGTCCTGGCCGCCCGCCCCACCCCCGGCTCGGCCCCCGGCCACGGCTCGGCCCCCGGGCCCGCTCGGTGACCGGGAGGACGGCGTCAACCTCGATTGTCACGGTGACGCAGACCTTTGATCACCGGGGCGAGGTGGGGTGGGGCCAGGTGGTCAGGAGGGTGTCCAGGGCGTCCAGGATCCGGGTCCAGGTCTCCTGGGTGTCGGGGGCGCTGTGGTCGAACCCGCCCCCCAGCTCGAGGCTGACGTAGCCGTGGAAGACGCTGCCCAGCAGGCGGACCGCGTGCGTCTGGTCGGGTTCGGTCAGGTCGTACCCCCGCAGGATCGCCCGGAGCATCCGCGCGTGCCGGACGCCGGCGCTGGCGGCGGCCGTGGCCGGGTCGAGCCGGAGCTGGGCGGCGGCGTAGCGGCCCGGGTGCTCCCGGGCGTAGTCGCGGTAGACGTTCGCCACGGCGGTCAGCGCGTCCCTGCCGGACCGCCCGGCCAGGGCGTCGGCGGCGCGGGTGGCGAGCTCGTCCAGGGCGAGCAGGGCGATCCGGGTCCTGAGGTCCTGGGAGTTTCGCAGGTGTGAGTAGAGGCTGGCGACGGTGACGCCGAACCGCCTGGCGACCGCCGAGACGGTCACCTGGTCGAAGCCGACCTCGTCGGCCAGCTCCGCCCCGGCCAGGGTCAGGCGTGCTGCGGTGAGTCCGGCGCGGGCCACGATCCTCCTCGGTTGCCTAAGTCGATTATGCGTTTGCCTAAAGTCTTTAGGCAACCTAGCGTGCCCTCCATGGAGCCGCTGACCGAGCAACAGATCCGTGCCGCGTTCCTCAACTGCACCAAGGGCGAGGCGAAGCGCCTGTCCGTGCCGCGCGACCTGGCCGACCGCCCCTGGGCCGACCTGGACTACCTCGGCTGGCGGGACCCGCAGGCACCGGACCGCGCCTACCTGGTCACCGTGCTCGACGGTCGCCCGACGGCCCTCGCGCTGCGCTGCCCCAGCCCCACCGCCGCGCAGCGACCGCGCGGCATGTGCTCGATCTGCCTCACCACCCCGGCCGGCGGCGTCTCGCTGATGGTCGCGCGCCGGGCGGGCCGGCCCGGGCAGCAGGGCAACACCGTCGGCACGTACGTCTGTAGCGACCTCGCCTGTTCCCTGTACGTGCGCGGCAGGAAGGACGCCGGGCCCGGCGCGCGCCTCCAGGAGTCGTTGACCCTGGAGGAGAAGGTCCAGCGGACGGTGGCCCACCTCGCCGCGTTCGTCGCCAGGGTGACCGCCTGACCATCGTGATCCGCCCCGGTGGCGAGGCGGCGGGGCGACCACTCGTTCCGCAGGCGGTCAGGGGATCGAGAAGAGCCGGTCCGCGGGTACGACGGTGGCGGGCAGCGCCGCGCCGGGCACGAGGGCCGGGTCGACGGGGCGGTTCACGTCCGCCTCGAACGCGGCGAACCCGGGCCCGCTGATGCGCAGGCGGAGCGTCAGCCCCGGGTCCTCTCCGTCCACGCGGTCCGCCACGGAGAGGATCTCCGCCGTGGCGGCGACACCCGCGGCGGACAGGTGACGCGCGTCGCGTCGCGACCGGGCGACCAGCCGCAACCCGAGGACGCCGAAACCGACGCCGACAACCGTCATGAAGGCGTCGCCGGCGAGCAGGCCCCAGAATTCCCCAGGCGACGGTGGCGGGTCCAGCGTCAGGCCGGCGACGAGCAGGGCCGGCCCGGGCAGGCAGATGGCGAGGAACACCAGCCGGCACAACAGCGCGCCGATCGGACCGATGCGGGCTTCCGCTTGCCGGGGCGTGCTCACCAACTCATCCTAGTTGGCCTCTCCCGCACCATGATCGCCGCCGGCCGGACCGTGTTCCGGGCAACCCCATGGACGACACGACCCCGTGCGGGGGCGGCGGCTAGCCGACCAGCGCGCGGGTCACCGCGAAACCCAGGGTCGCCGCGCCCAGCCCGGCGGCGACGCTGGTCAGCGCGTTCACCAGCGCGAGCAGGCGGGAGCCGTCCCGGGCCAGGCGCAGCGTCTCGTACCCGAAGGTGGAGTAGGTGGTGAGCGCGCCGCAGAACCCGGTGGCCAGCAGCGCGCCCACCGCCGGGCCGACCGGGGCGGCGACCAGGGCGCCGAGCACCAGCGAGCCGACCACGTTCACCGTCAGGGTGCCCCAGGGGAACGGTGAGGCGTGCCGGGCCTGCACGGTCCGGTCGGTGAGGTAGCGCAGCGGCGCACCGACGGCCGCGCCGAGGGCGATCAGCAGGGCCGTCACGCCGGCCCGCCGTCGGCCCGTGCCCCGTCGGGGTCCGCGGGCCCCGGTGCCGTCGGGTGGGCGTGCGAGCCGGTCGCGCGGCCGAGCAGCCGGGCTGCGGCGGCGTCGCCGACCCAGACCGCGGCGAGCGCCCCCAGCAGGGTGGCGACGAGGTACGCCAGCGCGGTGCCCGCCGCACCGGCGAGCGCCGCCTGCCGCACGTCCACCACGTACGTGGAGAAGGTGGTGTAGCCGCCGAGCACGCCCACGCCCAGGAACGGCCGGGTGAGCGGCGGAACGCGGCCGGCGGTGACCACCGCCATCAGCGCCCCGATCAGCAGGCACCCGGACACGTTGACGCCGAACGTCGCCCACGGGAACCCGGTCGGCGGGTGCGGGAACGCCGCCTGGACGCCCGCCCGGGCGAGCGCGCCGAGCGCGCCCCCGGCCGCGATGACGCCGAGCACGACCGCCGGGTGGGCGCGCAGCTCGCCCCGGTCGGCCGGCACCCGCAGGTCGACGTCGGGGTCGACCCGGCGCGGGGTCGGTCCTGCCACCTCGCCCTCCCACCGGCCGCCTGGGCGTACGAGCGCGAGCCTACCCCCGCCGCCCCGCACGGAGGGCACCTTGATCGTCTGCGGGAAACGGAGAGTGCGGCCGGCGTGTCGTCTCCCTTCCGCGCAGACGATCAAGGCGTGGCGCGGCGCGGGCGGCGTGGGGCTGGGCGGCGTGGGGCAGGGCAGGCAGGGCGGCGCGTCGCTCCCGGGCCCGGGCGGTCAGCCGGTCGGTTACGCATCAGGCTAGTTACGCCGCCGGTCGACATCCAGACCTTGTTGCCAATGACTGGCAACAATGGGGAGTGCCGTTCGCGGTCTCCGTCCCTGTTCAGCACGGTTTCGACCGGGTCCGGGCGGGGCACATCACGGGTGAGATCGACTACCGAGAGGGGGATCGTGATGGCGGAGACCAGCACACCGGCCGGCACGCGCCCGTCCGCCAGCGCCGACACCGGGGGTGGCCGCAGTCGCGGCCCGGCGGCCGGCCCGCCGTTCCGCAAGCCGCGATGGCCCAAGGCGTACGCCTTCGCGCTGGTCACCGGCGCGCTCTTCCTCTTCTCGTGGGTCGGCCAGTTCCTCTTCCAGCTCGTGGTGCAGCGCAACGAGGCGGGCCAGCACGGCCAGGCGTTCGCCTGGTCCGAGTTCCTGCCGCAGTTCTTCGCGAGCACCTTCGAGAACTGGCAGTCGGAGTTCCTCCAGCTGATCTGGCAGGCCGCCGGGCTGGCCCTCTTCTACTACTGGGGCTCGTCCCAGTCCCGGGAGTCCGACGACCGGATCGAGGCCAAGCTGGACGCGCTGCTGCGCGAACGCAACCTGGATCCGGAGAACCCGTGACCCGGCCCACCCCGCGCCGTCGAGGAGCGGGCGGCGGTCGGCAAGATCCTGCTCACCCAGTGAGCGGGACCGCCGGGCGAGCCGCCGCGCTGCACCGCGTCCCGCGCGGCCGGGCCGGTCACCGCCGGCCGAGCGGGACCGCCTGGGCCGGCACCGCCGGCGTCGGCGGCACCGGTGCCGGGGCGGGCCCGGCGGGGCGTGCGGCCAGGCCGCCGAGCAGGGCGCCCAGCAGCGCGGCGAGGACGACGACGCCGCCGGTCACCTCGGGCGTCCAGCGCACCCCGACGGCCAGCGCGAGGCCGGTCAGGTGGCCGGCGACCAGCAGGCCGCCGAGCAGCGCCCCGGCCAGCGGCAGCCGCAGCGGCGCGTCCGGGCCGCGTACGGCGTCCAGCCGCCACAGCAGCGCGTCGGCGAGGGCGGCGCCGCCCAGGGTCCCCAGCGCGGCCCACGTCTGCGGCGTCGGGAACTCCTGCATCACCAGGTTGAACAACGCCACCCCGGCGACCAGGGCCGCGCCCGTGCCCGGGGCCGCGCGCCGCCGGTGGACCAGCAGGAACGGTCCCACCAGCAGCAGCGTCGTGAGCAGGTACGCGTCGACGCCGAGCACCGCCTGCTGCTGGGTGCCCAGGCCGCCGATGAACCGGGTCGGGGCGAGGGTGAGGAACGCCGACGCGTAGGTGAGCAGGATGGACGGGGCCATCGCGCCGAGCACGAGCGAGGCGACGCCCGTGGCCGAGCGCGCGCCGCCCTCGCCGCTGGCCCACCACGAGCGCAGCGGGCTGGTCACCAGCAGCACCGCCGAGGCGTCGAGGAGCAGGTGGCTCGGGCTGAACGCGGCGTCGAGCCCGACCTCCACCCCCAGCGTCTCGTGCCAGGTCAGGTCGGCCAGGCCGGCGAGCAGGAAGGTCGCCGCCGCGATCGCGCCGACCCGGTAGCCGGCGGGCCAGCCGTCCCGCCACCATCGGGGCGCGCCGCCGCGCCGCCGGTACGCCAGCCAGCACGTCCACGCCGCCGTGGCGACGAAGCCCGCGTAGAGCAGCCCGTGCCACGGGGTGAAGAAGCCCTCGATGGTCTCGATGATGTTGCTGTGCGCCCAGCCGTCGGACATCGCCCCGGCGGTGAGCACCGCGCCGAACAGGACGGTGACGAGGTCCTCCCGGCGGGTGGCCGGCGGCACTCCGGGGGAGGCGACTGCGGACGGTGAAGCGTCGTGGCGGACTCCGCTGCTGGTCATCGGCGGTCCTCTCGGGAGATGGCGACTCAGCGTCATTGTGCGGCTCCCGTGGGCGACGATCCGGGACCGGCGGCCGTCCACGCCGGGCGCGTCGCGCCGTCGTCCACATGTTGGGAAGCTGGCGCGGGCGGCGGCCTCATCCGCGTCGCGCCGGCGAGCGCGGCGCTGGCGCGCCACGGCGGCTCGGGCAGCGCGTGCGGTGCGTTCGTCGCCGGCATCCCGCAGTTGGCGACCACGGGGCCGGGGGACCGTCGGCACAACGTCGGGCTCATCGCCGGCCGGGGGTCCGGCCTCGCCGCCCCGGCCCGGCGGATCACCGCCGGACTGCTCACCCGGCTGCTCACCGGCCCGGCACCGGCCGGGGCCGCCCGCGAGGTCAGCGGCGGGACCGTCGCCATGCCGGCCCCGGCGGACCCGGCGCCCCGGCTGGAGACGCTGCGCTGATCCCGGCCCGGCCGGGGGCCGCGCCGGCCCGGCTCCCGGATCCCGTCCGGCCGGGCACCGCCGCCGGGCGACCGGTCGCGCGGGCCGGGGCGCGCCGGCCGGGCCGGGGCCGTCGGCCGGGGCCGCGCCGGGGCCGGGTGCGTCGCGGGCCGCGCCGGCGGCACCGGCGCGGTCGCACCGGCGCGGCGCACGACGGCCGCCAGAACCGCCCGGGGCAGCCGGTCGTGCGCCACCCGGCGCAGCGCCGGGTCGGCGACGTCGTACCCGCCCCGCGTTCGACGCAGCAGCCCGCGCGCGGCGAGCGCGGACATGGTCCGCTCGGCCTGGCCCGCCGGCCACCCGAGGGCCCGGTCGACCGTCGCGGCGGCGGTCCCGGGGCCGAGCGCGGCGGCGACCATCAGCACGGCGCGCTCCCGGCCGTCGCAGGCGTCCAGGCGGGCGGCGGCGGCCGCCGCCGCCCGCTGCGGCGGCTGCGCCGGGTCCGTCCCGTCGGCCACGTGCCGTACGTACGCCTCGGCGTGCCCCGGCGACCCGGCGACCAGCGGCAGCAGCCGGGCCGCCAGCGCCGCCGGCTGTCCGGCCCGGACCAGCAGGCCGCGGAGCAGCCGACCGGTCTCCACCGCGGCCAGCGGGGGCAGCGGCACCTCGTCGTGGCCGCCCTCGGGGCCGGTGCGGTCGCCGCTCCACTGCGGACGCCGCGTCGTCACCACCGCCAGCGGCACCCGCCGGGCGACGGCCGCCGCGAACAGGGCACGCAGGAAGCGGTCCGTCGCCGGGGCGGCCCGGTCGGCGTCGTCGAGCGCCAGCACGACGGGCTGCCGGTCGGCCAGGCGCAGCAGCACCCGTTGCCACACCGCCGCGCCGACCGGCGACGGGCCGACGAGCAGCCCCTCCAACGCGACCACCGTGGACAGCGCCTGCCCCGCAGGGACCACGCCGTCGAGCGCCGCCAGCAGCCGTCGACGTACGGTCGCCGGCGGCTCGTCGGCGCGCAGGCCCGCGAACGCGCGCAGCAGGTCGGCGACGGGCGTCAGCGGCTGCTCGGGACGCGGCGGGCAGGCGGCGGCGCACCAGCGCACCGGCGTGCCGTCGACGGCCCCGACCGTGCGGCCCAGCTCGTGCAGCACCCGACTGCGGCCGCTGCCGACCGGGCCGACCAGCGCCACCCAGCGGGGGGCACGCTCGCGGGCGGCCCGCAGCACCCGGTCCCGGGCGGCGGCGAGCTGCCGGCGGCGGCCGACCAACGGGCCGTGGTGGCGGACCGGCTCGGGGCGGGCGGCCCCGACGGCGAGCGCCACGTCCAGGGGCAGCGGCTTGCCGGCGACGCTCAGCGGGCCGAGTGCCCGGTGGACGATCATCCCGGCGGTGGCGCGGCGGGTGGCCGCGCAGAGCACGACGCCGCCGGGCGGGGCGTGCTCCTGGAGACGGGCGGCGGCGGTGATCACCGCGCCGCTGGCCATGCCGTGCGCGCCGGCGCGGATGCCCGCGACGTCCACCAGCGCCTCGCCGGTGGCGACGCCGACCCGCGTGCGCAGGGCCGCCACGCCCGGCAGGGGCCGACCGTCCAGGGCGCGCTGGATCTCCAGCCCGGCGCGCACCGCCCGGTACGCGTCGTGGCCGTCGGACTCGCGGGCCCCGAACAGGGCCATCACGGCGTCACCGACGTACTTCTCGACCACGCCGCCCCAGCGGTCCAGCACCCCGACGACGGTGTCGAAGTAGGCGCGTTGCAGGGCCCGGACCTCCTCCGGGTCGAGCCGGTCGATCAGCGCGGTCGAGCCGACGATGTCGGCGAAGAGGACGCTGACCGTCCGTAGTTCCTCGGGCACCGGCCAGTCGGCCGGCGTCGACGACTGCGTTCCGTTGCCGGTCGTGGACATGGGCATCGCACCGCCTTTCCCCCCGCTTGGTGCCTGACGACCTCAGGAGACTCCCACCACCGGTCCGACGGGGGATCGGCAGAACGACGTATGTCGGCCTACCGCAACCTTTGGTCGCAATGTCGACGCGAGGCGTACCAGTGGGGGCGAAGACCCGTAGAACGGTCCGGGGACCTGTGACTAGGCTGCGAACATGGCCAGCGATGTGGACCTCGTACCACTCGTCGGCCGTGCCGACCACCTCGCGACGCTGCGGTCCGCGCTGCTCGACGGCGTGGGTCCGGGGCAGACGGCGGCGGTGTTCGTCACGGGCGAGAGCGGGGTGGGCAAGACCCGGCTGCTGCGCGAGGCGGGCGACCGGTTCCGCGCCGGGGGAGCGCTCGTGCTCACCGGCTCGTGCCTCGACATCGGCGACTCGTCTCCCCTGCATCCGCTGTTGCAGGCGTTGCGGCGCTTCGACGCCGAGCTGACAGCCTCGCACGCGCGGACGTCGTCGGCGGTGCGCGGGCTGTTGCAGACGTTCGCCGCCGAGACGGCCGGCCCGGACGGGGCGGGCGCCCTGCTGGAGCGGGTCTCCCAGGGGTTGCACCTGGTGGCACAGGGGCGGCCGTTGGTGCTGGTGCTCGACGACCTGCAGTGGGTCGACCGCACCACCCGGCAGTTGCTGCTCTATCTGCTGGCCGGGCTCGGCGACCTCCAGTTGTCGGTGTTGGCGGCGGTGCGGGCGGAGTCGTTGCAGGGCGCGCACCCGCTGCGGCGGGTGCTGACCGAGCTGCGTCGGCTGCGGTCGGTGCGGGTGGTCGACCTGGCGCCGCTGGACCGGGCGGGCACCGAGCAGCTGGCCGCGGCGGTGCTGGGCGGTCCGTTGGGCGCGGAGGCGGCGGAGTCGCTGTGGCGGCGCAGTGGCGGGAACCCGTTCGTGGTGGAGGAGCTCGCGCGGGACCTGCGCGAGGGGCGCGACGGGCTGTCGGAGACGCTGCGGGAGGTGTTCCTGTCCCGGGTGGACGCGTTGCCGCAGGCCGCGCACGCGGTGGTGCACGCGGTGGCGGCCGGGGTGGAGCCGGTGCCGCACTGGCTGTTGGCGGAGGTGATGCGGCTGCCGGAGGGGGAGCTGATCGAGGCGGTGCGGGCGGCGGTGGCGCACCGGTTGCTGGTGGGTGACGACGACGGTTACCGGCTGCGGCACCGGTTGGTGGCGGAGGTGCTCGCCCACGAGCTGCTGCCGGCGGAGCGGTCGGTGCTGCACCGCCGCTACGCGGAGGCGTTGACGACGGCTCCGGCGGAGCTGCACCAGGCGCGGTTGGCGCACCACTGGCGGTTGGCGGGGGAGCCGGCGCGGGCGTTGCCGGCGGCGGTCGCGGCGGCGCAGGAGGCCGAGCGGCTGCACGGCTACGCCGAGGCGCACCGCCACTGGTCGGTCGCCCTGCAACTGGCCGGCCCGCAGGCCCCCGGGGTCGCCCCGGTCGACGGCGGGATCACCACCGACCGCGCGGAGCTGCTGCGCCACGCCGCCGAGGCGGCCCACCACTGCGGCGAGCACGCCCGGGCGCTGTCCCTGCTGGAGGAGCTGGCCGACGCCGAGGACGCGGCCCCGGCCTGCGCGCTGCACATCCGGCGGGCCCGCTACCTGGCCGCCGCCGGCCGGTCCGCGCCCGCCGAGGCGGAGTACCGGCGGGCCCTGGCCGCCGCCGACTGCACCCCCCGGGAGCGGGCGACGGCCGCCGCGCACCTGGCCGAGTTGCTGCTGCACCTGGGCCGCTACGCCGACGCCGGCGAGCGGGCCCGGGAGGCCCTGGAGCTGGCCGCGCAGGTGGAGGGGTCCGTCTCCGAGGTGGTGCTGGCCAGCATGGCGCTGGGCTTCAGCGAGGCATACCTGGAGGACCCGGACGCCGGGCTGGCCGTCATGCGCGAGGCCCTCGACACCGCCGAGCGGGCCGGCCGCCCCGAGGACGTGGCCTGCGCCTACCTGCACCTGGCGGAACTGCTGACCGGGCCGCTGAACATCCTGGAGGAGGGGGTGGTGGTGGCCCGCCGGGGCGCCGAGCGGGTCGCCGAGCTGGGCCTGGGCCGCACCTACGAGACCCGGCTGCTGGCCATCGCCACCAACGGGCTGTTCCGGGTGGGACAGTGGGCGGAGGCGGAGAAGGTGGTCGCGGCGGCGCTGCGGCACCGCCCGTCCGGCGCGGACGCCGTCGAGCTGCTGCTGGCCCGCTGCCGGCTCTGGGTCGGCTACGGCGACATCGCCGCCGCCGACCGCGACCTGGAGGCCGTGGCCACCGTGCTGGCCGGCGGCGGCGCCCGGCACGTCATCCCGCTGTTGACCCTCCGCGCCGGCCTGGCGATGTGGCAGGGCCGGCACGACCTGGCCCGGCAGGCGGTGCAACGCGGCCTCACCGAGATCCGCTCCGACGACGTCGGCATCCTCGCCGCCCTGGTCTGGCACGGGCTGCGCGCCGAGGCCGAGGCGCACGCCGCCCGCGCCCCGGTGGACACGACGGTGGTGCGCCGGCTGCGCGAGGTCGCCGAGCGGGTGGCCCGCAAGAGCGAGCACGCCGCCCGGCCGGTGCGCGACGTGGTCGACGGGTTCCTGGCCCTGTGCGAGGCCGAGGTCAGCCGACTCGACGGCAGCGACCCGCAGCTGTGGGCCCGTTCGGTGACCGAGTGGGACCGCCGCCACCACCCCTACCCGGCGGCGTACTCGCGGCTGCGGCAGGCCGAGGCGCTGCTGGCCCGGCGCAGCCGCACGGCCACCGCCGGCAAGCTGCTGCGCGAGGCGTACCAGGTGGCGCAGGGGCTCGGCGCGGAGCCGCTGAGCACCGAGATCCGCACCCTGGCCACCCGGGCCCGGGTGACGTTGGAGGACCGGGGCGCTCTCGCCGACGGGCGGCCCGCGGCCGGCGCCGAGCCGTCCGGCGACGAGCTGGCGATGCTGACGGCCCGGGAGCGCGAGGTGCTCGCCGCGGTGGCCGAGGGCCTGACCAACAAGGAGATCGGCCAGCGGCTGTTCATCTCCGAACGCACCATCGGCGTGCACGTGTCGCACATCTTCGACAAGCTCCAGGTGCGCACCCGGGTCCAGGCCAGTGCGATCTTCCTGCGCAACCGTCCCGAGTAGATCCCCCACGACGTACGCCCGTCGCCCGCTTATACGTCGTTCTACTGATCCGCCGCACGGATCACGGCTGAAAGGCTGTGCCCCGAGGCCACGGCGCGGGAATGCCGCGGCGCGCAGGGGGGAGGACGCATGGGGAAGGACGAACCGGTCTGGGGCCCGGTGCACCAGGACATCGTGGGGCTGCTCGCCGACCACCCGGCGGACGTGCCGGCGGTGGTCGACCACCTCACCAAGCTCCAGGACCTGCTGGTGCGGCTGCCTCCGTTGGAGCGAAGCTGCCCCCTCGCGGACTTCAACGAGCTGTACCTGACCATCACCACCAGCGTGTTGAACGGCCTGTACGACGACCGCTTCGCCGACCCGGTCTTCCTGGCCCGGCTCGACGTGGAGTTCGCCGCCCGCTACTTCGACGCGCTGCGCTACTGGACGGAGTCCAGCCCGGCCACCCCCCGGGCCTGGTCCTGCCTGTTCCGGCGGATGCGCGGCCCGGACGCCCGGCCGCTGCCGTCGGCCGCGGCCGGGGTGAACGCCCACATCAACTTCGACCTGCCGTTCGCGTTGGTGACCACGTTCGACAGTCTGGAGTCCGAGCCGGTCGACGGCACCGACCAGCACCACGACTACCTGGAGATCAACCAGATCTTCGCCGAGCGGATCCCGGAGCTGCGGCGCGGCTACCTGGACAACTGGCAGCTCATGATCGACATGCTCAACGGCGACATCGACGACTGGTACCAGGGCGAACTGGTCGAGTACACGCGCAACGTGGCGTGGCGCAACGCCCAGAAGATCTGGCGCTGCCGGCACGATCCGGAGGCCCGCGAGTGTGAGCGTGAGCGGCTGGACGACAACGCCGCCGCGCTCGGTCGGCTGCTGCTCTCGCCCCTCGGGGCGTTCCTGCAGTAGCCGGGTACGGGGGGTCCCCGCGCTACCGGGGGGGAAGCGCGGGGACACCCCCTGTCCCGTAACGGGGTGGCGGGCCGGCGGGGCGGCCGCCACGATGGCGGGGTGAGCATCCGCGAGGAGCCGCTGCCCGGCAACGCCACCGCCGGGGTGGTCCGGGTGGGCGACACGGTCCGCCGGCCGGCCGGCCCGTGGACCGACACCGTCGACGCCCTGCTGGCCCACCTGCACCGGGTGGGGTTTCCCGGCGCGCCCCGCCCGCTGGGCCGCGACGACCGGGGCCGTCAGGTGCTGGAGTACGTGCCCGGCGCGGCCGGCGACGTCACCGGCACGTACTCCCTGGGGGAGCTGGCCGGGATCGGGGCGCTCCTGGCCGACCTGCACCGCGCGACGGCCGGGTTCGTGCCGCCGCAGCCGGCGGTGTGGCAGCGGGTGATCCCGCCGGACCGCGAGGACCTGGTCTGCCACCACGACCCCGCGCCGTGGAACCTGATCCGCTCGCCCCGGGGCTGGGTCCTGATCGACTGGGACGGCGCCGGGCCCGGGTCGCGGCCGTGGGAGCTGGCGTACGCGGCGCAGAGCATGGCCGGGATGCGGGCGGACCGGCCGGTGCCCGAGTCGGCGGCGCGGCTGCGGGCCCTCGTCGACGGCTACGGCCTCGACGGCCCGCAGCGGGCCGAGCTGCCCCGGCTGCTCGGCCGGCGGGCCCGCGCCATGTACGACCTGCTCGCGGCCGGCGCCCGGGAGGGCCGGCAGCCGTGGGCGCGGATCTGGGTGGACGACGGCCCCTACTGGCGGGCCACCGCCGACCACCTCGACGCCCACGTGGCCGCCTGGTCCGCCGCGCTGAGCTGACCGGCCCGACCTCCCGCCTGGTCCGCCGCGCTGAGTCGACCGGCCCGACCTTCCTCGCCGGTTCGGCCGGAGCGGGCGGCGGGTTGCGCCTACGGTCGGTGCAGGGCGTGGAGGGGGCGCGCATGGCGCAGCGGCGGGACGGCGGGCAGCCGAGGCGGACCCGGGGCCACCGGCGTGCGGCGGCCCCGGGCGACGGCGTGGTCGTCCCGGCCTGCGTCGACCGGGCGACTCGCCCGCGGCAGCCCGCCGGCCGGTTCGGCCGCTGGTTGTTCGAGCACCGGGTGCCGCCGGTCGGGCCGGAGACCGGGGAGACGCAGGGTCGGGCGCACCCGTGGTGGCAGGTGATGTGCCTGACCGGCGTCGACTACTTCTCCACCCTGTCGTACCTGCCCGGCATCGCCGCGCTGGCGGCCGGGGCGCTCTCCCCGGTGGCGACGCTGCTGATCGTGGCGCTGACCCTGTTCGGGATGCTGCCGATGTACCGGCGGGTGGCCCGGGAGAGCCCGCACGGGCAGGGCTCGGTGGCGATGCTGGAGCGGCTGCTGCCGTTCTGGCGGGGCAAGGTCTTCGTCCTCGTCCTGCTCGGCTTCGTGGCCACCTCGTGGATCATCACGATCACCCTGTCCGCCGCCGACGCCACCGTCCACCTGCTGGAGAACCCGTACCTGCCGGCGTCGTTCCCGCGCGGCACCCTTGCGGCGGTGGCGGTGACCGTGCTGCTGCTGGTGGTCCTCGGCGGGGTCTTCCTGCTCGGGTTCCGCGAGGCGGTGACGGTGGCGGTGCCCCTGGTGGTGGTCTTCCTGGGGCTGAACGCGGTGATCGTCGCGGCGGGCGTGGCGGCGATCGTGGCGGAGCCGGCCACGCTGGGGGACTGGACCGCCGCGCTGACGGCCGGCGGCGGCGGGGTCGCCGGCCTGCTCGGCCCGGCGGTGCTGGCGTTCCCGCTGCTGGTCCTGGGCCTGTCGGGCTTCGAGACCGGGGTGAGCATGATGCCCCTGGTGCGCGGGGACGGCCCGGACGCCGAGCGCCGGCTCGCCGCCCGGATCCGCAACACGCGCCGGCTGCTCGCCGCCGCCGCGCTGATCATGTCGGTGTACCTGGTCGCCACGACGCTCGTCACCACCGTGCTGATCCCCGCCCGGGAGTTCCGGCCGGGCGGGGCGGCCAACGGCCGGGCGCTGGCCTGGCTGGCGCACGAGCGGCTCGGCGAGGCGTTCGGCACGGTCTACGACGTCAGCAGCGTGCTGATCCTCTGGTTCGCCGGTGCCTCGGCGATGGCCGGTCTGATCAACATCGTGCCGCGCTACCTGCCCTCGTACGGGATGGCCCCGGAGTGGGGCCGGGCGGTGCGCCCCGTGGTGATCGTCTACACGCTGATCAGCATCCTGATCACCGTGGCCTTCCGCGCGGACGTCAACGCCCAGGCCGGCGCGTACGCGACCGGGATCCTGGCGATGATGGTCTCCGCCGCGGTGGCGGTGACGATCGCGACGGCCCGCGCCCGGCACCGGTTCGCGGCGGTCGGCTTCGCCGTGCTCACCGTCGTCCTGCTCTACGCCCTCACGGAGAACGTGATCGCCAAGCCGGACGGGATCGCCATCTCCGGCCTGTTCATCGCGGGCATCATCGGCGTCTCGCTGATCTCCCGGGTCACCCGCACCACGGAGCTGCGCGCCGACCGGATCGAGTTCGACGACGACGCCCGCCGGTTCGTCGCCGAGTCCCTCGCCCACGACGGCCGGCTGCACCTGATCGCCAACAAGCGCGACAGCGGGGCGGTGAAGGAGTACACGGTCAAGGAGCGCGCGCAGCGCGGCATGAACCCGGTCCCGGGCGCCGCCGACGTGCTGTTCCTGGAGGTCGACGTCGTCGACCCGTCGGAGTTCAGCCGGGTCCTGCGGGTGCACGGGGTGGAGGTCGGCGGGTACCGGGTGCTGCGGGCGGCCAGCCCGGCCGTGCCCAACGCGATCGCCGCGATCCTGCTCGCGCTGCGCGACGCCACCGGGGTCCGCCCGCACGCGCACTTCGAGTGGTCCGAGGGCAACCCCATCGCCCACCTGCTGCGCTATCTGATCCTGGGGCGCGGCGACACCCCGCCCGTGGTGCGGGAGATCATCCGTAAGTCGGAGCGGGACCCGTCCCGCCGCCCCGGCATCCACGTCGGCGGCTGAGCCGCGGGGACACCCCGGGCGACCCCGATCACCCGTCTCGACATGAATCATACGTTTATTCATGTACGCCTGACTTGCCCGATTCTTCTCCGTATCGTGACCTTCGGTGGCCCCCGCGAGGTACGCCACCCGGCGCCCCGTTCCGGTGCCGCCGCGTCATTTCGTGCAGGAGAGGCAGGACCGTGATGTTCACGTACCAGGGCAACCGGCGAGCGACGCCCAGCAGGCGACGGTCCCGGTGGTTCTTAGCCGGCGGCGTGGTGGCCGGCAGCCTGGTGGTCGGCGCGGCCGGTGTCACCGGCGTCGCCGCACTGGCCGCCGACCGCGCCCCCGGCGTCACCGAACAGGGGCGGCCGGCGGCGGCCGTGCGCGACGACGGCCCCGACGGGGGACGGTGGACCGGCGAGGGCGCTCCGGGCGGCCCCGGCCGGCCGGAGGCCGGGACGGAGAGGGCGGGCGCCCCGGACGGACCGGGGACGCCGGACGGCAAGCCGGACGCGCCGGGCACCCGCCGGCCGCCCCTGCTCACCGTGCCCTGCGACTCGGCCCGGCTCGTCGCCGCGCTCGTGCAGGCCAACGCGGAGGGCGGGGCGACGGTGCGGCTCGCGCCGAAGTGCACCTACACGCTCAGTCACGCCTTCCAGCAGCCCGACGAGTACGACGGCGGCATCCGCGACGCCCGGGAGGCCGCCGACGCCGCCGAGACCCCCGGGGACGCCGAACTGCCGCCGCGCCAGCCGGGCGACGACAACACCGGCCTGCCGGTGATCTACCAGGCGATCACCGTCGAGGGCTCCGGGGCGACCATCGCCCGGGGCGAGAACGCCGAGACCTTCCGCTTCTTCACCGTGCGCGACGGCGGCGAGCTGACGCTTCGCGACGTCACCCTGCGCAACGGCCGGTCCACCTCCGAGGGGGGCAGCGTCCACGTCGTGCACGGGGCCACGGCCGTCCTCGAACGCACCACGGTCGTCGGCAGCACCTCCGTCTCGCCGAAGGAGGGCGGCGGCGGGGTCTTCAACGACGGCAACATGGTGGTCCGGGAGAGTCGGTTCGTCGGCAACTCGGCCGCCGGCACCGAGGGCAAGGGCGGCGGCATGCTCAACGGCGGCGTGCTGACCATGACCAAGACCGAGTTCCGCGACAACAGCGCCAACGGCTACGGCGGCGGGCTCGCCAACTACCGGGGCGCGGCCGACGTCGCCACCACCGTCCTCGCGCACAACATCGCCGGGCAGGGCGGCGGCCTGGCCAGCTTCTCGGCCCGCACCAAGGTCGAGGACACCCGGGTCCTGGACAACACCGCCAAGATCGGCGGCGGCATCGCCAACTCCGACGCGGTGCTGGTCCTGCGCAATCTGGTCGTCCAGGGCAACGCCGCCAGCGACAACGGCGGGGGCATCTCCAGCGTCCAGGGCCTGCTGCCGATGGACGACAGCGTCGTCAGCGGCAACCACGCCCGGGGCAACGGCGGCGGCATCTTCGCCGACCGCTCCAACACCCTGGTACGCACCAGCGAGGTGGGCGGCAACGCCGCGGTCGGCGCGAAGTCCGCCGGTGGCGGCATCTACACCGTCGCCGGGCAGCTCTCGCTGTTCAAGAGCAAGGTGGTCGGCAACAGCGCGACCCTGCCCCCGGGCGGCATCTTCGCCGACCGCGCCCAGGTCAGGATCGACGACGCCAGCGTCGTCATCGAGAACCGGCCCACCAACTGCCTCGGCAGCAAGGCGCCGATCGCCCACTGCTTCCGCTGACCGTGCGGCCGGCCCGCCCCGCTCGGCGCGTTCGGCGGGCCCGCCGGCGCCGACGGCAGATCTTGGACGGTCCGTGTTCGCTCGTGACGGCAACCGTCCAGGAACGCCGCAGGACGGGTGAAGCGACAGCGGCCCGCCCCCGCAAGGGGGGCGGGCCGCTCGTGTCGTGCCGCTCGACCTACTTGGACGGCTCGGGGAGCTCGCAGTCGATCTTCGGGTTCGCGCCGATGTAGTTCAACGGCCCGGCGACGATGGTCACCAGGATGGTGCCCGCCTCGGCGCAGTTCGTGTCGTCGCCGTCGTAGTAGCCCCGCTGCCCAGCGGCGATGGCGCCGATGACCAGCCAGATGACAAGGATGATTCCCAGAATCGACGGGCCGCGCCGCATGGCTTCCTCCCGGGTAGTGGTGGGTTTCGAGGTGAGCCCGATGTACCCAACCGCCACTCGCGGCTAAACGACCGCTGCCCCGTCCGCGCAGGTGCGGACGGGGCAGCGCCGTGATCGACGTGCGGGGTCGCTGCCAGGCGGGTGTGTCGGACCTGGCGTGGTGCTGCGCCGCCGCCGGGACGGGCCGTCAGGCGTCGGCGTCGCCCGCCGGGAGCACCCGGTCGGCCTCGGCCGGGGCGCCGACGAGGACCTTGGCCTGCTGGGGCCACGTGGCCAGGCTGGGCGCGGCCCGCAGGCCGGCGGAGCGGATCGTCTCCCGCAGGGTCGCCTCGTCGAGGTCGGCGAGCTGCCGGTAGGTGCGGATGCCGGCGTCCTGGAGCGCGGCGGCCATCTTCGGGCCGATGCCCTGGATGCGACGGAAGTCGTCGGCCGACCCGGTGGTCGGGTCCGCCGCCGCGGCGACGACCGGCGCGGCCTCGGGCTCGACCGGGACGTGCTGCGCCTCGGGCCCGACCAGGGCGGCCGGCGGCAGGGCGTCGTCGACCGGGGTGCGCGGCGCGGGGACGACGGGCGCGGCGGCCTCGGCCTCCGCTGCGGGCTCGGCCGCCGGCTCGACGGCGTCGGCCGGCGGGGCGGGGGTCTCGGCGACCGGCTCGGGCGTCGCCGCCGGCTCCGGGTCGGTGGCGACGGCGGGGGAGCCGTCGGTCGCGGGGGCGTCGACCGTGGCGGTGGGGGTGTCGTCCGTGCCGGGAGCGTCGAGCGTGGTGGGGGCGCTCTCCGCGCCGGGGGCGTCGATCGTGGCGGCGGAGGTGCCGTCCGTGCTGGTGGGGGCGTCGTCCGTGGCGGCCGGGGTGAAGGCGGCCGGGTCGGCGTCGCCGAGGACCCCGCCGGGCGGGGTGGGGGAGGCGGTGTCCGGGGTGGGCTGGTCGAGGACGGCGACCGGGGCCGCCGCCGGGGCGACCGTCGCCTCCGGCCGCTGCTCGTCGACCGTGGCCTCGGGGGCCGGGTTGGACACCACCGCCACGCCGGCGACCGGGTCACCCTCCACGATGGGCGTCGGGCCGGAAGGCGTCTCCTGGCGGCCCCGCAGCGCCCATCCGGCTGCCGCACCCACCAGCAGCGCCAGGATCACGATCAGCCATTGCCCGAAACTCGACGGCACGGGGAACCTCCCTCTTTGAGAGCATCGGTGAAAAGTCGCGAAGAAAATCCGTCGCAGCTTCGCACACGCGCCGTGTCGGCGACAGGGAGGTCCGGGGCCTTCCGGCGCTGGTGGGGTGCTTCGCACCCGGGGTGGCGGCGAGATGACCGAGCGTGGTCGGCCGGGGTCAGTCCTCCTCGCCGCGATAGGTGTAGAAGTCGTCGACGAACTTGCGCCGTAGCCGGGGCACCCGACTGGTGATGCCGAAGTAGCCGCGCGCCCCGAGCAGCGCGAGCCGCCCGATCACCGGACGGTAGATCCGGTCGTCGCCGCTGGTGCCGCTGCGGTGCAGCGAGTCGTGCACCCGGGCGAACCCGTACGGGAGCATGGCGGCCTCGTAGTCGGCGACGGCCTGCACCAGGGTCTTCTCGCCGGCGGCGGCGAGCCTGATCTGCCGGCAGAGCAGGGCGGCGTCGCGCAGGGCGGTGTTCGCGCCGACCCCGCGCCCCGGGGTCATGGTGTGGATGGCGTCGCCGAGCAGGGTGACGGTGCTGCTCTTCCAGGCCGGCACGGGCTCGGAGGTGGACACCCTGATGGGCAGGGCGCTGCCGGGGTCGCTGCGGGCCAGCAGCTCCCGCAGGCGGGGATGCCAGTTGCGGGTGAGTTCCTGGGCGATCCGGACAAGGTCCTCGCCGCGGCGGCTCATGACGTCGGCGGGGAACCGGCGGGCCGCGCTCCAGATGATGAAGTTGATGTTGTCGCGGGTGGTGTCGTGGCGCAGGCCGGGCCAGCGGCGCAGCAGGTCGGCGTCGGCGGCGGCGACGCCGGGCTTGACGTCGCCGCCGCGGTCCCACTTGAACTCCATCACGTGCAGCACGCCCATCGTCCCGCCCGCGCCGAAGACCAGCGAGATGCCCTGCGCGACACGTTCGGGCAGCAGCGAACGGGTGTGTTCGGTCAGCGGGATCCGGGTGGCGATGTTGACGGTGCCGGCATCGCGGATCACCGCGTGCGGCAGGTACTGGCGGCGTACCGCCGAGTGCGTGCCGTCGGCGGCGACCAGCAGGTCGCCGGTGGCCGTGCTGCCGTCGGCGAAGTGGGCGGTGACCGTCCCGTCGTCGCGCTGCTCGTAGTGGGTGAAGGTCCGGTCGAACTCGACGGTGTCCTCCAGCCCGGTGAGCAGGACCTGGCGCAGGGTCATCCGGGCGACCGAGCGTTCGGTGTCGACGTCGTCGGTGTCCGGGCGCAGCGGGAACGAGGCGGTCTGCCGCAGCCGTTCGGTGACGACGTTGAAGTAGCGGGGCCCCCGGGCGCAGGTGACGGCGAAGATGTCGAACAGCTCCGGCGGCAGGCACTCCCGCAGCGCCCTGCTGCCGGTGGGCCCGATGCCGACCCGGTAGCCGAGCAGCCCGTCGGCCCGGTCGGTGTGCCGTTCGTGGACGGAGACGCCGATCCCGGCCCGGCGCAGCCCGTGGGCCAGGCACAGGCCGCCGGTGCCGGCCCCGATGATCATCACGTGCGGTGGGTTGGCCACCATGTCGCGGCCCGCCGGCTCAGCCGGCCGTGCCGGTGACGCCGACCGGCGAGGTGGCGTCCCAGCTGTAGAAGCAGCCGGCGATCGCGTCGCGCGGCGAGCGCCAGGTCGGCAGGTACGGCGAGGTGTGCGCGGAGAGCCGCTCGTTGACCTGGAGGTAGAGCGGGTGGTTGCGGGCCGCGGCGAGGGCGTCGGCCTCGACGTCGGCGGTCTCCATCAGGTGTACGCACAGGTCGTGCAGGCAGTACAGGGAGCGGTGCCGGACGCCGGTGAGGCCCGGCAGCTCCGTCGCGTCGGACTCGGCGAAGATCTGCGCGACGCGTCCCTCCGCGCCGGGGATGATCCTGCTGACGATCAGTAGACGGCTCATGGGTCCCCTCCCGCAGGCGGCGTCTCTGGATCAAGGTCGGGCGACCGTGGCGCCGCTTCTGCGACCACCATGCCGACCGGTCTGTCACGTTGCCGTC
The DNA here is from genome assembly GCF_029626125.1 of Micromonospora sp. WMMD956. Classification (NCBI taxonomy): domain Bacteria; kingdom Bacillati; phylum Actinomycetota; class Actinomycetes; order Micromonosporales; family Micromonosporaceae; genus Micromonospora; species Micromonospora sp. WMMD956. The sequence goes on along the minus strand of NZ_JARUBI010000005.1, from coordinate 6,887,066 downwards.
ACCGTGGGTGTGTTTGCGGTGACGCGCCCGGCCGGCGCGGCTCGGGGGGCGTCGGGCGGCTGGCCTGCCGGATGGGCGCGAGCGTGTCGTGCAGCAGGGCGGTCATCGCCGGGGACGGCTCCAGGCGCAGTTCCCGCAGGAGCAGGTCGCGGTAGGCGTAGAAGGCGTGCACGGCCTCGAAGACGTTGCCCTCGGCGAGGTGGACGCGCACCACCAGCCGGTGCGGGGTCTCGCGCAGCGGTTCCGCTGCCATGGCCTCCAGCGCGGCCTCCAGGGCCTCGCCGTGCCGTCCCGCCGCGAGGTGGTTGCGGGCCACCTGCTCCAGCATGTGCAACCGCAGCTGGCGTAGGCGTTCGCGTTCCAGCAGCACCCAGTCGTCGTACCAGCCGGGGAGCAGGTCGTGCCGGCCGGCGGTGAGGGCGACGCCGGTGCTGCCCGGGTCGTCGCCGTCGCGGACGCGGGCGGCGGTGCTGGTCAGGTCGTCGACGTCGAGCCGTACGCGGGGGTCGAGGCGGGTGGTGTCGCCGCTGGTGACCAGGGGACAGCACGGGTCCTGGCGCAGCCGCCACAGCGCGGTGCGCAGTGAGGACAGCGCCCGTTCCTCCGGCGCCTCGGGCCAGAGCAGGCCGGCGAGGTGGCTGCGGGTGGCGCCGGGGCGCAGCCCGATGAGCGCGAGGACCCGTTGCAGGCCGCGCGGCACGACGACGGGCGTCTCGTCGTGCAGCAACTGGAAGCCGCCGAGCAGGCGCAGCGAGACGTCCGGGGCGTGGCCGTCGCCCGTGGTCGGCGTGGGCGGATCAGCGGTCACGGCGGCACCCCCTGCACCGGACCTGGTCCGGACTCCTCGCGCGTCCCGGCGCGCTCGCCCCGGGGGCGCCACCGTCTCCGGTGGCTCCATGCGTCGCGGCCCGGGCGTCGCGACCGCCGGGCTGGCCCGCTCGAAGATTAACCGCAGTGATTACGGTGAGTCAACATTGGGTACGGCGCGGCTGGCGGCATCGTGGATCGGAGATGCCTGCCAACTGCGAATATTTGTCGTTACCGGGGTCGCCTTCTCAGGAGGGGCATGGATTGTCCACAGGATTCATCAACGCAGCGTCACCGCTGGTCGTGTCGGCGGGTGGCCCGGCGGTGACGCCTCGGTGACGGCGGTGCGCGCACCGTGGCGGCAGTCGTCCCGCGTGACGGCGAGCTCATGCCGCGCCGCCGCGCGCCCGAGGGAGGCAGTCCATGGATCGTTCGCTGATCGTCGCCAAGGTGGTTCCCGACGCCGAGGAGCGGGTCGCCGAGATCTTCGCCGAGTCCGACGCCACGGAGCTGCCGCACCTGGCCGGGGTCCGGCACCGGTCGCTGTACCGGCTGGGTGACCTCTACGTGCACCTGCTGGAGACCGAGCGGCCGGGGGAGACGGCGGTGGAGGGCATCCGGGAGCACCCCGAGTTCGCCCGGGTCAGCGCGCGGCTGCGGCCGTACGTCTCGCCGTACCTGCCGACCTGGCGCTCGCCCCGCGACGCCATGGCGCGCTGCTTCTACCGCTGGGACCACGGCGGGCGGCGGCCGTGACCGCCACCGTCGGCGGGCGGGTGCGGCCGCGCCGCGCCGGATGCGCCGCACCGGACGACGGGAGAAGCCCCGTTCGCGTCCCCGCCGCCGGTCCGCCCGGCCCCGACCAGAGGAGAAACTGATGACCGTCACCCACGGCCGCCCGCTCACCGCCGAGATCACCGAGATCCTGGTGGCGAACTGCGGCCTGGACGCCGAGGCCGCGGCCCGGGAGCCCGGGGCGTCCCTTGAGGACCTCGGCATGGACTCCCTCGCCCTGCTCGAACTGTCGGCGGTGGTCGCCGACCGGTACCGGGTGCGCCTGCCCGAGGACGCCACGCGGCTGAGCATCGCCGAGGTCGCCGATCTGGTCGCCGGGGCGGCCGACCCGCCCGGGCACACCGAGAACAGCATCGTCATCGCCGCGCCGCTGCGGCTGGTGTGGGAGCTGACCAACGACGTGGCGAACTGGCCGGACCTGTTCACCGAGTACGCCTCGGCGCAGATCCTCGAACGCGACGGCCGCACCGTGCGGTTCCGCCTCACCATGCACCCCGACGAGAACGGCGTCGTGTGGAGCTGGGTGAGCGAACGCACCACGGACTGGGAGAACCGCGAGGTGCGGGCGCACCGGGTGGAGACCGGCCCGTTCGAGTACATGCGCATCCACTGGCGCTACGACACCGAGCCGGAGGGCACCCGGATGACCTGGGTGCAGGACTTCGCGATGCACCCGAGCGCCCCCCTGGACAACGCCGGGATGACCGAGCGGATCAACACCAACAGCCGCGTCCAGCTCGCGGTCATCAAGGAACGGATCGAGCGGGCGGCGCGGGCCGGCTCCGCCACCCCGGGAGGCGACGATGAGTGAGACCACCGCCCAGCGGACGGCCGACGACCCGGCGTACCGGACGGTCGCCGCCCGCGACGTGCCGGCCGACCGGCGGCGCGGCGGCGAGCTGCGGGTGCTGCTCGGGCCGAGGACGGTCGGCAGCACCTCCGGTTTCATGGGGGTCGCCGCCCTCGCCCCCGGCGAGCGCATCGCCGAGCACTACCACCCGTACAGCGAGGAGTTCCTGTACGTGGCGCGGGGCGCGATCACCGTGGACCTGGACGACCGGCCGGTGCCGCTGGCCGCCGGGGAGGCGCTGCTCGTGCCGGTCAACGTGCGGCACCGGCTGCGCAACACCGGCGCGGAGCCGGCCGAGGTGGTGTTCCACCTCGGTCCCCTCGCGCCCCGGCCCGAGCTGGGGCACGTCGACACCGAACCGGCGGAACAGCGGGGCGCGTCGTGACCGCGCGCCGCACGGTGGTGACCGGCATCGGGGTGGTCGCCCCGGGCGGCGTGACCCGGGACCGGTTCTGGAAGACGATCACGGAGGGGCGCACGGCGACGCGGCGGATCACGTTCTTCGACCCGTCGCCGTTCCGTTCCCGCATCGCCGCCGAGTGCGACTTCGACCCGGTCGCCGCCGGCCTCACCGAGGCCGAGCGCCGGCGCGCCGACCGGTACGTGCAGTTCGCCCTGGCCTGCTCGATCGAGGCGGTCGCCGACAGCGGCCTGGAGCTGACCGACGCGCAGCGCGACCGCGCCGGGGTGGTGCTGGGCACCGCCGTCGGCGGCACCACGGCCCTGGAGCAGGAGTACGTGACCGTCAGCGACTCCGGCAGCCGCTGGCTGGTCGACCACGACCGCGGCGGGCCGTACCTGTACCAGGCGCTCGTGCCCAGCAGCCTGGCCGCCGACGTGGCCTGCCGGCACGGGCTGCACGGGCCGGCGCAGGTGGTCTCGACCGGCTGCACGTCCGGCATCGACGCCATCGGATACGCCCACCAGCTCATCGCCGACGGCGAGGCGGACATCGTCCTCGCGGGGGCGGCGGACTCGCCGATCTCCCCGGTCACCGTCGCCTCGTTCGACGCGATCAAGGCGACCAGCCCCGACAACGACGACCCGGCGCACGCGTCGCGCCCGTTCGACGCCGACCGGCACGGTTTCGTCCTCGCCGAGGGCGCGGCGGTGCTGGTGCTGGAGGAGTACGGGCACGCCCGCCGCCGGGGCGCGCACGTCTACTGCGAGGTCGCCGGGTACGCCAGCCGCAGCAACGGCTACCACATGACGGGGCTGCGCCCCGACGGGCTGGAGATGGGGCTGGCCATCTCGGCGACCCTGAAGCAGGCGCGGCTGATCCCGCAGCAGGTCTCCTACATCAGCGCGCACGGCTCCGGCACCCGGCAGAACGACCGGCACGAGACGGCGGCGTTCAAGCGGGCCCTCGGCGAGGCCGCCCGCCGGGTGCCGATCAGCTCCATCAAGTCCATGGTGGGGCACTCCCTCGGCGCGATCGGTTCCATCGAGATGGCCGCCTGCGCCCTCGCCATCGAGTACGGCGTGGTGCCGCCGACGGCCAACTGGGCCACCCGGGATCCGGAGTGCGACCTGGACTACGTGCCGAACGTGGCCCGGGAGCTGCCGGTGGACGTGGCCCTGTCGGTGGGCAGCGGGTTCGGCGGCTTCCAGTCGGCGATGGTGTTCCGCCGGCTGGCCGGCACGACGCACGGCGGCACGACGCACGGCGGGACGGCACCCGGCGGGGCGGCGCGCGGCGCGGCCGGGGAAGGCCGGGCGGCGTGACCACCCGGGCGGTGGTCACCGGGATCGGGGTGGTCGCCCCGAGCGGCATCGGCGCCGAGGCGCACTGGTCCACGGTGGTGTCGCGGACCCGGCGCACCGGGCCGATCACGCTGTTCGACCCGGCGTCCTATCCCACCCGCGTCGCCGGCCAGGTGCCCGACTTCGAGGCGCTGACCTGGGCGGACAACCGTCGGCTGGTGCAGACGGACCGGTGGACGCACCTGGGGTTCGCGGCGACCCGGCTGGCGCTTGCCGACGCCGGGCTGCCCGAGCACGCCCCCGACCCCTACGGGTACGCGGTGACCCTGGCCAGCTCGTCGGGCGGGAACCTGTTCGGGCAGCGGGAGCTGCAACGGCTGTGGGGCGGGCCCTCGCGCACCGTGGGGGCGTACCAGTCGATCGCCTGGTTCTACGCCGCCAGCGTCGGGCAGCTCTCCATCCACCACCAGTTCAAGGGCCCCTGCGGGGTGCTGGTCAGCGAGTCGGCCGGCGGGCTGGACAGCCTCGCCCACGCGGTGCGCACCGTGCGGCGGGGCACCCCCGTGGTGATCGCCGGGGCCACCGAGTGCCCGCTGAGCCCGTACGCGCTGGCCTGCCAGCTGCGGTCCGGGCTGCTCAGCGCCGCCGCCGACCCCGCCGGGGCGTACCGGCCGTTCGACGTCGACGCCGCCGGCTACGTCCCGGCCGAGGGCGGCGCGGTGTTCGTGGTGGAGGAGCTGTCGCACGCCCTGGCCCGGGGGGCCCGCATCTACGGGGAGGTGACCGGTTGGGGGGCCACCCACGACGCGGCGCACACCGGCCCCGACTCCGCCGGGGACCCCGCCCAGTACGCGCGGGCGATGCGGCTGGCCCTGGACCGGGCCGGCGTCGCCCCCGACGACGTGGACGTGGTGCTGCCCGACGCGCTGGGCACGCCCCGCCACGACCGGGCGGAGGCCGACGCGCTGCGCGCGGTGTTCGGGGACCGGCCCGTGCCGGTGAGCACGGCCAAGCCGCTGACCGGCCGGGCGCACCAGGGCGGGTCGGCGCTGGACGTGGCCACGGCGCTGCTGGCCTTCGCCCACGACACGCTGCCCGCGTCCGCCGGCCCGGACCGGCCGGCGGACGGCTGCGAGCTGGACTTCCTGCGGGAGGCCCGCCGGCCGGCGTCCCGGGTGGCGCTGGTGGCCGCCCGGGGGTTCGACGGTTTCAACAGCGCGCTGGTGCTGCGGGGCGCGGCGGCCCGCCCGGCGCCGACGCCCCGCCGGGCGGCCGAGCCCGGCCCGACCCAGGGAGCGGCACGATGATCGGACAGCGGGCGCGGGTGGTCTTCCTGGTCCGGGTGCCGCAGCAGCGCACCGGGGACTTCCTGCGCGCCTACGAGGCGATCCGGCACCTGGTCGCCGAGGGGGTGCCGGGGCACCTGGTGGACCAGGTGTGCCGCTCGTCGGCCGACCCGGAGCAGTGGCTGATCACCAGCGAGTGGGTGAACCTGGCCGCGTTCGAGGCGTGGGAGCGCAGCCCGGAGCACCGGGACCTGGTCAGGCCGATGCGGGAGTGCTTCACCGACGCCCGGTCGCTGCGGTTCGTCGTGCACGCGCAGACGCCGGCCCTGGCCTGACCTCGCGGGCGGGGCTCCCCTCCGCGGTAAGATCGTGTATCTTCGATGGGTGACCGCCGGTCGGCGGCCACCCATCGGCCGTCAGGCCGACGCGGGAGGCTGTCTGGCCGAGCGTGGTCGGGCGGCCGGGCCGGATTCGGGCAGGCTGCCGCCCGGGTGCGCCGGCTCGACGGCGGGCAGGCTCCCGCCCCGCGGCGGCGGTGTCGCCGGCGGCCTCGCGGCCCCCGATCCTGCCCGGCGAACCGGCTGACCGGCAATCGGGCCGCACGACCTTTTTGATCTAGCCATTTGCATCTAGTAATGGTCTCGACGGCTGTCGTAGTGTTCCGTCAGCACCCCGGAAGACGCACCACATTGGGCAGTTATGCCCTTTTTCGATGCTGGGCGGTAGACCACAGTGACCATGGATCGTTCGGCAGCAGAATCTACAGTAGACCACCCTGGCTGGGTTGACGACCTTTTGCTGGCCGGCCCGGCGACCGAAGTATGTCTGCGGCTGCCCGACCCGGTGGACCGGGGCACGCTGCGCCGGCTCGTCGGCGAGGCCCAGGCCCGGCTCACCGGCGCCGGCCTGCGTCCCGGCGGGGCCGCCGCGCTGCGCCTGCCGCCCTCGCTGGCGTACGTGGTGAACCTCCTTGCCACCTGGCGCGCCGGGGCCCAGGCGATCCTGCTCGACCACCGGCTCACCGACCACGAGGTGCAGGGCGCGCTCGCCCGGCTCACCCCGCAGGTCGTCGTCGCCCCGGTGCGCAGCGGCGGCGCCGCGCTGAAGATCTTCGTCGACGTCACCGAGGGCGTCACCGCCTACTCGGACCGGCCCGCCGGCAGCCCGCACGCGGTGATCCAGCTCAGCTCCGGCTCCACCGGTCCGTCCAAGGTGATCGGTCGCAGCGCCGCGTCCCTCGTGGCCGAGGTGCGCCGCTACACGCGCATCGACGGCGTGGCCCTGCCCGGCGAGCGGATCATCCTGCTGCCGTCCATGGTGCACGTGCTCGGCCTCGTCGGCGGGCTGCTCTACGGCCTGCACGCCCACGTGACGCTGGTGCCGCCGGACCGGCTCAGCGGCGACGCGGTGCTGGCCGCCATCGCCGCCGACGACGCCCCGGCCACCGTGCTCGGCGTGCCGTTCCACATCGGACTGCTGGCCTCCACCCGGCCGACCGGCCCACTGCCGCAGCTCAAGCGGATGACCACCGGCGGCGAGCTGGTCCCGCCGGCCGTCGTCACCGCGTTCGTCGACCGCTTCGGCGTGCCGCTGGGCAACATGTACGGGATGACCGAGGTCGGCGTCATCGGCACCGACCTGCACGGCTGGCACCGGCCGTCGATCGCCCCCGCCCCCGGGATCACCGTCCGCGAGTCGGCCACCGGCGAGCTGTGGGTGAGCTGCCCGGACTCGCCGTACGTGGGGCTGTCCGACCCGGACCGCTGGGCCGACGGCTGGCTGCACACCCGCGACGCCGGCACCGTCGACCCCGGGACCGGTCTGGTCACCGTGCGCGGCCGGCTCGACTCGCAGGTCTCCGTCGGCGGGCTGAAGGTCGATCTCACCGAGGTCGAGGCCACCCTCGCCGGGCTGCCCGGCGTCGCCGCCGCCGTGGTCGTGCACGACGGCGACATCACCGCGTACGTGCAGCCGGACGGCCCGCTGTCGGAGGAGGTGCTGGAGAAGCTGCTCGCCGAGCGGCTCGCCGCCTACAAGCGGCCCCGCGTCCTGCACCTGCTCGACCGGCTGCCCCGCACCACCACCGGCAAGCTGGTCCGGTCGACCGAGGCGCTGCGGGCGGCCGCGCCGTGACCGGCCCGCTCCGGTGGCCCGTCGCGGCACCCGCCGGTCTGACTGATCAATCAGTCGATCACCAGCTCGACGCCGTCCGCCGGCCCGTCGACCGCGACGGCCAGCACCAGGTCACCGGCCAGCACCGGCCCGTCGCCGCCGGGGGACAGCCGGGGATGGCCGACCCGCAGGCCGCCGGCCCCCGGGACGGGGCGCAGCAACTCGCCGGGGCCGCCGGGCACCGGCATCGGCCGGCGCAGGCCGCCGTCGCGCAACCCGCGCCCGAGCGCCTTGCCGACCGCCTCCTTGGCCGTCCACAGCAGCAGGAACGCCTCGACCTGGCACCCGGGAGGGCGTCCGCGCAGCCAGGCGGCCTCCTGCGGGGCGTACCAGCGGCGGGCCAGCGCCAGCGCGGGCAGGTCCCGGCGGCGCTCGGCGTCGACGCCGACCCCGCCGCCGCGGCGGGCCGCCACCACCACGATCCCGCCGGCGTGGCTGACGCTCGCCGGCAGCTCCACCGCGTCACCGGCGTCGACGAGCGGCCGCCCGGCCGCATCGCGTCCCACCCGGATCTCCGCCTCCGCCCGGCCGAGCAGCACGCCACCCGCGCGCCGCAGCAGCCGCCGGGCCGCCGCCGGCCGATCGCCGTCGGTACGGCCGAGGAACACGTACACGGTGTCCCGACCGGGCACCGCTGACTGGCTCACGGAAAGAGGTTAACCAATGCGCGACGAGGTCCGTGCCTTCGTCATCTCCCAGCTCGACGACATGAACTACGACGTCGACGGCATCGACGACGACACCACCCTCGGCCCGGCCGGCGTCGACCTGGAGTCGCTGGCCCTGGCCGACCTGGCCGTCCGCGTCGAGGACCGCTACGGCCTGAAGTTCGCCGACGACGAGTCCGAGAAGCTGGCGCTGATGACGGTCGGCGAGTTCACCACGATGGTCGCCGACCGGGTCGCCGCGACGGCCGACGGCAACTCCTGATGGCCGGTCAGCCCGACCTGGGGCGAGCTGACCTGCTGACGATGCTCGCCGAGATGACCGCGAAGCCGGCCGACAAGGTGTCCGACCGGGTGGGCTCGATGGAGCTCGCCTGGCTGGTCCACCTCGTCGAACAACGCTACGACCGCCGGCTCGACCTCACCGACGACCAGCTCGCCGGCATCCGGACGGTCGACGACGCCCTGGCGGTGTTCCACACCTGCCTGACCGCCCCCGCAGATGGCTGAGCGGGCCCCCGTACGGATCACCGGTGTCCACGCACTCAGCGCCCTCGGCAGGGGCGCCGACGCCCAGCTCGCCGGGGTGCTCGCCGGAGCCCCCGCGTTCCGGCCGGTCGGCCGCTTCGACACCAGCGCCCGCCGGGTCGGCGTGGCGGCCACCCTGGCCGACGCCGGCCCGCTGGCCGACGAGCTGACCGACGCGGTGCACACCGCGTGCGCCGCCGCCGGGCTCGACACCGCCGGGCGGGCCGCCGCGCCGCTGCTGCTCGCCGCCCACGGCGGCGCGGGCGTGCCGGCGCTGGCCGGGGAGCTGGCCCGCCGGTGCGGGCTGGCCGGTGCGTCCCGGGTCTACACCAGCGCCTGCGTGTCCGCGTCGACCGCGGTCGCCGATGCCGCCGCGCTGATCGGCCGCGGCGTCGTCGAACGGGTCGTCGTCGCCGCCGGGTACCTGGTCGAACCCGACCAGTACGCGCTCTTCGACACCGGCCGGGCCCTCGCCACCGACGGCGCGGTCCGCCCGTTCAGCGCCGGGCGGCGCGGGCTGCTGCTCGGCGACGGCGTGGCCGCCGTGGTGCTGGAGTCCGCCGACGCGGCGGCCCGGCGGGACGCGCCGACGCTGGCCTCGGTGCTCGGCTGGGGCCGGGCCGGCGACGCCTACCACCCCTGCCAGCCCGACCCGCAGGGGCGCGGCCTGGCCCGCGCGCTCGGCGCGGCCCTGCGCCGCGCCGGCCTGCGACCCGAGGACATCGGGTACGTCAACGCCAACGCCACCGGCACCGGCTACAGCGACGCGGCCGAGGCGGCGGCGCTGCGGCTGGCCTGGGGCGAGCACGCGCACCGGGTGCCCGTCAGCTCCACCAAGGCGCTGCACGGGCACGCGCTGGAGGCGTCCGGGCTGCTGGAGCTGGTGGTGACCGTGCTGGCCGTGCGGCACGGGAAGCTGCCGGTCAACGCCGGCTGGCTCGGCCCCGACGAGGCGTGCCCGCTCGACGTCATCCGCGACGCGCCCCGCCCCGCCGCCACCGGTTACGCGGTGAGCCTCAACGCGGCGTTCGGCGGGGCGAACACCGCCCTGCTGGTAGGTGCGGCATGACCGGCTCCGGGGAGCTGCCGACGGCGACGGACGGTCGGCTGCGGGTGCTCGCGCGGGCGAGCTGGCCGGAGCCGGGCGACGCCGCCCCGCCGACCCTGCCCGGGTTCGTGCACTCGCGGTTCAGCCCGGTCGTCGCGGCCGTCGCCGACCGGTGCCTCACCCGACGGCACGGTGGGCGACCGGCCCCGGAACCGGCCGGCGGGCGCACCGCGGTGGTGCTGGTCAGCGCCGCCGGGGACCGGGCCAGCGCCGACCACGTGCACGCCACGGTCGCCGCCGGGGGGCGACCCGGGCCGCTGTTCTTCTTCCAGTCGGTGCCCAACAGCGTCGCCGGGCACGTCGCCGCGCGCTGGGGGCTGGGCGGGCCGGTGGTCTGCCTCGCCCCGACCGGGGACCCGCTGGCCGAGGGCACGGCCGAGGCCGAACTGCTGCTGAGCGACGGTGACGCCGACGAGGCGCTGCTGATTCTGATCGAACAGGCACCCGACGACGCCGGTGCGGGCGTCGAGGCCGCAGTGCCGGGCGACCCGCCCGGCACCGCCGCCGTCGCGGTGCTGCTGGGGGGAGGAGACGCATCATGAGGACCAAGGGACTGCGCGGCCTGCTGGCCGCCGACACCGAGCTGGGCGCCGGCAACGTGCTGGCCCGGGTGCTGGCGCACGGCGCCGACCCGGACGGCCCCGGCCTGACCTTCGACACGGAGGTCGACGGGCACCCCGCCGAGCGCCCGCTGACGCTCGGCCAGCTCGACGAGCGGGTCGCCGCCCGCACGGCCTGGCTGCGCGCCCGGGGCGTCAAGCCCCGCGACCCCGTCGCCGTCTGGGCCACCGCCGCCGCCGACATGGTGCTCAGCTTCCTGGCGCTGACCCGCCTCGGCGCGATCCCCGCGCTGATGAACGGCAAGCTGCGCCCGGAGATCGCCGCCGAGTACATCCGCCGGCTGCGCGGCGCGGGCGTGCTCGCCGACGCCGCGCACACCGAGCTGCTGGCCGGGCACGACCTCGGCGCGCCGCTGCTCGGCACGCCCGCCGACGCCGGCACGGGCGACCCGGCCGCCGCCGGGGCCCACTACCGGCACCACCCCGACGACCCGATCGTCATCACCCACACCTCCGGCACCACCGGCGTGCCCAAGGCGGTGCTGCACTCGCACGCGAGCCTGTTCGCCGCCACCCGGCACCTGCTGTCCATGCCGCAGGCGCAGGGCACCCGCCGCATCCTCAACGCGCTGCCCGCCCCGCACACCGCGACCGTGCTCATGGTCAACCAGGCGCTGGGCAACCGGGCGGAGATGTTCCTGCTGTCCGACCAGGGCGGCGAGCGGGTCCTCGACGCGATCCAGCGCTGGCGGCCCGACGGCGTGTTCGGGTTCTCCGTCACCTGGGCGGAGCTGGCCCGGTTCGACCTGTCCGCGTACGACCTGGACTCGGTGCGGCTGTGGTTCAACACCGGCGACTGCTCGCACGAGCCGCACGTGCGCCGGCTCGTCGCGGTCGGCTCGCGGGACACCGTGACCCGGCAGGGCGTGACGCGGGTGCCCGGCTCCGTGTTCATCGACGGGCTGGGCTCCAGCGAGATGGGCCACTCGATGTTCCACATCACGCACACCGCCGACACCGACCGGTACGGCCGGTGCGTGGGCCGCCCGTACCAGTTCACGAAGGTCGCCGTGCTCGACGCCGACGGCAACGAGCTGCCCCCGGGCCAGGTCGGCTTCCTCGGCATCGACTCGCCGTCGCTGTTCCGGGGCTACTGGAACGACTCGGTCACCACCTACCGGTTCCGGCTGCGCGGCTGGTACCTCACCGGCGACCTGGTCTACGCCGACGCCGACGGGCGCTACTACCACCTGGACCGGGCCGTCGACTCCGTCGAGGTCGGCGACGGCCGGCGGTTCTTCACCGCCCTGTCCGAGGAACGGGTCCTCGCCGCCTGCCCCGACGTCACCGACTGCACGGTGGTGATCGTCAAGGAGGCCGACCGCGTCGTCACCGACGTGCTGCTGGAGCTGGCGGCCGGGGCCGACCCGGGCGTCGACCGCACCGAGGCGGTGCGCGCCGCGCTCGGCGCGGACGTCGGGGCGACCCTGCGCCGGGTGGTGCCGGTGCGCTCCGAGGACATCCCGGTCACCGTCACCGGCAAGGTCCGCAAGGTGGCGCTGCGCGAGCGCTACCTGACCGAGTCGTCGTCGTGACCGCCCTCATCACCGGGATGGGCCTGCTCACCCCGGCCGGGCGGGGCGCGGGGGAGACCCTCGACGCCCTGCTCGCCGGCCGGTCGGGGCTGGTCCGTCCGCCGCGGGAGCACCCGGCCCACGGGTCGCTGGAGGCCGCCGGGCTGCTGCCGGAGATCGACCCGCGCACGGTCGCGTCCGGACCGGAGACCCGGGTGCTGGACCGGATCGTCGTGCTCGCCCTGCTCGCCGCCGCCGACGCGCTCGCCGACGCCGGCATCGAGGTCGGCCGCGACGTCGACCCCGCCCGGATCGGGGTGATCGTCGGCGGCGTCGGCGGGATGGCCACCCTGGAGCGGCAGGTGCTGGCGCGGGCCGAGCGGGGCCGGGCGGCCGTCAGCCCGTACCTGCTCACCGGGATCCTGCCGAACATGCCGGCGGCGCGGATCGCCATCGCCCACGGCATCCGCGGCTACAGCTCGTCTGTCGGCACGGCGTGCGCCTCCGGCGCGCAGGCCGTCGCCGACGCGGCCCGGCTGATCCGGGCCGGGGAGGCCGACGTGGTGGTCTGCGGGGCCAGCGAGGCCCCGCTGTTCCCCACCTTCGCCGACACCTTCGGCAACGCCCGGGCCCTCGCCCGGGGCTGGGCCGACCCGGCCGAGGCGAGCCGGCCGTTCGACGCCCGCCGCAACGGCTTCGTCCTCGCCGAGGGCGCGGCGCTGCTGGTGCTGGAACGCGCCGAGCACGCCGCCGCCCGGGGCGTGGCCGGCTACGCCGAGGTCGCCGGGTACGGGGCGAACACCGACGCCCACCATCCCACCGCGCCCCGGCCCGACGGGGCGGGGGCGGCCGAGTGCATGCGCCGGGCCCTGGCCGGCGGCGGCGTGACGGCCGGCGAGGTCGGCTACGTCAACGCCCACGGCACCGGCACCAAGCTGGGCGACATCGCCGAGATCACCGCCCTGACCGACGTGTTCGGCGAGGGCACCGTGCCGGTCAGCTCCACCAAGGCGCTCACCGGGCACCTGCTCGGCGCGTCCGGGGCGCTGGAGGCCGCCGCCACCGCGCTGGCGCTGGGCCGGGGACTGCTGCCGCCGACCTGGAATCTCGACGATCCGGACCCGGCCTGCCCGGCGGACCACGTCCGCAAGGAGGCCAGGCGGGCCGACGTGGAACACGCGCTGACCAACTCGTTCGGCTTCGGGGGGCAGAACGTGAGTCTGCTGCTGCGGCGCACCGCCGGTGCGGGTGCGCGCGCCGCCGCGCCGGGAGGTGATCCCGCGTAACACCCCGGGCGGGGGAGCCCGGACGGCAGTCACGGGGGGACATGGGGAAGGGCTGGTACATGGACATCCGTTCTATAGATCACATCGAACTCTTCGTGGGGGACGCGCGGCAGGCAGCCTTCTACTTCGGCACGGCCGTCGGGTTCCGCCTCGCCGGTCAGGGCGGCCCCGAGACCGGGCTGGCGGGGCAGCGGTCGCTGCTGCTGCGCCAGGGCGACATCCGGATGGTGCTCACCTCCGGGCTGACCGCCGGGCACCGGGCGTCGGCGTACGTGCAGCGGCACGGCGACGGCATCGCGGTGGTGGCGCTGGAGGTCGACGACGCCGCCGGTGCGTACGCGGAGCTGGTGGGCCGGGGGGCGACCCCGGTGACGCCGCCGACCACCTGCACCGGCGCGGACGCCGAGGTCGTCACCGCCGAGGTGGCCGGCTTCGGGGACGTGCTGCACCGGCTGGTGGAGCGCCGGGGCGACCGGCGCGAGTTCCTGCCCGGCGCGTTCGAGCCCACCGAGCCGGTCGGCGGCGACGACGGCCTGCTCGCCGAGATCGACCACCTGGCGATCTGTGTGCCGCCGGGGCAGCTCGACGCGACCGTCGCCCACTACGAGCGGGTCTTCGGCTTCGCGCAGATCTTCACCGAGCACGTCGAGGTCGCCGGCCAGGCGATGAACTCCACAGTGGTGCAGAGCCCGTCCGGGCGGGTCACCCTGGTGCTGCTGGAGCCGGACCGCGGCCACCGGCCGGGGCAGATCGACGCGTTCCTCACCGAACACGCCGGGGCCGGCGTGCAGCACCTGGGGCTGCGCACCGACGACATCGTCACCGCCGTCGGCGCGCTGCGCTCCCGGGGCGTCCGGTTCGCCGGCACCCCCGGGGCCTACTACGACGACCTGGAGCGGCGGGTCGGCCCGGTCGACGCGCCGCTGGACCGGCTGCGCGAGCTGAGCATCCTGGTCGACCGCGACCACGGCGGCCAGCTCCTGCAGATCTTCACCGAGTCGATGCACGTGCGGCGCACCCTCTTCCTCGAACTCATCGAGCGACGCGGGGCGCTGACCTTCGGCAGCGGCAACATCAAGGCCCTCTACGAGGCCAAGGAACGGGAGCTGGCCGCGGCGGGGGCGACCCCCGCCGTCGCGGCCGGCACGGCACAAGGGGTTGGGGCATGACCACCACACAGATCCACCCGGCGCTGACCGCGCAGGAGGAGGCGCTGCTGCCGTCCGACGAGGACGTGCGGCACTACGCCGAGCACGGCTGGTACCTGTCGAAGAAGCTGTTCACCGACGAGGAGGTGGACGCCCTGGTGGCGGCCACCGACCGGTACTACGACGGCGAGCGGGACCGCACCCTGCCGGTGCGCCCTCCTAAGCTCGCCTACTGGGACCCGTCGAAGGGCCCGGTGCAGCGGCACAACGACTACGTCCACTACGAGCACGACGGGATCGCCGCGATCCTGCGTAAGCCGCTGCTCGGCGCGGTCGCCGCCCGGCTCGCGCGGGCCGCCGAGATCCGGGTGTTCCAGTCCACGCTGATCTACAAGCCGCCGATCTCCGGCGAGCCGTCGAACATCGTGCCCTGGCACTTCGACAAGCACTACTGGTCGTCCTCGTCGTCGGAGGACATGCTCACCGCGTTCATCCCGTTCCACGACTGCGGCGAGGAGATGGGCACCATCACCATGGTCGACGGGTCGCACCGGTGGAAGGAGATCGGCGCCGACGACACCGTCGTGCGGCACTTCGCCGAGCGCGACCGCGACCAGCTCGAGGAGATGCTGGCCCGCAACGCCGCGCACAACGGCGCCCAGATCCGCAAGATCCCCATGGTGATCCCCAAGGGACACGTGAGTTTCCACCACTGCCGCACCTACCACGGCAGCGGCGCGAACGTCAGCGGTCGCCCGCGCCGGGCGATCTCGCTGCACCTGCAGGACGGCGCGAACGCCTACCGGGAGTTTCCGCTCTCCGACGGCACCCTCGCCGCGTACAACCACGACGTGCTGGTCCGCCGCACCCACGACGGGCGGCCGGACTACGCGGACCCCGACTTCTGCCCGGTCATCTGGCGCGACCGCGCCCAGCAGGGAGGCTGACAATGTCACGGTACGACTGGGGTAAGACGCACCCGGGCATCGAGCGGTTGGAGCAGGCGGTGACCGATCGCCGCGACGTGGTGGTCAAGCACCCCCTCTACGCCAACCTGGACACCCACGAGGCGCTGGTGACCTTCATGGAGCACCACGTCTTCGCGGTCTGGGACTTCATGTCCCTGCTGAAGTCGTTGCAGCGGCAGCTCACCTGCGTGGACGTGCCGTGGATCCCCACCGGCCCGACCGGCAGCCGCCGGCTGATTAACGACATCGTGATGGTCGAGGAGAGCGACGAGCTCGGCGAGGGCTACATCAGCCACTTCGAGCTCTACGTGCGCGGCATGGCCGAGGCGGGGGCCGACACCGGCGCCGTGGACGCGCTGGTCGACCTGCTGCGCGCCGGCACGCCGGTGACCGAGGCGCTGGTGAAGGCCGGCGTGCCCGGCCCGTCGGCGGCGTTCGCCGCCACCACCTGGAAGATCATCGAGTCGACCCCGGTGCACTGCCAGGCGGCGGCCTTCGCGTTCGGCCGCGAGGACCTGATCCCCGACATGTTCACCCAGGTCGTCGCCGTCAACGAGCGCAGCCAGAAGCTGCACACGTTCGTCGACTACCTGGAGCGGCACATCGAGGTCGACGGGGAGCAGCACACCCCGATGGCCATGCAGATGCTCGCCGACCTGTGCGGCGACGACGACACCAAGTGGCAGGAGTGCGCCGACACGGTCAACCTGGCGCTCACCGCCCGCGCGCAGCTCTGGGACGACATCCTCGCCGCGATCAAGGAGGGTCGCCCGGCGTGACCCGCGACGATCCCGTCCGGCTGTACCGCACGGTGCGGCTGATCCGCCGGTTCGAGGAGCGGGCCGTCGACCTGGTCCGCGCCGGGGCGATCGTCGGCGGCATCCACCCGTACCTCGGTCAGGAGGGGATCGCCGCCGGGGTCTGCGCGGCGCTGCGCGACGACGACCTGGTCACCGGCACCCACCGCGGGCACGGCCACGTGCTCGCCAAGGGGGCCGACCCGGCCCGCATGCTCGCCGAGCTGCTGGGCCGCGAGACCGGGCTCAACCGGGGCCGGGGCGGCTCCATGCACGCCGCCGACCTGGCCGTCGGGGTGCTCGGCGCGAACGCCATCGTCGGCGCCGCCGGCGCGATCCTCACCGGAGCGGTGTGGGCGCGTCGGCGGCGCGGCGACGACCTCGTCGGGGCCACCTTCTTCGGCGACGGCGCGGTCAACGAGGGCATGCTGCTGGAGGCGTTCAACCTGGCCGCGCTGTGGCGGGTGCCGGTGCTGTTCGTCTGCGAGAACAACGGCTACGCCACCACCATGCCGGTCGAGGGCGCGGTGGCCGGCACGATCCCCGGCCGGGCCGAGGCGTTCGGCATGCCGGCGGCCGTCGTCGACGGCCAGGACCCCGAGGCGGTACGCGACGCCACCGCCGCCGCCGTCGCCCGGATGCGCGCCGGGGGCGGGCCGGAGCTGATCGAGGCCCGCACCTACCGGTTCGACGCCCACCACACCTTCGAGCACGCGGTACGCCTCGACTACCGCGCGCCGCAGGAGGTGGCCGCCGGCCGGTCCCGCGACCCGGTCGACATCCAGGGCGCCCGGCTGTCCGGGGCGGACCGGGCCGCCGTCGACGCCGAGGTCGAGGCGACCCTCGACGCGGCCCTGGAGTTCGCCCTGGCCAGCCCCGAGCCCGACCCGGCCGGCGCGCTGGAGCACCTGTACGCCAGCGGGCTGGTCGCCCGGACGGGAGGTGGCTGATGCCACGGCTGTCGTACCGCAAGGCCCTCACCCGGGCCCTGGCCGACGAGATGGGCCGCGACGAGTCGGTGTTCCTGCTCGGCGAGGACATCCGGGTGGCCGCCTCCAACGTCACCGCCGGGCTGCTGAAGCGGTTCGGGCCGGACCGGGTGCGGGACACCCCGCTGTCGGAGCAGGCGTTCACCAGCTTCGCCACCGGCGCGGCCCTGGCCGGGCTGCGCCCGGTGGTGGAGTTCCAGATCCCGTCCCTGCTGTTCCTGGTCTTCGAGCAGATCGTCAACCACGCGCACAAGTTCCCGCTGATGACGGGCGGGCAGGCCGAGGTGCCGGTCACCTACCTGGTGCCGGGCTCCGGCTCGCGCACCGGGTGGGCGGGGCAGCACTCCGACCACCCGTACAGCCTCTTCGCCCACGTCGGGGTGACCACCGTGGTCCCGGCCACCCCGGCCGACGCGTACGGGCTGCTGGTCTCGGCGATCCGGCACGTCGACCCGGTGGTGGTGTTCGCGCCGGCCGGGGCGATGGACGTGCGCGCCGACGTGGACTTCGCCGCCCTGGCCCCGGTGCCGATCGGGCGGGGACGGGTGCACCGGGCCGGCGACGACGTGACGGTGGTCGCCGTCGGGCATTTGGTGCACGACGCGCTCGCCGTCGCCGAGGCGCTGGCCGACCAGGTGTCGGTGGAGGTCTTCGACCCGCGCACGCTCCACCCGTTCGACTGGGACGGGCTGACCGCGTCGGTGGCCCGCACCGGGCGGCTGGTCGTGGTCGACGACTCCAACCGGTCCTGCGGGATCGCCGGGGAGATCATCGCGACCGTGGTGGAACGGGTGCGGCTGCTCGCGCCGCCCCGGCGGGTCACCCGCCCCGACGGCGCGGTGCTGCCGTTCGCCCCGGCGCTGGACCGGGCCGTGCAGCCCGGCCGCGAGCAGCTCACCGCCGCCATCCAACTCACCATGAAGGACGAGTGATGATCGACCCGAACTACCCCTGGCCGCCGCTGGACCAGGCGTGGAAGGACCTGCCGGAGTCGACCCGGGCGGAGATGGTGGCCGCCGGGGCGGGCGCGTGGAAGGAGGTCTTCTACGGCTGCGCGACCTACAACCAGACGTGGCGGCTGGCCCGGCCCCCGGTGATGCCGGCGGACGCGTTCCGCGAGCTGAACGAGGTCTGCGACCGGATTGCCCAGCTCATCCTGGAGGCGTGCCAGCGGCGGGCCCGCACCGCCGGGGAGCTGACCCGGCTGCTCGGGGTGCCGGCGGAGGAGACGAAGCTGCTCGACACCGACGAGGTGCTGTCGGAGGCGCTGCTGGCCGCGTACCGGCCGGACGTGCTGATCTCCGGCGGGGTGCCGAAGTTCGTCGAGTACAACATCGACAGCAGCCTCGGCGGCGGCTTCGACGCCGACACGGTCGTCTACCGGTACGCGAAGCTCTACGCCGAGCGGGGCATCCTCGACGGGCTGCCGGTGCGGCCCGCCCCGTCCCTGCTCGACCAGCGGTTCGTGGCGATCCGCGACGAGCTGGGCCTGGCCGACGGGGCCCGGGTGGCGCTGCTGCTGGACTTCGACGCCGACTACCCGGGCCTGGAGACGCCGGACTTCTTCCTCAAGATCCTGTCCCCGCTGGCGGACCGGGCCCGCCACTTCGGCATCGACCTGGTCATCGCCCAGCTCAAGCTGGCGACCCTGGACGAGCAGAAGCGGCTCGTCGTCGACGGCGCCCCGGTCGACGCGCTGTTCCGGCTCTTCGTGCCCAACCGGGTGCACGCCAGCGCGGGGCTGGACGCGGTCGCCGGCGCCCTCGCCGCCGGGACCCTGCCGATGTTCGTCAGCACGGCGGCCTGGCTGCTCGGCAACAAGATCAACTTTGCCTGGCTCTGGGAGGACCTCGACACCCTGCCCGAGGCCGACCAGGCGCTCGTGCGCCGGTACGTCCCGCGCACCACCGCCCTCACCGCCGCCGAGCTGCCCCGGGCGCTGGCCGACCAGCACGACCTGGTCGCCAAGCCCGCCGACGGCTCGGCCGGCATCGGCGTGCTGCTGGGCCGCGAGACCGACCCGCAGAAGTGGGAGGAGGGGCTGCGCGCCGCCATCGACGAGGGCGGCTACATCCTCCAGGAGTACATGCCCGCCGACCGGGTGGCGATGGACTTCGTGCGGATGGAGACGGGGGAGACCGTCACCGCCGACGTCCCCTACAGCCTCGCGCCCTACCTGTTCGGCCGCACCGGCTCGGGCGGCCTGGCCCGGGTGGGCTTCCCCGGCTGCGACAGCGTGCTCAATCTCGCGCGCGGGGTCCTGCTCACCGGCATCCTGCTCACCGACTGACCGCCTCCCCGGCGGCGGTCGCCCCGAGGGCCGCCGCCGGGGTGAGGTCACCGGCGCGCGGCGAGGTGCGCGCCGAGGCGGCGGACCGTCTCGGCGGCGGCGATGGCGTCGCTGCGGGCGCTGCCGTGCCGGCCGTCGCCGCTGTAGAGCGTCGGGTCGGCCACCGCCGGGTGATCGGTCAGGTGCACGTGCAGGGTGCCGAGCCGCTCGCCCAGCGCCCGGGTGTGCGCCGCGAGCCGGCGCATCCGCCCGCCCAGGCCCTCCCGCAGCCGCGCCGGCACCGCCGGGCTGTGCGACACGTCGAACATGCCCACCGTCACCACGTCCGCCCCCGCCTCCTGCAACCCGGTGACCATGGCGGCCAGCTCCGCGTCGACGGCGTCCGCGTCGTAGGCGGAGCGGAACGCGTCGTTGCCGCCGCACACCACCAGCGCCAGATCCGGGCCGAACTCCACCGCCGGGGCCAGTTGCGCGGCGCGGACCTCGTGCGCCCGCAGCCCCCGCAGCCCCAGGTTGAGGTACGCCAGCCCGGGGCGGGCCGCGTCCAGCTCGGCGGCGATCCGGTCGGCCCACTGCACGTCCGGGTAGCCGTCGACGGGCTCGCACAGCCCCTCGGCGACGCTGTCGCCGAGCACCACGAACCGCCGCCACGGGTGCCCGGCGAGCAGCCGCGCGCTCTCGCCCGCGCGCAGGCAGTACGGGTCGGTGGCTTCGGTGCGGCTCGCCGGCATGACCGGCACGCTAGCCGACCCGCCCGCCGCGTCGACACCCCTACCCGTCGAGCGTCACCTCGGCCAGGTACACGCACGTCCGCTCCTCGTGGGAGGAGTAGTAGCTGACCCGCAGCAGCCCGTCGTGCCAGTCCAGCCCGGGGTAGCCGCAGTCGCCGCCGGAGGGCAGCGCCAGCAGCTCGGTCAGGGCGCCCCGGTGCGGGTCGACGGCGCAGACGGCGGTGCGCGGGCCGCCGTCGAGCAGGCGTACCCCGGCGACGAGGCGGCCGTCGGGCAGCCCGAGCAGGGCCGGCCCGCCCACCCGCACCCCGAGGTCGGTCCACGTCCAGTGCCGGTACGGCGACCGGGCCCGCCCGAGCTGGGCGGTGGCCGCCTCCCGGTCGCGGCGCAGCAGGCAGCTGGCGGTGCCGTCGGGGCCGAACACCAGCCCGGACTCGTTGGGGTAGCCGCCGAGGAAGAGGGTGTCGACGACCGGTTGCAGGTCGAACCCGTCGCCGCTGCGGTAGAGCCGGACGAACCGGGGCTCCCGGGTGGCGTACCCGACGCCGTACATCGCGCCGCCGTGCCAGGCCGCCTGCCACACCCAGATGTCGCGCTCGCCGACCGGCGTCGGCTCGCCCCAGCGCTGCCCGTCGGCCGACAGCCAGGTCAACGTGCGGAACGCCTTGGCCGGCCCCGCCCCGCGCCCGACGGCCCGCCCCGCCGCGTCGCCGGTGGCCGCGCCGTCCGCCGTGGCGGCGGCCGTGCCGTCTCCCGCCGTGGTCGTGGTGCCGGCGTCCGTCGCGGTGGCCGCGCCGTCGCCCGCCGTGGTGGCGGTGCCGGCGTCCGTCGCGGTGACCGCCGCGGCGAGCAGTTGCAGCCGGCCGTCGGGCCGGGCCACGAACCGGGGGTCGCGCAGGTCGGTGGCCGCCCGCTCCAGCCGGGCGACGGGGGCCCACTCCCGGCCGTCGGCGGAGGCGAGCACCCGGATCGCCCCGTCGGCGGAGAGGTGTCCGGCGCCCTCCCGGTACGCGCACAGCCACCGGCCCCGGTGCCGGACCAGGTCGGTGAAGGCGTTGTGCCCGGCGGCGTCGCCGATCCGGCGCACTTCGCCGAGCCGGGCGGTGGCCACCGGGCTGTCGGTCGATGACGGCATGGTTCTCCTCGCGGGTCGCCGGTCCGGTCGCGCCCGGGGCAGTCAGTCGGTGCGACCCGACCGGCACGGTAGGCGTGCCACCCGACGCGACCCGGGCGCTCCGGCGAACGCGGGGCGAACATGCGAGGAAGCCATGCCGGCCGAGTGGGGGCATCCCGGCGCGCGGATACCCCCACCAGCCCGGCACGGCGCGGGCGGGGCTGGCGGGGCCGGCGCACGGCGCGGACGGGGCCGGCGGGCGGGGCCGGCGGACGGGGCCGGGGCGCCGCCTACCCGGCGGGCCGCGGGGGCGGCGCGGCTGGGCGGGACCGGCCCGCCCGCAGCGGCCCGGCGAGCAGCGGCCCCACGGTCAGCACCGCGCACAGCACCGCCATCACCAGCAGCGCCGGCTTGAGGCCAAGCACGGCGACCGACCAGCCGCCCAGCAGCGCGCCGACGGGCAGGCCGACGAACGCCAGGGAGCCGGCGATGCCGAGCACCCGGGTCTGCAACGCGTCGGGCACCCGCTCGTAGAGGGTGGCCCCCAGCAGCGGGTTGACGGCGGCGATGCCGATGCCGGACAGGAACGTCACCACCAGCACCACGACGAGGTGGTCGGTGACCGCCATGGTCAGCAGCCGGGGCGCGCCGCTCATCGCCGCGCCGACGGCGAAGACGAGCGTGCGGGGCAGCCTCGGGCCGACCATCGTGAACACCACGTTGCCCAGCAGCGCCCCCGCGCCGAACACCCCCAGCACCAGGCCGAAGCCGGCCGGGTCGCCGAGCACGTCGCGCACCCAGACGGGGATCCACACGGCGGTGTTGGCGGCGGCCATCATGTTCAGCGCGGAGACCACCAGCAGCATGGCCAGCAGCACCCGGTCGGTGCGCAGGTAGGCGAACCCGGTGCGCAGGGCCCGGAAGTAGCTCTCCCGGGGCGCGGCCGGCGCGTCGGCGGCCGGCGGGCGCACCAGCAGCCCGACCAGCAGCGCGCAGAGCGCGAAGGTGCCCGCGTCGATCCAGATGGCCCGGGTCACCCCGACCCAGTCGATGAGCAGGCCCCCGATCACCGCGCCGAACAGGGTGACGCCCCGGGCCAGGCCGTCGTAGGCGGAGGTGAGCCGGATCAGCTGCACCCCGGCGCGCTGCGCCGCCGGCCGGAACATGACGTGCTTGACCCGGTCGCCGATGCCGCGCAGCCCGCCCGCCACCGCGACGAGGGCGACCAGCGCCCCGAAGCCGAGCCACGGGGTCATCGCCACCACCGCCACGGCCGCCGCGCTCGCCGCGTCCACCACGATGGACGTGCGGCGCACCCCGAACCGGTCCGCCCACGGCGTCGCCAGGGAACTGGACAGCATGTACGGCAGGAACTCCGCCGCCGCGACGATGCCCATCTTCGCCGGGCTGCCCGTGGTGGTCAGCACCAGCCACGGGATCGCGATGACGGAGATGCGGCTGCCCAGGTTGGAGATCAGGTCGGCGGCGACGAGGGTGACCAGTTCCCGCCGCGCGGCGGCCCGCTCCCGGTCCACGCCGCCTCCCTTCGCCCCGGCCGCCGGGCCGGCCGCGGAACCGGCGTCGGCTCCGGTCTGCGGGCCGGCATCCGTTCCGGCCGGGGCGCCGGCATCCGTTCCTGCCGGGGAGTCGGCGTCCGTCGCCGCCCCGGGGACGGCCTCGGTCGTCACGCGGGGCTGCCGACGTGGTCGGCGGGGCGGCCGGCGGCGTACCGGGCCCGCAGCGCCAGCTTGTCGACCTTGGCCGACCGGTTCAGCGGCAGCGCGTCGACGAACTCCACCGCGCCCGGCGCCCACGTCTCGCTCAGCTCGGCGGTGACCAGGTCGATCAGCTCCGCCCCCGTCACCGTCGCCCCCGGCGTCGCCACCACGTACGCGTACGGCAGCTCGCCGGCCACCTCGTCGGGCACCCCGATCACGGCGGCGGCCCGCACCTGCGGGTGCCCGGCGAGCACGTCCTCGATGGGCCGGGAGTAGATCGGCCAGCTCCGCTGCCGGGTGAGGATCCGGTCGGCGAGCCGGTCGACGAGGTAGAGGTAGCCGTCGGCGTCGAGGTGGCCGACGTCGCGGGTGCGTACCCAGCCGTCGACCAGGGTCTCGGCGGTCAGTTCGGGCTGGCCGTGGTAGCCGGCGAAGCTCAGTTTCGTGCGCACCCACACCTCCCCGTCGACGCCGGCCGGCAGGACCGCCCCGTCGGCGTCGCGGATCTGCACCGCCACGTCCCCGTACGGCTTCCCGCAGGAGCGCAGCCGTTCCGGGTGTTCCGGGTCCTCGGTCAGCCCCGGCTGGGCGGTGATCACGACGGCCTCGCTGAGCCCGTACACGATGCGCAGGACCGGGCCGAAGCGGGCGATCGCCTGGCGCAGGCGGGCGGGCGCGGCGGGCCCGGCGCCCACGTTGAACATGAACATGGCGGAGAAGTCCGCGCCGGGCAGGTCGGGGTGGTCGAGCACCTCGTAGAGCATCGGCGGGGTGACGAACGTCGAGTTGATCTGCTCCCGCCCGACGGTGGCGATGAACGCCGCCGGGTCCCACCGTTCGCGCAGGAACAGCACGCCGCCGCTGAACAGGTTGACCAGGGTGGTGATCTGGCCGCTGGCCAGCCACATCGGCGAGTGGGACAGGTGCCGCAGCAGCGGGATCCCGCCGGAGCGGAAGCCCTCGGCGAGGGCGAGGACCTGGCGGTAGAAGCTCTCCCGGTGGTGCACCAGCTTCGGGGTGCCGGTGGTGCCGCTGGTCTGGAGGAACGACTCCGGCTCCGGCACGCCGCCGGGCAGCCCGGCGGCGGTGGGGCCGGAGTCGCTCAGGTCGGCGGCGGTGAGGTCGGGGCCCGCGCCGCCGGGGCCGAGGCAGAACACGGGCACGCCGGTCAGGTCGGCGGCGATCCGCGGGCCGAGCCCGTCGCCGTCGCGGGCGTCGTAGACGAACGCCTCCGGCCGGGACAGCCGGACGAAGTCGTCGACCTCGCGGCGGGAGGTGACCGGGGCGACCCACATCGTCCGGCAGCCCAGCAGGTGCAGGGCGAGCTGGAGCAGCGGTCCCTCGACCGCGTTGCCGAGCATCACCAGCACGGCGTCGCCCGGGCGGACCCCGCCGCGGGTCAGCGCGGCGGCCATGCCGCGCACCTGCGCGGCCACGTCCAGATAGGTCAGTCGGCGTCCGCCGCCCACCAGGGCCTCCCGGTCGCCGAAGCCCTCGAACAGCTCCAGCGCCTCGTGCACGTAGGTGGTCGGTCGGTCGGCACCGTCGGTCATCGCCAGCCCCCATCAGCTTCCGGCGGCGGTCGGCGGCGGCCCGGCGGGGCGCCCGCGACGACCGGCCGCGAGCGGCGTCCCGGCAGCTCAGGGCCGGGACGCGGCGACGGCGGCGCGCTTCGGCGACCGCACCGCCGCCAGCTTCGAGCGTAGGCCGCCCGGCCGCGCCGGGCACCGGGCCGATCGGTGCGCGGCCGCAGCTCGACGTCATTTGATCTTGTCGATCAGGTTGATTGACGCCTGTCAGGGGCGCGGCTAGGTTTCTGGACCATCGTCCAGGAGGCTGTCGTCAGTGGACGACCCTGGGCTGCCAACATGGAGGTTCAATGTCGACTCCGAACAAGTGGCGCTTGATAACGGCCCCGAAGAGATGGCAGGTGATCGCCGCTGCGGCCACGGCGCTGGTCGTGGGAGCGCCGGCCGTGGTGGCCACCGCCGGCCCGGACACCGGGAAGCGCCCCGGCGCACCCGTGTGGGCGGGCAGCTGGGCCGCCGCGGTGACCCGGGGCAACACGGTCGGGCTGACCAACACCGGCCTCAACAACCAGAGCATCCGGATGATCGTGCACACCACGGTGGGCGGTCCCCGGCTGCGCGTGCGGCTGAGCAACCTCTACGGCGAGCAGGCCGTGAAGGTCGGCCGGGCCACCATCGCCCGGCCGGACACGTCCACCCCGACGGACCTGTCGGACGTGGCCGTGCCGACCGTGAAGGAGCTGACCTTCAACGGCTCCGCGTCGGTCACCATGAACAAGGGCGGGGAGCTGCTCAGCGACCCGGTCGACCTCCCGGTCGGTGACCAGGAGGACCTGGTCGTCACGCTGTACTTCCCCGAGCTGACCGGGCCGGTGACCTTCCACGGCCAGTCGCGGCAGACCACGTTCATCGGCGCCACCGACCTCACCGGTGCCGCCGGCGGGACGGGCTTCACCATCCGCCCCGACTGCTGCTGGATGTTCCTGTCCGGCGTGGACGTGCAGCGCAAGCTCAGCCCCGGCTCGGTCGTCGTCCTCGGCGACTCCATCGCCGACGGCAACGGCAGCACGGTCAACACCAACCGGCGCTGGCCCGACCTGCTCGCCGACCGGCTGATCGACGCCCGCCCCGAGGTGCGTACCCCGGGCGTGCTCAACCTCAGCCTGGCCGGCAACCGGCTCAACCACGAGGGCACCGAGCCCGGCGCGGGCGGCTTCCCCGGCTACTACGAGCTGGGCCCGAACGCCCTGGCCCGACTCAACGAGGACGTCTTCCCGCAGACCGGCGTGCGGACCGTCGTGACCCACCTGGGCATCAACGACATCTGGATGTCGGACGACTCCGCCGAGAAGATCATCGCCTCGCTGCGGCAGGTCAACCAGCAGGTCAAGGCCCGCGGCCTGACCAGCCTGGTGGCCACGCTCACCCCGTACGAGGGGCACGGCAACCCGGGCGTGTGGACGCCGGAGAAGGAGGCCACCCGCCAGGCGGTCAACGCGTACCTGCGGGGCAGCCACGAGTTCGACGGGGTGCTCGACTTCGACAAGGTGCTGCGCGACCCGGCCCAGCCGAGCCGGCTGCTGCCGGCGTACGACTCGGGTGACCACATCCACCCGAACGACCTGGGCAACCAGGCGATGGCCGACGCGGTGCCGCTGCGCCTGCTCGGTCTGTGACACCGGCGGGGCGGCGGGGGGTGATCCTCCCGTCGCCCCGTCGCCAACTTCCTGGGGAGGAAGCACCACCGTGGACGTCAAAGAGCTGCTCTCCGGCCTGTACAGCGACCAGGGCCGGCAGAACCCGTACCCCTTCTACGCGGCCCTGCACGAGCTGGGCCCGATCCGCGAGATCCCGAACCGCCCCGAGCACAGCACCGTCAGCGCCGTCGCCGGCGGGTACGACGTCGTCGACCAGGTGCTGCGCGACCCGGAGTGGCTCAAGCAGTCCCCGCCCGGCTGGGAACAGCACGAGATCCTGCGCACCTTCGAGTCGTCGATGATGTTCATCAACCCGCCCGACCACACCCGGATGCGGGCGGTGTTCGCCAAGACGTTCACCCCGCGCCGGCTGGGCGCGCTGGAGCCGGTGATCACCCGCGTCACCGACACGCTGCTGGACCGGATGGCCGAGGCGGGCGCCGGCGGGGCCGAGGTCGACTTCGTGGCCGACTTCGCGTACCCGATCCCGGCGCTGGTGATGGCCGAGTTCATCGGCCTGCCCGAGGCCGACCTGCCCTGGTACCGCGAGCGGGTCGACTGGATCGACGACTTCCTCGACGTGGCCGGGGCGACCCCGGAGCGGCTGGCCAAGGCCAACACCGCCGCCGCCGAGCTGCGCGGCTACTACCGGGAGCGGATCGCCGAGCGCCGCCGCGCCCCCGGCGAGGACCTGATCAGCGGCCTCGTCGAGGCGCTCGACTCCGGCGGCGTCGACCTCACCGAGGACGAGCTGATCAGCAACCTCATCGTCCTGTTCAACGCCAGCTTCGTCACCACCGTCTACATGTTCAGCAACGGCCTGCCGCTGCTGCTGGAGCACCCCGACGTGACCGCCGCCCTGCCCGGCGACGACGAGCTGACCCGGGGCTGCGTCGACGAGGTGCTGCGCATGCAGAGCCCGGTGCACTTCCTGGCCCGGGCCGCGCCCCGCGACACCGTCCTGCACGGCGTGCAGGTCGCCGAGGGCGAGAACGTGATGCTGCTGATCGCCGCCGCCAACCGCGACCCGGCCCGCTTCCCCGACCCCGACCGGTTCGACCCGCGCCGCGCCGGCCCGCCGTCGCTGGCCTTCGGCGTCGGCCTGCACTTCTGCCTCGGCTCGGCGGTGTCCCGGCTGGAGGGCCAGCTCGCCCTGCCCCGGCTGTTCGCCCGCTTCCCCGGGCTGCGCATCACCCAGCAGCCCGTCTACAGCGGCAGCCTGTTCCTGCGTGGCATCGACAAGCTGTTCGTCACCACCGGCGAGTAGAGGAGAGACCCACCCATGCCCCTGGACCCGCAGGTGGTCGCATACCGGGCCGCGCGCGCGGCGGCCGGCGTCGCGCCGCTCTACACGCAGACCCTGGCCGAGGCGCGCGCGGCCGACCTGGCGGCCATCCGGGCCGGGGGCGGCGACGTCGAACCGGTGCACGCGGTACGCGACACGGTCGTCCCCGGCCCGGCCGGTGACCTGCCGGTACGCGTGCACCGGCCGGCCGGGGACGGCCCGCTGCCGACCCTGGTCTACTTCTTCGGCGGTGGCTGGACCCTCGGCAGCGTCGACACCGCCGACGGGATCTGCCGCCGGCTGGCCAACGCCACGGGCTGCCAGGTCGTCACGGTCGGCTACCGGCTCGCCCCCGAGCACCCGTTCCCGGCGGCGGTGCACGACTGCCACGCCGCCGTGGCCTGGCTCGCCGCGCACGCCGACGAGTTCGGGGCCGACCCGGCCCGGCTGGCCGTCGGCGGGGACAGCGCGGGCGGCAACCTCGCCGCCGCCGTGACCCTGCTGGCCCGCGACGGCGGCGGGCCGGCGCTGGCCGCCCAACTGCTGGTCTACCCCAACACCGACCAGCGCGAACGCGCCGAGCCGGCGGGGTCCGCCGATCCCGCCGGGCCCGGCGGGGAGCAGGACCCGCTGCTGTTCAACCGGCACTCGGTGGCCTGGTACCGGGGGCACTACCTGCCCGATCCGGCCGACGCGGCGAACCCGCTCGCGTCGCCGCTGCTCGCGGAGGACCTGACCGGCCTGCCGCCGGCCCTGGTGATCACCGCCGAGTACGACCCGCTGCGCGAGGAGGGGGAGCGCTACGCCGACCGGCTGCGCGCGGCGGGGGTGCCGGTGGAGCTGGCCCGCTACCCGGGGATGATCCACGGATTCTTCGCCATGCCGGGGGCGTTCGACGCCGGCCGGCACGCCCAGGACCGGGCCGCCGCGTTCCTGCGCGACCGGCTCGGCGTCGCCCCGGCGGCGCCGGCCGACGCGGGCGCGGTCGATGGCTGAACCGCTCGCCCCGGCCGCGCCCGCCCCGCCCGCCGCCCCGCCTGCGGCCGGTCCCGCCGGTGCGGCGCCGTTCGCGGCGAGCCTCGCCGACTTCGCCGCGCTGGCCCGCGCGGCGCTGCCGCCCGAGGTGTACGACTTCGTGGCGGGCGGCAGCGGCGCCGAGACCGCCCTCGCCGCGAACCGGGCCGCCCTGGACCGGGTCGCCGTGCTGCCCCGGATGCTGCGCGGGATCGACCGGCCCCGCACCGACGCCCCGCTGCTCGGCCGGCCGCAGGCCCTGCCGGTGGCGGTCGCGCCGATGGCGTACCAGCGGCTCGTGCACCCCGACGGCGAGCCCGCGCTCGCGGCGGCCGCCGGCGCGGCCGGGGTGCCCTACGTGGCGAGCACCCTGAGCAGCGCCACCATCGAGCAGATCGCGGCGGCCGGCGGGCCGGTGTGGTTCCAGCTCTACTGGCTGCGGGACCGGGGGATGGTCCGCGAGCTGGTGGACCGGGCGCAGCGGGCCGGGTGCACCGCGCTCATGCTCACCGTCGACGTGCCGATCCTCGGCCCCCGGCTGCGCGACGTCCGCAACGGGTTCGCGCTGCCGCCGCACGTGGCCGCCGCGAACCTGCCCGGCAGCCGCGACGACCTGGCGCACGCCGGCACGCCCGGCACGTCGGCCGTGGCCCGGCACACCAGCGCGGCGTTCGCCTCGGCCCTCACCTGGTCCGACGTCGCCTGGCTGCGGGGGCGCACGGACCTGCCGCTGGTGGTCAAGGGCGTCCTCGACCCCCGCGACGCGGTGCTGGCCGCCGACGCGGGCGCGGACGCGGTGGTGGTGTCCAACCACGGCGGGCGGCAGCTCGACGCCGCCCCCGCCGGGCTGACCATGCTGCCGCAGGTGCGCACCGCCGTCGGCGACCGGTGCGAGGTGCTGGTCGACGGCGGCATCAGCGGCGGCGTCGACGTGCTGCGCGCCCTGGCGCTGGGCGCGTCGGGGGTGCTGGTCGGGCGGCCGCTGCTGTGGGCGCTGGCCGTCGGCGGGCGGGCCGGCGCCGACGCCGCGTTCGCGCTGCTCGCCGCCGAGCTGCGCGACGCCCTCACCCTCGCCGGGTGCGCCGACCCGGCGGAGGCCCGCGACCTGCGTACGATCACGGAAGGCTGAACGTGGACGGTGGACGACCGGTGGACCTGAGCGCGCACACCGACCTGGCTGTGGCCGATCTGGAGGTGGCCGACCTGCACCCGGCGGTCGGCGACCCCGCGCTGAACTCGATGAACTTCCTCAACGAGGTCGCCCAGCGCTATCCCGACGCGGTGTCGCTGGCCGCCGGCCGCCCGTACGAGGAGTTCTTCGACGTCGCCGACCTGCACCGGCACCTGGAGACGTTCCGCGCCCACCTGGCCGACGACCTCGGCTACGGGCCGGCGCAGGTGCACCGTGCCCTGTTCCAGTACGGCCGCACCAAGGGGATCATCCACGACCTCGTCGCCCGCAACCTCGCCGTCGACGAGGAGATCACCGTCGACCCGGAGTCGATCGTGGTGACCGTCGGCTGCCAGGAGGCGATGCTGCTGGTGCTGCGGGCGCTGCGCGCCGGCCCCGCCGACGTGCTGCTCGCCGTCGCCCCCACCTACGTCGGGCTGACCGGCGCGGCCCGGCTCGTGGACCTGCCGGTGCGCCCGGTGGCCGGGGGGCCGGCCGGCATCGACCTGGCTGACCTGCGCGCGCAGGTGCGCCGGGCCCGCGCCGAGGGGCTGCGCCCGCGCGCCTGCTACGTGATGCCGGACTTCGCCAACCCGTCCGGGGCGAGCATCGGCCTGGCCGACCGGCGGCGGCTGCTGGACCTCGCCGCCGCCGAGGACCTGCTGCTGATCGAGGACAACCCGTACGGGCTGTTCCACGCCGACGGCGCGGGGCGGGTGCCCACGCTCAAGGCCCTCGACACCGGGCGGCGGGTGGTCTACCTCGGCTCGTTCGCCAAGACCGTGCTGCCCGGGGCGCGGGTCGGCTACCTCGTCGCCGACCAGCGGGTGCGCGACGCCGACGGGACCGTCGGGCCGCTCGCCGACCAGCTCGCCAAGATCAAGAGCATGGTCACGGTGAACACCTCCGCCATCGCCCAGGCCGTCGTCGGCGGGGCGCTGCTCGCCCACGGGTGCAGCCTCGTCGCCGCGAACACCCGCGAGCGCGCCGCGTACGCCCGCAACCTGCGCCACCTCGTCGACGGCCTGGCCCGGCGGTTCCCCGACCCGTCGCCGGTGCGGTGGAACGTCCCGGCGGGCGGCTTCTTCGCCGTGGTGAGCGTCCCGTTCCCCGTCGACGACGCGCTGCTGCGCCGCTCCGCCGAGGACTACGGCGTGCTGTGGACGCCGATGGCCCACTTCTACGACGACACCGCGCCGGTGGCCGCGCTGCGGCTGTCGATCAGCGCCGTGACGCCCGGGCAGATCGACACCGGCCTCGACCGGCTCGCCGCGCTGATCGCCGACGAGCTGGCCCGGTCGCCCGTCCCGGCGGCCCGGGGCTGACCCCGCACTGTCGTCGTTCCGCCACCCCCCGTGCGCCGCGCGGCCGGGCGGACCGGCCATAATGGACGGCATGGTCGCATGGGAGTACGCACTGTTGGTCCGCCGCTACCAGGGGCAGGGGCGCAATTTCCACGTCTCGTTCGTGTGGTACGGCCCGGACGGGTCCCGCACCGACATCACCGCGTACGGCGACACCGCGATCGCGCACCTCAACCGGGCCGGCCGGGAGGGCTGGGAGCTGGTCTCCGCCGCCGAGGACGTGAACAACGTCCAGGGCAGCACCGAGGTCCACCGCTACCACCTCAAGCGCCCCATGGCCTGACCCCCGCCCGGCCCCGCGTCCCGCCGCCCCCGCCTCGGCGATCGAAAGGAGAGCGTCAAAGTCGATCTCGACGATGACGCTCTCCTTTTGATCAGCGAGCGGGTGGGAACGGTCAGGTCAGGGTGACCGAGGGGTAGAGGGGGTGCGTCGACAGGAGGTCGGTGGCCTGGCGGCTGACCTTGTCGGCCAGGGCCGGGTCCAGGACGTACTTGGCCTTCGACGGCGTGCCGTCGGCGTTCGACCCCGGCGTGGTCTGGCTGAGCACGGTGTGGATCAGCTCGGCCGTCGCGTCCATCTCGGCGGCGCCCAGGCCCCGGGTGGTCAGGGCGGGCGTGCCGATCCGGATGCCCGAGGTGTACCACGCGCCGTTCGGGTCCTGTGGGACCGCGTTGCGGTTGGTGACGATGCCCGAGTCCAGCAGCGCCTGCTCCGCCTGCCGGCCGGTCAGCCCGTAGCCGGAGACGTCGATGAGCACCAGGTGGTTGTCCGTGCCGCCGGTGACCAGCTTCGCGCCCCGGCCCAGCAGCCCCTCGGCGAGGGCCTGGGCGTTGTCGACGATGCGCTGCGCGTAGTCGGCGAAGTCGGGGCGGCGCGCCTCCGCCAGGGCGACCGCCTTGGCGGCCATCACGTGCGGCAGCGGGCCGCCGAGCACCATCGGGCAGCCCCGGTCGACCTGGTCGGCCAGCTCCGGGCCGCACAGCACCATGCCGCCGCGCGGGCCGCGCAGCGACTTGTGGGTGGTGGTCGTGACGATGTGCGCGTGCGGCACCGGGTCGAAGTCGCCGGTGAACACCTTGCCGGCCACCAGGCCGGCGAAGTGCGCCATGTCGACCATGAACGTCGCGCCCACCGAGTCGGCGATCTCCCGCATGATCCGGAAGTTGACCTTCCTCGGGTACGCCGAGTAGCCGGCGACCAGGATCAGCGGCCGGAACTCGCGGGCCGCCTCGGCGACCCGGTCGTAGTCGATCAGCCCGGTCGCCGGGTCGGTGCCGTAGCTGCGCTGGTCGAACATCTTGCCCGAGATGTTGGGCCGGAAGCCGTGGGTGAGGTGGCCGCCCGCGTCCAGCGACATGCCGAGCATCCGCTGGTCGCCCAGCTCGCGGCGCAGCGCGAACCAGTCCTCCTCGGTCAGGTCGTTGACCTGGCGCACCTGGGCCCGCTTCAGGGCCGGGGACTCCACCCGGTCGGCCAGGATCGCCCAGAACGCCACCAGGTTGGCGTCGATGCCCGAGTGCGGCTGCACGTACGCGTGCGACGCGCCGAACAGCTCCCGGGCGTGCTCGGCGGCGAGCGCCTCGACGGTGTCGACGTTCTGGCAGCCGGCGTAGAAGCGGCGGCCGACCGTGCCCTCGGCGTACTTGTCGCTGAACCAGTTGCCCATCGCCAGCAGCGTGGCGGGGGAGGCGTAGTTCTCGCTCGCGATCAACTTCAGCGACTCGCGCTGGTCGGCCAGCTCCGCCCCGATCGCGTCGGCGACGCGGGGCTCGACGGCGCGGATCACCTCGAGGGCGCTGCGGAAGGCGGTGGACTCGGCGTTCGGCGACGACATGCGACCTCCTGGTGACGTGCGGAAGGCCCAGGCGCTCGGCAGACGTCCTGATGACGGGACCGCTTCCCGATGGTTGTCCATCCCCACGCGCCAGTCACGGCCCGGGTCGATCCTACCCGGTCGGCCCGGGGGCCGGCCGGGCCGGACCACCTTCGGCGGTCCCCACGCCCGCGGCGGCTCCCGTAGGATCGAACGGTGGTGGGGGAGGCCGACGGGGCGCTGCTCGCGATCAGCGACCTGCATGTGACATACGCGGAGAACCGGGCGATCGTCGAGGGCCTGCGCCCCCGTTCACCGGGCGACTGGCTGCTGGTCGCGGGTGACGTCGCCGACACCGTGGCCGACATCGAATGGGCGCTGGGCCTGCTCAGCCGGCGCTTCGCCACGGTGGTGTGGGCCCCGGGCAACCACGACCTGTGGACCCCGTCGAGCGACTCCGTCACCCTGCGCGGGGTGGCCCGCTACCGGCACCTGGTCGACGTCTGCCGCGCCCTCGGCGTGGTCACCCCGGAGGACCCCTACCCCGTGTGGCGGGGCCCCGGCGGGCCGGCGCTGGTCGCGCCGCTGTTCCTGCTCTACGACTACACCTGGCGGCCCGAGGGCATCGACACCCGCGAGGCGGCCCTGGCCGAGGCGCACGCCACCGGCATCGTCTGCACCGACGAATACCTGCTGCACCCGGACCCGTACCCGAGCCGGCAGGACTGGTGCGCGGCCCGGCTCGCCGAGACGGCCGCGCGGCTCGACGCCCGCGACCCGGCGCTGCCGACGGTGCTGGTCAGCCACTGGCCGCTGGTGCGCGAGCCGACCCGGATCCTGCGCTACCCGATCTTCGCCCAGTGGTGCGGCACCGACGCCACCGCCGACTGGCACGTGCGCTACGGGGCCGCCGCAGCCGTCTACGGCCACCTGCACATCCCCCGCACGACCTGGCACGACGGGGTGCGCTTCGAGGAGGTGTCGGTGGGCTACCCCCGGGAGTGGCGACGCCGGTCCGTCCCACCCGGCCAGCTCCGCCAGATCCTCCCGCCCCCGGACTGATCCGCCCCCGACCTGATCGGCCCGGACCTGCTCCCGCCCCGCCGGCCTCGCGGCCGGACCCCCGGACCGTGGACGGTTGCCGTCCGCTGGTGACGCCAACCGTCCACGGGCTCGGGTGCGGGACGGGCGGTGTCAGGCGGTGACCGCGTCCAGCGCCTTCTTGATCGCCTTCGGGGCGGTCGGGCTGCGCGGGGCGTCGGGGCGCAGCGCGATCATCCGCTCGCCGATCTCCTGCAACTGCTTGCGGCCGAGCGCCTCCCGCACCTTCGGGAACCACTCCTGCTCCTCCTCCTCGACGTGGTGCTCCACGTTCTCGATCAGCACCGTGGTCTTGGCGTTGAAGTGGTCGTCGTCGGCGTCCATGGCGGCCAGCTCCGCGCAGAGCAGGTCGGCGACGTGGTGCTCCTCGTACGATTCGAGGATGTCGTCCTCCAGGTCCGGCAGCAGCTTGCGGACCTCCGGGTACATCACCTCGTTCTCCAGGTAGGTGTGCACCGTGAGGGCCTCCAGGATCTGCCCCACCAGCTTCTGCCGCTGGCTCGCCGGGCCGTCCTGGGCATCCTGGAAGGCCCGGAACAGGCGGCGCATCTCCTTGTGGTCCTCTTTGAGCACGACGATGGCATCGGTCGACACCGGTGACCTCCTAGGTTCGGCTGATGATCGTCCGGTACCCCGAGGTCACCAGCGGAAACAGGCGTCACCCGATCGGTGGACGGTCCCGTCGCCCGCCCCGGCCGGTGCGGTCCGGCCAGCGGCGCGCCGGTGCCCGAAACACGCTGGTGGGGCCCGGCGGCCGGGCCCCACCAGTTTCCCGTCAGGCGGTCACTTGACCGCGTTGTAGGCGTTGACGGTGCCCGCGCCGTAGAACCCGTTGCGGGCCCCGCCGGAGCAGGTCGCGTCGTACGCGTGTGGCCCCGTCGGGATCAGCGGGACCGGGTTGTAGACGCCCGCCGGGCAGGAGCGGGCGACGGCGGTGCGCTCCAGGAACGACGCGAGCTGCCCCGGCGTCATTCCCGGGTGGGCTGACAGGGCCAGGGCGGCGACGCCGGTCGCGTGCGGACCGGACATCGAGGTGCCCTGCTTGTAGCCCCACCCGTTGGTGCGGGTGGCGGTGTTGAAGGTGGTGGACAGGATCGCGTCGGTGCTGGTCGACCGGGCGCCCTGGGTGCGGAACCGGGTGTCCCCGCCCGGGGCCGTCACGTCGACGACGCCCTTCCCGTACGAGGAGTAGTAGCTCTTGTCCCCGGTCGGGCCGACCGCCGACACGGTCACCACGCCCGGCGCCTCGGCCGGCAGGTCGAGGCAGGCGTTGGTGAGGTTCTCGCGGGTCTCGGGCGTCCCGTTGTTCGGGCTGCCCTCGTCGGTGATCTTGTGCGCGAGGTCGTAGTTGGAGTTGCCCGCGGACGCCACGTTGAGCACGCCCTTGCTCTGCGAGTAGCGGATGGCCCGCTGCACGGCCTGCCACACCGGGCGCTGGCGCGCGTCATTGCGGCAGTTCAGCTCCCACGGGTCGATATAGTAGCTGTTGTTGGTCAGCTGCATGCCGTGCTCGGCGGCCCACACGAACCCGCAGACCGCGGCCTCCGGGAAGATGTAGCCGTCGTCGTTGACCACCTTGACGGCGGCCACCCGGACGCCCGGGGCGACGCCGGTCACCCCGACGCCGTTGATGGCGGCGGCGATGGTGCCGGCCACGTGGGTGCCGTGGTCGGAGGTGGTCGGGTTCCAGGCGGCCTCGGCGGTGTCGGTGACACCGCCGACGCAGGACGCGCTCTTGTCCCTGGCGATCTGGCCGGCCAGGTCCGGGTGGCTGGAGGAGATGCCGCTGTCCAGCACGCCGACGACCACGTCCGGGCTACCGGTCGTGATCGCGTGGGCCTGCGGGACGCCGATCATCGGCATGTCCCACTGCTGCCCGTACAGCGGCTCGGTGGTCGGGTCGCCGCTGGCCGCGGCGGCGTCGGCCGTCGGGACCTCCACGGTCTCGCCCTCGTCGAGGGCGCTGCCGAGGCCGGTGGTGGCGGCCACCGACTCGACGCCGGCGCCCTTCACCGCCGAGGCGAAGTCGGGGTTGGCCGACCGGACGACGAGCACGCCGATCTGCCGGTAGCTGGCCACCACCGTGCCGTCCGCGGCGGCGACCCGGGCCGCCGCGGCGTCGGTCGTCGCGCCCTGCGGGGCGAGGACCAGGAAGGTGGTGTCGGGGCCGACGGCCGCCGCCGGGGCCGGTCCGCCGGTGAGGGCGAGACCGACGCCGAGCGTCACGGCGGACGCGGCGGCCAGGGTCTTGCGACGCAGGTTCTTCACACAGACTCCCAGGGGCTGTTCCAGCCGGCTGCGCGCCCCTGGTGGGGGACGCGGCCGGCGGAAGGCGGACGGACGCCCGCCTCCGCTGGATGAGCGCCGGGCCGCCGCGCGGCGTTACGCTGCACCGGAGTGGGCGGTCAGATCGTGGCGAGGGTGTGCGGGATCTCGTCGAGCAGCTCGCGGGCGAGGAAGCCGATCCGGCCGAACCGGGGCACCAGACGCTGCCCGCTGACCGCGTGCGCGAACGCCGCCCAGCAGGCCGCCTGCGCCGGCTCCGTGCCCCGCGACAGCAGGCCCGCCAGCAGCCCGGCCCGCACGTCGCCGCTGCCGGAGGTGCCCAGCCCCGCGTCGCCGCTCTCCTCCCGCCAGCACCGCCCGTCGGGCGCGGCGACGTGGCCGTAGAGGGAGACCACCGCGTCGTACCGGCGGGCCAGCTCGGCCGCCTCGGCGTCCAGGTCGTCACCGGGGTCGCGGCCCAGCAGGTGCGCCGCCTCGGTCAGGTTGGGCGTCAGCACCACCGGGCGGCCCGAGCCGACCAGCAGGTCCGGTGCGTGGCTGAGCGCGCCGAGGGCGTACGCGTCGAGCACCAGTGCGGTCTGCTTCGGCGCGGCGTCGAGCACCCCGCGCAGCAGCTCGCCGGTCGCCTCGATGTCCGTGAGCCCGGGGCCGACGGCCACCACGTCGGCGTCGGCCACCAGGGCGTCCAGCGGGTCGCCGGGCCGGCCCGCGACGGCCCCGTCGGCGGTCTCGGGCAGGCCCACGACCAGCGCCTCCGGCACCTGGATGCTCAGCGCGGCGGCGGTGGACTCGGCGGCGGCCAGTTGCAGCACCCCCGCGCCGGCCCGCAGGGCGGCCACCCCGGCCAGCAGCACCGCGCCGGGGGTGAACCGGGAGCCGCCGACGACCAGCACGGTGCCCCGGGCCTCCTTGCCGCCGGTCGGCACGGGCAGCGCCCAGTTCCGCAGCAGCGCCGGGGTGATCACCTCAGACCGGTTCGGCATGGACCTCGTCCTCCCTGGTGGGGCGGGCGCCCTGCTCGTGCAGGTGGGTGACGTCGTTGAACGCGTCGGGGACGAGCCGGCCGTCGGCGTCGGCGGTCCAACCGGTGACCGAGCAGTTGGCGATCACGTGCCGGCGGGTCAGCGTCATCAGCTCCGGCTCGGTCAGCCCCTCCACGAGGTAGCGCAGCAGGAACACCAGCGCGTCGTGGCCGAAGAGGAGCACCCGCCGGTCGGCGTGGTCCCGGCGCAGGTCGCCGAGCAGGCCGCGCAGCCGCAGCGCCACGTCCGTCCACGACTCGCCGCCGGGCGGCCGGTAGTAGAACTTGCCCAGCCGGGCCCGGCGCTGCGCCTCGTCGGGGAACCGGCGGGCGACGCCGTGCGCGGTCAGCCCGTCGAGGACGCCCAGCTCCCGGTCCCGCAGCCGCTCGTCGCGGCTCACCGGGATGCCGGTGCCGTCGAGGGCCAGCTCGGCGGTGCGCACCGCCCGCAGGTAGGGCGACACCACCGCCACGTCCGGCCGCCGCCGCTGCGGCAGCCCGGCCAGCCAGCGCCCGGTCGCCCGGGCCTGCTGCTCGCCGGTGGGGGACAGCGGCACGTCCGCGTCGCGGTGGGTCAGCCCGATCAGCTCCGCGCCGGTGTTCTCCGCCTCGGTCGCCGCGACGTTCGCCGTGCTCTCGCCGTGCCGCACGATCCACAGGGCTGCCAGTTCCGCCATGCGCCGAACCGTACCCGGCCCTCCCGAGCGGTAACCC
The DNA here is from genome assembly GCF_029626125.1 of Micromonospora sp. WMMD956. NCBI lineage: Bacteria > Bacillati > Actinomycetota > Actinomycetes > Micromonosporales > Micromonosporaceae > Micromonospora > Micromonospora sp. WMMD956. The sequence goes on along the minus strand of NZ_JARUBI010000005.1, from coordinate 6,848,980 downwards.
TGACCGGGACGGGGGCCTAGTCGAGCAGCGTGACCAGGCGGTCCCGCAGCCGGGGAGCGAGACTCGACACGTACGTGGCGGTGAGGTGGTTGGCGTCCCGGTAGATCAGAACACCGCCGATGACCGCCGCGCAGGGGTCGACGGGGCAGATGGCGTCGTTGAGGTCGACCAGGTGGACGCCGCGTTGCCCGGCGGCCGCCGCCTCGTGCGCCGGCCCGCCGCCCGCGTCCAGGGCGGACTTCCGGTCCGTCGCGCAGCGCGTGAGCTTCCGTGGATTGGCCGCCACGCACTCGGGGGCGTTGCGCTCCAGGTAGGGCGAGTCGCGGAGCACGACGACCGTCGTGTCGACCGCCGTCACCGCCCGCCAGGTCGCGCGCAGCCCCTCGGCCATGCCCTTGTCCGCCTCGTCGACGTCGTCGGGGTCCACCCCGTAGGGGCGGTAGAAGGTGTTGCTCACCAGCAGCAGGTCCGGCTTCTCGACCTCGACGAGCTGCTTCTGCACGGCGCGGTTCCAGTCCCGGCAGCCGGGTTCCGGTCGTTCCTGCCAGGCCACCTCGATGGAGATGAACGGACAGGCCGACCGGGTGTAGGACAGCAGCCGCCAGCCCTCCGCCTCGGCGACGAGCTTCAGGGCCGGCAACCACTGGTTGGCGTGCGAGTCCCCGGCGAGCGCGACGGTGGTCGCGCCGAAGGGGTCCCCGTACTTGCAGGGGAACGCCTGGTCACCGCGTTGCCCGGCCCCGCAGGGGTGGGCCCACTGCTCGGGCCCGTCCTTCTTGGCGACGCTCGGGTCGGGGACGATGGACGCGACCCGGTCGACGGCGGCCCCGGCCCGGTCACCCAGCGGCTCCCTGCCGAGCACCGCCGCGCCGGGTGGTCCGGCGGGGGTGGTGGTCGCGGTCGGGGCGGGCCCGCCGATCGCCGGCAGGGCCACGGGGGTGGGCGGCACCTGCCGGGGCGGCCACACCGTGAGCTGGAACAGCATGCCGGCGGCGACGGTGACGCCCGTGCAGAGGGCGCCGACCCGCAGGGCGGCGGCCGGCTCCCACCGCAACGCCGCGGACATCCGGATCGGGTTCTCCACGAACCGGTAGGTGAGCGCGGCCGGCACGGCCGACAGCGCCACCACGCCGAGGGCCGCCCGCGTGCCCAGCTCGCCGAACCGTGCCTCGGCGGCCACCAGCAGGGGCCAGTGCCACAGGTAGAGCGAGTAGGACAGCGCGCCGACGGCGCGGATCGGCCGCCACCCGAGCGCGCCGGAGGGGCCGAACCGGCCGGCGGCCTGCGCGCCCGCGATCACGGCGGCGGTGCCGACCGTCGGCAGCAGCGCCTGATAGCCGGGGAAGGCCCGGTCGGGGTCGACGAGGAAGGCGGACGCGGCCACCGTGGCCAGTCCGGCCCAGGCGAGCATGGCGGCCAGCGGCCGGGGCAGCCGGTGCAGTCGGGCGCCGGCGATGGCGACGGCCCCGCCGAGGGCGAGCTCCCACAGCCGGGTGGTGGTGACGAAGTAGGCCGGGCCGGGGTCGGCCTGGCTCGCGTGCACCGACCAGGCGAACGAGGGCAGCGCGACGAGGGCGAAGCCGGCCATCAGGGCGCCCCGGCGCAGCCGGCGACGGCCGCCGAGCATGGCGAGACCGAGCAGGAGCAGCGGCCAGCCGAGGTAGAACTGCTCCTCGACGCCGAGGGACCAGAAGTGCTGGACGATGCTGGGCGCCGCGTCGGCGGCCCAGTAGTCGGTGGCCTGGACGGCGAGCCGCCAGTTCAGCCCGTAGGCGGCGCTGGCCACCACGTCCCAGGCGGTGTCGGCCCAGCGGGTGCGGGGCAGCAGGAGCCAGGTGAGCAGGAGGCTGGCCACCAGCACGACGGCCGCGGCGGGCAGCAGGCGCTTGGCCCGGCGGGCGTAGAAGCCGGCCAGGGAGATCCGGCCGGTGCGTTCGAGCTCGGCGACGAGCAGGCCGGTGATGAGGAATCCGGAGATGACGAAGAAGACGTCGACGCCGGCGAAGCCGCCCGGCACGAGGTCGCGCCCGGCGTGGCCGACGAGGACCATGACCACGGCGAGCGCGCGCAGCCCCTCGATGTCCCCCCGGAAGGCCGACCGCGCGGAACCTTCCGGCGTCACTGGCAAGCGCGTCACTGGCAAGCGCATCGAATGCCCGTTCCCCTCGTGTCGACCGGTAGGCGACGTGTTCAACGGGGCGGGACGACGGAGGTTATCCCCGCCGGCCGCGCGGGGGTGGCGCGGTCCGGGCCCGGCGGCCGGGCGGGGCCGACGCGCGCCCGCGGCGCGGGGCAGCGCCGTGGCCGTACGCCCGGCAGAATGTCACCCGCGCCGCCGGGGCCACCGCCGGTGCGGGTGTCGACGGGTGCCGGCCGCCGGCCGGCCGAGAGGGGTGCGCGGCGATGACGGTGGTCCGGGGTCTGCGCGAGGCGCTCGTGCTGTTCGTCGTGGCGCTGGTGGCGGTCGCCGCCGCCGCGGGCGTGTGGACGGCGGTCAGCGGGGGCGACTTCGTCTTCCGGGTCGGTGTCGCGCTCATCGTCGTCGGCACCCTGCTCGGGCTCACCGGCGACCTGACCCTGAGCCGGATCGGCATGCTGCCCGCCCGGTCGGCCTTCGGGCTGGCCCCGGAGCGGGAGGACGCGGGCGGCGGGCGGGTGCTCACCGGCGTCGGGATCTTCCTGTTCGTCTCGCTGCCGCTGATGGCCGTCGGGGTGGCGCTGCTGTCCTGACCCGGCCCGGCCAGCCGCCCGCCGCGGGGCTAGGCTGACCGGACATCCGCGACAGCCGAGGAGTTTTCGTGTCAGAGTCCGGCGACGTCGGGGTTCGCGGCGGCGAGCGGGTCGAGCCCATCGACACCTCGGTGGCGCACAACGCCCGGGTGTGGAACTACTGGCTGGGCGGCAAGGACAACTTCGAGCCGGACCGCCGGGTCGGCGACCACGTCCGGCAGATGTTCCCGGTCATCGGCGAGGTCGCCCGGGCCGACCGGCGGTTCCTCGCCCGCGCGGTGCGGCACCTGGCCGGCGAGGCCGGCGTGCGGCAGTTCCTCGACATCGGCACCGGCCTGCCGACCGCCGACAACACCCACCAGGTCGCGCAGGCCGTCGCCCCCGACGCGCGGATCGTCTACGTCGACAACGACCCGATGGTCCTCGTGCACGCCCGCGCCCTGCTGACCAGCTCCGCCGAGGGGGCCACGGACTACGTCGAGGCGGACGTCCACGACCCGGCGTCGATCCTGGCCGCCGCCGGGCGGACGCTGGATCTCGACCGGCCGGTGGCCGTGATGATGCTGGGCATCCTCAACTTCGTCCTCGACACCGACGAGGCGGTGGCGATAGTCCGCCGGCTGCTGGACGCGATGCCCCCGGGCAGCTACCTGGCGCTCACCCACCCCACCGTCGAGCTGGGCGGCGAGGCGAACGTGCCGGCCATGGAGTTCTGGAACGCCAACGCCGCGCCGCCGATCCGCGCGCGCACCGGGGCGGAGATCGCCCGGTTCGTCGACGGCCTGGAGCTGGTGGCGCCGGGCCTGGTGTCGTGCGCGCGGTGGCGTCCGGCCGACGGCGAGGAGCCGGCGGTCGTCCCGCAGTACGGCTGCGTGGCCCGCAAGCCCTGACCGCGCCGGGCCGCGCCGAAGGCCCGCCGGACTGCCCCCGACCTGCCTGCGCCCGTCGGCGCGGCGTCGTACGGTGGCAGTCGTGGCCACGGCGGCGCAGGAGATCAGGGTCGGGGAGCGGGTGGTCCGCGTCTCCAGCCCCGACAAGCCCTACTTTCCCCAGCGCGGCCTGACCAAGCTCGACGTGGTGCGCTACTTCCTCGCCGTCGGCGACGGGATCCTGCGCGCCCTGCGGGACCGGCCGACCATGCTGGAGCGGTGGCCCCGGGGCGTGTTCGAGGGCGCGCGGATCGCCACCCGGCAGAGCAACCGGGGCGACGCGTTCTACCAGAAGCGGCTGCCCTCCGGCGCGCCCGACTGGGTGCGCACCGCCCACCTGACGTTCCCCAGCGGACGCACGGCCGACGAGGTCGCGCCCGGCGAGCTGGCGGTGGTGATCTGGGCGGTCAACCTCGGCACGCTGCGCTTCCACCCGTGGCCGGTCACCGCCGCCGACACCGAACGCCCCGACCAGCTCCGCATCGACCTCGACCCCCTGCCGGGGGTCGACTTCGCGCAGGTGGTCCCGGTCGCGCTGGAGCTGCGCGCGGTGCTGGCCGAGCTGGGGCTGGTCGGCTACCCGAAGACCACCGGCGGGCGGGGGCTGCACGTCTACGTGTCGATCGAGCCGAGGTGGGGCTTCGGCGACTGCCGCCGGGCGGTGCTGGCCCTGGGCCGCGAGCTGGCGCGCCGCCTGCCGCACCTGGTCACCACGACCTGGTGGCGCGAGCAGCGGGACCGGCCGGTCTTCGTCGACTACAACCAGATGTCGCGGGACCACACGATGGCCTCGGCGTACTCGATCCGGCCCACCCCGGCGGCGCTGGTCTCCGCGCCGCTGGACTGGTCGGAGCTGGACGCCGCCCGGCCGGAGGACTTCGACGTGCTCACCCTGCCGGCCCGGTTCGCCGGGCGCGGCGACCCGCACGCCGGCCTGGACGGCCCGCGCTTCTCGCTGGAGCCGCTGCTGGAGCTGGCCGACCGCGCCGGCCTCGCGGCCCCACCGGAGCGCTGAGCCGCCACCTGTGCCGCCGGGCCGCCGCCGGCACCACCAGCAGCAGCGGCGGCACCACCGGCGGCGGCGCGCTCACGCCCACGGGCTGCGGGTGCCCTCGAACTCATCGAAGACGAGCCAGCTGCGGGTGGACAGCACCCCGGCGATGCCCTGCACCCGGTCCAGCACCACGTCCCGCAGGGTGGCGTTGTCGGGCGCCCGGACCAGGGCGAGGACGTCGTGCTCGCCGCTGAGCAGCGCGACGTGCTCGACGTAGCGCACCCGGGCCAGCTCGGCCGACACCTCCCGCCAGGTGTTCTGCTGGATCGTCAGCGCGATGTACGCCGACGTGCCCAGCCCGGCCGGCTCGGGCGCGATCCGGGCCCGGAAGCCGGTGACGACGCCGTCGCGCAGCAGCCGCTCCACCCGCGCGTACGCGTTGGTGCGGGAGACGTGCACTCGTTCGGCGAGGGTACGGATCGAGATCCGCCCGTCGCGGGCCAGCTCGTCGAGGATGCGCCGGTCCACCTCGTCGAGCGGCCCGGCCGAACGTCCCGTACCGCCCTCCGCGCCCGGCTCCCCGGTGGCCTGCTGGCTCACATCCGGCCCCTTCCCCTGCCATTCGTCCCGCGTTCATCGCGTGTGTTGAGTCAATCATCCAACGGCAGGAGCATAGGTCCACCACAAGTCCAGGAGGTCCCCGCCGTGACGACCACACCCCAGGCGGTCCGCAGGGCATCCCCGCGCACCCGCCCGCCGGCCAAGAAGCCCACCAAGGCCCCCGCCCGCGAGCAGGCGGCGACCGACCCGGCCGCCGCCCTGCTGCCGCAGACCGAACCGGTGCGGCTGCTCGACCCCGACGGCACGCCCCGGCCCGCCCGCGCCGACTACCCCGAGCCGCCCGTCGAGGACCTGCGCGAGATGTACCGCCGGATGGTCGTCGGCCGGCGCTTCGACACGCAGGCCACCGCCCTGACCAAGCAGGGCCGGCTCGCCGTCTACCCGTCCTCGCGCGGCCAGGAGGCCTGCCAGGTCGGCGCGGTGCTCGCCGTCCGCGACACCGACTGGGTCTTCCCGACCTACCGGGAGTCGATGGCGCTGGTCTCCCGGGGCATCGACCCCGTCGAGGTGCTCACCCTGCTGCGCGGCGACTGGCACTGCGGGTACGACCCCACCCGGGTGCACACCGCCCCGCAGTGCACCCCCCTGGCCACCCAGTGCGTGCACGCCGCCGGCCTCGCCTACGGGGAGGCCCACCAGGGCCGCGACACCGTGGCCCTGGCCTTCATCGGCGACGGCGCCACCAGCGAGGGCGACTTCCACGAGGGCGTCAACTTCGCCGCCGTGTTCAGGGCCCCCGTCGTGTTCTTCGTGCAGAACAACAAGTACGCCATCAGCGTCCCGCTGTCGCGGCAGACCGCCGCCCCGTCGCTAGCGTACAAGGGCGTCGGCTACGGCGTGCCCAGCGAGCAGGTCGACGGCAACGACCCCGTCGCCGTGCTCGCCGTGCTCACCCGCGCGGTCGCGCACGCCCGCGCCGGCAACGGCCCCTACCTGGTCGAGGCGCACACCTACCGGATGGAGCCGCACACCAACGCCGACGACGCCACCCGCTACCGCGACGGCGCCGAGGTCGACACCTGGCGCGACCGCGACCCGGTCGCCCGGCTGGAGACGTACCTGCGCACGCGCGGCGCGCTCGACGACGCGGCCGTCGCCGCGATCGCCGAACAGGCCGAGGCGTACGCCGCCGACCTGCGCGAGCGGATGCACGTCCAGCCCGAGGTCGACCCGCTGAGCCTCTTCGACCACGTCTACGCCACGCCGACCCCGCAGCTTCTCGAACAGCGGGAGCTGGTCCGCGCCGAGCTGGCCGCCGACCGCGAGGACGGGCGCTGATGGCGACCACCACCATGGCGAAGGCGCTCAACGCCGCGCTCGCCGACGCGCTGGCCGCCGACGAGCGGGTGCTCGTCTTCGGCGAGGACGTCGGCAAGCTCGGCGGCGTCTTCCGGATCACCGACGGCCTCCAGGCCCGGTTCGGCGACAGACGCTGCTTCGACACCCCGCTCGCCGAGGCCGGCATCGTCGGCTTCGCCGTCGGCCTGGCGATGTCCGGGCTGCGGCCGGTGGTGGAGATGCAGTTCGACGCGTTCGCGTACCCGGCGTTCGAGCAGATCGCCTCGCACGTGGCGAAGCTGCGCAACCGCACCCGGGGCGCGCTCGGCGTGCCCATGGTCATCCGGGTGCCCTACGCGGGCGGCATCGGCGGCGTCGAGCACCACTGCGACTCGTCCGAGGCGTACTACGCGCACACCCCGGGCCTGAAGGTCGTCACCCCGGCGACGGTCGCCGACGCGTACTCGCTGCTGCGCGAGGCCATCGCGGACCCGGACCCGGTCGTGTTCCTGGAGCCGAAGAAGCTCTACTTCTCCAGCGCCGAGGCCGACCTGCCGGCGGCCACCGAGCCGTTCGGCCGGGCCGTCGTGCGCCGGCCGGGCACCGACGCCACCCTGGTCGCGTACGGGCCGGCGGTGCCGGTCGCCCTGGAGGCCGCCGAGGCCGCCCGCGAGGAGGGCTGGGACCTGGAGGTGGTGGACGTGCGCACGATCGTCCCCCTCGACGACGCGACCATCGCCGCGTCGGTGCGCCGCACCGGCCGCTGCGTGGTGGTCTCCGAGGCGCAGGGCTTCGCCGGGGTCGGCGCGGAGATCGCCGCCCGGGTGCAGGAGCGCTGCTTCCACGCCCTGCACGCCCCGGTGCTGCGGGTGTCCGGGCTGGACATCCCGTATCCCGCGCCGATGCTGGAGCACACCCACCTGCCCGGCGTGGACCGGGTGCTCGACACGGTGGCCCGGCTCCAGTGGGACGACCGGCCCGACGCGCGCTGGCTGCCGCAGGGGAGCGCGGCATGAGCGACCAGGTGTTCCTCCTGCCCGACCTCGGCGAAGGGCTGAGCGAGGCGGAGATCGTGCAGTGGCGGGTCGCCGTCGGCGACACCGTGACCGTGGACCAGAGCGTGGTCGAGGTGGAGACCGCGAAGGCCGTCGTGGACGTGCCCTGCCCGTACGCCGGGCGGGTCGTGGCGCTGCACGGCGCGGCGGGCGAGACGCGCCCGGTCGGCCAGCCGCTGATCACCATCGCGCCCGCCGACGGCGCCGCCGGCGGCGGCGAGCCCGCCGGCCACGCCGCCTACCGGGAGGAGGAGCGCGCCGGCAGCGGCAACGTCCTCATCGGGTACGGCACCGGGCACGGCGCGGCGGGCCGGCGACGCCGCCGGCCCCGGCTCTCCGTCGCCCCCGAGCCCGCGCCGTCCGCCGAGCCCGAGTCCGCGCCGTCCGCTGTGCCCGCGCCCGCACCGGTCCTCGTGTCGACGCCCGCGCCCGATCCCGCCGCGGCGGTCCCCGGGGGCGCGGTCGCCCTGGTGATCTCCCCGATCGTCCGGCGGCTGGCCCGGGAGCACGGCATCGACCCGGCCACCCTGCGCGGCACCGGCCCGGGCGGGGTGGTGCGCCGGGCCGACGTCGAGGCCGCCCTCGCCGGCACGGCCCCGCCGCCCGCTCCCGCCCCGGTCCCCGACCACCCGGGCGCGACCCCGTCCGGCGCGGCCGCCGGTCCGGCCCCGGCGGGCCGGACCGCCGTGCCGGTGGGCGAGGAGGACCTGGTCGTCCCGCTCACCGGCGTGCGGAAGGTGATCGCCGACAAGCTCTCCCGCAGCCGGCGGGAGATCCCCGAGGTGACCATCTGGGTCGACGCGGACGCCACCGCCCTGGTGGAGACCCGCCGGGCGATCAACGCCGCGACCCCGGACGCGCCGGTGAGCCTGCTGGCCCTGCTGGCCCGCGTCTGCCTCAGCGGGCTGCGCCGCTTCCCGCAGCTCAACGCGCGGGTCGACACCGAGGGGCAGCGGATCGTCCAGTCCCGGGGGGTGCACCTGGGCATCGCCGCGCAGACCGACCGGGGCCTGGTCGTCCCGGTGCTGCGCGACGCGCACCTGCTCACCACCCGGGAGTTGGCCGTGGCGCTGGCCGAGACCACCGCCGCCGCGCGGGCTGGCGCCCTGCCGCCGGCCCGCCTCACCGGCGGCACGTTCACCCTCAACAACTACGGCGTGTTCGGCGTCGACGGCTCCACCCCGATCATCAACCACCCGGAGGCGGCGCTGCTCGGCGTGGGGCGGATCGTGGACAAGCCGTGGGTCGTCGACGGTCAGCTCGCCGTACGCAAGGTGACGCAGCTCAGCCTCACCTTCGACCACCGGGTCTGCGACGGCGGGGTGGCCGGCGGCTTCCTGCGGCACGTCGCGGACTGCGTGGAGCAGCCGGCCCTGCTGATCGCCAACGGGTGAGCCCGGTCCCGGCGGCACTGCGCCGCCGGGACCCCGAACGTCCCTTTCCGTGCGCCCCCGCGACCCCGTCGTCCCCTTTCGTTCGGGCCCGGTCGAATGGGTCGGAAATGCGTTCCCGATCCGGATCGCCGTTCATTCGGCGGCGCCGCCGGTGCGCTGATTCCGATCCGTTTCCTCTCCCGTTTCTTCCCGTCGTCGCCGGGAATTCCGCGCCGGCGACGACCGCCGGTCGTCCGCCCGCGACCACCCGGTCGTCCGCCCGTGCGAGGGGAGAGCGCAGTGCCGTACCAGGGCCTGCCCGCCGCTGTCCGAGACCGCCGCCCGGCCGTCGCCGGGGCACCGCTGCACTGCGACGCCACCGAGTACGGGCTGCGCGGCGACGGGGTGACCAACGACCAGCCCGCGCTCGCCGCCCTCGTGGACCGCCTGGGCGACGGCTACGCCGCCGACGGGCGGGCCCGGGTCATCTACTGCCCGCCCGGCATCTACTCCATCCGCGATGCGGGCACGGTGTGGCGCAGCGGGGTGTCCCTGATCGGGGCCGGCCCCGGCGCGACCCGGTTCCTGCTCAGCAACGAGGGCAACCGGGCCGATCCGACCCCGCTGGCCTTCTGGACCACCCTCCAGCACGGCGCGGACCGCGACCGGCACATCGCCGACTGCACCTTCGCCGACTTCGAGATCGACGGCTCGGGCGTGGCCATGGCCGAGTACAACTACCTCGCCAAGGGCCTCGGCCTGCAGTACGTGGTGCGCGGGGTGTTCCGCAACCTCTACATCCACCACACGGCGGCGACCGGCCTGGGCTGCGACTTCCTCCAGGACAGCCTGATCGAGGGGGTGGTGGTGGTCGGCTGCGGCCGGCTCGACAACGGTCAGGAGATGGGCGGCGCCGGGATCGGCGTCGGCATCGGCGGCTGGGGCGCGATGGAGCGGCTCACCATCGCCAACTGCACCGCGCTGGGCAACGGCACCAACGGCATCTTCCTGGAACTCCAGAAGGCCACCTGGTCGCCGCCGCGCGGCTACCGGATCGTCGGCTGCCACAGCCAGGGCAACCGGTTCGGCATCTCCGACTGGGGCGCGGACGGGCTGATCGTCTCCGCCTGCACGATGACGGGCAACCTGGAGGCCGGCTTCGACGTCTCCGCCGAGGGGACCTCGGGGGTGGCCGGCCGGGGCGGCCTGCTGGCCGACTGCGTCATCGACGGCAACGTCCGCGACGGCATCAGCATGGGCAACACCCCGGGCCCGTACACGGTGCGCGGCAACCGGATCAGCGGCAACGGGGCGTACGGCTACCACGAGCACGACCTCGGGCACGGCTACCACGGCGCGGCGACGGACGTGGTCATCGACGGCAACGACTTCTGGGGCAACGGCCTCGACGCCATCCGCATCGACCGGCCGATGGTCGACGCCGTGCTGCTCAACAACCGCATCCGCAACAACGGCCGGCAGTGCGCCGGCGCGTACGGCGGGGGCGGCGAGTCGGTCCGCTACAACGAACGGTCGCTCGTCGACCGGACCGCCGGCTGGCAGCACGACGGGCACCGGGGCAAGGTGCTGCGGGTCGGCAAGCGGGTCGCCCTGGTCGCCGCCAACGACGACACCGGGCTCACCCTCGCCCCGGTGCGCCCCGACGCCTACAGCGCCTGGAGCGGGGACACCCCGCTGCCGGGCACGGCGTACGAGCTGCCGGGCGCGCCGCGGTGCCGGGCCGGGATCACGGTCAACGCGCACGTCGACTCGGCCACCATCCGGGGCAACCGGATCTGGGACAACCACGACGAACGCACCCAGACGCACGGAATCTGGATCACCGACCGGGGCAGCTGCGTGTCCTGCCGGGTCGAGGACAACGACCTGGCCGGCAACGCGGTGGCCGCCACCCGCCTGGACACCCCGCCGGTCGGCGGCCGGTGGGACCGCAACCACGGCGACCAGGACTGGGACTGACGGCGGGCGAACCGGTCGTCCGTCCGCGGACGGGCCGATCGGTGACACGGGGTCCTCGGGGCGCGGTCCACCATTTTCGACCCGCCTCCGCCGAAACTGTCGACAATGACGCCACGCCTTTTCCGGAAACCGCACCGGGCCTCCCGGAAAGCCATACAGAATGTGGCCAAAGGGGAGCGGAAAAGGGGTGCGGAACATGGACGTGAGGCGGCGATTGACGCTATTGGCGGTAACCATCGCAGCCACACCACTGGTTCTCGGTGGATGCACCGCCGAGGGGAGGAAGGCCGCCGAGCGGGCCGCGCGGGTCGCGCCGCCGCCGGCGGTCGAGCTGACGCCCGCCGACCGGGCGCGGGACGTCCCGGTCAGCGCCGAGATCGGCACCAGCGTGGCCCACGGCAGGGTCACCGGCGTGCGGCTCACCGACGACAAGGGCCGGCAGGTCCCGGGGGAGCCCCGGGAGGACGGGACGAGCTGGGTGCCCGGCGCGCCGCTGGCCGGCGGGCGGACGTACACCGCCGAGGTGACGGTGACGGGGGACGGGGGGCGGACCGCCACCCGCACCACGACGTTCAGCACCGCGCCGAAGCCGACCAAGCCGGCGATCACCAGCACCCTCTACTTCACGGGCAACCAGACGTACGGCACCGCGATGCCCGTGACGGTGGCGTTCGACCCGGGGGTGCCGAAGGAGGCGCGCGCAGCGGTGCAGAAGCGGCTGTTCGTCAAGACCGACCCGCCGCAGCCGGGCACCTGGTCCTGGCTGGAGGACGGCAGCCAGGCGTACTACCGGGCCCCCGACTTCTGGCGGCCGGGCACGAAGATCAGCGTCCGCGCGGCCCTGGAGGGGTTGCCGATCGGCAAGGACCTGGTGGGCGACGCCGAGCACCGGGCCACCTCCAAGATCGGCCGGCAGGTCTCCGTCGACATCGACAACGCCACCAAGCAGATGTCGGTGTTCCGCGACGGCAAGCTGGTCCGCCGGATCCCGGTCAGCCTCGGCAAGCCGAGCACGCCCAGCTCCAGCGGCAAGATGGTGATCATGGAGAAGCACGAGCGGACGACGTTCGACACCCGCGGCGAGCCCGACGGCGGCTACGTCGTCGACGTCGACGACGCCCAGCGGCTCACCTGGGGCGGGGAGTTCATCCACTCCGCGCCGTGGTCGGAGGGCGACCAGGGCTACAGCAACGTCTCGCACGGCTGCGCCAACGTCTCCGCCGCCGCCGCGGACTGGCTGATGGGCGTCACGCAGGTCGGCGACCTGGTCACCGTCACGGGCACCGAGGTGCCGCTGCGGGCCGGCAACGGCTGGACGGCCTGGAACGTGAGCTGGGACGAGTTCGCCAAGGGCAGCGCTTTGCCCGTCCCGGCCGGGCTGCGGCCCAGCCCGCACACCGCGTCGCCGCACCCGGGGGCGGTGGCCGGCGGGGGCTCGCCCGCGCCGACCCCGTCGGCCAGCGGCGGCTGACCACCGGGAGGAACGGCCGCCGGGCCGGCCCGCCACCGCACGGTGGCGGGCCGACCCCTGTCGCGGTCGTGGCACGCGGGAGGCCAGGGAGTCTGGGCGTACCGTTGCAGACGGTGGGGCCGTCGGTTGTAGCGGCTGGCGGCCCACCACCCCAGCCGCTACCTGGGAGACACCATGACCGAGCCGACCAGCACCTTCGGCCGCAGGCTTCGCGCCCACCGCGAACGCGCCGGCCTCACCCGCCCAGTCCTCGGCGGCCTCGTCGGCCGCAGCGCCGAATGGGTCAAAGCCATCGAAGGGGGTCGACTGCTTCCTCCCCGCCTGCCGATGCTGTTGCGCCTCGCCGAAGTCCTCGACATCACCGACCTGGCCGACCTCACCGGCTCCCAGCCGCTACCGGTCGCGTCGGTCACCCGCGCCGGGCATCCCGACGTCGACCAGGTGGCCGCCGCCATGAAACGCACCACCCACCCGGCCGGCGACCCCACGACGGCCATGGTGCTGCGTGGTCTCGTCGACCAGGCGTGGACGTTGTGGCATCGATCGAGCACCGAACGGGGGGCGGTCGCCGCCGTGCTGCCGCACCTGCTCGACAACGCCCGGATGTCGGCTCGACGACTTGACGGCACCGACCGGCGGGCCGCCCTCGTCGAGCTGGCCCGCGTGTACCACCTCGCCCAGTTGTACGCGGCCGACCAGCCGTACCCGGAACTGGTGTGGCTGGCCGCCGACCGGGCGATGGCCGCCGCGCAGGACGCCGACAACCCTGACGCGATCGCCGCTGCGGCCTGGTACTACGCGCACGTGTATCGGGCGTCGAACCAGACAGACGCCGCCGAGCAGGTGTTGGTGGACGCCGCCGCGCTGCTCGACCCGGCGGCCGGCGGCGAACAGTTGGCCCGGTGGGGGCAGGCGCAGCTTGGGATCGCGTTGGCGCACAGCAAGCGGGGCCGGTCCGGGCAGGCGTGGCGGGCGTGGGACGCCGCCGACGAGGCCGCGAACCGGCTGGGCGGCGGGTACGTCCACCCGTGGTTGATGTTCGGGCCGGCGGCGTGCGCCGCGTACGGGGTGACCGTTGAGATTGACCTTGTGCGACCTGGTGAGGCGATCCGGCGGGCGGCGCACACCGACTACTCGTCGCTGCCGTCACGCACCCGCCGGGCCACGCACCTGGTGGATGCGGCGCGGGCACACATGATGCGCGGCGAGGACGTCGCGGTGGTGCATCTGCTCGGCCGGGCGTTGCGTGAGTCCGTCGACACGGTTCGGCACCGGCCGCACGCCCGCATGGCGATCATGGAGTTGGCCGGCCGGCGGGGCACCGTCGGCGAGGACGCCCGGGAGTTGGCGTTGGCGATCGGCCTCGACGGTTAGTTGTCCCTGGGGTACACACTGTCCCTGCCGCCGCCCGTGACCAGCCGTAACGTGCCGGTCACGGGCGGCGGTGGTCGTTTCCGATCCTGCGATTTGTGCGAGCCGCCGCCACCCGCCCCCAGCTAGTGAGGGAGACGATCCGGTGGCGTTTTGGTCCGAGCTGCGCGACATCGTGCGGTGGCTACTGCGGCGGTCCGACCCGCCCCCACCGCCCGACACCGGCTACCAGGTGAGGTACGACCGGTGACCCGCATGGTCGACGACCTCGACGCCGCGAGCGTCGCATCGGTGGCGCGTCTCGTCGTCACCAGCCACGCCGCCGGCCACACCTGCTGGCGATGCACGCCGGACGGTTGCGAAGAGGTCACCTGGGCGCGCGGGATGCTCCATCTCGCCGACACCGACTGGGCCGCCCTCGAACGGCTGGTGGCGGCGTGGTGAGCGTCCGGGTGGCCGCCGGGGAACGGCTGTCGCTGCGTACCGGCGAATGGGCCACCCACACCGCCCAGCTCGGTACCACCTACCTCGACATGCGGGTGGTGGACGTTGGCGGTCAGCCGACCGACGTGCCGGGTTGGGTGCGGGTGCGCGGCCATGGCCTCGAATGTCAGTGGGAGTCCGTGCAGTGCCCGCACCCGTGGTGCCTGGAGCTGCTGGTGAAGGTGGAAGCCCTGTACGACGCGGTGAACCGGTGAACACCGTCCGGGCCACGAAGGTGCGGGAGGCCGTGGAACGCCGCTACCAGGTGGTCGGTGCGCCTGAGATCGTCGACCACCGGGGCCGCAGGTTCCGGCCCACCGAGCTGGAGGTCGTGGCCATCGACGGCGCGATCGCCACCACCAACGTTCACGGCATCCTGGCCGGCGCCCATGGCCTGTACGGCAGCAGGCACACCGACCGCCGCTGGTACGGGCCGTGGGAGTGGCAGATACCGCCGATCCCCGACTGGATCGAGGCGGCGACCCGCGGGCAGCCCTGAGACGACGAAAGCCGTCCCACCCCTCCCGAAAGGAGGCGGTGGGCGGCCTTCTGCCAGGGAGAATCCCCCGCCTACCCGGCCTCCTGCCAGGGGAGGATCCGGGGCGACTCAGGGTCAGACCCTGGGTGTACCCGGAGTCACTCCCGGGCAGGGCGGAAATGTCGGTGGGTGGGGCTAGATTCGTGGGCATGGAGCAGCGCAGCGATCGGTTCCACGTGCAGGTCGACGTGGGTGACGACGTCGTGGAGATGAGGGCGACCGGCGAGGTCGACATCGCCACGGTCGGCGCGCTGCGCTCCGCGCTCTGGGCCGCCCCCGCCCGCCCCCTGCTGCGGCTCGACCTCTCCGGCGTCCGGCTGCTCTCCGCCGCCGGGGTGCGGGCGCTGGTCGCCGCGCACCGCCGGGCCCGCGCGCGGGGCGGCGAGCTGGTGCTCGTCGACCCGGCCCCGATGGTGGCCCGGGTGCTGCACGTGACCGGCCTTGACCGGGTCATCCCGGTCCGGGCGGGCACCGCCGCCGCCGCGACCGGGCCGGTCGCCCCCGCGCCCCTGGCGTTGCCGCCGGGGCTGCTGGTGCCGCTCGTCGCCGAGCGGGGCAGCGCGTCCGCGCCGCTGGCGCCGGCCGCCTGAACTGCCGCGATCCCGCCCTGCCGCTCTCCGTCCGGGCCGCCGGCGGTGCCGACGCCCCGGACGGAAAGCCGACGGGTCAGGCTCAGCGCACGCCGAGCAGGTCCACGACGAAGACGAGCGTCTCGCCCGGCGCGATCACGCCGCCGGCGCCCTGGTTGCCGTACCCGAGGTGCGGCGGGATGGTCAGCTTGCGCCGGCCGCCGACCCGCATGCCGACGACGCCCTGGTCCCAGCCGGCGATGACCCGCCCGCCGCCGAGGGGGAACTCGAACGCGTCGCCCCGGTTCCACGACGCGTCGAACTCGCGACCCGTCGAGTGGGCCACGCCCACGTAGTGCACGGTGGCCCGCTGGCCCCGCTGGGCCTCCGGGCCGTCGCCGACGATGATGTCCTCGATGACGAGATCGGCGGGCGGCGCGCCCTCGATCGGGCCGATTTCGGGCTTGTCCATGCCGTACGCCTCCTGCTCGGTGGTGCGTCCACTGCGGTCGCCGTCGATCCTGCCGGATCGTGATCCGCCGATCTCCATCGGTCCCGTCGCCGACGCCCGCGCGGCGGGCCCGCCCGCCGCGACGCAGCGGGCGGGCGGGTGGCCCGGCCGGGCACACGCGACGGCGGGCGTCACCTTCGGAAGGTGACGCCCGCCGGGTCCGTGGTGCCTGTCGGTCATCGCAGCCAGGGGAACCGCTGGACGATGGCCAGCCGCTTCCAGGTCTGCCCGAGGCCGAGGGTGTCGCCCGCGCCGGCCATGGCCAGGACCGCCAGCACCGCGGCGTAGATGAGGTGGTCGTCCATGAACGGGTTGTTCTCGGGGGGCAGGACGGCCGTCCACATCATCACCAGGAGCAGGCCACCGGCGGTGGCGGCGATCCGTGTGCCGACGCCCAGCAGCAGGGCCACGCCGATCGCGGCCAGGCCGGCCATGAACAGCCAGTCCGCCCAGGCGGCGCCGGCGATCCCGTTGTAGAACCCCTTGAGCGGGCCGGCCGCGCCGAAGCTCAGGAAGCCCTTGGTGGGGCTGCCCCCGTTGATCCAGGCGTTCTTCGCGGCGGTCTCGTGGCCGAGGCCGAACATCTTGTCGAGGAAGGCCCAGAGGAAGGTCCAACCCAGCGCGAGCCGGATGCCGGCGAGGACGTAGCGGGTGGCCCGCTCCCGGGTGGTCTCGGTCGTCCTGGTGTTCTCGGCCGCCGGTGCGGTGGTCCTGGCGGTGGTCCGCTCGATCGTCGCGGTCATGGTGTCCACGTCCCTTCCTGTCCTCGCACCGCGCTTCCCGGTGGCAGTTCCATTGGACAGCCGCGACCGGTGGGCCCGGCAGGGCCGATGGGTCCGCTTCGGCCCGGGACCTTCGACCCCGGTCCACCCGGTCCGTCGGCCGTCCCGGCACCGGCCCACGGCCTCTGCCGGCCCGCCGGAGCGCGTCCTAGCGTCGGGCGTGACGACGGCAGGGAGGTCGTGATGAGGACCTGGCAGGTGGGCGACGTGATGACCAAGGACGTCGCGACGGTGGGGGAGGAGACCCCGTACCGGCAGATCGTGGACGTGCTCGTCCGCCGGGGCGTCAGCGGCGTGCCGGTGGTCGACGGGTTCAGCCGGGTGCTGGGCGTCGTCTCCGAGACGGATCTGCTGCACCGGATCGAACGGGTCGGGCACCCGGACGGGCGGCGGGTCTTCGAGGGCCGGCGTCGCCGGGTGGCCCGGGAGAAGGCCGGCGCACTGGTCGCCGGGGACCTGATGACCGCGCCGGCGGTGACGACGTACCCGCAGGCGTCCCTGCCGGCCGCGGCGCGGCAGCTCGACCGGGACGCGATCCGGCGGCTGCCCGTCCTCGACGACCTCGGCCGGCTGGTCGGCATCGTCACCCGTGGCGACCTGCTGCGGGTGCACCTGCGCACCGACGCCGAGATCCGCGAGGAGGTCGTGCGGGAGGTCCTGCGGCGGGTCCTGGCCGTGCGGGACGGGCTGGTGACCGTGCAGGTGCGCGACGGCGAGGTCACCCTCGACGGGCGGCTGGACCGGCGCAGCGGGGTCGACCTCGCCGGCCGGCTCGCCGCGCAGGTCGGCGGCGTGGTCCGCGTCGTCAACACCATCGCGTACGACGTCGACGACGAGGCCCTCGTCGCGCTCGCCGACGGCCAGGTCACCCCGGTGGCCTGAGCGTCACCCGGTGGCCTGAGCGTCGGCCCGCCCCGCCGCGGCTACGGCTGCCCGACGGGCACCTCGGCCGACTCGGGGGCCAGCCGGGCGACGGGCACCCCCTCCCGGGCGGCCCACCCGACGGCGTGCCGGACGTCGCCCACGGGCAGCGGCCGGCGGCCGGTCACGGTGACCGCGGCGTGCACCGCGAAGGCCACGAAGGGATACGACCGGGCCAGGCCGGCGACCGCCTCGTGCACCTGGCCGGCGACGGTCATCGCCTGGTCCTCGGTCAGCGCCGGCAGGATCAGCAGGTACTCCTGCTCGGACAGGCGCACCGCCCGGTCCACGGGGCGCAGCGGCGCGGTGACCGCCCCGATCACCGCCTGCGCCTCCCGGGCGGCGCTGCGGCGGCCGAAGCGCTCCGGCGCGCCCGCCGGCTCGTCCACCCGGACGCCGACCAGCGCCACCGGCAGCGTGCCCGAGGCGGTGACCCCGTCCGCGCCGGTCCACCGGCGCATCCCCGGCTCGTCCAGCAGCGGGGCCGGCTCCGCCGGGGGCATGCCGGCGCTGCGGTCCCGCCCGCCGGGCCGGCGGGCCCGGGCCGCGCGTTCGGCGCGGGAGAACATCAGCCGCAACGCCGCCTCGCCCCGGGCCTCGCCCGGCGTGGCGGGCAGGTCCCGCACCCGGGCCAGCGTCTCCTCCACGGCGAGCCGGACCGCGCCGGGGAGCCGGTCGGCGAGCAGGTCGCGCAGCCGGACGACCTCGTGCAGCGCCTCGTCGCGGCGGAACCCCCACCGCCCGTCGAAGAGCCGACCCGACTCCAGCGTGGCCGCCGGCTCGACCTCCACCCGGTCGTAGGCGACCAGCGCCGCGCCGAACCGGGGGGTCAGCGCCACCACGCTCCACTCCCGGGCGAGGTCCTCGGTCTCGTCCAGGGCCACGCCGCACACGCCGGCCGGCAGCGCCTCGGGGCGTTGCCCGACCACGCCCACCACGGCCGCCGCCGCCGTGGCCGCGATCCGCTCGTAGACCGCCCGCTCGCGGTCGAAGTAGGGCATCCGCTGGAAGAGGGCGATCACCAGGAGCGGGCCGTCCTCGGCGGTGGCCAGGGCGGCGCTCTCGATGGCGTGGGAGACAGCGACGAGGCTGCGCTTGGTCAGAAGTTCCGGAGCCCGTCCACTGTGCAGCACGCGCTGAGCCTAGAGAATCGGATCTCCGGCCGCATCCGTCGGCCCCGCCCGGGACCGGGGGCCGGGAGCGTTCCCGCCGGGCCCGCGGTGGCCCAGACCGGTGAGGCCGCGCGGACCGCACCGGCGAGGTGGGCGTCCCGGTCGGCGGCCTAGACTCGGCCGTCGACGGCCCGACGGACGGAACAGGCGATGGCACGCACCGGTAGTGACCACGGCTCCCTGCTGCGCCCGGTCGCGGCGTCGACCGGGCGGGCGCCGGTCCTCACCCGTGCCGGTCAGGTCGTCTACGGGCCACGGCGGGTGGGGGAGCTGGTGCACGGCCGCCCGCCGGGCGTCACGGGCCACCAGTGGACCTCGGCCGGCCGGGAGGGATTCGACCACGTGGTGTGCGCCGGCGACAGCGGCCGCCCGCTGTTCGCCGTCGAGATCGGGCCGCCCGTCCCGGCCGGCTCCGCCGCGCAGCGCGCCGAGCGGATGAAGAACGCCGTCTGCGCGGCCGTCGGCCTGCCGGTGCTGCGGATCGTCTCGCCCACGTTGCGCGCCGCCGACCACGGCCGCCGGATCGTGGCGTACGTCATCGACGCCCGCGCCTACGCCGACGCCGTCGCGCCTGCCCCGGGCCAGGACGACCCGGCGGAGGCCCTGCCCGTGGAGTTCCGGGAGATCGTCGGCCGGCTGCCGGACGGGCGCACCGGTCACGTCAACGACCTCGGCGCCCTCGCCCGGGCGGCGGCCGTGGAGGCGTACGTGTCCCGCCGGCTGGTCGACCCGATCGTGCGGGGTCTGCACGTGCGCTGGGCCGACGGCCCGGTGGAGGGCTGGAGCTGGGTGGAGGTGCGTCCCGACCGCTGCCTGGTGGAGCGGGTGCAGGTCGTCCAGCAGCGCTTCTCCTGCGGCGTGGACGCCGGCCGCCTCGCCGAGGACCTGGCCGCCGTGGCGGTCGGCGAGCGGCTGCGCGACGTCGAGGCGGCCGGCCCGGATCTGGTGTCGCGTGACGAACTCGGCCGGGACATCCGCCGGCTGCGGGAGCGCCGCGACGAGATGCGCGACGGCTTCGCCTTCGAGCACCTCTGCGCCGGCTGACCGACCCCGTCCACCGGGTGACCAGCCCTTCCCGGCTCTCCATAAATTTCCCGTATCCGGGTTGAACCGCCGCCGCCGCGGGTCCGTACTCCAGCCCGAATGGAGACGGATCTCCCCGCCGCGCCGGCCGGCGCGACGACGATGAGGAAAGGGCATCGTCGGTCATCGACACGCGACCGGAACGTCGCAGTGATCCTCGCCGAGGCGTCCCACCCGAATTCATCGGTCCGACGGGGTCACGAGTCAACTACCGGATCGAGAAGGAGAGCAATTCGATGCGCAGGTCCCCACGGGCGCGCCGGTCATCCGGTAACGCGCGGAGCAAGCGGCTGCTGGCCGTTGTCGGCACGCTTGCGGTCTTCGGTGGAATCGTCGCCGTGACCCAGATCTCGTCCGCCGGGGACCGGCGGACGACCACCCGCGCCGCGGCGGCGTCGTGCGTGGCGCCCAGCCCCGGCGCGACCTCGAACATCGGCAGCAGCACGACCCAGACGTGGCAGAACGGCCGGTGGGTGCGCAACCACTGGGGCGACGGGCAGATGTCGGTCGCGGAGTGCCAGTCGCTCAAGGCCGGCGGCACCGCCACGAACGCCAACACCAACGCCGCCCCGGCGGGCTCGACGATCGCCTGCCCCGACGTCGCCGGCAAGCTGCCCCCGGTCCCGGCCGCCGCCAAGGCCGAGGTGGACCGCAACCTCGCGCTGCTCAAGACCCAGATCGACGAGGCGAACAAGCGGCTGGCCGCCGAGGGCCGCAACGGGGGGCAGTTCATCCAGAACGCGATCCTCGGGCCGCTGGCGGACAAGCGCCGGGCGACCCTGGACCGCATCGCGACCGCCATCGGCCGGGTGGCGCAGCGGCCGCAGGGCCTCGGACAGCTCGCCCCGTGCCAACTTGCGGTCGGTGCCAATCCCAACGCCGGGAACAACAACGGGGGCAACAACAACGGGGGCAACAACAACGGCGGGAACAACAACGGGGGCCAGAACGGCGGCAACAACAACGGCAACGGGCTCGGCGTCCTCGCCAAGGACTGCACCAACAGCCGGTTGCAGCCGCACGACGGCTTCCAGAACGGCAACCGGTGCGTCAGCACCGCGTTCGGCGAGGTCGGCGCGGCGGCGAACAACCCGTCGCTGCTGATCACCCAGTTCCCCAACCAGGTCCAGCGCAACCAGGCGTTCCAGCTCCGGGTCACCACCCGCAACCTGATCCGGGACCGGTTCCTCGCCGCCGGCCAGGGCGGCTACTACCTGGAGAGCTCCCTGCTCAACGGGCAGGGCCTGGTGCGGGGGCACTTCCACACCGCCTGCCGGATGCTCAACAGCACCCGGCAGCCCCCGAACCCGCAGGACGTCCCGGCGTTCTTCGTGGCCACCGAGGACGGCCGGGGCGGCTCGCAGCCGGACGACGTCATCATCCAGGTGCCGGGCCTGCCGCAGGCCGGCACGGCGCAGTGCTCCGTCTGGGCCGGTGACGGTTCGCACCGGATCCCGATGATGGAGCGGGCCAACCAGACCCCGGCGATCGACGTGGTGCGGATCCAGGTCAACTGACCGGACGGCCGCGCCGTACGCACATCCGGGCCGCCCGGGGCAGCTACCGCCCCGGGCGGCTCCGCGTCGCGCGCCGGTCGTGGGCGGCGTGACCAGGCGCGCCACGGCGCCGGGCGGGTCCGTGGAAAATGCCGCCGGAATAGGCCCGGGGCCACCGCTGAATCCCAGCGTGGCCCCGGTGTTCCGCATGGTGGGCGCGGTGGCGGCTCAGCGGTTCTTGAAGGCCTCGACGACGGAGACGGGGATCCGGCCCCGGTCGGAAATCTCGTAGCCGTTCTTGGTGGCCCATTCCCGGATCGCCCGGTTCTGCTCGCGATCCATTCCCGAGACCGGCGCCCGGCCGGGGCGGCGGACCGGCCGGCCGGCGTCGACCGGCCCTCGGCCGATTCGCCGGCCAGCGTTGATGTAGGGGTCGAGTGCCTTCCGGAGGGTGCCGGCGTTCTCGTCGGACACATCGATGGTGTACGCCACGCCGTCCAGGCTGAACTCGACGGTCCGATCCGCCTTCCCGCCATCGAGGTCGTCAGTCAAGACGGTGATTACTTTCCGGGCCATCGCCAATTACTCCTTGTGTGGGGCGGGGTGTGTTACGAGTTTGACGTATCGCCGGGCAAATCCGCAAGAATATGCCCCGTTTGCATTCGGCGCGTCGACTTGTCGGTGATGCAATCCCGCTGGCGACTGTGGAATTTGCCAGTACGGGTTCGCCCGGCGGCCCGCCCGACGGGGTGTCGGCGTGTCCCGGGTCACATCCCGGAACAACGGGAGCCGGCCGGGACTTGAGCCTGACACGCTCAAGTCAACCGATGGCAGGTGTTCGATGGCAACTCTTCCGGTACTACCCCTCACCGACGCCGTCCTGCTGCCCGGCATGGTCGTCCCGGTGACCCTCGACCCCACCACCCAGGCCGCGGTCGACGCCGCGCGGGCCACCGGCGACAAGAAGGTCCTCGCCGTGCCCCGCATCGACGGCGAGTACGGCCCCGTCGGCGTGATCGCCACCATCGAGAAGGTCGGCCGGCTGCCCGACGGCGAGCCGGCCGCCGTGGTCCGCGGGCTGTCCCGGGCCCGGATCGGCTCCGGCGTACCCGGGCCCGGCGCCGCCCTCTGGGTCGAGGCGACCCAGCTCGACGAGCCCGCCCCGGCCGGCCGGGCCCGGGACCTGGCCCGCGAGTACCGCGCCCTGATGACCTCGGTCCTCCAGCAGCGCGGCGCCTGGCAGGTCATCGACGCCATGGAGCGCATGACCGACCTCTCCGAGCTGGCCGACGCGGCCGGCTACGCGCCCTGGCTCACCCTGGCGCAGAAGACCGAGCTGCTCGCCGCCGCGGACGTCACCGCCCGGCTGGAACTGCTGGTCGGCTGGGTGCGTGACCACCTGGCCGAGCAGGAGGTCACCGAGCAGATCAACAGCGACGTGCGCGAGGGCCTGGAGAAGACCCAGCGCGAGTTCCTGCTCCGCCAGCAGCTCGCCGCGATCCGCAAGGAGCTCGGCGAGGACTCCCCGGACGGCTCCGCCGACTACCGGGCCCGGGTGGAGGCCGCCGTGCTGCCGGAGAAGGTCCGCGAGGCGGCGCTGCGCGAGGTCGGCAAGCTGGAGCGGGCCAGCGACGCCTCCCCGGAGGCGGGGTGGATCCGCACCTGGCTCGACACGGTCCTGGAGATGCCGTGGACCACGCGTACCGAGGACAACACCGACCTGGCCGCGGCCCGCGCGGTGCTCGACGCCGACCACGCCGGCCTGGCCGACGTCAAGGACCGCATCCTGGAGTACCTCGCGGTGCGCAACCGCCGCGCCGAGCGCAACCTCGGCGTGGTCGGCGGGCGCGGTTCCGGCGCGGTGCTCGCCCTCGCCGGCCCGCCCGGCGTCGGCAAGACCAGCCTCGGCGAGTCCGTGGCCCGGGCGCTCGGGCGCAACTTCGTCCGGGTCTCCCTCGGCGGCGTCCGCGACGAGGCCGAGGTCCGGGGCCACCGGCGCACGTACGTCGGCGCGCTGCCCGGCCGGATCGTCCGCGCCCTGCGCGAGGCCGGCTCGATGAACCCGGTCGTGCTCCTCGACGAGGTCGACAAGCTGGCCGTCGGATACTCCGGCGACCCCGCCGCCGCCCTGCTGGAGGTGCTCGACCCGGCGCAGAACCACACCTTCCGCGACCACTACCTCGAGGTCGACCTCGACCTGTCCGACGTGCTGTTCCTGGCCACCGCCAACGTGGTGGAGACCATCCCCGGCCCGCTGCTGGACCGGATGGAGCTGGTCACCCTCGACGGCTACACGGAGGACGAGAAGGTCGCCATCGCCCGCGACCACCTGCTGCCCCGGCAGCTCCAGCGGGCCGGGCTGACCGCCGAGGAGGTCACCGTCGCCGACGAGGCCCTGACCCTGATCGCGGGGGAGCACACCCGGGAGGCCGGCGTCCGGCAGCTCGAACGGGCCCTGGCGAAGATCCTGCGCAAGGTCGCCGTCGCCCTGGCCGACGACCCCGCCCCGGTGCGGGTGGACGCGGACAACCTGGCCCGCTACCTGGGGCGGCCCCGGTTCACCCCGGAGTCGGCGGAGCGGACCGCGGTGCCCGGCGTGGCCACCGGCCTCGCCGTGACCGGCGCGGGCGGCGACGTGCTCTTCATCGAGGCCACCAGCATGGAGGGCGAGCCGGGGCTGACGCTCACCGGCCAGCTCGGCGACGTGATGAAGGAGTCCGCCCACATCGCGCTGTCGTACCTGCGCTCCAACGGCCGCCGGTTCGGCATCGACCCGAACGCCCTCGCCGGGCGGCGCATCCACCTGCACGTCCCGGCGGGCGCGGTGCCGAAGGACGGGCCGAGCGCCGGCATCACGATGGTCACCGCGCTGGCGTCGCTGGTGACCGGCCGGCCGGTGCGCCCGGAGTTCGGGATGACCGGCGAGGTGACCCTCTCCGGGCGGGTGCTGCCCATCGGCGGGGTGAAGCAGAAGCTGCTCGCCGCGCACCGGGCCGGCCTGACCGAGGTGATCATCCCGGCGCGCAACGAGCCGGACCTGGACGACCTGCCGGCCGAGGTGCGCGGGGCGCTGACCGTGCACACCCTCGCGGACGTGGCCGACGTGCTCGCCCTGGCGCTGCGCCCGGCCGACGCCGACACCCGCACCGACCCGGCCCTCACGGCCGCCTGACAGGTGAGCAGGGGCCCCTTGTCATCGCTTCTCCGATGACAAGGGGCCCCTGCCTACTGCGGGGGTGGGGCGGCCGGGCGGTCGCCCGGCGGGGCGGGGCGGGCCAGTACGGTGGTCCTTGAATCGTCAAGTATCTCACCCGCCCGCGCGGCGGCACGCCATGGAGGCACCCCCATGAACATCGCCCTCTGGGCCCTGCAGATCCTGCTCGCCCTGGTCTTCGCCGGGGCCGGGCTCACCAAGGTCACCCAGTCCAAAGAGAAGCTGCGCGAGAAGATGAGCTGGGTCGAGGGCGTGCCGGAAGGCGCGGTGAAGGCCCTCGGCGCGCTGGAGGTGCTCGCCGCGATCGGCCTGGTCCTGCCCGCCCTCACCGGCATCGCCACCGTGCTGACGCCGCTGGCCGCCGTGGGCGCGGCGATCGTGATGGCCGGCGCCGTCGTCGTGCACGCCCGGGCCAAGGAGTACCCGCCGGCCGCGTTCACCGCCCTGCTGCTGGTCGCGGCGCTCGTCGTCGCCTGGGGCCGGTTCGGCCCGTACGCGTTCTGACCGGCCCCGGCCGGCCCGCGCCCACCGGCGCGGGCCGGCCGCCCGCATTCGTCAGGGGCGGTCGCGGTCGCGGCGTACCGTCGTCTTGCGGCCCTTGATCGTGCTGTTGCGCAGCCCGGCGATCACCTCGTCCACCACGGCGATCGGCACCTCGACCAGCGAGAACCGGTCGGCGATCTCGATCGAGCCGATGTCCCGCCCGCTGACCCGGGTCTCCCCGGTGATCGCGCCGACCAGGTCCTGCGGGCGCACCCCGGCGCGCCGGCCGAGGCCGATGAACACCTGCGTGGTGCCCCCGGAGCGGGGCCGGCCGGGTCGCCGCTCGCCGCCGCGCCCCTCCTGCCCGGGACGCCCCTCGCGCGGCGGCCGGACCGCGACCTGCGGGATCTCCTCCTCGTCGTCGTCCGAGCCCGGCGAGGCGGCCTCGTGGGCGAGCTTCACCGCCGCGAGCGCCACCTCCATCATGTCGAACTCGTCCGACAGCGACTCCACGATGACCCGGAACGGCTCCAGGTCGTCCTCCAGCAGGCTCTCCCGCAGCGCCGCCTGGGTCAGCTCCAGCCGCCGGGTGCGCAGGTCGGCCACCGTGGGGATCTTGTCGATGGCGATGCGCTGGCCGGTCACCCGCTCGATGGTCTTGAGCATCCGGTGCTCGCGCGGCTCGGCGAGGGTGATCGCCACCCCCTCCCGGCCCGCCCGCCCCACCCGGCCGATGCGGTGCACGTACGACTCAGGGGCCGACGGCACGTCGTAGTTGACCACGTGGGTGAGCTGCTCGACGTCCAGCCCCCGGGCCGCCACGTCGGTGGCCACCAGCAGGTCGGCCGTGCCGGCGCGCAGCCGGCCCATCACCCGGTCCCGCTGCTCCTGGCTCATCCCGCCGTGCAGCGCCTCGGCGCGGTAGCCCCGGCCGTTCATCGTCTCGGTGAGCCGGTCGACCTCCTCCCGGCTGCGGCAGAAGACGATCGCCGCGGTCGGCGACTCCACGTCCAGCACCCGGCCCAGCGCCGCCGGCTTGTGCGCCCGCGCCACGATGTACGCGCTCTGCCGCACCCGGGGCGTCTCGCCGGCGACCGGCTGCTCCCGGCCGATCTGGATGCGCACCGGGTCGCTCAGGTGCTGCCGGGCCATCCCGTCGATGCGCGACGGCATGGTCGCCGAGAACAGCACCGTCTGCCGCTGCT
Organism: Micromonospora sp. WMMD956; assembly: GCF_029626125.1. NCBI lineage: Bacteria > Bacillati > Actinomycetota > Actinomycetes > Micromonosporales > Micromonosporaceae > Micromonospora > Micromonospora sp. WMMD956. The sequence goes on along the minus strand of NZ_JARUBI010000005.1, from coordinate 6,822,721 downwards.
GCGGGGCGTGCTCCAGGATCGCCTCGATGTCCTCGGCGAAGCCCATGTCGAGCATCTCGTCGGCCTCGTCGAGCACCACCGTGGCCAGGCCGCCCAGCCGCAGGGTGCCCCGGGCGATGTGGTCCAGCGCCCGGCCCGGGGTGGCCACCACCACGTCCACCCCCAGGTCCAGGGCGCGCAGCTGCCGGCCGATCGGCTGGCCGCCGTAGATCGGCAGCACCCGCGCGCCCAGGTCCTTGCCGTAGCGGTGGAACGCCTCCGACACCTGCACCGCCAGCTCCCGGGTGGGCACCAGCACCAGGGCCACCGGCTCCCCGCCGGTCCGCCCGTCCGGCATCCGTTGCAGCAGCGGCAGCGCGAACGCGGCCGTCTTGCCGGTGCCGGTGGCCGCCTGACCGAGCAGGTCCCTGCCGGCCAGCAGGGGCGGGATCGCCTCCCGCTGGATCGGGGTCGGCTCCTCGTAGCCGAGCGCGGACAGCGCGCCGAGCAGCTCGGCACGCAGCCCGAGATCCGCGAAGGCGGTGGCCTCGTCGGCGGGGATGGTGTGTTCGGTCGATGCGGGTGCGGAACTCATGCACAAAGCTTTTCATCACCCCGCCCGGCCCGCTGCGGCGACCTGCACAACGTCGTCCCCGCCACGCCGGCGACGCGGGCCGCGTCGATGGCCTAGGGTAGGGCCAGCGCTCCCGTCGACGGTCTGCCCGACCGCCCGGCGGTTTCGCGCTGGGCAGGTCCGGCAGGTGGTCAACCCGACGCACCCCGGAAGAGGAACGATGCCCCTCCGCAAGCGCCCGGCCGCCATGGCGGCCGCCACCCTGCTCACGCTGAGCGCCCTGGCCGTCGTGCCGTCCATCGCGGCCGCCGCGCCCGACCCGGGTGGCCCGGTGAAGGTGAACCAGGTCGCCTACGTGCCCGGCACCCCCAAGCAGGCCACGGTGGTCAGCACGTCGACCAGCCCGCTGGCCTGGACCCTGCGCAACGCCGCCGGCGCGACCGTCGCCTCCGGCCAGACCACCGTACGCGGCGCGGACGCCCTCTCCGGCGACAGCGTCCACGTCGCCGACTTCTCCGCCTACGACACCGTGGGCAGCGGCTACGTGCTGTCGGTCGGCGGGAACAGCAGCCACCCCTTCGACATCTCCGCCGACGCGGTGCGCCGGCTGCGCACCGACTCGCTGGCCTTCTTCTACCACCAGCGCAGCGGCACCCCGATCGAGTCGCGCTACGTCGGCTCTCGCTACTCCCGGCCCGCCGGGCACGTCAACGTCGCCCCGAACCAGGGCGACAACGCGGTGCCCTGCCGCAGCTCCTGCGGCTACACCCTCGACGTGCGGGGCGGCTGGTACGACGCCGGCGACCACGGCAAGTACGTGGTCAACGGCGGCCTGGCCACCTGGCAGCTCCAGAACATCCACGAGCGCTCCCTGCACGTGGCCGGCGCCGACCGCGCCGGGCTCGCCGACGGCACGCTGGCGATCCCCGAGCAGGCCAACGGGGTGCCCGACGTGCTGGACGAGGCGCGCTGGGAGCTGGAGTTCATGCTGAAGATGCAGGTGCCCGACGGCCGCCCCTACGCCGGCATGGCGCACCACAAGATCCACGACCAGAACTGGACCGCGCTGCCGACCCGGCCGGAGCAGGACAGCCAGCCCCGGCTCCTCGCGCCGGTCAGCACCGCCGCGACCCTGAACCTGGCGGCGACCGCCGCGCAGGCGTCCCGGCTGTGGAAGCCCTACGACGCGACCTTCGCCGCGCGGGCGCTCGCCGCGGCCGAGAAGGCGTACGCCGCGGCGAAGGCCAACCCGAACCGGCTGGCGCCGGCCACGGACAACACCGGCGGCGGCGCGTACGAGGACAACAGCGTGGGCGACGAGTTCTACTGGGCGGCCGCCGAGCTGTACGCCACCACCGGGGCGGCCGGCTACCGCGCGGACGTGACCGGCTCGTCCTTCTACCGGGGCACCAGCTTCGCCAACCGCGGCTACGACTGGAGCTGGACCGCCGGGCTGGGCGACACCACCCTGGCCCTGGTGCCCAACGGGCTGCCGGCCGCCGACCTGGCCGCCACCCGGTCCGCGATCGTGGCCTTCGCCGACCGGCTGCTGACCCAGACCGCCCGGCAGGGCTACCCGGCCCCGGGCAGCGGCGACGGGACGTACTACTGGGGCTCCAACGGCGCCGTCGCCAACAACGGCAACGTCCTGGCCCTCGCGTTCGACTTCACCGGCCAGCAGAAGTACCGCGGCGGGGCCTACGCCGCCTACGACTACCTGCTCGGCCGTAACCCGCTGAACCAGTCCTACGTGGCCGGGTACGGCGAGAAGCCGGTGCGCAACGTGCACCACCGGTTCTGGGCCAACCAGAACGACTCCTCGCTGCCCACCGCGCCGCCCGGCTCGCTCGCCGGCGGCCCGAACAGCCAGCTCCAGGACCCGGTGGCCGTGGCCCAGCTCTCCGGCTGCAAGCCGCAGAAGTGCTACGTCGACGACATCGAGGCGTACTCGGTCAACGAGGTGGCGATCAACTGGAACTCGGCGCTGGCCTGGCTGGCGAACTGGGCGGCGGAGCGGGCGGGCACCGGCGGCACGCCGGAACCCACCCCGACGCCGACCGTCTCGCCCACCCCCACCCCCACGGTCTCGCCCTCGCCGACCGTTTCGCCCACGACCACGCCGCCGCCGGCGGGGGGCTGCGCGGTGACGTACACGTCGAACGACTGGAGCAACGGGTTCAGCGGCAACCTGACCGTCGCCAACACGTCGGCGGCGACGTGGTCGTCGTGGCGGCTGACCTTCCGGTTCACCGCCGGCCAGCAGATCAGCCAGGGCTGGTCCGGGAAGTTCAGCCAGAGCGGCGCCGAGGTGACGGTGACCAACGAGAGCTGGAACGCCGTGGTCGCCCCGGGCGGCTCGGTGAGCCTGGGCTTCAACGCCTCGCACACCGGCGCCAACCCGGCCCCGGTGGGCTTCGCCGTCAACGGCACCGCCTGCGCGGTGCGGTGACCGGGTGACCCGGTGACGACGATGCCGGCCTGATCCGGGTCCGTCGCGGATCCCGCCCTTGCCGTGTCCAGTCGGTGAAGGGGGCTGCGGGATCGACGACGTTCGGCGAAACTGGTCAGGGGCCTCTTCCCGATCGGAATCGAGGCCCGGGCGGACGGCCGGGGTGCCGCACCCACCCCGGCCGTCCCGCTCCACCCGCCGCCGCGGTCGAAGCGGCGTGCGGCACCGGCGACCCGGCGGCGGCAGCGCGGGCAGGCGACGCTGCCCGGCCGGGCCCGGCCCGACGCCCGTTCCTCCCCGCTGCGGTTTCGCCCGCCCCCGGACGCGCGTTCGGGGGAGATGGGAGGAATGTTCGGTCTCTTCCGCATCCTCATGATTACGGTGGTTTCAGCCCAGCCGATCCGTGCCGTACGGGGGAGGACCCGACCATGCGAGTGCCCAGCCGAAGCTCCGGCCAGCAGCCCGGCACCTCCGTGGCGTCCACCGCCCCGGCGCGGCGCGTGCCGCGGGGCGTCGCCCCCCGCCCGGCCCCGCCGACGCCCGACCTCGACGCCTACCGGGCGGCCGTGACGGACCTGCTCGTCGAGGTCGGCGCGTTGGCCGACCCGGACTCGGCGGGGGCCCGCCAGGTGCTGCTCGACGAGCGGCTGCGCGAGCCGGCGATCGCCGCGGTGCTCGACGCCACCGGCCAGGGCCTCGTCGGCGCCCGGGAGACGCTGCTGCTGGAGATGGCCCGCTACCGGCCCAACCCGCGCAGCTCCGCCGGTGACCTGGCCGCCCTCGTGCGGATCTACCTGCTCTCCCGCATCGACGTGATGTGGTGGCGCGACGCCACCACCTTCATGACCGACGCGCAGGTCCACGCCAGCAACGAGCTGGTCGACCTGGAGTGGCTGCGCCGCCGCGACCTGCTCCGCTTCCGCTACCAGGAGCAGCCCGCCACCGTCGTCGGCCGGAGCGTGCGGGCGGTGCGCCGCCGGCTGCTGCCGGCCGCCCGGCCGCACACCGCCGGCCTGCGGTTCCGCCGGGCCCGGCGTGAGGTGATCGGCCTGCTCAACGACATCGGCCGCGAGTTCGCCCGCAGCGCCCCGTCCGGCACCCCGCCGCTGTGGGTGACCAGCCTGGTGCGCAGCGCCGAGCACCAGCACCGGCTGCGCCGCCTCGGCTACGCCGCGATGGTGCCCAGCGCCCACTGCCTCGGCTACGCCGTCGACGTCGAGATGTCCTGGTTCCAGCGGTTCGGCGCCCGGGATGTGCTGGCCGGGCTGCTGCTGGCCCGGCAGCAGGCCGGGGAGGTCAACGTGGTCGACGAGGGGCAGGCCTGGCACGTGTGCCTCGCGCCCGCCGCCCGGGCGCGGTTCCGCCGCGCGTACGAGGCCGAGATGGGGGTCTGAGCCGTGTGCGGCATCGCCCTGAGCCTCGGCCCCGAGGCCGACCCTGCCACCTTCCGACGGATGCTGGCCGTCCTCGCCCCGCGCGGCGAGGTGACCGAGACCCGCCGGGAGGCCGGCCTGCTCGCCGGCACCCGCCGGCTGCGGATCGTCGACCGGGAACGGGCGGTGCAGCCCTGGGTCTCCGCCGACGAGCGCCTCCTGCTCTGCTACAACGGCGAGGTCTTCAACCACCGGGAGCTGCGCGCCGAGCTGACCCGCCTGGGGCACGTGTTCCGCAGCGAGAGCGACACCGAGGTGGTGCTCGCCGCCTTCGAACGCTGGGGCGAGGAGGCGGTGCGGCGGCTGCGCGGCGAGTACGCCTTCGTCGTGGTCGAGCGGGCCACCGGCCGGGCCTACCTGGCCCGTGACCCGCTCGGGGTCAAGCCGCTCTACTGGTCCCGGATGCCGGGGTGCCTGCACCTGGCCAGCGAGGTCAAGGCCCTGGCGGGGCACGGCGCTCCGGTCGCCGAGGTGCCCCCGGGGCACCACGGCTGGGCCGAGCCGGGCGGCCACGTCCGGCTGCGCCCGTACGTCGACCTGCTCACCCTCGGCGACGGGCTGCCCGTGGTGGACGACCCGGACGAGGCCGCCCTGCTCGTCCGGGCCGCCCTCACCGACAGCATCCGGATGCGGCTGGACACCGACCTCACCGTCGGCGTGGTGCTCTCGGGCGGGCTGGACAGCTCCCTCGCCCTGCTGCACACCCACCTGCTGCACCCCGACTGCGTGGCGGTGACCGTCGGGGCGCCGGGCAGCCCCGACGTGGCGTACGCCCGGCGGCTCGCCGCCGACCTGGGGGTGCCGCACGAGGTGATCGAGCTGCGTCCGCGCGACATCCGGCTCGCCGACGTGCGGGAGGCCATCCGGATCTCCGAACTCACCGAGTACGGCGACATCATCAACGCCGTGGTCTCGGTGCCGATCTTCCGGCGGCTGCGCGAGCTGGGCGTCAAGGTCGTGCTCACCGGCGACGGCTCCGACGAGCTGTTCGGCGGCTACCCCATGTACCACCAGGTCGGCCCCGAGCGGGCCCGCCGGCTGTTCCTGCACCGGATCCGCAACCTGTGCCGTACGGAGTTGCAGCGGGTGGACCGCGCCAGCATGGCGCACGGGGTGGAGGCGCGGGTGCCGTTCCTCGACCTGAGCGTGGTGGAGCTGGCGATGCGGCTGCCGCTGGGGCTGAAGCTGCGCGAGGGCCAGGAGAAGTGGATCGTCCGTCGTGCGTTCGCCGACGTGCTGCCCGACTACGTGCGGCGGCGGCCGAAGAACCCGATGTCGTACTCCTCGGGGCTGCACGAGCGGGCCCGGCTCTACAAGCCGCTCTTCGCCCGGCTGCACCGCTCCTTCGGCTACCACCTGCTCGACCCGGTGCGCCGGGACTTCGACAGCGTGCTCACCCGCTGCGGCAACGACCTGGACCGGGCCATCGCCGACGGGCTGGCCCGGCCGGACTACACGGTGCTGGAGCACGCCCGGGACCTGGTCGGCGCGGCGAGGTGGAACGCCGCGCCGGTGGTCCGTCGGCTGGTCGGCCCGCGCGTCACCCGCCGGACCCCGGTCGGCTGAGGGCCCACCCCTACCGTCGTTGCCCCGCCCACTGTGGAGCATTACGTTGATCGATACACAGGCGGCCGGTGGGACGACGAGTCACCCCGGGCGTGACGCCCCATCCGTCGCCGGAAGGGACTCCCGTGATCCGCCGCGTGCTGCTGACCGCCGCCCTGGTGGGCGCCTCCGTGCTCGTCGTGCCGGGCTCGCCCGCGCAGGCCCGCGCCTGCCGGGTCGACCACGAGTGCGTGACCACCTACTACGCCGACTCCGGCCACACCACGGTGGTGGGGGAGAGGTACGAGAGCTGTTCCGGCACGGTCTACACGTGGGGCGTCCGCTCCGGCTACCCGACCTTCGTCGAGAGCCCCTGTTGAGCCCGACGCCGGGTGTGGTGGGGGCGGCCGTCCGGCCGCCCCCACCACACCCGGCACCGCAGGTGGGGGCCCCGTCGACGCGGGTCGTCCCCGGTCAGCCGGTGAGCAGCAGCGCGCCCACGCCGGCGGCCGTCGCGCCGACGGCGAGCAGGGCCCCGGCGGCCAGGAAACGGCCCAGCGGCACGGCCACCCCGGCGGCCCGGCAGCGCTCGTACCACAGCAGGGTCGCCAGCGACGCCCACGGCGTGACCAGCGGGCCGGCGTTCGTGCCGATCAACAGGGCCAGCAGCCGGGTCCCGTCGCCGGGCGGGAGCACCGCCTCGCCCGCCACGTACGCCGGCAGGTTGTTCACGACGTTGGACAGCAGCGCGCCCGTGCCGCCGGCCCGCAGCGCGCCGAGCGCCCCGCCGTCCGGGCCGAGCAGCACGCCGACGACGTCGTCCAGGCCGTGCCGGCCGAGGGTCTGCACCACCAGGAACAGCCCGGTGACGAAGACCAGCAGCCGCCACGGCACCAGCGCCGGACGCAGCGCGGCCCGGTGGCGCGCGGCGAAGCCGGCCAGCACGAGCCCGGCGGCCGCCGCGGAGGCGATCCCCACCTCCACCCCGGCGAGGATCCCCGCCACGAGCAGCAGGCAGCCGACGAGCGCGATCCGGTACAGCACCCGATCGGCGGGGACGTGCGGCGTGGGCGCGACGAACCGCTCGACCCCGCGCCGCCCCCGACGCCAGTAGCCGAACCAGAGCAGCGCCATGGTGGCCGCGATCGTGGCGGCCTGCGGCAGCGCCATCCGCGCCGCGTACGACAGCGGGTCGAGGTCGATCCGGTCGGCGGCCAGCAGGTTGGTCAGGTTCGACACCGGCAGCAGCAGGCTGGCCGTGTTCGCCAGCCACACGGTCGTCAGCGCCAGCGGCAGCGGCGGCATGCCCAGCCGCCGCGCCAGCGCCAGCAGCACCGGTGTGAGCAGCACCGCCGTGGTGTCGAGATTCAGCGCGATCGTGGTGACGGAGGCGAAGCCGACGCAGAGCACGAACAGCGCCGGAAAGCTGCCCCGGGCGGCGCGGGCCAGCCGCCCGGCCAGCACGTCGAACACGCCGGCCACCGCCGTCAGCTCGGCCAGCACCACCACCGTGCCGAGGAACAGCAGCAGCGGCAGGATGCGCCCCAGGGTGGCCACGGTCTCGGCGCGCGGCAGCAGGCCCGTCAGCGCGCAGGCCGCCCCGAGCACGGCCAGGGCCAGCGCCACCCGGTCGAGCGGGTGCAGCCGGCGCAGCCGCCCCAGCGGCCGGCGTGGGGCGCGGCCGGTCGGTGCGGTCGGCTCGCCCCCGGTGCGTGCGGTCGGCTCGCCGTCAGGGTCCACGGCGGCTGATCCTCGCACGGCCGGCCGGTCATCCCGGCGGTCCGCCACGCCGCTGTGACCGGGCCCTCCCGCTGCCGCCTGGCGGGCCGGCCCGCCGGCCGCCGGGGCGTGGTGGACAACGGTCGATGGCTGACCTAGCGTTCAGCCATCATGCGTAGGACCTTCCTGGGTGCCGGCCTGGCCCTGCTGCTCGCCGCCACCGCCTGCACCGCCCCCGAGACCGCCGCCGCCCCGCCCCCGACGCCGGCCGGCACGCCCACCGCGTCCCGGCAGGACCCGGCGCAGGCCGACCGGACCCTGGCCAGCCTGCGCCGGGTCGACGACCTGCCGATGTGGGAGATGACGTACGTCGGCGACTACGACCCGACCGTCGGCACCGACGCCGCGCCGCCCAGCCCGTTCGGCTGCTCGCTCTTCGCCGCCTCCGGCGACCCGGGCCGCCCCCTGTTCGCCCGCAACTTCGACTGGGACGCCAACCCGGCCCTGGTGCTGCGCACCGACCCGCCGGACGGTTACGCCACGGTCTCCCTGGTGGACATGTCCTACCTCGGCGTCGGCGCCGACCCCACCGGCGACCGCCGGCTGCTCAACGCGCCGCTGCTGCCGTTCGACGGGATGAACGAGCGCGGCCTGGCCGTCGGGCTGGCCGCCGACGACGGGGCCACCGTCCGCGCCGAGCCGGGGAAACCCATGGTCGGTTCAGTACGCATCCTGCGGCTGGTGCTCGACCAGGCCGCCACGGTCGACGAGGCCGTCGCCGTCTTCGGCCGGCACAACCTCGACTTCGACGGCGGGCCCCCGCTGCACTACCTGCTCGCCGATGCCACCGGGGCCTCGGCCGTGGTCGAGTTCGTCGACGGCGCGATGCGGGTCGAGAAGGGGCGGGGCGGCTGGCAGGCGCTGACCAACGTGCCGGTGGTCGGCGTGCCCGAAGAACGCCGACGCGCCGACCACCGCTACGGCGTGCTCGCCGCCGCCCTGACGAAGGCCGGCGGGGTGGTCGACGACCGGGCGGCGCTGGAACTGCTCAACGACGTGCGGCAGGGCCACACCCGCTGGTCGGTGACCTACGGGCTGCGCACCGGCGAGATCCACCTGCGTACGGCCACGGGCACCGAGCGGGAGTACCACCTCCCGGTGACCCTGCCCTAGCGCGGCGTGGGGAGGTGTCGCAGGTCGTTGGGGAGGTCCCGCGCGGCTGGGCAGCGGGGCCGGCGGGGTGAGTTCGTCGTGGAGGCGGCGTAGGAGCGCGACGCTGCGTGTGGAGCTGACGGCGGGCAGGCGGCGCAGGCCCAGTCGGGCGGCGTCGACGGCGAGGTCGAGGTCGCCGGTGGCGTGGTGGGCGAGGCTGAGCCAGGCTCCGTGGCGTAGGGGCCCCCGCCCCGGCCGGGATTCCGGCCACACGGGCGGTCGCGTGACGGGATGTCGGGCAGGTGGGGGTATCAACGGGACGGGATACCGCCACCTGCCCGACATGATCAACCCCGCCCCGTAGGACGCACGGCGGAGGAGCCGGGCCACGGCGGTGAACTGGGCGAGCCTGGCCGCCAAGTACGCCATTACTTCCGCGAAGACCGCGACCTCAAGGACTACTCCACCGCACGCGGCTGGCAGGACAAATACGCCTCCGTCGCCGACCTGCACACCCAGGCCACCTTCACGTTCCTCGAACAACCCCGCGACGACCGGTACGGCATCCTGCGCACACGCCCGTTCGCCGGCCACCAACTGCTCGACGAACTGCTCGAGAAGCCGAACAACTACGGCGAGGCGACCGCCTACATCAACATCAGCCGCACCCTGCTACCAGCCCACGCGCTGGCCTACTTTGAGAACTGACGCCAGCGTCCAACGGCGAATACCAGACCACCGACGCCGTGATCGCCTTCGCCCGCGACCACGACGTGCTGATCCACCCCGTCGCAGGCGAGTACCACGACTGCGGCAACCCCGCTGGCTGGCTCGCAGCCAACAACGCTGCGGCCCAGAGCGGTGCCCTTGCAGGCTGAGTCACCCGGTCAGACTTGTTGAAGCAACCTGGAGTTCGGGTTTCCCGCCGCCGACGCGGCTGACCGCCGCCACGATCGCTCGTGGCGGCGGTCAGCCGGTCGTACCGGTGTGGCCGGCGGGCCGGAGGGGATCCCGGCCCCCCGGCCCTCCGGTCCGCCGACCCGCCCGGTCAGCCCTTGCGGGGCTCGAAGGTGTAGTCCACCCCGCCGACGTCGAAGCTCTCACCGAGCTTGCTCGCCGGGCCGACCTGGACGACCTGGAGGGTGTACGCCTTCTGGAGCGCCTGGCTGGTGGTGAAGCTGAGCTTGACCACCGGCCGCTCCTCCGGCTTGATCAGCAGGCCCTTGATCTGGGCCTTGTACGGGTCGACGACCTGGATGGCGCTGCGGCCGACGACCTGGATGCCCACACCCTGACCGCCGGCGGCCCGCCAGCGCTCGAACAGCTCCGGCCCGAGGTCGGCGACGATCTTGACCCCCGGGGCCGGCTCACCGACCGGCCGGAACGCGAGGTCGAACGGGGCCGGCTCGGCCAGGGCGTTCGCCATGGCGTACGGGCGGTCACTGATCACTCCGCTGCCGCCCGCCGGGACGGTGTTGGCGTTCTTCCAGGCGATGTTGTTGTTGTACTGGGTGTTGATGGAGGTCGCGGTGCCCTCGAACAGCATCGGGTCGGTCGGCGACTCCCAGCGCAGCAGCAGGCAGAAGTGCCCGATGGAGGGCACGTTCGACCAGGCGATCGACGTCGTGGTGACGCCGGGCGCGACGGGCAGCGTCTTGGAGCCGATCGGCGTCCAGTTCATCGGCCAGTTCGCGGCGCCGCCGGAGGTGGTGTAGTACGCCTTCAGCGTCCCGTTGCCGATTCCGGAACCGTACGGGCCATTGTTCCGCAGGTTCACGAAAATGTAGCTCGTCGATCCGACGATCGGGTTGGTGTGCGACGCGCACTCGACCGCGGTGGGGCAGATCTTGATGTCCGGGCTGTTGAAGAACGACGAGTAGATGGCCCCGTGCGGCTCGAACCCGGTGTCGGACGAGATGTCCTTCATGTAGACGTCGGTGCGGGCGTTCGCGGTGAAGTCGCCCTTGTCGAGCGCCGCCGTGGCGGTGCCGCTCACGGAGAACGCCAGCGCGGCGGTCAGCAGGGCGCCGAACAGCAGGCGGGCCGTGCGCCGCGGGCGTGGACGTGCCAGCGCGATTCTCATGTGCTGATTCCCCTTCGATGGTGGTGATGGGCCGAACGGCGAGGAATTGCTCCGGTGGCCCGGCGCGACAACTGTATGACAGTGGTCACCATAAATGGAACGACCGAGATTGACGATTGCTCAAAGGGCGTCCGCATTTGCCGGGGAGGTGGCAATTCCCGGATACGGCGGAACGTGAATCTGAGAAATGTGGCCCGCGAGGTATCAACGGCGGCGCAGGCGACTCCTGTACACCCTGGCCCTCTCTCGGACCCGCGCCCCGTACGCTCGGTGACCGTGAGGCGGATCCTGTTCGGCCTGCCGTTGCGGAGCGTGGCCTTCGACGTGGCGGTCTCCGGCTTCGTCGGGCTGATGGGCCTGGCCGGGGCGCCCAACCAGCCCGGCGGCTGGTGGGCCACCGGCGTCGGGGCGGCGATGGCCCTCGTCCTGCTGTTCCGGCGCGCCCGCCCCTCGGCGGTGGGGGCGGTGGTCGCCCTGCTCGCCGGCGTCCAGGTGGTCGCCGGGTGGGGCCCGCTGGCCTTCGACGTGGCGGTGCTGATCGCCCTCTACAGCGTGGTGAAGTACGCCGAGAGGCTGGCCGCCGGCATCGTCGCCGGCGTCGTCGCCGCCGTCGGCGTGGTGCTCGCCGCGCTCCAGACCGAGGCGGCCGTCGCCTGGTGGGCCACGGCGATCTGGTTCGCGCTGATGACCGGCGCGGTCTGGCTGATGGGGCTGAACGTGCGCACCCGCCGGCTCTACGTGCTCAGCCTGGAGGAGCGCGCCGCGACCCTGGAGCGGGAACGGGAGGCCGAGTCCCGCGCGGCGGTGGCCGAGGAACGCACCCGCATCGCCCGCGAGCTGCACGACGTGGTGGCGCACAGCATGGCCGTGATGATCGTGCAGGCGGACGGGGCCCGCTACCTGTTCGACCGGGACCCGCAGACCGCCCGGGAGGCGGTGCGGGTGGTGGCCGACACCGGCCGGCAGGCGCTGGAGGAGATGCGCCGCCTGGTGGGGGTGCTGCGGGAGACGAGCAGCCCCGAGCCGGCGGCCGGGCCGGACGGCGCACCGGCCCCGGCGCTGGCGGCGGAGCCGACGCACCGCCGGCCGGCCCTGGTGGAGCTGCCCGAGCTGCTCGACCGGTTCCGCGCCGCCGGGCTGCGCGTCGACGCGACGGTCACCGGCGAGCCGCCGGCCCTGCCGCCCGGCCTGGAGCTGACCGTCTACCGGGTGGTGCAGGAGGCGCTCACCAACGCCCTCAAGCACGCCGGCGTCGGCGCGACCGTCACGCTGGGCCTCACCCACACCCCCGACGCCGTCGTGGTCCGGGCCGTCGACGACGGGCGGGGCCGCCCCGTGGTCCGGCCCGCGCCGTCCGGCGGTCACGGCCTGGTCGGCATGCGCGAGCGGGTGACCGTGTACGACGGCAGCCTCACCGCCGGCCCGACGCTGGCCGGGGGGTGGCAGGTCGAGGCGCGGCTGCCGCTACCGTCGAGCACCGGAACGGAGGTGGCGGCATGACGGTCCGCGTGGTGATCGTGGACGACCAGGCGCTGGTGCGCGCGGGGTTCCGGATGGTGCTGGGTTCCCAGCCCGACCTGACCGTCGTCGGGGAGGCCATCGACGGGGCGGACGCGCTGCGGGTGCTCGACCGCGTCGAGGCCGACGTGGTGGTCATGGACATCCGGATGCCGACGATGGACGGGGTGGAGGCCACCCGGCGGATCTGCGCCGGCCGGCCCGGCGGCCGGCCCCGGGTGCTGGTGCTCACCACCTTCGACACCGAGGCCGACGCGTTCGCCGCCCTCCAGGCCGGGGCGAGCGGCTTCCTGCTGAAGAACGTGCCGCCGGAGGAGCTGCTGGCCGCGATCCGGGTGGTCGCCGAGGGCGACTCCGTGGTGGCCCCGTCGATCACCCGCCGGCTGCTGGACCGCTTCGCCGGCCAGCTCGGCCCCGGCCCCGCCGCCGATCCCCGGCTGGCCCAGCTCACCGAGCGGGAGCGCGAGATCCTGCTGCTGGTGGCGCAGGGCCTGTCCAACGCCGAGATCGCCGCCCGGGTGCACGTCGCCGAGGCGACCGTGAAGACCCACGTGGGGCGGATCCTGGCCAAGCTGCGGCTACGCGACCGGGTGCAGGCGGTGGTGCTGGCGTACGAGAGCGGCCTGGTCACCCCCGGCGGCTGAGGAGCGGGTACGCCCCAGGTCGTACGAGGCCGGGCCGCGGGGACGCCTCCGGGCGCAGGCGGGCCGGGCGCACGGGTGGACGCGGCGGGCCGGCGTCGCCCATAGCGTCGACAGGTGTCCGCAACCACCACCTGCACGGGGAGCACCGACGTGTCCGTACCACCTCCCGCGTTCGCCGCCGCCGGCGTCGCGGTCACCGCCCGCGGCCTGCGCAAGGAATACGGCGTCGGCCCGGCGCGGGTCGTCGCCCTCGACGGCGTCGACGTCGACTTCGCCGCCGGCCGGTTCACCGCCATCATGGGCCCGTCCGGCTCCGGCAAGTCCACGCTCATGCACTGCCTCGCCGGCCTCGACCGGCCCACCGCCGGCACCGTACGCATCGGCGACGCCGACACCGGCGGCCTCGACGACCGGCGGCTCACCCTGCTGCGCCGCGACCGGATCGGCTTCGTCTTCCAGAAGTTCAACCTGCTGCCCGCGCTGACCGCCGAGGAGAACGTCGTGCTGCCGCTGGCCATCGCCGGCCGCCGCCCCGACCCGGCCTGGCTGCGCCAGGTCGTCGCCGCCGTCGGGCTGACCGACCGGCTGCGGCACCGGCCCGCCGAGCTCTCCGGCGGCCAGCAGCAGCGCGTCGCCGTCGCCCGCGCCCTGATCACCAAGCCGTGGGTGATCTTCGCCGACGAGCCCACCGGCAACCTCGACTCCCGCTCCGGCGCGGAGGTGCTGCGGCTGCTGCGCGAGGCCGTCGACACCCTCGGCCAGACCGTCGTGATGGTGACCCACGACCCGACCGCCGCGGGCCACGCCGACCGGGTGGTCTTCCTCGCCGACGGCCGGCTGGTCCGCGAGCTGATCGCGCCGACCGCCGAGGCGGTCCTCGACGCGCTCGCCCGCCTCGACCCGGCCCCGGCCGGCGCGGCGACGGGGGTCCGGCGGTGACCGGGCTGACCCTGCGCACCATGCGCGCCGACGCGCTGCGGCTGCTGCTGTCGGCGCTGGCCGTGGTGCTCGGCGTCGCGTTCGTCGCCGGCACCCTGATCCTCACCGACGGGATGAAGCGCGGCGCGTACGAGCGGGCCGGCGTCTTCGACCGGCACACCGACGTCGCGGTGAACGCCGGGGAGGACCCGATCCCGCCCGCCCTCGTGGAGCGGGTGCGCGCGGTCGACGGGGTGCGCGCCGCCGCCGGGGAGCTGACCGGCAGCGGCGGGGTCGTCGGCTCCGACGGCCGGCCCGTCCTCGGCTACGCCGTCGTCGCCGCGATCCCCACCGAGGCGGCCCTCCAGTCGTACGACGTGGTGGCCGGGCGGCTGCCGCAGCGCACCGGCGAGGTGGTCCTCGACGCGCCGACCGTCGCCGAGGAGGGTTTCGTCCTCGGCGGGCCGGTGCGCGTGGGCGGCAGCGGGGGCGCGGCCCGCGCGTACACCCTGGTCGGCACGGTCGACGTGGCCGGCACCGCCCGGGACGTCGGCGGGCCGTTCATCGGCCTGGCCGGGCCCGACGCCCTGGCCGTGACGCAGCAGGAGGGCTACGGGCGGATCATGGTGGCCGCCGTGCCGGGCGTGTCGGCGGCGGAGCTGACCGGGCGGGTGGCGGCCGTGGCCGGCGGCGGCGTGACGGTGCAGGACCGCCAGGCGGTCCTCGACGCCGCCGTCGACGACGCGGTCCGCGACCTGAGGCAGTTCAACCTGCTCCTGCTCACCTTCGCGGCGGTGGCCGTGGTGGTGGCCGGGTTCGTCATCGCCAACACCTTCGCCATCGTGCTCGCCCAGCGCACCCGGCGCACCGCGCTGCTGCGGCTGGTCGGGGCCACCCGGGGGCAGGTGCTGCGGGCGACGCTGCTGGAGGCGGCGGCGACCGGACTGGCCGCCTCGGCGCTCGGGGTGGCGGTCGGCGCGGGCGTCGCGGTCGGCCTGGACGCCCTGCTGGCCGCGTTCGACGTGCCGATGGCCGGGGCCGGGATCGCCGTCACGGCGTCGACCGTGCTGGTCTGCCTGCTGCTGGGCACCGTGCTCACCGTGGCCTCCGCCGCCGTGCCCGCCTGGCGGGGCTCCCGGGTCGCGCCGGTGGCCGCGCTCACCGACGCGGCGGTGCACGCCACCCGCGGGGCCGGCCGGGTGCGGCTGGCCGTGGGCGCGCTGGTCCTCGCCGCCGGGGCGGCGGCGCTCGGGTCGGCCGGCGTCGTCGGCCAGCTTCCGCTGGTCGCGGCCGGCGGGGTGCTGGCGTTCTTCGGCATCGTGCTGTTCGGGCCGGTGCTGGTGCCGACGCTGGTGCGCCTGCTGGGCGTCCCCGCGCGCCGGCTGTTCGGGGCGACCGCCGGCCTGGCCGTGGCGAACGCCGTGCGCAACCCGCGCCGGATCGCCGCGACCGCCACCGCGCTGGTCATCGGCATCGGCCTGGTGTCGGCGTTCGTGGTGGGCGCGGGCAGCGCCAAGGCCAGCATCGAGCGGGTCGTGGACCGGGAGATCGGGGTCGACGTCGTGGTCGTCGGCGTGGGCGGGAGCCTGCCCGGGCCGCTGGTCGACGAGTTGGCCGCCCGCCCGGAGCTGGGCGTCGTGCACGAGCTGCGCGGCCGGGTCAGCGACGGGGTCGAGCTGCGGACCGCCCACCCGGCGCTGGTCGGGCGCACCCTGACGGCCGTGGACGCCGGTGACGCGGGCCGGCTCGGCCCGGGCCGGGTGCTGGTGCACCGGGAGCTGGCCCGGGCGCGGGGCTGGTCGGTCGGCGACACCGTCACCCTGGCCGGACAGCCGTTCACCGTGGCGGCCGTCGTCGCCGCCGCCGGGCCGGCGTTGGCCGGCGGCTCCGTGCCGGCCGGGCACGTGGTCGACGTGGTCGACGCCGACTTCTCCCGCCTCTTCCCGGCCGAGCGCGGCCACCTCGCCGAGATCGACCCGGCCGCCGGGGTGAGCGCCGAGCGGGCCCGCGAGGTCGTCGAGTCGGTGGTGGCCCGCTACCCGACGGCGAACCTGGTGGACCAGGCGACGTACAAGAAGTCGCTCACCGGCACGATCGACATGGTGCTGGCGTTCGTCGTCGCCCTGCTCGGCCTGGCCGTGGTCATCGCCCTGGTCGGCGTCGCCAACACACTCAGCCTGTCGGTGGTGGAGCGCACCCGGGAGAACGCGGTGCTGCGCGCGGTCGGGCTGACCAGGGGCCGGATGCGGGCGATGCTCGCCGTGGAGGCGGTGCTGACGGCGCTGGTCGGCGCGGTGCTCGGGGTGGGCCTCGGCACCGGGGTCGGCGCGGGCGCGATGGCGGTGGTCACCCGGCTCAGCGGCGAGTTCACGCTGGTGCTGCCGTGGGGACGGCTCGGGCTGGTCCTCCTGGTGGCGGTGCTGGCGGCGTTGGCGGCGTCGGTCCTGCCGGCCCGCCGCGCCCTCGCCCGCCCGATCGTCGCCTCCCTCGGCGACTGAGCGTAAGGAAGGGCCCCCTGTTAACGCATTCTGTAGAGCAGGGGCCCCTTCTTAACGCCGTTCCCCGTGGGCCGGGCGCGGGGCGTTCAGAGGCGTTCGACCGTCGGGCCGTGGCAGCGGTTGCGGGTGTCGAAGACGTACCGGGCGTGCCGCACCACCAGGTCGTAGTCGAGGCAGTCGTGGTCGGTCACCACCACCACGGCGTCGGCCGCGCGGATCTCGCGTTCGGTCAGGCCGACCACGACCACGCCGCCGGGCAGGTGGTGCGGCTCGGCGTACGGCTCGACCGCCCGGACCTCCGCGCCGAGGTCCTGGAGGCGGCGGGCCACGTCGACGGCGGGGGAGTCCCGCATGTCGCCGGTGTTCGGCTTGTACGCCAGCCCGAGCAGCAGCAGCCGGGCCCCGCTGACCGCGCGGCCGGCCCGGTTGAGCCCGTTCATGATCCGTCGGACGACGTGCTCGGGCATCTCGTGGTTGACGTCGTTGGCCAGCTCGATGAACCGGAACTGCCGGCCCAGCCGGCGCTTGACCTGCCAGGACAGGTAGCACGGGTCGATCGGCAGGCAGTGCCCGCCGACGCCGGGGCCGGGGCGGAACGGCATGAACCCGAACGGCTTGGTCTCGGCGGCCTCGATGGCCTGCCACACGTCGATGTCGAGGTGGTGGCTGAGCATCGTCAGCTCGTTGATGAGCGCGATGTTGACCTGGCGGAAGGTGTTCTCGATGAGCTTGGTCAGCTCCGCGACCCGGGTGGAGTCCACCGGCACGGTCCGCTCGACCAGCCGCCGGTAGAACGCGTCGACCCGCTCCCGGGAGGCCGCGTCGACGCCGGAGACCACCTTCGGGGTGTTCTCCAGCTTCCACACCGGGTTGCCGGGGTCGATCCGTTCCGGGCTGTAGCCGAGGTGGAAGTCGCCGGGGGCGGTCAGCCCGCTGGCCGACTCCAGCAGCGGCCGGAGCAGCTCCTCGGTGGTGCCGGGGTACGTGGTCGACTCCAGGATCACCGTGCAGCCCGGCCGCAGGTACGGCCCGATCCCGCCGCCGGCCTGCTCGACGTAGCTCAGGTCGGGCACCCCGTCGCGCAGGGGGGTGGGGACGGTGATCACGCAGATGTCGAAGCCCTCGGCGTCGGCGTACTCGGTGCTCGGGCGGTATCTGCCGCTGCCCAGCGCCCGGCCGAGCCGGTCGGCGGGGATGTCCTCGACGAAGGACTCGCCCGAGGCGAGGCGCTTGACCCGGTCGGCGTTGACGTCGAGGCCGACGACGGCCATGCCCGCCTCGACGGCGCGCATGGCCAGCGGCAGGCCCACGTATCCCTGGCCGATGACGACCAACTTCTCAGCGCTCACCCGTGGCTCCCGCAGCAGACGACGGAACGTACATCATCGTCAGCTTAAGTGAGCTTCTGAGTTTTAAGTCCGATTTGGTGAAGGTGGGGCCGGTGGGGTCGACGCCCCGCCGGCCGGATCCGGCGGACCCGGCCCGGGTCAGTCGCCCTGGGCCGGCGGGTCGGCCGGGGTGCTCGCCGTGGTCGGCGGCGGGTCGGCCGGGGTGCTCGCGGTGGTCGGCGGCGGGTCCGCCGGCGTGCTCGCCGTCGTGGGCGGCGGGTCGACGGGCTTGGTGGGCGGCGGGCCCGTCGGTTCCGGCGCGGGCGACTCGCTCGGCTGCGGGGTCGGGGTCGGGGTGATCGACGCCGAGGGGCGGCCCCCGCCCGGCCGGAACGTGCGGTCCGGGTCGCCCACGGCGTCCTCGGTGGCGGCCGGGTCGTCGGAGCCCTGCGTCGGGTCGGCCGCCGGGGCGGTCGGCCCGTAGTTCGTGGCGGGGGCGTTGGCGTTCGTCGCGGCGCCGAGCGCCGCGGCCAGCGCGATCCCGGCGACCGCCACCGCCGCGAGCGCGCCGATCAGGGTGCCACGGCGGCCCGGGCGGCCGGTGAGAGTGCGCACCGGCGCGGCCGTCGGCCGCACCGGCGGCAGGTCGCCGCGGGTGCTGTCCAGCCTGTCCCGGGCAGCGGGCGGCCGGCGCGTCGACACCGGCACGGTGCTGGTGGGCGCGGAGCTGTCGGCGATGGTGGCCCGCGCGGCCTCCGCCATCGCCGCGCCGGTCGCGTACCGCGCCGCCGGGTCCTTGGCCAGGGCGCGGGACACCAGGTCCCGCACCGGCCCGGGGATGTCGGCCGGCAGCTCCGGCGGCTCGTCGTCGAGGTGCCGCACGGCGACCTGGAGGGGGTTGTCGCCGGTGAACGGCGGCCCGCCGGTCAGGCAGCAGTAGGCCACCGCGCCGAGGGCGTAGATGTCCGTCGCCCCGGAGACCGGTCGGCCCGCCGCCTGCTCGGGGGCCATGTAGAGCGCGGTGCCCGGCACCGCGTTGGTGCTGGTGATGCTCGTGACGTTGGTCGACCGGGCGACCCCGAAGTCGACCAGGACGACGGTGCCGTCCTCCTGCACCAGCAGGTTGCTCGGCTTGACGTCGCGGTGGACGATGCCGCCGGCGTGCGCCGCGTGCAGCGCCTGGGCGGCCTGGGCGACGATCGACATGGTCTCGGCCACGCCGAGGTGCCCCGCCGCCTCGATCCGCCGGGACAGCGGCTCGCCCTCGACGAACTCCATCACCAGGTAGTCGGCCCGCCCGCCGCTGGGCAGGTCGTCCTCGCCGCAGTCGTAGACCTGCACGATGCCGGGGTGCCGCAGGGCGGCCATGATCCGGGCCTCGGCGCGGAACCGGGCGATGAAGTCCGGGTCGGAGACCAGCGCCGGCAGCAGGACCTTGACCGCGACCCGTCGGCCGAGGACCTGGTCCGTGGCCCGCCAGACGTCACCCATGCCGCCGGTGGCGACACGGTCGTCCAGGCGGTACCGACCGCTGAGCACGACTCCCGAAGACAACACAGCAATACCGTACCCAGAGCGAGCCCGGCTCACCTCCTGCGCTCCGGCCGCGCCGGGCGGGCCGAGGGGGTGGCCGGGGCGTCCGGGTGGCCCGTCGTCCGGGCGGCCCGTGATCGACTCGCGACCGCCCGTCACGGGTCGGCCAGGACGATGGCATGGCCTGGCCGAACGGCGGAGGCCCTGGTGGGCCCGTCCGGCCCGCGTCGCCGGTGGCGTCCGCGGCCCGCTCCGTGTCACATCGACTCGCCGGGTTTACCGCTTGATAATTCTCACTCTTTCTGCGGGACGCATCGCCTTGTCCGCCTGGCACCCCGCTCCTAGCGTTAGCGCGGCTCGGGCCAGCCAGGCTCCCCGGACGGGTCACGCCCGCCGACGGCCGCGCCGGGTGGTGACCGCACGCGCCGCCCGGGCGCGTACGGTGTCGGGCGTGATCAGGGTCAGCGGGGGGCTGATGGTGCGGGAGGAGGTCCGACCGCCGGGCCAGGACGGTGCCGTGCGCGTCGCTTCCGACGGGCCACCCGCCGACCCCGGCCGGTGGGGACGGCGTACCCATGACGGGTGAGCTGAACGAGGCGGTCGTCGCGGCGCAGACCGGCGACGAGGACGCCTTCCGGTTCCTCTACCGCAGCCTCCAGCCCGGCCTGCTGCGCTACCTCACCGCGCTGGTCGGCGCGGACGCCGAGGACGTGGCCTCGGAGACCTGGCTGCAGATCTCCCGGGACCTGCCCACGTTCACCGGCGGGGAGTTCCGGGCCTGGACCGTCACCATCGCCCGGAACCGGGCCATGGACCACCTGCGCCGGCAGCGCCGCCGGCCCTCGCTGCCCGTGCCGGTGCAGGCGCTCAGCGACCTGGCGGGCGACGCCGACACCGCCGAGCGGGCCGGCGAGACCCTCGGCACCGAGGCCGCGCTGGCGCTGATCGCCACCCTCCCGCCCCGGGAGGCCGAGGCGGTGCTGCTGCGCGCGGTGATCGGCCTGGACGCCGAGAGCGCCGGGCGGGTGCTCGGCCGGCGGGCCGGCGCGGTGCGGACCGCCGCCCACCGGGGGCTGCGCCGCCTCGCCACGCTCCTCCAGCGCCAGGGCCCGACCCCGGAGGCCACCCCGCCCGCGCCGTCGCCCCGCCCCCGCCCCGGCCGGCCGGCGTCCGGCGCGCCGTACGTCGAGCAGGCGGACGGCTGACGTGAGGGGAAACCGATGAGCTTCCGGCAGCCCGACCGGCCGGACCTGCCCGCCGACCGGGCGGAGTCCGACCGGCTCCTCGACGCCGCGCGCGGCCCCCGCGCGGGCGACGCCGGCCGTCCCGCCGACCCCCTGACCGACCTGCTCGCCGCGGCGGCGGCCCCGGCCCGCCCCGGCGAACTCGCCGGTGAGGAGGCGGCGCTCGCCGGGTTCCGGGCCGCGCGCGCCGCGCCGGCGTCCGCCCCCGCGCGCCGGCCCCGGCGGCGTGGCCGGGGGATCGGGGCGGTCGCCTGGATCGGGGCGGTCGCCGCCACCGCGACCGCCGGTGTCGCCGTCGCCGCGGTCGGCCTGGACCGCGCCGACGACGCCCCGCGCCCGCCCGTCCCGGGCACCGCGCCCGCCGGCCCCGGCGTCTCGGGGCCCACCGGGGCGGGACCCACCGGCTCGGGGCCGACCGGCGGCTCCTCCACCCCCGGCGGCGGGGACGCGACGCCGGGCGCCGCCGGGCCGGGCGCGTCTCCCGGGGCCGCGCCGCCGCCGACGCCCGGCCGCACCCCCGGGCCGGCCGGCACCAGGGCCGCCGCGAACCTGCCGGGGCTGTGCCGGGCGTACCTGGCCAAGCCGGCCGCGCAGCGCGCGAAGGCGCTGACCACCCCGGGATTCGCGCCGCTGGTCGACGCCGCCGGCGGTGCCGCCGAGGTGGAGAGCTACTGCCGACGCCTGGTCCCCGACGCCGGTCCCGCGGATCCGCCGGCGGCCCGCCCCACGCACACCGGTCGACCGGCGTCGAAGGCCACCCCCGCCCCGGACCCCGCCGACCAGGACTGATTCCCGAAACACCTGTTACGGCAAGGCGAGCGGAATTCGTCTGCTAGACAGAGGATGGTCGCAGCGCGGACGCCGGGGCCGGGAAGGGTCAGGCCGTTCCGCCCCGACCGAGGGAGGATCGTCTCGTGGTCACGTCACCGGAGCTGGACCGGACCACCCCGCTGCGAGAGGTGGACGACGCGGTCCGGCACATCGCCAGGATCTGCTTCAAGACCGGCCCACCGACCCGCACCGGTGTCGAACTGGAATGGACCGTGCACGACGCCGCCGACCCCACCCGCCCCGTGGACCGGGAGCGGCTCCGGGCGGCCCTGGGGCCGTACAGCCCCACCACCATCCACGACTCCAGCCCCGCCGCACCGCTCCGGCACGGCAGCGCCGTGACCGTCGAGCCCGGCGGGCAGCTCGAGATCTCCACCGCGCCGCGTTCCTCGGTCGCCGCGCTGGTAGACGCCACGAACGCCGACATCGCCCAGGTCACCGACCTGCTCGGGGCCGCGGGCCTGATGCTCGGGCGCACCGGCATCGACCCGTGGCGGCCGCCCCGGCCGGTGGTCGACACCCCGCGCTACCGCGCCATGCGGTGCGTGTTCGACCGCCACGGCCCCGCCGGCCGGACCATGATGTACAGCACCGCCGGGCTCCAGGTCTGCCTGGACGCCGGCGAACCGGACCAGGTCGCCGCCCGCTGGGCGGCGGCCCACGCGGTCGGTCCGCCGCTGCTCGCCGCGTTCGCCACCGCCGACCGGCACGCCGGGCGGCGCACCGGGTGGGCGTCCGCCCGGATGGCCGCCTGGCTGGCCATCGACCCGGCCCGCACCCGCCCCGTCTGGTCGCCGCAGCGCCCCGACGCCGACCCGGTCGCGGCCTGGACGGCGTACGCGCTGGCGGCCCCGCTGCTCTGCCTGCGCGACGACGCCGCCGACTGGACGCCGCCGCCCGGGGTGACCTTCGGCGACTGGATCGACGGCGCGCTGCCCAGGCCGCCCACCACCGACGACCTGGACTACCACCTGAGCACGCTGTTCCCGGTGGTGCGTCCCCGTGGCTACCTGGAGATCCGCTACCTCGACGCCCAGCCGGGGCCGGACTGGCGGCTGCCGCTGGCGGCGCTCGCCGCCCTGCTCGCCGACCCGGCCACGGTGCGCCGGGCCACGGCCACGGCCACGCCGGTCGCTGACCGGTGGCACGAGGCGGCCCGGCACGGCCTCGGCGACCCGCCGCTGGCGCGGGCCGCCGTCGGCCTGCTCGACCTGGCGCTGGCCGCCCTGCCCCGGCTGGACCTGCCGGCCGACCTGCACGACGAGACGACCCGGGGACTACGGCGGCGGCTGGCCGCCGCGGAGAGGGGATCGCGGTGACGACCATCCACGAGCTCGGCGCGGAGCAACTGCGCAGCCGCATCGCCGCCGAGCTGGCGCGCGCCCGGGCCAGGACCGCCGGGCTCACCGAGGCCGTCGACGACGCCGACCTGCTGCGCCAGCACTCGCCGATCATGTCCCCGCTGGTCTGGGACCTCGCCCACGTGGGCAACCAGGAGGAGCTCTGGCTGGTCCGGGACGTCGGCGGGCGGGAGCCCGTCCGCCGGGACATCGACGACCTGTACGACGCGTTCAAGCAGCCCCGCCGCGACCGCCCCGCGCTGCCGCTGCTGCCGCCCGCCGAGGCCCGCGCCTACCTGGCCACCGTGCGGGACAAGGTGCACGACCTGCTCGACCGGGTGCCGTTCACCGACCGGCCGCTGGTCGCCGACGGGTTCGCCTTCGGCATGATCGTCCAGCACGAGCAGCAGCACGACGAGACGATGCTCGCCACCCACCAGCTGCGCGTCGGCCCGCCGGCGCTGCACGCCCCGGACCCGCCGTCGCCGCGCGTGCGGGTGGCCGACGAGGTCTTGGTCCCGGCCGGGGAGTTCACCATGGGCACCTCCACCGACCCGTGGGCGCTGGACAACGAGCGCCCCGCGCACCCGGTGGACCTGCCCGCGTACGTCATCGACGCCGCACCCGTCACCAACGGCCGCTACCGCGAGTTCATCGCCGACGGCGGGTACGACGACCCGCGCTGGTGGAGCGAGGCCGGCTGGGCGCACCGCACGAAGGCCGGGCTGGCCGCCCCGATGCACTGGCGGCGCGACGGCGACGGCTGGGCGTACCAGCGGTTCGGCCGGTGGTCGCCGGTGCGCGACGACGAGCCGGTGGTGCACGTGTGCTGGTACGAGGCGCAGGCGTACGCGGCGTGGGCCGGCAAGCGGCTGCCCACCGAGGCGGAGTGGGAGAAGGCGGCCCGCTGGGATCCGGCCACCGGCCGGTCCCGCCGCTACCCGTGGGGCGACGAGGAGCCGACCGCCGAGCACGCGAACCTCGGGCAGCGGCACCTGTGGCCCGCGCCGGTGGGCGCGTACCCGGCCGGGGCGTCACCGCTGGGCGTGCACCAGCTGATCGGCGACGTGTGGGAGTGGACGTCCAGCCCGTTCCGGGGGCACCCGGGGTTCGCCGCGTTCCCCTACCGGGAGTACTCGGAGGTGTTCTTCGGCGACGACCACCGGGTGCTGCGCGGCGGCTCCTTCGGCACCGACCGGGCCGCCTGCCGGGGGACGTTCCGCAACTGGGACTACCCGATCCGGCGGCAGATCTTCAGCGGCTTCCGCTGCGCCCGCGACGCCCGACCCGACGAGTCGGGCCGGTGAGGGCCGGTCGCCCCGGGGCCGCCTGATGTGCCGGCACCTGGCGTACGTCGGGCCGCCGGTGAGCCTGCGCGCCCTGCTGTACGACCCGCCGCACTCCCTGGTGCGGCAGTCCTGGGCGCCCCGGGACATGCGGGGCGGCGGGACCGTCAACGCCGACGGCTTCGGCGTCGGCTGGTACCCGCCCGGCGGCGGCGAGCCGGTGCGCTACCGGCGCGGCACGCCGATCTGGGGCGACGCCACCCTGCCGGGGCTGGCGGCGGCGACCACCAGCGGCGCGGTGCTGGCGGCCGTCCGGTCCGCCACGGTCGGCATGCCGGTGCTCGACACCGCCGCCGCCCCGTTCGGCGAGGGGCCGTGGCTGTTCAGCCACAACGGGGTGGTGCGCGGCTGGCCCGACGCGGTGGCCGCGCTCGCCGGCCGGCTGCCCGTACGCGACCTGCTGACCCTCGACGCGCCGACGGACTCCGCGCTGCTGTGGGCCCTGGTGCGGCACCGGCTGCGGACGGGCGAGGACCCGGCGCGGGCGGTCGCCGCCACGGTGGCCGGGGTCGCGGCGGCGGCCCCCGGGTCCCGGCTCAACCTGCTGCTCACCGACGGGCGCACCGTCGTGGCCACCGCCGTCGGCCACGCCCTGTCGCTGCGGCTGGCCCCGGGCGCGGCGCTGCTGGCCTCGGAACCGCACGACGACGACCCCGGCTGGCAGGCGGTGCCGGACGGGCGGCTGGTGGTGGCCACGGCGGCGGGGGCGCGCGTCGACGCGCTGCCCGCCGGCTGAGCGGCGACCGGCCCGCACAGGTGGGGAACGACACGACCGACGGAGGGGACACCCGATGAGCGCGGAACCGCTGGAGATCTACCTGGAGGAGCAGGACCTGGGCCGGAGCCTGCGCGACGACGTCCGCACGGGGCTGACCGCGCGGCCGAAGTGGCTGCCGCCGAAGTGGTTCTACGACGCGCGGGGCAGCGAGCTGTTCGAGGAGATCACCCGCCTGCCGGAGTACTACCCGACCCGGGCCGAGCGGTCGGTGCTGGCACGGCGGGCCGGCGACGTCGCCGAGCTGACCGGGGCCAAGACCCTGATCGAGCTGGGCTCCGGCTCGTCGGAGAAGACCCGGCTGCTGCTGGACGCGTTCACCCGGCGCGGCGGGCTGGGCACGTTCGTGCCGCTGGACGTCTCGGTCAGCGCCCTGCGGCAGTCCACCGAGCAGATCGCCACCGACTATCCCGGCCTGCGGGTACGCGGCATCGTCGGTGACTTCACCCGTCACCTCGACCGGCTGCCCACCGGTGGCCGGCGACTGGTGATCTTCCTCGGCGGCACGATCGGCAACCTGCTGCCGGCCGAGCGGGCCGGCTTCCTCGCCGCCATGCGTGCGTCCCTGGAGCCCGGCGACTGGCTGCTGATCGGCACCGACCTGGTCAAGGACCCGTCGATCGTCGTCCCCGCCTACGACGACGCCGCCGGGGTGACCGCCGAGTTCAACCGCAACGTGCTGCGGGTGGTCAACCGGGAGCTGGGCGCCGACTTCGACCCGGAGGCGTTCGCGCATGTCGCGCTCTGGGACCCGGAGCAGGAGTGGATCGAGATGCGGCTGCGGGCCGAGCGGCCGGTCCGGGCCCGGGTGCTCGACCTCGACGTGGAGTTCGCCGCCGGGGAGGAGCTGCGGACGGAGGTGTCGGCCAAGTTCCGCCCGGCGGGCATCGCCGGGGAGCTCGCGGCCGCCGGCTTCACCGCCCGGGAGTTCTGGACCGACGCCGACGGGCTGTTCGGCGTCACCCTGGCCCGCGCCGACTGAGCAGCGGGTCCGCCCCGCCCCGGCGGCCAGGCGGCGGGCGTGTGGGGTAGGGTGGGGGCGCGAAGGGGAGTAGCCCCCAATGTCGTGGTCGACACACTGGTGCGTTCCGCATCCGGCCACGCGGCCCCACCCTCCGGTGGGGCGGGCGAGACCTTCGACCCAGGCTGTCTACAACAGCCGGGTCGAGGGCGCCCCACACCCCCGGCCCGGCGTCATCGGGAAGGGTGTCATGGAAGGTTTCCTCGTCGCGCTGGCGGTCAGCTTCGGCGTCATCTTCGTCGCCGAGCTGGGCGACAAGTCCCAGCTGATGGCGCTCACGTTCGCCACCCGGTTCAAGCCGATCCCGGTGCTCGTCGGCATCACGGTCGCCACCGCCGTCGTCCACCTGGCCTCGGTCGCCATCGGCTACGGGTTGGGCGCCGCACTGCCCACCGGCTGGATCTCGCTGGTCGCCGGCCTCGCCTTCCTCGGCTTCGGCGTCTGGACGCTGCGCGGGGACAAACTCACCGAGGAGGAGAAGCGCAAGGCCGAGCGCGGCGGCAGGTCGGCCGTCGTCGCGGTGGGCGTGGCGTTCTTCCTCGCCGAGCTGGGCGACAAGACGATGCTCGCCACCATCACCCTCGCCACCAAGTACGGCTGGTTCGGCACCTGGCTCGGCTCCACCCTCGGCATGGTGGCCGCCGACGCGCTGGCGATCCTGGTCGGGCGGCTGCTCGGGCGGCACCTGCCCGAGCGCACCATCCGCTACGGCGCGGCGGTCCTCTTCGCCATCTGCGGCCTCTGGCTGATCTTCGAGGCCGTCGCCGAGCTCTGACCGACAGGGCCGTCGCCGGGCGCCGAGCTGCGGGGCCGTCGCCGGGCTCGACCGGCGGCGGTGACTACCCGCCGGCGCGCCGGGTAACGGCCCCGGGTGAGCTGGGACGACATCCTGCGTACCGGCGACCACCTGGCGGTCGCCGTCGTGGAGGTCGCCGGCGCGGCGGTCATCTTCGTCGGCGCGGTCTGGGCGGCGCTGCGGTTCGTGGTCGAGGGGCTACGGCACCGCAGCGCCGCCGTCTTCACCCCGATCCGGTTGACCCTCGGCCGGTTCCTCACCCTCGGGCTGGAGTTCCAGCTCGCCGCGGACATCCTGCGTACCGCCGTGTCGCCGACCTTCGACCAGATCGGCAAGCTGGCGGCCATCGCCGCCATCCGGACGGCGTTGAACTTCTTCCTCCGGCGCGAGATCGCCCAGGAGAAGCGCCAGATCGACCCCGACCGGCCGGCGGACCCGGCGGCGGAGTCCTCCCGCGCGGCGCGGCCGGGGGCCCCGGCGTCGTCCGCCGCGGCCCCGGAGCCCGGGGGCCCGTCGTGACGGCCCCGCTGCCGTCGGTCGTGACCGCCGTCGCGCTGCTCGTCGGCCTGGCGACCCTGGCGGCCACCGGGTCGTGGCGGCGCGCGCTGCGGGTGCTGCTGGACCTGCTGACGGCGGCCGGGCTGCTCCGTCTCACCGGCGACCAGGGGTGGACGCAACTGGCCGGGGCCGCCGCGATCGTGGCGGTGCGCACCGCGCTGTGGCGCGTGGTGGTGGCCACCACGCCGCCGGGCGGGACGGGGCGGCCCGCGGTCCGGCGGGGCCGAGCGCGCTGCGGGGCGGACGATCACGCCTTACCGTGAGCGACAAGAGGCGATTATGGCGATATCTGGAGGGAAAAGGTATGAGTCGGCACGACGAGCCCAACGAGTACGGTTTCGCCGGCGGCGCCACCGCCCCCGAGCCGCCGGCCGGCGGCCGGCCCGACGAACAGGACCTCGCCGAGGAGGTGGCGGTGCCCGGCGACGACCTCACCGGGCCGGTCAGCGACGCGCTGAGCGAGGAGACGGAGCAGGCGGAGGAGGACGGGCCGGCCGGTAGCCGCCGCTGAGGCGTCGGCAGGAGGGCGAGCCCGCCGGGCGTCGCCGCGAAGCGTCCACAGGGGTCGCCGGGAGTGCCCGGCGGCCCCTGTCCCGTCCGCGCCCGGCGGGACGCGGGGGACGGACGGGCGCGCGCCGTCGTCCGCCGTGCCCGCCCCACGTCACCTCGGCCGTCCGAACCGAGTTGGTCCCGGCGTGGAGAAGGACCTTCGATATCCGGCGAGTGCCGTTTTCATCCTTATTGCCGTCTTTGTGCCTTTGAATCCTCTACAGTCGGTTCGACCGGATGCGCTGGTGGGGCCGGCGGAATGAAGGGCCGCCCCGTGACTGCTGAGGGAGCTTTGGTGCTTGACATGTCGACCACACTGATCGGACGGAGGCTTCGCGCCTGATGGACGTTCGCGATTTCCTCCGGACCGTCCGGCGTAGCTGGTGGGTGGTCCTGCTCTCCGTCATGGTGGGCCTCGCGGTCGCCGCGCTGGTCACGGTCCGGACCGAGCCCCGCTACGCGGCCTCGGTGACCTTCTTCGTCACCACCCCCAACCAGGGCGTCACCGACGCCTACCAGGGCAACGTCTTCATGCAGCAGCGCGTCAAGTCGTACGCCGACCTGTTGCAGAGCGACCGGCTGGCGCAGAGTGTCGTCGGCAAGACCCCGCTCGGGCTGACCGCCGAGGAGGTGCAGGCGCGCGTCAGCGCCGCCGCCCTCCCCGACACCGTCCTGCTGCGCGGCACCGTCACCGACACCGACGCCACCCGCGCGCTGCGGCTGACCGAGGCGATCACCACCCAGTTCGTCGACCTGGTCAAGGAGGTGGAGTCCGCCGGGGAGGGGCGAACCCCGCCGGTCAAGGTCGAGGTGATCAGCGGCCCCCGGGTCGACTCCAGCCCGGTGTCGCCCAACCCGGCACGCAACCTGGCCCTCGGCGCGCTCGGCGGCCTGCTCGGCGGCATCGCCCTGGCGCTGCTGCGGACGCGGCTGGACACCCGGCTGCGGGACTCGGTCGCCCTCCAGCGCGCCACCGGCAGCCCGCTGCTCGGTGAGATCCCGTTCGACGCCGCCGCCCGCACCGCGCCGCTGATCGTCGGCGACGCGGCCACCTCCCCCCGGGCCGAGGCGGTACGCAAGCTGCGGACCAACCTGCGCTTCGTCGACGTGCACGAGCCCGCCCGGGTGATCGCGGTGACCAGCGCGTTGCAGGGGGAGGGGAAGACCACCCTGTCCTGCAACCTCGCCATCGCCCTCGCCGAGGCCGGTTGGCGGGTCGCCCTGGTCGACGCGGACCTGCGCCGGCCCAAGGTGGCCGAGTACCTGGGCATGGAGGCCGGGGTGGGGCTGACCGACGTCCTGCTCGGCGACGTCAGCGTGGGCGACGTGGTGCAGCGGTGGGGCGACAAGTCCCTGCTCGTGCTGCCCGCCGGCTCGGCGCCGCCCAACCCCAGCGAGCTGCTCGGCTCGAAGGCGATGGCGGACCTGCTGCTGGTGCTGCGGGAGTCGGCGGACATCGTGGTCATCGACACCGCGCCGCTGCGCACCGTCACCGACGGCGTGGTCGTCGCCGTCCAGGCCGACGGGGCCCTGATGGTCAGCCGCTACGGCCGCACCGACCGTGGTCAGGTCGGCGCCGCCGCGCAGGCGCTCCAGGCGGTCTCCGTGCGGCTGCTCGGCTGCGTGCTGAACATGGCCAAGCTCGGCCGCGCCGAGACCTACCAGTACGAGAGCTACCGGGTGGAGGTGCCGGCCGGACCGGCCGCCGCCCCGCCGAGTTACGCCGACGCCGCGCCGGCCGCCCGCAACGGGGCGTACCCCGGCCCCGAGCAGACGATCCCCGACCCGACGCAGGAACTCACCCGGCTGCCTCGATGAGCGCCGCAACCGGTGCCAGCGACCGCTCGATCTCCTGCGCGCAGCGCCGGAAGTCGGCTGGCCCGCCGCCGATCGGGTCGAGCAGGTCGTCCTCGTCCGGGGTGGCCGGTTGCAGGAGCCCCCGGGCCAGGGCCGCGGCCCGCACCGCCGCCCGCAGGGCGCCGACGTCCACGCCGTCCGGCGCCCCGGCCGCCCCGGCGAGCCGCCCGAACTGCCGCAGGGTGAAGGTGCGGTGCAGGGCGGCGGGCAGGCGCGAGACGCAGGCCGACCGCTGGCGTCGGGTGGAGGTCAGCACCAGCGCGGCGTCGGCCAGGTGGGCGGTGGTCAGCGCCCGGCTGCGGAAACCGGCCGGGTCGCGCCCCGTCTCGGCGGCCACCTCGGCCGCGTACGGGTGCATCGGCCGGCCGTCGACCGCGTCGGTGCCGGCGCTGGCCACCTCGATCGGCAGCTTCGCCATGAGCTGCGCGGCCAGGAACTCGGCCATGGGCGAGCGGCACAGGTTGGCGTGGCAGACGAACAGGATGCGGTCGGCCATCGGCGGTTCTCCCAGCGTTCCGGTCGCGGTGCGGCCCGTGGAATCGTATGCGCCCGCCGGCACGTTCCGTGTCCGCGCCACGCCGGTGTGTCATCGCGGGGCGGGGAGGCTCCGGTGAGGATCGGCATCCTGTCCTACCACTTCCCGCCCGAGCCGGCCTTCGTCCCCGGCAGCCTCGCCGAGCAGCTGGCCGCGCGCGGCCACGAGGTCCGCGTGTTGACCGGTTTCCCGGACTATCCCGGCGGTCGGGTCTATCCGGGCTGGCGGCAGCGGTGGCGCTACGAGACCCGCAGCGAGCGGCTCACGGTGCGGCGGGTGCCGCGCTGGTCGGCCGGGGACGCCTCCGTGCGCGCCCGCCTGGCGGGGTGGCTCTCCTTCGCCGCGAGCGCCGGCACGATCGGCCGGGGCCACCTGGCCGGCGTCGACGTGCTCTACGTGCACCAGCTTCCCGCCGCGACCTTCGCGGCGGCCGGCCTGCTGCGGCTGCTGGGCGCGGTGCCGACGGTGCTGCACGTGCAGGACGTCCACCCGGAGCTGGAGGCCCAGGGCGCGACGCCGACCCCCTGGTCCGCCCGGGTGGCCGCCGCGACCCGGTGGCTCTACCGCTCGGCCGACCTCGTCGCGGTCGCCGCGCCCGGCATGCGCGACCTGGTGGTCGCCGGCGGCGCCGATGCGGGGCGGGTGCGGCTGGTGCTCAACTGGACCGACGAGCGGCTGTTTCATCCGGCCGAGCCGACCCGGGAGGCGCGCCGCCTCGTCCGGGGCGACGGCCGCTGCGTGGTGATGCACGCCGGCACCATCGGCGCCCGGCACGGGCTGGACACGGCCGTGCGCGCCGCCGCGCCGCTGCGCGGCACGATGGACCTGGTCCTGGTCGGCTCGGGCCCGGACGAGGAGCGGGTCCGGCGGCTCGCCGGGGAGCTGGGCACCGACAACGTCCGGTTCGTCGCGCGGCGCTCGCCGCTGGAGATGGCCGACCTGTACGCCGCCGCCGACTACCAGCTGGTGATGCTGCGCGACCTGCCGGAGCTGCGCGGGACGGTCCCAGGCAAGCTGCAGGCCGCGTTCGGCTGCGCGTCGCCGGTGGTGGCGTCGGCGGGCGGCGACACCGTCGAGATCGTGGAGCGCGCCCGGGCCGGGCTCTCCTGCCCGCCGGAGGACTGGGCGACGCTGGCCGACCGCTTCTGGCTGGCCGCCACCATCCCGTCGGCGGCCCGGGTGGAGATGGGCCGCCGCGGCCGCGAGGCGTACCTGCGCGACATGTCGCTGCGCGGCGGGGTCGACGAGGTCGAGCGGCTGCTCCAGGAGGCGGTCGCCGCGCGGCGCGTGCGCCGCCCCGCCGAGCGGGTCCGCCGTTCGGAACCTCGGGCCTAAATCCACCATAACGGCGCGAAGCGGGTAAAGCACGTGCTAGAAAATGATGAATCGTCATTTCTGTCCGTTTTCTGAGTGGAGTTGGCGTTGACTGAAACCGAGCAGCCCCGCCACCGAGGGCGACGGTCCCGGCGGCGCGCCAGGGCCCGGGCCCGTCGCGCCCTGCTCGCCGGCCTGGTCGTCGGTTCGCTGGCGCTGCTGAGCGTCGGCTGGGTGGGCTTCCGGGGCTGGCAGGCCCGCACCCACCTGCTCAACGCCGCCGCCCTGGCCCAGCAGCTCAGCTCCGAGGTGGTGGGAGCCGACACCGAGCGGGCCCAACGCACCCTCTCGGCCCTGCAGGTGCAGGCCGGCGCGGCCCGGGACGCCACCGACGACCCGGGCTGGTGGGCCGGGCAGCACGCCCCGTTCGCCGGGGACGACCTGACCGCGGTGCGGCAGATCGCGGTGGCGATCGACGACCTCGCCCGGGAGGCGTTCCCCACCCTGCTGCGCACCGACCTGTCGACCCTGCTGCCCGGCAAGGGACGGCTGGACGTGCGCCGGCTGAAGGCCGTCGCGGCGGAGCTCACCGCCACCAACGAGGTGGTCCAGCGCACCCACGCCCGCCTCGCCGCCGTGCCCGGCGACACCCTGGTCGAGCCGGTACGCGACGCCGTGGCCGAACTGCGTACGCAGCTCGACCAGCTGGCCACGCTCACCCGGGCCGCCGACGGCGCCGCCCGGCTGCTGCCGCCCCTGCTCGGCGCGGCCGGCCCGCGCAGCTACCTGATGGTGTCGCAGAACCCGGCGGAGCTGCGCGCCACCGGCGGCATGTTCGGCGCGTACGCCGTGATCGAGGCCAGGGACGGCCAGCTCCGGATGGGCACCCAGGGCACCAGCGCCCAGCTGGGCCTGTTCGACCCGCCCCTGAAGCTCAAGCCGGAGATCCGCAACCTCTACACCGACCTGCCCGGCATGTACCCGGCGGACGTCAACCTGACCCCGCACTTCCCGACCGCCGCCGCGCTGTTCCGCCAGATGTACCGCAAGCGCACCGGCGAGACCGTCGACGGCGTCCTCGCCGTCGACCCGGTGGTGCTGTCCTACCTGCTCAAGGTCACCGGCCCCGTGCCGGTGCCGGGCCACACCACCCTGGTCGGCGACAAGGCGGTGCGGACCCTGCTCTCCGACGCCTACCAGCGGATGGACGCGGAGGAGCAGGACCAGTTCTTCGCCGCCTCGGCGACCGCCGCGTTCGACACCTTCTTCACCCGCGAGGTGGACCCCCGGGCCTACCTGTCCGCACTGGACCGGGCCATCACGGAACGGCGGGTGCTGTTCTGGAGCGCCCACCCGGAGGAACAGCGGGTCATCGAGGCCAACCGGCTCGCCGGCTCGCTGCCGGAGAAGGAGGACGTGCCCACCGTCGGCGTGTTCCTCAACGACGGCAGCGGCGCGAAGCTCGGCTACTACCTGCGGCCGGCGGCGACGCTGACCGTCGGGCAGTGCCGCCCCGACGGCCGCCGCGAGCTGCGGCTGCGCTTCACGCTGCACTCGACCGCCCCGCAGCGCGGGCTGTCGACGTCGGTGCTCGGCCTCGGCCTCGCCGGCGACCCCTACACCGCCCGCACGCTCGTCTCCGTCTACAGCCCGGCCGGCGGCGCGGTGCTGCGCACCCGGCTCGACGGCGAGGAGGTGGCCGTCGGCAGCGGCACCGAGCGCCGCCGGCAGGTCGTCGTCGCCAACGTCGAGGTGCGTCCCGGTGCCACCCGGACCGTCGAGGTCGACGTGCTGACCGGCAGGAACGGCAGCGCCAGCACCGACGCCGACCTCTGGCTCACCCCGACCGCCACCCCATGGACCACCCACATTGATTCCGCACCACACTGCGATTAGTAGGAGGGAACCCATCATGCGGCTATCCCGCATCATCATGGCGCTCACGATCGGCCTTGCCGTCGTGGCCGCGCCGACCGCGGCGGGGGCGGCGCAGCCGCAGCCGACACCGTCGCCGACCGGCTCACTACAGCCGACGCCGTATCCGCCACAGCCGCCGGTGCTGACGGTGAACCCGTCGACGATCTACGTCGGTGACACGACCACCCTCACCGGCTTCGGGTTCGGGCCGAACGAGGTCGTCGCCATCACCGTCACGATCACGCCGCTGGCCGCCGGCCTGCCCGGCGGGGCGTCGGCACAGCGCAGCGACGGCAGCACCGTGGCGATGGCACCGGTGGCGTTCCAGGCGGCTGCCCCGACGTTCTTCACGGTCGTGACCGACTCGGCGGGGAACTTCACCACCACCTACACGCCGGACACGCCCGGGCAGTACCTGTTCACGGCGGTCGGCCAGACCACGGGCCGGACGGCGAGCGCCACGCTGACCGTGCTCCCGCGGCCCCAGCCGTCGCCGTCGCCGACGTACCACCCGACGCACAAGCCCTGGCCGCCGCACGGCAAGCTGCCCGTGACGGGCGACAACCTGGGCACCCCGCTCGCGGTGGGCGGTGGGCTCGTCGGGGTCGGTGTGGTGCTGATGCTCGCCGGCCTGGCCTGGCGTCGCCGGTCACGCTTCGGCGGGTCGACGCGCTGACCACGCTGAGCCGGGCAGTGCCCGCGCAGTGAGGACGACGGTGCCCGTCCGGGGATCCCCGGACGGGCACCGTCGTCGTGCCGTCACCTCCGCGCGTGCCGGCCGGCCTTCCGGCCGGCCCGCGCGTGCCGGTGGTCGAACAGGGCGGCGACCAGGCCCAACGAGATGATCCCCATGGCCAGCAGCAGCGCGTGCCGCACCGCCGTCGCCCAGTTCCCGTCGCTGTCGGACAGCGCCGAGAACAGCACCGAGCCGACGGCGGCGATACCGGCCGCCGAGCCGATCCGCTGACCGGTCTGGAGCATGCCGGCGGCGCTGCCCGCCTGCGGCACCGGCACCTGGGCCAGGGTGAGGGTCTGGTTGGGCGTGATGACCAGGCCGCTGCCCAGCCCCGCGACCAGCAGCGGCACGGCCGTCAGCAGCGGCACCGACGTGCGCGGGTCGTCGCGCAGCACGAACACCACCGCGCCCAGGCCGAGCAGCACGACCAGCAGGCCGGTGGCGACCAGCGGGCGGCCGTACCGGTCGACGATCCGGCCGCCGATCGCCGACGCGGCGGCCGAGCCCAGTGCGAACGGCGTGATGGCCAGGCCCGCGACCAACGGCCGGTAGCCGAGGCCGTTCTGGAGGTAGAGCGTGAGGACGAAGAAGATCGCGGTGAACCCGCCGAAGTAGAGCAGCGCGATCAGCGAGCCCAGGGCGTACGAGCGGAAGCCGAACAGCCGCAGGTCGAACAGGGGCGGGCCGCGCCGGGCGTACCGGCGTTCCCAGAGCCCGAAGGCGGCCAGCACCACGAGCCCGGCGGGGACCAGCAGCCACGCCCACGGGCTGTGCCACTGCTCCCGCTGCACCAGCGGCAGCAGCACGAGCACGACCCCGACGCCGAGCAGCAGCACCCCGACCGGGTCGAGGCGCCGGCCCTGCGCCGCTCCCGCGGCTTCCGTGACCTCCGCCGGCTGCGTCGGCAGCAGCCGCCAGCCGAGGACGATCGCGACGATCCCCACCGGGACGTTGACGAAGAAGACCCACCGCCAGCCGTCCTGCTCGCCGCCGGCCTGGATCAGCAGCCCGCCGAGCAGCGGCCCGACCGCGGTGGAGACGCCGATGGTCGCGCCGAGCAGCCCGAACGGCCGACCGCGTTCGGGGCCCCGGAAGAGCTGCTGGATCAGGCCGGTGACCTGCGGGTTGACGATCCCGGCGGCCACCCCCTGCAACAGCCGGGCGGCGACCAGCCAGCCGGGGGACCGGGACAGCCCGGCCAGGGCGCTGGTCAGCGTGAACAGGGCGATCCCGACGACGAACGCGGTGCGCCGGCCCCGGGCGTCGCCGAACCGCCCGGCCGGCACCAGCACCAGCCCGAACGTGAGGGCGTAGCCGGACAGCACCCACTGCAGGTCGCTCGGCGTCGCGCCCAGCGCGCGGTCGATCGACGGGACCGCCACGTTGACGATGCTCACGTCCAGCAGGGTCATGAACGCCGCGACCAGGCCGACCCCGAGCGCCTGCCACCGGCGTCGGTCGTCGACCCGGCCCGCCGGCCGGCTCACGCCATCTGGCGGGCGCACCAGCGCGGGCCGAAGTCCAGCCCGGCCATGGGGGAGTCCTCCCGGTGCAGGAGGTTCTTCTCCGTCAGCAGCCGCAGGGGAGCGTGCACCTCCTCCTCGGTCAGCCCCGACTCCTGCGCGATCAGGTCGGGGTAGGGCACCTGCCCGCGGACCTCCAGCGCCGCCACCGCCTCGTAGACCCGCTCCTCGACCTCCGACAGACGCACCTGCTGCATGGCTTCCTCCTCGGTCACCGCCCGCGCGGCGGGCGGAGCTGCGCTGCGCGGTTACCCGCCGGTCCACCGTTGATGCCCGCCCGCGCCCCGGATTCGGCCCGCGTCGCGCCGTTGCGCCGCACGGCCCGGCGACCGGCCGTGCCCTAGGCTGCAACGGTGATCAACTGGGACCTTGTCGTCGTCGGCGGCGGCCCCGCCGGGCTCACCGCCGCCCACGTCGCGGCCACCGCCGGGCTGCGCACCCTGGTCGTCGAACGCGCCGCGCACCCCCGGTACAAGACCTGCGGCGGCGGGCTGATCGGCACCTCCCTCGCGGCCGTCGCCGGCCGGATCGACGTCCCCGCGCACGACCGGGTCGACCGGGTGACGTTCACCCGCGACGGCCGGCGCGAGTTCACCCGCCGGCACGCCGCCGGGCCGCTGATCGCGATGGTGCGCCGCGACGAGTTCGACGACCGGCTGCGGGCCGCCGCCGTCGCCGCCGGGGCGCAGCTGCGCGAGCGGGTCGCGGTCCGCGCCGTGGAACAGGACCCCGACGGGGTACGCCTGCGGCTCGCGGACGGCGAGGTCGTGCACGCGCGCACGGTGATCGGGGCCGACGGCTCCTCCGGGGTGACGGCCCGGCACGTCGGCGTGCGGTACCGGCAGGTCGACCTCGGCCTGGAGCTGGAACTGCCGGTGCCCGAGGCGCAACGGCGTCGCTGGCGCGGCCGGCTGCTGCTGGACTGGGGGGCGATCCCCGGCTCCTACGCGTGGGTGTTCCCCAAGGGCGACACGTTGACCGTCGGGGTCATCGCCGGCCGGGGCGCGGGGGAGCGGACCCGGGCGTACCTGCGCGACTTCGTCGACCGGCTCGGCCTGGCCGGGGTGGACCCGGAGCACGACTCCGGGCACCTGACCCGGTGCCGGGCCGACGACTCGCCGCTGCGCCACGGCCGGGTGCTGGTCGCCGGCGACGCCGCCGGCCTGCTGGAGCCGTGGAGCCGCGAGGGCATCAGCTACGCGCTGCGCTCCGGCGCGCTCGCCGGCGCCGCCGTCGTCGACGGCGACCTGGACGGCTACCGGCGGGCCGTGGACCGGGACCTGACGCCGTCGATGCGCGCCGGGCACCGGCTGCTGGAGGTGTTCTCCCGCCAGCCGGGCGTCTTCCACGCCCTGCTGGCCACCCCGGCCGGGTGGCGGATGTTCGTCCGGTTCTGCCTGGGCCGGGCGAGCTTCGACGAGACGCTGACCCGTGCTCCGGTGCGGGCGGCGCTGGCGCTGCTGGACCGGCTCCCGCCGGCCCGTCGGGTCCGCACCGGCCCGGCCACGTCCGACTGAGCGGCGGGCGCGCAGGATGCCGCGTCGTCACCGTCCCGTACCGAATGGTGACGCGGCGCTACAATCGGGCGGCGGCGTCCCCATTGGTTCTCCCTCCCGAGGTTGGTGACGTAGTTGCCTGGCAAGAAGGCGGCCGCCCGACGACGACGGCCGGAGGTCCGAGAGAGTGAGCCGATCTCGCGCGACAGGTGGCTGTCGCGCGAGCTCGTGGCGGCGGTCGTCGCCGTCGGCGTCACCGTGGTCGGCGGGCTGGGCCTCGCTGCCGGCCAGAAGTGGCTCGGGCTCGGTGGCGACAAGCCCGCGCCGTCGCCCGCGCCCAGCGGCGATCCGATCAAGATCAACAAGATCACCCTCGTGCCCAGGGACAACGACAACACCTGGGTGTTTCCCGAGGCGGTCGGCGCGCAGACCCTCGGGCAGATCGAGGACGAGTTCCAGGCGTACGAAAAGAGCAGCCACGACATCATGCGCTCCCACGGCGGCGTCGAGAACGGCGTCTCCACGGTGGAGCTGGAACTTGAGGGCAACCGCGAGAAGGCCGTGCGGCTGACCGACATCGCCATCCGCCCGCGCTGTCGTGAGCCGCTGACCGGCGGGCTCTTCGACAACCGCCCGCAGGGAGCCGCGGAGACCGTCCAGGTCGGCTACGACCTCGACCGCGACCCCGTCTTCGCGCAGAAGGCCCGTACGGACGACAACGACATGCTGCCGCGGTTGACCGGCAACTACTTCGCCGACCAGAAGTACGCGCTCAAGCGGGGCGAGCAGGCCACCTTCCGGCTCTCCGCCGTGACCAGGAAGCGATACTGCGAATACACCTTCGAGCTGGAATACCTGGCCGACGGCAAGCCCGGCTCGACGACCGTCGACAACCAGGGCCAGCCGTTCCGGGTGACGGCCCTGGTCGTCCGGGGCGGCGAGGTCGACTGCTCCGCATACCGGCAGGTGTACCGGTCATCGGGGCGGGGCTGGGTCCCGGTGCCGAAGTCTTCCCCGTGCGGTGGGTGAGGAACATGAGGCGCGTCTTCCCGGCCGGGGCCGTCTGCCTGGCGGTCGTTCTTGCCGCCGGCACGGCCTGTGCGGCAGGGCGGACCGAGAGCGGGCCCACGAGTTCGCCGGCCGCCCCGCCGCCGAAGGACTTCCGCGTCACCCTCCTGTCGGAGCACGCGAAGTTCACCCACGGTGTCGCCCTGAGCAGCAACGGCGAACGCGCCCTCACGAGCTCCCTGGAGGAACTCGCCGACCCTCCGCACGGATCCGTGACGCTGTGGGACCTGACCGATCCGCTGAGGCCGCGCGCCACCCCGCTCGTGCCCGATCGCGGGGGCACGGCGGTCGAGGTGGCCCTCAGCGGCGACGGCAGGCGCGCGGCGACCTTCCACGCGCGGGGCGAGCTGACCCTCTGGGACCTCGCGGACCCCGCGCACCCGTCGCCCCGGAAACTGGCCGCCAAAGGGGTGACGTCACTGGCCCTGAGCCACGACGGCCGCTACGCCATCGCCGGCGGCGACCAGGGCGTCCACTTCTGGGACCTCGCCGACCCCGACCAGGTGCGGAAGACGATGCTCCTGGGGACCGGCGACCCGACCTACTCGTACGACGTCGCACTGAGCGACGACGCGAACCGGGCTCTGGTCAACTACCGGGCCGACGATGGCGGCGGCGGCGACGGCGGCGTGATGCTCTACGACCTGTCGGACCGGTCCGAGCCGGAAGCGTACGCGCTGCTCCGCAACGGCGGATACACCTCCGCCGACGCGGTCGCCCTCAGCGGCGACGGCAACACCGCGCTCGTCGGCTACCGGCACTGGACCACCTACCACGAGTTCGTCACCTACTGGGACCTGCGCACCTGGGACAAGACCGAGCTGCGGCCGATGACCGGGTGGAAGGTCGTGCCCGGCGTCGACGGCGGCACCACCCGGGGGTGGGACCTCGCGCTCGACCACGACGGGAAACGGGCGCTCATCACCGCACACGACGTGTACGCACCGCTGGCCGACCCGAACCCGCCGCCCTCCGAGGTGCAGTTCTGGGCACTGGACACCCTCACCGGCTTCGCCCGGTTCCCGGCTCCCGGGTGAGCGGCCACCACTGCCGCCCACCCGGGGACACCCGCGCGGGCGGGAATCAGAAGACCGGCACGCCCTCGCGCACCAGCCGCCAGTTCGGCACGAAGAAGTCGGCCGGGTCGATGGTGCCCCGCTCCTGCGCCCAGTCGATGAGCAACTGCCGGATCTCCTGCTGCGCGTTGTAGACCTGCGGCTTCACGATGCCCGGGAAGTTGCCGCCGCCGCTGCGCCGGTAGTTGTTCACGGCGACCACGAACCGGGCGTCGTCGGCGACCGGGGCGTCGGTGCCGGGCAAGGCCAGGCGGGTGATCCGCTGGCCGACCGGCCGGCTGACGTCGATGTCGTAGTCGAGGCCGGAGAAGACGTCGTAGTTGTAGTCCGGCACGGCCGGGTCGCTGATCGTCGCCGGGTCCACCGGCGCGCCCACCGCGAGGGTCGTGAAGTACTTCGCCGAGTACTCCAGGTAGGCGCGGACCTCCGCGCCGGTGAGGACCACGGCCTCCAGGGTGTTGTCGTAGACGTACAGCCCGGCCACGTCGCGGATGCGCACGTCACCGGCGGGGAACACCGCCGTGCGGCTGAACGGCGCGGCGATCGACAGCACCGGCAGGGCCGCGTGCTCCGTGCCGGCCAGCGCCGCGGTGACCACCTCGGTCTGCACGTGGTTGATGAAGTCCAGGATCGGGGTGTCCCGGTAGCGGGACTCGGCCGCCGACAGCTCCACGATGGACCGGGCCACGACCGTGTTGACGTACGACACGGTCTTGGTGTGCTGGCCGCGCACGGCCGCGAGCACCGCCGGATCCTCGACCACCGTGTTGGTGTTCAGCATGGTGGCGTGCTTCGACACGACCTTCCAGCAGCCCCGCTCGCGGGTGAGCGTGAAGTCCATCCGGGTCAGCCGCTGCCCCCACTTGGACGGCTCGGAGAGCAGCACCTGCGCGCCCGTGCGCGCGTTCGTCACGAACTTCTCGACGACCTCGTTGTGCGCGTGCCCGAAGAGGATCGCGTCGATGCCCGGGACCTGCTCGGCGATCATCGCGCACGGGTTCTCGTTCGGCAGCTCCGGGCCGTAGCTGGAGGTGCCGCTGTCGCCGCCGTGCGCCGAGACGATGACGAGGTCCGCGCCGCGGGCCCGCATCACCGGCACCCACCTCGCGGCCGTCTCCACCATGTCCGCGAAGACCAGCTTGCCCTCGACGTTGCCCTTGTCCCAGATCGCCACGCCCGGGTTGGTGAGGCCGAGGATCCCGACCTTCAGCTTCGGCGCGCCGTGCCCGCCGAGCCGGACCTCCTTGATCACGTACGGCAGGTACGCCGGCTTGCCCGTCGCCGCGTTGACCGCGTTCGCGGCGAGGGCCGGGAAGCCGAGCTGGCCGATCCACTTCGCCAGCAGCGGCAGGCCGTAGTTGAACTCGTGGTTGCCGAGCGTCACCGCGTCGTACTTCAGGATGTTCATCGCGTTCGCCATCGGGTGCGTCTCACCGGTGCTGGTGATCGGCTCCTGCTTGGCGTAGTACGTCGCCAGCGGGGTGCCCTGGATCGTGTCGCCCGCGTCGAGGACCAGGGTCGCCCGGCCCGCGCGCTCGGCGCGGATCTGGTTGACCAGGGTGGCCAGCTTCGCCACGCCGACGTCGTTGTGCTTGCTGTCGTCGTACTCGGCGTCGCGGTAGTAGTCCCAGTTGTAGACGTTCCCGTGGGTGTCCGAGGTGCCCAGGACGGTGAGGTCCCAGGTCTTCGGTCCCTTCGCCGTCTTCGGGTCCTTCGACCCGGCCGCCCGGGCCGGGGCGGCGGCGATCAGGGGCGCGGTCGCGGCGGCTGCCGCGACGGCCAGCACCTGGCGGCGCGAGGCGCCGGAGGAGGAGGTCATGAGGTGCCTTTCCAGAGGAAGGGATGCGCCTCGTGGGCGTCGCTGCGCACCATAACGAGCCCCCGTCACTCCCGCCACAGCGGCCCGATCTGCCGCCGGTCCGCCGGGCCCCCGCCCGGCTGCGGACCCGGCCGCCGGGCCCCGCGCGGCTGCGAGCCGGTCCGCCTGGCCCCCGCCGCGGCGGGCGTCAGCGGGGCCAGCCCGCCAGCCGGGCCCGCAGCCGGGCGACCTGCGCCCCGTCCAGCCCGTACCGGGCGAAGCGACGGTCCGACAGCCGGTCCAGGTAGTGACCGGCGGCCCGTACGTCCTGCGGATCCAACGCGGGGTCGAGCTGCCGGGCCAGGTCGAGCACCTCGGCGACCGAATAGTGGTCGAGCACCGCCGCCACGTCGATGAAGTCCCGGACCTCCCGCCGGTTGACCAGCGCCGCCGTCTTGTTGGCGACCAGGTCGCGGACGTCCATCACCGGCCCGAGGTCCATCACCACCGGGCTCCGGTTGCGGTCGAGCCGGCCCAGACTCAACCGGATCCGGCGCGTCCCCCGGCTCACCACGAAGTCCTTCATGTCCCGGTCGAACCCGGCGAACAACTCCGCGAGGTCGCTGTCCGGGTCGGCGTCGCTCACCTCGAACCCGGCGCGCTCCAACGCCGCACGCACCCCGGCCGCCGCCGCGGCCGCCGCCCCCTCGACGTCGGCGAAGAGGTCCACGTCCTCCGTCGGGCGGGAGAACAGCCCGTGCGCGGCCCAGGCGACGCCGCCGCCCAGCACGAACCGGTGCCGCCCGGCGACCGACAGGGCCACCCGGGCGACCTCGCGGTAGAAGTCGTCCGGCGGCGCGGCCCCGGTCACGCCGCCGGCAGGGCCCGGTCGCCGGACAGGAACGCCGGCCCGCCGCCCTCGTGGCGCAGGACCCGGTGCCGGCGTTCCCACGCCTCGCGGACCCCCCGGGGCAGGTTGAGCAGGCACCACACCTGGC
This sequence comes from Micromonospora sp. WMMD956, assembly GCF_029626125.1. Lineage (NCBI taxonomy): Bacteria > Bacillati > Actinomycetota > Actinomycetes > Micromonosporales > Micromonosporaceae > Micromonospora > Micromonospora sp. WMMD956. Next base: position 6,780,570 of record NZ_JARUBI010000005.1, on the reverse strand, counting down.
GCAACAGGTGACCGTTGACCAACTGGCGCAGGTCGGCCGCGCGGGTGGTCTCGCGCAGGACGTTCTCGTACATCCAGAGCAGGTCGTCCGGGTCGCCGAGGTCGAAGGTGCGGTCCGCGCTCCACATCAGGCGCACGGGCAGCTCGACGACGCCCCGGGTCGGACCCGTCAGCTCGGTCAGGGTGGCGGCGACGACAGCGGGGCGGCCCGGGCGGGCCAGGAAGGGCCCGCCGGTCGCGGTGGGGGAGACGACGCCCTGCATGGTGTCAGGGTAACGCCTGGTCGGGCCGACGCGGCACGACCGCCGCCGGACAACCCGCGCGGCGGGCCCCGCCCGAGTGCCCGAACCGCCCCGTTATCCGCCGGCCTGGCCGGCTTGATCGACTTCATGTCGGGCAGGTGGCGGTATCCCGGCCCGTTGATACCCCCACCTGCCCGACATCCCGTCACCCCTCGGTCGGGAGGCAGTGACGTTCGGCGGGCTGTTGCGTTCTGTCTGGTATCGGGTCGCACCGCCTGGTCGGCCCCATGTCGGCGGGAGCGGGCTGATGACATGTGCCGCAGTGCTGATCTTGAGTCTCGTCGCCTGCGGCCAGTTGGCCGCCGGTCCGACCCGACTCGCCGAGCCGGTCCGATCCGAGGCGGGCGCGACGGTGTCCCGCCCGAGCGCGGGCGACGACTTCTCGTTGGCCGTGGTGCCGGGGTCGGCGTCGGTCGTGGCCGGGAACCTGGTCCAGGCCACCGTCCGGACGATCACCACGACCGGGGCGGCGCAGGCGGTCTCCCTCACGGTGGGGGGACTGCCCGCGGGGACGGCCGCGACCGTGGAGCCGGCGGTGGTGGCCTCCGGCGGGTCGGCCGTGCTGACCGTGCGGACCTCGGTGTCCACCCGCGCCGGCACGTACGACGTGGTGGTCGCCGGCGCCGGCGCCTCGGCCCGGCACACCGTCGTCTTCCGCCTGGTGGTGCGGGCCCCGGCGGTGATCAGGGCGGCGTTCTACTATCCGTGGTTCCCGGAGGCCTGGCGGCAGCAGGGCCTGGACCCGTTCACCAACTACGTCCCGGTCCGGGGCCGGTACGCCGTCGAGGAGCCGGTGGTGCGGGCGCAGGTCGCGGACATGCGGTACGGCGGCATCACCATGGGTATCGCGTCGTGGTTCGGTCGGGGCACGGTGACGGACCGGCACTGGCCGGCGATGGTCCGGGCGGCGCAGGGCACCGGGTTCGTCTGGGCGCCCTACTACGAGCCGGAGGGCACGTCGGATCCGACGCCCGAGCGGATCGCCGACGACCTGCACTACCTGCGGGCCACCTACGGCGGGGAGGGCTCGGCGCTGGCCGTGCTGCCGGACCGGGGGATGCCCGTCTTCGTCTACAACTCGGGGGACCTGACGACCGCGCAGGGCTGCGCCACCGTGGACCGCTGGGTCCAGGCCCAGGCGTTGCTCCAGCGGCGGTTCGGGGAGACGGTGAACGTCAACCTGAAGGTCTTTCCCGGCTATCCGGGCTGTTCCGGCGTGGCGGGGGTGGCCGGGTGGCACCAGTACGGGCCGGCCAAGGCCGAGCACGACTTCAGCGGCGCCCCCGGTGAGGGGTCGTACACCGTCTCGCCGGGGTTCTGGAAGGCCGGACTGGCGTACGGCCAGGCGCCGTTCCTGTCCCGGGACCGGGCGCGCTGGCGGGCGGGGCTGGCCCGGATGAACGCCTCGGGGGCGCCCTGGCAGCTCGTGACGACCTACAACGAGTGGGGCGAGGGGACCGCGATCGAGAGTTCCCGGGCCTGCCGTGGCCCCGCCCCGGCGGGAACGTGGTGCGACTGGAGCGGCGGCGGCCGGTCCGACTTCATCAGCGACCTGCACGACCAGTTGCCTCCCGCGAGGGACGCCGGGGCGGTCCCGGGGGTGGCGGCGCCCTGACCGACCCCGTCCCCGTGCCGCGTCGCCGAAAAGGAATCAGATTCCTTTTCGGCGACGCGGCATTTCTGTGGAAGTTGCGTGAACCGCCGCGCCGGGAGCGGGTCGCAGAAATGCGCGACCTCCTGGCCGGGCCTTTCCCGTGGGCTTTGTTCTCGTAAAGCGGACAACTGCCCGCGCATAATGGCTATGTCAATTTTTGGACTGTTCAGACATTGGACCACTAGCGGTCATTCCCCATAACCTCGCCCGTACCCGAGCGAACCTATGGGCCGGCGATTCCGTCGGCTTCGAACCGCGTACGTGAATTGCATTCCTGTGCTCTTACGCCGTTTCCCAATGACTGTGAATGGCTCCGGGCTGCTCGGGAACCGGAGGCTGGAGAGGTTTCCCATGATCGGACACGGGCCGGACGCCCGCGAACGGCAGGCCGTCGGAGAAGACGCGGTGCCGGAGCCACGCGAGCTGCGCGCCCCGGACGGTGCGCCGCCGCCCCGGCTGACCGTCATCGTGCCGACCCGCGACGAGGCGGAGAACGTTCCCGTGCTGCTGGGCCGCCTCGCCCCGCTGCTGACACCCCTGCGGGCGGAGGTGCTGTTCGTCGACGACAGCGACGACGGCACCGACCAGGCGATCGCCGCGGCGTGCGCCGGGGCCCCGGTGCCCGTACGGCTGCTGCACCGGCCGCCGGAGGCACGGGCCGGCGGCCTGGGCGGGGCCGTCCTGCTCGGCGCCCGGCACGCCCGGGGCGAGTGGGTCCTGGTCATGGACGCGGACCTGCAACACCCGCCGGAGTCGGCCGCGACCCTCGCGGCGGTGGCCATGCGGCACGACGTCGACGTCGTGATCGGCACCCGGTACGCCGGCCGGGGCTCCACCGCCGGCCTGGACGGGCCGCTGCGGGAGGCCACCTCGTCGGCGGCCACCCGGCTGGTGAAGGCCATGTTCCCGCGCCGGCTGGCGACGGTGAGCGACCCGATGAGCGGCCTCTTCGCGTTCCGGCGCGCGGCCGTGCGGCTGGACCGGATGAACCCGCTCGGCTTCAAGGTGCTGCTGGAGCTGCTGGTGCGCCACCCCGGCGCGCGGGTCGCCGAGGTCGCGTACGAGATGGCGCCCCGGCACGAGGGCCGGTCCAAGGCGTCCCTGCGGGAGGGGGTGACGTTCCTGCGGCACCTGTCGCGGCTGCGCGGCCGGAGGCTGGTCGGGCAGATCCGGCGTCGCCCGCGCACCCCGGCCGACCGGCTGCGCCAGCTCGTCCGGATGGTCTGCTTCGGGCTGGTCGGGCTGTCCGGGATGGCGGTGAACACCGCGGCGCTCTGGTTCTTCTACGAACCCGCCAGGCTGCATCACCTCCTGGGCGCGGCGCTGGCCACCCAGCTGTCGACCTCGTGGAACTTCCTGCTGGTGGACAACCTGATCTACCGGCGCACCCGGGTCGGCTCCCTGCCCGCCCGGGCGGTGCGGTTCTTCCTGCTCAACAACGTCCTGCTGCTGTTGCGGCTGCCCGTGTTGCAGGCCCTGGTGTTCGCGGGCGTCGGGGTGCTGGTGGCGAACGCGGCCACCCTGGCGGCGCTGTTCCTGGTCCGTTTCCTGGTCAACGACCAGGTCATCTACGCGGCGCTGGACCGCGGCCGGCGCGACCCGGTCCGGCTGCTGATCGCCTCCGGCGCCGCCGAGGCGGTCACCCCGCCGTCGCGCCGGCGCTACCAGTACCTCAAGTACCGCTACGACGTGGCCGGGGTGGTGACCATCGGGTCCCAGATCATGCTGCCCGAGCTGGAGTTCTTCCGGGCCCAGTGGGTCGCCGACGCCGACGTGGACATCGCGGTGCGGGTCAGCGACGTCGGCGGGCGGGGCCCGCAGCGCCGCGCCGCGCTGACCCAGTACGCCGACCGCTCGGTGCTGCGCTACGAGGAGCAGCTCGGGCGGCTGGGCGCGAACTTCCGCATCCAGCTCGGCTCGCCCATCGAGATCCAGGTCGGCCCGCTGCTGGCCCGGTCCCCGCACGTGGTCTACACGAACATCGTCGAGGCGCTGCTGCGGTTCGTGATGGTCGCCCGGGGCCACATGCTGCTGCACTCGGCCTGCGTGACCCTCGACGGGGTCGGGGTGATGCTCTCCGCGCTCACCGACACCGGCAAGACCGCCACCGTGCTGCGCCTGCTGCGCGACCACGGCGGGCTGTTCCTCTCCGACGACATGACGATCGTACGGCCCGACGGCACCGCGACCTGCTTCCCGAAGCCGCTGACCATCAGCGCGCACACCCTGCGGGCCGTGCAGGCGCAGGACCTGACGCCCCGGGAGTGGCGGCGGTTGCAGTGGCAGAGCCGCCTGCACTCCAAGGGGGGCCGGTCGCTGGCGCTGGCCCTGGCCAGGTTCAACCTGCCGATCATGGGCATCAACGCCGTCACCCAACTGCTGGTGCCGCCGCCCAAGTACAGCGTCGACCGGCTGGTGCCGTGCCGCATCGGCACCACCACCCGGGTCGAGGAGCTCTTCGTCATCGAGCGCGGCCGGCCCGCGACGAGCGAACTCGGCCACGACGAGACGGTGACCCGGATGATCCGCAACACCGACGACGCGTACGGCTTCCCGCCCTTCCGGTATCTCGCGCCGTCGCTGGCCATCGACGGCCTGCACTACCCGGAGCTGCGCCTGCGGGAGCGGGAGATCCTGGCCGGCTTCCTGTCCCGGGTCCGCAGCCGGGTGCTCGTCTCCGACCGGTTCGGCTGGGCCGACGACATCCCCCGGCTGCTGCGCGGCGAGCGCGGCGCGGCGGCGGCCCCCGTCGTGCCCGCCCAGGGGTGGCCGCGCTGGAGCGGGGACCTGACGGTCGCCGGGGAGCCCGCGTGAGCCAGCCGGGCACCGCCACGGCCGTCGTGCCGGGCCAGCGCCGGAACCACCCGGACGGCCCGGTCCGCCGCGGGTTCCCGCCGCCGGCGGGGTGGCTGCCGGCCCTGACCCGCCGGCGGTGGGCGGTGGCCGCCGCGCTGGCCGCGATCGGCGGGCTGGCCCTGCTCGTCCGGTCCTGGCAGATCGACCTCTTCGGCTTCAACAGCGACGAGGTGGTCTACGCCGGGCAGGCCGCCTCCCTCGCCGGCAACCCCGGCTACACGGACCTGTTCCCGGTGTTCCGGGCGCACCCGATGCTGTTCCAGGCGGTGCTGTCGCCGCTGCTGCGGTCCGGCGAGGTGGGCATGGGCGGCCGGTGGGTCGTCGCCGTGATCGGGGTGCTCACCGTCCTGGCGGTGTACCCGCTGGGGGCCCGTCTCTACGGCCGGCGCGTCGGGCTGCTCGCCGCGCTGCTGCTCGCGGTCATGCCGTACCACGTGATCGTGACCCGGCAGATCCTGCTGGACGGGCCGATGGTGCTGCTCAGCACGCTGACGCTCTACTGCCTGGTCCGCTACGTGCAGCGGCAGGAGCTGGCCTGGTACCTGGCCACGGCCGGGATGCTCGGGCTCACCATGCTGGCGAAGGAGACCAGCGTCGTGCTGGCCGGCAGCGTCTACGCGTTCCTGGCGCTGACCCCGCGCGTGCGGCGGCCGGTGCGGGCCTCCCTGCTGGTCCTGCCGGCGCTGGCCGTGGTCTTCGCGGCGCACCCCGTCTCCCAGGCCCTCGCCGGTGGGTCGAACAGCGGCCGCAACTACCTGGTGTGGCAGCTGTTCCGCCGGCCCAACCATCCCATGTCGTTCTACCTGGAGACCGTGCCGGCGGCGATGGGCGTGCTGCTGCTCGTCGCCGCGGCGGGCGGCCTCTGGTGGGCCCGCAGGCGCAACGGCTGGCGGGAGACGCTGCTGCTGTCGTGGATCGCCGTGCCGGTGGTGTTCTTCGAGCTCTGGCCGGTGAAGGGGTTCCAGTACCTGCTGCCGGTGGCGGTGCCGGTGGCGCTGCTCGGCGCGCGGGCCCTGCTCCTGGTGCCGGTGCCGGCGCGGCTGCGTTGGCCCGGCCGGGGCGGCACCGCCCGCCCGGTGCCGGCCCGCGCCGGCCGGGCGCTGCGGCTGGCCGCCGTCGCCCTGGTCGTCTCGACGCTGGCGGCCTCGTCCTGGGACGCGGTCAGCCACCAGGGCCGCTCGACGTTCCTCGCCGGCTCCGGCGGCGTGCCGGGCGGCCGGGAGGCGGGACGCTGGATCACCGCGCACACCCCGGAGGGCTCGGTGATCCTCACGCTGGGCCCCTCCATGTCGAACATCGTGCGGTTCTACAGCCGGCGGCAGAGCTACGGCCTGTCGGTGAGCCCGAACCCGCTGCACCGCAACCCGTCCTACGTGCCGCTGAACAACCCGGACGGGTGGCTGCGCAACAACAATCTGCACTACGTCGTGTGGGACTCGTTCTCCGCGCGGCGGTCCCCCTTCTTCGCCGACCGGCTGATGACGCTCGTCCGCCGGTACCACGGCCGGGTCGTGCACACCGAGTACGTCGGGACCGCCGACGCCTCGGGCCGTGTGACGCCGGTGCCCGTGGTGGTCGTCTACGAGGTGCGTCCATGATCCGTCCGACCCCCGTCCACCCGTCCGCCGCCGTGCCGCGGCGGCCCCGCCGGACGCCGCTCGTCGCCGTGCTGGCGGGCCTGGCCCTGGCGGCCTGGCCGTCGGCGGCGCTGGCCCGCCCCGCCCCGACCCCGAGCGCCCCGACCCCGGGCACGCCCACCCCGAGCGCCCCGGCCCCGGCGGCCCCCCGCACGGCCACGCCCGTCGAGCACTTCGTCTTCCTCATGCAGGAGAACCACACCTTCGACAACTACTTCGGCACCCGGCCGGGCGTCGACGGCTACCCGGAGGACGTCTGCATGCCGGTGCGCCGGGGCGTGCCGGAGCCCTGCGTCACCCCGTTCCACATCGGCAAGCTCGGCGCGATCGACCTGGACCACTCCGCCGAGGCGTTCCGCACCCAGTTCAACGGCGGCCGGATGGACGGCTTCGTCGAGGGGGTGAGCAAGCAGGGCAAGGACGGCCGGATGGCGATGGCCTACTACGACGAGCGGGACCTGCCCTACTACTGGAACATCGCCGACGAGTACGTGCTGTTCGACCGCTTCTTCAGCTCCTCCAACTCCGGCAGCATCCGCAACCACATGTACCGGGTGACCGGCGGGCCGGGCGCCGCCGGCAAGGCCGAGACCATTCCGGCGCAGGGCTGGGGGGACATCCCCACCATCTTCGACCGGCTGGAGGCCGCCGGGATCAGCTGGAAGTTCTACGTGCAGAACTACGACCCGACGATCACCTTCCGGTCCCGGGTGGAGGAGGAGAACATCGACCGGGGCGCGCAGGTGATCTGGGTGCCGCTGCTCGCGTACGCCCGCTACGTCGACGACCCCCGGCTGTCCAGCAAGATCGTCGACCTGGACGAGTACTACACCGACGCCGCCCGGGGCGACCTGCCGGCCGTGTCGTTCATCGCCCCGGCGGGCAACAGCGAACACCCGCCCGGCAACATCGGCTCCGGCCAGAACCTCGTCCGGGCGCTGCTCACCCAGCTCATGCGCTCCCCGGACTGGCCGTCCTCGGCGTTCCTGTGGTCCTACGACGACTGGGGCGGCTGGTACGACCACGTCACCCCGCCCCAGGTCGACCGCTACGGCTACGGCTTCCGCGTGCCCGCGCTGCTGGTCAGCCCGTACGCCCGCCGGGGGTACGTCGACTCGACCACCCTCGACTTCACCTCCGCCCTGAAGTTCATCGAGGTCAACTGGGGGGTGCAGCCGCTGGCCAGCCGGGACGCGAAGGCGCAGACGTTCCTGGGCGCGTTCGACTTCGACGCCCCGCCGCGCCCCGGCGTGCTGCTCAGCGCCGAGCGGGTGCCGGTGGCGGTGCACCGCCCCGACCCCCGGCCGGTCTACGCGTCGTACGCCGTCGCGGTCGGCCTGGTCGCGGCGCTGGTCGCGGCGGCGGCGCTGCGCGGCCGGCGGAGGCACCGGTGACCGCCCGGCGGCTGCTGCCGCTGCTGCTGGGCGTGCTGGCGGCGGTGCTCCTGCCGACGCCCGCCGTGGCCGCGCCCGCCTCCGCCCTGCCCGGCACGTTGAAGATCCAGATGGTGCCGCCGATCGGGGGCGTGGTGGTGACGGTCGACGGCAACACGGCCCGCTCCGACCCCAAGGGGCTGCTGCGCGTGCGGGTGCGCAACTTCACCGGCCTGGACCAGCGGTTCACCGTGGTGCCCACCGAGGTGGGCCCCGACCGCCGGGTGCTGCTCGACCGGTTCCGGGGCAGCCTCGACCACGGGGTGCACAGCCGCACCGTCGAGGTGGGGCTGCGCACGCAGCGCCGCGTCACGTGGCGCTACGCCGACCGCGACGGCGCGCCGGTCCCCGTCGAGCGGGTGACCGAGATGCGGCTGCGCAGCAACACCGGCGAGGTGATCGAGCTGACCGGGGCCGACCTGGCCCGGCCGCTCTGGGTCGCCGAGAGCCGCACCCAGCAGGGCCCCCGGGGGTTGGCCTCCAAGCAGCTCTACTACGTCGTCGACACCGTCATGGTCGACGGCACGTCGGTGGTGAACCGGGCGGGCCACAAGTTCGTCCCGTGGGAACGCCAGGACTGGCTGATCGAGCTGCTCTTCTTCAAGGTGTCCTTCTCCGCCGACGACATGTTCTTCGCCCGGCGGGCCGGCGACGCCATCCGGCTCACCCGCGCCGACGGGCGCGTGCAGCGGCTGCCGTTCGCCGCCGACGGCAGCGTCCTGGTGCCCGACCTGCCCCGGGGCACCTACACGGTGACCGTGCTCGGCGGCGGGGTCTCCTTCGGCCGGCCGGTGAGCATCAGCCGTGACCAGCAGGTGACGCTCAGCGTGATCAGCCCCGTCGACCTGGCGCTGGTGGTGCTCGGCGTGCTCGGGGTGGCGGTCGGCCTGGTCCTGGCCGGCCGGCCGGCGCTGCGGCGGCGGCTGCGGGTCCGGCTGCCCCGCCGGGCGCGCGCGGCCCACCAGCGGACCGGCCGGTGGCGGCCGCTGCGGCTCGGACTGGGGTCCGTCCTGGCGGCGCTGCTGGTGGCCGCCGTCGTCGGGGTGGTCGTGTCGCGGCCCGCCCGGGCGGCGGACGGCACCGCGCCGGCCACCCCCGCCACCGCCCCGGTCCCCGTGTTCGCCCATTACTACATCTGGTTCAACCCGACCTCGTGGAACCGGGCGAAGATCGACTATCCGCAGCTCGGGCGGTATTCCAGCGACGACACCGAGATCATGCGGCGGCACGTGCGGATGGCGAAGGCGGCCGGGGTGACCGGCTTCCTGGTCTCCTGGAAGCACACCCCGCAGCTCGACGACCGGTTGGCCAAGCTGGTCGAGGTTGCCCGGGCGGAGGACTTCCGGCTCGGCATCGTCTATCAGGGGCTCGACTTCAGCCGCAAGCCCCTGCCCCTGGCCACCGTCCGCGCCGACCTCGACCTCTTCGCCACCCGCTACGCCACCGACGCGGTCTTCGACGTCTTCGACAAGCCGGTGGTGATCTGGAACGGCAGCGACCGGTTCACCGCCGCCGAGGTCGCCGACACCGTCCGCGTCGCACGGCAGCGGCTGCTGGTCCTCGGCGCCGCCAAGTCCACCGAGGAGGTCGCGGCGTACGGCACGGCGCTCGACGGCCACGCGTACTACTGGTCGTCGGGTGACCCGGTCGACGGCCGCACGCAGAACCGGCTGGCGGCGATGTCCCGGGCGGTGCACCTGCACGGCGGGCTGTGGATAGCCCCGGTCGCCCCCGGGTACGACGGCCGCCAGCTCGGCGGGCAGCGGGAGGTGGACCGCCGCGACGGCGAGACGCTGCGGGCGTCGTTCGCCGCCGCGCGGCTGTCCCAACCCGACGCGCTCGGCGTGATCAGCTGGAACGAGTTCAGCGAGAACACCCATATCGAGCCGAGCGAGCGGTTCGGAGTGAGATACCTGGAGGTGCTGGCGGACCTGCTGGGCGTCGACGTCGACGACGACGTGGCGATGGACAGCCAGCAGGAGCACGACGACCACTGGGGCCTGCCCGCCTGGGGCGCCGTGGTGGCCAGCGGCGGCGTCCTCGCCGTGCTGCCGCTGTGGGTGTTCCTCCGCCGCCGGCGCACGCCGGACGGCGCGGCGTCACCGGCGCAGCGCGGCGCCGACCACGACGTGGAGGCGCCTGTGGACAACTGACGGGGCGGCGTCCCGCCCCGGGCGTCGCCCCGACCTCGTGTACGGGGCTGGAGGAGTCATGACAAGTGAACACCGCAGGACTGCGGGCCGCGCCGTGGCGGTCCTGCTGCTGGCGGGCGCGGCCCTGGCGGGGCCCGCCGCGCCGGCCGCGGCGGCGACCCTGACCCCGGTGGCCGACGCCACCGTGGACGCCGACCACCCCGACCGCAACTACGGCACGGCCGTCTCGCTGCGGGTCGACGGCTCGCCGCGCGAGGTCGCCTACCTGCGCTTCGACGTCACCGGCGCCGGGGCGGAGCCGTCGGCGGTGCTGCGCCTGTACGCCGAGACGGCGAGCAGCACCGGGCTGAGCGTGCACGGCGTCTCCGCCGTCGACTGGCGGGAGGACACGCTGACCTACCAGAACGCCCCGCCGATCGGGCCCGCCGTCGCCAGCAGCGGACCGACCGCGGCCGACACGTGGCTCTCCGTTGACGTGTCGGCGCTGGTCGCCGGGGACGGGCCGGTGACCCTGGCGCTCACCACGACCAACGACACCGGATTCCGGCTCACCGGCCGCGAGGGCACGGACACGCGGATGCCTCAGCTGATCGTCCCCGCCCCGCCGAACCCGTCGCCGTACACGATCAGCCGCGTCGGGGACGCCACCTACCGCGCCGTCTCCCAGGTGACGGGGCAGACCTGGACGGGCAGCCTCAAGAGCGTGGTGGAGAGCGCGGCGGCCGACGTGAACCGGCTCGGCGGCGGCACGATCGTGTTCGCCGCCGGCACGTTCGAGCTGGGCACGGAGTTCTTCAAGCTGGTGGGGCTGCGCAACGTGACGTTCGCGGGCGCGGGGATGGACCTGACGCTGATCCGCAACTACAGCTCCGCCGCCGCCGACACCGAGCCGTTCAACACCAAGGGGCTGGACGGCGGGGTGGTCCGGGACCTCACCGTGTCGGCCGGCGGCCCGCCGCGCACCACCAGCGACGCCCTCGACTTCGACGACGGCAACAACATGCTGGTGGAGCGGGTGCGGGTGACCGCGTCGCGGGGTCGGGGCATCGTCTTCGACGGCAAGAACCAGACCTGGACCTCGATGGGCAACACGGTGCGCGACTGCCAGGTCAGCGGCACCGCCAGCGACGGCATCGAGCTGCTGGCGACCAGCGGGGACACCGTCACCGGCTGCGTGATCACCGACGTGGGCGGGCACGGGGTGCAGATCAACCGGTCCTCGCCGACCGCCGACCAGCCCAACAAGACCGCCGACCGCAACGTCGTCAGCGGCAACCGGATCGACCAGGCCGGCCAGGACGGCATCAACGTCGACGGCGGCAACGACAACCACATCGTCGACAACCACGTCACCAACAGCGCCGACGACACCGCCGGCCGCGACGGCATCCGGATCACCACGGCGACGGCCGTGCCCTGCTCCGGCAACGTCGTCAGCGGCGACGTGGCCACCGACTCCCAGGCCGTGAAGACCCAGCGGTACGGCCTCAACATCGCCTCCCCGGGCTGCGTGACGACGGTCGTGGGGCCGGACAACAACCTCACCGGCAACCTGTCCGGGGCGATCCGGGACGCCGGCACCGGGACGGTCTTCCGGTAGCCCCGTGCGCCCCCCCGGGGGGCGGGTCGGGTCCACCGGGCCGACGGCGGCGGTGGACCCGACCCGGCCTCACCTGCCGACGTACTCGCGCAGGTGGGTGGCGGTGCGCGTGTCCCCGTGCGCGACCATGTCGGCCGGGGTGCCGGTGAACACGATCCGGCCGCCGTCGTGGCCGGCGCCCGGGCCGAGGTCGACGATCCAGTCCGCGTGCGCCATCACCGCCTGGTGGTGCTCGACGACGACCACGGTGTTGCCGGCGTCGACCAGCCGGTCCAGCAGGGCCAGCAGCCTGTCGACGTCGGCCAGGTGCAGGCCGGTGGTGGGCTCGTCCAGCACGTAGGTGTGCGCCTTTTCGCCCATGTGGATGGCCAGCTTGAGCCGCTGCCGCTCGCCGCCGGAGAGGGTGGTCAGCGGCTGGCCGAGACCGAGGTAACCCAGGCCGACGTCGGCCAGGCGGTCCAGCACCGCGCGGGCCGGCCCGCTCGGGAAGAAGCCCTGCGCCTCGGTCACCGACATGCCGAGCACCTCGCTGATGTTCTTGCCCCGCAGCGTGTACGCGAGCACCTGCGGGGTGAACCGGCGGCCCTCGCACTCCTCGCACACCGAGGCGACGCCGGCCATCATCGCGAGGTCGGTGTAGACGACGCCGATGCCCCGGCACTTCGGGCAGGCCCCCTCGGAGTTGGCGCTGAACAGCGCCGGCCGGACCTTGTTGGCCCTGGCGAAGGCGGCCCGGACCGGGTCGAGCAGGCCGGTGTAGGTGGCCGGGTTGCTGCGCCGGGAGCCGCGGATGGGGGACTGGTCGACGACGACCACCCCCTCCCGGCGGGGCAGGCAGCCGTGGATCAGCGAGCTCTTGCCGGAGCCGGCCACGCCGGTGACGACGGTCAGCACGCCGAGCGGCACGTCGACGTCGACGCTGCGCAGGTTGTGCAGGTCGGCGCCGCGGATCGGCAGGTGGCCGGTGGGCGTGCGGACGCGGTCCCGCAGCCGCGCCCGGTGGTCCAGGTGCCGGCCGGTCAGGCAGTCCGCGCGGCGCAGCCCGGCGACGTCCCCGGCGTAGCAGATCCGGCCGCCGTCCGGGCCGGCCCCCGGGCCGAGGTCGACCACGTGGTCGGCGATCGCGATCGTCTCCGGCTTGTGCTCCACGACCAGCACCGTGTTGCCCTTGTCCCGCAGGCGCAGCAGCAGGCCGTTCATCCGGGCGATGTCGTGCGGGTGCAGCCCGACCGTCGGTTCGTCGAAGACGTACGTGACGTCGGTGAGGCTGGAGCCGAGGTGCCGGACCATCTTGACCCGTTGGGCCTCCCCGCCGGACAGGGTGCCCGACTCGCGGTCGAGGCTGAGGTAACCCAGGCCGATCTCGACCAGCGAGTCGAGCAGCTCCCGCAGGTTGGCCACCAGCGGGGCCACCGACGGGTCGTCGATGCCCCGCACGAACGCGGCGAGGTCGCTGATCTGCATCGCGCTGCACTCGGCGATGTTGCGGCCGGCGATCCGCGCGGACAGGGCGGCCTGGTTGAGCCGGGCGCCGGCGCAGTCGCCGCAGGTCGCGAACGTGACCGCCCGCTCGACGAACGCCTTGATGTGCGGCTGCGTCGGCTCCTTGTCCTTGCTCAGGTAGAGCCGGCGGACCTTCACCGCCAGGCCCTCGTAGGTGATGGTGTGGTTGCCGACCTTCATCTTGGTGGCCGGCTTGTGCAGGAAGTCCTGCCACTGCTGCGCGGTGAAGTCCTGGAGCTTGACGTCGGGGTCGAACAGGCCGGAGCCGACGATGCTCTGCCAGTACCACGAGTCGACCGCGAAGTTCGGCACGGTGATCGCCCCGTCGTTGAGCGAGCGCTCCACGTCGACGAGCTGGTCGACGTCGAGGTCGGAGACCCGGCCGAGCCCCTCGCAGGTGGGGCACATCCCCTCGGCGAGGTTGAAGCTGAACGCGCCGGCCGGCCCGACGTGCGGCTGCCCCAGCCGGCTGAAGACGATGCGCAGCATCGCGTACGCGTCGGTCGCGGTGCCGACGGTGGACCGCGAGTTGGCCCCCATCCGCTCCTGGTCGACGACGATCGCGGCGCTGAGGTTGCGCAGCGAGTCGACGTCCGGCCGGGACAGGCTGGGCATGAACGACTGGAGGAAGGCGCTGTACGTCTCGTTGATCATCCGCTGCGACTCGGCGGCGATGGTGCCGAACACGAGCGAGGACTTCCCCGAGCCGGAGACGCCGGTGAAGACGGTGAGGCGGCGTTTCGGAATGTCCACCGAGACGGACGCGAGGTTGTTCTCCCGGGCGCCGCGCACCTCGATCATGTCGTGGCTGTCGGCGATGGACCGTGCTGGCTGCGTCATGCGAACCCTTCACGCGAGCGACGGGCGGGGCGACTCCGACCGGCGGTCGCCCCGGGGCCTGGTCGCTTCCATTGTCTCATTCGACCGTCCGTGAAGACTTTTCTCGACGCTTTCCCGCTCGGCGGCTTTCGAGGGTGGAAAAGTCTCAAAGCGCAGGCATCCCGCCGGGAGGCCCGGCACCCGGCGGACGCGGCGGGCCCCGCCCGGTGGGGGTCCACCGGGCGGGGCCCGCGGAGGTGCGCCTGCCCGTCGGTCAGTTCAGGCCGCAGGTGGCCAGGTCCAGGCGGGGGTCGGGGCGCTGGCCGGTGACCCGGCCGATGTCGGTGGCGATCCGGTTGAGCACCGCCACCCGCTTGTCCTTCAGCGGGCCGAGGATGGCGTTGTTGACGAAGTTCGGGCCGCCCTCCGGCCGGACCGCGAGCTGGGCGAGGCGGGCGTTGGCTTCGGCGATCTGCTGGTCGAGCTGGTTCAGCTCGCCCTGCACCTGACCGGCGGCGGCAGCGGGCACGGCGCCGACCTGGTTGCGCACGTTCGGGCAGTTCACCGTCTGCGCCACGCCGGTGTTGCCGCCGGTGTTGCCGTTGCCCGCGTTACCGCCGTTGTTGCCGGCTCCCGCGTTGCCGCCGGTGTTGCCGGCGTTGCCGTTGCCCGCGTTGTTGCCGCCCGCCGCGTTGCCCGCCCCGGCGGCGTTGAGGCCGCAGGTGGCGAGGCCGGACAGGTCGGGGCGCTGCCCGCCGGCCCGCGCGATGTTGATCGCGATCCGGTCGAGCACGGCGATCCGCTTGCTCCTCAGCGGCCCGAGGATGGCGTTGTTGACGAAGTTCGGGCCCCCCTCGGGCTTCACGGCGAGCTGGGCGAGGCGGGCGTTCGCGGCGGCGATCTCCCGGTCCAGGTTCGCCAGCTCCTGCTGGACCCCCGCCGCCGCGCCGGCCGGCACGGCCGGCAGTTGGCCGCGCACGTCGGGGCAGTTCACGGTCTGCGCGCCGCCGGCCGCGACCGCGCCGGCGTTGCCGTTGTTGCCGTTGTTGCCGCCCGCGTCGGCCGGGGCCGCGCCGTTGCGCAGCGTGCAGGTGGCGAGCTGGTCGAGGCCGGCCGGGGCGGTGCCGCCGACCCGGGTGATGTTCAGCCGGATCCGGTCGAGCACGGCGCGGCGCTTGCCGGCGATGTCGTTGAGCTGGCCGTTCGCGGCCCCCGGCTCCCGGGCCAGCCGGGCGTTGACGTTGGCGATCTGGGTCTCCAGGTTGCGCAGCTCCTGGTCCACCCCCGCCTTCGCGGCCGCCGGCACCGCGCCCAGCTTGTCGGCCACGGTCGGACAGGTGACCGACACCGCCGTCGCCGTGCTCTCGCCGGCGTTGGCCAGCGACAGCCCGGCACCGAGCGCCAGTGCCGCGAAGGCACCGACCCCGCCGAGCTTCAGGACGGCATTCTTTCGCGTGCGCCTGACCATGCACCTCTCCTTGTCCTGACCGCCGCAGCGTCCGGGGTCAATTTCCGAACGCGTCGGCGACGGTGTGCCGTGACGATTGAAGGAAACCGGAGACCGGCCGGTGGGAACGGCGTCACGCCCGTTCCCGGAATTGTTCCGGACGGTTCCACGGACAGGCGGATACGTCGTGACCGACCCGGCATGGCGGTCGTGGACGACCCGTTTTCCTTCGCCCGTGAGTACGGATCCTCCGCGGCGATAGTTCAACCCATTCCCGGGGAGTTTTCGACCCCCGCCGGCCCGCCCGGAGCGGAACCGGGAACGCCCCGGCTCCGGCCCTGGTCCGCCGGACAGCGACCGGTCGCGCCGTTAGGGTGCAGGGCATGAGAGCTCCGGTGCTGGCCCTCGCCGCCGCCGTCGTCGTCGGCACGTCCGGGGCGCCCGCGCCGCTCACCGCCCACGCGGCCCCCCGGGCCGCCGCGCCGGCCGCCCCGGTGCCCTGCCCCAAGGCGCGGGCACCGCAGGTGGAGCGCTCCCCACGGCCCACGCCCCCGCCGTCGGTGCCGCTGCACCGGACGGTGGGCGGCCCGGCGCTGGCGACCCCGGCCCTGGTCGCGCCGGCCGGCGCGCCCGCGCCGCCGCCGGTCACCGCGACCTCCTGGCTGGTCGCCGACCTGGACACCGGGGCGGTGCTCGGCGGCTGCGGCCCACACGAGTACGCCACGCCGGCCAGCGTGCAGAAGCTCCTGCTGACCGCCACCGCGCTGCCGAAGCTGGACCCGAAGCAGACGGTCACGGTGACCCACGAGGACCTGGACATCGCCCCCGGCAGCTCGGCGGTGGGCCTGCTGGAGGGCGGCCGCTACACCGTCGAGACCGTCTTCCTGGGGCTGCTGCTGCAATCCGGCAACGAGGCGGCCAACGTGCTGGCCCGGCTGATCGGCGGCCCCGACGGCGCGGCCGGCGGGGTGCGCGCGATGAACGCCGAGGCCCGCCGCCTCGGCGCCCTGCAGACCCACGCGGTGACCCCGTCCGGCCTGGACGGGCCCGGCCAGTTCACCAGCGCGTACGACCTGGCGCTGATCGCCCGGGTCTGCTTCGCCGACCCCACCTTCCGCCGGTACACGCTGACCGAGCAGGCTCGGATCCCCGACCAGCCTGCGCTGCGCCGCAAGGGCTTCCAGATCCAGAACGAGAACCAGCTCGTCTACCGCTACCCGGGCGCGCTGGGTGGCAAGACCGGCTTCACCGACTACGCCCGGCACACCTACGTCGGCGCGGCGCAGCGCGGCGGCCGGCGGCTCGTGGTGACCCTGCTCGGCGCCGAGCCCCGGCCGATGCGCGGCTGGGAGCAGGGCGCGGCGCTGTTGGACTGGGGCTTCTCGCTGCCCCGCGACGCCTCGGTGGGCCGCCTCGTCGCGCCGGGGGAGACGGCCGCCAACGGCGCGCCCGTGGCGTCCCCGACGGCCGGCGCGCCGGTCACCCCCGAGCCGCGCGCGGTGGCCGCCCACCGGGCCGTCCCGTCGGGCTGGGCGGCGACCTGGCCCTTCGCCGCCGCGGCCGCCGCCGTGGCCGGCCTGCTCGCCGTCGTGCTCCTGCGCCGCCGTCGACGCCGGGCCTGAGCCGCCCGCCCGTGGCGACGCGCCGCGGTAGGGCGGGCGTCAAGCCGCGCCGAACGGGTAAGCGCGCGCGGTGAACGCGCAGCACCGGGGGACGATCGTCGTCGTGTCGGCGGACGTGGGGGCCGGGCACGACTCGGCCGCCGCCGAGCTGACCCGTCGGCTCGCCGACCGGGGCTTCGCGGTGCACCGGGTGAACTTCCTCGACCTCCTGCCCCGCCCGGTGCGGTGGATGTTCCGCGAGGCGTACCGGGGTGTGCTGCGCTGGGCGCCGTGGGGATACGACGCGCTGTTCGCCATCACCGGCCGGTCCCGGCTCACGGCGGCCGTCCTGCGGGGCGCGCTCGCGCCGCTGCGGGGACGCGCCCGGCGGGCCGTCCCGGCCGGCACCCGGGCGGTCGTCACCACGTACCCGTTCGCGAACCAGCTCCTGGGGCCGTTGCGCCGCAGCGGGGTGCTCCCCGTCCCACTGGTCACCTACGTCACCGACTTCGTCGTGCACCCGACCTGGGTCGCGCCCGGTGTGGACGTCTACTGCACCCTGCGGCACGCCCGCCACCAGCCGTCGGGAACCGGCGCGACGCTCGACGTCCGCACGGTCTCGCCGCTGGTCTCGGCCGACTTCCCGGCGGCGACGCAGACCACCCGCCGCGCGGCCCGGCGGCGCTTCGGGCTGCCGGAGCGGGAGCGGCTCGTGCTGATCGTGGCCGGGGCGTGGGGGACGGGCGACGTCGAGGCGACCGTCGCCGCCGTGGACGCGGCCGACGGGGTGCACACCGTGGTCGTCTGCGGCCGCAACGCCGGCCTGCGCCAGCGGCTGCGGGGGCTCACCCGGCACGTTCTCGGCTGGGTCGACGACATGCCCACGCTGATGCGGGCCGTCGACGTGGTGGTCGAGAACGCGGGCGGGCTGACCTGCCAGGAGGCGCTGAGCTGCGGACTACCGGTGATCACCTACCGTCCCCTGCCGGGACACGGCCGGGCCAACGCCGCGATCCTCGCCGCCGCCGGACTGACCCGGTGGGCCCCGTCCGCCGAGCAGCTGCGGCGGGCGCTGGCCACGCTGGCCACGCCGGATCCGCCGTCCGTCGGCGGGTGGCCGGGCGGCTGGGCGGACCCCGCCGCCCTGGTGGCCGACGAGGCGGGGCGGCAGTCCGGCGCGGGCTGCGCCGCGTACCGCAGGAGGAGGGCCGTGCTCGACGCGGTGGACGAGGCGGTCGGCGTGCTGGCCACGGTGCTGCCGTCGATCCGGTGGGTGGGCGGGCGGTGACCGCGCCGCGCGGCCGTCGCCGCTGCGCCCTCGCGCTGGCCGGCGCGGTGGCGGTCGCCGCCCACGCCGGCCCCGCGACCACCGCGGTGGGGCCGGTGCGCCGCCGGTTCCTCCCCCGGCTCGACGGGGCGGGCCCGCCCGGACGGATCGCGCTGACCTTCGACGACGGGCCCGACCCCGAGTCCACCCCCCGCTTCCTCGACGTGCTCGCCGCGCACCGGACGCGGGCCACCTTCTTCGTGCTCGGCACGATGCTCGTGCGGTCACCCTGGCTGGCGGCGGACCTCGTCGCCGGCGGGCACGAGGTGGCCGTGCACGGCTGGGAGCACCGCAACCTGCTGGGCCGGGGCCCGCTGGCCACCTACCGGGACCTGGCCCGCACCCGGGCGCTGGTCGAGGCCGCCACCGGCCGGGCCCCGCGCTTCTTCCGCCCGCCGTACGGCGTGCTGACCGGCCCGGCGCTGCTGGCTAGCGCGCGGCTCGGGCTGACCCCCGTGCTGTGGAGCCGCTGGGGGCGCGACTGGACGGCGGCGGCGACCCCCGACTCGGTCTTCGACACCGTCACCGCCCGGCTGGCCGGCGGCGACACCGTCCTGCTGCACGACGCGGACTGCGCCGCGGCCCCCGGGGCGTGGCGGGCCACCCTCGCCGCGCTGCCCCGGCTGCTGGCGGAGTGCCGCCGCCGGGGCTGGACGGTGGGCCCGCTCGGCGCGCACCTGGAACCGGCGCGGTGAGCCCGCCGGCGGCGCAGGGGCGCGTGTCGCCGTCGACAGGAGGGCGACCTGATCCATAGACTGCGATCTTTCTGGAGTCACGAGCCCAGGAGGACGCCACGTGTCGAGGTCATCCCGCCGGCGGCCGGTCCCGCCGCCCCCGGCCCGTCCCCGCCGGCCACGGGCGTTGTCCCGGCTCGCCGGGGTCGCGCTGCTCGCCACGGGCCTGGTCGGCGGCAGCGCCGCCGTCGCCGTCGCCGCGCCGCCGTCGGCCACCGGGCGCGCCGTCGCCGAGCCGCCGCCGCAGACGACGCCCGGGCCGTGCGCGTACACCGAGACCCCCGACGAGCCGCCCGCCCGGCCCGTCCCGCTGCCGCCCGACCCGCGCCGGACGCCCGACCACGGCACCGTGCGGGTCACGCTGCGCACCAACCACGGCCCGATCGGGCTGACCCTCGACCGCGAGCAGGCCCCCTGCACCGTGCAGAGCTTCCTGCACCTGGCCCGGCACGGGTTCTACGACCGCACGCCGTGCCACCGGCTCACCGCGTACCCGACGCTGAGCGTGCTCCAGTGCGGCGACCCGTCGGGCACCGGCGAAGGCGGGCCGGGCTACCGGTACGCCGACGAGCTGCCCACCGGGCTGCCGCCCGCGCCGACGGACCCGACGGGCGAGCGCCGCCTCTACGCCCGGGGCCTGCTCGCCATGGCCAACGCCGGCCCCGACACCAACGGCAGCCAGTTCTTCCTGGTATACGCGGACTCGGCGCTGCGCCCGAACTACACCGTCTTCGGCGAGGTGGACGCCGCCGGCCTGGCCACCCTGGACCGGATCGCCGCGGGCGGGATCGCCCCCACGCCCGAGGACCCGGCCCCGGTCGACGGCGCGCCCGCGCTGCCGGTGGAGATCCGTCGGGCGGTGCGCGGGCGCTGAGCCCGCCGCCGGCCACCGGATCCGGCGGGTTGCCGCGAACCGGGCGGAACTGCTGCTAGAACGGTGGCATGGGACGGCGGCGCGGGGCGGATCGGTCCACCCGGTCCACCCACGCCGCCGCCCCGGTCGCGGCCGTCGTGGCGGTCGCCGCGCTGCTGCCCGGCTGCCCCGCGCCGCAGCGCCCGGCCCCGGCCGCCCCCTCCGCCCCGGCCACCTCCTCCGTCCCGGCCACCCCTGCGGCCCCGGCCACCCCGACGCCCGCCGGGTCGCGCGCCCCGACCGGGTTCGTCGACCTGTCCGACGTGGACCCGACCGTCGTCACCGACATCCGGTACGCGACCGCCCACAACTTCGTCGGCCGTCCGATCGCCGGCTACCGGGAGCCGCTGTGCCTGCTCACCCGGCCCGCCGCCGACGCGCTGCGCCGGGCGCAGCAGGCGGCCCGCGCCACCGGCCACCGCCTCAAGGTCTACGACTGCTACCGGCCCCAACGCGCCGTCGACGACTTCGTCGACTGGGCGGGGCGGCCCGGCGAGCAGAAGATGAAGGCCGAGTTCTACCCCGACGTGGCCAAGTCGCGGCTGTTCGCCGACGGCTACCTCGGCGCGCCCACCGCGCACAGCCGGGGCAGCACCGTCGACGTGACGCTCGTGCCCGACCCGCCGCCCGGACAGCCCCCGTACGCGCCCGACGCGCCCCTGGTGGCGTGCACCGCCCCGGTGGGGGAGCGCTACGCCGACAACGGCGTCGACATGGGCACCGGCTTCGACTGCTTCGACCCGCGCGCCCACACCGCCGACCGCCGGATCACCGGCGCGGCCCGGGACAACCGGGAGCTGCTGCTGCGGCTGATGGCCGACGCCGGCTTCACCAACTATCCGCGCGAGTGGTGGCACTACCGCCTGGCCGACGAGCCGTACCCCGACACGTACTTCGACTTCCCGGTGGCCCGCTCGTCACTGTGACCGGTCGGCGGGGGAGCGCAGCGGCAGCCAGGCCAGCACGTCGGAGATCTTCTCGTCCCAGTACGCCCAGTCGTGGTCGCCGGGGGAGAAGTCCACGGTCAGCGGCACGCCCCGCCGCCGGGCCGTCTCGACGAAGCGGGTGTTGTCGTCGAACAGGAAGTCCTCGGTGCCGCAGGCCACGTAGAGGGCCGGCAGGTCGTCGCCGGCGCGTTCCAGCAGCGCCACCGTGTCGTCGTCGGTGCCGGGCACCGGCCGGTCGCCGAAGACCGTGTGCCACACCGCCGGGTCCAGCGGGTGGGTGGGGTGGTGCCGCCGGTGGGCGACGTTCAGCGCCCCCGACAGGCTCGCCGCCGCCGCGAACCGCCCCGGCTCGCGCAGCGCCCACTTCACCGCGCCGTAGCCGCCCATCGACAGGCCGGCGACGAAGGTGTCCTCCCGCCGGTCGGACAGCCGGAAGAACGACCGGCAGACCTCGGGCAGCTCCTCGCTGAGGAACGTCCAGTAGCGGTTGCCGTGCTCCTCGTCGGTGTAGAAGCTCCGCGCCACCTGCGGCATCACCACGGCCAGGCCGAGCGGCGCGACGTACCGCTCGACGGAGGTGCGCCGGGTCCAGATCGTGTCGTCGTCGCTGAGGCCGTGCAGCAGGTACAGCACGGGCGGGTCGCCGGCCGGCGCGCCGCCGGCCAGCCCGATGCCGACGCCGGCCGGGTCCGGCAGGAGCACCGTCATCGAGGTGCCCATGCCCAGCGCCTCGGAGTGGAAGTTGCACCGGATCAATGCCATGGGCGTGGATGCTACGCGCCGCAGGGCGGCGGCGAGGCGGGTGGAGCCCGCCGGCCGGGGGCGGGACCTTGGTCCGGTCGGCGCAGGAATTTCGTCCCGAGTCGTCCGCGAGGGTGGCTGCCCGGTTAACCAGGCTGTAACGTCCGCCCTGCTGGATCCGTCACAGAGAAGTGGGAGTCAGTGGTGACCGACGTGTCGACGGCGCTGGGCGTGCGCCTCTATCCCGACCTGGTCGAGCTGGGCGGCCTCGCGTCCGCGCTGGCCCTGGCCGCCACCCGGTGCGGGGCCGACGTGGGCCGCATCAGCGCCCCCGAGCAGGGGCGGGGCCGGTTCACCTGCGCCGAGCTGCGCTCCGCGCGGGGCACCATCTGCGTGGGCCTGGGCTCGCAGGCCCGCTACTTCATGGTCGACATCGCGGGCGCGGACGGCTGCCGGGCCGACGGCGACACCACCGACCTGGACCAGGTCGTGCGGATCGCCGACGCCTGGCGCGGCGGGGCGAGCCTCGGCGAGCTGCGGGCCCGCTTCCCGTTCCTCGACCACGTCTCCGAGCCGGCCGTCGAGGGCACCACCCGCGCCTGATCCGCCGGCGACCGGGCCGATTATCCGTTGCCGGGCCTCCCGCCCCCGGCCTACCTTTCCTCATCCGACGGGGAGGGACTCCTCGTCCGACGAGGAGAGACACGATGGCCTTCACCCCGCTGCCCGGCACCCGCGCGCCCGTACGGGTCTGGACCGACCCGTACGCGATCGAGCCGCAGGCCGCCCGGCAGCTGCGCAACATCGGCGCGCTGCCGTGGGTCGAGGGCGTCGCCGTGATGCCCGACGTCCACTTCGGCAAGGGCGCGACCGTCGGCTCGGTGATCGCGATGCGGCAGGCGGTCTCCCCGGCCGCCGTCGGCGTGGACATCGGCTGCGGCATGTCGGCCGTGCGCACCTCGCTCACCGCCGCCGACCTGCCCGACGACCTCGCCGGGCTGCGCTCGGCGATCGAGGCCGCGATCCCGGTCGGCTTCGCCAAGCACGACGACCCGGTCGACCCGCGCCGGGTGCGGGGGCTGGAGCAGCGCGGCTGGGCCGACTTCTGGGCGGGCTTCGCCACCCTCGACGAGCGGGTGGCCCCGCTGGAGGGGCGCGCCCGCCAGCAGCTCGGCACCCTCGGCGGCGGCAACCACTTCATCGAGGTCTGCCTCGAATCCGGCGGCCCCGACGCCGGCCGGGTCTGGCTGATGCTGCACTCCGGCTCGCGCAACATCGGCAAGGAGCTGGCGGAGCGGCACATGGCCGTCGCCCGGCGGCTGCCGCACAACGCCGGGCTGCCCGACCGGGACCTCGCGGTGTTCCTCGCCGGCACCCCGGAGATGGCGGCGTACCGGCGGGACCTGTGGTGGGCGCAGGAGTACGCCCGGCGCAACCGCGCGGTCATGCTGGCCCTGCTCTGCGGCGTGGTGCGCGACGCGGTGGGGCAGGTCGGCTTCGACGAGCCGATCAGCTGCCACCACAACTACGTCGCCGAGGAGACCTACGACGGGGTGGACGTGCTGGTCACCCGCAAGGGCGCGATCCGGGCCGGCGCCGGTGACCTGGGCATCATCCCCGGGTCGATGGGCACCGGGTCGTACATCGTGCGCGGCAGGGGCAACCCCGACGCGTACTGCTCCGCCTCGCACGGGGCCGGGCGGCGGATGTCGCGCGGGCAGGCGAAGCGGACGTACGGCACCGCCGACCTGGTGGCGCAGACCGCCGGCGTGGAGTGCCGCAAGGACGCCGGGGTGGTCGACGAGATCCCGGCCGCGTACAAGGACATCACGCAGGTGATGGCGCAGCAGGAGGACCTGGTCGAGGTCGTCGCCCACCTCAGGCAGGTGGTCTGCGTGAAGGGCTGACCGGGTCGCCGCCGGGGGCGTCGTGCCTACCGGCGGCGGCCCTGGGCGCCCTTGAGGCGGCGGCCCAGCTCCCGGGCGATCTCCCGCTTGGCGTCGCGCTCGGCGAGGGCCTGCCGCTTGTCGTAGGACCGCCGGCCCCGGGCCAGCCCCAGCTCCACCTTCGCCCAGCCGTTGGAGAAGTACAGCGACAGCGGCACGAGCGTCAGCCCGCCCTCGCGCACCCGGTCGAGGATCCGGTCGATCTCGATGCGGCGCAGCAGCAGCTTGCGGGTGCGCCGGGGCTGGTGGTTGGTCCAGCTGCCGAAGCCGTACTCGGCGATGTGCAGGCCGTGCAGCATCAGCTCGCCGTCGTGCTCCTGGGCGAAGGCGTCGACCAGCGACACGTACCCGGCGCGCAGCGACTTCACCTCCGTGCCGGCGAGCACCAGCCCCGCCTCGTACGTCTTGAGGATGTCGTAGTCGTGGCGGGCCTTCTTGTTCGACGCGACGAGGGTGCGTCCGGTCTCCCTGGGCACGGTCGGCCTCCCGCTGCTGGTTGCGCCCCGACGGCGAGAGGCTAGCAGCCGCCCGCCCGGTAATCGGGTGGAGCCGCGCGGCGGCGCCGGCCACAATGCCGCCATGGACCACCGCACCATGGTCAAGTTGAGCAAGCGGATGTCAAAGGCGCTGCGGCACGAGCCGTACCGCCTCGGCCTCGCACCGGACCGGGCCGGCTGGGTGCCGGTCGACGACCTCCTCGCCGCCCTGCGGGTGGGGCGGCCCGACCTCGACGCGGTCGTGGCCGGCAACGACAAGCAGCGCTTCGCGGTCGAACGCGGCCCCGACGGGGTCGAGCGGATCCGCGCCAACCAGGGCCACTCGATCCCCGTCGAGCTGGGGCTGCCGGCCGCCGAGCCGCCCCCGCGGCTCTACCACGGCACCGGCGCGGCGGCCCTCGACTCGATCCGGGCCACCGGGCTGCACCGGGGCGGCCGGCACCACGTACACCTGTCGGCCGACGTGGAGACGGCCCGCCGGGTCGGCGCCCGGCGCGGCGGCGCGGTGGTGGTGCTCGCCGTCGACGCGGCGGCGATGGCCCGCGCCGGGCACGCCTTCCACCGCAGCGCCAACGGGGTCTGGCTGACCGACGCCGTCCCGGCCCGATACCTGAGCCCGGGCGGGTAGGGGCACCCCGCAAACCCCGGCACGGCATTGAAACTCGTCCGTCCGCCCGGCAAGATCGTCGGAACCGGGGCGACGACAGTGACGGGGACACTCAGTGGCGAAGGCGGCCGACGCGGGGCGCGCCGCGCGTGACCTGCGGCTGGTGGTGGCCGCGCACGCGGTCTCCACCTACGGCAGCTACCTGAACCTGGTGGCGCTGGGCCTGTTCACCCTGGAGCTCACCGGCTCCGCCGCGCAGACCGGCCTGTTCATGGCCGTCCGGCTGGCCGCCGGTTTCCTCATGGGGCCGGTCAGCGGGCTGCTCGCCGGCCGGCACCGTCGCACCCGCCTGATGATCGGCGCGGACCTGCTCTCGGCGGCGACCCTGGCGCTGCTGGTGGCCGCCCCCGACGGGGCGCGTCCCGTGGCGGTCTACCTGCTCGCGGTCGTGCTCGGCTGCGGGCAGACCCTGTGGGGGGTCGCGCTGCGCAGCGAGCTGCCCGACCTGGCCGGGCCGGCGCGGCGGGCCCGCGCGAACGCCCGGCTCGTCGCGGCCCGGTCGGTGGCGATGCTGCTCGGCTTCGCCTCGGCGGGCGTCCTGGTCGCCTGGCTCGGCTACGAGGTGGCGTTCCTGCTCGACGCCGGCACCTACGCCCTCTCCGCCGGGCTGCTGGCCCGGGTGCCGGCCCGCCGGCCGGTCGCCGCCGCGCCGGAGGCCGCCGGGCCCACCGGGCCCCGGGCCTGGGCGGGCGTCGGGGTGCTGCGGGCGGTCGCGCCGGTCGTCGCGGCGATGATCGGGGTACGCGCCGCCGACGCGTTCGGCTCGGCGGCCCACAACGTCGGTATCCCGGTGCAGGCCAGCCTGGTCCGCCCCGACTCGCCGGCCGCGTACGCCGCCGTGTTCCTGACCTCGTGGGCGGTGGGCAGCCTCGCCGCCGGCCGGTGGTGCGCCCGGCTGGCCGCCCGCACCGGTGGAGTGGGCTCGCCGCGCGCCTTCGGCGTGGCCACCTGCCTCATGTCGCTGTTCTTCGTGCTCGCCTTCACCGATCCGCCCCTGTGGCTGCTGATCCCGCTGACCCTCGCGGCGGGGGCGGCCGACGGCTACGCCGAGATCAGCTACACCACGCGGCTCCAGGGCGTCGACGAGTCCCGGCGGGCCCGGCTGTTCGGGTTCGCCAGCGCGGCGCAGAACGCCGGCTTCGGCCTCGGCATGATCGGCTGCGCCGTCGCGCTCGACCGGGTGGCCCCGTTCCCGGTCGTCGCCGTCGCGCACGGGATCGCCTGCGCCGTGGCCCTCGCGTTCCTGCTCGCCCAGACGGTGCGGCCCCCGGGCCGGCGTGACCCACCGGCCCGGGCCGACCGGCACGACGACCCCCCGACCCCCCGAACCGCCGAGGTGACGCCGTGACGACCGCCAGCCCGCCGGCCCGCCGCCCCGCCGTCAGCCACGGCGGCGAGTTGCCCGCCGACCCGCAACACCCCCGGACGCTGGGCGCGGCGCTGCGGCGCGCGGCGCGGGACTTCCCGGACGCCGGCATCCGCGTCGTGGCCGAGGACGGCACCGACACCCTGCTCGACCACGCGACGCTGCTCACCCGGGCCCGCGCCGTGCGGGCCGGCCTGCGGGCCCGCGGGGTGGCCCCCGGCTCGGCGGCGATCCTGCGGGTCGACTCCGGCGTGGACTACTGGCCGGCGTTCTGGGGCTGCGCGCTCGGCGGCGTCGTGCCGTTGACCGTCGGCGCGCCGGCCGGCTACGACGCGGACAGCCCCGCCGTCGCCGCGCTGCTGCACGCCTGGCGGGCCCTCGACGCCCCGGTCGTGCTCGCCGGGGCGGCGGACGCGGCGGGGCTGGCCGGGCTGCCGCTGGCCGACCGGGTGGTCGACGTCGCGGAGCTGGCAGCGGCCGGCCCGGCGGGTGCTGCGGCGGGGCGGGCGGCAGTCGACCCGGCGGGGGCGTCGGCCGACGCCGACGTCGAGCCCGGCCCCGACGAGGTGGCGGTGCTGCAACTCTCGTCGGGCAGCACCGGCACCCCGAAGATCATCCCGCTGACCCACCGGGGCCTGTCCGAGTACGCCGTCGGCGCCCGCGTGCTGCTCGACGTGCGCCCCGGCGACGTGCTGCTCAACTGGCTGCCCCTGGACCACGTCGCCGGCCTGCTCCTCTACCACCTCGGCGGGGTGTTCCTCGGCGCGTCCTCCGTGCACGTCGCCACCGGGCTGGTGCTGGCGGACCCGACGCGCTGGCTCGACCTCATGGCCCGCCACGGGGTCACCCACGGCTGGTCGCCGAACTTCGGCCTGCGGCTGGTGGCCGACGCGGTCGGCCGGGCCCCGGGCGGCCGGCGCTGGGAGCTGGGCGGGGTGCGGCGCATGGTCAGCGGCGGCGAGCAGTGCCTGCCGGAGACCTTCCGCGCGTTCGTCGCCGCGACCGGGGTGCCGGCGGCGGCGATGACCCCGGCGTGGGGGATGTCGGAGACGTCGACGGGGATCACCTTCGGGTCGTTCACCGAGCCGGGCTGCCGGCAGGTGGTCCGCACCGCCAGCCTGGACGGCGACGTGGAGTGGGTCGAGGACGCCGCCGGCGGCGACGTCACCGAGCTGCTCTCCGTCGGGCGGCCCGCGCCCGGGGCGACCCTGCGGATCGTCGACGCCGACGGCGCGGTGCAGCCCGAGGGGCGGGTCGGCCGGGTGCAGGTGCGCTCGGCCCGCGTCACCCCCGGCTACCTCGGCGACCCCGAGGCCACCCGCGCCGCGTTCCCCGACGGGGACTGGCTGGACACCGGGGACCTGGGCTACCTGCGCGACGGGGCGCTGACCGTCACCGGCCGCGCCAAGGATTTGGTCATCCTCAACGGGCAGAACATCCCCTGCCACGAGGTCGAGCGCGTCGTCGGCGCGGTCGCGGGGGTGCGCGCCGGGCTCGTCGCCGCCGTCGGGGTGCCCGACGCCCGCACCGGCACCGAGGCGCTCGTGGTGTTCGCCGTCACCGACGCCGAGGGGGGCCACGCCGTCGCTCCCGCCGATCCGCACGCCACGACCGGGTCGGCGGCGGAACGGGTGGCCGGGGCCGTGTCGGCGGCGGTGGCCCGGCGCTGGCAGCTCGCCCCACGGCGGGTGGTGATCCTCGGCGAGGCCGACTTCCCCCGTACCACCGGGGGCAAGATCCGGCGCGCGGAGCTGCGCCGCCGGTTCCTCGCCGACGGCTTCCCGCCGCCGGTCCGGCCGGGCGACGCCGCCGCCGACGGGCCCGGGGCGGCCCCGGCGGGGGAGGAGGGCCCGGTGGCCCCCGGCCGGGCGGCGGTCCGCGCCGTCGTCCGCGCCGCGCTCGCCGACGTCCTCGGCCGCCCGGCGGAGACGGACCGGCCCTTCTACGAGCTGGGCGTCGGCTCCGTCGAGATCGTCGCGCTGCGGGCCAGGCTGGAGGAGGCGCTGGGCCGCCCGGTGCCGCAGCCCGCGCTGTTCGCCCACCCGACCGTCGACGCCCTCGCCGCGCACCTCGCCGCCGCCGGCCCGGCCCCCGCCGGAGAGGCGGCGGCGCGGCCGGCGGACCGGCGGGTCGCCGTCGTCGGGATGGCCGCCCGCTTCCCCGGCGCGACGGACGTCGACGAGTTCTGGGCGGCGCTGCTGGCGGGGGTGGAGAGCGTCCGCGCGTTCACCCCGGCGGAGCTGGCCGCCGCCGGGGTGCCCGAGCACCTCGCGGCGGACCCGGGATACGTCGCGGCCAGCGGCGTGCTGGACGACGTCGCCGGCTTCGACGCCGCGTTCTTCGGCGTCAGCCCCCGCGAGGCCGAGCTGCTGGACCCGCAGCACCGGCTGTTCCTGGAGACCTGCCAGCACGCCTTGGAGGACGCCGGCTGCCCCGGCGAGGCCGACGGCCGGCGGATCGGCGTCTTCGCCGGCGGCGGGATGAACCTCTACCCGCACCACACCTACCTGCGCCACCAGCTCCCGCAGGCCGTCGCCTCCGCCGACCCGGCCACCGCCATCGGCGCGGCGCTGGGCAACCAGCCCGACTTCCTGGCGACCCGGGTCGCCTACCGGCTGGGGCTGACCGGACCCGCCGTGACCGTGCAGACCGCCTGCTCCACCTCGCTCGTCGCGGTCCACCTGGCCGCCCGCGCCCTGCTCGCCGGGGACGCCGACGTCGCCGTCGCGGGCGCGGTGGCGGTGCACGTCCCGCAGGTCACCGGCTACCGGCACACCCCCGGGTCGATCCTGTCGGCGTCCGGCCGGTGCCGGCCCTTCGACGCCGACGCCGACGGCACGGTCGGCGGCAACGGGGTCGCCGCGGTGGTGCTCAAGCCGCTGGACCGGGCGCTCGCCGACGGCGACCGCATCCACGCGGTGCTGCTCGGCTCGGCCGTCAACAACGACGGGTCGGGCAAGGTCGGGTGGACCGCGCCCGGGGTGGCGGGGCAGGTCGACGTGGTCCGGCGGGCGTTGCGCGACGCCGGGGTGCCGGCCGCCTCCATCGGGTACGTCGAGGCGCACGGCACCGGCACCGCCCTCGGCGACCCGGTCGAGCACCACGCGCTCGCCGAGGCGTACGCGCCCGCGCGGGCGTTCCTCGGCTCGGTGAAGGCCAACATCGGCCACCTGGACAGCTGCGCCGGCATGGCCGGGCTGATCAAGGCCGTGCTCGCCGTCCGCTCCGGCCGGGTGCCGCCGCAGATCAACTTCGCCCGGCCGAACCCCGCGCTGCGCCTAGCCGACGGGCCGTTCACGGTGACCACCGTCGCCGCCGACTGGCCGGCGACCGGGACGCCCCGGCGCGCCGCCGTCAGCGCCCTCGGCGTCGGCGGCACCAACGCCCACGTCATCGTCGAACAGCCGCCGCCCCCGCCGCCGCGCGCCGCCGACCCGCCCGACGCGGTTCCCGGGCTGCTGCCGATCTCCGCCGCGGACCCCGCCGCGCTGGCCGCGCTCGCCCTGCGGCACCGGGACCGGCTGCGCGCCGACCCCGACCTGGCCCTGGCCGACGTGGTGCGCACCGCCGGCACCGGCCGCCGGCACCTGCGCCACCGGCTCGTCGCCCTCGGTGGGTCGACCGCCGCCCTCGCCGAGGCCCTCGACCGGCACGCCGCCGGACTGCCGGCCGACGTGCTGACGGGCGAGGCCGGCGGGGACGCCGCCGGGCCGGTCGCCCTCGCCTTCCCCGGCCAGGGCGACGTCGGCGACGCGCTGCTCCCGCTGGCCGCCCGGTTCCCGGTCGTCCGGGCGGTGCTCGCCGAGGCCGCCGCCGCGTACCGGGAGGCCGTCGGCGGCGACCTCGTCGCCCGGCTGCGCGCGGACCGGCAGGCCGTCGCCCGGCCCACCGACGTCGCCCAGCCGGCGCTGGTCGTCGCCGGGGTGGCGCTGGCCCGGCTGTGGCGCTCGTGGGGCCTGTCCGTGGGCCACGTCCTCGGCCACAGCGTCGGCGAGTACGCCGCCCTGGTCGTCGCGGGCGCGCTGCCCCTCGCCGACGCCGTGCGGCTCGCCGCCCACCGGGGCCGCCTGATGGCCGACCACCTGCCGCCCGGCGCGATGCTGGCGGTGCTGGCCGACCGGCCGACCGTGGACGCGCTGGCCGCCGGGTCGCCGCTGGAGCTAGCGGCGGTCAACGGGCCGACGCAGCACGTCCTCGCCGGCCCGCCCGACGCCGTCGCCGCCGTCGCCGACCGGGCCGCCCGGCTCGGGGTGGCGACCCGGCGGCTCCCCGTCGACCGGGCGTTCCACTCGGCGGCGGTCGCGCCGGTGTTGGGCCCGCTGCGCGAGCTGGCCGCCACGGTCGAGTTCCGGCCGACCCGGCTGCCGCTGGTCAGCGCCCTCGACGGCCGGGTCCGCCCGCCCGGCTGGCGGCCCGACGCCGAGCACCTGTGCCGGCACGCCCGCGAGCCGGTGCGCTGGCACGACGCGGTGTCCACCCTGTCCGCCGAGGCGGTCGCGACGGTGGTCGAGGCGGGCGCGGGCGGCCTGCTCACCGCCCTCGCGGGCGCGACCGGAGCCGCCCCCGGGGCGACCGGCGCGGGGCCGCGCTGGGTGCCGTCGCAGCGGCGGGGGCTCGACCCGGTGGCGGGGCTGTGGCGGGCGGTGGCAGAGCTGCACGTCGCGGGCACGCCGGTGGACTGGGCGGCGCTCGTGGACGGGCACGGCGGACGCCGGGTGACGCTGCCCGGCTATCCCTTCCAGCGCCGCCCCTTCTGGGCGACCCCGGAGCCCGCAGCCGCACCGGTTCCCGTCGTGTCCCCGGTTCCCGTCGTGTCCCCGGCTTCCGCCGCGTCTCCTGCTCCCGCCGGTGACAGGCGGGGGGACGCGGTGCCGGCGGCGTCCCCGGCGGGGCCGGCGGGCGGGGCGGACGCGGTGCTGGAGCGGGTCCGGGCGCTGACCGCCGAGCGGCTCGGCCTGGCCGCCGCCGAGGTCGATCCGGACACCGGCTTCTTCGCCCTGGGCGCGGACTCGCTCCTGCTGATCACCATGTCCCGGGAGATCGAGCGCGACTTCGCCGTCCGGGTGCCGGTGCGGGACCTGTTCACCACCGTCGACACGCCGCGCCGGCTCGCCACGGCGATCACCGCCGCCGCGCCGCCGACCGGTCCGGACGCCACGGCGTCGGCGGCGTCCCCACCCGCCGCCGACGGCGGACCGTCCGGCGACGCCCGCCGGCCGGTGCCGGGCGAGCTGGTCGACGTCGTCCGGCAGCAGCTCGACCTGATGCGTCAGCAGCTCGCCCTGCTCGGTGTCGCCGCCGGCCTGCCGGCGGACCCGCCCGCCGCCCCGCCGGAGCCCGCCGCCCCGCCGCGCCCCGCGCCCACGCCGGCCCCCGTCCACGCCCCGCCAACCCCCGCTCCCACCCCTGCGCCCCCGGCCCCCGCTCCCGTGCCGGTGCCCGTGCCGGCGCCTGCCGACGCGCCGGCCGTCGCGGACCCGCGCCCGGCGGCCGGCGCGGCGACGACGCCGGACACCGTCGACTTCAGCCTCTACTTCTTCGGCGACTACCCCGACCAGGACCGTGACGACAAGTACGGCGTCATCGTCGACGCGGCGGAGTTCGCCGACGCGCACGGCTTCCACGCCGTCTGGCTGCCCGAGCGGCACTTCCACTCCTTCGGCGGCCTCTTCCCCAACCCGTCGGTCCTCGCCGCCGCCCTCGCGACCCGCACCCGGCGGGTTCGGCTCAACGCCGGCTCGGTCGTGCTGCCGCTGCACCACCCCGTCCGGGTCGCCGAGGAGTGGTCCATGGTGGACAACCTCTCCGGCGGCCGGATCGGGCTGGGCTGCGCGCCGGGCTGGCACGCCAACGACTTCGTCTTCCACCCCGAGCACTTCGGCCGGCACAAGCAGGTGATGTACGAGCACCTGGAGACCGTCCGGCGGCTGTGGCGCGGGGACGCGGTGCCGGCCCGGTCCGGCAGCGGCGAGGCGCTCGACGTGCGCCTGTTCCCGCGCCCGGTGCAGCCCGAGCCGCCGGTGTTCACGGCGATCGTCGGCAACCCCGACAGCTACCGGGAGGCCGCCCGCCGCGACGTCGGGGTGGTGACGAACCTGATGACGCAGGACGTGGCGAGCCTCGCCGAGAACGTGGCGCTCTACCGGCGCACCCGCGCCGAACACGGCCTCGACCCGGCCGGCGGGCGCGTGGTGGTGCTGCTGCACACCTACCTCGGCGAGGACGCCGACCGGGCCCGCGCCGAGGCGTTCGAGCCGTTCTGCGCGTACCTGCGCTCGTCGTTCAGCCTGCTCGGGCAGGTGGTCAACAGCCTCGGCATGAACATCGACCTGGCCGGCACCCCCGACGAGGACGTGCGGTTCGTGCTGGGGCGGGCGTACGAGCGGTACTGCGCGCAGCGGGCCCTCATCGGCTCGCCGCAGAGCTGCCGGTCCGTGGTGGAGGCGGTGCTCGACGCGGGGGCCGACGAGATCGCCTGCTTCGTCGACTTCGGACTGCCCGCCGACGCCGTCCGCGCCGGCCTGCCGGTGCTCGACGCGCTGCGCCGGGCCACCCCGCGCCGACCCGTCGGCGACCCGCCGCACCCCGGCGGGCGGACCGCGCCGCTGTCGTCGGCGCAGCGCCGGCTGTGGCTGATGGAGCGGCTGCACCCGGGCACGCCCGCCTACAACGAGGCGGCGGCCGTGCGGCTGGTCGGCCCGCTCGACCACGCCGCGCTGCGGGGCGCGCTGCGCGACGTGGTCGACCGGCACGCCCCGCTGCGCACCCACTACGCGGAGGTCGCCGGGGAGCCCCGGCAGGTCGTCCGCGACCGGGTGCCGGTCGAGCTGCCGGTGCGCGAGCACCCCGGCGGGGCCGAGGAGGAGGCGGTCCGTGCCGCGCTGGCCGCCGAGAGCCGCCGGGTGTTCGACCTGGCCGCCGGGCCGGTGTTCGCGTTCACGCTGCTGCGCTTCTCCGCCACCCGGCACGTGCTGGTGCTGGCCTTCCACCACCTGGCCACCGACGGCGGCTCGTACGCCGTGCTGACCGACGAGGTCTCGGCCCGCTACCGGGCCCGGGTGACCGGCGTCGCGGCGGAGCTGCCCCCGCTGCCGGTGACCTACCCGGAGCTGGCGGCGGCCGGCGACGGCGAGCCCGACGACAAGGACCTGGCCTACTGGCGGGCCCAGCTCGACCCGGCCCCGCCCACCCCCGTCCTGCCCTCCGACCTGACCCGCCCGGCGCTGCCGTCGGCGGCCGGGGAGAGCGTCTTCCGCGAGCTGCCCGCCGAGCTGGCGCGGCGGGTCCGGCGGTTCAGCCGCGCCGAGGGGGTCACCCCGTTCACCACCCTGCTGGGCGCGTTCGGGGTGCTGCTGTCCCGGTACACCGGCCAGGACGACCTGGTGGTCGGCACCGGCACGAGCGGCCGGGACGAGCGGACCGCCGGCCTCGTCGGGTTCTTCGTGCGGACCCTCCCGCTGCGGCTGGACCTCACCGGCGACCCGAGCTTCCGCGAGCTGCTGGCCCGGGTGCGGGTCACCGCCGCCGACGGGTACGAGCACGACCGCGTCCCGTTCGACGCGCTGGTCGAGGCGGTCGCCCCGCACCGGGAGGCCGGCCGGCACCCCCTGTTCGACGTGGTGGTCGAGTACGAGAGCGGGCCCGGGGCGTTCGCCTTCGACCTGCCGGGCGTCACCGCCGAGCCGCTGCCGCTGGGCCTGGCCAAGGCCCCCGTCGACCTGATGGTCTACCTGTCGCACGGCGAGACGCTGCGCTGCCACGTGGAGTACCGCACCGACGTGCTCGACCGGGCGACCGTGGACCGGCTGCTCGACCACCTGCACCGGCTGCTCGACGTGCTGACCCGCGCGCCGGGCGAGCCCCTGTCCCGGCTGGCCGCCCGGCTCGACGACCCCGCCGCCCGGCCGGTCGGCCCGCGTCCCGCGCCGGCCGCCGACCGGCTGCACGACCTGTTCCTCCGGCAGGCCGACCGGACCCCCGACGCGGTGGCCGTGGTCGACGGGGAGCGGCGGTGGACGTACCGGGAACTGCGGGACCGGGCGCGGGCGCTGGCCCGCCGGGTCGCGGCGCACGGCGTCGGCCCGGACGACCTGGTGGCGGTGCTGCTGCCGCGCCGGGCGGAGCTGGTCGCGGCGCAGCTCGGCGCGCTGCTGGCCGGCGCGGCCTTCCTGCCGCTGGACCCGGACCTGCCGGCGGCCCGGCTGCGCGACCTGCTCGCCGACAGCGACGCCCGCCTGCTGCTGACCGCCGCCGACGTCGCGGACCCCTTCCCGGCGGCCGGCTCCGGCGTCGGCGGACCCGCCCCGGGGGCCGCCGGTTCCGGAGCCGGCCGGGTGGCGCGGGTGCTGGTGGACCGGCCCGGCGACCCCGGCCTGCCCGACCCCGTCGACGCCGCCGGCCCCGGCCACCTCGCCTGGTGCGTCCACACCTCCGGCTCCACCGGCCGCCCCCGGCTGGTGGGCGTGCCGCACCGGGCCGCCGTGGACGTGGTGGACTGGCACGTCCGCGCCCTGGCCCTCACCGGCGCGGACACCGTGGCGCACGCGCTCGGCCTCGGGTTCGAC
This sequence comes from Micromonospora sp. WMMD956, assembly GCF_029626125.1. Classification (NCBI taxonomy): domain Bacteria; kingdom Bacillati; phylum Actinomycetota; class Actinomycetes; order Micromonosporales; family Micromonosporaceae; genus Micromonospora; species Micromonospora sp. WMMD956. The sequence goes on along the minus strand of NZ_JARUBI010000005.1, from coordinate 6,745,864 downwards.
GCGAACCTCGCCGAGATCCATCCGACGCTGGCCGCCGGGGCGACCCTGCACCTCGTGCCCTCGCGGGTGCGCGCGGACCCGGCGCTGCTGGTCGACCGGTGGCGGCGGGCCGGGGTGACGGTCGCCTACCTGCCGGCGCCCCTGGCGGAGCTGGTGTTCGCGGTGCCGCCGGCCCCGGCCGTCCGGGTCCTGGTGGTCGGGGGAAGCCAGCTGCGCCGCCGCCCGCCGGCCGGGTACCCGGCGGAGGTCCTCGACGCCTACGGCCCGACCGAGGCCGCGATCGTCACCACCGCCGGCCCGGTGCCGCCCGCCGGGACGGGCCCGATCGACATCGGCCGCCCCGTGGACCACCGCCGCCTCTACGTGCTGGGCCGCGACGGGACGCCGGTGCCGGCCGGCGCGGTCGGTGAGCTGCACGTCGGCGGCACCGGCCTCGCCCGCGGCTACCTGGGGCGGCCCGGCGCGACGGCGGCGGCGTTCCTGCCGGACCCGTTCGCCGCCGAGCCGGGGGCCCGGATGTACCGGACCGGCGACCTGGTGCGGCTGCGTGGCGACGGCACGGTCGAGTTCCGCGGCCGGGTCGACGACCAGGTGAAGATCGCCGGGCACCGGGTGGAGCCGGGCGAGGCGGCCGCCGCGCTGGCCCTGCTGCCGGGGGTACGGCAGGCCGCCGTCGTCGCTCGGCACGACCGGGCCGAGCCGTACCTCGTCGGCTACGTCGTCCCCGACACCGACACCGCTGACGCCGGCGGTGCCGGGCCGCCGGACGCCCGCACCGCCCGGCTGGCCGCCGAGCTGGGGGAGCGGCTGCCGGCGCACCTGGTGCCGCGCGCCTGGGTGGTGCTGGACGCGCTGCCCGTCGGCGACACCGGCAAGGTCGACGTGTCCCGGCTGCCCGCGCCCGCCGCGCCGCCCGCCGGCGAGGAGCCACGGCCGGGCGTGGAGCGGCTCGTCCACGACGCGTGGTGCGCGGAGCTGGGCGTGCCCCGGGTGCCGCTGGACGTCTCGTACTTCGCCGCCGGGGGCGACTCCCTGGGCGCGGTGCGGCTGGCCAACCGGCTGCGCGAGGCGCTCGGCGTCGACGTCGGCGTGGACCGGGTGCTGCGCAGCCCGGGGGTGCGGGCGATGGCCGCGGCCCTCGACCCGGCCGGCCGGGCGCCGGCGACGTACCAGCAGGAGCTGATGTGGCACCGCCAGCGCCAGGCCCCGAACCCGGCGGCCGTGCACATGGCCGTACGCGTCGACCTCACCGGCCCGCTCGACGTCCCCGCCCTCACCGCGGCGGTCGACGCCCTGGTGGGCCGGCACGAGGCCCTGCGCACCCGGGTCGTGGCCGGCGACGGCGGGGCGGTGCAGGAGGTGCTGCCGCACCGCCCGGTGGCGGTGCCCGTGGTCGACCTCCCCGCCACCGACGCCGACGCCGCCGCGGTGCGGGCGTGGTGCGTGGCGGTCGGCCGGGAGCCGTTCCCGGCCGACGGGCCGTGGCTGCGCGCCCGGCTCGCCCGGCTGGCCGCCGACCGCTGGGTGCTGTCGCTGGTCGTGCACCACCTGTGCGGGGACGGCTGGTCGATGCTCCAGCTCCTCGACGAGCTGGCTCGGGCGTACGCGGGCGCGCCGCCCGCGCGCGTCCCGGCCCTGCGCTACGTCGAGCACGCGCGCCGGCAGCGCGCGGCGCAGGTGCCGCCGGAGGCGCTGCGGCACTGGCGGGAGACGCTCGCCGACCTGCCCCGGGCCGTCGCGCTGCCCACCGACCGGCCCCGCCCGGCCACGCCCTCGGGCGTCGGCGCGGAGTACGCCTTCACGCTGCCGGCCGCGCCGACCGGGCGGCTGACCCGGCTCGCCGCCGACGCGGGGCTGACGCTGTTCCCGCTGCTCGCGGCCGCCTACGCCCGGTTCGTCGGCGCGCTGACCGGCACCCGCGACGTCCTGCTGGCCTGCCCCTACGCGCACCGGGACCGCCGGGAGCTGGAGGCGGTGGTCGGCCTGTTCACCGGCACCCTGCCGCTGCGGGTGCGGCTGCGCGACGACGAGCCCCTGGTCGACCTGGCCGCCCGGTTCGACGCGGTGTTCCTGGCCGCGGTGCGGCACCAGCCGGCCCCGCTGCCGGCCCTCTACGCCGCGGTGGAGCCCGGCTGGCGGATGGGGGACCCGCCGCCGTTCGCCGGGGCGCTGTTCACCTGGAACCCGGGGATGCCGCCGGTGCGCCTGCCGGGGCTGGCGGCGGAGGTCACCGACCAGGGGTTGGACTGCGCCCGGCGGGACTGGTCGATCATGCTCACCCCCGCCGGCGACGGCCTGCTCGGCGTCGTCGAATACTCGACGGACCTGTACGACGAGTCGACCGTCGCCGAGCGCTGCCGCCGGTACGTCGACATCCTCGTGCGGGCGGCCGGGTAGCCCCGGACCGGCCACCGTGGACGGTTCTTGTCATACCCCCGTCGCAGTATGGAGTCATGGCTGCTCCCGCACTGGCTCACGAGCCCACCCCGCCGCGTGCCCTGTCGCTGCGCGAGACCCGCACCCGGCTGACCCAGCTCATCGCGATGGCCGAGCTGACCGACACGGTCACCCTGGTCACCCGCGACGGCGACCCGCGCCCGATCGCCGCGATCGTGCCCGCCTCGGCCGCCCGCACCGCGGCCCAGGCGCGGGCCGACGCCGACCGGCTCGCCACCGTGACGGCGGGCTGGGCCCGCCGCCTGGAGGAGTCCCACCGGCAGAGCAGCCGGCGGCACGCCGCCGAGCTGCGCGCCGTCACCGAGGCGCTCGCCGAGGTCTGGGCCGAGCTCGACCGCCGGGTCGCCCCCGGCGACCCGGCGCTGGCCCGGCTCCGCGCCGCCCACGCCGACCTCCTGCGCGACTGACCCCGTCGCGTCGCGCGCCCGGCCCCGGCGGCCCGGGCGTCGGACGCCTGCGCTCCGAGGGCCTGCGCCTTCAGGGCCCGAGCGCCGCCGCGCCCCTCGTTTCCCGGCGGCCGGCCGCCTGCGGCCGGGCCGGGTGTGTCCGCACGCCCGGGTATGGTCTGCTGGACCGGTCCGCCCTGCGTACCCGGGAGGCCCGGTGTTCGTTCGCCCCCTGACCGCCGACGCCGAGCTGCGTCCGCTGGAGCCGTGGCGGGCCGAGGAGTTCCTCCACCACCTCGACCGCGCCCGGGAGCACATCGCGCCCTGGGTGGGTGCGTCGTTCGTGGCCACCGACCTCGCGTCCGCGCGGGCCGTCCTGCAACGCTACGCCGACGCGTGGGCCCGCGACGCCGGCGGGATCTGGGGCATCTGGCTCACGGGTCCGGCCCCGCGGCAGCCGACGCTGGTCGGCGGGGTCATGTTCGTCTCGTTCGACACCGCGCTGGGCGTGTGCGAGGCCGGCTGCTGGCTGGAGCCGGGCGCGCAGGGGCGGGGCCTGATCACCCGCGCCGCCGGCCTGATCGTCGACTGGGCGGTGCGGGAGCGGGGCGTCCACCGGGTCGAGTGGCGGACGAACCCGCGCAACACCCGCAGCATCGCCGTGGCCCGCCGGCTGGGCATGCGCCGCGACGGCACGCTGCGCCAGGCGGTCCCCGGGCCGCGCGGGCGGATCGACATCGACGTCTGGTCGGTCCTCGCCGACGAGTGGCGGCCACCGGCCTGACGGCCCGTGACGGTTCGGCCACCGGCCTGGCGGCTCGGTGGCCGGCGGCACCGTCGCGCGGCGCGCCGCCGCGCCGCCGCGCGGGGCGTGGCCGGGTCGTTCCGGGGGTTGACCGGGCCGCTTCGGGGACTGGCCGGGCCGCTTCGGAAGGCGTGGCGGCTTCCCGACAGCCACGGGCCCGTCGGGGCCGGCCGCTGTCGGCCCGCCCGGGGCATCGGCCCTGTTCAGGGTCCTCTCGCCCGACGCGCCGCTCAGGCGGTCCCGGGAACAGCTAGTTCGAAATCCGCCACTGGTGTCCCGCATTTCGGGAGGGCTCTTGGCATTCCCATCGGCGCTCGTGGAATCTCTCACCGGAGAGCAAGCGATCGATCGCTGTAAGTAGCAGAGCGTGAGGGCTCTGGGGTGCTGACCTGCCGAAGGGTCATCCAGGGCACACGTACCGTTACGATCTTGGGGGCCGTCCGTGTTTTGCTGCACGCGCACGACGAATCGCGGGCGGAAGTGACCATCTCCGCCCGGCCCGGGCCGGTGCGCCGGGCCGGTGCGCCCCGCGTCCCCGGCGTGCCACTCACCGGCGCCTGCCTGCACCGCCTGGTCGAGGCCCAGGCCGACCGGACCCCCGACGCCGAGGCGGTGCGCGCCGGCGACCGGGCGCTGACCTACCGGCAACTCGACGAGGCGGCCAACCGGCTCGCCCGGGTCCTGCTGGCGCACGGCGTCGCCGGCCAGGACCGGGTCGGCGTCTGCCTGCCCCGCGACACCGACCTGGTGGTGGCCCTGCTGGCGGTGCTCAAGGCCGGCGCGGCGTACGTGCCCCTCGACCCGGCGTACCCACCCGCCCGGGTGGCGTTCATGACCGAGGACTCCGGGGCCCGGCTGGTGCTCACCCGCACCGGCCTGGCCGACCGCTTCGGCCGCGCCGCGCTGCCCCTGGACACCCTCGACGTGGGCTCGGCACCCGCCGACCGACCCGGCGTGGACGCCGATCCCGCCGGGCTCGCCTACGTCATCTACACCTCCGGCTCCACCGGCCGGCCCAAGGGCGTGGCCATCGAGCACCGCTCCGCCTCGGCGCTGATGGGCTGGACCCGGTCCGCCTTCTGCGCGCAGGAGCTGGGCGGCGTGCTGGCCGCCACCAGCGTCTGCTTCGACCTGTCGGTGTTCGAGATCTTCGGCCCGCTGTGCTGGGGCGGGCGGGTGCTGCTGGTCGACAACGTCCTCGCCCTCGCCGGCCCCGACGCCGCCGCGCTGCCGGTCACCCTGGTCAACACCGTCCCCTCGGCGATGAGCGAGCTGCTCGCCGCCGACGCGCTGCCGGCCGGCGTACGCACCGTCTGCCTGGCCGGCGAGCCGCTGACCGCGGCCCTCGCCGCCCGCGTCCTGGCCCGCCCCGGGGTGCGCCGGCTGCTCAACCTCTACGGCCCGTCCGAGGACACCACCTACTCGACCTGGGCGGAGGTCACCGCCGACGGGGGCGTCCCGCCGATCGGCCGGCCGCTGCCGCACACCCGCGCGTACGTGCTGGCCGCCGACGGCATGCCGGTGCCGCCCGGCACCCCGGGGGAGCTGTACCTGGCGGGCGCGGGCCTGGCCCGGGGCTACCTCGACCGACCGGAGGAGACCGCCGCCCGGTTCCTCCGCGACCCGTTCCGCCCCGGCGAGCGGATGTACCGCACCGGCGACCGGGTCCGGCTGCGCCCCGACGGGCAACTGGAGTTCCTGGGCCGCCTCGACGACCAGGTCAAGCTGCGCGGCTACCGCATCGAGCTGGGCGAGGTCGCGGCGGCCCTGGCCGACGTGCCCGGCGTGCGGGAGGCCGCCGCGGCCGTGCGCACCGGGCCCAGCGGCGACCCGCTCCTGGTCGGCTACCTGGTCGGCGCGCGCCGCGACGATGTGCCGGCCCGGCTGCGCGAGCGGCTGCCCGCCCCGCTGGTGCCGGCGACGGTGGTGTGGCTGGACCGGATGCCGACCACCCCGAGCGGCAAGGTGGACCGGGCGGCCCTGCCGACGCCCGGGTGGGAGGCGGCCGACGCGCCGTCCCCGGCCGACGCCGCCCCCGCACCCGTCCCTGTCGCCGATGTCGCCGCCGCCGTCGACCCCGCCGGTGCCGAGCTCGCCCGGGAGGTCGCCGCCGTCTGGCGGGACGTGCTCGGCGTGCCGGTAGCCGGGCCGCAGGCCGACTTCTTCGACCTCGGCGGCGACTCCCTGCTCGCCCTGCGCTGCGCGACCCGGCTGGCCACCGTCACCGGGGTGCCGGTGCCGCCGGCCGCGCTGTTCGACCACCCCACCGTGGCCGCCCTCGCCGCGCACCTGGCCACGTCGGCCGTCGCCTCGTCGCCCCCGGCCGCCGCCCCGCCGGTTGGAGACCCGGCCGCCGCCCGGACCGCCCCCGACCCGGCCGCCGACGGCGGGCCCGTGGCCGACGGGCCCGCCCCGCTGTCGGCGGCGCAGCGCCGCCTGTGGTTCCTGCACCAGCTCGACCCGACCGACACCTCCTACCTGGTGTCCTACGTGGTCGAGCTGCACGGAGTCGTGGACCGGGCGGCGCTGGCCCGGGCGCTGCGCCGGGTCGTCGCCCGGCACCCCGCGCTGCGCACCGTGTTCCCCAGCTCTGACGCCGGCCCGGTCCAGCGGGTGCACGACGATCCGCAGGTCGAGCTGTTCCTGGAGCGGCCCGTGCCGGGGGTGCCGCTGGCGGAGCGGGTCGCCGGGGTGGCCGCCGCGAGCGCGCGTACGCCGATGGACCTGGCCACCGGGCCGCTGCTGCGCGCGCACCTCGTCGCCGACGACCGCCCGCGCTTCGCGCTGCTGCTGGTGGCCCACCACATCGTCTGCGACGACTGGTCGTTCAGCGTGCTCGTGCGCGACCTCGGCCGCTGCTACGACAGCGAGCGGGAGGCCGCCGTGCGGGTCACCCGGCCCCGCCCACCGTGGCCGGCGCGCCCCGTGCCGGGGCCGGCGGCGTTCGCGCTGGCCCAGCGGGAGTGGCTGGCCGGCCCCGCCGGCCGCCGCGCCCTGGAGGAGGTGGCCGCCGGACTGCGCGACGCGCCCACCCTGCTCGACCTGGCCGCCCCGGTGACCGCGCCCGCCCCCACGTCGCCTCGACCCGCCCCCACATCGTCTCCGACCGGCCCCGCCGGCCCGCCCGCGCCGGCCCCGCGCGCCGCCGACCGCCCCCAGGGGGCCAGCCTGCGCAGGACCGTGGACGCCGCCGACGCCGACGCCGTGCGGCGGCTCGCCCGCGCCCACCGGGCCAGCCTCTACATGGTCGGGCTGGCCGCGTTCGCCGCCCTGCTCGGCGCGCGCACCGGGCGCACCGACCTGCTCGTCGGCACCGCGTTCGCCGGGCGCACCGGCGTCGCGGCCGAGGACAGCGTCGGCTGCTTCGTCAACACGATGCCGCTGCGGTTGCGCCCCGCCCCGCAGCGCGGTTTCGCCGACCTGCTCGCCGAGGCCCGCGCCGCCGCCCTGTTCGCCGGCGAGCGGCAGGGCGTGCCGTTCGACGCGGTGGTGGAGCGGCTGCGCCCGGCCCGCCACCCGCACCGCAACCCGCTGGTGCAGGTGGCCTTCGGCGTGCAGAACGCCCCGGCGGCCACCTGGCACGGCGCCCAGGGGCTCGACCTGGCGGGCGTGGAACTCGCGCCGGACGCCGCCCGGCTGGACCTCACCTGCTGGCTCGACGAGCGCCGGGGCGACCTGGAGGCGCTCTGGACCTACCGCACCGACCTGTTCGACGGTGCCCGCGCGCAGGCGTGGCACCACGACTTCGTCGGGGTCCTCCGCCGGGCGGCGGCCGACCCCATGCGCAGCCTCGCCGAGTGTGTCGCCGACCCCTGGGGGAACGAGAGATGACTGAGCAGAGCCGGGTGGCGTCGGCCATCGGACGCCGTCGGCGCGACCGCTCCCTGGTCGACGTACGCCCCGACTGGCCGGACGGCCCGCTGCCGGCCCTGGTCGAGGCCACCGTGCCGGACCTGGACCTGGCGGCCTGGCTGGCCGGCAACCGGGACACCGTCGACGAGCTGGCCCGCCGGCACGCCGCCGTGCTGCTGCGGGGCTTCGCCGTGACCGGCCCCGCCGACTTCCGGGCCGCGATGGCCGCCCTCTCCGGCGACGTGCTCAGCTACGGCGAGCGGTCCTCGCCGCGCAGCGAGGTCACCGAGGGCGTCTACACCTCCACCGAGCACCCCGCCGACCAGCCGATCGTGTTGCACAACGAGCAGTCGTACACGCTGAACTGGCCGCTGCGGATCGTGTTCTTCTGCGAGACCGAGCCCGCCGCGGGCGGGCGGACGCCGCTGGCCGACAGCCGGCGGGTGCTGGCCCGGCTGCGCCCCGAGACCGTCGCCGGCTTCGAGCGCCGTGGCGGCGTGTGCTACCAGCGCAACTACCTGCCGGGGATCAGCCTGTCCTGGCAGACGGCGTTCCAGACCGACAGCCGCGCCGAGGTCGAGGCATACTGCGCCCGCGCGCGCATCGAGGCGCAGTGGGTGGGCGAGGAGCAGCTGCGCACCCGGCAGGTCCGGCCCGCCGTGCGCGAGCACCCGGTGACGGGGGAGCGCACCTGGTTCAACCACGCGCTGTTCTTCCACGTCACCTCGCTGCCCGACGAGGTCAGCGCGGGGCTGCGCCGGGCGCTGGCCGAGGAGGACCTGCCCTACCAGACCGCGTACGGCGACGGCACGCCGATCGGCGCGGACGTGCTCGCCGAGCTGCGGGCCGCGTACGCGGCGGAGACCCGGTCGTTCCCGTGGCGGCGCGGCGACGTGCTGCTGGTGGAGAACATGCTCGCCGCGCACGCCCGGGAGCCGTTCACCCCGCCCCGGCGCATCCTCACCGCCATGTCCGACCCGGTCACCGCGCCCGAGCTGGCGGCGACCGCCGGGGGCCGGTCGTGAGCGGGCCGGGGCCGCGTCGGCGCGGGGCCGCGCCGGCCGCCGCGCCGGTCACCCGCCGGGTGCTGGTCGACGACTCCTTCGTGCTGCTGGTCGAGGCCGCGGTGGCCGACCTCGACCTCGCCGGCTGGCTCGCCGGCCGCCGCGACGAGCTGCTGCGCGACTTGGACGCCCACGGCGCGGTGCTGTTCCGCGGCTTCGAGGTGGCCACCGCCGACGACTTCAGCCGGGCGGCCCGCGCGGTCACCCCGGACCTGCTCGGCTACCTGGAGCGGGCCGCGCCGCGCACCGAGGTCGCCGACCGGGTGTTCACCTCCACCGAGTTCAACGCCGAGCAGTGGATCCCGCTGCACCACGAGATGTCCTACTCGCACAACTGGCCGACCCACCTCTACTTCTGGTGCGCCCAGCCGGCCACCGGCAGCGGCGGGGCCACCCCGCTGGCCAGCGAGCGGGTGGTGACCCCCCGGATCCCGGCGCAGGTGCGCGAGCGGTTCACCCGTGACGGGGTGTGCTACGTGCGCAACTACGGCCCGCACCTGGACCTGCCGTGGCAGGAGGCGTTCCAGACGGTCGACCGGGCGGAGGTGGAGGCCTACTGCGCGGCGTCGGCGACCGAGTTCACCTGGCTCGGCGGCGACGGGCTGCGCACCCGGGCCCGCCGGCAGGCCGTGGCCACCCACCCGCGCACCGGCGAGACGTTCTGGTTCAACCACGCCCACCTGTTCCACAGCTCCAACCTGCCGGCCGAGGTGTCCGCCGCGCTGCTGCGCGAGTACGGCCCCGAGGGGCTGCCGCGCAACGCGTACCACGGTGACGGCAGCCCGATCGACGACGAGGTGGTCGCCGGCATCCGGGACCTCTACCGGGAGCACGCCGTGTCGGTGCCGTGGCAGCGCGGCGACGTGCTGGTGGTGGACAACTTCCTCGCCACCCACGGGCGGGAGCCCTTCTCCGGCGACCGGCAGATCCTCGTCGCCATGTCCGACCTCTACGTCAACCGGAGCGTGGTGTGAACGGCTACCGACTCTCCCCGGTCCAGCGGCTCGCCTACACCGGGGCGCGGGAACTCGTGCGGGCCCGGGTCCGGCTCGACCGCCCGCTGGACGCCGCCCGCCTCCAGGCCGCCGTCGACGCGGTGGTCGCCCGGCACGAGGCGCTGCGGCTGACCCTGGTGCACCACCCCGGCCTGCGGGTGCCGTTGCAGGACGTCGACGACGCCCGCTCGGTGACCGTCGGCGCGGCCGGCGAGGTGTCCGTGACCCTCACCGACGACGCCCTGGAGCTGGCCGCCGCCCCGCTGGTCGCCGACCCGGCGAGCCTGCGGCTGGTGCTGGCCGACCTGGCGACCGCGTACGCGGGCGGGTCCCTCGCCGACGACCCGGACGCCCTCCAGTTCCTCGACGTCACCGAGTGGCAGTTCGACGAGCGGCAGCAGGCCGGCGAGCCGGCGGCCCCCGCCCTGCCGGCCGCCCGGCTGGTCACCCCGCACGGCGACGACGCGGCCGAGGAGTCGGTGGCCGAGCTGCCGCTGGGCCCGCTGGCCGCCGCCGCCGACGCGGCCGGGGTGACGGTGCCCAGCCTGCTGCTGGCCGCCTGGGCGCTGGCCCTGTCCCGCCGGGCCGAGCCGCCCGCCGGGGCCGACGACGCCGAGCTGGTGCTGGCCCGCTGGAGCGACGGCCGGCACGCCGACGGCACCGCCGCCGTGGTCGGGCCGCTGGGCGGCTACGCGCCGGTGCGGCTGCGCCTGCCGCTGCCGGCCGCGCCGAAACAGCTCCTCGACGAGGTACGCGGCGCGGAGCGCCCCGCCGAGGAGACGTTCCACCTGCTGGAGCCGGTGGGCGTCGACTCCGCGGCGGTGGCCGGCTTCGCCGCCGTGCCGGCCGTCGACCCGGCGACCCTGGCCGCCCTCGGGGCCACCGACGTGCGGGTGAGCGCCCCGCCGCCGGTCGGCGGGCCGCACCTGGCCGCCCTGCTCGACGCCGGCACGGTGACCCTGCGGGTGACCGGCGGGCGGCAGCTGCACGAGGGCCTGCTCGCCGTGCTCGGCACGCTGCCCGCCGCGCTGACCGACGGGGCCCCGCTGGCCCTGCTCGGCGGGGCGGAGACGCGCTGGCTGGTCGAGGCGGCCGGGCCGGCGTCCGACGCGCCGACGCTGACCCTCGCCGAACTGCTCGACGGTGGGCTGGCCGCCGCCGACCCGGACGCCGAGGCGGTGGTCGCCGCCGACGGGGCGTACACCTTCGGCGAGCTGCGCCGGCTCGCCGACGGGGTGGCCGCCGGCCTGGTCGAGCGCGGCCTGCACGGCGGCCGGCGGGTCGGCGTGCTGGCCACCCGCTCCCGGGACACGGTGGTGGCGTTCCTCGGCGTGCTGCGCGCCGGCGCGGTGTTCGTGCCGCTGGACCCGGCCGCGCCCCCGCGTCGCCTCGCCGAGCTGGCCCGCGCGGTCGACGCCGGCCTGGTCCTCGGCGACCGGCCCGTGGCGGGCGTGCCGCACGCGCCCGTCGCCGAGCTGGCCGCCACCGCCGCCACCGCCGCGCTGCCCGAGACGCGGCCGACCGACCCGGCGTACGTCATCTTCACCTCGGGGTCGACCGGCACGCCGCGCCCGGTGCTGGTCTCGCACGGCAGCGCCGCCCACCTGGCGCACGCCCTGGAACGCGTCGTCTACCCGAACGCCCCGGCCGGGACGCGGGTGGCGGTCAACGCCCCGCTGACCTTCGACGCCTCCGTCAAGCAGCTCGTCCAGCTCGGGCACGGCCGCGGCCTCTACCTGGTGCCGGAGGAGGCCCGCCGCGACGGGGCCGAGCTGGCCGGCCTGCTCGCCGCGCACCGCGTCGACGTGCTGGACCTGACCCCGTCGCAGCTGCGCATCCTGCTCGCCGCCGACGGGGTGACCACCGGCCGGGCCCGGCTGCCAGGGGTGCTGCTGCTCGGCGGCGAGCCGGTGCCGGCGGACCTGTGGGACGCCGTGGCGGCCCTGCCGGGGGTGCGCGCGGTCAACCTGTACGGCCCGACCGAGGCCACGGTGGACGCCACCAGCGCCGAGATCACCGCCGGTGACCCGCCGACGATCGGCCGCCCGCTGCCGGGCACCGGGGCGTGGGTGCTCGACGGCCAGCTCCGCCCGGTGCCGCCCGGGGTGGCCGGGGAGCTGTGCCTGACCGGCCCGCAGCTCGCCGACGGCTACCTCGGCGATCCGGAGGCCACCGCCCGCCGGTTCGTGCCGGCGGCGCTGCCGTCGGGCCGCGTCGAGCGGGTCTACCGCACCGGCGACCGGGTGCGCTTCGACGCGCGGGGGCGGCTGACCTACCTGGGCCGGCTCGACGACCAGGTCAAGGTCAACGGCTTCCGGATCGAGCCGGGGGAGGTCGCCGCCGTCCTGCGCGAGCACCCCGGGGTGGGCGACGCGGCGGTGGTGGCCCGCGACGACGACGGGCACGGCGCGCGGCTCGTCGCGTACGTGACGCCCGCCGGGGGCCCGCCGGCGGTCGACGTGGACCGGGTCGTGGGCATCAACCCGCACGAGACCCGCTACCTGTACGACGAGATCTTCCGCCAGCAGGTCTACCTGCGCGACGGGGTGGTGCTGCGGGCCGGGGCGACGGTGTTCGACGTCGGCGCGAACATCGGCATGTTCTCGCTGTTCGTGCACGCCGTCTGCCCGGACGCCACGCTCCACGCGTTCGAGCCGGTGCCGTCGGTGGTCGAGGCGCTGCGCCGCAACGTGGCCGCCTTCGGCGTGCCCGCCACCGTGCACCCGCACGGGCTCGCGGCGGCGCCCGGCGAGGTCGACTTCACCTACTATCCCGGCTACGCGATGATGTCCGGCCACGCCGCGTACGCCGACCCGGCCGCCGAACAGGCCGTCATCCGCCGCTTCCTGACCAACGAGCGGGACCGGGGCGAGGCCGACCGGGACGCCCTGCTCGACCGGGTCGACGAGCTGCTGACGGAGCGCTTCGCGCCGGACCGGCTCAGCGTGGCCGTCCGGCCGCTGTCCGACGTGATCGACGAGGTGACCCCCGACCGCATCGACCTGCTCAAGATCGACGTGCAGCGGGCCGAGGCCGACGTCCTCGCCGGAATCCGGGAGGACCACTGGCCGTTGGTCGCGCAGGTGGCGATGGAGGTGCACGACGGCGTCGGCACCGCCACCGAGGGCCGCCTCGACGAGCTGATCGACTTCTTCGAGGCACGCGGCTTCACCGTCGTCACCCGACAGGACGACCTGCTCGAGGGCACCGACCGGTACACCCTGCACGCGGTGCGCCCCGAGTATGCCGACGACCCCCGCCCCGCGGTGACCGCCGCCCCGGCCGACGGCGAGCCGCTGGACGCCCGCCTCGCCGCCTGGCTGCCCGAGCGGCTGCCGGCGCACCTGGTCCCCGCGGCCGTGGTGGTGCTCGACGCGCTGCCGCTGACCGGCAACGGCAAGCTGGACCGCGCAGCCCTGCCCGCCCCCGAGCGGGGCCGCCGCGCCGCCGGCCCGGGGGTCGCCCCCGCCAACCGGGCCGAGGAGATCCTCGCCGAGGCGTGGCGGGAGGTGCTCGGCCTGGAGACCGTCGGCGTGACCGACAGCTTCTTCGCCCTCGGCGGCGACTCGATCCGCAGCATCCAGATGCAGGTCGCCGCCGCCCGGCGGGGCCTGTCGTTCCGGCTGCGGGACATCTTCGCGCACCAGTCCATCCGGGAACTGGTCACCCACGGCGAGATCACCCTCGCCGACCCGGACGCCGCCGAGACGTCGCCGACCGCCGGGGCGCTGCCGGCCGCCGCGCCGCCGGCCGACGGGGTGCGGCCGGTCGACGGCGGCCGGTCCACCGGGCCCGCCGCCGGGCGGCCCGAGCGGGGCGCGGACACCCTCCTGACCCCCGCCGACCGGGACCGGCTGCCCGCGTCGGTGGCCGACGCGTACCCGATGACCGCCCTGCAACAGGGCATGGTCTACCACTGCGAGCTGACCGGCGACCCGGCGATGTACCACAACGTCACCGCGCACCGCGTCGACGCGCCGCTGGACCCGGCCGCGCTGCGCGCCGCGTTCGCCGCGCTGGTGGCCGCGCACCCGGTGCTGCGCACCGGCTTCGCCCTCGACGGGTACGCCGAGCCGCTGCAACTGGTGCACGCCGACGCGCCCGCCGACGTGCCGGTCGACGCGCTGCCCGACGCCGACCCGGCCGCCCGCGCGGCCCACGTCGACGCGCTGGTCGCCGCCGAGCGGGCCCACCCGTTCGACTGGGAACGCCCGCCGCTGGTCCGGCTGCACGCCGTCGACGAGGGCGTCGACGGGTTCACCCTCGTCGTCGCCGAGCACCACGCCGTCCTCGACGGCTGGAGCCTCGACCTGTTCCTGCGCGCCCTGCTGGCCGACCACGAGCGGCGGCGCGCGGGCCGACCCGCCCCACCCGCTCCGGCGGCCCTGCCGCCGTACCACCACGTCGCCGCCGAGCGGGCCGCCCTCGCCGACCCGGCCACCCGCCGGTTCTGGCTCGACGGCCCCGGCGCGGCGGCCCCGCTGCTGCTCGGCGGGCCCGGCCCCCGGATCACCGTCACCCGGCCGGTGCCGCTGGACGACGACGTCACCGACCGGGTCGCCGGGGCGGCCCGCGCGGCCGGGGTGCCGGTGAAGTCGTACCTGCTGGCGGTGCACCTGCGGGCGCTCGGCGAGACCGCCGGCCGCGACGACGTCGTCTCCGGCCTGGTCGTCGGCGGCCGGCCCGAGGGCGCGGGCAGCGACGCCACCCTCGGGCTGTTCCTCAACACCCTGCCGGTCACGGCGACCCTGCGCGGCCGACCGCTGGCCGAGCTGGCCGGGGACGCCTGGCACGCCGAGCGGTCCCTGATGGGCCACCACCGGTTCCCGCTGGCCGAGATCGTCCGGGCCGGCGGGGCGGGACCCCGCTTCGACAGCTTCTTCAACTACACCCACTTCCATGCCGACGACCGCGCCGGCCCCCGCGTCGTGGTCAGCCGGGTGACCACGGTCGACGTCGGGTTCAGCCTCGCCGTCGACGTGGCGGTGGCCCCCGACACCGGCCGGCTCGTCCTCGCCCTCCAGTACGACGGCCGCCGCTTCGACACGGACTGGGCCGACCGGCTCGCCGCGACCTTCACCCGGCTGCTGGCCACCGAGCCGACCGCCGCGCTGCCGCCCGCCGGGCCGCCGGCCGACCCGACGCCCACCGACGCCCGGTCCCGCTGGTCGGCGCGGGTCGCCGGGGCGTGGCGCGACGTCCTCGGGGTGACGCCGCGTTCGGCCGCCACCACGTTCGCCGCCGCCGGCGGGGACTCGCTGCGGGCGCTGCGCCTGGTCCGCACGCTGCGCCAGCGGTACGGCACCGGGCTGACCCTGGCCGAGTTCGCCGACCTGCCCGACTTCGGGGCGCTGGTGGAGCGGGTGGCCCGCGATGGCTGACCACGACCCGTGGCTGGTGGTCCGCGCGCCGGTGCCCCGCCCCGCGCTGCGGCTGTTCTGCCTGCCCTACGCCGGCGGCAACGCGGGCGCGTTCGAGAGCTGGCGCACCGGGCTGCCCCGGTCGGTCGAGGTCAACGCCGTGCAGTACCCGGGGCGGCGGGAACGCGCCGCCGAGGCCGCCCCGCGCCGGATGACCCCGCTGGTGCAGGCCCTGGAGGCGGCGCTCGCCCCCCACCTCGACCGCCCGTACGCCGTCTACGGCGACTGCCTCGGCGCGTATGTGGCGTTCGAACTGGTCCGGCGGCTGGCCCGACGCGGCCACCGGCCCGCCGACGCGCTGGTGGTCTCCTCGGCGGTGCCGCCGCACCGCAGCGGCGTCGAACCGGACTACTCCACCCTGGACGACGCGGCGTTCCTCGCCGAGCTGGTCGCGCTGGGCACCATGCCCCCGGCGGTGGCCGGGCACCCGGACCTGGCCGCCGCGGCGCTGCCGGCGGCCCGCGCCGACTTCGAGCTGGGCCGCAGCTACCGGCTGCGCGACGCCGAACCGGTGGCCACCCCGGTCACCGTCGTCGTCGGCGACGCCGACCCGCACGTGTCGGCGGTGGACGCGGCGGCCTGGGCCGACCTGACCACCGCCGGCTGCACCACGCTGACCGTTCCCGGCGGGCACGACCTGCTCGCCCGGGCCGACGCCGGGCTGCTGCGCGCCGTCCGGACCGCCCTGACCGGCAAGGAGCCGTCTTGACCCGCACGACACTGCTCTGCTTCCCGTACGCCGGCGCGGGCCCGTCGGTGTACCAACCGTGGCGGCGCGTCGCCCCGCCCGAGCTGGACGTCGTCCCGGTGTCGCTGCCGGGGCGGGAGAAGCGGTTCGTCGAGGAGCCCTACCGCCGCCTGGAGCAGGCCGTCGACGGGCTGCTCGACGAGGTCCTCGAACTGGTCGCCGGCCGCGACCGGGTGGCCCTGTTCGGGCACAGCATGGGCGCGGTGCTCGCCTACGAGATGACCCGCCGGCTCACCGGGGCCGCCGGGGTGGCCGTCACCCACCTGTTCGTCAGCGGCTCCCCGGACCCGTGGTCGGGGCGCGAGCGTACGGCCGCCGGGCTGCCCGACGACGAGTTCGTCGCCCGGGTGGAGGAGTTCGCCGGGTACACCCACCCGGCGCTGGCCGACCCCGACATGCGGGAGCTGTTGCTGCCGGTGCTGCGCGCCGACGTGGAGCTGCACGAGGCGTACCGGCCGGCGGGGGAGAAGCGCGTCGACGTGCCGGTCACCGCCCTTCGGGGGGCGGACGACACGCTCGTCGCCGACGAGGCGCTCGCCGGCTGGGGGCGGGTCACCTCGGCCACCTTCGCCGTGCGGCGGCTGCCCGGCGGCCACATGTACCTGACCGACGCCCCGGCTGCCGTGCTCGACCTGGTCGCGGCGGAGCTGGCGCGATGACCGACGCGCCGACCCGCCCCGCCCCGGTGGTCACCGGCGACCGGCTGGCCGGCAAGACCGCCATCGTCACCGGGGCCGCCCGGGGGCTGGGCCGCGCCTGCGCGGTGACGTTCGCCGCCCAGGGCGCCGACGTGGTCCTCGTCGACCTGGCCGGCGACCTGCCCGGCGTGCCGTACCCGCTGGGCTCGGCGAGCCAGCTCGCGCACACCGCCGACCTGTGCGCCGGGTACGGGGTGGCCGCGTACCCGGTCGAGGCCGACGTGCGGGACCTGGCCGCCGTCCGGGCCGCCGTCGCGCTGGCGGTGGCGCGCTTCGGCCGGGTCGACGTGCTGGTCAACAACGCCGGCATCGCCGCGCCGTCGGGCAAGCCGACGCACGAGATCACCGAGGCCGAGTGGCAGCTCATGCTGGACGTCGACCTGTCCGGGCCGTGGCGGATGATCAGCGCGGTCGGCGAGGTGATGTGCCGCCAGCGCGCCGGCAGCATCGTGAACGTCGCGTCCACCGCCGGGCTGGTCGGCTACCGGCACTTCGCCGGCTACGTGGCGGCCAAGCACGGCCTGGTCGGGCTGACCCGGGCCGCCGCGCTCGACTACGCCCCGCTGCGGGTGCGGGTCAACGCGCTGTGCCCCGGCTCGGTGCGCGACGACCCGCACGTCGAGGGCCGGATGCTCGCCGAGATCGCCCGGTCGCTGGAGGTGCCGGTCGCCGAGCACGAGGAGACGTTCGTGCAGGCCCAGCCGATGAACGCGCTGATCGAGCCCGGCGCGGTGGCCCAGGCGGCGCTCTGGCTCGCCTCGGACGAGTCCGCGCAGGTCACCGGCTCGGTCATCACCGTCGACGGAGGGTTCACCACCCGATGAGCGCCCCGCACACCCCCCACCCGACCGAGGCGGCCCGGTTCTGTCACGCCGCGAGCGCCCGGGTCGCCCCCGACGCCGACGCCGACGGCCTCGCCGAGGCGTACGCCGGGCTCACCCGCCGGCACGGCCTGGCCGGCGGGCGGCTGTGGGTGGAGCGGGTGCCCGCGGGGCTGGCCGCGCGCCGCCGCGACGCCGAGCTGGCCCGGCCGCTGCCGGTCGGCGGCCCGGACCTGCGGGCGGTGCTGCTGCGCCACGAGGACGGGGCCGACCTGGTGCTGGTCGCCCGCCGGCACGCCGTGGGCCGGCACCGCCTCGGCGCCCTGCTGGCCGAGCTGACCGACCCGGCCGCCCCGGCGGTCCCGGTCGTCGTCCCGGGTCGGCTCGTCGCGCCGGGCCGGCCCGCGCCCGCCACGACCGCCGCCCACCCCATCACCGCCGGGAGCGCCGGGTCGGACGCCGACGCCGCACCGAACGCTGCCGCCGCAGACGCCGCCTCCGACGACGTTGCCTCCGGCTCCGACGACGTCGCCGACGCTTCCGCCTCTGCCTCCGACGATGTTGCCGACGCCGCCGGCACCGGCTCCGACGACGTTGCCGACGCCGACGTGGACGCCGGGGACACCGGCTGGCTGCGCGGCGACCCCGGGCCGGACCGGCCCGCCGCGCACACCGTCGCCGTGCCGGCCGGGACCGACCTGACCGCGCTCGTCGCGGCCGTCGGCGCGGTGCTGGCCCGGTACCGGGGCGTGCGCCGGGCCCGGGTCGGCGCGGTCGTCGACGAGCGGCTGGCCGTCGTCGGGGTGCCGGTCGACGGCGGGGCCCGCGACCTGCTCGCCACCGCCGCCGCGACCGGACTGCCCTGGCCGGCCCCCGGCGGCGCGCCGCCCGCCGGGCTCCTCGACGTCGAGGCCGGCGTGCTCGACGCGACCAGCCCAGCCGACGCGTACCGGCCCTGCCTGGCCCCGCTCTGGCCGCTGACGCTGGCGCTGGCCGGCACCACGCTGACCTGCCACCACCGCACCGCCGGGTGGGCGTCCGACCTGGTCGCGGCGTTCGCCCGCCAGGTCGTGCGGGTGCTCGGGCAGGTCCTCGCCGACCCGGACCGCCCGCTGGCCGGTCACGACCTGTTCGACGCCGCCGAGCGGGCCGCGGTCGTCGCCCTCGGCCGGGGCCCCGGCGGGCCGCCCCCGGCGGTCGACACCATCGCCGGCCGCGTCGCCCGGCACGCCCGGCGGCGACCCGACGCGCCGGCCGTGTCCTGCGCCGGCCAGCGGCTGACGTACGCGCAACTGGACGCCCGCGCCACCCGGGTGGCCCGCGCTCTCGCCGCGCGTGGGGTGGCCCCCGGCGACCGGGTGGGCGTCTGCCTGGACCGGTCGGTCGACCTGATCGCGGTGCTGCTCGGCGTGCTGCGGGCGGGGGCCGCGTACGTGCCGGTCGACCCGGCGTACCCGGCCGAGCGGATCCGCTACACCGTCGAGGACTCCGGCGTCGCACTCCTCGTCGGCGGTGGCGGGATCGACCCGGACGGGCTGACCGCCGGGCCGGACGACGCGGCGGGGGAGGAGCCTGCGGCGGGCGGGCCCGACGACACCGCGTACGTCATCTACACCTCCGGCTCCACGGGCCGGCCCAAGGGGGTGTGCGTCCCGCACCGCAACGTGCTCGCCCTCGTGGACGCCACCGCCGGGGACTTCGGGCTCGGCCCGGCCGACGTGTGGACGATGTTCCACTCCAGCGCCTTCGACTTCTCCGTGTGGGAGATCTGGGGCTGCCTGCTCACCGGCGGGCACCTGGTGGTCGTCCCGCACCTGGTCACCCGGTCCCCGCAGGAGTTCCACGCGCTGCTGGCCACCGAGCGGGTGACCGTGCTCAACCAGACCCCGTCGGCGTTCGCGCAGCTCCTCGACGTCGACCGGCGCGCCGCCGACCGGCTCGCCGTGCGGCTTGTCGTCTTCGGCGGCGAGCCGCTGGACGCCCGGATGCTCACCGGCTGGTTCGACCGGCACCCGGAGCGGGAGTGCCGGGTGGTGAACATGTTCGGCATCACCGAGACCACGGTGCACGTCACCGCGCAGACCCTCGACCGGGGGCTGGCGCTGGCCGGCAGCCGGTCGGTGGGGCACGCCCTGCCCGGCTGGCGGGTGTACGTGCTCGACCCGGACGGCCGGCTGCTGCCACCCGGCGCGGCGGGGGAGATCCACGTCGGCGGCGCGGGGGTGGCCGACGGCTACCTGCACCGCCCCGAGCTGACCGCGCAGCGGTTCCGGCCCGACCCGTGGGCGGGCGGGCGGATGTACCGCAGCGGCGACCGGGGCCGGCTGCTGCCCGACGGGCGGCTGGAGCACCTGGGCCGCCTCGACGACCAGGTGAAGGTGCGCGGCTACCGCATCGAGCTGGACGAGATCCGCCAGGTGCTGCTGGACGACCCGGGGGTGCTGGCCGTGGCCGTGGTGGTGCGGACCGGCGCGGAGTCCGCCGACACCCGGCTGCACGCCTACGTCGTGCTCGCCGGCCCCGCCGCCGGCACCGCCGAGCCTGCCGCCGAAGCCGAAGCCGAAGCCGAAGCGGCCGGCAGCGCAGCCGCCGCGACCGCCGCCGCGACCGCCGCCGCGCTCGCCGGGGTGCGCCGCCGCGCGGCCCGGATGCTGCCCGACTACATGGTCCCGGCGACGGTCACCGCGCTGCCCGCCCTGCCCCTGACCGGCAACGGCAAGCTCGACGCCGCCCGGCTGCCCGCCCCGGCCGAGCCGCCCGCGCCGGCCCCCGCGCCCGCCGCCGACGCCACGTTGGACGAGCGGATCCGGGCGGTGTGGCAGCGGGTCCTCGGCGCGGAGGTCGGGCCGGAGGACAACTTCTTCGACCTGGGCGGCAACTCGCTGCTGGCCCTGCGGCTGCTCAACGAGCTGCGCGACCAGGGCCTCGCCGACCTCACCCCGCGCCACCTGTACGTGCACCAGACCGTGCGCGGGCTGGCCGAGGCGATCGGAGCCGCCCGATGACCCCCGACGTGGACACCCTCGCCCGGCTCTGGCCGCAGGTCGACCGGGTCGCCGTCAAGGACGGCTGCGTGTACGTCGTCGCCGACGACCACCTCGACCCGCTGGCGCTGCGCGGGCAGCTCGCGCGGGAGCTGCCCGACGGGGAGCTGCCCCGGCACATCGTCCAGGTCGACTCGCTCGACCCGGCCGACCTGGTCGCCCCCGACGACCGGTACGGGGCGTACCAGCCGCCGGGCGACGACACCGAACGGCAGCTCGTGCGGGTGTGGGAGGGGGTGCTGGGGCTGCCCAAGCTCGGCGTGCTCGACGACTTCTACGCCGCCGGCGGGGACTCCCTGGCCGCCGTCGCGCTGGCCGTGGAGGCGCAGCGGGTCTTCGGCGTGGCCGTGTCGCCGGCCGCCGTGCTGCGCCACCCGACCGTGGCCGCCCTCGCCGCCGAGGTGCGCCAGTCCCGCGCCGCCGCGCCGCTGCCCCGGGCCGCCGCCGCGCGGGCGTACCCGCTGTCGCCGCAGCAGCGGCGGGTGTTCCTGGCCCAGTCCCGCGACCCCGCCTCGGTGGCCTACCACCTGCCGCTGCTGCTGCCGCTGCCCGCCGACACCGACGCCGCCCGGCTGGGCCAGGCGCTGCGGCACGTGGTGGCCCGGCACGACATCCTGCGCACCGCGTTCGGCACCGAGGCGGGCCGGCCGGTGCAGCGGGTGCTGCCCGGCGTGGTGTGCGAGCTGCCCGAGGTGGCCCGCGCCGCCGACGAGCCGGTTTCGGTGACCCCGTTCGACCTGGCCGCCCCGCCGCTGCTGCGCGCCGAGCTGCGGCGTACCCCGGCCGGGGCGGCGCTGGCCCTGGAGCTGCACCACATCGTCACCGACGGGCTCTCCCTGGCCCTGCTGCTGCGCGAGGTCGACGCCCGCTACGCCGGCCGTGACCTGCCGCCCGTGCCCGCCCAGTACGCCGACTACGCGGTGTGGACGCACGCGCAGGAGCCGCCGGGGCGCGACTGGTGGCTGGCCCGGTTCGCCGACCCGCCCACGCCGCCGCGCCTGCCCACCGACGCCGAGCGGGTCGCGGGGCCCGACGCGGGCGGCCCGTCGACCGCCGCCGCCGATGTCGTGGAGTTCTCCGTGGACGCCGCCCGCACCGCCGCGCTGCGCGCGCTGGCCCGCCGCGAGGGCGTCACCCTGTTCCACCTGCTGCTCGCCGGCTACGCGACGTTCCTCGCCGCCGCGACGGGCGGCCCCGGCGGGGCCGACGGCGTCGACGTGACCGTCGGCACGCCGGTGGCCGGGCGGGGCGCACCCGGGCTGGACGCCACCATGGGCATGTTCGTCAACACCGTCTGCCTGCGCCACCGGGTCCGCCCCGACGTGCCGTTCCGGGCGCTGCTGGCCGAGGTGGCCCGGGACGCGGTGGACGCCTTCGCCCACCAGGACTTCCCGTTCGACAGCCTGGTCGAGGCGGTGCTGCCGGTGCGCGACCCGCACCGGCACCCGCTGTTCGACACCCTGTTCGCGATGCAGCACGCCGAGGTGGCCCGCGTCGAGTTCCTCGGCCGGCCGGTGGAGCTGGCCGTCGCCCCGACCGGGCAGGCCATGTTCGACCTGGACATGCAGGTCTACGAGCGGCCCGACGGGCTGACCGTGCACTGGGCGTACCACGCCGGGCTGTTCCTGCCGCAGACCGTGCGCGCGTTCGCCGACCTGTACCTCGACCTGCTCGACGCCGTGCTGGCCGACCCGGGCCGCCCGGTCGGCGAGCTGACCGGCGCGCCGGCCCCGGTGGCCGCCGCCCCGACCACCATCGACATCGACCTGTAGCCGGGAGAGCTCATGCAGTCGCTGATGACCCGGGGCCAGCTCAGGATCGCCGCCGCGCGGCGGCCCGACCACGCCCGGCACTGGCACGGCGTGCTCGCCGCCGGGGCGGACCGGGTGGGCTTCCCCGACGACCACGCCGCCGCACCGGGCACCCCGCCGCGCCCGGAGGCGGTCACCGTGCCGCTGGGCGCCGCGCTGGCCGACCGGCTCGCCGCCGCCAGCCGGGGCGCCGAGGCGGCCCGGTTCGTGCTGGTCGCCGCCGCCGTGGCGGCCCTGCTGCGCCGCTGGACCGGCGCGACCGAGGTGCTGGTCGGCCGCCCCGCCGGCGCAGACGCGCTGGCCGGGCTGCTGCCGCTGCGGGTGGCCGCCGGCCCGGACCGCAGCTACCGGGACCTCGTCGGACAGGTGCGCGCCGCGCTGCCCGAGGCCGAACGGTACGCCGACTACCCCGTCGAGCTGCTCGCCGAGGACCTCGCCCCGCACACCGAACCGGGCCGACACCCGTTCCTCGACGTCGCCGTGCACACCGCCGACGCGGCCGTCGACCCCCGCGTCGGGATCACCGTGGCCGTCGCCGACGCCGACCTGACCGTCCACCACGACGCCGCCCGCCACGACCGGGCCACCGCCGAGCGGATCGCCGCCCACCTGCTGCTCCTGCTCGCCGCCGCGCTCGCCGCCCCGGACGGCCCCGTCGACGACGTCGACCTGGTGACCCCGGCCGACCGGGCGGTGCTCGCCGCCATGAACGACACGACCGTGGACGTCGCCGCCGGCCCGCGCCCCGACGCGTGGGTGGCCCGGCGGGCCGCCGACACGCCCGACGGCGTCGCCGTGCGTACCGACGAGGGCGCCTGGACCTGGGCGGAGCTGGAGCGGCGGGTCGCGGCGCTGGCGGCGGACCTGCGCGCGGCCGGCGCGGGCCCGGAGACGGTCGTCGCGGTCCTGGCCGCGCGGTCGCCCGCGCAGCTCGCGGCGATCCTCGCCGTGCACCGGGCCGGCGCGGCCTACCTGCCGGTGGACCCCGGCTACCCGCCGGCCCGCGTCGGCTACCTGCTGCGCGACAGCGGCGCGGCCCTGGTGGTGACCGCCGACGCCACGGCGGTGCCCGACGGCGTGCCGGTGGTCGCGCTGCCCCCGGCCGACGCCGACCCCGCGCCGACCGCCGACCTCGCGCCGACCGCCGACCTCGCGCCGACCGCCGACCTCGCGCCGACCGCCGACCCCGCGCCGACCGGCGGGCCGGCGGTGAACCCGGCCGGCGACCCAGGCCCGGCCGCCGGCGGCGGCGACCTCGCCTACGTCATCTACACCTCCGGGTCCACCGGCGAGCCGAAGGGGGCGATGATCGAACACCGGGCCCTGGCCAACCGGCTCGCCTGGATGCAGCGGCACTACCCGATCGGCCCGGACGACGTCGTGCTGCACAAGACCCCCACCACGTTCGACGTGTCGGTGTGGGAGCTGTTCTGGTGGGCCCGCGAGGGCGCGTCGGTGTGCCTGCTGCCGCCGGGCGCGGAACGCGACCCGCGCGCCATCGTCGCCGCCGTCGCCGAGCACGGCGTGACCGTCCTGCACTTCGTGCCGTCGATGCTGGGCGCGTTCCTCGACTGGCTGGCCACCGCCGACACCGCCGGTCTGGCCGGGCTGCGGCGGATCTTCGCCAGCGGCGAGGCCCTCGGCGCGCACCACGTCGACCGGCTCGCCGCGCTGCTGCCCCACGTCGAGCTGGTCAACCTGTACGGGCCGACCGAGGCCACCGTCGACGTCACCCACCACCCGTGCGCGCCCGGCGCGGAGCGGGTGCCGATCGGCCGCCCGGTGGACAACACCCGGCTGCACGTGCTCGACGGGCGGCTACGGGCGCAGCCCGTCGGCGTGCCCGGCGAGCTGTGCATCGCCGGGGTGCAACTGGCCCGGGGCTACCTCAACCGGCCCGAGCTGACCCGGGACCGGTTCGTCGCCGCCCCCGCCGTCGGGGAGGACCGCGTCTACCGCACCGGCGACCTCGCCCGGGTGCTGCCCGACGGCACCATCGACTACCTGGGCCGCCTCGACCACCAGGTGAAGGTGCGCGGCTACCGGGTCGAGTTGGGCGAGGTGGAGGAGGCGCTGCGCGGCCACCCGGCCGTCAAGGACGCCGTGGTCGTCGCCCGCGACGGCAACCTGCTCGGCTACGTGCGCACCGCCTCCCCGGTGGCCGAGCGGGCGCTCACCGACCACCTGGCCGGGGTGCTGCCCGCCTACCTGGTGCCGGCCCGGGTGGTGGAGCTGGCCGAGTTCCCGCTGTCGGCCAACGGCAAGCTGGACCGGCGGGCGCTGCCCGACCCGCCCGCCGACGACCGGCCGTACGTGCCGCCGCGCACCGACGCCGAGCGGATCCTCGCCCAGGTGTGGGCCGACGTGCTCGGCGTCGACCGGGTGGGGGTGGAGGACAACCTGTTCGCCCTCGGCGGCAACTCCATCCACTTCGTCACCGTGCTGGCCCGGGCGCACGCCGCCGGCCTGGACCTCAGCTTCCAGCAGATGTTCCGGCACCCCACGATCGCCGCGCTCGCCGCGGCCCCCGCCGACGGGCAGCGGCCCCCGGCGTACGCGCCGTTCGACCTGGTGTCGCCGGCCGACCGGGCGCTGCTGCCCGACACGGTCGTCGACGCGTACCCGCTGGGGCAGCTCCAGGCCGGGCTGATCTTCCAGAACGAGCTGGCCCGGGGCGCGGCCCAGTACCACGACATCATCAGCTTCCTGATCAGCGCCCCCTTCGACGAGGCCGCGTTCGCGGCGGCCGTGCGCCGGCTGGTCGCCGACCACCCGATCTTCCGCACCAGCTACCACCTCACCGGCTACTCGGAGCAGCTCCAGCTCGTGCACGCCGACGCGCCCACCCCGCTGTGGGTGACCGACCTGCGCGGGCTCGCCCCCGCCGAGCAGGACCGCCGGTACGCCGACTGGCACGACCGGGAGCAGTCGTACCGGTTCGTCTGGCAGGAGCCGGGGCTGGTCCGCATCCACGTGCACGTGCTCGCCGACGACCTCTACCGCTACAGCCTCAGCCAGCACAACTCCGCCCTCGACGGGTGGAGCATCACCCTGCTGCACACCCGGCTGTTCGACACGTACCACCGGCTGCGCGCCGGCCGCCCGCTGCCCGAGCCGCCGGCCGGCAACCACTTCCGCGACTACATCGGCCTGGAGCGGCGGGCCGTCGCCTCGGCCGGGGACCGGGAGTTCTGGCGCGACGTCCTGGCCGCCGGCGGGGTCACCGAGCTGCCCCGCTGGGAGCCGCCCGCCGAGCCCGCCGCGCACCCCGTGGTGTTCCACGAGGTGGACATCCCCGCCGCGCTGTCCGAGCGGCTGCTGCGGCTGGCCGACCGGCTGGCCGTGCCGCTGAAGACCCTGCTGCTGGCCGCGCACGTCAAGGTGGTCGGCGCGCTGGCCGCCGACCCGGCCGTGATCACCGGGTACGAGCAGAGCGGCCGGCCCGAGGCCGAGGGCGCCACCGCCGCGCTGGGCCTGTTCCTCAACACCGTGCCGCTGCGCGTCGACACCGGCGACGGGAGCTGGGCCGACCTGGTGGGCCGGGTCTACCGGGCCGAGGCGGACCTGCTGCCGCACCGCCGCTACCCGATGGCGCAGATGAAGGCCGACGCCGCCACCACCGACACGCTGTTCGAGACGGTCTTCAACTACACCCACTTCTACCTGCTCAAGCAGCTGCGTGAGCTGCCCGGCTTCGACCTGCTCGACGTGCGGGTCAGCACGGAGACCGAGTTCGCGCTGCGCGCCGAGTTCATGCGGGACTTCTTCACCGACCAGGTCCGGCTCAGCCTGCACTACCACAGCGCCGAGTTCACCGCCGAGCAGGCCGCCGGCCTCGGCGCGGCGTACCGGCGGGCCCTGGTGGCCCTGGCCGACGACCCGGACGCCCCGCACGGCGGCTACGACCCGGGCCTCCCGCCGCCCCGCCTCGTCCCCGCCCGCCGCGCGTTCGCCCGCCCCGGCCCGGCCGCGCCCGCCGCCCCGGCCGGCCGCACCCCGCCCGGCACCGACACGGCCCGCCGCATCGCCCGCGCGTGGGCCGACACCCTCGACGTGCCGGCGGCCGACATCGCCGAGGAGGACAACTTCTTCGACCTCGGCGGGAACTCCCTGGCCGCGATGCGGGTCGTCGCCGCGCTGCGCCCGCTGGTCACCCTCCGGCAGCTCATGACCCACTCCGACCTGGGCCCGCTGGCCCGCGCCGTCGACGCCACCGCCGCCGATGCCGCCGCCACCCCAGCCGCCGCCGCCGGCACCGCCGCGCCGCTGCTGCAGCCGCTGTCGCCGCCCGGCGTCGCCGCCGACCGGGTCCTGGTCTGCTTCCCGTACGCCGCCGGCAACCCGCTCGCCTTCCGGCCCCTGGCCGAGGCGCTCGCCGCCCGCGGCGTGGCCGTGCTCGCGGTGGCCCTGCCGGGGCACGACCCCGGCCGCCCCGAGCCCCTGGCCGACCTCGACGAGGTGGCCCGCCGGGTCGTCGCCGAGCTGCGCGCTGCCGCTCCGGGCGAGGTGCTGCTGTGGGGGCACTGCGTCGGCGCGGCCCTCGCCGTGGAGGTCACCCGGCTGCTCGCCGCCGCCGGGTCCCCGCCCGCGCGGCTGTTCCTCGGCGGCAAGCTGCTGCGCGACGCCGCCGACATCGACGCCAGCATCGCCGAGGTACGCGCCCTCGACGAGGCCGGGGTCGTGGACTGGCTCGTCGGGCAGACCGGCTTCACCGACCTCGACGGCCTCGACGCCGGGCACACCTCGGCGCTGGTCGCCGCGTTCCGGCACGACGCCCTCGGCTCGCACACCTACCTGCGGGACCGGCTCGACCCCCTGGCCGACCGCCCGTTGACCGTGCCGGTGACGGTGGTGCTCGCCGCCGACGACCCGCTCACCGCCGCGCCGGGCGACGCGCCCGCCGCGTGGCGGCGCATCGCCACCGACGTGACCCTCACGGAGATCGACGGTGGGGGACACTACTTCTGCCGCACCCGCGCCGGGGAGGTGGCCGACCTCGTCGCCGGCACCGGCCCGGCCATGCCGCGCGACAGCCGCCCCGGGGAGGACCATGTCTGACCGCACGCCCACCAGCGCCCCCGAGCGCCCCGCCACGCCGCGCGGCGAGTTCGTCGCCGGGGCCCGCTCGATGGTGCCGTTCCTGCTGTCCGCGTTCCCCCTCGGCGTGATCGGCGGGACACTCGGCCTGGCCAGCGGGCTGTCCTACCTGGAGACGTTCGGGCTGGCCATGGTGGTCAACTCCGGCACCGCCCAGTTCATCGGCTTCAAGCTGATCGCCGAGGGCGCGGCGTGGCCGGTGATCGTCCTGACCACACTGATCCTCAGCCTGCGCATGCTGATCTACTCGACGCTGCTCGCCCCGCACGTGCGGGAGCTGCCGCAACGGTGGCGGCTGCTGCTCGGCTTCGGGCTGATCGACGCGGTCTTCTTCGTCGCGTTCGACCGGATGAAGGGCGGCGAGCCGGCCCGCCGCAAGAGCATGTTCTACTTCGGCGCGTCCGCCGTCATGTACGTCAACTGGGCCGTCGCCACCGTCGTCGGCATGGTCGCCGGGCACCTGCTGCCCGAGCGGTGGCGCGCCGGCCTCGACTTCCCGATGACCGCCGTCTTCCTCGTCGTGCTCGCCGGGGCGCTGGCCGGCTGGAAGATCTGGAGCGCCGCCGTGTCGGCCGGCGCGCTGGCGATGCTGTTCCTCGGGCTGCCGTACAACCTGGGGTTGATCGTGGCCGCCCTCGGCGGCGCGTGCGTGGGGATGGCCTGCGAGCGGATCGAACGCCGCTGGTTCCCGCCCAAGCCGCAGGAACCGCCGCCCGCCGGGGAGCCGGCGCGCGACGACGACCCGGCGGTCGCGCCCGCCACCGACGGCGACGGAAGGTGACCACGATGTCCATGCTGCTGCTCATCCTCGGCATGGGGCTGGCGACCTTCGCCCCCCGCTACGTCCCGCTGCTGGTCTTCCGCGATCGGGAGCTGCCCGCCGACGTCAAGACCTTCCTCGGCTACCTGCCGGCGGCCCTGCTCGCCGCCATCGCCGTGCCGTCCGTTCTCGCCCCGGTCGACAACCGGGTCGAGATCACCGTGGTCACGATCCCCTACCTGGTGGCCGGTCTGGTCACCCTGGTGACCGGCCTGTTCGTCGAACGGTTCATGATCGTGTGGACGGTCGGGCTGGCGGTCTTCTTCGGGCTGCGCTGGTGGTTGGGGGCGATGTGACGGGCGACGACGACCCGGTGCGGGAGCCGCTGCGGGTCGCCGCCGCGCAGATCGAGGCGGTCGGCGGCGACCTGGCCGGCAACGCGGCGGCCCACGTCGCGGCCGTCGCCGAGGCCGCCGCCCTCGGCGCCCGCGTGGTCGTCTTCCCCGAGCTGTCGCTGTGCGGGTACGACTACCCGCTGCTCGCCGCCGACGTCGCCCGCTGCGAGGTCGAGGTGGGCGACGCGGTCCTGCGGACGGTGGGCGGGGCCTGCCGGGCGCACCGGGTGACCGCCGTGGTCGGCGGCTGCGCCCGACGCGCCGACGGCTGGGCCATCGCCGCGTTCGTCGTCGGCCCCGACGGCGCGGTGGCCGCCACCTACCACAAGCGGCACCTCGACGCCGACGAGCGCGCGGTGTTCGTCGCCGGCCACACCGACACGATGGTGCAGCTCGACGGCTGGCGGCTCGGCCTCGGCGTCTGCTACGACGCGAGCTTCCCCGAGCACGCCCGGGGCCTGGCCCTGGCCGGCGCGGACGCCTACCTGGTGCCCGGGGCGTTCACCGTCGGCGACTCCGACCACCGGCGCGGCGTCTACTTCCCCGCCCGCGCCCTGGAGAACACCAGCTACGTGCTGTTCGCCAACTACGCGGGCGCGCACGGCGGCTGGCGCTTCGCCGGCCACAGCGCCGTGTACGGCCCCGACGGCCGGGCCCTGGCCGCCGCCGGCACCGCCGCCGGGCTCGCCGTCGCCGACCTCGACGACGCGGTGCTGCGCCGCCAGCGCGACAGCCAGCGGATGCTGCGCGACCGGGCCGCCCCCGCGCCCGCGCCGAGCCCCGTCGTCATCCCCCCGCCCGACCCCGGGCAACGATCCGACCAGCATGAGGAGCACCGGTGACCGGCATCGGCACGACCGCGATCCACGGCGACGACGGCCTGTACCCCACGGGCGCGGTGTCGCCCCCGATCGTGCAGAGCGCCACGTTCGGGGCCGAGAGCGACGAGCGGTTCACCGAGGTCGCCACGCAGGTGCGCCCCGACGCCTTCTACACCCGCTACGGCAACCCCAACCACGCCCAGGTGGCCGCCGTGGTCGCCGAGCTGGAGGGCGTCGAGACGGGCCTGGTCACCGCCTCCGGGATGGGCGCGGTCACCACCATGGCGCTGGCCCTGCTCAGCGCCGGGGACCACGTGATCGTGCAGCGCAGCACGTACGGCGGCACCACCTCGCTGGCCACCGGCCTGCTCACCCGGTTCGGGGTGACCTGCACCCAGGTCGACCAGACCGACGTCGACGCGTTCGCCCGCGCCCTGACCCCGCGCACCCGGCTGCTGCTCGTGGAGACCCCCAGCAACCCGCTGCTGGAGCTGACCGACCTGACCGCCGTGATCGAGCTGGCCCACGCCCACGGCGCGTACGCCGTCGTGGACAACACGTTCGCCACCCCGGTCAACCAGCGGCCGGCGGCCCTCGGCGCGGACCTGGTCTGGCACAGCGCCACGAAGTTCCTCGGCGGCCACTCCGACGTCACCGCCGGGGTGGTCGTCGGCTCCGCCGAGCTGGTCGACCGGGTCTGGCAGACCGCCATCGTCACCGGCGCGACGCTCGGCCCGATCGACTCCTGGCTGCTGCTGCGCGGCATCCGCACGCTGCCGCTGCGGATGGCCCGGCACAACGACAACGCCCTCGCCCTGGCCCGGGAGCTGGAGGCGCACCCGGCGGTCGCCCGGGTCCGCTACCCGGGGCTGCCCAGCCACCCCCAGCACGACCTGGCCACCAGGCAGATGAGCGGGTACGGCGGCGTGTTCAGCCTCGACCTGGCCGGCGGCCAGCCGGCGGCGGCCACCCTCCTCGCCGAGCTGCGGCTGGCCAAGCGGGCCGCCAGCCTCGGCAGCGTGAGCACCCTCGTGGTGCACCCGCGTTCCATGTGGGCGGGGATCGTCGACACCGCGCAGCTCGCCGCCACCGGCATCGGGGAGGGCCTCGTGCGGGTCTCCACCGGCATCGAGGACACCGCCGACCTGCTCGCCGACTTCACCCGCGCCCTCGACGCCGTGGCCGCGCCGACCGGCTGATGGGGCATCCGCCGGTGGAGCCGTACCACCGAGGGCCTGGCCCGACGCGGAGCTGATCGTGGTCGACGACTCCGGGCACACCGGCAGCGAGACCCTGCGTGGGCACCTGCGCGCCGCGCTCGACCGGTTCGCCCCGGTGTCACCGGCCGGCTGAACGGCGTCAGCCGGGACGACCAACGACGGCCCGGTTCGAGTTCGGCGACGCCGATGATGCGCGACGGCGCATAGGGAGCTGAGTCACCTACGACATCACCGTCGATCACGTGAGCGTAACGCTACCTAACGTGCTCGTCGGCTATGGTCCGAAGGAGGTGCCTGTCCAGGTAGGACCGGAGGCGCTGCCGTCCAGACCTCAGCCGGGAGTCTCCGCCATGTCCGTGTCGTCGCGCTTCGCCGTGCGTCTACGAGAACTGCTCCGGGAGCGTGGCGTCAGTTTCCGGGCCCTCGCCGCCCGCACCTACTACGGCAAGAGTTACCTGCACGATCTCGCTCACGGTCGCAAGCCGCCGACGCCCGAGGTGGCGGCTCGGCTGGACGACGCTCTCGCTGCCGGCGGCGAACTGGTCTGTCTCGCGGGGGTTCTCCGCGACGGGAGATGGGAGATCGACTGCGCTGCCCTGTGGCGGCACTGCGACGCCGAACAGCTCGCCGACCTGCTGGTCACCACGGTCCCTGGCCCATACAACGCGGCCGAATTGGCGCACCAGTGGTTGATAGCTGATCCTCCGCAGCGCTACGAGCTGAGCGCGGGCCGGCAGGTGGGCGCCGAGACCGTGGCTCGCGTCGAGCGCCGGGTGGGACAGCTCCGCCGCCTGGACGACCACGTCGGCGGGGCGCAGACGTACGCGATGGTGGTCGCCGAACTGGAGGCCACCGCCGGCCTGCTGCGCGCGGGCACCCACTCCGAGGTGGTCGGTCGGCGGCTGCTCGCCGCAGCGGCGGACCTGTGCCAGCTTGCCGGATTCGTCGCCGAGGACGCCGGCCGGACCGCCGACGCGCGGCGGTACTACCTGGCCGGAATGCGAGCCGCGCACGCTGCGGGGGACACCGCCAGCGCGGCCAACTGTCTGAGCACGTTGAGTTACCTGGAGGCGGGCACCGGGGACCGGCGGTTGGCGGTCACGCTGGCCAGGTCCGCGTACGCCGGGGGCCGGCAGGCGGCGGAGGCGACGGGTCGGGCGCTGCTGCTGGAGCGGGTCGCGTGGGCGCACGCCCGTGCTGGCGAGGCGAGCCAGGCGGAGCGGGCGCTGGGCATGGTGGAGGAGGCGTACGCCAGGCGCGACCCGAGCGCCGCGCCGCCGTGGGCGTACTGGCTGAGCGCGGACGAGGTGGACATCATGGCGGGCCGGGTGTGGACGGAACTGCGCCGGCCGCTGCGCGCGGTGCCGATCCTCGAACGGGTGGTCGCCGGCTACGGCTCTGAGGTGCCCCGGGAGTCGTCGCTGTACCTCACCTGGCTGGCCGAGGCCCTGCTCCAGGCCGGGGAGGTCGAGCGGGCGGCGGACGTGGCGGGACGGGCGCTGGAGCTGGCGCGGCGAGCGCAGTCGCAGCGGGCGACGCGGCGGGTCGCCGAGCTACGGAGGCTCCTGGTGGAGGTCGCCGCGAACTCGGTGGCGGCGCGGGAGTTCGTTGACCTGTCCACGGACCTGTCCGTCGCCGGTTCGGTGGGGCCGGGCGGACAGTAGCGGACGCCGTTCGCCTGGATCGCGCAGTCGTTCCATCACAGGCTGTGACCAGGGTGTGCGGCGGCTGAACCAGCACCGGTTCGGGCAAGAGCCGCTCCCTTCCACCGGGTGTGGCGGTGGCGGTCCTTCCCTGGGCCGCTGCGCCGCGCCCCTGGCAACGGAGGCGGGACGATGAGCGACGACGGGCCGGTCGAGGGTCGGGGCGAGCAGATCCAACAGGCGGAGCGGGAGGCAGCCCGGCAACGGCTGCTCGCACAGGCCGAGGCGGAGCGGATACCGGCCGAGGAGACGACCCGGGCGGTGCCGGACCGGCGGTGGCGGCGTGGACAGCGGTGACCTCCTGCCCGTCGGCCGGCGGGTCGCGTAGCGGCGGTGCTGCTCGGCCGCGACGCCCGGCCCGCCGAGGCGACCGAACGCGCCGAGGGCGTCGAGCGGATCCGGGCGGCCCTGTCGGCGTACGAGATCACGCTCGGCCCTGTGGCCCGGTGGCCCGGCCTGCCCGCCGACCGGCTGGCGCGGCAGGTCGGACACGGGTGGATCACCTACCAGCATGCCCGGTACCCGCAGCTCGTCGACCTGCTCCCGCCGCTGCTGGCCGACGCGCAGCGCACCCACGCCCGCGATCCCGCGGCGGGGCGCGAGCCGCTGGTCGAGGCGTACCGGATCACCGCCGCGCTGCTGGTCCAGGCTGCCCTGGCCGCCGCCCGCCACGGTGACGGCTTCCGCCGCTGAACTGCTCGACGAGGCCGCCACGATGGCGGACCGGGTGGGGGAGGGGCACGACCACCACCGGACGGGGTTCGGGCCGACGACGGTCGGCTCGGCGCGGGTCGCGGCGGCCGTGGAGCTGGGCGCGGCCCGCGCGGCCGTGACCTGGCACGAGCGGACGACCCGGCGGGACGCCTGGCGGTGGCTGCCCGCCGAGCACCGGGCCGCGCGCCTGCTCGACGCCGCCCGCGCCTACCTCCAGGCCGACGACCCGGCCAGTGCCGGCCGGGCCCTGGTCGACGCCGATCGCACGGCACCGGCCGAGGTGCGCCACCGCCCGGCCGCCCGGTCGGTGCTGGCCCAGGTGGTACGCGACCCGCACGCCCCCGCCACGATCGTGCAGCTCGCGCTCGCCCTCGGGGTCACCTGAGCGGGCGGGTGTCGCGACGGGCAGCGACGGCTCGTATCCTGTGCGCGAAGGCACCACAAGGCACGTGAAGTCACTGAAGGGGGTCGGTGTGAGCAACCGGATCGAGACGCTGGAGTTCCAGGCGGAGGCGCGCCAACTGCTCCAGCTGATGGTCCATTCGATCTACTCGAACAAGGACGTCTTCCTGCGGGAGTTGATCTCCAACGCCTCCGACGCGTTGGACAAGCTCCGCCTGGAGTCCCTGGTCGACAAGGATCTCGCAGCCGACGTCTCCGACCTGCACATCGAGATCGAGGTCGACCGCGACGCGCGCACCCTCACCGTCCGGGACAACGGCATCGGCATGTCCCGCGAGGACGTCGTCCGCCTGATCGGCACGATCGCCAAGTCGGGCACCGCCGAGCTGCTGGCGAAGCTGCGCGAGTCGAAGGACTCGGCGGCGTCGGCGGACCTGATCGGGCAGTTCGGCGTCGGGTTCTACGCCACGTTCATGGTCGCCGACCGGGTCACCCTGCTCACCCGCCGCGCCGGGGAGAGCGAGGGCACCCGCTGGGAGTCGACCGGCGAGGGCACCTACAGCGTGGAGACCGTCGACGACGCGCCGCAGGGCACCGCCGTCACCGTGCACCTCAAGCCCGAGGACAGCGACGACCACCTCTACGACTACACCGCCGAGTGGAAGATCCGCGAGATCGTCAAGCGATACTCCGACTTCATCGCCTGGCCGATCCGGATGACGGTCGAGCGCAAGGGCGAGGGCGACGAGACCACCCGCGAGGTGCAGACCGTCAACTCGATGAAGGCGCTGTGGGCCCGGCCGCGCAACGAGGTCGACGAGGCCGAGTACAAGGAGTTCTACAAGCACGTCAGCCACGACTGGGCCGACCCGCTGGAGACCATCCACATGCGGGGCGAGGGCACCTTCGAGTACGAGGCGCTGCTGTTCCTGCCGTCGCACGCGCCCGTGGACCTGTTCGCCCCGCAGGCCCGCCGGGGCGTGCAGCTCTACGTCAAGCGCGTGTTCATCATGGACGACTGCGAAGCGCTGATGCCCAACTACCTGCGCTTCGTCAAGGGCGTCGTCGACGCGCACGACCTGTCGCTCAACATCAGCCGGGAGATCCTCCAGCAGGACCGGCAGATTCAGGCGGTGCGCCGGCGGCTGGTGAAGAAGATCCTCGCCACCGTCAAGGAGCTGAAGGCCAACGAGGCCGAGAAGTACCGCACCTTCTGGTCGGAGTTCGGCCCGGCGCTGAAGGAGGGCCTGCTCGACGACCCGGACAACACCGACGCGATCCTCGACGTCGTCTCGGTCGCCTCCACCCACGACCCGGCCGAGCTGACCGGCCTGCGCGACTACGTCGAGCGGATGAAGGACGGCCAGTCCGACATCTACTACATGACCGGCGAGTCCCGCTCGATGATCGAGAACTCGCCGCACATGGAGGCGTTCCGCGCCAAGGGCTACGAGGTGCTGATCCTCACCGACCCGGTCGACGAGGTCTGGGTCGAGCGGGTCGGCCAGTTCGACGGCAAGCCGCTGCGGTCCATCGCCAAGGGCCAGGTCGACCTGGACACCGAGGAGGAGAAGAAGGAGGCCGAGTCCGCCCGCGAGCAGCAGCGCCAGGAGTACGCCGGCCTGCTGACCTGGATGTCGGAGAAGCTCGCCGACAGCGTCAAGGAGGTCCGCCTCTCCACCCGCCTGACCACCTCCCCGGCGTGCGTGGTCGGCGATGCCCACGACATCACCCCGACGCTGGAGAAGATGTACCGGGCGATGGGCCACGAGGTGCCGCAGGTCAAGCGGATCCTGGAGCTCAATCCGGGGCATCCGCTGGTGGAGGGGCTGCGCAAGGCCCACGAGCAGGACGCCGCCGCCGACGGGCTCGCCGACACCGCCGAGCTGCTCTACGGGATGGCGCTGCTGGCCGAGGGCGGGGAGCTGGCCGACCCGTCCCGGTTCACCCGCGTTCTCGCCGACCGGCTGGCCCGTACCCTCTGACGTCGGGGGGCTCCGTGCGGCGGTGCTACAGCCCGACCCAGCACCGTCGCACGGGGCCCAGCGCGGTGCCCCGCACGTCGTCGAGGACACCGCCGTGGCGTTCGATCTTCCTCACCGATCCACCGGCATGTGCACGGCACCCGTCCGGCGGCACGGCGGCCGCGCCGCCGGACGTCACGGGGGCTCAGACCGGCGGCGGTGCCTCCGGGCCGGCGTCCGGCGTGAAGTGTCGCCGCAGGGTGCGCCGCCAGCGGGCGCAGGGCAGTTCGGGGCGCAGGGCCGCCAGCCCGGTGGCGTACTTGGAGACGGCCGTCGGGCGGTGGCCGTGGCTCCACAGCAGGCGGTCGACGTGCGAGGCGGTCGACCCGGTCTTCGTCTCGACGATGGCGAGCCCGGGCAGCTCCAGCCGGACGCCGTGGCCGCTCTCCCAGCACAGGGCCAGGTCGATCGTCGCCCGGCTGGCGGTCGCCGGGAGGAAGAGGGTGCTGCGCAGGTACCTGGTGGTGAGCGTCGAGGCGAACGTCAGGCCGCTGCCGCTGCCTCCGCCGCTGCCGACGGTCGCGAGGATCCCGTCGACGAACGACCGCCCGGGGGACAGGGAGCCGCTGTCGTCGGGGTGGTAGGGCAGCCGGTGCTTGACCGTGCCGCCGCGGGTGCCCTCGGTCTTCACCTCCAGCCAGCACAGGCCCGAATCGACGTACGTCCGGGTTCTGATCTTGAACCGGCGGCGGCGTCGGTGGGCGGTGAGCCGGTAGCTGACGAGGTCGGGGGTGTCGAAGTACACCGACTCGTACCGGAACGACCGCCGGCCGTCGATCTCCAGCACCCGGGTGGCCGGGTCGAGCCCGGCGAGCAGCGCCGGCACCTCGGCGACCGGGAGCAGGTACTTGCGGTCGAACCGGGTCTGCAGGGCGGCGCGCCCGGTCAGCTCCACGAGGTCGATCGGCGCGAGGCCGGCCAGCGCCGTGGTGGGCGTGGCGACGGCGCTCACCGCGTCGCGCCCGTCTCGGCCGGCTGGCGGGCGGCGCTCGCGGCGGCCTTCGGCCGGGAGTAGCGCACGTCGACGACGGTGGTGTCGTTGACCAGGTCGACCCGCTCCACGTTGACGGCGTGCACCCGCGCGCCGAGCTGCTGTTCGAGGTGGGCGGTGAGGGCGACCGGGTCGGTGAGCACGGTGTCGAGCACCATGACGTGCCGCCGGTAGCGGCGCAGCAGCCGGGGGTGGTCGCCGACGTACATGACCGCGAGGATCAGCCCCGTCAGGCCGGCGACCGTCCAGACCGAGGTGCCGGAGAGCGGGCCGAGGATGCCGAGCGCGAGGGCGGAGAAGTAGTACGCCACCTCGTGCTGGTCGAGCTCGGTGGAGCGGAGCCGGATGATCGAGAGTACGCCGAACAGGCCCAGCCCGAGGCCGGCCCCGACGGTGCCGCTGCTGAGCGAGCTTGCCACGGCGAAGACGCCGACGTTGACGCCGAGGTAGGCGACCACCAGGTCCCGCCGCCGGTGGCGGGGGAAGTACAGGGCGAAGACGAGCAGGCCCACGGCGACCAGGTTCATCCCGGTCAGGACCAACCGCGACATTTATGCTCCTCAGGGGTGTGCCCGGCGTCGCGGCGCACGGGGCCGACGCGAGGGCTGCGGATCGGTGCGAATCGGTGCGGGACGGGGTGGGGTGGGCTGCCGGCGAGGGCCGCCCGGCCAGGACCTCGCTGTCCTGGCCGGGCTGGCCCGAGGTCAGGGGCGGATGATGCCGCCGCTGTACTGGCCGGCGGTCACCCCGGTCAGCACCCGCGTCGCGCCGGAGATGCTGCCGCCGGTGTACAGGCCGCCGACGTTCGTGCCGCTGACGCTGCCGCCGGTGTAGACGTCGTACCGCTGGCCGTTGGTGATGCGGTTCGACGAGATGACGACCTCCCGGAAGCTCTTCGACGCCCGGAACGAGGCCAGCACGGTGCTGCCGGAGACGACGTGCACGATCGTGTTGGCGGCGTAGGTGGTGCTGAACCGGGGCGCCACCCAGCCCTGGCCGGTGTTCGGCACCGCCTTGAACACGGCCATGGAGGTCAGGCCCGCGCCCACCACCGTGCCGCCGGTGAAGGTGAGCGTCGCGTCGGTGTCGAGCGCGCCCTCGCCGCCGCCCCGGGTGCTGGAGCCGTTGGCGACCACCGTGCCGCCGGCGAAGGTGAGTTCGCCGTTGGAGTCGAACCCGTCGGTGCCGCCGGTGGCCACGACCGTCCCCCCGGTGACCCGGATGAACGCGTTCGGGGAGGGCTCCATGTGGCCGAGGCCCTCCTCGGCGGCGTTGACGGCGTCGTCGCTGGCCACGACGGTGGAGTTGCCGCCGCTGATGGTGAGCTTCAGCGCCTCCAGCGCCTCGTACGACCGGGTCACGTTGATCGTGCCACCGGAGATGTTCAGCGCGTTCTCGCCCTTGATGCCGTCGTCGGCGACGGAGACCGAGATCGTGCCGTTGGTGATGTTGACGACGCCCTTCCCGGCTTCCGTGTCGTTGGACTTGAGCCCGTCGCCGGCGGTCGAGGTGACGGTGATGGCGCCGCCGTTGACGGTGAGCGAGTCCTTGCCCCGGATGGCGTCGTCCACCGCGTTCACGGTGATCGTGCCGGACTGGATGACCAGGTCGTCCTTGCTGACGATGCCGTCCTGGTAGCGGGCCTGCACGGTCAGCGCCCCGGTGCCGCCGATGGTCAGGTCGGCGGCGCTGAACAGCGCGGCGTCCGGCTCCCCGGCGTTGGTGTAGGTGGTCGCGTCGGTGAGCCTGTTGGTGGTGCCGGCGGCCAACGTGACGGTGACGGCGTCGGCGTCGGTCACGTACAGGGGCGAGGACGCCGAGTTCGTGATCGAGGCGCCGCTGAGAATGAGCTCGACGGTGCCGGCGGCGGCGGTGTCCACCTTGACGTAGCCGTTGTTCAGCGTGCCGCTGATCTGGTAGGAGCCGGGAGCCGTGATGGTGATGGCGCTGCCGGAGACGGTGACGTTGCTGCCCGACACGCTCGCGCCGGATCCGGTGAGGGTGATCGTGGCGGTCGGGGCGGCGACGGCGGCGCCGGCGAGCGGCCCGGCCAGCAGGGTGGCCGTGAGCCCGGCGAGGGCGGCGGTTCTGCGGGTAGTCGAGGTCATGGTGATCCCGTTCTTCGAGGGCAGGTGGGTGCGGTCCTGAACGCCGGCTGTTCGGTTGGTGAACGGCCGGTGAATACGCCATGGCATCGAGAATCATAAATAGATATCTGATCGACTCAAAGGTCTCGCGACGGAAAAGCCGGTCATCGCCCCTAATGACAGGTGGCTGACAGTGAACATTGACGAAACTCTGAGCTGCGGGCGCTTGACGACGCCGGCGACGTGTCTTCGGCCGCTCCGTCGCCCCGGACGGGACGCGAGTCTTGGGCGGCTCCCGTCGGCGGCGGACTGTCGGCGGCGGACTGTCGGCGGCGGACGGGAGCTGTCCAGGAGCCGGCGGGCAGCCCCGCCGGTCCGCTGCCCAACGGGTGGCTCGACCCGCATCCGGCCGGCCCGGGCCAACCCTGGCTGGTGGGAGCTGGTGGGGGCCGGCACGCGCTACCTTTTCCGGCCCCTTTGCTCTGCACCCACCGGCGCACCGCTTCCCCTGGCGCAGTCGCGCGCCGCGCCCGTCCCGCCGCCCTTTTGCCCGCCGCCCGCCGCCCGTCTTGGGGTGTAAGCACAGGTCGGGCCGCCTGTTGCGCGGATGGGTGCAGAGCAAAGGGGGTGCGAGGCGGCAGGCAGGGTCGAATGGTCGTCGCACCGGGTGGCACCGGGTGGCCGCGGCTGCCCCCGACGCAACGCGGGTGGCCGACGCGGCGGCGGAACGGGCCGGGCGGCGGTGCCGGCGTTCCGCCATCCGGACCGCCAATGGGCGCTGACCTGGGCCTGTGGCACCCTGGACCGGTGCGGGACCAGACCCTGACCGGCGTGCTGCTGGTCGTCGGCGTGCTCGGGGCCGCCACCGGCTTCGGCCGGTGGCGGCGTCGCCGCGACGGCCGGCTCCGGTCCGTGGTCGCGGCGGCCCCGCCCGCTCCGCCCGCCCATCCGGACCGGTGGACGCCTGCCGTCGACGGCGGCACCGTGCCGCAGGATCCGTGCCGGGCACTGCTCGCGCGGCTGGGCGCGCGCCCCGGCGCGGTGACCCTGGTCCAGTTTTCCTCGGCCGTGTGCGCGCCCTGCCGCGCCACCCGCCGGGTCCTGGAGCAGGTCGAGGCAGCCGTCGCGGGTGTCGTGCTGGTCGAGGTCGACGCCGAGCGGCACCTCGACGCCGTCCGTGAGCTGGACGTCTGGCGGACGCCCACCGTGCTGGTGGTCGACCCGGCCGGGCGGGTGGTGCTCCGGGCCTCCGGGGTGCCCGTGCGGGACGACCTGGTCACGGCCGTCGCGAAGCTGCTGACCGGGGCCGACCGGTGACGGTTGCGCGGTCACCCGCACGCGGATCGTCCGTGCCGCCGCCAGGGCGGGCCTCCTCCCGGTTGCCGGGGCGGGCGTCGTCGGGGCATGTGTCGTCGGTGTCGCCGCGCGGGGCGCGACTGACCCGGCGGCGGGCGGTGGACCACGGGCGGCTGGCGGCGAGCCTCTGTCCGGCGTGCCGCCCCGCCTGACAGCCGCCCGCGCGCCACGGCGCGCCCCCTCGCCGATCGGACTCCTACCGCCATGCTGCTCGATCCACGCGGCCCCCGGTTCGCCGCCGCCGTCACCACCGTCGTCCTCGCCGCCGCGCTGATCACCGGCTCGCCCGCCCTGGTGCTCACCCAGGCGGTCGTCTTCGCCGTCACGGCGGCCAGCCCGCGCCTCGGCCCGTACGCCCTGGCCTACCGGGCGCTGGTTGCGCCCCGGCTCGACCCGCCCGCCGAGCGGGAGCCGGCCGCCCCGGTGCGGTTCGCCCAGCTCGTCGGGTTGACGTTCATGCTGCTGGCGGCCGCCGGCCACCTCGCCGGCCTGCCGGCGCTCACCCTGACCGCCACGGCGGCGGCCCTCGCCGCCGCCTTCCTCAACGCGGCGTTCGACGTCTGCCTCGGTTGCGAGGCGTACCTCGCGGCGCATCGACTCACCGGGCGACCGGTGCCCACCCGGGTGCCGACCGGCTCGGCCTGATCTGGGCGGCACCGGGCGGGTGCTGCCCGGCTTGGCCGTCGGGGCCGTCCCGTGCGGGTGCTGGCCGGCGCGGCCTTCGGGGCCGTCCGGGGTGGGGTGCCGACCGGCTCGGCCTGGTCGGGGCGGTCCCGTGCGGGACCTGACCTGCGCGGCAGCCGCCCGCGCGGGCCCCGCCCGGCGTCGCCCCCGGAGCCGGCGCGGGGCAGGTCGGG
Source organism: Micromonospora sp. WMMD956 (assembly GCF_029626125.1). Taxonomy (NCBI): domain Bacteria; kingdom Bacillati; phylum Actinomycetota; class Actinomycetes; order Micromonosporales; family Micromonosporaceae; genus Micromonospora; species Micromonospora sp. WMMD956. The sequence goes on along the minus strand of NZ_JARUBI010000005.1, from coordinate 6,705,336 downwards.
GCCGGGTGACCGGGCCGGCGCCGAAATCCCTACTTTTCAAGTAGGGTTTGCGGGTGGTGGGGGTGGTCGGTTAGCGTCGGGGGCACCGGACGCCGCATCGATGTGCGTCTCGGCCGATCCGGGGCGGCCCACCCCGGGCTGCACCGTGCGATCCTGGGAGCCTCCGATGACCGCCGACCCGCAGCAAGAACCCATCGTCGACGCCGACACGAGCTCGCTGCGGAGGGTCCTGCGCCAGCAGGCCAACACCGTGACCGTGGTGACGGCCCCCGGCGCCCCGCCGGTCGGCTTCACCGCGACGTCGTTCACGTCGGTGTCCCTGGAGCCGCCCGTGGTGTCCTTCTGCCTCGGGCTCGCCTCGTCGGCGTGGCCCACGGTGGCGCGGTCCCGGCACGTCGCGGTGCACCTGCTCGCCCAGCACCAGCGGGACCTGGCGCGCACGTTCGCCGCCACCGGGATCGACCGCTTCGCCCATCCGACCAGGTGGCGGGTCGGCCCGGAGGCGGTGCCGATCCTCGACGACGCCCTGGCCTGGCTGCTCTGCCGCGTGGTCGACCGGGTGGTCGTCGGCGACCACGCGATCGTGCTCGCCGAGCCCGAGCTGTTGCGGCACGCCCACGTCGGCTCGCCGCTGCTCTACCACCGGGGCGGCTTCGCCGGCGTGGACCCGGTCGACCGGGCCGCCGTGGCCTGAACGGCCCCGGCGGGTGACGCCACCCGGCCGGCGGGTGCGCTGCCCGGCCGACGACTGCGCGTGGTGTGCGGCACGACGCCGCGCCGCCGGGTGGCGCGCGGTGACGGTGCGCGGCGCGGTCCGCGCGTACGCGGGCTGACGCCCGACGGAGTTCCCCCCTTGGCGTGACGCCGCCCGCGGAGGGATCGGGTGGCGCGGAGCGCGCGATCACTGGCCGGTCGTGGTGCAGCCGCGCCGGCGTGTCGTGCGCCGGAGGCGGCCAGCGTTCCCGGTCGTCGCTTTCCCGCGCGGACGATGCCTTCCCGCGCGGACGATCTTCCCGCGCGGTGGGTGGTTCCCGTGCGGTCGTCGTTCTCCCGTGCGGTGGATGCCGGTGCCCCGTGGCGGCGGCGCGCAGGGCCGGCCGTCGGCGCGGCGGACTTTACAACGAAAACCGTTTCCAACAAGATGTACCCGGGACGCCACCGCAACAGGACGGGAGTCGTTGATGGGTCACCTGCTGGTCATCGAGAGCTGGGTGGGCGCGATGAGCGCCCTGCTGCCGAGGGCGATCCGGGAGGACGGCCACCGGTTCACGTTCCTCACCCGCGACCTGCACCACTACCTGCGGGCGACGCCACCCGGCGAGGTCCACCCGCTGCTCGCCGCCGACAACGTGGTCACCGCCGAGACCAACGACCCGGCGGCGCTCGCCGCACACGTCGCCCGGCTGCACGCCGCCCTGGGCTTCGACGGGGTGCTCACCTCCTGCGACTACTACCTGCACACCGCCGCCGAGGTCGCCGCCCACCTCGGGCTGCCCGGCCCCGACCCGGCGGCGGTGCGCCGCGCCTACCGCAAGGACCTGGCCCGCGAGGCGATGCGCCGGGCGGGCCTGCCCGGGCCGGCGTTCGCGGTCACCGACGGCTGGGCGGACACCCTCGCCGCCGCCGAGCGGCTCGGCTTCCCGCTGGTCGTCAAGCCCGTCGACCTGTGCGCCGGCATGTACGTGCGCGCCGTCGCCGACCCCGCGCAGCTGCGCGGGGCGTACGACGCGCTGGCCGGCTTCGCCGTCAACGCCCGCCGGCAGCCCCGGGTGCCGCTGGTGCTGCTGGAGGAGCTGCTCACCGGCCCCGAGGTCAGCGTCGAGACCGTCACCCGCGACGGCGTCACCACGGTCGTCGGGGTCACCGACAAGAGCCTCGCCGGCACGAGCGCGTTCGTCGAGAGCGGGCACATGTTCCCGGCCGACCTGCCCGCCACCGCCGCCCGTACCGCCGCCGGCGCGGCCGTCGCCGCGCTCGCCGCCGTCGGCCTCACCCACGGCGTCGCCCACACGGAGCTGCGCCTGACCCCGGCCGGGCCCCGGGTGGTCGAGATCAACCCGCGGCCCGCCGGCAACCAGATCACCGAGCTCGTCCGCCGGGTCACCGGCATCGACCTGCCGATGGCGTACGCGCGCCTCGCCCTCGGCGAGCGCCCCGACACCACGCCGGTCGACACCGGGGTACGCAGCGCCGCCATCGCGTTCCTGCTGCCGCCCCGGGCGGGCACGGTCGACGCGGTCACCGGCACCGACCGGCTGGCCGGTGATCCGTCCGTCGTGGACTGGGCCGTCACGCCCCCCGGGCACCGCACCGGCGACGCCAGCAGCAACAACAGCTACCTCGGCCACGTCATGACCGTCGACACCGAGGGACCGGGCGCGCGGGCCCGCGCCGAGGCGCACGTGGCCGCCCTCGACGTCCGGTACGCCGACCAGCTCGCCGGGACCGCCGCGTGACCGCCCCCGCCCCGGCCGCCGAACCCACCGCCCCCGACAGCCTCGACGACCTGGTGGCGGCGGCGCTCGCCGGCCGGCTCGGCCCCGACCCGGCGGGGGAGCGGGTCACCGTTGGGTTCGTCACCCGGCAGGGCGCCCGCCACCCCGGTCGCGCCCGGGGCTACCGCAACCACGTGCTCAGCCTGCGGGTCGGCGCCGCCGTCGGCTCCTGCGCCGTCGAGCCCGACGAGCTGCCCGACGACGTCGCCTACGACTGCGTCGGGGCCAGCGTGGCGGAGCTGCTGGCCCACCCGAGCCTGCCGGTGCGGGTCGCCGCGCTCGACGCGTACCTGATGGGGGTGCGCCCGCACGCGGGCGCGGCGACCGACGTGGTGCCCGTGTCCGGCGGCACGTCGCTGGCCAAGTCGGCCGCCCGCGCCGCCGCCGTGGTCGACCTGCTGCCCGCCGGGCCCGGGCAGACCGTGCTGGTCGTCGGCGTGGTCAACTCCCTGCTCGCCGAGCTGCGCCGGCGCGGCCTGCGCTACCTGCCGTGCGACCTGGCCGGCGGGCGCACCGAGTGGGACGAGCCGTGCCTGCCCGACGCGGCGGCGCTGCTGGCGCGCTGCGACGCGGTCCTCGCCTCCGGCATGACCCTGGGCAACGGCACCTTCGCGCCGCTGCTGCGCCACGCCCGGTCCACCGGCGTGCCGCTGGTGGCGTTCGCCCAGTCGGGCAGCGCGGTCCTGCCGCGCTTCCTCGGCGCGGGGCTGACCGCCGTGTCGGCGGAGCCGTACCCGTTCTTCTGGCTCGACGGCGGCCCCACGCCGCTCTACCGCTACCGCGCCGACCGGGCGGGCCGATGACCGCGCCGCAGCTGCTCGACCTCGTCGGCCGCACGCCGGTGGTCCTCGTGGACGCCCCGCTGCCGCACCCGCAACCCGGCTTCCTCGCCAAGGTGGAGTGCCTGAGCCCCGGCGGGATGAAGGCCCGCGCGGCGGTGTCCATGCTGGCCGGCGCGCGCTCGCGCGGCGAGCTGGCCCCGGGGGCCCCGGTGGTGGAGTCGACAAGCGGCACCATGGGCGTCGGCCTCGCCTTCGCCGGGCAGGCCCTCGGTCACCCCGTGGTGCTGGTCGTCGACCGGGAGCTGGAGCCGTCCATGCGGGCGCTGCTGCGCGCCCACGGGGCCCGGCTGGAGGTGGTGGACGCCCCGCATCCCGTCGGCGGCTGGCAGCAGGCTCGCCTCGACCGGCTGCTCCGCGTGCGGGCCGCGCTGCCCGGCGCGTACTGGCCGGACCAGTACCGCAACCCCGACAACGCGGCCGGCTACGCCGGGCTCGCCGAGGAGATCGTCGCCCAGATCGACGCCGTGGACACGCTGGTGTGCAGCGTCGGCACCGGCGGGCACAGCGCCGGCCTGGCCCGCGCGCTGCGCCGGCACTGGCCCCGGCTGCGCCTGGTCGGGGTGGACACCGTCGGCTCCACCATCTTCGGCCAGCCCGCCCGCGCCCGGCTGATGCGCGGCCTCGGCAGCAGCATCCACCCCCGCAACGTCGACTACGCCGCCTTCGACGAGGTGCACTGGGTCGCCCCCGCCGAGGCCGTGCAGAGCTGCCGGCGGCTGGCCCGGCACGCGTTCGTCACGGGCGGGTGGAGCACCGGCGCGACCGCCCGGGTCGCCGCCTGGGCGGCCCGGACCCGGCCCGGCGCGCGGGTCCTCGCCGTCTTCCCCGACGGGCCGCACCGCTACCTCGACTCCATCTTCGACGACGACTACTGCGCCCGGCGGGGGCTGCTCGGCCCCACCCGGGGCCACCCCGTCGAGATCCCCCACCCCCGGGCGGTGGAGGTCACCCGGTGGAGCCGGTGCCGCACCGTCGTCGACCCCCGGGCCCGGACCGTCGAGTCGGCCCGGGGACAGCGGGTGCCGGCATGAACCTCGACTGGCGGGTCTACCCGCTGCCGCTCGCCGAGCCGCTGCGCATCTCCCGGTCGGTCATGGCCCGCCGCGACGCGGTCGCCGTGCGGCTGACCCACGACGGCGACGCCGGCCACGGCGAGGTCGTCACCAGCGCGTACCAGCGCCTCGACCTGGGCCGCATCGACGCGCTGCTGACCGCCCTGCGCCCCCGGGTCACCAGGTACGCCGACCCGGAGGCGCTGCGCGCCGACCTGCCGGCCCTCGCCGTGGACCTGGCCGACGCGCCGGGGGTGCTGGGCGCGCTCGACGCCGCCGTGCACGACCTCGTCGGGCGGCGCGCCGGCCGGCCCGTGTGGCGGCTCGTCGACGCCCCCGCGCGGGAGGCGGTCTCGACCGCGTACACGATCGGGCTGGTGCCGCCCGCCGACGCCGCCGCCACCGCGCGGCGGCTCGTGGCGGCCGGCTTCACGGTGCTGAAGGTCAAGGCCGGGGCGGACGACGACGTCGCCCGGGTCGCCGCCGTGCGGGCCGCCGCCCCGGCGGCCCGGCTGCTGCTCGACCCCAACGGGGCGTGGACACCCGAGCGGACCGTCCGGGTCCTCGACGCCGTCGCCGCCTGCGCCGTGGACGCCGTCGAGCAGCCCGTCCCGCCCGGCGACCCGGACGCGCTGGCCTGGATCGCCGCGCGGGTCGTGGTGCCCGTCGTCGCCGACGAGGACGTCGCCACCGTCGCCGACGTGCACCGCCTCGCCGGATCCGTCGCCGGCATCAACGTCAAGCTCGCCAAGTGCGGCGGGGTGGCCGCCGCGCGCCGGCTGATCGACGCCGCGGCCGGGCACGGCCTGGACGTCCTGCTCGGCTGCCTGGTCGCCAGCACGCTCGGCATCGCCCCGGCGCTGCACCTGGCCGGGCACGCCCGCTGGGTCGACCTCGACGGGCACCTGCTGCTCGCCGACGACCCGTGGACCGGCATCGGCGGCGGCGACGGCGTCCTGCGTACCCCCGACGGGCCCGGCCTGGGGGTGCGGCCGGCGCGGGCCGAGGACCGGGCGGTGGCCCGGTGATCACGACCTGGACGACGCTGCGCGGCTTCCCGCCGGCGATCCGGCTGCTGGTGGTCAACCAGCTCGGCGTCAACGTCGGCTTCTACCTGCTGCTGCCCTACCTCGCCGGCTACCTCGCCGACGACCTCGGCCTGTCCGCCGCGGTGATCGGCCTGGTCCTGGGCGTGCGCAACCTCAGCCAGCAGGGCCTGTTCCTGCTCGGCGGGTCCGCCTCCGACCGGCTCGGCGCGCGCGGGGTGATCATCGTCGGGTGCGCGCTGCGCGCCGTCGGCTTCGGCGTCTTCGCCGTCGGGGTGTCGCTGCCGGCGCTGCTGGCCGCCTCCGTGCTCTCCGGCCTGGCCGGCGCGCTGTTCAACCCGGCGGTGCGGGCCTACCTCGCGCAGGCCGCCCCGGACCGGCGCGCGGAGGCGTTCGCGCTGTTCAACGTGTTCGCCAGCGCCGGGGCCCTGCTCGGGCCGCTGCTCGGCAGCGCGCTGCTGCTGGTCGACTTCCGGGCCGCCGCCCTCGCCGCGGCCGGCGTGTTCGTGGCGCTGACCGTGGCGCAGGCCCTGGTGCTGCCGCCGCAGCCGGCCCGCAGCAGCGGGCAGAGCGTGCTGGGGGACTGGCGCGAGGCCGTCACCGACCGCCGGTTCCTCGCCTTCACGCTCGCGCTCAGCGCGATGTTCGCCCTCCAGAACCAGCTCTACCTGGTGCTGCCCGTGCAGGCGCAGCAGGCCGGCGGGCATCCGCTCGCCGTGGCGTCGCTGTTCGTCGTCTCCACCGCGGTGACCCTCGCCTGGCAGGTGCCGGTGACCCGCTGGCTGCACCGCCGCCTCGCCCGGGGCCCGGCCATCGCGGTCGGCCTGGCGGTCATGGGCGGGGGCTTCGTGCTGCCGCTCGTGCCGGTCGGCGGCCCCGCCGGCCCCGTCCGGCTCGCGCCGGTGCTCGGCGCGGCCGTGCTGCTCGCCGTCGGGGTGCTGATCGCCCAGCCGTTCGTGCTGGAGCTGATCCCGGCGTTCGCCCGCGACGGGCTCACCGGCACCTACTTCGGGCTGTTCTACCTGGTCTCCGGGGTGATCGCGGCGGCCGGCACGACCGCCGTCGGCCGCGCCATGGACGACGGGTCCGGCGGCGGGGTGCCGGCGCTGGCGTGGCTGCTCTGCGCCGCGCTGGGCGGGGCCTCCGCGGCGGCCGTCTGGGCGCTGCACCGCCGGGGCGCGCTCGACCCGACGCCCGCGCCCGCCCCGTCGGCGGTGCCCGCGTGAGCGGCCGGCGGGCCCGGCAGGCCGCCGGCACCGGCTTGCGCGGCGGTGCCGGCACGAGCGACGGTGCCGGGGCGAGCGACGGTGCCGGGGCGAGCGACGGTGCCGGGGCGGCCACCGCCGGGGCCAACCTGCTCACCGACAACCCCGCGCTGTACGAGGCGCAGTTCCCCGACCCGCAGCACCTCGCCGCCGGCTTCGTCGACGACCTGCTGCGCCGGCACGCGCCCCCCGGCCGCCGGCTGCTCGACGTCGGCTGCGGCACCGGCCGCGACGCCGGGTGGCTCGCGCAGCTCGGCTGGGCCGTCACCGGCATCGACACGTCGACGGCGATGCTCGCCCACGCCCGCCGCCGGCACCCCCGGGTCCGGTTCGTGGCCGCCGACATGCGCGGCTTCGACCTCGCCGACCGGTTCGACGCGGTGACCTGCCTGGACAGCGCCCTGCTCTACTGCCACACCAACGCCGACCTCACCGCGTTCCTGGCCCGGTGCCACGCGCACCTGGCCCCGGGCGGGCTGCTGCTGGCCGAGCTGCGCAACGGCGCGTTCTTCCTCGGCAGCACCGAACTGCTCGACGGCACGTCGGTGCGCACCGTGCCGTGGCGCGGCGTCGCCTACACGTCCCGGACCCGGCTGTGGATCGACCACGCGGCGCAACTGCTGCGTCGGGAACGCGCCTGGAGCTGGCCCGGCGCGCCCGAGCCGCTGGTGCAGACCTCGGCCTGGCGGCTGCTGTTCCCCCAGGAACTGCGTCACCTGCTCGACACGGCCGGCTTCGACGTGCTGGCGATGTTCGACGCTCCGGGCCCGCGCACCGAACCGCCGTGGCGGCCAGGCGCGGCGCTGTCCACCACCCTGCGCGGCGACCGGCTGCACCTGCTCGCCCGCCGCCGACCCTCTCGACTGGAGGAAACCCCGTGACATCCGTCAGCCCCACGCCCGCCGCCCGGCTGACCCGGCGCGGACTGCTCGGCGGCGCGGCCGCCGTGTCGGCCACCCTGCTGGCCGGGTGCGGCGACCGCCCCGCCGACACCGCCTCCGACCAGCCACGCCGGGGCGGCCGGCTGCGGGCCGTGTTCGCCGGCGGCGGCGCGCAGGAGACCCTCGACCCGCACCTGGCGAACCTGTTCAACGAGGCGTCCCGGGCCAAGGCCATGTTCGACAAGCTCGCCGACTACGGCCCCGACGTGTCGATCCGGCCCCGCCTGGCCAGCGGCTGGGAGCCCAACGCCGACCTCACCCGGTGGCGGGTCACCCTGCGCGAGGCGACCTTCCACGACGGCCGCCCCGTGCGCGCCGCCGACGTGCTGCACAGCTACGCCCGGATCACCGACCCGAAGCGCGCCTTCCGGGCCCGGGCCAGCCTGGAGCTGATCGACCTGCGCGGCAGCCGGGCGGTCGACGACCGGACCGTCGAACTCGCGCTGCGCCGGCCGTTCGCCGAGTTCCCCAACGTCCTGGCGGCCTTCGGCGCGTACGTGGTGCCCGAGGGCGTCGACGCCTTCGACCGGCCCGTCGGGTCCGGCCCGTTCGCCTTCGGCGCGTTCCAGCCCGGCCGGTCCCTGCTGCTCAGGCGGTACGCCGACCACTGGGACGGCGCGCCGCACCTGGACGAGCTGGAGTACCTCGTGGCCAACGACGAGTCCGCCCGGATCAACGCGCTGCTCGGCGGGCAGGCCGACTACGCCCACGACGTCACGCCCACCACCGCCCGCACCTACGCGGGCGACGCGCGGGTGCGGATCACCCGGATGGCCAACAGCACCATGCAGGCCCTGGCCATGAAGGTCGACCGGCCGCCGTTCGACAACCGGGACCTGCGCGAGGCGATGTTCCTGCTCACCGACCGCCAGCAGCTCGTCGACACCGTGCTGTCCGGCGCCGGCCAGGTCGGCAACGACCTGTTCGGCAGGGGCTACCAGCACTACGCCGACGACATCGCCCAGCGCGTCCCCGACCTCGACCGGGCCCGCTTCCTCGTCGACCGGGCCGGTGCCCGGGGGCTGCGCATCCCGCTGGACACCGCCCCCGTGGCCAGCGGCTTCGTGGAGACCGCCAGCGTCTTCGCCGAACAGGCCCGGCAGGTCGGGCTAACCGTCGAGGCGCGCAGCGGCAACAAGGACACCTACTGGAAGGACATCCTGACGGGCGGGGTGCTCGCCTGCTACCGCTCGGGGGCCATGCCCATCGAGACCCACATCTCCCAGCGCCTGTTGAGCACGTCCACCACCAACGCGACCGGGTGGCGGCGGCCCGACTTCGACGCGCGCTACGCCCGCGCCGTGTCCAGCGCCGACGAGCGGACCCGCCGGCAGGCGTACGGCGACATGCAGCGCGTCCTGCACGCCGAGGGCGGCTTCCTGGTGTGGGGGTTCGCCGACTTCCTCGTGGCCACCAGCCCCCGCGTGGGCGGCGTGTCGGCCGCGGCCCCGGCCAACACCCTCGACTGGGCGCGCTTCGACAAGGTCTGGCTGGGTTGAGCCTGCCCCGCTACGCCGCCCGCCGCCTCCTGGCCGGGGCCGGGCAGGTCGTCGGCGTCGCCACCGTCGTGTTCGTCCTGACCGAGGCGCTGCCCGGGGACGCCGCCGTGGTGATCGCCGGCGACCAGCCCGACCCCGCGCGCATCGCCCTCCTGCGCGATCAGCTCGACCTGGACCGGCCCGCCTGGCACCGGTACCTGGACTGGCTCGCCGACCTGGCCGGGGGCGACCTGGGTGTCTCGCTGGTCTCCCGACGGCCGGTCGCCGGGGTCCTCGCCGCCGGGGCCGCGCCCACCGTGCTGCTCGCCGCCGCGGCGCTGCTGCTGCTCGTCCCGCTCTCCGTCGGGCTCGGGACGCTCGCGGCGCGGCGCGAGGGCGGCCGCCTCGACCGGGCGCTGTCCGCCACCGCCGTCGGCCTGTACGCGGTGCCCGAGTTCGCCCTGGCCCTGCTGCTCGTCGCGGTCTTCGGCGTACGGCTGGCCTGGCTCCCGCCCACCGCCGTCGGCACCGGCGGCGACCTGCTGTCCCGCCCCGCCGTGCTGGTGCTGCCGCTGGCGGTGCTGCTGGCCCGCCCGTTCTGCTCGCTGAGCCGGCTGACCCGCGCCGGCATGGTCGAGGCGATGCGCGCGGAACACGTCGCGCACGCCCGCCGGCTCGGCGTGCCCGAGCCCCGGTTGTGGCTGGTCCACGCGCTGCCGAACGCCCTCGCGCCCGTCGCCCAGCAGCTCGCCCGCACCACCGACTGGCTGCTCGGCGGGGTGATCGTCGTCGAGGCGGTGTTCGTCGTCCCCGGCCTGGGCACCGCCCTGGTCGACGCGGTGACGGCCCGCGACGTCCCCACCGTGCAGGGGCTGTGCGTGCTGGTCGCCGTGACCACGGTGACGGTGAACCTCGCCGCCGACCTGGTGGCCTTCCGGCTCGCCCCGCGCGCCGGGGCCGCCACGTGAGCCCACCTGGTCGGCGCCACTGCATCCCGTCGCGGCTGCGCCTCGCCGTCGGCGTCGCGCTGCTCGCCGTACCCCTGCTGGTCGCCGTGGCGGGGCCGGCCCTGGCCGGCGACGCGGCACCGCGCGGACGGCCGTTCGACCCGGGCGGCGCGTTCGGCACCGACTTCGTCGGGCGCGACGTGCTGCGCCAGGCGCTGCTCGGCGGGCGCTCCGTGGTCGGCGTGGCGCTCGCCGCGACCGCCCTGGCGTACCTGGCGGGGGTGCCGTTGGGGCTGCTCGCCGCGCTGACCCGCCGCCGGTGGGTCGACGAGCTGGTCATGCGCCCGGCGGACCTGCTGCTCGCCGTGCCGTCGCTGATCCTGCTGATCCTGCTGGCGGCCACCGCGCCGCGCGGGCCGGCCACCCTGGTCGGCATCGTCGCGCTGATCGGCCTGCCCGAGGTCGCCCGGATCAGCCGCGCGGCGGCGTTGCCGCTGGCGCACGGCCCGGCCATGGAGGCGATGCGGCTGTACCGGGAGACGTGGTGGCGGCGCGCCGTCGGCCACGTCGTGACCGGCAGCCGCCGGGTGCTGCTCGCCGACGCGGGCGTGCGGTTCGTCGGCGCGTTGTACCTCGTCGCCACGGCCAGCTTCCTCGGCGTCGGTGTCGCCCCCGACGCCGCCGACTGGGCGGTCATGGTGGACCGCAACCGCGCCGGGCTGCTGCTGCAACCCTGGTCGGTGCTGGTGCCCGCCGCCCTCCTCGTCGCCCTCGCCGTCGGCGTCAACCTCGTCGCCGATGGGCTGCTGACCACCCGCGGCGACGTCACCGGCCGGGCCGCGGCCGGCGAGGACACCCCCCGCGACGACGCCGGCCACGACGCCGGCCGTGGCGGGGCCGCCCCCGAGGACTCCGGCCCCGTCGGGCCGCCCGGCCGCGCCGTGCCCGGGCCGCGCCGGCCCGCCGGGCCGGAGCGCCGCGCCGACCCGACCGCCGCCGGCAGGCCGACGTCGCCCGTGGACTCCTGCCCGCCGGTCCGGGTGGTCGGGCTCGACGCCGGGGTCGCCGGGCGTCGCCTGCTCGCCGGGGTCTCGTTCACGGTGGCGGCGGGCGAGGTGCTCGCCCTCGTCGGTCGCTCCGGCAGCGGCAAGACCACCGCCGGTCGGGCCCTGCTGGGGGAGGCCGGCCCCGGCGTCCGCCTCGCCGGCCGGGTGGAGGTGGCCGGTTGTCCCGTGTCCCCGGCGACCCCACCACCCCCGGGCGTCGTCGGCTACGTCCCACAGCAGCCGTCGGCGGCGCTCAACCCGGTCCGCCGGGTCGGCGCGGTGCTGCGCGAGGTCGCCCGGCGGCACGCCCGGCCGGTGCGGCGGACCCCCGGCCGCCCGTCGCGCGGCGCGGCGGCCCGCACGACGGTGGCCGGGCGGGAGGCGGTGCGTCGGGCGGTGGCCGACGCGCTGGCCCGCGTCGACCTGCCCGCCGACCGGGAGTTCCTGCGGCGCTTCCCGCACCAGCTCTCCGGCGGCCAACAGCAGCGCCTCGTCGTCGCCCACGCGCTGCTGGCCAGGGCGCGCGTCCTGGTCGCCGACGAGCCGACCACCGGGCAGGACAGCCTCACCCGCCGGGACGTCGCCCACGAGCTGCGGGCCCTCGCCGACGCCGGGCTGGCGGTGGTGCTGCTCAGCCACGACCTGCACCTGGTGCGCGCCGTGGCCGACCGGCTGGTCGTCCTGGACGCCGGCGTGGTCGTCGAGGCCGGCGCGGCGGCCGACGTGCTCGCCGCCCCCCGGGACGAACGCACGCGCCGCCTGCTCGCCGTCGCCCCGGCCGCGCCGAGTGTCCCCGCCCCGGCCGCGCCCCGCGTCGCCGTGCCGCGTGCCGCCGCTCCCGCCGGAGCACCGGCGCTGCGCGTGCGCGACCTGGCCGCCGCCCACCGCGCCGGTGCCCGCCGCCGTGGCGTGCTGCACGCGGTCACCGCCGCCGTCGCCCCCGGCGGGTGCCTCGCCGTGGTCGGCCGCTCCGGCAGCGGCAAGACGACGTTCGCCCGCTGCGTCGCCGGGCTGCACCCGCCGCGCGGCGGAACGGTCGGCCTCGGCGGCCGGCCGCTGGCGGCGACCCTGGACCGGAGAACCCGGGCGGATCTCGCCGCCGTCCAGTACGTCTTCCAGGACGCCCGGGCCAGCTTCCACCCCCACCGGTCGGTCCTGGAGCAGGTGTCCCGGGCCGCCGTGCGGCTGCGCGCCCTGCCGCCGGCCCGGGCCCGCGACGCCGCGCGCCGCGTCCTCGGCGAGACCGGGCTCACGGCGGACGTCGTCGCCCGTCGCCCCGACCGGCTCTCCGGCGGCGAGCTGCAACGCGCCGCCCTGGCCCGGGCGCTGCTCGCCGAGCCCCGCGTGGTGATCTGTGACGAGATCACCTCGGGGCTGGACGCGGTCAGCCGGGACCGGATCGTGGCCCTCGTCGACCGGCTGCGCCGCACCCGGGGGCTGGCCCTCGTGGTGATCAGCCACGACCGTGACGTCGTCGCCCGTCTCGCCGACCACGTCGTCGTCCTGGACGCGGGGCGGGTCGTGGAGGCCGGGCCCGCGGCCGCCCTGCTCACCGCCGCCCGGCACCCGCTGACCCGGGCGCTGCTGCACCCGTCGTAGCCGGCCGCCTGACCGGCCCCCGGCCGGGTGCGGGCGACCCGTCAGGCGGAGTCGGAGCGGCCCGCGGTGGCCGCGACGAGGACGACGCCGACCCCGGCGACCCCCGCCTGCACGACCACGTCGACCAGGCGGAATCCCTGGCCGTTCGCGCCGGCGAGCCGGGCGACGACGCTGCCGGCCAGCGCGGCGACCACACCGACGACGAGGGTGAGCCACAGCGGCGCGGTAGGCCGGCCCGGCACCGCGAGCCGGCCGAGCACCCCCACGGCGAGCCCGACGACGACGGCGCTGACCAGCGTGGCGACGGTCACGCCCACTCCGCCGACCGGCGGGCGCGCCCCTGCCCGGCCGGTGCCGGGCGACGGCTGCCACCCCCGCCGCCCGGCACGACCGCCCGGCCGACCGGCGGTGCCACCGGGCCGGGCTGCTCGGGGGACCCGGCCGCCGCGTCGCCGACGACGACCGGCAGCACCTGGTCCAGCCGGGCCGACTGGAGGATGCGCCGGATCCGGGGGTTCGGTTCGCGTACGACGAGCACCCCGTCGGCGCGGGTCAGCCGACGGTGCACGTCCAGCAGGAACCCGATGGCGGCGGCGTCGATGTGCCGGCAGGCGGACAGGTCCACCACGACCTGCGCGGGGCGCAGCGCGAGCAGCCGGTCGAACACGGCCCCGGTCTCCGGCAGGCAGGCCAGGTCGAACTCGGTCACGGCCACCTCGACCAGGGGGATCGTGCACTCCCGGCGTGCCAGCGGCGTCGTCACGGCCGTACCCCTTCCTCTCGCCCGACCGGTCCAGGCCACCGTGCCGGCCGGGGTTGGCGGGCACCGCGCGGACATGTGACAGTTGCGTGACAAATCCGTCGTACGCCGGACACGGTTGGCCGCCGGGCGACGGCCTTGGGGATGATGCCGTCATGACGGCCGTACTGGTGATCGAGGACGACGACCGCATCCGGCTGGCGCTGCTGCTCGCCCTGGAGGACGAGGGCTACGACGCCCGGGGCGCGGCCACGGCCGAAGAGGGGCTGCGCGCCCAGCGCCGCGACCCGGCCGACTACGTTTTGGTCGACCTGATGCTGCCCGGCCTCGACGGCTTCGAGTGCATCCGGCAGGTGCGCCGCGACGACGACGTGCCGATCGTGGTGGTGAGCGCCCGCGACGACACCCACGACATCGTCGCCGCCCTGGAGGCCGGCGCGGACGACTACCTGGTCAAACCGGTGGCGATCAAGGAACTCACCGCCCGGCTGCGGGCGCTGCGCCGCCGCGCCCGGGCCGCCGCCCCGGTCGCCGCCGAACCGGTGCCGGTCCTGGCGTTCGGTGACCTGGAGGTCAGCCCCGAGGCGGGCGAGGTGCGCCGCGCCGGGCAGCGGGTGCCGGTGACCCGCACCGAGTTCCGGCTGCTGTGCGAGCTGGCCGAGCACGCCGGCCGGGTGCTGTCGCGCCAGCAGCTGCTGCAACGCGTCTGGGGCTACGACACCGGGGACGAGCGGCTGGTCGACGTGCACGTCGGCCGGCTGCGGCAGAAGATCGAGTCCGACCCCGCCAACCCCGAACACCTGGTGACCCTGCGCGGGCTCGGCTACAAGCTGCGCCGATGAGCCCGCTGCGCCGCCCGCCCCGGCTCCGCCTCGGCCTGCGCGCCCGGGTCATGGCCGCCTTCGCCCTGGGCGCGCTGCTGCTCGCCGCGTCGATGGCCCTGATCTCCTACGAGCTGACCCGCCAGTCGCTGATCGACGAGCGGGAACGCACCGCCGTGCGGGCCGCGTACTTCGACGCCGCCGTGGTGCGCAGCGGCCTCGACACCGACAACCCCGACGTGGTGGAGGTGCTGCGGTCGCTGGACACCGGCAGCAGCAGGCGGGCGCTGCTGCACCTGGACGGCAGGTGGCACGCCCGCATCGCCGACTCGGGCCTCACCGCCGCCGTGCCGCCGGAGCTGCAACAGCTCGTCGGCTCGGGGCAGCCGGCCGTGCAGCGGGTCCGGGTCGACGGCCGGACCGCCCTGCTGGTCGGGGTGCCGCTGTCCGGCTCGGCCACGTACTACGAGGTCACCTCCCTGTGGGAGCTGGAACGGACCTTCCAGGCGCTGGCCCTGGCCCTGACGGCGGTGGCCATCCTCGTGGCCGGCTCCGGGGCGGCCCTGGGCTGGTACGCGACCCGCCACGGGCTGCGTCCCCTCACCGCGGTCGCGGACGCCGCGGAGAAGATCGCCGCCGGCGACGTCACCGCCCGCCTCGACCCGGCCACCGACCCGGACCTGACCCGGCTGTCCACCTCGTTCAACCACATGGTCGACCAGTTGGCCCGCCGCATCGAGCGCGACCGCCGCTTCGCCGCCGACGTCAGCCACGAGCTGCGCTCGCCGTTGCAGACCCTCGCCGCGGCGGCCAGCGTCCTGCAACGGCGGCGGGAGCACCACGACGAGCGCACCGCCGTGGCCGCCGGCCTCGTCGCCGACGAGATCGACCGGTTCCAGCGGCTGGTCAACGACCTCATCGACCTGGCCCGCAGCGACCAGCCCGCCCACCGCGCGCCCGTCGACGTGGTCGACCTGGCCCGGCGGGCCTGCGCCGGCCGCGACCTGCCGGCCACGCTGGTCCGGCTTGCGGCCGGCACCCCGGCTACCTGGCAGGTGGAGCGGCGGCGCGTCGCACAGGTGCTGGCCAACCTCCTCGACAACGCGGTGCGCTACGGTGCGGGCCCGGTGGCGGTGCGGCTGTCGCGCGACGGCGACACCGGTGTCATCGAGGTGGACGACGACGGCCCCGGGGTGCCGGTCGAGGACCGGGCCGCCATCTTCGACCGCTTCGTCCGGGGCCGGGCCGCCCACGCCCGGGGCACCGGTGACGGGACCGGCCTCGGCCTGGCGCTGGTCGCCCAGCACGCCGCCGCGCACGGCGGCACGGCCGACGTCGGCGACCGCCCCGGCGGGGGAGCGCGGTTCCGGGTGGCCCTGCCGGGGAGCCTGGCATGAGCCGCCGGTTCGCCGCGCGGGCGCTGCTGGCCGCCCTCGTGGCGGCCTGCACGGTGGCGGGCTGCGGGGTGCCGGCCGAGGACACCCCCCGGGCCGTCGAGGCCCCGCCCGGGCCGTTCCCGTCGTCCGCGACCGTCGACGGCCCCGCGACGGTCGGCCCGGTCACCATGACGCTGTGCTTCGTGCAGGACGACCGGCTGGTCCCGGTGGACCGGCGGGTGAGCCGCTCCCTCGACGCCGAGGCCCAGCTGCGGGACCTGCTCGCCGGCCCGAGCGCCGTCGAGCGGGACAGCGGACTGACCAGCGCGTTGCCGGGGGCGATCGGCGCCGCCGTGGTGGGCGTCGCCGACGGTCAGGCGCGCGTCCGGGTCGACGGGACCGGCGACGACACCGGCCGCAGCGACGAGGTGCTCGCGTTCGGTCAGATCGTCTGCACGCTGGCCGCCCGCGACGACGTCGACGCCGTGGCGTTCCTGCGCGACGGCCGCCCGCTCGGGGTGCCGCGCGCGGACGGCTCGCTGTCCGTCCAGCCGCTGACCCCCGCCGACTACGCCGCGCTGACCGCGACCCGCTGACCGCGACCCGCCGGGGCGGTGCTCAGGTCTGTGCCCGTGCGGTCGATCGCGTTCCGTGACGGTGGCGGGGTTGGTCGGGAGGAACGGTCGATGTTGCTCTGGGTGACGAATTGCCGACCCCAGCGCACCGCTTGTCGACCCTTTGCTCTGCACCCACCCGCGCAACACCGCGCCCGAGCTGCTCCTACCGGTGGTGGAGCGAGGCGCGGGGCGCGGCGTTGGGTTGCGCTGCGTGAAGCGTTGCTTCCGTGGGTGCAGAGCAAAGGAGGGGGTGGGAGTGGTGGGAGTCGGTCCGGCGCAACTGCGTTGCGTCACCCGCCGTCGGTGCGGGGACCGAATACCAGTTCCACCGGCCGGCCGGCGGGCAGGTCGACCGCCGCGTCCCCGTACGGGCTGGCCACCGTGATCCGCTGGTCGACGGGGGAGAGCAGCCGGGCCCGCACCGACGAGGCGTCCCAGGCCAGCTCCTCGACGGTGACCCGGCCCCGGCAGGCGGCCCCGCGCAGCACCCCCCGGCCGAGGCCGGGCAGCGGGGCCGGCAGCAGCCGCACGAGGCCGGGCCGGGAGTGCACCAGCGACTCGATCAGCACGCCGGGCAGGGCGTGCGCGGCGTCGGCGTTGTAGGTCTCCCGGCCAGGGTTGTGCGAGCTCATCAGCGACCGGAAGAACATGTCGTTGCCGAGGATCTTGGCCACGTTCTCCCCGGCCAGCGCGCCGTCGCGCAGGCGTGTCGCGGCGAGGGCCCGATGCAGGCTGCCGTGGGCGGAGAGGTTCTCGTCGCCGCGCAGCACCAGCGCGCGGTGCGCGGCGGCGGCCAGCTCGGGGGTGTCGTCCGGGTTGATCTCGTCCAACGGCCACACGGGGTAGAGGTGGCTGACGTGCCGGTGGTCCTCGTCGCTGCGGTAGCCCGGCCAGGCCCACTCCGCCAGCGCGCCGCGCTCGTCGACCCGGTACGCGGGCAGCCGCCCCCGCAGCGCCGCCCACCGGTCGGTGCCGGTGACGGCGTCGGCCGTGGCCAGGGCGTGCCGGGCGGCGGCGATGTCCATCGTGGCGTTGACCGCCAGGTGCACCGGTCGGCCGTCGTCGTCCAGCGGGCCGGTCTCGGCCGAGTACGACGGCACCACGACCACCGTGCCGTCGGCGGCGGAGACGGTGAGCACGTCGGCGAGGAACTCGGCGGCCTCCGTCAGCCAGCCGGCCAGCTCGCCGAGCGGCTCCCCGGTCACCAGGTGGCGCTCGTACAACGGAAAGAGCAGCCAGTCCGCGCCGGGCAGCCAGGCGGCGAACGGCCAGTCGTCGTGCATGTGGAACAGGTGCCCGTGCTCCCCGTCGGTGCGGCTGGGCGCGAGCAGGCCCGGTGCGCCGTAGATCGCCTCGGCGTTGCGCCGCCAGTCGTCGACCTGCGATGCGACCAGCCGTGCGTGCGCCGCGCTCACCTCGGGCAGGGCCCCGATGGCGGCCCCCGCCAGTTGCAGGTTCAGGTTGGCGTCGGTGGTGAAGTCCCCCGCCCAGGCCGCGTCCCAGGAGCCCAGCCACAGCCCGGTCAGCCGGGGCGGCAGGACGCCGCTGGCGCTCAGCAGCAGGTACCGTCCCGCGTGGAACAGCCGCTCCACCAGCGCCGGGTAGGGCCGCTGCGGGTCGGCGGCCTGCCGGGCGAGCAGCGCGCCGACGGGCAGCTCCCGCTCGGCGGCCGGCACGGCCAGGTCGAGGCTCGCCCGGTCGTAGGCGGGGGAGTGCCGGGCCGCGTGCCGGGCGCGCAGGCCGGCGTACCCGGCGGTGCAGCGGGCGCGCAGCGTCTCCTCCCGCTCGGCGGTGCGCCACGGCGGCGTGCCGGGCCGGTCGAGCACCATGGTGAGCAGGGCCGGCCCGCGCACGGCCACCCGGTCGCCGAGCACCCGCACGTCGCCGGTGAGCAGGGCCAGGCCCTCGAAGCCGTACGCGCCGCCCACCGGCGGGTAGTGGCCGCGTATCCGCAGGAAGACGTCCTCGCCACGCCGGTACGCCGCGGTCTCGTAGCGGACGTCCGCCGGGCGGCCGGGCAGGTCGCCGGTGAACCCGACCACGCAGTCGCCCATGTCCAGCCGCAGCGCCACGAGGCCGTCGGCGCGGGAGACGAAACAGCGCCGCTCGCCGCCGGCCCACTCGACGACGACCTCCCCGGTGCGGAAGTCGGTGCTCCGCCGGTAGCCGGCCGGCAGCGCCGTCGCGCCCGGCCCCGCCACGCTGTCCGGCCCCGCTGCTCCGTCCGGCCTCACCGCTCCGTCCGGCCCCACCGCGTCGATCGTCAGCGCGAAGCCGGGGTGGAACGACTGGGTCCAGCGCAGCTCCCGGCCGCCGCCGAGCAGCCGGCTCGCCTCGGCCCGCCGGCCGGCGAGCACCAGCTCGCGCACCCGGGGCAGCAGGTGGGCCAGCCGGGGCGGCCGGGCGTCGTGGGTGCCGTTGGGCAGCACGAACCGGTGGTGGTTGACGACGATCCGCTCGGCGTACGGGGCGCCGGCCACCATGATCCCGTACTCGCCGTTGCCGGACAGGAAGGCGTCCTCCCAGCCGGCGGCGGGGGAGTCGTCCCAGATCCGGTGCGCGGACGCGGGCAGCCCGGCCGTCACCTGCCGTCCCCGGGGGCGGCGGCCGTGCTGTCCCGGATCGTCAACCTGGGTTCGAGCAGCGTCGCGTCGGGCACCGGCTCGTCGTGCACCTTGCGCATGAGCAGCGACACCGCCTGCTGGCCGACCTCCTCGGCCGGCAGGGGCACCGAGGTGAGCCGGGGGCTGGCCTGCTCGGCGAACTGGTCGGGGCAGATGCCGACCACCGACACGTCCTCCGGCACGCGCCGGCCGAGGGTGGGCAGCGTCGCCAGCACGGGCCCGACGGCCGACTCGTTCTGCACGATCAGGCCCGACAGGTCCGGCCACCGGTCCAGCAGCTCCACCAGCTCGCGGCGGACGGCCGCCGTGCCCTCCTCGCAGGGCCGGACCACGGTGTCGACGCCGAGCCGCGCGGCGGCGTCGAGGATGCCGTTGCGGGTGCGGTGCGCGAAGCCGGTGCCCCGGTCGTAGACGGCGGCGGGCGCGCCGAGCAGGGCGATCCGCCGGTGGCCCAGCCCGGCCAGGTGCTCGACGCAGACCACCCCGGCCCGGTGGAAGTCCAGGTCGACGCAGGTCAGACCGGTGGGGTCGGCGGGGAATCCGATCAGCACGCTGGGCCGCCCCAGCTCCCGCAGCAGCGGCACCCGCGAGTCGTGCATCTCCACGTCCATCAGCAGCAGGCCGTCCACCATGGCGCTGGCCGCGATGCGGCGCAGCCCCGCCGGCCCCTCGTCGGAGGTGACCAGCAGCACGTCGTGCTCGACGGTGCGGGCGGTGGTCACCACCGCCATCGCGAACTGCATCACCACCGGCACCTGCATCCCGGAGCGCAGCGGCAGCACCAGCGCGATCACGTTGGCCCGCCGGCTGGCCAGGGCGCGCGCACCGGCGTTCGGGTGGTAGCCGAGCATCCGGATGCTGGCCAGCACCCGGTTGCGGGTCACCTCGGAGATCGCCCGCTTGCCGCTGAGCACGTACGACACGGTGCTGACGGCGACCCCGGCGTGCCGGGCGACGTCGGAGATGGTGACCAGGTCGGGTGACTTCGGCCGCGCCGCCGGGGGCAGGCGCGGGCCGTGGTCACCGGGACCGGCCGGCACCCGTGGCCTCCCGCGCCGGGGCGTCGGCGGCGGACGCCGCCCGGACGCCGAGCGTGCCGACGAGCCGGATGTCGGTGGCGGACCGGCCGACCAGCACGGTGTGCGTGGCGTCCTCCACGACCCGGGCGCCCCGGGTCTCGTCCCACCAGCCCAGGTCGGCGGCGCGCAGCCGCAGCCGGACCACCCGGCGCTCGCCGGGGGCGAGGGCGACCCGCGCGTAGCCCCGCAGCTGGCGCAGGGGCTGCTTGACCCGGGAGCGCCGCTGCCGGGTGTAGAGCTGCACGACGTCCTCCCCCGGCCGGTCGCCGCCGTTGGTGACCTCGACGCGCACCTCGACCTCCCCGTCGGCGGCCACCGACGCCGCGCTGAGTCGCAGGTCAGCGTAGTCGAAGCGGGTGTAGCCGAGCCCGTGGCCGAGCGGGTACAGGGGATCGCCCCGGTGGTAGAGATAGGTGGCGTCGGCGTCGATGATGTCGTAGTCGAGCAGGTCGGGCAGCTCGGCGGCGTCGGCGTACCAGGTCTGGGTGAGCCGGCCGCCCGGCTCGGCGTCGCCGAACAGCACCGCGGCCAGCGCCGCGCCGTGCTCCTGGCCGCCGTGCGCCGACCACAGCACCGCCGGCAGGTGGGCGTCGGCCCACCCGATCGCGTACGGGTAGCTGCTGGTCAGCGCGAGGACGGTGCGGGGGTTGGCGGCGTGGGCGGCGCGCAGCAGCGCCTCCTGCCCGGCCGGCAGCGCCAGGTCCGACCGGTCCTCGGTCTCCCGCCCGTTGACCATCGGGTGGTTGCCGAGGGCCACCACCACCACGTCGGCGTCGGCGGCCAGGGCGGCCGCCTCGGCGGCGCCGTCGGCGACCAGTTCCACGGCGAACGGGGTGGCCGCGCCCGGCTCGGCGGCGTCGGCGCGCAGCCGCCCGTCGGGTCCGGCGGCGACGTACCGGCCGGTGGCGAGGTGGTGCAGCAGCACCGTGCCGTCGGGGCCGGGCCGCCACCGGAAGGTCTCCCGGACGATCCACCCCCCGGGCCCGGTGCGGTCGTTGACCAGGACGGCGTCGTCGTCGCCCCCGACGTGGCGGCCGTTGGCGACGGCGCGCAGCGCCACGGCGTCGCCGCCCCAGTCGAACACGTCGAGCCAGGTCGCCTCGGTGGCGGCGGTGGCGTCGAGGGTGAGCGGGCCGCCGTCGGCGTCGGTGGCGCAGCGCACGTAGCGGTCCCCGGCGCGCAGCGCGATCCGGTCGGCGCCGCTGTGGCTGGTGACGGTGTCGACCCGCGCCGCCAGGGCGTCGAGGGTGCTGACCGCGTACGGCAAGGTGCCGCTGTACCAGTCGGTGTGCACCGCGTCGGCGAGCGGGCCGAGCACGGCGACCCGCAGCCCCGGGCGCGCGGTCAGGGGCAGCAGCCCGTCGTTGCGCAGCAGCACGACGCACTGCCGGGCCGCCTCGCGGGCCAGCTCCCGGTGCGCGGGGCAGTCGACGACCTCCGGCGGCACCCCGGCCCACGGGTCCTCGTGCGCCGGGTCCAGGTCGCCGAGGCGCAGCCGGACGCCGAGGATCCGGCGGACCGCCCGGTCCACGTGGGCGGTGGTGATCAGGCCGCGCTCCAGCGCCTCGGCGATCCGGCCGGTGGTCAGCGCGCTGTTCGTGTCGTCCTCGGTGAAGTTGTCGATCCCGGCGCGCAGGGCGGCGGCGAAGCCGCTGACGTGGTCGGGCTCGCGGCCCTGCACCCCGGCGATGTTGGTGGCCGCCCCGGCGTCGCCGACGACCATGATCTCGTCGGCGGCCATCGCGCGCAGCTCGCCCTCGATGAGCGGGCTCAGGTGCGCCGGAGTTCCGTTGACCAGGTTGTAGGAGGCCATCACGGCCACCGCCGCGCCGGCCGCCAGGGGCGCGCGGAACGCCGGCAGCTCGTACTCGTGCAGCACCCGCGGGGGCAGGTCGCTGGAGGTGGTGGCGCGGTCGGTCTCGTTGTTGTAGCCCAGGAAGTGTTTGAGCGTCGGCGCGGTCCGCAGCCGGTCGGGGTGGTCGCCGCGCAGCCCCCGCGCGTACGCCGTGGCGAGGTGCCCCGTGAGCCACGGGTCCTCGGACCAGCCCTCCTCGTTGCGCCCCCAGCGGGGGTCACGCAGCGGGTTGACCACCGGCGCCCAGACGTTCAGCCCGACCCGCTCGGGGTCGGCGTGGTGCTTGGCGCGCACCTCGGCGCCGACGGCGGCGCCCACCGACCGCACCAGCTCGGCGTTCCAGCTGCTGGCCAGCCCGATCACCTGCGGGAAGACCGTGGCCGTGCCGAGCCAGGCCACCCCGTGCAGCGCCTCGGTGCCGGTGCGGAACGGCGGCAGCCCGAGCCGGTCGACCGGGGCCTGCCACTGGTGCAGCAGCCCGATCTTCTCGGTCAGGGTGAGGCGGGCCAGCAGGTCGTCGACGCGGGCGGCGGGGGACGGGCCGGGCGTCCGGCCGGTGCTGTCGGTCATGGTGGATCGGTTACCTTCCATGGGCGAGCGATGCCCGGACGGCAGGTCGAAGCGCTTCGACGACCGTCGTGACAGGTGGCATCGCGGGGTGGTGGTGTGCGGGTGCCGACCCGGACGCGGTGAAGCGCTTCGACAACCGACGAGGAACCAGGCCGCCCCGTCTGCCCGGACGGGACGGCTGCTCCGAGGTTGGCACCACCGGGCCGTGGTGGTCAAGGGCTGACGGCCACGGGTTCCCGCGTCAGCGGGCGGGCAGCCGGCCACTTTCGACGGTGGCCAGGGCGGCCGTGGCCCCGCCGAGCGCGGCGGCGGTGCCCCCCAGAGTGGACGCCTCCAGTCGGCAGCCGCCGGCCTCCGGGGCGAGGGCCCGGGCGGCCAGCTCGGCCCGGGCCGCCGGCAGCAGCCACGGCCCCAGCGTCGCCAGGTGGCCCCCGACCAGCACCGCCTCGGGGTTGAGCAGGCCGGCCAGCAGGGCGACCGCGTGGCCGAGGTGGCGGCCGGTCTCGGCCAGCCCGGCGCGCACGGTCGGGTCGTCCTGCCCGGCCAGGGCCCTGAGCCGGTCGAGCTCGGGAAGGAAGTCGGTGACGGGGCCGTCCCCGGCGGTGTCGGGCAGCAGCCGGCCCACCACGGCCGGTAGGCCGACCAGCGCCTCCAGGCAGCCGGAGCGCCCGCAGGGGCAGGCCGGACCGGTCGGGTCGAGGCCCAGGTGCCCGATCTCGCCGGCGAAGCCCCGGTTGCCGCGCAGCAGCCGGCCGTCGACGATCACCCCGGCGCCGATCCCCGCGCCGCCGGTGAGGTGGACCAGGTCGGTGGCCCCGGCCCGGGCGCCGTGCCGCTGCTCGGCCAGGACGGCGAGGTTGGCCTCGTTGTCCACGGCGACGGTGAAGTCCGGGTCGCGCAGGGCGGCGCGCAACTGGTCGGCGAGGGGCACGTCGCGCCAGCCGAGCGCGGGGGAGAGGGGCACGCAGCCGGCCGCGTCGACCAGGCCCGGCACCCCGACGGTCAGGCCGAGCACGGCCCGCCCCTCGCCGGCGATCCGGGCGGTGGCCCGGCGGGCCAGCGCGACGAGGGCCCGGACCGTCTCGTCCGGCGTGGCGGCCGGCGCGGCGAAGGCGCGCCGCCAGGTGAGCAGCCGGTTGCCGCCGAGGTCGACGGCCACCGCCGCCAGCTCGTCGACGCCGACCTGGAGGCCGAGGGCGGCGTACGGCTCGCCGTCGAGGACGAGCATGGTGGCCGGGCGGCCGATCCGGTTCTCGGTCAGCCCGGTCTCGCGCACCAGCCGGCGCTCGATCAGCTCGCCGACGAGGCTGGAGACGGTGGCCTTGTTGAGCCCGGTGCGGGCCGCGATGTCGGCCCGGGAGCAGGGGGCGTGCACCCGGACGTGCCGCAGCACCACGGCCCGGTTGGCGACCCGCACGTCGCCGAGGTCTGTCGGCTGCGGGTCGTTCTGCATGCTGATCAAGATGTGCCCGCTCCCTGCGCTGCCGGTGCGCGATCCCCGGTCGGTCCGCGCGTCCATCATCGCGCACCGCGGCACCCCACCGGACCACCGCGCGCGGCACGTCGCCCCGCGGTCGCCGCTCCCTTGTGGGCCGGATCACCGTCGATTAGTTTATTCGGTTAGTAACCCAACTAATCCTAGCCGGGCGCGCGTGCTCCGCAAGCCCCGCGTGTCAGATGAAGGGAACGCCGTGAAGCCGTCCCTGCCAGGCGTATCCACCGATCGCCGGACCCTGCTGCGCCTCGCCGGTCTCGGCGCCGCCGCGACCATGGGTGGCGCCACCCTCGCCGGTTGCAGCAAGGAGGCCGGAAGCAAGGGCAGCGCCACCCAGGCCGACGCGGTCCGGGCCGTCCTGCCCAACCACAAGCCGGCCGAGGTCCTGAAGCCGGACATCCCGGGGGAGGGGCCGATCCCGGACGGCTACCTCAGCTACCCCAAGGACCTCGTCGACGCGGTCACCGAACAGCCCGGCAAGGGCGGCGCGGCGATCCGCACGATGAGCCCCTGGTGGGGCCCGACCCCGCCGACGCTGGGCAGCAACTCCTACCTCGCCGCGATCAACACCAAGCTGGGCGTCGAGATCAACCCCAGCCTCCAGGACGGCACCACGTTCGCCGACAAGCTCAACGCCATGCTCGGCGCCCGCGACGTGCCCGATCTGCTCATGGCGCCCAACTGGGAGGTCGACAAGGTCGCCCGGTTCTCCGACGCGGTCAAGGCGCTCTTCGAGGACCTCACCGACCACCTCAAGGGCGACGCCGCCGCGAAGTACCCGTACCTGGCCGCGCTGCCCACCGGGTCCTGGGAGTACTCGGTCTGGGGCGGGCGGCTGGCCGCCGTGCCGTACCCCACCGACGGCCCCTTCGCGTGGGCCCTGTTCCACCGCAAGGACCTGTTCGACAAGGCCGGCCTCGCCGCGCCGACCTCGCCCGAGGAGCTCTACGAGCTGGCCAAGAAGGCGACCGACCCGGCCAAGGGCGTGTGGGCCTTCGGCACCGTCTTCGACATGGTCCAGCAGTTCTACGGCTGCCAGCAGACCTGGCGCAAGAAGCCCGGCGGCGGCCTGGAGCACAAGTTCGAGAAC
The DNA here is from genome assembly GCF_029626125.1 of Micromonospora sp. WMMD956. Classification (NCBI taxonomy): domain Bacteria; kingdom Bacillati; phylum Actinomycetota; class Actinomycetes; order Micromonosporales; family Micromonosporaceae; genus Micromonospora; species Micromonospora sp. WMMD956. Next base: position 6,680,338 of record NZ_JARUBI010000005.1, on the reverse strand, counting down.
CCCGCCTACAAGGCGGCCCTGGAGTTCACGGCGAAGCTGTTCAAGGAGGGTCTGGTCCACCCCGACACGGTGGCCAGCAAGGGCGCCGACGAGAAGCAGCTGTTCAAGGCCGGCAAGATCCTGATGTTCCAGGACGGGCTCGGCGCGTGGCAGGGCCTGCAGGGCGAGCAGTCCAAGGTGCTGCCGAGCTTCAACATGCAGCCGTTGCCCGTGTTCGGCGCGGCCGGCGCGCAGCCGGTCATCTGGGGCAGCGAGAAGCCGATCTTCTTCACCTTCGTCAAGAAGGGCCTCGGCGCCGACCGGGTCGACGAGATCCTCCGGGTGCTCAACTGGTGCGCCGCGCCGTTCGGCAGCCGCGAGTTCGAGCTGCGCGAGTACGGCGTGGAGGGCAAGCACTTCACCCGCGCGGCCGACGGCAGCCCGGTCCCGACCGAGCTGGGCCGCAAGGAGCTGGGCGGCCAGTACAACTTCTGCCGGGTCGCGGTGAAGGTGAAGAGTGGCGACACCCCGGACTACGTCCAGCAGTACCTGGACTACCTGAAGAAGAACGTCGCCCTGCTGGAGAAGGACCTGTTCGCCGGGATCAAGCTGGAGCTGCCCGCCAACTGGTCGAAGATCATCCAGCCGACCGACGACAAGATCCGCGACATCCTGCGCGGCCGCCGCCCCGTCAGCGACCTCGACCAGGTGACGAAGGAGTTCATGGCCTCCGGCGGCGAAGAGGGGCGCGCCTTCCACGAGAAGGCGCTCGCCGACAACGGCCGATGAGCGGCCCGGGCACCGCCGGCGCGGTGGACGCGCCGGCGGCGGCCGGGCAGGCCCCGCCGCCGACCCGAAAGCCCCGCCGCGCCGGCCGCCGCCGGCACCGGGCCAGCCTGGGCGCGCGGCTGCGCCGCGACTGGCCGCTGCTGGCGATGACCGCGCCGGCCGCCGCGCTGCTGCTGGTCTTCCACTACCTGCCGACCCTCGGCAACGTCATCGCCTTCCAGGACTACAACCCCTTCGTCGGCGACGACCCCGTGGAGGCGTTCCTCTACAGCGAGTGGATCGGCTTCGGCAACTTCGAGGCGCTCTTCGCCGACCCCCTGTTCTGGGACGCGGTGCGCAACACCCTCACCATCACCGCGTTCCAGCTGGTGTTCTTCTTCCCGCTGCCGATCCTGCTGGCGATCCTGCTCAACAGCCTGGTCTCCGGGCGGGTGCGCGGCTTCGTGCAGAGCGTCGTCTACCTGCCGCACTTCTTCAGCTGGGTGCTGGTGGTCACGTTCTTCGTGCAGATGCTCGGCGGGGCCGGGCTGCTCGCCCAGGAGATGCGCGAGGCCGGGATGCAGCCGTGGAACATCATGACCAACCCGGACACGTTCATCGTGCTGGTCACCGCCGAGGCGGTGTGGAAGGACATCGGCTGGGGCGCGATCGTCTTCCTGGCCGCGCTGGCCGCGATCGACCCCAACCTGTACGAGGCGGCGGCGGCCGACGGCGCCGGGCGGTGGCGGCGCATGTGGCACATCACGCTGCCCGGGCTGCGGCCCGTGATCGTGCTGCTGCTCATCATGCGGCTGGGCGACGCGCTGTCGGTCGGCTTCGAGCAGTTCATCCTGCAACGGGAGGCGGTCGGCCGCGACGCCGCCGAGGTGCTCGACACCTTCGTCTACTACCAGGCCATCGCCACCCAGCAGTGGGGCCTGGGCGCGGCTGCCGGGCTGTTCAAGGCGGTGGTGGGCCTGATCCTCATCCTCGCGGCCAACAAGCTCGCGCACCGGCTCGGCGAGCAGGGGGTGTATTCCAAGTCATGACCGCACAGCTCAGTGGCATCGGACCGGTGCCGGCCGCCCCCGAGACGGCCGGCAGGCCGAGGCGGCGGCGCGGCAGCCCGCGGCCCCCGTGGGAGGAGCCGCCCTCGCCGGTCGGCCTGTTCGGCAAGGGCGTCGTGCTCGTCGTGCTCGTCGCGGCGGTGCTCGTTCCCCTGTGGGCGGTGCTGGTGACCAGCCTCGCCTCCCGGGAGACCATCGACGCGGCCGGCGGCATGGTGATGGTGCCCCGGGAGTTCGACCCGTCGGCGTACATCACGATCTTCAACGGCGGGCAGATCACCCGGGCCGTCTGGATCAGCACCCTGATCACCGTCGTCGGCACGACGGTGAGTCTGGTGCTCACCGTGCTGGCCGCGTACGGGCTGTCCCGGCCGGGCTCGGTGGGGCACCGGGGACTGCTGTTCTTCTTCCTGCTGACCTTCCTGATCTTCCCCGGCCTGGTGCCCAGCTACCTGGTGGTCACCGGGCTCGGGCTCAAGGACAGCATCTGGTCGCTGATCCTGCCCAGCGCGATCAGCGTGTTCAACCTCGTGGTCATCCGGGCGTTCTTCATGGGCGTGCCCGGTGAGCTGCTCGACAGCGCCCGCATCGACGGGGCGGGCGAGTTCCGCATCCTCACCCGGATCATGCTGCCGCTGTCGAAGGCGGTGATCGCGGTGGTCGGCCTGTTCTACGCCGTCGGCTACTGGAACGCCTACTTCAACTCGGTGCTCTACATCGACGACAACGACAAGTTCCCGATCCAGCGGGTGCTACAGAGCTACATCCTGGCCGGCCAGTCGCCGAACGTCTCCGGCGCCGCGGTCAGCCTGCCCGGGATCACCGCGTACCCGCCGACGCTGGCGGTGAAGATGGCCGTGGTCGTGGTGACCGTCGTCCCGGCGATCATCGTCTACCCGTTCGTGCAGCGGCACTTCACCAAGGGCGTCATCACCGGCGCGGTGAAGGGCTGACACCACGGCGTCCCGCGCGGAGCCGGCTCCGCGCGGGACGCCGCCCGACGCACCCGGACACCACCACCTCGACGAACGGACGGTGCGGCATGTGGGACGAGGCCCGGCTCCGCTTCGGCGGCGACTGGAACCCCGAGCAGTGGCCCGAGCGGGTCTGGGCCGAGGACGTGGCCCTGATGCGCCGGGCCCGCGTCGACCTCGTCACCGTCGGCGTGTTCGCCTGGTCCCGCCTCGAACCCGCGCCCGGCCGCTACGACTTCGGCTGGCTCGACCGGGTGCTGGACCTCCTCGCCGACAACGGCATCGGCGCGGCGCTGGCCACCCCGACCGCGTCGCCGCCGCCCTGGTTCTCCCTGGCCCACCCGGGCGCGCTGCCGGTGACCGCCGACGGGGTGCGGCTGCACCACGGCAGCCGGGACACCTACTGCGCCGCCGCGCCGGCCTACCGGGCCGCCGCCCGGCGGATCGCTGGGGTCCTCGCCGAGCGCTACGCCCACCACCCGGCGCTGGCCCTGTGGCACGTGCACAACGAGTACGGCACCGTCTGCCACTGCGAGCACGCGGCGGCGGCGTTCCGGGCGTGGCTGGTCGGGCGGCACGGCGACCTGGCGGCCCTCAACGACGCCTGGACCACCAGCTTCTGGAGCCAGCACTACTCCGACTGGGCGCAGATCAGCACCCCCCGGGCGACGCAGTACCTGGCCAACCCCGGCCAGCTGCTCGACTTCCGCCGGTTCTGGTCCGACACCCTGCTCGCCGCGTACACCGAGCAGCGGGACCTGCTGCGGGCGGCGAACCCGGCGGTGCCCGTCACCACCAACTACGTCCTCGGCGACTGGGTGCCCGTCGACCACGCCCGCTGGGCCGCCGAGGTCGACCTGGTGGCCGTCGACCACTACCCGTCGGCGGTCGACGGCGGGGCCGAGGAACAGACGGCGCTGGCCGCGGACCTGGCCCGGGGCTGGGCCCGGCACGGCGCGCGCGCCCGGGCCGCCGCCCCGGTGGCGACCGCCCGTGACCCCCGCGCCCCCGCCGACGGCGACGGCGACGGCCATGACCGGCGGCCGGTGCCCGGCGACGCCGCCGGGGGCGGCGCCTGGCTGCTCATGGAGACCGCCCCGAACCTGATCTACACCGCCGGGCGGATGCACACCAAGGAGCCCGGCCGGATGGCCCGGCACAGCCTCGCGCACGTCGCCCGGGGCTCGCGCGGCGCGCTGTACTTCCAGTGGCGCGCCCCCGTCGGCGGGGCGGAACGCTTCCACTCCGCGCTCGTGCCGCACGCCGGCCCCGACAGCCGGGTGTTCCGCGAGACGGTGGAGCTGGGCGCGGTCCTGGACCGGATCGCCGAGACCGACGGCGCGGCCGTGGAGGCGTCCGTGGCGATCGGCTGGGACGCCGGCTGCGGCTGGGCCCTGCAACACCCGGGCCTGCCCTCGCAGCTCGTCAACCACCACGAGGAGGTCGCGGCGGCGCACCGGGCGCTGTGGCGGGCCGGCTTCGGCTGCGACGTGGTGCTGCCCGGCGACCCCGTCGACGGGTACGCGCTGCTGGTGCTCCCGGCCCTCTACCTCGCCTCCGACGCCGCCGCCCGGTGGGCCCGGGACTACGTCGCCGGCGGCGGGCACCTCGTGGTGACCTGGCTCAGCGGCGTCGCCGACGAGCACGCCCGGGTACGCACCGGCGGCTATCCCGGCGCGTTCCGCGACGTGCTCGGCGTCCGGGTGGAGGAGTTCCACCCGCTCGCCGACGGCGACGAGGTCGCCCTGGCCGGTGGCGGCGTCGGACGGATCTGGTCCGAGGTCGTCGGACTCGCCGGGGCCGAGGTCGTCCGCGCGTACGCCGCCGGGGTGCTCGCCGGGCAACCGGCGGTGACCCGCCACCGCCACGGCGCGGGCACCGCCTGGTACGTCTCCACCCGGCCCGACGACGAGACGTACCGGCGGCTGCTGACCGACGCGGCCCTCGCCGCCGGGGCGACGCCGACCTGCCCCGCCGCGCCGGCCGGGGTGGAGGCGGTGCGCCGCCGGGGCGCGGCGGCGAGCTGGCTGTTCCTGCTCAACCACACCGACCGGGCGCACCGGGTGCCGGCCGCCGGCGTGGAGCTGCTCACCGGCGCGCTCGTCGACACCGCCGTGGAGGTGCCCGCCGGGGGCGTCGCCGTGGTGCGGGAGGTCCCCGCCGCCGGCTGACCGCCGGCGTCCGTGCGCGGGCGATCCCGCAGGTGGGCCACCTCGAACTCCCACGTTTCTCTCATCGTCCTCGGGTGGTGGGTCCAGACCGGCCTGTTCTGCTCTACCGGTGCGATTGCGAATCAACCGGCGGCGACGAGCCGTCCTGCTTGCCGCCGCCTGCCTGGCGGTCCTGGTGACGGCCGCGGTGGTGGCGGACCGGTGGGTGGCCCGGACGGCGGCGCAGCGGCTGGCCGACAAGCTGGCCTGCGCCGCCGACCTCGACCGGTCGCCCGAGGTCGACCTCGGCGGGTTCCCCGTGCTGCCCGGCGTGCTCACCGGTGAGCTCGGCCGGGTGAGCGTGCGGGCCACCGACGTCACGCGCGGCGACGTGCGGGCCGCCGAGGTGGACGCCGAGCTGTCCCGGGTGCGGCTGCCCGGCGGGCAGCCGGCCCGCGTCGGCGCGCTGGACCTGCGGATCCGCGTCGGCTTCGACGCGCTGCCCGGCACGGTCGGCGAGCGCCCGGTGCACTACCGGGGCGTCGGCGGGCTGCTCGCCGTCGAGACCACCGCGCCGATGGCCGGGCAGCAGCTCCCGGTCACCGTGCTCGCCCGGCCCGCGATCGACGCCGGCCGGCTGACCGTCACCCCCACCGAGATCGAGGTGTTGGGGATGCGGCGGCCCGCGGGTGCCAAGCTGGTGGAGCGGCTCACCGGTGGCCGCGACCTGTCCCGGCCGCTGCCCGCGCTGCCCGCCGGCCTGAGCTGGCAGGGCGTCGACGTCGCCGACGACGGCCTGCGGCTGCGCCTGACCGGACACGACCTGACCCTGCCCGGGGGCGGCGACGGCCGCCGCGCCGGCACCTGCGGAGGAAACTGATGCACGCCCGTACCGACGGTTGGACCCACCGGACGCTGGAGCGGCTGGGCGGCTGGTGCGTACGCCGGCCCTGGCGGGTGCTCGCCGCCTGGCTGCTCGTCGCGGTCGCCCTGGTCGGTGGTGTCGCCGCCTTCGGGCGGCCGGTCGACAACGACGTGGCCCTGCCCGGCAGCGACGCCCAGCTCGCCCGGGACCTGAGCGAACGCGGCGGCGGCGGCCCCGCCAGCAGCGGGCAGGTCGTGGTCCGCGTGGACGCCGGCCGCCTCGACGAGCCGGACCGCCGGGCGGCGCTGGAGCGCACCGCCGCCGCGCTCGCCGAGGTGGAGCACGTGACCCGGGTCGACGGCGTCGACGCCCGCGCCGGCACGCTCAGCCCCGACGGCCGCACCGGCTACCTCACCGTCCGCCTCGACGTGCCCGCACGCGAGGTGGACAAGGCGCTCAGCCGGTCGGTGCTGGACGCGGCGCAGCCGGCCCGCGACGCGGGCGTCGAGACGGTGCCGGGCGGGACGCTCGCCACGGCGGCGGAGCGGGGCGGCTCGCACACCGCCGAGGTCGTCGGGCTGCTCGTCGCCGCCGTGGTGCTGCTGTTCGCCTTCGGCGGCCTGGTCGCCGCGGCGGTCCCGCTGGTGACCGCCCTGTTCACCCTGGGCTGCGCGCTGGCCACGGTCGGGCTCGCCGGTCACCTGGTGGCCGTGCCGTCGGTGGCCGGGAACCTGGCCACGATGATCGGCCTGGGCGTCGGCATCGACTACGCCCTGTTCCTGATCACCCGCTACCGGGCGTTGCGGGCCGCCGGCACGCCGGCCGACGAGGCGTTGGTCGCCGCCATGGGCACCGCGGGCGCGGCGGTCGTGTTCGCCGGCGGCACGGTGGTCATCGCCCTCGGCGGCCTCGCCGTGGCCGGCGTGCCCATCCTCGGCACGCTGGGCTGGACCGCCGGTCTGGTGGTCGTGGTGGCCGTGCTCGGCGCGGTGACCCTCCTGCCGGCCCTGCTGGCCGTGCTCGGCCCCCGCCTCGACGCGCTGCCGCTGCGTCTGCGCCGCCGCGCCGGCGACGGCGGCTCCGGCTGGGCCCGGCAGGCCGAGCGGGTGACCCGCCGGCCCTGGCGGTGGGCCCTGCTCGCCGGCGCGCTGCTCGCCGTGCTCGCCGCCCCCGCCGCCACGCTCACCCTCGGCCAGCTCGACGCCGGCGACGACCCGCCGGGCAGCGCCACCCGCACCAGCTTCGACCTGCTCGCCGAGGGGTTCGGGCCCGGCGTCAACGGCCCGCTCAGCGTGGTCGCCGCCGTCGACCCCCCGGCCGCCGGGACCGCCGACCCCCGGCTCGCCGAGCTGACCCGGGAGCTGGCGGCCACGCCCGGCGTCGCGTCCGTCGCCCCGGTGCGCCTCGCCGACGGCGGCCGGGTGGCCACGGCCAGCGTGCAGCCGGACACCGGCCCCAGCGACCCCGCCACCGCCGCCCTGGTCGCCGACCTGCGCGACGTGCGGGTAGACGGCGTGCAGGTGCACGTGGGCGGGTCCACCGCGACCCGCGCCGACCTGGCCGACCGCGTCCGGGACCGGATGCCGTGGGTGATCGCCGTGGTCGTCGGCCTGTCCACCGTGCTGCTGTACGTGGCGTTCCGGGCCCCCGTGGTGGCGGTCAAGGCCGCCGTGATGAACCTGGTCTCGATCGGCGCCGCCTACGGGGTGCTGACGGCCGTCTTCTCCTGGGGCTGGGGGGTGGAGCTGACCGGCCTGTCCGGGCCGGTGCCCGTGGAGAGCTACGTGCCGATGATGCTGTTCGCCCTGCTGTTCGGCCTGTCCATGGACTACGAGGTGTTCCTGCTCAGCGCGGTGCAGGAGGCGTGGCGGGCGACCGGCGACAACCGGGTCGCCGTCCGCGTCGGGCTCGCCGGCACGGGCCGCGTGATCACCTCCGCCGCGTTGATCATGGTGACCGTCTTCGCCGGCTTCGTCCTGCACACCGACCCGGTGATCAAGATGTTCGGCCTCGGCATGGCCGTGGCCGTGGCGGTGGACGCCACCGTGGTGCGCGGGCTGCTGGTGCCGGCGACGATGGCGCTGCTCGGTCGGGCCAACTGGTGGCACCCGGGCCGTCGGCGTCGACCCGCCCCCGAGCCGGACAGGACCGAGGCTCTCGCCGGACTCTCATCGAATTCCCAGCCGCCCGTGGTCTGATCCGTCGAGATGAACGCCGCCGCCGTCCGGGTCCTGGTCGTCGACGACCAGCCCAACATCGTCGACATGCTCGCCACCGTGCTGCGGTTCCACGGCTTCGACGTGGTGACCGCGACCACCGCGGCCGAGGCGCTGCGCCGCGCCGGCGAGAGCCACCCCCGGCTCGTCGTCCTCGACGTGCTGCTGCCCGACGGCGACGGGTTCGAGGTGTGCCGGTCGCTGCGGGCCGCCGGCCACGAGATCGGCATCGTGTTCCTCACCGCCCGCGACGCCCCGCGCGACCGGATCGCCGGCCTCACCTACGGCGGCGACGACTACGTCACCAAGCCGTTCTCGGTCGAGGAACTGGTCGCGCGGGTGCGGGCGGTGCTGCGCCGCATCGGCTCCGCCCCCGTGCCCGCCACCGGCGTGCTCCGCTACGCCGACCTCGAACTCGACGAGGAGACCTGCGAGGTCCGCCGGGGCGGCCGGCTGCTGTCGCTGTCGCCGACGGAGTTCAAGCTGCTGCGCCACCTCATGCTCAACCCCGGCCGGGTGCTCTCCCGCGCCCAGATCCTCGACGCCGTGTGGCGCTACGACTTCGACGGCGCGTCGAACGTCGTCGACACCTACATCGGCTACCTGCGGCGCAAGCTGGACCCGCTCGGGCCGCCCCTGATCGAGACCCGGCGCGGCTTCGGCTACGCCCTGCGTGCGCCCGGGTGAACCGGCTGCCGCTGCGCCGCAGCCTGCTGCTCGGCCTGGTCGGGCTCACCGCGACCGCGCTGGTGTCCGCCGGGCTGGTCAGCGCGCTGGCGTTGCAGGCGTACCTGATGCAGCGCACCGACGACCAGCTCCGGTCCGCCGCCGCCGTCGTCGCCACCCGGGTGAAGCAGCTCGCGGGCCAGCCCCCCGGCACGGTCCGGGCCGCCGTCGCGCCGTCGGACTACCTGGTGGAGATCCGCCACCGCGGCACGCTCACCCGGTTCTCGGCCGCCACCCCGCCGGCCACCCCGCTGCTCGACCTGTCGCCGGCGCCGCCCGCCGAGGGCCCGTCGACGCCGGTCACCCTGGCGGGCCGGTGGCGGGTGGTCACCGTACGCGCCGGCGAGGCCCTCGTGCTCATCGCGCTGCCGCTGGCCCCGGTGACGCAGACCGTGCGCCGGCTGGTGCTGGTGGAGCTGGCCGGCGGCGCGGCGGTGCTGCTCCTGCTGGCCGGCTCCGCGCGGCTGCTGCTGGTGCGGGGGCTGCGCCCGCTGGACCGGATCACCGCCACCGCCACCGCCATCTCCGACGGCGACCTCGACCGGCGGGTCCCCCTGGACGGCGTGCGGGTCGCCGACCCGCGCACGGAGGTCGACCGGCTCACCCTCGCGGTCAACGGCATGCTCACCCGGCTCCAGGCGGCGATCGCCGCCCGCACCCGCTCGGAGCAGCGGCTGCGGGACTTCGCCGCCGACGCCTCCCACGAGCTGCGCACCCCGCTGACCTCGATCCGCGGCTACCTGCAGATCCTGCGGCACGACATGGTCGAGCCCGGCCGCCGGGCGGAGGTGCTGGCCCGCAGCGAGGACGAGGCCGTCCGGATGGGGCGCATCCTCGACGACCTGTTCTACCTGGCCCGCCTCGACGCCGAGCCGCAGCTGCGGCACGACCGGGTGGACCTGGCCGTGCTGGCCCGCGACTCCGTCGCCGACCTGCTCGCCGCCCAGCCCGGCCGGCCCGCCCGGCTGCTCGCGCCCACGCCCGCGCCGGTCAGCGGCGACGAGCACGCCCTGCGGCAGGTGCTGGCCAACCTGCTGGCCAACGTGCGCGCGCACACCCCGGCCGACGCCCCCGTCACCGTCGCCGTCGAGCCCGCCGCCGACGGCGTCACGGTCCGGGTCACCGACGGCGGGCCGGGCGTCGACGCCGCGCTCGCCGAGCGGGCGTTCGACCGGTTCACCCAGGCCGAGCCGGGGCGCGCCGGCGGCAGCGGGCTGGGCCTGGCCATCGTCGCCGGCATCGTCGCCGCCCACGGCGGCCGGGTCGGTCTGCGGTCCCCGCCGGGCGGCGGGGCCGAGGTCTGGTTCGCCCTGCCCCGCGCCGACGACGCGCTCAGGTGACCCGCGACGGCCCGCCCGGCACCCGTTCCCAGCCGCGCCGCTCCGCCAGGCCCCGCAGCCGGTCCAGGGCGTCCCACACGTCGACGTAGCGGGTGTAGAGCGGCGCGGGCCCCAACCGCAGCCGGTCCGGGGCCCGGTAGTCGCCCACCACGCCCACCTCGGCCAGGGCCCGGGAGATCCGCAGCGCCTCCGGATGGTGCAGGCAGACGTGGCTGCCGCGCCGGTCGGCCTCGCGCGGGGAGGCCACCCGGAAGCCGTGCGGGGTCAGCCACGCGTCGGCCAGCGTCACGATCAGCTCACCGAGGCGGCGGCCCTTGGCGCGGACCCGGTCGATGCCGGCCTCGGCGAGCACGTCCAGCGCCGGGTCGAGCGGCGCGAGGGCGAGGATCGACGGGGTGCCGACCAGGAACCGGTCCAGGTCGGGGGCCGGGTCGTAGCCGGGACCCATGCCGAACTGGTCGCGCCGGCCGAACCAGCCCTGGATCGGCTGGCGCAGCCGGGACTGCAACTCGCGGCGCACGTAGAGGAAGGCCGGCGCGCCGGGGCCGCCGTTGAGGTACTTGTACGTGCAGCCCACCGCGAGGTCCGCGCCGGTGGCGGCCAGCTCGATCGGCACCGACCCGACGGCGTGCGACAGATCCCACAGCACGGTCGCGCCGACCTGTCGGGCGGCGGCGTTGACGGCCGCCATGTCCAGCAGCGCCCCCGACCGGTAGGCCACCGCCGACAGCACCACCAGCGCGACGTCCCCGTCGAGCGCGGCGCGCAGCTCGTCGAGCCGCAGCCCCTCGTCGAGGTCGGAGGGGAGCAGCCGCAGCGTCAGCCCGCGCGCGGCGGCCAGCCCCTCCAGGACGTACCGGTCGGTGGGGAAGTCCTCGGCGTCCACCAGCACGGTGCGGCGGTCGCCGGCGGCGTCCAGCGCGGCGGCGGCGAGCTTGTAGAGGTTCACCGACGTGGAGTCGGAGACCACCACCTCGCCGGGTCGCGCGCCGAGGGCGTGCGCGGCGAGCCGGTCGCCGATGCGCCGGCCCCACTCGATCCAGGTGGGCCAGGACCGGACGAGCCCGTCGCCCCAGCCCTCGCGGACCAGCCGGTCCAGGTGCGCCGGGGTGGCCGCCGGCAGCCGGCCCAGGGAGTTGCCGTCGAGGTAGATCAGGTGGTCGTCGGCGATCACGAACCGGTCGCGCAGGTCGGCGAGCGGGTCCGTGGCGTCCAGCTCCTTGGCCAGGTGGCGCGGGAAGTCGTCTCGCACGTCTCGTACCCCTTCCGACCTGCCGGGCCCCGGCGCCGCCGGCCGGCGTCCGCACCGGCGGCCCAAGCTAGCCGGCCCGCCTGCGGGGCCGGCCGGCGGCGGGTCGCCGTCCCGGCCGGTGGACGGTTTCCGGCGTCACCGGGCGCGCCCGTAACGCGGCCCGGGCCCGGCGCGTTGTGCTTCCGACTGCGGCGACGGGGAGGCCACATGCGCACAGGCGACGGCGCGGGTGCCGCGACCACGGAGCGGGCGTCGGTGATCCGCGACGAGGTCGCGACCCGGGATCCCGACCTCGCCCACCACACCATCGCCGAGCGGTACTCCGCCCACCGACCCCGGTTCACCGGCAGCGCCCTCGGCTTCCGGTTCCGGCTCGCCGTCACCCAGGCGGGGGAGCTCGGCGTCGACGAGATCGTGCACTCGATGGACGCCCGGTCGTGGACGGAGCCCTACGTGGGCTTCATGGCGGTGCACGTGCGGCGCGGGTGGTACCACTGGCAGGTCGGCCGCGACGAGCTGGCCCTGCCGCCGGGCGCGGTGGGCCGGTTCCACAACTCGCCGATGACGGTGCAGTGGAGCGACGTCACCGCCAGCGTGGTGCGGCTGTCGACCGTGCACGTCGCCCGCGTCGCCGCCGCCCGCACCGACGTCGCCGTGGCCGACTTCCGGTTCGAGGGGATGGCCCCCGTCTCCGCCGCCATGGCCCGCGCCTGGGCGGGGCTGTCGGCCTTCCTCGACGCGCAGGCCGCGGCGGCGGACGGGACGCTGGCGCACCCGCTGATCCGGGCCAGCCTCGCCGAGCACGTGGCGACGACCGCGCTGGCCGTGTTCCCCAACACCACCATGACGGCCGGTTACGTGCCGGGGCCGAGCCGGGTGGAGCCGGCCGTGGTCCGGCGGGCCGTGGCCCACATCGAGGCCCACGCCGCCGAGCCGATCACCGTGGCGCAGATCGCGCAGGCCTGCGGGGTCGGCCCGCGCGGGCTCCAGGCCGCGTTCGCGCGGCACCTCGGCGTCAGCCCCACGGCCCACCTGCGCCGGGTCCGGCTGGACCGCGCACACCGGGACCTCGTCGACGCCGACCCGGCCGGGGGCGCGACGGTCGCGGCGATCGCCCGCCGGTGGGGCTGGGGCAACCCGGGCCGCTTCGCCGAGGCGTACCGGCGGGTCTACGGCCGGCCGCCCAGCCACACCCTGCGGGCCTGACCGGCGCGCGACCCCGGGGCGGGTGCCGGGGCGGCCGGTCCCCGGTCAGCCGGGCGGCCAGCTGGCGGGGATGCGTTCCAGCAGCCCACCGGCGAACACGTCGCGCAGGCCGAGCGGCTTGAGGTGGACGTACCCGATGTGGCAGTCGCAGGCCCCGTTCACGCAGGTGCGCGGCCGCAGCGCGGCCCGCCACGAGCCGTCGTACAGGTTGCCGATGGGCTCGTCGACGAAGTGGCAGCGGCGCACCGTCCCGTCGCCGCGCACCGAGATCGCCGTCTCCCCGGCGTGGCAGGGCCGGTCCAGCGACAGGTGCGGGCGCACGCTGTAGCCGAACAGCGGGTCCAGCGCCGTCCAGGCCGCCTCCTGCGCGGCGTCGTAGCGGTGGCCGTCGGCGGCGTTGACCCACAGGTACACGTGCGGCGGCAACGCCGCGCGCAGCGCCCGCGCCTCGTCGAGGTGCTCCGGCAGCCCCACCACGCCCACGGAGAACCGCACCCCCAGCTCGACCAGGCGGGCGCAGCGGGCCAGGAACCGCTCCCGGGTGACCTGCCCCGGGTGGTACGTCGTCCACAGCGCCGCCCGGGCCGGGTCGGCGTCGGCCAGCCAGTCCACCCGGGCGGCCAGGTTGGTCTGGATGACCACCCGGTCGACGTGCGGCAGGTGCGACAGCCCCACCATCGCCTCCCGGTACCAGCGGCGGGTCAGCCCCTCGCCCCACGGGGTGAACAGCACCGACAGCCGCACGTCCGTGGTCGCGGCCACCCAGCCGGTGAACCGCTCCAGGGCCGCCCGGTCGGCGGCCAGCACGTCCGGCGGGTCGTGCCGCTTCGCGAACGGGCAGTACGGGCAGTCGTAGTTGCAGCTGGCCAGCGGGCCCCGGTAGAGGATCGCCAGGCCGCTGCCGCTGCCCCCGCCGCCGCTGCCCCCGCCGCACCGGTCGGCCGCGCTCACCGGGGCACGTACCCGGTCATCGCGTGGCGCACCCGCGCGGAGGTCAGCCACGGGCCGACGGCGTCGGAGCGGGCCAGCCCGGCCGGGGTGAGCCGCAGCCCGCCGTCGGTGGCCCAGCCCCGCTCGACCAGCCGCCCCAGCTCGGGGAAGTCGTCGCCTGGCGCGACGCCGAACCGGGCCGCGTAGGCGGCCGCGTCGACGCCCTCGGCGCGCAGCAGCGACTTCAGCAGCCACCGGCGGCGCTGCTCCGTGCCGTCGAGGGCGAAGCCGAACTCGGCGTACGCGAAGTCGCCGGCGGGGCGGGCCAGGTAGTCGTCCAGCACCGCCCGCACCTCGGACACGCTGACCGCGTAGTCGAACGAGTAGTGCAGGCCCGTCGTGTACGACCGCGCGCCGCAGCCCAGCCCCACCATCCCGTCGTCCTGGCAGCAGTAGTCCGGCCCGTCCGGCGCGGGCACGTCGGCGCGGCGGAACTGCCGCATCGACTCCTGCCGGTAGCCGGCCGCGCCGAGCACCTCCACCGCCTGCGCGTACAGGGCGAGGCGCTGGGCGTCCCAGTCGGCGCGGGCGTGCGCCCGCCGGCCCAGCCCGGTCAGCGGGCGCACGTACAACGGGTAGAGGTAGAGCTCCTCCGGCCGCCAGGCCAGGGCCGCCTCGAGGCTCTGTCGCCACGTGTCGGCGGTCTGCCCGTCGATGCCGTAGATCAGGTCGACGTTGAGCAGCGGGATCGCCGCGTCGCGGATCGCGCCGAGCGCCGCCTCCACCTCCGCGCGCCGCTGCGGCCGGCCGGCGGCGCGGGCCTCGGCGTCGAGGAAGCTCTGCACCCCGATGCTCACCCGCGTCGTGCCGTGCGCGGCGAGCACCGCGAGCCGGTCCGGGGTCGCGGTGGCCGGCGACGTCTCCACCGACAGCGGCACGCCGGGCAGCCGCGCGCCCAGCGTCGACGTGGCGATGTCGAACAGCTCGGTCAGCTCGCCGGCCGTCAGATAGGTCGGCGTGCCGCCGCCGAACGCGACGCGGGCGTAGCCGGCGTCGTCGCCGAGGGCGTCGGCCACCCGTTCGGCCTGCCGGCGCAGCTGCCGCAGGTACGCCGTGACCTGCTCGGCGGGCGCGCCGGTGCGGGTGAACAGGTTGCAGAAGCCGCAGCGCATCTCGCAGAACGGCACGTGCGCGTAGAGGAACAGCGCGTCGCGGGGCTCGGCCCGCCACACGTCGGCGAGCAGCGGCCGGGGCCGCAGCGCCCGGTACGACGTCTTGTGCGGGTACGCGTACAGGTACTGCTGGTACGGCGAGCCGTCGAGGCCCGCGAGGTTGCTGGTCACCATTCTCCCGGTCGCAGGGTGAAGTGGGCGTACGGGACGGTCCACACGACGTCGTGGCCGACCCGGTGGCCGGTGTGGCCGTCCTCCCCGTACGCCGTGCCGTGGTCGGAGCAGATGATCGTGAACACCGGCCGCCCCCGCCCGGCGAGCAGGGCGAACAGCCGGCCCACGCGGCTGTCGACGTACTCCAGGGCGGCGGCGTGGCTGGCCAGGTCGTCGGCGTCGGCGTCGGGCAGGTAGTGCCGGTTGGGCTGGTGCAGCGCCGCGACGTTGAGGAACGTGAACAGCGGCTGCCGCGCCGGGACCCGGGGCAGCGTCTCGGCGAGCCGGTCGAGCTGCGCGTCGAGGCAGCCGGGGGCGGTGACGCCGAACTCCGGCTCCCAGTGCGCCTCGGCGAACAGCCCCGGCAGCACCGACCCGAGCGCGCCGCGCCGGTTGAAGAAGCCGACCCCGCCCAGGCAGAGTGTGTGGTAGCCCTCCCGGGCGAGGGCGGTCGGCAGGTCCGCCGCGTCGAACACCCAGGTGTGCTCGCCGGAGGTCTCGCTGCCGGGGAACGCCGCCGCGTACAGCCGCTCGTGCCGCCCCGGCGCGGCCGGGGTGGGCAGGAAACCGGCGAAGAACGCGTGGTGCGCGGCGTAGGTGAAGCTGGCGGGGGAGTGCCGCCGCTCCCACCGGCCGCCGGGCAGCACCCGGGCGAGCGTGGGGGTACGCCCGGCGGCGGCCAGGCCGTCGGCCACGTCGAAGCGCAGCGTGTCCAGGGTGACCAGGCAGACGTCGTGGCTTCCGATCAGGTGGCGCACGCGCCCACCTCCGCCGCCCGGCCGGTGGCCGTCGCTGCCGTGGCGGTGGCCCGCCAGCGTTCCCACCGGCCGCTGGTCAGCGCGTGCACCTGCTCGGCGTAGGTGTCCCGGCCGTCGGCCAGCACTCCGGGCAGCAGGTCCCCGAACGCGTTGACCTCCGCCACCGCGTGCCGCCGCCAGCCGAGCAGGAACATCAGGTCCACCCCGACGTGCAGGCTGCGCGGGAAGCACGCGGCGGCCCGTACGCAGGTCTCCATCGCCGCCGCCCACGCCGCCGGGCCGGCGGCGGCCCGCAGCTCGGCCAGGTCGCCGCGCGCGTTGCCCAGGTGCAGGTTGGTCAGCGGCCCGGTGGCGGCCCGCACGACCGCGTGGGTGGGCCGCCCGGCGACCACCACCACCCGCACGTCGACGACCCGGTCGCCGAGCCCCACCTTGGGCAGCCACCGTTCCACGTGCAGCCCCTCACCGGCGAGCCGGTCGACCAGCGCGGCGACCGTCGCCTCGTCGTCGTAGGCGCGCACCCGCAGCGAGTTGAACAGCCCGTCCGGGGCGACCTCGATCGGGGTGACCGCCCGCACGCCGCGCGGGCCGACCGCCAGGGCCAGCACCCCCGCCGCCGACGAGCCGTGCGCCGGCTTGACGAACACCCGCGCCCACCCGGCGTCGGCCATCGCGGCCCGCAGGGACGCGTAGCCGTCGACCCCGGGCAGCGCCGCCGGGACCGCGACCCCGGCGGCGGACAGCCGCGCGTGGCAGCGACGCTTGTCGCACAGCGCCGCCACGTCGCCGGGGTCGTTGAGCAGCTCCGCGCCGCCGGCGGCGACCCGGGCCAGGCCGTCGACCAACCCGGCGTACGCGTCGGCGAGGCCGAGCAGCTCACCGTGCCGCGCCGGGGTGGCCGCCCGCCGCAGCAGCCGGTCCACGTGCGGGTCCTCGCCGGGGGAGTCGACGCGCACCAGCGCCCCGGCCGGCGGCGGCGCGGCCCCGGTGAGCACGTCGGCCCAGGGCAGCACCGCCGGCCGGGGCAGCCCGGCGGCGAGCACGGCGGCGGTGAACAGGCCGACGCGCCGGTTGTCGGGGTTGCCGACCACGGTCAGGCGCATGTCACTCCGACACCGCCGTGTACCGGTACTCCTCGTCGTCGTACTCGTCGGGCTCCTGCGGGTCGGACAGGTCCACCGTCACGCCGGGCAGGGCGGCCCGGACCGCCGCGCCGACCTCGTCGGAGACGAAGTGGTGGCTCAGGTCCAGCTTCGTGAGGTGGTTCAGCGGCTGCCCGCCGGCCAGGGCGAGCGCGCCCCGGTCGGACAGCGTGCCCAGCGACAGGTCCAGCAGCTCCAGCCGCCGCACCACCGGCGCGCCGGTGAGGGCCTCGGCGATCTCGTCGGCGTGCTCGGCGTTGCACAGCCCGAGCCGGCGCAGCGCGGGGAACCGCTGCCCGGCCAGCAGCGGGGCCAGGTCGTCGACGGTCGTGTCCCCGCCGTAGTCCTCGACGCCGAGCCACAGCTCCAGGTCGGTCAGCGCGGGCAGCTCGGAGTCGAGCACCGCGCGGACGAATTCGCCGCTCAGGCCGCCGCTCTCCACCTCCAGCCGGCGCAGCCGCTCGTGGCGCACCGGCGAGAACCGGAAGTCCTCGCCGCCGCGCACCCGCAGCACCTCCAGCCCCGGGTACGCGGCCAGCAGCCGGCTGACGTCGCCGACCTGCATCCAGGAGATCTCGCACTCCTCGCTGAGGATGTCGCCGAGGAACAGCGCCCGGAGGTTCGGCAGGCGCGGCGCGGCGGCACAGAGCTGGTCGATCGGGGCGACGTTGAACGCCGCGTATCCCCAGGCGCCGACGACGAGGGCCTGCGCGGACTCGCCGGCGGCGTCGACGAACCGGTCGAACGCGTCCCGGAAGCCGGGGCAGGGCTGCTGCTCGGTGCTGCTGTCCCAGTCGGGATGATCGATGCGCCAGGCGACGGGCCCGTCGACGGCGGGCAGCGGGCCGTCGGCGGGGACCTGGACGACCCGGAGGCCGGCGAAGGACTCGGCGTGCGACAGGACGCTCACGGCAGCCTCACTCCCCGACCGCGGTGAAGCGGTACTCGCGGCCGTTGTAGACATCGGCCTTCTGCGGCTCGGACAGGTCGACCTCGACGCCGGGCAGGGCGGCGACGACCCGCGCGGCGGCCTCCTCGGAGAGGAAGTGGTGGTGCAGGTCGAGGCGGCGCAGGTGGGTCAGCGGCCGACCGGCGAGCAGCGCCTCGACCCCGGCGTCGGTGAGCACGCCCTTGGACAGGTCGAGCACCTCCAGCCGGTCGAGCACCGGGGCGGCGGCGACGGCCGCGGCGACCCGGTCGGCGTCCTCGGCGTTGCTGACCGCGAGGTGGCGCAGCGCCGGCAGCCGGGTGCCGGCGAGGATCTCGGCGAGGTCGTCGGCGGTGGTGTCGCCGCCGTAGTCGGACCGGCCGAGCCACAGCTCCAGGCGCTCCAGCGCGGGCAGGTCGCAGCCGCCGACCGCGCGGACGACCGCCCCGGGCAGCCCGCCGGTCTGGAAGCCCAGCTCCCGCAGACCGGTGTGGCGCACCGGGGTCAGGTGCAGCTCGGTGGCCCCACGCACCCAGAGCACCTCCAGCGACGGGCACGCCGTCAGCAGACCGGTGATGTCACCGTGCGTGAGCCAGGAGACCTCGCACTGCTCGCTGACGAGGTCGGCGAGGAAGACCGCCCGCAGCGCCGGCCAGTGCCGCGCCGCCTCGACGAGCAGCTCCACGGGCAGCGCCCGCTCGTACGCCGAACCCCACTCGCCGATCACCAGGGCCCGCACCGCGTCGGCGGGCACCTCGTCGCGCAGGCCCGTGACCAGGGCGGCGAACTCCTCGGGTTCGGCCTCGAAGTCCTCCACCTCCAGTCGCCAGGCGACGGCCGACGGATCGTCGGGGAGTTTCATCCCCGGGGTGAAGGGCAGCACGGGCAGCCCGGCGAACGACGACAAGTGGGAGCTGAACACGCCAACCTCCGGCTCGACTGGTGCAGCGGCGGCGCGACGGTAACAGACCGTGCCGACAAACTGATCACCGACCGGTCCGCTGACCCCACATCTAGTCATGAGCGTCGATGTCTGGTAGAAATCCTGCAAGGCCGGCCCCCTGAATCGCAAAAATCCAACCCCCCCCCACGGCGATACGGGAGAACCATGTCCACGACCCGCCCCACGCTGCGCCGCCGAGCGGTCACCCTGCTCGTCGCCGCGCTCGCGGCCCTCGGCGTCACGCTCGGCTTCGCCAGCCCCGCCCTGGCAATCACCCACTCCAGCGCCGCGTCCCAGCTGTCGGCCGCCGGCATCTCCTGGACCTCCAGCGGCAACTGCAGCGACCGCTACACCGCCACCTGCACGTCGTTCGACGGCATCCGGCAGGCCACCATCGACGGGATCATCACGTTCAAGCGGGTCAGCGGCTGCGCGATCACCATCACCGCCGGCACCGAGGTCGGCCACGCCGACGGCGCCTACAGCCACTGGACCGGCTACAAGCTCGACGTCGGCCTGACCACCTGCGTGCAGAACTACATCTCGGCGCACTTCGCCTACGTCGGCTACATCCCCGGCTTCGGCTACCAGTACCGGTCCGCCTCCGGGAACCTCTACACCAAGGAAGGCAACCACTGGGACATCCTGTACTACACCTGCGGCTGCTGACCCACGCCCACCTCGGTGGGCACCGCCGGGCTGCCACCTTGAGGTGGCGGCCCGGCGCCGTCGTGTCCCCTGGACTCAGATTCCGTAGATGAACTGGATGTCCACTGGACCACCGCTGTTGGTGTTGCGGAGGTAGACGGTGTTGTTCGAGGGTCGGCGGGCGCCGATGGTGTCGACGCCGTCCTCGTCCCAGTCGCCGACCACCGGCACGTCGCCCGATGCGCCGTGGCCGAAGATGAAGGACGCGTCGGTGGTGGTGGTGCCGTTGGTGAGGTACCAGGTGGAGTTGCTCGGGCGGAACACTCCCACGGTGTCGAAGCCGTCGTTGTCCCAGTCGCCGGCCACGGGTCGGTCGCCGGACGCGCCGTGGCCGAAGATGAAGGACGCGTCGGTGGTGGTGGTGCCGTTGGTGAGGTACCAGGTGGAGTTGCTCGGGCGGAACACTCCCACGGTGTCGAAGCCGTCGTTGTCCCAGTCGCCGGCCACGGGTCGGTCGCCCGATGCGCCGTGGCCGAAGATGAAGGACGCGTCGGTGGTGGTGGTGCCGTTGGTGAGATAGAAGGTCGAGTTGCTCGGGCGGAACACCCCGACCGTGTCGGAGCCGTCGTTGTCCCAGTCGCCGACCACCGGGATGTCGCCCGACGGCCCGTGACCGAACTTGAAGACGCTGGTGGCCGCGCCGCTGTTCGTGTCGCGCAGATACCAGGTCGAGTTGCTCGGGCGGAACACGCCCACCGTGTCGACGCCGTCGTTGTCCCAGTCACCCGAGACCGGCACGTCCTCCGGCTCCGGCGGCACCTGCCCGCCCGACCACCAGGACGTGCGCTTGTCGGCGCCGGCCCAGCTGAAGCTGAAGTGGATGTGGTCGGTGTGCGGGTTGCTGCCGCTGTACGCCTGCCACCCGTCGGACGGGTCGTACGACTTCCAGATCTTGTTGTTCCAGATCATGTACATGACGCCGAGGCGGCGGGCCATCGCGTGCTTGTTGCCGTGCGAATCGGTGGCCAGCAGCCAGTTGAGCACGTCGGTGGCGTCGGCCCGCTGCGCGGTGTCGTAGTAGTTGAAGTGGTAGTCGAGCGCCCGGCCCTCCTTGTGCTCGCTGGTGCCACCGCTGCCGCAGTCGCGGACGATGCCTGAGGTGTGCGAGCCGTAGGTCGAGTTGAGCAGGTCCCGGAAGCCCACCAGGCCCGGCTTCGCGGTCGGATCGCAGATCTCCTGCCCGTCGTAGGCGGCGTAGCCGTCGATGGACGAGCCGAAGACGGGGGTGGCGGGAGCGGCCGTCGCCGGCGCCGGGGCGGTGGCCAACGTGGCGGCGACGGCGAGGGCGACGCCGAGGAGGCCGGCGACGACGCGGCGCGTGGCCAACGTGTTTCGTGACATTCCACTCCTTGGATCAGATGATGTGCAGGCGTGCGTGATGGGGCGACCGTTGTTCGAATAACGTCGCCTGACGATTTCGATGTGTTGTCGGGATGATTCCGTGGAGCCGCTGTCGATGGCACGCAGAATGGCACGCAAAGGAGACGACTGTGGGTCGGGTGGCCGGTCATGGTCGGCCACCCGCTTCACCTGGTCGTCGAAGCGGGCCTGCGGTGGCTCGTGGCTCCTAGGGTCGCGGTCACCTATGGAGCAGTGGTGGGCACCTCATGCCAATATCCCCCGTCGGCAGTAGCAGTGGCGGAGGCGACGGGGCCGGCGGCGCGTCGACGCGCCGCTCAGCGCTCTCGCCGCTCCTCGTGGCGGCGCGATCCGGTGGAGCGCCCTGTCGTGAGCCGGATCGCTGTCGATTCAGGAATGCCAATAACGTGGCTCGAAACTAGCATGAAGGCCGCCGTGAATGTGCCCCGAGAAGTAGGCCCCGGCACCCGCGGAGCGGGACCGGGGCCACACGCCGGCGCGCTGCCGGGCGCTACGCGCCGGCCGGGACCTCGGGGGCGGGCTGCTGCTCCTCGACCGGCCGCTGCTCCCCGGCCGCGCGCGGCGTCTCGGTCGCGCGCTGCGCCTCGGACCTGCTCTTCACCGTCGGGAACTCGGCGGTCTCGCCGCCCCCCGCCGCGGCGGCCATCACGGCGGCGGCGGCCAGATCGGCCACCCGCTTCGCCTCCCGCTGCACCCGGGCCCGCACGTCCTTGGCGTGCCGCTCGGCCGAGTCGGCGGCGGTGCGGGCCTCCTCCAGCCGGTTCGCCTCCGCGGTGAGTTCCTGACGGACCTCGGCCAGGCGCTGCTGCAACTGGTTGACTTCGTTCTCCAGCGCCGCGCCCTCCCGGCGGATCTGGGCGAGCTGTTGCTGTGCGGTGTCCAGCTCGGCGTGCAGCTGCGTCAACGCCTGCCGCTGGCTGCCGACCTCCTGCTGCACAGCGGTGAGCTGCTCCTGGTGCGCGGTCGCCTGCTCGTCGGCGCGCTTGCGCACCTCCGTCGAGTACTGCTGCGCCTCGGCGATCAGGGTGGCGATCTTCTCCTCGGCGGCGGTGAGCTGCCCGGCGACGTCCCGCTCGGCCGCCGCCCGGTGCTCGGCCAGCTCCTGCTCGGCCGCCGCCCGTCGCTCGTTGATCTCCCGCTCCACATTGACCCGCCACTGCGCCAGCTCCTGCTGGCTCTGCGCGCGGGCGGCCTGGACCTCCTGCTGGATCTGGGTGCGGGCCGCCTTGGTCAGCGCCTCGGCCGCCGCCCGCGCCTGCTCCACCTGCTGGGCGGTCAGCTCGTTGATCCGCTTCGCCTCCTGCTGGGCCTGCTCGTGTGCGGCCTCGCCATCCACCCGGAGCTGCTCCACCAGCTCCTGCACGTCCGCGAGCTGCGCCTCCGCCGCCGAGCGCCGCTCCTCGTACGCCTTCTCCTGCTCGGCGCGCCGCGCCGACAGCTCCGTCTCCAGGTCGTGCAGCGCCTGGGCGGCGTGGTCCCGGGCCTCCACCAGCACCCGCTCCGCCTCGGCCTGCAGGTCGTCGGCCCGCTGCGCGGCGCTCTCGGTGATCGCCGCGGCCTGCTTCTCGGCCAGCGCGAGGATCTGGTCGACCATCGGCCCCAGATCCCGGAACGACGCCCGGTCCACCTGCGCCGGCCGCTGCCGCAGGTCGGACACCTCCGCCTGGAGCGCCTGGAACTGGAGGGTCAGGTTGCGCAGCTGGTGCTGCGCCCGGTCCCGCTCGACGGTCAACGTCGAGGCCGTGGCCTCGACCTGCTCGACGTACCTGTCGACCTGCCGCTTGTCGTAGCCGCGCAACGCCTGCTCGAAGCTCGGCCGCCCGTTCGGCTCGTTGCGTACCGCGAAGGTTTCCCCGCCGTGGGACATCCGGCATCCTCCGTAGAGTCGGACCTATCCGAGGGCCGGCGGTGCGGCCGCCGGGCGTGATGGGGCGCAACGTTACCGGCGTCGCCGTCCGCCGCACACCCCACCCCGCCCAGGCCCGGTGTCGCGGTCCGGCCGCGACGGCCCGGGCCGGGCGACCCGCGCCGGGCCCGCCGTCGGGCCGCGCCGGCCGCCGCGCCCACGATCGAACCCGCGAGCGGTACGTGACACAGCGCGACCGCCCGGCCCGGCGGCACCACCCCGCGACCCGTCCCCTTTGCTCTGCACCCACGGACGCAGCGCTCCACGCGGCGCGACCGTCCGATCTGGCCCCGGCCATCCGCGATCTCGTACGTGTGCAGGTGGACGGTGGTGTTGCGGATACGGGTGCAGAGCAAAGGGGATGTGGAATGTCCTGCGGGGTCAACGAGCATGACGCAGAGTCACGCCGACCGGCACGGGGAAGCGTGGCCACAACCGGTAACGGAACGTCATTCGCGGTCAGAATGTCGCAATCGGGTTGACCGGGCTGCCGGACGTACGGGCGAAGCGGATCGGCGCGACTGCGAGGTGGAAGTCCCACTGGCCGAGCTCGGCAGCCGTCGCCGCGCACGCCTCCAGGTCGCAGTTGTCGAGCAGCCACAGACCCATCGCGACGAGGCCCACGGCGTGAACCGGCATCAACACGTCGTCGTACCCCGACGGTTGGACGTCCTGCGGGGTGTCGGCACCGATCAGCGCGACGCCGCGTTCGTGCAGCCACGGCAGGCAGGACGCGTGCCAGCCGGCCTGCGTGAAACCGATGGACTCGCCGGCCTCGTGCCGGGCACGGCCATGGCCGGTCCGTAGGAGCACCGCATCGCCGGATCGCACCCGCACACCCTGGCGGCGCTCGGCCTCCTCGAGATCGTCGGGAAACACACCCTGCCCTGGGGCCAACCACGGCACACCGCGGGCCCCTGCGACGTCCAGCAGGACACCACGCGTGATGATGCCGTTCGCCGCCGCCGTGACGGCCGCCCACGCCGATCCCGTTGCGGGGTCGACCAACGAATGCGACCGCCCGTTGTACATCGTGCCGTCCCAGAAGACGTGGCACGGCGAGTCGACGTGGGTGAGCGTGTTGCCGTGGAACGTCATGCCGATCCGCTCGGAGGAGAAGCCCCAGCGCCGGTCGGCGTGGAAGCCGGGCACCGGCATGTTCTCGGCACCCGGCATGTCGGCGGCGCACGGGCACGACGTCGTCGACCGCTCCATGTCCGCCGGCGCGGCAACCTCCCACGCGCACGAGACGCTCCTACCGTGGCGCACGGCCCGCGCCGCCGCCAGCCGGACGTCGTCGGTGATGTGGTTCAGAGTGCCGCGCTGGTCTTCGTCGCCCCACCGTCCCCAGTTGGACAGCAGGTTGAAATACCCGAGCACGTCGTCCTGCGTCGGCATCGCACGCCCTGCCGTCATCCCAGCATCGCTCCTCCGGTCATGCGGTGTGAAACACCGCAGGCAGGGTATCCCGCCGTCCGATCGAAGACCGTGATGACCGGCCGATCAAAAACAACGTCTGCTCCGCCGGCCGCGCACCCGGCATACGTGGCCGGGTGCGCGGTGAATGATCGTCGTCAGCGAGTGGACCTGTGGGCGCGGACGAAACTGGACCAGGCGGCGGGGGAGAAGGTGAGGACGGGTCCCGATGGATTCTTACTGTCGCGTACGGCGACGAGGCCGGGCAGATTGTCGGCGACCTCGACGCAGTTGCCGCCGTTGTCGCCGCTGCGGGTGCTCTTGCGCCATTGGGCGTTGGTCAGGTCAGCCATGATGGACCTCTCCGATGATCTTGTTGACCAGTTGCCTTGATTGTTGCTCATCGAGGGCCAGTGACGTCAGGCTTGCCCACACCTCTTCGTAGATGGCGAGTTCTTCCTTGCGGTCGAGGTAGAGCGCGCCGGTCAGCGACTCGCTGTAGACGACGGATGGCTCGGGCTCGACCCTGTTGCGGAGGGGGAAGTCCAGCATGACGAAGGGGCCGGCGACCGCGCCGAAGTGCAGACCGGCTGCGAGTGGGAGCACCCGGATCGAGACATGCGGGAGCTTGCCCGCGTCGAGCAGGTGTCGTAGCTGTTCGGCCATCGTTGCGGGGTTGCCGACGACGCGGAGCAGGACCGCCTCGGAGAGAACGACCTCGAACTGGGGCGGCGGTGGGAGCCGGCGTTCCAGCAACGTTTGCCGTTGCAGGCGGACATCGACCAGCCGGTCGCGTTCCTCCTGCGAGATGCGTGAACGATGCTGGTAGACGCCCTGAGCGTAGCCTCGGGTCTGGAGCAGCCCGGGAATCAGCGTGTCGTCGTATTCGCGTAGCCGGGATGCGGCGGACTCCAGGCCCACGTACATCTCGAACCAGTCGGGGATGGCGTCGCCGTACGAGTGCCACCAGCCCTTGGCTCTGGTTTCGGCCGCCAGGGCGGTCAGGGCCTTGGTCAGCTCGCGCGTCGCCCCGTACACCTGGCACATGCCCTGGACGTCGATGGGCCGGACGGCGCCCAGGCCGCTCTCGATGCGCCAGACCTTCTGCCGGCTGCAGTAGAGCGCCTCGGCCGCGCCGTCGAGGGTCACGCCCGCCTCGGTGCGCAGGTCGCGCAGCGCCCGCCCGAGTTGTCGTCGTGGCACTGTCGATCCCATGTCTTCGGCCATCCGCTCCCGGCTCCTCTCGGTGTTGCATTTTGTTACCTGCATCTTGGCTTCGGTGAAACATCGGAATGGTGCCCTGGGAGTGATTCGGGAGGTGGGCGACCATTCGATTGGTCTGCGCTTTCGACCCTACAAGATGCCTCCGACGAGAGCTATCACCGTGCAATTCCCACGCGGTGTCCAGTGAGGCTGGTGCGGGCGGGATCTTGCCCCTGGCCTGCTCGGCATCGATGTGCAACGATGACGCCTCGAAGTGCCGAATGCTGTTGTCGACCGGTGACGCAATGCGTCGATCCGGCCGGTCATCGTGGGAAGGGGCGCCCGGCTCTTGTCGTCGATACTTCTCTTCGTCGTCGGTGCCGCACTGCTGATCTACAGCGCGGAAAAGCTGATCTCCTATCTCGTCGGTGCCGCGTCCGGCCTGCGCGTCTCCGTCTTTCTGCTCGCGATCGTATTCACCGGAATAGAGTTCGACGACGTCGCCTTCGGGGTGGCGCTCAAGATGGAGGACCTCAGCGGCGTCGCGCTCGGCACCGTCTTCGGCACGGCGATTTCGATGGTTGGGGTGGTGCTCGCCCTCGCCGCGATCATCTCGCCCACCCGGGTCGCGGTCCCGGGTCGCTACCTCGCCCTGTTCGCCGTCGCGCCCCTGGTGCTGATCCCCTTCCTCGTGTTCGGGCCCCTCACCCCGCTCCACGGCGTGCTGCTCCTGCTGCTGTTCGCGTTCTTCCTCGGCTACGTGGCGATGCGGGAGCTTCGGCGGGGCACGCCGGCTACCGGCACGCCGCCCCTCGGCGTGCCGATGCCGTTCGACCGGGCCCGGCCGCTTCCCGGCTGGGTGGCGATCGGGCTGGCCGTCGTCGCGCTCGTCGGTCTCGTCGTCGGTGCGGCCATGACCAGCATCGGCACCGAGGGCCTGCTGGAGGAGTTCCGGATCCAGGGGGCCCTGTTCGGTGCCACCATCGCCACCCTCGTGCTCACCCTGGAGGACGTGCTCCTGACCGTCGAGCCCACCCGCAAGGGCACCGCCGACATCGGCCTCGCGAACGTCGTCGGCAGCGTCGTCTTCGGCGTGACCGGGAAGCTCGGCATCATCCTGCTCGTCGGGGGCAGCATCGTCGTCGACGACGAGGTGCTCTCCTGGCACCTCCCGGTGCTCGTCGGCATGACCGCCCTCGCCGCCTGCTTCCTCTCCACCGGCCGGCTGCGGCGCTGGCACGGGTACGTGCTGCTCGCCGCCTACGTCGCGTACTGGGTCGTCAGCTTCGCCGTCTTCGGCGAGGCCCCGGTCGAGGCCGACTGACCGGCGACGACCCGATCCGCGACGCAGGAAGGCCTACGGCTGGCCGGACGGCAGCGGCAAGGTCACCGGCTGCACCGGCCAGCACCGGGAGGCGCTGCGACGGGCCCGCCGCGGTCCGGGTCAGCGAACCTCGCAGGGTGCGCCGTTGACGGTGAAGGCCCTGGGTGGCGCGTCGCTGTCGTGCCACGTGCCCTGGATGCCGAACGTCGCGGTGCCTGCGGGGGAGATGACGGCGTTCCAGGTCTCGTTGCGGGCCGTGACGGTGGTGCCGGTCTGGGCGATGGCCGCGTTCCAGCCGCCGGTGACGCGCTGGTCGCCGGCGAAGTCGAAGGCGAGCGTCCAGCCGTTGATCGGTGCGCCCGCGATGGCGGCGATGGTGACCTCGGCGACGAAGCCGCCGGCCCACCGGCTGACGTTGCGGTACGTCACCGCGCATCCCGACGGGGGCGGCACCGCGGTGATCTCCAGGCTGGCGGAGCCCGCGTCGAGCAGCGTGCTGCCGAGGGTGAACTGGGCGGTGACCAGGATTCGGGTGGCGGTGCAGCCGGGATACGTGTTGTGGCGGGACGTCGCCGTGAACGTCCCACCGGCCTCGATGGTGACCGGGCTTGCCGGGAGGGGCTCCACGATGGGGCATCCGGGCGGGACGCCGGGGCCGGAGCCGAGGAACTGTTGGTAGGAGAAGAACGAGGCCTGCTGTGGCGTGTCGGTGCAGTTCTGCGCGACGACCGTCAGGGTGCTGCCCTGGCCGGGCATGACCTGGGGCGGCGACCAGGTCATCGACGTGATCCGGACGGTGCCGGTGCAGGCCGGATCGGCGGCCTGCGCGGGGGCGGGGGCGGTGAGGGCGGCGCCGGTGGTCAACAGCGCGGCGAGGACGGCGGCGAGCTTGCGCAACGAAACCTCCTACGGGACGAATGCGAGCCGTTGCACAGCACACCGAACATACTGATGTAAGTCAATCGCTGGCCCCTTGCCGGATCCTGGGCGAAGGCGCGCGCGAGGTGGCTGGTGTGCCGAGGAGCCGCTCGATGAGGCGGGCCTCGCCCGGCCAGGCGGCCAGCAGGACGTCCCGGGGCACCTGCCGGCCGGCGTAGCGCAGGGCGAGCGCCACCACGACGATGTCGTCGAGGGGCCCGATGACGGGCAGGAACTCGGGGATCAGGTCGACGGGGCTGGCCACCCAGAGGCCGGCGAGCAGGACGGCGACCTTGGCCCGGCGGGGCACCCTGGGGTCCCGGCGCAGCCGGCGGACCATGGTGACGCAGTCCGGGACGAAGGCGGCGAGATCCCGCAGCAGGCCGGGCGGGAGCCGGCGGGCCAGCAGGATCAGCAGCGCCCACGAGGCGAGCAGCAGCGCGACCGCGCCGGCCAGGGCGGTGGCCCAGTCGCGCCAGACAAGGCCATGATCGGGTACGAGGTGCACGACTCGTCAACGTAGTCGCGCCCCCGGAGGACGTGGGCAGGAGGTGCGGGTGTCAGCAGGAGCCCTCGTGCCAGCTGAGCTGCGTCACGGTCACCGGCAGGTAGAAGATGTTGCCGCCGGGGGGCGTGCAGAGCGTGTAGTGGCTCGTCGACCCGTCCGGCCAGGTGTAGGAGTATTTCATGTCGACGTTGCGGGGCGTGTAGTTGTAGTAGGTCTTCGCCGGGACGCTGCCGGACCACTCGCCAGCGCTCACCAGGGACGGAGTCTCCACGGGGGCGGGGTTCGGGTGCGCCCAGTTGGGCCAGACGCAGAACGTGCCCTGTGCGCAGTTTCCGGGCGGCCACGCCTCGGAGGACTGGGAAGCTGCCGCCGATGCGGTGGGCGCGGTGGCGAGCAGGGTCGCGGCGGACGCCGCGACGGCAAGGGACTTCAGCAGCATGGCGTTCCTCCCCGAATATTCATCGAACCCGGTCAAATTAACACCGGTGTAGTTGAGCGGTCAAGCAGTTGGGCGGCGTGGTACGTGCCAGCTGTCATCAGGGCTGCGTATAGGGCAACCTTCGAGAACCGGGGTGGTGGCAGCCGGTGTGAAACTCATGGATCTCTTACTCCCGGAAGGCGGAGTCATCATGAGTAACGACACCGTGCTCATACTTTTTCCCATCGCCGTCGGCATCGTCATGCTCGGGCTCGGCCTCACGCTGACCCTCGACGACTTTCGCCGCGTGGTGCGCTACCCCAAGGCGATGGTCGTCTGCCTGGTCTCCCAGATGCTGATCCTGCCGGCGATCTGCCTGGGCCTGGTCGTCGCGTTCGACCTGCGGCCCGAGCTTGCGGTCGGCATGATGCTGCTCGCCGCCTCGCCGGGCGGCAGCACCGCCAGCCTCTACAGTCACCTGTTCAAGGGTGACCTCGCGCTCAACATCTCGTTGACCGCCGTCAACTCGGTGCTCGCGCTGTTCACCCTGCCGGTCATCGTGAACCTGTCGGTGGCGGGCTTCGTAGGCTCGGACAGCTCGATCGGCCTCCAGTTCGACAAGGTGATCCAGGTGTTCGCCCTGGTGCTGATCCCGATCGCGATCGGCATGGCCATCCGGGCGAGATTCACCGACGCCGCCCTGCGGTTGGAGCGCGCCGTCAAGGTCCTGTCGGTGGTGGTGCTGATCCTGATGATCTCCAGTGTGATCGCCGGCCTCGGCTCGGAGGTGTTCGACATCCTCGGCGAGATCATCCTCGCGGTGGTGGCGTTCAACCTGATCAGCATGGGCCTCGGCTACTTCGGCCCCCGGCTGCTGCGCGTCGGCGAGCGGGAGTCGATCGCCTCGGCCTTCGAGATCGGCCTGCACAACGCCAGCCTGGCCATCACCATCGGAATGAGCCCGACGCTGCTCGACAACTCGACGATGGCGATGCCGTCGGTGACGTACGGCTTCGTCATGTTCTTCACCGCCGCCGTCTTCGGCGTCGTCGTCTCCCGGCGGGTGCGCGCGGGCACCGCCACCGGCGACTTCTCGGCGGCCCCGAGCCGGGTGTGATCCCCTGCCCGCGCCGGATCCGATCCCGGTCGGGTCCGGCGCGGCTGTGCTCGCGACCGTCGTCTCTACCGCAGGGCGGGCTACCGGGGCCTGTCCCGTTCCGGGGTCGCCCACCGAACCGCCAGTTGTGCACCTCGATGTCGCCGTACCGGTCCGGACGGCGCGTGCCACGTCCGGGCCCGGTGCCAGGACCAACGCCGCAGTGCCCAGCCAACTGGCGCCGGTGTCGGACAGCAGCAGCCCGAAGGCGACGAGCTCGTCCGAGTCGAGCGGCACGGCGAGGTCGGCCGCCCGCCCCGTGCCGAGGCCCAGCACCAGGTAATCGGTTGCCGCCGGTCCCACCGATTGCGGGGTGCTGGATCCGGCACCGCATCCACCTGGCAACCGCGGGCAGGTCGCCCGCGAGCAGCCGCCCGGCCCTCGACGATCTTGCAGTTTGGGCCCCTTGGCTGGGCGATAAGCACCATATGTCGGGGCCGCAAGTGCAAGATCGGCGGGGTGGGGAGCGCGGGGCGGGGAGCGCGGGGCGGGTTGGGTGGGCGGGGCCGGATCGAAGGAGAGAAGTCATGGTGGATCGAAAGCGGCTGGCCCTGCTGGCCACCACCACCGCGAGTGTCGTCGTCGCCGCTGCCGAGGTGGGACCGTGGCCCAGGCGGCGGCAGCCGGGTGCGCCGTACGCTACGAGGTCTCCGCACAGTGGTCGGGCGGTTTCAACGCCGACGTCACCGTCACCAACCTCGGTGACCTGCTGACCTCCTGGCGGCTCACCTGGACGTACGCCTCCGGCCAGCAGGTGTCGCAGGCGTGGAACGCCACGGTGACCCAGAGCGGCGCTCAGGTGACCGCGACCAACGCCGCGTACAACGGCGCGATCGGCGCGGGCGGCACCGCCGGCTTCGGCCTCACCGGCTTGTAGAGCGGCGTCAACGCCGTGCCCACCAACTTCGCGGTCAACGGGGTGACCTGCAACGGCCCGACCAGCCCACCGACGAGCTGATGATCTGGTTGTACCGCTCCAACGCGTCCCCGGCCGGCTGCCGCCAGGGCACCGTCACGATCGCCGGCACCACGTGGGAGATCTGGCGCGGCTACGTCGGCACCTGGAACGTCTACTCGTACGTGCGGACCAGCAACACCACCAACGCGAACCTCAACATCCGCGACTTCACCAATGACCTGGTTTCCCGGGGCTGGATGAGCAGCTCGAAGTACCTGACCAGCGTCCAGGCGGGGCCCGAGATCTTCCACCGGAAACGGCCAGGTCACCACCAGCACCTACTCGGTCACCATCAGCTGACGCGGCCGGCTGACCGGGGCGGCCGATCGGACACCCGCACCCGGTCAGCCGCCCCGGTCAGCGCGACGACGGCGCGTCCGGGGGCGCCACGCAGGCCGGCGGGAGGTGGAACCAGCGCAGCGCCTCGACGCCGGGCGGCAGCCCGGTGGGGCCCTCGTCGAGGCGGTCGTCGCGGCCGGCGAGGATCCGCCGCGCCTCGCGCAGGTATCCGGCGAGGGCGTCCTCGCCGACCCGCTCCCGCCGGCCGACGGCCATCGGGCCGCCGGTCAGCAGAGGGCCCAGGTCGGCCAGGCGCAGCGGCCGCCCCGGGCCGCGGCGGTGCCGCCACAGGCCGGTGCGGGCGTCGAACCGGTAGTCGGTCAGCAGCCGGTGCCCGTGCCGGGCGATCAGGTCGACCGCGTCGACGAGATAGTCGGCGACCACGTCGGAGACGAAGTAGTTGAAGGTGAGCCGCGCCCAGCCGGGCTTGATCCCCTCGCAGCCGAGGGCGATCTCCTCCCGGAACGCGCGGGAGCGTTCCTCGTCGATCCCCAGCAGGCGGTGGCCGTAGGGTCCCGCGCAGGAGCAGCCCCCGCGCGCCTGGATGCCGAACAGGTCGTTGAGCAACGCGACGACGAAGTTGTGGTGCAGGTGCCGGTCGCCGTGGCGGATCTGCACCGACACGATGGGCAGCCGCCGGGCCCGGGTGCTGCCGAGGATCTCGATCCCCGGGTTCGCCGACCAGCGGCGCAGCGCCCGGGACCACAGCCGCTCCTCGCGGGCCCGGATGACGTCGGTGCCGACGGCCTGCTTGAGGGCGAACACCAGCCCCGCCCGGATGGACTCGACGATCGCCGGCGTGCCGCCCTCCTCCCGCGCGACCGGGTCGTCGAGGTAGCGGTGGCCGACCGGGTCGACGAACGCCACCGTGCCGCCACCCGGGGTCGTCGGCACCCGGTTGCGGGCCAGGTCCCGGCGCACCACCAGGATCCCGGGCGTCTGCGGGCCGCCGACGAACTTGTGCGGCGACAGGAAGACCGCGTCCTTGCCGTCGGCGGCCCCCGGGGTCGACTCGCCCATCCGGATCGGCACGTACGGGCCGGCGGCGGCGTAGTCCCAGCAGGACAGGGCGCCGTGGGCGTGCAGCAGCGCGGCGATCGAGTCGGTGTCGGAGAGGATCCCGGTGACGTTGGAGGCGGCGGAGAAGCTGCCGATGCGCAGCGGCCGGTCCGCGTACCGGGCCAGTTGCGCGGCGAGCTCCGCCCGGTCGATGTGCCCGTCCGGGTCCGCGCCGATGACGACCACCTCGGCGTACGTCTCGCGCCACGGCAGTTCGTTGGAGTGGTGCTCGTAGGGGCCCACGAACACCACCGGACGCTGCCGGGGCGGGATGCGGTCGAGCAGGCCGTGGCGGTGGGCCGGCCCGTGCGGCAGCCGCAGTTCGAGCATCCCGACCAGCTTGTCGACCGCCGCCGTGGCCCCCGAACCGCAGAAGACGACGACGTGCTCGTCGGTCCCGCCGACGGCGTCGTGGACGGTGCGCCGGGCGTCCTCGCGCAACCGCCCGGTGGCCAGGCCGGTGGCGGAGCTCTCGGTGTGGGTGTTGGCGTAGCGGGGCAGCACCCAGTCCCGGACGGCGTCCTCCACGAAGTCCAGCGCCCGCCCCGAGGCGGTGTAGTCGGCGTACGTGATCCGGCGCGGCCCGTAGGGCCCGTCCAGCACCTCGCCCTCGCCGACGACCCCGTCCCGGATCCGGGCCAGCAGCCGCTCCGCGCTGCCCGAAGTGACCGATGTCTCCATGACGTGCTGCCTCCCCGTGGCGCGACGGCGTCGGGGCAGGTCGGCGGGCGTCGATGCCCCGAGCGTCGGTCCCCAGTGTGCCCGAAGCGTCCGGGAGGGCTTCGCCGGCGGTGGCCGGCCGCCGCGCGACTGGTGCCGGGGCGGGCGTCGGTGCGACGATCGCGACCGTCCCTGCGGCCGATACGAGGAGAGCGCGATGGCCAGTGGTGCCGAGTTGGACGACTGCCGGCGGGTCGCCGAGGAGGCGGCGCGGCTCGGCGGCCGGGAGCTGCTGCTGCGCTTCGGCGACCATGGCCGGGTCGACCACAAGACGGCGTCCACCGACCTGGTGAGCGAGGCGGACCGGGCCAGCGAGGCGCGTATCGTGGCGCTGCTGCGCGCCCGTCGGCCCGACGACGGCATCGTCGCCGAGGAGGGCAGCGGCCACACCGGCAGCTCCGGGCTGCGCTGGGTGCTGGACCCCCTCGACGGGACCGTGAACTACGTCTCCGGCGTGCCGTTCTGGTGCGTCAGCGTGGCCTGCGAGGAGCGGACGCCGCACGGGTGGCGGCCGGTGGTCGGCGTGGTCCTCGACCCGGTGCACGACGAGTTGTTCCACGCCGTGCGGGGCCGGGGCGCGTTCCGCGACGACGTCCCGCTGGCCCGGCGCGCGGGCGTCGCGCTCGACGAGGTGATCCTCGCCGCCGGGTACGCGTACGACGTGGCCCACCGCAGGGTGCAGGCGGCCGTGGTCACCGACCTGGCCGGCGACGTGCGCGGGGTGCGGATGCTCGGCTCCACCGCGCTGGCCCTGGCCTGGATCGCGGCGGGGCGCTGCGACGCGTACGTCGAGGACCGCACCTTCCGGTGGGACTGGGCGGCCGGGCTGGTGATCGCCGTCGAGGCCGGCGCGGCCGTCGAGGTGAGCGGCAGCCGCGTCCTCGCCGCCCCGCCGGAGCTGATCGACGGGCTGCGTCCCCGGGTCGCCGCGCTGGGCTGACGCGGCCCGGCGCGGGCGGCGGCGCGGCCGGACGGGTGCGGCGGGCCGCCCGGCGAGGGGGTGCGCCGGACGGCCCGCCACGTGCGGGAGCGCTCAGCAGAGCGCGTGGAGGGGGCGGGGTACCGCGTCGCCTCAGATGAACAGGGTGTTCGGGCCCAGGCCGCAGGCGATCCGGCCGTACAGCTCGGTGTTGGTGTCGGGGTTGATCAGCCCGTGCAGGCTCATCGCGTTGACGTCGCGGACGATCCGCTGGATCGGCACGTCCCGGTAGATGGAGGTGCCGCCGCTGGCGGAGGCGAACAGGTCCACCGCCTCCTTGGCCAGCCGCGTCGCCCAGCCGTGGTCGGCGCGCACCCGGGCCCGCTCCTCGAGGGTCCACTCGGCGCCGGTGGCCGCCTTCGTGTCGACCAGGTCGGCGGCGTGGTAGGCGTGGAACTCGGCCTGCTCGATCTTCATGAGCGCGGTGCCGACCTTCAGGTGGGTGACCGGGGCCTCGCTCTGGTTCTCGTACTCCGTGTAGGTGATCTTCCGGCCGGGCAGCCGGTCGAAGAACTCGTCGCGGGCGGCCTTGGCCACGCCGACGGCCGCGCCCACGCCCGACGCCGCCGCGTTCAGCGCCGCCGGGGTGCGCCAGACGGGGGAGTCGGCGTTGCCCTGCGACAGGCCCTGCGGGATCATCGCCGCGCTCATCGGGATGATGTGGCTGTTCGGGACGAACAGGTCCCGGGCCACGGTGGTGACGCTGCCGGTCGCGGTCAGGCCGGTGGTGTACCAGTCGTCGACGATCTCCAGGCTGCCGATCGGCACCAGCGCCATGATCGGCTCCGGCTCGGCGTCGGGGCGCAGCACGACCACCGCGATCTCCTGCCACTGCGCATGGTGGGCCCCGCTGATGAAGTGCCAGTTGCCGTTGACGACGACGCCCCCGTCGGTGGGCACGGCCGTGCCGCCGACGCTGTTGGTGCCGCACACCCGGGCGTGGGGAACGGCGAACACCTCGTCCTGGGCCTCGTCGGGGAAGAGGCCGGCGAGCCAGGTGGGGATCCACAGCACCGAGGTGACCCACGCGGTGCTGGCGTCGCCCCGGCCCAGCTCCGTGGCGACCGCCACGAGGGTGCGGGTGTCCACCTCGTACCCGCCGTAGCGGCGGGGCGTGCGGAGCCTGAACAGCCCCGCCTCCTCGATCGCGGCGACCGTCTCGTCGTGCAGCCGCCGATTCTCCTCCTGCCACGCCGCGTGCTTGCGGATCAGCGGGACGAGACCCGCCGCCCGCTGGACCAGCTCCTCACGGGTGGGTGCTTCGGTGGTCGTGGACACGTGTCCTCCTCAACGGGGCGACCGGATCGACCGTGGTCGTGTCGGCCAGGCGTCCTCGACGCTGTCACACTCCGCGGGCCGTGGCCTCTTCCGGATTGCCCGGCGTCCACACAGGACAGGTGAGGGGGTGGGGGAGGGCACGAGGGGAGAAGTCGGCAGGCGGGGCCCGTGCCAGGCTCGCAGGTGTCGCCCGGCCTTTCCCAGGCCCGGCGGCGACCGTCGAGGGAGGAACGATGGCTTTTCCGCAGATCGTCTCGCGTGAGGAATGGACCACGGCCCGGGAGAAGCTCCTGGAGGAGGAGAAGGCGCTGACCCGGGCGCGCGACCAGCTCAGCGCCGCCCGCCGGGCCATGCCCGTGGTGCCGGTGGAGAAGGAGTACGTGTTCGCCTCGCCGTCGGGCCCGGTGACGCTGCTCGACCTGTTCCAGGGCCGCCGCCAGCTCATCGTGCGGCACTTCATGTTCGCCCCGGAGGCGAAGGAGGGCTGCGTCGGCTGCTCGATGCAGGCCGACAACGTCGGCAACCTGTCGCACATGCACGCCCGGGACACCTCGTTCGTGATGATCGCCCGCGCGCCGATCGAGAAGATCGAGCAGTTCAAGGCCCGGATGGGCTGGAGCCACATCCCGTGGGTCTCGTCGTTCGGCAGCGACTTCAACTACGACTTCAACGTCTCGATGGAGAAGGGCGAGCTGCCGGCCGTCAGCTCGTTCATCCGCGACGGCGAGAAGATCTACCACGCCAGCTCGGTGTTCGACCGGGGCGGCGAGGTGTTCATCAACACCTACAACTACCTCGACGTCACCCCGCTGGGGCGGCAGGAGGAGGGGCTGGCCCACCCGTGGGACTGGTGGCGTCACCACGACCGCTACGACTCCGACGAGGCCGCCAACCCGGGCGAGAACTGGTGGACCGGGGTCAACAAGTTCCGGGTGCGCCAGGACGGCGCGGCCGCCCAGCCGGCGGAGGCCGGCACGCAGTGACGCCGGTGCGGTGGGGCGGCGACGCCCCACCTGTCGGGGCGGCCGGTTCCCGGCCGGGCGGCGCGGGCCGTCCTCCGGGAGCCGGCCGCCGCCGTGTGCGCGGCGGCGGGCGTCCGTGGCGGCTCCGCCCGGGCGGGCGGCTCAGGTGACGGTGACGCTGTGCCGGGGCGTGGGCGGCGGGGCCACGGCGGACGCGCGGCGGGGGATGCCGCCGAGCATCCGCAGGGCCGCCGCCGACGGCGAGCCGGCCTCGACGGTGAAGGTGACCAGCATCAGGTCGGGGGTCTCCTCCAGCCGCAGCGTGTGCTGGTTGACCGTCAGCGCCCCGACCACCGGGTGCGCCATGTCGTAGGTCATCGACTCGCAGGTGCTCACCGGGTGCTCGGCCCACATGGCGGCGAACTCCGGGCTGCGCGACAGCAGCTCCTCGACCAGCCCGACGACCCGGCGGTCGCCCCGGTAGCGCCCCACGGCCATCCGCAGGTAGGCCACCACGGAGCGGGCCTTGCCCGGCCAGTCCGCGTACAGCTCGCGCATGCGCGGGTCGAGGAAGACCGAGCTGCTCATGTTGGGCGGCTCGTCGAGGTGCCAGGCGAGCAGTGCGTGGCCCAGCGGGTTCCAGGCGTGCACGTCGGTCGCGGCGCCGAGCACCATCGCCGGCACGTCGGGCATCATCGCGAGCATCTGGTGCAGGGCCGGCGGCGTGGTGTGGGCCCGGGCGACCCGGTCGCCCGCCGAGCGGCCGGGGCGGGCCAGCACGAACAGGTGGGCGCGCTCGTCGCCGTCGAGCTGCAACGCGCGCGCGACCGCGTCGAGCACCTCGTCGGACACGTTGTGCGCCTGGCCCTGCTCCAGCCGGGTGTAGTAGGAGACGCTGACCCCGGCGAGCTGGGCCAGCTCCTCGCGGCGCAGCCCGGAGACCCGCCGGCGCTCGCCGTAGCGGGTCAGGCCGGCGTCCTGCGGGCGGATGACGCCGCGACGCGATCGGAGGAACTCGCCCAGCGGATTCATGCGACTCAGTATGGCCGACGAGCATGACACTGTCAGTGGTACCCACCGTAGGAGTACCAACGGTTTCCGGCCGGGCGGGCGGTCTCCGCCGGACCCGGCCGGAGCCGGACGAGTGTCCTGATCGGATGGTCAGGCCGTCTCGGCCAGGAAGCGCAGGATGTGGGCGTTGGTGATCTCCGGCTGCTCGGTGAGCGGGACGTGCCGCGAGTCGGGGACAAGCGCGCCGGCCGACCCCTTCGGCAGTGCCTCGACGATCCGGGCGAGCTTCTCCTCGTTCATCGCGAAGGCGACGTCCTGCACGCCGAAGATGTTCAGCGTCGGCTGCGTCGGCAGGGCGCCCCACAGCGCGCCCTGCTCCGCCGCCCAGTCCGGGGTGCCGAAGGTCGCCGGCGGGAAGTTCGTCCGGTACATGCCGAGGGCGGCGTGCAGGTTCTCCGGCCGGCCCAGGGCGGCCCGGATGTCGGCCAGGTCCTGCGTGACGTCGTAGCCGTCGCGGGAGTACTTGTGCAGCATGAACTCCAGGAAGGCCAGGTCGTTGGCGGCGACCAGCTCGTCGGCGGCGGCCATCTGGAAGAACCAGAAGTGGGCCTGGACGTTGATGCCCCGGGGGTCGAGCAGATACTCGCCGAAGAACTGGAACGGCGGCACGTCGCAGGCGACCAGCCGCGACCAGCGCTCCGGCGCCTGCACGGCCGCGGCCCACGCGACGGCGGCCCCGAAGTCGTGCCCGATCAGCACCGCCCGCTCGTCGCCGCCGAGCACCTCGTGCAGGGCGTTGACGTCGCCCACCATGTCGCGGATGTGCTCGCTGCCGGGCGGCGGGACGGAGCTGGGGGCGAAGCCGCGGGTCCACGGCGTCACCACCCGGTAGCCGGCGTCGACCAGCACCGGCACCAGGTGCCGGAACGAGTTGGGGGTGAACGGGAAGCCGTGCACCAGCAGGGCCAGGGGGCCCTCGCCCAGTTCACGGTATGCGATGTCGACCCCGTTGACGGTGACCTGAGATTGACGCATGGGATGCCTCCTCGGCGGGCATGGATTGCACCAAGACTGGCCGAGCCGCACACCGCCCGCTTCTTCCTGCGTGCTGCCTCGTTGTAATGCGCGGACCTGGGAGGGCGACGGTGGAGTACGCACTGGTGATCTATCACGACGAGGCCGGCGAGCTCAGCCCCGCGGAGATCGACGGGGACCCCCGGCACCGGGCCTGGCTCGACGAGGTGCGCCGCCGCGGGGCGTTCGCCGGCGGGCAGCGCCTGCGACCCGGCCGCGCCGGCCGCACGGTGCGCTCCCGGGCCGGGGCCACGCTGGTCTGCGACGGGCCGTTCGCCGAGGCCCGGGAGCAGGTGGGCGGGTTCGTCGTGCTGCGCTGCGCCGACCTCGACGAGGCGACGGAGTTGGCCGCCCTGCACCCGTTCGCCGCGCTGGGCGTCATCGAGGTGCGGCCGGTCTGGACCCGGTGACCTTCCCGGTCGACGCCGCCGTGGCCACGGCGTTCCGCCGGGAGTACGGCCAGCTCGTCGGCACGCTGGTCGCCCTCACCGGGGACCGGGCCCTGGCCGAGGACTGCGTGCAGGACGCGTTCGCCGCCGCGCTGCAACGCTGGCCCGGCGAGGGCGTGCCCCGCCGGCCCGGGGCCTGGCTGACGACCGTGGCGCGCAACCGGGCCGTCGACCGGCTGCGGCACGAGAACATGGCCGCCGTCCGGCTGCGCGAGGCCGCGGTCACCCTGCCGACGTACGCGGACGCGCCGCCCGTGCCGCCGGTGATCCGCGATGCCCAGCTCCGGCTGATCTTCACCTGCTGCCATCCCGCGCTGTCGCTGACGTCGCAGGTCGCGCTGACCCTGCGTACCGTCGTGGGCCTCGGCCCGGCGGAGATCGCCCGTGCCCTGCTGGTCCCGCCGGGCACCCTCGCGCAGCGGCTGGTGCGGGCCCGGCGCGGCGTCCGCGAGGCCGGCCTGCGCGGCGAGCTGCCGCCGGCCGCCGAGCTGCCCGGCCGGGCCGCGGCGGTGCGCGCGGTGGTGTACCTGCTGTTCACCGAGGGGTACGCGGCCACGGCCGGCGCGGAGCTGCTGCGGCACGGGCTGTGCGCGGAGGCCGTGCGGCTGGCCCACCTGCTGGCCCGGCTGCTGCCCGACGATCCGGAGACCCTCGGGCTGCTCGCGCTGCTGCTGCTGCACGACGCCCGGCGCGACGCCCGCACCGACGCGCACGGCGACCTGGTGCCGCTGGAGCGGCAGGACCGCCGGCGGTGGGACCGGAGCCGCATCGCCGAGGGGACACGGCTGCTGGAGCGGGCCCTGCGCCACGGGCGGCCGGGCCCCTACCAGGTGCAGGCGGCGATCGCGGCCTGCCACGCGTGCGCCCCCGACGCCGCGCGCACCGACTGGGCGCAGATCGCCGGGCTCTACGCCGAGCTGGCCGAGCTGACGCCGTCGGCCGTGGTGCGGCTCAACCAGGCGGTGGCGGTCGCCATGGCGGACGGCCCGCAGCGGGGCCTGGAGCTGCTGGAGCGGGTGGAGCGCTCCGGCGAGCTGGCCGGCCACCACCTCGTCCCGGCCGTCCGCGCCGACCTGCTGCGGAGGCTGGACCGGCGGGCCGACGCGGCCGGGGCGTACCGGCGGGCGCTGGAGCTCGCCGGCAACGACGTCGAGCGCCGGTACCTGCGGGGCCGCCTGGCGGAGGTCACCGGAAGCTGAGCGGATCAAGCACAACAAATCGGCGGCAAATGTATATTTCCCGAAGGGTCGCCCGTCGGTCTGACGAACCGGTCCGGCGTCGCCGGACCCGCCCACGACGAGGGGATCACACATGCTGCTGGAGAACAGGACGGCGATCGTCTACGGCGCCGCCGGCGCGCTGGGCAGCGCCGTGTCGCGTGCCTACGCCCGCGAGGGCGCCACGCTCTACCTGGCCGGCCACCACTTCGACCGGGTCGAGATGCTCGCCAAGGAGATCGCCGCCGACGGCGGCCGGGCGTACGCCCACCAGGTCGACGCCCTCGACCCGGAGGCGGTCGACGCCCACGCGGAGCTGGTCGCCGAGCGGGCCGGGAGCATCGACGTGTCGTTCAACGCCGTCGGCCTGGACCACGTGCAGGGCGTCCCGCTGCGCGAGCTGGACCTGGACGACTTCCTGCTGCCGATGAACACCTTCGTGCGCACCCAGTTCCTCACCACGGCGGCGGCGGCGCGGCGGATGGTGGAGCAGCGCAGCGGCGTCATCGTGGTGCTGTCGACGTCCGCCGCGCGGGCGCCCATGCCCTCCGGCGGCTTCGGCGTGGCGTGCGCCGGCATCGAGTCGCTGGCCCGGGAGCTGGCGGGCGAGGTGGGCCCGTTCGGGGTGCGGGTGGTCTGCCTGCGTCCCGACGCGATCCCGGAGAGCGTGCAGCACGGCTCGTACGTCCGCGAGACGTGGCGGCGCGCGGCCGAGGCGAACGGGGCGACCCTGGAGGACATGCTCGCCGCCAAGCCGGGGATGCCGAACCCGCTGCTGGGCCGGGCGGTGACCCTGGCGGACGTGGCCGGCACCGCCGTGTACCTCGCCTCGGACCTGTCCAGCGGCCTCACCGGCTCGATCACCACCGTCGGGTGCGGAGTGCTCGTCGACTGACGGCCCGTCGGCTGCCCGGGGGCCGCGCCCCCTGGGCAGCCCACGCCCCCTCGACGGCGGGCGGGAAATAGAGCAAGCTCGAAGAGCGCGTCGACCGGGTAGCGTGGAACGGGACCGGCACGGCGGGTGCCGAGGGTGCCACTGCCAGTGGTACGCATGGCAGGGAGATGGGTAGCCGGGCCGCGGCTACCTAGGGTTCGTGGGCATGGCGGAGAACCAGAGCACGTCGGAGCAGCTCAGCTCCGCGCAGAAACTTGCCCTATTCGTCCTGCTCGGCGCGCAGTTCATGCTGTCGGTCGACTTCTCGATCCTCAACGTGGCGCTGCCCCGGATGGGGGAGGGCGTCGGCCTGTCGCTGGCCGACCTGCCGTGGGTGGCCAGCGCGTACGCGCTGCCCGCCGCCGGCTTCACGCTCCTGTTCGGCCGGGTCGCCGACCTGTTCGGCCGCCGGCGGCTGTTCCTGACCGGCATCGCGCTGCTCACCGTGGCCTCACTGCTCGGCGGCTTCGCGAACAACGCGGCGATGCTGCTCAGCGCCCGCGTGCTCCAGGGCTTCGCCAACGCGATCGCCATCCCGGCCGCGATGGCGCTGCTGATCACCACCGTCTCCGACGAGCGGGCCCGCGCCCGGGTGCTCGGCCTCAACGGCGCGCTGCTCTCCGGTGGCTTCACCGTCGGGGCCCTGGTCGGCGGCAGCCTGGTCAGCGCCCTGGACTGGCGCTGGGCGTTCTGGATCAACGTGCCGGTGGCGGTCGCCATCATGGTGCTGACCCCCCTGGTGATCAAGGAGAGCGTCCGTCCCGCCGGCGTCAAGCTCGACGTGCCCGGCGCCGTCACGGTCACCGCCGGCCTGCTCGCCCTGGTCTACGGCGTGAGCATGCAGAGCTGGATCGCCCTCGTCGTCGGCGCGGTGCTCATCGCGGCCTTCTGGTTCGTCGAGCTGAAGGCCAAGGCGCCCCTGGTGTCGCTGACCCTGCTCAACCGGCCGAACATCAAGTGGGGCAACTACGGCGGCATCGTCGCCTTCGTGATGGCCAGCGGCGTCAACTTCGGCCTCACCCTCTACATGCAGGACGTGCTCAAGATGGCCCCGTTCACCACCGGCCTGGTGTTCGGCGGGCCGGGCCTGGTGGCCGTCGTCGCGGGCGTCATCGCCGGCCGCATGATCGGCAGGTACGGCTACCGCAACGTCCTCGCCGTCGGCCTGCTGGCGCAGGGCCTGACCACCGTCCCGCTGCTGCTGACCGGCACGTCGACCACGCCGAGCCTGGCCCTGATCGTGCCGTCGCTGTTCCTGATGTACTTCGGGCACGTCACCGCCGTCGTCGCCTACACGGTGACCGCCACCTCCGGCCTGGACGACTCGCAGCAGGGCCTGGCGACCGGCCTGGCCACCCTGGCCCAGCAGATCGCGGTCACCATCGGCATCCCGATCTTCGGCGCGCTCGTGGCCGCCCGCACGGACGTGCTGGACGGCGTCCACTTCGCCATGCAGGTGCAGATCGTGGTGATCCTGGTGTCGGTGGCGCTGATCTGGATCGGCCTGCGGGACCGGGGCATCCCGGTCGGGCCGTCGTCGTCGGCCGCCGAGCGGCAGGAGCCGGTGGACACCGCCGAGGCGCAGCAGCCCGCGCCGGTGCCGGTGCCGCGCAAGGTCAGCGAGAACACGGTCTAGGCGCCCCCCAGCGCGCCTACCGACCGCGGTGCACGGAGCGTCGGTCCGCACCCCCCTGGGCGCTCCGTGCACCGCATGGTCGGCCCGCGGGCCGTCTGCCGTCTGGCGGGCGGCCCGTGCGGCGTCGGGCAGCGTGTCCCGGCCGGAGCCCGGCCCGGCCGGCTGACAGTGCCGGCCTGAGGGCGGTGCCCTCCGGTTGACAGTGCCGGCAGGTTGACAGCGCCAGCCGGCTTGGCGGTGCCCTCCGGTTGACAGCGCCGGCCGGCTTGGCGGTGCCGGCCTGAGGAGCGGGGAACCCGCCGGTAGCGGGTGGTCCTGTCGGCACCTACGCAGCTGAGTCACCTACGACATCGCCGCCTGGCGCAGTGCCTGTCGACGAGCCGAGCAGCACCGGCCCGCCCCGGGCCACCGCGCTGGCCGGCGTGATGTCGTAGCTGACTCAGCTCCCTAGTCGGTCACGCGGGTGTGCCGGGAGGCGGCAGGCGTCGCGTCGCGCCGCCGGCCACCGTACCGACTCCTGGAATGCCTCAGGCCCCGAAACCCCAGGCCCCGAGACTCCAGGCCCACAGTGAGACGGGCGTCCCGCGGGGTTTCGCACCGCGGGACGCCCGTGCCGGTGGGACCGGTCAGGACTGCCGGAGCCAGTCGGCGAGCCGCTCGCCGATCATGATGGAGGTGAGGTTGGTGTTGCAGTTGACGATCGACGGCATGACGGAGGCGTCGCAGACGTACAGGGCCTCGGTGCCGTGCACGCGCAGCCGCTCGTCGACCACCGCCCCCTCGTCGCCGGCCGCGCCCATCCGGGCGGTGCCGACGGGGTGGTAGCCGCTGTCGAGGCTGAGCCTGACGTAGTGACGCATCAGCTCGTCGTCGGCGACCATGTCCTCGCCGAGCACCACGAACCGCTGCCCCTGGTCGTTGATGCCCGCCGTCTGCATGAACTGCCAGCACTGGCGCACGGCGGCGACGAGGGTCTGGATGTCGCGCTCGGTGTCGAGGAAGTTGAGCACGACGTCCGGCGGGGCGGTGGGGTCGGCCGAGGTGAGGGTGAGCCGTCCCCGGGACTCGGGCCGCTGGTGCACGACCATCACCCCGAAGATCGTCTTCGCGGCGGCCAGCATCTGCAGCTCCGGGAAGAGCGTCAGGTCGAAGTGGTTGATCATGTAGTACTGGAGGTCGTTGAACTCCGTCGACCCCGGCGCGGTGGTCCGCAGGATCGTCTGCAGGAACGGGTCCTCGGGGCTGAAGCTCCCCTCCTGCGGCACCATGAACGCGCCGGTACGCGGGTGGTCGATCAGGTCGGCGCCCACCCCGGGCCGGTCCAGCAGCACGTCGATGCCCAGCCGCCGCAGGTCCCCGGCCGGGCCGATGCCCGAGCGCATGAGGATGGCGGGCGAGTTGACCGCGCCGGCGGCCAGCACGACGGTGCCGGCCTCGATCACCTCGGTGCCGCCGCCGGGCTTGGCGACCTCGACGCCGCGCGCCCGGTTGCCGGTGAACAGCACCCGGTTGACCTGGACCCCGGAGCGGATCTCCAGGTTCTCCCGGCCCCGGGCCTCGGCCAGGTATCCCATCGCGGTGGAGAACCGGTGGCTGCCCTGGCGGTTGGACGGGATGGGGCCGACGCCGGTGGCCTCCGGGTGGTTGTGGTCCTCGACCTCCGGGAAGCCGGCCTTGACGCAGGCGTCGCGGAACACGTGCTGCACCGGGGTCATCTCGTCGGGCGTGAACCGGTGGATCGGGATGGGGCCGCCCTTGCCGTGGTACTCGTTGTCGAAGTCCTGGTCGTCCTCGAGCCGCTTGTAGAACGGCAGCACCTCGTCCCAGGCCCAGGCCGGGTTGCCCAGCTCGGCCCACTCGTCGAAGTTGTTCGGCGTGCCGCGCAGCGCGATGGTCGCCCCGACGGCGGAGGAGCCGCCGGTGACCTTCCCGCGCGGGAAGATGATCCGCCGGCGGTCGGTGATCTCGGCCTTGAAGTGCCAGTCGTGGCGGTCCATCGACATGGCGCTGCCGTCGAGCAGGTCGGTCGGGGTCTCGGCCACCGTCGCGAAGTCGGGGCCCGCCTCCAGCAGCAGCACCCGGCGGGCGGGGTCCTCACTGAGCCGGGCGGCCAGCGCGGCTCCGGCGGAGCCGGATCCGACCACCAGATAATCGATTCCGTGCATCATCGGCGTCCTTCGGTGCGTGGGGGATGGGCGATCCTGTCGCGTGGGCGGACAGGTGTGGATGCGCTTCCATTGCGGACGTGCTCGGGACCCGTCCTGAGCATCACACCGGGGGATGCGCGTCGCTTCTCCGCCGTTGCCGTGCGCGATCGTGGTGCGCAGGATCGCCGTGCGCCGTCGCCGCGTGCTCTCCGCCGCGCCGGGCCGCCGTCAGGCGCGGGGGGAACGCCGGCGGCGGGCCCGGGCCAGGGAGGCGGCGGTCGCCTCGTAGTCGTCGCCCGCGCCGGCCATCAGCGAGCGCAGCTGCGCCTCGAAGCAGACGTCGGCGTCGTACGGGTCGATCAGGTAGCCGCCGAGCTCGAGGCTCACCAGCCCGTGCAGGGCGATCCACATGTTCTGTGCGACCAGCAGCGGATCCCCGGCGCGGAACCGGCCCTGCTCGGTGGCCCGGGCCACCGCGTCGACCAGCGGCTGGAGCGTGTACTTGCCGTGCTGCCGGTCGCCGTCGGCCAGGGCGAACCCGCCGAGCGCGGCGCTGCCGAACATGACCTGGTAGAGCTGCGGGTGGTCGAGGGAGTTGGCCCGGTAGGCGT
Source organism: Micromonospora sp. WMMD956 (assembly GCF_029626125.1). Taxonomy (NCBI): domain Bacteria; kingdom Bacillati; phylum Actinomycetota; class Actinomycetes; order Micromonosporales; family Micromonosporaceae; genus Micromonospora; species Micromonospora sp. WMMD956. The sequence continues at coordinate 6,635,398 of NZ_JARUBI010000005.1, read as the reverse complement.
AGCCGAGCGCCATCACGTCGGCGACCGCGTCGGAGGTGGCCCGCACGGTCGACATGCGCCGGTGCAGGCGGGCGAAGCCCTCGTGCACCATCGCCCGGACCAGGTTGTCCATGCCGCCGAAGTGCGTGTAGACGGCCGTGGTCGAGGTGCCCACGGCGGCGGCGAGGCGGCGCGTGGTGAGGCCGGCGGCGCCCTCCTCGGCGAGCAGTCGGGCCGCCGCCTCCAGCAGGGCGGTCGCCAGGGTCGGGTCGATTCGGCGCGGGCTCACGTTGACATGATCTCACGCCCGGCGTACCTTCAATGAAGTAACGCTGTTACGTAACCGCGATACGCAAAAAGATCGCCCCAGCTCGTGGAGGCCGCAATGAGCGTCGTCGCCCTCGCCCCCAGAACCCTCTCCCGAAACGACAACCGGCGCCCCGTCGCCACCGAGGCGACGGAGCTCGACCTGACGGTCACCGGGCGGCTGCCCGCCGAGCTGGACGGCTGCTTCGTGCGCATCGGGCCGAACCCGATGGGCGGCGACCGGCCCGGCCACGCCCTCGTCGGCGACGGCATGGTGCACGGCGTGCGCCTGCGCTCCGGCCGCGCGCTGTGGTACCGCAACCGGTGGATCCGCACCGACCGCACCACCCGCGCCCTGGGCGAGCTCGCCCTGCCCGGCCCGCGGCACGGGCTGTCCGACAACGCCAACGCCAACGTCATCCGGCACGGCGGGCGCACCCTGGCCCTCGGCGAGGCCGGCGTGCTGCCGGTCGAGCTGGACGACGAGCTGGGCTCGGTGGCCCGCATCGACTTCGACGCCACCCTGCCGCACGGCTTCGCCGCGCACGCCGAGTGCGACCCGGTCACCGGCGAGCTGTTCGCCGTGGCCTACTACCACGAGCTGCCCTACGTCGAGCATCTCGTGCTGACCCCCGAGGGGCGGGTGCGTCGCAGCGAGCGCGTCGAGGTCGCGGGGCCGCCGCTGATGCACTCCCTGGCGCTGACCGACCGGCACTCGGTGCTGTTCGACCTGCCGGTCACCTTCTCGCCGACGCTGGCCCGCGCGGGCTCCCGCTTCCCGTACGCGTGGCAGCGCGGGCGCGCGGCGCGGCTCGGGCTGCTGCCCCGCGAGGGGCGCGGGGCCGACGTGCGCTGGTTCGACGTCGACCCCTGCTACGTCTTCCACCCCGTCAACGCCTACGAGGTCGACGACACCTGCGTGGTCGACGTGGTGCGCCACGACCGGGTCTTCGACCGCGACCTGCACGCCCCGGGGGAGTCCGCGCCGACGCTGTGGCGCTGGACGCTGGACCTGACCCGGGGCAGCGTCGCTGCCGAGCAGCTCGACGACATCCCCCAGGAGTTTCCCCGCATCGACGAGCGCCGCAAGACGATGCGGCACCGGTACGCCTACACGGTGGCCATGCAGTCCGGCGCGGGGGTGCTGGGCGGCTCGGCGCTGCTGCGCCACGACCTGCTGCGCCGCGAGGTGGCGGTGCACGACTTCGGGCCGCACCGGGAGGCGGGGGAGGCGGTCTTCGTCCCGCGCGGGCCGCTCTCGGCCGAGGACGACGGCTGGCTGCTGACGTACGTCCACGACGGGCGTACCGGCCGCAGCGATCTGGTGGTGCTCGACGCCGGCGACTTCACCGGGGAGCCGGTGGCCGTCGTGCACCTGCCCGGCCGGGTGCCCAGCGGCTTCCACGCCAACTGGATCGGCTCCTGACTCGGGGCCCGCGGAACGGACGGGTTTCCGACAGCACCTGGGCAATCTGGAGGAACTGCGGCGCGGGTCGGCCGGTTAGCTTCGCGGCAGCCGCTGTCTCGCCCGCCACGGGCCGTACGGCGATTCTCCCGCGTTTCCACTCTCCCGCGTCCTTACGGAAGGTGCAAAAGATGTCCCAACCCCTCTCCACCGCCGCTCCGTCCTCGGGGCTGCTCGGCCGGCTCAACGGGGCCCACCACCGGGCCGCCCTCAACGTCTTCCTCTTCGTCGTGCTGGCGCACTGGGCCGAGCACCTGGTGCAGGCGTACCAGATCTGGGTGCTCGGCATGCCCCGGCCCAAGGCCCGGGGGGTGCTCGGGCAGTTCTACCCGTGGCTGGTCTCCTCGGAGTGGCTGCACTACGGCTACGCCATCGTGATGCTGGTCTTCCTCTTCGCGCTGCGCCGGGGCTTCGTCGGCCGCGCCCGCACCTGGTGGACCGTGGCGCTGGCCATCCAGTTCTGGCACCACATCGAGCACTTCCTGCTGCTGTGGCAGGTGCAGTCCGGCACCATGTTCTTCGGCCAGAAGGTGCCGACCAGCATCCTCCAGCTCGTGCTGCCGCGGGTGGAGCTGCACCTGTTCTACAACTCCGTGGTCTTCATCCCCATGGTGATCGCGATGTACCTGCACCTGCGGCCGAACCGGCAGGAGCAGGAGCTGATGACGTGCAGCTGCGTCGGGCACCGCGTCGCCGGCCGGTCCCTCGCGCCTCATGCCGCGTGAGCTGAGCCGCCCGCCCGGCGGCCGTCGCCGGGCGGCGGCCACCGCCGTGGCGGCGGCGGTCGTCGGGCTGCTCGCGCTCACCCCCGGCGCGGCCCGGGCCGCCGACGGCCCGGTCACCGCCGAACCGTCGGCCGGCGCGGTGCTCACCACCGCGCCGGCCGAGGTGACCCTGGGCTTCGCCGCCGAGGTCGACGAGGGACAGTCGCACGTCGCGGTGCTCGACGCGGACGGCGGGCGGCTCACCGACGCCGAGCCGACCCGCGTCGGCTCCACCCGGCTGCGGCTGCCGCTGGGCGTCGACGCCGCCGGCGACTACACGGTCGCCTACCACGTCACCTTCGCCGACGGCACGACCAGCACCGGGGCGTACCGGTTCAGCGTGGGCACCGGCGTCGCGCCGGCCCCGCTCGACGACGCCGCGCGCCAGGCCAGCACCAACGTGGTGGTCGACGCGCACGGGCACGGCATCGACGGCTTCAGCGCCTTCCTGCTGTTCGTCGACGGCGCGGTCCTGGCCGTGGTCGTCGCCCTGCTGTGGCTGCGCCCGCGCGGCGGGCGGGCGGGGTCCCTGCGCATCGACGAATCCCGGGCCTGACGGGCGAGGGCACGTGACGGCACCCCGGGCAACGCGCAGCGGCGCCGACGAGATCCGTCGGCGCCGCTCGTGCGGGCGGTCAGGGGATGGGGAAGAACGCGCGGACGAACTTCTCCCACCCGCGCTCACCGATCATCGCCCGCATCTTCGGCAGCAGGCGCGGCGGCATGCCGAGCCGGTAGCGGATGCGCGGGTTCGGGGTGGAGACCGCCGTCTCGAGGACCTTGGCGACGTTCTCGGCGCGGACGGCGATCTTGCCGCGCAGCGGCGGGTTGTCGCTGAGCCGGTACGCCTGGTGCCAGTCGACGAAGTGCTCCCAGAAGTCCCGGTACAACGCGGGGTTGTCGTGCGAGTCCATGCCCAGGTCGGCGACGCTGTCGGGGACGAAGCCGCCCAGGATGGGTGCCGGCTGGAGCACGACCACCTTGATGCCGAACGGGGCGACCTCCAGGCGCAGGGAGTCGCTGATGGCCTCCAGCGCGTGCTTGGTGGCCTGGTAGTAGCCCCGGCCCGGGGTGGCGAACATGCCGAAGATCGACGACATCATGATGATCCGGCCGCCGCCCTGCTCCCGCATGCCGGGCAGGACCAGCTGGGTGAGCCGGCACAGCCCGAAGACGTTCGTCTCGAACTGGGCGCGGACCTCGTCCATCGGGGTCTCGCCGATGGTGCCGTTGAGGCTGTACGCGGCGTTGTTGATCAGCGTGCCGACCGCGCCGTGTTCGTCGGTGATCCGCTTGACCGCGGCGGCCATCGACTCCTCGTCGTTGACGTCGAGGTAGAGCACCGTGATGCCCTCGTCGGCCAGGTCGGCCAGGGCCTCCACGTTGCGTCCGGTGGCGTAGACAGGCCAGCCGGCCCGGTGCAGCCGCAGCGCGGTGGCCTTGCCGCTGCCCGAGGACATTCCGGTGCCCGACGAGGCGCCGGTCAGCAGGATGGCGCGTGACTGGGTCATGATGGCGTCCCTTCCCGGCCGCGGGTCACTCGTCGCCGAGCCGCGCGATGCGGCTGCGGTCGACCGACGAGCCCAGCCCCGTGGCGTCGACCAGCCGGTTGATGAACGCGAACAGGCAGGCGCAGAAGACCGCCTCCAGCATCTCGGCGTCGCTCCAGCCGGCGGCGGCGGCCTGCTCCCAGTCCGCGTCGGTGATCTTGTACGAGCCGGTGCTCACCTTGGTCACCAGCCGCATGAGCGGCAGGGTGCGCTCGTCGACGGGCAGGTCCTCGACGCTGTCGGCGTCCGACACCGCCTCCAGCAGCTCGTCGCTGCCGCCGAACTGGCTGAGGAACCAGCTGTGCGTCCCGACGCAGTACGGGCAGCCGTTCAGCTTGGACGTCCAGGCCGAGATCAGCTCCTTGAGCTGCCGGGGCAGGGTGTCCCCGCCGAAGATGCCGCCGTAGCCGGCGACCACCACCGCGAGCAGCCGCGGATTGGTGGAGGTGAGCCGGAACATGTCGGGCACGAATGGGAGCCCGGTGACCGCCTTGATTTCCTCGTAGAGTTCGGCGGTACGGCCCTGGGCCTGATCCTCGTCAATCAGCGGGACTCTGATTCCCGGCTGTCTCGTCGTCGTTTCCATGAGCCATCTCCTCGTTGCTCGGGCGATCTGGGGCCAGGCGAACGACGGTGCGTTCCACGACGAAGTAGGGCCGCTGTCGGCGCTGGCCGCAGCAATCTCCGACGGGGCTGCGGGGCGACACGGAAACGCTGGCGAAGACGGTCGGGCAGCGATTCCGCTGGCCCATGATGGCACGTCGTCGCAGCTGGAGTGCTCTCCCAGATTGCCTACTGCGGGAACTGTCCCGCAGTTGAACCGTCGGCGCGGCTGGGCCGTACTGCCTACTGGCTGAAGGCACTTTTCGCCGATAACCTGTTTTCAATTCACAGAGACGGATGAGGTACGTGATGCCGGCAAGTGTTCTGCGACCGGTGCTGGGCTCGCTCGGTTTGACGCAGATCCGATACGTCGACGCGGTGCGTCGGGGGCGGGCCAGTGGCCTGGTGGCCGAGGTGTACAGGCAGGTGGAAAGGGACTTCGGTGTGCTGGCCCCACCGATGGCCCTGCACGCCCCGGCGCCGGAGGTGCTGGCCGCGGCGTGGCTGCTCATGCGGGAGACGTTGATCGTGCCCGGGGCCGCCTCGCGGGCGGCCAAGGAGACGGTGGCCACCTCGGTCTCGCTGGGCAACACCTGCCCGTACTGCGCGACCATCCACAACAACGCGCTGGGCCTGCTCACCGGGGTCGGCGTGGGCGTGGACGGCCGCGCCCGGCCCGACCCGGGGTCCGGCGGCGGCCCGGCGGAGCTGGAGGGGCTCGTCGGCTGGGCGATGCCGGTCGGTGGGAACCCGCCACCGGCGCCGTTCCCCGCCGCCCAGACGCCGGAGCTGGTCGGGGTGGCGGTGCTGCTGCACTACCTCAACCGGGTGGTGAACGTCTTCCTGCGTGACGTGCCGCTGCCGCCGGGGGTGCCGGAGCTGGCGCTGCCCATGGTGCTGCGGGTGCTGGGCTGGGCGATGATGGGCGCGTCGCGCCGGCCGCACGGGCCCGGCCTCTCGCTGGACCTGCTGCCGGCCGCGCCGCTGCCGGCGGACCTGTCCTGGGCGGCGGGCAGCCCGACGATCGCGGAGGCGTTCGGCCGGGCCAGCGCGGCGATCGAGGCGGCGGGCCGGCGCTCGGTGCCCGAGGCGGTGCGCGACCTGGTGCTGGCCAACCTGGTCGGCTGGCACGGCGGTCCGCGGGGGATCAGCCGGTCCTGGGTGGAGGGTCTGGTCGAGGGGCTTCCCGAAGCCCAGCGGCCCGTCGCCCGGCTGGCCCTGCTGGTCGCCTTCGCGTCCTACCAGGTGGACCCGACGGTCGTGCGGGGCTGCCGGCTGGCGGGCGTGGACGACCGGGCGCTGGTGGAGGTTTCCGCCTGGTCGGCGATGGCCGCGGCCCGGTGGCTGGGCGGCAGGCTCGCGGCGCCACAGTGATCAACTATGGACAGGGCTCGCATCGCCGACCAATTCGGATAATCGCTGCGTCTGTCAGATTAAATCGCCTCGCCGGCCGTGGGAACATTCGAAAGTCCCGTATTGATTGATCTCCATGCATGGTATCGTCCTACTCCATCCGGACCACTTAGGACACTCACAGTAAGCGCGGCCCGATACGTTTCGGTCCGCACTCGCGCCACCCGACAGGCCGGTGGACTGGCATTTCTCCACAATTCAAGTCGGGTGATCGAACACCTGTTCCGTCACGGAGCGACGACGAGGTCGTGGCGACCCTGGGCAGGGCAACGCCGCCGGTCGTGGGGGGTATCCCGCGGCCGGCGGCACCATACCCGGGCCGGTCGCGCCGGGTATGGCCGGAGTGTCCCCAACGTGTTCACCGAATGGAGTGATTGGCCGTGCACAACGCCGTCGAAAGAGCCATCTCGATCATGTGGGATCGTTACCACGAACCCCTGTCACTCGACGCAATGGCCGATTCGGCCTTTCTCAGCCGCTTTTACTTCTCTCGGTTGTTCCGGTCGAAGACGGGCACTTCGCCGGGCCGATTCCTGACCGCGATCCGGCTCTACAAGGCCAAGAACCTGCTGCTCGAGACCGACATGAGCGTCACCGACATCGCCTATGCCGTCGGCTACAACAGCCTGGGCACCTTCATCAGCCGCTTCACCCGCAGTGTCGGCATCTCGCCGGCCCGCTACCGCTGGCTCGCCGAGAACGGCATCCCGCAGCTCTCCCGCACCCGCACGGCCGGCCCGCGCCGCCGGGCCACCATCTCCGGACGCCTCGTCCTGCCCCCGGTCGACGTGCCGGTGAAGGTCTACGTCGGCGTCTTCGACAGCCCCATCGTGCAGGGCCTGCCGGCCTCCTGCGACATCCTGGAGGCCTCCGGCGAGTACGTGCTGCGCGACGTGCCGGAGGGCGAGTGGTACCTGCGCGCCGCCGCGATCGCGCTCGGTGACATCGCGGCCCGCCCGTCCATGCGCCGCCCCCTCGCCGTCGGCGCGTACGACGCGCTGTCCGTGGCCGCCGGCGTCAACCTCACGGTGGACCTGGAGCTGCACCACACCGGCGTGTTCGACCTGCCCATCCTGATCGCGCTGCCCGAGCTGGACAGCACCGACCCGGCGGCCCGCAACCGGCGCGGCTTCGCCCGCAACGACCGGCGCACCGCGCGGCCGTCCCGGGTGCTGCACCGGGCCAAGTCGTGACCGCCACCCCCGGGCGGTGGCGGCCCCGGACCCCGGGCCGCGGCCCGGCGCGGCGGGGCCAGGGATCGGGCGGCGCGGCCGCCACCGGGGGATGATGGCGCGCGCCGAACGGGACCCGGCGACGCGCTCGGATCGATCCCCCACGGAAGAAGGCGGCGGGCCGGTGCCCCGGGGGCACCGGCCGGCAGCCGACAGCGGTGCGTCGGCTCAGCCCACGGCACCGGCGACGGGCGACTCCGGCACCCGGAACGGCCCCCAGGTGAACGCCGGCAGCCAGCGCCCCGGATCGGCGCTCCACCGCAGCGACCGGATCTGCGCCGCGCTGCGGCGACCGGCCAGCGCCAGATAGACCTCGTGCCACGGGCCGGCGACGGTCACCGTCGGCTCGCCCGTTCCCGCCACGGCGTCGCCGTGCTCGGTCCGCACCGCCAGCGGCGGCAGGCCGTGCCCGTCGAGCGAGGCGGACAACCCCTTGAGCAGGACGCCGGATGCCACCGGCAGCGCCGGGTGGTCGACCGGCGGGGCGACGCCCAGCGCCTGACGCAGGTCCAGCTCGTGGGTGAAGGCGTCCATCACCAGGATGTGCCCGTCCATCGAGCCCGGACCGGCGAGGAACTCCTCCACCGGCCCGCTCAGCCGCTCCCACTCGGCGAGCAGCTCCGGCACCCCGCCGTCGGGCGTCGGGCCGGGGACCGCGCCGGTGACCCGGCCGTGCACCCGCGCGCAGACCTCCACGAGGTGCGCGACGAGCTCCCGAACCGTCCAGTCCGGACAGTGTGCCACCGGCCGCGCGTCAGCCCCGGGCGGCGCCTCGGCGAGCAGCTCCGCGGTGGCCCGCCGGACCTGGCGGTAGGCCGCGACGGCGGTGGCCCCGGTGGACGGCGACGGGTGCGGTTCGACGATGGTCATGATCGTGCCTCCCTGCGCGGCGGCGCCGCGGCTTCGACGGGACCCGCCGCGGGCGCGGCGGGAACGACGGGTGCGCCGGCCAGACCGGCCTGGCCGGCGGTGAGCCGCCCCGTGCGGTGCAGCCAGCGCACCGTGTCGACGAGCGTCTCCCCGATCGGCCGGGGCGCCGGCCCCGCCGACCGGGCCGCCTCCTGCGGGCGGGCGTCGGTGGCGCAGACGTAGCACGCCCCGTACTCGGCCGGGATGTGCCACGGCCACACCCGCTGCACCAGGTCGGTGGCGTAGGCGAACGGCAGCATCGCCCGGGCCGGCAGGAACAGCGTGGGCAGCCGGCGGCCGGTCGCCTCGCGGACGGCCCGCACGTAGTCGCGGGTGCTCAGGTAGCGGCCCGGCCCGAGGTGCCGCCCGCCGTCCTCGGCCGGCGCGGTGGCCAGCTCCGCGAGCAGGCCGGCGGTGTCCCGGACGTCGCCGACCGGGAAGCCGCCGGTGGGCCACATCGGCATCAGGCCGCGCAGCACGTTGCGCAGCCGGGCGTTCTGGTCGCCGAGCTTCGGGTCGTGCGGCCCGAGCAGGGCGGGCGGATAGGCGATCACCACCGGGTCGCCGTGCGCCTGGTGGCCCCGGGCGACCCGCTCCGCGGCGGCCTTGCTCGCCAGGTACGTCTCCCCGGCGGTGGTCGGCGGCGACTGCGGGCCCACCGTCCCGGCCGGGGACGGCGCCAGCGCCCCGAACGTCGACACGTGCACCGAGCGACCCACCCCGAGGCGGCGGGCCGCCGCCAGCACCACCTGCGTGCCGCGGGCGTTGGTCCGGCGGGTCGCCTCGTGCGACCGGCTGTCGAACGAGTAGACCGACGCGGCGTGCACCAGCGCGTCCACGCCGCGCACCGCCCGGGCCACCGCCGTCTCGTCGACGACGTCGCCGTCGACGACCTGCACCGCGTCGTCCGGCACCGACAGCGGCGTCAGGGCCGGGGCGACCCGGCGCGGATCGCGGGCCAGCACCCGCACCCGGTGCCCGGCGGCGACGAGCGCCGCCACCGTGTGCGCGCCGACGAAGCCCGTACCGCCCGTCACGAGCACCAACATCGCGAGCTCCTCTCCGCCCGCGACCGGCGCGGTGCCGCGCGGCGCGACGCCGCCGCCGAGGTGGCGGGCGGCTCGATCGTGTCCCGCCCCGCAGCGGCGCACTACTCCCAGCGTGCCGTTGTCCCGGCCGCTCCGCCGCAGCTCAGAGGGCAATCGGGAAGTGGCTGCGGGCGTCGAACGGCCGGCACGATGAGGCAGTTGGATCGTCGATCCTCCGATGAATGGGAGCAGCAGGTGGCCGGCACCATTTACGCGCTCAGGCGCCGCGTCCTCACCCCCGACGTCAAGGAGACCCTCGTCTCCACCCGGGGGTTCCACGTCAAGAACCCGGAGTCACGCACCATCCTGGAGACGGTCGGCTCGTCGTTCCTGACCGGACTCTCCTCGGCCGCCGGCGCCCGCCGGGTGACCGACGTCGACACCGACCTCGCCCCGCTGCCGACCCGCTTCCAGGGGTTCGCCTACGAGGGCGCGGCCATGGGCTTCGCGCTGGTCGACGCGCTCACCCCGGGCACGCCCCGGCGCAGCGCCGAGTTCCTCGCCGGCACCGGCGACCGGCACGTCTACATGGCGTACGTCGGGATCGGCTGGGCCCTGGCCCGGCTGCCGAAGCTGCTGTGGCGACGCGCCCTGGCCGCCGCCACCGACCCGCTGCTGCGCTGGCTCGTGCACGACGGCTACGGCTTCCACCAGGCGTACTTCCGCACCGCCGAGTACGTGCACGGCCAGCGCGCGGTGACCGACTTCCCGTGGCCGCCCGAGGGCCCCACCGCGTACGCCGCCCGCGCCATCGACCAGGGCATCGGCCGGGCCACCTGGTTCGTCGCCGGCTGCGACCCGACCGTCGCCGCCGACCTGATCGACCGGTTCCCGGCGGCACGGCACGAGGACCTCTACAGCGGGGCCGGGCTCGCCGCGACGTACGCGGGCGGGTGCACCGCCGACGAGCTGCGGGTGTTCCTGGCCCGCGCCGGCGAGCACGCCCCGTTCGTCGCCCAGGCCAGCGCGTTCGCCGCGCAGGCCCGGATCCGGGCGGGGCTGCTGGTGCCGCACACGGAGCTGGCCACGCAGGTGTTCTGCCGGGCGTCGGCCGCCGACGCGGGCCGGGTCACCGACGAGCTGATCCCCGCCGGCCCGGACGCCTCGGGCCGGCCCGCCTACGAGGTGTGGCGACGGGCCGTGGCCGCGCGGTTCCGGGCCGCCGCCCGGGTGCAGCCGTGACCGCGGTCGCCGACCCCGCCCGGGTACGTCCGCCGGGCCCCTCGCCCTGGACCGCCCCGGTGCTGCTCGGGCGGATGGCCCGCAACCGTCTCGACGTCATGCGGGCGGTCGCCGCCCGCCACGGCGACGCGGTGCGGCTGCCGCTGGGGCCGAAGACGCTGTGGTTCTTCAACCACCCCGACCACGCCAAGCACGTGCTGGCCGAGAACCCGGGCAACTACCACAAGGGCATCGGGCTGGTGCACGCCCGCCGTACCCTCGGCGACGGCCTGCTCACCAGCGAGGGCGAGCTGTGGACCAAGCAGCGCAAGGTGATCCAGCCGGTGTTCCAGGCCCGCCGCATCGCCCGCCAGGCCGACGCGGTCGCCGAGGAGTCGGTGCGGATGGCCGCCCGGCTGCAACGCGCCGTCGGCGCCGGCCCCGTCGACATCCGCCACGAGATGACCGAGCTGACCCTCGGCGTGCTGGGCCGTACGCTGCTCGACGCCGACCTCGGCGAGTTCGGCGGCATCGGCGCGGCGTTCGAGGCGGTGCAGGACCAGGCGATCTTCGAGATGATGTCGCTGGGCGCCGTGCCGCCGTGGGTGCCGCTGCCCCGGCAACGGCGCTTCCGCCGGGCCCGCGCCGAGCTCCAGGAGATCGTGGACCGGCTGGTGGCGCACCGGCGGGCGCAGCCCGGCGGGATCGCCGGCCGCGACGACGTAGTGTCCCGGCTGATCGAGTCGACCAGCCGGGAGACCGACCCCCGGGTGGCCCGGCAGCGGATGCGCGACGAGCTGGTCACCCTGCTGCTGGCCGGGCACGAGACCACCGCCAGCACCCTGACCTGGACGTTCTACCTGCTCGACCGACACCACGAGGTGTGGGAGCGGATGCACGCCGAGGCCGTCGAGGTGCTCGGCGACCGCAATCCGACGTACGAGGACCTGCACCGGCTGCGGTACACCGCGATGGTGGTCGACGAGGTGATGCGGCTGTATCCGCCGGTGTGGCTGCTGCCCCGCATCGCCCAGGGCGACGACGTCGTGGGCGGCTGGCACGTGCCGGCCGGCGCGGACGTGGTGCTCTGCCCGTACACCCTGCACCGGCACCCGGAGTTCTGGCCCGACCCGGACCGCTTCGACCCCGATCGGTTCGACCCGGACCGGCGCGCCGACCGGCCGCGGTACGCCTACATCCCGTTCGGCGCCGGCCCGCGCTTCTGCGTCGGCAACAACCTCGGGCTGATGGAGGCGGTGTTCGTCCTGGCCTGCGTGACCCGGCAGCTGCGGCTGTCGCTGCAACCCGGCTACCCGGTGGTGCCGGAGCCGATGCTGACCCTGCGGGTCCGCGGCGGCCTGCCGATGCACGTCCACGAGGCCTGACCCGCCTGCCCGGCGACCCTGGCGCAACCGGTGCTCCCCGCCCGGTTGCGCCTCGCCGTGTGCCCAGGGGCCCCGGCCGGACACCAGCCCTGGCGGGAACCCATCCCTGTCGCGCGCACCGCCCCTCCGCCGGGCCCTACCGCCCCCTGTGTGGAGCCGCCCCGCAGCGCGCCCGGTGCCGGCGACCGCAGCCGGCGACGACCAACAGCGACGGCGGCAGCGGCGGCCGGCGACACGGTGACGGCCGGGCGACCACGCGGGATGCGTGGCCGCCCGGCCGTCGGGTGGTCGGCCCGGCCGGCGCCGGGCCGACCCGGTCAACCCTTGCCCACCTCGCAGAACCGGCCGCCATGGAACAGCAGCGCGTCGCTGCTGTCACCCCGGCCGGTGCCGAGCACGGAGCCGAGGAAGATGGAGTGGTCGCCGCCGTCGTACACGGCCGCCAGCTTGCACTCCACCCAGGCCACGTTCCCGGACACGATCGGCGCCCCGGTGTGCGGTCCCGCCTCGCACGGCACCGTCTCGAACTCCCGCTCGTCGCGGGGCCGGCTGGAGCTGGCGAAGTAACGCGCCAGCCCCTCCTGGCCGGCGGCCAGGATCGACACCGCGAAGGAGCCCTGCGCCAGGACGGTGTCGTGCATGACCGAGCTGCGCTTCACGCACACCAGCACCATCGCCGGGTCCAGCGACACCGAGGTGAACGCGTTCGCGGTCATGCCGTGCGGCAGGTCCCGGCCCGACGTCACCACCGTCACGCCGGTGGCGAACATCCCCATCACCGCCCGCAGCTCGGCGTGGTTGGCCGCCGTCGCCGGCGGGGCCGTTTTCACCGCGCCGACGGTCGGCCGCTGGTCCGCTCTGGTCACGGCTCAGCCCTCCCCGACGCCTTCGAGGACCTTGCGCTGGCCGCCCGCGGCGGGGGTCACCGCGTAGCGCGACAGCGCCGCCCGCAGCGTGTCCGGCACCCGGGTCGGCCGGGTGTCGGTGTTCGGGCCGCGCATGCACGCGATCCGCTGCCGCCCCCGGGCCACCAGCTCCTCGAAGCCGTCGCGCAGCCGCACGTAGTCGAAGGCGAAGCCGATCTGGGTCTGGGTGAGGTCCTCCAGCCGCATCCGGATCGACAGCTCGTCGAACGCGGTGATCTCGGTGAAGAACTCGCACTCGCACTTGAGGGTGAACAGCTTCAGGTCGTCGCGGATGTCCGCCAGGACCTCCGGTGCCTGGTCCCGCAGGAACATCTCCCGGCACCGGCCCTGCCAGCGCATGTAGTTGACGTAGTAGACGTTCCCGACGAGGTTGGTCTCCTCGAAACCGACCAGGTGCCGGTACTCGTAGTAGGACTCCATGACTTCACCTGCTTCCTTCCGCCAGCATCGTGAACACCACCGGGTCGGCGACGTCGTTGAGCGTGGTGACGAAGGTGGCGATGCGCGCCGCCCCCGACCGCAGGGCCACCCAGCCCGCCGTGCCGTTCGGCTCGGCCACCAGGTCGACCCGGGCGTGGCCGTTCTTGCGCAGGCACTCCACCGCGCCCCAGACCCGGGTGGCGGCGACCGACAGGTCCTCGCCCTGCTCCCGGGCCAGCAGCGTGGCCAGGGCCAGGCCGTCGGCGCCGATCAGCCCGGCCCACTCGTCGGCGGAGCGGGCCGCGGCCAGCTCCACGTCGCAGCCCACGGCCGCCGAGGCGCCGGCCACGGCGACGGTGACGCCGGCGGCGTGCGAGGCGGAGATCCGGACGTCGCCGTCGACCTCCGGCCTGCCGTCCGGCCGGTACCGCACCGTCGTCTCCGTGCCCAGCGCCCAGCTCACCGCGCGGGCGGTCTGCCGGCGGCGGGCCTGCGTGCCGGCGGCGTCGGAGTCGTCGGGCCGCACCACGACGCGCAGCTCGTCGGGCAGGAACGCGCCGACCCGCCGCTCCAGGTACGGGCCGACCAGCGCCGGCAGCCACGGCCCCGTGCCGTCCTGCTTGCGCACGGCGTGCAGGCGCAGCCCCTGCCACCGCTCGACGAGGTTGCCGTCGGCGTCGCAGACGTCCACGTCGTAGTGGTAGGTGTCGCCCTGGCGCAGCCGCTCCACCGCGTGGATGGTGACCGTGTCCAGGGTCGCGGCGACCTTCGGGTCGGCCAGGTGCAGCCGCTCGATCGCACCCGGCAGCAGCGTCGCGTCGGGCACGCAGCACTGCAACGCGTGCATCACCGTGTCCCGGGTGCCCGGGTCGCCGAGGACCAGGTCGCCGGGGCGGTACCGGGCGAACCACGCGTCGACCGGCCGGTTGGACACCCGCGCCGTGCAGCTCTTCGCCGCCAGGTCCAGGTAGCCCAGCAGGCGCTGGAACCGCCGGCCCTGGAACAGCACCGGGCCGTACAGGTCGCGGGCCGGGTCGATCGGCAGCAGCCCCGCCGCGGCGGTGCCCGCCCGGGCCTCGACCCGCAGCGGCCGGTCCCAGCGCAGCCGGGCCCGGAAGTGGTCGGCGGCGAAGTTGGTGTCGCTGCTGCGCACCACCGCCTCGACCGTGCCGTCGGCGGCGGCGAGCACCGCGATGCGGATCGTGTTGCTGCCGGTGGGCGGCACCACGATCGGCCGCAGCAGCTCGACGTCCTCCAGCACCGGGGCCTCGGTGCGCCCGGTGAGCGCCGACGCCGCCTGCGCCATCGCCTCCATGCCCAGCACGGCGGGGAAGAGCAGGTCCCCGTCGAGCAGGTGGTCGGCCAGGTAGAGGTCATCGTCGGCGGTGAGGTCCGCGTCCACGACCAGCTCCACGCCCGGGTAGTGCACCTGCGGCCGGTCGACGAAGCGCAGCAGCGGCAGCTCGCGCCGCTCCAGCGTGACCGTCGCCAGGCCGTCGGCGCGGCCCATCACCACCAGCGCCTGCGGCGCGGCGGGGCTGGCCAGCACCTCCTTCAGCGTGGCGATGCCGGCCTCCACGGGGATCGGCGCGATGCCGTCGCGGGTGAGGGCCTCCAGCACCCCGAGCCGCTCGCCCATGCCGGCCCCGGACCACACCGACCACTCCAGGGCCAGGCACCGGATGTGCGGGTAGTCCTCGCCGACCTTGCGGGTCAGGTCGGTCATCCAGTCGTTGGCCGTGGCGTAGTGCCCCTCGCCGCGCAGCCCGGCCCGGCCGATGATGCTGCCGAAGGTGACCAGCAGCCGCAGCGTGTGCGGGTCGGTCGCGGCGAGCACGGCCTCCAGCCCGTCGATCTTCGGGGCGAGGGTCCGCCGGAACGTCGCCTCGTCGAGGTTGGCCACCGCCGTCGGCTCGTTGCGGCCGGCGCCGTGCAGCACGCCGGTCACCGGGCCGAGGACCCGCTCGATGTCGTTGACGGCCGCCTTCACCTCGTCCAGCGCGGTGATGTCCGCGCGGGCGTAGTGGAAGCGCACCCCGGCGGCGGTGAGCCGGTCGAGGTTGGCCGCCAGCTCGGCGTCGGTCGCCGGGTCGGAGCGGCCGATCAGGCCGACCGCCGCGAGGGTGTCCCGCCCCAGCGCCAGGGCGCACTCGGCGGTGATGCCCTTGCCGCCGCCGGTGACCAGCAGCACGTCCTCCACGCCCAGCCCCGGCCCGCCGTTGGGCGGCAGGGCCGCCGGCCGCAGCACGGGCACGTGCCGGTTGCCGTCGGCGTCGTAGTGGACCTCGCTGAACCCGGCGGTGGCCGCCACGTCGGCGACCACCCGGGTCACCGCGGCCGCCAGCGACTCCTCGGTGGGCTCGTCGACCAGCGGCAGGGTGACCACCGTGGTGGCGATCTCCGGGTGTTCCTGGTGCAGCGTCTTGGCCAGGCCGGCGGCGGTGCGCCGGTCACCCACCGTCACGAACCGCGCGGCGCCGCCCTGCGCCAGCGCGGCCCGGGCGGCCCGCAGCAGCACCGGGATGTGCTCGGGTTGGCCGTCGCGCGGCAGGCACAGCAGCACGCCGCCGCCCACCCGGGCCTGGTGCAGCGCCGTGCGCAGCGGCTCGGCGAGCGGGTTGTGCCCGGCGGTGAACGCCTGCCACTCCCCGTCGGCCGGGGCGCCGACGCGCGGCCCCACCTCGGTGGGCACCAGGTCGACGGCGAACGCCCGCACCCACGGGGCCACCCCGGCGATCGAGGCCTCCTGCTCGTCGCCGCCGGCCGCGTCGCCGGCGGCGTCGTCGAGGATCTGCGCGATCTCCGCCACCGTGGCGGTGGCGTAGCTGGAGGTCAGCGTCGGCGCGGCCACGTTGAGCTCCCGGGCGGCCTGGTTGACGATCTGGCCGACGGTGATCGAGCTGAGGTGCAGCTCGTCCAGCGGCCGGCTGTCCGGCCGCACGGCCTCCAGCGGCAGCTCGGCCCGCTCGGCGGCGAGCCGGCGCAGCAGCTCCAGGCTGTCGAGGGTCGCGCCGGGCCCGGACACCGCCACCGACGCGCCGTCCGGCGCGGCCGCGACGGCGGCCAGCTCCTGCGCGGTACGGGCCACCGCGAAGTCCCCGGCCGGGGCCGACTCGGCGGGGCTGGCGAAGAACCGCAGCGGCCGGCCCGGCTCCAGCGGCCGGGCGAACCGGTCCTGGAACAACGCCTCGTGGTTCACCGCCGCGCCCGCCGCGTACGCCGCCCCGACGGCGTTGAGCAGGCCGGCGAGGGAGAGGCTGTCGGTCTCCAGCGAGACCGTCGGCACCTCCGGGGCGATGTCGGCGGCCAGCCCGCGCAGCACCCGGCCCGGGCCGACCTCCAGCAGCAGGTCGGCGTCGTCGGCGAGGCGGCGCACCGCCTGGGTGAACCGCACCGGGTCCAGCACCTGCCGGCGCAGCAGCTCCGGCACGTCGGTGTCGGCCGGCAGCACGTCGCCGGTGACCGTGGAGACCATCGGCTGCGCCAGCGGCGCGAAGCTCTCGCCGCGCAGGTGCTCGGCGAACGCGACCGCCGCCGGGGCGACGGCCTCGGAGTGGAAGGCGTGCGACACCGCGATCCGGGTCCAGAACAGCCCGGCCCGCTCGGCCGCCGCGCCGACCCGCAGCACCGCGTCGACCGGGCCGGAGACCACGGTCTGCTCCGGGCTGTTGTAGCCGGCGATGACCACCGGCGTGCCGGCCAGCAGCGGCTCCACCGCCTCGGGGGCGGCGGAGATGCTGGCCATCGTGCCGTCCCCGGCGCTGGCGTCGGCCATGATCCGCCCCCGCGCCCCGGCGGTGGCGATGAGCGTCTGCTCGTCCATCGCGCCGGCCCAGTGCAGGGCGGTCAGCTCGCCGAGGCTGTGCCCGGCCGCACCGGTGGCCCGGATGCCGAGCATCGACAGCGCCCGCAGGCCCGCGACCGACGCGGTCACGATCCGCGGCTGCGCCACGGCCGTGGCCACCAGGTCCGCGCCGGGCGGCGGCTGGTGCGCCTGGTAGAGGGCGTCGATCTCCTCGAACCGGCGGCGCAGCGCGCCGCCGTCCGCCCGCCGGCCCGCGCCCTGGCCGGGGAAGAGGAACCCGATCCGGGGGGCGGGGCCCGCCGCGCCGAGGAAGACGCCGCCGGCCGCGTCGATCACCCGCTGCTCGCCCGCGTCGACCAGCTCGACCAGCCGCTCCAGGCGCTGCCGCGCCTGCTCGGGCGAGGCGACGACCACCGCCGCCCGCACCGGCCGTCCGGCCAGCTTCCCGGCCAGGGTCACCGCCAGGTCGCCCAGCTCCGCGTACGACAGGCGGCCCACCCACGGCGCCAGGTCCGACAGCCGCGAGCCCAGCTCCTGCGGGGTACGCGCGTCGAACATCAGCAGCTCGGTGTCCTGCCGGGAGCGCACCAGCGCGGTCGTCGACGCCCCGATGCGGGTGCGCCGGCCGCTCTCCGCGCTCTCGACGACCACGTGCGCGTTGATGCCGCCGAAGCCCATCGACGACACGGCCGCGCGGATCGGCTTGTCGGCCGGCCACAGCTCCGCCGTGGCGGGCACCCGCAGGGCGGGCTGCTCCACGTCGAGCACCGGGTGCGGGTCCACGTGCCCGGTGGCCGGCGGGATGACCTGCTGGCGCACGGCGAGGATCGCCTTGAGCAGCCCGGCGACCCCGGCGGCGGCCTTGGTGTGGCCGAAGTTGCCCTTCACGGTGCTGATCGCGGCGGGCGCCGCCGTCGCGTCGGCCTCCCGCCGGGCCTCGGTGAACGCGGTCAGCTCGGTGGCGTCGCCGACGGCGGTGCCGGTGCCGTGACCCTCCAGGTAGGACACCGAGTCGATGCCGAAGCCGGCCCGCTCGTACGCCCGGCGGATGGCCAGCCGGTGCCCGCTGGCCTCCGGCCGGGTGATGCCGCCCTTGCCGTCGGAGGAGTAGCCCCAGCCGGCGATGACGGCGTGCCGGCGCAGGCCGCGCGCGACCGCGTCCTCGTCGCGCATCAGCACCAGCATGCCGCAGCCCTCGCCGGGCCAGAACCCGTTGGAGTTGCGGTCGTAGACCCGCATCTCGCCGGTGGCCAGCGCGCCGGTCTTGGCGAAGCCGATCACCTCGAACGGGTCGATGCTCAGGTCCACGCCGCCGGCGACGGCGGCGTCGAGGTCGCCCCGGGCCAGGGCGTTGCAGGCGGTGGCGACCGACAGCAGCGACGACGAGCAGGCCCCGTCGACGGTGTAGCCGCCGCCCTTGAAGTCGAAGTGGTTGCAGACCCGGCCGGCGATGGTGTTGGCCAGCCCGCCGGCCAGGGTGTCCTCGTCGATCGGCGGGAACGGCGCCTTGTAGCGCGGCTCCAGCTCGTCGAGGAACGCGCCGACGGCCGCGTCGTCCCAGCCCTGCTCGCGCAGCGCCGCCCCGACGGTGCGCCGCACGTACGGCCAGCGCAGCCGCAGCAGGTTGGCCCGGCTGAACTCGCCGGTGAGGGTGTTGCCGATGACGACGCCGGTGGTGGCCAGCGGCAGCCCCTCGCCGTCGGCGAAGCCGGCGTCGGCCAGGGCCCGGGCGACGGTGTCCAGGGCCAGCCAGTGCGTCATGTCGGTGGACCGGAAGGTGCTTCCGGCGATCTTGTACTTGACCCGGTCGAACTCGAAGCCCTCGATGACGGCGGCCTTGGCCGAGTAGAACCGGTCGGGTGCGGCGGGGTCGGGGGAGTAGTAGTCCTCGGCGTTCATCCGCTCGTCGGGCAGCCGGCGGAACGCCCGGCGGCCGGTGAGCACGTTCTCCCACAGCTGGTTGGTGTCCTCCGCGTCGGGATAGCGGCAGGCGATCCCGACGACGGCTATCCGGTCGCTCACGCGATGCTCCTGGGGGTGTCGAGGGTCAGCTTGGCGGCGGCCCGGGACTTCTTGCGCATGTCCGCGATCCACCAGCCGATGCCGCGGATGCCGCAGACGACGACCACCGCGAAGAAGAGCGTGTAGACGACGTTGAACAGCATCAGGACGCCGTAGGCCATGGCCACGCCGGAGCCGAACATGAACTGGTTCATCGGCTTGACCGGGGTGGTGCCCGGGTCGGTGATCATGTAGTTGGTGAAGAGCACGAACGCCACGCCGGTCATCACGGCCAGCGCCGAGAACAGGGCCACGTCCCAGATCCAGGCCCGCAGGAACGCCTGGATGGCGAAGCCGCCGAGCCAGCCCACGATCAGCGGGACCTTGCGGGTCAGCAGCGCGTTGATCACGGTGCCGGCGGTCACGATGATGATCGGGATC
Organism: Micromonospora sp. WMMD956; assembly: GCF_029626125.1. Taxonomy (NCBI): domain Bacteria; kingdom Bacillati; phylum Actinomycetota; class Actinomycetes; order Micromonosporales; family Micromonosporaceae; genus Micromonospora; species Micromonospora sp. WMMD956. The sequence goes on along the minus strand of NZ_JARUBI010000005.1, from coordinate 6,615,950 downwards.
ATGATCCGGAAGTACGTGTTGGCGTTCTCCGTGAACTGGTACGGCGGGGCGATGGAGATCCAGGAGCCGAAGCAGACCAGCGCCATCGTGATGCCGAAGTTCGACGGGTTCATGTAGTGCCGCATCCGGCCGTAGACCGGGGCCTGGAAGACGTACTTGCCGGTCACGCCGACGATCACGGCGAACGCGATCGGCAGGAACATGTCGTTGGCGTACAGGAGCATGTTGCAGGCCAGCGCGGTGATGTGCGAGGGCAGCAGGAACTCGTACACCCGGCGGCCTCCGCCGCCGAGGAACCGGGGGGTCTCCTTCTTGGCCCGGGCCCGGATCAGCTCGAAGGTCAGCTCGGTGGCGTAGCCGGTGAGCACCGCGAAGATGGGCCACAGCCACGGCTGCTCGAAGCCGAGCAGCGTGTAGCCGAAGATGTTGAAGACGCTGATCGAGATGGCGAAATTGCGCAGCGCCAGGTAACGGCGGTCGGGCTCGGGCTTGGCCGGCGCGGGGCGGATGGGCGCCGCGGGCGCGGTGTCGATGCTGGGGGGCGGGGCGATCGTGGTCATCGGTTCGGAACCTCCTCGACGCGGTCGGTCAGCACGAGGGTGTGCGTGCCGGCGGTGAGCTGCTGGCTGGTGCGGTGCTGCTGGCCGCTGAGGTCGCGCCAACGCATGTCGACGGTGACCGGGCCGCTGCTGGCCCCCAGCCCGAAGTGGACCTCGAAGCTGCGCTTGCCGCCGTGGCCGCTGCCGCCGTCGAGCTGGGAGATCTGCTTGCGACCGTCCGGCGTGGTGACCGTGACGGTGGCGCCGTACGCCGGGGTGCAGAGCATCTGGCCCTCCGCGGCGCCGACCGCGGGCCGGTACAGCCGCAGGTTCAGGTAGTTGCCCTTGGCGGGCGCCTCGTTGGCGTAGAACGCCGGCGCGCCCCACTGCCGGGCCACGGCGAGGTCCAGCGCCCCGATGCCGCGGGTGTCGGCGGTGGCGATGCCCCGGGTGGGGATCGGCACGTCCAGGCCGACCTGCTTGGTGATGTTGGCGAACTCGCCGCTTTCGGTGCGGGCGAAGAACGCCAGCGGCTGGCTGCCGGCGATGTCGTCACCGGGCTGCATGTTCGGCCACATCGCCGGGTTGGACATCAGGTCGTCGTTCATCATGGCCATCTCCTGCAGCCACGGCCAGCGGTCGATCTTGCCCTTGACGAAGCCGAGGGTCTGCACGACCTCCAGGTCGCCGCTGTTGAGGAAGTCGCCGAACTTCACGTCCCAGCCCCAGCCGCTCCAGGCCAGGCCGAGCGGGCGGGCCTCCTGGGTGAACGGGGCGACGCCCTTGTCGAGCTTGGCGAGCATGTCGCGCTCGTCGCGGGCCTTGTTGATCCAGACGAAGTTGCTCTCCTCCAGGCCCCAGGCCGTGGTGATGTTGGAGACCATCATGTCGAAGCTGCCGTTGCGGTCGAGGTCGCCGAAGTCGATGCCCATGCCCTTGAACGAGCCGTTGCCGAGCACGAACGACTTGGGCGTGGTCGGGGTGCGTTCGCCGCGGGCGACCTTGAACTCGATGCGGCCCGGCCGGGAGACGTTGTGCAGCAGGTGGTCGTGGCCGAAGTCGTTGGCGACGTAGACGTCGGGCAGGCCCCGGCCGGTGAGGTCGGCGGCGTTGAGGCCCAGCGTCCAGCCGGTCGACGCGACGAACGGGATCGCGGCGCGCTCCGGCACGAAGGTCACCGACGGGTTGTCGCCCGAGGTCGCCGACACCCAGCGCAGGACGTGGCTGCCGCCGCCGTTGGTGGCGCTGGACAGCGTCTCGTTCATCTCGACGTTGTCCTGGCCCCGCGTGTTGAGCACGTCGGACTCGGGGAAGTAGTTGCCGATCACCACGTCCGGCTTGCCGTCGCCGTCCAGGTCGCTGACCAGCGAGGCGTTGGTGTGCCACTTCGGGCCGTGGTAGATCCCGTCGGGCGAGCTCTGCGGCAGCAGCTCCTGGCGCTGGTAGGTGGCGTTGGACACCGTGGTGGCGCTGGCCTTGTGCAGGAACAGGATCGGCACCCGGCCCCAGTAGGTGACCATGAGGTCCATCCGGCCGTCGAGGTTGTAGTCGCCCGGCACGCAGCCCATCGGCGCCATCGTGTCGTCGATCGGCAGCGGCGCCGGGTCGAGGATGAACGGCGCGAACTGGTCCTCCTTGGGCGCGGTGGGCGCGTAGGTCACGACGACCTTGTCGGTGCGCACGTCCACGAAGCAGAGGCTGTTGGCGCGGCCGTGGCCGGTCAGGTCGTTGATCGCGATGCTCGCGCCGACCGAGGAGATCCAGGCCCGGATCTTGTGGTACGAGCGGTTGACGTCGCGAATCGTTTTCTTCGGTAGCTGGTCGTAGCCGTCCGGGTAGGCGATCGACTGCTCTGTGAAGCGGTACTTCGTGGCGGCTTCGTCGGCGCCGGCGACCGACACGCGGCTGTCGATGATGAAAAAGAGCGAGGCCACGAGTAGAATCGCGACTATTCCGGGACTGAGCGAGCGTGCGCGTTGACCCAGCACGGTACGGTCTCCTTACAACAGAGCCATCGGCTTCTGCCAAAGCCGATGGCGCGAACAGGGCAGACGGCATCACCGCGGCGGTGTTCCACGGGCGGTCCCGGGGTGCTGCGCGGCAAGGGGTGGGGGAGTGTCGCCTGACGTCGGGGGCTTCGCGGCGCGACGGTCCGGCCGGCGGAAGATTGTTTCCCCGGCAATTTTCCGTCGACGCGGCGAATCTGTTTTCTGGCGTGCCTGGTTTCCTCCTGCGGCGGGCGGGAAAAGTGGATGCTCGGCGACCGGATCAGGCCAGGTTCATCGTGCGACGGTGGCGCCGGGGCGCGCTTCTTTCACATTGCTCCCGACGTTTTCGCAGGATGGGGGCGGTTTAGTTCGCGTATAGCGGACGATTTGACGCGTCGGATCCCTATTGGTCGATCTCGCCGCGTTGACCCGCTGTGTCCACCCGCCGGCGCAAGACGGCAATATGGCGACTAACTGCCGCCGGCGCGATGGCTAGCGTGGGTGGCGGCGCTGCCCGAGGCGCCGCCCGGGCGTCGTCCTGCGGGACCCCCCCGCCCGGGACCCCGGGAAGAGAGGAAGCCGCCGTGTCTGTCGAGGGATTCTGGAAGGTGGCCGTGGCCACCCCGTTCGGCGTCCGCCGCACCGAGCTGGAGCTGTTCAGCAAGGACGGTGTCCTGCAGGGCATCTCCCGCGGTGAGAAGGAGACGCTCACCCTGAACGATCTCACGCTGGAGGGCAACCGGCTGTCCTGGTACCAGTCGATCAAGAAGCCGATGCGGATGGACCTGGCCTTCGACGTGACGATCGACGGCGACGAGATGACCGGCACCGCCAAGGGCGGGCCGATGCCGGCGGCGAAGGTCAGCGGCCACCGCGAGCCGGCCGCCCAGCCCGCCTGAGCCGCCGCCCGCAGGCCGGCCGCCCCCGCCCGTCCGGCGGGGGCGGCGGGCCGCCGGCAGGACCCGGATTCGTCCTTCGGCGGCACCATCCGACCTGGATATGTATTGACTTAAGTGCATTTATCCACAATGGTCATGGGTACTCGACGCGGGAGCGACCATGACCGACTTGCCAGAGGGCACCGAGCACCACCGTTACCTGATCATCGGCGCCGGCCCGGCCGGCCTTCAGCTGAGCTACTACCTCCAGCAGGCCGGCAGCGACTACCTGACGCTGGAGCGCGCGGCCGAACCCGGCGAGTTCTTCCGCCGGTTCCCCCGCCACCGCAAGCTGATCTCCCTGAACAAGGTGCACACCACCAGCACCGACCCCGAGATCCGGCTGCGCTGGGACTGGAACTCGCTGCTGCACACCCCGGCCGACCTGCCGTTCGCCGACTACAGCCGGGAATACTTCCCCTCCGCCGACGACATGGTCCGCTACCTTGGCGACTTCGCCCGCCACCACGGCCTCGCCGTCCGCTACGACACGGCCGTCGAGCTGGTCACCAAGACCGACGACGGCTTCCTCGTGCGCGCCGGCGGCCGGCTGCTGCACGCCGACTGCGTGGTGTGGGCCGCCGGCTGGGGCCGGCCCAACATCCCCGACGTGCGCGGCATCGAGCACGCGATCGGCTACGAGGACATGTCCACCGACCCGGCCGACTACGCCGACCAGCGGGTGCTCATCCTCGGCAAGGGCAACTCGGCGTTCGAGACCGCCTCGGCGATCCTCGGGCACGCCGCCATGATCCACCTGGCCAGCCCGCGTCCGCTGCGGCTGGCCTGGAACACCAAGCACCCCGGCGACGTACGCGGCCACCACGGCGCGGTCCTGGACAGCTACCAGTTCAAGACCCTGCACTCCGTGCTCGACTGCGTCATCGACGAGATCCGCCCCGTGGGCGACAAGTACGAGGTGCGCCTGACCTACACCCACGCCGACGGCGAGACCGCCGTGATGGAGTACGAGTCGGTGCTGCGCTGCACCGGCTTCGCCATGGACACCTCGGTCTTCGCCGACAACTGCCGCCCCGGCATGGTGCCCAGCGGGCGGCTGCCCGCCACCCGTCCCGACTGGCAGTCGGTCGACGTCGACGGGCTCTACTTCGCCGGCACGCTCGCCCAGGACCGTGACTTCAAGAAGGCGTCGTCGGCGTTCATCGACGGCTTCCGCTACAACCTGCGTACGCTCACCGCCCTGCTGCGCGAGCGGTACGAGGGCGCGCCGCTGGCGTACGAGAAGGTGGCGGCCGACGCCGAGGCGCTCACCGAGGTGGTGCTGGACCGGGTCAACTGGAGCTCGGCGCTGTGGACCCAGTTCGAGTTCCTCTGCGACGTCCTCGTCGTCGACGCGGCCGCCGGCGTGGTGCGCCACTACCACGACCTGCCGGAGGACCACGCGGTCGCCCGGTTCGGCGGCGAGAGCCACTACTACACGTTCTCGCTGCGCTGGGGCCGCGACGCGTACCACGACGTGTTCGCCATCGAGCGGCACCCGCAGCCGGACCGGGCCGCCGAGAGCGCCTTCATCCACCCGGTCGTGCGCCGCTACCGGGGCGGGGAGCTGGTCGAGGAGCTGCACCTGCTGGAGGACCTGCTCGCCGAGTGGCGTCGGCAGGACCGGCACGTGCAGCCCCTGCGCGAGTTCTTCTCCGCGGACCTGGGGCGGTGAGGTCTACCGCAGGACCATGACCTCCGACAGCGCCTTGCGGGTCAGCTGCGGCACGGTGACCCCCTCGGCCGGGTAGCCGACCGGCATCACCAGGCAGGCGCGCTCCTCGGCCGGGCGGTCGCAGATCTCGTTGAGGAACCGCATCGGGCTGGGCGTGTGGGTGAGCGTGGCCAGCCCGGACAGGTGCAGGGCGGTGATCAGCACGCCGACGGCGATGCCGACCGACTCCTTGACGTAGTAGGGCTTCGGGGTCTGCGGCCCCTGGTGCACCTCGAACACGACGATGACCACCGGGGCGGTCTCCAGGAACGGCTTCTGCCAGTCGGTGCCCATCGGGGCCACCGCGTCGAGCCACTCCCGGGACGCGCGGCGGGTGTAGAACTCGATCTCCTCGGCCTCGGCGGCCTCGCGCAGCCGCCGCTTGCGGTCGGCGTCGGTCACCACCACGAACCGCCAGGGTTGCAGGTTGGCGCCGCTGGGGGCGGTCGCGGCGGCCCGGACGGCCTCCTCGACGACCTCCAGCGGCACCGGCTCGTCGGAGAAGTGCCGCACCGACCGGCGGGCCGCCATCCGGTCGGCGAACGCCCGGGCGGTGCGGTTCATCAGCGTGGGTTCCAGCCGGTCCAGGTGGAACGGGGTGGTCGCGATCTGGTCCATGAACGGCCTCCATCAGCAGGTCGGGGCCCCTCCAGCATCACCCACGGCACCCGCCGCCGGTTGTGCGCGATTGCCCAGATCCGGGCGGTCCGACCGGGGGACCGGCCGCCGGTCACTCGGCGCAGGTCAGCCCGCCGTCCACTCCGCCAGCCGGTCGACGACGTCGGCGAGCGTCCCGCCGGCGCGCACGACCGCCCGCTGCCGCCGCGCCCCGGTGCCGTCGGCGTCGAGCTGCTCCAGCCACCGCGCGACGGCGTCGTGGTCGCCGTGGGCGCGCAGCGCCGGCTCCACCGTGGCCAGCAGCTCGCGGGCCAGCTCGGCCGCCGGGCGCAGCCGGCCCGTGCGCGGGTCCAGGCCCGCGCCGGCCAGGCCGTCGCGGGCGGCCCGCCAGTAGGCCACCCGCAGCAGCTCCCCGGCGACGTGCGGGGCGGGCTCGCCGGCGTCCACCGCCGCCGTCAGGTGCGCCACGAGCGCCCGCACCAGCGCCGCGTAGCGCGCCGCGTCCTCGGCGGTGAGGGCCGAGTCGGCCACCCGGACCTCCAGGGTCGGGTGCCGCTCCGAGGGGCGGACGTCCCAGAAGATGGTGGCCCGGTCGACGAGGGCGCCGGCGTCCAGCAACCGCCCGACCACCTCGTCGTAGTGCGCCGCCGAGTCGAACACCGGCGGCGGGCCGGCCACCGGCCACCGGCCCCAGACCGTGGTGCGCCAGCTCGCGTAGCCGGAGTCGCGGCCGTCCCAGTACGGCGAGTTCGCCGTGAGGGTCAGCAGCAGCGGAAGGTAGGGCCGCAGGTGGTTGCCGACCAGCACGGCCCGGTCCCGGTCCGGCAGCTCCACGTGCACGTGCAGCGCGCACAGCGCCAGCTCGTCGTGCAGCCCCCGGAAGGTCTCGGCGCCCCGGGTCTGGCGCGGGCCGACGGTCATCGGCGGGGGCACCGCCCCGGCGACGGGGGCCGTGCCGGTGGCCACCACCCGCAGCCCCGCCGCTTGGGCGCAGTCCGCGACGACCTTGCGGGCCTCGCCGAGCTGGTCGGTCAGCTCGCCGAGGGTGCCGCAGGCGTGGGTCCTGGTCTCCAGTTGCAGTGTGGTGATCTCCCCGGACACCCGCTCACCGAGCGACGTCGACGCCGCCGCGACGACCTCGGCGGCCCGGGGCGCCGGGGCCCGGGTGACGGCGTCGACGACGAGGAACTCCTCCTCCACCCCGAAGCGGGGCGGGGCCGGGTGCCGGCCTGTGGTGCTGCTCATGACACACCATTATGGACGGTGGGCGGGCCCGTGGCCAGCAGCGACGCGCCTCACAGGCGCGCGGGCACGCCCCGGGCCGCGGGGGCCGGGCCCCGCCGCTGCCGAGTGAGTACCCCGGCGACGGTCGCGGCGAGCAGGGCGGCCCGGTCGGGCAGTTGGCTCACGTCCACCCACTCGCTGCGGGCATGCGACCCGCCGCCCACCCCGCCCAGGCCGTCGAGGGTGGCCACGCCCAGCGAGCCGGTGAAGTTCGCGTCGGACGCGCCGGCGGCGTGCGCGGCCTCCAGCGGCGGCAGGCCCAGCTCGCGGCCCGCCCGCCGGGCGACCTCCAGCAGCGGCATCGCCACCGCCTCCTGCAACGGGTAGCGGTTGATCCCGCCACCCACCACGAGCGCGGCCTCGGCCAGCTGCGGGGTCAGCGCGTGGATCTGCCGGTCCACCCGGTCGAGCTCCTCGCGGGTCCAGGCGCGCACGTCGACGCAGAACGTCGCCGACTCGGGCACCTGGTTGCTGATGCTGCCGGCGCTGAGCACCGTCGGGGTGACGCTGGTGCCCTCGGCGGCGAACGCCCGCACGGCGAGGACCTGGTGGGCCAGCTCGACGGCCGCGTTCACCCCCCGGTGCGGCTCCACGCCGGCGTGCGCGGCCCGGCCGCGCACGGTGATCTCGTACCGCGAACCGCCCTTGCGGGCGACCTTCAGCGCGCCGGTCTCCGTGGCCGGCTCGCAGACCAGCACCGCCCGCGACCGCCGGGCCTGCTGCTCGATCAGCGGCCGGGACGTCGGCGACCCGCTCTCCTCGTCGCAGGTCAGCAGCACCCCCACCCGGGAGGGGTCGGGCAGCAGGGACAGCGCGGTCACCAGCTGGACGATGCCGGACTTCATGTCGCACACCCCGGGCCCGGTGGCGACGTGCTCGGCGAGCGCGAAGGGCCAGTCCCGCGTGGTGCCCTCCGGCCACACCGTGTCGTAGTGCCCCAGCAGCAGCACCCGCTGGTCCTCGGCCTGCCAGAGCAGGTGCGGCAGCCCGTCGCGGGTGACCCGCACGGCTGGCCGGCCCAGCAGCGGGCTGATCCAGCTCTCCAGCAGGTCGGCGCAGGCGTGCAGGCGTCGCACCGCCCCGGGCGGGGATTCGGCGTGCACGAGTTGACGAAGTCGGTCCACCATGGTCCCGGACTGCGCCCGGGCCCCCTGCCGTATGTGCGTCGTGTCGACCATGGTGCCGATCGTGGCAGCGGCTGCTGCGCAGCGGCAATACGCATCCGTGCCCTGCTCGTCGCCCTCCGTGTCGGCCCAGGTGCCGGCCCCGGGCACGGCATTCTCGAAGAGCCCGCGGGCCGCGGGCGCCGGCCGCAGTGGGCACGGTCGAAGAAGCGGACGGGCGGCGGGGCCGGCACCATGCGCAGCAGGACCGCGTCGCCGCCGGCCGCGGCCTGTCACGCCGAGGAGAGACACGTGGCACACATCGATCTGGGCCTGGACGAGACGCAGTACCCGGGCATCAGCGGGCTGATGCGCTATCGGCCGGAGACCGCCGTGGCGCTCAACGCCCTGGCCGAGGCGCTGCTGCACGCCCCGCACCCCACCCTCAGCGCCGGCGAGCGGGAGCTGATCGCCGCGTACGTCTCCGGGCTCAACGAGTGCACGTTCTGCTGCTCGTCGCACTCGGCGTTCGCCGCCGCCCAGCTCGACGGGGGCATGCCGCTGGTGACCCAGGTCCGGGTGGACCCGGACACCGCGGAGGTCTCCGCGAAGCTGCGCGGCCTGCTGCGGATCGCCGCCGCGGTCCAGGCGAGCGGCCGTGACGTGAGCGCCGCGCTGGTCGACGCGGCCCGCGCCGAGGGCGCGACCGACCTGGAGATCCACGACACGGTGCTGATCGCGGCCGCGTTCTGCATGTTCAACCGCTACGTCGACGGGCTCGGCACCCGGCTTCCGGAGGACCCGTCGGCCTACACCGAGACCGCGCAGCGGATCAAGGTCGGCGGGTACGTCGGCTAGGTCCGGGTGGCCCCGGCCCGGCGGGCGCGGGCCCGCGCCCGCCGGCACGACCGGCGGCCTAACCGTTGTACGGCATGGTGGGGAACCAGCCGTAGCCGAACATGGCGGGCAGCCGCACGTCCCAGTAGACGACCATGAACACGCCGAGCGCGATCAGCAGCGCCCCGGTGACCGCGGCCGTCCGCGCCGGGCTGGCGGCGAGCCACTGCACGAACCGGCCCCGGGTGACCACGATGACCAGCGCGAACAGCGCGGCGACGATGGCGATGTTGCCCAGCGACTGGAGCACGAACGCGCCCGCGCCGTAGAGCGGGTTGCCGGTGTCCACCGCCCAGTGGAACAGCTTGTTGAACAGCGGGTACGGCCGGCCGATGAGGAACCCGCCGACGAGCGCGCCGAGCACCACGACCCGGGCGACCGGGCGGTGCGCGAACGGGTCCGGCAGCGTGCCGAGGGCGGCCAGGCCGAGGTAGACGAAGGCGAGGCCGATCACGCCGAAGACGACCATCGACTGGACCAGGCGCACCGGCAGCCCGCCGACGGTGCCGGTGGACAGCTGCGGCAGCCGGTCGCCGAGCAGCACGCCCACGAAGCCGTACGTCGCGGCGACCGCCACCATCCCGACGGTGAGCCAGCCGACCGGCCGCAGCAGGACGCGCAGCCCGGCCCGGGTCGCCCCCGCCCCGCCGGCCTGGCTCATCGGGCCGACCGCGGCCGCCATCGCGATGTTGCACGCCGTGAACGTGCCGGCCAGGCCGGAGACGAAGGCGAAGACCAGGCCCGCGACGGTGCCACCGATGGCGGTGCTCTTCGCGTCGTGGCCCAGCAGGGTGTTGGCGACGTTGTCGCCGATCACGTGGTCGACGAACTCGTACGACCACAGCACCGCCAGCAGGACTCCCGCCGCGACGCCGCCCAGGACGATCCCGCGCGAGCGCGGGTGGGTGCGCGCGGAGAGGTGGACCGCGCGTCCTCTTTCGGTGACTGCCATGGATGGATTGTGGGGACGGGTGACCGCATCGGCTTCTTCGAGGTTGCCCGATCCGCCCCGGCAGGACGGCAACCTCGAACAAGTGTTCGCGCGCCGGCATCCTCCATCGTGGACACATGTCGGTCAACCCGCACCAGTGGCGTCGCGTCCGCGCCTCCGTGCCCGTCGTCCTCGGGCGGCTGCTCGACCTCGTCGACGACGCCCCGCCCGAGAGGCCCGCCACCGCGCACTGGACGGTGGCGGACACCATGGCCCACCTGTGCGGGGTCGCCGCGATGGGCCTAGCCCTGGTCCGGGGCGCGCCGCCGGACCTGCCGGTGCCCGACCTGCTCGAACTGCGCCGGCGCACCACGGTCGACACGATCTCGGTGATGAACGCCGAGGTGCTGCGGCACTTCACCGAGCGGCGGCTGCCGGCGCTGGCCGACCGGCTGCGCGCCGACGTCGAGGAGGTGCTGCGGGCGGTCGACGAGGCCGGTCCGGAGCACGAGGTGTCCTGGCTCGGCGGGGCCCGGCTGCCGGTCACCGGCCTGCTGGCCCACCTGCTCAACGAGCTGAACCTGCACGCCTGGGACATCGCCCGGGCGGTCGGCCGGCGCTGGGTCGTCGATCCCGCCGACGCGGCGCTCTTCGTCGACCTGTTCATGGTGGACATGACCCGCCGCGGCTACGGCCGGCTGCTGGACCGCGACGGCCCGGTGCATCCGGGGACCGTCTCGGTGAACTTCCGGCACCGCTTCGGCCCCGAGGTGACGATGGCCCTGGCCGACGGCCGGGTGACGGTGGCGCCGACCGAGCCCCGTCCGGACGTCCGGCTCTCCTTCGACCCGGCCGTGTTCACCCTGATGCTGTTCGGCCGGGTGTCCCGGCCGCGCGCGGTCCTCTCCCGCAAGCTCTGGGTCGGCGGCCGCCGACCCTGGCTGCTGCCGGTCTTCCTGCGCACCATGCGCCTGCCGTCCTGACCTGCGCGGCCGCCCCGCCGAACCCGGTGCGGGGCGGCCGCGCCGGCCGGCTGGCGGCCGGGCCGGCGGCGAACGGCGGGGGCGCAACACGGAAGAAGTGCCCGCACGGCGACGGGTGCGACCGTGGGACGGACAAGGTCCACAAGACCGGAGAGCCTTCCCAAGGAGGACTGGTGACTGTAACCGAAACCCCGACGCGCGAGGAGATCCTCAGCCGCGTCGCCAAGGCCGAGCCGGTGCTGCGGGAGCACGTGGCCTGGTCGGAGGAGAATCGCCGCCTGCACGAGGCGACAGTCGAGGCGATGGCCGAGGCGGGCATCTTCCGGATGCGGGTGCCCAAGCGCTACGGCGGCTACGAGTGCGACGGCGCGACGCTGGTCGAGGTCGGCGCGGCCCTGGGCCGCATCGACGCCTCCGTGGCCTGGGTCGCGATGGTGAACTGGATCCCCACCTACCTGGTCTGCATGTTCCCCGACGCGGTGCAGGACGAGGTCTTCTCGACCCCCGACGTGCGGGTCTGCGGGACCAACGCCCCCAAGGGCACGATGGTGCCGGTCGAGGGCGGCTACCTCCTCAACGGGCGGTGGCCCTTCGTCAGCGGCGCGCACCACGCGCACTGGATGGAGGCGGCGGCCGTGATCCTGCGCGACGGCGCCGAGCCGGAGCCGGTGATGACCATGGTGCCGATGTCCGACATGGAGCTCGTCGACGACTGGCACACCACCGGGCTGCGCGGCTCGGGCAGCATCACGACGGTGGCCACCGACGTCTTCCTGCCCGCCGAGCGGGTCATCCCGCTGGGCGCGGCGCTCGCCCCGAACACGCTGTCGGAGACCAACCGGAACATCCCGATCTATTCGACCCCGGCCACGCTGGTCGCCGCGGTCTCCGGGGTCGGCATGCTGGTGGGGATCGCCAAGGCGGCGTGGGACACCTTCTTCGACCGGCTGCCCGACCGGAAGATCATCTACACCGACTACCCGAGCCAGGCGGAGGCCCCGCTGACCCACCTGCGGGTCGGGGCCGCCGCCCACAAGATCGACCAGGCGATGTTCCACGCCCGGCGGATCGCCGAGGTCGTCGACCACAAGGCGTTCAGCGGCGAGGCGTGGACGGTCGAGGAGCGGGTCCGGGTGCGCGCCGACCAGGGCGAGGCGGCCCGGCTGGCCAAGGAGGTCGCCGACACCTTCCAGATGGCCAGCGGCGGCACCTCCATCTACACCGACGTGCCGATCCAGCGCATCGTGCGGGACATCACCTCCGCCGCGCTGCACGGCCTCGTCGTCCCCGACGTCAACACCGAGCTGTACGGCCGGGTGCTGTGCGGGCTGGAGCCCAACACCCTCTACATGTGACGCCTGAGCGCCGCGCCGCCGCCCCCACCGCCGCCGCTGGGGGCGGCGGCGCGGCGTCAGCCCACGGCGGTGGGGGAGGGCGTCGCGGTGCCGCCCCGGGGTGCCCGCGGGGTCATCAGCCGGACGATCTCCGCCCGGTCGGCCGCCGAGGGCAGGCCCCAGTCGGGACGGTAGCCGTACACCTCGCGCAGCGGTGTGGCCGAGGTGCGTCCGTCGAGGATCTCCACCGAGTCGGCGTCGATCAGCCCGGGGTGCTCCACCCCGCACGCCTCGGCGACCCGCACCAGGTCCCGGCGCAGGGTCCGCAGGTAGTTCGCCGCCCGCACCGACTTGCGCGCCGGGTCCAGGCCCCGGGCCAGCCACGGGTGCTGCGTCGCCACCCCGGTCGGGCAGGTGTCGGTGTGGCACTTCTGGGCCTGGATGCAGCCGATCGCCAGCATTGCCTCCCGGCCCACGTTGACCATGTCGCAGCCGAGGGCGAACGCCACCACGGCGTTGTCCGGCAGGCCCAGCTTGCCGCCGCCGACGAACACCACCTGCTCGTGCAGCCCCCGCTCGGCGAAGACCCGGTAGACCCGGGAGAAGCCCTGCTGGAACGGCAGCGACACCGAGTCCGTGAAGATCAGCGGGGCGGCGCCGGTGCCCCCCTCGCCGCCGTCGACGGTGACGAAGTCGACGCCCCGGCCGGTGTCGCGCATCAGGTCTGCCAGCTCCGCCCAGAAGCCGAGGTCGCCGACGGCGGACTTGATCCCCACCGGCAGGCCGGTCTCGGCGGCCAGCAGCTCGACCCAGTCCAGCAGGCTGTCGCAGTCGGAGAACTCGGCGTGCCGGGACGGGCTGACGCAGTCGCGCCCCTGCGGGACGCCCCGGGTCGCGGCGATCTCCGCCGACACCTTCGCCCCCGGCAGCAGCCCGCCGAGGCTCGGCTTCGCGCCCTGGCTCAGCTTCACCTCCAGCGCCCGCACCGGCGCGCCGGCGACCAGGTCCCTGAGCCGGGCCAGGTCGAACCGGCCGCGCGCGTCGCGGCAGCCGAAGTAGGCCGTGCCGAGCTGGAACACCAGCTCCCCGCCGCGCCGGTGGTACGGCGACAGGCCGCCCTCGCCGGTGTTGTGCAGGCAGCCGGCCAGGGCCGCGCCCCGGTTGAGCGCCGCCACGGCGTTGCCCGACAGCGAGCCGAAGCTCATCCCGGAGATGTTGACCACCGACTCCGGCCGGAACGCCCGCGCCCGCCCCCGGGCCGCCCCGAGCACCTTGGCGCAGGGCAGCCGCACCTCCTGACCCGCCGTCGGCGTCGACGGCGGCACGGCCCGGCCGAACGTGCGGTGCTTGATGATCGGATAGCCGGCCGTGTACTCGATGTCGTTGTCCGTGCCGAACCCGAAGTAGTTGTTCTCCTGCTTCGCCGACGCGTACACCCAGCGCCGCTGGTCGCGGGTGAACGGCCGCTCCTCGTTGTTGCCGGCGACGATGTACTGCCGCAGCTCCGGGCCGAGCGACTCCAGCAGGTACCGGGTCCGCCCCAGCACGGGGAAGTTGCGCAGCAGGGCGTGGTCGCGTTGCAGGACGTCGCGGGCGGCGAGGGCCGCGACGGCGGCGGCGACGGCGGGTACGGCTCGGCGGGCCCATCTCATGCCGCCAGTCTCCCCGCACCCGCCGCCCGCCGCACGGCTCGACCAGGCCACGCCTCTCATCGCACCTGCCGCCGTCGGGAGCCGATCCGGCCTGTGGATGCCAGGGGGTTGGACGCCATCGACCTCGCAGATGCGGCACGGTATGCTGCCGGCGTGGCGATGTTCCGGATCGGCGAGGCCGCCGAGCTGCTCGGCGTCAGCACCGACACGGTGCGGCGCTGGGTCGACGCCGGCCGCCTCGCCGCCACCCGCGACGCGCAGGGCCACCGGGTGCTCGACGGCGTGGACCTGGCCGCGTTCGTCCGGGCCGCGGCGGCCACGCCCGAGGAGCACGCCGAGCTCTCCTCGGCGCGCAACCGGCTGCGCGGCATCGTCACCGCCGTGGTCAAGGACACCGTCATGGCCCAGGTCGACATCCAGGCCGGGCCGTTCCGGGTCGTGTCGCTGATGAGCCGGGAGGCGGTCGACGACCTGGGCCTCGAGGTCGGCGCGCTCGCCGTCGCGGTGATCAAGTCGACGACGGTCGTGGTGGAGCGGCCGACCGCTGCGAAAGGCAGGACCGGCACGTGACCGCAGCGACGACCCGCACCGCCCTCGCCGGGGCGTTCGCAATGGCCCTCGCCCTCGCCGGCTGCGTCGGCGGGGCCGACCAGCCGGGGGAGGGCGGCGACGGGGTGCGCGGCCCGGTCACCGTCCTCGCGGCGGCGTCGCTGACGGAGGCGTTCACCCGGCTCGGCGACGAGTTCGAGGCCGCCCACCCGGGCACCACCGTCACGTTCGGCTTCGCCGGCAGCGCGGCCCTCGCCACCCAGGTCAACCAGGGCGCCCCCGCCGACGTGTTCGCCGCCGCGTCCCCGGCCACCATGCGCCCGGTCACCGACGCCGGCAACGCCGTCGACGCCCCGGCCACCTTCGCCCGCAACCAGCTGGTCATCGCCGTGCCGGAGGGCAACCCGGGGCGCGTCGGCGCGCTGGCCGACCTGACCCGGCCCGGGGTGAAGGTGGCGCTCTGCGCCGAGCAGGTGCCCTGCGGCGCGGCGGCCCGCACCGCCCTGGCCGCCGCCGGAGTGGCGCTCACCCCGGTCACCCTCGAATCCGACGTCAAGGGCGCGCTGGCCAAGGTCCGCCTCGGCGAGGTCGACGCCGCGCTGGTCTACCGCACCGACGCCACCGCCGCCGCGTCCCAGGTGGACGCCGTGGAGTTTGCCGAGTCGGCCCGGGCCGTCAACGACTACCCGATCGTCGTGCTGCGGCAGGCCGGCAACCCGACGGCCGCGCGGGCCTTCGTCGCGTACGTGCTGTCCGAGCGGGGCCGGGCCGCGCTGGCCGCCGCCGGGTTCCAGCCGCCCCGGGCCTGACCGCCGGTGGTACGCCCGCCCGCCCCGGCCCCGCGCCGCCGTGTCCCCCGCCGGCAGGCGCCCCTCGCCCTGTTCGTCCCCGCCGGCCTCGGGCTGGCGTTCCTCGTGCTGCCCCTGGCCGGGCTGCTCGCCCGAGCCCCGTGGGCCACCCTGCCGCAACGGCTCGCCGCGCCGGGCGTGCTCACCGCGCTGCGGCTGTCCCTGCTGACCGCCACCGGAGCGACACTGCTCTGCCTCGTCCTCGGCGTACCCCTGGCCTGGGTGTTGGCGCGGGTGCGGTTCCCCGGCCGGCGGCTGGTGCGGGCGCTGGTCACCGTGCCGCTGGTGCTGCCGCCGGTGGTCGGCGGCGTGGCCCTGCTGCTGGTCTTCGGCCGCCGGGGCCCGCTCGGCGGCTGGCTCGACGCCACCCTCGGCGTCACCCTGCCGTTCACCACCGCCGGGGTGGTCCTCGCCGAGGCGTTCGTGGCCATGCCGTTCCTGGTCATCGCCGTCGAGGGCGCGTTGCGCGCCGCCGACGCCCGCTACGAGGAGGCCGCCGCGACCCTGGGCGCGGGCCGGTGGGTGACGTTCACCCACGTCACCCTGCCGCTGGTCGCCCCCGGGGTGGCGGCCGGCGCGGTGCTGTGCTGGGCCCGTGCCCTCGGCGAGTTCGGCGCGACGATCACCTTCGCCGGCAACTTCCCGGGCCGCACCCAGACCATGCCGCTGGCCGTCTACCTGGCCCTGGAGACCGACCTGGAGGCCGCCATCGTGCTGAGCCTGGTGCTGCTCACCGTCTCCGTGGCGATCCTCGCCGGCCTGCGCGACCGCTGGGTCACCGGCCCGTGACCGCCGCCGGGCCGCGCCGCCGCGCGGCCGGGACGCCGCTGCTCGACGCCCACCTCGTCGCCGACCGGGGCGGATTCCACTTGGACGTGGCGCTGCGGGTGGGCGCGGGGGAGGTGGTCGCGCTGCTCGGGCCCAACGGCGCGGGCAAGACCACCGCGCTGCGCGCCCTCGCCGGCCTGCACCCGCTGACGGCCGGGCATCTCACCCTCGACGGGGTGGACCTCGACCGTCCCGACGGGCGGGTGTGGGTCCCGCCCGAGCGCCGCCCGGTCGGCGTCGTCTTCCAGGACTACCTGCTCTTCCCGCACCTGAGCGCCCGCGACAACGTCGCCTTCGGCCCCCGGCGGCGCGGCGCGGACCGGCGCGCCGCCCGCGCCCTGGCCGACGCCTGGCTGGACCGGGTCGGCCTCGCCGGCGTCGCCCGCCGCCGGCCCCGGCAGCTCTCCGGCGGGCAGGCCCAGCGGGTGGCGCTGGCCCGGGCCCTCGCCGTGGAGCCGACCCTGCTGCTGCTCGACGAGCCGCTCGCCGCCCTCGACGCCCGCACCCGGGTGGACACCCGCGCCGAGCTGCACCGCCACCTCGGCGCGCACCCCGGCGCGACCGTGCTGGTCACCCACGACCCGCTCGACGCGCTGGTGCTCGCCGACCGGCTGGTCATCGTGGAGGGCGGCCGGGTGGTCCAGGAGGGGGACGCGGCGGCCGTCACCGCCCGCCCGCGCACCGACTACGTCGCCCGCCTGGTGGGGCTGAACCTGCACCGGGGCCACGCCGACGGCCACCGGGTGCAGGTCGGTCCGCTGGCCCTGACCGCCGTCGACCGCGTCGTGGGCGAGGCGTTCGTCGCGTTCCCGCCCGCCGCCGTCGCCCTGCACCCCGCCCGGCCCGACGGCAGCCCCCGCAACACCTGGCCCGCCACCGTGGTGGGGGTGCAGCGGCACGGGGACCGCCTGCGGGTCGAGCTGGGCGGGCCGCTGCCGGTCTCCGCCGACGTCACCCCGGCGGCCGCCGCCGCGCTGCGGCTGCGCCCCGGCCAGCAGGTTTGGGTGGCGGTGAAGGCCGCCGAGACCCGCGCGTACCCGGTGGGTTCCTGAGCCGGGCGGCGGCTCAGGCGGTTGACGCCTGCGCTCCGGTCGACCCGTGGCCGGCGCGCTGCCGCGGGGCGCGCTCCCGCGCGGCCGGCCGGCCGTGGCACCACTGCCGCTCCGGCGTCTCGCCCGCCGCGACCGCGAACGCGGTCAGGGCCGCGACCGCCTCCGGGCACCAGTGCGCGGCCGTCTCCGCGACGATGCGGGACAGCGCCTCCCGCCGCCGGCGGAACACCTCGTCGACCAGAGCGGCCCCCGCCGTGCTCAGCCGCAGCCGCACCACCCGGCGGTCGTTGGTCGAGCGGTCCCGCCGGAGGAGGCCCTTGGCGGCCAACCGGTCGCACATCCGGGTGCCCGCCGAGGGGGCCACGCCGAGCTCCGCGGCGATTTCCGCCGCGCGCTGCGGTCCCCGCACGGCCAGGACGACCAGCGTGCGGAGCTGCGACAGGGTGATCTCCGGGCCGGTCCCGGCCAGCGACCGGGTGGCCAGCCCGACGAGTGCGCCGCTGGCGGCCAGGAGCGCCGCCACGGCCTCGCCCTCGATGCCCGGCGGTGGATCGGCCATGGGTGGACCTCCGGCTGCGGTTCGGGCGGCAGGACGCCATCATGGCAGCAATTGATCCGTTTTGCGCAGTGACAGGCCGGAATGCGCGCCCCCTGCGGGTCCGACGTCGCCGGGCGGGTCGGCCGTCGCCGGCCCGCCCGGCCGGGCTCGTCAGGGCCGCCGGAACGACTGCCGGACCACTCCGCCGACGATCGCGCACCACGTGCCCGTGTCGACCCTGCCGTGGGGCGGAAGGTTGTGCAGCCGCTGCACGTCCTGCACGGCGCGGCGGGTGGCGTGGTCGAACTCGCCGGTCACCGCCACGTCGGCGTAGCCCTTCGCGTTGAGGATGAACTGCGCCCCGCTGACCGGCGCGCCGCTGGCGCTGCGGTCCAGTTCGGGGGCGAGGGTCTCCCAGGTGGGCGCGGTGAGGGTGGCGTCCACGTCGACGGGGATGCCGTTGCGGGCCTGCCAGTCCTGCACGGCGGCGACGGTGGCGGCGTCGAAGGTGCTGTCGAGGGGCACCGCGTAGCCCCGGTGGGTGAGCAGGTACTGCACCACCCGCACCGAGGGGGAGCTGACGAACCGCCACAGGTCCGGCCAGCGCCGGGCCGGCACGTCGCCGTAGCGGGTGCCCAGCTCGCGGTAGACCCGCCGGCGCAGTTCGGGGAACTGCCGGTAGAACGCCGCGCCCGGGCACAAGGTGGTGCGGAAGTCCCAGTGGCCGAAGATGTCGTGGGCGTGCAGGCCGTACTGCCGGCCGATCGTGGCGCAGAGCCTGACCAGCGAGTCCAGCAGCGCCTCCGGCGGGGTCTCGTCGACGTACGTGCCCTCGTTCTCGATGCCGATGGCGCGCCCGTTCTCGCCCGGGCAATGCGCCGAGACCATCTGCCGGTCGCCGGCGGTCAGCCGTTCCAGGCTGCCGTGCCGGCCCTCCAGCACGTAGCCGCCGCGGCTGACGGTGAAGTGCTGGCCGGTGTCCGACCAGCCGTTGCCGTCCATGTGCAGGTCCTGGCAGTCCCGGGCCAGCTTCACGGCCTGCTCGCGGGAGTAGTCGGTGACGTTCGGGAACGCCATGTGGTGCACGATGATCTTGTTGGTGGCGATCTCGCTGACCGAGAGGGGATCGGCCGGCGGCCGGGCGCCCCACTCGTCGCAGCCGATGACCCAGTCGAGGTCCGGGCCGGACGCCGCCCGCGCGGAGGCGGGGGACGCGAGCTGCGTGCCGACGACGGCGACCGTGGCCGCGCCGAGCCCGGCCCGCAACAGGGTGCGGCGGTCGAGCTCCGGATGGTCGAAGTGCATGGCATCTCCTCTGTGGCCGACGACGGCGCGTGAGTGAAAAGGAGCTCCAGGGGCAGTGTGTGATGTGGAGGATATTGCCAAGCCGGGTCGGCGCGCCAGGGGGCAACCGACGACCCGCCGCCGGACTATTGCACCTAGTGTCCTAGGATGCCTTACGCGGCGTGGCTCACGCCACCCCCTCACACCCGACCACAGGACGAGAAAGACCCGAGGAAGCAACCGATGCGCCGATGGCCCACTGGACGACGCCGGTCACAATGAGCGGCGTCGGATTCGGGTGTGTCGGGCCAGCGGCCCGGGGGAGCGGTGGAGACCGTCGAATGAGCGCCAACAGCTGGCTGGTGTCCGGCTACACCGAGGTCCGTGAGTTGGGCTCGGGAGCATCCGGCCGGGTGGTGCTGGCCACCCACGACGCGACCGGCACCCCGGTCGCCGTGAAGTACCTCGTCGGTGGGCTCGGCGGTGACCCGTCGTTCCGTGAGTCCTTCCGCGCCGAGGCCCGCCTGCTGGCCGACATCGACGACCCGCACATCTCCCGCCTCTACGAGTACGTCGAGTCGCCCACCGGCGCGGCGATCGTCATGGAGCTGGTCAACGGCGTCTCGCTGCGGCAGATGCTGCGCGCGAACGGGCCGACCGGGCCGGAGGCGGCGCTCTGCGTCCTCAAGGGATCGCTGGCGGGCCTGGCGGCCGCGCATGCCCGGGGCGTGGTGCACCGTGACTACAAGCCGGAGAACGTGCTGGTCACCGCGCAGGGGGAGAGCAAGCTCGCCGACTTCGGCATCGCCATGCCGATCGGCGGGGAGTCGACCACCATCGTCAGCGGCACGCCGCGCTACATGGCGCCGGAGCAGTGGACCGGCGCGGCGGCGGCGCCGGCGTGCGACATCTACGCGGCGACGGCGACCTTCTTCGAGTGCCTGACGGGCCGTCCCCCGTACGACGGGCGGAGCCTGTTGGCCCTGCGGGACCAGCACGCCAGCGCGCCGGTTCCCACCGATCCGGCTCCGCCGCCGGTGCACGAGCTGCTGCGCCGGGGGATGGCCAAGCGGCCCGACGAGCGGCCGCAGCCGGCGCAGGTCTTCCTCGGGGTGCTGGAGCAGATCGCGGGTGGGGCGTACGGGCCGGACTGGGAGGAGCGCGGGATACGGGAGCTGGCCCGGCGGGCCGCCTTGTTGGCGGTGTTGTTCCCGTTCCCGGAGTCCTCGGGCGGCGGCACGAGCGTGGCGAGCACGGTTCTCGGGTCGGATGCCGGGTTCGGCACCCGTCGGGAGATCCGCACCGGCCGGCGGATGCGGACGGGGCGGGCCCGTACGGCCCTGGTCGGCGGGGCGCTGGTGACGGCGGTGCTGGTCGGCGGCGTCGGTTATCAGTACGCCTCGGATGCGGAGCCGGACGTGGCCGCGCCGGTGGACGCCGGTGGGCCGGCCGGGGCGGCGACGCCGGTGTCGGGTGGCGGGTCGGAGTCGGCGGCGCCGGAGGTCACGGTGGGTCCGTCGGGTGGCACCCCGACGCCCGCGCCGACGTCGGCGAGTCCGACGGTGGCGGCTCCGACCACGGGTGCGCCGGCCACGACGCGTCCGCCGTCGCCGACGGGCCGGCCCACCAGGACGGCGTCGCCTACCGCCAGTCCGAGTGTGAGCACGTCGTCGCCGCCGTCGGATGTCACCGCGCCGTCGGTGGGGTCGCCGAGCACGGCGTTGACGACGTTGGAGCCGGAGGGCTGCAAGTACGGGCCGAGGTCGACGTCGGTGACGGTGAGTGTGACCGACGACCGTTCGGTGGCGGGGGAGCTGCGGGTGTCGTTCCGGTACACGGTGGGTCGGGTGTCCGCGTCGGTGGGCATGGCGTCGGTGGGGAAGGACGTCTTCCAGGGGACGTTGGGTCCGTTCGCGATGCCGGAGGCGGCGGTGCGCATTCCGGTGTCGGTCACGGCGGTGGATGCTGCGGGCAATTCGGCCGGGCCGGTCGGGCCGGTGTACGTGAGTCTTCAGCCGTTCTGTACGCCGGGTTGATCGCGGTGGTGTCGGCGAGGTTGACGGAGGGGCGGCGTTGAGTAGTCCGAACGAGCCGACGGCGGCGGTGCCGGGCGTGGGTGCGGCGGGTGGGGTGGAGCCGACCGTGGGGCTGGGGCGCACCGTGGATCTGGGTCGGACGGTGGATGCGGGGCGGACGCAGGTGTTCGGGGCGGGTCCGGAGGCGACGGTGGCGGGTCCGGCGTCGTCGCGTACGGTCGGCGCTTCCACGGAGCCTGCGGTCACGGTCGCGCCGGGTGGCGAGACGCGGTTCGGTCCGGGGGTGCCGGTGGGGCCGCCGGTGGCGCCGGCGTGGCCGCAGCCGGGTTCGGGGCCGGGGGTGCGGTCGCGGCCGGTGTGGCGTCGGCTGGTGTCGGTGCTGTCCACTCTGCTGACGGTGGTGCTGCTGGTGGTCGTGGGGTTGTTCCTGTGGCAGCGGTTGAGTCCGTTGGAGATCGAGGGGGTCACGGTCGCGGTGGTCGAGCCGGCGGGGAGCCGGTGTGACGTGACGGTGGATGTGGTGGCGACGGTGCGGACGAACGGTAACGCGGGCACGATCCGTTACCAGTGGCTGCGTTCGGGTTCGCCGCCGGGTGCGCTGGTCAGTGAGCGGGTCGGTCGGGGGCAGCGGTCGGTGGGTCTGCCGTTGAGGTGGTCGTTCACGGGTGTGGGGTCGGCGCGGGAGACGGCGACGGTCAACATCGTGGAGCCGTCGGTGACGCAGGCGGGTACGGAGGTGCGGTACGCCTGTCGTGGTCGTTGAGGGCCGGGTCGGGGTGCCGTTTCCGCGCGGGTGGGTCAGGGTAGGGCGACGGGTTTGTCGGCTGTCCCTGGTGTGAAGGATCTGTGCGATGAGAGACGACTTCGGTGACGCGGTGGGTGACGTGCTGCGGGCGGTGCTGCTTTTCCTGCCCAGGGCGGTGGGGTTCGTGGTGGTCCTGGTGGTCGGCTGGTTGGTGGCCAAGGCGGCGGTGCGGGTGGTGGGCAGGGTGTTGGCGCGGGTCGGGTTCGACCGGGCGGTGGAGCGTGGGGGGATCAAGGCGGCGTTGGCGCGGTCGCCGTACGACGCGAGTGACGTCGTGGCGAAGCTGGCGTACTACGGGGTGCTGTTGGTGACGTTGCATGTGGCGTTCGGTCTGTGGGGGCCGAATCCGATCTCGGATCTGATCGCGGCGGTGGTGGCGTGGTTGCCGAGGGCGTTCGTGGCGATCGTGATCGTGGTGGTGGCGGCTGCTATCGCCCGGGCGGTGAAGGACATCATCAGCAGCGCGTTGGGTGGGTTGTCGTACGGGCGGGTGCTGGCGGGCGTGGCGTCGGTGTTCATCGTGGGGTTGGGGGTGATCGCGGCGCTGAATCAGGTGGGTGTGGCGACGGCGGTGACGACGCCGGTGCTGGTGGCGGTGCTGGCGACGGTGGGCGGGATTCTGGTGGTGGGTGTCGGTGGTGGGTTGGTGCGTCCGATGCAGAGTCGGTGGGAGTCGTGGTTGAGCCGGGCGGAGCGGGAGTCGCGGGTGGTGGCGGCGCATGCGCGGGCGTATCGGGCGGGGCGGCGGGATGTGGCGGAGCGGTTGGCGGCGGAGGCTCCGCCGGTGGCCGGGGATGCCGATCGCACGCAGGTGGTGCCCCGGGTGGGTGAGGAGTCGGAGGTGACGCAGCCGGTGGGTTCGTTCGGGGGGTCGGAGGTGACGCAGCCGGTGCCGCCGTTGGGGCAGGGTTCCGGGGGGCTTGGGGCGGTGGTGGATGACGGGGAGGCGACGGTGGTGATTCGTCGGCCGGACGGGGGCGGCGTCGGCCGGTGAGGTGGGGTGGTTGGTTCAGTCCGGTTGTGCGTCGAGGTAGACCCAGCGGCCGTGTTCGCGGGTGAAGCGGCTGTGTTCGGTGAGGGTCGCGGGGCGGCCGGCTTGTCGGTAGTGGGCTTGGAAGGTGACGGTGCCGGTGTTGTCGAGTAGGCCGCCTCGGTCGGTGTGGAGGATGTCGAGTCGGGTCCACCGTTGGCCGGGTTCGGGGTGCAGGCGGCGGGGGCGGGTGGAGGTGTGCCAGCTGCGTAGCAGGTAGGCGGTGTCGCCGAGGGCGTAGGCGGTGTATCGGGAGCGCATGAGTGCTTCGGCGGTGGCGGCGTCGGCGTGGCCTCGGTGGAGTTTGCCGCAGCAGTCGGGGTAGGGCTGGCCGGTGCCGCAGGGGCAGGGGTCGGTTGCCGGGTTGCGGTGTCGTTTGGCCACGTGGTCATCCTGCCGTAGGGCATTGGATAGGGCCGGCCCCGGTGGGGCCGGCCCGTTCTGGTGGTTGCGGGTCAGGAGGTGGCGTAGCCGCGGGTGGCGATCCAGTCGGCGAGGTGGTCGACGGTGATCCAGTAGCTGGCCTGGTCGGGGTTGGCCGAGTCGGCGATCTTGACGGTGTGGCCGTTGTCGCGGTAGCCGACGACGCTGATGTAGTGGCCGCCCTCGAAGGAGTGGGTGACGCCGTCGGTGTCGGTGGTGGTGCCGGCGATGTTGGCGACGACTGCGCGGCCGTTGTCGACGGTGCGGACGATGTCGGCCCGCAGGGTGTCGGTCTGCTTGTCGTCGGCCTTGTTGGTGCGGATCTCGACGCTGCGGTAGGCGTCGGCCTTGCCGGTCTCCTTGTTGAGCACGGGGGTGATGTCGTTGATGGAGTCGGTGCCGGCCTCGGTGGTGCCCATCTCCTTGGCCATGGTGTCCACGTCGATGTTCTTGCCCTGCACGCTCAGCGCGTTGCGCGCCGCCGCCGGGCCACAGTAGAAGAAGTTGGGCTGCGCCTCGTAGCGCACGTCCAGCTGACGCTCACCCGCCGGCCGACGCTCCGCCTGCACCGACGCGGCAACCCGCTCCGCGGGAGCGGCCTGCGCGGCCAGCGCCGGCCCGGCGATCCCACCGGCGGTCGCAGCGATTCCGGCAACGGTCAGAGCGGTACGACGAATCAGATCGGTACGCATAACGGCGACTCCTCTGCTCGGGGGAGAAGACACGACGCCGTCCGGGGCGTCGCGGGAAGGATCCGGGGGATGCGCACCCGGCGGCCGGGGGGCCTGCTCGGGGCGTCGGGAGGGTGTAACGACCCCGGCCCGTCCGCCATTCCCCGGCCCGGGGTCCGGGCTCACGGGGCGGGGCTGAGCGGGGGGTCGACCGGGCGGCGGAGCCTCGGTCGCATGCCGGTTACAACGCCCCCGCCCCGGGCCCGATTCCGCCGTCGCGGTGACCCGGGCCACGGGACGCGACGGGGCGAACCGGGCATCGGCCCGGGGTGGGGTGTCAGAGCCAGCCGGAGCGGCGGAAGAGTCGGTGCAGGGTCAGGGCGGCGGTGGCCATGAGCAGGAGTGCGCCGGCGTAGCCGTAGCGCCAGTGCAGTTCGGGCATGTGGGTGAAGTTCATGCCGTAGATGCCGGCGACGGCGGTTTGGGTGGCGGCGATGGCGGCCCATGCGGCGATCTTGCGCATGTCGTTGTTCTGTTCGACGGCCAGTTGTGCCAGTCGGGACTGCAGGATCGAGTTGAGCAGGTCGTCGTAGGCGTTGACGCGGTCGACTGCGCGGGCGAGGTCGCCGTCGACGTCGGTGAACCAGCGGCGTAGGGCTGGGGGTGGGCCGTCGTCGGTGGGTCCGGCGAGGGTGCGCAGGGGCGCCTGTGCGGGGAGCACGGCGCGTTTGAGTTCGACGATTTCTCGTTTGAGTTGGTAGATGTGCGCGATGTCGGCGGTGCGGTCGCGGGCGAAGACGGTTTCTTCGAGTCGTTCGAGGTCTGTTTCGACGTGGTGGGCGACGTCGAGGTACTGGTCGACCATGCGGGCGCAGATGGCGTACGCCACGGCCCAGGGGCCTTCGGTGAGGAGGGCGCGGCGTTGTTGGAGGTGGTGGCGGACGGTGGTGAGTGCGCCGGGTGCGCCGTGGCGGACGGTGACGACGAACCGGTCGCCGATGAAGATCATGATGTCGCCGGTGTCGACGACCTCGGAGGTGTCGGTCAGTTCGGTGTGTTCGACGTATGCGGCGGTGCGGAGGACGAGCAGGGTGGTGTCGTCGTGGCGTTGCAGGGTGGGTCGGTGTCCGGCGGTGAGGGCCTGGGCGATGTGGAGGTCGTCGAGGCCGAAGGTGTGTCCGACGGCGGTCATGACGGCGGGGGTGGGGTCGTGCAGGCCGAGCCAGACGAAGGCGCGCCGGTTGCGGCGGCTGTGGTGGTGGGCGTCGGTGTAGTGGGGGCGGCCGGGTTGGCGTTGGCCGTTGACGTAGACGGCGCAGTCGACGACGGCGTCGGGGTTGGTGGGGTGGGTGGCCGGTGGTGTGGTGGGGGTGGGGCGGCGTAGGGCGCGTCGGAGCAGGGTGGGCAGGGTGGTGCGCCACCGGGTCGTGGGGGGTCGTTGGTCCACCGGTCACCTCCGCTTCGCGGGGACTCCCGGCAACCGTAGGGGATCTTCGGTCGTGGTGGTGGGTCAGGGCACGGCGGTGGCGAAGACGACGATGTTGTCGGGGTAGGTGTGGTGGCGTTCGTCGAAGCGGCCGCCGCAGGTGATGAGGCGGAGTTGGGGGGTGGGGCTGGGGCCGTAGACGAGGGCGGTGGGGAATCGGGTCTTGGGGTAGGTGGCGGTGCGGTCGACGGTGAAGGTGGCGGTGCGGTGGTCGGCGCGGGTGATGTGGATGGGGTCGCCGGGTCTGAGTCGGCCGAGGTCGAAGAAGACGGCGGGGCCGGTCTCGCGGGAGTCGACGTGTCCGACGATGACGGCGTTGCCGGCTTCGCCGGGGCTGACGCCGGGGCGGTACCAGCCGGTGGTGGCGGGTGGGCCGGCTGGGGGGACTTCGAGTTGGCCGTGGGGGTCGGCGGCGACGGGGACGATGTCGGCGTGGACGTCGATGGTGGGGATGGTGATGCGCAGGGGGGTGGCGTGGGGCAGGGGTGGGGCGGGTGCGGTGGTGCGGGTGGTGGCGGCGGTGGGGTCGGGTGGGGCGGGTCGTGGGGTGTGGGTGGTGGCGGCGGTGGTGATGAGGCCGAGTCCGGCGGCGGCGGTGAGGGTGGTCAGTGCGATGGCGGCCCGGGTGGTGTGGTGGGGGGCTGCCATGGGGTGTCTCCTGTCGGGCCGGTGGGGGTGCCCGCGTCGGTGGTGGCCGGCGCGGGCACCCGTGGTTGGGGTGGTTTCAGGCCGGTGCGGCGGTGCGGCGGCGTCGGCGGCGGGTCAGGATGAGTGCGCTGGTGGTGGCGGCGGCGAGGAGGGTGCTGCCGGTGGCGAGCAGGCCGGTGGCGTCGGTGTCGGTGCCGGTGCCGGCGGGTGCGGCGCCGATCGGGGTGACGGTGAAGGTGGCGCTGCCGGAGGTGCTGCCGTCGCCGCAGGTGGCGGTGACCGTGTAGGTGCCGAGGGTGAATCCGGCGGTGAAGAGTTCGGCGCTGAGTCCGCCGCCGGCGGCGGCGGTGGTGGATCGGACGTTCTGGTCCCGGTCGGGGCCGGTGACGTGGAAGAGCGCGTCGCCGGATTTCGGGTTGCAGGTGGAGGTGAGCACGACGGTGCCGCCGACCGGGGTGGTCGCGGGTGAGACTGTGGTGTCGGCGAGGGCGGCGGCGGGGAGCAGGAGTGTGCCGAGGCCCGCGCCGAGCGCTGCCGATCCGAGAATTGACTGTGCCTTCATACGCGTCTTCCCTCACTTTTCGTCCGCTGTCGCGTGGGACGTCGTTCGGGTGGCCAACTCCGTGTGTAGCACCGGTGTGTCCCACCCTAGGAGGGTTGGGTCCCCGATCAGGTGGGATTGAGAATTCTTCGTTGCTGTCGTGTGGCGGCGGTGGTGGGGCGGTGTGGGTGGCCCTGCCCGTGCCATGATCGTGATCATGGATACGGGGACGGTTGCCGCGGGTGCGGCGGGCACGTGGCGGCTGGGTGATCTGACGGTCAACCGGATGGGTCTGGGCGCGATGCGGCTGACGGGGGCGGGGCAGGGGCGGCCCGGTGATCGGGGGCGGGCGGTCGGGGTGCTGCGCCGGGCGGTGGAGTTGGGGGTGAACCACATCGACACGGCGGCGTTCTACTTCTCGGCGTTGCGGTCGGCGAACGAGTTGATCAACACGGCTCTCGCGCCGTACCCGGAGGATCTGGTGATCGCGACGAAGGTCGGGCCGGGCAAGGACGCGTCGGGAGAGTGGCTGCCGTTGGCGCGGCCCGAGCAGTTGCGGGGGCAGGTGGAGGAGAACCTGCGGCAGTTGGGCCGTGACCACCTGGACCTGGTGTATCTGCGGCAGGCGGGCCTGGAGTCGGTGGCGGAGCATTTCGGGGCGTTGGCCGAGCTGCGCGAGGCGGGCCTGATCCGGCACCTGGGCATCTCCAACGTGCGTCCGCATCATCTGCCGCAGGCGCAGGCCGTCGCGCCGGTGGTGAGTGTGCAGAACGCGTACGGGCTGGGGTTCCGGTCGGGGCACGACCAGTTCGTGCGGGACTGCGCCGCGCAGGGGGTGGCGTACGTGCCGTTCTTCTCCCTGGCGACGACGGGCCGGGAGGCGGGCGTGAGTGGTGCGGAGCACGCGGAGGTCCGGGCGGTCGCCGCCGCGCACGGGGTGTCGGCGGTGCAGGTGCGGCTGGCGTGGACGCTGCGGCGGGGCCCGAACGTGTTGGCGATTCCGGGCACGGGTGATCCCGATCATCTGGTGGCGAACGTCGCGGCGGCGTCGTTGCGGTTGACCGACGAGGACCTGGCCCGCCTGGAGGTCGCGCACCGGCGCGGGCAGTGACCGGGGTGTCGTCCGCCGTGCCGGCCGGTGTCGGACGGCGGCCGGTGGTGTGACAGCGTGTCGGGGTGGACGATGGCGCGCCGGTCGACGTGGACGTGGCCCTGGTCGGCGGCGGGGGCGCCGCGTCGCTGGTGTTGGCGGCGTTGGACCGGCGCGGGCCGGCGGGGTTGCGGGTCGCGGTGGTCGATCCGGTGCGCCGGCGCGGCCAGGACCGCACGTGGGCGTTCTGGGGTCGGCCCGGTGGTGTGCTCGACGGGGTGCTCAGCGCCAGTTGGGGGCAGGTGGAGGTGGTGACGCCGGGGCGTCGGCGGGTGCTCGACCTGGCGCCGCTGCGGTATGCGATGGTGCGGTCGGCTCCGGTGTATGCGCGGGCGGAGCGGGCGGAGCGGCGGCTGGGGGCGGTGCGGTGCGACGCGGCGGTGGCGGGGCTCGACGACGACGGCACGCGGGTGGTGGTGCGTGGCGGGGACGGCGCGCCGTTGGTGCGGGCGTCGTGGGTGCTGGACTCGCGTCCCCGGCCGCCGGCGCGGCCGGGGCGGACGAGTTGGTTGCAGCATTTCCGGGGTTGGTGGGTGGCCTCGGAGACGGCGTTGTTCGATCCGGGGCGGGCGGTGCTGATGGACTTCCGCACGCCGCAGCCGGCGCGGGGGGTGTCGTTCGGTTACGTGTTGCCGGTCAGCGACCGGTTCGCGTTGGTGGAGTACACGGAGTTCTCCCCGGCCCGGTTGACCGGGGACGGCTACGACCGGGCGTTGCGCGGTTATCTGGGGCGGCTGGGGTGGGATCCGGCGGCGTTGGTGGTGCGGGAGGTGGAGGACGGGGTGATTCCGATGACCGACGCGCCGTTTCCGCGTCGTCCTTCGCCGCGGGTGGTGCGGTTGGGCACGGCGGGTGGCGCGACGCGCCCGTCGACGGGGTTCACGTTCTCGGCGATGTTGCGGCAGGCCGAGCAGGTGGCGGTGGCGTTGGCGGGTGGGCGGGCGCCGGTGCCGGCGCCGGCGTATCCCCGGCGGCACCTGTGGATGGACGCGGTGGCGTTGCGGGCGTGGGACACGGGGCGGGTCGGTGGTCCGGAGTTCTTCGGCCGGTTGTTCGACCGTAATCCGGCGTCGCGGGTGTTGCGGTTCCTCGACGGGGAGACCGGGCTGGCGGAGGAGTTGGCGGTGATGCGGTCGAGCCCGTTGGCGCCGATGACGTCGGCGGTGGTGGGTGACGCGGTGGGCCGGTTGCGGGGGCGGCTGCGGCGCGCCGGTTGAGCCGGGCCCGGGGTCAGTCGGCGGCTGCGGCGACGGTGTCGCGGATGCGGGCCCGCAGGTGTTCCAGGGGGTCGCCGTCGCCGACGGCGAGGCGGTTGCGGGTCGCGGCGACGGTGAGGCCCCACCGGGGGTAGGCGAAGGCGAGGCTGCCGCCGCTGCCGGCGACACCAAACGATCCGTCGTCGTCGATGGCGTAGCCGAGGCCCCAGGTCGTTTCCCGGCCGAAGACCCATTCGGTGCCGCGGACGGCGGGGCGGGACACGGCGCGCAGCCGGTGCGGGGAGATGAGCCGTACGCCGTCGACGGGGCCGAGGAGCGCGGCGTACATGCGGGCGGCGGCGCGGGCGGTGAGGGTGCCGACGGCGGGCACGTCGACGGCGATCACGTCGGGTCGGGCGGCGAGGGTGGCGTCGGGGCGTACGCCGGGCGGGGCGACCCGGTCGAGGTGGGGTAGCTGGCCGGCGAACGTCTCCAGCATGGCCGACAGGTTGCCGTCTTCCATGCGGGCCGGGCCGGGTCGGGTGCTGGGGTGGACGCCGCAGAACAGTTCCCCGGTGACGCCGAGGGGCGCGGCGACGTCGTCGGCGAGGATGTCGCCGACACGGCGGCCGGTGACGCGGCGGATCACCTCGCCGACGATCCACCCGAACGTCCACGCGTGGTAGGCGAGTTGGCGGCCGGGTGCCCACAGGGGCCGGGCGTCGGCGACGATGGCGCACATGTGGTCCCAGTCGGCGAAGTCGTCGAGGGTGACGTCGGCGGGCAGCGCCGGGATCCCGGCGGTGTGGGTGAGGGCGTGGCGCAGGGTGATGTGGCCCTTGCCGTGGCGGGCGAACTCGGGCCACACGTCGGCGATGCGCAGGTCGTAGTCGAGGTGCCCGCGTTCGGCCAGCACGTGCACGACGGTTGCGGTGAGCCCCTTGCCGGTGGAGACGCCGTAGACGGGGGTGGCGGCGGTCATCGGGCGGCCGGTGGTGGTGTCGGCGACGCCGGCGTGGACCTCGACGATCGGGTGGCCGTGCAGGTAGGCGGCGATCTGCACGCCTGCCTCGCGGCCGGTGGAGACGAGTTCGTCGACGGTGGCGTGGATCTCGGCCTGCATGCAGGTCGGCGTGGCGGTCGGTCACGGTGGGCCAGCCTGCCAGAGCGGCGGTGGTGACGCCGCCGGTTTTCGGTGTCGGTTTCGGTGTCGGTGGGGGGCCGGGGCGCGCGGTAGGTTGCGGGGCATGGTGGATGCGGGGGCCGGCGGGGTCGTGGAGATCTGGACCGACGGGGCGTGCAGCGGCAACCCGGGGCCGGGTGGCTGGGGCGCGGTGCTGCGGTACGGCGGGCACGAGCGGGAGCTGTGCGGGGGCGAGGCAACGCCGACGACGAACAACCGGATGGAGTTGATGGCGGCGATCCGGGCGTTGGAGAGCCTGACGCGGCCGGTGCCGGTGCGGTTGCACACCGACAGCACGTACGTGCGTAACGGCATCACCGGGTGGTTGGCCGGGTGGAAACGCAACGGGTGGGTGACGGCGGCGCGGCAGCCGGTGAAGAACGCGGACCTGTGGCAGCGGCTGGAGGCGGCGTGCGCCCGGCACGAGGTGACCTGGCTGTGGGTGAAGGGACACAACGGGCATCCGGAGAACGAGCGGGCCGACGCGTTGGCCGGTCGGGGCATGGCGCAGGCGCGGTCGGGGGCGCCGGCGACCGGCCGGGGGTGACGTTGCGTCACGGTGTGGGGTTGTGCCGCGGCACCCCGGGTGGGTAACGTTGCGGATCGATGGCGTTACCCTCGGTTGTCACGGGAGGTGTCCGCGTGACCGCGACCGCCGCTACCGACCTGCCCCTCTGGCCGGCGTCCACTCTCGACCATGGTCCGTTCGCGCTGCTCGACGAGGAGCAGCGGCACCGGCTCGTGGGGCCGGTGACCCGGGTCCGGCTGCCGACGGGCGTGCCCGCCTGGCTGGTCACCCGGCACGCCGACGTGCGTCAGGTGCTGCGCCACCCCGGGTTCAGCGCCGACCTGGAGCGTCCGGGGTTCCCGCTGGTGCGTCCGCTGCCCCCGCAGTCGGAGTCGGGCCGGCAGGGCGCTTTCATCCGGATGGACGGTGAGGAACACTCCCGGCTGCGCCGGATGCTCACCGCCGAATTCATGATCAAGAATGTGCGGCGGATCGAGCCGTTGATCCAGCAGACGGTCGACGGGGCGCTGGCCGACCTCGCGGCGGCCGGCCCGCCGGCCGACCTGGTCGAGACGTTCGCCCTGCCGGTGCCGTCCATCGTGATCTGTCACCTGCTCGGCGTCCCCTACGCCGACCACGACTTCTTCCAGGTCCGCAGCCGCTCCCTGCTGGACCGCAGGACGTCGCCGGAGGTGTTCCGCTCCCACGCCCAGGAGCTGCGCGACTACCTGCACGAGCTGGTCGTCGCCCGGCGCGGCGACACCGGCGGCGACGACCTGATCAGCCGGCTGGTGCGCGACCGGGTCGTCACCGGGCAGCTCACCGTCGACGAGCTGGTCGGGATGGCCCTGCTGCTGCTCGTCGCCGGCCACGAGACCACGGCCAACATGATCGGCCTGAGCACCCTGCTGATGCTGCGCGAGCCGGGCCGCTTCGCGGCGCTGCGTCAGTCCCCGCACCGGGCGGCCGACCTCGTCGAGGAGCTGCTGCGCTATCTCAGCGTGGTCCGCACGGGGCTGCCCCGGCTGGCTCTGGTCGACGCCGAGATCGGCGGCCAGGCCATCCGGGCGGGGGAGGGCGTCATCGCGGTGCTGTCGCTGGCCAACCGCGACCCGGGGGTCTTCGACGACCCGGAGGAGTTCGACCCGTACCGGCAGGCCCACCAGCACCTCGCGTTCGGCTTCGGGGTGCACCAGTGCATCGGCCAGCCGCTGGCCCGCGCGGAGCTGCGCATCGCCCTGCTGGGGTTGGCCGACCGTTTCCCGACCCTGCGGGCCGAGGTCGGGCCGCAGCAGGCGTCGACCCGCGACACGTCTGTCGTGTTCGGCCTCAACAGCCTGCCGGTGACCTGGTGAGCCAGGTGGGCGTGGTGCGGGTGGCGGTGGACCGGGGCAGCTGCTGCGGGTCCGGCAACTGCGTGGTGGCCGCCCCGGAGGTCTTCGACCAGGACGACACCGACGGGCTGGTGCTGCTACTGCGGCCCGACCCGCCGCCGGAGGCGGCCGACCGGGTCCGGCGCGCCGTCGAGACGTGCCCGGCGGGCGCCATCCACCTCACCTCGACGACGGGACCCTGACCGCGCCGGGCCGCCCGACGCGGGGCCGCCACCCCGGCCACCCCGCACCGGCGGGTCGCGCTCAGCCGGCGACGCCGACGGCGACGGTTGACGCCGTCGACACCACCGGCGGGCGGCGCCGTCGCCGGGGTCAGCCCTCGCGGGACGGGTCGGCGGCGCCGGAGACGGCGTCGACGTCGTAGCCGGCCCGGCTGGTGTCCCGGGCCGGGCGGGCCTGCTCCGCCGGCAGGTCCGCGAAGTCGTCCCCGCTGTCGGCGTCGCTGCGCACCGAATCGCCCGGCGGGCGCAGGGACGCCTCCATCGCCGGCACACCGTCCGGCTCGTCGGTGCTGGCCCGGTCGACGCGTCGTTCACTGGTCATGGGACAGTCGTGCCCGGCTGACCGGCCGGCAAACGTCCCGGCCGGCGGAGAACACGCGCCGGTCAGCGGCGGCGGCCCCGGTCCGCCGGGCCCGCGCTGCGGCGGCGGGCCGCGACGACCGGCAGCGACCAGTGCGCGGGGCGGGTCAGCGCCGCCGGAAGGCCGCTGCGGTGGTCGCCCCGGGCCGCGTCGACCTGCGACTGGTGTAGGAACAGCGCCCCGCGCAGGTCCGCCCCCCGCAGGTCCGCGCCGCGCAGGTCGACGCCGGTGAGGTCGGCCAGCGTGAGGTCCACGCCGCGCAGGTCCGCCCCGAGCAGCACCGCGCCGCGCAGGTTCGCCCCGACCAGGTCGGCCCGGCGCAGGTCGGCGGCGACGAGCACCGCCCCCCGCCGGTCCGCGCCGGCCCGCTCGCCCCGGGCCTGTTCGCTTACCCGCACCAGCAGCGGGTTCACCCGCCCCCGGTGCGCGTCGACGTCCACGGCGAGCACCTGGTCGGGGGTGCCGGCGGCCAGCCGCCGGGTCTGCGCCAGCGCCGCGTCCAGCTCGACGCGCAGCGGTCCCGGCCCGGTCAGCGCCGCCGCCTGCGTCAGATACCACAGCAGCTCGTGCAGGGGCCGCAGCACGGCGAACACGTCGAACATGCGGGTCGCCTCGCCGGGCGTCGTGCGCCAGTCGCGGCCGCCGAAGGTGACCTGGGTGACCCGTTGGCCCGCGCCGAAGCAGTCGAAGACGGTGCACCCGGCGAAACCCCGGGCCCGCAGGTCCCGGTGGATGCCGCAGCGGAAGTCGTCGCCGAGGTTCGGGCACGGCCGACCCGCCGGCTTGTCCACGGCGAAGTCCGACGAGGCGGCGAACGCGGGCGCCACGCAGCACAGCCCGACGCAGCGGGCGCAGTCGGCCCGCAGCTCGTCGCCGGGGCCGGGCGGGGCGGTGTCGGACACGTCGGCCCTCTCCTCGAAGACGTCGGGACGGCGTCGGCGGCGCACCCCGGGGCCCGCCCATTGTCCCGCCGGCCGGGGCCGCCGCGCCGGCAGGGGCCGCGCGGCGGCCCCTGTGGGTGGCTGCGGCACCGGCGTGCGCCGCGCCACGGCGGGTACCGGACCACGGCGGGCGCGCCCGGGGCGGGGGACCGCGCCACCGCGGCCGCGCGTTGACCGCCGTCGACGGTGGTGGATAGTGTCCGGTTCACCGCCTGCGACGGGAGACACGTCATGGTTTGCGACCACGTCGACGTGCTGATCGTCGGCGCCGGCCTGTCCGGCGTCGGCGCCGCGTGCCACCTGCGCCGCGCCTGCCCCGACAAGACGTACGCGGTGCTGGAGGCGCGCGCCGCGATCGGCGGCACCTGGGACCTGTTCCGCTACCCGGGCGTGCGGTCGGACTCGGACATGTTCACCCTCGGCTACTCGTTCAAGCCGTGGACGAACCCGCGGGCCATCGCCGACGGCGAGTCGATCCGCGCCTACGTGCGCGACACCGCCCGCGAGCACGGGGTCGACCGGCACATCCGGTTCCACCACCGGGTCCTCGCCGCCCGGTGGGACGGCGCCACGGCCCGCTGGACGGTGCGCGCCCACCGCGACGACACCGGCGAGGACGTCACCGTCACCTGCGGGTTCCTGTTCGTCTGCTCCGGCTACTACCGCTACGACGCCGGCCACACCCCCGACCTGCCGGGCGTCGACTCCTACACCGGGCGGCTGGTGCACCCGCAGCACTGGCCGGCCGACCTCGACCACACCGGCGCGCGGATCGTCGTGATCGGCAGCGGCGCCACCGCCGTCACCCTCGTGCCGGAGCTGGCGCGGCGGGCCGCCCACGTCACCATGCTCCAGCGCTCACCGACGTACGTCATCGCGTTGCCGTCGCGCGACGTGCTCGCCGACGCGCTGCGGCGGTGGCTGCCGGCGAAGGCCGCGTATCCGGTGGTGCGGTGGAAGAACGTGCTGCTCGGCACCGCCAACTACCAGCTCAGCCGCCGCGCCCCGACGCTGGTCAGGCGGTACCTGCGGCGCGCGGCGTCCGGTCGCCTGCCGGCCGGCTACGACGTCGACCGGCACTTCTCGCCCCGCTACGACCCGTGGGACCAGCGGCTGTGCGTGGCCCCCGACGGGGACCTGTTCGCCGCCCTGGGCGGCGGCCGGGCCGACGTGGTGACCGACCGGATCGACACGTTCACCCCCACCGGCATCCGGCTCGCCTCCGGCGTCGAGCTGACCGCCGACGTCGTCGTCACCGCCACCGGCCTCGACCTGCTCGCCCTCGGCGGGATGACGCTCACCGTCGACGGGCGCGACGTCGACCTCGCCGCGACGGTCGCCTACAAGGGCATGATGCTGTCGCAGGTGCCGAACTTCGCGATGACCATCGGCTACACCAACGCGTCCTGGACGCTCAAGGCCGACCTCGTCGCCACCTACGTGTGCCGGCTGCTGCGGCACCTCGACGCCACCGGCCAGCAGGTCGTCACCCCGTTGGCCCCCGCCGGCGGCCCGCTGGAGCCGATCATCGACCTCAAGGCCGGGTACGTGCTGCGCAGCGTCGACGCGCTGCCCAAGCAGGGCGCGGCCGCGCCGTGGCGGCTGCACCAGAACTACGTGCGGGACCTGCTGCTGATGCGGCACGGCCGGCTCACCGACGCCGGCGTGCGGTTCTCGCACGCCCCGGCCCAGCGACGCGACCCGGCCCACCCGGCCGGCACGACCGCCGGCTGACCGGCCGGGCGAGGGGAGAGCGACGTGCGCAGGTTCGACTTCGCGGCGGGCACCGCCGTGGTGACCGGGGCGGCCGGCGGCATCGGCGCGGCGCTCGCCGACGGCCTGGCGCGCCGCGGCGCCGACCTGGTGCTGCTCGACCGCGACGCCGACCGGCTCGCCGCCGTGGCCGCCGCGCTGCGCGCCGCCCACCCCGGCCGGCGCGTCGACACCGTCGTGGTCGACCTGGCCGACGCCGCCGCCACCGCACGGGCCGCCGAGGAGCTGCGGCGGCGGCACCCGCGGCTGCGGCTGCTGGTCAACAACGCCGGTGTCGCGCTGGGCGGCCGCTTCGACCAGGTCACCCTGGACGAGTTCGGTTGGGTGGTCGACGTCAACTTCCGGGCCGTGGTGCAGCTGACCCACGCCCTGCTGCCCGCCCTGAAGGCCGAGCCGGGCGCGCACCTGGTCAACGTGTCCAGCCTCTTCGGGCTCATCGCCCCCGCCGGGCAGGCCGCCTACTCGGCCAGCAAGTTCGCCGTGCGGGGGTTCACCGAGGCGCTGCGGCACGAGCTGGCCGGCGACGGCGTCGGGGTGACGTGCGTGCACCCCGGCGGCATCCGCACCCGCATCGCCGCCGACGCCCGCGTCGGCAGCGGCGTGCCCGTGCAGGAGTACGAGGCCGCCCGCCGCCGCTTCGAGCGGCTGCTGTCCATCGACCCGGCCACCGCCGCCGAGGCCATCCTGCGCGGTGTGCGGCGGCGTCGGGGCCGGGTGCTGATCGGCTGGTCGGCGCGGCTGCCCGACCTGCTGGCCCGGCTCGCCCCCGCGGGGTACGGCCAGGTCCTGGCCCTCGCCGTGGGCCGGCGGTCCGCCGGGCCGCAGGCGGTCGCCGCCGCGCCGGTGCCGGCGGACGGGCCGGGGGAGCCGGGGTGAGCGGCCCGGCCGACACCATCCTCACCGTGCGGGGCCGGGCCGTCCGGTGCCGGGACACCGGCGACGGCCCGCCCGTGCTGCTGCTGCACGGCATCGGCCGCACCCTCGCCGACTTCGCCGAGCTGCACGGGCGGCTCGCCCGCGACCACCGGGTGATCAGCCTCGACCTGGCCGGGCACGGCGGCTCCGCGCCGCTGGACGGGCCGCATACCCTGGCGGCGCTGGCCCGCGCCGCCGCCGACTGCCTCGACGCGCTCGGTGTGCCCGGCCCCGTCCACCTGGTCGGCAACTCTCTCGGCGGGGCGGTCGCGATGCGGCTGGCCGTCGACGACCCGGCCCGCGCGGCCAGCCTGGTGCTGGTCGCCAGCGCCGGGTTCGGCCGCGAGGTGACCATCGGACTGCGGCTGCTGGCGGTGCGGCCACTGGCCCGGCTGCTGCTGCGGCCGAGCCGGGCCGTGGCCCGCCGCACCGAGCGGGCCCTGTTCCACGACCGTCGGCACGTCACCGCCGCCCGCCTCGCCGAGGCGCTGGCGGTGGCGCGCCGCCCGCACGCCGCCCGGGTGATGCGTGAGCTCGTCGGCAGCCTCGGCACGGTGCGGGGCGTCGCCGCGCCGTGGCGTCAGGAACTCCTCGACGGGGTGGCCCGGCTGGACGTGCCCGTCCTGGTCGTCTGGGGCGACCGGGACCTGATCCTGCCCGCCGCGCACCTCGCCGCCGCCCGGGCCCGGCTGCCCCGGGCCCGCACCCACCTGTTCGCCGACACCGGGCACCTGCCGCAGGTCGAACGCGCCGACGAGTTCCACCGCCTCGTCACCGGCTTCTGGGCGGGCCGGGCCGCCGGCCGGTGAGGCGTCGCCGGGCGGGCGGCGCAGGCGCACCGGCCGGGTTCCGCCGCGCCCGTCAGGGCGGGCTGCTGC
Organism: Micromonospora sp. WMMD956; assembly: GCF_029626125.1. Taxonomy (NCBI): domain Bacteria; kingdom Bacillati; phylum Actinomycetota; class Actinomycetes; order Micromonosporales; family Micromonosporaceae; genus Micromonospora; species Micromonospora sp. WMMD956. The sequence continues at coordinate 6,578,710 of NZ_JARUBI010000005.1, read as the reverse complement.
CGCGCTTGTCCTCCTGCGCCAGCACCGCGTCGCGTAGCTGCGGGTCGTCGCGTTCGGCCAGCTCCGCGACCAGCCGCGCGTCGGCGGCGAGGCGGTCGCGGTTGCGGTGCAGGAACGCGTCGAACCCCCCGGTGTACGGGCAGGCCAGGTCGCCCAGCGTCGTCTCCGGCTGGTAGCGGCACCCGGTGCAGTAGTCGCTGAGCTCGTCGACGTAGCGGCCGTCGACGGCGTACGGGCGGGTGTCGATGCGGCCCAGGTCGGCGTACTGGCTCATGCCGATCACGGTCGCGTTGATCACCCATTCGGTGCCGTCGACGAAGCAGTTCCGGAACCAGTCGGCGAGCTCCGTCGGCCGCCAGCCGCGCTGCAACGCGTAGTTGCCGAGCACCAGCAGGCGCTGCGCGTGGTGCGCCCAGGCGCGGTCGCGGACCCCGGCGAGCACGTCGGCCAGGCAGCGCGCCTCCACGGCGTCGGCGTCCAGGCCGGCGAACCAGTCGGGCAGCGGCTCGGTCGCGGCCAGCCAGTCGGTGCCCCGCTGGCCCGGCTCGACATACCAGTAGAGCTGCCAGAGGAACTCCCGCCAGCCCAGCAGCCCCCGGATGAACGGCTCCACCGCCGACAGCGACGCGGTCCCGTCCCGCCAGGCGCCCTCGGCGGCCCGGACGGCCTGCGCCGGGTCGAGCAGCCCCAGGTTGAACGACGACGACAGCACGCTGTGGGTCAGCAGCGGGTCGCCCGCGCTCATCACCTCCTGGTAGCGGCCGTAGTCGGGCAGCCGGTGCGCCACGAAGTGCCGCAGCCGCGCGTCGGCCTCGGCGTGGGTGGCCGGGTAGCGGCGCGGGCCGTCGCGGCCGAGGAACCGCACGCCGTCGCCTTCCCAGCGGTCCAGCTCGGCGCGGACCTCCGCGTCGATGTCGTCCTCCACGATCGGCGGGGGAGCCGGCGCCACCAGGCCGCCGCCGTCGGCGCGGCGGGGACGACGCGGAACCCGCCCCGGCGGGCCCTCGAACACGCCGTGCTCGCGCCGGGCCCAGCGGTAGAAGTCGGACACCCGCAACGGGCCCCGGCGGTCGGCGTCGGCCCACGCCGTGAAGTCCTCCCGGCGCACGAGGAAGCCCCGCGGCGGCAGGACGGTCAGTCCCGGCACCGAGCGGGCGAAGGCCAGCCCGGCCCGCGACGGCGGGTGGCAGACCTCGACCGGCCCGTCGACGCGGGCCAGAGCCTGCCGGAACGTGTCGGCGCGCACCAGCAGGGCCCGTTCGCCCAGCTCGGCGGCGCGGTGCCGCAGCGCGGACAGCAGCAGGTGGGCCTTCTGCCGGTGCATCGGGCGGCGTCGGAACAACTCCCGGGCCTCCACGAGCAGCACCGGCTGCGCCGGGTCGTCGAGGAAGTGGGGCCCGAGTTGATCGGCGAGCAGCCACCGGCGGGAAGACATGCGTCGATTCTGCCCAGTCCGTTCCGCCGCCGCCGCCCGGGACCGGCGTGTCCATCAAGTGGCGCACGCCACAGCGGCCGGGGTGGCCCGCGCCACCTTCGGCCCGCCCGTCGCGGACACCGTCCCCAACGCGGCCCATCATAGATACATGACGAATCCCGGACCGGCGGCGGGCAACGCCGGGCGGCCGCCGGCGACGTCACCGAGTTGATGGCCACCGACCGGGCGGCCCACCCCGCCGCCGTGTCGCGGCGGACCCTGCGGTGAGCGCCGCCACCGCCGCGTCCGGCCGCCGGGCCGTCGGGGTCTGGGCCGTCGCCCTCGGCGCGTACGTGGCGGCGGTGTTCCACCGCGGCTCGCTGGGCGTCACCGGGGTCGACGCGGCGGACCGCTTCGACATCAGCGCCGCCACGCTGGCCACCTTCACCGTCGCCCAACTCGCCGTGTACGCGGCGATGCAGGTGCCGGTGGGCGTGCTGCTCGACCGGTACGGCTCCCGCCGGCTCCTCGTCGCCGGCGGCGCGCTGATGGTCGCCGGTCAGCTCTGCTTCGCCGTCGCCACCGACGTCGGTCTCGCCGTCGCCGCCCGGGTGCTGGTCGGCCTGGGCGACGCGATGACGTTCATCAGCGTGCTGCGCATCGTCGCGTTCTGGTTCCCGGGCCGGCGCAACCCGATGCTGGTGCAGCTCACCGGCACCCTCGGTCAGCTCGGCGCGGTGCTGGGCGCGGTGCCCCTGGTGGCGCTGCTGCACCACGCGGGCTGGACCCCGGCGTTCCTCGGCGCCGCCGCGCTCGGGGCGACCGTGCTCACCGCGGTCGTCGCGGTCGTCCGGGACACCCCGCACCGGGGGCCCGCCGCCGGGTCCGCCCCCGACCTGACCACGGTGCGCCGGCAGCTGGCCGCGGCGTGGGCGCAGCCCGGCACCCGGCTGGGGATGTGGACGCACTTCGTCGCCCAGTTCTCCGGCTCGGTGTTCGCCCTGCTGTGGGGGTACCCGTTCCTGGTGCAGGGGCAGCAGATGACGCCCACCGCCGCCGCGTCGCTGCTCACCCTGATGACCCTGGCCAGCCTGGCGGCGGGCCCGGTCGTGGCTCACCTGTGCGCCCGCTACCCGTTGCGCCGCTCGGTGCTCGTGCTCGCCGTCACCGCGGCCACGGCCGGGGTGTGGGCGGTGGTGCTGGCCTGGCCGGGCCGCGCCCCGGGCTGGCTGCTGGTCGTGCTGGTGCTGGTGCTCGCCGCGAACGGCCCCGGCTCCGTCATCGGCTTCGACTACGCCCGCACGTTCAACCCGGCCAGCCGGATCGGCAGCGCCATCGGCATCGTCAACGTCGGCGGCTTCGCCGCCTCGATCGCGCTCGTGCTGGCCGTCGGGATCGTCCTGGACCTGGCCACCCCCGCCGGCCGGGCCGCCCCCGACCTGGCCGCGTTCCGGTGGGCCTTCGCCGTGCAGTACGCCCTCTGGGCGCTCGGCGCGGTCCAGGTGCTGCGCTACCGCGCCGCCGCCCGCCGGGTCCTCGCCGCCGCGCAGAGCATCGGCCTTCCGGCCGAATCGGTCCAGGCCGCCCCGCCGGGGGTAACCCCCGCACGTCGGTGGGTCCGGCGAGGTGATCGGCGGTAGTTTCGCCGGGGAACGTGGTCGGCGCGGGCAGCCCGCCGGCGCGTCCCGCGTCGTCGGCCGGGGCCCGGTGGCGGCGACACCGACAAGCGTGTGGACCAGGAGGAATCGTGAGCCAGGAAGTCCGGGGAGTCATTGCACGGCGCAAGGGCGCGCCGGTCGAGGTCACCACCGTCGTGGTGCCCGACCCGGGGCCCGGCGAGGCGGTGGTCCGCGTCCAGGCGTGCGGGGTCTGCCACACCGACCTGCACTACCGCGAGGGCGGCATCAACGACGAGTTCCCGTTCCTGCTCGGCCACGAGGCCGCCGGGATCGTCGAGCAGGTCGGCGACGGGGTCACCGACGTCGCCCCCGGCGACTTCGTGGTGCTCAACTGGCGGGCCGTGTGCGGGGTCTGCCGCGCCTGCCGCCGGGGACGGCCGTGGTACTGCTTCGCCACCCACAACGCCGCGCAGAAGATGACGCTCGCCGACGGCACCGTCCTGTCGCCGGCGCTGGGCATCGGCGCGTTCGCCGAGAAGACCCTGGTGCACGCCGGGCAGTGCACGAAGGTCGACCCGGCGGCCCGGCCCGCCGCCGTGGGCCTGCTCGGCTGCGGGGTGATGGCGGGCCTGGGCGCGGCCATGAACACCGGCGGCGTCACCCGCGGCGACTCCGTGGCCGTCATCGGCTGCGGTGGGGTCGGTGACGCCGCCGTGGCCGGTGCGGCCCTGGCCGGGGCGACGACGATCGTCGCGGTGGACACCGACTCCCGCAAGCTCGACTGGGCCCGCAAGTTCGGCGCCACCCACACCGTCAACGCCTCCGAGGCCGACCCGGTGGAGGCGATCCGCGCCGCCACCGGCGGTTTCGGCGCGGACGTCGTCATCGACGCCGTCGGCCGCCCCGAGACGTGGAAGCAGGCGTTCTACGCCCGCGACCTCGCCGGCACGGTCGTGCTGGTCGGCGTGCCCACCCCGGAGATGACCGTGGAGCTGCCGCTGCTGGACGTCTTCGGCCGCGGTGGGGCCCTCAAGTCCAGCTGGTACGGCGACTGCCTGCCCAGCCGCGACTTCCCGCTGCTGGCCGAGCTGTACCTGCAGGGCCGGCTCGACCTGGACGCGTTCGTCACCGAGGAGATCGCCCTGGACCAGGTCGAGGAGGCGTTCACCCGGATGCACCACGGCGACGTGCTGCGTTCGGTGGTGGTCTTCCCGTGACCGCCCGCGTCGACCACACCGTCACCTCCGGCACGTTCTCCCTCGACGGGCAGACCTTCGACGTCGACAACAACGTGTGGGTGATCGGCGACGACAGCGAGTGCGTCGTCGTCGACGCCCCGCACGACGTCGACGCGATCCTGCGTACCGTCGGCGGCCGGCGGGTCGTGGCGATCCTGGCCACCCACGCCCACGACGACCACGTGCGGGTGGCCCCGCAACTCGCCCGGGCCACCGGCGCTCCGGTGCTGCTGCACCCCGACGACCGGGTGCTGTGGGACATGGTGCACCCCGACGTGGCCCCCGACGGCGAGCTGCGCGACGGCGCGACCGTCGAGGTGGCGGGCGCCGCGCTGCGGGTGCTGCACACCCCCGGCCACAGCCCCGGGGCGTGCAGCCTGCACGCCCCGCAGCTCGGCGTCGTCTTCACCGGCGACACCCTCTTCGCCGGTGGGCCGGGGGCGACGGGCCGCTCGTACAGCGACTTCGGCACCATCATCGAGTCGATCCGGACCCGGTTGTTCACCCTGCCCCCGGAGACGGTCGTGCACACCGGGCACGGCGACAGCACCACCATCGGCGCGGAGACGCCGCACCTCGCGCAGTGGGTGGCCCGGGGCCACTGACGGTCACCTGACACCTGCCGGCCGGGATGACCGGCCGGCGGGCGTCAGCCCGTGTCGCTGCTGTCAGCCCGCGTCGGCCAGGCCGCCGCGCACCAGCTCCAGCAGCCGCGCCGGCCCGCGGCGGCGCCGCGCTCAGCCGGCGCGGTCGAGAACGTGCGCCCTGGCCGCCGCGTACCGTTCGCGGATCGCCGGCACGGCGTCGGCCTCGCGTGTCTCCACCTGCCCGATCGTCCACGGTGGCGGCTGTGGCCCACCGGAGAGCATCCAGGCCGCCTGGCGGGCGGCGCCGTCGGCGACGTACTCCCCGGGCGGGGGGACGAGCACGGGGCGGCCGAAGACGGCGGGCGCGATCCGGCGTACCGCCTCCGAGCGGGCGCCGCCGCCGACCAGGATGACCCGGTCGACCGTCGTGCCCTGCGCGAGCATCGTGTCCAGCCCGTCGGCGAGCGCGCACAGCATGCCCTCCACCGCCGCGCGGGCCAGGTGCGCGGGGGTGGCGGCCCGCAGGGTCAGGCCGTGCACGGCCCCGGTGGCGTGCGGGCGGTCCGGTGTGCGCTCGCCCTCCAGGTAGGGCACCAGGACCAGCCCGTCGGCGCCCGCCGGGGCGGACAGGGCCAGCGCCGACAACCCCGCGTGGTCCACCCGCAGCATGGCGGCGGCCGCGTCCAGCACCCGGGCGGCGTTGAGCGTGCACACCAGCGGCAGGAACCGGCCGGTCGCGTCGGCGAACCCGGCGACGGTCCCGCTCGGGTCGGCGGTCGGCACGGCGGAGACGGTGGACACGATGCCGGAGGTGCCGATCGACACGATCACGTCGCCCGGCCCGGCGCCGACACCCAGCGCCGCCGCGGCGCAGTCACCGGCGCCGGCGCCCAGCGGCGCGCCGGTACGCAGGCGGCCGGCCCGCCCGGTCGGCGCGAGCACCTGCGGCAGCAGCACGTCGTCGCGGCCGAACGCCAACCCGAACAGGTCCCGGCGGTAGCCGCCGCTGGCGGCCGACCAGTATCCGGTCCCGCTGGCCTCGCTGCGGTCGGTGCGCAGCGCGTCGAGCCCCGGCGCGCCGGACAGCCGCCACGTCAGCCAGTCGTGCGGCAGGCACACCGCGGCGGTACGGGCGGCGTTGCGCGGCTCCGCCGAGGCCAGCCAGCGCAGCTTCGTGACGGTGAAGCTGGCCACCGGCACCAGGCCGACCGCCTCGGCCCAGGCCCGCCGGCCCGCCTCGCCGCCGCCGAGGTCGGCGATCAGGTCGACGGCGGCGTCGGCCGAGCGGGTGTCGTTCCACAGCACGGCGTCGCGGACCACCGCGCCGTCGGCGTCGAGGCACACCATGCCCTGCTGCTGCCCCGCGATCGAGGCGGCCGCCACGTCGTCCAGGCCGCCGGCCCGCGCGACGGCGTCGGCCAGCGCGGCCTCCCAGGCGGCCGGCGGCACCGCCGTGCCGGGCGGGTGCGGCGCGCGTCCCTCGCGCACCAGCTTCCCGGTCTCGGCGTCGCGGACGACGACCTTGCACGACTGGGTCGACGAGTCGACTCCGGCCACGAGCGGCACGGGCCCTCCTGCGCGGCTCGGGGACACGGGCGGGAATTTGTTCAGCAGGTGAATTATTCGAATCGGGCCCGGTGCCTGTCAACCGGCCGGCGGCGCGAAATGCGCTTCAACCGTGGGCAGCGGCCCGGCACAATCGGCGCCTGTGCCCCACCGACCCCGACCGGCGCGCCCCGCCCCCGCCGCCGGCCACCCACCGCTGACCCCGGCGCAGGCCGCCGCCCTGACCCACGTGCGCCGGTCGGCGCGGCGCCGTCGCCCGCAGGCCCGCGCCGTGATCGCGCGGCACCTGGCCGCCTGCGGCGGCCACCAGCCGGAGGAGTTGGTCGCGGCGGTCGGCGCGCACGGCCGGCTGACCGTGAACTTCCATCCCGACCGGCTGCTCGCGGACCGACGGACGGTCGCCGACGCGCTGGCCGCGCAGGGCGTCTACCGCAGCCAGTTCGTCACGGGCATCTCCAACGGTGGCCTGACCGCGTTCCCCGGCGGCGACCGGGACCGCTGGGAGGAGGCGATGTTCGGTGGCGCGTACCAGGGGGTGGGCGTGCTGCCGGGCGACCGTCCGACGTACGGCGGGCTCAACCTGCTCGACCACCCCGACGGCGCGTGCCCCCGGTTCGGCTCCTGCCACCTGCGGTTGCGGCCGCAGGTGCTGGACCGCGCGACGTTCTGCTTCGGCGACAGCCACCTGGAGCCGCCGCACCTCGGCACCGTCGACGTGCCCGAGCCGGTGCTGGCCGAACTGCTCGACGCCACCGCCGGCACGGGCGTCAGCCTCGGCGTCGCCGGGACGGACCCGGCCGCCCTGGTCCGGGCCCTGCTGCGCGACGGGCGGGACGCCTGGCGTGCCGGCCCGAACGCCCGTGCGCTGGACGACTACGTCGAGGCGCAGATCCACGGTGAGCTCGTCCTCGGCCGCGACGTCGAGGCGTTCGTGCTGGACCCGTCGTTCGCGGGCACCCGGGTGGGCCGGGTGCTGACCGACCTGGCGGCCCGCCACGGGGTCGCGGTGCACTGGCACGCCGGCTTCGAGTTGCCGGTCGACGGGGTCGACGCCGAGTTCCGCGGCCCCGGCATCCCGCCGCTGGCCGCCCGGGTCCACGCCGAGTTCGCCCGCCCCGGCGAGCCGGTCGACGCCGCGCTGATCGGCCGGGCCGCCGCCTCGGCGGTCACCGAGCCCGGCCGGTGGGCCGACCGGGGCCCCGTGGCGGTCACGCTCCAGGACCTCAAGATGCTCTGGCACGTGCTCGTCCGGTTCGGGAGGCCGTGCGCCCGCTGACCGGTGTCGGCCGCCGGGTCCGGTTGTGGGGGTGACCGGGACCGCAACCGGGCTGCGGCCCACCGTATCCGGAATGACGGACACGTGAAGCTGGTTGTGTCCCCCGTACCGCCCGCCGGTAAACCCCACCGGCCGGGGCGGGTCCCGAGGGGCGCTCACCCCGGAGCGCGTCGTGACGACCGAAAGGGCAACCATCGTGAAGCCTGACTTCACTCGATGGCTCCCGGCCATCGCGAAGACCACGAACCGCAGGACCGTCCTGACCATCAGCGGCGTCGCCGTCCTCGGCGGCCTGGCGTTCGGCCCCACGGCCGTCGCCGCCCCCGTCACCACCGGCCCGCACACCGGCGCCGTCGCCGCCATCGACCTGGCCACCGGCAAGACCCGGGAGGCCGCCACCGCCGAGTCCGCCCTGACCACCGGCGAGGACACCGCCAAGCCGACCCCGTCGACGGGCAAGCCGAGCCGCGACGAGCTGATCCCGCACGGCGTCGAGGGCGCGCAGTCGCGCATCCCGCTCGACGACGCGCAGGTGGCCAACGCCAGGGCCATCGTCGAGGCCGCCAAGGAGACCGGCGTCGGCGAACGCGGCGCGGTGATCGGCGTGGCCACCTCGCTGCAGGAGTCGAAGCTGTACAACCTCGGCCACCTCGGCGCGTACAACGACCACGACTCGCAGGGCCTGTTCCAGCAGCGCCCGTCGTCCGGTTGGGGCTCGCCCGACCAGATCACCGACCCGGAGTACGCGTCCAAGGCGTTCTTCGGGGCGCTGAAGAACGTCGGCGGCTGGCGGGAGCTGCCGCTGACCGCCGCGGCGCAGACGGTGCAGGTGTCGGCGTATCCGTACGCGTACGCCCAGTGGGAGGAGCAGGCCGCGGACATCGTCACGCAGCTGTGGTGACGTGACGACACCCGAACGCCCCCGTGCCGACCCGGCACGGGGGCGTTCGCCTCCCCGGGCGCGGCCCCGCGCCGCCGTCGGGGTTCACTGTCGCCATGGACGAGTCGATCTGGGATGCGGTGCGGGCGGCGCGCGGGTGGCTCGACGCCGCCAACGGCGCCGGGGACGCGGAGTTGACCTGCCGGATCCTCAAGCTGACCGAGGAGGCCGGTGAGGCCGCCGGGGCGTGGATCGGCGTCCTCGGGCAGAACCCCCGCAAAGGGGTCACCCACACCCGCGACGACGTGACCGCCGAGCTGGCCGACACGGCGTTCACGGCGCTGGTGGCCATCGAGAGCCTCGGCGGCGACGCGCGGGCCGCGCTGCTGGCGTGCGCCGCGAAGGTCCGCTCCCGGCAGCGGTGAGCAGCGGTGAGCACCGCCCCCGGCGGCGGAAAAGATCCGCTGAGGGTCGCGGCGCGGCGGGCGCTGGCCTATGTTCAGAACAACGTCAGCTTCTGTCGCCGGGGAGGGGGTGCGCGCCGATGGGTCTGCGGACGTTCCTCGCGGGCTGGCCCGTCTACCGGCAGCTCACCGGCACCGACCCGCTCGGCCGGGGCGCGGCGGCCCAGTCGGCCCGCTCGGCGGCGCTGACGGCCCGCACCGAGACCGCCGACAGCGTGGCCCGCTCGGTCTGCCCCTACTGCGCGGTCGGCTGCGGTCAGCGGGTCTTCGTCACCGACGGCCGGGTCACCCAGATCGAGGGCGACCCGGACAGCCCGATCTCCCGGGGCCGGCTGTGCCCGAAGGGTTCGGCCAGCAAGAGCCTGGTCACCAGCCCGCTGCGGCAGACGACGGTGCGCTACCGCCGGCCGTACGCGACCGAGTGGGAGGACCTGGACCTCGACACCGCGCTCGACATGATCGCCGACCGGATCCTCGCCGCCCGCGAGGCCACCTGGGAGGACGTCGACGACGCCGGCCGTCCGCTGCACCGCACGCTGGGCATCTCCAGCCTCGGCGGGGCGACGCTGGACAACGAGGAGAACTACCTCATCAAGAAGCTGTTCACGGCGATGGGGGCGCTCCAGATCGAGAACCAGGCCCGCATTTGACACTCCGCCACCGTCCCCGGTCTGGGGACCAGCTTCGGTCGCGGCGGCGCGACGGACTTCCAACAGGACCTGGTCAACGCTGACGTCATCGTCATCCAGGGCTCCAACATGGCCGAGGCCCACCCGGTGGGTTTCCAGTGGGTGATGGAGGCCAAGCGGCGCGGGGCGAAGGTCTTCCACGTCGACCCCCGGTTCACCCGCACCAGCGCGGTCGCCGACTCCTACCTGCCGATCCGGGCGGGCACCGACATCGCGCTGCTCGGCGGCGTGGTGCGCCACATCCTGGAGAACGAGCTGGACTTCCGGGAGTACGTGCTGGCGTACACGAACGCGGCGACGATCGTCAGCGACCGGTTCGCCGACACCGAGGACCTCGACGGCCTGTTCTCCGGCTACCGCCCCGACACCGGCTCGTACGACACGTCGAGCTGGCAGTACGCCGGCCACGAGGGCCACGCCGAGATCACCGGCACCGGCAAGGAACGCGACAGCGCGGCCGGCCTGCGCCACGAGTCGCACGGCATGCCGGTGCCCACGCCGACCCAGCGGGACGAGACGCTGCAACACCCGCGCTGCGTCTACCAGATCCTGCGGCGGCACTTCGCCCGCTACACCCCGGAGATGGTGGAACGGGTCTGCGGCATCCCGCAGGACAAGTTCCTGGAGCTGGCCGAGGCGTGGGCGGCCAACTCGGGCCGGGAACGCACCGGCGCGCTGGTCTACTCGGTGGGCTGGACGCAGCACAGCGTCGGCGTGCAGTACATCCGCACCGGCGCGATCATCCAGACCCTGCTGGGCAACATGGGCCGCCCCGGCGGCGGCATCCTGGCGCTGCGCGGGCACGCCAGCATCCAGGGCTCCACCGACATCCCCACGCTCTACAACCTGCTCCCCGGCTACCTGCCGATGCCGCACCACGCCGACCACGAGACGTTCGACGACTGGGTCGACAGCATCCGCCACCCGGGCCAGAAGGGCTTCTGGGGCAACTCGCGGGCGTACGCGGCGAGCCTGCTCAAGGCGTACTGGGGGGACGCGGCGACGCCGGAGAACGACTTCTGCTACGGCCACCTGCCCCGGATGACCGGCGACCACGGCACCTACCAGCAGGTCCTCAACATGATCGACGGGAAGATCCGGGGCTACTTCCTGCTCGGCCAGAACCCGGCCGTCGGCTCCGCGCACGGCCGCGCCCAGCGCCTCGGCATGGCCAACCTCGACTGGCTGGTCGTGCGCGACCTGTTCCTCATCGAGAGCGCCACGTTCTGGAAGAACAGCCCCGAGGTGGCCACCGGGGAGATCGTGCCGGAGCAGTGCCGCACCGAGGTGTTCTTCCTGCCGGCGGCCTCGCACGTGGAGAAGGAGGGCACGTTCACCCAGACCCAGCGGCTGTTGCAGTGGCGGGAGAAGGCCGTCGACCCGCCGGGCGACGCCCGCTCCGAGCTGTGGTTCTTCTACCACCTCGGCCGGCGGCTGCGGGAGAAGCTGGCCGCGTCGCCGCACCCGCGCGACCGGGCGCTGCTCGACCTGACCTGGGACTACCCGACGCACGGCCCGCACGCGGAGCCGAGCGCCGAGGCGGTGCTGCGGGAGATCAACGGGTACGAGGTGGCCACCGGCCGCCCGCTGTCGGCGTTCGCGCAGGCCCGCGACGACGGGTCCACCGCGGTCGGCTGCTGGATCTACACCGGCGTCTACGCCGACGGCGTCAACCAGGCGGCCCGCCGCCGCTCCCGCCACGAGCAGGACTGGGTGGCGGCGCAGTGGGGCTGGGCGTGGCCGGCCAACCGCCGCACCCTCTACAACCGGGCCTCCGCCGACCCGCAGGGCCGCCCGTGGAGCGAGCGCAAGAAGTACGTGTGGTGGGACCCGGACGCCGGGGAGTGGACCGGCTACGACGTGCCGGACTTCGAGAAGACGAAGCCGCCCACCTACCGGCCACCGGAGGGGGCCTCCGGGGTGGAGGCCATCGCCGGCGACGACGCGTTCGTCATGCAGGGCGACGGCAAGGCCTGGCTGTTCGCGCCCAGCGGTGTGCTCGACGGCCCGCTGCCGGCGCATTACGAGCCGGCCGAGTCCCCGATGCGCAACCCCCTGTACGGGCAGCAGGCCAACCCGACCCGCAAGGTCTACGAGCATCCGGTCAACTCGGTCAACCCGAGCCCGCCGGAGGCGCACAGCGGCGTCTTCCCGTACGTGTTCACGGTCAGCCGGCTCACCGAGCACCACACGGCCGGCGGGATGAGCCGCACGGTGCGCCCGCTGGCCGAGTTGCAGCCGGAGATGTTCGTGGAGGTCTCCCCGGAGCTGGCCGCCGAGGCGGGCCTGACGCACCTGGGCTGGGCGCACCTGGTCAGCGGCCGGGCCGTGATCGAGGCGAGGGTGCTGGTCACCGAACGGCTCACCCCGTTGCGGGTCGACGGCCGGGTCATCCACCAGCTCTGGCTGCCGTACCATTTCGGCACCGAGGGGCTGGTCACCGGCGACTCGGCCAACGACCTGTTCGGCATCACCCTGGACCCGAACGTGCTCATCCAGGAGAGCAAGATCGGCACCTGCGACGTGCGGCCCGGCCGCCGGCCCACCGGGCCGGCCCTGCTCGACCTGGTCGCCGACTACCGGCGGCGGGCCGGGATGACCCCGCAGCGCCGGGTCCCGATCGTGACCACCGACGCGGCGGGCGGCGGCGACGCGGCCGGCAGCACCGACGAACGCTCGGCGGGCGCGTCGGCCGACGAGCACGAGCATGACGGGGGCGGGGATGCCTGACGCCGACAGCCGCCACGGGCCGCTGGACCCGGCCCCGGACGCCGGCTGGACCGACGCCCGGCCCCGGATGGGTTTCTTCACCGACACCAGCGTCTGCATCGGCTGCAAGGCGTGTGAGGTCGCCTGCAAGGAGTGGAACGACGTGCCCGGCTCCGGGCTGGACCTGCTCGGCATGTCCTACGACAACACCGGCGCGCTGACGGCGAACTCGTGGCGGCACGTGGCGTTCGTCGAGCAGCCCCGCCCCGCCGCCCCGGCCGTCGACGCGCCGGGCAGCAGCGCCGCCGCCGGCCCGCAGTTCCTCGGCATGCCCGGCGCGCGGCCGCCCGGCCGGGACACCGGCGCCCAGACCCGCTCCGACTTCCGCTGGCTGATGATGTCGGACGTGTGCAAGCACTGCACCCACGCCGCCTGCCTCGACGTGTGCCCCACCGGGTCGCTGTTCCGCACCGAGTTCGGCACGGTCGTGGTGCAGGAGGACATCTGCAACGGCTGCGGCTACTGCATCCCCGCCTGCCCGTACGGGGTGATCGACCAGCGCTCCGGCGACGGCCGGGCGTGGAAGTGCACGCTGTGCTACGACCGGCTCGGCGCGGGCCTGACCCCGGCCTGCGCGCAGGCGTGCCCCACCGAGTCCATCCAGTACGGCCCCCTCGACGAGCTGCGGGAACGGGCGGCGCACCGGGTCGCCACCCTGCACGAGCGCGGCGTGCCGCAGGCCCGGCTCTACGGCCACGACCCCACCGACGGCGTCGGCGGCGACGGCGCGTTCTTCCTGCTGCTCGACGAGCCCGAGGTGTACGGGCTGCCGCCCGACCCGCAGGTCACCACCCGGGACCTGCCCCGGATGTGGAAACGGGCCGGGCTGGCCGCCCTGGCCATGGCGGCGGCGGCCGTCGTCGCGTTCGTCGGAGGATCCTCGTGAGCGCACCGCACCGGCCGGTCGGCGACCGGTTCCGCCGCTACCGCACCGGACGCGGCGGCGGGGAACAGCTGACCGTCCCGCCGGCCGAGTTCACCTCCTACTACGGCCGCCCGATCCTGAAGCCGCCGGTGTGGAAGTGGGACATCGCGGCGTACCTGTTCACCGGCGGGCTGGCCGCCGGGTCGTCGTTGCTGGCCGCCGGCGGGCAGCTCACCGGGCGGCCGGCGTTGCGCCGCGCCGGCCGGGTCACCTCGCTGGCGGCGGTCACCGCCAGCGCCTACTTCCTCGTCAACGACCTGGGCCGGCCGGCCCGCTTCCACCACATGCTGCGGGTGGCGAAGCCGACCTCCCCGATGTCGGTGGGCACCTGGATCCTCACCGTGTTCGGCCCCGCCGCCGGGGTCGCCGCCGTCGCCGAGGCCGCGCCGTGGCTGCCCGAACGGGGCGTGCTGGGGGTGGGGCGGCGGGTGCTGCCCGCCGCCGGGCGGGCCGCCGGCCTGGTCGCCGCCGCCACCGCGCCGGCCCTGGCCACGTACACGGGGGTGCTGCTCGCCGACACGGCGGTGCCGTCGTGGCACGAGGCGTACCCGGAACTGCCGGCCATCTTCGCGGGCAGCGCCCTGGCCAGCGGCGCCGGCGTGGGCCTGCTCGCCGCGCCCTGCGCCCAGGCCGGCCCGGCCCGGCGGATGGCCGTGGCCGGCGCGGCCCTGGAGCTGTGGGGCGCGCACCGGGTGGAGACCCGCCTCGGCCTGCTCAGCGAGCCCTACCGCACCGGCGTGCCCGGCCGGCTGCTGCGCGCCGGCCGGACGCTGACCGCCGCCGGGGTCCTCGGCGCGCTGGCCGGTCGCCGCAGCCGGCTGCTGTCCGGCCTGTCCGGCGCGGCGCTGCTCGCCGCGTCGGTCGCCACCCGGTTCGGCATCTTCCACGGCGGCGTCGCCTCCGCCCGCGACCCGAAGTACACGGTGGTGCCGCAGCGCGCACGCCTCGACCGTCGCGCCGCCGGGAGCTGACGCCCTCCCCGCACGCCGGGCGCGGCGCTGTGGTCAAATGGCCGGTGGAGGCGTTCAGGCGGCTGGTGCCCCTCCCGGTCTTCAAAACCGGTGTGGTCCGGGACCCGGGCCAGGCGGGTTCGATTCCCGTCCGTCTCCGCCAGGCACCTCCGTGGGAAGGACGCGATGCGCGACGCCGATCCCCGCCGGCGGGTCCCGCGCACCGACGTCCTGCTCGCCGACCCCCGGCTGGCCGCCGCCGCCGACCGGCTGGGCCGCGACCGGGTCAAGGCCGCGGTCGTCGCCGCGCAGGCCCGCGCCCGCGCCGGCGAGATCACCCCCGATCGGGTACGCGACGCCGCCCTCGCCGCCCTGCCCGCCGCCGGCCCGGCGGCGGTGCTCAACGCCACCGGCGTCGTCCTGCACACCAACCTGGGCCGGGCCCCGCTGTCGGCCGCCGCCGTGGCCGCCGTGGCCGCCGCCGCCGGGCACACCGACGTGGAGCTGGACCTGACCACCGGCCGGCGGGCCCGGCGGGGCCGCGACGCCCTCGCCGCGCTCGCCGCCGCCGTGCCCGACGCGGGGGCCGTGCACGTGGTCAACAACGGCGCGGCGGCCCTCGTCCTGGCCGCCACCGCCCTCGCGGCAGGGCGGGAGATCGTGGTCAGCCGCGGCGAGCTGGTGGAGATCGGCGACGGGTTCCGCCTGCCCGACCTGCTGGCCAGCACCGGCGCGCGGCTGCGGGAGGTGGGCACCACCAACCGCACCACGCTCGCCGACTACGCCGACGCGGTCGGCCCCGACACCGGGTTCGTGCTGAAGGTCCACCCGTCGAACTTCGTGGTCACCGGCTTCACCAGCGCCGTCGGCGTCGACCGGCTGGCCACCCTGGGCGTGCCGGTCGTCGCCGACATCGGCTCCGGGCTGCTCGCGCCCGACCCGCTGCTGCCCGCCGAGCCCGACGCGGCGGGCACGCTGCGCGCCGGCGCGCACCTGGTCACCGCCAGCGGCGACAAGCTGCTCGGCGGCCCGCAGGCCGGGCTGCTGCTCGGCGACGCCGACCTGGTCGACCGGCTGCGCCGGCACCCCCTGGCCCGCGCCCTGCGGGTCGACAAGCTCACCCTCGCCGCGTTGGCGGCCACCCTGCACGGCCCCGACACCCCCACCCGGGCGGCCCTGCACGCCGACCCGGCCGCCCTGCGGCGGCGCACCGAACGCCTGCGCGACCGGTTGGCCGCCGACGGCTGCAAGGCCGAGGTGCTGCCCGCGGCCGCCGTGGTCGGCGGCGGGGGCGCGCCGGGCGTCGAGCTGGACTCGTGGGCCCTGGCCCTGCCCGAGCGGTACGCCCGGCCGCTGCGCCTCGGCGACCCGCCCGTGCTCGGCCGGGTCACCCGGGGCCGGCTGCTGCTGGACCTGCGCTGCGTGCCCGCCGCCGCCGACGACGCGCTGCGGGCCGCCGTGCTGGCCGTGCCGGCGGAGGACTGACGTGCCGGCGGAAGCTGACCTGCGGGTGGTGGACTGACGTGCGGGTGGTGGCCACCGCCGGGCACGTCGACCACGGCAAGTCGACCCTGGTGCGGGCGCTCACCGGGATGGAACCGGACCGGTGGGCCGAGGAACGCCGCCGGGGCATGACCATCGACCTCGGCTTCGCCTGGACCACGCTGCCCTCCGGCGGCACCATCGCGTTCGTCGACGTGCCCGGCCACGAGCGGTTCGTGCCGAACATGCTCGCCGGTGTCGGCCCCGCGCCCGCCGCGCTGTTCGTCGTGGCCGCCGACGAGGGCTGGATGCCCCAGTCCGCCGAGCACCTGGCCGCGCTGCACGCGCTCGGCGTCGCGTACGGGCTGCTGGTGGTGACCCGCGCGGACCTGGCCGACCCGGGGCCGGCGCTGGCCGAGGCCCGCGCGCGGGTCGCCGCCACCTCGCTGGGCGACGTGGAGGCCGTCGCGGTCAGCGCCGTCACCGGGGCGGGCATGCCCGATCTGCGGGCTGCCCTGGACCGCCTGGCGGCCCGGCTGCCCGACCCGCCGGCCGACGCGCCGGTGCGGCTGTGGGTGGACCGGTCCTTCACGATCACCGGCTCCGGGACGGTGGTCACCGGCACCCTCGGCGGCGGCCGGCTGGCCGTCGGCGACCACCTGGAGCTGGCCGGCACCGGCGAGCAGGTGCGGGTGCGGGGCCTGCACCGCCTCGGCGAAGCCCGCGACCGGGTCGACGCGGTGGCCCGGGTCGCCGTGAACCTGCGCAACGTGCCCCGCGACCGGCTCGGCCGCGGCGAGGCGCTGCTCACCCCCGGCCGCTTCGGCCGCGCCGACCTGCTCGACGTGCGCGTCACCGGGGAGCCGGTGGCCGACCTGCCGGCGACGCTCACCTTGCACGTCGGCTCCGCCGCCGTGCCCGCCCGGGTGCGCCCCCTCGGCGTCGACACCGCCCGGCTGCGGCTGGCCCGCCCGCTGCCGCTGCTCGTCGGCGACCGGGCGCTGCTGCGCGACCCCGGCCGGCACCTGATCGCCGGCGGGGTGACCGTGCTGGACGTGGCCCCGCCGCCGCTGGCCCGGCGTGGGGCCGCCGCCGCCCGCGCCCGGGTCCTCGCCGGCCTCGACGGCCGCCCCGACCTGGCGGGGGAGCTGCGCCGCCGCGCCCTGGTCCGGGCGGGGGAGCTGACCCGGATGGGGGTGCCCGTGACCGCCGCCCCCGTCGCCGGGGACTGGCTGGCCGACCCGGAGCACTGGGCGGCCCTCGCCGCCCGGCTGACCGCCGAGACCACCCGGTACGCCGCCGCGCACCCCCTGGAGGCGGGCGTTCCCGTCGACGTGCTGCGCCACCGCCTCCGCCTGCCCGACCGGGCCCTGGTGGAGGCCCTCGTGCGCCCGCCGCTGCGGGTGACCGCCGGGCGGGTCACCGCGTCGGCCGGCGACGCGCTGCCCGAGCCGGTGGCCCGCGCGGTGGCCCGCGTCCGCGCCGAGTACGCCGACCGGCCGTTCCGGGCCCCGGAGGCGCACCGCCTCGCCGAGTGGGGGCTCGGGCCCCGGGAGCTCGGGGCGGCGGTGCGGGCCGGGGCGCTGCTGCGGCTGGCCGACAGCGTGGTGCTGCTGCCCGGCGCCGTGGACGCCGCCGCCCGGGTCCTCGCCGGGCTTCCGCAGCCGTTCACGCTCAGCGCCGCCCGGCAGGCCCTGGACACCACCCGCCGGGTGGCGGTGCCGCTGCTGGAGCTGCTGGACCGGCGGGGCGTCACCCGCCGCCTGACCGACGACGCCCGCAGCGTCGTGTCCCCGCCCCCCTGACGGGCCCGGTGTGCTTTGTTGCGGGCTGCTGCGATCGTGGCGTGGTGACCGATTCGGCTCCCGCCTCCGCCAGCGGGGGCCGGTGGGGCCGGGTGTTCCTCCTGACGATGGTGCTGGGCTGGGTGGCCTGGGCCGTGCTGGCCTGGTGGGCTGCGCCCCGCGAGTCAGACGTCGGGCAACTGGCGCGTGACGTGGCAGCCGGCCGGGTCGTCACCGTCCAGCGCGGCGACGGCTGGCAGCGCCCGGGTGCCTTCTGGGGCGCGACGCCGAATCTGCGCCCCGGCCCGCGGGGCCCGACGCTCGCCTGGAGCCTGCCCGACGGCCGGATCCGCTACGCCGACGTGGGGGTGCCGCTGGGCGACCCGGAACCCACGCCGGACGGGCCGGACGGCCGCCTGACCCGCGTCGCGGAGACCTGGCCGGGCACCTCCGCGCCCGCGCACCGGATCGCCGCCGCCGCGGAGGTGCTCGCCGCCGTCGTCGTGCTGGGTTGGTTGGCGGTCCTCGTCGTCGGCCCCGACCCGGTCGTCGGCACCCGCTGGTTCTGGTTCTGGCTGGGCGCGCTGCCGTTCGGGCTGGGCGTGCTCGCCTGGCTGTACCGGGAGAGGTGGCGACCGCCGTGCCCGCGGTCGGGAGCCGGGTCGCCGGCCGTGGCGCGCCGGTCGGGATGGGCCGGCCTGGGGTGGACCCTGCTGGCCGGCCTGGGGCTGTCCCTCGCGGTGGCCGCCGTGCGCGGCCTGCTCGGCGGCGCGCTGGTCCCCGGCTGACCGGGCGGGTTCGGCGGCAACGCCACCCGCATGGTGGGGCGGTGGCCTAGCGTGGCGGTCATGGACCCTTCGGCGGTCTGGCGGGACAAGAGCCACCGGTGGCGGATCGAGGCGTACCGGGCGCCGGACCTGCGCTTCGCCATCTTCGCCACGAACGGCCCCACCGAGTCGGCCCCGCTGTGGCTGTTCGGGATGGCGGCGCTGGCCCGCTGGCTGATGACCCACGCCATCTCCCTCGACGACCTGGAGACCGACTGACCGACCCACCCCGGTCGAGTGAAAAGACCCTTTCGCCGACTTCGGCGCGGGTGGGGCTCCGTACCGTGCGGGGGGTGAAGGACCGGGGAATGCGGACGGTCGTCGCGGTGCTCGCCGGCCTCGCGGTCATCTACTTCGGCAGCCGGGGCCGCAGCGCCGACGACGGCGGCGGCGTGTCCGGCGGCGTGGTGATCCTCGCGGTGCTGGCCGCCGCCCTGGCCTGGCACCTGACCAGGCCGGGCGACAACGCGGCCAAGTGAGGCCGCCGCGCGCCGCCGCGCCCCGCTGCGGTCTCAGCGGGCGGCGGCGCGCGTGACGTCCCGCGCGCAGTCCTCGTCCAGGGCCACCCGGACCAGCGCCGAGGCGAGCCGCCCGAAGTCCGCCCCGTCGACCAGCCCACCCAGCCCGCGCGGGTCGGCCGGCAGCCCCAGCAGCCCGGCCCCGGCCAGGGCACGCCGGTCGGCGTACGGGCGCACGTCCGCCCAGACCGACTGCGCCTCGCGCAGGAAAATGTCCGCACCCGTTGGCCCGATCCCGGGGAACTCGGTGAGCAGCCGCCGCAGCGCCGCCGGCGACCCGCCGGCCTCCCGGTGCAGGCGGCGCAGGTCGCCGCGCCAGCGGTCCAGGCACAGCCGCGCCCCGTCGCCGAGCATGGTGGCGGTGCGCTCGTCGTAGCGGCGGTAGTGCCCGCGGCCCAGCGCGTCGACGCGCGCCTGCCAGCTCGCCGCCGCCATCGCCTGCGGGGTGCGGTAGCCGCAGGCGAACAGCTCCCGGGCCGCCGCCACCGCCACGCCCGCCCGGATCCGGGTGCTCAGCAGCGTGGCCAGCACCAGCAGCTGGTACAGCGGGCCGGGCCGGTCGGCGAGCCGGATGCCGGCCTCCTGCGCGTACGTGCGGCCCTGCTGTTCCAGCAGGACCCGCACGGTCCTCCGGTCGTCTGCCACGGCTGCGGGATACCCACCCCGCAGCCGCCCACCCGCACGGTTCGCGGTCCGCGGTTAGGAGGGGACCCCTGTACAACAGAATCCGTTAACAAGGGGCCCTTCCTTGCGCGTCAGCCCCGCCGCGACGAGGGCCGCCGCAGCCGGTGCCAGGTGGTTGCCGCCGCCATCCCGTACGCCAGGTGCGGCACCGCGTCCGACAGCCAGTCCGTGCGGCTCCACCGGCGCGGGTCGGTCACGCCCAGCGCTGTCATCGACGCGTCGGAGGCGGCCATGACGCCCCCGCCCAGCAGCAGCACCGCCACCGGCAGGGACGGGGCGCGCCGACGCGCGGCCAGCACGGCGAACACGACGCCGGCGGCGACGCCCAGCCCGTACCCGAGCAGGGGCCCGAGGCCCGCGCGGCGGTTGGCCGCCCGGTCCTCGGGCCCGAGGTCGACGTGCGCCAGCCCGGCCACGTGCCGGGCGGTCTCCTCGGGGGTGCTGCTCGCCGGTCGGGCGCGCAGCACCATGTCGACGTAGCTGACGACGTTGAGCGCGACGCTGCCGACCGCGCCGGCGACGGCCCCGTCGACAACTGGCGTCCGGTTCACTTCGGGTCGCCCGGTTCGCGTTCGCCCTTCGGACCGTACGTCCGTTCGCCCCGCACGACGCCGCGTTGTCCCCGGTCGTCCTGCAGGATCCGGTTGGCGGCCCGGTTGGCCTCGGCGTCGGCCGCCCGTCCGGAGTTCTCGATCAGGTCGCGCAGCCGCGCCCGCTGCTTGTCGTACGCGTTGCTGCCCGGTCGTGGTCCTGGCATCGCCGCCTCCTGCGGTGGTGGGGCCGTTGGCGCAGGTCGTCTACCCGCCTGCGCCGCGGCCAACCACCCCCGGCGGCCGCCGCTCAGGCCGGGGCGCGCACCACGGCGACGGGGCAGTCGGCGCGGTGCAGCACGGCGTGGCTGACCGAGCCGAGGAGCAGACCGGTGAGCTCGCCGTGGCCGCGCCCGCCGACCACCAGCAGCTGGGCGTCGCGGGAGGCGTCGGTGAGCGCGGCGACGGGCCGCCTGTGGGCCGCCACCGCCTCGACGGGCACCTGCGGCCAGCGTTCGCCGACCCCGGCGAGGGAGTCGGCCAGCACCCGCTGTTCCGCGCCGCGCAGCCGGTCCTCGTCGTAGACGAGGGGTTGCATGTCGCCGGGCCCGGCGGAGGCGGGGTGCCGGTAGGCGTGCACCGCGCGCAGCGCGACGCCACGCGACGCCGCGGCGTCGGCGGCGAACTCCACGGCCGCCCGCGACAGCGCCGAGCCGTCCACCCCGACCACGACCGGCCCGCCCGGGCGCGCCGCGCCGCGGGCCACCAGCACGGGACAGTCGGCGTACGCGGCGACCTGCACCGCCACGGAGCCGAGCACCAGCGCCCCGAACCCGCCCAGCCCTCGGTCGCCGACGACGACCAGCACGGCGGTGGGGGACTCGCCGACCAGCACGGCGGCCGCCTCCCCGTCGATGATCTCCCCGGTGACCCGCAGGCCCGGCGCGGCCTGCTCCGCCTCGGCGACGGCGTCGGCCACGAGTTGCCCCGCCTGCTCGCGCAGCCCGGCCCCGGGCGGGGCGCCGGCCGCCGGGCCGAGCGGCACCCGCAGCAGCGGCCAGATGAAGCCGTGCACCACCCGCAGCGGCCGGTCCCGGCGGGCCGCCTCCGCGGCGGCGAGCCGTGCGGCCCGCAGGGACGACGGCGAGCCGTCCACGCCGACCACCACCGCCGCGCCGCTGGCCGCGTTCACTGCCGTACCTCCTCCGCCGTGCGCCCGCGGTCAGTATCGCGGCCCGCCGGGCGTCGCCGGGGCGATACCGCGCAGGCCCCCGAGCCGATACGGTGACCGGACATCTCGGACAAGAGAAGGACGCCGATGGACGACGCCGCGCAGCCCAGCACCGCCCGCATGATCGACTTCTGGCTCGGCGGGGAGCACCACTTCCCGGTCGACGTGGCGGCGGCCCGGGCCTTCGAGGGGGCGTACGGGCCGTGCGCCCCGCTGTTTCGCGACCTGCGGGCGTTCCTCGGCCGTGCCGTGCGGACGATCGCCGCCGCCGGGGTGGACGCCTTCCTGGTCTTCGGCGCGGGCGTGCCCACCCGGGGCAACGTGCACGAGGCGGCGCCGGAGGCGACGGTGCTCTACACCGACGTGGACCCGGTAACCGTCGGGCTCGGGCAGCGGATCCTGGCCGGCAGCGACCGGGCCGGCTACGGCTTCGGCGACGCCACCGACCTCGCCACGATCGACCCCGCGCTGCTGCGCCGGTTCGTGCCGGGTTGGGGCCACCGCCCCGTCGGCGTGGTCTTCCTCGGCCTCGCGGCGTTCCTCGACGACGCGACGCTGCGGCGCACCCTCGACGAGTTGTACGCGGCGGCCGCCCCCGGCAGTTTCCTCGCCGTGGATTTCGACAGCGAGGAGTTGGCGGCGTATCCGCAGGCCCTGGCGATGATGGGCCGGGCCTTCCGGATGCGCCCGCCGGCGGCGTTCGGCCCGCTTCTGGGCCGGTGGACGCCGACGCCCGAGGGCATCGTGCCGGTCGCCCGGTGGCGCCCGGACGGCCCGCCGGCGGGCCTGCCGGACGCCTTCCACGGCGGGCTCGCCGTCCGGCGCGCCGACTGATGCGCGGCTCCCACAGCGCCCGGTGACGCACCCGACGGGGTTCGGGGTGACCGGGCCCGTCGGCGGGCCGGAGCCCTCCGTATGATGCTTGCCCTACAGCAAGAGTTGTCGGAGGGTGATCATGCCGGAGGCGTCCGGAACGGTGTCCCGCGCGCTGCGCGAGGCGCCGCCCGACCGGTTGGCGGAGGCCGCCGACCGGGCCATCCGCGCTGCTCTCGGCGCGTCCCGGACCGACGTGTTCGTCGCCGACTACCGCATCAGCGGCCTGTGGCCGGTGCTGGACCCGGACCTGCCCGACGCCGGGTTCCTCGCCTGTCACGGCGTGGCGCAGCGCTGCTTCAGCAGCCAGCAGCCGGTCCTCGACAGCGGGAACGACGGCCGCTGCCGGGTCTACCTGCCGCTGACGGTGTGGGGCGAGCGCCTCGGCGTGCTCCTGGTCGAACTGCCGGCCGCCCCGGCCGCGTCGACCGTGGAGGCGGCCCGGGACATCGCCGGCGAGCTGGCGTTGGCGCTGCGCGCGGCCGACCGGGGGACCGACCGGTACCGGCGGGTCCGCCGCCGCGAGCGGCTGAGCATGGCCGCCGAGATGCAGTGGGACCTGCTGCCGGGGCGCAGCGTCACCCACGGCGCGTTCCTGCTGGCCGGGCAGCTGGAGCCGGCGTACACGGTGGGCGGCGACCATTTCGACTGGTCCGTCGACGGGGACCGGCTCGCGCTGACCGTGCTCAACGGCGCGGGCACCGGCCTGTCGGCGTCGCTGCTGACGGCGGTGGCGGTCAACGCGATGCGCAACGCCCGCCGCTCCGGCGGCGGCCTGGTCGAGCAGGCCGAACTGGCCTCGGACACGGTCTTCTTCCAGCACCGCGGCGAGCGGCACGTGGCGACGCTGCTGCTGGAGCTGGACGCCACCGACGGCCGGGTCCGGGCCGTGGACGCGGGCTCGCCCCACGTGCTGCGGCTGCGGGGCGGTTCGGTGCAGCGGGTGCCGCTGGAGCAGCAGCTGCCGCTGGGCATGTTCGCCGAGACCCGCTACGAGGTGCAGGAGTTCACCGTCGAACCGGGCGACAGACTCTTCGTGGTCAGCGACGGCGTGTACGCGGCGGCGCCGGGCGGCCGTGAACCGTACGGCGAGCGGGCCATGGCGCGCTCGATGCGCGCGACGCGCTTGCAGCCGGCGACGGAGGCAGTTGGTACGGTGATGCGCGGGCTGCAGTCCTATCACGCCGACGCCGATCTGCGTGACGACGCGGTGGTCGTCTGCCTCGACTGGCGCGGCCGGGCCGGTGGTCCGGGCGGCGGGGCGCGGTGACGGGGCGGTAGCGGGACACGGACATCGCAGGGGACGTCGGGTGGAGCAACCGGATCTCGCCGCGGCGATCGACGCCGCAGCCGAGGCGCTCGTGCGCGTGCTCGACCCCACCGGCTCCCGGCACCAGATGACGGTGTCCCCCACGCAGCTGCGGGTGCTGTCGCTGCTCAGCGCCCGTCCCCGCACCAACGTGAACCGCCTCGCCGAGCTGCTCGACGTGGTGCCGTCGTCAGCGAGCCGGCTGTGCGACCGGCTGGAGGCGATCGGGCTGCTGCGCCGGGTCGCCGACCCACGGGACCGGCGGGAGGTGCGGCTGGTGCCCACGGCGGCGGCCGAGGCGCTGCTGCGGGAGCTCACCGAGCGCCGGCACCGGGCGGTCCGCGCGGTGCTGGAGCGGATGCCGTCGCGTACCCAGAACGAGCTGCTGTTGTCGCTGCTGGCATTCGGTCAGGCGGCGGCCCCGACGCCAGCGGCGGCCCAGCCGGAGCCGGGCACCCGGACGGCCTGAGCGCGCCCCCGCCACCCGCGACGATCGCCGCGACGTGAGCTGAGCCACAGTGACGTGACCGCCCCGGCGAGGCGAACGCGGGCCGCCGGGGGCCGGAGCCAGGCCCGATATAGTGGCAGCGCAACTCACCGGCCCCTGATCCCGCGATCGGGGGCCGCACCAGGGGAGGTCCCAGCCCGGGATCCGAAGGCGCCGGCGGGGGCCGGCCCGGCAACGCGCACGTCCCTCCGCAGCGCCCGTTCGGGCGCCGGACCGTGCTGCGAGGGGAGGTTCGGTGTCGCGTCGGCCGGCGGGGGCCCCGCCCCCGGATGAGACCCGCGGCCCGGGTGCCGCGCCGACCGGGGACCGCGTCCTCACCCTGCCCAACCTGATCAGCCTCGTCCGGCTGCTCGGCGTGCCGCTCTTCCTCTACCTGCTGCTGGTCGCCCGCGCCGACGTGGCCGCGGTGGTGGTCCTGGCGCTGGGGGGCACGACGGACTGGGTCGACGGCTGGATCGCCCGCCGCCTGCGGCAGGTCAGCCGGCTGGGCGAGCTGCTCGACCCGTTGGCCGACCGGCTCTACATCCTGGCGACCCTGCTGGCGTTCACCGCCCGCGAGGTGGTGCCGTGGCAGTTCACCCTGGCGCTGCTGGCCCGGGAGCTGCTGCTGCTGGCCTCGCTGGGGGTGCTGCGCCGGCACGGGTACGGGCCGCCGCCGGTGCACTACGTCGGCAAGACCGCCACGTTCCTGCTGCTGGCCGCCTTCCCGATCCTGCTGCTGGCGCACGCCACGTCGGCGGCCACGGCGACGGTGGCCGGCGCGGTCGGCTGGGGGCTGGCCTGGTGGGGGCTGGTGCTGTACTGGGCGGCCGGCGCGCTCTACGTGGTGCAGGCGGCGCGGCTGGTGCGGGCGGTGCGCTCCCCGGCGGCGGGGGCGGCGGCGTGACCGGCCCGCAGCGGAGCCGGACCGTCGCCCCGCAGGGCGACGGTCCGGCGTCCCGGGTGTACGCGCCGGACTTCCTCACCGAGCTGTTCCGCAATCCGCTCGACCCGGGCTACGCCGACGCGGCGGCCCGCCGTCGGGACACGCCGCCGTCAGGGTGGCGCGGCCGGTCGGCGCGGTCGGTCAGCGTGGTGGTGCTCGTGGCGCTGGGGTTCCTGTTCGCGGTGGCGTACCGGCAGACGATGGCGGAGGAGCCGGGGCGCAGCAAGGCGCGGGCGGACCTGGTGGCGCAGATCAAGGAACGCGAGGCGGAGACCGACGAGATGGCGGCCCGGGCCGACCGGCTGCGGGAGGAGGTCGGCCGGCAGCGGGATGCCGCGCTGAGCGGCTCGCAGGCGTCGCGGTTGCGGCGGCTGGAGGCGGGCACCGGCCTGGGGCGGGTGCGCGGGGACGGCGTGGTGGTCCGGTTGGCGGACGCGCCGCCGAAGGGCGACGGGTCGGTGACCGGCTCCGAGGGCGGGCCGCCGCGGGTGCTGTACACGGACCTGCAGAAGGTGGCCAACGACCTGTGGGCGGCCGGCGCCGAGGCGGTGGCGATCAACGGCCAGCGGTTGACGGCGACGTCGACGATCCGGTCGGCGGGCGCGGCGATCCTGGTGGACTTCCGGCCGGTGACCGGGCCGTACGAGGTGTCGGCGATCGGGCCGGGCTCGCTGCGCGACCGGTTCGACGACAGCCGGGCGGCGTTCCTGATGCGGGAGCTGGTGAACTCGGTGGGGCTGTCGTTCCAGGTCCGGGAGGTGGAGGACCTCACCCTGCCGGCGGCGCCGGAGCCACGGCTACGCTACGCCGAGCCTTCGGTCAGTCCGAGCCCGTCCGCGTCGGGTTCCGGCGGCGTCGAGGGTTCGTCCGGTCCTGAGCCGTCCGGCTCTGCTTCGTCTCCCAGTCCTTCCGGAGGTGGCCGATGATCGCGGTGCTGGCGTTGCTCGCCGGGGTGGTGCTCGGGGTGTACCTCGATCCCACGGTTCCCGCGGCGTTGCAGCCGTATCTGCCGATCGCGGTGGTGGCGGCCCTGGACGCGGTGTTCGGCGGGGTGCGGGCGAAGTTGGACCGGATCTTCGACGACAAGCAGTTCGTGGTGTCGTTCATCTCGAACGTGCTCGTGGCGGGTCTGATCGTCTACCTGGGTGACCAGCTGGGCGTGGGTGGGCAGTTGTCCACCGGCGTGGTGGTGGTGCTCGGGGTACGCATCTTCGGCAACGTGGCGGCGATCCGTCGCCACCTGTTCCGGGCGTAGGCTCGACGGCGATGAGCGAGGAGCAGACCGAGACGGGCACGGGGTGGCCGCAGCCGGCGGTTCCGGGCCGGAGCACGGGGCCGGACCCACGGCCGGGCGCGCCGGACTCCGACGAGACGTCGCCGCTGACCCCGCAGGGCGAGCCCCCGGGCCGGGAGTCGCCGGGGGACCCGGAGTCCGGCGACACGGCGACGGTTGACCTGTCGTCGGTGACCCCTCCGGCCGCTGCGACGCCCGCCGCGCCGGCCGCCGTGGCGCGCCGCTTCACGTCGGCGGGGGCGATGATCGCCCTGCTGCTGGGCCTGCTGGGGTTCACCCTGGTGGTGCAGCTGCGCACGACGTCGACGGATCCGACGTCGGCGGCGACGCGGCAGGAGGACCTGGTGCGGATCTTCTCGGACCTGGATTCGCGGGAGAAGCGGCTGCGCCAGGACATCGAGGCGTTGGAGGAGAGCCAGCGGCAGTTGCGCTCCGGTGAGCAGGGCCGGCAGGCGGCGTTGCAGGAGGCGACGCGCCGGGCCGACGAGCTGGGCATCCTGGCGGGGACGCTGCCGGCGCGGGGCCCCGGGTTGAGCGTGCGTTTCGAGGCCGGGGCGAAGCCGATCTCGGCGTACCGGGTGCTGGACGCGGTGCAGGAGCTGCGCGGCGCGGGCGCGGAGGCGATGCAGATCGCCGGTGGCGACGGCGCGGCGGTGCGGATCATCGCGTCGACGTACTTCCTGGACGGATCGGGCGGGGATCTGGTGGTCGACGGGCGTCGGCTGTCGGGTCCGTTCACGATCACGGTGATCGGTGATCCGACGACGATGGCGACGGCCTTGAAGATTCCGGGCGGGGTGGCCGCGTCGGTCGCCGGTGACGGCGGTAACGTGATCGTCGAGGATCGTGAGGTGGCCGACGTGTCGGCGCTGCACGCGCCCGTGAAGTTGGAGCACGCCCGTCCGGTCTCCTGACCGGTGCGGCCCGCGCCGGTCCGCCGGCGCACCACTGGTCGGCACGACGATGAAGGACGCGTCTGGTGATTCCCGAGGATCTGCGGTATACCGCTGAGCACGAGTGGGTGGCGGGTGACGGTTCGGGCGCGGTCCGGGTCGGCATCACGCACTTCGCACAGGACGCCCTGGGTGACATCGTCTTCGTCCAGTTGCCCGAGGAGGGCGCGGAGGTGGCCGCGGGCGACTCGTTGGGTGAGATCGAGTCGACCAAGAGCGTGTCCGAGATCTACGCCCCCGTCAGCGGGGTGGTGGCGGCGCGGAACGACGCGTTGGTGGACACTCCGGAGGTGATCAACTCCGACCCGTACGGTGCGGGTTGGCTGGTGGAGATCACGCCGGGTGATCCGGCGGCGGTGGACGGGCTGCTGACCGCCGGGGCCTACCGCGAGCTCACCGAGAGCTGAGTGCCCGTTGGGCGTGTGGTGTTCGTGCCGCGCGTCCGGTTGCCCTGCATTTCGGCGCTGGCTAGGCTCGCCCAGTCGACCGAGAACCCATAAGTTGAGCGTTGCGGAATTGCCTTTCCGGGCACGGGGAGCCAGCCGCCGGGTGAGCTGCCCGGCGGCCAGACCCGAATCACCCGACGCCGACGCGAAACAGATCCGTGAGGTGGTCCCATGACGCGGCCAGACGACGAGTTCCCCCCACTCGACGTCACTTCGACGCTCAATCTCGGTTCGCTCGACGAAGTGCTGGAGGGGCCGGACACCGATGTGGTGCCGAGCCGGATGTCCGGTTCGTTGCCGCCGGGTATGGCGCTGCTGGTGGTTCGTCGGGGCCCGAACGCGGGCGCCCGGTTCCTGCTGGATCACGACGTGACGACGAGTGGCCGGCACCCGGACAGCGACATCTTCCTCGACGATGTGACCGTGTCGCGTCGGCACGCGGAGTTCCACCGGGACGGCGGGACGTTCACGGTGCGGGACGTGGGCAGCCTGAACGGCACCTACGTCAACCGGGAGCGGGTCGAGGCGGCCACGTTGAGCAATGGTGACGAGGTGCAGATCGGCAAGTTCCGGGTGGTGTTCATCGCCGGTCCGCGCCCGGAGGAGGAGGCCGGCCGGGGGTGAACGAGCCTGCGGCCTCGACGCCGCCCGGGGCGGCCCGCGCGCAACCGCTGATGAGCATCGGCGAGGTGCTCGGGCAGTTGCGGGTGGAGTTTCCCGACGTCACGATTTCGAAGCTGCGGTTCCTGGAGGCCGAGGGCCTCGTCGAGCCGCAGCGCACCGCTGCGGGCTACCGGAAGTACAGCTGGGACGACGTGGCGCGGTTGCGGTTCGTGCTGACCGCGCAGCGTGACCAGTACCTGCCGTTGCGGGTGATCCGTGAGCAGTTGGCGCAGTGGGACGCGGAGGACGGGCCCGCGCCGGCGCGGCCGACGCTGGTGGCGGTGGGCCCGGGCGGTGAGGTGCCGGGTCGTTCCGCGCCGGCGGATCAGCCGGTGGATGCGGCCCAGGTGCGGTTGGGTCGGTCCGACCTGGTCGCGCGCAGCGGGATCGACGAGTCGACGTTGGGCGAGTTGGAGCGGCTCGGGGTGTTGGTGTCCGATCCGCCGGGTTGGTACGACGGCGACGCGTTGATCATCGCGCGGGCGGTGGCGGGTCTGGCGGCGTACGGGCTGGAGCCCCGGCACCTGCGGGGTTACCGGACGGCGGCGGACCGGGAGGTGGGTTTGTTCGCGCAGCTGGTGGCGCCGTTGGTGCGGCAGAGCGATCCGGCGGCGCGGGCGCGGGCGGCGGAGACGGCCCGGGAGCTGGTGGCGTTGTCCCAGCAGTTGCACGCGGCGTTGGTGCGGGTGGGGCTGCGGTCGACGTTGGGCCGGTGATCGTGGTGGTGTGCGCGCGGCCCGGGCGTCGGCCCGGGCCGCGCGGCGTCTGGCGGGCGCGGTGGGCGGGGCCGGCTTCCGGGGGCGTGTCGTAGGCTTGCCGGGGTAACCCCTTCTCTGGCGCGGGGCGTGCGGGTAGCGCATGGGATGCGCGTGTCGCGGCCCGTGTACCGTGCAGGGAAGGTCGCGGTACGGGCGTAGGTGACAACGACACGGAGGCGGCGGTGCGCGAGCTGAGCGTGGTCGGGGTTCGGGTGGAGCTGCCCAGCAACCAGCCGATCGTCCTGCTGCGGGAGGTCGAGGGGGATCGCTACCTGCCGATCTGGATCGGTGCGGTGGAGGCGACGGCGATCGCGTACGAGCAGCAGGGGGTCAAGCCGGCCCGGCCGTTGACGCACGATCTGCTGCGGGACGTGCTGGCGGCGTTGCAGGCGCCGCTGCGGGCGGTGGAGATCACCGAGTTGAAGGAGAACGTCTTCTACGCCGACCTGTTGATCGGTGACAACGGGGTGCGGGTATCGGCACGGCCGAGTGATTCGATCGCCCTGGCGTTGCGGGTCGGCGCGCCGATTCGTTGTGCCGAGCAGGTCCTCTCCGAGGCGGGGATCGTGATCCCGGACGAGCAGGAGGACGAGGTGGAGAAGTTCCGCGAATTCCTGGAGCAGGTGCGTCCGGAGGACTTCGCGGGCTGACCCCGTTTCCCGACCCACCGGCGTGGTCACTGACGGTGACCGGCCGGGGTGTCGGTGATCTTTGCCGTGGCTGCGCGGCGTGTCGCAACCGTTCCTGCGCGGTAACTCCTCAAGGGCGCTATAGGGTTGCCGTGTCGAGGGGTGCACGTCCCGGATGCGACGTGTCACCGCACTGGCGGGGAGGTTGGTCCGGATGCACGAGCCGCGAGATCCCGAGCCTGGCACGCAAGCGCAGGAGACGGGTGTGGTGCCGGCGGGGCCGGCGACTGAGGGTGACGGTGCGGTGGGCTACCGGGGTGTGACCGCGTGCCACGCGGTCGGCATCACCTACCGGCAGCTGGACTACTGGGCGCGCACGACGCTGGTGGTGCCGAGCGTGCGGGACGCGTCGGGTTCGGGGACGTCCCGGTTGTACTCGTTCCGCGACCTGGTGGTGTTGAAGGTCGTGAAGCGTCTGCTGGACGCCGGGGTGTCGTTGCAGAACATCCGCAAGGCGATCGAGGCGCTGCGCTCGCGCGGCGTGGCCGACCTGGCGGGGATCACGCTGATCTCGGACGGCACGACGGTCTACGAGTGCCGGTCGCCGGAGGAGGTGGTCGACCTGTTGCAGGGCGGCCAGGGTGTGTTCGGCATCGCCATCGGCGGCGCGTTCAAGGAGATCGAGGGCTCGTTGTCGCACCTGCCCGCGGAGCCGGCAGAGCCGGCGGCCGGGGCGGCGGGCGACGACGCCGTGCAGGACGAGTTGGCGGCGCGCCGGGCGCGCCGCCGGGCGGGCTGACCCTCCGGCGGCCGTCGGCGCTGGTCGGGCACTGTCCCGGGTGGTCCGGTTTGGTGGGGACCGTCGTGTGTGTGTGCTCACGGGACATGTCGGGTCGGGTTGACAGCTTTTGGGTTGCCAGGAATCCTATGGGGCGGCCTTTGCGGCTCGCTGCGGGCGCGTCACCGTCGGTGAGTGCGGTGGCGAGCTGCGGCCGGTGGACGGGACGACCCAGGGTGTGGCGACGGCGCCGCCCGACGATCGGATTTGAACCGAAGTGCAGACTGACAGTCAGGCTGGCGTGACCCTGGTGGACGTCGGCGGACCTGCCGCGGGCGGCTCCGGGTGCCCGGTGGCGCACGCGCCCGGCCCGCTGCCGTCGCCACCGCCACCGCCCGTGCCGGCGGGCGACGTGCTGGCGGAGGCGACGGAGTTCCTGCACCTGTTCCACGCGGAGCGGCGGCTGCCGGGGGTGGCCGCGCGGATCGCGCAGGTGCGGGAGGAGATCGCCGTGACGGGCACGTACCGGCACACCCGGGAGGAGCTGACGCACGGCGCGAAGGTGGCGTGGCGGCAGTCGGTGCGCTGCGTGGGCCGGGTGCGGTGGGCGGGCCTGCGGGTGCGTGACCGCCGGGACGTGACGACGGTGGCGGGGATCGCGCAGGAGCTGGCACGGCACCTGGCGGCGGCGGACAACGGTGGCCGGATCCAGTCGGTGATGACGGTGTTCGCCCCGGACCGGCCGGGGGTGGGGCCGCGGGCGCGGATCTGGAACGACCAGCTGATCCGCTACTGCGGCCACCGGGTTGCCGACGGGTCGGTGCTGGGCGATCCCGCCCAGCTGCCCATGACGGACGCGGCCCTGGCCCTGGGGTGGCGGCCGCCGCCGGCGCCGGGCCGGTTCGACCTGTTGCCGTGGGTGATCGAGACGGCGTACGAGGATCCGACGCTGGTGCGGGTGCCCCGGGACCTGGTGCGGGAGGTCGCGCTGACGCACCCGGCGTACCCGTGGTTCGCCGGGTTGCGACTGCGGTGGCACGCGGTGCCGGTGATCAGCAACATGCGGTTGCGCGTCGGCGGGGTCGACTACAGCTGCGCGCCGTTCAACGGCCACTATCTCAGCGACGAGATCGGCACCCGCAACATGGGCGACCGGAACCGCTACGACCAGCTGCTGACGGTGGCCCGGGGGCTGGGGCTGGACACGTCGCGGGAGGACACGCTGTGGCGGGAACACGCCGCCTTGGTGATCAACCAGGCGGTGTTGCACTCGTTCCGTCTGGCGGGGGTGCGGGTGTCCGATCCGCACACCGAGTCGGAGCTGTTCCTGCGGTTCTGCGCGCAGGAGGAGCGGGCGGGGCGGCCGGTGCACGGCGACTGGTCGTGGCTCAACGGCAGCGTCGGCTGGGCGGCCCTGCACGCGGTGCACCACCGCTACTACGACCCGGGGGTGCCGAACCCGAACCTATGGCCGACGCCGCGGGCGTACGGAGCGGCCGGCGCGCCGGAGGCGACCCTGCGGGCGCGTCACGACGCGGCCCGCTGGCGGGAGGACTGAGAATGGACGTCGCGGCATTGCGGCAGAGCTGGGCGCAGTTGCGGGTGGCGGGTCCGGAGGCGGCGAAGTACTTCTACGCGACGCTGTTCACCATCGCGCCGGAGGTGCGGTCGATGTTCCCGACGAACATGCGTTACCAGGAGGACAAGCTGCTGGCGGCGTTGGGGCACATCGTCAGCCACGTCGACGACGAGCGGGAGCTGGCGGGCTTCGCCCGCCGGCTGGGCGCCGACCACCGCCGGTTCCGGGGCGAGGACCGGCAGGGCCGGACGGTGCCGCTGGGCCAGGGGCACTACCACTGGGTGGGCCAGGCGTTGCTGGCCACGTTGGAACGGTTCCTCGGGCCGCAGTGGACGCCGGGGCTGCGGGCGGACTGGGCGACGGCGTACGAGGTGGTGTCGGGGTTGATGCTGGCCGGCGCGGCGGACGCGGACCGGTCGTCGCCGCCGCTGTGGGAGGCGCAGGTCCTCGCGGTGCAGCGACGCCGCGCGGACCTGTGCGTGTTCACGGTGCGCCCCAACTACCTGTGCGAGTACCTCCCGGGGCAGTCGCTGCCGGTGCAGGTGCCGCAGTTGCGGCTGTGGCGGTACCTGTCACCGGCCAACGCGCCCCGCCCCGACGGCACCATCGAGTTCCACGTGCGCGCGGTGGGCCGCTTCTCGACGCACCTGGTGCGCCGCCTGCGGGTGGGGGACCAGGTGCTGCTGGGCTCGCCGACGGGCGCCGCGCTGGCGGCGTACGACCGGTCGCCGCAGCTGCCGCTGCTGCTGGTCGCGGGCGGGACGGGGCTGGCGCCGTTGCGGGCGGTGGTGGAGGCGTTGCGGGCGGGCCCGGGGCGGCCCACGACGCTGGTGGTGGGCGGCCGGACCCCGGAGGACCTCTACGACGACGCGTCCGTGCGGGAGCTGGCGGACGCGACGGGCTGGCTGCGGTACGTGCCGACGGTGCAGACCGGTTGGGGCTGGTCGGGCGCCGTGGGCACGGCCGGCGACACGGCGGTGCGGCTGGGGCCGTGGGAGGAGGCCGAGGTGCTGGTGTGCGGCAGCCCGGAGATGACGCGCCAGACGATCGGGGCGCTGCTCGGGGCGGGAGTGGCCCCGCACCGCATCCTCGCCGAGGCCTACGACCACTGCCAGTACCCGCCGCTGGCCGGCGGGACCGCCGCGGCGGCGGTGCGGGACTTCAGCGCGACGGGGGTCCGATGAGCGTCGACGCGGGTGACCACGGCGGCACGGCCCGGGTGGTGGGCACGTTGGCGGCCCGCCGGTTCCGGGGCGGCGACTGGCTGCCGGTCGACCAGGTCGCCGACGTGGCCCGGTCGGCCGACGAGCGGATCGGATTGCTGCACGGTGAGCTGGAGCGGCTACGCCGGGAGAACGAGGCGCTGGTGCGGCAGGTGGAGATGCTGCGTCACGGCGCGCTGCCGAGCGCGGCCCCGCAGGGCCCGGACCCGATGGTGATCGAGTTGGCGGTGCGGGCGCAGGAGGAGGCGAACCGGACGATCGAGGACGCCGGCGCGGAAGGCGCGGAGATCATCGCGGACGCGCGGCGGCAGGCCGAGGAGATCGTCGCCGAGGCGCACCGGCGGGCGGGCGCGCTGCTCGGCACCCGCCCGGACGCGGCGGACGCCCGCGCCGAGGAGCTGCGGCTGCTGGGGCGGGTGCGTGAGCTGGAGGGCCGGCAGGCGGCGCTGGCGGCCGTGGCGCAGCAGCAACTGGGCCGGTGGCAGGCCTTCCTGGCGGGGCAGGCCGAGCAGGTGCGGGCGCAGGCGGAGCACACCGCCGAGGCCGACCGGCAGTTGCGTCAGGTCCTCGGCGGGTAGGCGAGCAGCGTCACGCGCCCGGTGGTCGCCGACACCGGGCACGCCAGGGCAGCATGGACGCCGTGACGCAGACGATCGATGCGGTGGCGGGCCTGCTCGCCGAGGGTGGTGTCGTGGTCCTCAGCGGCGCCGGCCTGTCGACGGAGTCGGGCATCCCCGACTACCGGGGGCCCAGCGGCGTGGCGCGCCGGCACACCCCGATGACGTTCCAGGCGTTCACGCAGGACCCGGTGGCGCGGCGGCGCTACTGGGCGCGCAGCCACCTGGGGTGGCGCACGATCGCCCGGGCCGCGCCCAACGACGGGCACGCCGCGGTGGCCCGGTTGCAGCGCGGCGGCCTCGTCGACGCGGTGATCACCCAGAACGTCGACGGCCTGCACACGGCCGCCGGGTCGACGCCGGTGGTGGAGCTGCACGGGAGCCTCGACGCGGTGGTGTGCCTCGACTGCGGCGACCGCACCACCCGCGAGGAGCTGGACCGGCGGCTGCGGGACGCGAACCCGGGGTTCTCGGCGGCGGTGTCGGCGGTCAACCCGGACGGCGACGTCGACCTGCCCGACGCCCAGGTGTCCCGGTTCCGGCCGGTGGACTGTGCGGGGTGTCACACCGGCATGCTGAAGCCGGACGTGGTGTTCTTCGGGGAGACGGTGCCGCCGGCGCGGGTCGCGACGTGCTTCGACCTGGTGCGGCGGGCCCGGGCGTTGCTGGTGCTCGGCTCGTCGTTGACGGTGATGTCGGGACGCCGGTTCGTGATCCGGGCGGCGAAACAGGGCATTCCGGTGGCGATCGTCAACCAGGGGCCCACCCGCGGCGACGGCTACGCCACCGTCCGCGTCGACGCCCCGCTGGGCGTGGTGCTGCCGGAACTGGCCAACCGCGTCGCCCCCCGCGCGGCGCTGGCCGCGCCCGCGCCGACGCGGCGGTGACGCGCGGGTGATCCGCTGCGGGGACGACATCCGCCGGTAACAGCCACGCTGGTAGCGTGGTCGGTGCCGGTACCCCGCGTGGGAGAGACCGCCCGAGGTGTTCGGGGCGGCGCCGAAGGGGCAGCTTCCTCCCCGGAACCTCTCAGGCAGAAGGACCACGTGGGCAGGCACTGTGGAGCGCCCTGCCCGGGGTGCGACTCAGGGGGAGGCCGACCTGTCGACCTCACCCCGGGGAGCGCCGCCCATGACCACAGAGCAGTTCGCCGCCCGCCACATCGGCCCCGACGCCGACGCCGAGCGCCGCATGCTCGACGTCGTCGGCTACGACTCGATCGACGAGCTGATGGACGCGGCGATCCCCGAGGTGATCCGCTGGCACGGCGCCCTGGACCTGCCGGAGCCGGCCAGCGAACACGACGCCCTCGCCGAGCTGCGCGAGATCGCCGGCCGCAACACCGTCGCCGTGTCCATGATCGGGTTGGGTTACCACGGCACGCACACCCCGGCGGTGATCCGCCGCAACGTGCTGGAGAACCCGGCCTGGTACACGGCGTACACGCCGTACCAGCCGGAGATCAGCCAGGGCCGGCTGGAGGCGCTGCTGAACTTCCAGACGATGGTCACGGACCTGACGGGGCTGGCCACGGCGAACGCGTCGATGCTCGACGAGGCCACGGCCGCGGCGGAGGCGATGACCCTGGCCCGGCGGGCGTCGAAGTCCCGCAGCAGGGTGTACGTGGTCGACGCCGACGCGTTGCCGCAGACCATCGCCGTGATCGCCAGCCGGGCGCAGCCGCTGGGCATCGAGGTGCGCGTGGTGGACCTGGACGCCGACGAGCTGCCGGGGGAGTTCTTCGGCCTGCACCTGCAGTACCCGGGAGCCTCGGGGGCCGTACGCGACCACACGCCGCTGGTCGACGCGGCCCACGCGGCCGGGGCGCTCGTGACGGTGGCGGCGGACCTGCTGGCGTTGACGCTGCTGCGCGCGCCGGGGGAGATCGGCGCGGACATCGCCGCCGGCACCACCCAGCGCTTCGGGGTGCCGATGGGCTTCGGCGGCCCGCACGCCGGCTACCTGGCGGTGCGCGCCGGCCTGGAGCGGATGCTGCCCGGCCGGCTCGTCGGGGTGTCCCGCGACGCCGCCGGCAACCCGGCGTACCGGCTGGCGTTGCAGACCCGTGAGCAGCACATCCGGCGGGAGAAGGCGACCAGCAACATCTGCACCGCGCAGGTGCTGCTGGCGGTGATGGCCGGCATGTACGCCGTCTACCACGGCCCCGACGGGCTGCGGGCGATCGCGCGGCGTACCCATGCGATGGCGGCGCGGCTCGCGGCCGGGCTGCGCGCGGGCGGGGTGGGCGTCGCCGACGTCGCGTTCTTCGACACGGTCCTCGCGACCGTGCCGGGCCGCGCCGCTGAGGTGGTCGCCGACGCGCAGCGGCGCGGGGTGAACCTGCGGCTGGTCGACGCCGACCGGGTGGGGGTGTCCTGCGACGAGACGACCACCCCGGCGCACCTGGCCGCGGTGTGGGCGGCGTTCGGGGTGCCCGCCTTCGACGGCGACGGCGACGTCGACCCGGCGTGGCCGGCGGGGCTGGCGCGCACGTCGGCGTTCCTGACCCACCCGGTGTTCGGCGCGCACCGCTCCGAGACGGCGATGCTGCGCTACCTGCGGCGGCTGGCGGACTTCGACTACGCCCTGGACCGGGGCATGATCCCGCTGGGTTCGTGCACGATGAAGCTGAACGCGACCACCGAGATGGAGCCGGTGAGCTGGGCGGAGTTCGCCCACGTGCACCCGTTCGCGCCGCCGTCGCAGACGGCCGGCTACCGGGAGCTGATCGCCCAGCTGGAGGGGTGGCTGGCGGAGGTGACCGGCTACGACGCGGTCAGCGTGCAGCCCAACGCCGGGTCGCAGGGGGAGCTGGCGGGGCTGCTGGCGATCCGCGCCTACCACGCCGACCGGGGCGAGGCGCACCGGGACGTGTGCCTGATCCCGTCGTCGGCCCACGGCACCAACGCCGCGTCGGCGGTGATGGCGGGGATGCGGGTGGTCGTCGTGGGCTGCGACGACGACGGCAACGTCGACCTGGTCGACCTCGACGCGAAGATCGACAAGCACCGGGACGCGCTCGCGGCGATCATGGTGACGTACCCGTCGACGCACGGGGTGTACGAGACGGGCATCGCGCAGTTGTGCGCGCGGGTCCACGACGCCGGCGGCCAGGTCTACGTCGACGGGGCGAACCTCAACGCCCTGGTCGGCTTCGCCAAGCCGGGCCGCTTCGGCGCGGACGTGTCGCACCTCAACCTGCACAAGACGTTCTGCATTCCGCACGGCGGCGGCGGGCCGGGGGTGGGCCCGGTGGCGGTCCGGGCGCACCTGGCCCCGTTCCTGCCGGGTGACCCGTGCGGCGACGGCGGCGACGGCCGGCCGGTGATCTCGGCGGCCCGGCACGGGTCGGCGGGGATCCTGCCGATCCCGTGGGCGTACCTGCGGATGATGGGCGCGGCCGGCCTGGCCCGGGCCACGGGGGTGGCGGTGCTCGCCGCGAACTACGTGGCGGCGCGGCTGCGGGAGCACTTCCCGGTGCTGTACGCGGGCAACAAGGGCCTGGTGGCGCACGAGTGCATCCTGGACCTGCGGCCGGTGACGAAGGCCACGGGGGTCACCGTCGACGACGTCGCCAAGCGGCTCGTCGACTACGGGTTCCACGCGCCGACGATGTCGTTCCCGGTGGCGGGGACGCTGATGGTGGAGCCGACCGAGAGCGAGGACCTCGCCGAGCTGGACCGGTTCTGCGCCGCGATGATCGCCATCCGCGCGGAGATCGACGCGGTGGCCTCGGGCCGGTGGCCGGCCGGCGACAACCCGCTGGCCAACGCGCCGCACACGGCGGCGATGGTGTCGGCCGACGAGTGGCCGCACCCCTATCCGCGGTCGGTGGGGGGTTATCCGGCGGGCGTGGACCGGGCCGGGAAGTACTGGCCGCCCGTGCGGCGCGTGGACGGCGCCTACGGCGACCGGAACCTGGTCTGCTCGTGCCCCGCGCCGGAGGCGTTCGAGGACTGAGCGCGCCGCATCGCGCGGGGGGCCGGCGCGCGACGCCGGGGCGGTGCACGTGGCCGCCCCGGCCGGTCCGTCGACCTGGGGAGGGCGGCCCCTGCGACGGGGACTAGCCTGAGGTCGACGTGTGCGTCAGGTTGACGCTGGGTGAACGGTCAGGCCACGAGGGCGTGTCGGGCGGGGCCACGGTGGGGGGCGATGGTGCTGCCGTCGGGAAGGAGCTCGCCGGTGTCCTCGAAGACGATGACACCGTTGCAGAGCAGGCTCCAGCCCTGCTCAGGGAAGCAGGCGATGATCCGGGCGGCTTCCCGGTCGGTCGCTTCGGCGGAAGGGCAGGTGGGTTGGTGCTGGCACATCGGGTTCTCCGGACTGTGGGGGCACTGTGTCATGGTTCACATGACCAGTGACGCACAGTACCAAGCGACAGCGAGCCGCATCGAGCAGGTTCACGCCATGTTGCGGGGAAATCCACTGAACGGACGAGGCGGAATGGGCCGGACGGCGTGGAAGCGCTCCCACTAAGACAGGTCGACGCCCCCGCCGCCCCCACCCGCTGCCGCGACCGCCTCGCCGAACGCGACCGCCTCGAGTGGCGGCTCACCGACGGCGGCGACCCCGCCGCCCTCGCCCAGGACTTCCTCACCGCCCACGGCCTCGGCGTCGACGACCTCACCCGCCCCGCCACCCACCGCCCCGACGGCCCCTGCGGCGCCGCCCTCTACCTCTCCGCCGCCGCAGCCGCCACCATGACCGCCGCCGCGCCCGGCGCGCC
Source organism: Micromonospora sp. WMMD956 (assembly GCF_029626125.1). Taxonomy (NCBI): domain Bacteria; kingdom Bacillati; phylum Actinomycetota; class Actinomycetes; order Micromonosporales; family Micromonosporaceae; genus Micromonospora; species Micromonospora sp. WMMD956. The sequence continues at coordinate 6,539,996 of NZ_JARUBI010000005.1, read as the reverse complement.
CACCCCCGCCCCCGCCCTGCCCGACCTCGCCGTCGTCGTCTACGACCACACCGCCACCGGCCCCACCCCGACACCACCACCCGACACCACCTGGTGGGTCGGCGACTGGACCCCCAGCTGGACCCCCCACCAGCACGCCGCCGCCGTCACCGCCGTCCGCGCCGCCATCGCCCGCGGCGACGTCTACCAGACCAACCTCGTCGGCCACGCCGCCGCCCCCTACACCGGCAACCCCCACCCCGCCCTCGCCCGACTCGCCCGCCTGCCCGGCGCCCGCTACGGCGGCACCCTGCACGGCCCCGGCTGGGCCATCGGCTGCGCCTCCCCGGAAACCCTCATCGCCCTCGAAGCCGGCCGCCTCGTCACCCGCCCCATCAAGGGCACCCGACCCGCCACCGCCGCCGGCCGCACCGAGCTGCTCACCTCCACCAAGGAACGCGCCGAACACATCATGATCGTCGACCTGGAACGCAACGACCTCGCCCGCGTCGCCGCCACCGGCACCGTCACCGTCGACGAACTGTTCGCCGTACGCCGCTGGTGCGACCTGTGGCAGGCCGAATCCACCGTCTCCGCCACCCCCGCCGACGGCCTCGGCCTCGCCGACCTGCTCCACGCCATCTGCCCCGGCGGCTCCGTCACCGGCGCACCCAAACGCGCCGCCTGCGACGTCATCGCCGCCCGCGAACCCGTCGGCCGCGGCGCCGCCATGGGCGCCCTCGGCTGGATCGCCCCCGGCCACCTCGACCTCGGCCTCACCATCCGCACCGCCGCCGCCGACGCCCACCACCTGCACACCTGGGCCGGCGGCGGCATCACCTGGGACAGCGACCCCGACGCCGAAGTCGCCGAAGCCGCCGCCAAGGCCCGCCCCGTCCGCGCCGCCCTCACCAACCGATAACCTCAACACATGACGATGCGCCCCATCCGGATCATCGGCGACCCGGTGCTACGCGCCGCCTGCGACCCGGTCACCACCTTCGACGCCGAACTGCGCGCCCTGGTCACCGACCTCATGGACACCCTCCTCGGCGCCCCCGGCCGCGCCGGCGTCGCCGCCAACCAGATCGGCGTGCCCGCCCAGGTCTTCGTCTACGACGCCGACGGCCACCGCGGCCACATGATCAACCCCACCCTCGAACTGTCCGACGAGACCCAGGACGACGACGAGGGCTGCCTGTCCATCCCCGGCCTCTACTTCCCGACCCCCCGCGCCCTGCACGCCACCGCACACGGCTTCGACCAGCACGGCGAACCCCTCACCATCTCCGGCAGCGGATTCCTCGCCCGCGCCCTGCAACACGAGACCGACCACCTGCACGGCCGCCTCTACGTCGACACCCTGCACGGCGACACCCGACGCAGAGCCCTCCGCGAGATCCGCGCCGGCCGCTTCGACGCACCCCGCCGCTGACCCGCCGCCACCCCCGGCCACCACGCCGGGCCCAGCCGCGCCCCTCAGCCCCACCGGGCCGTCAACGTGTACTCCCCGTACTCGGCCACCACCGTGAAACCCAACCCCCGGTACAGCCGCAACGTTGTCGCCCCGCACGTCGGCGAATACACGTGCCCCACCGCTCAGCGGCACCCCTCGGCCGGCAGGTTCTCGTGCGCCCACCGCGCCAACGCGTCCAACGCCGGCAACACCGCCGCACCCCGCTCCGTCAGCTCGTAACTGACCCCCACCGGCGGGCCCTCCCGCACCGTCCGGCTGACCAACCCCACCCGCACCAACTCACCCAACCGGTCCGACAACACCGACTCGCTGATCCCCGGCAACGCCCGCGCCAACTCCGCGAACCCCGCCGGCCCCAGCCCCAGCGTCCCCAGCAACACCCCGTTCCACCGCTTGCCCAGAAACGCGAACGCCCGCGTCAGACCCCGGTCACACACGCGGGGAGCCTCGTCGGCAGGGGAGCGCAGCGTCATGACCCCAGGATACGTGGCACCCGCCACGACGCAGCAGCTTCGAAAAAGCTAGCTGCTACCGTAGGCGCAGCAACAAACCCACGAACCCGGAGGACACCATGACCGACACGACCACGCCCCTGATCACCCTCCACCCCGACGCCCAAGCCCAACTCTTCACCGACGCCCGCACCGCCAACACCTTCACCGACGAACCCGTCACCGACGAACACCTGCGCGCCATCTACGACCTCGCCAAGTACCCACCCACCGCCGCCAACACCCAACCCCTCCGCGTCCTCTACATCCGCCCCGGCGACGCCCGCGACCGCCTCCTCACCCACATGGCCGAAGGCAACCGCGCCAAGACCGCCGCCGCCCCCGTCGTCGCCGTCCTCGCCGCCGACACCGACTTCCACGACCACATCCCCCGCATCTTCCCCATCCGCCCCGAACTGCGCGACGGCCTCGCCGCCGACCCCGCCGCCCGCGACACCATGGCCCGCTTCAACGCCACCCTCCAGATCGCCTACTGGCTCCTCGCCGTCCGCGCCGCCGGCCTCGCCGCCGGCCCCATGGGCGGCTTCGACGCCGCCGGCATCGACCGCGAATTCTTCACCGACAGCAGCTGGCGCTCCGTGCTCGTCGTCAACATCGGCAAGCCCGGCCCCGACGCCTGGTTCCCCCGCCTGCCCCGCCTCGACTACGACGACGTCGTCCGCCACGCCTGACCCACCCCGCCGGGCCGGCGTGCGGTGGGCGCGCGCCGGCCCGGCACCACCCTCACAACCCCCGACGCCGCCGCAACCACACACCCACCCAACCCACCACCACGAACACCACCATCGAACACACCAACACCCTCAGCACCCCATGACCTCCCATCACCCACGTAGGCTGCACAGAGTGCGCCTGGCCACCTTCAACCTGCTCCACGGCCGATCCCTCACCGACGGACTCGTCGACCCCCACCGACTCACCGCCGCCGTCGCTGCCCTCGACGCCGACGTCCTCGCCCTGCAAGAAGTCGACCGCGACCAGACCCGCAGCGGCAACCACGACCTCACCACCATCGCCGCCCACGCCCTCCACGCACCCCACCACCGCTTCGCCGCCGCCCTCGTCGGCACCCCCGGCGAACACTTCCGCCCCCTGCGCCACGACGACGACGGACACGGCGAACCCCGCTACGGCATCGGCCTCATCACCCGCCACCCCGTACACACCTGGCAGGTCACCCGCCTCAAACCCGCCCCCGTCCGCTCACCCGTCTACATCCCCGGCCCCGACGGCGGCCTCCTCCTCCTACAGGACGAACCCCGCGTCATCCTCGCCGCCGTCCTCGACACCCCCCACGGCGACATCACCGTCGCCGCCACCCACCTCTCCTTCGTCCCCGGCTGGAACGCCCACCAACTCCGCCAGACCGTCCGCGCCCTCCGCGCCCTACCCGCCCCCCGCATCCTCCTCGGCGACCTCAACCTCCCCGCCACCGCCGCCCGACTCATCTCCGGCTGGACCCCCCTCGCCCGCCGCCCCACCTACCCCACCACCCACCCCCGCATCCAACTCGACCACATCCTCGCCGACCGCCACCTCCGCCACCGACTACCACCCGTCACCTCCACCGCCACCCCCGCCTCCACCATCTCCGACCACCGCCCCCTCGTCGTCGACCTCGGCTAACCACCCACCACCCGCCGCGCCGCCCCCACCGCATTCCGGAACAACATCGCCACCGTCGTCGGACCCACCCCACCCACCCGCGGCGTGATCGCCCCCGCCACCCGCGCACACGACGGATCCACATCCGGCAACAACCGCCGCCCCGCATACCGCACCCCACCACCCACCACCACCGCGCCCGGCCGCACATGCTCCGGCCGCACGACCCCCGGCACCCCCACCGCCGCCACCAACACCTCCGCCCGCCGCGCGAACCGCGGCCAATCCGTCACCCCCGTGTGCACCACCGTCACCGCCGCATTCGCCGTCGCCCGCTTCTGCGCCAACAACATCGCCAACGGCCGCCCCAACGTCGCACCCCGACCCAGCACCACCACCTCCCGACCCGCCACCGACACCCCGTGAAACGCCAACAACGCCTCGATCCCCGCCGGCGTACACGGCACCGGCCCCGGCAACCCCAACGCCAACCGACCCAGATTCACCGGATGCATCCCATCCACATCCTTGTCCGGATCCAACACCTGCAACGCCCGCCCGTAGTCCAGCCCACCCGGCACCGGATGCTGCACCAACACCCCGTGCACCCCACGGTCGGCATTGAGATCCTCGATCACCCGATGCAGATCCGCCTGCAACGCCGACGCCGGCAACCGCACGTGCGTCGACGCGAACCCCAACTCCGCCGCCTGCCGCTGCTTGATCCGGATGTACCCGACGCTCGCCTCGTCGTCACCGACCAGCACCGTCGCCAACGACGGCGTCACCCCCGCCGCCCGCAACGCGACGACCTCCGCCGCCACCTCACCCAACACCCGATCCGCCACCGGCCCACCCGGCAACAACCGAGCCCCACCCACGGAATCCACCGAAGAGGACACGACAACCACCCCGCTCGCAGGAGCCCAGGCGGACGACCCCCACAACGAGCTCCCCGATGGTCAAACCCATCCCCGGTGCCGCCAGTCGCGTACCACCATCCTGCCGCACCCACCCCTCACCCCGCGTCCCCCCGCGCCGACACCAACCCACCCAACATCCGATTCGTACGGTTCGACCGCACCGCCGCCCGCTGCTGACCCGCCGTCACCTCGATGTACGTCTGCGACGACGCCAACGACGCATGCCCCAACAACCGCATGATCTCCGCCGCGCTCGCCCCGTCCTCCGCCAACCGCGTCGCGAACGTGTGCCGCAACGCGTGCAACCGCGCCCCCCGCGGCACCCGGTCGACCACCCCCGCCCGCCGATAACAGGACTCCACCAGATACTGCAACCCACCCCGCCGCAACGGCTCACCGCGCCGATCCACCAGCAACGGCGACTCCGGCCGCACCGACCGCGCCCCGAACCGCCGCGCCCGACTGTCCAGATACGCCACCAGCACCCCGTCCAGCTCCGGCTCGATCGGCACCACCCGCGGCCGGCCCCCCTTGCCCGCCACCTCTACCCGCCGTTCACCCGGCCGCCCCGCCAGCGACGCCACCCGCAGCGCCAACAGCTCCGCCAGGCGCAACCCCGCACACAGCGCCAGCGCCAGCACCGCCACGTCCCGCTCCGGCCACGGATCACGCTGCCGACCGTCCTCCCGGGACACCGCCGCGAGCAGCTGCTCCGGGGTGTCCTCGCCGCGCAGCGGCTTGGGCTGGGGGAGCGGGGCGCGGGGACGGCCCACCGCCGGCATCGGATTGCCCGCCACCACCTGCTCGGCCACGAGGAACGAGAAGAAGCTGTTCCACGTCGACCAGGCGCGGTGCACCGACGCCACGGCGCGGGGCGCGGCGAACCTGGCGAACGCCGCCCGCATGACCCTGGGGGAGAGGGCCGCGATCGACAGCGCCTCGGGCGGCAGGGCCGGGGTGGCGACCTCCGCCGCCAGCGTCGCCACCGCCCGCAGGTCCCGCCGGTACGCCGCGAGGGTGTGCGGCGACGGCTTGCGGGTGGCCAGGGCGGTCAGGAACTCCTCGACGAGGCTCATAACCGATTCGTCCTGTTTGTCATGCATAAGGGATATTATGCATGATTCTCGGATTCTCGGCGACCCGCGGGACAGGGGAGCGGGCGCGCCCGAACCGTCGACGCGGGAGGGGGCGCCGGCCGGATGGCGCGGAACCCCGGCGCGGCGCGCCACGACGAGGCGGGGTGCAGATGCCGGCGGGCGTGAGCCGGGCGGCGCGTCCGCGTCGCCGCGGTGGCGGCAGGCCGGTCCGCCGAGCCGGCCTGCCGCCGGTCGCCGTCAGCGTGCGCGGCCGGTTGGCGCGCCGACCGGGCGGCGCGGTGGCCCGTGCGGCTGCTGCTGCTGCGCCGCCAGCCGGGGCGCCGGCTGGCGGCGTCCGGTGCCCCTTCCGGAGGAGGCCCGGAGCAGTCGACTTGACATAATGTGCATTATCGAATCGCCACGGGGACGTGACGATTACCGCTGGCTTCCCCCTGATGATCAACCTATGCTGGTCCGATGTACCCGCTGTCGACCTGTCCGCCCGCCGTCACGTCGGTGACGCGGGCGCGTGTCGCGCGCGGTGCGTTCGCCCCGGTCGGGTCGGTCGTCGTCGGCCGGGCGAGCGCCGTGTCGGTCGTCGTCGGCCGGGCGAGCGCCGTGGCGACCTACGGGCTGCCGAGCCCGACCGGCCGTGGCCCTCCGGCGGCGGTCCCCTCCCCGAAACGACCGCCAGGGCGAAGCCGTAGAGCTTCGGCCCTTTTTCTTTTCCCGGGTTTCTGATCGGAAGGATTGATCATGAGTTTGGATCATCGCACCGTCGACCAGCGGTGGCTGGCGGAGCTACGCGCGTCCCTGGCGGACGAGTTCGCCACGCAGACGGCTCGGCTCAGGGAACTGACCGAGCTCAACGCCGACACGGGCGACCCGGGCGAGGCGCACACCCGGGCGGCGCTGGTGGTGGCCGCGCGGCGCGGCGTGGAGCAGGTCGCCGACGCGTTGCGGCGCATCGACGAGGGCGGGTACGGCGTGTGTGAGAGGTGCGAGCGGCCTATTCCGGTGCCGCGGTTGGAGGTGGTGCCGTACGCCCGGTTCTGCGTGCCGTGCCAGGAGAAGTCGGCCGGCTGACGGGTGTGTGGTGGGCCGCCGCCCCCGGTCGGGGTGGCGGCCCGCGTCGTGCGGGTGGTGGCGGGGTGTGGTGGTCAGAGGCCGCCGGAGACGCGCAGGACGGTGCCGGTGGCGTAGCTGGCGTCGGGGCTGAGCAGCCAGGCGATGGCGGCGGCGATCTCGTCGGGTTCGCCGGCGCGGCCGAGGGGGATGCGGCCGGCGGCGGTGTCGGCGCGGTCGGGTGCGCCGGAGATGGCGTGCAGGTCGGTGCGGACGATGCCGGGGGCGACGCCGTTGACGCGGATGCCGTGGGGGGCGAGTTCCTTGGCGAGGCCGATGGTGAGGGTGTCGGTGGCGGCTTTGGCGGCGGCGTAGTGGACGTACTCCCCTGGGCTGCCGAGGGTGGCGGCGGCGGAGGAGACGTTGACGATGGCGCCGCCGCGGGTGAGGCGGCGGGCGGCTTGTTGGGCGCAGAGGACGTACCCGATGAGGTTGACGTCGACGACGTGGCGTAGGTCTTCGGCGCGCAGTTCGGCCAGGGGGCCGATGGGGCTGGTGACGCCGGCGTTGTTGACCAGGCCGGTGAGGGGGCCGAGGGTGGCGGCGGTGTCGAAGAGGTGGGTGACGGCGGCGGGGTCGGTGGTGTCGGCTTGGACGGCGAGGGCGTTTCGGCCGGTGGCGTGGATGTCGGCGACGACGGTGGTGGCGGCGGTGTGGTCGCGGCGGTAGGCGATGGCGACGTGGTGGCCTGCGTGGGCGAGGCGGCGGGCGGTGGCGGCGCCGATGCCGCGGCTGCCGCCGGTGACGATGGTGACGGGTTGCATTCGTGCTCCTCCCCCGGGTGTGGTGGTGACGTTACCGGTGGGGTGGGCGCGTCGGCGGGTGTGATCGCTTACGCTGCCGGCGTCGGTTCGTGCAGAGGAGTGGTCGTGGTGGCGGGTGTGCGGGTCGGTGACCTGGTCGAGGATTTCGAGTTGCCGGACGAGACGGGTGCGCCGCGGCGGTTGTCGGAGTTTCTGGCGTCGGGGCCGGTGGTGTTGTTCTTCTATCCGGCGGCGATGACGCGGGGGTGTACGGCGGAGAGTTGTCATTTCCGGGATCTGGCGGCGGAGTTCGCGGCGGTGGGTGCGTCTCGGGTGGGGATCAGTCGGGACGTGGTGGAGCGGCAGGCGGAGTTCTCGCGGTTGCACGGGTTCGACTATCCGTTGTTGTCGGATGTCGACGGTGTGGTGGCGCGGCGGTTCGGGGTGTTGCGGCGGTTGCCGTTGGGGCCGTTGAGCACGCGGCGGATGACGTTCGTGATCGGGGTGGATCGGCGGGTGGTGGAGGTGGTGCACAGCGAGTTGGGGATGAACGAGCATGCGGATCGGGCGTTGCGGGCGTTGGGGGGTTGATCTTCGCGGTGTCGGGGTGGGCTGGTATCAAGGCAGGATCAGACAGGTGTACGGAAGAGGGTTGTGATGGTTGCCGCGGGCCAGGGGTTGTCCACTGACGAGGTGCAGAGCATCCGGGAGGCGTTGGCGGCGGGCCGGAAGCCGAGGGTGGTGTTCACGTCGTCGGCTGGTCAGATCGCCGGTCAGGTGGGTCAGGTGGTGGAGTTGACGGATCCGGCGGTGTCGGACGAGTTCGTGGTGGTGCGGTTCGGGCGTGACGAGTTGCCGTTCTCCCCTGCCGATGTGGCGGTGGCGCCGCGGGGGGCGGGTCGGAAGGCGGCTGTTGTGGCGGCGGAGGCGCAGCCGGAGCCGGATCCTGAGCCGGTGGCGGTGGAGCCGGAGTTCGTGTTGGACACGCCGCGGGTGCCGGCGCAGCGGCGGGAGGAGCCGAGGGTGGAGCAGCAGGAGCAGGAGCTGGCGGAGGCGAAGCCGGCGCGTCGGCCGGTGAAGGCGGCGAAGGTGGTGAAGCCGAAGGGGCCGGCGGGGTTGACGGTGACGTTGGCGTATGCGGAGGGTGAGTGGACGGTGGCGGCGCAGCAGGGTGCGAAGGCGTTGGCGAAGCCGTATGTGGTGAAGCCGGCGGAGGCGTTGCGGATGGTGGCGTTGGTGGATGTTCCGGGGGTGCAGGAGGCGGTGGAGCAGATTCTGGCGGCGGAGCGGGCGGAGGCGGAGCAGCAGGCGGAGAAGTTGCGGGCGGAGTTGGCGGAGATCGAGGCGCGGTTGGCGGAGTTGCGCGAGGCGGGTTGATGGTGCCTCTCCCCCGCGTGTCCGCCCCCGTCGCTGTTGCGGCGGGGGCGGTGTGGTGTGTGGGGGCCGGCGCGTGGGGGGCGCGCCGGTCCCGGGGTGGGTGGTCAGTGGGTGGGGATGTGGGTGACGCCGATGCGCTTGCGGAAGACCCAGTAGGTCCAGCCTTGGTAGGCCAGGACGATGGGGGTGAAGATGACCGCCACCCAGGTCATGATCTTGAGGGTGTAGGGGGTGGAGGCGGCGTTGGTGGCGGTGAGGGTGCCGGCGGGGTCCAGCGTGGAGGGCATGACGTTGGGGAACAGGGCGGTGAAGAGGGTGGCGACGGCGAGGGCGATGGCGAGGGCTGTGCCGGTGAAGGCCCAGCCTTCGCGGCGGGCGCGGGCGGCGGCGAGGCCGCCGAGGAGGGTGATGGCGGCGCCGGCGGCGAGGGTGATGGCGGCGGTGTTGGCGCGGATGGTGAGGGTCCAGGTGAGGAAGGCGACGGCGGCGACGGCGGTGCCGACGCCGAGTTTGACGGCGAGGGCGCGGGCGCGGTGGCGGATGTCGCCGGTGGTCTTGAGGGCGAGGAAGACGGCGCCGTGTGTGAGGAAGAGGCCGAGGGTGGTCAGGCCGCCGAGCAGGGCGTAGGGGTGGAGCAGGTCGAGTAGGCCGCCGACGTATTCGTGGTCGGCGTCCAGGGGGACGCCGCGGAAGATGTTGGCGAAGGCGACGCCCCACAGGACGGCGGGGATGGCGGAGCCCCAGAAGATGGCGTGGTCCCAGCGGCGTTTCCAGGTGGGTTCGGGGCGCTTGTGGCGGTATTCGAAGGCGACGCCGCGGGCGATGAGGGCGAGGAGGATGAGCAGGAGGGGCAGGTAGAAGCCGGAGAAGAGGGTGGCGTACCACTCGGGGAAGGCGGCGAACATGGCGCCGCCGGCGGTGATGAGCCAGACCTCGTTGCCGTCCCAGACGGGGCCGATGGTGTTGATGAGGACGCGGCGTTCGCGGTCGTCGCGGCCGAGGACGGGTAGGAGCATGCCGACGCCGAAGTCGAAGCCTTCGAGGATGAAGTAGCCGGTGAAGAGCACGGCGACGAGGAGAAACCAGATGGTGGTGAGTTCCACGGTGGGGCTCCGGGTCAGTAGGCGAAGGCGAGCGGGCGCTCGGTGTCGTCGTCGGTGGGTTCGGGTTCGGGGGTGGGTTCGGGTACGCCGGCTTTGGCGTAGCGCAGGAGGAGTTTGAATTCGATGACGGCGAGGGTGGCGTAGATGAGGGTGAAGGCGGTGAAGGAGGTGAGGACTTCGGTGAGGGAGACGGTGCGGGAGACGCCGTTGCGGGTGAGCATTTCGCCGAAGACGATCCAGGGTTGGCGGCCCATCTCGGTGAAGATCCAGCCGAAGGAGTTGGCGAGCAGGGGCAGGGCGGGCATGGCGAGGGTGGCGCGCAGGAGCCAGCGGTTGGTGGGGGTGCGGTTCTTGCGTTGGCTCCAGAGCACGAGCAGGGCGATGGCGGCGGCGGCGAGGCCGAGGCCGATCATGAAGCGGAAGCTCCAGTAGGTGACGGGGATGATGGGGGCGTAGTCGCCGGGGCCGTACTGGGTGGCGTATTGGGCCTGGAGGTCGTTGATGCCCTGGACGGTGCCGTGGGGGTCGCCGGTGCCGAGGAACGACAGCAGGTAGGGGATCTTGAGGGCGAAGATCTCGCGGCTGCCGTCGAGGCTGCCGACGGTGAGCACGGAGAACGAGGCGGGGCTTTCGGTGGTGTAGAGGCCTTCGGCGGCGGCCATCTTCATGGGCTGCACCTCGGTCATGATCTTGCCTTGGATGTCGCCGGTGAGCAGGACGAGCGCCGAGGAGACCAGGACGACCCAGGAGCCGAACTTGGTGGCGAAGCGGTAGGCGCCGGTGTCGGCGCTGTCGCGGTTGCGCATGACGTGCCAGAGGCCGACGGTGACGACGAGGGAGCCGGCGACGAGGAAGGATCCGGCGAGGGTGTGGGGGAAGGTGACGAGGGCGACCTTGTTGGTGAGGACGGCGAGGAAGTCGGTGAGTTCGGCGCGGCCGGTGTCGGGGTTGATGCGGTAGCCGACGGGGTTCTGCATGAACGAGTTGGCGGCGAGGATGAAGTAGGCCGACAGGTTGGTGCCGATGGCGGCGGCCCAGATCGCGGCGAGGTGGAGGCGTTTGGGCAGGCGGTCCCAGCCGAAGATCCACAGGCCGATGAAGGTGGATTCGAGGAAGAAGGCGACGAGGGCTTCGATGGCCAGGGGTGCGCCGAAGATGTCGCCGACGAAGCGGGAGTAGTCGCTCCAGTTCATGCCGAACTGGAATTCCTGGACGATGCCGGTGACGACGCCCATGGCGAAGTTGATGAGGAAGAGTTTTCCGTAGAATTTGGTGAGTTTGAGGTAGCGCTCGTTGCCGGTGCGGTGCCACATGGTCTGGAGGATGGCGACGAGCACGGACAGGCCGATGGTCAGCGGCACGAACAGGAAGTGGTAGACGGTGGTGACACCGAACTGCCAGCGGGCGACGTCCAACGCGTCCACCTGGAACCCCCAGCCTTTCATACTACGAGACGTAGTAGATACTACTCGTCGTCGTAGACGATTCGGCAGGGGCGGAGGTCCCGGACCGACCCGGGACCAATGACCTTGATCACCTCGGCCGGGCGGCCCGGCGGGAGTCGCGCTCCCCTCTCCCCCGCCCCTGGCGCGGGCGTGCGACCATCGACCGCTGATGGACACGCCCACCGCCCGCTGGCAGCCGCCCCTGATCTGGCGCGGCGCCCAACTGCTCGCCCGCGCCGTCGTCGGCGCCCTGGCCCGCCTGGAGGTCACCGGCGACGTGCCCGACGGGCTGCGCCGGGGGCCGCTGATCCTGGCGGCCAACCACCTGAGCCCCTTCGACCCGCTCGTGCTGGCCGCCGCGTGCCGCGCCCGCGGCGTCTCCCCCCGGATCATGGCCACCGGCGGGCTGTTCCGCGCCCCACTGCTGGGGGCGGCGATGCGGCACGCCGGGCACCTGCGCGTCGACCGGGGCACCGCGGCAGTGCACCGGGCCCTGGACGACGCGGCGCGCGCCGTGGCGGCCGGGTCGGTGATCCTGGTGTATCCGGAGGGCCGCATCGGGCTGGACCCGGGCCTGTGGCCCGAGCGCGGCAAGACGGGCACCGCCCGGCTCGCCCTGGCCAGCGGCGCGACGGTCGTGCCCGTGGCGCAGTGGGGCTCGCACGAGGTGCTGCCGTACCGGGCGCCGAAAGGCATGCTGCGCGCCGTGGCCCGGGCGCTGTGGCGGCGGCCGGTGGTGCGGGTGCGCTTCGGCGACCCGGTCGCGTTGGGCGACGTGGCCGCCGACGCGCCGGGCGCGGCCCGGCGGGTCACCGACCGGATCATCGACGCGATCACCGACGCCCTGGTGCCGCTGCGCCCCGACGAGCCCGACCTGCCGCGCCACGTCGACCCGGGCCGGCCCGTCGACACCTCCCGGGCGCACCGCCGCCGGCTGCCCTGACGCCTCCCGGGGCGTCGGCGTGGCCCGCCGGTCACCTGCCGGCCATCCGGCGTGGGCCCCGGCGGGGCATACTGCCGGGCGTGCCCTCGCCCGCCGCCTATCTCGACGCGCCCGCGCCGCTGGCGTTCGCCCACCGTGGCGGCGCGGCCCACGGCGACGAGAACACCGCCGAGGCGTTCACCCGTGCCGTCGGCCTCGGCTACCGGTACGTCGAGACCGACGTGCACGCCACCGCCGACGGGGTGGCCGTGGTGTTCCACGACGCGACCCTGCGGCGGGTCACCGGGCAGCCGGGGCGCATCGCGGACCTGCGTTGGGCGGACCTGGCGTCGGTGCGCGTCGGCGGGGCGGCCGTGGTGCCGCGCCTCGACGACGTGCTCGGCTCCTGGCCGCAGGTGCGGTTCAACGTCGACGTGAAGGCCGACGGGGCGGTCACGCCGACCGTCGCCGCGCTGGGGCGGGCGGCCGCCGCCGACCGGGTGCTGCTGGCCTCGTTCAGCGACGCCCGGCTGGCCCGGCTGCGGGCGGCCACGCACGGGCGGGTCGCCACGGGGCTGGGCGCACGCGGGGTGGCCCGGCTGCGGGTGGCGTCGCTGCACGGGCGGCCGGTGCGGCTGCACCCGTCGGTGGTGGCGGCGCAGGTGCCGCCCCGCTTCGGCCGGCTGCCCGTGGTCGACCGCCGGTTCCTCGCGTACGCGCACGGGCTGGGGTTGCACGTGCACGTCTGGACGATCGACGAACCTGCCGAGATGCACGAGTTACTTGATCTTGGGGTGGATGGCATCATGACCGATCACGTCGGCGTGCTGCGCGACGTCTACCGCAGCCGCGGCCACTGGGCCGCCTGAGACCGGCGGAGGAAACCGATGGCCGAGACGGTCACCCCTGACGTGGCGTCCCTGCCGCCTGCCAGCACCGCCCGCGAGCGGCGCGGCTGGTACCTCTACGACTGGGCGAACTCGGCGTTCCAGACGACCGTGATCACCGTGTTCCTCGGCCCGTTCCTGACCACCGTCACCGAGCTGGCCGCCGGCTGCGAGCTGGGCGCCGACACCTGCGACGGGTACGTGCACCCGCTGGGCATCCGGGTCGCCGCCGGCTCCTATTACCCGTATCTGATCTCCCTGTCGGTGTTCCTGACCGTGTTCGTGCTGCCGGTGGTCGGCGCGGTCGCCGACCGGTCGGCGCACAAGAAGCGGCTGCTGGGCGCGGCGGCGTTCACCGGCGCGGGGGCGACGATCGCGTTCGCGTTCGTCACCGGCGAGCGGTACCTGCTCGGCGGGGCGCTGTTCCTGGTGGCCAACATCGCCTTCGGGGCGGCCGTGGTGGTCTACAACTCGTTCCTGCCGCAGCTGGGCGGCCCCGACGAACGCGACGGCATCTCCAGCCGCGGCTGGGCCATCGGCTACCTCGGCGGCGGCCTGCTGCTGGCCGCGAACCTCGTCGCGGTGACCATGCTCGCCGAGGAGGGCGACCCGCAGCGCACCCTGGACCTGGCCCGCTGGTCGATCGTGTCGGCCGGCGTGTGGTGGGCCGTGTTCACCCTCGTGCCGCTGCGCTGGCTGCGCGAGCGCCCCGCCGCCGCCGCGTCGGCCGGCGGCGGCAACGTGCTCACCGACGGGTTCCGGCAGCTCGGCCGCACCCTGCGCGAGGTCAAGGCGTACCCGTTGACGCTGTTCTTCCTGCTGGCGTTCCTGGTCTACAACGACGGCATCCAGACCGTGATCACCCTGGCCAGTCAGTACGGCACCGAGGAGCTGCGGCTGGGGCAGAGCACCCTGATCACCACCATCCTGCTGGTGCAGTTCCTCGCCTTCGGCGGGGCGCTGGCCCTGGGCGCGCTGGCCCGGCGCATCGGGGCGTGGAAGACGGTGCTGCTCAGCCTCGTGCTGTGGACCGGGGTGATCGTCGCCGCGTTCCGGCTGCCCGCCGAGGCGCCGCTGCCGTTCATGATCCTCGGCGGGGCCATCGGGCTGGTCCTCGGCGGTAGCCAGGCGTTGAGCCGGTCGCTGTTCAGCCAGCTCATCCCCGCCGGCAAGGAAGGCGAGTACTACGGCTTCTACGAGATCAGCGACAAGGGCACCAGCTGGCTCGGGCCCCTCGCGTTCGGGCTGGTGTTCCAGCTCACCGCCTCCTACCGGGTGGGCCTGGTCTCCCTGCTGATCTTCTTCGTGGTCGGGTTCGCGTTGCTGGCCGCCGTGCCGATCCGCCGGGCGATCGTCGCCGCCGGCAACACCCCGCCGCGGGTGCTGTAGGGCGGCACACGCGCCGGGCCGATCGGCGGCGCTCGATCGGCTAGGCTGCCCCGACGTGACCGACGACGCCGCTGCCGCCCCGATCTGCCTGGCCCGGCCCCTCCCGGGCCCGGACGACGACCCCCGCCGCGGCTGCGCCGCCACCCGGGGCGCCGACGGCCGTCCGCTGCACGCCGCCGCCCTGCGGTTCTTCTGGGGGCCGATGGACTGCGGCAAGTCCACGATGGCCCTGCAGATGAACCACAACCACGCCCGGCAGGGCCGCCGCGGCCTGGTCACCACCCGCATCGACCGGTCCCTGGGCCCGCAGGTCACCACCCGCATCGGCCTGGCCCACGCCGCGATCGAGGTCACCGACGGCCTCGACCTGCGCGACCTGGTCAACGACGCCTGGGCGGAGGGGGTGCGCGTGGACTACCTCATCTGCGACGAGGCGTCCTTCTACGACCTTGAACACGTCGAGCAGATGGCCGACCTCGTCGACAACTACGACGTCGACGTCTACGCGTTCGGCCTGGCGACCGACTTCCGGTCCTGCCTGTTCCCCGCCGCCCGGCGGCTGTTCGAACTCGCCGACTCCGTCGCCCGCATCCAGGTCGAGGTGCTGTGCTGGTGCGGCCGCGAGGGGCTGCTCAACGCCCGCGTCATCGACGGCCGGGTCGTGCGCGAGGGCGAACAGGTCGTCATCGGCGACACCGTGGACACCGCCGACGTGCGCTACCAGGTGCTGTGCCGGCGGCACTACCGCGCCGGCGAGCTGGGCCCCCGCGACTGAAGTCGGATGCGCGACAGCGCGCCCGCCTGTCCTGCCGATCGCCGGCCTCGCCGTCGTGGCGGCACCCCGGCACGGCGTGGACTTTGGTAGAACTGCCCCGGTCCGATACGCGAAGCCGACCGGTGAGGAGACTCGCATGACGACCGCGACGACGGGCGACGCCACGTCCACGCCCCGGTCCCGGCTGCTGCCACAGGGCGTCGGCGTGGCCGCCGACGTGGCGGCGGTGGCCGCGCTGCTGGCCGGCGGCGGCAGACCGATCGTCTGGGCAGGCAGCCTGGGTGCCGTCCTGGCCGGCAGCTATCTGCTGGTGCGGCGGCTGGGCCAGCCGGTCGACCGTACGGCGGTGGTGGGCCTGGCCGTCGCCGTCGTCGGCGCGGGGATCTTCGGGTACGCCCTGCGGCCGTCCCCACCAGCCGGCCCGGCACAGCAGACGACGGCCGCGTCCCCCTCGACCGGCCCGACGACGGCCGTGTCCCACCCGACCGGCCCGACGACGAACAGCCCCACCCCGGGCGCGACGACAGCCGACACCCCGGTGGAGACCTGGCTGGCCGACCTGGCAGCCGTCGACGGCGGCCGTGGTTGGCGGCACGGCGCGGCCACCGTCGACGGCACACCGCACCCGCGTAGCGTCATCGGCTCTACCTGCTCGTCGACGGACGATCCGACCGAGTCGTTCCATCTCGGCAGGCGTTACTCGCGGTTGCGGTCCACCATCGGCCTGCCCGACGACGCCCCGGACGACGCGCACACCCGCTTCCGGGTGCTCGTCGACCGCAAGGTGCTGTTCCAGCGCGACCTGCGTCTCGGTGAGACCGCCACGGTGGATGTCGGCGTCAGCAACGGGCTACGGCTGACGCTGGAGGTCGACAGCATCGGCATCACCCCCTGTGGTGACACGGCGGTGTGGGGCGAGGCGGTCCTGCGGTAGACGGTCGGTCAGAACGGGTCACCGCAGACCCGCCAGTCGCCGTCCTCCTGCGCCATCGGCACCGTGCGTTCCTCGCCCGCGCCGCCGTCGCGGGTCAGCCGGGCGCGCACCGTCCCGGTCGGCCGGCCCCCCTTGGTGCGCACCGACACGTCGACGACCTCGTAGCCGGTGACCACCGGCGGCGTGCGCACCCAGGCGGCGAACCCGGCCGCGCTCCACCGGCTGCGCGACTGCGCGCACAGCCGCTCGTAGGCCCGCTCCACGTCGCCCGCGGCGACCTCCCGCAGGAACCCGTCGGCGCTGTCGCGGACCTGGTCGCCGGCCCCGGCCAGCATCTGCACGTTCCACGCGCCCAGCCCGGCCACCCCCACCAGGCACAGCCCCAGCCCCGCGCCGGCGGCCAGCAGCCCGGTGCGCGCCGGCCGGCCCCGCCGCGCCGGCCGCGTCCACTGCTGCCCACCGCCCATCACGTCGACCGTAGGCCCATCCGCCGCCGCCGCGCAGGCACTCGCCCCGGGTCGCCCCGCCCGGCCGCATCGTCTACGGTCGGCGGCACACGGACACGACCCTGCGGAGGCGAGGCGACGATGACCCGTTACGTGCAGCCGGTGCCCACCCCCGACGACCCGTACACCGGCGATGCGCTGCTGCGGTCCTGGCTGCGCCGCCTGCTCGGCCCGGCCGGGCACGACGCCGCGCAGCCCCGGCTGGTCGACCTGGCCGCCGACGTGGCCGGGCCGCTGCGCGCCGCGCACGCCGACGCCGAGGCCCACCCGCCGGTCCTGGTCCGCTACGACCCGTGGGGCGCGCGCGTCGACCGCATCGACACCTCCGCCGGGTGGCAGGCCCAACGGGCCGCCGCCGCCCGGCACGCCGTGGTCGCCCTGCCCTACCAGGCGTTCGCGCGGCAGCGGTGGGGGGCCGGCGCGCGGGTCGTCCAACACGCCCTGCTGCACCTGTACGGGCCGGAGTCGGCCACGTTCTCCTGCCCGGTGGCCATGGCCGACGGGGCGGCGGCGCTGCTGAGCCTGCCCGACGTCGACGCGGGCGTGCGCGACGCGTGGCTGCCCCGGCTGACCTCCACCGACCCCGGCACGGCGATCGTGTCCGGGCAGTGGATGACCGAGTCGCAGGGCGGCTCCGACCTGTCCGGGTCCAGCACCATCGGCCGGCCCGCCGCCGACGGGTCGTGGCGGCTGACCGGGCAGAAGTGGTTCTGCTCCGCCGCCGACGCGCCGATGGCGGTGGCCCTGGCCCGACCCGAGGGGGCCGGGCGGGGCAGCCGGGTGCTCGCCCCGTTCCTGGTGCCCCGCTACGCCGCCGACTCGCCCCTGTCCGGGGTCACCGTCGCCGCCGACTCGCCCGCCCCCGGCGTCACCGTGCACCGGCTCAAGGACAAGCTGGGCACGTGGGCGCTGCCGACCGCCGAGATCGGCCTGACCGACGCGTACGCGCTGCCGCTGGGTGACCCGGACGTGCCCGGCCTGGCCCGGGCGATGACCCTGGTGGTGGTGACCCGGGTGCACAACGCCGCCGCCGCGGCCGGCGGGATCCGCCGGGGCCTCGACTACGCCCGCGCCTACGCCACCGCCCGCGCCGTCGCCGGGGGACGCCTCGCCGACAGTCCGCTGCACCGGGCCACCCTCGGCGCGCTCGCCGTCGACGCCGCCGCCGCGTTCGCCCTGGCCGGGCACGCGTTCGCGCTGCTGGGCCGCGTCGAGGTCGACGCCGACGTGGACGCCGCCGCCGAGCTGCGGGTCGTCGCGCCCCTGGCGAAGCTCGCCACCGGCCGCCTCGCCGTGGCCTGCGCCAGCGAGTACGTGGAGGCGTTCGGCGGCGCCGGGTACGTCGAGGACACCGGCGTGCCCCGGCTGCTGCGCGACGCGCAGGTCCTGCCCATCTGGGAGGGCACCACCAACGTCCTCGCCCTGGACGTGCTGCGCGCCGTCGCCCGCGAGAACGCCGACGCGCCCCTGCTGCGCCGCCTCGCCGCCGCCGTCGACCTGGCCCGGCCGCTGTCACCCGTCCTGGCCGACATCCTCGCCGACGTCACCGGGGAGCTGACCGCCGCCCTCGCCGCCGTCGTCGCCGACCCGCGCGCCACCGGCGTCGTCGCCGGCGCCCGCGCGCTGGCGTTGCGCCTGGCGGCGGCGACGACCTGCGCCCTGCTCGTCGAACACGCCGCGTGGGGCGACGAGCAGGCCCGCGTCGCCGCCGAGCTGTGGGCGCGGCGGCGGCTGCGCCACGACGACATCTCCGCCGACGCCCACCGCCACCTCGACCTGCTCTGCTGACGCGTCAGGCGCGCCGCCGGGCCCGCGCCGCCCAGATCGCGTACGCCGGGTCGCGGTCCAGGTTGTGCCGGTCCCGGTCGTAGCGGCGGGTGGTGCGCGGGTCGGCGTGGCCCATCGCGTCCTGCACGTCCTCCAACGGCACCCCCTCCGCGCGGGCCGTCGTGGCGAACGCGTGCCGCAGCGAGTGCGGCGACAGCTTCTCCCACGCCGGGATGCCCGCCACCCGGGCCAGCCGCCGCACCAGCCGGAACACCGAGTGCCGGTCCAGCCGCGCGCCGGTCGCGGTGACCAGCAGCGGCCCGGTCACCTCGTGGACGCCCACCCCCCGCGCCGCCGCCCGCTGCGCGAGGTAGGCGTCCACCTCGTACGCCGTCGACGGGGTCAGCGCCCGCCGCCGCGGCTTGCCGCCCTTGCCGACGAACCGGACACTACGGTGCCCCCGCTCCGCGCCCAGGTCCGACACGTCCAGCGATACCAGCTCCCCCACCCGCAACCCGAGGTCGGCCAGCAGCGCCACCGCCGCCCGGTTACGGGCCGCCGTCGGCCCCGTCTCGGCCTGCGCGGCGGCCAGCAGCGCGTCCACCTCCTGCGGGGTCAACCCGACCGTCGAGGAGTGGTCCCGGTCGACGCGCGGCCGGTCGGCCGCCGTCACCGGGTTCGCCTCCACCGCCCGCAGC
Source organism: Micromonospora sp. WMMD956 (assembly GCF_029626125.1). NCBI lineage: Bacteria > Bacillati > Actinomycetota > Actinomycetes > Micromonosporales > Micromonosporaceae > Micromonospora > Micromonospora sp. WMMD956. The sequence continues at coordinate 6,520,753 of NZ_JARUBI010000005.1, read as the reverse complement.
TTGACCAGGAAGTCGTACCAGCTCGACAGGGCCGACAGTTTGCGGGCCACCGTCGCCGGGGTCAACGGCCGGCCGCTGCGCGCCGCCGGGGTGGCCTCCAGCTCCCGGCCGTAGGCGTTGACGTCGAGGAAGTTCGCCCGCAGCGGGTCCAGCTCCCGCGCCCGGCACCACGCCAGCCAGCCCGACACGTCCCGCCGGTACGCGTCGCGGGTGTGTTCGGACAACCGGCGGTTACGCAGCCACGCCTCGGTGAAGTCACCCGGACCGGCCCCGCGCAGGGCCGGTCGGGCCACGCCACGCGGCAGCACCGGAAACTCGGGACGAAGCATGGGTGAAAGGTTCTCAGCCTCCGTGCGTGTCGGCGGTGAGGCGCGCCCGAGGGGTTTCCCGACCCGGCCGCCCGCCGCCGTCCGCCGGTTGCTCGTCGACCCCGCCGCCGCCGACCCGCCACCGCCGGTCGTAGCCGACCGCGTCGGCGAACCACACGTCGTGGGTCACCAGCACCACCGTGCCCCGGTACGCGCGCAGCGCCTCCTGCACCACGTCCAGGGCGTCGAAGTCGAGGAAGTTCGTGGGCTCGTCGAGCAGCAGCACCCGCGCCGGGCCGTTCACCATGGCCGCCAGCACCAGCCGGCGCAGCTCCCCGGCCGACAGCAGCCGCAGCGGCTGGTCCCACTGCTCCGGGCCGAACAGGTGCGCGTCGAGCAGCCGTTCGGCCTCGTCGACGTACACGGGCACCTGGGAGCGGAACCACGTCAGCACCGCGACGTCGGTGCGCAGCGCGTCGTGGGTCTGCGGCAGCAGCGCCACCGGCGCGCCGCGGTCGACCCGGCCGGCGTCGGGGTCGCGCAGGCCGGCGAGGATGCGCAGCAGCGTGGTCTTGCCGGTCCCGTTGTCGCCGGTGAGCAGCACCCGGTCGCCGGCGTGCAGCCGCAGGTCCACGCCCGCGAACAGGGACCGGTCGCCGGCGTGGGCGGTCAGGCCCCGCGCGGCGAGAACCTCCCGGCCGTCGTCGCCGGCCGGGTCGGGCAACGTCAGGGTCAGCGTCGGGCGGGTCTGCGGCTGCGCCAGCCACCGCAGCGAGTCCATCTGCCGGCGTAGCCGCCGCTGCCGCGCCGTGGCCTTGCGCGCGACCTTCTTCGCGTAGCGGCGCGCCTGGTCGGCGCCGAGGCCGCGGCGCACCGTCAGCTCCACCCCGCGCGCGTGTTCCTTGGTGCGGGCGATGTCGGCCAGCAGCCGCTGGTGGGCCTTCTCCTGTGCCTCGTAGTCCAGCAGCAGCCGCTGCCAGCGGCGGGTCTTCTCCGCCCGGTAGGCGGTGTACCCGCCGGTGTACGTCTGCGGCGTGTCGTGGATGCCGTCGAGTTCGACGATGCGGGTGACGGTGCGGTCGAGGAACGCCCGGTCGTGGCTGGCCACCAGCACGCCGCCGTCGAACGCGGCGAGCCAGCCGCCGAGCCAGGCGATGCCGTCGGCGTCGAGGTGGTTGGTCGGTTCGTCGAGGATCAGCAGGTCCGGGGTGTCCAGGAGCACCCGGGCCAGGGTCAGCCGGGCCTGCTCGCCGCCGCTGACGCGGTGCAGCGGCGCGTCGTCGGGCAGGTCGGCCACGTCGAGGCGCTGGCGGGCCTCGGCCAGCCGGGTCTGCGCCCGCCACCCGTCCAGGGCGGCGAAGCGGTCCTGCGCCTCGCCGTAGGCGTCCAGGGCGGCGGTGTCCCCGCGGGCCAGCCGCCGTTCCAGGGCCCGCAGCCGCCGGTCGAGGCGGCCCAGTTCGCCGAGGCCGGCGGCGAGGAACTGCCCGACGGTGACGGTCGGGTCGGGCGGCTGCGGGGCGAAGTAGCCGATCCGGGTGCCGGGGACGACGGCGACGTGCCCGGTCGACGGCGGCTCGGCCCCGGTGAGCACCCGCAGGAGGGTGGACTTGCCGACCCCGTTGGGGCCGACCAGGCCGACCCGGTCGCCGGCGTTGACGATCAGGTCGACGCCGGTGAACAGCGGCTCGGCGTCGTACTGCTTGCTGACGGACACGGCCTTCAACACGGTGATCCTCCGCGGGACGGCAGGCGGGCCGGCGCGCCCACGACGGGCGGCCGGTCGGTGCGCGTGGCGGCGGGGCGGTCGGCCCGGCCGCGGCCTGCGGGATCACATGTGCTGGTCGGCTCCGGTGTCTCGGCTACGGGGACGTCGTCGAGTCTGGCATTCCCCGCCGCCGCCCGCGACCGGTTTACGCCGGGGCGGCGGTGTCGTGGCGATCAGGGCACCCGACGCGGGGTGCCCTGATCGCGTCGGCGCAGTCAGGCGTCGATCTGCCGGTGGCCGTTGCCGCTGGTGGCGATGGCCACCCGGCGGGGCTTGGCCCGCTCGGCCACGGGGATGCGCAGGGTCAGCACCCCGTTGTCGTAGCCCGCCTCGAGGCGGTCGGTGTCGAGGGTGTCGCTGAGGAACAGCTGCCGGCTGAACGTGCCCATGGGGCGCTCCGCGGCGACGAGTTCGACGTTGTCGCCGGTCGGGCGGCGGCGCTGCGCGCGGACGGTCAGCACGTTGCGCTCGACGGTGCAGTCGATGCTGTCCGGGTCCACCCCGGGCAGGTCGAACGCGGCGTAGAAGTAGTCGCCGTCGCGGTAGGCGTCCATGTGCATCACGGCGGGCCGGGAGTTGGTGCCCAGCAGCTGCTCGGCGAGCCGGTCGATCTCACGGAACGGGTCGGTGCGCATCAACATCGTGGTTCCTCCTCGGTTCTCCTGGCCGAAGGCATCGGGTTGAGTCTGGGTGACTCAAGTTCCTGGTTCTTTGATAGCGCGCCCTGCCGGTCGTGTCAACCCGACGCCGCCTCACCCGGCCGGGAAGTCGGCCAGCTCCCGCACCGCCGTCTCCAGCGCGGCGTCGACGCCGTGGTCGACCATCGACCGGTACGCGGGGTCGCCCGCCGCCGCCGTGCGGCGGATGTCCTCGGCCGAGGCGGCCACCCGCCGGCGGACCACCTCGACGAACGGCCCCACCGGCCCGGGGTGGCCATAGGCGTCGAGGAACATCCGCAGCCGCCGGGGCCGGTCCGCGAACGCCGTGAACCCCTCGGCGGCCACCACGTGCCGGGCGTGCAGCGGCACCCAGGCGAACGCGGTGAACGCCAGGTCCCACTCGCGGGTGACCGGGGCGGCGAGGTCCCAGTCGAAGAACCCGACGAGCCGCCCGTCGGCCCACGCCGCGTTGTACGGGGCCGCGTCGTTGTGCCCGACGATCAGGCCCGGCCGCCAGACGCCGCCCTCGCGCCACCGCGCCCCGGCGGGCGGCACGAAACCCACCACCGCGGCGTGCAGGTCCCGCAGCCACCGCGTGACCTGGCACAGCGCGTCGTCGCTGTGCGCCCAGGCCGGCCACGGCCGGGTGACGCCGACCGTCTCCCCGGGCAGGAACGACAGGACCTCCCGCCCGTGCTCGTCGAAGCCCCGCGCCCGGGGCGCCCCGTCGAAGCCGACCGCCTCCAGGTGCCGCAGCAGCGCGTGCACCGACGGCGTCCACGGCCCCGGCGTGCGCCGTACCGTGTCGCCGATGCGGACCGCTCCGCCGGTGTTGCCGCCGGCCAGTCGCTGTTCCTCACCCATGGTCCCATCCTCGCGCACGGGCAAGCGACACGGTCACCCCCGCCGCGCACGCGCACTGTCCGAGGAGGTGGGTCCGATCAACGCTGCGACGGGTCGGGGCTCCCTCCCCCGCATCGCCCAGGGAGCGCCCGCAACAAGGCATCCCGGCGCAGCGCATCGGCGGGGTGGCTGTCCCCGGCACCGCCGATGATCATCGCGTCGGGCGGTAGCCGCTCGCGGAGTTCGTCCACGCGTGATTCGAGCGGGTCGGTCTGCGCCGCCGCGTTGAGCGGGTGGTTCATCGCGTGGTCGACGGGCCGCACCGTGCGCGCCGCTGCCGACGCCCACTCGCGGTGGACGGACCTGGCGCACTCCAGCAGGGGGCATGGAGACTGTCGGGAATCGACACCGGCAGCGTCACTGCCACCCGCCGATCACGTTCAGCCACACCTTGACCGTGAGGGCATGACGGTGGCTGCCAGAGCGCCTGGGTGTGACCCCGGAGTCCGGTCCCGGTCCAGAGTCGGCTTACTCGTCTAGGGCGGCCGCTGTCCTGCGGAGTTCGTTCAGCCACTCGATGCCGAGCCGGCGGCCGTCGGGGAACTGGTCGTCGCGATCCCAGCGCCACACGGTGATCATCGCCAGCACGAGGGCCCGGCAGTCTCGGAGCAACCGGCGATCGACGCCCGGGTAGTGGTCGCCGACGTCGTCGGGCGTGTGGGCCAGGTCGAACTCGACCGGCCCCCGGCAGCACGTCTCGAAGTCGATGAAGAGCGGGCCGGCCCGGGTCGAGAGCAGGTTTCCCGGATGGGGTTCGCCGTGCAGGAGCTGCTCGGGCCGGCTGCTGTCGGTGACCGCTCGTCGCATGCGGGTCAACGTGCCGGAGAGGAAGACCCGGTCCGGGGCGACAAGTTCGGGCGTTCGGGCGTGGTCGGCCACCAGCCTCTCGGCCGCAGAGACCCGGTCGGTGAAGTGCGGGGCGGGCAGGGCGATCCTGCGCATGCCGGCGTGCAGGCGTTCGAGCGCGCCGACGTACTCGGCGTTGGGGACCGGCTGGGCGGCCACCGGTTCGTAGTAGGTCCAGAGGGTGACGACGTAGTCGTTCTGGACGAAGACCTCTGGCGACTCCAGCGTGGCCACCGGGCTCCCGGCCTCGGCCAACCCCCGAGCGACGTCCACCTCGAGCTGGGCGCGCTGGTGTGCGACCGGCGCCACCCGGGCGAGCACGTCGCAGGGCTGTAGACGCAGGGTGAGGGCGTTCGAGTTGTGCAGGACCGCGGCGTCGCGGACGACCAGGCCGAGCTGCGCCCCGATCGACATGGCTGCCCGGGTTGCCTGCTGAGTCTCGTACGCCTGCATCGCCACCACCGTAGTCCGGTACTTCGACGTCCGACCCCCGACGACGGCCGGCTCCGGGAGAACGGCAGAAACCGTTGGCGGGTCACGGCGACCGCTGCTAGCTTTCGGGAGGCCGTGCGAGAGACCGAGGAGGTGGTACCCGTGAACGTTTCGACATGGGTGCTCCCCTCCGGGGTCACGGTCGGGCGATAGGTCGTCCGGGAGCGCCGCTCACGAGCACTCCCGAAAGGCACGACCATGCGATTCACCACCCAACGGCACCTCGACGGCGGCGTCGTCGAACGCGAGTTCGCCCTCGGCGAGATTCCCGGTGTCCTGTGGACGCCGGCCGCCGCGTCCGCGCCGGTCCCGCTGATCCTGCTCGGCCACCCCCCGCTCGGACTGCACAGGATGTACCCCCGCCTGGCGGCCCGGGCCCGACACGCCGTGGCGGACGGCTTCGCCGCGGCCGCCATCGAGCTGCCCGGCAGCGGCGACCGGCCCCGGTGGGCCGCCGCCGAGCAGGCCCGCGCCGACCTGCGCCGGGCCATGGCGGCCGGCGGGCCGGTCAGCGACGAGATCGTCGACGCCCTCGTCCTCCCGCTCGTCGACAGGGCGGTCCCGGAACTACGGTCCGCCCTGGACGCCCTCCTGGCGCTGCCCGAGATCGGCGGCCCGGTCGGATACTCGGGCGGGCTGATCTCCGTGGGCATCCGGCTCGCGGTGGTCGAGCCCCGCATCGTGGCCGCCGGCCTCTTCGCCGGGAGCCTCGTGCCCCGCGTCATGTTCGAGGAGGCCCGACAGGTCACCATTCCGTTGCACGTCCTGCTCCAGTGGGACGACGAAGGAAACGACCGGCAGGCGGCCCTGGACCTGTTCGACGCCTTCGGCTCCCCGGAGAAGACGCTGCACGCCAACATGGGCGGACACACCGGTGTCCCGCAGTCGGCCGGGCAGGACGCGGCGGGTTTCTTCGCCCGGCACCTGCTGCCGTCTCCGGCGGTGCCCGGGTGAGCGCCGCCGCGCGGCGCCGGAGGTGAGGACGCCGCCGAGCCGGACGATCAGCGGGAGCGCGACGTCGCGCTCCCGCGCCGACGGTCCGTCGCGTGCTACGACTGCCTGCGTCCCGAGGCCGCCAGTCGGTCGGCGAGCGCGACGACACGGTCGCGGAGCTCGTCCGGGCGTTCGACGACGAAGGGCAGGTCGAGCGCAGCGAGGACGGCGGGCAGCCAGTCGAGGCGCTCCGCCCGGATCTCCACGCGCTGCCAGCCCTCGTCCCCGTCCTCGCGCACCTCGGCGACGCTGGCCGGGAGCCGGGTGCGGATCTGCTCGACTGTTCCGTGTATCCGCAGCGTCACGGCATGCCGGCGCGGCGCCTGTGCCATCGAGGCGAGCAGGCGACGTGCGGGATCGTCCCCGGCGGGCGGCGGCGCGAACGAGCCCGGCAGTGTTCGCGCGTCGGCGATGCGGTCGAGCCGGAAGGTCCGGTCCTCGCCCACCTGTGGATCGGCTCCGGTGACATACCACCGGCCGGAATGGTTGACCAGCCCGAACGGGTGCAGAACGCGGGTGCTGCGCCGGCCGTCGCCCGAGGTGTAGTGCAGCGAGACCGGCCGCCGGTGGCGGACCGCGTCGGCGACGGTGAGCAGCACGCCCGTCTGTGGCGCAGGGAGCTCGTCGGGTGCGGCGGTGAAGGCGAGGGATTCGAGCACGGCGTCCAGCCGCTCGGCGGTCCGCGCCGGCAGGACGCGTCGGATCTTCGCGGCGGCCGTCTCGCCCGCCGTCCCCGTCGCCGTCGCCAACCCGGCGCGGCGGCCGGCGACCAGGCCGAGCAGGACGGCCAGGGCTTCGTCGTCGCTGAGCATCAGCGGCGGCAGCCGATACCCGGCGGCGAGCCGGTAGCCGCCGTAGCGGCCGCGCACCGATTCGACCGGGACCCCAAGGTCGACCAGGTGACCCACGTAGCGCCGCACCGTGCGCGGTTCGACGCCCAGGCGGTCGGCGAGCTCGGCCATCGTCCGGACGCCGCCGGACTGTAGGAGCTCCAGCAGCGTGAGCACCTGAGCCGTCGGTCGTGCCACGGCTGGACCCTAGCAGCGAATACTGGACCATATCTGTCCAGTATTCGCTCTAGCGTGGGGCTCGCTTCTGATCCGATCCGCACCGAGCAGGGAGAAGGCATGGACTTCGTCTCGATCCGCGTCATCACCGACGACATCGACCGACTCGTCGGCTTCTACGAGACCGTCACGGGCGTGCGGGCGGCCTGGGGCAACGAGGACTTCGCCGAGTTGCGCACCGCCCACGGCACGCTGGCCATCGGCAGCACCCGCACGGTCGCGCTGTTCGCGCCGGGCTCGGCCCGCCCGGCCGCCAACCGCACCGTGATCATCGAGTTTCTCGTGGACGACGTGGACGCGATCCACGAGAAGCTGAAGGACACGGTGGAGGACTTCGTGACCGAACCCACGACGATGCCGTGGGGAAACCGTGCCCTGCTCTTCCGCGACCCCGACGGCAACATGGTCAACCTCTTCACCCCGGTGACCCCCGAGGCGATCGAGAGGTTCGCACGGTGACCTGTCCGGGTCGCGCTGAGGCAGGCCCGCCCGGCCGGGCTGCCCCCCCGCCCCGCGCCCGCGCCGTCGCACCGGTGGCGGGCTGCTATCCGGCTTCGGGGATCTCGCCCTGGAACGTGTCCAGAGTGATCAGGGCAGGGTCGGGGCCGCCCCGGACGCCGGTGTCGAGAGCGTCGATCGCGTTCAGCTCGGCGGCCGTGAGGACGAAACCGAAGACGTCGAGGTTCTCCCGGATGCGTGCGGGATCGGCGGACTTGGGGATCGCCGAGCGGCCCTGCTGCAGGTGCCAGCGGAGCATCACCTGGGCCGGAGTGCGGTCGTGGGCCGCCGCGATCGCCCCGATCACCGGGTCGGCCAGCACGCTGCTGTGGTTGGTGCTGCCCGCCCATCCGGGATAGAACGTCACGCCGCCGATCGGCGACCACGCCTGGGTGACGATGCCGCGTTCGGCGCCGGCTTTCTGGGTGTCCGGCTGCCGGAAGTACGGGTGAACCTCGATCTGGTTCACGGCGGGCACGACGGTGGCCGTGTCGAGCAGCGCATCCAAGGTGTCCGGCGTGAAGTTGCTGACGCCGATCGCCCGGACCCGGCCGTCGGCCAGCAGCGTCTCCAGCGCGCGGTACGCCTCCCGCGTACGGTCGAATGCAGTCGGCAGCGGCTGGTGGAGAAGGACCAGGTCGATGTGGTCGACGCCGAGCTTGCGGGCGCTCTTGTCGAACCCGTGCAGGGTCCGGTCGTAACCGTAGTCGCTGATCCAGAGGCTGGTCTGCAGGAACAGCTCGGCACGGGGCACCGCGGAGGCGGCGATCGCCGCACCGACCTGGGGTTCGCTGAAGTAGGCGGCGGCCGCGACGAGGTGCCGGTAACCGGCCGCCAGCGCGGTCTCGACCGCGGCCTGAGTCTCGGCCGGCGGGTTCTGGAAGACGCTGAAGCCGAGGGCCGGCATCGGGACGCCGTTGTTGAGGGTCAAAGTGTCCATGCCCATCAGGCTCGGTCCCCGCCGGGCGCCGAACCAGTGCCCCCCGCGACGGTAGGAACCGGACTACCAGGGTTCACGGCGTGACCGCGTGGACCGCGCCGACCCGCAGGAACTCCAGGCGCTCGGCGGCGGCGCTGCCGGCCGCCGCAGTGTAGACGGTGATCCGCAGGTCGGAGCCGGTGACGGTCAGCACGTCACAGTCCAGCACCAGATCACCGACCAGCCGGTGGTGCACCGTCTTGCGGGAACTGACATGCCGCCCAGCCGCGCCCGAGCGCCACAGGCTCCGGAAACGCGGGCTGGCCGCGGAAACCTCGGCGACGAGGGCACGCAGCGCCTCGTCCTCCGGATAGGTGGTGACGGCCTGACGCAGGTCGGCGACCAGCGCCCGTTCGATCTCCTCGTCCGGCCCGTGGATGTTCGCCCAGCTCGGGGGCGCGCAGAAGGTCGCCCGGATCACGTTGCGGTCGGCGGCCGGACTGCCCGCCGGGTCACCGTAGAGAGCGCTCCACATGGTGTTCCAGGTGATCAGGCTCCAGTCCGCCGCGTAGACCGCCACCGGGTAGTCGGTCATCCGGGTGACCAGCCGCTGGACCCCGGGCGGAATGTGCACCGGCACCACCCGGCCGGCCGGCGCCGGCAGCCCGGCGGCCTGATGCAGAAGGGCGTTCTCTGCCTCGTCGAGTTGCAGCGCACGGGCCAGCGCGGCCACGATCGGCTGACTGGGCCGCCGTGACCGGCCCTGCTCCAGGCGGACCAGATAGTCGACGCTCACCCCGGCCAGGCCGGCCAGCTCCTCACGGCGCAGCCCCTGCGCCCGGCGTCGCCCGTGCCCGGCCAGGCCCACGTCGGCGGGGGAACACCGGTCCCGCCACGCCCGCAGGAGACTGCCGAGATCGTTCGTCATGCTCCCATGATGGCCGCGTTCCCGACGGGTTGCCTGGTAACGCCGTTCCTACCGTAGCGGCGGGCCCTGGCTACCCGGCCGGCACCGGACGACCCTCGACGTATGACACCATCTCTCGCCGGGCGCACCGTCGTGATCACCGGAGCCAACAGCGGCATCGGCCGCGCCACCGCCCGTACCCTGGCCGGCCGGGGCGCCCGCGTCGTCCTCGCGGTCCGCGACCCGGACCGGGGCCGCGCCGCCGCCGCCGACATGCCCGGCCGAACCGAGGTGCGGCACCTCGACCTGGCCGACCTGTCCTCGGTCCGCGCGTTCGCTGCGGCCTGGACCGAACCTGTCGACGTGCTGATCAACAACGCGGGGGTGATGATGCCGCCGCCGGATCTGACGGTCGACGGCTTCGAACCGCACTTCGGCATCAACCACCTGGGCCACTTCGCCCTCACCAACCTCCTGCTCCCGCGGATCACCGGCCGGGTCGTCACCGTGTCCGCCGGCGGGCACCAGGCCGGCACCCTGGACCTGGACGATCCGCACTGGAGGAACCGCCCCTATCGGCCGTTCTCGGCGTACGCCCAGTCCAAGCTCGCCAACCTGCTCTTCACCGCCGAACTCCAGCGCCGCCTCACCGCGTCCGGCTCGACCGTCCTCGCCACCGCCGCCAACCCCGGCCTGGCCGCCACCAACCTGCTCAGCCACGGCGGCAGCCGGGCGGCCCGCTGGACGAACGCCCTGCTGCGCCCGCTGTCCCAGTCCGACGTGGGCGGCGCCCGAACCACCGTGCACGCCGCCACCGCCGACCTGCCCGGCAACAGCTACGTCTCACCGAGCGGCGTGACCCAGTCCCGGGGCCGCCCCAAGGTCACCACCCCGTCGAAGGCAGCCCGCGACCCCGAACTTGCCCGCCGCCTCTGGACCCTCTCCGAGAGCATGACGGCCACCACGTTCCCCCTGCCCCTGCGGAGCAGGCCGTAGCTCATCGCCGGGGTCACGCCATAGTCGCCGCCGGCCGGTACATCCGCCGCGCACATAACTGTCATTATGGTGCGCCGATGATTTGCCCGCTTTGCGGCATCCGATTATCGTATTGCCGTTACCGGTAATCCGATAATTAACCGGCTTGTCGGCCGGGCCGCCGGCTGGCACGGTCGGGGCATGACGGCCACGGATGGAGCGGGCGTACGCGCCGCCGTCGACGAGATGGGCCGCGTCCTGCGGCCGCACACCGAACGCGACTGGGCGGTGCCGGCCGGAACCCTGGAGTGGGACTGCTGGACCACGGCGGCGCACGTGGCGCACGACCTGCTCGCATACGCCGGGCAGTTGACCGGCCGGCCCGCCGACGGCTACCTGCCGTTCGACCTGCGGGTCTCCCCCACCGCGACGCCCGCCCGGGTGCTGGCCGTCGTCGCCGCCTGCGGCGGACTGCTCGCCACCGCCGTCGACGCGGCCGATCCGGACCTGCGGGCCTGGCACTTCGGCCCCTGCGACCCGGCCGGGTTCGCCGCCATGGGCGTGGCCGAGACCCTCCTGCACACCCACGACATCACCCGGGGCCTCCGCGTCGACTGGCAGCCGCCCGCCGCGCCCGCCGCCGCCGTGCTGGCCCGCCTGTTCCCGGACGCCCCGCCCGGCCCGCCCGCCGAGGTGCTGCTGTGGATGACGGGACGGGCCGAGCTCGACGGACGGCCCCGCCGCGCCGCGTGGACGTGGCAGGCCGCCCTGCCCTGACCGGGCTTCAGCGCGGTTTGGCGGACATCCCCGTTCGGCTGGGAATCAGGTCGTGTGGCGGATGATCGAGCGGGCGATCCGCTCGGTCAGCCCCGGCGAGAAGAAGGGATGGTGGCCCATTCCAGGCACGATCTCCAGGCGCGCCGCCGGGATCTGCGCCGCGACGGCTTCGCCGTGGGCTTGAGGGAACAGCGGGTCGTCGCTGCCGTGCAGGACCAAGGTCGCAGCGGTGATGCGGGACAAGGAGGCCCGCCGGTCGTCGCCCCAGCGCCGGCCGGCGAGATCGTGATTCGAGGCGGCAGCGACGTTGTCGGCCCGGGCGTAGCAGTGTTCGACGAACCGTCGCGCGGCGGCCTCGTCGAAGGGCAGGACGTCACCGTTGAGCACTCGCCAGGTCCGTATGTCGGCGTCCATGCTCTGCTGGGCCGTCGTGCGTGGCGCCTTCGCCGAGTCCAGCACGTGGTGGAGGAACCGTGTCGTCGGGGGCGGGAGCTCGTCGGCCGCAGCCGGTTGACCTGCCATCGCCCGCGCCCATGCCGGGCCGGGGTTGTTCCCCATGGGAGAGGAAGCCATGGCCGTCAGGGTGCGGACACGGGCCGCCTGATGCACGGCGAGCCACTGCCCGATCGCCGCGCCCAGCGACGTCCCGACGACGTGCGCGGCCGTGACTCCGTGACCGTCCAGAACGGCGGTCGCGTCGGCCGCCATGTCGGCGAGCGCGTACGGATGCGTCGTGAAGTCGACGGAATCGGAACGGCCGGTGTCACGGTGATCGAACCGGATCACCTGCCGGCCGCTGTCCAGGAGAGCTTCCACGAGCTGATCGGGCCAGCCGATGCCCTGCGTGGAGGTGCCCATGACCAACAAGACGGTGGGGTCGTCAGGGCGGCCGAAACGCTCGGTCCACAACCGGACTCGCCCGGAACGAACGAACTTCTCCTCACCAGTAAGCATGCCGGGCACCGTAGCCGTCACCGGATGAACCCGAAGCCGCTACCCCTTGTAGTCGGAGATAGGTGCTCATGAGATAATGGAGAGGCAGGCGAGGGCGCGTTGAGGCTCTGGATGCCGTGGCGGCGGGTTGGACGGCGTTCGCCCCGCACGAACCCCACAGCTTCGGTGTCATGGACCGCGCCTCGCTTGTCGACGCCTTCGCGCGGCGCCCTGCTGTTCACCACCGGCGGCGCTTCGGTCAACCCCGCCCAGGGATCGCCGGAGTTCGCCAACATCGCCATCGCGGGCGCGGCCCTGCGCTCCTGGGTCCTCAAGCTGCACCAGGTCACCGAGGGCACCGGCGTCTACGCCTCCCACCTCCCCCTCTCGGTCTGGATCGGCACCGGTGGCCCGAGACCCAGCCCGACACTACTGGGACCTCTACACCAAGCGGGAAGGCGCCGAGCACCACTACACCGCGCTCTGACAGCCCGCAACCCTCCGGAGATCAGGTCGAACTGCCCGTCGGGGAAGCTCCGGGCCAGGTCGTGCCGGTCACCCGGCCGTCGATGCCGAGTTGTCGGGAGCGGGCGCGCACCCGTTCCACGGCGGCGCTTGAGATGTCGACAGCGGTGACCTGCGAGCCATGCCGGGCAAGCCAGACTGTGTCGCCGCCGGCGCCATACCCCAGGTCGAGGGCGGACCGGGATGCAACGTCTCGGCTGTCTCCTTCAACACCGGGTTGGGGTGCCCGGTGCCGCCGCCGCGCCGGACGCGGTGGTGCTGTTCCCAGAACGACTCGGCACGGAGCGCATCTCAGGCCGCGGAGCTGCTGACGCTCTTCAGCGCTCAAGGCGAACGCGCCCACCTGTCGCCCTCCCCGACGTCGCCCACCTGAACGGCCCGGCTCTGAAGCAGACATTTCACCCGAGCCGGGCCCCGGCGGCGTCGCCGGGTGCGAGCGAGGGCCAGCGGCACGCGGCCCACTCCGGCCAGCCCCGCCACCCCGACGGTGGGCCGGGGACGGGGCCGCCGTCGAGTTCGGCGGCGTCCGGCGCCTGGAACTGCCCGCACCACATGTCGATGTCCGCATCGCTTATCGGGAACGTCGTGTGCGGCGCGGTCGCCCAGCGGTGGACGATCCGCGCGCGTTGGACGGTCCTGTCGACCGGCAGGTAGACGACGTGGGAGACCGCGCCGGCCGACGTCGCCAGCCAGCGCAGCGCCGACCGTTCGTCGCGGCTCCAGAGCCCGAAGTCGAGCACGACGCTCGTGCCCAGGCGCAACGCCTGCAGGGCCAACCCGATGAGCTGCCCTTCCAGCAGGTCGCGTTTGCCCTCGGGCTGCGCTCCGTCGAACAGGGGGATCATCCACTCGTCCGGGGTCAGCCGCAACGCGCGGTGTGCCCCGGCGAGTTCCCTGGCCCGGGTGGTCTTCCCGGCGCCGGGAAGACCGACCATCAGGAGCAGCCTGGCGGGTCCGGGCCGCGCCTGCTGGTCGGGCTTCGTGTCCGTGGCGGCCGCGGCCAGCTTGTCGCGGCCGGCGGGAGACGTCTCGGACCCGCGGTCCTGACGCCTGGGGCGGAACTGCTGCGGCATGGGTCTGCTCCCCGAATCACGCAGGGCGATCCGGCAGCACAGCGGGACGCGGGTGGCTGCCGGCGGGACCTGATCCGGCGGTACGCCTGGCGTCGCCCCCGGGCGGGGCCGGAGATCAGGCTGCGGTCACGCGCGACCGGCGATACCGCCCGGCGGCGGTGCGGATGTTCATGGCGGCGGAGCAACCCATGCCCCCGACCATAACCGACGGCGCGGGTGTCGCTCGACCGGTGCCCGCCGCCGTCCCCCGCCACGACCCGTCGTTGGAGGCTTTTCCCGAGTCAGAGCTGTCCCGATCGGGACAAGTTTACACCGCTCGTTCAACGATACCGTTGAGGGAATGACTATCCGGAACATGGCCCGCGAACTCGACGGGGCCGCCGTCTCGGCCCTCCTGCGTTCCCTGCCCGCCCGTCCCCTGCTGCTCGGCCTGGGCGAAGCCCGGCACTTCGTGGGGGAGCTGGGCGAACTGCGCAACGAGATCTTCCGGCACCTGGTCGAACACGAGGGCTACCGGTCGTTCGCCATCGAGAGCGACTGCCTGAAGGGCCTCGTGGTCGACGACCACCTCGCGACCGGCGCCGGTGACCTCGACGACGTCATGGCGCACGGCTTCAGCCACGGCTTCGGCGCGTCGCCGGCCAATCGTGAGCTCGTGCGTTGGATGCGCGCCCACAACGAGAAGCACGACGAGAAGCTGCGGTTCTTCGGGATCGACGGCCCGCTGGAGTACTGGGCGGCAAGCCCCCGCGAGGCGCTCACCGCCCTGCACGGCCTCCTCGACGGCCCGCTGCCCTGCACCCGGGAAACCCTCGACGCGCTGCTCGGCCCGGACGAGCGGTGGTCGGACGAGGCCACGGTCATGGACCCGGCCCGGTCGATCGGCCGGTCCGCCGACGCCCAGCGGCTGCGGGTGATCGCCGACGAGCTGGTGGCGCTGCTCGACACGCAGCTGCCGCAGCTGGGCGTGCGCGACCGGGAGCGGGCGCAGCTCTACGGACGTACCGCCGTCGGCCTGCTCCGCTACCATCACGCGATGGCCGACCCCGGCGCGGCCCGGATCTCCCGGTTGTCGGCGCTGCGGGACGCGATGATGGCCGCGAACCTGTGTGCCGTCGCCGCGCACGGGCCGGCGCTGGTCTTCGCCCACAACCTCCACCTGCAACGCCACCGCAGCCGCCTGTCGCTCGGCGACCAGCACGTGCAGATGTGGAGCGCGGGGGCGATCACCGCGGCCCGGCTGGGCGACCGGTACGCCTACCTCGCCTCGGCCTTCGGCGTCGTCGGTGGCGACACCCCGGCTGCGGACTGCGCCGAGGGCGTCCTGGCCACCCTGCCGTGGGACGCTGCCCTGGTCGGCGGCCGCCACCTGGCCCAGGTGGCCGCCGGAGCCTCCCCCCGTGTCTCCCGGGACTTCGCCTACTTTCCGCTGGACCCGGCCCGGCTCGACGTGATCGACGGCGTCGTCTTCGTCCGGCAGGCCGTCGACCTGGGTGCGCCCGGCTAGTAGCGGGACGTCAGGGCCGCCGCCACGGCCACCGCCACCGGCCGCGGCGAGGGCCGGGGGCGCGCGGCGGCGCAGCTGCCGGCCGTGCCGCCGCCACCGCCACCGCCTGCGCGTGGGCGCGTTCCCGGTCGGCGCGCCACCCGGCGACCACCTCGTCGGCGTTGGCGGGACGCACGACGACCTGCGGGCCGGTCGGGTTGCGCAGCCAGGCGACGACCTCCCGGTTGAGGTCGGCGACGTACGCCCGCACGGCCGCCTCGGTGGGCAGCCCCCGCACCTCGTCGGGCAGCCGTTCGATCCGGCGGCGCAGCAGCAGCGGCGTGGGCAGCAGCAGGTCGCCGGGCAGCTTCTCACGCTCCAGGAAGCTCTTGATCCACCACGACTCGTCGTAGGGCGTGCCCCGGCCCGGCAGTGGTTTGCCCGCACCGGGCAGGTTGTCGAACTCGCCGCGTTCCTGGGCGGTGCGGATCTGCGCCTCGGCCGCGGCCTCCCACCTGTCGCTCACCCGGCACCTCCCCGGCCCCACGGTACCCGTCCGGCCGTGTCGCTGACCGGGGCGCGGGGAGGTCGCGTGGTTCCGGTGCCCTAGCCCGCCGGGTAGAAGAGGAACAGCCTGCAGCCGGTGACGGTCGCGGGCACGTGCCACGATCCGGCCGGGGCGTGCAGGAACGTCCCCGCCGGGTAGTCGCGCGCGCCGTCGTGGAACGTGCCGTCGAGTACGTACACCTCTTCGGGGCCGGGCGTGTGGACGTCGCGGCGCGGCCACGACGAGCCGGGGTCCATCTCGAGCACGGCGGCCTGCGCGCCCTGCGGTCCCCGCCACAGCGGACGCACCCGGACGCCGGGGAAGAGCTCGCGGACGGGGGCCGTCTCGACGCGTACGGCGGTGTAGCCCTCCTGGGCCAGGATCTCTGGATGCATGCCCTCCACGGTGCCGCCGGGGAGCCCCGCACGACAGCGGCGACGAGGACACCGTGGGGTACTTTCTCGCCATGCATCGCGTGGTCGCCCTGGTACGGCCGGTGCAGTCGACGTTCGAGCTGGGCTGCGCCGCCGAGGTCTTCGGTACGGTGCCCCCTGGTACGCCCCGCCACTACGAGTTCGAGGTGTGCACGGAGAGGCCCGGGCAGGTCTCCACGTCAGCCGGGTACGCGCTGTCGGTGGCGCGGGATCTTTCAGCTCTCGATGCCGCGGACACCGTGGTGATCCCGGGCTGGGCGCCGGTGGAGGCGCCGCTGTCGGCACGGGTGCGCCGTGCGCTGCTGCGGGCCCACGCCCGGGGGGCGCGACTCGTCACGATCTGCGGCGGCGTGTTCGCGCTGGCCCGCACCGGCCTGCTCGACGGCCGCTCGGCCACGACGCACTGGGCACGCGCCGAACAGTTGCGGCAGGAGTTCCCCCGGGTGCGCGTGGACGCGGAGGTGCTCTACGTCGATCACGGGGACGTGGCCACGAGCGCCGGCGCAGGCGCCGGCATCGACCTGTGCCTGCACCTCGTCGGGAAGGATCACGGGGTCGCGCACGCGGCGCTCGTCGCGCGGTACATGGTGATGCCACCGCACCGCAGCGGCGACCAGACCCAGCCCGTGCTGACCGCGCCGGCCACGGACAGCCTGGACGGGCTCCTGGAGTGGGCCGAGGCGCGTCTGGGAACGGCGTTGTCGGTGAGTGACCTCGCGGCGTATCTGCACGTCTCGCCCCGGACGCTGACCCGACGGTTCGCCGAGCAGCTCGACACGAGCCCGGGCGCGTGGCTGCTGTCGCGCCGGGTGGCGCAGGCACGCACGCTGCTGGAGGAAACGGACCTGCCGGTGGAGGCCGTCGCGGTCCGGGTCGGCCTCACCTCGGCGGCGAATCTGCGCCGTCGCTTCCGGGCTCGGGTGGGCGCGACCCCGGGCGCCTACCGGCGGGCGTTCCGGGGCTCCGCGACCTGATGCCGCGCGCTGCTGCTCACCCGCGGGGGGCCGCGTGGCGGGCGTGGCGGTGCCCGTCGAGCGGGAACGGCGCCCGCGCGGGAAGCGTCTCCTGGAACGGGTAGCCGGCCTTCTCGGCGACCCGGCAGGAGGCGGTGTTGTCGACATGGTGCAGCAGGTCCAGGCGGGTCAGGCCGGTCGCGGCGAACCGGGTGAACGCCCAGTCGGTGACCGCCTGCACGGCGCGCGGCGCGACGCCGCGCCCGCGGGCCCACGCGGCTGTCCAGTAGCCGACCTCGGCGTGCGGGCGGCCGGGCAGGACGTCCTTGAGCACGACGGTGGCGACGAGGCGGTCGCCGCCGGGGCGGGGTTCGCGTACGGCGAAGGCGAACCGGCGGCCGGCGGCCCAGCCCTGCCGGCTGCGGACCAGCCACCGGTGGGCGTCGCGGGCGTCGTCGACCGGACGCCGGGTCCAGTGGCGCAGCACCGGGTCGCGGTAGACCTCGATCAGCTCGGGAACGTCGCCGTCGCGCCAGGGGCGCAGCTCCAGCCCGCCGTGGTGGGGGGTCGCGGGGACCCGCAGGAGCATGGACATCCCCATAGTGTCGCCCACCGGCGCGGCCGGCGTCGTCCCGTGGGCGGGCCGGGGTCAGGGCGTCCCGGGGTGGCGGTGGCGGCGCACGAGGCCGGCGGCCAGCGGCGCGGCGTCGAGGTCACCGGCGGCGATCCGGCGGGCGACGGTGCGCCGCACGAGGCGGTCGGCCAGGGCGGGGGCGTGACGGGCGACGGCCAGTTCGAGGCGGCCCCGGGCGGTGGTGGCCACGTCGCGCGGGGCGCGGCGGGCGGCGGCGGCGCGCAGGATCGCCGCGACGACGCCCTCGACGGGTTCGGGGCGGGACACCCCGTCCAGGGACAGCCCGGCGCGGGCGGTGCTGTCGTGGATGGGTGAGGCGACCATGCTGGGGTAGACGACGGTGACGCCGACGTGGGTGCCGACCTCCAGGCGCAGGGCGTCGGCGTACGCGACGAGGGCGCGTTTGCTGACCCCGTACGCGGCGGCCAGGGGCAGCGGCAGCACCGCCATCCGGCTGGCCACGAAGATCACCCGGCCGTGGTCGGCGACGAGGGCGGGCAGGGCGGCGGCGGCGGTGCGCCAGGCGGCGAGGAGGTTCACCTCGAGCTGTTGGCGCACGGTGTCGTCGGGGGGCAGTTCGGCGGGGGCGGGGCCGCCGACGCCGGCGTTGTTGACCAGCAGGTCGAGGCCGCCGAGCCGGTCGACGGCGGCGGTCACGGCGGCGGCGGTGCCGGCCGGGTCGGTCAGGTCGACGCCGAGCACCGGGGTGTCGGGGTGGTCGTGGGCGTGCAGGTCGAGGCCGACGACGTGGGCGCCGGCGGCGTGCAGGGCCGCGCACAGGTGCCGGCCGAAGGTGCCGCGTGCGCCGGTGACGAGGGCGCGGCGGCCGGTCAGGGCGCTCACGTCGCGTCCCGGGCGGCGCGGCGGGCGCCGGCGGCCAGTTCGCGGCCGAGCTGCGCCAGGTAGGTGTCGAAGTCGACGCGCATCGCCGGGCGGCGGTGCCCCCACCGGGCGGTGGCGGCGCGCAGTTCGGCGCGGCAGGCGGCGCGTTGGGCCGCCGGGGCCGGTGGGGCGTACCGGCCGGCGATGCGGGCGGCGACGAGGCGGGCCTGCGCCTCCAGCAGGGGGAACGCCGCCCCGGTGGACTGGGTCAGCCCGACGAAGGCCAGGCCGGGAGCGTCGAGGTGGAACACGTGCCGGTACAGCGGCAGGGTGTCGGGGCCCGCGCCGAGCAGGGCGGGGTCGAGGAACGGCAGCTCGATGCGGTAGCCGGTGCACCAGACGACCAGGTCGACGGCGTCGACGCGGCCGTCGGCGAACTCGACCTCGTCGCCGTGGAACGCGGCGATGCCGGGGCGGGCCTCGATCGCGCCGTGGGTGAGCCGCGACAGCAGCGCGTCGGAGAGGGTGGGATGGTCCTGGAGGAGGCCGTGGGTGGGGGCGGGCAGCCCGTAGCGGGTGGGCGGGCCGACGGCGGCGGTGAGCAGGGCCTGGCTGATCCGTTGGCGCAGCCGCCAGGGCAGCCGCCGCGCGAGCGCACCGTTGAGGGTGTCCGACGGGCGGCCCAGCAGGTGCTTGGGCACCACCCACACGCCGCGGCGCAGCGACAGCAGGGTGCGTCGGGCGGTGTGGGAGGCGTCCACGGCGATGTCCATGGCGGAGTTGCCGCCGCCGACGACGAGGACCCGCCGGCCGGCGAGCTGCTCGGGGCCGCGGTAGGCGTGGCTGTGGAGCTGTTCGGCGGTGCTGTCGCCGGCGGGCGGGGGCTCGGGCGGGCGGGGCACCCGGTTGTGGCCGTTGGCGACGACGACGGCGGCGACGGTGACCTCGCTGACGCCGTCGCCGCCGGTGGCCCGCACGGTCCACCGGTCGTCGGGGCCACGGGTGACCCCGACGACGGTGTGCCGCAGCCGGACGGCGTCGAGGAGCCCGAAGCGCCGGGCGTAGTCGTGCAGGTAGCCGGCGACGCGGGTGTGGTGGGGGTAGTCGGGCCAGTGGGCGGGCATGGGGTGGTCGGCGAACTGGGTGCGGGTCCGGCTGGTGTTGAGGTGCAGGGTGCGGTAGGCGGGCGAGCCCGGCGCCCCGTACACCCACAGGCCGCCGACGGTGTCGGCCGTCTCGAAGGCCACGGCCGACACGTCGGCGTCGGCGAGGGCCTTGAGGGTGGCCAGGCCGGCGGCGCCGGCGCCGATCACCGCGACCCGTGGGGGCTGCCCCATGTCGTCGTCCTCCCCCACATTAATCCAACACTCGATGGATAATGCGGGGGTCGATGGCCCGGCGTCAAGACGTCCGGCCCTCGCGGGCCGGTAATGCGGTCGACGCCGCCGCGCGCCGCGGTTACCTTACGGACCTCACGTCCCGTGGAGGTGTTCCGGATGCCCGTGTCGAGCGCGCCCGCCCAGCAGACCCCCGCCCCCGACGTGAGGAAACCGAGAAGTGGACCTGCCACGTAGCTTTGTCATCCGCGAACGCGACCACCGCATCCACAACCCCTTCACCGCCGAGAAGCTCGCCACCCTCGGGCGGGCGCTGCGCCTGCGGCCGGGCACGACCCTGCTCGACCTGGCCTGCGGCAGCGGCGAGATGCTCTGCCAGTGGAGCCGCGCCCACGGGGTGACCGGCACCGGGGTCGACATCAGCACCGCCTTCGTCGAGGCCGCCCGGGCCCGCGCCGCCGAGCTGGGCGTCGCCGGGCGGGTGACGTTCGTGCACGGCGACGCCGCCGCGTACACCGCCGGCACCGCGGTCGACGTCGCCGCCTGCGTCGGGGCGACCTGGATCGGCGGCGGCGTCGCGGGCACCATCGAGCTGCTCGAACGCGCCCTGCGCCCCGGCGGCCTACTACTGGTCGGCGAGCCGTTCTGGCGGGCCGACCCGCCCGACGAGGCGACGGTGGCGGCCTGCCACGCCACCGCCCGGGAGGACTTCCACGACCTGCCGGGCCTGGTCGCCCTCTACGGCCGGCTCGGCTTCGACCTGGTGGAGATGGTCCTCGCCGACGAGGACAGCTGGGACCGTTACGTCGCCGCGCAGTGGTTGTCGGTGCGCCGCTGGCTCGACGCCCATCCCGACGACGAGCTGGCCGGCGAGCTGCGCGCCGAGCTCGACGCCGCGCCGCAGCAGTACGTCCGCTACCAGCGCCCCCACCTCGGGTGGGGGGTGTTCGCGCTGATGCGGCGCTGACGATCCCGCCGGCGGCGCGCGGGCCGGTCCCGTGCGCCGCCGGCTATCGCGCGTCCGGTCGCCCGCCGGGCCAGTACAGGCCGTCGAGGAACCGGTGCACGAAGGCGCGGAACTCCCGGCGTTCCCGCTGCGCCGAGGCCGCGTCCGCGGCCAGCGCCACCACGTGCGCGTGCACGGCCCAGACCAGGCTGCGCACCGTGATGTGCGGGGTGGGCTCGACCAGCGCCCCGGCGTCCGCCGCGGCCCGCAGCAACTGCTCCACCAGCTCGTACAGCGGCGCGGAGTACCGCTCGTCGAGGTCGGCGTGCCGGTGCGGCTCCAGCCAGCGGCGCAGCCACAGGGCGGTGGTCTGCGGGTGCTCCTGGAGGAAGTCCACGAACACGTCGACCAGGTCGTGCAGCGCCCCCCGGGCGGCGGTGGGCCCGGTGTCGAGGGCGTCGTGGGCCGCGCGCGTCGCCGCCCGCAGGGCGTCGCGTTCGGCGACGAACACCCGGGCGAAGCAGGCGTCGTAGAGCTGGGCCTTCGTGCCGGTGTGGTGGGAGACCGTGGCGACGTCGACGCCGGCGGCGGCGGCGACCTGCCGCAGCCCGACGGCGTCGAAGCCCCGGGCGGCGAACAGCGCGGTGGCGGCGGTCAGCACCACCTCGCGGGTGTCCCGGCTCTCGGAACGTCGGGGTCGGCCGGGCCGCCGTCGGGGCATGGTCATGGGCGCCATTGTCCCCCTACAATCCAGCAACCGTTGGATTTGGCGGCGGCGTGCCGCCGAAGGGACCCCACCATGACCGACCCGGCCCCCGCGCCACGGGCGGGCCTGCCGCGCGGCCCGCTGCTCGGCTTCGCCGCCGGCTCCCTCGGCATGGGCGTGTGGGTCACCGTACCCGGGCTGCTGCTGCTGTACTTCCTCACCGACGTGCTCGCGGTGACACCGTGGCTGGCCGGCCTGGTCCTGCTGGCCCCGAAGGTCGTCGACGTGCTGGCCCACCCGTGGGTCGGCCACCTCAGCGACGCCGGGGCGGCCCGCCGCGGCGACCGGCGGCGGCTGCTGCTGGCCGGCTGCGCCCTGCCGGCGGCGTTCGCCGCGCTGTTCGCGGTGCCCGGCGGCCTCGCCGGCGCGGCCGCAGCCGGGTGGGTCGCGGCCTGGTTCGTCGCCGGGAACCTGCTGTTCGCCGCCTACCAGGTGCCCTACCTGGCCACCCCGGCCGACCTGCGGATCGGCTACCACGAGCGGACCCGGCTGATGGCGTTCCGGATGGTGGTGCTCACCGCCGGGATCCTGGTCTCCGGGCTGCTCGCGCCGCTGCTGGCCGGCGGGGACGCCGCGACCCGCGGCGGCTACCAGCGGATGGGCCTGCTGCTGGGCGTCGCCGCCGGCGTCGCCATGCTGGCCGGGGTCGCCGGCATCGGCCGGCTGCGCCGGCGCGCCGGCGTCACCGCGCACCGCCACGCGCCGGGCGGCTGGCCGGCGCTGGCGGCGGCGCTGCGCGACGGGCAGTTCCGCTGGCTGGTCGCCGCCTACCTGGCGATGTCCACCACGACACACCTGGTGCTGGCCGGGGTGCCGTACTACGCCGAGTACGAGCTGGGCCGCCCGGCGCTGACCACGGTGCTGGTCGCCGCGTTCGTCGCCCCGGCGCTGCTGGTCACCCCGGTGTGGCTGGCTGCGGCCCGCCGCGCCGGCAAGCAGCGGGCCCTGCTGGTCGCACAGGGCGCGTTCGCGGCCGGATCGCTGGTCCTGGCCGCAGGTGCCCCCGCCGGCCTGCCCGTCCTGGTCGCGGCGGTGACGGTGCTCGGCATCGCGTTCGCCGGCATGCAGCTGCTGCCGTTCGCGATGATGCCCGACGTCATCCGCGCCGCCGGCGGCACCGGCGCGGGCACCTACGCCGGGGTGTGGACGGCCACCGAGGCCACCGGCGCGGCGCTGGGCCCCTACGCGTTCGCGCTGTGCCTGACCGCCGGCGGGTTCGTCGCCTCCACCGGCGGTCAGGTCGTCGACCAGCCGGACGCGGCCGGGGCCGCGATCCGCTACGGATTCGGGCTGCTGCCGGCCGCGCTGATGCTCGCCGCGGTGCTGCTGCAACGCCGCTACACCCTCGACGGCGCGGCCCGCGCCGCCGGCTGACGCGCAAGCAGGGGCCCCTTGTTATCGCCTCCGGTAGAGCAGGGGCCCCTTGTTAACCACCTGCCGCCGCAGGCCCGGCCAGGCCGGGCGGCCGCCGCCGTTAGACTTCCGCCTCGATGGACGACCAGCCCTCCCCCGCCGCCGACATCCGCCCCTGCGCCCACTGCGGGCGCGACGTGCCGCAGCGGGCCGGCGCGGGCCGGCCGTTCCGCTACTGCCGCGACAACGACGGCGCCTGCCAGCGGGCCTCGCGCAACAGCCGGATGCGGCACCGCAACGCCCCCGGCCTGCCCGGTCAGGTGGCCCGCACCTGGGAGGCGGTGGACCGCCTCGACCAGATCGTGCAGACCCTCACCGAGGCGTTGCACGCTGAGCTGTCCCCGGCGGGGGTGCAGCGGCAGCTGGCCCAGCTGCGCGCGGAGACCGCCGCGGAACTCGCCCAGGCGCACACCGAACGCGACGAGGCCCGCCGCGACGCCCAGGACGCGGCGGCGGCCGCCGCCCGCGCCGGCCAGCAGGCCCGCACCGTCACCGCCGAACGCGACGCCGCCGTCGCCCGCGCCGACGCGGCGCTGGCCGACGCGGCCGCCGACCGGCAGCGGGCCGACGCCGCCGAGGCGGCCCGCGACGCCGCGCGCCGCGACGCGGACGCGGCGCAGGCGCTGCGGGTGCAGGCCGAACGGGACCGCGACGCGGCCCGCCACGAGCTGCGCACGGTACGCGGCGAACGCGACGCCGAGCGGCAACGCGCCGCCGACCTGGGCGTCGAACGCGACGCCGCCCGGGAGGCCGCGCGCCGCGACGCCGAAGCTGCGGCGCAGGCCCGCGAGCGGGCCGAGCAGGCCGACGCGCAGGCCCGGCAGGCCCTCGCCGACGCGCGCAGCGCCGCGCTGGGCGCCGACGCCGCCCGCGCCGACGCGCAGCGGGCCCGCGACCAGGCCGACCGGCTGCGCGCCGACACCGCCGACGCGCGCCGCGACGCCGAGGCCGCCCGGGCGCAGGCGCAGGCCGCCCGCCAGGACGCGGCGGCGCTGGCGGCGCGGCTGGCCGAGGCCACCGCCGCCCACGACGCGGCCACCGGCCAGGCGGCGGCCGCGCGGGAGGCCGCCGCCGCCGTCGAGGGCCGCCTCGGTGAGCTGGAGGTACGGCTGCGCGCGGCCGAGGCCGAACGCGATGCCGCGCAGCGCCGCTCGGCGCAACTGGTCGACCAGGTCAGCGACCTCGCCACCGCGCTGGCCCGGCTGGGCGCCCCACCCCGGTGACGGCGCCGGTGGGCGCGGCGGCCGGCGCGTCACCGGGCGTCGCCGCCCGCGCCCGCGCGGGAATGGGTAGCATCCCCGGTGAGCCGCCGGACACCTCCTCCGATTCGCCCGGCCGGGACGACCCCGCCGGGCACCTGGCGTGGCCGGCTACCCTTGCAGGGGCGGCGGGGCTCGCCGCGTCCCGCCGGCCGGCGGGGTGCGGCCCGGCGGGGCGGGAATGACCCGGCCGACAGACACCGTTGGACCTGAAGGCCACCACCACGAACGAGGGGAAGTCGATCATGGGCGAGCGTATGCTGCGCGGAAGCCGTCTGGGCGCGGTCAGCTACGAATCCGACCGCAACACGGAGCTCGCGCCGCGTCAGACCCGCGAGTACCTCTGCGCCAAGGGCCACCAGTTCGAGGTGCCGTTCGCCGTCGACGCCGAGGTCCCCACGACCTGGGAGTGCAAGTTCGACGGCAGCGTCGCCCGCCTGGTCGACGGCACCGAGCCGGAGCAGAAGAAGGCCAAGCCGCCGCGCACCCACTGGGACATGCTGCTGGAGCGCCGTTCCATCGCCGAGCTGGAGGACATCCTCGCCGAACGGCTCCAGGAGGTGCGCACCCGCCGCGGCCGCGCCTGACCCACCGCCGACGACGCCCCCGCAGGGATCATCCCCGCGGGGGCGTTTCGCGTCTGCGACCGGCTACCGGTCGACGATCTCACCCTCGATGGCCGCGCCACTGTCGACCACCGTCGGCTCGGGCTGCCCGGCCGGTGGCGCGTCGCCGCGGCGCACCCGCACCCGCCGCGGCCCGAACAGGTCACCGGCCACCATCGACGACACCCGCCGCTCCGTGGCCCGGCGCACCCCCGCGCCCGCCAGCCGCCGCACCGGCGGCACCAGCAGCACCAACCCCACCACGCCGGAGACCAGGCCCGGCACCGCCAGCAGCAGCGCCCCCAACAGGCCCACCAGCCCGTCGGTGACCTGCGGGCCCGGCGGCGCGCCCGCCTGCGCGGCAGCCCGGAACCCCCGCCACGCGCGCATGCCCTCCCGCCGCAGCAGCACCAACCCCAGCAGCGACGCCGCGAACACCAGCAGCACCGCCGAGCCGAACCCGACCGCCCGGCCGACACCCACGAACACCGCCAGCTCCACCAGCACGGCCGCCAACGCGGCCAACGGCACGAACCTCAGTCCCCGGCGCATCTCACCCCATCGCCCCGTCGCGTCCCACCACCCGGTCCCGCAAGCATGACACGCCGCCGCTCACGGCCACCGCACCTGACCGTCGCCGTGCAGGCCCCGCCGCCACGCCGCCCGCCGATCCTGCACCGCCCACACGCTGACCCGCCACAACGCCTCCGCCACGATCAACCCGCTCATCTTGCTCGCCCCCCGCTGACGCTCCGCGAACGTGATGGGCACCTCCACGATCCGCGCCCCCGCCCGATGCGCCAACCGCGACAACTCCACCTGGAACGAATACCCCTGCGAACACACCGACCCCAGGTCCACCGCGTCCAACACCGCCAACCGGTACACCCGGTACCCGCCCGTCGCGTCCGTCACCGGCATCCCCAACGCCACCCGCGTGTACAGGTTCCCGCACCGCGACAGCAGCAGCCGCCGCAGCGGCCACCCCACCACCCGCGCCCCCCGGCACCACCGCGACCCGATCACCACGTCCGCGTCGGCGGCCGCGGCCAACAACCTCGGCAGGTCCTCCGGCGCGTGGGAACCGTCGGCGTCCATCTCCACCACCGCGTCGTAGCCGCGTTCCCGCGCCCACGCGAACCCCGCCAGATACGCCGCGCCGAGCCCCTCCTTACCGGCCCGGTGCAGCACGTGCACCCGCCCGTCGCAGGCCGCCAGGGCGTCGGCGAGGACCCCCGTGCCGTCGGGGCTGGCGTCGTCGGCGACCAACACGTCCACCTCCGGGACGGCGGCCCGCACCCGCGCCACGATCGACGTCACGTTGTCGGCCTCGTTGTAGGTGGGGATGACCACCAGCACCCGCCGCAGCGGCGCCCGGCCCGCCCGTGCTCGCACGCCCACCGCTGCACCCACCGTTCCCGCCGGCACCCCCCGGCGCATCCGTCAGCCCACCGTCACCCGGGACCGTTCGGCGCCCGAGCGCCGCCGGCGCAGCACCGCCGCACCGGCCACCACGGCCACCGCCACCGCGACCAACGCCACCTCCGGCCACACCCCGACCCGGGTGGCCAGGGTGCGCCCGTCACCGAGGCGCAGCTGCCGCGACACCACGGCGCGGGTGTTGAACCCGGTGGCGTCGGATACCCGCCCGTCGGCGCCCACGAACCCGGACACCCCCACCGTCGACGCCATCAACGACGCACGGCCGTGCTCCACCGCCCGCACCCGCACCATCGCCAACTGCTGGCGGGCCTCCGCCACGTCGAACGTCGCGTTGTTCGTCTGCACCACCAGCAGCTGCGCGCCGCCGGTGACGGTGTCCCGCACCAACCCGTCGTAGGCCACCTCGAAACAGATCACGTCACCCACGGTCACCGCACCCGCGTCGACGACCCCCGGCCGGTCACCGGCCACCATGTCGCTGCGGACCCGGTCGACCTCCTTGCTGACCATCCGCGCCACGTCCCGCAACGGCACGTACTCCGCGAACGGCACCGGATGCCGCTTCGTGTACATCTGCTCCAGGTCCGGCCCGGCCCCCGGCCGCCACAGGATCCCCGCGTTCTGGCTCTGCCCCGGCCCCGGCCCCACCAGCACCGCGCCCACCAGGATCGGCGCCCGCACCGCCGCCGCCGCCACACCGATGCGCTCACCGGCCGCCGCACTGCGCAACGGATCGATGTCGCTGGCGTTCTCCGGCCACACCACCAGGTCCGGCTGCGGGCGCTGCCCAGCCGCCACCTGCGCCGCCAGGTCCAACGTCGCCTGCACATGATTGTTCAGCACCGCCTGCCGCTGGGCGTTGAAGTCCAACCCCAACCGCGGCACGTTGCCCTGCACCACCGCCACCGTCACCGTCGCCCCACCACCGGCGACCCCCACCGGCACCAGCCACCCCACCGACAGCACCGCCACCGCCGCGACCGCCGGCCCCACCGCCGCCCACCGCACCCGCGCACCCCCGGCCCGCCACGGCCGCCACAGCGCCGCCACCACCAGCCCACCCGCCACGGCCACCGCGAACGTCACCACCGGCGCCCCACCCCACGCCGCCAACCGCAGCGTCGGCGCATCGCCCTGGCTGAACGCCAACCGGCCCCACGGGAACCCCCCGAACGGGGCCCGCGACCGCAGCGCCTCCTGCGCCACCCACAACACCCCGCACACCGCCGGCCACGCCCACCGCCACCGGTCCACCACCGGCGACACCCACGCCGACGCGGCACCCAGCAACGCCACCACCGCCGCCTGCGACAGCGACAACAACACCCACGGCAGCATCCCCGTGTGCAGGTTCGTCCACTCCAGCAGCGGCGCGAACAACGCCAACCCCGCCAGGAAACCCAACCCCGCGCCCGCGCGCACCCGACGCCGGTGCGCCGCCGCGGCCAGCAACGCCACCCCCACCGGGGCAGCCACCCACCAGTCGTACGGCGGGAACGCCACCAGCAGCACCAACCCGGCCGCCACCGCCGCCGGCACGGCCACCCGCAACGGCAACGGCCCTGCGGCCGGACGCGCCACCGGCGCAGACGACGGGTCCTGCGCGACAGCCGTCACCGGCATCTCACCTGCGATCACACCGCCGAAGGCTACCCGCACCACCGCGCCGACCCGGCGACAGACGCCACCTGCGAAACGGAAATCGGGGCACGGCCTACGCCGCACCCCGATGCTCCCAGGCCCTTCCCGGCCGGTGGGGCGAGGATCAGGCGCCACGACCTTCGGACCGACCCGACGGGAAACTGGCTGCCCCCGCCCGACCGTTGTCTACTGGCCGCGCACCTCACCCTGCCCGTACACCGGTAACCGCGGCCGGTTCGCGCCGCCCCGCCGACCCCCGCCCGCTGGACCTGGCCGCCGCAACCGTCGAAGGTCACTCGGCCAGCGGACGAAGGGACGAAGCGAACAACAGCCGCTTCCCGTAGTAGGACTCAAAGACGGTACGTGCTGCCCCCCGGCCCCTGTCAACCCGCCCCCGGCCAGTCGCCCCACCCGACCCGGCGTGTCGCGTCGGCGAGTCTCAATCCACCGCCAGGCACCGCCGCACCAACGCCCCCGCCGCCCCCGGATGATCCGCCGCCAACAACCCCGCCGCCGCCAGCACGTACTCCACGTCCACCACCGCCCGCGCCGCCCGCGGCACCGCCCACCCGCCCGCATGATCCGCCAACACCGCCCCCAACACCCCCGCCCCCACCCCCGCCGGCACGTGACGCAACACACCCCCCGACCCGACCAGCAGCCGCACGTCCCGCAGATCCCGCCCCCCACGCTCCCCTGTCGCACCGCCCCGCGCGTGCCGACGCACCGCCACCGTCGCCGCCAACGCCGCGATCCGCGCGTCCACCACCCACCCCGCCTCATCCGCCGCCACCCACCCCGGATCAGCCGCCCGCGCCCGCGCCGCCACCGCCAACGCCGCCTCCTCCGCCGCGTCGACCAGCCGCTCCTGCGCCGCCGCCCGCACCACACCTGGCGCGCTCCACCGCACCCCCAGGTCCCCCTCCACCGTGCGGGCCCGCCACAACGACCCGGCGACCTCCCGCCCCGGCCCGCCCGCCCGCTCGTCCGGCGTCAACACCGAATACACGTCCGTCGTCGCCCCACCCACGTCCACCACCAGCAGATCGCCACCGACGGCGTCGGCGAGGACCTCCACCCCCGTCAACACCGCGTCCGGCGTCGCCGCCCGCACCAGCCGCCCGAACCGGGGCCCCCGCGACAGGCGCTTCCCACCGATCACATGCCGCAGGAACACCTCCCGGATCGCCGCCCGCGCCGACCCCGGCTCCAACACCCCGATCCGCGGCAACACGTTGTCGGCCACCGACACCGGCACCCCCGACCCGGCCAACACCGCCCGCAACTCCTCGCGCACGTCGACGTTGCCCGCCAACACCACCGGCACCCGCCACCGCGCCCGCGCCAGCCGCGTCGCGTTGTGCGTCAACACCTCCGCGTCCCCACCGTCGGTGCCACCCACCAGCAACACCACATCCGGACGCGCCGCCCGCAACGCCGCCACCTCCGCCGCACCCAACCGGCCCGCGGCCACGTGCACCACGTCCGCCCCCGCCGACAGGCCCACCCGCCGACCCGCCTGCGCCGTCACCAACGCCTCGTAGCCCACCACCGCCAGGCGCAACCCACCACCGGCCGACGAACACACGTACCACGGCACATCACCCACACCGGCCGCCGCCGTCGCCGCACCCACCGCCGCGTCCAACCCGAGCAGCACATCCGAACCCACCGTCGTCGGCGACGCCCCCGCACCCACCAGCCGGCCGCCGTCCAGATCGACCACCACCGCCTTCGTGTACGTCGAACCGACGTCGACGCAGACCGCCCTGCTCACGCCACCGGCGGCACGACCACCGTGCCGGTCGCCGTCACCGCCACGATCGGCTCGGCCAACACCTCCGCGGCCGACCCACCCCGGTCCGGACGCCCCCGACACACCACCCGCGCCTCGAAGTCGATCGTGCGGCTGCGCGTGCCCACCCGCGTCACCGTCGCCGCCACCTCCACCACGTCACCCGCCCGCACCGGCGCCCGGAACTGCACCTGCGAATACGACGCGAACAACCCCTCGTCCCCGTCGGTCCGGATACACACCTCCGTCGCCACGTCCCCGAACAACCCCAACGCGTACGCCCCGTCCACCAGGTTCCCCGCATAGTGGGCATGCGCATACGGCACATACCGGCGGTGCACGACGGTCAGACCGACCCGGGAATCACTCATGCCACACCCGCCTTCCTCGACGTGATCAACGCATGGACGAGATAGCTGGCCACCTCGCCCGGGGTGGTGCCCCGACCGAAGATCCGATCCACGCCCAACTCGGCGGTCATCGTCTCGTCGAACCGCGGCCCACCCACGATCAGCAACGGCCGCCGCCCCGCCGGCAACGCCTCCCGGAACGCCGCCGACATCTCCCGCGTGTTGTGCAGATGCGCATCCCGCTGCGTCACCACCTGCGACACCAGCACCGCGTCGGCGCGTTCCCGCCGCGCCGCCTCCACCAGCTCCGGCACACTCACCTGCGCACCCAGGTTCGTCACCTTCAACTCCCGGTAGTACTCCAGGCCCTTCTCCCCCGCGATGCCCTTCACGTTGAGGATCGCGTCGATCCCCACCGTGTGCGCATCCGTGCCGATGCACGCGCCCACCACCGACAGCTTCCGCCGCAGCCGCCGCTTCACCATCGCGTTGACCTCCTTCGCCGACAACAGCGGGAAGTCACGCTCCACCACCTGCACCGTCGACAGGTCCACCAGATGGTTCACCCGCCCATACACCACGAAGAACGTGAACCCGTCACCGATCGGCTTGGCGTGCACCAGCATCGCCGGATCCATGCCCATCCTGTTCGCCAGCTGCACCGCCGCGCCCTCGGCCCGCTTGTCGTGCGGCACCGGCAACGTGAACGACACCTGCACCATGCCGTCACCCGTCGTGTCCCCGTACGGCCGCACGATGCTCTTCCCACCCGTGCCGCGCCGGCCGGACATGCCCTCGCTTCGCTCGCTCATGCTGTGCTGGCCAGGCATGCTCTCGCGGCCCTCGCTTCGCTCGGTGCGCTCGCTCATGCCGGCAGCTCCAGGATCTCCGTCGCCGGGTTGTAGTAGTCCCCCTCATGCCGCGCCACCCCGGAAAGACCCTTCCCCCGGTCCGCCGGCCGCTTCATGATCCCGAACGTGCCCTCCGCGATCGCCGTCAACAACGACTGATCCCCGATCCGCTCCAACAGCTCCACCGCCTCACCCAACACCCGGCGCGCCCGCTGCTGGATGAACCCACCCGACGCCGGCACGAAATCCTCGTGCAACCCACCCGCCGCACCCAACACGTACCGCACGTTCTGCAACGCGATGTCCCGGTCCGACAACCACGGCGTCACCACCGCCTCCGTCATCATCCCCACCAGCAGAATCCCCTGCCCCGTCATCGCACCCACCAGATTGAAGAACCCGTCGAGCAGGTTCCCCCGGAACACGTCCCCCGTCATGTGCTTCGTCGGCGGCATCCACTTCAACGGCGCATCCGGAAACAACTCCCGCGCCAACAACGCATGCGCCAACTCCAGACGCAACGACTCCGGCACATCCGGATTGATCTCGAACGCGTGCCCCAACCCCAACTGCCAGTCCGCCAAACCCGCCTCGTGCGCGAAGAACTCGTTCAACAACTGCGACACCGTCACCGTGTGCGCCTCGTCCACCGCGTCCGCAGTGGTCAGATAGTTGTCCTCACCCGTGTTGATGATGATCCCCGCCCGCGCGTGCACCTGCCGCGAGAACCGCTGGTCCACGAACGTCCGGATCGGATTGATGTCCCGGAACAAGATCCCGTACATCGAATCGTTGAGCATCATGTCCAGCCGCTCCAGGCCCGCCAACGTCGCCATCTCCGGCATACACAGACCCGACGCGTAGTTCGTCAACCGCACGTACCGACCCAACTCCCGCGACGACTCATCCAACGCCGCCCGCATCAACCGGAAGTTCTCCTGCGTCGCATACGTCCCCGCGAACCCCTCCCGCGTCGCCCCCTCCGGCACATAGTCCAACAACGACTGCCCCGTCGACCGGATCACCGCGATCACGTCCGCACCCGCCCGCGCCGCCGCCTGCGCCTGCGGAATGTCCTCGTAGATGTCACCCGTCGCCACGATCAGATAGATCCACGGCCGCCGCGCCGGATCCCCGAACCGCCTCACCAGACGATCCCGCTCCGCCCGCCGCCGATCGATGCGCCGGATCCCCGCCGCCACCGCCCGCCGCGACCCCCGCCGCGCCGCCGACGCCGCCCGCCCCGACGGCACCTCGAACCGCACCGACCCGGCCGCCGCCTTCTGCGCCAACAACGTCACATCCGACACGCCCTCCCGCGCCAACGCGTCGAACACCGGCACCGCCACCCCGTGCCCCAACCCCACATCGGCGACCACCGCGTCCACCAGACGGTTCACCCACGGAATCCCGTCCGGATCAGCACCGGACACCCCCGCGAGCCGCAACACCGCCCGCTCCACCGACACCGTCGTGTGGCTACGCGCCAGATCCACCACCGGCTGCCCGGCCCGACGCGCCAACTCCCGCGCCCGCCCCACCAGCGCCGGATCCAACCCAAGCTTGCCCGTCACGACACGCCTTCCTCGTAGATCACGTCACCCCGCAACACCGTCGCCCGACACACCGGCAACGGCGTCGGATCATCCGCACCCCGCAACTCCGGATCCTCGGCCTGCAACACCGGCAACCCCCGATCCACCCCCGCCGGGGCGTCCCACACCGCGAACGTCGCCGGCGCCCCCAACGCCAACACACCCTCGTTGTCCAGGTGCACCGCCCGCCACCCACCCCGGGTGTGCGCCGCGAACGCCGCCCGCACACTCATCCGCTGCACCGGATTGTGATGCGCTGCCGCCGCCCGCACCGAACCCCACGGATCCAACGGCGTCACCGGCGAATCAGACCCGAAAGCCAACGCCACCCCCACCGAATGCATCGCACCCATCGGATTCGACTCCAACGACCGCGACAACCCCAACCGCGCCTCATACATCCGACCCGCACCACCCCACAACCGGTCGAACGCCGGCTGCATCGACGCCACGATCCCGAACTCCACGAAACCCGCGATCGACCGCCGCCCCATCAACTCCGCGTGCTCCACCCGATGCCGCCCCGCCCGCAACCGCTCCACCCCCACCCGCTCCGCCGCCCCCGCGAACCCCGCCAACACCGTCCCGATCGCCGCATCACCGATCGCGTGGAACCCGCCCTGCACCCCGTGCGCCACACAATCCAACAAGTGGTCACGCACCTGCTCCGCCGTCACGTACCCGTGCCCGCACGCCCCCGGCTCCCCATCCAGGTACGCCGCCGACACGTGCGCCGTCCGCGACCCCAACGCACCGTCCGCGAACAGGTCCCCACCCGCACCCACCGCACCCAACTCCCGCGCCCGCGCCGCACCCAACAACTCACCCCAGTACCCGTACACCTCCGGCACACCCCGCCCGGACACCGCCAGCAACCCCGTGAAGTCCTCCTCGTCGGAGATCTCCGGACCGCCACACTCGTGCACCGCCGCGATCCCCAACGACGCCGCATGCGCCAGGGCCCGCCGCTGCGCCGCCACCCGCTGCGCCCGCGTCACCGACCCGAACGCCGCCGCCCGCACCACGTGATGCGCGTCCCGCCGCAACCACCCCGACGCGTCGAACCCGGCCGCCGCCACCACCTCGGGACACGCCGCCAGTAACGCCGCCGACACCAACGCCGAATGGATCGACGCCTGCGACAGGTACACCCGCCGCCCACCCGCCGCCCGACCCAACGCCACCGCATCCGGCAACCGCGGATCGTCCCAACCCGACTCGTCCCACCCGTGCCCCAACACCACCGCGTCACCCGGCAACCCCGCCGCGAACACCGCCACCGCGTCCAACAACTGCCCCGCCGACCCCACCCCCGACAGATCCAGCCCCGCCAACGCCAACCCCGTGTCCGTCGCATGCACGTGCGCGTCCACGAACGCCGGCGTCACCAACGCCCCCGCCAGATCCACCACCCGGTCCGCCGCCGGCGCCTCCGCATCCACCCCCAACCAGGCGATCCGCCCGTCACGCACCAACAACGCCGTCGCACGCGGATCCGCCGGACAGTGCAGCACACCACCGCGGTACAAGATCGAGGGACTAGTCATGACGTCAGTCTGCCGCCAACCGGGCCTCGAACAGGCCGCGCACCCCAGGCTCCGACCGCAACAACCCCAACGCCAACTCCGCGTGCCCCGGCACGTACCCGTTGCCCACCAGCATCGTCACGTCCGCCGCCAACCCCTCCGCCCCCAACGCCGCCGCCGCGAAACTCGTCGCCATCGAGAAGAAGATCACCGTCCCGCCGTCCGCCGTGGCCAACACCGCCCCGTGCTCACAACCCGGCACGTCCACGCACACCACCGTCACGTCCGCCGGCGCCCCCAACGCCGACGTCACCGCCGTCGACAACCCCACCGGATCCCGCGCATCCGCCAACGCCACCACATCGGCCAGCCCGGCCGCCGTCAGCGCGTCCCGCTCCGCCACCACCGGCACCACCCCGACGGTACGGGCGGCGCCCGCCCGCCGCGCCGCCGCCAGGGACAACGACCCGCTCTTGCCGGCCCCGCCGATCACCGCCACCGACACCGGACGCGGGTCACCCTCACGGGAACGCCGCGCCACCTGCTCGGCCACCACCCGCGCCGTCAACGCCGGCGCCCCGCACACGTCCAACACCGCGAGAGACAGCTCGGGGTGCAGATCCGGCGGCAGCACCGCCGCGATCGACCGGGCGAACAGGATCGCGTGCCCGTCGCACGGCACCTGCTCGCTGCGCCCGTCCCAACGGGCCAACCCGTCGGTGACCGTCAACGGGGTCAACGTCAGCGACACCAACGTCGCCACCCGGTCACCCACCCGCAGCCCCAACGGCGACCGCCGGCCCGCCTCCTCCACGGTGCCGATCAGCATCCCGCCCGACCCCGTCACCGGGTTCTGCATCTTCCCCCGCGTCGCGACGATCTCCAGCACCTCGGCGCGGACCTTCCCCCCGTCCCCGCCGTGCTTCTGCCACAACTGCCGGAAACTCGCCGCGTCCAGGTTCAACCGCTCCACCCGGATCCGCACCTCGTTCGGCGCGATCCGCGCGCTGGCGTCCAACCGCCACGCCGCCTGCGGCAGCACCCCCGCCGGTTCGACAACACGGTGCAGACCCACCGGTGACGTCACGCCGACCTCCCCTGTCCAGCCGCCCGAAGCCCCGCGCAGGACTCGCATCGCGGGAAAACTTACGGCAGACTAATTTCTTCGCCGGATATTTTCCAGTAGCCTACGGGCCGCCGATCATCCGCACCACGCACCGAGGAGGGGCCGTGACCCAGACCCAACCGGCTGAGACCATCCCTGCGCCCCGTCACGCCCCGGTCGCCGCACCCACCGCCGGGCAGCCCTACGAATACCGCCGCCGCCCCCTGGTCGAACCCGACTGGACCCGCTTCCCCGGCTGGCGTCACATCACCCGCGAACAGTGGGAAAGCGCCCAGTGGCAGCGCGTCAACTGCGTCAAGAACATCAAGCAGCTGCACGCCGTCCTCGGCGACACCGTCGACGAGTCCTTCTACGCCGACCTGGAAGCCGACCAGCAGGCCCTGGCCACCATGTCCATGCTCGTGCCACCCCAGATGATCAACACCATGGTGCCGCACGCGCCGCTCACCACCGCCGCGCTCCTCGCCGACCCCATCCGGCGCTACATGATCCCCGTCGCCTCCGACCGGCGCACCGACTGGCCCTCCCACCCGTACGCCAGCCGCGACTCCCTCCACGAGCACGACATGTGGGTCGCCGAGGGCCTTACCCACCGCTACCCGACCAAGGTCCTCGCCGAGCTGCTCTCCACCTGCCCCCAGTACTGCGGGCACTGCACCCGGATGGACCTCGTCGGCAACTCCACCCCCGCCGTCGACAAGCTCAAGCTCACCCTCAAGCCCGTCGACCGCTACGACGCCCACATCACCTACCTCAAGGCCCACCCCGGCGTACGCGACGTGGTCGTCTCCGGCGGCGACGTGGCCAACGTCCCGTGGCGCAACCTCGAGTCGTACCTGATGCGGCTGCTGGAGATCGAAACCATCCGCGACATCCGCCTCGCCACCAAGGCCCTCATGGGCCTGCCCCAGCACTGGCTCCAGCCCGACGTCGTCGAGGGCCTGGAACGCGTCGCCCGCACCGCCGCCCGTCGCGGCGTCAACCTGGCCATCCACACCCACGTCAACCACGCCCAGTCGCTCACCCCGCTGGTCGCGAAGGCCGCCCAGACCGCCCTCGACGTCGGCGTACGCGACGTACGCAACCAGGGCGTGCTCATGCGCGGCGTCAACGCCACCGCCCCCGACCTGCTCGACCTCTGCTTCGCGCTCCAGGGCGAGGCGGGCATCCTGCCCTACTACTTCTACATGTGCGACATGATCCCCAACGCCGAGCACTGGCGGGTCCCGGTCTGGCACGCCCAGCAGCTCCAGCACGACATCATGGGCTACCTCCCCGGCTACGCCACCCCGCGGATCGTCTGCGACGTGCCGTTCGTCGGCAAGCGGTGGGTGCACATGCTCACCGACTACGACCGCGAGCGCGGCATCTCCTACTGGACGAAGAACTACCGCACCTCCATCGAGTCGGCCGACCTGGAGGCGCTCAACAAGCGCTACGCCTACTACGACCCGATCGACACCCTGCCCGCCGCCGGCCGGCAGTGGTGGCACGACCACCGCGACGACTGATCGGCACCCGCTCGACCGCATGGGCCCCGGCGGATGCCGGGGCCCATGCTTTTTGGTTTTGGCGTGGCGCGCCACGCCCCGTAGGGTGTCCTAGGATACTAGGGTCTGAGGCTCGGATCCGGCCCGACGCCTTCCGGCGAGCAACGGCGACGGCGCGCCGCGGCGGGCGGCACGCCAGGCCATGACCAGCAGGACCACCGCCCACAGCATGACCACGGTGGTGGAGACGGCGGCGACGGTTCCCGACGCGGCGGCCGACGCCGAGGACAGGTTGTAGGCCACATGCCAGCAGGCCGCGGCGGCGACACCCCCGCCGGCGGCGTTGTAGACGAAGGCCAGGACCACCGCGCCGGCGACCATGCCGAGGAAGAAGCCGGGCAGCACGGCGGGGCGGAAGCCACGGAAGGTGGCCAGGATGACGAACAACGGCGCGTGCCAGACCGCCCACCCGACGGCGGTGAGCAGCGCCGCCCGGACCGGCCCGTGGCGGGCCTGGAGCTGCTCCTGGGCGAAGCCGCGCCAACCGCCCTCCTCCCCCAGGCCGTTGAGCACCACCAGACCCAGGAGCATCGGCAGCGCCGCCGACGGCAACCCGCTGATCACGAACAGGTCCCGCCACGGCGGGACCGGCTGACCGGCCAGGGCGACGGCCGCCAGCCCGACGGCCAGCATGGCCAACGGACTGGCGGCCAGCAGCGCCGTGCGCCAGCCGCCGCGCCAGCGCCACAGCCGCCCGACGTACCCGGCCACCGCCGCCCGGCCCCCGGTCACGGCGGTGACCGTCACCGCCGCCAGCAGCGGCCCGAGCAGGCCGGGCATGTGGGTGGGCCACGGATCGCCGCCGCGCACCACACCCCCGGCGACCGCGATCGGCACCCACCAACTCCACGACAGCACGTACGCCAGGGCGAAGAACGACGCCACCGGCCAACGCCGCACCAACCCACGCAGCTTGACGACCATGCCCCGAGTACAGCAGCGGCCAACCGCCCCCGGACAGGGCCGGAAGACCGCGACAGACCGGCCGACAGCCCGTGTCCACCCTGGACGCGGGCGCCTGTGTCCGGGCCGGCGCTGCGGGAAACCTACAGCCCCCACAGACTCATTGAAGGGTATCGACATAGCCAGGTGTAACCGGATAGCGTGCCGTCATCCCTGACCACCGACCGGGCGGACCACCGTCCGCCGCTGTGAGGAGTGCCGTGGCCACGTCACCCGTCGCCCGCCTGCGCCGCCGAGGGCTCCTCGGCTTCCCCGCCCTCGTCGCCGCCGCGCTCACCGTCGCCCTGCGCCCCGCGCCCGCCCGGGCCGAGGCCCGCGCCGAATGCCTCGCCGACCTGATCGGGCAGTCCTGATGGCCACCGTCGGCTGGCTCGCCGACGTCCTGCGCGCCGCCGGCGTCCAGGTCGTCGAGGAGGGTGACTGGCGCAACCGGATGCGCCCCGGCGACTTCGACCCCATCGGCGTGCTGTGGCACCACACCGCCTCCACCTCCAGCGCCACCAACCCCCACCCCGCCCTGGGCATCTGCATCAACGGCCGCTCCGACCTGCCCGGGCCCCTCTGCCAGGCCCTCGTCGACTACCACGGCGTGTTCCACCTCATCTCCGCCGGCCGCGCCAACCACGCCGGCGCCAGCGGCGGCAGCGGACCCATCCCCGCCGGCGACGGCAACACCCTCATGATCGGCTGGGAGATCGACTACAACGGCGTCAGCCAGGAGATGACCCCCGCCCAGTACGAGGCGTCGCTGCGCGCCACCGTCGCCGTGCTCACCCGCCTCGGCCGGGACGCCAGCTACGCCCGGGGCCACCGCGAAACCAGCACCACCGGCAAGATCGACCCATCCTTCATCGACCTGGACGTCATGCGCGCCGACGTCGCCGCCCGGATGAACGGCGGCACCGCCTGGAGCGCCGTCGTCGACAACGCCACCTCCGGCCGCTTCACCGCCAGCGCCAACTGGCGCGTCTCCACCTACTCAGGCCAGCGCTACGGCGCCGACTACCGCTACGCCGACCCCGTCGCCTCCAGCGACGTCGCCTGGTACCGGGTCAACGTCCCCGCCACCGGCACCTACCGCGTCGACGCCTGGTGGCCGGCCAACGCCGGATACAACAACGCCACCCCGTACCTCGTCGCCACCACCACCGGCAACAAGACCGTGTACGTCGACCAGCGCGCCACCGGCGGCCAGTGGCGCGCCCTCGGCACGTTCGCCCTCCCCGCCGGCGACGCCAACCGGGTCGGCGTGAGCCGGTGGACCACCGGCGCCGGCCTCGTCATCGCCGACGCGATCCGCGTCACCCGGGTCTCCTAGCCCGCCCCCCTCCCCCGGCCGGACACGGGGACGACACGACGACGGCGGCCCCGGAGGACTCCTCCGGGGCCGCCGCGCGGTCGGGTCACCTGGTGAACGCGTCGCGCACGTCCCGGCCGGCGTCCTTGACGTGCTCGCCCGCCTGACGGGCCCGCGCGTCGCTCTGCTCGGTGGCGCCCTCGGCGCGCAGGCGCTCGTTGTCCGTCATGTCGCCGACGCGCTCCTTGGCGGCGCCGGCCAGCTCCTGGGCCTTGTTCTTCGCCTTGTCGGTGAAGCTCATGTCCACTCCCTCTGCTCCGGCGGTCCGGGGCTTCACTGCCCCTGACCAAAGGCATGCCCGGGTGTGGGGCAGCGGAAACCTGGGAGGCGGGCGGCGTCACACGCGGCAGGGCATCCTAGGAGGCTAGGTGTCGCGTGTGCGGCGGGGGACCTGGTTGACTGGGCCGATGGGAGAGATCGTCCTCGTCCGCCACGGCGAGACCGAGTGGAGCGCCAGCCGCCGGCACACCTCGTACACCGACCTGGAGCTCACCGCCGACGGCGAACGGGAGGCCCGCGCGCTCGCCACCCCCCTCGCCGGCCGGCGGTTCGCCCTCGTGCTGGCCAGCCCGCGCCGCCGGGCGCTGCGCACCGCCGAACTGGCCGGGCTCGCCGTCACCGCGGCCGACGAGGACCTGGCCGAGTGGAACTACGGCCGGTACGAGGGCGTCACCACCGCCGACATCCACACCGGCCGCCCAGGGTGGAACATCTGGACCGACGGCTGCCCCGCCGGGGAGTCACCGGCCGAGGTGGGCGCGCGGCTCGACCGGGTGCTGGCCCGCGCCGCCGCCGCGCTCGCCGACGGCGACGTCGCCCTGGTCGGCCACGCGCACAGCCTGCGGGTGCTGGGCGCCCGGTGGATCGGCCTCCCGCCGCCCGGCGGCGGGCTGCTGCGGCTGGACACCGCCACGGTCAGCGTCCTCGGCCACGAGCACGGCCGGCGGGTCATCCTGCGGTGGAACCAGCCGCCTCCCCCGCCGCCCGGGACCGCGCCCGGGTCGACGGCTCCCCGCTGATCTTCGGCGGCCGGTTCTCGTACGGGGTGGACAGGACCACGGTGGTGCGGGTGGTGACGTTCGCGGCCGTGCGGATCTCCTGGAGCAGGCGCTCCAGGTCGGCCGGGGAGGCCACCCGCACCAGCAGCAGGTAGAAGTCCTCCCCCGCCACCGAGTAGCAGGAGTCGATCTCGGGCAGGTGGGCCAGCCGCTCCGGGGCGTCGTCGGGCTGCGACGGGTCGAACGGCCGGATCGCCACGAACGCGCTCAGCGGCAGGTCGACCGCCTCGAAGGAGACCCGGGCGGCGTAGCCCCGGATCACCCCGCGCTGCTCCAGCCGGCGGACCCGCTGGTGCACGGCGGACACCGACAGGCCCACCTTCTCCGCCAGGTCCGTGTACGACAGCCGCCCGTCGGCGGTCAGCGCCGCGACGATGGCCCGGTCGATCTCCTCCACGGCGTGCAACCTACCGGTAAAAGCGCTCCCCCGCGACGACGCCCCCGCCCCGCGTGACGCTCGGTCCGCCCCGGGTGACCTTCCGCGTCGGGCCTCAGTCCCACTGGTCCTGGTTGAGGAAGCGGGCGAAGCCACGCCAGGAGCCGTCGGACAGCAGGAACTGCGACAGGTGCAGGTACTGGCTGCGGTAGCCGTCGGAGTGGTGGATGGTCACCGTGTGCCCGCCCGTGCCGTTGTTCGGGATGTTCTGGATCGTCCCGGCACCGCAGGCCGGCAGGTTCGTGCCGACGCGCGCTCAGTCCCTGGCCAGGGCGCGGGAGATCACCAGGCGCTGGATCTGGTTGGTGCCCTCGACGATCTGGAGCACCTTCGCCTCCCGCAGGTAGCGCTCGACGGGATGGTCGGCGACGTAGCCGGCCCCGCCGAGCACCTGCACCGCGTCGATGGTCACCCGCATCGCCACGTCCGTGGCGAACAGCTTCGCCTTCGCCGCCTCGATCGAGTACGGCCGGCCGGCGTCGCGCAGCCGCGCGGCGGCCAGCGTCAGCGCGCGGGCGGCGGAGATCTGGGTGGCGTGGTCGGCCAGGGTGAACCCGAGGCCCTGGAAGTCGACGATCGCCCGCCCGAACTGCCGACGCTCACGGGCGTAGCCGACCGCGTGGTCGAGGGCGGCCTGGGCCAGGCCGACGGCGCAGGCGGCGATGCCGAGGCGGCCGGAGTCCAGGGCGGACATGGCGATGGTGAAGCCGGCGCCCGCCCCGCCGATGAGGCGGTCGGCCGGCACCCGGGCGTCGTCGAAGGCGACCTGCGCCACCGGGGAGGCGTGCAGGCCCATGGTCCGCTCGGCGGCCTGCGGGACGATGCCGGGGGTGTCACGGTCGGCGAGCAGGCAGGAGATGCCCTTCGGGCCGGGCCCGCCGGTGCGGCAGAAGACGTTGTAGAAGTCGGCCACCTGCGCGTGGGTGATCCACGCCTTGGTGCCGGTGACCACGTACGCATCGCCGTCGCGCACGGCCCTCGTGGTCAGCGCCGCCGCGTCCGAGCCGCCCTGCGGCTCCGACAGGCAGTACGCGCCGAGCAGCTCGCCGCCGATCATGTCGGGCAGCAGCTTGCGCTGGGCGTCCGTGCCGAACTGGGCCAGGGGGTAGCAGGACAGGGTGTGCACGCTGACCGCCTCGGCGACGGCGAGCCAGCGGCTGGCAAGCACCTCCAGCACCTGCAGGTACACCTCGTACGGCTGGGCGGCCCCGCCGTGCTCCTCGGCGTAGGGCAGGCCGAGCAGGCCGGCGCGGCCGAGGGTGCGCAGCACCTCCCGGGGGAACTCGGCGCGGGACTCGAACGCGGCGGCGCGGGGGGCGAGCTCCCGGTCGGCGAGCTCGGTGGCGAGGTCGAGCAGGTCGTGGGCCTCGTCGGTGGGCAGGATCCGGTCGACGGTCATAGCGCGCTGAGCTCCGTGGGGTGGTGTTGAGCCGGGTCACGCCGCCCGTCGTGCGGACGGCGTCGGGTTCCGGTGGCCGGTTCTACCGTCGGTTCCCGCCCTGTGAGCTTAACGGTCGTTTGGCCACCTGCGGGAGGCGGCGGTGTCGCGTCGAACCCGCCCGAGGCGGGCGGCGACGTCGATAGCCTGGACCCACGCCGGCACCGGTCCGCCGGCCGACGGGACGGAGAAGGCGGCGCGATGGGCGGCGGGCGGGAGCGCGGGGCGCGGCGGCGGCGCGGGCTGTTGTGGGCCGGCATCCTCGCCGTCGCCGGGCTGGTGCTGCTGGCGGTCGGCCTCACCGTCGCCAACGGGGCCCTCGCGTGGCTGGAGGCGGCCGTCGCCCTCGTCCTGCTGGTGGCGAGCTACGCCGTGCAGCGCCTCGCCCGCCGGGAGGCGCTCTACCGGCACGACGGGCCGCGCTGACCGCCGCGCCGCGCCCGGATCGTCGGACGGCTGTGCCACGCTGTCCGGCGTGGCACACCGATCCCCGATCCTGCTGATCGACGCTCCCAGTCTCTACTTCCGGGCCTACTTCGGCGTCCCCGAGTCCGCCGCGCGGGCCGCCGACGGCAGCCCCGTCAACGCGGTGCGCGGATTCCTCGACATGCTCGCCACGCTGGTGCGCACCCGCCGCCCCGACCGGCTGGTCTGCGCCCTGGACCACGACTGGCGTCCCGACTGGCGGGTGGCGCTCCTGCCGTCGTACAAGGCGCACCGGGTGGCCCCGGAGGGGGGCGAGGAGGTGCCCGACACCCTCGGCCCGCAGGTGCCGGTGATCCTGGACGTGCTGGCCGCGATCGGCATCACGGCGGTCGGGGCCGCCGGCTACGAGGCCGACGACGTGCTGGGCACGCTGTCGGTGACCCAGCCCGCACCGGCGGAGGTGGTCTCCGGGGACCGGGACCTGTTCCAACT
This sequence comes from Micromonospora sp. WMMD956, assembly GCF_029626125.1. Classification (NCBI taxonomy): domain Bacteria; kingdom Bacillati; phylum Actinomycetota; class Actinomycetes; order Micromonosporales; family Micromonosporaceae; genus Micromonospora; species Micromonospora sp. WMMD956. Next base: position 6,477,864 of record NZ_JARUBI010000005.1, on the reverse strand, counting down.
CGTCGACGACGCGCGCGGGGTGCGGCTGCTCTACGTCGGGCGTGGCGTGGCGAAGCTGGAGGACTGCGACGACGCGGCGGTGCGCGCCCGCTACGGGGTGCCCGCCGACCGGTACGCCGACTTCGCGGCCCTGCGCGGCGACCCCAGCGACGGGCTGCCCGGCGTGCCGGGCGTCGGCGAGAAGACCGCGGCCCGGCTGGTCGACCGCTACGGCGGCGTCGCCGGCATCCTCGCCGCGCTCGACGACCCCGACGCCGGGTTCGCCCCCGGCCTGCGGGCCCGGCTGGACGCCGCCCGCGGTTACCTGGCCGTCGCGCCGACGGTGGTGCGGGTGGCGCTGGACGTGCCGCTGCCGGAGCTGCCCACGGCGCTGCCGCAGGCCCCGGCCGACCCGGACCGGCTGCTGGCGCTGGCCGAGCGCTGGAACCTGGCCGGCTCCTGCCGCCGCCTCGTCGACGCCCTCGCCATCCGCGACTGACCGCGGGCCCACCCCCGGCCGGCCAGGGGCGGACCAGCGGGTCAGCGGGTCAGCGGGGCGGGTCGACGCGGCGGGTGGGGAACGTGCTGCCGGGGCGGGCCAGGGTGCCGCGGGCGCGCAGCCCGACCGGGTCCGGGGCCGGCTGCGGATCCGCCGCCGCCGCCGACCCGGCCGGGTCCGCCCGGCGCGCGTCGAGGTAGGCCGCGCCGGCCCGGTCCTCCTCGGTGGGCGCGGCGAGCAGGGCGTAGACCAGCCCGACCACCACGAGGATCACCGCGAGGACGATGGGCACCAGCAGCGTGCTGAACCCCGCACCGGTGACGTCGTCGTGCTGCTCGTGCAGGCGCACCGACAGGGCGCTCATGCCGGTGAAGTGCATGCCGTTGACGGCGACGCCCATCACCAGCGCGGAGGCGACGACGGCCAGGACCCGGCGCACGGTGACGGCCAGCCACAGCGCCACGGTCGCCGCGACCACGGCGATCGCCACCGACAGGGCGACCCGCACGCCGTCGTAGCCGAGGGAGCCGCCGAGCCGCATCGCCGCCATCCCGGTGTAGTGCATGGCGACGACCCCGGCCCCGGTCAGCCCGCCCCCGATGCCGATGCGCAGCGCGGAGACCCGGCCGGTGCCGACGATGGCCAGGCCGATGCCGACCGCGACCACGGCGATGAGGGCGCTCGCCACGGTGATCGGCACGTCGTAGCGGATCCGGGTGCCCTCGACGGCGAAGCCGAGCATCGCCATGAAGTGCATGCTCCAGATCGCGGTGCCGCCGATCGCCCAGGCGGCGAGGGTGCCCCACCACACGCGTTGGCCGGTGGTGGCGGCGGCCCGGATGCGGCCCGCGCAGACCAGACCGAGGAACGAGCCCAGCACCGACAACGCGTAGCTGAGCGCCGGCGTGATCCAGCCGTACTCAAAGTGATTGATCTCCGCCACGGCGGTTGTCCCCCCACCCGGTCACCGGCGCGTCGACGACGCGCCGCAGACATGATCGGGGACGCGTTGAGCTGCCGCAACAGCGCCCCCCGACCACTTCGGGGGGTGCTGTCACGGTGACAGTCCGATGCATGGGACCGGCGTCGAAACGACGCAGGGTGACCGTCAGGCGGTGGCGTGGTAGGCGAGGACGCCCCGGTTGACGGCGGCGATGGCCTGCCGGGCCGTGGCGCGCAGCTCGGTGGAGGCGCCGCCGGAGTCGGCGACCTGACCGAGCAGGTCGACGACCTGGCGGGCCCACCGGACGAAGTCGCCGGCCGGCATCTCGCCGTCGAGCTGGTGCCCGCTGGCGAGCACCTTGGCCAGGGCCTCGCCACGGGCCCAGCGGTAGATCGGCCAGGCGAAGCCGAGGTCGGGCTCGCGGGTCACCGCGAGGCCACGGGCGGCCTCGTCGGCCTCGATGCCGCTCCACAGGTGCAGCGTCTCGTCCACCGCGTCCGCGACGGGGCCGCGCGGCAGCGACGCCCGCTCGTCGGCGTCCCGGCGGGCCTCGAACACCACCACCGACACGGCGGCGGCCAGCTCCGCCGGCGAGAGCCCGTCCCAGACGCCCCGGCGCAGGCACTCGGCGACCAGCAGGTCGGCCTCGGTCCAGATCCGGCCGAGCATCCGCCCGGCGTCGGTGACGGCCCCATCGGCCGACAGGTAGCCGCGCGCGGTGAGCAGCGCGACGATCCGGTCGAACGTGCGGGCAAGGGAGCCGGTGCGGCCGGCGACCCGCTGGCGCAGCTCCTCGGTGTCGCGTTCGAGGCGGCGGCGCCGCTCGGCCCAGCGGGCGTGCTCCTCCCGGTCGGGGCAGGCGTGGCAGGGGTGCCGGCGCAGCTCGGTGCGGAGCTGGCTGAGCGCGTGGTCCTCGCCCGCGCCCTGCCGGGACCGGCCGCCCCGGCGGCCGCCGTGCCGGTCCAGGCCGGTGCCGCTGACCTCGGCGGCGAGGTCGCGGCGGGCCGCCGGGGAACGGTGGTTGAAGTGCTTGGGCACCCGGATGCGGGCGAGCACCTCGGCGGGGGTGGTGAAGTCGCCGGGGCTGACCCGCCCGGCCCACCGGTCCTGGGTCAGCACGAGCGGGCGGGGCTCGCCGAACCCGCCGGTGGCCGGGTCGAGCACCACCGCGAGGCCGGCACGCCGGCCGGACGGCACCCGGATCACGTCGCCGACGCGCAGCCGCTCCAGCGACGCCACGGCGGCGGCCTTGCGCTGGTGCTGGCCCTGCCGCGCGATGGCGCGCTCCCGGTCGGCGATGGCCACCCGCAGGGCGAAGTACTCGTCGAAGTCGCCGTGGTGGCAGGCGGCCTCCGCGCCGTACGCGTCGATGGTCTCGGTGTTGCGCTGCACCTGCCGGGCCAGGCCGACCACCGACCGGTCGGCCTGGAACTGGGCGAACGAGCTCTCCAGCAGCGCGCGGGCCGGCTCCGCGCCGACCGTGCCGACCAGGTTGACGGCCATGTTGTAGGACGGGCGGAAGCTGGACCGCAGCGGGTAGGTGCGGGTGGAGGCCAGGCCCGCCACGTGCCGGGGGTCGGTCTCGGGCGACCAGACCACGACGGCATGCCCCTCGACGTCGATGCCCCGGCGGCCGGCGCGCCCGGTGAGCTGGGTGTATTCGCCCGGGGTGAGGTCGACGTGGGCCTCGCCGTTGAACTTCACGAGGCGTTCGAGGACGACGCAGCGGGCCGGCATGTTGATGCCCAGCGCCAGGGTCTCGGTGGCGAAGACCGCCTTGACCAGGCCCCGGACGAACAGCTCCTCGACGACCTCCTTGAACACCGGCAGCATGCCGGCGTGGTGGGCGGCCAGGCCGCGCTCCAGGCCGTCGAGCCACTCCCAGTAGCCGAGCACCGTCAGGTCCTCGCCGGGGATGGCGGTGACCCGCGACTCGACGACCCGGCGGATCTCGGCGCGCTCCTCCGGGTTGGTGAGCCGCAGGCCGGCGGCGAGGCACTGCTGCACGGCGGCGGCGCAGCCGGCGCGGCTGAAGATGAACAGGATCGCCGGCAGCAGCCCCTCCCGGTCGAGCCGGTCCACGATGTCCGGGCGCAGCGGGCCCCGCCAGCGCGGCCCGCGCCGGCCGCCGCCCGGCCCGGCGCTGCGCCCCTCCCCCAGCTCCAGGCGGCGCACCGTCTCGCGGGTGTAGCGCAGCAGCTCCGGGTGCACGTCGTGCTTGCGGGCGGCGTCGGCGTCGTGGAAGAGGTCGAACATCCGCTTGCCGACGAGCATGTGCTGCCACAGCGGCACCGGGCGGTGCTCGCTGACCACCACGGCGGTCTCGCCGCGCACGGTGACCAGCCAGTCGGCGAACTCCTCGGCGTTGGAGACGGTCGCCGACAGCGAGACCAGGGTCACCGAGGCGGGCAGGTGGATGATCACCTCTTCCCAGACCCCGCCGCGGAACCGGTCGGCGAGGTAGTGCACCTCGTCCATGACCACGTAGGCCAGGCCCTCGAGGGTGGCCGAGCCGGCGTAGAGCATGTTGCGCAGCACCTCGGTGGTCATCACGACCACCGGTGCGTCGCCGTTGATCGCGTTGTCGCCGGTGAGCAGCCCGACGTGCTCGACGCCGTAGCGGTCGACCAGGTCGTGGTACTTCTGGTTGGACAGCGCCTTGATCGGCGTGGTGTAGAAGCACTTGCGCCGGGCGGGCGGCGGGCCGTCGCCGTCGGCCGCCGCCGGCCGCGCGGGCGTGCCGCGCAGGGCCAGGTGCACGGCGAACTCGCCGACCACGGTCTTGCCGGCGCCGGTGGGGGCGCAGACCAGCACGCCGCTGCCCCGTTCCAGGGCCTGGCACGCCTCCCGCTGGAAGTCGTCGAGATCGAACCCCAGGTCAAGGGCGAACTCGTCCAGCGCCGGGAACTGTGAGGCCTGCGCGGCCCGGCGGCGCGCCGCGGCGTACCGCTCGGCGGGGCTCGACATGTCACCAAGATTAGTGCGTGCCTCCGACGACCACCGCCGCAAGGCCGTCCGACAGGGGGGTCGGGGGCGGTCGGTAGGGTGCACGGCGTGCCGGATCATGCCGAACCGACCCAGTCGACCCCACCGAGCGCCGACTCCGCCGCGGGCGTCGGGGCGTCCCGTCGGCCCGTCGAAGCGGTCCTGTTCGACTTCCACGGCACCCTCGCGCAGGTGGAGGAGCCCCACGACTGGGTGCTCGCCGCCGCGCGGGCGTGCGGGGTGGCCCTGGAGCGGGTGCGGGCCACCGCGCTGGCCGACCGGCTGCTCACCGCCGGCCGGGCCGGCGGGCCGCTGCCGGCGCGGGTGCCGCCGGCGCTGGCCGAGCTGTGGGCCGAGCGGGACCTCTACCCGCACGCGCACCGGGGCGCGTACACGGGGTTGGCGGCCACCGTGGACGCCGGGATCGACGGCCTCGCCGACGCGCTCTACGAGCGGGTGCTGCGGCCGGACGGGTGGGTGCCGTACCCGGACACCGCGCCGACCCTCGCGGCGCTGCGGTCGGCGGGGGTGAAGGTGGCGGTGGTGAGCAACATCGGCTTCGACATCCGGCCGTTCTTCGCCGCGTGGGGCCTCGACGCCCTGGTGGACGCGTTCGTCCTGTCCTACGAGGTGGGGCGCTGCAAGCCGGACCCGGCGATCTTCTGGCGGGCCTGCGGGATGCTCGGGGTGGACGCGGAGCGGGCGCTGATGGTGGGCGACACGGCGGCGGACGCCGGTGCGGTGCGGGCCGGCTGCGCCGTGCTGGTGCTGCCCGAGGCCGAGCCGGGCCGGCCCAACGGGCTGGGCTCCGTGCTCGACCTGGCCCTGCGCGGCTGATCCGTTCCCCGGCCCGGCGCGCCCCTATTCGACAGCGCGCCGGGCGGTCTCCTTTCCGTCGAATGAAACGGTCGAGAAGGCTCGAATTACCCCTGCCGTCCTACGGACGGGATCCCCGGGCGTGACATATTGCTCGACGTCGTTGGATAATGTCCGCCGCGATGAGCCGTCGCGGGTCGCGTTCAGGTGCCCCGACGCTTAGCCGAAGGGGACAATTCCGTGAAGCGGGACCACTCACCCGTGCTGCCGGGCGACGGCGACACCGACTATGCGCGTTACATGCGCGTCGACGAGCTGCTCGACCTGCAGCGCACCCCGGAGCAGGTGATCTGTCGCGACGAGCTGCTCTTCCAGGTGGTCCACCAGTCGGCGGAGCTGTGGCTCAAGCTCGCCGCGTCCGAGCTGCGCGAGGCCGCCGCGCGACTCGACGCCGGCGAGCCGGGCGCGGCGGAGCTGCTGCTGACCCGGGCGGCGCTCGGCGTGCGGCTGGTCACCGACCAGCTGGAGATGTTCCGCCACCTGTCCCCGGCCGACTTCCAGGCCATGCAGCCGGCGCTCGGCAACGGCTCCGGCGCCGAATCGCCTGGTTGGCGGCAGGTGCAGGCCGCCAGCCGGCGGCTCGGCCGGGCCTTCGCCGACCACCTCGCCGCCGTCGGCGTCGACGTCTCCGCGCTGCCGGGCACCGACCCCGCCGATCCGCTGCACCGGCTGGCCGAGGCCATGGTGGAGTGGGACGAACGGGTCGCGTCCTGGCGGGTACGGCACTACCAGGTGGCCCTGCGCATCGGCGGGCACGGCCCGGCCGGCACGCCGGGCAGCCCGGCGACGATGCTCGCCCGGCTGATCGACCACCGGTTCTTCCCCGAGCTGTGGCATCTGCGGGTGGGCGTCGCCGGCCCCGCGCCGGCCACCCCACGGGCCTGACCGGCCGCCGCCGGAATCGTCGGTTCCTCACCGTCCGTATTTAACACGACCGTAATGTTGAGGTGCCGTTCGTGCGTGAGCTGACGACTTGGCGATCCGGCCTATCCGATCCCGACGACTTTCCCTACTCTGCGGTGCTCGACGCGTTCCAGCGCGCCGGTAAACACTTTGTCGAAAAAGAACTGCTCGCACTTCTCGACGAGATACGGACGCACGTCGTCGCGGCGGGGCGCGCCGCCGCCGGGCCCACGGAGCCGCACCGGTTCCTGCGCGAGTTCCTCGACGTCGCGCTCGACAAGTGGGACGGCCGGTACGACTACCGCAGCTACCTCGCGCTGCCCCTGCTGCGGCTGCCCTGCACGGCGGACGACCCCGGGACCGACGCGGGGCCCGACCCGGCGGACGCCCGCCGCGCCTCCGACCGGCTCCTGGTGCGGCTGGTCGCCGACGCCCTCGCCTTCGAACTCGCCGCCACGGCCGGAGCCACCACCCTGCTCCCCGAGCAGCGCCCCGGCCCAGCGACGGTCGCGAAGCGCCTGCGGCTCGGCGTCCGGGCCGTGTTGCCCGCGATGGCCCGGCTGGACCCGGCGTGGACGGTCGACGACCGGAGTCCGGCCACCGCCGCGGCGGCCCTGCACGCGTTCGCCGTCGCCGACGACACCGGCGACGAGGAGCGCCGGCTGCGGCTGAGCATGCTGCCGGTGTACCGGTCGCACGACGAGTACCTGTTCGTCCGGGTGCTCCAGGCGTACGAGTGCGTCTTCGCCGGGCTCGCCGACGAACTGCGCGGCACGGTCGCCGCCCTGCGCACCGGGCAGCCGGGCACGGCGGCCGGCCGGCTGGCGTCCGCCCGCGACCGGCTCGCCGCCGCCGCGCCGCTGTTCTCGCTGCTGGCCACCATGCAGCCGGAGTCCTTCCGGACCTTCCGGGAGTACACCGAGGGGGCCAGCGCCATCCAGTCCCGCTCCTACAAGCTGGTGGAGTCGCTGTGCCGTACCCCCGACGGGTCTCGGCTGGACTCGGCGGCCTACCGCTCGGTGCCGGAGGTGCGCGAGTGGGTGCTCGCCGGGCACCCGTCGGTCGACGCCGCCTACCGGGCGGCGGCCCGCGCCGGCCGGCTCACCGGGGCCGACCGCGACCGGGTGGAGCGGGAGATGCGCGCCTTCGCCGAGGCGGTGCTCGGGTGGCGGCGCACCCACCACCGGCTGGCGGTCCGGATGCTCGGCACGCGCCCCGGCACCGGATACACGGAGGGCACCCCCTACCTGGCCGCCGTCCGCTCCACCCCCGTCTTCACCGCCGTCGGCCCCGACCCGGGCGCGGCGGCCCCGCCGACGAACACCGGAGGCTGTCCCGCGTGAGCACCCCCGACCCGGCCCCGGCCGCCGACGAGGCGCGCTGCCTCGACGCGGACGCGCTCGCCGCCCTGCGCGCCGAGTTCCCGCTGCTGCGCACCTGCGTCTACCTGAACAACAACTCCACCGGCGCGGTCCCGCAGGGCGCGCAGCGGGTGCTGGCCGACTACTGGGAGACCCTGCGCGGCTGGCGTGACGACGTGTGGCAGGGCTGGCACGTCGGCCTCGACCGGTACGCCGACTCGGTGGCCGCGCTCATCGGCGCGCCCGCGGGCAGCGTCGTCACCGACGCGAACCTGAGCACCCTGCTGGCCCGGATCGCCTCCTGCTTCGACTACCGCCCGCCCCGCGACCGGGTCGTCACCACCGACCTGGAGTTCCCGACCGTGCCGTTCGTCTGGAACGCGTTCGGCCGCTACGGGGCGCAGGCCGACGTCGTCGCCACCGGCGGCGTCCGGTTCGACCAGGACGCCCTCGAAGCGCGCATCGACGAGCGGACGCTGCTGGTGTGCGTGCCGCACGCCAGCTTCGCCTCCGGCGACACCATCGACCTGCCCCGGCTCGTCGCCCACGCCCACGACGCCGGCGCCCTGGTGATCGTCGACGCCTTCCAGACGGTCGGGGTGGTGCCGCTGGACGTGACCGCGCTGGGCGTGGACGTCGTCCTCGGCGGCGCGCACAAGTGGCTGTGCGGCGTCGGCACCGCCTTCTGCTACGTCCGGCCGGACCTGACGCCCCGGCTGGAGCCGGCGGCGACCGGCTGGCAGGCCGGGGACGTCGCGCTGACGTTCCGGCCGTCGACCGGCTGGGCGGCCGGCGCGCAACGGTTCGCCGGCGGCACGCCGTTCCCGCTCACCTCGCTGGTCTCCCAGGTGGGCCTGGACCTGCTGGCCGGCGTCGGGGCGCCCGCGATCCGGCGGCACTCCCTGGCCTGCACCGGGCGGATCGTCGAGCGGGCCGCCGCCGCCGGGATCACGGTGGTCAGCCCGACCGAGCCGCACCGCCGCGGCGGCGTCGTCTGCCTCGACGTGCCCGACGGGGAGGCGGTCAAGCGGCGGCTCGCCGCGCGGAACGTGATCTGTAGCTGGCGCGGCTGGCTGCGGGTCGGCCCGCACGTCTACAACACCCTGGAGGAGATCGACGTGTTCATGGACGCCCTGGAAGCGGAGGTCCGCCGGTGAACGTCACCCTGTCGCCGCGGGCGCTGATGAGCCTGCTCGCCAACGGCCCGAAGGCGATGGACGTGCTGGAGACGGCCCTCACCCTGGGCCTGCTCGACGCGCTGGAGCCGGGCCCCGCCCGCCTGGGCGACCTCGCCGCGCGGTTCGGGTTCCGGCCGCTGCGGCTCTACAAGTTCCTGGACTGCCTGGAGAGCCTCGGCGTCGTCACCCGCGAGGAACCCGACGACGACATCGCCGCCGCCCGCTACCGGGCCGAGCCGGGGCTGCGCGACGCCGTGGCGGCGGTCGTCGGGCCGGGCGCCGTCGAGCGGGACCGGGACCGCTACCCGTGGCGCGTGCTGCACGGCCGGCTGGCCGAGAGCCTGCGCGGCGAGGTCAGCATGACCGACGAGGACTTCGCGTGGCCGCCGCGCACCGACGAGCAGACCGCCGCGTTCGAGCGCAGCATGGCCGTCGGGCTCGGGCCGGTGCTGGAGACCCTGCACCGGCACGCCGACCGGCTCTGGGCGGACCGCCGCCGGCTGCTCGACGTCGGCGGCGGCGACGGCACGCTCGCCGCCCGGGTGCTCGACGACGCCCCGCACCTGCGGGCCGATGTGTTCAACCTGCCGGCGGTGGCGCCCCTGGTGGCCGAGACCCGGCAGCGCCGCGGCCATGCCGAGCGGCTGGGCTTCGTCGGCGGGGACTTCTTCGCCGAGGCGCTGCCGACCGGCTACGACGCGCTGGCGTTCGTCCGGGTGCTGCACGACTGGCCCAACGACGTCGCCCGCCGGCTGGTCGAGGCGGCGTACCGGGCCCTCGAACCGGGCGGGCTGCTGCTCATCGGCGAGGAGTTCCGCACCCCGGACCGGCTGGCGATGCAGTTCTTCTGGAGCTACTTCCTGATCGGCGTCGACAGCTGCGTGAGCCGGCTGCGGGAGGTCGAGTTCTACACGGGGCTGCTCAAGGAGGTCGGCTTCGAGCGGGTCGCGGTGCTGCCCGGCGGCTGGGAGCTGGTCACCGCGTACAAGCCGGCGGCCTGACCGGGGCGGGCGGGCCGTGGCCTGCCCGCCCCGGTCGGCGCGTCAGGCCCGGCGGCCCACCACGGCGCCGTTGGCGCCCGGCGCGTCGAACGTCAGCCGCTCGACGTCGACGAAGCCGGCGTCGGCGAGCCACGCCGCGTACTCGGCGCCGGAGTAGTTCTTGCCGCCCTCGGTCTCGACGAGCATGTTCATGCCCATCAGGGCCGCCTCCGGCGGGCCGGCGCGGTCGTCGTCGAGCAGCAGCTCGCAGATGACGACCGCGCCGCCGGGCGGCAGCGCGGCGTGGCACTTGGCCAGCAGCGCCCGGTTGGTCGGTTCGTCCCAGTCGTGCAGGATCATGCTGAGCAGGACGACGTCGTGCCCCTCCGGCAGCGCCGGGTCGGCGAGGAAGTCGCCGGCGACCGTGCCGATCCGGTCGGTCAGGCCCTCGGCCGCGATCCGGTCCTGTGCCTTCGCGCACACGTGGGGCAGGTCGAAGATCGTCGCCCGCAGCTGCGGCAGCCGGCGGCAGAACTCGATCGGGAACGCCCCGGCCCCGCCGCCGACGTCGAGCAGCCGGGTGTGCGCCCCGAAGTCGTACGCGTCGGCCAGCGCGCGGGCGGTGAAGCTGGAGGTGGAGAACATGGCGTCCCAGAACTGCGCCAGCATCTCCGGGTCGACGGTGTCGAACAGCGACTCCTGCGCCTGCGGGTCCCAGGTCAGCGGCCGGTTGGTGCGCAGCGCGTCGGCGATGCGGTGCCACGGCAGATAGGTGCGCAGGTCGGAGTAGCGCACCTGGGCGCCGAAGTAGTAGGGCCGCCCCTCCACCAGGAACTGCTCGGCCAGCTCGGTGTTGCGGTAGCCGTCGCCGGCCCGCTCCAGCAGGCCGAGGGACGCGCTCGCGGCCAGCAGGAGGTCGGCGGGGCGCTCGTCGAGCCCGAACTCGGCGGCGGCCTCGGCGAGGGTGATCGTCCGGCCGCCCGCGAGGCGGGTGAACAGCCCGAACTCGACGCCGACGGCGAGGGTCTTGAATCCCCACACGCCGGCCACCAGGCGCATGAGAGGAGAGGGATTGATCATGAAAGCATGAGATCACAGCCCTCGCCTGATCCACAGTAGACACTCCGGGGCGGGTCGCCCGGCCACCGGCCGGGCCCGCCGCCGCGGGCACTCGGGTGACGGCGGGCACCCGCGCGGGCCACCTGCGCGCCTGCCGCCGCGGGCGCTCAGGTCGGGGCGGGCACCCGCGCGGGCCACCCGTGCGCCCGCCGCAACGACCGGCCGCGCCGCCGCCCCGACGCCCCGCCGGATCGCGCGGGAACCACGCCGCGCCGCCGAGCGACTATCCGTACATGCGGTGCGAGCGGTGGCGGGAGATGCTGTCGGCCCAGTTGGACGGGGAGGAGACCCCGGCCGAGCGGGTCGCGGCCGAGGGGCATTTGATCACGTGCGGTGACTGCCGGGTGTGGTTCGAGACGGCCGCGGCCGTGACCCGCCGGGCGCGTACCCGGGTGGTGACGGCGACGCCCGACCTGGCCGACGCGGTGCTCGCCGCCGTGGCCGGCGGGCCGCCGCGACGGCCACGGCGGTGGGCGCAACGGTGGCGGGAGCGGCTGGTCGCCGGGCTGCGGGCAACGCTGGGGCTGGTGGGGGCGGTGCAGGTGGTGCTGGGCCTGGTGCAGGTCGGCCGGGGCACCAGCGTCGCCCACGCGCACGCCACCGGGCAGCACCTGTGGCACGAGTCGGCGGCGTGGAACGTCGCCGTGGGCGCCGGATTCCTGTTCGTGGCGGTACGCCGGTTTCCGCCGACCGGCGTGCTGCCGATGCTCAGCGCCTTCGTCGCGACCCTGGTGCTGCTGTCGGTCAACGACCTGGTGACCGGCCAGGTCGCCGTGTCGCGGCTGGTCAGCCACGCGATCCTGGTGTTCGGCTGGGTGCTCACCGCGCTGCTGTCGCGCCCCGGTCTGCGGCCGGGTGGGCCCGCGCCCCGGCAGGGCCGGTCGCCGGGATCCCGCTGGCGGGTCGAGCTGGACGCGCCCGAGCCGTCGACGCCGACGCTGCGGCTGCTGCCCCCGCACCCGTACTCGGCGCAGGCCCTCGCCCGCGGCGGCGCGGCCGGCGGGGGGCGGGACGACCGACGGGCCGCCTGACCGGGCTGCGGGGGGGTCGGCTTCAGCCGGCCCGCGTCGACCGGGTGTCGGCGTGCCAGGCGGCGACGAGGTCCTCCCGCGCCCGCGCGACCCGGGAGCGGATCGTCCCGACGGGGCAGCCGCAGACCTGCGCCGCCTCGGCGTACGACAGGCCGGCGACCTGGGTGGCGACGAACGCCTCCCGGCGCTCCGGGGCCAGGTCCGCGATGAGCTGGCGCAGGACGACCCCGTCCTCGGCCCCCGGCCCGGTCGCGGTCGCGTCCTCCGCCGCCGCCTGCCAGTCCGGCAGCGCCGCCGTGCGCGGGCGGGTCATCGCCGTGCGGACGTGGTCGACGGCGACCCGGCGGGCGATGCTGAACACCCAGGTGCGGGCCGAGGAGCGCCCGGCGAAGCCGGGCAGGCTGCGCAGGGCGCGCAGGAACGTCTCCTGGGTCAGGTCGTCGGCCTCCCCCGGCCCGGCGAGGTGGGCCAGGAACCGCCACACCGGGCCCTGGAGCGCCCGGACGAAGGCGGCGGCAGCCGGCTGGTCGCCCGCGCCGGCCAGCCGCGCCCAGCGGGTCACCTGCTCGTCGTCGGCCCCCGCGCCGACCGCCCACCCGGGGCCGCTCACGGGCAGCCGTCCGTGCCGGTGCCGATCGTCGGCCGCGACGGGCGGTGCCGTCGGGCGCTCACCTGGACCGGTACGGTCCGCGACGCTGCTCGGTTCACGTGGTCTGTCTCCCGGCCCAGCTCCGGCGGTTGGCACCCCCCGCCGGAGCGGAGGGCCGTTCTCGATACGCCGCCCGGAAGCGCCGCACCCCGGTTGGTCGGTGGCCGGGGCGGAAAAGTTCCCGGACCCGACGCGCCGGGCCGCCTGCCCGTGGGCCGCCGCCCGGCCGGATGGCGGTGGTGGCGGCGCGCCGCCACCACATCGGACGACCACCCGGCGCACCCTATTGGACTAATTCCGGCAATTCGGTCTATAGTTGACAGGTGCCTACGTTACTCGCGTCGCTGGGCGTCGCCCTGACCCTCGCCCGGGTCGCCGCCCCGGTCGAGGGGGTGGCCCCGCCCCGCACCGTCCAGCTCGCCCTCACCGTGGGCATCGACATCACGGTGCCCGCCTCGGCCAACCTCGGCACCGGTTTCGTGGGCGGCGTGCTCACCGGCCAGCTGGGCACGGTCCAGGTGCGCGACCAGCGCGGCAACGTGAATCCCAACCTCTGGGTCGCGACCGTGAGCGCGACGGCCTTCACCACCGCGGGCGGCGGGACGCAGCGCACCATCACCAACGGGCAGATCGCGTACTGGTCCGGGCCGGTGGTCCACAGCTCCGGGGGCGGCACCCTGGTGCCGGGCCAGCCCACCTCGGCCCAGGCGGTGACGCTCAACGTGACCCGCGAGGCGTTCCGCAAGACCGCCGGCAACGGCAACAACACGGTGAGCTGGGCGCCGACGATCCGGGTGACCGTGCCGGCCACGGTCGTCGCGGGCACCTACCAGGGCACTATCACCCACTCTGTCGCCTAATGGGCGAATTTCCCTGTTCCTGCACGCCGGCCGGCCCGCCGGCCCCTACCTTCGCGGTCATGAGGAAACCACTTCTTACCCTGTCCGCCGCCGCGGCCGCCGTGCTGGCCCTGGCCGCGCCCGCCGCCGCCGCGCCGTCCGGCGACACCATCGTCACCTTCACCATCTCGACCGCGAACCTGGACATCGCGGTGCCGCCCTCGGTCAACCTCGGCGCCGTGTTCGCCGGCTCCACGGTGAACGGCCAGCTCGGCAACGTCACCGTCACGGACAGCCGGGCCGCCCTCAGCGCCACCTGGACCGCGACCGTCAGCAGCACCGCGTTCACCACCGGCAGCGGCAGCCCTGCGGAGACGATCCTGCCCAACCTGGTGGAGTACTGGTCCGGTCCGGCGATCTCCACCACGGGCACCGGCACGTTCGTGCCGGGCCAGCTCACCTCCGCGGACGCGGTGACGCTGAACTTCCCGCGCACGGCGTTCAGCAAGACCTCCGGCAGCGGCAACAACTCCGCGACCTGGAACCCGACGTTGCGCATCACCATCCCGGCCGACGCGGTCGGCGGCACCTACACAGGGGTGATCACCCATTCGGTGGCATGAACTCCGCCGCGCCCGCGCGCTGGCGGTCGTCCTCGCGGTCGCCGGGGCGGCCGTGCCCGGCCCGGCGACCGCCGGGCCCGTCGAGGCGGTCACGACGCAAGCGGGCGCGCCCGATCCGGGCCGGGCCCCCGGGCGGGACGGCTCGCCCCGGCCCTCGCCCGGCAACGCCGACGAGGACGTGCCGGCTGCCGTCGGCGTGCGGCTGCTCGACGCTCCGCTCAACCGGCGCGACGACACCCGCGCGCACAAGTACATCGTGGACCACGTCCGCCCCGGCACCACCATCCGGCGACGCATCGTGGTGGAGAACGCCTCACCGGTCAGCCGCACCGTCGACATCTACCCCGCGGCGGCGGAGGTCACCGACGAGGGCTTCGTCCTCGCGCCCGGCCGGACCGAGAACGAGCTCAGCAGCTGGATCAGCGTCGACGAGACCCAGGCCGAGCTGGGCCCGGACGACGAGACCACGGTCTGGGTCACCATCGAGGTGCCGAAGCGGGCCGAGGCCGGCGAACGGTACGCGGTCGTCTGGGCCGAGACCACCGGCGGCGGCGACAAGACGGTGCAGCAGGTGGCCCGCGCCGGGATCCGCGTCTACCTGTCGGTGGGGCCGGGCGGCGAGCCACCCTCCGGCTTCGAGGTGGCTCCGCTCACGGGTGGGCGGGACGCGGACGGCACCCCGTTCGTCGCCGCCGAGGTGCACAACACCGGCCGGCGCGCCCTGGATCTGGCCGGCGAGCTGTGGCTGGCCGACGGGCCCGGCGGGCTGTCGGTCGGACCGGTGCGGGCCGAGGCGAGGACGCTCCCGCTCGACGGCCGGACCACGATCCGGGTCGCGCTGGACCGCCGGCTGCCCGACGGCCCCTGGCAGGCGCGGCTGGCGCTGGCCAGCGGGTGGACGAAGCGGACCGCGACCGGCGAGGTGAGCTTCGGTGTCGTCCCGGCGGCGGCCGCGGCGAAGGTGGACCGTTCCCGGCTCGCGCTCGCCTCCGGGGCCGCCGCCTCGCTGCTGGTCCTGCTGCTGTTCGGCCTCCACACCTACCGCCGTCGGGCGCGCCAGCCGAGGCGGGTCGTCGGCTCGGGCAGGTCCGGTATTCCCCTGCCCGATTAGCGGCCGGACACACCCGTGCGGGCCGCCCCTCACCGGGACGGCCCGCACGGGTGTGCCGTTACCGGCCGGCTCAGTCGTCGTCGCGGTCGTCGGCGTCGTCGCCGTGGTCGTCGCGGTCGTCCGCGTCGTCGTGGTCGTCGTCGGCGTCGACCGGCTCCCGCTCGGCGTCGACCACGGTGCCGTCGTTGCGGTCGACGTCGATCTCGTGCTCGGTCTGCCCGTCGACGATCTCGACGCTCCACACCGCCCGGCCGTTCTCGTCGTCGGCCTCGATCTCGACGATCCGCCCGCCGCCGGCCCGCGCGAGGGCGATCTCGCCGGCCCGCTGCCGGTCGACCTTGGCGGCCGGGGCGCCGGTCTCCGCCGGGGCGCCGGTGGCCGACGGCACGCCGGTGGCCGAGGGAGCACCGGTCGGGGTGCCGGTCGCGCCGTCGCCCGGGGTCGTGGTGTCCGCCGGGGCGGCGGTGGCGGCGGTCAGGGTGGTGCGGGCCACCCGGTCGTCGGCGGCGGTGACGCCGACGGCCACCCCGGCCGCCGCCAGCATCGCCGCGCCGCCCAGGGACGCCATGATCAGGGAGTTGCGCTTCATCTCGGGCACCTTTCCTCGTGGTTCCTGCCAAGAAGGATCGGTCCCGGCGCGATAGCGGCGCGCTGCACCGACGCTAAGGCCCGGTTAAGGCCGCGGCGGCGCTAGGAGCGCGGCGGCGCGCCGAGCCAGAGCCGCACCTCCGCACCGCCGCCGGGGGCGGTGCGCAGCTCCAGCCGGCCCCCGGCGGCCTCCGCCGCCCGCCGGGCGATGTCCAGGCCCAGGCCGGTCGACCCGGCCGGGCTCGCGCCCCGGGCCACGGTGGCCGCGGGCATGCCGGGGCCGGAGTCGGCAACGGCGAGCAGCACCCGCCCGTCCCGCCGGGCGAGCCGGACGGTGAACGCGGTGCCGTCCGGGGTGTGCGCGAAGACGTTGCCGAGCAGCGCGTCGACCGCGGCGGCCAGCTCGTCGGCGGGCACCCCGACCGGCAGCGGCCCGCCGGCCAGGTCACGGTGGACCTCCCGCCCGGTGTCCTCGGCCAGCACCGACCAGAAGGCCACCCGGTCGGCGACCACGGCCGCCGCGTCGCAGGCGGCCGGGGCGGCGGCCGGTGACCGGTCGCGGCGGGCCTGGCGGATCAGGCCGGTCACGGCCCGCTCCAGCGCGTCCGTCGCGGCGGCGATGCGGGCCGCGTCCTGCGGGTCGGGCAGCGACTCGGCCTCCAGCCGCAGGGCGGTGAGCGGGGTGCGCAACCGGTGCGACAGGTCGGCCACCTGCTCGCGCTCCTGCGCCAGGAGCACCTGGATGCGGCCGGCCAGGTGGTTGAGCGCGCCGGCCACCTCGCGCAGCTCGGCCGGGCCGGCGGGGGTGACCCGCGCGTCCAGCTCGGCGTTGGCGAGCCGGTGCGACACCGCCGACAGCTCGGTGATCGGCCGGACCAGGGTGCGTGCCAGCCGGTCGGCCACGGCCAGCCCCACCAGCACGAGCAGCACGCCGAGCAGGGCCAGCACGAGCCAGGACCGGGTCACCCCGGCCGTCAGCTCGGCGTGGGGCACGACCGTGCGGATCACCCCGGTGCCGTCCGGCCGGCCCTGCACGGCGATCACCACCTCGCGGCCCGCGTCGGACTCCGCGGTGAGGCTCTGCCCACGCTCGGCCAGGGCCACCGCGGGGGTACGCGGGACGGGCGTGCCGAGCACGGTGTCGCCGGGCAGGTAGACGCTGACCGGGCGGCCCGACTCGGCGGCGAGCTGCTCGACGGTCAGCCGGATGGTCTCGGCGTCGGCGGTGCCCACCACGGGCACCAGGCTCTGCGCGTCGGCGGTGGCCCGGACGGTGGCCCGGTCCTCGGCCACGGCGCGCACCAGCAGCGCCAGCGGCACGAGGAACGCCACGAGGGTGAGCACGCTGACGGCGGCGGCCAGCAGCGCCAGGCGGGCCCTCACGCCGCGCCGCCCGGCGGCTCCAGCCGCACGCCCACGCCCCGCACGGTGTGCAGGTAGCGGGGCTCCTGGGCGCTCTCGCCCAGCTTGCGGCGCAGCCACGACAGGTGCACGTCGACGGTCTTGTCCGCGCCGCCGTACGGGATCTGCCAGACCTCGGTGAGCAGCTCCCGCTTGGTGACCACCTCGCCGGGCCGGGCGGCGAGGTGGTGCAGCAGGTCGAACTCGCGCGGGGTGAGCTCGACCGCGACGCCGTCGAGGGTCACCTGCCGGGCCCGCGGGTCGACGCGCAGGCCACCCACCACGAGCGTGGGATCCGCCGCCCCGGCGGCCGCGCCGCGGCGCAGCACCGCGCGGACCCGCGCGTCGAGCTGGGCGGCGGTGAACGGCTTCACCACGTAGTCGTCGGCGCCGGCGTCGAGGACCCGGACGATCTCCGTCTCGTCGTCCCGGGCGGTGGCCACGATGACCGGCACCGCGCTGACCGCCCGCAGCATCCGCAGCAGCTCCCGCCCGTCCAGGTCGGGCAGGCCCAGGTCGAGCACGACCAGGTCCGGCCGGTTGTCCAGGGCGTCGCGCAGCCCGTCCATCGCGGTCGACGCGGCGGCCACCGCGTGACCCCGGTCCCGCAGCGCCCGCACCAGCGGCGTGCGGATGGTCAGGTCGTCCTCGATCAGCAGCAGGCGGGGCACACGACGAGGCTAGCCGCACCGGCCGGCGGCGGCCGGCGTTCTTAACCGTCCCTTAGCGTCGTCCCACGCCGCGGCCAACATTCGATCGGGGATAGTCGGGGCATGCGTCGTCGTTCGTTGTTGGCGGTCGCGGGGTGGCTGGCCACCGCCGTGCTCGCCACCGTGATCGGGCTGGCCGCGATCCGGCTGGTCGGGGAGAGCATCACCGGCACCCCGGGCGGGGTGCGCAGCCAGGAGGAGGTCGAGCGGGCGCTGGCCGCCCCGGCGTCCACCGCAGCCGCCTCCCCGACGCAGGCCCCCTCCCCCGGCGCGCCGGGGCCGACCGGATCCAATCCGCCGGAGCCGACCGGGTCGGGCGGGCCGGAGCCGACCGGGCCGGGCGCGCGGCGGGTCCTGGCGACCACCGGTGGCACGGCCGTGGCCGAGTGCGTCCCGGGCGGGGTGCGGCTGGTCTCCTGGGCCCCCGCGCAGGACCACCGGGTCGCCGACGTCGACCGGGGGCCGGACGACGACGTCGAGGTCACCTTCGTCGGGCCAGGCGGGGAGCACGAGCTGAAGGTGCGCTGCGTCGGCGGCGAGCCGGTCGCCGTCGCCGACGACGACTGAGGCCGCGTCGGCCCCGCACCGGGGCGGCTCAGACGCCCGAGGTGACCCGGTAGGCGTCGAACACCCCGTCGACCCTGCGGACCGCGGCCAGCAGGTGCCCCAGGTGCAACGGGTCGGCCAACTCGAAGCTGAAGCGGCTCACCGCAACCCGGTCGCGGGTGGTGGTGACCGTCGCGGAGAGGATGTCGACCCGCTCGTCGGAGAGCACCCGGCTGACGTCCGCGAGGAGCCGGTGCCGGTCGAGGGCCTCCACCTGGATGGCCACCAGGAACGCCGAGGTGGCGGTGAGGCTCCAGCTCACCTCGACCACCCGCTCGGCCTGGGCCCGCAGGTCGGCGGCCTTGGCGCAGTCGTCGCGGTGCACGCTGACCCCGCCGGAGCGGGTGAGGAACCCGAAGACCGAGTCGGGCGGCACCGGCGTGCAGCAGCGGGCCAGCTTGATCCGCCTGTCGCCGACGCCCCGCACCACCACGCCCGGGTCGTGGCCGTTCATCCGGACCCGGGGCGGCCGGGTGGCCACGGCGGTCTCGGACATGTCCTCCGCCGCGCCCTCCTCGCCCCCGTACGCGGCCATCAGCCGCCGCACGACCGACTGCGCGGATACCCGGCTGTCGCCGACCGCCGCGTAGAGCGACGCCACGTCGGCCAGGTGCAGGTCCCGCGCGATCGCCAGCAACGCCTCGGGGGTGAGCATCCGCTGCACGGGGACTCCCTGCCGGCCTCGATCGCCTCCTCCCGCCCCTCGAGGCTGAAGAACTGGCGGATCTTGGTCTGGGCGCGGGGGCTCTTGACGAAGCCCAGCCAGGCCCGTGACGGCCCCGCCGTGTCGGACTTCGACGTGAAGATCTCGATCACGTCGCCGTTGGACAGCCTCGACTCCAGGGGCACCAGCTTGCCGTTGACCCGCGCCCCGATGCACGTGTGCCCCACCTGGGTGTGCACCGCGTACGCGAAGTCCACCGGCGTCGACCCCGTCGGCAGGGGGATGACGTCACCCTTCTGGGTGAAGACGTACAGCTCCTGGCTCGACAGGTCGAAACGCAACGCGTCGAGGAACTCGCTCGGATCCGCCGCCTCCCGCTGCCAGTCGAGCAGCAGGCGCAGCCACGTCATCTCGTCGACGTGCGCGGGGCCGCCCTGCGCCTGTGCGCCGTGCCGCCACCGGGCCATGATCCCGTACTCGGCGACGCGGTGCATCGCGTGGGTCCGGATCTGCACCTCCAGGTGCCGCCCCGTGGGCCCGACGACCGTAGTGTGCAGCGACTGGTACATGTTGGACTTGGGCATCGCGACGTAGTCCTTGATCCGGCCCGGCACCGGCGGCCAGTTGGCGTGCACCACACCCAGGGCCGCGTAGCAGTCGCGCACCGTGTCGACCAGGATCCGCACCCCGGCCAGGTCGTAGACCTCGGCGAAGTCGCGGCCCTGCACGATCATCTTCTGGTAGATCGCGTACATGTGCCTCGGCTGGCCCGTCGTCTGCGCCCGGATCCTGGCGGCCCTCAGGTCCGCGTCCACCTTGACGGTGATCTGGCGCAGCAGCGCCTCCCGCCGGGGCCGGCGCGCCTCGACCAGGCGGGCGATCTCCTCGTACCGCTTGGGGAACAGCGTGCTGAACGCGAGGTCCTCCAGCTCCCACTTGATCGTGTTCATGCCGAGCCGGTGCGCCAGGGGCGCGAGGATCTCCAGCGTCTCGGTCGCCTTCTGCTCCTGCTTGGGCCGGGGCAGGAAGGACAGGGTGCGCATGTTGTGCAGCCGGTCGGCCAGCTTGATCACCAGGACCCGCGGGTCCTTCGCCGTCGCCACGACCATCTTGCGGATCGACTCCGCCTCGGCGACGTCGCCGAACGTGACCCGGTCGAGCTTGGTCACCCCGTCGACGAGCGCCGCCACCTCGTCGCCGAACTCGGCCCGGAGCTGGTGCAGGGGGTACGCGGCGTCCTCGACGGTGTCGCCGAGCAGCCCCGCGACCAGCGTCGTGGTGTCCATGCCCAGTTCGGCCAGGATGGTTGCCACCGAGAGCGGGTGGGTGATGTAGGGGTCGCCGGACTTGCGGTACTGGCCGGAGTGCCACCAGGACGCGGTGTCAAACGCGCGTTGCAACAGCAGGACGTCGGCGTCGGGGTGGCACTGCCGATGGGCGGCCACCACCGGTTCGAGGGCCTCGCTGACCTGTGCGGCGTCGCCGCCCAGGAGGCCGTCGATGCCCATCCGGCGGGCCAGCCGCCGCACGGGCGAGACGCGGTGTGGCTCCGCGCCGCCGGCCCGCGCCGCGCCGGGCGCGGCCGCGTCGGGGACGGGTTCACCGGGCGGGGGCGCTGCCTCGACGCCGTCGAGGTGGGCGAGCGCGGTGACGGCCACGCGGCGCTCCAACGGCGCCAGGCCCGCGTGTCGCGCGAGGCGGACCAGCAGCTCGCGGCCCCGCCCGTCGCCCGCACGGGCGAGCGAGTCGGCGGCCCAGACGCGCTGCCCGCCCTCGAACGCCTCGTCCTGGCCGACCACGGCGAGCAGAGCGGGACCGTCGACGTCGACGAGACGCGCCACCTGCTCCATGATCCATTTGTCGCCGCCGTCGCCGACCGTCCCGTCCGGGTCGACGGGGCGGGGCGGCGTCGGGTGCGGCGCGAGGTCGGCCAGCGTGCGCAGGGCGCCGACCCGCAGCCGGCGGTCGATCCTCGGGTCGGTCACGACGGCCCGGGCCAGGTCGGCTCCGGCGGGCCGGCTGAGGTGGACGCAGGTGTCGACGGCCACCTGCCGGTCGTCGACGGGTACGCGCTCGTCGTGGGCGATGACACGCAGCGCCCGTACGGCGTTGTCCACGACCTCCACGGTCAGGTCGTGGCCGTCGTCGACGAGCGCGCCGACGAACAGGGCCGCGCCGAGGCCACCGGTGGCCGTCATGGCCCGCAGGGCCGAGGCGACGGCGTCGGGCTGCGGCCACGCCGCGACCAGGAACCGGGCGAAGGACTGCCGCCAGGCGGGCGGGGGCGCCGCCCGGCCCGACACCGTGCGCTGCAGCAGGTCGCGGAACGCGGGCCCGGCCCGTTCGGGGTCGTGGGCGACGACCTGCGCGGCCAGGTACTCCTGGATGGTCTGGTGCAGGAAGACGAAGTCGTCACCCCGCTCCAGCAGCACCCCGCTGCGGCGCAGGAGATCGGCGAGCAGGTCCCGCCAGGTGCCCGTCGGCACCGACGGCGGGGGCAGGTGGCGGGTCCACCGGGCGAGCTTGTCGACGGCCGGTTGCGCGTCGCCGTCCAGCCGGTCCGCGGCGAGGCGGCCGATGAGGGCGTCGCGCTCGACGATGAGCCGCTCCCCCGCCTCCTCCGCCTGCCGGCCGTAGCGGCGCAGCCGCCGCAGCACCTGCTGGCGGATCCCGCCGTCGGCGTCGCTGTACTGGCGTTCGCTGAGCAGTTGCACGAAGTCGTGGAAGATCCTGCTGCGCCCGCGCGGCAGGCGACGCGGCGCGCTCGCCACGAACAGCTGGCACAGCATGGTGGCCATCAGCGGGTTGCGGGCCAGCTCCCCCAGCCCGAGCCGGTCGAGCTCCCGGTCGAACTCGTCGGCGGTGTCACCGGGGCGATCGACCGCGAGGCGGCTGAACCAGCCCTCGGTGAACCGGCGGCGCTGCTCCTCGTCGAAGGCGAGCAGCTCGAACCGCAGCGGCTCCCAGTCCGCCCCCGAGGCGTGCAGGTCGGCGGCCGGCCGGGTGGCGATGACGAACCGGTGCACGCTGCGCGGCGTCGCCCGGTGGGCGGCGAGGAAGGCGAGGACGTCCTGCCGCCGGCCGGAGTCCATGATCTCGTCGAGGCCGTCGACCAGGACCAGCCAGGTCCCGTCCGACATGGGCGGGGCGTCGAAGAAGCCCGGGGGCCAGGACCCGCCGTTGCCCGCCAACCCGAAGTCGGCCCGCACGCTCCGGGCGACCGCCGCGCCGAGGCTGTCCGCCTCTAGCAGGTCGGTGGCCTGCACCCGGACCGGGACATCGGTGACGTCGGTGCTCTGCTGACGCCGGACCAGATCGCGCGTGACGACCTGGAAGAGGCTGGACTTGCCGGCGCCGGCGCCGCCCACGAGGAACGCGTCCCGGTCGCCGTCGAAGACGACCTCGGCGGGGCGGATCGGCGCGGGCACCGACCACGCCGCCGTGGGTGTCTCGTGCAGCCGGGTCGTCTGCCGGACGTAGACGGCGGACAGGGGCGGCAGCTGGGTGGTCGCGGGCATCCGGTACGGGTGCCGGGCCGATGCCCGCTCCGCGAGCGCCAGGTAGGCCCGTAGCTGGGGGCCGGGGAAGCGCCACCGGCCGGCGGCGAGCTGCCGGTCGGTCAGCAGGCTCAGCCAGTGCCGGTGGTGGGGCTGGACGGTGGCGAGACGCGGGTCGGCGTGCCCGCAGCGGGCGACGATCTCGCCGACGGGCAGCATGTGGGCGCTGCCGGTGGTGCTCGACGTGCAGATCATGCCGCACACCGCGCCGGTGCGGTGGTTGACCACCGGGCTGCCGCTGAACCCCGCCGTGACCGGGGTGCCGCGCAGCCGGAGCAGGCGCAGCGGGTCGTCCTCGCTGCGTCTCGACTGGCCCTCGTAGACGAACGTCGCCGGCTGGCCGCTGCGGAACATGCCGTCGGGGTGCCCGTACGCCCAGAGCGCGTCGCCGACGCTGATCACGGGGCTGGACAGCACGGGCGTCAGCTCGGCCGACGGCGCCGACTGGTCGACGGCCAGCAGGGCGAGGTCCAGCCCGGCCCGGCTGCGGTGGACGGCGTCCGGGACGATCCGCAGGGTGAGGCTGACCCCGGCGGCGACCACCCGCCCGAGCGCGGTCTCCGGTGTCGGCTGCCCGTCGGCGGCGAGCACGTGCGCGCAGGTCGCCACGGTCGCCGGGGCGACGAGGAAGCCGGTGCCGCGGCTCGGCGGGCCCCCGGACGGCGACGGCACCTCGATGGCCACCGTGGCGGCGTGGAGGAGTTCCTCCCAGCTCGCGTCGACCGCGGTCGCTAGGTCGTCGGCTTTTCCCACTCGAGGCCCACCTTGACGCCGGACTTGGCCGAGGCCTTGCCCAGGATCGCCACGAACTTGCCCGACTCGACGGCGAACTCGCAGCTGAACTCGACCGACAGCCGGGTCACGTCCGCCCCGCGCAGCGAGTCGGCGACCTTGCCGGCGAAGGCGGCCAGCCCGGCGAGCGCCTCGTCCAGGCTGGCCGGACGGGCGGCGACCTCGGCCTCGTCGCTGGACGCCCCCGCCCGCAGGACCCCGGTGGACAGGTAGACGACATGCCCGTCGACCCGCAACGGCACCAGGCTCTCCGGCCCGTCCACGGCAACGCCGTCCTCGTTCACGCAACCCACCTCACGTCGCTCGTCGGGTGACGAAGGAGATTCGAACGGTAGTCGCTCGGCGCAACGTCCGGGGCCCGCCAGGCCGGGCAAGCCCTTTCCCGCCCGTCGCGACGCCCTTGACATCCGCCGACGCCCTCGACAGCATCGTGACAACGCATTGACCTGAACCAATGAGGGCGTCCCTGTCGCCCGGCCACCGCCACCGCCACCGGCCGGGCGAACGCCAGCGAAACCCGCCCGGGCCCGGCGGGCCGCGGGCACCGCCACCGTCCCGAGAAGGAGGCCCGATGCCGACCGTGAGCGCGCGCGGCAGGTCGCCACGCCTGGTCCTGCTGGTCACGACGATCCTCGCCCTGGTCGGTGCGAGCGTGGCGGTCGGCCCGCAGGCCGCCTCCGCCGCCACCGTCGACACCGGCGCGACGTACGTGTTCGTCAACCGGCACAGCGGCAAGGCCATGGACCTCTACAACTGGTCCACCGCCGACGGCGCGCCGGTCAACCAGTACGCCCGCAACGACCTCGCCGTGCAGCAGTGGCGCTTCGTGGACGTGGGCGGCGGCTACTACCAGATCCGCTCCGTGCACAGCGGCAAGGTCCTCGAACTGCCCAACGCCGTCGACGGCACGCCGCTCGTGCAGAACCCGGCGGTCAGCGGCAACACCCGCCAGCACTTCGGCCTGGCCGACTCCGACGGCGGACACGTCCGGTTCGTCAACCGGCACTCCGGCAAGGCCCTCGACGTGTGGGGCTGGTCCACCGCCGACGGTGGCATGATCTCGCAGTACCAGGACCTGGGCGGGGCCAACCAGCAGTGGCAGCTCGTCCGGGTGGGCGGCGCCGCCGCCGACTGCGGGTCGGGCTCGTTCCAGGCCGAGGCGGTGCTCAGCGGCGGCACCTGGACGGTCCGCAACGGCGGCAGCACCGTCCACACCGGCACCGACCTGCGCGCCGCCGTGCAGGCCGCCGTGAACAGCCTGACCGCCGGGCGCACCAGCAAGCAGCGGGTCGTGGTACGCGGCTCCGGCTCGATGAGCGCCGGCTCCCGGATCTCGCTGCCCAGCTACACCGCCATCGACGTCTGCGGCACGATCAACGTGACCGGCACCGGCTCCGGCGACCAGGCGCCGATCTACTCCCGGGGCACCACGCAGGTCGAGGTGCAGCACCTCACCGTCACGGGCAGCCCGCTGTACGGGATCTTCCTGCGCAACGTCACCAACGTGGTCCTCGGGCAGATCGACATGCGGCTGACCGCCGGCCTGGGCGTCCGCATCGACAACCGCGGCGACACCAGCCAGTGGACCCGCAACGTGCGCATCGACAACGTCTACGTCTCCGGGGCCAGCTCGCACGCCGTCGAGACCTACGGCGTCGACGGCCTGACCATCGGCACCGTCACCGCCCGCAACGTCGGCGAGTCGGGGCTGCTGCTCAACCAGACGATCAACGCCACCGTCACCACCGTGGACGCGGAGAACGCCGGCGCCGGCACCGGCTACGCGGCGTTCCGCATGGCCAACCGCAACGGCCGCATCGGCGACAGCTACCCGACCAACGTCCGGGTCGGCACCGTGCGGGCCCGGGGCGGTGGCCGGGGGATCTTCTGCGTCTCCGAGTCCGGCGGGGCGGCGATCGACCGGGTCGACATCGCCAACACCGGCAACAACGCCATCCTGATCGAGAACTGCTACGGGGTGAACATCGCCTCCGGCGGCGGCACGATCAGCGGCGGCGGCGAGGTGCGGCTCGCCGAGCGCACCGAGTTCCCCGGCACCCGCGACATCACGCTGCGCAACTTCACGCTGGTCAACAACCGGATCGTGGAGAACCCGTGCGTGGACAACCTGACCATCAGCAACGTCACGTTGAACAACTCGTCGATCAGCCGCTGCTGACCGGGCGGCGCACGGGGGCCGCCGCCGGGCGCGGGCGCGCCGGCGGCGGCTCAGGCGGGGTCGGCCCGGCCCAGCCGCCAGTACCCCATGAACGCCACCGCCCGCCGGTCCAGCCCCCGCTCGGCCACCAGGTGCCGGCGCAGCGTCCGGATGACGCCGGCCTCCCCTGCGAGCCACGCGTACAGCGGCACCGGCGCCGCCGGGACCGGCACCTCCCAGAGGAGTTCCCGGTCCACGTCGACGTCGGTGACCGGGCCGGCAGCCGGCGTGGGGCCGCAGAGCTCGCCGGCCGCCGCCGCGACGGCGGGCACGAGGCGGCTGCCGTGCCGCCCACCGGCCCGGGGCAGCCAGGCGACCCGCACGCCGGGCGGCGCGGCGACGCCGAGCGCGTCGGCGGGCTCGGGCACCTCCAGCAGCGCCCGCCCCCGGGCGTCGGCCGGGAGCCGCTCCAGGATGGCGGTGATCGCCGGCACGGCGGTCTCGTCGCCGGCCAGCAGCAGCCGGCCCGCCGGCGGCGGCCGGAACTCGATGCCGCCGTGCTCGCCGTCGAAGCCGGCGTCGGGGCCGAGCAGGGCCGCCCGGTCGCCGGGGCACACCCGGCGGGCCCACCGGGTCGCGGGGCCGCCGTCGCCGTGCAGGACGAGGTCGACGTCCACCTCCGCCAGGTGCGGGCGGGCCGCCCGGACGGTGTACGTGCGGACCGGGTTGCGCAGGTGCTCGGGCAGGGCCCGGTAGCGGACGTACCAGTCGGGGCCCCCGGGCAGGTCGACCTCGGCCCGCCCGGGCAACGGCAGCGCCAGCTTGATCCGCTGGTCGTAGCCGTTGTCGGCGAAGCGGTCGAGGTCGACGCCGGTGAAGGTGACGCGGACGAACGACGGGCTGAGCCGCCGCACGGCGCGGACCTCGACGTCGAACAGCCGCCACGGCGCGATGGGCAGGGTCTGGGTCATGGCGCCTCTCGGACGTGGGCGGGTTCCGTCCCACGGCACCCGGCGTCGATCATCGGACACCGGTCAGGTTAGCCTACCCTTACACGGGCGCGCGCGGGGGTGGGGCGTCGTCCCCCCACCGGGCGACCCGGCGACCGGATCAGCCTTGGGCGGCCACCCGGTCGAGGAAGACCGACCGGTCCAGGAAGAGCAGCTGGGCCCGCTTCTCCGGCAGGTCGATCTGGGGCCCGGGCACGAACCCGGCACGGACCAGCCGGGCGAGCGCCCGGTCGTTGCGCGCGTCCGGCTCGGCGACGATGCGCAGCCGGGCCGGGTCGGCCAGCACGAAGGCGAGGAACGCGTCGAGGAGGGCTCCGGTGAAGCCGGGCTCGACGCCGCCGTCGGGCGGACCGATCAGCAGGTGGACGCCGAAGTCGCCGGGGCGCACGTCGTAGCACTCCCCGACCGGGTCGGCCGCCGGCTCGTAGGTCTGGAACAGCGCCGCCGGCCGGCCGTCGCGGTGCACCAGGTAGGCGTGGTGGGTGGCGAGCGAGTCGAGGTACTCGTAGATCTCGCGCACCCGCTCGCGGCTGGCCTCGCGCATGCCCCAGAACCGCGACCGCTCCCGGGTGACCCAGTCGTGGATCACGTCGACGTCGCGGGCCGGCTCGACGGGGCGGATGAGCACCTCGCCGAACCCCTCGACGCGTCGCCGGCAGGTGGTCGTTGCGGTCGTCATGGGACTCCTCGGTGGACCGACACCGTGACGGACAGTCACGTAAGGGTAGCTTAACCAGCACATCGCCGGGCGCACCCGCCGCCCCGTCCACCCGCGACGTCCGGGTGCGCACGCGGACGGGCGGCCGGCCCCCGTCGGTGTCGGGGCCGGCCGCCCGCGTCGCCGCGTGGCGCGGCGGCTACCTCCAGGTGTCGGTGTTGGTCCGGACGCCGCCGGCCGGGGTGGTGAAGGTGCGGTTGCCCCCGGACTCCCAGGTGACGGTGCCGTCGGGGTTCTTCTTCACGTACTTGTACTCGACGGCGGTGTTCGGGGGCAGGTCGACCGTCGCCCGCCAGACCGGGTAGTCGGCCGGGGAGAGCGCCACGGCGTTGGCCGGGTTCCACCCGCCGAGGGCCGCGACGTTGCCGACGACGTAGACGTTCTGGCCGTAGCTGGTCGTGACGGTGGCGTGGAACGAGGTGGCGACCTGCCCGCTCGTGACGGTGTCGCCGCGGAAGGTCTCGGTGACCGCGTAGGTGCCGCTGGCGGGGGTGGTGAACGCGCGGTTCGCCCCGGACTCCCAGGTGACCACGCCGGCGGCGGTCTTCTTGATGAACTTGTACTCCACCGCCGTGGACCGGGGCAGGTCGACCACGGCCCGGTAGCTGCCGCCGCCCTGCGCGGTCAGCTTGACGGCGCCGGCCGGGGCCCACGAGCCCAGCTCGGCGAGGCTGCCGACGACGTAGAGGTCCTGGCCGGCGGCCGGGGTCGCGCCGACGGTGAAGGTCGTGGCGATCCTGTCGGTCGGGTTGCTGGTCGGGGTGGCCGTCGGCGACGCGGTCGGGGACACCGTGGGGCTGGCCGTCGGCGACGGGGTCGCGCCGGGGCGGGCGTTCACGTGGATCGCGACCGCGTTGTTGGCGGGGATCGTCACCGACGCCCGGCCGCCGGAGACGGTCACCGTGGCGCCGGCGCAGCCGGACGCGGTGGCGGGGCCGGAGACGACGTCGCAGTAGCGGCCGTCGGCGAGGCCGGTGGCGAACGTGGCGGTGGCGGCGCTGCCGGAGTCGTTGATGCCGATCCAGGCGCGGTCGCCGCGGTGGAAGCCGATGACGTTGCTGTTCACCGCCGTGAAGTCCGAGACGGTCCTGACCGACCGCGCGGCGTTGGCCCAGCCGACCATGCCCTTGATGCCGGTGGACTGGGTCAGGCAGTTCCAGGAGCTGCCGCAGACGGTGTCGGTGACGTAGCCGTTGCCGTCGGCAGGCGGGGACTGGTTGCGGTCGGACCAGGAGAAGCTGTCGTAGACCGACGGCTTGCCGTGCGGGTAGGCCAGGGCGAAGTAGTTGGCCAGGGTGTAGTCGCTGCCGTTCTTGTAGGACAGCACGACCCCGTCGCGCTCCAGGTCGTGGTTGGTGACCATGGCGAAGACGTTGGCGCTGGGCGCGTCGAGGTTCCAGCTGCCGACGTTGGCGAGCGTGGAGATCGAGCCCTGGAAGGCCGACTTCAGGCCCTTCGCGTACGCGAAGTCGAGCACGTCGCCGTTGCCGGTGAAGGCCCGCGCCTTGAGGGCGTCGTTGCTCGCGCCGTCGAAGATCTCCTGGGCGACGTACGGGCGCTTGTTCTCGGCGACGGTGTTGTTGAGCTTGCCGAGGATCGCCGCGAAGTCCTCCTTCTTGACGTGCTTGACGGCGTCCACCCGGAACCCGTCAACGCCGAGGCCGATCAGGTCGTTGAGGAAGGCGGCGATCTTGGTGCGGACGCTGTCCTTCTCGGTGTACAGGTCCGTCAGGGACAGCAGCTCGCAGCTGGTGACCTGGGCCTCGTTGTTCCAGTCGGTGATGGTGCCGTTGGTCGGGCAGTTGTCGCCCGGCCGGTGGAAGTCGCCGGTGCCGTAGGGCACCGCGGGGAAGCTGTAGCCGGGGCCGGAGAAGTCGGTGCCGGCGTAGCCGACGACGGACTCCGGGTTGTTCGCGCCGGCCATGTGGTTGACGACCGCGTCGACGTAGACCCGCACGCCGGCGTCGTGGCAGGCGGTGACCATGGCCGCGAACTGCGCGCGGGTGCCGAAGCGGCTCTCCAGCTTGTACGACACCGGCTGGTACACCTCGTACCAGGGGTGCACGCCGTCGGCGCTGGTGGGCAGGCTGACCGACTCCTGGGGCGGCGCGACCTGGACCGCGCCGTAGCCGGCGGGGCCGAGGTGGTTGGTGCAGGCGGCGGAGACGGAGGTCCAGTTCCACTCCCACAGGTTCGCCGTCACCTCGCTGTCGTTGAGGGCGACGGCGGCGCGGGCGGGGGTGGCGGTGGTGGTGGCGGCGACGACGATCGCCGGCGTCGCGCCGGCCGCGACGATCGCGGCGGCGAGCAGCAGGCGACCGGCGCGGCCACGGGGGTGTGGCCCTACGGGTTCCATGACAGGGGGGACCTTCTTCCGGGGTCGAAGAGGCACTGACGCGTGTGGACGGCCGTCCGGGTAGCGAAACGATGCGGCATACCTGAAAGAGATTGCAAGACCTTGCGGCAAGATTCTTGAAACTCAGCGGCAACATGACCGCCGCGCGGACGATCGCACTTCCCCGGAAAGAAGCAGGCCAGCCGCCGCGTGCCCGCTCCGGTGGGTCACCGGAGGGACACGCGGCGTGCCTCGAAAACTGGGACGGCGTTGACGCGCCAGCCGGCCCGCCGTAGCTTCCTCCGCAAGAGGTTCCAGCGGCTTTCAGACCCGGCGTCGCCGCGTCGCGTCCCGCCTCAGCCGGCCCGCTGGGCGCGGCGCAGCAGCCACGCGGCGAGCAGCCCGCCGGCGAGGACCGCGCCGGCCCCGACGGTCTGCCCGGTCTCCGACGCGGCGCGGAAGGCGGCGGTGACCTGGCCGCGCTCGGCGTCCGTGGCGGCGGCCGCCAGCGCCGCGGGGAACGAACCGGCCCCGGCGAGCGCGGCGGGCAGGAGGGCGGCGAACCGCGCGTTGAGCACCGCCCCCAGCACGGCCACGCCGAGGCTGCTGCCGACCTCCGTCATCGTGCCGTCCACGCCGGCGCCCGAGCCGGCCTTCTCCGGCGGGATCGCGCTCATCACCGCCTCCACGATCGCCGGGTTGGCCAGGGCGCAGCCGGTGCCCATCGTGAGCAGCCCGGCCAGCAGCACGCCGTAGCCGTCGGACGGGGCGTGGGTGACCAGCAGGAGGCCGCCGGCGAGCAGCGTCATGCCGACGGCGATGGCGGCGGCCGTCCCGAGCCGGTGGATCAGCCGCGCGGCCACCCCGGCGAGGTTGAGCACGACGATGGACAGCGCGAACGGGACCATCCGCAGCCCGGCCTCCCAGGCGGGGTAGCCGCGGACGAACTGGAGGTGCTGGGTGAGCAGGAACAGCGCGCCGGTCGCGCCGAAGGTGATCAGGACGACCCCGGAGATCGCGCCGACGAAGCGGCGGTTGCGGAACAGGCCCATGTCCAGCATGGGGTGGGCGACCCGCAGCTCCCACCGGACGAAGGCGGCGAGCAGCAGCGCGCCGCCGACGGCCGCGCCGAGCACCGGGGCGGAGGACCAGCCCCGCTCCGGGCCCGCGATGATGGCGTACACCACCGCGGTCAGGCCGGCGGTGGACAGCGCCACCCCGGCCACGTCGAACCGCCCGCCGGCCGGGTCCCGGGACTCCGGCACCAGGACCGCGCCCGCCGCCAGGCAGAGCAGCACGATCGGGATGTTGACCAGGAAGATCGCCTCCCACGGGAAGTGGGCGAGGATGGCGCCGCCGACGGGCGGCCCGGCCGCGAAGCCCAGCGCGCTCGCCGCCGCCCACACGCCGATGGCCCGGGGGCGCTCGGCGGCGTCGAAGACCTGCATCGCCACCGCCAGGGTGGAGGTGACCAGCAGGGCCCCGCCGACGCCCATCCCGGCGCGGGCGGCGACGAGCTGGCCGGTGGACCCGGCGAGCGCGGCCAGCAGCGAGCCCAGTCCGAACAGGACGAGGCCGGCGAGCAGCATCCGGCGGCGGCCGTACCGGTCGACGACGCCGCCGGCGGTGATCAGCAGCCCGGACTGCACCAGCGCGTACGCGTTGATGGTCCACTGCACGTCGGCGGTGCTGGCCCCCAGCTCGGCGGTGAGCACGGGCACCGCCACGGTCAGCACGGTGTTGTCGAGCACCACGGTGACCTGGGCGAGGCAGAGCACCGCCAGGATCAGCCACCGGGTGCGCAGCGGGCGGGCGGGGGCGGCCGGGGGCACCTCCGCGGCCGGGGCGGGCAGGCTCACGGGCCGGTCCGCACGGTCGCCGGGGCCACGGGCGCAGCGGGCCCGGCGGCGGGGGCCGGCGCGGGGCGCGGGTGGCGGCGCTGGTGCGCCACGCCCACGGCGACGCCGGCCGCGACCAGCGCGACCGAGCCGACCGCGACGGCCGGGTAGCCGACCCGGTCGGCGGCGGCGAGCCCCACGGAGGCCGCGGCGAAGGAGCAGACCAGCCCGAACGACGACAGCACCGTGAAGTCGGTGCCGCCGCTGCCCGGCCGGGAGTAGTCCATGTTGACGGTGTAGAGCACGACGTTCGCGGCCGTGTACGCGGCCATGAAGGCCGACAGCGCCAGCACCGTCGGCGCGAGCGGGGCGCGACCGGTCAGCAGCGGCAGCAGCGCCGCCGTGGACGCCGCCAGGGCCACCCCGGCGGCGACGAGAACCCCGGCGCGGCCGAGCCGGCCGACCAGCGCGCCGGCGGCCAGCCCCGCCACGACGGCCGGCACGCTGGTCACGACGCCGGTGACGACGCCGATCCGCTCCAGCGACCAGCCCGCGTCGACCAGGGCGGGCGACACGAGGGCGTACGCCGCGCCCGCTCCGGTGTAGACCAGCGGCACGACGCCGAAGGTCCACCAGCGGCACCCGGGCTGCCCGAGCACCGACCACAGCGCCCGGTACGCCGGCCCGACGCCGGCGGGACGGGCGACGCGCGGGGGCTCCCGGAAGCGCCACACCACCAGCAGCCCGACGGCGGTCAGCCCGGCCAGCAGCAGGATCGCCGGCACCCACCCGTACCGGTCGTAGACGACCACGCAGGCGCCCCCGCCGAGCAGGTTGCCCACGTAGCTGGCCGACACCTGGACGCCGTTGCCGACGCCCCGGGCGCGCTCGGCGAGCACCCGGACGGCGACGGCGTCGACGGCGATGTCCTGGGTGGCCGACAGCAGCACGTACGCGGCGCAGATCGCCACGATGGGCCCGAGCTGCCCGGCGGGCCGGGGGTACGGCAGCAGGGCGAGCAGCGCGAGCACGAGGCCGCCCTGCAACGCCAGCAGCCAGGACCGGTAGTGGCCCAGGCGGCGGGAGCCGAACCGGTCGAGCAGCGGCGCCCAGAGGAACTTGATCGGCCAGATCAGGCCGACGAACTGCAACAGGGCGAGGGTGTCCAGCGAGGTGCCGCCGTCGCGCAGGATCGCGGTCAGGCCGACGGTGATGAACCCGATGCCGAGGTACTGGGTGACGTAGAGGGTGGTGAGGGTGCCCAGCGGTGACCTCACCGGGCGCTCCAGTAGCCCAGCGCGGTGAGCTGGTGCCGGCCGACGCCGAGGGTACGGCGCAGGTGCCGGGTGATGTCCCGGGTGCTGGCGGCCTCGCAGGCCACCCAGTAGTGCGCGTCGTCGACGCCGGGCAGCGCCGAGCGGACGGTGTCGACCAGGTGCCGGCCCTCGTCGCGGCGCGGCACCCAGACGACCTCGTGGTGCTCGCGGGCCCGGGGCGGCAGCGCCTTCTCGTCGTCGTGGGCGTACTCGACCCAGACCGTCGCCGGCACGTCGGGGGCGGCGTCGAGCAGGCTGTTCACGGCCGGCAGCGACGCGGCGTCGCCGACCAGGTAGAGGTGGCGCGGGGCGGGGTCGGGCAGGCGGAACCCGCTGCCCTGCACGGTGGCCTCGATGGTGTCGCCGACGCGGGCGGCGCTCGCCCAGCGGGCCGCGACGCCGTCGTGCAGGGCGAACTCCAGGCTGAACCGCCCGGCCGCCGGGTCCGGGTCCACGAGGGTGTAGGCGCGCTGGTGGGGCCGGCCGTCGTTGTCGAACCACAGCCGGATCCACATGGTGGGGTGGACGCCGCACTCGGCGAGCAGGCCGCCGTCGTCGACGTGGAGCCGCTGGTAGCGCCCGCCCACCGACTCGGTCCCCCGCACCGTGAGCCGGAAGGTCCGGCCGCCCATCGCGCGCAGCACCAGGGCTTCCCAGTTCCGTTTCACGCACCCCTCCAGTAAGGTCTGCCTAAGTTAGGGGAGGGTAACCTAAATGACGCTGTTACGGGAGTCGACGCCACCGCCGGCGTCGCTCGCGCCGCCCGTCGGGCCGCCGGTCCGCGCCGCCGGCATCCACCGCGACACCTGGGGCGTGCCGCACCTGTGGGCCGACACCGTGGACGACCTCGCCCGCCTCCAGGGCCGGGCCACCGCGCTCGACCGGGCCTGGCAGATCGAGGTGGAGCGGTGGCGCTGCGAGGGGCGGCTCGCCGAGCACGTCGGCCCCGCCGAGGTGGGCTGGGACCGCTTCGCCCGCCGGGCCCGCCTCGACGACACCGCCCGGCGCTGCTACGCCCGGCTCGACCCGGCCACCCGGCGCTGGGTCGCCGCGTACGCGCAGGGGGTCAACGACGGGCTCGCCGAGGGCGCCGCCGCGGCCCCGGAGTTCGCGGCGGCCGGCTGCGCCCCCGGCCGGTGGCGGCCGTGGTCGCCGCTCGGCGTCTTCCTGGTGCAGCACGTGCTCTTCTCGACGTTCCCCAACAAACTGTGGCGGGCCCACGTCGCCGCCACGCTCGGGCCGGCGGCCACCGCCCTGTTCGACGTCGAGGCCCCCGGCGGCTCGGGCAGCAACGCCTGGGTGACGCCGGCCGACCCGGCCACCGGCCGCGGCCCGGTCGTCGCCGGCGACCCGCACCGGATCCTCGAACTGCCCGGCGTCTACCAGCAGGTCCGCCTGGCCTGCCCCGAGTTCGACGTGCTCGGCTTCGCGTTCCCGGGGGTGCCGGGCCTGCCCCACTTCGGCCACGCCGGCGACGTCGCCTGGGCGGTCACCAACGCGATGGCCGACTACCAGGATGTCTACCGCGAGCGGCTGCGCCGCGACGGCGACGTGGTCCTGGTCCGCGAGGCCGACGGCTGGGCGCCGGCCCGCCGCCGGGTCGAACACGTCGTGGTACGCGACGGCGAGCCCCTCCCCGTCGAGGTGATCGAGACGGCCCGGGGGCCGGTGGTCGACCACGACCGGGACACCGGCGAGGCGCTGAGCCTGCGCGCGCCCAGCCGGGTCGAGCAGCGCTGCGGCTTCGACGCGCTGCTGCCGCTGCTGCGGTCGCGGACCGTCGACGACGTCGCCGCCGCGCTCAAGGACTGGGTCGAGCCGGTCAACAGCGTGCTCGTCGCCGACCGGTCGGGCGCGGTCACCCAGCTCGTCGCCGGCCTGGTGCCGGTGCGCGACGAGCGGTGCCGCCGCGAGCCGGTGCCCGCCTGGGAGCCCCGCTACCGCTGGAGCGGCCGGTACGCGGCACTGCCCCGCACGACGGTCACCGGGCCCACGGCCTGCGCCAACGACCGCCGGCCCGACGTGGCGGCGCTGGGCCGCGACTTCGCCCCGCCGCACCGGGCCCGCCGCATCCGCGCCCTGCTCGCCGAGGGCGCCGCGCCGGCGGCCGTGCACATGGACACCCAGCTCGACGCGGGCGTGCTGCGCGGCGTCCTCGACCGGCTCGACCCCGACGCCCGCACCGGCCCGGCCCGCGACCTGTGGAAGCGGCTGGCCGACTGGGACGGGCGGATGGCCGCCGACAGCGCCGACGCCGCCGCCTACGCCGCCTGGCGGGCGGCCCTCGCCCGGGGGCTGCACGAGCACCCGGCGCTGCGCCCGCTGCGCGCCCCGGGCGCGTACGACGAGCTGTTCCGGCCGTGGACGAACCCCCTCGGGCGGATCGGCCACGCCCTCGACGCCGTGGTGGCGGGGCTGCCCGGCCTCGGCGTCGACGTCGGGCCCGTGGCCGCCGCCGCCCTGGAGGAGGTCGCGCACGGCGACCCGCCCGGCACCTGGGGTCAGCGGCACGCCCTGCACCCCGTCCACCTGCCGGTCTGCCCCGAGGTCGACGCGGCGGTGGCGGCGATGCGCGACCGCGTCGCGCTGGCCGGCGACAGCGACTGCGTGCTCGCCACCAGCAGCGTCCCCGGCCTGTCGGACGCCTGCTGGCGCGGCCCGGTCGCCCGCTACGTGTGGGACCTGACCGACCGGGCGGCGAGCCGGTGGGTGGTGCCCTTCGGCGCGTCGGGCCGCCCCGACGACCCGCACTTCGCCGACCAGTTGCCGCTGTGGGCCACCGGCGACCTCGTCCCGGTGGAGACCGACTGGCGGCTGCTGACCCGTGAATCCGAGAAGAGGGACACGTGACGTACCAGGAGACCCTGCCCGGCCTCGGCGAGCTGTCCCTCGTCGAGGTCGACCCGCAGGCCCACGCCGAGCTGCTGCACGGCTGGGTCACCCAGCCCCGGGCCGTGTACTGGGGCATGGGCGGCTACACCGTCGAGGAGGTCCGCGAGGTCTACGCCTTCGTCGACGGGCTGGCGACGCACCACGCGTACCTGATCCTGCTCGACGGCGCGCCGGTCGGGCTGTTCCAGACCTACCGGCCGGAGGCCGACCCGGTCGGCGAGCGGTACGCGGTGCTGCCCGGCGACATCGGCATGCACCTGCTGCTGTCCCCCGGTCGACGCCCGCCGCGTGACCTCACCGGCACGCTGGGGCAGGCGCTGGTGCGGTTCCTGTTCCGGGACCCGACCCGGCAGCGGGTCGTGGTCGAGCCGGACGTGCGCAACGAGCTGGCGCTGCGGCGGCTGGCGCGCTCCGGCTTCACGTTCGACGACGAGATCGACATGCCGGACAAGCGGGCGCGGCTGGCGTTCCTGACCCGGGACCGCTTCGAGGCCCTCTTCCCCGCCCCGCTACCCGGCTGACCGACGCCGGGGGCGTCACCTCGCCGGGCGGTGCGACCGGGCGGCCCCGGGACGGCCGGCGGCAGCCTCGCCCAGCGGGTCGCCGGCGAGCCAGGTGCGCAGCGCCCACCACCAGCGCACCGTCTGCGGCACCGGCCACCGGCCGCCCGGCTCGGCGAGGGTCGGCGGCATCCCGGTCAGCTCCTGCAGCCGGCGCAGCCGGTAGCGCACCGTGTTCGGGTGCAGGTGCAGGGCCTCGGCCGTGCGGTCCAGCCGCTGGCCGTGGTCGAGGTAGGTCAGCGCGGTCGAGGCGAGCTGCCGGTGGAACTCGTCGGCCGCGTCGAGGGCCGCCAGCAGCTCCCCGCTGACCAGGTCGGCCAGGGCCGGCTGGGCGGCCAGCGCGGTCTCCCCGGCGAGGTCGACCACCCGGTGCAGGCCACGCAGCCCGGCCCGGGACGCGGCGCGCAGGGCGGCCACGCAGAGCCGGTGCAGGGCCGGGGCCTGCGCCAGGGGCCGCGCCGGGGCGGCCACCACGAGCCCGGCCGCGTCGGCGAGGTCGGCGGGCGGCAGTCGTACGCACAGGCCGGCGAGCCGGTCGTCGACGGCGCCGAACAGCGCGCCGCCGCCGCAGAGCTGCCGCTCCACCGCCGCGATCCGGGCCGGGTCGGTCAGCTCGGTGACGACGCAGTGGTAGCGGCCGTCGGGGCGCAGCCCGAAGGCGGCCAGGTCGTCGGGGCGCGGCCCGAGGGCGTCCCCGGGGCACGCATCGCCCGCCTCGTCGAGCAGCAGCCGCCGCAGCAGCCGGTTGCGGGCGTCGCGGCGGGATCGGGCCAGCTCCAGCTCCGCCGTGTGGTGGCCGTCGACCAGGGCGCGTTCCAGCGCGCTGGCGTACCGGCCGAGCTCCAGCAGGGCGTCCAGCAGCGCGGTGTCGGGTATCCCGGCGGCCCGCCCCCGGTCCAGCGCGATCTCGATCACGCGCTGCCGGCCGGCCTGCACCCCGCGCAGCAGGCCGGCGACCGAGACGCCCTGCGCCGCCCGGTCGGCGCCGAGGCGTCGGGCCTCGGCGAAGTCCCGCTCGCTGGGCTCCGTCAGCCGCTCGAACGACGCCAGCCCGGCGGCCAGCAGCGCCGCCACGTGCCGGCGGTTCTCGGCCGTCGGCAGCCGGGCCACCTCGGGCGAGTGCACCCGGGCCGCCTCGACCATCTCGTCCACCACCCGCCGGTCGGTCGCCAGGTCGCGCAGCAGCGCGCCGAGGGCACCGGCCCGCTCCGGCATCGTCATCGGCCCGCTTCCCTCCGCCCGGGCCACTGTGGCCCGTCCACAACGACCCGGCCGGGTTTTGGCCCCCGTGCCCTACCGGGAGTCCGGCTTCGGTTGGTTTCCTTCTGTTACCGCAAAGTAACACCGCACCAGCGCACGCGGAACGCCACCATCGGTCGCCCCACCGGCAGGAGCAGCCCATGACCGCAGCAGCACCGTCGTCCCCGCCCGTCCGCCGTCCCCGCGCCCGCCGGTACGGGGCCGTCGCCCTCGCCGTCGTGGCCGTCGCCGCGCCGGCCCCGGCCGTCGCCGCCCCCGCCGACCCGGTGGGCCCCGCCGCTCTGGAGGAGGTGATGTTCGTCGGCAACAACTGGGAGGGCACCGTCGACGTCATCCGCTCCCGGGGCGACTACGCCCGCCTCGGCCGGGTCAACGTCGTGCCCGACAAGCAGCAGCGGCTCTGGGAGATCTACCTCAACCCGATCAAGCTCGCCTTCTACCTGGGCATCCAGCAGGGCCCCGGCGAGGGGCACGACCAGCTCGTCGACGACATGTACACCACGCCGGACGGCACCGCGCTGGTGGCGTCCCGGCCCAGCTTCGCCGACGTCGTCTCGATCGACCTGCGCACGGGCGCGGTGCGCTGGCGGTTCCCCGTCTCCGGGTTCCGCTCCGACCACATGGCCGTCTCCCCGGACGGCACCCGCGTCGCGGTGTCGGCGTCCACCTCGGACACGGTGCACGTGCTCGACATCGACACCGGCAAGCAGCTCGGCTCGTTCGGCACCGGCGACACCCCGCACGAGAACATCTTCACCGGCGGCGGCCGGTACATCTGGAACATGTCCATCGGGGACGTCAACAGCTCCTTCGACGCCCCGTCGCAGGACTGGACCAAGGGCGACCGCAAGATCACCATCGCCGACGCGGGCACCTTCGCGAAGGTGAAGGAGATCGACATGCGGCCCCGGCTCGACGCGTACGGCCGCAGCGACCTCTCCGACGCCGTCCGGCCGGCGGTCTTCACCCCGGACGAGAGCAGGCTCTACTTCCAGGTGTCGTTCTTCAACGGATTCGTCGAGTACGACGTGGCCGGCGACCGGGTCACCCGGGTCGCCACGCTGCCGAAGAACCCGAACACCACCGAGGACCGCACGAAGTGGGTCAACGACTCGCGGCACCACGGCATGTCGATCAGCCCGGACGGGGCGAAGCTCTGCGTCGCCGGAACGATGGACGACTACACCACGATCGTCGACCGTTCCACCCTAACCCCGGGTCCGCTGGTCACGGCCAGCAAGCCGTACTGGGCGACGGTGAGCGGCGACGGCCGCGACTGCGTCATCTCCGAGTCGGGCGCCGACCAGGTCACGGCGATCAGCTTCGCCACGGGCCAGAAGGTGGTCAGCGTGCCCGTCGGCGACCACCCGCAGCGGGTGCGGATCGGGCACCTCCCCGCCGGCTGGACCCCGCCGGCCGCCCGGTAGTCCCCCGCGCGGGCGCGGCCCGGCCGGATCACCGGCCGGGCCGCGCCCGTCTGTCGGGGTGGTCAGCCGCCGAGGCTGGCGGCGGCCGAGGCGATCGCGGAGGCGAAGTAGCTCACCTGCGTGTAGACGCCCGGGTAGTTGGGGCGGGCGCAGCCGTTGCCCCAGCTGACGATGCCCACCTGGATCCAGGCGTTGCTGGCGTCGCGGCGGAACATCGGGCCGCCCGAGTCGCCCTGGCAGGTGTCGGTGCCGCCGGAGGCGTAGCCGGCGCAGATCTCCTCGGCCGGGATGATGTCGCCGCCGTAGTTGGCGTTGCAGACGGAGTCGCTGACGAACGGCACGGTGGCCTTGAGCAGGTAGCGCTGCTGGGCGCCGCCCTCGCGCGCCGCGCCCCAGCCGGCGACGGTGAAGGTGCCGCTGTCGTACGCGCCCGAGGTGGCGATGGGCAGGGTGGCCAGGCCGGTGACCGGGGTGGCCAGGCGGATCAGCGCCCAGTCCTTGCCGTTGCCGTTGTAGCCCGGCGCGCGGTAGACGTAGTTGGACCGGACGGTGATCCGGCTGGCCGACTGGAGGTCGACCACGCCGAGCGTGGCGGTGATGCTGGTGTTGGCGCCGGTGCGGCTGACGCAGTGCGCGGCGGTGAGGACCAGGGTGGGGCTGTAGAGCGCGCCGCCGCAGCCCATGGAGAGCCGCACCATGAAGGGGAACTCGCCCTGGGCGGCGGGCGTGCCGCCGACCACGTTCGGGGTGACCGTGGCGTCGCCCGCCGCGGCGGCGGGTGCGGCGAGGGTGAGGCTGCCCGCGGTCACCGCGGCCAGCGCGGTGGCCAACAGGCCGGTGAGGGTGCGCCAGCGAACCATGTGTTCCTCCGCATCATCTGCGGTGCGCCGGGGGTGACGCGCCGCCTTCGGATGACGGGAATCATATTTACGACAGTCGATTACCAATCATCCTCACCTGGTCATACGACGGTGCTATCGCCGCGCTCAGCCTGCGCCGAAGCAGACGAAGGCCGCCGCCGTGGCCAGGGCGGCGGCGTCGCCCGTCGCCACGAACGCGGCCTGGGCGTCGGCCAGGGCCCGCGCCGGCCGCGCGCCGCCCCGCATCCTCCGGTGCAGGTCGAGCATCAGCGCGGTGGTGGGCTCGGCCGGCACCGGCAGCACGGTGGCCACCAGGCAGCGGGCGCCCCGGGCCAGCAGCACCGCCGTGAAGCCCATGACCTCGTCGCCGGGGCGCACCCCGGACAGCCCCGAGTCGCACGCGGACAGCACGACGCAGCCGGGCGGCCGGGGCAGCCGCTCCAGCTCGTAGGCCAGCAGCGGGCCGTCGGCCAGCTCCAGGCGGGAGAAGAGCGGGTTGTCGGCCCGGAACGTGCCGTGCGCGGCGATGTGGGCCAGCGCCGCACCGTCCAGCGCGGCGGTCAGCGCGCCGGCGGTGGCGTCCGCCCCGGTGAACACCCGCGCGCCGGGCAGCACGCCGGCGAGCTGGCACACCTCGGTCTGCGCGGCCGGCAGGCGCGGCCCCGCCGCCAGCACCGGGGGCCCGGCCGGCGCGTCCCGGCGGTCCGCGGCCAGCCAGGCCGTCGCCGAGGGGGCGACGGTGACCGGCCGGCCGGCGCAGCTGGGCAGGCCCGCCCACGGCACGGCGTGCAGGGCCCCGATCGGGACGACGACCAGGGGACGGTCGCCCAGGTGCCGGCGCAGCGGATCGAACAGCTGCCGGTCCAGCGCCGTCGCCGCGTGCGCCACCCCGGCCCGCACGCCCGCCGAGTCGCCGGTGGTGACCAGCCGGCGCAGGCCGAACCGCAGCAGCCGGGCCCGGTTCGCCGCCTCGGCGAGCGGGCCGAGGTCGTGCAGCGTCGCCCGGCCGTCGCGGACCAGCACCGCCCGCAGCCGCTCCCCGTGCGCCACCAGCTCGACCAGCACGCGCGGGCCGAGCCGCCCGGCCAGCGTCGACACGCCGGGCGGGGCCGCCACGGCACCGCCGCCGGGCACCCGGCGGGACAGGTCGCGGATGTGCTGCTCCAGCCGCGCCTGCCGGCCCCGCAGCGCGTGCGCCGGCCGACCGGCCAGCAGGTCGTCCTCCAGCAGACTGCTGACCAGTCGCAGCTCGGTGAGCGCGGCGAGCAGGTCCGGGTCGGCCGGCGGCAGCGCCGCCCGGGTGCGCACCGCGCTGGCCCGCCACCGCTCCGCCCAGGCCAGCACCCGCGCCGGCGCGCCCGAGCGGACCGCGATGTCGAGGCCCTCGGCGGCCAGCTCCTGCCCGTACGCCCCGCTGTGCGCCCGCAGCTCGGTGGCGCCGAGCGAGGCCCGGTGGCTGTCCAGCACGGCCAGCCCGCGCCGCAGCGCCCGCGCCGCGGCCCGGTCGTCCCCGGCGAGGCGGTGCGACAACGCCAGGGCGTACCACCCCTGGGCCCGGCCGGGCGCGGTGCCCCACCGGCGGGCGCGGGCCGCGGCCCCCAGCAGCTCCGCCGCGCGGTCGGCGCGGCCCAGCGCGGCGGCCAGCCGGCCGGCGTCGATCCGGGTGGTCAGCGCGGGGCCGGGCCAGCCGGTCGCGTCGAGCTGACCGGCGGTACGCACCAGCGCCGTCAACAGGGCCGCCGACCGGGTGCCCCGGCGGAACTCCGCGCGCAACTCGACGTGCCGGGCGAAGGCCGCCCAGGTGCGGCGGCCCTGGCGGCGGAACCGGGCCCGCGCCTGCGCGGCCGTGCCGATGGCGGTGTCCAGGTCGCCGGCGAGCAGCGCGGCCCGGGCCCGGGCCAGCAGCGCCTCGGCTAGGTCGGAGGCCATGCCCCGGCGGTTCAGCTCCCGCACGGCCACGGCGGCGACCTCGACCGCCTCGTCGAGCAGGGGCACCGACAGCAGCAGCTCGAAGCGGTCCAGCAGCAGCGCCGGCCGGGGCACGGCCAGCCGGCCGTACTCCTGCTCGACCTCGGCGAAGCAGCGCAGCGCCCCCACCGTGTCGCCGCGCTGGCCGACCGCGATGCCCAGGTTCCAGCGGGCGTCGGCGGCGGCCAGGTCCAGCCCCAGCCCCTCGAAGATCGCCGCCGACCGGGCGAGGTCGTCGTCGCGGCCCCGCGCGCCCCGGTGGGCGTTGAGCAGGCCCCGGTTGTTGCGGGCCCGGGCCTCCAGCAGCCGGTCGCCCTCGCGCTGGGCGATGTCGACGGCGAGGGAGTAGTCGCGCACCGCCTCGTCGTAGCGGCCCCGGTAGTGCAGCACCACGCCCCGCTGCATCCGGGCGCGCCCGGCGTCGGCGCCGGTGAGCTGCGGCAGGGCGGCGGTCACCGCCCGCAGCGCCGCGGCGGTGCGGCCGGCGTTGGCCAGCACGTAGCCGAGGCTCATCCGGGCCAGGGCACGCGCCCGGGGCGTCGTGGCGGCCCGTTCCGCCCGGCGCAGGTGACGCAGCGCCCCGGGCAGGTCGTTGAGCTCCCGCAGGGCCAGGCCGATCGCCCGTTCGGCGGTGGACCGCTCGTCACCCGCGACGGCGCGACCCCCGGCGAGCACCCGCTGCGCGACCGCGATCGCCTCGCGGGGATAGCGCTGCACGGCGTCGAGCGCGGACTGGGCCGCGCCGGCGGAACCGGCGCTGTCGGCCATGGCAGACAGCGTTCCCGATGGACCCGGCCACCGTCAATCCGGGGTCCGACAGTGGAAATTGCCGGCATTGGACCGCCCATTCCTCCAATTGACTTTCAACTATGCTTTGGAAGAATCGACAGCGCCCCGACGTGCTGTCGCACCGGGACACCGCCGACCGCGCACGTCGCGACCGCCTGGAGGACCGGTGCTTCCTGACCGCCCCCGCACGCCATTGCCCGCCGGTCGACTGTCCCGGCGAGGGCTGCTCGCCCTCGCCGCGTGCGCCGCGGCGGTGCCGCTCGGCGGCGGGGCGCGACCGGCCGCCGCCGAGGGCACGGACGACGATGCTTACCAGAAGGCGTTCTCCACGGCGTTGGCCGCCGACCCCGACGTGCGGCGCTTCACCACGCAGGGCCGGGAGTTCCTCTACCGCCCCCGGCAGCTGCTCGCCGCCAACGCCGACGTCCAACGGGTCCTGTCCTGGCTGCGCTCGCGCGGGCACCAGGTGAACGCCGGGGCCGGCTTCGCCGGGGTCACCCGCCTGCTGTTCGCCAAGGAGACCGACGTGCCGGCGGTGGTGACGGCGCTGCGCGACCCGAGGCAGTGGCCCGGCCAGCAGGTCCCCCGGGTGCAGCCGCACCACGTGCTGCTGGGCCTGGGCAACATCATGGGCAACCCCGGCAGCCCGCCCCGCGCCGCGGCGGCGCTGCCGCCGCCGGACCCGTCCCGCCTCGGCGAGGGGGCCGGCGTCACCGTCGGGGTCTGCGACACCGGGATCTGGCAGCAGGCCGGCGCCTGGCACCCCCAGTGGCTCGGCGGCAGCTACCTGCCGGAGGCCGACGACCTGGACGCGCTCTACGTCTCCGGCACCACGCTGGCCCCGCAGGGCGGGCACGGCACCTTCGTCGCC
Source organism: Micromonospora sp. WMMD956 (assembly GCF_029626125.1). Taxonomy (NCBI): domain Bacteria; kingdom Bacillati; phylum Actinomycetota; class Actinomycetes; order Micromonosporales; family Micromonosporaceae; genus Micromonospora; species Micromonospora sp. WMMD956. The sequence continues at coordinate 6,434,468 of NZ_JARUBI010000005.1, read as the reverse complement.
GGGGTCGTCCGGCAGGCCGCGCCGGGGGTACGGGTGGACCCCGAGCAGGCGTTGAACCCCACCGGCGTCGGCGACGAGGCGATGCTGGTGGCCGCCATGTCCCGCCTCGGCTCGCAGGTGACCGTGATCAACCTGTCCCTCGGCGGTTTCACCCAGGACGACGTGCCCCCGCTGCCGCTGGTCAACGCCGTGGCCGCGCTGCCGGCGCAGACCGCCGTGGTGGCCGCCGCCGGCAACGCCGGCAGCAGCCGTCCCGCCTGGCCGGCCGCCCTGGAACGGGTGCTCGCCGTGGCCGCGGTGCGCCGCGACGGCGGGGTCCTCGCGCCGGCGTCCTACAGCGGCTTCGGCCCGTGGGTCGACGCCTGCGCCCTCGGCGAGCGCGACAGCACGTACGTCGAAGGCCAACTGCCGCTGCCCGGGCGACCGACCCTGGTGTTCCACGGCTTCGCGACGTGGGCCGGCAGCTCCTTCGCCACGGGCCACGTCTCCGGTAGGCTCGCCGCGATGATGACCGCCGGTGGCCTGAGCGCCGACGCGGCGCGGCTCGCGCTGCTGACGAATCCCCGCTGGCATCCCGACTACGGGGTGTTCGTCGCATGAGCCGCGCGACGGGCCACGGGGAGGCGCGGTGACCGACACGACGGCGACCCGCCTGGTGGCGGCGGCCTCCGACGGCGACGAGGCGGCCTGGGCGGAGCTGGTGCGCCGCTACACGCCGCTGGTGGTGGCGGTGATCCGGGCCCACGGGATGAGCCGCGCCGACGCCGCCGACGTCAACCAGACGGTGTGGCTGCGCCTGGTGGAGCGGCTCGGTCAACTGCGCGACCCGGAGGCGCTGGCCGCCTGGCTGGCGACCACGACCCGGCGCGAGTGCTACCGGCTGTCCCGCCTCGACCGCCGCATGCGGCCCGTCGACCCCTACGACGACACGCTCGACGCCCGGCACGGGTCGCTGGTAGACGCGGTGACGCCCGACGAGGAGCTGCTGCGCGCCGAGCGGCGGCAGGCGCTGCGGGAGGGCTTCGCGCAGCTCCCGCCCCGCTGCCAGGACCTGCTGGCGCTGCTGACGGCCGACCCGCCGGCCAGCTACCGGGAGATCGGCGAACGGCTGGGCATGCCGGTGGGTAGCATCGGCCCGACCCAGGCGCGCTGCCTGCGCAAGCTGCGCGCCTGCCCGGCGCTGGCCCCGTTCCTCGGGGTGCGCCGTGGCCTGGACACGAGCGGGGGTGAACGCGATGGCGCCGTGGCCGCCGGCCGATGACGACGCCCTGACCGTGGAGCTGGGCGCCGCGCTGTGGGACACCGGGCCCGTCCCGGAGGAGTTCCTCACCGCGGCGCGGGCCGCGTTCGCCTGGCGGACGGTCGACGCCGAACTGGCGGTCGCCGAGCTGATGTTCGACTCGGCGTGCGACGCCGAACCGGCCGGCCTGACCCGCTCGGGCGGCTCCGCCCGCACGCTGTCGTTCCGCAGCGGGCAGGTGGTGCTGGAGATCGAGGTGACCGAGGCCGGGATAGTCGGCCAGCTCTCCCCGCCCCGGGGCGGGCGGGTCACCGCCCGCACGGCCACCGGCCCCTACGACGAGTCGGCGGTCGACGAGGTGGGCTTCTTCTCGCTGGGCGCTCCCCCGTCGGGCCCGGTCCGGCTGTCGGCCCGCGCCGACGGGTACGCCGTCGCCACCGACTGGGTCAGCCTGGGCTGAGCAGCCCCCCGCCGGAACCGCCCCGGCCGGCCGACGCCCTCGGGCGTCGGCCGGCCGGAGCACGGCTCAGCGGAGGCCGGACTCGATGGCCTCGATGATCCGGGGCCGCAGCTCGGCGGCGCGGATGACGGCGTCAACGGAGCCGACCTCGACCGCGCGCTGGATGTTGTGCACCCGGTCGAACTCGGCGGCGACCTCGCCCAGCTTCTCGGCCCGCACCGACGAGCGCAGCTCGTCCAGCTCGGCGGTCAGGGCGGCCCGGTCGGTGCCGGCGGCCGCCGCGACGCGGGCCTCCAGGTCCCGCACCCGCGGGTCGGCGGCGGTGCGCGCGTTGACGTCGCCGGAGAAGACCACGGCGGCGGCGGGCGCGCCGCCCAGCACCGACGCGAACGAGCCCTCCAGCGCCAGCACGGTCATGTTCGGGTTCAGCGCCTTCGAGAAGACCACGAACGCGCCGCCGTGATAGCGGGAGATCACGCAGAACACGATCGGGCCGCGGAAGTTGACGATCGCCCGGCCGATCTCCGCGCCGTACTCCAGCTGGAGCTTGCGCATCGACTCCGGCGAGCCGTCGAAGCCGGACAGGTTCGCCAGCACGACCAGGGGCCGGTTGCCGCTGGCCGTGTTGATCGCCCGCGCGGCCTTCTTCGACGAACGCGGGAACAGCGTGCCCGCCGTGTAGGTGTCCGGGCCGTCGGTGGGCGGGAAGCCGCGCCGGGGCACCGACCGCGACTCGATGCCGAGCAGGCACACCGGCATGCCGCCCAGGTGCACGTCCTGCACCACCGCGGTCTCCGCGTCGGCCATCCCCGCCCAGCGCTCCAGCACCGGGTGGTCCTGGTCGGACAGGGCCCGCATGACGCTGCGGATGTCGAACGGCTTCTTGCGGTCGGGGTTGGCCTCGGCGGAGAAGATCTCGCCGACCGTGGCGAAGTCGCTGCCCGCCATGATGTGCGGGAAGTCGGAGACGTCACGGTCGACGGGGTCGGTCGTGGTCGCCCGACGCGGCCCGGACTCGCCGGGGACGACGTACGTGTGGTCGTAGTGCGCCATCAGCACGTCCCGCGCGGCGGTCAGGTTCGGCGCCCAGTACTGCGCCTGCCCGTTGGGCCCCATCACCCGGTCGTAGCCGCCGATGCCGAAGTTGTCCTCCGCCGAGACGCCGCCGGAGAAGTCGAGCGACTGCTTGCCGGTGAGCACCATCGCCGAGTCCGGCGTCATCACCAGGACGCCCTTGGTGTGCATGAGCATCGTCGCCTCGGCGTTCCAGTACGGCTGCGCGCCGACGTTGATGCCCGCGACCACGATGTTGATCTCGCCGCCGTCCTGGGTGAACTCGACGATCCGCTTGAGCGCCGCGGCCACCCAGTCCATGTTCTCCGTGCCGGACTCCATGGAGATCCGCGCGCCGGAGGACAGCGCGTACCACTCCAGCGGCACCCGCATCGACTCGGCCAGGTCCAGCGCGGCGATCACCCGCCGGCACTCCGGCTCCGACAGCGCGCCGAGCGACTTCGTCGGGTCGCCGAGCAGCACGACCCGGGTGACGCCCTCCGGGTGGCGCGTCGTGCGGGTGGTGACCACGCCCGCGACGAGCGCCGCGCGGTTGCGGCCCCGGGGCCGGTCGACCGGCACCAGAGCGTGCCGCTCGTCGAGGTCGTGCTCGACGAACTCGCCGAGCAGGCCGGTCAGCTCGTAGGGGTAGACCGTGTTGCGGCTGGCGGCCCGCAACACCTTCTGCCGGTAGTCGTCGAGCGGCTCGACCGGCTCGTCGGACGGCTCGCCGACGGTCAGCTCGGCCGCGCCGGTGGCGTCGAAGGAGACCCGCACGGCGATCTTGGTCAGCTCGCCGGTCTCCCGGTCGCGCTGCCGCGCGATGAACAGGATCTCCTCCAGCCCCGCGCCGGCGGTCGTCGGCAGCACCCGACCGGCGATCGTCTCCAGCTCGGCGCGGGTGATGTCGCTCGGCGGCCAGACGTAGACCACGATCCGGTTGGTGTTGGCCCGCTTGTTCGACGGCCGCCGCGACAGCGCGCGCCGGATCGAGTCCAGGCAGGTGGCCACGGTGTCCTCGGCCGTCGGCAGCGACACCAGCCGGCCGTCGTGCTCGCGCAGCTCGGTCAGGTCGCGCACCTGGGCGAACGCGACGAGGCGCTCGTCGGACGGGTTCTCCCGGGCCACGCACCGGAAGAGGTAGACCTCCTCGTCCGACGACGGCAGCCGGGTCAGGTCGAACTTGCGCAGCCGCTCCAGCTGCATCCGCTGCGCGATGTACGGGTGCAGGAAGCGGACCAGCCGCTCCTCGGCCATCCCGGTGGTCGACGGGCGGAACGTGAAGTGGTGGTGCATCACCGCGCCGCTGCGGCCGGCGACCGTTGCGGTGATCCGGCGGACTCCGGCAGGCAGCGGGTGGGCCCCGATGACCTCGTGCAGCGCCGCCGCCATCGCGTCGGGGTCCTCCGGCTGCCGCTCCCAGGCGAGGTAGACGTCGGCGTCGACGGCCTCCTCGCCGCCGGCCAGCTCCGCCAGCCCGCGCAGCGCGTCGCCCAGCGCCTCGAACCGCACCGCGGCGGAGACCACCCGCGAGTCGGCCCGGTCGGCGACGACGAACGTGCAGCCGGCGACGGAGCTGGTGCGTACGTCGGTGAGGCCCTTGTTGCCGTAGTAACGGCGGGTCAGCACCTCCAGCATCACCGCGTTGTCGAGGTGGTCGCGGACCAGCCGCTGGCCGAGCAGCCGCACCAGCGGCTCGGTGCTGCGGACCATCTCGGCGACGCGCTCGGCGCGGTCCGGCGCGTCGGGCTGGGCGTCGAGGTGGCGCAGGTGCCGGCGCACGGCGGCGTAGACGCGGGCCCGGTTGCGGCGCAGCAGCGGCTGGCCCAGCCAGGCGAACACCACCCCGCGCGCGAGGTCGGCGACGACGGGGAAGCGGACCTGCGTGGCGGCCACCAGCCGCTCCAGCGCGAGGCCGGCGGGCTCGCGCAGCACGTCGTCCGGCGGGGGCTCGCGCAGCCACTCGCGCAGCAGCGTCGCGACGACCGTGGCGTCGGCGGCGGCGCGCTGCTGGGCGAGGAAGATCCGGAACACGGCGGCCTCGAGGGCGGGCGTGCGCTCCAGCTCGGTGACGCCGTAGTGCCCGAGGGCCTTGGCCAGCTTGGCCTGGAACGTGTCCGGCAGGCCGGCGCGCTCGACGTCGAGGCACTGCAGGTAGGTGTGGAAGTATTCGCGGGCGCTGAAGACGTGGCCGTCGCCGTCCTCGCCGGCCGGCCGGTTGCGGCTCAGCTCGGCGAGGTCGGCGAACACGTCGACGAGCCCGAACTCCTCGGCCAGCGGCCGGTAGCCGGCCTCGGCGGCGGCCCGGCGGGCGACCAGGTAGTCGTCGAGGACCCGCCGGTCGTCGTGCGGGTCGACGTCGAAGCCGAGCAGCAGGCTGCGCAGGTCCTCCTGGCCGCGCGTGGCGCGCTCGCGCGCCGGGACCGTCGCGGGGGCAGCGGGCAGGTCCAGGTCGACGGCCGGGCCGGACGAGGCGTCCTCGGCGGCGTCGTCGTCGGCGAGGGGCTCCAGCCGCAGCAGCGGCGCGCCCGTCTCGACCTGGCTGCCGACGGAGACGGCGCACTCCTTGAGCCGCGCCCGGAACGGCGCGCGCAGCACCGTCTCCATCTTCATGCTCTCCAGCACCAGCACCGGCGCGCCCGCCTCGACCTCCGCGCCGACCTCCAGCGGCGTGGCGACGACCAGCGCGGGCGCGGGCGAGCGGACGACGCCGCCCTCGTCGCGGCTGACCCGGTGGGTCACCCCGTCGACCTCGACCAGGTGCACCGGCCCGTGGGTGCCGGTGAGCAGGCGGTAGCGCGTGCCGTTGACGGCGATCTGCCCGGTGTGCCGGTCGAAGCGGTCGAGCTCGACGTCGGCGGTGCGCACGCCGTCGCCGGCCTCGATGCCGACGCGGAACCGGTGCGCGCCGACGCGCGCCACCCGGACCCGGTAGCCGACGCCGCGCAGCTTCAGGTCCAGCGGCCGGCCGCTGGCGTGCTGCACCTGCGGACGCCCGCCGAACGCCGTCGACAGCAGCCGCTGCCGCTCGGCGCGCTCCTCCTCCTCGTACGCCTCGATGGCGGCGGCGGCCAGCGCGACGGCGGAGTGCCGGTGCGTCACCAGCCGGCCCTCGCCCCGGACGCGGTCGATCCAGCCGGTGTCGGCGCTGGCGTCGATCACCTCGGGCTGGTCGAGCAGGTCGAGCACGAAGCTCTTGTTCGTCGCGCCGCCCTCGATGATCACGGTGGTCTCCGCCATGGCGCGGCGCAGCCGGCCGAGCGCCTCGTGGCGGTCGCGGCCGTACGCGATGATCTTGGCGATCATGGAGTCGAAGTCGGCGGGGATGGTGTCGCCCGCGCTGACGCCGGTGTCGACCCGGATGCCGGGCCCGGCGGGCAGATCGAGCCGGGCGATGCGGCCCGGGGAGGGGGCGAAGTCGCGGTCCGGGTCCTCGGCGTTGAGCCGGGCCTCGATGGCGTGCCCGCGCTCGACCGGCGGCGCGCCGTCGAGCCGGCCGCCGGAGGCCACGTGCAGCTGCGCCTTGACCAGGTCGAACCCGCAGGTCACCTCGGTGATCGGGTGCTCGACCTGCAACCGGGTGTTGACCTCCAGGAACGCGAACAGCCGGTCGCCGGGGTGGTAGAGGAACTCGACGGTGGCGGCGCCCCGGTAGCCGACGGCGACGGCGAGCCGCTCGGCCGACGCCTTGAGCTCGGCGGCCTGCTCGGGGCTGAGCACCGGCGACGCCGACTCCTCGATGACCTTCTGGTTGCGCCGCTGCACGGAGCAGTCGCGCACGCCCAGCGCCCACGCGGTGCCGCCGTCGGCGATCACCTGCACCTCGACGTGCCGGGCGCCGGTGACGAGGCGCTCCAGGAACACCACGCCACTGCCGAACGCGCGCGCCGCCTCCTGGCTGGTGCGCTCGTAGGCGTCGGCCAGCTCGGCGGAGCTGGTGACCACCCGGATGCCGCGCCCGCCGCCGCCCGCCGTGGCCTTGAGCATCAGCGGGTAGCCGATCCGCTCCGCGGCGGCCAGGGCGTCGTCGAGGGTCTCGACCGCGCCCCGGCTCCACGGCGCGACCGGCACGCCGACCTCCTCGGCGATCAGCTTCGCGCCGATCTTGTCGCCGAGCTTGCGCATGGCGTCCGCGCTCGGCCCGACGAAGGTGACGCCGACCCGCTCGCACAGCTCCGCGAACGCCGGGTCCTCCGCGACGAAGCCCCAGCCGACCCACGCGGCGTCGGCCCCGGTCTCCACCAGCGCGCGCTCCAGGGCCTTCAGGTCGAGGTACGGCCGCGCCGAGGCGGGACCCAGGTCGTACGACAGGTCGGCCTCGCGGACGAAGGTGGCCGTGCGGTCGACGTCGGTGTGCAGGGCGACGGTCTCGATCCGTGTCCCGGTCTCGGCGGCCAGGTCCCGGACGGCGTGGATGAGGCGCATCGCGGCCTCTCCACGGTTGACGATGGCGACACGACTGAACACCGACCCAGCCCTCCTGTAGACCGACGACGGGCGCACGCGACACTGCGACCCCGGCAGTGTTCACCCTTCCCTCTACCGGCGGGCAGCGCCATGTCGCAGACAGCGCAGGCTGCGCGGCCGACGTTGTAGGAAACCACCAAAGACCGTTGGCCGCACACGCCTAACCAGGGCACTCGTCGCCGGGGCCGGCGGGCGACGGCGACCACGGCCACGGGACGTCCCGGCAGGCCGCCTCGACGAGCAGGGCCTCGACGGCGCGCAGGAACCCCTCGGCCCGCTCCGGCGGCAGGTAGCGGGTGTCCACGGTCACGGAGAGCTCGACCGCGCCGGGGGCGTCGACGACCTGGAGGCGGCAGCGCCAGCTGAACGCGTCCAGCTCCTCCACCCAGCGGAACGCGCTGCGCTCCGCCGCCGCCCGCAGCGTCGCCTCGTCCCAGCCGGCGGGGTCGGCGTCGACGGCGGGCGGCAGCCGGATGTCGTTGAGGTAGCAGAACGGGGCCAGGGCAGTGTGGTAGTCGAGGCCCCGCTCGGCGAACGCGCGTTCCAGCTCCCCCGGGTCGTAGTAGGCGTGCCGGTAGGCGTCCAGCGACGCCGCGCGGGCCCGGGTGAGCAGCTCGGCGAAGGCGGGCCGGCCGGCCAGGTCGATCCGGCAGAGCCCGATCTGGTTGAGCTTGCTGACCGCGCCGTCGTACTCGGGCTGGAAGCGGTTGTTGACCATCGTGAACACGCCGCAGACGTCGCCGCCGCCACCGGCGGCGAGCACGGCGGCGGTGGCCGCGAGCAGCACCGTGGCGTTGCTGACCCCGTGCCGGGCGGCGACGAGCCGGGCCGCGTGGCGCACGGCCGACGAGACCAGCGAGCCCCGGCGGTAGCGGGGGGTCAGGCCGGGGCCGACCGGGTCGAACAGGCCCACGGCGAGGTCGGGGAAGTGCCGCGTCCAGTACGCCACCGCCCGGTCGCCGCGGCGGCGCTCGCCGGTGCCCTCCCGCTCGGCGACGTCGAGCGACTGCGGGCCCGCCGGGGTGGGCACCGACCCCCGCAGCAGGAGCATCCGCAGGTCGCGCAGCACCGTCTCGGTGGCGTGGAAGTCGACGGTGGAGTGGCTGAAGACCAGCACGACCTGGCGCACCCGGCCGGCCACGGTGGCCAGGGCGGCCCGCACCGGCCACTCGGCGGCGTGGTCGAACCGGGGGTCGCCCAGCCGCGCGGCCAGCGCCGAGGCGGCGACCCGGCCGTCGGGATCCGCGACGGCGTCGGCCACCGGGTGCACCAGCACGGGCAGCCGGCCCGCCCCGGTGGCCGCCTGGAACAGCTCGCCGTCGACCGAGCGGACCCGGGTGCGCAGCGACTCGTGCCGCCGCGCCAGGGCCGCGACGGCCCGCACGGCCCGCGCCACGTCGACGTCGGCGCGCCGGGACACGCCCAGCGTGCGGCGCAGGTTGAGCACGCTGTGGCGCGGCGACTCGAACACCTCGACGGCCCGCCACATCGCCCGCTGGCCCCAGGTGAGCGGGCCGGTCGCGTCCCGGCCGCCGGTGAACTCCGCGTATGCCAGCTCCTCGCCGGCGGCGGCCGGGAGCAGGGCGGGCGGCGGCGTCGGCGGGGGCGTCGCCGGGGCGGGCGACGGCCAGGGCACCTCGGCGAACGCGGCGTCCACCAGCAACTCCTCCAACTCGCGCAGGAAAACCTCGACCGCGTCGAGGGCGACGTGCCGGGTGTCGGCGCTCAGGGTGAGCCCCACCCCGCCCGGTGCGTCGACCACGTGGGTCAACAGGTGCCAGGAGGACCGGCCCAGCCCGGCCGTCCAGGAGAAGCAGCTGCGCGCCGCGGCGGCCCGCAGCTCGCCCCGGGTCGCCTCCGGCACGGCGGCGGGGCCGCCGACGGGCAGCCGGACGTCGTTGAAATAGTAGTGGGGCAGGAATGCCGAGTCGTAATCGCGCCCGGCCGCGGCGAATGCGGCGCGCAGCGCGGCCGGATCGTAATAGGCGTTCCGCAGGCCGTTCAGCGACGCCCGCCACACGCGGGAGAGCACCTCCGGGAATGCCGGCCGGCCGCTCAGGTCCAGCACGCAGAATCCGATCTGGCCGAGGTTGGCCACGGCATTCGCGTAACCGGCCGGGAACCGATTGTGCGCCATCGGGAAAACGCCGCAGAGTTCCCGGCCGGAGCGGGCGGCGGCCAGGGTGCTCACCCCGGCGAGCAGCACCGCCGAGGTGCTGACCCGGTGCCGGGCGGCGATCATCCGGGACGCCACGTCGACGGCCGAGGAGACCAGCACGCCCCGGCGCAGCCGGGGGGTCAGGCCGGGGCCGCCGTCCGGCAGCGGCCCGACCGGGAGCCGGTCGAACTCCCGCAGCCAGTACGCCACCGTCCGGGCGGAGCGCCGCCCGTCGGCGGTGTGCTGGAGCCGGGCCACGTCCGCCGACTGGGGGCCGGGCGGGGTGTCGAGACGCCCGCGCAGCAGGAGCAGCCGCAGGTCCCGCAGCACCACCTCGGCGGCGTGGGCGTCCACCGTCGAGTGGCTGAACACCAGCACGACCTGGCGTACCCGGTCGGCCACGGTGACCACCGCGGCCCGCACCGGCCACTCCTGCGCGTGGTCGAACGCGACGTCGGCGAACCGGTCGGCGACGTCGCGGGCGGCGGCAGCACCGTCGTCCACGCCGGGCACGACCAGCACCGGCAGGTGTCCCGTCGCGGCCTCCTGCTGGCACGGCCCGCCGTCGACCACCCGGACCCGGGTGCGCAGCGAGGCGTGCCGGCCCACCAGCGCGCCGAGCGCCCGGACGGCGCGCTCGGGGTCCACCCCGGCCCGGGCCGACAGCGACACCGTGCGGCGCAGGCTGAGGAAGCGGTGGCTGGAGCCGTACCGGGCGTCCGCCCGCCACGTCACCTGCTGCGCCCAGGTCAGCGGGGCCGGCGGGGAGCCGACGCCACGGAACGGCGCGGACAGCAGCGTCTCGTGCGCCCACTCGGCGGGCACGACCGCATCGACGAATCGCATTCCCGACCGTACGACGGGCGGTAGGGCGCCGGGTCGGTCGATCGGATTTTCCACAGTAGACCGATCAGACGACGCGATGCTCCGTTTGCAGCATGCAGACTACTGCTTCCGACCGACCCGGCGTGTGAGAAGGCTTCCGCGTGACCAATGTTGACGTACCGACGCGGGCCACATACACCCCGCCGAAAACGACGTTCCACCGTTCTGCGGAGAAACCGTCGCTGTCATTCGGGCAGGAGCGGATCTGGTTCACCGAGCAGCTGACCCCCGGCACCGCCGCGTACCTCGTCTGGTCGACGACCCGGCTGCGCGGCCCCCTGGCGGTCGACCTGCTGCGCGCGGCCCTCGACGGCGCCGCCGCCCGGCACGACAGCCTGCGCATGCGGTTCGCCGAGAACGCCGACGGCGAGCCCGTCGTGGCGGTGCTGCCCGAGGCGCGGGTGCCGGTCACCGTGGTCGACGCGCCGTCGCTGGCCGACGCCCGCGAGCTGGTGGCCGCCTCCGTGCGCACCCCGTTCGACCTCGGCGTCGCTCCCCTGCTGCGGGCGCTGGTGATCCGCCTCGCCGACGACGACCACGTGCTGCACCTGGCCATGCACCACATCGTCAGCGACGGCTGGTCGCTGGACCTGCTGCTGGGCGACGTGGCCGCCGGCTACGCCGCGCTGCGCGACGGCGGGCCGCCGCCACCGGCCCCCACCGTGGGGTACGTCGACTACGCCGCCTGGCAGCGCGACCGCCTCGACGGGCCCGCGTCCGGGGACGGGTTCGCGTACTGGGCCGGCGCGCTGGCCGGGGTGCCCCCGCTGGAGCTGCCCACCGACCGGCCCCGACCGGCCGTGCAGTCGTACGCGGGCGGCACGCACCGGTTCACCGTCGACGCCGACCTGACCGACGGGCTGCGCCGGCTCAGCCGCGCGCACCGGGCCACCCTTTACATGACCCTGCTCACCGGGCTGCAGGCGGTGCTTTTCCGCTACAGCGGCCAGCGGGACTTCGCCATCGGCTCCCCCGTCGCCGGCCGGGTGGTGCCGGAGCTGGAGAACCTGGTCGGCCTGTTCGTCAACACCCTCGCGCTGCGCGCCGACCTCGCCCCGATCGGCGCGACCGCCGACTCCCCCGCCGCCGAGCCGAGCTTCGCCGACCTGCTGCGGCGCACCCGCGGCACCGTCGTGCGCGCCCTGGCCCACCAGGAGATCCCCTTCGAACGGCTGGTCCGGGAGCTGAACGTGCCCCGCGACGTCAGCCGCTCCCCCGTGTTCCAGGTCCTGTTCACGTTGCAGAACTACGCCCGAGGCGGCGGCCGGTGGCCACGGGAGCTGAGCAGCGAGAGCCTCGGCGCGGACGCCGCCGCGGCCCGGTTCGACCTGTCGCTGTACGTCAGCGAGGCCGCCGACGGGCTGCGCGGCATGGTCGTCTACAACAGCGACCTGTTCGACGCCGACACGGTCGCCCGGCTGGCCGCGAGCCTCGACGCCCTGCTGCGCGCGGCGGTCGCCCGGCCGGACCTGCCGGTGGTCGACCTGGACCTGCTCGGCGACGCCGGACGCGACCGGGTGCTGGCGCTGGCCCGCCCCGACGGCGACGACCCGACGCCCGGCGGCGACCCGAAACCCGGCGACGACCCCGCGGCCGACGGCGGGCCCGGGGTCACCGGCGCGGCGGCCACCCTGGCCGACCTGGTCGCCCCGCACGCCGCCGCGACCCCCGACGCGCCGGCCGTGGTGTGCGGCGCGGACGCGATCACCTACCGGGAGCTGGACCGGCGGGCCAATCGGCTGGCGCACTGGCTGCGCGGGCGCGGGGTCGGCCCCGACGTCCTGGTCGGGGTGCTGCTGGAACAGTCGGTGGAGCTGGCCGTGACGCTGCTGGGGGTGCTGCGGGCCGGCGGGGCGTACCTGCCGCTGGACCCGGAGCAGCCGCCGGCCCGGACGGGCCTGATGCTCGCCGACGCCCGGCCCGCCGTGGTGCTGACCAGCGCCGGGCTGCGCGACCGGCTGCCGGCGGAACCGGCCGCCACGCGGGCGGCCGACCCGGACGCCCCGGGCGTCGCGGTGGCCTGCCTGGAGCAGATCGCCGCCGAGGTGGCCGCCCGGCCCGACACGCCGCCCGTAGCCGGCAGCGGCGGCGACCTGGCGTACGTGATCTACACCTCCGGGTCCACCGGCGTCCCGAAGGGGGTGGCCGTCGCGCACCGGCAGGTGCTGCGCTACCTCGACGGGGTGGCCGACCGGTTCGCCGTCGTCCCGGCCGCCCGGTACGCGCTGTTGCAGTCGATGTCGTTCGACTTCGCCGTCACCGTCTTCTACCTGGCGCTGGCCACCGGCGGGACGGTGCACCTGGTGCCGCGCCGGTGCACCGGCGCGGAGCTGGCCGAGCAGCTCCGCGCGCACCGCATCGACTACCTCAAGATCACCCCGTCGCACCTGGCGGCGCTGGCCGCCGACGCCGGGCCGGGCGACCTGCTGCCCGCCCGGGCGCTGATCCTCGGCGGCGAGGCGTCCGACCTGGAACGGATCGCGCCGCTGGCCGCCGCCGGGACGGCCCGGGTGTTCAACCACTACGGCCCCACCGAGGCCACGGTCGGCGTCGCCACCTACGAGGTGACCGCCGACGGGCCCGCCGCCGGCCCGGTGCCGACCGGCAGGCCGCTGCCGCACGCGCGGATCCACCTGCTCGACGAGCGGATGCGGCCGGTGCCCGTGGGGGTGCCCGGCGAGCTGTACCTGGGCGGGGACCGCCTGGCGCGCGGCTACCTCCACCGGCCCGGCCTGACCGCCGAACGGTTCGTGCCCGACCCGTACGGGCCGCCGGGGGCGCGCCTGTACCGCACCGGCGACCTGGGCCGGTGGCGCGCCGACGGGCAGCTCGTGTTCCTGGGCCGCCGCGACCACCAGGTGAAGATCCGCGGCTACCGGGTGGAGCTCGGCGAGGTCGAGGCCGCCCTGCGCGACTGCCCCGGCGTGCACCAGGCGGCGGTGCTGCTGCGCGACGACCGGCTCGTCGCCTACCTGGAGCCGACGCCCGACGCCGACGCCCCGGAGCCGGCGCGGCTGCGCCGCGTCCTGGCCGACCGGCTGCCCGAGCACATGGTGCCCTCCCGGTGGGTGGTGCTGGACCGGCTGCCGTTGCAGGAGCACGGCAAGGTGGACCGGCGGGCACTGCCCGCGCCGACCGACGAGGTCCCCGCCGGCGAGCGGGTGCCGCCGGCCGGGCCGGTGGAGACGCTGGTCGCCGCGATCTGGCAGGCCGTGCTGGGGGTGGCCGAGGTCGGCGCGACCGACGACTTCTTCGACCTCGGCGGGCACTCGCTGCTGGCCACGCAGGTGGTGGCCCGGCTGCGCCGGGAGCTGCCCGCCGTGGCCGGCGGCGCGGCGGGCACGGTCAGCGTGATGGACCTGTTCCGGCACCGGACCGTCCGCGAGCTGGCCGCCCTGGCCGCCGGGGGCGACACCGGGCCGGCGGGGCTGCTGCACGAGCTGACCCCGCCGGTGGCCGCCGCCGACCGCGTGGCCACGCTCGTCTGCGTCCCGTACGGCGGCGGCAGCGCCGTGGTCTACCAGCCGCTGGCCGACGCGCTGCCCGCCGGGTACCGGCTGCTGTCGGTGGCCATGCCGGGCCACGACATCGGGCTGGCCGACGACCCCGCGCCGATCGACCAGGTCGCCGCCGGGGTCGCCGAGGAGATCCTGGCCCGGGTGCCGGGCCCGGTGATCCTGTACGGGCACTGCGGCCCCGGCGGCGCCCTCGCCGTGGAGGTGGCCCGGCTGTTGGAGGCGCGGGGACGCGACCTCGACGCCGTGTACCTCGGCGCGGTGTTCCCGTTCGGCCGTCCCGCCGGGGGGCCGCTCGGGCCGCTGCTGCGGCTGCGGCTGGCCGAGCGGATCCGCAGCGACCGGATCTATCGCACCTGGTTGCAGGCGCAGGGCACCTCCGTCGGCTCGCTCGCCCCGGACGAGGTGGCGTTCCTGATCCGGGCGATGCGCCACGACGCCCGGGTCTCCGAGGAGTACTTCACCGAGCTGATGCGCCGGCGGGTCGTCCCGCTGCGCGCCCCGCTGATCTCGGTGGTCGGCGAGCGGGACCGCAGCACCGACTACCACGCCGAGCGGTTCCGGGAGTGGCACTTCCTCAGCGACCGCACCGCCCTCGCCGTGGTCGACGAGGCCGGGCACTACTTCCTGAAGTACCGGGCCGCCGAGCTGGCCGAGATCGTCACGACCGTGCACCGGCAGCTCGACGCCCCGGCCCCGCCCGCGCCCCCGGCCGCCGCGCCGTCGCCGGCCGACGCGCCGCGAGCCGATCCCGGGGCCGGGGACGCGGCCGCCGGGCCCGGCGCGGAGCCCGCGTGGCAGCTCGCCGGGATCTCCCGCCGGCCCGCCGGCCCGGCCGGGGCGGCGCAGGCTCCGGGGTCCGCGGCCGCCCCGGAGCCGAGCATGCGCCGGTTCGGCCTGGTCGCCGCCGGCCAGGTGGTCTCCGGCATGGGCACCGCGCTGACCAATTTCGCGATCCCCCTGTGGATCTACCTGGAGACCGGGTCGCTGGCCCGGTTCGCCCTGTTCGCCGTGCTCGGCCTGCTGCCGGGGCTGCTGGTCGCGCCGCTGGCCGGGGCCGTGATCGACCGGAGCAGCCGGCGGCGGGTGCTGCTGGCCGCCGGCGTCGCCGCCGGGGGCGCGAACGCCGTGCTGGCCGCCCTGGTGCTGGCCGACCGGGCGCAGGTGTGGCACTTCTACCCGCTGGTCGCCTGGCTGTCGGTGGCGCTGGCGTTCCAACGCCTGGCGTTCGTCTCGGCGGTGCCGCAGCTCGTGCCCAAGCGCTTCCTCGGCCACGCCAACGGCGTCACCCAGACCGCGATGGGGCTGACCCAGTTCACCGTCCCGCTGGTCGCGGTGGCCCTGCTCGACGCCGTCGGGCTGCGCGGCATCCTGCTCATCGACGTGGCCTCGTACGTGTTCGCGGTCGGGGTGCTGGGGCTCGTCAGGTTCCCCCGCACCATGGCGCTGCAACGCCGCGAGGGCATCGGCGAGGAGATGGCCGCCGGCCTGCGGTACGCGCTGCGCCGCCGCGAGTTCCGGGCGATGCTGGCGTTCTTCGCCGCCCTCAACCTGTTCCTGTTCCCGGCGCTGTACCTGCTCTCCCCGCTGGTGCTGGGCTTCGCCGACCTGGACCAGGTGGCGCGGATCGCGCTGACCGGCGGCGTCGGCGCGGCCGTCGGCGGCCTGCTGATGCTGGTCTGGGGCGGCCCGAGCCGCCGCCGGATGCGGGCGGTGCTGCTGGGCACCCTCGGCATCGCGGCGGCGGCCGTGCTGACCGGGCTGCGGCCGGATCCGCTGGTGGTCGGGGCGGGCGCGTTCGGCATGTACCTGGCGCTCGGCGTCGTCAACGGCGTCTACAACACGATCATCCAGACGAAGGTGCCGCCGCGCTTCCACGGCCGGGTGTTCGCGCTCAACCAGATGATCGCCTGGTCGACCATGCCGCTGGGCTGGGGGCTCGTCGCCCCGTTCGCGGCGCGGGTCGCCGAGCCGCTGCTGCTGCCCGGCGGCGCGCTGGCCGGCACGGTCGGCGCGGTCATCGGCGTCGGCCCCGGCCGGGGCCACGGCCTGCTCTACGTCGTGTTCGGGGTGTGCATCGCGCTGACCGCCCTCGTCGCGCTGGCCACGCCGGCGCTGGCCCGGTTCGACGACGAGGTGCCCGACGCGCCGCCGGACGACCTGGTCGGCATCGCCGAACGCGAGGCCCGCGCCGCCGGGCGTCCGGCCCGCGCCGCCGCCGACGCGGGGCAGGCCCAGGGCGCTTCGGGCGGGTCGCGGTGAGCGCGGCGACTGCCGCCCCGCCGGCCGCCCGGACCGTGCCGGAGCTGCTGGCCTGGCGCACCGCCCTGCACCCCGACCGGGTCGCCGTCGAGGTGGCCGGGGTGCGGGCGCTGACCTTCGCCGACTGGTCGGCCGGCGCGGCGGCCGTCGCCGCCGGCCTGCACGGCCGGGGGGTGCGCCCCGGCGACCGGGTCGGCCTGGTGTTCGGCCCCCGCGACTGGACCGGCTTCGCGGTGGCGTACTGCGGGGTGTTGCGGGCCGGCGCGGTCGCGGTGCCGCTGTCGGACCGGCTCGCCGCCGGGCAGCTCGGCCACGCGCTGACCCACTGCGGGGCCGCCGCCGTCGTGCACGGCGACGCCACGGCCGCGCCGCCCGCCCCCGCGGGGCTGCCGGTGTGGCGGGCCGCCGACCTGGCCGCCGGGCCCGCCGACGGGGCCGACCCCCCGCCGGTACGCCCCGGCGACCTCGCGCAGATCCTCTACACCTCCGGCACGACCGGCCGCCCGAAGGGCGTCGCCGCCAGCCACGCCAACCTGACCGCCGGCGCGCCGACGCACCCGCGCCGGTTGGCGCTGGCCCATTCCGAGCGGTTCCTGCACGCGTTCGCCATCGGCACCAACGCCGGGCAGACGATGCTGTTCAACGCGCTGACCGCGAAGGCCGGCGCGCTCACCCTGCCCACGTTCACGCCGGTCCGGTTCGCCCGGCTGGTGGAGACCCCGGGCACGGGGACGCTGTTCGTCGTCCCGTCGATGGCCATCGAGCTGCTCGACTCGGGGGCGCTGCGCGGCCGGGACGCCTCCGGCGTACACCTGATCGGGTCGACCGCGGCGGCGCTGCCGCCGGCCGTGGCGGCCCGGCTCGCCGCGGCCTTCCCCGAGGCCACCATCGTCAACTACTACACCTCCACCGAGGCCGCCCCCGCCCAGACCACGATGATCTGGGATCCGGCGCGCCGGGACGCGGTGGGCCGCCCGGTCGGCGGGCAGCTGCGCGTCGCCGACGCCGACGGCAACCCGCTGCCGCCCGGCGTCACCGGCGACGTGTGGCTGCGCGCGCCGTACCCCCGCGCCTACTACCGCGACGACGACGCCAACCGGGCCACCTTCCGGGCCGGGTGGGTGCGGATGGGCGACGTCGGACGCGTCGACGCCGACGGCTACCTCTACCTCACCGACCGGCACCAGGACGTCATCAAGTCCGGCGCGTTCAAGGTCTCCAGCCTGGAGGTCGAGGCGGCGCTGCACGAGCACCCCCTCGTCGCCGAGGCGGCCGTCGTCGGCGTGCCGCACCCGGTGCTCGGCTCGGCCGTCGCCGCCGCCGTGGTGGCCCGGCCGCACGCCGACGCCGCCGGGCTGACCCTGCCGGCGCTGCGCGCCTTCCTCGCCGACCGGCTCGCCGACTACCAGCTTCCCGCCCGGCTGCTGCTGCTCGCCGAGCTGCCCCGCAACGAGGGCGGCAAGGTGCTCAAGCGGCAGCTCACCGGCCTGTTCGACAACTGATCCACCCCGACACCGATCCATGGGAGAGCATGTGGGCACCGCCGAGGCGACATCCGCGCAGCACGCCGTCTGGTTCACCGAGCAGGCCGGGGTCGCCGGCACGGCGTACCACATGGCGCTCGGCGTCCGGTTCGCCGCCGGCCTGGACCGCCGGGCCCTGGTCGAGGCGTGCGCCGCCGTGGCCGACCGGCACCCCGTGCTGGGCGCCCGGGTCGTCACCGACGCCGACGGCACGCCGGGGCTGGCCCCCGCCGCAGGGCGCGCCTCGGTGGCCTTCGGCGAGTGGACCGACGCCCGGGTCGCCGAGGAGCTGGCCCGCCCGCACGACCTGCGGGTCGGCCCGCTGGCCCGGTTCACGCTGCTGACCGCCGCCGACGGGCGGCACCTGCTGCTGGTCTGCGTCCACCACCTCGCCTTCGACGGCATGTCGAAGGACGTGCTGGCGCGCGACCTGGCCGACGCGTACGCCGCCGCGCTCGCCGGGACGGCGGCGCAGGCCACGCCCCGCCCCGACGGGTACGCCGGGGACGCGGCGGCCGAACGGGACCGCGTCGCCGTCGACCTGCCGGCCGCCCGCGAGTTCTGGGCGCGGCACCGGCCCGACGCCGCCGACGTGGTCCTGCCGGGGCTGCGCCGGGTGCCCACCGGCGCGGAGCCGGGCGGCGTCGTGGCCGTGGCGCTGCCCGCCGACCTGGTCGACGGCGTGGGCCGGGCCGCCGCCAGCCTCGGGGTGACCCGCTTCGAGCTGCTGCTCGCCGCCGTGCACGCCCTGCTGCACCGCTACGGCAACCGGGGCGTGCCCGTCGGCGTCACGCTCTCCACCCGCACCCCGGGGCAGGCCGACCGGGTCGGGTTGTTCGTCAACGAGCTGCCGGTCACCGCCGACGACCCCGCCGACGGCTCGTTCGCCGCGCACGCCCGCGCGGTGCGGGCCCGGCTGCGCGAGGTGTACCGGTTCCGGCACGTGCCGCTGGCCCACGCCGTGCCGGGGCTGCGCCCCGCGCCCGCGCTCACCGCGGTGTCGGTCGGCTACCGCCGGCGCGGCGACGACCCCGCGTTCGCCGGGGTGGCCGCCGAGGTGGAGTGGACCCTGTTCGGCGGCACCGCCCGCAACGCGCTGCACGTGCAGGTCGTGGACGGCCCGACGGGCATCGACGTCGGCCTCCAGCACAGCCCGGCCGCCATCGACACCGACGCGGTCGACCGCATCGGCGGCCACCTGCGCACCCTGCTCGCCGCCGTCGTGGCCGACCCCCGGCGGCCGGTGGCCGACCTGCCGGTGCTGCCCGCCGACGAGCGGGACCGGGTCGTCCGGGCCGGCGTCGGCGTCACGCGGGCGTACCCGGACACCACCGTGCCCGAGCTGTTCGCCGCCCGGGTCGCCGCCGACCCGGACGCGGTGGCCGTCGTCGACGGCGACCTGCGGCTCGGCTACGCCCAGCTCGACGCCGCCGCCGGCCGGCTCGCGGCGCTGCTGCGCGGGCGGGGCGTCGGCCCGGGCTCGCTGGTCGCGGTGGCGCTGGACCGGTCCTGGCGGACGGTGGCGACGATGCTGGCGGTGCTGCGCTGCGGGGCGGCGTACCTGCCTGTCGACCCGGGCCACCCGGCAGCGCGGCAGCGGCTGGTGCTCGCCGACGCCGCCCCGGCGCTGGTGGTGACCGCCGCCGCGCCGGACGCCGGCCCGGACGCCGGCCCGCCGGTGCTCGCCCTCGACGGGGTGGACCTGCTCGCCGGCGCGCGCCCGGGGCCGGACGCCGACGCCCCGACGGCCGCCGACCTCGCGTACGTGCTCTACACCTCCGGCTCGACCGGCCACCCCAAGGGCGTGGCGGTCGGTCACGGCGCGCTGACCAACCTGCTGCTGGGCCTGCGGGACCTGCTGGACGCCGGGCCCGCGCACCGCTGGCTGCACCTGACCTCGCCGTCGTTCGACATCTCCGTCGTGGAGGTGTTCCTGCCGCTGGTCACCGGCGGCCGGGTGGTCGTCGCCTCGGGCGTCAACGCGCTCGACGGCGCGGCCGTGCTGCGGCTGGTCCGCGCCGCCGGGGTGACCCACGCCCAGGCCACCCCGGCGGGCTGGCGGGTGCTGCTGGACGCGGGCCTCGGCGCGGACCACGCGGCGGGCGCGGCCGGGCCGCTGGTCGCGGTCTGCGGCGGGGAGGCGCTGCCGGTCGCCCTCGCCCGCGAGCTGCGGGCCCGCACGGCCCGGCTGGTCAACGGGTACGGTCCGACGGAGGCCACCGTCTACGCCACCGTCGAGGACGTCCCCGCCGACCCGGACACGGTGACCATCGGCCGGCCGCTGCCGAACGTGCGGGCGTACATGCTGGACGCCGCGCTGCGGCCGACGCCGATCGGGGTGCCCGGCGAGCTGTACCTGGCCGGGGCGGGGCTCGCCGACGGCTACCTGGGGCGCGACGACCTGACCGCCGAGCGGTTCGTGCCGGACCCGTCCGGCGCGGCCGACGGCCGCATGTACCGCACCGGGGACCGCTGCCGGTGGCTGCCGGACGGCCGGATCGACTTCCTCGGCCGCGCCGACGACCAGGTGAAGGTGCGGGGGCACCGCCTCGAACTGGGCGAGGTGACCGCCCGCCTGCTGGAGCACCCGGGGGTGGCCGGGGCGGCCGCGACACTGCACCGCGACGACGACGGCGAGGCCCGCCTCGTCGCGTACGCGGTGCCCCGCGCCGGCTCGGTCGTCGACCCGGCGGAGCTGCGGCGGCACCTGGCGCTCAGCCTCCCGGCGGCGGTCCTGCCCACCGACTGGGTGCTGCTGGACCGGCTGCCCGTCGGCCCCACCGGAAAGGTCGACCGGGCCGCGCTACCCGCGCCGGCGCGCCGCGACGCCCCCGCGGCGACGCCCGCCGCACCGCAGGACGCCGCCGACCCGGTGGTGGAGGGCCCCGCCGACCCGGTGGTGGAGACGCTGCGCGAGATCTGGCAGGACGTCTTGAAGATCCCCGACATCGGGCTGCACGAGGACCTGTTCGACCTGGGCGGGCACTCGCTGACCATCACCCGGATCAGCGGGCGGATCCAGCAGCGGCTCGGCGTCGAGGTGCCGCTCGACGCCTTCTTCGACACCCCCACGATCGCGGAGATCGCCGAGATCGTCCGCCAGTCCCGAGAGGAGCCCTGATGGGCGTCACCGACCCACGTACCCGGATCGCCGCGATGGTCAGCGAGGCCACCGGGGGCGACGTGTCCGCCGTCGACGTGCTCGATGGCGGCTCGCTGACGGCCCTGGGCGTCGACTCCCTCGGCCTGCTGCGCCTCGTCGACGCCCTCGAGCTGGAGTACGGCGTCGAGGTGGAGCTGACCGCGCCCGGACAGCGGGTGGACACGGTCGACGACCTGGTGGCGATCGTCGCGCGGGGCTGAACGTCGGGTGGCGGTGGCGCCCCCCGGGCCGCGCCACCGCCACCCCTGCCGGCGTCACCGCAGCCGGCGACGCCCGCTCAACCACTCCCGCGCGGGCCGTGTGTTGAGCGACCAGAGGACCCAGGCCAGCAGCCCCAGCCCGACGATCGTGATCGCGCCGAAGAGGCCCAGCGAGGCCGCGGCGAACAGCCCGGACAGCGCGTACGCCGGGTAGGCCGCCCACGGCCGGCGGGCCGCCAGGGTGCCGGCCACCAGCGCGCAGGCCGCCGCCATGACGGCGAAGAACACCGCGGCGCCCAGCGAGCCGTCCTGTACCAGCAGCCGGTGCACCGTCGCCAGGGCGAACAGCAGCGTCAGGACCGCGAACACGAGCACGGTGATCCGCACGGGGCCGGGCATCGGCGGGGAACCCAGCAGGTCCCCGTATCCGCCCCCACGAAACGATCGAACGGCCATGGGACAACGATGGACGTCTACTTTTACGTCTCTTGAACACTGTCAGGAAGACGACAGGTCGGGGCGGGGGCCTAAGCTTCCCGCCATGGCGAAGTACCTCGACGTGCACCCGGACAACCCGCAGCCCCGCACCATCGGCCAGGTGGCCGACCTCACCCGCCGGGACGGGCTGATCGCCTACCCCACGGACTCCTGCTTCGCCCTGGGCTGCCGGCTCGGCAACAAGGACGGCATGGACCGGATCCGGGAGATCCGCCACCTCGACAGCGGCCACCACTTCACCCTGGTGTGCCGCGACTTCGCGCAGCTCGGCCAGTTCGTGCACCTCGGCAACGCCGTCTTCCGGGCCGTCAAGGCGGCCACCCCCGGCAGCTACACCTTCATCCTGCCCGCCACGAAGGAGGTGCCGCGCCGGCTGCTGCACCCGAAGAAGAAGACCGTCGGCGTCCGCATCCCCGCGCACACCGTCGCCCAGGCCCTGCTCACCGAGCTGGGCGAACCGCTGCTGTCGAGCACCCTGCTGCTGCCCGGTGACGACGAGCCGATGACCCAGGGCTGGGAGATCAAGGAACGCCTCGACCACGTCATCGACGCGGTCGTCGACTCCGGCGACTGCGGCACCGAACCCACCACGGTGGTGGACTTCTCCGACGGGGAACCCGAGATCGTCCGCGTCGGCGCCGGGGACCCGTCCCGCTTCGCCTAGCCGACCGGGGCGAAGCCGAGGGAGGCGCGGTGTGGGCCGGACCAGCCGGAGCCGAACGAGCCGTCGGGCTGCCCCTGCGCGTCGTACACCACCACGTGCAGCTCGCACGTCGTCATGAAGTCATCCGGCGCGCAGCTGGGCCAGTACCGGACGTTCACGGAGGCCGTGAACGTGTCGTCCTCGGTGAGCGGCACCGTGGCCAGCGGCGTGTCGTCGTAACAGCCGCTGCCCTGGATGATGTCGAAGCAGGCGGTCTGCACGATGGCCACGTACCGGCTGGGTGAGCCCTTCGCGGTGCCGGCGACCTCGACCGGTTGCCCGTCGACCAGGCCGCTGTTCGGGGTCGCGGTGATGGTGGCGGGGTCGCCGGTGAACTCCAGGGGCGCGGTGGCGACCGAATGCCGAACACCGTCGACGACCCATTCGACGAGGAACCGGCAGATGTCCGCGCGGCAGTAGACCGGCTCGTCGTCGCCGTAGGGGCGGCTGCGGTAGACCCTGGCGCTGGCGTTCACCCGCTCCGAGATCCGCCCCAGCCGGCTGGTGGTCGTCGTGTGCACGACCGGGCAGCCGATGCGGCTGCCGTCGTCGTCGTAGGTTTCCTGGTCGCACTGGACGATGTCGACCTCGGTCTTCCCGGGCAGGCCGGTCGCCGTGACCCTGACGACCGACGAGGCCGACAGCCCTGCCGCCGGGCGCGCCGTGACCGACGGCGCGGGGTCGAGCTGGGCCGACGCCGCAGGGGCGGGCGGGCTCACGGCCACCAGGCCCACCGCCAGGACCACTGCGGACAACCATGACCGGAGCTTCACATGGCGCCCCTTCCGCAACAGCCCACCATCGACGCTCGCCGTAGCAGCATCGACCCTAGTCCCAGAGACGGGACCGGTCGCTGTCGGCTGCCGGACAGCGCCGCACACACCGCAACCCCCACGCCGGCGCCACCGCGTGCTGCGGGCGGTGTTCGGGCCGGAATGCGTTTCAGGGCCACCCCTCATGGGGTGGCCCTGAAACGAAAGAATGTCCGGCGGTGTCCTACTCTCCCACACCCTCCCGAGTGCAGTACCATCGGCGCTGGAGGGCTTAGCTTCCGGGTTCGGAATGTAACCGGGCGTTTCCCCTCCGCCATGACCGCCGTAACTCTATGAACATATCAAACAACCCCTCGGGCCGTCTGTTTGTTCAGAGTTGCACAGTGGACGCGTAGCAGCTTTGTAGTCAAGTCCTCGGCCTATTAGTACCGGTCAACTCAACCCGTTACCGAGCTTACATCTCCGGCCTATCAACCCAGTCGTCTAGCTGGGGGCCTTACCCCACCAAAGGTGGGTGGGATACCTCATCTTGAAGCAGGCTTCCCGCTTAGATGCTTTCAGCGGTTATCCCTTCCGAACGTAGCCAACCAGCCGTGCCCCTGGCGGGACAACTGGCACACCAGAGGTTCGTCCGTCCCGGTCCTCTCGTACTAGGGACAGCCCTTCTCAAGTATCCTACGCGCACGGCGGATAGGGACCGAACTGTCTCACGACGTTCTAAACCCAGCTCGCGTACCGCTTTAATGGGCGAACAGCCCAACCCTTGGGACCTGCTACAGCCCCAGGATGCGACGAGCCGACATCGAGGTGCCAAACCATCCCGTCGATATGGACTCTTGGGGAAGATCAGCCTGTTATCCCCGGGGTACCTTTTATCCGTTGAGCGACACCGCTTCCACACGCAAGTGCCGGATCACTAGTCCCGACTTTCGTCCCTGCTCGACCTGTCAGTCTCACAGTCAAGCCCCCTTGTGCACTTGCACTCAACACCTGATTGCCAACCAGGCTGAGGGAACCTTTGGGCGCCTCCGTTACCCTTTAGGAGGCAACCGCCCCAGTTAAACTACCCACCAGACACTGTCCCTGAACCGGATAACGGCCCGAAGTTAGATACCCGAATCAACCAGAGTGGTATTTCAAGATTGCCTCCACCCATACTGGCGTATGAGCTTCACCGGCTCCCACCTATCCTACACAAGCTAACTCAGATACCAATGTCAAGCTATAGTAAAGGTCCCGGGGTCTTTCCGTCCTGCCGCGCGTAACGAGCATCTTTACTCGTAATGCAATTTCGCCGGGCCTGTGGTTGAGACAGTGGGGAAGTCGTTACGCCATTCGTGCAGGTCGGAACTTACCCGACAAGGAATTTCGCTACCTTAGGATGGTTATAGTTACCACCGCCGTTTACTGGCGCTTAAGTTCTCCGCTTCGCCCCCGAAAGAGCTAACAGGTCCCCTTAACGTTCCAGCACCGGGCAGGCGTCAGTCCATATACATCGAATTACTTCTTCGCATGGACCTGTGTTTTTAGTAAACAGTCGCTTCCCCCTGCTCTCTGCGGCCATACAA
>NZ_JARUBI010000005.1:2305000-6405000 GCF_029626125.1 Micromonospora sp. WMMD956 | reverse complement strand
GGGCCGGTGACCAGGGCCAGGAAGCGCAGGTCGGCCCGGTCGGCGAGCCGGGCCAGCACCCGCTTCTGGGTGCCCGGCTCGCAGGTGATGCGCAGCACGAACAGGTCCGCCGCTCCCGGGTACTCGACGTCGGGCATCACCGCGACCCGGACGATGCCGTCCCGGAGCAGCTGCTGGCCCCGGCGCGCCACGGTGGTCACCGACGTCTGGCACCGCTCGGCGATCTCGGTCCAGGTGGCCCGCCCGTCGGCCTGCAACGCCAGGATGATCCGCCGGTCCAGTTCGTCCAGGTGCTCAGGACCGCTGCTCATCCGCCCCCACCTCGCGTAGGAAGGCGCGTACCGTCTCGCGCCACAGCTCGGCCTCCTCCACCTGCGGGGAGTGGCCCGACTTCTCGAACACCACCAGCCGCGCGTCGGGGATCAGGTCGACGATCGTCTGGCTGCTGGCCACCGGGGTGATCCAGTCGTCGCGGCCGACGGTCACCAGCGCCGGGCAGGTGATCCGGTGCAGGTCGGCCTTGATGTCGTACGCGGGCTGGTTCACCGCGAACGCGTGGTTGTGCGTCTCGTAGCGGTAGAACGTGGCCTCGACCTTGGCCTCGACGGCCGCCGGATCGTAGACGTGGTCGTAGAGTGGCAGGATCTCCCGCCAGCAGTCCCGCAGGTCGTCATCGTCACGCACCCGTCCGGTGTTGATGCGGTCCAGCTTGTCGGGGTCGATCTTCACACGGGTGGATGTCTCGGCGTTACGCCGGGCGGCCTTCTCGTTCTCGTGGTCGGCGGAGGTGTCGCGCAGCACGAGGGCGGTGAGCCGTTCCGGGTGGCGGATGGCGTACTCCATCGCGATGAAGCCGCCGTAGGAGCCGCCGGCCAGGACGAACCGCTCCGCGCCGGCCCACTGCCGCAGCGCGTCGACGTCGGCGACCCACTGCTCGTGGGTGAACGGCGGCCGCCCCTCGCTGACGCCGCTGCCGCGGGCGTCGAAGACCAGGACGCGGAACGTGTCGGCGAAGGGCCGGAACGTGGCGCGGGGCTCGGCGCGGGAGCCGAGGCCGGGCGCGCCGTGGTGGGCGATGAGCAGCGGAGCGTCCTCGGCGCCGAAGACCTCCACCTCCAGTTCGTTTCCGTTGATCGGCAGTCGCACGGCGGGCACTCCTCGGGGACGGGACGACGGCTCAGGGGACGAGGATGACGACGTCGTCGAGGGAACGGGGGTAGCTGGTGAAGGGGCGGGCCCCGGATCCGGTGATCAGCATCGAGTCGGAGATGCGGTAGCCGGCGTGGCCGGGCACGTAGATGCCGGGCTCGTTGGAGACGACCATGCCCTCCTCCAGGACGGTCGGGTCGCCGTCGGCCAGCCAGGGCGGCTCGTGCATGCCGAGGCCGATGCCGTGGCCCTGCCGGTGGCGCAGGAACCCGGCCAGGCCGGCGGCGCGGATCACGTCGAGGCAGTGCCGGTTGGCGTCGGCGCAGACCACGCCCGGGGCGAGGAACTCGGTGCCGGCCTGCTGCGCGGCGCGCACCGCCTCGTAGTAGCGGCGCTGCGCGGCGCTGGGCTCGCCGAGGAGGAACGTGCGCTCCCCCTCGACGTACCGGCCGCCGACGGCGCAGCCGAGAGAGAGCATGAACGTGTCGCCGGGGCGCAGCCGGTAGCCCGAGGGCAGGCCGTGCGGGTGGGCGCTGTTGGGGCCGGCGTAGACGAGGCCGCCGGCGAGCAGGGACACCACCACGACGTCGGCGTGGTCGGCGTACATCGTGGTGGTGCCGACCCGGGTGACGTGCGCGGCCAGCTCGGCCTCGCTCGGCAGTTCGCCGCCGGCGGCGAGGGCCTGCTCGACGAGCTCGCGGCCGGCGACCAGCATGAGGTCGGTGATCCGGGCGGCCTCGGCGTGCAGGGCGATCTCCTCGGGCCGCTTGCGCAGCCGGGCCGTGCCGACCACGTCGGCGATCTCCAGCTCGGCACGGGGCAGGTCCCGGGCGATCTCGGCGACGCGGGCGGCGGCGGTGCTGCCGGGGTGGCCGACCCGGCCGGCGACGTCGCGCAGGTGGGTGAACGGCGGGACGCGGCCGGGGAACTCCGGGTAGGACACCAGGTCGGCGGCGGCGTGCTGGGCCTGCGCGTGCTCGCGTTCCAGCTCGGGCAGCAGCAGCCGGGTGGGCCCGTCGACGGGCAGCAGCACGGCCACCGGTCGCTCGCAGGGGTGGTGGAAGAAGCCGGTGAGGTAGGCGACGTCGTCGGGGTGGTCGGTGAGGACGGCGGCCAGGCCGGCGCGGTCGGCGGCGGCGCGCACGTCGTCCTGCACCGACCGGTAGAAGTCCACGGGGAGCCGTTGGGTCGACAGCACGTCAGTTCTCCCGGGTGCGTGGGTTGCGGGCGTCGTTGTAGGCGATGGAAATGAGGGTGGCGGACACGACGAGGGCGAGCATCGCCAGCGAGGGGAACAGGGTGGTCCACCAGGCGCTGGACATCGCGCCGGACTGCTGGGCCTCGTAGAGGATCCGGCCCCACGACCAGCTGTTGGGGTCGCCGAGGCCGAGGAAGGCCAGGCCGGCGGCCGACAGCACGGCCCGGGAGGCGGTGAGCACGACCGACACCACGATGACGGGGGCGACGGCGGGCACCAGGTGCCGGCGGATGATCCACAGCCAGGAGCCGCCGGTGAGCCGGGCGGCGTCGACGTAGGGCAGCCGGACCACGGCCAGGGCCTGGGAGCGGACCACGCGGGCCACCTCCGGCCAGGAGAACAGGGCGATGACCACGACCACCGTGGCGAGGCTGGGCCCGGCCAGGGCGGCGACGAGGATCATCAGGGGCAGCACCGGCAGCGACAGGGCGAGGTCGACGACCGTGCCGACCACGGTGTCGACCCTCGGGAAGTACGCGCCGAGCACCGCGACGAGCACGCCGATGACGATGGCCAGGGCGGAGGAGAGCGCGGCGACGAGCATGCTGATCCGGGTGCCCCAGACGACCTCGGCGAAGATGTCGCGGCCGAGGTTGTCGGTGCCGAACCAGTGCTGCCCGGACGGCGGGGTGAGCACCGCCGGGCCGTAGCCGCCGGGGTAGTCGGCGATGAGCGGGGCGGCGACCGCGACGACGACGAGGGCGGCGAGCACGGCGAGGGAGGCCAGGCCCAGCGGGTTGCGGCGGAACGCGGTCCAGGTGGCGCTCGCGGCGGTCGGCTCGTCGGCGACGACCTGGTCGAGGGCGATGCCGGGGGCGGTCACTGGGTCCTCACCCTCGGGTCGAGCAGGCCGTACGCCAGGTCGGTGAGCACGTTGGCGAGCACGACGGTCGCGGCGAGCAGGACGAACGCGCCCTGCAGGACGGGGTAGTCGAGCTGGGTGACCGCCTCGTAGATGCCCCGGCCGATGCCCGGGTAGGCGAAGACGGTCTCGGTGAGCACCGCGCCGCCGACGAGGAAGCCCAGTTGCAGGCCGACCAGGGTGGTGGTGGGCAGCAGCGCGTTGCGCAGGGCGTGCTTCCACACCACCTTGCGGTTCGGCAGGCCCTTGGCGGTGGCCAGGACGCAGTAGTCCTCGCCGAGGGAGTCGATGAGGGTGGCCCGCAGGGTCAGCACGTAGGAGCCGAGCTGCACCAGGACCAGGCTGACGCAGGGCAGCACCAGGTGGGCGGCCACGTCGAGGTACCACCGCCCGCCGTAGACGCCGGGGCTGTACGCGCCGCCGATGGGCAGCCACCGCAGTTGCAGGCCGAACAGGAACAGCAGGGCGATCGCGACGCTGGGCACGAAGACCGACTGGCCGACGACGCCGCCGACCTGCACGAGCCGGTCGAGCAGCCCGCGGGGGCGGGTCGCCGCCAGCACCCCGAGGGGGATGCCGACGGCGACCGTCACCAGCAGGGAGGACCCGGTGAGCAGCAGGGTCCACGGGAGGCGTTCCAGCAGCACGTCGGTCACCGGAACGGACTGGGTGATGGAGACCCCGAGGTTGCCCTGGACGAGCTGCCACAGGTACTTGCCGTACTGGACGAGCAGGGGCTCGTCGAGGCCGTACTGGCGCAGCAGGATCGCCTGGGTCTGCGGGGTCATGTTGGGGGTGGCGACGGCGAGCGCCGGGTTGCCGGGCAGCAGCCGCAGCAGCAGGAAGGTGATCGTGGTGGCGAACCAGAGCGTCAGGACCGCCCGTCCGAGCCGCCGCGCGACGAAGCCGACAACCGGTGGCATGTGCTCAGCCGACCTTCCGCGCGTTCGCCAGGGACTGCGGGTCGACGACCGACAGCAGCTCGCTGGGCTTGACCACGAAGCCGTCCCACTTGTCACTGTGGGCGACGTACAGGTTCTGCATGTACATGACGTTGTCGTAGACGTTGTCGTGCACGAGGGTGGCGGCCTGCCAGATCAGGTCCTTCTGGGCGGCCTTGTCGGTGGTCGCGGTGGCCTTGGTGATCAGCGCGCTCAGCGCCGGGTCGTCGACCTTGGTGTAGTTGATGGCGCCGTCGGGCAGGAACGTCAGGGCCATGTTGGTGGCCGGGTCGTCCATGATGGCGAAGTTGCCGGCGTAGATGTCGTACTCGCCGGCGGCGGTCTTGGCCAGGTAGGTGTTGCGGTCCATGCCCTGCAGCTCGATGGTGATGCCGGCCTGGGCGGCGTTGTCCTTGACCAGCTGCGCCCACTGCGCGGTGACGGCGTCCTGGAGCGAGTAGATCATCGTGAGCGGGCGCAGGGTGCCGACGCCGGACTCGCCGACCAGCTTGCGGGCCAGCGCCGGGTCGAAGGCGTACTCCTTGAGGTCGGGCTTGACGAAGTCCTTGAGCACCGGCGGGATGGGGCTGGAGCCGGTGGTGACCGCCTGGCCCTGGAGCACGACGGAGCGGATGGCCTCGTAGTCGACGGCGTGGGCGAGGGCCTGCCGCACCTTGAGGTTGTCCAGGGGCTTGCGGGTCATGTTGTACGTCATGTGGGCGTACCCGAGGCCCGGCACCTCCTGGACCTTGACGCCGGGGGTCGACTGGAGGGTCTTGACCTGGGCCGGGGGCAGGGCGTTGGCGATGAGGTCCACGTCGCCGTTGCGCAGGGCGAGGATCTCGGTGTTGACGTCGGGGTAGACCCGGTAGACGACCTTCGCCACGTTGGGGGTGCCGGCGGGGGCCATCGGGTACGGGGTGACCCGTTCCAGGGTGTAGCTCTGGCCCTTGGCGACGGTGGTGAGCTTGAACGGCCCGGCGCTGACCCAGTCGCTGTTGTTGGCGAAGGTGCCCGCGTCGGGGGCCTTCTCGAAGACGTGCTTGGGCACGACGTTCATCCAGAAGCCGACCTCGTCGACGACGGTGGCGTCGGGCCGCTTGAGCTTGAGCTCGACGCGGGTGGCCGTCGGGGCGGAGGCGGACTCGACGTTGGCGAGCTGGCCGTAGACGACGTTGCCGGCGGGCTTCTTCGTCATGATCGTGTTGATGGTGTACGCGACGTCGGCGGCGCTGACGGCGGTGCCGTCGCTCCACTTCATGTCACCGCGCAGCTCGTAGAAGCCGGTGGTGGGGTCGCTGTAGCCGCGGTCGGCGGCCAGGTACGGCTGCTTGGCGCCGTTGGCGTCGATGGTGAGCAGCCGCGGGTACATCAGGTTGGTGATCCAGCCGTCGGTGCGGCTGTTGCCCAGCAGCGGGTTGAAGTTGACCACGTCGGTGGTGGTGGCGATGGTGAGGGTGGCGTTCTTGTCGCCGCCCTGGGCGGCCGACTCGCTCGGCGCGCTGGGGCTGCAGGCTGCCGCCGCGGCCACCGCGGCGAGCGCGGTGACGGCGACGAGGGGTAGGCGGAGACGCATCAGACCCAGACCTCCTCGAGGACGCGGATGGTGTTGCCACCGATGACCTTGCGGATCTCGTCGTCGGAGTAGTCGTGGGCCACGAGCCACCCGATGATGTTGTAGAAGCACTCGGCGGGGTTCTCCAGGCCGTCGACGTACTCGACCTTGGGGTACTCGACGCGGCCGTGGGCCTCCTTGGTGGACAGGTTCGCCGCGAAGGCGTCGTGCAGCCCGACGTGGTCGCCGAAGAGGGTGTCGGGGCCGAAGGCCACGTGGTCGATGCCGATGAGGTCGACCGCGTGGACGAAGTGGTCCATGACCGACTCCAGGCTGTGCCGGGGGTGGGCCGGGGACAGGGTGGTGTGCGGGGCGGCCTCCAGGCCGAGCACCCCGCCGCGCTCGGCGCAGGCGGCGATGACCGCGTCGGGCTTCATCCGGTTGGTCGGCCACACCTCGCGGGAGCCGCAGTGGGTGATGAACACCGGCTTGGTGGACTTCTTGATCACGTCCATGGCGGTGCGGTCGCCGGAGTGGGAGATGTCGATGGCCAGGCCGAGCTTGTTCATGCGTTCGACGGCCCGCTCGCCGAAGTAGGTCAGGCCGCCGTCGCCGCGCTCCTTGAGGCCGCCGCCGAGCATGTTGGCCTCGGAGTAGGCGATGCCGATCTGCCGGACGCCGAAGCCGTAGAGCACGTCGAGGCGGTCGACCTCGTTCTCGATCATGGTGGCGGCTTCGAGGGCGAACACGTGCGCGAGCCGGCCGGTCTCGTGGGCGTGGTAGATGTCCTTGAGCGACTCGGCCTTGATCACGTAGTCCTGGTGGGCGATGTCGGCCATCCGCACGCCGAGGTCGAACAGCACGTCGGTGTACTTCCAGCCGGCGTCGCTGGAGATGCAGCAGGTGCCGTCCATGCCGTTGTCGAACACGGCGGTCATGCCGGAGCGGGACAGGCCGAGGTAGCCGGTGGGTTCGCGGCCGGCCCGGATGTGCTCGCGAAGCTGGCCCATGTCCTCGGGGAAGACCTGGACGTGGTCGTGCAGCGAGATGACGATCTCGTCGCGCAGCAGCCGCTGCGTGCGTTCCCGCTGGCTGTCGGAGAGGTCGAGGCCGGCGTAGGCCGGCACCCGGCCGATCTGCTCGGCGTACCGGAACTTCTTGAAGTCCTTGCCGGCCTCCAGGTAGTCGTACGCCGTGTAGCCGGTGTAGCGCTTCGCCTGTTCAAGCATCCGCGTGGGTCCCTTTCAGATTCGCGGCCCGCGAAGAAGGGGCGCGGCCGCCGGGGTCGACGCCCAGAACCGGCGCGACCGATTAGAGGGTTGCAATGATTCGGCACGGAAGTCAAGATGCAGTTCAGGAACAGGCATGGACGGCCATCGCGGCGGGGATTACCGGCACGGGCGTCCGTTATGCGTAGCTGGAGGCCCGCGGTGAATCAGCCAGACGCCCCAACCACCGCCCCACCGGACGGAGGAGGACAGGCCCTGTCGGTACGCGGGCTGTCCGTGACCTTCGCCACCCGGCGCGGCGACGTGCCCGCCGCCGTGGACGTCGACCTCGACGTCGCCGCCGGTGAACTGGTCGCGCTGCTCGGCGAGTCGGGCTCCGGCAAGTCGGTCACCGCGAAGGCGATCATGGGGCTGCACCCGCCGACCGTGCGCGTCGAGGCCGACCGGATCGCGCTCGGCGGCACCGACCTCACCACGCTCACCGAGGCCGGCCGCCGGGCCGTGCGCGGCAACCGGATGAGCATGGTCTTCCAGGACGCCCTGTCCGCCCTGAACCCGGTGCTCAGCATCGGCGACCAGCTCGGCGAGCTGTTCCGCACCCATCGCGGCGCCTCCCGCAAGCAGGCCCGCGCCGCCGCCGTCGACCTGCTCGCCCAGGTCGGCATCCCCGCCCCGGCCCGCCGGGTCGACGAGTACCCGCACCAGTTCTCCGGCGGGATGCGCCAGCGCATCCTCATCGCGATGGCCATCGCCCTGCGCCCCGAGCTGATCATCGCCGACGAGCCGACCACCGCCCTCGACGTCACCGTCCAGGCGCAGATCCTGGAGCTGCTCAACGGGCTGCGCCGGGACCTCGGCATCGGCATCCTGCTGATCACCCACGACCTCGGCGTCGTCTCCGAGGTAGCCGACCGGGTGGTGGTCATGTACGCCGGGCGGGTCGTGGAGACCGGCGCCACCGCCGAGGTCCTCGGCGCGCCCGCCCACCCGTACACCGACGCCCTGCTGCGCTCCGTGCCCCAGGCCCACCAGCGCGGCGACGACCTGTACGCCATCCCCGGCACCCCGCCCAACCCGGCCCGCAAGCCGCCCGGCTGCGCGTTCCACCCCCGCTGCGACCGGGTCGTCGAGCGGTGCCGCACCGAACGCCCCGCGCTGAGGGTCACCGGCGGCCGCGCCGCCGCCTGCCACCGCACCGAGGAGTTGTCGCATGCCGTCACCGGCTGAACCGGTCCTGGTCGCCACGGACCTGCGCAAGACGTTCACCACCGGCCGGGCCGGGCTCGGCCGCACCCGGGTCAGCGCCGTCGACGGGGTGAGCCTGCGGCTGCACGCCGGGGAGTCCCTCGGCATCGTCGGCGAGTCGGGCTGCGGCAAGTCCACCCTGGCCCGGCTGCTGGTCGGCCTCGAACGCCCCGACGCGGGCCGCATCGTGGTGCGGGGCCGCGACATCACCGGCGTGCGGGGGCGGGACCGGCGGCTGCTGCGGCGACAGGTGCAGATGGTCTTCCAGGACCCGTACACCTCGCTGGACCCGCGCATGTGCGTGCGCGACCTGATCGCCGAGCCCCTCGTGGTGCACGGCCGTGGCGACCGCCGCGCCCGCGCCGACCGGGTCGCCGAGCTGCTCGGCCTCGTCGGGCTCGCGCCGGAGCTGATGCACCGCTACCCGCACCAGTTCTCCGGCGGGCAGCGCCAGCGCATCGGCATCGCCCGCGCCCTCGCCCTGGAGCCGGAGATCCTCGTCTGCGACGAGCCCGTGTCCGCCCTCGACGTCAGCGTCCAGGCGCAGGTGGTGAACCTGCTGCGGGACCTGCAACGCCGGATGGGCATCGCCCTGGTGTTCATCGCCCACGACCTGTCCGTGGTGCGGCACGTCGCCGACCGCACGGCGGTCATGTACCTCGGGCGGCTCGCCGAGATCGGCGACACCGAGACCGTCTACACCCGGCCGGCCCACCCGTACACCCAGGCGCTGCTGTCCGCCTCCCCCGTGGTCGACCCCACGGGCCGACGCGGCGGCAGCCGGCGCATCGTGCTCGCCGGCGACCCGCCCAGCCCGTCCGACCCGCCGCCTGGCTGCCGGTTCCACACCCGCTGCCGGCTGGCCCGCGAGCAGTGCGGGCAGGTGCAGCCCGTGCTCGGCCCGACGCCGGGCGACGCCGACCGCGAGGTCGCCTGCCACCTCTCGGACCTGGCGCTGCGGGAGGGCGCGGGCGGCGTGCCGGCCCGGGCCTGACGCCCTTGCGCCGGTGCCCCATGCTGGGGGCGGGATCCGTGTGGCGGCCGGCGAGGAGGTGTCCCTGCGCCCATGAGGATGCAACCTCGGCAGCAGCTGCTGGAGATCTGGCGGGCGACGGCGCGGCTGTGCTATCGCGACGGCACCTGGGTGTGGGGAGGGCGCGACGGTTCCAACTCGATCAGCGACGCCGAGCAGTTGCTCTGCCTGATGCTGCCCGCCACGACCGATCCGCGGTTCGTGCTGGAACGGCCGGATGCGACCTCCGACGACGCGCTGCGGGCGCTGGCCGACCTCGGCGACTCGATCGGGGTCCCCCGGCTGCTCGTCCGCGTCCTCAGCGAGTACCTGCAGCGGTACACGGACCCCGACGGCACCCCGGTCTTCTCCGGCGCGGGCTACTTCCACGTCGACGGGTCCGACGAGGTCAGCGTCGAGCAGGCCGGGATGGACATCGTCGACTCGTACACCATGTCGGTGCGGCTGTCGCTCGCGGCGATCGGCTTCGCCCGGGTCTTTCGCACCGTCGTCACCCGGGCCCAGCTTCGCGCCGAGATCAACGAGCTGGAGGAGCAGGCGAGCCGGCGGCTGACGGCGGCGATGGTCGGGCTGCTGCGCAGCTTCGCCGTGTCCGTGTTCGAGGCCGACTCGCCGGCCGGCCGGACGCTGATCCGCACCGTCAACCAGACGGGGCTGCCCGACCGGATGGTCGTCGAGAGCCTGTGGCAGGGGCTGGCCGACGTCCGGGCCGCGCTGCGGGGCGTCCGGATCGCCGCGCCCGACGTCACCGACACGCTGGACCACCCCGGCCGGCTGTTCGAGTGCGGCTGGTCCTGGGGCGTCCTCAGGGACGCCCCCGAGGTGGAGGTCGGCGAGGAGGTCGGCGTCCAGCGGCCGGGCGTCGCCGAGGCCGCGCCCTACCTCTACTTCTCCCTCGCCGCCCTGAACGGGATCGAGGAGCTGTTCTCCGAGCGGACCCGGATCCTCGGCCTGCTGACCGAGGAGCAGGAGCGCCTCGCCCGGGCGCTGCAACTGCGCTGGGACATCACCCAACGCTACTGGTCCACCGTGGCCAGCTTCGGCACCGCGCGCTGGCCGCTGGAGGACATCCCGTGGCGCACGACCGACGACCAGGAGTCCGACTACTTCAGCCTCCTGGTGACCGCGATGACCGTGCAGGACCTCATCCAGCAACGCTCCCCCGACACCGAGCTGGGCCGGGTGGCCCGGGTGCTCGACGAGCTGGCCGGGCGGGCCCGGATCGTCCGCCGGCCATTCGCACGCGATCCGGCGGTCGCCCTGCACTCCCCCGGGGTGCTCATCTCCCTCGTCGGCAGCGAGAAGGCCGGTCCGGGCCGGCTGCTGTGGCCGTGCACCGACTTCTCCCCGCTGCTGCTCAAGCGCATGCTCGGCCTGGCCGGCCTGATGCGGGATCCGGGCCTGCGCGGCGAGCTGCTGCGCCAGGCCGACGAGGTGTGGGACCACCTGTCCCGCCGGCGGATCAGCGACGGGCCGGCGCGCAACCTGTGGGACCAGGTCGTCAACGTGTACCCCTTCGTCGACGACCGGCACGACCTGCCGTCGTGGCGGTACACCGAGCGGGTGGTCGAGTGCCTGGTCGCGGCGGCGCGGCTGACGGGCGGGCCGCCGCTGCGCAGCGAACGGCTCGTCGCCTACGGGGAGGACCTGCTGCTGGAGGCGGAGCACCTGTTCAGCCAGGAGCTGTTGAACGGGGCCGACACCGCCGGCCCGGCGATGCGTCAGCACCTCCAGGCCGTCCAGGCCGGCCTGGACCGCGCCCGGCGGATCATCGACACCCGGCCCGGCACGGCCGCGGCCCTCGCCACCCGCGTGCTGCAAGAGCTGGACCGGCTGGCCGCGGCGCGCCGGGACGTGGAGTAGGCCGTGCTGGTCTTCGCCGCCTCGGACAAGGGCGGAACCGGGCGGTCCGTCACCGGCTGCAACATCCTCTACCGGTGGGCCCTGGCCGGCGTCGACGTCTGCTACCTCGACTTCGACTTCGGCTCCCCGACGGTGGGCACGATCTTCCAGGTCGACTCCGTCGGGCGCGGCACTCCGTCCGGAGGGCTGCACAGCTACCTGACCGGCTCGGCGGCCAGCCCGCACCGGGTGGACGTGTGGACCGAGAGCGAGCGGCCCGGGCTGCGCACCCGGCCGGCCGGAACGGGCCAGCTGGTGCTGTTCCCCGGCGACGAGGGCGGCGGCGAGTTCCCCATCGACCCCGGGACGGTCCAGCGCTGCGCCCGCCTGCTGTTGCGGCTGGAGGAGGAGTTCGACGTCTGCCTGGTCGACCTGAGCGCCGGCCGATCGTACGCGACCCAGCTCGCGCTCGCCGTCACCGCGCAGCGTGCCCTGGCCGCGGTGCCGGTGCGGTGGCTGGTCTTCCACCGGTGGACCCGCCAGCACATCCTCGCCGCCGCCGGGCTCGTCCACGGCCGGCACGGCATCGCGGACGCGGGGGAGGCGCTCGGGCACGACCGGTCGGCCCTGCTGGATTCGATCAGGTACGTCCGCACCGCCGTCGTCGACCTGGACTCCGCCGAGCTGGCCGGCCTGCGCCCGGGTCAGCTCGCCTGGTTGCGCGCCTGCAACCAGGACCTCCAGGAGCTGGCCAGCCGCAACCGCATGGGGCGGACCACGCTGCTGGGCAGCGCGCCGTTGGAGCCGCTGTTGCAGTGGCGCGAGCAGATCATCTCCGACAACGACGTCTGGGGCCGGGGAATCGCCAACCAGGCGACCGTCGAGGCGTTCGACCGGCTGGCCCGCGCGGTGACCGACGCCGACGCGTGGGAGAGCCTGTGACCGCGCCCGGCCCGGGCGGGCCGGAGCCGACCGGGCCGGCGGAGGTGCGTTTCGAGCAGGCCGGCGCCCGCCGCCGGGTGGAGGCCGTGCCGCTGGCCCGGCTCTCCGTGGAGCTGGGCCACCTCCGCCAGGCCGACTACGCCGAAGGCCCGGACCGGTACCGGAGACTGTTCGCCACGGTGGCTCCCTGGTTCCGGGCGGCCGCCGAGTCCGAGCGGCGAGGCGCCGACGACGCCCCCCGGGTGAGCACGTGCTACCTGGTGGACGACTACCTCGCCGACCCGGGCCCGCCCCGCGAGGTCGTGCCCCTGCTGCTGCGGGCCGCCGAGGAGCACGGCGTCGCGATCGACTACCTGGCCCGCGAGTCCGCGTGTGCCCAGGTCGGCGACGTCTCGCCCGCCGCGATCGTGGCGGGCAGCCTGGTCTGGGAGCCGACCCCCGGCACGAACGGGACGCGGCCGCCGCCCACGGTCGCCGGCTGGTTGTCCAACGGGCAACGGTCGGGTCCCGGGGACACCGCCGAGGGCGGCCAGGCGATGTCGCCGGGTGCGCAGTGGGTCCCGCCGCGGCAGAACGTCCCCCGGCGGCACTCCGTCTTCGTCGACGTCGAGCTGTGGGACGAGCGCGACGGCGTGCGCACCTGGTCGTGCGCGTTCCTCGCGGGGGTGTGGCAGCTGCTGCGGCTCGGGCTGCTGCGCGACGCCGGGCGCCCCGTCGCGCGGCCCCGGCCGTGGCGCGGCGCCTTCCCGGACTCGTGGGCGGAGCTGCCCGCCGTGGTCCAGCTCGGCGACCGGCCCGCGCCGTTCTGCGCGTACCGGACGTTGTCGGTCCTGCCGGGCGGTTTCCTGCCGGTCGAGACGGCGGTCCGGACGATCCTCGACCAGGTCGCCGTGGACCCGGCGGCGGCGCGGCAGGTCCGCGACCGCGCCGCCGGCGAGGGGCTGGCCCTGCCCGGGCACCCCGTCGACCGGCTCCGCTACGTGTTCCTGTGAGCGGTCGGCAGGTCGGGGCCGAGCTGCTCCGCCGTCGCCAGCAACGCGACGACGGCGGCCACCCCCGCCGACAGCGATCCCACCTGCTCGCGGATGCCGCCGAGCACCGCGTACTCGTCGGCGTAGAGGGCCACGAGCGGGTCGATGCTGCGTTCGTCGAGGGTCCTCCGGGCGGCGTCGGCGAGGTGGCGCACCTCGCCCGGGTCGTCCCGCAGGAACGCGTCGACGTCGGCGAGCAGCCGATCGACGCGGTCGGTGGCCACCCGGGACGGCCACGAGACGCCGTGCGCGCGCAGCCGGGGGGCGACGTCCCTGCGCAGGTGCCGCCAGGTGGCCTCCGCGTCCCGCAGCACGTCCCTGGCCGACGGGGCGTCGCGCAGCCCCGCGTCGCACAGGCCGACCGCTTCCGTCCACAGGGTGAGCGCCTCGGCCAGGGCGGGCCCGAACCGATGGTCGGCCAGCCCGGGCAGCAGCTCGTCGTCGAGCCGCCGCAGGATGCCGGCGGCCCGCTCGGCCAGCCGCCGGTCGGGGCACAACGGCGCGAGGTCGGCGGCCAGTCGCTCGGCCGTGACGTGGGCGACGTGCAGCGCCTCGGCCCGCTCGGTGCGGCGTCCCTCCACCGCGGTCACCCGGCGGAGCACGATGAGCGCCAGCGGGATGCCGAACAGCGCGCCGACGAGCGAGGACATCAGGTTGGTCAGGAAGGGCCGGTCGTCCCACCAGCCGAGCTGGTCGCCGACCACCCCCACGACCGTGCCGAGCCCGCCGGCGGACCACATGCCCAGCGAGGCGACCCGCACCGGCCGCCCGGTCTGCGCCCATGCCTCGCGCAGGCCCGACAGCCCGCTCACCGGGGGCCGCCCGGCCGGTGCAGGGAGGCGAGGCCCACCCGGTCGCGGACCCAGGTGGCGCAGCTGTCCCACTGCCGGCTGAATCCCACCTGACGGTCCAGGCTCGCCCACAGCGGCGCGGTGGTCCGGTCCGGGCGCGCCGCCGGCATCCACAGGTGCAGGAGGTGGTCGACGATCGGGCGCAGCCGCCGCACCGCGTCCGCGCCGTCCGCGCCGACGGCCCTGTCGATCAGATGGAGCAGGCCGGTGAGCAGCCAGTCGTGCAGGGCGACGTCCTCGCAGAAGGACCTGACCTCGTCCCACGGGTCGCCGGCGGCGGGGGCCAGGCCGAGGCGCAGCGAGCGCAGGTGCCCCTCCTCGACCCCGAAATCGATGTGCGCGGTCGTGGTGTGGCGGGCGGTCCAGCGCAGCCGCGTGCGCGGGACCCGGAAGGGCGCGCGCCGGTCCAGGCCGGCGGACTGGACCACGTCCATCAGCCGGGTGTTGATCGCGCCCAGGTCGAGGCCCCCGCCCGGCTGTTCGCTGGTGAGGAAGTCCTCGTCCGCCCGGTCCGCGAGCCGGCCCCCCAGCGGCTCCAGCACGCC
Organism: Micromonospora sp. WMMD956; assembly: GCF_029626125.1. Taxonomy (NCBI): domain Bacteria; kingdom Bacillati; phylum Actinomycetota; class Actinomycetes; order Micromonosporales; family Micromonosporaceae; genus Micromonospora; species Micromonospora sp. WMMD956. Next base: position 6,390,517 of record NZ_JARUBI010000005.1, on the reverse strand, counting down.
GGGACGGGCCAGGTAGTGCGACCACACCGCACGCCGTCGCCGGCTGTCGGGGGTGATCCGCGCGAACGAGGACGCCTGCACGACGTGGCCGCCGGTCACGGTGGACCGGGACGACACGGCCCCGACCACCCGGGTGCCGCCCGACGCGCCGCCGAACCGGCAGTCCACCCCCGTGAGCAGGGACGGGGAGACTGCGTACCGGATCGGCCGGTCCATGATCCCGACCCGTTCCCCGGGACGCAGCCGCAGGACCTGGGCCACCGTGCTGGCGGAGAGCGCGGTGGAGTGCTGCAGGAGGCCGGTGTGGACCTCGCCGATCAGCAATGGGGCCCCTGGCCCGGTGGTGTCCACGTCGATGCGTCCCTCGAACCCGCGAACCCGCGTTGCCCGGATGCGCTCCATCGTGGACCATCGTCGCAACCCGGCGGCCCGCCGCGCGGGTCCGGCAGGTCACTCGGGCGTGGGCGGGCCCAGCAGGCGGATCTCCTCGATGTCGAGCGCGGCCTGCAATTCGCGCAGCACCGTGTCGTCGATCTCGTTGGCGTTGCGCAGCCGGGTTACCTCGCGCCGCTTGCGGTCCAGGACCGCCAGCCGCAGCCGGCGCTCCAGGTCGCGGGCCGCCTCGGCGGCCTCGCCCTGCTCGGCGGCGCGGATGTCGTCGAGGTGGTCCTGGTAGTCGCTGCGGATCCGGTCGGCGACGTCCCGGTGCACGCCCAGCCGGTCGGCCGCCTCCGGCAGCGCCGCCAGCCCGGCCTCGGTGGCCCGCAGCCGGGCCATCCGCACCTCGTCGGCGCGCTGCTGGTCGCCGACGAGGCCCGCCCAGCGGACCACGAGCGGGAGGGTGGTGCCCTGCACCAGCATGATCATGACGATCACCAGCGCCGTGCAGAAGATGATCAGGTCCCGTTCGTGGACGGGCTCCCCCGCCGGCGTGGACAGCGGCACCGCGAGGGCCGCGGCCAGGGACACCGCGCCGCGGAAGCCGGCCCACCCGGCGGCCGTGCGGATCCGCCAGCCGACCCGCAGGGCCCGCTGCGACCTACGGCGGTCGACCAGCGGCAACAGGTACGCCGACAGGTGCAGCCAGGCCATCCGGGTCGCCAGCACGGTGCCGGCGACCAGCACCGCGATGAGCAGCGCCTGCCCCGCCGACGTGCTGGTGACCCCGCGCACCGCACGGGGGATCTGCATGCCGAGCAGGACGAACAGGCCCCCGTTGATCAGGAACGTGGTGAGGTCCCAGAAGGCGTAGGCCAGCACCCGGGAGGGCGCCCGGATCACCCGGGGACCGGCGAAGGAGAGCACCAGGCCGGCGACCACCACCGCGAGCACCCCGCTGGAGTGCAGTTCCTCGGCGGCCAGGAACGCGACGAACGGCGTGAGCACGCTGAGCGCGCCCTCGCGCAGCGGGTCGTCGAGGCGGCGGCGGATCAGCACGACCACCACCCCGGTCACCAGCCCGGCCGCGACGCCGCCGAGGAACGACCCGCCGACGCGCACGACGAGCGGCAGCGCCCCCGGCGGCGCGCTGCCGGTGATCAGGCCGAGCGCGACGGCGAAGAGGACGAGCGCGGTGCCGTCGTTGATCAGGCTCTCCGCGCGCAGGACGGTGAGGAAGCGACGGGGCATCCGCTTGGCCAGGCCGGCGACCGCGGCGGCGTCGGTCGGGGCCAGCACCGCACCGAGCACCCACGCCGCCGGCCCCTCGACGCCGGCCGCCTGGGCGACCAGCGCCACCGTCACCATCGTGACCGCGACCAGACCCACGGCGAGCAGGGCGATGACGGTCAGGTTGGCGCGGATCTCCCGCAGGCTGATGGTGAGGCTCTCCCGGTAGAGGATCGCGGGCAGGAACAGCAGCAGCACCACGTCCGGTTCGAGCACCACGTCCGACAGCGGCGGGGCGAGCGCCAGCAGCGCGCCCATCCCGATGAGCAGGACCGGCGGGGCGACCCGGTAGCGCCCGCCGATGGTGGTGCCGACGAGCACGGTGGCCGCCAGCACCACGATCAGGACGAGCCCCTCCACGTCGACCCCTCCGCGTCGTACGGCCGGTGCGGCCGTACGGCGTCGGAGGCGCCTGCCCGCCCCCACATGGTTCTACGGCGGGCGGGGAAAGGAGGGGAAAACGGGCCTATCAGGCGGGGTCAGCCGCCGGCGGTGACGGAGGTGGCGGTCATGGCGTTGTCCGTCAGCGCGCCGCCCTGCACGGTCACCCGCTGGCCCCGCTCGATCGCTGTCAGCTTGCTGGCCCGGGTGGTCCGCACGGCCGTGTCGTCGGTGGTGCGGACCGTGACCACGGTGCCGTCGGCGGTCTCGACGTAGAGGGTGTCGCCGTCGACCAACGTCACCGTGCCGGTGGTGGCACCCGCCGTCGCGGCGGCGCTCGGCTGGCCGCCGGGGCCCTGGCCACGGCCCGAACCGGCCGCCCCGTTGGCCAGGCCCGCCGGGAACGGCCAGGACGACGCCGCGGCGCCCGCCGCCGGCTCACCCCACCGCTGTTGCACCTGCACCCCGCCGACGAAGCCGGCGACGAGGAGCACGAGCGCGCCCAGGACCAGGGTGCCCCGGTTCCACCACCGGCGCGGGGCGGCGGCGGCCAGCGCGGCCGTGAGGCCCTCGTCGGGTTCCGCCGCCACGGCCGGCGACGCGGCGTGCTGGTCGTCGTCCGGCTCCGCCGGCCCGCCGGGCGCCGCGGCGCCGCCGACCCGGGCGAAGACGACGGTGTCGCTGTTGTCCATGTTCGATCCTTGCCTGTCGGGCACGCTGGCCTACTCGTAGCGCAGGGCGTCGATGGGGCGCAGCCGGGCCGCCCGCGCCGCCGGCAGGCCGCCGAAGAAGAGGCCGATCGCGATGGAGACGCCGAGGGCCAGCGCGACGGAGCTGGGCACGATCACGGGCCGGACACCGACGATGGTGAACCGGGACCCGAGCAGCGCGGCGGCCACCCCGAGCGCCCCGCCGAGGAGGCTCAGCAGGGTCGCCTCGATCAGGAACTGGGTCAGCACCGTCCGGCGCCGGGCGCCGAGCGCCTTGCGGATGCCGATCTCCCGCGTCCGTTCGGTGACGGTCACGAGCATGATGTTGGTGATCCCGATGCCGCCGACGAGGAGGCTGATCGCGGCGACCGCGCCGAGCAGGGTGGTGAAGGTGTCGGCCGTCTCGGTCTGGGTCTGCAACAGCTGCGCGGCGTTCTGGATCCGGTACGGCGCGCTGGCCGAACCGGTGGTGGGCAGCCGCTGGGCGAGCACCGTGGAGATCTGGGCCTGCACGGCGTCCACCTCGCCCGGGTCGGCCGCCTCGACGAGGATCGAGCTGATCGGCCCGTACCCGGTGAGCACCTCCCGCACGGCGCTCAGCGGCGCGACGACGGTGTCGTTGGCGTCCTGGAAGCCGGTCGAGGACTTCGGCGCGAGCACCCCGACCACCGTGAACAGGGCCCCACCGGCGGTGACCTGCCGGCCGACCGGGTCGAGGCCGGAGAACAGCTCGTCGGCGACGGTCTGCCCGATGACGACCACCCGGCGGCCCTGCGCCTCGTCGTCGGCGGTGAACGCGGCCCCCGCGGCCACCGGCGAGTTGGACGCGGCGAACCAGCCCGACCGGGTGCCCACGAACTGGGCGACCTCGTGGTCGGCGCCCTCGTAGGTCACCGTCGTGGAGGTGGTCGCCAGCGGGGACACCGAACGGACGCCGGGGGCGAGCACCGGGTCGGCGAGCGCGTCGGCGACCTCGACGGTCAGGCCGCCCGGTCCCGAGCCGCGGTTGGTGCCGGTCACGGTGAGGGTGTTGGTGCCCAGCGCCTCGATCCGGCTGGTCACGGCCTGCGCCGACCCGTTGCCGACGGCCACCAGCAGGATCACCGCGGCGACGCCGATGAGGATGCCCAGCATGGTCAGCGCCGAGCGCAGCTTGTTGGCGGCCACGCCGCGCAGGGCGAACCGGATCGTCTCGGTGACGGTCATCGGCCGGCCACCGCCGCGTGCCGGCCCGTGCCGTCCTGGCGCTCGTCGGAACGGACCCGACCGTCGAGGAGCCGGATCAGCCGCCGGGCGCGGTCGCCGACCTCCGGCTCGTGGGTGATCAGCACGATCGTCCTGCCGGCGGCGTTGAGCTGGTCGAACACCGCCAGGATGTCCTCGGTGGAGCGGCTGTCCAGGTTGCCGGTGGGCTCGTCGGCGAGCACCAGCGCGGGCTCGGTGACCAGCGCGCGGGCCACCGCGACGCGTTGCTGCTGCCCGCCGGAGAGCTGATTGGGGTGGTGGTCGGCGCGGTCGGCCAGCCCCACCGCGTCCAGCGCGGCGAGCGCCCGTCGCCGCCGCTGCCCGGCCCGCACGCCCGCGTACGCCAGCGGCAGCTCGACGTTGGCCACCGCGCTGGTGCGGGGAATGAGGTTGAACGCCTGGAAGACGAACCCGATGAGCCGGTTGCGCACGAGGGCGAGCTGGCGGTCCGCCAGGCGACCGACGTCGACGCCGTCGAGCAGGTAACTGCCGCCGGAGGGCGCGTCGAGGCAGCCGATGATGTTCATCAGGGTGGACTTGCCGGACCCGGAGGATCCCATGATCGCCACGTAGTCGCCGGCGTCCACCGTCAGCGACATCCCACGCAGCGCGTGGACGGCGGCGGGGCCCTCGCCGTACACCTTGGTCAGCGCGCGGACGTCCAGGACCGGACGGCGCGGCGTGGTCCGGGGCTCCATCAGCGGGTCCCGGTGCCGGCCCGGGGGCCGCCCTGTCCCCCGGCGGGGAAACCGCCGCCGGGGAAGCCTCCGCCGCCGGGGAAGCGGCCCCCGCCGCCGGTCAGGCCGCCGCTGGTGCCGGAGGTGCTGCTCTCGGGCAGCACGACCCGCTCCCCCTCGGTGAGCCCGGAGGTGATCTCGTAGGCCCGGTCGCCGGCCAGGCCGACCTGCACCCGCCGGGTCTCCTGGCCGGTGTCGGTGAGGACGGTGACGCTCCGCCGGTCGCCGCTGCCGCTCACCGCGGCCGAGTTGACCTGCAGCACGTTCTCGGCCGTGCCGGTCACGACGGCCACCCGCACGGTCTGCCCCGGCCTGGCCCCGGTGGGCAGGTCGGCGACGCCGAGGGTGACCCCGTAGGTGACCACGCCGTTGGCGGTGGTGGCCTGCGGGTCGATCGCCCGCACCTCGCCGGTGGCGGTGGCCCCGTCCAGGGCGTTCCAGGTGACGGTGGCCGGCTGGCCGGCCTTGAGCCGGGTGGCGTCGGCCTCGGCGACCGCGGCGGTGACCTGGAGCTTCGACAGATCGGCGAGGTCGACGAAGCCGGACGAGGCGCCGGACGACCCGCCGGAGGCGGCCCCGGACGAGCCGGAGCCCGACGAGCCCGGTGACCCGGAACCCGAGGAGCCGGAACCCGACGAGCCGCCGGACGGGCCGCCGACGGTGCCGTTGACGGCGACGACGGTGCCGGCCATCGGCGCGGTGAGCCGGGTGCCCTCCACCGCGGCCTCGGCCTCGTCGACGGCCAACTCGGCCTGGGTCACCTCGTTCTCCGCCGTGGCGGTGTCGGAGCCGGCGTCCCGCGCCCGCTCCAGCGCGTCCTCCGCCGCGTCCAGGTTCGCCTGCGCCACCTTCAGGTCGCGCCGGGCGTCGGCCGGGTCGACCTCGGCGAGCAGCTGCCCCTTGCGTACCTTCTGCCCGACGGTCACCGCGACCGAGGTGACAGTCCCGGCCGTGGCGAAGGTGGCGGTGGCGGTGGCGGCGCTCTCCAGCGAACCGTCCGCCGTGACCGTCGCGGTCACCGTGCCCCGGGAGACCTGGACCGTCCGGGTGCCGCCGGTCGTCCCGGCCCGCGCCGACGCGTCGCCGCGCACGGACAGCCAGGCCCAGGTGCCGCCGCCGACCAGCAACAGGGTCAGGACGGCGTTGACCGCCACGGTGGGCCGGCGCAGGGCCGCCGGCAGGCGTGCACGCATGGAGGGGATCCTGGCGGCCCCGCCTCGGAGGATCTTCGACGTCACCTCATAGCTGGCTCGGAGTCGGCGGCGGCGCGTCGGGGACCGGCCGCGCCGGCCGGCCGCCCTCCGCCGGGGAGCCGGCGGCGGGCAGCAGTACGCGGAAGGCGGTGCCCGCCCCCGGGCCGCTGTGCAGTTCGATCCAGCCGCCGTGGGCGTGCACGATCGACGCCGCGATGGACAGGCCGAGCCCGGAGCCGCCGCCGTCGCCCCGGCCCCGGCTCGCATCGGCCCGGTAGAGCCGCTCGAAGACCCGGGTGGCGTGCTCGGCGGGGATGCCCGGGCCGTCGTCGTGCACCTCCAGCACGGCCAGCCCGCCGGCGGGCGGTGCGGGCGGCGGCCCGGACCGGACCACCACGGCGCCCCGGTCCGGCGCGGGCGGCGGGCCGGCCACGGCGGCGGGCAGCCGGCCGATGCGGACGGTCACCCGCGCCCCCGGCCCGGTGTGCTGCATGGCGTTGCCGACCAGGTTCGCCGCGACCTGGCGCAGCCGGTGCTCGTCGCCGAGCACGGTCGGCGGCTCGAACGTCTCGTCGTCCTCGGTGAGCGTGGTCAGCCGGACCCGCCGCCCCGGGGCGCGGGCGTGCGCGTCGCGGATGGTGTCGGCGGCGACCTCCAACACGTCGACCGGGCGCAGCACCGGGGCGCGGTGCCGGTCCAGCCGGGCGAGCAGCAGCAGGTCCTCGACGAGCACCCCCATCCGGGCGGCCTCGGCCTCGATCCGGCCCATCGCCTCGTCCAGGGCCGGTCCGGGCGGGGCGCCGCCGCGGCGGTACAGCTCGGCGAAGCCCCGGATCGAGGTCAGCGGGGTGCGCAGCTCGTGCGAGGCGTCGGCGACGAACTGGCGCAGCCGGCGGTCGGCCGCGGCGCGGGCGGTCATCTCCGTGCCGATCCGGTCCAGCATGAGGTTCACCGCCGCGCCGAGGCGACCGGGCTCGGTGTGCGGGTCGGTGTCGTGCAGCCGGCGGGCCAGGTCGCCGCCGGTGATGCCCGCGACGACGCGTTCCATCCTGGTCAGGGGGCTCAGCCCGAGGCGGACCACGAAGGCGGCGAGCAGGCCCAGCACGATCAGGACGCTGCCGGTCACCGCGACGTCGATCACCACGAGCCGGTCGACGGTCCGCTCCGCCTCGGCCAGGGACGCGCCGAGCACCACGACCTCCCCGCCGTCGCCGACCGGGACCGCCAGCAGCCGCCACGCGCCCCCGTCGCCGGCGACGGTGTACGGGCGGCCGGCCCGGGCCCGCGCCGCCACCTCGGCCAGCGGGCCGGGATCGGGCGCGGCGGCCGACGGCGTGCTGCTGCGCTCGGGGTCCCGGGTGCCGTCGGCCCGGTAGTGGACGACCAGTTGGTCCGGCCCGAGACGCGCGAACCGGCCGGGGTTGCGCGGCCCGCCGGTGGTCACGCCCCCGGCCGGGAGCCCGGAGGCGGCGCGCGGGGCGTCGGTGAAGGGGCGGGCCAGCCCGGTGAGCTGCTGGTCGACCCGCTGCACCAGGTAGCCACGCAGCAGCACCAGCCCGGCGGCGTTGGCTCCCAGCAGGGCCAGGGTGGCGAGGATTCCGACGAGGAGGACCAGCCGGGACCGCAGCGTCCAGTGCGCCCAGGGGCGGATCGGCCGCCGGCTCACTCGTCGCCGCGCGGCAGCCGCAGCGTGTACCCCACGCCGCGCACGGTGTGGATCAGCGGCGGCCCGAGCTTGTCGATCTTGCGACGCAGGTAGTAGACGTAGGACTCGACGATGCGCCCGTCCCCGCCGAAGTCGTAGTTCCAGACCCGGTCGAGGATCTGCGCCTTGCTGACCACCCGGCCGGCGTTGGTGAGCAGGTAGCGCAGCAGCCGGAACTCCGTCGGCGACAGGTCTACCGGACGACCGGCCCGGCGGACCTCGTGCGCGTCGTCGTCGAGTTCCAGGTCGGCGTAGCGCAGGACGGCCGGCGGCGGGGGCGCGGGCGGCGCGGCTGCCGGCTGCTCCGGGTGGCTGCGCCGCAGGATGGCCCGGATGCGCAGCACCACCTCCTCGAGGCTGAACGGCTTGGCCACGTAGTCGTCCGCGCCGACGACCAGCCCGGTCACCCGGTCCTCGACGGTGTCCCGCGCGGTGAGGAAGAGCACCGGCACCGGCCGGCCGGCCGCGCGCAGCCGGCGGGCGACCTCGAAGCCGTCCACGTCGGGCAGCATCACGTCGAGGACCACGAGGTGCGGGTCGAACTCCTCGACCAGGGCCAGCGCCGCCCGGCCGCTGGCGGCCACCCGGGTCTCGTACGAGACGAGGCCCAGGGTGACCGCGAGCAGCGTGGAGATGTTCGGTTCGTCGTCGACCACGAGGACCCGCGCGGCGCAGGCGCCGTCGACGGCCGTGGCGGTCCGTCCGGTGGGTGGCCGGAGAATGTCGGTTCGCACCACCACTGCCTACCGGAGGCTGCTCCACGCGCCCTGTGCGGAAGCTGTGTCCCCGCTGTCACCAGGAGCGGAGCACCAGCTCACCGGCGGTGAGACCGGAGGTCACCTCGGTGAACCGGCCGCCCCGCAGCCCGACGGTGACCGTGCGCGGCGTGCCCTCGACGCCGACGCGGACGGTGCCGGTCCCGCCGGCGACGTCGTGGACGGCCGTGGACGGCACCCGCACCGCGTCCGCCACCGCCGCGGTCTCGACGGTCACCGCGGCGCTCTGCCCGACGAGCAGGTCCTGCGGCGCCTCGGTGAAGGAGAGCACGACGCCGTAGCGGACCAGGCTGCCGTCGCTGACGCCGACCGGGTCGACCTGGACGACGGTCGCCGCGAACGTGCGGTCGGGCCGGTCGGGGAGGGTGAGCGTCGCCTGCTGCCCGACCGCCAGGGCCACGGCGTCGGCCTCGGGGAACCTGGCCTCGACCTGCATCGCGAACGTGTCGGCGAGGGTGATGAAGGTGCTGCCCCGGTCGACCTCGCTGCCCACCTTGCCGGCGACGGACAGGACCGTGCCGGCGATCGGCGCGGTGATCGTGGTGCCGGCCAGCGTCTCCCGCGCCTCGGCGAGGCTCGCCTCGGCCTGGTTGACCCGGCGCTGGGCCTGCAGGATCGGGTCGGCGGCGCCGGCCGCGCCGCCGCCGGCGCAGGTGCCGCCCGGCGCGGGCGCGGTCGGGCCGGACGCGGACGGGCGGGCCGACCGGCCGCCGGTGGCCGTCGGTGCGGGCGTCGACCTGGTGGCCGTCGGCGTCGGGGAGGCGGTCGCGGAGCTGGCGGAGGCACCGGGAGTCGGCGCGGTGGCGGTGGCGGTGGCCGAGCGCAGGACGACCGGTCGCACGCCGGCACCGGTCGGGCAGTCCGCCGCCCCGTCGGCCGTGTCCTCGCGGGCCCGGGCGAGCGCGTCCCGCGCCTCGGTCAGGTCCTCCTCGGCCTCGTCCACCGCCTCGGCGGCCGCGGCGGCATCGTCGTCGGCGACGGCGGCCAACCGCTGTCCCGCCCGCACCACGTCGCCGGGCCGCACCGAGATGGTCTGCACCGTGCCGACGACGGAGAAGCCCAGGGCGCGGGTGGTCGCCGGCGCCACGGTGCCCGAGGTGGCCACCTCGACGGCGACGGGGCCCCGGTCGACGGCCACGGTCGAGGGGCGGGCGGGCGTCGGATCGGCGTTCGTGGCCACCAGCCACCCGCCGCCGGCCACGATCAGGAGCAGGGCGGCGCCGCCCGCCACGACCCGACGCGCACGCCGGGTGCGCCACCGTCGGTTCAGGCCGTCTCCCATGGGCGGCCAGTCTGCCCACCACGGCTCGGCACCGGCTCGGCCTCAGCTCGGAGTTGCCTGGGAACGCCCCCCGGCGGGTCGCCGGGCCGACGGGCCGTCGCCGTGGTGCGGCGCGGACTCCGAGGCAACTCCGAGCCGGGACCGAGCGGCCGGTGAGGTGGGCCCGGTTACCTGGACGGGCCCCGGAGAAGGTTGAGGAGTTTCGCATGTCGTTGTCTGGAAGAGGCCGCCTGCTCGCGACCGCGCTGACCGTCGCCGCGTTGGCGCTGTCGACCGCCTGCGCCGGCACCGACGACGCGGCGGCTCCGGCCGGCGACAACGGGCAGGGCGGCCAGAACGCCTTCGCCGCCTACCGGGACTGCCTCCAGGACAACGGCGTCACCCTGCCCTCGGGCGACGCGCGGCCGTCCGGCTTCCCGACGGCGCGACCGTCCGGCTTCCCGACGGCCCGGCCATCCGGCCTGCGCAGCGCGCGTCCCTCGGCCCGGCCGGACGCCTCGGCGGGCGCGGGACGCGGTGGACCGGGCCTGGGACGCCCGGACGGCGTCGACGAGGCCACGTGGGAAAAGGCGCAGCAGGCGTGCGCCTCGGTGCGGCCCAGTGGCGGCCCGGGCGCCCGGCCGGGTGGCTCCGGCGCGCCGGGCGGCGGGCAGGACGACGGTCGCCGCGCCGCCTACCGCACCTGCCTGAGCAACCGGGGCGTCGACCCCGCCGACATCGACTCCGGCGACCCGAAGACGACCGAGGCGCTGGCCGCGTGCGCGGCGGTCAGCCCGTCGCCGGCGTCCTGAGCCGCCGCCCGCCCTCCTGGCCGCCCGGCGCGCACCCGCCGGGCGGTCAGGAGAAGCGTTCGACGGTGACGGGCAGCAGCCCTCGCATCCGCAGCGTCGTGGTCAGCTCCCGCAGCATCGGCCGGACGGTGTCGTCCCGATCGCCGGCCAGGTCGACGGTCAGGTCCAGGCACCACGGCCCGCCCGCGCCGATGCGGCGCAGGTGCCAGGTGAACGCGTCGTCACCGACCCGCCGCCGGGCGACGCCGAGCACCCGGGCCCCGGGGTCGGCCGCGTCGCCCGCGACGGTCATCCGCCACGTGGCGCGCAGGTGCGCCAGGCCGTCCGGCCCCAGGGCGTCGGCGAACAGCACCCGGTAGACCCGGGTCCCGCCCGGCCCGGCCGCAGGGTGTCCGGGCGTCAGCCGCAGCGGTGCCGTGGCCAGCGGCGCGGGGTCGTGGAAGTGGCCGCGCAGCGTCCCCTCGTCGGGCAGGTCGCCGCCGCCGAGCTCACGGTAGGCCGCCGCGGCGTCCGGTCGGGCGACGGCCACCACCCGGCGGCGCAGGGCGGCGTCGAGGCGCATGGTCCGGCTGAAGTCCGCCGAGCTCCACCAGCCGCCGTCCTGCGGGGTCCACGCGGCGCTGTGCAGGCGCGCCGCCGAGTGGTCCGCCGCGTGCTCGAACTCCTCGACGACCAGACCCTCCGGCCGCCCGCGCGGCTCACCGCCGGCCGGGCCCGGATGGACCAGGTAGTAGTCCAGGGTGGTCGGCGCGGTGACCGCATCGCGAACCGGGGCGGCCGGCGCGTGCCACCCGGCCGCCCCGCCACCGGGCCAACGGCCGGTCGCCCCGCTCTCCCCCACGCTCATCGCGCCATTGTGGACCGCGCGGCCGCCCCGTCCGGGCCGACCCGCCGCCCGGCACCCGACGGGATCGGGCGCGGGCCGTCGGATCGGGCCGGACGGCGTCCGCTACCTGCGCTGGGCGAGCAGCCAGCGCAGGATGCCCTGGTCGGCGTAGGTCGGCCCGAAGGCGGCGTGGTAGTCCGGCTGGGTGAAGGCGTCGTTGCCGTACTCGGTGTAGCGCAGCAGGGCGTCGATCTGCTGGGGGGTCTTGCCGTCGGCCGCGTAGGCCGCCTGGAGGGCGGCGCGGGAGTTGCGGGCGAGGGAGACGTTGAGCAGGTGGTCGTTGACGCCGTGGGTGATCCAGACCGGGATCTCGGCGGCGGCGATGGCCTCCGCCTGGTCGACGCCGACCTGGAAGCCGCCGGTGATCAGGCCGGCGGCGAAGAGGTCCGGGCGCTTGGCGAACGCCTGCCAGGCCAGTTGCGAGCCGTAGGAGACGGTGGTCGCGTAGACCCGGTCGGCGTCGACGGGGTGGTCGGCGACGAACCGCTCGACCAGCTTGACGAGCAGGTCGGCCTCGGCGGCGGCCCCCACGCGCTGGTGCTGGGGGGCCAGCACGATGACGTCCTCGTCGGCGCCGGTCCATTCGCGTTGCAGCCACGCCGTCGCCGGGATGTCCGCGGCGAGTTGCACGCCGGTGTTGTCGCCGTCCCAGCCCATGCCGTGACCGGGCAGCACCACCATCAGCGGGTACCTGCGGCCCGGCTGGTAGTTCTTCGGCAGGTGGTAGTGGTAGGGCAGGACCATCCCGCCGCTGAGGTACGAGCCGTAGGTGAAGTCGTCGACCAGGAGGTCGACGGGCTCCTCGGTCATCGGGTGCGACCGGTGCGGCGCCCCCTTGGCCAGCACCGGTCCCTTGCCCCGGCCGCGACCCGGCACGCCGCGCACGTCTTCGCGCTGCACCACCCGCGTGGGCAGGTCCGGGTTCACCTTGACGGTGCACAGGAACGTGGGGCACTTCGAGACGATCACCGTCGAGCCCTTGCCGTCGGCGGGGTCGAGTTCGACGATCACGTAGCGGCCGGTGACGGCCCGGTGGTCGCCCCGGGTGGCGGGGCGGCTGTTGGTGTAGACGTGGGCGATGCTCCGGTCCGCCAGTTTCGGCAGGTCCTCGATGGGGTTGAAGCGGAAGTTGTAGACGGTGTCGGCGACGGAGAACGTGCCCGGGTCGAGGGTCCGGGGATCGACGGTCGCGCCGTACTCGACGGCGACGGCCGAGACCTGCTGGCCGTACGGGTGGACCTGGGTGATGGGGGTGATGCTCCGGATGCCCGTGGCGGTGTCGCCGCCTTGGCCGGTGCGGTCCGCGCCGTACGCCGCGCCGGCCGATGTCGACAGGATGGCGGCGGTCAGCAGCGCGACGGTCCTCAGGCGAGGGGTCATGCGGTTTCGTCCCTCCCGCGGTCTCCGGTGGCGGCGCGTGGCACGCCCGCCGCCATCCATCGACGCTAAAATGATTTAGCTGGAGCTAACGCGCCCCGCCGCACCCCTGTCAAGACACAATGGAAATCCGGTGGAAACAATCGTGGCCGTCGGCGGGTCAGCTCTCCAGGCACCGGCGCACGGCGGCGACCAGCCGGTCGCCCCGCTCGTCGCCCACCCCGCCCATCTGGTTGACCACGTACGCGAAGCCGACCTGGTGGGCGTCGTCGCCGAAGGCCACGTGACCGCCCGCGCCGTCGTGGCCGAAGCTGCGCGCGCCCAGCAGCGGCCGGGCCGGCGGGGAGTCCAGCAGGAAGCCGGTCCCCCAGCGCTGCCCCTCGTCCGGCGGCCCGTAGCGCTGCCGGCCCCAGGCCCGGGGCGTGGTCGCGTCGTCGAGCGACGCCACGGTGAGCAGCCGCCCGGCGCCGTCGACGTCGGAGACGGCGGCGGCGTAGAGCCGGGCGAGGCCCTCGGCGGTGCTGACCGCGCCGGCGCCGGGGATCCCGGCGGCCTGGATGACCGGGTCGTTGAAGCTGACCAGGCCGTCGTCGTCGGCCGGGAAGGCGTAGGCACCGTTCATGGTCAGTCCCCGCTCGGCGACCGGGTCCAGGGCGGGCAGCGCGCCGGCCGGCGGCGCCAGCATCCAGGCCACCGCCGGGCGCTCGGCCTCGGGAAGGCCGATCCAGGTACGCAGGCCGAGCGGCTCGGCGAGCGCCGCGCGGAAGAACGCGCCGGGCAGTTGCCCGGTGACCCGGCGGATCACCTCGCCGACCAGCCAGCCGTAGGTCATCGCGTGGTAGCTGTGCGCGGTGCCCGGGGGCCAGAGCGGCGGCTGCGCCTCGATCGCCTCGATCACCGGCGTCCAGGCGACCACGTCCGCGCGGGTCAGCGGCCGGTCCAGGGCCGGCAGGCCGGCCTGGTGGGTGAGCAGCCAGCGCACCGGGATCCCGTCCTTGCCGTGCTGGCCGAACTCGGGCCAGTACCGGGTGACGGGGGCGTCCAGGTCGAGGCGGCCCTGCTGGACCAGCAGGTACGCGCAGACCGCCAGGATCCCCTTGGTGCAGGAGAAGACGACCGCCGGGGTGTCGGCGACCCACCGGCGGCCGGAACGCGGGTCGGCGAGCCCGCCGTGCAGGTCGACGACCTTGCGGCCCCGCACGTAGAGGGCGACCGCGGCGCCCACGTCGCCGCGCGCGGTGAAGTTGTCCCGGAAGACGTCGACGACCGGGCCGAAGCCCTCGTCGGCGTCGCCGTGGACCGGTGCAGGCGTCGTCACGCGCTATCCCTTCAGCGATCCCTGGATGAGGGCCTTGATGAACTGGCGTTGGAAGATCAGGAACACGATGAGGGTGGGGGTGAGGATGAGCAGGGAGCCGGCGCACAGCAGCACCAGGTCCGTCCCCCACTGCCCCTGGAACGCCCCGAGCGCGCCGGCCATGGTGCGTTTCGTGGCGTCGTCGACGAGCACGATGGCGAGCAGGAACTGGTTCCAGGTCCACAGAAACAGCAGGATGGTCAGCGACGCGATGGCCGGCCGGGCCAGCGGCACCTGGACGCGCCAGAACAGCTGCCAGGTGTTGCTGCCGTCGACCCGCGCCGCCTCGGAGAGCTCCTTGGGCACGGTGGCGAAGTGCGCCCGCATCCAGAACACCGAGAACGGCATGTACAGGCCGATCAGCGGCAGGATGATCGCCCACCGGGTGTTGAGCAGGCCCAGGTCGCGCATCTGGTAGTACAGCGGGGTGACCACGGCCTCGAACGGCAGGGTCAGGCCGAGCAGGAGCAGACCGAAGGCGATCCGGCCGCCGGGCACCCGCAGGTGGCCCAGCCCGAAGCCGGCCATCGTGGCGATGACCACGCCGATCGGCACGACCCCGACCACGATCAGCAGGCTGGAGCGCAGCAGCGCCCCCATGTTGGCGGCGGTGAACGCGTCGGCGAAGTTGCCCCACTGCGGGTCCGTCGGCCAGGCCAGCCCGGTGGGGACGGTGCCGCGCGGCTGCAACGCCGCCGACAGCATGCTCAGGAACGGCAGCAGGGTGACGAGGACCAGCGCGATCAGGAAGATCCGGCCGGTCAGTCGCTCGCTGCGGCTGGTGAGGTTCATGCCTTGTCCTCCCGGGTCAGCCGCTGGATCGGCAGCACGCAGGCCAGCACCAGCACCATGAGCACCACCGCCAGCGCCGAGGCCAGCCCGACCTGCCGCTGGGAGAAGGCGAGCCGGTAGATCTCCAGCCCGGGCACGGTGGTCTGGATGCCGGGGCCGCCGCTGGTGGAGATGTAGACGATGTCGAAGCTGGCGAGGGCGGCGATGATGGTCACGGTCAGGCAGACGCCGATCTCCTGGCGCAGGCTCGGCAGGGTGACGGCGAAGAACTCCCGCACCGGCCCGGCGCCGTCGATGCGGGCCGCCTCGTAGAGCGCCGGGTCGATCTTGCTCATGCCGGTGACGAGCAGGATCGTGCACAGGCCGAGCATGACCCAGGTGCCGATCACGCCCACCGACGGCAGCGCGGTGTCGAACTCGCCGAGCCAGGCCCGGGTGACCCCGCCCAGGCCGACCGCCCGCAGCACCTGGTTGACCAGGCCGTCGGTGGACAGCAGCCAGCTCCACGCGATGCCGGCCGCGACCAGGGGGATCACCTGCGGCAGGAACAGCACGGTACGCACGACGGTGCCGAACGCGCCGCCGCTCATCCGGCGCACGAGGCTGGCGACCAGCAGACCGAGGGCGACCGGGACGAAGCTGAAGAAGATGATCAGGACGAACGCGTTTCCGATGATCTTCAGCAGGTCGCTGTCGGTGAACACGGTCAGGTAGTTGGTCAGCCCGACCCACTCGGCCTGGCCGATGCCGTTCCAGCGGTACAGCGAGTACTGCATCGTGAGCAGCAGCGGGCGCAGCACGAAGATCGCGTACATGAGCAGGGCCGGCAGGACCCACAGCCAGCCGAGCCACCCGGCCGTGCGGCCCCACCGCCTCCGGTGGGGCCGCACGGGTGACTGCTGGTGTGCGCCGCCGGCCGGGGCACCGGCGGTGCCGCCGACGGCAGCGGTCATCGGGACAGTTCCTTCTCGTACTCGGCCTGGACCGCCTTCACGTACCCCTCGGGGGTCTGCTGCCCGGCGATCAGCTTCTGCAGCTCCGGGGTGATCGCCGCGGCGAAGATGCCGCCGGTGGCGTTCGCGGTGAAGTCGACCGCGCCGTTCTCCGCGCCGAGCTGCTGCGACGCCTTGAGCGTCTCGGCCAGCACGGTGCCCTCGGCGACGGGCGGCAGGGGCAGCTCGGCGGGGCCGCCGGGGCTGGAGCCGCCGACCTTCACAGAGATCTCCCGGGCCTTCGCGTCGGTGTGCGCCCAGTTGAGGAAGTACGCGGCGGCGTCCGGGTTCTTGGCCCGGGCACCGACGCCGAAGGTGTTCGGCGCGGACATCGCCACGTGCTTGCCGCCGGCGGCCTCGGTCGGGAACAGGAAGAAGCCCGCGTTGCCGGCCATGTTCTTGTCCAGGTTGCCCGACTCCCAGTCGCCGTTGAACATGAACAGGCCGCCGCCCTTGGCGAAGTCGCCGACCATGGTGGCGTAGTCCAGGGCGTTGGCGTCCTTGGTGAAGTAGCCCGCCTTGGCCCACCGCTGGATGGTCTCGGTGGCCTTCAGCGCGGCGGGGGTGTCGAAGGTGGCGCCGGGCTTCTGGAAGATCCAGTCCGCGATCTGGGCGGGGTCGCCGAACTGGTTCTGCAACGCCTGGTGCGGGAAGTTGATGCCCGCGGTGTTCTTGTTGAACTGCACGATCGGCTGCACGCCGGCGGCCTTGGCCTTGGCCAGCAGCTCCTCGAACTCGGCGACGGTGGCCGGCGGCTCGGTCATGCCGACCTGCTGCGCCAGCTTCTTGTTGTAGAACACCCCGGTCACGCTGTAGCCGAGGCCCAGCCCGTACAGCGAGCCCGAGCCGCGCACCTTGCCCCCGTCGGCCAGCCGGAGCTGGACGAGCTGCGAGGCGGGGAACTTGTCCCAGCCGTAGGCCGTGACGTAGGGGTCGAGGTTCTTCAGCAGGTCGTCCTTGACCAGGTCGACCATGGTGGGCAGGCGGATGATGTCGGGCGCGTTGTCCGAGGCGAGCACCCGGGGCGCGTTCTCCGTGATCACCGTGAACTGGTCCTCACGGATGTTGAACTTCACGTTCGGGTGCTGCTTGGTGAACTCGTCGGCCAGCGCCTTGACCAGCGGGAAGCCGGTCTCCGCGTACAGCTCCAGGGTGATCGGCCCGGTGCCGAGCTCGGTGCTGACGGGTGCGTCGGACCCGGTCGACGACGGCTGGTCCGATCCTGGCGCGCTACACGCGCTCATCACCAGGCCCGCGGCCAGGGCCGGCACCAGCAGTGCCAGGCCGCGCCGCGAGAACCTGGTCGAGAAATCCGGCACGTCAACCACTCCTTGATTTCACGCCGCGTCACGCCGCCCGGCGGGCCGGCGCGTACCGGCCCGACCGTGTCGTGTCCGGCCCGCGCGGCCCGACTCTGCGGGTCGCGACCGAGCCGGTCGACATGATCACGGGGAGGGTCGAGGTGCCCTTCCGCACGGCCAAACGGCGTAGCTAAAATGATTTAGCAGAGCATGCGCGCGGCGCTCCGGACCTGTCAAGGACGAGTTCGCAACGACTCGGAAACGACCGGTTCACACGTCCCGCGGCCCGTCACCCACCCGCCGGGGGTGGCCCTCGTGACTCGCGCATGATGATGTGACGGGGCGACGCGGGACGCGTCACGGTGATTCGGAGGAGTCATGGGCCGCAACAGAGCAACCCTGGCCGATGTCGCGCGGCTGGCCGGACTGTCGAAGACGGCCGCCTCGATGGTGCTCAACGGGCGGGAGGGGACCCGGCTGTCCGCGGAGGCCCACCAACGCGTCTTCGCCGCCGCCGAGGAGCTCGGCTACCGGCCCAACATGGCCGCGCGCAGCCTGCGCACCCGCAAGACCGCCACCATCGCGTTCGTCTCCGACATCGTCGCCACCACGCGGTTCGCGGGCGACCTGATCCGGGGCGCGCTGGACGCCGCCCGGGAACGGGACCACGTGCTGCTGATCACCGAGACCCAGGGCGACGCCGCGTTCGAGCGGTACGCCATCGAGGCGATGCTCGACCGCCAGGTCGACGGCGTCGTCTACGCGGCGATGGCCACCCGCCGGCTCACGGTGCCCCCCGCCATCCTCGGCGGCCCGGTGGTGCTGCTCAACGCCGTCAGCCCGGGGGAGCTGCCCTGCGTGCTGCCCGACGACGAGCAGGCGGCCGTCGCCCTCGTCGAGGCCCTGCTCGCGCACGGCCACCGCGACCGCATCGCGCTGATCGGCCGCAACCGCCTCAAGGAGGGTGACCCGGAGGTCTCCATCGCCGCGCCGGCCCGCCTGCGCGGGGTCCGCGCCGCCCTCGCCGCGGCCGACGTCGGCCTGCTCGCCGAGTGCTTCTGCACGGAGTGGCTGCCGGAGCACGGGTACGCCGCCATGCGCGCCCTGCTGTCCCGGTCGCCCCGGCCGACGGCCGTCGTCTGCATGAACGACCGGCTGGCGTTCGGGGCGTACCAGGCGCTCGGCGAGGCCGGCCTGGCCATCCCCGACGACATCTCCGTCGTCTCGTTCGACGACGACCCCATCGCCGCCTGGCTGCGCCCCGGCCTGACCACCGCCGCCCTGCCGCACGAGCGGATGGGCCGCCGCGCCGTGGAGCTCGTGCTCGACGGGGGCGACGCCGGGCCGTCGTACGTCCCCATGCCGCTGCGTCGCCGCCGGTCCGTCGCCGCGCCGGCAGTCGGCGTCCCGGCGCCGAGGCGGGCGCCGGCGTAGGCCGGTGAGCGCCGCCACCGCCGGCCGAGGTGGTTGCTAAACCGATTCACTGGTAGGTTGCCGGCCATGCTGCGATTGCCGGACCACTGGGTGTGGGACAGCTGGTACGTCCAGGACGACGACGGCCGGTGGCACGTGTTCTTCCTGCGCGCCTCCCGGGCCCTGCACGACCCCGACCGCCGCCACCACCGGGCGTCGATCGGCCACGCCGTCTCCACCGACCTGCGCTCCTGGACCCTGCTCCCCGACGCGCTCGTGCCCGCCGACGGGCCCGCCTGGGACGACCTGGCCACCTGGACCGGCTGCACCGTCCGCGGACCCGACGGGCGGTGGCGCCTGTTCTACACCGGGGTCGCTCGCGCCGAGGACGGCCTCGTCCAGCGCATCGGCCTGGCCGTCTCCGACGACCTGACCACGTGGCACCGGCACGGCGACGGCCCCCTCGTCGAGGCCGACCCGACGTGGTACGAGCTGCTCGACCGGGATGCGTGGTACGAGCAGGCCTGGCGTGACCCCTGGGTCTTCGCCGACCCCGACGGCGACGGCTGGCACATGCTCGTCACCGCCCGCGCCAACCGGGGCCCGGCGGGCGACCGGGGCGTCGTCGGGCACGCCACCTCGCCCGACCTGGTCACCTGGACCGTCCGGCCGCCGCTGTCCGCGCCCGCCGGCTTCGGTCACCTCGAGGTGCCGCAGGTCGCCGTCGTCGACGGCCGGCCCCTCCTGCTGTTCTGCACCAACGCCGTCGCGGACCCGCGCCTGCCCGACCACCGGATCTGGGTGGCGGACGCGCCGGGCGTGCGCGGCCCCTGGGACGTCGCCGCCGCGCGGCCGGTCCCGCACCCCCACCTGTACGCGCCCCGCCTGGTGCCCGACGGCGACCGGGGATGGGCGCTCATCGGCTTCCTCGACCGGGTCGACGGCGTGTTCGTCGGCGAGCTCACCGACCCCGTGCCGTTCCGCCTCCCGGAGGCCGACCCGTCGCCCGCCGGGACGGCCGCCGGCGGGCGGTAGCCGTCCCGGCGGGCGGTTGACCCGCCGGGACGGCCGGGCCTCAGGAGGCCGCCCGCGCCGGCACGGCGTCGTCCGCGCCGGCCTCGGCGTCGCCGGCCGGGCGGTCGCGGACCATGGTCAGCACCGCCACCGCGAGCAGGACCGTGATCACGGTGCTGATCGCCCCGACGATGTTGAGCCCGCCGGTGAAGGCGTCCCGGGCGGCGGCCAGCAGCGCCGCGCCCGCGTCGCCGGGCAGCTCCTGCGCCGCGGCGACGGCCGCGGCGAGGGTGTCGCCCGCGCCCGAGCCCTCGGGCGCGGTGAACTGGCTGCGGTAGACGATCGCGCCGACGCTGCCCAGGATGGCGACGCCGAGCGCCATGCCCAGCTCGGTGCTGGTCTCCGACACGGCGGAGGCGGAGCCCGCCTGCTCGGGGGGCGCCGACCCGACGACGATGTCGGTGCCCAGCGCGATGAGCGGGCCGCCGCCGGCGTAGACGAGCAGGAAGCCGACGACCAGCTGGGTGAGGCCACCCTGGCTGTCGAGCAGGGCGAGCATCAGGTGCCCGACCGCCGAGACCGCCAGCCCGACGGCCACCACCCGGGCCGGCGCGATCCGCGCGGCCAGCACGGGCGACAGCATGGACGTGACGATCAACGCGAGCGCCGCCGGCAGCAGCCAGAGCCCGGCCCGCAGCGGGGAGAGCCCGACGACGAGTTGCAGGTACTGCGTCACGAACAGGTAGGTGCCGCCGGCGATGAGCATGCTGAACAGCATCGCCACCAGTGCCGTGGCCAGCGGGCGGTTGCGGAACAGCCGCAGGTCGATCAGCGGGCTAGCCAGGGCGCGCTGCCGGCGGACGAAGAACACGCCGACGACCAGGCCGGCGACGACGGCGAGCAGCGGCAGCGGGCCCGCGTCGTCCTTGGCCAGCTCCTTCAGCCCGAAGATGATCGGCAGGATCGCGGCGAGGGACAGCGCCACGCTGGCCAGGTCGAGCCGGCCGGCGTCGGCGTCCCGGTATTCCGGCAACAGCCGCGGCCCCGCCACCAGCAGCACGGCCATGATCGGCACGTTGAGCAGGAACACCGAGCCCCACCAGAAGAACTCCAGCAGCGCGCCGCCGACGACGGGGCCGAGCGCGACGCCGACCGAGAACATGGTGACCCAGACGGCGATGGCGACGCCCCGCTGCCGCGCGTCCTGGAACATGTTGCTGATCAGCGCGAGGGTGGAGGGCATCAGGGTGGCCCCGGCGACGCCCAGCGCGGCCCGCGAGGCGATCAGCATGGCCGGCGTGTCGGCGTACGCGGCGACCACGGAGGCGACGCCGAACGCGGCGGCGCCGATCAGCAGCAGCCGCCGCCGGCCGATCCGGTCACCGAGGGTTCCCATGGTGACCAGGAACCCGGCGATCATGAAGCCGTAGATGTCGATGATCCACAGCATCTGCGGGGCGCTGGGCAGCAGGCTCTCGCTGATGTGCGGCACCGCGAGGTGCAGGACGCTCATGTCGATGGAGAGCAGGAGCGTCGGCAGCGCCAGCACTGCCAGGCCGAGCCATTCCCGGGGGCCCGCCCGGTGCTGCGGTTCGATCGTGGTGGGCAATGTGGATCCTTTCTGGATGTGCCGCCGGGCGGGGGAGGCAGTGGGTCGTCAGCTGCGTGACCACCGCCTCGGCGACGTGCGACTCGTACAGGTAGAAGTGGCCGCCGGTGAACATCCGGCGGGCGAACGGCCCCGTCGTCTCCAGCGACCACAGGTGCAGCCGGTCGGCGACGACGATCGGGTCGTCCGCCGCGCCCAACGACAGAATCGGCACGCCGGTGCCGGTGGCCGGCCGCTCGTAGGTCTCCATGGCCTCCAGGTCGGCGCGGATCGCGGCCAGCGCCGGTCGCACCAGGTCCGCCCGGTGCAGCAGGTCGGGGGCGATGCCGCCGATGTCCACCAGGTGTTCCAGCAGCTCGGCGTCGGTGCGCCGGTGCCCGTACGGCGGCTCGCTGGGGAAGCAGGGCGGCTGCCGGGCCGACACGACGAGGTGCCGCGGCGGCAGTCCCGCCCGCTCCATCGCCCGGGTCAGCTCGTAGCCGAGCACGCTGCCGAAGCTGTGCCCGACGATCACGTACGGCAGGGGTGCCCGCTCGGCGAGGGCCCCGGCGAGGCCGTCGACGAGCGGCCCGACCCGCCGCAGCGGCGGTTCGGCGGCGCGCAGGCCCCGGCCGGGCAACTGGGCGACCAGGAACTCGACCCCGGCGGGGACGACCCGCGTCCAGGACCGGAACGCCGAGGGCCAGCCGCCGGCGTGCGGCAGCGCCACCAGCCGCGCCCACGGGGCGTCCGGCCCGGCTGCGGCGGCGGCCGGTCGCGCGCCGCCGCCCACCTTCAGCAACCAGGGGTTCATCGTCGTCCTCACGCCAGCAACGGATGGTGGGCTTCGAGGTGGGCCAGCACCCGGTTCTGGTGCGGTCGCAGGCGCTGCCCCGGCAGGTGCTCCAGCGAGTGCAGGAAGGGATCCGGCGGCTCGGGCAGGCCCGCGAGCGCCGACGCGACGGCCAGCACCAGCGTCGGCTGGTACCACGCCGAGTAGCCGCCCTCGTGGGCCAGGACGATCCGCCCGCCGGTCAGCTCGTCGGCGAGGGCGCACATCCGGGCCGTCATGGCGTGGAACGTCCGGCTGGTGCACATCATCCGGCCCATCGGGTCGTGGCCGCCCGCGTCGAGGCCCGCCGCGACGAGGATCAGCTCCGGGCCGAAGGCGCGGGCCGCCGGCTCGACCAGCCGGGTCAGCGCCGCCAGGTACGCCTCGTGCCCCGAGCCGGCCGGCAGCGGCACGTTGAGGGTGCGGCCCGCCCCGGCGCCCTCCCCCGTCTCGGTGACCAGGCCCGAGGCGGGCGGGAAGAGCCCCTCCTGGTGGATCGAGACGTAGAGGACGTCCGGGTCGGTGTAGAAGGCGCGCTGGATGCCGTTGCCGTGGTGCACGTCCCAGTCGAGCACCAGCACCCGGCGTGCGCCGTGCCGCTGGGCCGCCCGCGCGGCGATCGCCACGTTGTTGTAGAGGCAGAGGGCCATCGCCCGGTCGGGCTCGGCGTGGTGCCCGGGCGGCCGGACGAGGCAGTACGCCCGGTCGTGCCGCCCGTCGAGCACGGCGGTGGTGGCCTGCACGCAGGCGCCCACGGCCACCCGGGCGGCGTGGGCGCTGTGGTGGTTGACGTGCGCGTACACCCCGGCGTCGCCCGCGCCGAGCGCGGAGGCCGCCTCGACGCGGTCGACGTGCTCCCGGGTGTGCACGAGCAGCAGGTCGTCGTCGCCGGCCGGGTCGGGGGTGACCTGGGTGAAGTGGTCCAGCACCCCGGCCATCCGCACCAGCCCCTCGGCGCGGCGCAGGTCGGGGTCGACGGCGAACTGGCGCAGGGGTTCGATGCCCGGGCCGACCGGCAGGTAGCCCGACCCCTGGCCGGGGTCGTGCCAGAAGCAGACCTCGTGGCTGTACCAGGCGAGATTCGGCATGTGCGACGTCCTTGGCGCTCGGGTCGGAGGGGGCGGGTGGTCGCCGGCCGCGACGCCGACGGGGGGTGTCGACGCCGCGGCCCGCTCGGGGGGCGACCGGTTACGCGGCGACGGCCGCCCGGTCCCGGGCCTGCCCGGTCACCTCGGCGACGCGGCGCAGGTAGTGCTCCCGCTCCTCGGCCGGGGTGTGCTTGGTCCGGAACGTGGAGTCGAGCCAGGCGAGGACCTGGTCCACCTCGGCGGGGCCGAGCGGCCGGTCGCCCAGCTCCTTCTCGAACTCGCGGATGCGGGCCGTGGGCGCGAGCACGCCCTCGGCGTAGCCGGACTCGTCCGGGTTGTGGTTGCGGGTGCAGGCGATGGCCTTCAGGACGGCACCGAAGAAGGCCCTGCTGTCGATGTCGCTCACTGTGGTCTCCTCTCGACGGGGTTTCTTCCGCCGGCGCGCCCGCTGCGGGCGGCCGGCTACACGGGTGGTGTCGCGACCGGAACGCTCCCGGCTGCCCTCAGGCGATGAGCCCGACCCGCCGGCCGGCGTCGGCGAAGACGGCGACGGCGTGGTCGAGGTCGTCGACGGAGTGGCTGAGGTTGACGATGGTCCGCAGGCGCGGCAGCGCCTTGGGCACGGTGGGATAGACGATGGGCTGGACGAAGACGCCCTCGCGCTGGCAGAGCCGGGCCATCTCCTGGGCCTGGCCGGCGCTGGCGCAGATGATCGGCACCACCGGCGTCACGCTGCCGAGGGTGTCGAAGCCGAGGCCGCGCAGCTGCGCGCGGTACCGGTCCGTGCGCTCCCGCAGCTCGCCGGTGAGGTGCGGGGCCGCCTCCATGACCTCGACGGCCGCCCGCGCGGCGGCCACCTGCATCGGGGTGCCGGCGGCGGAGAACATCCAGCCCCGGGCGTTGTTCTTCAGGGCGAAGATCAGGTCGCTGGAGCCCGCCACGTAGCCGCCGGTGCTCGGCACCGTCTTGGACAGCGTGCCCATCTTCACCGCGATCCGGGCCGGGTCGATGCCGAAGTGCTCGGTGATGCCCCGGCCGGTGGCGCCCAGCACGCCGAGGCTGTGCGCCTCGTCGACCATCAGCGGCGCGTCGTGGCGCTCGCAGAGCTCCAGGATGCCGGGCAGGTCGGCGACGTCGCCGTCCATGCTGAACACCGCGTCGGTGACGACCAGCTTGCCGGCGTCGCCCGCCCGGCGCAGGGCCCGTTCCAGGTCGGCCAGGTCGTTGTGGGCGTACGTGATGACGGTCGCGCCGGACAGCCGGTAGCCGTCGAGGATGCTCGCGTGGTTGTAGACGTCGCCGATGACCACGTCGCCCGGCCCGACCAGCGCGGCGACCGTCGCCACGTTGGCCATGTAGCCGCTGGTGTAGACGATGGCGTCCTCGGCGCCGACGAACCGCGCGATGGCCAGCTCCAGCTCGCGGTGCAGGTGCAGGGTGCCGGCGAGCAGCCGGACGCCGTGCGCGCCGGTGCCGTGCCGCTCCAGGGCACGCTGCGCCTGGTGGTTGATGTAGTCGTGGCCGATGAGCCCCAGGTAGCTGTAGGAGGCGAAGTTGAGGAACCACCGCCCGTCGAACTTGATCCAGGCGCCCTTGGACTCCTCGATGACCGGCTCGTAGAAGTAGTCGTCCCGCGCGATGACGAGCCGGTCGTCCACCGACAGCGCGTCGATCCGCCGGTCGAGGAACGTGCCGTCGGGGCGGTCGGCGAGCCGGCCGGGCAGGGTGCGGCGGGGCACCGACCCGCCGGGGGTTGCGGCGACACCGGGCGGGCCGGCGGGCCGGGGCGCGGCCGGCGGCGGCCCGGCCGGCGCCGGGCGGTGGCCGGCGGCGAGGGCGGGCGCGGGCCGCCCGTTCGCCGCCGGGGGCTGCGCGGCGGCGGGCCGCCCGTTCGCCGCCGGGGGCTGCGCGGCGGCGGGCCGCCCGTTCGCCGCCGGGGGTCGTCCGTCGAGCGCCGCCGGCTCGGCGGCGCGCCCGGCCGGGCGGCGCACGACGGCGTCGGCGTCGGCGTCACGGAACCGGTCCCAGTCCGGGACGAACGCGTGTGCCGCCGGCCCGCCCGACCCGACGGCCGCGGGCGACGCGGCCACCACCGGGGGTACGGCGACCGGCGCGGACGGCGCGGTGGGGCCGGTCTCCGCAGGCGCGGCGGGCACGGCAGGGGCGGGCACGGGCGCGACGGGAACGGGCGACGCGGCGGGACGCGGGAGCCCCTCCAGGTGGCGCAGCAGTGCGCCGACGCCGGGGTGGTCGAAGAAGGTGGCCGGGTCGATCTCGACGCCCGCGCCGGCCAGCGCGGCGGAGACCTCGACCGCCATCATCGAGTCCAGCCCCAGGTCCAGCAGGTTGTCCTCCGGCGACACCTGGGCGACGTGCAGGGTCCGCTTCAGGATCGCCGACAGCTCCGGCCACAGCCGGCTGTCGGGATAGGTCACAGGGGTCGTCATCTCGTCGTCCTTCGGGGTGTCGACTGCGGACAGGACGTAGTTGCCGGGCGGCAGCCCGAGGGTGTGCCGCAGGAGCGCGACGCCGTCGTCGGCGGCGAGCGCCGGGATGCCACGCGCCGCCGCCGCGTCGGCGACCCGCTCCCCCATGCCGACGGCCCACAGGCCCCAGCCGAGGCTGTACCAGGCCTCCCCCTCGGCCCGGCGGCGCGCGGCGTAGCCGTCGAGATAGGCGTTGGCGCAGGCGTAGGAGCTCTGGCCGAGGTTGCCGTGCGTGGCCGAGATCGAGGAGAACAGCACCACGTAACCGGGGCGCGCCCGCGCGCCGAACGCCGCGTCGAGCGCGTGCACCCCGCCGATCTTCGGGGCGAACACCTCGTCGACGCGCTCGGGCGACAGGCTGCGCGCCAGCCCGTCGCGCAGGACGCCGGCGGCGTGGAAGACCCCGTCGAAGGGCTCCGCGTCGGCCAGCGCCTCGGGCAGGTCGCGCACGTCGGCGGCGAGGAGCCGCAGGTCGCAGGTGGCGGCGAGCTTGTCCAGCCGGTCCCGCGCCGGCCCCTGCGTCGGCACCGTCCGGCCCACCAGCGTGAGGTGGGCGCAGCCCGCGCCGGCCAGGGACTCCGCCACGTGCAGGCCGATGCCGCCCAGGCCGCCGGTGATCAGGAACCGGCCGCCGACCGCCCGGCCCGCCGGCTCGCCGGGGGCGGCGTCCACCGCCGGGTGCGCCGGGGCGTACCAGGTGCCGTCGCGCCAGGCCAGCTCCGCCTCGCCGTGGCGCACCTCGTCGAGCGTCGGCGGGGGCGTGGCACCGCCGAGGCCGAGGTCGACCAGGCGTACGCGGACCTGCGGGTGCTCGATGCGCAGGGTGCGCGCCAGCCCCCACAGCGCGGTCTGCACGGGCTCGACCGGCTCGCCGCCGGTGACCTGGTGGGCGGCGTTGGTGACGATCGTGAGCGCCGGCATCGGCGGCTGCGCGGCGAGCCGCCGGACCAGGGTGAACACGCCCTGGAGGACGGCGGCGGCCTCGTCGGCGTCGCGCACCCCGCGCGGCGCGACGTAGACCACCTCGGCCGGCGGGGTCTGCGCGCGCGCCCGGTCGACGTGCTCGTCGTGCAGGTCCGTCGGGTCGAGCAGCACGGGCCCGTCGTCGGGCGACCCGCCGGACAGCTCGCGCGACACCAGCCAGGTGTGGCCGCCCGTCGGCTCCGGCTCCGGGGTCGGGGTGACCGGCTGCCAGGTGACGGCGGTGACCGACCCGGCGGGGACCGGCCGGTGCCGGGCCGGTGCCCCCGCCGGGCGGTCGGATCCGCCGGCCCGCCCCGGCGCCTTCAGGACGATCCGGTCCAGTTCGAGCAGCACCTCGCCCTGCTGGTTGCAGACGGTGGCCCGCCCGCGCACCGACCCGCCGGACGCGCCCGGCGGGTCGGTGCGCTCGACCAGCGCCAGGACCGTGCCGGTGACCCGCCGCCGCACGCTGACCCGCCCCACGTACCAGGGCAGGCAGGGGCCGGCGGCGCCGTCGTCGAGCATCCCGAGGCACTGGAAGACGCTGTCCAGCAGCGCCGGCGGGACGAGGTGCGGGTCGGTCAGCCCGCCGGACGCGCGGAGCAGCGCCAGCATCCGGCCCGGCCCCTGGTGGGCGGCGCGGATGGCGTGGAAGGTCGGGCCGTACTCGATGCCGCTGCCCCGCCGCCAGTCGGCGACGGCGGCCAGCGGCACCTCGTCGACGCAGCCGGCGCGCAGCTCGGCCACGTCCAGGTAGTGCGGGGGCGGCAGCGCGGAGCGGGTGGCCCGGGCCCGGCTGTGCGGCGTCGGGCTGGACGCGCCCGGCGCCCACGAGCCGAGCGCGCACTCCCCGTCGTCGGTCAGCGTCGTCTCGACCTCGACGGTCGTGCCGGGCGGCACCCGCAGCGGCGCGAGGAACGCGACCTGTTCCAGGCTCCAGCTCCCGCCGGGCCGCGCCGCGTCGCAGGCGGTGAGCATGGCGTCGACCTGCGCCGCCGCGGCCAGCACGGGCGTCCCGCCGATCCGGTGGTCGCGCAGCACAGGGTCGTCGGCGGCCAGCGGGGTCCGGTGGGCGCTCACAGCCGCAGGTCGAATCTGTCGGTGGCCAGGACCTGGCCGTTGACCTGGATGTCGACGAGGTGCTCGCCGGGGTAGTAGCGCCGGGTGGAGACCTCCCGCACCGGGTGCGACTTCTCCACCGTCCGGCGCTCGCCGGGGGCCAGTTCGAGGGTGGTGAGCTTGAAGACCTTCGGGATGCTCTGGCCGTTCTTGCGCACGTGGTGCACGACGTAGTCGACGGCGACGGTGTGCCGGCGGCTATCGGTGTTCTCGACGTCGAGGCGGATCAGGGTCGACTCGCCGAGGGTCAGCGACCGGGGCGACAGCCCCATCGACGGCACCCGGATGTGCTCGCCGCCGGTGACGCCGACGATCGCGAGGGCCTCCTGGTTGCCCTTCTTGACCAGGGTGCGCAGCGCGTGCCGGACGATCCAGGCGGTCTCCGGCGTCGGGCTCTCCTGCTGCCAGCGCAGCGCGGTGGCCAACGCGACGTCGGGGGCGTCCTTGGAGATGTCGTTGAGGTTGTTCGCCACGGACTTGCGGACGTACTCCGACGGGTCGCTGCGCAGCGGTTCGAGGATCTCCAGGACGGGCTGCGGGTCCCTGACGAACATGGTGAGCGTGCGCGCCCAGGGCAGGCGGGGGCGGGTGCCCTCGCTGGCCATCCGGCGCACGTTGTGGCTGGGGTCGCGCGCCCAGTCGGCCATCCGCTTCATCGTCAGGTCGTAGTGCTGCTCGATGTACGGGCGGATGGCGTACTCCGCGGTGTGCCGCTTGGTGATCTCGACGAGGGCGTCGAGGGACACCTCCGGGTGGTCCAGGCCGTACTCCTCGACGAACCGGGCCACCGGCATGAGGTACCAGCTGACGTTGAACATCCCCTCCCCCTCGGCGAGCTCGTCGCCGAGGATCGACACGAGGATGCGCACGCTCTCGGGGTAGTCCTGCGGGAGCCGGCTGCGCAGCCCCTCCGCCAGGACGAGGACGCGGTCCTTCAACTCCTTTCCGGGGATCCGCCGTTCGACCTCGACGGCGTAGTCCTCGACATCGAACTCCGGGTGGACCTCGCGGATCTTTCCACCGATGAGGCGGGCGGCGTCACCGTTGAAGTGGCGCTTGAGTCCGTATTCGCCAGTCATTGCATCCGGTCCTTCACGACAGAGATTCCCTCAGCGGGCGGGTAGAGGTGGATCTTAGGTTTGCGTGTTTCCTCCCTCAAGGAAGGGGGACGGCTCGTCGCGACAATTTTCGACTCGTCCCGTCCACTGGGGACCCAGTACGTCCGGCGTTCGAACGGGTAGGTGGGAATGGTGGTCGTGCGATGCCCCTTGCCGGCGTGCACCCCGGCCCAGTCCACCTCACCCAGACCCCGGCTGTAGAACTCCGCCACCGCCGCATGCAACTGCGCCTGATCCGAACGCTCCCTACGCAACGTCGGCAACCACACCAACCCCGGATCCGGCAACACCTGCTTTCCCAGACCCGTCAACACCGGATGCGCACCGATATCCCAGAACACCCCACCACCAGCCGCACCCACCAACCCCAACGCCTCACCGAATAACACCGGCCGACGAATCCCCCCACCCCACAACCCGGCATCCGCCACCGACCCCGCGTCATGCCACCCGCCCGTGATCGACGACGCGAAACCAACCCGCGGCGCCGACACCACCACCCGCGACACCACCTCCGCGAACGGCTCGACCGCACCCGCCATCGCCCCCGAATGAAACGCATGACTCACCACCAACCGCTGACACCGCAAACCAGAATCCACACAGAACGCCTCCACCACCTCCGCCGGACCCGACACCGTCACACTCCGCGGCCCATTCCACGCCGCCACCTCCAACCCCGGATAAGAACCCACCGCCAACCCCACCTCGGCCGCCTCGGCGAACACCGCCGCCATCGCCCCACCCGACCGCTGCCCCTGCATCAGCGCACCCCGCGCCACCGCCAAACCCAACACATCCCCCAACCCGAACACCCCCGCCGCCCACCCAGCCGACAACTCACCCACACTGTGGCCCACCACCAACCCCGGCCGAACCCCCCACGACTCCAACAACCGCACCAACCCCACCTGCACCGCCACAATCCCCACCTGCGCAAACCGCGTCTGCACCAACTCCTGGCCCCGACCACCAAACAACAACTCCAACAACGGCACACCCAACGACGACACCAAATCCGCACACTCATCCAACGCCGACCGGAACACCGGCTCCACCCCATACAAACCCCGAGCCATCCCCGCATACTGCGAACCCTGACCCGAAAACATGAACACCGACACCGGCGCCGCATTCACCAACCGACCCACCGACCGAGACCCATCCGCCACCGCCGACAACTCCCGCGCCACACCCACACCATCCGCCCCCGACACCGCCACCCGGAACCGATGCGACGCCCGACCCACATTCGCCGTAAACCCGAAATCCCCCACACCACTCCTGTCGGCGCCCGACAACACCCGCGCATAATCAGCCGCCAACCGCCGCACACCCTCCTCACCCGACGCCGACACCCGCACCACAAACGACTCCTGCGGCACCAGCTCACGCGAAACCACGACCGGCGGCTCCTCCAGAATCACGTGCGCATTCACCCCACCCATCCCGAACGCCGACACCGCACCCCGCCGCGGCACACCCGTTGTCCGCGGCCACGGAAGGGCCTGATCCGCCACGAAGAACGGCGACTCCTCAAACCGGATATGATCATTCGGCCGCTGCACGTGCAACGTCGGCGGAATCAACTCCCGCTCAAACGCCAACAACACCTTCACCACACCAGCCAAACCCGCAGCCGGCTCCAAATGACCAATGTTCGACTTCACCGAACCAATCGCACAAAACTGCGTCCGCGACGTGAACTCCCGCCACGCCCGCGTCAAACCCTCCACCTCAATCGGATCACCCAGACTCGTGCCCGTCCCATGGGCCTCCACCATGCCGATCCCCTCCGGACCCACCCCCGCATCCCGCAACGCCGCCAGAATCACGTCCCGCTGTCCGGCGGGGCTCGGGGCGGAGTAGCGGGTGGTCCGGCCGCCGTGGTTGACCGCCGCGCCCTTGATCAGGCCCCGGATCCGGTCGGCGTCCCGCTCGGCGTCGGCGCGGCGGCGCAGCACGACCGCGACCGCGCCCTCCCCGGGCACGAAGCCGTCGGCGTCGACGTCGAACGCGCGGCACCGGAAGGTGGGCGACAGTGCCCGGAGGTCCTGCATGGACCGGAAGTACTCGGGGCTGATCGCGGCGTGCACGCCACCGATGACCGCCGTGTCGATGTCGCCGGCGCGCAGGTGCTGGAGCGCCGTGTGCAGGGCCACCAGCGACGACGAGCACAGCGTGTTGACCACGACGCTCGGTCCGTGCCAGTCCATCAGGTACGACAGCCGATTCGGGATCATCGCCTCCAGGCCGAGGCCACGCCCGTCGGGCACCCCGTGCCGGGACCGCTCCTCGTGGTAGTGGTCGTGGCTGTAGGCGATCCACAGGCCGATCCGGTTCTCCCGGTCGCCCCGCCCCATCCGCCCGGCGTCCTCCAGGGCCGCCCAGATGGTCTCGTACACGATGCGGGCCTGCGGGTCGATCAGCGGCGCCTCCCGGGCGGAGATCCGGAACGGCACGGGGTCGAACTCGTCGACCCGGTCCAGGAAGGACGCCTGCGGGACCGGGCCCTCCTCGGCGCGCTGCCAGCGGCCCTCGGGCAGGGCGCGGACGGTGTCGCGCCCCTCGGCCAGCAGGGACCAGTACCCGTCGAGGTCGTCGGCGGTGGGCACCCGGATCGCGGCGCCGACGACGGCGATGTCGCGCCCGGTGTCCGTACGCTCGGCGGCCCCCGGCGTGCGCTCGGCGGCTGGCGCGTTGTCGACGGCCTCGGGCGCGGTGGTGACCGGCGGCGGACCGGCGGGCGGCGTCGCCGCGACCGGCTCGGGGACCTCGACCGGCCGGGGGGCCTCGGCCGGCTCGCGGACCTCGGTCGACCCGGGGGGCGGGGCGGTGGCGGCAGCCGGGGCGACGGGTGGCTCCGGGGTCGGATCGGGGGCGCTCGCCGGACCCGCCGGGCCCGCCGGCGGTGCCGCCAGCGAGGCGACGAAGTCGGGGGCCTCGTCGACGAGGTGCTGGGCGAAGCTGCGGGGCGTCGGATACTCGAAGAAGACGGTCGGATAGAGCGACAGGCCGTGTTCCCGGGACAGCCGGTCGCTCAGCCCGACCAGGCCGACCGAGTCGAAGCCGGCCGAGAGGAACTCGGTGTCGGCGTGCTCGGCGTCCGTGCCGGACAGGGCCAGGAACCAGGCGAGCGCCCGCGCGACGGGCGACACCGACGCGACACCGCCGGCACGCGCCGCCGGGGGTGGTGCAGGAGTGGCGGCCGGAGCGGGCGGGGCCGCGGCGGGCTGACCGGCCGGGACGGCCGGGACCGGGGGCACCGGAGGCCGGGCCGCCGCGGCCGGGGCCGGGGCGGGCGCGACGGCCGCCGGGGCCGGGCGGGGCGCGGCGGGGGCCGGCGGCTGGTCGCTGAAGGCGAGCAGGGGCACCCGCTTCGACGAGATGTCGCCGAAGGTCAACAGGGGCACGCCCCGCGCGTCGAGGACGACCTGGGTGACCCGGCACGCCTCCTCGTTCCAGAAGGAGACCTCCGTGCGGACGTAGGCGGCGTCGTCGAGCGGGCCGTGCACGCTCACCCGGTCCGCCGACAGCGGGATGAACGCGGACGCGTGCTCGGTGCCGAAGACGGGGTTGTCCGGGTCGATGGCGGCGATGGTGACGCTGTCCAGCAGGCCCGGGAAGAGCTGGACGTCCGGCGGGTTCAGCGCGCGCTGCCGGCCGCCCTCGATGCGGGCGAGCGTGCCCCCGCCCGCGAGGCCGGCCACCCAGGAGATGTTGCGGTAGTACCGGCCGTGGTGGTAGCCGATGCGGCGCAGCCACCGGTAGACCGTGGAGCCGGCGTGCAGCCGCGAGCAGGCGGCGAGCAGCTCCGGCAGCGGCTCGGTGGTCGGGGCCGGGTCGGGCTGCGGGGCGTACCGGCCGGTGACGAAGGGCGTGCCGTCGGCGTCGGCGACCGTGAACCGGCCCTGCCCGTCGACCCGGCACAGCACGCGGTGCGCGCCGGTGGGGATCAGCGGCCGGTGGAACAGCACGTCCCGTACCCCGTGGAACGCGTCGCCGCGCAGCAGCGCGCCCTGGCGCAGGAAGTCGAACCAGGCGACGCCGGGGAGCATGATCCGGCGGTACACGGAGTGCTGGGCGATGGGCGTCTCGCCCGCCCCGAACACGCGGGAGAAGGCGTATCCGGCCGGTCCCTCGTCGGCGTCCAGGGTGGTCGGGCCGCCGGGCTCGGCGGAGCGCAGGGGTTCCCGCAGGTCCAGCGCGGGCCCGCGGGCCTGGGCGGCGGGCAACAGCCGCTTGCGCCACCCGGCCGGCCCCTGGAAGGCGGCCCAGTCGACGTCCGCGCCGGCCTCGTGCAGCTCCGCCGCGACGGCGGCGAGCAGCGCGGCGACGTCGCGCTCGGCGGTGGCGTCGGCCAGGCGGGCGCACAGCTCCGGGCCGGCGTCGGGGTCGGCGGCCGGCTCGACGTCGGTCGCCGCCGGGCCGGTCAGGACCGCGCTCAGCGCCTGCTCCAGCGTGGTACGCCCGTGCGCGAAGTCGGCGATCGGCGCCCAGCCGGGCGGCAGGTCCACCGCCTGTTCGGGGACGCCGGTGTCGCGCAGCGCCACAGCCAGCACGACCCCGGCGCAGATCCGCAGCAGCGGGCCGGAGAACGTCGTCACGGGGCTGCCGACAGCGGCCTCGAACCGGGCGACGATCTCCCGTACCGCCGGCACGGCCCCGGTGAGCGCGAGCAGCCAGGCCGGCGGGGCCGGCGCGGCGGCCGGGCGCACGGTGACGGCGGGCCGCCGCCGGGGGGTCTCGCCGAGCGGGGCGTCGGCGGCGAGCAGGCGGGCCCGCAGGGCGGCGGCGAGGCCGGCGGCGTCGGTGCCGGTGACGGCGCACCGCACGGCGCGGTGGGGCCGCCCGAGCCGGGCGGTGGCCAGCACGTCGGGCAGGTCGTCGGCGACCGTCGGGAGGAACTCCAGCCACTGCGCGGCCAGCTCGCGCAGGCCGTCCGGGCTGTCGGCGGACAGGAGCAGCACCTCGGCGGCGCGCCCGACGCCGGCCGGCGCGGCGGGCGGGCCGGCCGCCTCGGCGACGACGTGCGCGTTGGTGCCGCCGAAACCGAAGCCGCTCACCGCGGCCCGCCGGGTCGACGCCGCCGGCCAGGGCGCGGCGCGCGGCGGCAGGTGGAAGGGGCTGGCGTCCAGCCGCAGGCGCGGGTTGACGGCGGGCACCGGCACGCCGGGCACCACCCCGTCCCGCAGGCAGAGGACGATCTTGGCGAGCCCGGCCAGGCCGGACGCCGAGTGCAGGTGCCCGATGCGCCGCTTCAGGGAGCCCAGCGCGACGCTGCCCCGGGCGACGCCGTGCCGGCCGAACACCTCGGTGAGCGCCCGCACCTCGATCGGGTCGCCGATGGCGGTGCCGGTGCCGTGGGTCTCGACGTACTGGACGGTCGTGGGGTCGACCCGGTCGTAGACGCGGGTGAGGAGCTCGACCTGGGCCTCCAGGTTGGGGGTGGTCACCCCCATGGTGCGGCCGTCGTTGTTGACGCCGGTGCCGGTGATCGCACCGAGGATCACGTCGCCGTCGGCGACGGCCGCCGCCATCGGCTTGAGCACCAGGGCGACCGCGCCCTCCCCGGGGACGTACCCGTTGGCCTTCTCGTCGAAGGTCTGGCACAGCCCGTCCGGGGAGAGCGCGCCGGTGCGGGACAGCAGCACGAAGGTCAGCGGGTCGACCAGCAGGTCCACCGCGCCGACCACGGCGATCTCGCAGCTGCCGGCGGCGAGGCTCTGGCAGGCCAGCCAGACCGCCGTCAGCGACGACGAGCATGCGGTGTCGACGACCAGGCTGGGGCCGGCGAGGTCGAGCCGGTCGGACAGCCAGGCCGCGACGAAGTTCTGCGAGCGCCCCCAGAGGGCCGCCGGGACCGGCGGGCCGGCGGCCGGGGCACCGGCCCGGCCGGCGGGGGCGACGCCGCGGCCGTGGTCGAAGCCGTAGGAGTTCATCCGCGCGCCGACGAAGACGCCCGCGTCGAGCCGCCGCCGGGCGGCCAGGTATCCGGCGTCCTCCAGGGCGCGGGCCCCGACTTCCAGCATGACCCGCTGCTGCGGGTCGAGCAGGACGGCGTCGGCGGCGGTGAGCCCGAACGCCTCGTGGTCGAAGGAGAACGGGTCCTGGAGGAAGGCCCCCCGGTGGTGGGTGCCCTGGTGGTCGCCGTCGCCGAGGTAGAGGTCGCGGGCCCAGCGGCTGGGCGGGACCTCGTCGACCTCGACCGAGTCGTGGGTCAGCATCCACCGCAGGTCGGTCACGTCCTCGGCGCCGGGAAGCCGTACGGCCATGCCGATCACCGCGATCCGATTGTCCGTCATGGTCGCGTCGCTCCTTCCGTCCCGCTCGGTGGGCATGTCAGTGGCCCTGCTGCTGGCCGTGGACGAGCAGGGGCCGCAGCAGCGCGCCGAGGTCCGGGGCCGGCGCGGGGGCCGGTCCGTCCGCGTCGGGCGTCGGCGTGCCGGACCCGGCCGCCTCCTGCGGTGCGGCGGGCTGCGCGCCGGCTGCGCCGGGCAGCCGGGCCGCGAGGTCGGCCATGGTGCGGGCCCGCATCACCAGGGACGGGTCGACGGTGATCCCGCCGAGCCGTTCGATGGCGTTGGTGAGGTCGACGATGACCAGCGAGTCCAGGCCGAGGTCCGGCAGGGGGCAGTCGCCGGGGTCCTCGCCGAGCACGTCGACGAAGGCGTCGCGCACCAGCGTGTACGTGGGGCCGGGCGCGGCGGCCGGCGCGGGCTCGGCGGCGGGTCGCGCGGCCGACGCCGGTCGCGGTGCCGCCGGGCCCGGTGCTGTCGGAGCAGGGACCGCCAGGGCCGGTGCTGTCGGGGCCGGCTGGGCGGATGCCGTCGGGGGCGCGGTCGGCGGCGCGCTGTCCGGCGCGGCGGTGCCGGGGAACACGACGCCCCCGCCCGTGCGCAGGTGCGCGGTGAATCCGGTCAGCGCCTGGTCGAGGATGATCGAGTGCCCGGCGGCCACGGACTCGTCGGCCTCCATGCCGATGCCGACCCAGTTCGGCCAGGCGTGCGCGGTCACCGTCGTGCCGTCGTCGCCGGCGGCCTCGGCCAGCGCCAGCTGGTAGGCGTTGGCCAGGGCGTAGTCCACCAGTCCCCGGCCGGCGTGCGGCAGCGCGCCGGCGATCGAGGAGACCAGGGCGACGTAGCCCGCGCCCTGGGCGCGGGCGAGCCGCGTCACGTTGCGGGAGCCGGCGACCTTCGGCGCGGCCACCCGGGCCGCCTCCGACCAGGGCCGACGACGCAGCGACCCGAACGGGTTGACCCCGCCGGAGCAGTGCACCACGCCGAGCAGCCGGCCCCACCGGCTGCCGAAGGACGCGGCGGCGTCGGTGAGCGCGGCGGCGTCGGCGACGTCGCACCGGAGGTAGTCGACCTCGGCGTGCGGCCGCAGCTGCGCCAGGAACGCCTCGGCGCCGGGGTCGGCCGGGGACCGGCCGACGATGCCGACGCGTCGCGCGCCGCCGTGCACCAGGTGCGCGACGAGCCGCCGGCCGATCGCGCCGAGACCGCCGGTGACGAGGTGGTACCCGTCGCCGTCCAGCGGGGTCGCCGGGCCGGGCCGGGCCGGGACCTGCTCCGGGGCGTACCGGATGCCCCGCCGGTAGGCGACGGCGGTGTTGACGCCGGGGCGCAGCGCGGCGAACTCGGCGGCGATCTGCCGGGCGCGGGTCTCGGCCGGGTCGCCGGCGTCGAGGTCGAGGGCCGCGACGGCGAACCGGTGCTCGGCGGCGGCGGCGCGGACGGTGAACGCCCGCGCGGCGGCCGCCGGGTCCAGCAGGGCCCGGTCGGCCTCGTCGACCGGGACGGACCGGTGCTCGACCCAGACCACCCTCGCCTGCGCCGGGAGGGTCGCCGTGACCTCGCGGAGCTGCTCCCAGAAGCCGCTCAGGTCCGGTTCGGCGTCGGTGGGCGCGGCCGGGGCGGCGACCACGACGAGGGCGCGGGCGGGCGCGCCCGGGGCGGCGATGTCGGCGCCCTGGGCGGACAGCGCGGCGGAGACGACGCCCTCGATGGCCCGGTCGGCGGCGACCACCCGGACGGTGACGCCGTAGGCCGACCCGCCGGTGCGGGGCGCGGTGGCCCGCCACCGCGTGCACAGCGCCTCGGGCGCGGCGGCGGTGGCTGTAGGAGCGCCGGCAGACGCGGCGGGCTGCGGCGCGGTGGACGGCGGTGCGGCCGCCGTCGTCGCCACGGTCGCCGGGGCGCTGCGGGTGTGCCAGTAGTGGCCCCGGGCGAACGGGTAGGTGGGCAGCGCGACGATCCGGGAGCCCGGCGCGGACAGCGCCGCCCAGTCGATGCCGGGGTGGCCGCGCCGGGCCAGGTCGGCCAGCGCCTCGTGCCAGACGTCCGGCGGCCCGTCGGGGGTGGCCGGCGGCGCGGCGGCGGCCAGGGCGGTGTCGACGCGGGCCACCGGGAGGTGGCCGTCGGCGACGGCCCGGAGCTGCTCGGCGAGGGCCGGGCCGGTGGGGCCGGTGACCGCGCTCTGGTAGCCGAGGGGGGAGCGGCCGACGTTCGCGGTGTGGCAGAGGTCGGCGGTCCGCCGGTCGTCGTCGGAGGCGGCGAACACCTCGGCGTACGCGGCGGCGAGCCGGCGGACCGCCTCCTCGCTGGCGGCGGAGACCCGGACCAGGTGCGATCGCGGCGGCACCGGCTCGCGCGGGGCGGCGACGGGCGGCTCCTCCAGGATGACGTGGGCGTTCACCCCACCCATCCCGAACGCCGACACCGCACCCCGCCGCGGCACACCCGTTGTCCGCGGCCACGGAAGGGCCTGATCCGCCACGAAGAACGGCGACTCCTCAAACCGGATATGATCATTCGGCCGCTGCACGTGCAACGTCGGCGGAATCAACTCCCGCTCAAACGCCAACAACACCTTCACCACACCAGCCAAACCCGCAGCCGGCTCCAAATGACCAATGTTCGACTTCACCGAACCAATCGCACAAAACTGCGTCCGCGACGTGAACTCCCGCCACGCCCGCGTCAAACCCTCCACCTCAATCGGATCACCCAAAGACGTGCCCGTCCCATGGGCCTCCACCATGCCGATCCCCTCCGGACCCACCCCCGCATCCCGCAACGCCGCCAGGATCACGTCCCGCTGCGCCGAACTGCTCGGCACCGTCAACCCGCTCGTGCGGCCACCGTGGTTCACCGCCGTTCCCCGGATCACCCCACGGATCCGGTCCCCGTCACGCACCGCATCCGCCAGAGGCTTGACCACCACCGTGACCACACCCTCCCCCGGCACGAACCCGTCCGCCGCCGCGTCGAACGCCCGCGACGCACCCGTCGGGGACAGCGCGCGCAGGTTCCGCATCGCGGTGTAGTGCAGGGGCGACATGGCGAGGCGTACGCCGGCGACGATGGCCTGGTCGCACTCGCCGCTGCGAATGCTGCGCACCGCCGTGTGCAACGCCACCAACGACGACGAACACAACGTGTCGATCGTCATGCTCGGACCCGACAGATCCAGGAAGTAACTCACCCGGTTCGCCAGGAAGGCGTTGTGGTTGCCGAGGCCGGCGGCGGCGTCCAGCTCCGGCGGGATGTTGTAGTCCTTGTAGTGCTGGTAGCTGGCGCCGACGAAGACGCCGGTCGAGGCGGGCGTGGACAGCGGCGCGGTCCCGGCGGACTCCAGCGCCTCCCACGCGGTGCGCAGCAGCCAGCGGACCTGCGGGTCGAGCACCTCCGCCTGCTTGGCGAAGAAGTCGAAGAACCGGGCGTCGAACTCGTCGATCTGCGCGAGGAAGCCGCCCACCGGCGTGCCGTCGGGGTCGCCGGCGGCGGGCCAGCGGAACGCGGGCGCCGGGCCGACGCCGCTGCCCCCGCCCGCCAGCAGGGACCAGAACCCCTCGGGGTCCGTCGCGCCGGGCAGCGCGCAGGCGATGCCGACGATCGCCATGTCGCGGGCGTCCCCGCCCGTCGCCGCGGCCGACCCGGTGGAGGCGGAGTCGGGGGTGGGCGGCGTGTCGGGGGCGGCCGGCGCGGCGGGCTCGGCGGGCACGAGGGACGCCACCACGGCGGTGAGTGCGCGGCAGTCGCGTGCCTGGAGCACGTCGACCGGGCTCAGCGTCGCCCCGAGCCGGTCCTGCACCTCGGCGGCGACCATGGTGGCCAGCATGGAGTCGATGCCGGCGGCGGCGAGCGGGCTCGTCGCGCTGACCTGCGGGTCCCGCAGCACCGCCCGGACCAGGTCGACGACCGTCTCCTCCGTCACCCGGGGGCGGGACGGGGCCGGGACGGCACCGGCCGGCGGCTGGTCGACGGCGGGGCCGCTGGCCGGCGGGACCCGGTCGGGCGTGGGGGCGGCGGCCGGCGGGGTGACCCGGCCCGGATCGGGCGCGCCCGCCGTGACGGGCCGGTACACGACGTCGTCGAGGAGCACCAGGGCCCGGCCGGCGGCGTCCAGGAGGGTGGCGGCGGCCCGCCGGCTGCCGTCGGCGTCCTGCCCGGCGAGGCGCAGGTGGACGTGGCGGGTGCCGGCCGGGTCGCCCCAACGCACCGCCCGGCCGATCGAGACCGGCAGGTAGGTCAGCGTGGACGCGGCCGGGTCGGCCAGGGTCAGCACCGCCATGGTCTGCAACGCCGCGTCGAGGGCGGCCACCGCCCGCACGCCCGGGTCCGCGTCGGCGAGGTCGACCTGGGTGAGTACGCCGGTGGCGCCGTACGCGACGTGCCCGATGACGCGCAGCGGGGCCCCGAAGTCGACGTGCTTGGCGGCGAACCACGCGTACAGGCCGGCGGGGTCGAGCGTGCGGGGGTAGCCGGCGCGCAGCGCGTCCAGCGCCACCGGCTCGGGGGCGGGGTCGGCGGGTTCGGCCGCGCCGACGGTGAGGTGGCCGACGGGCCGCCCGCCGTAGGAGAAGATCGTCGTGTCGCCGGAGGCGTCGCCGGTGAGCCGGTGCCGGCCGGTGCCCCGCGCGGTGAACGCGAGCCGGCGCAGGACGGCGGCGCGGGCGAAGCCGCTGGCGACGAGGAACGCGGCCGGCAGCGTCTCCTCGCCGAAGACCCGGTGCGCGCCCAGCAGCCGGTCCAGGACGCGGTCGTCGGGCGCGGCGGGGCTGGCCGGGCGGGACGGGCCGGCGGGGCCCGGCTGGGCGGGGCCGGCGAGGTCGCGGAAGGGGTAGGGCGGCAGCGGCACCCGGCGCTGCCCGCTGCCCGCGTGGAACCGCCGCCAGTCGACGTCGCGGCCGGCGACGTACAGGTGGGCCAGGGCGGCGGTCGGCGAGCCGTCGGGGGTGCGCAGCTCGGCGGCGATCCGCTCGGCGGTCAGCGGCACGTACGCGGCGAGCCGGCCGGCGAGGTCGGGGCCGCAGGGCACCGGGTCGCCCGCCAGGACGGTCGCGCCGCGCAGCACCGTCGCCGACGGGTCCGGCCCGAGACGCAGGGCCTGGCGCAGGCCCGCGCCCAGCTCGTCGGCGGTCGCGCCGAGCACGGCGATCCGGTGCGGCAGGTGGGCGCGCCCGACCGACGCGGAGAAGCACAGCGCCCCGGCGTCGATCGACCGGTCCCGCCCGATCAGCCGCTCCACGTCGGCGATCCGCCGGACGAGCAGCTGCGGGGTGTGCGCCGAGAGGACGAGCAGGTGTTCGCGGGCGGGCTCGTCGGGGCGGGCGGCGACGCCGGTGGGGTCCGGGACGTACTCCTCGACGACGACGTGGGCGTTGGTGCCGCCCATGCCGAAGGCGCTGATGCCGGCCCGGCGGGGGCCGGCGGAGCGCCACGGCCGGGGCTCGGTGGGGATGGCCAGCCGGCCGGCGGGCAGCGCGATGTGCGCGCCGAGCGTCTCGAACCCGGCCAGCGGTGGGATCTCGCCGTGCCGCAGGCAGAGCAGGACCTTCACCAGGCCGGCCAGGCCGCTGGCGGGCTCCAGGTGGCCGATGTTCGCCTTGACCGAGCCGACGTGCACCGGCTCGGTCCGGTCGCCGGCGAAGACCTCGGCCAGGGCGGCGATCTCGATCGGGTCGCCCAGCCGGGTCGCGGTGCCGTGGGT
This sequence comes from Micromonospora sp. WMMD956, assembly GCF_029626125.1. Taxonomy (NCBI): domain Bacteria; kingdom Bacillati; phylum Actinomycetota; class Actinomycetes; order Micromonosporales; family Micromonosporaceae; genus Micromonospora; species Micromonospora sp. WMMD956. The sequence continues at coordinate 6,349,706 of NZ_JARUBI010000005.1, read as the reverse complement.
CTCGACCAGGGAGATGTCGGCCGGGGCGAGGCCGGCGTCGGCCAGCGCGGCCCGGATCACCGCCACCTGCGCCTCGCTGCGCGGCACCGGCAGGGCGCTGCCCCGGCCGCCGTGGTTGACCGCCGCGCCCCGGATCACCGCGTGGATCCGGTCGCCGTCGCGTTCGGCGTCGTCGAGCCGCTTGAGCATGACCGCGACCGCGCCCTCGCCGGGCACGAACCCGTCGGCCCGGTCGTCGAACGGCCGGGGGCGGGTGGGCGACAGCGCGCCGAGCTGGCTGAGGCTGCGGTAGTACCAGGGGGTCAGTCCGACGTGGCAGGCGGCGACGATGGCCGCCCCGCACTGCCCGGTGCGCAGGCTCACCACCGCCTGGTGCAGGGCGACCAGGGACGACGAGCAGAGGGTGTCGACGGTCTGCGAGGGGCCGGTCAGGTCCAGCGCGTAGGAGATGCGGTTGGCCAGGACGGCGTTCATCGAGCCGAGGGCGGTGTGCGGGCCGACGGCGTCGAGGCCGGTGGCGTCGCGGTGGTGGGTGTAGGTGGCGCCGACGAAGACGCCGACGTCCCGCCGCCCGGCGCAGCCGCTGTCGTCGACGACGGACCAGGCGTGCTCCAGCAGCAGCTTCTGCTGCGGGTCCATCTCCTGCGCCTCGCGCACCGCGATGCCGAAGAACCTCGGGTCGAGGCGGTCGATCCCGGTGACGAACGCGCCGGTGCGGCAGTAGGTGCCGGTCATCTCGGGGCCGCGCCGCTGGAAGTGCTCGTCGATGTTCCACCGGTGGGCCGGGATCTCGGTGAAGGCGTCCGCGCCGGAGCGGAGCATCGGCCACAGGTCGGTCAGGTCGCGGGTGCCCGGCAGGTCGCCGGACACGGCCACCACCGCGATGTCGCCGCCGCGCGCAGCGGGCCCGGCGGCCGGCTCGGGGGCGGGCATGGACACCGACGCGGGTGTGGACACCGGCGCGGGCGCGGGCTCCGGCTCGGGAGTGGCCGGCGTGGGGGTGGCCGGCGCGGGCGTGGGGGTGGCCGGCGCGGGCGTGGGGGTGGGGGTGGCCGGGACGGTGGCCGGCGGCTCGGGGGCGGCGGGAGGTCCGGCCGCGTAGCGGGTGGCGAGGGCGGCGGCGAGCTCGGCGAAGTCGCCGTACTCGAGGAAGAGGGTCGCCGGGAGGGTGACCCTCCAGCGGCGGGACAGCTCCTCGGCCAGCTCGACGCTCATGATCGAGTTGATGCCGTAGTCGGTGAGCGGCGCGGTCCGGTCGAAGCCGTCGACGCCGAGCCGCTCGGCGAGGAACTCGGCGAGCCCGTCCTCGGTGCGCCCGGCGTCGACGTCACCGGCCGGGGCCGGGCCCGTCGCCGTGGCGGGCGCGGGGACCGGGGCCGCCGGGGCCGGCGGCGCCACCGGGGCCGGCGGCGCGGCCGACGCCGTGCCGGCCGCCGCCTCGGCCCGGGTGCCGGCCGGGGCGTCGGGGTGGGCGATGACGACCTGCCGGACGTCGTCACGCAGCACGGTCATCAGGGCGTCGAGCGCCTCGACGGTGCCCAGCGGCCGGACGCCACGACGGCGGAGCTGCTCGGCGACGCCGGTGCCCATGCCCACCTCGCCCCACAGTCCCCAGTCGACGCTGGTCCAGGGGGCGCCCCGCGCGTGCGCGTACGCGTCGAGGTAGGCGTTGGCGGCGGCGTACCCGCCCTGGCCGAGGTTGCCGAACGTCCCGGAAACCGAGGCGAACAGCACCGCGAAGTCCAGGTCGGTGCCGGCGACGGCGGCGGTCAGCTCGTGCAGCCCGTCGACCTTGGGGCGCAGCACCTGCGCCACGTCCTCGGCGGTGGTGCCGCGCAGCAGGCCGTCGCGGAGGGCGCCGGCGGCGTGCACCACGCCGTGCAGGTCGCCGAAACGGCGGCGGATCTCCTCCACCACGCCGGTCAGCGCGCCGGGCGCGGCGACGTCGGCGGCGAACGAGGCGATGCGGCAGCCGTACGACTCGATCCCGGCCAGGGCGTCGGCGTCGGCTCCGGTCCCGCCGGAGCGGCTGACCAGGGCGACGAGGCCGGCCCCGTCGCCGGCGAGGCGGCGGGCGACGGCGAGGCCCAGCCCGCCGTGCCCACCGAGGATCAGGTACCGGCCGTCGCGCCGCACGGGCGGCCGACCACCGTCGGACGCGCGCAGCGGGGCGCGGACCGGCACGTGCCGCCGGCCGGCGCGGTAGCCGACCTCGACCGGCCCGTCGCCGCCCAGCTCGGCCGCGAGCGCGTCGGCGGAGGCGGGGTCCAGGTCGAGGTCGACCAGGCGGGGCCGCAGCCCCGGGTACTCGATGGCGGCGGTGCGGACCAGGCCCCACAGGGCGGCGCGCGCGGGCTCGGGGGCGTCCCCGGCGGCGACCGGCTGGGCCCGTTCGGTGACGACGAGGAAGCGGCCCGTGCGCTGCCGCTGGCCGAGGGTCTTCAGGGCGGCGAGGCAGGCGTAGAGGCCGCCGCCCAGCTCGGCCTGCTCCGGTCGGGCCGGACCGGTGTTCCACAGGTGCACGACGCCCTCGACGGGCGTGGCGAGCTCCTCCCAGAGCTGCCGGAACGCGGCCTCGTCGGGCCGGGGCACGACCCGCAGGTCGGCCCCGGCCGCCGGGGCGGGCCCCTCGGGCAGCACCTCGACGACCCGGGCGCCGTCGGCGCGCAGGGCCCGCACCGTGGCCGCGCCCGCGGCGTCGGCGCCGCCGTTGTGCAGGACCACCCAGGTGCCGGTCGCCGGGCGGCGGGGCGCGGGGGCGTCGACGGCGGTCCATTCGATGCGGGTGAGCAGCCCGGGAGCCGTGGCGGACCGGTGCGCCGGCAGCCGGCGCATGCGTACCCCGGTCAGTTCGGCGACGACCTGGCCGGCGGGGTCCAGCAGCACGGCGTCCGCGACGGACCAGGCGTCCTGCACGGCGGTGCGGCGCACCCGTACGGTCACCCCGGTGGTGAGCGCGGACAGGTTCGCGTACAGGGTGAACCGCGCGACGCCGATGGGCAGCATCGGGCCGGGCGCGTCGCCGTCGGCGAGATCCTGGAGGGCGCAGCTGACCACCTGGAAGACGCCGTCGACGAGCAGGGGGTGGGAGTACCAGGGCACCGGCTGGGCCACCGTGGCGAGGCTCGCCTCGGCGGTGCCGGCGCCGACGGAGAGCCGGCGCACGGTGTGGAAGTCCGGCCCGTAGGTCAGGCCGGCCTCGGCCCAGCCGCGGTAGATCCGCTCGGGCGGGACCGGCACCGGGCAGGTCACCTCCCACGCGGCCGGCGGCCGGGCGTCGGCCGGCAGCGGCCCGCCGGTGCCGGTCGAGACGGCCTTGCGGCCGTCGGGGGTGGCCGCGCTCAGCTCGAAGCGGGTCCGCTCGGCGAAGGTCACGTCGAGTCGGCCGGTGACCCGCTCGCCGTCGGCGACGGTGAACGGCCGGACGAAGGCGACGTCGACGAGTTCGAGCGGGACGAAGGCCCGGCGCTGGGCGACCCCGAGCAGGGCCATCTCCAGTTGTACGGACGCGGGCAGGATGCCGAAGCCGGAGGAACGGTGCTGGGCGATGAACGGCTCGTGCCCCGCGAAGGTCTTCTCGTAGGTCTCAACCCGGTACGTCACGTTCCCTCGCTCAGTGCTCGTAGTGACGGTCGAACAGCGGATGGCCGCCGGCCTCGTCACCTGCGGTGGGTACGGAAACCTGTGCTTCGGGGCGGCGACGGTGCGCGGCGGCGGTCTCGTGGACGCGGGGCGCGCTCAGCTCGCGGCGTTCGAACGGGTAGGTGGGAATGGTGGTCGTGCGATGCCCCTTGCCGGCGTGCACCCCGGCCCAGTCCACCTCACCCAGACCCCGGCTGTAGAACTCCGCCACCGCCGCATGCAACTGCGCCTGATCCGAACGCTCCCTACGCAACGTCGGCAACCACACCAACCCCGGATCCGGCAACACCTGCTTTCCCAGACCCGTCAACACCGGATGCGCACCGATATCCCAGAACACCCCACCACCAGCCGCACCCACCAACCCCAACGCCTCACCGAATAACACCGGCCGACGAATCCCCCCACCCCACAACCCGGCATCCGCCACCGACCCCGCGTCATGCCACCCGCCCGTGATCGACGACGCGAAACCAACCCGCGGCGCCGACACCACCACCCGCGACACCACCTCCGCGAACGGCTCGACCGCACCCGCCATCGCCCCCGAATGAAACGCATGACTCACCACCAACCGCTGACACCGCAAACCAGAATCCACACAGAACGCCTCCACCACCTCCGCCGGACCCGACACCGTCACACTCCGCGGCCCATTCCACGCCGCCACCTCCAACCCCGGATAAGAACCCACCGCCAACCCCACCTCGGCCGCCTCGGCGAACACCGCCGCCATCGCCCCACCCGACCGCTGCCCCTGCATCAGCGCACCCCGCGCCACCGCCAAACCCAACACATCCCCCAACCCGAACACCCCCGCCGCCCACCCAGCCGACAACTCACCCACACTGTGGCCCACCACCAACCCCGGCCGAACCCCCCACGACTCCAACAACCGCACCAACCCCACCTGCACCGCCACAATCCCCACCTGCGCAAACCGCGTCTGCACCAACTCCTCACCCCGACCACCAAACAACAACTCCAACAACGGCACACCCAACGACGACACCAAATCCGCACACTCATCCAACGCCGACCGGAACACCGGCTCCACCCCATACAAACCCCGAGCCATCCCCGCATACTGCGAACCCTGACCCGAAAACATGAACACCGACACCGGCGCCGCATTCACCAACCGACCCACCGACCGAGACCCATCCGCCACCGCCGACAACTCCCGCGCCACACCCACACCATCGACACCCGACACCGCCACCCGGAACCGATGCGACGCCCGACCCACATTCGCCGTAAACCCGAAATCCCCCACACCACTTGTCTCGACACCCGACAACGCCCGCGCATAATCAGCCGCCAACCGCCGCACACCCTCCTCACCCGACGCCGACACCCGCACCACAAACGACTCCTGCGGCACCAGCTCACGCAGGGCGGCGACCGGCGGCTCCTCCAGAATCACGTGCGCATTCACCCCACCCATCCCGAACGCCGACACCGCACCCCGCCGCGGCACACCCGTTGTCCGCGGCCACGGAAGGGCCTGATCCGCCACGAAGAACGGCGACTCCTCAAACCGGATATGATCATTCGGCCGCTGCACGTGCAACGTCGGCGGAATCAACTCCCGCTCAAACGCCAACAACACCTTCACCACACCAGCCAAACCCGCAGCCGGCTCCAAATGACCAATGTTCGACTTCACCGAACCAATCGCACAAAACTGCGTCCGCGACGTGAACTCCCGCCACGCCCGCGTCAAACCCTCCACCTCAATCGGATCACCCAGACTCGTGCCCGTGCCGTGGGCCTCCACCATGCCGATCCCCTCCGGACCCACCCCCGCATCCCGCAACGCCGCCAGGATCACGTCCCGCTGCGCCGAACTGCTCGGCACCGTCAACCCGCTCGTGCGGCCACCGTGGTTCACCGCCGTTCCCCGGATCACCCCACGGATCCGGTCCCCGTCACGCACCGCATCCGCCAGAGGCTTGACCACCACCGTGACCACACCCTCCCCCGGCACGAACCCGTCCGCCGCCGCGTCGAACGCCCGCGACGCACCCGTCGGGGAGAACGACCGCAGCCGGGAGCCGAGCTGGAAGTACTGCGGGGACATCGCGAGGTGCACGCCGGCGACGATGGCCTGGTCGCACTCGCCGCTGCGAATGCTGCGCACCGCCGTGTGCAACGCCACCAACGACGACGAACACAACGTGTCGATCGTCATGCTCGGACCCGACAGATCCAGGAAGTAACTCACCCGGTTCGCCAGGATCGCGTTGTGGTTGCCGAGGCCGGCGGCGGTCTGCACGACGTCGCCGACGACCATGTCGCGGTAGTGCTGGTAGCTGGCGCCGACGAACACGCCCGTCGACCGGTCGGCGGCGCGGCCGGAGAGCCCGGCGTCCTCCAGGGCCCGCCAGGCGGACTGGATGAGGTGGCGCTGCTGGGGGTCGATCCACTGTGCCTCGGCGGGCGAGATCCGGAAGAACGCGGCGTCGAAGCCGGTCAGCTCGTCGACGAAGCCCGCGCGGCGCAGGTAGACGGTGCCGGGCTCGGCGTCCTCGGAGTAGTAGTCGTCGATGTCCCAGCGGGACTTGGGCACCTCGCGCAGGCAGTCCTCGCCCCTGGTGACGACCTCCCACAGCTCGTCCGGGCTGCCGGCGTTCGGGAAGACCCCGTCGACGCCGACGATCGCCATGTCGTGCCGGTCGGTCGCCTGCCGCGCCGCCGGGGCCACCGCCGCCGGGGCCACGGGGGCGGCGGGGGCGGCGGGGGCGGCCGCGACGGCGGGCGGCGGCGCGGCCGCCGGGGTGGGCGCGGGCGTCGGTGACCCGCCGGCCGGCGCTTCGGCCGGAGGCGCGGCGGTCGCCACGTCGGCCGGGGGCGCGACGGTCGGCGGCGCGGCCGGGGCGGCCTCGGCCCCGGGCACGGCGGTGACCCCGTACGTGTCGCGCAGCTCGGTGACGAGGTTCTCCACCGTCCCCACTTCGAGCAGCAGCGTCACCGGGATGTCGACGCCGAGCCGGGCGCGGATGTCCTGGGCCAGGGACACGGCGAGCATCGAGTCGAGGCCCTGGGCCTCCAGCGGGCGGTCCAGTTCGAGGGACTCGACGTCGGTCTCCAGCCCCTCGGCGATCCACCGGGCCAGCGCAGGCCCGAGGGAGGCGGAGGCGGCGGAGCCGTTGGCGCGGTGGTGGCCGCTCGGCACGGCGGGGTGCGCGGGCGCGGCCGGGGCGCGGCCGTTGCCGGCGGCGGTCGTCGCGGTGGCCGCGCCGTCGTGCCGGGCCCGGTCCTGCGCGCCGGCGGAGCCGGGCTGGCCGGGCGGCGGGGCCGGGGAGATCCGTCGCCAGGTGATGCCCTCGGCCGTGAGCACGGGCCGGTCGCCGTCGAGGACGACGAGGCTGGCGGTGAGCAGGCCCGCGTCGGGCGCGCTGCCGCGGTCGCGGCGGGCGTAGACGCGCACGGCGGCGGGGAGCGGGGCGTGCACGGTCAGCCGCGCGATGGTGAACGGCACGTACAGGCCCTGGGCCCCGCAGGCGGCGAGGGCCACCTGGAAGGCGCCGTCGAGCAGCCGGGCGTCGACCGCGCCGGTGGGGTCGCCGTCGGCGCGCAGGGCGCCGAGCGCCTGGCCGTACGCCGTGGACAGCGACCGCACGCAGCGGAAGCCGGGGCCGTAGCGCAGGCCGTTGCGGTCGAAGTCGCGGTACATCTCGTCGAGGCCGACCGGGGTGAAGCCGACCGCGCTGGCCGGGGGCGTGAGCGCCGGGTCCGCGGGCGTCGGCTCGGTCAGCTCCAGGTCGGCCACGACGCCGGAGGTGTCGTCGCGGAAGGTGATCCGGTACCCGGTGCGCTCGGCGGTGAGCGTGGCCGGGGGCTGCACGGTCGCCCGGAAGGTGAGGTCCCGCAGGGCGTACGCGGCGCGGCCGACGACCTCGGCGACCTTGCCGGGGTAGCCGGAGCCGGGCAGCGTGGGGTTGCCCAGGACGACGTGCTCGCCGGCCTCGGGGTGCTCGCTCCACGTCCAGCCACGCGGGCGTGGTGGGGCCGCCGTGAGCTGCGCGGGGGCGGGTTCGAGCCAGAGGTGCTTCTCCTCGTGGGGCGCGGTGGGGAAGCGCACGGGGGCGCGTTCGGTGGCCGGGAGGGTGTCGCCGGCGACGAAGCGGCGGGCCGCCGCGTCGAGGGCGTCGCGGTCGACGCCCGGCGGCGCGATGGTGCCGCCGGTCGCCGCCGGGTCGACGACGCCGACGTGCAGGTTGCGGGTGCCCTCGGCGCGGGCGAGGAACAGCATGAGCTTGTCGTCGAGCTGCTCGACGGTGTCGACGACGCAGGCGAGCCGGTGGGTCGCCGCGGGCCGCTGGCGGCTGGCCACGCAGAGCCAGGCCAGCGGCGGGCAGTACGGCGAGCGCAGCAGCAGGACCAGTCGGCCGGCGAGGGTCCGCAGCCCGTCGGCGGAGTCCGCCGACAAGGTGAGCAGGCCGGGGCCGGCGGCGACGGGGGCCGGGGCGGGTCGCGGCGCGGCCGCGAGCACGGCGTGGGCGTTGACGCCGCCGAAGCCGAAGCTGCTGACCCCGGCGACCCGGGGCCCCGTCCAGGGCACGAGCCGGTCGGGAACGAACAGCGGCGAGTCCTCGAAGCGGAAGCCGCGGTTGGGGAAGGTGAGGTTGGCCGAGGGCGGGATGCGCTCGGCCTGCAACGCCAGGATCGTCTTGATCAGCCCGGCGATGCCGGCCGCCGGTTCGAGGTGGCCGATGTTCGTCTTCACCGACCCGACGGCCACGGTGGCGCGGCCGGACCCGCCGAGGGCGGCGCGCAGCGCCTCCAGCTCGATGAGGTCGCCGAGCTGGGTGCCGGTGCCGTGCGCCTCGACGTAGCCGACGCCGTCGGCGTCGACGCCGGCCCGCCGCATCGCGGTGCGGATGACCGCCTCCTGGGCGGTGCTGCTGGGCGCGGTGAGGAACCCGGCGGCGCCGGTGTGGTTGACCGCCGCGCCCCGCACGACGGCGAGGACCGGGTCGCCGTCGCGCTGGGCGTCGGCGAGCCGCTTGAGGACGAGCACCCCGGCGCCCTCGCCGCGGACGTAGCCGTCGGCGTCGTCGTCGAAGGTGCGGCAGACCCCGTTGGGCGAGAGCATGCCGTTGCGCAGGAAGGACCGGGTCTTGGTCGGGGTGAGGACCAGGTTGGCCGCGCCGACGACGGCGGCGTCGATCTCGCCGGTACGCAGGTACATGGCGGCCTGGTGCAGGGCGACCAGTGACGACGAGCAGGCCGTGTCGACGGCGAAGCTCGGCCCGGTCCAGTTGAACGCGTGCGACAGCCGGTTGGCGACCATGGACACGGCGGTGCCGGTGGCCACGTGCGGGTCGCCGGGGCCGATGCTGCCGGCCACCAGCTCGGGGAAGTCGCTGGCGATGGTGCCGACGAAGACGCCGGTGGCGGTGCCGAGGGAGGCGGCGTCGTGACCGCAGCTCTCCAGCGCCTCGTCGGTGACGCTGAGCAGGAGGCGCTGCAACGGGTCCAGCCGCCGGGCTTCCCGGTCGGTGAGGTGGAAGCGGGCCGCGTCGAAGTACTCGACGCGGTCGACCCAGCCGGTCGGCACCTCGTCGGCGTCGGTCCACAGGTGCGCCCAGCCCCGGTGGCCGGGCGGCGCGTCGCCGACGCTGGTGACGCCGCCGGCGAGGTTGGCCCAGAACTCGTCGGGGGTGGCCGCGCCGGGGAAGCGGCAGGCCATGCCGATGACGGCGAGGGCGTCGCCGTGGTCGGCGGGGGCGTCGGCGGGAACGGCGGGGGCGTCGCCGTGACCGGCGCGGGCCGTGTCGTGGCCGGCGGGGGCCCGGCCCTGGCCGGTGCGGGTGTCGCCCGCGGCCGGGGCGGCCGGGGGCGCGGCCGGCGGCCGGGGGCGGGCCGGTTCCGGACGGTCGGCGGCCGGGGCGCCGGTCGCGGGCTGCTCCGCCGGGTCGGTCGCGGCCCCCGCCTCGGCGGCGACGACCGCCTCCGCGGCGGCGACGACCGCCTGCTCGGGGGTCTTGCCGGCGCCGCTGCGCACCGTGCCGGTCCCGGTGCGGGGCCGGTCGGCCGGGGCCGCGCCGGGCCGGAGCAGTTCGGCGAGCCGCTGCGGGGTGCCGGTGGCGAAGACGGCCGGCGGGGTCACCTCGACGCCGAACTCCTCGGTGAGGGCCGCCGCCGCGATCGTGACGTTGGCCGAGTCGCCGCCGAGGTCGAAGAAGTTGTCCGTGGCCAGGAAGACGTCGTGGCCGAGGACGGTGGCGAAGATCCGGGCGATGCGCTGCGCCGGCGGCTCGGTCGACTCGGCCCTCGGCTGCTCGACGGCGGCGACGGAGGGCACGCCGGTGCGGATGATCGTGTCCCGGGACGGCTGGGGCAGCCGCGACCGGGCGATCTTGCCGTTGTCGGTCAGCGGCATGGCGTCGAGGCGCACGTAGGCGTCGGGCACCATGTACTCCGGCAGGCGCTGCCCGACGAACTCGTCGAGGTCGGCCTTGACGAGGGTGCGGTCGGCGACCAGGTACGCGGTGAGCCGCGGCTCGCCGCGGCCCTCGAACGGGACGGCGATCACGGCGGCGGCGGTGACGCCGTCGTAGCCGCCGAGGACGCGTTCGATCTCGGCCGGCTCGATCCGGTTGCCCCGGACCTTGACCTGCGAGTCGGCGCGGCCCAGCCACTCGATCGTGCCGTCGGTGTGCAGCCGCACCGTGTCGCCGGTGCGGTAGAGGCGCAGGCCGGTGGCCGGGTGGGTGAGGAAGACCTCGGCGGTGCGGTCGGGGCGGTTGGCGTAGCCCCGGGCCAGGCCGACGCCGGAGAGGTGGAGTTCGCCGGTGCCGCCGGGGGCGACCGGGTTCAGCTCGGCGTCGAGGACGTGCAGGTCGAGGTTGGGCAGCGGCTCGCCGAGCGGCAGGTACGACCCGACGGCGTCGACCCGGTGGGCGGACGCCCAGATCGTCGCCTCGGTGGGGCCGTACAGGTTCCACAGGGCGCGGGAGGTGGCGTGCAGCCGCTCGGCGACGGCCGGCGCGAGGGCCTCGCCGCCGGACAGGACGGTGAGCCCCGGTCCGGGGGTCCAGCCGGTCTCCAGCAGCAGCCGCCACATGCTGGGGGTCGCCTGGGCGACGGTGACCTCGCCGATGAGGTCGGCCAGGCGGTGCGGGTCGCGGGCCACGGCCCGGGACGCGAGCGCGACCGTGCCGCCGACGGTCAGCGGCAGCAGCAGCTCCAGCAGGGAGATGTCGAAGGCGACGGTGGTGTGCGCGAGCATCACGTCGGCGGCGGAGGAGCCGAGTCGCCCGCCGATGCCGGTGAGGAAGTTCGCCAGCGCGGCGTGCCCGATCTCCACGCCCTTCGGCTCGCCGGTGGAGCCGCTGGTGAACAGCACGTAGGCGAGGTCCGCGCCGGTGACGGTGGGCGGCACGGCCAGCGCGGAGGCGTCCGGGCCGGGGATGGGCAGGACGGTCCCGACGGTCTCGCCGAAGGCGCGGCTGGGCGCGTCGGCGAGGATCAGGTCGCACTGGGCGACCTCCACGTAGCGGCGCAGCCGCTCCACCGGGTAGTTGGGGTCCAGCGGCAGGAACGCGGCCCCGGCGCGCAGGATGCCCAGCATCGCGGGGACGAGGTCGGGGCCGCGCTCGGTGAGCAGGCCGACGACGCTGCCGGCCTCGACGCCCTGGTCGTACAGGTGGGCGGCGACGGCGTCGGCCCAGGCGTCCAGGGTGGCGTAGTCGATGCTGCGGTCGCCGGCGCGCACGGCGACGGCGTGCGGCCGGGCGGCCACGGTGGCCGCGACCAGGTCGAGCACGGTGGGGCCGGTCGACGTCGGCGCCGCCCCGGCGGCGTCGGACGCCACGTTGTCGACCGCGGTGCTGTCGGACTCGGCGGCCGGCGCGGGGGTCGGTCCGGCGACCGGTTCGGGGGCCGGCGACACCGGCGCGGCGGCGCGCGGCGCGGCCGGACCGGCCGCGCCGGGGAGCATCGCGCCGAGGGCGATGTCCTCGACCCGCTCGGCGAAGTCGAGGGCGTCGTCGGCGGTCATCGCGGTCTCACGGACGAACACGATCGGCGGCCCGTCGTGCAGGCAGAGCAGGGCGATCTCGGTGTCCGGGTCGGTGGCGGCCTCCTCGTCGGGGTCGCGCTCCAGCACCATGACGCGGGTGAAGGTCGGCCCGTCGGAGCCGGGCGGGCGGTACGCCAGCCCGAGGCGGACCTCCAGGTCGGTGGCGTACCCGTGGCGGGCGGCGGCCTCGTCGAGCCGGTCGGCGAGGGCCTCGGCGTCGGCGGCGTCGAACCGGACCGGCACGCGCGCGGCGGCGAGCCCGCAGGTCGCCTCGGCCAACGCGCGGGCCGACGACGGCGACCAGGCGAAGTCGAAGGTGGGGGCCTCCATGCGCTCGGCGAGCACGGCGAGGAACGCGCGGACGACGCTGACGGTCTCGGCCCGGGTCCGGGGCAGGTAGGCCAGCTCGTAGCGGCCGTAGTGCGCGGCGGCTGCGGAGAAGTCGGCGGCGGGCAGCGGCGCGGGACGCAGGTCGGCCAGGCGCGCCTTCCACCAGGGCTCGTGCCGGCGCAGCGGGGCCTGCGCCCCGGCGATCGCGGCGAGCCGCTCGGGCGGCGCGGCGGGCAGCGGCCGACCCGGGGCGATGCCGAGGCGCTGGGCGGCGGCCCGCGCGGACAGCGCGCTGCCGTCGACGGCCACGAAGTCGCTCAGCAGCAGGTCGGCGTCGGGGGCGGACAGCGTCAGGGCCGAGTCGGTGACGGCCGTGGCGACGGTCTCGGGCAGCGGGTCCTCGCGGGGGATGCGGCGGACCTGGCGGGTGAAGACCGCGCCCTGGGCGGTGACGAGGGTCGGCACGCCGAGCGGGTTGGGGAAGGTGCCGTAGTCGAGGGCCTTGGAGATGCGTTCGGCCTCGGCGGCCGTGGTGCCGGCGTGGATGAGGCCACCGGCGGCGATGCGGTCGGACTGGAGGTAGAAGCGGCGCTCCCGGCCGCTGGTGTCGACGGGTTCGGGCAGCGTCCCCGCCGCGACGTGCGGGACGAGGTCGGCGAAGAGGGCGATGCCGACCTCGGCCGTCTCGTAGGTCAGCGACAGGGCGGTGGAGTGGGTCCGGATCGGGAACCACCGTTCGAGCAGGACGGCGCCCGCGTCGACGCGTTCGGTCATCCGGTGCCAGGTCGCGGCGTGCCGGGAGGCGCCCTCGTAGAGCGCCCAGGCGGCGACGTTGCTGCCGCCGTAGCGGGGCAGCGGGCCGTCGTGGAAGTTGACGGCGGCCACCCGGGGCAGCTCCAGCACGGCGCCGGGCAGGATGCGGAAGTTGACGATGCTGAACAGGTAGTCGACGGGGGTGTCGGTCAGGGCGGCGACGAGGTCGGCGCGCGGGTCGAGCACGGGCACGCCGTGTTCGGCCGCCCAGGCGGCGGCGGCCGGATCGTCGGTGAAGACGCCTTCGACGCGTACGCCGGCTGCGACGAGCTGGTCGGCGCAGCGGGCGAGGACCCGGGTGCCGCCGATGAGGAAGCAGTTGACCACGGCAGTCATCCCTCGTTCTCGACGGGGTCAGCGGTCTCCCGGGCCACCCAGGCGTCGATCTGGGAGACGACCTCCTCGTCGAGGGAGAGCTGGCCGGGCGACCACAGCGGGTTGGACAGGCCGCGGTGGGTGCGCTCGCACAGCTCCCAGTCCTCGTAGTTGGCCTTGTCCCAGAGGGCGAAGACGGCCTCGTGCGAGAAGTCGCTCTTGGCCGTCTCGGCGGGGTGGAACAGCCAGAAGTGCCGGACGATGCAGGTGCTGGGGCTCTCGGGCCAGACCCACTGCATCATCACGTAGTCGGCGGTGAAGCCGAAGAGCAGGTTCGGCAGGATCGTGATCCAGTTGATCTTCTTGAGGTCGGCCTCGGGGACCAGCGGCATGGGGGCGCGCTGGCTGCGCCCGGTCATGGAGACCGAGTTGTAGCTGTCCCGGATGACCTGCCACGCGCCGACGATGTCGCCCTTGAGCTCGTAGGTGCCCGCGTCGTCGAAGTCGGTGATGCGGTGCAGGTCCTTGTGGGCCGTCGGGAAGTGCAGGCTTTCGTTGACGTTGTGCGCCACGAGCTTCCAGTTGGAGGCGACCGGGTAGTCCTTGGCCTGCACGCACTTGAGGTCGGCCAGCTCGTAGACGCGGGCGAACTCGCCGAACTCGCCGAGGGAGGCGTCGAGGTCGGGGGCGTCGTCGGAGAAGGTGATGAAGACGACGCCGTACCGGACCTCGGTGCGCACCGGCAGCAGGCCGTTCTTCTCCTTGTCGAAGAAGTGGTCGAAGTAGGTGCCGTTGAGGCTCTTCAGCTTGCCGTTGCGGTCGTAGACCCAGCAGTGGTAGATGCAGACGAGGCTCTGCCGCTTGCCGGCGGCCTCCTCCACGAGCCGGTAGCCGCGGTGCCGGCAGTAGTTGTGGTACGCCTGGATGCCGTCGTCGCCGTTGATGATCAGCACCGAGCCGGTGCCGATGGTCAGGGTGACGTAGGACCCCTTCTCGGGGAACCGGGAGACGTGGTCCACCGGCAGCCACCGGCGGCCGTAGATGCGTTCCATCTCCCGGCGGTACTGCTCCTCGCCGGTGTAGAACGCGTGGGACCGGCCACGGCCGCCGGTGTCGTAGTAGGCCCGCTGGTCGTCCTGTTGGCCGATGAGGTCGAACATGCTGGACGCGCGCGTCATCTGCTTGACTCCTTGAGGATGAAGTGCACCGAACGAGGGGCGGAGGGCCGCGGCCCTCCCCCGTCGTGCCGCGCTCGCCCGGCGCGGCCTCACTCAGGTCAGGACGGTTCGTAGATGCGCTTGTGCTGGGGCACGCCGGCGTCGTCGTAGAGCCGGTCCAGGTTGTCCGGCGCGAAGATCTCGTAACCCTCCACCCCGCCGGCGATGATGCCGAGCATCTTGGTGGTCCACTCCTGGCTGGTGCTGATCGCGCCCAGCACCGTCTCCAGGTAGGGCGTCAGGGTGAGTTCGGCGACGCTCGTCGTGTAGTCGTAGACGGGGGCGGTCTCCTCGTCGCGCACCTTGACGTAGTCGGCGAGGGCGTCGTCCATGGTCCGCGCCCCCGACAGTCCCTCGTGGATGCGGTCGGCGAGCAGCTCGCCGTGCAGGAAGGCGTCGGTCATGCCCCAGCCGGTGATCGGGTCCTTGTGGTAGCCGGCGTCGCCGACGAGCGCCCAGCCCGGCCCGTGCGACTGGCGGTAGTAGTTGTCGGGGTAGCGCATCGGCCGCAGCGGCTCCTCGCGCCGGCCCTGGTCGCGCAGCTGCTGGGCCATCTCCGGCTCGACGTCGTCGAGGACCGCCAGGAAGCGGGCCTCGGGGTCCTGGCGGAACTCCTTGAGCTGCCGCCGGGTGCAGATGACGGCGACCATGTTCAGGTCGTCGTTGGTCGGCCAGGTGCCGTACCACTGCTCGTGGAAGCCGGTCTTGTGGTGCAGGCCCCAGTCCAGCCCGCTGTAGTAGGAGTAGTAGGTGAACCCGGCGGCGGGCCGCACGTTGTAGAGCTCCGCGCCGACCTTCCTGGCCACCGTGGAGTGGAACCCGTCGGCGCCAACGACGACGCTGGCCCGGAACTCCCGGTCCGGCCCGTCGCCCTCGCGCCCGCGGATGCCGACGACCCGGCCGTCGGCGAAGACCAGGTCGGACACGGTGAACTGCTCGAGGACCTCGACACCGGCGCGGCGGGCGGCGTTGACCAGGATCTCGTCGAGCACGATGCGCCGGGGGCAGTAGACCGCGTCGATCCCGTCGATGGGATCGGCGAAGCCCACCAGGGGGATGCCGTGGTTGGCGTAGTTCATCTTGCGGATGGCCGGGGTCTTCGCGTCGATCACCTCGTCGAGCAGGCCCCATGCCTGGAGGCGGGCGAGCCCGGACTGGTGGATGTAGTGGGTCGACACCGCGTCGCTCGGAAAGGAGGAGCGGTCGACCATCAGGACCCGGTGGCCGCGCCTGGCCAATAGCATTGCGACCGGCGAACCAGCGCAGCGCGCACCGACAACGATTACATCGAACATGGGCTTGCTCCGATCAGTCGTCAGCCCGAGATAAAGCAGCCGTCCAATGCGGGTGTGGGATGGCCAAGAGGCTAGTAACGGGGTTCCTTTCGGTCAATGGATAGGCATCGCACCCGGTTGCCGCGGGCACCTATCAGAACGGCCACCCAAGCGCCGATCCCCTGCACGTTGACCATGAACCCCGACAAATACCCGACCGAGATGTGACGCGCATCACACTCCTAAAATTTCCTGAAAGGATGCCGAGAACCCGCCTGACCAGCGGAAATTACCTACAGTAATAAGTAACGGTGCCGGAAATCGCGGCGCCGAACCAGGCGACACCTTGCCCGATCCCGACAGAAGCGGTCCTTGCCGGGCGAATCCCGCAGGCGGCGCGGATGCGCCCCATAAGGCGACCAACGGCCCGAGAAGGTGCCAGTAACGCCGTACACACCGAACGCTACATTCCCACCATGACCAGCCTGAGCTGGGAAAACAGGACCGCCATGGTTGACGGGGGGCAATTAATGGATGCGCCGCCGGGCCCGCCCCGTCGGTTGCCCGTAGCAATTTCTGCATCGGCAGATGGTTGCCTCGCCGAACATTTGCCCTGGATAACGACGGGGGCGGCGGGACGGCATCTGACGCGCCGACCGGCCGGCCCCGGCCGCGTCCCGGCACGCCGGCCAGCCCGGCCGATCCGTCGAGTGGTCGGGCAACGCGGGTCGACACCGGAACGATATTTCCGTCCATTATCGGGGGCGAGAAAGGCAGCGGCGGTAAGTTGCTTCGGTGAATCCTGCCCTCGCCCCCCGAATGCGAATGACGCGAGAATCGTCCGCCCCCGCGCACGACAGCGCGGAGACGATGGGAAGAGCCGTGTCGACCGAATCCGGGACGGGCCCGCCCGACGAGACCGACCACCGGAGTCCGCCTTTCGGGAGACCATTCCGCACGTTCTCCGGAACGCATGCCGAAAGCTGGCGCACGAAAGGCGCGGTCGACGGGCCCGAGCGAACCGGAACGGCCCGCCGTCGCACGGCGCCCGCGGCGGCGCGCGCCGCCGCGGGCCGCGCCGCGCAGCCGCCGGGGGCGGGCCCCGGAGACCCGGTGAACCGGCACCTCAGCAGGGCCGGGACGTGTCACTCGGGAGTGACACGTCCCGGCCGCCGGCCCCCGCCAGCCGGGAGGGGCTGGAGCCGTGCCCGTGACGCCCCCTCCGCGGCGCAATTCCCACCGATGACAATTCCGCGAGGTGGCCTCCCGGCACCCGGCACGGCTCCCGGCCACAGTCCGGGCCGCCCCCTTCCCCGGCCTCCCCCGTCGCGCCACCGGCGAAGGCCGCCGACTACGTTCCACAGCTCACGCACAGGATTGGCAACGAACCCGAAACACATCGAGGCATGACAATAGAATCCGGCCGCGTTCCACCTGGCGGACACCGCGCGGGGTGCCCACAATCAGATCCGCCCGGTATGCAGCGCACGATCGGCGGCCGTCGGGTAGGGCGGCCGCCCGCATCCGTTTGTCGTGGCCACCCCGGCGGATCACGCGATCGCGGTGCCCCGGCCCCGGTCGCCCGCCGGGCCGACCGGCCGCCCGCCGCCGCACGGCCGGCGGCGCGTTCGCCGCCCACCGGGGCCCGGGCCCGCCCCGGCACGCCATAGGGCAACGCTATGAACCGTTCGGTATATATAGATGTTCGCGGATTGACCTTAGGCTCCCCACAACCGCTCGGACCGGTCCTACGGGTTCACGACGGAGCCCGGGCCGGCCAGAACAAGGGAGGACCGGGAGATGACACTCCCCCGCACGAGCCCCCGCCGGTTGGCCGCCTTCGGCGTCCTCACCACCGCCGCGTTGGCCGCCGCCACGGTCGGTGCGCCGGCCAGCGCGGCGCCCGCCACCGGCGAGATCCTGTCCGCCGGCAGCGCCACGGCGGTCAAGGACAGCTACATCGTGGTGCTGAAGGACAGCGCCGTCGGTGGCCGGGCCGGCACCCGGACCGCCGTCGTCGCGAGCTCGGCCGGCACCCTCGCCGGCCGGTACGGCGCCACCGTCGGCCACGTGTACGGCGAGGCGCTCAACGGCTTCGAGGCCCGGCTGTCGGAGCGGGCCGCCAAGCGGCTGGCCGCCGACCCGGCCGTGGCGTACGTCGAGCAGAACCAGACCGTGACGGCCACCACGACCCAGACCAACCCGCCGTGGGGCCTGGACCGGATCGACCAGGCCGCCCTCCCGCTGTCGGGCACCTACAGCTACGTCAGCACCGGCTCGGGGGTCACCGCGTACATCATCGACACCGGCATCCGGACCACCCACAGCCAGTTCGGCGGGCGGGCCGTCGACGGCTACGACGCGGTCGACAACGCCCTGCCGGCCGCCGACTGCAACGGTCACGGCACGCACGTCGCCGGCACCGTCGGCGGGTCGACGTACGGCGTGGCCAAGAGCGTCCGGCTGGTGGCCGTGCGGGTGCTCAACTGCTCCGGCAGCGGCACCACCGCGGGCGTCATCGCCGGCATCAACTGGGTGACCTCCAACCACCAGGCCGGCCAGCCGGCGGTGGCGAACATGAGCCTCGGCGGCGGCCTCAACACCTCCCTGAACACCGCCGTGGCCAACTCGATCGCCGACGGCGTCACCTACGCGGTGGCCGCCGGCAACTCCAACGCCAACGCCTGCAACACCTCCCCGGCGGCGGTGCCCACGGCGCTCACCGTCGGCGCGACCCAGAGCGACGGCGCCCGCGCGTCGTACTCGAACTACGGCTCCTGCCTGGACATCTTCGCGCCGGGCTCGGCCGTGCTGTCCGCCTGGTACACCAGCGACACGGCCACCAACACCATCAGCGGCACGTCGATGGCCTCGCCGCACGTGGCCGGCGGCGCCGCCCGCGTGCTGCAGAACAACCCGTCGTGGACCCCGGCGCAGGTGGCGTCGTACCTGACCTCCACCGCCAGCACCGGCACGGTGGGCAGCCCCGGCAGCGGCTCGCCGAACCGCCTGCTCTACCTCGCCCCCACCAGCTGACCTGACGACCAGCCGCCGGCCCCGGGGTGACCACCCCGGGGCCGGCGCGTCGGAGGAAAGGACCGGACATGATCGTTCCTGGCACCCGACGCCGGCGGTCGCTGGCGGCCACCCTCGGCGTCGCCCTCGCGCTCGGCGCGGGCCCGGCCGCCGCGTCGCCGGCCGCCGCGGCCACCGGACCCATCCGGCACGCCGGCGGCCCCACCGCCGTGCCCGACAGCTACCTCGTGCTGCTGGACGACCGGGCCGCCGCCGGGTCGGCCGCCGCGGTCGCCGCCACCGCCGACCGCCTCGCCGGCAGGTTCGGCGGCGTACGCGGCCACGTCTACCACGCCGCCGTACGCGGCTTCGAGATCCGCCTGCCCGAGCGGGCCGCCCGCCGCCTCGCCGCCGACCCGGCCGTGGCGTACGTCGAGCAGAACCACGTGACGACGCTCGCGGCCGGCGTCCAGCTCAACCCGCCGTCGTGGGGACTGGACCGCATCGACCAGCGCGCGCTGCCGCTCGACGGCCGGTACGCCTACCCGAACACCGCGCCGAACGTGCGCGCCTACGTCCTGGACACCGGCATCCGCGCCAGCCACGTCGACTTCGGCGGCTCGGTGACCGGCGGATACGACGCGGTCGACGGGGCGCTGCCGGCCGACGACTGCAACGGCCACGGCACCCACCTCGCCGGCACGGTCGGCGGCCAGCTGCACGGGGTGGCCAAGGACGTCCGGCTGGTGCCGGTGCGGGTGCTCAACTGCACCGGCAGCGGCACCTGGGCCCAGGTCATCGCCGGCATCGACTGGGTCACCCGCAACGCGGTGAAACCCGCCGTGGCCACCATGGGCCTCGGCGGCAGCGCCAGCAGCACCGTGGACGCCGCGCTGACCGCCTCCATCGCCTCCGGCGTCACGTACACGGTGCCCTCGGGCAGCTCGTCCAGCGACGCCTGCAACTTCTCGCCCGCGCGGGTGCCCACGGCGCTGACGGTCTCCGGCACCCTCCCCACCGACGTGAAGATGAGCTCGGCCAACTACGGCGTCTGCGTGGACATCTTCGCCCCCGGCGGCAGCATCACCTCGACCTGGAACACCAGCGACACGGCCACCAACACGGTCAGCGGCAGCCCGATGGCCGCCGCGCACGTCGCCGGCTGCGCCGCCCTCGTGCTCTCCGACCATCCCACCTGGACCCCGGCGCAGGTGGCGGCGCACCTCGCCGCGACCGCGACCGTCGGTGTCGTCGGCAGCGCGGGCGCCGGCTCGCCGAACCGGATGCTCTACTGCGGCCCCTGACGCCCCGGTGACCGTCCCGCCCTCAGGCCGCGCGGGCGGGACGGGCCACGGCGGGCGGCCCGGTCAGCGCCGCAGCACGGTGACCGCCTCGGCCCCGCCGACCAGGTCCAGGTCGAGGCGGTCGGTGGCGGTCTCCCAGCCCGGGGTGGCGATGACCGCGCCGCCGGCCACGCCGACGCGCCGCTCGGCGTGCACGGTGACCGAGCCGGCCCCCCGGACGGCCCGCACCCGCACCGGCCGCAGGTCCGGCACGGTCACCGTGAGCTGGTTGGCCCCGGCCGTCAGCCGCACGGCAAGGCTGCCCGCCGCGGCCGGCAGCCGCAGCTCCGTGCGGTCGGTGCCCCCGGCGAGATCCACGCCGGTCAGCCGGCCGGCGCGCAGGTCGAGCAGCTGGGTGCTCGCGCCGCCGCCCATCACCAGCCGCCAGGCCACCCGCGAGGTGAGCCGGATCTGCACCGCCCCGGGGCCGGCGCGGCCGGTGGGCGTCAGGTGCAGCGCGACGCCCTCGGCGGTGCGCACCGGCCGCGGGACGCTGTCGCCGTCGACCGGGGTGCTGATCCGGTAGAGGTCCGCGCCGAGGTCGGCGAGGCGCAGGTCGACGGCGGTGGTGCCGGTGACCAGCTCGAACGCGGCCCGGGACCGCCCGCCCAGGGGCGCGGTGACCGTGTGCGGGAGGCCACCGCCGGCTGCCGGGCCGCCGCCGCCCACCGCCGGCCCGGTCCCCGCCGCGCGCAGGCCGGGCGGGCCCGCGGCGAGGGCGAACGCGCCGACGGCGAGCAGGGCCAGGATCACCCCGACTCCGACGACGCCGAGGACCGGCCGACGGCGGGGGGCCGCGCGGCGCCCGGGTTCGACGTCGATCACCGGGCCCGCGAAGAAGCCCGACCCGCCGTACGCGTCGGCCCGGCGCGCTGCGTCGACGTCGACGTGGGGATCGGGCTCCACCACCACCCCCGTGACGACACGCGGCCGGCGACCGTCGGCGTCGGACGGTGCGGGACGCGTCTCGGGTACGGACATGCGCTGAACCTCTCTCCCGGTGGACGGCACCGGGGAGTACGGATCCGGGGCCGGGATCGATCGACGCCCGGCGCGGCGAACCGAGCGTCGTCGCCGGCCGCCCCGCGCAGCACGGCCACGCCGCCGCCGGCACCCCGGCGGCGGCGTGGCGCGGGTGGGTCCGGTCAGTAACGCGACCACTTCTGGTTGGCCGCGCCCGTGCAGTCCCAGAGCTGGAGCTTGCCGCCGTTGGCCGGGTTCTGGTCGCGGACGTCGACGCAGCGGTTGGCGCTGAGGTTCACCAGGTCACCGTTGCCGTTGAGGGTGAACCGCTGGACCGGGTTGCCGTTGCAGGTGACGAGGTTGACCTCGGTGCCGTTCGCGGTGCCGGCCCAGGCCGGGTCCATGCACTTGCCCATCGCCCGCACGGTGCCGTCGGAGGCGAACGTCCAGGCCTGGGCGGCGGTGGTGTTGCAGTCCCAGATCTGGAGCTTGGCGCCGTCGACGGGGTCGGCGTTGGGGATGTCGACGCACCGGCCGCTCTGCGCGCCGCGCAGCCGGGTGGTGCCGGCCGGCGGGTTGCCGCCGGAGGTGTACCCGGACACCCGGACGTAGTCGACCAGCATCTGCTGCGGGAACTGCGTGGTGGCGTCGGGGTAGCCCGGCCAGTTGCCGCCCACCGCCACGTTGAGGATCATGAAGAACGGGTGGTCGAACACCCAGCGGTTGCCGCCGAGCCGGCTCGGGTCGACCCGGTGGTACTCGACGCCGTCGAGGTACCAGATGATCGAGTTGGGCTCCCAGTCGACCCGGTAGGTGTGGAAGGCGTCGGCCAGCGGGGCCCCGATGGTGCGGCTGTTGGTGATGCCGCCGCCACCGGAGTAGCCGGGGCCGTGGATGGTGCCGTACACGGTGTTCGGCTCGCGGCCGATGTTCTCCATGATGTCGATCTCGCCCGCGTTCGGCCAGCCGACGCTGCCCATGTCGTTGCCGAGCATCCAGAACGCCGGCCAGATGCCCTGACCCCGGGGGATCTTGATCCGGGCCTCGAACCGGCCGTACGCCTGGGTGAAGGTCGCGGCGGTCAGCAGCCGGGCGGAGGTGTACTCGCACCGGCCGTAGTGGCACTGGTAGTTGGCCGGGTTCTCCTTGCGCGCGGTGATGACCAGGTTGCCCTGGCCGTCGTGCACGGCGTTGCTGGTGCTGTTGGTGTAGTACTGCCGCTCGTTGTTGCCCCAGCCGCTGCCGCCGATGTCGAACCGCCACCGGCTCTGGTCGACGGGCGTGCCGGCCGGGGCGTTGAACTCGTCCTGCCAGGTGATCCCCCCGATGGCCGCGGCGGCGGGTTCGACGTGGCCGGGCAGGACGAGGGACACGGTGGAGGCGACGAGCGCGGCGGCGGCGAGGGCGAGCGCCCGGGGGACGGATCGGAGTCTGGTCACTGGGTCTCCTCGGTGGACGGTCCGGGCGGCGACGAGAGTGAGGCGGCCGCCCGGCGACGGCGCGCAGAGAGCGCTCTCTCTATAGCGAAGTCTGTCGATGTATCATCTTTCCGTCAAGACTCCTGCCAGTTCCGGAGGGTCACCGGGGGAACCCGGGGCGTCGCCCCGGCGGGCCGGCGGGCGGCGGAACCCGTAGAGTCTCGCCGTGATCGAGATCGGCGCACGGGTCGACCTGCCCCACCCCACCGGCCGGGTCTGGCGCGCGTTGACGGACCCGACGCTGCTGGCCCGCTGGTACACCGAGGTCGAGCCCGCCGCCGGCCGGCCGGGCCGGCTGCTGCTCTACACGGCGGGGCTGCCCGGCTTCGACGCCGCCGTCGACGCGGAGGTGACCGAGCGGCGGGAGCCGGACGCGCTCGTCCTGCGCTGCCAGGAGGCCGGCCGGCGCACCCTGCTGAGCTGCGCCGTCACCCCCACCGCCGAGGGCTGCCGGCTGACGGTCCGCGAAACCCTCGACCACGGCCCCTGGCCCGTCGAGCAGCGCGTGCGCCGCGAGCAGTTCTACCAGCAGGCGCTCGCCGGCCGGCTGCCCGCCATCCTCGACTGGCTGGCGTTCCAGCAGGTCGACCTGCTCCGCGACCAGGGCCCGCCGACGGCCGAGATGCCGGTCGTCGAAGCGGCCGGCCCCGCGCCCCGGGCGCGCCGTCGGCGCCGGGCCCCGCTGGTCGCGGCGCTCGGCGGCGGCGTGCTGGTCACCGGGCTCGTGACCTGGGCGCTGCTGCCGTCGGACCCGGACCGCGCCGCCGCCCCGGAACCGGCGACCGTCCCGCCCGTCGCGACCACCGCCGCCACCAGCGGTCCGCCCCGGGCCACCCCGACCGCCCGGCCCACCCGCGAGGCCACCCCCAGCGCCCGCCCGAGCCGCTCCGCCTCGCCCACGCCGTCGCGGACGCCCACCGCGGCCCCGACGCCGGCGACGCCCCTCGCCGCCCGCTACGAGACCGTGGACACCCGGTTCTTCGGCTACACCGGCGAGGTGGTCGTCGACAACGCGGCCGGCGCGGCGGCCCGCGACTGGACGGTGGTGCTCACCCTGCCCTCGGGCAGCACGGTCGACGACGTCGAAGGCGGCGAGTGGGAGCAGGACGGCCGGTCCGTGACCATCACCGGGCCGGCGGTGCCACCGGGCGGATCGCAGACCGTCCGGTTCGACGTCCGCGACGCCGACCCGTTCGTCAAGGCGCCCGAGGCGTGCGCGGTGGCGGACACCCCGTGCGCCGGCCTGTGACGGTCGCCGGGGCGGATCACCGGAAGGGCCGGCCCCGGCCCAGGGCGTCGGCGTACCCCCAGCGGCCCCGGATGTCGAGCAGCTCGATCTGGCCCATCTCCTCCGGCACCCCGGCGTCGACCGCCAGGTGGTCGTTGTGGGGTTCGAGGCCGAGCAGCGCGCGCAGCAGCAGCAGCGGCGCCCCGGCGGAGGGCGCGTACGGGTTGTCGGTGAAGTGGTGCGGCACGGGGACCCGGGTGACGGCCCGGTCGTAGCCGGCGAAGTACGGGGGCAGCGCGCCCTCGAAGTGCTGTCCCGCCTCCAGCAGCGCCAGCGCGATCCGGGCCGCCTCCTGGCGGAAGCCGTAGCGGCGCAGCCCCCAGACGATGAGGGAGTTGTCCGCCGGCCAGATCGCGCCGGTGTGGTGGCCCAGCGGATTGAACTGCCCCTCGGTGCTGGCCAGGGT
Source organism: Micromonospora sp. WMMD956 (assembly GCF_029626125.1). Classification (NCBI taxonomy): domain Bacteria; kingdom Bacillati; phylum Actinomycetota; class Actinomycetes; order Micromonosporales; family Micromonosporaceae; genus Micromonospora; species Micromonospora sp. WMMD956. The sequence continues at coordinate 6,325,590 of NZ_JARUBI010000005.1, read as the reverse complement.
GCGCACCCCCCAGCCGGAGAACAGGGCCGGCCCGAGGAGGTGGCCCACCACGCCCGCGGCGCGTTCCGGCGCGACGATCCCGCTCCACAGCAGGTGCCCGAGGTTGGACGCCAGCGCGTCGACGCGCTGGCCGTCGGCCTGCAACGCGAGCGCGTAGCAGCCCCGGTCGGGCATCCAGAAGTCCCGGTCGAACCGCTCCCGCAGCGCGACGGCGTCGCGTTCGAGCCGGTCGGCGTAGGCCGGGTCGTTCCAGAACAGCCGGGCCATCCGGGCCGCCCGCAGCCGGGCGTCGTAGGCGTACCCCTGGATCTCGCAGATCGCCTGCGGGTAGGTGGCGAGCCGGCCGTCGCGGAAGCAGATGGCCTGCGCCGAGTTGCGCCAGCTCTCGTTGACCGGCCCGGCCCGGCGCTGCCGGCGGCTGGACCAGACGTAGCCGTCGCCGACCGCGTCGGCGTAGTCGTCGAGCCAGCCGATCGCGGCGCGGACCTCGAACTCGTAGCGGCGGACCAGCTCGGCGTCGCCGGTCCAGCGTTCGTACTCGTCGAGCAGGATGACGAACAGCGGCGTGGTGTCGGCGGCGGAGAAGTCGGTCGCGTCGGGGGTGTCGGCGAAGGCGGCCGACTCGCCGTAGCGGCTCTCCTGGACGATCCGGCCCGGCTGCTCGCCGCGGAACGGGTCCATCCGGGCGCCCTGGCTCAGCGCCAGGATCCGCAGCGTGCTCACGGCCCGGTGCGGCAGGAACGGCAGCACCTGGAGGCTGCTGACCAGGCTCTCCCGGCCGAGCAGGGTCATCGACCAGGGCAGGCCGGTGGCGGGCAGCCGGTCGCGGTAGTTGAGGCCCTGGTAGTACAGGGCGGCCAGGTCGCGCACGCTGCGCCGGTACGCCTCGGCCAGCGGCCCGTGGTCGGCGCGCAGCTCGGGCACCCCGGCGACGATCTCGTCGATCTCCCGGCCGGCCTCGGCGCGGGACCGGTGGATGGAGCTGCGCAGCCGTTCCCGCAGGTCCCGTCGGCGCAGGTCCCGCACCAGGGTCAGCACGCGCAGCCGGACCGTCCAGGTGTCGTGCGGGGCGACGGAGACCACGAAGGAGAATCCACGCTCGTCGACGCTGGCGGGCGCGCTGGCCGAGACGACCGTCTCCCGGTGCAGGGTGTGTCTGCGGTAGTGCAGCCGCAGCGAGCTGTCGTCGATCGTGGTGGTCACCTCGCGGGCCCGGCGCAGGCCGTCGCGGATGTCCTGCACCTCCGCGAAGTCCGCCCCGACGTCCAGCCGGACGGTGTACCGCACCGGGTCCGCACCGTAGTTGAACAGGGTGACCTCCTCCTCGAAGGCCTCCCCCACGAAGCGGTGCCGCAGGATCGACGTGGTGGCGTTGACGTAGTGCGTGGGCTCGCCGGGCACCAGGGCGAACTTGGACTCGAAGGAGCGCACGTCGTCGATCGACAGTTCGGTGAGTCGTTCCCCGTCGAGGCTCAGCCGCCAGGTCGACAGGAAGCGGGTGTCGAAGAAGAAGAGGCCGAGCGGGGTGACCGGTTCGGCCACGACGTCCCCGTTGCGGGAGCTGATCATGAACATGTTGCCGTAGAAGATGCTGGTCGTGTCGTGTGACCCGACGCCGTCGCGCTCGACGTCGGGCAGCACGTCGGCGCCCGGTCCGGTGGCGCGGCTGTCGGCGTGGACGGGCAGCAGCCGGCGGAAGACCAGGAACAACGGCAGGTCGCCCTCGACGGACACCACGCCGCGAAAGAGCATCGCCACGCTGTGGTCGGCGCCGGCGACCAGCCGTTCGAACGTCTCGGGCCGCATCTCCACCAGGCAGTCCGGGTCGTGGCCGTGGCGGGCCACCCGGGCCCGCCCGCCGTCGAGGGTGACGAACCAGGTGCTGGTCGGCCCGTCGTCGGTGACGAAGCGGAACGCGATGAGCCCGGTGGGCGTGGTGGGCAGTCGGCCCCGGGACGCCTCCGGGAGGCCGGTGAAGAACCGGTCGAGTTCCGCGCTCACGGGGCGCTCCTGTCACCACGCACCCGCACACCCCTTCCGCTATAGCTGACGAAACGGATGTAATGGCACGAAGGCCACAGTACGCTATGGCGGCCCGCGACGGCCGCGCTTCAGTGGAACGAGAAGCTCACCCACCCACCGCCCGGGAGGGCCCGATGACCGACCGACACACCGCCGCCGGGATGCGCTACTGGACGTACGGACGCGGCCGGCGCGACACGTTTCTGCTGGTGCACGGCTGGTGCTGCGACCACCGGTTCATGGAGCCGGTCGCCCGGCACCTGGCCGGCCGACCCGCCCGGGTGATCGCGGTCGACATGCCGGGGCACGGGCAGAGCCCGCCGCCGCCCGAGGGCTACGGCGTGGAGCAGCTCGCCGCCCGGCTCCGGGCCCTGGCCGCCGAGCTCGACCTGCGGCGGGTGGTCGTGATCGGGCACAGCCTGGGCGGGGTCTGGTCGCTCGCCGCCGCCGCCGGCGACCGGGACCGCTTCGCCGGCCTGGTCATGCTCGACTCCGCCGTGGCCGGGCCGCCGGGTGCCGCCGCCGCGATCGAGGAGATCGCCCGGTCGCTGCGCGACGACACCACCGGCGCGGTCCGGGAGTCGATCGTCCGGTCGTACTTCCTGCCGCAGTCCGACCCCCGGCTGGTGGAGTGGGTGGTCTCGGCCATGGCGCGCCCGTCCACCGAGGTCGCGTACGCGCCGATCGCCGCCCTGGCCGCGTTCGTCGGCGACGGCGGCGACGAGGCGGCCCTGACCCGGTGGGACCGCCCGCTGCTCCTGGTCGGCAGCAACGCGCCGTTCGCCGACTACGCCCGGCTCGCCCGGCTGGCCCCGCAGGCGAACATCGGCCAGGCCGCCGGCTCGGGACACTTCGTCCAGCTCGAGGTGCCGGACCAGGTCAACGCGATGATCGACCGGCACCTGGAGCTCAGCGGCTGACCAGCCACCCGCGGGGGGCCCGCCCGGTCAGCGGGAGTAGTGCTCGACGACGAGCTGCTCGTCGCAGACCACCGGCACCTCGGCCCGCCGGGGCAGCCGGGTGAGCCGGGCGGCGAGGCCCGCCAGGTCGACGTCGAGGTACGGCGCGGGCCGCTGCGGCGCGTGCGCTCCCCCGGCGGCGACCAGGAACGGCGTCTTGCCCCGGCTGCGCGCGGCAACCGCGATCTCGTCGCCGGGGCGCAGCCGCGCCGACGGGCGGTCCACCCGGCGGCCGTTGACGGTCAGGTGCTGGTGGGTGACGAGCTGCCGGGCCTGGTAGATGGTGCGGGCGAACCCCGCGCGCAGCACGAGGGCGTCGAGCCGGGTCTCCAGGTCGACGACGAGCTCCTCGCCGGTCTTGCCCGGCCGGCGCGCCGCCCGGTCGAACGCCCGCCGCAGCTGCCCCTCCCGCAGGTCGTACTGCGCCTTGAGGCGCTGCTTCTCCAGCAGCCGGACCTTGTAGTCGCTGTCCTTGGTCCGGGCCCGGCCGTGGTCCCCGGGCGGGAACGGGCGGCGCTCCAGGTACCGCACGCACTTGGGGGTCAGGGCGATGCCGAGGCGGCGCGACCGCTTGGCCTTGGGGCGGGACTGATTCATCATCTGCCTCTCAGGTAAGGTAAGCCTAACCTAATAGGAGGTGCAGATGTCGGGCAACATCCCCCCGGCCACCGTCGCGGTGGCCGCCGGCACACCGGCCGAGCGGCTGCGTACCCTGCTCGTGGCCGCCGACTCGGTGACGCTGCTGACCCCGACGCACCGGGCCGAGCTCACCGGCCGGCACCGGGTGGGCCCCGACGGCCGGCTCCGCGTCGAGCTGCCGGCCGACTCCGGCGCGGCCCGGGAGCTGGCCCGGGAGGGGGACCTGCCCGCCGTCGTGCACGCGGCGGACCTCGCCCCGGTCCCGATGCCCGACCGGGTACGCGGCCGGGCCGCCCTCACCGGCTGGCTGACCGTCGAGGGGCTGCGCGGCCGGCGGCCCGACCTCGTCGCGGTGCTGCACCTCGCCACGGCCGGGATCACCGACACCGGCGGCACCACCCCGATCGACCCGGACGCGTTCGCCACGGCCCGCCCCGACCCGCTCGCCCCCGTCGAGACGGAGCTGCTGCGTCGCCTCGCCACCGACGCGAGCACCGTGGAACAGCTCACCGGGCTGGTCCCCGCGCGGCTGCGGCCCGCCGACGCCCGGATCCACCTGCTGCGGCTGGACCGCGCCGGCATCGTCCTGCGGGTGCAGGCCCCCGCCGGGTCCACCGCGCGTGCGCACGACGTGCGACTGCCCTTCGCCCGGCCGCTGCGCGACCCGGACCAGCTCGGCGCGCGCCTCGACGCGCTGCTCGGCCGGCCACCGCGCCGCGCCCTGCGCACCAGGGGGTGAGGGTCCACGCCCGACCGCCGGTGGCGGGCGTCGGTCATGCTCGAAGGGTGATTCGCTTTCTGTTGAACGTGTTGTGGCTCGTCTTCGGCGGCGGGATCGTCCTGGCCCTCGGGTACGGGATCGCGGCGCTGATCTGCTTCGTGCTGGTCGTCACGATCCCGTTCGGCGTCGCTTCGCTGCGCCTCGCCAGCTACTCGCTGTGGCCCTTCGGCCGGACGGTGGTGCCGAAGCCGGGCGCGGGCGTCGGCTCCGGTCTGGCCAACGTGCTGTGGGTGGTGCTCGCGGGCTGGTGGCTGGCCCTGTCGCACATCGTCGCCGGCGTCGCCCTCTGCGTCACGATCATCGGCATCCCGTTCGGGATCGCCAACTTCAAGCTCGTCCCCGCCGCGTTCTGGCCCCTGGGGCGGGAGGTCGTCGACGCGCCGTAGCCGCCGGTCGCCGGCCGGCCCCGAGGAGCGCGACGCCGCCGAGCCGGCGGCCCGGCGATGACCTGCGCCGTCGGGGTCAGGGGCGGTAGCGGTAGCCCATGCCCGGCTCGGTGATCAGGTGCCGGGGCCGGGCCGGGTCGTCCTCCAGCTTGCGCCGCAGTTGGGCCATGTACTGCCGCAGGTAGTTGGTCTCGTTCTGGTATTCCGGTCCCCACACGTCGTGCAGCAGCTGCCGCTGGCTGACCAGCTTGCCGGGGTGGCGCAGCAGCTTGTCGAGCACCGCCCACTGGGTGGGGGTGAGCCGCACCGGCGCGCCGTCGTCGCGGGTGACCGTGCGGTCGACCAGGTCGACCGTGTGCCGCCCCACGCGCGGGGCCGGGGTCGCGCCGTCCGCCGACGGGGTGGCGAGGCGGCGGGTGACGGCGCGGATGCGGGCGAGCAGTTCGTCGACGCCGAAGGGCTTGGTGACGTAGTCGTCGGCGCCCGCGTCGAGGGCGGCGACCTTGTCCTCGCTGCCGGCCCGGCCCGACAGCACGATGATCGGCACGCTCGTCCACCCGCGCAGGCCCCGGATCACCTCCACGCCGTCGAGGTCGGGCAGCCCGAGGTCGAGCACCACCAGGTCCGGCGGGTGGGCGGCGGCGGCCTTCAACGCGGCCGTGCCGGTCTCGGCGACCCGCACGTCATAGCCGCGGGCACGCAGGTTGATGCGCAGCGCGCGCAGGATCTGGGGCTCGTCGTCGACGACGAGGATGCGGCTCATCCCTGCGGCCCCTCCGGCTTCCCTTGTGCCTCCGGCTGGTGCTGCGCTTGCGGCCCATGCCGTTCCCCGGCCTCCGGCGGCCCGGGCCGGCCCGGTGGACCAGCGGCGGGCAGGCGCAGCACCATGGTCAGCCCCCCACCGGGGGTGGTCTCGGGGGTGATGGTGCCACCCATGGCCTCGACGAGCCCGCGGGACAGGGCGAGACCGAGGCCCACCCCGGCCTGGTTGTCGCGGTCGCCGAGGCGCTGGAACGGCAGGAAGACGTGCTCCCACTGGTCGGCGGGGATGCCGGGGCCGGTGTCGACCACCCGCAGCTCGACCTGGCCGGCGTGGGCGCTGGCGGCGACGGTGGGTGGGCGGCCGGGCGGGCTGTGCCGCAGGGCGTTCGCGACGACGTTGACCAGCACGCGTTCCAGCAGCCCGGGGTCGGCCCACGCGGCGGGCAGGTCCGCGGGCAGGTCGGTGCCGACGTCGGCGGCGGCCGGGCCGAGCTCGTCCAACGCCCGGGGCACCACGTCCTCCAGCCCGACGGCGGTGGCGGTGACGCCGAGCGCGCCGGCCTGCAACCGGCTCATGTCCAGCAGGTTCGCCACCAGCCGACCCAGCCGGTCGAGGGACTCGTCGGCGGTGGCGAGCAGCTCCTCGCGGTCGTCGGCGTCGAACTCGACGTCGGGGCTGCGCAGGCTGCTCACCGCCGCCTTCGCCGACGCCAGGGGCGTACGCAGGTCGTGGCTGACGGCGGCGAGCAGCGCGGTGCGCATCCGGTCGGCCTCCGCGAGGGGCCCGGCGGCGGCGGCCTGAACGGCGAGGCGTTCCTGTCGCAGCGCGACGGCGGCCTGGGCGGCGAACGCCTCGACGACGCGCCGGTCGGCGGCCGCCAACCGCCGGCCGGACAGCACGACGGTGAGCGTGTCGTCGACGGGCACGGCCGTCTCCCCCGCGTCGGGGCTGCCGGCCGGGGCGTCCCCGACGCTGGCCACCACCCGCCAGGCGGCCCGGTCCCGGTCCCGGTCGGGGCGGCCCCGCGCCTCGTCGACCAGCTCCAGGACGCTGACCGCGCGCAGCGCGAACGTCTCCCGCAGCCGGTCCAGCAGGGCCGGCAGCGGGCGCTCGCCGCGCAGCACGCCGCCGGCCACGGTGGCGAGGGTCTGCGCGTCGGCGGAGGCCCGGGCGGCCTCCCGGGTGCGTCGGGCGGCCACGTCGACGACCCAGCTCACGGCGACGGCGACGCTGACGAAGACGCCCAGCGCCAACAGGTTGTCGGCCTCGGCGATGGTCAGCGTGCGGTACGGCGGGGTGAAGAACCAGTTGAGCAGCAGCGACCCGCCGAGGGCCGCGACCAGCGCCGGCCAGAGGCCGCCGACCAGGGCCACCCCCACGACCCCGGCGAGGAACAGCAGGATGTCGTTGGTGAGGGTGAGATCCGGCAGGGTGCGCAGCGCCAGGGTGAGCGCCGGCATGCCGAGCGCCGCGAGGGCGAAGCCGAGCAGCCTGCGCCGCCGCGACAGGGCGGCCGGTGTGGCGGCGGCCCGCCGGCCGCGCCCGGCCTCGGGGTGGGTGACCAGGTGCACGTCGATCGGCCCGGACAGGGCGGTGGTGGTGACGCCGACGCCCCGGGAGAAGAGCTGGGCGAACCGGCCCCGCCGGCTCGCGCCGAGCACGAGCTGGGTGGCGTTGACACCCCGGGCGAAGTCGAGCAGCGCCGCCGGGACGTCCGCGCCGAGCACCTGGTGGTAGGTGCCGCCGAGGCCCTCGACGAGGACCCGCTGGCGGGCCAGCCGGGCGGGGTCGGCGCCGGCCAGGCCGTCGCTGCGGGCGACGTGCACGGCCAGCAGGTCCGCGCCCCGGCCCCGGGCGGCGATCCGGGCGGCGCGGCGGATCAGCGTGTCCCCCTCCGGCCCGCCGGTCAGGGCCACGACGACACGTTCGCGGGCCTCCCAGGTGTCGGAGATGCCCTGCTGGGCGCGGTACGCGCCGAGCTGGTCGTCGACGGTGTCGGCGAGCCAGAGCAGGGCCAGCTCGCGCAGGGCGGTGAGGTTGCCGACCCGGAAGTAGTTGCCGAGGGCGGCGTCGATCCGGTCGGGGCCGTAGACGTTGCCGTGGGCCATCCGCCGGCGCAGCGCCTCCGGGGTCATGTCGACGAGCTCGACCTGCTCGGCGGCGCGGACGACGGCGTCCGGGACGGTCTCGCGCTGGGTGGTGCCGGTGATCCGGGCGACCACGTCGTTGAGCGACTCCAGGTGCTGGACGTTGACGGTGGTCAGCACGGTGATGCCGGCGTCGAGCAGCTCCCGCACGTCCTGCCAGCGCTTGTCGTGGCGGGAACCGGGCACGTTGGTGTGGGCCAGCTCGTCGACGACGGCGACCTCGGGGCGGCGGGCCAGCACGCCGTCGAGGTCCAGCTCGGTGAGCTGCACGCCCCGGTGGGTGAGGATCCGCCGGGGCACCTGTTCGAGGTCGCCGACCATGGCGGCGGTGTGCGGGCGGCCGTGGGTCTCGACCAGCCCGATCACCACGTCGGTGCCGCGCGCGGCCCGCCGTCGGGCCTCTTCGAGCATCGCGTACGTCTTGCCGACGCCGGGCGCGGCCCCGAGGTAGACGCGCAGCTCTCCGGTGGGCACCGTGTTCCTCCTTCCGTGGGTCGACGTCGTCCGGGCGGGCATCGCCGGGGCGGGCCGGCGGTGGTCCGCCCCGGCGAGGGTTCACCGAGCGGGGAACCACCGGTCGAGGGCGAGGTTCAGCTCCAGCACGTTAACGCCGGGCTCGCCCAGGAAGCCCAGCGCCCGGCCGGTGGTGTGCGCGGCCACCAGCCGCCGGACGGCCGCCGGGTCCGCGCCGCGCTCGCGGGCCACGCGGGTGACCTGGAGTTCGGCGTACGCGGGGCTGATGTGCGGGTCGAGGCCGCTGCCGCTGGCGGTCACCGCGTCGGCGGGCACGGCCGGGTCGGCCGGGGCGTCGCCGCGCACCGGGACGATCACCGCCCCGGCCGCGACGTAGTCCTCGCCGGGCCGCGCCAGCTCCACCGCGACGCCCTGCCAGGCTGCCACGAACGGGGTGGCGGGTGCGGTCTGGTTGACGCTGACGACCCGGGTGACCGGGCCGGTGAACCCGTCGCGGTGGAACACGCCGAGGACCGCGCCGACCCCGTCGACGGTGCAGTACGGCCGCCGCCCGTCCACCCCGTTCAGCGCGCCGACGGCCCGGCTGCGGGCGCAGACCCGGGTGAGCAGGCTCGCCGACGAGTCGGCGGGGTCGGCGGCCAGGGTGTCGACGACGCTCTCCGGGCCGAGGTTGCTCGCCGCCGTGGCGGTGGGATCGTAGCCGTCGCCGGCCGCCGAGGGGCGGGACTGGAAGTAGCGCGGGACGGGGTCGCCGTCGGCGTCGGTGAACGCCTGGCCGATGACCGCGCTGCCGACGGTCCGGCCGCCGGCGGTGACGAGCGATCCGTCGGCGCGGGCGTCGAGGCCGGGCAGCCGGCCGGCGGCGACCAGGGCGAGCGGGTACGCGAGGCCGAGCAGGGCGGTGAGCACGAGCAGGGCGCGCAGGGCGGCCAGGTGTTGGGCGAGCCAGGTGGGTAGGCGCATCACGAGATCCCCGGGACGAACTGGACGAGCAGGTCGATGAGCTTGATGCCGACGAACGGCACGACGATGCCGCCGAGGCCGTAGACCAGCAGGTTGCGGCGCAGCAGCGTCGTCGCCGCCGCCGGCCGGTAGCGCACGCCCCGCAGGGCCAGCGGGATGAGCGCGACGATGACGATCGCGTTGAACACGACGGCCGAGAGGATCGCGGACTCCGGGCTGGCCAGCCGCATGACGTTCAGCGTGTCCAGGCCCGGGTAGATGCCGGCGAACATGGCCGGGATGATCGCGAAGTACTTCGCGATGTCGTTGGCGATGGAGAAGGTGGTCAGGGCGCCCCGGGTGATGAGGAGTTGCTTGCCGATCTCGACGATCTCGATGAGCTTGGTCGGGTCGGAGTCGAGGTCGACCATGTTGCCGGCCTCCTTCGCCGCCGACGTGCCGGTGTTCATGGCCACCCCGACGTCGGCCTGGGCCAGCGCCGGGGCGTCGTTGGTGCCGTCACCGGTCATCGCGACCAACCGGCCGCCGGCCTGCTCGCGCCTGATCAGGTCGAGCTTGTCCTCCGGCGTGGCCTCGGCGAGGAAGTCGTCGACGCCGGCCTCGTCGGCGATCGCCTGCGCGGTGCGGGGGTTGTCGCCCGTGATCATGACGGTGCGGATGCCCATCCGGCGCATCTCGTCGAAGCGCTCCCGCATGCCCGGCTTGACCACGTCCTTGAGGTGGATCACGCCGAGCGCCCGCGCCGGTGCGCCCCGGACGTGCTCGGCCACCACGAGCGGGGTGCCGCCGAGCCCGCTGATCTCGTCGACCACCCGGCCGACCTGCTCGGTGGGGTGGCCGCCGTGCTCACGGACCCACTTCGTCACGGCTGCCGCCGCGCCCTTTCGGACCCGCCGGGCGGGACCGGTGGCGTCGCCGTCCGGGGCGAGGTCGACGCCGCTCATCCGGGTCTGGGCGGTGAACGGCACGAACGTGGCGTGCGGCACGAGGCCCGGTTCCCGCTCCCGCAGCCCGAAGGCGTTCCTGGCGAGGACGACCACGGACCGGCCCTCGGGGGTCTCGTCGGCGAGGCTGGACAGTTGGGCCGCGTCGGCCAGCTCGGCGGCGTCGACCCCGTCGACGGGCCGGAACTCGGCCGCCTGCCGGTTGCCGAGGGTGATGGTGCCGGTCTTGTCCAGCAGCAGGGTGTGCACGTCACCGGCGGCCTCGACGGCCCGGCCGCTCATGGCCAGCACGTTGCGCTGCACCAGGCGGTCCATGCCGGCGATGCCGATCGCCGAGAGCAACGCGCCGATGGTGGTGGGAATGAGGCAGACCAGCAACGACACCAGCACCACGCCGCTGACGCCGGCCTCGGTGATCGCGCCGGTGTCCGGCGCCGCGCCCTGGTAGCCCTTCGAGAAGACGGCGAGGGGCTGGAGCGTGACCACGGCCAGCAGGAAGATGAGGGTGAGCGCGGCGAGCAGGATGTTGAGCGCGATCTCGTTCGGCGTCTTCTGCCGGTTCGCGCCCTCGACCAGGGCGATCATCCGGTCGACGAAGCTCTCCCCCGGCCGCTGGGTGATCCGCACGACGATCCGGTCGGAGAGCACCCTCGTGCCGCCGGTGACGGCGCTGCGGTCGCCGCCGGACTCCCGGATGACGGGGGCGGACTCGCCGGTGATGGCCGACTCGTCGACGCTGGCGATGCCCTCGACGACGTCGCCGTCACCGGGGATGATCCCGCCGGCGCGGACGAGCACGACGTCGCCCTGCCGCAGCTCGGCGGCGGGCACCGCCTCGTCCCGGTAGGCGTCGGCGGGCGCGCCCGCAGACCAGCCGACCAGCCGGGTGGCGATGGTCTCCTGCTTGGCCCGGCGCAGGGTGGCGGCCTGGGCCTTGCCGCGCCCCTCGGCGACGGCCTCGGCGAGGTTGGCGAAGACCACGGTGAGCCAGAGCCAGCCGGTGATGGCCCAGGCGAAGACCGAGGGGTCGGTCACGGCGAGCACGGTGGTGAAGGCCGCGCCGAGCTCCACGATCAGCAGCACCGGGTTGCGCCACAGGGTGCGCGGGTCGAGCTTGCGCAGCGCGTCCGGCAGGGCGGCCAGGAGCTGCCCCGGGTCGAGCAGGCCGCCGCCGGCCGGGTTGCCCCGGGTGGCGGGCGTGCCGGCGGTGCCCGCGTCGGCGGTGCCGTGCGGTGCCGGCATGGACGTTGTCATGTCCTTCTCTCTCATGGTGGTCACAGCCCCTCGGCGAGGGGGCCGAGCGCGAGGGCGGGCAGGAAGGTCAGCGCGACCAGAATCACCGTGACGCCGACGACCATCCCGACGAACAGCGGCCGGTGGGTCGGCAGGGTGCCCGCGGTGGCGGGGGTGGGCGCCTGGCGGGCCAGGGCGCCGGCCAGGGCGAGCACGAAGATGATCGGCAGGAACCGGCCCAGCAGCATGCACAGGCCCAGGGCGGTGTTCCACCACGGGGTGCCGACCGTGATGCCGGCGAACGCGGAGCCGTTGTTGTTGCTCGCCGAGGTGAACGCGTAGAGCACCTCGGACAGGCCGTGCGGGCCGGCGTTCAGGGCCGTCGAGTCGTTGCCGGTGGCGAAGGCAGCCGCCGTCCCGGCCAGCACCAACGCCGGGGTGACCAGGAAGTACAGCGACGCGAGCTTGATCTCCCGTGCGCCGATCTTCTTGCCCACGTACTCCGGGGTCCGGCCCACCATCAGGCCGGCGACGAAGACGGTGATCACCGCGAGGACCAGCATCCCGTAGAGGCCGGAGCCGACACCGCCGGGCGCCACCTCGCCGAGCATCATGTTGACCAGCGGCATCATCCCGCCCAGGGCCGTGTACGAGTCGTGGAACGAGTTCACCGCGCCGGTGGAGGTGAGCGTCGTCGCCGCGGCGAAGGTCGCCGAGCCCGACACCCCGAAGCGCACCTCCTTGCCCTCCAGCGCCGCCCCGACCGCCTGGGGCACCGTGCCGTGGCCGGCCAGCTCGAAAACGTTGGTCAGGGCGACGCTCGCCACCGCCAGGATCGCCGTGACCGCGACGATGGCGTACCCCTGCCGGTGCTGGCCGACCATCCGGCCGAACACCCGGGGCAGGCTGAACGGGATCACCAGGAGGAGGAAGATCTCCAGCCAGTTCGTCCAGGCCGTCGGGTTCTCGAACGGATGGGCGCTGTTGGCGTTGTAGAAGCCGCCGCCGTTGGTGCCCAGCTCCTTGATCACTTCCTGGCTGGCCACGGGCCCGCCGGTGATCGTCTGGGTCCCGCCGGTGAGCGTGGTGACGTCGGTGCCGGCGGAGAGGTTCTGCACCACGCCGCCGAGCATCAGCACGAGCGCCCCGAGCACCGCCACGGGCAGCAGGACCCGCAGCACGATCCGGGTCAGGTCGACCCAGAAGTTGCCCAGCTCACCCGTGCGGCCCCGGGCGAACCCGCGGACCAGGGCGACCGCGACGGCGATGCCGACGGCGGCGGAGACGAAGTTCTGCACCGCCAGCCCGGCCATCTGCACCAGGTGGCCCATGGTCGACTCGCCCGAATACCACTGCCAGTTCGTGTTGGTCACGAACGACACGGCGGTGTTCCACGCGCCGTGCGGCACCACCGGGGCGAAGCCCAGGGACAGCCACAGGTGGTCCTGCACGCGCTGGAACGCGTACAGGAAGAGGATCGAGACGGCGGAGAAGGCCAGCACCGCGCGGGCGTACACGCCCCAGGTCTGCCCGGCGGCCGGGTCGACCCCGACCAGGCGGTAGACGACCCGCTCGACGCGGGCGTGCCGGGTGCCCGCCACCACGCGGTACAGGTGGTCGCCGAACGGCCGGTAGGCGGCGGCCAGGGCCGCCACGAGCGAGAGCGCGGACAGCGCGCCGGCTGTCGTCGTGGTCATCAGAACCGCTCCGGGAACAGCAGGGCGATCACCAGGAGCACGCCCAGGCCGATCGCCAGCACCAGGCCGACGGCGTTGACGGCGTTCACAGCTTCTCCACGCCCCTCACCAGGAGGGCGAGCGCCGCGAACAGCGCCACCGTCACCAGCACGTACCCCAGGTCGGACACGGTCGTTTCCTCCTACCGGACACGGTCGCCGCGACCGGGCCGGCCGCGCCGGGCCATCACATCCCGCCACGCGGCGCGCGGACAGGGGCCATAACGCGACCGTGACGGCGACGGGCCGTTTCTTGACGCCGTTTTCACGCGGACCGGTCGCGGCCGTGAGGGCGGTCACCCCCGCCGGGCCGGAGCCGTCGCGCCGGCGCGGCCCGACGGGGAGGCGGCAGGGTGACCGCCCGGTCGCGCAGCGCCACGGAGCGGACGCTGAGCGCGGGAAAACGCGCTCCGGAGGTACTTCCCGGTAACCCGGCTATTGACCGGTTTTCAACGGCCCGCAATACTCCCCCGTGTTAGCGCTCACATCCAGGTCCGTCCGGCCGGGGCGCGGCGCGTCGGGCCCCGGGCACGGCGCGCCCGGGGCGGTGCCGATGTCCAGGAGGCACACATGTTCCGACCGCACCCACTGCTCGGCCTCGCGGCGGCCGCGCTGGTGGCCACCACCGTCGCCACCGCCGCGCCCGGCCTGGCCAGGACGCCGGCCCCGCAGCCCGAATACACCATCACCGTCGACCCGGCCGCCGCCGGCACCCCGATCAGCGACTCCATGTACGGGGTGTTCTTCGAGGACATCAACTTCGCCGCCGACGGCGGGCTCTACGCCGAGCTGGTCCGCAACCGCTCCTTCGAGTTCGGCCCGGCCGACAACCGGTCCTACACGCCGCTGACCGGCTGGACGCCCACCGCCGACGCCGGCGGCGTCGGCACCGCGTCCACGGCGGACGACGCCGCCCGGCTGCACGAGCGCAACCGCACCTACCTGCGCCTCGACCTCGACAACCCCGGCGGCGGCCGGTACGGCGTGACGAACGCCGGCTTCACCACCGGGATCGCGCTGCGCGCCGGCGGCGCGTACGACTTCTCGGTCTGGGCCCGCACCGACGCCGCCGCCGGGACCCCCCTGACCGTCACCCTGCACGACGCCGCGGGCCGGCCGCTCGCCGCGCCCCTGACCCGCGCCGTGCGCGGCGACCGCTGGACGAAGTACACCGGGACGCTGAAGGCGACCCGCACCACCGACGCCGGCCGACTGTCCGTGCGCGCGGGCGGCACCGGCGTCCTGCGGCTGGACATGGTCTCGCTGTTCCCCCGCGACACCTTCCGCAAGCGCCCCAACGGCCTGCGCCGCGACCTCGCCGAGAAGATCGCGGCGCTGAAGCCCGGCTTCGTCCGCTTCCCCGGCGGCTGCCTGGTCAACACCGGCAGCATGTCCGGCTACGACGCCGCCTCGAACTGGCCCCGGGCCCGCTCCTACCAGTGGAAGGACACCGTCGGCCCGGTCGAGACCCGCGCCACCAACGCCAACTTCTGGGGCTACAACCAGTCCTACGGCCTGGGCTACTACGAGTACTTCCAGTTCGCCGAGGACATCGGCGCGATGCCGCTGCCCGTCGTGCCCGCCCTGGTCACCGGCTGCGGCCAGAACCAGGCCACCGCCGACGAGGCCCTGCTGCAACGCCACATCGCCGACACCCTCGACCTGATCGAGTTCGCCAACGGCCCGGCCAGCTCCACCTGGGGCCGCCTGCGCGCCTCGATGGGGCACCCCAGGCCGTTCGGCCTGACCCACCTCGCCGTCGGCAACGAGGAGAACCTGCCGGACGCCTACTTCGCCAACTTCCAGAAGTTCCGCGCGGCGATCGAGGCGGCGCACCCGGGGATCACCGTGATCGGCAACTCCGGCCCCGACGACGCCGGCGGCACCTTCGACCGGCTCTGGCAGCTCAACCGCGACGCCGGCGTCGACATGGTCGACGAGCACTACTACAACAGCCCGGCGTGGTTCCTGCAGAACACCACCCGCTACGACTCCTACGACCGCGCCGGCCCGAAGGTCTTCCTCGGCGAGTACGCCTCACAGGGCAACAAGCTGGCCAACTCGCTGGCCGAGGCGGCGTACCTGACCGGCCTGGAGCGCAACGCCGACGTGGTGCGGATGGCCTCGTACGCGCCGCTGCTGGCCAACGTGGACAACGTCCAGTGGCGGCCCGACCTGATCTGGTTCGACAACGACGAGTCGTGGGGCTCCACCAGCTACCAGGTGCAGAAGCTGTTCATGAACAACGTCGGCGACCGGACCGTGCCGAGCCGGGTCACCGGCCCGTCCACCGCGCCGACGCCGATCACCGGCGGGATCGGCCTGTCGACCTGGGCCACCTCGGCGACGTACGACGACGTGCGGGTGACCACCCCCGACGGCACGGTGCTGTTCGCCGACGACTTCTCCGCCGGGGCCGACGCCTGGACGCCGCTGGCGAACCGGGGCTCCTGGTCGGTGGTCGACGGCGCGTACACCCAGTCGGACACCGGCGCGCAGGACACGCTGGTCAGGGCCGCCGACGTCACGGCCAGCGACTACGACCTGACGCTCAAGGCCCGCAAGAACGCCGGCGCGGAGGGCTTCCTCGTCGCGTTCGGGGTGAAGGACTCCGGCAACTTCTACTGGTGGAACCTCGGCGGCTGGAACAACACCCAGGGCGCGGTGGAGAAGGCCACCAACGGGGCCAAGGAGACCCTGGTCGCCAAGCCGAACCGGATCACCACCGGCACCACGTACGACGTGCGGGTGCAGGTGCGCGGCACGAAGGTCACGCTGTTCCTCGACGGCCAGGAGTGGGCCAGCTTCACCGACGACCGGGTGACCCGCACGTTCACCCAGGTCGTCACCCGCGACGACGCCACCGGCGAGCTGATCGTGAAGGTGGTCAACGCCCAGGACCGGCCCGCCGTGACCCGGGTGGACCTGGGCGGGCTGCGGGTGCGCGACCGGGCCCGGATGACCGTGATCACCGGCGACCCGGGCGAGCAGAACACCCGCTCGGCCGAGCCGATCCAGCCGGCCACCCGGACCGTCGGCGGCATCGCCGGCACGTTCACCCGCACCTTCGCGCCGAACTCCGTCACCTTCCTGCGCATCCGGACCAAGTGAGGTAGCCACGATGACGTACTCGATGAGCCGACGTGTCCTGCTGCGCGGCGGGCTGGGCGTGGCGGCGACCGGCATGGTCGCCGGGCTGTCCTCCGCGGCCACCGCCGGCCCCCGGCCGGGCGTGGCCCGCACCGACGCCGAGGTCTACGGCGTCACCACCGTCGACCCGCTGATCACCCAGCGCGCCGACCCGTTCATCACCCGCCCGGTCGCCGGGACGTACTACTTCACCGGCTCCGTGCCGGAGTACGACCGGATCGTCGTGCGCGGCGCGTCCACCATCGCCGGCCTGGCCACCGCGGCCGAGTCCGTGATCTGGCGGCGGCCCGCCAGCGGACGGATGGCCGGGCACATCTGGGCGCCGGAGCTGCACCGCATCGACGGGCGGTGGTACATCTACTTCGCCGCCGGGGACTCCGACAACGTGTTCCGCATCCGGATGTACGTGCTGGAGTCGGGGCTGGCCGACCCGCGCGACCCCGCCGGGTGGACGCTGCGCGGCCAGATCGCGACGGAGTGGGACGACTTCTCCCTCGACGCGACCACCTTCGCGCACGCCGGGCGGCGCTACCTGGTGTGGGCGCAGGCCGAGCCGGAGATCGCGGTCAACACCAGCCTGTACATCGCCGAGATGAACACGCCGTGGTCCATCCGCACCAAGCCGGTGCGCATCGCCACCCCGACGCGGGCGTGGGAGACGCAGGGCTTCGCGGTCAACGAGGGCCCGGCGGTGCTGGTGCGCAACGGGCGGGTGTTCCTGACCTTCTCCGCCAGCGCCACGGACGCCCGCTACTGCATGGGCCTGCTGACCGCCGACGCGGGCGCGAACCTGCTGGACAACCGGTCGTGGGTGAAGACCCCCGACCCGGTCTTCGCCACCTGGGAGCAGACCCGGCGGTACGGCCCGGGACACAACTCGTTCACCGTCGCCGAGGACGGGGTGACCGACGTCCTCGTCTACCACGCCCGCGACTACCGCGACATCACCGGCGACCCGCTCTACGACCCCAACCGGCACACCCGGGTGCAGCGGCTGTACTGGCACGGCGACGGCTCCCCGCTGTTCGGGGTGCCCGTGGGCGAGGGCGGCCCGATCGTGCGCCTGTCCCCCGCCGACGCCCGCGGCGCGTTCGTGCGGCACTGGGAGTACGTGCTGCGGGTCGACTCCGGCGTGCGCGAGCTGGCCGACACCCAGTTCCGGTTCGTGCCGGGGCTGGCCGGCGCGGGCACCGAGTCGCTGCGGTCGGTCAACTTCCCCGACCGGTACGTCCGCGTCGTCGACGGGACCGTCCAGATCGTCCCGGTGGCGGCCGGCAGCCCCGAGGCGACCTCGGCGAGTTTCCGTCGGGTGCCCCGCGACGGCGGCGGGATCTCCCTCCAGCTCGCCGGCGACGCCACCGCGTACCTGCGGCACGACCGGGGCCGGCTGATCGTCGGGCCGGCGGCCGGGAACCGGACGACGTTCCTGCTGAGCTGACCGGCGCGTGGCGGTGGCCCGGCCGGGCCACCGCCACGACGCGCCACTGATCGACGTACCCGAATGGGCGGGGCCGGTCGGTGTGAGCGCGCACATGGCGGTTCCCGGCCGCCGCGCCGACCCGTCAGGTCGCGATGTCCGGGTACGGCAGGTCGAAGTGGGCTAGCCTTGCGGCGTACGCCTTCTGGTACTCCAGCGGCTCGGTGTTGTCCCGCTCGAACATGGCGATGAACAGCGTCAGGGTGAGGAACGGGTGGGCGCCCAGCTGGAACAGCGCGACGTGGTCGTGGGCGATCAGCGCGGCCCGCTCGGCCGGGGTGAACCGCAGCCAGGTGCTCGCCTCGCCGGTGTGGCAGTTGAGCACGGCGTTGGCCCGCTCGGCCTCCCACCACCGCACCAGGGCCTCCGGGTCGGCCCGGTAGCGCTCCACCAGCTCCGGGTCCCGGTCGACGGTGTAGAGGAACTTGTCCAGCAGGTATTTGCTCATGCCGGCGCTCCGTTCGGGTACCAGGTGAAGTAGGCCTCCATCGTGTGGAACAGGTCGAGGGTGTCGACGTGGTCGGCCTTCGCGCCCGCGCCCGCGACACCCATCATGAGCATGAAGTCCATGAAGCCGTGGGTGGCGTTGCCGGGGGCGTGCAGGCTGTCGAGGGTCACCTCCGAGAGGCAGCCGTCGAGGTCGCCGTTGGCGATCCACTCCACGGCCCGGCGGTCGAACTCGGGGTCGGGGCCGTGCGGGCCGAACTGGCGGGGCCCGCCGAGCTCCAGCGACAGGTGGCCGGTGCCGATGATCGCCACCCGCAGGTGCGACGGCCACGACTCGACGATCTCGCGGATGGCCTGGCCGAGCTGGACGAAGCGCTTCGGCTGCGGCAGCGGCGGGGCGAAGATGTTGGTGTAGATCGGCACGATCGGCAGGTCGGCCTCGGGGCGCAGCGTGACGATCGGGCAGGTGATGCTGTGGTCGATGCGCAGCTCGTTGCTGAACGCCAGGTCGAAGCCGGCGTCCAGGCCGGCGCGCAGGATGTGCCCGGACAGGTCCTCCTGGCCGGTGAGCAGCATCCGCGGCAGCCCGAACTCGCGTTCCTCGTTGTACCAGTTCGCGTCGTAGAACGGAGCCTTGCCGACGAGGAACTGCGGCATGTTGTCGAGCCAGAGCTGGTGGAAGTGGTCGGAGCCGACCATCACCAGGACGTCCGGCCTCGCCCTGGTCAGGGTCTCCCGGAAGGCGAGGATCTTGCTGACCCACTCGTCGGCGAAGGGGGGACGGTCCGCGCCGGTGGCGGTGCTGGCCCGGTAGTAGAACGGGTGGTGGGTGGAGGCGATCACCGCGACGACGGTGGCCATGGCGGCTCCTTGACGGTCAGCTCTCGGGTGGTTGGTAGACGGCGTTGCGGTCGACGGCGAGGTAGACGTCCATGCCGATCGGGTCGCGGCGCTCCTCGGCGAGGTGGCCGAGCAGCCCGGCGGCGCGGGCGAGCAGGGCGAAGCCGCGCAGCAGCTCGACGGGCAGGCCCAGGTCGGCCAGCGCCGCGCCGCACACGCCGGCCCCGTTGAGCGGCAGGGTGCGCCCCAGCACCTGCGGGTGGACCCGGCCGATGGCCTCGAACAGGCGCAGGTGCGGCCCGCGCAGGCCCTCCTCCTCGGCGATGCGGATCAGCACCGGCGTGCGCGGGTCCCGCTCCTTGTGCACCGGGTGGCCCAGCCCGGGAACGAGGCGCCTGTCGGCGCGGGCCCGGCGCACCGCGTCGAGGGCGATGGCGTCCCAGTCGTCGGGCCCGGCGGCGGTCCCCGCGGCGTCGCCGGCGGCGGAGAGGGTGTCGGCGAGGAAGCGCCCGCAGTCCTCGGTGACGCCGAGGAAGCGGGAGCCGCCGCCGAGCAGGCCGGCGGCGAGCGCGCCCTGGAGGGACTCCGGCGCGCTGAGGTACGTCAGCCGGGCGGCGATCGCGGTCGGGGTGAAGCCGTGGTCGGCGAGCGCCACCAGCACGGCCTCGAACACGCGCACCTCGCCCGGGGTGGGGCGGCGGCCGGCGACCAGCCAGTAGGCCAGCTCGCCGAAGCCGACCGAGCCCATCAGGTCGGCCGCAAGGTCGTGGC
This sequence comes from Micromonospora sp. WMMD956, assembly GCF_029626125.1. Classification (NCBI taxonomy): domain Bacteria; kingdom Bacillati; phylum Actinomycetota; class Actinomycetes; order Micromonosporales; family Micromonosporaceae; genus Micromonospora; species Micromonospora sp. WMMD956. Next base: position 6,305,859 of record NZ_JARUBI010000005.1, on the reverse strand, counting down.
CGAGCAGCCGGATCGTGGTCGGGTCGGAGGTGCCGAGGGAGGTGGGGAAGCTCAGCTCGTCAGCCATGCGCGGATCTCCTCGCCGTGCTCGTCGAGACCCGGCGGCGGCAGCTCGTACCGGGCCGGGGTGTCGGAGAAGGTGATCGGGTTGCGGACGCCGGGCACGTCGCCGACGGTGACCACGGGGTCGAGGCCGAGCTCCTCGGCCAGGGCGACCCCGCCGTCGATGGTGTTGATCGGGGCGCAGGGCACCCCGGCGGCGAGCAGGTCGCGGAACCACTCGTCCTTGGTGCGCCGGGCCAGCCGCTCGACGAGGATCGGGCGCAGGGCCTCGCGGTGGGCGGTGCGGTCCTGGTTGCGGCCGAAGCGGGGGTCGTCGGGCAGGTCGGGCAGGTCGAGCACCTGGCACAGCTTGCGGAACTGCCCGTCGTTGCCGGCGATGACGATGAGCTCGCCGTCGGCGGTGGGCAGCGGCTCGTAGGGGAACAGGCTCGGGTGGGCGTTGCCCATCCGGAACGGCACGGTGCCGCCGGCGACGTACCCGCTGCTGTGGTTGACCAGGCCGGACAGGGCCGAGGAGAGCAGGTTGACCTCGACGTGCTGGCCGGTGCCGGTGCGGGCGCGGTGGTGCAGGGCGGCGAGGATGCCGATGCTGGCGTGCAGGCCGGCCATCACGTCGAACACGGAGATCCCGGCCCGGTAGGGCGGGCCGTCGGGGTCGCCGGTGAGGCTCATCAGGCCGGAGATCGCCTGGACCATCAGGTCGTAGCCGGGGTAGTTCGCGCCCGCGCCGGCGCCGAAGCCGCTGATGGAGGCGTAGACGACGCGGGAGTTGCCGGCGGCGACGGTGGCGTAGTCCAGGCCGAAGCGGGTCAGGCCACCGGGCCGGAAGTTCTCGATCATGACGTCGGCGCGGGCGGCGAGCCGTCGGGCGACGTCGAGGTCGGCGGGGTCCTTCAGGTCCAGGGCGATCGAGCGCTTGTTGCGGTTGATGCCGAGGTAGTAGGTGGAGACCTCGTCGCGCACCGGCGGCATCCAGGTGCGGGTGTCGTCGCCGGCCGGGCCCTCCACCTTGATCACCTGCGCGCCGAGGTCGGCCAGGAGCATCGTCGCGTACGGCCCGGCGAGGATGCGCGAGAAGTCCGCGACGAGGAGCCCGTCCAGTGGCCCCGAGTGTTGCTCCCCCATAACCCGATCACCCCTCCTCGACCGCCAGGCGGACAGGCGTCCGCCGTTTCGCCAGTCTTGCCGCCCGCCGCGCCGCTGTCAACGGCTGCACGCTGGCAATACGCTGGACACATCGGGTGACCGGAATGCCGGGTAGAGGGTAGGGTGACCGGTACCGAAACATGTTCTTGACATGCCTCGTGGCCCGGAACACACTTGCGCCAATCGGCTCGCCGACCGCTGCACGGACATCCGTCCGCAGGATGGGCGGGCCCCGACCCGGGAAGGGGTGGTGGCCGCGATGAGCGCAGGCGACCCGACGGCGCACGGCCGGCCGGTGGTGTTCCGCAACGGGCTGGTGCTGACCATGGACGACCGGCACACGGTGCTGCCGGACGCCGACGTCCTCGTCGTCGGCGGCCGCATCGCGGCCGTGGGCGTCGGCCTCGAAGCGCCCGCCGACGCGGTCGAGATCGACGCCACCGGCGGGATCCTCATGCCCGGCATGATCGACACGCACCGGCACATGTGGCAGACGGCCATGCGCGGCTACGGCGCCGACTGGACCCTCACCCAGTACTTCGTCTGGTACTACCTGGACCACGGCCGGCTGTTCCGCCCCGAGGACGTGCACGCCGGCAACGTGCTCGCCGCCCTGGAGGCGATCGACGCCGGGGTCACCACCACCGTCGACTGGTCGCACGGCCTGCGCACCGTCGAGCACGCCGACGCGGCGGCCGACGCCCTCGAATCCGTGCCCGGCCGGTTCGTCCTCGCCTACGGCAACATCCAGCAGGGCCCCTGGGAGTGGGCCACCAGCCCCGAGTTCCGCGACTTCCACCGCCGGCGCGTCGACGGGGGCCGCCTCGGCTTCCAGCTCGCCTTCGACGTCACCGGCGACCCGTCGTTCCCCGAGAAGGCCGCCTTCGAGGTCGCCCGGGAACTGGACGTGCCGGTGACCACTCACGCCGGGGTCTGGGGCGCCACCAACGACGACGGCATCCGGCTCATGCACGAGCACGGCTTCATGACCCCGTCCACGGTCTACGTGCACGCCGCCACGCTCAACCCCGACTCGTACCACCGCATCGCCGCCACCGGCGGCTCCGTGTCGGTGTCCACCGAGAGCGAGCAGAGCGCCGGCCAGGGCTACCCGCCCACCTGGGCGCTGCGCCGGCACGGCATCGGCGTCTCGCTGTCGATGGACACCAGCGTCTGGTGGAGCGGCGACCTCTTCTCGGCCATGCGCGCCACCCTCGGCGCGGACCGCGCCCGGGAGCACCTCGACGCGCACGCCCGCCAGGAGACCGTCACCCACGCCCACCTGCGCGCCGAGCACGTCGTCGACTGGGCCACCCGGGGCGGCAGCCGCGCCCTCGGCATGGACTCGCAGGTGGGCAGCCTCCAGGTTGGCCGCAGGGCCGACGTGGTGCTGCTCAAGAACGACGCCTCGCCGGTGATGTTCCCGCTGCTCAACCCCTACGGGCACGTGGCCTTCCAGGCGCAGCGCGGCGACGTGCACACCGTGCTGGTCGACGGCCGGGTGGTCAAGCACGAGCACCGGCTGGTCGGGGTGGACCTGGCCGCCGCGCGGCGCGGGGTCGAGGCGACGGTGTCGTACCTGATGGACGCCATGGGCGAGGAGGCGTGGCGCACGGGCATGAACCCCGACATCCCGGCCACCGCGGTGCTCGACAACCCGTACACGTACACCGAGTGGGACGCCGGCTCGGCCCAGTGGAAGCATTAGCCTGCCGCCCGGGTGACCGCCCGGGCGGCCGGTCGAGCACGGACGGAGGGAGCCCGATGGCACGCGAGGCGGGACCGGACTTCATCGAGGCCCTGGCCCGCGGGCTCGACGTGCTGCGCTGCTTCCGGCCGGGCCAGGCGGTGATGACGCTCAGCGAGATCGCGGGCGTCACCGGTCTGGCCCGGCCCACCGTCCGCCGCATCCTGCTCACCCTGGAGGAGCTCGGCTACGTCCGGGTCGCCGACCGGGGCTACGCGCTCACCCCCCGGGTGTTGGAGCTCGGCATGTCCTACATCAACTCGCTGACCATGTGGGACGTCGCCCGGCCGCACATGCAGCGGCTCGTCGGGCAGACCGGCGAGTCCACCTCGATGGCCCAGCTCGACGGGGGCGACATCGTCTACGTCGCGCGGGTCGCCGTACCGAAGATCGTCACCCTGGCGGTGACCATCGGCACCCGCTTCCCCGCCCCCGCCACGTCGATGGGCAAGGTCCTGCTCGCCGCGCTCGACCCCGCCGACCTGGACCGGGCCCTGGCCGAGCCGGGCCGCTCCGGGGTCGTCTCGCGGTGGCAGCCGGACCGGGCCGAGCTGGACCGGGCGCTGCGCGACGTGCGGGCCAAGGGCTGGGCGCTCGCGGACCAGGACCTCGCCCCCGGCATCCGCTCGGTGGCCACCGGCGTGCGCAACGGCGACGGCCGCATCGTCGCCGCGCTGAACGTGACCGTGCACGCGGCGGACACCAGCGTGGAGACCCTGGTCGACGAGCACCTGCCGCGCCTGCTGCGCACCGCCGCCGACATCAGCCGCGACTGGGCGCTGCGCGACAGCGTCCCGCTCGCCGCCCCCGCCGCCGGCTGACCGGCGGTCAGCCGGCGGTCAGCGCCCGGTGCAGGCGGCGCGCCTCGGTCACCACCCGGCTCGACCCGCCGCGCCCGGCCACCTCGGCCAGCCCCGGCACCTCGACGCGCGCCCCGGTGGCCGTGGCCGTCTCGGCGGCCAGGGTCAGCAGGTCGGGCAGGCCCCGGGGCGGGGTCGGCGCGGCGAGCAGCGGCGGCAGCGCCGCGGCGAGCAGCCGCCACACGCTGCGCGGCGCGCCCGCGCCGGCCGCGTCGCGCAGCGGCTCGACGGCCCGGGTCAGCTTCACCAGCTGGCCCGCGCCCAGGTCACCCAGCCGCGCGCCCACCCCGGCGGCGTCCAGCCGGCCGGTCGCGGCCAGGCCGAGCAGGGCGTCCAGCGCGGCGACCCGGTCGACGCCGTGGCGCGCGGCGAGCCCGTAGGCCAGCGCCACGTCGACGGCGGGCCCGCCGGTGCCGCCGCACTCGGCGAGCAGGGGCAGCGCCAGCGCGCCGTCGCGCCGGTCCAGGTCGGCGGCGGCGGTCACCTGCGGCAGCACGTACGCGGCGACGACGCCGAGGTGGTGCGGCAGCACCGACGGCCACATCCGTGCCCAGGTGGCGTGGTCCGTCTCCATCGGCGGCGGGTCGACGGTCAGCAGCCCGTACGGGTCGGGGTGGCCGGCCGGGGGACGCAGCTCGACCGCGATCCGCCGGGGCGGGAACTGGCCGTGCTCCCAGTCGTGGCCGACCCGGCGGGGGCGGCGGGCCTGCGGGACGAGCCGGGCGACCGGGTCGGGCAGCCCGCCGGCGCGCAGCCAGGCGGCCATCCGGTCACCGGCCGGGGTGCGCAGCGCCTCCGCCTTGCCGGCGAGGGTGTCGTCGACGCCGGTGGGCAGCCGCAGCAGCGCCTGGGTGAGGTCCCACCGCCAGGGCTGGCGCTCGCCGAGCGCCGTGAGCCGTTCCAGCAGGGCCAGCGGGTCGAGCGCCCCGTTGGCCGAGGTGGGGGCGGCGAGCAGGCCGGGGTGGCCGGGCTCGCCGAGGTGGTGGCCGATCTCGGCCAGGCGGGCGCGCAGCAGGGCGTGCGGCGCCGGCACCCGGGGGTCGGTGCGGGTCAGCTCACGCGCCGGCCCCGCCGGGCCGGGGCGCCGCACGGCGGCGAGCAGCGCGGCCCATCGGCCGCGCTGCGGGGCGGCCGGGCGGGGCACGCCGGCGGTCTCCAGCAGGTCGCTGACGAGGCCGCACAGGCAGCACGGGTCCCAGGTGTGTTCGTTGGCCCAGGCCCAGTGCCGCCGGGCGAGGACCGGGTCGAGCGCGGCGCGCAGCCGCGGGCCGTCGGTGGGGGCGAGCCGGACCAGCCCGTCGAGGATCCGGTCGAGGGGCTCGCCGCGGTGTTCGGTGCCGACCAGCGCGGCGACCTCCTCGGTGAGTTCGTCGAGGTCGGTGATCGGGGCCGGCGCGGGCGCGGGCGGGCCGGGGTGGGGCAGGTCGTCGCCGCGCGCGCCGGCGACCGCCGGACCGCCGGCCGACGCCGGTTCGGCGGCCGGGGCGGCGTCGGCGGCGGCCGGGGCGGGGCCGTGCCGGGCGGTCAGGGCCGCGGCCCGGTCGCGCACATCGACGGCGGGGTGCCCCGCCGCGACGGCGATCACCTCGGCGATCTGGGCCGCGCGGTCCGGGTGCCGGCGGACGAGCCGGTCGAGCCAGGCGAGCTGGCCGCGCACCAGCGCCTTGTCGGGGCGCAGCAGCACCTCGCGGGAGGCCGCGAGCACCGCCTCCGGCTCGGGGTCGGGCAGGGCGCGCAGGGCCTTCTGCGCCATGACGGCGACGGGGGCCGGGGCGTCGGCGAGCAGCCGCAGGTAGTCGGTGGCACGGGCGGCGACCTCCTGCGAGGTGGGTTGCAGCTCGTGCAGCAGGACGGTGAACGCGCGCAGCGCCGCCGGGCGGTCGCCACGCAGGAGCCGGCCGAGCGCGCCGTCGAGCAGGGCGGCCCGGTCGACGACGCCCTCGGCGGCGAGCTGCGCGAGCGCGGTCGGCAGGACGTGACGCCGCCGGTTCTCCCAGTCGGTGTGGACCTCGTCGAACATCATCGGCCCGCCGAGCCCGTCGATCTCGAACAGCCGGGGCAGCAGCGCCGGCAGCAGCGGGTCGGCGCGGAGCCGGTCGACCAGCGGCACGGGCGCGCCGCGGCGGCGGTCGGGCATGCCCAGCGACTGCACCCACAGCTCGACGAAGCGCTCCCCGGTCGGCGGCGCGGCGTCGGCGGGCAGCAGCCCCGCGACGAACCGCCAGTGCCCGAGCCAGACGTCGCGGGTCAGCTTGTCGGCCAGCCGGCGGGCCAGCTCGGGCAGCCAGTCGATGCCCCGCTCGACGGCGACGACGCGGACGAGCCGGGCCGCCCGGTCGCCGTCGATGGCGACGGACCGGCGGCTCAGCAGCGCGGCGGCCTGGGCGGCCGTGGGCAGGCAGCCGACCACGGCGACGGCCAGGGCGGTGCCCTTGGCGCTGCCCCAGAAGGTGGACCGGCGCGTCTTGAACCACTCGGTCAGCTCGACGCCGACGGCCCGGCGGCGCTGCTCGGGCAGCCCGGTCAGGGCGGCGGCGACGAGGTCGGCCGACCCGGCGTCGACGAGGTCGAACAGGTCGCTGCTGCCGCCGGCCGCCAGCTCCCACCGACGCCGGACAGTGGACTTCACACCGCCTCCCGCTCGCCGACGCCGGCCATCCGGGTGGCCAGCGCGTGCTTGCACGGCCCGCGCTGGCCGCGGTGCTTGGCCCACCAGGGGCAGGTGCAGGTGTACGCGTCGTCGGCGAGCCGCCGGACCCGGTAGACCTGGCCCGCGCTGCGGACGGTGGCCCCGGCGTCGTCGGGGTCGACGGCGCCGGACTCGACCAGCGCCCGCGCGCCCACCAGGCGGGGGTTGTCGCGCTCGGCCCGGCCGGCGTCGTAGGGCATCACGCGGTGGAAGTACGCCGCCTCGGCGACGTCGTAGCCGACCCGGCCGGCGGTGCCGAGCTGGGCGAGGGCGCCCCGCACCCGGGCCGCGTCGAGGCCGGCGGAGGTCGCCAGGGCGTCCACGTCGATCGTCGGGTCCCAGGCCAGCAGCGCCGAGACCAGCTCGGCGTCGTCGGCGACGTCGTCGCCGGCCAGGGCGGCCAGCGCGGCGCCCTCGCCGGAGAAGCCCCGGTAGGGCTCGGGCGACAGGGTCAGCGACAGCCGCAGCGCCCCGGTGTCCAGCTCCCAGGTGCTGGGCAGCGCCCCGACGCCGGGCGCGACGGTCGGGCCGTAGACGGTCAGGGTGCGGGCGTGGCGCAGCAGGCCGCGCAGGGCGGCGAGCCGGCCCGCGCCGGCCAGGCAGACCGCGCCGGCCACGGGCCGGGAGGTCAGCCGCAGGCTCCGCCCGGCGGGCACGGCCCAGAGCACCGACCGGTCGGTGGCGGTGGGCAGCCGGCGCAGGAACGTCGCCGCCTCGGCCGCCGCGAGCTGGGCGCGCGGCTCGAACCCGGCGGCGAGCACCTGCACCTCGGCGAAGCCCCGCAGCCACCGCTGCGGCAGCGGCACCTTCTTCTCCACGACCGCGCCGTCCATCGTCTCCACGGTGAGGTCGTCGGGGCCGACGGACAGGCGCAGCGGGTCGAGGCCGCCGACGCGCGACAGCGCCTCGCGCAGCGGGTTGTTGACGTCCACGTTGGTGGTGCCGTGTTCCAGCACGTCGCCGTCGAGCCCCTCGGGCAGGGCGTCCAGGCGGGCGTAGACGCCGCAGCAGCCGGAGAACGACTCGAAGCGCAGCCGGTCGCGGCTGCCCGTGACCACCGGGTCGAGGCTGGCCGGGCTCACCGGCCGGAAGTAGCGGGTGCGGGCGACCTCGGCGACCGCGAGCAGCCCGACGGCGGCGGCCTGCGGCGTGGTGAGGAAGCCGCTGAAGAAGCGGGGGTTCGGCGCGGGCCCGCCGCTGGTGGACAGGGCGAGGCCGGACCGGCTCAGGGCGGAGGATCCGAGGTACCTGTACGTCTGTTGGGCGCTCACGGGCCCGGACGCTACAAGATCCCTCCGACACCGCGCCCCCGCGCGGCTTGCCGGCCGGCGGCGTCACCAGGGGTGCAGGGTGCCGTCCTCCAGCCGGTTGACCGGCAGGTACGCCGGGGAGTAGGGGTAGCGGGCGGCGGCCTCCTCGTCGATGTCCACCCCGAGCCCCGGGGTCTCGGCGGGGTGCAGGTAGCCGTCGGCGAAGTGGTAGCCGTGCGGGAAGACCGCGTCGGTCTCCTCGGTGTGCCGCATGTACTCCTGGAGGCCGAAGTTCGGGATCGCGAGGTCCAGGTGCAGGGCGGCGGCCAGGCAGACCGGCGACAGGTCGGTCGCGCCGTGCGAGCCGCTGCGCACGTGGTGCAGCGCGGCGTAGTCGAAGATGCGCCGCAGGTGGGTGATGCCGCCGGCCCGGACCACGGTGGTGCGGACGTAGTCGATGAGCTGCTCGCGGATGAGCGTGGTGGCGTCCCAGACGGAGTTGAACACCTCGCCGGTGGCGATCGGCGTGGTGGTGTGCTGCCGGATGAGCCGGAAGCCCTCCTGGAACTCGGCGGGGACCGGGTCCTCCAGCCAGGTCAGCGCGTACGGCTCCAGGCTGCGGCCGAGCCGGGCCGCCTCGATGGGGGTGAGCCGGTGGTGCACGTCGTGCAGCAGCCGCAGGGTCGGGCCGAACTCCTCGCGGACCCGGGCGAACACGTCGGGGGTGTGGGCCAGGTAGCGGGCCGTCGACCAGACCGTCTCGGTGGGCAGCGCCGCGTCGGCCGGCTCGTAGAACATCTTGTCGGCGCTCACGCCGTACGTCTTGGCCAGGCCCGGCACGCCGCACTGCACGCGCACCGCCCGGTAGCCGAGGTCGACGAAGCGGGCCACCTCGGCCAGCACCTCGTCCACGGTCTCGCCGTTGGCGTGGCCGTAGACGGTGACGCCCTCGCGGGAACGGCCGCCGAGCAGCTGGTAGACCGGCAGGCCGGCGACCTTGCCCTTGATGTCCCACAGCGCGGTGTCCACCGCCGCGACGGCGCTCATGGTGACCGGGCCGCGCCGCCAGTACGCCCCCTGGTAGAGGTACTGCCAGGTGTCCTCGATCCGGGCCGGGTCGCGCCCGATCAGCAGCGGCACCACGTGCTCGCGCAGGTACGCCTCGACGGCCAGCTCTCGGCCGTTGAGGGTGGCGTCGCCGACCCCGGTGACGCCCTCGTCGGTGACGATCTTGAGGGTGACGAAGTTGCGGCCCGGGCAGGTGACGATGACCCGGGCGTCGACGATCCTCACGCGGTCTCCTCCGTCGTCTCGGTGGCGGGGCCGGTGGCGTCGGCCGGCGCGGCGAGCACCCCGGCGAGCCACGCGAGCTGCCGGCGGACCTGCACCGCCTCCCCGCCCTCGTGGCCGTTGAACGGGTAGACGTGCATCACCCGCTGCGGCGGCCCCGGCCGGCCGTTGGCGGCGCCGTACTGGTTGTGGGCGGCGAACACGGTGCTCGGCGGGCACACGATGTCGCGCAGACCGACGCCGAAGTGCGCGGGCGCGACCGCCCGGCGGGCGAAGGCGACGCCGTCGACGTAGGACAGGGTGCGCCGCACCGCGTCCTCGGCCGTCCGGTCGGCGGCGAGGTAGCGGGCGATCTCGCCGTACGGCTCGGCGTCGGTGATCTCGATGGCCCGCTGGACGTGGCACAGGAAGGGCGCGGTGGTGATCAGGGCCGCCAGGTCGTCGACGAGGCCCGCCACCGCGAGGGCGATTCCCCCGCCCTGGCTGTTGCCGGCGACGACGACCCGGCCGGGGTCGACGCCCGGCAGCGCGCGGGCCGCTTGCACGGCCCGCACGGCGTCGGTGATCAACCGTCGGTAGTAGTAGTTCTCGGGCGCGAGGATGCCCCAGGTCACCGGCCAGGGGCCGCCCGGGGCGCCGGCGCGCGGGTCGGGGGTGTCGCCGGCCGCGTAGTGGCCGGACTGGCCCCGGGCGTCCATCAGCAGGTGCGCGTAGCCGGCCACCGGCCAGGTGAGGCGCTCGTGCGGCAGGCCCCGGCCGCGCCCGTAGCCGACGTATTCCACGACGGCGGGCAGCGGCCCGTCCGCCCCGGCGGGCCGGGTGTACCAGGCCCGCACCGGGTCACCGCCGTAGCCGGCGAACGTGACGTCCCAGGTGTCGACCAGGCGCAGGTGGGTCGGCTCGGGCCGGACCTCGCCGAGCACGGGGTGCTCGGCCGCCGCCGCGAGGGTCGCCCGCCAGAACGCGTCGAAGTCGGCGGGCTCGGCCACGGCGGGGACGTACTGCCGGAGCTGGTCGAGGGGCAGGTCGAACTGGGGCATGGAACCTCTCCGAAATTTTCGAGGACTGTATCATGCGCCATGCCCGGGTACGATGACCACCGTCGATCCGCTTCGGGCGGGACGAGCCTTGACATGCCCATTTAAGGCCCTTAAGTTGCCCGAAATAGGTCACGCGGAGATTTCCGAAAAATTTCGGGCCGGCTCGCCGTCGTCAGTCGTCGCGGGCCACCGGGGAGCCTCCCGGGCCCGGCTGAAGGGGTGTGGCATGAACAGTCAGCTGCCCGTGCACGACGCGGAGGCGTCCCCGGACGCCGCGCGGTGGCGCGACCCGCGGCTGAGCCCGACCGAGCGCGCCGACGCCCTGCTGCCGCTGATGTCGCTGGAGGAGAAGGTCGCCCAACTGGTCGGGGTGTGGGTCGGCGCCGACGCCTCCGGCGAGGGGGTCGCGCCACACCAGGCCGACATGGTCGACGGCGAGCTGCGGTGGGACGACGTCATCCGGCACGGGCTCGGCCAGCTGACCCGGCCGTTCGGCACCGCGCCGGTCGACCCCGTGGCCGGCGCGCGTTCGCTGGCCGCGTCCCAGGCCGAGATCGCGGCGGCGAGCCGGTTCGGCATCCCCGCGCAGGTGCACGAGGAGTGCCTCACCGGCTTCGCCGCCTGGCGCGCGACCGTGTACCCGACGCCCCTGGGCTGGGGCGCGTCCTTCGACCCCGAGCTGGTCGAGCAGATGGCCGGCCACATCGGCCGGTCGATGCGGGCGGCCGGGGTCCACCAGGGGCTCGCGCCGGTGCTCGACGTCACCCGCGACTACCGGTGGGGCCGCACCGAGGAGACCATCGGCGAGGACCCCTACCTCGTCGGCACGACCGGCGCGGCCTACGTGCGCGGCCTGGAGGCCGCCGGCGTCGTCGCCACCCTCAAGCACTTCGCGGGCTACTCGGCCTCGCGCGGCGGACGCAACCTGGCCCCGGTGTCGATGGGTCGCCGGGAGCTGGCCGACGTGATCCTGCCCCCGTTCGAGATGGCGCTGCGCCTCGGCGGCGCCCGTTCGGTGATGCACTCCTACGCCGAGATCGACGGCCTGCCCGCCGCCGCCGACGAGGGCCTGCTGACCCGCCTGCTGCGCGACGAGTGGGGCTTCACCGGCACGGTGGTCGCCGACTACTTCGCGGTGCGCTTCCTCCAGACGCTGCACCGGGTCGCCGCCGACGGCGTCGAGGCGGCGCGGCTGGCCCTGCGCGCCGGCATCGACGTGGAGCTGCCCACCGTGGACGCGTTCGGTCCCCCGCTGGTCGAGGCGGTCCGGGCCGGCGCGGTCGACGAGGCGCTCGTCGACCGGGCGCTGCGCCGGGTGCTGGCGCAGAAGGCCGAGCTGGGCCTGCTCGACCCGGGCTGGCGGCCGCTGCCCGACGGCGTGGACGGGCTGCGCCTCGACGACGCGGGCGCGCAGGAGGTGGCCCTGCGCCTGGCCCGCGAGTCCGTGGTGCTGCTGCGCAACGACGGCGGGCTGCTGCCGCTGGAGGCCGGCCGCCGCGTCGCCCTCGTCGGCCCGGTCGCCGACGACCCGATGGCGATGCTCGGCTGTTACACGTTCCCCTCCCACGTGGGGGTGCGCCACCCCGAGCACGGGCTCGGCGTGGAGCTGCCCTCCCTGCGCGAGGCCCTCGGCCGCCTGGTGCCGGGGCTCACCCACGCCCCCGGGTGCGCGGTCACCGGCGGTGACACCGCCGGCTTCGCCGCGGCCGTGGCGGCGGCCGCCGCGGCCGACGTGTGTGTGCTCGCCGTCGGCGACCGCTCCGGGATGTTCGGCCGGGGCACGTCCGGCGAGGGCTGCGACGCCACCGACCTGCGGCTGCCCGGGGTGCAGCCCGAGCTGGTCCGGGCGGTGCTCGCCACGGGCACGCCCGTGGTGCTGGTGCTGCTGGCCGGGCGGCCCTACGCGCTCGGTCCCGAGGTCGACGCCGCCGCGGCCGTCGTGCAGGCGTTCTTCCCCGGCCAGCGCGGCGGGCAGGCCATCGCCGAGGTGCTCACCGGCGCGGTGAACCCGTCCGGGCGGCTGCCCGTCGGCGTGCCCCGGGACGCCGGCGCCCTGCCGTCGACCTATCTCAACCCGCCGCTGGGCCGCCGGTCGGAGGTGTCGTCGGTCGACCCCACCCCGGCGTTCCCGTTCGGCCACGGGTTGAGCTACACGACGTTCGAGTGGAGCGACGCGGGCGTACGCGGGGTCGACGACGTCCCCACCGCCGACGCGGGCGGCGGCGACCGCCTCGACTGGGCGGTCGACGGCGAGGTCGAGGTCGACGTCACGGTCCGCAACACCGGCGACCGGGCCGGCGTCGAGGTCGTCCAGCTCTACCTGCACGACCCGGTCGCGCAGACCACCCGGCCGGTGGTCCGCCTGGTCGGCTACGCCCGCGTCCCGCTCGCGCCGGGCGAGAGCGCCCGGGTGACGTTCGGCGTGCCCGCCGACGTCACGTCGTTCACCGGGGCGCACGGCCGGCGCGTCGTCGAGCCCGGCGACGTGGAGCTGCGGCTGGGCCGCTCCAGCGGCGAGTTCGCCGCCGCCCTCCCGCTGCGCCTCGTCGGCGCCGAACGCGCCGTCGGCCACCACCGCCGGCTGGTGTCGACGGCGCGGGTCGCCCCGGCCGCCGTCCCGCAGTCCGCCTAGGCACCTCCGCCCCGTCCTGGAGGCCGTCGATGACCGTCCCCGACACCCTCGATCCCCCGCCGGTGCCCCCGACGCGGGACGCCCCCACGCCGGCGGGCCGCCCCGCGCCGCGCCGCCGGGGGCGACGCCGCACCTGGCGGCAGGCGCTGCGCAAGGACTGGCAGCTCTATTCCCTCGCCGTGGCGCCGCTGCTGTTCTTCCTGGTCTTCCGCTACCTGCCGATGGCCGGCAACGTGATCGCCTTCCGGAAGTTCTCCCCCGGCGGCAGCCTGTTCGGCGAGACCTGGGTGGGGCTGCGCTACGTACGCCTGTTCCTGGCCGACCCGACGTTCTGGGACGTGTTCACCAACACCCTCGTGCTGGGGACGCTGACCCTGCTGTTCTGCTTCCCGCTGCCGATCGTGCTGGCGCTGCTGCTCAACGAGGTCCGCGCCCGCCGGCTCAAGCGGTTCGTGCAGTCGGTGTCCTACCTGCCGCACTTCCTGTCCATCGTGATCGTGGCCGCCATGGTCATGCAGCTGACGTCGATGGACGGGACGGTCAACCAGATCGTGCGCGGCCTCGGCGGCGAGGCGGTGCCGTTCCTGCAACGGCCGGAGTGGTTCCGCACGATCTACGTCTCCTCCGAGGTCTGGCAGACCGTCGGCTGGGGCACCATCCTCTACCTCGCCGCGCTCACCACGATCGACGAGAACCTCTACGAGGCGGCCCGCATCGACGGGGCGAACCGCTGGCGGCAGACCTGGCACGTGACGCTGCCGGGCATCCGGCCCACGATGGTGACGCTGCTGATCCTCAACATCGGCACGTTCATGGCGGTCGGGTTCGAGAAGATCCTGCTGCTGTACAACCCGCTGACCTACCCGACCGGCGACGTGATCTCCACGTACCTCTACCGGATGGGCTTCGAGTCGAGCAACTTCAGCTACGCCGCCGCGATCGGCCTGTTCGAGGCCGTGATCGGGCTGACCCTGGTCCTGTCGGCGAACGCCATCTCCAAGCGCACGGTGGGGACGAGCCTGTGGTGACCGTGGAAGCCGCCGAGACCGGCGAGACCCGGCGGATGGCCCGCCGGCCGAAGGGGATCCGCCCCACCCGGGGCTACCGGGTCTTCCAGGCGGTCAACGCCGTCATCCTCACCGGCGTCGTGATCGTGACGCTGTACCCGTTCGTCAACATCGTGGCCCGCTCGCTCAGCGACGAGGCGTACATCATCGCCGGGCGGGTGAACCTCGTCCCGCGCGGGTTCAACCTGACGACGTACAAGCTGGTGATGTCCGACGCGTTGTTCTGGACGAACTACCGCAACACGGTGGTCTACACGGTGGTCGCCACGGTCATCTCCATCGTGCTGACCACCTGCTACGCGTACGTGCTGTCGAAGCCGCGGCTCAAGGGGCGCGGGGCGCTGGTCGGCATCGCAGTGTTCACCATGTTCTTCTCCGGCGGGCTGATCCCCAACTACGTGCTGATCACCAGCCTGGGCATGAAGAACACCATCTGGGCCGTGGTGGTGCCCAACGCCATCAACGTGTTCAACCTGCTGGTGATGAAGGCGTTCTTCGAGAGCCTGCCGGAGGAGCTGGAGGAGGCCGCCGCCGTCGACGGGCTGAACACGTACGGGACGCTGCTGCGGATCGTGCTGCCGCTGTCGAAGGCCATCATCGCCACGATGGTGCTGTTCTACGCGGTGTCGTTCTGGAACTCCTGGTTCACCGCGTTCCTCTACCTGGACCAGCAGGAGATGTTCCCGGTGACCGTCTACCTGCGCAACCTCATCGCGGGGGCCACCGGCGCCCAGTCGGCCGGCGGCGTGGCCGAGTCCGACGCCGTCCAGGCCGCCGCGACGTTGCAGGCGGTGACCATCGTGCTCACCACCCTGCCCATCCTGGCGGTCTACCCCTTCATCCAGCGCTACTTCGTGTCGGGCGTGATGCTCGGCGCGGTCAAGGGGTAGCCCAGCGAGGTTCCCCCTCCACCCCACCACCGTTTGCGAAAGGACGAGCCGTGCTCCACAGAACGTGGCGGCGCGCGGCCATAGCCGCGGCCAGTCTGCTCACCCTCACCCTCGTCGCCTGCTCCTCCGAGGAGGCCGGCGACGCCAAGGACCTGTCCGGCAACCGGGCCGGCGCCATGGCGGACTACGGCGTCGGGACCCAGTTCACGGCAACCGAGCCGCTCTCCTTCTCGATCCTCTACAACAACCACCCGAACTACCCCCTGAAGAACGAGTGGCTGTTCTGGTCGGAGCTGACCAAGCGGACGAACGTCAAGCTCGAACCGGTCGCCGTGCCGCTGAGCGACTACGAGCAGAAGCGCAGCCTGCTCATCGGCGCCGGCGACGCCCCGCTGATCATCCCGAAGACCTACCACCCGGCGGAGAACCAGTTCGTCTCGTCCGGCGCGATCCTGCCGGTCAGCGACTACCTGGACCTGATGCCGAACCTCAAAGACAAGATCGACAAGTGGGGGCTGAAGCCGGAGATCGACACGCTGCGCCAGTCCGACGGCAAGTTCTACCTGCTGCCGGGCCTGCACGAGAAGCCCTGGCAGGAATACACGGTCGCGGTCCGCACCGACATCCTCGACGAGCTCAAGCAGCCGGTCCCGAAGACGTGGGACGAGCTCTACACGGTGCTCAAGGCGATGAAGGCGAAGTACCCGGACTCGTACCCGTACTCGGACCGGTGGAGCAAGCCCAACCCCGCCGGCGCGCTGCTGCGGATCGCCGGCAACTCGTGGGGCACCCAGGCCGGCTGGTCGTTCCAGCACAACACCTGGGACCCGGCCGCCGGGAAGTTCGTCTACACCGGGGCCACCGAGCAGTACAAGCAGATGGTCCAGTACCTCAACAAGCTGGTCACCGAGGGGCTGCTCGACCCGGAGAGCTTCACCCAGAGCGACGAGGCCGCCCGGCAGAAGCTGGCCAACGGCAAGTCCTTCGTCATCACGAGCAACGCGCAGACCCTGGTCAACGACTACCGGCCGGACCTGGCCAAGACCCTGCCCAACGCGAAGCTGGTCAACATCCCGCTGCCGGTCGGCCCGGCCGGTGAGATCAACCCCGCCTCCCGGCTGGAGAACGGCGTGATGATCTCCAAGAAGGCCCGGGACAGCAAGAACTTCGTGGCGATGATGCAGTTCATCGACTGGCTCTACTACTCCGACGCCGGCCAGGAGTTCGCCAAGTGGGGCATCGAGGGCACCACGTTCGTCAAGGACGCCGCCGGCAAGCGGATGCCCGCCCCCGACGTCGACATGATCGGGCTCAACCCCAAGGGCACCAAGCACCTGCAGAAGGACTTCGGCTTCGCCAACGGGGTCTTCGCCTACGGCGGCAAGCTCGACCTGGTGCAGTCCTTCTTCTCCCCCGAGGAGCTGGAGTTCCAGAAGGTGATGAACACCCGCAAGCCGATCGAGGTGCCGCCGCCGGCACCGCTCACCGACGCCGAACGCGAGCAGGTGTCGCTGTGGGAGACGCCGCTGAAGGACTACGTCACCCAGAACACGCTGAAGTTCATCCTCGGCCAGCGGCCGCTGACCGAGTGGGACGCCTACGTCGGTGAGCTGAAGGCCCGCAACTCCGACAAGTACATCGACGTGGTCAACAAGGCGTACGAGCGGTTCAAGAAGGACAACGGCTGACCGTCCGGTCCCGGCCGGGCCCCGCCACCGGGGTCCGGCCGGGACCGGCGGCCCGGCCGGCACGACGAGCACGACGAGCAGGACAGGGACGAGATGCGGATCCACGTACCCGGGCGGCCCACGGGCCGGCTGACCGACGCCTGGCGGGCCTGTGTCGGCACCGGCCGGTTCGAGCTGGCGTTGCGGCGCGATTACCAGGACTCGCTGGCGCTCGTCCAGCGGGACATCGGCTTCCGGCACATCCGGGGGCACGGCCTGCTCAGCGACGGCGTCGGCGTGCACCGCCCCTACGAGCACGCGGGTTCGCGGCGCGTGCGGCACTCGTTCACGTACGTCGACCAGGTCGTCGACGCGTATCTGGAGCTGGGGATCCGGCCCTTCGTGGAGCTCGGCTTCATGCCCTCGGGCCTGGCCTCCGGCGACCAGACGGTGTTCTGGTGGCAGGGCAACGTCACCCCGCCGGCGTCCTGGACGGAGTGGGCGGACCTGGTCCGGGCCACGGTCACGCACCTGGTCGACCGGTACGGCCTCGACGAGGTGCGCGGCTGGCCCATCGAGGTGTGGAACGAGCCGAACCTGACGGCCTTCTGGCAGGACGCGGACCGCGACGCCTACCACCGGCTGTACGAGGTGTCGGCGCACGCCGTGAAGGAGGTCGACGCGTCCCTCCAGGTCGGCGGCCCGGCCATCTCCCCCGGCTCCGACGAGTGGCTGGTGCCCTTCGCCGAGTTCGTCGCCGCGCGCGACGTCCCGTGCGACTTCGTCAGCCGGCACGCCTACACCTCCGGCCCGGCGCAGCACGTGCCGTTCGGCACCCACCAGACCCTCGCCCCGGCGGAACACCTGCTGGAGCAGTTCGCCGCGCCGCGCCGGCTGCTGGCCGGCACCGCCCTGGCGGAGCTGCCCGTGCACATCACCGAGTTCAACTCCTCCTACCGGCCCGACAACCCGATCCACGACACCGCGTTCCACGCCGCCTACCTCGCCCCCGTGGTGGCCGCCGGCGGCGACCTGGTCGACTCCTTCTCGTACTGGACGTTCAGCGACATGTTCGAGGAGGCGGGGATCCCGACGGCGCCGTTGCACGGCGGCTTCGGCCTGCTCACCCACCGGCAGCTCAAGAAGCCCACCTACCACCTGTACGCGTTCCTGGCCCGGATGGGCGACGCGGTGCTGGCGCGCGGGGCGGACCACCTGGTCACCCGCGACGCCGACGGCCGGGTCACGGTGCTGGCGTGGGCGCCGGTGGACGTCACCGGCCGCGCGCCGACGCCCGAGCGGCACACGCTGGCGCTGTCGGTGCCGCTGGACGCGCCCGGGGCGACGTCGGCGTACCTGGCGCGCTCGTCGGTGAGCGAGGAGGCGGGCAACGTCCAGGCGGCCTGGGCCGAGATGGGCCGGCCCCGGTCCCCGCTGCCGCGCCAGCTCGACGCGCTGCGGGAGGCCGCCGAGCCGGCCCGCAGCCACCGGAGCCTGCCGGTGGTGGGCGGCCGGGTGGAGGTCGACCTCACCCTCGCCCGGCACGAGGTGACCCTGGTCGAGATCGACGCGGTACGCGACGAGACCCCGCCGTGGTGGGACGACGACCGGCTGCTCGGCCTGCCCGGCCGCGGCGTCGGCGGCCACGACGCAAACGGGCGAGACGGAAACGGCCACGACGGCGACGGGCGACGCGACGGCGTCCCGGCCGGCGGGGACGGGCGGCCGTGAGCGGCGACGCCGCGCGGGCCGCCCGGCAGTTCGGCGAGGGCCCGCTGTCGCGGTCCGCCGCGCGGGTCTACACCCTGCTCGTCGTCGAGTTGCTCCTGCTGCTGGCCTGCCTGCCCGGCCTGGTGCCGCTGGTCCTGCTCGACGCCGACGCGAGCAACATCCCGCTCTACGCCGCCTGCGCGTTGCCGCTGGGCCCGGCGCTGTCGGCCGCGCTGTACGCGCTGCACCACCAGCGCCCCGACCTGACCGACCTGCGGCCCGCCGCCGCGTTCCGGCGCGGCTACCGGGCCAACCTGGCGGGGGTGCTGCGGATCTGGGCGCCGCTGCTGGCGTTGCTCACCGTCGTCGCGGTGAACCTCGCCCACCTGGACGTCGCGGGCGTGCCCCGGTGGTGGGCGGTGCCGCTGGTCGGCGTCGCCGCGCTGGCGGCCCTCGTCGGGGTGAACGCGCTGGTGATCACCTCCCTGTTCGCGTTCCGGGCCCGCGACGTCGCCCGGCTCGCCCTGCACTTCACGGTCCGCGCCCCCGGGGTGGGCATCGGCACGGCCCTGGTGCTCGTGGCGGGAGCCGCCGTCACGGCGGTCACCTCGGAGGCGGTGCTCGCGCTCGCGGGCTCGGTGTGCGCCCTCGCGCTGCTGCGCGTGGCCGCCCCGATGGTCGAGACGATCCGCGAGGAGTTCACCGCATGAGCCTGCCCTCCGCCACGACCGGCCCCGCCACCGCCGGCCCCGACGCCGCGGGCCACGCCGCCGGCGACGACCCGGCGGGCCCCGGTGGGGACGTGCACGCCGCCTGGCTGCCGCCGGAGGCGTTCGCCCCGCTCGGCTCGCGCCGCGTCCTCGTGCGGGGCGACGGGGTGCTCGTCGACACCGTCTTCGACGAGGTCGAGCGGGCCTGCGCCCGGCACGGCGGCCGGGCGGACCGGACCGCCGGGGACCGGGCGGTGGACCTGGTGCTCGCCCTGCGCGACGCCGGTCCCCTGCCCGCCGCCGCGACCGCGCTGGCCCGGGCGGCCGGGGCCGACGGGCCGCTGGGCGGCGAGGGGTTCGCGCTGGCCCGCGCCGAGGGCGTGACCGTGGTGCTGGCCGACGCGCCGGCCGGCCTGCTGTACGGGCTGTTCCACCTGGTGCGTCTCGGCGCGGCGGCGTTCGAGGGCGACCACCCGGTCCGGCGGCACGCCCCCGCGATGGCGCTGCGCATGCTCGACCACTGGGACAACGTCGACGTGCACCCGGTGATGGGGCAGGTCGAGCGGGGCTACGCGGGCGGGTCGATCTTCTGGCGGGCCGGGGCGGCGCGCCGCGACCTCGACCGGGTCCGCGCGTACGGGCGGCTGCTGGCCGCGTGCGGCGTCAACGCGATCTCGGTGAACAACGTCAACGTCCACGCGACCGAGGCGCGGCTGCTCACCGACCGCCTCGGCGACGTCGCCGAGCTGGCCGACGCGCTGCGCCCCTACGGCGTGCGGGTGCACCTGTCGGTCACCTTCGCCGCGCCCGTCGTCCTCGGCGGCCTGCCGACCGCCGACCCGGTCGACCCGGCGGTGCGCGCGTGGTGGGCCGCCGCCACCCGCCGCGTCTACGCGCGCATCCCCGACTTCGGCGGCTACGTGGTGAAGGCCGACTCGGAGGGGCAGCCGGGCCCGTTCACGTACGGGCGCGACCACGCCGACGGCGCGAACCTGCTCGCGGAGGCCCTCGCGCCGTTCGGGGGCGTGGTGCACTGGCGGGCGTTCGTCTACAACCACCGGCAGGACTGGCGGGACCGCTCGACCGACCGGGCGCGGGCCGCGTACGACCACTTCGCCCCGCTCGACGGCCGGTTCCGCGACAACGTGGTGGTGCAGGCGAAGTTCGGCCCGATCGACTTCCAGCCCCGGGAGCCGGTGTCGCCGGTGCTGGCCGCGATGCCGGCGACCCGGCTCGCGGTGGAGTTCCAGGTCACCCAGGAATACACGGGCCAGCAGCAGCACGTGTGCTATCTCGCGCCCTGCTGGAGCGAGGCGCTGACGTTCGCGCCGTGGGGGCCCGGCGGGCCGACGGTCGCCGACGTGGCCGCCGGCTCCGGGCCGGGGCCGGCGGCCGGCGGCGGCCTGGCCGCCGTGGCCAACGTCGGCGACGACCCGTTCTGGACCGGGCACCCCCTCGCCCAGGCCAACCTGTACGCCTACGGCCGGCTCGCCTGGGACCCCGGCCTCGATCCGGTCGCCGTCCTCGACGAGTGGATCGACCTCACCTTCCCCGCGTCGACGGTCGGGGACCCGGCCCTGGTGCGCGAGACGCTGCACGCCGTCATGGACGACTCGTGGCGCACCTACGAGCGGTACACCGCCCCGCTGGGCGTCGGCTTCATGGTCAGCCCGGCCCGCCACCACTACGGCCCCGACGTCGACGGCTACGAGTACTCGCGGTGGGGCACCTACCACTTCGCCGACCGCGACGGGGTGGGCGTGGACCGCACGCGCGCCACCGGCACCGGCTTCACCGGGCAGTATCCGCCGCCGTGGTCGCAGGTGTACGAGTCGCTGTCCGACTGCCCCGACGAGCTGCTGCTCTTCTTCCACCACGTCCCGTACGGGCACGTGCTGCGCAGCGGGTCGACCGTCATCCAGCACATCTACGACACCCACTTCGCCGGGGTGCAGCAGGTGGCCGGGATGCGGCAGCGGTGGCGACGCCTCGCCGGGGTGATCGACCCGGCGGTGCACGCCCGGGTGGCCGAGCGCCTCGAGGAGCAGCTGCGCTGCGCGATCGAGTGGCGCGACCAGGTCAACACGTACTTCTTCCGCAAGTCCGGGGTGCCGGACGTGCGGGGGCGGACGATCCACTGAACGCAGGCGGCGGGCTGTCAATCATGTGACAGCTTCCCGGCCTCCGCCCCGCCCCGGCGCGGGTTCCCGCAGGTCGGAGGGCCCAGCGCGCGGCGGCGGGCCCGGGGCGACGCCGGCGGGCGGCCAGGACGACGTTCCCACGGCACCGCCCGCCTGCCTAGGCTCGCACGGTGATCGAACCCGCTGGCCCGGACCCGCTGCCGGCCGTGCCGGAGGACGACGGCCGCCGGGCCACGGGCGACCGGCCGCGCGTCCTGCTCGTCGTGCTCGTCGCTGCCCTCGTCTTCCTGGTGCCGGTGACCATCGTCTTCCTCGCCACCGAGGGGATCGACCGGGCGGACAAGTACGCGAGCGTGTTCGGGCTGTTCGCGGGGATCTCCAGCGTGCTCCTCGGCCTCGTGTCGCTCCTTCCGCGCCGGCGGGACCGGCCGGCGGGGCCCGGCGACGGCGCAGGCCCGGGAAGCAACGCCCCGGGAGGCGGCGGCACCGGGACCGGCGGCGGCCCCCGCTCGCGGCAGCGCAGCCGGACCTTCGGGTTCACCGCCGGCGTGGTGGGCACCACGATCCTCTCGTGCACCGTCGCGACGACCACGCAGTCGAGCCTGAACGCGCCGCCCCCGGTCGACGAGTCGCCGCCGCTCGCGGTCGTCGCCGCGGTCGACTGGGCGTGGTGCGACGGCACGGTGCTCGCCGCGACGTCGCCCGCCCGGCTCCCGGCCCCGCCGCGGCGGTACACGCCCGGGGACTGGGCCGACTGGTTCACCCGGCTCGGCGGCGCCCGGACCGGCGCCTCCTGGGTGACGCTGACCCTGCGGTCCCGCTCGGATGCCACCGTGACCGTCACGGACATCCGGGCTGCGGTGGCCGGGCGGAGCGAGCCGCCCGAGGTCTCGACCACCGTCGGCGTCGCCTGCGGGGGGCCCGGGGGCGACGAGCCCGGGGGCGACGCGCTCCGGTTCGACCTCGACGCCGAGCCCGCCCGATCGACCGGGGGCGTCCGCTTCCCGCTCGCCGTCACCAGGTCGGTGTCGGTGCTGCCCGTGCGGGCGCAGTCCGGCCAGCCCCAGGTCCTCTCCTGGCGGCTGGAGATCGACTGGGTGTCGCAGGACCGACGGGGGACCCTCACCGTGGACGAACTGGACGGGCTTCCGCTGCTCACCGGCGGCGAGGGGCGGTCACGCTGCTTCTACACGGAAACCGGCACGATCATCGAGAGCCTCTCCGGCGAGGGCTGCCCGACCCGCTGACCGCCCCGGCTGCCGTGATCGTAACCACAGTTCACGCGGCCGTATTGGGCGCGTGAAACCGTGGACCACCTTGTTACCGTTTCGCGGTGCGTTCGCGTGGCCGCGCGTCCACCAGGGGGGCGGTTGCATCCAACCGGGCGCACGGGGCCGCCGTGTGCGACAGCCCCGCCCGACAGGTAACCCACAACGTGCTGCCGCCCGAGGTGCGGCACGCGGCCGATCGGCGGCATCCGCCAGCTTCATCAGGAGATTCCGTGAGCAGTCAACCCGCGGCGCCGGCCAAGCTCGACGCCGCCGTACTGAAGATCGCCGGGGTCGTGGTCCTCGGTGCGATCATGTCGATCCTCGACGTGACCGTGGTCAGCGTGGCGCTGCCCACGTTCCAGACCGAGTTCGACGCCTCCTACGCCCGGGTCGCCTGGACGATGACCGGCTACACGCTCGCGCTGGCCACGGTGATCCCGCTGACCGGCTGGGCCGCCGACCGGTTCGGCACGAAGCGGCTCTACATGGCGGCGCTCGTGCTGTTCACGCTCGGCTCGGGCCTGTGCGCCACCGCCGACTCCATCGGCCAGCTCATCGGCTTCCGGGTGTTGCAGGGCCTCGGCGGCGGCATGCTGATGCCGCTCGGCATGACGATCATGACGCGGGCGGCCGGGCCGGAGCGGATCGGCCGGCTGATGGCGGTGCTGGGCATCCCGATGCTGCTCGGCCCGATCGGCGGCCCGATCCTGGGCGGCTGGCTGATCGACGTGGCGAGCTGGCACTGGATCTTCCTGATCAACCTGCCGATCGGCGTCGTCGCGCTGGCCTACGCGCAGTGGGCGCTGCCGAAGGACGCCCCGGAGCCGTCCGAGTCGTTCGACTTCGTCGGGATGCTGATGCTCTCGCCGGGCCTGGCCCTCTTCCTCTACGGGGTGTCGTCGCTGCCCGAGACCGGCACGTTCGCCGACCGGAAGGTGTGGCTGCCGATGCTCGTCGGCGGGCTGCTGGTCGTCTCGTTCGTCGTCTACTCGTTCAAGCCGAAGCACCCGCTGCTCGACCTGCGGCTGCTGCGTGACCGCAACCTCACCGTCGCATCCGTCACGATGGCCGTCTTCATGGTCGCGTTCATGGGCGCCGGCCTGCTGTTCCCGAGCTACTTCCTCCAGGTGCGCGGCGAGTCGACGCTCGACGCCGGCCTGCTGATGGCCCCGCAGGGCATCGGCGCGATGGTCACGATGCCGATCGCGGGCATGCTGGCCGACAAGATCCCGGTCGGCCGGACGGTGCCGTTCGCGCTGGTGCTGATCGCGGCCGGCTTCTTCGCGTTCACCCAGGTCGGCACCGACACGTCCTACCTGCTGCTGTGCGGCTCGCTGTTCGTCATGGGCCTGGGCATGGGCGGCACGATGATGCCGATCATGACCTCGGCGCTGAAGACGCTGACCAACCACGAGGTGGCCCGGGGTTCCACGCTGCTGAACATCCTCCAGCAGATCGCCGGGTCGGTGGGTTCGGCGATCATGTCGGTGATCCTCACCAGCAAGCTGAACGACGCGCCGGTCATCCCGGGGGCGGTCGACCCGAACACGGGCGCGCCGGTCACCGAGGCCGGGCTGGCCATCGCCGTCAAGCAGAACCCGGACCTGGCCCAGCAGTTCCCGGTCGACCCGGGGCTGCTCCAGCGGGGGCTGGAGTTCGTCGCCGACTCGTTCGCCACGACGTTCTGGGTGGGCTTCGCCCTGGTGCTGGTGACGTTCGTGCCGGCCTTCTTCCTGCCCCGCCGGCGTCAGGTGTCCCACCTGCTCGACGACGGGCAGGCCCCGGCCCCGGTGCTGATCCACTGAACCACTGAACCGCTGGTCCACCGATCCACCCGTCGCGGCGTGGGGCGTCCCGCCCCACGCCGCGACGGCGTTCCGGTCCGCGCCCACCCGGCGGGGCCGGGCGCTCAGGCCAGCGGGGCCACCGGGCGGAAGGAGCTGTCCGCCCGGAAGACGGCGGTGTCCTGGTACAGGTCGATGCGCAGCGCGTAGTCGTAGTGGCGCAGGTAGCGGCCGGGGAAGTTGTAGGACTCCAGCGAGACCGCCCCGCTGACCGAGCCGGGCCGGGCGCAGAAGGTGGCGTCCCGCCCGAAGATCGCGCTGCCGTCGTTGGCGTCGGCCCGGATCCGGTAGTCGTAGTGCCGCAGGTACCGGCCGTCGGCGGTGCGCAGCGAGTAGCAGTTGGCGTCGGCGAGCCCGGCGACGACGGTGAGGGTGGCGTCCTGGCGGGCCTGCGCCGGGCTGGCCGTGGAGACCGGGTCGAGGTAGCCCAGGTTGTCGGCGCGGCGGGCCACGTACCGGTCGGGGAAGTTGACCGACTGCAACGACCGGCCGCCGGTGGGCAGGGTGACGCCGCCGGGGACCGTCTCGCGGAGCACGGTGAAGTGCCGGGCGAAGCCGGACAGCCCGGGCAGCTCGGCCGGCGGGGTCCAGGTGCGCAGCCCGTCGGAGCTGTCGCTGAAGTAGTACTTGCCGACCGTGTACCCGTCGAAGTAGATCCGCCAGCCGCCGTTGTCGAGCGGCACCAGCGCCTGGCCCTCGCGCGGGCCGCCCCAGCCGGCCCAGTCGCCGGTCCCGACGAAGGTGTAGGGGCCGTTCAGGCTGCTCGCCGTCGCGTGCTCGATGTACTTGGTGGTCTCCTGCTTGGCGAACGCGTGGTACGTCGCGCCGACCTTCACCACGAACGTGTCGATGTGGTTGGGGCCGATCCCGGAAAGGAGCGTGGGTGTCGCGAACGCGGTGAGCGAGGAGTTCGTCGCGCGGAGCCGGTACGGCTTGAAGTCGGCCCCGTTGGTGGAGAGCGAGACGATCACGTTGACGCTGCCGTCGCTGTCGACGAACCACTCGGGGGCCCAGGTGTTCTGCACCGTCATGGGGATGGTGTGGTTGCGCAGGAACGTCCAGTTGACCCGGTCGGTGCTGGTGGCGAAGCCGATGGTGTTGCCGGTCCAGTTGGTGGTGTAGACGACGTAGTAGCGCCCGTCGGTGTGCCGGATGATGCTCGGATCGCGGATCAGCCCGGTCGGCGGCGTGTAGGCGGGGCCGCGCAGCAGCCGGTAGCCGGTGGCGTCGGCCGACTCGTAGACGTACATGTTCGATTCGCTGCTGTTGGTGAACGCCGTCATCGTGTAGCGGGAGGTCTGCCCGGCGGGGGGCGCGGCGGCCGCCGCCGGGGTGACCCCGACGGCCGGCAGCCCGGCGGCGAGCGACGCGAGGACGGTCGCGGCCGTCAGCGCCGCCCGACGCCACGACCGGCGGACGGTTCGGAACATCTGCCACCCCCACGTCAACAATCGAAGTTACTCGATGTTAACGCTCCCCTGACCGGGTGACAACGAGATCGTGCCCCGTCAGTGCGCCGCCACGACCACCGCGTCGGCCGGCAGGCCGGCGAGCCGGGCCGGCCGCACGACGACGAGCAGGACCACCGTGGCGGCCACCATCCCGCCCGCCACCACGAGGGCCATCGCCACCGCGCCGGTGCCGAGCATCCCCACCAGGGGCGCGGCCACCGCGCCGACGCCGAACTGCACCGCACCGAGCAGCGCGGAGGCGGTGCCGGCCGCCTCGCCGTGCCGGGACAGCGCCAGCGCCGGCGCGTTCGGCATCGCCAGCCCCGCCGCGGCGAGCACCGCCCACAGCGAGGCCAGCAGGGTCGGCAGCCCGCCCAGGCCGGTCACGGCGAAGAAGAGCAGCGCCAGCCCCGCCACGGTCCCCGCGCCCAGGGACGCCACGAGGATCCGCTGCGGGGAGTGGCGACGCAGCAGCCGCACGTTGAACTGGGTCGCCCCGATCAACCCCACCGCGCCCGCCCCGAAGGCCAGCCCGAACTGCTGCTCGTCGAGGCCGTACTGCTGTTGCAGGACGAACGACGACCCGGCCACGTACGCGAACAGGGCCGCCATGGCCAGGCCGGCGACCAGCACCAGGCCGACGAACGTGCGGTCGCGCAGCAGCGACCCGTACACGGCCAGGGTGGCGAGCGCCCCGCCGCGTCGCCGCCGCTCGGCCGGCAGCGTCTCGCGCAGGCCGAACACGGCGACCACGACGAGCGCCGCCCCGAAGACGGCCAGGGCCACGAACACGCCCCGCCAGTCCGTCCAGCGCAGCAGCCCGCCGCCGAGGGTGGGCGCGAGGATCGGCGCGGCCCCCATGACCAGCAGCAGCCGCGACAGCAGCGTGGCGAAGGCCGCGCCGCTGAACAGGTCGCGGACCACGGCCATCGCGACCACCGAGGCCGCCGCGACGCCCAGGCCCTGCACCACCCGCAGCGCGCCGAGGACGGCGACGTTCGGCGCGACCACGCACAGCGCCGACGCCACGATGTGCAGCGCGATGCCGGCGATCAGCGGCTTGCGCCGGCCGACCGCGTCCGACAGCGGGCCGATCAGGAGCTGGCCCACGGCGAGTCCGGCGAGCGTGCCGGTGAGGGTCAGCTGCACCGCCGCCGACGTGGTCTGGAAGTAGGCGACGAGCGCCGGGAAGGTGGGCAGGTACATGTCGATGGTCAGCGGGCCCACCGCGATCAGCGAGCCGAGCACGAGGACGAGCCGCAGGCGCTGCCGGCGTCCCATCGCGTCGCCCGGCGTCGACGGGGCCGCCGTCGCCACGGTGGCGGCCTTCATCGGGACGCTCCGGCGCGGCCGGCGCGCAGCCGGGCGGGAAATGATGCAACTGTCACAACAGGCTCCAAATCCGGGGCCCGGCTGCTGATTCCCCGTCCGGCGACAGGTAACGCAGGTCACAGGGCGGTGGGCCCCCCGCGAACGCTACGGGCGCAGGGGGCCCACCGGGCGTCAGACGGTCGAGCAGGCGGCGCCGTTGAGGGTGAAGGAGGACGGTTTGCCGGCGTTGCCGGTGTGGTTCGCCTGGAACCCGATCTCCACCGACCCGTTCGGCGCGACGCTGCCGTTGTAGGAGACGTTGCGGGCGGTCACCGCGCCGCTGGTGGGCGTGTAGGTGGCGTTCCAGCCGCCGGTGATGCTCTGCCCAGCCGGCAGCGTGAACGCCAGGGCCCAGCCGTTGACGGCCGCGGTGCCGGTGTTGGTGATCGTGACGGACGCGGTCAGGCCGTTGCCCCAGGCGTTGACCGTGTACGCCACCCGGCACGCACCGGACGCCGGGGGCGTGGTGGGCGGCGGGGTGGTGGGCGGGGGCGTGGTCGGCGGGGGCGTCGTGGGCGGCGGCGTGGTCGGCGGGGGCGTCGTCGTCGGGGGCGTGCCGCCGATGCTGCCCGGCACCGCGCGCAGCGCGTTGTACCAGGCGGTGGCCATCTTGCCGTAGCCCGTCGCGTTGGGGTGGATGCCGTCGGCGAGGTCGGCGTAGGTCAGCGCGCTGCCGATGTCCACGAGGTGCACGCGCCGGCCGGCGTTGACCTTGCTCTGCACGATGCCCGGGATGGCCGCGTTGTACGTCCGCACCGCGTTCTCGGTGCCGGAGCGCGGGATGATCGTCGCGACGAAGACGTCCGCCGACGGCGCGGTCGAGGTGATGCGGTCGATCAGCGTGGACAGGCGGGACGCGGCGGCGGTCGGGTCGCCGTACATGTCGTTCGTGCCGATGTGCAGCAGCACCGTGCGGGGGGTCGTCGCCCGCAGCCAGTTGACGACGTTGGCGTCGACCTGGGAGATGGTCCAGCCCGAGTGGCCCTCGTGGTCGTGGTCGCCGAGGCTGGCCGGCCCGTTGAACATCGAGCCGACGAAGTCGATCCGGTAGCCGCCGGCGGCGAACTTCTGCCACAGGTCGATGCGGTAGCCGCCGGGGACGTTGAAGCCGTCGGTGATCGAGTCGCCGAGCGGCATCACCCGGACGCCGCCGTTGGACTCGGCGTTGGCGGGGGCGATCGCGAACGTGACGGCGGTGGCGACGACCGCCATGACGGCCGCCGCGGCGCCGAACAGGCGATTTCTTCGTGTCATGCGTATCCTCCCGATGGTGGTTGCCCGGGCGAGGGACGTGCCGGGGCGAGGTGCGGAATCCGGGCGCGGCGTCGGCCCCGTCGAGGTCCGCCCGCGGACGGCGGGCGGGGGTGAACGGCGGCACGGCGGGTCGGCGCGCCACCGCAACTGCCGGGGGCGGCGCGGGAAGGCCAACCGTCAGCAGTGCCCGTGCGGCTGCGCCGCCGGCCCCGGTGTCCGGGCGGACGACCGGCGGCCCGTGGCTGGAGCGTGCCCTTCACCCTGGCCGCCGACACCATAACGTGTTACCGCTAACACCCACAATGGATCGTCAGCTGGCGATACTTCCAGGCGCGCGGCGGGCGGGACCGGGCCCCGGCTGCGGCGGCGGAACAGCGCGTGCCGGGCGCGGAGGAGGCGCGGCGGGACCGGCGTCAACGAGGGGTGGGCGACGGGGACGAGGACACCTGCGGGGTCGGGTCGGGCGGCGCGCCCAGCGGCCCGTCGAACACCACCGCCGGCCGTTGCGCGTCGCGCGCCCGGTGGAAGATCTCCATGCGCAGCCGCGCCGCGTCGGCGGGGACGAGGAAGGCGTAGTTGAGCCGCCGCACCGCCCCCGCGTCCACCGTCGGGCCGGCCTTCGGGTACTCCGGGTCGGGCACGACCAGCGCCAGGGTCTCCCGGTCGTCGACCAGCCCCCGGAAGGAGAACTCGTTGACGTCCAGCGCCCCGGGGCGGCCGTTGGTGAGGCTGGCGATCACCAGGGCGTACCAGGCGCCCTGGACCTGGACCCGGTGCGGCGCGGCGAGGGTGAGCGTGACGCCGTCGGGCCACGCGTACGTCTGCCCGAAGGCCAGCCGGGCCGGCGTCGGCACCGGCCCCGACGGGACGGGGTCCGGCGGCGGTGGGGTGGCCGGGCCGGGACGGCCGGCGGTGGCGGGCAGCCACCGGCAGTAGTTGGTGACGGCCACCTCCGCCGGGTCCTCGCGCCTTGCCTCGCCGCGCCGGGTCCCGTCGTAGAGCACCTGGCCCAGGGCGCGCAGCCCCGGCGCGTCGGAGCCGGCCGCCCGCCGGCCCACCTCGACGTGGGCGACGGCCCGCTGGTCGACCAGCAGCAGGCGGCCGGGCGCGGCCTGCGCGAACCGGCAGGCGTCGGCGGCGGCGACGGAACCGGCGGCCGGCGGGGGCGCGGCGGCGGCGACCTGTTCCGGCACCAGCGCCCCGGCCCGGCCCGGCAGGAAACCCTTCGTGGCCAGCCACATCGCGACGACCGGCGCGGCGTAACCGAGCACGAGCAGCCCGGTCACGACGGCCACGACGGCGCGCGGCCAGCCCCGGCCCCGGCGGAGCCCGGCCGGCCCCGCCGGGTGGCCCTGCGGCCACCGCGCGCGACGCCGCCGCGCCAGCCGGGCCACCGCCGCCACGACCGTGCCGGCCACCAGCGCCGCGGCCAGGCCGAACACCCCGACCACGGTGTACGCGCTGCCGATGGCCAGCACGCCCTGGTAGACGTCGCCGCAGCCGGTGCCCAGGCAGAGCTGGACGAACGTGATCGTGAGCAGCACCGAGACCAGCGCGTAGCCGGTGAGCACCGCCGCGACGAGGGCGTGCGCGGGGCCGAGCCCGACGTCGGCCCGGCCGCCGAGGGCTGCGGCGACGAACGCCACCACGAGCTGCCCGAGCGCGACCGCGCCGAGCAGCGCGTAGACGTTGAGCAGCGCCCGCTGGTAGCTGCCCGGGTCCAGCTCACGGCCCAGCCAGGTCGCCGCCGCCACCAGCAGCCGCCCGGAGGTGGCCTCGTTGACGGCCAACGCCACGACGAAGACCAGCACGGGCGGCAGCAGCGCCACCGCGGGCCGGATGCGCGGCCGGGGCAGGACGGCCGCGCCGTCGGCCCGGTCGAGGCGCACCGCCCGCAGGGCCCCGCCGCGCCGCGCGGCGGCCGTCAGCGGGTACGCCGCCGCCGCGAGCAGCGGCAGCAGCACCCACGGGTCCAGCGCGCTGGCGAACACGCCGACGGGCAACGCGACGGGCACGCCCGTGGCCGCCACCGAGGTCCCCGTCGACCAGGCCGTCAAACCGGCGCCGAAGGCGAGCGCGGCCAACGCCTGCCCCGCGCGGACGACCGGGGTCAGGGTGCGGCCGGCCGCCGACGGCAGCCACGCCGCCGCCGAGGCCACCGACCAGCGGGCGAACAGCAGGCAGCCCAGGGCGAGCAACGCCAGCGCGAGCACGCCCTGCACCGGGACCTGCCGCAGGATCGACGGCCAGGTCCCGTCGTCGCTCAGCGGCGCGGCGACGAGTTCGCCGCCCGCGATGCCGGCGGCCAGCGCCAGGCCAGGGCGCACGCCGGTGGGCAGCGGCGCGCCGGCCACCAGGGACACGAGGGCCTGCCGCCACAGGCCGGTGCCGACGACGGTCACGGTCAGCGCGCCGAGCAGCGCCGAGGCCAGCAGCAGGCCGTGCAGCCGGTCGCCGCCGAGCAGGTTGGTGGTGATGGTGCTCAGGTACGGCAGCGAGACGCCGACGGTCACGCCGGCCGCCAGCGCCTCGACGGTTCCGGCGCGCAGCAGCGCCTCGGGCCGGCGTACCACCTCGGCGCGGTCCGCGTTGGTCGGGTGCAGCCGCAGCAGCCGCCACCAGGCGCGCCGCGCCGGCCCGAGCGGCCCACCCGCCGGTGGCCGGCGCTCCGGGAAGGCCGGCGGGTGGAATAGCGGGTCGGCGCGGTCGGGGCCGGTCGCCGACGCGCGCACGTCGGCGTGGTGCTCCCGGGCGCGGACCACCGCGGCCCGGACGAGCCAGAGCAGGGCGACCGCGACGGCGAGCCGCCACCCGACGGGCCACAGCAGGGCGGGGCTCCGGACGGCCACGAACGCCAGCAGCGGCACGGCCACCACCAGCAGGAACGCCCAGCCGCTGAGCAGCGCCAGGACGGTGCGGTCGACGTCGCGGTTGCGCAGGTGGGCGAGTTCGTGCCGGACCACCGCCCGCAGCGCCAGCAGGCCGTCGTCGCTGGTGTCGTGCAGCAGTCCCCGGTTGAGGCGTACGTGGTAGTGGGGGTGGCAGCCGAAGGCCCGGCCGCCCGGCCCGGTGCGGTACGGGTTGACGACGAACCGGGGCGGGCGGGCCACCCGCGCCTCGTCGACCAACCGGGCGACCTCCCGCGCCGCGACCGGGTACACGGCCGGGTCGAGGGGGCGCAGCCCCTGCCGACGGATCAGCCGGCGGGGGTGCCGCCGGTAGCCGACGAACATCGCGGTCGCCACCAGCGTCGCCGCGCCCAGGCCGACTCCCGCGCGGCGCACGTCAACGGCCGAGTTGCAGGCCAGGTAGTCGTCGGTGACCCGCTGCGGCGAGGCGGTCGCGGCCGCCGTGTCGGCGGCGGCGACGCACCGCCGGTAACTGCTCTCCCAGCCGGTCAGGCCGCCGGCCACCGCGTCGTAGGTGTAGGCGGCGGCGCTGAGGGTCAGCGTCATCAGCAGCAGGAACAGCGAGGTGGTGGCGGGCGGGAGGGTGAACGGGTTCAGCCGTGCCCGGTCGGCGGCCGGGTCCGCTACGGCCGGGCGTTCCACCGCTTCACCAGCACGGCGGCGAGGTCGGCGGCGAGGGCTTCGGGCGCGCCCCGGTCGGCGGCGCGCCCGGCCGCCAGGGCCCTGATCCGCTCCTCCTGCCCGGGCGGGATCGGCGGGGCGACGCTGTCCTCGTCGACGGTGGGCCCGCGGAACGGCCACCAGCCCGCCGCCCGGTAGCGACGCCCGGCGGCCTTCGCGCCGGCGACGACGAGGTCCTTGCAGATGTCGACGACCACGGCCGCGGCGAGCACGCCGACGGCCTGGCCCGCCTCCTCCCAGCCGGCGGCCGTGGGCTCCGCGCCGGCCCGCCGCGCCCGGCGGGCGGCGGCCGGGTCGCGCAGGTAGGCGGTCGCCACGAAGTCGAAGTCCGCCAACTCGTCCGGTGCCACCTCCGCGACGATGTCGCGGGCGATGTCGATGACCTTGCGCTGTTCTGTGACCGGCACCACGTTCTCCCCTGAATCCGGAGTCAGGGGGGAGCGTGGCAGAGCGGCGCGGGGCGAGGTGTCGGCTGACCGACACAGCCCTCGCGTCCGCCGGATCGGCCGACCGTCGACGCAGCCGATCGGCCGGCGGCCCCCGGGCGGATGACGGCTCCCGGGCGGATGACGGCTCCCGATGTCGGGCGGGCGGCGGCGGCGGGCGGCTACCGCCCGCCGCGCGGGCGGGCGGCCCGCGCGCCGGCCAGTGCCAGGGCGGCCAGCGCCAGCACCACCGCGACGCCGCCCACCACGAGGGACGCGCCGTCGCGCCCGGCCCGGCCCGGCAGGTCGCGCCCGGCGGCGGCACGGTCGCCGCGCGCGCCGGTCCGGTCGGCTGCGCCCGGAGCGGCGGCGCGACCGGTCGGCCCCGCAACGCCGGGGCGTGCGGACGGGGTCGGGCCGGCGGGCAGGGCGTAGCGCAGGATCCGCGGTCGGGTGCCGGGTGGCTGGTTCGCCGTCTCCGAGACCGTCAGCAGGGACCGGCCGTCGCGGCTGTAGCTGACCGACTCCCCCTGCGGCTCGTCCGGCAGCGCGATGCTCCTCGGCCGGCCGGTGGTGAGGGCCGCGACGAGATCACCGTCGGGGACGTCGAACTCGAAGGCGTCGGCGTAGGTGCGCAGCACCACCCGCCGCCCGTCGGGCGCGTTCGCCCCGCCCGTGACCACCCGCCGCCCCAGGAAGGAGTACGGGTTGCGGGTCGTGGTGGACGGGAGTCGCACCTGTCCCACCCGGGCCAGCGGCACCGTCCCGCCCGCCCGCAGCGGCGCGGCCGGGCGGTACAGGCCCGCGCTGCCGCCCTGTTTCGTCACGACCACGGGCCGCCCGCCGTCGTCGACCAGGAGGGCCTCCGCGTCGTGGGCCCCGTCCGGGTACGTCATCCGGTGCAGCACCGGACGGGCCGCGCCGGGCGACAGCCGCCACAGGGCGACGGTGCGGCGGGCCCGGTCGTTGTCGCCGATGTCGGCGACCCAGATCGTGCCGTCCGCGCCCACGGCCAGGTCCTCGGTGTCGCGCGGGCGCGACGGGTAGCGCACCGCCCGCACCACCCGGCAGCTGGCGTCGAGGAAGAAGATCCGGCGGCGGGACTCCTCGTCGGCGCCGTCGTTGACCGCGACGAACCCGTCGTCGGTGGCGGCCAGCCCGGAGATCTCGGTCAACCGGTCGTCGCGGATGTCGCACACCGGCCGCCCTGCCGGCGGGGCGGGCGCGGCGCCGGGGCGGGCCGCCGCGACGACGGGGGCCGCCGCGACGACGGGGGCGAGGACGACGGCCACCGCGGCTGCGGCCACCGGCCACCGCCACCGGGGGTGCCGGGCCGATCCAGGTCTGGTCACCCCCGCATCATCGCGGCCGCACCGTCCATCGGGGAATCCGGTGCCGCCGCCTACTGATCCACCTGGCACGCGGCCCCGTTGAGCGCGAAGTCGGCGGGGCGCGGATTGCTCGCACCGGAGCTGGCCTGGAAGCCGAAGCTCGCCGTGGCGCCCTGCGGCAGGCTGGCGTTCCAGTCGACGTTGCGGGCGGTGACGGCGGCCCCGGACTGGGTGACCTGCGCGTTCCAGGCGTTGGTGACCCGCTGACCGGCGGCGAACGACCAGGTCAACGCCCACCCGTTCAGCGCCGGCCCCCGGTTGGTGACCCGCACCTCCGCCGTGAACCCGCCCGTCCACTGGTTGGGGGTCCAGGTGACCAGGCAGGTCGCCGGCACCCCGGTCGGCGGGGGCGTCGTGGGCGGGGTCGTCGGCGGGGCGGTCGTCGGCGGGGGCGTCGTGGTCGGCGGGGGCGTGGCGTCGCGCGGCGGGAAGCGCAGGATCCGGTCGTCGGTCGCGGTCGGCGAGCCGCGCCCGTCGCGGTTGCTGGTGGCGACCCAGAGCCACCCGTCCGGGCCGTACTCGACCGTGCGCAGCCGCCCGTAGGTGCCGACCAGCTCGGCGACCGGGGTGCCCGCGCCGCCGACGCCGTCGAGCGGCACGTTCCACAGCCGGGTCCCGCGCAGCGCGGCGACGAAGAGCCGGCTGCCGGCGATCGTCGCGCCGCTCGGGGACGCCTCGGCGGTCGTCCAGACCAGCAGCGGGTCGCGGAAGCGGGGGTCGTTGCCCCGGCCCTCCACCGTCGGCCAGCCGTAGTTGCCACCGGCGACGATGACGTTGACCTCGTCCCAGGTGTTCTGCCCGAATTCGGTGGCGTAGAGCCGGCCCTGGGCGTCCCAGGCCAGGCCCTGCACGTTGCGGTGGCCGAGGCTGTAGACCAGCGACCCGGGGAACGGGTTGTCGGGCGGGACCGACCCGTCGGGCCGCATCCGCAGGATCTTGCCGTTGCGGCTGGCCGGGTTCTGCGCGTTGGCGGTCTGCCCCGCGTCGCCGACGCCGGCGTAGAGCAGGCCGTCCGGGCCGAAGGCGATGCGCCCGCCGTCGTGGGTGCTGGCCCGGGCCAGGCCGGTGAGGATCGGCGTCTGGGTCTGCGGATCGGCGAGCCGGAACCGGACGATCCGGTTGTCCGTGGCGGTGGTGAGATAAACGTAGACGTAGCCGTCCTGGGCGTAGGTCGGCGAGACGGCGAGGCCGAGCAGGCCGCCCTCGCCGACCGGGGTCACACCGGAGATCTGGGCCACCGCCTCGGTCGGCTGGCCGGGCCGCACCCGCAGCACCTGGGCGGAGTTGCGCAGCGTCACCAGCGCGCTGCCGTCGGGCAGAAAATCCATCCCCCAGGGCACCGTCAGGCCGCTGGCGGCGACCTGGGGGCGGCTGAGGTCGAAGTCGCCGACGGCGAGGGCGACGCCCGCCACCGGGCGGGGGCCGGCGGCCGACGGCGGGTCGGCGAGGGCCGCCGCGCCGACGCCGCTCACCGCGAGGCCCGCCACGACCGCCGCCACCATCATCGACCGGGCTCTCACGGCACACCCCTCCCACCAGCCAGCCAACCATCGGCGTCAATATATCCGGCCGGCGGGGGATCCGACAGCGCGGCGACGCGGGCCGGGTGCCGGCAGTCACCGCGCGGCGGGGAGCCGGCCGTCGCAGCGCACGTCCGGGTCGGCGACCGGCCGCCGGGGCATCATCCAGTCCAGGACCGTCTCCTCCACCGGCCAGCCGTGCACCGACACCACGCTGTACGGCACCCGCGTCGCCTCCGGGCAGAGCACCTGCGACCGGACCCGGCCGTTCGGCAGGAACCGCACACCGGCCGCCCGGTCCAGCACGATCGTCGACGTGTCGGTGACCGTGATGAGCGCGCCGAGCACCACCTCCGGCCCCGTCCGGTCGGCCGGCGTCGGGTCCGCGCCGGTGCCCGCCTCGGCGTCGGCCGCCCCCGCCGGGGCCAGCTCGACCGCGGCGGTCGGCAGCACCGGGACCCGGAGGAAGACCGCCCCCATCACCAGCGGCAGCACGGCGGCGACCGCGTACGCCAGCCCGTGCGTCAGCACCGGGGCGCTCCAGCCGGGGATCGGGCCGGTGAGCAGCACCGCGGCGGCGGGCGGCACCGCCAGCAGCGCGGCCGTGGCCAGCTCGTCCTGCCGCAGGGCCGACCAGATCGCCGGGCCCAGCGCGGTGTACGCCAGCACGGCCGCCGCCAGCGGCAGCGCCACGCTCACCAGCAGGATCCGGGTCGGCTGGTCCGGGTGCAGGTAGCGGGTGCGCAGCGCGAGCAGCCAGAGCCCCAGCATCAGCAGCGTCGGCAGGAAGCGCAGCTGCCACGTCAGCGCCCCCAGCGCGACGGCGCCGGTGAGCACCCAGCCCGGGGTGCGCGCCGTCCCGGAGGCCAACAGCGACCGCTCCGGGTCGAACCGGTCAGGGGCGCTCAGCCGCAGCAGCCGACCGAGCACGCCGAACGTGAGAACCACCAGGGGAAAGGCCCAGACCAGCGCGATCAGCAGCGCGCTGAGCAGGCCGAGCGGGCTGACGTACTGCACCAGCAGCAGCATGGTGGACATGTCCTGCCGGCTGAGCTGCCACAACCGCAGCACCAGGAGCAGGACGGGGAACGCGGGCAGGAGCGTCAGCAGCCACTGCTGCGCCTGCCGCGCCCCCGCCATGCGGCGCGGCCGCCCCGACTTGCCGGGGCCGGCGGCGATCCGGGGTGCGCCGGGGCCGGTAGCGCGATCCTCTCCCACGGCCACTGCCGTACCTCCACCTTCCTCGGCTCGGGCTGCCGCTGTTCCGCGACGGACTGCGGGAGGTTGTACCGCTGCTGCCAGCGCAGGTTCGCGTCGTACGCGTTCTCCCAGGTCGAGTTCTCCTCGTCCTCGGCCGACGCGTAGAGGGCGAGGTCGACCAGGTCCCGCAGCGCCTCGTTGGGGCCGGTGTTGACGCCCCACTTCTCCTGCGCCGAGGAGCCGATGTCCCAGTGCCGCAGCGGCTTGGCGCCCCGCAGCTCGGCCGGGAAGCGCTGACCGTCGTCGTCGGGCCGGTCGCCGGTGACGAAGCCGGCGAGGATCGCGGCGTCGGTGGTGACCGCGTACACCTTGCCGTCGTAGAGCAGCTGGACGCAGTCGCTGATCCGGTTGCGGCCGATCGGCTTGGCGCCGGCCTCCCGTAGCCGCTGGGCGGAGGTCGAGGTGGTCAGCGTGCAGACCGTCCGGCCGCCCAGGTCCTCCAGGCTGCTCACCTGCTCCGCGTCGCCGACGCTGTCCAGGGTGATCACCGACTGCTCCGTGTAGAGGTAGGGGGCGGAGAAGACCGCGCCCTCCTCCTCCCGCTGCTTGGTGATGCTGTAGGAGGCGATCACCAGGTCGACGGTGACGAACCCGTCTCCGTCGCGGGCCTGGCGGCGGGCCCGGTCCTCGCTCTCGATCGGCAGGAACCGCACCTGGGACCGGTCGAAGCCGAGGTAGCCGGCGATCATGTAGGCGATGTCGACGTCGAAGCCCTTCCACACGTTGTTCGGGAACCGCTGGGAGATGCCGGGCTGGTCGTCCTTCACCCCGATGAGGAGCTGCTGCCTGCCCTTCATCCCGGCCTGCTCCAACAGCTCGTCGCGGGTCGGCGGGCCGAACGCGAGCACGATCGGGATCAGGGCCGCCGCGAGGACGGCCAGCGTGACCGCGAGCCCCACCAGCCGGATCTGTCGGACCCGCGTGACGCGCGGCGGGGCGTCCCCCGCCGTGGCCGGCCGGGCCGGGCCCGGCTCGCTTGCCTGACTCAACTGCATCCTCCCCCGCCACACGGCCACGTGACCGGCCCTCCATTGTGAGCCACCGCCCGGGTCACGGCGAGCCGCCATCCCCCCGGTGACCGGCCGGATACCGGACAGGCCGGCCGCCGGCCCGCCGGGCGGGCCCCGATTCGGCGGTATCGCCCCGGCGGCGGCGGCGATCGCGAGAGAGTCGGTGCCGAGAGGGTCGGTCCTGACCACCCGGCGAGAGGAGCAGGATCCCGTGCCACGATCCCGTCGCCTGCCGGCGCTGCTCGCCGTGGCCGGGGGCCTCCCGCTGGTCGAGGCCACGATCCTGACGTGGCTCGACTTCGTCTCGCCGCAGGCGCTGGCGCCGCAGGTCACGGCGGTCTGGCCGTACGACACCTACCACGACCTGCGGTGGCTGTTCGTCTACCACGACTCGTGGCCGACCTTCGGCCTCGGCCTGGTGGCGGCGATCGTGCTCCGGGGCGCCCTGTCCGCGCTGCTGGTCCTGCTCTCCTGGCCGGCGCAGGCGCCCCGCCCGCCCACCGGCGCGCTGGTCCGGCGCAACCTCGGGGTGGCCACGCTCACCGCCGCCATCGTCACGCCCTTCGCCGCGCTGTCGGTCGCGGCGTCGGCGGTGGCCCTGTCCTGGTACCTGTTCGTCTCGCTCGGCCCGATGATCCTGCTCGCCCCCTTCCTGCAACGGATGGCCGTCGTCCCCCACGGGTGGCGGGGCCTGCCGTCCGCGGAGCTGTTCGGCTGGTCGCTGCTGGACCTGGTGCTGCTCTCCGTGACCGGCGGCCTGGTCTGGAGCGCCGCCCCGGGCTGGACACCGCTGGTCGCGCTGGGTGCGGGGGTGTGCAACGGGCTGCTCTGGCACCAGACGGTGCGCGCGGCCCTGCGGCCGGCCCACGTGCGGTTGCCACGGCTGCCGGCGGTGCCGGTCGTGGTGGTGCTGGCGCTGGCCGTGCCGCTGGTCATGCAGATCCTCGCGGTGCCGCGCAGCGGCATGCGGGACTCGTTCGGCCCGCCGCTGTTCTCGCAGCCGCTCGCGGCGTCCGTCCCGTACGCGGTGCTCCTGCTCGCCGGGCACGACAGCACCTACGACGGCCGGCCGGCCGCGGACCCCCGGGTGTGGCGCTACTCCTACGCCGGGGTGGACGCCCGGGGCCGGCCGTTGCCCTACGCGGCGTTGGCCACCCACCAGTCGCTGGCGACCAGCTCGGAGCTCCTGGCCGCCCAGGT
The DNA here is from genome assembly GCF_029626125.1 of Micromonospora sp. WMMD956. Classification (NCBI taxonomy): domain Bacteria; kingdom Bacillati; phylum Actinomycetota; class Actinomycetes; order Micromonosporales; family Micromonosporaceae; genus Micromonospora; species Micromonospora sp. WMMD956. The sequence goes on along the minus strand of NZ_JARUBI010000005.1, from coordinate 6,267,370 downwards.
CGACGCGCTGCACCGGCTCACCGGTCGGCCGGTCGCGCTGCTCGGGGAGAGCGAGGGGGCCATGGTGGCGCGGACCTACCTGCGCGACCGGCCGGACTCGCCGGTGCGCGCGCTGCTCATGTTCAGCCCGCTGGTCCGCTCCGGGCGGGCGTACTATCCGCCGGCGGAGGCCACCGGCGGCTGGGGAGTCGGCACCGGCTGGGTGCTGCGCGCCATGTTCGGGCTCGCCAACCGCCTCGGCAACGGCACCAGCAACCCCGACGAGCCCTTCGTCCGCTCCCTCATCGACAACGCGCCCTTCTACCGCTACCAGACGATGTGCCCCGTCCCCGGGGTGCGGATGATCGCCTTCCTGCCGACCGTCAGCTCCGTGGAGGCTCCGCCGGGGCCGTTCACCAGGATCCCGGTCGTCGAGGTGCCCGCCTTCCACGCGGGGTTCCTCGGCCGGCGGGCCGTCGCCGACGAGATGATCGACTTCCTCTCCGGCCGGAACCTCGACAAGCCACGCGCCGAGTACGGCGTGCTCCAGCGCCTCGGGGCGGCCTGGCAGGCGCCGCCCCTGACGGTCACCCTGAACCCGGCCTGGCGAAGCCAGGTCCCGCCGGGCACGAAGCCGTTCCTGAAGTCGCAGCTCTGCGCGCCGGTCAGCTGATCCCCCGCCCGCCCGGCGCGGCGGGCCGCCGGCGGCCCGCCGCCCGCAGGCACCCGGCGAGCAGGCACACCGCCACGGCGGCGAGCAGCGCCGACAGCGCCCGCTCGACCGGATGGTAGGGCAAGAGCAGCACGGTGAGCAGGATGTCGAACGAGCCCGCGCCGGCCGCCGCGAGGACGGCGGCCCGCCGGTTCACGGTCAACGCCAGGGCCGCCGCGACCGTCGCCAGCCCCGCCGCGAGCTGGAGCCACGCCCACCCCGTGACATCGAGCCGCCGGAACCCCTCGTCGACCACCACGTACGGGTCCACCCGCACGACGCTCGCCCCGACCGCCCCGTCGATGGCGCCGGCCACGCCGAGGAGCAGCCCGGCGACGAGCCGGCCGCTGCGCCGGTCGTCCGGGCCCGCCCCGCTGTCCGGGGGACCGGCCCGGCGCGGAACGGGTCCGTCCGGATCCGATTGCTGTCCTCGCATGCCGCTCCAGCGTGGTGCGTCCCGGGCGCGCCCGGTGGGGCGGCCGTCGTGGCTCCCGTCGCCCTGCCGCCGGCAGGGCGACCGCCCTGTTGCCGAGGATGTCAGGTCCGCCGTCGAAGGCGGGCAGAAAGGCCCTATTTGGCGGGGCGCTGGCGGGCGTATTGTCGTCGTGTGGCACAACGGAGCGTCAGCCGCGCGCGGCCGGTCGTCGTCCTGGCCGGGATCAGCGTGACCGCCTCGGTCGCGATGGCGGTCGGGGTGTGGGGCAGCCGCCTCTGGGCCGGGAACTCGTTCGTGACCGCCTGCGTGGTCACGGCGCTCGTCGCGTCCGTCGGCGGCCTCGTCGTCGTGCCGTTGCTCAGCCGGTTCGCCGCGCGCGGGAACGGCCGGTCCTCGGCCGACTGACGCCCCGCAGGGCAGCGCCCCCCACCTCGCGCCGGGCGGCGGGCCCGGGCCGGGTCAGGGCGCGCGGCCGTCGGTGGGCGTCCCGCCGCCGCGCCGCCGGACCAGCCAGCCGACGGCGGCCCCGGCCCCCGCGCCACCGCTGGCGACGAGGGCGAGCTGCATGATCTGGTCGGCCTGCAGTCCGGCCCACTTGGCCATCGAGATGACCACGACGATCGGCAGCAGGGCCGCGCCGGCGTAGACGAGGAACATCAACGCCTGGTGCCAGCGCAGCCGGATGTAGAGCTGGTTCGTCGTCTCGTCGTCGGTCGCCCGGCGCAGGTGGTGGTCGCGGAACTCCAGCTCGTTCCTGGGGGGCTTGCTGTCGTAGGGGCTCGGCTTCCCGCGCCCGACGGCGCTCCGGCCGCGCGGTGTCCGATCGTTGTTGTTCGTCGCCGGGGCGCTCACTGTGCCCCCTCCCGGGGGATCGGAGGTTGTTCTGTGGGGGAGCAACATGTCCAGGCTACGACGACCACGACTGTCGCACAACGTGACTGCGAGCGTGCGTTCGCGTGTCGTCCTGCGTGACGCCCGACATCGCCGTCACCCGTCCGAGGGTATCTGCCAGAAACCAGCCGGGTGCCTGCTCCCTCATGGAGCAACACCGCGTACAGTGGAGACACCCCCTCCGAGGAGGTGTCGGCGTCATGGCCAGGCCGGAACTGACGAAGATCATCGCTGCCCGCATCCGCCGCCTGCGCGACGAACGCGGCTGGTCCGCCCGCCAGCTCGCCGAGCAGTGCGAGCAGCTCGGCACGTCCTCGCTGTCCCGCAGCGCGATCGCCAAGATCGAGGCGGGTCTGCGGGGGATCGACGTGGAGGAGCTGCACCTGCTGGCGACGGCGCTCGGGGTCACCTTCGACCAGCTCACCGCCGACACCGCGGTCACCGTGCTCCACCTGTCCCACCTGCGGTTCGCGCCGGGGCAGGCGTTCGGCGCACCGGTGCCGGCGGGCGCCCACGAGGAGGTCCTCGCGGCGTTGTGCGCGGACCTGGACCTGCTCGCCCGCAGCCTTCCGGGCGCCCGCCCGGACCTCGTCGTGGTCAGCGGCGACCTGGCGGTCACCGGCCGACCCCGGGAGTTCGACCTGGTCAAGTCCTTCCTGGAGGGGCTCGCCGAGCACCTCGGCATCGGCTTCGGCCGGATCGCGGTCGTGCCGGGAGAACGCGACGTCAACGAGGCGGCGGCGCGGGCGTACCTGGCGCAGTGCGAGGCCGACGACGTCGCCCCGGTCAAGCCCTACTGGCACAACTGGCGGCACTTCGCCACCCTGTTCGACGCCTGGCCGGAGGACCGCCAGCAGGCCCGGATGCAGAAGGAGCACCCGTGGAGCCTGTTCGAGCTGCCCGACCTGCGGGTGGTGGTCGCCGGGCTCAACTCCACGATCGACGCCGAGCCGGCCGCCGGGGCCGGCCCCCGGCCGGGCCGCATCGGCGCGGAGCAGGCCCGGCACGTGGCCGAGTCGTTGGCCACGTACGAGGAGCGGGGTTGGCTGCGGATCGGCGTGGTGCACCATGATCCGCACGGCCGCTCCGAGCCGGCCCACGAGCGGCTCGCCGACGCCGAGCTGCTCGACGGGGCCCTGGGCCACCGGCTGAACCTCCTGCTGCACGGCAACGGCGACGAGAAGGCCCCCGCCGGCGGCCAGTTGGCCGGCGGGCTGCCGACCTACGGGCTGGGCCCCCTCCCGAGCCCGGAGGCGGCCAGCCGCTACCAGCTGCTGCGGTTGACCGAGGACGGCCTGGTCCGGCTCAGCCGCCGGTTCGACCGGGAGCAGGCCCGCTGGCTGGGCGAGACCGCCGACGTGGTCGCGCGGCCCCGGTGGTCGCCGCCGACGCCGGTCGTCTGGCGGGCGGCGGAGAACACCTTCCCGGTGTCGTCGGCCCACCGGGTCGTGGCGCGCTCCGGGGACGGCTGGAGGCCCGCCGGCTCGGACTGGGATCAGCTCGACTCGCGGCGTCTGCTGCTGGACCAGATCGCCGACGTGTGCGTGGCGCGGCACTCGGGCGCGGTGGTGCACCGCATCAAGGGCGCGTTCCCCTACCTGCGGGTGACCTACGCCGACGGCGGGCGGGCGCGGCAGCTGCGCATCGGCGCCTGCGTGCGCACGGTCGACGAGCACGACGTGGACACCTTCCTGGAGCAGGTGCACGGCGCCGACCCCGACGTCGAGTCGGAACTCGTCTACCAGGGCGAGGAGCCGGCGCGGGCGCTGCGCGACTACGCCCGCCGACGCAAGGTGCGGCTGCGCAGCTTCCGCCAGTTCCAGGGGCTGCTCGACCTCACCGGCTACCTGCGGACGCAGTCCGAGGCGCTGCTGGCCGACCCCCGCTATCCCGCCCAGGGCTACGTCCCGCAGCGGTTCGTCGACAAGACCCACGCCGCGGCCCGCCCGCGCGTCGACGGCGACGAGACCCGCGAGGACCTGGTCGGGGAGCTGCTGGAGCTGGTGGGCGGCGACGAGGGCCGGTTCGTCCTGCTGCTGGGCGACTTCGGGCGCGGCAAGACCTTCGCGCTGCGGGAGCTGACCCGACGCATCGGCACCGAACTGCCGCACGTGCTGCCGGTCCTGATCGACCTGCGGGCCTCGGACAAGGCCAACACGCTGGAGGGACACGTCGCGGCGCACCTGGCCAACCACGGCCACGACAAGATCGACCTGCCCGCCTTCCGGTACATGCTGGACCACGGCCGGATCGTGCTGATCTTCGACGGCTTCGACGAGCTGGTGGCCCGGGCCACCTACGCCCGGGCGGCGGACCACCTCGGCACGCTGCTCGCCGCCGCCCGCGGGCAGGCCAAGATCATCGTTGCCAGCCGGACCCAGCACTTCGCCGCGCACTCGCAGGTCGCCACCGCGATGGAGGCACGGATCGGCAGCCTGCCCCAGCGCCGCGTGCTGAGCCTGTCGCACCTGTCCGCCGCGCAGATCCGCGCCCTGCTGGTCCAGCGCTTCGGTGGGCAGGTCGAGGAGGTCGACCGGCGGCTCGACCTCCTGGCGAGCATTCCCGGGCTGATGCCGCTGGCCACCAACCCACGGATGCTGGGCTTCATCGCCGACCTGCCCACGGACCGGCTGCGCGCGGTGTCGGCGGCGAGCGGCACGATCAGCCCGGCCCGCCTGTACGAGGAGATCATCGACGCCTGGCTCGGCTACGAGGGCGACCGGACGCAGGACATCCGGGGGGTGCCGGTCGGCCTCGCCGCCGGGGACCTGTTCGCGGCGGTCACCGCGCTGGCGCTGCGGCTGTGGGAACGCGGCGAGGCGCTGATGCGGGTCGAGGAGATCCAGGACCTGGCCGGCACGCTGACCGATCTCGCCGGCCGGCACCTGTCCGCCGAGCAGATCACCCATGCCATCGGCGCCGGCAGCCTGCTCATCCGCACGGACGACGGGGTGTTCAGCTTCATCCACGAATCCGTCACGGAGTGGCTGGTCGCCCGGCACCTGGCCGACGACCTCTCCGCCACCGGCCGCGAGCACACCGGCCGGTTGCACGCCCACCCGCTGTCCCAGCTCACCATCGACTTCCTGTGCGACCTGGCCGAGCCGTCGGTCTGCCGGCGCTGGGCGCAGGGGGTGCTGGACGACCCCGACGCCACCCCCGCCGCCCGGACGAACGCGGGGCGGATCATCGCCCGGTTCAGCACCTCCCCCGGGCTCAACCTGCGCTCGGCCCTGCTCAGCGGGCTGCACCTGACCGAGCGGTCGTGGCCGGCGGCGGACCTCACCGACGCGGACCTGACCGGGGCCCGGCTGGCGGACATGGTGCTCGCCGACGCCACCCTGCGCGGGGCCCGGCTGGCCGGCGTCGCCATCGAGGACAGCGACCTGTCCGGGGCCGACCTGCGGGGCGCGGACCTGTCGGGGGCCCGGATCGTCGGCAGCAACCTGGCCCGGGCCGACCTGACCGGGGCCGACCTGACCGACGCGCGGATCCTCACCACCGACCTGTCCGACGCGGTGCTGACCGACGTGCGGTGGCGGAGGGCGGCGGTGGTGTCGGCGACGGCCGCCCCGGCGGCCCTCGACGGGCTGCGCCGCCGGGGCGCGGTGGTGCTGCCCGGCAGCCCGCTGACCACGGCGGTCCGGCCGGTCGCGCTGGGCGTCCTGTTCGGCTTCGAGGAGGGCCGGCTGCCGCGCCCGGTCGGCTACGACGCCGAGGGCGCGCTGCTGGCGATCGGCTGCGAGGACGGCTCGGTGCTGATCTGCGACGCCCGGGACAACCGGCCGCTGCGCACGCTGACCGGCCACGAGTGGCGGACGTACTCGGTGAACTTCAGCCCCACCGAGCCGCTGCTGGCCACCGGCGCCCAGGACGGCCTCGTCCGCCTCTGGGACGCCACCACCGGCGAGTGCCGGCACGTGCTGTCCGGGCACCGGGAGTGGGTGTGGCCGCTGCTGTTCGACAGCAGCGGCACGCTGCTGGCCACCGGCGACAAGGACGGCGTGGTCCGGGTCTGGGAGGTCGCCACCGGGCGACTGCGGTGGGAGCTGCCGGGGCACCGGGCACCGGTGTGGACGGGCACGTTCAACCCGGACGGCTCGACGCTGGCCACCGGCGACGACGGCGGCGTCGTGCGGCTGTGGGACCTGCGCACCGGCCTGCTGCGGCAGCGCGCGGAGGCGGAGGACAAGCTGACGTACTGGCTGCGGCACGACCCGGGCGGCACCTTCCTGGCCGGTGGCGCGGAGGACGGCGTCCTGCGGCTGTGGGACCCCAGGACGGGCCGGCTGCTGCACCGGCTGACCGGGCACGAGGGGCCGATCTACACCTTCGACTTCCACCCCTCCGGCCGGCACCTCGTCAGCGCCGACGTCACCGGGTCGGTGCGACGCTGGGACCTGCCGGAGGGCGGCCACTCGCCGGTCGGCCGGGAGGTGGGCCGGCACAGCGGGGCCGTGTACCGGGTCGCGTTCAGCCCGCGCGGCACGATGTTCGCCACCGGCGACAGCGACGGGTGGGTCAGGATCTGGGACGACGCCACCTGCGAGGTGCGCCACGAGCTGGACCGCCACTACGCCTCGGTGTGGCCGATCACGTTCCGCCCGGACGGTGACCGGCTGATCAGCAGCAGCAACGACTTCACCACGAAGGTGTGGAGCACCGGCAGCGGCGAGTCGGCCGCCGTGCTGCGCGGCCACGGCCGGCAGATGCGGGCCGTGGCCTTCAACCGGGACGGATCGCTGCTGGCCACCAGCAGCAACGACGGGCTGGTCCGGTTGTGGGACCCGGTCGCCGGGGAGTGCCGGCAGGTGCTGGAGTCCAACCGGATGGACCGGCTGGTCTCGGTGGCCTTCGGCGCGGAGCCCCACCTGCTGGCCACCGCCAGCAACGACGGGCGGGTCTACCTGTGGGACGCCGAGGCCGGCGCGGAGGGCCGGCAGCTCGAGGTGTCGAGCGACGCGGTCTGGGCAATGGTGTTCGACCCGGCCGGGGACCGCATCGCCGTCGCCAACGACGACCACACGGTGCAGCTGCTGATCCGCACGACCGGGCGCACGATCGGGTGGCTGCGCGGCTTCCGGGGCCGGGTCCGGGCCCTGGCCTACTCCCCCGACGGCGCGACGCTGGCCACCGGCTGCGACGACGAGCTGGTCCGCCTGCACGACCCGGGCTCCGACGAGGCGCGGGTGCTGCCGAAGACGCACAGCGGCCGCATCGTGTCCCTGGCCTACCGGGCGGACGGGCGGATGCTCGCCTCGGCGAGCGCCGACGGCACGGCGGTGCTGTGGGACCCGCACGGGCAGGCCGTGCTGCGGGTGCTCCAGCCGGGGCGGCGCAAGTTGTGGACGGTGGCCTTCCACCCGGACGGCCGGCTTCTCGCCACGGCCGGCGACGACGGGGTCATCGACCTCTGGGACACGCGGACCGGCCAGCGGGTGCAGGAGCTGACGGGGCACACCCGCCGGATCTGGTCGGTGGCGTTCAGCCCGGACGGTGGCCTGTTGGCCAGCGGCAGCACCGACGGCACCGTGCGGCTGTGGCAGCCGGCGTCGGACGGCACGGCCGCCCACCGGTGCACGCTGCTGGGCCTGACCGAGCGTTCCTGGGTGGCGTTCACCCCGAACGGGCGGCACAAGTCGGCGGGCGAGGTCTCGGCCGACTTCTGGCACGTGGCCGGGATGTGCCGGTTCGAGGTCGGTGAGCTCGATCCGTATCTGGACAACGTGGGCCGGATACCGGCCGGTGTCCCCCTACGGGACTGACCCCGACCTTCCTTCGACCGGACCGCCGGTGTTCGCGCGCGCCCGGACGTGAATCACGTTTCCTCTCATTCTCAGGAGATGACCGTCATGATCTACGCGACGCTGGAGCGGGCGATCCGTAGCGGATCACCCGACCGGGTCGCCGAGCTGGTCCGGACCACCTGGCTGGATCCGATCGCCAACGGCGAGTCGACGCTGTCCGCGGTGCGCCACCCGCTGGGTTTCGCCTGCCTGCCGGTGCTGCGCGACGGCCGGCGGGGCGTCTGCGTGCACCTGTTCGGCGAGCGCCGCACACCCGTGCGGCTCTCCGTCTCGCCGTTCCACTGCCACAGCTGGGACCTGCTCAGCCACGTCCTCTACGGCCAGGTGGGCAACCAGCACGTGACGGTGGCGACCGGCAGCACGTACCGGGTGTTCGACACGCGTACCACGGCGGGCGGCGACCGGCTCGTGCCGACCACGCGCACCGTGGACGCCACGGCCGGCGCGCCGGAGCACTGGGCGGCCGGCAGCGCGTACGAGCTGGCCGCCGGGCACTTCCACGCGTCCACCGTCGTGGGCGGCGCGCCGGCCGCCACCGTCGTGCTCGGGCTACACCATCCGGAGAAGCCGGACCTCACCCTCGGCGCCCTCGACACGCCCGCGCACCGGCTGACCCGGCGGCTGCACGGCCGCGCCGAGACGGTCTCGCTGGCCCGGACCGCCCTCGACCGGCTGGCGAGGGACGCCGACCGGTTGACGCCGGCCGGCCAGCGGTGACCGGCGGGGGCCGCGCGGCGGAGGCGGCGCGGGAGGCCAACAGCCGGTGCTACGACGACGGCCGGGCGACCCGGGCGTACGTCGACGACCCGTACCACGCGGTGCGCCGACGCCTGGTCGGCGCGGCGCTGCTGGACGCGCTCGGGGGTCCCGACGGCGGCGACGGGTCCGGCGGTCCGGCCGGGGCCCTGCTGGAGCTGGGGCCCGGGGCGCGGAGCATCTTCGACGGCCTGCCCCGCCCGCGCCGGCCGACCGTGGTCGCCGACCTGTCCTGGGCGGCGCTGGCGGGGGCGCCGGCCGGTGGGCACCACCCGGTCCGGCTCGACGTCACCCGGCCGCTGCCGCTGGCGGACCGGTCGGTGGCCGGGGTCGTCGCGGCCGAGCTGATCGAGCACGTGTACCACCCGGGGGCCCTGCTGGCCGAGATCGCCCGGGTGCTGCGCCCCGGCGGCGCGCTGGTCCTGAGCACGCCGAACCTCGCCCCGCTCCAGGACCGGCTCCGGTTCCTCCTCGGCCGGTCGCCGCGTCAGGTCGATCCGACGCACCCGTACCTGCACCTGCACATCCGCCCGTTCACCGCGCAGATGCTGCGCCGGGTGCTGCGGGCCGCCGGCTTCGTCGACGTGTCGATCCGGTCGAACTACGTCGGCGTCCACGTCGGGCGGGGCCGGTGGCTCCAGTCCCGGCTGCTGGCCCGGCTGTTCCCGGGCCTGGGCGGGTCGCTCGTCGCCAGCGCCCGCCGCCCGCCGGGCGTCGACGGCTGAGCCACGGGCACCCCGCCCCGACGGCCCGGCCCGCCATTCGGGCCAGTCGTCGACGCCAATGCGGAGTGGCGTTCACCCCGCGGCCGACGGCCGGGCAGAATTGGCACATGACCGGCCAGTTCGGATACCCCGCCGACGCGGCTCATTTCCTGATCAGCTATTCACCGGCCGACGAGCGGTGGGCGACCTGGATAGCCTGGGAGCTTGAGCGCGCGGGCTACCGGACGATTCTCCAGGCCTGGGATTTCGTGGCCGGGACGAACTTCATCGAATTCATGGACCGGGCGATCTGCGAATCGATCGCCGTCATCGCCGTGCTGTCGCCCAACTATGTCCGGTCCCGTTACGGGCGGCTGGAGTGGCAGGCGGCGTTCCGCAGTGCGCCCGACGACCCGCAGCGGCGGCTGATCACCGTACGGATCGAGGACTTCGACCCGGAGGGGCTGCTGGCCACCATCACCTACGTCGACCTGGTCGGCGCGGCCGACGAACGGGACGCCCGGCGACGGCTGTTGCGCCGGGTCGGCGAGGCGATGCGCGGCCGGGCGAAGCCCACGGCGGGGCCGGGGTTCCCCGCCGGCCCTGCGGTCGGGCCGGGCGACGACGAGCTGCCGGCCGGGCAGCCACCCCCGCAGATCGCCGCGCACCACCCCCGGCTGCGGCTGCGGCACCCGCCGGCCTACCCGCCGCAGCGGTCGACGGGGCACGCCGCGGACACCGAGGTGACCCTGCTGCACCTGCCCGGCCCGCGGTTCGCCCGCCAGCCCTGCGCCGGGCCGGCCCCGCGCCAACGCGCCAAGGAGTTGCTCGACGCCGTCGGCTCCGGCGTCGAGCGGCTGCTCGCCACCGGCGGCACCGGTCCGGACGCGCTGCTGATCAGCGGCGACCTGACCGCGGCCGGCGGGATCCGCGAGTTCGACGAGGCGCTGGCGTTCCTGGCCCGGCTCCGCGACGTCCTCGACCTGGATGCGGGGCGGATAGCGGTGGTGCCCGGCCCGCACGACGTCAACCACGCGGCCTGCCGGGCGTACTTCGCGAGTTGCGAGGCCGACGAGGTGCGGCCGCAGCCGCCCTACTGGGACAAGTGGCGGCACTACTTCCGGTTCTTCACCGAACTCTACGACGGGGTGGACGGCCCCACGTTCGACCGGCACCGGCCGTGGAGCGTCTTCGAGATGCCCGAGCTCAACCTGGTGGTCGCCGGCATCAACTCGACGATGGCGGAGAGCCACCTTCCGGACGGCCACCACGGGTTGGTCGGCGCGGCCCAGGCACACTGGTTCGCCCGACGGCTCGACCGCTACCGGTCCGGCGGCTGGCTGACCGCCGGGCTGATCGGCCATCCGGCCGCGTCCGACGCCGTCCGGGACCACGACAGCGTCGCGGCGCTGCTGACGCCCCGGCTGCACCTGCTCGTGTCGCCGCCGCCGGGGTGCGGCGGGGACGCCGCGTCGGCGGGCGCGGGGCCGACCTTCATCCGGCTGTCCACCGCAGCGGACGACGGGTCGGGCGCGGCGGACGACGTCCGGTCCCGGGTGATCGCCGCCGGCCCCGGCCCGGCGACGCCGGGATCCCCGGACATCGTTTCAGGTCGATGACTTGCCGGTGTGAACGGTAACACGCTAGTGTCCGCTGCAGGAGCGAAGGGCGCGCTCCGACCGGCAGCACGGTGTCCGATCCGGGACCGGAGCCGGAGGCACGAGCGGCACCGACGACAGCTGTCCGGGGCCATCCTTCGGGCGTCGCACCATGCCAGGTGCCGGCCGGAGATGGCAGCCTCTGTCGGCCGGGCCCCGGGTTGATGTCGACAGACCCGTGACGTTGCGCAGCCACGATCGTCCAGTCTCACCAGCCCGGACCGTGCCGGGCCGCCACCCGACCGACTTCCGTCCGCCGGCCCACGCCGACGGGCGCGGCGTCGCGGCGGTCGCGGTTCCCGCTGATCCGGCGGCGCGCCCCGCACGCCAGGTCGGCTACCCGCCCGACGTGCCACGACCAGCAGATCCAGGATCGCACAGAGGAGAGGAATGGCAGTGAAACGCTCGCGTCTTCGGCTCTGGCTCGCCGCGACGACGGTCATCGCCGTCAGCGCCGCCGGGTCAACCCTGGCCGTCTCCGCCCAGGCCGCCGTCGGTTGCAAGGTCACCTACACGGTGACCAACCAGTGGCAGGGCGGCTTCGGCGCCAACGTCGTCGTGGACAACCTCGGCGACGCGATCAACGGTTGGCGGCTGACCTGGTCCTTCGCCGCCGGGCAGACGATCAGCCAGTTGTGGAACGGCACGGCCAGCCAGTCGGGCGCCCAGGTGACGGTGGCCAACGCCGACTTCAACGCCGCCATCCCCACCGGCGGCAACGTCAACTTCGGCTTCAACGGCACCTGGACGTCGAGCAACCCGGCGCCGACCAGCTTCGCCCTCAACGGGGTCACCTGCACCGGCTCGGTCCCCACGGGGAACCCGACCACGACGCCGCCGCCCACCACGCCGCCGCCGACCACTCCCCCGCCCACCACGCCGCCGCCGACCACGCCGCCGCCCTCGCCCTCGGGGTCGTTCACGAACCCGGTGCTGTGGCAGGACTTCGCCGACATCGACATCTTCCGCGTCGGTGACGCCTACTACTACTCGGCGTCCACCATGCACTACTCCCCCGGCGCGCCGATCCTGCGCTCCTACGACCTCGTCAACTGGGAGTTCGCCGGGCACTCGGTGCCCCGCCTCGACTTCGGCACCAAGTACGACCTCAACGGCTCGCACGCCTACGTCGACGGCATCTGGGCCTCGGCCATGAACTACCGCAAGAGCAACAACACCTTCTACTGGCTCGGCTGCATCGACTTCTCCAAGACCCACGTCTACAGCTCGACCAGCGTCGAGAGCGGCTGGAACCGCATCTCGACCATCAACAACTGCTACTACGACGCCGGCCTGCTCGTCGACGACAACGACACCATGTACGTCGCGTACGGCAACACCCAGATCAGCGTCGCCCAGCTCTCCGCCGACGGCAAGACGCAGGTCCGCGCGCAGCAGGTCTTCTCCACGCCGTCCAGCGTCGGCACCCTCGAGGGCGCCCGGTTCTACAAGCGCAACGGCAGCTACTACATCTGGCTGACCCGCCCCGCCAACGGCCAGTACGTGCTCAAGTCCAGCTCACCGTTCGGGCCGTACGAGATGCGCCAGGTCCTGCTCAACATGCCCGGCCCGATCTCCGGCGGCGGCGTCCCCCACCAGGGCGGGCTCGTGCAGACCCAGAACGGCCAGTGGTACTACATGAGCTTCATCGACGCCTACCCCGGCGGCCGGGTGCCCGCCCTCGCGCCGATCAACTGGACCTCCGACGGCTGGCCCCAGATCCAGACCGTCAACGGCGCCTGGGGCGGCTCCTACCCCAACCCCCTGCCCACCCGCCCGGTCAAGCCCATGATCGGCAACGACACGTTCCCCGGCACCACGCTCGGCCCGCAGTACGAGTGGAACCACAACCCCGACAACAGCAAGTGGTCGGTCAACAACGGGCTGCGGCTCCAGGCCGCCACGGTCACCACCGACCTCTACAAGGCCCGCAACACGCTGACCCACCGCATCCAGGGGCCGACCAGCACCGCCACCATCGAGCTCGACTACTCCACGATGCGCGACGGTGACCGCAGCGGCCTGTCCATGCTGCGCAACTCGTCCGCCTGGATCGGCGTCAGACGCGACAACGGGGCCAACCGGGTGGTCATGACCAACAACATCACCATGGACAGCAACTGGAACACCACGAACACCGGCAGTGAGATCGCCAGCGCGGCGATCAGCGGCGGACGCATCTGGTTGCGCGTCAACGCCGACATCAGACCGGGCGCGGGCCGGCAGGCCCGCTTCTCCTACAGCACCGACGGCACCAACTTCGTGTCCCTCGGCAACGCGCTCACCCTCGACAACAACTGGCCGTTCTTCATGGGCTACCGGTTCGGCGTCTTCAACTACGCCACCCAGGCCCTCGGCGGCAGCGCCACCGTCAGGAGCTTCAACATCACCACCCCCTGACCCGGTCCCCACCCGCGCCCCGGCGCGTCGGCCCACCGGCCGGCGTGCCGGGGCGTACGCCTGTCGGCGCCGATGGGCCGGGGGCCACCGCCGAACGTGCGGTGGCGGGGGTTGCGGGATCTTGCGAGGCTTACGGCGTGTATGACTACGACCTGTTGGTGCTGGGCTCCGGGCCCAGCGGTCAGAAGGCCGCGATCGCCGCGGCCAAGCTCGGTCGGCGGGTCGGCATCGTCGACCGCCGCGACATGATCGGTGGGGTGTGCATCAACACCGGCACCGTCCCTTCCAAGACGTTGCGCGAGGCCGTGCTCTATCTGAGCGGCATGAGCCAGCGCGACCTGTACGGCAGCAGCTACCGGCTCAAGGACGAGATCACGGTCGGCGACCTGGCCGCTCGCACCCAGCACGTGATCAGCCGGCAGACCGACGTCATCCGCAACCAGCTGGCCCGCAACCGGGTGACGCTGATCACCGGCACCGGGCGGTTCGCCGACGCGCACACGATCTGGGTCGACGGCGAGTCGGGGCAGGAGTCGCGGGTCACCTTCGACAAGGCGATCATCGCCGCCGGCACCCGGCCGGCCCGTCCGGACAGCGTCGAGTTCGACGAGCGGACGATCGTGGACTCCGACGGGGTCATCAACCTGGAGTCCATCCCCCGCAGCATGGTCGTGGTCGGCGCGGGCGTGATCGGCATGGAGTACGCCTCCATGTTCGCCGCGCTCGGCACGAAGGTGACCGTGGTGGAGCGGCGCGACCGGATGCTCGACTTCTGCGACGAGGAGGTCGTCGAGTCGCTCAAGTACCATCTGCGCGACCTGTCGGTCACGTTCCGCTTCGGTGAGGAGGTGGCGGCGGTGGAGAAGCACGAGAGCGCGGCGCTGTGCGTCCTCAAGAGCGGGAAGAAGATCGTCGCGGACACCGTCATGTACTCGGCTGGCCGTCAGGGCCAGACCGACAGCCTGGCGCTGGAGGCTGCCGGGTTGCAGGCCGACCGGCGCGGCCGGATCACGGTCGACGCGGACTACCGCACGGCGGTGGAGAACATCTACGCCGTGGGCGACGTGATCGGGTTCCCGGCGCTGGCGTCCACCTCCATGGAGCAGGGCCGCATCGCCGCCCAGCACGCCTGCGGGGAGCCCGTCCGCGCACTCAACGAGTTGCAGCCGATCGGCATCTACACCATCCCGGAGATCAGCTTCGTCGGGAAGACCGAGGAGCAGCTGACGGAGAGCTCCACGCCGTTCGAGGTGGGCATCGCGCGCTACCGCGAGCTGGCCCGCGGGCAGATCGTCGGCGACTCGTACGGCATGCTGAAGCTGCTGGTGTCACCGGCCGACGGCCGGCTGCTCGGCGTGCACGTGTTCGGCACCGGTGCCACCGAGATCGTGCACATCGGGCAGACCGTCATGGGCTGCGGCGGCACGGTCGACTACCTCATCGACGCGGTGTTCAACTACCCGACCCTCGCCGAGGCGTACAAGGTGGCGGCGCTGGACGCGTCCAACAAGATCCGCAACATCGTCCGGATCGAGGGTTAGCCCGACCCCGACCCCGACGCGTCGGGCCGGCCCGCACCGATCCCGGTGCGGGTCGGCCCCGGGTCTCAGCCCAGGTCGAGGGTGAACTCGGCGGTGTGGACCTTGCCGTCGACCTGGAAGTCGAAGAACGCCCGGTAGCGGCTGGGGCCCGGCGCGGTCAGCCAGAACCGGGGCGCCCCGTCGACCAGTTCCTGATCCGGGTGGACGTGCACGTATCCCAGGTCGCCCTCGCGGACGACCACCAGGTGCCCGTACGCGCCCAGGTAGCGTTCCAGCGTCGGCGCGGGGCCGCCCGCGCGACCCACCCGGAACGACAGCGGCACCGTCGCCCCGACCGTCGGGGCGCCCACCATCTCCACCTCGAACGGCCCGGTCGTCGCCCGCGGCGCGGCGGCCGGCAGGGGGGCCGGGGTGTGCGCGCCGGGGACCTGGTGGTCGACGCCGAGGACCAGCGGCCGTGCGGTGCCGTCGGCGGCGGTCGTGGCGAAGTCGGCGTAGACGCGGTAGCCCCCGGCCCGCTCGAGCGCCAGCGGCACGCTCCAGGTGCCGTCGGCGGCCATGGTGGGGTGCAGGTGCTGGTAGCCGCCCAGGTCCCGGCCCACCACGACCAGGTGCAGCGGCTTGTCGTGCACGACCGCGAAGCGCGTCTCCGGCTGCCCGTCGACGCCCACGATCCGGAACCGGTAGTTGGCGTTCACGCCGGCCGGCTGGGACCGCGTCACCGGCTTCAGCGTGTAGCCGCCGGCGCTGACCGTCGTCCCGGTCACCTGCGCCTGCGCCGGGTCGCCGTCGCCGGGATGCGTGTGCGCCCCGGCGCCCGGCGCGTGCTGGTGCCCGTCCCCGGCCGCGACGGGGCGGCCGGTGGCCGGCGATCCGCCCACGGCCGCCGTGGCGGCCCGCCCGTCGCCGGCGCCGACGCGGCCGAGCCCGAAGCCGGCCACCAGTGCGACCAGCAGTCCCCCGACGAGCAGGGCGAGGCCCCGGTCGCCGAGGCGGGGCCCGTTGGCCGGCGGGTCCTCGGACGCCTCGCCCGGGGCGACCGGGCCGCGTCGGGGGCCGCCGCCGCGGGCCGCCGGGCGTGGGGTCGGGCCGGCGGGCTTCCGGCGTCCCGCCGCCCGCGCGGCCGGGCGGCGGGGCGCCCGGCCGGCGGGGCGCGGGCGGGCCCACGGCCAGCGGGGCGTCGGGCCCGGGCCGCCGGCCCGCGCGGCGCGCCACCGCCAGGCGACGACGCCGGCCGCCGCCACGACCACCACGACCACCACGGCGACGACGCCGGGCCAACCGGACCCGCCGGTGTCCTCGGCCTCGACGGGGGCCGCTGCGACGGAGGCCGCGCCCGGGGCGGCGGGCGACGCGGCCGGCGTGGCCGGTCCGTTCGAGGACTGGGGCGCGCCGTGCCCGGACGTCGCGTGCTGCTCGGCGGCGGCGACGAGCGCCGGGTCCGGTCCCGTGGTCGGCGCACGCCAGCCCTGTGGGGCGGCCGTGACCCGACCGGTGTAGCGGAAGCTCATCGTGCCCCGCACCGGCTCGCCGTCGGAGGCCACCGACAGGTAGCTCACCGTGTACTGGCCCGCCGCCGGCAGGTGCGCCAGCTTCACCACCGCCGGGAAGCCGGTGGCGTACTCGCGCGGCTCGAACTTGCCGTCGACGAGCAGGTACTCGCGTACCGGCTTGTCCAGGGGAGCGGGCGACCCGTGCGTCCAGCCGTTGTCGACCCGGCCGCCGTTCGGCGCGGTGACCGCGAAGTACGCGTTGTCGGCGACCCGCTCGGTGAAGTAGAGCTGCACGGTCGCCAGTGGCTCGCCGACCGTGGCGCCGACCGCCGGCGTGGACATGGCCAGGGTGCCGTGCGCGGCGGCGGGCGGGGCGGCTCCGAGGACGGCGACCGCCGCGGCGAGGACGACGGCGAGCAGGCCCGAGACGAAGCGGCCGGGGACCGGAGGGGGACGACGCATCGGATCATCCTCGCCGCACCCGGACTTCCGTCAAGCCCATCCGAACTTTTTCCGCAGATGGCAAAAGTTTCTCTCACCCCGGGCACCGGTCCGCTGGGCGGTCGCCGGCGCGCCCGCCCGCCCGGATCCCCGAGTGGCGTGGGTCACGTTCGGCGGCGGAACTTTACCCCCCGTGACGCCGACCATCCACCTGGAATCGATCATCGAAGGGGAAACGATGCCCAATCTCCGCGCACCCCGCCGGTCCCGGCACACGAAAGTCCTGCTCACCACCCTTGTCGCGGCGGCAGCCGTAGCCGGCTGCGGCTCGCCGGACAGCACGTCCACGGCCGCGCCGGACCAGACGCCGTCACCGTCGGTGTCGGTGAGCGCCGCCGCCGGGGTGCTGACCGTGCGCGACCCGTGGGTGAAGGCCGCCGACCAGGGCATGACCGCGGCGTTCGGCACCCTGGTCAACGACGGCGACACGGACGTGACCATCACCGGCGCGGCCACCGACGTGTCCCCGATGGAGCTGCACGAGATGACCATGAAGGACGGCACGATGGTCATGCAGGCCAAGCAGGGCGGCATCGTGGTCAGGGCAAAGAGCAGCCACGCGCTGGAGCCCGGCGGCGAGCACCTGATGCTGATGAACCTCCGGCAGCCGGTGCGGCCCGGCGACGAACTCGCCGTCACGCTCACCTTCGCCGACGGCCGGACGCAGACGTTCACCGCCGTCGCCAAGCCGTTCACCGGCGCGCAGGAGAGCTACGCGCCCGGCCACGGCGCGACCCCGATGCCGGGCACGAGCGGCACGCCGCGGGCGGCCACGAGCCCCGCGTCATGACCGACGCCACCACCGGCCGCCCGGTGCGCAGGCGCGCCCTGCTCACCGGCGGGGCCCTCGCCGCCGGGGGCACGCTCGCCGGGGCCGCCGTCGCCCTCGCCCGCCCCGGCGACACCGACGTGCGCCCCGAGGGGACCGTCCCGGTGGCCGACATCGGCGGCGCGGTGGTGCCGTTCCACGGCGCGCGCCAGGCAGGGGTGGACACCGAGCCGCAGGCGCACGCGGCGTTCGTCGCGCTGACCCTCGCCCCGGCCACCGACCGGGCCGCCCTGGGCCGGCTGCTGCGGCTGCTCACCGACGACGCCGCCCGGCTCACCCGGGGCCGGCCGGCCCTCGCCGACACCGAACCCGAGCTCGGCCTGCTGCCCGCGCGGCTGACCGTCACGTTCGGCTTCGGGCCGGGCCTCTACCGGGCCGCCGGCCTCGACGACCGCCGGCCGGCGTCGGTGGCGGCGCTGCCGGCCTTCCGCGTCGACCGCCTCCAGCCCCGCTGGTCCGGCGGGGACCTGCTGCTGCAGATCTGCGCCGACGACCCGGTCACGGTGGCCCACGCCCAGCGGGTCCTGGTCAAGGACAGCCGGCCGTTCGCGACGGTGGCCTGGGTGCAGCAGGGGTTCCGCCGGGCGGCGGGCGCGGAACCGGGGCGTACCCAGCGCAACCTGTTCGGCCAGCTCGACGGCACCGCCAACCCCCGCCCCGGCGGGCCGCTGGAGACCGCCGTGTGGGTGCCCGACGGGCCGGCGTGGCTGCGGGACAGCAGCACCCTGGTCGTGCGGCGGATCAGCATGAACCTGGAGACCTGGGACCTGCTCGGCCGCGCCGACCGGGAACTGGCCGTCGGCCGCCGGCTCGACACCGGCGCGCCGCTCACCGGCACGGCCGAACACGACGAGCCCGACTTCGCCGCCGTCGACGCCGCCGGGCTCACCGTCATCCCCGACTTCTCCCACCTGACCCGCGCCCGGGTCACCGACGACCGGCTGCGCATCCTGCGCCGCCCGTACAACTACGACGGCGTGCCGGCCGCCGACGGCACCGCCGACAGCGGGCTGATCTTCGCCTCGTACCAGGCGGACGTCACGACACAGTTCCTGCCCATCCAGCGTCGCCTCGCCGAGCGGGACCTGCTCAACGAGTGGACCACCCCGATCGGCTCCGCCGTGTTCGCCGTGCCGCCCGGCTGCCCGGACGGCGGCTGGATCGGCCAGCAGCTGCTCGCCTGACCGGCGTCACCAGGAGAGGGACCAGCATGCGCAGAACCGTCCGCCACCCCCGCCGCGCGGCGGCCGCCGCCGCGCTGGCCGCCCTCGCGGTCCTGGCCGCGCCGGCCGCGCCGGCCGCCGCCCACAACAGCCTCGCCGCGGCCACCCCCGCCGCGGACACCCGGCTGGCCGAGCCGCCGTCCGAGATCACGGTGCGGTTCCTCCAGAAGCTGGACCCGGGCCTCACCACCGTCGTGCTCAGCGACGCCACCCGCCGGGTGGTGCCCACGGGCGCGCCCGTCGTCGCCGGCACGCGGGCGACCGTCGCCGTCGCCGGGACGCTGCCCGACGGCACCTACACGGTGGCCTACCGGGTCGTCTCCACCGACGGGCACCCCGTGCAGGGCTCCTACCGCTTCACCGTCGCCACCGCACCGGCCCCGGCGAGCGCCCCGCACACCGCGCCACCCACCGCCGCGCCGACCAGCGGGGCCGCCGGCGCGGCGGGACGCGCCGGCCCGGGCGGCGGGCCCGACCCGCTCATCGTGGCGGCCGCCGTCGCCCTGGCCGGCATCGCCCTGGCCGCCGTCGCGCTCGGCGGCGCGCGGGTGCTGCGCCGGCGGCGCGCCCGGTAGCCCACGGCGATCGCGCCACGGCCCGGGAACTTCCCCGGCCCCGCGCCCGACCACCTCACCGGTGGGCCCTGCGGCACCGACGGGACCCACCCCTGTCGTACGGGGGCAGTCCCACCGGGAACGATCCCGGCTATTCCGATCGGAAGCGTATGTCCATCACCGAACTGCACGGCGGGTCGACGCCGGAGCCGCTCACCCCGGCCGACGGGCCCGCGCCGGTGGCGCGCCGGACCCCGGCGTGGGCGGCCTTCCTGGTCCGCCTGCACTTCTACGCCGGTATCCTCGTGGCCCCGTTCCTGTTCGTCGCCGCCCTGACCGGCCTGGCCTACACCGTCACCCCGCAACTCGACCGGGTCGTCTACGGCGACCTGCTGACCGCCGCGCCGGGCGGCCCGCCGAAGTCCCTCGCCGAGCAGGTCGCCGCCGCCCGCGCCGCCCACCCCGAGGGGACCGTCGCCGCCGTGCTGCCGGGCACGGACGGGGCCACCACCCGGGTGGTGTTCGCCCAGCCCGACCTCGGCGACCGGGAGCACACCGTCTACGTCGACCCGCACACCGCCCGGGTCGAGGGGCAGCTCACCACCTGGTTCGACGCCACGCCCGTCACCACCTGGCTGGACGACCTGCACCGCAACCTGCACCTCGGCGACCTCGGCCGGCACTACTCCGAGATCGCCGCGAGCTGGCTGTGGCTGCTCGCCGTCGGCGGCGTCGTCCTGTGGTGGCGGCGGCGCGGCGCCGCCCGTACCCGCGTCCGGCACCTGCTCGTGCCCGACCTGTCCGCCCGCCGGGGGGTGCGGCGCACCCGCGCCTGGCACGCCACCACCGGGGTCTGGCTCGCCGTCGGCCTGCTCTTCCTCTCCGCGACCGGCCTGACCTGGTCGCGGTACGCCGGTGGGCACTTCGGCAGCGCGCTCGACGCGCTGCGCGCCGGCACCCCCGAGATCTCCACCAGCCTCACCGGCGCGCCGCCGCCCGCCGCCGGGGAGCACCAGCACGGCGGCGTCACCGCCGGGCCGGCGGACCCCGCGACGTTCGACCGGGTGCTGGCCGCCGCCACCGACGCCGGGTTGGCCGGCCCGATGCGGATCTCCCCCGCCGAGGAGCCGGGCGACGCGTGGACGGTCGCCCAGACCGACAACACCTGGCCCGTGGCCCGGGACCGGATCGCCGTCGACCCGGTCTCCGGCACGGTGACCGACCGCAGCGACTTCGCCGACTGGCCGCTGCTGGCCCAGCTCAGCGCCCTCGGCGTCCAGGCCCACATGGGCCTGCTGTTCGGCCCGGTCAACCAGGTCCTGCTCGCCGCGCTCGCCCTCGGCCTGCTCTGCGTCGTCGTCTGGGGTTACCGGATGTGGTGGCAGCGCCGCCCCACCCGCGCCGACCGGCGCGCCGCCGTCGGCGTCCCGCCCGCGCGGGGCGGGCTGCGCGGCCTGCCGTGGTGGGCGCTGCTGCCGGGCCTCGCGCTGACCGCGGCCGTCGGGTGGGCGCTGCCCTGGTTCGGCGGCCCCCTGCTCGCGTTCGTCGTCGTCGACGTCGTCCTCGGCGCGCTGGCCCGACGCCGCCGCCGGGCCGCTCCGGTCTCGCCCGCCCCCGCCGGCGGCTGACCGGCCCGTGCGGGGCGGCGGGCCGGTGTCGGCCCGCCGCCCACCGCCGCCCACCGGCGGCTACCGGGCGGCGCTGCCGAACGCGCTGGACAGGTACGCCCGCGAGTCGGCGATGGCCCCCTCGATGATGCGGGCCGCCTCCCGGGCCTCCTCGGGCCGGTGGCCGGCCTGCACCTGGAGCCGGAACCGCGACGAACCGGTCGGGGTGACCGGGAACTCCACCATGAACGCGAGCACCCCCCGGTCGAACAGCAGCCGGTTGGCCGTCCGGGCGAGCTTCTCGTTGCCGATCAGCAGCGGCACGATCGGCGACGGCTCCCCCATGCAGGTCAGCCCCCGGCCGGTCAGCTCGTCGCGCAGCGCGTGGATGGCGGTGAACAGCCGGGCGCGCAGCTCGTCGCCCTCGGGGGACCGGATGATGCGGGCGGCCTCCCGGACCACGGCGGTCTGCACCGGTGACAGCGCGTTGGAGAAGAAGTGGCTGCCGCTGAACATCTTCACGTACTGCTTCAGGGCCGGCGAGCGCGACGCCACGAAGCCGCCGTTGGAGCAGAACGTCTTCGAGAACGCCCCCATGACGATGTCGACCTCGCCGATCAGGCCCTGCATGCCCAGCACGCCCGTGCCGCCCGGCCCCATCGCGCCGAGGTCGTGCGCGACGTCGACCAGCAGGGTCGCGTCGTGCTCCCGGCAGACCCGTTGCAGGGTCACCAGGTCGGGCCAGTCGGCATCGACGGAGAAGAGGCCGTCGGTGACGACGAGGATGCCGTTGCGGGTGTCGTGCGACCGGATGTCGACCAGGTGCTGACGCACGGCCTCGACGTTGAGGTGCTCGTAGCGGACCACGTTGCGGGTCGCCGCCCGCGCGCCCTGCTGGAGGCAGGAGTGCGCGAGCCGGTCGATGACCACGTGGTCGGACTGGCGGACCAGGCCGACGATCGCGCCGAAGCCCGCGGACCAGCCGGTCGAGAAGAGCGTGACGTGCTCCAGCCCCGTCAGCTCGCCGAGGGCGGCCTCCAGCTCGTCGGAGATGCGGGTGTTGCCCAGCACCATCGGCGAGCCGGCGCTGTGCGGGCCGTAGTCGCGCATCGCGCGGACCGCCGCCTCGCGGATCGCCGGGTGGGTGTTGAACGACAGGTAGTCCTGCGAGTTGAAGTTGATGCCCCGGGTCCGTTTGCCCAGGTCGTTGGTGATCTCGGCGATGCTGTCCGGGGCCGCCTCCAGGACCCGGGAGTACTGCCAGGTCTCCGTGCGGCGGCGGGCCTGCACCCAGCCGTAGAAGTCCTCGGTGCGGGCGAGCAGGTCGCGGCCGGCGGGGCGGTAGAAGTCGTAGGCGTTCTTGTCCAGCGCGTACTCCTCGTCGGGGTCGACGGGGTTGCGCAGGTGCGCCGGCTCCCACATCTCGGTCAGGTCCGCCACGACCCGGGCCAGCTCGCCGTCGGCCCCGGAGGCGTCGAGGGCCGCCAGGTCGTCCCAGGGGATGTGGGTGGCCCAGTTGCGGGTCATCTCGGAGACCTCGGCCGCCTCGCGGGCCATGGTCGCCACGTCGCCGCGCCGGGCGGCGTCGAGGATGGCCTCGATCAGCTCGCCGTCGTCGCGCTGCTGAAGGTCGGTGCTGGTCACGGTGTCGGCTCCCTGGTGCGGCATCAGGCGAAGAGGTTCTGCTGGTACATGCGCGACGTGGCGGCGAAGTCCTCGAAGACCGGGTACCCGGCGGAGGACTCCTTGGCGGCGTCGTTGAGCAGGAAGAGGTTGGACGCCTGGAAGAACTCCGAGACCGGCGCGATGTCGGCGTGCGTGGCGATGAACCGGTCGGTCTCCTCCTGGTTGCCGCGCAACGCGACGAACAGCTGCAGCTCGTCGTGCCGGTACGGCCGCATCTCGCTCAGCGTGCACACGTAGTCGTAGTAGGCGGCGGAGTTCTGGCTGCGGCGGCGGCCCTCGTACGCGGCCATCGCCTCGTCGAGCGACGACTCGCCGGCCAGCCACCGGTGCAGGGCGGCGCTGGCCAGCTCCGCGTCGCGGAACGCGTGGGTCATGCCGATGGCGGTGCACTGGTCCTTGGCCGACTCGGCGTCGCCGACGAGCACCCAGCCGGGCCCGTGCAGCTGCCGGAGGAAGCCCGACTGGTCCAGCGTGCCGTAGATGCGCTCCTCCCGGGTGCCCCAGGTGCGGACCAGCTCGCCCAGCTCGGGGCTGACGAAGTCCAGCGCCCGCTGGACGTTGCCGGGCACGTCGGCGCGGAACTCCCGGGACCACTCGCTGGGCCCCCAGACGAGGACCATGTTCTGCCCGAAGTTGGTCGGCACCACCGCGCAGCCGAGCCGGCCGCGCCGGTGGATCTGCCCCCGGCCGGGGTCGAAGCCGGACCAGTAGCTCCAGTAGGCGAACGTGCAGCGGGGCCGCTCGTCGAAGCGGGGCAGGCCGAGGGTGCGCGCGACGAACGAGTTGCGGCCGTCGGCGCCGACGACGATGCGGGCCCGCTCCTCGAACTCCCCGCCGTCGCTGGCGCGCCCCCGCACGCCGACGACCCGGCCGTCGGAGATGATCAGCTCCCGGACGGTGCTGTGCGTGCGGACCTCGGCGCCGGCCTTGGCCGCCGCCTCCACGAGGATCTGGTCCAGCACCCGGCGGCGCACCGAGGCGTAGCTCTGCACGACGCCCGAGTCGTCGCCGTGCAGGTCCCGGAAGTGCTCACGCAGCAGCGACACGGGCACCGAGCCGCTCAGCGGGATGCCGTCGTTGACGATGTCGACGACCGTGTGCGTGGGGGTCACGGCGGTGACCTGGTCCAGCAGGCCCCACCGGTTGAGGTAGGACATCCCGTGCGGCCACAGGAAGTGCGTCGAGATGACGTCGCTGGGGAAGGACGAGCGGTCCACCACCAGCACCCGGTGGCCCTGCCGGGCGAGTAGCAGGGCGGTGGCGGCGCCCGCGCAGCGCCCACCGACGACTATCGCGTCGTACATGATTCGTAGTCCTTCGAACGAGGTCCGGCTGCCCCGCCGGCCGGGCCTTCGGCGCGTCGGCGGACCGGCCCGGGGCACGGACCGCCCCGCGCTGCCACCGGCGAACGGGAGTGAACCGTCAAAGTACACAGTGGACCGCCCCTGGTCCGGCCCGTCGGGCAGGGGTGTGTCCGTGGCCGGACCGCCGTGACCGCGCTGGTCACCGCGGCACCGGGACGCGGTGCCGCCCACCCCCGGCGGTTGCTGTCCGAAAGCCGACAGTCACCGGGCCGACCTGACGTCGGCGCGGCGCGGCGTCGACGCCCCCTCGACCGGATCCTCAGCCGGCCCCGGCGCGCCGGCAGCGGGCCAGCTCCGCCCGCAGGTCGCGGCGCAACGCGCGGTCCAGGCCGGGCTGGGCGAGCGCGTGGGCGAAGTCGCGGGCGGCCTCGTCCCAGCGGCCGAGCCGCAGCAGCGCCGTGCCCCGGTTGTAGCGGGGCACCGGCGCCGACGCGGCCAGCGCCACCGCCCGGTCCAGGTCCGCCACCGCGGCGGCGACGTCGCCGCGGTCGAACCGGACCGCGGCCCGGTTGGTCCAGGCCTCGACCAGCCCCGGGTCGCCGGCCAGGGCCCGGGTGAACAGCTCGTCGGCCTCGGCGGACCCGCCGCGCTCGGAGCGGACCAGCCCGAGGGTGCACAGCAGCGCGGGCTCCTGCGGGGCCAGGGCCAGCCCCGCCCGCGCGCCCGCCTCGGCCGCGTCGTGCTCCCCGCGCTCCAGGTGCAGGTTGACCAGGGCGATGCGGGCGTCGAGGTGCCCCGGGTCGATGGCGAGCACCCGGTCGAGGTCGGCGCGCGCCCGCCCGGCGCGGCCCCGCTGCTGCTGGAGCACGGCCCGGTTGTAGTACGCCTCGGGCAGGTGCGGCCCGAGGCGGATCGCCGCGTCGTAGTCCCGGATCGCGGCCCGGGCGCGGCCCGCCGCCCGGTGCAGCGCGGCCCGGTCGACGTAGTACTCGCAGTTGTCGGGGTCGTGGGCGATCACCGTGTCGAGCTCGGCCAGGGCCCGGTCGGCGTCCCCCAGGGCCAGGTGCACCTGCGCCCGGTTGTGCCGCAGCCGGGCCAGGTCCTGCGGGCGTTCGCCGGGGGCGAGCACCGCCGCCAGGCGGGTCAGCCCGTCGTCGATCAGCCGCAGCGCGCGCGCGGGCTCGCCCGCCCGGCTGTCCAGCAGCGCCAGGCCCTGCTCGTAGAAGACGGTGGACAGCACCCGCTGGCGCGGGTCGGCCAGGCCGCCGGCCAGGCGCAGCGCCTCGTGCAGCCAGTGCCGCGCCCGCTCCGGGTCCTGGTCGGCCGCCGGCAGGTGCCGGGCGTACAGCATGGCGGTGGCGTACGCGGCCGACATGGTGATCTTCGGGTCGTCGGTGGCGGCCCGGGCCTCGTCGTAGAGGTCGAGCGCCTCGGCGGCGCGGTCGAGGGCCGCCAGGGCGGTGGCCAGGCCGGTGGTGAACGCCCACCAGTGCCGCAGGTCGCCCGTCGCGGTCACGGCGGCGCGCCCGCGCCGGGCGGTGCGGGCGGCGTGGTGGTAGAAGCCGCGGGCAAGCGACTCCCCCACGGCCGCGCGCAGCGCCGCAGGCGTCGGGTCCGCGGCGGCGCGCCGGGCGGCGCCGCCGTCGCGCAGGTCCAGCCGCAACGGGGCCTGCCCGACCCGGCGCGACAGGGCGTCCAGCAGCTCGCGGGTGGTCTCGTCGGCGGCGTCGACGTGATCGAAGCGCACCGTGACCGGGCCCCGGAGGGTGCCCGCCCAGGCGAGCACGAACTCCGTCGCGCCGTAGGCGAGGCAGGCCGTGCGGCGGGCGGGATGGAACCGGATCGGCTCCTCGTCGGCGGCGGCCCGGGCGGCAGGGTCGAGCCCGGGCGCGATGGCGCGCAGCTCGACGGCGTGCCGGGACGCCAGGCGGGGGCGGGCGGCCGCGATCCGGCCGAGGAAGTCGGCGACGCCGGCGTACGGCCCCTGGTCGCGGTGGCAGTCGTAGCCGCCCGGGTCGACGCTCACGACCGGGCCGGTCCCCGCAGGGGCGGGCGCCCGGGGGCGCCCGCCCCGCCGGGTCCTACCAGCACCACTCGATCCAGAGCCGACGGGCGCCGGACAGCAGGCGCAGGGTGCTCGTGCGACGCACGGTCATCTTCCTCATGTGAACCTCCATAGTGATCATTGTGGAACTGACCAGAGCGTAGGCCCGATCGGGGCGAATATGAAGGGCGTTCGTGATCATCGGTGCTCCGTCGGCGGCACGGGACGTCCGCAGCCGGGGCGATCCGGGCGTACCGTCGACGGCACCAGGTCGACCACCGAGAGCAGGTCGACCCCGCGACCGAGGAGATGCGACCATGTCGAGCGCGGCGGACCCCGCTCCCGCAGCCGCCCGGCCCGCCCCGGAGCACCCGGCCGCCCTGCCGGCGCCGGGAGACCTGGCGTCGGCCCTGGCCTGCTTCGACGGCCTCCCGCCGGTCGCCGTCGAGGAGATGCTCGGCGCCTGGCGGGGCAGCGGCTTCGCCACCGGTCACCCGCTCGACGGCCTGCTGGAGCGCTACGGGTGGCACGGCAAGCGGTTCGACGGCCCGGAGGACGTGCACCCGCTGGTCTTCGCCGCCGGCGGGCGGCTGGTCAGCGTCAACCCGGCGCTGGTGCCGACGGGGCTGCTGGTCCGCCCGCCCGGCGCGGTGCGCACCCCCCTGGCCGCGCGGGCGTTCGCGCTGGCCCGGCCGCTGCTGACCACGACCCGCCCGGCGGCGCGGCTGCGGATGACCGAGTACCGGGGGGTGGTGTCGGCGACGATGTGTTACGACCGCCTCCCCATCCACGACGTGTTCCGGCGGGTCGACGAGCGCACGCTGCTCGGCGTCATGGACCTGCGCGGCGCCGACCGGCCGTTCGTGTTCGTGCTGACCCGGTCCACGGCGTAGGCCGGCGGGGTGAGACGGGGACCCCTCTCTACCGAATGCGTTAACAAGGGGCCCTTCCTTACACGTGGGCGTGGCCGTGGTGATGGTGATGGTGGTGGCCGCCGACCGGGTCGTCGGGGTGGTCGTGCGGGGTCTGCGGCCGGCCCACCTTGTCGGCGAAGCCGGGCAGCGCCACCCGGTAGGCGCAGGTGTCGCAGTTCATCCGGATGTCCCCGCGCAACGCCTCGGCGTGCCGTTCGAGGACCAGGTCGGCGAGGGCGTCGCAGTCGCCGATCAGGTCGGCGACCCGCACGTCGAGGTCGGGGTGGGCGGCGGCGAACTCCGCCGACCGGGCCACGATCCGGTCCGGCAGCACCCCGGCGAACAGGAAGTACGGGGCCACGACGATCCGGCGCGCGCCGAGGCGGCGCAGCCGCTCCAGCACCGCCGGCACCGACGGCTCGGCCAGCGAGACGAAGCCCGGTTCGACGCCCGCGTAGCCGCGCCCCTCCCACAGCAGCCGGGCCACCTTGGCGACCTCGGCGTTGGCGTCGGGGTCGGTGGAGCCCCGGCCGATCAGCGCCACCCACGTGCCGGCCCGGTCGGCGCCGGCCAGTGCGGCGTCGATCCGGTCGGCGAGGACGTCGTGCAGCAGCGGGTGCGGGCCCAGCGGGCGGCCGTAGGCGTAGCGGAGGCCGGGGAAGCGTTCCTTCTCCCGGGCCAGCGCGGCCGGGATGTCGCCCTTGCCGTGCCCGGCGGCGGCGAGGACCAGCGGCAGCGCCACGAGCCGGCGGTGCCCCCGGCCGGCGAGCGCGCCGACCGCGTCGGTCAGCGGCGGGCGGGACAGCTCGATGAAGCCGCCCTCGACGTCGTCGACGGCGCGGCGGCGGCGGATCCGGTCGACCAGGGCCGCGAACTGGGCGACTCCGGCGGCGCTGCGGGTGCCGTGGCCGACGATCAGCAGCGGGGTGCGGTCCTGCCCCCGCGCGTCCGTTCCGGGTCGGTTCGTCATGTCTCCTCCAGGTACAGCAGGGCGTTGAGGGCGGCGGCGGCGACCGCCGAGCCGCCCTTCTCGCCGACGTTGGACACGGCGGGCAGGCCGCTGGCGCGCAGCGCCGCCTTGCTCTCGGCGGCGCCGACGAACCCGACCGGCAGGCCCACCACCAGCGCCGGCCGCACGCCGAGGTCGAGCAGCTCGAACAGGGCGGTGGGCGCGCAGCCGACCACCCACACCGCCCCGGGGCCCACCCGGTCGTACGCGACCCGCACCGCCGCCGCCGAGCGGGTGAGGCCCGCCGCGCGGGCCAGGGCGGCGGTGGCCGGCTCGGCGATCGGGCACACCGGCCCGGGGCCGGGGCGGGTGATCCCGGCGGCGACCATCGCCACGTCGGCGACCACCGGCGCGCCGCCGCGCAGGGCGGCCAGCCCGCCGGCCAGGGCCGCCTCGTCGCAGACCAGGTCGGCGACGTAGTCGAGGTCGGCGCTGGCGTGCACCACCCGCTCGGTGACGGCCCGGGTCAGCGGCGGCAGGCCGGTCAGGTCCACCCGGGAGCGCAGGATCGCGTACGACCGCCGCTCGATCGGGTGCACGACGCGGCTCACCGGTCCGCCGTCCCGGGCGCGGCGCGGTCGACCCGGCCGGGCTCCCCCGACGCGACGCGATCGACCCGGTCGGCGGGACCGTCGGCGGCGGGGGCGCCGTAGCGCTCGTCGTAGCGGCGCAGCTTCCACAGCGCGGCGGCGGCGACCCAGGCCAGCGCGAACAGCGCCACGACGGCGTAGCCGAGCTGCTCGAAGTGCTCGGCGAGCGCGGCGTACCCGGCCAGGGCGGACACCCCGAGGTGGTCGACGAGCAGCCCGGCGAGGTAGACGCTGGCCACGAGCGCGCCGACGAGCACGGTCATGCCGGTGGTGGCGAGGTTGTAGTAGAGCCGGCGGGCCGGCTGCCGGTACGCCCACGAGTACGCCCGGCTCATCAGCAGGCTGTCGGCGGTGTCCATGGCGGACATCCCGGCGGCGAACAGCAGCGGCAGGGTGAGCAGGGCCAGCACGGGCAGCCCGCCGGCGGCGGCGGTGCTCGCGGACAGGGCGAGCAGGGTCACCTCGCTGGCCGTCTCCAGGCCCAGGCCGAACAGGAACCCGACGGGTGCCATGTGCCAGGACGAACGCACCAGCGAACGCGCCCGCGACCCCAGCACCCGCTGCACGAGGCCCCGGTTGAGCAGGTGCAGGTCCAGCTCCCGCTCGTCGAGGCCGCCGTGGCGCAGCCGCCGCCACAGCCGGGCCAGCCCGGCCAGCACCACGGCGTTGAGCCCGGCGACGAGGCTCAGGAACAGGGTGGCGGTGACGATCGCGACGGTCGCGCCCACCTCGCGGGCCTGCGCCAGGCCGGGGCCGGCGAGGCTGGTCGAGGCGAGCCCGACGATCAGGGCGAGCAGCAGCACCACGGCGCTGTGGCCGACGGCGAAGAAGAAGCCGACCCCGACGGGACGCCGGCCGCGCAGCAGCATCAGGCGGGTGGTGTCGTCGATGGCGGCGATGTGGTCGGCGTCGAAGGCGTGCCGCACCCCGAGGGCGTACGCGAGGGTGCCGGCCCCGGCCAGCCCGCCGGCCGCCGCGGGCTGGCCGTTCCAGTAGAGGTAGAGGCTCCAGCCGGCGACGTGCAGCACGGCGACGGCGAGCACGATGCCGCCGAGGCGTACCCGCTCGGCGCGGCTCCACCGGCCCGCCGGGGGCGCGGCGCTGACCACGGTCGTACTCATCGGGTTCCTCCACAGGGGTCGGTGCCGGTGACGCGGATGGCGTCGACCGGGCAGATCTCCAGGCACTCCAGGCAGCCGGTGCACGCCTGCGCGCGCACCAGCAGCCCGCCGGGGGTGGGTCGGATCGCGTGGGTGGGGCAGGTCAGCAGGCACGCGCCGCACCCCTGGCAGCCGACGATGGTCACGGGGGCGCGCGCCGGCGGCCCGGCGGCGGGCGCGGGCAGGGGGCGGGGCGGGGGCGCGGCGGCGGGCGGGGCGGTCACGCGCGCCACCGGTAGCCGCGCGGGGTGACCATCCGGCCGGCGACGAGCCGGGTGCGGCTGCTGCCGACCACCACGACGCTGTACATGTCGACCACGGCCGGGTCGAGGGTGGCGAGGGTGGCCAGGTGCACCCGTTCGCCGGGCCGGCTGGCGTTGCGCACCACCCCCACCGGGGTGTCCGGCGGCCGGTGCGCGGCGAACGTCTTCAGGGCGGCGGCGAGCTGCCAGTCCCGGGCGCGGCTGCGCGGGTTGTACAGCAGCGCCACGAAGTCGCCCTCCGCGGCGGCGGCGACGCGCCGCTCGATGACCTCCCACGGGGTGTGCAGGTCGGACAGGCTCAGGTAGGCGTGGTCGTGGCCCAGCGGCGCGCCGAGCAGCGCCGACGCGGCGAGCGCGGCGGTCACCCCGGGGACGCCGACGACGTCGACGCGGTCGTCGGCGTGCTCCAGGGCGGGGCTGGCCATCGCGTACACCCCGGCGTCGCCGGAGCCGACCAGCGCCACGGCGTGCCCGGCGGTGGCCTCGGCGACGGCGGCACGGGCGCGTTCCTCCTCCGCGCCGAGGCCGCTGGCGAGGATCCGGGTGCCGGGGCGCAGCACGTCGCGCACCTGGTCGACGTACTGGTCGAGACCGACGACCACCGCGGCGCGGCGCAGCTCGGCGAGGGCACGGGGGGTGCGCAGGTCGGCCGCCCCGGGGCCGAGGCCGACGATCGCCAGCCGGCCGCGCGGGGCGTGCCGGGCCACCGCGACGGTGGCCATCGCCGAGGCGGTCTTCGGCGCGACGAGCGTCGCGTCGGCGCGCCGGCCGGGCTCGCCGAGCAGCGCGGCGGCCTCCGCGACGCTGGGCGTGCCGACGGCCGCGCGGACCACCTCGCTGGGGTGCGGCACGTCGACGGCCGCCAGGTCCGCCGCCGGATGCGTCACCAGGGGTACGCCGAGCGCGTCGGCGGTCGCCCGGATGCCCGCCTCGTCGGCCTTGATGTCGGCGCTGGCCAGGCAGCGGACGCTGGCCGGGCTGAGGCCGGCGGCGGCGAGGACCCGGTCGAGCAGGTCGCGCACCTGACCGGCGGGCACGCCCCGGCTGCCGCCCACGCCGACGACCAGCGACGGCGGCCGGAGCACGGCGGTGCGCCCGTCGAGCGGCACGACCCGGTCGGTGACGAGCAGCCGGGGCGAATCGGCGGGGGCGTCGGCGCGCACGTGCGGCGGCAGGGCCGGCAGCGGCCAGGCCGCGTCGGCGACGAGCCGCACCGGCTCGCCGTCGAGCAGGGCCCGGGTCACGGCGGCGACCGCTCCCTCGACGGGCCAGCCGAGCGTGTCCAGGCCGGGCAGGTCCGCCGCGTCGGTGGCGGTGGTGACCACCGGCCGGGCGTCGAGCAGCGCGCCGACGTCGGCGGCGAGGGCGTTCGCGCCCCCGGCGTGGCCGCCGAGCAGCGCCACCGCGTGCCGGGCGGCCTCGTCGACGACCACGACGGCCGGGTCGGTGCGCTTGTCGCCCAGCAGCGGGGCGAGGATCCGCACCACCGCCCCGGTGGCCAGGAACGCGACGACGGCGTCGTGCCCGGTGAACGCGGCGCGCAGCGCGTCGGCGGCGGTGTCGGCCTCGACGAGGCGGGCGTGCGGCCAGGCGGCGGCGAGGGTGCGGGCGTGGCGGCGGCCGGCGGCGGTGGCCGCGACGAGTCCGATGCGGGTCATCTGCGCTCCCCGGGGGACGGTGGGTGGTCGGCGGTGAGGACGAACACCGGGTTGGTGGCGGCGAGGCGCACCGACCCGCCGGGCAGGTCGGCGAGGCGGGCGGCGGAGAGCTGCACGCCCTCGACGCGGTAGCCGTGCCCGCGCAGCAGGTCGAGGGCGGGGGCGACCCGGTCCAGGGCGGCGAGGGCGGCCACCACGCGGGCGGGCCGGCGGGCGGCGACGGCGGCGAGCGCGGCCAGTCCGCCGCCGCCGACGAAGACGGCGTCCGGGTCGGGCAGCCCGGCCAGCGCCGCCGGGGCGGGACCGGCGACGACCCGCACCTCGACCCGGTGCGCGGCGGCGTTGCGCCGGACGAGGCCGGCGGCGTCCGGGTCGCGTTCGACGGCGATCACGGCCGCGCCGAGCAGGGCGCACTCGATGCCGACGGAGCCGCTGCCCGCGCCGACGTCCCAGACGAGGCGGCCGAGGCGGGGGCGCAGCCGGGCCACGACGAGGGCCCGCACCTCCGCCTTGGTGATCATCGAGTCACGGTGGGCGTAGGCGTCCTCGGGCAGCGCCCAGCCCCCGGCGGGCGCGGCGGCCGGCTGGTTGTCGGCGCGCGCCCCGGCCGACGCCCCGCCGACGCCCGGACCTGCGCCGACGCCCGGACCTGCGCCGAAGCCCGGACCGGCGGCGGGGCCGGGCTGGTCGGCCGGGTCGGCCGGTGGGTCGGCGGGGCCGGGCGGCACGGGCGGGTCGGCCGGATCTGCCGGTGCCGGGTCGGCGGGGCCGGGCGGCACGGGCGGGTCCGCCAGCGCCGGGTCGGCGAGGCTGAGCAGCACGTGCGGGTCGGCCCAGGCGGTGCCGGCCGCGGCCTGCGGGGTGGTCTCGACGATCCGCTCGGCCGGGGTGCCGAGGCGCTCGGCGACGACGAGGCGGCGCGGCCAGCCGACCAGGCCCGCGCCGATCTCGGCGGCCCCCGCCCCGGGGGCGGTGAGCACGGCGACCGCCGGCAGCGCCCGCGCGGCGTTGAGCGCGGGCCGCAGGTCGCGGCCGTGCGCGCTGACCACGGCCGCGCCGTCCCAGGGCAGGCCGGCGCGGGCGAACGCGGCGGCCACGCTGGACACGGCGGGCAGCACCCGCAGCGGCAGCCCGTCGGCGCGCAGTCGGCGCACGATGCCGAACAGCCCCGGGTCGCCGCTGGCCAGCACCACCGCCGGGATGCCGGCGGCGACGGCGGCGGCGAGCCGCTCCAGCGCGGGGGCGAGGGGGCCGAGGGTGACCGTGGCGCAGCCGGGGGGCAGCGCGACGGCGGCGAGGTGCCGGGCCGCGCCGACGGCCAGCCGCGCCCCGGCGAGGGCGTCGGCGGCGGCGGGGTGCGACGGCGCGCCGCCCGCGTCGACGCCGACAACGGTCACCGGGGTCCCGACGCGGACGACGGGCGCGGGGGGATCGACGCCGACGACGGGCGCGGGGGCGTCGGCGGCGCGGGGCACCCGCCCCGGCGGGACGTCGCCGGGGAGCAGGCGGCCCGCCGGGCCTGCGCCGGGGGTCACGCCGCCCACCGGCCCGCCGACGCGACGAGATGCTCCCCGGCGAAGTCGACCATCGCCACGTCGACGTCGACGGCGTGCCCGGCGAAGCGCAGCAGCACCTGGCGGACCCGGGCGCAGAGCAGATCCCCGGCGGGGCGCAGCAGCCCGGCGTCCGCCCACAGCTCGTACGCGTGCCGGCCGGTGTTCGCCGCCACCACCTCGGCCACCAGGGCCGGGTCCCCGCCGGCGTCGGCGGTGACCGCGCCGAGCAGCGACAGGTCCACCTTGGAGCGGGTGTAGTGGGTCATCAGCACCCCGGCGGCGAGCTTGGCCAGCTTGCCGGCCATCCCGACGAACGCCACCCGGGTCAGGCCGTCGCCGACGGCGGCGGTGACGGCCGCGCCGGTGAAGTCGCCGACCTCGACGAAGCACACCTCGGGCAGGTCGGGCAGCAGGGCGCGGGCGGCCCGTTCGGTGCGCCCGCCGGTGCACAGCACCACCGTCCGCTCCCCCTGGGCGGCCATCACGTGCACGGCCTGCACCACGCTGGCCCGCCAGGACGCCGTCGAGAAGGGCCGGACGATCCCGGTGGTGCCGAGGATGGAGATGCCGCCGAGGATGCCGAGCCGCCGGTTGGTGGTCTTGCGGGCCATCACCTCCCCGCCGGGGACGCTGATGACCACCCGTACCCCGACCTCGGCGAGGTCGACCACCTCGGCGACGGCCTGGCCGATCATGCGGCGCGGGGTCTCGTTGATGGCCGGGCCGCCGACGGCGAGCCCGAGGCCCGGCTTGGTGACCGTGCCGACGCCCGGCCCGCCGGCCAGGTCGAGGCCGGGGGCGTCGCGCCAGCCGACGGTGGCGGTGAGGTGCGCGCCGTGGGTGACGTCCGGGTCGTCCCCGGCGTCCTTGACGACCACGGCCTCCGCGCCCGCGCCGGGCGGGTCGGCGAGGTCGCAGCGGGCCACGGGGAAGGCCACCCGGCGGCCGGCGGGCAGGTCGATCTCCACCTGCCGCTGCGGCACGCCGGTGACCAGCGCGGTCACCGCCGCCTTCGCCGCCGCGGTGGCGCACGCGCCGGTCGTCCAGCCGGTGCGCAGCGCGGTGGGCCGGACCTTCGCGGTACGCGGCAGATCCGGCTCGCGCAGCTCCGGTTCGGGGTACGTCATCCGGCCCGTCCCGGCGCGGCCGGTGTCCCGGGCTCGGCGTCCCCGCCCGCGCCGGTGCCGTCGTCGCGGCGGCGACGCAGCTGCGCGCGGGCGGCCGGCTCGGCCCGGCGGAAGGTGTGGAAGTGCCCGGGGTGATAGAGGTGCGAGCGGGTGCCGGCGGCGGCCAGCGCCGGCCCGACCAGGAACAGGGTGTGTTTCCACAGCCGGTGCCGCTTGACGGTGGCCTCCAGGGTGCCGACGGTGCAGCGCGCCACCAGCTCGTCCGGCCACGTCGCCCGGTACGCCACCACGGCCGGGGTGTCCGCCGGGTAGCCGCCGGCCAGCAGCTCGGCCTGCACCTGCCCGGAACGGGCGGCGGAGAGGAACAGCGCCATGGTGGTGCCGTGCCGGGCGAAGTCACGGACCCGCTCGCCGGGCGGCATCGGCGTCTTGCCGCCTTCGAGGCGGGTGAGGATCACCGACTGGGCCACCTCGGGAACGGTCAACTCCCGGCCGACGAGCGCGGCGACGGCGGTGAACGCGGACACGCCGGGCACCACCTCGACGGCCAGCCCGAGGGCCCGGCACAGGTCGAGCTGCTCCTGCACCGCCCCCCACAGCGCCGGGTCGCCGGAGTGGATCCGCGCCACGGTCAGCCCCCGGGCGGCGGCCCGCTCGTAGACCGGCAGCACCCCCTCCATCGCCAGTTGCGAGGAGTCGACGATCTCGGCGTCGGCGCGGGCGTGGTCGAGCACGTCGGCGTGCACCAGGCTCGCCGCCCAGACCACCACGTCGGCCGCGCCGATCACCCGGGCGGCGCGCAGGGTGAGCAGGTCGGCCGCGCCCGGCCCGGCCCCGACGAACCACACCTTCCCCGTGGTCGCCGGCGCGCCGGCGGTGTCTCCTGCGGTGCTCACAGCTTGCCTCCCCGGGTGTCCCGGCGGGCCGGGACGAGCAGCGTCGACAGGTACGGCAGGTCGCCGTCGTCGGGGTCCGCCGGGCCGATCCGCTCCCCGGGCAGGCCGAGTCCCCGGCCCAGCACCGCCTCGCCGAGGCGGCCCTGCCGGCGCAGCTCGGCCACCAGCTCGGGATGCCGCCGCCAGCCCTTGTACGCGACGACCGTCCCCGGCCCCGCTAGGGCGGCGGCGAACAGCTCCGGCCCGGCGGTGGCGGGCAGCAGGGTCAGCGGCTCGCGCCCCTCGCAGAGCACGGTGCCGCTGCGGGCGGCGAGGTCCTGCATGGCGGTGATCCCGGGCACCGTGGCGACCCGCACCGCCGGGCGCAGCGCGCGCACGCCCTGGGCCAGGTAACCGAAGGTCGAGTAGACGTTCGGGTCGCCGATGGTGGCGAACGCGACCCGCCCCGCCCCGGCGTCGAACGCGTCGGCCACGGCACGGGCGGCCGCGTCCCAGGCGGCCCGGCGGCGGGCGGTGACGCCGCCCCGGTCGTCGAGGGCGAACGGCAGCCGTCGCACCCGGCCACCGTCCACGTACGACCGGACGGTCGCCTCGGCCCGCCCGCCGCCGTCCACCGTCCCCGGGCCGGTCCCGGTCCCGTCGGGACCGGCCGGGGCGTCGGGGCCGGCTGGCGCGTCGGGGCCGGCTGGCACGTCGGGACCGGCCGGGGCGTCGGGGCCGGCTGGTGCGTCGGGGTGCTCCGCCATCACCGGGACGAACACCACGTCGGCCTCGCGCAGCACCCGCACGGCCTTCACGGTCAGCAGCTCCGGGTCGCCCGGCCCGACCCCCACGCCGGTCAGCGTGGGCCCGTCGGGGCGCGCCGCCGGGGCGGGCCACGACGCAGGGACGGGCCGTGGCCCCGGGGCGGTCACCGGCACGCCTGCACGAGGCGACGGGCGGCGTGCGGCTGGCCGGCCCAGTGGACGTGCAGGTAGGAGGCGTGCACCCGGCCGTCGACGAAGCCGTGCGCCGCGCCGTCGAAACGCCACGCCGGGGTGTCGCCGTGGCCGGGGTCGGTGACGGTGCGGTGGAACTCGTGGCCGCGTACCCGCTCGCCGGCCCGGGTCACCGGGGAGTCGGCGGCGGCCACCGCCTCCCGGTAGCCGAGGGTGAGCCGGCCGGTCATCCGGGCGGTCAGGTCCAGCCGCCCGCACATCGGCGCGCCGTCGAGGGAGCGGCCCAGGTAGAGCAGGCCGGCGCACTCGGCGACGACGGGCCCGTCGAAGGCGGCCAGCTCGGCGCGCAGCGCGGCGTTGCCGGCGAGCGCGTCGGCGTGCGCCTCCGGGAAGCCGCCGCCGATCACCACCGCCCGGGTGCCGGCCGGCAGGCCGGGGTCGCGCAGCGGGTCGAACGGGGCCACGGTCGCCCCGGCCGCCGCGAGGAGTTCGGCGGTCTCGGCGTACGAGAAGGTGAACGCCGCCCCGGCGGCGACCGCGACCGTCGGGCCGCCGGTGCGCGCCGGGCCGTCGACGGCGGTGACACCGGCTGCGCCGCCGACGGCGGTGGTGCTGGCCTGACCGCCGACGGCGGCGACCGGGTCCCAGGCGGGGGCGGTCAGCGGCGGGGCGCTGCGGGCCAGGTCGAGCACCGCGTCGAGGTCGACGGTGGCGGCGACCAGGTCGGCGAGGGCGGCCACGACCGCGAGGGACTCCGGGGCCCGCTCGGCGACCGGCACCAGACCGAGGTGCCGCGAGGGGGCGGCGACCTCCACGGACCGGCTGACCGCCCCGAGCACCGGCACGCCCACCTCGGCGAGGGCGTCGCGCAGCAGCGTCTCGTGCCGGGGCGAGCCGAC
Organism: Micromonospora sp. WMMD956; assembly: GCF_029626125.1. Taxonomy (NCBI): domain Bacteria; kingdom Bacillati; phylum Actinomycetota; class Actinomycetes; order Micromonosporales; family Micromonosporaceae; genus Micromonospora; species Micromonospora sp. WMMD956. Next base: position 6,230,235 of record NZ_JARUBI010000005.1, on the reverse strand, counting down.
CCGGTTGAGGATCACCCCGCCCACGCGCACCCGCTCGTCGAAGGCGCGCATGCCGAGCACCAGGGCGGCGGCGGAGCGGCCCTGGGCGGTGGTGTCGAGCACCAGCAGCACGGGGGCGTCGACGAGGGTGGCGACGTGGGCCGTGGAGGCGTACCCCCGGCGGCCGACCGCGCCGTCGTGCAGGCCCATCACCCCCTCGATCACGGCGACGTCGGCGGGCGTCGGGACGCTCGCGCCGTGGCGCAGCAGCGGTGCGACGCGCTCCGGCCCGACCAGCCACGGGTCCAGGTTGCGGCCCGGCCGGCCGGCGGCGAGGCCGTGGTAGCCAGGGTCGATGTAGTCGGGGCCCACCTTGTGCGGGCTGACGGTCAGCCCGCGGCGGCGCAGCGCGCCGAGCAGGCCGGTGGCCACGGTCGTCTTGCCGTGCCCGCTGGCCGGGGCGGCGACCACCACCCGGGGCAGCGCCCATCCGGTGCTCACCACTCGATGCCCTTCTGGCCCTTCTGGCCGGCGTCCATCGGGTGCTTGACCTTGGTCAGCTCGGCGACCAGGTCGGCTGCGGCGACCAGGCGCGGGTCGGCGTCGCGGCCGGTGATCACGACGTGCTGGAAGCCGGGCCGGTCGGCCAGCGTCGCCACGACCTCGTCGACGTCGACCCAGCCCCACTTCATCGGGTACGTGAACTCGTCGAGCACGTACAGGCCGTAGCGCTGGGCGGCCAGGTCGCGCTGGATCTGCCGCCAGCCCTCCAGGGCGTCGGCGGCGTGGTCGGCCTCGCCGCCGCGCTGGATCCACGACCAGCCCTCGCCCATCTTGTGCCAGGCGACCGGCGCGCCCTGGCCGGTGCGCTCGTGCGCCTCGCCGAGGGCGCGGAAGGCGTTCTCCTCGCCGACCCGCCACTTGGCGCTCTTGACGAACTGGAACACCCCGATCGGCAGCCCGGCGGTCCAGGCGCGCAGGGCCAGCCCGAACGCGGCGGTCGACTTGCCCTTCATCTGCCCGGTGTGGACGATCAGCAGCGGCCGGTGCCGCCGCTGCCGCGTGGTCAGCCCGTCGGCGGGCACCCGTTCCGGCCTGCCCTGCGGCATCAGCGCACACTCCTGTCCTGCCGGCTCGTCCCGCCGGCTCTCCGCGATCTTGCAGTTACGGCCCCCGCTTGCACCGCCTTCGTCCCTTTCGTCCGGGCCGCAAGTGCAAGATCGTTGTGCGTGAGGGCCGTGAGGGGGTGGTGCCGGGCGTTGAGGTGGGTGGCCAGGCGGCGGGCCAGGTGCAGGCGGACCGGGCCGGACTCGCAGTCGACGACCACGCACGGGGCGCCGGTGGCGGCGAGCAGCGCCGCCGCGCGGTCGGCCCGCTCCAGCGGGCGGGGCCCGGCGGTGGCCCGGCCGTCGGTGAGCACCAGCACCAGGGGACGCCGCCTCGGGTCGCGCAGCCGCTCCACCCGCAGCAGCTCGGCGGCGGCGGCGAGGCCCTCCGCGAGCGGGGTGCGCCCGCCGGTGGGCAGGTCGGCGAGGCGGGCGGACGCGGCCAGCACCGACGACGTCGCCGGCAGCAGGGTCTGCGCCCCCGCCCCCCGGAACGCCACCACGGCCACCTTGTCCCGGCGCTGGTAGGCGTCGGTGAGCAGGGCCAGCACGGCGCCCTTCACGGTCGACATCCGCTCCCGCGCGCCCATCGAGCCGCTGGCGTCGACGACGAACAGCACGAGGTTGCCCTCGCGCCCCTCGCGGACCGCTTCCCGCAGGTCGGCCGGGCGCAGCCGCAGCGGCCCGCCGACCCTGCCCCGGGCCGCCCGACGCCCGGCGGCGGCGCGGATCGTCGCCGGCAGGTGCAGCGGGCCGGGCCGGCCGGCGCGCGGGGTCCGCGCCCCGGTGGTGCGGCCCCGGCCGGTGCGGGCCCGCGACCGCCGGCCGGGCACCCCGTCGCCGACGCCGGGCGCGGTGAGCAGCCGGGCCGTCAACCCCGTCCGGGGTACGGCCACCCGCTGCCGCCCGCCGCCGTCCCCGGGTCGGTCGACCGGCTGGTCGGCGGGCGGGTTTCCGCACTGGGCTGTGGGCTGGTCCCCGGGCTGTCCGGGAGCCCTGGTGTCGGCGGTCGACCCGGCTGTGCCGTCGCCGGAGCCGTCGCCGTCGTGCCAGCCGCTCGCCGAGCCGCCAGCCGCCGTCCCGTTCCCGGGGCCGTCGCCTCCCGCCGGGCCACCGCCGTCCCGGCCACTCCCGTCGGGACCGCCACCGCCCCCGGGACCGCCGCCGCCATCCGGGCCGCCCCCGGGACCACCACCGTCCGGGCCGTCGCCGTCGCCGTCGGGGGCGGGCGGGTCGTCGTCGGGGTGGTCGTCGGCGGCCCGCCGCAGCGCCTCGTCGAGACGGTCCTCGTCCAGCCCCGGGACGTCGAACGGGTCACGGCGGCGGCGGTGCGGCAGGGCGAGCCGGGCGGCGACCCGCACGTCCTCGGCGGTCACCACCGTCCGGTCCTGCCAGGCGGCGTGCGCCATCGCGGCGCGGGCGGTGACGATGTCGGCGCGCATCCCGTCCACGTCGAACGCGGCGCACACCTCGGCGATCTGGCGCAGCGCGGCGTCGGGCAGCCGCACCCGGCCGAGCCGGTCCCGGGCGGCGGCGACCCGCCGGGCCACCTGGGCGTCGGCGTCGGCCCAGCGGGCGGCGAACCCGGCCGGGTCGGCGTCGGCGGCCAGCCGGCGGCGCACCACCTCCACCCGCACGGCCGGATCGCGGCTGGCGGCCACCTCCACGGTCAGCCCGAACCGGTCCAGCAGCTGCGGGCGCAGCTCCCCCTCCTCCGGGTTCATCGTGCCCACCAGCAGGAACCGGGACGCGTGGCTGACCGACACGCCCTCCCGCTCGACGTGGTTGCGGCCCATCGCGGCAGCGTCGAGGAGCAGGTCGACGAGGTGGTCGTGCAGCAGGTTGACCTCGTCGACGTAGAGCACGCCCCGGTGGGCGGCGGCGAGCAGGCCGGGCTCGAAGGCGCGTACCCCCTCGGCGAGGGCCCGCTCCAGGTCCAGCGAGCCGACCACCCGGTCCTCGGCGGCGCCGACGGGCAGCTCGACCAGGCGGGCCGGGCGGCGCTCGACGGGCGCGCCGGCGCGGCCCGGACCCGCCGCGCCGCCCGGGTGCGGGCCGTCGGGCGGGCCCGGGTGCGGGCCGTCGGGGCAGGACGGGTCCGGCGTCGCCGGGTCGCAGGCGAACCGGCAGCCGGCGACCTGGTCGACGGGCGGCAGCAGGGCGGCCAGGGCCCGCACGGCGGTGGACTTCGCGGTGCCCTTCTCGCCCCGCACGAGGACCCCGCCGATGGCCGGGCAGACGGCGTTGAGCAGCAACGCGAGGCGCATGTCGGCCATGCCGAGCACGGCGGAGAAGGGAAACGCGCTCACTGCCGGTCCTCCAGGTCGCCCTCGCTGGCCAGGTACGTCTCGCGGAGCCGGTCGAGGGTGGCCGGCTGCGGGGCGGCCCACATCCCCCGCTCGGCGGCCTCCAGCAGCCGCTCGGTGATGCCGCGCAGCGCCCACGGGTTGGACTGCTCCAGGAACGCCCGGGTGGTGTCGTCGAAGACGTACTCGGCGGCGAGGCGCTCGTACATCCAGTCGTCGACGACGCCGGCGGTGGCGTCGTAGCCGAACAGGTAGTCCACGGTGGCGGCCAGCTCGAACGCGCCCTTGTAGCCGTGCCGGCGCATCGCGGCGATCCACTTCGGGTTCACCACGCGGGCCCGGAACACCCGCCGGGTCTCCTCGCCGAGGGTGCGGGTGCGCACGTCGTGCGGCATCGCCGAGTCCCCCACGTACGCGGCGGGGGCGACGCCGGTGAGGTGGCGCACCATCGCCACCATCCCGCCGTGGTACTGGAAGTAGTCGTCGGAGTCGACGATGTCGTGCTCGCGGGTGTCCTGGTTCTTCACCGCCACGGCGATGCGGGCGAAGGACCGTTCCATGTCGGCGCGGGCCTCCCGCCCGTCCAGGCCGGGGCCGTACGCGTAGCCGCCCCAGACGGCGTACACCTCGGCGAGGTCGGCGTCGCTGCGCCAGTTGCGGGCGTCGATCAGCGGCAGCAGCCCCGCCCCGTACGCCCCCGGTTTGGAGCCGAAGACGCGGGCGGTGGCCCGGCGCTCGTCGCCGTGCTCGGCGAGGTCGGCGGCGGCGTGCGCGGCGACGTAGTTGTCCCGCGCCGGCTCGTCGAGGGCGGCGACCCGGCGCACCGCGTCGTCGATCAGCGCGACGACGTGCGGGAACGCGTCGCGGAAGAACCCCGAGATGCGGACGGTGACGTCGACGCGGGGCCGGCCCAGCTCGGCGAGCGGCACCACCTCGACGCCGGTGACCCGACGGGACCGGTCGTCCCAGGTGGGACGGCAGCCGAGCAGGGCGAGCACCTCGGCGACGTCGTCGCCCTGGGTGCGCATGGCGCTGGTGCCCCAGACGGTGAGCCCCACCGAGCGGGGGTAGGCGCCGGTGTCGGCGAGGTGCCGGGCCAGCAGCGAGTCCGCGAGGGCCACGCCGACGTCCCAGGCGTTGCGGCTGGGGATCGCCTTCGGGTCGACGGAGTAGAAGTTGCGGCCGGTGGGCAGCACGTTGACCAGGCCCCGGGTGGGCGAGCCGGACGGGCCGGGCGGCACGAACCGGCCGTCGAGCGCGCCGAGCACCCGGCCGACCTCGTCGGTGGTGCGCGCCAGCCGCGGCACCACCTCGCGGGCGGCGAAGCGCAGCACGTCGGCGGCGTCGGGGATCGCCCGGCCGGTGACCTCCGCGACGACGGCGTCGACCCGGTCGGCGCTGGCGTCGGCGTCGATGCCGGTGCCGGTGCTGGCGCTGGTGTTCGCGTCGGCGTCGGCGGCCCAGCCGAGGGTCTCCATGGCGACGACGAGCCGCCGGGCCAGCCCCTCGATCAGGTCGACGGCGTCGGCGGCGGTGCCGGCGGGGCCGTCGGCCACGTCGGTCAGCTCCTTCGGCACGGCGATGCGCCGTCCCGGCTCGGCGAGCAGGGCGGCCTCGTCGAGGCCGTACGCGGCGGCGAGCGCCTGGCGCAGGCCGGGCAGGGCGCGCACCCCGCCCCACACCTGGGGGGCGCGCAGCACGGCGAGGACCAGGTTGACCCGCGCCTCGCCGGTGGGCGCGCCGCCGAGGACGTGCAGGCCGTCGCGGATCTGCACGTCCTTGACCTCGCACAGGTACCCGTCGAGGTGCAGCACGAAGTCGTCGAAGTCGTCGGCGGCGGGCATGTCGGCGGTGTGCAGGTCGTGGTGCAGCTCGGCGGCGCGCACCAGGTCCCAGATCTGCGCCCGCACCGTCGGCACCTTCGCCGGGTCGAGGGCCTGCACGGTGGCGTACTCGTCGAGGAGCTGTTCGAGCTTCGCCAGGTCGCCGTACGTCTCGGCGCGGGCCATCGGCGGCACGAGGTGGTCGACGACGACGGCGTGGGCGCGGCGCTTGGCCTGGGTGCCCTCGCCGGGGTCGTTGACGATGAACGGGTACACCAGCGGCAGGTCGCCGAGGACGGCGTCGGGGGCGCAGTCGGCGGCCAGGCCGAGGCCCTTGCCGGGCAGCCACTCCAGGGTGCCGTGCTTGCCGAGGTGCACCACGGCGTCCGCGCCGAACCCGCCGTCCGCCTCGGGCGCGGCCAGCCAGCGGTACGCGGCGAGGTAGTGGTGGCTGGGCGGCAGGTCGGGGTCGTGGTAGATGGCGATCGGATTCTCGCCGAAACCGCGCGGCGGCTGGATCGCCAGCAGCACGTTGCCCAGCCGCAGGCCGGCGAGCACGACGTGCCCGTCGTCGACGTACAGCTCGCCGGGCGGCTCGCCCCAGTGCTCGCGGATCCGCTCCCGCAGCGCGGCCGGGACCGCCTCGAACCAGCGCCGGTAGCTTGCCTGCGGCACCCGGGCGTCGGCGGCGGCGAGCTGCTCGGGGGTGAGCCACTCCACGTCGTGACCGCCGGCGGCGATCAGGGCGTGGATGAGCGCGTCCCCGTCGTCGGGCACCGGCCGGTCGCCGAGGTGGTAGCCGGCGGCGGCGAGCGCGGCGAGCAGCCGCACCGCCGAGGCGGGGGTGTCCAGGCCGACGGCGTTGCCGACCCGGGAGTGCTTCGTCGGGTAGGAGCTGAGCACGATCGCCAGCCGCTTCTCGGCGTGGGGCACGTGCCGCAGCCGGGCCTGGCGCGCGGCGATCCCGGCGACCCGGGCGGCCCGCTCGGGGTCGGGCTCGTAGACCGACAGCCCGTCGGCGTCGATCCGCTTGAACGAGAACGGCACGGTGACGATCCGGCCGTCGAACTCGGGGATGGCCACCTGCATGGCGGCGTCCAGCGGGGACAGCCCGGCGTCGCTGCCGGCCCACTGGTCGCGGGTGCTGGTGAGGCAGAGCGCCTGCACGATCGGCACGTCGAGGGCGGCGAGCGCGCCGACGTCCCAGGCGTCGTCGTCGCCCCCGCCGGAGGCGTCGGCGGCCACCGTCCCGCCCGCGGCCAGCACGGTGACGACGAGGGCGTCGCAGCGGGCGAACAGCTCCAGCGGACCGTCGCCGGGAGCCAGCCCGCGCAGCGAGCCGCAGAAGACCGGCAGGGGGTTCGCCCCGGCGGCGTCGACGGCGTCGGCGAGGGCGTCGACGAAGGCGGTGTTCCCGGCGAGGGCGTGCGCCCGGTAGAAGACGATCCCGACCGTCGGCCGCTCGGGCTTGACGGGCCGCTCGCCGTGGACGCCGTGCCCGGGGGTGGGCGCGGGCGGGGCGAAGCCCTCGCCGGTGAGCAGCACCGTGTCGGAGAGGAACCGGGCCAGCTCGGCGAGGTTGCCCGGCCCGCCCTCGATCAGGTACGCCAGGGCCCCGGTGGCCACCCCTGAGGCCACGGTGGACGCGGCCATCAGCTCCGCGTCGGGCACCGCCTCGCCGCCGAGGACGACCGTCGGCACCCCGGAGTCGAGCACGGCCGCGAGGCCGTCCGGCCACGCCTGCCGGCCCCCGAGCAGCCGTACGACGGCGAGGTCGACGCCGTCGAGCAGCGCCGGCACGGCGTCGGCGGCGACCCGGGCGGGGTTGGCCAGCCGATAGCCGACGCCGCTGGCCCGGGCGGCGAGCAGGTCGGTGTCGGCGGTGGACAGCAGCAGGATGCGCACGGAGGGCTCCGGAGAGTGACGCACGGGGCGGCGGGCAGGCCGCCTGCGGGCAGGCGTGGGCGCGGGTTCAGCGGGTACGGCGGGCCTGCGGCCGGCTCACCGGCGCGGGCCGGGGCGCCGGGGGCGCAGCGCGGCGCGGCACCCGGGGCGCGGGCTCAGGTGCGGCGACGGGGCGCGGGCAGGCTGCCGCGCGCCAGCAGGCGGCGACGGTGTACGTCGATGTGCGAGACGCCGTGCGTCATCGGGTCCTCCTCGGGTGTCCACGCCCTGGGGTCGCTCCGACGGCCGAAGTATCCTGGCTTCCGGATCGACGCTCTCCCCCGGCCTTCCAACCGCAGACGCACGGCCGTGACTCACGAGGGGGGATCGCTCCCCGGTGACAGTGGCGGGACCGCGCCGGAATCGCACCGGCTTCCTTCACTGCCGTCAGGCCGCGAATGCTGCCACACCCGACCGCCGCCGGTCAACGCCGGGCTCCCGGCCACCCCACCCCCCCAACTACATCGATGCCTGACAATTGCATCGGGAATCGGATGCGGCGAAAGCAAATGTCGTACGCCGATGGATGCGGTTCGTTCCGCGCGCATTTCCCCGCCGCCTGCCCGCGGGCTGGCTAGGCTGATTCCGATCATCGCCCGCCGGCGCGGGACGGGACTTGCCCGAAGGGAATCCGATCAGTGGCGACGCAGGTCATCGTGCTCAACGGCGGCTCCAGCTCGGGCAAGTCCGCGATCGTCCGGTGCCTCCAGCGCATCCTGCCGCACCCGTGGATCAGTTTCGGCGTGGACGACCTGATCGCCCGGCTGCCGCCGGCCCTGCTGGGCAGCCCCGCCGGGCTGAGCTTCGGCCCGCACGGCGAGGTCGACGTCGGCGGGGACTTCCTCGCCGTGCAGCACGCCTGGCTGGTCGGCATCGCCGCGATGGCGGACGCCGGGGCGCGGATCATCCTGGACGAGGTCTTCCTCGGTGGCGGCGCCTCCCAGGAGCGGCTCGGCGGCTACCTGGCCGACGTCGAGGTGCTGTGGGCCGGCGTGCGGTGTCCCCCGGCGGTCGCGGCGGCGCGGGAGATCGCCCGGGGCGACCGGGTGATCGGGATGGCGGCGACGCAGGCCGAGACCGTGCACGAGGGGGTCCGCTACGACGTCGAGGTCGACACCGCCCGCACCGAGTCGCTCGACTGTGCCCGCGCCATCGCCGCGCACGTGCGCTGAGCGACTCGGTGCGGCGGGCCGGCGGCGCCCGGGGTCAGCGCGCCCGGCGCTCCGGGTGCGCCCGGTTCCAGGCCCGCATCCGCTCCGGGTACCCGGTCCGCGCGGCCTCGTACAACGGAACGGCGTGCCGCTGGGCGATCTTCGCGGCGGCCCGCGGCGACCCGGTCCGCCGCCGGATCCACTCCCCGTCGTGGGCTATCGCCATCACGGTGGTGTCGGTCGCGGTGGTCTCCGGCTCCAGGTAGAACTCCACGCCCCGGCGGCTGCGGACGAACGCCTCCAGGGCGGCCAGGTCGTCCGGCGTCGCCTCGCGGTCGAGCTTCGTCGGGATCCCGTCGGCGACAGGTCGGCGGCGGCTGAACCAGCCCATGCCCGGCTCCTCTCCTCGGCGTGCCCTCCAGTGGAGCATCCCCGCCTGGCAGCCTGCTGGACGCGGGATGTGAGGAAGCTGACCCGGCTCGCCTCCCCGTACACTCGCCCGGTGGCGGCGTGGCGGGCGGTGGCGGCCCGGGACAACGCCGACTGGTGCGACGTGGTCGGCCGGGCCCACGGCCTCGCGGGGGCGCGCGACGCGGACGCCTGGTCGGTGCCCCGCCGTTCCCCGCAGTGGTATCCGGACGCGGTGACCCTGCGCCCCGGCGTGGACGCCGCCCGGCTGCTGGCCCGGATCGACGCCGGCCCCGGCGCGTCGGTGAAGGACAGCTTCGCCGACCTGGACCTCGCCCCGCACGGCTTCCGGGTGCTCTTCGCAGCCGAGTGGATCCACCGCCCGCCCGCCACACCGCCCAGCGCGCCGCTCGTGGTGCCGCTCGTCGTGCCGCCCGGGGCCGGCCCGACGGCACTGAGCCCGGTCACGTCGGCGCGAGGGCTGGCCGACTGGTCCGCCGCGCACGGCAGCGAGGTCCTGCGCCGGCCGGCGCTGCTGGCCGACCCGCGGGTCACGATCCTCGCCCGGCACGCGGCCGACGGCGCGGTCACCGCAGGCGCCGTGCTGACCGACGGAGGCCCGGCGGTCGGGGTCTCCAACGTCTTCGCCGCCGACGGCGATCTCGCCCGGGTGTGGCGGGGCGTCGTGGCCGCCTGCCCGGACCGGCCGCTGGTCGGCTACGAGTCCGGGGGCGGCCTGCCGCCGGCCGAGGAGGCGGGTTTCCGGCGGATCGGGCCGCTGCGCGTCTGGCTGCGCCCGGACCCCCACCCCGACCCGGACCGCCAACGCACCCCGAAGCCCACCACCCCCTGACCACTCTGCGCAACCGCCGCACGGGGCGTTCGCGCCCGTGCGCCCGCCTGACCGTCGGTCACCACCAGTTCGCCCCTCCCACTCACACTCGGCCCTTTGCTCTGCACCCACCGACGCAGCATCTCGGTCGAGCTGGTCGAATAGCCAGTCGCGAATGAATGACCACGCACCGACGCGGTCACGCTGCGCAAGCACTGCGTATGTGGGTGCAGAGCAAAGCGCCCCGACGGGTGGGTGCCTTCCGGCCCCGACGACGGCCGCCTAAGTCACCTTGCGTAATGAGGGGCGGCTGAGGAGCGAGCTGCTCCGACGGCTGAGCCCGTGACCGGCGGCGGGCGGTGGCCGGGACGTCGTCCCGGCGGTCGGGGCTAGGCCGGGCGGTCGGGGCTAGGCCGGGCGGCTGCGCGTGCCGGCCGGCGGCCGGAGCACCGGGACCAGGGCGAGGGCGGGCACCAGGAGCAGCGGCACCAACAGCAGCGCCCGCAGCGTGCCCACCTGGTCGCCGAGCAGGCCGAGCAGCGGCGGGCCGCCGAGGAAGGCCGTGTAGCCGATCACGCCGACGACGCTGACCCGGGCCGGCGCCCGGTCCTCCTCGTCGGCGGCGGCGCTGAGCCCCACCGGGAAACCGAGCGACGCGCCCAGCCCCCACAGCGCCACGCCGAGGATCGCCACCGGCCCGTCGCCGGCCAGCACCGCGAGGCCGGCGCCCGCCGCGGCGAGCAGGATGGTGCCCAACAGCACGGGCACCCGGCCCCAGCGGTCGATCGCCACCGTTCCGGCGGTGCGCCCGATGGTCATGCCGACCACGAACACCCCGAACACGGCGGCGCCGGCCGCCTCGCTGAGCCCGTACCCGTCGACGAACGCCACGGCCAGCCAGTCGTTGGCGCTGCCCTCGGTGAACGCCATCACCAGCACCAGCAGGCCGATGAGCAGCGTGCGCGGCTCCCGCCAGGCGGCGAGCAGCGACGCGCGCCGGGCCGCGGCGGCGGCCCGCTCCCCGCCGGCCGACGCGGTGCCGGCGGCGAGGAACGTCCGGACCCCGAGCAGCGTGCCGACCATCACCAGCGCCGCGAGGACGCTCAGGTGCGCGGCGATCGGCACCCCGACCCGCGCGGCTCCAGCCCCGATCCCCGCCCCGGCCACCGAGCCGAGGCTCCAGGCCGCGTGGAACCGGGGCAGGATGGTACGCCCCAGCCGCCGCTCGACCGTCGTACCCTCGATGTTCATCGCCACGTCGCAGGTGCCGGCGCCGTAGCCGAAGGCGAACAGGCCGACGGCCGCCCCGGGCAGGAAGCCGGCGACCCCGGCGGACGTGCCGGCGACGGCCAACCCGCCCGAGACCAGCGCGGTGCCGAGCAGCACCGCGCGGGCCGTGCCGAGGCGCTGGGCCACCAGCCCGGCCGTCGGCATGGCCAGCAGCGACCCCACCGACATCGACAGCAGCAGCAGGCCGAGCCCTCCGGCGCTGAGGTCCAGCGCCTCCCGGGCGGCCGGCACCCGGGCGAACCAGGTGGCGATCGCGAGCCCGTTCAGGGCGAACACGGCCGCCACGCCGTTGCGGGCGGGCAGGACCGGGCGTTGCGCGCCGACCCGACCGCCATCCGGCTCGGCAGGCGGTGCGTCGGTGCTGCTCACGACGAGTTCCTCTCGGCTCTGCGGGCGTCGACCGCCCATTGGACACCCTGGCGCGACAGCACCGATCTTGGCCCCGCCCCTTACCGTAATCCGGACCGGCCCGCTCCTGGCAGACGCCGGGGCCGGCGTCACACGGCCGGCAGGCCGAGCGCCTCGTCGACCCGGCCGAGCACGGCGGCGTCGTCGTCCACGCCGACCCCGCGCAGCAGGTCGATCGCGGTGGCCCGCACCTGCCCCACGATCATCGCCAGCGGCAGGGGCTGGCCGGCGGCGAAGAGCCGCCCGGCGACCCGGACGGCGTCCAACGCGGCGGCCTCGGCGCGGCCGGCGTGCGCGTCGGCGACGGCGTCGCGGCCGTCGAGGTCGGCCGCGAACGCCTCCCCGGCCGCCTGCACGGCGTCGGCCAGGCAGCGGACCGCCCCGCCGAGATCGGCCGGGACGGGGGTGGCCAGCCGGGTGAGGGTCACCCCGGCCCGGGCCAGCACCCGCACGTTGCGCACGGCGTAGTCGATCTGCCCGATGGACGCGTCGACGGTGCGCAGCCGGCCCAGGTGCCGACGGCGGCGTACGTGCAGGGTCAGCGCCTCCCCGGCGGCGAGCACCGCGTCGCGCAGCCGCTCCACGGCCGCGTCCATGCCCCGCGCCCGGTCCAGGGCGGCCAGGGCGGCCTGCTCGTCGCGGCCGTCGAGGGCGTCGGCGACCTCGCGCAGCAGCCCGGCGAGGCCCTCGAAGGTCTGCCGGAACTCGACGACCAGCGGGGCGAGCGGGCGGCGGGCGTCGACGAGCTGGCTGGCCACGAGGGCCACCGCCCCGCCGATCAGGGCGTCGACGAACCGGAACGGGATCAGCGACTCGGTCGGCGGGGCGACCACCACCAGGTAGAGGGCGGAGACGGCGGCCTGCACCACGGAGACGCCGGTCGCGCCGACCGCCACGGCGAGCACGATGGTGAGCAGAATCACCGTGAAGACCGTCCAGCTGCTGTGCGGGCCGAGGGCCTGCACCACGACGTCGGCGACGAGCACCCCGGCGGCGACGCCGAGCACCACCTCCACCGCCCGGCGCATCCGCTGGCCCCGGGCCTGCCCGAGGACGATGAGCGCGGCGGCCGGGGCGAAGAACGGCTGCGGGTGCCCGACCAGCCGGGTGGCCAGCACCCAGGCCACCGTGGCCGCGACCGTCCCCTCCACCACCGGCAGCCAGCCCTGCCGGACCCGGCCTGCGGCCTCCCGGAACCAGCTCCACCGCACCATGGCCGCCTCCCCTGCCCGTCGCACCACCGCCCATGGTGCTCCGGCCCTGCCGCGCCCCGGAACCCGGGCCGGCACCTCACGCGATCTTGCACATCGGGCCCCGACGAATGGTGCGAAAGCCCCACCGGAGGGGCCGCAAGTGCAAGATCGCGTGGGGGTGGGGTCGGTGGGGTCAGGCCACGTGGGTGAGGTGGGCCGTGATCGCGGCGGCAAGGATCTCCGGGCCGGGGCGGGCCCAGAGGTCGGCGTCGAAGACCTCCACCTCGATCGCCCCCCGGTAGCCGGCCGCGTCGACGGCGGCACGGAACCGGCGCAGGTCGACGCAGCCCTCGCCGGGCAGCGCCCGGCCCAGCAGCACGCCCGCCGGCAGCGGGGTGACCCAGTCCGCGACCTGGAACGCGGCGATCCGGTCGCCCGCGCGGGCGATCTGCCGGAACACCGTGTCGTCCCACCACAGGTGGTACGTGTCGACCACCACCCCGACCGCGCCCGGGTCGAACCGCTCGGCGATGTCGAGGGCCTGGCCGAGGGTGGAGATCACGCACCGGTCGGCGCAGAACATCGGGTGCAGCGGCTCGATGGCCAGCCGCACCCCGGCCGCCCCGGCGTGCGGCACGAGCTCGCCGATCGCCTCGGCGACCCGTTCGCGGGCGGCGTCGACGTCGCGGCTGCCGGCCGGCAGGCCCCCGGAGACCAGCACCAGCTCGCGGGTGCCGAGGGCGGCCGCCTCCTCGATCGCCCGCAGGTTCTCGTCGCGCCAGCCGTCGGCGGTGAAGAACCCGCCCCGGCACAGCGAGGTGACGGCCAGCCCCGCCTCGCGGACCAGCCGCGCGGCCCGCTCGACGCCGTATTCCCGCACCGGCTCCCGCCAGAGCCCGACGCCCGGCACACCGGCCGCCACGCAGCCGGCGACCAGCTCCTCCAGGCCCCAGCCGGTGGCGGTGGCCTGGTTGAACGAGAACCGGGCCAGCCGGCCGCCGAGGCGGTCGCCCGCCGGGCCGCCGGCGGCGGTCGCTGCCGGCCCGCCCGGCGTGGCCAGCTCCGGGCCGTCCACGGCGGTCACTGGGCCACCCCGGCGACCGTGAAGTAGGCCCGGGCCCGCGCGGCAGCCAGCTCGGCGTCGGGCAGCAGCCCGGCCGCGTCGGCCAGGACGAGCAGCCGGGCCAGGTGGGCCGGCGACCGGCCCGCCTGCTGGCCGCCGACCATGGTGAAGTGGTCCTGGTGGCCGGTCAGCCAGGCCAGGAACACGATGCCGGTCTTGTAGTGCCAGGTCGGGGCCGCGAACAGGTGCCGGGCCAGCGGCACGGTGGGGGCGAAGACCTCGTCGTACGTCGCGAGGTCGCCGGCGTCGAGGGCGGCCAGCGCGGCGGCGGCGGCCGGCGCGATGGCGGCGAACACCCCGAGCAGCGCGTCGGAGTGGCCCACCGCGTCGCCCCGGATCAGCTCCGGATAGTGGAAGTCGTCGCCGGTGTAGAGGCGCACCCCGGCGGGCAGCCGGCGGCGCAGGGCGACCTCCCGGTCGGCGTCGAGCAGCGACACCTTGATCCCGTCGACCTTCTCGGCGTGATCCTTGATCAGGTCCAGCACAGCGTCGGCGGCGAGGTCCAGGTCGGCCGAGCCCCAGTAGCCGGCCAGCGCCGGGTCGAACATGTCGCCGAGCCAGTGCAGCACGACCGGCTGGTCGGAGGCGGTCAGCAGGTGGGCGTACACCTGCTGGTAGTCCTCGGGGCCGCGGGCGGCGGCGGCGAGGTGCCGGCTGCACATCAGCACCGGCCGGGCCCCCGCGGAGAGCACCTCGGCGAGCTGCTCGGCGTAGGCGTCGCGGATCTGCGCGATGCTGGCCGGGCCGACGGGGAGCTGGTCGGTGGCGACCCCGGCGACGATCCGGCCGCCGGCCGCGCGGGCCTCGGCCGCGCTGCGCCGGATCAGCTCGCGGGTCGCCGGGTAGTCCAGGCCCATGCCGCGCTGCGCGGTGTCCATGGCCTCGGCGACCCCGAGCCCGTACGACCACAGGTGCCGCCGGAAGGCGAGGGTGCGGTCCCAGTCGACGGCGGCCGGCGCGCCGGGGACGTTCTCGGCGCGCGGGTCGGCCACCACGTGCGCGGCGGCGTACGCGATCCGGGTGGTCGCCGGGGCGGCCGGGCGGGGGAAGCCGCCGCTGCCGGTGAGCCGGTGCCGGGTGCCGTCGGGCAGGACGACCCCGCCGCTCATCGGTCCAGCTCCGGGATCTCGATGCGGCGGTGCTCGCGGGCGGAGCGCAGGCCCAGCTCGGCGAGCTGCACGCCGCGCGCGCCGGCCATGAAGTCCCACGGGAACGGCTCGCCGGCCACCACGTGCCGCAGGAACGCCTCCCACTGCACCTTGAAGCCGTTGTCGAACTCGTCGTTGTCCGGCACCTCGCTCCACTGTGACCGGAAGCTCTCGCCGGAGGGCAGGTCCGGGTTCCACACCGGCTTCGGGGTGACCGAGCGGTGCTGCACGCGGCAGTTGCGCAGCCCGGCGACGGCGCTGCCCTCGGTGCCGTCGACCTGGAACTCGACCAGCTCGTCGCGGTGCACCCGGACGGCCCACGAGGAGTTGAGCTGGGCGATGATCCCGCCTTCGAGCTCGAAGATGCCGTACGCGGCGTCGTCGGCGGTGGCCGGGTAGGCGCGCCCGGCCTCGTCGACGCGGCGCGGGATGTGGGTGGCGTTGACGCAGGTGACCGCGCGCACCGGGGCGAACAGCTCCGCCAGCACGTAGTGCCAGTGCGGGAACATGTCCATCACGATGCCGCCGCCGTCGGAGGCGCGGTAGTTCCAGGACGGGCGCTGCGCGGGCTGCCAGTCGCCCTCGAACACCCAGTAGCCGAACTCGCCGCGCACGGACAGGATGCGGCCGAAGAAGCCGCCGTCGACGAGGCGCTTGAGCTTGCGCAGGCCGGGCAGGAACAGCTTGTCCTGCACCACGCCGGTGCGGATGCCGGCGGCGTCGGCGGCGCGGGCCAGCTCGACGGCGGCGGCGCTGTCCTCGGCGAGGGGCTTCTCGGTGTAGATGTGCTTGCCGGCGTCGATGGCCTGGCGGACGGCCTTCTCCCGCTGCTGGGTGAGCTGGGCGTCGAAGTAGACGTCGACGTCGTCGCGGGCGAGGGCGGCGGTGAGGTCGGTCGTCCAGTCGGTGAGCCCGTGCCGCTCGGCGATGTCGCGCAGCCGGCTCTCGTTGCGCCCCACCAGGATCAGCTCGGGCCAGATGCGGGTGCCGTCGGCCAGCGGCACCCCGCCCTGCTCCCGGATGGCCAACAGCGAACGGACGAGGTGCTGGCGGTAGCCCATCCGGCCGGTGACGCCATTGATGATGATCCCTATCGGCCTACGGCTCATGATTCTCTTCCCTCTCTTCGGGCGGCCGGCACCCGCCCGGCGGGCACACGGGGCCAATCCGCCAGGCAAGCGCTTTCCTGGGAGCGTAGGGGCCACCGCCCCGCAGGGCAAGGGCTTTCGGATGCGACTGCGGTAACCTGTCCGCGACCGCGCGGGGTCCGGCCGCGCGGGCGGACCACGAGGGGCGGCGGATGGCGACGCTGGCCGATGTGGCGCGGCGGGCGGGCGTCTCCCCCGCCACGGCGTCACGGGTGATCAACGGCAGCAGCAAACCGGTCGCCGACGAGCTGCGCGAACGCGTGCTGCGCGCCGTCGCCGACCTGCGGTACGTGCCGAACGCGCACGCCCAGTTGCTGGCCCGGCCGCAACGCAGCGTGGTCGGCGTCGTCGTCCACGACGTCTCCGACCCCTACTTCGCCGAGGTGACCCGGGGACTGCAACGGGTCGCCACCGAACGGGGCCGGCTGCTGATCATCTGCAACAGCTACCGCGACCCCGTCCGCGAGCTGGACTACGTGGAGCTGCTGCGCGGCCAGCAGGTCGCCGCGATCGTGCTGGCCGGGTCCGGCTACCACGACGCCGCGTTCACCACGACGCTCAACGAGAAGCTCGCCGCGTACGAGGCGACGGGCGGGCGGGTCGCGGTGATCGGCCGGCACGACCACTTCGGCGACGCGGTGATGCCGGCCAACACGACCGGCGGCGAGCTGATCGGCCGGGAACTGCTGCGCCTCGGGCACCGGCGGGTCGGTGTCGTCGCCGGGCCCCGGGTGCTCACCACCATCACCGACCGGCTGACCGGGCTACGACGGACCCTCGCCGAGCAGGGCGTCGAGCTGCCCGACGAACGCATCCGGTACGCCGACTTCGACCGCGACGGCGGGGCCCGGGCCACGGCCGAGCTGCTGGACGCCAGCCCCGCGCCCACCGCGATCGTGGCGTTGAACGACTCGATGGCCGTCGGCGCGCTCGCCCTGCTGCGGGAGCGCGGCGTGCGGGTGCCCGAGGACGTCTCCGTCCTCGGCTTCGACGACATGCCGATCGCCGCCGACGTCACCCCCGCGCTGACCACGGTGCGGCTCCCCCTGGTCGAGATGGGGGTGCGGGCGATGACCCTCGCCCTCGACCCGGCCAGCGGCAGCCCCCGCGTCGAGACGCTGCCGGCGGAGCTGGTGCGCCGGGGCAGCACCGGCCCGGCCCCCGCCTGACCCGGCCCCCGGATCCCCGCCCCGCCCCGCACGCCCCGGCGGTCAGGCCGTGCCGGGCGGTCAGGCCGCCCGGTCGCCCCGGGCCAGCTCCGCGAGGCGGTCGATCTGGGCGGGATCGGACAGGGCCGACCCGACCGCCACCACCTTGACACCGGCCGCCAGGAAGTCGGCCGCGTTGCCGGCGTCGATGCCGCCGGTGGCGACGAAGCGCAGCTCGGGCAGCGGCCCGGCGACGGCCTTGAACCACTGCGGCCCGAGGCTCACCGCCGGGAACGCCTTGAGCCAGGTCAGCCCGTGGTCGCGGGCGCGTTGCGCCTCGGTCGGGGTGGCCACGCCGGGCAGGTGCGGGATCCCGTAGGTCAGGGCCACGTCGGCCACCGCGAGGTCGAGCCCGGGGGCGACGGTGAACGCCGCGCCGGCCGACGCGGACTGCCGGACCTGCGCCGGGGTGAAGACGGTGCCCGCCCCGACGATCCGGTCCCGTTCCCGCCCCGCCTCCACGGCCGCGCGCAGCGCGGTCACCGCCTCGGGGGTGCGTACCGGCACCTCCACGACGTCGATGCCGAGGTCCCAGGCCCGGTTGGCGAGCCGGACCGTCTCCTGCGGCGGCAGGTCACGCAGGATCACCATGACCCGCGCCCCGGCGAAGATCGGTGTGAAGTCGTGCGCCGTCACCGGCTGCCCCTTCCGTCTCCGGGGCCGGCCGCGCCGGTCCCCACGTGTGCGCTCCCGTCATCGGCGGCGGCCGTCCCGCCACCGCCGACCGGTCCGTCGGCGGCTGCGACGACCGCTCCGTCGGCCTGCCAGACCACCGCAGCGGCGACCGGGTCCGAAGCCGATCCGCCGACCGGTTCATCAGCCGGTCCGTCGGTCAGGCCGTGGAGCAGGCCGGCCGCGACCGGGTCGAGCGCCGCCCACCGGTCGGCGGTCAGGGCCACGACCCCGTCGAGGTCCCGCCGCCGCGGCGGGGGCGCGCAGTCCCCGGGCACCGCGAGGGCCCGGACCGCGACGACATGGCCGCAGCGCAGCGCGGCCGCCTGGTCCAGCCCGCGCAGCACCGCGGAGAGGTAGCCTGCGGCGAACGCGTCGCCCGCGCCGACCGGCTCGACCACCGGCGCGCGCAGCGCCGGCACGAACACCGCCGGTCCGGTGCGTGGCAGCGCCGTCGCGCCGACGGCCCCGTCCTTCACGACGACCGTCGCGGGGCGGGGCAGCAGCCGGCGTACCGCCTGCGGGTCGGCGGCGCCCCACAGCCGCTCGGCTTCGTCGAGCCCGACGAGGACGATGTCGGCCCGGTCGGCGAGGTCGCGCAGCACGTCGGCGGCCCGGTCGGCGGACCAGAGCCGGGGCCGGTGGTTGACGTCGAAGCTGACCAGCGCGTCGCCCAGCGGCCGGTCGTCGACCGCGTGCGCCACGAGGGCACGGCAGGACTCCGACAGCACCGGCGTGATGCCGGACAGGTGCAGCAGCCGCGCGCCGGCCAGGCGCGGGTCGTCCAGCGCGCCGGGGCCGAGCCGGGACGCCGCCGAGCCGGCCCGGTAGTAGTGCACGCCGGTGGCCTCCGGCCGGGGGTCCTTGAAGTAGACGCCGGTCGGCGCGTGCGGGTCGAGCGCCACCGAGCCGACGTCGACGCCCCCGCCCGCGACCTCGCGCAGCACCATCCGCCCGAACGGGTCGTCGCCGACCCGGCTGACCCAGGCCACCCGGTGACCGAGGCCGGCCAGGCCGATCGCCAGGTTGGACTCGGCGCCGCCGACGCCGAGCCGGAGCCGGTCGGCGCGGTCCAGGGGCGCGGCGTCCGCCGGCGACATGACCACCATGGTCTCGCCGACGGCGACCACCTCGGGGCCGGGCGCGCCGGTCACGCGCGTTCCGTCGGGGTGGCGGCGAGGACGGCGGCCGTGTCGCGGTCGAGGGCCCCGTCGGCCACGACGACGCCGTGCCGGCCGTGCCGGCTGCCGCCGGCGGGCACCACGGCCGGGGTCTCGAAGGCGAACGCCACGCAGACCCCCGGGTACATCGCCGTCCGGACGAACCACCGGTCGCCGGGCCCCAGGCCCGTGAAGACCAGGGTGTACGCGCCGCCGCCCGGCCCGGTGCCGGTCAGCGCGACCCACGGCTCGGCGCTGCCGTTGACGTGTTCCTCCCCGTCGGCGGAGGCGGTGAAGGCGTGCGGCGGCTCGGCGGCGACCGCCCGCCAGAAGAACCCGCCGTACCCGGCGCCGCCGGGGCGGCCGTTGGTGGCGGGGCTGCCGAGGGGGACGTCCCGGTCGGCGGGGGCGGTCAGGGCGTAGCGCAGGTCCAGCCGCCAGGCGTCGGGGCGGCCGGGCACCGGCGCGGCGGCCAGGCGGCGGCGCTCGGTGAGCAGCACCGCGCCGGCCGGGTCGCGCCACTGGAGCCGGTGGGCCAGCGCGTCGTCGCCGCGCTCCTCCCATCCGGTGTGGACGATCCGGCCGTGGTCGTCGCGCCAGGTGTAGCCGGCGTCGCGCACGTAGGTGCGCCCGCCCCACAGGTTGGTGCCGGCGACGTCCTGCACGGCCAGGGACGCGCCGAGGTGCCAGACGTGGTCGGCGGGCAGCTCGTCGGTGACCACCGTCCCGCCCAGCGTCCGCACCGGGTGCAGGTAGGGGCGGGGGCCGTGGGTGGCGTCGAGCTCGGGGGCGAGCACGTAGCGGGCCACCTCGACGCCGCCGACGCGCAGCCGGGGGTCGTCGGGGCTGCCGGGGCCCGCGTCGTCGGTGCGGGGGCGGGGGCGTTGGTCGGTCACGAGGGCTCCACGGCGGCGGCGGGGCGGCGGGCGACCGCGTGCAGGGCGGCCAGAGCGTACCCGGCGAGGATCGGGAGCGCGACCGGGATGACCAGCGCGGTCAGGACGCCGGCCACGCAGCACACGCCGCCGGCCGCCGCCCAGCCGCCCGGGCGGGCCAGGCAGGAGCGGGCGGCGGACCGGGCCGCGGCCCGCCAGCCCCGTCCGCCGGCCCGCCCGACCTCGACGACGACGAGGCCGGCGTAGCCGGCCAGGGCCGCGGTGACGACGCCGGTGACCAGCAGGGCGGGTGCCCCGCCGGGGACCCGGCCGGTGGCCAGCGCGGCCAGGTCCGCCCCGAGCAGGGCCGCGCCGGCCAGCGCGGCGAGGGTGACCGGCACGCCGGCCGGCAGCCCCCGCACGTACCGGCGCAGCGTGGTCCGCGCGTCGGGCCAGCCGCCGTCGGTGACCCGGTCGTGCACGGCGGCGCTGGCGGCGGCGAGCGCGGCGCCGGCGGTGACCACCGGCAGCGCGCCCACCACCAGCGCGAACCCGACCAGGGCCAGGTCGGCGGCGTCGCGCAGCACGTCCCGCCAGTCCCGGCGGGCCGGCGCGTCCTGCGGCACGGCGCTCATCCCTTGAGGCCGCTGGTGTTGATGCCCTCGACGAGCATCCGCTGGAAGGCCAGGAAGAACAGGAACACCGGCAGCAGGGACAGCACCGACATGGCGAACATCGGGCCGACCGCGCTCTGGCTGGTCGAGTCGATGAACAGGGTCAGCGCCACCGGCACCGTGTAGTCCTCCAGGCTGGACAGGAAGACCAGCTGCCGGAAGAAGTCGTTCCACGTCCAGATGAACGAGAAGATCGCGGTGGTGACCAGCGCGGGGCGGCTCAGCGGCAGGATGACGTGCCGGAAGATGCCGAACGCGCTGGCCCCGTCGATCTTCGCCGCCTCGTCCAGCTCGCGCGGGATGCCCCGCATGAACTGCACCATCAGGAAGACGAAGAACGCCTCGGTCGCCAGGAACTGCGGGATCAGCAGCGGCAGGTACGGCCACTCGCCGCCGACCAGCCCGAGGCTGCGGAACAGGATGTACTGCGGCACGATCAGCACGTGCCCCGGCAGGAGCAGGGTGCCGATCATGATCGCGAACCACATCCCGCGCAGCCGGAACCGCAGGCGGGCGAAGGCGTACGCGGCGAGCAGGCAGGAGACCGCGTTGCCGACGACGGTCAGCAGGCTGACCATCGCGCTGTTGAGGAAGAACCGGCCGAAGCTGAGGTCGAAGTTGGTCCACCCGTCGACGTAGTTGCCGGGGGTGAACTCCTTCGGCAGCAGGCCGATGTTGCTGACGATCTCCTGCTGGCTCTTGACCGAGGTGCCGATCATCCAGAACAGCGGGTAGAGCACGACCACCACGATCGCGATCAGGACGAGCAGGCGGACGGCCTGCCCTCGTCCGGCGCGCGGGCGGCGCGGCCCGGTCACCGGCGGTTCCGCGGTAGCCGTCGTCACCGGTCCTCCCCGTCGGAGTAGTGCACCCAGAACCGTCCGGTGCTGAAGAAGACCGCCGTGATGACGCCGATGGCGATCAGGAAGACCCAGGCCATCGCCGAGGCGTAGCCCATCTCCAGGTCGGTGAAGCCCTTGATGTAGAGGTTCAGCGTGTACATCAGCGTGGAGTCGACCGGGCCGCCGGTGCCGTTGCTGAGCACGAAGGCCGCGGTGAAGCCCTGGAAGCCGTTGATGGTCTCCAGCACCAGGTTGAAGAAGATGACCGGGGAGAGCATCGGCAGGGTGACGGCGCGGAACTGCCGCCACCTGCCGGCCCCGTCCACGGACGCGGCCTCGTACAGCTCGGTCGGCACCTGCTTGAGCCCGGCCAGGAAGATCACCATGGGGGCACCGAACTGCCAGATGGCGAGCACCATCAGCGTCTCCAGCGCCCAGTCCGGGTCGTTGACCCAGGGCTTGCCCTCGATGCCGAACAGGGCCAGCATCGAGTTGAACGCGCCGTCGCGGTTGAACATGTTCACCCAGACGATGGCCAGCGCGACGCTGCCGCCCAGCAGCGACGGCAGGTAGAACAGGCTGCGGAACAGCCCGACCCCGCGCCAGGCCCGGTTGAGCAGCAACGCCACGCCGAGCGCGGCGGCGAGCTTCAGCGGCACCGCGACCAGGGCGAAGGTCAGGGTCACCCGCACCGCGTGCCAGTACGAGGGGTCGCTGGTGAACATCCGCTCGTAGTTGGCGAGGCCCACCCACTCGACCTCGGAGAACGGGGTGAGGATGTCGTAGTTGGTGAAGCTGAGGTAGAGGGACAAGAGCATGGGAATCGCCGTGATGGCCATCAGTCCGACGAGCCAGGGCGAGAGGAAGACGTACCCCGCGAGACCTTCGCTTTGCCGGATCCGCCCGGCCGCGCCGTGGCGGGCGCGGGCGGATCCGGTGCCGCGTCGGGTCGGGTCGGGCACCGTGGTCAGGGCCACGAGCCGGCTCCTTTCCGAGCGTGTGCGGCGGTTCAGGCGATGGCGGACTTGCAGGCGTCCATGAACAGGGCCGCCGCGGCGGCCGGGGCGAGCCGGCCGTACTGCGCCTCCTCGGCCGCCTTGATGAGCTCGGCGCGGACCTTGCTGTGGCCCTTGATCGGCACCTGCGGCGACTGGCCGAACTTCTGGGCCAGCTCGGTCTCGACCGCGATGGACTGCTTCATCGCGGGGTCGGTGGTGTCGTCGCTGACGACGCGGCGCAGGTCCAGGTTGGACGGCAGCCCCCGGTCGGTGCCGAGGATCTTGACGGCCTCCGGGTCGTTGGCGAGGAAGTTGAGCACGTCGACGGCGACGTCCTTGTGCTTGCTGCCCTTGAACACCGACCAGTACATCGCGGCGCGGGCCCACTGGGCGCTCGGGTCACCCGGGTAGGCGACCACGCCCAGCTCGTCCTTGGTGTTCTTCTTCAGCTCCGGCATCTGGTTGACCCAGACCCAGGAGGTGCCGGCCTTGCCGGTGACCACGAGCTGCTTGGTGATGTCGGTGGCGTTGCCCTCGTGGATCACGTCCGGGGTCGGGGTCGCGCCCCGGTCGCGGGCGCCCTTCCACAGCTCGAACCACCTCGTGACGTCCTCGACGGTGAAGCCGAGCTCCGTGCCCTTGTACATGTCCTTGCCCTGCTGGCGCAGCCACACCCAGAACGCCTTGTAGTCGGCGCTGGGGTCCATGGTGCCGGGGACCTTGGCCTTCTTCGCCACCTGCTCGGCCCAGGCGATGTGCTCCTCCCAGGTCATGCCGGTCGTCGGCTCCGGGAGGCCGTTCTTGGTGAGCAGGGTCTTGTTGTAGACGAGGCCCTGGGTGTTCTCGCCGGCGGCCAGGCCGGCGAGCTTGCCGTCGACCACGCCGTACTGCCACAGGCTCTTGGGGAACTTCGACACGTCGAGCTTGCCGGAGTCGGAGTAGCTGGTCAGGTCGAGGGTGGTGTTGCGGGCCGCGTACTCGGCGAGGTAGTTGTCGTCGATCTGGAAGATGTCCGGCGGGTTGCCGCCGGCGGTGAGGGTGGCCAGCTTGTCGAAGTAGCCCTGGTTGGCCTGCCAGGTCTTCTCGAACGTGACGTTCGGGTTCTTCTTGGTGTAGAGGGCGAGGGCGTCCTCGGTCAGCTTGGCCCGGGCTTCGCCGCCCCACCAGAAGATGGAGAGCTTGATCTTGCCGTCGTCGCCGGCGGAGTCGTCGCCGCAGGCGGCGGCGCCGAGGACCAGCGGCGCGGCCACGGCGAGGGCGACAAGCCCGCGCAGCAGCCTACGGCGGGGGGTACGGTGGGAACGCCCGGCGGGTGCGCCGGCGGTGGGGGGTGTGGCGGGGTGCATGTGCGCTCACTCCTCGGCGTTAGGAGGCGACAGCGCCACCGGTGGCCGCCCTCGGGCGGCCCGGGTCCGCAGTGCGATGCGGATCCGGGCCGACACGGACGGCGTCGGGGCTACCGGTCCCAGGAGCGGGCCCGGTGGAGTCGCGGATGACCAACTCGGTCTGGAGCATTACCTGTGCGGTGGTGCGACGGGCGCCGACTGCCGTGCCCCTGCCGACGCCCCGGGGTCCCCGCGGCGCGTCGGTGTCCTGTTGCAGCAGCATGTCGACGGCCGTCCGGCCGGCGGCCGCGGTAGGCGTGGCCACCGTCGTCAACTTGGGCCGGGTGAGCCGGCTCAGGGCGATGTCGTCGATGCCGACGACGCTGACGTCCTGCGGCACCCGGACCCCGAGGGCGTCGAGGCCCTCGATCAGCCCGATCGCCATCAGGTCGTTGTAGGCGAGCACGGCGGTGACGCCGCTGCGCTGGACGTGTTCGGCCAGCGCGAGGCCGCCGTGCTCGGTGGGCGGGTTGGGGCCGAGGACGGTCAGCTCCGCGCCGCCGGCCCGGGCCGCGGCGGCGGCCGAGCGGCGGATCTCCCGGCTGGTCCACGAGCCGCGCGGCCCGCTGAGCAGGCCGATCGCGGTGTGCCCGAGGCCGACCAGGTGCTCGATGGCCGAGCGGGCGCCCTGGCCGACGTCCATCATCACGCAGGGCAGGCCGGTCACCTGGCGGTTTATCACCACCAGCGGGACCTCGCGGCTGAGCTGCTCGATGAGGCTGTTGCTCATCCGGGGGCTGCACAGCAGCACCCCGTCGACCTGCTTGGCCAGGGCGTGGACCAGTTCCTCCTCGGCCGTCGGGTCCTCGTTGGTGTCCGCGACGAAGATGTGGTAGTCGCGGTGCCGGGCCTGCCCCTCCGCCGCCTTGATCAGCGGCGGGAAGAACGGGTTGGCGATGTCGGCGATGATCAGGCCGATGTTGTGGGTGCGACCGGTGATCAGGGCCCGCGCGGCGCGGTTGGGCCGGTAGCCCAGGTCCTCCGCGCAGGCCAGCACCCGGACCCGGGTCTCCGGGTTGACCAGGTGCGGCGCGGAGAACGTGCGGGATACCGTCGAGATGTGCACGCCGGAGGCCCGTGCGACGTCCCTGATGGTGACTGGCACGGCGGCCCTTTCGTCCGGTGTGGCTGCGGTCACGTGGGTGCCGCCAATTAATGCAAACGGTTGCTCCAGTGTCAACGCTCGAAGGTTACGACCAGGTTTCGAACGGGCACGCATCATGCGTTCGTATGGTGCGAAAGTAGGACGAGGCACGCGGATTTTGTTTCCGTCGTTGACTCGCTGCGATCGATCGTGGTTTCTTCACTGCAAACCTTTGCAGCCAGCCAGGAGGCCCACGCGATGTCTTCCAGAACCGGCGGACGGACCCGGCACGCCGTGGTGGGCACCGGGGCCCGGGCCGAGATGTTCGTCCGGGCGCTGGTGCGCGACCACGCCGACACCGCCGAGCTGGTCGCGTTCGCCGACGTCAACCAGGCCCGGATGGACGCGCACAACCGGTGGCTCGGCGAGCTGGGCCACCCGCCGGTGCCGACGTACCGTGCCGACGAGTTCGCCGCGATGCTGGCCAAGGAGCGGGTCGACACGGTGCTGGTCACCACCGTGGACGCCACCCACGACGAGTACATCGTCGCGGCCCTGCACGCCGGCTGCGACGTGGTCTCGGAGAAGCCGATGACCGTCGACGCGCCGCGCTGCCGGCGCATCCTGGACGCGGTCGCCGAGACCGGCCGGCACGTCACCGTCGCGTTCAACTACCGCTACAACCCCCTGCACGAGCAGCTGCGCCGGCTGCTCGCCGACGGCGCGGTGGGCGAGATCGGGTCGGTGCACTTCGAGTGGCTGCTCGACGTGCGCCACGGCGCGGACTACTTCCGGCGCTGGCACCGCGACAAGGCCAACTCCGGCGGGCTGATGGTGCACAAGGCCAGCCACCACTTCGACCTGGTCAACTGGTGGCTCGACGCCACGCCGGTCGAGGTCTACGCCGCCGGCCGGCTGTTCTTCTACGGCGACGCCGGCCGCCGGCACGGCTACGCCCGCGACTACGAGCGCGCGCACGACGCCCCGGCCGCCGCCGCCGACCCGTTCGCGCTGCGGATGGCCGAGCACCCCCGGCTGCGGGAGCTGTACCTCGACGCCGAGGCCGAGGACGGCTACCACCGCGACCAGAACGTCTTCGCCCCCGGCGTCACCATCGAGGACGACATGGCCGTGCTGGCCCGCTACTCCACCGGCGCGACGATGACCTACCACCTCACCGCGTACGCCCCCTGGGAGGGCTACCGGGTGATGGTCAACGGCAGCCGGGGCCGCCTCGAACTGGAGGTCGTGGAGAGCGAGTTCGTCAGCCCGCAGGCCGCCGGCGCGCTCAAGGGCGCGGCGCTGCACGGCGCCGAGGCCGCCGCCGAGGGCGGCTCGGCCACGCTCACGCTGCGCCCCTACTGGCAGCCGCCGCGGCGCATCGAGGTCGAGGGCTACACCCGGCAGGGCCACGGCGGCGCGGACGCCCGGATGACCCGGGTGCTCTTCGGCGGCGCGACGGACCCGCTGCGCCGGGCGGCCACCGCCCGCGACGGGGCCCTCGCGCTGCTCACCGGCCTGGCCGCCAACCGGTCCTTCGAGACCGGCCAGGCCGTCCGGGTGGCCGACCTGCTCTCCCTGCCCTGACCGACCGCGCGCCGGGCGCGCCGCCGTCGCGGCCCGCCCCGGTGGGGCCGGCCGGCGCTGCCCGGCCCCGCCGGCCCGTCCCCGCACCATCGACCGCATCCGAGGAGCCATCCGACGTGCCGACCACCTCCCGACCCGACCTGCTCCTCCCCGCCGACCCGGGCCTGCGCGCCCTGGCCCGGCAGCTGTACGCGCTGGCGGCGGAGCAACCGATCATCTCCCCGCACGGGCACGTCGACCCGGCCCTGTTGGCCGAGGACCGGCCCTTCCCGGACCCGTCCCGGCTGATCATCGTGCCCGACCACTACCTGACCCGGATGCTGCTCAGCCAGGGCGTGCCCCCGGCCGAGCTGGGCGTCCCGACGGTGGACGGCAGCCCGGTGGAGACCGACGGCCGGAAGATCTGGCGGCGCTTCGTCGACGGCTGGCACCTGTTCCGGGGCACCCCGTCGCGGCTGTGGCTGGAGCAGACCCTCACCGAGGTCTTCGGGGTCGACACCCCGCTGTCCCCCGCCACCGCCGACGCCGTGTACGACCAGGTCGCGGCCCGCCTCGCCGAGCCCGCGTTCCGGCCCCGGGCCCTGTTCGACCGGTTCAACATCGAGGTGCTGGCCACCACCGAGTCGCCCCTGGACGACCTGGCCCAGCACGCGAAGCTCGCCGCCGACGGCTGGGGCGGCCCCGGCGGCAAGGTGGTCACCACGTTCCGCCCGGACAACGTGGTCGACATGGAGTTCGACAACTGGGCCGGCAACGTCGAGCGGCTCGGCGCGGTCGCCGGGGAGGACACCGGCACGTACGCCGGCTTCCTGGCCGCCCTGCGGCGACGCCGGGAGGCGTTCATCGCGGCCGGCGCGACCTGCTCCGACCACGGCCACCCGACCGCGCAGACCCTGGACCTCGACGCGCGGGAGGCCGCGGCGCTGTTCGAGCGGGGCCTGCGCGGCACGGCCGACGCCGCCGACGCGGAGGCGTTCCGGGCGCACATGCTGCTGGAGTTCGCCCGGATGTCGCTCGACGACGGCCTGGTGATGCAGCTGCACCCGGGCTCGGTGCGCAACCACAACCGCTGGCTGTACGCCCGGCACGGCCGCGACGTCGGCGGCGACATCCCGCAGGCCACCGAGTACCTGCACGCGCTCACCCCGCTGCTGGACGCCCACGGCAACGACCCCCGGCTGCGGGTGGTGGTCTACACCCTCGACGAGTACACGTTCACCCGGGAGCTGGCCCCCCTCGCCGGCGGCTACGCGGCCCTCTACCTCGGCGCGCCCTGGTGGTTCCTGGACTCCCCCGAGGTGCTGCGCCGGTTCCGGGAGGCGGTCACCGAGACCGCCGGCTTCTACAACACGGCCGGGTTCGTCGACGACACCCGGGCGTTCTGCTCCATCCCGGTGCGGCACGACGTGGCCCGCCGGGTCGACGCCGGCTTCCTCGCCCGGCTGGTCGCCGAGCACCGGCTGACCGAGGACGAGGCCGCCGAGACGATCGTCGACCTCGCCTACCGCCTGCCCAAGAGGGTCTACAAGATCGGGGAACAGCTGTGAGTGTCAGGATCACCTCCGTCGACGTGCACGACGTGCGCTTCCCGACCGCGGCGGCCGGCGACGGCTCGGACGCGATCAACAAGGGCGACTACTCGGCGACGTACGTCGAGCTGGGCACCGACGCCGGGGTGGTCGGCGCGGGCTTCACCTTCACCAACGGGCGGGGCAACGAGATCACCTGCGCCGCCGTGCGGGCCCTGGCCCACCACGTGCGGGGCCGTACGGTCGAGGAGATCGTCGCCGAGCCGGTGACGTTCTGGCGCTCGCTCAGCGCCGACGTGCAGCTGCGCTGGCTGGGCCCGGAGAAGGGCGTCATCCACATGGCGACCGGCGCGCTGGTCAACGCCGTGTGGGACCTGCGGGCCAAGCTCGCCGGCAGGCCGATGTGGCGGTTCCTCGCCGAGCTGCCCACCGAGGAGCTCGTGGCCAGCATCGACTTCCACCACATCACCGACGCCCTCACCCCCGACGAGGCGGCGGCCATCCTCGACAAGGGCCGCGACGGGATGGCCGACCGGGTCGCCCTGCTGGAGCGCGACGGCTTCCCGTCGTACACCACCTCGGTCGGGTGGCTGGGCTACCCCGACGAGAAGGTCCGGGCGCTGACCCGGGAGGCGTACGCGGCGGGGTGGCGGGCGATGAAGATGAAGGTGGGCGGCCCGCCGGCCGACGACCTGCGCCGGGCGCGGATCATCCGCGCCGAGATCGGCCCGGACGCGCTGCTGATGATGGACGCCAACCAGGTGTGGGACGTCGACGAGGCGATCACCAACATGACGGCGCTGGCGGAGGTCGACCCGTACTGGATCGAGGAGCCGACGCACGCCGACGACATCCTCGGCCACGCCCGGATCGCCCGCGCGGTGACCGAGCTGACCGGCGGCCGGTGCCGGGTCGCCACCGGCGAGGTGGCCGCCAACCGGGTGATCTTCAAGCAGCTGCTCCAGGCCGAGGCGATCGGCGTCATGCAGATCGACGCCTGCCGCGTCGGCGGGGTCAACGAGGTGCTCGCGGAGATCGTCATGGCGGCGAAGTTCGGCGTGCCGGTCTGCCCGCACGCCGGCGGCGTCGGCCTCTGCGAGTACGTGCAGCACCTGGCCGTCTTCGACTTCCTGCGCGTCGGCGCCAGCCTCGACGGCCGGATGGTCGAGTACGTCGACCACCTGCACGAGCACTTCGTCGACCCGGTCCGCACCCGGGACGGGCGCTACCTGCTGCCCACCGCGCCCGGCTACAGCGCCACCATGCGCCCCGGGTCGATCGCCGAGTTCCGCTTCCCGGACGGCCCGGCATGGCGGTGACCGTGGGCGCGTCCCGCCTCGGGCTGGCCGCGCTGCGCCGGCTGCCCGAGGCCAGCCGACCGCTGCTGCGCCCCGGCACCGTGCCGGCCGGCATCGTGCACCTGGGCCTCGGCGCGTTCCACCGCGCCCACCAGGCCGTCTACACGGAGGAGGCGGTCGGCGCGGCCGGCGGCGACTGGGGCATCGTCGGCGTCGCCCCGCGCAGCACCGACCTCGTCGAGACGCTCGCCGCGCAGGACAACCTGTTCAGCGTGACCACCCTGTCCGGCGAGGGCGACAGCACCCGGGTGATCGGGGCCCTGGCCGGGGTCCGGCACGCGGCGAGCGACCCGAACGCGGTGGTCGCGCTGCTGGCCGACCCGGCGATCCGGGTGGTCACCCTGACCGTCACGGAGAAGGCGTACCAGCTCGACCCGGTGACCGGGCGGCTGAGTCCCGACGCGGCGCTCGCCGCCGACCTGGCCGGCGACGCGCCGCCGACGACGGTGCCCGGCCTGCTGGTGCGCGGGCTGGCCGCCCGGGCGGCGGCCGACGCCGGGCCGGTCGCGCTGGTCAGCTGCGACAACCTGCCCGCCAACGGGGCCCGGCTGCGCGGGCTGGTCGAGCAGGCGCTGGCCCGCTCCGGCGCGTCCGACCGGGTGCTGTCCTGGGTGGCCGGGCAGGTCACGTTCCCCGGCACGATGGTGGACCGGATCGTGCCGGCCAGCACGGCCGAGACCCTCGCCGCGGCCCGCGACGCGCTGGGCTTCGCCGACCTGGCGGCCGTGGCCGCCGAGCCGTACCGCCAGTGGGTGATCGAGGACGACTTCCCGGGCGGCCGGCCGGCGTGGGAGGTGGCCGGCGCGGTGCTCACCGACGACGCCGGGCAGTGGGAGCGGGTGAAGCTGCGCGGCCTCAACGGGCTGCACTCGGCCACCGCCTACCTGGGCGCCCTCGCCGGGCGGGAGACCGTCGCCGACGCGCTGGGCGTGCCGGGGCTGACCGGGGTGCTGCGCCGGCTGGTCGCCGAGGAGGTGGCGGTCAGCTTCACCCCGCCGGACGGGGTGTCGATGGTGGCGTACGGCGACGAGGTGCTGGCGCGGTTCGCCAACCCGGCGATCCGCCACCGCACGCTCCAGATCGCCATGGACGGCTCGCAGAAGCTGCCCCAGCGGGTGCTGCACACCATCGTGGACCTGCGCGCGGCGGGCCGGTCGGCCCGCTGGTCGGCGCTGGTGGTCGCCGCGTGGATGCGGTTCGTGTGCGGGACCGCCGACGACGGCACGGCGCTGCCGCTGGCCGACCCGCTCGCCGAGCGGATCACCGGGGCGCTGGCCGCCTCCGGCGGCACCCCGGCCGGGGTGGTCGAGGCGCTGTTCGGGCTGCGGGAGGTCTTCCCCGCCGAGGTGGCCGGCGACGACGAGGTCCGCGCCGACGTCACGGACTGGCTGACCGCCCTGCACCGGCACGGGGTCGCGGCGACCCTGGCGGGGGCGGCATGAGGACGGTGCCGGCATGAGCGCCGGGGCGACCGGCGCGCCGCCCCGGGTGGCGGTCATCGGCGCGAACGGGCACGGCCGCTGGCACCGCCGGGTGATCGCGCCGCTGCACGAGGCCGGCCGGCTGCGCCTGGTCGCGCTGGTCGACGTACGCCCGATCGAGCCGGAGCCGGCGGCGGCGCTGCCGGCGGACGCGGCGGTCTTCACCGACCACGCGGAGATGCTGGCGGCGGCGAAGCCGGACGTGGTGGTGGTCTGCACCCCGCCGCACACCCACCTGCCGATCGCCCGGGACGTGCTGGCCGCCGGGGCGGACGTGCTGCTGGAGAAGCCGCCGGTGCTGTCGATGGCCGAGCACCGGCTGCTGGCCGCCGCCCTGGCCGAGACGGGCCGGGCCTGCCAGGTCGGTTTCCAGGCCCTCGGCTCGGCGGCGCTGGCCGAGCTGACGGCGGCGGTGGCGGCGGGGCGGCTCGGCACGGTCACCGGCATCGCCACGGTGGCCGCCTGGCAGCGCTCGGACGGCTACTACGCGCGGGCGCCCTGGGCGGGCCGGCGCACGCTGGACGGCCGCCCGGTGCTCGACGGGGCGCTGGCCAACCCGCTCGCCCACGCCGTCATGCAGTGCCTCGCCGTGGCGGAGGCCGTCACCGGCGCACCGGTGCGGCCGGCGACGATCGAGCTGGAGCGCTACCGGGTGCGCCCCATCGAGGTGGACGACACGGCGGCCCTGCGGGTCGTGCCGCGCGCCGGGCCGCCGATCGTGGCGGCGGTGACCCTGGCCGGCGAGGACTTCGTCGCCGGGGAGGTGCTCGTGACGGGCTCGGCGGGGCGGGCGGTGCTGGAGTATCCGACGGACCGGCTGCTGCTGCCCGGCGACGACGCGCCCCGGGAGGTGCCGGGGCGGCGCGGCCTGCTGGAGAACCTGCTGGCGCACCGGGCCGACCCGGCCGGGACGCCGCTGATCGCCCCGCTGGCCCGCACGGCACCGTTCACGGCCGTGCTGGAGGCGGTCCAGGCCGCGCCCGAGCCGACGCTGCTCGGCGGCGACCTGGTGACCGCGACCGGCCGGGGGCCGGACCGGGTGCTGACCGTGCGCGGCGTCAACGCGGCGCTGCGGGCGGCAGCCGGGTCGGGGGCGCTGCTGTCGGAGCTGGGTGTGCCGTGGGCGGTGCCGCCGGTGCGCACCGAACTGGCGCGGGAGGGGGCGGCCGAGGCGGGCCCGGTTCCGGGCCACTGAAAACACGCTGCAAACGACGGGCGACGGCCGGTCCCGCATATCGGGCGCAACCACCGCGTTCGGGGCCGCGAACGGCCGGGTGAATGCCGCTTGTCACAATTCGGTGCAACATAGCTGCATATAGAAAGCATTGACTCACTTGAGTGATTTTCCTTACGGTCAGTCGTACCGGCGTCCCGTGCCCGTCACGGGATCCGCCGCACCGACAGACCCCTTCGGAGAGTCCTCATGCGTCACCGCTTTCCCGGGGCGGCCCTGGTCGCCCTGTCCCTGCTGGTCACACCGGGCGCGGCGGCGGCCGCCCCCGCCGACGCCGCCGGCCCGGTGCCCCGGCCCGTCGAGCGCTTCGCCCGCCAGACGCTGCCGCCCGGCGACGGCTGGGCGGCCGACGGCGTGGGCACCACCGGCGGCTCGGCCGCCGCCGCCGACCAGGTCCACCTCGTGCGCACCCGCGCCGAGCTGGTCGACGCCCTCGGCGGCGACAACGCCACCAACCGCACCAACGCCACCCCCAAGCTGATCGTCGTCGACGGCGTGATCGACGGCTTCGAGGCCGCCGACGGCAGCCTGCTCGGCTGCGCCGACCTGGCCGACCCGGAGTACTCGCAGGCGGCCTACCTGGCCGCGTACGACCCGGCGGTCTGGGGCATGGTGCCGCCGACCGGGCCGCTGGAGGCCGCGCGGGTGCGCTCGGTGGCCAACCAGACGAAGCAGACCCAGATCAACGTCGGCCCGAACACCACCATCGTGGGGCTGCGCGGGGCGACGCTGACCGGGCTGACCCTGATGATCGACACCGCGAACAACGTGATCGTGCGGAACCTGACCTTCGACGACGCCCGGGACTGCTTCCCGGCCTGGTCGCCGACCGACGGCGCGACCGGCAACTGGAACTCCCAGTACGACCAGGTCTCGGTGCGCCGCAGCGAGCACGTCTGGGTGGACCACAACACGTTCACCGACGGCGACAACCCCGACAGCGCGCAGCCGGTGTACTTCGGCCGGCCCTACCAGGTGCACGACGGGTCGCTGGACGTCACCCACACCGCCAGCCTGGTCACCGCCTCGTACAACCGGTTCGTCGGCCGGGACAAGCTGATGCTGATCGGCTCGTCGAACACCGTCGGCCCGGACGTCGGCCGGCTCAAGGTGACCCTGCACCACAACATGTTCGACCGCGTGCTGCAGCGGCTGCCGCGCGTGCGGTTCGGCCAGGTCGACGTCTACAACAACTGGTACCGGCTCTCGGGCGAGGGCTTCGAGTACGCCGTCGGCGTCGGGGTGCAGTCCGCCGCGTACGTGGAGAACAACCACTTCACCCTGGGCGCGGGCATCGCCGCCGGGGACCTGCTCTACGACTGGGGCGGCACCGCCGTCACCACCCGGGGCAACTGGGTGCGCGCCGACGGCGACCGGGCCCGCCCGGTCGACCTGGTGGCCGCGTACAACGCGGCCCACGACCCCGACCTGGGCGGCGACGCCGGCTGGACGCCGACCCTGCGGCACGGCCAGGTGCTGCCCGCGCCGCTGGTCCCGCTCGTGGTCGGCGCGCTCGCCGGCGCGAACCGCCTGCCGCTGTGAAAGGAGGGGCCCCTTGTTAACGCATAAGGTAGAGAAGGGCCCCCTTCTCACCTGACTCGGCGTGCCGGGGCGGGGGCCCCCTCTCTCCCCCGTCCCGGCACGCCGACCCTGCGCCAGGGGCCGTCGCAGCGGGGCCAGCCCGCGGGTCGGCCCGCGCCCGCGGGGTCAGCCCCGGCGCGGCGGGGCGGTCCGGCGGGTCGCCCGGCGGTGCCGCCACAGCCGGACCGCCACCAGGACCACGAGCACGGCCAGCACCGCCTCCCCGCCCAGGCCGAGGCGGCGCTCCAGCAGCCGGTACGAGGCGCCCGCGAGGAACCCGAGCACCGCCACCGCGACCGACCAGAGCACCCCGCCGGCCACGTTGGCCACGGTGAACGTGGCCCGCGGCATCCCGCTGAGCCCGGCGATGCCCGGCACCAGGGCCCGCAGCGCCGCCGCCCAGCGGCCGATCAGCACGGCGACCGCGCCCCGGCGGCGCACCAGGTCGAGCGCGCGCCGCAGCTCGCCCGAGCGGACGAACTGACGGGGCGTGCGGGCCAGCAGCCGGCGGCCGTAGCGGCGGCCGACCAGGTAGCCGGCCTGGTCGCCCAGCACCGCCCCCGCCACGGCGGCCGCGATCACGGCCCACAGCGGCAGCCGCCCGGAGTGCGCCACCACCCCGCCCACCAGCACGGCGATCTCCCCCGGCACGAACAGCCCGAGGAACGTCGACGCCTCCAGCGCGGGAAGCAGGAAGACCAGGGCGAGCACCAGCGCGGGCGGCAACACCACCAGCACCCCCAGCACCCGGTCCACCCCGATCATTCTGCCCGGCCGGGCCTCGGCGCGGCCCCGTCCGGCCGACCCGCCCGGAGCACCGCGGACGTGCGGCGACTGCGAGACCGGCGACGCCGGGCCGGCCACGGTCGGCGTCACAAGGCCGACGGACGGGCCCACCGACGGTGAAGATCAGCTATAAGTGGTGGATGGACTTCCCGCCGTACCTGGCCTCGATGCCCATGCACGCGATCACCGAGATCCACGGAGAGCCGGGCCTGCGGGAACGGTTCCGGCTGGAGATCCACGCGTTCGACGAGGAGGCCCGCGCCCGGCTCACCGCCGCCCTCGACCTCGCCGCCGAACTGCACCGCGACGACCGGCGGGTGCGCGAGCCGTACCTGAACCACCTGCTGCGGGTCGCGATCCGGATGATGCACCACTACCAGGTGCGCGACGTGGACGTGGTCGTCGCCGGCCTGCTGCACGACGCGGTGGAGGACCACCCGGCGGAGCTGGCGGGCCAGCACCGGGCGGGACCGGCGACCGGCGGCGACCGCACGGCCGCGGCGCTGGCGACGCTCGCCGCGCGGTTCGGCCCGCGGGTCGCGCGGCTGGTCGCCGCGGTCACCAATCCGGCGTACGACCCGGACCGGGACCGGCACGCGCAGTACCGGGAGCACGTGGCGGCCAGCCTGGACCGCGAGCCGTGGGCCCGGGTCGTCAAGGTCTCCGACTTCACCGACAACGGGGTCGGGTTGATCCACACCGTCGGGCCGCGGGTCTACTCCCTGGCGGCGAAGTACCGCCCGCTTGTGCCGGTCCTGCGGGAGCTGGTCGCCCGGCCGGACACCCCGCTCGCGCCGGAGGTCAAGGAGCACATCTTCGGCCAGCTCGACCTCGCCGAGGAACGCTTCGCGGCGATCCTCGACGAGCCGGTGGAGGCCGGGGCCCCGACCGGCCGGTGAGCCCGCGGGCCCGGGGGGCGCGGGCTCCGGTGCGACCCGCCCAGCGGCGCGGCAGGGCGCCGGTCGGCTCAGCGGCCCGGCAGGGCGCCGGTCGGCTCAGCGGCGCGGCAGGGCGCGCGTCGTGCGGCGGCGCACGTCCGACACGCGTTCCGGTGCGTCCCGCAGCACCACGCGCAGCGGGTGCGGGGCGTCACCGGCGGCACCGCCGAGGACCGCCAGGAGCAGGCCGAGGTGGCCGACGGGTTCGTCGGCGAGCAGCTGCGCGGCCTCGTCGACCACCAGGGTCAGCGGGCCGGCGTCGAGCCGGTCGCGCAGGCTGTCGGCGAGCGCGTCCCAGTTGCGCCCGACGTGGCCGGGCAGGTCGAGCGCGCCGACCAGCGCCGTGAACAGGCCGGACCGGCTGCGGGCGCTCGCCGCCACCAGCACGGCCCGCTCCCCCGACGCGTCCGTGGGGCCGGTATCCGCGATGCTCAGCCACGACGGCAGCCCGATGGCGTACCCCTCGGTCATGGTGCCCTCCCCGGTGCGGCGCCGGACCGCGCGGACCGGCGCCGGGGAACAGTCTGGGCCCGGCGGGCCGGCGCGGGCCAGGGGCGGCGGGGGAACTGATCCGCACACGGCGGTGAAATCCGCGCCAACGCGGGTCGGGCGGCCCGGTCCGGGCCGCCCGACCCGGGCGGTCAGCAGCCGATCCGGCTCGCCCCGACCGCGACGTCGTCGAACCAGAGGGTGTCGGCCCCCTCACCGTAGCTCTCCCAGCCCAGCCGCAGGTCGGTGAGCTGCGGACGCCACGTGCGGTTGAGCCACTGCCCGTCGATGTCGTGGGTCGGGGTGCCGTCCACGGTCAGGCCGGTGACCGCCGTGCCGTCGACCCAGGTGTTCAGCCGGCCCTGCGCGCCGTCGACCATGAACTCGACGCAGGACCAGCGGTTGGTGGTTAGTGGCAGGCTCAGCGCCACCCCGGACGGGCTCTGCTCCGGCAACGTCGCGTCGTCGGAGGCCCGGTTCCACTGGAGCGCGCCGTTCTGGCCGCCCATCCGCAGGTCCTTGCCGCCGTCGGCGGAGTCGGCCATGGCCAGGAACGTGACGTGCGAGGTGGGCAGGGCGGTGGTGTGCCGCACCCAGAGCCGGGCGTAGCGGACCGCGCCGAGGGTGCTCAGGCCCTTGGTGGTCCGGGCGAACACGTGGTTGCAGTAGCCGACCGTGCCGTTGATGCGCAGCGAGCGGCTGCCGCTGTGCGTCGTGGCGGTGTCGATCGCCGCCGTGCCGGTGCCCGAGCAGTCGGGGTTGACCACCGCCCAGTCGCCGGACGGCGTCGACCCGGTCTGGTTCTCGAATCCGTCGCAGAGCACGGCCGTGCCGCAGCCGGCGGGCGGCGGGGTGGTGGGCGGCGGCGTCGTGGGCGGCGGGGTGGTCGGGGGCGGCGTCGTGGGGGGCGGGGTGGTGGGCGGCGGCGTCGTCGGGGGCGGCGTGGTCGGCGGCGCGGTCGTCGTCGGAGGCGGGGTCGCGCCGTTGCACGGTACGCCGTTGAGCGCGAACCCGGTCGGCCCGGCCGTGTTCGCGCCGACGGTGCCCTGGACGCCGAACTCGGTCGACCCGCCCGCCGGGACGGAGGCGTTCCAGGCGACGTTGCGGGCGGTCACCGCCGCGCCGGACTGGCTGACCTCGGCGCTCCAGCCGTTGGTGATCCGCTGGTCGCCGCCCCACGTCCAGGTGACGGTCCAGCCGTTGACGGCGGTGTCGCCGGGGCTGATCCGGATGTTGGCGGTGAAGCCGCCGGTCCACTGGTTGGGCACGTAGTCGATCCGGCAGCCGGCGGCGGCGGTCGCGGGGGCGGTGGGCAGGCCGACGCCGGCCAGGGCGGCGGCCAGGACCGCCCCGGCGGCGACGATCGGGGTGAGACGGGCGCGGGAGATCCTCATCGGGTTCCTTCCGGGGGTGTGCCGCCGCACGGGCGCGGAGCGTGGCCGACGGCGGCACGGGGGAACTGCGGGAACGCTCGCATGGCGGCGCGACCGGCGGCGCGACGCGGATGCCCGGCTCCGGGCGGACCATCAGCCGTCGCGCCGGTCGGCGATCGACGGCACGGCGGCGCCCGTCGACCAATCTAGTGATGCCCACCGATGGATAGCAAGGTGGTGGCGACGCGCCGACCGCCACCGGAGCCGCGGGCGCGCCCGGTGCGCGGACCGGGCCCTACCGCCGGCCCGGGTCGCGTCGCCTCGTCGGCGATAACCGGCCCCGGATCCATTCCCGTCAACCAGATTCGCCGTCGAAACCCGCGCTGTCGACTCGTGGCGTATCCCTGCCGGGCACGGTAGTGTCGGGGCCTGCCTTGGGTAGGGGGCCCTGTGGACAACGCACCAGTCGACCGCCGTCGGATTCGTCGCGGGAGAATCGCCACGTCCCTGGCGTTCCTGCTCTTCGGAACAGCGCTTGGGGTGTGGACGGCGCGGATTCCGGCGGTGAAGGAGAAGCTGGGGCTCAGTGACGGCCGGTTGAGCGTCGCGCTGCTGGCCTTTGCGGCCGGCTGCATCGTCGGCATGGCGTTGCTCGGTCGCCTCACCGACCGTTTCGGCAGCACCCGGGTGCTCATTCCGTCGGCGATCCTGGAAGGGGTGCTGCTCGTCCTTCCCGGATACAGCGACACCCTGGTGGTCCTGTCGGTCACCCTGTTCCTCTTCGGCGCGACGCACGGCACGTTGAACATCGCCATGAACGCCAATGCGCTTGAGGTGCAGCGGGCCTGGGGAAAACCGATCATGTCGTCGTTCCACGCCATCTACAGCATCGGCGGTTTCCTCGGGGCCATCGTGGGCAGCTTCTTCGCGCGCAGCGGGGCCAGCGTCGGCGTCACCTTCCTCACCGTCGGCGCGGGGGTGCTGGTGCTGGCCGTCTGGGCGGCGCTGTGGGTGCTGCCCGCGGCGCGCGCCCCCGAGGCCGCCGCCGGCTCGCCGACCGCCGAGCAGGGGCCTTCCCGCCGTTCCCTGCTGCTGGTCTTCTTCGGCGTGCTGGTGCTGTGCACGCTCGTCGGCGAGGGCGCGGCCGCCGACTGGAGCGCCGTCTACCTGCGGGACAACCTGGAGACGAGCCCAGGCTTCGCCGCGTACGGATTCGCCGCGTTCTCGATCATGATGACGGTGGGCCGGCTCTTCGGCGACCGGCTGGTGCGCGCCCTGGGACCGGTCACGCTGGTGCGGTTCAGCGGCGCGCTCGCGGCGTGCGGCCTGGGCGCGGCCCTGCTGGTGCACCACCCGGTCGCCGGCGTCGTCGGGTTCGGGCTGCTGGGCGCCGGCCTGTCGTGCATCGCCCCGCAGGTCTACTCCGCCGCCGGGAACCAGGATCCGAGCCGCGCCGGCCGGGCCCTGTCGACCGTGGTCAGCATCGGCTATCTGGGATTCCTGTTCGGCCCTATTCTCATCGGTGCCGCAGCGACCGTGGTGGGATTGCCGTCGGCGTTGTGGATTCCCGTGGTGCTGGCAGTTTTCGTCGCGGCGGGCGCCACCGCGATGCGGGCACCGAGCCGCGCCGGCGAGAAGCAGGACAATGCCCCGGTCCCGTCAGCGGGGGTCGAGCGCTGACGGTTGTCCGCCGGGGACGGATGTCACCTGGAAGGAACCGCGCTTGCACATCATCGAATGCCATTTCGAGTGCACCGGATTCGACGACTCTCTGGTACAGGCGGGCACCTCCGTCTATCTGTGGAATCTGCTCCGGCAGTTCCGCGACCGAGGGCACCGGGTCACCGCGTTGACCGCGGCGCACGGGCTGATCCCACTCCTGCGGCGGGACCACGACGTCGTCGAGACGGATTGGCGGTCCACCGGCGAGATAACCATTCCGGTCGACCCCGAAAGATGGCCGGGTCATCCCGGTGGCGTCACGGTGGACGGATCCGCGCGCGCCTATCGGATGACCGTCGAGGGAATCGACGTGATCCTGCTCGGCAACGAGATTCTCGATTCCCACACCGACACGCTGCACCCACCGGCGGCCGCCGAGGGGACGGACCCGACGTTCCTCAAGCCGCTGGTGTTCCAGATCCTCGCCGCCCGCTTCCTCTCCGGCCAGGAAACCGCGCAGACCGTCGTGCACCTGCACGAGCCCGTCCTGCACCACCTGCTGCCCGCGGCGCTGTCGACGTACGGCTTCCCCGTCGTCTCGACCGTGCAGACGAACCTTCCGGTCAACTCCAAGGTCTACGCGCCGCAGGCCCGGGCCCTGCTGCGCGACCTCGACGCCGACCCCGCGGTCGTCGACGGGCTCGCGGACCCGCCCCTGGACGCGCCGCTGCACCGGGCCATGCGGGCGTTCCTGCCGCAAACCCTGCTCTACCGCGACCAGCCGCAGCGGCCGGGGCACGACTACGTCAGCGCGCTGGCCCTGGTGGCCCGCTCGGCCGACGCCGTGGACTTCCTCTCCGAGGGGCAGCTCGAACACGCCCTCACCCAGGCCGAGACGCCGTTCGCCCAGCTCTTCGCCGAGCTGGCCGTCCGCCGCGAGCTGTGGTCGCGGGCGGACCGGCTGATGGTCGGCGGGTGCGCCATCGGCGACGAATGGCTGGACGTGGCGCGCGACGACGAGCGGCGGCGGCGGACCCTGACCGCGCTCGGCCTCGACCCGGCGCTGCCGACCGTCTACCACAACGGCCGGTACTCGGTGGAGCACAAGGGGCTGCGGGAGCTGTTCCGGGGGACGCGGCGGCTGCTGGACGAGGGCGAGCGCTTCAACCTGCTGCTGCACTGCCTCGCCCCGCACCCGCCGCAGGACGCCGACCTCGCCGCGCTGGCCGCCGACCACCCCGGGCAGGTCCGGATCCGCACCGGGCCGATGCCGCCCGCGGAGCTGATGGACTGGGCCGCATCCAGCGACCTGTGCGTGTTCCCGGCGAAGTTCGAGATGGACACCTTCCTGATGGCGATGGGCGAGGCCATGGCCAGCGGCGCCGTGCCGGTCGCCACGGCGCAGCGGGGCATGCGCCACTTCCGGCACTCCTTCGACCTGGACGCGCCGACGGCGACCGGGCTCGCCCTGCCCCGCTCCTTCCGGGTCGCCGACCCGGACCTGACCGACGCGGTGCACGACGGCCTGGCCCGCATGCTGGCGCTGGTCCGCGCCGGGTCGCCGCTGGTCGACACGCTCCGCTCGCGGGCCGTGGCGACCGCCCGCGAGTTCACCTGGTCCCGGGCCGCCGACCGGTTCCTCGCCGTGTTCGCGGCGTGCGTCGCGGGCACCTGGCCCGGCGGGCGGTCGGGCCCCGACGTCCTGCCGCCGACGTCCTCCCCCGGCCACGACGCTGGCGTCGGCACGGCGGTCGCCGGCCCGGACGGGGTCTCGGTGCGCTGGGCCCACCCCGAGGCGGCCCGGGTGGAGCTGGTGTATCCGGGTGACCCCGTGGCGGTGATCGCGCTGGACCGGCAGGACGACGGGTCGTTTGCCGGAACCGGTCCGGCGACCGCGGGCCCGGTGGCCGTGCTGGTGACCTGCCGGGACGGCCGCTGCGTGTGGGCCGGTGCCCCGGTCGCGGCCACGACCGGCTGACGCACGGCCGGGGACGGGGCGCGTGCCCCGTCCCCGGCCGTGCGGGGCGCGTCAGTCGGCGAGGGTGAGGGTGACCCCCACCTTCTCCAGGATCGACTCGCCGGCGACTACCGGCGCCATGCCCGCGCCGCCACCGGCGGGCGGGGCGAGCGGGCGCACCTCGGCGTCCGGATCCGCCTCGAAGAAGAAGACCAGCGACACCAGTTCCTCGTCGGGGTCGCTGGCCGGGGGCGCCAGGACGCGGTGGCGCAGCGCCCGCCACCGGCCGTCGGTCCAGAGGTTCATCATGTCGCCCAGGTTCACCACCAGCGTGCCGGGCACGAACGGCGGCTTGAACCAGCCGTCCTCGGCGTTCCACGCCTCCAGCCCGCCGACGCCCTGCTGCCGGTCGAGGAAGGTGATCGTGCCGAAGTCGGAGTGCGGCCCGACCCGCATCTGGCCCTCCTCCAGCCGCCCCACCGCCGACAGCGGCGGGTACCAGTTGACGTTCTGCGTCCACGTCGCCCGCTGGGAGCGGGAGGTGAAGTGGTCGGCCGGGACGCCGAGGGTGACGGCGAGGACCTCCAGGACATCCAGCGCGAGCCGGTTGAGGTGGCCGGTGTACTCGGTGGCGACCTCGCGCAGCTCCGGCAGCTCCGTCGGCCACTTGTTGTCCGGGTAGTAGAGCCAGTCGAACCTCGCGTCCCCGGTCCGGTGCTGGGGGCCCATGTGGTACGCCTCGTGCAGGTCGGGGGCGCTGACCATGCCGTCCACCGCGCTGGCCTGCAACGCGCCCAGGCCCCGCCACCCGTTGTCGTACGGGCGGCTGACCGCGTAGCGGCGCTTCTGCTCGGGGGCCAGCCGCATGAACGCGTGCCCGACGGCGCGCATCCGCGCGGTCAGGTCGGCCGGCACGCCGTGGCCGGCGAGGAGGAACATGCCGGTCTGCCGGAGCGCGGCGTCCAGCTCGGCCGACGTCCGGGCTCGCTCGTCCGGGTCCGCCGACCGCCAGCGCGTCAGGTCGAGGGTGGGGATTGCGGTTGTCATGCGCTGCTCGCCTCTCGTTCGGTGATGCCGGTCATGACCTGGGTCGCGAGTCGCACCTCGCCGTCGTAGGAGGCGGGCGCGGGGCCGTCGACGAAGCGCTTCGGGTCGCCGATCGGCGTCTCGGCCCGCCAGGTCAGCGCGGGGATGTGGGCGTTGATGAGTTCGCCGTCGGCGCGCAGCAGCGCCGACGACGGGTGGTACATGTGCAGCAGCGGGTCGTCGTAGGAGTCGAACGCCGAGTTGGTGTCCATCCGGTAGCTGAAGTCGTTGTCCTCGCCGCCCCAGCCCTCGAACCGTTCGTCCATGCCGTCGATACGCAGGAACGCCGACTTGCGCACCCAGACGCAGCAGCCGGGCGGGCGGCGCAGCACGAAGGCCCGCAGCCGGTCCGGGTCGACCTGGGCGCTGCCCTGGGCCAGCCGCTGCTCGATGGCGTAGGCGGTGGACTCGGCGTCGAGGCACCACATGTCGCGGTAGCTGAGGTGGCCCATCGTGCCGGGGCGGTTGAACCGGCGTGCGTTGCGGGCGACGAAGTCCCGATCGGCCAGCACGTCCGCGTCGAGGATGCACACCACCTCGGGGTCGCACGGGGCGTTGACGACGCCGACGTTGACCGCCCACGACTTGTTGAACAGGCCGTCCTTGTGCACCCACAGGTAGTCGTCGGCGTACGCCTCGATCACCTGCTGCGAGCGCGGCTCGGTGTCGGCCTCGACGACGAGGACCCGGTACTCGTCGCGCGGCGCGGACTGGTCGCGCAGCGAGGCGAGGCAGGCGAGCAGGTTACGCAGCCGGGTCCGGTCGGGCGTGCGGTCCCGGAACGGGACGACGACGAGGATCTGGGCGCGTGCCGGGTCGCCCGGCGGGGGCCCCGGCGGGAGGGTGCGCAGCTCCTCGAAGGACGCCCAGCGCCGCACCGGCCGGGTGCCGTACAGCGCGCCGAGGTGGCTGCCGAGGCGGCAGTTGGACTCGGCCCGCCAGCCGTGGGCGAACAGCGCGGCCACCTTGTCCGACGGCGGCGCGGCGGCCAGCGCGGTCAGGGCCCGGTGCAGGGCGGCGTACGCCCGGGGGTTGCGGGTGTCGGCGAGCAGGGCCTCGGCCAGCCGGCGGACCTCGGCGTCGTCGACGTCGCGCACCGCGTCCACCACGGCCCGGGTGTAGGGGCGTCCGCGTTCCCAGTAGAAGATGCTGGACTCGGGCGCCTGCGGGTCGGCGGCGACGACCAGGCTGTCGGCGACGGCCGACGCGAGGGTCTGCGGATGCGACGGTTGGACGAGGGACATCGTCAACTCCCCGGGTAGTGGCCGAAGGTCGGGCCGGTCATCGGGCCGCCCGGATGGCGGGACCGGGCGGGCAGCCGACGCCGGTGCCGTGGCGG
Organism: Micromonospora sp. WMMD956; assembly: GCF_029626125.1. Lineage (NCBI taxonomy): Bacteria > Bacillati > Actinomycetota > Actinomycetes > Micromonosporales > Micromonosporaceae > Micromonospora > Micromonospora sp. WMMD956. The sequence continues at coordinate 6,187,078 of NZ_JARUBI010000005.1, read as the reverse complement.
GGGCGCGCGGCGTCGACGCCGGCGGCGCGGGTCACCGGTCCGTCCAGCTCAGGACGCCGGCCGGGGCCCGCCGTGCCGCGGTGGTCCGCTCGTAGGGCAGCGCGCCGTCGGGCATCCGGACGACCTCGACGTGCAGGCCGATCGGGCTGCGCACGTAGACCCACCGGTCGCCGGCGATCGGCCCGTCGTCGATGGTCTCGGGCGCGCCCAGGACGGTGAACCCGGGACGGGCCGCGAGGTGACGCGCGGCGGCGTCGACGTCGCGGACGTGGACGGCGAGGTGCCGGCCGCCGACGTCGCAGTTGCGCGGCGGCGGGACCGCCCGGTCGGTGCCGGCGAAGGTCCGCAGCTCCACGTTGTCGGTGGGGCCCATGCGCAGGGTGGCGACCTCCACCGGGCCGTCGGGGTCGGTCTCGGCGGCCCGGTGCAGCAGCTCTCCGCCGAGCACGTCGGCGAACACGGCGAGCGCCTCGTCCAGGTCGGCGACGGTGTAGCCGATGTGGTCCACCCCGCGCAGCCCCGTGATCGGCGGCGGACCGGGCGGAGCGCCGTCGCGGTTGGTCCAGGGCCCGTCCGGGCGGTGCCGGGCCGCCGGGTCGGGGGCCCCGGGCGGCGGCGACCGCAGCTCGAACGCCAGCCCCCACGGCGTACGGAAGCGGGCCCGGCACGCCCCGGCGAGCGGTGACCGCCCCCCGGCGGCCGGGACGGGGCCCTGCGGGGTGAGCCCGCTGAGCCGGTGCACGGCGGCGGCGGCCTCGGCGACGTCGGCCACGAGGAAGCCGAGGTGCTGGTGGCCGGGGTCGTGCCGGCGCGGCGGCGTGGTGGCCTGCCCGGCGACGGCGTACTGGAAGAGTTCGAGGTTGGTGGTGGGGCCGAGGCGGATCAGCGCGATCTCCGCCGTGGCCCGGGGCGGCACGTCGAGGTGCTCGCTCATCCAGTCGTCGCTGCGGGCCAACGGCGGCAGGCGGTACACGACCTCGCCGCCGAGGACGTCGACGGCGAACGCGGTGGCCGCGTCGAGGTCGGCGACCGTGAGCGCCACGTGGTCGACGCGCTGCGCGCCGGGTATGCCGGGGCCGGTCATCGGTATCTCCCGTCGAGCAGGGTGAGCGCCGCCAGCGAGACGGCGTCGGTGAAGCTGCCGTCGGCGACGAGCTGCCGCAGCTCGGCGTGGGTCACGAACCGGTGCACCAGGTCGCTCTCGCTGGCCTCCCGCGCGGGCGGCCCGGCGACCAGGTCGGTGGCGAGGAAGATGTGGCAGCCCTGGCTGGCGTAGCCGTACGCCACGTGGACGCGGCCGAGGCGGCGCATGCTGCCGGCGGTCAGGCCGGTCTCCTCGCGCAGTTCGGCGGCCGCGAGCTCCTCGGCGCTGCGCCCGCCGGCCGGTTCGGGCCAGGAGCCCTGCGGGAACTCCCAGTACCGACCGCCCACCGGGTAGCGGTACTGCTCGACGAGGTGGAACCCGTCCGGCTCGGCCGGGACGACGAGGGCGAAGTCCGGCTTGTCGACGACGCCGTAGACGCCGCGGGAGCCGTCGGGGCGTTCCACGGCGTCCTCGCGCACGGTCATCCAGGCGTTGCGGTAGACGGTGCGGCCGGTGATCCGGCGGGTCACCGGGCCACCCGCGGCACCCACCGGGCCACCCGCGGCACCCACCGGGCCACCCGTGGCGCCCACCGGGCCGTCCGGGGCGCTCACCGGGCCGCCCACACGCCGTCGGCGACCAGGAGCCGGGCGGCCTCGCGGACGCCCCGGACGGTCACGCCGGCGGTGGCGGGGGTCCGGGACAGCAGGGTGCTGGTCAGGCAGGTGTTCTCCGGCCGCCCCGCGTAGCGTCCGGCGGCGCGCGGCTCGGCGACGACGAGCCCCGGGTCGACGCCGAGCTCCGCCGCGATGAGCAGCGCCCAGTCGGCGCGCGAGATCCGGTCCGGTCCGCCGAGGTGCAGCAGCGGGAGGTCGCGGGCGGCCAGCACGGCGGCCGTCACCGCGGCGACGTCGTCGACCAGCACCGGGGTGGTCCACTGGTCGTGGGGGACGGCCACCGGTTCCCCGGCGAGCAGGCGGTGCGCGCAGGCCGCGAAGAAGTTGAGCCACTTGGCGCTGTCCGCCGGCTCCCAGCCGTAGACGAGGCTGACCCGCAGCACGGTGGCGGCGGCGTGCCCGGCGAACACCTGTTCGGCGGCGAGCTTGGCGCGGCCGTAGGCGTTCGGCGGGGCCGTCGGCGTCGACTCGGCGCAGTCGGGCCGGCTGCCGTCGAAGACGTTGTCGGTCGAGATGAGCACCACCCGGCGGTCACCGGCGGCGGCGAGCATGTTGCGGGCCGCCGTCCGGTGGCCGGCCATCGCCTCGTCCGGGTGCCGGTCGCACCAGGTCACGTCGGACGGCCCGTGGACCAGCACGACCTGCTCGGCCGCCGTGTCGGCGAACACGCGGGCGCAGGAGGCCGGGTCCGTGACGTCGAGCGGGGTCCACGGGGCCGCCGCGTGCTGCGGCGGGCGTCGGGACGCGAGGACGGGTCGCTCGCCCGCGCGGGCGAGCCGGTCGGCCACCGCCCTGCCGACGAATCCACTACCAACGATCAACGTACGCATGCGCGGCCTCCGCTGCGAGTCGGGGATCCGCGCCGGCCGCGGCGAGCATCCGGCCGACACCGATCAGGCTGTGGTCGTCGTCGGCCGCGCCCAGCATGAGCATCGCGCGCACCTGGGGCGGGGTCAGGCCGAAACAGCCCAGTTCGGTGAGTTCGTCGCCGAGGATGTCCACGAACGGCTGCCCCACGGCGACCGCGAAGCCGCCGATGAAGATGTACCGGCGGATGCCGATCGAGGAGAAGACGCTCGCCACCGCCAGCGCGAGCGGCCGGAGCGCGGCGCGCAGGACGTCGACGGCGAAGCTGTCCCCGCGCCGCACGGCCCCGGCGACGGCCTCGTTCGTGATGCCCTCCGGGCGGCCCGCCGACGACGCGGCCAGCGCCGAGCCGGCGAACTCACCCGGCCGCTGCCGGGCGGCGACCCGCACGGCCCGCAGGATGCCGCGGCCGGAGGCGATGCCGCCGAGGTGTCCGCGACCGCCGCAGTCGCACGGCGGGGCGGTGCCGCTCCAGTCGACCCGCCAGTGGCCGAGTTCGCCGCCGAAGCCGGCGTCGTCGATGAGCACCTCGCCCCGGCGGAAGACCTTGCTGCCGACGCCCGAGCTGACGGTGAACAGGCAGAAGGCGTCGTCCTCGGCGCGGGCGTAGCGCCACGCCGCGGCGGTGATGTCGTTGACGGTCAGCACCGGGAGCCCGAGCCGCGCGCCGAGGTGGGCGTTCAGCGCCACCGACCCGCCGCCCTCGCCCCAGATGGTCGGGGCGGCGAGGGCGACGCCGTCGGCGGTGGTCGGCCCGGCGAACGACAGGCCCACCGCCCGGCTCCCGGCGGCCTCGGACCTGACGAGGTACGCGGCGAGTTCCGTGGCGAGCTGACCCAGCACCCGCTGCTGGAGCTCGGCCACGGGGGCGTCGGGATAGCGGGCCAACCCGTCGGTCGCGACGCGGCGCACCCCCCGTACGACGGGGTCGCCCGCCGTCACGTGCCCGATTCGCAGGGTCGTCCCGCCGATGTCGGCGACGACGAACAGGCCGCCCCGGTCGGTCATCGGTGGGCCTCGGCGGCGGAATCGGCGGCGCACTGCGCGACGGCGCCGTCCTCCAGGACGATCGCCCCGTCGATCCGGGCCCCGGCCGCCACCGTCGCCCCCGGCAGCAGCACGCTGTCGTGCACCACCGCGCCCGCGCCCACGCGGGCGCCGGGGTAGACGACGCTGTGCGTGATCTCGCCTTGGTTGACCAGGTCGGCCGGGACGAGCGAGCGACGGATCCCCGGCGCCTCGTCGACCATCCGCCGCGCGACCTCCGGCCGCACGGTGGCGGGCAGGTCGGCGAGGGGGATCGACGGCGGCCGCGCCAGCAGCGAGCGGTGCGCCAGGTGGTAGCGGTCGACGGTGCCGATGTCCTCCCAGTAGCCCGGCACCCGGTGGCCGCGGATGAGCTCCCCGCCGGCCAGCATGGCGGGGATCACGTCGCGGCTGATGTCGTGCTGCCAGGCGGTGCCGGCGAGCTGCTCCAGGTAGCGGCGCAGGATCTGGGCGTCGAACAGGCAGAACGCCGCGAACACCAGGTCGCTCGTGGGCTCGGCGGGCTTCTCGACGAACGCGGTGAGGTGGCCGGCGTCGTCGAACTCGACCATGCCGAACAGGCGCACGAAGCGGCGTTCGATCCGCTGGTACGCGACCGTCAGCGCGGCCTTCGACGCCCGGTGCTCACGCAGCATGCCCCGGTAGTCGAAGCGGTACACGTGGTCGGCGTGCAGCACCAGGATGTCGCGGGGCGCGCCGCCGAAGACCCAGCGTTCCTTGCTGATCAGGGCGTCCGCGGTGCCCCGCTCGGCGGGCCAGGTCCGTTCCGGCAGGGCGGCCGGGAGGGTGCCGGGCGCGGCGCGGCGGTACGCCTCGTCGTAGGGCCCGAAGTGGGCGCGGAACCCCGGTGTGCGGTTCCAGACCCGGTGCAGGTCGTCCATCAGCATGCGTTCCTCGTACTGCGACAGCAGCAGCACCTCGTCGAGGCCGGAGTCGCAGGCGTTGCGCAGGCTGAAGTCGATCAGCCGGCTCGTCCCGCCGAACGGGATCAGCGGCTTGAGGCGGCCGGCGCCCAACGGGCCCATCCGCTCCCCCCGGCCGCCGGCCAGCAGCACCGCGCGCACGCCGTTCATCCGTGGCTCCCCTGCGTCGGCGCGGACGGGGCCGCCGCCATCGACGTCCAGTTCGGCTCCAGGCCGGCCAGGGCCGCGGTCAGCTCCGCGGGGGTCACGTCGTCGACGAAGCGGGCCTGGCCGATGCCGGCCGTGAGGGGGATGAGCTGCCGGCCGTCGCGGTGGCGCACGGTGTCGGCCAGCGCCTCGGTGAGCAGCTCGGTGGAACAGACCGGATGCCAGGTCGGCAGGCCGAGCTCGCCCAGGACCCGGCGCGCGCGGGTCAGCTCCTCGGGGGAGAGCAGGCCGCGGTGGTGGGCGAGCACGAGCGACAGCGCCATGTCCACGGCGACGGCCTCGCCGTGCAGCAGCTCGGGAAGCGCCCGCATCTCGATCACCGGCGAGAACGAGTGGCCGTAGTCGACGACCCGTTCGAGCTGGTGTTCCCAGAGGTTCGGCTGCAACTCCTGGAGCATGCCGCCGATCGCGAGGCGGATCACGGCCAGCGCCGCCGCGCCGCCGTCGGCGCTGTCGGCGGGCTGCATCCGCTCGGCGACGATGCGGGCGCCGTGGACGGCGAGGAGCTCGAACAGGCGGCGGTCCTTGATCAGCGCCATCTTGAGCACCTCGGCGAGCCCGTTGCGCAGGTGCCGCGCGGGCAGCGTGGCCAGGAAGCCCGGGTCGATCAGCGTGGTCGCGGAGGGGTGGTACGTGCCGAGCCGGTTCTTGTGGTCGCTGAAGTTCACGCCGGTCTTCGAGCCGATCCCCGCGTCCACCATGCCGATCAGGGTGGTCGGCACCCGCACGTACGGCGTCGAGCGGCGGTAGAGGCTGGCGGCGAGCCCGACGATGTCGGTGAGCACTCCCCCGCCCACGGCGATGACGGGTTCGCGGCGTCGGGCCACGCCGAACGCGTCCATGGCCGACACCACGCGGAACACCGACGCCATCGTCTTGCGGCGCTCGTCGGCCTCGATGACGCACAGCTCGTAGGTCACCCGGTGGGCCTCCAGGTAGGCCCTGATGCGTTCGCCGAACAGGACGTCCACCTGGGAGTCCAGCACGACGAGGCGGCGGCGGCCGGGGCCGCCGTCCGCGCTCGCGGCGGTCACCATCAGGTCGGAGGCCGGGTCGAGCAGCCCCCGACACAGGCGCACCTCGTAGCTCACCGCCTGCGAGGCGTCGACCCGCCAGCTCGGGTTCTCGTCGTGGTCCAGGGTCGACAGCCCGTTGCCGGACTGCCCTTCGGATACCGGTGTCGTCGATTCGATGAGTCCGTCCTCCGTCGTCACTACGGTTGCCCTGGTGTCACCATCGGGGTCACTGCGGTCAGCAGCTCGACGGTGACGCTGGCCGGGTCGAGGGCCGGCGTGGTCGACATCGTTGGTCGTGCCTTCTCGAACCGCTCCATGGTGGCCGCGATGTCGTCGGATTCGAGCTCGTAGATCGCGACGTACCGCCGGCGTTCGCCAGGGGTCTGCGGGAGGATGAAACGCTGCGCCCCGACGAAACCGGGGACGGCGAGAACCTCGGCGAGATGAACACGGTCGTACCAGTGATTGAACTCGTTCTCACAACCGTGGAACGGACTGGTGTGGATCAGCAGCAGGTGACGATTGTTCACGGCCATCACGCATTACTCCAACTATGACAGGGATGGCGGTTACGTGGCCTGGATCGCCGGGATCGACAGCAATATCCATGATATGCAGACAAGGACCATAACCGATCGGTCCGCACCCGGCAATGCTCCACCAAAAAGGATCTAGCCGGCACCCGTCGACGCCGGCCACATACACCTGACCAGCAAAGCCATTCTAAAATATTGACACGCAGCTATTGTTGCTGAATCATGCACGACCATGGATCATTTCCGAGTGCGCCGACCGAATGTGGCCGGGCTCGCCGTGTTCACGGCAATGACAACCATCCTGGCAATGGGAATCGCATCTCCAGCAAATGCTGCGGGCGAGGTGCGGGGAACCGGAGATCCGGGCGCCATCGACGGCAGTTACCTCGTCGTGTTCGACGACCGGGCCGCCGGCGACAGCCGCGCGGACATCGCCGCCCTGACCGGACGGCTGGCCGCGAAGTACGACGTCGGGGTGGAACACACCTACGCGCACGCGCTGCGCGGTTTCGCCGGCACGATGAGCCGCGCCGCGGCCCGCCGCCTGGCGGCCGAGTCCGGCGTGTCGTACGTCCAGCAGAACCGCGCCGTGCGGGCGCTGGACACCCAGCCCAGCCCGCCGTCCTGGGGCCTGGACCGGATCGACCAGCGCGACCTGCCGCTGGACGCGAGTTACTCGTATCCGACGACGGCGTCCACCGTGCGCGCGTACGTGATCGACACCGGCATCCGGACCACCCACACCACCTTCGGCGGCAGGGCCACCTGGGGCACCAACACCACCGGCGACGGCCTCGACTCGGACTGCTCCACCAACGGCCACGGCACCCACGTCGCGGGCACCATCGGCGGCGCCCAGTACGGCATCGCCAAGGGCGTCTCGCTGGTCGCGGTCAAGGTGCTCAACTGCGGCGGCAGCGGCACCCTGGCCGGCGTCACCGCAGGCGTCGACTGGGTGACCGGCCACCACGCCGCCGGCGTGCCGGCCGTGGCCAACATGAGCCTCGGCGCCAGCGGCGCGCAGGGCGCCCTCGAGGACGCCGTGCGCAACTCGATCGCCGACGGCATCGTCTACGCCATCGCCTCCGGCAACAGCAACCTCGACGCGTGCAACTACTCCCCCGCCCGGGTCGCCGAGGCGATCACCGTCAACGCCAGCACCACGACCGACGCCCGCGCGTCGTTCTCGAACTGGGGCACCTGCACCGACATCTTCGCCCCCGGCGACGGCATCGTCTCGGCGTCCAACGGCAGCGACACCGCCACCGCCACGCTCAGCGGGACCTCGATGGCCACCCCGCACGTCGCGGGCGCCGCCGCGCTGGTCCTCGCCGGCAACCCCGGCCTGACCCCGGCCCAGGTCGCCAGCGCCCTCTTCGACGCCTCGACCCCCGGCAAGATCACCAACCCGGGCACGGGCTCGCCGAACCGCCTGCTCTACACCGGCTCCGCGCCGCCGTCCCCCGGCACCGCCACGCTGACCCGGTACTACGGGGCCGGCGACCACGTCAGCTCCACCACCCACCCCGGCGGCAGCTACCAGGCCGAGGGCCCGCTCGGCAAGGTGCACACCAGCGCCGTCGCCGGCACGCACGCCCTCTACCAGTGCCGGGTGGGCAACGACAGGTTCACCTCCGCGGCCGCCAACTGCGAGGGGCAGACCTTCCTCGGGGTGATCGGCTACGCCTACGACTCGCCGTCGGCGACCGCCAGCCAGCCCCTCTACCGCTGCCTCGTGCGCGGCAGCGGGGAGCACTTCGACTCGCCGGACGCGAACTGCGAGGGGCAGATCGTCGAGGGGCCGCAGGGATACCTGCTCCCCTGACCGTCGCCCGCCCCACCTGCCGACGGGCGGGGCGCGACCCGGTCCCGTGGCCGCGCCCCGCCCGTCCCCGCCCGTCCCCATCTGCCCCGCACCGCGTCGGGAGGACGCATGAGACGACTGCTCGCCGTTCTGGCCGCGCTCATCGTGCTGCCGTTCACCCCCGTCCTGCCCACCGCGTCCGCCCACGCCGACGGCTGGTCCGGGCCGCAGTCGACGATCGTCAACCGCAACGGCCGCAAGGTGATCCAGCTCTGCGACCAGGGCGGCGGCTGCCGGACGACCACGCCGTTCTTCATGGCGCTCAACACGCAGAGCGCCCCGATCGGGCAGAACAACTGGTCGTACTTCAACTATCAGGCCCAGCTGGCCGCGGCGAACACGGCCGCGCCGGAGATGAACGTCGCGCCCATGCTCCAGGTGCACCTCAACAACACCAGCGACGCGTTCATCGACCAGCTGGCGGGCCGGCTCAACCAGCTCAACCCCCGGCCGTACCTGATGGTCCGCATGTACCTCCAGGACGCGCCGCCCGGCGCCGAGCCCATGCGGATGAAGGACCTCCAGGGCAACGTCCGCGACGACACGAACGGCGCGGGCCACCCGTGGACGTTCAGCGAGGCGTGGCTGGCCTACCAGGAGCAGCAGATCACCCGGGTGCTGACGCGGATGGACGCCCAGTATCCCGGGCGGGTCATGTCGGTGCTGATCGCCTACGAGAACGGCGGCGAGTGGTTCTACCGGCCCTACGGCTACGACGACACCGCCAACAGGATGCTGGACTGGGGCAGCCCGAGCCTCTGCGCCACCGGCCCGGACGGCGTGCGGGTCTGCCAGCTCTACCCCTGGACCAACGACGCGGGCACCCGGCCCGGCCCGCGCGGGCGGCACTCGTTCTACCTGGACGACTACTCCGCCAGCGCCGAGGCCGGCTTCTGCGCCTGGAGCGCGCTGCCGGCGAGCCTGGTCCCGGGCTGCCGGTCGGCCACCCCCACCGAACGCAACAACGCCGTCCCCGGCCAGTCGCCGCCGGCCTCTGGGGCGTCGCGCGGCACCGTGCTGGACCCCGCCGACATCAACTCGCTGCGGGCCGCCAAGTACAACCAGTACATGTCGTCGCGCAACGTCGCGGCCATCACCCGCCTGCTGGCCAAGGCCAAGCAGGTGACCGGCAACCGCGTCCTCACCGCCGTCTTCTACGGCTACCTCTACGGCCTGCGCACCGAGCTGGGCATGAGCGGGAGCACCGACCTGGCGACGCTTGTCGACAGCCCGTCAGTGGACATCATCGGCGTGCCCTACTCGTACGGCGACAGCCGCAGCCTCGGCAATGGCTTCGTCCAGCAGGGGCCGCCGGACACCATGCGGCTGGCCAACAAGCTGTGGCTGGACGAGGACGACACGCGCACCCTGTTGGCCTGCGCGCCGGCGAACTGCCAGCCGATCCCGTTCCAGACCGCCACGAACCTGTGGGACAGCATCCGCCTGCTGCGCCGCAACCTGACCACCGCCGCGATCGGCGGCCGGGCCATCCACTTCCTCGACCTACAGGGCGTCGGCTGGTTCGGCGACCCGGCGCGCGCCGCCGACTCGGAGACCCTGTGGGCGAACCTCCAGTCGGTGTTCCGGGCGGCCGACAAGATCCAGCACGGCGGGGCGAACGCCTACCAGCCGCAGGTCGCGGTGTTCGTCGACGACGTGTCGGCCAACTACCAGCCCGCCCTGACCCCCGCCGGGGAGAACTCGTACGCCTTCGCCAGCGACCAGCTCTCCAATCTGATGGACGACCTGACCCGGCTGGGCACGCCCGTGCGGCACTACCTGCTCAGTGACCTGGCCAAGGGCACCCTCGACCTGAGCGCCGTCAAGCTCGCGGTCCTGCCCAACGCCTACGCGGTCTCCCCGACGGTGCGCTCGGCGATCGACACCAGGCTGAAGACGCCCGGCCGCACCGTGCTCTCGCTGTACGCCGCCGGATACGTGCAGGGCGACCAGGCCGCCTCCACCGCCTCGATGGCCGCGCTCACCGGCATCACGGTCGCCAAGGGCACCGGCACCCCCAACCTGGGGCAGAACTATTCGTTCGTCGGGCAGAGCGGCGGGCCGGCGTACCCGCTGACCCCGTGGTTCACCGTCACCGACGCGGGCGCGACGACGCTGGGCACGTACCAGGCGGGCGGGGTCTCCCTGGCCCGCAAGTCCGTCCCCGTCGCGGGCGGAAGCTGGACGTCGGTGTACGCCGCCGCGCCCAAGCTGCCCCTGGCCGCGCTGCGCCGGATCAGCGAGGACGCGGGCGTGCACCATTTCGCGCCGGCCGGCGACGTCGTGGAGGCCGCCGGCAACACCCTGATGGTGCACGCCGGCACCACCGGCACGAGGACCGTCCGGCTGCCGCAGGCCATGCCCCGGGTGTACGAGACGGCCCTGTACCCCAGCGACGTCGAGCTGTGCCGCACCTGCGCGCAGCTGGCGAACCTGCCGTTCAACGCGGGCGACACCCGGGTGTTCCGCTGGACCTCGCCCCCGCGCGGCAACTTCGAGCTGCTCACCGGCTCCACGGTGGAAGGCTGGGCCGTCGACACCGACCAGCCGGGGACCTCTTCGGCGGTCGCCGTCTACCGGGGCGGCCCGGCGGGCGTGGGAACCCACCTGGGCGACTTCCCGACCGCGACCAACCGGCCGGACGTGAACGCGTACTTCGGCATCGGCGGGGTGCACGGGTTCCGGTTCACGCTGTCCGGGTGCACGCCGGGCACCCAACTCCACGTCTACGCCCTAGACCCGGAGGGCGGCACCGGCGACGGCAGCACCTACCTGGGGGCGCGCCCCTGCACGTGAGGCGTCGGCGGATCGCCGGGCCGGCGAACGATGCCGGTCCGGCGGCCCTGACCCACCCTGTCGATGCGTGAACGGTGACGGAACGACCGCCGCCCCGGTCACAGGCTCCAGCCGCCGACCCCACCACTGCCGGTGCCGCTGCCGTCACTTCGGTTGCGATGCTCGTCAAGCCTTCTCCGGGCTTCGGTCGACGCCTGCTGATCAAGAATCCGGCCGGAGGCGTCGATCGATGCCCGCCGGGAACGACGCCACAGCCAGACGGCTGCCACAGCTACCAACACGATGATGAGGATCATGAGCCAACGCACGTCAGCCTCCGTCCATCGGGCGACCACGGGCCCGATTAGCGGCCTGTAGGCGAATCGCTACCTCCAGCATGCGCAGCCCCAGTCAAGCGAACGGCGCCGACATGATCTACCCCTGTCTGTGTTTGAAGGGCGACGGAGCGCATGGCAGGCTTTGGGCCATGCGACGCGCCACGGGCGGAATCCGGCTGCCGGGCCGCCCGCGTCGCCTCGGTCACGACGAGTGCCGCGCGGTGCTGTCGGCGACGGCCGCGCTGTGCGCCGCGTACGGCATCAGCTGGCGGGTGGCCCCCGACGCGCCCGAACGGGATCTGCCGCACCTGGCCGAGAGCCTGGCGCGGGCCCGCCGGGACGGCCGGGTCTTCCTGCTCCCGGCCCGTTCCCGCTCCTGGCTCGACCTGCGGTACGCGCACCCCGACACCGGCTACGCGCTGGCCCTGCTGCTCGTCTGGTCGTACGGCGCGAGCCAGCACGACGGCGACGAGACGGGGGCCGCCGGACCGATGGCGGTCGCGGTGTGGCACCTGCGGATGCTGTCGCCGCCGCACAGTAGGGCCGGGCCCGCTGGGCCACCTTGCGCCAGGTGAGGGCACGCAGCCCGTACTTGAGGACCACCGCCGAGGGGACGGTCGCCCTGAGAACGTCCGCCGAGGTCCTCCTGCGGCTGCCAGGTCGAGAAGACCGCCGACCGGCTGTGCTCGTCGTGCGCAGCAGCGCGACGGCCTGGGCGAACTGGTCGACCGGTGTGCCGTCGTAAAACTTCGAACTGCTGCAGATCGTGACTGAGCTGATCCTCCGTCGGGTACGCCCGCGGCCACGTCGCGCGATCAGCGGAGCGCTCAGGACAGGGTATCGACTACGCAGTGGACACCGATCCGGCCGTAGCGTCAGATATCCGTCATTTCCTCATCGCTGGTTCATCACCAGCCGGGCCACAATCGCCCGCAGATCCGTCGCTTCCGCTTTGTAGGTTGAACAGGTGGACACGTAAGGTCCAACTTGGTCGACGGTTCGACGCCTACGGCCAACGTCTGACTACGGAGTCCTCGTAGACGACGTAGAACCCAGGCGGACCTTCCGCACCGTATCGCCAGATCCTGTCGCGGTGACGCTCAAAACGCTCGGCGCGCTTCGCTGGTGTCAACTCGGCGCTGCTCAGGCAGTGGATGGTGAGGCCCGAGGCGACCAGACGATTGAGGACCGGAAGTTGGTTGCGGATGCGCTTGTCCTGAGTCAGCATCGTCCAGCCCCGCTTCAGGCCATACTCGATCCACTCGTCGTCACCGGTGAACTGGCCATCAGCAGGAAAGACATCGCTCACCATGTGCAGGGTCCAGCTCGCCTCGATCAACGTCCGAGGCGTGCCCTTGCCCAGGCAACGATCGACAAAGAACTCAGGCGGCGACGCGAACGACGGCTTCAACCTCGTCAACGGTCAGCCCGTACTCGTCAGCAACAGTTTCGGACGACTCACCAGCACGCCACATCCCCACAACCGCCTCGACTGGGGCCTTGGTGCGTGCGACGACAGGGGCACCCCAGCCGAACCGAGGATCGATGACCACCTGGGCGGTGTCGGGATACTGACGCAACCGCAGCCGGGCGGGATATGCGTCGGAGGGTTCCCAGACGATGTAGTTCAGGTAGTCGGAGATCACTTCGCGGATGGGCATCTGCCGGTCTCCGGCACGCGCAAGCTCATCGGTGTCCATGTAGTGAATGAACACGTCGATGCCATCCGTGGCGATCCTTCGGTCCGCCAGGCCGTAGGGGTTGCCGAAGACATTGCGAATCTCGGCTGCCGCGTCCCTGATTTTGTCCTTCCCGAGCTTCAACTCCCGGAGGGACCGCAGGACGTACGCCTCGATCACAGCAACGAACGGCACCGAGGGCCATCCGCGCTTGGCGGGCGGAACCGTGTGCACCAATGGCGCTCCGGCCGCCTTTTCTGCCAGCCACGAGTACATGGTGCTACGGGGTATGCCCAGGTAGCGGGCAGTGTCAGCCGGCGTGAGAAGCGCGTCCTGAAGCTTGTCGATCAACTGCGCCCCCCTTCGTCGCACAGACCCCAGCATCGCATCGCACTAGACGGTTTACACGATCCGTTGATGAACCGCTACCCCGTGTCGCGATCAGGGCTCCCGCATCCAGGTCTTCGGGTCGGTAACGAAGACGCCCTTGCCCTGATGGCGACGGATAACGCGCAGCGCCTCAAGCCGGACGTAGGCCAACTGCACGGTCCCGTAGCTGACTCCGTAGTTCACACGGGTCTCGGCGACCGACGGCAGGCGGTCGCCAGGCTCCAGCTTCCCCGACCTGACATCAGCGATGACGTCGTCGGCGATGCGGAGGTATTCGGCTGATTCGGGCATGTCGCTCCTCGCGTGGCACCCCGAATTCGATCACACCTCGAATGCCTGAACAACGTGCTTTGACTTTCCTGTGTTCCCTAGTTATGTTTGTCGCGAGCTCCTCCTCGCATGGCAACGGGGTCGGCTCATCCCCCGGTCGGGCCGGCCCGTGCCGTAGAGCCGGCCGCCCCGACCCACCGCACGCACGCACGCTCCACGCTCCCGTCTGCCCCGGAAAGGATCGTCGTGGCCCACGTGTATCGAGGCGGCCGGCTCTACGGCACGGGCCGGCCCGACCGGCTGACCCCGCACGAGGTGCGTACCTGGGTGTTCGACCCGCGTCGGCGGGGCGTCGACGCCGACCAGGTGCGCGAGTTCCAGACCCGGCTGGCCGACGAGCTGGCCGGGTTGCACGAGGACGTACGGCTGCTGACCCAGGAGAACGACCGGCTGAAACGGGCGCTGCGCGACTGGCAGGTCATGCACGCCCGGGAGTGCGTCCCGCCGGACGACGCCCGGCCCAACCGGGGGCGCTGGTAGCGGTGCGCCCGGCCCCCGGTGACCTGCTGACCGTCGACGGCCGGGCCTCGGTGCAGTTCGCCGGGGACCGGGCCGTCACCTTCCGCGTCGTGTCGGTGCCCGACCTGCCGACCTACCACGGCTGGATCTGGCTCGCCGGCTACGTCCTCGACCAGCGCGGCCTGGCCACCGCCAAGCGCGAGATCTACGTCCAGTTCGCCGGGCTCCGGCCTGCGGCCCCGGCGGCGGCCGTCCCGCGTCGCCCGCCGTCACGACCCGCGCAGCGGTCCGCGTCGACCCCCTCGGGAGTCGGCCGGGTTTCCGGGCGGCGGAGGTGAGGGGGCGGCGTCGGGAAAACCCGTTGGGCTGCCCGCCGCGCCTCGGGCACGATCAGCGCGTGGACACCTATCTGGACACCGAGCGGCTGGCGCTGCGCCACTTCACCGCCGACGACGCGGACCTGCTGATCGAGCTGGACAGCGACCCGGAGGTGATGCGCTACCTGAGCGGCGGGGAGCCGACCCCGCCGGAGATCGTCCGCGAGCGCTACCTGCCGAACATCCTCGCCGGCTACGCGAAGTGGGGCGGCAACCTCGGGCTGTTCGCCGCGCACGAGAAGGCCGGTGGCGCGTTCGTCGGCTGGTTCATCCTGCGTCCCGAGCCGCAGGGCCCGCTGGACGAGGTCGAGCTCGGCTACCGCCTGCGGCGGGCGGCCTGGGGCAACGGCTATGCCACCGAGGGCTCACGGGCCCTGCTGGGCAAGGCGTTCACGGAGCTCGGTGTGCGCACGGTCTGGGCGGAGACGATGACCGTGAACCGCGCCTCGCGCAACGTCATGGAGAAGCTCGGCATGACGCTCACGGAGACCGCCCCCGTCCCCGACGACATGGCGACGATCGAAGGCGCCGAGCACGGCGGCGTACGGTACGAGATCACCAAGGAGCAGTGGGAGCGGCGGTAGCCGCCGTTCAGCCCTGCGTGGTGCACGCCCGGCGGTCGGGGGGCGGGGTGCCGTACAGCTTGTTCTCCGCCGGGTCGATCGGGTGCCGGTCGATCTCCCGCGGCACGTCCGACGGCGAGTCGAACGCCTTGCGGATGTCGGGCACGCAGAGCAGCGTGAGCCGCTTGCCGACGGCGATGCCGTTGGCGTCGAACCGGATCAGCCCGGTCACCCCCTGGTAGGCGGGGTCGGCGACGTCGCGGATGGCGACGTACACCGTCGTGGGGGTGACCTCCCGGGGGTTCCACTCGCGGCCGGCGGGGGCCGAGAGGTTGCCGGCGATGGTGCGCACCGCCCGCAGGTGCAGCCGGGTCGCGTCGTAGGCCAACCCGACCCGCTCCCCGATGTGCGAGTTGGACTGGCACAGCGACAGCACCGTCCGCACGTCGGTGAGGAAGAGCTTGCGCTCGATGTCGGTCGCCCCGAGGATCCGGTGGCAGTAGGCCAGTTCGCCCTTGACCACGTACGCCAAGGGCAGGTTGTCCGGCGCGGGCCGGCGGGCGGCGGTGTTCGCCAGGTAGCGGTTGACCGAGTCGTCGCCGATGAGCAGCGGCACCCGGCCGCTGCAGTTCTCGGCCAGCCGGGCGGCGAACGCGCCGAACTCGGTGTAGCGCCCGCCGAAGAAGACCACGCCGTCGCCGAAGCGGTCGGCGCAGACCGGGGTGAGGTCGACCCCCTGCCGCCAGTACGTCTCCTGGTAGGCGTCGCCGCCGAAGCGGGACCGCAGCCCGTCGCGCAGCGTGTTGACGTACAGGTCCTCGCGCGCGCCCACGTCCGGGTCGACGTTGCCGTACGTGTAGAAGTTGAAGATCCGCTTCTTCTTCAGCACCTCGGTGACGTGGTCGTGCACGAGGGTCGCCTCGTCGATGTTCGGCGCGGAGATCTGGAGGTAGCGGCTGGAGGCGTCGGCGATCCGGTCGGCCGACAGGGTCGGCGCGAGGACGGGCAGGTTGAGGTCGCCCAGCGCCTTGATCGCGTCCTGCACCGCCTTGCGGCTCTCCACCAGCCCGACCACGCCGAGCACCGTCGGCTCGTCGCGGGCCAGGTCGGCGAGCATCCGCACCACGTCGCCGGCGTACCGCATCTCCTGGCCCGCGTTGGCGACCACGATCCGCAGGTACGGGTTGGCCCGGTCGTCGTTGGCCTCCAGGTACGCGCGGCGCTGCGCCGCCGCCATGCCCTGCAACTCCTCCCGCTCCCCGGCGAAGGTCTCCTCGCCGGGCAGCGCGTCGGGCTTGGTCAGCGACCCGAAGTAGACCAGGGTGACCCGGGGCCGGTCCCGGCGGACGGCCCACGCCGCCTCCACCTCCCGGTTCTGGTCGAAGATCTGCCGCTGCACGGCGAGCAGGGACTCGTCGCGGCTGAAGAGCTGCCGCCCGTGGTCGCTGTAGCCGATGCACTGGCCGTCGCGGACCGCCGTGTGCACCAGCCCTGCGCCCCGGGCCGACGGCGGCCACTCGCAGTCGGCCCGCCACCGCTGCGCCTGCCCGGGGATCTGCCACACGCCGAACGTGGTCAGCACGACCGCGACCAGCGCCACGAGGGCGACCGGGCGGGCCAGCCACGGCGGGCGGGGCGGCACGATCCGCGACAGCCGGTTGCGGAACGGGGTGAGGTCGGCCGCAGGGACCTCCACCTGGAGGTACCAGGCGTTGTCCTCCCGCGCCCGCCGGGCCCGGGGGAGGCCGCTGCGCCACGCCCGGTACGCCCCCTCCACCCCGTCGAGCGGCACGAGCTGGCCCGCGACGGCCGGGTCGGTGGGCGACAGCCCGTCCGGCGGCACGTCGTGGCCGTTCGCGATGACCAGCAGGGGATCCGAGCGGCCCGTCTCGTCGCGCACCGCGTTGATGAGCCTGACCAGGGCGTACCCGCCGTTGCCCGGGGCGAGGCCGTCGAGCAGGAGGACCGGGCAGGCGGTGCGCCGCCACGGCCGCAGCCGCCACGGCCGGCGACGGTGTTCCACGCGCAGGTCCTGGAGGAACGCGTGCACCAGCAGCAGGTCGATCTGCTCCTGGTCCTCGGTCTCCCGCGACGGGACGGTGAGCCGGCTGGCGAAGGCGACGAAGTCGCCGGCCGCGAGCTCGGGGGCGAGGTACTGCTGGCGCAGGAACCAGCGGAACCGACGCCCCGCCCCGAGCAGCCACCCGTTGGTCAGCAGCCAGAACGACACGCCGGGCAGCACGCGCAGGACGAACCACAGCAGCACCCCGAGCCAGCCGCCCGGGTCCGGCGGGGCCTGCTGCCCGCCGGCGGCCGCCCGCTGCGAGATCCGCTCACGCAGTTGCCGGGTCAGCTCCCGGCGACGCCGGTTCGTGGCCACGCCGGTCAGGTCCACCTGCATGAGCCCGTCGGCCAGCGCGTAGTGGCGGAACGCCAGCCGGTCGGCGCCGCCGAAGTTCCCGGCGACGAGCCCCGTGTACGCCTCGTGCAGCAGGGCGCGCACGTCCCGGCCGGTGGCGTCGAGGCGGACGTGCGGCACCCGCCGCTCCTCGCCAGCGAACACGTGCGCCAGCATGGCCAGCGGCGACGGCGTGCCGGGCCGGGAGACCAGGCACAGCAGCGGAAGCCGCCAGCCGCGCCGCGCGGGCCGCAGCACCATCGACTCGATCAGCTCCACCAGCCGGTGGAACTCGGCGTACGCCCGCCGGCCCTGCTCGGGCACCCTCTCGTCGGCCATTCTCCCCCGTCTCGAACCCGCCGAAGAATCCGCGCGATCGTCGGTCCCGCCGCCCCGCCGGAAAGGAGCACCCCGTCGTGCCGCACGACGCACAGTGAAACCGGTCGCTCGATGGTAGGCGGCGATCGAGGCCCCCGCCACGACGGCGGAGCCTGCCGCCGCAACTGTCGACTTTCCGATCCCGGGCGGGATCAGGTGGCGAGAGCGGCGTAGCGGCCCGCGCGGTCGAGCAGGGTGGTGTGGGTGCCGGACTCGACGATGCGGCCGTGGTCGAGCACGGCGATCTGGTCGGCGTCGCGCACGGTGGACAGCCGGTGGGCGATCGTGATCGTCGTGCGTCCCCGGGCCAGCTCGTCGAACGCCCGCTGCACCGCGCGCTCCGTCTCGGTGTCCAGCGCGCTGGTGGCCTCGTCGAGGATCAGCACCCGGGGGTCGCGCAGCAGGGTGCGGGCGATGGCGAGGCGCTGCTTCTCCCCGCCGGAGAACCGGTGCCCGCGCGAGCCGACCATGGTGTCGTACCCGTCGGGGAGGGCGGCGATGAGATCGTGGATCTGCGCGGCGCGGGCCGCGTCCTCGATCTCGGCGTCGGTGGCGTCGGGTCGGGCGTACCGCAGGTTCTCCCGCACGGTGGTGTGCAGCAGGTAGGTCTCCTGGCTGACCACGCCCACGACGGCCGCCAGGTCGGTCAGCCGCATCTCGCGCAGGTCGACGCCGTCGATGGTGACCCGGCCGGCGGTGGGATCGTGCAGGCGGCTGACCAGGGCGGCGAGGGTGCTCTTGCCGGAGCCGGTGTGCCCGACGACGGCGAGGCCGGTGCCGGCCGGCACGTCGAGGGTGACCCCGGCGAGGGCGGCGGTGTCGCTGCCCGGGTAGGTGAAGGTGACGTCCTCGAACCGCACGTGGCCGCGCACCCGGCGCGGGTCGACGTCGACCGGGTCGGCGGGGTCGTCGACCTCGACGGGCAGGTCGAGATACTCGAAGATCCGGGCGAACAGCGCCATCGACGCGGTGACCGAGACGCCCACGTCGAGCAGGCCCATCAGCGGCCGGAACAGCCCGCCCTGGAGGGCGGTGAACGCGACCAGCGTGCCGATGCTGAGCGTGCCGGCGGCCCCGGGCAGGCCCGCGCCGAGGTAGATGAACGCGGGGATGGCGGCGAAGATGACGCTCATCGAGGCCATCCGCCAGCGGCCGGCGAGGTCGGAGCGCAGTTCCAGGTCGACGAGGCGGGCCGAGGAGGCGGCGAACCGGTCGACGAGCGCGCCGCCCGCGCCGAGGGTCTTGCTGAGCTGCACGCCGCTGATCGACAGCCCCTCCTCGATGGTGACGTTGAGGTCGGCCAGCTCGCGCTGCCGCTGGGCGGTGATCTCCCGCCGCATCCGGGCGACCCGGCGGGTGAGCCAGATCGACGGCGGCAGCACGACCAGGGAGATCAGCGACAGCCGCCAGGACAGCGCCACCATGGCCACGGCGGTGGCGACGACCGTGGTGAGGTTCGACGCGATCGAGGTGGCGGTCGAGGTGACCACCGTCTGCATGCCGCCGATGTCGTTGGTGATCCGCGACTGCACCTCGCCGGTGCGGGTGCGGGTGAAGAACGCGATGGACTGCCGGTGCAGGTGGGCGAAGACGTCGGTGCGCAGCCGGTGCATGACCTGCTGGCCGACGCGGGTGGAGAGCCACGTCTGGACCACGCCGAGGGCGGCGGTCACGACGGCGACGGCGACCATGCCGAGGACCAGCCGGGCCAGCAACGTCAGGTCGCGCTCGGGCAGGGCCCGGTCGATCACGGCGCGCAGCAGGAACGGCGAGGCCATGGCGACGATCGAGGAGACCACGATGATCGCGGTGACGGTGGCGAGCTGCCAGCGGTACGGGGCGAAGAGCCGGCCGACCCGGCGCAGCGGCACCTGGCGGGCCTGGGCCTTCTCGGCGGGGCTGACGGTGCGGGGGCCGCCCCGGCCCTCGCGGTGGGTGGTGGGTGCGTCCAAGGGACCGCCCTTCGTCGGGAACAATGCTGAGGTTACCTCATCATGAGGGAGCAACAGCATTCTCTGCTACCGTATTCCGGTGAGCGCCGACATCCCGGTGAGCCCCGCCACCGCGGCGGGTCCCGACGAGGAGGGCCTGGCCGAGGGCTTCTGGGCCGTCGCCCGCCGGCTGCGCCAGCTGTCCCGGCAGACCCTCGAACCGTGGCAGGTCAACCCCGGGCAGGCGCGGGCGCTGGGCATCCTCACCCGGCACGGCGCGCTGCGGCTCAGCGCGCTCGCCGACCACCTGCGCATCGCGCCGCGCTCCGCCACCGAGGTCGTCGACGGCCTCCAGGAGCGCGGCCTGGTCGCCCGTCGCCCCGACCCGGCCGACCGGCGGGCCGTCCTGGTCACCCTCACCGACGAGGGGGTACGCGTCGGCGCGGCGATCCACGCCGCCCGGCACGCCGAGGCCGAGCGCCTCTTCGGCGGGCTCGACCCGACCGACCGGGCCCACCTGGCCCGCATCCTGCGGACCCTGCGCGACTGACCGCCAACGCCCGTTAGCCCCGCAGCCCAGCGGCCCGTCATTCCGCCCGGCGGCTGGCGAGGATGGCCAGCACCTCGGCACGTACCCGGTCCGGCTCGCGCACCAGCCTGCGGTGGGCGAAGCGCACCACGAGGATGCCCCGGGTCGCCAGCAACGCGTCGCGGCGCAGGTCGATCTCCCGCTGCCGGGGGTCACCGTGCGCGGTCGCCCCGTCGAGCTCGAAGTCGACCCGTTCCCGCTCGGCGTAGACGTCGAGGTACATGGTGCGCCCCTCGATCCGTACCCGGAACTGCCGGCGCAGCCGGGGCATCTGCGCCCCGGTGAAGACGTGGTCGTGTCCCCACACCTCCAACGGGCTGCGGCAGCCGGCGGACAGTCGGTCCAGCAGCACGCGCAGCTCGGCGCGGCGGGCCAGCCGGGGCGCCTCCGCGAGCGCCTCCCCGACGCGCGCCGGGGTGGTCAGGCCGTCGTTGACGGCGCGGATCAGCGGGGCGGTGCGGTCCACGGCCGGCAGCAGCGGCCAGGCGTCGACCAGTGCCCGGTCCAGCCGGACGACGGGCAGGCCCCGGCGGGTCACCGCCTGCGGCGGCTCGGGGCGGAAGCCGTGCCGGTGGTGCAGCACCAGGTGCGGCGGCCGGGAACGGAGCCCCGATCGGGCCGGCACGTCGAGGTGCACGGGCTCGTCGTCGGGTTGCCGGCGCACGCCCCAGGCGTGCAGCGCGGTGGGTCCGCCGAGCGCGCCCCGCCCCTGGGCGTACGCCACGGCGGCGCGGTGCCGCAGCTCCGGCGGGAGCACGGCGAACGGCGCGCCGGGCGCGGGTGCGACAGCCGGGCGCGTCAGCCGTGAATCGACGTACACACCGGGCAGCACCCGCAGCAGCCTCCCCGCCCCACGTTCCCGCCGCAGGGTCCACTCCGGAACCACCTGGACGGCGAGGTCCCAGGTCAGCAGCCCATCGTGCCGACGCAACAGCTCGTTCAGCTCAGCGTTCACACAGCCGACCGTGGCCCACCCCGCCCCGCGCCCGCCACCCCGCGCCGCCGATCTGTGGACAGCGCGCCCCACTGTGGACGACGCCCCACGGGGCCTCGCGATCTGCTAGGAAGATCGTCTGTCGCACACCGGCACCCCACCCGGCGTGTCGCGCCGGTCACCAGCAGACGATCAGGGGTCAATGGGTGCGAGCGCCGCCAGGCGGCGGGCGAGGTGGGCGCGTTCGCGGGTGTTGGCGGTCTGGGCGATTGCCGCCTCGTACGCCTCTCGGGCCTCCCCTACTCGGTCCAGGCGGCGCAGCAGGTCGGCGCGGACGACGTGGTAGACGTGGTAACGGAGCAGCGGCGGGGCTGCGCCGCCCAGCTCGTCGACGGCGGCCAGCGCCTCGGCGGGGCCGCGTACCTCCGCGAGGGCCACCGCCCGGTGCAGGGCGACGACGGGGCTGGGCGCGAGGGCGGCGAGGTGGTCGTACAACTGGAGGATCTGGGCCCAGTCGGTGTCGGCGGCGCTGCGCGCGTCGCCGTGCACGGCGGCGATCGCGGCCTGGATCTGGTAGGGGCCGGGGCGGGCGCGGCGCAGGCAGTGGCGCACGAGGGCGTGCCCCTCGGCGACGAGGGCGTGGTCCCAGCGGCTGCGGTCCTGCTCCGCCAGCGGGACCAGTTCGCCGTCGGGGGACGTGCGGGCGGGGCGGCGGGACTCGGTGAGCAGCATCAGGGCGAGCAGGCCGAGCGTCTCGGGCTCGTCGGGCATCAGCTCGACCAGCAGCCGGCCGAGCCGGATCGCCTCGGCGCACAGGTCGTCGCGGACGAGGTGCTCTCCGGCGCTGGCGGTGTGCCCCTCGGTGAAGATCAGGTAGACCACGGCGAGCACCGCGCGGAGCCGGTCGGGCAGGTCCGCGTCGCGGGGGATGCGGTACGGGATGCCGGCGTCACGGATCTTGGCCTTGGCCCGGACCAGGCGCTGGGCCATGGTGGCCTCGGGCACCAGGAAGGCGCGGGCGATCTCGGCGGTGCTCAGCCCGCCGAGCAGCCGCAGGGTCAGCGCGACCCGCGCGGCCGGGGCGAGCGCCGGGTGGCAGCAGGTGAAGAGGAGCCGGAGCCGGTCGTCGCGCACGGGCCCCTCCTCGGGCGGTTCGGCGGGGGCGTACAGCAGGGCCGCCTCGGCGTGCCGCCGCTCCCGCGTCGCCTCCCGGCGGAGCCGGTCGACGGCCCGGTTGCGCGCGGTGGTGATGATCCAGCCGTCCGGGCTGGGCGGCGGGCCGTCGACCGGCCAGCGCCGCACCGCCTCGACGTACGCCTCCTGGACCGCCTCCTCGGCGAGGTCGATGTCGCCGAGGAGGCGGATCAGCACCGCGACGGCGCGACCGTGGCCGGCCCGGAAGGCACGCTCGACGTCGGTGGAGTCGACGCCGGTGAGCCCGGGCACGCCGGTCAGGATCCGCCCACGAAGGGACGGACCTCGACCGGCAGGGTGGTGGCCCGCGCGTAGCGGCGGCCCCAGTCGAGGGCGGCGTCGAGGTCCGGCACCGACACGATCGTGATCCCGCCGAGGTATTCCTTGCCCTCGGCGTACGGACCGTCGGTCACCAGCGTCTCGTCGCCGTCGGCCCGCAGCACGGTGGCCGTCTCCGGCGCGTGCAGGCCCTGACCGAAGACCCAGGAGCCGGCCTCCACCAACTCGTGGTGGATGGCCTCGACCTCACGCATCGCCCCGGCGAGGAACTCCGGTTCCGGCTGCCCCGTGCCGGCCGGATGGTAGATGCTGATCAGGTACTGGCCCATGGTGTCCTCCTCGGTCGCGGCCGGCGCGGCGCCGGCCGCCCCTCTCCACCCTTCACCCTCCACACGAACGGGGCCGCCCGGGATCGACACGCCACCCGAGGATTCCTTGACATTTTCGGCTTATATAAGGCGGGTCTGATATAAAGGCGGGGTGCATGCCTTCGACGTGCTGGGCGATCCCGTGCGCCGGCGGATCCTCGAACTGCTCGCCGAGGGCGAGCGGAGCGCCGGGTCCGTCTGCGAGGTGATCCAGGCCGAGTTCCGCATCTCCCAGCCGGCCGTGTCCCAGCACCTGCGGGTGCTGCGCGACAACGGCTTCGCCACGGTGCGCCCGCAGGGGGCCCGCCGGCTGTACGCGGTCGACCCGGAGCCGCTGCGCGAGGTCGACGACTGGCTCGGCCACTTCCGCCGGTTCTGGACCCCGCCCCTGCACGCCCTGGCCACCGAGCTGGCCCGGGGCAGCCGGCAACGCCGGCTGGCGGCAGCACCCGAGCAGCCCGCACAGCGCGAGAAGGCCGAGCAGGCCGCACAGCCCGAGAAGGCCGCACAGCCCGAGAAGGCCGCACAGCCCGAGAAATCCGAGAGTTCCGCGAAGAGGAGACCAGAATGATCGACGCTACGCACCAGATCAGCGCCGTGGAGCGTCGGGTGGGCAGCCGCGTGCTCCCCGCCGGGCAGGCCCGCGTCATGACCATCAGCCAGACGTACGACGCGCCGATCGAGGACGTCTGGGACGCCTGCACCAACGCCGAGCGCATCCCGCGCTGGTTCCTGCCGATCAGCGGCGAGCTGCGGCTGCACGGCCGGTACCAGTTCGAGGGCAACGCGGGCGGCGAGGTGCAGCGCTGCGACCCGCCGGAGAGCTTCGCCGCCACCTGGGAGATGGGCGACCAGGTGAGCTGGATCGAGGTGCGGCTGTCCCCGGAGCCCGGCGGCCGGACCCGGTTCACGCTGGAGCACGTCGCGCAGGTCGACGACGCGATCTGGGACCAGTTCGGGCCGGGGGCGGTTGGGGTCGGCTGGGACATGGGGCTGGTCGGGCTGGCCACCTACCTGCACGCCGGGGACGGCGGCGACGACGATCCCGCCGCGCGGGGCGCCGAGTGGGCGGCATCGGCCGAGGGGCGGGAGTTCCTGGTGACCGCCAGCCGGCTCTGGGGCGAGGCGAGCGCGGCGGCCGGCACCGATCCGGCCGAGGCCGCCGCGGCGGCACAGCGGACCACGGAGGCGTACACGGGGGCGTCGGCCGGCTGACCGCGAGGGGCCGCAGGCGGGCCGGAGCGGGCCGGCGACGGGGTAATCCGGTGGCCCGGTGTCGGGGGTCCTCGGCAGACTGTCGGCCATGTCGCCCCGCTCCGTCGCCGACCTGGTCGCCCTGCACGAGTCCGACGCCCGCGTGCGCTACCTGCACTTCTGGGGGCACCGCCCCCGGCCGGACGGCACGGCCGGGGCGGGCTGCCTGAGCCAGTGGTGGCCCGCGCCGTTCACGGTGGACGGCCGGGTCTTCGCCACGGCCGAGCACTGGATGATGTGGCACAAGGCCACCCTGTTCGGCGACCACGACACGGCGGCGCGCGTCCTCACCGCCGGGCACCCGCAGCGGGCCAAGGCCCTCGGGCGCGCGGTCCGCGGTTTCGACGACGCCACCTGGGCGGCCCACCGGTACGACATCGTCGTGGCCGGCAGCGTCGCGAAGTTCGCCGCGCACGACGACCTGCGCGCGTTCCTGCTCGGCACCGGCGAGCGGGTGCTGGTCGAGGCGAGCCCCGTGGACCGGGTGTGGGGCATCGGCCTGGCCGCCGGCGACCCCGACGCGCAGGATCCGGCCCGCTGGCGCGGCGACAACCTGCTCGGCTTCGCCCTGATGGCCGCCCGCGCCGCCCTGCGCCCCTGACCCGCGCCACACCTGACCGGCGCTGCCCCGCGCCCCGACCCGCGCCGCCCTGACCGTCCCCGCCGCGGGCCGCCCCTGACCCGCCCCCGGCCCGCTCCCCGCCCGGCGTACCACCCGGGCCGGAGGCGCGTGGGCGAGGCGGTAACGTGCCGGGCGTGACCGGCGCACCGTACTCCCACTGTTCCTACTGCGGCGCGGGCTACCCGGCGGCGGCCGACTGGCCCCGGGTGTGCGCGGCCTGCGGCCAGACCGTGTGGCGCAACCCGACGCCCGTGGCGGTGGCGGTGCTGCCGGTGCGCACCGACGCCGGCCTCGGCGTGGTCGTGGTCCGCCGGGACATCGAGCCGGCGCGCGGGCTGCTCGCGCTGCCCGGCGGCTTCATCGAGTACGGCGAGGCGTGGCAGGAGGCCCTCGTGCGGGAGCTGCGCGAGGAGACGGGGCTGGTGGCGTCCGCCGACGACGCGCAGCTGTTCGCGGTGCACGGGGCGCCGGCCGGCGGCACGATGATGGTCTTCGGGACGCTGCCGGAGCAGGCGGCCGGGCTGCTGCCGGCGTCGACGCCGACGGATGAGGCCACCGAGTGGCTGGTGGTCACCGAGCCGGTGGAGCTGGCGTTCTCCACGCACACCCGGGTGCTGGCCGACTTCTTCGCCGCCCACCGGGCTGCCTGAGCGGGCGCTCCCCGACCCGGCGCGACCTGACCGAGGGGTGGGACGGCGACGTCGGCACACTACCCACATAACCTATCGGGTTAGTAGGCTGCTCTCGCCCGCCGGCCGCCCCGGCGTGCCCGCACCTGGAGCCGCCCACCACCCGACCCGGAGACCCGATGACCCGCTGGACCCCCGACCCGTCGTTCTACCCGTCGCCCCGGCAGGCGGCCCTGGCCCCCGCCGAGAAGCTGGCGTACGTCGCCGCGTTCGACCGCGCCGCCGAGCGGCCCGACGCCCTCGCCGTGCTCGACACCGACCCCGACTCCCCCGAGTACGGGCGGGTGGTCGGCTGGACCGACCTGCCGCACACCGGCGACGAGCTGCACCACTTCGGCTGGAACGCGTGCAGCAGCGCGCTCTGCCCCACCGCGCCGCACCCGCACGTCGAGCGCCGCTACCTGATCGTCCCCGGGCTGCGCTCGTCGCGGGTGCACGTGTACGACACCAAGCCCGACCCGCGCGCGCCGAAGCTGGTCAAGGTGATCGGGCCCGGGGAACTGGCCGAGCGGGCCGGGTACTCCCGCCCGCACACCGTGCACTGCGGGCCCGACGGCATCTACCTGTCCGCGCTCGGCGGGGCCGGCGACGCCGACGGCCCCGGCGGCATCGCGATCCTCGACCACACCACCTTCGACGTACGCGGGGCGTGGGAGGCCGACCGGGGCCCGCAGCACCTCGCGTACGACTTCTGGTGGCACCTCAACCACGACGTGCTGGTGACCAGCGAGTGGGGCACCCCGTCGATGATCGAGGACGGGATCGTCGGCGAACTGCTGCTCGGCCGCCGGTACGGGCACGCGATCCACTTCTGGGATCTGGCCAAACGGCGGCACGTGCAACGGGTCGACCTCGGCGACGCGTACCAGATGCCCCTGGAGCTGCGCCCGGCCCACGACCCGACGCAGACGTACGGCTTCGTCGGCGTGGTGATCAGCGTCGAGGACCTGTCGGCCTCGATCTGGCTGTGGCACCGCGACGGCGAGGATTGGGCCGTGACCAAGGTGATCGACATCCCCGCCGAGCCGGCCGACCCGGCGGACCTGCCCGACCTGCTCAAACCGTTCGGGGCCGTGCCGCCGCTGGTCACCGACATCGACCTGTCCGTGGACGACCGGTTCCTCTACGTCTCCTGCTGGGGCACCGGCGAGCTGCGCCAGTACGACGTCGGCGACCCGTTCCACCCGGTGCTGACCGGCTCGGTGCGCCTCGGCGGCATCGTGCGGCGCACCCCCCACCCCGGCTTCCCCGACGAGCCCCTGGCCGGCGGCCCGCAGATGGTGGAGATCAGCCGCGACGGCCGCCGGGTGTACGTGTCGAACTCGCTCTACGGCTCCTGGGACGACCAGTTCTATCCCGATGGGGTGGGCGCGTGGCTGGCCAAGCTGGACGTCGACACCGAGGCGGGCGGCCTCACCCCGGACGCCCGGTTCTTCCCACGCGGCGAGGAGTTCCGGGGGCTGCGGGTGCACCAGACCCGGTTGCAGGGCGGCGACGCGTCCTCCGACTCGTACTGCTTCCCGTGACCACGGCGACCTGGCTGACCCTGGCCGGGCTCGGCGCGTTCCACGGCTTGAATCCGGCGATGGGCTGGCTGTTCGCGGTGGCCCGCGGGTTGCAGGAGCGCAGCCGGCGGGTGCTGCTGGCGGCGCTGCCGCCGATCGCGCTCGGCCACCTCGCCTCCGTCGGTGTGGTGGCCGCTCTGGTCACGGCGACCCGGTCGGTCGCGGCGAGCACCGCCGTGGCGGTCACCGGCGGCGTGCTGCTGGTCGGGTTCGGGCTGTGGCGGCTGCTGTCGCGCCGGCACTTCCGCTGGGCCGGGATGCGGCTGTCGAACGCGCAGCTCGCCGGCTGGTCGTTCCTGATGTCGTCGGCGCACGGGGCGGGGCTGATGCTGCTGCCGGTGCTGCTCGCCGAGCCGGTCGCCGGTGGCGGGCACGCCGGGCACCTGACGGCGGCCCCGGCCGGGGCGCTGCCCGGGCTGGCCGCCGCCGGGGTGCACACGGTGGCGATGTTCGGCGTCGCGCTGGCCGCCGCCGTGGCCGTGTACGAGGTGCTCGGCGTCGGCGTGCTGCGCCGGGCGTGGTTCAACGTGGACCGGCTGTGGGCGGGGGTGCTGGTGGCCGCCGGGTTGGTGACCCTGGTCGCGGCGACCTGAGGGCGGCGCGGCGGTGCCCGTCGGCACGAACTCCTACTGATTCAATAGGAGTTCGTGCCGCCGTGCCGGAGGAGACCCGATGCCGCACTCCCTGTCGTACGACGAGGCCGACCACGACGCGCGGCGGGCCCGCCAGTGGCTCGCCGGGCAGGCCCGGGGCGAGGGGTTCGCCCGCCCGCGCCTGCTCGAACTCGGCACGGCGATGACCGCCCTCGCCGCGGCCGAGCGCGAGCCGGTCGCCGTCGCGCCCCGACCGGTCGGCGCCGACCCCGGCGCAGCCGGGCCCGGCTGCCGCCCCGCCGCGGACGCGGGCGGCGACCCGTCCGGCATCGTCAAGCCGCTGCCGCCGGGGCTGTTCGACCGGCACGACACCAACGCCGAGATGCGCTGGGAGGCGATGGCCGGGCAGGGGTACGTCGTGCCGACCGACCGGTTCTTCGTCCGCAACCACACCCGCACGCCCCGCATCGACGCCGGCACGTGGCGGCTGAGCCTGTTCGGCGACGGCCTGCGCGGCGCGCCCACCCGGGACCGGCCCGTCGAGTTCGGCTACGACGACCTGCGCCGGCTGCCCGCCGAACGGGTCACCGCGCTCGTCGAGTGCGCCGGCAACGGCCGCCGGTTCTTCGCCGGGCAGCAGGGCCGGCCGACGCCCGGGGTGGCGTGGGGGCTCGGCGGCGTGGGGGTGGCCCACTGGCGGGGCGTACGCCTGGCGGAGGTGTTGCGCCGGGCCGGGCTGACCGGCGCGGCCGTCGACGTGATGCCGGAGGGCCTGGACCCGGAGTACGTCACGGGCGGCGTGAACCTGGGCCGGGTCCGCCGCCCCCTGCCGGTCGGCAAGGCCCTCGACGACGTGCTGCTGGCGTACGAGATGAACGGCGAGCCGTTGCCGGCCGACCACGGCCACCCGGTGCGCGTGGTGGTGCCCGGCTGGATCGGCGTCTCCTCGATCAAGTGGGTCGGCCCGGTCGAGGTCTCCGCCACCGCCCTGTTCTCGCCGTGGAACACGCAGCTCTACCGCATGTTCGGCCCCGGCTACCCGGCCGGCGGCGCGACGCTGGGCGCGCAGTCGGTGAAGAGCGCCTTCGAGCTGCCCTGGGACGCGCGCGTGCCGGCCGGCGCGGAGGTGCTGCTGCGCGGCCGGTCCTGGTCGGGGGCGGGCCCGATCCGGTCGGTGCAGGTGCACACCGGCGACGGCGGCTGGCGACCGGCCGAACTGGTCGACGCCGACGCGGGCGGCCCGTGGCAGCGCTGGACGGCACGCTGGCGGCCGACGGGACCCGGCCCGGTGACGCTGCGCGCGCGGGCCACCGACGCCACCGGCGTCGGCCAGCCGGCGCGGGCCCGGCACAACGACCTCGGGTACCTCTTCGACGGCGTCGTCCGGCACCCGGTGACGGTCTGCTGACGCCACCATGCCGGTGGCCGGCCGGCCCCGGTGCCGGCGGTCGATGCGCGGCGCCTTCGTGGCAGCGGTCAGGGCGGCGGGGCGACGGCCTCGGTGTCGGCTACGTAGCCGCTGGCCTGGAGGCGGAACAGCTCCTGGTAGAGGCCGTCGGCGGCGACCAGCTCGTCGTGGGTGCCCTGTTGCACGAGCCGGCCCCGTTCCATCACGAAGATCTGGTCGGCGTGCCGGACGTTGGCCAGCCGGTGGGTGATCAGCACGACCGCCCGGTCCGGCCGCCGCCGCAGGTGCTGGAACAGGGCGTGCTCCGCGCGGGCGTCGAGCGCCGCCGACGGCTCGTCGCAGATCAGCAGCGGGGCGTCCCGGTAGAGGCCACGGGCGGCGACGAGGCGCTGCCACTGGCCGCCGGAGAGGTCGTGGCCGTCCTTGAACTCACGGTCGAGCAGCGTGTCGTACCCGAAGGGCAGGCCGACGATCATCTCGTGCGCGGCGGCGGCCCGGGCGGCGTCCTCCATGGTGGGACCCCGCTGCCCGGCGGCCCGGTCGTGCCGGCCCACCCGGATGTTCTGCCCGGCGGTGAACGGGAACTTCCACCAGTCCTGGGTGAGCACGGCGACCTGCGCGCCGGCCTGGCGCGGATCGAGCTGGGTCGTGTCGACCCCGTCCCAGTGGATCGTGCCGCCGGTGGGCCGGTACAGGCCGGCGATCAGCTTCGCCAGGGTCGTCTTGCCGGAGCCGTTCTCGCCGACGAGCGCGACCACCTGCCCCCGGCGTACGGTCAGGCTGACCTCGTCCACCGCCGGGCGGTCGGTGTCCGGGTACCGCAGGCTCACCCGGTCCAGCGTGATGACGTCGAACCCGTCGGTCGGCCGGTCGCCCCCGGCGGCGGTCCGGCTGACCGCGCGGTCCAGGAAGTCCCGGTAGTCCTGGTAGTAGAGGGCGTCCTCGTAGAGCGAGTTGGTGGCGAACACGGCGACGCCGAGGCTGGACCGGGCGGACTGGAGGGCGATCAGCGCCGTCGCGGCGGCGGCGAGGGCCACCATGCCGGCCAGCAGCAGGCCGGCGAGCACGGCGTACACGCCGAAGGTGGCCAGGCCGGCGGTGGTGGTGCCGAGCACCCTGGTCCGGGTCTGCGCGCGGACCAGGCGCAGGTGGGCCCGCGTCTCGGTGGCCATCATCTTGCGGTATTCGCCGAGCAGGAAGTCGCGCATCTGGTACGCCCGGATCTCGGCGGCGGTGTGCCGGTTGGCCATCAGGTTGGCCAGCATCCACATCCGGCGACGCCGGTTGATCCGGGCCAGCATCTCCAGGTACTGCCGGCGGGCCATCTTCACGGCCGTCGCGGCCTCGGGCACGGCCGCCAGCAGCAGGCAGGGCAGCAGCAGCGGCTGGATCACGGTGACCGCCGCGGCGGTGGCGAGCACCCCGACCACTCCGGTGATCAGGTTGACGGTGTGGTCGACGATGAACGCCGCCTCTGTCACCCCGCGGTCGCGGGCCCGGTCCATCTCCTCGGCGAACCCGGCGTCGTCGAACGCGGCGAGGTCGACGGCCGTGGTCGCCTCGAACAGCCGTAGCTCGACCTGGTAGTTGATCTGTGGTGTGAGGCGGGCCTGCGCCCAGCCGGCCGCGATGGTCAGCGCCCCCTTGGCCGTCACGGCCGCCGCCGCCAGGGCCAGGGCCGGCAGCGCCGCCCGGATCCGGTCGGGCGTCGGGCCCGCCGCGAACAGCTCGCGCAGCACGCCGGTGGTGGCCAGCAGGCCGAGGGTGGTCATCACCCCGGCGGCCACGTTGAGCCCGATGGAGGCGGCCGTGTCCCGGCGGCTGGTCGCCCAGGCCAGGGCGACCGCCTCGCGGACCAGCCGGGGCAGCCGGCGGGCGACCGCCCAGAAGGTGGTGTGGGCGAACTCGGTCGCGTGGTGCATCCACGCGCGGTCCTCCAACTCGGGCAGCACCGACGCGTCGCCGTCGTCGGCCGCGCCTCTCGGCGACCCGGCACCGCCCGACGCCGCGCTGGCGGAGCTGGTGGCCTCGGCGGGGCTGATGGCCTCGGCGGGGCTGGCGGCCTCGGCGGAGCTGGTGGCCTCGGCGGGGCTGATGGACTCGGCGGGGCTGGCGGCGTCGGGCGACCGGCGTTGGCGGACGGCTCTCTTCACGGGCCCCTCCAGGCAGGCGCGGGCCGCGACCGGCGGCACACCGACAACCATCGAGGAGCCTACTGTGCGCGACGACCCGAAGTCAGCGCGTCATCGGCGTGTCGAACACGTGTCGCAACCGAGCCGGGCGCGGCCCGGCGCGGGGCGGCTGCGCGCCGCCCCGCGCCGGTGAGAAGGGAACCCTGCTATACCGCAGGCGTTAACAAGGGGCCCTTCCTTGCACCTCAGCTGGCGGTGAGGGTGACGTCGTCGACGACGAAGCTCGTCTGCAACGACGCGTCCTCCACGCCGGTGAACGTCAGGGTGACGGTCTGCCCGGCGTAGGCGGCGACGTCGAAGGTGCGCTGGGCGTAGCCGGTGGCCTTGTTCAGGTTCGAGTACGTCGCCAGGGTGGTGCCGCCGACGGCGACGGTGAGCTTGTCGTACTGCCTGGTCGAGGTGGTCTCGGCGGTGTCGATGTGCAGCCAGAACGACAGCGTGTAGCTGGCGCAGCCGGCCGGGACGGCCAGCGACTGCGACAGCGTCTGCGTGCGGCTGGCGCCGTAGCCGCCTAGCCACGCCTTGTACGAGCCGGCGTGCGCGGCCTGGCTGGCCGAGTTGGTGATCACGCCCGACGAGGCGGTCCAGACGGTGGCGCCGCTCTCGAAGCCGGAGTTGCCGACCAGCTGGCCGCCGGCGCAGCCGCCCGTGCCGGTCACGGTGACGCTGTAGGTGGCCGTGCGGGTCGCCGAACCGGTGCCGGTGACCGTGACGGTGTAGGTGCCGGTGGCGGCCGACGCGGAGGCGGCGATCGTCATGGTGGACGAGCCGCCGGAGGTCACCGACGACGGGCTGAACGAGACGGTCACCCCGCTGGGCGCGCCGCTGGCGGACAGGGCGACGGTCTGGGCGCTGCCGGAGGTGGTGGCGGTGGAGACCGTGGCGGTGGTGGACGCGCCCCGGGCGACGCTGCCGGCCGTCGGGCTCACCGCGACGGAGAAGTCGTTGGTCGGGGTGCCGCCGCCGACGGCCTGGTCCCAGATCGCGTACGCGACGCCGTCGGCGCTGCGGTTGAGGCCGGTGGCGTTGATGTTGCTGGTGGTGTCGCAGGACCGGTGGTAGCAGGGGTCGTAGGAGGCGTTGGCGGTGCCGCCCCACTTGGCGGCCTGGGCGCTGGTCTTGCGGGCGCTGGCCCCCATCGCGTAGCCGGAGGTGGGGATGCCGCCCTGCTGGAAGGAGTAGTCGTCGGAGCGGCCCTGGCCCTCGACGTTCTCCTCCGGCGACAGGCCGAGGGAGTCCCAGTACGCCTTCAGCGGCGCGGCCGTGGTCGAGGTGACCCGGTTGATGAAGTAGCCGCCGTTGGTCGAGGCCACCATGTCGAAGTTGTAGTACCCCTTGATGTAGCCCTTCTGCGCGGTGCTGAGCGAGTTGACGTAGAACTTGGAGCCCTGCAGGCCCTGCTCCTCGCCGTTCCACCAGGCGAACCGGACCCGCTTGGTCAGGCTCGGGTTCTGCTGGGCCAGCACGAGGGCGTTCTCCAGCAGCACGGACGAGCCGGAGGCGTTGTCGTTGATGCCGGGGCCGGCGGTGACGCCGTCGAGGTGCGCGCCGAACATGATGACCTGGTCGGCGGGGGCGCCGCCCGGCCACTCGGCGATCACGTTGTTGCCCGGGTAGGTGCAGTTGGTGCAGTTCTGCTCGGTGACCGTGTAGCCGACGGCCTGGAGCTTGCTCTTGACGTAGTTGACCGACGCCGTGTAGCCGGCGGAGCCGGAGCGGCGGTTGCCGCCGTTGCTGGTGGCGATGCTCTGGAACTGGCTCAGGTGGGCCTGGACGTTCGTCACGGAGATGTCCGGCGCGGCCAGCGCCGCGACGGCGGGCGCGGGGGCGGGGGCGGCCGGAGCCTGGGCGGCGGCGGCCGGCAGGGTCGCCGTCGACGTGGTCAACGCGAGGGCGGCGGCGAAGGCCAGGCCCGCGGTCACTGTGCTGCGTCTCATGGGTGCTCCTCGGTGCAGGTAGGGGGTGTCGTGCACCTGGGCGTGACCGGACCCCGCTCGCGAGGGTGGGGCGAGCGGGGTCCGGCGGCGTGGCGAGGGGGCGCCGCGACGTTCGTTCCAGGGAAGGAAACACTTACACGCGTCGATTCAGCGGTCAATATCCATCATTGGTCATACCGGTGAGCTGATCACCCCAGGTCGGGGCGGGCACCGGCGGCGTCAGCGCGTGGCGGCGGCGGCCGCCCGGCCCGCCTGCCGGCCCGAGAAGAGGCAGCCGCCGAGGAAGGTGCCCTCCAGCGAGTTGTAGCCGTGCATGCCCCCGCCGCCGAAGCCGGCCACCTCGCCGGCCGCGTACACGCCGGGCAACGGCTGCCCGTCGGGGCGCAGCACCCGCCCGTCCAGGTCGGTGTGCAGGCCGCCGAGGGTCTTGCGGGTCAGGATGTTGAGCCGCACCGCGATGAGCGGCCCCGCCGCCGGGTCCAGCAGCCGGTGCGGCGGGGCCACCCGGATCAGCCGGTCCCCCCGGTACGCCCGCGCGCCCCGGATCGCCGTGACCTGGGCGTCCTTGCCGAACGGGTGGGCGATCGCGCGGTCGCGGGCCTCGACGGTCCGCCGCACCTGGGCGGCGTCCAGGGTCGGGCCGCCGTCGGGGGCGACGAGGTCGTTCATCCCGGCCACCAGGGCCTCCAGGGTGTCGGCGACGACGAAGTCCGCGCCCCGCTCCAGGAACGCCGCCACCGGGGCCGGGGTGCCGGCGCGGGCCCGCTCGATCACCTGCCGGACGCTACGGTTGGTCAGGTCCGGGTTCTGCTCGGAGCCGGAGAGGGCGAACTCCTTGGCGACGATCCTCCTGGTAAGCACGAACCAGCTGTGGTCGTGGCCGGTGGCGCGCAGGTGGCGCAGCGTGGCGAGGGTGTCGAAGCCGGGGAACAGCGGCGCGGGCAGCCGCCTGCCGGTGGCGTCCAGCCACAGCGACGACGGCCCGGGCAGAATCCGGATGCCGTGCTGCGGCCAGATCGGGTCCCAGTTGCGCAGCCCCTCGACGTAGTGCCACATCCGGTCCGGGTTGATCACCTGCCCGCCGGCGGCCTCGGTGATGCCGAGCATCCGCCCGTCGACGTGGGCGGGCACGCCGGAGACCATCCGCTTCGGCGGGTCGCCGAGCCGCGCCGGCCAGGCCGCCCGCACCAGGTCGTGATCGCCGCCGATGCCGCCCGAGGTGACGACCACGGCCTGCGCCGCGTAGGCGAACTCGCCCACCTCGACCCGGGAGCTGGACGCCCCGCGTGGGACGTCGCTGGGCTCCAGCACCGCCCCGCGTACGCCGGTGACCGCCCCGCCGGTGGTGACCAGGCCGTCGACCCGGTGCCGGAAGCGCAGCCGCACCCGGCCGGCGTCCACCGCGGCGGCCAGCCGGCGGGCGAACGGCTCGACCACGCCGGGGCCGGTGCCCCAGGTGACGTGGAACCGGGGCACCGAGTTGCCGTGCCCGTCCGCCGCGCCGCCGCCCCGCTCGGCCCAGCCGACGACGGGGAAGAACCGGTGCCCCATGGACCGCAGCCAGGAGCGCTTCTCCCCGGCGGCGAAGTGCACGTACGCCTCGGCCCACCGGCGCGGCCAGTGGTCCTCCGGACGGTCGAACGCCGCGCTGCCCAGCCAGTCCTGCCAGGCCAGCTCCACCGAGTCGCGCACCCCCATGCGCCGCTGCTCGGGCGAGTCGACCAGGAACAACCCGCCGAACGACCACCACGCCTGGCCGCCGAGGTTCTGCT
This sequence comes from Micromonospora sp. WMMD956, assembly GCF_029626125.1. Taxonomy (NCBI): domain Bacteria; kingdom Bacillati; phylum Actinomycetota; class Actinomycetes; order Micromonosporales; family Micromonosporaceae; genus Micromonospora; species Micromonospora sp. WMMD956. Next base: position 6,151,843 of record NZ_JARUBI010000005.1, on the reverse strand, counting down.
CAGGCTCCTGGTCGAGCAGCAGCACCGTCCGGCCCGCGTCGGCGGCCTCGGTGGCGGCGACCAGACCGGCCAGGCCGGCCCCGACGACGATCACATCCGCATCCATGCCGGAACCCTACGGACCCGGCGGCGCTGCCCGCCATGTAGGCGGCACGAGCAGGGCCGCGAGCGCGTCGGCGGTCGCCGGGTGCGCGGTGAGCAGCCCTGCGGCCTCGACGGCGACCGCCGAACCGGTGCCGCCCGACCCGATGCCGCCCGGACCGGAGACGGCCGGACCGGTTCCGGCCGAGCCGAGGGCCCAGTCGCCGGCGCAGCCGAGCAGGTCCGCCACGGCGTCGCAGGTCGCCGGGTGGCCCGCCAGCAGATCGGCCACCGGGCCGGCCACGGCGGCCACCGGCTGCGCCGCCGACCCCGGTCCCCGGGTCGGCACCGCCCCGCCGGCCGGCCGGTGCGTCCACGGGGGCGCCCAGGCGTCCAGGGCGGGCAGGGCCGCCGGGAACGTGCGGCCGGCCTCGCGGACCAGGGTCGGCACCAGCTCGCCGGCCTGCGCGCGCAGCGTGGTGATCAACGTCGGCAGCCAGGGCAGCAGCACCGGGTCGGGCAGCCGGGCGAACGCGGTGGACATCACCTCCACCACGAACGGCGTCAGCCCGGGCACCGGCTCCAGGGCCTGCACGAACCCGCTGAGGTACTGGGGGAAGGCCGGCACCACCAGCGGGTTGGCCAGCAGTTCGGTGCTGCGGGCGCGCAGCTGCGCCAGCGGCAGCAGGCCGAGGTGGTGCTGGGCGGCCCAGTGCAGCGCCACCCGGGCCGGCGCCTCCGGCCGGGACTGGCGCACGGCCAGTTCGAGCTGCGTACGGTCGCAGCCGAGGGACAGCGCGAGGCTCTCCATGCCGAACAGGAAGCCGAGCATCGCGCCCACCTGCCGCACCCCGGTCTCGGCGTCGACGAACGCGCTGGGCAGCAGGGTGCAGTAGTGGGCGTACCCGGTGGTGACGAATGCGGCGCACCAGGGCGGCAGGGTCGGCTCGGTGGCCCGGTAGTGGGCCAGCAGCCGGCGGATGCGGCGCAGCACCTCGGGGGCCTCGTCGACGGTGCGCTCGGCCGCGAGCAGCTCCACCGCCCGGGCGCCCAGCTCGTCGACGAGCCGGCGGCCGTCGAGCAGCAGGAGCGCGTCCTCGACGGCTTCGAGGGCGACGGCGGCGGTGGCCCGGGGCCCCCACGCCCGGCGGCGCAGCCGCTGTTCGAGCACCTGCTCGATGGTGACGCCCTCGTAGCCCAGCTCGATCAGGGCGCGCTGGTGGCGGCCGAGGGCCAGGTCCCAGCTCTCCTGCGTCGACCGTTCCCCGAGCCGGCGCTCCCCCATGATCGGACGGACGGCGTCGTGGGGCAGCAGGTGCCGCAGCCGCCACAGCAGGTCCGAGCAGCCGGCCACGGCCGGGTCGGCGGTCAGGTCCAGCAGGGCCCGCTGGATGGTGCGCTTGTCCAGGTCGAGCCCGAGCGGGGCGAGCCGGTCGAGCACGTCGCGGGCCAGCGGCGGCAGGGCGTCGTAGCCGACCTGGCCGATCCGGTCGCCGCCGAGCAGGATCTCGCAGAGCCGGCGCACGTCGCGCCGGCCCGGGACCACGTCCTTCTCGATGCAGGTCACGGCCGCGTCGGCGAAGTCGTACGGGGTGGGGCGGGCCCGGTTGCGCAGCCCGGCGAGCAGGATCGACGTCTCGAACACGGCGATCGCGTCGGCGGTGCTGGCCAGGTACCCGTTGCGGCGGGCCAGCCGGACGATGTCCACGCACCAGCCACGCAGCTCCGCCTCGTCGAGGTCGTCGAGGACCGGGGGCCGGGCCAGGAAGTCCGACAGCCGGTCGGTGACCCGCCCGTCGGCGGCCTCGGCCGGGGCGGCCCGGCGGGCCCGGCCCTTCGTCGGCCTGCCGCCGGCCTGCCCGGCCAGCCGGAACGGGGCCACCCCCGAGCGGGACACCGCCTTGGCCCAGGTGGCCGCCGCGACGGAGACCGAGCCGGGCGCCAGCCCGAACTGCGCCTCGATGGCGGAGTGGCTGGACGGGATCAGCCCGTACAGCCAGCGGGTGGCGGTGCGCGGGCTGATCTCGTACGGCGCGGCGTCGGGCCCGGTGCCGAACTGTTCGACGGGGCTCGCGGCGTGGAACGCGCCGCAGACGTAGAGGCAGTCGGCCGGGTCGACACCGGAGGCGGCGAGGTGCTGCCGCATCCGGGTCCACATGTAGCGCTCGCGTTCGACGTCGCGGTCGAGGCGGTCGGCGTCGGCCGGGCGCAGCCGCCGGAACAGGCTGCCGATGAGGACCATCACCTGCCGGTACGTCTCGTGGTCGGCGGCGACGAGGGGCTGCTCGACGTACTGGTCCCACCACTCCGACCAGTGCCGGACCTTGCCGTGGTGCAGCAGGTAGGACTCCAGCTCGGCGAAGCGGGGCCGCAGGTCGCCGATCTCCACGCCGACGGCGTCGCCGTGCAGCGCGGCCTCCTCCTCGGCCGCCGCCGGTGCGTCGGAGGAGGACGGGGCCGGGCCCTCGGCCGGGTCGCGGGGCGCCCACTGGAAGACGTGGTCGACCGAGCGGTCCACCAGCACCAGCTCCACGCCGGGGGTCTCCAGCGCGTACGCGATGGCCTGGTATTCCGCCGACGCCTCGGTGATCGGGGCGACGACGCTGAGCGGGGCCCACTCGGCGGGGAACCCGTCGAGTTTCGACGCGAACGCCTGCACGGCCACGGGCAGGCGGCAGTTGCGCAGCTCCCCCAGCAGGGGTTGCAGGTCCTCGCACAGCTCCAGGTAGACGACCTTCGGTCGCTTGGCGCGCAGCCGGCGCGCCATGGCCAGGGCGGAGGCCGGCGAGTGGTGGCAGACCGGGAAGATCTCCAGCCGCTCGCCGAGTGCCCGGTCGACGTCGTCAATCATCCCGGTGAGGATCTCGGCGAGCGCGCCGGGGCTGCCGGCGAAGGCCGCGGCGGCGTCGGTGAGCTGGTCGCGCAGCGCGCCGAACGCGCCGGGGCCACCGGAGTGCGGGACCGGGACACCGGAGGGCGGCAGGGGAACGCCGGAGGACAGGGCGGGGACGCCGGCGGGCGGGGTGGGGGCCGGCGCGACGACGGCGGGCGGGTGCACCCCGGGGCCCGCGCCCGGCGGGGTGGTCGTCGGGCCGGTCACGACAGGGTGGCGATCGTCTGGCGGCCGCCGTCGAGGAAGCCCTCCCACGGGCCGCCGTCGGCCTTGGCCCGGGGCTCCACCACGCCGTGCAGGTATTTGTTGAGGATCGCCAGGTCCTCCGGGGTGCGCCGGGCCAGCGAGCCGACCAGCGAGCCGGCGAGGGTCTCGGCGCGCAGGACGCGGTCGCCGAAGAACTGGCTGTGCAGGATGGCGTCCTCCAGGACGCCGATCTGCTCGGCGGTGGACAGCGCCGACTCCAGCTTCTCGTCGTCGCTCGTGGCCGACGCGGCGGCGGCCCGCAGGTCGGCGAAGCTCTGCAACAGGATGTCCAGCAGGGTGGGCGGGACGTCCAGCTCGATGCGGTGCCGGCGCAGCAGCTCCTCGGTGCGGAACCGGACGATCTCCGCCTCGCTGCGCTTGTTGGTCACCACGGGGATGCGGACGAAGTTGAACCGCCGCTTCAGCGCCGAGGAGAGGTCGTTGACGCCCCGGTCGCGGCTGTTGGCGGTGGCGATGATCGAGAAGCCGGGCCTGGCGAAGACGATGTTGTCGGCGTCCAGCTCGGGGATAGCGACGTACTTCTCGGACAGGATGGAGATCAGGGCGTCCTGCACGTCGCTGGTGGAGCGGGTCAGCTCCTCGAAGCGGCCGATGACGCCCTGCTCCATCGCGGTCATGATGGGCGACGGGATCATCGACTCGCGGGACTGCCCCCGGGCGATGACCATCGAAACGTTCCACGAGTATTTGATGTGGTCCTCGGTGGTGCCGGCGGTGCCCTGCACCACGAGGGTGGAGTTGCCGCAGATCGCGGCGGCGAGCAGCTCGGCGAGCCAGCTCTTGCCGGTGCCCGGGTCGCCGATGAGCAGCAGGCCCCGGTCGGAGGCGAGGGTGACGATCGCGCGTTCGACGAAGCTGCGGTCGCCGAACCACTTCTGGGCGACCTCCCGGTCGAGCCCGTCGGCCCGCTCGGAGCCGAGGACGAACAGCCGCACCATCCGGGGGCTCAGCCGCCACGAGAACGGCTTCGGGTCGGTGTCGACCGACTCCAGAAAGGCAAGCTCCTCGGCGAACGTGACCTCGGCGGGGGCGCGCAACATCTCGGACATGTCAGGGGTCTCCTAGGTGAGGAAGTTCTTCAGCTCGAAGACGAGCTTGCGGATGTGGCCGGAGACGACCGGGGTGCCCAGGTCCTTGAAGCGCTGCCGGAACCAGGGGTTGACGATCTGGCTGCCGGAGCTGTTGACCGAGCCGACGGGGATGAACTTCACCCCGGAGCGGTGCACCGCCTCGATGCCGTCGAACAGCGGCTGGGAGCGGTCGAACTCGTAGAAGTCGGAGATCCAGACCAGCACCGTGTTGCGCGGCTCGGTGATCTTCGGCCGGGCCATGGCCATCGCCACCGGGCCGTCGTTGCCGCCGCCGAGCTTGGTGCGCAGCAGCACCTCGAACGGGTCGTGCACCCACGGGGTCAGGTCCAGCGCCCGGGTGTCGTACGCGATGAGGTGCACGTCGACCTTGGGCAGGCCGGCGAAGATGGACGCCAGGATCGTGCAGTTGACCATCGAGTCGACCATCGAACCGGACTGGTCGACGACCACGATCAGCCGGGCCGGGGTGGTGCGCCGGGCGGTCTGCCGGTAGAAGAGCCGGTCGACGTAGAGGCGCTGGTCCTCCGGGCTCCAGTTGGTGAGGTTCTTCCAGATCGTGCGGTCCAGGTCGAGGTTGCGGAACACCCGCTTCGGCGGCACCGACCGGTCGATCGCGCCGACGCTGGTCTGCTCGACCTGGGTGCGCAGCACCTCGGCGACCTCGTCGACGTAGCGGCGGATGAGCGCCTTGGCGTTGGCCAGCGCCACCCCGGACAGGTTCGACTTGTCGCGCAGCAGCTGCTCGATCAGCGACATGCTCGGGGTGAGCTTCGCGGCCAGCTTCGGGTCGGCGAGGACCTCGCGCAGGTGCATCCGGCGCACCAGGTCGCCCTCCAGCCCGGCGAGCACCCCGCCGAGGCCGCCGTTCGGCCCGTCGCCGGCCTGCCGGCGCAGCTCGCCGGGCTCGCAGCCCAGGGCCCGCTCGAACCAGCCGGCGTCGGACTGCCACCGGGCGAGCTGGGTGGCGCTGACGCTGCCGCCGCCGGTGCCGAACACGTTGAGCAGCAACTTCGACACCAGCGCGGCCCGGCGCACCTCCGCGCCGCCGGCCGGCGCGGCCGGCCCGTCGCCCGCCGGGGCCACGTCGCCCGGGGACCGGGCCGGCCCGCCGCCCGCCGACGGCGCAGTCGCCGCCGTTGGCTCGGTCGCCGGCAGCTCGGTGGCAGACGGCTCGGTGCCCGGCGGCTCGGTGGCAGACGGCTCGGTCGCCGGCAGCTCGGTGGCCGCAGGCTGCTCGGTGGCCGCAGGCTGCTCGGCCTCGGGCGGGGTGAGCAGGCCGGTCAGCTCCCCGGCCAGGTCGGGGAAGCGCTGCACGACGGTGTCGACGGAGACCGCCGGGTCCAGCAGCGCGGCCGGCAGGCCGAGGTCGTCGACGACGGCGACACTCGCCGCCTCCAGCGCCGGCTGCTCCTCGGGGTCGAACAGCCGGGCCAGCAGCCGCCAGTAGAGCACCTGCCGGCGGTTGGCATCGGCGTTCACGGGCGTGCCCGGCGGGGTGGCTGCGGGCGGGCCCTGCGGGGTGTCGGGGGTCGCGGTCATCGGCGCAGCAGCCGTCCCGCGCGTTCCCGCAGCACGGCGACGGAGTCGCCGGCCTTCGCCTCGGCCTTGGCGACCTTCGCGTCGGTGGGGCCCTGCGCCCAGTCGCCGGTGTGCGCGACGACGGTGGCCCGCTTGACGGTGCTCTGCACGGCCAGCGGCTGCACCGTCCACCGGCCGGCGTCCCAGCGCAGCAGGCCCAGGCAGGCCGTCGAGGCGGCAACCAGGGCGGGGGTGAGCGGGCCGCAGGTCGGCAGCCGGTCGACGTCGACCGCGACGCTCACCCCGTCGACGGTGAACCGGACGTCGTCGCCGGTGGCGTCGACCGCGTAGCCCTCCAGCAGCACCGGCTCGGCGACGGCCACGGGGTGCCGGTCCAGCGGCGGCGTCGGCGCGGCCGCCGCGGCGGGCAGCAGCACCCGGGCGGTGGCGAACGGGTCGGCCGGCTCACCGACCCGGGCCTGCCCGTCGCGCCACCACAGGTCGCCGCCGGTCAGCGGCAGGTCGGTCACCTCCAGGGCGCGGCGGCCGGCCAGCGCGGCCAGCAGGACCGGGTGGTCGGCGAGCAGCCGCCACAGCGCCGGGCCGACGATCGTGTCGACCTTCGTCGCGGCGACGGCGGTGCGGACCAGCCGCGGCGGGGCCCCGCCGGACGGTTCGAGGACGGCGTGCACCTGCGCCTGGACGGCGGTGGCGTGCTCGTGCACGTCGACGCCGAGCACCAGCAGCCGGCCGGAGACGCGCTCGGTGGCGGCCGGGTCGGCCACCCGGGCGTCGTCCTGGGCGAGCAGCACGGCGCGGGCCCACAGGTCGGCCCACCGCCGGGCCGGCACCGCCGGCATGGTGGCCACCGGGCAGGACGCGGCCAGCTCGCCGGCCAGGCCGTCGAGGAGCACGGCGAGCCGGCGCAGCGGCGCGACGGCGAGACTCGCCTCGATCGGCCGGGCCCCGGCCGCCGCCAGGTCGTGACCGACCCCGCGCCAGCCGGTGATGGCCAGCTCGGTCAGCCAGGACCGGGCGGCGGGCAACGGGACGGCGGCCCCGGCCGGCAACGGCCCGGCCGGCGGGGCGGGCAGCGCGGCGCGCTCCCGGCCGAGCGCGGCGTCGGCGGCGGCGAGCAGGGCGTCGTGGGCCGCGCCGAGCAGGGCGGTGCGCGCCCCGGCCAGGGCAGCGAGGTGCTCGTCGGCGGGCGCGCCGGCGGTGACCTGCGCTACCGCCTCGGCGACCCGGCCGCCCAGCGGGGTGACGGCCAGGGCGGCGGCGAGGTCGCCGAGCGCGGCGAGCTGCGCTTCGCCCGGGCGGGCCAGGCCGGTGACCAGGGCGTCGTCGAGGCCGGCGACCACGTCGAGGGCCGCGTCGACGCCGGCCGGCGCGCCGGCCAGCGCGCTGAGCTGGGCCCCCCGCATCAGCGGCCCGCCCCGGTCGCCGGGAACCAGTGCAGCTCGGGCAGCGGCCCGTCGGCCGCCGGCAGCTCCAGGTAGGCCAGGTGGCGCAGGAACCGGCTGAACACGACCGCCGCCGGGGTGGGCTCGTGGTGGCCGTGCAGCGCCCGGAGCAGGTCGCCGCCGGTCTGCGCCCCGTCGGGGACGTCAACGCGCAGGTAGCGCCCGACGCGGGCGACGCCGTATTGCAGGACGGCCTCGTCGAGCAGCGCGTGCAGGTGCTTGCAGGGCGCGCCGCGCAGGCCGCCGCAGGGCCGGTTGTTGTTGGTGGAGCAGTGGTAGGCGTGGCTGCCGGCGGCGACCGAGGAGACGTAGACCCGCTCGATGTCGGAACCGCTGGACACCACGCCCTGCAACCGGCCGTCCGCCAGCTCGACGAAGGGGACCTTCGCCAGCTTGCGGGGGCGCGCCGCGGGCAGCACCGGCGCGAGGCTGCGCCGCTCCCACGGTGCGTGCTGCGTCTGGGGCACTGCGACCTCCGACCCGGGCGCCCGCGGGCGCGCCGATCTGGAGCACCGGCGGCGGGCCGGCGCACGACGACAGGGGGATCGGCGGGGCACGGTGGCCCACCGGAACGGGCCCCACGGCGCCCGTCCTGGGAAAGATCATGCCCCCGGGGTACGACAGGTTCGCCGCCGGGTCGGACGCGCGGGCGGCGGTGCGCGCGCCGGGGGTGCGCCACGTCCCGGCTGGTGGCAGTCTGGCCCGGGCGGCCGGGCACACGCAGTACGGTTACGGCCGCGCAACGGTTGTGAGCAGGTGCGGGAGGAGAGCCGTAATGGCCGAGGAGATCACCACCACCGACGAGTGGCGGGCGCTGGCGGCGCACGCGGAGAAGCTGCGGGACGCGCACCTGCGCGACCTGTTCGCCGCCGACCCGGACCGCGGTGAGCGGCTGGCCGGCGAGCTGGCGGACCTGCACGTCGACTACAGCAAGAACCTGGTCACCGACGAGACGCTGGCCCTGCTCGCCGCCCTGGCGGGGCGGGCCCGGCTGACCGACCGGATCGCGGCCATGTTCGCCGGGGCGCACATCAACACCACGGAGGACCGGGCGGTGCTGCACACCGCGCTGCGCGCCCCGGCGGGCGCGGCGCTGACCGTGGACGGCCGCGACGTGGTGGCCGACGTGCACGCGGTGCTGGACCGGATGGCGACGTTCGCCGACCGGGTCCGCTCCGGCGAGTGGGTCGGGCACACCGGCGAGCGCATCCGCACGGTGGTCAACATCGGCATCGGCGGCTCCGACCTGGGGCCGGTGATGGCGTACGAGGCGCTGCGGGCGTACCGGGACGCGGGGATCTCCTGCCGGTTCGTCTCCAACATCGACCCGACGGACATCGCCGAGGCGACGGCCGACCTGGACCCGGCGAGCACCCTGTTCGTGGTGGTGTCGAAGACGTTCTCCACCCAGGAGACGCTGGCCAACGCGCGGCAGGCCCGCGACTGGCTGCTCGCCGGCCTGGGCGGCGACGCCTCGGCGGTGGCCCGGCACTTCGTCGCGGTGAGCACCAACGAGCAGCGGGTGCGCGACTTCGGCATCGACCCGGCGAACATGTTCGGCTTCTGGGACTGGGTGGGCGGGCGCTACTCGCTGCCCTCGGCCGTCGGGCTGTCGGTGATGCTGGCGGTCGGGCCGGCGCGGTTCCGGGAGCTGCTGGCCGGCTACCACGCCGTCGACGAGCACTTCCGCACCACGCCGGTGGAGCGCAACGTGCCGGCGCTGCTCGGGCTGCTCAACGTCTGGTACACCAACTTCCTGGGCGCGCAGACCCACGCGGTGCTGCCGTACTCGCAGTACCTGCACCGGTTCCCGGCGTACCTGCAGCAGCTCACGATGGAGAGCAACGGCAAGTCGGTGACGCTGGACGGCACCCGCGTGTCGTACGACACCGGGGAGATCTTCTGGGGCGAGCCCGGCACCAACGGTCAGCACGCCTTCTACCAGCTCATCCACCAGGGCACCCGGCTGGTGCCGGCGGACTTCATCGGGTTCAGCCGGCCCCGGCACGACCTGGGCGACATGCACGACCTGTTCATGTCGAACTTCTTCGCGCAGACCGCGGCGCTGGCGTTCGGGCGCACCCGGGAGCAGGTGGAGGCCGAGGGCACCCCGGCGGAGCTGGCGGAGCACAAGGTGATGCCGGGCAACCACCCGACCACCTCGATCGTCGCCGCCGAGCTGACCCCGGCCGTGCTCGGCCAGCTCATCGCGCTCTACGAGCACATCGTGTTCACTGAGGGCGCGATCTGGGACATCAACCCGTTCGACCAGTGGGGGGTGGAGCTGGGCAAGGTGATGGCCAACCAGCTCGCGCCGCTGCTCACCGGCGACGAGGCCGACCTGTCCGGCCTGGACTCGTCGACCCGCGCCCTGATCGCCCGCTACCGGGCGCAGCGGCACGCCACCGACTGACCGGTCCGCGGTTCTCCGGAACCGGCCGACGCCCCCGCGGCGTCGGCCGGTTCTTTCTTTCGAGGCGGCACGGGTCGCCGGTGACTTTTGTCACCGCGGGCCGTGCGCCCCGCATCCATGGTCATGACTAACTGCACTGGGGGCGGGCGGGTCCGGTCCACGAGACTCGTATCCGTCGCCGGGCAACGGAACCGGCCGAGATCGCGGAGGGGGTCACGGTGGACGAGCGCTACGACAACTACTGCGCCGCGGACCGGATCTTCTACGACTCGCCGGGCAGCGCGGTCGCGCAGCCGGCGTTCGCCGCCGCCGGGCGGGACGTGCCGGCCGGCTGGCGTCGCGAACCGCTCGACGACTGGCTGATCCACGCGCCGGAGGGCGGCTCGCTGCCCCAGCAGGGCTGGAAGATCCACGTGTCGGCGACCCTCGACAACGCCGAGCGGGTGCTCGACGCGGTGTGGGACTACTGCGTGCCGCGCGGAATGTCGTTCAAGTTCCTGCGCGGGCCGCGCACCCTGCTGCTGCGCAACTCGAAGTACGCGTCGCGGTCGGCCAGCGGCAAGTTCGTCACCATCTACCCGCAGGACACCGCCGAGCTGGAGCTGGCCTGCAAGGAGCTCGACGCGCTGCTCGCCGGCGAGGCCGGGCCGTACATCCTCAGCGACCTGCGCTACGGCGCCGGGCCGGTGCACGTGCGCTACGGCGGCTTCGCCCGCCGCTACTGCCTCTCCCCGGACGGGCAGGTCGTCCCGGCGATCGCCGACGCCTCCGGCACCCTGGTGCCCGACCGCCGCGACCCGGTGTTCCACCTGCCCGACTGGGTGTCGCTGCCGGACTTCCTGGCCCCGCACCTGGCCGCCCGCAACGCCACCAGCACCACCGAGGTCCCCTACAAGATCGAGAAGGTCATCCACTTCTCCAACGGCGGCGGCCTGTACGTGGGCCGCGACCTGCGCACCGACGCCCAGGTGGTGCTCAAGGAGGCCCGCCCGCACGCCGGCCTCGACGCCGACGGCGTCGACGCGGTGGCCCGGCTGGCCCGGGAGGCCGCCGCGCTGCGCCGGCTCGCCGACCTGCCCCAGGTGCCCGCCGTGCACGACGAGTTCGCCATCGGCGACCACCGGTTCCTGGCCCTGGAGTTCGTCGAGGGCCGGTCGCTGAACAAGGTGGTCGTCGAGAAGTACCCGCTGATCGACTCCGACGCCACCGACGCCGACCGGGCCGAGTACGCCCGCTGGGCGCGCGACGTCCTCACCCAGGTCGAGGCGATCGTCGGCGCGATCCACGAACGCGGCCTCGTCTACGGCGACCTGCACCTGTTCAACATCATGGTCCGCCCCGACGGCCGGGTGGCCCTGGTCGACTTCGAGGTCGCCGCCCCGATCGAGGGGCACCGCCGCCCCGGCCTGCGCAACCAGGGGTTCGCCGCGCCGAACGACCGCACCGGCCCCGCCGTCGACCGGTACGCGCTGGCCTGCCTGCGCCTGGCCCTGTTCCTGCCGCTGACCCAGCTCGTCCGGCTCGCCCCGGACAAGGCCGCCCACCTCGCCGACGTCGTCGCCGAGCACTTCCCGGTGCCCCGCGAGTGGCTGGCCGAGGCGGTCGCCGAGATCACCGGCGCCGGCCGACGCGAGGACGCCGGCAGCGACGGGGACACCGTGACCAGTCGCGCACAGGCGGGCGGCGACGACGCCTTCGACGCGACCGGCGACTGGCCCGGCACGCGTCGGCGGATCAGCACCGCGATCCTCGCCAGCGCCACGCCGCAGCGCGACGACCGGCTCTTCCCCGGCGACATCGAGCAGTTCCGCAGCGGCGGGCTCAACCTGGCCCACGGCGCGGCCGGGGTGCTGCACGCCCTCGCCGTCAGCGGCGCGGGCCGGTTCCCCGAGCACGAACAGTGGCTCGTGCGGCGGGCCACCGCCCCGGCGTCGGGCACCCGGATCGGCTTCTACGACGGCCTGCACGGGGTGGCGTACGCGCTGGAGCACCTGGGCCGCCGCGCCGACGCCCTCGACGTCCTCGACGTCTGCCTGCGCCAGCCCTGGAACGAGCTGGACCTGAGCCTGGCCAACGGCCTGTCCGGCATCGCCCTGAACCTCGCCGAGCTGGCCGGGCGCACCGGGGAGACCGCGCTGCGCGCCGCCGCCGACGAGGTCACCGCCGCCGTGCTCGACCGGCTCGCCGACGACCCCGGCCCGGACATCAGCGGCGGCCGGAATCCGTACGCTGGTCTGCTGCGCGGGCGCACCGGGGCGGCGCTGCTGCTGGTGCGGATGCACGAGCTGACCGGCGACCCGGCGCTGCTGGAGCACGCCGCCACCGCGCTGCGGCAGGACCTGCGCCGGTGCGTGGTGCGCCCGAACGGGGCGCTGGAGGTCAACGAGGGCTGGCGCACCATGCCGTACCTCGGGCAGGGCGGCGTCGGCATCGGCCTGGTCCTCGACCAGTACCTCCGCCACCGCGCCGACGAGCGCTTCGCCGAGGCCAGCGCCGGGGCACGCCGGGCCGCCCGGTCCCCGTTCTACGCCCAGTCCGGCCTCTTCGCCGGCCGGGCCGGGATCATCGCGTACCTGGCGACGCTCCCCGACGCGGAGAGCCGCCGCGAGCTGGACGCGCAGCTGCGCCGGCTCGGCTGGCACGCCCTGCCGTACGGCGGCGGGACCGCCTTCCCCGGCGAGCAGCTGCTGCGGCTCTCCATGGACCTGGGCACCGGCGCCGCCGGGGTGCTGTTCGCGCTGGCCTGCGCGCGGCACGACGAGCCGGCGACCCTGCCCTTCCTCGCGCCGCTGGCCGGCGCGCCCGAACTCCCCCGCAGCGGCGGGGGCGGTCACGACCCGCTACCCGACGGGGGGAGGTGATTCGACATGGCACTCCTGGACCTCCAGGGCCTCGAGCTGGCCCCGGCCGACCGCACCAGCGGCGACTCCCGGGCGAGCCTGCTGCTCTGCGGCGACAGCGGCCTCTCCGTCACCACCTGCAACTGACCCCATCCACCGCACCATCTCCGAAAGGACTGATCAACATGGCGCTCCTCGACCTCCAGGGCCTCGAGATGGCCCCGGCCGACCGCACCGGCGGCGGCTCCAGCGCGAGCCTGCTGCTCTGCGGCGACAGCGGCCTCTCCGTCACCACCTGCAACTGACCCAGGCCGTTCCGCGGCGCCCCGGGTGGACAGACGTGTCCGCCCGGGGCCGCCCGCCGTTATGCGGGGAGGCACGATGCTCAGGGGCGACGGGCCGTTCCGCCAGGCCGCCCGCGACGCCGGGGGCTGGGCCTGGGCGCTGGGCGCGGTCACCCTGGCCGGCGCCGTCGCCGAGCTGCTGCTGCCGGCGGCGCTCGGGCTCGCCGTCGACGCGGCCCTGACCGGTGGGAGCCGCTGGTGGCCGGTGGCCGTCTGCGCCCTGGTCGCCGTGCTCGTCGCCACCGACACCCTCGGCGACCTGGCCGGCGGCTACGGGGCCGCCCGTGCCACCGCCCGGCTACGCGGCCGGCTGCTGCGGCACCTGTTCGCCCTCGACGTGCGCGCCGCCCGCCGACACCCGGTGGGCGACCTGGTGGGCCGGCTGGTCGGGCAGGCCGCCGACGCCGGCCAGGCCGGCAACACGGTCGTGCTGGGCGCGATCGCGCTGCTGCCCCCGCTGGGCAGCGTCGTCGCGCTGACCCTGATCGAGCCGGCGCTGGGGATCACCCTGCTCGCCGGCCTCGTGCTGCTCGCCGGCCTGATGCGCGCGTTCGTCACCGACGCGTCGGCCGCCACCGCCGGCTACCAGAAGGCCCTGAACCGGATCGCCGGCCGGCTGCTGGAGTCCCTCGCGGGCGCGCGGACCATCGCCGCCGCCGGGACCCGGCGACGGGAGCAGGCCCGGGTGCTCGCCGCCCTGCCGGAGCTGGGCGGGTACGGCCGGCGCGGCTGGGAGCTGCTGGCCCGCGCCAGCGCCCGCACCGCCGCCGTCGCGCCGCTGCTGCAACTGGCCGTGGTCGCCGTCGGCGGGTACGCCCTGACGGCCGGCTGGCTCACCCCCGGCCAGCTCGTCTCGGCGGTCCGCTACGCGGCGACCGGGGCGGGGCTGGGCGCGGTGCTGGCCACCCTGAACCGGCTCGTGCGCAGCCGCTCCGGGGCCGCCCGGGTCGCCGAACTGCTCGCCCTGCCCGCGCCGGCCGACGGCGACGCCCCGCTGCCGCCGGGCGCCGGGGCGCTGCGGCTGCACGGTGTGACCGTGCACGGCGACGACGGCCGGCCCGTCCTCGACAACGTCGACCTGGACGTGCCGGCCGGCGTGACGGTGGCGGTGGTCGGCCCCTCCGGCGCCGGCAAGTCCACCCTCGCCGCCGTCGCCGGTCGGCTGCACGACCCCGACGCCGGTCAGGTGCGGCTCGACGGGGTGCCGCTGCCCCGGCTCGACCCGGCCGAGCTGCGCCGCGCCGTCGGCTACGCCTTCGACCGGCCTGCCCTGGTCGGCGCGACCGTGCACGACGCGGTCGGCCTGGCGTTGCCCCCGCAGCAGGCCGCGCCCCCGGCCGACGGCTCCCCGGCGACGGTCGCCGTGCGGCGGGCCGCCGAGGCGGCGGCCGTGGACGACGTCGTCGCCCGGCTCCCGCAGGGCTTCCGCACCCCGCTGGCCGACGCGCCGTTCTCCGGTGGTGAGGCGCAGCGCCTCGGGCTGGCCCGGGCGTTCGCCGGGGCGCGGCGGCTGCTGATCCTCGACGACGCCACGTCCAGCCTGGACACCGTCACCGAGCACCGGATCTCCCGGGCGGTGAGGGGCGGGCCGGGCGGGCGTACCCGCCTCGTGGTCACCCACCGGGCCGCCACGGCGGCGGCGGCCGACCTGGTGGCGTGGCTCGACGGCGGGCGGCTGCGGGCCGTCGCCCCGCACTCCCGGCTCTGGGCCGACCCGGCGTACCGGGCGGTCTTCCGCACCGACGGGGAGGCCGGGTGAGCGCCCGGGGCGGCCGCGCGGGCACGGCCGGGGTGGGGCGCGCGACGTGGGCGGCGCTGCGCGCCCGGCGCGCGGCCGTGGCGCGGCTGGCCGGCTGGTCGGCCGTGGAGGCGCTGCCGGCGCTGCTGTCGGGGGCCCTGGTGGCGCGGGCCGTCGACGGGGGCTTCCTGGCCGGGCGGCTCGGCACGGGGCTCGGCTGGCTGGCGGCGCTGGGCGCGGCGGTGCTCGTCGGGGCGGTAGCGACCGGCCGGACGTACCGCAGCCTCGGCGCGGTGGTCGAACCGTTCCGCGACGACCTCGCCGCCCGGGTGGTCCGGGCCGCCCTGCACGACGCGACCCGGCCCGGCGGACGCCCGGACAGCGCCGCCGCGGCCCGGCTGACGCACCAGGTGGAGCTGGTCCGCGACACCTTCGCCGGCCTGCTCCTGGTGACCCGGGGGTTCCTCTTCGCCGCCGGCGCGGCCCTGATCGGGCTGCTCGCCCTCGACCCGGTGGTCGCGGCGCTGGTAGGCGCGCCCCTCGTCGCGGGGCTGGTGGTGTTCCTCGCCGCGCTCCCGGCGATGGCGGGGCAGCAGCGCCGGTACGTGCGCGCCGGGGAGGAGCTGGGGCGGGCCGCCTCCACCGCGCTGACCGGGCACCGCGACGTGCGGGCCTGCGGCGCGGCCGGGCGGGTCGTCGCCGACGTGGGCGCGCGGGTGGCCGACCAGGCCGCCGCCGAGCGCACGCTGGCCCGGATGTCCGCCGTGCGCAGCCTCAGCCTCGGCCTCGGCGGCTGGCTGCCGCTGGCGGTGCTGCTGCTCGCCGCGCCCTGGCTGGTCGACCGGGGTCTCACCGCCGGGGCGGTGCTCGGCGCGCTGGTGTACGTCTCCACCGGCGTCCAGCCCGCCCTGCACGCGCTGGTGCAGGGCGTCGGGGGCGGCGGGCTGCGCTACGTGGTCACCCTCGACCGCATCCTGCGGGCCTGCCCCGACGAGGCGGGCGGGACGCCCGTGGGGCGGCCCGACGCCACCCCCGTCCCGGCCGACGCCGAGCCGCCCGCCGTCTGCGCCCGGCGGCTGACGTTCCGGTACGGCGTCGCGGCGCGGCCGGTGCTCGAGGACGCGGGCGTGACGCTGGCCGCCGGGGAGCACCTCGCCGTGGTCGGGCCCAGCGGGGCGGGCAAGTCCACCCTGGCCGCGCTGCTGTCCGGGCTGCTCGCGCCGCAGGCCGGCACCGTACGCCTCGGCGGGGTCCCGGTCGCCGACGCCCCGCCCGAGGCCCTGGCCCGGCTGCGGGCGTTGGTGCCGCAGGAGGCGTACGTCTTCACGGGGTCACTCGCCGACAACCTGCGCTACCTGCGGCCGGACGCCGACGACGCCACGGTCGCCGCCGCCCTCGACGCCCTCGGTGCGAGCCCGCTCGCCGCCCGGCTCGGCGGGCTGGCCGGGGAGGTGGAACCGGCGGCGCTCTCGGCCGGCGAACGGCAACTGATCGCGGCGGTGCGGGCGTACCTCTCCCCCGCCCCGCTGGTGCTGCTCGACGAGGCGACCTGCCACCTGGACCCGGCCGCCGAGGCGCGGGTCGAGGAGGCCTTCGCCCGACGCCCGGGCACGCTGGTCGTGATCGCCCACCGGATCAGCTCGGCCGTGCGGGCCCGCCGGGTGCTGGTGCTCGACGGCGCACGGCCGGTGGTCGGCACCCACGAGGAGCTGCTGGCCCGGTCGGCGACGTACCGGGAACTCGTCGGCCACTGGGACGACCGGCCGGCCGCCGCCGCCGCCCGGAGCTGACCGCCCCGGGCGGCTGCGGGCCGGGCCGGCCTCAGATCCAGCCGGACTCGCGGGCGAACCGGACCGCCTCGATCCGGGTGCGGGCCCCGGTCTTGCGGGCGATCCGCCCCAGGTGGTTGCGGACGGTGCCGCAGGACAGCCGCAGCGACCCGGCCACCTCGGCGACCGGTGCGCCGGCGGCGGTCAGCCGCAGCACCTCGGTCTCCCGGGCGGTCAGCGGGCAGTCGGCGGCGAGCGCCGCCATGACGAGCTCGGCGTCGACCACCGACTCCCGGCGGGCGAGGCGGCGGACCCCGTCGACCACCCGCTGAGGCGCGACGTCGCTGGCGAGGATGCCGACGGTGCGCCCGGGGGCGAAGACCCCGTGCAGGCCCCGGGCGCGGCGCGGGTCGGCGAGCACCAGCAGCGGGCACGGCTGTGCCGTCGCCGGGCCCACCACCGCCGGGGTCTCGTTGATCAGATCGAAATCCACCACGGCGACGTCCGGCCGGCCGGCGCGGAGCGCCCGCTCGACCGCGTCGCCGCGGCCCACCTCCCCCACCACGTGGATGTCCTCCTCGGCTGCGAGGACGAGCGACAACGCGCCCCGGACCAGGGCACCGTCCAGGGCGAGCAGGGTACGGATCACGTTGGACCTCTCCCAGGCGTCTCGGCGCATCACAGATCGTGAACATTCAAACACGAATTACAATGCGTCGCTCGATCGGCGAACGGGGTACCGGATCGCCTCGTCGGTACCCCGTCCGGGGTCGTTACAACCATCCCTCCCGTTGCGCCACCCGGACCGCCTCCATGCGGTTGCGGGCCCCCGTCTTGTGCAGGATCGCCGAGAGGTGGTTGCGCACCGTCCCGTGGGCCAGGTAGAGCCGGCGGGCGATCTCCTTCAGCGGCACGCCCTCGGCGGCCGCCCGCAGCACCTCCTGCTCCCGGCGGGTGAGCGGGTTGACCGGCGGGCTGAGCACCGCGACGGCGGCGGACGGGTCGATCACCCGTTCCCCGGCGGCCGTGGTGCGCACGGCGCGGACCAGCTCCGACAGCGCGACGTCCTTGCTGACCAGCCCGCGCGCCCCGGCGGCCAGGGCGGCCTCGACCAACGGCGGGCTCCACCGGTGGCTCATCGCCAGCACGGCCGTCCCCGGCGCCTCGACGACCACCTTGGCCACCACCTCCGCCGACTCGGGAAACTCCGGCTTCAGGTCCAGCACCAGCACGTCGGGGCGTTCCCGGCGCAGCACCGACCACAGCTCGCCGACGTCGGCGGCGTCGGCGATCACCTCGATGTCCTCCTCGCTCGACAGCGCGGCGCACAGCGCGCTGCGCAGCAGTCCCATGTCCTCGGCCACGACGACGTGGATCACCACGGATCTCCGATCTCGGGTACGCGGCACGTCGCCCCGGCCACGCCGGCTCGGGGGAGGGCGGGGTGGGGTTCGGTGCGCGCGGAACGGGCGGCGTCGGCCCACGGCGGTCCCTGGTGGACGCCCGCAGGCCCCGTACGGCCACGTCGGCGGTGCGGCACGGCACGGGGCCGTGGACCGCGGGACGGGCCCTGCCGAGACTCAGCCGGGACGGGCGGCGACCCCCGGAGCCCGGCTCTGGGCCGAGACCGGCGGGCGGGCGGTGCGGTGCCGGCCGGCGGCGCGCACCGACGAACGCGAGGCGTCGGCCGCGGCGGGCGTGGGCCCGGACCCGGTGCGCAGATCGTCGGCGCGGTCGCCCGTGGGCGACACGGGCCGGCCCGGGCCACCCGCCGACGTCGGCCCCGCCGCCGCCCGGACGGAGGCGGACGACGAATCCGACGACGCGCCGGCCGGGGCGGCCGGCCACGCCGCCAGGAACGTCCCGGCCGGGGCCTCGGCCGCGCCGCCGGACCGCCCGGACGGGATCACGGACCGCGCTTCACCACCGGGGACCGCCGCCGGGGCGTCCACCGGGTCGACCGGCCCGCCCCCGGGTGCCGGCCCCGCCCGGGGCGGCGCGGACACCGCCGGGTCGGCGGGATCGGACGGGACCAGGGGCGGCATCGGCAGCACCCGCGGAAGCAGGTTGCCCACCAGGCCCAGGACCGGGGCCACGAGATGCTGGTCGAGCCCGGAGAGAGCCGAGGCGAGCAGGGCGCCGAGGGAGCTCGTCAGGCCACCGACGACCTGCGGCAGGCAGTGCGCGAGCCGCCCGTCGCCGACCCGACCCGACCCGACGGACGGCACCGCCGCAGCGGGGTCGGTGGGCGGGACCGCGGGGTGCTGCGGCGCCCCGTCCGGCGCGGCCGGTCCGCCCGGCGCGACCGCGACCCCGCCGGGCGACGTGCCCGGACCGGCCGGGCCGCCAGGGACGGGGGTGACGGCGGCGGGCCGGCCCGCCGCCGACCCGGGCTCGGCCGGCCCGGGTGGCACGGCCCCGGCCGGCGCGCCCGGCTCTGAGGGCCTGCTCGGCGCAGACGGCTCGGGCGGCCTGCTCGGCGCATCCGGCTCGGCGGGCGCACCCGGCGGGGACGGCTCGGGATCGGCCGGGGCGGGCTTCGACGGGCCGGGATCCGACGGGCCGGGATCCGACGGGCCGGGATCGGTCGGGCCGGGGGTGGACGGGGCCGGGGTCGGCGGGGGCCGGAGCACCCCCCGGAGCGGGCCGGGACGCTCCCGGTCGGGCCGCGCGGAATCCCGCAGGGACGAGCCGGTACGCGGCCCGTCGGGCGACGCGAGGCCCGCCCGGCCGGCCTCGTCGGGGGCGGGAGCGCCGGCGGACGGGTCGGCGTGGCGGGGTGACCCCCGGCCCTCGTCCGCCGCCGCCGGGCCGGAGAACAGGACCGCCGTGACGATGCCCGCGCCCACCGCCGCCAGCAGCAGCCCGGCCAGCCGCCACGGTCGGGCCGCCCCGGGGGCCGGCGCGGCCCCGGCACGCCGCGGCGCCACGGCCACCACGGCCGGGACGGAGCGGACAGCGGGACAACGCACGCGGGCCGACCTCTCTGCTCGGAAGGCGTCGACACATGGTAGCCACGCTGTAACCCCCCTGCAGCGTCGTCGCGCGTCCGGTTTCCGACTGATCACGCGGGAGGTCAGTGGGGCGGAAGGTGGTCGCGGAGCGCGGCGAACTGGGCGACCGTGAGGTACGACGGATTGGCCGCCTGCGGCTGGCGGAGCACCTCCAGCCCGCCCAGCCGCGCGTCGGCGCGCAGCCGTCGCCGGGGCACCCGGTCGGGTTCGTCGAGGACGGTCAGGTCCAGCGGCACCGACCAGCCCCCGTCGCCGTCGACCACCGGCGGGGCGGCGACGCGGCCCACGCCCCAGACCCCGTACGGCAGCTGGCCCCGGCTACCGCTGGCCCACAGCACCACCGGCTGACCGGGGCGCATCAGCCGGGCCCGGTAGCCGGGGCGTACGCACCAGCTCTCGACCCGGGGGTCACGGCGGAACCGGGCGGCGAGGTCGACCCGGTCGGCGTTGCCCTTGACCAGCCACGCGCCCAGATCGTCGAGACTCACCCGTCGCTCGCTCATCCCGGCATTGTGCCCGCGCCGCGTGATCTCCGGCGCGGGTGTCGGCGAGGTGGCGGTATCCCCGCGCCCGCGATGCGGGCGACCCGCCGGACGGGACGGGTCGGGGCGTCAGCCGTCGAGCCAGCGGCGGATGCAGTGCAGCAGGTCCTCGGCGTCCACCGGCTTGGTGACGTAGTCGCTGGCGCCGGAGGTGATGCTCTTCTCCCGGTCGCCGCGCATCGCCTTGGCGGTGACCGCGATGATCGGCAGGTCCGCGTAGCGCGGCATGGCGCGGATCGCGGCGGTGGCCGCGTACCCGTCCATCTCGGGCATCATCACGTCCATCAGCACGAGGTCGATGTCGTCGTGGCGCATCAGCGTCTCGATGCCCTTGCGGCCGTTCTCGGCGTAGACCACGTCGAGGCCGTGCAGCTCCAGGATGTTGGTCAGGGCGAAGACGTTGCGGGCGTCGTCGTCGACCACCAGCACCTTGCGGCCGGCGAGGCCGACGCCGAAGCCCTCCCCGGGCGCGGCGGCCACGGGCAGGGGCCGGGCGAGGGGCACCACGTGCCCGGTGGCGTCCGCCGACAGGTGCAGCACGATCCGCTCCCGCAGGTCGTCCAGGCTGCCGAGGATCTCCAGTGGACGGTCGCCGGCCACCGCCCGCAGCAGCGCCTCCTGGCCGGCCGCCAGCGGGCGCGCGTGGTACGCCAGCACGGGCACGCCCCGGTACGCGGGGGCGTCGTGCAGCGCCCGCAGGAGCACCGCCCCGCTGTCGTCGGGCAGGTCGAGGTGGACGACCAGGCAGTGCTGCCGGCGCGCCGCGACGGCCTCCAGCGCAGCCGGGGCGTCCAGTGCGGTGGCGACCTCGACCGGCGGGCCGGCCAGCCCGGCCGTCACGCCGTGGACCAGCATGGTCAGCAGGCCCTTGTCGTGGTGTTCGAGGACGAGGACCCGCCGCAGCCCGGTTGGGGGCTCCACGGCCGGCGCCGCCCCCGGGTGCGGCCCGGCGGCCCGGTCGCGCTCCGCGCGGCCGGCGGGGGACGCGGCGGGCGGCGGAACGGTCGACGGGGCGGTTGGCGCGGCCGGGGGCGCGGGGGCGACCGGGCCGGTGAGCGTGGCCGGCAGGTAGAGCGTGAAGGTGCTGCCCCGGCCGAGGACGCTGCGCGCGGCGATCCGGCCGCCGAGCAGGTGGGCGATCTCCCGGCTGATCGACAGGCCCAGCCCGGTGCCGCCGTAGCGGCGGCTGGTGGTGCCGTCGGCCTGCTGGAACGCGTCGAAGATGGCGGTGAGGTGCTGCTCGGCGATGCCGATCCCGGTGTCGACGACCCGGAACGCCAGCACGGTCTCCCCGGGGGTGAACCCCTCCGGCAGCTCGTCGGGGCGGGCCCGCTCGATGCGCAGCTGCACCCGGCCCTGCTCGGTGAACTTGACCGCGTTGGAGACGAGGTTGCGCAGCACCTGCCGCAGCCGCTGCTCGTCGGTGTGCAGCCACTGCGGCACGTCCGGGCCGGTGCTGATGTCCAGCTCCAGGCCGCGCGGCGTGGTCAGCGGCCGGAACGTCGCGTCGACGTAGTCGCGCAGCTCGCTCAGCGCGAACGTCTCCGGGTTGACGTCCATCTTCCCCGCCTCGACCTTGGACAGGTCGAGGATGTCGTTGATGAGCTGGAGCAGGTCGGTGCCGGCGGAGTGGATGACGGTGGCGTACTCGACCTGCTTGGCGGTGAGGTTGCGGTTCGGGTTCTGCGCCAGCAACTGCGCCAGGATGAGCAGCGAGTTCAGCGGCGTACGCAGCTCGTGGCTCATGTTGGCGAGGAACTCCGACTTGTACTTCGAGGCCAGCGCGAGCTGCTGGGCGCGGGCCTCCAGCTCCTGACGGGCCTGCTCGATCTCCGAGTTCTTGGTCTCGATGTCGTGGTTCTGCCGGGCCAGCAGCGCCGCCTTGTCCTCCAGCTCGGCGTTGGAGCGCTGGAGCTCCTCGGAGCGGGCCTGCAACTCCTCGGAGCGGGCCCGCAGTTCGGCGGCGAGCCGCTGGGATTCGGTGAGCAGCACGTCGGTGCGGGCGTTGGCGACGATGGTGTTGACGTTGACGCCGATGGTCTCCATCAACTGGTCGAGGAAGTTGCGGTGCGTCTCGGTGAACCGGCTCATGCTGGCCAGCTCGATGACGCCGAGCACCTGGCCCTCGAAGGGGATCGGCAGCACCACCAGGTGCCGGGGCGTCGCCGCGCCGAGGCTGGAGGAGACGGTGACGTAGTCGGCCGGCACGGCGTCGACCACGATGGCCCGCCGGCTCGCGGCGGCCTGCCCGACGAGGGAGTCGCCGAGGGTGAACCGGCGGCCGGAGGCGCGGTGGCCGTACCCGCCGACCACCCGCAGGGTCGGCTCCCCGACGCCGTCCTCGACCAGCAGGAACGTGCCGAGCTGGGCGGAGACCAGCGGGGCCAGCTCGTCCATCACGAGCCCCGCGACGACCTCCAGGTCCCGGTGGCCCTGCATGAGGCCGGAGATCCGGGCCAGGTTGGTCTTGAGCCAGTCCTGCTCCTGGTTCATCCGGGTGGTCTCGCGCAGCGACTCCACCATGGAGTTGATGTTGTCCTTCAGCTCGGCCACCTCGCCGGAGGCGTCGACGGTGATCGATCGGGTCAGGTCACCGGTGGCCACCGCGCTGGTCACCTCGGCGATGGCGCGGACCTGCCGGGTGAGGTTGCCGGCCAGCTCGTTGACGTTCTCGGTGAGCCGCTTCCAGGTGCCGGAGACCCCCTCGACCTCGGCCTGGCCGCCGAGCCGGCCCTCGCTGCCCACCTCGCGGGCCACCCGGGTCACCTCGGCGGCGAACGACGACAACTGGTCCACCATCGTGTTGATGGTCGTCTTCAGCTCCAGGATCTCGCCCCGGGCGTCCACGTCGATCTTGCGGGTCAGGTCGCCCTGGGCCACTGCCGTCGTCACCTGGGCGATGTTGCGGACCTGGCCGGTGAGGTTGTTGGCCATCGAATTGACGTTGTCGGTGAGGTCCTTCCAGGTGCCGGCCACGTTGGGCACCCGGGCCTGCCCGCCGAGCCGCCCCTCCGTGCCGACCTCCCGGGCCACCCGGGTCACCTCGTCGGCGAACGCGCCCAGGGTGTCCACCATCGTGTTGATGGTCTGGGCCAGTACGGCGACCTCGCCCTTCGCCTCCACCGTGATCTTGCGGCTGAGGTCGCCCTGCGCGACGGCCGTGGCCACCAGCGCGATCGAGCGCACCTGGTTGGTGAGGTTGTTGGCCATCTCGTTGACGTTGTCGGTGAGGTCCTTCCAGGTGCCGCCGACGTTGGACACCCGGGCCTGCCCGCCGAGCCGCCCCTCCGTGCCGACCTCCCGGGCCACCCGGGTCACCTCGTCGGCGAACGCGGAGAGCTGGTCGACCATCGTGTTGATGGTCTCCTTCAGGGCCAGGATCTCGCCCCGGGCGTCCACGCGGATCTTCTGCGTCAGGTCGCCCTTGGCCACGGCCGTGGTGACCTCGGCGATGCTGCGCACCTGGGCGGTGAGGTTGTCGGCCATGACGTTCACCGACTCGGTGAGGTCCTTCCAGGTGCCGGAGACGCCCTTGACGTCGGCCTGCCCGCCGAGGCGGCCCTCCGTGCCGACCTCCCGGGCGACCCGGGTCACCTCGTCGGCGAACGACGACAACTGGTCCACCATCGTGTTGATGGTGCTCTTCAGCTCCAGGATCTCGCCGTGCGCCGTGACGGTGATCTTCTGCGACAGGTCGCCCCGCGCCACCGCCGTGGCGACCTGGGCGATGCTGCGGACCTGGTCGGTGAGGTTGCCGGCCATCGAGTTGACGGAGTCCGTCAGGTCCCGCCAGGTGCCGGCGACGCCGCTGACCTGCGCCTGGCCGCCGAGGCGGCCGTCGGTGCCGACCTCCCGGGCGACCCGGGTCACCTCGTCGGCGAACGACGAGAGCTGGTCCACCATCGTGTTGATGGTGCTCTTGAGCTCCAGGATCTCGCCCCGGGCGTCCACGGTGATCTTCTGCGACAGGTCGCCCCGCGCCACCGCCGTGGTCACCTGCGCGATGTTGCGGACCTGGCTGGTGAGGTTGCCGGCCATGAAGTTCACCGAGTCGGTGAGGTCCCGCCAGGTGCCGGCCACCCCGGGCACCTCGGCCTGCCCGCCGAGGCGGCCCTCGCTGCCGACCTCGCGGGCCACCCGGGTCACCTCGTCGGCGAACGCGGAGAGCTGGTCGACCATCGTGTTGATGGTGACCTTCAGCTCCAGGATCTCGCCGCGCACGTCCACGGTGATCTTCTGCGACAGGTCGCCCCGCGCCACCGCCGTCGCCACCTCGGCGATGTCGCGGACCTGGTCGGTGAGGTTGCCGGCCATGGCGTTGACGGAGTCCGTGAGGTCCTTCCAGGTGCCCGACACTCCCGGCACCTCGGCCTGCCCGCCGAGCTGCCCCTCGGTGCCCACCTCGCGGGCCACCCGGGTCACCTCGGAGGTGAACAGCGACAGCTGGTCGACCATGCCGTTGAAGACGGTGGCGATCTCGCCGAGCAGGCCGTCGCCGTCCTCCGGCAGCCGGGTGCCGAAGTCCCCGTCGCGCACCGCGGTCAGGCCCGCCAACAGCTGCCGCAACCCGGGATCGGTCACCGGGCCGGGGGGTGCGAGGGGCGTCCCGCCACCGTGCCGTGCCGCAGACCGCTCGACCATCGCTACCCCCGCACCGCGACCAGCCGGACGGCCCGCCCGTCCGGCAGCGACACCAAACCCGCGCAAGTATGCCCGGAAGGTCGCCCAAGCCGCATTGGGGGCGGCCGGCGGGTGCCCGCCGACGGATCGCCCCCCAGCGGATCGCCTGCCGACGGATCGCTTGCCGACGGATCGCTTGCCGACGGATCGCCACCGGCGGCGAGCCGCCGACCGGGTCGGGCCGACGGTCGGCGGCCGGGCAGGCCGTCAGCGACGGTCGGCCGCCGGGGTCGGCAGGCGGGCGCTGACCCAGGCGGTGGTGCCGCGGCCGTCGGCCCGGATCTCCAGCCCGTCGGTGAGCTGCTGGGCGAGCCACAGGCCACGGTGGCCGACCTCGTGGGGCGCGGGCAGGGCGACGCGTACGTCGCCGAGGCCGGGGCCGTCGTCGCCGATCTCGCAGGTGAGCAGGTCGCCGTCACGCCGCAGCCGCAGCCGGCCGCTGCCGCCGCCGTGCCGGACGACGTTGGTCACCAGCTCGTGCACCGCCAGCACGAAGTCCTCCAGGGCGACGTCGGCCAGCCCGGCCTCGCCGGCCGCGGCGGTGACGGCGTGGCGCAGGGCCGTCACCCGGTCGGCTCTGATGACCTCCGCCAACAGCGTCGCCCCGGCCCTCCCGCTGGACGCGCCGGCCCCCGCGCCGTCGCCGTCACCCCCACCGCTGCTCATGGCCGGACCGTACACGTACCGCCCCTGACGTGGGCGGGCCCGGGCGGTTTCCCACAGGTCAGGCCGCCGGGAGCCCGGCCATCAGCCGGATCTGCGCGGCGCGCGAGCGGGCGACGCGGTCGGCGAGGTCGCGCACCTCGGGGCCGACCGCCGCCGGCAGGTGCCGCCGGGCCAACGCGACGGCCGCGCGCTGGTGGGCCGTGAGCACCTCCACGAGTACGGCGTCGAACCGGCCCGGCGGCGCGGCGCGCAGCCGGGCCAGGTCGGGGTCGGCGGTCGCCGGCGCGTCGTGGGTGCCGCTGGCGCCCTGGGCATCGCCGGTGTCGTGGGTGTCGTGGTGCGGATGGTGGCCCGGCGATCCGGGTGCGTCGCCGTCCGGGGCCGCGGCCAGCCAGCGCCGCATGGTGGCCAGCTCGTCGGCCTCGGTCACGTCGACGGCGGCCACGAGGGTGCGCAGCTCGGCGTCGGTGATCCGCCCGGTGGCCGCGGCGGCGATCACCCGGGTCCGGTCGTGGTGGGCCACCATCGCCCGCAGGAACGGCACGTCGGCCGGGGCGGGGGCCGACACGGCCGGCGGGGCCGGCAGCGGGCCGCCCGACGGGGCCGGGGCGGGCGGCCCGGGGTCCGGCGCGCAGCCGGCGACGGCCAGGAGAGCGGCGAGCGCCAGCGCCGCCCGGCGGGAGCGCGGCCACCCCGCCCATCTCGGCCCCGTGCCCCCGGGCCGCACCCGCTGGCGGGTCAGAGCCGGGCCCACAGGGCGGGCACGTTCGGCGGCTCCCAGCCGGGCAGGGCGGTGTGGGCCTGCACGCACCGGTACGCCGCCCCGCCGTAGGTGACCTGGTCACCCACCCGGTACGCCTGACCGGCCGTCCAGGTGCCGCCCGGCGCGGGGGTGGTCGGCGCGGGGGTGGCCGTCCTCGTCGGCGACGGGGACGGCGTCGGGTTGGTGGGCGTGGGCGTGGGGGTGCCGCCGGTGCCGATCTGGAGGTCCACGCAGGAGTAGAACGCGTTGGCCGTGTCGGCGATGTTCCAGATGGCGAGCACCTTCTGCCGGCCCGACCAGCCGCCCAGGTTGACGGTGTGCGAGACGGTGGCGTCGGGCTGTCGCCCACCACCGTCGACGAGGGCGAGCCGGGTCCCGCCGATCCAGTACTCCCAGTTGCTGGTGGCATGCCGGGCGGTGTTGGTCCAGGTGAAGGTCACCGAGCTGCCGACGGGGGTGGCCGGCCAGCCCCGGGCGTCGTCGTCGAGGACGGCGAACTGGCCGATCCCGGCGCTGCAACTGCGCAGCCCCTTCGGGCCCTCGACGCTCTGCGGCTCGTACTTGATCTGACCGCAGTCGGGGACCCGGCCCTGGGCGCAGAGCGCCTGCCGGCTCGGCGGTCCCGACACGTAACCGTGCGCCTGGGCGGGCGCCGCGACGGCCAGGGAGGCGACGACGGCACCCGCCGACGCCAGCGGAAGGACGACCCTTCGACGCATGTGACGCTCCTTCGTTCGGGGCAGGCGTCGGCACACCGCGCCGAGCTGGTCCGATACGCCCACCAGCGACATGCAAGAAACATAAATTAAACTTTCTTAACAGTAAACCCCCGCCCCACCCCTCCCCCCTCCCCCGCCCCACCCCCGGTGATCAAGAGGTTTGCGTCAATACGGAGATCAACTCTGACGCTTTTCTCTTGATCACCGGCGCGGGGCGGGGCGGGGGGCGGGGCGGGGCGGGGGCGGGGCGGGGGCGGGGGGCGGGGCGGGGGACGTGGGCGGGCAGGTGGGGATGGGGTGGGGCATTGGTCGGGTGTGGCGTTCGGACAATTCATTCAGCTACCGCCGTAGGGACAGATAGTCGGTTCCGATCGGACAACACGCCATTGATGGCTGTTGACCAACTTTGCGCCCACCCGAAGGTGAAAAGGCTGCCTATCCGCTAGGGAATTGGAATTGCGGGGTCGGCATTCCGATCGACACACAATGCCGCCGGGACGCGCTGACCGAGGGTGATCGCCGCGAGGGCGAGCCGGTCGACGTCCGCCCAGCTCAACGATGCACCAGCAGGCCGGCTGCGGCGCGGCTGGCGACCGGCGGTCACCGTGCCCTTCCCCGACGGCCGGACGGAGCCCGCCGTGAACCAAAGACACGGGTTGACGGGCCGCACCCCCAAGGCAATCATGACTGTCACTGGGCGGCGATTGACGCGATTCCGGATCGACGAATTCTCCCACGTCAGTGGGGCTATTCGTGCTGTCCGCAGGACGCGCGCCGGCCACCGTTCCGCGGCCGGAGAAAAGCCGGCGGAACACCCGTCAGGAACGAGCGAGGAGTCCGCCGGTGAACGGGAACGACGAAGCTCCCGCGCCGCCCCGGCCACGGCCGGCGACGCGCCCTGATCGACCGGAGGACCGCCTCGCCCTGCACGGCGGCGCGCCCGTCCGGAGCACCCCCTGGCCCACCTACGACAAGGGCGCGGTCTTCGTCCACCCCGAGGACGAGGAGGCGGCCTGCCGGGCGGTGCGCAGCCACCTCTACTTCCGCTACGACCACCGCCCGCAGCACGAGACCGAGTGCGGCCGGTTCGAGGACGAGCTGTGCCGCTTCTTCGGCACCCGGCACGCGCTCGCCGTGTCCAGCGGCACCGCCGCCCTCGCCCTGGCCATCATGGCGGCGCGGGTGCCGCCGGGCTCCCTGGTCGCCTGCCCCGGGTTCACGTTCGTCGCCACGCCGAGCGCGATCGTCATGGCCGGCTGCCAGCCGTTCCTCGTCGAGGTGGACGAGGACCTGCGGATGGACCTCGACGACCTGCGCCGCCGCTGGCAGCCGGGGATCGGGGCGATCCTCGTGGTGCACATGCGCGGCTTCGCCGCCGACGCCGAGGCCCTCGCCGCGTTCGCCGCCGAGATGGGCGTGCCGCTGATCGAGGACGCGGTGCCCGCGCTCGGCGCGGAGCTGCGCGGGCGCAAGCTCGGCACGTTCGGGGCGGCGGGCGCGTTCAGCACCCAGTCGGACAAGGCGCTCAACTGCGGCGAGGGCGGCTTCCTGGTCACCGACGACACCGAGCTGTTCGCCCGCGCGGTGGCGCTGTCCGGGGCGTACGAGGGGCGGCTGCGGCGACACTTCCCCGACGCCGAGCCGCCGCTGACCGGCCTCGACCTGCCCCTGCTCAGCCTGCGCATGGACGAGATCCGCGCGGCGCTGCTGCGCGCCGAGATGGCCCGGCTGCCGCAGCGGCTGCGGCTGTTCCACCGCAACTACGACCGGGTCGCCGCCGCGCTGGCCGACGTGCCGGGCATCGCGATCCGCCGCCCGGTCGCCCCCGGGGCGTACCTCGGGGAGGCGTTCGTGTTCCGGGTGCCCGGCGGCGACGCGGGCTGGTTCGCCCGCGCGCTGTGCCGGGAGGGCATCGACGCGCGCAACATCGGCGCCGACGACGACCTCAACGTCCGCGCGTTCTGGAACTGGCGGTTCGCGTACGACACCGACGACGTCGACGTGATCCGGGCGATGCTGCCGCGCACCGCCGGCTACCTGCGCGAGGCCGTCGACGTGCCGCTGTCGTCGAACCTGACCACCGACGACTGCGACGACCTGGTGCGGGCGGTGCGCAAGGTGGCCGCCGCGCGGGACGCGGCACCCGTCGGGCCGCCGTCGGACGGGGCGGGGCCCGTGGTCGCGCCGGCCGGGGCGGCGGAGCCGGTGGGCCGATGACGGACGACCCCGGCCGCGCCGTGCCGCGCCCCGCCCTGGTCGGCATCTTCGGCGGGCTGTTCGCCGGCTACCTGGGCCTCACCGCCGTCATCCCGGTGCTGCCGGCGTTCCTGCGCGACCGGCACGCCGCCGGGGACCTGGTCGTCGGCCTGGTCGTCACGGTCACCGCCGGGACGGCGCTGCTCGTGCGGCCCGTCGCCGGTGCGCTGGCCGACCGGTACGGCCACCGCACCGTGATGCTCGTCGGCGCGCTCGTCGCGGCCCTGGGCGGGCTGCTCTACTTCCTGCCGCTCGCGGTGCCGGCGCTGGTGGCGGTGCGGCTGCTGCTCGGCGCGGGCGAGGCCGCCCTGTTCACCGCCGGGGCGGTGTGGACGGTGGCGCTCGCCCCGCACCACCGCCGGGGCCAGCTCATCGGCCTGTACGGGGTGAGCATGTGGGGCGGCATCTCCGCCGGCACCTTCCTCGGCGCGACGCTGCAACAGGTCTCCTTCACCGCCGTCTGGGCGCTCGCCGCCGCCGCTCCCCTGCTGGCCGCCGCCCTGATCGCCGTGGTCCCGGCGCCACACCGGGACCACGGGACCGCAGCGCCCGGGGAGCCCGGGACCGCAGCGCGCGGGAAATCCGGGGGCGGCGGTGGGCTGCTGCTGCGCCCGGCGCTGCTGCCCGGCACGGCGCTCGCCCTCGGCGCCGCCGGGTACGCCGGCCTGGCCGCGTTCGTCGTGCTGCACCTGGACGCGCGCGGCATCGGCTCCGGCGTGCTGGTGCTGAGCTGCTTCAGCGCCGTGTACGCCGGCACCCGCCTGGTCATCGGCCATCTGCCCGACAAGCTGGGCCCCCGCCGGGTGGCGGCCTGGTCGGCGGCCGGCGAGGCGGTCGGCCTGACGATCGTCGCGCTCGCGCCGAACCTGCCCGTCGCCGTGGCCGGGGGCGTGGTCACCGGCGTCGGCTTCTCGCTGCTGCACCCGTCGCTGGCGCTGATGGTGATGAACCGGGCCGAGCCGACCCGGCAGGGGGCGGCCATCGGGGCGTACACCTCGTTCTGGGATCTGGGGCTCGCCGTGTGGGGGCCGGTGACGGGCCTGGTAGCGGCGCGGCTCGACTACCCGGCCGTGTTCGGCGTCGGCGCGGCCTGCGCCGTCGCGGCGGCGGCCATGGCGGCGTGGATCGGCCGCCCGGCGGCCGGCGCGGGCGGCACCGGGATGTCCGGTAGCGAACGGACGGAGGCCCGCGCGGCATGAGCGACCTGACGGTCCTGTGCGTCACCGGCTGGTGCCGCAACGGCAGCACCATCATCGGCAACGTCCTCAACGAGGTGCCCGGCTTCTTCCACGTCGGCGAGCTGCACTTCCTGTGGAAGAACTCCACCGGCCGGGGCGTCAACGGGCTGTGCGGCTGCGGCCGGGAGCTGACCGCCTGCGACATCTGGTCGCGGGTGCTGCCCGTCGGGCGGCCCGCCGGCCTGTCGGCCGACGCGCACGCCGAACAGGTGATCGGCCGCCAGCGGTCCCGGGTCCGCACCCGGCACACCTGGCGGGTGCTGCGCCGGGGCCTGTACGACGACGAGATCCGCGCCCACGCCGAGCTGATGGGCCGGGTCTACCGGGCGGTCGCCGAACGCACCGGCGCGCACACCATCGTGGACACCACGAAGATCCCCGGGGAGGCGGCCCTGCTGGCGCACCTGCCCGGGATCACCCCGTACTACGTGCACCTGGTGCGCGACCCGCGCGCCGTGGCGCACTCCTGGCGGGAGCCGAAGCAGTACGTGTACGCGATGTCGGCCGCCAGGAGCACCGCGTACTGGCACGGGTTCAACTTGGCCTCGGCGGCGATCACCCGGCGGCACCCGCAGCGCTCGACCCTGCTGCGCTACGAGTCGTTCGCCGCCGACCCGGCCGGCACGGTCGACGCGCTGCTGCGGCTGTGCGGGGCCGACCCGGCCGGCAACCCGGTGCGCGGGCGCACCGTCGAGCTGGGCACCAACCACACGGTGACCGGCAACCCCGACCGGTTCCGCAGCGGCCCGACTGTGATCCGCGACAGCGACGAGGCGTGGCGGCGCACCCTGTCGGCCGCCGACCGGCTGGCCGCCACCGCCCTGGCCCAGCCCCTGTTCACCCGCTACGGCTACCGGTCGGCCGGGGCGGGCCGGCTGTCACCGACCGGCGGAAGGTAGGAGACGTGGATCTGGGGCTCACAGGACGGGTGGCGCTCGTCGCCGGCGGGTCCAGCGGCATCGGGCTGGCCTGCGCGAAGGAGTTCGCCGCCGAGGGCGCGCACGTGGCGATCTGCGGCCGGGACCCGGACCGGCTCGCCGCCGCCGAGCGGGAGCTGGCCGGGGTGGCGAAGGGCCGGGTCAGCGCCACCGCGGTGGACGTCACCGACGCCGACGCGCCCCGCCGCTGGGTCGACGGGGTGGCCGCCGACCTCGGCGCGGCGCACGTCCTGCTGGTCAGCGGCGGCAGCCCGCCGATCGGCCCGGCCACCCTGTTCGAGACGGCCGACTACCGGGCCGCCGTCGACCGGGTGCTGCTGCCGGCCGTCGGGCTGGCCCTCGCGGCGCTGCCGCACCTGCGCGCCGCCGGCTGGGGGCGGCTCATCTTCGTCGCCTCGGAGACCGCCGCCGTGCCGATCGCCCCGCTGCTGCTGTCCGGGGTGACCCGGGCCGCCCTGGTCCGCTTCGCCCAGGGCCTCGCCGTGGACGTGGCCCGCGACCGGATCACCGTCAACGTGCTCGCCCCCGGCTCGGTGCGCACCCCGCCGATGGAGCGGGCCGCCGCCCGGCTCGCCGGCGACGACGGCGACGTCGAGGGGCAGCTCGCCGCCATGGGCCACCACAGCGCGCTGGGCCGGCTGGCCCGCCCCGAGGAGGTCGCGGCGATGGCCGCGTTCCTGGCCAGCGAGCGGGCCTCGTTCGTCACCGCCGGGGTGCACCTGGTCGACGGCGGCGCGAGCGCCACCGGACCGGACCTGCCGCACCTCACCGGCGTCCGGAAGGACACCTACGCCTGAGATCCCCATCCCGGCGGCGGCCTCGCCGGCCGGCGGCACAGCACGAAGGAGTGCGCGATGTCCACGACCAGCCCCACGTTCACCGAGCGGGACGTCTCCGAGTTCTTCGACCAGACCACCCAGACGTACCTCAGCTTCTGGGACAGCGAGGGCGTCCTGCACACCGGCTACTTCGCCGACGACGCCGACACCGACTACCACGCCGCCGCCGACCGCACCTCGGACCTGCTGGCCGCCGAGGCGGGCATCGACGCCGGGTCGACGGTGCTCGACGTGGGCTGCGGCTGCGGCAACTTCCTGCTGCGGCTGGCCGGGCAGACCGGCTGCCGGGGCGAGGGCCTGGACCTGAGCATCGAGCGGGTCCGGTTCGCCCAGGCCAAGCTCGCCGAGCGGGGCGCCGCGGGCGTCACCTTCCGGCACGGCTCGGCCACCGCCATGCCGTACGACGCGGCGGCCTTCAGCCACGTGGTCAGCCAGGACGCGCTGTTCCTGGTGCCCGACAAGCCGCGCAGCCACGCCGAGATGCACCGGGTCCTCGCCCCCGGCGGGATCCTCGCGGTCACCGACTTCCTCCAGCCCACCACCGACATCGGCGAGGCCGCCCGCCGGCACGTCTACGACCGGGTGCGGTGGAGCGGCGGCTACTCCCTCGACGGGTACGCCGAGGCGCTGACCGCCGCCGGCTTCGAGGTGCTGACCGCCCGCAGCCTCGACGCCCACATCCGGCAGACGTACCGGGTGCTCGGCGAGACGGCCCGGCAGCGGGCCGCCGCCACCGACGACCCGGCCGCCCGGGAGTGGATCCTCGGCTTCGCCGCGTCCTGCGGCGAGATCCAGGCCGCCATCGACCGGGGCGAGTTCGGCTGGGGCATGTTCGTCGCCCGCAAGCCCGCCGCGCGGTGACGACCCGACCCGACGCGCAGTGACGACCCGAACCGACGCGCAGTGACGACGAACCGACCGGAAGGTGTGCGCCCGATGCAACGAACCGACGTCATCAAACGGACCATCGCCGAGGTCGTCGAGGACCGCCGCAAGCAACTCTCGCCGGGGCAGGTCTTCGTCGACGCCTTCGCCGAGGGCGGCTTCGACACCCGCGTCGACTACGACGTCACCATCACCGACTCGCTGACCAGCTCCCGGCGTAAGCCGCGCTACCCCTCGCGCAACATGCTCAAGGTGGTGGACCTGTCCCGCGACCCGCAGGAGTTCTACTGGCACGAGAGCCCCGCCCGGCCCGGCGACCCGGCCGTCGACGGCGCTGACCTGCGGCGGGAGGCCGCCAACCACTTCCACCGCTCCCCCATCCCGCCGCTGTTCACCACCAAGGCGTGGGTGCAGGTGCCCGACGGGCTGTGGGACGACCCGACCAGCTTCGCCGAGTTCATCAACTACCGCCTGGTGGTGCGGCTCGCCACCGCCGAGAACGTCACCATCCTGCGCGGCGAGGGCGGCCTGCTGACCATGCCGGACATCGCCCGGCTCACCGACCCGGGCCCGTTCGGCTCCACCATCCTGTCGGCCTGCAACGAGGTGGAGCAGAACGGCAGCACCGCCGACGGGCTGATCATCAACCCGGCCGACTACTACCGCCTGCTCGGCTCCGGCACGCTGATGCGCGACGTCGAGGAGAACGGCGTGTTCATCGTCCGGACCCGGCTGGTCGACCCGGGCACGGCGATCGTCGGCGACTTCGGCCACGGCGCGCTGCTGTTCGACGCCGGCCGGTCGATGATCTCCTTCGCCGAGCCGCCGCCGGGCACGTTCGCCGAGCCCGGGGTGGCGCTGACCGCCGAGATCTACGAGCGGGTGGTGCTCAACCTGCCCACCTGCTTCTTCGTGGTCAGCCTCTAGGCCGCCGCGATGCCGACGCCGCCCGCGCCGCGCCCGCCCGGCGACGACCCCGACGTGCTGGTGGTCGGCGCGGGCGTCGTCGGCCTGTTCTGCGCCTGGTTCCTGGCCCGCGCCGGGCACCGGGTCACCGTCGTCGACCGGGGCGAGATCGGCGACCCGGCGGCCTGCTCGTCGGGGAACACCGGCTTCGTCGGCACCCAGGGCGCCGCGCCCCTGGCCGAGCCCGGCGTGCCCGCGAAGGGGCTGCGCTACCTGCTCGACCCGGAGAGCCCGTTCCACGTGCGCCCCCGGCCCGACCCGGCCCTGCTGGCCTGGCTGTGGCACTTCCGCCGGCGCTGCACCGAGCAGCACGCCCGCGCCGCGTTCGACGTGCTGCTCACCCTCAAGCAGCGCAGCCTCGCCATCCTGCGCGAGGTGTGCGCGACCGGCCCGCTCGCCGACACCCTCACCGCCCAGGGGATGCTGCTGGCCTGCCGGACCCCGGAGGGCTTCGCGGCGGCCCGCGCCTCCGTGCCGGCGGCCGTCGCCCGGGGCGTGCCGCTGCGGGTGCTCGACCCCGGTGAGCTGGCCGCCCTCGAACCGGGCGTCGCGTTCGACGTGGCCGGGGCCCTGCTCAACGCCGAGGGGGCCGCGCTGCGCATCCCCGCGTTCCTGGTCGCGTTCGCCGACGCGCTGCGGGCCGCGGGC
This sequence comes from Micromonospora sp. WMMD956, assembly GCF_029626125.1. NCBI lineage: Bacteria > Bacillati > Actinomycetota > Actinomycetes > Micromonosporales > Micromonosporaceae > Micromonospora > Micromonospora sp. WMMD956. Next base: position 6,117,272 of record NZ_JARUBI010000005.1, on the reverse strand, counting down.
GTCGACATCCGCACCCACACCGAGGTACGCGACTTCGAGGTGACCGGCGGCCGGGTGCGGGCCGTGCGCACCAGCGACGGCGACCTGCGCCCCGCCGAGGTGGTGCTCGCCGCCGGGGTCTGGTCGGTGGCCTGCGCCCGCCGGCTCGGCGTCGACCTGATGCTCCAGCCCGCCAAGGGGTACGCGGTCGACGTCGCCGCCGGCGCGCACCCGCCCCGGCTGCCGATCCTGCTCAGTGAGGGCAAGGTGGCCGTCATGCCGCTGGGCGACCGGCTGCGGTTGGCCGGCACCCTGGAGCTGGTCGGCATGGACACCAGCGTCTCGCCGCGCCGCGTCGACGGCATCGTGCGCACCGTCGCGGCGTACCTGCCGGGGCTGGGCCTCGACCGGCGGGTGCGGGTGTGGAGCGGGCTGCGCCCCTGCACGCCGGACAGCCTGCCGCTGCTCGGCCGGCCCGGGGCGTGCCGCAACGTGGTCGTCGCCGCCGGGCACGGCCACATCGGGATGGGCCTGGCCCCGGCGGGCGGCCGGCTCGTCGCCCAGCTCGTCGGCGGCGAACGCCCCGAGCTGGACCTCGCGCCCTTCGCCGTGGACCGCTGGCGGCGTCGCCCGTTCGCCCGGAGGAACCGATGATGCCGTCGCGGCGCAACCGACTCGCGGAGGAACCGATGACCGACGCCCCGATCGGCGTGCTCTGCCTCGACACCTCGTTCGAGAAGATCCCCGGGCACATCCGCAACCCGGCCACCTTCGACTTCCCCGTCGTCTACCGGGTCGTCGAGGGGGCCACGCCGCAGCGGCTCGTCCGGGAGGCCGACCCGACGCTGTTGGAGCCGTTCGTGGCAGCGGCCCGGGACCTGGAGGCCGCCGGGGTCGCCGGGATCACCGGGGCGTGCGGGTTCCTGGTGCTGTTCCAGGCCGAGCTGGCCGCCGCCGTGTCGGTGCCGCTGTGGTCGTCGAGCCTGCTCCAGCTCGACCTGGCGCACCGGATGGTCGGCCGGCCGGTCGGGCTGCTCGTCGCCGACGAGGCCGCGCTCACCCCGCGCCACCTCGCCGCGATCGGCGCGGAACACGTGCCGGTGCGGGTGACGGGCATGGCAGGGCAGCCGGAGTTCACCGAGGTGATGCTGGAGGGCCGCCGCGACGCGCTCGACGCCGACCGGCTCGAACGGGAGGTGCTCGACCGCGTCGACCGGCTCGCCGGGGCGCACCCCGAACTGGGGGCGCTGGTGATCGAGTGCACGGACCTGGTGCCGTTCGCGCACGCCGTCCAGGCCCGCCTGGGCCTGCCGGTGTTCGACATCGTCACGCTCACCACCATGCTGCACGCGACGCTGACCCGCCGCCCGTACCCGGGCGCGTGACGAGGCCCCGACCTGGGTCCTCTGCCGGTGGAGCCCGTCGACACCTGGCACATGGCCATCGACTGAGATTAATGTCATGGGTATGACGTGTGACGTCTGCATGCACACCACACCCACCCCAGCTCAGGAGATGCTCCAATGAAAGTGGAAGCAGGACTGCGGCGCTTCTTGGCCGCTGCGGGGACCCTGGTGGTCCTCGTCGCCGGCGCCGCCAGCTACGTGGTCTCGGGCGCGCCGCAGGCGCGGGCCGCCACCACCGGCCCGTGTGACATCTACGCCGCGGGCGGCACGCCGTGCGTCGCCGCGCACAGCACCACCCGGGCGCTGTACGGCGCGTACAACGGGCCGCTCTACCAGGTCCGACGCGCGTCGGACAACACCACCCGCGACGTCGGCGTGCTCGGTGCGGGCGGCTACGCCAACGCCGCCACCCAGGACACGTTCTGCGCCAGCACGACCTGCGTCATCACGATCATCTACGACCAGTCCGGCCGCAACAACCGCCTCACCCAGGCGCCCCCCGGCTACTGGCCCGGCCCCGCCCCGGGCGGCTGGGACAACCTCGCCGACGCGAAGGCCGCCCCGATCACCGTCGGCGGCCAGAAGGCGTACGGGGTCTACGTCGCGCCCGGCACCGGCTACCGCAACAACAACACCAACGGCGTCGCCACCGGCGACCAGCCCGAGGGCATCTACGCGGTCGTCGACGGCACGCACTACAACCAGTGGTGCTGCTTCGACTACGGCAACGCGCAGACCGACGGCCAGGCGGACTCCCGCGCCATCATGGAGACCGTCTACTTCGGCGCCGACAAGCAGTGGGGCTACGGCGACGGCGCCGGCCCCTGGATCATGGCCGACCTGGAGTGGGGGCTGTTCTCCGGGGTGAACGCGGGATACAACAAGCTCGCGCCGATCAACCACCGCTTCGTGACCGCCATGGTCAAGGGCGAGCCGAACCACTGGGCCATCCGGGGCGGCAACGCCCAGTCCGGCGGCCTGACGAACTACTTCGACGGGCAGCGCCCCAGCGGCTACCACCCGATGAAGAAGGAGGGGGCCATCCTGCTCGGCATCGGCGGCGACAACAGCGTCTCCGGTCGCGGCACCTTCTTCGAGGGCGTGTTGACCTCGGGTTATCCGTCGAACGCCACGGAGGACGCCGTGCAGGCCAACATCGCCGCCGCCGGATACGCGCCGGCCGGCGGCGGCACCCCGCAACAGAACGTCCAGCTCGTCGGGGGCCAGTCCGGCCGCTGCGTCGACGTGCCCAACGCCAGCACCACCAACGGCACCCAGACCCAGTTGTGGGACTGCACCGGCGGCACCGCCCAACGCTGGACCCACACCGCCGCCAAGCAACTCCAGGTGTACGGCACCAAGTGCCTCGACGCGAGCGGCGCCGGCACCAGCAACGGCACCCAGGTGATCATCTGGGACTGCCACGGCGGCGCCAACCAACAATGGAACCTCAACAGCAACGGCACCGTCACCAACGCCCAGTCCGGGCTCTGCCTGGACGCCAACGGCGCCGCCACGGCCAACGGCACCAAGCTGATCCTCTGGTCGTGCAACGGACAGCAGAACCAACAGTGGAGCACGCGTAGCTGAGCGCGCCGCGACACCCGCGCGTCGGACGCCGGCGGGCAGGCCCCGGTCGGCCCGCCCGCCGGCACGCCGCTTCCGCCGGGAGTCAGGCGGCGCGGCGCGGCGCGTACGGGGCGATGGGGTTGGCCAGGGTGCCGGCGAACTGGAGCGCCGCCGACGGGTCGGACAGGTCCACCATCTGCTGGTTGTCGCGCAGCTGGAGCCGGTTGAGGCAGGAGTGCGCGAACTCCGGCGCGAACAGGTCGTAGCGGGCCAGCCGGTCGGCCAGGTGCGGCACCCGGGCGGCGTAGTCGGCCGCGCAGTCGGCGACCGCGCGCCAGAACTCCTCCTCGGTGAGCAGCCCCGCGTCGGTGCAGACCACGTTGAGGTGGCGCAGGAAGCAGGAGAACACGTCGGTGAAGATCGACAGGATCTTCTCGCCCTCGGGGATGTTCGCCCGGACCCGGTGCACCGCCTCGGGCAGGTCGGCGTCCGGGTCCATCACCACGATCTCCTCGGCGATGTCCTTGAAGATCGCCCGCTCCACCGCCCCGTCGCGCAGCACCAGGATGACGTTCTCGCCGTGCGGCATGAACGCCAGGTCGTAGGCGTAGAGGGAGTGCAGCAGCGGGGTGAGGTACGCGTCGAGGTAGCGGCGCAGCCACACCGGCGCGGGCAGCCCCGACTCGGCGACCAGGGCGGCGACGAACGACCCGCCGGCCGAGTCGACGTGCAGCAGCGACGCCATGGTGGCCAGCCGCCGCCCCGGTTCCAGGCCCGGCACCGGGCTCTCCCGCCACAGCGCCGCCAGCATCTTGCGGTACGGGGAGTACCGGTCGGTGGCCGCCTCGAACCGGCGGTTGCGGTAGCCGATCGCGGCCTGCTCCCGCAGGATCGTCAGCCCGGTGGACTTGAGCACCTCGTCGCGTTCGATCAGGTCGGCGAGCCAGTCGTTGATCGCCGGGGTGGCCTCCATGTACGCCGCCGACAGGCCCCGCACGAAGCCCATGTTGAGCACGGACAGGGCCGTCTTGACGTAGTGCCGCTCGGGCCGGGTGACGTTGAAGAACGTCCGCACGGACTGCTGGGCGAGGTGCTCGTCGGGGCCGGGGCCGAGGCAGACCAGCCGCTGCTCGGCCACGTCGGCGGCGAACGTGACGGCGGTCCGGTTCCACCACTGCCACGGGTGCACCGGGAGGTAGAGGTAGTCGGCCGGATCGAGGCCGAGGCCGGTGAGGGTGGCGGCGAACCCGGCGAGCGCATCGTCGCCCAGCTCCGCCCGGTACAGGGCGTCCGCGTCGGTGTCGGCCGTGCAGGTGAAGGTGGTGTGGTCGCGGTGGGCGGCGAGCCAGAGCAGTCGCACGGGCCGGCCCACCTCCGGGGCGTACCGGTGATATTCGTCGATGCCGAAGCCGATGCGGCCGTTGTTGGCGACGAAGCCGGGGTGGCCCTCGGTCATCCGGGTCTCGACCGTCTGGAAGTCGGCGCGGGCCAGCTCGGCGGCGGGGATCTCGGGCCGGTCCAGCTTGTACGCCCAGCCGGCCAGGGTGGAGGTGATCTCCTCCAGGTAGACCGGCAGCACGCGGTCGGTGAGGCCGAGCGTGCCGCGCAGCTCCACGCACAGGTCGAGGGCGTCCAGGGGCAGCTCCACGCCGTCGCGGCGGCGGGTGATGCTGGCCGGGTCGACGTGCCAGTGGTCGAGGGCGAGCCGGCGGGCGGCGAACCGGTAGGCGACGGCGCCGTCGTCGCTGCGCACCTCGTAGACGGCGGACGCGCCGGGCTCCGGGGCCGCGCCGACGGGCTCGGGGGTGAGCAGCCGCTCGTGGGAGAACTCGGCGAGGGCCTTGCGGACCAGCAGCCGGTTGGCGCGCGCCCACGTGCCGGGGGTGAGGTGGGCGACGGCGTCCTGCGGGTCCACGGTGTCCGGTCCTTGGGGCGGAGCCGCGGTGGCGGCGGCGAACTGGGCACGGGTGCAGAACGAGAGCAGGCCGGTCTTGGCGGGCAGCGCGACGGTGCCGGCGGGGGTGAAGCCGACGGCGGCGTTGAGGGCGTGCACGGCGGTGTTGCGCACGTCCGGCTCGACGACCACCCGGCGGTGCGCGGGGTCGGCGAACAGCCACGCCATCACGGTGGTGATGACGGCGCGGGTGAAGCCGGAGACCGGGGTGTCGGTGGGCGCGCAGAGGAAGTGCATGCCCACGTCGCCGGGGCGGGCCGGGTAGCGCCCGGCCAGCTCGACCCGCGCCGGGTCGTAGCGCTCGACGAGGAACGCGGGCTCGCCGCGCCACAGGCCGACGAACGCGTCGTGGTGCGGGTCGGCGGCGATGCGGGCGTACTCGGCGGCGACCCGGGCCACGTCGGCGTCGCCCATCAGCCAGAACGCGGCCTTCGGGTGGGTCACCCACGAGTGCAGCAGCGCGGCGTCCGCGGCCGGGTCGAGGGTACGCAGGGCGAACTCGCCGAGCCGGGGGTCGGTGCGGGTGTAGACGGTCCCGGTCACGCCCCCACCCCCGCCGGGACGCCGAACTCCTGGAACGCGATGCGCCGCTCCACCGGGTAGGGCTCGCGGCCCAGCAGCTCCCGGATGATCACGGAGTTGCGGTACGGGCCCATGCCCAGGTCGGGCGAGGTGACGCTGTGGGTGTGGGTGCCGCCGTTCTGGAGGAAGATCCGGCCGGCGTGGTCGACGCGGTAGTCGCGCGCCACGTCGAGGCGGCCGTGGGAGTCGAAGCGCAGCAGATGGCGCACCGGGTCGAGGAAGTCCGGCACCTGGAAGCGGTAGCCGGTCGCCAGCACCAGCCCCTCGGTGGTCAGGTCGAACTCACCGCCCTGCTCGACGTGGCGCAGCCGCAGCGCGTACGCCCCGTCGGCGGGCTCCGCGCCGGTCACCTCGGTGTTGGTGAGCAGCCGGGTGTCCACCGGCCCGGCGATGCTCTTGGCGTACAGCAGGTCGAAGATGTCGTTGATCAGGTCGGCGTCGATGCCCTTGAACAGGCCCTTCTGCTCGGCTTCGAGGCGGTAGCGGGTGGCCTCGGGCAGGGCCCGGAAGTAGTCGACGTAGTCCGGGGACGTCATCTCCAGGGTGAGCTTCGTGTATTCCAGGGGGAAGAACCGGGGCGAGCGGGTGACCCAGTTCAGCCGGTAGCCGTACGTGTCGATGTCGGCCAGCAGGTCCTGGTAGATCTCGGCGGCGCTCTGCCCGGAGCCGACGACGGTGACGCTGCGGCGGCGGCGCAGCGCGTCGCGGTGCGCCAGGTAGTCGGAGGAGTGCACGACGCCGTCGCCGTCGAGCCCGGCGCAGGCCGCTGGCACGTGCGGCGGGGTGCCGGTGCCGAGCACCAGGTTGCGGGCATGGTGGGTGACGGTCTCGCCGGTGGCGGTGACCGTGGCGGTCACCGCGAACACGTCGTCGGCCGGGTCGTGGGTGACGGTGGTGACCCGCTGGCCGAGGCGCACGCTGGTCAGCTTCTGCACCGCCCACCGGCAGTACGCGTTGTACTCGCTGCGCAGCGGGTGGAACCGCTCGCGGATGTAGAACGGGTAGAGCCGACCGGTCTCCTTGAGCCAGTTGAGATACGAGAACGGCGAGGTGGGGTCGGCGAGGGTGACCAGGTCGGCCAGGAACGGGGTCTGCAACCGGACGTTCTCCAGCAGCATCCCGGGGTGCCAGTCGAAGGTGTCGCGGGCCTCCAGGAACAGGCAGTCCAGGTCGGACAGCGGCTCGGCGAGGCAGGCCAGGCCCAGGTTGTACGGGCCGAGCCCGACGGCGACGACGTCACGGGTGGGCATGGGGTCGCTTTCTGCGCGGGGTCGGGGTGGTGGGCACGGTCGCCGGTCAGCCGACCGGGCAGGGGGCGACGGCGGCCCGCTCGCACACGTACCGGTCGGCGTGCGCGGCGATCAGGTCGACGACGTGCGCCACGTCGTCGAGGGTGGTCTCCGGGTTGAGCAGGGTGAACTTGAGGTACTGCCGGCCGTCGACCCGGGTGCCGGCGACGACGGCCGCGCCGGAGGCGGCCAGGGCGCGGCGGGCGTGCCGGTTGGCGTCGTCGGCGAGGTGGCCCGCCGGGGCCGGCGGCAGGTAGCGGAACACGACGGTGCTCAGCGTGGGCCGGGTGACCACCTCGAAGCGGGGGTCGCCGGCCAGCAGCCGCCACGCCCCGTCGGCCCGGTCGATGACCTCGTCGAACAGCTCCCCGACCGCGTCGGGGCCCATCATCCGCAGGGTCAGCCACAGCTTCAGCGCGTCGAACCGGCGGGTCGTCTGGAGGCTCTTGTCGACCTGGTTGGGCAGTTGCTCCCCGCTGGCGCGGGGGGCCGGGTTGAGGTAGTCGGCGTGGTAGGTGGCGTGCCGCAGCACCTGCCCGTCGCGCACCAGCAGGGCGCTGGAGGAGACGGGCTGGAAGAACGACTTGTGGTAGTCGACGGTCACCGAGTCGGCGCGTTCGATGCCGGCGAGCAGGTGCCGCCGGGTGGGCGAGACCAGCAGCCCGCAGCCGTACGCGGCGTCGACGTGCAGCCGCGCCCCGGCGGCGGCGCACCGGTCGGCGATGGCGTCGAGGGGGTCGATGGAGCCGAAGTCGGTGGTGCCGGCGGTGGCGACGACGGCCATCACGGTGTGCCCGTCGCGGTGGCAGCTCGTCAGTTCGGCGTGCAGCGCGTCGGGGCACATCCGGCGGTCGGCGTCGGTGGGCACCGTGCGCACGGCGTCGGCGTCGAGGCCGAGCAGGGTGGCGGCCTTCTGCACGCTGAAGTGCCCGGCGGCGGAGGTGAGCACCCGCAGCCGGGGCAGCAGCTCGCGGCGGGGGGCCGGGTCGCGGGCGCACGCCTCCTCCCGGGCCAGCAGCAGGGCCTGGAGGTTGGACTGGGTGCCGCCGCTGGTGAAGACGCCGTCGGCCGCGGGCCCGAGGCCGATGCGCCGGGCCGTCCAGTCGATGAGGCGGCGCTCGATGAGGGTGCCGCCGGCGCTCTGGTCCCAGGTGTCCAGCGAGGAGTTCACGGCGGTGAGCACGGCCTCGCCGAGCAGCGCCGGGATCACCACCGGGCAGTTGAGGTGGGCCAGGTAGCGGGGGTGGTGGAAGTAGACGGCGTCGCGCAGGTACACCTCCTCCAGCTCGTCGAGGGCGGCGGTGGCGTCGGCGAGCGGCCGGTCCAGGTCGACGGCGGCCACGGCCGGGGCGAGCGCGGCCGGGGTGACGCCGCTGAACGGCCGGTCGGTGTGCGCGATGCGGGTGCCGACCCGGTCGATGCCCTCGGCCAGCACCCGCCGGTAGTCCTCGGCGGTGCCGGTGGTCAACAGGTGGGAGCGGGGGGTGCCCGCCACGGCGTCAGCTCACCTTCTTCGCGGCGGCGATGGCCTTCGCCAGGTTCTCCAGCAGCGGCGCGGCGCCGGCGTAGGAGAAGCGCGGGACGGCGTCCCACGGCGTGACCTGGTTGGCCTTGACGGCCGGCAGCGCCGCCCAGGTGGGCTTCTTCGCCAGGTCGGCCGGTTGCAGGGCGGTGGTGCGGTTGTCCAGCAGGATCAGGTCGGCCGGGAACTTGTCGGCGTTCTCCCAGCTCAGGGCCTCGAAGTAGTCGCCCTGCTCCAGCTTCGTCGGCACCACGATGTCGACGCCCAGCTCCGCGAAGTACATCAGGTCGGTGCTGACCTTCGGGTTGGAGGCGTAGAACACGTCGGGGCTGCCGGACGCGGCGAGGACCTTGATGCCGGGGTTGGCCTTGACGGCCTGCCGGACGCTCTCGGCCGCCGCCTCGAACCGGGCCTTCGCGTCGGTGACCTTCTTGGCCTTCAGGTCCGCGCCGAGCGCGGCGGCCAGGGCCGCGTACCGCTCGATGGGCTGGCTCATCGGCACCCGGGCGGTTTGGATGGCGACGGCGGGCGCGAGGGCGAGGATTTTGTCCTTGCTCTCGTCGGGGACGTACCAGAACGCGCCCGGGTCGTACATGTGGGTGACCAGCAGCTCGGGGCGCAGGGCGGCGTACTTCTCGATGCTGAACTCGCCCCAGACGTTGCCGAGCACCGTCACCTTGCCGACGTCGAGGTCGCCGGCCTGCGGCTCCTTCGAGCCGTCGGCGCGGGTGGTCTCGCCGAACACGCCGACGAGCTGGCTGTCGAGTCCGAAGTCGACGAGCGCCGCGGCCACGCCGGTGAAGGCGACCACCCGGGTCGGGGTGGCGTCCCGGGTCACCTTCTCGGGCCGGTCGTCGGTGAACGACCACGGCCCGCCGGTGCCGGCCGGCGACGCGGAGTCGTCGGAGCCGCCGCAACCGCCGAGCAGGGCGCTGACGGCGAGGGCGCCGCCGGCGGAGAGCAGGCCGCGGCGGGTCAGGCGCGGGCGGGACACGGGTACGGGCATGACGGCTTCTTTCCGCTCCGGGGTGGTCCGATGACCAAGGGCGAGGTTAAGTTACCCTAACCTAAGTTATTGTCAACAGCCCTCAGCGATCGATTTCCACCACACAGGAGCTTCCGCTGTCCGTCACCGACCCGTCGCCGACCGCACCCGCGCCGGCGGCGACGCCCCCCGCCCCGCCACCGCGACGCGGCCGACCCGCGGCCCGGGTCGCCGGGTTGCTGGCCGCGTCAGCCCTGCTCACGGCCGTGTGCGCGGTCAGCCTCGCCGTCGGCGCGCGGCAGCTCGGCCTCGCCGACGTCTGGGCGGGACTGTGGGACCCCGCCTCCCCCGCGCACGCGGTGGTGCAGCAGATGCGGCTGCCGCGCACCCTGCTCGGCCTGCTCGCCGGGGCCGCCCTCGGGGTGGCCGGCGCGATCATGCAGGCCGTCACCCGCAACCCCCTCGCCGACCCCGGGCTGCTCGGCATCAACGCCGGCGCGTCCGCCGCCGTGGCCAGCTCCGCCGCGTTCCTCGGCGTCGCCACCGTCGGCGGGTACGTCTGGTTCGCCCTGGCCGGCGCGGCGGCCGTCACCGCCCTCGTCTACACCGTCGGCGGCGGCCGGGGCGCCACCCCCGCCCGCCTCGCCCTCGCCGGCGCGGCCCTCAACGCGGCCCTCTACTCCTACGTCAGCGCGGTGATGCTGCTCGACGCGGCCTCGCTGGAGAAGATGCGGTTCTGGACCGTCGGCTCGCTGGCCAGCGCCGACCTCGCCACGGTGGCCCGGGTGCTGCCGTTCGTCGCGGTCGGACTGGTGATCGCTCTCGCGGCGGCCCGCCCGCTCAACGCCCTCGCCCTCGGCGACGACCAGGCCCGCGCGCTGGGCGCCAACCCCGCCGTGGTCCGCGCCGCCGTCATCGTCGCCGTCACCCTGCTCTGCGGCGCGGCCACCGCCGCCTGCGGGCCGCTCGTCTTCGTCGGGCTGCTCGTGCCGCACCTCGTGCACGCCCTCACCGGGCCGGACCTGCGCTGGCTGCTGCCGGCGTGCGCGCTCCTCGCCCCCGTGCTGCTGCTCGGCGCCGACGTCGCCGGCCGGGTCCTCGGCCGCCCCGGCGAACTCCAGGTCGGCATCATGACCGCCGTGCTCGGCGGGCCGCTCTTCCTGCACCTGGTCACCCGCACCCGGGCGGTGCGCGCGTGAGCGTCGTCCGCGTCCGAGGCTGGTCGGTGCGGTTCCGGGCCCGCGCCCTGCTCGTCGGGATCGGCTGCGCCCTGGCCGCCGGCGCGCTCGGCGTGCTGTCGATCGGCGGCGGCGACTACCCGATGAGCCCCGCCGACGTGCTGCGCACCCTCGCCGGCGGCGGCACCCCCGCCGAGGACTTCATCATCGGCGAGCTGCGGCTGCCCCGGCTCGTCACCGCGCTGCTCGTCGGTGCCGCCCTCGCCCTCGGCGGCGCGGTCTTCCAGGCCCTCGTGCGCAACCCGCTCGGCAGCCCCGACATCCTCGGAGTCACCCAGGGCGCGGCCACCGGCGCGCTCCTCGTCGTGGTCGTCGGCGGCGGCACCCTCGCTCTGGCCGGCGCGGCCGTGGCCGGCGGGCTGGCCACCGGCGTCCTGCTGTGGGCGGTGGCCTGGGCGCGCGGCGCGCACGGCCACCGGCTGATCCTCGCCGGCATCGGCGTCGCCGCGATCCTCACCGGCGTCAACGGCTGGCTGCTGACCCGCGCGCAGCTCATGGACGCCGCCCGCGCCGTGCTCTGGCTCACCGGCAGCCTCGACGGGCGCGGCTGGGCGCAGGCGGTGCCCGTCGCCGTCACCCTCGCCGTGGCGGTGCCGGTGGTGCTGTTCGCCTGCGGGCCCGCGCTGCGGATGACCGAGCTGGGCGACGACACGGCCGCCGCGCTCGGCGTGCCGGTGCGGGGCCTGCGCACGACTCTGCTGGTCGCGGCGGTGCTGCTGGTCTCCGTCGCCGCCTCGGCCGCCGGGCCGGTCAACTTCGTCGCGCTCACCGCGCCGCACCTGACCCGCCGGCTCACCCGCGCGCCCGGCCCCAACCTGGCCGCCGCCATGGCGCTGGGCGCGGCGATGCTGGTCGCCGCCGACCTGATCGCCCAGCGCGGCTTCCCCGGCCACCAGCTCCCCGTCGGCGTCGTCACCGGCGCGCTCGGCGGCGGCTACCTGGTGTGGCTGCTGGCCACCGAACGCCGCGCCGGCCGGCTGTGAAAGGAGGGGCACCTTGTTAACGCATTCTGTAGAGGAAGGGCCCCTTATTAACACCCGCCCGGCCCACCGTCCCCCGACAGAGAACGGAGCACCGCCCATGCGGCCCGGCACCCCCCGGCTCAGCGGCGACGGGCTGACCCTCGCGTACGACAAGCGGACCATCGCCCGGCAGCTCGACGTGACCGTCCCCGACCGGTCGTTCACCGTGGTCATCGGCCCGAACGCGTGCGGCAAGTCCACGCTGCTGCGGGCCCTCGCGCGGATGCTCAAGCCCACCGCCGGCACCGTGCTGCTCGACGGGCGGGACATCCACGCCCAGCCGGCCCGCCGCGTCGCCCGCACCCTCGGCCTGCTCCCCCAGAGCTCCACCGCACCCGACGGCATCACCGTCGCCGAGCTGGTGGCCCGGGGCCGCTACCCGCACCAGGGGCTGCTGCGCCAGTGGTCCCGCGACGACGAGCGGATCGTCGACGAGTCGATGGCCGCCACCGGCGTCGCCGACCTCGCCGACCGCCTCGTCGACGAGCTGTCCGGCGGGCAGCGGCAACGGGTGTGGATCGCCATGGCCCTCGCCCAGCAGACCGAGCTGCTGCTGCTCGACGAGCCCACCACGTTCCTCGACATCGCCCACCAGATCGAGGTGCTCGACCTGTGCGCGACGCTGCACGAGGAGCAGGGGCGCACCCTCGTCGCGGTGCTGCACGACCTCAACCAGGCCGCCCGGTACGCCAGCCACCTCATCGCCATGCGCGACGGGCAGGTGGTCGCCGCCGGCCCGCCCCGGGAGATCGTCACCGCCGACCTGGTCGAGCGGGTGTTCGGGCTGCCCTGCCGGGTCATCGACGACCCGGAGACGGGCTCGCCGCTGGTGGTGCCGGCCGCCCGGCGCATACCGGCCCCACGCCCCTGACCGCCCCGCACCCGCACCCGCACCCCGATCGCACCCCCGCCCGGCGGAGGCTTCGGACACGATAGTGCTCGATCCGGAGGGGCGGCGGGGAGGGCCTCACCCGTGCGGGCCGGTCGACGTCAGCGCGCGCTTGTCCGGCTTGCCGCTGGGTGCCAGCGGGACCCGGTCGATCGGCTGGATCGTCCTCGGGGTCGCGGCCTCGCCCAGCGCCTGCGCCACGCGGGCGCGCAGGCGGGCGACGTCCGGGGTGCGGCCGGCGGCCGGCACCACGTACGCGTGCACCGCCTCCCCGGTGGCGTCGTCGGGGCGGCCGACGACGTACGCCTCGGCGACGTCGGGGTCGGCGGCGAGGACCCGTTCGACCGGGCCGGCGTGGACCAGGTTGGCGTTGACGATGACGACGTCCCGCGCCCGGCCGAGCAGGTGCAGGTAGCCGTCCTCGTCGAGGCGGGCCAGGTCGCGGGTGCGGACCCAGCCGTCGGTGAAGACGTCGGCGGTCTCGGCCGGGTCCGCCCAGTAGGCGGTGGCCTGCGCCGGGGTCCGCACGAACAGCTCACCCTCGGCGGCGGGGCGGCCGTGGGCGTCGCGGATGGACAGGTCGGTGACGGCGGGCGGGCGACCGACCGAGGCGAGCGCGGTCGGGGTGGCCAGCATCTCGGCCGGCGTCACCATCGTGATCATGCCGGTTTCGGTCTGTCCGTAGCCGTGGAAGACCACCGGGCCGAGCACGTCGAGGGCCTCGGCGAGGCGGCTCGGAGTCAGCGGGGAGCCGGACACCACGAGGGCCCGCAGGCTGCTCAGGTCGGTCGGGTCGGCGCGCTGGGCCTGGACGAGCTGGTGCAGCTTGCCGACGGTGATGACGCTGGCGGTCGCCCGGTGCCGGGTGATCATGCCGGGAAAGCCAGGGGGGCGGGCGGCGACGAGGGTGCCGCCCGCGGTGAGGGCGAGGATGCCGTACTCCAGCATCACCTGACTGCTCAGGGAGCCGAAGACGAGGTAGCGGTCCAGACGGGGGGCGAGGTCGGCGATCGCCGGGGGCCAGCGGTCCGGGTACGGGGACCAGGCTGCGCTCATCGCCGCGTACGTCTGGGCGCAGCCCTTGGGATTGCCGGTGCTGCCGCTGGTCCAGATGATCCGGGCGACGTCGCCCGGTCGGCCGGCGGCGACCAGCGGACGGCCGTCGTCGCCGGTGTCGACGAGCTGGGCGAGGCGGGCGTCGTCGACGAGCGGCCCGGGGTCGCTGCCGAGCAGGTGGGCCTGCTGCGCCGGGGTCAGCTCGGGGCGGACGCCGGAGACGCGGGCGCCGACGGCGAAGGCGGCGACGGTGGCCGCGAAGGCCTCCGGGGTGACGCCGAGGCGCAGCGCCAGCCCGGTGCCGGGGCCGACCCCGGCGGCGCGCAGCCCGGCGGCGACGCGGCGGACCAGCGCGGACATCTCGGCGGCGGTGACGATGCGGTCGCCGTCGGCGAAGACGGGCCGGTCGCCGCCGGTGGCGAGCAGGTCCAGGAGGGGCTGCGGCCAGACCTCGGCCGGCGCCGGCCAGGCCCGGGCCCGGGTCGGATCAGCGGATGTCGGATCAGTCGGCATCGGACAGGACGCCCTTGACGAAGTGCACGAGCGGCTGCTGGTGCACGGCGGGCAGGTTCCAGTGGTTCTCCAGGTTCTCTGCCATGTGGTGCGTGGCGACGACCCGGCCGCCCCGGTGGACCCGTACGACGGGGTGCAGGTAGCTGGCGTCGTGGGCGTGCTCGGCGTCGTTCTCGGCGATCCGGGGGATCGTGACGTCGAAGGGGTCGACCTGGTCGTGGTCCGGGCCGTACTCCAGGGTGACCACGAAGGCGAACGGATCGGGGCCGAGGCCGCCGTCGCTCAGGTAGGCGACGGGCACCTCCTCGTGGTAGCGGGCGGTGTCGCCGTCGACGGTGACGACGTCGCCGAGCACGGCGAACTGCTGCCACAGCGCGGAGGTGCGGTTGATGCGGGCGATGATCGCGTCGGTGATCGCCTCGGGGGTGGCGTCGAGCGCAGCGGACGGCCACGGAACGTCGTGGTGGCGGGCGTTGAGGATGCGGTGCAGGGCGCGCGTGCCGTACCGGAAGCCGTGGATGAAGCCGCTGGTGGAGCGCTTGAAGTCGCGCTGCTGGGTGAGGGTGCCGGCGAAGTACAGGCCGGGCACGTTCACCGACTCGTACGCTGGGGTCTGCTCGGGGAAGCGGTCGTCGATGACCAGGCGCGGCCGGGCCGACGGGTCGAAGATGCTCGCGTCGAACCGGAAGCCGGTGCACAGGATCACCCGGTCGTAGTCGATCTGCCGGATCGCCTCGACGGAGCGGGCGTAACGGAAGTCGATGCGGTAGCCGCCGTCGTCCCGGCGGGCGATCCGCTCGATCGTGCCGTCGAGCACCGCGTTCTGCGACTTGAGCTGGTACGTGTCGAGGAAGTTGTTGTTGACCGCGCGCAGGTGCCCCACGTAGTGCGACTGCCATGCCAGCTTGATCGAGTGCGGGCCGGCGACGTGGATGACGGCGGCGGTCTCGACGAGGGCGTCGGCGGTCTCGAAGGCCGAGTTGCCCTTGCCGACGATGAGCACCCGCTGGTTGGTGAAGTCGTCGGGGTCGACGCTGACGGTGTCGTACCGCTCGGCGAGGTCGGCGCCCTCGATCGGCGGGACGTGGAGCTGGGAGACGCCGGTGGCGACGACGACCCGGCGGGCGGTCAGGGTGTCGCCGCCGGCGACGTCGACGGTGAACAGCTCCCCGTCGCGGGCGATGCGGGTGACGCGGGTGTCGTAGCGGATCCGCAGGCCCCGGGCGAAGTCGGCGAGGTAGCGCACGAGGTCGTCGGCGTGGGGGAAGTAGCGCCGGCTGTAGTGGCGGAACAGCAGCGCCTGGTCGTCGGTGAGCAGCGAGTTCCAGTCGGCGCGCAGGTTGAACTCGGTGTCGTCGGAGCCGGTCCAGACCTTGTTGATCGAGATGAGCTGCCGGTGGCGGGGGTAGGTGGCGAAGAACGTGCCCGGCCCCGGGCCGGCCTCCAGCACCAGGTGGTCGCGGCCGTCGCGCTCCAGCAGGGCGGCGAGCTGGAGCCCCGCCGGCCCGGCTCCGATGATCAGGTAGTCGAGCGTCATGCGGCGAAACGTAATCGCCCGATCTCAGAGCGTTCTGAGAATCCGTCTCTAGGGTGCGGTCGCATGACGACAGAGGTAGATCTCGCCGCCCCGCTGCGGATCGCCGACCTGCGCGCCGCCCGCGACCCGGTCCGGGTCGTGGTCTCGCCGCAGGTCCGCGACCGGGTCGCGACCGCCCGCAGTTTCCTGTCCGAGGTGCTCGGCGACGACCGCGCGGTGTACGGCAGCACCACCGGCTTCGGCGCGCTCGTCGGGTACGCGGGTCGGGCCGACCTGCGCGACCAGGCCGACAACACCCTCGCCCACCTCGGCGCGGGACAGGGCCCCGACCTCGCGCCGGAGGTGGTCCGGGCGACGCTGCTGCTGCGGGCCTGGTCGCTGGCGCGGGGCGTGTCGGGGGTCTCCCCGCACGTCGTCGACGCCCTCGCGGCGATGCTGGCGACCACGTTCGTGCCGGCGGTGCCGCGCCTCGGCTCGGTGGGGGCCAGCGGGGACCTGATCCCGCTGGGCGCGGCGGCGCAGGCGTTGCGGGGCCGGGGGCACGCCTACGTGGACGGGGTGCGGCTGCCGGCGGCGCAGGCGCTCGCGCAGGCGGGCCTGGAGCCGCTGCCGCTGGACGGTCGGGACGCCCTCGCCCTGGTCAACGGCACGTCGCTGACCACGGCGGCGACCGCGCTGGCACTGTGGTCGGTGCGCGCGTCGCACCGGGCGGTGCAGGTGCTCACCACCCTGCTGGCCGACCTGCTCGGCTGCGATCCACAGTTCCTCGACGCCCGGCTGCTGAACGCGTACGGGCACCCGGGGGCGATCGACGTGGGCGCGGCCATGCGGCGCGTCGGCGACGGGATCGTGGCGTCGGGCAAGCGCCCGCTGCAGGAGCCGTACAGCATCCGCTGCGCGCCGCAGCTGCTCGGCGCGGCCGAGGACGCGCTGCGCCACGTCGACGCCGTCGTCGCCGCCGACCTGGGCAGCGTCAGCGACAACCCGCTGTTCTTCCCCGACGACGACGCCGTCGTGCACGGGGGCAACTTCTTCGGGCAGCCGGCGGCGTTCGCCGCCGACCTGCTGTCGATGGTCGTGGCGCAGGTCGGCAACCTCGCCGAGCGGCAGCTCGACCTGCTCGTCGACCCGAACCGCAACGGTGGGCTGCCGCCGATGCTCGCCGCCGGGCCGGGGCAGCAGCACGGGTTGCAGGGGGTGCAGTTGGCGTCGACCGCGCTGATCGCCGAGATCCGCCGGGACACGATGCCGGCGAGCATGCAGAGCCTGCCGACGAACCTGCACAACCAGGACGTCGTCCCGCTGGGCACCCAGGCCGCGCTGCGGGCGCTGGACCAGGCGCGGTTGCTGCACCTGATCGTCGGGTCGCTCGCGGTGGGGCTACGCCAGGCCGCGTACGTGGGCGCGCGCACGCCGTCCGCGCCCGGGTGCGCCGAGGTGCTGGCGGCGCTGGCGGAGGCCGTACCGCCGGTGGACCCGGACCGGCCGCTGGACGGCGACGTGCGACGCGCCGCCGATGTCGTCGAAACGCTCGTGACTTCTCTTCCCTGGGGTGACCGCCGTGACGCTTGATTACCTGATCATCGGGGCCGGGCCGGCCGGCCTCCAGTTGGCCGCCCTGCTGGAGGCCGACGGAAGGCGCGACTACCTGGTGCTGGAGGGCGCGAACTCCCCCGGGGCGTTCTTCGCCACCTTCCCCCGCCACCGGCAGCTCATCTCCATCAACAAGCCGCACACCGGCTCCGACGACCCGGAGCTGAACCTGCGGCTGGACTGGAACTCGCTGCTCAGCGACGACCCGACGCTGCGGTTCACCGCCTACACCGAGCGGTACTTCCCGCACGCCGACGTGATGGTCCGCTACCTGGCGGACTTCGCCGCGAAGACCGGGGCGCGGGTGCGCTACGGCGCGCGGGTGACGTCGGTGGGGCGGGTGGACGGGGTCTTCGAGGCCCGCACGGCCGGGGAGACGTTCCGGGCGCGGCGGCTGATCGTCGCCACCGGCGTGTCGAAGCCGTACGAGCCGCCGATCCCGGGGCTGGAGCTGGCCGAGCGGTACGCGGACATGCCCGTCGACCCGCGCGACTACCTCGACCAGCGGGTGCTGATCATCGGCAAGGGCAACTCCGCGTTCGAGACGGCGGAGAACCTGATGGAGACGACCACGCTGATCCACGTCGCCGGGCCCAGCTCGGTGCGGATGGCGTGGCGCACCCACTACGTGGGGCACCTGCGGGCGGTGAACAACAACTTCCTCGACACGTACCAGCTCAAGTCGGCCAACGCGATCCTCGACGGCGACGTGCGGCGCATCGAGCGCGACGGCGCCGGGTTCACGGTGACGTTCTCGTTCTCGCGGGCGAACGAGGTCGTCAAGGAGCTGCGCTACGACCGGGTGCTCGCCTGCACCGGCTTCGCCTTCGACGCGTCGATCTTCGACGACACCTGCCGCCCGGCGCTGGCTGTCAGGGATCGTTTCCCGGCGCAGACCGCGGCGTGGGAGTCGGTGGACGTTCCCGGCCTGTACTTCGCCGGCACGCTCTCCCAGGAACGCGACTTCAAGCGCTCCACCAACGGCTTCATCCACGGCTTCCGCTACGCCGTGCGGGCGCTGCACAAGATCCTGGAGCGGCGGTACGGGGACACGCCGTGGCCGGCGGAGAAGCTGGACGCCACGCCGGAGTCGATCGCCGACGCCGTCGTCGCCCGGGTCAATCGCACCTCGGCGCTGTGGCAGCAGTTCGGCGTCCTCGCCGACGTGGTGACCGTGGCCGGCCCGGACGCCCGCTACCACGAGGAGGTGCCGGTCGACTACTTCGCCGAGGAGGGGCTGCGCACCCCCGACCACGACTACGGGCACGCCTTCGTCGTCACGCTGGAGTACGGGCCGGACCACGACCAGGTGGACCCGTTCGACATCACGGTCAACCGGGTGGCGCAGGACGTCGTCGGGCAGGCGCACGACGCCGCGTACCTGCATCCGGTGGTCCGCCACCACCGCGGCGGGCGGGTGGTGGCCACCCACCACCTGGCGGAGAACCTGGAGAACCGCTGGGACCGGCCGGACGTGCACGTGGCGCCGCTGGTCGCGTTCGTGGACCGCTGCCTGAGCGGCGGCGAGGGCTGAGATGCTCACGCTGGACGAGGCCGGGTTGAACCTGGCCGACGTGGCGGCCGAGGCGCGGCGTCGGCTGGAGCCGGCGCACTGGGACTTCTTCGCCGGCGGGGCCGGCGGGGAACGCACGGTCCGGGCCAACGAGGCGGCGTACACGCGGCGGTGGGTCGTGCCCCGGGTCCTGCGCGGCACGGGCGGGCGCGACCTGCGCATCCGTCTGCTCGGCGAGCCGGTCTCGATGCCGGTGCTGGTCGCGCCGACCGCGTTCCACCGGCTGGCCCACCCCGACGGCGAGGTGGCCACCGCGCGGGCCGCCGCCGAGGCCGGCACGGTGATGGTGGTCAGCATGGCGGCCACCCGGGGAGTCGAGGAGATCGCCGCGGCGGGCGGGCGGCTGTGGTTCCAGCTCTACCCGCAGCCGGACCTGGAGTTCACCGCCGCCGTGGTGCGACGGGCCGAGGCCGCCGGCTGCCGGGCCCTGGTCGTCACGGTCGACTCGCCCGTGTTCGGCCGGCGCGAGCGCGACCTGCGGCACGGCTTCGTCGACCTGCCACCCGGGCTGGCCTGCGAGAACATGCGCGACACGGACGGTCGGGTGCGCAGCATCGAGATGGACGCCGGGCTGGGCTGGGAGCGGATCGCGTGGCTACGCGGCATCACGTCGCTGCCGATCCTGCTCAAGGGGGTGCTGCACCCGGCCGACGCCCGGCTGGCCGTCGCGCACGGCGTCGACGGCCTGCTGGTCTCCAACCACGGCGGCCGGCAGCTCGACGGCGCGCTGGCCACCCTGGACGCGTTGCCCGGGATCGTCGCGGCCGTCGGGGGGCGGCTGCCGGTGCTGGTCGACGGCGGCGTCCGGCGGGGCACGGACGTGCTGGTGGCGCTGGCGCTCGGTGCGACCGCCGTGCTGGTGGGGCGGCCGGTGCTGTGGGGGCTGGCCGTGGGCGGGGCGGCCGGGGTGCGGCACGTGCTGGAGCTGCTGCGCGCCGACCTGGACCGGGCGCTGGCCCTGGCCGGCGCGGCCCGACCGGCCGACCTCGGCCGGGACCTCGTCGCCGGCCCGGACCTCGTCGCCGGCTGCGGCCCCGTCGCCCCGGTGGTGGGGGCATGAGCGCCCCGGTCGTCGCGGTCGCCCTCGTCGCGCTCGGCGCGGGCTGGACCCTGCCGCGCTGGCTGCCCCCGGCGGTGGTGCGGCTGCGGGAGTGGGTCTTCGCCCGGGTCAACGGCGCGAAGGGCATCCCGGTGCCCGGCCCCACCGTCGGCGTCGAACACTTCATGCGGGTGTACGCGGACCCGGCGGCCGACGGGCGCAGCCGGGGGGCCGGGCTGTCGGACCTGTTCTGGTACTGGCTGTCCCCCGGGCCGCACATGCACCAGGAGCACCTGGAGCCCGGCGAGCGCTACCGCACGGTGGCGGCCACGACCCGGCGGGTGCTCGCGGTGCGCCCGCAGCGCGCCGACGAACTGGCGACCGCCGCCACCCGGCGGGTGCTGGACGAGCTGCCGTCCGGCCGGACCAGCCACGTGCGGCTGCGCGACCTGATGGTGCCGGTGTGGGCCGAGGTCTTCCACGAGCTGGTCTTCGGCGGGGTGTGCCCGCCCGACGCGCGGGCGCTGATCGTCGCCAACGCCGACGACGTGTCCAGTTCGCTGAAGTGCACGAGCCTGCGGCACATGGACCGGCGCGACCGGCTGACCCGGTACCTGCGGGGGCGCGTCGACGCGGGGACCTGCCCGGTGACGCTGCCGCCGCCGTTCACCGCCCAGGAGACGGCCTGGTATCTCCACGGGGCCTTCTGCACCACGGCCGTCGTGCAGATGTCCGAGGCGATGGCGCACGTGCTGCTGGCCCTCGCCACCCACCCCGACGCGCAGCGGGGCCTCGACGACGACGCGGCGCTGGACCGGGTGGTCGACGAGACGCTGCGGCTGTATCCGCTGTTCGGGGTGGCGCACCGGATCACGTCCGCGCCGATCGCCCTGCCCGGGGTGTCGCTGCCCGCCGGGTCGGTGCTGCTCTTCAACTACCTGGCGTTCCAGCGCGCCGGTGCCGCCGCCGACGACCGGTTCGACCCGCAGCGGTGGCTGACCCTCACACGCCGCGACGCCCACCTCATCCCGTACGGGATCACCGCGAACCGGGCCTGCCCGGCGCGTGGGGTCGCGCCGGTGATGCTGCGCGCCGCGACCCGCGAGGTGCTGCGCCGGTACGCCCTGGCGTCCTCGGTCGCGCACACCCGGCCGCTGCCCAGCCGGGGCCCGGCGTACCTGACGCCGGCCGGGCTCCCCGGGCCGGGCCGGCTGCGGCTGGGCGCGATGCGGTGGCGGGACCGCTGGGCCGACGTGGGCCGCAGCGTCCGGCAACTGGTGCTCGGCACCTGGATGGTCGTCGACGCCCGTCGACAGCGCCTGTGCGGCAACTACTTCGAGGAGGCGGTCCGATGACCCCCACGGAGCTGGCACCGCGGTTCTTCATCGCGGTCGCGGTGATCCTGCTCTTCTGCAAGGGGGTGGCCTGGCTGCTCGGCAGGGCGGGCCAGCCCGCCGTGGTCAGCGAGATGCTCGCCGGGGTGCTGCTCGGCCCCTCGCTGCTCGGGCTGCTCCTGCCGGACGTGCAGGACGCCCTGTTCCCGGCTCCCCTGCTCCCCGTCCTCTACGTGGTCGGCCAGGTCGGGCTGGTGCTGTTCATGTTCCAGGCCGGGTACGCCTTCGGCGCGCACCGCGTCACCGGCCTCGCCGGCACGGCCGGCGCGGTGTCGCTGGCCGGGGTCGCCACGCCGCTCGTGCTGGGCGTCCTGCTGGTCCTGGCGACCTCCAGGGCCGTGCCGATCCGGGCCGAGGGGACCTCGCTCGGGGTCTCGGCGGCGTTCGTCGGCGTCGCGCTGGCCATCACCGCCTTCCCGATGCTGGCCCGGATCATCACCGAACGCGGCCAGGCGGCCACCCGGCACGGCACCCTCTCCCTGGCCAGCGGCGCGATCGACGACATGGTCGCCTGGATCATGCTCGCCGTGGTGCTGGCCTTCGCCTCCGGCCGGTCCGGCCCGGCAATCGTCACCGCCGGGGGCGCGGTCCTCTTCGGGCTGGTGCTCTGGCTCGCCGGCCGCCGCACGACCGCCGCGCTGATGACCGCCCGGGGCCTCGACGACCGGGCCCGGCTGCTCGGCATGGTCGTCCTGCTCTTCCTGGTGGCCTGGTACACCGACGAGATCGGGCTGTACGCGGTGTTCGGGGCATTCGCGGTCGGCGTGGTCATGCCCCGCACCGCCAACACCGACCGGGTGGTCGACACGCTGACCCCGGTCGCCGCAACGGTGTTCCTGCCGTTGTTCTTCACCTACTCGGGCCTGCGCACGGAGTTCGGGCTGCTCGGCAGCCCGCCGGTGCTGCTGTTCGCGCTGGCCTGCGTGACGGCGGCCGTCGTCGGCAAGTTCGGCGCCTGCTGGGCGGCAGCCCGGATCCGCGGCGAGCCGCAGGGGGTGGCGCTGCGGGTCGGCGCGCTGATGAACGCCCGGGGCCTGATGCAGCTCATCGCGCTCAACGTCGGGCTGGAGGCGGGCATCGTGAACGGGTCGCTGTTCACGGTGCTGGTGCTGGTCGCGCTGGTCACGACGCTGATGACGACGCCACTCCTGAGCTGGATCGAGCGGCGGGAGGCGAGGACGGTCACCACTGCACCCACGCAGGCCCTGGCGGGTTGGCAGTAGTTGAGGAGACAATATTCACGGATTTATCGACGGACGCCTATGAATTGTTGAGGGATGCACGGGGGAGAACCGAACCGGCTGCTGCTGGTCGAGGATGACGCGGATCTGACGGAGTTGCTCACCGAGACGCTGGTCAACGAGGGCTACGTCGTCGACCGCGCCCCGGACGGCCAGCGCGGCCTGCATCTCGGGCTGACCCGCCCGTACGACGTGATGGTCATCGACCGGCTGCTGCCGGCGCTCGACGGGCTCGACCTGGTCGCCCGGCTGCGCTCGCGGGCGGTGCCGGCGCGGACGCTGATCCTCACCGCGCTCGCCACGGTCGACGACCGGATCGCCGGGCTGGACGCGGGCGCCGACGACTACCTGGTCAAGCCGTTCGACCTGGACGAGCTGAGCGCGCGGATCCGGGCGCTGTGCCGGCGCGCCTCCGGGTGCACCGAGGTGCTGCGCGTCGGCGGCGGGCGGCTCGACCTGGCATTGCGTCAGGCGGTGCTGGCCGACGGCACCCGGGTGGCGCTGTCCACCCGCGAGTTCGAGCTGCTGCGGGTGCTGGCGGCCCGGCCGAGCACCGTGCATTCGCGGGGTGAGCTGCGCCGACAGGTCTTCCCCGAGGCCACCGCCGCGTCGATCGTGGACACCTACGTCTACTACCTGCGGCGCAAGCTCGGCCGCCCAGTGGTCCGCACGTTGCACGGGCTCGGCTACCGCCTGGGCAGGCTGTAGGTGGACCGGGCCGAGCGGGCTGTCGTCCGGCAGGCCCGGCTGCGCATCGCCGTGCTGGTCGGTCTGGTCTTCGGGGCCCTGCTGGTCCTCGGCGGCGGCATCTCCTACGAGGCGCTGGTCCGCCGCCAGGAGGCCCAGATCCAGCGCGAACTCGAATGGGGCACGCGGTACGGCACGATCGGCGGCCCGCCCGCCTGTAGCTGGATCTTCGAGTACGACGGCACGACCGTGGACACCGGACTCGACCCGCCGCCGCCCGGCTTCCCGCTGCACGACGCGCTGGAGACCGTGGCGGCGACCCGGACCGCCGAGACCACCACCGTCACCCGCGACGGGACGGTCTACCACGTCCGCACCGCCGCCCGGAGCGACCGGGTCGTGCAGGCGGTGTTCGACGCGCGTTTCCAGTTGGCCGACCGCCGGCACCTGCTGCTCGCGTTCAGCCTCGCGGCGGCCGTCGGGGTGCTCGCCGCCGCGCTGGCCGGCCTGCTCGTCAGCCGCCGGGCCGTCGCGCCGCTGGTGGAGGCGCTGGCCCGCCAGCGCCGCTTCGTCGCCGACGCCAGCCACGAGCTGCGCACCCCGATCGCGCAGGTGTACACCCGCGCCCAGGTGCTGGCCCGGCGGGCGCGTGCCGGCGGCACCGGGGTGAGCCCGGACGACCTGGAGCGACTGGTCGACACCACCCGCCGCCTCGGCGAGATCGTGGACGACCTGCTGCTCTCGGCCCAACTCGCCGCAGCCCCCGCCGGCCAGCCGCCGAAACCCCAGGTCGACCTCACCGCGCTGGTCGGCGCGGCGGTCGCCGCCGAGGTCGACCGCGCCGTCGAGCGCCAGGTCGCGCTCACGCTGGACGCGCCCGGCGAGCCGCTGCCGGTGCCAGGCGTCGAGTCGGCGCTGCGCCGGGTCGTCGGGGAGCTGCTCGCCAACGCGCTGGCCCACACCCCCGCCGGGGGCCGGATCGCCGTGACCCTGCGCGCCGTCGAGGGCCGCGCCGAACTTTCCGTCGCGGACACCGGGGACGGCTTCGACCAGGCCGACGCGCGGCGTCTGTTCGACCGGTTCCACCGGGGTGCGGGCGCAGGCGACCGCCGTTCCGGGCTGGGGCTGGCCCTGCTGCGGGAGGTGGTCACCAGTCACCACGGCACGATCGACGCACAGGGCAGGCCGGGTCGCGGCGCGACGTTCACGGTGTGCCTGCCCGCCCCGACGCGGGAATGCCGGGGATGGGCGCCTCCCACGACCTCATGAACGTGTTCGGCCAACCCGCCCGCCCGGAGTACGCCCGGGCCCTCGGCATCGCCCCACGAGCTTCGAGGAGCGGGCGCAGCGCCGCATCTCCCCCGGTGGCGGCGGCTGAGGCGACTCCCCAGCCGCCGCCACCTCCATGGTCGACGCGTGCGGCCTCGGGGGTGTCAGCTGGTCAGGGCCCGCTGGACCTGGGAGATCAGCACGCCGCAGGCATAGCGGTCGGCCGCGCCCACCATGCCGAGGACCGTCGCCGGGTGCGGGCCGTTGTCCGTCTCCGCCGGGTCGTAGTGCATGAACACGACGAGTTCCCCGCGATCGATGAACGGGGCGAGGAGCGGCTCGGCGTCCAGGCCCGGCGCGAGCGTGAAGAAGGTGGTCATGGCGCACGGATGCTGGCTCAGCAGGGAGCTGCGGTGCAGCACCGACGTGGTGGCGGCGCTGACCCGGAAGTTCGGGTCGATGACCCGTAGCTCGCCGTTTCGGCCGACCCCGGCGTCGAACGAGCAGTACCCCCGGTACCCGAGGGCGCTGGCCTTTCGGACCCCTGCCGTCAGCGCTTCGACCAGCTCGGCCGGCGGTCGGTCGTCGTCGAGCACACACCCGACCCACGTCGAGGTGGGCTGCGGCAGGTGCACGGACGCACCGAAGTACTCGACCGAACCGCTCTCCGTCACGCCGAACTGGAGGCCCCAGACCGTCCGGAAGGGAACCTCCTCCTCTACGATCCACCTGTCGCTCACCTGCTCCAGCTGGTGGAACAGCGACCGGTTGAGCCGGTCCTGCAACCTCCGGGTGAAGATCGCGATCCCGCTGTAGACCTCGGTGCCGGCCGGCTTGAGCACCGCCGGCCGGCGGTCGGCCCGGACGATCTGCCGCACCTCGGCGGGGCTGGCCACCTGCCGGCGCGGCAGGTAGTCCGGTGCGATCAGGGTCTCCAGGACCGTCTTGTTGTTGAGGCGGGCCAGCAGGTCCGGGGCGACCCGGGCCGGCGCGGCCCGCAACTGCGGGTCCTGCGGGGGAAACTGGAACTCCAGCAGCTCGCCCCGGCCGGCGGCCTCCCGGGCCAGCCGCACCGCCTGCTCGCCGGAGCGATACTCCCGCAGGTCGCTCGGCGTCTTGAGGCCGCACCGGCTGAGCAGGCGCAGCGACTTGTCGGCGCTGGCGCCACTGCTGCAGATGACCGCCGACTGGTGCGGCAGGGTCAGGTGCAGGCCGGTGACCATGTCCAGCCCGTTGTGCAGGCCCGCGCCCGCGCTGGTCAGATAGCGGCTGCCGGCGGTCTCCACCGGGCTGGGCGGCCGGGCCAGGACCACCCCGTCGTGCGCGAACACCTGTACTTGGATAGGCCCATCCATTGGATCTCCTGACGTGCCGGCCCCCCGCAGGAGGCCTCGGGGTGTGGCGAGAAGCCCGGTGCGCCCCGGCCGCGAGCTGCGGAGCACGTGGCGGGTGAGGCATGGCGTACCGGTCCTGATGAGGCCGCTCGGCCGCGAGAGTCGGGCGTGCCGCGCGCACCGGCCGGACGGATCCGGGCTGGGCCGGTCGGCTAGCGGCTGGCTTGTGGTCAGCGCTGCGCCGGCGCGGTGCGCACCAGCAGCCGATGTGTGATCAACCAGTCACCGACTGCGTCATGATCGACATCATGATCGATGAAGCATAGTCAGCGCCCTCCGAGCACGCGGATGGGCCGGACAGCCGAGTGGGACCGGCCCATTTCGCCACCACGGGCTAGGGGTCGATCGCACCCGAATTCTAGGGGTGTACGCCGCTTGGCCAGGCTCCGTAGCGTCGGGCCCCGTCGGGTCGTCGTTCCCCCACCCCGCACCGGACCGGGAACGGAGGTGGGCGATCGTGGGCCCGCCCGCGACCGGAACATGGCGAGGGCGGGTCGTTCGGCGGTGGCCCGGCACCCCGGCGGTACGTCCGCCCACGGCCGACCGGCCGCCTCGTCCCCCTCTCCCGGTCGTCCCCATTCACTCGGAGGTTGGGCTCATGCCTGTTGGGTTCGCTGATGGCGCGGTGGACGCCGGGGGTCTGGACCTGGTGGGTGATCTGCGGCGGGTGGTGGGGTGGCCGGCGCGGGCGGGTTCGGTGTCGGGGGTGGTGTCGTGGCCGGTGGGTGTGGTGGGTTCGGGTGTGGTGGTGGTGGCAGGGCTGGTCGGGGTGTTGGCGCGGTACACGGGTCAGTCGGAGGTGGTGTTCGGGCTGGCCGGTGGTGGTGTGGTGCGGGTGGACGTGTCGGGTGATCCGGGGTTCGGTGAGTTGACGGGTCGGGTGGAGGCGGCGTTGGCGTCGCCGGTGGCGGGTGGTCGGGTGGATCGGGTGCTGGTGGGATTGGTGGATGGGCCGGTGGATGAGGTGGGACCGGACGTCGTGGATGCCGGTGTGGTGGTGTGGGTGGCCGGGGACGGTTCGGGCCTGCGGGTGGACTTCGCGGTGGAGGAGTTCTCGGCCGGGTGGGCACGGGGATTCGTGGACGCGGTGGTGACGCTGGTATCGGCGGGCGTCGCCGGGGCACAGGTGGCGTTGTCGGGGCTCACGTTGGTGTCGGCGACGGAGCGGGAGCGGTTGTTGGGGTGGGGTCGGGGTCCGGTGCGGGAGGTTCCGGGCGCGCCGATTCACGAGTTGGTGCTGGGGTGGGCGCAGCGGTCGCCGGAGGCGGTGGCGGGGGTGGCCGGTGGTGTGGTGTTGACGTATGGGGAGTTGGAGCGGCGTTCGGGGCTGGTGGCGGGGTTTCTGCGGTCGGTGGGTGTGGGTGTCGGTGATGTGGTGTCGTTGGCGTTGGATCGGAGTTTGTGGACGTTGGTGGCGGCGTTGGGGGTGTTGCGGGCGGGTGCGGCGTATACGCCGATGGATGTGGCGTGGCCGGCGGAGCGGATGCGGGTGTTGTTGGCTGATCATGGTGCGCGGGTGGTGTTGACGGTGGGTGAGGTGGTGTCGCGGGTGCCGTGCCCGGACGGGGTGCGGGTGGTGGCGTTGGACGACCAGTGGCCGCAGATCGAGGCTGTCGGTCCGGTGGACCTGCCGGTGGTCGCCGTGGACGGGCCGGCGTTCGTGATCTACACGTCGGGGTCGACGGGCATCCCGAAGGGTGTGGTGTTGACGCACGAGAAGCTGACGAACTTCCTGGCGTGGATGGCCGACGAGTGCGCCATCGGCCCCGACAGCAGAATGCTGCACTCGGCCGCACCGGTCTTCGACGCCGCGTTCGGGGAGGTCTTCGCCACGCTCATCTCCGGTGGCCAGGTCGTCGTCTGCTCGCGCGACGACCTGCTCGACGTACGCCGGCTCACCGGGCTCATCGGGCGGCACGGCGTCACGCACACCTTCGGGCCCGCGACGAACGTCGCCCCGCTCGACCCGGCGGCCTGCCCCAGCCTGCGCTGCGTCGTCCTCGGCGGCGAGGCCGCCCCGCCGCAGCTCGTCCGGCGGTGGTCGGCGGCGGGTGCCCGGGTCGTGAACGCGTACGGGCCGGCGGAGGCGGCCGTGGCCTGCACCTGGTACGACGCGTCAACCGGCTGGCCCGGCAGCTACGTACCCATCGGCTGGCCCATGCCCAACCGACAGATCCACATCGTCGACCCCCACCTCAACCTCGTCCCCGCCGGCGCACCAGGCGAAATCCTCATCACCGGCCACGGCATCGCCGACGGCTACCTCCACCGCCCCGAACTCACCACCCAACGATTCGTCACCGACCCCCACACCCACCAACTCGCCTACCGCACCGGCGACCTCGCCCGCTGGAACACCAACGGCGCCCTCGAAATCCTCGGCCGCATCGACCACCAGATCAAAATCAACGGCATCCGCATCGAACTCGGCGAAATCGAAACCACCCTCGAACAACACCCCGACGTCACCACCGCCATCGTCACCCGCCGCGACGACAACAACACCCCCCGACTCATCGGCTACGTCACCGCACGCGACGGACGCACGCCCACGCCGGAGGCGCTGCGCGAGCACGCCGCCACCATCCTGCCGTCCTACATGGTCCCGGCGGTCGTCATGGTCCTGGACCGGTTCCCCGTCGGCGGCACCGGCAAGATCGACCGGGCGGCGCTGCCCGCCCCGGACGGCCGACGCCCCGACCTCGGCGTCGACTACGCCGCACCGGCCACCGCACAGGAGCGGCTCGTCACGGGCGTGTTCGCCACCGTCCTCGGCATCGACCGGGTCGGCGTCCACGACAGCTTCTTCGACCTCGGCGGCACGTCCCTCCAGTCGGCAGCCGTGGCCACGGGCATCGACGAGGCCGCCGACGTGGTCGTGCCCGTCTCCCAGATCCACCGCACCCCGACCCCGCACGCGCTCGCCGCGTGGCTCGCCACCGCGCCGCGCCGCACGGGCGGCGGGCGGGCCGTCGGCCACGGCCGCCAGCGGCCCGGGCCGGTGCCCCTCGCGCAGCAGGTGGCCAAGTGCCTGATGTCGCCCCCGGAGGTCGTGGTCCCGGTGAGCTGGTGGGTGGAGGGTGAGCTCAACCTGCGGGCGTTGATGGCCGCGCTCGGCGACCTGCACCGCCGGCACGAAGCCCTGCACGCCCGCTACCGACGCGTCGACCCACCCGTGGCGATCATCCCACCCAACCCCGGCATGCCCCAACTACTCCTACTCACCGACGCCCCCACCACCCAGGACGCCCTCGACCAACTCGCCGACGCCGTCCAACAACCCCTCGACTACACCCAAGGCCGCAACTGGCGCACCGCCATCATCCGCGACCGCTCCACCAACCGCACCCTCCTCGGCATCGGCATCCACCACATCGCCTTCGACGGCTGGTCCCACACCCTCCTCGTCCGCGACCTCACCCACGCCTACACCGCCCGCGCCAACGGCCACCCACCCACCTGGGACCATCCCGCACCCACCCTGCGCCAGATCCACGACGAGTACGCCCGACTCCGCACCGCAGCCGACCTGCCCGCCCAACGCGCATACTGGCGCGCCCAGCTCCACGGGCTGCCCCGGCAGGGCGACGGCGGGCCGACCGTGTCGCTGGAACAGGCCCTCGCCTGGGGTCCCAAGGCCGGGCACACGGTGACGGTGCCGGCCGAGGTGATGCAGCGCTGGGACCGGGCGGCCAGGGAACACCGGTTCAGCCGCTCCAGCTACTTCGTCGCCGCCTTCGCCACCGCCCTGCGCGCCATCCACCACCAGGACGACATCGGCCTGCTGATGGTGGTCGCCAAGCGCGGCAGCCGGGTGCTCGACTCGGCGTTCACCACCCGGCTCAACCTCAACTGCGTGCGGGTGCGCTTCGACGGGCCGCAGGACGACAAGCTCGTGCTGCGGGTCCACGAGACGATCGCCGACCTGATGCGGGCGCAGGACGTGCCCTTCGCGGAGACCGCCGACGATCCCGCGGCCGGGCTCTCCAGCGAGGTCGTCGCAAGCCTGCCGACCTTCGTCTACCAGGACAACCTGGTGCTCCCGCTGGAGCTGCCCGGCTGCCGCACCGAGGAGGTCGTCGACCCGTACGCCCGGGAGGTGTCCAACGGCCTCACCGTGGAGGTGCTGCCCCGCGCCGACCACCTCCTCCTGCGCGTCACCATCCGCACCGACTACCTGCCGTACCGCCTCGCCGAGGAGCTGAACGGCCACATGCTGCGCTTCCTCGAGGCCGGCCCCGCGCCGGATTCGGGCCGCTGATCGACGTACCCCCTCTCGTGCGTGGGCGCGGACGGCCGCGCCCACGCCGGTTTCCTGGTTCTTCGAACCGGCCCGCCTGCGGGCGACGCCGGTCCTGATCGGAGGTTCTGCTCATGTCCGTCGGGTTCGTTGGTGGTCAGGCCCAGGCTCCAGGGCTCGCCGGCCCCGGCACCGACTTCGCGACCCTCGATCTGGTGGGTGATCTGCGGCGGGTGGTGGGGTGGCCGGCGCGGGCGGGTTCGGTGTCGGGGGTGGTGTCGTGGCCGGTGGGTGTGGTGGGTTCGGGTGTGGTGGTGGTGGCAGGGCTGGTCGGGGTGTTGGCGCGGTACACGGGTCAGTCGGAGGTGGTGTTCGGGCTGGCCGGTGGTGGTGTGGTGCGGGTGGACGTGTCGGGTGATCCGGGGTTCGGTGAGTTGACGGGTCGGGTGGAGGCGGCGTTGGCGTCGCCGGTGGCGGGTGGTCGGGTGGATCGGGTGCTGGTGGGATTGGTGGATGGGCCGGTGGATGAGGTGGGGCCGGAGGTGGTGGATGCCGGTGTGGTGGTGTGGGTGGCCGGGGACGGTTCGGGCCTGCGGGTGGACTTCGCGGTGGAGGAGTTTTCGGCGGGGTGGGTGCGGGGATTCGTGGATGCGGTGGTGACGTTGGTGGCGGCGGGGGTGGGTGAGCCTGGGCGGGGGTTGTCGCGGTTGGGGTTGGTGTCGGTGGTGGAGCGGGAGCGGTTGTTGGGGTGGGGTCGGGGTCCGGTGCGGGAGGTTCCGGGCGCGCCGATTCACGAGTTGGTGCTGGGGTGGGCGCAGCGGTCGCCGGAGGCGGTGGCGGGGGTGGCCGGTGGTGTGGTGTTGACGTATGGGGAGTTGGAGCGGCGTTCGGGGCTGGTGGCGGGGTTTCTGCGGTCGGTGGGTGTGGGTGTCGGTGATGTGGTGTCGTTGGCGTTGGATCGGAGTTTGTGGACGTTGGTGGCGGCGTTGGGGGTGTTGCGGGCGGGTGCGGCGTATACGCCGATGGATGTGGCGTGGCCGGCGGAGCGGATGCGGGTGTTGTTGGCTGATCATGGTGCGCGGGTGGTGTTGACGGTGGGTGAGGTGGCCTCCCGGGTGCCGTGCCCGGACGGGGTGCGGGTGGTGGCGTTGGACGACCAGTGGCCGCAGATCGAGGCTGTCGGTCCGGTGGACCTGCCGGTGGTCGCCGTGGACGGGCCGGCGTTCGTGATCTACACGTCGGGGTCGACGGGCATCCCGAAGGGCGTGGTGCTGACGCACGAGAAGCTGACGAACTTCCTGGCCTGGATGGCCGACGAGTGCGCCATCGGCCCCGACAGCAGAATGCTGCACAGCTGCACGCCCGTGTTCGACGTGGCCCTGGGCGAGATCTTCACGGCCCTCACCTCCGGCGCGACCGTCGTCGTCTGCTCCCGCGACGAGCTGCTCGACGCCCGCCGCCTCACCGACCTGATCGCCAAGGAGCAGGTGACCCACGCGTTCTGCCCGCCGACCAACCTGGCGGCCGTCGACCCGGCCGACTGCCCGAGCATGTCCTGCCTGACGCTCGCCGGGGAGCCGGTGCCGCCGCGGATGGCGCAGCGCTGGCTGGCCGCCGGGGTCCGGCTGATCAACGCGTACGGGCCGGCGGAGGCGGCCGTGGCCTGCACCTGGTACGACGCGTCAACCGGCTGGCCCGGCAGCTACGTACCCATCGGCTGGCCCATGCCCAACCGACAGATCCACATCGTCGACCCCCACCTCAACCTCGTCCCCGCCGGCGCACCAGGCGAAATCCTCATCACCGGCCACGGCATCGCCGACGGCTACCTCCACCGCCCCGAACTCACCACCCAACGATTCGTCACCGACCCCCACGGCGGCGGCACCGCCTACCGCACCGGAGACCTCGCCCGCTGGAACACCAACGGCGCCCTCGAAATCCTCGGCCGCATCGACCACCAGATCAAAATCAACGGCATCCGCATCGAACTCGGCGAAATCGAAACCACCCTCGAACAACACCCCGACGTCACCACCGCCATCGTCACCCGCCGCGACGACAACAACACCCCCCGACTCATCGGCTACGTCACCGGACGCGACGGACGTACGCCATCGGTGCCCGCGCTGCGCGCGCACGCGGCGGCGGTGCTGCCGTCCTACATGGTCCCGGCCGTCATCATGGTCCTCGACCGGTTCCCCGTCGGCGGCACCGGCAAGATCAACCGGAACGCGCTGCCCGCCCCCGACGCCCAGCGCCCCGACGTCGGCGTCGACTACGTCGCGCCGGCCACCGCCGACGAGCGGCTCGTCACCACGGCCTTCGTCACCGTCCTCGGCATCGACCGGGTCGGCGTCCACGACAGCTTCTTCGACCTCGGCGGGACCAGCCTCCAGTCCGCCGCCCTCGCCGCCGCCCTCGACGAGGCCACCGACGCCGTCGTGCCCGTCTCCCAGATCCGCCGCACCCCCACGCCGCACGCGCTCGCCGCGTGGCTCGCCACCGCGCCACGCCGCCCCCGGGCCGAGGCGGAACCGTCGGGCGTCGCGCGCTCCGGGCCGGCGAAGCCGGTGCCGCTGACGCTGTCGGTCGCCAAGTGCGTCTGGCTCCCCTTCGAGCTGGTCTGCCCGACCACCTGGTGGGTGGAGGGTGAGCTCAACCTGCGGGCGTTGATGGCCGCGCTCGGCGACCTGCACCGCCGGCACGAAGCCCTGCACGCCCGCTACCGACGCGTCGACCCACCCGTGGCGATCATCCCACCCAACCCCGGCATGCCCCAACTACTCCTACTCACCGACGCCCCCACCACCCAGGACGCCCTCGACCAACTCGCCGACGCCGTCCAACAACCCCTCGACTACACCCAAGGCCGCAACTGGCGAACCGCCATCATCCGCGACCGCTCCACCAACCGCACCCTCCTCGGCATCGGCATCCACCACATCGCCTTCGACGGCTGGTCCCACACCCTCCTCGTCCGCGACCTCACCCACGCCTACACCGCCCGCCTTGCCGGCAAGGCACCCGAATGGGACCGCCCCGCGCCCACCCTCCGCCAGACCTACGACGAGTACGCCCGGCTCCACGAGGCCGCCGACCTGCCCGCCCAACGCGCATACTGGCGCACCCAACTCCACGGCCTCCCCCGCCAGGGCGACGGCGAGCTGAAGGTGCCGCTGGAACAGGCCCTCGCCTGGGGCCCGAAGGCCGGGCACATCCTCACCGTCAGCCCCCAGGTCCTCCAGCGCTGGGACCGGGCAGCCCGGGAACACCGGTTCAGCCGCTCCAGCTACTTCGTCGCCGCCTTCGCCACCGCCCTGCGCGCCATCCACCACCAGGACGACATCGGCCTGCTCATGATCGTGGCGAAGCGCGGCAGCCGGGTGCTCGACTCCGCGTTCACCACCCGGATCAACTCCAACTGCGTGCGGGTGCGGTTCGCGCCCGGGCAGGACCTGATCCGGCACGTCCAGCAGACCGTCGACGAGCTGATGGCCGCCCAGGACGTCCCCTTCTCGGAGAGCGCCGCGGACCCGGCCGTCGGGCTGCCCAGCGAGGTCGTCGCCGGCCTGCCCGGCTTCGCGTACCAGGACAACCTGGTGCTCCCGCTGGAGCTGCCCGGCTGCCGCACCGAGGAGGTCGTCGAGCCGTACGCCCGGGAGGTGATGAGCGGGCTGACCGTCGAGGCGATCCCCCGCCACGCCGACGCCCTGCTGCGCATCACGATCCGCACCGACCTGCTGCCGTTCGCCCTCGCCGAGGAGCTGGGCGCCCACATGCTGCGCTTCCTCGAAGCGGGGCCCCAGGTCACCGGCCCGGCGCGCTGAGGTTTCCGCCCCCGTCCGACCCCGGGCGGCCGCCGGCCCGCCGGTGCCGGTCGACCGCCCGGGCGTGCGCGTGGGCGAGCAGCCGGTCCACCTCCGGAAGCAGGCCGCCGCCGGGGCACAGGACGCACGCCCAGCCGTGCAGGCCGTAGACGGGGTGGGGCAAAACCTCGTCCTGCCGGGTGAAGTCGATGCCGGCGCGGTGGTCGGGGAAGCGCGCGGGCGGGTAGCCGAACCGGCGCTGGAACTCCGCGCGGCCCAGCTCGACGTTGAGGCGGTGGACGTCCGGCCGGTCGAGGCGCGAGTCCTCGTCGAAGCCGGGTGTGTCGTGCGCGACGATCGTGGCGAACGGCCGGCGGCGGTCGGGGCCGACGAAGAAGAACCGCTCGCCCCAGCTGGCCCGGGGCGCGCCCGACTCCGCGTCGGCCCGCACCTGCGCGACGCCGGGCAGCGCGAGGATCCGTCGGGCGAGCTCGGCCTCGGTCGGGACAGGGGCGGCGGGGACGGGCGGGGGCGACTGCGTCATGACCTCTACCGTATCGTTGAACACCCTTGTGAAGCTCGGGCCGGAGCACAGGCGGTGGGGCTGGCGGCAAGCATCAAACGGGAGGTCAGGTGCGCAGGAGTTCCTACCGGCCGGCCGACCTCGCGCGCGAGCACGGCATCTCGACGCAGACGGTCCGCAACTACGAGCGCGACGGCGTGCTGCCCCCGGCCCGGCGCACGCCCAGCGGCTACCGCGCCTACACGGCCGTGCACGTCCGGGCGCTGCGCGCCTACCTGGCGCTGATCCCGGCGCACGGGTACGCCACCAGCGGCGAGATCATGCGCGCGGTCAACGCCGGTGACCTGGACACCGCCCTGCGCGCGATCGACCACAGCCACGCCCGCCTGCTGCGCGACCGGGAGACGCTCGACGCCGTCGAGGCGGCCGTGGGCCTGCTCACCCAGCCACCGTCGGCGACCCGAACCGACAAGCGTGCGACGGCCCCATCCGACCAACCGGCGCCGGGCCGGCCCGGCCGGGTGGCGGCAGGCCGACCCGACCGGCCGCTGGCGATCGGCGGCCTCGCCCGCCGGATCGGCGTGACCCCGGCTGCGCTGCGCAAGTGGGAACGGGCCGGCGTCCTCGCGCCGAGCCGGGGCACGGCCACCGGCTACCGCCTCTACTCGGCCGACGACGTGCGCGACGCCGAGCTGGCCCACCTGCTCCGGCGGGGCGGCTACCGGCTGGACCACATCGCCACGGTCGTGCGGCAGGTCCGCGACGCCGCCGGCACCGAGCCGCTGGCCGAGTCCCTGGCGAGCTGGCGGCGGCGGCTCACCGACCGGGGCCGGGCCATGCTCACCGCCTCCGTGCGGCTCGCGGAGCACCTGTCCCCGCCGGACGACTGACCCGCGCGGCGGGCCAACCCCCGCAGCCTGCGCGGGCGACCGCAGCAGGCACCCGCGCGGCGACCGGGCCGGTCACGCGCCGGGGCAGCGCCCCGACAGGGCGTAGCGCAGCAGGACGACGTCGCCGATCTGGCGGACCTCCGCCAGGCCCGCGCGACGGCCGGGGTGCCACGGGAACCGGCCCTCGCCGGGGAAGCGCGGCGCGCGGCGGTCGCCGACGAAGAACGGGGCGACCACCAGGTGCAGTTCGTCGGCGAGGCCCGCGCCGAGGAACAGGGCGTGCACGGCCGCGCCACCCTCCACCATGAGCCGGCGCACCCCCCGGGTGGCCAGGTCGGCCAGCACCCGACAGGGGTCGACCGGGTCGCCGCCGTCGGCGACGGTGGCCAGGCCGTCGAGCCGGTGCCGGGTCTGCGCCAGCACGGACGTGGCGCAGTAGACGACCCGCTCGGCGTCGCCGACGGTGAAGAACCGCGCCGCCGGGTCGAGGTCGCCGCTCCCGGTGACGGTGACCTTCGTCGGCGACGGCGGCAGGCCGCGGTCGGCCCGCTCCCGCCGCCGCTGCGGCGAGCGGATCACCAGGCGCGGATCGTCGGCCCGGACGGTGGCCGCTCCGACGAGGATGGCGTCGCACCCGGCCCGCACGGCGTCGACCCGGTCCAGGTCCGCCTCGTTGGACAGCAGCAGCCGCTGGTCGCTGGCGTCGTCGATGTAGCCGTCGATCGACATGGCGCAGCTGAGCAGCACGTACGGCCGGGGTGTGGCGGGCCCGGCGGCGTGCGGGGTGGGCGCGGCGGCGGTCACCGGACGAACGGGAGGTCGATGGTGTGGGCGGCGCGGTCCACCTTGGCCGCGAGGTAGCCGGCGTTGGCGTCGGACAGGTGCAGCCCGGTCGGCACCCGCTCGGCCACCTCGATGCCGAGCCGGCGCAGCTGGTCGGCCTTGTCCGGGTTGTTGCTGAGCAGGGCCACCCGCTCGGCGCCGAGGGCCGCCAGCATCTGCGCGGCGACCGTGTAGTTCCGTTCGTCCGCGCCCCGGCCCAGCGCCAGGTTCGCCTCGTAGGTGTCCAGCCCGGCGTCCTGGAGGGCGTACGCGTCGAGCTTCGCGTACAGGCCGATGCCGCGCCCCTCCTGACGCAGGTAGAGCAGGAGCCCACCGGCGGCGGCGATCCGCTCGACCGCCTCGCGCAACTGCGGCCCGCAGTCGCACCGCTGGCTGCCGAACACGTCCCCGGTCAGGCACTCGCTGTGCGGGCGCACCAGCGGCGGCGGCCCGCCGGCGGCGGCCCGGTCCACCGCGGCCGACCAGTCGCCGAGCCCGAACGCGAGGTGTTCCCGGCCGTCGACGAGGCCGTGGAACGAGAACACCCGGGCCGTGGTCGCGTAGCCGTCGGGGAAGCGCAGCGGGACCGTCACCTGGGTCCGGATGGTCGCGACAGGCAGTGCTTCGGACATCGGTCTCCTTCGTCGGACGGTCAACCGTGCACGCCGGTGCGCGCCGGACGCGACACCCACCGGGCGGCGCGGGCGGTGGCGACGGGGGCCGGGGGCGCGACGCCGGGCGAGGCGGGCCGCGGGAGCCGGCGGGCCAGCAGCACCACGCCCCCGGGCAGGCTCGCCACCAGCGCCAACGCCCCGTACACGGTGGCGGCGGCGACGCCCTGCCCGGCGGTCAGCCCGGCGGCGGCGAACGCCCACGCGGCCACCCCCTCGCGCGGCCCGAACCCGCCCACGTTCAGCGGGAGGATCATCGCGAGCAGGGCCAGCAGCGTCAGCGGCAGCAGCCGGGCGAGCGGCGCGGCGGAGCCCGCCGTGCGGGCCGCGACGACGAACGTGGCCAGGTGGCCCGCCAGCACCACGGCGGAGGCGACCAGCACGCCGGCCCAGGTCCGCCGCCCCAGCACCCCGGAGCGGACGTCGGCCACGGCGGTGCGCAGCGCCCGCGCCCACCCCGACGCCCCCGACCGGGGCGCGACGCG
The DNA here is from genome assembly GCF_029626125.1 of Micromonospora sp. WMMD956. NCBI lineage: Bacteria > Bacillati > Actinomycetota > Actinomycetes > Micromonosporales > Micromonosporaceae > Micromonospora > Micromonospora sp. WMMD956. Next base: position 6,080,101 of record NZ_JARUBI010000005.1, on the reverse strand, counting down.
CCCCAGCAGCACCGCGCCCAGGCCGGCGACGACGAGCAGCGCCGCCGCCACCGGCAGGTACGGCCGCACCGGCGACGGGAACGCGGCCAGCACGCCCACCGCGAGGACCACCGTGACCGCCTGGCCCGCCGTGCGCTCCCAGACCACGGCCCGCACGCCGCGGCTGACGTCCCCGCAGTCGCGGCCGTGGCGCACCGCGCGGTCGACGTCGCCGAGCACCCCGCCGGGCAGGGTGGAGTTGAGGAACACGGCCCGGTAGCAGTGCGCCACCGCCGCGCGCAGCGGCAGCCGGACGCCCAGCCCGGCGGCGACCAGGCTCCACCGCCACGCGGCGCAGACGGTGGTGACCAGGCCGATGCCCAGCGCCGCCGCGAGGGCCGTGCCGTCGATCAGGCGCAGGCCGGCGAGGAACGGGCCGCTGCCCAGCCGCCACAGCAGGGCGGCCAGCACCGCCACCCCGGCGAGGGTGCGCGCCCACCCCCAGAACGACCGGGGCAGCCGGCCGACGCGTGTGGCGGGCGACGCCGCCGGTTCCGTGCTCGCTGGCAAACCCGGTCCTCCCTGCACGATCATCTTCCCTCCGGGTTCACGTAAGGCGCGCCCGGATGGTTCACCCGCAGCCGGCGAGCAGGTCGGCGTGGTCGACCAGGACGTCGAGCGTACCGGCGCGGGCGGCGGCCCGCCGGGTTCGGCCGTACGCCGTGGTGCGGCCGGTCAGCTCGGGGCGCTGCTCACGGGCGGCGCCCAGCCAGCCGGTGAACCACTCGGCGGTCAGCTCGGCGCGGTCCGGGCCGAGCCGCCACGGGCTCGGCCGGGTCAGCACGTCGACGCCGCGGCGGGCGAACGCGGCCGCGCAGGCGGCGACGGCGTCGGGGCCGAGTAACGCGCCCCGGCCGGGCACGACGCGCCGCTGGTGGTCGTCGAACGCGGCGGCGACGTCGGCGTCCAGCGGGTCGGCGGGGGTCAGCCGCACCCGGCCGACCACGGTGAGGGTGAACAGGGTGGGCCGGTCGGCGCAGGCCGCCACGATCCGCCCGACCTCCTCGGCGGTGAGCATGTCCAGCAGCGCCGACGCGGTGACCAGGGACGCGTCGGCGAGGTCGGCGGCGGACAGCCGGGTGATGTCACCCTGCCGGGTCTCCACGGTGACCGCGCCGCCGCCGGAGGCGGCGAGGCCCGCCAGGGCGGCCCGGGCCCGCGCCAGCAGGCCGGGGTCGCGGTCGTGGAGCACCCAGTGCTGCGGGCCGGGGAGCCGGGGGGCCAGCCAGCGCCCCATCGACCCGGTGCCGGCGCCCAGGTCGTGGATCACGACCGGCCGGTCGCCGGCGAGGCGTCGGCGCACCGGCGTCAGCAGGTCCGCCGCGCGGGCCGCGGCGTCGGCTGGCTCCCGCAGCCGCAGCCAGCCGGCGAAGGCGGCGGTGTCGTCGCCGTCGCTCATGTGCCCGGCCGCGCCGTCGTGGCCGTCACGCGGGCTGGTCACCGGACCGCCGTCGCCGTGGGCGTCGCTCATGCCGCCGCTCCCTTCAGGACCGCCGCGAGGATGGTGGAGGTGGCCGACCAGTCGGCCAGGGCGGGCCGGCGGGCGCGGGCGGCGCGGCGCAGCCGCTCCCGCAGGTCGGCGTCGCCCAGCCAGGCGCGCAGCGCGCCGGCCAGCGCCGCCGGGTCGTCGGGCGGCACCAGCAGGCCGGGGCGCTCACCGTCGGGGGCGCGGCCGAGCGCCTCGGGCACGCCGCCGACGTCCGTGGCCAGCACCGGGATGCCCCGCGCGAGGGCCTCGGTGACGACCATCCCGTACGTCTCGCCGTGCGACGCCAGCACCAGCAGGTCGGCGGCGGCGTACGCGGCGGCCAGGGCGGGGCCGGTGCGCGGCCCGAGCAGTTCCACCCGCCCGGTCAGGCCGGACCCGGCGGCCTGCCGGCGCAGCCGCCGCACGTGGGCGGGGTCGCGGGTCAGCGTGCCGACGCAGGCGCACCGCCACGGCAGGTCCGCCACCGTCGCCAGGGCGGCCAGCAGCACGTCGTGCCCCTTGTGCGGGGCGACGGCCGCGACGCAGAGCAGCGCCGTTCCGGCGGCCGTGCCGCCGGCGAGCGGGGCGGGGTCGACCCCCGGCGCGGCGACGTGGACCCGGTCGGCGGGCAGCCCGTACCGGTCGATCAGCCGGCGGCGGGTCCACTCGCTGGTGGCGACGACGGCCGTGGCGGCGGCCAGGGCGCGGGCCTCGGCGTCGTCGTCGCGCGGCATGTGCACCAGCACGACGAGCCGCAGCCGGCCGGCCTGCGCCCGCAGCTCCTGCGGCGTGACCGAGGCGACGAGGCCGTCGAGGAGCGCCACCGCGTCGTCGGGCAGGGCGGCGAGCCGGGCGGCGAGGTCGGCCCGCGCGGCCGGGCCGGGCGTCGGCCAGTCGCCGGGAACCGGATGCTCGTGGACCCGCCAGCCGGCGTCGGCCAGCGCGGCGCAGGCCCGGCGGTCGTAGTGGTTGCCGCCGCTGGGCGTGGCCGGGTCGTCGATGTCGCCGGGGAGCACCACGTGCACCTCGGGCCGGGCGGCGGCGGGGACGCCGGCCGGCGCGCCCGGGGCCGGGGCTGTCACAGGGGCCGCTCGTAGCTGGCCCAGGCGACGTGCGACTCGTGCAGGGTGACGGTGATCCCGGCCAGCCCTTGCGCGCCCGCGCCGAGGTCGCCCGCGTGCACCCGGTCGGCGAGCCGGTCGGCGACCGTGCGGGCCAGCACCTCCGTGGTGGTGTTCACCCCGGCGAACGCGGGCTCGTCGTCGAGGTTGCGGTAGGTCAGCTCGCCGAGGACGGCACGCAGCTGCTCGGTGGCCAGGCCGATGTCGACGACGATGCCGTCGGCGTCGAGGTCGGGCCGGCGGAACGTGGCGTCGACGACGAAGGTGGCGCCGTGCAGGCGTTGCGCCGGGCCGAAGACGTCGCCGCGGAAGCTGTGGGCGATCATCATGTGATCGCGGACGGTCACGCTGAACACGGGTCACTCTCCTGGTAGGTGATGAGGTGGCACAGGGCGGGCAGGCTGCCGTCGGTGAGGCCGGCGAGCACGTCGGGCAGTTCCGCGAACGGCGAGCTGCCGGTGAGCAGCGCGTCGAAGGCGGGGTCGGCGAGCAGCTCCAGGGCGAGGGCGAGCCGGTCGGCGTGCGTGCGGCTGCCCCGGCGGGCCGGGGCGACCATGCCCACCTGGCTGCTGCGCACGGTCAACCGGCCGGAGTGGAACGCCCCGCCCAGCGACAGCCGCACCGCGCGGTCGCCGTACCAGCTCAGCTCCAGCGCCGTGCCCTCCGGGGCGAGCAGCTCCAGCGACCGCTGCAACCCCTCGGAGGTGGCGCTGGCGTGCACCACCAGGTCGCGTCCGCCGGTGGCCCGCTCGGGGGTGGCGAAGTCGACGCCGAGCGCGGCGGCGACGGCGGCCCGGGCGGGGTCGGCGTCGACCAGCTCGACGCGCACCCCGGGGAAGCGGGCGAGCAGCGCGGCGACGCCGCAGCCGACCATGCCCGCTCCGACGACGCTCACCCGGTCGCCGAGCAGCGGCGGGGCGTCCCACAGGGCGTTCACGGCGGTCTCCACGGTGCCGGCGAGCACGGCGCGGGCCGCCGGCACCCCGTCGGGCACCGGCACCACGGCCGAGGCCGGGACGACGTACGCGCTCTGGTGCGGGTGCAGGCAGAACACGGTCCGCCCGCGCAGCCCGGCCGGGCCCTGCTCGACGACGCCGACGCTGAGGTAGCCGTACTTCACGGGGGCCGGGAAGTCGCCCTCCTGGAACGGGGCGCGCATCGCGGCGTGCTGGTCGACCGGGACCCGGCCGGCGAAGACGAGGGTCTCGGTGCCCCGGCTGACGCCCGAGTAGCGGGCCCGCACCAGCACCTCGTCGGGCCCGGGGGTGGGCAGCGCCGCCGGGCGGATCTCCCCCACCCCGGGCTCACGCAGCCAGAACGCGTACGCCTCGCCGGTCACCGGAGGGTCCTCGTCGTCACGTCGTCCTCCTCGTGTCGTCCGCCGCACCGAACCGTTCGGCCGGATTCTCCGTGTTGTCTGTCGACAGCCTGTCGAACGGCAGTCTCTCGATCATCAAACACGGAGGCACGGTGCGCAGGGTTCAACACGGTCCGCTGGCGGGACTGGTCAGCCTGTTCGTCCTGCTGGCGGGGATCGGCGCGACCGTCGGCCTCGGCCCGGCGGGCTGGCTCGCCGGCACGGCGTACGGGATGGTCCTGAGCGGGCTGCTCGCCCGGGCGCTGCGCGGGGCGGGCGGCTCCGGCCTGGGGCCGGCGGACGTGGTGACGTTGGGCCGGGCGGTGCTGATCGGCGGGGTGACGGCCCTGGTGGCCGACGGCTTCACCCGGGCCGTGCCGGTGCCGTTGCTGGTCGGCCTCGCCGCCGTGGCGCTGCTGCTCGACGCCGTCGACGGGCAGGTGGCGCGGCGCACCGGCACCGCGAGCGACCTCGGGGCCCGGTTCGACATGGAGGTCGACGCGTACCTCATCCTGCTGCTGGGCGTGCACCTGGCGCCCACGGCCGGGGTCTGGGTGCTGACCCTCGGCGCGATGCGGTACGCCTTCGTGGCGGCCGGCTGGACGTCGCCGTGGCTGCGTGGGTCGCTGCCGCCGCGGCGGTGGCGTAAGGTCGTCGCCGCGCTCCAGGGCATCGTCCTGGTCGTCGCCGCGGCCGGGGTCCTGCCGCCGGTCGGGGCGACGGTGCTGCTGGCCGGGGCGTTCGCGCTGCTCGTCGAGTCCTTCGGGCGCGACGTCGGGTGGCTGTGGCGGCACCGCCCGGTCGCCGGGCGCGACGGCGCGGCCCTGCGCCGGGACGACCCGGTCCGGGTGCCGGCCCACCTGCCGGCCTGACCGCCCACCGGATGCACGGGAGAGAAGACGACGTGACGAACCACCCGGGCGACCCGACCGATGCGGCCGGCGACGGCCCGCCCCGCGCCATTGGCGACGCCACGACGGGCGACGCCACCGGCAACGACACGACGGGCGACGCCACCGGCGACGGCACGGGCGGCGACGAGGGCCGGCGCGCGGCGGACGACGCGGGCCGGCCGGCCGCGCTGCCGGGGCGGGGTCGACGGGTCCGCCGCGCGGTGACCGGCACCCTGGCCGCGCTGCTGGTGGCCGCCGCCCTCACCGCCCCGGACCAGTTGCGGGAGCTGCGCCCGGCGGCGTTCCTGCGGCTGCCGGTCGAGGCCCTGGTCGTCGCCGCCGGGCTGCTCGCCCTGCCGGCGCGCCCCCGCCGGGTGGCCGCCGCCCTGACCGGGGCCGTGCTGGGGCTGGTCACCGTGGTCAGGCTCACCGACCTTGGCTTCCAGGTCGCCTGGGACCGCCCCTTCGACCTGGTGTCGGACTGGGTGCTGTTCGACGACGCGTACGGGTTCCTCGCCGGCTCGATCGGCCGGCCCGGGGCGGTCGGCGTCGCCGTGGGTGTCGTGCTGCTGGCCGTCGCCCTGCTCGTGACCCTGGCGCTGGCCGCGCTGCGCCTGGCCGCGCTGCTCGCCCGGCACGACACCGGGGCGAGACGGGCCGTCGCGGCGCTGACCGTGGGCTGGGTCGCCTGCGCCGCCTTCGGGGTGCGGATCGTCCCCGGGGTGCCGGTGGCCGACAGCGGCGCGACCGCCATGGTCCGTTACCACGCGGCCCAGGTGCGCGGCGGGCTCACCGACGGTGACGTGTTCGCCGCCGAGGTCGCCGCCGACCGGTTCCGGGACACGCCGGGCGACGAGCTGCTGACCGCGCTGCGCGGCAAGGACGTCGTCGTCGCGTTCGTGGAGAGCTACGGCCGCGACGCGGTGGAGGAGCCGGAGTTCGCGCAGGTCGGCGCGGTGCTCGACGAGGGCACCCGGCGGCTGCGGGCGGCCGGGTTCGCCTCCCGCAGCGCCTACCTGACGTCCCCGACGGCGGGGGGCGGAAGCTGGCTGGCCCACGCCACGCTGCTGTCGGGGCTGTGGATCGACAGCCAGCAGCGGCACCGCAGCCTGCTCGCCACGGACCGGCTCACCCTCGGCGGGGCGTTCCAGCGGGCGGGCTGGCGGACGGTCGGGGTGATGCCCGGCGCGCTGGCCGACTGGCCGGAGGGGAAGTTCTACGGCTACGACCGGTTCTACCCGGCCCGGGAGCTGGGCTACCAGGGCCCGAAGCTGGGCTACTTCCTCATGCCGGACCAGTACGCCCTGTCGGAGTTGCAGCGCCGCGAGCGGTCGGCCCCCGGCCACCCGCCGGTGATGGCCGAGATCCCGCTGACCTCCAGCCACTCCCCGTGGACGTCGTTCCCCCGGGTCATCGACTGGGACGACGTGGGCGACGGCTCGGTCTACCACCGCAACTCGGCGGTGGCCGACGTCGGCGGCAAGCCGGTGCGCCGCACCGCCGCCCAGATCCGCGCGGACTACCGGCGCACCATCGAGTACACGCTGAAGTCGCTGATCTCCTACGTGGAGACCTACGGCGACGACGACCTGGTGCTGGTCTTCCTCGGCGACCACCAGCCCGCACCGGTCGTCACCGGCGAGGACGCCAGCCGGGACGTGCCGGTCACCGTCGTGGCCCGCGACCCGAAGGTGCTCGACCGGATCGACGGCTGGCGGTGGCAGGACGGGTTGCGGCCCGGGCCGGACGCGCCGGTGTGGCGGATGGACACCTTCCGGGACCGCTTCCTCACGGCGTTCGGGTCCCGGCCGGGGGAGTCCGCGCCGCCGGCCGCCGCCCCGCGCTGACCCGGCGCACGCCCAGGGTCAGGCGGCCTCCCGCCCGGTGCGCGGGTGCTCGGGCCGGGCCGGCGCGGCGGGCCGGGGGCGGGGCGCGGGGGCCGGCGCTCCCGCGCCGGCGTCGCCCCGGGCCAGCCGCATGGCGCGCTCGGCGTTCAGCAGCGGGTCGCACGGGGCCTGTCGGCCGCCGCAGAGCAGGTTCTGGCAGCGGCCGGCGGCGTCGGGCTGGTGTGCCTCGGCGACGTCGTACGCCAGCCGCCACAGCAGCATGTCCGTCACGTCGCTCGGCGGAGCCGTGTCGTGACTGGACCGGTGGTGCGTTGTGCCGGACACGCGGAAACCCCTCTCGTCGTCGCTACCCGAACAGGTTGACCGGCATTCCGGCCCGCTAAACCCGCCCCGGGCAGGCGGTTGGTCACACCCCGCCGATTGTCGTCCCCCGCCGCAAATGCGGTTGCCGGCGTCGCCCGGCCTCTGCTGTGCTCGTCGTGAGCCGTCCGATCGAAGGGAGCAGTGCCATGCCCGACTCGTCGAGGTCCGCCGCCAGCCCGAGGTTCGTCCCCCTTCCGGATGCGAGGCTTCATGAGTACGTCGACCCCGGGGCGCACGCCCCAGGCGAGCACCACTAGTCCCCACCGTTTCGCCGCCGCGCCCGCGCCCCGGCACCGTCACGACGGGGAGGCCGGCTGATGTCGATCTTCGACGATCCCGGCCTGTTCGGTCGGCTCTGGGCGGCCGGCTACGACACCGGCCCCAACCCCGACCCGGCCCCGGCCGTGGACTTCCTGGCCGACCTGGCCGGCGGCGGTCCCGTGCTGGAGCTGGCGATCGGCACGGGCCGGGTGGCCCTGCCCCTGGCGGCGCGCGGCCTCGCCGTCGAGGGCGTCGAGGCGTCGCCGGAGATGGTGGCGCGGATGCGCGCCAAGCCGGGTGGCGACGGCATCCCGGTGGCGATCGGCGACATGGCCGACGTGCCGGTGACGGGGCCCTACCGCCTGGCCTACCTGGTGTTCAACACGCTGTTCAACCTCGTCGACGAGTCCCGGCAGCAGGACTGCTTCCGCAACGTGGCCCGGGTGCTGGCGCCCGGCGGCGCGTTCGTCGTCGAGGCGTTCGTCCCCGACCCGGCCGGCTTCGACCGCGACGAGCAGCTCCAGGTGCGCGAGGTGACCGAGGACTCGGTGACCCTGCGGGTGCACCGGTACGACCGGCCGGCGCAGCGGTTCGTCCGGCAGACCATCGTGATCGACGGCCGGGGCGCACGGCTGGAGCCGTTCGCGATGCGGTACTGCTGGCCGGAGCAGATCGACGAGCTGGCGGAGCGGGCCGGGTTGCGTCTCGCCGCGCGGTACGCCGACTTCGACCGGCGGCCGTTCGACGCCGACAGCCGCTCGCACGTCTCGGTGTACCGCCTGCGGTGACGCGCCCGACACGCCGGCCGGCACCCCGCCCGGCCGGCGCGTCGGGGCCGCCCGGCCAGGCGCGGCTTCCCCACCCGCGACGGACCCGAGTGGTCCAACCAGTTGACGGGTTGATGTGGGCCGGGCCACACTGCACCGCATGACCTTCGTCCCTGTCCCCCGGGGTTCCGTCTCCGACCACGTCTTCGCCCAGCTCCGCGACGCCGTCGTCAGCGGCGCGTACCGGCCCGGGGACACCCTGCCCGGCGAGCGGGAGCTGGCCGCCGCGTTCGCGGTCAACCGGCACGCCGTGCGCGAGGCGCTGCGCCGCCTGCAACAGCTCGGCCTGGTCCGGGTCAGCCAGGGCGGCGCGACCCGGGTGCTCGACTGGCGGGTGCACGCGGGGCTCGACCTCGCCCTGTCCCTGGTCCGCTCCGGCGACGTCCTGCCGGTCGACACGCTCGTGCGGGACATGCTGGAGATGCGCGCCTGCATCGGCGTCGACGCGGCCCGGCTCTGCGCCGAGCGGGCCGACGCGGCGACGCGGGACACCGTCACCCGTGCCGTCGAGGAGTACGCCGCGCTCGCGCCCGACCTGCCCCGGATGGCCGAGGCCAACATCACCCTGTGGCGGCACGTGGTGCGCGGCTGCGGCAACACCGCGTACCTGCTGGGTTTCAACAGCCTCGTGGCCGGCGCGCTCGCCGTCGGCGAGGTGCCGCCGCAGCGGCGCGCCGCCGAGCTGCTCGACGTCGCCGGGCACCGGCGGCTCGCCGAGGCGATCGCCGACGGCCGGGGCGACGACGCCGCGCGGCAGGCCCGGTCCCTGCTCACCGCCGCTCTCGCCACCCCCGCCGCGCCGGGACGGGAGTGCCGCGCATGATCCCCGCCGTGCTCTACGCCGTGCCCGCGTTCCTGCTGCTCATCGTCGTGGAGGCGGTGTCCTACCGGTTCGCCCCCGACGACGACGAACGCGGCTACGAGCTGCGCGACACCGCCACGAGCCTCACCATGGGGGCGGGCAGCCAGGTGATCGGCTTCCCGTGGAAGCTGCTCACGGTCGGCCTGTACGCCGGGCTGTGGGCCCTCGCGCCGGTGCAGCTCTCCCCCGCCAGCGTCTGGACCTGGGTGCTGCTGTTCGTCGCCGACGACCTGGCCTACTACTGGTTCCACCGCACCCACCACGAGGTGCGGCTGTTCTGGGCCAGCCACGTGGTGCACCACTCCAGCAGGTTCTACAACCTGTCGACCGCGCTGCGGCAGAGCTGGACGCCGATGACGTCGCTGCCGTTCTGGCTGCCGCTGGCCCTGCTCGGCATCCCGCCGTGGATGATCTTCCTCCAGCAGTCGGTCAGCCTGCTCTACCAGTTCTTCCTGCACACCGAGCGGGTCCGGGTGCTGCCCCGGCCGGTCGAGTGGGTCTTCAACACCCCGTCGCACCACCGCGTCCACCACGGCGTGAACGCCGAGTACCTGGACCGCAACTACGGCGGCATCCTGATCGTCTGGGACCGGCTGTTCGGCACCTTCGAGCCGGAACGCGCCCCCGCCCGGTACGGGCTGACCACGAACATCGGCACCTACCACCCGCTGCGGGTGGCCACCCACGAGTACGCGGCGATCTGGGCCGACATGCGCGCGGCGGCGTCCTGGCGGCACCGGCTGGGCCACCTGTTCCGCCGGCCCGGCTGGCGGCCGCCGCCGGCCCCGGCGGTGGCCGTCCGGGCCGCGCAGGCCGCCCGGTGAGGCGGCTCGTGCCGTTCGGGCTGGTCGCCGCCGTCGAGCTGGTCGGCGTGGCGCTCGACAACCTGGTGCTCCAGTGGCTGACCAAGCCGCTGCTCGCCCCGCTGCTGCTGCTCTGGCTGCTGCGGCCCGGCCCCGGGCGGCCCGGCGGCGGGCGGCCCGGTGACGGGCGGGCCACCGACGGCGCGGCGCACACGGACAGGCGGCAAGGCTCCGACGGGCGGCGGCGCTTCGACGCGTTCGCGCTCGGGCTGGTCTTCGCCACGGCCGGCGACGTGGCCCTGCTGCTGCCCGGCGAGCCCGCCTTCCTGGTCGGCATGGGCTGCTTCCTCGGCACCCAGGTCAGCCTCGTGGTGGCGTTCACCCGGCACCGGCGGCCGCCCGTGGCGGTGGTCGCCGGCTACCTGGCCCTGTGGGCGCTGGCCAACGCCGCCCTGTGGGGTCCGCTCGGCCCGCTGCGGCTGCCGGTGCTCGGCTACAGCCTCGCGCTGTGCCTGATGGCCGCCGCGGCGGCCGGGGTCTCGGGGCGCGCGGCGGCCGGCGGGGCGCTGTTCCTGGTGTCCGACCTGCTGATCGGCGTGGACGCGGCCGGCACGACCCTGCCCGGCCACGGCCTGCTGGTGATGGGCACCTATGTCGCCGCGCTGCTGCTGCTCACGACGGCGTGGGCGGCGGCCGGCGCACCCGGCGCGCCGGGCCGGACGCGCCGGGCCGGGGCCGACCCCGCGGCGCGGCGCGACCCGGCGACGCCCTGAGCCGCCGCCGGCCCGCCCCGGTGCCGCGCACTGAGCCGCCGGCCCGCCCCGGTGCGGGGGCGGGCCGGCGGCGGGCGGGAGCGTGGTCAGCGCCGGCGGCCGTACGCGCCCGCGACGAGCGACACGCCGATCGCGGCGAAGACGACCTGGATGAACAGCTCGATCCAGTCGACGCCCGCCGTCTCGTCGACCCCGAGCACGCCGGCGACGAGGGTGCCGAGGATCGCGGCCACCACGCCGATCAGCAGGGTGAGCCAGATCGGGATGCTCTGCTTGCCGGGCACGACCAGCCGGCCCAGCGCGCCGATGATCAGACCGATGATGATGGCGGTGAAGAAACCGGTGACTTCCACTGGGCCGATCCTCTCGAACGGTTGTCGCGTGCACCTCCACGGTGCCCCCCGCGGCCCGGGCGGCAAACCCTCCGCGACCCGGCCGGCGGATTCTTCACACGACTGTCATGGTCCCGCCCGGCAACCGTCATGCCGCCGGCCGGGCGCGGTCAGCCGGCCGAGTGGGCGTGCCGGGCGGCCCGCTCGGCGAGCCACAGCCAGCGGCGCTGGACCTCCCCGCCGGTGGCCGCGACCATGGCGAGGGCGTCGCCGCGCACGGCGGTCAGGGCCGCCGCGTCGGCGGTCGGGTCGTCGAGCAGGGCCGCGCCGTCGCGGAACGCCTCGGCCTCGGCCGCGCCGCCGAAGCGGGGGGCGACCTCGTCGCGCCAGAAGTCCGCCCAGGCCAGCTCGGGGTTCCAGGTGAACCGGGCGTACGCAAGATAGCTGATCTCGTTGGTCGGGTGGTAGGCCGCAGCCTCGGCGAAGATGGTCAGCCCCCGCATCCCGGCCGCCCCGCAGCGGGCCGCCATGTCGGCGTACATCTCGGGCACCCAGGAGTGGCGCTGCCGGTTCCACTGCGACCCGGCGTGGGTGCGCAGCACGTTCGTGGTGTGCGGCAGCCGGTCTACGTGGGCGGCGGTGAGCCGGTCGCGCTGGTCGTACCAGAAGCCCCGGTTCACGCAGTACTGGTAGGCGACGTCGTCGGGCAGGTCGGCCAGGGGCCGCTGCGCGTCGAGGTCGAAGATGTTGTCCCAGTAGACCTCGACGAGGTGGCGCAGCGGCACTCCGGCCGGGCCGGGGCGGCGGGCGGTCTCCAGCAGGGTCGGGTAGACCGCGCGCATCGCCTCGTAGGACCAGGAGGTGCGCTCGCCGCCGGTGCGCTCGCCGCAGCGGGCGCAGGCGCAGCTGCCGTAGTCGCCGGTCTCGAAGTTGATCCCGCCGACGGGCAGGGTGTCCAGCAGCCAGTCGATCGCGTCGCGGTGCCAGGCGAGGTTGTCCGGCTGCGACGGGCAGGCGGCCATCATGTACTCGCTGGCCGGGAAGTGCAGGTCGCCGAACTCGTCGATGTCGAAGCCGACCTTCTTCGGCAGCTCGGCGGCCAGGTCGGGGCGCTGCCGCAGCCAGGTCGCCAGGTTGTAGCGGTGCCGGCCGTCGAAGTAGATGCCGCCGTAGGCGTTGACGCCGATCCCGGCGATGATCCGCACGCCCCGGGCGTTGGCGTACTCGCACAGGTCGCGGGCCGCCTCGACGCCGCCGTGGGCGTCGCGCAGCAGCCCGTACACGACGATGCCGCCGATCCGTTCGCGGCTACAGAAGTCGACGAGCCGCCGGTAGTCGGCGCCGAACGCGTCGGCGGACTTCGCGTACGGGTTGAGCGCGCCGATCTCCTGCTGGCCGAGCTGCCGGGTGTCCCAGTTGGTCGAGTGGTCCCAGGTCCACAGGGTGCGCAGCGGCAGCCCGGGCGCGGCGGCGGACGCGCCGACGGGCAGGCCGGCTCCGGTGGCCCGGCCGACGAGGTCGCGGGCGGCGTAGACCAGGCCGGCGAACGGGTCGCCGGTGAGCCGGATCTCGCCGGCCTCCGGCACGTCGACGCGGTGGCCGCCCTCGGGCAGCGCCGGGTCGACGGCGAGGCGCACCGGCACGGCATCCGGGCCGCCGTCGCCCCACGCCGCGCGCAGCAGGGCGGCGGCGTACGGCGCGTGCTCGGCCCCGAGCACCCGCACGCCGGGAACCTGGCGGTACGACGACATCATGTCCTCCCGAGGGTGTGGCTGGTGGCGGCGAGGAAGTCGATCACGTCGAGCGTGGTCCACACCCCGTGCCGCCAGTAGGGGTCCTGTGCGACCAGTGCGCGGGCGGCGGCCGCGTCGGCGGCCCGCAGCACCAGCACGGAGGCGGTCAGGTCGGCGCGCGCACCGGCGACCAGGGCGACGCCGTCGGCGAGCAGGGCCCGCACGTGCGCCAGGTGCGCGGCCCGGTGCGGTTCGCGCCGGGCGGCGGCGTCGGCGGCGAAGACGGCGGTGACGAGGTACGTCGGCTCGAACCGCAGGGGCGCGCCCGCGTCGGGGGTCGACCCGCTCACGGGCCCGGTCCCGCCGCCGCCGCTCACAACGCTCACGCCGAGGCCCCCGTTCGCGCCCGGCCCGCTCACGGCTCGGCCCCGATCGCGCCGAGGAGCCGCCGCATGGCGACCCGGTAGACGGCCTGCGGGCGGCCCGCACCGGTGCTCACGTGCACGCCGACCTCCTCGGCGAAGCCGGCCGCCCGCAGGGCCTTGAGCAGGCGGCGGGCCGAGCGCGCCTCCACCCCGTACGCGTCGGCCAGCCCGCGGGCGGTGACCTGGTCGGGGTCCATCTGGTGCAGGGCCTCCAGCAGCCGCCGGGTCGACAGCGGCCCGATGCGCAGCTGCTCGGAGACCCGCAGCACGCCCGGGGCGGTCTCCCGCAGCCGGGGGCGCACGGCGGTCTCCCGGCTGGAGTAGACCTCGCCGTCGGGGAAGACCACGTGGGTGTCGCCGCTGTGCCGGCCCAACGCGAGGGCCTTGCGGGCATTGTCCTCGGCCGCGGCGATGGTGGTGCCCGCGCCGAAGCCGACGGCGTGCCCCACGTCGACGCCGCGCAGGGTGAGCAGGGAGGCGTGCCCGTCGCGGTGCCGGGCGATGGCGCTCTCCACGGTGCCCCGCGTGGTGGTGATCACCATGGTCCGGTCGTCGACGGTGGCGAGCCGGCCGCGCATCCGCTCGGCGTGCTCCAGCAGCGCCTCCCGCACCCGCAGCCGCTGCCGCTCGGCCTGGTACGGGTCCTGCGCCCGGTGCGTCGACGCGCCGAGGTCGACCATCATCACGGCGATCTGCGTGGCCCGGGACTGGCGCACCTCGGCGGCGAGCCAGGCCCGGCGCAGCGCGTCGCGCACCGAGGCGCGGGTGTGCTCCACGCGCCACACCGGCACCCCGCTGTCGGCCAGGTCGCGGTGCACCGCGCCGAGGCAGGTCAGGCACGCCTCGACCGCGCCGGAGGCGTAGCGCTCACGGTGGTAGGCGGTGATCTCGTCGAGGCCGGAGAAGAGCAGCCCGGAGGAGTCGGCGATCGGCAGGATCTCCGTCGGCGGGGCGACCTCGATGTCGTGGTACGTCTCCCGGACGATCTCGGCCTCGATGGTGTCCACGCTGACCCGGGGCAGCTTCCCGCCGGTGGCCAGCAGCATCCGCGACAGGGTCCGGTAGAGGTCGATGCCGGCGTGCGGGACGTAGTCGATCTCGGCCCGCAGGTCGCCGGCCGCGCTGGCGAAGGCGTACGGGATGCGGCCGGTGAACAGCAGCACCTGGCACACCTCGTCCAGCTCGCGGGCGAGCTCGGGGGCCTGCTCGGGCCGGGTGTAGGCGCGCGCGGTGACGCTGTCCGCGCGGCCCTCCCCGGCCGCCACCTCCTGCACGAGCCGGATCGAGTCCTCCGGGCCGATGATCCCGATCACGATGCTGCCTCCATGTCGTGCGCCGCTGGCCAGGTGGGCGGGGTGCTCAGCCGGTGCAGACCGTGCCGGCGAGGCCGGCGCTGACCGGCGACGCCAGCAGGACCAGCACCGAGGCGACGTCCTCGGGGCGACCCAGCGCGGCCTCGACCGCGGCGATCCGCCCGCCGTCGGTGCCGTTGGCCCGCGCCTCGTCCAGCGACCGCCGCATCAGCGGCGTGTCGATGTCCCCCGGGCAGAGCGCGTGCACACGGATCCCCTGTGGACCGAGCTGACGGGCCAGCGTGAGCGCCAGTCCGTGCAACCCTCCCTTACTCGCGCCGTAGGGTACCGAGCCGGAGCCGGTCTGCACGCCCGCCTTCGACCCGACCAGCACGAGCACCCCGTCGCGGGCGCTCAGGTGCCGGGCGGCGTGCTTGGCGACCAGGAACGGGCCGGTGAGGTTGACGGCGATGACCCGCGCCCACAGCTCGACGGGCACGTCGCGCACGTCGAGGCCCTGGCCGCGCATCACCCCGGCGACGTGCAGCACGGCGTCGACCCCGCCCAGCTCGGCGGCCACGGCGTCGAGCGCCCCGGCGACCTCCTCCTCGACGGTGACGTCCACGCCCCGGGAGCAGGCCGTCGCCCCGGCGGCACGGGCCTGCGCGGCGGCGCGGGCCGCGCCGGCGGCGTCGGCGTCGAGCACGGCGACGGCCGCGCCGGCCTCGGCGGCGGCGGACACGGTGGCCAGGCCGATGCCGGACGCGCCGCCGACGACGACCACCCGCCGGCCCGCCAGCAGACCGGCACGGTCGCCGCCATCGGCCAGCAGACCGGCACGGTCGCCGCCATCGGCCAACAGACCGGCACGGTCGCCGCCGTCGGCCAGCAGACCGGCGCGGTCGCCGCCGTCGGCCAGCAGACCGGCGCGGTCGCCGCCATCGGCCAGCAGACCGGCGCGGTCGCCGCCGTCGGCCGGTGGGCGGTCGCCACCCACCGGCGCGCCGGCCGGGGCGTCGCTCACGGCCGGACCGTCCGGCGCACCGCGTCGGCCACGGTCGCGGCCTCGGGCACCACGACGGCCTGTAGGGCCGGCGCGGCGGGCATCGGCACGTCCGGGGCGGCCACCCGGGCGATCGGCGCGCGCAGGTCGGCGAAGCACTCGGCGGCGGCCCGGGCGGCGATCTCCGCGCCGAACCCGCCGGTGAGGTTGGCCTCGTGCGCCACGACCAGCCGCCCGGTGCGCGCCACCGACGCGGCGACCGTGTCGAAGTCGAGGGGGTTGAGCCAGCGCAGGTCGACCACCTCGACGTCGATGCCCTCCCCGGCCAGGGTGGTGGCGGCGTCGAGGGCCGCCGACACCATGCGGGACCAGGCGACGACGGTGACGTCGGCGCCGGACCGGACGACCCGGGCCCCACCGACCGGCTCCACCGGGGCGTCGGTGCGCACCGGGCCCCGGGTCGGGTAGAGCATCCGGGCCTCGGCGACGACCACCGGGTCGTCGCTGACGACGGCGGTGCGCAGCATCTGGTACGCGTCGTCGGGGGTGGCCGGCAGCGCCACCCGCAGGCCGGGGGTGTGCGCGAAGTACGCCTCCGGGGAGTGCGAGTGCTGGGCGCAGGCCCCGGGCGAGTAGCCCTGCTGCATCCGGATCACCAGCGGGGCCCGCCACCGCCCGGCGCTGGAGTAGCGGATGGTGGCGATCTGGTTGACGATCTGGTCCATCGCCACGAACGAGAAGTCGGCGTACATGATCTCGGCGATCGGCCGCAGCCCGGTCATGGCCGCGCCGAGGGCCATGCCGAGGAAGCCGGTCTCGGAGATCGGGGTGTCGAAGATCCGGTCGGAGCCGAACCTCTTGTGCAGCCCCTTCGTCGCGCCGAACGGCCCGCCGGGCAGGGCCACGTCCTCGCCGAAGTAGACGGTGTCGGTCCGGCTGTCCAGGGCCCAGGTGAGGGCCGCGTTGACGGCCTGGATGTAGCGCAGCGACTCAGACATAGACGTGCTCCCTCGCGGTCGCCGGGTCCGGATGGGGCACGGCGCGGGCGGCGGTGACGGCGGCCTCGATCTCGGCGTCGACCTCGGCGTCGATCGCGTCGAGCCGGGCGGTGAGGTCCGCGTCGGCGGCGGCGCGGATGCGGGCCAGCGGTTCCCGTTGCCGGGCGGCGGCGATCTCGCCGGCCGGGCGGTAGTGCTGCGCGTCGCCGCTGTAGTGGCCGACCAGGCGCTCGGTCATGGCCT
This sequence comes from Micromonospora sp. WMMD956, assembly GCF_029626125.1. Taxonomy (NCBI): domain Bacteria; kingdom Bacillati; phylum Actinomycetota; class Actinomycetes; order Micromonosporales; family Micromonosporaceae; genus Micromonospora; species Micromonospora sp. WMMD956. The sequence goes on along the minus strand of NZ_JARUBI010000005.1, from coordinate 6,063,461 downwards.
CCACGATGGACGGGCCGGAGCCCTCGCGGGCCCGGTCCACGGCCTCGGCGACCGCGTCGTACACGGCGTCGGGGTCGTTGCCGTCGACCACCCTGCCGGGCAGGCCGTAGCCGGCGGCCCGCTCGGCGAGCTGCTTCACCCGCACCATGTCGGAGATGCGCGACATCTCGGAGTAGACGTTGTTCTCCACCACCAGCACCAGGGGCAGGTCGAGCACGGCGGCGAGGTTGAGCGCCTCGTGCACGTTGCCCTGGTTCATCGCGCCGTCGCCGATGCTGACCACCGACACCGCGCCGCTGGCGGTGCGCTGGGCGGTGAGCGCCGCGCCCGTCGCGATCGGCACCCCGGCGCCCACGATGGAGTTCTCGCCGACGAACCAGCGCCCCGGGTCCGACAGGTACGGCGAGGCAGCGCGCCCGCCGCACAGCGCCGAGTCGCGGCCCATCATCTCGGCGAACAGGCCGGTGAGGTCGACGCCCCGGGCGATCGCCCAGCCGTGCCCCCGGTAGGTCGCGGTGACGTGGTCGCCGTCGCGCAGCGCCCGGCAGGCGCCGACCGGGACGGCCTCCTGGCCGTTGCACAGGTGGATCGATCCCGGGATCTCGCCGGCGTCCTTGAGGGCGGTCAGCCGCTCCTCGAACCGGCGGATCCGGGCCATGAGCCGATAGTCGTCCGGCAGCCCCATCACATCCCCCAGAGATAATTGAGCCTTATTCCGACTCGTTGGTTGAGGAGCCTAGACCAGCAGTCCAGGGCTATGGAAGAGTGCTGAAGCAAGTTTGTGGCCGTTATTGGTCTCTAATTTGGGAGCGGGCATGGAGATCGTCGAGGTCGAGTCGGCGGTGCGCGGCGACGCGCACTTCGTCCAGGTGCACACGGCGGACGGGCTGACCGGGGTCGGCCAGTCCGCCTGCTGGGGCTACCCGACGGCGGTGCACGCCGTGGTGGAGGCGTTCCGGCCCTACCTGATCGGGGCGGACGCCGGCCGGATCGAGCACCACTGGCACCACCTGTACCGGATGGGCCCGTTCCGCGGCTCGGTGCTCACCGCCGCCGTCTCCGCCGTCGACCTGGCCCTGTGGGACCTGCTCGGCAAGCGGCTCGGCGTGCCGGTGTGGCAGCTGCTCGGCGGGCGGGTGCGCGAGAGGATCCGGCTGCACCTGCTGCTGGGCGGCACCGGCGCACCGGCCCTCGCCGCGGAGGCCGCCGCCGCCGTCGCCGACGGCTTCACCGCCGTGAAGTTCGACCCGCTGCCGGCGAACTACGGCGACCTGTCCCAGGCCCGCCTGGTGGCCGAGACCGAGGCCACCACGGCGGCGGTGCGCGACACCGTCGGCGCGGACGTCGACCTGCTGATCGAGCTGCACCGCAAGCTCACCCCGTTGCAGGCCGAGGCGGTCGTGCCGGCGCTGGCCCGGCACCACCCGCTGATGGTGGAGGACGCGATCCAGATCGACAGCGTGAGCAGCCAGGCCGGGGTGCTCCGGCGGGCCCCGGGCGTGCCGATGGCCAACGGGGAGCGGCTGCACACCATCTGGGAGTTCAAGGAGCTACTCGCCCAGGGCGGCGCGCAGTACGTCCGGCCCGACGTCGGGCTCGCCGGCGGCCTCAGCCACGCCCGCAAGATCGCCGCGCTGGCCGAGGCGCACCACGCGGCCGTGGTCACCCACAACTGCCTCGGCCCGCTGCTCACCATGGCCTCCGTGCACCTGGACACGGTCATCCCGAACTTCGTCACCCAGGAGTACTCGCCGCTGGACGACGCGCTCGCCGACGGCCCCGCCCGGGCCTGCGTGCGCCGCGAGGGCGGCTTCCTGCCGGTGCCGCAGGACCCCGGGCTGGGCGTCACCCTGGACCTGTCCGACCCGACGCCGCTGGACCTCACCGGCCGGCCGCTGACCCGCATCCCGCTGCGCGCCGACGGCTCCGTCGCGTACGCGGTGTAAGGAAGGGCCCCCTGTTAACGCCTGCGGTAGAGAAGGGTTCCCTTCTCACCGCAGGCGCAGGTGGGGGCGGCGCGGGGTGCGGTGGGGGCGGCGCGGGGTGCGGTGGGGGCGGCGTGCGCCTCCGCTAGGCGGGCGGTGGGTGGCCGGGGTGGTGGAACACCCGGTGCGCCCACAGCGGCTCGCCGTCGGCGTCGGCGATCTCGGCGAAGAGGTGGGCCAGCGAAGCCGTCCACCGGGCCTGCACCGGCGAGGCGGCGGTGACCGCGCCGGCGTGGGCAAAGCCCGCGCGGGTGCGCAGCACGCAGATCAGCAGCAGGTCGCGCCGGTAGATGGCGTACTCGTAGATCCCCGCCTCGTCGAGCAGCGCGGACAGCTCCGGCCACACCTCGGCGTGCCGGCGCTCGTACTCGGCCTCGGCGCCGGGGCGCAGCCGGTACAGGTGGCACACCTGCTCCCCCGGACCGGCCGTCGCGCCCGTCGCGCGCCGGGCCGGGCCGGCGTCTCCCGTCGCGCGCCGGGCCGGGCCCGTGTCCCCGGCCGGCGGACGGTCGGGGCCGGCGCCCGCCGGGGCGGTCACTTGCCGGAGCCGGCCAGCGCGCCGGAGACGAGCTGCCGCTGGAAGACCAGGTAGATGATCAGCACCGGCAGCAGCGCGACGATCAGGCCGGCGCTGACCAGCGGCACCGACACGTCGTACTGGCCGCTGAGCAGGGAGACGCCGACCATCAGCGTCTTGCTGTCCGAGCCGCCCATGATGACCAGGGGCAGCAGCAGGTCGTTCCACATCCAGACGAAGTTGAAGATGGCCAGCGCCGCCAGGGCCGGGGTGGCGATGGGGGCGAGCAGCCGGAAGAGGATGGTCAGGTGCCCCGCGCCGTCGACCCGGGCCGCCTCGATCAGCTCGTCGGGCACCTGCTGGAAGTAGCCGGCGAGCTGGTACGTGCCCAGGGGCAGCCCGAACGCCGCGTACGCCAGGATCAGGCCCTGGTATTCGCCGGACATGCCCAGGTCGAGCACGGTCTGGTAGAGCGGATAGATGATCGCCTGGCTGGGGATGGTCAGGGACACGATGATCAGCAGGAAGACGATCTTGCCGCCGCGGAAGCGCAGCTTCGTCACCGCGTACGCGACCAGCAGCGCGGCGAGCACCGACAGCACCAGCCCGCCGACGGTGGTGATCAGCGAGTTGAGCAGCAGCCGGGGCATGTTCATCCGGCGGAACGCCTCGAGGTAGTTGTCCAGGGTGATCCCCGCGGGCAGGCCCAGCGGGTCGTCGGCGAAGCCGGCCTGCGTCTTCACCGAGCTGACCACGGTGAACAGCAGCGGGTAGATCGCCGCGACGGCGACGACGACCAACGCGAACGTCAGCAGGTAGCGCCCGATGCGGGCGGAGTGGCGCGCGTTCATCGCGGCTTGCGGGTCCCCTCTGTGAACATGTGCCGCACGCTGAAGATCGACAGCACGGCGACGAAGACGAACAGGGCGATGCCGATGGCCGAGCCGTAGCCGCGGTCGAGGAACTGGAAGGTGGTCAGGAAGACCAGGTACTCGGGAAGCATGGTGGCGTCGCCCGGCCCGCCCTGGGTCAGCGCGTAGATCAGCGGGAACAGCCAGATCAGCACGCCGGAGGCGCAGAGCACGCTCCAGTACGCCACGGTCGGCCGCAGCATCGGCACGACCACCGAGAACAGCCGCCGCCAGAAGCCCGCCCCGTCGAGGTACGCCGCCTCCAGCGTCTCCTCGGGGATGGTGGCCAGGCCGGCGAGGTAGGTCATCACGCCGAGGCCGAAGAAGCTCCACAGGGCGACCGCGACCAGCGAGAACAGCGCGCTGTACCGGCCGTTGAGCCACTCGATCGCCAGCGGCTGGAGGCCGACGCCGCGCAGCAGGGCGTTGAGCGGCCCGTCGGGGGCGAGGATCTGCCGGAACATGATGCCGACGACGATGGGCGCGATGGTGTACGGCACGAAGTAGACGGCGCGGAAGAACTTCCAGCCCGGCGAGCGCTGGTGGATGAGCAGCGCCAGCACCAGCGGGATCACGATCCACACCGGCAGGGTGGCCACCACCAGCAGGGCGTTGCGGAAGCTGGTGCGCACCATCGGGTCGTCGAACATCCGGGTGTAGTTGTCGGCCCCGGCGAACTCGCTGCCGCCGAACCCGCTGGACGCCTCGAAGCTGGTGAGCACGCCCCGCACGAGGGGCACCAGCTTGAACAGCACGACCAGCACGAGCGCGGGCAGCACCAGCGCCGCGCCGAGCCACCATTCCCGGGCCTGGCCCGGCCGGTGGGCCCGGCGGCGGCGCGGCGCGGGCGGAGCGTCGGCGGCCACCGGCTCCGGCGCGGTGGAGATCGTCATCAGGGTTCCTCCCCCGGGGCTGGCCGGGCGGGGCGACGAGGCTCGCCCCGCCCGGGGTGGCTACTTGGTCTGCTTCTTCGTGGGGCTGCGCTCCAGCGCCTGCTGCATCTGCTCGGCCCACTTGTCGACGGTGAGCTGGCCGAGGGTGACCTGCTGCCAGCCGCGGGCCAGGGCGTCTGCCTCGGGGCCGGAGAGCATCACGCCGGCGTGCAGGGTCGGCTGGGCCACCAGCTCCTGAATCTTCAGGAAGGCCGGCGAGGAGGGCAGCAGGGCCTTGTCGACGTTCTTGTTCAGCGGCTGGCCCTTGCCGTACTTGACCCACAGCTCGCCGTTCTCCTTGCCGGCGAGCCAGGTGATGAACTCCAGGCCGGCCTGCTTCTTCTGGCTCCACTGGGTGACGCCGTAGACGGCCCCCTCGATGCCGGAGAACCTCTGGGCCAGCGGGGCCGCCGGGTCGATCGCCGGCCACCGGGTGACGCCGAGCTTGTCGTCGCCGAGGGCCTTGCCGAACGCCTCCCAGTTCACCGCGTCGGAGATGATGGTGCCGGCGAACGCGGCGTCGCCGCGCTGGAAGATGTCCGCGCCGTCGGGGAGCATGGTGATCGACGGGGCGTTCTTGTTCGCCCAGCCCTTGGTGGTGATCTCGGCGAGCTTCTCCAGCACCGCGACGAGCTTCGGGTCCTTCCAGGACAGCTTGCCGGCGAGCAGGGCCCGGATGTCGTCCTCGGTGAGATAGTTGCGGGCGATCTCCGGGAAGTCCCAGTACGCCGGGAAGGTGCCGGAGAGCCCGAGCGCGAGGCAGGTCTTGCCGGCCTTCTTCACCGCGTCGCAGGCCGCGCCGAACTCGTCCCAGGTCGCCGGGGGTTTCTCCGGGTCCAGGCCGGCGGCGGTCAGGACGGCCTTGTTGTAGTAGAGGACGTTGCCCTGGTAGGAGAACGGGACGCCGTAGCAGGTCTTGCTGGTGTCGAAGCCCTCGCAGGCGCCGCTGTAGGTGACCAGGTCCTTGGTGATCTCGGCGGCCTTGTCGCCCAGCGGCACGTACGCGCCGCGCCGGTCGAACAGCTCCAGGCCGGCGTTGTTGGCCATCACGTCCGGCCCGGACTGCGAGGTGATGTACGGGCCCTGCACCTCGGGGTACTTGTCGAAGGGGACGGACTGCATCTCCAGCTTGATGTTCGGGTGGCCGGCCTCGAAGCTGGTCTTGACCTGCTTCCAGTACTCGGTGCCACCGGGCTCCCAGGTCAGCACCTTCAGGGTGACCGGGCCGTCGGTGGCGTCGTCACCGCCACCGCCGCATCCGGTCAGCAGCGCGGCGGCCGCCATGCCGGCGGCGAGGGCGCCGGCCAAACTCCGTCGAAACATCGGGTAGCTCCTGTCACAAGTGGGGGCTCTGAGGGACGCGGCGGGCCGACCCGCCGGCGGAGGCGCTGTCGACCACGGCCTCGGCGACCCGGACGACGTGCAGGCCGTCGGCGAGCGGGACGACCGCCGTCGGCTCGGTGCCGTCGATCCGGCCGAGGAAGTGCCGCAGCTCGGCGGCGAGCGCGCCGCCGCCGTCGACCGGGGAGAGGAGCCAGTCCGGCGCCTCGGTCGGCTCGCCCTGGACGAGCAGCGTGGGGTGGCCGAGGTCGACGTGCGCGACCCCGTCGGTGCCGTACACCTCGACCAGGTCCGAGGTGTGGTTCGGGGTGTGTTCGGGCAGCAGGTAGCTGTTGCGGATCGACGACACGACGTCGTTGGCGTGCCGCAGCTCCGCCCACACCAGGACCGGGGTGGCCGATCCGGGTCGGGTCCGGGCCGCCGCGCGCACCTCGACCACGGGCGCTCCGGCGTACCAGAGGGCGAGGTCGATGTCGTGCACGGCGGTGAGCAGCGCGGGGTGCTCGCGCGGGAAGATCCGGCTGAGGGTGCGGGGCCGGTCCCGGCGCGACGACACGGCGAGCACGTCGCCGATCCGGCCGGCGCGGACCGCGTCGTGCAGGGCCCGGTGCGGGGCGCTGTGCCGCAGGATGTGCCCCGGCTGGCAGAGCACGCCGGCGCGTTCGGCGGCGGCCACGATGGCGGCGGCGTCGGCGGCGGTGGCGGCGAGCGGCTTCTCCACCAGCACGGGCACCCCGGCGGCGAGCAGGTCCACGGCGACCGCGCGGTGCGCCGGGCCGGGGACGCACACCGACGCGGCGTCCGGCCCGGCGGCGGCCAGCAGCTCGGCCACGGAGGCGTACGTCCGCGGCACGTCGTGCTCCGCGGCCACCCGCGCCCGGGTCGCGGCGTCCGGCTCGACCAGGGCGGACACGGCCACCCCGAGCGACCGGTACGCGGCCAGGTGCCGCACGCCGAAGGCCCCCGCGCCGACCACGGCCACGGACGGGCGGCTCATGCCCCGACCGCCCCGGCGGAGGCGGCGGCCGGGCCTGCGGCGACGGTCGGGCCGCCGGGGTCGGCGTCGGTGGCGCGCCGCGCGCCGGGGAGCTCCCGCGCGCCGGGGGCGTCGGCGGCCTCCGGTCGGGCGGGGGCGTCGGCCGCCTCCGGCCCGGCGAGCCGGCCGGCGAGGACGGCCCGGGTGAGGCGGTCCAGGGCGGCCACGCCCGCCCCGATGCACCGCTCGTCGACGTCGAAGGCGCCGGAGTGCAGCGGCGCGCCGCCGCGGTCGCCGGTCACCCCGAGCTTGACGTACAGGCTGGGGCCGAGCGCGCCCAGCAGGGCGAAGTCGTCGGTGGTCAGCGGCGGCTCGGTCAGGTCGACGACGTCGACCACGGCGGGCAGCTCGGCGTGCGCGAGGGCCACCAGCGGCGCGGCGTTGCGCACCGGGGGCATCTCGTTGGCCCAGGTGAACCGCAGGCCCAGGTCGAGCGCGGCGGCCTGCTGCCGGGCGATGCGCTCGACGACCTCCTTGAGCCGCGCGCGGGTGCCCTCGTCGTGGGTGCGCAGGGTGCCGGTCGCCTCCGCCCGCTCGGCGACCTGGCTCTGGCTGGCCCCGCCCGCGATCGTGCCGATGTTGAAGGCGACCAGCTCGTGCGGGTTACGGGAGCGGGCGACCCCGGCGTGCAGGAGGTTGACGATGCCGGCGAGGCCGAGGATGGCGTCGCGGCCCAGGGCGGGGGTGGCGGCGTGCGCGGCGCGGCCGAGCACCTCGACCCGGAAGGCGTCCTTGGCCGCCATCGCGGTCTCCCGGTCGACGCCGACCGCGCCGACCGGCAGGTCGGGCCAGCAGTGCAGGCCGAGGACGGCGTCGAAACGCCGGCCGCGCAGGGCGTCGTCGGCGAGCACGGCGGCGGCGCCGGAGTCCTCGCCGAAGGGGATCTCCTCGGCCGGCTGGAACAGCACGGTCACCGTGCCCCGCTCGGGCGGGTCGGCCGCGAGCCGGGCCGCGACGCCGGCGACCACGGTCATGTGCACGTCGTGCCCGCAGGCGTGGCAGACGCCCGGGTTGCCCGACGCCCAGGGCACCTCCTTGGCGTCCTGGACCGGATAGGCGTCCATATCGGCCCGAAGCAAGACCGACGGCCCTGGGGCACGCCCTTCGATCTCGGCGACGAGACCGGTGCCGGCGACGCCGGAGCGAACCCGGGCGATCGGGGCGAGCCGGCCGGCAAGGACGGCCGCCGTCTGCTGTTCGGTGAACCGCAGCTCAGGGTGCTGGTGTAGCTGCCGTCGCAGCCGCACCAGATCATCAACACCCTCGTACGCCTGCACCACGCGGACCACCCCTCGCCTGCGTCCGATAATCCGGACCTAATTGAGACAAGAACCTAAGCGAGGGGTCCTCCCACGTCAATGGGCAGCTCGGAATCGGTTAGGGTCCGGCCATGGAACGCGCCGACGCACACCTGCACCTCTTCGCCGACGGGTATCCGGGCCGCTACGGACGGTCCCCCGCCGGGGGCGACGAACTGGCCGTCTACCGGACTTTGCGCCACGAACACGGCATCGGCCGGGCGCTCGTGGTCGGCTACGAGGGCGCGCCGGAGTTCGCCGGCAACAACCGGCACCTCGCCGCGCTCGCGGCAGCCCACGACTGGATCGCGCCGCTGGCCTACGTTCCGGTCACCGGCACCGACCGGGCCGGGCTGGACCGCCTGCGCACGGCCGGGTTCGCGGGCGTCGCCGCGTACCTGCCGGACGCGGACGCGGCCGACGCGTTCGCCGGCTGGGCCCACAGCGCCGCCGGGCCGCTCAACGACGCGGGCGCGGTGGTCAGCCTCAACGCCACCCCCGAGGCGACCGGCCGGCTCGGGCCGGCGCTGGCCGCGCTCGACGGGTGCACGGTGCTGTTCAGCCACCTCGGCCTGCCCGGCCGGCAGCCCGCCGCGCCGGCTCCCCGGGCCGCCGCCGACCGGCTCGCCCCGCTGACCGACCTGGCCCGCCTGCCGCACGTCGGGGTCAAGGTCTCCGGACTGTACGCCGTGAGCGACCCGGCCGAGGCGTACCCGCACGACGCCGCCCGGCCCTTCGTCGACCTGCTGCTGGACCGCTTCGGCGCGCGCCGGCTCTACTGGGGCTCGGACTTCTCCCCCAGCCTGGACCACGTGTCGTTCGCCCAGGCCCTGCGGCCGGTCGGGCTCGACGGGCTCTCCGCCGCCGAGGCTGCCGACGTGTTCGGCGGCAACCTCCGCCGCGCCCTGCGCGGGCGCTGACGCCGGGGCCGGCGGACCGCCCCGGTGGCCGGCGCCGGGGCGGGACGGGCGGACCGCCGCCCGCCCGCCCCGGGACGGGTCACGCCTGCGGCGCGGTCTCCCGGCGCAGCGCCGACGACCCGGCCGCCACCGACCAGCCGGCCACCCACCGGCTGGCGCTGCCCGGCCGGGTCCGGTCCGCCAGGTGGTACCAGTCCATCCGGCACCGCTGCCGGGTCACCTCCAGCACGCCGTAGCCGTGGCCGTCCAGCTCCGTCCAGCGCACGTGCGTGTTGGTCGCCCGGAGCAGGTCCGCGCCGAGGACGCTGAGCGCGTTGCCCTCCCGCAGGCCGAGGAAGTCGTTGACGTTGTCGCTGGTCACCGAGGGGACCACGAACTCCGCGGCGGCCGGGTCGGACGTGCCCGTGGCCCGGGTGGTCACCTCGTTGGCCCACGACGTGTGGATGTCGCCGGTCAGGAAGACGACGTCGCGGGTGCCCGTGGCGCGCAGGTGGTCGACCAGTTCGTTGCGGTCGGCGTTGTAGCCGTCCCACTGGTCGGGGTTGAGCACCACGCCGTTCTCGGGGACGCCCAGCAGCCGGCCGATCGGGCCGAGCAGCCAGGCGGGCAGCGTGGCGAGGTCGACCCGGGCGATCATCACGGGGTTGCCGACGAGCTTCCACCGGGCGGTGGAGGCGGCCAGGCCGCTCTTGAGCCAGGACATCTGCGCGTCGCCGGTGATCGTCCGGGCCGGGTCGTCGACGGCCGAGCCCGACGCCTGCTGCGACCGGTAGCTGCGCAGGTCCAGCATGGACAGCTCGGCGAGCCGCCCGAACCGCAGCCGGCGGTAGATCGCCCCGTCCGCGCCGGTGCGCACCGGCATCCACTCGGCGTACGCCTGCCGGGCGGCGGCCACCCGGTCGGCGAAGGCGCCCTCGGTGGCCGGGGTGTGGTTCTCCGCGCCGCCGGACCACTGGTCGTTGGCCACCTCGTGATCGTCCCAGGTGATCACCCAGGGCACCGAGGCGTGCAGCGCCTGCAGGTCCGGGTCCGTCTTGTAGAGCGCGTGCCGGATCCGGTAGTCGGCCAGCGTCAGCACCTCGTGCGCCGGGAGCACCGGCCGCACCACGGACCCGCCGGCGTCGAACTCGCCCGTGCCGTACTCGTAGAGGTAGTCGCCGAGGTGCACGACGAGGTTGAGGTCGCCCCGGTCGGCCAGGTTCCGGTACGCCGAGAAGTAGCCCGCCTCCCAGTTGGCGCAGGAGACCACGCCGAGGCGGAGCCGGTCGATGTCGGCGTCGGCGGGCGGCGCGGTCATGGTGCGCCCGGTCGCCGACCACGCCCCCGCGTACCCGAACCTGTACCACCAGGTCGTCGCCGGGGCGAGGCCGGTGACCGCCACCTTGACGGTGTGGTCGCGGGCCGGGCCGGTGGTCAGGGCGCCCTGGGCCGTCACGGTCACGAAGTCGGGGTCGGCGGCGACCTGCCAGGTCACCTCCGCCTCCGGGCCGACGCCGGAGCCCGGCTGCGCCTCGTCGGTGGGGGTGAGCCGGGTCCAGAGCAGGACCCCGTCGGGCAGCGGGTCGCCGGAGGCCACCCCGTGCCGGAACGCGCCGCCGGCCGCGCCGGCGGGGGCCGCGCCGGCCAGGGTGGCGCCGGCGAGCACGGCCGTCCCGGCGGATGCGCCGGCCAGCCGCAGGAGGGTACGACGGTCGATGGTGTTCGTCATGCCTCACGTATCTACCGTCTTCACCGTCCCGCCCGCTGCCCCGCTCGGCACTGTTCGCCGATCCTTCACCGGCTGTCGGCCGTTCCCACGCCACGCGGCGGCCTGGCCACCGCGATCTCCGGCCGGCGGAGATAGGGTCGGCAGCCATGCGGACGAAGCAGGAGTTGGGCGCGGCCATCCGGCGCGACCGGCGGGCGGCGCTGGTGGTCAACGCCCGCTCCCGCCGGGGTCGCCGCCTCTACGAGCACGCCCGGGCGCTGCTGACCGGCGCGGGCTTCGAGCTGCTCGGGGAGTATCCGGCCGACCGCCCCGGCGAGCTGGAGCGCAGCCTCGCCGACGCCCTGGCGCTCGGGCCCGACCTGCTCGTCGCGGGCGGTGGCGACGGCACGCAGAGCGCCGCCGCCCGACTGCTCGCGCACCGCGACGTGGCGCTGGGCCTGCTGCCGCTGGGCACCACCAACAACTTCGCCCGCACCCTCGGCCTCCCGCTGGACCTGGCCGCCGCGGTGGCGGTCCTCGCCGACGGCAAGGTGATCGACGTCGACCTGGGGCTGGCCGGCGACGTGCCGTTCGCCAACCACGTCGGGGTGGGCATGTCGGCCGACATCATGCTGCGGACGCCGCCCGCGCTCAAGCGGGTCACCGGCCGGCTCGCGTACCCGGCGACCGCACTGGCGCTGCTGGCCCGGCACCGGGCGCTGCGGGCGACGGTGCGGGCCGGGGACGCGACGCACGAGTTCCACACCCACCAGCTCTACGTGGCCAACGGCGGCTTCCACGCCGGCCGGCCGATCACGGTCGACACCGACGCCGACGACCGGCTGCTGGTGGCGTACCCGGTCGGCGGCCCGACCCGGCGCGGCCTGCTGCGGGACACCGCCCGCAACGCCGCCACGGGGGCCCGGCGCACCCTCGCCGAGACGCCGTTCCTCGCCGTCGGCGAGCTGTGGCTGGAGACCGACCGGCCGGCGCGGGTCGAGGTGGACGGCGAGCTGTGCGGCCAGACCCCGATCCGGATCGGGCTGGCCGCCAACGCGCTACGGGTGATGGCCCCCGCCGACGCCCCCGACCGCTGAGCGGCCAAGGAAGGGCCCCCTCTTAACGCATACGGTCGAGAAAGGTTCCCTTCTCACGGCCGGGGGACCCATGGCAGCCGGTCGGTGGCGCGCCGGACGGGGCGCGCCACCGACCGGGGTCAGGACCCGTACGGTCGGGCCGCCCGCGCCGTGCGCAGCGCCTCGGCCCACCAGCCCAACTGGTCGAGCATGGCGCTGGCGGCGCGGTCGACCTGGCCGGCGTCGACCGGCTCGCCGGCCGCGTCGAAGCAGGCGTGGGCCCCGGCGAAGCTGACCGTCTCGCGGATGGTGACGGCGTGCAGCTCGGCGAAGACCACCCGCAGCGGCTCCACCGCCCGCAGGCCGCCGGAGATCCCCCCGTACGAGACGAAGCCGACGGGCTTGGCGTGCCACGGGGCGCCCACCGAGTCGATCGCGGCCTTCAGCGGCCCGGGGTAGCTGTGGTTGTACTCCGGCGTCACCACCACGACGGCGTCGGCCGCGGCGATCCGCTCCGCGAAGGACGCCTCGTCCGGGGCCACGGCCCCGGGCGCGCCGCCGAGCGCCGCCGGGACGTGCGCGAGGTCGATCAGGTCGACGACGAGGTCGGCGCGCTGCCTCGCCTGCCGGCAGAACCAGTTCGCCACGACGGGTCCGAAGCGGCCGTCGCGGACGCTCCCGACGATGACGGCCAACTGGTACGGGGACTCGGACAACGCATCCTCCACAGGGGACAACGGGCCGTCCCTCGACGGCCACCCGCCGACCGTACGACTTCAACCAGGGTTGAGGTCAATCGGGGCGCGGGCGGGGCCGCTCGCGGGCGTCGTCGCCGGCCCGCCCCGAGCGGGCGGAGCGGGCGGGCCGGCGACGACGGGTTCACTGGGCCAGCTCGGCGACCTCCTCGGCGGTCAGCCGCAGGGCGGCGGGGGCCGCCAGGCCGCGCGCCGCGGCGGCCGGGGCCGCCGGCGGGTCGGCGGGCCGCCGCCGGTGCCAGTCGGTGACCGCCTGGTACGCCGCCGCCACCGACAACAGCCGGTCCTCGCCGTAGGGCAGGCCGCCGAGGATGGTGCCGATCGGCACGCCCGCGGCGGTGAACCCGATCGGGAAGGCGATCTCCGGCAGGCCGAGGATGTCGAACGGCACCGGGCTGGTCTGCACCACCACGTCGCAGGAGGCGAAGAGCTGGTCGAGCACCCGCTCCATGAGCAGCAGCTTGGCCCGCTGGCCGGTGATGAACTCGCCGGCGCCCAGCAGCGCGCCCTGCAGCCAGCCCGTCACGGACACGCCGAAGCCGCGCAGGTCGGTGCGCAGGTACGGCATGAACGGCTCGCTGCGCTCGGGCAGCCGCACGTTGTTGAACGCGCTGCCGGTGAGCAGGTCCCACTCGTCGGGCAGCGGCACGTCCACCACGGTCGCGCCGGGGATCGCGGCGAGCTTCGCCAGGTACGCGGCCCGCGCCGCCGCCGTCTCGGTGGTGCCGGCGGTGAAGCCCGGCAGCACGCCGATGCGGGTCTTCCAGCGCAGCTTCAGCTTGCCGCCGGAGTACGCCGGGGTGGCCGCGTCGATCAGCTTCGGCACCCCGGGCAGCCCCTGCGTGCGCGGGTCGGCGGGGTCCTCGCCGGCCATCGCGGTGAGCATGATGGCCGCGTCCTTGGCGTCGCGGGCCAGCGGGCCGGGGTGGTCGCGGGTGTAGCTGAGCGGGATGATGCCGTGCAGCGAGACGCGGCCCATCGTCGGCTTGAGGCCGGTGAGGTTCTGCGCGTTGGACGGCGCGGTGATCGAGCCGCCGGTCTGGGTGCCGGTGCCGGAGGCGGCGAGCCGCCCGGCGACGGCGGTCGCGGTGCCGGTGGACGAGCCGCCGGGGTCGGTGCTGCTGTTGGTCGGGGTCCACGCGTTGACGGTGGTGACCACGCCGGCGGGGGTGGTGGCCCGGGTGGTGGCCAGCGGCCCCATCTGGGTCTTGCCGAGCACGATGGCCCCGCCGGCGAGCAGCCGGGACACCGCCGTGGCGTCGTACGGCGGCCGGAAGTCGGCGAACAGGTAGGAGTTGGCGGTGGTGGGCACCCCGGCGGTGTAGTAGTTGTCCTTGATCGCCAGCGGGATGCCGTGCAGCGCGCCGCGCCGGGGCTTCTTCGCCAGGGCTGCCGCCGCCTTGGCCGCCGCCTCGGCGAGCACCAGGTTGAACGCCTGGTAGGTGCCGTCGTACGTGGAGATGCGGGCCAGGTACGCCTCGACCAGCTTGGCGGGGGTGAGCTTGCCGGCGCGGATCAGCCAGGCCGCCTCGGCGACGGTGAGCTCGGTGGGGTCGGCCACGGCCTCCGGGCGGGGCTTGACGTAGGCGTTGGGCACGTCCAGCGCCGGGTTCCACTTGGCGGCGGCGAGCAGGGGTGTTCGGGCGGGACCGGCCGCCGAGGCCACGGCGGGCAGCCCGACGGCGCCGCCGACCGCCGACGCGGCGGCCAGGGCGGCGGTGCGGGCGAGGAAGGCTCGACGGTCGACGCCACGGTCGACGGGGGCTGTGCTCATCACTTCCGCCATTCCGTGCTGATCGAGGGGTAGAGCATCGGCGCGGGCTGCTGGGACAGCGCCATGGCGACGGTGGGGTCGGTGCCGGCCGGGGCGGGCAGCTGGTACGCGGCCAGCGTGCCGACGGTGCCACGGACGAAGGACCGCAGGGACGCCAGCACGGAGTCGCGGCCGGGGGAACCGGTCTGCGGGTCGGCGGTGGTGCCGGGCGGGAGCTGGTCGAGGTCGATGCCGAGGGACGCGAGCCGGGCGCGGATGAGGACGTCCAGTTCGGCGTCGGTCGGTGGGGTTGGCGCCAAGGGGTGCTCCTCCTGGGGTGGGAGATGATTGCGCCCACTGTCGGACCGGGCCGTGTCGCTGGCGTGTCAAGTCGATCTCGACGCGGTGAACCCACGGGGGTCTATGCCCGCTGACCTGCGCGGCTACGGGCTGCCCCGGCCCGCCCGACCGCCGGGCCCACCCGGCGGCCGACCGTCCGGAGTGGACCGGGGCCGCCGTCACTTACATTGACAGGCATGACTGCGTTCGGTTATCAATGAGTCAGAGAGCGCTCTCCCACCCATCCCGTCTACGGCCCGGCGATCCCGGGCCGGTGCCCGGTGCGCCGGGCGAGGAGGAAGCATGCGGTTCATCCGAGAGCGCCGCGCCGCCGACCCGGTCCCCCGCCCGCCGCGCCTGCGCCGCGCGGGCGCGCTGGCCGTGGCGCTGGTGACCCTGGTCGCGGGCGGGGTGCTGGCCGACCGGGACGCCGTCGACGCGCGGGCGGCGAGCGGCGGTTCGGCCGCCGTCGGCGGCCACGCCGGCCACGCGTACGCGCTGAGCCCCGAGCAGGAGGCCGCCGCGCTGGAGCTCCAGCTCGCTCCGGTGCGCGGCTCCGAGTTCCGGGCCGACTGCCCGAGCAAGGGCCGGGCAGGCGACGACCCGATCGTCATGTGGGGCCGCCCGGGCGCCTCGCACACGCACGAGTTCTTCGGCAACACGACGACCAACGCGTACACCGACCTGACCTCGCTGCGGGCCGGCGGGACGACCTGCAACCCGGTGGCCGACAAGTCCGCGTACTGGGTGCCGACGCTCTACCAGAACGGGGTGGCGCAGAAGCCGCAGAGCGTGCGGATCTACTACCAGGGCCTCACCGACCGGGCGAACGTCAAGCCCCACCCCCAGGGCCTGCGGATCGTGGTGGGCAACCCGCTCGCCACCAGCGCCGGCCAGAACCCCGCCGCCCGGTGGAACTGCGTCGGCATCCCGGCCGCCAGCGGCGACTTCCCGGTCTGCCCCGCCGGGTCCAAGCTGGAGACGTACCTGGACTTCCCGACCTGCTGGGACGGGAAGAACCTGGACAGCCCCGACCACAAGAGCCACATGGCGTTCGGCCTGGGCGGCGTGGGCGGCACCTGCCCGGCCAGCCACCCGGTGCCCGTGCCCCGGCTGGAGTTCCTCATCACGTACGACGTGCGCGGCACCGGGCTCAGCCTGGCCGGCATCCGCGACGGGGCCA
The DNA here is from genome assembly GCF_029626125.1 of Micromonospora sp. WMMD956. Lineage (NCBI taxonomy): Bacteria > Bacillati > Actinomycetota > Actinomycetes > Micromonosporales > Micromonosporaceae > Micromonospora > Micromonospora sp. WMMD956. Next base: position 6,047,728 of record NZ_JARUBI010000005.1, on the reverse strand, counting down.
ACGTCACCACCGCCCCCGGCTACACCTTCCACGGCGACTTCTTCAACGCCTGGGACGAGGCGGAGCTCGCCCGGCGGGTGAAGACCTGCATCGTCGACGGCTACATCTGCGGCAACGACGGGCAGCCGATCCAGCAGTGACGCTCCCGGCGGCGGCGCGCGTCGACCCACCGGCCGGCGCGTGCCGCCGCGTCGTCGCCTGCCGGCCCGGCGGGCCTACGACCTGTCGTCGCGGTCGATGCGCAGCTCCCGCTCCAGCTCGGCGATGACGGCCCGCAGGTCGTCGAGCCGCTGGGTGAGCGCGATCCGGTCCACCTCGTCGGGCACGCCGTCGCCGTCGGCGTCGTAGTCCGGGGCCAGCCGCTCGGTCATCTCCAGCCGGCGGGCCTCCTCCATGGAGTTGACGATGACCGCGATCAGGATGTTGAGCAGCAGGTTGACGGTGATGATCACGAAGCTGACGTAGTAGACCAGCGTCCACGGCGACAGGGCCATCCCCTGCGCCACGAGGTCGGGCAGGGTCTCCAGCGACAGCAGCACGAACAGGGTCAGCAGCGACCGCCCGATGTCGCCGTACTCCTCCGGCTGGGACCGGCCGAAGATCAGCCAGCCGGCCATGCCGTACACGTAGAGCGTCACGCCGGCGAGCGCGAGGAAGCCGGCGACGCCCGGCAGGCTGCGCCACAGCGCCGCCACGATCGTCCGCAGGCCGGGCGAGAAGCGCACCAGCCGCAGCATCCGGGCGACCCGGACGACGCGCAGCAGCGCGGAGTCGCCGTGCAGGCCGGGCACGAAGATCGCGGCGGTCACCAGGAAGTCGAAGACGTTCCAGCCGTGGCGGAAGAAGTCCTGCGGCCGACGGCCGTAGGCCAGCACCCGCACGCCGATCTCGGCGACGAAGGCGAGCCGGAAGGCCCACTCCAGCCCGCGCAGCACCGGCCGCGCCGACCCCAGGTGCGGGTACGTCTCGATGCCGAGCACCGCCCCGTTGGCCAGGATGAGCACGACGATGGCGATCTCGAAGGGCCGGGACCGGGCGACCCGCGCGCACCGCCCGGCCAGCCCCGCCGCGCCCCGGCCCGGCGCCGACCCCCCGCCGGACGCGCCACCCCCGCCGGACGCGTCCGTCCCTCGGGACGACGGCCCCCCGCCGGCCACCGGCGGAGGCGCATCGAGCATTCCCCCACCCTACCGGGCCGGCCCCGACGCGATCTTGGACGGTCGTGGTCGGCCGGTGACACGAAGTGTCCACGTTCGACGACCGGCGACGTGGCGGCGGTGGGCACCGGGAGCTTTAGTGCGCAAAGCGGACACGTCCTTGCCATACCCATTCACCGATCCCTATCCTCGTGTCGGAAAGCGCTTTCCCAATGCCACGACGAAGACGCAGCACGCCGCCCGTCGACATGTCGGCGGCGATGGGCTCCCGTAGACCACGTCCCAGGGTGGGGGCCTCCTCGTCGCCTCCGGCAGTCGCCGGGCGTACCACCTCCAGCACCACATCGAAGGCGAGGCGAGGATGAGACGACCAGTCCCACTGCGACTCCACGCGGCCGTGGCCGCGACGGTCATCGGTGCCGCGATCTGCGTGGCGCTGCCGACGCCCCAGGCGTCGGCGGCGACCGGCGGCGTGACCGGCTACGCGACCCAGAACGGCGGGACCACCGGCGGCGCGGGCGGGCAGACGGTGCGGGCCACCACCGGGACCGCGATCCACACGGCGCTGTGCACCCGGGCCAGCAGCAGCACCCCGATCATCATCCAGGTCGAGGGGACCATCAACCACGGCAACACCGCCAAGGTGTCCGGCAACAGCTGCAACACCAACGCCGGCCTGATCGAGCTCAAGCAGATCAGCAACGTCACGATCGTCGGCGTCGGCAGCGGGGCCGTCTTCGACCAGCTCGGCATCCACATCCGCGACTCCAGCAACATCATCATCCAGAACGTGACCGTCCGGAACGTCAAGAAGTCGGGCTCGCCCACCTCCAACGGCGGCGACGCCATCGGCATGGAGAGCACCGTCCGCAACGTCTGGGTCGACCACGTCACCCTGGAGGCCTCCGGCGGTGAGGCGGAGGGCTTCGACGGCCTGTTCGACATGAAGGACAACGTGCAGTACGTGACGCTGTCCTACAGCATCCTGCGCAACTCCGGCCGGGGCGGCCTGGTCGGCTCCAGCGAGAGCGACCTGGGGAACAACTACATCACGTTCCACCACAACCTGTACGAGAACCTCGACTCACGCGCGCCGCTGCTGCGCGGCGCCACGGCCCACATGTACAACAACTCGTACGTCAACCTGCGCGAGTCCGGCATCAACTCCCGGGCCGGCGCGAAGGCCAAGGTGGAGAACAACTACTTCAAGGACTCCAAGGACGTCCTGGGCACCTTCTACACCAACGAGCGCGGCACCTGGCAGGTCGCCGGCAACGTCTTCGACAACGTGACCTGGTCCAGCCCCGGCAACGAGAACTACCCCGCCGGGCCGAACCCGACCTCCACCACCACCGTCAGCATCCCCTACTCCTACCGCCTCGACGGGGCCAGCTGCGTGCCCAACCTGGTGCGCCAGACGGCCGGGGCCAACAAGGGCCTCCAGGTGTCCGACGGCAGCTGCACGCCGCAGACCCCGGCCCCGACCACGCCCGCACCGACCACCCCGACCCCCGGGCCGACCACCCCGACGCCGGGGCCGACCAACCCGGGCGGGACGAACCTCAGCCTCGGGGCCGGCGCGGACGGCTCCAGCAAGGCCGACGGCAGCAGCTACGGCAACGTGCTGGACGGCAACCTGGGCACCTCCTGGTCGCCGTCCGGCTCCACCGGCCGGATCTCGGTCAAGTGGGACGCCGCCGTCCGGGTCGGCTCGGTGAACATCCGCGAGGCCTCCGGCGCGACCGGCGTCATCCGATCCTGGCGGCTGGTCAACAACGACACCGGGGCGGTCCTCGCCTCGGGCAGCAACGGGGTGGGCGTCGTGTCCTTCAGCCCCACCTCGCTGAAGAAGATCAACCTGGAGATCACCGGCGCGACCGGCACGCCGCGGGTCGCCGAGTTCGAGACGTACGCCGGCTGACGCCGCGCCGCGCGGCGGCGACGGCGGCACACGCGCCGAAGGCCACCTCCCCGTCCCGGGGGAGGTGGCCTTCGGCGGTGGCCGGTCGGCCCCGGTCGCTACTTCTTGACGACCTTCGCGGTCTCCTTCGACGTGGCCGTGCCGGGTTGCAGGTCCGAGCGGGTGGCCGTCACCCGCACGGAGAGCCGGTACCCGACGTCGGCGGCCTTCGGCACGTACGTCCTGCCGGTGGCCCCGGCGATGACCTTGCCGCCGCGCAGCCACTGGTAGGAGAAGGTGAGCTTCTTCTCGTCCCACCTGCCCGGGTCGGCGGTGAGGGTCTTGCCGACCTTGGCCGTCCCGCTGATCGACGGGAGCGTGGTGGCCCTGGCGGGGTCGCCCAGCGCCGGCACGTTGAGGGCCCGCTCGCGGCTGACGTTGCCGGCCACGTCGTACGCCCGGTAGCGGATCACGTGGGCGCAGCTGTCGATCCGGGCCGGGGCCAGGTACGGCTGCCAGGCGCCCTTGTCGATCCGGTACTCGATGCGGGCGACGCCGGAGTCGACGTCGCTGGCGTTGACCACGAACTTGCGCTCCACCAGGTACGCCTGCACGGTCGGCGCGGTCTCGTCCACCTTGACCTGTAGCGACCACACGTCGCTCCAGAAGAGGTTGACGCCCTGGGCCCGGTAGTCGACGCGGTGGTTGCCCGCCGGCAGGTCCACCGGCTCGCGGTACGGGAACCAGCCGCCGCCGTCGATCTGGTACTCGACCAGCTTCACCTGGTCACCGGCGGTGATGGTCAGGGCGGCGTCCGCGCCATACCACCCGTCGGCCCCCGCGGCGGAGACCGTCGCCTTCGGCTGCCCGCCCTCGTAGCGCAGCGGGTCGACGCTGCCCAGCGTCGGGACGACCTTCCTGATGGCGCCGTCCGCATCGAAGTACAGCCGGTCGATCGTGGTCTCCCGGTGCGTGCCGTCGCCGCCCGGGATCCCGAACCGGTGGTACGCGACGTACCAGTCGTCGGTGCCCGGCACCTGGAGGATCGAGTGGTGCCCGGTGCCGAGGATGCCCTGGCTCGGATCCTTGGTGAGGATCTCCCCCTTGGCGGTGAACGGCCCCAGCGGGCTGGTGCCGGTGCCGTAGCCGACGCGGTAGTTCTCGCTGCCCGTGTCGTCGATCGACCAGGACAGGTAGTAGGTCCCGGCGCGCTTGTGCATGAACAGGCCCTCGCGGAAGTCCGTGAGGCCGGTCAGCCGCACCCGCTTGGCGACGTCGTAGGAGACCATGTCGTCGTTGAGCGGGACCACGTACGGGGTGCCGTTGCCCCAGTAGAGGTAGCTCTGCCCGTCGTCGTCGGTGAAGACCGCCGGGTCGATCTGCTGGGCGTTGCCGTAGTCGGCCTTGCTCACCAACGGCTTGCCGATGGGGTCGACGAACGGCCCGAGCGGCGAGTCGGCGACGGCGACGCCGATGTTCTGCTGCGCCGAGAAGTAGAAGTAGTACTTGCCGTTCTTCTCGATCGCGGCGGGCGCCCACGCGTTGCTGTCGGCCCAGGTGATGTCCGGCCCGAGGTCGAGGATCGTGTCGTGCGCGGTCCAGTCGACCAGGTTGCGGCTCGACCAGACGGTGAACGTCGAGCTGCCCCAGCCGGGGAAGCCGTCGGTGGTGGCGTAGATGTAGTAGGTGTCGCCGAACCGGACGATGTTCGGGTCGGCGTTGAAGCCGGGCAGCACCGGCGAGCGCATCTGCACCGTGCGCACGGTCCACTCGCGGGTCGCCCCGGCCGCGCTGGTCACGGTGACCGTCACCGGCTGCGAGTGGTCCCGCGCGCCGCCGGGAGTGACGGTCGAGGTCGGCGCGACCACGTACGTCGGGGCGAGGGCGGTCACGTCGGTGCCGGGCTTGACCGGCAGCGTGATGGTGCTGCTGGCGGCGTCGACGATCGCGGGGACCTTGAGGCTGTCGAGCTGCACCGACACGACGCTGGTGCCGTTGGCGCCCAGCGCGGCGACCTCGCCGTCGGTGAGCGCCCGGTTGTAGAGGGAGAAGTCGCGCACCCGGCCCTTGAGATACCTGTCCGAGGCGTACTGGGAGCGGCCGATGTAGTTGGCCGTGGTCCGGCCGCCGCCGATGTCGCCGGGGCGGTGGGTCAGGCCGGTCTTCTCGGCGACCCGCACCCCGTCGAGGTAGATCCGGGCGGTGCCGGCCGAGTTCAGGGTGTACGTGAGGGTCTTCCACACGCCCCGGGGGACGGCGCTGCCGCCGGTGACGGTCTGCTCGCCGGTCCAGTTGCCGAGGCTGATCGAGGTGCGGTAGTTGTTGCCGGTGGTGAACAGGTAGCCGTTGCCGACGCCGGCGGAGTCGGTGTTGCCCAGGCCCCAGACGAAGTACGGCGTCGCCTGGTCGGTGGCCATGTTGACGTCCATCGACACGGTGATCTCGTCGAGGCCGGCCATGATGTCGTCGGGCAGGGCCACGTGGCCGTTGGTGCCGCCGAGGGCGAGGCTGCCGTCCCGCCAGCTCGCGTCGCCGGCCAGCTTCGCGTCGTAGCCGTTGCCGGAGTCGTCGGTGACGGTGGTGCCGCCGGCCTGGTCGAGCGCGTAGTGGGCGACGACGCCGTCGGCGTTGGCGCGCACCGGCGGCGGCGCGTCGTTGAGGGCGTCGAGTTCCTTCTTCGTGACCGGGATGACGGTGCCGTGCCGGGGGCTGGCGGGCAGGTCGTAGGAGGCCGGCACCTTCCAGTCCGGGTGCTCCAGGTCGTCGGTGCCCAGCGGGATGTAGCCCCGGCCGCCGTACTCGTCGACGAACAGGTAGTACTTCGAGCCGGAGGTGTCGCCGGGGTTGGCCTTGAAGACCGTGGGACCCTCGACGGCGGAGGTGCCGGCGTCGCGGCCGATGCACGAGTCGAGCACCGCCCAGGAGGGCTTGCCGGGCAGGTCGACGGCGGTCAGCGAGGACGACTTCTCCTGGATGATGTCCGAGCAGCCGGTGCCGCCGCCGCCCTCGTCCTTGGTGAACCGGTAGTAGGTGTCGCCCTCCCGGATCACGGTGGAGTCGATGCGCGAGTCGCCCGGGTCCTGCCAGATCGTCGGCTGGCTGAACGTGACGAAGTCGCGGGTCGTCGCGGCGAGCATCCGGTTGTACGTGTTGCCGGTGTGGTTCGGGTCGTTCTCCGCGTAGAGCTTCGAGGCCCAGAAGACGAGGTACTCGCCCCGGGCGGCGTCCCAGTACGCCTCGGGCGCCCAGGTGTTGCCGGCGGCGGGCGGCGAAACCAGGACGTGCCGCTGCTCCGACCAGTTCACCAGGTCGGTGGACTCCCAGACCTCCAGGTAACGGCTGCCCTGGCGCTGGGCGACGTCCCAGTTGCCGTTGCGGCCGATGGACAGGTCGGTGGCGATGAGGAAGAACCGGTCCCCCTCCGGGCTGCGGATCAGGAACGGGTCCCGCAGGCCCAGGGTGCCGAACGTCGACTCCAGCTTCGGCCGGCCGCCGTTGAGCTCGGTCCACCGCAGCGCGTTGTTGCCCTGGCTGGCCGCGAAGTAGATCTTCTCCCCGGCGATGGAGTTGCCGGTGAAGTAGCTGAAGGCGTAGCCGGCGTACGGGGCGGCCTCGGGCAGCTCGCGGACGGTCAGCTCGATGGCCCGCTCGGCGGTGGCCGTGCCGACGGTGACGGTCGCGGTCACGGTGACCTTGACGTCGCCCACCCCGTGCGCGGGGCGCTTGACGATGCCGTCGGGGCTGACGACGTCCGGGCTGGCGGAGCGCCAGGCGACGGTCGCGCCGTTGCTCCCGGTGCTCGGCATGGTGAGGTTGCCGCGCACGTCGCCGGCGTTCACGAGCGAGAGGGCGGCGGCGGCCGCGGCGGCCCGCGTCTGGTCGGTCTCGTTGGGCAGGACGGTGGCGGTGAACGCCTTGGTGTCGCTGCTGCCACCCCGGCTGACGGTCGCGGTGAGGGTGACCGTGGCGGGCCCGTCGGCGGGGGCGGGGCGGGTCACCTCGCCGGTCGCGCTGATCGTGCCGGGGGCGCTGGAGGACCAGGCGATCGCCGAGCCGTACGTGCCGGTGGTGGGCAGGGTGAGCTTCCCGGTCACGGCCGAGAGGTCGCCCAGGTCGAGGGCGGCGGTGTCGGCGGCGACGCGGGTGGCGTCGGGCAGGGCGATGGCGGCCACCTCGCCGGCGGCCAGCGCCCGGTCGTAGATGCGGAAGTTGGCCACCCGGCCCTTGAGGAACCGGTCGGCGGCGTAGTTGGACCGGCCGAGGTTGTTGTTGGTCGTGACGCCGTTGCCGACCGCGCCGGGCAGCACGGTGACGCCGGTGTTCTGCGCGACCTGCACGCCGTCCTCGTAGAGGGTGCCGGTGGTGCCGGTCTGCGTGTAGGTGACGGACTTCCACACGCCCCGGGCGAGGTTCGCGCCCTTGCCGGTCACCTTCTCGCCGGACCAGTTGGTGGTGGTGATGGCGGTGCGGAAGGCGTCGCCGCTGGTGAACAGGTAGCCGGTGCCGGAGTTCGACGTCGCCGGGTTGCCGAGGCCCCAGATGAAGTACGGCGTCTGCTGCGCGGGGTCGACGAGCACGTCGACGGCGACGGTGATCGACGACAGCCCGGCCATGATGTTGTCGGGCAGCCTGACGTGGTCGTCGACCCCGTCGAGGACGAGGCCCCCCTGGCCGGTCCAGGTGCCGCCGCCGGTGAGCGTGCCGTCGTTGCCCCGGCCGGAGCTGTCGGTGACGGTGGTGCCGGTGGTCTGGGTCAGGTCGTAGCGCACCAGCAGGCCGTCGGTCACGTCGGCCGCGGCGGCCGGCGCGGCGGTGGCGGGCAGCAGCCCGGCGACCAGGGCGAGGAGGATCCCGGCGACGAGTGGCCGGGCGCGGCGTCGGGAGCGGGGCGGGAAGGAGGATGGCGTTTCCGGGGGAGCTGCTTCGCGCATGGGGTTCCCTCGTGGTGGCGGGGGTGTGAGCGTTAACAAGCCCGAATTCTCGGCGCTACGAAACCCCGCAGTCAAGGGGCCCACCAGGCACGACGCTGGGTATGTGCGCGCTAACAGAGATCACTTCGGTGGACGGTTCGACCGCCGGGCCACCGCCGGCGGGCCCGGGCGGCCGGACGGCACGGCGGAGGCCGGCACGGCCCTGGCGGCGCGCCGCGTGCGGCGTGCGGTCAGCCCCTCCGGCCGCTGCTCGCGCGCACGACGAGCTGCGGCTCGACCTGCGGGTGCGGGAAGCGCCCCGCCGGGCCGTCGGCGTCGAACAGCTCCAACAGGGCCGCCACGCAGCGGCGGCCGACCTCGTCGAAGTCCTGCCGCACGGTGGTCAGCGGCGGCGAGAGGTATTCGGCCTCGGGGATGTCGTCGAACCCGACCACGCTGACGTCCTCCGGAACCCGCACGCCGCGCTGGTGCAGCGCCCGCAGCAGGCCGAGCGCCTGGTGGTCGTTGGCGCAGAACACGGCCGTCACGTCCGGGCGGTCGACAAGCGTCTGCCCGATCTCGTAGCCCGCGCGGGGGCTCCAGTCGCCGACGAGGACCGGGGGGACGGACCGCCCGGCCTGCTCCAGCGCCAGCCGCCACCCGTCGACGCGGTCGCGGGCCTCCAGCCAGTCCCGGGGGCCGGCGATGTGCCACACCGTCTCGTGCCCGAGGGAGAGCAGGTGCTCCACGGCCAGCCGGGCCCCGGCGACCTGGTCGACGGAGATGCTCGGCAGCTCCCGGGCGCCGCCGCTCGACTCGACCACCACGGCGGGCACGCCGGTGGGCAGGCCGTGCACGGCCACCGCCGCCGTCATCATCGGGGCGATGACGACGACCCCCGCGACCGACTGCTCGGTGAGGGCGTCGATGGCCGACCGCATCCCGGCCCGGTCGAGCTGCTCCAGGGTGACGATGCTGATGCCGTACCCCGCGGCGCGGGCGGCGCGTTCGATGCCGAGCAGGGTCGCCGCCGGGCCGTAGAGGATGGTGTCGAAGCTGACCACGCCGATGACCCGGGAGCGCCGCCCGGCCAGGCCCCGGGCCAGGGCGTTGGGCCGGTAGTTGAGCTGGTGCACCGCGCGCATCACCCGCTCGCGGGTCTCCTGCCGGACGCTGGGGTGGTTGTTGAGCACCCGCGACACCGTCTGGTGCGAGACACCGGCGAGCCGGGCGACGTCGTTCATCACCGCCGCGCGTGCGGCCGGCTGCTGACCCATGGCAACTCCCCTCGTGGCCATCGTAGCCCGTCGTGATCAACAAGACGGGCGGTCAGGCTCGCTGCGCGGAGGGCGTGTCCGGCGTGCCCCCACCTCGGGGAGCACGCCGGATGGCCCTGTCGTACGGTCGACCGGTCGAGCCTCAGAATCCCCTGGCCAACCGGTAGTAGGCCTGGTTCCACCGCAACTCGTTCGTCAGCCGGCGGGTGGTCGTCTCCGCGTCGATGACGACCAGCTCGGTGGCGACCATCTCGGCCAGGTCGTGCAGTTCCTCGACCCCGACGGCCTGCGACAGCACCGTGTGGTGCGGCGCGCCGGCCGTGAGCCACGCCTCCGCCGAGCCGGCCAGGTCCGGCCGGGGCCGCCACACCGCGCGGGCCACGGGCAGCTTCGGCAGCGGCTGCGGCGGGACGATCACGTCGATCTCGTTGGCGACCAGCCGGAACCGCTCCCCCATGTCGGCCAGCCCCAGCACCACCGCGGGCCCTGCCTGGGCGTCGAACACCAGGCGCACCGGGTCCTCGCGGCCGCCGATGCCCAGCGGGTGGATCTCCACGGCGGGCGTGTCGGCGGCGATGGTCGGGCAGACCTCCAGCATGTGCGCGCCGAGGACGACCTCCTGCCCGGGCGTGAGGTCGTAGGTGTAGTCCTCCATGAAGGAGGTGCCGCCGGTGGTGCCCACCGACATCGCCTTGAGCGTGCGCACCAGCACCGAGGTCTTCCAGTCGCCCTCGCCGCCGAAGCCGTAGCCGTCGGCCATCAGCCGCTGCACCGCGATCCCCGGCAGCTGCCGCAACCCGCCGAGGTCCTCGAAGTTGGTGGTGAACGCGCGGAATCCGCCCGCGTCGAGGAAGTCGCGCAGGCCCGCCTCGATCCGGGCGGCGTAGCGCAGGGAGTCGTGCCGGTCGCCGCCGGCCCGCAGCTCGGCGACGAGCCGGTAGTTGTCGTCGTACTCCTTGACCAGCTCGTCGATGCGCGAGTCCGCCACCGCGTCCACGGCCGCCACCAGGTCGTTCACGCCGTAGGTGTTGACCGAGACGCCGAAGCGCAGCTCCGCCTCGACCTTGTCGCCCTCGGTCACCGCCACGTTGCGCATGTTGTCGCCGAAGCGGGCCAGCCGCAGCGACCGCAGCTCCGCGTGCCCGATCGCCGCCCGGGTCCACGCCGCGATGCGGGCGGTGACGCTCGGGTTGCTCACGTGCCCGGCGACGGTCTTCCGGGCCACCCCCAGCCGGGTCTGCACGAACCCGAACTCCCGGTCGCCGTGGGCGGCCTGGTTGAGGTTCATGAAGTCCATGTCGATCTCGGACCAGGGCAGCGCCACGTTGGCCTGCGTGTGCAGGTGCAGCAGCGGGGTGCGCAGGGCGTCCAGGCCGGAGATCCACATCTTCGCGGGAGAGAAGGTGTGCATCCAGGCGATCACCCCGACCGCGCCCTGGACGGCGGCGTCACGGCAGACGGCCAGGATGTCGGCGCTGGAGGTGAGCACCGGCTTCCAGACCACCCGGGCGGGGATGGCCGGATCGGCGTCGAGCTGCTCCGCGATCTGCCGGGACTGGTCGGCCACCTGACGCAGGGTCTCCGGGCCGTACAGGCCCTGGCTGCCGGTGAGGAACCAGACCTCGGCGGCCGGGGATGGGTTGGTCATGGGGTTGCCTTCCGGTGTACTGGGGTGGTCACTTCTTGCGGATGCCGACGAGGCGCTGGAGGAGGATGAACGCGAACAGCAGGCCACCGATCACGATCTTGGTCCACCAGGAGCTGAGGCTGCCGTCGAAGGTGATCAGCGTCTGGATCACCCCCAGCACGAGGACACCCAGCACCGTGCCGAACACGTAGCCGGAGCCACCCGTGAGCAGGGTCCCGCCGATGACGACGGCGGCGATCGTGTCCAGCTCCATGCCGATCGCGATCAGCGGGGCGCCCGACAGCGTGTAGAACGACAGCAGGATGCCGCCGATGGCCGAGCAGAGCCCGCTGATCGTGTAGACGGCGATCTTCGTACGCCCCACGGGCAGGCCCATGAGCAGCGCCGACTGCTGGTTGCCGCCGATGGCGTACACGTTGCGGCCCAGCCGGGTGTAGGCAAGCGTGTACGCCGCGACCGCCACCACGACGAGGGCGACCAGGACGCTCACGGTCACGAAGTTCTCGCCGATGCGGATGCGCTCCTGCGCCGCCGAGGTCCAGAACCCGTCGGTGATCGGAATGGACGTCGAGCTGATCCAGGTGCACATGCCCCGGGCGAAGAACATGCCGGCGAGGGTGACGATGAACGGCTGGATGTCGAAGAAGTGGATGACGCAGCCCATCGCGAACCCGAGGGCGGGGCCGATGAGCAGCGCGATCAGCAGCACCACCGCGGGGTGCACGCCGTCGCCGAGCAGCGACGCCGACACCATCGCGGTCATCGCCACCACGGAGCCGACCGACAGGTCGATGCCGCCGGTCAGGATGACGAAGGTCATGCCGACCGCGACGACGAGCAGGAAGCCGTTGTCGATGAAGATGTTGAAGACGACCTGGATGTTGGAGAAGGCCCGGTACTGCGAGACGCCGATGCCGTACATCACCAGCAGCAGGGCCAGGGTGGCCAGCACCGGCACCTGCCGCTGCGGCACCCGCCACCAGGCCCGTGGGCCGCGCGCGGCCAGGGGGGTCGTGGTCATGCCGGGACCTGCTCCTTCTGCTTCTCGGCGGGCGTCGCCGGGGCTGACGTCGGCGCGTGCCGACGCCGGAACCGGGCGCGGAACGCCGGCGCCTGGATGAGGCAGACCGCGATCACCACGACCGCCTTGAACAGCAGGGCCGTCTGCGGGTCGATGTTCATGGCGTACACCGAGGTGGTCAGGGTCTGGATGATCAGCGCGCCGACGATGGTGCCGCTGAGGTAGAACCGGCCGCCGGCCAGCGACGTGCCGCCGATGACCACGGCGAGGATGGCGTCCAGCTCGACCCAGAGGCCGACCGCGTTGCCGTCGGCGCTGGAGACGTTCGCCGTCATCATGAACCCGGCCACGGCGGCGCAGGCGGCGCTCACCACGTAGACCAGGAAGGTGATCCGCCGCGAGCGCACGCCCGCCAGGCGGCTGGCCTCGGCGTTGCCGCCGACCGCCTCGATGATCATGCCGAGGGCGGTGCGGCGGGTCAGCACCGCCACGACCAGCGTCACCGCGAGGGCGATGATGATCGCGAACGGCAGCGTGAGCAGGTGCCCGACCCCGATCGTCTTGTACGGCTCGCTGTTGATCGTGATGATCTGCCCGGAGGTGACCAGCTGGGCCAGGCCCCGGCCGGCGACCATCAGGATCAGCGTGGCGATGATCGGTTGGATGCCTATCCCGGCGACCAGGATCCCGTTCCACGCGCCGAGCACCAGGGCCACGCCGAACGCGATCGCCACCGCCGTGAGCACGGCGCCGAGGCTGTTCTGGTCGGGCTGCTCGCTGATGTAGAGGCAGGCTATCGCGCCGCAGACGGCGGCCACGGAACCCACGGAGAGGTCGATGCCGCCCGTGGCGATCACCAGGGACATGCCCAGCGCGACCAGGATCAGCGGGGCGCTGAGCCGGACGATGTCGACGAGGCTGCCGTAGAGGTGGCCGTTCTTCAGCTCGACCGACAGGAAGCTCGGCCGGTAGACGGTGTTCGCCGCCAGCAGCACCACCAGCACGACCAGGGGCCAGAACAGCCGGTGGCCGGTGACGCCCGCGAGGCGGGTACGCGCTGTGCTCATACCTTCTCCAACCCTTCCTGCGCCGCGCCGCTGGCGATGGCCTGCATCACGCGGTCGGCGTCGAGGGTGTCGTCGTTGTCGAGCTGGGCGACCAGCCGCCGGTCGCGCATCACGACGACCTTGTGGCTGAGCCGCAGCACCTCCTCCAGCTCGGCGGAGATGAACAGCACCGCCATCCCGCCGTCGGAGAGCTGCGCCACGAGGCGCTGGATCTCGGTCTTCGCGCCGATGTCGATGCCCCGGGTCGGCTCGTCCAGGATCAGCAGCCGCGGCTCGGTGATCAGCCACCGGGCGAGCAGCACCTTCTGCTGGTTGCCGCCGGAGAGGTTGCGCACCGGCATGTCGGGGTTGGCCGGCCGGATGCTCAGCGCCTTGATGTAGCGCTCGACCAGCTCGTCCTGCTTGCGCCGGGGCACCGGCCGCAGCCAGCCGCGGGCCGCCTGCATGGCCAGGATGATGTTCTCCCGCACCGACAGCTCGCCCACCAGGCCCTCGGTGCGGCGGTTCTCGGAGCAGAAGGCGACGCCCCGGTCGATCGCGGCCACCGGGTTGCGGATCGCGGCGGGCGCGCCGTCGACCGCGAGCCGGCCCTGGTCGGAGCGGTCCGCGCCGAAGAACAGGCGGGCGACCTCGGTGCGCCCCGACCCCAGCAGCCCGGCCAGCCCGACGACCTCGCCGGCGTGGATGGTGAGGCTGAACGGCGCGACCGAGCCGGAGCGGCCCAGCCCGTCCGCCGCCACGAGGGGCTCCCCCTGCGTGACCGCCGCACGGTCCCGGTCGGTCTCGGAGTCGAGGCGCTCCAGCGCGTCGAGCTCCTTGCCGATCATCTTCTCCACGAGGGCGATCTGCGGCAGCTCGGCCGTCGGGTACTCGCCCACGAGGCGGCCGTTGCGCAGCACGGTGATCCGGTCGGCGATGCCGTACACCTGGTCGAGGAAGTGGGTGACGAAGACGATCGCGATGCCGTCGTCGCGCAGCTGGCGCATGATCCGCATCAGCTGGGCCACCTCGTCGGCGTCGAGGCTGGAGGTGGGCTCGTCGAGGATCAGCACCCGGGCGTTCACGTCGACGGCGCGGGCGATGGCCACCATCTGCTGCACCGCGAGGGAATAGCTGCCGAGCAGCTCGGTGACGTCGATGTGCAGGTCGATGCGGGCCAGCAGCTCCTTGGCCCGGCGGCGCATCTCGCGCCAGTTGACGGCCCCGAGCCGGCGCGGCTCCCGGCCGATGAAGATGTTCTCCGCCACCGACAGGTTGGGCAGGAGGTTGACCTCCTGGTAGACGGTGCTCACCCCGGCCGCGGTGGCCTGCATCGGCCCGGCGAAGGAGACCTGCTGACCGTCGAGGGTGATCGTGCCGGCGTCCGTGCTGTAGACGCCGGTCAGCACCTTGATGAGGGTGGACTTGCCGGCGCCGTTCTCGCCCATCAGGGCGTGGACCTCACCGGGGAAGAGACGGAAGTCGACGCCGTCGAGGGCGCGTACTCCCGGGAAGATCTTGCTGATCGCGGTCATCGTCAGGACCGGATGCCTCTGCGACATCCCACCAGGCCTTTCGTGTGTCGCGGAAGCGAGCGGCGGGGCCGCCGCGCGTGGCGCGGCGGCCCCCTCCGGTCAGTACTTCCGGGTCGGCAGAGCGGCCTTGGCCTGCTCCTGGGTGAAGGTGGTCTCCTGGGTCTCGACCCGGGCGGGGACCTCCTCGCCGGCCTTAACCTTCTTCACCAGGTCCATCAGCTGGTCGCCCAGCAGCGGGCTGCACTCGGCGATGAAGTTGAACTTGCCGTCGGCCAGGGCCTGCATGCCGTCCTTGACCGCGTCGATCGTGATGATGGTGATGTCCTTGCCCGGCACCTTGCCGGCCGCGGTGATCGCCTCCAGCGCGCCGAGGCCCATGTCGTCGTTGTGGGCGAACAGGACGTCGATCTTCGGGTTGGCCTTGAGGAACTGCTCCATGACCTGCTTGCCGCCGGCCCGGGTGAAGTCACCGCTCTGCGACGCGACGATCTTCAGGTTGGGGTTGGCGGCGATGGCCTCCGCGAAGCCCTTCTTGCGGTCGTTGGCCGGCGCCGAGCCGGTGGTGCCCTGGAGCTCGACGATGTTCACCGGGCCCGTGGCGTCCTTCTTCTGCTCGACCAGCCACTCGCCGGAGAGCCGGCCCTCCTTGACGAAGTCCGAGCCGATGAAGGTCTTGTAGAGGCTCTTGTCGGCCGAGTCGACGGCCCGGTCGGTCAGGATGACCGGGATCTTGGCGTCCTTGGCCTCCTTGAGCACGGTGTCCCAGCCCGACTCCACCACCGGCGAGA
The DNA here is from genome assembly GCF_029626125.1 of Micromonospora sp. WMMD956. NCBI lineage: Bacteria > Bacillati > Actinomycetota > Actinomycetes > Micromonosporales > Micromonosporaceae > Micromonospora > Micromonospora sp. WMMD956. The sequence continues at coordinate 6,032,446 of NZ_JARUBI010000005.1, read as the reverse complement.
AGGCGATCACGTCGACCTTCTGCTGGATGAAGTTGCGGATCGCCTTGATCTGGTTCTCCTGCTTCTGCTGGGCGTCGTCGAACTGCAGCTTGATGCCGGCCTTCTCGGCGGACTCCTTGATGGAGTTGGTGTTCGCCGTGCGCCAGCCGCTCTCCGCGCCGACCTGCGAGAAGCCGAGGACGATCTGGCCGTCGCCGTTGCCGCCGGACTCCGAGCCGGTGTCGCTGTTGCCGCACGCGGCCAGGCTGGTGGCCATCAGGCCGGCGGCCAGGATCGCGCCGAACCCGCGGCGGGTGATGGTCGTGCCGGACTTGCGCATGTGATGACTCCTTGCGGGGGTGGGTGGGGTACCTACATGGGCCGGGGCCGCCTCGGCGTGCCGGACGGCACGGCCAACCGGTGGTGCTGTGGTGAGGTGCGGTGGAACGGGCCGGGCCCTCGGGGTGCCGGACCGGCCGGGACGGGGTCGGGCGGTCAGGGGGTGGCGGAGACCCCGGGCTGCCCGTAGACGTTCTGGTAACGGTCGTAGAGGGAGTCGATGTCCTCGCGGGCCATCGGCACCGGCCGGCCGAGCGTGCGGGCCAGGTGGGCGGTGCGGGCGACGTCCTCGCACATCACCGCCGCCTTGACCGCCGCGCGGGCGTCCTTGCCGATGGTGAAGACGCCGTGGTTGCGCATGAGCACCGCCGGCGAGCGGTGCCCGGACAGGGTGGCCACGATGCCCTTGCCGATGTCGTCGCCGCCGATGAGCGCGAACGGGCCGACCGGGATCTCGCCGCCGAACTCGTCGGCCTGGGCGGTGAGGTGGCACGGGATCGACTCGCCGCAGGCCGCCCAGGCGGTGGCGTAGGAGCTGTGGGTGTGCACCACGCCGCCGACCTCCGGCATCGCCCGGTAGACGTAGGCGTGCGCGGCGGTGTCGCTCGACGGCGACAGGTCACCCTCCACCACGACGCCGTCGAGGTCACAGACGATCATGTTGTCGGGCCGCAGGTCGTCGTAGGAGACGCCGCTGGGCTTGATGACCATCAGGTCCGCGCCGGGCACCCGGGCGGAGACGTTGCCGGCCGTCCAGGCCACCAGGTTGTAGCGGACCAGCTCGCCGTGCAGGGTCGCGACCTGCTCGCGCAGGCGCGTCACCTCGGCGCCAAGGTCGGGGCTCATGCCAACACCTCCAGGGGGACTGCGGCCTCGCCGGCCGGGGAGTGGTCGGCCGCCCGACGGGCGGCGTTGCGGATGGCGCGCAGCCGCAGCAGGGCCTCGTCGCCGCCCCGGCCGAAGTGGTCGTGCAGCCGCCGGTACTCCGCGTAGAGCGCGTCGTAGGCGAGCGCCCGCTGCGGGTCGGGCCGGTAGACGTCGCGGTCGACCCGGCCCATCACGGCCGAGGCGGCCGGCACGTCGGGGTACGCGCCCGCGGCCACCGCCGCGTGGATCGCCGAGCCGAGCGCCGGGCCCTGCGTCGAGCCGATGATGCCCAGCGGGCGCTTCGTGACGTCGGCGTAGATCTGCATGAGCAGCGCGTTGTTGGTCAGCCCGCCCGCGACGATGATCTCGTCGACCGGCACCCCCGCCTCGGCGAACGCCTCGATGATCATGCGGGTGCCGAACGCGGTGGACTCCAGCAGCGCGCGGTAGACGTCCGGCGGCCGGGTGGCCAGGGTCAGCCCGACGATCACCCCGCTGAGGTCGTGGTTGACCAGCAGGGACCGGTTGCCGTTCCACCAGTCCAGCGCCACCAGGCCGTGCGCGCCGACCGGCTGGGCCGCGGCGGCGGCCGTCAGCGCCTCGTGCGAGTCGAAGCCGGCGGGGGCGGCGTGCTGGACGTACCAGCCGAAGATGTCGCCGACGCCGCTCTGGCCCGCCTCGTAGCCCCAGTGCCCGGAGCTGATCCCGCCGTCCACGACGCCACACATGCCGGCCACCTCGGCCAGCTCGGTGCCGTTGACGACGTGGCAGGTGGAGGTGCCCATGATGGCGACCAGCCGGCCCGGGTCGAGGGCCTGGGCGGCGGCGGAGGTGACGTGGGCGTCGACGTTGCCGACCGCCACGGCGATCCCCTCGGGCAGGCCGGTCCAGGCCGCGGCCTCGGCGGTCAGCCCGCCGGCCCGGGCGCCCAGCGGCGCGAGCGGGCCGTCGATCTTGGCGACGAAGTCGGCGAAGCCTGGGTTCAGCGCGGCCAGGTACTCCCGCGACGGGTACCGGCCGTCCTGGCGGATGCCCTTGTAGCCGGCGGTGCACACGTTGCGGGTCTCGACGCCGCAGAGCTGCCAGACGATCCAGTCGGCGGCCTCGATCCACCGCTCGGCGCGGTCGTAGACCTCCGGGTCCTCCTCCAGCAGTTGCAGGCCCTTGGCGTACTGCCACTCGGCGGAGATCTTGCCGCCGTAGCGGCCGATCCACGGCTCGTTGCGGGCGTGGGCCAGCTCGTTGATCCGGTCCGCCTGGGGCTGGGCCGCGTGGTGCTTCCACAGCTTGACCCAGGCGTGCGGCCGGGTACGCAGGTCGGGCAGCTCGCACAGCGGGGTGCCGTCGGCGCGGGTGGGCAGCACGGTGCAGGCGGTGAAGTCGATGCCGATGCCGATGACCTGGCGGGGGTCGACGCCGCTGGCGGCCAGGGCCGCCGGCACCGCCTGCCGCAGCACCTCGCGGTAGTCGTCCGGGTCCTGGAGGGCCCAGTCCGCGGGTAGCGCCTGGCCGTCGACGGCGAGTACCGTGTCCATCACGGCGTGTCGGTACTCGTGCACCGCCGTGCCCAGTTCGGCACCGTCACCGACCCGTACCACCAGCGCTCGACCCGACAACGTGCCGTAGTCGACGCCGACAACGTACCGGTCGCCCGGCCCTGCCGAAACGCTCATGACATCCTCCGCTCACTTGCTGGCAACAGTGTTAGCGCTCACATGTCGTGTCGTCAAGATGCTTCCCGCCAAGATCTTTCAGTCCGGTCTCCGACACGGCCCCCAGCCTGGAGTCTCTCCAGATGGCCACGTCGGCGACGATTCGGTCACGGGGCGCGACCCACGGCGGAGGCGGCCCGAAGCCGGGGATGTGCGCGTTCACAAGGAGAGGGCGAGCCGGCCGCACGGCGCGGGAGACTCCCCACCGCCGCCCGCCGGCCCCCGCCGGGCCCACCGACCCGCCGCCCGGCCGTGACGGGGAGTGAGAGACGGCCCCCCGGCGCACCACGCCACCCGCCCGACCCGCTCCGCGCCAGATGACGCAACACTCACACTCCGCCACCACGCGGAAGCCTTCGCAGCTCCTCGCGGAGCCGGATGCACACCGCTCGACGAGGGCGTCGCGGCGCCGGGCACGCAGCAGAGCGCGCGGTGGCGTCACGGAGACCCCCGGAGAATGACAACGCAGGGTAAGGACGATCGTCCTGATGTGGCCAGCTCCCCTTCGTCACGGAGCGCGACCGAAGCACCCAGGCTCGCAGCCCCGCCGAAGCCGCACCCCGGGCGGCCAGGCCGGCCCGGGGAACCCCCGTCGGGCACCGGGCCGACGCCGCCCCGTCCGGCGGCGCCGACCCGGCCGACAGCAGACGCGGCAGCAGCAACCCGCGCCCGAAAGTTTCGAGCTTGTTTCGGACCCGTGCAGACTAAGCTCTCAAGCGAAGGCGAGTCAAGCGTCACCTGTCGATGCGTCCAGGCCAGACCCCGATTTCACCCCTACCCGCCCCCAAGCGTCGAAAGTTTCGGGATATGCTGCGGCGGGCCGGGAACGAGGGAGATGGCATGGAACAACAGCGGGCGACGCTGGCGGAGATCGCGCAGGCGGCCGGGGTCTCGATCCCCACCGTCTCGAAGGTCCTCAACGGCCGACCGGACGTCGCACCCGCGACGCGGCACCGGGTGCAGACGCTGCTCGACGCGCGGGGGTACACCGCCCGGGGCACCGCCCGCCCGGCCAACCGGGCGGGCCTGATCGACCTGGTGCTGCGGGATCTCGGCAGCCCGTGGGCCATGCAGATCATCGACGGCGTGGAGGAGCTGGCCTACCAGGCCGGCTTCGGCGTCGTCGTCTCCGCCGTCCACGGCCGGCACCGCACCCGCCCCGACCGGCGCTGGACCGAGCAGCTCGCCGCCCGACGCTGCAACGGGGTGCTGCTCGTCCTCTCCGACCTCTCCCCCGCCCAGCGCGGCCAGCTGGAGGACCTGGGCATCCCGGCGGTGATCATCGACCCCGCCGGGCAGCCCCCCGCCGACATACCCTCCGTCGGGGCGACCAACTGGGCCGGCGGGCGGGCGGCCACCGAGCACCTGCTCGACCTCGGACACCGCCGGATCGCCGTCATCGGCGGACCCCCCACCGTGCCGTGCAGCCGCGCCCGCGTCGACGGCTACCGGGCCGCCATGGACGCCGCCGGGCAGCGGGTCCCCACCGGCCACGTCCGCGCCGGCGACTTCCTGGCGCCCTCGGGCTACCGGGAGACGCACGCCCTGCTCGACCTGGCCCGGCCGCCGACGGCGATCTTCGCCTGCTCCGACGAGATGGCCCTGGGCGCCTACGAGGCGCTATACGAGCGGGGACTACGGGCGCCCGACGACATGAGCGTCGTCGGCTTCGACGACCTGGACGCCGCCCGATGGGCCGTGCCACCGCTGACCACCGTGCGGCAGCCGCTGACGGAGATGGCCGCGATGGCCACCCGGATGCTGCTCAGCCTGGTCAACGACGAGGAGCTGGCGAGCGACCGCATCGAGCTGGCCACCCCGCTGATCGTCCGGCACAGCACCCGGCCCTGCTGACCGCCCCGACCGCTGGCGTCCCGTCCACCGTGGACGGGACGCCGCCGGGGTCAGGCCCCGTCCCGCATGGCGCGCACCGCCTCGCCCGCGTACAGGCAGGCGGCCCGCTGACCGGGGGCCACCTCGACCAGCCCCGGGTCGACCTCGGCGCAGTCCGGCCGGGCCTGGGGGCACCGGGTCCGGAACCGGCAGCCGGCGGGCGGGTCGACCGGGCTCGGCACGTCGCCGCGCAGGATGATCCGCCGCCGGCGCCGCTCCACCTTCGGGTCCGCCACCGGGACGGCCGACAGCAGCGCGGCGGTGTACGGGTGCGCCGGCTGCCGGTAGAGCTGCGCCGGGGTGCCGGTCTCCACGATCCGGCCCAGGTACATCACGGCGATCCGGTCGCTCATGTGCTCGACGGCCGCGAGGTCGTGGGCGATGAACAGGTACGTCAGTCCCAGGTCCCGTTGCAGCGCCCGCAGCAGGTTCATGATCTGCGCCTGCACGCTCAGGTCGAGCGAGGCGATGGGCTCGTCGAGGACGATCAGGTCGGGCTCCCCGGCCAGCGCGCGGGCGATGCCGACCCGCTGGCGTTGCCCGCCGGAGAGCTCGTGCGGGTGCCGGCCGGCGAGGTCGGGGCGGAGGCCGACCAGTTCCAGCAGCTCGGCGACCCGGCGGCCGCGGGCCTGGGCGGAGCCGGCGAGGCGGTGCACCACCAGCGGCTCGGCGACGCTGGCCCCGATCGTGCGCCGGGGGTCCAGCGACGCCTGCGGGTCCTGGAACACCATGGCCACCCGCCGACGCAGGCCGCGCAGCCGGCGGCGGGACCACCGGGTGACGTCCCGGCCGCCGACCCGCACGCGTCCGGAGGTCGGGTCGACCAGGCGCAGCAGCGCCAGGCCGGTGGTGGACTTACCGCTGCCCGACTCGCCGACCAGCCCCAGCGTCTCGCCCCGCCGGACGGTCAGCGACACCCCGTCGACGGCCCGCACCTGCGCGCCGCCCCCGGCCGGGAACCACACCCGCAGGTCGTCGAGCTCGGCAAGGGGCTCCGGCGGCCGGGCCTGCGGCGTCGGCGCGGCCGGGACGGTGTCGGTGCTCATGCGTCCTCCCCGCCGGGATAGAAGGTGCGTACGTCGTGACCGGGGGCCACCGGGACCAGCGGCGGCAGCTCGTGCGCGCACCGGGCGTCGCCGCGCACCGGGCAGCGGGGCCAGAACGCGCAGCCGGGCGGCAGGTCCAGCGGGCTCGGCGGCGCGCCGTGGATCGCCGGGAGGTCGCCGCCGCCATGCTGCGGGTCCGGGCGGGCCGCCAGCAGGGCCCGGGTGTACGGGTGCGCCGGCGCGTCGAACACGGCGTCGACGTCGCCCCGCTCGACGATCCGGCCGCCATACATGACGGCCACCGTGTCGGCGACCCCGGCGACCACGCCGAGGTCGTGGGTGATCCAGACGACGGCGGTGCCGAGCCGGCGGCGCAGGTCGGCGACCAGCTCGACGATCTGCGCCTGGGTGGTGACGTCGAGCGCGGTGGTCGGCTCGTCGGCGATCAGCAGGGCCGGCTCGCAGGCCAGGGCCATCGCGATGACGACCCGCTGCCGCATCCCGCCGGAGAACTGGTGCGGGTACTCGTCGACGCGCCGGCCCGGCGACGGGATGCCGACCAGGTCGAGCAGCTCCACGGCCCGGTCCCGGGCCTGCCGGCGGGTCATGCCGAGGTGCTCCTCGCACGCCTCGGACACCTGCCGGCCCACGGTGAGCACCGGGTTGAGCGAGGTCATCGGGTCCTGGAAGACGAAGCCGACGTGCCGTCCGCGCAGCCGCCGGCGGCGCGGCTCGGGCAGCGCGGTCAGCTCCTCGCCGAGCAGCCGGACCCGGCCGGTGACCGTGGCCGCGCGGGGGGCCAGGCCGGTGGCGGCGAGCACGGTCATGCTCTTGCCGCTGCCGGACTCGCCGACCAGGGCGAGGGTCTGCCCGGCCCGCACCGACCAGTCGACGCCCGCGACGGCCCGGGCCGGGCCACGTCGGGTGCCGATCGTCACCGTCAGGTCCTCGATCGCCAGCACCGGCGCGTCGTCGTCGCGGGCGGCGGGGCCGGGCCCGGCGTCATCGCGGGCGGCGGGGGGTGGTGTGCTCATGTCCTGCTCCTGTTCGCCTCGCCGACGGTGAGCTGGCGCGGGTCCAGCACGTCGCGCAGCGCGTCGCCGACGAGGTTGAAGGCGAGCACGGTGAGGAAGATCGCGGCGCCGGGGAAGACGCCGAGCCACCACGCCTCGGTGACGAACCCGCGCCCGTCGTAGAGCATCCGGCCCCAGGCGGGGTCCGGCGGCTGCACGCCGAGGCCCAGGAAGGACAGGGCCGCCTCCGAGAGGATGGCGAACGCCAGCGACAGCGACGTCTGCACGATCAGCGGGGCCGCGACGTTGGGCAGCACGTGGCGGCGGATGATCCGCGCGTCCGACGCGCCGATGGACACCGCCGCGCGGACGAAGACCTGCTCGCGTACGGAGAGCACGCCCGCGCGGGTGACCCGGGCGAAGATCGGCGTGTAGACCACCCCGATCGCGACCATCGCGGTGACCAGGCCCGGCCCGAGCACCGCCACGATCGCGACGGCGAGCAGCAGCACCGGGAACGCGAACAGCACGTCCATGCCGCGCATGAGGACGTTGTCCACCCAGCCCCGGTACCAGCCGGCGAGCAGGCCCACGGTGACCCCGACCAGCAGCGCGATGCCGACGCTGACCAGGCCCACCTCCAGGGAGACCCGGGCGGCGACGAGGACGCGGCTGAGCACGTCGCGGCCCAGCTCGTCGGTGCCGAACGGGTGGTCGAGGCTGGGCGGGCGCAGCATCCGCTCGACGTCGACGTCGTTGACCCCGGCCGGCGCCAGCCATCGGCCGGCCACCCCGACGACGAGCAGCAGGAGCAGCACGACGGCGCCGGCGACGGCCGGCGGGTCGTGGCGCAAGGCGGACAGCGTGCGGCGCAGCGTGCCGTCGGACCCGCCGCGCGCCGCGGGCCGGTCCGCTCCGCCGCCGACCGCAGCCCGGTCCTCGCCGCCGCTCACCGCAGCCCGATCCGCGGGTCGAGGCGGGCGTAGAGGACGTCCACCAGCAGGTTCATCAGCAGGAACAGGGCGGCGACGAAGAGCACCGCGCCCTGGAGCACCGGGTAGTCGCGGGCCTGGACGGCGTCGTAGGTGAGCCGGCCGACGCCCGGCCAGGCGAACAGCACCTCGATCACGATCACCCCGCCGACGAGGCTGGCCAACTGCACCGCCACCACGGTGACCACGGGGATCAGCGCGTTGCGCAGCACGTGCCGGACGACCACGACCCGGGCGCGCAGCCCCTTGGCCTCGGCGGTGCGCACGTAGTCCTCGGCGAGCACCTCCAGCACCGAGGAGCGGATGAACCGGGTGAGGATCGAGGCGGTGACCAGCCCCACGGCCGTGGCCGGCAGCACCACGTGCGACGCCCACCGCGCCGGGTCCTCGGTCAGGGCCACGTAGCCCGACGGCGGCAGCCAGCCGAGCACCCCGGCGAAGAGCAGGATGCCCATGATGCCCATCCAGAAGTCGGGCACCGACACGCCGAACTGGCTGAACACCCGGGCGGCGTGGTCGAGGGCGGACCCGCTGCGCACGGCGGAGAGCACGCCCAACGGGAAGGCCACGAGCAGGGCCAGCAGCACGGCGGTCACCGCCAGCGACAGCGTCGCCGGCAACCGCTCCAGCACGATCGTGGTGACCGGCTGGCCACTGCGGAAGCTCACCCCGAGGTCGCCGGTGAGCGCGTGGCCGACGTAGCTGAGGTACTGCGCGACCAGCGGCCGGTCGAGGCCGGAGCGTTCCCGCAGCGCGTCGTAGGTCTGCTGGTCGAAGCGGGTCCCGAGGGCGACCCGGACGGGGTCGCCGGGGACGAGCTGGAGCAGCAGGAAGACGACGAGCGTCACCCCGAACAGGACGACGACCGACTGGAGCAGCCGGCGTAGGACGAAGCGTGTCATGTCTGCCCCCGTCAGCTCACCTGTCGAGGGCGACGTCGCGGAACCGGATGGCCCGGTCGGAGCGGACCTGGTAGCCGGTCACCTGCTTCGACCAGCCCTGCACCACGTCGGGGTTGTAGAGGTAGATGTAGCTGGCGTCGTCGACGATCTGCTTGGCCGCCTGGTCGTACGTCCGCTTGCGGGCCGCCGGGTCGGTTTCGGTGCGGCCGGCGTCGAGGAGCCTGTCGACGGCGGGGTTGCTGTACTTGTGGAAGTTGAACGTCGCGCCGGTGCGGTGCTGGGCGTAGTAGAACTCGTCCGGGTCGATGTTGCCGAGCCAGCCGAGCAGGAACGCGTCGAAGGCGCCCCGGCCCTGCTCGTCGAGCCACTGGGCGAAGTCGAGGGTGCGGATCTTCACGGTGATCCCGACGTCTTTGAGCTGGGCGGCGATGACCTGGGCCGCGCTGACCGTCTCCGGGTACTCGGTGGTCACCATCAGATCCAGCCTCAGCCCGCTGACGCCGGCCTGGCCGAGCAGCTGCCGGGCCTGCGCCGGGTCGTGCCGGTACGGCGCGTACTCGAAGTGCCAGGAGCTGCCCTTCGGGATCGCGGTCTGGTTGACCGTGGCCTGCCCGAACTTGGCCGCCTTCGCGATCGCCTCCCGGTCCAGGGCGAACGCGATCGCGCGGCGCACGTTCACGTCGTCGTACGGCTTGCGGCCCTCGTTGAGCGCGAGGTACCAGTAGTCGGTCGACGACCGCGACTCGACGGTGACGTCGCCGCCGTTCTCCTTCAGCGCGGCGACCTGCTGGGGCGGCAGGTTGTCGGTCCACTGGACCTCGCCGCCGCGCAGGTTCTGGAGGGCGACCGTGGGGTCCTTGACGAAGGTGAAGCGGACCCCGTCGAGCTTCGGCTTCGCGCCCCAGTAGTTGTCGTTGCGGGTGAGCTGGATGCTGTCGCCGGAGGTGTAGCCGGCGACGGCGAACGGCCCGCTGCCCACCGGCCTGGTCTTGACCGCCCCGGACTCCACGTTGGACTTCTCGACGATCGCGACGCCCTTGAACCCGCCGAGGCTGGCCAGCAGGTTCGGGGTGGGCTTGGTGAGCGCGACCACCACGGTCGTCGGGTCGGGCGCGGTCACGGACTTCACGGTCTCGAACCGGTAGGACTGGTTGAGCTTCTCCGAGATGATCCGCTCGTACGAGTAGACGACGTCCTCGGAGGTCAGCGGCGACCCGTCGGAGAAGCGCACGCCCTCGCGGAGGGTGAAGGTCCAGGTGAGCTGGTCGGCGCTGGTGGTCCACTTCGTCGCCAGCGAGGGACCCATCCGCAGGTCGGGGCCCGGCTCGACGAGGGTGTCGTAGACGTTCTCCAGCACCTGGAAGCTGTAGTAGGCCGAGGTCCGGTGCGGGTCGAGCTGGTCGGGTTCCCCGCCGATCGCGGCGTTCAGCGTGCCGCCGGCGCCCGTGCCGCCGGTGTCGCCGGCCCCGTCCACGTCGACGCTGTCGCCGGCGCCGCATCCGGCGGCGGCGAGTGCGAGCGCGAGCACGGCGCCGACCATTCTGGATCTGGTCATGGACCCGGTCCCCCTCCGTCAGCGAGGCGCGGGAGTGCTCCCGCCCCCGATCTCCTTGCCCGCGGTGTCCGGCGGACGAAACCTGCGTCGCCGCCCCGGCCCGCCGCCGGGCGCGGCCCCGGCGGTACCGGCCCAGGTGAGGGCGGTTTCGTCACACAACCGTCATGGAACCGGGGGGTGCCCTCCAAAACCGCGTACCAGGGTGGGGGCTGCCGCCGCCGAGGAGAGGAGGCCGGATGACGGTCGTACCGGACGATCGCCTGATGACGCTGATCTGCGACGACTGCGGCGACACGACGACCGGCAACGCGTGCGTGCTGCCCGACGCCGAGGTCGTCTGGACGCTGGTGTCCGAGCACGGCTGGAGCGGCTCGCCGTTCGCCGTCGGCCCGCACCGGTGCCCGCCGTGCAGCATCGCCGGCCCCGCGCCGAGCCAACTCCTCGGGATCGACCAGGTCGACGGCTGCGACGACGCGCCCAGCCACGGCGAGGACCGGCTGCGCGCCGCCCTGCGCGACGCGGTCGAGGTCGACGGGCGGGCCGTGGTGGACCTGCACGGCATGGAGCAGATCGACCCGGCCGGGCTGGGTCTGCTGGTGCGGGCCCACCAGGACGCCCGGCAGCGGGGCGTCGTCCTGTGCCTCGCCGCGCCCTCCCGGTTCGTCCGCACCGTCCTGCACACCATGCGGCTCGACGGCCTCTTCCCGACCTTCGCGACCAGGCAGGAGGCCCTGGCGGCGACCGCCCCCGCGCTGGCGGCGACCGGCCCCGCCCTGACGGCGACCGGCCCCGCGCCGGCCCGCTGACCCGGCGCGGGGCGCGGCGGCTCAGGCCGACCGGTCGGGCTGCGCCTGGTAGACGTCGGGCACCCCGTCCCGGTCGCGGTCGACGGTCTCGGCCTCGTGCACCCGCCGGTAGGCCCGGCTGCGGACGCGCAGGATGACGGTGGCCAGGCCGGCGGCGAGCAGGGATCCGGTGAGTACGGCGACCTTGACGTGGTCGTCGCGCTCGCTGCCCAGGCCGAAGGCGAGCTCGCCGATGAGCAGGGAGACGGTGAACCCGATGCCGCCCAGCAGCGCCAGGCCGAACACGTCGAGCCAGTTCAACCCCTCGTCGAGGTCGGCGCGGGTGAACCGGGACACCAGCCAGGTCGCCGCCATGATGCCGATCGGCTTGCCGAGCACCAGGCCGACCACGATCCCGACGGCGACCCGGTCGGTCAGGGCGGTGGCCAGGCCGGCGAGGCCGCCGACGGTGACACCGGCGGAGAGGAACGCGAAGACCGGCACCGCGACCCCGGCGGAGAGGGGCCGGAACCGGTGCTCGAAGTGCTCGGCGAGGCCGGGACCGGCGTCCGGGCCGCCTGCGGCCCGGCTGCGGACCACCGGAACGGTGAAGGCCAGCAGCACGCCGGCGACGGTGGCGTGCACCCCGGACTCATGCATCAGCACCCAGGTCACGGCGGCCAGCGGCAGCAGCAGCCACCAGGACCGGACCCGGCGCTGCACCAGCAGCCCGAAGACCGCCAGCGGGACCAGCGCGCCCAGCAGCGGCCCGACGGCCAGGTCGGAGGTGTAGAAGACGGCGATGATCACGATGGCGAGCAGGTCGTCGACCACCGCGAGGGTGAGCAGGAAGGTGCGCAGCGCCGCGGGCAGGAAGCGGCCGACGACGGCGAGCACCGCCAGGGCGAAGGCGATGTCGGTCGCGGTGGGGATCGCCCAGCCCCGCGGAGCGTCGCCGCCGGCGATGAGGTGGTAAAGGAGGGCGGGCACGAGCACGCCGCCCATGGCGGCGGCCACCGGCACCGCCGCGCGGCGCGGGTCCCGCAGGTCCCCGGCGACGAACTCGCGCTTGAGCTCCAGCCCGGCGACGAAGAAGAAGATCGCCAACAGGCCGTCGGCGGCCCAGGTGGCCAGGCTGAGGTCCAGGTGCAGCGCCGCCGGACCCAGCCTGAGGTCCCGCAGCGCCTGGTAGCCGTCGGCCCAGGGGGAGTTGGACCAGATCAGGGCCAGCAACGCGCCGACCAGCAGGAGCGCCCCGCCCACGGTCTCCCTGCGCAGGATGCCGAGGATGCGGCTGGTCTCACCCCACGAGCGTCGGGCGAGCAGGCTGGGGCGGCGCCGGGGGGCGTCGGTCACGGGGAACTCCTCGTCGGCTGGGCAGCGTCGTCTCGTCGCCGACCAGACTTCCCGGCACACCGAAGCCCTACCCTAGCCGCTTTCCGGGCCCGAAACTTCCGCTGGTTGCCACCCTCACTCCAGCTATCCATACTGATGAACGTTCCTGAGCCGGACATGGTCGGAGGCCGGGCAGCCCCGATCGGAACCTCGCCCCATCGGCACTCTCCGGAGGAACCTGCCCCATGAGATCAAGGACGAAGCTGCTGGGCGCCGCCCTGGTGGCCGCCGCGGTGGCCGCGCTCGCGGCCGTCACGGCACCCGCGCCCGCGTCGGCGGCGGCGCTGACCGAGGTCACCAACTTCGGCGCGAACCCCAGCAACCTGCGCATGTACCTGTACGTGCCCGACCGGGTCGCGCCCCGGCCGGGCCTGCTGGTCGCGGTGCACTACTGCACCGGCACCGGCCCGGCGTTCTTCAACGGCGCCCAGTTCGACGAGCTGGCCAACCAGTACGGCTACATCGTCGTCTACCCGTCGGTGACCCGCAGCAGCCAGTGCTTCGACGTCTCCTCGCCGCAGGCGTTGCGCCGGGACGGCGGCAGCGACCCGGTGGGCATCAAGTCGATGATCGACTACGTCCGGGCGCGGTACCCCGTCGACGCGGACCGGATCTTCGCCACCGGCGTCTCCTCCGGGGCGATGATGACCAACGTCCTGCTCGGGCTCTACCCCGACGTGTTCGCCGCCGGCGCGGCCTTCGCCGGCGTCCCGTTCGGCTGCTTCGCCACCACGAACGGCTCGGAGTGGAACAGCGAGTGCGCCAACGGGCAGGTCACCAAGACCGCCCAGCAGTGGGGCGACCTGGTCCGCAACGCCTACCCGGGGTACACGGGCAAGCGGCCCCGGATGCAGCTGTGGCACGGCACCAACGACGAGACCCTGCGCTACCCGAACTTCGGCGAAGAGGTCAAGCAGTGGACGAACGTGCACGGGCTGAGCCAGACCCCGACGTACACGGACACCCCGCAGTCCGGCTACACCCGCACCCGCTACGGCGGCAGCGGCACCATGGCGCCGGTCGAGGCGATCAGCATGGCCGGGGTCTCGCACAACCTGCCCGTGGACGCCGCGCAGGCCATCCGGTTCTTCGGCCTGGACAACGCCACCCCGCCCACGACGCCGCCGCCCACCACTGCCCCGCCGACCACCCCACCGCCGACCACGCCGCCGCCGACCACCCCACCGCCCACGACGCCGCCGCCGACCACGCCGCCGGCCGGCGGGGGCTGCGCCGTCGGGTACACCGTCAACGCCTGGAACACCGGCCTGACCGCCGCCGTCACGATCACCAACACCGGCGGCACGACGATCAACGGCTGGAGCCTGGCGTTCACGCTGCCGGCCGGGCAGAGCATCACCGGCGGCTGGAACGCCACCTACTCCCCCACCAGCGGCGCGGTGACCGCCCGTAACGTCTCGTACAACGGCACGATCGCGCCGAACTCGTCGGTCAGCATCGGCTTCCAGGCCGACCACACCGGCAACACCGCCAAGCCGGCCTCGTTCACCCTCAACGGGGCGGCCTGCTCGGTGTCCTGAGTGCAACCCGGTGGCGGTGCGCTCCGCCACCACCGTCGCCGGCGAGGGCGCGCACCGATTCCGGTGCGCGCCCTCGTCACGAATCCGACATGCCGACCGCCGGCATGGGGGTCCGGGCGGGACTCCCGTGCCGGCGGCCTACACCGGCCCGCGCGCCGGCTACGGCGGGCCCGGCGGGCGGTCAGTTCGTCGCGGTGGCAGGCTCCCCGGGACCGTCCCCGGCCACGACCGGCTCGACGGTCCGGTCCGCCAGATGCTGGCGCACCGACCAGGCCACGGCGGCCGCCCAGGCGGCCACGATGACCAGGTAGCTGGCGTACCGGATGCCGGCGGAGGCGTCGATCCAGTCGCTGAGCAGCAGGGTCCGCACGTTGGTGAGGATGATGACGCCGCCGACGGCGGAGCCGAGGACCCGCGGCGGCACCATCCGCACCAGCCAGGCGGCGATCGGCGCGGCGATCATGCCGCCGAGCAGCAGCGCGCCCACCCAGCCGAAGTTGATGTTCTCCGACCCGATCCCGACCAGGAACCCGGCGCTGGCGGCGATCGCCACCAGGAACTCGCTGGTGTCGATGGAGCCGATCACCCGACGCGGCTCCATCCGGCCGCTGGCGAGGATGGCGGGGGTGCCGACCGGGCCCCAGCCGCCGCCGCCGGTCGCGTCGACGAAGCCGGCGACGAGGCCCAGCGGGCCGAGGAAGCGCTTGCGCAGGGGCAGCCCGACCCGGTCGCGGGGCAACCCGGAAACGGTGAACCGGACCAGCACGTAGACCCCGAGGGTGAGCAGGATCAACGACATGATCGGGGCCGCGGTCGCGGTGGAGAGGCTGGACAGGAACGTGGCACCGGCGAAAGCGCCGACGGCGCCCGGCACGCCGACCCTGCGGACCACCGTCCAGTCGACGTTGCCGAAGCGCCAGTGGGCGGCGCCGGAGACGAGGGTGGTGCCGATCTCGGCCAGGTGAACGGTTGCGGAAGCACTCGCGGCGCTGGTGTTGATGGCCAGCAGCAGTGTTGTCGACGTCACGCCGTACGCCATGCCGAGGCTGCCGTCTACCAGTTGCGCACCGAGTCCCACAAGGGCGAGGAGAAGGAGTTTACGCACAATTTCCGCCGATCCGAAAGACAAAAGGGGGTCTGGCAGCGCCGGGCGGGGACGGCGGTCGAGGCGGACCGCACCGCCCCGGCGAGCCGAGTCTGTGCAGGTACAGGGATTGTCGTAGGCGACGCCGGCCGCCCCATTGACGGGCGACCGCGCACTAATCATTCCGACAGATTGGGTAAAACGCTCGTTAAGCGGGGCTACGGTGCCGCCGCCCGGTCGCGGTATCGGCTCGCCCAGCGCGACCGCCGGCAAGACCGTCGCTGAACTCACCGCCTGTGGCGAACCGCACTCGATGCGGTCCGCGTCGTTACCGCAGCTAGCGTGACGTGGGTCACAACACGCCGTCTACCAGGACCTTCGCTGATCGCCCGGCGAAGCTCACCTCACTTTCGGTGAATGTCGAAGTTAATCGATGGGTAATAGCGATGACGACATTGACAGGGATCGTTGAGGTAGTCCGCAACCCCTGGCAAGACCCGTTCCACATCGTGAGACAGAACGACTAAAATCACCCACTGCCAGGGAATGTCCGGAGAGCGTAAAACAATTTCGTAATGAACTCGACAATCGCCGCACTGCGGCGAGCGGTGCCGTTCGCGCCCCCTGCCGTCCGAGCTCGCGGTCATTTTGCCTGGCCACCTCACCGGCAAATCCCGCCACCTTAGTAGGAAATCTTCACCTCCCCGATCAGGTTGGTCAGATTTAACCGGGACGTAACTGAGCGACGCTACGTTAGGACCGAGCGCGACATTGACTGACGCGAATTAGGGCCCGAGCGCCGGTGGTACGGCCGGCCGGTCCAGCCCGACGCCCCGCGATCTTCTCGCGACCGAAGTGGGAGCCTGATGAGTACTGCACCGCACACGCGCGACCTGATCATGGTTGTCAACCCTGCCGGCGCACTGGAGCCCGGCCCACGGATCACGGCCGCCGCCTGCGCCGGTGGCGGGCTGGGCGTGCTCGACCTGGCCGGCGGCGACGACTGGTCGCTGCGCGCGCTGACCCAGGCCGCCTCCTGGTCACCCGGGCCGATCGGGGTCCGGGTGCCGGCCGGCTGCCTGGCCACCCCCGACGAGGTCGACCACGCCGCCCGCGGCCGGGTCGACCTGGTGGTGGTCACCGCCGACAGCCCCTGGTCGCTGGCCGAGATCACCCCGCGGTACCGGGTGATCGTGGAGGTCACGAGCCGGGAGGAGGCCCGCGCAGCCGCGACGGGCGGCGCGCACGGGCTGATCGCCCGGGGCCTGGAGGGCGGGGGCCGGGTCAGCGACCTCAGCTCCTTCGTCCTGCTCCAGCAGCTCGTCACCGACGCCACCGTCGACCTGCCGGTCTGGGTGGCCGGCGGGATCGGGCCGCGCACCGCCGGGGCCTGCCTCGTCGGCGGGGCCACCGGGATCGTCCTGGACACCCAGCTCGCCCTGATGCCCGAGTCCGAGCTGCCGGCCGACGTCAAGGCCGCGATCCGGCGCATGGACGGCTCCGAGACGGTGCTGGCCGACGGTGCCCGGGGGATGCGCCGGGGCGGCCAGCACGACGTGCGCTCGGAGCTGCTGCCGATCGGTCAGGACGGCTGGCTCGCCGCCGTCTTCGCCGACCGCTGGGCCGACACCGCCAGCGCCGTGCGGGCCATGCGGACCATCATGCTCGACGCCGCCGACGACCCCGAGGCGGGCACGCTGCTGCTGCCCGGCTCGCCGCTGGCCCAGGCGCTCGGCGTGCGGGTGCCCGTCGCCCAGGGCCCGATGACCCGGGTCAGCGACGAGGCGGGCTTCGCCGCCGCGGTCGCCGACGGCGGCGCGCTGCCCTTCATCGCGCTCGCCCTGAACTCCGCGGACCAGTGCCGCCGGATGCTCACCGAGACCGCCGAGCGGCTCGGCGACCGGCCCTGGGGCGTCGGCGTGCTCGGCTTCGCCCCCGAGGAGTTGCGCGCCGCGCAGCTGGCCGTCATCGAGGAGATCCGCCCCGGCTTCGCCATCATCGCGGGCGGGCGGCCGCCGCAGGCCAAGGCGCTGGAGGAGCAGGGGATCAGCACCTTCCTGCACGTGCCCTCCCCGGGCCTGCTGCGGCAGTTCCTGCGCTCCGGCGCGCGGAAGTTCATCTTCGAGGGCGCCGAGTGCGGCGGGCACATCGGCCCCCGGTTCAGCTTCCCCCTGTGGGAGGCGCAGCTGCTGGTGCTGGAGGAGTACCTCGACGCCGAACCGGACGCGGGCGCGCAGCTCCAGGTCTTCTTCGCCGGTGGCGTCCACGACGCCCGCTCGGCGGCGATGGTCGCCACGATGGCCGCGCCGCTGGCGCGCCGGGGCGCCCGCATCGGCGTGCTCATGGGCACCGCCTACCTGTTCACCGCCGAGGCGGTGGAGCACGGCGCGGTCCAGCCGCTCTTCCAGCGTGAGGCCCTCACCGCCGAGCGGACCGCCCTGCTGGAGACCGCGCCGGGCCACGTCACCCGCTGCCTGCACACCCCGTTCGTCGACGACTTCCACGCGCTGCGCGCCCAGCTGGAGCAGGCCGGCGCGGAGAACCGCGAGGTGTGGGAGCAGCTCGAACTGCTCAACGTCGGCCGGCTGCGGATCGCCAGCAAGGGCCTGAAGCGCAACGGCGAGGTCATCGAGGCGGTGGACGAGGGCGTCCAGGCCGCCGAGGGGCTGTTCATGGCCGGGCAGGTCGCCGTGCTGCGCGACGCCGCCACGACCGTGGCCGGCCTGCACGACGCCGTCAGCACCGAGGCCCGCGACCTGCACGCCGCCCGGCTCGACGCGCTGCGCGACCGGCTCGCCCCGCCCGCCGAGATCGAGGAGCGTCCCGCGCCGCTGGACATCGCCATCGTCGGGATGGCCTGCATGCTGCCCGGCTCCCCCGACCTGGACAGCTTCTGGCGCACCGTGCTCACCGGCGCCGACGCGGTGACCGAGGTCCCCGCCGAGCGCTGGGACACCGACCTCTACTACGCCCCCGAGGTCGGGCCGGGCCAGACCGGCCGGATCAGCGTCTCCAAGTGGGGCGGCTTCATCAAGCCGGTGCCCTTCGACGCCATCGGCTACGGCATCCCGCCGACGGCGCTGGGCAGCATCGACCCGACCCAGCTGCTCGCCCTGGAGGTCTCGCACCGGGCGCTGATCGACGCCGGTTACCCGCACGACGCCGCCGGGGTCGACCACTCCCGCACCGGTGTCGTCTTCGGCGCGGAGGCCGGCAGCGACATGGGCCACGCGCAGACCCTGCGCACCATGCTGCCGGCGTACTTCGGCGAGGTGCCCGACGAGATGCAGGACCTGCTGCCCACAGTCACCGAGGACAGCTTCCCCGGGGTGCTGGCCAACGTCATCGCCGGCCGGGTCGCCAACCGGCTCGACCTGGGCGGGCCGAACTACACCATCGACGCCGCCTGCGCCTCCTCGCTGGCCGCCATGGACGCCGCCTGCAAGGAACTGGCCAGCGGCGACAGCGACATGATGATCTGCGGCGGCGCCGACCTGCACAACGGCGTCAACGACTACCTGATGTTCACCTCGGCGCACGCGCTGTCCCCCACCGGCCGGTCGCGGCCCTTCGACAGCACCGGCGACGGCATCGCCCTCGGCGAGGGCGTGGCCTGCGTCGTCCTCAAGCGGCTGGCCGACGCCGAGCGCGACGGCGACCGGATCTACGGCGTGATCAAGGGACTCGGCGGGGCCAGCGACGGCCGCGCCCTCGGCCTGACCGCCCCCCGCCCCGACGGGCAGCGGCGGGCGCTGGACCGGGCGTACCGACGCAGCGGCGTCTCCCCGCGCGACGTCGGCCTCGTGGAGGCGCACGGCACCGGCACCGTCGTCGGCGACCGCACCGAGCTGGAGACCCTGACCCGGATGTTCGTCGAGGCCGGCGCGGAGCCGGGCGCGTGCGCGCTCGGGTCGGTGAAGTCGCAGATCGGGCACACCAAGTGCGCCGCCGGGCTGGCCGGCGTGATCAAGGCGGCCCTGTCGCTGTACCACGGCGTCCGGCCGCCGACGATCCACCTGAAGCGCCCCAACCCGGCCTGGCACCCGCAGCAGAGCCCGTTCGCCTTCTACACCGAGGCCCGCCCCTGGCCGGCCCCCGCCGAGGAGCGGATCGCCGGGGTGAGCGCGTTCGGCTTCGGCGGCACCAACTTCCACGTCGTGCTCAGCGCGCACGCCGGCGCCCCCGAGCCCCGGCACGGCCGGCGGCTCTGGCCGGCGGAGCTGTTCTGCTTCCGGGGACTCGACCGGGCCGCGGCCCACCAGTCGGTCCGGCAGCTGCTGGACGGCCTCGCCGGCGACGCCGGGCGGGACCGCCCGGGACGCCTCGCCGAGCTGGCCGCCGCCGTGGCCGCGAAGGCCGCCGGCCGGTCCGGCCCCACCCGGGTGGCGATCGTCGCCCGGGACCTGACCGAGCTGGAGGCGCTGCTGCACCGGGCGCTGGCCGGCGAGCACGACCCGGCCCGGGGCCTGGTGCAGCCGGACGAGGTCGAGCCGGTCGGGCCCGGCCAGGTCGCGTTCCTCTTCCCCGGGCAGGGCAGTCAGCGCCCCGGCGCCCTCGCGGAACTCTTCGTCGCCTTCCCGGAGCTGCGGCACTACCTCGAACTCGACCGCGACGCGGCCGAGCTGCTCTTCCCCGCCGCCGCCTTCGACCAGTCGTCGCGGCGCGAGCAGGAGGAGCGGGTCCGCGACACCCGGGTCGCCCAGCCCGTGCTCGGCATCGGCGGGCTCGCCGTCGACCACCTGCTGCGCCGCCTCGGCGTACGCCCGGACATGACCGCCGGCCACAGCTACGGCGAGCTGGTCGGGCTCTGCGTGGCCGGCGCGTTCGACGCGCCCACGCTCATGGCGCTGAGCCGGGAGCGCGCGGCGTCCATCCTGGGCGCCGCCGGCGAGGACCCGGGCACCATGGCGGCCGTCAACGCCTCCGCCGACGACGTCGCCCAGGTCCTCGCCAGCGCCGGGCTGACCAGCGAGGTCGTGCTGGCCAACCGCAACTCCCCGAAGCAGGTGGTGGTCTCCGGGCCGACCGCGAAGGTGCAGTCGGCGGTGGTCGCGCTCAAGGAGGCCGGGCTGTCGGCCAAGGCGCTCTCCGTCGCCTGCGCCTTCCACAGCCCCGTGGTGGCCGGCGCGGTGGAGACCTTCGCCGAGGTGCTCGCCGCCCACCGGATCGCCGAGCCGCGCATCCCGGTCTGGTCCAACCTGACCGCCGCGCGCTACTCCGGCGACGCCGGCCAGGTGCGCCACCACCTCGCCGAGCAGATCGGGGCCCCGGTCCGCTTCGTCGAGCAGGTCGAGGCGATGTACGCCGCCGGGGCCCGCCTCTTCGTCGAGGTGGGACCCGGCCAGGTGCTCACCCGCCTGGTCAAGGCCGTGCTCGGCGACCGGCCACACCGCGCGATCGCCTGCGAGCGCGGGCCCGAGGAGGGGCTGCGCGGCTTCCTGATCTCGGTCGGGGAGCTCGCCTGCGCCGGTGCGCCGGTGCGCCCCGACTGGCTCTTCCACGGCCGCGTCGCCGCCGACGCGCCCGCCACCGCACCGACCCGTCGTCCGATCTGGACGGTCGACGGGCTGCTCGTCCGGGACCAGCACGGCAACTGTCTTCCCGGTGGCATGACCCCTCCCCGACGGATCAAGGAGTTGTCGATGACCCCAGCGAACGGTGCCGTCACCGGTACCCCCACCGGCACCGGCCCCGACGCCGGCGGCCAGGACATCCGTGGCGAGCTGCTCAACGAGTACCTGCGCGCCACCCGGGACATGATCGCCTCCCAGCGTGACGTGATGCTCGCCTTCCTCGGTGACCCCGGCAACGGCGGTCCGGGCGGCGGCGGCCGGCTCGTCTGGCAGCCCGCCGAGACGTACCGGGTCGAGGGCCACACGCCGGCCGCGCTGCCGCAGGCAGCGGCGGCACCCGCCATCGCCCCGCCGGCACCCGCGCCCGCCGCCCCCCGGCCCCCGGCCCCCGCGCCCGCCGCGGCCCCCGTGCCGGCCGTGGCGCTGGCGACCAACGGCGGGTCGGCCCTGGCCACGACCATCGCGCCGGCGCGGCCGGTGACCCCGGCCGTCGTCCCGGTCTCGCCCGCCGTCGGGCCCATCACCCCCGCCCCCGCCCCCGCCCCGGTGCCGGCTGCGGCCCCGGTGGCCACCGGGCCGAGCGTCGCCGACTTCCAGAACGCCATCCTCGCGGTGATCAGCGAGCGCACCGGCTACCCGGTCGACCTCATCGAACTCGACCTCGACCTCGAAGCCGACCTCTCCATCGACTCCATCAAGCGCGCCGAGGTCGCCGGCGAGGTCGCCCAACGCCTCGAACTCGCCGTCGAAGGCGACGAGAGCGAGCTGGAGGACCTCGTCAAGGCCCGCACCGTCCGCGCCATGGTCACCTGGCTCGACGAGAAGATGGGCTCGGCGCCCGTCGCCGCACCGGCGGCCGGGCCGGTCGTCGTCCCGCCCGCCGGCACGCCGGTCGGCGTCACCACGGCCGACTTCCAGCAGGCGATCCTCAGCGTCATCAGCGAGCGCACCGGCTACCCGGTCGACCTCATCGAACTCGACCTCGACCTCGAAGCCGACCTCTCCATCGACTCCATCAAGCGCGCCGAGGTCGCCGGCGAGGTCGCCCAACGCCTCGAACTCGCCGTCGAAGGCGACGAGTCCGAGCTGGAGGACCTCGTCAAGGCCCGCACCGTCCGCGCCATGGTCACCTGGCTCGACGAGAAGATGGGCGGCAGCGTCCACGTGTCGGTGTCCACCACCGGCCCGGTCGCCCTGCCGACCGCTCCCGTCCCCGCCGCCGCCGCGCCCGGGGCCTCGCTCGCCGAGTTCCAGAACGCCATCCTCACGGTGATCAGCGAGCGCACCGGCTACCCGGTCGACCTCATCGAACTCGACCTCGACCTCGAAGCCGACCTCTCCATCGACTCCATCAAGCGCGCCGAGGTCGCCGGCGAGGTCGCCCAACGCCTCGAACTCGCCGTCGAAGGCGACGAGTCCGAGCTGGAGGACCTCGTCAAGGCCCGCACCGTCCGCGCCATGGTCACCTGGCTCGACGAGAAGCTCAACGGCGCGGTCACCGCGACGGCGACCCTCACCGCCACGGCGAGCATCGCCGCCCCGGCCGCCCCCGTGCAGGCCGCCCCCGCCGTGGCCCCGGCCGCGCCGGAGCCGGCCGACGCCGGGGTCGGCGTCGGGATCGCCCCGAAGCGGCTGGTGGCGCAGGAGAGCGTCCGCACCGAGCCGGTCGGCGACCCGGCCACCGTGCTCGCCGGCACCCGGTTCCTGATCACCGGCGGCGGCGCGATCGCGGCGTACCTGGCGGAGCTGCTCGGCGAGTACGGCGCCAGCGGCCAGCTCGGCGTGCTCGACAGCCAGCAGGCCGGCGAGGGCTTCGACGGGGTGCTCGTCCTCGACGGGCTCACCAACCTCGACGAGCCGCTGCTGCCCGACGTGTTCCCGCTGTTGCAGCGGGCGCTCGCGACCGGCCCGCGCTGGCTGCTGGCCGCCGGGGCCCGCGACGCCGCCGGGGCCGCCGACGGCATGCCCGGCCTGTTCCGCACCATCGCCCGCGAGTACCCGCAGCTGACCGCCCGCTTCGTCGAGGTGGACCCGGCCGCCGCGGCCGACGTGCTCGCCCGGCAGCTCCTGAACGAGGTGCTCACCAGCAGCGAGGCGCCGGTGGTGTACCTCCGGGGCGACGACCGCTACGTCGCCGACCTGGTGCCGGTGGAGCTGGGCGCGCTGGCCGCCGGCGGGGCCGGCCCGGCCGGCGACGGGGTGGCCGAGGCCGCCGCGATCGGCCTGGAGCCCGACTCGGTGATCGTCCTGATCGGCGGGGCTCGGGGCATCACCCCCTGGTTCGCCCGGACGCTCGCCTCGGCCAGCCGGTGCCGCATCGAGCTGGTCGGCCGCACCCCGCTGCCCGAGGGCCCGGAGGACCCGGCGCTGGCCGCGGCCGGCGACAAGCAGGCCCTGGTCGCGGCGCTGGCCCGGCAGGGCCTGCGCAACCCCGCCGAGATCGACCGCACCGCCCAGCGCATCCTGGCCGCCCGGGAGGTCAACGCGACCATCGCCGAGCTGACCGAGCTCGGTGGCGAGGTCCGCTACCACACCCTCGACGTCCGCGACACGGCCGCGACCCGGCACCTGCTGGGCCGCATCCACGCCGAGCACGGCCGGCTCGACGGCCTGGTGTACGCCGCCGGGATCATCGAGGACAAGCTGATCGCCGAGAAGGACCCGGCCTCGTTCACCCGGGTCTTCGACACGAAGGTCGACGGGGCGCGCGGGCTGCTGACCGCCCTGGACGAGCTGCCCGCCAAGCCGCGCTTCGTGGTCTTCTTCGGCAGCATCGCCGCCGCCTACGGCAACCGGGGGCAGTCCGACTACGCGGCCGCCAACGACGCCCTGGACACGATCGGCACCCGCTACGCGGCCCGCACAGGGGTCCGCACCGTGACCGTCCACTGGGGGCCGTGGGCGCCCGGCGCCGGCCACGGCGGCATGGTCACCGCCGAGCTGAGCCGGGAGTACGCCCGCCGCGGCATCGGCCTGATCGACCCGGAGGAGGGCGCGCTGGCCCTGCTGCGCGAGCTGGCCTGGGCCGACGCGGCGGTCACCTCGGTCGTCTACACCGCCTCGGGCTGGTGAGCGCGCCGATGCCCCGCAACGCCCCCGCCCACACCGCACGACGGAGGAACCGATGAGCAACGGCGCACCCGCGCCCGGCCAGATCGCGATCGTCGGGATGGCCGCCCTGATGCCCTCCGCCGGTGACCTGGAGAGCTACTGGCGCAACCTGATCAACGGGGTCGACGCGATCACCGACGTGCCGCCGCACCGGTGGGACGAGGAGTTCTACGACCCGGAGCAGGCGCACCGCCCGGACCGGATGTACTGTAAGCGCGGCGGCTTCGTCGACGAGTTCGCCACGTTCGAACCGCTGCGGTTCGGCGTGATGCCCGCCTCCATCGGCGACATCGAGCCGGACCAGCTGATCACGCTGGAGGTGGCCGCCGCCGCGATCGACGACGCGGGCGGCGCCGACAAGATGCCCGACGGCGAGCGCGTCGGCGTCATCCTCGGCCGGGGCGGCATCCTCAGCCCCGCCCAGGCCCGCTACGCCCAGCGGGTGCGGATGTCCAGCCAGGTCATCGGGATCCTGCGGGAACTGATCCCGGACGTCGACCCGGCCCGGCTGGAGCTGCTGCGCAAGAAGTTCGACGAGCGCCTCGGCCCGTACCAGCCGGAGGGGACCATCGGCCTGGTGCCGAACCTGGCCGCCTCCCGGGTGGCCAACCGGCTCAACCTGCGCGGCCCCGCGTACACCATCGACGCGGCCTGCGCCTCCTCGCTGATCGCCGTGGACCAGGGCATCACGGAGCTGCTCAACGGCCGGCTCGACGCGGTGCTCGCCGGCGGCGTGCACCACGTGCACGACATCAGCTTCTGGTCGGTGTTCAACCAGCTCCGGGCGTTGTCGCGGCAGGGCGAGATCCGGCCGTTCGACGCCGCCGCCGACGGGCTGCTGATCGGCGAGGGCACCGGCGTGGTGGTGCTCAAGCGGTACGCCGACGCGGTCCGCGACGACGACCGGATCTACGCGGTGATCCGGGGCAGCGGGGTGTCCAGCGACGGCAAGTCCGCCAGCATGTTCAACCCGGCGGTCTCCGGGCAGGTGCTGGCCATCAAGCGGGCCTGGGAGGCCGCCGGGCTCGACCCGACCGCCCCGGACGCGCTGGGGCTGCTGGAGGCGCACGGCACCGGCACCCCGACCGGGGACGCCGCCGAGCTGACCACCGTGGCCCAGGTGTTCGGCCCGTACGCCGGCGGCCCCCGCCCGGTCATCGGGTCGGTCAAGTCGATGATCGGGCACACCATGCCGGCCGCCGGCGTCGCCGGCCTGATCAAGGCCGCGATGGCGGTCCACCGGGGCGTGCTGCCGCCCACCCTGCACTGCGAGTCCCCCCGGGCGGAGATGGCGGCGACCCGGTTCGCCCCGATCGCCACCGCCCAACCGTGGGAGAGCGACGGGCCGCGCCGGGCCGGGGTCAACGCGTTCGGCTTCGGCGGGATCAACGCCCACCTGGTCATCGAGCAGGCGCCCGCGTCGGCCGGCGAGCCGCTCGTCGGGTTCACCGCGCCTGCCGCCGGCGCCGGGTCGGTCACGGTCGACGAGGCCGACCAGGTGCTGTGGCTGGCCGCGTCGAGCCCGGCCGGGCTCGCCGAGCTGCTGGACCGCGACGACGAGACGGTCCGCCGCCTCGGCGCCGACCTGGCCGCGCGCTCGGGCGGCGACGCGCCGGGGCGGGCCCGCCTCGGCATCGTCAACCCCACCGACAAGCTGCTCGCCGTGGCCCGCAAGACGGTGGCCCGGGGGCAGGCGTGGCGGGGCGGGCGGGACATCTGGTTCAGCCCGCAGCCGCTGCTGGCCGACGGGGCGGGCAAGCTCGCGTTCGTCTTCCCCGGCCTGGAGGCGGAGTTCTCGCCGCGCACCACCGACCTGGCCGCCCACTTCGGGCTGCCCGACCGGGAGTGGTCCGCCGCCGACCTGGGTCGGCACGGCGCCGGCCTGATCGAGGTCGGCAAGCTGTTCAACGCGGCGCTGGAACGCATCAACGTGCGCCCGGACGCCGTCGCCGGGCACAGCATCGGCGAGTGGACCGCCGCCGCCGTCAGCGGCCAGATCAGCACCGCCGCGATGGACGAGTTCCTGGAGCTGTTCAACGCCGAGTCGGTGGAGATCTCCGGGTACGTCTTCGCCGCCGTCGGCGCGGGCGCCGACCGGGTCACCCCGCTGCTCGGTGACTTCCCCGGGGTGGTGCTCTCGCACGACAACGCGCCGGCGCAGTCGGTGGTGAACGGGCCGGAGACCCAGGTGGACCGCCTGGTGGAGGCGCTGCGGGGCCGCAACATTTTGTGCCAGAAGCTGCCGTTCCGCTCGGCCTTCCACACCCCCGCGTTCGCCGAGGGGCTCACCTCGATCGGCGCGGCGCTGGGCCGGTGGGAGGTGCACCCGACCCGGATGCCGGTGTGGTCGGCGACCCTGCACGCGCCGTTCCCGCCCGACGAGGACCAGGTCAACCACATCTTCGTCCGGCACATGATGGAGCCGGTCTGGTTCCGGCAGACCGTCGAGGCGATGTACGCCGACGGGTTCCGCGTCTTCCTCCAGGTCGGCGCGGGGCAGCTCGCCTCGCTGATCGGCGACAACCTGCGCGGGCGCGACCACCTCGCGATGCCGGTGAACACGGCGCACCGCACCGGGCTGAACCAGCTCCGCCGGGTCGCCACCGCGCTGTGGGTGGAGGGGGCGGCCCCGGACCTGGGGGCCCTGTCGACCCCGCGGCGCCCCGCGTCGGCCGCGCCGGCGAGCACCGCGCCGGCGAAGCCCACCAGCAGCACCGGTCGGCGCGGGCCCCGGGTGAAGCTCGACCTCGGCGGCCCCCTGGTCCGCCTCGGCGCGGACGCGGCCGGCCTGCTCGGACTGGACGCCATGCCGGCCGCCACCGCCGCGCCGACGCCGGTGCGGTCCGCCGGCAACGGGGCGTCCGCCGCCCGGCCGGTGGTGGGCAACGGCACCCCGGCCGGCACCCGCCCGGCCGCCGGCAACGGCACCCCGGCCACCGTGCCGGTCCGGGCCGCCGGCAACGGCACGCCGGCCGCGCCGGCGGCCCCCGCCGCCCGCCCGGCCACGGGCCACGGCGCGCCGGTGGCCACGCCGGCCCGCGCCGCCGCACCGGCGACGCCGCCGGCCGTGCCCCAGGGCACCGTCGCGCAGCAGGCCGGTGCGGCGCTGTCCAAGGAGGCCAGCGCCGCGATGACCGCGGTGAACCGGCTCGCCGGGCAGTCCAGCGCGGCGGCCGAGTTCGCGGCCCTGCTCCAGGACACCGCGCAGAGCGCGGCCAGCGTGCTGGACGCCACCGGCGGCAGCGGCACCCTGGCCCCGGCCCGCCCGGCGACGCCCGCCGGCCCGGTCCGGTCCCAGCCGCCGCGACCCGCCACCGCGCCGGCCGCCTTCAAGGCCCCGACCCCGGTCGCGCGCCCCGGCGTCAATCCCGGCGAGATCGGCCGGATCACCCTGCGGGTCTCCCTGGAGACCATGCCGTACCTGCTGGACCACTGCTTCTTCGTGCAGCCGGACGACTGGCCGAACCCGGAGGACCGGTGGCCGGTGGTGCCGGCGACGGCGCTGGTCGCGCACATGATGGACGCGGTGGAGCAGCTGGTGCCCGGCACCCGGGTGGTCCAGGTGCACGACGCCAAGTTCAACAAGTGGCTGATCGCCGAGCCGGCCACGGACGTCGAGATCGTGGTGAAGACCGCCGGGCCGAACCTCTACTCGGTCGTCTTCGCCGGCTACGCCCGGGCCACGATCGAGGTCGGCACCGCGTACCCGGCCCCGCCGGAGGTCTGGACGCACGACCCGGCCACCGAGCGCCCGCCCACCCTCGGCGCCGCCGAGATGTACGCGGAGCGCCTGATGTTCCACGGCCCGCAGTTCCAGGGCGTGACCGAGGTGCACGCGCTCGGCGACATGCACGTGCGGGGCATCGTCACCGCCCCGGTGCCGCCCGGCGCCCTGCTGGACAACGCGTTGCAGCTCATCGGCAACTGGCTGATCACCACGCAGCCGTTCCGGACGGTGGCCCTGCCGGTGGGGCTGGGCCGGGTGCGGTTCTTCGGGCCGCCCCCGCCGGCCGGCCGGGCGTTCGTCTGCGTCGCCCGGGTGCAGACCATCGACGACGGGAAGCTCGTCGCCGACACCCAGCTCAGCTACCAGGGGCGGGTGTGGGCGCAGATCGAGGGGGCAGTCGACCGGCGGTTCGACAGCCACCCGCAGGCCCGCGTCGCGGAGCGCTTCCCCGAGCGGTACCCGATGTCGCACTTCCAGCCGGAGGGCTGGACGATGGCCTTCGACTGCTGGACCGACCTGGTCACCCTGGGCATGGCGGCCCGGGGCATCCTCGGCGGCGCGGCCAACGCCGAATACGAGCGGCAGCCGGCCAAGACCCGCAAGCAGTGGCTGCTCGGCCGGATCGCGGCCAAGGACGCGGTGCGCTCCCGGCTGTGGGAGCAGGGCCACACCGACATCTACCCGATCGAGCTGACCGTCGGCAACGACCCCGACGGGCGGCCGTGGGTGCGCGGTCGGCCCGGCCGCGGCCTCGACGACTGCGACGTCTCGCTCGCGCACTGCGGCGACATCGGGGTGGCGATGGCCCGGTTGCGTCCCGCCGGGGCGCCGGCCGCGACGCCGGGCGTCGGCATCGACGTCGCCGAGGTCACCGACGACCCGGACGGCACGGTCGGCTCCGCCCTCACCGACGGCGAGGCGGCGCTGCTGGCGTCGCTGGCCGGCGGGGACGCCGCCGCGCACCGGCTGTGGTCCACCCGGTTCCGGGCGGCGAAGGAGGCCGTCGGCAAGGCGGAGGGCACGGGGCTGGACGGCAGGCCGCGCCTGTGCCAGGTGCGCGAGGCCGCCGACGGCGTGCTGACCGTCGAGGTCGGCGGGCGCGGCTACCGGGTCGGCTACCGGGAGGTCGACAACCCCGAGGACCTGCGGCCCCGGCGCTACGTCGTCGCCTGGACCTGGGGCCCCGAGCCGGCCCCCGCCACCCCGCCCGGGGTGTCCCGACCGTGAACGACAGACCGGGCCGGCCGACCGGCCGGCCCACCCCGACAGCAGGCCACCCCACCGGAACAGCAGAAGGAGCAACCATCATGGCCGCGGCCCAGGACAGCATCCTCGCCGACCTCACCGAGATGATCAACGCCGTACTGGGCGACTTCGCGACCGACCAGGTCATCACCATGGACACCACGTTCCGCGACGACCTGGGCATGGAGAGCATCGACGTCGTCTCGCTCGCCGGCCGGCTCCAGGCCCGCTACGGCGACACCGTCAACTTCGCCCACTTCGTGGCGAAGCTCGACCTGGAGACGGTGGGCGAGCTGCGGGTCGGTCAGCTCGTCGAGCACATCGCCACCTCCCTGGAGGGCGACGGGGTCACGGCGGGCAGCCGGTGACGATGGTACGGGCGAACGGGATCGAGCTGCACGTGCAGCGGCTCGATCCCGCCGGTGCGGCCCCGGCGGGCGGGACCGGGCCGACGCCGACGGCGGTGCTGATCCACGGCATGGCCTCGGACACCATGGCGAGCTGGTACTTCACCATGGCCGAGCCGCTGACCCGGGCCGGCTTCCCGACCGTCCTGTACGACCTGCGCGGCCACGGCCGCAGCGACCGCCCGGCCACCGGGTACGCCCTCGACGACTTCGTCGACGACCTGGCGGCGCTGCTGGTCGAGCTGGACGTCACGGGCCCGCTGCTGCTGTTCGGCAACTCCTTCGGCGGGACGATCGCCTTCGGCTACGCCGCGCGCCACCCGGACCGGGTGGCCGGCATCGTGGCCGTGGAGTCGTCCCCGCCGACGCCGGAGTGGATGGGCCGGGTGCGGATGCGGCTGGAGCGGGTCGCCGCCCGGCTGCCCCGCGAGGGGGCGCTGGCCGAGATCGGCGCGGCCCGGGGGCGCATCGCCGCCCGTCGGGCCGCCGACACCGGCCGGATGCTCGCCGAGACCACCATGACGGCGGAGCTGCCGGCGAGCCGGCTGCCGGCGCGCGACGCGCTCGCCGCGATCGCCTGCCCGGTGCTGTGCCTCTACGGCGGCGACTCGGCGGTGGGCGAGCTGGCCCCGGCCGTACGCGGGCTGCTGCCGCAGACCCGGGTCGTCGTCCTGCCCGACCAGAAGCACTCCGTCCTGATCGACCGGCCCGACTCGGTGCGCCGGCACGTCCTCGCCTGGCTGGGCGAGGAGTGCGGGCTCGACGTGGCCCCACCCGTCACCACATGACAGCGCGACTTCCAGGAGGAATCCCGATGGACACCCCGATCACGGGTCGGTCGATCATCATCAGCAACGGACGCTGCGGCTCGACGCTGCTGTCCGACCTGATCCACGAGGAGCCCGACACGCTGTCGGCCCAGGAGTTCTTCATGTCGGTGACGCCGTGGGCGCGCAGCGCCGAGGTGATCACCGGGGCGGAGTACTGGGCGGTGCTGGCCAGCCCCAAGCCGGAGCTGGCCACGCTGTTCCGGATCGGGCTGCCGCCCAAGGAGGTCCGCTACCCGGCCACGGGCCGCTGGGCCGGCCGGATGACCGAGCTGCCCCGGATCCTGGCGATCACCCTGTCGAAGCTCACCGACGACCCGGACGCCCTGTTCGACCAGCTCGCCGAGCGGGTGCCGAGCTTCGGCACCCAGTCGGTCGCCCGGCACCACAGCGACTTCCTGGACCTGGTGGCCACCCTCACCGGCAAGAAGCGCTGGGTGGAGCGCTCCGGCGGCTCCAGCCACCTGGCCCCGCACCTGCTCAAGGGCTTCCCGGACTGCAAGATCGTCTACCTGACCCGGAACCGTGAGGACACGGCGAAGTCGATGAGCCGGCACTCGTCGTTCCAGCTCATCCAGCTCCGGGTGGAGTTCCTGGGCCGCTGCGGCCTGGACCCGTTCCGGGTCACCGACGCCGACGACGTGCCGGCGGACCTCCAGCCGTTCCTGCCGCACCGGCTGACCGCCGAGGCGCTGCGCGAGCGCGGCGAGGACATGCGCCGCTACCTCGGGCTGTGCGCGTTCATGACCAGCCAGGCCGATCAGGCGCTGTCCGACGTGCCGCCGGAGCACCTGCTGCGGATGCGCTACGAGGACCTGGTCGCCGACCCGGTCGGCGAGCTGACGCAGCTCGGCGAGTACCTGGAGTTCCCCGAGGCCGGGAAGTGGGCGGAGCAGGTCGCCGGGCGGGTCGTCGCCCCGGCCCGCAAGCCCGCGCCCGCCGCCGTCTGAGCCGCCCCACCCCACACCGCACCCAATTCTCCTGCGCGCCGGGGCCCGGACCACCGGGCCCGGCCGCCGGTGTCCCACCCTTTTTGCTGGAAAGAGAGGCAGTTGGTGAATCCACTCCGGATCTCCACTCGGCGGCTGTTAGCCGCCGTTGCCGTGCTCGGGCTCGGGCCCGTGCTGGCGGTCCCCGCGGCGGCGCTCGGCGCGCCGCTCGACGCCGCCGGGGCGGCCGGCGGCCAGCCGCCGGCCACGCAGGTCCTCGCCAAGGCCCCGCCGGACGAGTGCTTCGCGGGGATCGGGCAGCCGTACCCGGCGGGTCCGCCCTGTGAGACGGGGCAGGCGAAGGTCAACCAGGCGTACCTGTGGGGGATGACCCGCGCCGGCCGGACGCTGTTCTTCGGCACCGGAGCGAACGTCAACTGCCTGACCAGCGGCCGGACGCTGGAGAACACCGTGCCGACGCAGAACGCCGACTGGGTCTGCGAGTACGGCGAGAGCCAGATCGCCAAGCGTAACCCCCAGTTGCCGGTCAAGCTGGGCGACCACCGCATCCCGCGGCTCTACACCTACGACACCAGGTCGAACCAGCTCACGGAGAAGACCGACCTGGTGAAGGCCGCCTCGCCCGACGACGCGACCCGGTTGCAGAACACCGTCGGCATCCGGGCCGCCGGCAACTACGGCGGCGTGGCCCTGCTGGGCGGCCCGGCGCTGGGCGAGAGCATCAACCTCTTCGCCTTCGACACCGACACCGGGGCCTTCCTGGGCTCGCACAACTTCACCGCGTACGGCAACATCCGGCACTTCACCGTCGCCGACGGCGCGCTCTACGCCGGCGTGGGCGTGGGCAACAACGGCGGCAACCGCGGCCACGTGCTGCGCTGGATGGGCAGCAAGACCGACCCGTTCAACTTCGTCCAGGTGGCGACCCTGCCGGCGCAGGCCGCCGACCTGACCGTCCACGAGGGCCGGATCTTCGTCACCACCTGGCCGGGGGCGACCGAGGAGTTCGGTGAGGAGGCGACGGAGGCGGCGGAGCCGACGGAGCCGCCGGCGAGCATCGCCTCGGTGTGGATGAGCCCGAAGCTCTCCGACGGCGAGCCGGGGCTCACCCCGTCCGACGACGCCGCCTGGCAGCAGGTGTGGAACGTGGCCAGCTACGAGCCCGACCCGGTGGTCGCCTACACCTACGGTCTCGGCGGCCTGGCCTCCTACGGCGGCTACCTCTACTGGGGCACCATGCACGTGCCGATGAAGGCCACCAGCCTGCACCTGAGCATCTACCCGCCGGTCGACGAGGCCGGGATCACCGCGACGGCCCAGAACACCCAGCGGGCGATCAGCATCTACCGGGGCAAGGGCTTCGGCTCCTCGAAGCAGAAGGTGGACCTGCTCTACGGCGCGACCGAGCTGCCCGCGTTCGACCCGGAGGCCAACAACGGGGTCGGGGCGTGGACCACGAAGTCGACCAACTACACCCCGAAGTACGGCGCCGCCGGCTTCGGCAACCCGTACAACAACTACACCTGGAAGATGGCGGTGGCCGCCGGGAAGCTCTACGTGGGCACCATGGACTGGAGCTACCTGGCCAAGGAGTTCGGCCAGCAGACCGCCGCCCAGCTCGGCCTGTCGCCGCAGATGGGTGACGTGCTGGCCAAGGCGCCGGCCGTGGCGGCGGCACCGCCCGGAATGCGGGCCACCGCCGAGATCCCCGAGGCGGTGTACGGCGGCGACCTGTACGCGTTCTCCTCGACCCGCAAGGGGGCGACGACGATCAGCGACACCGGGGTGGGCAACTACCTCAACTACGGGGTGCGCAACATGGTCGTCGACGGTTCGAACCTCTACCTGGGCATGGCGAACCCGATGAACCTGCGGACCGACCCGAACGACGACGTGCCCGAGGGCGGCTGGGAGCTGATCAAGCTCAAGGCCGGCTGCTGATCCCCGTGCCGCCGGCCCGGCGTCCCCTCCTGCGCCGGGCCGGCGGCCGGCAGCCCTTGCCGAACCCTGGCCCGTTCCTGACATTCCTCGAACATTCGCGGGCGAAAGTGTTCATATGATGACTTTTTCCGTTTTTCGCCCCGCCGCCGGGACGCCCGGCGGTCGGTCGCACCGACCGTCGCCCTCCCCCGCCGCCACCCGACTCGCCGGGGCGCTCGCGCTCCTCGTCGGGCTGACCCTGCTCGCCGGGTGCACCCGCGGCGGTGGCGGGATCGGTGACGGCGGGTCGGGGACCGACCGGGCCTCCGACGGCGCGTCGACGGCGGACGTGCCCGTCGGCTCGTCCCAGCGCACCCTGACCGTCGACGGGCGCGAACGCACCTACCGGCTGTACCGGCCCGCCTCGGCGAAGCTGACCGAGCCGGTCCCGCTCGTGGTCATGCTGCACGGCGCGGCCGGCACCGGCGAACAGGCCGAGGAGGCGTACGGCTGGACGGAGGAGGCCGACCGCAACGGCTTCGTGGCCGTCTTCCCCGACGGCATCAACCGCGCCTGGGCGGTCGGGCGCGAGTGCTGCGGCGCACCGGCCCGCGAGGGCGTCGACGACGTCAAGTTCATCACGGAGCTGGTCCGCACCGTCGGCGAGACGGTCCCGGTCGACCCGGCCCGCACGTACGTCTCCGGGATCTCCAACGGCGGGCTGCTGGCGTTCCGGCTGGTCTGCGACACCACGGTCTTCGCCGCCGTCGGCGCGGTGGCGACCACGCTCACCGGGCAGTGCGACGACCCCAAGCCGGTGTCGGTGCTGCACATCCAGGGCAAGCTCGACAAGACCATGCCCTACGGCGGCGGCCCCGGCCGGCGCGACAACGGCGGCACCGGCCGCAACCCGGTGAAGATCGACGGCCCGCCCGCCCCCGAGCTGGCCGCCCGGTGGCGCGCCGTCGACGACTGCGGCGAGCCGAAGGACACCACCGACGGCCCGGTCGTCCGCACCGCCGCCACCTGCCCCGAGGGGCGCGCCGTCGAGCTGATCACCATCACCGACGCCGGCCACCAGTGGCCCGGCGGCAAGCCGAACCCGCCGCGCGCGCAGCGGCTGCTCAACCTCGACCCGCCCTCCACCGCGCTGAACGCCACCGAGACCATCTGGCAGTTCTTCAGCGCCCACCCCAAGCCCGCCGGCGGCTGACGCCGCCCCGCGCCGTCCGCCGCCGGCACCCCTCGTGCCGGCGGCGGACGGCGGCACCCCGCACCCCCAGACAGGAGAGCAGATGCCCAGCAGAGACGGGCCGGCCGTGGTCGAGGTCGCCGACCTCGTCAAGCGCTACCCGCGCAGCGACACCAACGCCGTGGACGGGCTGTCGTTCACCGTCGCGCCGGGCGAGATCTTCGGACTGTTCGGGCCCAACGGCGCCGGCAAGTCCACCACCGTCGGCATCCTCACCACCCGGCTGCGGGCCACCGGCGGCCGGGTGCTGGTCGGCGGCGTCGACGTCGGGCGCGACCCCGCGGCCGCCCGCGCCCAACTGGCCGTGGTGCCCCAGCACAACAACCTGGACCGCGCCCTGACCCCCCGGCAGAACCTGGTCTACCACGCGACCTACCACGGGCTGCCCCGCCGGGAGGCCGAGAGCCGGGCCGGGGAGCTGCTGGAGCGCTTCGGCCTCACCGAGCGGGCCGACCGGCGCATCGAGGCGTACTCCGGCGGGATGGCCCAGCGGCTGATGATCGCGCGGGCGCTCACCCACGACCCGATGGTGCTCTTCCTCGACGAGCCGACCAACGCCCTCGACCCGCAGACCCGGCTGCTGATCTGGGGGCAGATCCGCCAGCTGCGCGAGCGTGGCGTCGCGATCGTGCTCACCACCCACGCGATGAACGAGGCGGCCCGGATCGTCGACCGGGTCGGCATCGTCGACCACGGCAGGCTGCTCACCTGCGACACCCCGGACAGCCTGGTCCGGGGCCTGGCCGGCGACGCGCTGCTCGACCTCACGCTCACCCCGGCCCCCGGCGACGACCCGGAGGCGCTGTGCGCCGCGCTGGGCGAGTTGGACGGCGTACGCAAGGCGGAACGGCTCGCGTCGCCCACCGTGCCGGCCGGTCTGCGGGGCGGCGCGGGGCTGCCCGGCGGGGCCGGCGGCGGCGCGGCGCTGGCGGCCCTGGCCGCGCGGGCCGGCGGCGGGGCGCGGCCCGGTGGCGGCGGCCTGGCCGCCCTGGCCGGCGCGGGCCTGCTCGGGCGCGGCGGCGCGGCGGGCCGCAACGGCGGGGGCCCGGCCGGGCGCGGCCGGCTGCGCGTGCGCCTGCACCTGGCCACCGACCCCGCCGCGCTGCTCGGCGCGGCGGTCACCGTGCTCACCACGCGGTCGGCGGCGCTCAACGCCATCGACATCGGGGAGCCGAGCCTGGAGGACGTCTTCATCGAACTGACCGGAAGGGAACCACGGTGACCGCTGTAGACACGCCGACCCCGCTGCGACCGGCGGTCACCCCACGCCCGCGGCCCGGCGCCGGCCGGGTGTTCGCCGCCGTGCTGCGCCGCGACCTCATGGTCACCGGCCGGGAGCTGTGGGTCATCCTGGTGCAGGTCGGGCTGACCCCGCTGTTCATGCTCTTCGTGTTCGACACCATCCTCGGCGGGCAGGGCATCGTCGGGCGCAACTTCGCCGACCTCTTCCTGCCCGGCATCATCGCGCTGGCCGCCCTCACCACCGCGTTGCAGAGCGTGGCCCTGCCGCTGGTGAAGGAGTTCGGCTTCACCATGGAGATCGAGGACCGGCTGATGGCCCCGCTGCCGACCAGCCTCGTCGCGATCGGCAAGCTGGTCATCGCCACCGTCCGCGGGCTGATCGCGGCCCTGCTGATCTATCCGCTCGGCGCGCTGGTGGTCGGCTCCGCGCCGTGGCGTCCGGAGGGGCTGCCCCTGGCGTTCGTGGTGGCGCTGCTCGGCGCGTGGATCGGCGGGGCCATCGGGATGAGCCTGGCCACCACCCTGCCGGTGCAGCGGATCAACGTCACCTTCTCGGTGATCCTCACCCCGATCATCTGGACCGGGTGCATCCACTACCCCTGGCCGAGGCTGTCGCTGCCCTGGTACCAGGTGGTCACCGCGCTCAACCCGATGACGTACGTCTCGGAGGGGGTGCGCGGGGCGCTGCTGCCCGAGGTGCCGCACATCCCGGCGTGGGTGTGCCTGAGCGTGCTCACCGGGGTGGCCGTGGCGCTGACCTGGCTCAGCGTCCGCTGCTTCAGTCGACGGGCGGTCCAGTGACCGCCCGGGCGTTACCCACCGGCCCCTGCGAGGAGCTGCCATGCCGACCCTGACCCCTCCGGAATCCGACGCGGCGCTCGCCCGCCGGCTCGCGGCCCACGCCGGCGAGCTGCTGCTGCGGGTACGCTCCGCGCACGGCCACGGTGACCCGGCCGCGTTGAAGGCCGCCGGCGACCGGGCCTCCCACGACCTCCTGCTCGCCGAGCTGGCGTCCCACCGACCGGACGACGCGGTCCTGTCCGAGGAGGACAAGGACTCCCGCGCGGTCGGGCACGTCGACGCCGGCGGCCGGCTGACCGCCGACCGGGTGTGGATCATCGACCCGTTGGACGGGACCCGGGAGTTCTCCGAGGAGGGCCGCTCGGACTGGGCGGTGCACGTGGCGCTGTGGGCGCGCGGCGCGTCGACGCCGCATCGCCTGGTGGCGGGGGCCGTGGGCCTGCCCGCCCAGGGGCGGGTGCTGGCCACCGACGCGCCGCCGACGCCGCCGGCCCCCTCCGCCGACGCCGCCGCGCCGCTGCGGCTGGCGGCCAGCCGCAGCCGTCCCCCGGCCTTCCTGGCGGACCTGGCCGCCGAGATCGGCGCCGAGCTGGTGCCGATGGGCTCGGCGGGGGCGAAGATCGCCGCTGTGGTGACGGGTGAGGTCGACGCGTACGTCCACGCGGGCGGCCAGTACGAGTGGGACTCGGCCGCCCCGGTGGCCGTGGCCACCGCCGCCGGCTTCCACGCGTCGCGCGTCGACGGCTCCCCACTGGCCTACAACCAGGCCGACCCGCGCCTTCCCGACCTGCTGGTGTGCCGTCAGGAGCTCGCCGCGCCGCTGCTCGCCGCCCTCGCGCGGCAGCTCTCCGGCGCGGCGGCCCCCGGCGGCTCCGGCGTCCCCTCGACCGGAGGCGTCCCCTCGACCGGAAAGGACACGCGATGAGCAGCGGATCGGCTGCGTACCAGGTCTCCCAGCTCGACGAGTTGGAGGCGGAGAGCATCTTCGTGATGCGTGAGGTGGTTGCGGAGATGGAGCGGCCGGTGCTGCTCTTCTCGGGTGGTAAGGATTCGATCGTGATGTTGCGGTTGGCGCAGAAGGCGTTTGCGCCGGCGAGTGTGCCGTTTCCGGTGATGCATGTGGATACGGGGCACAACTTTCCCGAGGTCCTGGAGTATCGGGATCGTCGGGTGGCGGAGTTGGGGTTGCAGTTGATCGTGGCGTCGGTGCCGGAGGCGTTGGCGCGGGGGTTGGTGCGGGAGTCCGGGGACGGGATGCGGAACCGGATCCAGACGCCGGTGTTGTTGGACGCGGTGGAGAAGCACCGGTTCGACGCGTTGTTTGGTGGGGCGCGGCGGGATGAGGAGAAGGCGCGGGCGAAGGAGCGGGTGTTCTCGTTCCGGGACGAGTTCGGGCAGTGGGATCCGAAGAACCAGCGGCCGGAGTTGTGGTCGTTGTACAACGGTCGGCATCATCCGGGTGAGTCGATCCGGGTGTTCCCGTTGTCGAACTGGACCGAGTTGGATGTGTGGCACTACATCGCGCGGGAGCGGATTCCGTTGCCGTCGATCTATTTCGCGCATGAGCGTGAGGTGGTGGAGCGGGACGGGATGTTGTATGCGGTGAACGAGTTCTTCACCCCTCGGGCGGGTGAGGAGCGGTTCGTGGAGGTGGTGCGGTACCGGACGGTGGGGGATGCGTCGTGCACGGCGGCGGTGCGGTCGGATGCCGACACGGTGGCGGCGGTGATCGAGGAGGTGGCCGCGACGCGGGTCACCGAGCGGGGTGCGACGCGGGGCGACGACCGGGTCAGTGAGGCCGCGATGGAGGACCGTAAGCGGGAGGGCTACTTCTGATGAGCATCGACATGGCGCCGGTCGAGGTGGAGGCGCGGCCGATGGACCTGTTGCGGTTCGCGACGGCCGGGAGTGTGGACGACGGTAAGTCGACGTTGATCGGCCGGTTGTTGTATGACACGAAGTCGTTGTTCACCGATCAGTTGGCGGCGGTGGAGGCGGTGTCGGCGGCGCGGGGGGACGAGTACACGAACCTGGCGTTGTTGACCGACGGGTTGCGGGCGGAGCGGGAGCAGGGCATCACGATCGATGTGGCGTACCGGTACTTCGCGACGCCGCGGCGGAAGTTCATCATCGCGGACACGCCGGGTCATATTCAGTACACGCGGAACATGGTGACGGGGGCGTCGACGGCGGACCTGGCGTTGATCCTGGTGGACGCGCGCAAGGGCCTCGTGGAGCAGTCGCGGCGGCATGCGTTCCTGTGTTCGTTGTTGCGGGTGCCGCATCTGGTGTTGTGTGTGAACAAGATGGACCTGGTCGACTTCGACCGGGAGGTGTTCGAGGCGATCGCGGACGAGTTCACGGCGTTCGCGGCGAAGCTGGACGTGCCGGACCTGACGGTGGTGCCGGTGTCGGCGCTGCGGGGGGACAACATCGTGTCCCGGTCGGAGGACATGCCGTGGTATGAGGGGCCGTCGTTGCTGCACCACCTGGAGCGGGTGCACATCGCCTCGGACCGCAACCTGCAGGACGTGCGGTTCCCGGTGCAGTACGTGATCCGGCCGCAGTCGACCACGGTGACCGACTACCGGGGGTACGCCGGTCAGGTCGCCTCGGGGGTGTTGAAGGCCGGTGACGAGGTGATGGTGCTGCCGTCGGGGTTCACCTCCCGCATCGCCGCGGTCGAGACCGCCGACGGGCCGGTGGAGGAGGCGTTCCCCCCGATGTCGGTCACCGTGCGGCTGGAAGACGAGATCGACATCTCCCGTGGGGACATGATCTGCCGGCCGCACAACGCCCCGGCGGTGGCGCAGGACATCGAGGCGATGGTCTGCTGGATGGACGAGACCCGCCCGCTGACCGTCGGCGGCCGCTACGCCATCAAGCACACCACCCGCTCCGCGCGGGCGATCGTGCGGGGCCTGCACTACCGCCTCGACATCAACTCCCTGCACCGCGACGAAACCGCCACCGAACTGAAGCTCAACGAGATCGGCCGGATCCGCATCCGCACCACCGTTCCGCTGCTCGTCGACGACTACCACCGCAACCGCACGACGGGCGGCTTCGTGATCATCGACGAGGCCACCAACCGCACGGTGGGCGCGGGCATGGTCGTGCAGCGGGACTGACACCACCCACGGCGGAACGGGGGTCGGCGGTCGCCGGCCCCCGTTCCTCGTGCAGCCGCCGGGACCGGTGGGCCGGCCACCGACAGCGCCGGGACGCGGCCGGGACCGCCGGGCGCGCCGCCGCCGTCAGGCCCCGGGCGGGTAGGCCCCGGCCGCCCAGCGGCGCAGCAGGTCGATGCCCTCGTCGAGCTGCCCGTGCTCGGTCAGCAGCGTGATCAGCAGCGGCAGGGACCGGCGGTCGCCCTGCTCGACGGCGCGCCGCAGCAGGTCGATCGCCTCGTCCGGGCGGCCACCGGCGGCCAGTAGGGCGGCCAGCTCGACGTGCGCCCCGGGATCACCGAGGTCGGCGGCGACGCGCCAGTAGCGTTCGGCGTCCTCCGCCTCCCCCCGCTCGGCCAGCAGGGCCGCCAACCGGGCGGCGGCGTGCCCGTCGCCGTGGTCGGCGCGCAGCCGCAGCTCGTCGGTGTGCCCCCGGTCGGCCAGCAGGTCGACGAGGACGCTGCCCGCGCCCCGCGCCCCCGAGGCGCCCGAGTCGGCGAGGTCGCGCAGGTAGCCGGTCGGGTCGGGCACCGGGGTCAGCCCCCCGGTCGCCTCCGACCCGAAGAACCGGCTGCCGCCGAACTCCAGGCGCAGCCGGTCGTCGAGGTCGTCGGCCAGGGCGATCATCCCGCGTACGGCCAGCAGCAGGTGGGTGGGGACGAAGTCCTGCCCGAAGACGGGGATGGAAGCCCACACCGTGCCGCCGGTGCAGTAGACCCGGCCGACGACCAGCCCGTTGGTCAGGTCGGAGAGGCGCTGGTAGAGCGTCTGGGTCGGCTCGACGCCGGTGAGCAGCGGCGAGAAGACGTCCACCAGGGGCGGGTCGTCCTGGACCCGTACGAAGATCATGGCGGAACCGGCGCGGATGCCCACGTCGCCGTCGGCGTCGACCCGGAGCTGGTCGGCGGTCACGCCGAGGACCGCGGCCAGGATCCCCTTCACCCGCTCGGTGAGCTTGCCGCCCTCGGCGTCCCCACCGTCGAACACGGGCGGCGGCGGGCGGCGCGGGCCGACGACCGGCCGCGCGGCCAGCGCGGCGGCCAGCCGGGTGCGCCCGGGAACCGGCGCGGCGGTCGTGGTCGTCGTCGGGCGGGCGGCCAGCGCGGCGACCCACCGCTGCCACCGGGTGTCACGCGCCGTCATCGTGCTCACCGTCCGGTGTGTCGGCGGGCGGCTCGGCCGGCGGCTCCACCCGGACCTGGTCGAACATCTTGGCGATCACCAGCGGCGCGGCCACCCCGAAGGTGAAGCTGGCGAACGCGGTGTCGGCCAGGCCACCCGCGCCGGCCGCGGCGGCCAGGCCGGTGCCGGCCGCCGCCCGCAACAGGACGGCGAAGACGACGATCGGCCGGTCCCGCCGGTCGCGCCACGGCCACTGCCACCGGCCCCCGGACTCGCTGGTCGGGCGCATCATGGCGGAGAGGTTCAGTGCCTCCGCGACGGCGCTGCCGACCATTCCCCACATCGCGGCCATCCATAGAGACACGTCCCAACCCTAGCGATCGAGGGAACCGCCACCGGCACCGCCCCGCGGGTGGGTGGCGACACCACTGCCCACGGTAGCCGGACGCCACAACGGACCGTCCGATCCCGACCGTCCACGGTGGTGGGGGCCGCCGGAGCGCGGTCAGGAGGCCGCCGGCACGGTCAGCAGGTAGTCGTCGGCGTCGGCGCTCCACCGCAGGTCGACGACCCCGCTGGTGGCGGCCGCCTTGCAGAACTGGAGGAAGCTGCGATAGCCGAGCTTCTTCTCGCTGAAGTCGGGGCGCGCCCGGCGCAGCTGGTTCTTCAGCCCGGACAGGGCGACGTCGCCCCCACCGCCGGCCAGGTCGGCGACCACGGACCGGAGCAGCCCGAAGGCCACCTCCCGGTCGCCGTGCTCGGGCAGGGACACCTCCGGGTCGCCCTTCGCCGGCCCCTCGGCCAGCTCGATCACCGTCCGCCCGGCGAGGTGGCGCAGCAGCTCGCCGAAGGTGCGGAAGCCGTAGTCGGACTCGCTGAACGTCGGGTCCTTGCGCAGCAGGGTGCGCTTGAGCGTCGAGGCGGTGACCTCCCCGCTGGAGCTGCCCTGGAGACCGGCGACGGTCTGCGCCACCAGCACGCTGAGCGTGTCGACGTCGCGCGCCGGCTCCGCGCCCACCGGCTGCGCCTCGGGCTCCGCCGCCTCCCCCGCCTCCGCCGCCTCGACCTGCCCGGCCTGCTCGACCTGCCCGGCCTCCGGGCTGGGCAGCCGGGCCGGACGGCCGCGCCGGGCGCGCGCCGGCGGGACGTCGACGCCCTCGAGGCGGTCGTAGTAGAGAAACTCGTCGCAGGCCGGCGGCAGCAGCGCCGAGGTGGACTTCTCCACGCCCACGCCGATGACCCGCTTGTTGAGCTCCCGCAGCTTGTGCACCAGCGGCGTGAAGTCGCTGTCGCCGGTGCAGATCACGAACGTCGAGACGTACGCCCGCTCGAAGGCCAGCTCCACGGCGTCGACGGCCATCTTGATGTCGGCCGCATTCTTGCGCGAGGCGCCCATGCGCTGCGGCATCTCGATCAGCTCGACGTGGGAGCGGGTGAGCATCCGCCGGTCCTCGTCGAAGTAGGACCAGTCGGCGTACGCCCGGCGCACCACCACCCGCCCCCGCTCGGCGAGGGCGTCGGCGAGGGGACGCAGGTCGAAGACCATGCCGCCGAGGTGCTCGCGCGCTCCCAGCGCGAGGTTCTCGTAGTCGAGGAACAGGGCGATGCGGTCTTCGTGATCCACGCTGGCCAGCGTACGCCCGGCACCGGCCCACCCGCGGCGCACGCGCCGAGCTACGCCGGGGCCGTGGCCGGGCGGACGACGGTGAACACCGCCCCCGCCGGGTCGGCGAGCGCGGCCACCCGGCCGGTCGGCACGTCGCGGGGCGGCACCAGCAGCCGCCCGCCCAGTGCCTGCGCCCGCCCGGCCACGTCGTCGGGGTCGGCGACGGCGAAGTAGACCATCCAGCCGGTCGGCAGCAGGCCCGCCAGCGGCGGGGGCAGCGCCAGCCGGCCGGCGACGGGCCGCCCGTCGGCCAGCAGCAGGGCATACGAATCGTCGGGCGCGCCCGGCGGCACGCTCGCCCGCAGCCCGAGGGCGTCGGCGTGGAACCGGTCGGCGGCGGCGGGGGCGGTCGTCATGTACTCGTACCAGCTCGGCCGCCCCGGGCCGGGGGCGACGACGTCGGTGCCGGCGCGCAGTCGGAAGGACCCGCCGAGCGGGTCGTGCACGTCGTCGCCGTCGACGCGCGCCCCGGCCCGGCCGGCGGCGGCCCGGACGGCGTCGACGTCGCCGGCGGCGAGCACCGTCCACCAGCGGGCCGGCGCGGCGCCCGGCGCCAGGCCGGCGGCGGGCGTCCCCCCGGCGTACGCGACAGTCTCTTCGGTCCGCCCGGCGTGCGGGCCGGACGGTGCGGCGTACGCCCAGCCGAGCAGGTCGGCGTAGAAGGCGCGGGCGGCGTCGGGGTCGGGGGTGGCGAGCGTGACGCCGCCGGGCAGCGCCGGCGCGGGGGGTGCGGTCACCTGGGTCTCCGGGGAAC
Organism: Micromonospora sp. WMMD956; assembly: GCF_029626125.1. NCBI lineage: Bacteria > Bacillati > Actinomycetota > Actinomycetes > Micromonosporales > Micromonosporaceae > Micromonospora > Micromonospora sp. WMMD956. The sequence continues at coordinate 5,989,576 of NZ_JARUBI010000005.1, read as the reverse complement.
GGCGGGGCGGTGGTCGGGGCGCGGGGTCGGGGCGGCGGTCAGTGGTCGGGGCGGCGGGACGGGGCGTCCACGACGGCGGGACGGTCGTCGGGCTCCCGGTTGAGCAGGACGTCCAGGGGCACGGGGCGGCCCAGGTGGTAGCCCTGGCCGGCGTCGACGCCCAGCCGGCGCAGCGCGGGCACCAGCGCGTCGCGGTCGACCGACTCGGCGACGGTGCGCATGCCCAGCCCGTGCGCGGCGCGCACGACCGCGTCGATGAGCACCGGGTCGGCACCGCCCCGGTCGGCCTGCCGGACGAAGTCCCCGGCGATCTTGACGGTGCTGAACGGCAGGTGCTTGAGGTAGGCGAACGAGCCGAAGCCGGCCCCGAAGTCGTCCAGGCTGAGCCGGCAGCCGGCGTCGCGCAGCGTGCCGGCGAGGTTGCGCACGGCGGCGACGTTGGTGATCGCCGCCGTCTCGGTGACCTCCAGGCCCAGCCGGCGGGCCTCGACGCCGGCCGCGCGCAGCCGCCCCACCACCCAGTCGCCGAAGCCGGGCGACTCCAGCGACCGGGCGGAGATGTTCACGTCGAAGCGGGTCCCGGCCGCCGCGGCGGCCGGGTCGGCCAGCGCCGCCGTGGCGGTGGCCACCACCCACCGGTCCAGCTCCCGGATGAGGTCGTCGCGCTCCACCGTGGGCAGGAAGTCGCCCGGCGCCAGCTCCGGCTCCCGGCCGTCGCGCAGCCGGATCAGCAGCTCGTGGCTGACCACCTCGCCGGTCAGCAGGTCGATGATCGGTTGGGCGTCGAGGCGCATCCGGCGCTCGTCGAGGGCGTTGCGGACCCGGGCCACCACGTTGACCCGCTGCACGGCGTGCCGGTACTGCTCGGGCAGGTAGAGCCGGGCCCGGTTGCGCCCGGCGTTCTTCGCCTCGTAGAGCGCGAGGTCGGCGTGGGCGAGCGCCACGTCGCGGGTGTCGCCGGGGGCCAGCGACGCGGCCCCGATGCTCAGGGTGACCCGCAGGCCGGCGTCGACCAGGGGCACGGGACTGCGTACGACGGCGTTGCACAGGCCCTCGGCGACGGCGAGGGCCCCGCCGGCCGTGGCCTCGGGCAGCACGACCGCGAACTCGTCGCCGCCGAGGCGGCCCAGGAGGGTGCCCGCCGGCAGGTGCCGGACGAGCAGGCGGGCCAGCACGCGCAGCACGTCGTCGCCGACGGCGTGCCCGTGCACGTCGTTGATGTCCTTGAAGTTGTCGATGTCGATCAGCAGCAGCGCGCCGCTGCGCCCGTCGCCGGAGGCGAGCAGGTCGTCGAGGCGGGCGAGCAGGGCGCGCCGGTTCGGCAGGTCGGTCAGGGGGTCGCGCTCGGCCAGCCGGGTCAGCTCGTCCTGGGCGCGCCGCATGGCCGTGATGTCGTGGGCCGTGCCCAGGACGCGTTCCGGGGCGCCGGTGGCGTCGGTGACGACCTCGCCGTAGCACTCGAAGACGCGGATCGTCGCGCGGTCGGGCAGGTACATGCGGTGGGTGTAGGCGAACGGCGACGCGGTGGCCAGCGCCGACTCCAGGGTCCGCTCGATGAGGCCGATGTCGTCGGGGTGCACGAGCTGGCGGTAGGACGGATAGTCCAACGTGGTGCCCGGCGGCAGGCCGAACATCTGCAGCAGCACGTCGGACCAGACGACCTCGCCGGTCGCCACGTGCCACTCCCAGGTGCCGACCTTGGCCAGCTGCTCGATGCGGGCCAGGCGCCACCGGTGGTTGCGGCCCCGCTCGCGTTCGCGGCGTTCGGCGCTGACGTCGCGCACCTCGTACACGCGCAGGGGTTCGCCGTCGGAGTCGACGCCGTGGCAGCACACCTGCAACCACCGGGTCGCCTGCTCGGCGGCGGGCCAGGGGACCTCGACGGCCGGGCCGCCCGGCTCCACCCGCGCCAGCGGCAGCTCGTCCGGCCGCACCCCGAGCCGGCCGGCGGCCACGTTGGACCAGAGGCAGCGGCCGTCGGGGGCGAGCACCAGCAGGGCGGTGCAGGAGACGTCGGCCGCGGCCGCCGCAAGAGTCATCACCTGGCGGGCACCCCATCCCTCTCCCCGGGCTCGGATCGCACGAGGGCGCCCTCGTGCGAGGGACCCCGACGCATGGTCATCCGGCCGCGACGCGGAGTCTACCCACGGTCCCGGCCGCCGCGTGTCCCGCGCGCCGCCCGCCCTGGTCCGTCCGGCGCGGCCAGGTAGTCGGCGAGGTCGCGGCGCGGCCGGTACCCCTGGGCTCGGGCCCGGCCGAGGTCGAGCACCATGTCGCGGGCGAGCTGGTCGACGGCGTACCGGGTCAGCAGCGGCGGGCGGCGGGTGAGGCCCGACCACGCGGTCGCCGCCGACGCGGCGGCGTGGGCGATGCCGGCCGGCAGGTGGGCCAGCCGCGCGGGGTCGCCGACCGCGGCGAGCACCGCGCGCAGCACGGCGTCGCGCGAGTACGGCCGGGCGTCGGCGATGTTGTACGCCCCGCCCGGCCAGGCGGGGGCGGCCAGGCAGGCGTCGGCCAGGTTCTCCACGGCGGTGAGGCTGAGCCGCACGTCGGGGCCGGGCACCGGCAGCCACCCGCCTCGGCGGGCCCGCAGCAGCCGGGGCAGCAGGTGCGGGTCGCCGGGGCCGTAGACCGCCCGGGGCCGCAGCACGACCGCGCCGGCGGCGAGGGCGAGGCGCTCGCCGGCGGCCTTGGTGCGCCCGTACGCGGAGAGCTGCCCGTCGGTGGGGTGGTCCTCGGTGACCAGGGTCGCGCCCTGCGGCCGGTAGACGCTGGCGCTGCTCACCCAGACCAGGGGGCGGCCGGCGGCGGCGTCGAGCACCCGGGCCGCCCCGTCGACGTTGACGGCCCGGTAGGCGCGTTCGGCGGCCCGGCCGGGCGGCGGGTCACCGACCGCCGCGGCGAGGTGCACGACCACGTCGGCCCCGGCGAGGTCGGGGGCCGTGCGGGCGGCGTCCCACGGGACGTGCCGGCCGACCGGGCCGGGGCGGCGGCCGAGGCAGCGCACCCGGGCCCCGGCGGCCGCCGCCGCGCGGGCCACGGCGGCGCCGCAGAAGCCGCTCGCCCCGGTGACCGCCACCTCGGCCCCGTGGAGGTCCACGCGCCGGCCCCGGGCGTCGGCCCCGGCGGGGCTCACGCGCCGGCCCGGATCACCAGGCGCGCCCAGCCGGGCAGCGCGGCGCGCCCGTCGGCGCGGGCCCGGGTCACGACCGGCCGGTGCGGGGCGAGCGCGGCGAGGGTGTCGGCGAGCTGCGCGCGGGCCAGCCGGGCCCCGGGGCAGGAGTGCGGGCCGGCGCCGAAGACCAGCCGCGCGGTCCGGGCCGGGGCCGGGTCGGCCGGGTCGGGCCCGGCGCGGTGCGCCCCGGCGGCGTGCCGCGCGACCAGCAGCAGCCGGTCCCCGGCCCGGACGGGGCAGCCGCCGGCGGTGCCCGCCGCCGCGGCGACCCGGGGCAGCAGCGGGCTCGGCGCGGTCACCCGCAGCAGCTCGTCGACCAGGGCCTCCCGGCCGGCCGGGTCGGCGGCGGCGGCCCACAGCCGGTCGTCGGCGCACCAGGCGACCGCCCGGGGCAGGCCGGAGACGGTGGTGTTGACGGCGGCGACGGCGAGCATGCCGGCCAGGCCGGCGGCCTCCGGCGGCACGCCGAGCAGGTCGGCGAGGTCGGCCACGGCGCGGCGGGCGGCGCGGGCCCGGCCGGGCGGGCGCGGGCCGGGGAGCTGGGCGGCGGCGGCCGTGGCGGCGGCGCGGCGGGCGGCGGCGGCCAGGGCGACGGGGTCGGCGTCGACGCCCAGCAGCGCCGCCGTGGTGACGCCGGCCAGTTCGGCGGCGACCGGCACCAGGTCCACCGGCTCCCCGGCGGCCAGCGGGGCGAGCCGCCGCCGCAGCACCGCCGTCCAGGCCGGGCGCAGCCGGGCCACCCCGGCGGGCCCCAGCCCGTCGTGCAGGGCGCGGCGCAGCCGCCGGTGCTCGGGGCCCTCCTGGTCGAACAGGAGCCCGTCGGCGCCGAGCCGGTGGGCGGTCCCGCCGACGGTGCCGGCGGCGGCCCGGTCCAGGGGCAGCCGGGTCAGCGCGTCGAGGTACGCCTGCGGGTCGTGCACGAGCACGGTGCGGCCCAGCCGCAGCACCGGCCGGCGCCGGGTGGCGACGAGCACGCCGAACAGCAGCGGGTAGCGCCGCAGGTAGACGCGGCGGTCGCGGCGGCGGCCCCGACCGGGACGCGCGGACCCGACCGGCCAACCGGCCCCGGCGGGGGCCGCGTCGACCGGGGCCGCCTCGGCGGCGGGGCGCTCAGCCACGGCCGCCCCGCCGCGGGCTCGGGACGGGCCGGCCCGTCGCGGCGGCGGCCAGGGCGGCCGTGGCGGCCCGGTCGGGCTTGCGGGACCGTCCGCTCGTCGGCACCGGGGCGATGAGCAGCGCGTCGGGGCGGGCGGCGCCCATCCGCGCGAGCACCGGGTCGAGGGCCCCGCGCAGCCGGCCGGGGTCGACGCCGGGCTCCGGTTCGACGACGGCGACGAGCCGTTCGTCGCCGTCGTCGGCGGGCACGCCGACGAGCACCGCCAGGTTGACCCCGGGCACGTGCAGGGCCGGCTCGTACAGGCCGGGGTAGATGTTCTCCGCGCCGCGCAGGATCATGTCCTTGCTGCGGCCGGCGAGGACGATGCGGTCGCCGTCGAGCCGGGCGACGTCGCCGGTGTCGACCAGGTCGTGCGGCGGCTCGCCGAGATAGCGGTGCGCCTGCCCCGGCCCGGCGAGCAGCAGCCGCCCGTCGGGCCCGACCCGGGCGTCCACCCCGGGCAGGGGCGCGCCGACGAGGTCGCCGTCGCCGGTGAAGGCGGCCTTCTCGGTCGCCTCGACGGCGGCGGCCGGGAAGAGCTCGGTGAGCGCGTACACCCCCCACGCCTGCTCGGCCCCGGCCCGGCGGGCCCGGTCGAGCAGGGTGGCGCTGACCGGCGCGGAGCCGCTGTAGAACCGGCCGGACAGCCGGGGCCGCTGCGCCAGCAGGGCGCGCAGCTGCGGCGGGGTGAGGTAGCTGGCCTGCGGGCGCAGCCGGGCCACCTGCCGGGCCAGGACCCGGGGCGAGCGGGCCGGCAGGGCCACCGGCGCGCCGCTGGCCAGGGCCGGGACGAGGACGAAGAACGTGCCGCCGAGCACCGGCGCGCCCGCGCGCGGCCGGACCAGGTCGGCGACGGCGCGCATCCCGGCGTCCAGGCCGGCGCGGCGGTGCACGACCGCCCGGGGCCGGCTGGTCGTGCCCGAGGTGAAGATGATCACCGCGTCGTCGTCGGGTCCGCCCCGGTCGGGGGCCGGGCCGGGGCGGGGGCGCAGCGCCGGGGCGCAGCCGGGCAGCCGGCGGCCGACCGTACGCACCGGCCCCAGCTCGGCCAGCCGGGGCAGGGCCAGCCGCGCCCGGTCGGCCAGCGGGCGCGCCCAGCCGGCGACGGCCTGCGCCGCCGCGTCGGCGACGACCAGGGCCGGGCGGGCCAGGGCCAGGCGCGCGGTGAGCACGTCCGGGCCGGCGCTGGGGTCGAGCACCGCCACCCGCAGCCCGAGCCGGTGCGCGGCGAGCAGCACCGACAGGGCCAGGGGGCCGGGGCGCACCGCCACCCCGAGGGTGTCCCCGGCGGCGAGGCCGTGGTGGTGCAGGGCGGCGGCGTACCCGTCGGCGAGGGCGGCCAGTTCGCCCCGGGTGGCCCGGGTGCGGGTGCGGCCGGTGGGACCGGCGGCGAGCACGGCGGGCCGGTCGGGGTGGCGGCGCAGCACGGCGGCCAGTTCGTTGAGCATGGTGGGACTCGTTTCCGGGCGGGGGTGCGGTCAGCGCGGGTCCGGGGAGAGCCGGCCGCTGCCCCGGTCCAGGTACCAGGCGGCGGTGCGGCGCAGCCCGTACGCCCGCAGCCGCCGGGTGGAGTTCTCCACCACCATGGTGCGCTCGTGGACGATGGCGTCGGTGTGCCGGCGTACCCGGTTGAGGAACTCGCGGTCGGTCGGCGACGGGCGGCGGGGCATGCCCCCGGCGGCGAGGTACGCCTCGGCGGTGATCGCCATGTTGTTGCCCGCGTGCATCCGGTAGGGGGCCCGGTAGCCGGGGCCCCGGTGGGCGGGGCGCAGCCGGCCGAAGGTGGTGGCGACGGCGACCAGGCAGCGGAACCCGGCCCGGCCCAGCGGGCCGTGCTCGTCGCGGCGGGCCTCGATCCGGCCGCACGCCATGGCCGCCCCGCCGGTGAGGGCGCGGCGGGCGGCGGCCACCCAGCCGGGGTGGGGCAGGCAGTCCGCGTCGGTGCGGGCCAGCAGCGTGGCGCCCTGCGCGATCGCGTGCCGGAAGCCGGTGTCGACGGCCGCGCCGACGCCCCGCTGCTCCTCGCGCAGCAGCCGGGTCGGCACCGGCGCGTGCACGGCGAAGCGGCGCACCGCGTCCCGGGTGCCGTCGGTGGAGCCGTTGTCGACCACCAGCAGGGTGAAGTCCCGGTCGGTCTGCGCGGCGAGGGCGTCGAGGGTGCCGCCGATGCGGGCGACCTCGTTGTACGCGGGCACCACCACCCACAGGGCGGTCCCGCCGTCCCCCGGGCCGGTCACGACTTCTCCCAGACCATCGTCATGAGGCTGACGCCGCCGCCGAGGCCGACGAAGAGCACCCGGTCACCGGGGCGCAGCGTGGCGTCGACGCGGGCGAGCTGCACGCCGAGGGTGGCGCTGGCCAGGTTGCCCAGCTCGCCGACGGTGATCTCCAGCTTGTCCCGGGGGACGCCGGTGACCTCGACGAACCGGTCGAGGTAGGGCAGGGTGACCTGGTGGACGAGGACCCGGGCGTAGTCGGCCCAGTCGAGGCCGGTGCGGCCCCGGACCCGGTGCAGGATGTCCGCGCCGATCTTCTCGAACACGTCGCGCAGGGCGCGGCCGTCGCCGGTGAAGTAGGTGTGTTCGTCGCCGCGGGGGTGGCGGGACCCGCCGCCGGGGATGCCGCCGACCGTCCAGTGCTCCGACCAGGTCTCGGTGTCGACGTCGACGATCCCGCCGCGCGCGACCGGCTCGACGAGGACGGCGGCCCCGGCGTCGCCGAAGGTGTAGCCGGCGAACGCGCCCCGGGCCTGGTCGAGGTCGGTGACCTGCCAGCGCATCGCCCGGGTGGGGGTCTCCCCCGTCACGACCAGGGCGCGGCGGGCGCGGCCGGCGAGGATCGCCGAGCGGGCCAGGTCGATGCCGTTGAGGAAGCTGTTGCAGGCGTTGGTGACGTCGAGGGCGTGGGCGCGGCTGCCGAGTTCGGCCTGCACGATGTGGGCCGTGGCGGGTTCGGCGACGTCGCGGGTGGCGGAGGCGAACAGCAGCAGGTCGACCTCCTCGGGTTCCCGGCCGGCGGCGGCGAGCGCCCGCCGGGCGGCGCGCACGGCGAGGGTGGAGGCGTACTCGCCGTCGGCGGCGAGCCGGCGGGAGGAGATGCCGGTCATTCGCGCGAGCAGGCCGTCCGGCAGGGTCAGCCCGCTGGCCTCGGCGAGCCGCCGCTGCACCTCGGCGGTGGGGACGGCCTGCCCGGGGAGGCTGGCCCCGACGGCGGTGATGCCCACCCGCCCCCGGGCCGGGCTCAGTGGTGGTGTGGGGTCGATCATGCGTTGAGCTTGCCCAACGCGCCCGGCCAACGGATGAGTAGGGGTGCTCATGTTCGCCCGGCGGCCCCGGTGGCGCACGCTCAGGGGCGCGCGGCGCGGCGGCGGATCCGCCGCCGACGGCGAGCCGTCGTGACGGGAATCACGCGCCGCGGCGGCCCGGCGGGGTCGCCGGGCCGCCGCGCGGCGCGTCCCCGGCCCGCTACCTGCGGAAGGGGCCGGTGATCTCGAACGTCGTGCCGGGGGCGTAGCAGTTGACGTACATGGTCCGCCGGTCGTCGGCGAAGCAGGCCCCGGCGAACTCGCCGTACGACGGCGCGGACTCGGTGCCGAGGTTCTGCCGGTTGCGGGCGAACAGGTACGGCTCGCCGTCGACCGTGGTGCCCATCAGGTAGCTGTCCCCGTCGCCGTCCTGGCAGAGCATCAGGCCGCCGGCCGGGGTCATGCAGATGTTGTCGGGCGTCTTGTAGAGGTCCGCCTCCGGGTCGGTGCTGCGGAACACGACGACCAGCGTCAGCGTGTTGGCCGCCGGGACGTACCGCCACACCTGGCCCTGGTGGTCGGCCTGGGAGCCGTGCTCGCGCACCGCGAAGGAGGAGACGAAGTAGGCCGCGCCGTCGGCGCCCCACCACGCGCCCTCCAGCTTCTGCGCGTGGGTCACGCCGCCGGGGCCGTAGTCCTGCAACCGCACGGGCACGCTCGTGGCGAGGGGGTCCGGCACGTCGAGCCACTCGACGCCGCCGAAGACGGCCCCGGGCTCCTGCACGGTGGACAGGTCGGCCACGCCGGGCACCCGCATCACCTGGAGCCGCCCGCCGGCCCGCAGGCTGCCGTGGCCGCCGAGCGGCCGGCGGGGCAGGAAGCGGTAGAAGCAGCCGAACTTCTCGCCGTAGGCGTCCTCGGTCTCGTACACGACGCCGGTGCGGGGGTCGACGCAGATCGCCTCGTGCGCGAAGCGACCCATGGCCGTGAGCGGCGTCGGGTCCACGTTGCGGTCGGTGCGCCACGGGTCGACCTCGAAGATGAAGCCGTGGTCCTTCTCGTGGCCGCCCTCGCCCCGGCGGATCTCCGTCTCCTCACAGGTCAGCCACGTCCGCCAGGGGGTCACCCCGCCCGCGCAGTTGGTGGACGTGCCACCCAGGCTGATCTGTTCGGCCACCCCGCGGGGCCCGACGACCAGCGTCGTGGTCCCGCCGACGGCGACGGGGTCGTAGGTCAGCTCGGCGGGCGCGACCACCGGCGCGAAGGCGCCCACCCGGTTCTCGTGGTTGCGGACGAGCCGGACGTCCCGGCCGGGGCCGGCGAACGCGGCCATGCCGTCGAAACTGCCGGGCGCGACGCCGGCCGGCGCGGTGCCACGCTCCCGGGAGAGGACCCGGTAACGGAATCCGCGGGGCAGGTCCAGCAGCCCGGCCGGGTCGGACACGAGCGGGCCGTATCCGCCCCCGTGGCCGGCGAGCGCGGGAGCCGCCGTGAAGAGCGCGTCAATTGCGCCCGAGAGCGCGACACCCGCGCCCATGATTCCTGTTTGCGCGAGGAAACTTCGCCGGTCGAGACCCAAGACAGCTCCTTAGTGCGAGAAGGCGAGCAATCGTAACTGCTCAATACCGTGACTGTCGTTGCGCGTTACCCGTACATCGCCCGCGCCGATGCCCCTATTTGTTTTCCGGACCCCCTGTCCCGGCGCGCCGGCGGGCGTCCGGCGCGTAACCCGCGCTGCTACGGTGCGGGGCGTCGCGGCCCCGGAGCGGACGGGCCGGCGCACGGGGAGGGACGGGGCCGGGATGCCGCTGCGCGTCGTCACGTACAACATCTGGGGCGTCGGGACGCCCCACCGGTACTGGCGCGACCGGGCCGTCCTGCGCGGGGCCCGGGCGGGCAGCCCGGCCCTCGCGGAGGCCGACGAGCCCCGGGTGTGGCGGCGGCGGGCCGCGCTGTTGACCCGGGCGCTGGCCGACGCCGACGCCGACCTGGTCGCCCTCCAGGAGGTGCCCGCGCCGGCCGGGTCGGGCGGCGGGCGGGCGCGGGAGCTGGCCGACGCGCTGCCCGGGCGGTGGGAGGTGGCGCACTCCGGGCCCGGTCCGACGCCCGGCCTGGCGGTGCTCAGCCGCGGGCCCGTCGACTCGTGCCGGGTCTTCCCCGTGCCCGGCTTCGGCGGCTTCGGCGGGCACCCGGACGTGCTGGAGGTGTCGACGCCCGCCGTCACGGTCTGGGTGGCGCACCTGCCGGTCGGGCCCGACGAGGCGAAGGAGGCGTGCCTGCGGGGCCTGGAGGCGGCGGCCGCCGCGGCCCCGCCGGAGCGCCCGCTGCTGGTCTGCGGCGACCTGAACTGCCCGGCGGACGGCGCGCTGATGGGCCGGCTGCGCGACCGGGGCGCGCTGGTCGACGCGTGGGCGGCCGCGGGCGGCCCACCGGCCGCGCTGACCATGCCCGTGCCGACGCCGACCTGGCGGCTCGACCACGTCCTCGTGCGGGCCGCCGACCCGGTCCGCGCGACCCGCCCGGCCCTGCTGGGCACCGCCTGTGACGACAGCGGCCAGTATCCCTCGGACCATTTCGGGGTGGCGCTGTCGCTCGACCTCGGCGCGCCCGCGCCGGGGCCTTCCGATCTCGCCTCGCATTGACCGACGACAAAGCAAGTGGGCCGTCGACACGCGCGGCGGAAACGGTGTCAGGGGTCGCCCCCGATCGGCAACGCTGGTACGTTGACCGCGATCCACGCCGATGCCCGATCGTGACACCGCCGGCCGGAAGGAGCAGGAGTTGTCTCATGGTGGCGTGTCCGTTGCCGTCATGACGCATCCGTCCCGGCGGCACCTCGCGGAGGACCTCGCGCGACGGCTGGCCCCCTACCCGGTCGAGGTCGTCGTCGACCCGGAGCCCGACGGCCCGCCGCGGACGCTGCGCACCGCCAGCGCGGCGTGGGCCGCCGTCGGGCCCGGCTGCACCCACCACCTCGTGTTGCAGGACGACGCGGTGGTGTCCCCCGGCTTCCTGGAGCACGCCTTCCGGGCCGTGCAGGCCCGGCCGGACGGCGCGGTCGCCCTGCACAGCGACTGGGGGTCGCGCAACGGCGCCGCCGTCCGGATGGCCGCGCTGCTGGGCGCGCGCTGGGTGCGCGCCGTCTGCGACTACGTGCCGACCATCGCGCTGGCCCTGCCGGCCACGGCGGCCAAGGGGCTCGTCGACTACATGGCGGCGCAGGACCCGGACGAGGCCGACGACGTCGCCGTGGCCCACTTCGCGCGGGAGGTGGGGCTGCCGGTGCACCTCGCGGTGCCGAACCTGGCGGCGCACCACGACGTGCCGAGCGTGGTCGGCAACAACGACCGGGGCCGCCGCGAGGCGTCCTGCTACGTGGGCGAGCCGCCGCCGGGCTGGTCGCCCGATCCGGCGCGCACGCTCGACGGGTTCGACTGCCTGCCCTACTTCAAGCACGGCGAGCCGCGCATCGTGGTCGAGAACGACCGGCCCACCAACAACTGGAGCCCGGTGCCGCTGGAGGCCGCCGTCGACCGGTTCGGCGTCGACCTGCCGGCGCTGCGCGGGCGCTACGCCCGCGACGTGGCGGACCCGCAGCCCTGGCTGGCCGACCTCGCGGCCCGCGTGCCGGCCGACCAGCTGTGGTCGCTGTGGGTGACGGCGTGCCTGATGGGCCTGGCCCGCACGCGGATGGAGCCGTTCCGGTCGCTGTGGGAGTCGTGGGGCCGGCCGGTCGAGCCGGTGCTGCGCGAGCGGGTCCTGGCCACGCTCGCCCTCGGCGGGATGTTCCCCCGGGTGACGCACCCCGAGGTGGAGCGGCTCGGCACGGCGCCGGCGCGGCTGGCCGCGCTGGGGCTGGCCGCCGGCGACGCCTGGGGGCGTGACTGACCGCCGGTCGCCCGCGCCCCCTGTCGTCCGTCAGATCGGAGCACAGCGCCATGGCCCCCACGGCCGCACTGGTCGAGGCCACCGGCCTCGTCAAGGAGTTCCGCCGCCCACGCAAGGCGCCGGGCCTGGCCGGCGCGCTCCGGCACCTGGTCACCCGGCGGTTCGACGTCCACCGCGCCGTCGACGGCATCGACCTGCGCGTCGACGAGGGCGAGTCCGTGGCGTACGTCGGCCCGAACGGCGCGGGCAAGTCGACCACCGTGAAGCTGCTGACGGGCATCCTGGTGCCCACCGCGGGCGAGGTGCGCGTCGCCGGGGTCGTGCCGCACCGGGACCGGGTCGCCAACGCGCGCAACGTGGGGGTGGTCTTCGGCCAGCGCACGCAGCTGTGGTGGGACCTGCCGGTGCAGGACACGTTCGAGCTGCTGCGCGACATGTACCGCATCCCGGCGGCCGACTACCGCCGGTCGATGGACCGGCTCTGCGAGGTGCTGGAGCTCGGCCCGCTGCTGCCGGTGCTGGCCCGCAAGCTGTCGCTCGGGCAGCGGATGCGGGCGGACCTCGCCGCCGCGCTGCTGCACGAGCCGCGCATCGTCTACCTCGACGAGCCGACCATCGGGCTGGACGTCTCGGTCAAGGAGCGGGTGCGCGCCTTCCTGCGGCAGCTCGTCGCCGACGGCACCACCGTCCTGCTGACCACGCACGACGTGGGCGACATCGAGGAGGTGTGCCGGCGCATCGTCGTCGTCGACGAGGGGCGGATCCGGCACGACGGCCCGGTCGACGTCCTGCGCGACACCCTGGCGGGCCACTCGACGGTGCGCTTCCAACTGGCCGCGCCCGCGCCGCTGGAGCTGATCCGGGAGCGCCTGCCCGACGCCGAGGTGGACACCGGGGCCGGCGAGCGCGACCTGGTGGTCCGCTTCGACCGGACGCTGCGCCCGGCGGGCGCGGTCGCGGCCGCCGTGATGGCGCTGGTGGAGGTGCGGGACCTGCGCATCGACGACGAGGGGGTCGCCGACCTGATCCGCCGGCTGCACGAGCGCGACTCCCCGGCCGCCCTGACCGGCGCCGGCTGATGCGGCCCTACCGGGCCATGGCGCGGATCGCCTGGCGCAACGCCCTGGCCTACCGGGTGCCGTTCCTGATGAGCCTGTCCATGCTGGTGTTCAACCTGGTCGCCATGTTCGCGCTGTGGCGGGCGCTGCTGGGCGACGGCAACTCGCTGGCCGGCTTCACCTGGCCGCAGATGAAGGCCTACCTGCTGGTGTCGTTCTTCACCAACTGCCTGGTCTCGACGTTCACCGACTTCGCGATGGCCTCGCGGATCCGCAGCGGGGCGGTGGCCGTCGACCTGGTCAAGCCGGTGGACTACCAGAAGGGCCGGTTCGCCGAGGCGCTGGGCTTCGCGCTGCTGGAGACGGCGGCGGCGGCGACCGTGTGCGCCGTGGTCCTGGTGGCCTTCGGCGGGGTGCCGCTGCCGCCGCCGGGGCGGCTCGCGCTGTTCGTGGCGAGCCTCGCCGCCGTGGTGCCGCTGAAGTTCCTCATCGTCTACATGTGCGGCCTGCTCTGCTTCTGGACGCAGAACTACCTGGGCATCAGCCTGGCCCGGGTGGCGGTCTCCGGGATCCTGTCCGGGGCCACGGTGCCGCTGGCGTTCTTCCCGGCGTGGCTGCGGCACGTCGCCGAGGTGCTGCCGTTCCAGGCCGTCACCAACACCCCGGCGATGCTGTTCCTGGGCCGCTCCCCCGGGTTGCCGGGCGCGCTGGCGGTGGCGGTGCAGCTGCTGTGGATCGTCGCGCTGTGGTGGCTGGCCCGGCGGCTGTGGCACGTCGCGGTCCGCCGGCTCACCGTGCACGGGGGCTGAGCCGGTGCACACCCTGCGCGTCTACCGGCGCTGCCTCGGCGCGCACCTGCGGGCCACCCTGGAATACCAGGCCGACTTCTGGATCCTGGTGGTCGCCGCCGTGCTGACCCAGGGCGCGGGGCTGCTGCTCATCGCGACGATCTTCGCCCGGGTCCCCCGCATCCACGGCTGGGGGGTGTGGGAGGTCGTGTTGATCTTCGGGATGATGGTGCTCGCCCAGGGGGCCAGCGAGCTGCTCGCCGAGGGCACGTGGGGGCTGGCCGGCCTGATCAACCGCGGCGAGCTGGACCGGATGCTGCTGCGGCCGTACCCGTGCCTGTTGCAGGTGTGCAGCAGCCGGGTGGGCATGAACGCGTTCGGCAACCTGACCGTCGGCGGCGGGCTGCTCGGCACCGCGCTGGCGCACCTGGACGTGGCGTGGACGCCGGGGCGGGTGGCGCTCGCGGCGGTGCTGCTGCCGAGCGCGCTGCTGATCAAGGTGTCGCTGACCGTGGTGGCCAACTCCACGTCGTTCTGGCTGCGGGGGGCGATCAACACCTTCGCCGCCGGCCTGGACCAGCTCGGTGAGCTGACGAAATATCCGCTGAGCATCTACTCGGTGGGGTTGCAGGCGGTGCTGGCGACCGCCCTGCCGTTCGCGTTCATCGGCTTCTTCCCGGTGTCGGCGTTCCTCGACCACGGGCGGCTGGCGTGGGTGGGCCTGCTGACGCCGGTGGTGGCGGCCTGGTGCGTGCTGCTCGCCGTCGCCGTGTTCCGCCGGGGCCTGCGCCGCTACGAGAGCGCCGGGAACTGAGACGCCCGGGGGCCGTCGAGCGCGTCGAGCGCGTCGAGGGTGAGGGTGGCCTCGCCGGCCCGCGCGCGGATCGCCGCGATCGTCTCGTCGACCGTCAGGTCGCCGTTGTCCAGCCAGAGGCCGACGCCGGCCAGCTCGCCGGCCATCTCGTCGGCCAGGTGCAGCCAGCCGCGCAGGACCGTCTTGTGTGGGCGGAGCTCGTCACGCGCCGCCGCGACGGCCAGGTCGGGGCGGAGCATCACGAAGCCCAGCGGCGCGGGGTGCAGCAGCTCCAGGTAGCGCCGCAGCCGCTGCCGGGACGTCACCACGTAGTCGAGGACGACCAGGAAGTCGGCGGCGAGGAACGAGCGCGCCAGCAGGCACTGGTTGCCGACGTTGAGCAGGATCTGCCGCTCGGCCTCCTCGTCGTGCTGCGGCTGCGGCGGCCGGCTGCCGGCGACGATGAGCCGTTGCAGCGCGTCGCCCTCGACGTGCACGCCCCGGGGCACGGAGCGGGCCAGCGCGCGGGCGGTCGTCGACTTGCCGGCCCCCGGCACGCCGGTGACCATCCAGACCCGGGGCCCGGCCTCAACCCCCGGCACCGGCCATGACCTCCTCGCGCACGTCGCGCAGCAGCCGCAGTGCGCGGGTCAGGTCGCCCGGGTCGGCGGAGAGGGCGGCGAGCGCCGCCTCGACGCCGCCGCGGAACCCGGCCGGGGTGGTCGGGAAGGTCGCCGCCTCCGCCACCGCGCCCTTCTCGTTGACCAGGTAGCGGCCGGCGGTGGCGAAGAGCACCTGGGTGAGGCAGGCGACGGCCCGGTAGGCGCAGCCGGTGACGTACGCGACGTCGCCCCGGCCGGCGGCGGTGACCGCCGTGTGGAGGGCGAACTGCGACTCCCAGCCGAACTGCCCGACGAGGGCCTTCGCCAGCGGCTCGGGGTAGGGGTCGGTGAGCTCGCGCAGCTGCGCGAGCACGCCCTGCGGGTCGTGGAACGCGACGTTGTGGTGCAGCTCCCCGGCGTAGATCACGGTGCAGAACCCGTGCGGGTGGCCGGGCTGGTAGTGGATCTCGGGCCGCCCGGCGGCGCACGCCCGCACGACGGCGCGGACGCGGTCGACCTCCCGCAGCAGGACGTCGGTCTTCACCCCGTCGACGACGAGCCAGCCGCCGCCGTTGATCCACGGCCCCCACTCGCCGTAGCCGGTGCACCCGGCGTCGCCGCTGTCGTCGATGCGGGCGAAGGCGGCGCTCAGCTCCCGGACGTCGGGCCGGCCGTCGCGGTGGTAGTAGACGCCGACGTCCACGTCGGACCTGCGGTCGGCGGTGCCCCGGGCGCGGGATCCGCCGAGGGCGAGGCCCGCGATGCCGGGCAGCCCCGAGAGCGCGTCACGGATCTTGGTGAGGATCGCGTCCTGTTCGGCGTCGCCCACGGGCCGCCACCCTTTCTGTACCGTCACCGGCCGCGTGCCAACGTAGCACATCCCGGGCGCGCGCCCGGCCGTCCTCAGGGGCCGGCAATAGGGGTTTCCAGTCGTTCTCCGCGTGTCGTATAAGGGCCTCGCATCGGCACTGGGAAATCAATTCTGGACCGGTCGAAGACATTGACGTACGCTGCGGTCTGACGACACGGTGGCCTCGCCATGACATCGAGGGCGATCGAAGGCCACGACCGAACCACGAACCATTGCGGGGGCTCTCATGATTCGGCCTTTGCCGTGACGGATGCGCAACGCCGGGCGCTCGCCGAGAAACTGCGTCGCCACGCGGCGGCGGCCGGCCGGCCGGTGCGGTCCTTCCTGCGCCGGCCATACCCCACCGCGTTCCCGTCCACGGCGCGGCTGCGCCGCTGGCGGCACCGCGGCCACGCCCGGCTGGCCCACGGCCGCACGTTCTGGGGCGACCGGCTGCGGGTGCGGCTGCCCGACGAGATCTCCATCGCGATCCGCCGGCACGGCTTCATCGAGTACGAGCTGAGCGCCTTCCTGCTGCGCCACCTGCGCACCGGGGCGACGTTCCTCGACGTCGGCGCCCACCTCGGCTACTTCACGGTGCTGGCGGCGCGCTGCGTCGGCGGGTCCGGCCGGGTGGTGTCGTTCGAGCCCACGCCCGGGACGTACGCGCTGCTGGCGCAGAACGTGGCCGGCCTCGGCAACGTCACGGCGGTGCCGGCGGCGGTCTGGTCGTCGCCGGGGAAGGTGTCGCTGACCGACCACGGTGTCGGCTACAGCCCCTACAACTCGGCCTACCGCTCCCGGCTGCCCGCGGCGGTGCGGCAGCGGGTGGCCACCACCGTGCACGAGGTCGCCGCGGTCGCCCTCGACGAGTTCGTCGCGGCGCGGGCGCTGACGCCCGACGTGGTGAAGATCGACGCCGAGAGCGCCGAGAAGAACGTCCTGGAGGGCATGGGCCGCCTGCTGGGCACGGTGCGCCCGATGGTCTCGCTGGAGGTCGGCGACCTCGACGTGCCGGGCGCGCCGCGCAGCGCGGAACTCGTCGAGTTCATGGTCGGCCACGACTACCGGGCCTACGAGCTGTCCGACGGAATGCCGCGACCGCATCGACCGAGGTCATCGTATGAATACGACAACCTCGTCTTCGTCGCCGCCGAGAAAGGACACCTGCTCGATGTATGACGTCGTCGTTCGGTCCGGCACGGTCGTGGACGGCACCGGAGACGCCGCCCGGACCGGTGACGTCGCCATTTCCGACGGGCGGATCGTGGCGGTCGGCAGGGTTTCCGGCCGGGGCCGGCGCGAGATCGACGCGGACGGGTGCATCGTCACTCCCGGATTCGTCGACATCCATACGCACTTCGACGGCCAGGTGACCTGGGACCCGTTGTTGACGCCGTCCTGCTGGCACGGCGTGACCACGGTGGTGATGGGCAACTGCGGCGTCGGATTCGCCCCGGTGACCAAGCCCAACCGGGAGTGGCTGATCGGGCTGATGGAGGGCGTCGAGGACATCCCCGGCGCGTCGCTGTCCGAGGGCATCCGGTGGGCGTGGGAGAGCTTCCCGGAATACCTGGAGGCGGTCGCCGGCCTGTCCCGGGTGATGGACGTCGGCGCCCAGGTGCCGCACGGCGCCGTCCGGGCGTACGTGATGGGCGAGCGGGGCGCCGCCAACGAGCCGGCCACGCCGGATGACATCGCCGCGATGACGGCCATCGTCCGGGAGGCGATGCACGCCGGGGCGCTCGGGTTCTCCACCTCCCGCACGACCACCCACCTGGCGATCAGCGGCGAGCCGGTGCCCGGCACGTTCGCGGCCGAGGACGAGCTGTTCGCCCTCGGCGGGGTGCTCGGCGAGCTGGGCACCGGCGTGTTCCAGCTGGTGCCCGCCGGGGCCGGCGGCGAGCCGATGGAGGACCAGTTCCGCGAGGTCAAGTGGATGCGGCGGCTCTCCGCGCAGGTCGGCCGGCCGATCACGTTCGGCCTGTTCCAGAACGACCACGAGCCGCACCTGTGGCGGGAGATCGTCGACATGGCCCGCCGGGCCAACGAGACCGAGGGCGCGCAGCTGCGCCCGCAGATCGCCGGGCGGCCGTTCAGCGTCATCGTGGGCCTGGAGAGCACCCACCCATTCAAGCGCCGCCCCACCTACCAGGAGCAGCTGGCGCACCTGCCGCTGGCCGAGCGGGTGGCCCGGATGCGCGACCCCGAGATCCGGCGACGGATCCTGGCCGAGGCCCCGGCCAGCGTCAACCCCCGGGCGCACCTCTTCCCGGAGGACTACGAGAAGTACTTCCCGTTCGGCCGGCAACCCGACTACGAGCCCGGCCGCGAGGACAGCGTCGCCGCCATCGCGGCCCGCGCCGGCCGCGACTGCGAGGAGGTCATGTACGACCTGCTCGTCGCCGGGGACGGCACGCAGACCTTCCTGCGGCCGCTGCTCGGCTACAGCGAGTTCAGCCTCGACCCGATCCACCAGATGCTCCGCGAACCGCACTGCGTGGTCGGGCTCAGCGACGCCGGCGCGCACTGCCGGCTGATCTGCGACGCGAGCACCCCGACGTCGCAGCTCACCCACTGGGCCCGGGACCGCTCGCGCGGCGAACGGCTCGGGCTGGAGTTCGTCGTGCACAAGCAGACCTGGCAGACGGCCGCCCTGTACGGGCTGCGCGACCGGGGGCTGCTGCGGCCCGGGTTCAAGGCCGACGTCAACGTCATCGACTTCGACAACCTCGCGCTGCGGCCCCCGCAGTTCGTGCACGACCTGCCGGCCGGCGGCGGCCGGCTGATCCAGCGGGCCGACGGCTACCGGGCCACGCTGGTCTCCGGCGAGGTGACGTTCGTCGACGGCGAGCACACCGGCGCGCAGCCGGGCCGGCTGGTCCGGGGCGCGCGCGACACCGCCGGGGCGCGGTCGTGAGCCGGGCGCGGCGGCTGCGGGTGGGCCTCGTCGGGTGCGGCCAGATCGGCCGGATGTACGCCGGGCACCTGGCGGCCTCCGACGACGTGGCGCTGACCTGCCACGACGTGCGCGCCGGGCAGGCGGCGGCGCTGGCGGCGCAGGTCGACGGCGAGGCGTGCGACGACGTCGAGCGGCTCCTCGACGGCGCGGAGGCGGTGGTGGTGACCTCCTCGACGGAGAGCCACGACGCGCTGGTCGCGCTGGCGCTGGAGCGCAAGCTGCCCACGTTCTGCGAGAAGCCGCTGACGCTGGACCTGCACCGGACCCGGGAGCTGGGCCTCGCCGCCGACCACGGCGGCACCCCGCTGTGGATCGGCTTCCAGCGCCACTTCGACGCCGGGTTCAGCGCGCTGCGCGACCGGATCGCCGACGGCGGCCTCGGCACCGTCTACACGGTGCGGATGTTCTCCCACGACGCCGCCTGGCCGCCGCTGGAACGCCTCGCCGCCTCGGGCAGCATCTTCCGCGACCTGATGCTGCACGACTTCGACATGGTGCGGTGGCTCACCGGCCGGGAGGTCAGCGGCGTCGCCGCGATCGGGGACGTGCTGGCCGTGCCCGAGCTGGCCGAGCTGCACGACTACGACGCGGTGGCGGCGACGCTGGGCGTCGAGGGCGGCGGGGTCGCCGTGCTCACGGCGGGGCGGCACAGCCCGCTCGGCTACGACGTCCGCATCGAGGTGCTCGGCTCGCGGGACTGCCTGACCGTGGGGCTCGACGAGCGGACCCCGATGCGGCAGGTCACCGAGCAGGGCCCCGACCGGCACCCCCGCCACCGCGACTACCGGGACCGCTTCGCCGCCGCGTACCGCGCCCAGATCGACGCGTTCGTCGCCGCCGCCCGGGGCGCCGAACCGGATCACCGGGCGGGCACCTGGCGCGACTCGTACGCGGCGCTGGCGCTGGCCATGGCGGCGGAGCGGTCCGTCCGCACCCGGTCGTTCGAGCCGCCGGTCGAGGCGACGCCGTAACGCGCGGCCCGCCGGGCTCCGGCCCGGGGAGCGCGCCGACGCTCCGACCCGTCGGGCGGGGCTGCACCGGCCCCGGCGACGTACCGCCACCTGACTGAAGGGTTGTCCCATGACCAGACGCGCACTCGTCACCGGAGCCGGCGGCTTCATCGGCGGCCACCTGGTGACGTACCTCCAGGCCCAGGGTTGGTGGGTCCGCGGCGCCGACCTGCGGCCGCCGGAGTTCCGCGCCACGACCGCCGACGACTTCGTCGTGGGCGACCTGCGCGACCCGGAGGTCTGCCGGCGGGCCTGCGACGGCGTCACCGAGGTGTACGCCCTCGCGGCCGACATGGGCGGCATGGGCTTCATCTCGAAGGACCCGGCGACGATCCTGCGCAACAACGCGCTGATCAACCTGCACACCGTCGAGGCGGCCCGGCTGGCCGGCGCGCAGCGCTACTTCCTCGCCTCGTCCGCCTGCATCTACCCCGAGTACGCGCAGACGAAGACGGACGTGCGGCCGCTGCGCGAGACGGACGCCTTCCCCGCCGGCCCGCAGGACTCCTACGGCTGGGAGAAGCTGATGGCGGAGCGGCTCTGCGTCTACTACGCCGAGCAGTACGGCCTGGACGTCCGCATCGCCCGCTACCACAACGTGTACGGCCCCTACGGCACCTGGGACGGCGGGCGGGAGAAGGCC
Source organism: Micromonospora sp. WMMD956 (assembly GCF_029626125.1). Lineage (NCBI taxonomy): Bacteria > Bacillati > Actinomycetota > Actinomycetes > Micromonosporales > Micromonosporaceae > Micromonospora > Micromonospora sp. WMMD956. The sequence continues at coordinate 5,969,407 of NZ_JARUBI010000005.1, read as the reverse complement.
CCCGCCGCGCTGTGCCGCAAGGTCGCCGAGGCGGCCCCCGGCGGCGAGGTGGAGATCTGGGGCGACGGCCGGCAGACACGGTCGTTCTGCTACGTCGACGACTGCGTCGAGGGCACCTACCGGCTGATGCGCAGCGACCACGGCGAGCCGGTGAACATCGGCTCCGACCGCCTGGTGACCATCGACGAGCTGGCCGCCCTGGTGATGACGGCGGCCGGCCGCGACGACCTGCGCCTGCGCCACGTCGCCGGCCCGCAGGGGGTGCGCGGGCGCAACTCCGACAACACGCTGGCGCGGCAGGTGCTGGGCTGGACCCCCCGCATCACCCTCGAGGAGGGCCTCGCCGTCACGTACCGGTGGATCGCGGGCGAGGTCGCGGCCGCGCGGGGCGCCGCGACGCCGGCATGACGCACCCGGGCTTCGTCCTGTTCGACCTCGACGGCACGCTCATCCGGCCCGGCGCGCCGGTGCAGCGCCTCCACATGGCCACGATGGCCGCCGCCATCGCCGACGTCTGCGGCGTCGCCGAGGAGTTCCGCTACGAGGGCGGCCAGCTCTTCTACGCCGACATCGACCTGGCGGGCTTCACCGACGCCGGCACGGTGCACGCGGCGCTGCGTCACCACGGCGTCCCCGCCGGCCGGCTCCCGCAGCTCACCCGGCAGGTCATGGACGCCCTCGCCGCGCGCATCGGCGGGTCCACGGCCGACGGGGGCACGGGCGTCGGGGACCTGCTCCCCGGCTGCCGGGCCCTGCTGGAGGCGCTGCGCGGCCACGGCTGCCCGCTGGGCATGAGCACCGGCAACGCCCGGTCGGTGGCCCGCTGGAAGATGCGGCGCACCGGCCTGGCGGACCTGCTGCGCGACGGCGGCTTCGGCGACGCCGCCCGCGACCGCGACGACGTGGTGGCCGCCGGGGTCGCCGCGCTCGGCGGCCACGGGCCCGGCGTGCTGGTCGGCGACACCGCCAAGGACGTCACGGCGGCGCACGCGTCGGGCCTGCCCTGCCTCGCCGTCGCCACCGGGGCCACCCCGCCCGACGAGCTGCGCGCGGCGGGCGCGGACGCGGTCGTGGCGGACCTCGGCGGCAGCGCCGCCCTCGACGCGGTGCTGCGGCTGCTCACCCCCGTTGCCTCCACAGAAGGAGTCCGATGAACGAGCCACTGCCCCGCGTCGACGTCGTGATGACGACCATCGGCGACGGCGAGGCGTTCCTGTCGGCGTACCGGACGCTGCTCGGCGCGGCCGACGCGCACCAGCGGGTGCGGATCGTCGTCATCCCCGACCGCAAGACGCCCGCCGCCCTGTTCGACAACGTCGAGCGGGCCCGCCGCGACGGCCTGCACGTCGTCTGCCCGACCGTCGCCGAGCAGGACGCCCTCCTGGCCGACCTGGGCGCGCCCACCCTGGTGCCCTACGACTCCGACAACCGGCGCAACGTCGGCTACCTGCTGTCCTGGCAGTCCGACGCCGACTTCCTCGTCTCCGTCGACGACGACAACTTCCCCGTCGACGACGGCTTCCTCACCGCCCACGCGATCGTGGCCGCCGGCCTCCGGCCCGCGCGGGTCGTCACCGCCGCCTCCGGCTGGTGGAACCCGTGCGGGCAGCTCACCGTCGCGCCGATGCCGGTCTACCCGCGCGGCTTCCCGTACGCGCACCGCAACCCCACCCCGACCTCGGAGCGCACCGAGACGGTCGACGTGCGGATCAACGCCGGGCTGTGGCTGGGCGACCCCGACGTCGACGCGATCACCCGCATCGCCGTGCGGCCCGAGGTGACCGCCATGCCCGCGCCGGCCCTGGTCTGCGACACCGACACCTGGGCGCCGGTCAACTCGCAGAACACCGCCGTGCACCGCGACGCCATCCCCGCCTACTACTTCCCGCGCATGGGCTACCGCCACCACGGCCAGGAGATCGACCGGTACGCCGACATCTTCAGCGGCTACTTCGTGCAGGCGTGCGCGAAGCGGCTCGGGCACGCCGTGCGGTTCGGCGACCCGCTGGCCCAACACACCCGCAACGAGCACCTGCTGCTGCGGGACCTGCAACAGGAACTCACCGCGATCGCGGTCCTGGAGGACGTGCTCGGCTGGCTGCACGACGCCAAGCTCGACGGCGACACCTACGCCGAGGCGTACGTGTCGCTGTCGTACCAGCTCCAGGACGCCGTCGAGGCGATGACCGGCCGGGTGTGGACCCACGAGCTGCGCGGTTTCGTCCACCAGATGGCCCACCTGATGCGGCAGTGGGTCGGCGTGCTCCGGCGCTGCCACGGCGGACCGTCGGCATGACCCGGCGCACCGTCCTCGTCACCGGCGCGACCGGGGCGATCGGGCAGGCGGTGGCGCACGCGCTGGCCGGGCCCGACGTGACGCTGGTGCTGCACTACCACCGCGACGAGGCCGCCGCCGAGCGCCTCGCGGCCGAGCTGACGCCGCACACGGCCGGCGTCGCCACCGTGCGGGCCGACGTCGGCACCGACGCGGGGGTCGCGGCCGTGCTCTCGGCGGCGCGCCGGGCCGGACCGGTGGACGTGCTGGTCAGCAACGCGGCGGTGCTGCGCCCCGCCCCGGTGGCCCGGGTGCGCGCCGACGACTGGTCGGCCACCCTCGCGGTCAACCTGACCGCCGCGATGCTGCTCATCCGGGGCGTGCTGCCCGACATGACCGGCCGGGGACACGGCCGGATCGTGGTGACCACGTCCGTGGCGGGGCTGCGCGGCTGGCCGTTCCAGGCGGCGTACGCCAGCGCGAAGGCGGGGCTGGTGGGGCTGGTCAAGTCGGTGGCCCGGGAGACCGCCCGGTTCGGGGTCACCGCCAACGCGGTCGCACCGGGCTACGTGCCGTCGGCGATGAGCGCGCAGGGCGGCGACCCGGCCCGCGCGGCGATCCTGGCGCAGACGCCGATGGGCCGGGCCGGCACGCCCGCCGAGGTGGCCGCCGCCATCGCGTTCCTCGCCTCCCCCGGGGCCTCCTACGTCACCGGGCAGGTCCTCGCCGTCGACGGGGGGATGAGCGCGTGACGGCCCCCCGGTACGCGCTGCTCTTCCCCGGCCAGGGCGCGCAGTTCCCCGGCATGGCCCAGCGCTTCCACGACGCCTCCCCCGCCGTGCGGGACCTGTTCGACCTGGCGGAGTCCCGCACCGGCCTGCCGCTGCGCGAGATCTGCTTCCACACCGAGCGCACCGACCAGGCACGGACGGACTGGAACCAGCCGGCGGTGTTCCTCGCCGGCCTCGCCGGCTGGTACGCCCTGGTCGAGGAGGCGGCGCGGCGCGGCGCGGAACACCCGCCGGTGTGCGTGGCCGGGCACAGCCTCGGCCACTTCACCGCCCTCGCGGCGGCCGGGGCGCTGTCCGCGCCCGCCGCGCTGGACCTGGTGGCCCGGCGCGGCGAGCTGATGCACCGGGCCAGCCTGGCCGCCGACGGCGCGATGGCGACCCTCATCGGGCTGTCCGAGCCCACCGTCGCCGACCTGGTCCGCGCGGCCGGGGACGACGCCGTGTCGGTCGCGGCGGTGAACGGCCCCGACCAGGTGGTCGTCTCCGGCGCGGCCCCGGCCGTCGCCGCCGTCTCGCAGCGGGCCGTGGCGGCGGGCGCGGAGCGGGTGGTGCCCCTCGCGATCGCCCTGGCCGCGCACTCGCCCCTGATGGCGCCGGCCGACGCCGGGTTCGCCCCCCTGGTGGCCGCCGCCGACCTGCGGGAGCCCCGCGTCCCGGTGGTGCTGAACACCACCGGGCGGGCCAGCCGCGACGTCGCGGAGATCCGGGCCGACCTGCACCGGCACATGCTGGCCCCGGTGCGCTGGTGGCAGTGCCTGGCCACCGCCCGGGACGCGGGCGTCGACCTGCTGGTCGACGCGGGGCCGGGCCGCACGCTGAGCAAGGTGCTGCGCCGGGACCTGCCCGCCGACGCCGTGCACTCCCTCGACCATCCCCGTGGACTGGAGGCGCTGCTCCCATGACCCGCAAGGTCCTCTTCTGCCCCTGGTCGGCCGGCGGCGGCGCCGGGTACACCGGCCGGGCGCTCGCCGCCGCCGCCCGGCTGCACGGGCGCTTCGAGTGCGCCTTCGGCCCGTCCGGGGTGCCCCGGATGGTCGCCGAGGGCGGCTACCGGATGATCGGGGAGCCGGCCCCGGACGGCGCGCCGAAGCGGGTCCCGGCGTTCCTGCCGTTCGCCAACGTGGAACGCGTCTACGCGGTGACCGCGCGCTACTACCGCCGGTCGGTGCTGGCCGAGCACCTGCGGCGGGACCTGGCCGCGATCGACGAGTACCGGCCCGACGTGGTGGTCACCGACATGCAGCCCACGGCGGTGCTCGCCGCCCGGCTGCGGGGCCTGCCGCTGGTGTCGATCGCCGACACCGACTTCCTCAGCCCCGACCCGCTGGCGTGGATGCCGTGGAGCGCCGCCGACCCGACGACGCTGCTGCCGCACCCGAGCGCCCTGGACGCCCTCGACGCGGTCGCCACCGAGCACGGGCTCGACCCGGTCGGCAGCGTCCCCGAGCTGCTGTGGGGCGACCTGACGGTGGTGCCGAGCGCGCCGGAGGTGGAGCCGCCGCCGCCCGCCCCGCCCGGCCGGTCGGGCCCGACGTACGTCGGCCCGCTGTACTGGGATCCGCCCGGCGCGCCGTACGTGCCGCGCGCCACCGCCGGCACCCGCCGGGTGTACGTCTCCATCGGCAGCGGCGGGATGGTGGCCGACACGGCGCTGCGGGAGGTGCTGGCCGCGTGCGACCGGCCCGGCCTGTCGGTGTTCCTGTCGGCGGGGTTCGCGGCCCGCGAGTGGCTGCACCGCTACCCGAACGTGGAGCTGGGCGGCTTCACCGGCATCACCGGGCCGATCGGCTGGGCGGACCTGGTGGTCAACCACGGCGGCTACTCCACGGTGCTCGCCGGCCTGCTGCACGGCAAGCCGCAGGTGGTCCTGCCGTTCATGAGCGAGCAGGAGGCCAACGGCCGGCAGTTCCTGGCCGACCACGGCGCGGGCCTGGTGGCGCGCACCACCGAGGTCGAGAAAGACGGCCGGATCCGCTACGTCAACCGGCACTCCGGGGCCACCGACGACCCGGTCGTGCCGGCGGCCGACCTGGCGGCCACGATCGAGGAGGCGCTCGCCGACGCCACGTTGGCGCAGCGGGCGGGCTACGCCCGGGACAGCCTCGCCCGGCTGCGCGCCGAGTCCGACCTCGCGGAGTCGTTCGCGGCGCTGCTGCGCTGACCGGCGAGCCCGCGCGGGTCAGCGCCAGGTGCCGGCGGCCAGCCCGCGCAGCAGCTCGGAGCGCAGCAGCTTGCCGTTGACGTTGCGGGGCAGCCGGTCGACGACGACCACCCGGGCGGGCACCTTGTAGGCGGCCAGCCGCCCGTGCAGGAACGCGTACAGCGCCCGGTGGTCCAGCTCGCCGACGGTCTCGGCGAACGCCACGACCTCCTGCCCGCCGTCGGGTCCCGGCGCGCCGACGACCGCGCAGTCCCGCACGGCCGGGAACGCCCGCAGCGCGTCCTCGACCTCGGCGGCCGGCACCTTGTTGCCGGCGACGTTGAGCGTGCCGCCCCGGCGGCCGAGCAGGTGCAGCCGCCCGTCGGCGTCGAGCCGGCCCACGTCGCCGGTCGGCTGCGGCCCGTCGCCGGCCGGCCGGGACGTGTCGCCGGCCCGGTCGGCCGGCGGGCCGGCGTGGTGGACGCGGGTCGCCGGGCCGGCGCAGGCCACGAGGACGTCCCCGGGGCCGGGCACGGGGTCGACGGTCAGCGTCACCCCGGCGACCGGCCGGCCGACGGAGCCGGCGACCGACTCGGTGTCGAGGGTCAGCATGCCGTGCTCGGAGGTGCCGTAGTGCTCGCCGATGCGCCAGCCCACCGACTCCGCCCACCGCCGGCGGTCCTCCGGCGGCAGCGGCGCGCCCGCCGAGACGCACAGCCGGGGCCGGTGCCGGGTGGCGAGGCCGGCGGTCGAGAACCACCGGTACAGCAGCGGCACGGACAGCAGCACCGCCACCCGGTGCCCGTCGACGGCGTCGGCCACCGTGCGGGGGCCCGGCCGCTGGTCCAGCGCCACGTACGTGCCGCCGGCCAGCAGCGTCGTGAGGATGCCGCCGCACAGGGCGTAGCTGTGGTGCGGCGGGGTCGTGCAGGCGACCACCTCGCCGGGGGACAGCTCCAGCGCGGCGGCGAACGCCCGCGCGTTGGCCGTCACGGCCGGCCAGGGCCGTTCCACGCACTTCGGCCAGCCCTCGCTGCCCGAGGTGGACAGTCCCAGCCCGGCGGGCCCGTCCCCGCCGGGGTGGGCGGGCGGCCCGCCGTCGCGGGGCACGCCGGGTCGCCCGGCGGCCCCGGCGGCGGATCCGTCGGCCCCGTCGAGCCCTGCCGACCCGGCGACCGTGAGCGCCTCGACCGTGAGCCGGCCGACCGTGAGCCGGTCGCCGTCGCCGGTGACGAGCCGGTCGGCGCGGAACAGCGACCGGGCCCGGTCCCGCTCGTCGTCGGCGGCCCGGGCGTCGCCGACGAGCAGTGGCACGTCCGCGATCGTGGCCGCCACGACCGTCACCGCGACGTCGGCGGCGCACCGCGCGACGGTGGCGGCCCGGCCGGTCAGCCCCGCCGCGAGCCGCTCCGCCCGCCGCAGCAGCTCGGCGTAGGTCAGCGTCCGGTCGCCGACGACGACCGCCGGGCGGTGCGGATGCGGGCCCGCCACCTCGGCGAGCGCGGCGGCGAGGGTGGGCGGGCCGCTCATCGGGCGAGCACCACGTCCCACGCCCCGGGCCGGCCGGCCACGACGGCCACGGCCCGGCCGGCGGCCTCCCCCTCGGCGGCTGCCGGCTCCGTCGCGGCGGCGGGCGGGGCGACCGCCTCGGCGAGCGCGCACACCGGCCCGACGGCGGGCGAGGACGCCCCGCCGACCCACGTCCGGGCGCGGGGGAACGCCGCGCCGAACTCGGCGCGGGCGGCCTGCTGGACGGCGACGGTCGCGCCGCACAGCCGCACGTCGGCGACGGCGGCCGGGTCGACGCCGGCCGCGTCCAGGACGTCGGGCAGCGCCCGGCCGGACGCCACGCCCCGGGCCAGCGACAACCGGCGGCCGTCACCGGCGGCCCCGGCCGCCTCCCGGCCGAGCAGCACGGCCGCCACGTCGCCGAACTGCGCGTGGTGCGGCACGCCGAGCCGGTCCAGCGCCGCGTCCGCGAACGGGGTCAGCGCCTCGTACGCCCCGACCAGCACCGTGTCGGCCTGGCCGGTGGCCAGCCGGCGCACCGCGTGCAGGAGGGCCTGCATCCCGCCGTCGCGCCCGAGCAGCGTCGTCGCCGCGCCGCCCAGCCCGTGCGCCACCGCCGCCGCCGACACCAGCGAGTGCGGCGAGTAGTAGACGAACATCTCCGGCGCGAGCCACTTCGGCCCGGCCTCGTCGAGCTGCTCGTGCATGACCTCGCCGACGCGGGCCATGCCGTAGAGGGTGCCCACCGCGATCTCGGTCTCCCGGCGGGCGGCGGCGTCCAGCCCGGCGGCCGCCACGGCCCGGCCGACGACGTCGGTGAACCGGTCGACCACGACCCGGGTCAGCTCGGGCTCGGCGGGCCAGCCGGCGCGCCCCCGGGCCCGGTTGCGCGCCGCCTCGTCGAGGGCGAACCGGTCGCTGCCGCCGGCGGCCAGCCGCACCGTCGTCACGGTCGCCGCGCCGACCTCCGCCGTGCCCACCCCGGCCGCCGTGCCCGCGCCCGTGCTCATGCCCGCTCCCAGACGACCGCCGTGTTGACGCCGCCCAGGCCGCAGGAGACGGAGACGGCCGACCGGGCGTCGGCCAGCTCCCGGGGCTTCGTCACGATGTCGAACTCCCTCCACTGTGGGTCGACGGGCTCGGCCGCGGTCGTCGGGGTCAGCGTCCCGTGGCGCAGCGACAGCAGGCACGCCAGCGACTCGATGACCCCGGCCGCGCCCTGGCAGTGCCAGAGCAGGCCCTTCACGCTGTTGATCGGCAGCGTCCGGACCCGGTCGCCGAAGACGTCCGCGAGCGCCCGCATCTCGGCCACGTCGCCGAGCTTGGTGCCGGGGCCGTGCGCGTTGACGAACGAGACGTCGCCCGGCGCGAGGGCGGCGGCGGCCAGCGCGCGACGCAGCGCCAGCTCGATCCCGGCGGACTCGGGGGCCGCCATGTGGGTGGTGAAGCTGCTCGCCCCGTAGCCGGCCAGCCGGCCGAGCACGGCGTCGTCGCCGGGCACCGGCCGGCGCAGCAGGCAGGCGGCGGCGGCCTCGGACAGCGCGATGCCCCGCCGGGCCTCGTGGAACGGCTGGCAGCCGTCCACGCCGAGCGTGCGCAGGGCGGCCAGCCCGTGGAACGCGGACTTCGACACCGTGTCCGCGCCGACGACCAGCGCCTCCTCGGCGTCGCCGGCGAGCAGCAGGTCGCGGGCGTAGCCGAGCGCCACCGCCCCGGAGGCCGACGCGCTGCCCACGGTGACGGCCGCGCCGAGGCCGAGCTGCTCGGCGGCGCGCTCGGCGACCCACCCGGCCAGCGCCGACTGGTCGTCGCCCGCGCCGGCGAGGGCGTGGCCGAGGGCGTTGCCGCCGGTGTCGGTGGTGCCGACGACGAGCGTGACGCCGGCCCGCCGGCCCGGGTCCAGCCCGCCGAGCGCCTCCCCGGCGGCCAGGCAGACCAGGTCGAGCAGGCGGTCCGGGGCCACCACCTCGGCGGCGGACGCGCCGGCCACCGCGCCGGCCCGGTGGCCGCGCGCGGCGTCGTACGGCATGGGCAGCCGGTGCGCCCGCTCGGCCAGCAGGCCGTCCCACAGGGCCGGCACGCCGAGGCCGGTGGGGGCCACCACGCCCATCCCGACCACGTCGAGCCGGCCGCCGGTGCGGTCGCCCGCGCCGCCGGGGGCGACGGCCGCGGCGGCGAGGGACGCCACCGACGCCGCCGGGTCGAGCACGGCGTCGTCGGCGATGGTGACGTCCCACCGCTGGTGCAGCTCGGCGGCGACGGTGATCAGGGTGACCGAGTCGATGCCCAGGACGGCCAGCGGCTCGTCGTCGCCGAGGCCGTCGACCTGCGCCGGATCGCGGTAGCGCGCCAGCAGCTCGCGGACGCGGCGGACGACCTCCTGCCGGCCCGGTTCAGCCATGGGCGGCCGCCTCGGCGGCGCGGAAGCCGGACGCGGTCGCCTCCAGCGCGGCGTCCACGTCCTCGTCGGTCATCGCGCCGCAGACGTACCAGTGGTGGTTGGGGTGCAGCAGCAGGCCCCGCCGGGTCGTCTCGGTGTAGAACGCGTCGTGCGCCCGGCCCCGCGCCGCCTCGTCGGGGTCGGTGAAGCGCAGGAACGGCATCTGCGGCACGCCCAGCACCCGGCCGGGCAGGCCGTGCTCGGCGAGCTGCTTGGCCAGCCCCGCCTGGAGCCGCTCGCCGAGGCGCTCGACGTGCGTGAGGATCGCGCCGTCGCGTAGCTGGCCGATGGTGGCGACCGCCGCCGCCATCTCGGCGCCGTTGACGTGGAACGTCGAGCTGATGTGCACCTCGCCGACGGCCCGCATCACCTCCTCGCGGCCCACCAGGGCGGAGATCGGGTAGCCGTTGGCCATGGCCTTGCTGAACGTCACCAGGTCGGCCCGCACGCCGTAGCGCTCCTGCGCGCCGCCGGGGGCCATCCGGAAGCCGGAGCGCATCTCGTCGAGGACGAACAGCGCGCCGTGCTCGTGGGCCAGCTCCGCCGCGGCGGCCAGGAAGCCGGGGGCCGGCGGGTCCACCTCGAAGGGCATCATCAGCAGGCAGGCGACCTCGCCGGGGTGGCGTTCGAAGGCGGCCCGCAGGCTGTCCAGGTCGTTGTAGTCGAAGCTGTCCACCACGGCCTGCGCCTCGGTGGGCACCCCGCCGGGGCGGGTGGCGCACCAGTCGTGCCAGCCGTTGTAGCCCCAGCGGATCACCCTGGTCCGCCCGGTGTGCACGCGGCTGAGCCGGACGGCGGCGCTGGTGGCGTCCGAGCCGGTCTTGAGCAGGAAGACCTTCTCGGCGTGCGGGATCACCGCCGTCAGCAGCTCCGCCAGCTCCACCTGCACCCGCTTGCGCAGCGTGATGGCGAAGCCGTCGCGGATCTCCCGCAGGACCGCCTCGGTGACCACCGGGTCGGCGTGCCCGAGGATGATCGTGCCGTAGGCCAGGATCAGGTCGAGGTAACGGTTGCCGTCGACGTCCCAGATGTGCGCGCCGCTGGCGCGCTCGCCGTACAGCGGGTACGCGCCGTCGACGAGGCGGTCGCGGGCCAGCACGTAACCCTCGTAGGCGAGGGTCGCGTCGACGGCCACGGCGCGCCGCCGCAGCGCCTGCGACTGGCTCAGGTCGAGTGGGCCTTCTCCGGTCATCGGTTCCTCTCCTCGTCCCGGTGCTGGTCGGCGGGCGCGACCCGGTCGGCGTAGCACCACGCCTGGTTGCGCAGGATCCGCCGCCAGATCCCCTCGTCGTCGCCGCCGGCCCCGGGGTCCGGCGTCGGCAGGTCGAGCTGGCGGTGCAGCTCGTCGCTGAGCCGGGCCAGGGCCGCCTCGCACGCCTCGAAGACGCCGAGCACCGGGGCGTACACGGAGGTGTCGTCGGCCTGCGCGCCCGCCCAGCGGTGCGCGCCGATGAGGGTCCGGCCGAGCTTCTGCGCCGCGCGGGACGCGGCGAGCAGCTCGGCGGCCAGCGCCGGGTACGCCTGCTCGACGGCCAGGCCACTGAGGAACAGCGACGGCTGGACCGCGCCCAGCACGACCACGTGCAGGGCCCGGGCGGCGGGCCCGGTCAGGCCGTCGCGCCGCCAGCGCCGGGCGACGGCGCGCAGCGCCGGCAGGTCCTCGGCCAGCGCCGCGGCGGTCGGCTCCAGCAGCGTGGCGCGCAGCGCGGCGGCGTCGTCGCGGGGCGGGGTGAAGTGCACGGTGGCGAACCGGCAGCAGCCCCGGACCACGTCGGGGGTGACCGGGATCCGGCGGCGGTACCCGTCGGCCGGCGGCGCGTCGGTGTCCAGCACCTCCAGCACCTCGCCGTCGTACGCCACGGCGAGCACCATGTGGTCGAGGAAGTGCGCGACCCCCTCGAACTCGTCGCCGGGCCAGTAGTAGCGGTCGGGCATCAGCACGCACGGGGTGCCGGCGGCGACCAGCGCGGTGAACTCGTCCCAGTGTTCGTGGCCGTCGACCGCGTTGCGCCAGTCCAGCCGGCCGTGCCGGAACCAGGAGGACTTGCGCCGGTCGCCGCGCAGGTCCAGCGGCACGGCGAGGGCCTGGGCGATCTCCCGGTTGTCGAAGCCCTCGGCGCGCAGCGCCGACTCGACGCAGCGCAGCAGGCAGCTCAGCCCGTCCAGGGGGCCGTCGTCCCAGCCCAGCGACAGCCCCGGGTCCATGACCGGGGGGCGGCGGGTCCGCGTCGCGCCCTCAGCCATTGATCCGCGCGTCGATCGCCTTGGCCAGGTCGCCCACCGTGACGTACCGGCTCAGCTCGAAGTCCTCGTCGGCGAAGTCGGCGTCGTGCTGGCGCTCGAAGTGCGACATCAGGTACGCCATGTCGATCGAGTCGACCGCCAGGTCGACCAGCCGGTCGTCGGGGCCGATCGAGTCGACCGGGTTGCCCTGGCGGCGCAGCAGCAGCGCGACGAGCTGGTCGAGGGTGCTGTCGGCGTCGGTCATCTCAGTTCTCCTTGATCGATTCGCTGACCGGGATGCCCACGTGGCGGCCGGGCACGGCGGCGATCGCCAGCATCCGGTCGCCGACGGCGATGGCGGTGCAGTTGGTCACCGCGCCGGCCGCGTCGAACAGCCGCACGTGCCAGTCGTCCTGCACGATGGTGTTGATCGTCGAGTCGCCGATGCGGCACTCGATCAGGCGCAGCGGGCGCATCTCGGTCTTGATCCGGCCGACCAGGACGGGACGGGCGCGCCCGGCGGTGTTCACGGCGAGGACCTGCTCGCCGGCGCTGAGGTCGGTGATGTACGCGGTGCGCCCGGCGGGCGTCCACACGTAGGAGTGCACCGCGCCGGCGTTGACCCGGAAGGGCCGCAGGTTCATGTACGGCAGGTAGTGCACCTCGGCGCAGACCAGCAGCCCGCCCGAGGAGGTCGAGCCGACCAGGATCCCCTCGTCGGGCTCGAACAGGTCGGTCGTGTCGACGCAGCCGCGCATGCCCATGCCGATGGACCGCACCGCCGTCACCTCGGCCTCGACCAGGTCGAGCTGCTCCGTGCGGCGCTCCAGCAGCTCCCGGGCCAGCCGCACCACCTCGCCGGGGGTGGAGACGCGCAGCAGCATCGCGTCCGGGCCGTGCTGGAGCACCCCGCGGGTGACCAGGGCGTCCACGGAGTTGTGCACGCGCTTGACGACCGTGGTGCGCTGCGACTGGGCCTCGGCGACGATGAGCTCCAGCGGGATGTTCGTCTCGTCGGCGAAGCTGACCAGCAGCACGTCGACGTGGCCGAGGGCCGCCACGGCCTCCTGCATCGTCTCGGCGTCGGTGACGTCGATCCAGCGCCCCCGCCGCCAGCGGCCCCCGTGCGGCACGGCGGCGAGGGTGGCCTGGTCGGCGGCGATGACGGTCAGCGCCCGGGCCGGGTCGAGCTTGTCGAGCTGGGCCGGCTCGGTGACGAGCACCGCCACCTCGACCCGGTCGGGCACGGCGCTGTCGGGCACCGCGTCCGGCGGGACCATGACGCCCCGGACGGGCGCCTGGACGACCGCCGCCACCATGTCGGGCAGGCCCTCGCGCAGGTGCGACAGGTCGCACCAGAGCGGGATCAACGCGTCACTGTCGGACACGGTCGTGCCTCCTTCGTCGGGGTCAGCCGGGGTTGTTGGCGTGCACCAGCGCGTGCAGGTCCGCGAGGGCCCGCTCGGGCGCGGCGTGCTGCTGCACCTTGCGCCCGATGCAGACGCCGGCCGCGCCCGCCGACAGGGCGTCCTTCACGTCGAGCAGGACGTCCTCCCAGGAGTCGGACGGCTCGCCGCCGGCCATGACGACCGGGGCGAAGCAGCCGTCGACGACCGTGGCGAACGAGTCGGCGGAGCCGGTGTAGGGGACCTTGACGATGTCGCTGCCCAGCTCGGCCGCCGCGCGGGCGGCGTGGGCGATCTTCTCCGGGGCGGCGGCGGGGTCAACGCCGGCGACATACACCATCGCCAGCAGCGGCATGCCCCACTGGGCGCACGCTCCGGCGAGCTGGGCGAGGTCGTGCAGCATGTCGGTCTCCTCGGGCACGCCGAAGGTGACCTGCGCCGACACGGCATCGGCCCCCGTCCGGACGGCCTCGACGACGTCGCCGGTGAGCTTCTTGACGTGCCCCCGGCCTGACAGGGCGGTGCCGGCGGAGAGGTGCATGACGACGCCCGTGGACCGGGCCGCCTCGGCCGGCACCCGCCGCAGCACCCCCCGGTGGCCGATGATGCCGTTCGGCGCGCCCGCCAGCAGCCGGCCGAGTTGGGAGTCGATCGCGTCCAGCCCGGCGATCGGGCCCATCGTCACCGGCTGGTCGATCGGCATGAGCACGGTGCGCCCGCTGGTCGGACCCCACAGCCGCCGCAGCCGCCGCTCACGACCCGTTGCCTCCATGTGTGCCTCCTTCAGGCGGACGATGGCCCGGACCCGGGCGACCGCGGACTCGCGTGGTGGGCCAGGACGTGCGTGGACGGCCGGCCATGGACGCACTGGTGGGGGCGGGGGCCTCACCCGCCCGGGGGACGCCCGCTCAGGGGGCCGGCACGGCCGGGTCAGGTGTCGGGGCCGGGGCTGCCGGCAGCCGGCGCGGGCCGCGGCCTCGCCGTTCCCCCGTGTGAGTCAGCATGGTGGGTAGCCAACCGCCCGTCGTATCCGATTCGAGTCGCCGCCACATCCGCAAAGCCCGGCAAGCATTGCGGGACATTTGCCGGCGTCAGTGTAGCGAGGATCAGGACGCGCGACACCCCTTAGTCTCGACCCCTAACATCGGCGCAGCCGCCGCGGCACGACACACCAGCCAACAGATCGACATCGAACATTTGTCGACATGACGCCCGTCAATGACAGCGGTAGTCTGAGCAATGCCGGTAAACCATTCGGCCGCACACCGGCGGCGGGGTTCAGCCGCGCGCCGCCGGTGGCGGAAGCTGCCGGTCGTGCAGCCGGCTGAGCAGGGTCAGCGACGTGATCGCGCCGAGCAGCGCCAGGAACATGTCCCACTGGGTGTCCCAGACGTCGCCCTGGGTGGCGAGGAAGTCGTCGGCGGCCGAGCCGCCGGCCACCGCCGCCCACCACTCGATCATCTCGAAGAAGGCGCTGAAGGCCAGGCAGGCGCAGACCACGAGCGGGGCGAGCCAGCGGCTGCCCCGCAGCGGCGAGCGGCGGACCAGGATCTCCCGGACCAGGATGGCCGGCACGAAGCCCTGCGCGAAGTGCCCGAGCCGGTCGTACGGGTTGCGGGACAGGTCGAACAGGTCGCGCGCCCAGTCGCCCAGCGGGGTGCGCGCGTACGTCCAGTGCCCGCCCGCGATGAGGATCAGCGCGTGGGCCGCGAGCAGGCAGCACAGCAGCGTGCTCAGCGGGAAGCGCCGCCAGGTTAGCAGCACCACCGGCACGCCGACGATCACCCACACCGTCTCCAGCAGCCAGGTGAGCCGGTCGTACGGCCGGATGCCGGACGCCACCAGCGCCACCAGGACGAGGGCCAGCAGTGCCGGGGGAAGGACCGCACGCGCTCGGGACACCGACGACCGCCTGTTCGGTTGGGCCAGGCCGGCAGCCGCCGGTCGGTCGCCGACGATATCCCCTGCTGATCGGTCACTCAGCGGCAGGGCGGCGGGGCGCCGGGGTCGGCGGCAGGGCGGTTCCGCGCCGGGGTCAGCGGCAGGGCTGGCGAGCGCCGGGGTCAGCGGCCCGGGGCGGAGCCCGCCTTCAGAGCGGCCACGAAGCCGCCCCACGCCGCCGGGCCGAAGGCCAGGGCCGGGCCTGCCGCGTCCTTGGAATCGCGCACGCCGACCGCGTCGCCGCCGAGCCGCACCTCCACGCAGTTGGCGTTGCTGGAGCTGCGGGACGACTTGCACCAGTCACGACGAGAAGCGCTCACGTCATCTCCTTGGCGATGCGGCGGATCAGGTCGACGGACTCGTCCGAGCCTAACGCGAGTTCCCGGGTCTCGGCGAAGGTGACGAGGTAGTCGGTCACCCGCACCGACTGGTCGACGATGTCGATGGAGGTCAGGATCTCCTGCCAGACCAGGTCGGGCAGCCGGGGCGAGGGAAACGACAGGATCTCGAACGGCCCGCCGAACGCGGGGTGC
This sequence comes from Micromonospora sp. WMMD956, assembly GCF_029626125.1. Classification (NCBI taxonomy): domain Bacteria; kingdom Bacillati; phylum Actinomycetota; class Actinomycetes; order Micromonosporales; family Micromonosporaceae; genus Micromonospora; species Micromonospora sp. WMMD956. The sequence continues at coordinate 5,954,149 of NZ_JARUBI010000005.1, read as the reverse complement.
GCCCCGGCGCTGAACGGCAGCACCCGCACCTCGATCTGCTCGGGCCGCTCGGTGGCCAGCCGGACGAGATGGTCGAGCTGGCGGCGCATCACCTCCGGTCCGCCGACCTGCTGGCGCAGCGCGCCCTCGCTGAGCAGGGCGGACACCCGCAGCGGGTGCGCGCCGTCGAGACGCGCCTGCCGGGCCATCCGCACGGCCACCCGCCGCTCGACCTCGGTCAGCCGGATCGTGGTGGTGCCGCCCCGGATCACCGCGCGGGCATATTCCTCGGTCTGCAACAGGCCGTGGATCGCCTCCGGGTGGAAGCTGCGGATGTGCTCCGCGCCGGCCTCGTAGCCGAGGAAGCGCAGGAACTCCGCCGGGAAGAGCTGCGCGTACTCGTGCCACCAGCCGCGCCGGGCCGCGCCCGCCCGGAGCTGCTCCAGCTCGGCCGCGTCGTCGGGCTCGAACTCGTACGCCTCGATCATCTGCGCCAGCCGGCGGGCGGGCAGCTTGACCCGGCCCGACTCCACCCCGGAGACGTACGCCTGGATGATGCCGATGGCGCGACCGGCCGCCGCCGCGGTGAAGCCGACCTCCTCGCGGCGCTGGCGCAGCCGGATGCCCAGCTCCCACGCCTGCACGACCGGCGACGACTCCAATTGCGACAGCGCCGCGCGCGGACCGGACGGCCCCGGGGATCCTGCGGCCATGCTTCCTCCTTCGTCGACCAGCGACATCGACCACGAGTATTCAGTCCGACACGCTTGATATCAAGCTCCCCGCCGTGCATTCTCAGGAACATCAGTCAGGCCGTCGATGGCGAGGGAGCAGCACCATGTCGTACGCGGGTCGGTGGGTCCACCAGGAGGAGAAGGTTCCGCACGCGTTCTCGCTGTGCCGGGTGCTCGACGCCGGCACCTTCGAGCAGTCCTACGACCTGCTCGGCGTCGTCCAGGTCACCGTGGACCGGCGGTATCCGCAGCAGCTACCCGCCAACCTGCGGCCGTGGGCGCTGGCCACCCTCGCCACCGGCGGATACGGCTTCGGCCGCTTCTACGCCGCGTACAGCACCCTCGACGACGACGGCGAGCCCGACCGGGCCCTCGCCGAGGAGTACATCGACTGGTCCGGCACCGGCGTCCTCGCCCCGGCGCAGCCGGACGCCGCCGGGCCGGCCTGATCCCGCCAGGCGGGCGGCACCGGTACAGCAGGCACTACTTTCCGGCCCCGACGGTGCCGCCGGCCCGCCGCCGTGCCCTACTGTCGCTGCTGTCCCACCGGGACGCCCTGCTGTCACGGCCGCGCCACGGGGCACCCTGCTGTCGCTGCCCTCCCCGGGGGGCAGTGCTGTCGCTACCGTTCCACGGGAGGAGGCGAGAATGCCGCCGGACGAGCACGACCCGCCCGGCGGGGCCGCGGCCCGCCGGTGGGCGCCCGCCGCCCGGGTCCGCCTCAGCGTCGACGCCCTGGAACGCCTCGTCGGCGGGCTCGGCACCGCCGTCCTGGCCCTGTCCACCCTGGCCCTGCTGACCGTCACGGCGCTGGCCTGCCTGGTCGGCGTGGGCCTGCCGGCGGTGCCGTACGCGCTGCGGGCGCTGCGCGCCGTCGCCGACCGGGAACGCGACAGGCTGTCCCGCGCCGGCCCGGTCATCGCCGCCGGGCTGCCGACGCCGCAGACCCTGCGGTCCGCCGTGGCCGACCGGACCGTCCGGCGGGAGGCGCGCTGGCTGGTCACGCACGCCACCCTGGGGCTGTTCCTCGGCCTGCTCGGGCTGACGCTGCCGATCAACGTGCTGCGCGACGGCACGTTTCCGCTCTGGTGGCGGCTGCTGCCGGCGGGCGAGGCGACCTCGGCGCTGGGCTTCCCCGTCGTGACCGACACCGCCGGGGCGCTCGGGGTCGGCCTGTTCGGCCTCGGCTGGCTGGCCCTCGTCGGCTACGCCACGCCCACCCTGGCCCGCCTCCAGGAGCTGCCCGGCCGCCGACTGCTCCCACCCGACCCCGACGCCGACCTGGTGCTGCGCGTCGCCGAGCTGACCGCGACCCGGGCCGCCGCGCTCGACGCCCACGCCGCCGAGCTGCGGCGCATCGAGCGGGCCCTGCACGACGGCACGCAGAACCGCATCGTCGGCGTCACCGTGCTGCTCGGCGCGGCCCGCCGGGCGGTGACCCGCGACCCCGCCGACGCCGACGCCCTCCTGGAACGGGCGCAACGCGCCGCCGAGGACGCCCTCGCCGAGCTGCGCGCGGTCGTCCGTGGCATCCTGCCGCCCGTGCTCACCGACCGCAGCCTGCCCGACGCGCTGCTGTCGCTGGCCGCCACCTGCCCCGTCCCGGCCCGCGTCGACGCGGACGTGCCCGGCCGGTGCGCCGCCTCCGTCGAGGCCACGGCATACTTCGTGGCCGCCGAGGCGCTGACCAACGTCGCCCGGCACAGCGGGGCCCGACGGGCCACGGTGACCGTACGCCGCGTCGCCGACCGGCTGCGCGTCACGATCGTCGACGACGGTCGCGGCGGCGCGGACGAGCGCGCCGGTTCGGGGCTGTCCGGCATCCGGCGGCGCGCCGAGGCACACGACGGGAAACTGACCCTGACCAGCCCCCCGGGCGGTCCGACCACCGTGGAGGTGGACCTGCCGTGCGGATCGTGATCGCCGAGGACGACGCGCTGCTGCGCGAGGGGCTGGCGCTGCTGCTGCGCGCCGAGTCCCTGGACGTCGTCGCCACCGCCGACAACCCGACCACGTTCCTCGCCGCCATCGACACGCACGCCCCGGACGTGGCGATCGTCGACGTGCGCATGCCGCCGACCCACACCGACGAGGGGATCGTCGCCGCCGTCGAGGCCCGCCGCCGGCAGCCCGGCCTCGCCGTCCTGGTGCTCTCCGCGTACGTCGAGCAGGCGTTCGCCACCGACCTGCTCGCCCGGGGCGGGGCCGGGCTCGGCTACCTGCTCAAGGAGCGGGTGGGCCGGGTCGAGGAGTTCCTGGTCGCCCTGCGCCGGGTGGCCGGCGGCGGCACGGCCATCGACCCGGACGTGGTCGCGCAGTTGCTGGTCCGCAGCCGCCCCGACACCCGGCTGGACCGGCTCAGCCCCCGCGAGCGCGACGTGCTGGCGCTGATGGCCGAGGGGCTGGGCAACGCGGCCATCGCGGAGCGGCTCTTCGTCACCGACGGGGCCGTGCACAAGCACATCCGCAGCATCTTCGCCAAGCTCGACCTCCCGCCCACCGACCGCACGGACCGCCGCGTCGCCGCCGTCCTGCACTACCTCGACACCCCCGCCCCGCCCCCCTGACAGCCCCCGCCGTCGCGGTCGCCGGTGACGGCCGGAGCGGGGGTTCCTATGATCCGGTGATGGCGCTGCTGCACCGGGCGGAGATCCGCCCCACGAAGCTCGAACTCCTGTCGGCCTGGCTGCCCCGTCGCCCGTGGTTCGAGGGGGACGCCGCCGCCGGCGTCGAGCGCGTCGCGGCGTACCGCTTCGACGACCCCGCCGGGGAGGTGGGGATCGAGACGCTGCTGGTGCGGGCCGGCGACGGGCCGGTGCACCAGGTGCCGCTGACCTACCGGGGCGCGCCGCTGGGCGGGGCCGACGCGTGGCTCGTCGGCACCTGCGAGCACTCGGTGCTGGGGCCGCGCTGGGTGTACGACGCCTGCGGCGACCCCGTCTACGCGGCGGCCCTGGCCGGGGCGGTCCTCGCGGGCGCCGGCCAGGCGCAGGAGTACTTCGAGGTGGACGGCCGGCGCGAGGAGCGCCCACCGAGCATGGGGATCGCGGTCGACGGCGCGGGCCTGGCCGGCGTGCCGGGGATCGACGCGCTCGACGAGGTCGACGACGGCGATCCGGCCCGCATCCTCGCCGGCTCCGTCGAGCTGGCCGTCCTGCGGCGGGTCGGCGGCGACCCCGGCCTGCCCGGGGCCCGGCTGACGGGCACGTGGGAGGGGCAGCCGACGCCGCTGCCGCTGGCGTACGTGTCGCCGCGCTGACCCCGGCCGCCGGCCGAGCCGAGGCCGATCCGCCCGCGCCGACCCCGGCCCCGCCCGCCGCGCCGACGCCGGCCCGGACAACGGGCGGCAACCGGCCCGGACAGCGGGCGGGGCCACCGTCACCGGGCGGTGACGGTGGCCCCGGCATCGGGACGGGTCAGGGCCTGCCGACCGGCGGACGGCCGCTCCGACCGGCGTCGACGGCCACCTGGTCGAGGGCCGGCGCGCCGTCGACGGCGTCGGCGGCCACGGCGGCCGACCTGGCCGCGTCGGGCAGGTCGAGGCTGGTGCGCAGGGTGACCGGCCGGAGCAGGAGCGCCGCGACGACGCCGACGACGGCGATGGCCGCGGAGATCAGGAAGATGTGCCCGGTGGCGTCGCCGTACGCGGCCCGGATGATGTCGCGCACGGGCGCGGGCAGGACGTCGAGGTTGAGGCTGCCGCCGCCGGAGCTTCCGGAGACGGGGATGCCGGCGGCGGCGAAGTCGTGGGTGATCCGGTCGCCGACCCGGCGGGCGAGGACCGCGCCGAGCACGGAGACCCCGATGGTGCCGCCGAGGGAGCGGAAGAACGCGACGGTGGAGCTGGCCGCGCCGATGTCGCGCAGCGACACGGTGTTCTGCACCGCCAGGACGAGGTTCTGCATGGTCATGCCGACGCCGGTGCCGACGACGAACATGGCCACGCCGACCAGGACGAGCGACGTCTCGTGGTCGATGGTGCCGAGCAGGGCGAACCCGGCGACGAGGAGGATCGCGCCGACGACGATGTAGGGCTTGATCCGCCCGGTCCGGGTGATCATCCGGCCGGCGATGATCGACGAGCCGAGCACGCCGGCCATCATCGGGATGGTGAGCAGGCCGGCCTCGGTGGGGCTGTAGCCGCGCCCGATCTGGAAGTACTGGCCGAGGAAGACCGCGCCGCCGAACATGGCCATGCCGACGGCGAGGCTGCCGAGGATGGCCAGGGCGGTGGTGCGCTCGCGGACGATGCCGAGCGGGACGACCGGCTCGGCGGCCCGGGACTCGACCCAGGTGGCCAGGGCCAGCAGGAGCACCGATCCGCCGACCATGGCGGCGGTCTGCCAGGACAGCCAGGCGAACGAGTCGTCGACGAACGAGATCCAGATCAGCAGCACGCTGACGCCGGCGGCGATCAGGGCCGCGCCCAGGTAGTCGATCCTGACGTTGTCGCGGCGCACCGTGGGCAGGCGCAGGGTGAGCTGGAGCAGGACGAGCGCGACCAGGGCGACGGGCACCCCGACGAAGAAGCACCAGCGCCAGCCGAGCCAGGACGTGTCGACGATGAGGCCGCCGAGCAGGGGGCCGCCGACCGTCGCGACGGCCATCACGCCGCCGAGGTAGCCGTTGTAGCGGCCGCGCTCGCGCGGCGGGATCATCGCCGCGATGGCGACCTGGACGAGGGCCTGGAGGCCGCCGACGCCGATGCCCTGGAACGCGCGGGCGGCGATGAGCTGGCCGGCGGTCTGGGAGAAGCCGGCGACCACGGAGCCGGCGAGGAAGACGACGATGGCGACCTGCACCAGCGTCTTCTTGTTGAACAGGTCGGCCAGCTTGCCCCAGATCGGGGTGGTGGCCGTCGCGGTGAGCAGGGTGGCGGTGACCACCCAGGTGTACTGGGTCTGCGAGCCGTCCAGCGCCCCGATGATCTTTGGCAGCGCCGTCGACACGACGGTACTGCTGAGCATGGCGACGAAGAGCACCAGCAGCAGCCCGCTGAGCGCTTCGAGGGTCTGCCGATGGGTCATCGGCGCGGCTTCGGCCGTCGTGGTGGGTGCGCTCATCGCGCGGCCTCCAGGTTGTCGTTGTCTGCGGGGGCGGCCCCCGGGTCGGCCTTGCCGCCGAGGGCGGCCCCCAGGTCGCGGGTGAACCGGCCCAGCGCCGAGCACAGCGCCGCCACCTCGTCGGGGGTCCAGTCGGCGAGCGCCCGGTCGAGCAGGTCGCCGTACCAGCCGTAGGCGTCCGCGAGGGCCGCCCGGCCGGCGGGGGTGACGGTCAGGCAGCTCGCCCGCCGGTCGGTGGGGTCGGCCCGCCGCTCGACGAGGCCGTGTGCGACGAGCGCGGCGACGGCCCGGCTGACGGTGGACGGGTCGAGCCCGGTGTGCTCGGCCAGCTCGCGGGCGTGCGCCCCGACGGCGAGCTGCTCGATCTGGGTGAGCATGCCGACCAGCCCGAGCGGCACGGACGGCCGGTCGTCGGCACGCCGCTGCTTGATCAGCCGCACGCTCTTGAGCAGGTCGTACATCCGCACGCTCAGCTCCCGGGTGGTCTCCACGCCGCCCCCTCCCGCCGTGATGGTTGCTGCAAGCAACTATTCACCGAACGTGCGCACCGGGCAAGTTTGCACGTTGAGAAGTAAATCACCGGCCGCGTATCGTGACGCCCATGGACGAGGCCACCGGGCTGCGCGAACGCAAGAAGGCGGCCACCCGGCTCGCCCTGCACGAGGCCGCCCTGCGCCTCGCCGCCACCGAGGGGCCCGACCGGGTGACCGTCGAGGCGATCGCCGACGCGGCCAACGTCTCCCGCCGCACGTTCTCCAACTACTTCTCCAGCAAGGAGGAGGCGTTCTTCCACGGCGACACCGAGCGGCTGCGCCGGATGCGGGAGCTGATCCGCGACCAGCCCCCCGGCGATCGGCCCTGGACGGTGCTGAGCCGGGCGGCCGAGCGACTCACCGCCGAGGTGTACGGCGACGCCGACCCGGCCTGGCTGGCGCACCGCCGGCAGCTACGGGCGCACCCGAGCCTGCTCGCCCACCACCTCGCGGCGTACACGACGGTCGAGCGGGAGGTGGCCGCGGAGCTCACCTCCCGGCTCGCCGGCCCGGACGCCGCGCTGCGCTCCCGGGTCCTGGCCGCGAGCTTCCTCGCGGCGCTGCGGGTCGCCATCCAGCACTGGATCGACCACCCGGACGGCCCGCTGCTCGACACGATCCGCACCGCGCTCGCCGAGGCGGAGCCCGCCGCCGCCCCGCCCCGCCACGGCTGACGGCGGGCGCCCGGCACGACCGATGGCGACGCCCGGCACGCCCGGCAGCGCCGCGCCGCCGCGACCGGCGGCGCGTGCCGGCCCCGGCCCGCCGCGCCGGGCCGCACCGCCTTGAGCATCCGGGCGCGGCCGTGAGATTCTTGTGCGTCGATGACCAGCCACGCGCGGGGCTGACCGTCGTCCAATGGGCAACCGGTGGCCGGCGCGGCCTCCCGGGGGACGGCGACATCTGCGACCAACGCCAGATCAGTCCGTCCAGAGCCGCCCGCCGATCCGGCGGCGCTCTGCCCGTGGTCCACGAAGGAACAGCATGAACAACCCGAGCACGTACGGGTACCCACGCCACACCCCGCCGCCCCGCCGGCCCGGTCGACGCCGCTGGACGGCCCTCGCCGCGGGCGCCCTGCTCGCCACCGGTGCCCTCACCGCGATCACTCCCCCGGCCGTCGGCGCGGCCGCCGACCCGGTCGTCGTCACCGTCAACGCCAAGGCGGGGCTGGCCGGCGTGCCGAACACCGCCCTGGGCGTCAACCAGGCCATCTGGGACACGAACCTGGGCACGAACGAGACGTCGGACCTGCTGCGCGCGGCCGGCGTCCAGATGCTGCGTTACCCGGGCGGCTCGTACGCCGACATCTACCACTGGAAGGACCACACGGCGCCCGGCGGGTACGTGGCCCCGAACACCGACTTCGACACCTTCATGGCCGGCGCGAGGCGGGTCGGCGCGCAGCCGATGATCATCGCGAACTACGGCACGGGCACCCCCGCCGAGGCCGCCGACTGGGTGCGCTACGCCAACGTCACCAAGCAGTACGGCGCGAAGTACTGGACGATCGGCAACGAGAACTACGGCAACGGCCTCTACGGCTCGGCCTGGGAGGCCGACGACCACCCGGACAAGAGCGCGACCTACTACGCGAACCTGGTCGTCGACTACGCCGACGCGATGAAGGCCGTCGACCCGACGATCAAGGTCGGCGCGGTGCTGACCATGCCGGGCAACTGGCCCGACGGGATCACCGCCGCCAGCGACCCCGGCCCGTGGAACCAGGCGGTGCTGTCGATCGCCGGCCCGAAGATCGACTTCGTGGACGTGCACTGGTACCCGGGCGGCAGCGCCGCCGAGTCCCTGGCCCGCACCGCCCACGTCGACGAGGCGGCCCACCTGCTGCGCCAGCAGATCGCCAGGTACGCGGGGCCGAACGCCGCCCGCATCGGCATCAGCTTCACCGAGCTGAACGTCGACACCGGCCGCACCACCCAGCCCGGCGCGCTGTTCCTCGCCGACGCGTACAGCGAGCTGCTGGAGAACGGGGTGTTCACCGTCCAGTGGTGGAACGTGCACAACGGCATCGACAAGGTGTCGCAGGTGGCCGGCCACACCGACTACGGCGACTTCGGGCTGCTCTCCAGCGGCACCTGCACCTCCGACGGCACCGTCTGCGAGCCGCCGCTGAACACGCCGTTCGCCCCGTACCACGGGCTGTCCATGATGAACCTGCTCGCCGGGGCCGGCGGCCAGTTCGTCCGGGCCGGCACCGACGAGGCGCTGGTCACCGCGCACGCCGTGCGCCGGCCCGACGGCAGCCTCGCGGTCATGCTGGTCAACAAGGACCCGGACAACGCCCGCCCGGTCACCATCGACTACGCCGGGTTCGCCCCGTCGGCCGCCGCGCCGACCGTGCACACCCTCACCAACGGCGCGACCGCCATCGCCACCAGCCAGTCCGGCAGCGCGACCAGCCGCACCCTGCCGCCGTACTCGCTGACCACGCTGGTGCTGCGCCCGGACACGGTGGTCACCGGCGCGCCGGGCGCGCCCGCCCAGCCCGCCGTCGCCGACGTCACCGACCGGGGCGCGACGGTCTCCTGGCCCGCGCTGCCCCCGGCGGCCGGCGGGCCCCTCAAGTACGAGGTGTACCGGCAGAACGGCACGGTCAGCGAGCAGCTCGGCGAGACCACCGCCAGCTCGCTCGCGGTCGGCAACCTCGTGCCGGGCACCCGGTACACCCTCAACGTGCTGGCCCGCGACGGCGCGGGCCGGCTCTCCTGGTCGTCGCCGCCGGTGACCTTCACCACCGCCGGCCCGGCGGAGAGCACGTGCGGCGTGCGCCTGCGCGACACCAACGACTGGGGCAACGGATTCGTCGGCAGCCTCGACATCGTCAACAACGGCACGCACCAGATCGACGGCTGGACGCTCACCTTCACCTGGCCGACCACCTGGCAGCGGGTGGACAGCGGCTGGAGCGCCACCTGGGCGCAGAGCGGCCGGACCGTGACGGTCACCAACACCGCCGACAACGCGAAGATCGCCGGCGGCGGGGGCAGCACGAGCGCCGGCTTCGTCGGCGCGTACAGCGGCCCGAACGTCTGGCCCACCGCGTTCACCCTCAACGGCACCCCGTGCGCCGTGCTGTGACGCGCCCGCCGACCCGCCACGCCGGGGTCGGCTGACCGGCCGTCGCCGCCGGTGGGAGCCCCCGGGCCCCCGCCGGCGGCACCCGGCCGGACGTTACGGGACCGCCCGCGCCGGCACGTCGCCGACCGGCAGGTGCTCCCGCCCCCAGGCGCCGAGGGGTTTGAGCGCCTCGTTGAGCGCCCGCCCACCCGCCGTGAGGGAATATTCCACCCGCAGCGGCAGGTCGTCGAACGTCTCCCGCCGCACGATGCCGTCGGTCTCCAGCTCGCGCAGATGCTGGAAGAGCACCTTTTCGCTCACCCCGGGAATGAGCCTTCTCAGCTCACCGAAACGTCGGTGCCGGTCGCTGAGGGCCCACAGGATGACCACCTTCCACTTGCCGCTGATCACCTCCACCGCGGCGTCCAGCCCGCAGTGGGTGGGCCGCACCCGGACGCTCATCCGGCCGTTCCGCGGCCGGTCGACGACGTTCTCCCCGTGAATCCACACACGCCGACGAGTCTAACCACAATGGATGACCGGCGCGGCCACGCACTTTGCGGTAAGTGCTTGAGGCGCACGGAAAAGCGGTCCTACGCTTTCCCCGAAAATGCGAGGGGGAACAGACATGACCGACGAAAACTGTGTGCCCGTCTCGGTGATCGGCCTCGGCATGATGGGTTCGGCGCTGGCCGACGCGTACCTCAGGGCCGGCCACCGCACGACGGTGTGGAACCGCTCGGCGGCCCGGGCGGACGCGCTCGTCGGGCGGGGCGCGAGCCGCGCGGAGACGGTCGCGGACGCGGTCGCCGCGAGCGACGTCCTGGTGGTCTGCGTGACCGACTACCAGGCCCTGTACGAGATCCTGGAGCCGGTGGGCGCCGCGCTGCGCGGCCGGGTGGTCGTCAACCTCACCTCCGGCGTGCCCGACGACGCCCGCGCCGCCCAGCGGTGGGCGCGGTCGCTGGGCGCGGAGTACCTCGACGGGTACGTCATGGCCGTGCCGCCGGGCGTCGGCCTGCCCCAGACCCTGCTGTTCTACGGCGGCTCCCGGGCGGCGTTCGACGCGCACGGGCCGACGCTGCGGGTCCTCGGCGGCAACAGCGTCTTCATCGGCGAGGACCCGGGCACGGCGAGCCTGTACGACCTGGCGCTGCTCGGCATCCTGTGGTCGTCGTTCGCCGGGGCGCTGCACGGCTTCGCGTTGCTCGCCAGCGCGGGCGTCCCGGCCGGGGCGCTCGCGCCGTTCGCCGAGTCCTGGCTCACCCACGTGGTGGCGCCCGGCATCGGGCAGGCGGCCCGGCACGTCGACGCGGGCCGCTACGCGACCGACGTGTCCACCGTCGCGCTCAACGCGCTCGGCCTGGCCAAGATGGTGCAGGCCAGCGAGAGCCTGGGGATCCGGCCCGACGTGATGGTCCCGATCCGCGACCTGCTGCGGGAACGCGCCGAGGGCGGGCACGGCGACGAGGCGCTCGCCAGCATGATCGAGGTCATCCGGCGGGGCCCCGAAACGGGGCGGTAATCGGGCAGAGCGGTCGTTAGCCTGGGTCGGTGCCTCTCCGGATCCCCCACCCCGAGCCCGGTGTCCCCGACACGTCGGGGCCGCTGCGCTACATCTGGTGGCTGATCCGCTGCCAGCCGTGGCGGGTGCTGCGCGGCAGCCTGTTCGGGACGGTGTGGATGGTCGGGCTGTCGGTCCGCCCCTACCTGGTCGCCCGCGCCATCGACGACGGCCTGCGCGCCGGCGACCACCGGGCGCTGCTGTGGTGGATCTTCGCGATCGTGGCGGCCGGGTTCGCGCTGGCCTGGCTGGGCATCATGCGGCACCGCACGATGACGTTCATCCGGGAGGACGCCAGCGCCCGCTCCGCCGAGGTGCTGCTGCGCGCACTCGCCCACGTCGGCGCGGTGCTCCCCCGCCGGCTGGCCGCGGGCGACGTCGCCACCGTCGGCGGGTACGACATCGTGCGCACCTCGCACGTGCTGACCCTCAGCGGCCCCGGGGTGGGCGCGGTCATCGCCTACGGGGTCGTCGCCGTGCTGCTCTGGTCGGTGGATCCGCCGCTCGCGGCGCTGGTGCTGCTGGGCGTGCCGGCGATCGCGGTGTCCGTCGGGCCGCTGCTGCGCCGGCTCGAACGCGCGGAGTCGGCCTACCGGCAGCAGCAGGGCGAGCTGACCACCCGGGCCGACGACATCGTCGCCGGCCTGCGGGTGCTCGCCGGGGTCGGCGGTCGCCACCTGTTCGCCCGCCGGTACGCGGCCCGTTCCCGGGCCCTGCTCGGCGAGGGCTACCGGGTGGGCGCGGTGGCGAGCTGGATCGACGCGTTGACCCTCACCATCCCGGGGCTCTTCCTCGCGGCCGTGGTGTGGCTCGCGGCGCGGACGGCGGCGAACGGCGACATCACCGTCGGGCAGCTCGTCGCCGTCTACGGCTACACGGCCATCCTCGTCGTGCCGGTCTGGTTCCTGCTGGAGGGCGGCTACCTGCTCATCCAGGGGCGCGTCGCGGCCCGCCGCATCGTCGGCCTGCTGCGGCTGGCCCCCGACCGGGCGGGCGGGCCGGTGACCGCGACCGCGCCGCGCCAGCCGGCCGAGCTGCGCGACCCGGCCACCGGGCTGGTGGTGCCGCCGGGCCGGCTGGTGGGCGTCGCCGCCGACGACCCCGCCGAGGCCGCCGCCCTGGCCGACCGGCTCGGCCGGTACGTCGCCAGCGACGTGACCTGGGGCGACGCGCCGTTGGCCGGGGTCGACCTCGACGAGGTGCGCGCCCGGATCCTGGTCGCCGACCACGACGCGTACCTCTTCGCGGGCACCCTGCGGGAGATCCTGCGCGGCCGGGCGGCGGGCGGCCCCGCGCGCCCCGCCACGGCCGGCGACGACGCGGCCGGCACCGGACCTGCCCGCGACGAGGCGTCCCGCGACGACGCCGACGTCCGGGCCGCGCTGCACGCCGCGTCGGCGCAGGACGTGGCCGACGCGCTGCCCGCCGGCCTCGACACCCCGGTCGGGGCCCGGGCCCGCACGCTCTCGGGCGGCCAACGGCAGCGGGTGCGCCTCGCCCGGGCCCTGCTGGCCGAGCCGGAGGTGCTGATCCTCGTCGACCCGACGTCCGCCGTGGACGCCCACACCGAGGCGCGCATCGCGCAGCGCCTGCGCGCGGCCCGGGCCGGGCGCACCACGATCGTGCTGGCCACGTCCCCGCTGCTGCTCGGGCACGCCGACACGGTCGCGCACCTGAGCGCCGGCCGGGTCGTCGCCACCGGCACCCACGCCGACCTGCTCGCCACCGACCGGGGCTACCGCGCGCTGGTGTCCCGCGCCGACGGCGACGCCGACAGCGGGCCCGCCGGGGCCGTCGGGGACAGGACCGGCGGGGGCCGGGCGGCCCCCGAGGGCAGGGCCGCCGGCGACGGGCCCGTCGAGGCCGGGCGGGCACGGCGGTGACGAAGCTCCCGGTGGCGGGCCGGGCCGCCGTACGCCGGGCCGCCCTCGACCTGATCGCGCGCGACCGGCGGGCCGTGGCGGTCGTGCTGGCGCTGCACGTCGCCGCGACGGTCGCCGGGCTCGGCGTGCCGTGGCTGCTCGGCCGGGTCGTCGACGCGGTCACCACCGGCGCGGGCGTCGCCGCCGTGGACCGGCTGGCGCTGGCCATCGCCGCCTGCGTGCTGGCCCAGGGCCTGCTCTCCCGCTACGCGCAGTATGCGGGGCACCGGTTCGGCGAGCGGGCCGTCGCCCGGCTGCGCGAGGAGTTCGTCACCCGGATGCTCGCGCTGCCCGTGTCGGTGGTCGAGCGCGCCGGCACCGGCGACCTGGCCACCCGCAGCTCGGTCGACGTGACGACCGTCGGCACCACCGTGCGCGAGGTCGTGCCGACGGTCGTCATCGCCGGGACGCACCTGCTGCTGCTGTTCGCGGCGGTGTTCCTGCTCGATCCGCTGCTCGGGCTCGTGGCGCTGGCCGGGCTGCCGTCGATCTGGGCGGTCACCCGCTGGTACCTGCGCCGGGCCGGGCCCGCCTACCTCGCCGAGGGGGCGGCGACGGCGGAGCTGACCGAGGCGCTGACCACCACGGCGGAGGGCGCGCGCACGACCGAGGCGCTGCGGCTGAGCGCCGACCGCGTCGCGCACGGCACCGGGCGCATCGCCGGGGTGTGGGCGGCGCGGCGGGCCACGCTCGCGCTGCGGTCGGTGTTCTTCCCCGGGGTGGAGGGCAGCTACGCGCTGCCGATCGCCGCCGTGCTCGGTGTCGGCGGGGTGTTCCTGGCGCGCGGCACGGTCAGCCTCGGCGAGGTGGTCGCCGCCGCGCTCTACCTCCAGCAGGCGATCGACCCGCTGGACCGGCTGTTGCAGTGGGTCGAGCAGGCGCAGCGCGGCATCGCCTCGCTCGCCCGGGTCCTCGGGGTGGGGCTGGTGCCGCCGGAGCCGCGCGGCCGGGCCGACGCGCCGCACGGGCGGCGGCTCGTGGTGCGGGGCGCGCGGTTCTCGTACGCCGAGGGGCACGAGGTGCTGCACGGCATCGACCTGGCGGTCGAGCCCGGGGAACGCCTCGCCGTCGTCGGCCCCTCGGGGGCCGGGAAGTCCACCCTGGCCCGGCTGCTCGCCGGGATCGACGCCCCGCAGGAGGGGGTGGTGAGCCTCGGCGGCGTCGCGGTCACCGACCTGGACCCGGCCGAGCGACGTCGCCGGATCGCGCTCGTCACCCAGGAGCACCACGTCTTCCTCGGCTCGCTGCGCGACAACCTCGCGTTCGCCGCGCCGGACGCCACCGACGAGCGCATGCGCGCCGCCCTGGACACGGTCGGCGCGGACTGGCACGCCGACCTGCCCGACGGCCTCGACACCCAGCTCGGCGACGGCGCAAGGGGCCTCGGCGCGGCGGAGGCCCAGCAGTTGGCGCTGGCCAGGCTGGTGCTGGCCGACCCCGACACGCTGATCCTCGACGAGGCGACCGCCGCACTCGACCCGACGACGGCCCGGCGCACCGAACGGGCGCTCGCGGCGGTGCTCGCCGGGCGGACCGTCATCGCCATCGCGCACCGGCTCAACACCGCGCACGACGCCGACCGGGTGGCGGTGCTGGAGGACGGCCGGATCACCGAGATCGGCGGCCACGACGAGCTGGTCGCCGCCGACGGCGTGTACGCCTCCCTGTGGCGCTCCTGGCACGGCTCGTGAACCCCGACCGCCGACGCGGCTGCTGAAGCCGGAACACCTGCGCGCCGGGTGAAACCTGAGGCCGGCCCGGGGCGTCACACCCGGGCGGGACACCGTCCGGCGGCGCCGTCCGGCGATCCCGCCGGGGTGGGTATCGTCCAGCAACCATCATCCACGAAGGAGCCCATGTGCATCTGACCCATCCAGCGAGAACGCTGGGCCGTCTGCTGGTGTCCGTCGTGGGGGCCACCGCGCTGGTCGCGGCACCGGCCTCGGCGGCCCCGGCGCAGAACTGGGGGCGACCGCAGCTCCCGCCGGCCTCCGGCTGGGCCCCGGTCCCCGGCGACGCCGGGGCGAAGTCGGGGCCCGCCGCCACCGTCTACGGCGGCGACCTGCACCTGTTCGCCCGGGGTGCGGGCGACGCCGTCCGGGTCGACCGCTACAACCTCACCACCGACACGTGGTCGGGTTGGGCCACGGTGCCCGGCACCGCCGGAGCCACCTCCGCACCCGCCACCACCATCTACGGCGGCGACCTGCACCTGTTCACCCAGGGCACCGGCAACACCATCCGCACCAACCGCTACAACCTCAGCACCGGCGACTGGGCCGGCTGGACCACCGTCCCCGGCACCGCCGGAGCCACCTCCGCACCCGCCACCACCATCTACGGCGGCAGCCTGCACCTGTTCACCCAGGGCACCGGCGGCACGGTACGCACCAACCGCTACAACGCCTCCACCAACACCTGGGCCGGCTGGACCACCGTCCCCGGCACCGCCGGGGCGAAGTCGGGGCCCGCCGCCACCGTCTACGGCGGCGACCTGCACCTGTTCACCCAGGGCACCGGCAACACCATCCGCACCAACCGCTACAACCTCGACACCAACGCCTGGGCCGGCTGGGCCACGGTGCCCGGCACCGCCGGGGCGAAGTCGGGGCCCGCCGCCACCGTCTACGGCGGCGACCTGCACCTGTTCACCCAGGGCACCGGCAACACCATCCGCACCAACCGCTACAACCTCAGCACCGGCGACTGGGCCGGCTGGACCACCGTGCCCGGCCCCGCCGGGGCGCGCTCGGTGCCGGCGGTGGTCGTCTACGGCGGCGAGCTGCGGCTCTTCGTCCGTGCCGCGCAGCACCGGATCCACCAGGCGCGGTTCGGGCTGTAGCCCGTCCGGCGCGTTCACCGGTCCGGGGAGGACCGATCGTTCCTCCCCGGACCGCGCGTCGCGGGGGTGGCCGGCTGCCCGTTCGATGGCCGGCTGCGGTGCAATCGCGTCGGCGTGTCGTATAGCGGAGACAGCCAACGATCGGCCAGCCGGGTTCGCGGCGGCGGCCACCGATCGGTCAGGGGCGCGGTGGAGCCGCGCGGGTGGCGAGGATGGCCCGGGTTTCGCGGCGCACCTCGTCGGGCTCGTGCACGAGGCGACGGTGGGCGAAGCGGACCACCAGGATGCCCACACTGGCCAGCAGGGCGTCCCGGCGCAGATCGATCTCCCGCTGTCGCGGGTCGCCGTGCGTGGTCGCGCCGTCGAGTTCGATGTCGACGCGTTCCCGCTCGGCGAACAGGTCGAGGTACATGGTGCGCTCGCCGGCCCTGACCCGCGCCTGCCGGCGGAAGGGTGGCATTCCCGGGCCGGTGAAGACGCGCTCGTGCCCCCAGATCTCCAGCGGGCTGCGGCAGCCCTCTTCGAGCCGGGTCAGCAGCGTGCGCAGCGCCGGCCGGTCGGGGAGCCTGGGCGCGTCGGCCAGGGCGCGCCACAGCCGGTCGGCGGTGGTGAGTCGCTCGTTGACGGCGCGGATCACCGGCGCCCGCCGCTCGGCAGGCGGCAGCAGGGGCCACGAGTCCACCAGGGTCTGGTCGAGGCGGGTCACCGGCAGGCCGCCGCGTCGTACCACCTGCGGTGGGCCGACGACGAAGCCCTGCCGACGGTGTACGCGCACCCCGGGGCGGGTGCGGATGGCGGGGTTCACCGGTGCGCTCAGGTGCAGGACGTCGCCGGCCCGCTGCCGGTGCATGCCCCACACGTGCAGCGCGCTGAGGTGGCTGAGCGCGGCCCGCCCGCCGGCCCAGGCGCAGACCGCCCGATGGCCGAGGGCGGGGTGCAGGCGGCCGAGGGCGGGCAGGGCGGCGTGTCCCACCTCCCCGACCAGCAGGTCCGCCGCGACGAACACCTCGGGCAGCACCCGCACCAGGTGGCCGGCGGCGCACGCGTGCTGAAGGGTCCACGGGGGCACCACCTGTGTCGCCATCGCCCTGGTGACCAGCCCGCCGCCGCGCCGCACCAGGTCCCGCAGCACCTCGTCCATGCCGGTGACCGTGCCGACCGGCGCGGCACGGCGCAAACGGCCACCGGCCGGTCCTGTGGACGACCGCCGGGCTGTGGACAGGGCCCATCGCGGTGAAGCGTCTGCTATGGAGCCGGGCCGCCTCGGGTTGTGGAGTCATCGGCGGTTGCCTATGGTTCTCGGTAACCGGTTTCTGAAACCGGTTACCGAGAAGCGTGCGGCGGAGCGAGGGAGTCCATGGGCAACGATCGGCTGACGGTCCGGGAGATCGCCCGGCTGGCCGGGGTGTCGGTCGCCACCGTCTCCCGGGTGTCCAACGGCGTCGGTCAGGTGTCGGAGGAGACCCGGCGGCGGGTGCAGCGGGCCATCGAGGAGCACGGCTACCGCCCCGACCACCTCGGCCGGGCCCTCGCCGCCGGCCGGCACGGCGCGGTCGGCCTGGTGTTCCCGGGGCTGTCCGGCCCGTACTTCTCGGAGCTGATCCAGGGCTTCGAGGCCGAGGCGGTGCACACCCGCACCAGCGTGCACATCCTCTGCACCCACCTGCGCGACGACTCCGACGCCGAGGTCGTGGAGATGGCCCGCCGGGTCGACGGGCTGGCCGTCTTCGGCGGCACCGTCTCCCCCGACACGCTGCGGGAGCTGGCGAAACTCGTGCCCGTCGTGGTGCTCGCCGGCGAGGGGCCGCCCGGCATGCCGTCCGTACGCGCGGAGAACGTCGCCGCGGCGACGGCCCTGACGCGGCACCTGCTGGCCGACCACGGGCTGCGCGGGCTGGTCTTCGTCGGCGACCCCCGCAACTCGCCCGACGTCACCGGCCGGTGGGAGGGGTTCCGCGCCGCGCACCGGCAGCTCGGCCTGCCGCTGCCCCGCGCGCCGCTGCGGGTCGGCCTCGAACAGCACGACGGGGTGTTCGCCGCCGAGCAGCTGCTCAGCCGGGCGGCCCCGCCCCGGGGCGTGGTCTGCGCCAACGACGAGACCGCGCTCGGCATGCTCGTCGGCGCGGCGGCCCGGGGCGTGCGGGTGCCCGCCGACCTGGTCGTCACCGGCTTCGACGACATCCCGATGGCCGCGCTCGTCAGCCCGGCCCTGACCACCGTCCGGCAGCCGGTGCGCGAGCTGGCGGGGCGGACCGCGCGACTGCTGCTGCGGGCCGCGGCGGGCGAGGCCGACGGATCCGACGCCGCCCTGGTGCTCCCGACCGACCTCGTCGTCCGGCGCAGCTGCGGCTGCCCCGCGCCCACCGGAGCCGGCCCCGCCACCGCGCCCGGCCCCGCCACCAAAGCCGGCGCCACCACCGAGGCCGACCACACCGGGCACCGCCCCGCCACCGCGCACGAACCCACCGACAGGCACACCACCACCGAGCACGACCCCACGGCTGCCGGACGCCGTCCGGCGGCGGGTGACCGCACCGTGCGGTGACCCCGGCCGTGGCGACCCATCCCCCTCAGGAGGCGCAATGAGGCACTGGAGACAGGCGACGGCGCTCGTGGCCGCGCTCGCGCTGGGCGTGACCGGCTGCGGCCGGGACGACGGCGGGCCGGGTCCCGGCGGGCCGGCGGCCGGCGGGGCGGTCGCGGAGGGCAAGGCCACCGGCGAGATCACGGTCTGGGCGATGGGCGCCGAGGGGGAGAAGCTGAAGGCCCTGGCCGACGACTTCACCCGGGACAACCCGGGGGCCAAGGTCACCGTCACCGCGTTCCCGTTCGACGCCGCCCACGACAAGCTCGCCACCGCGATCGCGGGCCGGCAGACGCCGGACGTGAGCATGATGGGCTCCACCTGGATGGGCGAGTTCGCCAAGACCGGGGCCCTGGACCCGACGCCCCCCGGGCTGTTCGACCGGGCCGCGTTCTTCCCGGGCGCGTGGGACACGACGGTGGTCGACGACACGTCCTACGGCGTCCCCTGGTACGTCGAGACGCGGCTGATCTACCACCGCACGGACCTCGCGGCGAAGGCCGGGGTCGGCAAGCCGGCCAACTGGCAGGAGCTGACCGCGTTCGCCAGGGGGCTCAAGCAGACCGGCGGGGCGAAGTGGGGCATCTCGCTGCAACCGGGTGGCACCGGCGCGTGGCAGTCGTTCCTGCCGTTCGCCTGGCAGGCGGGGGCGGACGTGCTCGCCGACGGGAAGTTCACCCTGGACACCCCGCAGATGCGCACGGCGCTGGAATACTACGCGTCGTTCTTCCGGCAGGGGCTCGCCCCGGGCCAGGTCGCGCCCGGCGCGCAGGAGAGCGGCTTCGTCTCCGGCGACATCGGGGCGTTCGTCTCCGGCCCCTGGCACATGAGCATCCTGCGCGAGCAGGGCGGCGCGGCACTGGAGGGCAAGTGGGACGTCGCGCCGATGCCCCGCGAGCAGGCCGGCACCTCGTTCATCGGCGGCGCGGACCTGGTGGTCTACCGGGACACCGACAACCGCGACACGGCCTGGAAGTTCGTCCGGTACCTCACCTCGCCGGCCGCCCAGCAGAAGCTCTACGACCTGGTGGGCAGCCTCCCGGCGGTGACGGCGACCTGGCAGTCGGGCAAGCTCGCCGACGACCCGCTGCTCAAGGCGTTCGGCGCGCAGCTCGCCGACGCCAAGTCGCCGCCGGCGATGGCCACCTGGGAGCAGGTCGCCGACGTCATCGACGACGGCATCGAGCGGGTGGTGCGGGGCGTGACCGACCCGGCCACCGCCACCCGGGAGATGCAGGCGAAGGCGTCGGCCATCGGCACCGGGAGCTGAGGTGGCGTCCGCCCCCGCGCGGCGGGCCGCCCCCACCGGCGGCGCGCGGCCCGGCCCGCGCGGCAGCAGGTGGCCCGGCCCGCGCGGCAGCACCGGCGGGCGGCCCGGCCGGCGCGGCGTCACCCGGCGGCAGCGGGTCGCGGGGTGGGGCCTGGCGCTGCCGTTCCTGCTGATCTTCACCGTGTTCATGGCGGGCCCCGTGCTGGCCTCGGCCGCCATGAGCTTCACCGACCTGCGCAGCGCCGACCTGCGGGACCCGCTCGCGGTCGACCCGGTGGGCGTGGACAACTACGTGCGGCTGCTCGGCGACGAGACGCTGCGGCGGGCCGCCGCCAACACGGCGTGGTTCGTGCTGCTCGGCGTGCCGCTGACGATGGTGCTGGGGCTGGCCGCGGCTGTCGCCCTCGACGCGGGGATCAGCCGGTTCCGCACGTTCTTCCGGGTCGGCTACTACCTGCCGGTGGTCACCAGCATCGTCGCCGTCGCCGTGGTCTGGCGGTTCCTGCTCGAACCCGACAGCGGTCTGGTCAACACCGCGCTCGCCCGCCTCGGCGTCGACGGCCCGGCGTGGCTGTCCGACACCCGCACGGCGCTGCCGTCGCTGGTGGTGATGGCGGCCTGGCGGAACATGGGCTTCCTGATGGTGGTCTTCCTCGCCGGCCTCCAGGCGATCCCCGGCGAGCTACACGAGGCGGCGGCCATCGACGGCTGCGGGGCCTGGGCGCGGTTCCGGCACGTCACCCTGCCCCTGCTGCGGCCCACGCTGCTCTTCGGCGGGGTGGTGACCGGGATCGGCTACCTCCAGTTCTTCGAGGAGCCGTTCGTGATGACGGGCGGCGGGCCGCTGGACAGCACCCTGTCGGTGGCCTTCTACATCTACCAGCAGTTCGGCTTCGGCAACTACAGCTACGCGGCGGCGATCGCGTACGTGCTGTTCGTCGCCGTCGTCGGGCTCACCGCCGCGCAGTTCCGGCTGATGCGGTCGAAGACGTGAGGAGGGTGCCGTGACGACGACCGCGAAGAAGAAAGAGCGGGGCCAGCCCTGGGTGTACGTGGTGCTGGCCGGCGGCCTCGTCGTCCTGGTCGGCCCGTTCGTGTGGATGCTGCTCGGCTCGGTCAAGCCGGACGCGGAGATCCGCCGGACGCCGCCGACCTGGCTGCCGGAGGCGCCCACGCTCGACAACTACCGGCACCTGTTCACCGAGCTGGACTTCCCGGCGTTCTTCCTCAACAGCGTCCTGGTGGCCGGCGCCGTCACCGTGGGCAACCTCGTGTTCTGCTCGATGCTCGGCTACGCCCTGGCGAAGCTGGAGTTCCCCGGCCGGCGCGTGGTGTTCGCGCTGGTGCTCGGGATGCTGATGGTGCCGGGCATGGTCACCTTCGTGCCGCTGTTCATGCTCGTGAGCCGGCTGGGGCTGGTGGACAGCTACGCCGGGCTGATCCTGCCGTGGCTGGCCAGCCCCTTCGGGGTGTTCCTGATGCGCCAGTTCATCACCGGGCTGCCCGACGACCTGATCCAGGCGGCCCGGGTCGACGGCGCGGGCGAGCTGCGGATCTTCGCCCGGGTCGTGCTGCCGCTGTGCGGGCCGGCCCTGGCCACCCTCGGCATCCTGACGTTCCTGTCGTCGTGGAACAACTTCCTCTGGCCGCTGGTCGTCGCGCAGTCGGAGGACCGGTACACCCTGCCGGTGGCGCTCGCCCTGTACGCCATCGGCGAGAACAACACCCGCTACGGGCTGCTGATGGCGGGCTCGGTGGCCGTCATCGTGCCGGTCCTGCTGGTGTTCGTCGCGCTGCAACGGCACTTCGTCCGGGGCATCGCCACGACCGGCCTGAAGTGAGCCCGCCCACCCACCTGACCTGACCGTCCTCCAGTGAGGAGCCTCCTCGTGCGATCCAGGTCCCATCCGTTCCGCGCCGCGACGGTGCTGCTGGCCCTCGGGCTGACCGCCGCCGTCGCCCCGCCGGCCGCGGCCGCGCCGCCGACAGCCGCGCCCGCCGGGTCCCCGGCCGCCACGCTGCGGCAGTACGCCGCCGACACCTGGCGGTCGATGGCCGCCATGGTCGACCCGGGCACCGGGCTGGCGGCCGACAACGTCGGCGGCGACCTCGACCCGGCCGACCGCGCCGGGTACACGTCGCCGACCAACGTCGGCGCGTACCTGTGGAGCACCGTGGCGGCCCGGGAGACCGGCCTGGTCAGCGCCGGCCAGGCCCGCGACCGCATCGCCCGCACCCTCGCCACGCTGGGCCGGCTGGAGGTCCACGAGCCGTCCGGCATGTACTACAACTGGTACGACCCGGCGACCGGCGCGAAGCTGACCACCTGGCCCGTCGACGGCAGCGCCGTGCACCCGTTCCTGTCCAGCGTGGACAACGGCTGGCTCGCCACGGCGCTGACGGTGGTGCGGCAGGCGGGCCGGAGCTGGCGGGCCGCGCCGACGCGCTGCTGCGCCGGATGGACTTCGGCTACTACTACGACCCGGCGCAGCGGCAGCTCCGCGGCGGCTTCTGGGTCGAGCCGCCGCCGGGCTGCTCGCTGGCCGGCAACTACCGCACCGGGCCGGACGTGTTCTACACCTGCCACCACTACGGCGCGTTCAACACGGAGCCGCGCATCGCCAGCTACCTCGGCATCGCCGCCGGGCAGATCCCGCCGGAGCACTACTTCGGCACCTACCGCACGTTCGACCCGGAGGGCTGCGACTGGGCGTGGACGGAACAGCGGGCCGTCGGCCAGTGGCGCACGTACCTGGGCGTGCGGGTGTTCGAGGGCGCCTACCGCTACCGGGGGTTGCAGCTCGTGCCGAGCTGGGGCGGGTCGATGTTCGAGGCGCTGATGGTGCCGCTGTTCGTGCCCGAGGAGCGGTGGGGCCCGCGTAGCTGGGCGGTCAACCACCCGGCGTACGTGCGGGCGCAGATCGAGCACGGGCTGCGGGAGGCCGGCTACGGCTACTGGGGCTTCTCCCCCGCCAACGACCCCGACGGCGGCTACCGCGAGTACGGCGTGGACCAGCTCGGCATGGACGGGCCGGGCTACACCTCCGACCAGGAGCGCACCTCGGTCGACCCCGGGTACGGCGAGTGCCGGCCCGCCCAGCCGCCGCCGTCGGGCTACGGCCGGGGCGTGGTCACCCCGCACGCGTCCTTCCTGGCGCTGCGCTATGCGCCGGACGACGCCCTGCGCAACCTGGCGAACCTGCGGCGGGAATTCGACGCGTACGGGCCGGGCGGGTTCTACGACTCGGTCGACGTGACCACCGGGCGGGTGTCGAAGCGCTACCTGGCGCTGGACCAGGGCATGACGATGGCGGCGCTGGGCAACGCCCTGGCCCACGACGTGCTGCGCCGGCCGTTCGCGCAGGGGCCGATGCAGCAGCGGGTCGCGCCGCTGATGCGGATGGAGGAGTTCTCCCTCCCGCGCGGTGGGGGGCAGCGGTGACGGGCCGCCACGAGGCCGCGGGCCGTCACGGCGCGGACCGCGGGGCCGGCGGCGACCACGAGGGCACGGGCCACAAGGTCGGCGGCGACCACGACGCGGGCACGGTCCCGGCCGCCGGCGACGACGCCCGGGGCGACTGGACGCGGCGCATCGCGCGGCGCAGCGACGAGCAGGGGGCGACGGGCGGCATCCCGGACCTGCCGCCGCCGGCCGGGCTGACGGCGGTCGCCGGGGTGGGCCACGTGCGGCTGTCCTGGTCGCCGGTGCCCGACGCCGTCGGCTACCTGGTGCACCGGGCCCCGCTGCGCGACGGGCGGCCCGCCGGCCCCTTTGCCCCGGTCGACCACCAGGGCGGCGACGTGCTCGCCGTGCCCGACACCTGGTACGTCGACACCACCGGCGAGCCCGGCCGCCCCTACGCGTACGCCGTGGCCGCCGTGCCCGAGGTGACCGTCACCGGCGCGTTGGGCGACCCGGTCGTCGCCGCCGCGCTGCCGGCCGCCGCCGGCCCGCCGCCGACGGTGGACGTGCGCGTCGACGCCGCCGCGCCGGGCACGCCGCTGCACCGGCCGTGGCAGCCGATGATCGGCAGCGAGCGGCTGTCGCAGCTGCTGTGCGCCGACACCAGCGGCGGCCGGGAGATCGGGGCGGAGCTGCTGGCGGCGCTGCGCCGGGTCCGCGCGGAGGTGGGCGTCGAGGCCGTGCGGGCGCACGCGATCCTGCACGACGACCTGGGCGTCTACCGGGAGGTCGACGGCCGGCCGGTGCACGACTTCACCGGCGTGGACCGCGTCTACGACCTGCTGTGCTCGGCCGGGCTACGGCCGGTCGTGGAGATCGGCTTCATGCCCCGCGACCTGGCCCGCGACCCGGAGCGGACGGTGTTCGCCTACCGGGGGGTCATCTCGCCGCCGAAGGACTGGGACCGCTGGGCGGAGCTGGTCCGCGCGCTCGTGGCGCACCTGCTCGACCGGTACGGCGAGGCGGTGCTCGGCTGGGACTTCGAGGTGTGGAACGAGGCGAACCTGGAGGTGTTCTGGGCCGGCACCCGCGAGGAGTGGATGCGGCTGTACGAGGTCACCGCCCGCGCGGTCAAGGACGTCGACCCCCGCATCGCGGTGGGCGGGCCGTCGTCGGCCGCCGCCGGCTGGGTCGACGCCCTGCTGGAACACGCCGCGCGTACGGGCACGCCGGTCGACTTCGTCTCCACCCACACGTACGGCAGCCCGCCACTTGACCTGCGGCCCACCCTGCGCCGGCTCGGCTTCCCGCACGCCCGGCTGCTGTGGACGGAGTGGGGCGTCACGCCCACCCACTTCCACCCGGTCAACGACGGCGCGTCGGCGGCGACGTTCCTGCTCGGCGGCATGCGGTCGGCCGCCGGGCGGGTCGACGCCCTGTCCTACTGGGTGGCCAGCGACCACTTCGAGGAGCTGGGCCGGCCGCCCCGGCTGCTGCACGGCGGGTTCGGCCTGATCACCGTCGGCGGCATCGCCAAGCCCCGCTACCACGCCCTGCGGATGCTCGCCCGGCTCGGCGACACCGAGCTGCCGGTGCGGTCCTGCGGCGACGGCGCGGACGGCCTGGTGCAGGCGTGGGCGAGCCGGCACGCCGACGGCGGCCTCGCCGTGCTGATCTGGGTGTCGACGCTCGACCAGTCGAAGCGCGACGGCGACCCGGCGCTGACCCGCCGGGTCCGGTTGGGCGTGGCCGGCGGGCCGGGCGGCGGCGTGACGGTGACCCGGCTCGACCGCGAGCACGGCGACGTCACCACCCTCGCGGGCCGGCTCGGCGTCGGCGACTGGCCGACCGACGGGCAGTGGGACGCGCTGCGGGCCGCCGACGCGCTGGCGGCGGAGCCCGTCGAGCCGGACGTGGCCGGCGGGGTGGCGACGGTGGAGCTGCTGGTGCCCCAGCCGGGCGTCGTGCTCGTCGAGTTCGCGCCGCCTGAGCCGACGGGCTGAGTCGACGGGCCGAGCCGACGGCCCGTGGCCTCGGGCTGAGGCGGGCCGGGCCGTCGGGCCGTGGCGTCGGGCCGAGGCGGGCCGGGCCGGCGGCTCTTGGGGGCGGGGCGGGGTCAGACTGCGAGCGCGGCCCGGACGGCGTGCTCGGCGGTGGCCCCGCCGTCGCCGGTCGAGGTGACCCGGCCCGACTCCAGCACGTAGTAGCGCTGGGCGACCCGCAGGGCGAAGCCGAGGTGCTGCTCGACGAGGAGCACCTGGATGCCGGCGCGGGCGGTCAGCTCGACGACGCGGTCCTGGATCTCGGCGACCACCGAGGGCTGGATGCCCTCGGTGGGCTCGTCGAGCAGCAGCAGCTTCGGCCGGGTGACCAGCGCCCGGGCGATGGCGAGCTGCTGGCGTTGGCCGCCGGAGAGCAGCCCGGCCCGGCGGCGCAGCAGCGGGCGCAGCGCCGGGAACAGGTCGAGCGCCTCGGCGGTGGCCGCCGCGCCGTCGCGCCGGCCGTCGGCGACCAGCCGCAGGTTCTCCCCCGCCGTCAGGTGCGGGAAGCACTGCTGGCCCTGCGGCACGTACGCCATGCCCCGGGCGACCCGCTGGTGCGGGGCGAGCCTGGTGACGTCCTCCCCGGCCAGCTCGACGGTGCCGGCGCGGGGCCGCAGCAGGCCCACCGCGACCCGCAGCAGGGTGCTCTTGCCGGCCCCGTTGTGGCCCAGCACGGCGGCGACGCCGTCGGCGGGCACGGCGAGGTCCACGCCGTGCAGCACCTCGCTGCGTCCGTACCCGGCGCGCACGCCGCGCAGTGTCAACATCACGCCTCCGTGGGAGCGTCGACGGGGTGGCCGAGGTAGACCTCCTGCACCCGGGGGTCGGCCTGGACCTGGGCGACGGTGCCCTCGCTGAGCACCCGCCCGGCGTGCAGCACGGTCACGGTGCGGGCGAAGCGGCGCAGGAAGTCCATGTCGTGTTCGATGACCACGACGGTGCGGTCCCGGCTGACGGTCTCCAACAGGGCGCCGGTGGCGTCGCGCTCGTCGTGGCTCATCCCGGCGACGGGCTCGTCGAGCAGCAGCAGCCGGGCATCGGAGACGAGCAGCATGCCGATCTCCAGCCACTGCTTCTGCCCGTGGGCGAGGGTGCCGGCGAGGTGGTCGGCCCGGTCGGCGAGGCCGATGGTGTCGAGGGCGGCGACGACCTCGTCGGGCAGCCGCCGCCGGCGGCGGGCCAGCGCCCACCAGCTCCGCCCGGCCCCGGCGGCGATGTCGAGGTTCTGCGCGACGGTCAGCTCCTCGAACACGGCGGCGGTCTGGAAGGTGCGGCCCACGCCGAGCCGGGCGATGCGGTGCACGTCCCGGCCGAGCAGCTCGCGGTCGCCGAAGCGGACCGAGCCGGTGGCCCGGACCAGCCCGGTGACGGCGTCGACGAGGGTGGTCTTGCCGGCCCCGTTGGGCCCGATGAGGAAGCGCAGGTCACCGGCGGGCACGTCCAGGTCGACGCCGTCGACGGCGGTGAAGCCGTCGAAGCTGACCCGCAGGCCCCGCACGCACAGGCCGTCGGTTCGTTCGTCGGTCATGCCGCCGGCGCCTCCGTCCGGGTCCGGCCGCTGCGGGCGGGTGGGATGCGCCGCCACCAGGGCGGCCGGTCGGCTGCCGCGCGCCGGGTGCGCCGCAGCGCCCACAGCGACGCCAGGCCGCCGGGCAGGAACGCGACCACCAGCACGAACAACAGCCCTTGCAGGTACGTCCAGGTGCCCGGGAACCGCTCGGACAGCGCGGTACGCGCCCAGGCCACCGCGACCGCGCCGAGCACCGGGCCGAGCAGGGTGGCCCGCCCGCCGACGGCGACGCCGATGACGAACTCGATGGACGGCACGATGCCGATCAGGGCGGGCGAGATGATGCCGACGGCGGGGACGAACAGCGCCCCGGCGAGCCCGGCCATCCCGGCGGCCACCACGTAGGCGACGACCTTGACGGTGGCCGGGTCGTAGCCGAGGAAGCGGACCCGTTCCTCGCCGTCGCGCACGGCCACCAGCAGCTCGCCGTAGCGGCTCTGGATGAGCTGACGGGCCAGCGCGAGCAGCCCCAGCAGGGCGGCGGCGATCAGGAAGTAGACGGTGCGCTGGTTGACCGGGTCGTCGAGGTCGTAGCCGAAGAAGCCCTGGATGTCGGTCAGGCCGTTGGTGCCGCCGGTGGTGCCCTGCTGGCCGACCAGCAGGATCACCATCGCGGCGGCGAGGGCCTGGCTGAGGATGGCGAAGTAGGCGCCCCGCACCCGGCGGCGGAAGACCAGCGAGCCGAGCCCGAAGGCGACGACCATGGGCAGCAGCACGGTGGCGGGCAGGGCGAACCAGGGGCTCGCGAACGGCCGCCACCACCACGGCAGCTCGTCGAGCTGCCCGTACAGCTGCATGAAGTCGGGCAGCGCGCCGGGGCCCGCGTCGGCGAGCTTGAGGTGCATGGCCATCGCGTAGCCGCCGAGGCCGAAGAAGACGCCCTGGCCGAGGGTGAGCATGCCGCCGCGGCCCCAGGCGATGCCGATGCCGACGGCGACCATCGCGACGCAGAGGTACTTGGCCAGCAGCGCCAGCCGGAAGTCCGACAGCAGCAGGGGGGCCGCGCCGAACAGCAGCGCCGCGCCGGCGGCGAAGCCGAGCGCCGCGCGGGCCCGGCCGCCGGTGCGGGGTGCGGGCGGCGGCGGTGCCGGTGCGGCGGGCTCGTCGGCGGCGGTGGCCGGGCCGGTCACGGTGGTCATGCGAGGCTCCTGGTACGCAGGGTGAACAGGCCCTGTGGCCGCCACTGGAGGAACGCGACGATCGCCACGAAGACGATCACCTTGGCGACGCTGAGGGTGGTGAGGTATTCACCGGTGGCCTGGAGCACGCCGAGGGCGAAGGCGACGATCACGCTGCCCTTGAGCTGGCCGATCCCGCCGACCACGACCACCAGGAAGGC
Organism: Micromonospora sp. WMMD956; assembly: GCF_029626125.1. Lineage (NCBI taxonomy): Bacteria > Bacillati > Actinomycetota > Actinomycetes > Micromonosporales > Micromonosporaceae > Micromonospora > Micromonospora sp. WMMD956. Next base: position 5,926,226 of record NZ_JARUBI010000005.1, on the reverse strand, counting down.
GTCGATGATGAGGTTGGTGCCCATCGTCGGGCCGATCGGCCCGAGCAGGGTCAGCGCGACCCCGGCGACGCCGGCCAGGCCGGAGCCGACGAAGAAGGTCGTGCGGTCGACCCGGGCGGTGGCGATGCCGGAGACGGCGGCGAGGTCGCGGTTCTGCACGACGGCGCGGATGCGGCGGCCCAGCGGGGTGAGCCGCAGGGCGAGGGTCAACGCCACCACGGCCGCCACGGCGAGGCCGAGGATGAACAGCCGGTTGTTGGCGACGGTGACGCCGCCGGGCAGCGCCACGTTTCCGGTGAGCAGCGCGGGCGCGCGGGTCTGCACGTTGGGGCTGCCGAAGATGTCCCGGGCCGCCTGCTGGAGCATCAGCGACACGCCCCAGGTGACGAGCAGGGTGTCCAGGGGCCGGGCGTAGAGGCGGCGGATGAGCAGCACCTCCAGCAGCACCCCCAGCGCGCCGGCCACCGCGAAGGCGACGGGCAGGGCGACCAGCAGCGACCAGCCGGCCGAGGTGATCGTCTGCTGGAGCACGTAGGTGGTGTAGGCGCCGGCCATGATGAACTCGCCGTGGGCCATGTTGATGACGTTCATCTGGCCGAAGGTGAGCGCGAGCCCGAGCGCGACGAGCAGCAGGACCGCGCCGATGCTGACGCCGGTGAAGAGCTGTCCGAACAGGACTGTCACGGTTGCTCCGAGGAGGGGTGGGGCCCGGGCGGCGCGGGGCCGCCCGGGCCGGGTGGTCAGCTCAGGCCGGTCGCCCAGGGGTAGCTCTTGAGGTACGGGTCGGGCTTGATCGGCTGGCCGGAGTTCCACACCTCGGTGATCAGCCCGTCCGCGCCGACCTTGCCGATCCGGGCGGTCTTGGCGATGTGCTGCGTCGGGCCGTCCACGGTGACCAGGCCCTCGGGCGCCTCGTAGGTGATGCCGCCGGCGGCGGCGCGGACCTTCTCCACCTCGAAGGAGCCGGCCTTGGTGACCATCTCCTTCCACAGGTACACGGCCACGTACGCGGCCTCCATCGGGTCGCTGGTGGGCTTGTCCGCGCCGTACTTCGCCTTGTACGCGGCGACGAACTTCGCGTTCGCCCCGCCCGGGGTGGTCTGGTAGTAGTTCCAGGCGGTCAGCTGGTCCTTGAGATATTGCGTGCCGATGCCCTTGACCTCCTCCTCGGCGATCGACACGGACACCACGGGCATGCTCGTCGCGTTGAGCCCGGCCGACGTGTATTCCTTGAAGAAGGCCACGTTGCTGTCGCCGTTGAGGGTGTTGAACACCGCGTCGGCCTTCGCCGACTTCACCTTGTTGACGATGGTGCCGAACTCGGTGGAGCCGAGCGGGGCGTAGTCCTCGCCGAGGACGGTCATCCCGTTGGCCTTCGCGTACGCCTTGATGATCTTGTTGGCGGTGCGCGGGAAGACGTAGTCGCTGCCCACGAGGTAGACCGACTTCTTGCCCTGCGCCTTGAGGTAGTCCAGGCCGGGGACGATCTGCTGGTTGGTCGTCGCCCCGGTGTAGAAGATGTACGGCGACTGCTCCAGGCCCTCGTACTGCACCGGATAGAACAGCAGCGCCTTGTTCTTCTCGAACACCGGCTTGACGGCCTTGCGGCTGGCGGAGGTCCAGCAGCCGAAGACGGCGGCGACGCGGTCCTCGGAGATGAGCTTCTCGGCCTTCTCGGCGAAGGTCGGCCAGTCCGACGCGCCGTCCTCGCCGACCGGCACGATCTTCTTGCCCAGGACGCCGCCGGCCGCGTTGATCTCCTCCACGGCGAGCATGATCGAGTCGCGGACGGTGACCTCGCTGATGGCCATGGTGCCGGAGAGCGAGTTGAGCAGGCCCACCTTGACGGTGTCGCCCGAGACGTCGGCGCTGACGCCCTTGCCCGACGTGCTGTCGGAGGTCTTGCTGCCGCACGCGGCCAGCGCGGCCGCGACGACGAAGGCCATGGTGCCGGCCAGGATACGGCGGCCCCGGAACAGTGACATGCAATCTCCCCTGCGGTATGCGTGGAGCGACGACCACCGGCCCTGCCGGGCCGGGCTGCATTGCCATTGGTGATTGGTGAAGCGGTGCGGTCACGGGTGTCGCGTCGGGCGGAAAGACCGGCCGGCGGGTGGGACGCCGGCACACCATCCGCAGTGGACCTCGGGCAGGGCAAAGCCTCGACTCGATTCGTTGCGGCCACGTTTCCCAGCCCTTAATTGCCTGTTTCCCGAACGGCCGGTAAGGCCAGCTCAACGGGGGTGAACAGCAAAGGCCGCCACCATCCCCGGAGGACTCACGGAGAATGGCGACGGCCCACGACAGACATTCGGAAGAACGGTGGCCCCAGCGCCGGAATCGCATTTCGACTAATCGGGCGGCGAGCCAGTTACTTCCTGCGTGAAGGATTTTAGCGGGATCCCCCGGCCGGCTGTCAAGCGCCCCTACAGCTCCGCCAGCACCGCGAAGTCGAGCCCGTCGGCCTCGGCCAGGTAGATCCGCTGGCGCACGTGCCGCCCGCGCAGCCGCAGCTCCCCCCGTGGCCCCTGGTAGGACACCGCGTCCGCGGCGGCCCCGATCGCCCGCACGTCCAGCGTGCGGGCCCGCGCGATCAGCGCCGCCAGCAGCATCACGCCCTCGTAGCAGGACTCCCCCAGGCTGCCCAGCGGCGGCGCCTCCACCCCGAACCGGCGGGCGAACGCGCCGTGGAAGTCGAGGTTCTCCCGGGTGACCAGGCCGGCGAAGAACCCGGCCGTGCTGTACAACCGGCGGGTCGCGCCCGCCCCGCTGGCCAGCAGCATGTTCTCGTCCATCAGGGTGCTCAGCCGCAGGCAGCGCTGGTCCAGGCCGCTGCGGGCGAACGCCCGGTTGAACCGCACCGCGTCCGCGCCGACCAGCAGCATCAGCACCCCGTCCGCCTCGGACTGCTCGACGGCGCGTAGGACGGGGCCGAAGTCGTGGACGCCCAACGGCAGGAACCGCTGCCCGCACACCCGCGCCCCGCTGCGCAGGGCGTACCGCTGGGCGGCGCGGGCCGTGCGGCGCGGCCACACGTAGTCGTTGCCCACCACGTACCACCGACGCACGCCCTGCTCGCCGGCCAGCAGCCGCATCGCCGGCCAGAGCTGCGCGTCGGGCGTCTCGCTGGTGAGGAAGACCCCCTCGGTGCGCTCGCCGCCCTCGTAGAGCGCGGTGTAGACGTACGGCACCCGGTGCGCGACGCGCGGGGCCACCGCCTGCCGCACCGACGAGATGTGCCAGCCGGTCACCCCCTGCACCGCGCCGGTCGACACCAGCGCCTCCACCTCGGCGGCCACCTCGGCCGGCGGTGCGCCGCCGTCGACGGGCACCAGCCGCAGCTCGCGGCCGAGCACCCCGCCGGCACGGTTGATCTCCTCCACCGCGAGCTGGGCGCAGAGCTCACAGGTCGGGCCGAACATCCCGGCGGGCCCCCGCATCGGGTAGACCAGCGCGACGCTGACCACCGACCGGTCCACGGTGAGCCAGGGCGCGGGAAGGTGGAGCGTCTGCCCCGGCTGGGGATGCGGCGCACCAGCCGGACGCCCTGCCGGCACGGACATGACGACATGATTGCCGCCGGCCGGTGCCCACACCAGACCCGGTCACGATGCGGGACCTTTTCGGTACGATGGCAGCCCCACCGAACGGGGGAGGGTCATGCCCGAGGTGCCCGCGACGCCCGTCGATCTGCTGCGTGTGCTGACCCGTGCCGAGCGGCTGCTCGCGCGGCGGGTCGGCGGTGTCCTGGCCGCCGAGGGCCTCACCGTCGAGGCCTGGCGGGTGCTGTGCCTGCTCGCCGACGGGCAGGGGCACCCGATGAGCGAGGTCGCCGCCGAGGAGTCCCTGCCGCCGGGGACACTGACCAAGCTGGTCGACCAGCTCGTCGACCAGAACCTGGTCTACCGGCGGATCGACCCGCAGGACCGGCGGCGCATCCGCGCGTACCTGACCGCCCGGGGCCGCCGCGAGCAGGAACGCGTCGACGCCCTGGTCCGGGCGGACCTGGCCGACCTGGTCACCGGCGACGACGCCGACCTGGCCGGGGCACTCGCCGCGCTGGCCGACCGGCTGGGCGCCGGCCGCCCGGTCGGCGCGGCGGCCGGGGCCCGCGCCCGCGTCGCGGCCCGCTGACGCCCGGAGTCGCCGCCCCGGGCCGGACACACCGCGCCGGTGCGCTCAGGCCGGGGTGAGCCGCTCGCGCAGGGTGTGCGCGTCGGCGGCGGTCGCGGTGAGCAGCGCCGCCGGGCCGCCGGCCAGCGGCAGCCAGGCCACCGCGCCGCCGTCGTCGCCCGCCGGCCGCGCCCGGGGGACGGGCAGGCCGCCCGCCGGCACCCCGACGCCGGGCCCCGCCCCGAGACCCGGCTGCGCGGCGGGGCCCGGCGGGACGTCGGGGCCCACCAGCAGCAGCGAGCCCGTCGCCGGGGCCCCGCCGAGCACGGCGGCCCCCGACCAGCCGGGCGCGGACGGGCCCACCGCCGTCGACTGGCGCAGCAGCGGCCGGCCGCCGTGGTCGACCGACGTCCGCACGACGGCATCGCCCGGCGACTCGCCGTACCGGCCGCAGATCAGCTCGTCGCGCCAGGTCAGCCGGGCCCCGGCGGCCAGCTCGACCCGCGCCTCGGCGACGTGGTCGCAGCCGGCCGCCGCGACGAGCTGCTCCGGCAGCCAGTGCAGGGCGGCCCCGGCGTGCACCACCGCGTGCACCCGCATCCGGGACGCCGCCGCGCCGGGGCGGCCGGGCAGCGCCACCGAGGCGGCGACGCTGCCGACGCGCAGCGCCGCCCCGGGGCCCACCTCCACCTCCAACAGCAGGTCGTCGCCGCCGAGCGGGCCCGCCGCGCCGCCCACCACGTACACCGTGGCGACCCCGCCCTCGGCGGCGGTGGAGCGCAGCAGCAACGGCGACTCGCCGCGCAGCTCCGTGAGGCGCGTGCCGCCGCGGCCGTCGGCCCGCGCCACCACCCGGGCCCGCGCGCGCATCAGGCGACGGCCACGGCGGCCCGGTGGTGGGCCAGCTCGTGCCGGATCCACCCGGCCACCCGGGTCGCCTCCGGGTCGCCGACGATGGACAGGAAGACCGTCGGCAGGTCGCCGCGCCGGGCCCGCGCGTCGCGGTCCATCACGTCGAGGTCCGCGCCGACCATCGGCGCGAGGTCCGTCTTGTTGATCACCAGGAGGTCGGCGGCGGTGACCCCGGGCCCGCCCTTGCGCGGCACCTTGTCGCCGCCGGCCACATCGACCACGAAGATCTGCCGGTCGATCAGGCCCCGGCTGAACGTGGCCGTCAGGTTGTCGCCGCCGCTCTCCACCAGCACCAGGTCCAGCGGGCCGACCGCGTCGCACAGCTCGTCGATCGCGTCGAGGTTCGCGCCGATGTCGTCGCGGATCGCCGTGTGCGGGCAGCAGCCCGTCTCCACCGCCCGGATCCGGGCCGGGTCGAGCACCCCGGCCCGGCGCAGGAAGTCCGCGTCCTCGGTGGTGTAGATGTCGTTGGTGACCACGCCGAGGCGCAGCTCGGTGGCGAACGCCCGGCACAGCGCGGCGACCAGGGCGGTCTTGCCCGAGCCGACCGGCCCGCCGATGCCGATGCGCAGCGGCCGGGCCGCCGGCGGCAGCGGGGCGTGCGGGTCGACCCCGGGCTCGGGGTGGGTGTGGGGGACGTCCTCGTCGTGCGACGAGGTCAGGGGAACGGATTCAGGACGCAAAGAGACGCACCTCCCAGGTGGTGTGGACTTCGGCATGGATGTCGGTGAGGGGGGCCGCGCCGTCCGGCAGCCACTCCGGCGGCCCGCCGGCGGCGGCCACCGCCCGCGCCGCCGTGGCGTCGACGTCGGCCGTCAGGGCGGCGAGCAACCCGTGCACGCGGTACGGGTCGAGGCCGAGCAGCCGCACCGCCGCGCTCGCCGGGCCGGTCACCGACCCGTACGCGGCGGCGGTCGCCAGCTCGGCCGGGTCGAGGCCGGCGGCCGCCCCGACCAGCCCGAGCACCAGCGGCTGGTGCGGCCCGGTCGGGTCGGCGGGCAGGGCGGCGAACGGCCCGCCCGGCCACAGCGACCGCCCGGCGCGCAGCAGGGCCCGGCCCTGCCGGCGGGAGACCGCGCGCAGCGCCGGTGCGGCCGTGCGGGCGTCCAGCTCGGCGTCGAGCCGGGCCAGCGCGGGGGCGGGGTCACCGGCCGCCGCCGCCCGGTGCGCCGCCACCGCGAACGCGGCGGCGACCAGCCCGCCGGTGGCCAGCCGGCCGACCAGGAAGCCACGCAGCGACGCCAGGTCGGTGACCAGCCCCGCGGCGACGGCGGCCTCCAGCCCGGCGGAATGGGCGTGCGCGCCGGCCGGGAACCGCCCGTCGGCGAGCAACAGCAGCATGCTCGTCATCGTCGTCAGAACAGGTGGTAGAGCTGGGCCATCGGCAGCTCCGCCACCGGGTCCGGCTCGACCACCTCGCCGTCGATGCGGACGGTGAAGGTGTCCGGGTCGACCTCGATGCGCGGCATGGCCCCGTTCTCGGGCAGGTCGGCCTTGCCCCGCGACCGCACGTCGGCGACGGGGACCAGCGGCCGGCGCACGTCGAGGCGCAGCCCGGCCTCCAGCGCCGCCGGGGCCACGAACGCGACGCTGGTCGCCCCCGGCACGACGCCGTGCGCGCCGAACATCGGCCGGGGCAGCACCGGCTGCGGCGTCGGGATCGACGCGTTCGCGTCGCCCATCTGCGCGTACGCGATCATGCCGCCCTTGAGCACCAGGTGCGGGCGCACGCCGAAGAACGCCGGGTCCCACAGCACCAGGTCGGCGAGCTTGCCCGGCTCCACGGACCCGACCTCGCGTTCCAGGCCGTTGGCCATCGCCGCGCAGACGGTGTACTTCGCCACGTAGCGGCGGGCCCGGTGGTTGTCGGCGCGCCCGTCGCCGGGCAGCGCGCCCACCCGCCGCTTCATCACGTGGGCGCTCTGCCAGGTGCGGGTGATCACCTCGCCGATGCGCCCCATCGCCTGCGAGTCGGAGCCGATGATGGAGATCGCGCCGAGGTCGTGCAGCAGGTCCTCGGCGGCCATCGTCGACGGGCGGATGCGGCTCTCGGCGAACGCCAGGTCCTCCGGCACCGCCGGGTTGAGGTGGTGGCAGACCATCAGCATGTCGAGGTGCTCGGCGAGGGTGTTGCGGGTGTACGGGCGGGTCGGGTTCGTCGACGACGGCAGCACGTTCGGCTCGCTGGCGACGGTGATGATGTCCGGCGCGTGGCCGCCGCCCGCCCCCTCCGTGTGGTACGAGTGGATCGCCCGGCCGGCGATCGCGCGCAGCGTGTCGGCGACGAACCCGGCCTCGTTGAGGGTGTCGGTGTGGATGGAGACCTGCACGCCGGAGGCGTCGGCCACCCGCAGGCAGGCGTCGATGGCCGCAGGGGTGGTCCCCCAGTCCTCGTGCAGCTTGAAGCCGCCCGCGCCGGCCCGCAACTGCTCCCACATCGCCTCCTCGGAGACGGTGTTGCCCTTGCCGAGCAGCAGCACGTTCACCGGGAACGCGTCGAGCGCCTCGTGCATCCGGGCCAGGTGCCAGGCGTTCGGGGTGACCGTGGTGGCGCGGGTGCCCTCGGCCGGGCCGGTGCCCCCGCCCACGAGGGTGGTGACGCCGCTGGCCAGCGCCTCGTGCACGAGCTGCGGGCAGATGAAGTGCACGTGGGTGTCGACGGCCCCGGCGGTGAGGATGCGCCCGTTGCCGGCGATCACCTCCGTCGCCGGGCCGATCACCAGGTCCGGGTGGACGCCCGGCATCGTGTCCGGGTTGCCGGCCCGGCCGAGCGCGACGATGCGGCCGTCGCGCAACCCCACGTCGGCCTTGACCACGCCCCAGTGGTCGAGCACCACCGCGCCGGTGATCACCGTGTCGAGGGCGCCCTCGGCGCGGGTGGCCCGGGACTGGCCCATCGACTCCCGGATCACCTTGCCGCCGCCGAAGACCATCTCGTCGCCGCCGACGCAGTGGTCGGCCTCCACCTCGATGAGCAGGTCGGTGTCGGCGAGCCGGATCCGGTCGCCCGTGGTGGGCCCGTACAGGTCGAGGTAGCGCCGCCGGTCGAGTTCGCTCACCGGTCCGACCCCCCGTCCGACTGGTCGACGACGCCCGGGCCCGCGCCGAGCGGGCCGGCGACCTCGCCGCGCAGGCCGGCGACGATGCGCGCCCCGCCCAGCGGCACCAGCTCCACCTGGCGGCTGACCCCCGGCTCGAACCGCACGGACGTCCCGGCGGGCACCGCGAGCCGCTGGCCGTACGCGGCGGCGCGGTCGAAGCGCAGGCCGGGATTGGCCTCGGCGAAGTGGTAGTGGGAGCCGACCTGCACCGGCCGGTCGGCGGTGTTGACCACCAGCAGGGTGGTCACCGGCAGGCCGGCGTTGATCTCCACCGGGCCGTCGCCGGGCAGCACCTCCCCGGGGATCACGGGATCGGGTGGTGCACCGTCACCAACTTGGTGCCGTCCGGGAACGTCGCCTCCACCTGCACCTCCTTCAGCAGCTCGGGGACCCCGTCGAGGACGTCGTCGCGGGTGAGCACGCCGCGACCGGCCGACATCAGGTCCACGACCGACCGGCCGTCGCGCGCGCCCTCCAGCAGGAAGGCGGTGACGATGGCGACGGCTTCGGGATAGTTGAGGCGCAGGCCGCGTTCGCGGCGGCGGCGGGCGACGTCCGCCGCGACGTGCACGAGCAGGCGATCCTGCTCGTGGGGGCTGAGGAACACGGAAACCTCCGGGCGGTCCGGCGTGCACGCTCCCGCCGTCGCGGCGCGCGTCGACGGGCGCCGGACGAGAGGGGGTCACACGTGACCGCCGCCGGCCGTCGGCGGTTCGCCCCGGGACCCCACCGGCCCCGGCCCGATCCTACGGCCGCGCAGCGGTGTGGGGGCTGGGAACGGACCGCACCGCCAACCGCTGACCAGACCGTAGAGGATCGCCCGGACGGTGGCAACGGCCGTCCCGGCGATGCGGCGCGGGTCACCGCGGCCGGTCCCCTCGGCCGCCGGCCCGCCGCCGCCACGGTCACGAACGGGACAGCGGGCGGCAAAGCGGGCACGTATCCTCTCGTTCTCCGGCCGATCGACCCCGGGCGGGCGCGGGCGACCCGACCCGGAGGGCAGCGACCGGGAAGGCAGGGATCGGGAGGTGGGGATGCGGCGGACGAGCGGCGGGCGGCCCGGCCGGGCCGGGCGGCAGCGGCGGTCCTTCCTCGTCGGCGGGGCGCTGCTCGGGGCCGCCGTCGTCATGCTGCTGGCCGCGTGGCGCAGCACCGGCTTCCTCAGCGACCTGCTGCTCAACCTCGGCGCGAGCGTGGTGCTCGCCGCGATCTCCTACGTGGTCTTCGACCCGCTCTTCGAGGAGGCCCGCCGGGCCCGGGTGCAGGAGCACCTGAGCTTCGACCGGGCGGCGTTCGTGGCCCGGCTGGAGCGCAGCGCCCGGCTGGTGCGCATCCTCGACACCTGGACGATCCTGCTGGAGCACCGCAACCGTGACGAGACCCTCGCGGCGGTGCGGGCGGCGCTGGCCAAGGGCGCGAAGGTGCAACTGCTGCTGCTCGACCCCGACTGCACGGCCGCCCAGCAGCGCGGCGAGGAGCTGGAGCGGCAGCGGATCGACGTCCCCCGGCAGATCCGGGCCAACCTGCGGCACCTGGCCGCCTTCCGGCGGTCGCTGGAGCCCGCGCTGCGCGACCGCCTCCAGGTCCGGGTCTACGACGCGTCGCCGTCGATCCAGCTCTACCAGTGGGACGCGCGGGCGCTGATCTCGTTCTTCCCGATCGGCAAGCTGTCGTTCAACGTCCCGCAGCTGGAGGTCGACATGGACAGCCCGTGGGGCGGGTTCGTGCACGCCCGGTTCGAGGAGCTGTGGGGGCAGCCGCAGGCCACCCTGGACCTGGAGCGGTACTGGTCGACGACGATCACGCTGCGCCACGAGGACTCCGACGTCGTGGAGCTGCCGGCGGACTTCGTGACGGTCGACGGCCAGCACTACGTCGACTGCCGGGCGCTGCGCATGGCCGGCCCGCTCACCGTCCGGGCGCAGCTTCCCGAGCGCGCCCGCACGGCGGCCCCCCGCGAGTACGCGCTGGTGGAGCCGGCCGACGGCGACCGCACCCCGGTGGCGCGGGTGGCCCGGCTGTTCGACCAGAAATACGGCCCCCGCGACGGCGGGCGGACGATCCTGCGCCTGGCCCCGCAGGGGGCGGACGACGGGCGGGTGCCCGGCGCCCGCTCCCCCGCCGGCGCCTGACGAGCAGGGCAACCGCCGGCCGCCGCCCCGTCGACCGTCCTGCCGCGGCCCCGTCGACCCGCCGACGGCCGACGCGGGCGGCCGGCGTCAGCGCCGCAGGCGGATCGTGTAGGTGCGCGACTGCGAGCCGTCCTCGCTGGTCACCTTCACGGTCGCCGTGCGGCTGCCGACCTTCGGCTGGCCCACGACGACGGTGGCGTACGGGTCGGCGGCCACCGCGGTGACGCACGGCAGCTTGCCCCGGCGGGCCACCGTGTAGGACAGCTTCTCCGGGTCGAAGCCGGCCAGCGGCACCCCGTCGAGGGAGATGCCGGCGGCGGAGGCGTCCGACGACGTCCCGGGCGCGGCGGCGAAGACCTCGATCTCGCTGGCCGTGATGTGCCGGTCCGGGTACGCCGTGAGCACGACCCGCACCGCGTCCGTGGCGGCGGGCACCGGCACCTCGACGACGGGGGCGCCCGCCGTGCCCGTCGGGACGTCCACCGGCGCGCCGGCGTCGACCCAGCCGCCCTGCGGGTCGCGGACCTGGGCGCGCAGGCGCTGCGGATAGCTGTCGGAGCCGTCGCGGTAGAAGTGGACGACGACCCGGGTGAGCGTCCGGCGCTCCGGCAGGGTGACCGTGAGGGTGTCGGAGGGGTTCTTCGGCCCCGACCGCCAGTTCGACCACGCCTTGTCCGTCAGCACGCCGTTGGCCAGGCCGTCCGGCGAGTAGCCGGGCTCGGTGAAGGTGGCGGTGACTCCGGCCGGGGTGGCCCGCTCCGGCACCGGCGGGGTCACCTGCACCCGCACGCTCGCCGCGAGGGCGCGCCCGTCGCCGGCGTCGGCCTGCCCGGTGAGGGTGACGACGCCGGGGGCGTCGAACGCGCCGGCCGGCGGCGGCTGCCAGCGCACCGGGCGCTGCACCGTCGCGCCCCGCCGGGCCACCGCGGTGACCGTGGCCGGCAGCTCCGGCTCGCCGCCGACGGCGGCCTTCGCCCGGGTGGGCCGCGTCGCCACGAGGGTGTCGACCACGACCGTCGCCCGGGCGACGTGGGCCCGCCCGAGGGCGTCGGTGGCGCGGCCGGTCACCCGCACGGTGCCGGGCCGCTGCCACCTCGACGCGGCGGGCAGCCGCCAGGTGACCGGCAGGGTCCCCCGCGCCCCGTCGCGGTGGACCGGGACGACGGTATCCGGCAGCGCCGGGGCGACCCCGGGGACCGTGAACGCGTCGGTGGGCTCGATCCGCAGGACCGTCTCGTCGGTCACCCGCCAGCGCTGGTTGGCCCCCGAGTTGGCCGGCCAGGAGGTGACCGCCGCGCCGTCGCCGGTGGCCTGGCCGCCGACCTCCAGCAGGCGGCGCGAGCCGACGTTGACGAGGGTGTACGTGCCGTCGCCCGTGGTGGACAGGATCCACTGTGCCCGCGGGCCCGGCGCGGCGACGGCGGGGACGAGGGTGACGGCCTGGTCGACGACGGCGAGCTGGCGGGCGCCGTCGGCGGTGGCGACGGCGTACCGGGCCCGGTTGCTGGTGCCCCCGGCGAGCCGGGGGAGCCGCCACAGCTGGTCCGCGCTCGCCGGGTCGGTGGTGCGGATGACCGCGCCGGAGCCGGTGCCGCCGGCCGGGGCGAGGGAGCGGCCGCTCTGCACGCCGGTGAGGCGGTAGACGTGTCCGTCGCGCACCAGCGCCGCGCCGGGGGCGACCCCGGAGACGCCGGTGACCAGGAACGTCGTCACCGACTGGGCGGGCACCTCCACCCGGGCGGCGCGGTCGCGCACGGCGACGGGGGCGCCGCGCCGCAGCGCCCCGTCCGCGCTGGTGACGACGGGGGTCACCGTCGCGTTCGCGGCGACGACGCCGAACGCCGACAGGTCGAGCGCGACGGTACGGGCGGCGGTGCCGTCGTTGACGTGCACGACGGTGGCCCGCCCGCCGGGGGCCACGGCGGCGACGCTGGAGGTGTCGTTCACGGCGACGAGCCGGTCGCCGGGGCGGATGTGGTGGGTGAAGTTGCGGACGGTGTCGAACTTGGTGTTCGTGTGGATCGGGCAGGTCCGCAGGGTGTCGGCGGCGGTGCAGTCGAGCGGGAGCTGGATGCTGCCCCAGTTGGCGCCCTGCGGGAACTCGCCGCCGGGCTTCATGTTGTCGTAGTCCTCGACGGGCTGCCAGAACACCCACGCCGACGGTTCCAGCTCGCGCAGGTCGTCGACCATGTGCCGGGCCATCCCGAGGCCGGGGGCCATGCTGGTGAGGCTGTGCCCGTCGCCCCAGGAGCCCTCCACCTCGCTCATCCACAGCGGCTTGTCCTCGCCCTTGGCGATGTCGCGGGCGGTGGTGCGCTGGCCCGTGCCGTAGGTGTGCACGTTGAGCTGGTCGACCAGGCCGCGTACGTCGTCGGGGTAGGCGTTCCAGTTCGTGGCGAACGTGCCGGGGTTGGTCTCGTCCATGGCGGACACGCGGGTCCCGCTGCCGGCGGCGCGCAGCTCGGCGGCGACCGCCCGGAGGACCTGCTGCTGGAGGGCCGGGCCGGCGTGGGCGCCCTCCTGCCGGCCGCCGACCGGGTTGCCGTCGGCGCCCAGCCGGGTGCCCCAGTAGGTGGTGTTCGGCTCGTTGAGCGGGTCGATCGTGTCGACGGTGATGCCGTGCGCGGCCTCGAGGCGCTGGGTGACCCGCACGAGGTAGGTGGCGAAGTCCTCGACCCGGTCGGCGCGGATCTGGTCGGCGGCGGGGTCGAAGCCGCCGGAGACGTACCCGCTGACGGTCTGGAACCACGGCGGCGAGTTGCTGAAGGTCTCCCACCGGGTGACGTCGCCCTTGATCCGGTCGACCCACCAGCGCTGCGCGCGGTCGGCGTCCGGGTTCCAGTGCTGCGGGTTGTCCGGGTCCCACCAGTCGCTGTCGGCCCGGGTGGTGCCCTCGGGGGCCCGCCACCAGCCGGGCACCGCGCCGCCGGGGCGCAGGTAGTCGGGCACGTCGGGGGCGTTGCCGCCGCCGATGTTGTAGCGGGCGATGTTGAGGTTGAGGCCCTGCTCGCCGAAGACGAGGTCGGCCAGGCGCTGCCGGATCTCCTCCGGGTAGCCGCCGGTGGCGTTGGCGAACCAGACGAGGCTGGTGCCCCAGCCCTGGAACTCCTGTCCCTGGTAGGACGGGTCGGGGCGGACGGTGACCACCGGGGGCGCGGCCCCGGCGGCCGGCGCGGGGGCGGCCCCGGCGGCGGACGCGCCGGCGGCGGCTCCGGCTCCCGGCGCGGCGGAGGCGGGCGCGCCGCCGGGCGCGGCGGAGGCGGGCGCGCCGCCGGGCGCGGCGGCGACGCCGAGGGCGACGACGGCCGCCGTGATCGTGGCGGCCAGCCCCCGGCGGGACGGGTGTCTGCTCATGTGGACGGTCTCCTCCGACGGGTGGTGGTGAGCCGGTGGACCGCGCCGCGTTCCTGCGGCGGGCGCGCTACCTCGATGTTTACGCAAACATCGAGGGTTGCGATGCTCCCAGTCGGCCCGTGGCCCGTCAAGCGCGCCCGGCATACTGGGCTGCGCCCCGACCAGACGCGGCGGAGGTGGCTCGGGCCGCGAGGCGAGGCGGGGCGGGAGGAGCGAGGCGGGATGAGTCCGTCCGGGCCCGACGGGGCGACCCGGGAGCCGGCCGGCGCGGGCCGACCCCGCGCCGGCCGACGGCGCGGCGTCTCGATGGCCGACGTGGCGCGGCTCGCGGGCGTCTCCGCGCAGACCGTCTCCCGCGTCTCGACCGGCCACCCCGGCGTCGTCGACAGCACGCGCGAGCAGGTCCTCGCCGCCATGCGGCAGCTCGGCTACCGCCCCAACAGCGCCGCCCGCGCGCTCAAGTACGGCGAGTTCCGCACCATCGGCGTCATCCTGTTCACCCTGTCGAGCACCGGCAACAGCCGCACCCTGGAGGCGATCGCCACCCACGCCGCCGACGCCGGCTACGTGATCACCCTCATCCCCGTCGGGGTCCCCACCCAGGACCGCCTGCTCGGGGCCTTCACCCGGCTCGGCGAACTCGCCGTCGACGCGGTCATCGTCATCATGGAGGTGCACCTGCTGGACGCGGCGACCGTCGCCGTCCCCCCGGGCGTGCACGTCGTCGTCGTCGACTCCGACGCCGGCAACCGCTACCGGGTCGTCGACACCGACCAGGCCGACGGGGCCCGCCAGGCCGTGCACCACCTGCTCGACCTCGGGCACCGCACCGTGTGGCACGTGGCGGGGCCCCGCGAGTCGTTCGCCGCGCAGCGGCGCGCGCTGGCCTGGCGTACGACGCTGCAGGAGCACGGCCGCCCGGTGCCGCCGGTGCGCCGCGGCGACTGGTCGGCGGAGTCCGGCTACCGCGCCGGCCTCGACCTGGCCGACGAGGCAGACTGCACGGCGGTCTTCGTCGCCAACGACCAGATGGCCCTCGGCGTGCTGCGCGCGCTGCACGACCGGGGCCGGCCGGTGCCCCGCGCCGTCAGCGTCGTGGGCTTCGACGACATCGCCGACGCGGGGGCGTTCATCCCGCCCCTGACCACCGTCCACCAGGACTTCGCCGAGGTCGGCCGCCGCTGCGTCGAGGCGGTGCTGCGCCAGGTCCGCACCGGCGTGCCGGAGACCGGTACGACCCTGGTCTCCACCCGCCTCGTGGTACGCGACAGCACCGCGCCCCCGCCGGGCGGCTGAGCCGGCCGCGTGACCGGCCGGCGGCGGTGCGTGACGGGTTGCTGCGGTGTGCGGGACGGTCACCGGTGTGTCCCCTGGGGAGGGTCGGCATGTGGGCGGACGAGGCCGCGCTGGACGCGGCGACCCGCCGGCTCGACGAGTGGGAGTCGTCGCTCGCCGACCGGGCCGCCCGCGCGCAGGCGCTGTCGGCGCGGACGAGGGCCCTGACCGGCAGCGCCCGCAGCCCCGACCGCGCGGTCGAGGTCACCGTCGACGCCACGGGCCTGCTGGTCGACCTGCGGCTCGACGAGCAGACCCGGCAGCACCCGGCGGCACACACCGCCCGGCAGATCGTCGCCACCACCCGGGCCGCGCACGCCGACCTGCTGCGGCAGCTCACCGAGGCGACCACGCAGACCCTCGGCGACGACGACCCCGCCGGGCGGGCGATCATCGACGGCTACCGGCGACGGCTCGCCCCCGGCCAGGGCCCGCCCGATGGCCGCCGGTGACGGCATCCGGGTCGACCCCGGCGACCTGACCACGCACGCCGCCCACCTGGAACGGTGCGCCGACAGCCTCGACACCGCCCGGCGGGCCGGCCAGCACGTCCGGCTGGACGCCGACGCGTACGGCCAGCTGTGCGCGCTCATGCCGGTGCTGCTCGACGGCCTCCAGCAGACCCTGGTCGGCGGCGTCGACGCGGCGGCCCGGTCGGCGCGCGACACCGCCGGACGGCTGCGCTCCGCCGCCGAGGGCTACCGGGCCGCCGACGCCCGAGCCGAGCAACGGTTCCACCGCGTACGAGACGCGCGGTGACCGGCAGCCCGCTCGTCGCCGCCCCGCAGGACGCCACCCCCAGCGCCTGGGCCGGCATCTGGATCTGCGAGGACATCGAGCTCATCGCGCAGGGCGTACGCGACGGCAGCTGGATCGACGGCGGCCTCGGCGTGGTCAGCGCCGGCCTCGACGCCCTCGCCTTCGTCTCCGACCCCGTCGGCGCCCTGCTGCAATACGGCATCGCCTGGCTCATCGAGCACGTCAAACCCCTCAGCGAGGCGCTGGACTGGCTCGCCGGCGACCCCGCGCAGATCACCGCGCACGCGCAGACCTGGCGCAACGTCGCCGCCTCGCTGCGCGACGACGCCGCCGAGCTGGCCCACGCCGCACGCACCGAGGTCGCCGGCTGGGGCGGCGACGCCGGCCCCGCCTACCGCGCCTGGGCCACCGGGCAGCACCAGGCGATCGGCGGCCTCGCCCAGGCCGCCGACACCCTGGCCGCCATCACCGAAGGCGCGGCCGGCCTCGTCGCCGCCGTCCGGCTCCTGGTCCGCGACGCCATCGCCACCTGCGTCTCCCGCCTCATCGTGTACGCCGGAGAACTCGTCGCCACCGCCGGCCTCGCCACACCGGTGGTCGTGGAGCAGGTCACCACCACGGTGGCGTCGTGGGCGGCGCGGATCGCCCGGCTGCTCCACGGGCTGCTGGCCAGTTTGCGGCGGCTGATGCCGCAGATCCAGCGGCTCGGCGAGTTGATCGAGAAGCTCAAGCAGGCCCTGGGACGGCTGAGGCGGGCCGCCCCTGATCCTGATGAACTCAGTAGGGTGCGAGGCAAGGGCAGCGGCCCCCGGATGCCCATGAGCATGGAGTCGGTACAGGACATCGCCGCCAAGTACGGAATCGATGTATCCGGCATCCCGTTCAGCATCAACAACCGGATCTCAGGCGTGTGCGGGGTGACCAAACCTGACCAATCGGTCACGCTTTGCCGCGAGGCGTTCCGGAGCGAGGAAGACCTGGCACGCACTCTCGAACACGAAAGGTTCCACGTGTCGGAGCTCCGGGAGGGGCGCCCCTACCCCACCACGCGCGGTGAGGCCGACGCCTTCGAGGATCGAGCCTACGCCCATGAGGAACAGTGGTGGAACAGCCACTCGGTCAGGCCAGAAGGAGCACGTTGATGGCAACCTTCGATGAATGGCTGGACGCGTACGACATCGTCTACCGCACCCTGCCAGCAACATCGCACCTGCAATGCCCGAACTGCGCCCACCGGACGCTTCGCCTCGTCTTCACCGGGCCACCCGGATCTGGATACGGTTACGCCTCGTTCTGGTGTGACACCTGCCTGGAGGGCATCCACCTTTCCAGGGTGCCCATCCCGGAGGGGATCGCCGCACGCTCCCTCGACGCACCGGCCGAAGAACGCGGACGCGACCTTCCCGACTATCGGTTGATCACGTAGTCCCGTTGGCAGTAGGTCACCGATCTCGACCGCTCCAGTACCAGGTGCCGCCTCCCCACCGGCACCGCCTGGCGGGGTGACTCCTCCCGGCCAATAGGAAGCTGAGTCGGATACGACATCACCATGCCCGCCGCGCTCCCGGCGTGGGCGACCGAGCCAGCCCCCGAGCCGATCCAGCCGGCGACTCGGCCCGGCGATCAAGAGAAAAGCGTCAAAGTTGATCTCGATGATGACGCAAAGCTCTTGATCGCTAGGCCACGCCAGCCGTACTGCACCGAGCCGGGTTGGAGTGGGACGGGCGTGGGGCGGCAGGGGTGGCGGGTGATGACGTAGATGACTCAGCTCCGCAGGTTGCCGCTGCACAGCATCAACCGTCACGGCTCACCGGCTGCCCAGGCCGAGGGCCCCACCGGGCAGCACTCCCGCAGAGGTCGTGCGGCAGTTCCATCCTGGTCCGCAGCCGGGGCGGGCAGGCCGACGCGGGTGGCCGCCAGCAAAGCCGCGGGGTGGAGCCCCACCGTTCCTAGCCTGCGCGATCCGCGACTGCCCCTTCGGTGTCACTCAGCCGAGCCCTCCGGCGACTGACGTCTCCGACACACCGGCCGCTCGCCGGCGTCCCCAATCATGCCGCGACCCGGCCAGCGAGCGCGCGCTGCGGCTGGCAAAGGCACCAACCCTGGTCACCTCGATCCAGGCCACTGTTCCTCGTCGCCATCCCCGGCCCTCACGGCGTTATCGACACCAGCCGGTATTCACCCGATCGGGCGGCGTGACAGGCACGATGTACCACGTCCGATGACCGAAAGTGCATAGCCAGAAAGGAACACCGCCGGGCGTTCCGACACATCCCGCAGATTGCATTCGATTAGCTCGAATAAATTAGCTATCCGACCATTGCCGCAACTACCGCAACTCAACGATCCGCAGACATCCATTCACGACATGTCACAGCATTCACGACGCCACACGTCTCAACAACAGAACGATTCCGGGGTGAATATGGCGGCGAATACATTCGATCCCGTATTCATAGATGCAGATCATGACGCCTGAATGCCCTGGGAGGAACGATGTCCGCTGAAGCCGACGCGGCGCATTCAGCGCCCGCCCGACCCGCCGGCCCGGAACGGCCGGCGTCACCACCGCCCGTCGGCGGGCCGGGCCACGCCGGCCCGCCCGACCGGCCGCGCACCAGGTTCCGTGGCGACATCGAGGGAATACGGGCGGTCGCCGTGGTGACGGTGATGCTGTTCCACGCCGGCGTGCCGGCGCTCTCCGGCGGCTTCGTCGGCGTCGACGTCTTCTTCGTCATCTCCGGCTATCTCATCACCACCCAGCTGTTGTCCGAACAGCACCGGACCGGCGGGGTCTCGCTGATGGGCTTCTACGCCCGCCGGGCCAAGCGGCTGCTGCCGGCGGCCAACGTGGTGCTGGTGACGGCAGCGGTGTTCGTGTTCCTGATGGTGCCCCGTGGCCGGTGGGGTCAGATCGGCGGCGACATCGTCGCCGGGGCGTCCTACCTGTTGAACTGGCGGCTGGCCGAACGCTTCGCGAACCCCGACCCGACGATGCCGCCGTCCCCCGTACAGCATTTCTGGTCGCTTGCCGTCGAGGAGCAGTACTACCTGATCTGGCCGTTGCTGATCCTGCTGGCGGTGGCGTTGGCCAAGGTGTCCGGCGCCCGGGTGAAGCCGGTGCTGGCGACGGCGCTGGGCCTGCTGGCCGCCGGCTCGCTGGCCTGGTCGGTGACCACCACCGTCGGCGCGCAGTCCCCGGCGTTCTTCCAGACCACCACCCGGATCTGGGAGCTGGCCGTCGGCGCGGGCGTGGCCATGTCGGTCGGGGCGTGGGCCCGGCTGCCCAGGCCGGTCGCTGTCGTGCTGGGCTGGGCCGGGCTGGCGGCGGTGCTGGTGGCCTGGCTGTCCTTCACCCCGATGATGGACTTCCCCGGCTACACGGCCGCCCTGCCGGTGCTGGGCACCGCGGCAGTCATCGCGGCCGGCTGCGCCGCCCCGGCCAGGGGCGGGGTGGAGACCGCGCTCGGGGTCGCGCCGCTGCGCTGGATCGGCGCGCTGTCGTACTCGCTGTATCTGTGGCACTGGCCGATGATCGCGATCGCGGCCACCTACTGGGGACCGCTGTCGACGTCCACCGGGCTGCTGGTGATCGCGCTGTCGACCGTCCCGGCCTGGCTGACCTTCCACTTCGTGGAGAACCGCGTCAGATACTCCCGGCGGGTCTCGCGGTCGCCACGGCTCGCCCTGGGCATCGGGGCCGGTTTCTCCGCGCTGGGCGCGCTGGCCGGCGTCGCGCTGCTGCTGGCGGGCTGACCGGGTCCGGCGCCGACCGCCAACGCGGTCGGCGCCGGGCCGACGGCCGCGACGTCAGACCGACGGAAGATGGTACGGCCCGAATGTCTGATCCTGGCCCGGTCGCTCGTCGGTAGGACGAATGCCGCCCGGCGGCCTACCGAGCGGTTCCGGCCATGGAGGTTGACATGACGTACGCCTTTGACGCGGAGCTGGCGCCGTGGGTGCCGATGCTGCCCGTCCTCGATCTTCGCGACCCGGCCGCCGCGCGCGAGGTCGGTCGGGCCATCGCCGCCCAGCTTCCCCCGCCCGACCTGACCGGCCTCACCGTGCTCGACCGCACGGTGCCCGGCCCGGCCGGCGCTCCCGCCGTCCCGGTGCGGATCTACACCCCGCAGCCGTTGGCGGCGTCGGCACCGGCCGTCCTGCATCTGCACGGCGGCGGCTTCGTGCTCGGCGACCTGGCGCTCGAACACGCCGACGCCGCCGCGTTCGCCTCCGGCACCGGGGCCGTGGTGGTCGCCGTCGACTACCGCCTCGCGCCGGAGGCGCCCTTCCCGGCGGCGCTGGAGGACAGCTACGCGGTGCTGTGCTGGCTGGCCGGCAACACCGACGAACTCGGCGTGGACCCCACCCGCCTGGGCCTCTACGGCCGCAGCGCCGGTGGCGGGATCGCCGCCGGCCTCACCCTGCTGACCCGCGACCGTGGCGGCCCGCAGCTGGCCATGCAGTATCTCGACGTCCCGGTGCTCGACGACCGGCTCGACAGCGTGTCCATGCGCGCCTACGTCGACACCCCGATCTGGAATCGCCCCAGCGCCGAGCTGGGCTGGGCCCACTACCTCGGGGACGGCGTCAGGCCCGGCGACCCGGGCGTGTCACCGTACGCCGCCCCGGCCCGCGCCGAGGATCTCGCCGGGCTGCCGCCGGCGTTCGTCTCAGGCTGCCAGTTCGATCCGGTACGCGACGAGGGGATGCGCTATGCGCAGCGGCTGGCCCAGGCCGGCGTGCCGACCGAGGCGCACCTGTACCCGGCCACGTTCCACGGTTCGGCGCTGGTGACCGAGGCGGCGGTGTCGCGGCGGATGCGGCGGGACGCGGCGGCCGCCTTCCGCCGGATGCTCTGACCGCCGCTCACGAAGTCGCGGCGCGGAAGCTGTCTCAGGGCAGTACGACGAGCCCGGGAAAGCCGTCGAAGTGTCGACGGTTCAATGTCAGCAATGGAGCCTCGTAGCGGATCGCCGTAGCACAGATCCAGAGATCGTTGGTCTGCGCCGTCTGCCCCAGCGCGTGGCCGGCGGACTGGGCCTGCGCCTTGAGCCGTCCCCACAACCGGGCCAACTCCTGATCGTAGGGGGCCACCACGTAGCGCCGGACGGCCTCGTCGAGGGCCAGGACACGACGATCGCCCCATCCCGCCTTCGCCGCGCCGTAGTGCAGCTCAGCGACGGTCGCGAAGCTGAGGATGGGCATCGAGCCAATCAACTGCTGAGCGAGGTGGTCATCAACTCCCTGCCAGATGATCGAGAAGGCATCGGTGTCGACGAGGACCCGCTTCACTGGCCTTCACCCTCACCTCTGGCCAAACGCAGCGCCGCCAGAAAGTCGTCCATGTCGCCGATCGGTGCCCCTCGTAGTTCCTCGACCGAACGGACCGGCGTCACGCCCTGCGCTCTGGCGATGTCGTCCAGGCTCTTCGGCTCGGCAGAGTCGAGCCTTCGCAGGCTCGACAGGTGCAGAATGTGGATTGTCGTGCCGTTGGGTTCGAGCTCGGCGACGCCTTCCGCCATCACTACCTGGTCCATCGCGTCCAGCACAGCGTCCCGCAGATCAGAGTCGAAGTCACAGAGGATACTTCCGGCATAGGTGTCGATCCGGCAGCGCAGGGTCGCGGGCGAGAAATCTCCCATGTGCAGGCGGCCGACGATTGTGGATTCCTGGGCAATCTTTTCGAGAGAAGTCCGTCGGACGGCTCGGTGGAGCGCTTCGTCGATCACGAACCGGGTGCGATCGCCCTGCCACAGCTCCACCCGGGTGACGCTCCTGGCACTGATCCCACCGGTCAGGCTTCTGAGCTGATTGAGCACCTGCGGGCCGAAGTGAGGTGGCAGGACCTCCGGTCGCTCGCGGAGACGGTTCGTGCCTTCCTCCAGCGCCGTCAACGCCTGCTCCAACACACCTTCGTCGAGTGAGAGCTGCCCGGTTCGCGCGATGTCCAGCAGCGCCGAGCCCGCTCGAAATCCGACGAAGTCGAGCCGCACCGCGTCCACGATCTCGCGGGGCCGACGGCCGGGGCCGGTGGCCTTGCCGGCGATGCTCAGCGCCAGCAGCTCCAAGGCCGCCTGCAACCCGCTCGCCAGCCGGGACAGCTCGGCGAGCGGGAGGCGACCACCCTCTGTGGCCGGCCCGACCGCCCGCAGCGTCAGGTCGACAGCCGGTGAATCGTCACCCGCCATCGCCACCCCCTCCACCACCGCGCGCTGCCGGTCCAGACAGGTTACGCGCCCATCGGCGCAGCACCGGGCGCGACACCGAGCGACACTCCGATCACTGAATGCTCATCCGTGGTGGGCCTCCTCGCCGATCTTCACGATGAGCCGCCGCGACTCCTCCTCGCCCAGCGCCAGCGCCTCCAGGCCCGCCCAGGCCCGCTCGTACGCGGCCCACTCCGCCGGCCGGTCGAGGTAGAGCGCGCCGGTCAGCGACTCCTGGTAGACCACCGGCGGGTCGGGGTCGACGCGCAGGCCGAGCGGGAAGTCCAGCAGCACGAACGACCCGGCGACCGCCCCGTCGTGCGCCCCGGCGGCGAGCGGCAGCACCCGGATCGACACGTGCGGCAGCCGGCTCGCCTCCACCTGGTGCCGGAGCTGCCCGGCCATGACCGTCGCGCCGCCCACCACCCGCAGCAGCGCCGCCTCGCAGAGCACCACCTCGAACCGGGGCGGTCGGGGCAGCCGCCGCCGGAGCAGGCCCTGCCGCAGCAGCCGCGCCTCGACCGGCCGGTCCCGCTCCTCGTCGGTCGCGCCGGGCCGGGGCGGGCACGTCGCGGCAGCGTACGCCCGGGTCTGCAACAGCGCGGGGACCAGCGCCCCGGCGTGCTCGCGCAGCCGGCACGCGGCGGACTCCAGGCCGCCGTGGAGGTCGAACCAGTCGGGCACGGGGTCGCCGTAGGCGTGCCACCAGCCCCTCCCCCGCGTCTCGCCGGCCAGGGCGACCAGCGCGGCGGTCAGCTCGCGCCGCACCCCGTACAGCTCGCACATGGCCCGCACGTCGACCCCGCGCGCCGGGCCGAGGGCGCTCTCGATGCGCCACACCTTCTGCCGGCTGCACTCCAGCGCCTCGGCCACGCCGTCCAGCGTCATGCACGCCTCGGTGCGCAGCTCCCGCAGCGCCCGCCCGAGCTGCCGGCGCGGCACCGCGAGCCCGTGGCCTCAGTCATCGGAACCCTCCCGACCCCGCCGGCCGGGCGGCTGCGCCCGGTAGCGGTCCGCGCGCTGGTTGGGCCCGGCCGCCGCCCGCCGCCGCTCGGGCCACTCGTAGACGGTCGCGCCGTCGCACCGCGAGGTCTCCACCCCATCGGGTACGACCGCCTCGACCACCCGCCGCCGCCAGCGCCCCGGCCCGGCCCCGTCGGGCACCACCTGCCCGGTCAGGTCCACCGCGACCTTCCCGGCCCGCAAGAACCACTTCCACCGCCTACCCATGCCACCTCCCTCATTGACCCGAAGAAGAGGCTAGCAGACCTATAAAGCCTGTAAGTACAGCACGGCATTGCTTTACATGTCCTTCGAAACGACTGCTTTGCTCATCCCATGCCGTACGCCCAGCCGCTCTGGCGTCAGATCAGGGATGACCTGCGCGCGAAGATCAAGGCCGGCATCTACCCGCCAGGGAGCAAGCTGCCCTCCGCGCGCCTCCTGGCCGAGGAGTACGACACGAGCCACATGACCATCCGTCGCGCCCTCGACTCCATGATCGAACGTGACGAGCTGGTCGGCCGTACGGGCATCGGCGTCTTTGTCGCCGACGATTCGGGGCAGAACCCGTAAAATGCCGTCAGGATCCCGAGGCCATGCTCTCGCAGCCTCGCCTGAACACCTCAGTCCTTGCGGCGGCGAGGCTCTCGAATCCGGGAGAAGACGACGGCGTCAGCGCGCCGGTCGGGGAAGGTCAGGAAGCTACGCAGCACGCCCTCCTGCTTGAATGCGGCAGCGGTGAGGACTCGGCGGGATGCCTCGTTGTCCGGCTCGACCCACGCCTCGACCCGTGCGATCCCCGCGACGTCAAGCGCCCACGAAGTGACCAGCGTCGCCGCGCGCTTGGCGCACCCCCGCCCCCGTGCCGAGGGAACGAGCCAGTAGCCGAGGCCGGCAACACCCGGCTGCGGTCGCAGCATGAGCACAACCGAACCGAACGCCTCACCGCTCACCGCATCGGCGACCGCGAGCGAAATGCCGTGGCCCTCCTCGACCCGACTCCACTGTCGGCGAACGAACGCCCGTCCCGCATCCACCGAGAACACTCGGGGAACCGTGGTGGCCTCAGGAATCCGTGGATCCTCGGCAGCAGCCCGGAGACACTCAAGGTCATCCTCGCGCCAGGGACGGAGGCGAACAGCCCCGTCGGTGAGTTCCACGGCAGGATAGCCAAGCCCCATCCCACCAACGCTACCGCCGCCGCCAACCCCACATCCGCCCGGTGATCAAGAGGAAAGTGTCAGAATCGATCTCCGGGCTGACGCAAACCTCTTGATCACCGAAGATGCGGCCGGGGTGCGGCGGCCGGGGGCGGGCGATGTCGCATGCGACTCAGCTCCCGGTGCGGCTGCCATCTTCCACAGACAACGGGAAGGGGCGGCACCGCCGCCCCTTCCCGCGCTGCGGTGCACCGCCTCAGGACAGGAACTTGTCCAGGGCCGCCTCGATGGTGCCGCTGTCCGGCGAGGCGTACGACTTCATGGTGACCTTGTTGTACGAGATGAAGCTCGGGCACCGGTTGGCCGGGGCGTTCACGGTGCCGCCGTCGCCGATCTTCTCCGCGGTCTTCGCCGCGTAGAAGGTCATGGTGTAGCGCGACGAGATGTAGGAGATCGTGACCTGCTTGCCGGAGTTGTCCTTGTAGTCGCACTTCTTGGGCGCGCCCTCACTACCCTCGTCGACCTTCAGGCAGGCGACCACCGACACCGACGTGAAGTCGGCCGACTTCGCGTAGTACGGCTTCGCGGAACTGACCGACTTCGTCGACCAGAACGTGGGCCGTTCGATGGAGTTCGCAAAGGTGTACGCCTTCGCGCCGGACGGGCCGCTGTAGGTCGCCGCGTTGAGGATCGGGCTGCCGTCGCAGACGCCCGACAGGTCGCTGGAGTAGCGCGCCGTCACCGCGTTGTTGTTGTTCGGCTGATCCGGGGACTCGGTCGGCTCGGGGGCGGCCGAGGGCTCCGTGCCGGGCTGGGGGTTGCCGGTGGTCGGGCCCGCCGTCGCGGGGCCGGACGCGACCGGGGTGGGGTCCTCGTCGTCGCCGACGAGGGCGAGCCCGATGCCGGCACCGCAGATCGCGAGGACGACGACCACGGCACCGGCGGCCAGGCCGATGATCAGGCCCCGGTTCGACTTCTGCGGCGGCGGGATGGGAGCGCCGAACTGCGGCGGCCCCGGCTGGCCGTAGGCGGGCTGGCCGTAGCCCGGCTGGCCGTACGCGGGGTACCCGGCGGGCTGGGCGGGGGCGGGCGGCCCACTCCACGGGGTGACGTTCGGATCCGGCTGCCCTCCGTACGGAGGGTGATTGTTGCTCATCTGAAGCCCTTATCGCTATCGGCGGGTGCCACGGCACGGGATCATGAAACAGGGTAGTGAGCGGCGCAAATTGTCGCTCTCCCGATCGGGGTGGGTGACCGACGTCGATCACGCCACGTCAGGAGTCATGACTTTCCGTGTGGGGCACGCTGCGCTGGCGATTCGCCTGCGATGGGAGAATGGGCCCTTTGGCCGCCGGTTGCGGGTTTCGGGAGCGGGAAACATCTCCTGGTGGACGGTGGGAGCCGTCCCGCCGAGCGAGCAGTTCGAAGTGTGACGCAGATTACTGAACCGGAGTAGGGGTAGCGCGAAGGCCCGCCGGGCGGGGGCGGGTCAGGACACCGGCTCCCGGACGTCCATGCGTTCCACCAGCCCGCCCCGGATGGTGTACAGGTGGTGCACCATCTGGTCGGCCAGCACCTCCCCGTCGAGGGTCCTGACGACCTGGTGCACCTCGACGCAGATCCGCCCGTCGGGCTCCGGGGTGATGGCGCGCGGTTCGACCCGGGGGTCGATCGAGTCGAACTGACGCCGCCAGTACTCGCGCACCGCCGCCGGGCCGGTGGCGCGTACGCCGTCGATCATGTTGGGCCAGTCGACCTCTGGGCTGAGAACGGTGACGATGTCGTCGATGTCGCGGGCGTTGAACGAGGCGTACAGGCGGCGGAGCAGTTCCGTCACCCCCGGTTCCAGATCGGTCGTCATGCCCCGAGTCTGGCAGCCAAATCCGGCAGATCAAGTGAATCGCGTTATCAGCCGATTTCATGTTTCCGGCGCGGCCTTTCGGCCTCGGGGAAGCGGGTCACATCGGGTTCCAGCCGTCGGAGCCCGCGAGATACTTCTGCGGCGTGTAGTTGGCCGCCTGCGCGTCGCTGAGCTGCGGACGGTTGCTGTTGACGCCCGCGCCGGCACCGGTGTTGCGGTATTCCAGGAACCGGGCGTTCTGCCAGGCGTTGCCGGACATGTCGGTCCAGGGCTGGGCCGTCTTGATGGTGCCACTGAGCGACGACTCCCGGTACAGCACCTGGGCGGTGGGGCCCCACGGCCGGCCGAGGTTGGTGGTGTTGCCGGTCGCGCCGGTGATCGTCGAGCGGTAGATCAGCATCCCGTACGTCTTGGTGGCGGGCGTGCGGGCGGCGGTGATCGGCCCGCCGGTGGACCGCTTCTCGTAGATCGAGGCCCGGTCGAGCACGACGGTGCCGCCGCCGAAGATGAAGTCGACCGTGCCCTCCACGTAGGAGTCGACCACGTAGGCGCGGGTGTTGTCGTTGACCAGGAAGGTGTCCTGGTCGCCGAGCAGCCGCACGTTGCGCAGCACCGCGCGGTCGGCGTTGAGGTGCAGCGCGACCGCCTGCTGGTCGCTGTTGTTCCAGTTCTCGACGTAGTCGTTGGAGATCGTCAGGTTCTCCGCGACGAAGTTGGCCCCGTAGACGAACATGCTGGCGCTGTTGAAGGTGCCGTGGGTGGCGGCGTAGTTGTTGTAGACGAGCACGGTGTTCGACGGCGACGAGCCTAGGCCCCGCAGGGTGATGTGGGGCTTGTTGGCCGGCACCGTGACGACCTCGCGGTAGGTGCCCGGCTTGATGGTGATCGTGACCCGGGAGCTGTTGTTCGTCGGCACCGCGTTGATCGCGGCCTGGACGGTGCGGTAGGTGCCGGTGCCGTCGGCCGCCACGGTCGGCGTCCCGGCCGGCGGCGGGGTCGTCGCGGGCGGGGTGGTCGGCGGTGGGGTGGTCGTCGGGGGCGCGGTGGTCGGCGGCGGGGTCGTCGGGGGTGCGGTGGTGGGCGTGGTCGTGCCGGTGCAGGCGGTGCCGTTGAGGGTGAAGACGGTCGGCGCGGGGTTGCTGGAGTTGTTCCAGGACCCGTTGAAGCCGACGTCCACCGCGCCGTTGGTCGGGATCGACGCGGTGTAGTCCGCGTTCGTCGCGACCACGTTGCCGCTGGCCGGGCTCGCGGTGAAGCCCCAGGACTGGGTCACGGCCTGACCGGCGGTGAACGTCCAGCCCAGTCGCCACCCGTTGACGGCGTCCCCGAGATTCTTGATCTTGATGGTGGCGCTGAAACCGCCGTCCCACTGGCTGGCCACCGCGTAGGTGACCTGGCAGCCGGCCGCGGCCTGCGCGGAGCCGGTGGTCGCGACGCCCGCGACGACCGTGGTGGCGGTGGTGAGGGCCGCGGCGGCCACCGACAGGACTCGCCGCCGCCTCGACAGAACGTTCACGCTGACTCTCCCCGGGGTCCTGGCCTGCGGGCGGGCCAGCCATCGAGCATCGCCTATGTTACGGGGGCATATCCTGGCACGTCGCGGACGAGCTGTAAAGCGCTTTCCCCACCTCTTCGCGGTATCCCGGGAGAGCCGCCGGGGCGGTCGCCGCGACCCGCGCGACGACCGCCCCGCCGGGGACGCCACCGGACCTGGCCGTCAGGGCCGGTCGTCGATCGCGAGGTGGGCCGCGACGGTGAGCAGGTGCCACAGCTCCGGTTCGATCCGGTGCGCCGACGGCAGGCCGTAGAAACGCCGGGTCCCGTACTCCCAGTCGAGGTCGCGGCGGGCCTCGTCGGCGGCGGCGAGCACGGCGTCCCGGCGGATCTCGGCCAGGCGCGTGGACTGCGCCACCAGGTCCCGCAGGATCAGCCCCAACCGTGCCTCGTCGCCGACCTGCTGGTGGGGCAGGCCGCGCTGCGACCGGGTCGTCCAGCCCAGAACGTGATCGCCGCCGTCGGAGGCGAGGATCGGCGACAGCCGCTCGTTGGCCAGGGCCACGGCCGCCGCCCGCAGCAGGTCGGCGTCGCGGCACAGCAGCAGAAGTTCCCCGCCGAGGCGGCCCAACGGCCGGGCCAGGACGCCGTCGCCGACCAGCTTCTCCGAGTACGCCTCCAGCACCGCCGCGTTCTTCTCCTCGGCGAGCACGTGCGGCGACGGCGGGCTGGCCCGCCGCTGCTCGTAGGAGCGGCGCAGGTCGGTGAAGCCGTCGAAGGCCGCCAGCCGCAGCGAGTGCCGGGAGGCGAACAGCACGATCTTGTCGGTGACCGGCCGTTCCTCGGCCTCATTGGAGGGGACGATGTCGTTCAGGTCGACCCGCTGCTGACGCAGGAACGCCCACAGGTCGCGGCTGAGCGCCTCACCCGGCGCGCCGGTCGGCGGCAGCGCCGCGAAGGCGTACACCTGCTGCTGCGGCTCGCCGTCGTCGTCCCGGGCCAGGTTGACCAGCCGGCGGTGCTCCTCGTCGTCGTAGTTGACCAGCCAGTCGCTGCCGTCGAGCAGCTCGCGGCCCAACTCGTCGGCCGGCACCCGGGACCGCTCCAGCAGCTCGAACACCGAGATCTGGCGCAGCGGCGCGATCAGCGGGCGGGCCCGGTCGCGCAGGGCCCGCACCACCGCCGCCGCCGGGCTCCCGGCCCTCGACGTCGACGCCAGCGCCAGCGTCGCCCCGCCCTCGGCGAGCGACACCCGCCAGGCCAGCGCCGAGGCCACGTCGGCCAGCCGGGGCCGCCGGCCCTCCCGGTCGGCGCCGCCCACCGACCGGTCGTACAGCCAGGCCTCGGTGTGGTGGTCGTCGACGGCGGGCACGACCCGACGCAGCGGGAAGCGCTCGGCCTGCCGCCGCTCGTTGCGGACGTCCTCCATGGCCAGGCGCACGACGCGCGTCGCGTCGTCCACCGCGTCCCGCCAGCCCTGCGCCTCCTTGCGGACGACCGCGACGGTCTGCGTCATGCGCTCCAGCATCAGCAGCGTCCGCAGCTGGCAGTCGTGCTGGTAGTGGGCGGTCAGCAGCGCCTGCTCGGCCGCCAGGTAGTCGAGCTGGTGCCGGCCGCGGCGCAGGCCCCGGTCCTCGCGGACCCGCTCCTCGGCCTCGTCCCGCGCGGCCTTGGCGACGCCGGGATCCGCGCGGGGGGCCTGCTCGACCCGGCTGCGGAACAGGTCGAGCCGCTGCTGCACCCGGTCCAGGAAGGCCAGCCCGCCGCGCGGGCCGCCGTCGCGCCGGGACATGATCCGGGCCACCGCGCCGCGCAGGGCGATCCCCCACTGCCGGTCGGTCTCCCGGGCGTGGTGGTCGGCCACCGGGTGCCACTGCTGCTGCGTCTTGAGGGTCAGCGGCACGTTCTGCTCGCCCCAGAACACCCGCAGCGTCTCCTGGGTGGCGTCGACGACGACCTGCCCCCGGTGGTCGGTCCGCATCGGCCGGATGTCCTCGAAGGGCAGGCGCAGGTTGGGCAGGTCCGGCAGGCGGGGGCCGCCGCCGGGGGCGGTCAGCCAGCCCGACGACGGCGCCAGCAGCCCCTCCCGCGCCGGCTCGCTGTCGAGCTCCTGGAGCACCGGCGGCGGCTGCGCGCCCTCGGCGTCCCGCTCGTCGGTGGCCCCGGAGAGGAACTGGTCCACCTCCGGGCCCAGGTCGCCGACGGCGGTGGGCAGCGCGGCCAGCACGTCGGCGGCGGCCCGGTCGACCAGGCCGCGGATCACCGGCTCCCAGGCGTACTCGACGAGGTAGACGCCGAAGGTGGAGTAGAGGTCCGTCGCGCCGCGCGTGTACTTCTTCGCGTTGACCCGGTAGCTGCTGAACGCCGGCCCGACCGTCGGCAGCAGGTGCGCGTAGACGGCGTCGGCGACCGCGACGGGGCAGACGGCCTCCGTGTCGTACGCCGGCAGGTGCCGGCCCGACGAGCGCGACCGGCGGCCGTCGATGAAGTACGTGTACTGCGCCGGCGCGGCGGTCATCTCGTGCCGGTTCCGCGCCGACCAGCGGAACTCCGCCGGGTGGGCGCGGTCGCTGTTCATCAGGCGGTCCAGTTCGCGCAGCAGCGCGTACCCGTTGGCCTCGCTGCGGGTGCGCTGCGGCCCGTCGAGCCGCCGCCGGAACGCGCCCGAGAGCACGCAGAACAGCGTCACGGTGAACCCGCCGCCGTGCTCCTGGCGCAGCTTCTGGAGGTACGCCAGCACGTCGAGCAGGATGCCCGCGCCGGTGCCGCCCGCCGTCGAGCTGACCACGTAGATGTTCGGCATGCTGTCGGCGTCGACGAGGGTGAGCTGGTCGAGCGCGTCCTCCAGCCGCTTCGTCACCGGCGTCGCGCCCAGCACGTCGGAGAAGAACGCCAGCCGGCCGAACGACCGGATCTGCCCGGCGCCCTCCACCAGGAAGGACAGGGCCTCGTCGTCGCGGATCTCCCGCGCGTCCTGCGGGCCGAACCACGGCACGACGGTGGGGTAGAACTCCTGCGCGACGTCCCGCCCCTGCCGCACCTTGTCGATCATGGAGCGGACCGAGCCGTCCAGGTAGAGGTCCTCGGTGTCGACGTCGAGGCTCACGCCGTCGACCTGGGGGCGCGTGCGCCGGTCCACGTCGAGGGCGCGCAACAGGACGGGCCAGTCGTAGGGGCGGCCCGCCGTCCGCTCCGCCGCGCCCGGGTCGAGGCGCAGGTCCTGCCAGCGCTGCTCGACCGCGAGCCGGTGCTTCAGGTGGGCGGCGGCGATGCTCCCGGTGCCGCCGAGCCCGATCACCAGTGCTGGGAGCACGATGTCCTCCATGTCCGCCGTGAGGCTGTGGTCAGGGTTGGTAGGTGAAGGTCGTGCCGTCCGCAGCCGACACCGGCTGCCGGGGCCGGCACACCACGCGCTGCCGGCGGCCCGCCCGGCGGTAGTCGATGTGCAGCACCAGCTCGGTGCCGCTGCCCACCGTCCGGCGTCGCCGCCGCGCCCGGACCGTGCCCGTGCCCTGCGTGCCGCCCCGGCCGTGGGCCGCCGGGAAGCGCACCCTCCGGCCGCTGAGCAGTTGCCGGTACGGCGCCGCCGCGCCCGGCTCGGCCACCAGCAGGTGTCCGCCGCCCATCGGCTTCCAGCGCCGCCGGCGCAGCGTCACCACCAGCGCGGCCAGCGCCACCAGCGCGAGCCCGGCCACGACCACCAGCCAGACGGGGATCCCGCTCGCCGTCCTGGCCCCGGCCGCCCGCGCGGTCACCGGCTGCGGGCCGAACTCCAGGCCCAGGTCGCGGTCGATCACGTCGCGCCACGGCGAGTCGACGGTGCCCACCAGGCGGACCTCGCCGTCGGTGGTGCGTTCGCCGCCGACCCAGGTGCCGGGCAGCGCCTGCGGCCGGAGCCGGACGGTGACCCGCTGCTCGGGCGCGCCCGGGTCGAGGGTGACCTGCGCCGGGTCGGCCGTTCCCGTGACGCGCAGGCCGTCCACCTCGACGGTCAGGTCGCGGACGGTCAGCGGGACCCGGGTGGCGGCGCTGCGGATGCGGGCCACCACGTCGACCGGCGCGTCGCCGACCACGACCGACGGCGGTTCCAGGGTGATCGTCGCGGCGAGCCGGTCCTGGGACACGTACGCGGCGGCCTTCTCCACGGCGATCCGGTCCCGCACCCGGCCGAGGTAGTCGCCCACCTGCGCCGGGGGGAGGTCCATCAGCACCGTGTCGTCGAAGACCTCGTCGAGCAGGCGCACGTCGGTGCGGCCGGTCAGCGGGACACCGAGGGCACGCACCGAGCGGCGCTCCTCCACCGCCCGCGCCCGCTTGCGCAGGTCGGCGAAGGCGTCGTCGCCCGAGCGCGCGTACCTCGACCCCGGCGGCGGGTCCTGGACGCCGTCGGTGAGCATGATGACCGTCGCCGGGGCGGCCTCGCCGGGCTGCTCCACGATCTGCAACGCGGCGTCGATCGCCGCGCCGATGTCGGTCCGCTGCCCCTCGGCGCGGGGCGGCAGGCGGTCCAGGACGCCCGCGCCGTTCGCGCCGATGTCGCCGCTGAACACGGGATCGGGGCTCTCGGCGAACGCGATCAGGTGCAGCCGGTCCACCGGGGCCAGGCCGTCGAGCAGCGGGCGCAGCGCCGCCCGCGCGTCGGCGTACAGGTCGCGCCGGCCGTCCTGCATGGACGCCGAGACGTCGAGCAGGACGACGTAGTCGGCGGGCAGGGTGTCGACGCGCAGGCCGCGCAGGACCTCCGGCAGGGTGGCCTGGTCGGGGGCGGAGCCGGCGCGGGCGGGCGCGCCGACGACCGTGAGCAGCGCCAGCAGGCAGGCCGCGAGCGCGGACCGGACGGCACGTCTCGGCATGGGGCTCCTCCTTCTAGTGCGTGGCGCCGTACACGACCCGGCCGGGCTTGTCGCCGAGCTCGGTGCCGCGCAGGTGGGGCCGTAGGCAGTCGAGGACCAGGCCGTCCGATTCGGACGCGCTGGTGAGCCGCACGTCGTCGCGGCCGTCGGTCAGCCCGTTGTTCTTGGCCTCGGCGTACCGGCCGGCGATCTCGGTGATCACCACGTGGGGCGCGTGTTCGGCGGCGACCTCCCGCACGAACCGCACCGTCTCGTCGCGCAGCCGGTGCCACCAGCTGTCCGGCGCGACGAGCGGACGGTGCACGACCATGCGCAGCCCCTCGGCGAGTTGGGCGGCCCGCAGCACGCAGCGCTCCGTCTCGCCCCAGGCGACCGCCTGGCTGAACTTCGCCAGCCGCTCGGTGAGCAGCTCGGTGTAGCCGACGCCCTCGTGCGGGTCCCGCAGCGGCGTGAGCTGCCAGGTCCGGGCGCTGTGCGCGGCCTCGTCGGCCGCGGCCAGCCAGCTCATCTGGTGGGCGAGCCCGGCGGCGAGGTCGTGGCCCGGCTCGTTGCCGGACAGCGGCGCGGCGACGCCGCCGGCCTTCGACGCCCGCGGGTCGGCCAGGACGCCGGGGTAGCGCCCGCACGCGGGCACGAGGACCCGGCCGGGCACCGTGGCCGGTGCGGGGACCCGCTGCCAGTTCTCGGCCGGCTCCAGCCAGTAAGCCGGGGCGGCGGAGCGCATCCGGGCCGTCCAGAGCGCCTCCAGCGCCGGGGGCAGCCGCAGCAGGCTCAGGTGGAACGCCCGCCACCGGTCGACGAGCTCGAAGCCCGCGGGGACGGGCCGGCCGCCGGTCCAGCGGCGCACCTCCGCCTCGTCGGCGAACTCCACGAAGACCTGCTCGATGGCCCGGCGTACCTGTTCGCCGGCCTCGCGGACCTCGGGGGCGACGGGCCGGGCTCCCGGCACCGCCCAGCCGTCCACGTCCGGTCGGTGCGGCGTGCCCCCGCCGGTGGCCGGCGCGCCGGCCACGGCCCCGTCGTCACCGGGCGGGACGGCCCGGCCGGTGACGGTGCCGACGGCCGGATCGGCCTGCCGCGCCGCCTGCGCCGCCGCGGCCTCCGCCGCCCCCGCCGTCGCCGGCTCCGTCAGCGGGGCCGGGGCCGGCCTGCGGTCCAGGCGGGACACCAGGCGGCGGTACAGCTCGGCGACACACTGCCACATCTCGTCCTCCTCGCCGGGGACGCCGCGGCGGGCCCGGTCCATCGCGGCCCGCAGGAGCCCCTCCTGCATGACCCCACCGAGCCGGGTCACGTGTTCCCGGAACAGCTCGGCGTAGCGGCCCTCGGCGCACAGCACGGTGGCGAGCAGCTCCTCGAAGGGCACGTCGGTGCGGTGGGTTCCGCTGTCGGTCACTGGGTCTCGTCCGTCCATCAGTGGGTCCCGTCGAACGGGTTGTCGTGGTCGTCGGCGTCGAGCTGCGGCGCGCCGAGGCGCACCCGGAGCACCACGCCGGGGTGGGTCTCCACGTCGAGCGGGTCGTCGGTGGTCCACCGGGGCGGGTCGCCGGCGTGCACCCGGACGACACCGTCGGCGTCCAGGCTCACCAGGTTCGGGCCCCGCGCCCCGGGCACCGCCGACAGCGTCCCGACGAGGTGGTCCCGGCCGTCGTCGGTGCGGTAGAGCAGGCCCCACCGGCCGTCGTCGCCCGGCGGCGGCAACGCGCCGACGCCGAGCACCCCGGCGCGGGCCTCGCCGTGCTCGTCGACGAACGTCTCCCGGGAGGCCGGGGCCGCGTCGGCGCCCCGCAGCGCGGGGCGCGGCGGCGTCTCCCGCGCGCCGGCCACGTGCAGACGGTCGGCGTGCGCCGTGGCGTCGGCGACGTCGCCCCGCAGCTCCGCGGGCAGCCGCGGGGCCGGCTCCGCGCGGTCGATCCGCAGGTACGGCCGTTCCCCGCGCCACAGCAGCAGGTCGAGGTTCCCGGCGGCGTCGACCTCGATGCCGGCCCGGATCTGGCGCGGCCAGAGCCGCCGGTCGAGCCGCCGGGACGCGCCCGACTCCGCGAGCCGGGAGTCGAGCTCGCTCCACCGGAACACCCCCCACGGCACGGGCTGCCCGCCGTCGACCTCCCGCCGGATGATGCACCGGTCGCCGAGCGGGCCGATCGTGGCGAAGGCGCGCAGGCTGCCGTCGGCCTGCTCGCGCAGCGGGGTGCCGGCGGGCAGGAGCACCCGCCCCTGGTCGGCGCGCCCGGCCATGCTCAGCGCGCAGGGCAACGCCTGGAGCATGTTGTCGACCTCGACGGCGACCTCCGTGGCGCCCTGGCGCAGCAGTTCCTCGTCGGCGTCGGGGGCGCCCAGGGAGGCCAGCGACGCCGCCCACGCCGCGCCCATCGACGCCGCGTTCTTCGCGTACGTCCGCTCCACCACGACCCGCACCGGCGGCTCGCCGCGCCGGCTGCCGGCGGCCAGTTCCCGGCCGACGACGTCGGCGGCGAGGGCGAGCTGACTCGCCTTGCCGGTGAGGATGACCCGGTCGAGCCGGTCCGCCCCGTCCAGGCGGGCGCGGGCGAGACCGGCGGCGAGCCGGCTGACCTCCACCAGCATCGGCTCGGTCACCTCGACGAAGTGCGCGTAGGACAGTTCGAGCGGCCCGCCGCCGATGCCGGGGGGCAGCTTCGCCGGCACGCCGTCAGCGCGGCTGACGATGTCCTGCACCACGTCGGCGGGCAGCCGGAACGGGCGGCCGGGCGCGACGTCGATCTTCGCGCGTTCGGCGAGCTCCCACAGGTCGCCGAAGGTCCGCTCCCGGCCCTGCGGGCTGCCGGCGACGCCGGCGGTGCGGGTGCCGAGCACCCGCTCCACGTTGTCCCGGAACCGCCGGCCGGCGGGCCCCTCCGGGACGGCGGTGTCCCGGCGCAGGGCGCCCAGCGCCTGACGGACGAGCCGGCCCGGCACGTACCGGCCGTCCTCGCGGCAGGACGCGTCGAGGCCGGCGGTGACGGTGTCCTGCCACTCGCGCCAGGCCCCGGCCTCGCCGAGCTGGTCGGCGCCGGTGTGCCCGGTGGTGAGCAGGTGGTCGGCGATGATCGCCTTGAGCAGGTGGAAGACCTGGAGGGTGAGGAAGTCCCCGCCCCGCCGGGCCCGCCCGCTGGTGCCGCGCAGCTGGGGCAGCAGCCGGTAGTAGCGGCCCGTGGTGCCCGGTTCGGCCCCCGGCAGCTGCGGCGTCTCGTCGCGCAGGTGGACGGTGACGAGCGCGATGTCGGTGGTGCCGCCGCCGATGTCGACGACGAGGGAGTTCTCGATCCAGTGCCGCTGCCCGCCGGGGACCGGGCGGAACCGGGCCCGCAGGGCCTCGATGCCGATGGCGTAGTTGGCGCCGAGGTCACGCATCAGGAAGAAGAGCGCGGCGGAGATCGCCTCGTCGTAGCGCAGGTCGGCCTCGCCGACGCCGAGCACGTCGGTGAGGACCCGCGCCAGGCGTTGCCGGGCCGACGGCGGGGCCATCGTCGGGTAGGTGGCCACGACCTGATCGACGTGGCCGCTCTCCAGCCGGTCCGGGTGGGCCCGGGTGAACTCGTCGGTGCGGTCGAGCAGGAAGCCGAAGGCCCCGCCGAGCAGCGCCTCCACGTCGACGGTGCGGTCGTCGTCGCGCAGCGCGACGCGGAAGGCGGGGTCGTCCAGGTGGTGCTTGAGGCCCCGTACGGAGGCCAGCGGGGTGCCGTCGCCCAGTGGCGGCCCGAGGCGCACGCGCAGCTCCGGGTCGACGGCGGTGACGTCGAGCCGGCTCGGGACCTCCTCGGCCTCGATCGCGCTGTCCAGCCGCACCGGGAACAGGCAGTGGTGTTCCAGGGCCGGGGTGGCGAAGGCGGTGTCGTAGCAGTGGTGCAGGCGTCCGGCGAGCCAGGCCGAGAAGGGGGCGGTGCCGCCGGGCTGGGCCAGGTCGAGCGCCAGCAGCACCCGGTGCAGGAGGCCGCCTCCGGCGGCCTCGTCGCTCTCGACGGCCTCGACGAGACCCTCGACGTCGGTGCCGGTCAGGTCGCCGGCGATCCGGTCGCGCAGGGCGGCCCACTCGGCGCGGCACGCCCCGGCGCGGGGCGTGGCGAGCTCGTCGTCGGCGGGCTCGGCGCGCAGCAGGGCCACGGTCTCCCGGCACAGGACGGCCCGCTGGTCGGCCGGCATCGGCAACTGCGGCGGCGGCCGGTACGGGTCGTAGAGGGTGACGGTGGAGTTGGTGGTGCCGAAGTCGACGGCGGCCAGCCCGCCGTGCCGGTCGGGGAAGCGGCGCACGCCCGGCCGGATCCGTCGCCCGACGCCGGGCGGGCGGGGGTCCTCGCTGCTCATCTGCCCTCCTCGGCGGTGCGGGACATCCGGTTGTCCTCCTCGGCGCGCGACGACAGGTCGTCCTCCTCCAGCAGGGCCTCCACCCGCCGGGCGAGGACCTGCGGGGGGTCCGGCTCGACGCCGGGGTCGACGCCGGCCAGGGCCCGGATCTCCGCGTCGGTGCGGGGCAGGGCGGCGCGCAGCTCCCGCAGCGCGTGGCGGATGGCGTCGACCCGGCGGGCCTGTTCCACGGCGAGGCCCTCGACGGCCAGCCGCCGGACGGCCTCGACCAGTTCGCGGCGCACCCGCATGACGGTCGCCTGGTGCCGGCCGGGCCCGTGCGGGTCGTGCCAGGGCAGGGGCCGGTCCGGCGCGAGGGGGAACGCCTGGCGCGCGGCGTCGGCGTCGGCGGGCGACGCCCCGTCGGCCGGGCCGGCGTGGGTCAGCCAGTCGAGCTGCACGGCGCGCCGCAGCGTGGTCAGCGCCGCGTCGCGGCCGTCCCCGTTCCCCCGCTCGCGGGCCGGTTCGACGTCGTCGAGCAGCACGGCCTTCAGCGGGCCGAGCCGTGGGGAGCGGCGCTGCCGCCAGGCGGCGACGGTCGCGTCGACGACCTCGCCGACCACCGACGGCAGTTCCCGCAGGGTCGCGCGGAACGTCGCCTCGAACACGTCGGGGCGCGCGGGCGGCTCCTCCCGGTCGAACCCGTCGCCGGGCTGCACGTGCTGCTCGGCGACGGCCGCGAACAGGACCGCCCACTGCGGCCACGCGTGGACCCGGGCCACCACCCGCTGGGTGACGGCGTCCTGCGGGGTCATCCCCCCGTCGAGCCGGGCTTCGGGGCCGGCGACGCCGCGCCCCACGTCGTCGATCAGCGCGGTGAGTTCCGTGCCGATGCGGCCCACCAGGTCGCGCAGCCGCTCCTGCGCGGCCGGGGGCGGCGGCGGGGCGGCGGGGGGCTCCTCGTCGAGCGCGGCGACGGTGGCGCGCAGCACCCGGCGCAGGTCCAGGTGGGCCGCGTGGGCCCGGGTGGCGCGCGCCGCCCGGCCGGCGTCGCGGCCCGCGCCGAGCAGGGCGGCACGCAGGTCGTCGGCGGGCGCGGGGGCGGGCGCTCCGGCGCGCAGCGCCGCGCTGCCCGGCCCGGTCAGGACGGTCAGCTGGGGGTACGCCCGCACGGCCCGCTCGGCGTCGCCCCGCGCCCCCGGCAGGAGCACGGCCGCGCTGGCCGCGCCGAGTTCGTCCTCGATCAGCAGGTCGGCGCGGCCGGTGCGCAGGTGGGGGGCGAGCACCGGCAGGTCGATCAGGTCCAGGGGCTCGTCGGCCAGCGGCCACCGGTCGTGCGGCACGTCCACCTCGACGGTCACCCGCCGCACCACCGGGAAGACCCGGTGCAGGACGCTCTCGGTGAGTTCGGTGCCGGGCTCGTACGGGCCGGGCGCGGTGGCGTCGGGGAACGGCGCGACGCCGCCGGCCGCCCCGCCGACGTGGAACGGCATCGTCGCCTGGTGGACGGCGTCGAGTCGCGCCGGGACCCCCTCGACGCCGAGCAGGTGTTCGGCGAAGACCTCGGCCCGGTGCAGCGCGACGAGTTCGGTCAGGCCGGCGCGGCACCGCGCGTCGGCGGCGGGCCAGAGCCGCCGGGCCTGCGCCAGCGCCTGCGGCCAGTCGGCGGCCGACGCGGGCCCGTCGCCGAGCCGGTCGAGCAGCCGGGACCGGCAGCGCGCGATCCCGGCGCGGTCCAGGAAGGACACCGAGACGGCGCGGACCGCCGCCCGTTCCCGGGCGACGGCGCGCAGGCGCACCGCCGTGACGTACCCGAGGGTGGACCGCCGCGGGGTGAGCGCCGGCGCGCCCCCGCCGAGCAGCGGCGGCCACAGGTGGTGGCTGACGACGTGGTCGTCGTCGCCCTCGGCCAGCAGGGCGACGGAGACGGGCGCCTGCGCGACGCGCACGACCCGCTCCGACGCCGCCCGGGCGGCGTCGGCGTGCGGGCCGCCCGGCAGGGCCGCGGTGACCGCGGCGAGCAGGCGCTCGGCGCGCTCGCGGGTCCGCACCGCGGGGTCTGTGCGGTGTGTCGGCACGGGTGTCCTCCGGTCAGGGGTACGGTCGACCAGCCGTCGTCCGGCCAGCGTCGGGCCACCGGCGATCGGGAGAGGGCGCGGGACGATCGGGGGGTGACGAGGGGAATTGCCGCGCCTCGGCGTCGGCGTGGCCCGACTGTAGTCGGGCAGCGGGAATTGTCAGTGTCAGCCTTCGGACACTTTTTCGCCGCTGTCGAGGAAAAGCCGCACGGCCCCGGTCCCGCCGTCCGAATGGCTGGACGTAATCGTCGGAAGGTGCCCGGGGTCGAACGCTGTCGATCGTTTCGAACGAGTTGTCATCGGCGTCGACCTCCTACTTCGGCGGCAGCCGGCCGCGGCCGAATCCGTCCTCGCGGGCGCGGTCGAGAAACTGCACCCGGTGCTCGATCGGCCGGCCCGCCCGCGCGTATTTCTCCTTGATACGATCGAGGTACGTCCGCACCGTTCCGGGTGCTATCCCCAGCACCCGGCCGACCGCCTCGACGGTGCACCCGCTGCCGTAGGAGACCAGCACCTCGCGTTCCCGGGCCGACAGCTGCGGGCGTTCGGGCCGGGCGTCTCGGCCCAGCCAGAACGCGTGCTCGGTGGTCATCGGCGTCTCCCCGGCGGCGACCTGCCGGACCACGTCGGCCAGGACGCCGAGGTTGTTGGCCTTCAGCACGTACGCCGAGGCGCCGGCCTCGGTGGTCGCCGCGATGTAGACCGGGTCGGGGATCACCGACACCACCACGACCGTGTGCCCGACGGCGACCAGCCGGCGGACGTTGTCGGCGGGGTCGGTGAAGTTCTCCAGGTTGAGGTCGAGGATCACGATCCTGGGCCGCCGCGTCGCCGCGAGGAACTCGTCGACCGAGACGGCGAGGGCCGTGAGCGTGATGTCCGGCAGGCGGCTCATCCAGGCGGACATGCCCTCCAGCAGCATCTGGTCGTTGTCGATCGCACCGATCTCGATCATTGCCGCCATGAGACCTCCACCATCGTTCCCTGGTCCGGCGCGGAGTCGATGGCGACCCGGCCGCCCACCTCCACGACGCAGTGCCGCAGCTCGCGCACGAGCCCCCGGCCGGGGGCGACCGCCTCCGGCCGGAAGCCCCGCCCCCGGTCGACGACGGTGAGGGTGATCCCGCCGTCGCCGCCGACGGCGGTCAGCCAGGCCTCGTCGGTGCCGGCGTGCTTGGTGACGTTGGTCAGCGCCTCGCTGACCGCGTTGGTCAACGCCTGCTCGACGTCCGGGGGCAGGCGTTCGGACAGGTCGTGGAACTGCGAGTGCACCTGCAGGCCCAGCGCCTGCTTGTCGCGCACCACGCCGGCCAGCGCGCTGGCCAGGTTCCCCGTCGGGCCGCCGCTGCCGGCGGTGACCAGCCCGCGCAGGTAGTCGGCGTCGCGCTGGGCGAGCGCCCGCACCTCCTCCCGGCGGTGGTCCAGCCGGCCCCGGGCGATCATGCTCAGCGTCGTGAGCACGGTCCGGTGCAGCGCGTCGTACTGGCGGGTCCGTTCGTCGAAGCGGGCCTGCGCCGCGGCCTCCCGGGCCCCGGCGGCCAGCGCCGCCTCGGTGGCGGCGTCCAGTTGGGCGGCGCTGCCGCGCAGGTAGCCGGCGACCACGGCGGCCAGCACCGCGAAGCCCAGCAGCGACACCGCGTTGACGGTGGTCGCGCCGAATCCGTCCGGGCCGGCGAGCAGCTCGCGCAGGGAGCCGGCCAGGTAGCCGGCCACGAGCAGGGCGACGGCCGCCGTCGCGGGCCAGCGCGGCACGAACGCGGCGGCCACGATCGCCGCGCCCATCGCCGGGGGCAGGACCCAGTGCTGCCAGCCCGTGTCGCACGAGGCGACGCAGGCGGCCGGGACCAGCAGCAGCCCGAGCAGCGCCACCAGTACGTCGGCGTAGACCCAGCCGTGGCCCATCCGGCCGGCCCGGCCGGCGCGGACGAACAGCAGCACCGTCCAGCCGACCGTCAGCAGGTAGCCGGCCAGGACCAGGGCCGGCAGCCGGTACATCCGCAGGCCGCCGATGAGCGGCACCGGGATCCAGACGGCGAGCTGCACCGCCCGCAGGCAGCCGGCCGCCCAGATCAGCAGCACGTTCACCCGTGCCGCCGCCTTCTGTCGCGTCAGCGCCCCTGTCTGCCCCACGTCCCGACGATGGCATGTCGCGTCCTCGTCGGACAGTCGGCATATCGGCGGACACGAACGACCGCCCGCGACACCCGATGCGGATTTCGTCAGATCCGCCGCCGCACGGGCATTGACGAATCGAATAGGCGACTGCCACGCTGGCACGGCCGAAGTGCCGCAGTGCTCTCACCATGCCAACCGTTCGGATGATTCATGCTGCAACCGATGGGGCACATTCCCTGCCATCAGGTCGATGCCGCAGTTCGCGCCGCCGAAGATCAACTAGCGACTGCCGCAAGGCGTTCCCCCGCCGAACGAGTCGCGTTGCTGTGGAGGCTTTGCGACGCATTGCAGGGCCGATTCCTGTGCACCAATTCCGCCGCCGACCTGAATAGCGCGATCGACACGGTGCGGACCGCGCGGGAGCTGGTGCCGAAGGCCCGGCCGGAGGCCCGGCTGCTCGCGATCCGGCTCGCCTCGCTGCTCGGCATGCGCAGCCGGCCCGACGACGAACAGGAGGCGTCCGCGGTGCTCGTCGCCGCCCAGCGGACCGTCCGCCCGGGCAGCGTGGAACACGCCGCCATCGACTTCATGACCGCCGCCCTGCTGCTCCCCCGCTATCTGCGCCACCGGCGGGAGGAGGACCTGACGGCGGCCGTCGAGCGGCTGGAACGGGCGAT
Source organism: Micromonospora sp. WMMD956 (assembly GCF_029626125.1). Classification (NCBI taxonomy): domain Bacteria; kingdom Bacillati; phylum Actinomycetota; class Actinomycetes; order Micromonosporales; family Micromonosporaceae; genus Micromonospora; species Micromonospora sp. WMMD956. The sequence goes on along the minus strand of NZ_JARUBI010000005.1, from coordinate 5,884,769 downwards.
GCCCGTCCTCGACGGGGAGGCCGCCCGGGACCGGGCCAACCCGCAGCACACGGCGGTCATGGCCACCATGGCCGGCATGGCGCGCTTCCACCTGGCGCTCGCTCACCACAGCCGGCAGAGTGGCGGCCCCGCCGACGAGGAGGCCGAGCAGCGGATCGTCGCCCTGCTCGCCGAGGCGGAGCGGCTGTCGCCGCAGACCACGTCCATGGCGGGCATGCTGCACCAGGTCCGCGCGTTGCAGCGGGGCCTCGTCCAGGGCGAGTCGGCGGACCCGATGGCCATGGCCGAGCAGGTCTCAATCGGCGACGACGTGCCCTTCCCCGTGGCGACCGGGCTGCTCGGGAGCACGGCCGGCGCGATCCGGGCCGGCGGGCGGCTCGGCTCCTCCGGCGACCTCCAGGCGCTCGACGCGCAGATCGCCACGTTGGAGGCCGAGCTCGCCGCCCCCGACCGGTACGAGCCCGACCCGGCGACGCAGCTCGTCACGCTGGCCCAGTGCTACCAGCTGCGGGCCAGGACGAAGGGCCTGTCCGAGGACCCCTCGGCGGGCGCCGACCGGCTGCGGGCGCAGGAGCTGGCGACCGAGGCGCTCGCCGCGGGCGGCGGCAGCCAGGACCAGGCCCGGCTGGTGCTGGGCGTCTGCAAGCTGGACTCCCTCCATCCCGAGCGGCCCGACCCGCAGGTGCTCGACGAGGCGGTCCGACTGCTGCGCAGAGGCGCCGGCGGCACCAGCCTCAGCCCGGCGATGCGCAACGCCGCCCGCGTCCCGCTGGCCGAGGCGCTGCTCGCGCGGGGCATGCTCGTCGGCGACGGGGACGAGGTCGACGAGGCGCTGGCGCTGCTCACCGCGCACCGCGACCGGCTGCCGCCGGCGTCGTTGCAGCACGCGGTGGCCAGTTCCCGGGTCGCCGCCGCCCTGCACGTGCGCGCCGAGGGGACCGGGTCCACCGAGGACCTGCTGCACGCCGCCGACGCGTCGCGCCGGGCGACGGCGGCGATCGGGGAACTGAGCCTGGTGTGGGCGTACGACACCGCCCTGTACTGGGCCGAGTGGTCCTGGCGGCACGGGCGCACGGGCGACGCCGCCGAGGCGTACCTGCTGACCCTGCGGACGCTCAACCAGATGGCCCGCGCCCAGCTCAGCCGCGCGTACGGCGAACTGGTCCTGCGCCGGCGCACGCGCGGGCTGGTCGGCCGGGCCGCGCACGCGCTGACCCGCCGCCGCCGGCTGCCGGAGGCCGCCGTGGCGCTGGAGTCGGGCCGGGCCGTGCTGCTGTCGGCCGCGCTGGAACGGGACCTCGTCGGCCTCACCGGCGCGGAGCACGCCCCGGTGCGCGAGCGCTACCGCCGGGCGGTGGACCGGCTGACCGAGCTGGAGGACCGGGCGCAACGCGAGGCGTCGACGCAGGAGGGCCTTCCGTCCGACGAGGCGGCCACGGAGGAGGAACTGACGGGGGAGGAACAGGCGTGAGCGACGTACCCACCCGGCGGGAGGGCCCCGGCCGGCAGGCCGCGCCCACCACCGCCGACCCGACGCCGGGCACCGCGCCGGCCACCACCCGGGAGACGCCGCCGCCGGGCCCGGCCGCCCCGGCGACCGGCGGCGACGACAGCGGCCTGCCGCAGGGCGTGTCGGCGCGGTTCAGCCCGGTGCGCCACCTGGCCACCGGCGGGGAGGCGCACCTGGTCATGCTGGTCGAGGAGCGGGCCACCGGCCTGACCCGGGTGGCGAAGGTCTACCCCACCTCGGTGCGGCCCGACCCGCGGCTGCTCGACGCGCTGCGCACCGCCGACGAGCGCCACGTGGTCCGCATGCTCGACTACGGCACCGAGGTCAACCGGTACGGCACCCCCACCAGCTGGGAGGTGCTGGAATACCTGCCGCACGGCTCGCTCGCCGCGCTGGCCCGCGCCCACGGCGGCCCGCTCCCGCCGCAGCAGGTGCGCCGGGTCGTCGCGGAGGTCACCGACGCCCTGGCCTACCTGCACGGGCAGCTGCGCCACGGCGACGCCACCGGCATCGCCCACCGCGACATCAAGCCGGAGAACGTGCTGGTCCGCTCGGTGGACCCGCTGGAGCTGGTGCTCTGCGACTTCGGCCTGGTCGCCGAGCTGCGGGCCACCCGGCGCAGCACCGGCCGGGCGGGCACCCCCGCCTACCAGGCCCCGGAGACGTGGTGGCAGAAGAGCCAGGAGCCCGCGCAGGACTGGTGGTCGCTCGGGGTCCTCGTCGTCGAGCTGCTCACCGGCCGCAACCCCAACAGCGGCGTGGGCGGCGACACCGCCAACGAACGGACCATCTTCGAACACATCGCCACCTACGGCGTCGACCTCAGCGGCGTCACCGACCCGGGCTGGCTGCTGCTGTGCCGGGGGCTGCTGACCCGGGCGCCCGCGCTGCGCTGGGGCGCGGACCAGGTGCGGGCCTGGCTGGCCGGCGAGACACCCGCCGTCGACGACCCCGACCCCGCGCCGGAACCCGAGCAGCGGCCGGTGCCCCCGTTCGAGCTGGCCGGGCGCCTCTGCCGGAACCCGGCCGAGGTGGGCGTGGCGATGTCCGAGAACTGGCAGGCCGCCGTGGGGCTGTTCCGCCGCCGGGAGAGCCAGCTCGACCTCGACGACTGGCTGCGCGACAACTTCCCCCGGCTCGACCTGCCGACGAACCTGATGAAGTCGAAGGCCGCCGGGCGCGACGACGCCGCCGCCCGGGTCGTCCGCTTCGTCTCCCACGTCGCGCCGGAGCTGCCCCCCGTCTTCGAGGACGAACCCGCCGACGGACCGGGCCTCGCCGACCTGGCCGCGCGCGCCGTCGCCGGCGAGCCGGCCGCCGCCGGCATCGTCGCCCGGCTCGACGCCCAGCTCCTGCGGGCCCTGGCCCGGCACCGCTGCCGGGCGCACCCCGGCTGCGCGGACGGCCCCTGCGCGGTCCTCGCCGACACCGCCGAGCGGCTCGCCCGGGTCACCTCGGCCGTCGACGCCCGCGCCGGGCAGCTCGGCGGCGAGCTGGCCGCCGGGGCCACGGGCGGCTGGCCGCGCGGGACGCCGCCGGAGCTGGACCAGGCGCTGCCGGTCGCCCGGGCCCTCGCGCTGCGGCTGCTCGTCGACCCCGACCACGGCGGCCGGCTGCGCGCGACGCTCGCCAGGCAGAAGAGGGCCGCGGGCCGCTGTGACTGGTGGGAACGGCTGCGCGAGGAGGCCGGCTCCGGCGGCGACGACCGGCAGGTCGCCGCCGCCGCGCTCGCCGCCGCGCTGATCCCGTTCGCCACCGCGCGGATGGCCGCGGAGAAGGCCGCCGCCGCCGAGGCCAGGCAGCGGGAACGCAACGCCGACGCGGCCCGTGCCGGCTGGGTGCCGCCGGCCCGGGCCACGCTGCGCAACGTCTGGCGGGACGCCGTGAACTACCTGCTCGCGGTCGCGATCGGGTATCTCACCACGTTCGCCGCCGCCGCGTTCTGGACCCTGGGCGAGTTCCCCGACGCGTGGGCGCGGCCGGCGGTGATGCTCACCCGCGTCGCCGCCGTGCAGACCGCGGTCGCGCTGCCCCTGCTGGCGCTGCTCGCCTGTCTGGTGATCTGCCCCGCCGACGCGGAGGCCGGGCTGCGCCGGGCCCGCCGGCTCTGCTGGGCCGCCGGGGCGGTGGTCTGGGCGCTGCTCACCGCCGACGACGGCACGTACGCGATGTTCCTCCAGTTCCCGGTGGTGCTCGACACCGGCGTACGGACGTGGCTGACCGACCTGGCCACCGGCTACGGCGAGGCCTACCCGTACGTCGCGGGCGGCGGCCTGCTCCTGGCGGTGTGGCTCGGCCGGCGGCTGGCCGCCCGCGCGTACGGCACCGAGGGCGGGCGGCTGTCCGGCCGGGTACCGAGGGGCGTGCGCGGCGCGGTGATCGCGCTGGTGGCGGTGCTGTACCTGCTGCAACCGGTCTACGTGTGGCAGGGGTGGGCGCTGCCGCTGCTGCCCGAACCCACCCGGGTGTGGTGGTTGCTGTGAACGTCAGTGAAGTCGCGATGGTGAGGAGGCCGCGATGAGCGGGATCACCGGCGCCCGGTACGTCGTGGAGACGGCCGCCGAGCGCCTCGCCCGCGAGCAGCGGGCCCAGTGGCAGCAGTTCGTGCAGGTCCGGGGCGAGCTGGAGGCGCTGCGCGCCGAGGCCGAGGCGTACCGGTCGGTCTACGGCAGCCGGATCAGCCGGGTCGCCGCCGGCGCCCGGGCCCGCCCCCAGCACTCCCCGCGTCGGATCGCCGCCGCCACCGCCGACGTCGCCCTGCTGGTCGGCCGCGAACGGGAACGGCTGCGCACCGAGGTCCTCGCCGCCTCCCGGCAGGACGTCAGCGGCCTGCTCGCCGCCCCGGCCGCCGGGGCGGCGCGGCCCGCCGCGCGGCCGCGCCGGCAGTGGGACGAGCGCACCGTCGCCGAGCCGGACACCCGGCAGCGCGACGACACCGCGACCCGGGCCGCCCCGGCGCGCGCCGACGCGGCGGCGCGGGAACAGCACCGGGCCCGCGCCACCCGGGCCGCCGAGCTGCTGTCCCGGCTGCCCGCCGCCACGCCCGACGAGGTCCGCGCGCCGTGCGCCGCGGCGGTCGCCGAGATCGCCGCCGGGGCCCCGCCCAGCCGCGCCCACCTGCTGCTGCGGGACCTGGCGGAGCGGGTGACCGCCCAGCAGCGGGCCGAGGAACGCGTGGCCCTCGCCCGCCGCGACCTGCTCACCATCGCCGCCCCGCTGGAGACGGTGCCCGGCGACGCAGCGGCCCGGCTGCGCAAGCGGGTGGCCCGGCTCGTCGCCGACCGCGTCGACCACGTCCCCGACGGGCTGCGGGCCGAGGCCGACGAGGTCGTCGCGCAGGCCGACCGGGCCCGCCGCCGCAAGGCCGTGGCCGACGCCGTCCGGGTCGGGCTGACCGACCTCGGCTACCGCGTCGGCGACGGCTTCGACACGGCCCTGGCCGGCGCCGGGGTGGCGTACGCGGCGATGGACGGCGACACCGGCTACGGCGTGAAGGTGCTGCTCGACCGGGACGACCCGGTGATCCGCACCCAGGTGGTCCGCGCCGGCAGCGCCCGGGCCGAGCGCACCGAGGACGCCGCCGCCGAGCGGAAGTTCTGCGACGACTACGAGGTGATCAAACGGCGGGTGCGCCGCGCCGGCATCCCCATCGACCAGTTCGGGCAGGTCGACCCGGGCCGGCAGGCCGTGCAGGTCGTCGCCGACGAGATGATCCCGGCCCAGGCCCACCGCGCCGCCGGGCAGCAGAGGAGGCAGGGACTGTGACCACACCGCCGACCGACGAGACGGCCCCGCAGCCGGCGTGGCTGCGCGAGGTGAGCCTCGCCCTCTGCGCGCACCCGCAGGTCCTGCTCACCGGCAACGTCCGCGACCTCTACCGGCTGCCCGACCCGGAACGCGCGGGCGCCGTCCGGTTCATGGGCCTGGTCGAGGCGCTGTGGAGCGTCGCCCGGGCGAGGGGCTACGCCGCGCTGCTGACGTACTCCAGCGGCGTCGGCGTGGAGATCGCCGCGCAGCTGCCCGACGGCGGCGCGGCGGCCGCCCAGGCCGTGCTGCGCGACGCCGACGTCGAACCGAACCGCCCGCTGCACCTGGCCCAGGTGCGCGACCTGCTCGGCGCGGTGGTGGACGTGCCCCGGCGGCGCGCCGCCGGCCCACCCGTGGCGCTGGCCCTGGTCGACGCGGCCCGGCTGTTCACCGGCGAGCTGCTCTCCCCCGAGGAACGCCTCTTCCTCGCCACCGCCGACCGGCTCGCCTACCGCGCCACCCCGGTGGGCAGCGGCTACAACACCGTCTTCTGGGTGCTCGACCGCGAGCACGACCTGCCCTCGTGGTTCGCCACCGGCAACCACACCCTGCGGATCACCGCGATCCCCGAGCCCGACCTGGCGGCCCGCCTCCAGACGGCCAACGACCTGGTGGCGACGCTGCCCGGGATGCCGCAGGACACCGATGAGCGGTGGGCGGTCGCCCGCCGGTTCGCCGAGGCCAGCCACGGCATGCGGCTGCGCAGCATGCGCGACGTGGTGCGCCTCGCCACCGCCGCCGGCATCCCCGGCCCCCGCGTCGACGACGCCGTCCGCGCGTTCCGGGTGGGCGTGCCGGACAACCCGTGGCAGAGCGCCGGGCTGCGGGAACGGCTCAAGACCGCGCAGGAGGAGCTGAGCCACCGGGTGCTGGGGCAGCCCGACGCCGTACGCCGGGTGCTGGACATCCTGGCCCGCTCGGCCACCGGGCTGGCCGGCGCGCACACCGGCGGACGCAGCAAACCCCGCGGCGTGCTGTTCTTCGCCGGCCCCACCGGCGTGGGCAAGACCGAACTGGCTAAGGCGCTGGCCGCGCTGCTGTTCGGCGACGAGAACGCCTACCTGCGCTTCGACATGAGCGAGTTCGCCGCCGAACACACCGAGGCCCGGCTGATCGGCGCGCCACCCGGTTTCATCGGCCACGACGCGGGCGGCGAGCTGACCAACGGCATCCGGCAGCAGCCGTTCCGGGTGGTGCTGTTCGACGAGATCGAGAAGGCGCACCCCCGCCTGCTCGACAAGTTCCTCCAGATCCTCGACGACGGCCGGCTCACCGACGGCCGGGGCGGCACCGTCTACTTCACCGAGGCGCTCATCGTCTTCACCACCAACCTGGGCATCGTCATCCAGGACGAGGACGGCAAGCCGAAGGAGAACGTCACCGCCGCCCAGGAGCTGCCCGACATCGAACAGGGCGTGCGCCGCTACATCGAGGTGTTCTTCCGCCACCTGCTGCGCCGGCCCGAGCTGTTCAACCGGGTGCAGCAGAGCATCGTCGTCTTCGACTTCCTGCGCCCCGAGGTGGCCGTGGAGATCGCCGACCGGGCGATCGGCCGCGTCGCCGAGGCCGTGCACCGCACGTACGGGGCGACGCTGGAGTTCAGCGACGACGCCCGCGACGAGCTGCGCAAGGAGGCCACCTTCGACCTGTCCAACGGCGGCCGGGGCATCGTGGCGGCGATCGAGAGCATCCTGGTCAACCCGCTCGCCCGGGAGGTCTTCGCCAACCCGCCCGCGCCCGGGCAGACGCTGCGCGTCGCCGCGATCGCCGAGGACGGCCAGAACCGCGAGCTGGTGATGGAGTGAGGCTGCGACTGTCCCGGCTGCACCACCCGGTCACCACCCTCGGGCCGGGCCGCCGCGTCGGCATCTGGGTGCAGGGCTGCGCCATCGGCTGTCCCGGCTGCGTCTCCCGCGACACCTGGGTCGCCGAGCCCCGGCACGACGCCGACGTCGACGACGTGCTCGACCGGGTCGCCGCCCTCGACCCGGCCGCCCTCACCGGGGTCACCGTCACCGGCGGCGAACCGTCGGAGCAGCCGGAGGCGCTCGCCGCCCTGCTCACCGGGCTCCGCGCGCTCGGCGCCGGGCACGACTGGGACGTGCTGTGCTACACCGGCGTCGAGCTCGACGAGTTCCGGGCCCGCTGCCCCGGGGCGTACCCCCTGATCGACGCGCTGATCACGGGCCCCTACCGCGCCGGGGAACCGACGGACCTCGTCTGGCGCGGCTCGGCCAACCAGCGCCTGGTGCCGTGCTCGCCGCTCGGCCGACGCCGCTACGCGCCGTGGGTCGACGCCCGCCGCGACCGCCCCGAGCTGCAACTCCAGGTCGACGACGACCGGGTCTGGCTCGTCGGCATCCCCGGACGCGGCGACCTCGCCCGCGTCCAGCGCGCCCTGGAAGCCCAGGGCATCCGGCTGGAAGGAGTGTCATGGCGGCCCTGACCTGCCCGAACCACGGGCCGCAGCCGGCCGGCGGCGCGTTCTGCCCCATCTGCATGGAGTTCCTCGTGCCGGAGTCCGCCGCACCGGACCCGGGCGTCGGGCAGGTGTGCCCCGTCCCCGGCTGCGGCAACCAGCTCGACGCCGACGGCCGGTGCCCGGTGCACGACCTGGGCGGGATGGCCACCGAGGCCGGCACCTGGGCCGGCGAGCCCCCGCCCGGGCGGCCGGCGGACCGGCCCGCCGGCCCCGGACCGGGCGGCGCGCCCGCCACCACCCGCGACGCGCCCCCGGACACCACGGCGTACCGGCTGGAGTTCCCGTTCGGGCCGGTCGGCGTCGGCCACGCCGAGGTCCGCCTCGGCCGCGCCGACGACCTCGGCGACATCGCCGCCCGGCTGGCCGCGCACCACAACGTGTCCCGGCAGCACGCGCTGCTCTGGGTCGAGCACGGCGAGCTGTACGTGCAGGACCTCGGCTCCACCAACGGCACCTACGTCAACGACCGCCGCCTGGACCCGCACACCCGCCAGCGCCTGTTCGACGGCGACGAGCTGCGCCTGGCCGGCACCGTACGGGCCCGGGTACGCCGCACCGGAGGAAACCGATGACCGCGTCCACACCGGCCCCGCACGCCTTCGCGGCGGTGCGGGTCTGCGCCGTCACCGCCCGCGGCGCCGTCCGCGCCGGCAACGAGGACGCCGTCCTCGTCCTCGACTGGATCAGCCAGTCCCCGCGCGCCCGCGTCACCGACCTCACCACCGCCTGGACCCCGCCCCTGGCCTGCGCCGTCGCCGACGGCCTCGGCGGGCACCGCGCCGGCGAGCTGGCGAGCCGGCTCGCCGCCGCCGACCTCGCCAACCGCTACATCGCCTGGGACTCCCCCCGCGCCGTGCACGACGGGATCGTCGCCGTCGGCCGCGCCCTGCACGACACGGCCGCCCGCCAACCCGGCACCGCCGGCATGCGGACCACCATCGCGGGCGTCCTGCTCACCGGCGACGGCGCGTACGTGTTCAACGTCGGCGACAGCCGCGCCTACCGGATCACCGACGGCTACCTGGAACAGCTCAGCGTCGACGACTCCGGCCCGGACGGGGCCACCGTCACCCAGTGCCTCGGCGACCCGCCCGCCGCCCCCCTCGCGCCGCACGTCGCCCTCGCCTCGCTGGACCCGGCAGGCGCCCGCTTCCTGCTGTGCACCGACGGCGTGCACGGCCAGCTCGACGAGCGGCGCCTGCGCGCCATCTGCCGCACCCCCGATCCCCGGGCGCTGGTCGAGACGCTGCGCGACGAGGTCTACGCCGCCGGGGCCGCCGACAACCTCACCGCCGTCGTCGTCGACGTCCTGCCCCTGCCCGGCGAGCCGCACCCCGGGGACCCCGGGTGATGAGGCCGCCGCGCCGCCGAGCCGGCGGACGGCTCCGCCGGGCGGTCCTGGTGGCGGTGGGGTTCGCGTTCCTCGCAGTCGGGCTCTACACCGGGCTGCGGCTGCACGGAACTCTGCTCGACGACATGGACAAGTTGGCGAGCATCGTGGCGGCGGTCGCCGGAATCGCCGCCCTGTGCCTGGCCGTCCTGGCCCGGGCTGCCGAGGGACAGGCCACGATCGACACCGCGAAGGCCCGGGAGGCGCTCGCCGAGCGGGTCGCCGAGGCCTACCGGGACCGGCTGGACCGCCTGGGCCGACACCGTGGCACGACCCTGTGGCTCAGCTGGCGCGCGATGGACAGCGACGTCACGCAGTACGTCACCATGCCACCGCCGCGGGCCCGCGCCACCGCCTCCGGCGGGTTGCAGACCCTGGTGCTGTTCTTCCGGAACCTGCCTGGCCGGCGGCTGGTGATCGCCGGACCACAGGGGGCCGGGAAGAGCATCCTCGCGACCCAGCTCGCCCAGGCGCTGCTCGCCGATCCCGCAGAACAGGCCGTTCCGGTCGTCGTGCCGGCGCTCGGCTGGCATCCCGAGCACCGACCCATGAACGACTGGCTGGTGGACACGATCGTGGCGACGTATCCCGACGAGGACATCACCCCGGAGGCGATCGCACGTCTCGTGCGACGCAACGCGATCCTGCCCATTCTCGACGACTTCGACGAACTGCCGCCCAAGCTCCGGACGGCCGGGCTGCGCACCGTGCCCGGCGGCTGCCTGCTCGTCACCCACGACCTCGCCTGGCTGGACCCGACGTATCCCGGCTGGGAGACCTGGCACCGGGTGATCCAGGTCCAGGAGATCTCGAAGCGGGAGGGCGAGGACTATCTGCATGCCGCCGCGCCCCCGGCCGCCGGGGCCGGCCCGCGCATCGCCGGCCTGGCGAACATGCTGACCACCCCACTCGAGTACGACCTCGGGCTGCGCCGGCTCTGGCGGCTCGGTTGGCCGGGTGAGACGGAGCAGCGGACGCTCGGGCAATGCCGGGCCGCCGTCAACTCCTGGCTGGCCGACGAGGCCCTCGACGGCGCATACCGCGGGAGCCGGTGGTCGGGCGACCAGGGCCGCTCGTACCTGCGCCGGCTGGCCCGGATCGGCGGGTCCGCAGCGGACGGCATCGCCTGGTGGCAGTTGCACCACCTGCTGCCCCGGCCGCTGCTCAAGCTGGTCTTCGGCGTGGTCGTCGCCGGGCCCGGGGCCGGGGCGTGGTGGGCGTTGCGGGACGGGCCGACCCCCGGCGGCGTCGCCCTGCTCGCCGGTGTCGTCGGCGCCCTGCTCGCCGATCCCGCTCCGCCCCGCCGGCTTCGTCCACGCCGGCAGTGGCTGGCCGGCGCGGGGTGGATCGCGGGTGTCCTCGCCGGCTTCTGCGCCAGCGAACTGCTCCACGACGGCCCCGCCGAGCAGTTGCCCGTCGTCGCGGGCGCCGCCGGGCTCACCGCGCTCGCGCTGTCCATCGTGGACCGGCCAGCGGACCCGGACCTGGAGACGTGCCCCCGTCGACTGTGGCGCGCCGACGCCGCCGCGTTGCTCGGGGAGGCCGCCGCACTCGCCGTGCTCCTCACCCTGGCCGCTCTGGCGACCACGCGCGCGATCGGTCAGCCGGTCGAGGGGGCGTACCTCGTCCTGGCGGCACTCGCCGGCGTCGGCTGGGCCGTCGTCCGATCGGCCTGCGTCTGGTACCTCACCACGCTGACGATCCTGGCGGCCGCCCGCCACCTGCCGGTGCGCCTGCTGGCCTTCCTCGCCGACGCACGGCAGCGGGGCCTGGTGCGCCGGGTCGGGCCGGCCTACGAGATCCGATACCCGTTCCTGGCCGAACGACTCACGCAGGACGCCTGTTCCGGACACCGGCATGGGTAAGCAGGCGTTCCCGCAGGCGGGCGTGGCGGAACTGGTAGACGCCGCCGATCTGGCGCAGGACGCCCCGCCGGTGCGCGTCGTCCAGGAACGCCAGCAGCCGCCACGGCAGCTCCCCCCGCACCGCGAACCAGGCCCGCGCCACCCCGAAGCGGCCCCACGCCGTGAACAGCACGCTCGCCCCGGCGGTCGCGGCGGCGACCGCGAGACCGGTGCCCGCGTCGATCAGGGCCGCCGTGGTGACGCCGAGGATGCCGCCGCGCACGACGGCCTTCGCCAGCGCCGTGCGGCGGTCGGCGCGCAGCACCGCCAGCGGGCCCGCCGCGGCCGTCACGTCGGTCGGCACGTCGAGCCAGGCGTCCAGGAACAACGCCAGCAGCAGCGCCCCGGCCGCCGCGACGGCCGCCGCGCCCCCGCCGGACAGCCACCCGGCGGCGACGATCGCCGCCCCACCGGTCACCCAGCCGACCAGCCCGGGCGTGACCACGCCGCGACCGGGAGCCGGCGGACCCGACGCGACGCCGCCGGTGCGCAGCAGGCGGGCCGCCTGCCGGTGCCACCCGGCTCCGCCGCCGTCGTCGGCCGGCAGCCCGGTGGGCACCAGCGGCTGACGGACCATCACGAACCCGCTGACGACCGCGCCCACCACCGCGCCGAGGACAGCCGCGACCCCGCCGCCGACCGCCCCGGCCACCACGCCCAGGGCCACCGCGCCGAACACCCCGCCGGCGACGGCCGGCACGGCGCGCGGCACCACGGCGGACAGCCGCCACCAGGCGATGTCCGGCCCGGCGTGCGCGGCCAGCCAGGCCAGCCAGGGCACGACCCGGGCGGCCGTCCGGGCCGCCGCCCCGCCCGCGTGCTCGGTGTAGGCGACCGGGACCGCCCGGTCCAGCAGGTGCCCGGCCAGGTCGTCGGCCGTGCCGAACCGGCCCGCGTCCAGCAGCGCCGCCGGGTCGGCCCCGGTGTCGCTGTAGGCCGCGCGGGCCAGCGACGTCATCAGCGGCGTGGCGAGCACCCCGCCGACGAGCCGGGCCCGGTCGTCGGCGGGCGCGCCGGCGAGCCGGGCCAGCACCGGCTCCCACGCGGTCGCCGAGGCGCGACCGGTGGGACGGGCGGTACGCGGCAGATACGCCGCCAGGTCCGCCACCCCCAGCGGCAGCAGCCGCACCACGGCCGCACCGGTGAGCACGTCGCCGCCACGCACCGCGTCCAGGTACTGCGCGGTCCGGCTCGCCACGACGACGCCCGGCAGCCCGGGCGACGCGGCGTTGAGGGCGAGCAGCGCCGCCGGGCGCGCCGCCGCCGGCAACTCGTCGAGACCGTCCAGCACCGGCAGGACCCGCTCCTCGGCCAGCAGGGCCGCCGCGACGGTGCCGAAGTCCGGATGCCCGGCGGCCAACGCCGGGTAGTCGGCGGCCAACCGGGCCACCAGCCAGTCGGCGAAACCCGCCCGGCCCGGGTCCCAGGACGTCACCGACAGCAGCACCGGCACCGGCTCGCCCGGCCCACCGGCGGCGATCAGGTCCAGCACCAGCCGGATCAGCAGCACCGACTTGCCGCCGCCGGCCGGCCCCAGCACCACCAGCCGCCGCGACGGGATCCGCCGGAACACCGCGGCGGCCTCCGGAAGCCGCCCGGCGACGGCCACCTCCACGGCCGTCGCGCCCGCCGCCGCCAGCCCGACGTTCGCCCAGTGGTCCTGGCCGCCCAGCCCGGCGGGAAGCGCCTCCCACCGCACCGGGATCGGCATCGGGTCCTGCACCCGACGCAGCGCCTCCTCCACCCGCCACTGCTGGCGCACGGCCGCCCGCAGCGCGCCCTGGTGCTCGTCGAGGGACCGCGCGGGCCGGCGGGCGCGGCCACCCCACACGGCGAGGAGCAGGGTCGCCGCCGCGACCGTGAAGCTGCCGACGCTCGCCACCCGGTCCGCGGTCTCCAGGTCGGACCGCCAGATGAACCAACCGGCAGCGACGACGGCAGCCGTGACGACGTACGGAACGAGGGGTTGATGACGGACCTTCGACAGAATTCGCCGCACGCGGTTCATGATGGCGGGCAGCGTCCAGACGCGCTCTACGACGAGTTGCGGGCCGCGCACACCGAACTGCGGGCCGCCATCGGGGAGATCCAGCGGATCCCCGGCTACGAGCAGTTCCTCGCCCCCGTCGAGATCGGCGACGTCACGGGCGCGGCCGATCACCCCCTGGTGTACGTGACACCGGCCGACGACACCGGCCTCGCGCTCGTCGTGCGGGGCGAGGACATCGTGGACGTGCCGCTGCCGCACCTGCGCGCGGCCCGGGTGCACGAGTGGGCCGAGCGGCACCGCGAGCACTTCCCCACCGCCGCCGCGCCCGCCTCCCGCCGGGCCGCCTGGGACCGGCACCTGGCGCAGCTGTGCGACTGGCTGTGGGAGGCCGTCGCCGGGCCCCTGCTGGCCGAGCTGGCCGGCGAGGCGCGGGCGTCGGTCGTACCGTGCGGCCTGGTCGGCCTGCTGCCCCTGCACGCCGCCCGGTACGCCGACGCCGCCCGGCCGACGGGTTTCGGCTACCTCGCCGACACGCTCGCCCTCAGCTACGTGCCGAACGCCCGGGCCCTGGCCGCGAGCCGGCGGCGGGCCGCCGCCGCGCCCGACGGGGGCCTGCTCGTCGTCACCGACCCGGAGCTGTCCTACGCCCGGTGGGAGGGGGCCGCGGCCGCCGCCACCTTCGACGGCCCCGTCACCACGCTCGCCTGGGCCGACGCGACCGTCGCGCGGGTCCGCGCGGAGCTGCCCGCCGCCCGGGTCGCCCACTTCGGCTGCCACGGGGCCGCCGACCAGCGGGACCCGCTGCGCAGCGCCCTGCGGCTGGCCGGCGAGGCCCGTCTGCGGCTGGCCGACGTGCTGCCGCTGCGGCTGCGCACGCGCCTGGCGGTGCTGTCGGCGTGCGAGACGTTCCTGCCCGGCCTCGACCTGCCCGACGAGGTGATCTCGCTGCCGGCGGGCCTGGTGCAGGCGGGCGTCGCGGGCGTGCTGGCGTCGATGTGGCCCGTCGACGACCACGCCACCGCCCTGCTCATGACCGAGTTCTACCGGCGCTGGCGGGCCGACGACACCACCTCGCCCGGCGAGGCGCTGGCCGGCGCCCAGCGGTGGCTGCGCGACGTGACCCCGGCGGAGCTGGAGGACCACTGGGCCCTGGCCCTCGACGCGGGCGAGGCGTGGCTGCCGGTCGACACCGCCGAGGCGCTGCTCCCGCAGGTGTTCCGCAGCGGCAGCGGCGACTCCCGCCCGTGGTCCGCGCCGTCGGTGTGGGCGGCCTTCGCGTTCACGGGGGCGTGAGCGGTGCCCGACGACACCTGGACCCTGCGCTGGGTCGCCGAGCAGGTCCGCGCCCGCCTCGGCGAACTCGTCGCCGACGCGGAGACGGCCGCGCGCATCGACAAGCTGCTCGCCGAGGCCCTGGCCCGGCCGCCGGGGCCGCTGGCGGACCTGGCGATCGCCCGCGCCCTGCGCGGCGACCCCGCGCTGGAACGGTGGGCGATGGAGACGGTACGCGCCGCCGAGAGCCGGCCCCGCGCGGAGCCCGGCAGCGCCCCGCCGGTGCGCTACCTGACGACGTCCCTGTCCCGTCAGGCCCGCCCCGGCACCCGGTTCCCGCTGCACGTGACGATCAGCCGCGACGGCGGCCCCGGCAGCGTCCCCACCCGGCCGTTCCCCGTCCCCGAGCGGGGGGTCGACGTGCTGGTCACGGTCGCCTCGCCGACGCTGTCGATCGAGTCGGACGCCGTCCACGTCGTGCGGGTCCACCCCGGCGACGACCCCGACGGCGTCGTGTTCGTGCTCGGCGCCGCCGAGGAGGGCCGGCACGAGGTCACCGTCCGGGCCTTCGTCGACGGCGGCGGCAGCCAGATCGCGGCGATCGTCCGCACGGTCCTGGTCACCGACTCGGCGTCGTACGCGTCGCCGCACCGGCTGACCGCCCGCGTCGAGCACCTCGCCCCCCGGCCCGGCGAGGTGGCCCTCCAAGTCGACCGGCACCGCGACGGCTACGCCTTCCGGCTCGTCGGCCGCGACGGCCCCACGGCGACGGCCGGGTCGGTCCCCCGCGGGCTGCTCGCGGACCTGCTGCGCACCGTCGACGCGGCGGCCCGGGGCACCGGCGGGCGGCCCGCCGCCGTGCGGGGCGAGCTCGCCGGGTACGGCACGCTGCTGTGGCGGGCGCTGCCGCCGGAGATCGGCCGCGAGGTCGAGGCCCGGCTGGCCACCGCCACCGGCCTGACCATCTGCAGCGACGTCAGCGAGCTGCCGTGGGAGCTGCTCCTGCCCCCCACCTGGGACGAGTTCCCCGCCGAGCGGCTGGCGGTCATGCGGCAGACCGGCGGCCATTCCCCCGCCCGGTCGCTGGCGCTGAGCGACGCGGTCTTCGTGCACGGCCGCAACCCACCCACCGGCGCCGTGGCCGAGATCCGGCAGGTCAACGCCGGTCTCGACGCCCCCGGCGCCCTGGTCACCTCAACGCAGGAGCTGCTGCGCCGCATCGAACGGGGCGACTTCGGCCTGCTGCACCTCGCCTGCCACCAGGACCAGCCCGGCGCGGACTCCGACGGCGGCGTGGCGATGGACGACGGCCGGTTCCGCCCCGTCGCGCTGGCCCGCGCCGCCGCCCGGGGCAGCCTGCGCGCCCGCTGCCCGCTGGTGTTCTTCAACGCCTGCCGCAGCGTCGACGGCGGCTCCTACGACACGCTCATGGGCGGCTGGGCCAACGAGTTCGTCCGCGCCGGCGCGGGCGCGTTCGTCGGCTCCACCTGGGCCGTCCGCACCGAATCGGCGCACCGCTACGCCGACCGGTTCTACGCCGAACTGCGCGGGGGCGCGCCGCTGGCCGCCGCGTCCTTCGCCGCCCGCCGTGAGCTGCTCGCCGACCCCGGCGACCCGACCGGCCTGGCCTACGCCGTCTACGGCGATCCACAGGCCACGATCCTGACAGGAGCGACCGCATGAGCGACGACCGGCCCGTCTTCGTGATCCACGGCATCGCCAACCGCGACCCGCAGGTGGTCGCCGGCCGGGTGGCGGAGCTGAGCGCCGCCGCCCTCGGCCGGTGGACGATGCACTCCGCCTACTGGGGTGACCTCGGCTCGTCCACCCTCGGGGTGGAGCTGGCCATGCCGCCCGGTGCCGGGCAGTCCTGGGACGTCCGCGACGGCGGGCCGCCGCCGGTCGCCGACGACGCCGGCCTGGGGCTCGCCGGCCCGGTCCCGTTGACCCCCACGCAGCGGCTGGAGCTGGTCCGGGCGCGGGCCCGGCAGACGCTGGACCCGCCGCCGGTCGAGTCGCGGGACGCCCCGCCGGACGTCACCGACGAGGTGCTGGACGCGATCGCGCAGGAGTGGCCGCGGACCCGGTGGCTGCGCCACGCCGACGACCCGACGCTGCTGGCCGAGGTGGGCGCGGCGCTCGCGGCGGCGGCGCGGGACGCCGTGGGCGACGCCGGCCACGAGGTACGCGACCCGGGGGCGGTCCGCCGCGTCATCCGCCGCCGCCTGCCCGAGCTGGACCGGGTGGCCGGCGCGGCCGTCGGCGCCGCCGGGGAGCGCTTCTACACCTGGGCCCGCATCGCCCGCGCCCGGTACGTCGCCCTCACCCTCGGCGACGTGCTGGTCTACCAGCGCCACGGCGAGCGGATCCGGGCCCGCATCCGCGAGCAGATCACCGCCGTCGCCGGGGAACGCGCCGGGCGGGAGGAGCCGGTGCACCTGATCGGGCACAGCCTCGGCGCGGTCGTCGCGCTGGACCTGGCCACCGGCGAGGACCCGGTACGCACGGCGGGGCTGGTGACGTTCGGCTGCCAGTGGCCGCTGTTCCACCTGTTCGACCCGCGCGGCGGCCAGCTCGCCCCGTACGACGGCAGCGGGCCGGTGCTGCTGCCGGACTCGGTGGGCCGGTGGGCGAACCTGTGGCATCCGCTGGACCCGCTGGGCTTCGTCGCGAGCCGGTTGTTCCGCTGGGCGGACGGCTCCACGCCCCGGGACGTGCGGGTGGAGCACCTGCTGTCGGACCAGCTCTACACGCACTCGGCGTACTGGACGAACCCGCGCCTGGTGTCGGTGCTGCACGAGACGTTCGCGGGACCGACGGACCGGTGAGTCCCGGCTGGTCGGGCGGGGCGGCACACGCCGCGCAGAGCGTCCTAGGAGGATGGCCTGGGTGGGGTCGGGCAGGATGGGGGCGTGGACATCGAGCCGGTCGACGCCGCCCCCGCCCGGGCGTTCCCCCGGGCGAGCCTGCGGCAACGCTGGACGGACCTGACCTTCGTGCACTGGGCGGTCGCGCCGGAGCTCGTCGCGCCGCTGCTGCCCGCCGGCACCCGCCCCGACACCCTCGACGGGGCGGCCCACGTCGGCCTCGTCGGCTTCCGGATGGTCGGGCTGGGCCTCGGCCGGGGCCCGGGGGTGCCGTACTTCGGCACCTTCTGGGAGACCAACGTCCGGCTCTACTCCGTCGACGACGCCGGGCGGCGCGCCGTGGTGTTCCGGTCGCTCGACGCCTCCCGGCTGGTCCCGGTGCTCGTCGCGCGGGCGAGCCTGCGGCTGCCGTACCTGTGGTCGAGGATGCGGCTGGACCGCGACGGCGACACCCTGACGTACCGCTGCCGGCGGCGCTGGCCAGGCCCGGCCGGCGCGGCGAGCCGCCTGGTGGTCCGGGTCGGCGACCCGATCGCCGACCCGACGCCGCTGGAACACTTCCTCACCGCCCGCTGGGGGCTGCACACCCGGGCGTACGGGCGCACGCTGCACCTGCCGAACTGGCACCCGCGCTGGCCGCTGCACCGGGCCGAGCTGCTGAGCCTGGACGACGAGCTGGTCGCCGCCGCGGGGCTGCCCGCGCCCGCCGGAGAGCCGGTGAGCGTGCTCTACTCCCCCGGCGTGCCGGTCGTGTTCGGCCTGCCCGCCGTCGCGCGCCGGCCCGGCTGACGGGCCGACGAGGGCCCGCCGCCGCACCGGCGCGCGACGAGACGCGGTGGGGTCAGAACCGGCCCCAGTCGTCAGCGGCCGGCCGCCACACGTCGATGTTGCGCGGGTCCACCGACATTCGGCGGGCCCGGTGGGTCTCGTGCTCCTCGGGCGTGAAGACCCGGTGCCGGTCGCACAGCTCGTAGCGCGGCCCGTGCACCGGGTCGTGCATGTAGAAGGCGATCGACGTCGACGCGGAGTGGTTGACCAGGTCCGAGGCGATGGGCACCTGCTTGTACTGGGCGCGCGCCCGGCCGCGCATCACGTGGTCGAAGCTCTTCATCATGAAGCACAGGTGCGCGACGTAGAACTCCTTGTTGCGCTGGATCGCCAGGCTGTGGTGGTAGCGGTCCTCGCTGCGCAGGAAGGCCGTCACGTCGCCGACGTAGTCGGAGACGAGGAAGCCGAGCACCTCGGTGTAGAAGCGCAGGGTCTCCTCGTACTTCTCGGTGGCGAGGAACGGGTGCACCAGGTCCAGCGGGCGCAGCTCGATCAGCGGCGGCTCGGCGTACTCGGCGAACTCGGTGAACAGCTCGACGATCAGGCCGTTGGGGTCCTTGACGGCGAAGCCGCGCTGGACGAGGCCCTTGACCCGGTCGGCCAGCTCGAACACCTCGTGCCCGGCGGCGGTGACCCGCTCCCGCAGGTCGTCGAGGACCGCGTCGGACTCGACGCTGAAGCCGACCGCGGTGGTCCAGGAGACCTCCCGCTGCGGCGCGGCGACCAGCTCGATGCTGTGGTGCTCGATGTCGGCGCGCAGGAAGGCGTACTCGTCGTCGTGCTGCTCCAGTTGCAGGCCGACGTGGTACTGGAGGAACTCGATGGAGGCGGCCAGGTCCGGCACCTCGATCCGGGCGTACTCCATGCCGTACGGCCCGCGGCGGCGGGCGGCGGCCTCGGTGGTCATCTGCTACCCCTCTCGGTGTGCTGGTGGTCCCCCACGGTGGGGAAGCTGACGATGGCCTGGCGCTCGACGACCGGACGCCAGCGTTCCCGGACGAACCGCTCGTGCGAGTCGCTGTGCAGGTAGTCGAGCAGGTCCTGCTCGGTGGGGAACTCCACGACGAAGCCGTGGCTCATGGTGTCGTCGCGGGTGCTGACGTTGGCCCCGCTGCGCCAGTTGCGCATCGCCGGATACCGCGACGGGAACGTCTCCAGCTCGGCCAGGACGGACTCGGCCGCGCCGGGCGGCAGGTCGTCGCGGAAGCGGAACACGAGCATGTGGGTGATCATGGCGGCTCAGAGGATGAAGCTGAGTCGGGCGCCGGGGTCCATGGACTCCATCACCGGCACGGCCCGCCGCACCCGGAACCGCAGCCCGTCGGGCTCGACCTTGAGCACGTGCTCGTAGCGGCCCACGTAGGTGTAGGCGCCGCCGTCGCGGTAGCGGTGGATGACGAAGTTCGCGGTGATCCAGACGGTCTCCGCGCCGGCCTCCAGCAGGATCACGTTGGACACCATCCGGTGCGTGCGCGAGTGCGGGTTCTCCGCGTGCGCCTTGCGGCTCTTGAGCCGCTTGACCCGGGCCCGGATCAGCTCGTAGTCGTCGGCGACGAAGTATCCGGCGGTGGTGGCGTCCCAGCCGGCCCAGTCGGTCGTCGGCACCTCCAGCCGGCCGTCGGGCTCGAAGAGGGTGAACCACTCGTCGAGGCGCCACTCGTCGAGCAGCTGGGCCTCGCGGTAGAGGAACTCCTCCACCTCGGCGCGGGTGACCTCGCGCGACTCCACTTTCACCACTCCCCCACGGCTGCCGTTGCCCGACGTCACGGCGCTCACTCCCCCGCCTCGGCGGCGGCCGGGCCGCTCGCCGAGGCACCGGCCGGCGGCGCGCCGGCCACGCTGGTGGACGCGCCGACGACGTGCGCCCACTGCCGCCAGAAGCTGCGCATCGCGCCCTCGTCGATCGAGCGCCCCTGGTTGCCCTGCTTCTCGTTGGCCATGCCCCGCGACATGTCGCTCCAGTCGTGGGCGGGGTCGGCCGCGTCGGCGGTGGCGACGATGCCGCGCTGCACCGCCTCGTACGCCTCGATGTCGTCGGGGGTGGCGAGGCCGCCCGGGCCGACGAAGCTGACCATCGTCTTGATGCGCAGCGCGCGCACCGACTCCGGCTCGCCGACCTCGACGAACTGCCACGCCCGCACGTCGGTGCGGTCGGCGGCGACCGGTTCGAGCTGCCGGATGGTCAGCGCCTCCAGGTCGAACAGCAGCAGGTTGGGGAAGACGAACAGGATGCGGCTGGCGTCGGCGACCTCGGCGGCGAGCTCGGGCCCGAGGCGGGCCTCCATCTCGCGCCGCTTGACGACGGTGCGCTCCTTCTCCTCCTCGCCGAAGCGGGGCTCCCAGACCATGCCGATGCGGCCGTTGTGTCCGGTGAGGACGAGCAGGCCGTGGCCGCCGCCGAGGTCGTAGGCGTACTGGTCGTCGTCGGTGACGGCGAAGCCGGTCTCGCGCAGGTAGCCGACGAAGGTGTTGTGCGTGGGGGCGAAGTGGTAGCCGTCCATGGCGTTCTCGACGGCCAGCTTCCAGTTGCCCTTGACGCTGTAGAGCTGCACCCCGGGCAGGGTGGTCATGCCGCGCTCGCCGATCTTGGCCGTGAGCGACATGTAGTGCGCCGCCGGGCCGAGGTGGGTCAGCAGGTCGGGCACGTCGGGGTCGAACGCGATGAAGACGAAGCCCTCGTGGATCTGGAGGCGGGGCACCTGACGCAGCGCCATCGACGCCCGGAAGGCCGGGTCGTCGGGGTACGCGTCGTCGCCGGGCAGCGCGGCCAGCTCGCCGGAGTTGCTGAACGCCCAGGCGTGGTAGAAGCACTGGAAGAACTTGGTGTTGCCCTCGCTGTGCCGGCACAGCACGGTGCCCCGGTGGGTGCACGAGTTGAAGAACACCCGCACCTCGCCGTCGGCGTCGCGGCAGAAGATCAGCGGACGCCCGCCCAGCGTGCGGGTCTTGAAGTCGCCCGCCTTCGGGATCTCCGTCTCGTGACCGAGGTAGAGCCAGGTGTGCCCCCAGATCCGCGCGATCTCCTCGGCGAACACCCCCGGCTCGCGGTACGCCGAGCGGTGCACGCGGAACCGCAGCGCCTCCCAGTCCTCGTCGATCATCGCGCCGTCACCGGGTGCACCGAGCGGGCGTACCGGCGTCTGCTGCGCCATCACCTCACCGCCTTCTACGTCATGCGAGACAGCGTCTCGCACCACGATGCTGCTATCCGGCCCTGCCACCTGTCAAGAGCAGGACATACTCCAGCACCGGGTTACTCGCTGTTAATACGGGCGCAACACGCAACGGCGGTTTCGTTGGCCACGATGCCGAACGTCGACAGGGCGCGGCCACGCCGCTGCGCCGCGGGTACGGGCCCCTCCGTCGTGGCCCGCACACCCGCGGTCCGCACACCCACCGGACGCCACCGCCGCCGCCGCCGCGCGCCGACGGCACCCGCGTCACCAGCCGCGCCACCCATCGCACCGCCAGCCGGTGTCACCCCTCCCGGAGGATCCCATGCTCCAGCCGCACGAAGGCCCGATCGCTGGAACCCACTACCTGCCGAGCACGCCCGAGACCTGCCTGTGGGGCCGGCTGCCCACCCGGCGGCACGAACCCGTGCTGCGGATCCGCTCGGGCGAGACGGTGACGATCGACACGCTCAGCCACGAGGGCATCCTGGAGGACCAGGGCCGCGACCCGGTCGCGTACCTCAAGCAGTTCGACGTGCCCGCCGACGGGGTCCTCGCCGACGCCCGCGACCTGGCCGCCTCGGACGTCGCCCACGACTACGACGCCGACGGGCCGCACGTGGTCACCGGGCCCATCGCGGTCGACGGGGCCGAGCCGGGCGACGTGCTCCGCGTCGAGGTCCTCGACCTGCTCGTCCGGGCCCCGTACGGCTTCGTCAGCAGCCGGCACGGCTACGGCGCGCTGCCCGGCGAGTTCCCGCTCACCCCGGCCGACACCGGCCCGGACGGCGACGTGCCCCGCGCGTACGGCAGCGTCTGCCACTTCACCGCAGTGGTCAGCAGCGGCGGACGGCTGTACGGCACGCTGCCGTACGGCGACGGGCGGGCCGCCCGCTTCCCCCTCGCCCCGTTCCTCGGCCTGATGGGCGTGGCGGTGGACACCGACGACCCGGTGCACTCCGTGCCGCCCGGCGCGTTCGGCGGCAACCTCGACATCAACGAGCTCCAGATCGGCTCCGCCCTCTACCTGCCGGTGCAGCTCCCCGGGGCCGGCTTCTACGCCGGCGACCCGCACTACGCCCAGGGCGACGGCGAGGTGGCGCTGACCGCCCTGGAGGCGCCGCTGCGGGCCACCCTGCGGCTGTCGGTCGTCCCGCAGGCGCAGGCGGGGGCCCTGGGCGTCGCCGACGGCCCCTTCGCCGAGACCGCGACCCACTGGCTGCCCGTCGGCCTGCACAGCGACCTCGACGAGGCGATGCGCCGGGCCGTGCGCGCCGCCGTCGCCTTCCTCGCCCGCACCCAGGGCATGCCGCCGCAGACCGCCCTGGCCTACCTGAGCGCCGCCGCCGACTTCGAGGTCAGCCAGGTCGTCGACGGGGTGAAGGGCATCCACTGCCTGATCCGCAAGGCGGACTTCCCGGCCCACGTCTGAGCCGCGGCGGCGCGTGACGTACCGTCACGCGCCGCCGCCCGGTGGCCACGAGTCCGTCAGGGCCCTTTGCTCTGCACCCGGA
The DNA here is from genome assembly GCF_029626125.1 of Micromonospora sp. WMMD956. Lineage (NCBI taxonomy): Bacteria > Bacillati > Actinomycetota > Actinomycetes > Micromonosporales > Micromonosporaceae > Micromonospora > Micromonospora sp. WMMD956. Next base: position 5,862,032 of record NZ_JARUBI010000005.1, on the reverse strand, counting down.
TACGCAACGGTTGACCCGCCGTGACGGATCGCCTCACCCCCGGGCATCGGCGTCCGGGATTCCGCCTGGTGGGCGGGGTGCTGCGCGGGTGGGTGCAGAGCAAAGCGAGCGCGCGACGTTGTCCGAGGTCGCAGGAACGCCCCTACGAGGCCGCCGGCACCTCGGCGCGGCGGGGCGCGGCGGCCATCGCGCCCGGCCGGGTCACGGTCACCGCCGCCACCCGGCTCGCCCAGCGGGCCGCCTCGTCGATCGCCGCGCCGTCGAGCAGCGCGTCGGCCAGCGCCGCGCAGAAGCTGTCGCCCGCGCCGGTCGCGTCCACCGCGTCGACGCGCTCGGCCGGCACCAGCCACTCCCGGTCGGCGCCGACCACCAGCGCGCCGTCCGCGCCGAGGGTCACCACCACCGGCCCCCGCGTGCCCAGGGAGCGGGCCAGCGCGGGCAGCTCCGCCGGGCCGGGTGGGGCCGCCGTGGCCGGGACCCCGGCCAGAGCCGCCAGCTCGCCCCGGTTGGGCACCAGGACGTCGACCCGGGCCAGGGTCGCCGCATCCACCGGCCTGGCCGGGGCCGGGTTGAGCACCACCAGGCCGCCCGCCGCGGCCACCGCGGCGGCCACCACCTCGGCGGCGACCTCCTGCTGCAACAGCACCGCGCGGGCCGAGGCGATCAGGTCGTACGACGGCGCGAGGTGCTCCGGCGCGAGCCACATGTTGGCCCCGGAGCTGACCGCGATGGTGCTGTCGCCGTCGGCGGTGACCAGCACGATCGCCTGGCCGGTCGGGCGGGGCGCGCGCAGCACCCCGGCCGTGTCCACGCCCTCGGCGGCGAGCAGCCCGGTGAGCCACTCCCCCTCCGGGTCGTCGCCGACCGCGCCGACCATGGCGACGCGGCGCCCCAGCCGGGCGGCGGCGACCGCCTGGTTGGCGCCCTTGCCGCCGCCGGCGCGCCAGTGGTCGGCGACGCCGAGCACGGTCTGGCCGGGCGCGGGCAGCTCGGCCAGGGGCACCACCACGTCGACGTTGAGGCTGCCCACCACCACGATGTCGGTCACGGCGGCCTCAGCCCTGCCCGGGACGCCAGGCGTGCGCCAGGAAGTCCGCCCGGGGCGGCGCGAAGACGTCCAGGTTGATGCAGGGGCCCTCGGTCGGCTCGACGTAGTGCTCCGCGCCGCGCGGCACGAGCAGCATCGAGCCCGCCCCCATCGGGTGCGGCACCCCGTCGACGTAGTAGTTGCACCGGCCGCCGAGGATCATCACGAGCTGGTCGAAGTCGTCGTGGTGGTGCGGGTTGAGCGTCATGCCCACGCTCAGTTCGTGCCAGGCCAGCACGACCTCGTCGGTGGCGTACACCTTGCGGCGCACCCCGGGCCGCACGTCGGTGGCCGGGATGTCGTCCCAGTTCACCGCGATGCCGTAGAGCTGCGGGTTGAGCATGTCAGCGCTCCCTTTCCGGGTCGGGGTCAGCCGGCGAGCCGGCGCAGGCCGGCGCCGAGCAGTTGCAGGTCCGAGCCGACCACCAGGTAGCCGGCGTCGGTGAGGCCGTGCCGGGCCAGGGCCTCGGCCGTGCGGTCGGCCACCCAGCCGCCCAGCGCGGCCCCGGCCCCCCGGGCCGCCTCGGCGACGTCGCCGGTACGCCGCAGCAGCGGCGTCGGGTCGTCGGTGCCGGCGAGGCCGAGGCTGACCGCCAGGTCGGTGGTGCCGACGAAGCCGACGTCCACGCCGGCCAGCAGGTCGGGCAGGGGGTCGTCGGTGGTCGCCGTCTCGATCTGGGCGACCAGCAGCGGCGGGTCGGCGGCCTCCGCCGCGAGGTACCGGTCGAGGCCGCCGAGGCCGTAGCCGGCCGCCGGGTGAGCGAGGCTGATGCTGCGCCGCCCGTGCGGGGCGTACCGGCTGGCCGCGCGCAGCGCCCCGACCTCGGCCCGGCTGCGGACGGTGGAGAGCTGGATCCCGACGGCGCCGGCCTCCAACAGCCGGTTGACCTGGCCCGGGTCGACCGCCGGCACCCGGACCAGCGCCGGCAGGCCGAGCGCGGCGGCGAGCCGGAGCTGGTCGGCGGCGGTGCGCTCGTCCAGCGCGCTGTGCTCCAGGTCGACCACGACGAAGTCGAGCCCGGCCTGGGCGGCCAGGGCCACCACGTCGGGGCCGGGCAGCTTGAGGAACGTGCCGACGAGCCGCCCGCCACCGCGCAACGCCGCCCGCAGCCGCCTGCGGGAACGGTGCACGCCGCCGGGCGGCGGGGCGTCGGTGGCGGACGGCGCGGAACCGGTGGCGGGCATCAGCGGCTCAGGCCCCGGCGACGCCGGCCGCCGGCAGGCCGCGCCACGGCACGGTCGGCACCTGCTCGCCGGCGAGCAGCACCAGGCTCGGCTCCAGCCGCGGCGCGACGATCCGGTTGCCGGCGGCGTCGGGCAGCTCGGCCTCCTCCGCGTCGGCGAGGACCGTGACGTGGGCCGGGCCGCCCTCGACGAGGCTGCCGTAGCCCTCGGCGTCGAGGCCGGTGAGGCGGGCCGGGGCGGACGTCACCCGGGGCACGATCTGCTCCATGGTCATGCCCATGGCCCGCAGCTTGGCCATGCTGGTGACCAGGTCGAACACCGGACCGTGCCAGTTGCGGCCGCTGGTGTCGGAGGTGACCACGTCGGGCAGGAAGCCCTGCTCGATGGCCGGGCGGGCCACGGCGAAGCTGAGGTTGCTCTTGCCGTGGGCCGACTCGAACAGCACGCCGCGCTCGCGGGCGGCGTACACCTCGGGCAGGACCTTGCCGTCGCCGAGGATGCCGTACGGCTTGCCGGTGTAGCAGTGGGCCACGACGTCGCCGGGGCGCAGCAGGTCGAGGATCACCGGCAGCGGCTCCGGGGTCTCCCCGATGTGGATCATCAGCGGGAGCCCGGCCTCGGCCGACAGCGCCAGGGACCGCTTGAGCAGCGTGCGCCACTCCAGCCCCACGACGTCCTCGGAGAGGCGGATCTTGAAGCCGCGTACCCGGTGCGGGTTGGCGGCGGCGACCGCCAGGGCGTCCTCCGGCACCAGGGTGTCCGGGTTGAGCAGCTCGCCGAACCGGAAGTCGATCAGGCCGAGGACCGAGACGTTGAGGAAGTTGACCAGCCGCATCCGGGCCGGGGCGGCGACGTACCGCTCGAACGCCGCGAAGGTGGACGCGCCGACGGTGCCGGCGTCGCAGGCCGCGACGACGCCCCGGCGCAGGTGCGCCTCGTCCGGCGGCGCGCCGACCTTGGAGACGTCGGCGAAGATGTGGGTGTGCGCCTCGACCAGGCCGGGCAGCACGTACTGCCCGGAGCAGTCGACGACCTGCCGGCCCTGCGCGGCGAGGCCGGGGGCGATCCGGGCCACCCGGTCGCCGGTCACCGCGACGTCGGTCACCTGGCTGACGCCGGTGGCGGCGTCGAACACCTCGCCGCCGGCCAGCACCAGGTCGTAGCGCGGGGAACTGTCGTCAGTCATGGCATCAGACTCTCTGTACGAAGCGGCGGCGACGGGCGGGCGTCGCCGGGAAGGGGGTCGGGCTCGGCCGTGACGGCCGGGGTCCCGGCCTGCCCGGCCGGGGTCTCGGCTGCCTGGGCCGGGGTCTCGGCGCGGAACCGGGTGCGCAGCGGCAGCACCCCGGCGACGGTGACCTCGACCAGGTCGCCGGGGCTCAGGAAGCAGCCCCGGTCCTGGCCGGTGCCGGTGGGGGTGCCGGTGAGCACCACGTCGCCGGGCTCCAGCACCACGTACCGCGAGATCCAGGCGAGCAGGTCGGGCACCGGGAAGATGAGGTCGGCGGTGCTGGCCTGCTGGCGCAGCTCCCCGTTGACCGTGGTCCGCACGCCGATGGCGTCGCGGTCGGCGACGGCGTCCAGGCCGAGCACCGAGGCGCCGAGCGCGCCGAAGCCGGGGAAGCTCTTGGCCAGGGTGGGGCTGCCGGAGGCGACCATCACGTCGCGGCAGGTCAGGTCGTTGGCGGCGGTGATCCCGGCGACGTGCGCCCAGGCCCGCTCGGCGGGCGTGTGGTGCATCCGCGCCCCGATGACCAGGGCGACCTCGCCCTCGTAGTCGGACTGCGCGCTGACCGAGGTGGGCAGCGGCACGGTGTCGTCGGGGCCGGAGCCGGCGTTGGGCGACTTGAGGTAGAGCACGGGCTGGTTGGGCAGGGGCCGCCCGGTGGTACGCGCCTTGCAGTGGTAGTTGAGGCCCACCCCCCACACGGCCGGCGTCCCGCCCAGCGGGGCGACGACGTCGCCGGCGAGGGCGTCCAGCGGCAGCCGGCGGCGCACGGCCGCGGCGCGGGCCGGGGCGAGCCCGGCGCCGGCGCGCAGCAGCGCGGCCACGTCGGCGTACGGCAGGTCGAGCAGCTCGACGTCGCCGTCGCCGGTGAGCCGGCCCAGCCCGTGCCGGGTGGCGACCAGGTGCGTGCCGTCGCCGGCGGTGTGCCGGGCGTCGTCGCGGGGGGCGGTCATGCCGCGTCCGAGGAGTGCCCGGGCACCGTGCCCAGCGCCGGGTTGACCAGCGGGGCGAGGTTGTTGACGGCGGCGGCGGCCTCACCGAAGCCGACGGAGATCAGCCGCACCTTGCCCTCGTAGTCGGTGATGTCGCCGGCGGCGAACACGCGCGGCAGGTTGGTGCGCATCGACCGGTCGACGGCGACGTAGCGCCGGTGCATCTCCAGGCCCCAGCGTTCCATGGCGCTGAGGTCGGCGATGAAGCCGAGGGCGGCCACCACCGCCTGCGCGGGCAGCTCCTCGCGGCCCTCGCCGCGCACCTCGGCGATCGTCACGGAGGTGACGTTCTCCTCCCCGGCGATGCCGCACACCTCGTACGGGGTGACCACCCGCACGGTGGAGGACTCCAGTTGGGCGACGCTGTGCTCGTGGGCGCGGAACTGCGGCCGGCGGTGCACGAGGGTGACGCTGCGGGCGTACGGCTCCAGCGCGAGGGCCCAGTCGACGGCGGAGTCGCCGCCGCCGACCACGACGACCTCCTGGCCGGCGAGCTCGTCGAGGCGGGGCACGAAGTAGCGCAGGCCCCGGCCGAGGTAGTCGCTGCCGACGGGCAGCTCGCGGGGGGTGAAGGTGCCGATGCCGGCGGTGAGCAGGACGGCCTTGGCGCGTACCTGGGTGCCGGCCTCGGTGCCGACGAGCACGTGGTCCTCGGCGCAGGTCAGGTCGACGGCGCTCTCCCCGAGCAGGAACGTCGGCTTGGCGGTGGCGGCCTGGGCGAGCAGGGCGTCGACGAGCTCCTGGCCGCGCACGGAGGGCAGGCCGGCGATGTCGTAGATCGCCTTCTCGGGGTAGAGGGCGGCGATCTGGCCGCCGGGCTCGGGCAGCGAGTCGATCACCGCCACGCTCATCCCCCGGAAGCCGGCGTAGTAGGTGGCGTAGAGGCCGGCGGGGCCGGCACCGACGATCGCGAGGTCGACCTCGTGCAGCTCGCCCATCAGGTGGCGCTCCCCGCGACGGCCGGGTGGTCGCGGCCGACCCGACCGATCTTGCGGGCCCCGCCGGGGCTGCCGATCTCGCCGAAGAACTCGGCGTTGATCGGGCCGAAGTGGGCCCGGTCGGCCGGCAGGTCCTCCAGGTGGAAGATCGACGTGACGGGGCAGACCGGCTCGCAGCGCCCGCAGTCGACGCACTCGTCCGGGTTGATGTACATCATCCGGTCGCCCTCGTAGATGCAGTCCACGGGGCACTCCTCGACGCAGGACCGATCCTGCACGTCCACACACTCGTCGGTGACCACGTAGGCCATCGGTCCTCCAGCGGTTGGGTCGGCCGTCCGCATCCGCACCGCTGACCGTCGCGCGGACGTCGCCGGATGCGGGGCGATGTCGTTGATGTCAGGTCACGCTAGAGAAGCCATCCCAAGTATGTCAACATACGAGACGTCATCTTGAATGAAGTCACGGCGGCGGGAGTGCGGGGATGGACGACGAGGTGCCGGCGGCGCTGCGGCGGGCGGCCGAACAGGCGATCGACGAGGCGGGCGTCCTCGACGCGCTGGCCGCGCTGGGGGCGGAGCCCAGCCCGTACGGCCGGGAACGGGCCACCGCCCGCCGGCTCGCCGACTGGGCCGCTGCGCGCTGGCCGGAGCTGTCCTGGCGGGTCGACCCCCTGGCGGCGACGGCGGCGCTGCCCGACAGCGCCAACCTGGTCGGCTCCTCCGCCCTCGGCACCGCGCCGGAGCTGCTCGTCTACTCACACCTGGACACCTCCCTGACCGGCGGGGCCGACTTCGACGCGCCGATCACCGGCCGGGACGCCCCCGCGCCCGAGCTGCGCAGGCCCGACGGGGCGGACGCCGAGCCGGTGGTCAGCGGCTTCGGCCTCGGGGTGGCCCGCGCGGCGACCGCGGCCGCCCTGGTCGGCTTCGCCGCGGCGGCCGGCGCGTGCCGGGCCGCCGGCCGGCCGCACCGGCTGACCCTGCTGCTCGCCGCCGCCGGCACCCACCGCACCGACCCCGACGCCGGCCCCACCCCCGGCGGGGTGGCCCACCACCTCGACCGGCACCCGCTGCCGGCCGCCGCCGTCGTGGCCAAGAGCGGCCCGCCGGGCGTGCTCACCGCCGAGCCGGGGGCCATGTTCCTGCGGGTACGCCTGACCAGCCGCTTCCATCCGGCGCTGTTCCGCGACGCCGCCGTCCCGCCGGGCGGCCTGCTGGCGCACCTCGGCCGGGTGGTCGCGGCGCTGGAGGCGTTCCGCGCCGCGCACCTGGCCGGGCGCGCCGGGCGTGGCGGTCAGGTCGGGGCGGAGGTGGGCATCGGCGCGGTGCGGGCCGGCCAGCCGGGCAAGCCCGACCTGCTGCCCGGGCGGCTGGACTTCCACCTCTACCTGGTGACGGTGCCCGGCGACGAGCCGGCGGAGATCGCCGACGCCCTGGCCGCGACGCTGACCGAGAAGCTGCGCGGCACCCCGCTGGGCGACTGCGGGGTGAGCGTGACCGGCTGGCCCGTCCACCCGGCCGCCGCCACCGACCCCGACGCCCCGATCTGCCACTGGGCCGACGCCGCCTGGCGGGCCGCGCACGGCCACGCGCCCCAGCCCATCCGGGGCTGGACGGGGTCGACCGACGGGGTGGTGCTGCGCGGGCGGGGAGTGCCGACCGTCCGGCTGGGCCCGCCGTCGCTGCCGGCGGACCCGGGTGACCCCCGGGGGGATCGCTTCGCGGTGGCCGAGCTGGTGCGTTTCGCCCGGATTTATGCCGACATCGCGCTACGAAGCCGGCAGATATCGACAGCCTGATGTGCCATATGCCATGATACTGTCTCACTTCACGCAACGAGGGATCCAGATGGCGGACGACAGCCCCTCGCCGGGGAAGAACGCGGACCAGAGCGCCCCGGCGATCCAGACCGTGCAGCGCGCGGCGGTCATCCTCAACGCGTTCACCGCGGCGCGCCCACGACTCAGCCTCAACGAACTGACCGCCAGCCTCGGCACCAGCAAGGCGACGGCCCACCGCTACACCAAGGCGCTGCGGGAGAGCAACCTGCTGCGCTACGACGAGCGGGAGGGACTCTACTCGCTCGGCCCGCAGATCCTGACCCTCTCCGCCGCCGCGCGCGCCGCGATGCCGGTGATCAGCATCGCCGGCCCGCACATGCAGCAGCTCGTCCGCGAGATCGACGAGACCGTGGTCCTCAGCGTCTGGGACGGCGACACGGCCGTGGTCGTCCGCGCCGACGACAACACCGACCGGGTCATCCGCGTCAGCGTCCGCACCGGCTCCCGGCTCTCGCGCACCGAGTCCGCCCAGGGCCGGGTCTTCTGCGCCTTCCTGCCCGAGGACGACGTGGTCGGGCTGGCCGACGAGCTGGCCGCCTCCGCCGAGCTGCGCCGGGAGGTCGACAAGATCCGCCGCACCGGCATCTCGGCGAACACGCCGTCGGCCAACGGCGTGCGCAGCATCGCCGCGCCGATCTTCCGCGGCAGCACGCTGATCGCCGCGATGGCCATCGTCGGCACCACCACCTCCGTGCCGGAGGGCACCGACACCCCGCTCGCCATCGCCCTGCAACAGGTCGCCGCCCTGGTCACCGCCGAGCTGGGCAGCACCGCCGGCACCGGCAACGGCCACCACCCCACGCCGGACAACGGCAACGGCACCCGTCCGCCGGCGGCGCGCGGGGGCGCGGGCCGCCGCTGACCGGCGCGGGCCGGATGCTGCCCGGGCGCGGGCCGGGTCAGCCGACCGCCGCGCCGAGCCCCTCGGACAGCTCGCGCGCGATGCGCAGCAGGGCGTCCGCCGCCGCGGCCTCCACCGCGCCGGAGAGCACCGCGTCGGTGCCGAGCACGCCCAACGCGGCCACCACCGCGGTACGCTCGAACACCGGCGCGGCCAGCACCCGCACCCCGAAGTCCTCCGGCGAGTTGACCGCGAACCCGTCGCGGCGCACCTGCTCGACCACCGCCCGCAGCCCGGCGGACAGGCGCAGCTGACGGGCCACCACCGGGGCCTCGGCGGGCGGCAGGAACGCGCAGAACACCCGACCCTGCGCCGAGCGCACCAGGTCCAGCGGCGAGCCCGTACGCACGCTCAGCCGCACGTCGCCGCTGACGTTGTCCATGCACCGGACCACGATCGGGCTCTCGCCGTTCCACACGCTGAGCACCGAGGTCTGGTTGGTCAGCCGGGTCAGCCGGTCCAGGTGGGGTTCGGCGGCGGTGACGATGGGCAGCGCCGCGCGCGCGGCGGCCTCCATCGCCAGGATCTGCGGCCCCAGCGTGTACGTGGCGGTGGCCGTGTCGAAGCGCAGCAGGTTGGCCGCGCGCAGCGCGCGGGCGTACCGGTGCGCGGTGGCCCGGCTGATCGCGAGGTCGGCGGTCAGCTCCGCCAGGGTGAGCCGGGGCCGCTCGGCGGAGAACGCCTTCAGGATGGTGGCGGCCCGCTGCACGGTCTGGATCGCCGGCGCGTCGCCGCTGTGTTCCTCGACCCCGACCCCGACCGCCATCGTGTCACCTCGCGCATCCCCGTCGCCTCCGCAGGATGCGCACTCTACCCAGCGCGACGGCCGGGACGCGACAACGGCGGAGGGGACGGCGCGGCCGGCGCCCCTCCGCCTCGACCATCCGACTACGGTTCGTGAGATCGGGCCGCCGGGCCGCCGGGGTCCGGTAGGCGCTGACGCTGCGTCAGGCCCCGCTGTCCCAGACCACGCGCACCGCTCCCTTTGCTCTGCACCCACGGACGCGACATGCCCGTCACGCTGCGATTCTTCCGGATGCCGCGGACGGCAGGGGGCAGTGGTCAGCTACCCTCAGCGACCGTTGCGTCATTGGGTGCAGAGCAAAGGGAGTCAACGGCGACATCGGCCCGGCCACGGCGGCCACGCCCAGTCACTGCTCGACGGCGAGCTGGCGGTGCACCTCGCCGCTGTCCCAGTAGTCGACCCGGTGCGCGACCAGGCCGTCGGCGTCGACCCGGAACCGGAACATCCCGCGCACGCGCACGGGGGCCCGGCCCGCGGAGACCAGCCGGAAGGACATCCGGTACGCCAGCGCGGCCCGGTCCCCCTCGACGACCAGCTCCTCCACCTCGTAGCGGAGGTCCGCGAACTCGGCCAGGAAGCCGTCGAGCCGGTCCCGGTAGCCGGCCCGGCCGACCACCCCCCGCCCGAGCCCGGCGGTGTGCTCGTTGACGAAGCCGACGCTGACGCAGGCGGCGACGGCGTCGGCGTCGTGGGCGTTCAACGCGGCCAGGTAGCGCAGCACCGCCTCCCGGGTCCGCGCCGCGGTCAGTTCCCCCACAGCCGCCGTACGGTGTCGAACACCTGCTGGTCGTGGGAGATCTCGATGACGTTGCCGTCGGGGTCCTTCAGCGCGCAGATGTAGCCGACCGGCGGCGGCATCTGGCGGGGCTCCCAGTGCAGGCAGCCCAGGTCGCGGGCCCGCGCGGCGATCTCGTCGACGTCCGAGCGCTGCGGCACCTCGATGCCGATGTGCGCGAACGGGTGGAGCAGGCCGAGCTGGCCGCCCTTGTCCTTGTTGAACGAGACGAGCACCAGCACGAACGGCGTCTCGACCTGCTTGTCGTTGGAGAGCCACACGCTCTCCCCGTCGGCGTCGGCGAACCGCTCCACCACCACGAGCGGGGTGAGGGTCGTGTAGAACTCGATCGCCTTGTCGAGGTCGCCGGTGGGCAGTGCCACGTGCGTCCATCGGGCTTGGGTCAGGCCGGTCCCCATGAGTACCTCCACCGTGCCGGAATGTCCAGAACTACGCTTTCACCAGCCTATTCGTCCCCCGGCCGCGGCGGCGATGTGCCGGGGACACAAACCCGGTCGGGCCGATTCGACCCGGCGGGACAGTGCCGGGGGCCGGGCCGGCGTGCCAGCGTGGTCACACACACCAGCAGGAGGACGGTCAGATCATGCGCTACCGCAGGCTCGGCGGCACGGGCGTCGAGGTCAGCACGCTCTGCCTCGGCACGATGATGTTCGGCGCGTGGGGCAACACCGACGAGAAGGAGTGCCACCGGATCGTCGCCGAGGCGCTCGACGCCGGGATCAACCTGGTCGACACCGCCGACGTGTACGCGCACGGCGAGACCGAGGAGATCGTCGGCCGGGCGCTGCGCGGGCGGCGCGACGACGTGGTGCTGGCCACCAAGTTCCACGAGCCGATGGGTGCCGACCGCAACCGGCGGGGCAACTCCCGGCGGTGGATCACGCAAGCGGTCGAGGACAGCCTGCGCCGGCTGGGCACCGACTGGATCGATGTCTACCAGGTGCACCGCCCCGACCCGCGCACCGACGTCGACGAGACCCTCGGCGCCCTGTCCGACCTGGTCCGGCAGGGCAAGGTACGCCTCGTCGGCACCTCCGCGTTCCCCGCCGAGCAGATCGTCGAGGCGCAGTGGGTCGCGCAGCAGCGCCAGCGGGAGCGCTTCACCACCGAGCAGCTCGCGTACTCGATCCTGGCCCGGGGCGCAGAGGCCGGCGTGCTGCCGACCTGCGAGCGGCACCGGCTCGGGGTGATGGTCTTCAGCCCGCTCAACGGCGGCTGGCTGACGGGCAAGTACCGCGCGGGCAGCGTGCCGGCGGACTCCCGCGCCGGGCGCAACGGCGACCACTTCGACTTCCGCGACGCCGCCGCCCGCGACCGCAAGCTCGACCTGGTCGGCGAGCTGGACGCGCTGGCCCGGGAGAGCGGCCTGACGCTGATCGAGCTGGCGCTGGGCTTCGTGCTCAGCCACCCGGCCGTGACCAGCGCCGTCATCGGCCCCCGCACCCTGGAGCAGCTGCGCAGCCAGCTCGGCGCGGGTCAGCTCGACGGGCTGCCGGCCGACGTGCTGGACCGCATCGACGCGCTGGTGCCGCCGGGCCACAACGTCAACCCGGCCGACGCCGGTTACCAGCCGCCGGCGCTGACCGACCCGGCCCTGCGGCGACGCTGACGCCCCTGGCGGCGGCGCGGCACCGACCGGCCACGGGAAGACAGCGGTCAATTCGTCAAGTAGGGTGACGGACGGTATCGGCCCCGGCACGGACGGGACGTTCGGATGACCCCTGCCCCCACTCCGCCGCGTCGCGCGCCGGGTTCCGCCGACGAGATCGAGGCGTTGACCGCCGTGCGTCCCAGCGCGCGGCAGGTGGCGTGGCAGTCGATGGAGTTCTACGCCTTCGTCCACTTCGGCATGAACACGATGACCGACCGCGAGTGGGGCCTCGGCGACGAGGACCCGGCCCTGTTCGATCCGGCCGCGCTCGACATCGACCAGTGGATGACGGCGTTCGCGGCGGCGGAGATGACCGGTGTGATCCTCACCGCCAAGCACCACGACGGCTTCTGCCTGTGGCCCTCGCGGGTCACGACGCGCTCCGTCGCCGCCTCGCCGTGGCGCGACGGGCGGGGCGACCTCGTGCGGCTCGTGGCGGATGCGGCGCGGCGGCACGGTCTGCGGTTCGGCGTCTACCTCTCGCCCTGGGACCGCGGCGAGGCCACGTACGGCTCGGGGAAGGCGTACGACGATTTCTTCGTCGCCCAGTTGGAGGAGTTGCTGTCGGGCTACGGCGAGGTCTTCTCGGTGTGGTTCGACGGCGCCAACGGGAACGGCCCCGACGGCCCGCACCAGGACTACGACTGGGAGCGGTACTACGCCGTCGTCCGGCGGCGGCAACCCGGCGCGGTGATCTCGGTCTGCGGGCCGGACGTGCGGTGGTGCGGCAACGAGGCCGGGCACACCCGGGCGGACGAGTGGAGCGTCGTGCCCGCCGGGCTGCGCGACGCCGAGCGCATCGCCGAGGGCTCCCAGCACGTCGACGACGGCGTCTTCTCCCGCCTCGTGCGCAGCGACGGGGAGGACCTGGGCAGCCGGGCGGCTCTCGCGGGCCGGCTCGACGATCTCGTGTGGTATCCGGCCGAGGTCAACACGTCCATCCGGCCGGGGTGGTTCCACCACCGGCGCGAGGACGACGCGGTCCGCTGCGCCGACGAGCTGTTCGCGCTGTGGTGCGCGGCCGTCGGCGGCAACGCCTGCCTGCTGCTCAACGTGCCGCCCGACTCCCGTGGCCTCGTGGCCGACCCCGACGTGGCGGCCCTGACGGGCCTGGGCGAGCGCATCCGCGCGTTCCGGGGCGCGGTGCTGGCGGCCGACGTCGTGCTGTCCTCCGGGGCGGTGCGTCCGGCCGCCGGCGGGTCGGCGGGCGACCCGGCCGCGCTCGCGCGACTGGCGGCGGGCGCGGCGGAGAGCTGCGTGTGGCGACCGGCGGCGTCCGACGGGCTGCCGGCCGTCTCGGTCGTCCTGCCCGCCCCCACCGAGGTCGCCGCCGTGGTCGTCGGCGAGGACATCACGTACGGGCAGCGGCTGGAACGGATCGTCGTGACCGCCGTGGCCGACGGGCGCGAGGAGGTGCTGGCCGAGGCGGGTGCGGTCGGCTACCGGCGCATCCTGCACTTCGCCCCGCGCGTCGTGAGCGAGGTGCGGGTGCGGATCGAGGCGTCCAGGGGCCTGCCGGCGATCCGCACGGTCGCGGTGGTCGCGGCGGGCGGCGGGTGGCTGCCACGAGACCGAGGAGTCGCCGGATGAGCTGGTCCCACGTCGACGACGCCTGGCCCACGCGGGGCCTGAGCTACGGGGCCGACTACAACCCCGAGCAGTGGGACAGGGCGACCTGGGCCGAGGACGTGCGGCTGATGACGCGGGCCGGCGTCAACCTCGTCTCGCTCGGCATCTTCTCCTGGGGGCTGGTCGAGGTCGCGGACGGGGAGTTCGACTGGGGCTGGCTGGACGAGGTGGTCGATCTCCTGGCCGAGGGTGGCATCGCCATCGACCTCGCCACGCCGACCGCCGCGCCCCCGGGCTGGCTGCTGGCGGCGCACCCCGAGATCCGCCCCGTCGACCACGAGATGCGGCCGCACTGGCCCGGCGCGCGCCTCGGCTGGTGCCCGAGCAGCCCGGTCTTCCGGGAGTACGCGCTGCGCGTCGTCCGCGCCCTCGCCGACCGCTACGGGCACCGGGACCACGTCGTGATGTGGCACGTCAGCAACGAGCTGGGCGGCGGCAACGGCCGCTGCTACTGCGACGTGTCGGCGGAGGCGTTCCGCGGCTGGCTCCGGCGCAGGTACGGCACGCTCGACGCGCTGAACGACGCGTGGGGCGCCGCCTTCTGGGGCCACACGTACCGCGACTTCGCCCATGTCCTTCCGCCGCGCGGCAACAACGCGAAGAACCCCTCGCTGGTGCTCGACTTCGACCGCTTCTCCTCCGACGAGCTGCTGGCGCACTATCTCGCCGAGCGCGGGGTGCTCAAGGCCGTCACCCCGCAGCTTCCCGTCACCACGAACTTCATGGTGGGCGCCGAGCCCGACATCGTGGACTACCCGCGCTGGGCGGCGCACATGGACATCGTCGCCAACGACCACTACACCCGCTCCGCCGACCCAGTCCCTGAGCAGGACGTCGCCTTCTCCGGCGACCGGATGCGGGCGATGACGACGCAGCGCCGGCCGTGGCTGCTCATGGAGCACTCGACCAGCGCGGTGAGCTGGCAGCCGCGCAACCGGGCCAAGACGCGGGGGGAGCTGATCCGCAACAGCCTGAGCCACGTGGGCCACGGCGCCGACGGCGTGATGTTCTTCCAGTGGCGCGCCTCGCGGGCCGGCGCGGAGCAGTTCCACTCGGCGATGGTCCCGCACGCCGGCGAGGACACCGAGCTCTACCGCGACGTGTGCCGGCTGGGCGCGTACCTGCGCAGTCTCGCCCCGGTCCTGGGCTCGCGCGCTCCCCGGGCCCGGGTCGGCATCCTCTTCGACGACGAGGCGGGCTGGGCGATGGCGAAGGGGGTCAAGCCGAACAACCACCTCGACTACGGCCGCCTCGTCCGCGACTGGCACCACGCGTTCTGGCGGCTGAACGCGAGCATCGAGGTGCTCCCGCCGTGGGCCGACCTCGCCGGCCACGAGGTCGTGGTGGTGCCGGCGCTCTTCCTGACCGGCGACGACACGGCGGCGCGGGTGGCCGCCTTCGCCGGGGCGGGCGGCACGGTCGTGGTGAGCTTCCTGTCGGGGATCGTGGACGAGAACGACCAGGTGCGGCTGGGCGGCTACCCGGGCGCGTTCCGTGACCTCCTCGGTGTCCGGTGTGAGGAGTTCCGTCCGTTGCAGGAGGGCGAGACGTTCACCCTCGACAACGGCTGGCGCGGCACGGAGTGGACGGAGCTCCTCCGGGTCGGCGAGGCGGAGGTGCTGGCCGGATACTCCGGGGGGCAGCTCGACGGCCGTCCCGCGGTCACGTCGCGTCCGCTGCCGGGCGGGGGCCGCGCCGTGTACGTCTCCGCCGGCCTCGACGGCGACTCGCTGCTCGCCCTCGCGCGGTCGTTGGTGGCCGCCCCCACCGGCGTGCCGGCCGGGGTGGAGGTGTTGGTGCGCCGCAACGACGAGGAGGTCTTCACCTTCTTCGTCAACCACGCCGACACGGATGCCGTCGTCACGGCCACGGGCCGGGAGATGCTCACCGACCGACCCGTCGACGGAGAGCTGCACCTGCCGGCCGGCGAGGTGCGGGTGGTCAGCTCGGCCCGCCTGGGCTGACGACCGGGAACGGAACGTGGCTTCATTGGCGGCAGACGATCGACAACAGCTCCTTTGCTTGCCCGTGTGAGCGGTCACATGTTAACTTTCCCGAGGAGCTACCGGGCTGCTCCAACCAGCTTATCGGG
This sequence comes from Micromonospora sp. WMMD956, assembly GCF_029626125.1. Lineage (NCBI taxonomy): Bacteria > Bacillati > Actinomycetota > Actinomycetes > Micromonosporales > Micromonosporaceae > Micromonospora > Micromonospora sp. WMMD956. The sequence continues at coordinate 5,846,885 of NZ_JARUBI010000005.1, read as the reverse complement.
ATCCCCGCCGGCCTCGGAGCGATGCGCATTACCGCATCGAGCCGCGGCCATTCGGAAATTCCGTGCAGCGCTGAAGACAGGTCGCATTACCGCCCCGTAATCGCAGGTGACCGCCACCAAGATGTCACCAGTGCACACCCCATGCCTGCCGAATGGCCCATCAATTGGCAGGCGGCACGACGACGTCCACCGTCCCGAAGATGGAGAGTCAATGCGCGCACGTACGAGATGGTTCGCCGCCCTTGGCGTCGCACTCCTGGGAGCAGTCGGATTGACCGTGGTCGACACGGTTGCCGCCCCGCAACCAGCTCAGGCATTGGAGAACGGGGTGGGCCGCACCCCGCCGATGGGCTGGAACAGCTGGAACACCTTCTACTGCAACATCAACGAGACGCTGATCCGGCAGATGGCCGACGCCATCGTCAGCACCGGGATGCGGGACGCCGGCTACCAGTACGTCGTCGTCGACGACTGCTGGATGAACCCCAACCGCGACTCGGCCGGCAACCTCCAGGGCGACCCGACGCGGTTCCCCAGCGGCATGAAGGCCCTGGGTGACTACATCCACAGCAAGGGCCTCAAGTTCGGCATCTACCAGGCCCCGCTGGACAAGACCTGCGCCCAGTACTTCAACTCCTACCCCGGGGCCACCGGCGCGATGGGCCACGAGGCCCAGGACGCCCGCCAGTTCGCCGCCTGGGGCGTCGACTATCTCAAGTACGACTGGTGCTCCCCCACCGGCACCATCACCGAGCAGGTCAACCGGTTCGCCATCATGCGCGACGCGCTCGCCGCCACCGGTCGCCCGATCCTCTACAGCATCAACTCGAACAGCATCCACGAGAAGACCGGTCCCATGCGCAACTGGGGCGACGTCGCCAACATCTGGCGCACCACCGAGGACATCACCAACGCCTGGGACACCGGCCAGACCAACGGCTACCCGATGGGCATCCAGAACATCATCAACGTCACCGTGCCGCTGGCGGGTTACGCGCGTCCGGGCGCGTTCAACGACCCCGACATGATGGAGGTCGGCCGGGGCGGCATGAACGACACCGAGATGCGCAGCCACTTCGCGATGTGGGCGATGATGGCCTCGCCGCTGATCGCCGGCAACGACATCCGCAACATGAACAGCGCCACGCAGACCATCCTCAAGAACGCCAACCTCATCGCGATCAACCAGGACACCCTCGGCCTCCAGGCCACCCAGGTCTCCAACGACGGCACCCGCCGGGTGCTCGCCAAGCGGCTCGCCAACGGCGACGTGGCCGTCGCCCTGTTCAACCAGGGCGGCTCCACCACCACCATCTCCACCACCGCCGCCGCGATCGGCAAGTCCGGCTCCTCGTTCACCCTGCGCGACGCCTGGACGAACGGCACCTCCACCACCACGGGCGCCATCTCGGCCAGCGTCCCGGCCCACGGCACGGTCGTCTACCGGGTCAGCGGCGGCGGCACCACCACCCCGCCGCCCACCACCACGTTCCGGCTGCGCAGCGAGTCCAGCGGCCGGTGCCTGGACGTCGACAACGGCAACACGGCCAACGGCACGGGCACGCTGATCTGGGACTGCCACAGCAACGCCAACCAGCAGTTCACCCAGTCCGGCCAGGCCCTCCAGGTCCTCGGCAAGTGCCTGGAGCTGCCCACGAACGCCGTCGCCGGCACCCGCGCCCAGATCTGGGACTGCACCGGCGGCACCAACCAGCAGTGGACCTTCAACGGCAACGGCACCATCAGCAACGTGCGGTTCCCGTCGCTCTGCCTGGACGTCAACAACTCCGGCACGGCCAACGGCACCACCGTGCTCGCCTGGACCTGCCACACCGCCGCCAACCAGCGGTGGAGCCGGGCCTGACCTGACACACCACGCTCGACCGGGCGCCCCGGCCGCCGCCGTCAGCAGACGGTCCGGCAGCCGGGGCGCCCGCCTTTCCGTACGGGGATTTGGCACACTGGGCCGCATGACCGGATCGCAGGCGCCGGTGGTGGAGATGCTGTGGGAGGCGCGCGATCCGCACCGCGTGCTCGACGGAAGGTTCGGTTTCGGCGACGCGCGATCGGCGGGCCGCTGGGTCGCCGACGTCCTGTGTGCCGACGGCGAGATCACGGCGGTCCTCGACTTCGAGGAAGCCCGGCACGGCCACCGGCTCGTCGACCTGGCCCGCGCGACGGTCCTGCTCGGCACCCGCTACCACGACTGGGGGCCGGTGCCGCCTGAGGTCCAGGCCCGGTTCCTCGCCGGCTACCAGGCCGTGCGCCCGCTGACCCCGGCGGAGTCGGGCTGGTGGGACATCCTGCTGCTCTGGCAGGCCCTCGCGATGGTGCCGCCCGGCGAGGACCCGACGGGGTGGGGACCGTCCGCGCTGAGCCGGCTGCCGCACCCCTGAACACGGTCCGCTCTCGGCGAGCCGGGCCGGATCGGGTGTGGCGCACGATCAGTCGGCCGTGGGGACAAGATCACGCTCGTTCGGGGAAGGAGGGGTGTCGCACCGCGGCAGAGGCCACTCGTTCCAGGATCGGGCACGATCTTCGACGCGGTCACGAATCAACGCTCGGCAGGGGCCGGACGCCGCATGGCAGGGGCTACAGGACCGCCGTCGGAGCAGGCCACACCGACCCCCGCGAACCTACCGAAGGGTAGCCGCACCAGCGCTATCAGCTACCTCTCAGGCTGGGTTGGTACGTTCCCGGCGCAGCGGCTTCCACCATGGACGCCGCTGAATCCGTTGTGGCGCAAGGGTTTCCGGTGCAAGTTCCACCGAATCCGGGTGGCGCGCATGGTGACTGTCAAGGGAGACGCTCGGAGTGTTCAAGAAGATGCTAGGCGCGTTCGGGGTGGGTGGCCCCAGCGTCGACACCGTCCTGTCCAACCCGAACACCCGCCCGGGGTTGTTGCTCGGCGGACAGGTGAACCTGACCGGCGGCAGTCACGACGTGGAGATCGACCACATCACCGTCGGCCTGGTCACCCGGGTGGAGGTCGACGGCGCGGAGGAGGAGTACGACGCGCTCGTCGAGTTCCACCGCGTCCAGGTCGCCGGGGGCCTGCACCTGCGGGAGGGGCAGCACCTCTCCCTGCCGTTCCAGGTGGCGATGCCGTGGGAGACCCCGGTGACCAACCTGTACGGGCAGCACCTGCACGGCATGACGATGGGCCTGCGCACCGAGGTGGCCGTCCGCGGCGCGGTCGACAAGGGCGACCTCGACCCGGTGTACGTGCACCCGCTGCCGGCCCAGGAGCGCATCCTGGAGGCGTTCGGCCGGCTCGGCTTCCAGTTCAAGGCCGCCGACCTCGAACGCGGGCACATCTCCGGGCTGCACCAGACGCTGCCCTTCTACCAGGAGATCGAATACTTCGCGGCCCCGCAGTACGCCCACGCCGTCAACGAGGTCGAGCTGACCTTCGTCGCCAACGAGCACGGCGTCGACGTCGTGCTGGAGTTCGACAAGCGCGGCGGCCTGTTCGGTGGCGGCCACGACTCGTACGGCCGCCATCACGTCGCCCACGGCGACGCCGAGCGCGGCGACTGGGCCGCGCAGGTCGACGGCTGGGTCCGCCAGGTGCTCGACGGCCACCGGAGCCTGCACGCCGGCCACGGCTACACCCCGCCGGTCCCGGGCTACGGGGCACCCGGCTACCCGCCGCCGCCCCCGCCGCCCGGCTACGGCGCACCCAGCTACGGCCAGCCCGGCTACGGCGCACCGGGTTACGGGCAGCCCGGCTACGGCGCGCCCGGCTACGGGCACCCCGGGGGCCACCACAAGGACGAGCACCACGAGCGGCACGACGGGCCCGGCATGGGCGGCGTCGTCGCGGGGGTGGTCGGCGGCGCGGCGCTCGGCTTCGCCGGCGGGATGATCGCCGACGAGGTCTTCGGCGACGACGAGGACGAGAGCGGCGACGAGGAGGAGTGAGCCGCCGGCGGTCCCTCGTGGATCCACGCGCCGTTCCATGATCTAATTCGTCAGGTTTGTCCGCATCCAGCCGGATTGTCCGGCCGGAGTTCCGAAGGAGTGTGCATGCCCGTCACCGCCGACCTCACCAAGCTGGTCGACAAGGCCTACCAGGACAAGACCCTCACCGAGATCGTCGACGCCCCGGTGTCCGCCCTCGCCGGGGTCAGCGACGGCGACGCGAAGCTGCTCAAGGACGCCTTCAACATCACCACCGTCGGCGACCTCGGCCGCAACCCCTACTTCCGCACCGCCAACGCCCTGGTCGCGCTGACCGGCACCACGAAGTAGCGCCACGACGGGTGCCCGGCGACCGGGGACGACCCTCGGCGCGCCGGGCACCCGTCCGTCGCGCCGTCGCCCGGGGCCGCCACGCTCAGATCCAGCCCTGCTCCCACGCGGTCGCGGCGGCTGCGCCCTTCGAACCCACGTGCAGCTTCGCCATCGCGGACGAGACGTGGTTGCGGACGGTGCCGTGGGCGAGGCCGAGCTGCCTCGCGATGTGCTTGGTGGGCAGGCCGTCCCGGGTCAGCCTCAGCACGTCGATCTCCCGGGGCGTCAGGGGGCACTCCTGCTCGGTGAGCGCCGACGCCGCGAGGCGCGCGTCGACGTAGCGTTCGCCCGAGGCGACCGACCGAATGATCCTGGCGAGCTCCGCGGCCGGGGTGGACTTCGGCACGAAGCCGCGCACCTGGGCACTCAGCGCGCGCTTCAACGTTCCCGGCCGGGCGTGCCGGGTGACGATCACGACCTGCGTCGCGACGAGCCGCAGCAGTCGTCGGGCGGCGTCGACCCCGTCGAGTCCGGGCATCTCGAGATCGAGCAGGGTCAGGTCGGGTCGGTGGGCGACGGCGGCCGCGACCGCGGCTTCGCCGTCCGCGACGTCCGCGACGACCTCGATGTCGGGTTCGAGGGAGAGCAGCGCCACGAGCGCGCCCCGGATGAGCTCCTCGTCGTCGGCGATCACGATCCGGATCACCGGCGCGTCCCCCTTCGCCCTGCCGGCGGGGCCGGCTCGTCCGGAACGGCCCCGGGCCCCGGCCCGCCGGCGTCCGCCGTGGGCACGCGGACGATCAGCACGAAGGTGTCGTCCTCGTGGGTGGTCTCGACCGTCCCACGCTGGGCGGCGACGCGTTGGGCGAGGCCGACGAGGCCCGTGCCGTCGCGTGCGTCCGGACGCGCCACGCCCGCGCCGTCGTTGGTGACGGTCAGCCGGTACTCCGCCGCGACGCGGACCAGCTCCATCGTGGCCTCGGTCGCCCGGCTGTGCCGCAGCACGTTGGTCACCGCCTCCCGGATCGCGACGGCGAAGATCGCGCCGAGCGCCACGGGCAGGTCCGCCGCCTCGACGCGCGCCGCGCACCGGATGCCGGCGGAGCGCAGCACCGCCGCCGCGTTGCGCGCCTCCGCCGCCACGGTGACGGTGCGGTAGTCGTTCACCACGGCGCGGGTGTCGTCGAGGGCCACCTGCGCGATCCGGCGGATCTCGGCGAGCTCCCGCCCGGCCCGCTCGGGCTGACCGGGCAGGAGGCGCTCCGCCAGCTCGCTCTTCAACGCGATCACCTGGAGGTGGTGGCCCTGGATGTCGTGCAGGTCGGCCGCGAACCGGAGCCGCTCCCGCGTCACCGCCAGGTCGGCTGCGAGCCGGCGGGCGTGCTCCAGTCGCAGCACCACCTGAAGCATCCAGACCGCGCTCAGCGGCAGCAGCGTGTACAACGCGAGGGTGCCGATCACGACGGCGTCCCCGCCCGCACCGGCGCGCGACGGCACGGCGGCGGCGCGCGACGATGCCTGCACGCCGGCGAGGCCGCCGAGACCGATCACCGCCCAGCAGCCGAGGATCACCGCCGCCCGCCACCAGCCGCGGACGAGACAACCGAGCACCCCGCCGGCCATCGCGAGCGTGAAGGCCCAGCCCCAGCCCGCGAACGGCGGCGCGACGGCCAGGGCCCACACCACGCCGGACAGCGCCAGGAGCACGAGGACGAGTGGATGGCGCGGCGTCGCGTCCTCGTGGACCCGGAGCAGCAGGGGGACGGTGGCCAGCCCGGCCAGGACGGCGGCGGCCGTCGCCACCGCGAGGGCGACCGCCCGCGGGCCGGTGGCCACACCCACCCCGAGCAGCACCTGCACCACGCCACCGATCAGCAGCCCCAGCCCCAGCGAGAGCGCGGTCGACAGGCGCACCGCCCTGAGGTCTGCGGTCACTCGCGGCGCACCCTGCCAGGTGTCCGTCACCGGCTCAGCGTAGCGAGGGCACCGTCAGGAACGCCCTGGTCTCCCGCGCGATCTCCGCCGACCGGGTGTGGTGCAGGTAGTGGTCGCCCTCCAGGGTGACGACCCGGCCGGTGTCGACGCTCGCCGCCTGCCGCTCGTGGAGCGCGACCCAGCCCGGCACGTCGTGGTCGTCCGACCGCACGAACAACAGCACCGGCAGCCCCTTCGGGAAGGTGGTCCCTTCGACGGCGGCGAAGTTCGACGGGACGTGCTCCATCTCGTCCACCATCGTCGGCGCCGCCGCGTTCCTCCTGCCGAGCAGCCTGAGCTGTTCCCTAGTCCGCTCGTCGTAGGGCAGGCCCGCGTAGGGATCGGCGGCGATCGCGCCGAGCACGCGGGTGACGCCGAGCCTGCTGAGGGCCACGATCAGCCCGGTCGGGATCGGCTCGTCCGAGCCGGGCTGGCCGGGCACGCTGCTGTCGATGCCGACGAAGGCGACGAGTTCGTCGGCGTAGGTGGCGCTGTAGGTCAGCGCGTAGACCCCGGCGATCGAGTGGCCCATCAGCACGTAGCGGTCGATGCCGAGGTGCTGGAGCGCCTCGTGCACCTCCCGGCTGATGTTCGCGGCGGTGCGTTCGGTGTCGGCGGGGTCGCTCAGGCCGGTGCCGAAGGGCTCGACCGCGACGACGCGGTAGCTGTCCCGGAGTTGCGCGATCAGCGGCTGGAAGTCGAGCGCGGGGGCCGCGGTGCCGAGGCCGGGCAGGAGCACGATCGTCTCGGCGCCGGCACCGCTGACCACCACGTTCATCCGCTTGCCGGCCACGGGCACGAGCTGCCCGTAAGGGGTGATGGCGGCGGCCTCCCGGTGCGTCGCCACCACGTTCACCACCGAGGTCGCCGCGAGCAGGAGCACCGGGATCGCGGCCAGGACGCCGAGGGTGGTGAGGACGGCTCGCACGGGCTTGCGCATGGCTTCTCGTTTCGGATCGGCGGAGCATCCAGGTCGCTCCCGTGATGCACGACCAGCCAATCAAGCGCCCGTACGCCGCGTAAGTGACCCGCTGTCACGGCCGACCGTGACAAAACGTCATGGCCCGCCCGCCTCTCCCCCGCGCGGACGTCGACCCGGGGCCCACGGACGGCGCGGCGGCCGCCCCCGGTCCGGGGGCGGCCGCCGCGCCGCGGGGGTCGGACGCCGGGGTCAGGTGGTGCCGCGTTGGAAGGGCTGGGCCAGCGCCCGGGGTTCGCGGTGCGCGGTGGCGAACACCAGCATCGCCAGCAGCGCCAGCAGGTACGGCGCGGCGATCAGCAGCTGCGAGTTCATGGTGACCCCGAGCGCCGGCAACGCCAGCCGCATCGCGTCGGCGAGGCCGAAGACGACGCAGCCGACCAGCGTGCGGCCGAGCCGCCAGGCGCCGAAGATCACGGCCGCGATCACCAGGTAGCCGCGCCCGGCGGTCATGTTCTGGTTGAACGAGCCGACCTCGCCGACGGCCAGGTACGCGCCGCCGAGCCCGGCGAGCAGCCCGCACCACAGCAGCGCCTGCCGGCGGCGGAGGTTGACGTGGATCCCGCTCACGTCGGCGGCCTGCGGGTTCTCCCCGACGGCCCGCAGCTCCAGCCCCCACCGGCTGCGCTGCACCAGCCACCAGGTCAGCGGGATCACCGCCAGCAGCAGGTACACCGGCCAGCGTTGGACGAACAGCATCGGGCCGACGATCGGGATGTCCCGCAGCACCGGCACGCTCACCTGCCACACCTGGTGCCCGGTGAAGGTGCTCACCGTGATCAGGTAGCTGGTCAGGCCCAGCACGAGGGCGTTGAGGACCAGGCCGACGACGAACGTGTTGATCTGCACCCGGTGCGACAGGTTGCCGTGCACGAACGCCACGGCCACGCCGACGAGCGCGCCGGCGGCCAGGCCGATGGTGGCGCTGCCGGTGGCGCTGGCCACGGCGATCGACCCGAACGCGGCACCGAGCATCATCGCCTCGACGGAGATGTTCAGGGTGCCGGCGCGCTGGGCCACGTACTCGCCGCAGGCGGCGAAGGCCAGGGGGACGGTGAGCCGGGCCCCGCTGGAGAGGATGGTGGCGATGTTGTCGGCGGCGCTCATGCCAGACTGCCTTCCATAGCGTCCTGCTTGCTCACGGCCGGGTCGGTGGCGGGCGTGGTGGTCGCCGGCTCGCCGGCGCGGCGGCGTTTGCGCAGCATGCCGATCACCACCGGCGGCGCGACGAACGCCAGCACCAGCAGCGCCTTGACCACGTCGACGAGGAACGGCGGCACCCCGGTGGCGGCCAGGAAGCTGCCCCCGGCCCGGAGCACGCCGAACAGCACCGCGACCGGGACGGCCAGCAGCGGGTTGTTCCGGGCGACCAGGGCGACCAGCAGGCCGTCCCAGCCGATGTTGAGGGACATGCCGGGCTGGAGCCGGTTGGTGCCGACGGGGCTGGCCAGCAGCAGCGCCCCGGCCAGGCCGGCGAGGCCGCCGGAGATGGCCAGCGCCATCCCGCCGAGGGCGCCGACGCGCACGCCGGCGTGCCGGGCCGCCGCCGGGCTGAGGCCGGTCATCGTGAGCCGGAACCCCCAGCGGGTACGCGCCAGCGCGAGGCTGAACACGACCGCGACGACGATGGCCAGGACGAGCCCGCCGTTGATCTGGAGGTTCGGGTACTCCCCGAGGGAGTCGATCCGGGCGCCCTCGGGCAGCGGGTTGGACTGCGGGGACAGGGTGCCCCGGCCCAGCCGGGACTCCTGGAGCAGCCACGGGGTGTTCACCGCGAACGACACGAGCTGCTGGGCCAGGAAGGTCATCAGCATCGTGCTGACCACGACGTTGACGCCGCGGAAGCGGTACATCAGGGCGCTGAGCCCGGCCCACGCGCCCGCGCCGACTCCCGCGGCGGCGAGCACGCTGACGACGAGCAGCGGTCCGGGCAGCGCCAGGCGCAGCCCGGCCCACGCGCCGAACAGCGCCCCGATCAGCACCTGCCCCTCCTGGCCGATGTTGAAGAAGCCGGAGCGGGCGCTGACGCAGGCGCCGACGGCGACCAGCAGCAGCGGCGCGACGTACAGCAGGGAGGTGCTCCAGGCGGCGGGGCTGGCCATGCTGCCCTGGTACATGGCCTTGGCGGAGGCCGTCGGTGAGCCGCCGGTGACGGCGATCAGCAGGGCGGACAGGGCGAGGGCGACGGCCACGGTGGCCGCCGTGGCGGCGGCCACCTGCCAGCCGCCGACGCCCGGGTTGAGCCGGCGCAGCAGCCGGCGGCCGGTGGCGTCGGGGCCGCTCGGGCCGGCGGGCGGCGCGGCGACGGTGGAGGCGGCCATCAGTGCGCCACCCCGCCGACCAGCATGCCGAGGCGCTCCGCGGTGGCCTCGGCGGTGGGGAGGACCCCGACGATCCGGCCGGAGGAGATCACCGCGATCCGGTCGGCCAGGGCCATCACCTCCTCCAGCTCGGTGGAGATCAGCAACACGGCCACTCCTTCCGCGGCGGCCTGCCGCAGCCGCACGTACATGTCTTCGATCGCGCCGACGTCGAGCCCGTGGGTGGGCTGGGCGGCGACCAGCGCCTTCGGTCCGGCGGACAGCTCCCGGGCCAGCACCACCCGCTGCTGGTTGCCGCCGGAGAGGCTGCGCAGCGGGGTGTCCGGCGAGGGGGCCACGATGTTGAACTCGGCCATCTGCCGGCGGGCGATGCGGTGCATCCGCCGCCGGCTGAGCACCCCACGCGTGCAGACCCCGGCGAGGGACTTCATGACGAGGTTCTCCGCCACGCTCATGTCGAGCACCACCCCGGAGTGGTGCCGGTCCTCGGGGACGATGCCGAGGCCGGCCTCGTGCAGCGTGCCCGGCCGGGCCAGCTCGACGGGGCGGCCGCCGACCTCGACGGCGCCCTCGTCGGGGACCAGCAGCCCGGACAGCAGCTCGCCGAGGGTGGCCTGGCCGTTGCCCTCGACCCCGTACAGGCCGACGATCTCGCCGGGGGCGACGTCGAGGTGCAGGTCGTCGAGGACGGGCAGGCCGCCGACGCGCAGGGTCACCCCGCGCAGCCGCAGCGCGGCCGGCGTGGTGGGGTCCGCCGCCGGGGCCGCCCCGGCGGGGTCGGTGGACGGCGGCGCGCCGGCCGGGCTCTGGGGCTCGACGGGCAGCAGGCCCAGGGCCGCGCCCTCGGCGCGCAGCGACACGTCGCGGCCGACCATCTGCCGGGCCAGCTCCTGGGCGGTGGTGTCCGCCGTCGTGCCGTGGAACGCCACCGCGCCGCGCCGCAGCACGGTCACCCGGTCGGTGGCGGCCATGATCTCGGCGAGCTTGTGGCTGATCAGGATGACGGCGCGGTTCTCGGCCTGCACGACCCGGCGCAGCACCGTGAACAGCTCGGCCGACTCGGCCTGGGTGAGCACGGAGGTCGGCTCGTCGAGGATCAGCACGGACGGGTCGCGCCGCAGGCACTTGATCAGCTCGACGCGCTGCCGTTCCCCGGCGGAGAGCCGGTCGACCCGGGCGAGCGGGTCGATGGGCAGCCCGTAGCGCTTGGCGACCTGCTCGACCTGGGCGCAGGCCGCCGCCCGGTCGACCCGCCCGGTGTCGCCGAGGATGACGTTCTCCCAGACGGTGAGCGGCTCGATCAGGCTGAAGTGCTGGTGGACCATGCCCAGCCCGAGGTCGGCGGCGACCTGCGGGCTGTCGATCTCGATCGGTTCGGTGCCGCGCAGGATGGTGCCGGTGTCCCGGTGCACCAGCCCGAGCAGGATCTTCATCAGGGTCGACTTCCCGGCCCCGTTCTCGCCGAGGAGGCCGTGGATCTCGCCGGGCCGTACGGCGAGATCCACGGCGTCGCAGGCGACAACCGGACCGTAACGCTTGCTGACCCCGCGCAGGGTGAGAGCCGGCGTCAGCTGGTCGTCAACGTTCACAGTCCGTCCACCTCGTTGGTCGTCGAGCGGCAGGGGTCAGGAGCCGAGCTTGGCGACTTCCGCCTTGGTGTCGATCTTGTCGGCGCCCACGTCGGCGATGAAGGCGTCCATCTTCTGGGTCTGCTCGGCGGTGGGGGAGCAGATCTTGACCGTCGGGTACGCGTCCTTGCCGAGGTGCCACACCTTGGTGGTGCCGAGCTGCATCTCGCCCTTGGCGAACAGCTCCAGGGCGGCGGCGAAGTACGCGCCCGGGTCGAAGATGACCGAGACGTCGAAGCGCGGGTCGGTCGAGTCGCAGCGGTCGGTGCCGGGGGTCAGGGTGATGGCCCCGCCGTCGGCGGCGAGCTTGGCGGCGGCGTCGGTGGCCCCGCCCAGGTACGGGTAGATGACCTTCACGCCCTGGCTGAGCTGCGCCTGCACGGCCTCCCGGGCCTTGGCCGAGTCGTTGAAGTCACCGGTGTAGGTGGTGACCAGCTCGGCCTTCGGCACGACCATGCGGATGCCGGCCTTGAACGCCTTGGCGGCGTTGACGGAGAAGTCGGCCTCCATGCCGGTGACGAAGCCGGCCTTGGTGGCCTTCTTCTGCTCCATCAGCAGACCGGTGGCGTAGCCGGCGGCCAGCATGCTCTGGTTGGGGTCGTCGCTGGAGATGACGGTGCGCGGGGTCTGCGGGACGTTCTCCGACGACGGCACGTACCAGGCGGTCTTCGCGCAGACCGGCTCCTCGGAGGCGGGGATGGCGTCCTTGAGCTCGGACGCGCCGAGGGCGACCATGTCCACGCCCTGCTGGCACAGCGCCCGCGCGGCGCCGAGCGCCTCGGTGGCCGGGACGCTGCCGCGCTTGATGACCTGCCAGCCCTTGCTGGTGGCGAACTTCTCGGCGCCGATGACGAAGCTCTCGTAGTAGCCGTTGTCGTTGATGTCGCCGGGGCTGAGCACCCCGATGACGACCTTGCCGTCGCCGTTGACGTCGGGCTGCCCGGCCTGGGTGGTCCCGCCGCTGGCGGTTCCCCCCGCCGAGGGCGCGGACGCGTCGTTGCTCGCGCAGCCGACCAGCGCGAACGCCAGGGCTCCGGCGAGCACCGCCGCCGGGCCCTTCGCGGTACGAAGTGTCATGGTGCGTTTCCTTTCACAGTGGGGGCGCTGCGGCGGCCGGCTGGGCCGGGCGCGCGCAGTGTTCGGTCGCGGGCACGGTCGGCCAGCGATGGGGGATGTCGATGCCGGCCCGGCGCAGCAGGGCGGCCCGGCGTGCGGTGGCCTCCTCGCGCAGGGCGTCGACGTCGACGGTGGTGACCCGCCGGTCGCGGACCACCAGCCGACCGTCGACCAGGACGTCGCGGACGGTGTGCCCGGCCGCGCCCCAGACGAGCTGGGTGGCCAGGTCGCCGCGCGGGGCCCAGGAGATGGTCCGGGTGTCCAGCACGACCAGGTCGGCGGCCTTGCCGACCTCGATCGAGCCGGTCGTCCGCCCCAGCCCGACGGCGTCCGCGCCGTCGACGGTGGCCAGGGCGAACACCTCGTCGGCGCGCAGCGGGTCGGGCGTGCCCCGGTCCCGCTCCAGGCCGGCGAAGAGCCGGGCGGCGCGCCACACGTCGGGGGTGTCCCCGGCGTTGTGCGAGTCGCAGCCCAGCGCGAGCCGGCCGCCGGCGCGGCGCAGCTCGGTGTGCCGGCCGGCACGGCTGACGCCCTGCCCGAGGCGCAGGTACGCGCCGGGGCAGGCGGCGACGGCGGTGCCGGAGTCGACGAGCGCGGCGAGCTCGGCGTCGTCGAGCCAGACGGCGTGGCCGAGCAGCAGCCGGGGGCCGAGCACGCCGAGGTCGCGCAGGTGCAGCACGGGCCGGGCGCGGCCGGCGGCCGCGTACGCGGCGACGTCGTCCGGGCCGGGCGAGATGTGCCAGGTCATCGGCACGTCGAGGCGCTCGGCGAGCGCGGCGGCGCCGGTGAACAGCTCGTCGCTGACCAGGTCGTGCCCGAGCAGGGTGATCCAGCCGGTGACGAGGTCGTCGCCGGCGAGCGCGGCGACCGTGTCGGCCTGGGCGGCGAGGGCCTCGGCGGCGGGCAGCGCGTAGGGCGCGCCGGGGGTGTCCCAGCCCCAGCCGCCGACGCGGGCGCGGATGCCGGCGGCGCGCAGCCCCCGGGCGACCCGCAGCGGGTGGGCCACGGTGCCGGGCTCCAGCAGCGTGGTGACGCCGTAGCTGAGCGCCTCGACGGCGGTGAGGGTGGCCGACAGCTCGTCGTCGTCGCCGGTGACGGCGGCGTGCAGCGGCACGATCCAGTCGTAGATGGCCTGCTGGGCGGGGACGTCGTCGGGGATGCTGCTGCGCACGAGGGGGTCGGCGGTGGTGTGCTGGTGCGCGTTGACCAGGCCGGGCACGACCACGCAGCCGGCGGCGTCGAGCTCCGGGCTGCCCGGGTAGGCGGCGCGCAGCGCGTCGGCGGGGCCGAGTGCGGCGATCCGGCCGGCGACGACCGCGATCGCGCCGCCGGTGACCACCTCGCGGCCGGGGGCCATGGTGACGACCTCGGCGTCGACGATCAGCAGGTCGGCGGGGCGGGGGGCGGCCGGGGGCACCGGCGGGCCGCCGGTCACGGCCGCACCAGGATCTTGCCGACGAGGTCGCGGGACTCCTGCCGGGCGTACGCCTCGGGCAGGTCGGCCAGCGGGTACTCGGTGGCCCGCACCACCCGCAGCCCACCGGTGTAGAAGGCGTCGAGCATGGCGGCGAAGTCGGCTGGTGCGTACGCGCCCGCGCCGAGCAGCCGCAGCCCCCGGTGGTAGACGTCGGCCAGGGAGAAGGTCACCTGGTCGCCGCTGGTGTTGCCGAGCAGCACCAGCCGGCCGCCGGTGCGCAGGCTGGCCAGGGAGACCGGCCAGGTGGCGGTGCCGACGTGGTCGACGACGAGGTCGACGCCGTGGCCGCCGGTGCGCTCGCGCACCTCGGCGACGGTCCGCTCGTCGAGGTCGAGCACGTCGGCGCCGAGGTCGGCGGCGACGGCCCGCTTGGCCTCGGTGCGGGCCACGGCGAGCACCCGCGCGCCGGCCCGGCGGGCGAGCTGGATGGCGGCGATGCTGACGGCGCTCGCGCCGGCCTGCACCAGCACCCACTCCCCCGGGCGGACGGCCCCGACGCGGTGCACGGCGTGCCAGGCGAGGCTCCAGGCGGTGGGCAGCGCGGCGGCGTCGGCGAGGTCGACGTGCGCGGGCACCGGGTGCACGACGGCGGCGGGGACGGCGACGTACTCGGCGAAGCCGCCGGGGCGGTTGCCGCCGACGACCGCGAGCCGGGGACAGTAGCCGGGCTGGCCGCCGGCGCAGGCCGGGCAGGCGCCGCAGCCGACGGTCGGGTCCACGAGCACCCGGTCGCCGGGGCGTACCGTAGTGACGTCGGAACCGACGGCGACGACCTGGCCGGCGACGTCCATGCCGGCGACGTGGGGCAGGCGGAAGCCGGGTAGCCGGCCCGGGCCCTTGCGCTGGAGCAGGTCGAGGTGGTTGAGCGCGGCGGCGTGCACCCGGATCACGGCCTCGGTCGGGCCGGGCTCGGGGTCGGGCAGGTGGCGCAGTCGCACCACCTCCGGGCCACCGAACCCCGTCTGGACCATCGCTCGCACAGGACCCCTCCGGCGCTCTGCCAATCAATATGGCGTCTTGCATTGTGATTCGCGTTGCTTAGCGACGTACTCTGCCTGCGGTGCGTCGGCATGTCAACGGCTTGACCGAAACAGGAACGCCAGCGAAACCAAGCCGTGCCCTTACGTCCCCGCCGCCCCGTTCACCGGGCATCGATCGGCAGGTCAGCCCAGGTCGGACGCGGCCAGCAGCTCCCGCGCGGCGAGCGCGGTGCGCAGCACCGTCGCCGTGTCGGGGGCGAGCGGGTCGACCCCGAGCAGCCGCTTGATCAGCCCCACCCGGTAGCCCACCGAGTTGCGGTGCAGGTGCAGGCGTTCGCTGACGGCCTGCCGGCTGCCCCCGGTGGCCAGCCAGCAGTCCAGGGTGCGCAGCAGGTCGTCGCGGTGCGTGATCGGCCCCAGGTGCCGCTGGACGAACCAGCGCAGCCGCTCGTCGGGCACGGCCAGCAGGACCTGGTGCAGCCCGGCCCGGCCGAAGGGCAGCTCCGGCGGCGCGTCCGGCTGCCGCAGCAGCAGGCGCAGCAGGCGGTCGGCGTCGCGGAACGACACCGCCGTCCGGGCGGCCCCGCTGACCAGCGCGCCGCTGGCCACCCGCACCTGCCCCGCGCCGACGATCTGGTCCAGCCGGGCCCGCAGCCGGGTCGCCTCGCGCTCGACGTCGTCGCCGTGCAGCAGGGTCCAGGCCCGCCGCCCCTCGGCGAGCACAGGCCGGTCCAGCCAGCTCAGCGCCGACGCCCAGCGCCGCGGCTGGGCCCCGGTGTAGCCGATCCCGGCGACCGCGTGCGGCAGGTCCAGCCGCCAGCCGTGGGCCGCGCCGGCCCGCAGCAGGTCGGCCTCGGTGAACCCGCGCGGGCCGGCGACGTCGCCGGGACCGGGCGGCTCGCCGGCCCCGGGCGGGCGGACGCCGGCGCGCAGCGCCCGCAGCACGGCCGCGGCGTCGGCGAGGGCGGGCGGAGGGGGCGATTCGCGGCGTACGGCGTCGATCAGCAGCGCGGTGGTCGCGGCCCGGGCCAGGTCGAGCTGCCCGGCGGTGACCGGCTCGGCCACCAGCAGCGCGCCGAGCCGCCGCTGCCCCGCGCCGACCGGCACGGCGCGGCCGGTCCACCCGTCGGCGCAGCGGACCCGGCCCGCGACCACGCCCGCCACCGGCCCGCCACCGGCCCGGGAGCCGGTCAGCGCCCGGCGCACGTCGCCGGGGTCGGCGTCGCGGGCGTCGCCGGCCCCGCCGTCGCTGGCGGCCAGCAGCTCCCCGGCCTCGGAGACCAGCCGGCAGGCCGCGCCGACGCGCTGCGCGAGCGCGGCCAGCAGGCCGGGCCAGCCGGCCCCGCCGAAGGCCAGCTCGGCGAGGGCCTGGGCGAACGCGGCCGGCGGCGGCCCGGTCGCGACGCTGAGCCGCGCCCGGGCCGCCGGAAGCTCGTTCGGCCGCGTCACGCCGATGGGCGATCGAGCAGCCGGACCGCCACGGCCTTCTCCTGGGTGTACTCGCGCAGCGCGGCGTAGCCGCCGCCCCGGCTGAACCCGCTCTCCTTCTGCATGTTGAACGGGAAGCCGATCACCCCGGCGTCGTGGAACTGGTTGACCGCCACCTGGCCGCTGCGCGCGTCGGCGGCGACCCGCAGCGCCCGGGACACGTCGCTGGTCCAGATGCAGGTCAGCAGCCCGAAGTCGGTGCCGTTGACCAGCGCGACGGCCTCGTCGACGCCGCGGAAGCCCTGCACGGCCAGCACCGGGCCGAAGATCTCCTCGCGGGCCAGCCGCATGCCGGGGTCGACCCCGTCGAAGACGGTCGGCGCGACGAACCAGCCGTCGCCGTACCGCGCGCCGGCCGACTCGCCGCCGGTGACCAGCCGGGCCCCGGCGGCCGGGGCCTCGGCCAGGAAGCCGCGCACCCGGTCGTACTGGGCCTGGCTGACCAGCGGCCCCATGTCCAGGTCCTGGTCCCATGCGCCGGTGCGCACGGCCGCCATGCCGGCGGCGACCCGCTCCACCACCTCGGCGCGGATCGACTCCTCGACCAGCAGCCGGGACCCGGCGTAGCAGTTCTGCCCCGCGTTCTCGGTGATCGAGGTGACGATCGCCGGGATCGCCACGTCCAGGTCGGCGTCGGCGAAGACGACGTTCGGGGACTTGCCGCCCAGCTCCAGCTTCACGGGGACGAGGTTCTCGGCGGCGGCCCGCATGACGGCGCGGCCGGTCACCGTGGACCCGACGAAGCTGATGTGGTCCACGTCGCGGTGCCCGGTGAGCGCGGTGCCCGCCTCGGGGCCGAGGCCGGTGACGACGTTGAGCACGCCCGGCGGCAGGCCGGCCCGGCGGGCCAGCTCGGCCAGGGCGAACGGGGCCAGGGGCGCGACCTCGGAGGGCTTGAGCACGACGGTGTTGCCGGCGGCGAGGGCCGGGGCGACGTTGGCCGCGGTGAGCACGGCGGGCACGTTCCACGGGATGATCACGGCGCACACCCCGTACGGCTCGGGGCGGGTGTAGCCGAAGTAGTCCGGCGTGCGGGTGGGCAGGGTCACGCCGGTGAGCTTGTCGGCCGCGCCGGCGAAGTAGTCGACGATGCCGTGCGCGATGTACATGTTGAGACGCCCGCCGGAGCGGGGCTTGCCCACGTCGCGGGCCTCGTGGTCGGCGAGGTCGTCGACGTGGGCGAGGATCAGGTCGGCCCAGCGGCGCAGGATCGCCCCGCGCTCGGTGGGCGAGGTTGCCGCCCAGGCGGGGAAGGCCCGGCGGGCCGCCGCGACGGCCGCGTCGACGTCGGCCGCCCGGGCCCGCGCCACCGGCTGGATGGGCTCGCGGGTCGCGGGATCGAGCACCGGCAGCTCGCCCTGGTCGGCGGCGACGACCCAGGCGCCGTCGATGAGCTGGCGGGCGGGGGGAATGTCCAGGTCAGCCATGAGGGAATCCTTGACCCTTCATGTTTCACATGTCAAGATGCAGTCTCGCTTTGTGAGTTGACTGGGAGGGCGTGTGCGGATCACTGCGGCGGTGCTGGAGAAGGCGGGAGCGCCGTTCACCCTCCAGCAGCTCGACCTCGCCGAGCCGGGGCCGGACGAGGTGCTGGTGCGGGTGGACAGCGTCGGCGTCTGCGGCACGGACCTGGAGTTCTCCACCTTCTTCCCCACCCCGGCGGTCCTCGGCCACGAGGGCAGCGGCGTGGTGGAGCAGGTGGGCGCGCGGGTCACCGGCGTCGCCGTCGGGGACCACGTGGCCATGAGCTTCGCCTCCTGCGGCGAGTGCCCGCTCTGCCTCGGCGGAAACCCGGCGTACTGCCGCCGCTTCGACGCCGTGAACTTCACCGGGCGGCGGCCGGACGGCAGCTCGGCGCTGTCCCGCGACGGCGCGCCCGTCAACGGCCACTTCCTCGGCCAGTCGTCGTTCGCCAGCCACGTGGTCGCACCGGCCCGCGCCGTGGTGCCCGTCGCCAAGGAGATCGACCTGCGGGTCGTCGGCCCGTTCGGCTGCGGCTTCGGCACCGGCGCCGGCGCGGTGCTCAACGTGCTGCGCCCGGAGGTCGGGTCGTCGCTGGTCGTCTTCGGCGCGGGCGCGGTCGGCGTCGCGGCGATCCTGGCCGCCCGCGCGGCCGGCTGCGCCGTGGTGGCCGCCGTGGACGTCAACGCCGGCAAGCTGGACACCGCGCGGCTGCTCGGCGCGACCCACGGGGTGCACTCGGCCGCCGGGGACCCGCGCGAGCTGCTGGCGGCGATCGCCCCGCACGGCTTCGACGTCGCGATCGACACCACCGGCCGGGAGGACGTGCTGCGCACGGCGGTGGAGGTCCTCGGCCCGCTGGGCCGCTGCGGCGTCATCGGCGTCGGGCCGAGCGAGCGGATGAGCTTCGACTGGCGCAGCATCCTCAACGGCCGCACCGTCACCGGCATCATCGGCGGCAACAGCCTGCCGCAGGTCTTCCTGCCGAAGCTGATCGACCTGCACACCGCCGGCCGCTTCCCGGTGGACCGGCTGATCACCTACTTCCCGTTCGAGCAGATCAACGAGGCGGTGGCGGCGGTACGCGCCGGCGAGGTCGGCAAGGCGGTCCTGACCTTCTGAACCTCGATTCGTGACACCGTCTCGTGATGCGAGCGAGCTACGCTCGTCGTCCGACACCCCAGTGGCGCGGCTGGGCAACACCGCGCAGCGTCCCACACCCGTGGAGCTCGTCCCCATGACCGAACAACCGCTGACCGCACCGGCCACCCCCTTCGACCACCACTCGGCCGAGTGCAACGCCGACCCCGTGGGCTACTACGAGGCGTACCGGCAGACCTGCCCGGTCGGGCGCACCACCGCGCACGGCGGCTTCGTCTACACCACCCGGTACGCCGACGTGGTCCGCATCGCCCGCGACGACGACACCTTCTCCTCCGCCCGGTCCGTCGCCGGGGGCGACGGCACCGCCATCGTCATCCCCCGGGGCCCCGGCCTGGAGCAGTACCCGATCGAGCTGGACCCGCCGGCCGCCACGGAGTACCGGGACCTGATCAACCCGCTGCTCACCCAGGACGCGGTGGCGAAGCTGGCCCCGATGATCGCCCGGCACACCACCCGCGTGATCGACTCGTTCGTCACGGAGGGCTCGGTCGACTTCGTCCGTGACCTGACCAACCCGCTGCCGGCCGCCGTCACCCTCGACTGGCTGGGCTTCCCGGAGGCCGACTGGGCCAAGCTCGCCGGCCCCATCCACGACATCTTCGCCGCGCTGCCCGGCAGCGAACGCGCCGCGCGCGGGGCCGCCGGCCTGGCGTACCTCGACCAGCGCATCCGCGAGCTGATCGTCGAGCGCCGCGCGGAGCCCACCGGCGACGCCGTGAGCTACCTGGCCACCCAGCGCCGCCCCGACGGCGAGCTGTTCGACGCCGACGAACTGGTCTCCGTCATCGGGCTGCTGATCGCCGGCGGGGTCGACACCACCACCTCGCTGACCGGGTCCACGCTGGTGCACCTGAGCCGCCACCCCGAGGACCGGCAGCGGCTGATCGACTCCCCCGACCTGCTGCACAACGCCACCGAGGAGTTCCTGCGGGCGTTCGCCCCGTCGCAGTCGATGGCCCGCACCGCCCGCGCCGACGCCGAGGTGGGCGGCTGCCCGGTCACGGCCGGCGAGCGGGTGCTGATCCCCTGGGTCGCCGCCAACCACGACCCGGCGGTCTTCCCCGAGCCCGAGCAGATCCGGCTCGACCGCGACGCCACCCGGCACCTCAGCTTCGGCATCGGCAGCCACCGCTGCGCCGGCGCGCACCTGGCCCGCCTCATGTTCCGCGAGATGATCACGCAGGTGCTCACCCGGCTGCCCGACTACCGGGTCGTCGAGGAGGGCCTGGTCACCTACCCGACCCGGGGCAACCAGACCGGCTGGGACGCCGTGCCCGCCGTGTTCACCCCCGGCCCCCGCGCCGCCGACGCGCCGGGCGCGCGCCCGGCCGCCGGCCCGGCCGTCGACCGGGACCTGCGCGTGGAGGTCGCGGCCCTCGCCGCCGACGACGTGCTGGAGGTACGCCTCGCCGACGCCACCGGCGCGCCGCTGCCGCCCTGGGCGCCCGGGGCGCACCTGGAGGTGCGGCTGCCGTCGGGCCGGGTCCGGCAGTACTCGCTGTGCGGCGACCCCGACGACGCCCGCCACTACCGCATCGCGGCCCTGCGCGAGGCGGGCGGCCGGGGCGGCTCGGTGGAGCTGCACGAGGTGGCCCGCGCCGGGGCGACCCTGTCGGTGCGCGGCCCGCGCAACCACTTCCCGCTCGTCGACGCCCCCGGCTACCTGTTCCTCGCCGGCGGCATCGGCATCACCCCGATCCTGGCGATGGCCCGCGAGGCCGACCGCCGGGGCGTGCCGTTCCGGCTGGTCTACGGCGGGCGCACCCGCGCCTCGATGGCCTTCGCCGACGAGGTGGTGGCGCTGGCCGGGGACCGGGCCACCCTGCTGCCGCAGGACGAGGCCGGCCTGCCCGACCTGGCGGCGCTCGTGGCGTCCGCCGGGCCGGACACCGCCATCTACTGCTGCGGGCCCACCGCGATGATCGGCGCGCTGGAGCGGACCTGCGCCGAGGCGGGCCGGTCGGGGCAGCTGCACGTCGAGCGGTTCACCGCCGGCGACGACCTGGAGGTCGCCTTCGACCCGGCGGCCAACACCGAGTTCGAGGTGCACCTGGCCCGCACCGGGGCGACCGTGCGGGTGCCGAGGGACCGCCGGATGATCGACGTGCTGCGCGAGACGGTGCCCGGCCTGACGTACGACTGCGAGAAGGGCTACTGCGGCGCGTGCGAGACGCGGGTGCTGGCCGGCACGCCGGAGCACCGCGACTCGCTGCTCACCGAGGCCGAGCGCGCGGCCGGACGCAGCATGATGATCTGCGTGGGCCGCAGCTGCTCCGAGCGGCTCGTGCTGGACCTGTAGATGCCAGGGCGGCGGTGACCCCGGTAGCACCACCGGGGTCACCGCCGCCCGCCGTTGGCCGCCGCACATTGCTCACGTAAGGCGACGGCCCTGGAGGCTATTCACGGTCCCGGCAACTTCACCGTCCGCAATCTTGTCGGGCCCCCACCACACGCCGCTCCCATCCTTTGCTCTGCACCCATAGGCGCAACACCCCCCAAACATCAGGTCTCATAGCCCGCAATGGATGCCGTAGCGGCGGAATGGCCGGTTGCTCATCGTGATCTGTTGCGTATGTGGGTGCAGAGCAAAGGGCGGCGAAGGGGCGCTGCCCCCGCGCCCGCATGTTGCTCTCCGTCACGGGACGCCGGCAGATCGGGGCGCAGCAGGCCGGTGCCGACGCGGACGGCCCGCCGCGCCACGACTCTGGGGCGCTGCGGGCCGTCCTGACGAGGGGCCGGTGGGTCAGTTGCCCCACTCGAAGTTGGGCTCGACCGCCTCGGCGATGCGGAACCGGCCGCCCGGCGCGATCTCGCTGCCGCGCTCGCTCACCACGTGCTTGCCGAAGCCGGTGACCAGCGGCCGGCCGACGTCGCGCTTGAGCCACAGCCGCAGCAGGTGGCGGCGGCGCTCCGGCTCGGGGAAGTCGACGTAGCCGGTGCGCGAGTGCAGGGCGGCGTAGTTGAGCAGCCACTGCACGTCCCCGGGCTGGAAGTCCATGTCCAGGGCCAGGCCGGGGGCCTGGGACACCTCGTCGTAGAGGTGCAGCAGCTCGATCTGCGCCTCGGTGAGCCGGGGCACCTCCGGGTAGTCCTGCGCGGAGAAGATCATCGAGCTGCCGGCGTACGTGCTGAAGACGCCGTCGACGTAGCTGCAGATGGGCGAGGTGTAGGTGCGGGCCGGGGCGTCCGGGTCCTGCCGGTGCCAGTCCCAGTGCCACGGCTCGAACAGCAGCGGCGCGAGGTCCGGCCGGCGGCGCAGGATCTCGTTGTAGATGGTGGTGCCGCTGACCAGGCTGCTCGCCCCGCCGGCCTTGGCGGCGCGCAGGCACATCAGCGCGACGACGTCGGAGCTGTCGGAGTGGAACGGCAGCCGGTCCCGCACCCGCGAGGGCAGCGCCGACGGGTCGTCGAGGGTCTTGTTGGAGGTGGCGATGACGTGGTCGAGCACGTCGCCCATCTGGTTCTGCCCCATCGGCACGCCGAGGTGCAGCCCCATCAGGTAGAAGATGGCACCGGCGAGGGTGTCGCCGTACGCCTCCGTGCGCAGCCCGCGGACGAGGATGAAGCCGCGCCCGGAGTCGAGCTGCCGGGCGCACTCCTCGTTGAGGCCGGCGCAGGCCGGCAGCGGGTAGTCGGCGGCGGTCACGGTGCGCAGGTCGGGGTTGTCGGCGACGAAGCGGCGGCCGACGTTCTCCAGCTCGTCGAGCTCGGTGTCGCTGAGCTTGTACACCCACTCGGTCGAGGTGCGCAGCTCGTCGCCGCGCCAGGCGGACGGGCCGGAGATGGGGGCGAGGTCGATTGCGGTGGTCATGATGATGCGCTCCGAGGGTCGGTTTCTGACGGGTACGGGTCGGTGCCCCGGCGCGGGCGGTGCCACGGGCCGGGCGATCGACGGCAGGGGCGGCCTCGCCGCCGGTCCACGGCGGCGGGGCGGCCCGTCAGAAGGGGGTCTGCGGATCCCCGGCGGCGGTCCCGGGGCGCATGCCCTCTCGCGGCGGGTGTACCCGCAGCGGCTCCTCGTAACCGCGCACCAACAATCCAGCGCCTTGCGGAACTCGGATCATGGCGTCTCCTGCGGCTGACGGTGTCGCCTCAGGCTAGGGCAGCCCCAGCGCAACGTCAAGAGAGACGGCGTCTCGCAATCCGACAAGCGGCCCGAGGGCACCTCCCCGGAATCTAAGACATTTCCCAAATGCATTGGCCAGCATCGATTCTGATCGCCGCGCAGGGCGGCCGGTCAGACGAGGAGCGACCCATGCCCGTACGAGAGTCCGACACGATCCCCGGCGCGACGCCCCGCCCGGTCCGCGCCCTCGCCGCCGGGCCGGACGGCTGGCGAGGGCCCCTGCTGGACCACCTGCCACCGCGCGAGCGCCGGCTGTTCCACCGGTTCGGCCAGGGACCCGAGGCGACCGTGCCCGACCTGCGCATCCACCACGCGTTCGAACGCTGGGCCGCCGCCACGCCCGACGCCGTCGCGGCCGAGCACCTCGGCGTGGCGATCAGCTACCGCGAGCTGGACCGTCAGGCCAACCGGCTCGCGGCCCGGCTCGCCGACCTCGGCGTCCGGGCCGGGGACGCCGTGGGCGTCTTCGCCAGCCGCTCGCTGCCGATGCTGGTGGGGATCCTGGCGACGCTGAAGGCCGGGGCGGCCTACGTCCCGCAGGACGTCCGGATCACCCCGCACCGGCAGCTGCGGCAGGTCGTGACGACCGCCCGGTGCCGGGTGGTGCTGACCACGGCCGGAGCCCTGGACGCGGTGCCGGCGCTGCCCGGCGTGCCGCGGCTCGCCGTCGACGAGCTGACGGCGCAGCCGCTGCCGCCCGGCCGGCACCTGAGCGCCCCCGGCACCGACCGCCCGGTGACCGCTGACGACGGCTGCTACGTCCTGTTCACCTCCGGCACCACCGGCACGCCGAACGGGGTCACCGTCACCCACGGCAACGTCGCCAACCTCCTGCTCACCGCCCCGGGGAACCTGGGGATCGGGCCGGGCCGGCGGGTGGCCCAACTGCTCAACGTCGCCTTCGACATGGCCGCCTGGGAGATCCTCGGCTGCCTCGCCAACGGCGGCACCCTGCTCGTGCGCGACCGCGACCTCACCGCCACCGCCGCCCGCGCCGACGTGGTGGTCGCCACCCCGTCCGTGCTCGGGCGCATCGACCCGGACCGGTGCGCCGGGGTGCGGACGGTCGCCGTGGCGGGCGAGCCCTGCCCGCGCCCGCTGGCCGACCGGTGGGCCGCCGGCCGCGCCTTCTACAACTGCTGCGGGCCGACCGAGACCACCATCGTCAACACCATGCACCGGCACCGGCCCGGCGGGCCGCTCACCATCGGCCGGCCGACGCCCAACAACACCGTCTACGTCCTCGACGCCGACGGGCGGCCGTGCCGCATCGGCGAGGCCGGCGAGATGTGGGCCGGCGGCGGCTGCGTCTCCGCCGGCTACCTCGACAACGACGCGCTCAACGCCGAGCGGTACGCCCCGGACCCGTTCCTCGGCGGCGGCCGGCTGATGTTCCGCACCCGCGACCGGGGCCGCTGGACCGCCGACGGGGAACTGGAGCACCTGGGCCGCACCGACGACCAGGTGAAGGTCCGCGGCTTCCGGGTCGAGCTGGACGCGGTCTCCGCGGTGCTGGAGGCGGTGCCGGGCTGCCGGGCGGCGGTCACGCTCAAGCTGACCGACCGCGACCTGGTCTCCTTCGTCGCCCCGGCCGGGCTGGACCCGCAGCGGTGCCGGGACGCGGTGGCCGCCGCGCTTCCCTACTACTGCGTGCCGGCGGCCGTGCACCCGCTGCCGGAGCTGCCGATGACGGGCCGGGGCAAGGTCGACCGGGACGCGTTGCGCCGGCTCGCCCTCGACCTACGCTGGCAGTGGGCGCACATCGAGGAGGCGGCGGCGTGACCACCACCCCCGTCCGGCCGCAGCCGGCCCCGCCCGCTCCCCCGCGTACCGACGCGGCGGCCCCGCCCGGCGACGGGCCGCCGCCCCCGGTGTCGACGCTGCGCCGGGTCCTCGCCCACCCCCGGTTCATGCACCACCACCGCCTCGTCGCGGCGGTGCTCGCGGCCAACGCCGGGCTGCTGGCGCACGGCCTGGCCGCCGGCTGGTGGCGCGGGCCCGGCGCGGCCGAGGCCCTGGGGGCCGCCGCGCTGGCCAACGTCGCGCTGGCGGTCCTGGTGCGCCAGCAGTACGTGATCAACCTGCTGTTCTGGCTGGCCACCCGCGCGCCGACCCGGTGGCCCCTGCGGATCCGCGCGACGCTGGGCAAGGTCTACCACTTCGGCGGCCTGCACGTCGGCGGGGCGCTGGCCGGCACCGCCTGGTATCTCGGGCAGCTCGGCGCGCTGACCGCCGCCGGTGGGCGCGGGCCGGGCGGGGCGGGTGCCCTGGTCACCGGCTACGCCACCGCCGGCCTGCTGCTGGCGGTCGTCGGCACCGCCCTGCCGCCGGTGCGGTCCCGCCGGCACGACCTGTTCGAACGCACCCACCGCCTCGGCGGCTGGGCGGCGCTGCTGCTGCTGTGGGCGCAGGCCGGACTCCTGGCCGGCGGCCCGGTCGCCCTCGCCGCCTCGCCGCAGGGCTGGGCGCTCGCCGGGCTGACCGCCAGCATCGCCCTGCCCTGGCTGCGGCTGCGCCGGGTGCCGGTCGTGGTCGAGCGCCCCTCGTCGCACGTGGCGCTGGTCCATTTCGACCACGGGGTGACCCCGTTCCCCGGCTCGTCCACCGCGATCAGCCGCCGCCCGCTGTGGGAGTGGCACTCCTTCGCCAACGTGCCGGCGCCGGGGCGCAGCGGCTTCCGGCTGACCGTCTCCCGGGCCGGCGACTGGACCGGCCGGTTCATCGACGACGCGCCGCAGCGGGTCTGGGTGAAGGGGATCAGCACCGCCGGGGTGGCCAACGTCGAGACCCTGTTCCGGCGGGTGGTCTACGTGGCCACCGGCAGCGGCATCGGCCCGGTGCTGCCGCACCTGCTGGCCGAGCAGGTGCCGGCCCGGCTCGTCTGGGTGGCCCGCCGGCACCGGGAGACCTTCGGCGACGCGCTGGTCGACGAGATCCTCGCCCACCAGCCCGACGCGCTGCTGTGGGACACCGCCCGCGACGGCAAGCCCGACATGCTGCGGCTGGCCTGGCAGGCGTACCGCCAGTTCGATGCCGAGGCGGTCATCTGCATCTCGAACCGCCCGCTGACCTGGCAGGTGGTGCGGGGCATGGAGGAACGCGGCGTCCCCGCGTACGGGGCGATCTGGGACTCCTGAGGGACGGGCCGCCGCCCGGGACCGCGCCGGTCCCGGGCGGCCGGCTCAGAGCGCGCCGATCTGGTAGCCGAGCCCGTGCACGGTGCGGACCACCCCGTCGCCGAGCTTGCGCCGCAGGTAGTGCACGTACGTGTCGACGACCGCCTCGGTGCGGTCGGCGCCGAAGACCCGCCCGCGCAGCTGGCTGCGGCTGTGCACCATGCGGGGCTGGGTGGCGAGCAGCCGGATCAGCTCGAACTCCCGCCGGCTGAGCGTCACCTCCCGGCCGTCGGGCAGCCGCACCCCGCGTTGGGCCAGGTCGAGCTGCCCGGCACCGATGGGGATCAGCTCCGCCCCGTCGAAGCGGCGGCGGGTCAGCGCCCGGACCCGGGCCATCAGCTCCGCCACCTCGAAGGGCTTCGGCAGGTAGTCGTCGGCCCCGGCGTCCAGGCCCCGGATCCGCTCGGTGGGTTCGGCGAGGGCGCTGAGCATGAGCACCCGGGCGGCGACCGCGCAGCGCCGCAGCCGGATGAGCAGGTCGACGCCGTCGATGGCGGGCAGCCGCCGGTCGAGCATGATCACCTGGTACCGGCCGCGCAGGGCCAGGTGCAGGCCCCGCTGCCCGTCCCGGGCCAGGTCGATGCGGTAGCCGTCCCCGCTGAACAGCTCGACCAGCATGTCGGCGAGCTCCGCGTCGTCCTCGACGAGGAGCAGCGGGCCGTGCGCCGGGGCCGGCGGGTCGTCCATTTGTTTATGGTCCCACCGAATGCTGAGAAGGTTGACCCGCGGAATTCTCCGCCGGTCGGGACCCGGTCAGGACCCGGTCAACTCGCGCTCCCGGCCCGCCCGGTCCCGACCTGCCCACCAGCAGAAGGGCCACCGGGAACCGGGGGCGTCGCCGTCCGACGACACCGCGCCGGGCCGCGCCCCGCCGCGCAGCGGCAGCCGTACGGTGAACGCGGCCCCGGCCCCCGGCCGGCCGGCGGCGCTGATCGTGCCGCCGTGCGCGGTGACCACCTCGCGGATCAGGGCCAGCCCGAGCCCGACGCGGCGGTCCCCGGAGCCGGGGCCCCGGTGGAACCGGTCGAAGATCCGGTCGGCGTGCCGGGGGTCGAACCCCCGGCCGGAGTCGGTGACCACCAGCTCGACGTGGTCCGGGGCCGCCGGGCGCAGCCGCACCTCCACGCGGCCGCCGGTCGGGGTGTGGTTCAGGGCGTTGGCCAGCAGCTCCGCCACCACCCGGCGCAGCGCGGGCCCGACGCCCTGCACCGGCACCGGGGCGTCCGCGCCGGCCACGGTGAGCGTCACCCCGTGCTCGGCGGCGCGCGGCGCGTCGGCCTCCACCGCCTCGGCCACGAGCGCGGCGAGGTCGACCGTGGCCGGCGGCCGGGCCACCGACGTCGTGTCGGCCAGCCGGGCCGACAGCAGCAGCTCGTCGACGATCTCCCCCAGCCGCCGGGTGGTGTCCAGCAGCCGGTCCAGGTCCGCCCGGTCCGCGTCGTGGCCGGAGCGCGCCGCGCGCCGCGCCAGCAACTGCGCCGCCGTGTGCACCCGGGTGATCGGGGCGCGCAGCTCGTGGCTGGCGTCGGCGACGAAGCGGCGCTGCCGGTCGAGCGCCTCGGCCAGCGGCAGCACCGCCGCGCGGCGCAACCGCAGGTCGGTCACGGTCGCCGCGACCAGCACCGCCGCCGCCGCGAGCGACATCCCCCACAGCAGGTAGCGCCGCTCGGCGAGCTGGAAGCGGGCGTCGAAGACCACCTGGACGACCTCGTCGCCGCGTAGCTGCGTCCGCACGTGGTAGACGGTGCCGTTGCGGGCCACCTGGCTGACCTGCGGCCGCCCGGTGCGGGCCACGGCGTGGATCGCGTCGTGCCTCGGGAAGCCGGCCGGGGGCGCCCCGGCGTGCCCCGTGTCGCTCGCGCCGCCGAAGATCCAGGTGCAGCCGGACGGGTCGGCCGGGCGGCCGTGCAGCACCGCCCAGTCGAGCTCGTGGCGGATCTTGGCCTGCTGGACGTGCAGCAGCGCGGCGTACGCGACGCCCCCGAACAGGGCCAGCAGGGCGACGGTCAGCAGGCCGACGCTCAGCCCGGTGCGCGGTCGGGCGCGGCGCACGGCCGGCCGCTGCTCGTCGGTCAGCGGCACCGGGCTACCGCCCCCCGCCCTCCCGCACGGCCCCGCTCCCGTGCGCCAGCGTGACTACCGACCCGCATCCATCGAAGATGGCACATCACCCATCCGAGCGGAAGGGATCACCGAGCGTCCTCCCGGATGGCGGACCCGCCGGCCGCCCAGCGCCGGGCCAGCTCGGCGCAGACCAGCAGCTGGAGCTGGTGGAACAGCATCAGCGGCAGCAGCACCAGGCCGACGGTCTGTGGGCTGAACAGCACCGCCGCCATCGGCAGCCCGGTCGCCATGCTCTTCTTCGACCCGCAGAAGATGGCGGTGATCCGGTCGGGGCGGGCGAAGCCGAACAGCCGCGCCGCCCCGGCGGTGGCGAGCAGGACCAGCAGCAACAGCGCCGCCAGCACCCCGAGCAGCGCCAGCAGCCGGCCCGGCGAGGTGCGCTGCCAGACCCCGGCGACCACCCCGGCGCTGAACGCGGTGTAGACGACCAGCAGGATCGACCCCCGGTCGACGAGGGTGAGCACCCGCTTGTGCCGGCCCATCCAGCCGCCGAGCCAGGGCCGCAGGGCCTGGCCGGCGGCGAACGGCAGCAGGAGCTGGGCGACGATCTCCAGGATCGACCCCGCCGAGAAGCTCACCGCGCCGCTGCCGGCCAGCACCACGCCGGCCAGGACGGGGGTGAGCAGCACGCCGGCCACGTTGGAGAAGGAGGCGCTGAAGATGGCGGCCGGCACGTTGCCGCCGGCCATCGAGGTGAACGCGATCGACGACTGGACGGTGGAGGGCACCACGCACAGGAACAGCAGCCCCTGGTAGAGCTCCGGGGTCAGCACCGCGGGCTGCAACACCCGGGCGGCCAGCCCGAGCAGCGGGAACAGCACGAACGTGCTCGACAGCACCAGGGCGTGCAGCCGCCAGTGCCGCGCGCCGGCCCACGCCTCGCCGGGCGAGATGCGGGCGCCGTAGAGGAAGAAGAGCAGCCCGATGGCGAGGGTGGTCGCCACGGACGCGCCGTCGGCGAACCGACCCCGGGCGGGCAGCACGGTGGCCAGCACGAGGGTGGCCAGCAGGGCCAGGATGTACGGGTCGAGCGGGATCCGGGACAGCCAGCGGCGCACGATCGACCCTTCCCCGACAGTCACCACAATTCGAGACAGCGTCTCGCCTCGTGATGCTGCTACGGCCGTCGGGGTGGAGTCAAGCAGTGCGGCGACGGTCACACCGCCCGCCGGCGACGACCGCCACCGCCCCGGCGGTCCGGCCCGGGTGCGCGGCCGTGCCAGGATGTCGCCGTGTCCTATCCTCCTCATTCGCCGTACCCGCCGGGCCCCGGCGCGGTCGCGCCGCTGACCGCCTACCCGCAACCGATCCCGCCGCCCCCGGGCCACGCCGTACTGGTCGTGTCGGTCAACCGGGGGCCCTACCTCGTCCCCGCCCCGGCCACCAGCAAGTTCAAGATCGACGGCCGGACGGTGCCGATCCCCGGCGAGGGCACCTGGCACGTGGCCGTCCCGGCGGGGCCGCACGACGTGCGGTACACCGACTTCATCGGAATCCCCGTCATCACCACCGCGCTCGTCGCCCAGCCCGGGGCCGCGCACCACCTGTCGTTCCGCTTCGGCGGCTGGCGCAACCGGGTCCACGACGGGCACGGCACCGACGTCACGCGCTTCGGCATGTGGTCCAACTACAGCATCATGCTCGTCACGCTCGCCGTGCTCGGTGTGCTGTGCTGCGGCGGCTTCGGGCTCGTCGCCGCCCTGTCCGGCACCTCCTGACCGGCACGTCCCGCCGCCCGCCGCCCGCCCGACCGGGGGCCGCCCGTCCGGCAGAGCCGGGGGCGGCCACCGGCGGGGGCGGCCCCTGGCCGGGACGGCACCTGGCCGGGGCGGCCCGGTCAGGCCAGCGACGCCGGGAACCGCTCCCACACCCGGTGCGCGGCCAGCAGCCGCTGCACGGCCGCGAGCGCGTCGTCGCCGGAGTCGCCCGCGACCACCCCCGGGGTGCCGACCACCCCCGCCGACTCCAGCACGGCGACGCCCGGGCCCCATGCGCCGATCGCCTTGGCGTGCCGCCAGCACTCCTGCACCAGCAGCAGCACGCGCGGGTCGACCGCCGCCGGGCCCGGCGCGCCCGCCTTCGCGTCGCGCGCCGGCAGCGCGTCCGGCGCGGGCGCGGGCGCCCCGGCCACCAGCAGCGCGTCGAACTCGACCGACCGGCCGGTGGCGAAGGTCCACTGCACCGGCAGCCCACCCACCGTCCCGCCGTGCGGGGCGATCAGCAGCGGCACCATGCCCGCCGCGAAGACGGCCCGCTGCACCTGGCCGACCCCGTCGACACCGGCGTCGGGGTCGACGACGATCCCGACCGTACGACCGTCCGCCGGCCACTCGCGGCCGACCTGCGACAGCGTGGGGCTGGGCGCGACGTCGGCCAACGGCACGGTCGGCTCCGGCGCGGGCAGGCCCAGCCCGGCGGCCACCTGCGCACACAGCACCGGGTCGACGTTCGCCAGGCAGGCGAGCTGACGTTCCCGGATCGCCTGGTGGTAGCACTTGCCCAGCTCGAAGGTGTAGGCGCGGACGATGTGCTCCTGCTCCACCGCCGACATGCTCAGCCAGAACAGGCGTACCTGGCTGAAGTGGTCGTCGAACGAGGCCGGGTTCGCGCGCACCTTCGGCGCCTGCGCCACCGTCACCGGCACGTCGACGAACGCGCCCTCGGCGTCGCCGGCCGGGAACGGGTTGCCGCCGTCGAGGGAGTTCGGCCGGTACGGCGCGACCCCCGCGTGCACCGCCTGCTGGTGGAAGCCGTCGCGGAGCATGTCGTTGACCGGGGCGTGCGGTCGGTTCACCGGGAGCTGGGAGAAGTTCGGCCCGCCGAGGCGGGTGAGCTGCGTGTCGACGTACGAGAAGAGCCGGCCCTGCAACAGCGGGTCGTTGGTGACGTCGATGCCCGGCGGCAGGTGGCCGACGTGGAACGCGACCTGCTCGGTCTCGGCGAAGAAGTTCGTCGGCGTCCGGTTGAGGGTGAGCCGCCCGATCGGCTGCACCGGCGCGAGCTCCTCCGGCACGATCTTCGTCGGGTCGAGCAGGTCGATCCCGGCGAACGTCTCCTCCGGCGTGTCGGGCAGGACCTGCACGCCGAGCTCCCACTCGGGGTACGCCCCCGCCTCGATCGCGTCGTAGAGGTCCCGGCGGTGGAAGTCCGGGTCCACGCCGCCGAGCAGCTGCGCCTCCTCCCAGGTCAGGGAGTGCACGCCGAGCTGCGGCTTCCAGTGGAACTTGACCAGCACGGTCTCCCCGGCGGCGTTGACCAGCCGGAAGGTGTGCACGCCGAAGCCCTCCATCATCCGGTACGAGCGCGGGATCCCCCGGTCGGACATGTTCCACATCGTGTGGTGCTGCGCCTCGGTGTGCAGGGAGACGAAGTCCCAGAACGTGTCGTGCGCGCTCTGCGCCTGCGGGATCTCCCGGTCGGGGTGCGGCTTGCCGGCGTGGATGATGTCGGGGAACTTGATCGCGTCCTGGATGAAGAAGACCGGCATGTTGTTGGCGACGAGGTCGAAGGTGCCCTCGTCGGTGTAGAACTTCGTCGCGAAGCCCCGGGTGTCGCGGACCGTGTCGGCCGAGCCGCGCGAGCCGAGCACGGTGGAGAACCGCACGAAGACCTCGGTCTCGCGGCCCTTGGCGAGGAAGCCCGCCCGCGTGATCGGCTCGGCGGTGCCGTAGCCGACGAACACGCCGTGCGCGCCCGTGCCCCGGGCGTGCACGACGCGCTCGGGGATGCGCTCGTGGTCGAAGTGCGTGATCTTCTCGCGGAGGTGGTGGTCCTGGAGCAGGATCGGGCCGCGCGGCCCGGCCTTGAGCGAGTGGTCCGTGTCGCGCAGCCGCGCCCCCTGCGACGTCGTCAGGTAGGTGCCCTGCTGGCCGTTCGCGGCCGTCGGCGCGCCGGTCGGCGCACCGGTCGGGCTGCGGGTCCCGGGGGCGCCCTGTTCCCCCTTCGGTGGCAGCGGACCGTGCGGCGTCGTCGGTTCCGCCACGGGGGGCGGGGCGCTGCCGGGCGCGCCGGGGGCGTCGGGGGTCAGGACGTCGGCGACCTTCCCCGCGGCGGCCTCGACGACGTCCTTGACCGCCTTGGCGGGCTTGCGAGCACTCATCTGGACGGGTACCTCCGGGATGCGGTGATGAACGGGCATCCGGGTCGTACCCTGCTGGGTTCGAGCAAAACGGACCAGACGGGTGCCGGGCCGCCGGGCCAGCGCCCGGTCAGCCGGGCCAGCGCCCGGTCAGCACCGCGACGCCGTCGCCGTCGAGCTCGGGCAGGGCCACCCGCCGGCCGGTCAGCGTGAGCAGCAGCGCCTCGCCGGCGCCCCGGACCACCGGGCCCTCGCCCGCCGCCCAGCCCAGGTCGGTGGCCTCGAACCGCAGCCCGGCGACCCGGCGGCGGTCGACGAAGCCGACGGCCCGGCCGCCGGTCAGGAAGTCCAGCGACGTGCGCAGCCGCAGCGGGTCCAGGTCGGCGGGCAGGCCCAGCGGGCGGCGGATGTCCTGCCCGTGCACCTGCACGTCGGTGAGCTGCCCGAAGAACCCGACCACGGGCGGCCGGAACGGGTGCTCCGCGTGGGTCCGCAGCGCCGCGGCCAGCTCGGCCGCCGGCCGGCGGGCCACCTGGCTGGCCAGGCGCGCGTTCGCCGCGTGCAGATTGAAACCGGAGCGCAGCACGAGCGGCAGGATCCGCCACGGGCTGACCACCAGCGGCGACACCAGGTGGCCGGCGACCTCCCGCACGGTCCAGGCCCCGCACAGGCTGGGGGTGTCGAGCTGGGCGGGGGTCAGCGAGTCGAGCAGGTCGGCAATGCGGCGGCGTTCGGCGGCGATCATCGCCAGCAGGTCGGAGGGCACGGCGACATTCTGCCCCCTGCGCGCCGCCCCCGGCACCGGCCGTGCGGTCCGCCCCGCCGGCCGGCGGACCGCCGTGCCGCCGGTCGCCGACGGCCGGCCCCGCCGGTCAGGCGGACGCCGGCCGCCCCAGCACCGCGCCCAGCTCGGCGCGGGTGGAGATGCCGAGCTTGCGGTAGGCCCGGGCGAGGTTGGCCTCGACGGTCTTCGGGCTGATGAACAGCGTGTCGGCGATGACCCGGTTGGTGCGCCCCTGCGCGGCCAGTCGGGCCACCCGCTCCTCGGTGGCGGTGAGCGTGGTCGGCGCGGCCGTCCGCCGGCCGATCCGGTCCAGCTCAGAGCGCGCGGCGGCGGCGAACGCGGCGGCGTCGAGCGCGCCGAACTCCGCCTCGGCCGCCTCCAGCGCCGCGCGGGCCTCCCGGCGACGCCGGGCCCGCCGCAGCGCCCGGCCGGCGACCAGCAGGCAGCGGGCACGGTCCAGCGGCAGCACGTCCGCCGGTACGGCCGCCCGCGCGGCGTGCAGCGCGGCGAGGGCCGGTGACGTGTCGACGCCTGCGGCGCCGTCGACCAGCACCCGGCTGCGGGCCAGCCCGAGGGTGGTCCACGGCCGGGGCAGCCTGCCGTGCCGCTCGGCGAGGCGGGCCAGGGCCCGGCCCGCCGTGTCGAGGTCACCGCAGCCGACGCACGCCTCGATCCAGTCCGGCTCGAAGCGCAACGCGACCGGCTCGGCGATCCCGGAGCCGGCCAGCGCCCCCGCCAGCTCGCCGTACGCGGCGGCGGCCTCGGCGGGCCGGCCGGCGCACAGCGCCACGAACCCGGCCAGTTGCAGGTGGATGCGCCGGCTCCAGGCGTCGTCGACCTCCCGGGCCCGGCGCAGTCCCGCCTCCGCGACCCCGGCGGCCTCGGCCAGCCGCCCCCGGTACGCGGCCAGCGTCCCCGCCAGCCAGGTCTCCCCGACCAGCGCGCTGCCGAGCTGCTCGCCCAGCTCCCGGGCGGCGGCGACGTGCGCCTCGGCCGCGGCGAACCGGCCGGCCAGCAGCTCCGCCTCGCCGAGGTGGGTGAGCAGCTCGTGCTGCCACGGCTCGTCGCCCCGCGCCGCCGCCCGGGCGCGCATGTCGTGCAGCCGTTCGCGCGCCCGGGCGTGGTCGTCGGTGGCCTTCCACCAGATCGCCGGGATCGTGCCGGCCAGCCACGACGGCTCGCCGGCCTCCAGTTCCAGCGCCCGGTCGAGCAGCCCGGTGCGGGCGGGCCGCCCCGCGCGCACCTCGTGGAAGAACAGCAGCAGCAGCGACGCGGTCAGCAGGGGCCGGTCCTCGTCCGCGCCGAGCAGGGCGATGGCGGCCTCGGCGTGCCGCCGGGCGGCCCCGGGCCCGTCGTGGAACAGGGTGAGGTGGGCGTGGATCCGCCCCGCGAGGGGGCCGCCGTCGGCGGCGGCCAGCGCGCGCTCGCCCGTGGACACGGCGGTGGCGAGGTCGTCGGCGAACCACGCGACCAACGCGCGCAGCAGCAGCGCCTCCGCCCGCGCCTGCCCGGTGAGCTGCCCGGTCACGGCGTCGGCCGCCGCGCCGGCCGCCGCGTGGTCGCCGCTGTCGATGCGGCAGCGCACCGCGGCCAGACGACGCCGGTCCCGGGCGTCGGCCTGGCCGGCGGGCGTGAGCTGCGCGGCCCGCTCGAACAGGTCGGCGGCGACGGCGGGGGCGCCCCGGGCGTGCTGGCGCTCGGCGGCGGCGGCCAGCTCGGCGGCGACCGCGCCGTCCGGCCCGACGGCGCACCGGGCGAGCTGCCGGGCGCGTTCGTCGGGGTCCGACACCACGTCGGCCAGCGCCCGGTGCAGCCGTCGGCGGACCCCGGGCGGGATGCCGCCCCGGACGGCCGCGGCATAGCTGGGATGGACGAAGCCGACCCGGTCCGGGGCGACGCGCAGCAGGCCGGCCTCCTCCGCGGCGTCCCACGCCTCCGCCGGCACCCCGGCCGCGGCGAGGTCCGGCAGGGTGGGCACGGTCAGCAGCGCCGCCAGCCGCACCGCGTCCCGGGTGCGGGCGGGCAGCGCCCGCAGCGCGTCGGCGAGCAGCTGCCGCAGCGACGACGGCACCGGCAGGTCCTCGCCGGGCCCCGGCGGGCGGGGCAGGCGCAGCACCGCCCGGGCCATCTCGATGGCCAGCAGCGGGTTGCCGCCGGCATCGCGGACGATCCGGGCGAACAGCGGGCGGCTGACCGCGCCGTCCAGCCGGGCCCGGACGATGTGGTGCAGGGAGCCGGCATCCAGCGGGGGCAGGGCGACGCGGGTCACCGGCGCGCCGCCCGGCCGGTCGTCGTCGAGGCCGAGGGGCGCGGCGGCGGGCCCTGGACCGTCCGTGCGCCGGGCGACCAGCACGACCGGCCGGGGCGCGAGCCGGCGCAGCGCGAACCGCAACGCCCGCTCGCTCGGCGCGTCGAGCCAGGGCGCGTCGTCGACGGCGAGCAGCACCGGGGGCCCCGCGCCGAGCGCGGCCTCGATCAGGGCCCGGGTCGCCGCGCCGACCGCCCGTTCGTCGACCAGCTCGTCGCCGGACGCGGCCAGCAGCACCATCTCGGCGGCGGCGCGCTGCGGCGGGGGCAGGGCCGGCACCGCGGCGGCCAGCGGCCGGAGCAGGTCGGCCAGCGCGGCGAACGGCAGCGCCGCCTCGGCCTCGGTCGGGGCGCAGGTCAGCGTCGCCCAGCCGGCCCGCTCGGCCCGGGCGACGAGGGCCCGCCAGAGGGCTGTCTTGCCGATGCCGCTGCGGCCTTCCACGAGCACCGGCGC
Organism: Micromonospora sp. WMMD956; assembly: GCF_029626125.1. NCBI lineage: Bacteria > Bacillati > Actinomycetota > Actinomycetes > Micromonosporales > Micromonosporaceae > Micromonospora > Micromonospora sp. WMMD956. The sequence goes on along the minus strand of NZ_JARUBI010000005.1, from coordinate 5,811,012 downwards.
TCCCGCGCCCAGCGCCCGCCACGCCCGGTCGGCGACCGCGTCACGCCCCACCAGGGAGGTGTCCATGGCGGGATGATGGCACGCGGCCGCCACCCGGGGGCGGCGCGGCGGCCGGCGGGACGGGGCGGCCGCCGGGCCTCAGAGCCGGCCGGCGACGGCGCGGGCGAGGGCCTCCAACGGCTCGCGGTTCTCCTCGGGGGCGTTGAGCCGCACCAGCCGGACGGCCACCCACCTGCCGGAGGCGTTGACGAAGACCGAGTCGTCGGTCGCGTACGCCTCGTCGCCCACGCCGGACAGCGCCCGCGTCTCGTGCCCGAGCGCCCGTTCGGTGTCGAGGTACGTCTTCGCGCCCTCACCGACGAAGACCTCGACCTGCGCGGTCGGCCCGTCGACCGGCGCGGTGTAGGTGCAGGTGTCCCCGACCGGCCTGCCGTCGTACAGTCCCCGGCCGGCGAGCTGCTCGGCCTCGGCCTTGCGGACCAGCGCGCAGGGGTCGGGCAGGCCCAGCGCGTCGTCTCCCGGCCCGGGTGGCTGCCCGTCGGTCGGGTCGGCCGCCCCGCCGGTCCGCGCGGCGGTCGGTGCGGCCGACCCGCCGGGCTGCGTCGCCACCGGGGCGGGCCGGTCGGCGGCGTCGCCCGGGTCGGCGGAGAGCGGGCCGGCCAGCCGGCCACAGGCGGCGGGGGCCAGCAGGGCGAGCAGCAGAACGGGGGCCAGGCGGCGGGCCCGGGCCGGGCGCGGCGGGCGGGCCGGGGGGTACGTGCGACGGGACATGCGCCTGACGCTAGGGCCCCGCGCCCGCGCGCCAATCGGGTGTTTCCCTATCCGGTGGCGGGACCGGGATTGTGTCGATCATCGATCTGCGCTCTGCTTGGCGAAAGCGCTTGCCCCGTGGGCGGCGCGGCCCGTCCGACGGACGGGCGTCCGGGCACGGACCAGGGTCCGCTCCGGCATCCGGCGGGCACCGGCTGCCGGCGTCCTCGCGGGCCCCACGTACAGCCAGGGAGCAACATGCTGCACAGACAGCGCCGAAAGTCCCTTGCCGTCGTCACCGCGGCGGCGGCCACGCTGGCCGCCGCGGGGGTCGTGGCCACCGCGGGCGTCGCACAGGCCGCCGCCGGCTGCCGCGTCAGCTACGTGGTCGGCTCGCAGTGGCCGGGCGGCTTCTCCACCACCGTCACCCTCACCAACGTCGGCGACCCCATCACCTCGTGGCAGCTCACCTGGTCGTTCGGCGCCGGCCAGACGGTCACCCAGGCGTGGAACGCCACCGTCACGCAGAGCGGCAGCGCGGTGACCGCCACCAACGCGAGCTTCAACGGCAACCTCGCCACCAACGCGTCGGCCGCCTTCGGCTTCAACGGCACGTGGAACAACAGCAGCAACCCGACGCCGACCAGCTTCGCGGTCAACGGCGTCACCTGCACCGGCGGGACCGGCCCGACCACGCCGGGCAACCCGACCACCCCACCGCCTACCACCCCGCCACCGACCACGCCGCCACCCACCACGCCGCCGCCGACCGGAACGTGGCCGACGCCGACCGGGCAGGTCGGCGTCAACGGCACGATCGCGGTCTCCGGCGTGTTCGACGGCGGCATGCGCCGCTACTGCTGCATCGGCGACGGCAGCCAGGAGGAGAGCCAGGACCCCATGTTCCAGCTCGCCGCCGGGGCCACCCTGCAGAACGTCATCATCGGCGGGCCCGCCGGCGACGGCGTGCACTGCGCCGGGTCCTGCACGCTGCGCAACGTGTGGTGGGAGGACGTGGGCGAGGACGCCGCCACGTTCCGCGGCAGCGGGTCGCCCACCTTCCTGGTCGACGGCGGCGGCGCGCGCAGCGCCAGCGACAAGATCTTCCAGCACAACGGGGCGGGCACGCTGACCGTCCAGAACTTCCAGGCGACCAACTTCGGGACGTTCTACCGCTCCTGCGGCAACTGCTCCACCCAGTACAAGCGCAGCGTCGTCATCCGTAACAGCACGCTGACCCGCCCCGGCAACACGGTGGCCGGGATCAACGTCAACTACGGCGACACCGCCCGGTTCTCGGGCATCACGATCGTCAACGACCCCAGCCGGGCGATGGTGATCTGCCGTAAGTACAACGGCAACAACACCGGCAGCGAACCCACCCAGGTCGGCACCGGGGCCGACGGCACCAACTGCCTCTACTCCTCGTCCGACCTGACCTACCGGTAGTCCCCGCCGGCGTCGCGGGCCCGCAGCGGCGCGGGTCCGCGACGCCGACGCCGGGCCCGCGCGTGGCCTACCGGGCCGCCATGCGGCGGGTCAGCTCGGCCGCCCGGAACGCGGCGACCTCGCGCGCCTTCGCCGCCACGAACCGCCGCAGCGGCACCGGCGCGTCGGCGGTCACCCCTTCCCGCACCCGGGTGCCGCCCGCCTCGGCGGCCAGGTCCACCACCGCGCGCAACGACACCCGGCCGGGGCTGCGCACGTCGCTGACCAGTTGCGCGCCCGGCCGGGTCGCCACCATCCGTACCCGGATCGGGTTGTCCCACCGCACCGGCCCGACCAGCCGGAACCGCTCGACGGCGAGGTAGCGGGCGACCGCCCGGCCCCGCGCGTCGTGGCCGGTGCGGACGTCGCGGACCGCCACGATCAGCGGCGACAGCCCGACGTAGCTGAACGGGTCGGACAGGTGCTGGTAGACCTCGTCCGGTGACGCCGCGACGACGCAGGTCGTCTCGAACGCGACCGGAGGTCTGCGGGCGTCGGGCACGTCGACATCCTGCCACGCCGAGGCGGCGGCACCGTCGGGAAGGGACATTGCCCAGGACATCGACGCACATTATTATGTCAACGCCGTTCCGCGAGCGGCTGGACGGGGAGGGCGGAGATGAGCGGGAGACCCTCCCTGGCCATCGGCATCGCCTCCTCGGCGTCGCACCGCCGCCGTCTCGCCGAGCTGTTCGGCGGGTCCGAGGCCGTCCTGATCGTCTCCAGCGTGGACCAGGCGCGACGGTTCCTCGGCGTAGCCGGCGGGCCCGCCGCCGCGCCCGCCGACGCGGCGGCCCACCGGGTCGCGGTCACCGCCGTCGCGCCGGCCGCGACCGCGCTGAGCATCGACTCCGACCGGCGGGTGCTGCGCTGGCGCAACCGCGAGATCGGGCTGACCCCGCTGGAGCACGACCTGCTGCGCTGCCTGGTGGGCACGCCCGGGCACACCTGGACCCACCGGCGGCTGCACCGCGAGGTCTGGGGCACCGAGCGCCTCGGCCGCGGCTCCGACCTGCACTCGGTGGTGCGCCGGGTGCGGCGCAAGCTGGCCCGACTGGGCGTGCCGGCGACCATCGACGCGGTCCGGGGGGTCGGCTTCCGGCTGGCGCTGCCCTGAGCCCCGCCCGCCGTCGCCCCCGAACACGCCGTGCTCGCGCCGACCCCCGGCCGGCCCGCCCGCAGACGCCGCCGGCCCGCCCGGTCGGTTGACCGGGCGGGCCGGGGTCGTCCCGTCAGCCGCCGCGGGTCAGCAGCGGATCGGCGTCAACGCGAAGTTCTCCACCGTGGGCGTACTGGTGTTGATCTTCGTCTGGCGGGTCTGCGGCTTCCAGCCGTCCTTCGCGACGATCAACGTGAGCGGGTTGTTCCGCTTGTCCAGCCAGTACGCGTACCGGCCCTGGTCGTCGGTGGCGAACGTCCACGACATCGCCCACGAGTCGACCTGCACCACCGCCCCGGGCAGCGGCGCGCCGACGCCCTGGCAGCTCGTCCCGGTCACCGTGCCCAGCAGCTTGCCCCAGGTCTTCGGCGGCTGGGCGGTCATCGTGACCGACACCGGCGCGACCGTGTACGGGGTGTCCTCGGTGATCACCACCGACGCCGTGTACGTGCCCGGCTGGTCGACGGTGGCCGAGATCCCGACGGTGACCGTGACCTTCTCGCCCGGCGCCAGCGTGGCGGCCGTCTTGTCGATCGTCAGCCAGCTGACGTCCGCGGCGGCCTCGGCGCACTCGCCGAAGCCGGGCAGCGCCTCGCTGTCCGGCGTCGCCGTGAAGCCGCCCGAGGAGCCGCCGACCTTGTAGAAGCCGCACGCCGCGCCGCCCCGGTACCGGGCGGTGTTGGCGTTCGGCAGGGCCGACCACGAGTTGCCCGCCGGGTCGTAGGCGAAGCCGGCGTTGGTGATCGCCCCGCCCTGCGAGCCGCCGACGACCAGCAGCTTGCCGTTGGCGACGGCGAACGAGCTGGCCCAGTTGTCGGCCGGCGCGTCGGCGATCGCGGTCCAGGCGTTGGTGCCCGGGTCGAAGGCGTAGCCGGCCTTCTGCGGCACGGTGCCGTCGTTGCCGCCGGTGCAGTAGACGACGCCGCCGATGCCGCCGCAGGACAGGAACGCCACCGACTTCGGGTAGTCGGGCAGCGTCTCCCAGGTGTCGCTGGCCGGGTCGTACCGGACTACGTCGTTGGACATCGGCGTGCAGTTCGCCGTCGTGCAGCCGCCCACCGCGTAGAGCTTGCCGGCGGCGACGGCCTGGCCGGCGGCCGCCCGGGGCAGCGGGTTGTTCGCCTTCTTCGTCCAGGCGTCGGCCGCCGGGTCGTACGACCAGGTGGCGGCGTCGGGGCCGGACGCGCCCCAACCGCCGGTCACGACGATCTTCCCGTCGACGACGCCGGCCGTGACGGCGTTGCGCGCGCCCGGCAGGTCGGCGATCGGGGCCCACGTCTGGGCGATGGGGTCGTAGGCGTAGTTCTTCGCCGACGACGCCGTGCCGTTGCCGCCGGCGATCGAATACACCTTGCCGTCCAGGCTGACCACCCGGTTGTCCATGATGTTGGCCGGGAAGTCGGTGACGTCCGTCCAGGGCGCGGCCTGCGGGCCGGTCGCGGCGGGGGCCACCGCGGCGGCGTTGCCGGACGCCCGCGCGGCCAGCGACGTGGCGGCCGTGATCCGCTGCTCCGGGGCCCCCTCGGCGGCCAGGATCTGCCGCTGGGTCACCCGGGAGCCGTCGGCCCGCAGCAGCTCGAACCCGCCGTCGCGCTCGCCGAAGCGGACGTCGACGGGTGCCCCGCCGGTGTTGGTCACGGTGAAGGTCTTGGCGACGGTGCCGGTGGGCATCCGCACCGTGCCGCTGACCTCCGCCGGCTGCACGGACAGCCGGCCCGCCGCGAGCTTGAAGGTCGCGGTGGTGGCCCAGTCGGCCTCCACGGTGACCTGCTTGCCCTGGCTGAGATAGCCGCCGGCCTTGGCGGTGAACCGGTGCGCGCCGGTCAGCGAGGAGAACAACCAGTAGAAGCCGTCGGGCAGCTCGGTGTCGTCGGGGGTGGCCACGGTGGTGGCCGTCTCCGCCGGCCGGTCGTCGCTGGTGACGGTCGCGCCGTTGACGTAGCCGTTGTCGTTGGCGTCGCGGACGTGGCCGAGCACCAGGCCGCCGTCGGTCGGCGCGCAGGTGACCTCGCTGCCGATCAGCACGTTGTCGACCTGCCACCACCACTCCCAGGTGGCGTCGTAGTAGTGGAACCGCACCTGGACCCGGGACTCGCCCGCCGCCTGCGGGATCGCGATCTCGGTGACCCGCGGCCCGCGCACGTCCGCCGCCTGCCGCAGCACGTTGGCCCAGGTCGCGCCGCCGTCCACGCTGAGGTCGACGTCGGCCCGCTCGGAGCTGACCCAGTTGAGGTCCTGGTTGAACCGGATCACCGGCGCGGCGACGTCGGTGAGGTCGACGACCGGGCTGACCAGCGAGGTGTCCTGCTTGCCGCCGCTGCCGTAGTCGTCGCTGTCGACGATCGCGAAGCCGCCGGTGCCGCCGGTGAGGTTGCCCCGGCCGCCCGCGTCGGTGAACTGCCACCCCTGGCCGGTGCCGGCGTTGTCCACGACCGACCAGCCGGCCGGGGCGCGGTCGCCGTCGAAGGTCTCGTACACCCCGTCGGAGCCGTACCCGTAGCCCGGCGCGGTGGTGCAGGCGGCCGGGTCCACGGTGACGGCGACGTTCTGGGTCTTGTTGCCGGTGCCGACCACGACCTCGCGGGTCACCGTCTGGTAGCCCGGGTACTGCGGCTCCACCTTCAGCTTGTACGTGGCCGAGGCGGGCAGGGTGAGGCTGTAGCGGCCGTTGCCGGGGGTGGTGTAGTCGGACACCGGGAGGCCCTCGACGCTGACCTTCGCGTACACCGGCCAGCCGTGGCCGGAGCCGTCGGTGACCGAGCCGCTGACGGTGACCGACGGCACCGCCGTCAGCGCGACGTCGAGCGTCGTGGTCGCGGCGGCGCGGACCGTGGCGGGCAGGGTCCGGGCGGCGTAGCCGAACGCGGTCACGGCGACCTGGTAGTCGCCGGCGGGCAGCAGGGACGAGTACCTGCCGTCGGCGCCGGTGGTGAGCTGCCGGGACGCCGGGCCGGTGAGGGCGACCGTGGCGCCGGGGACCGGGTCGCCGGTGGCCGCGTCGGTGACCGTGCCGGCGAGGGTGCCGGTCTCCCCGATCGGGGCGGCGTCGAGCAGGGCGAGGGCGTCGAGGCGGCCCTCGCCGTAGACGTTGTTGTCGTCGGCGGTGCCGCCGCACTGGGCGTCGGCGGTGTCGATCGCCGAGTCGTCCAGCAGGGCGCGGGTGGCCGCGACGTCGCCGACCAGCGCGGGCGCCGCCGACCACAGCAGCGCCACCGCGCCCGCGAGGTGCGGGGAGGCCATCGAGGTGCCGCTGAGGCTGCCGTAGCCGCCGCCGGGGATGCTGGAGCGGACGTTGACGCCGGGCGCGGAGATGTCGGGTTTGACGGCCCCGCCCTGGCCGGCGCCCCGGGCGGAGAAGCTGGCGATGGCGTTGTTGACGTCGTACGCGCCGGTGGAGTAGTTGCTGGACCGGCTGCCCGGCGAGCCGCTGGTCTGGCAGGCCGGGCCGCTGTTGCCGTTGGACCAGGCGCCGAAGATGCCCGACGCGGCCCAGGCCAGCGTCACGTCCTCCATGAACGGGTCGTTGGAGGGCAGCCGGGTGCCCCACGAGTTGTTGATGACGTGGGGTCGCTTGCTCGCGTCGGGGTTCTCGCCGTCGAGGTCGGTGGGTTCGAGCATCCACTGGCCGGAGGCGATCAGCGCCGCGTCGGTCGGGCAGCAGCCGTTGGCCGCGATCCACCGGACGCCGGGCGCGACACCGATCTGGTTGGCGCCGTCGGCGCCGGCCATCGTGCCCATCGTGTGGGTGCCGTGGCCGTCGCCGTCGCAGGGGCCGGCGGCGCAGTCGCCGGCCGCGTCGAACCAGTTGTAGTTGTGGTCGAAGGTGCCGTCGCCGTTGTTGCCCCGGTACGCCCGCACCAGCGCCGGGTGGTCGAACTGCACGCCGGAGTCGATGCTCGCCACCGTGATGCCGGCGCCGGTGACGCCGTAGCGCGACCAGACGTCGTCGGCGTTGATGTTGGCGATGCCCCACTCCAGGGCGTTGGCCGTCTTCTCGTCGGCCCCCTTCGTGACCTCGGGGAGCTCGTAGGCGACCGGCGCGTAGACGCCGTCGACCTCGGCGTGCGCGGCGAGGCTCTGCGCCATCGTCAGGGAGCCGCTGCTGACCTTGATGGCGTTGGTCGCCCAGAAGCTCTGGTACTTCGCGCCCGAGCCGTCGAGCTCGGCGCGGACCTTGGCCTGGCTGTCGGCGGCGGTACGCCGCAGCGCGTCCGCCACGGCGGCGCCCCGCTTGGTCCAGTCGGCGATCGCGGCGGCCTTGCTCAGGTCCGCCCGGGCACCGAAGTGGATCCAGAAGTCGCTCTCGGTCTTGGTCTGGAGCCGTTGGACCAGCTCGGGCCGGATCTTGTCCGCGGGCGTGCCGCCCGGCGCGGCCTGCGCCCCGGGGGCGGTCGTGGCCAGGGCCGTCGCCGCGAGGGCGAGCGCCGCACCGGCGCTCACCAGGCGCCTGGCCAGGCCCCTGGGGTGTGGACGTCTCAGCATTCGGTGCCGCCTCCTGCACGAACGACCCGCGGTTGGTCGGGCCGTGGCAGGGGTACAACGACCGAGCCTCCCGTCTGGACGCACGGCGACGAACCCCCGGGCCCCTCAGGCGTCGTGCGGGTCACGCCGGCCGCCTGTGGGCAAACTATGATCGACAAAGATGAAGGATCAAGCACGCGACGTGAGCAACTCGTCGCTACGAGCAGCCCGACCGGCCACGCCGCCCGCCCGTCGCTGTCACGGCGCTGACAGACTCGGGCAGCGGCGGGCGGCCCCGTCCGCGTGGGCGCGGTGAACGGCGGCGACGGCGGCCCGCCGGCGGGCCCCCTCGACGAGGCGGGGCCGACGGTCCCGCTGGTGATCGCGGTGACCCCGTCGCCGGCCGAACGGATCCGGCTCGCCGAGCGCCTCGACGGCATCGCGCCCCTGCTGCTGGTCGCCGACCTCGACGAGTTGCGCCGGTTGATCGCCGTCCCGCCGGGGCCGCCGGCCGCCACGACCCCCGACCCGGACGACACGCTGTGGATCGACTCGGCCCGGTCGACGGCCCGCTACGGCGGGCGCGAGGTCTTCCTCACCCGGCTCGAACGCGACCTGCTGGCCCGCCTGACCAGCGAGCCGGTGCGGGTCTGGAGCTACGCGGAGCTGCACCGCACGGTCTGGCACGACGAGGGGCGCCAGCGCACGGCCGGCGTGCAGTCCCTGGTGAAGCGGCTGCGCCGCAAACTCGACCAGCTCGGCACGGGCGTCACCGTCGTCGCGGTACGGGGGGTCGGGTTCCGGCTGACCGACCACCGGCGGCCCCGCATCGACGGCGGGTGAGGCCGCGGCGTGACGGTGCAGGATGGGGGCATGACCGGGCTCGTCGGGCGGGACGACCAGATCCGTCTGCTCGGGGATCTGCTCACCCGCGCGATCGGGGGGCGGGGCGGCGCGCTGGTGTTGCGCGGCGAGGCCGGGATCGGCAAGTCGGCCCTGCTGGAGCACGTGGTCCGGGCCGGGCACGGGCGCGGGGTGCGCGTGCTGGAGGTGACCGGCGTGCAGGCCGAGGGGCAGATCCCGTACGCGGGGCTCGACCACCTGCTCCGCCCGCTGCGCCCCGCCCCGACGGCGGCGGACTCGCCGTACCGCCGGGCCGTCGAGGTGCTGCACCTGCTCGGCGAGCCGGAGCAGCCCACGCTGCTCGCGGTCGAGGACGCGCACTGGCTGGACGCCGCGACCTGGGAGACCCTGACGTTCCTCAGCCGGCGGCTCGGGTCGGACCGGGTCGCCGTGGTCATGGCGGTACGCGACGGCGAGGACGTCGACCGGCGGCTCACCAGGGCGGGGCTGCCCGAACTGCGGCTGGAGCCGCTGACCAGGGCCGACGCCGAGACGCTGTTGGACAGGGCCGCGCCCCGGTTGGCCCCCCGGCTGCGGGCCCGGGTGCTGGCCGAGGCCGCCGGGAACCCGCTGGGCATCGTGGAGCTGGGCGGCTCGGTGGCCCGGCTCGGCGACGGCGCGCTGTCGCCGTCGGCGCTGCCGCTGAGCGCGCGGGTGGAGCGGACCTTCGGCGGGCTGGTCGCCGACCTGCCGCCGCGGACCCGGACCCTGCTGCTGGTCGCGGCGCTGAACGACGGGTCCGACCTGGACGAGATCCTGGCGGCGGCCACGCTCCTCGGCGGCGTCGAGGTGCCCACCGAGGCGATCCAGCCGGCGGTGACCGCCCGCCTGGTCGCCGTCGACGAGCAGTACGAGCTGCGGTTCCGGCACCCGTTGCTGCGCTCGGCGCTGCGCCAGCAGGCCGCGCCCGCGGACCGTCGGCGCGTGCACGCGGCGCTGGCCGAGGTGCTGGCGGCGAGCCCTCAGCGCCAGCTCTGGCACCGGGCCTCGGCCGCGCCGGGCCCGGACGAGGCGCTGGCCCGGGAGCTGACCGACGTGGCGGCCGCCGCCGCGCCGCGTCAGGCGCCGCTCGCGCTGGCCGCGCTCACCCGGGCCGTCCAGCTCAGCCGGGACCCGGCCGCGCGCGGCCACCGGCAGGTGTCGAGCTGTCTCGTGGCGCACGAGCAGGGCGACCAGCACACCGTGCGGCGGCTGCTCGGCGAGATCGACGAGAGCGTCCTGCGGCCGGCCGACCAGGCCCGGCTGACCTGGCTGCGCGAGACGTACCTCCCGATCGCCTGGTCCGGGCCGGAGCGGCTGTTGACCTACGCCGACCTGATCGACACGATGCGCCGCGACGGCGACCCCGAACGCGCCCTCCAGGCGATGAACGACCTGGCGCTGCGCGTCTAAGGGATGTCTCGTAACTCGGTGATGGCTGCTGGTCAACGGTGTCGGTGTCATCCGAGCAGGATGATGTTGTGGAGGTGGGCGATGCCGGAAGCGGTGTCGGTCAATGTGCTGGCGGCGCGTCGGTAGTCCCGGAGGATCTTGAAGGTCTTCATGCGGGCCAGGGCGTGTTCGACCTGCGCCCGGATCGTGCGGTGTTGCTTGTTCAGGTCCTTCTTCCAGTCGGGTAGTTCGGTGCCGTCGGTGGGTTTGCGGTACGGGATGATCACCTCGGGGTTGCCGCGGTAGGCGCCGTCGGCCATGACGGGCCGTCCGGCCAGTTTCTGGTCGATGCCGGAGGTGCGGTAGGCGATGGTGTCGTTGCGGTTGCCCGGCTGCGGGTCACCCAAGGCGACGACCAGGCGGGTGTGGGCGTCGATGGCGACCTGCAGGTTCGTCGAGTAGCGGTAGTTCTTGCTCGGGGCGGCCAGCCGGTGGTCCCGGGTCGGGACCAGGGTGCCGTCGACGATGGCGATCTGTTCGATCCGGCGTCGGCGGACCGGGGCCAGGGCGAGTAGGGGGCCGAGGGTGTCGATGACCCGGTGGGCGGCGGAGTGCGACACCCCGAACAGCGGGCCGATCTGCCGCATGGTCAGGTTCGTGCGCCAGTACGTGGCGACCAGCAGTACCCGGTCGGCGAGGTCGAGGGACCACTGCCGGCCCGGCCGCCCGTCGGCGATGGCGTCCCCGCCACGTTCGGCGACCAGCCTGACCAGCCTGCGGAACTGGGCGGGCTGCAGCCCGGTGAACGGGAAGATCCACTCCGGGCGAGCCGCCGTGATCACCTGCACCACAACATGATCCACCATGGACCCACCACCGAGTTGCGAGACATCCCTTACTACTCCAATGCGCCGACGCCCGTCCGCGACCGGTTCACCGAGGTCACGCTCGCGCTCGGGTCGATCGACGACGACCCGCGCGTGCCCGCGATCATGCTGCTGGTCGCACCGGTCGAGCACGGCGTCGCCGCGCTGCGCCGGCTGGAGCGCCTGGCGCACCGGATGGACCTGCCACCGGCCCTGCGCAGCGACCTGTCGATCGCGGCCTGGGCCATCGGCGCGTTCGACCTCGCCGGGACGTTCGCGCTGTCCGCCGCGGCCGAGGTCCGCGCGCAGGGCCGGATCGGCGTCCTCTCCCAGGCGCTCAACGCGGCCGCGGCGGCGTACGCGGCGCTGGGCGACACCCGGGCCGCGGTGCCGCTGGCCGCCGAGTGCATCAGCCTGGCGGAGGAGACCGGGCTGCCGATGTGGGCGCTGGGCGGCGGCCTCACCATGGGCCTGGTCGAGGCGCTGCGGGGCGACGTCGCCGCCGCCCACCGCCGGGCCGAGGCCGCCGAGCAGGCGCTCGCCGCCGGCCGGCGGCTGCCGATGCTGGCCCTCGTGCAGCGCATCCGGGGCGTCGCCGCGCTCGCCGAGGGCTACCCCGACGACGCGTTCCGGCAGCTCATGCGGATCTTCGACCCGGCGGACAGCGCCTACTTCCCGGCCCACCAACTGCTCGTGCTCGGGCACCTGGCCGAGGCGGCCCTGCTCGGCGGCTTCCAGGACGAGCTGCGCCCGGTGGTCCGCGACCTGGAGCCGGTCGCCGCGGTCAGTGGGTCGCCCGCGCTGCGGGTCGGCCTCGGCTACGCCCGCGCGGTGCTCGACGGGGACCACGAGGCCGCGCTGGCCGGGGACCTGACCGGCTGGCCGTTCGACCGGGCCCGTCTCCAGCTCGCGCACGGCACGGCGCTGCGGCGGGCGCACCGGGTCACGGAGAGCCGGCCGCCGCTGCGGGCCGCCGTGGCCACCTTCGACGCGCTCGGCGTCACGCCGTGGGCCGACCGGGCCCGTGCGGAGCTGCGGGCCACGGGCGAGACACGACGGCGGCCGACGGACGCGTTGACCGCCCTCACCCCGCAGGAGCAGCAGATCGCCCGGCTGGCCGCGGAGGGGCTGAGCAACCGGGAGATCGGCGCGCACCTGTTCCTGTCCCCCCGGACGGTCAGCACCCACCTGTACCGGATCTACCCGAAGATCCACGTCAAGTCGCGGGCGGAGCTGGCGCGCGTCATTACGTCATCCGACGTACGCTGAGCACTCGCAGGATTACCTAACGTGAGGCACATGCCTGTTTCGCACACTGTCGATCCGCGCCGCCCGGCTCCGCGGCTGCGGATCCTCGGCCCGCTACGGGTCCGGCGCGGCGACGCCGAGGTCGACGCCGGGCCGCCGCAGCAACGCTGCCTGCTGGCGCTCCTGCTCGCCCGCGCGGGCCACCCGGTCGGCACGCCCGAGCTGGTCCACCTGCTCTGGGGGCCGGGCGCGCCGCCGAGCGCGGTGAACACCATCCACAAGTACGTCGGTGGGCTCCGCCGCCTGCTCGAACCCGGCCTGCCACCGCGCGCCCCGGGCGCGTACCTGACCCGGCACGGCAACGGCTACCGCTTCACGGCCGGGCCGGAGGCGCTCGACCTCGTCCTGTTCCGGCGGCTCGTCGCCGAGGCGAAGGCGTACGCGCGGGGCGGCGAGCCGGACCGGGCGCTCGACCGGTACGTCGCGGCGCTGCGGCTCGGCCACGGCCCCGCCGGCGACGGCCTGGGCGGCACGCCGGCCGCCCGGGCCACGTTCGCGCGCCTCGACGGCGAGTTCACCGACGCCGTCCTCGACGCCGCCGGGATCGCGGTCCGGCTGCGCCGCCCGGCGCCGGTCCTGGCGTCGCTGCGCCGCGCGGCCGAGCAGGACCCGCTCGACGAACGCGTCCAGGCGGGCCTGGTGACGACGCTCGCCGCCGCCGGCCGCCAGGCCGAGGCCCTGGCGGCGTACCGGTCGATCCACGAGCGGCTCGCCGACGAACTGGGCATCGACCCGGGGCCGGACCTGCGGGAGGCGCACCGGCGGGTGCTGACCCAGGCCGGGCCGCCACCGCGTCGCACGGGGAGGGCCGTGGCCAGGCGGCGGCGCTGGCTACGGCCCTCCCGCCGGTCGGCGGGGCCGGTCGGTCAGGCGTCCGAGTTCACGCCGAAGGTGATCCCGGAATACAACCACGCGCTGTCGAAGATCTTCGACAGCGGCGAGTAGTACGACCGCGTGGTGCAGGTGCCGTTGCTGTTGGTGCCGCCGTGCAGGATGCCGTAGGCCATGTGGTCGACCTCGCTGAACAGCGGGCCGCCGCTGTCCCCGCTGCGCGTGCAGATGTCAGTCATCATTCCGCCGTCCTTCGACAGGACCGTGCCGCACCTGGTGTTGTTGGACGTCTGACCGGTGTGGCAGGCCACCCAGCCAACCTCGATCTGGGAGTAGCGGTACATGCCGTCGATCGGGAACTCCTCGCTCTTCCCCGAGTGGAACACCGTGTTGCGCGGGTTCACCACCCAGTAGCTGACGTACTCGAAGCCGTTCATCACCACGTACGGCATGATGACCCCGTCGATGGGGTAGTTCCGGCTGACGTAGGTCGGAGAGTTGTAGCGGCCGACGTAGAGGCCCGCGTGCCGGGAGTAGTAGCCCTCCCCACCCTCGCTACAGTGCCCCGCCGTGACCGTGTACTGCCAGCCGTCCGAGCCGTGCACGTTGAAGCCGTTGGTGCAGGTCCACTTCGGGCTCTTGTTGAAGTCGAGCATGTCCAGCCGCAGCCCGCCGCGCATCGGCGCCTCACAGTTCTGGATCGCGCAGGCCTGCGGGATGGGGGTCGGCGAGTCGACCACCGCGACGCCCAGGTCGCCGGCCAGCGCGAGCCGGCCGGCCGAGCCGCGGACGGCGGCCGCCGCGCCATGGTGCAGCTCCACCCGGTTGCGCTGCGGGTTGATCACCGGCTCCTGCTCGGGCGTGAGCCCCAGCCGGGCGCTGGCCTCCCGCGCCCTGGCCGCGAGCTCCCGGAGGGAGTGCCGCGCCCCGACGACGCGGATGTGCTGCCGGTCCGGGATCGCGGCCAGCGCGGGCGCCAGTTTCCCGGCGGCGGTGCTGGCGACATGACCGCCGCGGCCAGCCTCCAGTTCGTTCCTCTTCGCACCTGAGTCGCGTCCCTCCGCCACGTGACGCTCTTCGCGTCGGTGCCGTAGTCGCTGCCAGCCGGCTGTGGACGCGATCTGGACGACGAGTGGAGGGCGGGGCGCGACCGGCTACGGCCGGCCGGCGGCGCAGTTGTTGCTCTTGCGGGTGACCGTGTATTCGGTGTCGTCGTGGGTAATGCCCGACGGCTCGCCGTCGAACCAGGTCTCGACCTTCTCCCAGCCCCGGCGCTGCTCGTAGTGCAGGTGCGGCGCGCCGGAGTTGCCGGTGCTGCCGACCCGCCCGATCTGCTCGCCCTGGGCGACCCGCTGGCCCTCGCGGACCAGCGGCGGTTCGAGCAGGTGCAGGTACTGCGTCTCCCACCGGCCGCCGTGGTCGATCTTCACCCAGTATCCGCCGCCCCGCCCGCGCGGACCGTCCGGGTCGTCGGGGGTACGGCCGCCCAGCGACCCGTTGATCCCGGCCACGGTCACCGTGCCCGCGTACGAGGCGAGCACCGGCCGCCCCCACGCCTCGCCCCGCTTGGGGAACAGGTCGACGTCGTAGTCGTCGTGCCCGGGGTAGGTGCCGAGCTGCCACGTCTCGCCGCAGGCGACGGGGAGCTGGAACAGGGGGCGCGGGCCCGGTGGCCGCAGGAACCGCCAGGCGACCCCGGCGACGGCGACGAGCGCGATCACCGTCCCGAGCGCGAGGACGACGAGGACGGCCCGGCGGCGCGGGCGGCGTCTGGTGGGGCGGCCGGTCGTCATCGTGCCGAGCATGGCAGACCCCGGCCACGCCACCGGCCCCGGGTGGGCGGCCCCGCGCCGGGCCCACGCCGAGACATCGATCCCCGTCTTGTTCGTGTTAACGGTAACAAGTATCCTGCCTCTCAGGAGCGAAGGGCACGCTCCGCCGCCGTCACCGGGATCGCCGATCCGGGGCGGCAGAGCCGGAGCACCAGCCGGGAACGAGCACGCCCGGCGTCCCCGTGGACGCCAGGGCCCGCCCCGACCCGTGACATCGCAGCCCCTACCAGGGCCGACCGCGCCGCCGTTCCCGGGCGGACGCCGGGCGGCCGCCCCTGCGCCCACCCACCCCCGGCAGGCACCCGTTCCAGGTGCGCTGCCCCCGTCTCGGGAGGTATCCGTGAAAACCCTGACCGGCACCAGACTCAGGCGCGGCGTCGCCTTCGTGGCGGCGCTGCTCTGCGTCTCCACGCTGTTCGCCGCCCCGGCGCGGGCGGACAATCCGATTGTGCAGACGATCTATACGGCGGATCCTGCGCCGTTGGTCTACAACGGTCGGGTCTATCTCTATACCGGTCACGACGAGGATGGGTCGACGTATTTCACGATGAAGGACTGGCGGGTGTTCTCGTCGGCGGACATGGTGAACTGGACTGATCATGGTTCGCCGATGAGCCTGGCCACGTTCTCGTGGGCGGAGGCGGACGCGTGGGCGGGTCACGTCGTGGCGCGGAACAACAGGTTCTACTGGTATGTGCCGGTGAAGCAGCGTGGTGGTGGGATGGTGATCGGTGTCGGGGTGGCTGACAGTCCGACGGGGCCGTTCCGGGATGCGATCGGTCGTCCGTTGGTGGGTAACGGTGAGATCGATCCGAACGTGATGATCGACGATGATGGGCAGGCGTACCTGTACTGGGGTAACCCGAACCTGTGGTATGTGAGGTTGAACGCGGACATGGTCTCGTATTCGGGGAGTCCGACGAAGATTCCGTTGACCACGGCGGGGTTCGGGACGCGGACGGGTAACGCGTCCCGGCCGACTCTGTATGAGGAGGGGCCGTGGGTGTACAAGCGTAACGGCATGTACTACAACGTGTTCGCGGCGGAGTGTTGTTCGGAGTTCATCGGTTACTCGACGGCGCCGGGTCCGACGGGGCCGTGGACGTATCGGGGGACGGTGATGCCGCGGCAGGGCGGTAGTTTCACGAACCATCCGGGGGTGATCGACTTCAACGGCGGGTCGTATTTCTTCTATCACAACGGGGCGTTGCCGGGTGGGGGTGGTTACACCCGGTCGGTGGCGGTGGAGAAGTTCTCCTACCGTAGTGACGGGACGATCCCGAGCATGAACATGACCACCGGCGGGGCGCCGCAGATCGGGACGTTGAATCCGTATGTGCGGCAGGAGGCGGAGACGATCGCCTGGTCGGTGGGGGTGGAGACGGAGCCTGCCAGTGAGGGTGGGATGAACGTGGGTTTCCTCAACAACGGTGACTACGTCAAGGTGAAGGGGGTGGCGTTCGGGTCGGGCGCGGCGTCGTTGAGCGCGCGGGTGGCCTCGGCCGGCAGTGGTGGCACGATCGAGGCGCGGTTGGGCAGCCCGACGGGCACCCGGGTCGCCGCGTGCACGGTGCCGGTCACCGGCGGCTGGCAGACGTGGCAGACGGTGTCCTGCCCGGTGACCGGCGCGACCGGCACCCAGGACCTGTACCTACGGTTCGTCGGCGGCAGCGGCAACCTGTTCAACCTCAACTGGTGGCAGTTCGGCACCGGCGGCGACCCGACGCCCACGCCCACCACCCCGGCCCCCACGACCCCGGCCCCCACCACGCCCGCTCCCACCACCCCGCCGCCCACCACCCCGCCGGCCGGGCAGGCGTGCGGCGTCACGTACACGCAGGTCGGCTCCTGGTCCGGCGGCTACGAGGGCAGGCTCACCATCACCAACACCGGCAGCGTCCCCATCAGCGGCTGGCGGGTGACCTTCTCGCTGCCCAGCGGGCAGTCGCTGTCCCAGGGCTGGAACGCGACCTTCGGCCAGCAGGGCAGCCAGGTCACCGTGACCAACGCCGCCTACAACGGGCAGTTGTCCGCCGGCGGCTCGACCACGGCCGGCTACATCGCCTCCAGCACCGGCAGCGCCCAGGCGCCCACCAACCTCGCCTGCACGTCCTCCTGACCCCGCGACGGTGACCGGGGGTGGGCCGGACCAGGCCCGCCCCCGGTCAGCGCGTACGGGACGGGGGCGCGGTGCTGTCGCGGACCACGAGCTCGGTGGCGAGCTCGATCCGTGGGCTCTCGATCCGCTCGCCCCGGGCGAGCCGCAGCACGGTACGCGCCGCCAGCATGCCCATCTCCACGAGCGGCTGCCGGATGGTGGTCAGCGGCGGGGAACACCACCGCACCTCGGGCAGGTCGTCGAAGCCCATCACGCTCACGTCGTCGGGCACCCGCAGGCCGCGCTTGCGGACCGCCTCGTAGACGCCGAGCGCCATCTGGTCGCTGGAGGCGAAGATCGCGGTGGGCGGGTCGGGCAACGCCAGCAGCTGCGTCCCGGCGGCGTAGCCGGACTCGTGATAGAAGTTGCCCGGCCGGATGAGGGCGTCGTCGACGGCGATCCCCGCGGCGTCGAGCGCCGCCCGGTAGCCGTCCAGCCGGGCCCGGCTGCACATCAGCTGCGGCGGCCCGGCGATGAAGCCGACGCGCCGATGGCCCAGGCCGAGCAGGAACTGGTTGGCCTCCAGGCTGCCCGCCCAGTTGGTGGCGCCGATGGTGGGCGCCTCCTGCGGGGCGACGCCGGCGGGGTCGACGATGACCACCGGCAGGTTGAGCCGGCGCAGCTCGGCCTGCAATGGCGGCGCCACCATCGAGGTCACGAAGATGACCCCCTCCGTGGACCGGCCACGCATGTTGTCGAGCCACTGCTTGGCCGCCGAGGTGCGCTGGTGGATGGCCGAGACGACGGTGCCCGCGCCGCTGCTGTGGGCGACGTCCTCCACCCCCCGGATGATCTCCACGGCCCAGGGGCTGTCCAGGTCGTTGAAGACCAGGTCGATCAGGGCGGAGCTGCTGCGCCGGCTGGGCAGCCGGCGACGGTAGCCGTGCCGGGTCAGCAGCTCCTCGACGCGCTCCCGGGTCTGGGGGGCGACGTCGGAGCGGCCGTTGATGACCCGGGAGACCGTGGGCACGGAAACGCCGGCCAGACGCGCGATCATCGCGATGGTGACGTTTCGGCTGCTGTCGGAACCCACGGTCCGCCCTTTCGTCTCACCTGGCTACGGTCGCAGAAGGCTATCGCAGCGGCCTCGGGTCACCCCTTCACGCTGCCCGAGAGACCACTGATGAGCTGGCGTTCGGCCACGGCGTAGAACCCGAGGGCCGGCACCATCGACAGCACGACGTACGCGAGCACCCGGGCGGTGTCGTCGGAGTACTGCCCCTGGAACGCCTGGACCCCGACGGGCAGGGTCCACCAGCTCTGGTCGGTGAACACCACCAGCGGGAGCATGAAGTTGTTCCAGCTGGTCACGAGGGCCAGCACGGAGACGGTGGCCAGCGCGGGGCGGGCCATCGGCAGCAGGATCCGCCAGAAGAACCCGAACGCGCTGCACCCGTCGAGGATCGCCGCCTCCTCGACCTCGCCGGGGATGGTGCGGAAGAACTGCCGCAGGATGATGACGGTGATCGGCAGGCCGAAGGCGGCCTGGGGCAGGATCACCCCGAGGGGGTTGTCCAGCAGTTCCATGCTGCGCAGCAGCACGAACAGCGGCAGGATGGCCACCGCGAACGGGAACATCAGCCCCACGCCGAACAGGGTGAACAGCAGTTCCCGCCCCCGGAACGCGAAGCGCGCGAAGACGAACGCGGCCATCGCCGCCGCGGCGACCATGATGAACGTGCCGGTCACCGCGATGAGGACGCTGTTGCCCAGCTGCCGCCAGAACACCTCGGAGGTGAGGATGTCGGTGTAGTTGCTCGGCACCCACGGGTCGGGCAGGCCGAGGGGGTTGACGGACAGCTGGCCGTTGTCCTTGAACCCGCCGAGCACCCCGAACCAGACCGGCACGACGATGACCGCGCCGACGACGATGCAGACGAGGTGCAACACGAGGCGGCGGGCCCGCAGGGCGGGGTTCGCCGTGCTGGTCATCGGTTGTCTCCCTGGTTGGTGATCGCGCCCTCGGTGTCGCGGCGCAGCACGACGCGCTGGTAGATGAGGGCGAACACGAAGCTCAGCAGGAACATGATGATGCTGATCGCGCTGGCGTAGCCGACCTCGAAGCGGCGGAAGCCGTACTGGAACATCGTCACGGCCATGGTCTCGGAGGCGTGGATGGGGCCGCCGCCGGTGAGCACCCAGACCATGTCGAACAACTGGATGGTGCCGATGACCGACAGGAAGACGCTGATCCGGATCGTCGGCCCGAGCAGGGGCAGGGTGACGTGCCGGAATGCTTGCCAGGGGCCGGCGCCGTCGGTGGTGGCGGCCTCGTTCAGCTCCTTGGGGATGCTCTGCCGGGCGGCCAGGAAGAGCATCATGTAGAGCCCGAAGTACTTCCAGGACACGATCATGAAGACGGCGAACAGCACGGTGTCCGGGTCGGCGAAGATCGTGCCGGCGTCGGAGCCGAGCCACCGGGCGATCGAGTCGCCCAGCCCGCGGTTCGGCGAGAACACCAGGTTGAACAGGACGGCCGTGGTGACCTCGGAGAGCACGTACGGGGCGAAGAAGATCAGCCGGTAAATGCTGCGGCCCCGCAGGGGCTGGTTGAGCAGCATGGCCAGGCCCAGCGCGACGGGCAGCTGGACGGTCAGCGACAGCACGATCAGCACGAGGCCGTGCCACAGGTCGCCGCGGAACGTCGGGTCGCCGAAGGCGCGGGTGTAGTTGTCCAGCCCGACGAAGTTCTCCGGCAGGTTGAAGCCGTTCCACTTGTAGAGGCTGGCGTAGCTGGCCACCACGATGGGGGCGATGACCAGCAGCAGGAACAGCGCCAGGGCCGGGGTCAGGAAGATGGCGAGGACGCGGCGGCGGCCCGGCCGGGGCCGGGCGCCGCGCCGTCGCGCGGTGCCCGGCCCCGGCGGGTCGGTCGCCGGGCCGCCGCGCCTGGTCTCCGGCACGGTCGATGGCCTGGTCATACGTGTTCCACTCGATTCTCTCAGCGGGCCACGGGGCGGGGGACGACTACTGGCTCTTCGCGACCGCGGTGATGTCCTTGAGGATCTGCGCGGACGTCTTGTTGCCGGCGATCAGCTCGGCGACGCTGTCGTTGACCTGCTGGCCGACGGCGGGCGGGTACGCCTGGTCGAGGTAGAGCTGGAAGCCGGTGGCGCTGGCCAGGGCCTGCGCGACGGTCTTGTTGTTGGGGTCGGCGATCGCGTCGGTCGCCTCCTTGACAGTCGGCAGCACCGCGCCGGTCTTGGCGGACTTGCGCTGGCTGTCGACGCTGAGCAGGGCCTTGAGGAAGTCGAGGGTCGCCGCGGGGGCGTCCTTGCCGACGGCGAAGCCGTTGCCGCCGCCGAACACCTCCGTGGCGGAGCCCTTGCCGCCGTCGACGGCCGGGAACGGGAAGAAGCCGAGCTTGTCGCCGATGCCCTTCTTGCTGGTGGAGCTGGACGCCTGCACGGACGGCGCCCACTGCCCCATCAGCTCCAGCGCGGCGCCGCCGTTGCCCATGGTGGCGGCCTGGCCGTCCGGGGAGCCGTACTCGGCGCCGAGGAAGCCCTTCTGGAACGGCTGGAGGTCGACCAGCTCCTTGAGCCGGTCGCCGGCCGCCACGAAGTCGGGGGTGTCGAAGTTCTTGTCCTTGGCGGCCTGCTGGAGCGCGCCGAGCCCACCGATGCGCATGGACAGGTACGCCCAGTAGAAGTGGGCCGGCCACTTCTCCTTGCCGGCCAGCGCGATCGGCACGATGCCGGCGGCCTTGAGCTTGCGGACCGTGTCGAGCAGCCCGGCCCAGGTGGTCGGCGGCTCGGTGATCTGGGCCTTGGCGAAGAGATCCTTGTTGTACCAGAAGCCGACCATGCCGACGTCGAACGGCACGCCGTAGATCTTGCCGTCGATGGTGTACGGCTCCAGGGACAGGGGCAGCAGGCTCCCGATCCACGGCTGCACGTCGTCGGTGATGTCCTTGACCAGGCCGGCCTCCGCCTGCTGGCGGAGCACGCCACCGCCCCACGACTGGAACAGGTCGGGCGGGGATCCGGCCTGGGTGGCGGTGGTCAGCTTGGCCTTGAACGCCTCGTTCTCCAGCGGCTGGATCTCGATCTTGACGTTCGGGTGCGCGGTCTTGTACTCCTCGGCCGCCGCCGCCCACACCGGCAGCATCGGCTCGGTGTTCTGGATGTGCCACCAGTCGATGGTCTGCGGGGCGTTCGGGTCGCCCGACTCGTCGTCGCCGCTACAGCCGCTGAGCAGGTAGGCGCCGGCGCCGGCGCCGACGAGGCCGAGCAGCGTTCTGCGGGAGAGGTGCGCTGACATGGTCCATCCCTTCGGGGACTCACGAGGTGCTCGGATGCTGATCGAGCCGGCAGGACTCGACGTTATCTTCGGAAGTTCCAATGCTTCGCCGGTATTACCGATCGATGGCGGGCACGCTACGACGTAGCGTATGTCCGGGTCAAGGGGTCTGTCCTAAGGCGACGTCAACGGCTACCGTGGTCGGCACCTACCGATAATCCGGGCCGAGCGTCCGGAAGTTCCGAAAGCCGCACCAGAGGAGCCGACGTGTCGACCGAGACCGCTGACGTGGCGACCGCTGCCCGGTCGATCCGCAACCCCGTCCTTCCCGGGTTCCACCCGGACCCGTCGATCCTGCGGGTCGGCGACGACTACTACCTGGCCACCTCCACCTTCGAGTGGTTCCCGGGCGTCCGCGTGCACCACTCCCGCGACCTCGTGCACTGGCGTCCGCTCGGCGGGATCGTCACCGAGCGCCGCCTGCTCGACCTGCGCGGCTGCGGCGACTCCAACGGGGTGTGGGCGCCCGACCTGACCTGGCACGACGGGCAGTTCTACCTCGTCTACAGCGACGTGGCCAGCTTCGCCAGCGGCTACTGGGACCCGCAGAACTACCTGATCACCGCCCCCGACATCGCCGGTCCCTGGTCGGATCCGGTGCAGCTGCACGGCCGCGGCTTCGACGCGTCGCTGTTCCACGACGAGGACGGCACCACCTGGATGCTGAGCATGCGCGCGGACTGGCGACCCGGGCGCGACCGCTTCGCCGGCATCGAGATCCAGCGCTACGACCGCGCCGAGCGCCGCCTCGTCGGCCGCCCCCAACTGCTGTTCACCGGCACGTCGG
The DNA here is from genome assembly GCF_029626125.1 of Micromonospora sp. WMMD956. NCBI lineage: Bacteria > Bacillati > Actinomycetota > Actinomycetes > Micromonosporales > Micromonosporaceae > Micromonospora > Micromonospora sp. WMMD956. The sequence goes on along the minus strand of NZ_JARUBI010000005.1, from coordinate 5,788,796 downwards.
TCGGGCTGACCGAGGGCCCGCACATCTACCGCCACGACGGGTGGTACTGGCTGGTCACCGCCGAGGGGGGCACCAGCTGGGAGCACCAGGTCACCGTGGCCCGCTCCCGCGAGCTGCTGGGGCCGTACGAGGTGGACCCGGCGGGACCGCTGCTGACCTCGGTGGGCCGGCCCGACCTGCCGTTGCAGAAGGCCGGGCACGGCAGCCTGGTGCGCACCCCGCACGGCGACTGGTACCTGGCGCACCTCGTCGGCCGCCCCTACACCCCGCTGGGCAACTGCGTGCTGGGGCGGGAGACCGCCATCCAGCGGGTCGAGTGGCCCGCCGGCGGCTGGCCGAGCGTCCCCGGCGGCGTCCCGGCGGACGAGGTGGCCGGGCCGGGCCTGCCCCTGCACCCGTGGCCGGAGGAGCCCGCCACCGACCACTTCGACACCGGCGAGCTGGGCGCAGCCTGGTCGACGCTGCGCCGGCCCGCCACCGACGACTGGGTGGACCTGCGCAGCCGCCCCTCCCACCTGCGCATCCACGGTGGACAGTCACCGGTGGGCAAGCAGCGGCCGAGCCTGGTCGCGCGCCGCGTCGGCGCCACGCACTGCTCGCTGGAGGCCGTCGTCGAGTTCGACCCGGTCGACCACTACCAGCTCGCCGGGGTCACCGCCTACTACAACACCCTCAACTGGCACCACCTCTACCTGACCCGGTCCGACGACGGCCGGCGGGTGCTGGAGCTGCTCAGCTCCGACAGCGGGCGGCGCACCGCGTACCCCGAACTCACCGTCGACGCGCCCGGCACCGGCCCGGTCGGCCTGCGGGCCGAGTTCGACGGGCCCGTCGTGCGCTTCTGGTACGACCTCGGCGCGGGGTGGCGGCGGGTCCCGGTGGAGCTGGACGCGACGATCCTGTCCGACGAGCACGCCGCGCTGATCATCGACGGCGAGCCGGCGGCGTGGGGCTTCACCGGCGCCCTGCTCGGGCTGTGGGTGCAGGACCTCGGCGGCGACGGCGCCCACGCCGACTTCGACCTGGCCACCTACCGGGAACACTGACGGCCCCCCGATGCGCCCCGTCCCCGCGCCCCGCCCCGGGGTGAGCGCCGACATCGTCGAGACCACCCGTGGCGGGGGGCGGGTCCTCGGCCTCACCTTCGACGACGGGCCGAACCCCGCCGCCACGCCGCGCCTGCTCGACGTGCTGCGCCGGCACGGCATCGCGGCCGTGTTCTGCCTGTGGGGCGAGCAGGTCGACGCCCACCCCGAGGTGGCACGCGAGATCGTGGCCGCCGGGCACACGCTGGGCAACCACAGCATGCGCCACGAGGACATGAGCTCCTGGCCGCCGGAGCGGATCGAGGCGGACCTGCGGGAGGCCGACGCCGCCATCCGCCGTGCGGTGCCGGGGGCGCGGATCCCGTACTTCCGCGCCCCCTACGGCGCCTGGGGCCGCAGCCCCGCGGTGGCCGCCGCCCTGGGCATGCGGCCGCTCGGCTGGCGGCTGGCCGTCGGCGACTGGGACCCGCCGGGCGTCGACGAGCTGGTGCGCCGCCTGCGCGACGGGATCACCCCGGGGGCCGTGGTGCTGCTGCACGACGGCGGGGGCGACCGCGGCCAGACCGTCGACGCGGTCGAGCGCGTCGTGCCCGCGCTGGCGGCGCAGGGCTGGCGGTTCGCCCTGCCCCGGCGGCCGGACTGGCCCTGACGCCGCTGCGGCGGGCGGTCCTCAGAACCCGGCGAGGACGATCTTGCCGATCGTCGCGCCGCTCTCGACGGCGGCATGCGCCCGGCGCAGGTTGGCGGCGTCGATGCCGTCGATCCGCGTGGTCATCGTGGTACGCAGGACCCCCTCGTCCACCAGCTCGGCGACCCGCCGCAGGATGTGGTGCTGCGCGAGGCTGGTCGGGTCGTGCAGGGGCCGGGTGAACATCAGCTCCCAGTGCCAGGCGATGCTCTTGGCCTTGAGGGGCAGCAGGTCCAGGCCCGGTGGCTCGTCGATGGCGACCACGGCCCCGAACGGGCGCACGATCCGGGCGAAGGTCCCGACCATCCCGGCGGAGAACGGGCTGAAGACGTGGTCCACGCCGCCGGGCAGCGCCTCGGCCAGGTCCTCGTGATGGTTGACGACCCGGTGCGCCCCCTGGTCGAGGACGAACCGCCGGGACTCCGGGCGCGACGCCGTCCCGACGACCTCGAGGTCGGTCAGGTGCCGGGCGAGCTGCACGAGGATGGCGCCCACGCCGCCGGCCGCGCCCAGGACCAGCAGGGTGCCGGTGCTGGTGGCGGTCAGCCGGAGCCGGTCGAAGAGGGACTCCCACGCGGTGAGCGCCGTCAGCGGCAGCGCCGCGGCCTCGGCGAAGTCCAGCGAGGCCGGCTTCGGCCCGACGATGCGCTCGTCGACCAGGTGCAGCTCGGAGTTCGTGCCGGGCCGGGCCAGCGAGCCCGCGTACCAGACCTCGTCGCCGGGGGCGAAGAGGGTGACCGCCGGGCCGACCCGCTCCACCACGCCGGCCGCGTCGTAGCCGAGGATCCTCGGCTCGTCGCCCGGGGCGCTGCCGGCGCGGACCTTGACGTCGGCCGGGTTGACGGAGACGGCCTCGACCCGGACCAGGAGGTCGTGGTCACCGGGTGTCGGGACGGGAAGGGTCAGGTCGAGCAGCGACGACGGATCGGAGCTGGGCAGGTTCCTGCGGTAACCGACCGCACGCATCAGTTCAGCCATGCCCGGACGCTATTTCGACGGCCCTAGTTACCGTCAACGGTCATTGGTATCCGAAGGGAACTACGATGGCCGGGTGCTCACGACCGCCTGCGGCCGGGCCCACGACGTCTACGACGCGTCCTGCCCGTGCCGGCACATCCTGGACCTGCTGGCCAACAAGTGGAGCGCGCTGGCGCTCGGGGCGCTGGAGGACGGGCCCCGGCGCTTCGGCGAGCTCCGCGCCCGCCTCGACGGGATCAGCCCGAAGGTGCTCACCGCCACCCTGCGCCGGCTGGAGGAACACGGCCTCGTCGACCGCACGGTGTATCCGGCGGTGCCGCTGCACGTCGAATACTCCCTGACCGCCCTCGGGTGGGACGCGTGCGAGCCGCTGGCCCGGCTGCGTCGCTGGGTGGTGGCGAACATCGAGCGGTTCCCGGCGCGGACGGGCGCGCCGGACGGTCGGTAGTCCCGGCCGGCGCCGGTCGGCCCGCGCGACCGCCGCGGCACCGCCTGCCGGGCGGCCCGGAGCACACCACGGGGCCGGTGCGGAGCTCGCCCCCTCCGCACCGGCCCCACCGGCTCGGCCGGCCGACGCCTGCGCGCCCGCCTGTGGCCGGTGCCCTGCCGGTGGTGATCCCGACGCCGGCCGTGGTCCGACCGACGCCGGAGCGTCGACCCGCCGACGAACGCCGTCAGCAGGTGGAGTTGGTCTGGGTGATCAGGCCCAGCCGCCAGGGCAGGTTGTTGTACTCGCCCCCCCCGCTTTCGGGTCCAGCCCCTGATAGAGGAAGCGCAGGTTGCAGGGGCCGATCGGCAGGGTCTGGTCGTTGCCGCTGCGGATCAGCCCTTCGCCCCGCAAGCGGAGGCTATCTTGTGACCGCTCACATTCACAAGACATCCATTCAGAGCAATCTCACCGGGGCGCGGACGCCACTTTTTCCGACCGTCCCGCAATCCGGTCACGGGGCGACTAAGCCCGTCGCCGGGAATGCGCGGACCACGGCCGGACGGCCTGGGGAAACTCGCTAAACCGGCACCAACCATCGGAGTTGCCGCGCGTCGGACTGTCGGGACCCAAGGTGTGAGATACGGCCGAGCCAGGCCAACCGTCACTCTTGCCATGATTGTTAAACCTATGAATACTTCGACGCCTCCGATCGGGTGGGCCCCACCAGCCGATCGGCTGCCCGGGGCGGCCCGAAAGGCTGCCCGTGCTCAGCTCCAGGAGGTACCACATGCGACTCTCCGGGTCCCCGCTGCACCGCGCCACCGCCGCGTCGGTGGCCGGCGCGCTGGTCGTCGGCGCGCTGACCGGCGCTCCCGCCCAGGCCGCACCCGCGACGCCCGCCTCCCCGGACACGGTCACCGCGCTCGCCGCCGCGCTCGGCGACCGCTCCGGCGGGGCGTACGCCCGCGCCGACGGCACCATGGTCGTCACCGTGACCGACGACGCCGCCGCCCGCAAGGTCCGCGCGGCCGGCGCCACCCCGAAGCTCGTCACCCGCGGCGCGGGCGAACTCGCCCGCGCCACCGCCGCCCTCGACAGCTCCGCGCGGATCCCCGGCACCGCGTGGTGGACCGACCCGGCGACCAACCAGGTCGTCGTCTCCGTCGACAGCACCGTGACCGGCGCGAAGCTCCAGCGCGTCGAAGCCGTCGCCGAGCGCCTGGGCGGCAGCGTCCGCATCGAGCGGGAAGCCGGGACGCTCAGCATCCGCGCCGCCGGCGGCGACGCCATCTGGGCCGAGGGGGGCGGCCGCTGCTCGCTCGGCTTCAACGTCCGCAGCGGCGACTCCTACTACTTCCTCACCGCCGGGCACTGCACCGACATCGCCGCCAACTGGTACGCCGACTCCGGGCAGAGCAGCCTGCTCGGCTCCGGCGGCACGGGCAGCTTCCCCGGCGACGACTACGGCATCGTCACACACAGCAGCGCGGCGGCCGCCGACGGCAGCGTCTCCCGCTACGACGGCACCACCCAGGACATCACCGAGGCCGCCGACGCCTTCGTCGGGCAGAGCGTGGAGCGCTCCGGCAGCACCACCGGCCTGCACGGCGGCACGGTCGAGGCGGTCGACGCCACGGTGAACTACGTCGAGGGCTCCGTCACCGGGCTGATCCGCACCACCGTCTGCGCCGAGCCGGGCGACAGCGGCGGCGCGCTGTTCAGCGGGAGCACCGCCCTGGGCCTCACCTCGGGCGGCAACGGCAACTGCTCCTCCGGCGGCACCACCTACTTCCAACCGGTGACCGAGGCGCTCGGCGTCTACGGGGTGGAGATCGTCTGACCAACTGACCGACCGACCGACTGGGCGGGGCGGGACGCCAGGCTGCTGCGGCGTCCCGCCCCGCCGTCACGCGCCCGCCGTCACGCGCCCGCCGTCACGCGCCCGCCGTCACCCGCCCGCCGTCACCCGCCCGCCCTCACGCGCCCGCCCTCACGCGCGCGGTGGCTCGCCGGGTGGGCGCACGCCTCCACCGGCGCCGAATTTCCTGGTGAACGCCTTTCCACCGCCTGTCGCGGCGCTTTTCGGCCCGGCACACGAAGGGGGGACGGCCGCCCGCGCGATTCGCCCCGGCACGCGTGCGCGCCGGCCCCGGTGAACCGCCGGCGGTGACGGTTCGGCGACAATGCCGCGTCGCGAGGACCAGCCCGTCCGGCCACGACTGACGGTGACGTGGGAATGGGGTGCGGGAGTCGAATCGCCCACGACGGGAGCACGGCCTTTTCCGCGCCGACCGTGGGACGGCCCACCACCGACAACAGCGCCGGTGGGCGCGGCGACGGACGCGATCCGCAGGCCATGGGAAAGCAGTTCCCGCGCCGTCCGGTCGACCCGCCCCGGCCGAGGACCGCCTTACGCCGCAACAGGATCCGGGACCGCGTGGGCGCCGGCGGCCGATCGGCGGGCGGGGACTCCACATCGGCCGAGTGCGCCCTTTCCGTTGAATGAGGCGGATTTCGACGCATTGCCAGGAACGAACGCTTAGCCCTCCGGGCGGCCGTTATCAGCGAAGGCACCGAATCACCCTGGGCCGAACGGCGGAAATTGTCCACCGCTGATCCGGTTGTAACCTTGTTGCAATATCCGTGTGGTCAAGTCGATCACATGACGATACCCGTTCCGGGAAAAACGATTCGGAGTGCGGGCCGGGCACTCCTATTGACGTCCGGGCTGATTGCACTGGCCCTTCCTCTGACAGCCGCACCTGTCGACGCCCAGGGCCCGGCCGCCACCACCATCGTGATGCCCGAGTGCGCGTGGGCGTCGAAATACGGGGTTACGGGGCTGAATGCCTACTGGCCCGACAGCGCCGCCACCTACTGGTCGACCGTCTACCCGGTGACGGAGGATCTGGAGATCACCATCTCCGGGGTCTTCCCGGACGCCCGCTACGCGTCCTTCACCGTCTACGACGACAAGCCCACCTGGTTCAGTCGTAACGGCGCCAGCTCCAGCCTGCCCGACCACCTCATCGCCCCGGACCCGGGCAGCGCCAACCCGTGGCAGGGCGTCAGGAGGCCCGGCGGCCGGTTCACCATCACGCTCAGCCCGGACGTGGCCCAGGGGCAGCCCAACCGGCTGCCGCTGTCCCGGGAGGACGCCCTGCCCGGGGCGAAGGCCTCGGTGATCTACCGGGTCTACCTGCCCAGCGGCGGCGACTCGACGGTGGTCCTGCCGACCGTGACCCTGACCCAGGGCGGTGTGTCCAAGACGCTGCCCACCTGCCCGCCCGCCCCGCCGCCGACCCCGTCCCCGACCGCGCCGCCGCCCTCCCCGACGGCCAGCCCGCCGCCGCCGTCCCCCACCACCTCGCCGCTCCCCACCACCACGCCACCCGCCACCCCGTCCGCCGCGCCGCCCGCCGCCCCGGCGGAGGACGGGCCGGCCGGCCAGCCGGCCGAGGACGGCCCCGCGGGCCTCGCGGACCGCCCCAGTCCTCCCCCGATAACCGGCGACAAGCTGTTCACCCGCACCTCCGAGGTGGAGAACCTCGCGCCGAACCCGGACAACGCCTACCTCGGCACCTGGCTCGTCCCGCCGGGGCCGGACCACGTCGTCGTGATCCGGGGCCGGGCGCCAGAGGCGGTCTCCGGGAACCGACCGGTCTCCTGGCCCCGCCGGCGCGCCGAGGTCCGCTACTGGTCGATGTGCACCAACCTGGGCGGCCAGTACAAGCCCGTCGTGATCAACCGGTTCGCCGACGGGTCGACGAGCTACGGCTGCCGCTACAACGACGAGACCCGGATCGACCGACACGGGAACTACGCCTTCGTCCTCGGCACGGAGGGGCAGCGGGCGGCCATCGAGGAGGTCAGGAACACCACCTTCGTGCCCTTCTCCGTCTCGTACCCGACGGTCCCGCACATGGTCCTCCTCCGCCACCTGCTGCCGGTGGAGGACTTCCCGTACGCCGTGCAGAACGTGCCGATGAACAGCTCGGCGGAGACCGCCGCGTCGATCATGGGGGCGTACTACCCGCTGGTGACGATCTGCTCGTTGGCCACGCTCACCACCGAGGGTCCCCACGGCTGCTCGGCCTGAGCGGCCCCGGCGCACCGCGCCACGATCGGGGCGACGACCGGGCTGCGGCCCGGCAGCCCGCCGCCCGGCCCGCTGGTCCCGCGGGCCGGGCGGACGCCCGAAGCGGCGGGGACGGCGCCGGCTGCCACCACGGCAGCCGGCGCCGTCCCCGCCGTAGGCGTCAGTTCACAGTTGTCCCGCGTCCCCGCGTGGGCGTCAGTTCACAGTTGTCGCCGCGTCCCCGCCGCGGGCGTCGGCCCAGCGGCGTTCGGCGCAGCCGCCGTCCGGCCGCCCGCAGCCGGAGCGGCCACCGGCGGCGACCCCGCGACCGGGGCGGGCAGTGGAGTGTGGGACCGGCCCGCCGACGCGCCCGACCGGGGCGACCAGATGCGCGAGCGCAGCCACCCTCGGCCGCCTCGGGCGGGCAGGGTGCCGGGGTGGCGGGTGCCGCCGGGACGGCTCGGCCGTCAGCGCACCGACCGCGCCACGGTGCCGACGGCGTACGGGTTCAGCACGTCGGTCGGCTCGTCGGAGAAGTCGACCTCGGTGCCCACCCCGAGCTGCGCGGCCAGTTCGACGAAGAGGTCCAGCGCGACGTGGTCCTCGAGCGCGATGCCGGTCGAGTCGAAGACCGTCTGCCCGTACCGGGCATCGGCCACGAGGCCCGGGTCGGCGCAGATCTCGCTGAGCGAGGGGCCGAGGCGCCCCGGATCGAGGACCTGGCTCTCGCCCTCCCGCGCCGCCTGCTCGGGATGGTCGGGGCAGACCAGCGCCCGGTCCACCAGCGTCCGGGGCAGCTCGACCTTGCCGATGATGTCGGAGCCGACCGCGTTGACGTGCAGGTGCTCCCGCAGCGCGGTGTCCGGGAAGACGGGACCGGCGCCGATGCCCACCGACGTCGCCGTCACCAGGATGTCGGCCGACCTCGCCACCTCGTCGGGGCTCGCCGCCGTCACCGCGAGCCCGGTGAAGCCGGCCCGGCGGCCGAAGGAGGCCAGGTGGGTGGGGTCGACATCCCAGGCCAGCACCCGGTCGACCGGGAAGACGAGGCTCAGGGCGTGCAGTTGGGCGACCGCCTGGGCGCCGCAGCCGATCAGCCCGACCGTCCGGCTGTCGGGGTGGGCCAGCGCCCGGCTGGCGAGCGCCGACGCGGCGCCGGTGCGCAGGGCGGTGAGCGCCGCGCCGTCGGCCACCACCGTCGTACGCCCGGTCCGGTCGTCGAAGCGGGCCACGCAGGCGGTGATCGTCGGCAGGCCGTGGTCGTCGACGTTCCACGGGCTGTACGAGACGACCTTGATGGTGGTGCTCTCGTTCCGTTCGCGGTGCGGCATCCACTCGATCACCCCCGGGGCAGGCCCCTCCCGCTCGAACGCCCCCCGGGCGGGCGACAGCTCGGCCACACCCTTGTGCACCTCGACGAATTTGTCGCCGAGACGCGAGACCAGTTCCGTCAGCAATGCGTCGACGCCGATCTCTTCCATTATCCGGCCGATGTGCCGCTGGGTCAGAATGAGCATCTCGCTGAAACCCTGTCTGTAGAGCCGCTGCCTCGATCCCGGAAGTTCTTTCTGCACGAAAGACACGATCGGCCGCACTCGGCCGGAAAGAGTCACCAGCAAATCCATAGGAGTCAATCAACATCCATCGGCATGCGACAACATCGAATAGTAGTTGCCGCAACGGCGTACGGCAATGGCCGAAGCAACCGCGAGGCCCGGGGACGCCGCCGCACTCCGATTCACATCGTTTTCACATCCAATATTCACGCCATTCCCACCTCCGGACCGTAAACACAACCGGAGCGAATCACGAAACATCAACGCGAGTCACTCTCTTTCACCACTCGCGCCACCGCGGCGACACGACCCGCGGGGAGCGTGTCCGGCCGGGGACCCGAGCCGGGGCGGGGCGGGCCGAGTGGCGCGGGACAGGGCGGGACGCCGGCGCATCGACAGCCCTCGTTGCCACAACACTTAACTTTCCTTATAGTGCGAGGACTCAGGCCACCTTCCCCCTCCCGGAGGCACCCGTGCGACTTCGCGGCAGAACGCTCCTGGCCGCCGGCCTCCTCGCGGCCCTCACGCTGGCCCCGCTCGCCCTGACCGGCACCGCCGGCGCGGCGGCGACGCCGACCGCGAGCTTCACCAAGGTGAACGACTGGGGCTCCGGGTGGGAGGGCAGCTACCGGATCACCAACTCCGGCAGCACCACGATCAGCTCCTGGCGGCTGGAGTTCGACCTGCCCGCCGGCACCACCATCGGCTCGTACTGGGACGCGCTGCTGACCAGCAGCGGCCAGCACCACGCCTTCGCCAACCGGTCCTGGAACGGCACGGTCGCCCCGGGCGCCTCGGTGACCTTCGGCTTCGTCGCCACCGGCACCGGCGGCCCGACCGGCTGCACCCTCAACGGCCAGCCCTGCTCAGGCGGCGGCACCCCGACGACCGCCCCGCCGCCCACCACCACTCCCCCCGCCACCACCGCGCCGCCCACGACGCCTCCGCCCGCCGCCGTCTCCCCGGTCGCCGCCAACGGCCAGCTCCGCGTCTGCGGCCGCCAGCTCTGCAACCGCGACGGCCGCGCGATCCAGTTGCGCGGCATGAGCACGCACGGCATCCAGTGGTACGCGAACTGCGCCACCCCGGCCTCGCTGGACGTGCTCGCCCGCGAGTGGAACGCCGACGTGCTGCGCATCTCGATGTACGTCCAGGAGGACGGGTACGAGACCGACCCGCGCCGCTTCACCGACCTGGTGCACCACTACATCGAGCTTGCCACCGCCCGGGGCATGTACGCCATCGTCGACTGGCACATGCTCAGCCCCGGTGACCCGAACGTCAACCTGGCCCGGGCGCGCACCTTCTTCGCGGAGATCGCCGAGCGGCACAAGGACAAGGTCAACGTGCTCTACGAGATCGCCAACGAGCCCAACGGCGTGCCGTGGAGCGCCATCAAGAGCTACGCCGACCAGGTCGTCCCGGTCATCCGCAGCCGCGACCCGGAGGCCGTGGTGCTGGTCGGCACCCCCGACTGGTCGTCCCTCGGCGTCTCCGGCAGCGGCGGCGGGGTGGACACGATCGCGGCGAACCCGGTCGCCGGCGGCAACCTCATGTACGTCTTCCACTTCTACGCCGCCTCGCACGGCGACGCGTACTACGACACCTTCGCCCGGGCCGCCGACCGGCTCCCGCTGTTCGTCACCGAGTTCGGCACCCAGGACTACTCCGGCGACGGCCCGAACGACTTCGCCATGGCCCAGCGCTACCTCGACCTGATGGCCAGCAAGAAGATCAGCTGGACGAACTGGAACTTCTCCGACGACTTCCGCTCCGGGGCGGTCTTCACCACCGGCACCTGCGGCAGCGGCCAGTTCAGCGGCACGAGCCGCCTCAAGCCGGCCGGCGCCTGGATCCGCGACCGCATCCGCACCCCCGACACCTTCTAGCATCCCCGGCTCCGCCCAACCCCCGGTGATCAAGAGGAAAGTGTCATTCCCGAGATCAACTTTGACGCTTTCCTCTTGATCACCGGGCGGGGGTGGGGCGGGGCGGGGGCAGGGCCGGGTGGGGGCAGGGGCGGGGTGGGGTGGGGTGGGGTGGGGGCAGGGGTGGGGTGGGGGCAGCCCGGGCGGTTACTGCTAGTGATGCTTCTTACTTTGGGTGGGACAGTGGGGGCGGTGGGGGGTGCGTGTCTGGTGGGGCTGACGAGGGTAGCGGTTTGCGTCTCCCGCGGGACTTCTGGGCGGTTTTGAACAGGGAAAACTGACCGATCGGACAGGGGGTGGTCGCAGATTTCGGTCGCCGGTCGGCTGTTCGTGGGAGCGCCTTCGGGGCGGTGGGCTCGGCACTCTTGAGTCGTTCCCGTTCACCGTGCGTAAGGGCCCCGACCATGTCGCAGCTCCTGCCCGCCGCCGACCGGCCCCTCCCGCCGGCCGTCGCCCCGGTCACCCCGCCCATCCCGGCCGCCCCGTCGTCGCCGGCCGTTGACCCGGCCATCGCCGTCGCCGCCCCCGTCGCCCCCGGGGCCCGCACCGCCGTGGTCGGCCTCGGCTACGTCGGCCTGCCCACCAGCCTGGCCCTCGTCGGCAGCGGCGCGCGGGTGATCGGCGTCGACATCGACCCGGCCCGGCTCGACGACATCCGCGCCGACCGGGCCGACCTGCTCGACGTCGACCGCGAGCGGCTCCGGGAGACGATGCGGGCCGCCGACCCGGCCCTGCGGCTCACCACCTCGATCGCCGAGGTCGCCGACGCCGACACGGTGCTGATCTGCGTCCCCACGCCGGTGGACCGCCACCTCGACCCGGACCTCACCGCGCTGCGGGCGGCCTGCGCCGCGGTGGTGGCCCACGCCCGCCCCGGTCAGACCATCGTGCTCACCTCGACCAGCTACGTCGGCACCACCCGCGACCTGCTGGTCGAACCGCTGGCCGCCCGGGGCCTGCGGGTCGGGCAGGAGGTGTGGGTGGCCTTCGCGCCGGAACGGGTCGACCCCGGCAACGACGGGCACCGCCAGGAGCTGACCCCCCGGGTCGTCGGCGGGGTCACCCCGGACTGCACGGCGCGGGCCGCCACGGCGCTGGCCCGGATCACCCCCCGGGTGCACCGGCTCGGCTCGCCCGAGGCCGCCGAGATGACCAAGCTGCTGGAGAACACCTTCCGGGCCGTCAACATCGCCCTGGCCAACGAGTTCGCCGACCTCTGCCGGGACCTGCACCTGGACGTCACCGAGGTGATCGACGGGGCGGCCACCAAGCCGTACGGGTTCATGGCCTTCCAGCCCGGCCCCGGGGTGGGCGGGCACTGCATCCCCTGTGACCCGCACTACCTGCTGTGGCAGCTGCGCGGGCAGCGCCGCGAGGCGCCGCTGATCGAGACCGCGATGCGGGGCATCTCCGCCCGCCCCCGCCGCGTCGTCGAGCGGGTCCGCGACCTGCTCGCCGGCGCCGGCCGTACGCTGCTCGGGGCCCGCGTCCTGCTGGTCGGGGTGACCTACAAGCCCGGCGTCGCGGACGTCCGCGAGTCGCCGGCGCTGGAGATCATCAGCGAGCTGGTCCGGGCCGGCGCGGACGTCGGCTTCGTCGACGACCTCGTCGCGTCGGTCCGCACGGCCGACGGGGCGACCCTGCGCCGGCTGACCGACCACACCGAGCGGGAGTGGGACCTGGTCGTCGTGCACACCGCCCAGGCCGACCTGGACGAGGCGTGGCTGGCCACCCAGCCGATGGTCCTCGACGCCACCTACCGGATGACCGGGCTGCCGCGCCGCGAGGTCGTCTGAGATGCCCGCGCTCCAACCGGTCCGGCGCGGCCTGCGCCGGCTGCTCGTCGCGCTCTGCCTGCTCCCGCTGATCGCTCTGCTGGCCCGGCAGCTGCCCCAGCTGCCGTACGCGCCGCTGGCGGCGTACTACGGGTTCGCCGTGCTCACCGCCACCGTCGCCGTGTTCTACCTGGCCTACGCCCGCTACGAGGACCCCAGCGAGGCCCCGGCGCACCCCCGGCACGCGGCCACGTTCCCGCCGCTGCCGCCGGCCCCCCGGGTGAGCCTGCTGGTGGCGGTCAAGGACGAGGTCGACGGGATCGAGGCGTGCGTGCGGTCGATGACCGGCAGCGACCACCGGCCGTTGCAGGTGATCGTCGTCGACGACGGCTCCACCGACGGCACCGCCGAGGTGCTGGACCGGCTCGCCGCCGAGCTCCCCGTCACCGTGCTGCACCTGCCCCGCAACGTCGGCAAGAAGCGGGCCCTGGTGCACGGGGCCCGGCACGCCGACGGCGACGTGCTCGCCTTCACCGACTCCGACTGCGTCCTGGCCCCGGACGCGCTGCGCCGCTGCGTCGAGGCCCTGCTGCGGCAGCCGGACCTCGGCGCGGTCAGCGGGCACGCCCGCGCGCTCAACCCCGACGAGTCGCTGCTCACCCGGGTGCAGGACGTCTGGTACGAGGGCCAGTTCCGGGTGGCCAAGGCCGCCGAGGCGTCGTTCGGGGCGGTCACCTGCGTCTCCGGCCCGCTGGCCGTGTTCCGGCGGGAAGCCGTGCTCAACTACCTGCCGGCCTGGGCGGCGGACCGGTTCCTCGGCGGCGAGTTCCGCTTCGCCACCGACCGGCAGCTCACCGGCTACGTCCTCGGGCAGCGCTGGATCGGCGTACGCCTCAAGCAGCGCTTCGCCGACTCGCCGTTCGTCCGCGACGAGGACCACCCGCCCCGGGCCTGGCGGGTCGGGTACGTCCGCTCGGCGCGGGTGTGGACGACGGTGCCGGCGCGGCCGCGCCCGTTCCTGCGCCAGCAGACCCGTTGGAAGAAGAGCTACGTGCGCAACCTCTTCTTCACCGGCACGTTCATGTGGCGGCGCGGGCCCGGCCCGGCGGCGCTCTACTACGGGCACGCGCTGTGGGTGGCGGTGGCCCCGGTGATGGCCTTCGCCCACCTGGTGTGGGCCCCGCTGCGCGGCTGGTGGGCGGTGCCGCTGCTCTACCTGTGCGGGGTGCTGCTCAAGGGCACCTTCTGGGGGCTGGCCTACCGGCTGGACAACCCGGGCGACCCGCGCTGGGCGTACCGGCCGCTGATGAGCGTGCTCTCCGCCACGGTGCTGTCCTGGCTGCTGCCCTACTCGGTGGGCACGATCCGGCGCGGCGTCTGGTCGCGGAGCGCGGTGTGAACGCGGGCCGGCGGCTGCTCGCCGGGCTGGCCCGGGTGGCGCTCACCCTCGCCGGTGCCGTGGCGCTGGTCGCGCTCTACGTCGTGGTGTTCACCCGTGGGGAGGTGCTGCGGTGACGCGCTGGTGGCCGCGCCCGCTGGGGGCGCTGCTCTCGCTGGTCACCCTGCTGGTGGTGGCGACGCCGTTCGGGGTCTCCTGGTACCTCGCCGACCTGCGGCGGCACGTCGGCGCGCAGCGGGACACCGCCGTGACCCGGCTCGACCCGGCCGACCTGCGCCGGTTCACGGAGCTGGCCGGCCGGATGCCGCAGCGGGCCGCGCCGGTGGTGGTGGCCTACCACGACGTCCGGCCGCACGGCGACGACCCGGCCGCGACCGAGCCGGGCGGCCGGGAGCACTACGTGGTCAGCCCGGAGGAGTTCGACGCGCAGCTCACCGCCCTGCGCGCGGCCGGCTACCGGTCGATCTCCACGGCGCAGTACGTCGACTACCTGCGCGGCGGCGCGGTGCCGGAACGCTCGGTCTACCTGACCTTCGACGACGGCACCCGGGGCCTGTGGGCGTACGCCGACCGGATCCTCGCCCGGCACGACATGGTGGCCGCCTCCTACCTGATCACCGGCCAGGTGGGCGAGCACCGGCCGTACTACCTGAGCTGGGCGGAGATCGCCCGGATGGCGCGCTCCGGCCGGTGGGACTTCCAGGCGCACACCCACGACCTGCACACCCGGGTGCAGACCGGGCCGGGCACGCAGGGCTCGCCGCTGACCCACCGGCGGTGGGATCCGGCCACGGGGGCGCAGGAGAGCCTGGCCGCCTACCGGCAGCGGCTCACCGCCGATCTCGACGCGATGTTCGCCGCGTTCGCCGCCCACGACCTGCCCCGGCCGCAGTTGTTCGCGTACCCGTTCTCCGAGGTCGGCGACGCCGTGACCGACCCGGCGGCGGCCGGGTTCAGCCGCGAGTTGGTGGCCGGGCGGTTCGCCGCCGCGCTGACCAACAAGTCGCGGGGGCCCGAGCCGAGCAGCCGCCGGTCCGCGGCCGGTGGCCAGGTCGAGCGGGCCGAGGTGTACGCCACGACGAGCGCCGCCGAGCTGGTCAGCGCGGTCGTCGAGCGCACGGCGGTGCCCGCGCGGGTCAGCGCCCCGTTCACGAACCCGTGGGACTGGCGCGACCAGCAGGGCGAGCCGATGACGGACCTGTCGTCGTTGACCGCCGGCCGGTTCACCGCCGCCAGCCCGCGCCGCGCCTACGGCACGCTGCTCGCCTACGCCAGCGCGGACTGGACCGACTACACGGTCGACGCCACGCCGCGTGGGCTGCGGGCCGACGGCGGCACGGTCACCCTGACGGTCCGGGTGGACAGCGACGACCCGGTGTCGGTGCGCGTCGCGCACGGCCGGGTGGCGCTGCTGCGCGGCGACCGGGTGGTCGCCGAGGCCGCCCTGGCCCCGGCCGCCACCCACCGGGTGACGGTGACGGTGCGCGACGGTGAGACCGTCGCCCGGGTCGACGACGGCCCCGCCCTGCGGGTGGCGACGCCGGCCGGGCCACGCGCCACCGGCGGGCTCGCGGTGGCGGTCGACGACGCGGCGGACCGCCCGCACCCGTCGGTCGCCGCCCTCGACGTGCGGGCCGCGGACTGACGGTTGGCGTCGTCCGCCGAGGTGGGCCGACGTCCCGGGCAGCCGTCACCGCGCGGGCGCGTTCCGGTCGGTCGTCATGACCCGGCGCAGGACGTCCGCCACTTCCCGGGGGTGTCGGTTGGTGAAGAAGTGCCCCCCGGGGAACACGTGCACCCGCAGGCCCGAAGTCGTGTGCCGCTCCCAGGCCTGCACGTCGGGGGCGGTGGTGAGGGGGTCGGCGGCCCCCATGAGGGCGATGACGGGACAGCCGACGACCGAATCCGGGTCGGGACGGTAGCGGCTGTGCGCCACGAGGTCGCTGCGGATGACCGGCAGGAACACCTGGCGCAGCAGCGGATGCTCCAGCAGCTCGGCGTCGGCGCCTCCCAGCGATCTGACGAGTGCCGCCAGCCGCTCGTCGGGGGCCGCCGAACCGGCGTCGTCGAGCAGGCCGGACAGCGTGAGGCGGGACGGGGCCGGATGCCCGGAGGCGACGAGGACGAGCTGCCGCTGGTCGGGCATGCGCCGGACGACCTCGTAGGCCACCACCGCGCCCAGGCTGTGCCCGAAGAAGATCATCGGACCGTCCCCGCGTGCCCCGGCGACCGCGTCCGCGGCCTGGTCGGCGAGGACGTGCACGTCGGTGAAGAGCGGCTCCCGCACCCGTTCCGCCCGCCCCGGGTATTCGACGCACGCCGTCCGGGCCGTGCCGGCCAGCTGCGCCGCGAGGTCCCGGTAGGAGCCTGCGGAGCCGCCCGAGTGGGGGAAGAAGAGGACCGTCCAGGGCGTGCCGGGCGACACGGACGCGGGGAACCCCCGTATCCACGGTGTGGCTTCGCGCATGACCACCGCCTCCTGCGAGGAAGCGGAGGTCAGACGGAGTGGAGCAGGGCGAGCGTCCGCGTGAGCTCGTCGCGCAGCGCCTGCCCGGCCGCCTCGGCGTCTCCCGCCACGATGGCGCGCACCAGCACGGCGTGCCCCTCGTCGCCGTGGTTCGGGTCGTCGAAGCGCAGGCTGAGCAGCTCCACCAGGTCGAGCAGCCGTTGTTGCAGCACCGGCACGAACTCGGTGAACAGGCCGGTGAGCACCGGGTTGTGCGCCGCGGCGACCACGTGCTCGTGCAGGGCGATGTCGGCCGCGACGAACTCGGCGTTGCCGGCGTCCGCGGCATCGCGACGCCTGGTCAGGGCCCCGTGCAGGGCAGCGATGTCGTCGTCGGTCCGGCGCTGCGCGGCAAGCTGCGCGGCGGCGACCTCGACGAGCATCCGGACCTCGTAGACGTCGGTGATGACCGCCTGGCGGAGCTGGGTGGACCAGTCGTCTCTGGGCCTGGTCGCGATGACGAAGACACCGGATCCCTGCCGCGCCTGCACCAGCCCCGCGCCGGCGAGGGCCCGCAGGGCCTCACGGACGGTCGAACGCCCCACACCGAGGGATTTGGCCAGGGCGGTCTCGCCGGGGAGCTTCGTTCCCACGGACCATTCACCGCCGGTGATCTGCTCGCGCAGGCGGTCGGTGGCCTGCTCGACCAGAGGGGACGGCCGCAAGGCACCTAGTGACATGTGAGATTCACCCTTCCATACCTATCCGGTTGTCTGAGGAGCTGAGTTGTGGTTACAGTACTCCCCATGCTGCCGCACGAGCTTCTCCTCGGCTGCCGCTGCGGGGCCTGACACGACCGGCACCCCGCAGCGGGGTCCCGGGCTGCGCCGGTCACCGAATGGCCGACCGAAAGAAGTTCCGCACCATGATTTCCCACTCTCCGGGGATGGTCTTCCCCACCCTGCGCACTCCCACCGGCCCCGTCCCCGCGGATGCGCCACGCTGGAACCCCCAGCGCCCGAGCGCGATGCCGCACCACCGCTACCAGTCCGCGCACGACCGGGTCGCCCTGCCGCTCACGGACAGGACCTGGCCCTCGCGGCGGATCGAGCGAGCTCCCCTGTGGGTGCCTGTCGACCTGCGCGACGGCAACCAGGCGCTGGCCGAGCCGATGGACACCGAGCGCAAGCGCCGGATGTTCGACCTCCTGGTCACCATGGGCTTCAAGGAGATCGAGGTAGGCTACCCCTCCGCCAGTCAGACCGACTTCGACTTCGTGCGCCACCTGGCCGACAGCGACGCCGTCCCTGAGGACGTCACCATCTCCGTGTTCACCGCGGCCCGCAAGGACCTGATCGACCGGACCATCGCCTCCGTCGACGGGCTCCCCCGCACCCTCGTGCACCTCTACACCGCGACCGCCCCCACGTGGCGGAACGTGGTTCTCGGCCGGTCCCGTGCCGAGGTCCACGAGCTGATCCGGGCCGCCGCCCTCTACGTGCTGCGCCGCGCCGAGGAGCGTCCGGGGGCCGACATCCGGTTCGAGTTCTCCCCGGAGGTCTTCAACCTCACCGAACCGGACTTCGTCCTGGAGGTCTGCAACGGTCTGACCGAGCTGTGGGAGGCGAGTCCGGACCGGCCGGTGGTCCACAACCTGCCGGCGACGGTCGAGATCGCCACCCCCAACGTGTACGCGGACCAGATCGAGTACATGGACCGTCATCTGGCGCGCCGCGAGTCGGTGATCCTGTCGGTCCACCCGCACAACGACCGCGGCACCGGCGTCGCCTGCGCCGAGCTCGCCGTCCTGGCGGGGGCGCAGCGGGTGGAGGGCTGCCTGTTCGGCAACGGTGAGCGCACCGGCAACGTCGACCTGGTGACCCTGGCGCTGAACCTGTACGCGCAGGGCGTGAACCCGATGATCGACTTCTCGGACATCGACGCGGTGCGCGAGGTGGTGGAGCACTGCAACCGGCTGCCGGTCCACCCCCGCCACCCCTACGGGGGCGACCTCGTGCACACGGCCTTCTCCGGCACCCACCAGGACGCCATCGCCAAGGGCATGACCCACCACGCCAAGCAGGCCGCCGACATGGGCGTCCCCGCCGAGCAGGCCCCATGGGCGGTGCCGTATCTGCCCATCGACCCGGGCGACATCGGCCGCACGTACGAGGAGGTCATCCGCATCAACTCCCAGTCCGGCAAGGGAGGTATCGCGCATCTCCTGCGTACCCACCACAGCCTGGACCTGCCCCAGGCCATGCGCCCGGACTTCTCCCGTGCCGTGCAGCAGGTCACCGACGCCACCGGTCAGGAGCTCACCCACAAGGAGCTGTTCGAGCTCTTCCGCGCCACCTACCTCGCTCCGGCCCTGGACGGCCCGGTCACCCTGGTTTCCTGGAGCACCGCGCAGACCGCGCCCGGCGAGCACCAGTTCACCTGCACGCTGCAGATCGACGGGCAGGAACGCTCCTGCCGGGGTGCCGGCAACGGGCCGCTGTCCGCCCTCGCCGAAGCCCTCCGCGGCGTCGGCATCACGATCGACATCCTCGGCTATGCCGAGCACTCCATCGCCGCGGGCCCGGGCAGTCCTGCCGTCGCCTACGCCGAGTGCCGCGTGGACGACGTCACCTGCTGGGGCGCCGGCTGGGACACCTCCGTGTTGACCGCATCGGTGCACGCGGTCATGGCCGCCGTCAACCGCTCCGGGCGGGCCCCCTCGTGAACGCACCCCCGGTGCTGCGCGTGACGGACGCGACCGTCGTCCGCGACGGCAACCCGATCCTGCACGAGGCGTCGCTGACGGTGCGGTCCGGCGAGCACTGGGCGCTACTCGGCCCCAACGGGGCGGGCAAGAGCACGCTGCTCAGCCTTCTCGGGGCCGTCGCGCACCCCACCCGTGGCACCGTCGAGGTGCTGGGCCACCGGCTGGGGCGGGTCGACATGCGCGAGTTGCGTTCCTACGTCGGCCACGTCAATCCGCGGCACGATCTGCGTTCGCCCCTCACGGTGCAGGACGTCGTGCTGACCGGGCTGACCAACACCGTCGAACGCATCCCCCGCTGGGAGCCGACACCCGAGCAGGTCGCGATGGCCGACCGCCTGATCGGCCTGCTCGGCCTCAGCGAGCGCCACGGGGCGCGCTGGCCGACCCTGTCCCAGGGGGAACGGGGCCGTGCGCTCATCGCCCGCGCGCTGATGCCCAGCCCGCGCCTTCTGCTGCTCGACGAGCCCGCGACCGGTCTCGACGTCGCCGGCCGGGAACAGCTCATCGAGCGGCTCGACACGCTGCAACACACCTACCCGGAGCTCGCGTCCGTCCTGGTCACCCACCATCTGGAGGAGCTTCCTCCGGGGACGACCCACGTGCTGCTGCTGCGCGAGGGGCGCTGCCTGGCGTCGGGTCCCGCCGACGAGGTCCTCACCAGCGACCAGGTCAGCAAGTGCTTCGACCACCCCATCCGGCTCACTCGCGCGGAAGGACGTTGGAGCGTGCGGGCGTACCGCCCGGCCGGACCACGAGTCGGCTGAGGCGGTGGTGGCGGTGATGCGCGCCCACCGGCGCGCATCACCGTGACCGGTCCTCAGACCAGCGACTTCTCCGCCTTCTCGACGGCGTCCTGGGCCCGGTCCCAGTCCCCGCCGAAGTTGTCCGCCAGCGCATGGAGCCACCGCTCGATGCCGAAGCCGACGCAGCTGGTGGAGGCCGGGCCACCGCCGGTCAACGAGATGGAGCACCGCTCACCGAAGAACTTGTGATGGATGTTCACGGAGGCGATCGCCATGTCCTGATAGACGTACTCGTGCTTGACCGGCACGAGCTGCTGGAAGGTGACCCGCTCGTCGGACTGGTCGTAGAAGGGGTCGGAGGCCGCGCGGCGGTGCAGCGGCAGGCCGATCTCACCGGCGAGCATGTTCAGGAACCGCTCCGAGTGATCGAGGTGGGCCTGGGCCTGCTCCGGGGTTCCCAGCGCCACGACCTCGCGCATCCGGAACGCCTTGAGGCGGCGGAGCCCGTCGAAGTGGTCCTCGTTGCGGAAGCACTGCCCCAGCAGGGACACCAGCTCTCCGCCCTCGGGCACCTGCCGGCCGCGGTAGTGGAGGTAGACCCCGTAGCAGGCGCTGGACGGCAGGGCGAGACCCGCCGCAGCCAGCGCGTCGGGGCCGAACTTCCCCGAGGCGGCCTCCTGCTCGATCTGGTCGGCCCCCGTGACAGCGACGTCCAGGGCCGAGGAGACGAGGGCGAGGTGGGGGAAGTTCCGGTAGACGTCGAGGGCGGCGAGGTCGCTGACCGGCAGCAGCGGCGGAACGGTCAGCGTGACGGCCCCCGACCCCCTTGCCCACCGGGTGCAGACGCGGTCCAGCACCTCGGCGAGCCGGGTCGGCTCCTCCTCGAGCGCGACGAGTCCCCCTGACACCCGGACACCTGTCCTGACGCTCATCGGCAGCTCCTTACGTGAATGCCTCAAGGGCTGGGGAGGCCCCGCTGGTGGCGCCGGGGCCGCGGGTCAACCGCCGATCCGGCGGCGGGCTCTGCCGGGGCAGCGGCGGGCGAAGGTCGCGCGACACGGAAATCTAGATCGACTCACGTGAATACGGGAGGACCTTTCCGTGCTCCGCGACACTGGCTAAGGTAACACCTCAGAGGACCTGAGCAGCTGAGCGATTTCACGTCTTCACTAGGGAACGGAACACGCTTTTCCATGAAAAAGGGACAACTTGGCTTCCTCACCGGCACCCACGCGGTCAACGACCTTTATCAGGGCGCGATCCCCGCGATGCTGCCGTTCCTGATGGCCGAACGGCACTACAGTTACGCCGCCGTCTCCGGCCTGGCGTTCGCGGCGAGCGGCGTCTCCAGCCTGTTCCAGCCGCTGTTCGGCATCCTGTCCGACCGCAGGCCGCGCAGCTGGCTGGTGCCGGCCGGGTTCGTCACCGCCGCCCTGGGGGTGGTCGCGGCCGGCCTGTCGGGGGGATATGTCGTCACCTGGCTCTGTGTCGCGCTGGCGGGGATCGGCATCGCGGCCTACCACCCGCCCGCGACGAGTCAGGCGCGTGCCGCCGGGGGCTCCTCGCAGCGGGCCATGAGCATCTTCTCCGTCGGCGGGACGATCGGCGGGGCGGTCGCGCCGTCACTGGTCACCCTCGTGATCGGATCGGCGGGATTCGACGGGAGCTACCTGTTGGCGGTCCCCGCCCTGGCCATGGCGGTCGCCTGGGCGCTCAAGGGGCCATGGATGCGATGGCGCGGCCACACCGAGGCGCCCCCGCTGGTGACCGGCGCCTCGGCGAAGTCCGCGGCGGGCCGCACCCGGCAGGCCGACGACTGGCGCTCCTTCGGCCGTCTGGTGGCCGTCGTCATCGGGTGGTCCATCCCCTTCGTCACCGTCACCTCGCTGGTGTCCCTGCATGCGCAGCGCGATCTGGGCGAGTCCGGGACGGCGGGTGCCGTCGTGCTCACCTGCTACACCGCGGCCGGGGCCGTGGGGACCCTGCTGGGCGGCTGGCTCGGCGACCGGCAGGGCAGGATGACCTCGGTCCGGGTCGGTTATCTGGCAGCCCTTCCCGCGCTGTTCGGCGTTGCCTGGGCCCCGGCATTTCCGGTCCTCGTGCTGAGCGCCACGCTGTTCGGCGCCGCCATGTTCGTGCCGTTCGCCGCGCAGGTCACCCTCGCCCAGGACTACCTGCCCCACCACCCCGGCACGGCGAGCGGGCTGACCCTGGGGCTGGCCATGGCGGCGGGCGGCCTGTGCTCTCCCGCGTTCGGGTGGTTGGCCGATACGAGCGGGCTGCGCACCGCCTTCTACGCGGCGCTCCTCGTCTTCGCGGTCCCGGTCGTGCTGGCGCTCCGCCTTCCCGACCGCGTCGCGGGCTCGTCCGACTCACCGCCTGCGGACCTGGTAGAGGCGGGAAATATCAACAGCGGACAATAGAGATCACTTTCTCTTCACAATATCGAATAGTCAACCAGACCTCAGGGTGAGCGCCCGGAATATGAGATGGCCATTGAAAGTAATCACCCCGCTACGTAGCGTCTTGTCTGGCTCGAAAACAGCTCCCCCCAGGCAATATCCAGGCAGGCACTAAAGGCCCCGCCCTGTCGAACCTGTGCGCCGAGAAGGAGATATCTGATGAAGATCAACTGGCCTGACCACGAGGAACTCAAGGCGGAGGGTATTGCGCTGTCGCGGCGCTTCGTCTTCGGCCAGGAGATGTCCTGCCTCAAGGTGGTCGCCGACCAGTCCGGAGACCTGAATCTACCGCCCCACTGGCACGAGAACGAGCAGTGGGTCGTGGTGACCGAAGGGTCCATCCGTTTCGTCTGCGAAGGCACGGAATACGAGCTCAACGCCGGCGACGTCGCCTACATCCCTTCCCGCCAGCGACACACGGCTACTTTCGTCGGCGAGGAGGGCGCCGTTCTCCTGGAATTCTCCGCTCCCCCGCGCCTCGACCTCGTGCCGGGTTCGGTCGTACCGTCGTCGATGATATTCGACCAGAACCCTCCGGAATGACTCACTGATTGTCCGCCATCACGCCGACTGGGGATCGATCGTGCGCAGCAAGAGGTACGACAGGGCACCTTCAGGAATAACGATCCACGAGAGATTCGGGCAGGTCGCCCAGGAATTCCCCGACCGCAGCGCCGTCGTCACCACCGAACGAGCGGTCACCTACGCGGAACTCGCGGCCGAGGCCCGGCGGATCGCCCACCACCTGATCGGCCACGGCGTACGACCCGGCAGGTTCGTCCCCGTCGTGGCCCGCAGGTCACCCGACCTGGCCGCCGTGCTGCTCGGCATACTCATGGCCGGCGGCGCGTACGGAATCCTGGACGTGAGGTGGCCGCTTCCCCGCGTCACCCGGCTGCTGCACGACATGCGACCACCCGTCGTGCTGGCAGACGCCGCGGGCTCCGCTCGCCTCGACGTGGCGCGGATCGACCACCTCACCTTCGCGGCCCTGGGGCGGACCGCCCCGCCCGGGCTGCCGGTCGACCTGCCCAGGGTGCCGCCGGATGCCTGCTCGACCCTCTTCTGGACGTCAGGGAGCACCGGCGCTCCCAAGGCGGTGCTGTCTCCGCACCTTGCCACCACGAGGCTGTTCACCCCGAGCGCCTTCATGGACCTCGGGGCGCACCCCGTCATGATCCACGCAGCGGCGGTCGCCTGGGACGCGTTCACCCTGGAACTGTGGGGAATGCTGCTCAGCGGCGGAACCGCCGTCGTGCACGAGGACGATCTCCTCCTGCCGCCCGCGATCCGCACCTACGTCCGGGACCTGGGCGCCACCCACCTCTTCCTCACCCCGTCGCTCTTCGACGTGATCGCGGGCGGCGGCATCGACTGCCTGGACGGTCTGCGCGCCGTGCTGCTGGGCGGAGACAAGCCACCCCCGGCGACCTGCCGGAAGCTTCTCGACACCTACCCGGGCATCGAGCTGTACAACGGCTACGGCCCCGTCGAGTCCTGCGTGTTCGCCACCGTCCACCGCATCACCAGGGACGACACGGACCGGGCGTCGGGCATCCCGGCCGGCCGTACCGTGCCGGGCACGAGGCTGCACGTCGTCCGCGACGGCGCCCCGGTGCGGCCGGGCGAGCCGGGCGAGGTCGCCATCGCCGGGACAGGCCTCGCCCTCGGCTACCTGGACGCCCCCGAGCAGACCGCTTCCGCCTTCCGGCACGTCACGGTCGAGGGGACCAGGACCAGGGTCTATCTGACCGGCGACCGGGGCTGGGTGGACGAGTCGGGCGTCCTGCACTTCATCGGCCGCACGGACTCCCAGATCAAGATCGCCGGGCATCGAATCGAACCGGCGGAGATCGAGTCGGCAGTCCGCACGCTGGGAAAGGTGCGGTCGGTCGCCCTTTCCCTCCCCGACCGTAACGGAACGCCGCGCATCGTCCTGTTCGCCGAGAGGCCCGAAGAGGGTGTCACCGAACTGGAACTGCAGGGCCGCCTCAGGGAATTGCTGCCGATCTACATGGTGCCCACCAGGGTGCACTTCGTCTCCGCGCTGCCGCTTCTCGAGAACACCAAGATAGACAAGTTGCAGCTCTCGGCGCGCTTCGGCTACAGCCCCTGAGCGCCGGGACGGATTCCCGAACCACGAGTGCCGAATCCCGTGCACAGGAAAGGAATCGAGACTTGAGCACGAAGAACCCCACGGAGGAGAAGTTCTCCGTCGCACTCGAATCCATTCAGAGCAAACGTCGGATCGAACGGGTCCAGGAGGCGGCGAATGCCCTCCTCGACCGCTATGCGAATCAGCACGGCCGCGAAGAACGGTTGCGGCTCACCTTCGAGCTCATTCGGCGGAACCTCACTCCGGAAATTGCCATCGTCTTCGGGGGCCTGACCCTCGGCGCCGACGACTCGGGCGAAACCGCCGGAGCCGGGGCCGTGCCGCCCGTTCCTTCCGCTGGCCTTCACGGGAAGACGATTTTCCGCTGCCGGATCCACGGGCCCGACGGCAGGAACGGATCGCTCACCGCGTTCTACACGGAACCCGGCTCCATGGGACTGACCAGCGCCGAATGGCTGGCGGCGATGCGGCTGCTGGCCGGAATCACCGGCCTGGGTATCGGGGGGTACGTCACATGCCCGCAGTAGCGACCGGGGCCTCTCCGACGCGCCTTCTGGCACGGCCGTACTGGTTCCGGAGCCTGCCGGCCGGGGCCGACGTCCACCGGCTCGACGAGGGGCTGTTCGCGGTGACGGGCAACGCGGCCGTGCAGGAGGCACTCGCCCACCCCGAGATCGTGGCCGAACACCCGCTCAAGGCCAGCGCGCGTGCCTTCGGCCCCAACGTGCTCGACGCCGACGGGCCCAGCCACCGGGCGTTCCGTGCCCTCCTCGCACCGATCCTGTCGGCCGGACGCATCGCGGAGTACAAGAGGTCGCTGATGCCCGGACTCGTCCGGGAGCTGGTCGGCAGCCTCACCGGCGTCGAGACCGACGACTTCTACAACGCGTTCGCGCACCGGGTCCCGTACGGCATCGTGTGCACGATCCTCGGCATCGACGTCTCCCTGGCCGACCGGTTCCACGAGCTGACCCGCCCGCTGGCGCGGCTTCTCGACTATCCCACCGAGGAAACCGAGGAGACCCACGCCAACGTCGCCGAGCTGCTGCGGCTGATCGAGGAGCAGCGGGCGGCAGGGGCCGTCGGCGGGCAGTCCCTGCTTGAGACGATCGAGCGGACCCGGGACCGCAAGGGCATCCTGCTGACCGACAGCGAGGTGCGGTCGACGGCGCTGCTGTTCTTCCTGGCGGGCACCGAGACGAGCAGCGCGTTCATCACCTCGCTCGTGTACTGCATGGGACGTGGTGTCTTCGATCTGGACGAGCTGCGCGACGACCGGGTCCGGGACGACTACGTCGAGGAGGTGCTGAGGCTCTACCCACCCGTGCAGACGGTCGTCCGGTTCGCCAGTGCGGACCTGACCCTCCGGGGCGTGGAGGTGCCGCGGCACTCGGCGGTGCTGACCTCGATCGCGGGAGCCAACCGTGACCCGCGGGTCTTCGACCACCCCGACCGGTTCCAGCTCGGCAGGAGCACGAAGGGCTCGGTTCCCTTCGCGGTAGGGGCGCACGCCTGTCCGGGAGCCATGCTCGCGAAGACGGAGTTCTCGCTGCTCATCGAGGAGATCATCGAGCGCTGCTCGGACGTGGTCATCACCCGCGACCGCCTCGGCATGGAGAGCCAGTCGTTCTCCCGCCCCACGAACTTCTCCGTTGAATTCAGGGCGAGATAGGAAAGAGGGCACAGTGGAAAGCAAGATCGTGTCGCTGCGCAAGTGGCTCGACAGCCTGCACGAGGAGCCGTTCGACATCCAGGACGACACCGACCTGATCCAGTCGGGGGCGGTGACCAGCCTCCAGTTCGTCCAGATGGTGATCGAGATCGAGCGCCTGCACGGCCGGAAGCTGGATCCGGGCGTGATCACCGTCGAGTCGATGCGCACGCTCAAGGCCATCGACGCGGCCGTCTTCCAGGCTGCCTGATGGCAGCGGAAGGTTCCCCGGTGGCGGTGGTCTCGGGAACGTCGTCCGGGATCGGCGCGGCCGTGGCGGCGGAGTTCCTGCGCCGGGCGTACACCGTCGTCGGTCTGTCCCGGCGCGGCAACCCCGTCCTCGCGAACGAAGGCGGCTACGTCGACAGCGTCGTCGACCTGCGTGACCGGGAGGCCCTGCGGGCCGCACTCGCCTCCGTGGCCGACGTCACCGCGGACGGGGTCCGGGCCGTGGTGCTCAACGCCGGCGCCTCACCGGACCCGGCCGACCTCGTCAAGGTCGAGTGGCAGGTGGCGAGCGACGCCTACGAGACCAACGTCCGCACGGCGCTGCACCTCGTGCAGGAGACGGCGCCGCTGCTCAGGCAGGGCGGCGGCGGCTCACTGACGTTCGTCGGAGCCAGCCTGGCCAACGGCTACCAGCCCGAGCGCTGGGCGTACGCGGCCAGCAAGGCCGCGATGACCACCCTGATGCGTGCGTGCTCGGTCGAGTTCGCCGACGACGCAGTGGTGGCGAACGAGGTACGTCCCGGACCCGTGGCGACCGCCATGACGATGGCCGGGCTGGACGGCGAGGTCAACGACCAGATCATCCGCGCCATCAACGCGGGATTCGGCACGGACTGGCTCAAGGCTCCGCGCACCGTGGCGGAGTGGATCGTGACCATCGCCGAGTTCCCGTCGAACGGACCCACCGGACAGGTCTTCAACTACAGCCGCAAGGTTCTGTAAACCACAGGAAAGGCGGACAGGCAGCCATGTCGACCTACCCCTCCTCGGAGCAACTACTCGACCTGTTCAACTGGGCCTCTCCCGGCATGCTGGTCACCGACGCCCACGGCGCCGTGGTGCTGGCCAACAAGGCCGCCACGGAGCTGCTGGGGGACACGGCCGCGGCCGGCACCCCGCTCGCTGCCGCGCTGGGAGTCGACGACTACGACGCCCTGCTGGCGGCCGGCACGCCGGTAGAGAACCGGGAAGCCCGCTTCGCGAACCCCGACTTCGCCTCCGGATACGCCAACATCGGCTTCGGCGAGGTCGACGGCAGGACCTACGGCTTCTGGGCTCTGCGGCCGGTCACCACCCATCCGACGCCCTCCCCCACGCCGGGTGAAGGCCCCTCCACCGCACAGGTGTGGATCAACCAGGTAGACCGGTCCAGCGACTCCTACGCGCCGGTCGGCGCGGAGGCCGTCCGGTTCATCCGGGCGTACTACGACCACTGCCCGGTCGCCATCCACCTGATCGAGGAGGACGGCACGGTCGCCCACGCGAACTGGAAGGACATCTCGATCGTCGGGGCGAGCGCGCAGCCGGAGACCTATGTCGGGCACCACATCCGCCGCATCTACGCCGACCAGGACGTCGTCGAGGACTTCCTGGGCCGCTGGGGCGAGGACGCACCGATCATCGACTTCCGGGCGGACTTCCTCAACAACGGGGAGCGGGTCCCGGTGGTGATCTTCTCCACGGCCAAGGTCGAGGACGACAGGCTGAAGAACACCCGCTGCTTCGTCTTCCCCGACAGCCACCCGCACCGCGAGCGGGACAAGGTCAGGGCGCTGGACCTCAACTTCTGAGCCGGGCGGCGCGCCTGGGCGAAGAACGCGCCCAGCTCCGGCTCGCACCACGTCGCGTTCCGGACCTTCCGGCTGCCGACGCCGACGCTCCGCAGCGCTCCGCCTCCTGCGCGGCCGCCCGGGTGCCGGCCCAGGAGGGCGGCCTCCCGCGGCGACAGCGGTGCGCGACAGGAACGCCGGGCCCCGGCGAGGTTGCTCGCCGGGGCCCGGTCATGCCCACCGGGGGCTCATCCTGCGCTGTCCCGCACCCGCCGCACGAACAGGTCGACGACGCCGCGCAGCCCGACGCCGCCCGCCAGCCACCGGCAGACCTGGAGCATCTGCTCCCTCCCTTCCCCACCCCACAAAGGAGTTCCGCTGTGCGGACCATCGGCTTTCTCGGCCTCGGCACCATGGGCAGCCCGATGGCTGTCAACCTGTGCAGGGCCGGACACACCGTGTACGGCTGGAACCGCAGCCCCGGCAGGACCGGGCCGCTGCTCGCGGCGGGCGGCCGAACCGCGGCGTCGGTGCGCGAGGCGGTCCGCGACGCACATGTGGTGATCACCATGCTCCCGGACGCCCCACAGGTCGAGGAGATCGCCTACGGCCCTGGCGGGGTGTTGGCCAACGCCCGGCCGGGCACGCTGCTGATCGACATGTCGACCATCGCCCCGCGAAGCTCGATGAAGCTGGCCGGCGTCGCCGCCGAACGGCGCATCCGGGTCCTGGACGCTCCGGTCGCGGGCGGTGAGACCGGAGCGATCGAGGGCACCCTGTCGATCATGGTCGGCGGGGAGAGCGACGACTTCGAGGAGGCGAGGCCCGTCTTCGAGGCGCTCGGCAGGACCGTCACGTACTGCGGCACCCATGGTCTCGGTCAGACGGTGAAGGCCGCCAACCAGCTGGTCCTCGCGATCAACATGCAGGCGTGCGCGGAGGCGGTGGTCTTCCTCGAGAGGTCGGGTGTGGACCTCGAAGCCGCTCTCGACGTGCTGGGCGCGGGTCTCGCCGGCTCCAACGTCCTCGCCCGCAAGAAGCCCAACCTCCTGCGGCGCGACTACACCCCCAGCTTCACCATGGGCCTGCACCACAAGGACATGGGCATCGTCACCGACACCGCGCGCAGCATCGGAGCCGCCATTCCCCTCGGGGCCGTCGCCGCGCAGCTCGTGGCGTCGGCCGTGGCCCGTGGCGAGGCGGCTCTCGACCACTGCGCCCTGCTCCGCGGCGTCGAACTGCTCAGCGGCTACGACCGCGAGTAGTCCCACCCGCGCCGGGCCCGGTCACACGTCGGTGACGCGCAGGCCGGCGTGCGCCTTGTAGCGGCGGTTGACCGAGATGAGGTTGGCGGTGAGCGCCTCCACCTGGTGCGCGTTGCGCAGCCGCCCGCCGTAGACGCCGCGCACGCCGGGGATGACGGCCGCGAGGTCCTGGACGAGGTCGGTGGCCGCGCGGTCGTCGCCGAGCACCAGCACGTCGGTGTCGACCGTGTCGAGGTCGGGGTCCTCCAGGAGCACGGCGGAGACGTGGTGGAACGCGCCGACGACGGTCGACGCGGTGAGGATGGCCGCCGCCTGCTGGGCCGCCGAGCCCTCCGCGACGGGGAGGGCGTAGGCGCCCTGCCTGTCGAAGCCCAGCGGGTTGACGCAGTCGACGACGACCTTCCCCGCCAGCGCCGGGGCCAGCTCGGCGAGCAGCTCGGCGTGGCCGTCCCAGGGGACGGCGACCACGACGATGTCGCCGGCCGCCGCCGCGTCGGCGTTCGCCGCGCCCCGGACCCGGCCGGGCAGCGCCGCCGCGGCCTGCGCCGCCCGGTCGGCGTCCCGCGAGCCGAGCACCACGTCGAGCCCGGCCGCGGCGAAGCGGCGGGCGAGGCCGCGCCCCTGCGGGCCGGTGCCGCCGAGCACGGCGACGGTACGGCCGCGAAGCGCGTCGCTGACGGTCATGCCGGGTTCCTTTCGTAGACGACGAGCGGGTTGCCGCAGGGGTCGACGACCACCGCCCGCCGCTCGTGCGGGCCGGCCTGGGGGGCACCGGCCGTGGCGCCGGCCGCCACCAGCCCGGCCAGGCAGGCGTCCAGGTCGTCGACCTGCACGCTGAGCAGGGTCCGCCCGGCGACGGGCTGCTGGGTGGCGTCGGCCAGGCCGACGGTGACGGTGCCATCGGTGACGGCGGCGTACCGGTCGCCGTCGCGGAACCGCACCGTCAGGCCGAGGCCGGTGTAGAAGGCGAGCTGGGCGTCCAGGTCCCCGGCGGGGACGATCACGTGACCGATCCTCACGGGCGGAACCTCGGCATGACCTCGCGGGCGAACCGCTCGACGATCTCGATGGAGCGCTCGATGGGCAGGCCGAGCCACTGGGCGCGGAAGACGAAGTGGTTGTAGCCGGCGTCGGCGAAGTCGCGGATCTTCGCGGCGATGTCGTCGGGCGAGCCGAAGAACAGCGCCTTCTCCTTGATCGCGTCCCACTGCGACTCGAAGAAGTCCATGCCGTACTGGACGTACTCGCCGTAGGAGCGGCGCACCGCGTCGCCGGCCACCGCGAAGGCGGCCTCCGCCGAGTCCGCGACGCACAGGTCGCGGTGGATCGGGAACACCGCGCCCTCCTCGCCGAAGCCGGCCGCCCGGCGCTGCTCCCGGTAGTCGGCCAGGTTGCCGACGGCCCAGTTGCGCCGCACGTTCGACGGGGCCAGCCACGGCAGGCCCTGCCGGGCGATCCGGGCGATGCCCGTCGGGCCGTTGGCCCCGACCCACACCGGCGGGTGCGGGCGCTGCACGGGCAGGACGCTGCACCGTACGCCGTCGAGGGCGAAGTGCTTGCCCTCGTGGTGGACCGTCTCCCCCGTCCACAGCCGCTGCATCACCGCGAGGGCCTCGTTCATCCGCGACACGCGGGTGCGCCGGTCGATGCCGAACGACGCGAACTCGACGTCGCGGTAGCCGGAGCCGATGCCCAGCACGAACCGGCCGCCGGACAGCTGGTCGATGGTGGCGATCTCCTCGGCCCAGTGCACCGGGTGGCCCAGCGGCAGGATGAGGATGCCGGTGCCGAGCTGCATGGTCCCGGAGTGGTCGACGAGCCGGCTCAGCAGCGGCAGCGGCTGCGGCGTGCGCAGCGACGACAGGTAGTGGTGGATGCCGAACACCGAGTCGTAGCCCAGGTCGCGGACGTGCTGGACGTACTCGACGGTCTCGCCGAGGCGTCGGCCCAGGTCGTCGCCGGGGGCGTACTGGTGGTCGAGGAGGATGCCGAACCTCACGCCGCGCGCCTACTCTTCCCGGGACCGGGCGTCGCTGAGCCGGAAGTAGGGCGCGACCAGCCGGTCCCGGTCGGCCAGCGCCTGGGCGATGCCCTTCTCGCGCCGCTCCTTGAGGAAGTTCCAGTCGCCCTCGTCGAAGCTGACGTTGGTGGCCCAGCCGTGCCCGACCCAGCCGGTCATCGCGCCCAGGCCCTTGCCCCGGGCCTCCATGACGACCTGCATCATCGACTTGCCCATCATCAGCGAGTCCAGCGGCATGACCGCGATCGCGTCGGCGTAGTCGTCGACCCACCGCTGTAGCTCGTCGCGCTCGACGACCTTGGTGACCAGGCCCTTGCGCTCGCCCTCCTCGGCGCCGATGGCCCGCATGGTCAGCATGACGTCCTTCATCGTCGTCAGGCCGACCTTCTCGATCCAGTGGTACATGTCCTGCGGGGCGGGGCCGAGGTAGCGGAACGCGGGGTGGGTGAACCGGGCGTCCGGGGAGGCGATGACGATGTCGGCCGACAGCGCGATCTGGAAGTGGCCGCCGTAGCAGTAGCCCTGCACCTGGCAGATGGTCGCCTTCAGCGACTCGATGATCGGGCGGGTGAAGCCGGAGCTGAGCACGTTGCGGTCGGGCAGGATCCGCTGCCGCTGCGCCGGCCGCCGCCGCGACGCCTTGTCGGTGCCGGTCCGGTAGCCGATGTAGTGGCCCAGCTCGGCGGCGTCCGCGCCGGTGCCGAAGTGCTCGCCCTCGCCCTTGAACACGATGACCTTGACCCGGTCGTCGGTCTCGGCTTCCCGGACCAGGTCGCCGACCCGCTCGAACGCGGCCACGGGGATGGCGTTGAGCCGCTCGGGGCGGTCGAAGGTGATGGTCGCGACGGACCGTTCCTCGTCGACGTCGTAGCGGACGTACTTCGCGAGGACCTCGGGGTCGACCTCCATGTTCTCGACGTCCCACTGGTGTTCCAGAAGCTCGGCTTCGGTCTTCTTCACGGCGGTTCCTTAGGTGGCGGGGGTGCGGAAGGCGGGGATCACTTCGGTGGCGAACAGCCGCAGCGAGGCGCGCAGCTTCTCGGTGGGCATGCCCAGCCACCCGGGACGGAAGATCAGGTGGTCGAAGCCCAGGTCGCGCAGGGCGGAGATCCGTTCGACGAGGAACTCCGGGGAGCCCAGCAGCAGCGTGTTGCGCACCAGCTCGTCGAACCGGTCCCGCTGCCAGCGCAGCGCCGGGTACTCGGCGTACGTCGAGTACTCGACGCGGGCGTGCGGCAGCGCCTCCTCGACGGCCCGCTCGGTGGTCGGCGCGCAGTACAGCTCGACGCCGACGGGCCGCTGCACGGTCGCCGGGTCGCGGCCGTACTCGGCCAGGGCCTCGTTGTAGACGGCCAGGTGCTCGGGCAGGAAGCGGCGGCTCGGGGAGTTGCCCGGGGCGTACCAGGCGTCGCCGAGGCGGGCCGCCCGGCGGACGGCCTTCTTGCCGCCCGCGCCGATCCAGATCGGCGGCCCGCCCGGGGTCAGCGGGCGCACCCCGATCGTGGCGTCGGTCTGCGGAAAGAACTCGCCCTCGTGGGTGACCGGCTGCCCGGTCCACAAGGCCCGGATGAGCCGCAGGCTCTCGTCGAAGCGGCGGAACCGGGTCTCCGGGTCGATGCCGAACGCGGCGAACTCGTTGTCGCGGTAGCCGGCGCCGACGCCGAGGACCACCCGCCCGCCGGAGAGGTGGTCGAGGGTGGCGAACTCCTCGGCGACGTGCACCGGGTGGAACATCGGCAGCAGCAGGATGCCGGTGCCGAGCAGCATGTCGCCGGAGCGCGGGATCAGGCTGGCCAGCATCGAGATCGGCTGGGGCGTGGCCAGGTTGGACTGGAAGTGGTTGATCGTCCACACCGAGTCGTAGCCCAGCTCGGCGGCCAGCTCGACGGTGCCGAACAGGTCGTCGAGGTGGGCCCGCAGGTCGTCGCCGTGCGGGTACTGGTGCGACGCCATGATGCCGAACCTCATCAGCTTCCCCCTCCCTGCGACACGGGTGCCGCCGCGCGGCTGGTCTTGCCGGTGGTGCTGCGTTCCAGGGCGGGCACGAACTCGACCCGCCGGGGGGTCTTGAAGTGGGCGAGGCGGTCCCGGGCGTACGCGACGACGGCGTCGGCGAGGTCGGCGTCGGTGACCGCGTCGTCGGCCTCCCGCACGACGAGCGCCACGGGGATCTCGCCCAGCCGGTCGTC
This sequence comes from Micromonospora sp. WMMD956, assembly GCF_029626125.1. Taxonomy (NCBI): domain Bacteria; kingdom Bacillati; phylum Actinomycetota; class Actinomycetes; order Micromonosporales; family Micromonosporaceae; genus Micromonospora; species Micromonospora sp. WMMD956. The sequence continues at coordinate 5,755,421 of NZ_JARUBI010000005.1, read as the reverse complement.
GGGGCGGCCGAGCACCCGCACGTCGCGCACGAGCGGGTGCTCCCGCAGCACGTCCTCGATCTCCTCGGGCCACACCTGGAAACCGCCGCACTTGATCATGTCGCGCTTGCGGCCGACGAGGAACAGGACGCCGTCGGCGTCGACGTAGCCGATGTCGCCGGTGTGCACCCAGCCGTCGCGGACCAGGTCCCGGGACGCCTCGGCGTCGTCGACGTACCCCCGGGTCAGCGCGGACCGGACGACCACCTCGCCCGACGAGCCGGTGGGCAGGGCCCCGCCCGCGTCGTCGCGGATCTCCAGCTCCACGCCCGGGTAGACCCGGCCGGCCGAACCGGGCTTCCACCGCCCGGCCTTCATGTCCCGGCCGGTCCAGCCGGCGATGTGCCCGGCCTCGGTCGAGCCGTAGTTGACCAGGATCGGCACCCGGTAGCGCTCCTCGAAGGCGCGCCGCACCGGCCACGAGATCGCCTGCCCGGCCACGAGGACGGACTTGACCCCGTGAAACGGCAGGTCCCGCTCGGCGTGCACGATGTCGAAGACCATCGTGGGCAGCAGGAAGAGGTTGTCGAACGCGAACCGGTCCATCAGGTCGGCGAGCCGGTCGACGCCGAAGCGTTCCCAGACCACGGCGGCCCGCCCGACGAAGTACGCGAACAGCAGCGAGTGCTGGCCGCCGCTGTGGAACAGCGGCAGGGCGATGAGGTTGGGGGCGGCGTCGGGCGCGGCGGTGCCCTCGGCGTCGGTGCCGGTGCTGACCCGGGCCAGCCGCCCGAGCGACTCGCGGGTCCCGCCGTGGGTGACGCTGACCGCCTTCGGCCGCCCGGTGGTGGTGCCGCCGGTGAACAAGATGCACGCCTCGGCCTCGGGCGCGACGTCGACGGCCGGCACCCGCGCCTCGTGCCGCCACGGCAGGGCCGCCGCGCCGGCGAGCGGCTCCGCGACGCTACGCACCGGCGGCGCGTCCCCGGCGGCGGCGAGGAACTCGGCGACCACGTCGGGGCGGCGGTCGTCGACGAGCAGCAGGCGCGGGTCGGTCTTCGCGACCGACTCGGCCAGCTCGGCGGCGTTGTAGAGGCTGCTCACGGTGACCGGGACCGCGCCGACCTTCCACGCGCCGAAGAGGAAGAAGACGATCTCCGGGCCATTGGTCAGGTAGCAGGCGACGCGGTCGCCGGGGCCGACGCCCTCGGCGCGCAGCGCGGCGGCGACCCCGCCGGCGAGCAGGTCGATCTGGTCGAACGTCCACGACCGCCCGTCCTCGCCGTACAGGCCCGGCACGTCGGGGCGGTCGGCACAGCGCCGGTCGAGGATGCGGGCGAGGTTGCCGGCGCTCATCGGGACGCCTCCCGTGTGGTCGGTGCGGTGTCGACGCGCGCGATGACCTCCGCGCCGAAGCGCGCGAGCTGCTCCATCGCCTCGTCCTGGCCGGCGCCGACGAACTGGTGGCGCAGGGAGACCTCCGTGATGCCGAGGTCGGTCTCCCAGCGGCGCAGCTTGTCGACGATCTCGTCGGCCGACCCGACGAGGCAGTCCTCGGCGAGGTAGCGGTCGAGGTCGAGGGACTGGGCGTCGTCCCACGACTTGTAGCCCGCGTACTGGCGCTCAAGGTGGGGGCGGACGGCGGCGACGGCGCCGGCGTAGCTGTCGCCGAGGTACGCCTCGCGGGTCATGGGGTACTCCCGGTCGAGGGCGAAGCCACGCTCGGCGAGGTCGGCGCGGTAGATGCCGAGCAGGCGGGCCAGCTCTGCGTCGTTGCCCTTGGGGCCGATGAGCCACGGCGCGTCCAGCCGGGCCGCCCGGCGGATCGCGGGCTCGGCGAACGCGCCGATCCACAGCGGCGGGCCGCCGGGCTGCACGGGGCGCAGCGCCAGGGACGCGCCGGGGACCTCGCCCCAGCTGCCGGCGAGATCGACCGTCTCGCCGTTCCACAGCGACCGCAGCGTCGGCACGTACTCGCGCAGGCGGCGCAGCCGGTCGTCCCAGGCGACGCCGAAGGCGGTGGTCTCCCGCTTGCGGTAGCCGGCGCCGATGCCGACGGTCAGCCGGCCGCCCGAGAGCACGTCGAGGGACGCGAGGTCCTCGGCGAGCGCGACCGGGTTCAGCAGCGGCGCGAGCAGCACCCCGAAGCCGATGCGGACCCGCGAGGTGGCGCGGGCGAGGTACCCGGCGAGCGGGATCGGCTGGACGAACGCCGACCGGGCCAGGTAGTGGTGGCCGAGGTAGACGGCGTGGAAGCCGGCCGCCTCCGCGGCGGCGGCCTGGGCCAGCACGCCGTCGATGCCGTCGACGGCGGAGGCCGACGGGTCGAACTGGGCGCTGAGGAAGCAGCTGATCCTCACCCGACGACCGCCTCGGTGACGGGCGGGGCGACCGGGGCGGCGTCGGCCTGCTCCTGGGCGCGGAAGTGCGGGATGACCTTCTCGGCGAACTCCTCCATCGACCGCAGCGCGGCCCGGCGGTCCAGCGACGGGATCCGCAGCCAGCCGATGTAGTGGTTGATGCCGAGCTGTTCGCGCAGCATCTCGATGGTCTCGATGACCCGCTGCGCCGAGCCGAAGTTGCCGCCGTGGGTCAGCGTCTGCTCCAGGGTCAGCAGCTCGATGTTCTTCGCGACGGCCGCGTAGTAGGAGCGTTCCTGTTCGATGGCCTCCTCCGAGCCGGGGATGACCTTGCCGACCGACTTGTAGTAGTTCATCGCGGCCAGGGCGGCCTCCCGCAGGCCCTCCTCGCCGTCGCCGCACCAGACCTGCTGCATGAACGGCAGTTCGTAGTCGGCGATGTCGAACCCGTTCTCCCGCATGCTCTGCCGGTAGAGGCTGAAGTTCTTCTGCATGATGCCCAACGGCGTGAAGTTCGGCGAGGTGATGATCGACTCGCCGACCGCGCCGCGCTCGCGGAAGCTGTCGGGGGAGACGGTGCCCTGCAGGATCGGCGGGCCGCCGGGGGTGTGCGGGCGCGGGTAGGTCGTGACGTTGTCGTAGTGGAAGATCTGGCCGTGGTAGGAGAAGTTCTCCTGCGACAGCGCCAGCCGCAGGATCTCCAGGGTCTCCTGGTAGCGCTGCTTCGACTCCTCCAGAGGAATGCCGAAGCCGGCGAACTCGGCGGGCTGGTAGCCCCGGCCGACGCCGATGCGGACCCGGCCGCCGCTGAGCACGTCGAGGGCGGCGATGTCCTCGGCCAGGCGCAGCGGGTGGTGCAGCGGCAGCACGAGGACGGCGGTGCCGATGGTGATCCGCCGGGTGCGCTCGGCGACGGCCATGCCGAAGTTCACCGGGCTGCCGAGGATGCCGTACTTGGAGAAGTGGTGCTCGGCCAGCCAGATCGAGTCGAAGCCCAGCTCGTCGGCCAGCTGGATCTCGTCGAGGGTCTCCCGCAGCACCTGGTGGTCCGATGTGCCATCGCTCACCGGAAACAGGTTCATGATTCCGAACTTCACGGCCTCTCCTCGTTTATTCCGACCAGCCGGTATGTTACTGCCGTGCTAGATGGCCTGCAAGGGTTGCGCAGGTCAGGCCGCTGCGGTGCGCCCGGGAACGGGCGACTCGCCGACCCGCGCGCCGACCCGCAGCTCGCCGGCGCGACGCCGGTGCCACGAGCCGCGCCCGAGCCGGGCGTCGAGCACCAGCGCCCGGCGCAGGAACAGGTGCGGGTCCGCCTCCATCGTGATGCCCATCCCGCCGTGCACCTGGATGCACCGCTCGGCGGCGAAGACCGCCGCCCGCCCGGCCGCGGCCTTCGCCGCGTGCACCTGGATCCCGGCGTCGGGGCGGCCGGTGTCGACCGCCCACGCGGCGTACAGGGTCAGGTCCCACGCGGCCTTGCGCGCCGTGGCGGCCTCCGCGAGCTGGAACGCGACCCCCTGGAACGAGCCGATCACCCGGCCGAACTGCCGGCGGGTGCGGGCCTGCTCGGCGGCCAGGTCGATCGCGCCCTGCGCCACCCCGCACAGCTCGGCGGCCACCACCAGCGCGGCACGCCGCACGCCCGCGCCGGCGGGCGACACGCGGCCCGGCGCGGCCACGGTGACGTCCGACAGCGGCACCGACGGGTCGACGGAGTCCCGCGCGGCGACCCCGGCCGCCTCGGCGGTCCAGACCCCGTCGGGGCCCAGGACGGCGACGCCGTCGGCCTGCGCCGCGTACGGCACCAGGGTCCGCACCAGCGGATCGGGCGAGACCCCGTCCGCCCAGCCGGAGCCGCCCGGCACGTCGACCGCGCAGGTGAGCACCCGGCCGCCGGAGAGCACCTCGTCGGGCAGCGGATCGGGCCGGTCACCGCCGCAGAGCAGCTGGACGGCGGCCGCGTGCGCCGGGAACCGGCTCGGCACGAGCCGCTCGCCGAGCGCCTCGACGGCGACCAGCAGGTCGATCAGGTGCGACCCGACGCCGCCGGCGGCCTCGGGCACGCCGAGGAGGCCGAAGTCGCCCAGCAGCAGGCCGTCGCAGGCCGGGGCGCGCCACGGGCCCGTCAGGGCGTCGCGCGCCCGGGCTTTCTCCCCCGCCGCGAGGGCGGCGACGGTGTCGCCGATCTCCCGCTGCTCCGGGGTGAAGGTTGCTCGCATGTGGCCACTCCGCTCAGCGTGAGCGGGGCAGGTGCAGCACCCGCTCCGCGAGGATCGACTTCTGGACTTCCTCCGTGCCGCCCTCGATGGTGTGGGCGCGGGCACGCAGGTAGCGGCGCATCCGGGCGGCGGCCCCGTCGCCGTCGAGCAGCACGCCACCGGCCTCGTCGAGCTGCACGGCGAGGCGGTTGGCGTTCTGCACCACCTGCGCCCACAGGCTCTTGAGCGCCGACGTCTCCGGGCCCGGCACGCCGCCGGCCCGGCTCTCGCCGAGCATGCGCATCGACCCGATCCGGACCGCCTCGGCGTCGCAGTGCAGCGCGCCCACCGTGTCGAGGAACGCGCCGTCGTCGGCCACGCCGCGCGCGACCGCGAGGTCGACCACCCGGTCCACCGCCTGCCGGGCCCACACCCACAGGTTGAGCGCCATGCTGCCGCGCTCGAAGGCCAGGGTGGTGAGCGCGACGGTCCAGCCGTTGCCGACGCCGCCGAGCACGTCCGAGTCGGGCACGAAGACGTCGTCGAGGAACATCTCGTTGAACTCGGTGTCCCCGTTGATCATTTCCAGCGACCGGACGGTGAAGGCGTCCATCGGGGCGAGGAAGTAGGTGATGCCCCGGTGCTTCGGCGCGTCGGGGTCGGTGCGCGCCAGCAGCAGGCACTTCGACGCGTTGTGCGCGTTGGACGTCCAGATCTTCGCGCCGTTGACGCGCCACCCGCCGTCGACCCGGGTCGCGGCCGTGCGCAGGCTCGCCAGGTCGGAACCGGAGCCGGGCTCGCTGAAGCCCTGGCACCAGTACGTCTCGCCGCGCAGGATCCCGGGCAGGTGCCGGGCCTGCTGCTCGTCGGTGCCGTGGGCGATGATCGTGGGCCCGGCCAGCATCATGCCGACCCCGTTGAGCGGGTACGGCGCGCCGCGCACGGCGGCCTCCTCGTTGAAGATGGCCTGCGCCAGCGAGTCCATGCCCCGGCCGCCGTGCGCGGTCGGCCACGACAGGCCGGCCCAGCCGCCGGCACACAGCCGGTCCTGCCACACCCGCGACCAGTGCTCGCGCTCGTCCTGCGCCAGCTCCTCCTGGTCGGGCACGTCGGCCAGCGCCTTGTCGAGCCAGTCGCCGACCTCGCGCCGGAACGCCAGGTCGGCGTCGCTGTCAGCGAAGTCCATGCCCATCCCCCACCGGGTCGTCGTCGATGCCGGTCACGCGGAGAGCTCCTCGGAGCGCGTGAGCCGGGCCTTGTAGAGCTTGCCGTTCGGGTCGCGCGGCAGCGCGTCGCGCACCACGTACGACACCGGGCGCTTCGGCTTGGCCAGCCGCTGCGCGAGGTGGTCGCGCAGCGCCGCCACGGCCGCGTCGGCGTCGGGCGCGGCGTCGGCCAGCACGACGTGCGCCTGCGGCACCTCGCCGAACTCCTCGTCGGGCGCCCCGATCACCCCGGCGTCGACGACCCAGTCGTGTTCCAGCAGCGCCGCCTCGATCTCGGCCGGGTAGACGTTGACGCCGCCGACCAGGATCAGCTCGGCCGCGCGGCCGGTGATGTAGAGGAAGCCGTCGGCGTCGACGTGGCCGACGTCCCAGACGGTCATCAGGCCGTCGCGGCGCGCGCCGTCGGTCTTGCCGGGGTCGTTGTGGTACTCGACCCGGTCGTCGCCCTGGCGCATGTAGACGATGCCGGTCTGCCCGACCGGCACCTCGTTGCCCAGCTCGTCGAGGATCTTCAGGGTGGAGATCGAGGCCGGGCGGCCGACCGTGCCGGGGTGGGCGAGCCACTCGTGGGGCCGCGCGACGGTCGTGCCGACCTCGGTCGAGCCGTAGTACTCGTAGACGACGGGGCCGAACCAGTCGAGGATGCGCTGCTTGACCTCGCGGGGGCAGGGCGCCGCGCCGTGCAGCACGTAGCGCAGCGTGGAGACGTCGTAGGCGTCGCGCACCTCGGCGGGCAGTTGCAGCAGCCGGTAGAAGTGGGTCGGCACCATGCTGGTGCCGGTGACCCGCTGCTCGTGGACCCGCCGCAGGAAGCCCTCCGGCGTCCAGCCGTCCATCAGGACCAGGGTGCCGCCGGCGTGCAGCGCGCCCATGGCCGGGGTGATGTTGGCCGAGTGGTACATCGGCGCGGAGACCAGCCAGGACGCGAACGCCGGGCGCTCCATGCCGAACTCCCGGAACAGCCAGACGTACGTCAGCGCGCCGGTGTCGGCGTCGACGCCGCTGAGCGGCCGCTTGACGCCCTTCGGGCGGCCGGTGGTGCCCGAGGTGTACATCATCAGGGAGCCGGCCGGCGTGTCGTGCGGGCTCGTGTCGGGCATGCCCGCGGTGAGCGCCGACAGCGGGCGGGCCCGGTCCGTGCGGGGCGTGCCGTCGACGAACACCTCGATGTCGGGGGCGGCCCCGGCGGCGGCGACCACCACGTCCTCGACGCGGGCGGAGCCGACGACCACCTTCGCGCCGCTGTCGGCGAGGATGTAGCCGACCTCGGGCGCGGTGAGGTGGTAGTTGAGCGTCACGAGGTAGAGCCCCGACTGCATCGCCGCGAGATACAGCGCCACCATGCCGGCGCTGTTCGTCATGACCGCCGCGACCGTGTCACCGGGCCGGAGGCCCGCCCGGGTGCGCAGGCCGTGCGAGATCCGGTTCACCTCGGCGAACAGCTCGCCGTAGGAGATCCGCCGATCGTCGGCGGTCACGATCGCGCACAGGTCCGGTTCGGCGACGGCCCACAGCCGAAACCCCGTCCGTTCCTCGCTCATCGGACTCCTTGAATTAAATTCCGACCATCCGGTATGTTGTTGTCACACAGTAAGGGAGCCGTCCGACGATGTCCATACCCGTGAGCGACGCACACGCCGCCAGCTACCGCGCCCGCCAGGTGCCGGACCCCGTCCAGGTCGTCGACGGCGTCTGGGGCGTCCCGATCCCCCTGGACGGCAGCGCCCTGCGCTACGTCACCGTCTACCTGGTCGACACCGGCGACGGCCCGGTCCTCGTCGACGCCGGCTACGACCACCCGGCCTGCTGGGCGGCGTTCCGGCGGTCGGTCGAGTCGCTCGGCCACCGGGTCGAGGCCATCACGACCGTCCTCCTCACCCACAACCATCCCGACCACGTCGGCTTCGCCGCCCGCCTGCGGGAGGTCTCCGGGGCGCGGATCGTCATGGGCCGCGCCGACGACTTCGCCACCGCGCACCGCACGCGCGGCACCTTCCTCGCCCAGCTCCGCGCCGCCCTCGACCTCACCGGCGCGCCGGCCGACGTCGTCGACGGCATGTACGCCGACGCCGTCGCGGTCGCCGAGCACCACGAGACGCTGCGGCTCGACGTCGCCCTCGACGCCGACACCGAGTTCCGCTTCGGCGACGTGACCATCCACGCCGTGCCCGCCCCCGGGCACACCTACGGGCACACGGTCTTCCTCGACACCCGCGGCCTGGTCTTCACCGGCGACACGATGATGGCCGAGGGGCCGACCCAGCTCGCAATCGTGAGCCGGCCCGACGACGACCCGGCCGGCGACCTGCTACGCACCCTGGCGCGCATCCGCGACCTCGGCGCGACCATCGCCTGCCCCGCCCACCAGTTCCCCTACCGGGACGTGGCGGCGCGCGCCGACGCGCTCGCGGCCTTCCACCGGAGCGAGGTCGACCGGGTCCGGGACCTTGCCGGCGACGGCCTCGACGCGTGGCGGCTGGCCCCCCGGATGCCGTGGAGGAAGCCGTGGGACGAGCTCGGCCGGGGCACCCGGCGCTTCTCCCTGATGCACACCCTCGCCCTGCTGCGGCACGTGACCCGCGCCGCCCGGTAGGCGTCGACGGCCGGGCGTCAGCCGCGCCCGGGCTCGGCGTACGTCCAGTCCGGCCGCAGCTCGGCGCGCAGCTCGCGCAGGGTCCGCTTGAGCACCTTCCCCGACGGGTTCGTCGGCAGCTCCGGCACCAGGAAGACCTCCTTCGGCACCTTGAACCGGCCCAGCCGCCGCCGGGCGTACGCGATCAGGTCCCCGGCCTGAAGCCCCGGCCGGCCGACCACGAACGCCACCGGCACCTCCACCCACACCGGGTGCGGCGCGCCCACCACCGAAGCGGCGAGCACGAGCGGGTGCCCGGCGAGCACGTTCTCGATCTCGGCGCTGGCGATGTTCTCCCCGCCGCTGCGGATCATGTCCTTGAGCCGGTCGCGGATGTAGAGGTAGCCGTCGGCGTCGAGGCAGCCGATGTCGCCGGTGTGGAACCAGCCGTCGCGGAACGCGGCCCGCGTCGCCTCCGGGTCGTCGAGGTAGCCGGGGCTCACCTTCGGCCCCCGCGCGACCACCTCGCCGTCCTCGCCGGCCGGCACGTCGCGGCCGTCCGGGTCGACCACCCGCACCTGGACCCACGGCACCGGCAGGCCCACCGAGCCCTGCTTGGACTCCTGGTGCGCGGCGTCGAGGTAGGTCAGCCCGCTGCACGTCTCGGTGAGGCCGTAGCCCTCGATCAGGCGCGCGTGGGGGAACAGTCCCCGCGCCACGGCGAACAGCGCCGACGTCACCTGCGAGTAGATCACCCAGCGCACCGACGACAGGTCGGCGGCGACGCCCGTCGCGCGGCGCAGCATGTCGAGCATCGTCGCCGCCATCACCATGCCGGTGATCCGTTCCGCCTCGATCGCCCGCAGCACGGCCGCCGGCTCGAAGCGCCGCAGCAGCACCATCGTGCCGCCGACGTGCCAGATGCCGTAGCCGGGCAGGTCGGTGCCGCCCACGTGGTAGAGCGGGGCGAAGTTGAGGATCCGGTCGCCGGGGCGCAGCCCCAGCTCCACGATCTGGGCGTGCATGTTCATGTTCACGTTGCCGTGGGTGAGCAGGACGCCCTTGGGCAGGCTGGTCGTGCCGGAGGTGTAGACGATCCGTTGCAGGGCGGCGTCGTCGAGGTCGGCGTCGGCGACCCGGGCCCCCCGGTGGGCGTCGATCAGCGCCCGCAGGTCGAGCCAGCCGTCGCCGATCGGTTCGAGGGCGAACCGGCCCACGCCCGCCGGGCCGGGACCGCCGGCGGCCGGCGCGGCCTCGGTCAGGGCGGCCTCGGTCAGGGCGGCCTCCGTCAACGCCGCGAACTCCGGGACGCTCGCGACCGCCTGGACCCGGGCGTGCGCGAGCAGCCGGGCCAGCTCCCCCGGCGTCAGCCGGTAGTTCAGCGGCACGAAGACCGCGCCGAGCTTCGCCAGCGCCAGGGACAGGAGGAGGAACTCCGGCACGTTGTTCGCCACGATCGCCACCCGGCTGTCCCGGCGTACCCCCTCGGCCGACAGGCCCGCGGCCAGGGCGTTGACGTCGGCGTCGAGCTGCCGGTGGGTCCACCGGCGGCCCTCGAAGACGAGCGCGTCGGCGTCGGCGAAGCGCCGGGCGTTGCCGGCCAGCATCGCGGCGATGTTGGCGGTGCTCACCCGGCCACCGCCGGGCGCGGGGAGCTGCGCTCCGGTGGTGGCGTCCCGGTGCCGCCCTGGCGCAGCAGCGTCTTGAGGACCTTGCCGGAGTCGTTGCGCGGCAGCGCGGCGACGACCTCGACGTACCTGGGGACCTTGTACCGGGCCAGTTCGGCCCGGCAGTGCCCGCGCAGCTCCTCGGCGGCGGTGGCCGCGCCGTCGCGCAGGACGACGAACGCCTTCGGCACCTCGTCCCACTGCGGGTCCGGCACGCCCACGACGGCGACCTCGGCGACGTCGGGGTGCCGGGCGAGGACCCGTTCGATCTCGGCGCTGGCGATGTTCTCCCCGCCGGACTTGATCAGGTCGGCGCGGCGGTCGACGAACCACAGGTAGCCGTCGGCGTCGATCCGCCCGACGTCGCCGGTGAGGAACCAGCCGTCGCGGCGGGTCCGCCGGTTGGCCTCGTCGTCGTTCCAGTAGCCGGGCGAGACCTTCTCGCCGCGCACGACGATCTCCCCCGCCACGCCGGGGGCGACGGGCCGGAAGTGCTCGTCGACGATCCGGATGTGCACGCCGGGGAACGGCGCGCCGAGCGCGCCCAGCTTCGCCTCCTCGTGGGCGGCGTCCATGTAGCAGACGCCGTTGCACAGCTCGGTCATGCCGAAGGTGTCGACGAGGCGCACGTGCGGCAGGCGGCGCTTCACCTCCCGCCGCACGCCCGGCGCGACGCCGGCGAAGAGCAGGTAGCGCAGCGCGGCGAGGTCCGGCGGGTCGGGCAGGTCCAGCACGCCGAAGAGGATCTGCGCGGCCAGCACCATGCCGGTGATGCGTTCCTCGGCGGCGATGCGGGCGATGTCCGCCGCCTTGAACGTCGGCGTGAGCACCATCGTCGCGCCCGCCACGAACGTCGCCAGCCCCGGCGCCTCCAGCCCGCTGACGTGGAACAGCGGCGCGGAGACCAGGATCCGGTCGGCGGCGGTCAGCTCCAGTTCGAGGACCTGGGCGAGGTGGTTCGCGGCGAGGTTGCCGTAGGTGTGCACGACCCCCTTGGGCCGGGCCGTGGTGCCCGAGGTGTAGAGCAGCCGGTGCACGTCGGCGGGGCCCTTCTCGGCGTCGGCGACCCGCACGCCGGCCGGCTGCCCGGCGAGCAGGTCGGCCAGCCGCCGCGCGCCGCCGACGACCCGGTCGCCGTTGGCGACCAGGGTCCGCAGCCCGGCCGCGGTCGCCAGCCGGTCGGCGTCGTCGGCGAAGTCGTCGTCGTAGAGCAGGCCGGTGACGCCGGCCTGGTCGAGGACGTACGCCTGCTCGTTGACGTGCAGCCGCCAGTTCAGCGGCACCGAGATCGCGCCGATGCGGCTGAGCGCGAGCAGCTCGATGACGTAGGTGGCGGTGTTACGGCCGAGCACGCCGACCAGGTCGTCGGCGGTGACGCCGGCGGCCAGCAGCGCCGCCGCGTGCCGGTCGACGTCGGCGTCGAGCGCGGCGTACGTCCAGCGGCGGTCGGCGTCGACGAGGGCCTCCCGGTCGGCGCGGCGCAGCGCCTGCCGGCGCAGGTGCTCGGTGACGTTGCCGGCGGCCATCAGTTGCCGCCGCCGTCGCGCCGCCGGGCCAGGATCTCCTCCCGGGACGGCAGCGACACGAACTCCAGCAGGTTGCCGTCGAGGTCGCGGGCCGCGAACGCGGTGATGTGGCCGTAGTTCTCCAGCAGCACCCGGTTGGGGGCGGTCAGGCAGTCGGCGCCCAGCTCGACCAGCCGCCGGTGCAGCTCGTGGATCTCGTCGAGCGGCACCTCGAAGCTGAGCAGGAAGGGCCCCAGCTCCAGGTGGCCGCCGGTCGCCGTGCGGGTGGTGACGCCGTTCCACTCGATGAGTTCGAGCTGGCCGACACGGCTGGGCCCCTGGAGGTACTGGACCTTCCCGGTGGTGCCGGCGGGCAGGCCCAGCGACACCTCGATCCCGGGGCCGCCGACGTCGGTGCGCAGCGTCCTGCGGTAGCCGAGGGCCCGCTCGTAGAAGTCCGCGGCCCGGTCGACGTCGGAGACGGTGATGGCCACGTGGTGCACTTCGCTGACCGGCATGGTGACTCGCTTTCTGGGTTGTCCGCGCGGCTCAGGCGGCCGGTCCGGGCGGGCCGGCCAGGACCCGCTGGATCAGCGTGACCTCGTCGGCGCCGCTGTCGGGCACGACGAAGTCGTCGAGCCGGCAGATGTCGTCGATGGACCCGTCGATGTCGTCGGGGGTGGCCGGCGCGGGCCCGCCGTACCAGCCGGGGGTGACGCCGAGGAAGATCCGGCCGACCCGGCCGCCGCCGACGGTGAGGATGTGCCGGTTGATCCGGCACCGCTCGGAGGCGAGGTACGTCGCCACGGCCGCGACGTGCCGCGGGTCGAACCGGTCGGCCAGGTCGCCGAGGAGGTTCTCGGTCATCCGGGTCGCCGCGGTGGGCGCGATCGCGTTGACCAGGATGCCGTGCCGGGCGCCCTCCAGCGCGAGGACGTTCATCAGGCCGATCAGCCCGGCCTTCGCCGCGCCGTAGTTGGCCTGGCCGAAGTTGCCGAACAGCCCGGACGACGAGCTGGTCAGCACGATGCGGCCGTAGCCGCGCTCGACCAGGTGCGGCCAGGCGGGGCGCAGCACGTGGAACGCCCCGGCGAGGTGCACGTCGAGCACGGCGGTGACGTCGTCGTCGCCCATCTTGGCCAGCGTCCGGTCCCGCAGGATGCCGGCGTTGTGGATGACCGCGTCGAGGCGGCCGTACGCGTCGACGGCGCGGCGCACCAGGTTCGCGCCGCCCTCGGCGGTCGCCACCGAGTCGGTCGAGGCGACGGCGGTGCCGCCGGCCGCGCGGATCTCGGCGACGACCTGCTCGGCCGCGCCGGAGGAGCCCGACCCGTCGACCGTGCCGCCGAGGTCGTTGACGACCACCGACGCGCCCCGCTCGGCGAGGCTGAGGGCGTGGGCCCGGCCGATGCCGTTGCCGGCCCCGGTGACGACGACGACCCGGCCGTCGAGGGTGACCCGGGCGCTCATCGCTCGTTCCCCAGGACCGCCACGAACGCGACGCAGGAGCCGGGCTGCCCGCCGAGGTTCTGCGCGACCGCCAGCCGGGCGTCGGGCACCTGCCGGCTGCCGGCCTCGCCGCGGAGCTGGGTGAAGCACTCGAACATCATCCGCAGCCCGGTCGCGCCGATCGGGTGGCCGAACGACTTGAGGCCGCCGTCGGTGTTGACCGGCAGCGCCCCGTCGAGGTCGTAGCGGCCGTCGAGGATGTCGCGCCAGCCCTTGCCGCGTTCCGAGAACCCGAGGTCCTCCATGAGCACCACCTCCGTCGGTGTGAAACAGTCGTGCACCTCGGCCAGGGAGATCTGCGTGGCCGGGTCCGTGACGCCGGCCTGCTCGTAGGCCTGCCGGGCCGCCGCGACCACCTCCGGGAAGGTGGTGAAGTCGTAGCCGTCGGTGGCCAGCCCGGCCCCCGACCCGGCGACGAAGCCCATCCCCCGCAGGTAGACGGGCCGGTCGGTGTAGCGGTGGGCGTCCTCGGCGCGCACGAGGATCGCGGCGGCGGCCCCGTCGGAGACGCCCGAGCAGTCCATGACGCCCAGCGGCCCGGCCACCCGCGGCGAGTTCTCCACCGTCTCGGCGGTCACCGCCTTGCGGAACTGGGCGCGCTCGTTGCGCGCGCCGTTGGCGTGGTTCTTCACGGCGACCCGGGTCAGGGCGTCGCGCATGCCGCGCGCGTCCACCCCGTACGCCCGCTGGTAGGCGGGGACGAGCAGGGAGAACCCGCCGGGGGCGGTCCAGTCGACGTCGGTGCCGTCGGCGGGCGGATAGACGGCGGACAGCCCCGAGTAGGAGGAGTCCTTCAGCTTCTCCACCCCGGTCGCCATGACCATGTCGTACGCCCCGGACGCGACGGCGTACGCGGCGTTGCGGAACGCCTCGGAGCCGGTGGCGCAGTAGTTCTCGACGCGGGTGACGGGCTTGCCGGTCAGCCGCAGCGGCCGGGCGAGGGTCTGCCCGGACAGGCCCGAGCCCTGCGTGCCGACCCAGAACGCGTCGACGTCGTCGAGGGTGAGCGCGGGCGTCGACCCGACGCACTCCCGCACGGCGTCGACGAGCAGGTCGTCGGCCGAGGCGTGCCAGTGGTCGCGGAACGGGGTGCAGCCCATCGCGACGATCGCGACGTCGTTGACCGTGCGCCTACTGGCCATCGGTGGTGTCCTTTCCGGGCGGGGCGTCCTGGGGCGTCGGGCGGAGCTTCCAGAAGTAGTTGTGGATCGCGTCGGTGGTCCACAGCCGCCGGAAGGTCGGCGTCATCGCCATGCCCACGGTGACGTCGGCGGGCGCGACGTCGGTCGCGTAGGCGCTGAGCCGGCCGCCGCCGTCGACGTCGGCGACGACGACCGCGACCTCCGGCTCCGGCATGGTGGTCAGGTGGTCGCGGGTCACCGACACGACCCGGGCGGTGCGCTCGCGCAGCGAGACCTTCCCGGTGGCGTCGGGCGTCGCGGCGATGCCGCAGGCGGCGCAGGCCCGGCCGGGGGGCGTGGTGACCGCGCCGCAGGCGTCGCACCGGCTGGCCTCCAGCCGGTACTTCCAGCCGGCGCGGCGGCGCATCGGCGGCGCTGCCGGGGCGGGTGCCGCCGGCCGGGCCGGGCCCTGCACGTCGAGCAGCCCGCGCCAGCGCAGGTAGCGGCCGTAGCCGAGGGGTTGGCGCGCGGCGAGCTGGTCGCGCACGGACGGGCCGCCGCGCGCCGCGCGTACCCCGTCGCCGACGCGGAAGACGAACGCGTCGGCGCCCTCGGTGGCCGACAGCAGCAGGATCGTCTGGCCGGGGCGGGCCTCGTCGAGCGCGGCGGCGAGCAGCAGCCCCGGGTGGGCGGCCCCGGTGAAGCCGGTGGCCCGCTCGATCGTCGCGTCCCGGCCGTCGCCGCCCAGCGCCCGGCGCAGCGCCGCCGCCGCGCGCGGGTTCGACGACGACACGACGACGGTGTCGACGGCGTCGAGGGCCGCCTCGGCCAGGGCGCGGCGGGCCGCATCGAGGCCGGCGGCGGCGAGGACCTCGGCGGTGAACCGCTCGTCCCAGACCCGGTCGTGGCGCTCCCCGGGCAGCCGCCAGCGGTCCAGGACCTCGGCGGTGCGCCCGGCGCGGGCCAGGAGCGCGGCGGCGGCCGGGCCGCCGCCGACGAGGCCGACGGCGGCGTCGCCCTGGGCCAGCTCGTCGGGCGCGCCGGGGCGGGTGGTGCGCAGGTCGGCCAGGGCGGCGGTCGCGCCGGCCCGGACGACGAGGTCGAGGGCGGTCGCGCCGCTGCGGTGCCCGCGCAGGTCGACCGCGGCGATCCCCGGGTCGAGACCGAGGGCCTCGTGCGCCACCCCGGCGGAGGTCTTCGCCTCGTACGGGGCGTTGGTGGTGGCGAACAGCAGTTGCCGGCCGGGCCCGGTGGCGGCGGCGACATGGCGCAGCGCCTCGACGGCCATCGTGACGGTGTCCTCGTCGAACGCGGCGACGCCCCGGGCCGGGCCGCCGGGCCGGGGCGGCGTCGTCGCGTCGAGTCGGTTGTCGGCGAGCACGTACGCCGGGAGGTAGGCCGCGTAGGCGTCGATGCCGGGCTGTTCGGGCATGGGTGGCGGTTCTCCTTCAGGTCCAGGAGGGGATGGCGGCGAGGAGCCGTCGGGTGTACTCCTGCTGCGGCCGGTCCAGCACGCTGTCGGCGTCGCCGGACTCGACCACCCGCCCGCCGCTCATCACGGTGATCCGGTCGCAGAGGTCGCTGGCGAGCATGAGGTCGTGGGTGACGAAGAGCAGGCCGATGCCGAGCTCGTCGACGAGGGTGCGGAACAGGCCGACGACCTTGGTCTGCGTCGTGACGTCGAGGGCGGTGGTGCACTCGTCGGCGATCACCAGGGCGGGGCGGGTGACGACGGCGAGCGCGATGGCGACCCGCTGGCGCAGGCCGCCGGAGAGCTGGTGGGGATAGCTGTCGAGGACGCGGGCCGGGTCGGCGATGCGCATCTGCTCCAGCACCTCCAGCGAGCGGCGGCGCACCTCGGCCCGGGTGATGTCGCGGACGTGCCGGCGCAGCACCTCGGCGAGCTGGGCGCGGACCCGCAGCAGCGGGTTCAGCGACCGCGACGCGTCCTGGAAGACCATGCCGACGGCGCTGCCGCGCACCCGGTCGGTGCGGTCGACGCCGGGGGCCACCACCACGTCGCCGGCCAGCGCGACGGAGCCGCGTTCGACACGGACGTTGCGGTCGAGCAGCCCGACGACGCAGCGGGCGAGGGTGGTCTTGCCGCTGCCGGACTCCCCGACGACGCCGACGATCTGGCCCCGGCGGATCTCCAGGTCGACGTCGTCGAGCAGGCGCAGGTCGCCGGAGGAGAGCCGGGCGGTGACGGCGAGGCCGTCGGCCTTCAGCAGGACGCTCATCGGCGCGCCTTCCGGGGGTCGTGGTGGGTGAGCAGCGCGTCGCCGAGCAGGTTCACCAGCAGCACCAGCAGCGTGATGGCGAGCCCGGGGAAGAACGCGATCCACCACGCCTGGCTCAGCTCGTCCTGGCCGGACGCCAGCATCGAGCCCCAGCTGTTCATCGGCGGCACCACGCCCAGGCCGAGGAAGCTCAGCGCGCTCTCGACCAGGATGGCCGTGCCGACCTGGAGGGTGCCGAGCGCGACGGTCGTGCCGGCGAGGTTGGGCAGGATGTGCCGGAAGACGATCCGGGGTTCCGACGCGCCGGCCGCGCGCAGGCCGAACACGAACTGCCGCTCCCGGATCGCCATGGTCGCCGAGCGGGTGACGCGGGCGCAGACGGCCCAGCCGGTGAGCGCCAGCACGAGGAACAGCACCGGCAGCGAGCTGCCCCGGTTCGCGATGATCGCGAGGGCGACGAGGATGAACGGCAGGGCGAGCTGGGCGTCGATGAGCACCGAGATGACCCGGTCGACCCAGCCCCGGAAGTAGCCGGCGAGCACGCCGAGCAGCGTGCCGGGACCGATGGCGACGAGCGCGCCGACCAGGCCGATGACGATCGTCAGGCGGCCGGCCGTGACGAACTGGGTGAGCACGTCCTGACCGAGCTTGTCGGTGCCCAGGGGGTGCGCCCAGGTGCCGCCGGGCAGGAAGGCCGGCGGCTGCCGGGTCGCCGCCAGGTCCTGACCGGCCGCCGGGAGCAGCCCGGTCAGCGGCAGCACGAACACCCCGACGGAGACGACGGCCAGCGGCAGGGACAGCCAGAACACGGAGGTACGCGCGCGCCGGCCGGTCCGCCGGGGCGGCGCCCCCGCGGCGGTCGGGTCGAGTTCGAGTTGGCTCACGCCGGTCACCTCACCCTCGGGTCGACGATCGAGTGCAGGACGTCGACGACCAGGTTGAGCAGGACGAAGACCAGCGCGCCGAAGACGACGATCGCCTGCACGAGCGGGAAGTCGCGGAACTGGATGGCCTGGAGCGCGAGCTGCCCGAGGCCCGGCCAGGAGTAGACGTACTCGACGGCGACCGCGCCCGAGAGCAGGATGCCGGTCTGGAGCACGACGATCGTCAGGATCGGCATCATGGCGTTGGCGAACGCGTGCCGCCACACGACCCGACGGTTGCCGAGCCCCCGGGCTCGGGCGGAGTCGATGTAGGGCTCGGCGAGGGCCTCGCTCATCGAGGCGCGGGTGAGCCGGGCGATGTGCGCCATCGGGTAGACCGACATGGTGAGGGCGGGCAGGATCAGGTGCTTCGGGGTGCCCGACTGCCCGGCGGGCAGCCAGCCGAGCTTCACGGCGAACAGCACCACGAGCATCATGCCGAACCAGAAGACGGGCACGGACTGCCCGAGCAGGGCGACGGTGGAGGCGGCCCGGTCCCACCAGGTGCCCTCCCGGGTCGCGGCGAGCACGCCGAGGGGCACGCCGACGAGCAGGGCGAGGCCCATGCCGGCGGCGACCAGTTGCAGCGTGTACGGCAGCCGGTCGGCGATCATCGACGTGTTGGACTGGTAGAACTGGAGCGACTGGCCGAGGTCGCCGGTGAGGATGCCCCGCAGGTAGTCGAGGTACTGCACGACCAGGGGCAGGTCGAGGCCGAGCTCGTGGCGCAGCGCCTCGCGCTGCTCCGGCGGCGCCATCGGCCCGAGGATGGTCGCGGTGGGGTCGCCGGAGAGGCGGCCCAGCAGGAACGCGAGGCTGAGGGCGATCAGCAGCGACGCGAACAGGGACGCGAGCCGGCTGCCGACCCGGCGGACGGTGCTGGCCTTCATCGGCGGGACCTCCAGCGCGCTCCGGGCATGGCGGCGAGCAGCTCGCGGGTGTAGTCGTTCTCGGGGGTGACGAAGACCTGCTCGCAGGGCCCCGACTCGACGACCCGGCCGCGGTACATGACGTGCACGACGTCGCAGAGCGACCGGACGACGGCGAGGTCGTGGCTGATCATCAGCAGCGCCGCGCCGGTGGTGGCGCGGATCTGCCGGAGCAGGGCCAGCACGTCGGCCTGGACGGAGACGTCGAGGCCGGAGGTCGGCTCGTCGGCGACGATGAGGCGCGGGCGCATGAGCAGCGCCCGGGCGATGCAGACCCGCTGGGCCTGGCCGCCGGAGAGCTGGTGCGGGTAGCGGTCGAGCAGCTCGGGGGCGAGCCGGACGCTGCCGAGCAGCTCGGCGTCGCCGATCCAGGAGGTGCGCTCGGGTTGCAGGGCGCGCAGCTCCCGCAGCCCGGACCGCACGGACTGGCGGGGGTCGAGGGAGCCGTGCGGGTCCTGGAAGACGACCTGCACCTCGGGCCGGAGCCGGCGCAGCCGCGTACGGCTGATCTCCGACAGGGAGTGGCCGAGCAGCCGGATGTCGCCGCCGCCGCGCGGCCCCAGCGCGGTGGCGGCCATCGCGAGCGTCGTCTTGCCGGAGCCGGACTCGCCGACGACGGCGACGCTCTGGCCGGCGTCGATGCGCAGCGACACGTGGTCGACGGCGCGGAAGACCTGGCCGGTGCCGCGGTCGCGGTGCTCGACGACGAGGTCGTCGACCACCAGCACCGGGGTCTCCGGCTCCGGGGTGCGGGGGTGCCGGGCGGCCTCGCCCGACACCCCCTTGCGCACTGCCTCGGTCATCGTCAGCGGGTCGTCTTCGTGAAGTCCACGGTGTTCAGGGGGCCGAACACCACGCCGGAGACGCCGGGGGCGGTCGCGTAGTTGAACACCTGCCGGTACAGCGGCACGTAGCAGTGCTTGTCCACCACGCCGATCGTGTTGAGCTGGTCGTAGATCGGGGCGGCCTGCTCGGCGCCGTCCTGCTCCAGCGCCTGCTGGGCGAGCTCGTCGATCTTCGGGTCGGGGCAGTTGCCGGTGATCGACTTCGTCTTCATGAAGCCGCTGACGAAGTAGTCCGGCACGGCGACGTTCGGCACCCCGGCGAAGATGGAGATGCCGGGCACCTGACGGCCGATGATCCGCTTGACGAGCGTGCCGTAGTCGAGCGGGACGTAGGTCACCTTGAAGCCGGACTGTTCGAGGCTGCCGCCGACGGCCTGGGCGACCTCCTCGATGTTGGTGTACTGGGCAGCCGGGTAGCTGATCTGCACGGTCGGGGCGGCGGAGCCGACGAGTTCCTTGGCCCGGGCGGCGTCGGCGGTCACGCTCCGCGCCGGCTGCTGACCCGGCTTGACGTTGAGCAGCCCGGCGTCGGCGACGGCCTGGCCGTCGAAGATGCCCTTGACGATCGCGTCGCGGTCGATGGCCAGGGCGGCGGCCTCGCGCAGCTTCGGGTCGTCGAAGGGGGCCTTCGTCGAGTCGAGGAACGCGATGATCTTCATGGCCGTCTCGGTGCTGACCACGTCGACGCCGGCGTTCTTGGCCGCGCTCGCCTGCGCGGGCGGCAGGTCGAAGGAGATGTCGACGCTCTTGCTCTGGATCAGCGCGAGGCGCTGCGCGGCCTCGTTGGCCCAGGTGAAGGTGATGCCGTCGTTGGCGGCCTTCGTGCCCCAGTAGTCGGGGTTCTTCTTGACCGAGATGTCGCGGCCGGCGTTCGCGCCTCCCCAGACGTACGGGCCGGTGCCGACGGGGGCGGCGGCGAAGCCCTCCGACCCCTTCTCCTGGTAGTACTTCGGCGGCACCAGGTAGACCGTGGTGAGCAGGTCGGGGATGTTGTACTGCGGGGTCTTCGTCTTGACCACGACCGTGGTGGCGTCGGGCGCCTCGATCGCGGTGACGTTGGTGAAGTAGGACTTGAGCTGGGAGGCGGCGGCGTCGCGGGTGAGCGTGATGGTGTTCGCCACGGCCGCCGCGTCGGCCTTCTCGCCGTTGCTGAAGGCGATGTCGGGCCGGACCTTGAAGGTCCAGGTCGTCGCGTCGGTGCGCGTCCAGCTCGTGACCAGGCCGGTGTCGGTCGGGGCGAGGTCCTTGTCGGTGTTGATCAGGGGCTCCAGCATCGTCGCCCAGACGATCTGGGCGGAGCGCGCGCCGACGATCGGGTCGAGGGTGGCCGGCTGGGCGGCGAGCAGCGCCCGGACGGTGGCCGAGCCGGACGACCGGGCGTCATCGGAGTCGGACCCGCCGCACGCGGTGAGGCTGGCGCTCGCGATGGCAAGGGCGGCGGCCGCAGCGAGGGGCCGCCGGGAGCGCAGGAATTTCGTGATCATCATGGGCGTCCTTCAGAGGCGATGGACCCGCCAGGTCGCGGCCTGAGCCGGCGGTGACGTTCGCCACAAAGTACCGACCAGCCGGTATCAAGTCAACGGGTCGAGTGGGTATCTCGTCCGTGACGTTCGTGTGTCAAAGGGCCGCCCGCCAGGGGCGTTGTATTCATACCGACCGGTATGTATGATGCGGCGGTGACCATCACCCTCACCCATGGGCACGACGGCCGCGTGGCGTGCGTCCGCTACGACAACGCCGCCCGCGGCAACTGCGTCGACGACGCCGCGCTGCGCGAACTCGTCGACACCATGACGGCCGCCGCCGCCGACGAGACCTGCGTGGTGATCCGCCTCGACATGGCCGGGCGGCACTTCTGCGGCGGCTGGGACACCTCGTCCTTCGCCAAGCTGGCCGGCGCAACCCGCGAGGCGGTCGCCGCCCGGCTGCGCGGCAGCGACGCGGCGCTGGAGGAGATCCGGCGGCTCCCGGTGCCCGTCGTCGCCGCCGTCCGGGGCCAGGTCATCGGGTTCGGCGCGGGCCTGCTCGACGCCGTGCACCTGCCCGTCGCCGCCGCCGACGCCCGGCTGTCGCTGCCGGAGGCCCGCTTCGGCTTCGCGCCCGCCGGGGTCGGCCACACGATCACCCGGGCCCTGCCCCGGCCGCACGCCTACCACCTGCTGACCGGCGCGGCGACCGCCACCGCCGCCCAGCTGCACGCCTGGGGCCTGGTCGCCCGGGTCGTCCCCGACGCCCACCTCGACCGCGAGGTGGACGACCTCGTCGACTCGCTGCTCGCCCTGCCGCCGGGCACCCTGCGGGCGGTGGTCGAGGTCGTCGAGTCGAGCCTCGCCAGCGGGGCCCCCGACCACGCGTACGACGTCTCGGCGCGCACGATCGTCGCCGGCCTCGCCGCGCGGGCGGTGTCCGGGTGAGCCGGCCGTTCCGGCCCGGCGAGGCCGTCTGGGTGGAGTTGTGCACCCCGGACCCCGAGCGGGCCGAGGCCTTCTACGGCGACCTGCTCGGCTGGACGGTGCGCGCGGAGCGGCTGGGCGTCGGCACCTACCGCATGTGCGGCGTCGACGGGCGCGACGTCGCCGGCATCTCCGACGCCGCCGCGCTGCACGGGGGCCGCCCCCGGGGCTGGCTCACCTACTTCGCGGTCGACGACGTCGCGGCGTCGGCGCGGCAGGCCGTCGCGCTCGGCGGCGAGCTGGTCACGCCCCCGCGCTACCTGCCCGCGGCCGGCACCGGGGCGGCGGTCGTCGACCCCTTCGGCGCGGCCTTCGGCCTCTACCAGGGCGAGTCGCGCGCCGGCGTCCAGGCCCTCAACTCGGTCGGCGCGCTGTGCTGGAACGAGCTGGACACCGGCGAGCCCGCGCGGGCCGTGGCCTACTACCGGGCCCTGTTCGGCTACACCACCCGCCAGCGCGGCGACGCGCCGACGGCCCGGCCGTACACGCTGCTGATGCTCGGCGACGTCCCGGTGGCCGGCGTCCTCGAACTGGACAACGAGTGGCCCAACCTCATCCCGTCGAAGTGGATCACCTACTTCGCCGTCGCCGACCTCGACGACGCGCTGGCCCGGGTCGCCGCCCTGGGCGGCACGCCGACCGTCGGGCCGGTCGACAGCCCGCACGGACGCCTACACCTGATCAAGGACCCCGGCGGGCACACGCTGTGCCTCATCCAGCTCGAAGGCGGGCTCCGCCCCGTACCCGACTCCTGCGACCCGGCGGTGACCCGATGATGGCCGAGCCCCTGTTCGACTCCGCCGAGTTCCGCCAGGTGTGCGGGCACTTCCCCACCGGCGTGACCGCCGTGACCGCCGTGACCGGCGCGGGCGAGGTCGCCGCGCTGACCGTGAACTCGTTCACCTCGGTCTCGTTGCGGCCGCCGAAGGTGCTGTTCTGCGTCACCAGCCACTCGTCGAGCTTCCCGGTCCTGATGGCGGCCGACCGCATCGCGATCCACATCCTCAGCCAGAACCAGGAGGACGTCGCCCGGCGGTTCGCCACCTCCGGCCTGTCCGGCGCGCAGCGGCTCGACGGCGTGTCCTGGGTGCCCGGCCCCGACGCCGTCCCGCTGCTGCCCGGCACGCCGGCGATCCTCGCCGGCCGCCGCGACGAGGTCATCACCAGCGGCGACCACGTGATCGTCCTGCTGGACGTCGACCACGTGCACCTGAAGCCGACGGGCGTGCCGGCGCTGTCGTTCTACCGGGGCCGGTTCGTCGCCCCGTCGGACGCCGCGCCGCAGTGAGCGCGCCGGCGCGACCGACCGGCGGGCCCGCGCCGGCGCGACCCGGCGGGTCGCGCCGGCCCGACGCCCGGCCCCGGGCGCGGGCTCAGCCGTAGTAGCGGAACAGGATCTCCGCCACGCAGCAGGGCTGCGACCGGTCGGCGAACTCCACGACCACCGCCGCCTTGGCCTGCACGCCGCCGGGCGAGCCGTCCTGCGCCGCCGGGATCGGCCGGGCCGAGACGAGGGTCGCCGTGCCCTGGATCTCGACGCCCGGCGGCAGCGGCCGGACGAAGCGGACCCGGTCCAGGCCGTAGTTGACCCCCATCGAGTGCGTGCGCACCTCAAGGATGTCCGCGAGCAGGAGCGGGACGAGCGCCAGGGTCAGGAACCCGTGTACGACCGTCGTGCCGAACGGCCCGGAGCGCGCCCGTTCGACGTCGACGTGGATCCACTGGTGGTCGCCGGTGACGTCGGCGAACCGGTCGATCTGCTCCTGGGTCACCACCCGGGGCTCGCTGACCCCGAGGTCCTGGCCGACCAGGTCGAGCAGGTCACCCGGGGTGTGCACGATCGTCTTCTTCGCGGTGCGCATGGTTCGCTCCGTTCCAGCGGGTCGGTCGAGGGCGGCGGCGGGACAGGGGCTGCGGCGGGACAGGGTCGTGGACTACGCCGGGGCCCCGGGCGGGCCGGGCCGGGCCGCCGCCTGGTCCGCGACGTGCGCGGCGAGGGCCGCCCACTCGCGTTCCCAGGCCGCGTCGGCGACGGCGGGCCGGGCCAGGCCCAGCATCCGGCGGACCGCCGTCTCGTCGCGGGCCGCGACGGTGGCCACCAGCGCGTCGACGTGCGGCACGAGGTCGGCGTCGGCGACGGCCTCGCTGACCAGGCCCCGGCGGGCGGCCTCGTCGGCCGACCACGTCTCGCCCGTGACGAGCAGCCGGCGGGCCAGCGCCGGGCCGACGGCGAGCGGCAGCAGGACGCTGGAGCCCCAGCCGGGGACCTGACCGGCGGCGAGGTGCCGGTCGCCGAGGCGGGCGCTGCCGGCCGCGACGGCGATGTCGCAGGCCAGCAGCAGTTCGAGCCCGCCGCCGAAGGCCGCCCCGTTGACCGCGGCGACGGTGGGCACCCGGGCCGACCGGATCGCGCGCACGAGTGAGCGGCCCCGGTCGAGGAAGGCCAGCAGCGCGGGCAGGTCGCCGAGCAGGCCGGTGGCCTCGGTGAGGTCGGCGCCGGCGCAGAAGCTGCGGCCGGTGCCGGTGAGCACGAGCGCCCGTACGCCGGGATCGTCCGCGCCGGCGAGCCACCGTTCGAGGCCGGCGAGCACCGTGCTGTCGCACGCGTTGCCCGCGCCCGGGCGGTCGATGCGGGCCCAGAGGGCGGGGCCGCGCCGGGTGACGACGACGGCGGTCATGCCAGGCTCACGCAGAGCTTGCCGAACGCCATGCCGGCGAGCATCCGGGCGGCCTGGGCGCGGACGTCGGCGAGGTCGACGACGCTGTCGACGGCGGGCCGGATGCCGTGGGTGTCGACGTAGTCGACCAGGGCCCGGAACTCGTCGAGGGTGCCCATGGTCGACCCGTGCACGGTGATCTCCCGGGCGAACAGGCGCGGCAGGTCCAGCTGGGCGGTGAAGCCGCTCGTGCCGCCGCACACGACGATGACGCCGCCGGCCCGGGTCGAGCGCACCGAGTGCGCGAAGGTGGCGGGGCCGACGGTCTCGACGACGACGTCGGCGAGCTCCGGCACGCGTTCGCCGACGTCCAGGGCGACGGCGGCGCCGAGGGCGAGCGCCCGCTCGCGCTTGGCCGGGGAGCGGGAGGTGACGACGACGGAGGCGCCGGCCGCCACGGCGAGGCCGACGGCGGCGGTCGCGACGCCGCCGCCCGCGCCCTGCACGAGCACGACCCGTCCGGGCCCGACCGTGGCCTTGGTGAACAGCATCCGGTACGCGGTCAGCCAGGCCGTCGGCAGGCAGGCGGCCTCGGCCCAGCTCAGGGCGGCGGGCTTGGGCACGAGGTGGCCCGCCGGCACGACGACGCGCTCGGCGAGGAGGCCGTGGCCGGCGTCGGGCAGCAGGGTCGCGTGGGCGACGGCGCGGCCGTCGGGCGCGGTGGGCAGCACCGGGTAGACGACGACGTCCCGGCCGTCGGCCACCCCGGCGGCGTCGCTGCCGATGACGTGCGGCCCGCCGTGGGGACGGCCGGCGACGCCGCGCAGCGTCCAGATGTCGTGCATGTTGAGCGTGCCGGCCCGGACGTCGACGCCCACCCAGCCGGGGTGCGGCTGCGGCGCGGCGAGGTCGCCGACGCGCAGGGCGTCGACGGGGTGGTCGGCGCTGGGCTGGACGACGTGGGCGGCCCTCATGCCGGCACCGAGCCCGCCCGCTCGACGGGCCCGTTCCAGAAGGCCACGTCCGACAGGTCGGCGCGGGCGGCGGGCCGGAAGTCGAGGCCCCGGGTGTACGCGACGGGGAGCAGGGTGATCGGCCGCCACTCGGCCGGCAGGCCGAGCACCGCCTGGACGCCGCTGGCCTGGTGGGCCAGGGCGGTGGCCATCACCGAACCCAGGCCCCGGGAGCGCAGCGCGAGTTGGAACGACCAGGCGAACGGGAAGATCGACCCGTAGTAGCCGGACGCGGTGCCGCCGACCGGCCGCTCCGGCAGCGGCTTGGTGCTGCACAGGACGACCAGGACGGGCACCCGGTCGAGGTGGTCGACGAGGTGCTTCACCGCGCGCAGGATCCGGGCCTGTCGCGCCCGGGACTCCGGGTCGGCACGGACGGTCGGCGACAGGCGGGTGGTGGTCGCCGCCTCGCCGCTGGCCAGGGGTCGCTCGACCGTCTGCTGCCAGATCTCGGTGTAGAGCTCGGACAGCTTCCGTTTGAGGGCGGGGTCGTCGACGGCGACGGCGCGCCAGTCCTCGAGGTTGGAGCCCATCGGCGCCTGCTGCGCGAGGCGCAGGCACTCCTCGACGACGGCGCGGCCGACCGGTCGGTCGAAGTCCATCCGGTGGCGCACGGCCCGGGTGGTCGTGAGGACCTCGTCGATGTCGGTGATCACTCTGGTGGTCATGCGGGGTCCTCCCCCGTGAGGCGGTCGACGGGCTTGTCCTCGTAGGGGAAGGGCACTCCCCACCGGTCGAGGTAGGTGACGCTGTTGACGGGACGACGGGTCGCGGCCCGGAAGTCCGTGCCGACGGTGTAGGCGACGGGCAGCATCGTGATCTGTAGCGCGTCGTCGGGGATGCCGAGCAGTTCGGCGGCCCGCGCGGCGTGGTGCAGGTGCAGGGTCGTGATGACGGTGCCGAGTCCACGGGCCCGCAGGGCCAGGTTGAACTGCCAGATCGCCGGGTAGAGGGAGCCGTAGACGGCGGAGTTCGTGCCGGGGCCGCCGGTGGCCGGGTTGGGCCGGGTCGCGCAGGGGATGACGAGGTACGGCGCGCGGCCGATGTTGTCCGCGAGGTGCTCGGCCCCCCGCAGGATGCGCGCGGTCCGGGCGCTGACCTCGCCGTGCGCGCCGACGCCGCCGAGGCGGCCCCTGACCACGTCGCTCTCGACGCCCGCCGCGCTGTGCAACGGCTCGTGGACGTGCTCCCGGTACGCGGTGCGGTAGAGCTCCGCGAGCTCGCCCTTGCGGGCCGGGTCGGCGACGACGAGCCAGCGCCAGTCCTCGGCGCCGCCGCCGGTGGGCGCCTGGAGCGCGAGTTGGAGGCACTCGCCGACGACGCCGAGGGGCACCGGGCGGTCGTAGTCGAGGCGGAGCCGGACAGACCGGGTGGTCGTCAGGACGTGGTGGAGGTCGGTGAACGGCGGCTTCATCGGCCGACCTCCGCGACGTGCTGGGCGTGGATGGTGTCGAGGTATCCGCGGACCGAGACGGGCGCAGCTACGCGCGAGGCCGCCGAGGCTCCCCCGGTCGAGCCCGGAGATGAATCCATCCCCGCCCGTACGGCGCGTGTCACCCGACCCCCTACATACCGACTGGAAGGTATCTACCACGCCCGGCGGGCCAACTCAAGGGGCGTACTTCATACCGACCGGATGGTATTCTGCGCCGACAGGGTGTCCGACGAGGGGGTTCGTGGTGTTCGAGGCATACCAGCTGCCCGAGGAGCACGCGGCGGTGCGGGCGGCCGTCCGCGCGGTGTGCGACGCGAAGGTCGCACCCCACGCGGCCGAGGCCGACGAGACGGGGCAGTTCCCGCAGTCCTCCTACGAGGCGCTGCGCGCCGCCGACTTCCACGCCCCGCACGTCCCCGCCGAGTACGGCGGCGCCGGGGCCGACGCCCTCGCCACCGCGATCGTCATCGAGGAGGTCGCCCGCGCCTGCGCCTGCTCCTCCCTCGTCCCGGCCGGCAACAAGCTGGGCACCATGCCGCTGCTGCTGGCCGCCGACGAGCACCTCAGGCAGCGCTACCTCCCGCCGGTGGCCCGAGGCGAGGCCATGTTCTCCTACTGCCTGTCCGAGCCCGAGGCCGGCAGCGACGCCGCGAGCATGCGCACCCGCGCCGAGCGCGACGGCGACACCTGGGTGCTCAACGGGGTCAAGCGGTGGATCACCAACGCCGGGCTGAGCGAGTTCTACACGGTGTTCGCCGTCACCGACCCGGCCGCCCGCTCCCGGGGCATCTCCGCGTTCGTGGTGGAGCGCTCCGACCCCGGGATCAGCTTCGGCGCGCCCGAGCGGAAGCTCGGCATCAAGGGGTCGCCGACCCGCGAGGTCTACTTCGACGACTGCCGCATCCCCGCCGACCGGATCATCGGCGCGCCGGGCACCGGCTTCGCCACCGCGATGCGGACGCTGGACCACACCCGGGTCACCATCGCCGCCCAGGCCCTCGGCATCGCGCAGGGCGCGCTCGACCACGCGCTGGCCTACGTGCGCCAGCGCCGGCAGTTCGGCCGGCCGGTCGCCGACTTCCAGGGCGTCCAGTTCATGCTGGCCGACATGGGCATGACGCTGGAGGCGGCCCGGCAGCTCACGTACGCCGCCGCCGGCCGGTCCGAGCGCGGCGAGGCCGACCTGACGTACTTCGGCGCGGCGGCGAAGTGCTTCGCCTCCGACGTGGCCATGCGGGTCACCACCGACGCGGTGCAGCTGCTCGGCGGCTACGGCTACACCCGGGACTTCCCGCTGGAGCGGATGATGCGCGACGCCAAGATCACCCAGATCTACGAGGGCACCAACCAGGTGCAGCGCATCGTGATGGCCCGTCAGCTCCTCGGCGGCTGACCCGCTCGGCCCCTACCGACCCGGTCGGCGGCCGGTAGGGGCCGGCCCGGTCGACAGCCTCCCCGGCCGCCGCCCGACCGTGCCCGACCGGGGGCCGGCCGGCCGGCGGTCAGGCGTGGAGGCCCTCCAGCACCATCGCGCTGAACTGGCGCGCCACTTCCTCGACGCTGAGCGGGCCGCCGACGTTGAGCCACTGGTACGCCCAGGCGCACATCCCGACCAGCCCGAACGTGGCGATGCGCGGGTCGACGTCGGAGCGGAACGCCCCCCGGGCGACGCCGTCGGCGATCATCCCGGCGAAGGCCGACTCCACCAGGCTCCGCTTGCGGGTCACCTCGGCGAACAGGTCGGCGGTGAGGTTGCGCCGCTCCTGGTAGAAGATCGTCACGTGCGCCCGGTATTCGGCCACGCTGGTGAGGCTGAACCGGATCAGCTCGGCCACCCGCACCTTCGGGTCGTCGCTGCCGGCCTCGATCTTCGCGATCGCGGCGAGCTGCGCCTCCAGGTATTCCTCCTGGATGTGGCGCAGCAGGTCGTCCTTGCTCTCGAAGTGGTGGTAGAAGGCGCCCTTGGTGAGCTTGGCCCGGTCGGCGATCTCCTGCACCGACGTGCGGTCGAAGCCGCGCTTCTCGAACAGCTCCAGCGCGCTGGCGATCAACGACTTGCGGGTGTTCTCCGGGTCGTAGCCGTCGGGCCACCGCTGCCGGCGACGGGTCGACTCCGGCCGGTTGGACGTGGCACGCGCCATTGGTGGCCTCCTATCCCCTGCACAGCCCCACAATGCTACCGTCCGGTCGGAAGGAATGGGGTACGCGACCCGGGGCGGTTCGCGCCGCGCCCCGCCGGTCAGGCCGCGCCCCCGTTGACGTACAGCACCTGGCCGTTGATCCAGCGGGCCGGGCCGGCCAGGAACGCCACCACCTCGGCGGTGTCGGCCGGCTCGCCGAGCCGCCCCATCGGCGACATGGCCGCCATCGCGGCGATCGTCTGTTCGTCCTTGCCCGCCAGGAACAGGGCCGTGGCCGTGGCGCCCGGCGCGACCGCGTTCACCGTGACGTCACGCCCGCGGAGCTCCCGGGCCAGGATCAACGTGATCGCGTCCACCGCAGCCTTGCTGGCGGCGTACGCGGCGTAGCCGGGCAGCGACAACCGGGGCGTCGTGCTGGAGATGTTGACCAGCGCGCCGCCGGGCCGGATCCGGCGCGCCGCCTGCTGGTCGACCACGAAGGTGCCGCGCACGTTGACGCGGTGCACCCGGTCCAGCTCCGCGAGATCCAGCTCGGTCACCGGGGCGTGCGACGCCACCCCGGCCGAGTGCACGACGACGTCGATCCCGCCGTACGTCCGCTCGGCGACGTCGAACAGCTCCGCCACCGCCAGCTCGTCGGCGACGTCGGCCCGCACCGCCACCGCGTCGCCGCCGGCGGCGACGATCGCCGCCACCACCTGCTCCGCCTCGACCTTGCCGGTGACGAAGTTGACCACCACCGCGAAGCCGTCCGCCGCCAGCCGGCGCGCCACCTGCCGGCCGATGCCCTGGGAACCGCCGGTCACGACGGCGACACGCTGCGGGACGGTCATGACGATTCTCCTGGTCCTCGCGGGGCCGGGACGGCGACGCCGCCCCCGGAGATCGAATTAGATCAAACGGAGTGCGTCGCGCGCCGCCCCCGCGGCGGCTGGAGCCGCCCCCACGGCCGCCCCGCACCAGGCGTCGTGGGGGCGGCCGTCAGGCCGGGCCCGCCCCGGGGATCAGCAGATCGCCGGGGCCACCCAGGAGGACCGGATCAGCTCCCGCTCGGTGGCCGCGAGGTGGGCGGTCGCGGCCAGCCAGGCCCAGGCGTACCGGTCCGGGTCGGGGTCGGTGAGCCGGCCGAACGCGTCCCGGCCGCGCCGGTCCGACTCCGCCACCAGCGCCGAGGCCACCGCGGCGGCGGTGGTGAAGCCGGCCCGACGCAGCGGCGCCGTCAGCGAGGCCGCCTCGTCGCGGGCCGCCTCGGCCACCGCCCGGCGGCCACCGGAGACGGCCAGCTCCACCAGCCGACGCACCCGCCACAGCGGGGACTCCGCGACCGTGTCGACGGCCGACGCCGGTTGCGCCGGGCCGGCCTCCGCGCGGGGCGGCAGGTGCGCGCCCTGGAGCTGGTCGTAGCCCAGGTCCGCCCGGCCGCGCCACTCGGGCGGCAGCCGCAGGGTCTCGGTGGCACCCGGCACCGCGCCGACCGCGAGCGGGCGCAGCGTGCCGGCCCGGTCGGGGTCCAGCCGGCCGACCACCCGGATCCGCAGGCCCGGCCAGGACGCCAGCCGCCGCAGGTTGGCCACGTGCGCCAGCACGGGGTGCGGGTCGGCCGGCACCAGCCGGATCACCGGACCGTCCGGCACCGGGGCCCGGTCCGGCCCCGCGCCGGGGGCCAGCTCGCGGGCCAGCACCTGGTCGCCTACCGCGCCGACCACCACCAGGTCGGCGCCGAGCAGCGCCGTGCCGGCCCGGCCCGGATCGGCCGGGTCGTCGGCGGCGAGCTGCCCGGACACCACGTCCGCCAGCGGCCGGGCGAACAGCTCCGCCAGCGGCCCGGTGGACCAGTCGGCCCCGGCGACCGGGGTGGACCGGACCCCCGCGCCGGCGCCGAGCCGGCCGTCCGGGGAGACCGTGGTGCCGGTGATCCGCAGGCCGCCCCGGGCCAGCGCCGCGTGGTCGACCGAGGCCGCGCCCATCTCCGTGACCGCGTGGGCGCAGTCCCTGGCGCGGTTCGGGCCGCCCGGCTTCACGTCGGCGAACGAGAGCCGGCGACCGTCGGCGGCGACCAGGTGGGTGACCACGCCGGCGTACCCGGTCGCGCTGATCACCGGTTCCCGGCAGATGCCGTGCAC
This sequence comes from Micromonospora sp. WMMD956, assembly GCF_029626125.1. Taxonomy (NCBI): domain Bacteria; kingdom Bacillati; phylum Actinomycetota; class Actinomycetes; order Micromonosporales; family Micromonosporaceae; genus Micromonospora; species Micromonospora sp. WMMD956. Next base: position 5,724,522 of record NZ_JARUBI010000005.1, on the reverse strand, counting down.
CTCCAGCGTGCCGTCCGGCTGGTAGGCCCGCCGGAGCACGCCGACCAGCGCCGGATCGGGATCGCCGGCGGCGAGCCGACCGGACGCGTACAACAGGTCGTGCAGCACCTCGACCAGGTCGGCGAGCCGGTGGCCGGTCTGCCGGGACCGCTGCGCGCGCAGGCCGCGCACCAGGCGCAGCGCGGCCGCCTCGGCGCGCGGCAGGGCCGCCAGGCGGGCGCCGTGCGCGGCGCGCAACAGGTCGGCCTGGCCGACCGCGCCGGCTGCCGGGACCCCGGAGGCGAGCACCGCGGCGGCGGCCCGCCACAGGGCCCCGGCGGCGGCCCGCTGCGCCTTCGTCGGCGCGCCGCCGGCGACGGCCGGGCCGGTCGCGCCCACCCGCCCGGCCTTGGCGGGGCGGCCGACGTCGTCCGAGATGGACGGCGCGGCGGGCGCCGGATCGGGGTGGCTGGCCGGGTCGGCCACCGGGCAGGCGGCCAGGACCGCCGCGAGGTGCAGGCAGCGCGGGGCCAGCAGGCAGGCGCACCGGGCCTGGTCCGGGCCGGTGACCGCGCCGTCCGGCCCGGGCCGCAGGACGACCAGGGCCTCCGGCCCACAGTCGACCGACACGCCGCCGTCGACCCGGCCCACGGGCACCGCGGCCAGCCGTTCGACGGTGGCGTCCAGCCGGCGGCGCAGCCTCGACGGCAGGGCCGCCACCGCCGCGGCGGCGACCGCCGGCGACACCGGCGGCAACCGGTCCGCGGCCACGGCGGTGGGGGTACGGTTCGTCAACGTGATCCTCCCCGGACACGGTCGCCCACCCAGCGGGCGAGTTCGAGCGGGCTGAGCGCGGCGACCGGCATCCCGGCCGCGACGAGCTGCTCGGCGACCGGCACCGAGTAGCAGGGCGCCCCCCGGTCGTTGAGCGCGGCGCAGCCCAGCAGGTGCACGCCGGCCGACGCCAGGGACCGGACCTCGCCGAGCAGCCCGGCCAGCGGGTAGCCCTCCTCGAAGTCGCTGACCACGGCGACGATGGTGCGGCTCGGCACGGTCACCAGCGAGCGGGCGTGGGCCAGCCCGGCGGCGATGTGCGTGCCGCCGCCGACGCGCACCTCCAGCAGCAGCGACAGCGGGTCGTCGACCCGGTCGGTCAGGTCGACCACCTCGGTGGAGAAGGCGAGGAAGTGGGTGGACAGGGTGGGCACCCCGGCCAGCACGGCGGCGGTCAGCGCCGACCACACCACCGACGCCTCCATCGAGCCGGACACGTCGACCACCAGCACCAGCCGCCAGTCGGCCTCCCGGCGGGTGCGGGTGTGGAACACCGGGCGCTGCGGCACGACGACCGTCCGGCCGTCGCCGAGCCGCCGGGTGTGCGCCAGGTTCGCCCGCAGCGTACGGGCGAGGTTGATCCGCCCGCCGGGGCGGCGGGTCGGGCGCGGGCTGGACAGCCCGGTCAACGCCGGCCGCGCCTGGTTGGCCAGCCGCGCGGTCAGCTCCTCGACCAGCCGCCGCACCAGGGGCCGCAGCGCGGCCAGCTTCGCCTCGGGCAGGCCGCCGGCCAGCGACAGCACCGAGGCCAGCAGCTCCACCGACGGGCGCACCGAGGCCGGGTCGAGCTCGCTGAGCACGTCGGTGCGGCCGCTCTCGGCGGCCCGGGCGATGACCTCCTCCCGCACCGTCGTGCCGAACAGCGCCTCCAGCTCGTCGGCCCACTCGCGGGCCGTCGGGAAGGCGGCCTCCTGCCCACCGCCGGCCGACGGGCCGAGGTCGATGCCGCCCTCGCCGCGCCCCGCCCCGTACAACTCGTCGAGGGCGCGGGCGTAGCGGCGGGCGTCGGCCGGCAGCCGGTCGGGTTGCCGGCCGAGCAGCAGCCGCCACCGGTCGGTCGGGGCGAGCCCGCCGCCCGGCGCGTGCGCCGCCCGGTCGCCGCCGTCGACGGGGGCGTCGACGGCCCCGGTGTCGGGGCCGGGGATCGGCAGGGCGCGGGCGAGCAGCACGGCCCGGCCGGCCGCGTCGGCGGCGGCCCACCGGGCCAGCAGCTCGGGCGGGGCGGACAGGGACAGGTCGAGCCGGTCGCCCAGCCGTTCGGCGACGGTGTCCAGCAGCCGCTCCCGGGCCGCCGGGGTGAGCGCGTCGAACCCGCCCCGCAGCGCGGGCAGCCGGTCCAGGAACTCGGCATCGGTGAGCCGTTCGACCCGGTCCAGCAGCGGGTCCAGCGCGGCGGGCGCGGACTGCAGCAGCGGGTGCGCGGCGGTGAGCAGGCCGCCGAGCAGCCGGTGCAGGTGCCGGCGGGTGTCCGGCCCGGTGGCCGCGTCGATCCAGCCGGCCACCCGGGTGCCGAGGGTCGCCAGGTCGGTCAGGTCGAGCAGCACCCGGGCGGCCAGGGCGGCGCCCTGCATCAGCGCCGAGCCCGACCGGGTCAGGTCGTCGAGGGCGGCGTCCAGGCGCAGGCCGATCCGGTCCTGTCCGGCCCGGATCGCGAGGTCGACCAGGGCGGCGGCGTCGTCCGCCGCGTCGCTGCCGGCCAGGCCGGGCAGCCCGCGCACCGCCGCGTCCAGCAGCACGACGGCCAGCTCGGCCGCCTGCTCCCGGCTCTCGGCGGTGGTGCCCGGCAGGTGCTGCCGGCGCAGCGCCTCCAACAGGTCCAGCGCGGCCAGCAGCTCGGGCAGCGTGCCGGTGGCGGGCAGCACGGCGGCGGCCAGGTCGAGCCGGTCGGCGACCAGCTCGGGCAGGTCGCAGCGGGCGGCGTCGCGGAGCCCGGCGAGGAGCTGCGCGGCGGTGGGCCCGCCGTCGGCGACCTCGCGGCGGAAGCGTTCCCGCAGCGTGCCGGTCGCGGCCAGCGCCGCGGTGACCCCGCGCACGCCGACCAGGTCCAGGCGGGCCGCCACGGACGGGGTCCAGGCGAGCTGCCAGCGGGTGGTCAGGGCGGCCCCGTCGCCGGTGCCGGTCACCGCGACGGGCTCGCCGTAGCCGACGCCGCAGACATGCAGGCGGTGCAGCAGGACCTCCCGCCGCCGGTCCAGGTCCGTACGCAGCGGGTCCAGGCGGACCTCGCGGGCCTTCGGGCTGTCGGGGTGGGGCAGGCGCAGCGCGGCCAGCGCCGCCTCGACCGCCGGGCCGAGCCCGGAGCGGGGCGTGCCGGGGGCCGTCCGGCCCCGGTCCGCGCCGACCAGCACGGTCTCCAGCGCGCGGGCCAGGGCACGGCCCCGGCCGAGCAGCTCGCCCTGGCCGAGCACGGTGGTGACCGCCTCCAGCACCTCGCCCCGGCCGGGGGCGGGCAGGCCGCGCAGCCGGGCCAGGTCGTCGGCCAGCCGGACCGCCTCGGCGGCCTCGCCGGTGCCGGCGGTGTGCCCGGCGGCGCGCAGCTCGCGGCACACGTCGGTGACGGCCCGGGCGGCGGCGGCCCGGATCCGGTCCGGGTCACCGGCGGCGGCGAGGACCGCCTGCTGCCAGCGTGGGTCGCGGATCCCGGCCGGGTAGCCCGACCGGGAGTCGAGCAGATCGAACGCGTAGGGCACCAGCGAGGTGGCGACCGCGTCGCCGCCGGGCGCGGCGCCCGGCCGGTCGGCCGCCCCGCCCAGCGGGCCGGCGGTGTCCGGGCCGGCGTGACCGGCGGGGTCGGCGTGACCGGCGGCGTCGGGCGCGGCGGCGAGCAGCAGGGCCGGAGCGTGGAAGGCGCCGACGACGGCGGCGACCCGCCGGCCGTCCGCGCCCGCGTCGGCCAGCACCCGGCGCATGTGCGCCTCGCGGGCCAGGTCCCGCGCCGGCACACCCTCGTCGCCGGCGCTGTCGGCGCGCATCGCCCAGCCCACCCCGAGGGCGGCCCGGCGCACGGCCTCCGGCGGGCAGCCCGGGGCGCGTACCTCGACCACCCGGTCCCACATGTCGTCGCCGTCGCGGCCGGTGCCGCTCGCGCCGAGCCCGGCGGCGTAGCGCGCCGGGCGGGGGCCGGGCACGCCCGGGTCCGCGTCGGCACCGTCGTCGGCCGTCGGGGCCGCGCCGGCGCCCGCCCCCGTCGCCGTCCAGCCGGGATCGGCCAGCGGCAGGTCGCAGCAGATCACCTCGACGCCGCGCTGCCGGGCCCAGCGGATCGCCGCCAGCTCCGGCGAGAAGTCGGCGAACGGGTAGAAGCCCAGCGGCCCGTCCGCGCCGTGGCTGCCGACCACGGCCAGCGGGGCCCGGGCGGCCGGGTCGGACAGGTACGGCAGCCAGTGCTGGAAGTCCGCCGGCAGCTCGACGGCGACCACCTCGGCCCCGGCGGCGTCCAGCAGGGCGGGGACCACCGACGCCAGGGCGGGGCTGTGGTGCCGCACCCCGATCAGGTAGGGCCGCGCCGAACCGGCGAGCGCGTCGACCACCGCGCGCGGGTCGTCGGCCGGCGGGCCGACCGGTGCCGGGCCGACGCCCGGCGGGTCGGTCACGGCCGGTGCGCCGGTCGGGCCGGCGGCTTCGCGGGACGCCGCCGTCACCGCAGGCTCGCCCGCAGGTCCCAGAGCCGACGCCACATCGCCGAGCCGTCCTCGGCGCGGCGGCGGACCGGGCCGTCCCAGTAGCCCAGCAGCCGGGCGTGGTCGTTCTCGTCGTCCTTGCGGACCACCCCGAGCAGGTGCCCCGGGACCAGGTCGAGCGGGTCACCGCCGGGCAGGTACGCGGCGGCCAGCCCGAGCGACGCCGCCACCTGAACCGCCTCGGCGGTGGACATCACGGTGCCGGGCCGCTCCACGTCCCAGCCCTCGCCCGACCGGCCGGTACGCAGGTCCCGGAACACCGTGATCAGGGCGTCGAGCACCGCGTCGTCCACCGTGTACGCGGCACCGGCGCGCTCCACGGCGGCGGTGGCCTGCCGGCGGACCAGGTCGGTCTCGGTGCCCGCGTCGGCGATCGGGTGGACCGTCTCGAAGTTGAACCGGCGCTTGAGGGCCGAGGACATCTCCGACACGCCCCGGTCGCGCAGGTTGGCGGTGGCGATCACGGTGAACCCGGGCGTCGCGCGGATCAGGCCGTCGCCGGTGCCGGACAGCTCCGGCACGTTCATCCGCCGGTCGGACAGGATGGACACCAGGGCGTCCTGCACCTCGGGCAGGCAGCGGGTGACCTCCTCGATCCGGGCCACCCGGCCGGTGCGCATCGCGGTCAGCACCGGCGAGTCGACCAGGGCCTGCGGGGTGGGGCCCTGGGCGAGCAGCAGCGCGTAGTTCCAGCCGTACCGGAAGGCGTCCTCGGTGGTGCCGGCGGTGCCCTGCACGGTCAGCGCGCTGGTGCCGCAGATGGCGGCGGCCAGCAGCTCCGAGAGCATCGACTTGGCGGTGCCGGGCTCGCCGACGAGCAGCAGGCCCCGCTCGCCGGCCAGGGTGACCACGCACCGCTCGACCAGGCTGCGTTCGCCGACGAACTTCGGCGCGATGGTCATGCTGGCCGGCAGGTCGACGCCGCCGGGGCGGCCGCGCCGGTCGGCCGGCAGCGACAGCGCCTCGCCGTCGCTGCCCCGGATGAAGGTGACCACGGCGCGCGGGGTCAGCGCCCAGCCCGGCGGCCGGGCCCCGTCGTCGTGGGCGGCCAGGAAGGCCAGCTCGTCGGCGTACCGCTGCTCGGCGGAGAGCACCTGGGCGGCGGCGTTGTCCGGTGCCGCGGTGGGGCGGACGTGTTCCGTCACGGTCACGGGTTTCCTCGATCTCTCACTGGTGTCGGACGGGTGGGCGGGTCGGTGGCGGGGCCGGCGGCCCCGCCACCGACGCGGGGATCAGCGCGGGGTGCGGGAGGCCGGGGCGTCGAGGCGGGGCGGGTCGCCGTCGCGCACCCGCCGCCAGGCCCGTCGGTAGAGGTCGGCGACCGGCTCGCCGGGCACGGTGACGCCGAGCGCGGCCGTGCCGTCGGGGGCCAGGTCGAACAGGCTGGCCTTCCAGCCCTCGATCGGGGCCTGCCCGCCGCCGCGGGCCAGCCACGGGCCGGGCAGGAACAGCGACCGGCCGGCCCGGGGCCGGCTGGCCGCGACGACCAGGTCGGTGCCGGCCAGCTCGGCGCGGGCGGCCTTGAGCCGGGCCGGCTTCCAGCCGGTCCACGTCGCCGTGTCGCGGTCGGTCGGGTCCGGCATGGCCAGCAGCATCAGGTACACCGCCGCCGCGTCGACGCCCAGGCCGTGCGCCGCGGCCACCTCGGCGACGAGATCGGGCACGGACCGGGTCGGGTCCTGCGGCCACCACGTCCCGTCGGCGGCCCGCTCGCCGCCGGCCGGGTCGCCGGGGTCGGCGAGCAGCGCCGCGAACCGCGGGTCGCGGACCAGCCGCAGGGCCACCTCCATCGGGTACGGCCGGGCGGCGTCGTGGCGCAGCGCCGGCAGGTACGGGTCCGTCCCGTCGGCGTCGAGCAGGTCCGGCCGCAGCGCGGGCGAGGGCTGGTCGTCGTGGGTGGCCAGCACGATCGCGCCGTAGCGTTCCCAACCCGGCCCGGTCTCCGACGGGGTGCCCGCCACCTGGCGGAAGGCGGGCAGGGAGACGTACCGGTCGAGGTCGAGCAGCAGCTCGGGGTTGGCCAGCCGGTCCCGGATCGCGGCGAGGGCGGCCGGCAACGCGGCCCGGCACGGGTCGCCGGCCGGCGTGTGGTGGGCGACCCAGGCGGCCAGGGCGACCGTCGAGGTCAGCACCGCGCCGGTGAAGCCGGCGGCCCGCTCGTCGACCGGCCGGGCCCGGTCGCCACTGATCCGGAAGGCCAGGTCGGTGCCCAGCTCGACCGAACGGGCCGGGTCGAGCAGAGCCGGCAAGGCCCGGGCGGGGCTCCAGGCGGCGCGGACCGCCCGCACCGCTGCGGCGAGCAGCTGCTCGGGCACCACGACCCGGCGGCCGAGGGCCGCGGTCCAGACCTCCGCCGCCGCGTCGACGTCCGGCCCGTCGGTCCACAGCCGGGCCGGATCGGCGGGCAGCAGGGCCGCGACCACGGCCCGGCGCAGCTGCGCGCCGGCCTCGCTGAGCACGCCGAAGGCCAGCTTGACCTCGCCGACCTGCCGGATGCCGAGCGCCCGGCGGGTCTCGACCGGCACGGGGGTCGCCGAGTCCACGTGCGGCAGCCCGGCCAGCACCAGCTTCGCTGCGGTGGGGGTGACGCCGGTCAGCTCGGCGAACCGCTCGGCTGCCTCCGGCCGCCACGGCAGCGGGCCGCGCGCGGCCCACTCGGTGCGGAAGCGGGCCAGCCAGCCGGCCGGCCGGTCGTCGCCGACCGACGCCGAGGAGTCCACCGTGTACGGCTCGGGCACGGCGAACACGCCGGCCGGGTCGTGGTGCAGCGCGTCGAGGTGGTAGCCGGTGTGGGTGCCGCTGGCGGTGAGGACGGCGAGGAACGCCCCGTCGGGCAGCGGCAGGATGCCCGGCCGGGGGCGGCGGCGGTTGCCCTGCGCGTCGAGCAGGTCGTCGTCGAGCAGGTGCAGCCGCAGCCGCCGCCACCGGGCGGGCTCGGCGGCGGTGGCCAGGTCGAGCCGGTCGAGTTCCGTGAGCAGGGCGGCCAGGTCCTCCCGCTGCTCGTCGGGGGTGACCGCCGCGACGGCCCGGTAGGCGACAGCCGCGACGCCGTCGAGCATCGTCCACCAGTACAGCGCACCGGGCAGCGCCGGCCCGTCGATGTGCAGCCGCACGGCGGGGTCGACGCCGCCGGTCGCGGAGCGTTGGGCGGCCAGCGCCTGGAACTGGGTGAAGGCGTGGGCCAGGTCGGCCTCCCCGTAGGCCGTGCCCCGCAGTCCGTCCAGCGCGGCGCCGAGCCGCCGGTCGGTGGGCCCGGTGGCGGTGGTCGCCGGGGCCGACGTCGGCGCGGACAGCGCCCGGGTGAGCCGAACGGTCGCCGCGTCCAGGTCGGTGCGGACGCGGGCGGCCATCCGCAGCACCCCGGCGACCCCGGCGAGCAGCGCGTCGTGGCGGATCGCCGGCACCGCCGACCGGATCAGCGCGACCAGCGGGTCGGGGGTGGGCTCGGCCTGCCCGCCGGTGGGCGCCGGCGCGGCCGGGCCGGGGCGGCCGGCGCCCGTCCGGTTCGCCGCCGGGTCGGCCAGCTGGGCGCGCCGTTCGTCGACGGCGGCGGCGAGCAGACCGGCGACGGCGTCCCGGTCGATCCGGCGCAGGGCGGCGGAGCCGGCCGGGTCCCGGGGCAGCAGGTTGCCGAGGAACTCCGCGCCGGGCAGCGGCACCGCGCCGGGGGTGTAGTGCCGGCCGGTCTCCCCGGCCACGGCCGACGCGACCCCGTCCGGGCCGAGCAGGGCGAGGTTGCCGAGCACGGCGCGGGGCCGGTCGTCGCCGGGCAGCACCAGCGCGGCGACCGGCTCCTGTCCCGCCGGCACGGTGACGGCGCGGCCGGCCAGGTCCTCGCCGCGCACGGAGCCGTCGGGCCGGGTGACGACCCGCCAGCCGAGCAGGCCGTCCACCGGCGCGGCGGCCGGGGTGGCCTGCGGCGACAGGGCGGGCCGCAGCCAGCTCGCCCGCTCCGTGAGGTGCTCCCCGGCGGGCAGGTCGGCCAGGAACCGGGGCAGGCTGCGCCGGCCGTGGGCGTCGCCGGCCGGGTCGTACTCGCGCCAGCCGCGGTCGCCGTCGTCGTCGGTGCGGTAGACCCAGTGGGCGGTGCCGTCGGTGATGACCGGCACCTCGTCGGGGACGGCGGTGTCCCCGGCGTGCAGCACGCCGCCGCCGGTGGTGCGCCCGCCACCGGGCAGGGGCAGGGTGATCGTGTTGCGCCGCGGCTGGCTGCCGCGGGTGCGGCCCTGGAGGGGCTGCGGCTCGTCGGGGGCGGTGTGCCAGTAGCCGCGCAGGTTGTAGTCGAGCTCCTGGGAGCGCCAGTAGACCAGCAGGCGGCCGTCGACGTAGTGGTAGCCGGGCTCGCCCCACTTGTCGCCGGCGGGGATGCGCAGGTCGTGGCGGAGCACGATGCCCTCGGCGCCGACGACGCGGACGGTGGTGGGGCTGCCGAGGATCACGTAGGGCCAGGCCTCCTGGCAGGTCGTCTCGACCCGGTGGTCGCCGCCGGTCACCTCCTGCCAGGCCGTCTCCCACTCCGGCCAGCCCAGCTCGTCGAAGATGCCGCCGCGCAGGCTGGCGGCGACCTGCTCGGCGAGGTCGGTGCCGAGCGCCCGCCCGAGGGCGCCCTGGCCGGCGGCGGGCCCGTCGGCGTCGTCGGTGACCAGCCGGAGCGCCTCGACCGGGAGCCCGCCCAGCCAGCTCACCGAGTCCCGCAGGTACGGCAGCCCGGCGGCGAACCGGTCGCGCACGCGACCCCGCAGCCAGTCGGCCAGCAGCGGCCGCAGGCCCGGCGTGCCGGCCAGCCGGCGCAGCGTCTCCGACTCGTTGTCGAGCCGGGCCAGCCCCCGGCGCAGGGGCTCGGTGAACCGGTCGTCGCCGGCCAGCGCGCGCAGGTCCCGTTCTCCCCCGGCCTTGGCCCACTGCGCCAGGTCCAGGGTCTCGCGCTGCCGCGGCTCGGCGACCGGCAGGTCGAGGGCGAGCAGCAGGTCGAGCAGGTCCAGGTCCTCGCCGACGGGGAGGGTCTCGCCGCGCTCGGCCAGCTCGGCGCGCAACCGGTCGGCCATCCGTTCGACCAGCGGATACAACGCCGGAAGCCGAAGGGGGCGGTAGCCGGAGGTGGCCCGGTCGAGGAAGCGGCGCAGCCAGCCGGCGACGCCGTCGCGGGGGCGGGCCGCGTCCGGCGCGTCGGGGTCGCAGAGCCCGGCGAGGGCGCCGGTCTCGGTCAGCAGGACCAGCCAGGACGGCAGGTCGTCCCGGTCGGTGGGCATCAGGTCGAGCAGGCTGCCACGCACCGCCGGGTCCCGGCCGGCCAGCGCCGCGAGCGCCGGCAGGTGCGCCCGCCACCAGCCGGCCGGCGCGTCGGCGACGGTGGGCAGTCGGAGCAGCTCGCCCAGGTAGGCGGCCACCCGGTCGGCGGCGTCGGCGTCGGCCTTGCCGGCGGCCCGGGCCAGCCGGTTGACCGCGGTGGCCGACTGGGTGGACGGCGCCACACCGGCGGTGGCGGCCCGCAGCGCCAGCCGGCAGAACCGGTCCAGGGCCTCGCCGGGCGGCAGCTGGGCGGACAGCTCCCGCGCGTAGCCGGCCAGCGCGGCGCCGGACACCACCTTGGCGGCCGCGAACTCCAGGTAGACCTCGTCGAGCCGGTGCAGGTCGATGGGCAGGCCGTGCTGGGCCTCCGCCCGCCGCGCCTTGTTGAACAGTTGCGTCGCGTAGGTGTCCTGCCCGGCGGCCAGGAACACCCGCGCCGCCTGCTCGAAGAAGGTCGGCAGCACGTGCGGCAGCGTGCGGGCGAAGCGCTCGGCGACGGCCAGGTGCCCGTCCAGGGCGGCCTTGGGCCGGGACCGGGCCTGCCGGGCGAGCTTGCGCAGCTCGGGCACCACCGCCAGGACGTGCCGGCCGTCGGCCGGGTGGTGGACCAGCACCCACTCGGGGAAGGCCAGCGGACGGCGGGGGCCGAGCCCGACGACGGCCGGCTCGGCGGCCGGGGTGAGGCCGAGGAAGGCGAGCGCGGCGTCCTCGCCCTCGCCGAGGGCGGCGTCGACCAGCCGTACCACCGGCCGGTCGTCGAGGACCGGGTGCCGGTAGCTGCGGGCGGTCAGCGGCACCGCGTCGCCGGCCCCGGCGGTGCCGGCCGGCAGCACCGCCCCGGCGGCCAGCAGGCTCTCCGCCGACGGCGGGGCAGCTGTGGTGCTGGTGGTGGTCGCGGTCATGCCGTCCTCCCCGTGGTGGTCGCGGCCCCGGACAGGGCCGTGGCCATGCGCATTCCCTCCGACCAGGCGACCGGCCCGACCTCGGCCAGCCGCAGGGTCGGCCCGTCCACGACCGTCCAGGAGAGGCTGCCCAGGGTCGCCTCGGAGTCCCAGTAGTCCTCGTCGAAGCCCAGGGCGGCCTCGACCGTGCGGCCGTCCTCCCAGACGCGACACCTGGCCTGGGAGCCGGAGACCCGGAAGCCGAACGTGGCGGCGCGGACGGCCAACCGGTTGGGCACCTTCGTGCCCCGGAAGTCGGTGACGGCGGTGTCCCGGTCGGCGAGGGTCGCGGGCCGGGCGAAGGTGCCCCGGTGCAACTGCTCGACGCGCTGGGCGATGTCGAGTTCGTCGGCGAACTCGCGCAGGTCGGCCAGGGCGGGCAGGTGCGCCGGGTGGGGCAGCCGCGCGCTGGTCGGCGAGAGCCGGACGGTCTCCCCGTCGAGGTCGACCATCCGCAGGTCGCCGCCGTCGGTGACGTCGCGCAGGAAGCCCGGCGCGGCGGGGTCGTCGCCGAGCACCACGAGGTCGCGCAGCGCGTCGCGCCAGGCCGGGTCCGGCCAGACCCGGGCCAGCAGCGCGGTCGGCACCGGCAGCGAGGACACCACCCAGGCGTCGACCCGGGCCAGGCACTCGGCGGCGTGCCGGTCGAGCCACTGGGCGAGCTGCCGCAGCCGGTCCACCTCCGGGTCGTCCCGCAGCGCCTTGGGGAAGGTCTTGAGTGGACGCCCGGTGGCCCGCGGGCCGGCCGACCGGGCCGCCACCTTTCCGTCGACGAGGGAGATCTCGTGCGAGTCTCCCACCGCTAGCCAGCCCATCAGGAATACCCTCCGTAATGGCGAAATCACCAGATTCCCCAAGGAATCCGCCATGATCGACGACGTCCGGAGGCTAACAGTAGCGACCGACAAGATCGCTGGGGTCGGTCAGGGAGCGGTGCCGGACCAGGCCCGGGTGGCGTCGGGTGCGCCGGCCAGCCGGGCGAACGGCCCGCCGCCGGCCAGCAGGGCCGCCGGCGGCCCGCACTCCACCAGCCGGCCCCCGTCGAGGACCAGCACCAGGTCGGCGTCGGCGACCGTGGAGAGCCGGTGCGCGATGACCACCCGGGTCATCGGCAGCGCGCGCAGGCCGGCCTCGACCGCCGCCTCGGTCACCGTGTCCAACGCGCTCGTCGCCTCGTCCAGGATCAGCAGGGCGGGTTCGGCCAGCAGGGCCCGGGCGAGCGCGACCCGCTGCCGTTGCCCGCCGGACAGGCCGGCCCCGCCGTCGCCGAGGCGAGTCTGCAACCCCATGGGCAGGGCCGCCACGTCGTCGTGCAGGGCGGCCAGCCGGATCGCGCGGGCGATCGCCGCGTCGGAGGCGTCGGGCCGGGACAGGGTGAGCGCCTCGCGCAGCGTGCCCGCGCCGACGTACGTCTCCTGCAACACCACGCCGATCTGCCGGCGCACCGAGGCCAGCTCCAGCGTGGCCAGGTCGACGCCGTCGAACCGGATCTGCCCCTGCGTCGGCGCGTACAGCCCGGTCAGCAGGCCGACCAGGGTGCTCTTGCCGCTGCCGGAGCCGCCGACCACCGCGACCTTCTCCCCCGGCCGGAACACGGCGGTCACCTCCCGCAGCGCCCAGGGGGAGCGCCGGTCGTACCGGAAGCCCACCCCGGTGAGGGTGACCAGGCCGGTCAGCGCGGGCGCGGGCCGCCCCGGCGCGGGCTGTTCGACGGGGGCCTGCGCGATGTCGGCCAGCCGGTCCACCGTCGGCGTCAGCAGCGTGAACGACGGCAGCCGCTGGGCCAGCGCCACCGCCGGGGTGACCGCGGCGACCGCGAGCGCGGCCAACCCGGCCGCCCGCCCCGGCGAGTCGGCCAGCCGGGCCGCCACCAGGAGCATGAGCACCGGGCTGGCCACCGACCAGGCGGCGAGCAGCGCCTCCCCGGCCGCCGACAGCCGGGCCAGCCGGTACGCCGCGTCGACGCCCCGGTCGAACGACTCCTGCCACCGTCGCAGCACCCGCCGCTGCGCACCGGCGACCCGGATCGCCGCCATGCCCTGCAACGCGTCCGACAGCCGGGCCGCCTCCTCGCCGGAGGCCAGCAGCTCCTCCCGTTGCAGGGCCCCGGCGCGGCTGCCGATCCACGCCGCCGTGCCGACCTGCGCGGCGATGACGACGGCGGCCACCAGGCCCAGCAGCGGCGCCAGCACGGCCACCACGGTCAGGTAGCCGACGACCAGCAGCCCGTCGAGCGCCGTGGCCACCAGCGACGATGCCAGGAGGTCCCGCACGGCGGCCACCGCGCGCACCCGGTCGATCAGGTCGCCGGCCGAGCGGCGCTGGAAGTACCGGTAGACCACCTCGAACAGCCGGCCCACCGTGTCGGTGCCGAGCCGGCTGCCGATGCGGCGTTGCAGCGCGGTGACGGCCAGCCCCCGCGCCAGCGACAGCGTCCCGGTGACCGCCGCCAGCACGGCGACGGCGGCGAGCCACGACGCCCGCGGGGGCGTCGTGGCGTCGATGATGGCGGCCGTCGCCCACGGCACGGCCAGCCCGGCCACGGTGATCAGCAGCGACGCCGCCGCGAGCACGGCAAGCAGCCCGGTGTGCCGGCGGAGCACCGGCGCGAGCAGTTCACGCACCGGCCCGGGGGTGGGGGTGGCCGGCGGCGCGGGGCCGGCGGGCTCGGCCAGCAGCACCACCCCGGTCGAGCCGGCGCAGAACTGGGCGGGCGTCAGCCGCCGCCGCCCGACGGCCGGATCGACGACGTCGACGCCGCGCCGGCCGACGCCTTCCACCACCACGTAGTGGTCGCCGTTCCAGTGCGCCACCAGGGGCAGCGGCAGGTCCCGCAGCCGCGTCGCGTCCTGCCGCAGGGCCGGCAGCGCGATCGCCCGGCAGCGCAGCCCGAACTCCTGCGCCGCGTCCCGCAGGTCGCGCAGGCTCAGCCCGTCGCGGCCGACGTCGAGGTGGGCCCGCAGCCTCGCCACGGGCACCGCCCGGCCCGACGCCGCCAGCAGCATGGCCAGCGCGCTGGGGCCGCAGTCGGTGGCGGCGACCTGGAGCACCACAGGCACCCGCCGCCGGCCGGTCACCGGGGTTGCGCCGTCCGCTCCCGGGGCAGCCAGAACCACTCGACGTCCGTGTCCGCCCGCCGGTCGGCCAGCCACTCGTCGAACACGGCCCGCTCGACCAGCGGCCGGGTGGCGTCGTCCAGCTCGGCGGGTTCCCGGGCCACCACGACGGCGGTCACCGGCGTGCCGGCGACGACCGTCGACACCGGCCCGGTGGCGTCGCGCACCTCCGGGGCCGCCGCGGCAGCGACGGTCCGCAGCACCCCGGCGGCCCGGCCGGCGCGCACGGCCGCGGCCACCGCCGCGAGGGCCGCCTCCGGTTCGCTGGGCGGCGGCGCGTCGGCGGCCCAGGCGACGACGAGGGTGTCGAAGTCCGAGCGGTGCCGGGCGAACCAGGCCGGCAGCCGGACGCCCACCACCCGCTCGCGCAGCCGGGCCACCGCGACCGTGTGGGCGACCAGGTCGGCGAAGTCCCCGGCGGACAGGCCCCGCTCCGCCAGCCACCGCGCGGTCGACGCCGGGTCGAGCAGGCCCTTGGCCCGGCGGTACGCGTCGGCCGCCGCCTGGAGCTCGGCGTCGGTGACCTCGACGGGGTGCAGCTCCAGCTCGGCGGCGAGCACGCCGGTGTCGACCAGCCGGGCGAGCACGTCGTGGTCGTACCAGAGGAAGTCCAGCGCGGTCAGGGCCTCCCCCACCAGCAGCGTCCGGGTGCCGATCCGGGCGAGATGGTGTTCGGAGTGCCGGATCGCCCCGCGCAGCGGCCACGGCAGCGCCGGGACCGGGCTGTACGCGACGGAGACGGTGCCGGCGGGCTCGCGCAGCAGCACGTCGAAGGAGACCGAGCCGTCGCTGCCCTCCTCGTCGCGCACGAGCGCGGGATCGGCCTGCGGCCAGCGGCTCCGCAGGGGGGCGAGCCGGTCCTGCGCGTCGCGCAGGCTGGCGCGGGCGTGGGTCAGCTCCCGCACCAGGGCGAGGGCCTCGTCGAGCAGGGCCGGGTCCAGGGTGCTCACAGGGCGGCTCCGGGGGTGGACGCGGCCCGGGTGAGCAGGTCGACCACGGCCGCCGTGATGGGCAGCCCCGTCTCCTCCTCGACCCACAGGTACTGGCCGCTGGGGTTGATCTCGATGTACACGTGCCGGCCGTCGGGGGTGACGATCAGGTCCAGGGCGCCGTAGCAGAGGCCGAGGGCGCGGGTCAGCGCCACGCAGCGCGCCGCCACGTCGGCGGGCAGGTCGTACGGGCTCAGCGGGGTGTTGCGGCCGTCCTGCCGCCGCCAGTCGTGGCGGGCGTGGTTGGAGCGTTGCGAGTCGATCGCCGCGGTGAAGACCCGGTCGCCGACGACGGTCACCCGCAGCTCCACCTGCTTGGGCACGCGGGCCTGCGCGATGAACGGGCAGTGCCGTACCCCGTCGACGTGGCCGATGTCGCGGTGGGTGACCGGCTCGGTGAAGCGCATCAGCCCGTCGCCGATGTCGGTCAGGCCGACCTGCTTGGCGATCAGCCGGCCGCCGGTGTGGCCGAACAGGTCGAGCACGGCGGCCGGGTCGTTGCCGACCACGGTGGCCGGCACGTCGAAGCCGAGGCGCAGCGCGAGCTGGAGCTGGCGGACCTTCTGCTGGGCGCGCAGGACCACCGGGCGGGGCGCGGGCAGGGTCGGCACCTCGGCGAGGGTCTCCCAGACGTCGCCGACGAACTGCCGGCTCTCCTCGGCCACGTACCGCGCGTAGGGGTCGCCGAGGTGGGCGGGGGCGACGGGGTTGCCGGGGCGGCGGAACCAGACGGCCGTCACCGCGTCGAGGTCGACGACCTGCCGGCCGGCGGGGTCCGCGCCGGGGCCGGACGGGTCGGGGTGGCGCACGAGGGTACGGGTCAGCCGCCCGTCGCGGACGGCCACCGACAGCGCCGCGCGGGCCGGCACGTCGGCCGGGTCGAAGCGGACCCAGTTCGCGCCGCGGCGGCGCAGCTCCACCTCGGCCGCGTCGGCGTGCACGTCGTCGGGGGCGGTCAGGATGAGGATCATGGAGGCTCCGGACGAGGTCGCCGCCGGAGGGCCGGCGGATGGCAAGCAGTGTCTGCCGGCGGGGGTCGGGGGGACACCGGGGAAATCCCGGGCTTGGACCCCGGTTCTACGCTCACCGGCGTGTCTACCGAGATCGCGGCCGAGCGTCTCCTGTCGGCGGCCGACGGCGCCGACCCGGAACGGGCCGCCCGCCTGGCCTTCCGGGCGTTCGTCGCGCTGTCGCGCACCGCCGACAGCCACCAGATGCTGCCGTTCCTGGCCCGCGCGCGGAAGGCGCACGGCGCGATCCGCTCGCCACGGACAGAGTTGATCTACTGCACGCTCGCGGGGACCGCGGCGACCCGGGCCGGCCTCGCCGACGGACCGGAATACCTCGACAGCGCTTTGCGGATCTTCGACCAGAACGCCTTCGGCGACGACCCGGTGCTTGTCGAGTGCGCGCTGACGGCGGCGCTGACCCTGATGCGCCCGCACGAGGCGCGGCGCTTCGCCCCGCTGGTCGACGCCCTCGACCTGACGCCGGTGGACCGGGCCCGGCTGCTCGCGATGATCGGGGCCGGCGACGCGTGGGCCGGGCACCTGGTGCGGGGGCAGGCCGAGCTGCGGGAGGCGGTGCGCCTCGCCGCGCTCTGCGACAGCCTGGACGTGCAGGCCGAGGCGACGTCGTGGCTGGCCAAGTGCGACGCGCTCCGGGGTGACCTGGACGAGGCGGCGGACCATCTCGACCAGGCCCGGGGCCTCGCGGCGCGGGTCGGTTCGGCCTGGGTAGCCCGGCATCTGCCCGAGTGCACGGTCGCGTTGGCGTTCGCGCGCGGCGACCACGACGCGTGGGTGGGGCTGCTCGAACTGGTGGTGGCCACCGACGCCGGAGTGACCGCCGGCCTGCAACACGAACACCGCTGGGAGCTGGCCACCCACCATGCCCTCGCCGGCCGGCCCCGGCTGGCCGCCACCCTGCTCGCCGACGTCGCCGACCCGCCCGACTCCTGGCCGGGCGGCCCGGTGCTGCCGGCGTGGCGGGCCTGGATCCTCGATCCGGACTCGCCCGCGACCACGGCCGCGCTCACGGCCGCGCTGGGGAGGCTGACCCGCCCCATCGAGCAGCTCCTGGCGGCCCGCGTCGCCTGGCTGCTCGGCGCGCACCACGGGCGGTCCGGGCGGCGCGGCGAGGCCGCCCGGCTGCTGGAGCAGGCGTCCGCCGGCTACGCCCGCGCCGGCGCCGCCGGCCTGCTCGCCCTGGTCCTGAAGGACCTGCGGCTGCTCGGCGGCCAGCCGCCGGCCGGGACGCAGGGCGCGGGGCCGGTCGGCGTGGACCCGTCGGCGGCGGCCGCGTTCCCGGGCGCGGCGGGTCGGCCGGCGCTGACCGACGCCGAGGCCCGGGTCGCCGCCGCGATCGCCGACGGGCTCAGCAACCGGGAGGCGGCGCAGCGCCTGTTCGTCTCGGTCAAGACGATCGAGTTCCACCTGGGCAACATCTTCCGCAAGCTCGGGGTGCGCAACCGCACCGAGCTGGCCGCCCGCCGGGCGCGGACCGGCTGAGCCCGGGCCGGCGCGGCGGGGCCCGGCCGGCTCTGCCGGGCCCCGCCGTCAGGTCAGCGGTAGCCGGCGGCCACCACGTTGGCCTGCACCGCGTTCTCCGTCGCGTCGGACGGGTAGCCGGCGACCATCGCCCCCTCGTAGAAGGTGCCGGCGCTCAGGTTCGCGCCGCCGTCGGGCTTGCAGCAGTCCCCGCCGCTGCCCAGGATGATGGCCCCCTGCTTCTTCATCGGGCTGTATCCGGGCGGGAGCGCTCCGTCCCAGAGCGTGTAGAGGCCGCCCGACTGGGCGTTGCTGCCCTTGATCGCGAAGCGGGTCGTGCCGTTGTTCTTCAGCGTCGCCGTGACGAACTTGCTGGTGAACGCCCGCTGGTTGGGGTTCCAGGAGCTGCTCCCGCCGGGGAACAGCCCCCATTCGAGGTCCGCCTGCACCCACGGGCCGGTGCCGGAGCAGCCGCCGAACCAGCACTGGGTGCCGAAGTTGATGGCGTCCATGGCCCCGGCGGCGTCGGCCTTCCTCGTCGTCTCGCTGTTGCCGTAGTCGAAGCAGCAGCCGTTGTTGACGTGGGTGCCGCTGGTCACCATGTACATGCCCTCGGGCGCGGCGCCGGTGGGCACACCGGTCAGGTGGCCGTCGCGCCAGTAGCTGTTGCCGGGGTTGATGTAGAGCGAGTACGCCTTCGCGCCGCCCACCGTGAGCGACTCCGAGGTGGCGACCGCCGGCCTGCTCTGCGGCGAGCCGGGCACCACGCTCGACCCCTGGTACCACAGGTCGTTGCCGCGCCCGGACTGGTCGTAGACGACGGTGATCACGCAGGTCGTGCCGGCGCAGAACGAGTCCTGCGTCGCCGCGTTGGCGGTGCCGCCCGCGCCCGACAGGCCGATGTTGCGGGTCGTGTTGTCCGACGAGCGCCGGACCTGGTAGAGGTTGCCGTTGTACGCCGCGTAGAGCGCCCGCGTCGTGCTGTGCGCCGCCACGCACGGGGTGCCGCCGGAGGCGTAGATGTCGCAGGGCCGCCCGCCGGGCGGCGGCGGGGCCGTCGTCGGCGGGGTGGTCGTCGGCGGGGTCGTCGGCGACGTCCACTGCTGGTTGGCGCCGCCGTTGCACGCCCAGAGGATGAGCTTCGTGCCGTTGGCCGTGCCGGCGCCGTTGGCGTCCAGGCACAGCCCGGACTGCACCCCGGTGATCGTGCCGTTGGCGTTGACGTTCCACTGCTGGTTGGCCTGGCCGTTGCAGTCCCAGATCACGACCTGGGTGCCGTTGGCGGTGCCCTGCCCGGAGGCGTCCAGGCACTTGCTGCCGTACACCATGAACTGCCGCCCGGACGTCCAGGTCCAGGTCTGGTTGGCGCTGCCGCGGCAGTCCCACAGTTGGGTCTGGGTGCCGTTGGTGGTGCTGGAGTTGGGGACCTCGGCGCACCGGCCGGACTGGACGCCCACGACCGGGGTGCTCTGCCCCGGCTCGATGGCGGCCGCCGCCGACGCCGCCTCGGCGGCCGGGAACAGGGCGGCGGGCGCGGCGCCGCCGACGACGAGGAGGCCGAGCAGCGCGCCGGACAGGACGCCGAGGTGGCGCGGGCGACGCCGCCTCGGGACAGGTCCGCGGGCCGGTCCTGGCCCGCTGGGGGACGGGGTTCGCACGGGGTTGCTCCTTCCGTGGGTGGGGGTGGCGCGGGACGGGCTACCGGCCCCAGATCCGCCAGGTCTGGTTCAACGGGCTGCCCTGGCCGACCGGCTTGCAGGTCCACTGGAGAATCCGCGCCCCGGCGGCGGTGGAGACCCCGTTGACGTCGACGCACTTGCCGCTGTGCCGGGCGACGAGCTGGTAGTCGTGCGGGTCGTTGCCGCCGTAGGTCACCCTGCGGAGGGCGAACTGCTGGCTGGGGCTGTTCTGGCAGGTCCACTGCTGCACGGCCGCGCCGTCGGCGGTGGACGCCCCGCTGACGTCGAGGCACTTGCCGCTGCCCTGGTTGACCACGGTGTAGGTGTTGGCCACCCCGTCGACCGGGCGGAAGTTCCACAGCTGCTGGTCCCCGCCCTCGCAGGGGTACTGCTGCTGGGGGTTGCCGTCGGCGGCGCTGAGCCCGGTGTTGTCCAGGCACTGCTGGGAGTGCTGGGCCACCGCCACCGACTGGAAGCCGGTGTCCGAGGGCGGCAGCAGGGTGACGGTGTAGGTGTCGGTCTGGTTGCCGTACGGCAGGGTCACGGCGACGTTGTTGTTGGCCACGCCGACCACGCTGTTCGAGACCGTGACCGGTCCCTGCACCGCCCCGCCGTTGTTGTGGGGGATGCGCTGCGTGAGGACCCGCACCTGGTTGTTCTGCACGATGCCGCTGGTGGTGTCCAGCCGTTGCAGGTTGACGGTGAGGTTGCCGGTGGTGCGCCCGCCACCGACGAGGACCTTCGCCGCGCCGGTGGCCTTGGTGGCGTACGCGTCGTAGGACTGGCTGGCGGTCACCGCGACGGCCTGCCCGGTCTGCGAGGCGTAGTAGCGGTAGGCCCACCACTCGCCCTTGGGCTGGTGCTGGCCGGCGGAGTTGCGGACCAGCAGGTTGCCGAGGTCGTTGTGCAGGTTGCCGCCGCCGGCCCAGTTGGCCCGCAGGCCGTCCGCGCGGGCCCGTTCCAGGCGCGCGATGTACCAGGCGCCGTCGGCCGGGTTCTGCTCGTCGGTCGCGCCGTACTCGTTGATCTGGTAAGGCCGGGGGTGGGCGATGCCGCGCGGGTCGAGGGTGGCGTTGGCGGCGGCGACGTTGGCGACCGGGTCGCCCGGCAGCGCGTGCCAGCTGACGATGTCCGGCACCGTGTTGGTCGAGCGGACGAAGTCCAGGTACTGGTTCCAGAACGCGTGGTTGGTCGACGGCACGCAGGCGCAGCTCGGCCCGACGATGAGCTGGTTGGGGAACTCCGCGCGCAGGCGCTGGTAGGTGCGCCGCCACAGTTCGAGGTATTGCGAGATCGGGCGGTTCCAGAAGATCGTGATGTTGGGTTCGTTCCAGATGTCCCACTGCACGGTCAGCCCGGCCGCCCGGACGTCGCCGATGAGCCGGGTGAGGAAGTTGTCGTAGTCGGTCCAGTTGCCGTTGTCGCCGGGGAAGCGGGAGATGCCCGCGCCGTCGGCGCCCCACAGGTCGTGGGGCAGGATGATGAACTGGCCGCCGAGGGCGGCGGTCCGGCGGGCCTGGGCGAGGGTGGAGTTCCAGCGACGGTCGTAGTTGCCGCCGACCCAGCCGCTGCCGGGCAGCTGTGCGCCGCCGGCGCGCATGTACTGGAACTTGACGTCGCGGTAGAAGTGGTCGGCCGGGCCGCTGGCGTTCTCGGTCATGCCGTAGATCCAGCCGGACGCCCGGTAGGTGGGCGTGCCGGTGGTCGTGGCGAAGTTGACGGTGATCGACTCGTCGGCGGCCCGCGCGGGGGACCCGGCGACGGTCACGGCGGCGGTGGCGGCGAGCAGGGCGACCACGAGGCGGGCGACGAGCGCACGGGCTCCTCCTGGCCTGCTGCGGGACGGGGTCTTCACGGGCGGCTCCTTGGTGGGGCGTGGGGGACGCTCTCCGGAGGGCAGCACTTGCGAACCGATTCGCAGGGATCGTAGGGCCGGGCGTCGATAGATGTCAATGAAATGACAGTGCGGTGACGACGCCGTTTCCCTCCTGGTAGATCCCCCGACCCCCGCCACACCTTGACCGCCAACCATCGACGGACCTATCTTCGTCCGAACCGGTTCGTCGAATCGGTTCGCCGACCGCGAAGCGTTCAGAGGAAGGGCATTCGCCGCCCATGACCGTCGCCCCGCCCGGCCCGGAGTTCCCCATCCAGGACATCCCGTTCAGCTACCGCGGGTCCTGGCTCGACATCTCCCCGGTGATCGCCGAGAAGACGTACGCCGACGACCTGCACCTGGTCTCGCACCAGACCGGGCTGCACGCCGTGCTGCGCCTGACCCCCGCCGGGTCCGACGCCACGGTCGTCGCCACCCCCACGCTGCTCACCTGGCGCGACGGGGCCGGCCGGATCGAGGCCGTCTACGCCGGGCCGGACACCCTGCGGCTGCGGGGCCGGCGGCTCGGGCTGCGGATCGCCGCGGCGGCGGCCACCCTCACCCCGTTCAGCGGCACCTACCTCTACCTCGACCCGCTCGACGGCTCGCACGTGTTCACCTCGTACGAGACCGGTCGCCGCTACCGGGTCACCGTGCTCTCCGGCGCGCTGCGGCGGACCGGGGGCGTCGAGGCGCTCGGCACCGCCGACCGGTTCCTCGACCTCCCCGGCGACCAGCCGTGGGAGGTCGCGATCGAGGAGTACGCGACCGCCCGTGCGCCGCACGCCGCGACCGCCGCCTTCGACCGGCTGCACCACGACCGCAGCACCGAGTTCGCCGCCTTCGTCGACGCGGTCGCGCCGTGGCGCGGCCCGGACACCCCGGCCGCCGACCTCGCCGCGTACGTGCTGTGGTCGGCCACCGTAGCCCCCGCGGGCTTCGTCACCCGGCCCGCCGTGCTGATGTCCAAGCACTGGATGGACAAGGTGTGGAGCTGGGACCACTGCTTCAACGCGATCGCCCTGGCCGCCGGCGAGCCGGAGCTGGCCTGGCACCAGTTCCACCTGCCCTTCGACCACCAGGACCCGGCCGGCGCCCTGCCCGACTCCGTCACCCACTCCGAGGTCCTGCACAACTACGTCAAGCCGCCCATCCACGGCTGGGCCCTGCGACGCCTGCGCCGCCGCCTGCCCGCGCCGCCGGACCGGGCGGCGCTGGCCCAGACGTACGAGCGGCTGGCCCGCTGGACCGGGTTCTGGCTGGACGGGCGCCGGGCCCCCGGCCAGGACCTGCCCCACTACCAGCACGGCAACGACAGCGGCTGGGACAACGCCACCACCTTCGACGGCGGGCGGGTCGTGCAGACCGCCGACCTCGCCGCGTTCCTGGTCGCGCAGCTGCGCTGCCTGGCCGACCTCGCCACCGAGCTGGGCGAGCCCGCCGGCCGCTGGTCCGCCGAGGCCGACCGGATCCGCGCGGCCCTGCTCCGCGACCTGTGGGACGGCGCGCGCTTCGCCGCCCGCGACCCGCGTACGGGTCGGCGGCGGGTGAGCCGCAGCCTGCTCGATTTGATGCCCGTCACGCTCGGCGCGGACCTGCCCACCCCGGTCGCCGCCGCGCTGGCCCGGGGCGTCGAGGCCCACCTGACCACGCACGGGCTGGCCACCGAGCCGCCGGACTCGGCCGACTATCTGGCCGACGGCTACTGGCGCGGCCCCATCTGGGCCCCCTCCACCGTGCTGGTCGAGGACGGGCTGCGCCGGGCCGGGCACACCGACCTCGCCGACGAGGTCAGCCGGCGCTTCCTCGCCCTGTGCGAGAAGTCCGGCTTCGCGGAGAACTTCGACGCCGAGACCGGCGCGGGGCTGCGGGACCGTGCCTACACCTGGACCGCCAGCAGCTACCTGATCCTCGCCGCCGCGCAGCAGGGGCGACGGGCCGCCGGCGGGTAGCCGGGCCGGTCAGCGGGGCCGGGCCGGGCCGGTGCTGGACCGCAGCGAGACGGGCGGGTGGTAGAGGCGGTGGCGCGGCACGGCGCCGGGGGCGGCGATGATCTCCAACAGCAGCGCCACCGCCTCGGTGCCCATGTCGGCCATCGGCACGTCGGCGGCGGTCAGCGGCGGGGAGAAGTCCTCGGCCCAGTGCCGGGCGGCGACCCCGGTGACCGAGAAGTCCCCCGGCACGGCCAGCCCGGCGCCGGCCAGGGCGCGCTGCACCCCGGGCAGCGCGGCCTCGTTGATGGTGGCCATCGCGGTGAGCTGCGGGTACGTCGCGAGCAACTGCGCCACGCACGCCTCGCCGGAGGCGGCGTCGTCGCCGCAGCAGACGTCCACGCCGACCAGGCCCCGCTCCGCCACCGCCGCCCGGAAGCCGGCCAGCGCCCGGTGGCTGGGCCCGTAGCCGGAGGCGACCAGCTCGGCGGAGCGGTTCACCAGCGCCACGTGCCGGTGCCCCAGGTCGGCCAGGTGGTGCACACACCGGGCGATCAGCCCGGCGTAGTCGACGTCGATCCAGCTCATCCCGTGCGGCTCGGCCGTCCGGCCGATCGTGACGAACGGCAGGCCCACCTTGGCCAGCCGGGTCACCCGGTCGTCGGACAACCGGATCTCCATCAGGACCACCCCGTCGACCCGCCGCCCGGCGACGATCCGCTCGAACGAGCGGTCGTGGTCGCCACCGGACGGGGACAGCAGCACGTCCAGGTCGTGCCGGGCCGCCGCCTCGACGACGCTGGCGACGAAGCCGAGCTGCATGTCGGTCAGCCGCTGGCTGGCCGGGGGGATCACCAGCCCGAGGGTGCGGGTGCGCCCCTCCTTCAACGCGCGGGCGCTGGCGTTGGGGCGGTAGTCCAGCTCGTCGATGACCGCCTGGATCCGCTGCCGGGTCGGCTCCGACACGGTCCGCTTCCCGCTCAGCACGTACGACACGGTGCTGCGGGACACCCCCGCCCGCCGGGCGATCTCCCCGATGTTCATCACACCGCCCTCGACTCGACGCCCGCCCCGGCGCTCGGGGGACGGGCCACGCTCCGCGCCGAAGCATAGCCCTCCCCGTTACCCGCCCGGCCCGGGACAGTGGCCGGACCGTCACGCGGGGTTGCCTCCGCCAGGTGGCCGGCGGGCCGGGGAACCGCTACCGGGCGCGCTGGGCGGCCAGCGGGAAGGCGACCCCGGTCAGCTCCTCGGAGACCGTCCACAGGCGACGGGCGGCGTCGCCGTCGCGGGCGGCCTTCGACCGGCCGACGAGCTTCGGCGTGCCGCGAGCCTCGAGGAAGCCGCCCGGACCGGCGTAGCTGCCGCCCGGCACGTCGGCCACCGCCGCGTAGAGCGTGGGCAGCGCGCCGTCCTCGTCGCTCTGCGCCAGCCGGTTGGTCACCGCCGTCTGGAGCCGGTGCAGCAGGGAACGGTCGTGGTCGAGGTGGCCGAGCAGGTTGGTGGCCGCGAGGCCGGGGTGGGCCGCGGTCGCGCGCACCGGCGAGCCGGACTCGGTGAGCCGGCGGTGCAGCTCCGCGGTGAACAGCAGGTTCGCGAGCTTCGACTGTGCATAGGCGGGGAACGCCCGGTAGGGCCGGCGCTCCCAGTTGAGGTCGGCGAAGTCGATCCTCCCCGCCCGGTGCCCGCTGGAGGAGACGGTGACCACCCGCCCGCGGATCCGGGGCAGCAGCAGATTGGTGAGCGCGAAGTGCCCGAGGTGGTTGGTGCCGAACTGGAGCTCGAACCCGTCGGCGGTGCGGCCCAGCGGCGGGATCATCACGCCGGCATTGTTGATCAGCACGTCGATCGGTTCGGCGTAGCCCTCGGCGAACGCGCGGACCGAGGCGAGGTCGGCGAGGTCGAGCCGGCGTACGGCGACGTCGCCGGTCATGGTCGCGGCGGCGGCTTCGCCCTTGGCGGGGTCCCGGACGGCGAGCACGACGCGGGCGCCCCGCGCCGCGAGCGCGCGGGCGGCAGTGCGGCCGATGCCGCTGTTCGCGCCGGTGACGACGACGGTACGGTCGGTCATGGCGGGGAGCTGGGCGAGCGTAAATGTTGTCATGGGAAACAATGTATCCGGTGACAACAATGTCGGCAATGACGACATCGTTGGCTACCATGACCCGGTGCCCGCGTACCACCATGGAAACCTCCGCCCGACGTTGCTCGCCGCCGCCGAGCGCAGCCTGCGCCAGCACGGCGCGGAGCAGCTCTCGCTCCGCGAGCTGGCGCGGGAGGTCGGGGTCAGCCACGCCGCGCCGCGCCGGCACTTCCCCGACCGTCAGGCGCTGCTCGACGCGCTCGCCGAAGCCGGGTTCGCCCGGCTGCACGCGCAGCTCCGCGCGGCGCTCGCCGCCGCCGGGGGCGACTTCGGGCCGCGCCTGCACGCCATGGCGGCGGCCTACCTCCGGTTCGCCACCGAGGACGCCGCGCTGCTAGAGCTGATGTTCACCAGGAAGCACCGCGCGGGGGCCGATCATCTCGTCGAGGCCGCCGCCGCGCCGTTCGGGCTGATGCACGACCTGATCGTGCAGGGGCAGGCGCAGGGGGTGCTGGAGCCCGGCGACCCGGAGCGCGTGGGCATCGTGCTGTTCGCGACGTTGCAGGGCATCGCCATGCTGGTCAACGGCAACCTGGTGGCGTCGGAGCTGCTCGACGGGATCACGCAGACCGCCGTCGACCAGTTCATCCGGGGATCGCGACGCCACTAGCCGGGCCGGCGGCCGGCGCGCGCCGCGCCGCCTGCGACGTCGTCGCCGCCCGGGAGGCCGGCACGGGCGCGGCGCGCAGGGCCGGCGACGGGCCGGCCCTGCGCGCCCCCGGGCTCAGCTGCGCAGGCTCCACTGCTGGTTGGCGCCGCCGTTGCACGCCCAGAGGATGAGCTTCGTGCCGTTGGCCGTGCCGGCGCCGTTGGCGTCCAGGCACAGCCCGGACTGCACCCCGGTGATCGTGCCGTTGGCGTTGACGTTCCACTGCTGGTTGGCCTGGCCGTTGCAGTCCCAGATCACGACCTGGGTGCCGTTGGCGGTGCCCTGCCCGGAGGCGTCCAGGCACTTGCTGCCGTACACCATGAGCTGCCGGCCGGCGGTCTGCGTCCACCGCTGGTTGGCCGCGCCAAGGCAGTCCCAGAGCTGGGCCTGGGTGCCGTTGGTGGTGCTGGAGCCGCCGATCTCGGCGCACCGGCCGGACTGGACGCCGACGATCTGCGCGCCCTGCGGCGACGGGTTGCTGCCGCCCTGCACGCCGGCGTTGGCCATCACCGTCTGGGCGCCCGAGGGCCAGTTGTTGTTGCTGACGACCGTGTTGTTGTTGACGACGTTGCCCCGGTCGCCGTTGGTCACGTTGGTGCTGTTGTTGGTCGACCAGTTGTTGGTGACGGTGAAGTTGCCCATGTTCTCGGCGTACCAGTAGTTGGCGGTGGCCCAGGTGCCCGTGTTGGAGAACACGTTGGTGCGGGCGGTGTAGTAACGGGACCCCTCGTCGAAGTAGAGCCCGAACCAGCCGTTGGTGCGCAGGCAGTAGTTCTCGTTGATGGTCGCGCCCGGGTTCGCCGACAGCGTGTAGATGCACCCGCCGTCGGTCATCTGCTGCATGACGTCGTGCACGTAGTTGCCGATGACCTGGTTGTTGGACGCGGTGGTCGCCGTCGTGTAGCGGGGCTGGTAGTTGTACAGGCCGCGGTTGGCATAGTGGTTGCTGCCGCCGGCGTCGTTGGCGCCCCAGCCGTAGCCGACCGACAGGCCGGTGTACGGCATGTTGTAGACCTCGTTGTGGGAGACCAGGGCGGTGCTGACGTAGGTGGTCAGGATCGAGACGACCCCCCGGTACTCCAGGCCCAGGTCGTGCACCCGGTTGTTGCTGACGGTGATGTTGCGGTTGACCATCCGCTGGTCACTGGGGTGGTGGGCGTCGGCGCGCACGCCGCCGACGACGATGCCGCCGGCCGAGTTGCGGGCGATCTCGGAGCGGGTGACGGTGATGTTGCTGGCGCCGAGGCCGACCCCGCTGGCGTGGGCGTTGGCGTCGTTGCCGATGCCGATGGCGGTCTGCCCCAGGTTGACGAACTGCGAGTCGCTGAAGGTGATGGTGTTCGCGGCGGAGACCTGCACGGCGGCGGGCATCTGGGCCCAGTTCGGCCGGGTGGCCTCGAACTGGGGGCAGCCGGCCTGGCAGGAGGTCAGGGCGTCGGCCGGGCGGGCCCAGGTGCCGACGATGTGCGCGCCGGTCTGCTGGTCGGCGAAGCCGTTGCTGCTGCTGGGGCCGAGCCAGCTGGTGCCGGTGAAGGTGATCCCGCTGAACGAGATGTGGTGCGCGGGAGCGTCGTAGGTGCCGCCGACGTTCACCAGGGACTGCAACTGCGGCAGCTCGACGCTGACGCTGCTCATGTTCTGCCCGGCCAGCGGGATGTAGTTGAGCTGCCCGCTGCCCGGGTTGAGGTACCACTCCCCCGGCGTGTCGAGGAACTCGTACGCGTTGGTCAGGTAGAACGGGCCCGCGCGGTGTGGGCTGGAGAGGGTGTCGAAGCCGAACGTGTTGTTGTTCCAGGCCGGCTGCTGCATGGTCAGGAAGTTGCCGCTGATGCTCTGCACCGGGGAGTACCGGTCGGTGAACGAGCCCACGCTCTCCACCTCGACCCGGTTCTGGTTGCCCAGGTTGTTCAGGTAGTTGAGCGCGCTGTTGCTGAACCGCAGGCCGGAGGTGGTGAAGGTGAAGTCGGCCCGGTTCACGGCGGTGCGCGCGCGGGTGGCGACGGCGCCGTTGACGTAGAGCTGCCGGCTGTCGAGCCCGGCGGGGACGCTGGCCCGCCAGATGTTCTTGCCCGAGTCGACGAGCGACCAGCCGGTGACCGCCCGGGCCCCGCTGACGACGGGTCGGGCGGACGCCGCGGCCCGCCACGTCACGGTGTAGCCGTTCGTGCCGGAGTCGGCGGCGGTCATCCGCAGCGGCGCAGCGAGCCGGTAGACGCCGTCGGCCAGCTCGACGACGATGTCGCCAGACATCGCCGCGGTGCGGGAGCGGACGGCGTTCTGCGCCTCGGTCAGCGCGCACGGCTGGCTGGCCGAGCACGCGGTGCCGCTGCCGGCGGGGGACGCGTAGAGGGTGGTGGTGGCCGCGAGGGCGGGTGTCGCCGGGGCGAACACGGCGGCCGCGGCGGCGGCCGTCGCCGCGGCGACGGCGGCCAGCACCGGCCGACGCCTGCTGGGTGATGACGGGACGGGCACGGGCGGGGCTCCTATCGTGGTGGGGTGGCGGCCGGGGTCAGGGCCGGACGGCGGGCGCGACGCCGTCGAGGGTGTGCGCGGGCCCGCCGGGCCGGGTGGTGGCGTGCGGTCGGGCCGTGGTGTAGGCGTGGTCGGCCACCGCCAGCAGGCGTCGCCCGGCCCGTTCCGGCCGCACGTTGGGCCCGTCGGCGGCCGGGGGCTGCGGGCGGCGGTGGGGCGCGCGGAGCTGGTCCTCGGCGACCGTGACGCCCAGGCCCGGCGAGTCACCGAGGACGAACGCGCCGTCGGAGACGTGCAGGTCGAGGCTGAGCCCGACCGGGGCGTGCAGGTCCTGCAACTCGCTGACCAGGTGGTTGGGCACCGACGTGGCGGCGTGCAGGAGGCCGATGGGGCTGTTGCCGATCGGGCTGACCGGCAGGTCGAAGGCGTGCGCCAGGGCGGACACCCGCAGGAAGTGGGTGACGCCCCACACCGCGGCGGCCTGCACGACGTCGACCGCCGCCGCGGCGAGCAGCGGACGGTACTGTTCGAGGCCGGTGAGGTTCTCGCCGGTCGCGACCGAGGCGCGGATGCCCTGCCCGACGGCGGCGAGGCCCTCGGCGTCCCACCGGCGCACGGGCTCCTCGATCCAGACCAGGTCCAGGTCGCGTTCGAGCTCGCAGACGTGCCGGACGGCCTGCTTGCGGGTCCACGCCTCGTTGACGTCGAGCATCAGGCCGGGCCGCCGCCCTTGCGCCGCGTCGGCCAGCACGTCGCGCACCAGGCGCAGGCGGTCGCGGTCCCGCTCGATGTCGAGGCCGCCCTTGAGCTTGGCGGCCCGCAGGCCGTGCCGGGCGTACTCCTGGTACGCCGCGACCAGCTCGTCGTCGCCGAGCCCGATGTCCAGGCCGGACGCGTAGGCGGGGACCCGCCGGTCGCGGCCGCCCAGCAGCCGCCAGAGCGGTTGCCCGGCCGCCCGCGCCTTGATGTCCCACAGTGCGGTGTCGAGCGCGCCGATGGTGCCGAACACCGAGCCCGCGTGGCCCGCCTTGAACGTCTGCCGCAGCATCCGGTCGTACAGGCTGGTCACGGCGCGGGGGTCCTCGCCGTGCAGCGCCGCGAAGATGTTCTCGATGTCCCCGTGCGGCCCCAGGCCGACGCCGTTGATGCCCTCGTCGGTCTCGACCACGACGATCGGCACGGCGGTGACGCCGTCGGCGAAGACGCCGTTGGCGTCCCCGACGGGGCGTCCCCATTCCTGGCTGGTGGTCAGGGTCCGGTAACCGGTGATCCGCATGTCAGCCCTTCGTGGAGCCGGCGGCGACGCCATCGGCGATCTGACGCTGGAGGAAGAGGTAGATCACCAGGACGGGGATCGCGGCGATCAGCACCCCGGAGGCGAAGGTGGGAATGTCGGCGGAGTACTGCCCGCGCAGCGAGGTCACCCCGACCATGAGGGTGCGGTGCTCGGTCGAGGGCATCAGCAGCAGCGCGATCAGCACGTCGTTCCAGCAGAACAGGGCGTCGAGGATGCCGACCGACAGCAGTGCCGGGGCGCCCAGCGGCAGCATGATCCGCCGGTAGACGCCGTACACGCTGTTGCCGTCGATGCGGGCCGCGTCGACGATCTCCGTCGGGATGGTCCGGTAGTAGCTGGTCATCAGGAAGATCGTGAAGGGGAGGAACTGCGCGACGTAGGCGAGGACGAGGCCGGGGTAGGTGTCGACGAGCCCGGCGTCGGCCATGATCCGGTTCAGCGGCACCATGATCACCTGGAACGGCACGAAGAGCGCCGCGAGGCAGCCCAGGAACAGCGCCGACGAGCCCCGGAAGCGCAGCTGGCTCAGGGCGAAGCCGGCCATGGAGCCGAACAGCAGCAGCAGGACCACCGCGGCGGTCACCGTGCCGACCGAGTTCGCCAGGTACCGGGCCATGCCGACGCTGTTCCACGCGGTGGCGACGTTCTCCCAGCGCAGGGCGTCGGCCAGCGAGAAGCGGTCGAGGATGTACTCGCGGCGGGTCTTCATCGCCACGTTGGCGGTGAACACCAGCGGGTAGATCGTGGCCAACGCCAGGAGGCTCATCGGGACGGCGAGCAGCCACCTGCCCGGCCGGACGCGGGACGTCACGCCTCCCTCACCCCCCGCCGGAGCAGGCTGATCTGCAGCAGCCCCACCACGAGCATGACGACGAACAGCACCGTCGAGGCGGCCGACGCGAGCGCCGGGCGGTTCATCTGTCCCTGCTGGATCCAGATGTAGTACTCCGGCAGATAGGTCGAGCCCTCGGGGCCGCCGCTGGTCATCACGTAGAGCAGGCCGAACATGGAGGTCAGCATCCCGATCATCGTGGTCACGAAGACGAACTGGATGGTGCGGGAGAGGCTGGGGACGATCACGTGCCGGATGGTCTGGGGCAGCGACGCGCCGTCGACCCGGGCCGCGTCCAGCAGCGAGGCGTCCAGGGTGGCGAACCCGGCGAGGAAGACCACCAGCGCCATGCCGAAGGTCGCCCAGACGTGGACGCCGACCACCACGAACATCGCCACGTCGGGGTCGCCCAGCCAGTCCGTCGGCCCGATGCCCACGCCGCCGAGCACGGTGTTGAGCGGGCCGTCGAAGGCGAGCAGGAGGTTGAAGATCGCGCCGACGATGACCGGGGAGAGCACCGCCGGGAAGAAGTAGACGCTGCGGTAGAAGCGGTGCCCGGGCACGCGCAGGTAGATGAACGTCGCGAGCAGGCCGGGGATCGCCACCGCCACCGGCAGCAGCAGCACGAGCAGCCCGACGTTGCGCAGCGCGCCCCGGAACAGCGGGTCGGCCAGCAGCTCCCGGTAGTTGTCGAGGCCGACCATCGTCCCGTCGCGGTCGCCGTCCCCGGTGAACGAGAAGTTGACCCCGAGCAGCAGCGGCCACAGCCGCAGCAGCACGATGACCAGCACGGCGGGGGCGAGCAGGACGTAGGGGGCGAGGCGTTCGCTCCGCCGGGCGCCACGGCCACGCCGGGCCGCGGCGCCCGGCGACGCCGGCCGCTGGTGTCGCGCCCGGTCGGTCCGCCCGGCCACCACCGGACGGACCGACGTCAACGGTTCTCCACTCGGCACGGGTCAACCGGCCTGGTCCGAGGCCGCCAACTGCCGCACGGCCTCGTCGACGGTGATCGAGCCGCTCAGCAGCTTCTGGGAGACCCGGCCCATCAGGTCCAGGGTGCGCGAGGAGAGCGCCACGTGCAGGGCGGGCTTGCCGCTGGCGAGGTCGGCGACGATCGTGCTGACGGCCGGGCCGCCCTGCGACACGTCGATCGTCGTGTCGGCGGCGATCGCGCCGGCCTGCGTGTGGAAGGCCGTCAGGGCGTCGGTCGAGGTCAACGACCGCACCAGGTCGGCGGCCAGCTTCGGGTCCCTGGTCCACCTGGCGACCCCGTACCCGATGCCGCCGTCGAACGGCAGGCTGGGGGTCGCCCCGGGGACGACCACCGGCGCGCGCATCACGCCGACCTTGTCGGCGGTGAGGAACTCGCCGAAGTCCTTCCAGTGCCCGATGTCGGACATCAGGCCGATGACGTGGGACGCCTTGGCGGACTGGAAGAGCGCGAACGCGTCGTTGAACATCGCCGTCGAGTTCGGCCCGTCGCTGTTGAGCTTCGCGTCCTGGGTCTCCTTCCAGAGCGCGAAGATCCGCTTGACGTGCGGCGAGGTCCAGTCCCGCTTGCCGGCGATCCAGGCGTCGTACTCCTGCGGGGTGAGCACGCCCGAGCCGAAGGCCGAGAGGAAGAACTGGATCCCGATGCCCTCCTTGTTGCCGAGGGCGAAGCACTTCGTGCCGGTCCGCTTCGTGATGGCGGCGCAGTTGGCCACGAACTCGGGCCACGTGGCCGCCGGCTTCGCCGGGTCGAGGCCGGCCTTCTCGTAGAGCGACCGGTTGTAGTAGATCGGGTGGCCCTGGAGGGTCACCGGGCCGGCGTAGGTCTTCCCGTCCTTGGTGAACGCGTCCCAGCCGGCCAGCCGCTGCCGGTCCTCGGCCACGTACTCGTCCAGCGGCAGGAGCGCGTCCACCCGGTCGCGGATCTGCCCGCCGCCGTTGAACAGGATCACGTCGGGGCCCTTGCCCGACTGGATCGCCGTGCCGAGCAGGGTGTAGTACTGGTCGTGGGGCTGGGCGACGAACTCGACGGTCACGCCGGGGTGCTTCCTGGCGAAGTCCGCCTTCGCCTTCTCGACGTACTGCGCGGCGGTGGGCTCACCGGACTTCCAGTCCCAGACCACCAGTTTGGCGTCGGATCCGCCGGGCGAGGAACGCGTCCCCGAGGCGCTCCCGCAGCCACCCAGCACCAGTGCCGCGACGAGGATCGCTGGCCACACTGCTCGCTGCTTCATCGCTGCTCACCTTCGACTATGCGGGTGCCGGAGAGCCGGCCGTCGATGCAAGAATTGACGAGAAGGTAACTCGTATGACGTATGACGTCAACACTGAGGCGTAGAATTTCCCGACGGCGCCACGACCGCCGCCCGCGGGGGCACTGGAGGGGACATGACGGCAGCACAGGAGACCACCCCGAGCATCTCGGGCTCCCCGGCGTGGGCGCGGCGGCCCGCGAACCTCGCCACGGCGGTCACCGCGGAACTGGTGGAGCGCATCGTCCGGGGGGTGCACCCCCCGGGGACCCCCCTGCCCCCCGAGCCGGCGCTGTGCGGGGCGTTCTCCGTGAGCCGCACCGTCGTGCGGGAAGCGGTGAAGATCCTCCAGGAGAAGGGGCTCGTGCAGGTCCGCCAGGGCAGCGGCACCATCGTCACCCCGCCGTCGACGTGGGACATGCTCGACGAGCTCGTGCTCGCGGCGACCATCGCCGAGGACGACAGCCTGGCGATCCTCGACGACCTGGTCGTCACCCGCCGGGTGCTGGAGTCCGACATGGCCAACGTCGCCGCCCGCCTGGCCGACGAGGAGACCGTCGACCGGCTGCGCGCCCTGGTCGACCGGATGGACGAGCTGGTCGACGACCACGTCACCTACCACGAGCACGACCGCGCGTTCCACGACGTGATCATGCAGGCGTCGGGGAACCGCATCGCCCGGGGCGTGGTGCGGGCCCTGGAGAGCCAGGTGGTGAACACCGCCCGGTACATGGGCCGCACCGAGCGCGCGCTCTGCGTGGCGTCCAACCGGGGGCACCGGCGCATCTACGAGCGCATCGCGGCCCACGACCCCGACGGCGCGGCCGAGGCCATGATCACCCACATCACCGAGGCGTGGCTCGTCCGCCGCAGCGGGCCGGACACCGCCCGGCTCGTGCGCTGACGGACGCGCCGCCTGCGGAAGGGACTCCCCTGGGGCAACCCCTTCCGCACAGGCGCGGGCAGCGGTCAGCTCCGCGTCCACTTCTGGCTGTTGCCGCCGGTGCAGGTCGCGATGACCACCTGCGTGCCGTTGGCGGTGCCGCCGCCGGTCGGGGACAGGCACAGCCCGGACTGCACCCCGGTGATCGTGCCGTCGGAGTTGAGGTTCCACTGCTGGTTGGTGCCGCCGGTGCAGTCCCAGATGATCACCCTGGTCCCCGACGAGGTCGCCGCGCCCTCGGCGTCGAGGCACTTCGTGCCGTACACCTGGAGCTGCTTGCCGGCGGTCTGCGTCCACTGCTGGTTGGCCCCGCCGTTGCAGTCCCACAGGGTGAGCTGGGTGCCGTTGGTCTGCGACTGCGACGGGACGTCCAGGCACCGGCCGGCGTTGGTGTTGCGCAGCGCGACCTGCGTGCCGCCGCCCACGCCCGGCACGACGCTGAGGTTGTCGAACTGGGCGGTCTGGCCCTGGCTGGTGCCGAAGCCGACGAGACCCGCGCCGAAGGACGAGTCGGTGGCCGTGCCCACGGTGACCCCGTCGACGGTGGCGGTGATGGTGCTGCCGGAGAAGCCCAGGGCGAGGCTGTGCCAGCGGTTGGTGCCGAGCGCGGCGACGGTGCCGCTGCGCAGGGTGGTGAGCTGGTTGCTGGTGTTGTTGCGCAGGATCGACCACGCGCCGGCGTCGGTGACCCGCAGGAAGTACGCGTTCTGGGCGCTGACCGGGTCGAGGTTCTGACTGCCGACCCGGCCCTCCAGCTGGACGTAGCCGGCCTTCTCCAGCAGCACGTCGGCCGAGACCGTGTAGTTGTTCCAGTTCAGGTTGCCGCCGTAGGTGCTGGGGTCGGCCAGGGTCTTCCAGGTGATCGGGGCCATCGGCGACGACTGGCGCAGGCACATGCCGGCCCGGCCGCCGCCGCAGGCAGCGGTCTCGAACGCGCCCTGGTTGTCCTGGAGGTACCGGGCCAGCTTGCCGGCGGGGTAGCTGTCGAAGTTGTCGCTGTAGGGCAGGCTGAGCTGCCCCTGCGGCGGGCTGGTCGCGGTGCCCTTGCCCCCGCCCGTCGTGGTGGTGATCGTGTAGACGCGGCCGGGCTGCACGGTCAGCGAGTAGCGGCCGCCCGAGGGAGTGATGTCGGCGCCGCGGACGAAGTGGTCGGCGGTGTTGTTGGAGTTCAGGTTGGTCGACCACACCCGCACGGAGCCGGTGGAGAGCCCGCCGGTGACGGTGAGGTCCAGGGTCTGCGCGGCGGTCGCGTCCATGGTCTCGACGACCGTGGTGTAGTCGGTGTTGTTCGGCGACTTCAGCGACACGTAGCTGCCGTTGTTGCGCGCGCCGCCGATGTAGCCGCTGGACGAGTCCAGATACTTCCAGCCCGGCGCGGTGAACTGGGTGGTGTGGGCGAGCGTCCAGGCGTTCTTGCCGACGGCGTACCAGCCCGACCAGGGCTGGTTGGCCAGCATCAACCCGACGGTGGCCCAGGGGATGTTCGTGGTGGTCGCGCCGATCAGGTTCCAGTTGATGTACGCGGTCATCCGCCCGTCGAGGTAGCCCCGGTTGATGCCGCGCGCCAGCGGCTTGGCGCCGTCGTTGTAGTCCTGCGAGCCGCCCTCGCTGTTCCACAGGGTCTCGCCGGTGGCGGTGGCGTTGGCCGACACGGTGCAGGTGGTCTGCGCGGCCAGGTAGCCGCACGGGTAGTGGCCGCCGATGACATCGATCGCGTTGCGCAGCGCCGCGTTGTTGACGGCCACGTTGGCCGGGTTCCAGCTGCCCGGGTAGTCGTCGCCGAAGATGAGCTTCACGCCGGCGTAGCCGTTGTTGTTGAGCGCGGTACGCAGGTTGATGGTCCAGTTGGCGTCGTACAACCGCTCGTTCTGGGCGGCGGTGAGGTAGTCGATGGTCAGGTTGTGCTGCTTGGCGCAGCCCAGCCAGGCCAGGTGGTAGTCGATCGAGTCCTGGGACATGAAGGTGCCGTTGCCGATCCAGCCCGGCGCGCCCCAGGCCAGCCCGACGAGCTTGATGCTCGGGTTGCGGAGCTTGGCCTGCTCCATGATCCACCACTCGTAGCCGCGGTTGCAGTCGAGGTCGCCGCGGAAGTGGGAGTGGCTCGGCTCGGACCCGCTGGTGGAGTTGGTGTCGCCGCCGATCTCCACCTTGAGGATCTGCAACGAGGCGCCGTAGTCGGGCTTGAAGAGGTAGTCGAGGATCTGGCCGCGCTGGGGCTCGGGATAGTCGATCAGCAGCCGGCTGTTGCCGCCGCCGCCGCTGACCGCGCCGAGGCCGTCGAAGGTCTTGCCGCCCGACGCCCCGTTGATCGTGATCGAGGTGGCGGCCCGGGCAGGCGCGGCGAGCCCGCCCACCGCGCCACCGACGGCCAGCAGAGTGCCGACGAGCAGAAGCGCGAGGGCCGATGGGCGG
The DNA here is from genome assembly GCF_029626125.1 of Micromonospora sp. WMMD956. NCBI lineage: Bacteria > Bacillati > Actinomycetota > Actinomycetes > Micromonosporales > Micromonosporaceae > Micromonospora > Micromonospora sp. WMMD956. The sequence continues at coordinate 5,688,728 of NZ_JARUBI010000005.1, read as the reverse complement.
CGAAGGAGCCGCCTGGTTCCTGACATGGGTCGGGCCTCCCCGGGGAACACGGCTCGACCTCGCCGGCCTGGTCACCCCGCTGGGACCGACACCCGTGTGGTGGTGGTGCGGTGCGGCATGAGGGAGGATCGGGTCGCGCCTATTCATAGATAAACGTCGACTAGTTAGTCGTCATACGTTATATCTCTCGCGGGGGTGCGGGTCAACCCTGCCCGGCCGGGACGGCGACGGCCCCGGCGGGCGGGACCCGGCGGCGGGGCCGGCCGGCGGGCCGGGTCAGGCGTCCGTCGCCTGGGCGGCGAGCACCCGCCGCAGCCACGCCTCGGAGGTGTTGACGTGCATCAGCGCGCTGGCCTGGGCCAGCAACTGGTCACCCGCGCGCAGCGCGAGGTAGATCGCGTGGTGCTCGTCGATCGTCTGGTGCGCCGAGTTGCCCTCGATCAACCCGCGCCACACCCGCGCCCGCACGGTACGGCTGGACAGCCCGTCCAGCAGCGAGGTGAGCGTCTCGTTGCCGGTCGCGGCGACGACGGTGTGGTGGAACGCGGTGTCGAACCGGATCAGCTTCTCCGCGTCGTCGGCCGCCGCCCGCATCTCCTCCAGGATCCGGCTGAGCCCGTCGAGGTCGGCGTCGGTCATCCGCAGCGCCGCCAGGCCGGTCGCCACCGGCTCCAGCATCCGGCGCACCTCCATCACCTCCAGCAGGGTGTCGTCGCGCAGCAGCTCCACCGCGACGCCCAGGCCCTCCAGCAGCAGCCGGGGGGCGAGGCTGGTGACGTACGTCCCGTCGCCCCGCCGCACGTCGAGCACCCGGGCCGATTCGAGCACCTTCACGGCCTCCCGCACCCCGCTGCGGGACAGCCCCATCTGCGCGGCCAGTTGCGGCTCCGGTGGCAGCCGCGCGCCCGGCGGCAGCTCGCCGCTCTGGATCATGCTGCGGATCTTCGCGATCGCGTCGTCGGTCAGTGCCACCCCGGCCCCCTCAACGCCCGCCGCCACACGCCGACGGCACGGGACCCGGCACCCGCGCCCCGCGGATGCCGGCAGCACCCCACTATAGGAGACGTCACATGTTTGCCTCCCGGCGCGGACACGGCCGACGCCGCGCCGGGAGCACGGCGCGCCCCGGGGCGACGGACCAGGTGCGTCCGCCGCCCCGGAGCCGGGGTACGCCTGCCGCCGTCCGTCGGTCAGGAGGCCGTGCAGGTGGGGGTCTGGGTGGGCGCGGTGCCGTTGCCCTGGAACCCGAACTCGGTCACCTGACCGGCGGCGAGCTGACCGTTGTAGTCCACGTTGGCAAACCGCACCGTCCCCGAACTACCACTGGCCGTCGCCGACCACGTACCCGTGACACTCGTGCCACCCGGCAACACCACACTCACGTTCCAACCCCGGGTACCACCGGAACCAGCGGTCACCTTCACCGTGGCCACGAAACCACCCGTCCACGAATTCGCCGACACCGTCGCCGAACACCCGGCCCCACCCGGCGGCGGAGTCGTCGGGTTCGGCGGAGTCGTGGTGGGGTTCGGCGGCGGAGTCGTGGGGTTCGGGGTGCCCTGGAACTGGGCGAAGAAGCGCCAGATCTCGACCTTGGTCCAGGTGGTGACACCGCTCTCGGCGTACGTGCCGTCGACGGGGCCCGGCATGTGGCCGTTGTCGAACGCGGCCCACTGCACCGGGTACCCGGCCCGGCAGCCCGAATACGCGGTGGTGATGTGCGTCCTGCTGCCCGGGGCCGGCTCGCGCGGGCTCTGGGCGGTGCAGCCGTTGTTGCGCACGAACGTGTCGCGCAGCGCACGGCCCTGGGAGATGTTCAGGACGCTGTCGCTGATGCCGTGCAGCCCGAAGTACGCGATGGGCTGGGTGCCGCCGCTGCATCCGCTGATCTGCGCGCCGCTGATGACCGCGACCGCCCGGAACACCGTGGCGCGGGCGCAGGCGAGGGCGTAGCTCATGCCACCGCCCCAGCTGAAGCCGAGGGCGAAACGCTGGGTGGTGTCGACGCAGAGATCGCCCTCGATGCGGCGGAGCATGTCGTCGACGAAGGTGACGTCCTCGCCGCCGGCGTTGCCCCACCCGTTGCCGAGGCCCTGGGGAGCGACCAGGATGGCGGTGTTGTTCGACTGCTCCAGTTGGCCGTAGTAGGACCAGGCGGCCCCGCTGGTGCCGCCGTTGTCGATCTCGGTGGCGGTGCCGCCCCGCCAGTGGAACGCGAAGATCAACCGGTACTGGTTGTTGTTGTTGTAGTTGTTGGGCATCCGCAGGATGAAGCTCCGGCTCTTGCCGTTGCTCTGGATCGTGTGGGTGCCGCTGCGCAGCGTCGGGGCCTTGCCGCAGCCTGCGGTCGCCGCGGCGGCGCCCACGTCGGCAACCGTCTCGACGGCGCCGAGGCCACCGTTCAGCGTGACGCCACCCGCCGTCGCGACGAGGAGGGCCGCCAGCGCGATGGGGCCGGAGAAGAACCTGTTTCTGGACATGTCGCTCTCTTCCAATGTGCGCGTAGCGTCAGCTGGCGGTGCAGGTGGGGGTCTGGGTGGGCGCGGTGCCGTTGCCCTGGAACCCGAACTCGGTCACCTGACCGGCGGCGAGCTGACCGTTGTAGTCCACGTTGGCAAACCGCACCGTCCCCGAACTACCACTGGCCGTCGCCGACCACGTACCCGTGACACTCGTGCCACCCGGCAACACCACACTCACGTTCCAACCCCGGGTACCACCGGAACCAGCGGTCACCTTCACCGTGGCCACGAAACCACCCGTCCACGAATTCGCCGACACCGTCGCCGAACACCCAGCCCCACCCGGCGGCGGAGTCGTCGGAGGCGGCGTGGTCGGGGGCGGGGTGGTCGGAGGCGGCGTGGTCGGAGGCGGCGTGGTCGGGGGCGGGGTCGTCGGGGGCGGCGTGGTGGGGTTGGCCACGTCGAAGCCGAGGAAGCGGATGGCCTGCGCGGTGTCGAACGGGATGGAGTGGCCGTACCCCTGGAAGCTGATCGCCTCGACCGGCGGCGTGCCGCCGGTGCCGCCGTAGCGGGTGCGGGTGGCGCTGGTCTGCGGGTAGTCGGTGGAAACGGGGGTCTGGGACACCCCGAGCACGTTGGTCCACTGCTTGATCTGCTCGCCGAAGTTGACGTAGCTCAGCGTGGTGTCCGTGGTGCCGTGCCAGATCTGCATGCGGGGACGCCTGCCGGTGTAGCCGGGGTAGGCGTTGCGCACCAGGTCGCCCCACTGCTGCGGGGTCTTGACGATCCGTCCGCCGGAGCACTCGCTGTTCCACTCCGAGCCGTTCGTGGTGGCGAAGCAGCCGAAGGGCACGCCGGAGGAGCTCACCCCGGCGTGGAACACGTCCGGGTAGAGGCCGGCCATCACGTTGGTCATCATGGCGCCGGACGAGAACCCGAGGACGCCGATGCGGTTCGCGTCGACCGGGTAGCGGGCCCGGACGTAGTCGATCATGGACTTGAGGCCCACCGGGTCGCTGCCGCCGTCACGCCGCAGGGCCTGCGGGGAGGAGACGTCCCAGCACTTGCTGCTGCGGGTCACCGACGGGTAGATCACGATGTAGCCGTAGCGGTCGGCGAGGGAGCTGAGCTGGTAGCCGGTGTGCAGCGCCGGGCCGCTGCCGGTGCAGTAGTGCAGGGCCAGCAGCAGCGGGGGCCGGGCCGCCACCCGGTCCGGCACGTACAGGTGCATCTGAAGGTTGGTCGGGTTGGTGCCGAAGTTGGTCACCTGGGTGAGCGTCGCGGCCGACGCCGGGGTGGCGGCGCTGATCACGGCCGTCGTCGTCGCCAGGGCCGTCGCCAGCGCGACCGCCAGCAGGGCGATCCTTCGTTTCATCGGCGCTTCCTTCGTGGTGGGTGGGGTGCGGCGGCGGGCGGTGCCCGGCCCCGTCGGGCCGCGCGGCGGTCGACGGGCCGGCCCGACCAGGGGCCGTCGGCCCGACCAGGGGTGCTCCGGGTCGGGCCGACGGGCGGGTCAGCTGGCGGTGCAGGTGGGGGTCTGGGTGGGCGCGGTGCCGTTGCCCTGGAACCCGAACTCGGTCACCTGACCGGCGGCGAGCTGACCGTTGTAGTCCACGTTGGCAAACCGCACCGTCCCCGAACTACCACTGGCCGTCGCCGACCACGTACCCGTGACACTCGTGCCACCCGGCAACACCACACTCACGTTCCAACCCCGGGTACCACCGGAACCAGCGGTCACCTTCACCGTGGCCACGAAACCACCCGTCCACGAATTCGCCGACACCGTCGCCGAACACCCAGCCCCACCCGGCGGCGGAGTCGTCGGGTTCGGCGGAGTCGTGGTGGGGTTCGGCGGGGTGGTCGTCGGGTTGGGGATGCCGGTGCCGGCGTTGAGGGCGTTGAGGACGGAGTCGTACGCCGGCTTCTTGTTGCCGTTGCAGTCGAACAGCAGGGCGTTGTCGGACCCGCGCCACGAGTCGCAGTCCCGCACGCCCCACACCGTGATGCCGGTGCAGCGCGACACGTTCATGCACGCCCGGGTCACCGCGCCGAAGATGTTCGCCTGGTTGCCGCCGGTCATGACGTCCAGCTCGGTGATCTGCACGTCGACGCCGAGGTCGGCGAAGCGCTGGAGGTTGGCCTGGTAGTCGCTGGCCAGCGTGGTGCCCAGGTGGGACTGGAAGCCGACGCAGTCGATCGGCACGCCCCGGGACTTGAAGTCGCGCACCATGTTGTAGATGCCGGTCGACTTCGCGTTGACCCCGTCGGTGTTGTAGTCGTTGTAGCAGAGCTTCGCGCCCGGGTCGGCGGCCCGCGCGGCGCGGAACGCCGCCTCGATCCAGTCGTTGCCGGTGCGCTGGAGGTTCGAGTCACGCCGGCCGCCGCTGTTGCCGTCGGCGAACGCCTCGTTCACCACGTCCCAGGCGTAGATCTGCCCCTTGAAGTGGGTGGCGACCTGGGTGACGTGGTTGATCATCGCGCTGCGCAGGGCGCTGCCGGACATGCCCTGCGCCCAGCCCGGCTCCTGCTGGTGCCAGAGCAGGGCGTGGCCCCGCACGCTCATCCCGTTGGCCCGGGCGTGGCTGACGAGGCGGTCGCCGCCGCTGTAGTTGAACTGGCCCTGCTGCGGCTCGGTGGCGTCCCACTTCATCTCGTTCTCGGCCACGACGCTGTTGAACTCGCGGTTGAGAATCGTCGTGTACGTGCTGTTGGAGAGTTTGCCCGTCGCGACCGCGGCGCCGAAGTAGCGGCCCTTCTCGGCCGCGGCAGCCCGCAGGGTCGTCCCGGCGCTGGCGGCGGGGGCCATCGTCACCAGCACGCCGGCGGTGAGTGCGCCGGTGACCGCGAGGGTCACCGTCGTCAGGAGGGCTCTCTTGCGTCTCATGTCGATTCCTTCTCCGGGTGGATTGCAGCGGTGGTGGTGCGCCCGGATTGGTTCCGCAAAGGAGATCCGGGCGGATGATCCTGAAACGGTCACTGTTGCCGCGCGAGGCCCGTCCCGCCGTCACTGACAGCGCCGATGGGGATGCTGATCCGACGCCCGCATGCCCTGTGGGGAAGCCGCGATCCCGAGGTGCGACCGGCAGGCCCGCCCGGTGGGCCATCGACGCCGGCATCCTCGACATCGACTGTGAACGATAACAAGGTCGTTCGTCAAGTCCTGCCGAATCGCACCGGTTCACGCCGACGCCGTGCGGCGCAGGCCGCCGGGCCGGCCATCGAGCCGGCCACCGCCGGCCGCCGGGGGCAGTAGGATCCGGTCGCGGTCGGTCGTCGACGGCGCGCCCTGCGCCGGGCCCTGGCGGCCGTGCTCCTGGCCGGTGCCGCCTCGGTGCCCGCCGTGCCGTCGGCGTCCCCCGCCGCGACCACGACGCTGCGGGTGCTCCAGCTCAACCTCTGCAACAGCAGCCGGGCCGGCTGCTACACCGGCCGGGCGGTGCCCCGGGCCGCCGAGGTGATCCGGGCCGAGGCCCCGCAGGTGGTGACCCTGACCGAGATCTGCCAGGGCGACGTGCCCGCACTCGGGCGGGTGTTCGGGCGGGTCCACCGCGGCGGCCCGGTGGTGGCGGAGTTCCCACGCTCACGATCGACCACGGCCGTGCGGCCCCGGTCAGGAGACGGCGGCCCTGACCAGCTCGACGACCTTCCGCTCGACGGCGGGGCTCCACGCCCGCAGCGCGTACGCCACCGGCCACAGGTCGCCGTCGTCGAGGTTGGCCGCGTCCTGGAAACCGAGGGTCGAGTAGCGGTAGTTGAACTTGCCCGAGTCCTGGAAGAAGACGACGATCTTGCCGTTCGCGTCGGCGTAGGCGGGCATCCCGTACCAGGTCTTGGCCGACAGCTGCGGGGCGGCGGCGGTCACCGCCACGTGCACCCGCTCGGCGAGCGCGCGGTCCTCCGGCGCCATCTGCGCGATCCGGTCGAGGACCGCCTGGATCCCGTCGGCCCTCTTGGCGCCCTTCCTGCCCTCGGCGCGCAGCTCGGCGGCGCGCTCCTTCATGGCGGCCCGCTCCTCGGGGGTGAAGCCGTCGGACCCGGTCGTGGACTCCTTGGCGGACATGTGGGGCTCCCTCGCGCCGTTCGGGGCCGGCGGAGCGCCGGTCACCTGGCAAAAGGCTAGGCCCGGCGGCCCGGCCGTGCTTCTCGATTCCTGATCGTTGCGCCGGGGCCGGTCGGCGGCCGGCGGCCCGGTGCGTCCCACCGGCGGGCGGGGAGGTCAGGGCACGGGCGCGGCGGCGCCGCACACGCCGGCGAGGAGATCGGCGGTGGTGTGGGCCGCGACGCCGGGCTGCGCGCCGTCGGCGAACCGCGCGACCACGGCCCGGACGTGCCGCTCGGCGGGCTCGGCGAGGCCGTCGTAGACGGCCGCGAACAGCTCCCGGGCCCGCTGCCTCGGCCACCCCTGCGGCAGCAGGTCCAGCGGCAGCTGCGGATCGAGGGTGGGAAAGCGCCGGTAGGTGTCCATCACCTCGGTGCGTGCCCGCACCGCCGCCGCGCCGTCGAGCCGTCGGGAGCGCACCCGGGGCAGCAGCGGCGTCCACCGGCGCAGGAACGCCTCGTAGTGCCGGCTGATCGCGTCCACGTCCCAGGCGTCGACGGGGGCGCGGTGGCTGATCGCGTCGAGGGCGGCCTGCCGGCCCCGGAACACCGTGACGGCACCGGGGGTGAGCTCGGCGAGCTGCGCCCGCGCCTTGGGCGTCAGCTCGTGCGGCGAGATCCACAGGCCGTCGTACAGGGGCGCGTAGCCGAGCCAGCGGAGCCGACCGCGCAGGGCCCGCCGCTGCGCGCTGCGCTCCTGCGGCAGGGAGAAGGCGACGATCGTCCAGCACCCGTCCCACGGCACCGCCGTGGCGGTGGACGCCACGATCCAGCTCCCCCCGGCCGCGAGGCTCGCGGCGGCGGCGCGGCTGAGCCGGTAGGCGCTGCGCCGGCCCTGGCGGCTGCCCTCCAGCACGCCCCGGCGGGCCAGCCGGCTGATCGCGGTCCGGGCGCCGGCCGTGGACACCCCGGCCTCGGCGAGCAACGCGACGATGGCGGCGGACGGGAGCGCGGCCCGGGTCCGCAGCGTGTAGTCCGCCAGCAGGGTCACCGCGACGCCCTGGGGCGAGTTGCCGGACTGCCTCCGGGGCAGCCGCAGCGGGTGCTCGTCGTCCGGATAGATCTCCTCGATGCTGAACGGGCTTGCCACAGGCGCTCCGGGCTCGAACTCGGGGACGGAACAACGACTGTAGACGGATCTCCGGCGGCCCGGCTCGCCGTGGCGCGCCCGCCCCGGACCGGCCCGACCGACGACCCAACGTGATCGAGGTGCATCGATTGACACTTGTGGGACCCAGGGGAACACTAAGTGCTACGCGATGCCCTACGGAGCCGGGCGGGCGGACGGAGCACACGCAAGGGGCGACACGCGATCCCGCGGGGCCGGGCATACCCCGACCGGACCGCGCGTGGCCCGACTTCAGCCTGCACAGGTGACCGAAGGAGTCGTCCCGTGAGAATCAGAAGGAAACTGCTGCTCGGCCTGGCCACGACCCTGGTGGCGGCCGGCCTGGTGGCCCCGTCGTTCCAGCCCGCGTACGCGGCGTCGCTGGTCGAGGTGACCAGCTTCGGCAACAACCCGGGCCGGATGCGCATGCACATCTACGTGCCGGACAACCGCCCGGCCCGGCCGGCGACGGTGATCGCCATGCACGGCTGCGGCGGCTCGGGCCCGGCCTTCTATTCCGGCAGCGAGTTCGCATCCCTCGCCGACCGGTACGGGTTCATCGTGATCTACCCGACCGCGACCCAGCAGGCCGGCTTCGGCAACTGCTTCGACACCTGGTCGGACGCCGCCAAGCGCCACGACGGCGGCAGCGACCCCGTGTCGCTCGTCTCGATGGTCCGCTACGCGCAGCAGCAGTACAACGTCGACCCCGAGCGGGTCTACGCCACCGGCAGTTCGTCCGGCGGCATGATGACCAACCACATGCTGGCCGTCTACCCCGAGGTGTTCAAGGCCGGGGCCGCGTTCATGGGGGTGCCCTACAACTGCTTCGCCGGCGCGGCGGACTACCCGCCCGGCAGCAGCCAGTGCACCGGCGGCAACATGAACCGCACCCCGCAGCAGTGGGGCGACGCGGTCCGCCAGCAGGCCTACCCCGGCTACTCCGGCCCGCGCCCGCGCGTGCAGGTGTGGCACGGCACCGCCGACACGCTCGTGCCGTACAGCCTGCTCCAGGAGTCGATCGAGCAGTGGACGAACGTGTTCGGCCTCAGCCAGACCCCCACGTCCACCGACACCCCGCAGGCCGGCTGGAACCGCCGCCGGTACGCCGACGGCAGCGGCACCGTGCAGGTCGAGGCGTACAGCATCCAGGGCGCCGGGCACAGCCTGCCCGCCGGCGGCATGGCCGCGGCCGCCATCGCCTTCTTCGGCCTGACCAGCACGCCCACCACCCCGCCGCCCACCACGCCACCCCCCACGACCCCGCCGCCCACCACGCCGCCGGCCACCACGCCGCCGGCCTCCGGCGCCTGCCGCGTGACCGTCACCGTCAACGCCTGGAACACCGGGCTGACCGCCAACCTCACCATCACCAACACCGGCGTCAGCGCCGTCAACGGCTGGTCCCTGGCGTTCGGTCTGCCCGCCGGGCAGACCATCACCTCCGGCTGGAACGCCACCTACTCCCCCACCTCGGGGCAGGTGACGGCCAGGAACCTCGCCTACAACGCGGCGATCCCCGCCAACGGATCGATCGACATCGGCTTCCAGGTCAACCACAGCGGCAACGCCGCCAAACCGGCCTCGTTCGCCCTCAACGGCACGCCCTGCACCGTCGCCTGACCGTGCCGAGCTCCGGGTGGGCATGCCCCGGCATGCCTGCCCGGAGCACCGCCGGGCGTCGCCACCGGCCGCGCGCAACGCGCCGGGCGGGCCGCGCCCGCCCCCTGCGCCATCTCCATCATATGAGCCGGTCAAGCCGCCCGAATCGTCCTGGATGCTGATCTTCCGTCCCCGCCGGGCGCATAGTCTCGACCCGTCCGCGCCGGCCGCGCGCGCCCGTCGGGCGCACGGGCCGTGGCCGCCGCGCCCGCCTGCCTGCCGACCCGACCCGAGGGTCCGCGCCGACGCCGCGCGGCGGGACGCACACAGGGATCGGGGGAACGTGTCCGAGACAGCACACCAGATCGCCGTCGAACAGCAGGTGGTCGACCGGGTGTACGCGCGCCTGGAGGTCATGCGCGAGCAGACGAGGCAACTGGACGCGGAGGGCCACCGCCGCGCCGGCTCCGGACCGGTCACCGGCCTGGTCGAGCGGGACGCCATGGTCCTGCGCGCCGCCGCCAGGCTGGCCGAGCTCGACGGCCAGGAGGAGGGCGTCGTCTTCGGCCGGCTCGACTTCGACGACGGCTACACGTACCGCATCGGCCGGCTCGGCGTCCGCGACGAGGACCGGGAGCCGCTCGTGGTGGACTGGCGCGCCCCCGCCGCCGCGCCGTTCTACCGGGCCACCCCGGGCGAGCCGCTCGGCGTGACCCGCCGCCGCGTCATCACCTGCGCGGGCCCCCGGGTCGTCGGCCTCGACGACGAGGTCCTCACCGCGCGCGACGTCGACGGCGTGGTCGGCGAGGGGGCCCTGCTCACGTCGCTGACCAGGGCACGCGGCGCGCACATGCGCGACATCGTCGCGACGATCCAACGCGAGCAGGACGAGGCGATCCGCGCGCCCGCGCACGGCGTCACCGTGATCACCGGCGGCCCGGGCACCGGCAAGACGCAGGTGGCCCTGCACCGCGCGGCCTACCTGCTCTACACCGACCGGGGCAGGTTCACCGACGGGCGGGTGCTGGTGGTCGGCCCGTCGACGGTGTTCACGGAGTACATCGGCAGGGTGCTGCCCGGGCTCGGCGAGGACAGCGTCCACCTGCGGGCGATCGGTGAGCTGTTCGACGGCGTCGTCGCCACCCGGCGGGACCCGGCCGCCGTGGCCCGCGTCAAGGGCGACCTGACGATGGTGCGGGTGCTGGCCGACCTGGCCTGGGACACCCCGCCGAACGCGCCGGACCGCCTGCGCGGCCTCGCCGCCGACGACCTGGCGAAGGCCCGCGTCGAGATCCGGCGCAGGTGCGAGGCCGGGGGCGTCGCCGTCAACGGCGCGCGGGGCGAGGCCGCGCGGGTGCTCGCCGAGCTGCTGGGCGGCGGGGAGGTGCCGGAGGCGTTCCTGAACGCCTGGTGGCCGCCGCTGACCCCGCAGGACGTCCTGCCCGCGCAGGACGGGCAGTGGTCGGTCGACGACGTCCCGCTGCTCGACGAGCTGGCCGAGATCCTGGGCAGGCCGCCGGAGCCGACCCGGGCCAGGCCCGAGTGGCAGCTCCGTGAGCTGCGCAGCGGCGCCCGACTCCCGGAGACGTTCGTGCTGAGCTGGAGCCTCAACGACGGCTGGCAGCTCTTCGCGCCCGGCCTGGCCACGCCGATGGCGCTGTCCGGCCAGTCGATCGACGACAACGACTACTGGGCGGCGCAGCGCTGGGCCGCCGCGATCGTCCTGCGCGAGGGCCACCGGGTGGTGAGCTGGGTCGACGGCTTCGACCCGTACGGCGAGGAGGGTTTCGTGCCGGTGCTGGCCGAGCCGTTGCCGGTGGCCGAGGCCGAGGATCCCGTCGACGACGCCTACCTGCACGTCATCCTCGACGAGGCGCAGGACCTGTCGCCGATGGAGTGCCGGATGATCGCCCGCCGTGCCGCGCACGCCTCGATGACCATCGTGGGTGACCTCGGCCAGGCCACCCACCCGCTGGCCGCCGGCTCCTGGCCGGAGCTGGTGCGGCGGCTGGGCAAGCGCGGGGCCAGGACGCTCGACCTGCCCACCGGCTACCGGGTGCCGCAGGTCATCGCCGACTTCGCCGCCCGCGCCCTCGCGCCGGGGATCGCGCCGACCCGGTCCTTCCGGCCCGGCGGCAGCCTGGAGATCCGCCAGGTCGACGACCTGGCCGAGGCGGTCGCCGGCGAGACGGGCACGGTCATCGCCCCCGACCACCTCGCCGCCGCCCTGGGCGCCGTCGGTGTCAGCCAGGTCAAGGGCCTGGAGTACGACCGCGTGGTGCTGGTGGAGCCGGCCGACATCGTCGCCGCCGAGCCCCGCGGGATGAGCCGCCTCTACGTCGCCCTCACCCGGGCCGTCGCGGAGCTGGTCGTCCTGCACACCAAGCCGCTGCCGGAGAACCTCGCGGTCGGCGGGCCGCAGGCGGGCTGACCCGACCCTACGACGGGGTCAGGGCCGGAACCGCTCGAAGCGGAACGCGGCCAGGGCGTCGTCCCGGTTCTCGCCGAGTGCCTCGGCGGCGACCAGGTCACCGGCGTGCACGCTCAGGGTCACCCCGCTGTGCGAGACGGCGAAGTGGAAGTTGGGCAGGTCGACCACGCGACCCAGCACCGGCAGGCCGTCACCGGGGATGGGGCGCTCGCCGACCCGCACGCTCTCCACGACCACGTGCCGCATCCCCGGGTACAACGCGCGGCCGGCGGCGAGCACCCTGTCGACCGCCGGTTGGTCGACGCTGGTCCGGCCGCCGTCGTCGAGGTGCACGGCATCGTCGATCTCGTGGGTGTGCAGCAGGAGCCGTCCGCCGCCGTCGGGGCGCAGGTGGACACCGGGCGCGTGGACGACGCGGGACACCGCGACCGCGGCCGGGGAGGTGTAGACGAGCACGCCCCGGGTGTTGCGCATCGGCAGGGCCAGCCCCGCCAGGCCGGCGATCCGGGCGGCCCCCGGCCCCGCGCAGTTCACGACCGCGTCGGCGACGATCCTCCGCCCCGAGGCGAGGCGCACGGACCGGACCAGGCCGTCCGCCACCTCCAGACCGGTGACGGCGTCGTCGCGCACCAGCTCCGCGCCGGCGACGACCGAGGTCGAGAGCAGGTGGCCGACCAGCCGGGTCGGCTCGATCCAGCCCTCCTGCGGGAAGTAGGCGATCCCGTCGTCGGGCAGCTCGGCGGGGTTCATGTCCGGCTCCAGGCGCAGCGCCTGCGCCCGGGTGAGCCAGCGCGCCTCGTATCCGTAGTCGAGGACGCCGTCGACCTTCCGGCGCAGTCTCGCGCGCCCGGCCTCGTCGTCGGCCCATTCCAGGTTGCCGCCCTCGTGGTACCAGTCGCCCAGTGGCGCCTCGGCTGCCAGCCTGCGGTGTGCCGCCATGCCCGCGACGCTCAGGTCGTGGTACGCCCGGGGCTGCTTGCCGCAGGAGTTGGTCCAGGAGAACGTCGCGCCGGAGACGCCGGAGGCCGGCGCCGCCGCGTCGACGACGGTGACGCGGGCGTCGCGCCGGGTCAGCGCGGCGGTCACCGCCGCGCCGTAGACGCCGGCGCCGATGACGACTACGTGCTCAGCCATGGTGATCGGGGCTCCGTTTCTCTCCGGGGGACGGGGCGGGTCTTCGACGGAGACGTCAACCGGACACCTGGGTCCGGCCGGTGCTCAGCCCGGCGGGGCGCGGGCGACCGGCGACGGAGCGGGTCACGGGTCGACGAGTCCGTCGGCCCGCAGCTCATCCCACAGGGCGTCGGGCACCGGCGCGGCGGCGAGGCGCGCGTTGCGCGCGACCTGTTCGGCGTCGGCCGCGCCGAACAGCACGGAGACGACGGCGGGATGCCGCGCCACGAAGGCCATGGCCGCCTGCGGCAGGCTCACCCCGTGCGCGCGGCACACCTGCGCGATCCGCACCGCCCTGGCGTACGTCGCCTCCGGCACCGGCCCGTAGTCGTAGGTCCGGCCCGGCGGCTCGGTGGCGAGGATGCCGCTGTTGAAGACCCCGGCGGCGAGCACCCCGACCGACCGTTCCCGGCACCGGGGCAGCAGCGTCCGCGCCGCCGACTGGTCGAGCAGGGTGTAGCGGCCGGCGAGCATCACGACGTCGACGTCGGTGTCGGCGACGAACCGCTCCAGCATCCGCCACTGGTTCATCCCGACGCCGATCGCGCCCACCACGCCGGCGTCGCGCAGCTCGTGCAGGGCCGGGTACGCCTCGTCGACCGCCTGCCGCCAGTGGTCGTCGGGGTCGTGGATCAGCACGACGTCCACCCGGTCGAGGCCGAGCCGGGCGAGGCTGGACTCCAGCGACCGGCGTACCCCGTCGGCGCTGAAGTCCCAGCGGCGCGCGTGGTCGGCGGGCACGTCGAACCCGCCGGCGTCGTCGCGCAGGTGCGCGGTCCGCGGCGACGGCACCAGGATCCGGCCGACCTTCGTGGAGACCGTGAACTCGGCGCGGGGCCGGCCCGCCAGCGCCGCGCCGAGCCGGCGCTCCGACAGGCCAAGGCCGTAGTGCGGGGCGGTGTCGTAGTAGCGGATGCCGGCCTGCCACGCGGCCTCGACCGCCCGGCGGGCCGTGTCGTCGTCGACCGCCCGGTACAGGTTGCCGATCCCGGCCGCGCCGAACCCCACGGCGGTCACCGGGGCCGACGAGCGCCCCAGGCGGGTGGTCCTCATGCCGTCTCCTCGTTGCCGGATCGGGGGTGGGCGCCCGGCGGGGAGCCGCCGGCGTCGGCCGTCCGGACGCGCAGCCCGTGCACGCCGCCGTCGACGGCGAGCACGGTCCCGGTGGTGGAGGCCGCCAGCGGGCTGGCCAGGTAGGCGATCGCGGCGGCGACCTCGTCGGCGGCGACCAGCCGCCCCATGGGTTGGCGGGCCCGCAGGGCGGCGAGCTCGGCGGCCGGGTCGGCGGCGGAATCGAGCAGCCGGCGCACCCAGGGGGTGTCGGCGGTGCCCGGGTTGACGCAGTTGACCCGGATCCCCTCCGCGACGTGGTCGGCGGCCATGGCGAGGGTCAGCGCCTGCACGGCGCCCTTCGTGGCGCTGTAGAGCGCCCGGTCGGGCAGGCCCACGGTCGCCGCGATGGAGCAGGTGTTGACGACGGCCGCGCAGGCGGAGGCCCGCAGGTGGGGCAGGGCCGCCCGGGTGACCCGGACGATGCCCACCACGTTGACGTCGAAGACCCGGTGCCACTCGTCGGCCGGGTTCGCCTCGACCGACCCCTGCGCGCCGACCCCGGCGTTGTTCACCAGGATGTCGATGCCGCCGAGGTGGTGGGCCGCGGCGGCGACGGCATCGGTCACCGACGGGTCGCTCGTGACGTCGCAGCGCAGGCCGTGCAGCGGGGCCGGCAGCCCGAACGGGTCCAGGTCTAGGCACGCGACGGCCGCCCCCCTCCCGGCGAGCATGCGGGCGGTCGCCAGGCCGATGCCGGAGGCGCCGCCGGTCACCACGGCGGTCAGTCCGGTGAACTCGCCGGTCATGACTCTCCCCACTCGGTCCGGACGCGGCCGTCCCGGCCGGCGCGGTCGCTCGTCGTCTCCCGTCGAAGCATCGCACCGAAACCCCGGCGACGCAGTCACCACCGGCCGCCCATTTCCCATGACCCAGGGGGGTTATCGTGGTGGCGTCCTCTCCCACCAGCGACGGAGCCCCCGGTGCCCCTGCACAAGCTCGGCTTCCTCACGATCGGCCTCTTCGACGAGGCGGACCCCCGGGCGGGCCACGAGTCGACGCTGAGCCTCATCGAGCTCGGCGAGCAGCTCGGCTTCGACAGCGCCTGGGTGCGCCACCGCCACCTCCAGTTCGGCATCTCCTCGCCGGTCGCCGTGCTCGCGGCGGCCTCGCAGCGCACCCGCCGCATCGAGCTCGGCACCGCGGTCACCCCGCTCGGCTGGGAGAACCCGCTGCGCCTCGCGGAGGACCTGGCCACGGTGGACGTCCTCTCCGGCGGCCGGTTGAACCCGGGGGTCAGCGTGGGCCCGCCGATGCACTACGACCGGGTGCGGCACGCGTTGTACCCGGACACCGGCGACGCCGAGGACTTCGGCCACGCCCGGGTCCGCCGGCTGCTCGACCTCGTCCGCGGGGAGCCGGCCGGCGACGTCGACGGCGTCGAGGGCTTCGAGGCGTACTCCCGCCGGGTGCAGCCGCACTCCCCCGGCCTGATCCACCGGATGTGGTACGGCGCCGGCAGCCTCCGGTCGGCGCGCTGGGCCGGCGAGCAGGGCATGAACCTGCTGACCAGCAGCGTGGTCAAGGCCGAGGAGTCCACCGACTTCGACGACATCCAGCTCGCGCACATCCGCGCGTACCGCGCCCACCACCCGGACGGTCCCGCCGCGCGGGTGTCGCAGGGGCTGGTGGTCGTTCCCACCGACAGCGCCACCGCCGGGCAACGCGCCCGCTACGAGGAGTACGTCCGGCGACGTCTCCCCCGGACGACGTCGCCGCAGGGGCCGCAGCGGATGGTCTACGCCCGCGACCTGATCGGGCCGGCCGAGCGGATCGCCGAGGAGCTGGTCTCCCTCGCCGCGTTCCGGGAGGTCGGCGAGGTGGCCTTCGCGCTGCCCTTCACCTTCGACCACGCCGACTACGTGCAGCTGCTCACCGACATCGCGACCCGGCTGGGGCCCCTGCTCGGCTGGCAGCCGGCGCGCTGACGCCGAGCGGGCCCGCCCGCCGGGCGGCTCGGTGCGGCAACCGCGGATGGCCAGGGGCGGCCGCGGCATCCCGGCCATCGGCGCTCAACGTGTGGTGGCCGGCGACGGTGGACGGAAGGTGGTGCGGTAGGCGTGCGGGGCCACGCCGCTCAGTCGCTTGAACTGGGTGCGGAAGTGGGCCGGTGACGCGAAGCCGGCCAGGTGCGCGATGTGGTCGATGCCGAGGTCGGTGGTCTGCAGGAGTTCCTGTGCCCGGCGCACGCGTGCGGCGGTGACCCGCTGCATGGGTGTCTGGCCGGTCTGCTCGTGAAAGCGGCGGTTGAGCGTACGCACGCTGAGCCTGGCGCGGTCCGCGAGTGTCGCCAGGGTTATCTTCTCGTGGGCGTGGGCCTCGATCCAGGCGAGCACAGCGTCGAGGCCGGCTCCGGCGGCGGGCGCGTTCGGGCGTCCGATGTACTGGGCCTGCCCGCCGTCGCGGTGCAGTGGGGCCACGGCGAGCCGGGAAGCGTCGGCGGCGACCGCGGCTCCGTGGTCGCGGCGCACCAGGTGCAGGCACATGTCGACGCCGGCGGTCGCCCCGGCCGAGGTGATGAACTGCCCGGCATCGACGTAGAGGACCTCGGGGTTCAGGGAGACGGCCGGGAACGCGGACCGGAACTGATCGGCGGCGGCCCAGTGGGTCGTGGCTTGCCGTCCGTCGAGCAGGCCGGTCGCCGCGAGGGTGAAGGCGCCGACGCAGATCGAGGCGATGCGGGTACCGGTGGCCGCCGCGGCCCGCAGTGCGTCCAGTGCCGGGGCCGGGACTGCCGCGGCAGGGTCGTTGCGGCCGGGCACGATGATCGTGTCGGCGTGGGAAAGAGCGTCGAGGCCGTGGTCGACGGCGAGGCGTAGCGGCCCGGCGTCGATGACGGGCTCGCTACCGCAGATCTGCACCTGGTAGCCGGGTCTTCCGCTGGCCAGCCGCGCCCGGCCGAGTACTTCGATCGGCGTGGCGAGGTCGAATGCGATCGTGTCGGGCAGGGCCAGGACGAGCACGGTGTGGATGGCGACCTCCTGGGGGCGCGGGCCGGCTCTGTGGCAGAAAAGAGTCGGTGGATGGCAATCCTGCCACTGTTCGCGGTGATCGGCGGGCCCGAGAATCGACGGCATGTTGGTGCAGATGGTGTTGTTCGACGGATTCGACCCGCTTGACGTCGTCGGGCCCTTCGAGGTCCTGGCCGCCGGAGGAGACGCCGTCGCCGGAGTCACCGCCGGGGGGCCCGCGGCCGGGGAACGCGCGGCAGCGGGTGCGCTGGACGTCGAGCTCGTCACCGCGGAGGGTCCTCGGGAGGTGGTCAGCGGCACCCGCGGCCTGACGCTACGGGCGACCGCGAAGCTGCGACCCGACCGGCCGGGTTACGTCGTGGTGCCCGGCGCCAGCGGCCCCGTCAGCGGTGACCCGGATGAAGGCGTCCAGACCATCCCGGTGCTGTTGGCCCGGTTCGCCGAATCGGCGGCTCCGTTGATGCGAACCGCTCTGGACAATCCTGACGTGACTGTCGCCACCGTCTGCGGCGGTTCGCTGGCCCTGGCCATGGCCGGCCTGATCGAGGGCCGGCATGCGGTGACGCATCACCTCGGCATGGATGTGCTCGAGGCGACGGGTGTGCACGCCGTGCGAGCCCGGATCGTCGACGACGGCGACCTCATCAGCGCCGGCGGCGTCACGTCCGGCCTGGATCTTGGTCTCTACCTCCTCGAACGCGAGTTCGGCCCCCGGATCGCGCACGCGGTCGAAACCCTGTTCGAGCACGAACGGCGTGGCGTCGTGTGGCGTGCAACCGGCCGTACGCCGATCGCGGTCTGAAAGGAGATGCCCGTGCTGCCCATTCTCGGTTCCTGGGACGTCAGCCTGAAGACCCCGATCGGCACGCTGCGCGCGACGTACGTCTTCACCGAGGCCGACGGCGTGATCACCGGCACCGCCTCCACCACGTCCGAGACCGTGCCGCTCAGCACCGTCGTCTGCGCCGGCAGCCGCGTCACCTGGCAGCAGTCCGTGACCCGCCCCATGCGCCTCAACCTCGACTTCGACGTCGTCGTCGACGGTCAGACCCTCTCCGGCCACTCCCGCGCCGGACGCCTGCCCCGGACCGCGGTCACCGGCATCCGGCGCCCCACGGGATAGGTCCAGACGATTCCGCCACCGCCGACGCGGCTACCCCTGGCCGACCGCCCTTGCCGCACTAGAGCGGAAAGCGGCCCTGCCGCCACTGCCAGTGCCGCCCGGCCGCCAGGTGGTCGACCACCGCGCGCTGGAGCGCGGTGCGGCGCGGCAGCCGGTCCAGCGGCGTGCTCAGGGTGCGGAACACGAACCGCAGCACCTCGACGTCGGCGTCGAGCCCGTCCGGCTCCTCGTAGGGCTCCAGCGTGAACCTCCGCTGGAACCGCACGATGTTGGAGCTCTCGGGCAGGTATTCCCGAAGCTGCGGGTCGAGCAGCCACGAGCCGCAGGCGAAGGCCCGGTAGCGCTCGTCGGGGAAGTGGCGTGGGAAGAACGCCCGGGCCGCGTCGAGCGACGCCGCGACCGCCTCCGGGGTCAACGGCCCCGCGTCGGGGACGTGCAGGCCGATGGCGTCGTCGCCCCGGTGGTGCTGCAACCGGCCCAGCTCGTAGAGGCCGCCGCGCGCGTGCAGCGTCAGCCAGCTCTGCATGACCGGCCAGCCCTCGCCGTGCATCCGCCGGTCGACCGCGAGGTTGCGGCCCAGGTCCGCGAGGGTCGTCCAGGACACGGCGTCGGGGATGCCGTGGTCGCGGTGGTAGCCCCGGACGACGTCGACCAGGGCCAGGTACGCGTAAGCGTAGAGGTGCCGCCAGGCGGGGCCCCGGTCGCGGGGCAGCGCCGGGCCGGGCGACAGCCAGCCGTGGCCACCGAGGTCGGCGCGGACCAGGGCGACGGAGCGGTCGAGCAGCCAGCGCAGCTCGGGTGTCCACAGCGGAGAGTCGGCGTCGGGCCAGCCCGCCATGATCTCGGCGGCGTCGTCCGGGGGCACCGCGAGCCGGTCGAGGATCGCGGGCGCGTCGGCCCGGGCGGGCAGCGGAGCCGACGGCCGGTCCCCGGCGAGCCGGTGCACGCGCTCGACCTCCTCGACGGGCACCCCGAGCCGGGCGGCGATGTCGGCGCAGTCCACGCCGACGACGCTACCGGCCGGCGGGCCGCCGCGACAGGCCGCCGACCGCCGGAGCGGGACGCCGGCCGGTCAGCGCCGCGGGCGCGCCGCCGGGTCGAAGCGGGCGACGAAACGCCGCTGCCACGGCGTCTCGACAGCCTGGGGCAGGTAGTGCTCGCGGACGTAGGCGACGGCCTCGGCCGGGGGGACGCCGTCGAGGATCGCCAGGCACGACAGCCCCGTCCCGGTCCGCCCGAAGCCGCCCCCGCAGGCCAGTTCGACCCGCTGCGTGCCGGCCCGGTCCAGCGCCTCACGCAGGGCGGCGGCGAAGTCCGCGCGGTCGGCCGGCAGCCAGAAGTCGCGGCAGCGGACCCACCGGCTGTCCCACGGGACCGGCTCCGGCGGTGCACCCACCAGGTAGACCCCGAACTGCGGCTCGGGCCCGTCCGGCAAGGGGTTCCGCAGGCCACGGCCGCGCACCAGCCGCCCGGACGGCAGTCGCATCACGCCCGGCGCGCCCGGCCGCCAGCCGGTTCCGGTCATCCTGATCCCTCCCGCCGCCGGCGTCAGCGCCGGGCGTCGCCGGGGCGGCCCCGGCCGGCACGGGCGGTCCGCTGACCGACGCGGGGAACCTGCACCACCGGGGAGGTCGCGCGCCCGGGGCGGCCGCTCCGCGCCGCGTCGGCGACCAGCTCGTCGGGGTCGTCACGGAGCGCCTGCCGGATGTGCGGCGGGACCAGCTCCGACGTCGCCACCGCCATCCGCACCTGCACCGAGCGGTCGTCGACCAGGCGTCGCAGGTCCGCCTCGGTCAGCTCGACCGCGAGGACCAACGCGACCCGCACGTCCGCCACCGGGTCCCGGGCGAGCGCGCCACGTTGGGCGGGGGTGGTCCGCGGGTTGCGGGCCAGCCCCTTGCGGACGCGCGCGGTGCGGTCGGCCATCAGGGCGGTGATCACCTCGGGGTCGTGGGTGTGGGTGGCGAGCCGTTCCCGCACCTCGGGCGAGACGTCGTCGACCAGCCGCGCGGCCAGCTCGGGCTCCAGCTCGCGCGACTCGGCGAGCAGGCCGCGAAGCTCCTTGTCGTGGGCCTGCGCCATCACCTCACGAACCGACCCGTCGCAGGCCGGGTTGCCGGCGACGGCCCAGCGGACCCACCGGTCGGCGTCCTTGACCAGTCGCACGAGGTTGCCGACCGAGGCCGAGGGGTTCCTCGCCACGGCCTCCCGGACCTGACGGTCGTGGTCCCGGGCCAACGGCCGCAGCGCCTGCGCGGGCGCGTCGGCGCGGCTCGCGACCGCCCTGCGGACCAGCGGCGACGGGTCGGCCGCCAGGTCGATGAGGGCCAGGTGGGGCGTCCCGGGATCCTCGGCGCGGGCGAGCCGCGCCTCGGCGTCGGCACCGTCCACGCCGTCCGCGAGAGCGCCCGACCCACTGCGGCGGTGGGCCCCGCCGACATCCCCCTGGTTTGCCATGGGCGCCATCATGTCACGGGCCCACGGGGCGGGCCCCGTCCCGGGCGGTGGCCCACCCGGCCGGCCGGACCGGCGCACACCCCCTGGAGCGTCCTAGGACAAAAGGGGTGGCCGGGTGGGCGCGCCGGTCACTGCGGCCCGGCCGCCTCGGTGAGCCGGCCGCCGGCCAGCCGGAGCCAGCGGTCCACCCCGATCGCGGCCAGGAAACGGTCGTCGTGGCTGACCACGACGAACGCCCCCCGGTACGCCAGGAGCGCGCTCTCCAGCTGCGCCACGCTGGCCAGGTCGAGGTTGTTGGTGGGCTCGTCGAGCAGCAGCAGCTGCGGTGCCGGCTCGGCGTTCAGGACGCACGCCAGCGTGGCGCGCAGCAGTTCGCCGCCGGACAGCACGCCGACGGGCAGGTGGGCGCGGGCGCCCCGGAACAGGAAGCGGGCCAGCAGGTTCATCCGGTCCGCCGCGCTGCGCGAGGGCGCGAAGACGGCGAGGTTGTCGGCGACCGTCCGGTCCGCGTCGAGCAGGTCGAGGCGCTGCGACAGGTACGCCACCCGGCCCTCCGCCCGCGTGACGACGCCGGAGACCGGCTCCTGGTGGCCGCCGACCAACCGCAGCAGGGTGGACTTGCCCGCGCCGTTCGGCCCGACGAGGGCGACCCGTTCGGGGCCGCGGATGTCCAGGGCGATGCCGTCGCCGGCGAACACCGGACGCCCGTCGTAGGCGGTTTGGAGGGCCTCGCCGTGGAAGACGGTGCGGCCGGCGGGCACCGTCGTCTCCGGCAGGTCGAGGGCGAGGTCGTCGTCCCGGCGGGCAGCCGCGCTCGCCTGGTCCAGCCGGGCCTGAGCCGCGCCGAGGCGCGCGGCGTGCACGTCGTGGGACCGGGCCGCCGACACCTGCGCGTCGCGCTTGAGGTTGCCGGCGACGATCCGGGCCAGCCCCGCGTCGGCCAGGTTGCGCGAGGCGGTGGAGGCGCGGCGGGCGGCCCGCTCGCGGGCCTGCTGGAGCTCGCGCTTCTGCCGCTTGACGTCCTGCGCGGCCTGCCGCACCTGCCGCTCGACGACCTCCCGCCCGGCCCGCACCGCCTGCTCGTACTCGGTGTGGTTGCCGCCGTACCAGCGGATCTCGCCGTGGTCGAGGGCGGCGATGCGGTCCATCTCGTCCAGCAGCGCCCGGTCGTGGCTGACCACGAGCAGGCAGCCGGTCCAGGAGCGGAGCACGGCGGTCAGCCGCGCCCGCGCCTCGCCGTCGAGGTTGTTGGTCGGCTCGTCGAGCAGGAGCACGTCGGGCCGCTTGAGCAACTGGGCGGCGAGGCCGAGGGACACCACCTCGCCGCCGCTGAGGGTGCCGAGCCGGCGGTCCAACGCGACGTCGGTCAGCCCGAGGCGGTCGAGTTCGGCGCGGGCCCGTTCCTCGACGTCCCAGTCGTCGCCGACGGTGGTGAAGTGCACCTCGGCGGCGTCGCCGGCCTCGATGGCGTGCAGCGCGGCGACGACGTGGTCGACCCCGAGCACCCGGGCGACCGTCTGATGCCGGGCGAAGGGCAGGTGCTGGGGCAGGTAGCCCAGCGTTCCCTCGACGGTGATGCTGCCGCCGGTGGGCCGGAGCTCGCCGGCGACGAGCCGCAGCAGGGTCGACTTGCCGGCGCCGTTGGGCGCGACCAGGCCGGTGCGGCCGCCGGGCACGGAGAACGACAGGTCCTGGAAGACGGGGGTGCCGTCCGGCCAGGAAAAGGACAGGGCGGAGCTGGCGACATGACTGTCGGACATGGGGAACCTCAGCAGACAGGTGATCCGGGCGCGCACGCGCCGCCCGGCGTGAGCAGGGCACGACGACATGGGCGACGCGACGGCACGGGTCGTGCTCCGTCGGTCACCGCTCCGGGGCGCTCACCCGGAGATGTCGTCGTCACCTGCCACGTCGTGCTCCTGTCCCGTCGGCTGGAGCCAGGATAGCCCACCGGGCCGTCGTCGCCCGGCGTCGGGGAATCCGGCTCAGGCCGCGCCGCGTCGGCCCGCGGCGCGGCCGCTGACCTGGATGAAGTGGAAGCCGTTCACGATCACCCGGGGATCGCCGAGCGCCTCGATCGCCGCCCCCTGGTCCGCGTCGGTCAGGCCCTGCGCCAGCAGCGCGGGCCGCAGTTGCGGGATGCTGGCGCGCAGCAGCCGGCAGCCCGGACCGCCGCCGCGCCAACTGCCGCCCCGCACCCGGAAGGCCACCTCGGTGAGGCCTGCCGCGACGAAGGCCGCAGGCGCCCGCTGGGGCCACGCGAGGTCGTAGCCGGCGGCCACGAGGGCCGCCGTGTGGGCCGCCAGGTAGCGGGTCAGCACGTCGGCGGTCGCCTCGTCCGGCGCGTACGTCACAAAGTCGCCGGGGGCGGGCGCGAACTCCCCGACGAGCAGCACGCCGCCGGGTGCCACGGCCGCGACCAGCCGCCGCAGGGCCTCCTCACGTCGGGGCAGGTGGCCGAGCAGCAGGCGGGCATGGACGAGGTCGAAGAGGCCCGGCGGCTCGTCGACGACGATGTCGTGTCGGCGGACGGTCAGGCGCGCCCGGGCCGGGATGTGCTGCGGCGCGATGTCCGTGGCGACCACCTCGGCGGCCCGTTCGGCCAGCCACGCGGCGATGCTCCCCGCGCCGGCGGCCACCTCGAGGCAGCGCTTGCCGTCCAGTTCGGTCAGCTCCCCGATCAGCTCACGGGTCGACCCGTCCAGCAGGTCGGCCAGCGCGTCGTGGTGGCTGACGGCCTGTTCACTCGCGTTGTCGAACGCATAGCCCTTCGTGCTCATCCCGCCATCGTGCCCCGTGACGGTGACGAGGAAGTGACGCGCCTCCCGCCGGACGGCCGGGCCGCCCCCTGCGCCAGCCGCGCAGCCGGTCCGGCGGGCCGGGACCTGTCGCGGCCCGGGGCCACGTCAGCTCGCCGGGGGCGGCGCGGTGCTGCGGCGGACCGTGAGGGTCGTCGCCAGCTCCAGTCGCACCTGGGCGCTGCGTTCCCCCCGCCCGAGGGCGAGCGCCAGCTCGGTGGCGGTGACGGCCATCTCGACCAGCGGCTGGTGGACGGTGGTCAGCGGGGGGTCGAGCAGCGCGGCCAGCGGCAGGTCGTCGAAGCCCACCACGCTGAGGTCGGCGGGGATCCGCAGCCCGCGCTCCCGCGCGGCCTGGTAGACGCCGAGGGCCTGCTGATCGTTGCAGGCGAAGATCGCCGTGGGCCGGTCGGGCCGCGCCAGCAGGTCGAGCGCGGCGGACCTGCCGTCGGCGAGGTTCAACCCGGTGTGGACGACCATGCCGGGCCGGACCGGCAGGCCGGACGCGTCGAGGGCGGCACGGTAGCCGTCGAGCCGGGCCCGGCAGCACAGGATGTCCCGGGGGCCCCCGATCATCGCGATCCACCGGTGGCCCAGCTCGATCAGGTGGCGGGTGGCGGACCGGCCGCCGGCCCAGTTCGTCGCGCCGACGAACGGAACGTCGTCGGGCAGCTCGGTAGTGGGGTCGAAGACCACGAACGGGATGCCACGGGCGCGTAGCTGGTCGTGCTGCTCCTCGTCGAGCTGGGCCACCACCACCAGGCAGTCCGGTCGGCGGGCGAGGGTGTCGTCGATCCAGTACCGGATGGCGTTGCGCTGCGGGCCGAACTCGGTCAGCACGACCCCGACCCGCTGCTTGCGGGCCGCCCGCTCGACGCCGCGGATGATCTGTAGGCCCCACATGTCCTCGATCTCGTCGAAGACGAGCTCCATCATGTTGCTGCGGGTGGCCGGCGCCGACCGACGGTAGCCGTGCTCGCTGAGGGCGGCCTCCACCCGGGCCCGGGTGTCGGCGGCGACGCCGGACCTGCCGTTGATCACCTTGGACACGGTCGGGATGGACACTCCCGCCGATCGGGCGATGACGGCGATCGTCACCGGCCTGGTCGGGTCGGCGGCCGGCCCCGCCCCGGCGACCGGCTCGCCCGACTCGGCGTGCGTCAACCCGGCCTCCTCCTGCGCGCTTCCGCGCCGGCCGCACGCCGCGCCAGTCCCGGCCGCGTGGCGGGCCACCAGCGTCGTTCCGGGCGCAAGGATAGCCGTTCCGTCGTCGCGCGGGGGGCGCCGAGGGCATTGCGGCACCGTAGCGGAAAGTTTCCAAGGTGGATCATGGCGCGCCTGGGCGCCGTCCCGCCTGGCAGGGAGGCTGCGAGGCCGTCCTACCTCACCCTCGCGTCCCCAACGGGGAGCTTCATTGACGCGCATCAGCGCGTGCCGTACGGTCGGACCGGAAACTTTCGGCCTTGATGGTCCGATCGTTTCCATTCGGGAGCCTTGAAGGTCGCGGCGGACGCCTGGGCAGCGTCCGCACCCTCCGCATTCCCCGGTCGCGCGACCGGGCGGCGACGTCCACCGGCGCGCCCCGTGTACCCCCTCACACGCGCCACCATGGCGAGGAGTCCCTGATGAGTTCGCAATACCTCGGAAAGACACGCCGACGCATCGGCCTGATCGCCGGCGCGGTCGCCGCGCTGATGATGGCGGGCACGATGGTCGCCGGCAACGCCCAGGCGGCGGCCGGCTGCCGGGTGGCGTACGCGGTGCCGTCCCAGTGGCAGGGCGGCTTCACCGCCGACGTCAAGGTCACCAACCTCGGCGACGCGGTCGACGGGTGGACGCTGGGCTGGACGTTCCCGTCCGGCCAGCGGGTCACCCAGGCGTGGAACGCCACGGTCACCTCGTCGGGTGACCAGGTCACCGCGAAGAGCATGAGCTACAACGCGGCGATCGCCACGAACGGCTCGGTCTCCTTCGGCTTCAACGGCTCGTGGTCGGGCAGCAACACCGCACCGACCTCGTTCACCCTCAACGGTGTGGCCTGCACCGGCAACGTGGGCGGCACGCCGACCCCGACCCCGACCAGCACCCCTCCCCCGTCCCCGACGCCCACCACCTCGCCGTCGCCGTCGCCGGGTGGTGACCCGATGGCCACGGTCGCGGCGATGCAGCCCGGCTGGAACCTGGGCAACACCTACGACGCCATCCCCGACGAGACCGCCTGGGGGAACCCGCCGGTCACCCAGGCCCTGCTCCAGAAGATCCGGTCCCAGGGCTACCGCAGCATCCGGATCCCGGTGACCTGGAGCAACCACCACGGGCCGGCGCCGACGTACACACTCGACCCGGCCTGGCTGGCCAAGGTCCGGCAGGTCGTCGACTGGTCGCTCGCGGAGGGCCTCTACGTCCTGGTCAACCTGCACCACGACTCCTGGCAGTGGATCAACACCTACCCGGGCGACCGCACGAACGTGATGAACCGGTACACCGCCCTGTGGACCCAGCTCGCCACCACCTTCCGGGACTACTCCTCGAAGCTGACGTTCGAGAGCATCAACGAGCCGCAGTTCACCGGCACGTCCGGGGACGCCCAGAGCGACGAGCTGCTGCGCGAGCTGAACGTCGCGTTCGTCCGCCTGATGCGCCAGTCCGGCGGCAACAACGCCACCCGGCTGCTCGTGCTGCCCACCCTCTACACCAACTCCAACCAGGAGCGGCTCGACGCGCTGACGGCCACGATCGACCAGCTCGGGGACCGCAACATCGCCGCGACCGTCCACTTCTACGGCTGGTGGCCGTTCAGCGTCAACATCGCCGGCGGCACCCGCTACGACGCCAACGTCGAGCAGGACATCGTCGACGGCTTCGACCGCGTCCAGCAGACGTTCGTCTCCCGGGGCATCCCGGTGATCGTCGGCGAGTGGGCGCTGCTCAGCTACGACTACACCCGGCCGGGCATCATCGAACGCGGCGAGCTGCTCAAGTTCTTCGAGGCCGTCGGCTACCACGCCCGGATCCGCAAGCTCACCACGATGCTCTGGGACGCGGGCTCGTTCCTCAACCGCAACACGCTGCAATGGCGGGACCAGGGCATCTACGACATGATGAAGGCGAGCCTGACCACCCGCTCCGCCACCGCCTCCTCCGACCAGGTCTACGTGCCCCGCACCGGCGCCATCACCAGCAAGTCGCTCACCCTGAACCTCAACGGGGCGACGTTCCAGGGCCTCCGGCAGGGCAGCACCAACCTGGTCAACGGCACCGACTACACCGTCTCCGGCAGCACCCTCACCCTGACCGCCTCGGCCCTGACCCGGCTGGTCGGCAGCCGCGCCTACGGCGTCAACGCCACCATCGAGGCCCGCTTCTCACAGGGCGTGCCGTGGCAGATCAGCATCATCACCTACGACCCGCCGACCCAGGCGGCAGCCACCGGGACGACCAGCTCGTTCACCATCCCCACCCAGTTCCGCGGCGACCAGCTCGCCACCATGGAGGCCACGTACGCCGACGGCAGCCCCGCCGGTCCGGCCAACTGGACCCCCTACAAGGAGTTCTGGTCCAACTTCCAGCCCGACTACCCGGCGAACACGATCATCATGAAGCCCGAGTTCTTCGCCGAGGTGAAGGACGGCCCGGTCACCCTGACGTTCCACTTCTGGAGCGGCACGAAGATCAAATACCAGGTGACCAAGTCCGGGACGTCGGTCTCGGGCGCGCCCGCCTGACCCGCGCCCGGCAACAGGCGGGGCCCGCAGCCAGACGGCTGCGGGCCCCGTCGCGTCGGGCGGCAGCGGGGTCCGGCCGCCGGCCGGGCCCGGGAAGAGTCAGCGCAGCCCGGCGAACAGGTCGTTCTCGGGCGTCGGCGCGCCGGTGGTGTCGCGGACCCGGACGAAGGTCTCCACGCCCATCAGCTCGGTGAACCGCTCCTGGCCCAGTTGCAGGAAGAAGATGTTCTCGGCCTGGCTGGCGTGGGTGGCCAGCGACGCGAACTTCTGCGCGCCGTAGGCGCTCGTGTCCACCCAGGTGGTGATCTCCTCGTCGGGCAGGCCGAGCGGCGGCAGCTCCGCCTGCCCCTCCGGCACGGGAAACTCGATGCCCATCTCCGCCATGACGCGGCCGAACTCCTGGAACGCGCTGCGCGGCACGGTGGTCCAGTAGACCTTCGCCGGGATGCCCGTGCGCTCGACGGCGGCCATCGTGACGCGGTGCGCCTGGATGTGGTCCGGGTGGCCGTAGAAGCCGTTCTCGTCGTAGGTGACGACGACGTCGGGCCGGTAGCGCCGCATCAGCTCGGCCAGCCGGTCGGCCGCCTCCGCCACCGGCGTGTTCCAGAACGCGTGCGGCGCGTCGTTGGCCGCCCAGCCCATCATCCCGGAGTCGGCGTAGTCCAGCGTCTCCAGGTGCGTGATCTTCAACGCCTCGCAGCTGGCCGCCAGCTCGGCCCGGCGCATCGCCACCACGGCCTGCGGGTCGTGCCCCTCGTCGCCCGGCTTCACGCCGCCGGGGCCGTCGCCGCACCCGCCGTCCGTGCAGGTCACGAGCACCGTCGTGACGCCCTCCGCCGCATAGCGGGCGAGGACGCCGCCGGTGCTGGTCGCCTCGTCGTCGGGGTGCGCGTGCACCGCCATCAGGGTCAGGGTTCGCTGGGCCACCCCACCACGATACGGGGCGGGCCCCGCCCACTAGCATTGCCGCGGTCCACGACGTCTGCTGAATCGAGGCGAGATGCGTTGGCTGCGGCAGTTGCTGGGTGGCAACCGGGTCCAGCTCGACCCGGAGCGGCAGCAGACACTGCTGCGCGACGTCCGAAACCGCTACGGCGCCCGCTCGCCGCAGCGGTTCCCCGAGCAGGCCGAGGCGATCGCCCGGCTGCTGGACGACGACGACGGGCTGGTGGTGGCGGCCCGGATCCTGGGCGAGGCCGCCGACGAGGCCCATGCGGCGCTCCAGGCCCAGGTGCACGACGTGCACCGGCGCACGGGCCGGCGGCTGCTGCTGCACCGGCGCAACTACCGGCCGCTGTGGAAGGAGGCCGGCCCCTCGCTGCGGTGGCCCCTGTTCGCGCTGCCGTCCGGCCTGCACCCGTACGCGCAGGTGGCCGCAGCCGCCACGGTGGTCGGCAGCCGGGCCGCCCGGCTCGACCGGGTGACCGACCCGACCCCGCTGGTGACCCACGTGTTCGAGGTGCTCGACCTCACCACCGCCGGCTGGGAGTACGGCCGGGTGCGGGTGGACACCGACGCCGCCGCCCTGGCCGAGCGCCTGATCTCGGCCGCCGGCCGGGTCCTCGCCACCATGGACGACCCGCCCCGGCTGCCGCCCGCCGTGCGCGAGCTGATGCGCCGCAACAACACCCTCGACGTGCACGACCCGGCCGGGCCCCGGGTCGTCGGCGGGTTCAACCCGGGCGCGCGGATGCGGGAGGTCCTGCTCGCCTGAGCGGCGCGCCGGCCCCGGCCGCGTGGCGCGGCACCGAGCCGGCGCGGTCGGCCGGGGCCGTCCGCAGTGGCCGCCGGTGTCCGCAGTGGCCGCCGGCCGCCGCGCGCCGGGGCTGCCGGCTCACCGGCGCGGGCCGGCCCGGGACAGGACGCGGGAGAGGGCGAGGCTGGCGGTGCGCACCGCCGGGGCGAGCCGGGCCGGCGGCGCCTGGTGCGCGGGCACCGAGATGGACAGCGCGGCGACGATCCGGCCGTGCACCAGGACGGGCGACGCCACGCAGGACAGCCCGGGGGCGGCCTCCTGCCGGTCGTAGCCGACCCCGCAGCGGCGGATCCGGGCCAGCTCGTCGGCGAGCCGCCCGGGGTCGGTGACGGAGTGCGCGGTCAGCCGGGGCAACGGCTGCGCCAGCACCTCGTCGATGAGCTCCTGCCCGGACCAGGCGAGCAGCACCTTGCCGACGCCGGTGCAGGTCAGCGGCAGGCGTCCGCCGACCCGCGCCGGGGTGTCGATGCCCGTGTGCCCGCGGATCCGGTCGGCGTAGACCACGTCGAGGCCGTCACGGACGGCGAGGTGGATGGTCTCGTGGGTGGCCTCGTAGAGGTCCTGGAGGAACGGCAGCGCGGCCTCGCGCAGGCGCAGCTTGACCGGCACCAGCTCGCCCAGCTCGAACAGCCCGATGCCGAGCCCGAACCCGACCGGGGCGCGTTGCAGCAGCCCCAGCCCGACCAGTTGCTCGGCCAGCCGGTGCACGGTGGCCTTCGGCAGGCCAGTGCGCCGGGACAGCTCGGTCAGGCGCAGTGCCTCCTCCCCCGGGCGGAACGCGCGCAGCAGCCGTACCCCCCGGTCGAGCACGTTGCCCCGGCCCGGGCCCGCCGGGCCGGGCGGCGACGCCCCCGGGCCGTCCGTGTCGGCGAATCCCGCCGTGTCGTTCCGTGGCATGGAACACGAGGTTGCCAGCCGGCCGGCGCGGCGTCTACACCTGGAGGCCGGATGCCGGGCACCCCGGCAGGCCGTTCCGCCGGGGGCGACGGCCGGGTGTCCGTTTCGTCCCAGGCCAGGGAGCAGGAGACATGCCCAAGACGAAGGTCGCCATCATCGGCTCCGGGAACATCGGCACCGACCTGATGATCAAGATTCTGCGGGGGTCGGAGACGATGGAGGTGGCCGCCCTCGTCGGCATCGACCCCCGCTCCGACGGACTGGCGCGGGCGGCCCGGCTCGGCGTGCCGGTCGTCCCGACCGGCGTGCGGGGGCTGCTCGACCACCCCGACTTCGGCGACGTCCGGATCGTGTTCGACGCCACGTCGGCGCAGGCCCACCTCGCCAACGACGCCGCCCTGCGCGGGGCCGACCTCACGCTCGTCGACCTGACGCCGGCGGCGATCGGCCCGTACGTGGTGCCGCCGGTCAACCTCGACGAGCACCTCGACGCGCCCAACCTGAACATGGTCACCTGCGGCGGCCAGGCCACCATCCCGATGGTCGCGGCGATCTCCTCGGTCGCCACCACGCACTACGCCGAGATCGTCGCGTCGATCTCGTCGCGCTCGGCCGGGCCCGGCACCCGGGCGAACATCGACGAGTTCACCGAGACCACCGCGCGGGCGATCGAGCGGGTGGGCGGGGCCCGGCGCGGCAAGGCGATCATCGTGCTGAACCCCGCCGAACCGCCGCTGATCATGCGCGACACCGTCTTCTGCATCGTCGACGACTGCGACCGCGACGCGGTCACGGCGGCCGTGCTGGCCATGGTCGGGAAGGTCCGGGAGTACGTGCCCGGGTACCGGCTCAAGCAGGACGTCCAGTTCCGCAGGATCACGGCGGGCAGCCCGGAGGCCGACCTCGTCCCGCACGCCCCACCCGGCGACCGCTGGGTGGTCAGCGTGTTCCTGGAGGTGGAGGGGGCGGGCCACTACCTGCCCACGTACGCGGGCAACCTGGACATCATGACCTCCGCCGCGCGGCAGGTCGGCGAGCGGCTGGCGACGGCGGTGACGGCCCGATGAGCACCCGGATCTACGTCCAGGACGTCACCCTCCGCGACGGCATGCACGCCATCCGGCACCGCTACACCCTCGACCAGGTCCGGGCCGTCGCCGCGGCCCTGGACGCGGCCGGCGTCGCCGCGATCGAGGTGTCGCACGGCGACGGGCTGGCCGGCAGCAGCCTCAACTACGGCCCCGGGGCGCACACCGACTGGGAGTGGATCGAGGCCGCCGCCGAGGTGGTCGGGCGGGCGACCCTCACCGGCCTCCTGCTGCCCGGCATCGGCACCGTGCGCGAGCTGCGGAAAGCCTGGGACCACGGCATCCGCTCGATCCGCATCGCCACCCACTGCACCGAGGCGGACATCGCCAACCAGCACATCGCCGCCGCCCGGGAGCTGGGCATGGACGTCTCGGGCTTCCTGATGATGTCGCACCTGGCGCCGCCGAAGGTGCTCGCCGAGCAGGCGCGGATCATGGAGGCGGCGGGCGCGCACTGCGTCTACGTCACCGACTCCGGCGGCCGGTTGACCATGGACGGCGTCCGGGAGCGCGTGCGCGCGTACCGCGACGTGCTCGCGCCGCAGACCCAGATCGGCATCCACGCCCACCACAACCTGGGCCTCGGCGTGGCCAACTCGGTCGTCGCCGTCGAGGAGGGGGTGTACCGGGTCGACGCGTCCCTCGCGGGCCAGGGCGCCGGGGCCGGAAACTGCCCGATCGAGGCGTTCGTCGCCGTCGCCGACCTCACCGGCTGGGAGCACGGCTGCGACCTGTTCGCGCTCATGGACGCGGCCGACGACCTCGTCCGCCCGCTCCAGGACCGCCCGGTGCGCGTCGACCGCGAGACGCTGACCCTGGGGTACGCGGGCGTCTACTCCAGCTTCCTGCGCCACGCCGAGGCCGCCGCGGCCGAGTACGGCCTCGACACCCGCAGCATCCTCGTCGAGGTGGGGCGGCGGCAGCTGGTCGGCGGCCAGGAGGACATGATCGTCGACATCGCGCTCGACCTGCGACGGCAGCGCTCGTAGCGGCCGGCGCGGCCCCGCCGGGCGGTTCAGTCCGGCGCGGACCCGTTGTCGACCAGGCGGAACCGGTCGGTCACGGGCGCGTCGCCGGCCTCCTCCAGGATCAACCCCCGCGTCGGCGAGTGTTGCAGGTACGCCGACTGGCTGCTGATCGCGTACGCCGAGCCGTCGCGCACGACGGTGAACCGCTGCCTCGGTTCGTCCGGGGCGCATGCGGCCGCCTCGACCCGCAGCGGCTCGCTGCCGGAGGACCGGACCTCCCAGCAGGTGTCGGTCCCGTCGGGGCCGGGCTCGGCGGCGCGGATCTGGTAGCCGTCCCCCTGCGGCGCGAACACGAACAGCTGGCGGCCCTCGTCGCCGTCGACCTCCGCCAGCCGGCCGTCGTCGAGCAGCGACACGCCGCCCTCCGCGGCCACCCGCACGACGGTGACCTGACGCTGTCCCGACAGCACCCGGTCGCCGGCCGGCGGGCCGGACGATCCGGTGGGCGGGTCGGACGTGCCGCCGGTCGGCCCGGACGTCGTGTCGTCCTCCGAGCCGGGCGACGTGCGCTCCGGCGTGGGCGAGAGGCGGTCCGGCCCGGGTGACGTCGGGTCCGGCCAGGGCGACGCGGCCGGGGCGGAGGTGGGGCCCGCCGGACCGATCGGGACGGGCTGCGGCGGGCCGCCGGACCCGGCGAGGGCGACACCCGCGCCGAGCGCGACGACGGCGAGGGCGGCGAGCGACACCGAGGCCGCCCGGCGTCGCCGGCGGCGGGCGTCGCCGCGCCGCCGGACGTCGGCGGCGGCGGGGACGCCCCCCTGCCCGCCGTGGCCCGCCAGCGCCCGCAGGGCGTCGGCGAGCTGGTTGTCGGAACTCATGACCGCGCCCTTTCGTCCACCCCGTGGTGCTCCGGTTCGGTCAGGTGCGCGGCGAGGGCCCGCCGGCCCCGGGCCAGCCGCGTCTTGACGGTGTTCTCGTTGGCGCCGACCTCGGCCGCGATCTCGGCCACGCTCAGCCCGACCAGGTGGTGCAGCACCACGGCCCGGCGCTGCTCGGCGGAGATGTGCCGCAGCGCGGCCACGATCGCGACGTGGTCGACCGAGGCGGCGTCGACGCGTTGTTCGGTGGCCTCCCGGCGGTGGGCACGCATCCGGTTGACGGTCTTGCGCCAGGCGCTCACCGCCACCCGGTACGCCACCCGGCGCACCCACGCCTCCGGGCTGTCGCACCCCCGCACCACGGCCCAGCGGTCCCAGGCCCGGGCATAGGCCTCGGCCACCGCGTCCTCGGCCTCGGCCCGGTTGCCGACCATCGCATACAGCTGTCCCAGCACCCGGTGGGCGGACGCGGAGTAGAAGGCGTCGAACTCCGCAGCGTCACGCATCGGTCAAAGTCTCCACCAGACCTGGTCGGTTCGGTAAACGGGGTCCTCCCGGGTGGCGTCGGCGGCCCGGCCGGGGAACGGCCGGCCGGGCCGCCGACGGTGGTCACCGGCGCGGGGCCGGTCCGGTGTCGTTGAACCGGAAGCTGCTGGCCGGCGGGGCGTCGCCCAGCTCCTCCAGGATCAGCCCGGAGCGCGCCGAGTCGCGCAGGTACGCCCACCGGTTGCTGATCAGGTACTCGCGCGCCCCGCCGCCGGGGGCGGGCGCGATGGCGAACCGCTGCGCCGGGTCGTCCGCCCGGCAGGGGGCTCCGGCGACGTACAGCGGCTGGCCGTTGTCCGGGTTGCGCGCCTGCCAGCAGACCGGCTGCCCGGTGCCGCCGCCGTAGTACGCCTTGATCAGGTATTCGCCCGCGCCCAGCGGGGTCGGCACGAACACCTGCCGGCCACGGTCGTCATCCACCTCCGCCAGCCGCCCGCCGTCGAGCAGGGACAGCCCCGACTCGAACGACCCCACCCGGACGATCGTGACCCGGCGCTTGCCCGACAACAGCGGGTCCTTGCTCGCCCGCGGCACCGGGACCGCCGGGGCCGCGGCACGGGGCGCCGCCTGCGGCGCCGCCCCGGCCGCCACCGGCGCCGGCGCCACCCCGGACGGCGCGGCGTCGCCCGCGGACGCCGACAACGCCCCGTAGAGCGTCGCGGCGGCACCGGTCAGCACCACCAGGCCCGCACCGGCGAGCCACCTACGCACCAACACCGTTACCTCCCCACCGCCCCGGCTCCCCGGGGCCCAGGCCGAGACCGGCCAGCCCTGCCGGCTGGCGGTCCTCACTCGACTCGACCTGATGACGCGTGCGGGGGCCGGCAGGTTTCAGCAGCCGGCGCGGAAAAGCGTCGGCGGCCCCCGCCGGGGTCAGGAACCGGACGGCTCGCCCAGCCGCAGGGCCAGGAAGAGGTCCACCCGGTCGGCGAACCGGTCGAGGTCGCGGCCGGTGAGCCGCTCGATCTGGCCGATCCGGTACCGCAGGGTGTTGACGTGCACGTGCAGCGACTCGGCGCACCGCCGCCAGGCCCCGTTGGCGGACAGGAACGCGTTGAGGGTGTGCACGAGGTCCGTGCCGTGCTGCCGGTCGTAGCCGGTCAGCGGGTCGAGCAGCCGGGACCGGAAGGCGCGCTGGGTGTCGGCCGGCACCCCGGCGAGCAGCATCAGGTGGGAGGCCACCTCGTCGGAGCGGACCACGGCCACCGGCCCGGGCCGGGCCGCCGCCGCGCGCAGGGCGTGGGTGGCCTCCTGCACGAGACCCGGCAGCGCCGTGGCGGCCCGGCCGGCGGTGCTGATGCCGACGGCGAGCCGCCCGGGGCCCAGCCCGGCCGCCAGGACGTCGAGGGCGTCGCGGAGCGCGCCGGCCACGCCCGCGGCGGTCGGCCCCGACGCGGCGTCGCCCACGACCGCCAGCACGGGCGCGTCCGGCGCGCCGGGCAGCGCCGCCGTCACGGCCGCCGGCAGGCCCGTGGCGCGGACCGCCTCCCGCAGCACGGCCAGGGCCAGCGCCGGGGGCGTCCGCAGGCCGGTCAGGGTCGCGGCCAGCGCGACGAAGCCCCGGTCCGGCGACAGCCCGCAGGCCCGCAGCCGGGCCCGCAGGTCGGCCTCGTCGCCGTCGCCGGCCAGCGCCCGCCCCACCTGGTCGGCCAGGCGTTGCTCGACGCGCTCGGCCTCGTCGGCCTGGGTCCGTTCCAGGGCGACCACGTCGACCAGCTCGGCCAGCGCGTCACCGCCGGGCTCCGGCCCGCTCGGGGCCCACCCCTGCGGGACGGCCGGGGCGCAGGCGAGCAGCCAGGACGCCATCCGGTGCTCCGGGGACCCGGTGATCGCGGTGACCGACACCGGGACCCCGTCGACCCGGGTGGTGAACGGCAGCCGGGTGGCCGTCAGGAAGGCGGCGCACAGGTCCCGGGCGGCCGGGGCCGGCAGCGGGGCGGTGCCGGCGATCCGCCGGCCGGCCGGCGAGAGCAACCAGCAGCGTACGCCCAGGTCGGCGGCGATGGCCGGCAGCAGGTCGGGCAGCCGGGCCCCGGCGGTCATCGCCGCGACCACCCCGCGCTGCCGGCCGAGCACGGTGGCCAGCCCGTTGGCCCGTTGCTTCCACACCGACGGCGCGAACGCCTCGATCACCTCGCGGAAGGACACCTCCACCGGGACCTCGAACAGGGGCACGCCGTGCCGGCGGCACGCCTCGACCAGGTCGCCCGGCACCCGGCCGAGGGCCGCGTGGCCGGCGCCGATCGCGGCGACCCGGGCCGTGGCGCAGGCCCGGACGAAGTTCTCGGCGTCGGTGGCCCCCCGCCGCCACATCAGGCCGGTGAGCACCACCTCGCCGCCGCAGAGGTAGCGGCGGGGGTCGGGCAGGTCGGTGACGAAGACCTGGGTCACCGGCCGGTCCAGCCCGTCGTCGCCGGTGAGCAGGGTCAGCCTGAGGGCCGGCAGGGCCAGGGCGTCGCGCAGCAGCATCGTCATCCCCGTCGTCGAGGAACCCGATCGGAAAACGGTAGGACGGTGAGGTTTCCGTTTCGTATCGGATCCTCGCCGGTTCACGGCGGAACGCGCCGGCCGTCCTGCCCGGACAGGCGTTGCCAGACCCGGTCGCGGGTGAACGGCAGGTCGGTGAAGCGGACCCCCGTCGCGTCGCGCAGCGCGTTGGCCATGGCCGCGGCGACCGGGTTGAACGGGCTCTCGCTCATCGACTTCGCCCCGGCCGGCCCCAGCGGGTCGGCGGTGCGGGCGAAGTGCACCTCCGTACGCGGCACGTCGGCGAAGGTCGGCAGGTGGTAGTCGCGGAAGCCGGTGGTGGTCACCCGGCCCTCGGCGTCGAGACGGACGTGCTCGGCGAGGGTGGCCCCGAGCGCCTGCGCCACGCCCCCCTCGACCTGGGCGCGGCACTGCATCGGGTTGAGCACGGTGCCGGCGTCCGCGGCGTGCACGCTGCGCAGCACCCTGATCTCGCCGGTCTCGGGGTCGACGGCGACGCGGAACCAGTGGACGTTGAACGCCACCGACCGTTCGGCCCCGTCGGCGTGCCCGGTGGCGGTCGGCGGGACGCCCCGGGCGGCGGCCAGCCGGTGCAGGTCGGCCAGGGGCAGCGGCTCGCCACCGCCGTGGACGGCGTCGGGGCCCAGCCGCAGGCCGCCGGGCCCGCCGGGGCGGGCCCCGGCGGCGAGGTCGAGCAGCAGCGCGCGCAGGGCGGTCGCCGCCCGGAGCACGGCGGTGCCGGCCACCGTCGTGGCGGTCGAGGCGAACGCGCCGGTGTCGTGCCCGACCAGCGCGGTGTCCGACTGCCGGACCCGGATCCGGTCCACCGTGGTCCCCAGCACGTCGGCGGCGATCTGCCGGTGGACCGTGGTGGAGCCGTTGCCGAACTCGGCCGTCCCCACGTCGAGCTGGTAGCCGCCGGTGGGGGTGAGGCTCAGCCGGGCCCGGCCGTGGTGTCCCCCCGGCGGGCCGGTCGCGATCATGGCCAGCGCGGATCCCTCGCCGACCTGCCATCCCGCCGGCGCGTCGGCCCCGGTGTCCGGCTGCGCCGCCGCCGAGCGGACGACGTCGAGGCACTGGTCCAGGCCGTAGCTGCGGATCGCGAGGTCGTCGGGGTGCCCGGCCGGGGTGATCAGGTCGTCGCCGTCGCGGACGACGTTGCGGGCACGGAACTCCGCCGGCGCGACGCCCAGCCGGCGGGCCAGCTCGTCGACGGCGGACTCGACGGCGAAGGAGACCTGACCGAGGCCGTATCCCCGGAAGGCCCCGGCCGGGACCGTGTTGGTGTAGACCGCGTAGGCGTCGATCCGCTTGGCGGGGCACCGGTAGACCGCCACCGACTCGGCGCAGCCGTGGAAGAGCACCCCCGGCCCGTGGTTGCCGTACGCGCCGGTGTCCGAGACCACCCGCAGCCGCAGCGCGGTCAGCGTCCCGTCGCGTCGGCCGCCGACGCGGACCCGGACGGTGAACGGGTGCCGGGTGGTGGCGGCGGTGAACTGCTCGGCCCGGGTGAACTCCAGCTTCACCGGCCGACCGGTGCGCAGGGCGGCGAGCAGCGCCACGTCCTCGACCAGCATCTCCTGCTTGCCGCCGAAGCCGCCGCCGACCCGGCCGGCGACCACCCGGATCCGCTCGGGCGGCAGGTCGAAGATGCCGGCGAGGGCCCGCCGGGTGAGGAACGGCGTCTGGGTGCTGCTGCGCACGACGATCCGCCCGTCCGGGTCGAACGAGACGATGGCGCAGTGCGTCTCCAGGTGCGCGTGCTGCACCCGCTGGGTGCGGAACGTCTCCTCGTAGACCACGTCGGCGGCGGCGAACCCGGCGGCCACGTCGCCGCACTCGCCGTGCAGCTCGGCGGCCACGTTCCCGGCCGGTCGGGCGATGCGCGACCGCGCGTCCTTGTCGCCGTGGATCGCCGGCGCGTCCGCCCGCATCGCCCGCTCGGGGTCGGTGACGGCGGGCAGCGCCCGGTAGTCGACGCGGACCAGGGCGCAGCCCTGCTCGGCGGCGGCCTCGGTCTCGGCGACCACGGCGGCGACCCGCTGCCCGACGTGCCGGACCACGTCGTCGAGGACGCGGGTGTCGGCCGGGTCGTCGGCGGCGTTCTCGTGCTGGGCGGTGGAGAAGAGGGCCGCCGGGGCGTCCCGGTGGGTGAGCACGGCGAGCACGCCGGGCACGGCCAGGGCCGCGCTCGCGTCGATGTCGACGATCCGGGCATGCGGGACGGTGGAGCGGACCAGCCGGACGTGGGCGAGGCCGGGCACCGAGACGTCGGCGGTGAACCGGGCCGCGCCGGTGACGATGTCGGGCCCGGCCGGGGCGGGCAGGTTGCGGCCGACCGTCTCGCCCGCCGGCGCGTCCTCGGTGGTGCGGACGCCGTGCAGCGCGTCGGCGATCGACCGGTATCCGGTGCACCGGCACAGGTTGCCCTTGAGCGCGGCGGGCAGGTCGGCGCGCTGCGCCTCGTCGAGGGCGACGGCGGTCATGATCAGCCCGGCGGTGCAGAAGCCGCACTGGAAGCCCTGGGCGTCGAGGAACCGCTGTTGCGTCTCGGCCCCGCCGGGCACCGCGGCGACGCCCTCGATGGTGGTCACCTCGCGGCCGACGGCCCGCACCGCGGGATAGAGGCAACTGTGCACGGGCACGCCGTCGACGTGCACCGTGCACGCCCCGCAGTCGCCGGTGTCGCAGCCCTTCTTCACCCCGAACCAGCCCTGTTCCCGCAGGTAGCCGCGCAGGCACTGGCCGCCGGCCGGCGCGACGGCGCACGGCTGGCCGTTCACCCGCACGCTCACCGCGCCGTCACCTGCGCCAGCTCGGCGCGGACCTGCTCGGCCAGCCGCAGGGTCATCCGCCGCCGCCACGCCGGCAGGCCGTGCACGTCGTCGTGCCAGTCCCCGGCGGGGATCCGGGCGTCCAGCAGCTCGGCCAGCTCACCCGGCCGGGGCGGGCCCGGCAGGGCGATGCCGACCGGCCGCCGGGTGGCGGCGGTCACGGTGAGGGTGACCGCGCCGGTGTCGGGGTCCCGGTGGCCGACGACGAGCGCCGCCGAGCGGCCGAGCGGATGCAGCGACGCCCGGCGCAGCGCGAACCGGCCGCCCAGCACCCGCGCGGGCAGGCGGATCGTGTGCAGGTACTCGTCGGGGCGCAGCACCGTGACGCCCACGTCGCGGACCAGCTCGGCCGCCGGCACGCGTCGTCGCCGCCCGGCCAGGTCCCGGATCAGGCAGCTCCCGGCGGCGGCGGTGACCAGCGAGATCATCGGCCCGGCCGGCAGCGCCGCGCAGAGGTTGCCGCCGACCGTCGCGACGTTCCACACCTTGAACGAGGCGAGGAACGCGTCGCAGCAGCCGCGCACCAGCGGGCCCAGCGACGGCCAGTGCGGCGGCGGCGCGTACCGGGACAGCTCGGCGACGGTGCAGGTCGCGGCGATGTCGAGGCCCGGCTCGGCCGGGTCGGGGCTGAGCCGCAGCGGGGGCCAGGCCAGGGCGGTGAGGTCGCGCAGCCGGCGCGCCTGCGGCTGCGGCTGCGCGAAGAGGTGGGTGCCGCCGCCGAGCCAGCGGTCGCCCTCCCGCCACGCGTCGGCGTCCGCGGCGATCACGTCCTGCACGGTGAACAGGTCCACAGGCTTCGCGCTTTCGTTCGGGGCGGATGCCGCCGGCCGGGCGTCCACCGCCGGGTGGGGCGGGCACGGGCCGGTGGCGGTGGCCGTTCAGGGGAATCCAAGCAATCCGGCCGCCGGCCCGACAATGCGCGCCGGGGACAACGCGACCGGGGGCCGGACCGTCCGCGTTGGACGAAGCTCCAAACCGGGGCGGGCCGCGCCCCACCCGGGGCGGACGCCCTTGACAGCCGCCGGGCCCGCTCCGCATGGTGGGCCGGTCCGACGCCCGCGGGCCACGCCGCGACGAGGCGGCCCGCGACCCGACGCGGGCGTCGGTGGGCGGGGCGCTCCACCCGGCGCGAGGGGAGACGTCGTGCAGCTGTCCCGTACCCCCGGTCCGTCCCCCGCGGCCGTCGCCGGGCTGGTGCTCGCCGCCGGCGCCGGCCGCCGCTACGGCAGGCCCAAGGCGCTCGTGCGCCACCGCGGCTCGCTGCTGGTGGAACGCGCGGTGCGGACCCTGGTCGAGGCCGGCTGCGGGCCGGCGCTGGTGGTGCTCGGCGCGGCGGCCGACCGGGTCCGCGCCGACGCCGACCTCTCCGCCGCCCGGGTGGTCGGCAACCCCCGGTGGGCCACCGGGATGGGCTCCTCGCTGCGGGTGGGGCTGCGGGCGTTGGCCGGCACCGAGGCGGTGGCCGTGGTGGTGCTGCTGGTCGACATGCCGGGCGTCTCCGCCGAGGCGGTGCGACGGGTCGCGGCCGACGCCACCCCGGCGTGCCTGGCCACGGCCGGCTACGGGCCGGGCCGCCGGGGGCATCCGGTGCTGCTGGGCCGGGAGCACTGGGCCGGCGTGTGCGCCTCGGCCGTCGGCGACAGCGGCGCGGGCGGCTACCTGCGGCAACGGCTCGCCCGGGTGCGGATCGTGCCGTGCGCCGACGTGGCCGACGACGCCGACCTCGACATCCCGCCCGCCGGGGCCACCGCGCCGCCCGCCGCCGGGGCCACCGCCGCCGCCCCGGACGCCGACGGGCGGCCCGGCCGTGGATGAGGTGCTCGCCGAGCTGCTCCGCCGCTGCGCCGACGGCGACGCCGTCGGCCTGGCCACCGTCGTCGAGACCTGGCGCAGCGCCCCCCACCCGGCCGGCACCGCGATGCTGGTCGGCCCGGACGGCGCGGTCACCGGCAGCGTCTCGGGCGGCTGCGTCGAGGCCGCGCTGCACGACGCCTGCCGGGAGGCCGTGCGCACCGGGCGGCCCGCGCTGCTGCGCTTCGGCGTGGCCGGCGCCGACGCCCTCGCGGCGGGCCTGACCTGCGGGGGCACCATCGAGGTGTACGTCGAACGGGTCGACCGCGCCGGCTTCGCGGAGCTGCCGGCGCTGGCCGGGGCCGTCCGGGCGGGCACGGCGGCGGCGGTGCTGACCTGCGTGCAGGGGCCGCCGGGGCGGCTCGGCCGGCGGATCGTGGCCGGGCCGGACGGCCACCAGGGCAGCCTCGGCGACCCCAGGCTGGACGAGGCCGCGCTGGCCGCCGGCCGCCGGCTGCTGGCCGCCGGACGCAGCGGGCCGGTGCGGCTGCCGCCCGCCGGTCCCGGCGCGGCGGGGCCGGTGCGGGTGCTGGTGCGTTCCTATCCCCCGCCGCCCCGGTTGATCGTGTGCGGCGCGATCGACGTGGCGGCCGAGCTGGCCCGGGTCGGCGTCGTCCTCGGCTACCGGGTCACCGTCTGCGACGCCCGCCCGGTCTTCGCCACCGCGCGCCGCTTCCCGCAGGCGCGGGAGGTGGTGGTCGACTGGCCGCACCGCTACCTCGCGGCCGAGGCCGCGGCGGGTCGGCTGGACGGACGCACCGCCGTCTGCGTGCTCACCCACGACCCCAGGTTCGACGTGCCGGTGCTGCGGCTGGCCCTCGGCCTCCCGCTGGGCTTCGTCGGGGCGATGGGCTCCCGGCGGACCCACCGCGACCGGCTCGGCCGGCTCCGCGAGGCCGGCGTCACCGACGCGGAGCTGGCCCGGCTGAGCTCCCCCGTGGGCCTGGACGTGGGGGGCCGCGACGCCGCCGAGGTCGCGGTCAGCATCGCCGCGGAACTCGTCGCCGTGCGGCACGGCCGCGCGGGCGGGCGGCTGCGCGACGCCACCGGCGACATCCACGGCTGACCGGCCCCGCCGGGGGCCACGGCTGCGCCCCTGGCCACGACTACGGCTCCGGCTGCTGGCTGCGGCTCCGGCCACGAGCTGCGGCTGCGGTCGGAGCCCGGTCGGGGCGAGGCGGAGCCGGTGGGCGCTGGACGAACGTACAACGGCGGGGCCGGCGGGCCCCGCGGTTTTGGTCATCGCGGCGCTGTCGACCCCGCCGGTCGGCCTGTTTGACTACTCCTGCCAGGCGGGGCCAGGGGAGGCGACCGGTGGGACGGATCGAGGAGTTCAACGCGCTCGCCGCGCAGCGGGCCGAGGACGACCTGCTGGCCTGCTGCGCCGTGCCCCGCTGGGCCCGCGAGGTCGCGGCGGGGCGGCCGTACCCGGACCTGGCCGCGCTGCTGGCCGCGGCGCACGCCGCCAGCGCCCGGCTCACCTGGCCGGAGGTCGCGCAGGCGCTCGCCGCCCACCCGCGCATCGGCCAGCGTCCGACGGGGCAGCGCCGGGAGGACGGCTGGTCGCGCGGGGAACAGTCCGGCCTGGACGCGGCGTCCGACGGCACCCGGGCCGCCGTCGCCGAGGCCAACGAGGCGTACGAGCGCCGCTTCGGGCACCTGTTCCTGGTCTGCGCGGCCGGCCGCACCGACGCGGAGCTGCTGGCCGCCGCGCGGGCCCGGCTGGCGCACGACGAGGCCACCGAGCGGGAGGTGGTACGCGGGGAACTGGCGAAGATCGCCGCGCTGCGGATCAGGAAGCTGCTCGATGAGCCGGCCTGACGCGGGGGCGACCGCGCCGCTGTCCACGCACGTGCTGGACACGGTCGTCGGCGCGCCCGCGCCGGACGTCGGCGTCCGGCTCGACCGGCTCGACGGCGCGCGGTGGCGGCAGGTCGCCGCCGGCCGCACCGACGCCGACGGCCGGCTGCGCGACTGGGTGCCGGCGGCACAGTGGACGGCCGGCCGCTACCGGCTCGTCTTCGACCTCGACGCGCGCTCCGGGCCGGCCCCCTTCTTCCCGGAGGTGGTGCTCACCTTCACCGTCGGCGATCCCGCGGCGCGCCTGCACCTGCCGCTGCTGCTCAGCCCGTTCGGCTACACCACCTACCGAGGGAGTTGACAGATGGGAATCGTGCTGGGGCCCAACCGGTACGGCAAGGCCCAGGTGCGCGTGGTCCACGTGGTGCGCGACGGCGACCGGCACACGCTGCGGGACCTCGACGTGCGCACCGCCCTCGCCGGCGACCTGGCCGCCACCCATCTCACCGGCGACAACGGCCAGGTGCTGCCGACCGACTCGCAGAAGAACACGGTGTACGCGTTCGCCCGCAGACACGGCGTCGCCTCGCCCGAGGCGTTCGCGCTCCTGCTGGCCCGGCACTTCGTGCACGCCCAGCCGGCCGTCCGGCGCGCCGAGGTGGCGGTGCGGGAGTTCGGCTGGCAGCGGCTCGGGCAGCACTCCTTCCAGCGCGGCGGCGCGGAGACCCGCACCGCGACGGTCAGCTACGACGGCGAGACCGCCCGGGTCGTGTCCGGGCTGACCGACCTGGTGCTGCTGAACACCACGAACTCCGAGTTCCACGGCTTCGTGCGCGACGAGTACACGACGCTGCCGGAGACCACCGACCGGATCCTGGCCACCGCCGTGGACGCCCGCTGGCGGCACCTGGACGCCGACGCCGACTGGGACGCCGCCCACCGGCAGGTACGCGAGGCGCTGGTCGCCGCGTTCGTCGAGACGTACAGCAGGTCGTTGCAGCAGACCCTGTACGCGATGGGCCGCCGGGTGCTGGAGACCCGGCCGGAGGTGGCGGAGATAAAGCTCTCGCTGCCCAACCGGCACCACCTCCCGGTCGACCTGTCGCCGTTCGGGCTGGACAACCCCAACGCCGTCTTCGTCGCCACCGACCAGCCGTACGGGCTGATC
The DNA here is from genome assembly GCF_029626125.1 of Micromonospora sp. WMMD956. Taxonomy (NCBI): domain Bacteria; kingdom Bacillati; phylum Actinomycetota; class Actinomycetes; order Micromonosporales; family Micromonosporaceae; genus Micromonospora; species Micromonospora sp. WMMD956. The sequence goes on along the minus strand of NZ_JARUBI010000005.1, from coordinate 5,645,393 downwards.
GAGGGCACCGTCGGCCGCGACGGCGTCGCCCCGGCCGACGGCGACTGGTGACGCCGTGATCGTCATCGACAACTGCGCCGTCGCCACGGTCGACGCCGCCGGCACCGAGCACCGCGCCGGGCACCTGGTGATCGGCGACGACGGGCGGATCGCCGCCGTGGGGGCCGGGCCCGCCGGCCCGGTGGACCCGGCGGCCCGTCGGATCGACGGCACCGGCTGCCTGGCCACCCCGGGCCTGGTCAACACCCACCACCACCTCTACCAGTGGGTGACCCGGGGGCTGGCCCAGCAGTCGGACCTGTTCGGCTGGCTCACCACCCTCTACCCCGTCTGGGCGCACCTGGACGCCGACATCGTGCACGCGGCGGCCGCCGCCGGGCTGGGCTGGCTCGCGCTGTCCGGCTGCACCACCAGCACCGACCACCACTACGTGTTCCCCCCGGGCCGCGACGACCCGCTGGCCGCCGAGATCGAGGCCGCCCGGCTGGTCGGGCTGCGCTTCCAGCCGTGCCGGGGCTCGATGGACCTCGGCCGGTCGGCGGGCGGCCTGCCGCCGGACTCGCTGGTGGAGGACACCGAGGCGGCGCTGCTGGCCACCGAGGCGGCCATCGACCGCCACCACGACCCGTCCCCCGGCTCGATGCTGCGGATCGCCGTGGCCCCGTGCTCGCCGTTCTCGGTCACCGGCACCCTGATGCGGGAGTCCGCCGCGCTGGCCCGGCGGCGGGGCGTCCGGCTGCACACCCACCTCGCGGAGACCGTCGAGGAGGAGGAATACTGCCGCGCCACGCACGGCTGCGCCCCCGTCGACTACGCCGAGCAGCTCGGCTGGCTCGGCGACGACGTGTGGCTGGCCCACGGCGTACACCTGGACGACCCGGCGGTGGCGAAGCTGGCCGCCACCGGCACGGCGGTGGCGCACTGCCCCAGCTCCAACGCCCGCCTCGGCGCCGGCACCGCCCGCGTGCCGGACCTGCTCGCCGCCGGGGTGCCGGTGGGCCTCGGCGTCGACGGCGCGGCCTCCCAGGAGGCCGGCCAGCTCGGCGCGGAGCTGCGCCAGGCGTTGTACGCGGCCCGGCTGCGCGGCGGCCCGGCGGCGCTGACCGCCCGGCAGGCCCTCGCCCTGGGCACCATGGGCGGGGCGCGGTGCCTCGGCCGCGCCGACGAGATCGGCTCGCTGGAGGTGGGCAAGCTCGCCGACGTCGCGCTCTGGCGCGTCGACGGGCTGGGCCACGCCGGCATCGACGACCCGGTGGCGGCCCTGGTGTTCGGCCCACCGGCGCCGCTGGCGCTGCTGCTGGTCGGCGGCCGGGCCGTCGTCGAGGACGCGGAGCTGCGCACCGCCGACGCCGACGCCCTCGCCCGGGCGGCCGCCGGGGCGCACCGCCGGCTGCTGGAGCGGGCCCGATGAGCTACGACCTGGTGCTGCGGTCCCGCCGGGCGGTGCTGCCGGACGGGCAGCGGCCGGCGGCGGTCGCCGTGGCCGCCGGCCGGATCGCCGCGCTCGCCGGCTACGACGCGCCGCTCGACGCCGTCGTCGACGACGACCTCGGCGACGTCGCCCTGCTGCCCGGCCTGGTGGACACGCACGTGCACGTCAACGAGCCCGGCCGCACCGAGTGGGAGGGTTTCGCCAGCGCCACCCGGGCCGCCGCGGCCGGCGGCGTCACCACCCTGGTCGACATGCCGCTCAACAGCGTCCCGCCGACGGTCACCGTGGCCGCGCTGGAGGCCAAGCGCGCCGCCGCGCGGGGCCGCTGCCACGTCGACGTCGGGTTCTGGGGCGGCGTCGTGCCGGGCAACCTCGGCGACCTCATGGCGCTGCGCCGGGCCGGGGTGTTCGGCTTCAAGGCGTTCCTCGTCGACTCCGGGGTGCCGGAGTTCCCGCCGGTCGACGCCGGCCTGCTGGAACGGGCCCTGGCGACGGTCGACGCGCTCTTCGTCGTGCACGCCGAGGACCCGGGGTCGGTGCGCGGGTCGCCCCCGTCGCCGCGCTACGCCGACTTCGTGGCGTCCCGGCCGCCGGAGGCCGAGCGGTCCGCCGTCGCCACGGTGGTGGCCGCAGCCCGCCGCGCCGACGCCCGCGTGCACGTGCTGCACCTGTCGTCGGTCGCGGCGCTGGCCGAGCTGGCCGCCGCGCGGGCCGACGGCGTGCGGCTGACCGTGGAGACGTGCCCGCACTACCTCGCGTTGACCGCCGAGCAGGTGCCCGACGGGGCGACGGAGTTCAAGTGCTGCCCGCCGATCCGGGACCGGGACAACCAGGACCGGCTCTGGGCGGCGCTGGCCGACGGCGCGGTGGACTGCGTGGTCAGCGACCACTCACCCTGCCTGCCGGAGCTGAAGCGGGCCGACACCGGTGACTTCGCCACGGCCTGGGGCGGCATCGCGTCGGTGCAGCTCAGCCTGCCGGTGGTGTGGACCGAGGCCCGCCGCCGGGGGCACGGCCTGGCCGACGTGGCGCGGTGGATGGCCGCCGGCCCGGCCGACCTGGTCGGGCTGCCCGGCAAGGGCCGGATCGCGGTGGGCGGCGACGCCGACCTGGTGGCCTTCGACGCGGACGCCGGCTTCCGCGTCGAGCCGGGGCTGCTGCACCACCGGCACCCCGTGACGCCGTACGCCGGTCAGCGGCTGACCGGGGTGGTGCGGGCCACCTGGCTACGCGGCGAACCGGTGACCGGCGACGCCCCGCGCGGTCGGCTGCTGCGGGCGGACGCGCCGTGAGCGGCCGTCCCGAACCGGCCGCCGGCCGCACCGACCTGGCCGACCTCGCGGCCCTGCCCGACCTGGCCTCGCGCGCCTTCGGCGGTGGCGTGGTCGTCGCCAACGACGAGTTCTTCGCCGCCGCGGACAACCTGGTCGACCCGCTGCCGCCGATCTTCTCGCCCCGCACGTTCGCCGCGAAGGGCCAGGTCTACGACGGCTGGGAGACCCGCCGCCGCCGCGAGCCCGGCGCCGACCACGCCGTCGTCCGGCTCGGCCTGCCGGGCGTGGTGCGGCTGCTGGTCGTCGACACCAGCTTCTTCACCGGCAACTATCCGCCGTTCGCCGCCGTCGACGGGTGCGCCGTCGACGGCTACCCGGGGCCGGACGAGCTCGCCGGGGCGCGCTGGGTGCCGCTGCTCGACCGCTCGCCGCTGGCCGGGGACAGCCGCAACGTCTTCCCGGTCGACGTGCCCCACCACGTCACCCACGTGCGGCTCACGATCTTCCCCGACGGCGGCGTCGCCCGGCTGCGGGTGCACGGCGACGTGGTGCCCGACCCCCGGCTGCTGCCCGACGTGCTCGACCTGGCCGCGACGGAGCACGGCGGCCGGGTGCAGGCGTGCAGCGACCGGTTCTACGGCGCCCCGCAGAACCTGCTCGCCCCCGGCCCGGCCCGGGTGATGGGCGAGGGCTGGGAGACCGCCCGCCGCCGCGACGACGGCAACGACTGGGTGCTGGTCCGGCTGGGCGTGCCGGGGGTCGCGCAGTTCGTGGACCTCGACACCAGCCACTTCAAGGGCAACGCCCCGGGCCGGGCCACGTTGCGCGCCGCCGACGAGCGCCACGGCGACCTCGACGACCCGGCGGCGTGGTTCCCCCTGCTGCCGGAGACCCGGCTGCGGCCGGACACCCGGCACCGCTTCCCGGTCGACGCGCCCCGGGCCGCCACCCACGTCCGGCTGGACATCTTCCCCGACGGCGGGATGGCCCGGCTGCGGGTGACCGGCCGCGTCGACGCCGCCGGCCGCGACGCCATGGCGGCCCGGTGGCGGCGCACCCGGCCGCCGGCGGCCGACCCCACCGGCGGCTGAGCCGTGCCGGTCACGCGATCGGCGCCGGCGGCACGCGGCGGGCACACAGCTTCCTGACAGTTGGCGGCGATCCTGGGCACCGGCGTGACCGCGTCACGCCGAACGTCCGACAGGAAGGCGTCACGATGAGGAAGTACCCGATGGCCGCGCTCCTCCTGGCCGTCATGATCGGTGGCACGGGGTGCTCGACCACCGGATCCGACCAGGCCGACACCGCCGAGCCGCCGGAGGTGGCCACGCTGCGCACCGAAACGCCGTCCGTCGCCGCGTCGACGCCGGGGGCCGAGCGTCCCCGCGAGCGCCTCGACGACACCGAGGAGGACGCGAAGGCGCGCGTGCGGCCGTACGAGAAGTGCATGGCCGACCACGGCGTCGACGTCCACCGGGAGCGGGCCGGCGGCGTCACCACGGGCCGGATCGGGAAGGCGAACAAGGCCTGCGAGAACCTGCTGCCGCTGCCGCCGTGGGAGCTCGACCCGGCCAACCCGGAGGCGCGGGACTTCGCGCGGGACGTGGTGGCCTGCCTCAAGGAGAAGGGCGTGCGCTACGTCGAGGTCAACCCCGACGGCCCGGGCTGGTCGTTCGGCGGCGAACAGAACGACGCGGAGTCGATCTCGAAGGGCATGCGGTTCTCGCCGGAGTGCGAGCGTGAGGTCGCCGCGAAGCGCAAGTGACCACGCGGACCGGAGGCGCCACCCGCAGTGCGGGTGGCGCCTCCGTCGTTCGCCGCCCGCGACGGTGCGGTCGGTCGCCGCCTCCCCCGCGTGCTCCGTCTTCCCCGCGCCGGTCAGGTCGAGGCGAGCGCCTCGGTCGGCGTGAGCCGGGCGGCCCTGATCGACGGGTAGACCCCGGCGACGACGCCGACCACGACGGCGCCGCCGAGCCCCGCGAGCGTCGCCGGCAGCGGGACCACGACCGGCCAGCCCTGACCGATCGCGTACGCGGCGGTGGCGGCCAGCCCCACCAGGGTCCCGGCGACACCGCCGAGCGCGGCCAGGGCGGCCGACTCGGTGAGGAACTGGGCGCGGATCTGGCCCCGGTGCGCGCCCAGCGCCCGACGCAGGCCGATCTCGGTGCGGCGTTCCCACACGGCGATCACCATCGTGTTCGCCACCCCGATCCCGCCGACGAGCAGCGCGACCGCGGCGAGGCCGAGGAGCAGGGCGGAGAAGGCGCCCTCGGTGGCCCGCTTCGCGGCGAGGGCGTCCGACGGGCGGGTCACCACGACCTGCCCGGGCTGCTCCGGCGAGACGGTGGCGGGCAGGACCGCGCGGACGGTCTCGATCGCCGGCTCGCGGCACTGGACGTAGATGACCGTGGGGTGGCCGTCGAAGCGGAGCTGGCTGCGGGCCGCCTCCCAGCCGACCAGGACCGAGCGGTCGATGTCCGGGGAGAGCGGCGTGGCGGCGAGGATGCCGACGACGGTGAACCACCGGTCGCCGATGATCACCATCGGGGCCGGGCCGCCGGTGGCGGGCAGGTCCGCGAACCCGAGCCGGGTGGCGGCGACCGAGCCGAGCACCACGGTCGGGAAGCGCTCGGTGACGGGGTCGAGCCAGCGCCCGGAACGCACCGTGGCGTTGATGGCCTGCGGCAGGTCGAGGCGCGCGGCGAGCACGGTCAGGCCGGAGCCGTCGCGGGCGTCGGTGCGGTCGTTGCGGCGCACCAGCGTGTGGGTGTTGGCCACGGCGCTCGCGACCGTGACCGGGCCGATGCGCTGCACCATCGCCACCGACTCCGCGGGCAGCCGCGGCGGGTCCGTGCCGGGTTGCGCCATGACCTGGAGGCTGTTGGTGCCCAGGGCGGACAGCTCGCGCAGCAGCGCCGCCTGGCTGGCGGCGGGGACGCCGGTGACCAGGACCGTGGTGGCGATGCCGATCGCGATGCCCAGGGCCGAGAACGCGGCCCGCATCCTGCGGGTACGGATGCCGAGCAGCCCGACGTCGAGCAGGTCGAGCGGGGAGAGGCGGACCGGACGGATCATCGGACGGCCGCCGTGTCCCGCACGAGCCGGCCGTCGCGGATCTCGACGCGTCGGGGCAGGCTGTCGGCGATCTCGTTGTCGTGGGTGATGACGGCGATGGTGGTGCCCTCCTCGTTGAGTCTGCGCAGCAGGCGCAGGACGGCCTGCCCGGTGCCGGTGTCGAGGGCCCCGGTGGGCTCGTCGGCCAGCACCAGGGCGGGGCCGTTGACGATGGCCCGGGCGATGGCGACCCGCTGGCGTTCGCCGCCGGAGAGCTGGGCCGGGCGGTGGCCGACCCGGTGAGCGAGGCCGACCCGGTCGAGGGCGTCGAGCGCGAGCGCCCGGCGACGCCTGCGCGCGACACCGGCGTAGAGCAGGCCGGTCGCCACGTTCTCGGCGGCGGTAAGGCCCTCGGCGAGGTGGAACTGCTGGAAGACGAAGCCGAGCCAGCGGCCCCGCAGGGCGGAGAGCTGACGGTCGGAGAGCGCGGCGACGTCCTGCCCCGCGATCCGGATCGTGCCGGAGCTGGGTCGGTCGAGGGTGCCCATGAGGTGGAGCAGGGTCGACTTGCCGGAGCCGGACGGCCCGACGATGGCGAGCAGCTCGCCCTCGGCGATGTCGAGGCAGATCCCGCGCAACGCGTCGACCCCGCCCGGGTAGCGCCTGCTGACGTCGCGCGCGGACAGGACGGTCCTCACGAGGTGGTCACCACCCGCGTGCCCGCGACGAGCCCGGCTCCGCTGATCTCGACGAGGCCCTTGGCGAACAGGCCGGTCTCGACCGCGACCAGGCCGCCGCCCTCGACCTGGACGGCGTAGCCGCCCTCGGCGAGCGCCAGCAGCGCGCCGACCGGCGCGACGAGGACGTCCTCGTGGGTCTCGGCGACGAAGTCGACCTGCACGTCGGCAAAGCTGATCTTGGAGACGGCGGCGGACCTGTCCAGGGTGACGGTCACGGTGACCTTGGCCGGGCCGCCGCCCGTCGGGTCGTCGCCCGCCGCGGCCTGCACGGCCTGGCCGACGGCGGCGACCTTGCCGCCGGCCGCGCTCTCGTCGGGCAGCCGCACGTCGACCACGTCGCCCGGGCCCACCGAGGCGGCGTCACCGACGTCCATCTGCACCGTGACCACCTTCGCGGTCTGGGTCACCGACATCAGCGGGGAGTTCGCGCTGTCGCCGGGCTGGGCGGCGACCGAGTCGACCCGGACCGCGCCGACGAGCACCGCCACGTCCCCGGGCTCGACCGCGCCGGTCGCCGGGACCCCCAGGTCGACCTGCCAACGCTTGACGGCCGCGCGCAGCCCGGTGGTCAGGACGGCCTCGCCCCGGCCCACCGTCACCGCCGGGCGGGACGCGGACGGCGACGGAGCCGGCGACGGGACCAGCCGGGTGCCGGGCCTCGGCTGGTCGCCGATCTCGTAGCCGAGGGCGTCGAGGTTGTCGGCGACGATCCGCACGTCCCGGCCGACCGTGCCGAGGTCACGCAGCGGGCGGTACAGCGGCATCCCGCCGTAGAACAACGGCACCGGCCGGTCGTCGACGCGGTAGAGCTGCTTCCCGCGCCGGACCGCCGCCCCCGGCGCGGGCAGCCACGTCACCGTGCCGTCCCTGCCGCCCCTGACCACCCGCGCGGCGCCGTAGCCGAGCGTGCCCGGCAGCGACTGCGACATCGACATGTCCTGCTGCACCAGCGCCACGCTGCGCACCCCGGCGGATCCGTCGACGGCCGGCGGGGGCCCGGCGTCCCGGCCGGACCAGACGACACCGGCCGTGACGGCCAGCACCGCGAGCACGACGGCGGACGCCACCGGCCTCGGCAGGCGTCGGCGGCGCTGGGCCGGCTCCGCGCCGACGACGGGGATGACCTGGGTTTCGGTGTCCGACGGCGGCACCGTTCGGGGCAGTGGCATGGCGCGATGGTGGCCCGGGAATATCAGGATCCTGTCAGGCCCGGACGTGACCTGTTCCGCACCGTCGCCACGCGGCCGCGGCGCACCGCCCCTGGGCTGCGCGGGCCCGCTGCCGCCCCCGTCACCGCCGAGGTCACGGCCGGTTCGGGGGCGTCGCGCCTGACCTATAGTCCCCACCATGTGCGCACAGGTGATGCTCGCGGAGGACGACCGGCGGCAGGCCGAGGCGCTGCGCCGCTACCTCACCGCGGCGGGGCACGAGGCGACGGTCGTGCACGACGGCGAGGCGGCGCTGCGGCAGGCCCGGCAGCGGCCGTTCGACCTGCTCGTGCTCGACGTGATGCTGGCGGGGCTGGACGGCATGCAGGTCTGCCGCATCCTCCGGCAGGAATCGGACGTGCTGATGCTGATGCTGACCGCCCGGTCGAGCGAGGACGACCTCCTGCGCGGCCTGGACCTGGGCGCCGACGACTACATGACCAAGCCGTTCAGCCCCCGGGAGCTGGTGGCCCGGATCCGGACGCTGCTGCGGCGCGTCCGGACGACGGGGCAGGAGTTCCCCGTGCACCGGGTCGGGCGGCTCACGGTCGACGAGCCCCGGCACACCGTGACCGCCGGCGGCGTCCCGGTCGACTGCACCGCCGGCGAGTTCGCGATCCTGGCCGCGATGACCCGCCAGCCGGGGCGGGTGTTCACCCGCGGCCAGCTGCTGGAACACACCCGGGGCGTCGACCGGGAGTCGACCGAGCGCACCATCGACGTGCACGTGATGAACCTGCGCCGCAAGATCGAGTTGAACCCCCGCCGGCCCCAGCAACTGCTGACCGTCTACGGCGTCGGCTACAAGCTCGGCCCCGGCGCGCCGTGAGGCGGCAGCGGGTGCCGCCGCACCGGAGCCTGGTGGTGCGGCTGCTGGCCACCTCCCTGCTGGTGGCGGTCTGCGCGATCCTGGCGACGACCTGGCTGGCCGTGCAGTCGACGACCCGGGCGATCCGGCAGGAACAGGGCCGCTCGCTCGCCGACGACAAGAGCATCTACGACACGATGGTGGGCTACGCCGCCACCCACCGGGACTGGTCGCAGGTGGCCCCCGTGCTCGCCGAGCGGGCCGGCAAGCTCGAACGCCGGATCACCCTGATGACCCCCGACCGGCAGGTCATCGCCGACTCCGCGCCGCAGGGCCCGTCGCTGCACGGGGCGCGGCCGTCGGCGACCGTCGACCCGTTGCAGGTGGACCTGGGCCTGACCGGCGGGACCGAGCGGATCGACCCGCGCGTGCTCGGGCCGTACGTGCTGACCGCGCAGGAGAGCGCCTTCAGCCGCGCGCTGGCCTCCCGGTGGCTCGGCTGCATCCGCGGCGAGTCCACGCTGGACGGCAAGGTCGTCGTCGGCCCGGGCGGACGGGCGGCGGTGCAGGTGACCGGGCCGGACGTGCGCGACGTCGCCGGCTTCTGCCTGCCGACCGAGCTGGCCGAGCCGATGCCGAGCGAGGCCAAGGGGATCGCGCAGCTGACGACCGCGACGAAGACGTGCCTGCGCGAGGCGGGGCTGCCCGACCGGGTCACGATCCGGGCGGACCGCAGCATGGTCCGCAGCGGCGACGCCCGCGTCGACCGCCAGGCCGACGCCTGCTTCCAGAAGGCGCGGCTCGCCCAGCTCAGGTCGTACGTGGCCCCGCCGGCCCTGCTCTTCGTGACCGACGAGGCCCAGGGCTCCACCGGGCCGGTGTTCAACCTGTCCCGGGGGAACCTGGTCCGCATCGCCCAGGTGACGGGAGCGGTGCTGGCCGCCACCGTGCTGATCACCGTCCTGGTCGGGCGGCGGCTGGTCCGGCCGCTGCGGGCACTGACCGACGCCACCCGGCAGCCGATGGACGAGCAGGCCCGGGTGCCGGTGACCACCCGCGACGAGATCGGCCTGCTGGCCACCGCCCTCAACGACCTCGCCGCCCGGCGGGAACAGACCGAGGAGCTGCGCAAGAGCATGGTCAGCGACGTGGCGCACGAGCTGCGGACGCCGCTGAGCAACATCCGCAGCTGGCTGGAGGCCGCCCAGGACGGCCTCGCCCAGCCCGACGCCCAGCTGCTCAGCCTGCTGCTCGACGAGGCGCTGCTGTTGCAGCACATCATCGACGACCTGCGGGACCTGGCCGCCGCCGACGCCGGCGACCTGCGCATCCACCGCGAGCCGCACTTCGTGGCGGACCTGCTGGAGCAGGTCGTCGAGGCGCACCGGGGCGCCGCCGAGGCCGCCGGGGTGCGGCTGGGCACCGAGCTGCTCGCCGACCCGGAGCTGCCGGTCGACGGCCCCCGGCTGCGGCAGCTCGTCGGCAACGTGGTCGCCAACGCGGTCCGGCACACTCCCGCCGGCGGCTCGGTCACCGTGCGCTGCGCCGTCCACGACGACCAGGTCGCCATCGCCGTGTCCGACACCGGCACCGGCATCGCACCCGCCGACCAGGCCAGGATCTTCGACCGCTTCTGGCGGGCCGACGACTCGCGGGCCCGCAGCACCGGGGGCAGCGGGCTCGGCCTGTCGATCGCCCGCAAGCTCGCCGAGGCCCACGACGGCACGATCGGCGTCGAGAGCGTCCTCGGCCGGGGCAGCACCTTCACCATCCGGCTGCCGGCCGCCGAGCCGGTGGCCGCCGGTCACCGCCGTCCGGCCGCGCGGCGATAGCAGCGGGGCGGCTGGGCGGGGCCTGTCGGGCCGCCGCACCGGGGTCGTCGGGCCGGGCGCGCGGCGACGCCACGGGCGGACCGGTCACGGCGGGTCGAGCGGCCTGGCCTTCTGCGGGTGGAGGGTCTCGTGGCGGGCCAGCATCGCGACAAACTCGGCGATCTTCCGCTCGCGGGTCTGCGCCCGCTTGACGGCGTTGAGGCGGTAGACGAGAGCGAACCGGTTGGTCCTGGTGAGCACGTCGAACATGGCCTGGGCGGCGGGGTCGGCGGCGATGGCGGCGAGGAGGTCGGCCGGCACCTCGGCCTCCGACGACGGGGCGTAGGCGGCCGTCCACCGCCCGTCGGCCTTGGCGGCCTCCACCGCCGCGCGGCCCGGGGGCCGCATCCGCCCGTCCGCCTCCAGCCGGGCCACGTGGGCGACGTTGCGCTGCGACCAGACGCTGCGGGGCCGGCGCGGGGTGAACCGGATCCAGGAGGTCTCCTGGTCCCGCTTGCGGGCCTGCCCGTCGATCCAGCCGAAGCACAGGGCCTCGTCGACCGCCTGCTGCCAGGTCAGCGTCGTGACGGTGCCGCCCTTGCGGGTCAGGGCGAGCCAGACGCCGGGCGACGTGGCGTGGTGGGTCGACAGCCACGCGCGCAGCGCGTCCGCGTCGGCGACGATCAACTCGTCCAGCTCGGCAGTCGCCATGAGGGCAGGTTAGCCCTCCGTGGCTGGGGCGGTGGCCGCGCCCTCCGGGTCACCGTGCCGCCGGGTCAGACCCGCTCCCGGGCGGATCGCCGACGGGCCGCGGCGATCTCGGGATGGTGGCCGACGGCCCAACCGGCCAGCGCGGAGAGTGGCTCCAGCAGGCTGACGCCGAGCGGCGTCAGCCGGTACTCGACGCTCGGCGGCGACGTGGGGAACACCTCCCGCTCGACCAGACCGTCGCCCTCCAACGTGCGCAGGCTCCGGGTGAGCATCCGCTGGCTGATGCCGTCGACCGCCCGGTGCAACTCGTTGAACCGGTGCGGCCGCCGGTCGAGCAGGGTGAGCAGCAGCAGCGTCCACTTGTCGCTCACCCGCCGCAGCACGTCGGTGACCGGGCAGTTCTCGTACTCGCCGGCCGGCACGGGCTGCGGCAACCGGTGGTCGCCCAGCCCGGCACGCACACCGGTGTTCCCTGTGGCCATGAAGGTGCCTTCTTTCGCTCGCGCCGGTCGACTGCCGAGGATGGACCCGGTCGGTGACGAACCGTAGTGGAGGCGGCATGGGCTTCGTGGTGGTCAGTGGCGGCACCAACGGAATGGGACGGGCGTTCGCCGTCGGGCGGGCCGAACGCGGTGACCGGGTGCTGGTGCTCGGCCGCAACCGCGAACGCGGCGAGGCGCTGGCGGGTGGGTCCGTCGCGTTCCTTCCGGTGGACCTCTCCAGCGTGGCCGAGACCCGGCAGGTCGTCGCGCACATCCTCACCGAGCACCACGTCGTGGATGCGCTGACGCTGTTCGCCAACGCGGTGGCGCCGCGTCGGGTCGTGACCGACGAGGGGCTGGAGCAGACGTTCGCGCTCTACTATCTCAGTCGCCATCTGCTCAGCTTCGGCCTGCGTCCCGCCCTGGACCGGGCCGCCGCCCCGGTGATCGTGAACGTCGCCGGCGTCGGCGTCACGCGGGGCGGGGTGCGCTGGGCCGACCCGCAGCTGACCTCGGGCTACTCGGCCGTCACCGCCCAGTTGCAGGCCGGTCGCGCCAACGATCTGCTCGGCGTGGGCTTCGCCGCGCAGTCCGGCAGTCGCGCCCGTTACGTGCTCTACCATCCCGGTTTCACCCGCAGCGGCGACCGTGGCCCGCTGCCGCTGCTCGTGCGCGGGCTGCTGGCGGCGGCGTCGGTGGCGGCCCGCCCCGTCGCGGACTCGGTCGCCCCGATCCACCGGTTCCTCGACGCGCCCCCGGCCGAGCCGCTGACGGCCGTCGACCGCCACAAGCGGCTTCCGCTCGACCTTCCCACGCTCGACCCGCGGAACGCCGCACGTCTGATGCAGCTCACGGAGAAGCTGCTCGACTGACCGCGCGCGGCGTCACGCCCGGTGTGCCCGCCACTGCTCGGCCGGGGTGAGCGGCACGAGCGGCGGCCGCCTGACGGCCGTGGTCAGCTCGATCCGCCGCCCCTCGGCGGCCGAGCGCAGCAGGGCGGTCATCGTGTCGAGCACGTGCAGCGCCACGTCGCCGCCGGCCCGCGGCGCACGCCGGCCGTCGGCGGTGACGGCGTCGATCAGGCCGACGCCCCGGGCGCCGTCGACGTAGCCGGCCCCCGGGGGCAGAGCGCGCCACCCGCCGTCGCCGAGCGCGAACAGCCGGACCTCGCCGTCGAAGTGGTTCGGGTCTGGCACGGCGAGGGTGCCATTCTCCCCGTGCACCTCGATCGGCGCGGCCGTGGTCGCGACGCCGTCGAAGCTCGTGGTGAGGGTGGACAGCACCCCGTCGGCGTGTTCGAGCACGCCGGTGACGTGGGTGTCCACCCGCACCGGCACCCGCTGGCCCAGGCGCGGGCCCGAGCCGATGACGCGCTCGTCGCGCAGCCGGCTGGCGGCTCCGTGCACCGCCCGGACCGGCCCGAGCAGGTGGACCAGCGCCGAGATGTAGTACGGCCCCATGTCCAGCAGCGGCCCCCCGCCAGGGGCGTAGTAGAAGTCGGGGTGGGGATGCCACCGCTCGTGCCCGGGGGTGACCATGACGGCCGACGCGGACAGCGGGCGGCCGATGAGCCCGCCGTCGATCGCGGCGCGCGCCGTCTGCGTGCCCGTGCCCAGGACGGTGTCCGGCGCGCACCCGACGCGGACGCCGGCCGCCGCGGCCCGCTCGACGGTCGCCCGGCCGTCCGCGAAGGTGGCGGCGAGCGGCTTCTCCACGTACACGTGCTTGCCGGCGTCGATCGCGGCACGGGAGACCTCGGCGTGCGCCGCGGGGATCGTCAGGTTGAGCACCGTCTGCACGTCGGGGCGGTCGAGCAGCCGCTCGACGCTCACCGCCTCCGCGCCGGGCAGCCGGGCGGCGGTCGCGGCGGACCGGGCGGGGTCGAGGTCGGCCACCGCCACGACGCGCACCGCCGGGTGGTCCGCGAGCGTGTCCAGGTAGGCGCGGGAGATGACCCCGAGCCCTACGACGCCGACGCGGTGCGGGTCGCCCACACCATCCCCCTCTCGATGACGGTGCGGATGCTCGGGTGCTCCAGCACGTCGAGGCTGTGCCCCGGGGTGGTCACGACGACGCGCCCGGCGCCCCACCGCCGGGTCCAGATCGCCGGCGAGGTGACCGGCCGGTGCCACGGCTGCCACGGCTGCGCCGGGTGGGTGGTGGTGGCCAACACGTCGATCAGGTCGTCGTGCAGCACCCAGTACTGCTCGGTGACCAGCTCGACATCGCCGATCCCCGCGGTGATCGGATGCTCCCGGCCCAGGTCGGTGAGGCGGATCGTGTGCGGCAGGAAGTTGTCCTCCGCCCCGCCGTGGCGCTCGCACGGCTCCTTGCCCGGGTGGGTCGCGAACTGGCCGCCGACGAGGTGCAGGTAGTCCGACGACATCCGGAACGAGTCGACGATGCCGCCGTGCCAGCCGGTGAACCCCGTCCCGGCGGCGACCGCCGCGCTGAGGCCCGCGACCTGCTCCGGGGTGATCTGCGACATCGTCACGCACTGCACGACGAGGTCGGTGGCGGCCAGCTCGTCGGCGTCGGCGTAGACGTCCGTCGACTCCTCGATCCGTACGGCGTAGCCGCTGCGTTCGAGGAACGGCAGGAACAGCTCCGTGGCCCGGACCGGCTCGTGCCCCTCCCATCCGCCCCGCACCACCAGTGCTCTGCGCTGCGCCACCCTCGCTCCCTTCCTGGCCCGTGCGCCGAGGCCCACCGGGCTCACGCTCCGCCGGGCTCCTGCCGCAGGGCCTCCCGGGCCACCCTGAACGCCCGGTTCGCCGCCGGTACGCCAGCGTAGACGCCGACCTGGAGCAGGACCTCCGCCACCTCCTGCGGGCCCAACCCGTTGCGCAGCGCGGCGCGGACGTGCATCGCCAGCTCCTCGTCGTGGTGCAGGGCGGCGAGCACGGCGAGGGTCACGCAGCTGCGGGCGCGGCGGTCCAGGCCGGGCCGGCTCCACACCTCCCCCCACGCGTAGCGGGTGATGAAGTCCTGGAAGTCGGCGGTGAACGCGTCGGTGCCGGCGATCGCGCGGTCGACGTGCGCGTCCCCCAGCACCTCCCGGCGCACCGTCATGCCTGCGTCGTGCCGCTCGCGGTCGTTCATCGGTCACCGGGTTCCTCGTCGACGGGGTCGGGCGGGAGGAGGTGGTCCCGCAGGAGCCGGCCCACCCGCCCGGGTTGCTCCACGTTGGCCAGGTGCGCCGCCGCGTCGACCACGGCCAGCCGCGCCCCGGGGATCAGTCGGACGATCTCGCGGGCGTGCGCGACCGGGGTGGCCGGGTCGTCCGCGCCGGCGACGACAAGCGTCGGCGCGCCGATCCGGCCGAGATCCGCGCGCAGGTCCATCGTGGCGATCGCCTCGCAGCAGGCGGCGTAACCGGCCGGGGAGGTCGCGGTCAGCATGGCGCGGTAGCCGGCGACCACGTCCGGCCGGGCCGCGGCGAACGCCGGGGTGAACCAGCGGGCCACCACCGCGTCGGCGATCACCGCCAGGCCGCCGGCACGCACCGTCGCCGCCCGCGCCCGCCACTGCCCGGGCGGGCCGAGCGACGCCGAGGTGCACAGCAGCGCCAGCCGCCGCACCCGCTCGGGCGCGTGCGCGGCGAGCCACATGCCGACCATGCCGCCGAGGGACAATCCCGCGCAGTGGACCCACGGCACGTCGAGGTCGTCCAGCGTCCGCAGCAGCTCCCGGCCCAGCAGGTCCATCGTGTACGGCCCGGCCGGCACCGCCGAACGGCCGTGGCCCAGGTGGTCGTACCGGATGACCCGGAAGTGCCGCGCGAGCGCCGGGACCTGGGGTCCCCACATCGCCCCGGTGGTGCCGAGCGAGCCGCCGAGCAGCAGCACCGGCGCGGCGGCCGGGCCGTCGACGGCGAGGTGCAGGCGGGCGGTCACCCGTGGCCGTCCCGGGCGGCGGCCAGGGCGCGGTCGACGAGCCGGCCGGCGGAGCCGAGCCAGCGGCGCGGGTCGAGCGCCTCGTCGACGTCGGCCTCGGACAGGTGGGCGCGGATGTCGGGGTCGGCGAGCAGCGCGGCCCGGAACGCGGGCGCGGCGGCGGCGCGGGCGACCAGGTCGTGTGCGACGCCGCGGCCGACGGCCGGGGCGAGCCGCGCGGCGACGGCCTCGGCGAGCACGAGGCCGCCGGCCGCGTCGAGGTTCTCCCGCATCCGCCCGGGGTGGACCCGCAGCCCGGCCAGCATCCGGGCGCAGCGGGCGGCCGCGCCGCCGGCGCAGCGCAGCAGGTCGAGCAGGGGTTCCCACTCGGCGTGCCAGGCGCCGGCGGCGCGCTCGTGCTCGTGCACGGCCGCGGCGAACAGGGTGGCGACGAGGCCCGGGCCGCGGCGCGCCGCGGCGGTGACGAGGACCGAGTCCACCGGGTTGCGCTTGTGCGGCATGGCCGAGGAGCCGCCCCGCCCGGCGTCGCCCTCGGCGACCTCGCCGACCTCGGTCTGGGCGAGCAGCCCGACGTCGAGCGCGGCCTTGCCGGTGGCCGCGAGGAGTCCGCCGCAGGCGGCGGCCAGGTCGAGCCGGGGCTGCCGGCGGGTGTGCCAGGGCAGCGCGGTGGCGGGCAGGCCCAGGTGCGCCGCGAACCGCTCGGCGACCTGCGGGCCGGCCGGGCCGAACGCGGCCAGGGTGCCGACCGCGCCGCCGAGCTGCGCGGGCTGCGCCGCGGCCGCCTGCCGCAGCCGGTCGCGGGCGTCGGCCAGGCCGGTCAGCCAGCCGGCCGCCTTGAGTCCGAACGTGGTCGGCGCGGCCTGCTGCCCGAGGGTCCGGGCGACCATCACCGTGTCCCGGTGGGCGGCGGCGAGCCGGGCGGCGGCGTCGACGGCGGCGTCGAGGTGCCGCCGCAGCGGGTCGTGCGCCCGCACGGCCACCAGGGTCAGCGCCGTGTCCAGGACGTCCTGGCTGGTCGCCCCGACGTGCACCCAGGGCCGGGCGGACGCCGGCACGGCGGCGGTCAGCTCCCGCACGAGCGGGACGACCGGGTTGCCGGCGGCGTCGGCCGCCCGGCCGAGCGCCACCGGGTCGTACCGCCCGGAATGGCAGTGCGCGACGATCGCGTCGGCGGCCGCCGGGGGCGTCACGCCGGCGTCCGCCGCGGCGCGGGCGAGCGCGGCCTCCACGTCGAGCATCGCCCGCAGCAGGGCCGGGTCGCCGAGTTCCGCGTCGACGTCCGGGGCCCCGGAGAGGCCGCCGAGCAGCCCGCCGGGCAGGCCGTCAGACGGCGAAGAAGACGGTCTCACGGTCGCCCTGGAGGCGGATGTCGAAGCGGAGCCCGTCCGGCGCGGGAGCCGCCAGCAGCGTGTCGCGGCGGTCGGCGTCGACGCCGCGCAGCACGGGGTCGACGGCGTTGGCCGCCGGCTCGTCGGGGAAGTAGAGCCGGGTGACCAGGCGGTGCAGCAGCCCCCGCCCGAAGACGGACAGGGTCAGGTGGGGGGCCTCGGTGCCCCCGTCGGGGTCGGGCAGCGGGCCCGGCCTGACGGTCAGCAGCCGGTAGCAGCCCTGCCCGTCGGTCTCGCTGCGCCCGAAGCCGCGGAAGCCCGCGAGCGCCGGCGGCCGGGCCCCGCGGGGGTCGTCGGGGTGGTCGAACCGGCCGTCGGGGTCGGCCTGCCAGCTCTCCACCAGGGCGTCGGTCACCGGTCCGCCCGCGCCGTCGGTGATCCGGCCGCGCACCCAGAACGCGCCCGGGGTGCCCTCGGGCACGACGTACGGGCCGTCGGGCCAGCGCAGGCCGATGTGCAGGTACGGCCCGGCGGTCTGCGCGGGGGTGACGCCCAGCCGCTCACCCATCGCCGTCGGCCCCGTCCTCGAAGGGGGTGCCCTCCCGGCCCCGCAGCACGATGTCGAACTCGTACGCCAGCGCCCACTCGGGCATCGTGGCGGCGTGGTCGTAGCGGGCGACCATCCGCTGCCGGGCGGCGGGGTCGCGGACCGACTGGGCGATCGGGTCCCGGGCGAAGAGGGGGTCGTCGGGGAAGTACATCTGCGTCACCAGCCGCTGGGTGAAGGCCCGGCCGAAGAGGGAGAAGTGGATGTGCGCCGGCCGCCAGGCGTTGTCGTGGTTGCGCCAGGGGTAGGCGCCGGGCCGCACGGTGACGAAGCGGTACCGCCCGTGCTCGTCGGTGAGCGCCCGGCCGACGCCGTCGAAGTGCGGGTCGAGCGGCGCCGGCCAGGTGTCGCTGGCGTGGCGGTACCGGCCGGCGGCGTTGGCCTGCCAGATCTCCACCAGCGTGGCGGGCACCGGCCGGCCGTCGCCGTCGCGGACCCGGCCGTGCACGACGATCCGCTGGCCCTGCGGCTCCCCGTCGTGCTGGCGGGTCAGGTCGTGGTCGAGGTCGCCGAGCCGCCCCGCCCCCAGCAGTGGCCCGGTGATCTTGGTCAGCCGCTGCGGCAGGTGGGCCGGCGGCCGCCGTGGCGCGCGCGCCACGGTGGACCGGTAGCCGGGGCTGAGCAGGGGCGGGTGGGCGTCGACGTCGTCGCGCCGGTAGCGCGGCAGCGGCAGGCCGCCACCTACCTGGTGGACGGTGTCGTGGGTCATGGTCCTCCCGTCGGGCTGTCGGCGGTCGCGGGGACGCGCCCCGCCAGAGGTTTCCCGCCGGCCACGAGAACCCGGGCGACGCCGGACGTTCGCCATGCGGACCGCCGTACAGATGTCGAACGTAGGCGCGGCCGACGGCATCCGTCAACGCCGGGACCACCGTCCACCGGGGAGGGCCCCGCGCGCGGGCCGCGCGTTGACGCGGGCCGGGGACGCGTGCCAACGTTCCACAGGAGAACACCCGTTCGCTGAGCGAACACTCCCGGGAGGATTCCGCTGATGCGTACCCAGGTCGGGATCGTCGGCGCCGGGCCGGCGGGGCTCATGCTGTCGCACCTGCTGCACCTGCGCGGGATCGAGTCCGTGGTGCTGGAGAGCCGCAGCCGCGACCACGTCGAGCACCGGGTCCGGGCCGGGGTCCTCGAACAGGGCTCGGTCGACCTGCTCTGCCGCGCCGGGCTCGGCGAGCGGCTGCTGCGGGAGGGGCTGCGGCACGAGGGCATCGAGCTGCGCTTCGCCGGGGAGTCGCACCGGGTGCCGATGACGGAGCTGACCGGGCGGGCGATCACCGTCTACGGGCAGCAGGAGGTGGTCAAGGACCTGATCGCCGCCCGGCTGGCGGCCGGCGGCCGGATCCTCTTCGAGGCCGACGCCGTCCGCCTGGCCGGCCTCGACTCGGACTCACCGGTCGTCCACTTCCGACGCGACGGGCGCGAGGAGGAGCTGCGCTGCGACTTCGTGGCCGGCTGCGACGGGTTCCACGGGGTCAGCCGGCGCGCGGCGCCCGAGGGGGCGCTGACCACCTACGAGCGGACGTACCCGTTCGCCTGGCTGGGCGTCCTCGCCGCCGCCGCGCCGGCCGTGACGGAGCTCGTCTACGCCCACCACGACCGGGGCTTCGCCCTCTACAGCATGCGCTCGCCCGAGATCTCCCGGCTCTACCTCCAGGTCGCGCCCGACGAGGACGTCGCCGCGTGGCCGGACGAGCGGATCTGGGCGGAGCTGCGGGCGCGGCTGGAGACGGTGCCGGGCTGGTCGCTCACCGCGGGGCCGATCCTGGAGAAGTCCGTCACCCCGATGCGCAGCTTCGTGGTCGAGCCGATGCGCTGGGAGCGGCTGTTCCTGGCCGGCGACGCCGTGCACATCGTCCCGCCCACCGGCGCGAAGGGGATGAACCTGGCCCTCGCCGACGTCGCGCTGCTCGCCGACGCCTTCGCCGGATGGTACGACCGGGGGCGCGCGGACCTGCTGGCGGGCTACTCGGCCACGGCGCTGCGCCGGGTCTGGCGGGCGCAGCACTTCTCCTGGTGGATGACCTCCATGCTGCACCGGCTGGACCGCGACGACCCGTACGAGACGAAGGTGCAGACCGCCACGCTGCGCTACGTCGCCACGTCCCGCGCCTACGCCACGAGCCTGGCCGAGAACTACGTGGGCCTGCCCGAGGTCTGAGGGGAGCGACGCCGCCACAGCGGAGCGTTGTTCAACCTATTCATGACGGGCGTCAGAAATTCTTGACTTTCGATGCCCGGGTGGCCGACCATGGCCAGCACGGCGGCGTGCGCCCCCACGCGGCGGTCGATCCACCCGCAGGCCCGAGGCATCCGCCGGCTTCCGACGCACCACCACCCCGCGCCACCCCCGCCCAGGAAGGGCCCCGTCAATGAAGAAGGTCATGGCTCTCGGGCTGATCGCCGCCGCCGCGATCGCCCGGATGCACCGACTCCGACGCGTCCGCCCCGTCCGAGCAGACCTCGGGCGGCCTGCGCAAGGTCCGGGTCGCGGCGCTGCCCATCACCGAGACCGCCGCGTTGTGGGGCGGCATCAAGGCGGGCCTCTTCGCCGAGCGCGGGCTCCAGGTCGAGGTGCTGCCGGCCCAGGGCGGCGCGCAGGCCATCCCCGCCCTGCTCAACGGCGACATCGACTTCGCGATCGGCCAGCCCTTCGGCGCGTTCCGGGCCGACCTGAGCAACCTCGGCGTCGTCATCATCGGCAACTACGCCTCCTCGTACGCCGACGGTGACGACATCAACGCCGTGGTCGCCTCGGCGAAGTCCGGCATCAGGCGGCCGGCCGACCTCGCGGGCAAGCGGGTCTCGGTCAACAGCCTGGGCGCCGCCGGCGACGTGACGATCATGGCGGCGGTCGAGAGGGACGGCGGCGACCCGTCGAAGATCAAGTTCGTCGAGGTCGCCTTCCCCGACGCCCCGGCCCAGCTGGCGGCGGGCAACATCGACGCCGCCTGGGTGCCGGAGCCCTTCGTCACCCAGCTCAGGAGCCGGGGCGACACCTTCGTCGTCGCGCCCTACCAGGCGGTCGTGCCCGGCCTGACCACCCTCACCACGATCACCACCGCCGACCGCACGGAAAAGGACACCAAGCTGGTCGAGGACTTCTCGGCGGCGATGAAGCGGACCCTGGAGTGGGCCGGGGACCCCGCCAACGAGACGGCCGTCCGGCAGGCCATCAAGGACAACCTCCAACTGCCGCCGCCGGTGGCCGACTCGGTGCGGCTGCCGGCGTTCGGCTGGCAGGTCGACCGGTCGAGCCTCCAGAGGCTCGCCGAACTCGCGCAGAAGTACCAGGTGCTCGACCGGCAGCCCGACCTCGACCGCCTCGTCCGCCAGCGGTAGCGGGCGCGCCCGCGCCCTCCCCGGCCACCCGGGCGGAAGGGGCCGGGCCGCCCACGCGAACACGGAGGTGACATGAGCGTCCGCACCACCCGAGCCGCCCGGCCGCTGCGCCGGGCGCTGCTGGGCGTCGCCGGCCTGGCCGGGTTCCTCGTCGGCTGGCAGCTCGTCCCGGCCCTGGGCCTGGTCGATCCGCAATATTTGCCGTACGTCACCGACGTGCTGGCGCGGCTGTCCGAACAGCTCGTCGACCTCGCGTTCTGGCGGCGGCTGGGCGCCACCATGACGTCCTGGGCGATCGGCCTGACGGTGGCCACCTGCGCCGCCGTCGTCCTCGGCACGGTCGTCGGCCTCGCCCCGCCCCTGCGGCGCGCGACCCACACGACCGTCGAGTTCCTGCGGCCGGTCCCGTCGGTCGCCCTCATCCCGCTCGCCGTGCTGATGTTCGGCATCCAGCGGCAGGCCGCCCTCGTCATCATCGTCTACGCGTCGTTCTGGCAGGTGTTCGTGCAGGTGATCTACGGCGTCGCCGACGTCGACGCGGTCGCCCGCGACACCGCCCGCAGCTTCGGCCTGACCCGCCGCGAGCGGCTGACGCACCTGGTCCTGCCGACCGCCCTGCCGTACCTGATGACGGGCCTGCGGCTCGCGGCGGCGGTCGCGCTCATCCTCGCCGTGACCGCGGAGATGGTGATCGGCAACCCCGGGCTCGGGCGCATGATCGAGCTGTCCCGCTCCGCCGGGGACGCCGTCGGCCTGTACGCCCTCGTCGTGGTCACCGGGCTGCTCGGGCTTACGGTGAACCTCGTCTTCCGGATCATCGAGCGCCGGGCGCTGTCGTGGCACCAGTCCGTACGGGGGGAGGAGGCCGGATGACGACCCACCCGGGCCGGATCGCCACCACGCCGCGCCGTCGGGGCGTCGGGCCCCGGATCGCGGCGGGCCTCGGCCACGCGCTGGGGCTGCCGACGCTGCTCCTGGTGGCCTGGGGCCTGGCGGCGACGAGGGCGACGAACCGGTTCCTCCCCGGCCCGGCGGCGATCCTCGACGCCTTCGTGGACACCTGGGTCGGCCCCGCGTTCGTCGAGGACGTGCTGCCGAGCCTCTACCGCCTCGGCCTCGGCGTCGCCGCGTCGATCGTGCTGGGCGTCGCCGCCGGCACCGTCATCGGCCTGACCCCCTGGCTGCGCGAGCTGCTCGAACCGTTGCTGGAGTTCCTCCGGGCGGTCCCGCCGCCCGTGCTGATCCCGGTGGTCATGCTCCTGCTCGGCATCACCGACACCATGAAGGTCGTGGTGATCGTCTCCGGCGCGGTCTGGCCGATCCTGCTGAACACGGTCGAGGGCGTCCGGGCGACCGACAGCGTCATGACCGAGACGGCCCGGTCGTTCCGGGTGTCCCGGTGGCAGCGGCTCCGGTTCCTCGTGCTGCCGGCCGCCAGCCCTCGGATCATGACCGGGGTCCGGCAGGCCCTCTCGGTCGCGCTCATCCTGATGGTCATCTCCGAGATGTTCGCCTCGTCGGCCGGGCTCGGCTACCGGATCGCCTACTTCCAGCGCAACTACCTCATCGCCGAGATGTGGAGCGGCATCCTCCTGCTCGGCGGAGTCGGCGTCCTGCTCGCCGTCGCCTTCGGTCTCGTCGAACGGCGCGTCCTGCGCTGGTACCACGGAATCCGGGAGGTCCACCGTGCCTGACCGCACCCTGCTGCGGGTGGAGCACCTGCGCAAGGTCTACGAGTCCACGACGGGCGGCGTCGAGGCGATCGGGGACGTCAGCTTCACGATGGCGGCCGGCGAGCTGGTCTGCGTCGTCGGGCCGTCCGGCTGCGGCAAGACCACCCTGCTGAAGTGCCTCGCCGGGCTGCTGCGGCCCACCGGCGGCGTGGTCGAGATGGACGGCGCGCCGGTGACCGGGCCGAGCCCCGCCATGGCCGTCGTGTTCCAGGAGTACGGCCGCAGCCTCTATCCGTGGCTGACGGTGCGCGGCAACGTCGAGCTGCCGCTGCGGCACAAGAAGCTCTCCCGCGCGCAGCGGCGTCGGCTGGTCGACGACGCCCTCGACGCGGTGGGCCTGGCGCACGCCGCGCCCAGCCACCCGTGGCAGCTCTCCGGCGGGATGCAGCAGCGCGTGGCGATCGCGCGGGCCGTCGCGTACCAGCCGGAGGTCCTGATCATGGACGAGCCGTTCGCCGCGGTGGACGCGCAGACCCGGGCGGACCTGGAGGACCTGGTCCGCGAGCTGCATGCCAGCCGGCGGATGTCGATCGTCTTCGTCACCCACGACATCGACGAGTCGGTCTACCTGGGCCAGCGGGTCATCGTGTTGTCCAGCTCGCCGACCCGGGTCCAGGAGGACCTCGCCATCGACCTGCCGCCCGAACGCGACCAGATCGGCACCCGCGCCCTGCCCCGCTTCACGCACCTGCGCACGCACGTCTACGGCGAGATCCAGCGGGCCAAGCGCGGGCGGGCCGTCGCCCCACGGCCCGCGCCGTGACGGCGGACCCGGCGAAGGGAAGGGCCGTGGCCAGTCGTCAGCCGAAGCAACTGCTGCTCGCCTTCTTCGGCGAGCACGTCGTCGACGGCGCCACGGGGCCGATCCGGGCCAGCGTCCTGATCCAGGTGCTGGAGGGCGCGGGCGTCGCCGCGCCGGCGACGCGGGCGACCCTCGACCGGCTCGTGCGCAGCGGCATCCTCGCGCGCAGCCGCCACGGCCGGGAGATCCTGTTCGCGCTGACCGAGCACGGGGTGGCGGTGCTGCGGGAGGCGACCCACCGGGTGCGCGGGCCGCGGCCGTTCGACCCGCAGGGCAGCGGGTGGACCCTGGTGACCTTCTCGATCCCGGAGGACCAGCGGATGCTGCGGCACCGGCTGCGCTCGACGCTGACCTGGGAGGGCTTCGCGCCGCTGCGGGACGGGCTGTGGCTGGCCCCCGGCGAGGTCGACCTCGCCGGGTCGCTGGAGCCGCTGCGGCAGGACCTCCCGCCGCACGCCGTGGTGGCGTTCCACGCCCGCGAGCTCGCCGGGTTCCCGATCGCCGAGAGCGTCCGCGCCGCCTGGGACATCGAGGCGATCCGGCGCGCGCACCTCGCGTTCATCGACGTGTGGGGCGACCCGGCCGCGCCGGCGATGGCGTCGAGCGCCCTGACCGTGCGCACGATGCTGGTGGCCGACTGGCTCGCGCTGCTGCGCGCCGACCCGCGGCTGCCGGCCGAGTTCATGGACGCGCAGTGGCCGGCCACCCGGTCGGTGGAGACCTACCGGCGGGTGCACCGGGCGCTGGCCGAGGCGTCCACGGCGGAGTTCGCCGCGCTCGTCGCGGCCCGGCCCGCGGTCAGCCGGCGAACCGGGCCCGCAGCTCGGCCTTCCGCACCTTCCCCGACGCCGTCCGCGGCAGCTCGTCGACGATGACAACGTTCTTCGGCAGCTTGTAGCGGGCGATCCGGCCGTCGAGGCGCGCCCGCACGGTGTCGGTGTCCACCCGCGCCCCCGCCCGCACGGTGACGACCGCCCACGGCACCTCGCCCCAGCGCTCGTCCGGCACGCCGATGACCGCCGCCGAGACCACCCCGTCGATCTCGGCGAGGAGCTGCTCGACCTCGGCCGGGTAGATGTTCTCGCCACCCGAGATGATCATGTCCTTGAGCCGGCCGGAGATGTAGAGGTAGCCGTCGGCGTCCAGGTGGCCCAGGTCGCCGGAGCGGAACCACCCGTCGTCGGTGAACGCCTCGGCGGTCGCCCCGGCGAGCCCGTGGTAGCCGGCGAAGACGTTCGGCCCGGCCACCTCGATCTCGCCGACCTCGCCGGTGGACGCCGGCCGGCCCGCCGCGTCGGTGACCCGCACGTCGGTGAAGAAGTGCGGCAGGCCGACGCTGCCCTGCTTGGCGCGGGTCATCGCCGGCGGCAGGGCGGTCGCCCCCGGGGACGCCTCCGTCATGCCGTAGCCCTGCGAGAACGACAGGCCCCGCGCCTCGTACGCGTCGAGGATGCGCGCGGGCACGGCAGAGCCGCCGCAGGTGAGCTTCGCCAGCGTCGACAGGTCGGTCGACGCCCAGGCGGGATGGTCGGCCAGCAACTGGTAGGTGGTCGGCACGCCGCTGAGCATGGTGACCCCGTGCCGCTCGATCTGCGCGAGCGCCCGCCCCGGGTCGAAGCCCTTCTCGACGACCAGGGTGGCGCCCTTGAGGATGACCGGCAGGGCGCCCATGCCGAGCGAGGCGACGTGGAACAGCGGGGAGATCATGAGCGCCACGTCGGTCGAGACGACGTCGTAGTCGACCACGCAGTTGAGCGCGACCCAGGTGAGGTTCCCGTGGGTCAGCACCGCGCCCTTGGCCCGGCCGGTGGTGCCCGAGGTGTAGACGATCGCCGCCGGGTCCCCGTGACCGGTCTCGACCGGGCCGGCGGCACCGGCGTCGGCGGCCCGCGCCAGGTCGGCCAGGCCCGGCCGGTCCGCGCCGCCCGCGCCGGTGACGACGACGTGCGGGGGCCGGGCGGCCGGCCCCACGACGGCCACCGCACCCGCGAGGTCGGGGTCGTGGATCAGCACGCGCGCGCCGCAGTCGGCGAGGACGTGGCCGATCTCGGGCGGCGCGAGGCGGGTGTTGACCGGCACGAAGACCGCGCCGACCTGCGCCGCCGCGAACATCACCTGGAGGAACTCCGGGCTGTTCTCCCCCAGGTAGGCCACGGCGTCCCCCCGGCCGACGCCGAGCTGACGCAGCGCCGCCGAGACCCGGTCCACGGCGTCGGCGAGCTGCCGGTACGTGACGGTGTCGCCCTCGCCGTGGACGAGGGCGACCTTGTCCGGGGACTTGAGCCGACGCCTGGCCGTCCAGACGCCGATCCCGTGCTGGTGCATCGTCGGTCTCCTGGTGGTGGAGGTGGTGTGCCGGTCCGGCCGGCGGACTCCCGGGCTCAGGCGTGGAAGCGGTACGGCCTCCCACGCTCAGGCGTGGAAGCGGTACAGCCCGCGCGCGACGACCGCCGGCTTCGTCCCGCCCTCGATCTCGATCGTCTGGTCGACGACGAGCTGGTAGCCGCCGCGGACCTCGGTGACCTCGACGACGGTGGCCCGCATCCGCACCCGCGACCCGACCGCGACCGGGGCGGGGAAGCGCACCCGGTCGAGCCCGTAGTTCACCTTCGTGGCCACGCCCTCGACCTCCAACAGCTCCGTCCAGAAGGGAACGGCCAGCGAGAGGGTCAGGAAGCCGTGCGCGATCGGCGCGCCGAACGGGCCGGTCCGCGCCCGTTCGGGGTCGACGTGGATCCACTGGTGGTCGTCGGTGGCGTCCGCGAACAGGTTCACCTGGTCCTGGCTGACCGTCCGGTAGGCGGTGCAGCCCAGGTCGACGCCGGCGAGGTCGGCGAGCCGCTCGTAGGTGGTGGTCGTCGTCATGGCGCTTCCTCTCGTCGTCACCGGGCGAGGCCCAGCAGCCGGGCCGCGTTGTCCTTGAGGATGCCCGGCAGCACGTCCGGCCTGAGGTCGGTGGCCGCCACGTCGCGCAGCCAGCGGTCGGGGGTGAGCAGGGGGTAGTCGGTGCCGAAGAGGACCCGTCGCCGCAGCGACGAGTTGGCGTGGCGCACCAGCTCGGCCGGGAAGTACTTCGGGCTCCAGCCGGACAGGTCGATCCAGGTGTTGGGCTTGTGCGTGACCACGGACAGCGCCTCGTCCTGCCAGGGCACCGAGGGGTGCGCCAGGATGATCTGGAGGTCGGGGAAGTCGGCGGCGACCGGGTCGAGCAGCATCGGGTTCGACAGGCCGAGGCGCAGGCCGTGGCCGCCGGGGGTGCCGGCGCCGATGCCGGTCTGTCCGGTGTGAAAGATCGCCGGGACGCCGGCCCGCTCGATCAGGCCCCACAGCGGCGCGTACTCGTCGTGGCTGGGGTCGAAGCCCTGCACGGTGGGGTGGAACTTGAAGCCGCGCACGCCCTCCTGCTCGATCAGCCGGGCGGCCAGGTCGAGGGCCGCCGCGCCGGTGCGCGGGTCGACCGACCCGAAGGGGATGAGCACGTCGGCGTGCTCGGCCGCCGCGCGGGCGATGTCGACGCTGGACAGCGGCGGGTGCCGCAGCTGGGTGCGCGCGTCCACGGTGAAGACGACGGCGGCCATGCCGCGCTCGCGGTAGTACTGCGCCACCGCCCCGACCGCGGGCCGGGGCCCGTCGGTCCGGAAGTAGGCCGACGCCGCCGCCACCAGCGGCTCGGGCAGCGAGGCATGGCCGTGGTCGTCGACCTCGATGTGCACGTGCACGTCGATGGCCGTGACGGCGTCGAGGTCGATCGCGGGCTGGTACATGGGGGGCCAACCTTCGTCGGGCGGGTCAGGAGGTCGCGGGCCGGAACTCCTCGGGCAGCTCCGGGAAGCGTTCGCCGACGCTCTGCGCGGCCCCGGCGAACGTCGTCGGCCACGCCTGGCGCAGCGCGTCGTAGGTCCAGCCGCCCGCGCGGTGGGCCGTCAGCGCCGCCTCGGGGTGGGTCCAGATCTGGAGCCGGTCGCCACCCACCCCGATCACCTGACCGGTCACCGAGGCCGCCGCGTCGGAGCCGAGGAACGCGACGAGCCCGGCCACGTCGTCCGCCGTGCCGAACCCGAGGTCGTGCCGGAAGAACGCGGGCACCGGCTCCCCGTTCTCCTCGGCCCGCACGGCCGCGGCGAAGTAGGGGATGGTGGCGGTCATCGCGGTCGCGGCGACCGGGACGACGGCGTTGGCGGTGATGGCGGCCCGCCGCAGCTCCAGCGCCCAGGTGCGGACCATGCCCACGATGCCCGCCTTGACGGCCGCGTAGTTGGTCTGGCCGAAGTTGCCCCGCTGCCCGGTGGGCGACCCGACGCAGATGATCCGGCCGCCCTCGCCGGCCTGCCGCATGTGCCGCACCGCCTCGCGGGCGGTGGTGAACGTGCCGCGCAGGTGCACGTCGACGACGGTGTCGAAGTCGTCGTCGCTCATCTTCCACAGCACGGTGTCGCGCAGCACGCCGGCGTTGGTCACCAGGACGTCCAGCCGCCCGAACCGCCCGACCGCCGTGGCGACCAGCTCCTTCGCGGTCTCGGTCGGGCCGACCGGCGCGACCACCGCGACGGCCCGGCCGCCGGACGCCTCGATGGCCGCGACGGCGTCGGCCGCGGCCCCGGCGTCGACGTCGTTGACCACGACGGACGCCCCGCGCCGCGCCAGCTCCCGCGCGTAGGCGAGCCCGAGGCCCCGCCCGGATCCGGTGACGATGGCGACTCTGCCGTCCAGTGACATGGCTGCTCCTTCGCGTCGATGCGATCTGAGCACGATCCATTGATAAAGTCAATTATTGACAGATCTTGCTACCATCGGCGGCATGTCGCCAACTGGGAAGACCCGGCCGACCGGACCCGACCGGCTGCGGGACAGCGTGCTCGCCGGCGACCTGAGCTTCCTGCTGGCCCGCGCCAACGCACTCACCCTCGCGGCCGCGAACGCGGCCCTCGCCGAGCACGGGCTGAAGGCGCGCTCCTACTCGGTGCTCGCCCTCGCCGCCGACGACACCCGCCCCACCCAGCGGGAGCTCGCCGAGTTCCTCCGCCTCGACCCGAGCCAGGTCGTCGCCCTCATCGACGGCCTGGAACGGCGGGAGCTGGTAGAGCGGCGCACCGACCCCGCCGACCGCCGCGCGAACGTCCTCGTCGCCACCGACGCCGGCCGGGCCCTGTTCGCCCGCGCCCAGGCCTCCGCGCGGGCCGTGGAGCTGGGCCTGCTGGCCGCCGTGCCGCCCGAGGACCACGAGCGGCTGGCCCACCTGCTGCGCACCGCCGCCGGCCTGGCCCGCCCGCTGCCGTGACCGGCCGCGCCCCGCCGCGCGCTCAGCCCAGCGCCCGGGAGAGCACCCGGCCCGCGGCCCGCACCAGCGGGACCAGCGCCACCGGGTCGGCCCGGTCGTGGGCCACCACCAGCGAGATCGCCGCCACCACGCCCTCCGGCGCGCGGATCGGCGCGGCCACCGAGAGGGCGTCCATGGTCACCTGGCGGTCGCTGACCGCGTAGCCGGTCCGCCGCACGTCGGCGAGGCAGCGGCGCAGCCGGCCCGCGTCGGTCACGGTCAGGTCGGTGTACCGCCGAAGCGGCGCGGCCAGCACCCGTTCCTGCACCTGCGCGGGCGCGTGGGCGAGCAGGACCAGCCCGACGCCGGTGGCGTGCAACGCGAAGCGGCCACCGACCCGGGTCAGCACCGGCACCGCGTGCCGCCCGGCGATCCGTTCGACGAAGACGACTTCGAGGTCCTGCCGGACGGCGAGCTGGACGTTCTCGTGAGTCACCTCGTACAGGTCCTCCATGACCGGCAGGGCCACCTCCCGCAGTCCCAGGCCCCTCGGCGCGAGCGAGCCCACCTCCCACAGCCGCAGGCCGATGCGGTACCGCCCGTCGTCGCCGCGCTCCAGCGCCCCCCACGCGAGGAGCTCCGCCGCCCGCCGGTGCGCGGTCGGCAGCGGCAGCCCCGCGCGGCGGGCCAGCTCGGTCAGGGTCAACGCCGGGCTGGCCGGGGTGAACGCGGCGAGCAGCGCCAGCGCCCGCCCCGTCACCGACCGTCCCGGCTGCCCGCGCACCCCGCCATCATCCCGCCCGCGCCGGCCGGTCACAGCTCCAGGACGAGCCGGGGCGTACGGGCCCGGGAGACGCAGATCAGCATGGTGTCCCCGGCGGCCCGCTCCCGCTCGGTGAGCAGGCTGTCGCGGTGCTCGGGAACGCCGTCGAGCACCGGGGTCTCGCAGGTGCCGCAGGTGCCCTCCCGGCAGGACGACAGGACCCCCACGCCGGCCTCCTCCACAGCGCTCAGGATCGACGTGCCCGGCGGCACGGTCACCGTCCGCCCGGAGAGCGCGAGCTCGACCTCGATCGCCGTGTCCGCACCGCCGGCCGGGTCGGGCGAGGCGGTCACCGGGGCGCTCCCGCCGCCCCCGGCCCGACCATCCGGGCCAGCAGCCGCCGGGCGGCCAGGCCACCGGCGTCGATGTTGACGCTCAGCTCCTGGTACCGGTCCGGCTCGGCCGCGATCACCCGCTCCAGGACGTCGAGCGCCGCCACGTCCTGCATGACCACGGTGTGGTTGCTGTGGTGCAGGTACTCGCTCACCGACCCGTCGTCGACCGCGAAGTCACGCGCCACCGCCCAGAAGTCGTACGTGGTGTGCTCGGTCGACGGCGTGATGGCGTACACGATCTCGGCGTGGAACGCCCCGCTGTCCTCGCCCTCGGCGGGCGGCAGGACGCCCCGCGGCGCGATCCGGCTGTGCAGGAGATAGAGGCAGGGCGGGTGGTACTCGACGTCCTGCCACCGGGTGATCCGGCCCCGGATCCCGGTCGACCGGGCGTAGAACGGCGGGCACTCGGCGTCGTCCATGTGCCGGCTGACGCGGACGACGCCCCGCTCCTCGTCCACCTCGGTGACGATCGGGGTGTCCGCCACCTCCGGCGTGCCGATGTAGCCGCCGTGCAGGTACGTCTCGTGCGACAGGTCCATCAGGTTGTCCACCAGCAGGCCGTACCGCGCGTTCAGCGGCGCCATCCCGCGCACCACCGCGTACCGGGGATCGGCCAGCCACGGCGCGCGGGGTATCCCGGCCGGGTCGGCGCGCTCCCGGTCGCCGATCCACACCCAGACGAGGGAGTCCTGCTCCACCACGGGGTACGCGACGACCCGCGCGGTACGGGGAATGCGCTGCTGGCCCGGCACGAAGACGCATGCGCCGGTCGGGTCGTAGGTGAAGCCGTGGTACCCGCAGACGATCGTGTCACCGTCGAGGCGGCTCTCCGACAACGGGTAGCGCCGGTGCACGCACCGGTCGGCGAGCGCCACCGCCGCCCCGGCTCCGGTGCGGTAGAGCACCAGCGGCTCGCCGAGCACCGTACGGGCGAGCAGGTCCCGCCCGACCTCGGCACCGTAGGCCGCCACGTACCACTGGTCACGGGCGAACGCCATGCGAGCGACCTCCTCGCGAACGAACATCGATGAGGACGAATCATCCCGTACGGTGTCCACGGCGGGAACCGGAGCTTTCACTGAATGGAAGCCTCAGGAAGGTCGCCGCGGTGACGATGGCGATCGCCGCCCGCCGTCGCGCGCACACGAACACCGACCGGCGGCGGCCGGCCCGCACGACGCCACCGGCCGGCGCCGGGTGAGTTCCCGGGGCCGGCCGGTGGCCGATCACCGTCCCGCCCGTCCTGGGCGGGTGTCGCGCGCCCGTCGGGGACGGGCGGTGGTGCTCAGGAGGCGGTGCACACCGGGGTCAGGCCGGTGGCGGTCCCGGTGCCCTGGAAACCGAACTCGGTGGACTGGCCGGCGTTCACCGCGCCGTTGTAGCTGACGTTGGTGAACTGCACGCTGCCGCTGGCGCCGCTGGCGGTGGCGCTCCAGGTGCCGGTCACCGTGGTCCCGGCCGGCAGGGTGACCTGGACGGTCCAGCCCCTGATCGGCGAGGTGCCGGCGGTGACCCGGACGGTGGCGACGAAGCCCCCGGGCCAGGAGTTCAGCGAGACCGTGGCCGAGCAGCCCGCGGCGGGCGGGGGCGTGGTCGGCGGCGGGGTGGTCGGCGGGGGCGTCGTGGGCGGGGGCGTGGTCGGCGGCGGGGTGGTGGGCGGCGGCGTCGTGGGCGGGGGCGTGGTCGTCGGCGGCGTGGTGGTGCGGCCCTTGTTCAGCTCGTCGAGGACCGCGTGGTAGGCGGCCTTCTTCTGGTAGTTGCCGTTGCCGCCGGTGAACAGCAGGCCCCGCTCGGAGGAGCGCCACGACTCGCTGTCGGAGATGCCCCAGACGGTGATGCCGGTGCACTTGGGGACGTTCAGGCAGGCCCGCACGACCTTGCGGTAGTTCTCCGCCTGACCCGCGCCGATGTCGTTGTTGCTCAGGTCGTCGTCGATGTCCACCTCGGAGAGGTGCACCTCGACGCCGAGGTCGGCGAAGCGCTGGATGTTGGCCTGGAGGTCGTTGGTGATGATGCTGTTCGGGTTGTCGTTGAAGTGCGACTGGAACCCGACGCAGTCGATGTACTGCCGGTAGGTGCGGACGATGTCGTACAGGGCGTTGGCCTTGCGGTTCGGCCCGCCGCCCTGGACCGTGAGGCCCTCGACGTCGTAGTCGTTGATGCAGAGCTTGGTGGAGTATCCGCCGGCCTGCACGACCTGCTTTGCCCGGATGAACGAGTCCCGGATGACGTCGGTGTCGCCGGCGTCGAAGTAGTCGCCGTCGCCGTTGGCGTCGCGGTTCATGGTGTGCGGCCACTGGTTGCGCCGCCGGCCGGTGTTGTTGTCCTCCAGGGCCTCGTTGACGACGTCCCAGTAGGCGATCTTGCTGCCCCAGCGGTTGATGGCGTTGCCGATGAAGGTGTTCAGCGTCGCCTGGCTGGCGCCCTGCAACGCGCCGGCCTGCGAGTGCCACACCAGCGTGTGCCCCCGGACCAGCATGTTGTTGCTCTGGGCGTGGTTGACCAGGGTGTCCGCGCCGCCGGTGTTCTGCAACCCGCCGCTGGACGTGGCGATCCGGTCCGGCTTCATGTCGTTCTCGGGGGTCAGCTGGTTGAATTCCTGACCGACGATCGGGTAGAGCCGGTTGGGTGAGGCGGCGACGCCGAAGAACAGCCCCGCCTTGGCCGCCGCGGCCCGCAGCGTGGTCTCGGCCGCGGCGGCGGGGGCGGTGGACTGGACCGCCACCGCGCCGCTCACCACCAGCAGCACCGCCGCCGGCAGGGCGGTTCTCGTCAATCGCTTCCGCTGTCTCAGGCTGCCGGTCACAGACCCTCCTTGAGGCATGCCGCCAATAATCGAAGTTCATGCATCCTTATCGGAGGGCCAGTATCGATACGGGTCAGCCACAGTGTCAACAACTTCCGGAAATGTTTCGGAAACCTCGCCGCAGGCCCGGCGTGCCGGCGGGGGCACGTCGGCGCAGGCAGGAGCGGGGCGTCGGCGACCAGCCGGGCTCCGGAGGAAGGGCACCGCCCGCCCGTCGTCCCCAGTCCACGCACCCGGTACCGAAACATTCGGAACCACCGCCGCCCGGAGCGCCGTGGCTGCCGCCCGGCCGCGCCGGGATATTGCGTTGCCCACCGCCGCGCCGACCGCAAGGCTGCGCCGGATGGGGACAGAGCCCGAACCCGAACGCCCGGTCCGGCCGGCCACCGCGTCCGACGCCGACCTGGTCGCCGAGCTGCTGGACGCCTTCAACCGCGAGTTCGACACCCCGACGCCGGGGCCCCGGGTGCTCGCCACCCGGCTGCGGCGGCTGCTCGCCGGAGAGCACTTCC
This sequence comes from Micromonospora sp. WMMD956, assembly GCF_029626125.1. Lineage (NCBI taxonomy): Bacteria > Bacillati > Actinomycetota > Actinomycetes > Micromonosporales > Micromonosporaceae > Micromonospora > Micromonospora sp. WMMD956. Next base: position 5,612,432 of record NZ_JARUBI010000005.1, on the reverse strand, counting down.
TGGTGCTGCTCGGCGGCGCGCCAGCCGTCGGGGTCGCGGTGCTCTCCTTCCGGCCCAGCCTCTGGTACGCCGGCCCGGTGGCCACCCTCGACGAACTCTACGTGCGCCCCGAGATGCGCGGACAGCGCTACGGACACGCCCTGCTGGACGCCGCCTGCCGGCTGGCCGGCGAACGCGGCGCCGGATCGCTGGAGATCAACGTCGACGGCGAGGACGTCGACGCCCGCCGCTTCTACGAGGCGCACGGCTTCACCAACGTCGAGCCGGGGGCACCCGAGCCGATGTTCTACTACTATCGCGAGCTGGACTGACCCGGGGCGATCCCGACGCCGGCACGCCACCGCCCGGGCCAGGGCGGCCGATCCCCTGCCGCGACTCGACGTGACCGGCGAACGGATCGACTGAGGAGTGTCGGATGGTCGACGTCGAGCAGGTCACCCCGAGCGTGGCCGGGCACGGGGAGGGGCCGGTGTGGTGCCCGGCCGACCAGCGGCTGCGCTGGGTCGACATGCTGGCCGGGGACGTCCTGGCGCTGGACCCGGCCACCGGCACCATCACCCGCCGACACGTCGCCCCGGTGGTCGCGGCCCTGCGCCCCCGGTCCGCCGGTGGGCTGGTCGTCGCCGTCGAGCGGGGCTTCGCGCTGCTGGGGGACGACTCGGTCGAGCTGCTGCCCGAGGTCTGGTCGGACCCGTCGATCCGCATGAACGACGGGGCCTGCGATCCCCTGGGGCGTTTCTACTGTGGCTCGATGGCGTACGACGCGGCGCCGGGTCGGGCCGCGTTGCACCGGCTCGCCGCCGACGGGACGGTCGAGACGGTGCTCACCGGGCTCACCGTCTCCAACGGGCTGGCCTGGACCCGGGACGGCGGCACCGCCTGGTACGTCGACTCGGCCACCCAACGGGTGGACGCCTTCGCCTTCGACCCGGCGACCGGCGAGCTGCGCGACCGGCGGCCGGTGGTGGAGGTGCCGCCGGCGGTGGGCACCCCCGACGGGCTCTGCGTCGACAGCGGGGGCGGCGCGTGGGTCGCCCTGTGGGACGGGGGCGCCGTCCACCGGTACGCGCCGGACGGCCGCCTCACCGCCGTCGTGGAGCTGCCGGTCCGGCGGCCGACGGCGTGCGCGTTCGGCGGCCCCGACCACGCGGACCTCTACGTCACGTCGTCCCGCCTGGGCCTGCCGGACGACGACCGTTCCCCGGCGGGCGCGCTGTTCCGGTTCCGCCCCGAGGTGCCCGGCTTCCCGGCCCATCCCTTCGCCGGCTGAGCCGCGCCCCACGGGGACGGTCACACCCGGCCGGTCGGCGGGTGCCGCGCCGGCGGCAGCCCGGGCACGGCCCGGCAGAGGTCGGCCAGCGTCCCGCCGGCGGCCAGAACGGTGCCGTCGGGGCGGACGACGGCCGCCCGGGCGCGGCCACCGGCCAGCCACCGGCGCAGTTCGCTGCCCGGTGGGGCGTCGACGACGACCGCTCCCCGGCGGGTCAGGTCGGCCCGCTGCTCGGCCGACGGCGTGACGGAGGTGACGACCGCGAACCGGCCCGCCGCCACGTCGTCGAAGCGGACGTCGCCGTCGAGCACGGCGTTCGGGCACAGCCGGCCCGCGACGCCACGGCCCAGCGGGGGCCGCCGCACCAGGGCGGACCGCCGCAGCGCGGGCGTCTCGCTGTCCGTGGCGAGGCGTTGCAGGCCGGGCACGAGGCGCAGGCGCGGCGCCACCACCCGGCGGACGGCGTCCCCCCACCGGCCGCCGGCCGTCATGGCGACGCCGACCAGCTTCGCCAACCTGATCATGGCGTGGGCGTGCCGCCGGCGTTCGGTCTCGTAGGTGTCGAGGACGCCCTCGGGCAGGCTCCCGTCGAGCACGCCGGCGAGTTTCCAGGCGAGGTTCATCGCGTCGCGCAGCCCGGCGCCCAGGCCCTGACCGACGAACGGCGGCGTGAGGTGGGCGGCGTCGCCGAGCAGGAAGATCCGCCGGTCGCGCCACCGGTCGGCGACCTGGGCGCGGAAGGTGTACTCGGCCGCCCGGACGACCTCCAGCTCCGCGCGGGGCACGGCCCCCGTCCACGGGGCGACCAGCGGATACAGCCGGGCCGGGTCGCGGAAGTCGGCGGCGGCCTCGCCGGGGGCCAGCAGGAACTCCCAGCGGTGCCGGGTCGGGCCGACCCGCAGGTAGGTGCCGGCGCGGACCGGGTCGCAGAGCTGGTGCACGCCCTCCCAGTGGCCGAGCTCGGCCTCGGTGACCACGTCGACGACGAGCCAGCGCTGGGTGAACCCGAGGTCGCGCATGCCGGCGCCGATCGCGGCCCGGGTCGACCCGTTGGCGCCGTCGCAGCCCAGGACGTAGCCCGCGCGGACGACGCCCGGCGCGCCGGTGACCGTGTCGGTGACGCTCACCGCCACGCCGTCCGCGTCCTGGGTCAGGGCGGTGACCTCGGTGTCGCCGCGCAGGGTGGCGTTGTCGTGCCGGCCGAGGTTGCGGCGCAGGATCGCCTCCAGCTCCGGCTGGTCGAACAGGCTCCCCTGCGGGTAGCCGTGCCGGCCCGGCGTCACGTCGCGGGGGAACTCGGCCAGCACCCGCAGGCTCCGGTCGACCAGGCGCAGGCCCCGGTGCGGCCGGGAGATGGCGGCGAACTCCTCCCGGAGCCCCAGCCGGGCGAGGATGCGGTGCACCTCGTCGTCGAGGGCGACCGCCCGGGGCAGCGGGTAGATCTCCGCCCACCGGTCGAGGACCAGGCACTGCACGCCGTGCTGGGCGAGCAGCGTCGCCGCGGTGAGCCCGGTGGGACCCGCGCCGACCACGACGACCGGGACCACGGTCACCGTGCCGCCCGCCTCATCCCGCAGAGCCTACCCACGGCGGTGACGCCCGGCCGGTCGAGCAACGTCCCGGCTCCCCGGCCGGCTGCGGCTGCGTCTGCGTCTGCGTCTGCCGAGCGTGGTACGCCCGCCTACCGCAGCCGTGGTCGCGGACGGCGGGCGCGGGGTGCCCCGGCGGGGCCGGCGCGGCGGATCGGCGTCGGCCCCACCGGGGGCGGGTCTCCGGCCGTCAGGCGCGGGACCACTGCATGCTGGTCGCGGAGCCGCAGGCGCGCTGTTCCAGGGCCGCGCCCGGGGTGGTCGAGCCGCCGACCACGTTGAGGCACTTGGCGCTGTTCAGGTTGACCAGCTGGTAGTAGCCGTCACCGGTCGACCGCCAGGTGAAGGTCTGGTTGGCCCCACCGTGGCAGGTGTACTGGACGATCTGCGCGCCGTCCGCGGTCGAGGCGTTGACCACGTCGACGCACTTTCCGCTGTTGACGCTCTGGAGGGTGACGTTGCCGTTGCCGGCGTCGTTGAACCGCCACTGCTGCCAGGGGTTGCCGTTGCTGGTCCACTGGCCGATGACGGCCAGGTCGTTCAGGTTGGGCGCCTGCACGTCGATGACCTGGCCGCTGTTGCGGTTGGTGACGCGGTAGGACGTGCCGGCGCCGGTGCCGGCGGTGAACTGCCACCAGTTGAGGTTGAACAGGTTGCCGCTGCCGCCGACGAACCGTAGGTACAGGTCCTGGGTGCCGGTCGCGCCGGTCACCGGGCAGGACACCGTCTGCCACGTCTGCCAGCCGCCGGTGACCGGCACCGTGCACGCGGCGACCCGGGTGCCCGTCGGGCTGCCCAACCGCGCCTCGATCGTGCCTCCACTGCCGGCCGAGGCCACCCGCGCGCTCAACGACGCCGCGCCCGACCCGAACGCCACCCCCTTCACCTTGACGTAGTCACCGTTGTTGAGGAAACCCACGTTCATCCCGCCCTCGCTGGCGGGCTCCGTCTCCACCCCCACCGACCAGGCGATCGTCTCCGCCTCCTGCCGCACATACGGATTCAACGTCCCGATCTGCGGCGCCCCGCCGGTGGTCATGTTCATGCTCGGGATCGTCCCGTCACTACGGTAGGAGAACTTCTCCACCGCCACCGACCGGGTGTAACCACCCCCACCCGGCAACGCCCCGTTGTGATAGAAGAAATACGACCCGCCGTTGAAGTCGATCACCCCCGGATGGTTCGTGAAACTACCGCCCTGCCGCGGCATCACCGTCCCCCGATACGTCCACGGCCCCGTCGGACCCGGCGCCGTCGAGTAACCGATGAACTCCGAACAACACTCCGCCGCGAACACGTTGTAGTACATGCCGTTACGCTTGTACACCCACGGCCCCTCCTCATACAGAGTCGGCCGGGACGCGTTACCCGTCCGCGTCCCGAACCCCGCCGTGGTCAACGGAATCTTCGTCGGACTCCCCGAATACGAGACCATGTCCGCGTTCAACTTCACATACCACAGGTTCGGGTTACCCCAGTACAGGTACGCCTGCCCGTCATCGTCGATCATCACGTTCGGATCGATCTCACCGTTACCCACCAACGGCCGGCCGATCGCATCCCGGAACGGCCCCGTCGGACTGTCAGCCACCCCGACACCGATCACCATGCCGCCGCCACGCTGCTTCACCGGCACATACCAGTAGAACTTGTTGTTCCGCGCCACGACGTGACCCGCCCACGCGTCCGCCTCCGCCCACGAGAACGTGGCCAGGCTCATCGGCGAACCATGATCAGTCCAGTTCACCATGTCCGCCGACGAGAACACCCGCCAGTCCTTCATCGTGAAATACGTCGACCCATCCTCGTCGTGACCGGTATAGAGATAGATCCGACCGTTGTAGACCAACGGCGCAGGATCCGCCGTATAGATCGTCTGCACGATCGGATTGTCGGCGTGGGCCGGGCTCGCCGGGAGCAGCGTGGCGATCAGGAAGAGGCTCACGAGCCAGGCGCCGGCGCGTCTGATCCGGGCCCGGGTCACGGATGGGCTTGCGGCTGTCATCGTCATCTCCTGGTGGTGGCGTGCGGGGCTGTCGGCGCGGCCGGCAGCCGACCGGGCGGGTCGCGTTCCCCCTCTCGGCGACGGTGGCGGTCTCGTGGCGGGAGAGCTGGCGCCCCGCTGGCGCAGGCGTCGGCCGGGGAACCCGTGCGTGCGCAACGGAGACCGGCCCGAGCGGGCCAGGTCGGCGACCCGGAGGACGGTCCCGTCGACGCGGCGGGCGGCGGTGTCCGTCGTCCGCCGCGAGCGTGCCGGCCGGCGTTTCCCCACTGTGAGCGATCACATAGCTGCTCGTCAAGATTTAACGGCGCAGATGCGAGGCGGAAACCCTGCCCGCCTACCGGACTCCCACCCACGCCCCGAAATCGGGGCCGACAGGCAGCCCTCCATCACCGACGCCGCGATGTTATCGCTCACACGAAGCCGCGGGAGGCGGCCCGCCCACCGAAACTCCCACGCGCGCCGCGTCGCGTGAACCCGGGGCGATCGGGGTGAAGATGAAGGTCCTCAATGTTAACGTTCATACGGCCGCCGCGCGCAGCACGGCCGACACCCCGCCGCCCGACGGGTGCCGCGGGTATTGGTCTGATGCCTGCGGGGCGCAGGCCCGCAACCCGGCCCGGAAAATGCCGCAGGCGCGGCCCCCACGAGAGCGCCGACGTGCATTGACGTTACGTATCGGAAACCTTTAACGTCTGACGTCTTGGCCGCGAGGCACGCCACCCCACCACCGCCGCCCCACTCCGCCGCTGGAGGGAGCATCATGTCCCGTCCCTCGCTCTCCCGACGTTCGCTGCTGGCCGCCCCGGGCGGGCCCACCGGCACCGCGCCGACCAGCGTCAACGCCGACACCGGCCACGACGGCGGCGGCAACCTGCTCTGGGCCGTCACCACCGCCTGATCCCCGCGGCGCGCCGCCCACCACCGAGAGATGGAGAGGACACGATGAACCGAAGAAACCTGTTGGGTACGGGGCTGACGTTGCTGCTCGGCGCGACGACGGCCCTCACCGCCGGCTGCGGTGACCAGGCGGGCGACGGGGCCGGCGCGGGCGGCGGCCGGCCGCTCGTCGGGGTCGACTACCCCCGCTCGGACACCGACTTCTGGAACTCGTACATCACCTACGTGCCGAAGTCCGCCGAGGAGCTGGGCGTCGAGCTGAAGACCACCAACTCGCAGAACGACATCGCCAACCTCATCTCCAACGCGCAGACCTTCTTGAGCCAGGGCGTCAAGGGGGTGGTGATGGCCCCGCAGGACACCGCCGCCATCGCGCCGACCCTGGCCCAGTTCGAGAGCCGCAAGATCCCGGTGGTCACCATCGACACCCGGCCGGACACCGGCAAGGTGTTCATGGTGGTGCGCGCGGACAACCGCGCCTACGGCACCAAGGCGTGCCAGTTCCTCGGCACCAAGCTGGGCGGCAAGGGCAAGGTCGTGATGCTCCAGGGCGGCCTTGACTCGATCAACGGCCGGGACCGCACCGAGGCGTTCAACGAGTGCATGCGCAAGGACTTTCCCGGCATCACCGTGTTCGGCGAGGCCACCGACTGGAAGGCCGACGTGGCGGCGTCGAAGCTGCAGACCCGCTTCGCGTCGGACCCGGACGTCAAGGGCATCTACATGCAGTCCTCGTTCGCGCTGTCGGGCACGTTGCAGATCCTCAAGCAGCGCGGCCTCCAGGTGCCGCCGACCGACCCCCGGCACGTCTTCGTCGTCTCCAACGACGGCATCCCCGAGGAGCTGAAGAACATCGGCGACGGCCTGATCGACGCCACCGTCAGCCAGCCGGCCGACCTGTACGCCAGGTACGGGCTGGAGTACGTCAAGGCGGCGATCGAGGGCAGGACGTTCCAGCCGGGCCCCACCCCGCACGGCAGCACCATCATCCAGGTGCGCGACGGCCTGCTGGAGGACCAGCTCCCCGCGCCGCTGGTGACGTTGGACGGCGCGCCGGTCGCGGGGCAGCCCACCGTGAAGTTCGACGACGCGTCGCTGTGGGGCCGCAACGCATGAGTGCCGCCCCGCACCGCCCCGGCGACGGGCCGGCCGGCGACGGCCAGCCCGTCGTCGAGGCCGTGGACATCACCAAGCGCTTCGGGTCCACGCTCGCACTGTCCGGGGCGGGCATCCTGGTCCGCCGCGGCGAGACGCACGCCCTGGTGGGGCGCAACGGCGCCGGCAAGTCGACGCTGGTGAGCATCCTCACCGGGTTGCAGGCCGCCGACTCCGGCGCGGTCGCCTTCGACGGCCGTCCGGCCCCGCCGCTGGGTGACCGCGACGCCTGGCGGCAGCGGGTGGCGTGCGTCTACCAGAAGTCGACGATCATCCCCACCCTCACCGTGGCGGAGAACCTGTTCCTCAACCGGCACGCGCGGGGCCGCAGCGGGCTGATCCGCTGGTCGGGCCTGCGGCGGGAGGCGGAGCAGCTGCTCGCGGCGTGGTCGGTCGACGTCGACGTGCGTCAGCCGGCGTCGACGCTCACCGTCGAGCAGCGGCAGTTCGTGGAGATCGCCCGGGCGCTGTCCTTCGGGGCCCGGTTCATCATCCTCGACGAGCCGACCGCCCAGCTCGACGCCGCCGGCATCAGCCGGCTGTTCGCCCGGATCCGGGACCTGCGGGCGCACGGGGTGACATTCCTGTTCATCAGCCACCACCTCCAGGAGATCTACGAGCTCTGCGACCGGGTGACCGTCTTCCGCGACGCCCGGCACGTCGTCACCGCGGACGTGGCCGGGTTGAGCCGGCAGGCGCTGGTGGCCGCGATGACCGGCGAGGACGTGACGATGCCGGAGGCCGAACACCGGCGGCTGGCGTCCGACGCGCCGGTGCTGCTGTCGGTGCGTGACCTGGTCACCTCGTCCGGCGCGCGGCTGTCGCTTGAGGCCCGGGTGGGGGAGGTCGTCGGCATCGCCGGTGGCGGCGGCAGCGGCAAGGTGGAGGTCGCCGAGGCGATCGTCGGTCTGGCCCGCCCGGCGGGCGGGACGGTCGCCGTCGGTGGCCGGGCGCTGCGGCCGGGCAGCGTGCCCGACGCGCTCGACGCGGGCGTGGGGCTGGTGCCGCAGGACCGGCATCGGGAGGGCCTGGTGCCGGCGCTGTCCATCGCGGAGAACGTCACGATGACCGTGCCGCGCCGCGTCGGGCGGTACGGTCTCATCTCGTCGGCCCGGCGCGACGCCCTGGCCCGGGGCACGATCGCCGACCTGGCGATCAAGGCGGCCGGGCCGCAGGTGCCGGTCTCGGAGCTCTCCGGCGGCAACCAGCAGAAGGTCGTGATGGGCCGGGCGTTGGCCAGCGACCCCCGGGTGCTGGTCCTCGTCACGCCGACCGCCGGGGTCGACGTGCGGTCCAAGCAGACCCTCCTCGGCGTCGTCGAGCAGGTGCGCGGCCGGGGCAGCACCGTGCTGGTGGTCTCCGACGAGCTCGACGACCTGCGGATCTGCGACCGCGTGCTGGTGATGTTCCAGGGCCGGGTCGTCGGCGAGATGGCCCACGGCTGGAGCGACAACGATCTGGTAGCCGCCATGGAAGGGGTGGACCTCCACCATGTCTGACACGCTGTCCACCGCCACGGCGTCGTCCCCGGTGCCCCCGCCGTCGCGCGCGCCGTCGCGGAGCCTGGTCGTCGCCCGGCTGCGGGACCTGGCGCTGGTGCCGGCGATCATCGCGGTCGCGGTCGTCGGGTCGATCGTCAACCCGGTCTTCCTCAGCTCCGACAACATCATCAACGTGCTGCAGAGCATGTCGGAGATCGCCATCCTGGTCCTCGCCCAGACCATCGTGCTGATCACCGGCAGGATGGACCTGTCGCTGGAGTCCACCTTCGGCCTGGCGCCCGGCATCGCCGCCTGGCTGATCGTCGACCCCGCGCTCACCCGGGGGCTCGGGCTCGGCGTGCTGCCGGACGGCTGGGCGATCCCGGTGGTCCTGCTCGTCGGCGCCCTCGTCGGCGCGTTCAACGGGCTGCTCATCGTCCGGTTCGGCCTCAACGGCTTCATCGTGACGCTGGGCATGCTCATCATCCTGCGCGGGCTGCTCACCGGCATCTCCGGCGGACAGACCTTCTTCGCGCTGCCCGGGTCGATGACGTACCTGGGCTCGGCGAGCTGGTTCGGTGCGCCGGCCTCGATCTGGGTGTCGCTGCTGCTGTTCGCCGCCGGGATCGTGGTCCTCGGGCACACCCGCGCCGGCCGGGCGCTGTACGCGATCGGCGGCAACGAGGACGCGGCGCGCGCGGCGGGCATCCGCACCGACCGGGTGCTGTGGATCGCGCTCGTCGTGGCCAGCGTGCTCGCGGCGCTCGCCGGCCTGCTGATCAGCGGACGGCTCGCGGCGGTGCCGTCGGCCCAGGGCAGCGGCGCGATCTTCCAGGTCTTCGCGGCGGCGGTGATCGGCGGCGTCAGCCTCAACGGCGGCAGGGGAACCGTGTTCGGCGCCTTCACCGGCGTGCTACTTTTATTTATGATCATCAATGTCTTGACCCTGGCGGGGGTGCCCGCGCAGTGGACGAACTTCCTCAACGGCGCCGTCATCCTGGTGGCCCTGGTGGTCTCCCGCATCACCGGGGGCAAGGCGCAGACGTGAGGCGACCCGGCCCGCCGGTCGGGCCCGTCACGAGGCAGACCCCACGAGCCGGGCGCCCGCCGGCCGACGTTCTACCCCAGGAGTTGCGGTGACCGAGCGCATCACGTCCGTAGCCACCATCGACGTACGATTCCCCACCTCCCGGCACCGCGACGGGTCGGACGCGATGAACCCGTTCCCGGACTACTCCGCGGCGTACGTGATCCTGCGGACCTCGGCGGGGGCCACGGGCCACGGCCTCGTCTTCACGGTGGGCCGCGGCACCGAGATCCAGGTCGCGGCCGTCCAGTCGCTCGCCCCGATGGTGGTCGGCCAGCCGGTCGACGCGCTGACCGCCGATCCGGGCGCGCTGGCCCGCCGGCTCGTCGGCGACAGCCAGATCCGCTGGCTGGGCCCGGAGAAGGGCGTCGTGCACATGGCGGCCGGCGGCCTGGTCAACGCGGTGTGGGACCTCGCCGCCCGGCGGGCGGGCAAGCCGCTGTGGAAGCTGCTCGCCGACCTCACCCCGGAGCAGCTCGTCGCCCAGGTCGACTTCCGCTACCTGCGCGACGCCCTCACCGAAGACGAGGCCCTCGCGCTGCTGCGGGCCGCCGCCGCCGGCCGGGCCGACCGGGAGCGCCGGCTGCTCGCCGAGGGCTACCCCGCGTACACCACGACCCCCGGCTGGCTGGGCTACGACGACGAGAAGCTGGCCCGGCTCTGCGCCGAGGCGGTGCGCGACGGGTATGGGCTGATCAAGCTCAAGGTCGGCGGGAACCTGGCCGACGACGTCCGCCGGATGGGCATCGCCCGGCAGGCCGTCGGGCCGGACATCCGCATCGCGGTCGACGCCAACCAGATCTGGGGCGTGCCGGATGCGATCCGGTGGATGCGCGAGCTGGCCGCGTTCGACCCGTACTGGATCGAGGAGCCGACCTCGCCGGACGACGTGCTCGGGCACGCCGCCGTGCGTAAGGCCCTCGCGCCGGTGAAGGTGGCCACCGGCGAGCACGTGCACAACGCGGTGATGTTCAAGCAGCTCCTCCAGGCCGACGCCGTCGACGTGGTGCAGATCGACGCGTGCCGGGTCGCCGGGGTCAACGAGAACCTGGCGATCCTGCTGCTCGCCGCGAAGTTCGGGGTGCCGGTCTGCCCGCACGCGGGCGGGGTCGGGCTCTGCGAGCTGGTGCAGCACCTGGCCATGTTCGACTTCGTCGCGGTCAGCGGCAGCGCCGACGACCGGGCCATCGAGTACGTCGACCACCTGCACGAGCACTTCGTGGACCCGGTGCGGGTCACCGGCGGGCGGTACCTGGCGCCCACCGCGCCGGGGATGAGCGCGGAGATCGTCGCCGCGTCCGTGACCGACTACCGCTACCCGGACGGCCCGCAGTGGACGCCGGCGGCGGCGGGAGCGCCGACCGCATGATCATCGACGCGCACCACCACCTGTGGCGGCCGGAACGCGGCTACGCCTGGCTCGACGCGCCCGAGCTGGCGACCATCCGCCGGCCGTTCACCCCGGCCGACCTGACCGCCGAGCTCACCGCGGCCGGCGTCGACGGCACCGTGCTGGTGGAGGGGGGCCGCTGCCACCCCGACGAGGCCGCCGAGTTCCTCGGCTACGCCGCCGACACCCCGGCGATCCTCGCGGTGGTGGCCTGGCTCGACGTCGCGTCCGGCGACGTGCCCGCCACCGTCGAGCGCTACCGCGGGCTGCGCGGCGGCGAGTACCTGGCCGGGGTGCGCTCGCAGGTGCAGGGCGAGGCCGACCCCGACTACCTCGACCGGCCCGACGTGCGGCGCGGGCTCGCCGAGCTCGCCGCCGCCGGGCTCGTGTTCGACCTGGTGATCCGCGCCGACCAGCTCCCGGCGGCGGCCCGGGCCGCCCGGGCGGTGCCGCAGCTGCGGTTCGTCCTCGACCACCTCGGCAAGCCCCGCATCGACTCCGGCGGGGCGGGGCTGCGGCGCTGGCGCGGCCCGCTGGCCGACCTGGCCGCCTGCCCCAACGTCACCGCCAAGCTGTCCGGCCTGGTCACCGAGGCCGGGCCGGACTGGACTCCGGAGCACCTGCGCCCGTTCGTCGAGGTGGCCGTCGAGGAGTTCGGGCCGCAGCGGCTGATGTTCGGCTCCGACTGGCCGGTCTGCCTGCTCCGGTCGGACTACGCCGGCGTGGGCCGGGCGTTGGCGGCGGCGCTGCCCCCGCTGTCGGCCGCGGAGCGGCAGGAGATCCTCGCCGGCACCGCCGTGCGCGCCTACGACCTGGCGCGGCGGGTCGCGCAGCTCCCCCCGGCATCCGCCGGGGGACGACACCCGACGGAAAGGGCCTGACGTGCGACGCTACGGCTGGGTGATCCGGCTGCGCCCGGATCGCCGCGAGACCTACCTGCGGCTGCACGCCGCCGTCTGGCCCGACGTCGAACGGCGGCTGCGCGAGGCGAACATCCGCAACTACAGCATCTTCCTGCACCGGGACCTGCTGTTCGGCTACTACGAGTACGTGGGCGAGGACCACGACGCCGACCAGCGCCGCATCGCCGAGGACCCGCAGACGCGGGCCTGGTGGAAGCTGACCGATCCGTGCCAGGAATCGCTCGCCGAGCCCGGCTCGGGGCACTGGTGGGCCCCGATGGACGAGGTCTGGCACCTGACCGAGGAGGCGTCGTGAACCGCAGCGCGCAGTACCTCGGCGACAACACCTTCGTCGTCGCCGACACCGACCCCGTGCCGCCCGGCCCCGGCGAGGTGCGCCTCGACGTCGCGTACACCGGGATCTGCGGCACGGACCTGCACGTCGCGCACGGCGCGATGGACCGGCGGGTCCGGGTGCCCGCGGTGATCGGCCACGAGATGTCCGGCCGCGTCGCCGAGGTCGGCGCGGGCGTCGAGGGCTACCGGGTGGGCGAGCCGGTGACCGTCATGCCGCTGGACTGGTGCGGCGAGTGCCCGGCCTGTCGCGCGGGCCACCGCCACGTCTGCCACCGGCTCAACTTCGTGGGCATCGACTCGCCCGGCTCGATGCAGCGCTCCTGGACGGTGCCCGCGCGGCTGCTGGTGCCGCTGCCCGAGGGCCTGCCCCTGGCCCACGCAGCGCTGGTCGAGCCGACCGCGGTCGCCGTGCACGACGTGCGGCGCTCCCGGCTCGTCGCCGGCGAACACGCGGTGGTCGTCGGCGCCGGCCCGGTCGGGCTGCTCATCGGCACGGTCGCCAGGGCGGTCGGCGCCGAGGTGACGGTGCTCGAACTCGACCCGCACCGCCGGGCGCTCGCCGCCGAGCTCGGGCTGCGCGCCCTGGACCCGGCGGCGGTCGACGTCGCGCGGCACGTCCACGAGGCGACCGGCGGGGCCGGCGCCGCCGTGGTGTTCGAGGTGTCCGGCTCCGCCGCCGGGGTCCGCACCGCGACCGACCTGCTCGCCGTACGCGGGCGGCTGGTGGTGGTGGCGATCCACCCCACCCCGCCGGCGGTGGACCTGCACCGCGTCTTCTGGCGCGAGCTGGAGCTGATCGGCGTGCGGGTGTACGAGCGCGACGACTACACCGAGGCCGTCCGGCTGGTGCACGACGGGCAGGTGCCCGCCGAGCGGCTCATCACCCGGATCGTGCCGCTGACCGAGGTGGCGGAGGCGTTCCGGGCGCTCGCCGCCGGTGGCGAGGTGAAGGTCCTCGTGGACTGTGGAGGTGCGGCGTGAACCCGTTCGACCTGAGCGGCCGGCTGGCCGTGGTGACCGGCTGCCGGCGCGGGATCGGCCTGGCCATGGCGGAGGCCCTGGCCGCGGCCGGCGCGGACGTCGTCGGCGTCAGCGCGGCGCTGGAGGAGTCCGGCAGCGAGGTCGGCCGGCGGGTGGCGGCCCACGGCCGGTCGTTCGAGGCGTACCGGACGGACCTGTCCGACCGCGCCGCCGTCCGCGCGCTCGCCGAGCGGCTCGGGCAGTCGCCCCGGCCGGTCGACATCCTGGTCAACAACGCCGGCACGATCCGCCGCGCCCCCGCCGCCGAGCACTCCGAGCAGGACTGGGACCACGTGCTGGAGGTCAACCTGTCCGCACCGTTCCTGCTCGCCCGGGAGGTCGGCCGGGAGATGGTCCGGCGCGGCAGCGGGAAGATCATCTTCACGGCGTCGATGCTGAGCTTCCAGGGCGGCGTGACGGTGCCGGGCTACGCGGCGGCGAAGTCGGCGGTCGCCGGGCTGACCCGGGCGCTGGCCAACGAGTGGGCCCCGCACGGGGTCAACGTCAACGCGATCGCGCCGGGCTACATCGACACGGACAACACGCGGGCGCTGCGGGAGCAGCCGGAGCGCAACCGGGCGATCCTGGAGCGGATCCCGGCCGGTCGCTGGGGGCGGCCCGACGACCTCGCCGGGGCCACCGTCTTCCTCGCCTCCGACGCGGCCGCGTACGTCAACGGGGCCGTCATCCCGGTCGACGGGGGCTGGCTCGCGCGCTGAGCCGCCGGGGGCCGGCAGGCCGTGGCGCCGGGCCGGGGGCGTCGCCCCCGGCCCGGCGTCGGTCACGGGGTGGTCAGGTCGAACCGGCGGACGGTGACCGCGCCGCCGAGCGCCTGGGTGGCGTAGTTGAAGACCGCGAAGCGGTAGCCCATGAAGAACTGCCAGGCGTTGTTCAACGTCAGCGCGTTGCCCAGCGGGACGAAGTTCACCCCGTCGGTGCTGTAGGAGAAGGACGCCTGCCGCCCGCTGCCCGGCCTGATGTCGGCCTTGGCCCGCAGCCAGATCCGGCCGCCGCTGACCGCCGCGCTGGCGATCTCGGTGCCGGTGCTGGTGGTCCGCCAACTGCCGTCCATGGTCAGGCCGTTGGTCATCACCACCCGGGTGGCCCCGTTGTCCCGCCGCACGCCGATCCAGGCCGACGAGTCACGGAGCATGGCCAGCCCGGAGCGGTCGCCGTCGCGCATGGTCGAGTAGTCCAGCTCGATGGTGGCGGTGGAGGTGGGCCCCTGGATGCGCCGGGTCGCGGTGTTGCGGGCGCTGTAGAGGTCGTTGGTGACCGTGGCCGTCTGCAGGCGCAGCCCGCTGCCGGTCGACCACTTCGTGTTGTCCGGGTTGTGGTTCCACTCCCACTGCGGGCTCAGCGTCGTGCCGGCGAAGGTGTCCGCGCCGGTCATCGGCGCGACCGGCCGGGCCGGCAGCGGCGACGGGTAGCTGCTGCCCCAGGCGCCGTTGACGGTCTGGATCTGCGGCCAGCCGTCGGAGGTCCAGGTGATCGGCGCCAGCGCCGGCACCCGGCCACCGGGATACGCGTCGACGAAGGCCATGTAGTACCACTGGCCGTTCTGGGTCTGCACCAGGCCGCCCTGGTGCGGCACGCCGCCGCCGGAAATCGGGCCGGGCATGTTCAGCAGCACCTGCCGCGTCTCGTACGGACCCCAGGGGCTGGTCGAGCGCAGGATGTACTGCCCGTTGGCCGGCCTGGTGACGAAGATGTAGTAGTAGCCGTTGCGCTTGTAGAACCGCGAGCCCTCCAGCGTGCCGATGTTCGACGGCGTGGTGTAGACCTGCTGCGTGCGCACCTGGCTCAGCCCGTCCGCCGACAGCTGCGCCACGTGCAGGGTGCTGTTGCCGTAGGCGACGTACATCGTGTCGTTGTCGTCGATCAGCAGCCCCGCGTCGTAGTAGCAGTTGTTGATCTCCGAGCGCTTCTGCCAGGTGCCGCTGACCGAGGTCGACGTGTAGACGTACGACTTGTTGAAGTCGATGCAGCCGATCCAGTAGAACGTGCCGTTGCTGGCGCGGTAGTTGAGCGTCGACGCCCAGATGCCGTTGACGTAGGCCCGGGAGGTGGAGCTGGGCAGGTCGTACTTGGTGCCGAAGTCCAGCCGGGGCACCGAGTGCCCCACGAACTCCCAGTTGACCAGGTCGTACGAGCGCAGCACGGGCGCGCCCGGGGAGTAGTGCATGGTGGACGAGGAGAGGTAGTAGGCGTCACCGACGCGGATGATGTCGACGTCGGCGAAGTCCTGCCAGACGACCGGGTTGGTGTACGTGGAGCCGCCCGGGTTGCCGCCGTCGCCGACGCGGACGAGCTGCCACTGCTGGTTGTTGCCGCCCCAGTCGGCGTACTGGACGACGTTCCCGCCGTCGGCGGTGGAGGCGTTCTGGATCTCCACTGCCTTGTTGGAGTGCCGGGCGATCAGCCGCACGTACCCGCCCGCGGAGTCCGCCAGGCGGAACTGCTGGTTGGTGCCGTTGGTGTCCGACCACTGCACCACCGCCGCGCCGTCGGCGGTCGACGCGCCGGTGACGTCCAGCACCTTGCCCGAGTGGCGCGACTTCAGCCGGTAGTAGCCGCCACCGGAGTCGACGAACTGCCACTGCTGCCAGGCGCCGTCGTTGCGCGTCCACTGGGTGATCCGCGCCCCGTCGTTGGTGGCCTGGTTGTACAGGTCCAGCGCCTTGCCGCTGTTGCGGTTCACCAACACGTACCACGCGGTCGTGTCCACCGTCGCGGCCACGGCCGCCGACGGCACCACCGCGACGATCCCCGCGCCGAGCAGCATCGCCAGCACGGCGGCGGCGACCCGGGACAGCCGGCCACGCCGTCGCGCGCCCGGCACGACCTGTCCGATGAGTGCCATGTCCCTCCTTCGTGGACGGTCGATGCGCGGCGGGAGCCGCCGACACCAACTCCTGTTAGCGCTCACATCGAGCACATTGACTGTGTGCGATAACACTCCGGACGTCAAGCCGTAACATCCGGCGGCCCGGGGCGGCAGCCAGCGGAACCTCCCCCACCGGCGGTCCATGGCCGACGGTCACGGCCGGTTCGCACCGCGACACGCACAGGCATTGACATCGATTGCGCGCCCCGGCAGGCTTTGTGCACCGTCTGCGGGCAGGCGGCGAACCGGGTTGTTTCGAGTTGTGCCGAGTAACGTCAATCGACGTTTCCCTCAGCGGTGAGGGATAACGCATAGCGCCTCGTAGTAGTACCTGGACGTCGACGGTCCCTTTCGCCTGCCGGGCGTTTCCCGCCTGTCCGGGGGGCGAAGTCCTGCCGTTCGTGCGTCGCCGTCCCGGCTCTTTCGACGGATCGGAGATCTGATGCGCGTCGCCCTGCTCACCACGACTCAGCACGGCCACCTGAACCCGTATGTCCCGGTGGTCAACGCGCTCCAGGCCGCCGGCGGCGAGGTCGCGTTGTTGCTGTTGTCCGCCGACGGCGGCGCGCTCGACGAGCGGCGTCGTCAGGCCCTGGGCAAGGCGCAGGTCCACGAGGTCGGTGAGGTCGAGATGGCGCCGTGGAGCGGCGACCCGGCGAGGATCGGCCCGATGCTGCGGTCGTCGCCGGTGGCGCAGCAGACGGCCGACGCGATCCGGGCGGCCGAGCCGGACTTCGTGCTCGTCGACTCGCTGCCGGTCACGGCGGCGGCCATGGTCGGCGCGCACGCCTCCGGCGTGCCGTACGGGATGATCTGGGCCAACCTGGGCGGGGTGTGCCCGGCCGAGCACCGGCGGGGCCGCTGGGCCTACGACGAGCAGGTCGGCGACTACCTGACCGAGCACGGGGTGGGGTGGTCGACCAGGACCCACTCGGCGCGGTCGCCGATCCTCAACCTGATGCCGACGATCCCCGCCCTCGTCGGGGCCGACGCGGTCACCGACGACGGCGTGCAGCTCGTCGGCCTGCCGGGCGCGGCGGGGGCCCGCGGCGACGAGGTCGCCTTCGCGGCCCTGGACCGGCTCGACCCCGACCGCCCGGTGGTCTACGTCTCCTTCGGCACGATCTTCTACCGGCGGCCGGACCTGCTGCGCACGGTGATCCTCGGTGCGGCGGCGACCGGCGCGCAGGTGATCGCCTCCGTGGGCGACCTGGCGGCGGAGCTGGCGCTGCCCGACGACGTGCTCACCGCCCCCTACCTGCCGCAACGTGAGGTGCTCGACCGGGCCGACGTGTTCGTCACCCACGGCGGCTACAACTCCGTGGCGGAGTCGATCCGGGCGGCGACGCCGATGTTGGTGGTCCCGCTGGCGGTGGACCAGCCCATCCAGGCGCACTTCGTGGCCCGCGCGGGCTTCGGCACGGCGCTGGAGCCGGCCGCCGTCACCGGGCAGGCCGTCGCCGACGCCGTCACCGACCTGCTCGATCCCGCCCGGGGCCACCGGGCGCGGCTGCGCGCCGCGCAGCCGGAGTGCGGCGACTCCGCCGCCCGCACGGCCGAGCTGGTCGCCGGCACGGTCGAGAGCCTGCGGCGGCAGGTGACGCGGTGACCATCGAGCTGCACCGGCCGGTGCACGACCCGATCGTGCTCGACGACCCCGAGCGCCTCTCGTTCCGGGTGGACCGGCGCGCCTACACCGACGAGGACCTGGCCGCCCGGGAGCTGACGAGGATCTTCGACCGCTGCTGGCTGTACGTCGGGCACGAGTCGGAGGTGCCCGCGCCGGGCTCGTACGTGGCCCGCGACGTCGGCGGGCGTCCGGTGGTGCTGGCGCGCGGGTCCGACGGGGTGATCCGGGTGTTCGCCAACAGCTGCCCGCACCGTGGGGCCCTCGTCTGCTCGCAGCCGGCCGGGCAGGTCCGATCGTTCCGCTGCCCCTACCACGACTGGACCTTCTCCAACCGGGGCGACCTGGTGGGTGTCCCGATCCCCGACGGGTACGGGCCGGGGTTCCGCAAGGCGGACTTCGGCCTCACGCGGCACCAGAGCGACAGCTACCGCGGTTTCGTGTTCGTCACCTTCGATCCGCAGCAGCCGCGCACCCTGACGGAATACCTGGCGGGCGCGACGGAATACCTCGATCTCGTCGACGACCAGTCCGCGGCCGGAATGGAGGTGATCCGCGGCGCGCAACTGCACGGGGCCCAGGCCAACTGGAAACTCATGATGGAGAACAGCGTCGACATCTACCATTTCCGGGCCCTGCACAAGCGATACGTCGGCTACATGGAATCGCTGGGGTCGGTGCCGCCCCGGCGGCGGGGCGGCTTCGGCCGCGCCCTCGGGCTGGGGCACGGGGCCAACGAGCTGCCGCCGGCGGCGGCGCGCCCGCTCGCCTACTGGACGCCGATGTTCGGCCCGGAGGTGCGGCCCCGGATCGAGGCGACGGCCGCGCGGTTCGTCGAGCGGTTCGGCCCCGAACGCGCGCAACGGATCACCGGCACCAACCGCGCCCTGCTGATCTTCCCCAACCTGATGATCATCGACGCGATCGCGATCACGATCCGCAAGATCGACCCGGTCGGCGCCGGCCGGATGGCCATCACCTCGGTCGCCCTGGCACCCAGGGACGAGGACCCGGACATCCGCGAGCTCCGCAAGAGCCACTACCTGACGTTCCTCGGCCCCGCCGGCTTCGCCACCCCCGACGACATCGAGATCATCGAGTCGTGCCAGCGGGGCTACCTCAACCGCGCGGTCCGCTACTCGGACCTGTCCCGGGGCATGAACAAGGAGGTCCCGGAGACGACCGACGAGCTTCCCGCCCGCGAGTTCTGGCGGCAGTGGGACCGGCTGATGCACGGCGACGACGCTCACGACGAGCCCGGCCGCCGGGCCGGGGCGCAGGGGGCGGGGCCACGATGACCATCGAGTTGAGCGTCGACGGGGCGGCCCAGGTGCGGCTGTGGCACCGGGTGAGCCAGTTCCTGTTCCGCGAGGCACGGCTGCTCGACGAGTGGCGGCTGCGCGAGTGGTACGACGAGATGCTGACCGACGACATCCGCTACGCGGTGCCGGCCACCGACGTCCGCGACGGCGCGGGCGACGCGCTCGGGCTCGTCGACGACGACGCCGCCCGGCTGCGCCAACGCGTCGAACAGCTCCTCAACGGCGAGGTGTGGTGCGAGAACCCCCGGTCGCGGACGAACCGGATGATCGGCAACGTGGAGATCCTGGCCGATCGGGGCGGCCACCTCGACGTGGCGGCCAACGTCGTCGTCCACCGGTTCGGGCACGGGCGCTCCGACGCCTACGTCGGAAAATACCGGTTCGAGCTGGTCGTCGACGGCGAGTCGTTCCGGATCCGGCGGCGGGTCGTGGTGCTCGACCACGAGACGTTGTACGAGCACGGCAAGCTCAGCATCATCCTGTGACCGGGCAGTGACGGCGGCCGGCACCGGCAACGTCCCACCCGTTGCCACCGCCCAGCCGGGCCTCCCGCGCGAGGTCCACGTCCTCAGCGTCGTCGGCGGCTGCGTCATGCTCGGCCTGGGACTGGTGCTCCCGGTGCTCCCGGTGTATGCGGCGACCTTCGGAGCCGGGCCCACCCAGATCGGGGTGCTCGTCGCCCTGTTCGCGTTGCTGCGGCTGGCCGCCAGCCCGTTCTGCGGCCGGCTCGGCGTCCGGTTCGGGGAGCGGCGGGTCCTGGTCGCCGGCCTGCTGCTGTGCGCGGTCTCCTCGGCCCTCACCGCGTTCGCCTCGTCCTATGCGCAGCTCCTCGTGTTCCGTGGCCTCGGCGGCGTCGGCTCGGTGCTGTTCTCGGTGTCCGCCCTGGCGATGCTCCTGACGATCGCGCCGGCCGACCAGCGGGGCCGGGCCAGCGCCGTGTTCGAGGCGGGCTTCCTGCTCGGCGGGATCTGCGGGCCGGCGCTGGGCGGGCTCCTCGCCCTCGTCGACCTGTCCACGCCGTTCCTGGCGTACGCCGGGCTGCTGCTGGCCGCCGCCGGGCTGGCCCTGGCGGTGCTGCGCACCGGCCCCCGCTCCGGCGCGGGGCCCGACCGGGGCGCGGTCGGGCTGCCGGTCCTGCTGCGGGACCGCCGCTACCAGGTGGCGTGCCTCGCCGCGCTGGCGCAGGGCTGGGTGCTGTTCGGGCTGCGCAGCGCGCTGGTCCCCACGGTGGTGGTGGCCTGGCGGCACGACGTGGCGTGGGTCGGCTGGGCGTTCACCACGTCCGCCGTCGTCCAGGCGCTGCTGATCGTGCCGGCCGGCCGGGTCGTCGACCGGGCCGGCCGCCGGCCCGCCATGATCGCCGGCACCGGGGTGGCGGCGGCGACCATCGCCGCCCTGGCGTTCGTCGACAGCTACGCCTGGCTCGTCGTGCTGCTCTGCGGGTACGCGGCGGGATCGGCGCTGCTCAACGCCGCGCCGGCCGCGCTGATCGGGGACGTCGTCGCCGGCCGCGCCGGCAGCGGCGTCGCCGTCTTCTCGATGTGCACCGATGTCGGCGCCGTGGTCGGGCCGGTCGTGGTCGGCCTCGTCGCCGAGCGGGTGGGGGTTCCGGCCGCCTTCGGCAGCGGCGCCGCGCTGCTGTTCGCCGCCCTCGTGGCGTCGTGGGCGTTGCCAACTGTTCGGCCCAAGCGAAGGAGTTGATCGATGAGTCAGCCGGATGCCCGGCACGAGCAGGGCGTGGCCATGTTCCACCAGGTCTTCGGCCGCGAACCGCGCCCGGGTTCCCACCCGGAGTTCCTGCGGATCACCGTCGACCACCTGTTCGGCGAGATCTGGACCCGCCCCCACCTCAGCGTCGAGGAACGGGAGCTGGTCGCGCTGACCGCGGTCGCGCTGGCCCGGACCGACTGGGAGCTGCGCGGCCACATCGGCGCCGCCCTGCACCTCGGGATGTCGCGGGAAAAGGTCGTCGAGGTCATCATCCAGCTCGCCTACTACGGTGGCTGGCCGGTGGCCAACAACGGGCTGCGCGTCGCCCAGGAGGTCTTCGCCGAGCTGGACGCCGCCGCGGGGAAGGATGCGGACCGTGACCGGTGAGCCGTCCCCCCTCGGCCCGGCCGAGAAGGTCGACCTGTGGCGTCAGCGGTTCTTCGAGGCCCAGGCCGCCGCGGAGGAGTTCGTCCTGGGCGAGCACGGCGAGGAGGGCCTCGCCGCGTGGATCCAGGCCAACTCCCGGATCACCGCGGAGCTGCTGCGGGCGCAGCGGCCCGCCGACGTGTCGGCCACCGACCACTTCATGACCCGGCTGCGCAACCAGCTCCTGCTGTACGACTCGGCGGTGACCAGTGAGCCCGGCCCCTCGGGCACCGTCCTGCGCAACGCCGACTGCGGGATCCTGCGGTACCGCAAGCGGGCCGCCCGCGCGGGCGTCGTGCTGACGTTCTCGTCGCCGTGCGCGTACTGCCAGGAGCTCAACACCGCCATCGCCGCCCGCTACGTGGAACCGGACGTCACGGTCACCTGCGAGCAGGCGGGCGACGGGTGCACCTGGCGCGCGGAGTCCCCTCAGCCCACGGAATGCGACGCGGCCGGGTCGCCGCAGCGGGGACGCGCCACCGGCTGAACCACCGGCAGCGCCGTGCGGTCCGGGGCCGGCGACCGGCTGACGTCGAGCGTCATGCCGAGTTGCCGGCCCACGGCCACGCACAGGTCGATCGCCGCGGTGCGGGTCAGGTCCTGGTGGTCGTTCTGGGTGACGCACGCCGACGCCACGTTGCGGTTGCGTAGGCGCAGGTACCAGGGGAACAGCGAGCCCAACGCGGGCTCGGTCAGCATCGTGCGCGAATGGACGATCGTCCCCACCAGCAGGTTGCCGAACGGGCGCTGCCGGGCGTTCATGAAGCTCTTCAGGCGCTCCTGGAAGATCTTCAGCACGGCCGGCACGTTCCCCGCGTACACCGGCATGGCGAGCAGCATCGCCTGCGCGCCCTCGGCCAGGTCGACGACGTGCGCGAAGTCGTCGTCCAGGGTGCACCGGCCCACCTCGGGATCGAGGCAGGTGTCCTCGCCCTCGCACATCCCGATGCGGTGGTCGATCAGCCGGATCCGTTGGATCCGCGCGTCGCCGACCTCCCGGACGACGCCGCCGATCGCCGCTTCGAGCAGCGCGTCGGTCACCGACGGCAGCCGCTTCTGCGTGCAGGACAACGCGACGATCTTCATTCGAGGGCCTCCCCTGTCCGCTCGGCGCCAACCCGGGGCCGGCCACCTCACGACGCCCCGTGGCCGTCACGCGGAGGCAGCCTCAACCTACCGACAGTGGGGCACCGCCGGAAGCGGTCGCACCGCCCGCGCTCCCGGCCCGGGACACCACGGCGGGACCGGGCGCGGGTCAGAGGCTGCTGCGGTAGGGCGGCATGAACCGCAGCCGGGGCATCTGGTCGGCGAGCACTCCGCCGTCGACGACCAGGTGGGTGCCGTTGATGTAGCGGCCCGCGGCGGAGGCCAGCAGCAACAGCGCGCCGACGCAGTCGGCCGGCGTGCCGTAGCCGCCGCGCAGCGGGATCCGCTCCGCCCAGGCGGCCTCGAACGCCTCGCGGTCCAGGGGGAACTCGCCGTCGATCGGGGTGGCGATCATGCCGGGGGCGATCGTGTTGGCGGTGATGCCGTGCGGCCCCAGCTCGGCGGCGAGCGACCGGGTGAGCAGCTCGACGGCGGCCTTGGAGGCGTTGTAGTGGGCCAGCCCGGCCTCGGCCACCAGCCCGTTCTTGGAGGAGACGTTGACGATCCGGCCCGCCACGCCGTCGGCGATCATGTGTTCGGCGGCGCGCTGGGCGAGGAAGAAGACGGCGTCCACGTTCACCCGCATCACGTCGCGCCAGGCGGCGACGGTGATCTCGTTGAAGTGCTCCAGCCGGGCCACGCCGGCGTTGTTGACCAGGATGTGCACCGGGCCGCAGTCGCGGCGTACCCCGTCGAACCAGGCCGCGATCGCCTCGGTGTCGGCGAGGTCGAAGGGGTACGGGTGGCAGGCGCGGCCCTGCCCGGTCACCGCGGCCACGACCGGGTCGAGGTCGACGCCGGGCCGGTCCACCACCACCACGTCTGCGCCGGCCGAGGCGAGGCCGGCGGCGAACGCGGCGCCGAGCCCGCGCGCGGCGCCGGTCACCACGGCCAGCCGGCCGGACAGGTCGAAGGAGGGCGGGACGCGGGGGGTCATGCCAACCCCAGCAGGTCGAGGGACGGGCGGTGGATCAGCCGCTCGATCTGCTCGGCGTCGAGCGGGTCGAGGCCGGGGATGCCGGGCACCCGCCCCACCGCCCGCAGCCCCTCGATCGAGGCGTCGACGGTGGTGAAGGGGTAGTCGCTGCCGAACATCAGCTTGTCCCACACGCCGTAGTCCTGCACGAGCCGCAGGCTGTGCCAGAGCTGGAAGGGGCGGTAGTGCAGCGCGGACACGTCGGCGTAGACGTGCCGGTGCTTGCGGACGACCGCGATGCACTCCCCCTCGTACGGGTGGCCGAGGTGGGCGAGCACCATGCGCAGCTCCGGGTGGCGGATGGCCACCTCGTCGAGGTGCACCGGGAGCGCATAGCGCAGCGGCGCGGTGGAGACGAACGTGGTGCCGGTGTGCACCAGCAGCGGCAGCCCGTGCCGTTCGGCGTAGGCGTACAGGTCGTCGTACGCGGGGTCGGCGGGGTCGAACCCGGCGTACATCGGCATCAGCTTGATGCCGCGCAGGCCCAGGTCGCGGTGCCCGTGCTCCAGCTCGTCGCGCCACCCCGGCTGGGTGGGGTCCAGGGCGAGGTAGCCGACGAGCCGGTCCGGCCGGGCGGCCACGTACGCGGCCACCGCGGCGTCGTCGACCCACAGCCCGGACCGGCGGGCCTTGCCGCCGACGACGACGGTGCGGGTGTCCGCCGGGGCGGTGGCCGCGTACTGCGACCACCGCACCGTCAGGTCGACCTCGCCGCCGTGGGCCCGCGCCGCCTCGGCGGCGAACGGGTCGCCGACGTGGTCGGGGCAGTCGAACAGGTGCGAGTGCACGTCGACGATCATCGGCGGTCCCGCTTCTCCCACCCCTCGGCGAACATGTTCCAGAAGCCGTGGCTCGGCGGGTGCTCGGCGAACACCTCGTCCACCAGCTCGACGCCGAGGCCGGGCGCGGTGGGCAGGTCGATGTGCCCGTCGACCACCGGCAGGGCGCCCCGCACGGCGTCGAAGACGTAGTCCTCCAGCAGCCCGTCGAAGGTCTCCAGGATCTTGAAGTTCGGCATCCCGAGGACGGCGTGCACCGAGGCGGTGGTGCACAGCGGCGAGTTGGAGTTGTGCGGGGCGACCACCATGGCGTGCTGGTCGGCGATGGCCGCGAGCTTGCGCACCTCGGTGAAGCCGCCGGCCATGGAGAGGTCCGGCTGGATGATGTCGACGGCGTCGGTGGCGAACAGCCGGGCGTACTCGTAGCGGTTGTGGAAGTGCTCGCCGCCGGAGATCGGCATGGTGGCCCGGGCGCGCAGCTCGGCGTACCGCTCGATGTGGGTCCACGGCAGCGGCTCCTCGAACCAGCCGAGGTCGAACGGCTCCAGCTCCCGGACCAGCCGGGCGGCGGTGTGCATGGCGAAGCGGGCGTGGCCCTCGACGAACAGCTCGATCTCGGGGCCGACGGCGGCGCGGACGGCGGCGACGATGTCGATCGAACGGCGCAGCTCGGCCCGGGACAGCTCGCCGAGGCCGGCGCCGAACGGGTCGAACTTCAGCGCCGGGTACCCCCTGGCAACGGTGGCCCGCGCCCGCTCGGCGAACGCGTCGGGCTCCCGGTCGCCGGTGTACCAGCCGTTGGCGTAGACCCGGACCCGGTCGCGGCAGGCGCCGCCGGTGAGCCGGTACGCGGGCACCCCGAGGGCCTTGCCCATGAGGTCGTAGAGGGCCTGGTCGACGCCGGAGACGACGATCCCCCCGACGTCGCCGCCGCGCAGGAAGTCGCCCTGGTACATGCGCAGCCAGATCTCCTCGACGTCGAACGGGTCGGCGCCGATCAGGTGCCGCCCGGCCATCGCCTCGGCGAGCTGGCAGGTCTCCCGGGCCCGGTACGGGTGGGTGATCTCGCCGACGCCGGTCAGCCCGGCGTCGGTGTGCACCCGCACGTAGGAGAAGTCGCGCCAGGCAGTGCCGAGGGTGAGGGTCTCCACCCGGCTGATCCGCCCGGCCGGCCCGACCGGCCGGGTCTTGTCGACGGTGAGCATCAGCGCCCCTCCCCGCCGGCGACCGCGCCGCCCATGGTGGCGGTGCCGGCCAGCTCGGTCGTCCCGCCGGAGGCGAGGGTGTCGCGCACCGCCGCCCGGGTGGCCTCGACCAGGTGGTCGATGTCGGCGTCGGTGTGCGCGTAGGAGATGTGGTTGCGCTTGAGGTTCAGCGGCAGCTCGAAGATGCCGTGCTCGGGCATCCGCCGACGGTAGCCGATGAACATGCCGGCATCGTTGCGCAGCAGGTCGTCGTAGCTGCGGGGTGCCGGGCCCGGCATGAAGTAGGTCACGAACACGGAGCCGTACCCGGTGACCACGGCGGGGACGCCGAGGTCGGCGAGGACCTCGCGGATGCCGGCGCGGGCCCGCTCGCCGAGGCGGTAGACGTGCTCGTGCACGGGCTCGGCGCGCAGCTTGCCGAGGGTGGCGAGGGCGGCGGCGACCACCGCGGGGTGCCCGTTGTAGGTGCCGGCGAAGAAGGCGGGCGCGCCCGGACGGGTGCTGAACAGGTCCATCAGGTCGGCGCGGCCGCCCAGGGCGCCGATCGGGTAGCCGTTGGCGATGGCCTTGCCGAGGGTGGTCAGGTCGGGGGTGACGCCGCTGATCCGCTGCCAGCCGCCCAGGTCGTGCCGGAAACCGGTGATCACCTCGTCGAAGACCAGGACGCTGCCGGCCCGGGTGCACTCGTCGCGCAGCGCCCGGAGGAACTCCTGGTCGGGCAGGAGGCAGCCGACGTTGTGCGGCACCGGCTCGACGATGACGGCGGCGATGTCGTCGCCGTGCGCGGCGAAGGCGGCCCGGACGGCGGCCACGTCGTTGAAGCGCAGCACGAGGGTGGCGTCGAGGACCTCCGGCAGGATGCCCGTGGAGATCGGGTCGGGCAGGCCGACCCGGTCGGGGGCGGAGATCACGTTGAGGCTGACCGAGTCGTGCCAGCCGTGGTAGCAGCCCTGGAACTTGACCACCAGGCGTCGGCCGGTGGCGGCGCGGGCGAC
This sequence comes from Micromonospora sp. WMMD956, assembly GCF_029626125.1. Lineage (NCBI taxonomy): Bacteria > Bacillati > Actinomycetota > Actinomycetes > Micromonosporales > Micromonosporaceae > Micromonospora > Micromonospora sp. WMMD956. The sequence continues at coordinate 5,586,206 of NZ_JARUBI010000005.1, read as the reverse complement.
CCGCAGGGCGTGGAAGGTGGCCTCGCTGCCGGTGCTGGTGAGCAGCACCTTCTCGATGCTCGGGACCAGCTCGGCGAGGGTCTCGGCGAGCTGGATCTCGCCGTGGGTGACGGCCACCCCGCACAGGTCGACCCGCGTGCCGGCCTCGGCGACGGCGGCGTTGACGTCCGGGTCGTTGTGGCCGAGCAGGGGCGGCCCGAAGGCCGCGTGGTAGTCGGTGTACTGGCGGCCGTCGGCGTCCCAGAAGCGCGCGCCGGAGGCGCGGGCGATCACCATCTCGGTGAGGCCCGGGATGCTGCGCTGCCCGCTGTTGACGCCGCCGGGGATGACCCGGCGGGCCCGCTCGGCGAGGGTGACGCCGGACGGGGCCGATCGTGAATTCACACCTTCTCCTCATCGGTGCGGCGCGGCGACCCAGCCCGGTCGCGGCGCCGCGGTCTTGTCCGCCGCAGGAGGAACCAGCAAAAACTCTGAACAGTGTTCGGCTATACCAAACGATGTTCGGCATACTAGGCAGGTGAAATCGCGAAGGTCAACAGCGGGGGGCCCGATTTCCGAACGGGCTTGCTAGGCTGTTCGGCCTTGGCGAACAGCTTCAGCTTCCTGATCGAAAGAAGGACCATGGCCACCACCGAAGACGTCGACAGCTCCCGCTACCTGGTGCGCAGCGTCAGCCGCGCGGCCGAGGTGCTGGAGGCGCTCTCCGCCGCCACGCCGGGCGAGGGGCTGAGCGTCACCGACGTCGCCCGCTCCTGCGGCCTGTCCAAGAGCGCCGCGTTCGCCACCCTGCACACGCTGTGCCATCACGGCCTGGCCGCCGACGACGGCGAGGGGATGAACCGCCGCTACCGGCTCGGCATGGCCCTGGCCCGCCTCGGCGTCCGCGCCCAGGAGCAGCTGTCGCTGCGCGACATCGCCCGGCCGGTGCTGACCGCGCTGACCCGCGACACCGGGCTCAGCTCCCGGCTGGCCGTCCCCGAGGGCGCTCACGCGGTCGTCATCGACCAGGTCAGCAACGGCGAGCGCATCCAGATCGAGCTGCGGATGGGCACCCGCGAGCTGCCGCACTGCACCGGGCTGGGCAAGGCGTTGCTTGCCGAGATGACCCCGGCGCAGGTCGCCGAGCTGATCGGCCGGGTCGGGCTGCCCCGGCGCACCGACCACACCATCACCGACCTGGACTCGCTCGTGGCCCACCTGCACGACGTCCGCAAGGCCGGGTACGCCCTGGACGACGAGGAGGACGCCGAGGGGGTGTTCTGCATCGGCAGCGCCCTGCGCGACCACAGCGGCGGGTGCTGCGGCGCGATCAGCGTGACCGGGCTGAAGCTCGGCCTGCCCAGCTGGCGCTACCAGGAGCTGGGCCGGCAGGTGCGCCAGGCCGCCGAGGCCATCTCCGTCCGGCTGGGCCACGTCCCGGCGGGCCAGACCCCTTGACAGCCGGTTCACCTGCTGTTTAACGTTCCCGCCAACGTCACGGCCCCGGTCGTGGCAGGTCGCGGCCCCCGGCCGCGGCCGTCTCGGGCGAACAGCTGACTCCCGTCGCGCCGCAGCCCCGGCGCCGGGCGTTCCGGTCAGCAGCTCCGCCGCCTGCGCGCCTCGCGCGTTTGCCCGACCTTCCCCCGCCCTGCGGTCGCCCCGTGGCGTCCGCAGGCCCCCAAGCAACCGCCGTCCGGCGCCCCGCCGGACGGCTGGACCGCGAAGGTTGAGGCTCTCCATGGGTCTACTTGGCACGTCCACGCCCACCCCCCACGACCAGATGCTGCGCGTCGACACCGTCGCCGACCTGGCCCGGCTCGCCCCCGCCACGCCGGCCGCCCGCGCCCTGGTGCGGGTCGCCGGCTACCACCGCCCCGGCGACGGCGGCGGCGGCCTGCTGCGCTGGGACCCCACCAGCACCGCCGCCGGCAACGGCGGCACCGTGCACGACCCGTACCCGGGCCGCGGCGACCGGCGCGGCCGGTGGCTGGCCGTGCACGACGGGACCGGCGACTTCCGGCGGTTCGGCATCTTCGGCCGGGACACCCCCGCCGACGCCGCGCTGGACGCCATGGTCGGCGACCCGGCGATCCGCCGGATCGAGGCCCACACCGACCTGCGCTTCGTCAGGCGGCACACCTTCGGCCGCAGCGACATCGAACTGGACTTCGGCGGGCACACCGTGCACACCGACGGCATCGAGCGCAACACCCACGACAACCCGTTCGGCGCGGTGCTGTACTTCCGCGGCACGGTGACCGACACGGTGATCACCCACACCCTCACCGAGACCGTCCCCGAGCTGACCGACGTCTTCCAGGTGCCGGACTCGGCGCGGTTCGCCGTCGGCCAGTGGTGGACCGCCACCAGCGACGCCCTCACCGGCGCCGACGAGCGCGAACTACAGAAGATGGTCCAGGTCACCCAGATCGTCGACGGCACCCACATCCGGGTGGGCTACCTCAACGGCTGGACGCTGGAGCCGGGCCGCCGGATCACCTGGCAGCGGGTGGAGCCGGTCCGGCGGGCCCACGTGCGCGACATGGTCTTCCTCGGCCACGTCGCCTTCACCGGCGAGTACCCCGGGTCGGGGCCGGACGACCGCGAGTACAGCGGCTCCCACCCCGTCGCCTACGAGTACGCCGTGCGCTGCGACGTCTCCGGCATCGACGCCACCGGCACCTGGTGGCCGGTGATCATGCGCCGCTGGTGCACCCACTTCACCACCGCGAACTGCACCCTGAAGAACCCGCCGGCCGTGATGTACGGCGGCGCCGGCTACCTCACCCAGCAGATCTACTGCCTGTACGGGCACGTGGTGGACTGCCGCAGCAGCAACGCCCGGCACCTCAACGACCTCACCGCCTCGGCGTACTGCACCGTGGAGAACTGCCACGGCGACGGCGACGACGCCGGCGGCAACCCGTTCACCACCCACGGGCAGTACGAGCACGACCTGGTCTTCACCGGCAACTCCGGCCTGATGGACATCGCCAACAGCGGTGGCCAGTGGGGCATCAGCGCCAAGCGGATCACCGTCCGCCGGCACGTCTGCTCCTGGTTCGTCGCCGGCACCAAGATCACCGACCTGACCCTGGAGGACGTGCGGGTCGTCCCCCGCTCGACGTTCGACCCGGCCGGCACGCTCCAGGTCAACGCCGACGGCGCGCAGCTGCGCGGCTGCTCGGCGCGGACGCTCAGCATCGCCCAGCGCTCGGCCCGGTCGGGCCGGCCCACGATCATCGCCGACTGCGACTTCGACCAGCCCGCCGGCACGGTGATCGTGCAGACCCCGGTGAGCAACCCGGTGCACTTCGTCCGCACCACCTTCCGCGGCCTCGACGGGGCGATCCTGCGCGGCTCGGGCCCGGTGCGCTTCACCGACTGCACGCTGACCGGGACGCCCGGCGCGGCCCCGCTGCTGATCGGCGCGGCCGAGGTGGTGGTGCGCGGGGGCACCCTGACCGACACCGGCATCGAGCTGTCGGCCGTGCGCGACCAGCGCCTCGTCGTCGACGGCGGCGCGGCGGTCACCGGCACCAACGCCCGCCGGGCCCTGCTGACCCGGGCCGCCGGCAGCGGGGCCGTCCGGATCGAGCTGGGCGACTACCGCAGCACCGCGGCCGACGCGCAGACCGCGCACGTGCGCGTCGACGCCGGGGTCAACCGGTACCGCGCCGTCGGCGCGCGCTTCTCCGGCGGCCGGCTGACGCTCGCCGACGCCGCCTTCGGCGTCGGCTCCACCCTGCTGCACACCGGGTGCGTCGAGGAGGGGGTCGCCCGCGAGCTGCCCGCCGAGTCCGCCCGCGTCGTCACCCGCGACAACCTCGCCCTCTGACCGCCCCCGCAGGAGGAGACACCCCATGCACGCCGACAACGCCAACCCCGACGGGACACCCACCCACCGCCTCGCGCCGGCCTCCCGTCGGGCCGTGCTGCGCGCCTCCGGGCTCGGCGGGCTCGCCCTCGCCGGCACCGCCCTCGCCCTCTCCCCCGCCACCGCCGCCTCCGCCAAGCCGGACGGCCCGCCCGCCCCGCCGACCCCGCCGGCCCCCGGCCTCAACGGGGTGCTGCACGTGGGCACCGTCGCCGCCCTGCTCGCCGTCAAGCCCCACACCCTGCGCGCCGGGCAGGTCGTGCACGTCGACGGCTACCACGCCGCCGGCGACGGCGCCGCCCGCCTGCTCCGCTGGGAGGCGGCCAGCACCGCCCCCGCCAACGGCGGCACCGTCCTCGCCCCCGACGGCAACCGGCCCGGCCGCTGGCTCCAGCTCCACGACGGCGTCGTCGAGTTCCGGCACTTCGGCATCTTCGACGCCGGCACCCCCGCCGACGCGGCCCTCGACGCGATGGTCACCGACCCCACCGTGCACCGCATCGAGGCCCACTCCGACCTGCACTTCGTGAAACGGCACCGGTTCACCCGCAGCGACCTGGTGCTCGACTTCGGCGGGCACACCATGTCCACCGACGGCATCGCCGACGCCGGCCGCGACGACCCGTTCGCCGCCGTGCTGTTCTTCCAGGGCAAGGTCACCGACGAGGTACGCACCCACACCCTCACCGAGGCCGTCCGGGAGGGCTGGGACTCGTTCCAGGTCGCCGACTCCGCGGCGTTCGCCGTCGGCCGGTGGTACGCCGTCGAGGTCGACCGGCTCGCCGGCACCTGGGAACGGGAGCTACAGAAACTCGTCCAGGTCACCCAGATCGTCGACGGCACCCACATCCGGGTCAACTACAAGAACGGCTGGGAGCTGGCCGCCGGCCGCACCCTCACCTGGACCCGGGTCGAACCGGTCAGCCGGGTGCACGTGCGCAACCTCGTCTTCACCGGCAACGGCGCGGACCAGTACACCGGCTCCCACCCGGTCGCCTACGAGTACGCGGTGCACTGCGACGTCGCCGACATCGACGCCACCGGCACCTTCTGGCCGGTGATCATGCGGCGCTGGTGCACCTACTTCCACACCGCCCGGTGCACCCTGAAGAACCCGACCTCCGTCACCTGGGGCGGCGCCGGCTACCTCACCCAGCAGATCTACTGCCTGTACGGGCACGTCGAGGACTGCCGCACCTCCAACGCCCGGCACCTCAACGACTGGACCGCCTCCGCGTACGGGTACGTCACCAACTGCCACGGCGACGGCGACGACCAGGGCCCCTTCGTCACCCACGGCCAGTACGAGCACGACCTCGTCTACACCGGCAACTCCGGGCTGATGACCTTCGCCAACTCCGGGGCGGCCTGGGGCTCGGCGGCGAAGCGGATCACCGTCCGCAAGCACGTGTGCTCCTGGTTCGTGGCCCGGGTCAAGGTCACCGACCTGACCCTGGAGGACGTCCAGGTCATCCGCAAGGCCGGGCTGGCCGGCTCCGGGATGCTGTGGGTCAACGCCGACGGGGTGCAGCTGCGCGGCTGCTCCGCCGACGACACGCTGATCATCTCCCAGCAGTCCACCCGGTCGCAGCGGCCCAACGTCATCGAGGGCTGTTCCTTCACCCTCGCCACCGCCGGCACCGACGTGGTGCAGGCCAGCGTCACCACGCCGGTGCACCTGGTCCGCACCACCATCCGCGGGGTCGACGGGCACACGTTCAGCGGCACCGGGCGGCTGCACCTGACCGACGTGACCCTCGTCGGCGCGCCCGACGCCGCGCCGGCCACCGTCAAGTCCGCCGACCTGCGCGTGACCGGCGGCACCCTCACCGACACCGGCATCCGCCTCGCGGGCACCGCCGACCAGCGGATCACCGTCGGCGGCGGCGCGGTGCTCAGCGGCACCAACTCCGCCGGGGCGCTGCTGTCGCGCGCCGCCGCCACCGGCGTCGTGCGGTGGGAGCTGGGCGGCTACCTCAGCACCACCGCCGACGCCGGCACCGCGCACGTCGCCGTCGACGCCGGCAGCAACCGGTACTCCGCCGTCGGCGTCCAGTTCACCGGCGGGAAGCTGCGGCTGGCCGACGCCGGCTTCGGCGAGGGCTCGTACCTGCACCACACCGGGTGCGTCGAGGAGGGCGTGTCCCGGGAGCTGCCCGCCGCCGGCCCGCGCGTCCGCGACGCCGGGAACCTCACGGTCTGACCACCCCACGACGAGAGAAGGCGAGGAGCCAGGTGCGACAGCAGGACCGGCCGGTGCGGGTGGCGCTGGCGGGCGCGGGCAACCGGGGCCAGACGTACGCCCGCTGGGTGGCCGCCAACCCCACGCGGGCGCGACTCGTCGCGGTCGCCGACCCGCGTCCCCACCAGCGGGGTCTGATCACCGCCGCCCACCCGGGCGCGGCGGAGTTCGCCGACTGGCGGGACCTGCTGGCGGCGGACCCCGCGGTCGACGCGGTCGTCGTCGCCACCCAGGACCGGATGCACGTCGAGCCGGCCGTCGCGTTCGCCAAGGCCGGCCGGCACCTGCTGGTGGAGAAGCCGCTCGCGCCGACGGCCGACCAGTGCCGCGAGATCGTCGACGCGGTACGCGCCACCGGCGTGCTCTTCGCCGTCTGCCACGTGCTGCGGTACACCCCCTACACCGACCTGGTGAAGCGGGTGGTGGACAGCGGGTTGCTGGGCGAGATCGTCAGCGTCCAGCACCTCGAACCGGTCGGCTGGTGGCACTACGCCCACTCCTACGTGCGCGGCCCCTGGCGGCGGGAGGAGCTGGCCACCCCGATGCTGCTGGCCAAGTCCAGCCACGACCTGGACTGGCTCGGCTACGTCACCGGCCGGCGCATCGAGCGCGTCGCCAGCTTCGGCGGGCTGCGCCACTTCCGGCCCGACCAGGCGCCGGCCGGCGCGGCCGCCCGGTGCCTGGACTGCCCGGTCGAGCCGGGCTGCCCCTACTCCGCGCCGAAGCTGTACCTGCCGGTGCTGCGGAAGCACGGGCCGATCTGGCCGGTCAGCGTGGTCACCGACGGCGTCGACGAGGCCGCGCTGGTCGAGGCGCTGCGCACCGGCCCGTACGGGCGGTGCGTGTACTCCGGCGACAACGACGTCGTCGACCACCAGGTCGTGGCGATGGAACTGACCGGCGGCGTCACCGCCACCTTCACCATGGCCGCCTTCACCGAACAGACCCACCGGCAGACCCAGTTGTTCGGCACCCACGGCTGGCTGTCCGGCGACGGCGAGCGGGTCCGGGTGCACGACTTCCGCACCGACCGGATCGAGGTCCTCGACGCCGGCACGGTCGGCGGGTCCACCGCCGCCGACGACCACGGCGGCGGCGACACCGGGCTGATGGACGCCTTCGTCCGCGCCGTGGCCACCGGCGACCGCCACCACATCCGGTCCGGGCTGGACGAGACCCTCGCCAGCCACCTCGCGGTCTTCGCCGCCGAGGCGGCCCGGCACACCGGCACGGTCGTGACCGTGCCCGCGCAGTGAACCACTTCGAGAGGAACGCACAGATGAGACTTCGCAGGTTCGCACCGGTCGCGGCCGTCGCGCTGGCGGCCGGGCTGCTCACCGCCTGCGGCGGCGGCTCCGAGGCCGGCGGCGACAGGCAGAGCGTCACCATGTGGATCTACCCGGTGGTCCCCGACGAGGCCACCCACAAGGGCTTCTGGGACAAGCAGGTCGCCGCGTTCAAGGCCGACCACCCCGACGTCGACGTCAAGGTCGAGATCTTCCCGTGGGCCAAGCGGGAGGAGTCGCTGACGGCGGCGATCGCCGGCGGCAAGGGCCCGGACGTCGTCTACCTGATCCCCGACCAGCTCGGGAAGTTCCAGAAGATGATCGAGCCGGTGGACGACCACCTGCCCGCCGACGCGAAGGCCGACTACCGGGAGAACGTCCGGACCGCCGTCACCCTCGACGGCAAGATGCTCGGCGCGCCGCTGCTGACCAGCAGCAACCCGCTGATGTGCAACGCGAAGGTGTTCGCCGCCGCCGGGCTCACCGAGTATCCGAAGACCTGGGCCGACCTGCTGGCCCTCGCGCCGAAGCTGAAGGCGAAGGGCTTCGACGCCACCAACTACTACGCCGACCCGAGCGCCACGCTCAACCAGTCCTTCTACCCGCTGCTCTGGCAGGCCGGGGGCGACGTGTTCACCGCCGACGGCACGTCCGTGGCCTTCGCCGGGCCCGAGGGCGTCAAGGCGCTGACCTTCCTCAAGCAGCTCGTCGACGGCGGCTACGTCCAGAAGGACCTGATCACCAGCATCCCGGCGTTCGAGCAGACCAACGTGGCGAAGAACAAGGTCGCCTGCACCTGGCAGCACGTCCCCGCCGACGTGGAGCAGTTCTGGGGCAAGGAGAACATCAAGATCTTCCCGCCGCTGAGCGACGTGAAGAGCGTCGGCTACGGCACCGTGGGCAGCCTGTCGATCCTCAAGGGCAGCAAGGCCAAGAAGGCCGCGGGCGAGTGGATCACCTTCGTCACCGCGCCGGCGGTCGCCTCCGCGTACGACGTCGCCGGCGGCTACTTCTCCGCCAAGACCTCCGCCGGGTCGCTGTACCCGCAGGACCCGGTGAGCACCGAGATGGAGAAGACCCTGGGCGCCACCACGGTCGGCCCGCTCCACGAGAAGAGCCGCGAGGTGATGGGCGTGCTCGCCCCCGAGATCCAGGCCGCCCTGATCGGCAAGAAGACCCCGGAGCAGGCGCTCGCCGACGCGGCGAAGGCCGCCGACGCGCTGCTCTGAGCCCCGCCGGCCCGCCGCGGTGCGGCGGCGGGCCGGGCACCACCACACCGGCCCGACCGGCCGGTGTCGAATCTGCGAAGAGGATGGCGAGATGGCCGTACCTGCTCAGCTGCCGGCCCGCAGAGCCCGGCGGGTGATCGCCCGGCGCGAGGCACGATGGGGTCTGCTCTTCGTCCTCCCCGCGTTCCTGCTGTTCCTGGCGTTCCGCTTCGGCCCGGCGATCGCCGGCCTGGTGCTCGGCTTCATGGACTACACGATCGGCGGCGACGCCGAGTGGACCGGCCTCGACAACGCCCGGCGGCTGGCCGACGACCCGGTCTTCTGGCAGGCGCTGCGGGTCACCGCCGGCTACACCGTGCTGTACGTGCCGCTGACCGTCGCCGCGTCGGTCGGGCTGGCGCTGCTGGTCCGGCGCGGCTTCCGCGGCGTCGGCCTGTTCCGGTCGGTGTTCTTCCTGCCGGTGGTCACCAGCCTGGTGCTGGTCGCCACGATCTTCTCCTGGGTGTTCTCCTCCGACGGCCCGTGGTCGCGGATCCTCGGCTGGGTCGGCCTGCCCGACGGCTCCTGGCTGGCCTCCAGCACGCTGGTGCTGCCGGCGCTCGCCCTGGTCGGCGTCTGGTCGCACTTCGGCTACGGCATGCTGATCGTGCTGGCCCGCCTCCAGGACCTGCCCCGCGAGCAGGAGGAGGCCGCGCTCACCGACGGCGCCGGCCCGTGGCAGCGGTTCCGCTGGATCGTGCTGCCCCAGCTCAAGCCCGTGCTGTTCTTCCTGCTGGTGATCGAGACGACCGCCTCGTTCCAGGTCTTCGACCTGGTGTACGCGATGACCGGCGGGGGCCCGCCCGCGCCAGCTACACCCTCGTCATGGCCCTGTACGACCAGGGCTTCAAGTACTTCGACCTCGGCTACGCCAGCGCGATCGGGGTGGCCCTGTTCGTGCTGACGCTGGTCGTCGCGCTGATCCAGCGGCTGACCCTCGGGAGGGACACGTGACCGCCACGACCACCGCCCCCGCGCCCACCCCGGCGCCCCCGCCGCGCCGCCGGCGGCGCTCGTACCGGGCCCTGCAACCCGGGCCCGGCGGCGTCGTGCTGCGCTACGTGCTGCTCGCCGTGGCCAGCGTGGTCACGCTGTTCCCGTTCTACGCGATGGTGGTGCTGAGCCTCAAGCCCGCCGCTGCCGTCGAGTTCCCGGGCAGCCTGCTGCCCTGGCCGATCGAGTTCGACGCGTACGCGACGGTGCTCGACTCGCGGGACATCCTGCGCTGGCTGCTGAACACCACCATCTACTCGGTGGTCAGCGTCGTCGCGGTGCTGCTGCTGGCCGCCATGGCCGGGTACGCGTTCGCGAAGAAGCGCTTCCCCGGCCGGGAGACCATGTTCTGGTCGTTCCTGGCGATGGTGATGGTGCCGTACCACGTCACCCTCATCCCGACGTTCATCCTCATCGCGAAGGTCGGCGGGGTCGACACGTACTGGGGGCTGATCCTGCCCACCCTGGCGAACGCGCAGGCGGTGTTCCTGATGCGGCAGTTCATCCAAGGCCTGCCCGACGAGCTCTTCGAGGCGGCGAAGATCGACGGCGCGTCCGAGTGGCGGATGTTCGTGCGGATCGTGCTGCCGCTGTGCAAGCCGATCCTGGCCACCCTCGGCGTGTTCGTCTTCCTGTGGCACTGGAACGACCTGCTCTGGCCGCTGATCATCGGGCAGAGCGGGGACATGCGCACCCTCACCGTCGGCATCGCCTCCCTCCAGAAGGAGCAGGTGCCGCTCAACGTCATGCTCGCCGGCTCGGTCGTCGCGTTCGTGCCGATCTTCGCCGCCTACCTCGTGGGCCAGCGGTACTTCACCGAGGGCGTCACGATGTCCGGAATCAAGGGATGAGTGCAGTGTTCACTAGTCAGTCCGAGTTGGAGGAGCGGCTCGCCCGGCCCTCGGCGGCGCTCGTCGCCGACCTGGCCGGCGGCGCCGGCGACCTGGTGGTCCTCGGTGCCGGGGGCAAGATGGGTCCGTCGCTGTGCCGGCTGGCCCGCCGGGGGCTCGACGCCGCCGGCCGCACCGGCGACCGGGTGTACGCGGTGTCGCGCTGGTCGGACCGGGCGACCGCCGACGCGCTGGCCGCCGACGGGGTGGAGCCGGTCGCGTTCGACCTGCTCGGCGACGGCGACCTGGCCGGGCTGCCCGACGCCGCCGACGTGGTGTTCATGGTGGGCGCGAAGTTCGGCACCGCCAGCGCCCCCTACCTGGCCTGGGTGGTCAACGCGGTGCTGCCCGCGGCGGTGGCCCGGCGTTACCCGGCGGCCCGGATCGCCGCCTTCTCCACCGGCAACGTCTACCCGATGGTGCCGGTGGGCACCGGCGGCTGCGTGGAGACCGACCCGACCGGGCCGCTCGGCGACTACGCGATGAGCTGCCTCGGCCGCGAGCAGGTGTTCGCGCACGCCGCCGCCACCCGGGACACCCCGGTCGCGGTGCTGCGGCTCAACTACGCGGTCGACCTGCGCTACGGCGTGCTCGCCGACATCGGCCACGCGGTGCTCGCCGGGGAGCCGGTCGACGTCACCACCGGCCACGTCAACGTGGTCTGGCAGGGCTACGCCAACGAGGTGGCGCTGCGCGCGCTCGGGCACGCCCGCAGCGACGTGTTCACCCTGAACCTGACCGGCCCGGAGACCGCCCCGGTGCGCCGGATCGCCGCCCGGATGGGCGAGCGCCTCGGCCGGCCGGTCGGCTACACCGGCGCGGAGGCGTCGACCGCGCTGCTCAACGACGCCACCCGCTGCCACGCGCTGTTCGGCTACCCGGACGTCGCGCTGGGCACCCTGATCGACTGGCAGGCCGACTGGCTGGCCGCCGGCCTGCCCACCTCGGGCAAGCCCACCAAGTTCGCCGTCCGCGACGGGAGGTTCTGACCGTGTCCCTGGACCTGCTGCGCGCGGGGACCGTCATCCCCGCGCACCCGCTCGCGCTGACCGCCGACCGCCGCCTCGACGAGCGGCGGCAGCGCGCGCTGACCCGCTACTACCTGGCCGCCGGGGCCGGTGGCCTCGCCGTCGGCGTGCACACCACCCAGTTCACGATCCGGCAGGCCGGCCTGCTGCGGCCGGTGCTCGCCCTGGCCGCCGAGACCGTCGACGCCGAGGCCGGGCGGCCCGTGGTGAAGGTCGCCGGGGCGTGCGGTGACACCGCCCAGGCCGTCGCCGAGGCCGAGCTCGCCGCCGGCCTCGGCTACCACGCCGTGCTGCTGTCCCCCGTCGTGCCGGGGGCCGACGAGGCGTACCTGCTCCGGCGGGCCCGGGCGGTCGGCGAGGTGCTGCCGGTCGTCGGCTTCTACCTCCAGCCGGCCATCGGCGGGCCGCGCCTGTCCCCGGCCTTCTGGCGCGCGTTCGCCGACCTGCCGTCGGTGGTCGCGGTGAAGCTGGCCCCGTTCGACCGGTACCGCACCCTGGAGGCGGTGCGCGGGATCGCCGCCGCCGACCGGGGCGCGGAGGTGGCCCTCTACACCGGCAACGACGACCACATCGTCGGGGACCTGCTCGGCGAGTTCGCCGGCCGCCGGTTCGTCGGCGGGCTGCTCGGCCAGTGGGCGGTGTGGACCCGCGCCGCCGTCGGGCTGTTCGCCCGGGCCCGGGCGGCCCGGGACGGCGACGCGGCGGCGCTGGCCGAGCTGACCGGCCGGAGCGCGGCGGTCACCGACGCGAACGCGGCCGTGTTCGACGCCGCGAACGGCTTCCACGGCTGCATCGCCGGGGTGCACGAGGTGCTGCGCCGGCAGGGGCTGCTCGACGGGGTGTGGTGCCTCGACCCGGCCGAGGGGCTGTCGCCCGGCCAGGCGGAGGAGCTGACCCGGGTGCGCGCCGCCTACCCGTGGCTGACCGACGACGACTTCGTCGCGGAGCACCGCGATGGCTGGCTCCGGTGAGCAGCGGGCAGCCGCCGGGCCGGCGGGCGGCCCGGCGGTGACCCCGACCACCGGCGCGCGCCGCCCGGTCACCGTGGTCAGCGTGTCCGCCGCGCTGCGGGCCCAGTTCTTCCCCGACCGGGTCGGCGACCGGCTGGCCGCGGCCACCGACGCCACCCTCGTCGACGACCACGCGGCGCTCACCGGCGTCGACCTGGCGTCGGTGCTGGCCCGGGCCGAGGTGCTGGTCACCTCCTGGGGTGTGCCACGGCTCGACGCGGCCCTGCTCGACCGGGCCCCGGCGCTGCGGCTGGTCGCGCACACCGGCGCGTCGGTCAAGCCGTTCGTGACCGCCGAGCTGTTCGCCCGCGGCGTCACGGTCACCCAGGCCGGGCAGGGCATGGCCCGGTCGGTGGCCGAGGCCGCCCTCACGTTCACCCTGGCCCTGCTGCACCAGACGCCCCGCTTCGACCACGCCCTGCACGCCGGCGCCGGGTGGCACCGGGCGGAGCAGGCGCCGCCCCGGCACGAGATCCTCGGCTGCCCGGTCGGCGTCGTCGGCGCGTCCCGCACCGGGCGGGCGTACCTGGAACTGGTCCGTGCCCTCGGCGCGGAGGTCAGCGTCTGCGACCCGACCCTGAACCCGGCGGACGCCGCCCGGCTCGGCGTCCGGCTGGTCGGCCTGGACGAGCTGCTCGCCGGCAGCCGCATCGTCGCGCTGCACGCGCCGACCCTGCCGGAGACCCGGCACCTGCTCGGCGCCCGCGAGCTGGCGCTGCTGCCCGACGGCGCCGGTCTGGTCAACACCGCCCGGTCCTGGCTGGTCGACGAGGCGGCGCTCGTCGCGGAGCTGGCCCGCGGCCGGATCGACGCCGCGCTGGACGTCTTCGACGAGGAGCCGCTGCCCACCGGCCATCCCCTGCGAGGGCTGCCCAACGTGCTGCTCACCCCGCACCAGGCCGCCGGCACCGTGCAGGGCCGCCGGCGTCAGGGCGAGATCGTCGTCGACGAGATCGTCCGGTACGCCAGCGGGCGGCCCCTCGCCCACGCGGTCACGCCCGAGCTGCTCGCCCGGACCGGCTGACCGGCGCGGCCACCCCCACCGGGGCCCGTCGAGGGGCCCGCCGCACCATCTGGAGAGGACACCATGAAGTTCATGCGGATCGGCCCGGTCGGCGCCGAACGGCCGGTGCTGTTCGACGGCACCGACCACTTCGACCTGAGCGGGGTCACCGCCGACATCGACGCGGCGTTCCTCGCCGGGGACCCCGTGGCGCGGGTGCGGGCGGCCGGCCCGCTGCCGCGTCTCGACGTGACCGGGGAACGGGTCGGCGCGCCGATCGCCCGCCCCGGCGCGGTGCTCTGCATCGGGCAGAACTACGCCGCGCACGCCGCCGAATCCGGCGTCGCCCCGCCCGAGCTGCCGATCCTGTTCCACAAGCCACCCAACACCGTCGTCGGCCCGTACGACCCGGTGCTCATCCCGCGCGGCTCGACGAGGACCGACTGGGAGGTCGAGCTGGCCGTGGTGATCGGCAGGCGCGCCCGCTACCTCGACTCCCCCGCCGAAGCCCTCGACCACGTGGCCGGATACGCGGTCGCCAACGACGTCTCCGAGCGGGACTACCAGTTCGCCGACCCGGGCGGCCAGTGGGCCAAGGGCAAGTCGTGCGAGACCTTCAACCCGCTCGGCCCCTGGCTGGTCACCCCCGACGAGGTGGGCGACCCGCAGGCGCTGCGGCTGCGCTCGTGGGTCAACGGCGCGCCACGGCAGGACTCCCGCACCACCGACATGATCTTCGACGTGGCGTACCTGATCTGGCACCTCTCCCAGTTCACCGTGCTCGAACCCGGCGACCTGGTCAACACCGGCACCCCGCAGGGGGTGGCGCTCTCCGGCCGGTTCCCCTACCTCGCCGCCGGCGACGTGCTGGAGATGGAGATCGACGGACTGGGCCGGCAGCGCACCGAACTCGCACCGGCGTGACCGCCCCGGTCGCGTACCGTCCGGCCACCGCGGCGGACGTGCCGTCGCTGCACGCCACCTGGGCGGAGGCGTTCGACGACGCGCACGTCGTCCGGCTGTGGTCCGGCGACCCCGGCCGCCTTCCGCGTACCTTCGTGGCGGTGCAGGCCGGGACGGTCGTCGCCGCCGTCTACTACCTGCCCCGCCGGATCCGGGACGCCGCCGGCGGCGTCGACCTGGTCGGCGGCGTCGCCAACGTGGCCACCCGGCTCCGGGCGCGGGGGCGCGGGCACGTCCGCCGCCTGCTCGACCTGGCCGTCACGGCGATGGCCGCGGACGGCTGCGCCTGGTCGCTGCTGTTCACCGGCACGCCCGGCGTGTACGCGTCCAGCGGCTACCGGCCCTTCGCCCTGCGCTACCCGGCCGGGCGGCCGGCGGCGGCCACCGCCACGGCCCCACCTGCGGGCTGGACCGTGCGGGCGGAACCCGGGGTGGACTGGGCGGAGCTGGCCCCGGTGCACGCGGCGTTCAACGCCGACCGGCCGCTGAGCACCGTGCGGAACGCCGACGACTGGCGGCTCCGGGTGCCGGTCTGGTATTCCCCGCCCACCGAACTGCTGGTGGCCCGCCACGGGGGCCGGGTGGCGGGCTACCTGGCCGCGACCTGGGCTCCCGGGCGCGTCCGGGTGGTCGAGGCCGCCGCCCTGCCCGACCGGCCGGACGCCCTGCCCGCCCTGTTCCGCGCCGTCGCCCGCGCCGCCGCCGCGCGCGACGTGCGGCACTGCGTGGCCCGGTTGCCCGCCGACCCGGCGATCGACGCCGCGCTGCCGTGCCTGCTGGCCGCCCCGGCGGCGGAGGCCGACACCACCGGAATGGTCCGGCCGGTCCACGCGACACCCGACCACGTCGCCGCGATCACGGCGGCGCCCGGGGCGTTCCACTGGCCCGCCGACTACCTGTGACGGCACGCCACACCCGGCCCCGCCGCCGTCGACCTCGTCCGGGCCGCCGCGCGGGGCGGTTGCCGGGTCAGGGGGTGAAGCTGGCGTAGTAGGACGCCCCCATGTCCTGCCCACCGTGCCCCTGGGCCGCCGCCCGCCGGAACCGTTCCGCGCCGGCGGCCACCACGTCGAGGCGTACGCCGTGGTCCTCGCCCGCCGCGACGATCAGCCGGGCGTCCTTCTCGGCGGTCTCCACCGCGAAGCTCGCCGGCGACAGCCGGCCCTGCCGCACGAGGTTGGCCTTGGCGTGCAGGTAGCCCATGTCGAGCGGGCCGCCCCCGATCACCTCGAAGAAGCGGTCCGGGTCGACGCCGAGCGCCCCGGCCAGCGCGAGCATCTCCGCCGCGCCGTGCGTCACCGTGAGCACCCAGCTGTTGGCCACCAGCTTCAACCGGGTGCCGTCGCCCCGCGCGCCGTCCTCGCCCAGCCACACCACCCGGGCCGCGATCGCGTCGAGCACCGGGGCGAGCCGCTCCCGGCCGGCGTGCGGCCCGGCGGCGAGCACGGTCAACTGGCCGGCCTCGGCCGGCTGCCGGGTGCCGAGCACCGGCGCGTCGTAGAAGGCCACCGAGTGCTCGGCGGCGGTCGCGGCGAGCCCGGCCACGTCGCCCAGGCTCGCGGTGGTCGTCTGCAACCAGAGCGCGCCCGCCCTCAGCCCCGGCGCGGCCTGCCCGATCACGTCGCGCACCGTGCCGCCGTCGTACAGCATCGTGATGATCACGTCGGCGTCGCGGACGGCGTCGGCCGGCGAGTCCGCCACGGTCGCGCCGGTCCCCGCCGCCTTCTCCGCAGACCGGTTCCACACGCGCACGGCGTGCCCCGCCTGGACGAGATTGCGGGCCATGGCGGCACCCATGATGCCCGTGCCCAGGACGCTGACGGTCAACTTTTCGGTCATGGACCCATCCTTGCCTACGGCCGGTCCCCGTCGGTCGCGCCGGACGCGACCCGCAGGGCGGCTCCGGGCCCTCCCGGTACGGCTAGCCGGGCGAGGTGACCGTCGGGAGCACGGCGAGCAGCTTCTCGATCCGCTCGGTGCCCGGCCGGTGGCCGGTCGCGGCGTGGCACTGCGCGGCGAGCCGCGCGCTGTGCCAGGCGGCGTCCGGGTCGCCGGCCCGGTACGCGGCGGCGGCGCGGGCGGCGAGCGCCCGGCCTTCGAGGAGCCGGTAGCCGCACTGCCGCGCGACGGAGAGCGCCGCGTGGCACCAGGACAGCGCCGCGGGCTCGTCGAGTTCGGCGAGGCTGACGATGATGTCGGCCTCGATGTAGCGGTCCGCTGACGCGCGCGCGTGCGTCAGCGCCTCCAGCAGGAGACCGACGTGCCCGCCGACGAGGCCCAGGACGTGGAGCGCGACCGCTTCGAGCCGGGGCTCGGCCGGTTCGCGCGCCATGTCGAGCGCCTGACGTGCGAGCGCCGCCGCCCGCGCGTCGTCGCCGCGGTCGTGGTGGACCCGCGCCAGCGCGCACAGCGCGGTGGCGCGGCCCCGGCTGCCCGTCTGCTCGTGCAGCTCCACCGCGGTGGTCAACGTCCGCGACGCCTCGTCGAAGCGGCCGAGGAGGTGGTAGACCGCGCCCAGGTTGTTCAGGATGAGCGCGCGGCTGAACACCGACCGGTTCTGGTCGGCCAGGGCGAGCGCCGCGTGGTGGTGGTTCGCGGCTTCGTCGAGCCGCCCGAGGTCGGCGCAGACCAGTCCGAGGTTGTTGTGGTTGACGGCGACGCCGGCGGTGCGGCGGATCCGCCGGTTGAGCTCCAGCGCCTGCTCCATGACCCGCAGGGCCTCGCGCGGCTGGCCGGTCATCCGGAAGACCGGCCCCAGGTTGCCCAGCGCCGCCGCCTGCCCGTCGTGCCAGCCCGACCGGTTCGCCGACCGCAGCGCCAGCCGGTAGTCGTCGGTCGCCTCGGGGAACCGTTCGAGCCGCCAGTTCAGGGCGGCGAGGCTCAGCCGGGCCGCCGCCTCGGCCTGCTCGTGGCGCGCGGCCTGGGCCGCGGCGAGGCCGAGCCGGGCGACCTCGGACCACTCCGCGGTGTGCATGCCCAGCCAGAGGTATCCCCGCAGCGCGTCCGCCAGCGCCCAGGCGTACGCGTGCAGTCCCTGGCGCGTCGCGTGCCGGGTCGCGGCGACGAGGTTGTGCCGTTCCGCGTCGAGCCAGGCGAGAGCGTCGACGTGGCTGGCGAACCGCATGGGGCGGGCGGGGACCGGCAGTTGCAGGGGCACGCGCAGCACCTGCGGGCACAGCCGGTCGGCCGCGGAGTGCACGCTGAACAGGTACCAGGAGAGCAGGTCGCCCAGCGTCCGCCGGTTGTCGTCCTGCGCCGCGAGCTCGGCGACGTAACGGCCGAGCAGGTCGTGGGTGCCGAAGCGGCCCGGCGTCCGCTCGTGCACCAGGTGCGCGTCGGCGAGGCTGGCGAGCATCCCGGCCGCCTCCCCGGCCGCACAGCCCATCCGCGCGGCGGCCGACTCCGCGGTCACGTCGGCGCCGGGCAGCAGGCCGAACAGGCGGAAGAGCCGCTGGAGCCGTGGCGGCAGGGTGCGGTAGGAGGCGGTGAACGCCGACCGCACCGCGATCTGCTCGTCCTCGCCCACGGCCAGCATGGTCAGCGGGTCGCCGGCGCGCAGCCGGGTCAGGTAGTCGCCGATCGTCTCGTGCCGACGGGTCTGCAGGTCGGCCGCGGCGATGCGCAGCGCCAGCGGCAGGTGGGCGCAGTCCCGGGCCAGGTCCGCGAGCGCGGCTTCCTGACCGACGACCCGGTCCGCGCCGATGACGCGGGCCAGGAGCGCGGTCGCCTCCGGGGGCGCGAGCACGTCCAGCGACAACCGCTGCGCGTCGTGCCGGGCGGCCAGTCCGCCGAGGCGGCCCCGGCTGGTCACGATGACCAGGCAGCCGGCGCCGCCGGGCAACAGCGGCCGGACGTGCGCCGTGTCCCGGGCGTTGTCGAGCACGAACAGCACCCGCCGGTCGGCGACCACGCTCCGGTAGAGGTTCGTCGCCTCGTCGACGTCGTCGGGCACCTGCGCCGGCGGCACACCGAGCGCGCGCAGGCAACGCGACAACGCGTCCAGCGGCGCGAGCGGCGCGCCGGGCGAGTATCCGGCCAGGTCGAGAAAGAGCTGCCCGTCACCGAACAGGGGCCGCACCCGGTGCGCCCACCGGACGGCGAGCGCCGTCTTGCCGACCCCGGCGGTGCCGACGATCGCGACGACCGCGAGGGCGTCGCTGCGCCGGGCCCGGTCCAGCATCGCGTCCAGGTCGGCGAGCGCGTCGGCGCGGCCGGTGAAGGTCGACAGTCCGGCGGGCAGCTGGGCCGGGCGCGGGGCCGGCCCGGTGTGCCGGCCGACGGGCCGCTGGGCCGGCCCGCCGTCCCGGGCGTCGGGCGCGGGCCGGGCCGGCGGGAACTGCTGCCGCAACACCCGCAGGTGGGTCTCCGCGAGCCGGGCTCCCGGCTCGACGCCCAGCTCGTCGGCGAGCCGGCGGCGGGTCCGCTCGAACACCCGCAGCGCCTCGGCCTGGTGCCCCGCCCCCGTCAGCGCCGTCATCAGCCGCACGACGAGGCCCTCGTGGCAGGGGTTCGCGGCCACCAGCCGGCGCAGCGGCGCCACCGCCTCGGCGTGCCGGCCGAGCGCGAACTCGGCGTCGAACAGTTCCTCGGACGCGGCGAGCCGCCGGTCGTGCAGGCTGGCGGCGGCCCCCGGCACGAAGACGGCCGACGCGCCCGCGAGCGCCGGGCCGCGCCACAGCGCCAACGCCCGGCGCAGCAGGGTCGCGGCCGGCTCGTGCTCGCCGGCGTCGGCGTGCCGGCGGGCGTCCGCGGCGAGGCCGGCGAAGACCCGCGCGTCCAGGTCGTCGTCGTCGAGGTCGAGCCGGTACCCGCCGGCCTCCGAGAAGATCGTCTCCGGCAGCTCGGCCGCGCGGGTCAGGTGGCGCAGCCGGGAGACGCACACCTGCACCTGCGCGCGCGCCCGGGCGGGCAGCGCCCCGCCCCACAGCGCCTCGGCCACCTGGTCCGCCGACACCAGCACGTTCGCGTTCAGCAGCAGGTAGGCCAGCACGGCGCGCTGCTGGGGCCGGCCCAACGGCACCCGCTCGCCCCGCGCCACGGCCTCGACCGGGCCGAGCAGGCGCCATCTCATGCAACCCCCAGTGATAGATCGATCACATTTTATTCGTCCACACCTGGGTGGCTATCGGACGGCTAGCCGATGGCAAGGCCGCCCCCGCAGCCTCGTGGGAGGAGCCGGGCAGACGACCCGGGCCAATCTGCAGAGGAGCTTCAATGGGAGGAAGAATCCGCGCCGCCCTGGTCGCCGCCGCGACACTCGGCCTGGTCCTCGCCGCCGCCGGCGTCGCGCAGGCCGACCCGTCGGCGCAGCCGTCGATGCGGGACGCTCGGGCCGCCGCGACGGCCTCGGGTGAGCTCGGCGCCGCCGCGAAGGGCGGGTTCGGCACCGCCGCGACGTGGTACACCGGGACGGTCGCGGCCGGCGGCACGCAGGGCTGGACCTGGACCAACGCCCCGGCCGACGCCGCCTACGTGGTCGGCTACAACCCGGTCGGCGCCACCACCTCGTCCATGTGCCAGTTCGAGACGATCAGCAGCCAGTACGTCCAGCTCTGGGGTGGGCAGCGGCAGTTCCAGTTCACCCTGAAGAACGTCGGCACGATCGCCTGCGGCGCGACGGTCCAGCTCGCGGCGGTGAGCAGCTCGGTCGCCACCTCCACCGGCGGGGTCAGCCCGGGTGGCACCCAGACGCACCTGTGGAACATCCCCTGGAACACCAACTGGGTGGTGGGGCTCAACCCGAGCGGCGCCACGAGCTCGGCGGCCTGCCAGTTCCGGGTGACCCGCACCTGGTTCGTGCAGCCGGCGGCGGCGGGCGCGCTCCGCCAGTTCTACGTGGAGGTCAAGAACGTCGGGACCATCGCCTGCCAGACCGACATCCGGCTCGGCTCCACCGCCGTCTCCTACAACTTCACCATCGCGACCATCGCCTCCGGCACCACCTGGTCCACGATCTGGTTCAACGCGAACCCCGTCACCTCGGTCTACCTGGTCGGCGCGTCGCCCCAGGGCAGCGCGCCCATCACCTGCCAGTTCGAGGTCACCCGCATGGTCTACCGGCAGAGCATCAACAGCGACGGATCGTCCCAGCGGCAGATCCTGATCTCGTTCAAGAACCTCGGCGGCACCACCTGCGGAGGACTCGCCCAGTTGCAGACGATCGCGGCCTGACCCCGTACACCCGGCCGTCGCGCGGCGACCACCACGGTCGTCGCGCGACGGCCGCGACCGGCCCGGCCCCGACGCGGGGCGGGCGGACCGGCCGCGCGCCTGCGCGGCTCTCCCGGTCGCCGCAGGCGGCGCAGCTGCCCATCGTGCTCCCTCCGCGCCGGCGGCCGACGTCGGGCGGCGGCGCAGTCCGCGCCTGTCGGCGACAGCTCAGGGCACGAGCCGCGAAGGCTGCCCGTGGGCCGGAGTCGCGTGGACCCCCGTGCCGTACTCGTACCGCAGGCCGGCGTCTGCGATGAGCCGGCCGGCGTGCGGCAGCACGGGGTGCGCGCCGATCCTGCTCACGGCCATCCGGCGGATCACCCGGTTCAGCCTGCCTGAGGCGCGGCTGACCGCCGGCCAGTCCCACGCGGCGGGATCGCCCAGTCGGGGCACGGTCGCCGCCCACGCCGCGGCCCGCTTCTCCGAGTTGTGGTTGGTGTGGCTCCAGCGCAGCTCCTGCGCGCCGAACGGCCCGCCGTAGTGGAGCTGGACGAGCCCCCAGCCCTCGCAGCAGTGCCGGAACGTCGGGTCGCCCGGCGCCTCCGCGAGCAGGTCGATCCGGCTGACCGTCGGCTCCGGCCCGGAGTCGACGACGAACAACTCCAGGTGTCGTCCCCGGGGCGCGGCGGCGGCCTCGACGGCGGCTCGGAACTCGCGCAGCTCGCCGCCGGGCTCGGAGTCGGACTCGAAGACACGGAACAGGCCAAGCTCGAAGACGGCCTCGACGACCGCCGACCAGTCGGCCTCTGCGGCGTAGAAGTCCAGGTTGGGCACAAGCTGATTGTCCCAGTCGGCAGGATCTCCGGTCACCGCCCAGCCGCGGTCCCGGCCTGCGGTCCCGCGCGGTGACGGGTCGGGTCGGGGACCGCATCGGGCCGCCCGGACGCGGAGTGGGACCCGGCGTAGGCCGGGTCCCACTCCGCGCCGCCTCAGCGGCGACAGCCGGTCAGCACGCCCCGGTCGTCACGCCCCGGTCATCCGACGGGAGCGACGGACGGCCAGTACGGCGCCCGCGCCGAGGGTGACCATCCCGGTGCCCAGGCCCAGCGTCCACCACAGCCCCGTTCCGCTGTCGCCGGTCACCGGCAGGTGCGGGTGGTGCGTCGGGTACGGCGACGCGGTCGGCGACTGCGTCGGCTGGGTGGGCGACGCCGTGGGCGTCACGGTGGGCGACGCCGTGGGCGTCACGGTGGGCGACGCCGTCGGCTGGGTCGGCGACGCCGTCGGCGTCACGGTGGGCGAGGCCGTCGGCTGCGTCGGGGTGGCCGTCGGCGACGTCGGGGCCAACGGCCGCTCGCAGTTGGCCTCGGCGAGGATGACGGTGCCGACCGGGATGTCGACGACCTGGCCGCCGTCGACCGAGCCCGTCAACTGGACGGTGGCCAGCACCGCGACCGCGGCGGCGGTGTCGGCGGTGGTCTCCTCCACCGCGGTGAGGGTGACGGTGAGGCTGGCCTCGGTCAGGCCGGGCACCACGACGGCGGCGCTGGCGGTCACCCCGGGGGTGTTCGGCACCAGCACGGCGGGCGCGCCGAACAGGGTCAGCCCGACGACGTTGGTGTCGGCGGTGAGCGCGCCGCTCTGCGGGCAGTTCACCTCGGCGGTGATCAGGTCGGCGGCGACGACCGGAACGCCCAGGATCCCGAGCGCCAGTTCGGCGATGTCGGCGTTCGCCGACGACGCCGTCGGCCCACGGGTGGCGCTGACCTCCAGCACGGTGCCGCTGGCGGTGACCCCCACCGCGCCGGGGATCGTCACGGCGAGCCCGGTGGTGGTGTCGGTGCCGCCGCCGGGCGGCGCGGTCGCGCTGCCGATGGTGGCGTTGGCGGTGATGACCGGCACCCCCAGGACGCTGGCGGAGAGATCCACCACCACACCACGGGCGCTGGCGTCACCGGGTGCCGCGACGGCGGGACCACCGGTCGTCAGGGCGACGAGCCCCGCCATCCCCGCTCCGGCGACGGCAACGGTCGCCACTGATGCCATTCGTCTTACCAGTTTCACGCTCTGCCTCTTGTCCATCTGCCCTCCCGCCCTCGGAAGGAGTACGCCACATGAGGAAAACAGATCTATGCCCTAACAATGCGTTAAACGGACAAAACGGCAACGGCGGCCCCGGTGGCTAGCAATATTGTGTGCCACACACTATCGTGTGAGCCGTGGTAAGCGACGACATCCTGCGCACCCATCTCCAGGAGCTGCGCCGGGGCACGGTGGTGGTGGCGAGCCTGGTCGCGCTGCGCCGACCCGACTACGGCTACGCCCTGCTCCAGCGGCTCACCGACCACGGCTTCCCCGTGGACGCCAACACGCTCTACCCTCTGCTGCGCCGACTGGAGGAGCAGGGCCTGCTGACCAGCGAGTGGAACACCGAGGAGAGCCGGCCCCGGAAGTTCTACCGGACCAGCGACGAGGGGGAATCGGTGCTGCGCCTGCTGCTCGCCGACTTCTCCGCCGTGCAGAGATCCCTCACCGGCCTGATCGAAGGAGTGGCCCGATGAGTTCCCTGACCGACCGCTACCTCGCCGCCACGCTGCGGGCGGTGCCCGCCCCGCGCCGGGCGGAGATCGCCGACGAGCTGCGGGCCTCCATCGCCGACATGATCGACGGCCGCACCGACGCCGGCCAGGACCGCGAGACCGCCGAACGCGAGGTGCTCACCGAGCTGGGCAACCCCGAACGGCTGGCCGCCCGGTACGCCGACCATCGCCTCCAGCTCATCGGCCCCACCTACTACCTGGCCTGGCGGCGGCTGCTGCGGCTGCTGCTCGCCACCGTGCCGATCGCCATCGGCGCCCTGGTGGCCGTGCTCGACGCCGTCGACGGCGGCAGCGTGGGCTCGGCCATCGGCGTCGGCGTCACCACCGGCATCGAGGTGGTCGTCCAGGTCGCCTTCTGGGTCACGCTCACCTTCGCGGTCGTCGAGCGGCTGAGCCTGCCGGTCCACCTGCCCCGGTGGACCGTCGACCAGCTCCCCGAGGACCGGCCGGCCGGGCGCGCCGCCCCACTCGCCGACACGGCCGTGTCGATCGCGGCCCTGGTGCTCCTGATCGCGTTCCTGCCCTGGCAGCACTTCCGGTCCTGGGTACGCGACGACGCGGGCGACCACATCCCGGTGCTCGACCCCGCGCTGTGGCGGTTCTGGCTGCCGGCGCTCATCGCCCTGCTGGTCGCCGAGATCGCCCTCCAGGTGGCCAGGCACCGGGCCGGCCGCTGGACCTGGCCGCTGGTCGCCACGAAGGTCGCCCTCGACCTGGCGTTCGCGGTGCCGGTGGCCTGGCTCGTCCTCACCGACCGGCTGCTCAACCCCGAGTTCGTGCAGCGCGTCGACTGGCTGCGCGACGGCGCCAACCTCGACGTCGTCTACACGATCGCCCTGGTCGCGGTGGTGGCGTCGCTGGTGCGCAACACGGTGGCCATCGCCGGGCAGGCCCGCCGCCGGGCCGCCTGAGGCCCCGCGCCCGGGCCGGTCCGCCACCTGCGGGCCGGCCCGGGCGGCGCGCCGCCCGGGCGCGAAGGGTCAGCCGACCGCCGCCATGACCTCGTCGGAAACATCGAAGTTCGCGTAGACGTTCTGCACGTCGTCGCAGTCCTCCAGGACGTCGATCAGCTTGAAGACCTTGCGCGCGCCGTCCTCGTCCAGCTGCACGTTGACGCTGGGGACGAGGGACGACTCGGCCGACTCGTACTCGATGCCGGCGTCCTCCAGGGCGGTGCGGACCGCGATCAGGTCGCCCGGCTCGGAGACCACCTCGTACGCCTCGCCGAGGTCGTTGACCTCCTCCGCGCCCGCGTCGAGGACGGCCAGCATCACGTCGTCCTCGCTGGTGCCGGCCTTGGGGACGATCACCACGCCCTTGCGGGAGAACATGTACGACACCGAGCCGGCGTCGGCGAGCGAGCCGCCGTTGCGGGTCAGCGCGGTGCGCACCTCGGTCGCCGCCCGGTTGCGGTTGTCGGTGAGGCACTCGATGAGCATCGCGACGCCGTTCGGGCCGTACCCCTCGTACATGATCGTCTGCCAGTCGGCGCCGCCGGCCTCCAGGCCGGAGCCGCGCTTGACCGCCCGGTCGATGTTGTCGTTCGGTACGGAATTCTTCTTCGCCTTCTGGATGGCGTCGTAGAGCGTCGGGTTGCCGGCCGGGTCGCCGCCGCCGGTGCGGGCCGCGACCTCGACGTTCTTGATCAGCTTGGCGAACATCTTGCCGCGCTTGGCGTCGATCACGGCCTTCTTGTGCTTGGTGGTCGCCCACTTTGAGTGGCCGGACATCTGCTACCTCCGTCTGTTGATCACGCCGGCGTCGACTGCCCGCGCCAACTCCACTTCTCCACCGGCGCACGACGGGCCGGTCGGCTCTGCGTGGATGGCCGCGGCGGGCGCGGGGCCCTGCCGAACCGCGGCAATCCTACCGAGGTGGCACGCGGCGGTGTCACACCCGGCACCGGCACGCCCGGCTGCGGACACGCCGAGGGCCCGCCCGGGTGTCCGGGCGGGCCCTCGGCCACGGCTCAGGCGGCGCGCACCAGGTCCACGAAGTAGCGGTGCAGCCGCAGGTCGCCGGTCAGCTCGGGGTGGAAGGAGGTGGCCAGCAGGTTGCCCTGCCGGACCGCGACGATCCGCCCGGCGGCCGGCCCCTCGGTCACCTCGCCGAGCACATCGACGCCGACGCCGACGCGCTCGACCCAGGGCGCCCGGATGAACACCGCGTGGAACGGCTCCCCCGCGACCCCGGCGATCGCCACCGGGGCCTCGAACGAGTCGACCTGCCGGCCGAACGCGTTGCGCCGCACCGTCATCTCGATGCCGGCGAAGCCCCGCTGGTCGGGGCGGCCGTCGAGCACCTCGGTGGCCAGCATGATCATGCCGGCGCAGGAGCCGTAGACCGGCATGCCGGCGGCGATCCGCTTGTCGATCGGCTCGCGCATGTCGAAGATGTCGGCGAGTTTGCTGATCGTGGTGGACTCGCCGCCCGGGATGACCAGGCCGTCGACCGCGTCCAGCTCCCGCGGCCGGCGTACGGGACGGGCGTGCGCGCCCGCGCCGGTCAGGGCCGCCACGTGCTCCCGGACGTCGCCCTGGAGCGCGAGCACACCGATGGCGGGTGCTGCCGTCACGTTCGCTCCTCTCCTTGGCCGGTTGGTCGGGAAGGGGCCCTTCCTATGCAGAATGCGTTAACAGGGGGCCCCTCCTTGCACCGTCACCAGCCGCGTTCGGCCAGGCGGTGCGGCTGCGGGATCTCGTCGACGTTGATGCCGACCATCGCCTCGCCGAGGCCCCGGGAGACCTTGGCCAGCACGTCCGGGTCGTCGTGGAAGGTGGTGGCCTTCACGATCGCGGCGGCGCGCTGCGCCGGGTTGCCGGACTTGAAGATGCCGGAGCCGACGAAGACGCCCTCCGCGCCGAGCTGCATCATCATCGCCGCGTCGGCCGGGGTGGCGATGCCGCCGGCGGTGAACAGCACCACCGGGAGCTTGCCGGTCTCGGCGACCTCCCGGACCAGCTCGTACGGCGCCTGGAGCTCCTTGGCCGCGACGAACAGCTCGTCGGCCGGCAGGGAGCTGAGCCGGGCGATCTCCTGGCGGATCCTGCGCATGTGCATGGTGGCGTTGGAGACGTCGCCGGTGCCGGCCTCGCCCTTGGAGCGGATCATGGCCGCGCCCTCGGTGATCCGGCGCAGCGCCTCGCCCAGGTTGGTCGCCCCGCACACGAAGGGGACGGTGAACGCCCACTTGTCGATGTGGTTGGCGTAGTCGGCGGGGGTCAGCACCTCGGACTCGTCGACGTAGTCCACGCCGAGGGCCTGGAGGACCTGGGCCTCGACGAAGTGGCCGATGCGGGCCTTGGCCATGACCGGGATCGACACGGCGTCGATGATGCCGTCGATCATGTCGGGGTCGCTCATCCGGGACACCCCGCCCTGGGCGCGGATGTCGGCGGGGACCCGCTCCAGGGCCATCACCGCGACGGCGCCGGCGTCCTCAGCGATCTTGGCCTGCTCGGGGGTGACCACATCCATGATCACGCCGCCCTTGAGCATCTCGGCCATGCCGCGCTTGACGCGGGCGGTCCCGACGACGGGGGTGGCGCTGGCGTTCGGGGAGGTGGTTTCGGGCACGGGTCATCGCTCCTCGGCGTGCTCGGGGGGTGACGGCTAGCTGAATGCTACGTCGGGTGCAACGCCGCTCCGACAGCCAATCAGACCCACGGTGGCCTGCCCTGTGGCCGTCGTCACCCGGCCGGCGCGGCTCAGGCGGGCACGTCGGCCGGGAGCTCCAGGGTCGGGTCGTCGATGTCGAAGTAGCGCGGCCAGGGGTGCCGCCGCCCCATCCGCAACAGCCGCACCAGGGGTCGGCCGCGCGCCGAGCGGGCGTCGCGGACCAGGTCGGTGTGCACCTGGCGGGCCAGCGCGAGCCGCCGGCTCGCGGCGATCACCGCCTCGCAGTCCGGGTCGGCCGGGTCCAGCCGCACCGCCCGCAACTGCCGGGTGAGGTCGTTCTCGGCGGCCTCCCGCTCCTGCGGCTCGGCGTCGAGCGCGATCCGGGCCGCCGCGTACAGCTCGACGCCGTAGCGCCGCTCGGCCAGCACGGCCGCCGCCGCCGCGCGCCGCAGCAGGTGCGCGTCGAGGGCCCGGGCGGCGGACTCCGCGCGGACGCGCAGCCGCTCGACCCGGCCGGCGGTCCAGATCAGGTACGCCGCGACGAGCCCGACGAACAGGCTCGCGCCCACCACCCACCACATGCCCGGCATCGTAGTGCTGCTCCGTTCGCCTCGTCCGGGGTGCGGCCGACGCGGCCGGCGTCACTCCCGTCACGGAAGCCACCCCGGTCACACCACTCAGCCGGGCCCCGCCCATTCCTGGTCGATGACCCGCCCGTCGGTCGCCTCGATCGCCGCCGCGTAGACCTCCAGGACCCGGCGGGCGACCACGGGCCAGTCGAAGTGCGCCACCACCTGATCGCCGCAGGCGGTCAGCTCGGCCCGCCGCGCCGGATCGTCGAGCAGGCCCGTGAGGGCCGCCCGCAGCGCCCCGGCGTCGCCGGTGGGGAAGAGCTGCCCGGCCCGGCCGCCGTCGAGGACCCGGCGGAAGGCGTCGAGGTCGCTGGCGACGACGGTCGTGCCGGCGGCCAGGGCCTCGGTGAGGATCATCCCGAACGACTCGCCGCCGGTGTTCGGGGCCACGTAGAGGTGGACGCTGCGCAGCATCCGCGCCTTGTCGGCCTCGGAGACCAGGCCGAGGAACGTGACCCGGTCGCGCACCGGGGCGGGAAACCGGTCGAACAGGTCGTCCGGGTCGCCCGGCCCGGCGACCAGCAGCCGCAGCCCGGGCCGGACGGCGGCCAGCTCGACGAACGCGTCGCGCAGGATCGGGAAGCCCTTGCGGGCCTCGGTGAACCGGCCGAGGAAGCCCAGCGTGCCGCCCTCGCCGGGCCCGCACTCCCCGGGCCAGCCGGGCAGCGGGGCCGCGTGGCTGAACTTGGCGACGGTCACGCCGTTGGGGATCTCCACCGCGCCGCCGTCCATGTGCTCGACCTGGACCTTGCGGGCCAGCGCGCTGACCGCGATGCGGGCGGTGATCCGCTCCAGCACGATCTGGAGCACGCCCTGGGCGGCGGCGAGCACCCGGGAGCGGGTCATCGCGGTGTGGAAGGTGGCCACCACCGGCCCCTTGGCCGACAGCACGGCCAGCATCGACAGGCTCAGGGTCAGCGGCTCGTGCACGTGCAGCACGTCGAACTCGCCCCGGGCGATCCAGCGCCGGACGCGGGCGGAGGAGACCGGGCCGAAGGCGATCCGGGCCACCGACCCGTTGTACGGCAGCGGCACGGCCCGGCCCGCCGGCACCACGTACGGCGGCAGCGGCGAGTCCTCGTCGGCGGGCGCGAGGACGCTCACCTCGTGCCCGAGCCCGAGCAGCGCCTCCGCCAGGTCCATCACGTGGTTCTGCACGCCGCCGGGCACGTCGAAGGAGTATGGGCACACGATGCCGATCCGCATTCCGCGCCCCTTCGCCTCAGGCCGTCCCGGTGGCGGCCGGCGGGCCGGCGGCGGGCCGGGACCCGTCGCCGGTGCCGCGCTGGTCCAGCCACATCCGCTGCAACATGTGCCAGTCTTCCGGATGCCGGGCGATGCCCGCCGACAGACCGTCGGCAATGTGCTGGGTCAGCACCCGGACCCGCTGGTCCAGCGGCCCGCTGTCGGCGTCGGGCAGGGGCAGCGGGCCGGCGATCGAGGCGCACGCGGCGTCCGGTTCGTACCACATCGAGGCGACGTAGAGCGGGGCGCCGGTGCGGATGGCCAGCAGGGCCGGGCCGGCGGGCATCCGGGTGCGCGCGCCGAAGAAGTCGACCTCGATCCCCCGGGCCGAGAGGTCCCGGTCGGCCAGCAGCGGCACCACCGCGCCGCTGCGCAGCCGGTCGACCAGCACGTCGAAGGCGGGGCGCTCCCCGCCGTGGGTGGGCAGGATCTCCATGCCGAGGCCCCGGCGGAAGGCGAGGAAGCGCTGGTAGACGCCCTCGGGCTTGAGCCGCTCGGCGACCGTGGTGATCGGCCAGCCGGTGGCGGCCACCCAGGCCCCGGCGGCGTCCCAGTTGCCGGCGTGCGGCAGCGCCACCACCGCGCCCCGGCCGGCGGCCACGTCGGCGGCGAGCCGGTCGACGCCGTCGGGGGCGAGCCGGAACCCGGTGAGGATCTGCGCGCGGCTCAGCGCCGGCAGCCGGAACGCCTCCATCCAGTAGCGGGCGTAGGAGCGCAGGCCGCGGCGGACCAGGTCGTCCAGCTCCGCCTCGGGCAGCTCGGGGCCGACGACCCGGCGCAGGTTGGCGCGCAGCCGGGCCGTGCCCCCGCCGCCGGCGCGGTGGGCGCGGTCGGCGCCCGCCCGGAAGGCCGCGGCCACGACGGGCCGGGGCAGCGCGCGGGCCAGGCGCCAGCCGGCGACGTAGCCCAGCTCGGTGAGGTTCACCCCCGGGACCCGCTCGGCGTGCTCGCCTGCGCCTGCCGGTAGACGTGGGCCATCCGCTGCCCCACGGTGAAGATCGAGACGGCGGCCAGCAGCCAGAGGGCGACCTGGAGGGCGTACGGGACGCCGACGCCGGTGAGCAGGCCGCCGACGCCGACGATGAGCAGCCGCTCGGTGCGCTCGGCGATGCCGACGTTGCAGGTCATGCCGAGGCCCTCGGCGCGGGCCTTGACGTAGGAGACGAGGCCCCCGGCGGCCAGGCAGAGCAGCGCGGCGGCGACGCCGGCGTGGTCGCCCTCGGTGGCCAGCCAGTAGGCGACCGCGCCGAAGACGGCGCTGTCGGCGACCCGGTCCATGCTCGAGTCGAGGAACGCGCCGAACCGCGTCGAGCCCCCGCTCATCCGGGCCATCGTGCCGTCGAGCAGGTCGGTGAGCGCGAAGAACGTCACGACCAGCGCGCCGGCGACGAGGTGGCCGCGGGCGCCGAGGCCGAGCGCGCCGACGAGCACCCCGAGGGTGCCGGTCACGGTGACGGCGTTCGGGGTCACGCCCGCGCGGAGCAGGCGGCGCGCGATCGGCTCGACGACGCGGGTCATCCCCGCGCGGGCCGACACTTGGAAGATCTTCGCCATGGCGGTCCCACGATAACGGCCGGCACCCCGGGACGGTACGCCCCGGTCGCCGACCCGCCCGAGGAAGTCTTGTGCCGGCTCCGCAAGAGGTGTGAGATCGAGCGTGGGGGTGAGTTAGCTCACCCGCCGGACCGTCCCGTGCCCGCCGTGCGGCGGATCACCGGAGGATGTCGCCGCGGCAGCGGCATCGGGCCGCTTCCCGTCGCGCGCGGCGGTCGCCACCCACCACCGGCCAAGGGAGGTGCGCCCCATGGCGCAGAAGAGTCAGGACAAGGGGGCCGTCGGCGGCGCGCCGACGGTGACCGAGCCCGACGGGGTACGCAACGTGGTGCTCGTCGGGCACTCCGGGGCCGGCAAGACGACCCTGGTCGAGGCGCTGCTCGCAGCCACCGGCACGATCGGCCGGGCCGGCTCGGTCGCCGAGGGCACCACGGTCTGCGACCACGACCCGGCCGCCGTGCGCCAGCAGCGCTCGGTGAGCCTGGCCTGCGCCCCGCTGGTGCACCAGGGCGTCAAGATCAACCTGCTGGACACCCCCGGCTACGCCGACTTCGTCGGCGAGCTGCGCGCCGGCCTGCGGGCCGCCGACGCCGCCCTGTTCGTGGTCTCCGCCGTCGACGGGATGGACGCCACCACCGCCGCGCTGTGGGAGGAGTGCGCCGCCGTCGGCATGCCCCGGGCGGTCGCGGTGACCCGGCTGGACCACCCGCGCGCCGACTTCGACGAGGCCGTGGCGCTGTGCCAGCGGGTCTTCGGCGACAACGTGCTGCCGCTGCACCTGACGATGCTCGGCGACGACGGCGAGTCCGTCGCGGGGCTGCTCGGCCTCGTCACCCGCCGGGTCCTCGACTACACCGCCGGCCTGCCGGCGCAGGTGCGCGAGCCGGACCCGGAGCACCTGCCGGCGATCGCCGAGTCCCGCAACGAGCTGATCGAGGGGATCATCGCCGAGAGCGAGGACGAGTCCCTCATGGACCGTTACCTCGCCGGCGAGGAGATCGACACCGCCGTGCTGGTCGCCGACCTGGAGAAGGCCGTCGCCCGGGGGCACTTCCACCCGGTGCTGCCGGTCTGCGCGGCGACCGGGGTCGGCCTGGACGTGCTGCTCGACGGCCTGGTGTCGGCGTTCCCCTCGCCGCTGGAGCACGAGCTGCCCGCCGTCACCGGGGTCGACGGCTCGCCCCGGCCGCCGCTGGCCTGCGACCCGTCCGGCCCGCTCGTCGCCGAGGTGGTCCGCACGACCGTGGACCGGCACGTCGGGCGGGTGTCGCTGGTCCGGGTCTTCTCCGGCACCCTGCGCCCCGAGCTGACCGTGCACGTCGCCGGGCACGGCATGGCCGAGCGGGGGCACCCCGACCACGACGCCGACGAGCGGGTCGGGCACGTCTACACGCCGCTGGGCGCGAGCCTGCGCGAGGTGGGCGCGTGCGTGGCCGGCGACATCTGCGCGATCACCAAGTCGGGCAGCGCGGAGACCGGCGACACCATCTCCGCCAAGGACGACCCGCTGCTGGTCGCCCCGTGGGAGATGCCCGAGCCGCTGCTGCCGGTCGCCGTCGTCGCGCGCAGCCGCGCCGACGAGGACGCCCTGGCCCGCAACCTCGCCCGGCTCGTCGCCGGCGACCCGACCCTGCGGCTGGAACGCAACCCGGAGACCCACCAGCTCGTGCTGTGGTGCATGGGCGAGGCGCACGCCGACGTGGTGCTCGACCGGCTGCGCGGCGGCGGCGTCGAGCTGGACACCGAGCCGGTGCGGGTGCCGCTGCGGGAGACCCTCGCCGGGCCCGCGAAGGGGCACGGCCGGCACGTCAAGCAGTCCGGCGGCCACGGCCAGTACGCCGTCTGCGACATCGAGGTCGAGCCGCTGCCCCGGGGCGCGGGCTTCGAGTTCGTCGACCGGGTCGTCGGCGGCGCGGTGCCGCACCAGTACGTCCCGTCGGTGGAGAAGGGCGTCCGGACGCAGCTGGAGCGGGGCCTGGTCGCCGGGCACCCGGTGGTGGACCTGCGGGTGACCCTGGTCGACGGCAAGGCGCACAGCGTCGACTCCTCCGACGCGGCGTTCCAGACCGCCGGGGCGCTCGCGCTGCGCGACGCCGCCGAGAAGGGCCAGCCCGTCCTGCTGGAGCCGGTCGACGAGGTGGTCGTGCGGGTGCCGGGGCACACCGTCGGCGCGGTGCTGGGCGACCTGGCCGGGCGGCGCGGCCGGGTGCTCGGCACCGAGCCCGACCCGGACGCCGAGGGGCACGCGCTGGTGCGCGCCGAGGTGCCGGCCGTCGAGCTGCTGCGCTACGCCGTCGAGCTGCGCTCGCTCACCTCGGGAACGGGCACCTTCCGCCGCCGGTTCGCCCGCTACGACCCCGCACCCGCCCACTGACCGGTCAGGGGCGGGTGGGCGGGGTCGGCGGCATCGGCCAGTAGGGGCGGTCGGCGGAGCGCAGGGCCGCCGACCGCAGCGCCGCCAGTCGGCGTTCCACCTCGGCGAAGTGGTCCGGGGCCAGCGGGCCGAGGGCCAGCGCCGCGGCGTTCTCCTCCACCTGGGCGACCGTGCGGCAGCCGGGGATCGGGACCGCCCGGCCGCTGCGGGCCCAGAGCCAGCCCAACGCCCCCTGGGCGAGGGTGCGGCCGTCGGCGGTCAGCGCCGACCGGACCGCGCCGACCCGGCGCAGCCACTCCGGGGCGGGCCGGCCGCTGCGGAACCACTCCAGCCAGGTCGCCGTCGCCCCCCGCACGTCGTCGCGGGGCAGGGTGGAGCCGGCGGCGTACTTGCCGGTGAGCAGGCCCATGCCCAGCGGGCCGCGGTTGATGCTGGCCAGGTCGTACTTGTCGCAGACGGCGAGCATGTCGGGGGTGTCGCGCAGCACCGACAGGTCGTGCTGCACGGCGGTGCCGAGGCGGGCGCCCTGGCCGAGGGCGTCGGCCCGGTCCACCCGGTCGGTGCTCCACCCGTACGCCCGGATCAGCCCCTCGGCGACGAGGTCGTCGCAGGCCGCGAAGAGCGCCTGCGCGCGCGGCACCGCCAGGTCGCCCAGGTGCAGCTGGTAGAGGTCGATGCGGTCGGTGCCGAGGCGGCGCAGCGAGTCGGCCACGGCCCGGCGCAGGTACGCCGGCGAGGCGTCCCGCCCGGTGGCCTGGCGGGTCGAGGGGTCGAAGGTGTAGCCCCACTTGGTGGCGATCACGGCCTCGTCGCGGCGGCCGGCGAGGGCTCGGCCGAGGACCTGCTCGCCGTGGCCCGCGCCGTACGTGTCGGCGGTGTCGAAGAGGGTCACGCCGAGGTCGAGCGCCCGGCGGACCGCCCGGACCGACTCGGCGTCGTCGACCGCGCCCCAGCCCAGCGGCTGGACGCCCTCGGCCCAGGGGCCGCCGATGGCCCAGCAGCCCATGCCGAGGGCGCTGACCTCGATGCCGCTGCGACCCAATGTCCGTGTCGTCACTGCCACCGCCAGATCGTGCCACTCGGAGCGCCGCCGCGGACGGCCGTTTCACCGGAACGAGACGAACCGGCCACGGAGGGTCAGCCGGGCCAGGCGTCGCGGAACAGGTCGCGGGTGTCGGTGAGCAGCTGCGGCAGCACCTTCGTGCGCCCGATCACCGGCATGAAGTTGGCGTCGCCGCCCCACCGAGGCACCACGTGCTGGTGCAGGTGCTCGGCGATGCCGGCCCCGGCGACGCCGCCCTGGTTCATCCCCAGGTTGAACCCGTGGGCGTTGCTGACCCGCCGCACCACGCGCATGGCGGTCTGGGTGAACGCCGCCAGCTCGGCGGTCTCGGCGAGGTCGAGGTCGGTGTAGTCGGGCACGTGCCGGTAGGGGCAGACCAGCAGGTGCCCCGGGTTGTAGGGGTAGAGGTTGAGCACCGCGAAGACCCGCTCGCCCCGGGCCACCACCAGGCTCTCCTCGGCCGGCAGGCCGGGGGCGAGGCAGAACGGGCAGCCGCCGGGTCGGTCGTAGCCGCCCTCCGGGCGGTCGGAACCGGAGACGTACGTCATCCGGTGCGGGGTCCAGAGCCGTTCCAGCCCGTCGGTCATGCCGTCGCCCGTGTGCCGTTCCGCCCCTGTCACGCCGTCGATCCTACGTTCCCGGCGGCGGATAGGGGGTGAAGAATCTTGACGGAGAGACGTTGATCGATGAAGCTTCCAGTCAGGAAAAGGCTCGACAACCGTCGATGGGAGATCACGTGAAGACCGCACTCCGCCGGCTCGGCAGGGCCCTGGCCGCCTGCGCTCTCGCCGCCACCACCACCCTGGTCGGGCTGACCGTGACGACCGGTGCCGCGCACGCCGACGGGTGCTACACGTGGGGCCGGTCGCTGGCCTCCGGCGCCACCGGCGAGGACGTCCGGCAGCTCCAGATCCGCCTCGCCGGCTACCCCGGCTACGGCGCGGTCCTCGGCATCGACGGCTCGTTCGGCCCGGCCACCCGCTCGGCGCTGATCCGCTTCCAGCAGGCGTACGGCCTGTCCGCCGACGGCGTCGCCGGCCCGCAGACCTTCACCAAGCTGTACGCGCTCCAGGACGACGACTGCACGCCGGTCAACTTCAGCTACGCCGAGCTGAACAACTGCAACGGCGACTGGTCCGGCGGGGCGGTGTCGGCGAGCACCGCGCGGTTCAACGCCCTCGTGTCGATGTGGAAGCTCCAGGCCCTGCGGCACGCGCTCGGCGACCAGTCGATCCGGATCACCAGCGGCTTCCGCAGCTACGCCTGCAACAGCGCGGTCGGCGGCGCGTCCAACAGCCGGCACCTCTACGGCGACGGCGTCGACATGGGCTCCGGCCCGCACTCGCTGTGCCGGCTGGCCCAGCAGGCCCGCAACCACGGCTTCGCGCAGATCCTCGGCCCCGGCTACCCGGACCACAACGACCACGTCCACGTCGGAGCGGCGGGCGGCTGGTCGGCCCCGAGCTGCGGCATCTGACCCGCCCTGGGCGGGAAGGGTCCCCCTCGCCCGGCAGCCGCCGAGCGCCTCACCGGCGGCCGCCGTGAGAGGGGGACCCTTCTCTACCGAATGCGTTAAGAGGGGGCCCTTCCTTGCGCCTTACCCCTGCGCCGACGGGCCGGCGTTGGTGCGGGAGTTGACCACGTCGAGCACGTGGGCCACCGCCTCGTCGACCGGCACGCCGTTGCGCTGCGAGCCGTCCCGGTAGCGGAACGACACCGTGCCCGCGGCCACGTCGTCGTCCCCGGCGATCACCATGAACGGGATCTTCTGCTGCTGGGCGGTGCGGATCTTCTTCTGCATCCGGTCGTCGCCCGCGTCCACCTGGGCCCGGATGCCCTCGGCGCGCAGCGCCGCGACGAACCCGTGCAGGTAGTCGGTGTGGTCCTCGCGGATCGGGATGCCCACCACCTGCACCGGGGCCAGCCAGGCCGGGAACGCCCCCGCGTAGTGCTCGGTGAGCACGCCGAAGAACCGCTCGATCGACCCGAACAGCGCCCGGTGGATCATCACGGGTCGCTGCCGGCTGCCGTCGGCCGCCTGGTACTCCAGGCCGAAGCGCTCCGGCAGGTTGAAGTCGACCTGGATGGTGGACATCTGCCAGGTCCGGCCGATGGCGTCCTTGGCCTGCACGGAGATCTTCGGCCCGTAGAAGGCCGCGCCGCCCGGGTCGGGCACCAGGTGCAGGCCGGACTCCTGCGCCGCCGAGCGCAGCGCCTCGGTCGCCCGCTCCCAGTTCTCGTCGGTGCCGACCGACTTCTCCGGGTTGCGGGTCGACAGCTCCAGGTAGAAGTCGTCCAGGCCGTAGTCGCGCAGCAGTTCGAGCACGAAGGCGAGCAGGGACTTCAGCTCCCCGGCCATCTGCTCCTCGGTGCAGAAGATGTGCGCGTCGTCCTGGGTCATGCCCCGCACCCGGGTCAGGCCGTGCACCACACCGGACTTCTCGTAGCGGTAGACCGTGCCGAACTCGAACATCCGCAGCGGCAGCTCCCGGTAGGAGCGGCCCCGGGACCGGAAGATCAGGTCGTGCATGGGGCAGTTCATCGGCTTGAGGTAGTAGTTCGCGCCCTCGACCTCCATGGGCGGGAACATCCCGTCGGCGTACCAGTCGAGGTGCCCGGAGACCTCGTACAGGTGGCCCTTGGTGATGTGCGGGGTATTGACGAAGGAGTAGCCGGCCTGCTCGTGCTTGATCCGCGAGTAGTTCTCCATCTCCCGCCGGATGATCCCGCCCTTGGGGTGGAAGACCGCCAGGCCGGAGCCCAGCTCGTCGGGGAAGCTGAACAGGTCCAGGTCGACGCCGAGCTTGCGGTGGTCGCGCCGGGCGGCCTCCTCCAGCAGCCTCAGGTACGCCTTCAGCTCGTCGCGGGTCGGCCACGCGGTGCCGTACACCCGCTGGAGCTGGGGGTTCTTCTCGCTGCCCCGCCAGTAGGCGGCGGCCGAGCGCATCAGCTTGAACGCGCCGATCAGCCGGGTGTTCGGCAGGTGCGGGCCCCGGCACAGGTCCGACCAGCAGACCTTCTCCTCCTTGGCGTCGAGGTTGTCGTAGATGGTCAGCTCGCCACCGCCGACCTCCATCACCTCGGAGGAGTCCAGCCCCTCGCCCTTGACGTCGATCAACTCCAGCTTGAACGGCTCGGCGGCCAGCTCGGCCTTCGCCTCGTCCAGGCTCGCGAACCGCCGCCGCCGGAACCGCTGCCCGGACTTGACGATCTCCTGCATCCGCTTCTCGAGCTTCGCCAGGTCGTCGGGCTGGAACGGCTTGCCGACGGCGAAGTCGTAGTAGAAGCCGTTCTCGATCGGCGGGCCGATGCCGAGCTTCGCCTCGGGGAACACGTCCTGCACCGCCTGGGCGAGCACGTGCGCGGTCGAGTGGCGCAGCACGTTGAGCCCGTCCGGGGTGTCGAGGGCGACCGGCTCGACGACGGTCTCCTCGGCGGGCGCCCAGTCCAGGTCGCGCAGGTTGCCCTGCGGGTCGCGGACCACGACGACCGCCTTCGGGCCGCTGGACGGCAGCCCGGCCGCGGCCACCGCGTCGGCCGCCGTCGTCCCGGCGGCGACGACGACGGGGTCGGCCACGACGGGGGTACGGGGTGCGGACACGGTGACTCCTCCAGAGGACGACAGACGCGGCCGGCTGGCCGCCCCCGCTGATGCTAGCGGGCAAGGAAGGGCCCCTTCTTATCGCATTCGGTAGTGGAAGGGCCCCTTATTAACGCCGAGGGCCGGGCAACGCGGCGCACGGCGGCCGGCCGCGGGCGGGGCGCCGGATTGAACCTTTCGGCCGCGCCAGCCGAACTACCGGGTGGGGCCGGTGGCACAGGCGGCCGGAGGAAGACGAAGGGTGGGGCGAGGGTGGCGATGATCCGCACGTACGAACGAGGGCTCCGGTTGGCGGCGTCGGCCGCCGTGGCCGTCGTCGCCGCGACGCTGGGCTGGGCCGGCACGGCGCTGGCGGCGGACGTGACGAGCACCCCGGAGCAGGCCCGCCAGGGCGACCCGGTACGGCTGGAGATCGTCGTGCCCGAGGAGCGCCCCGGTGCCCGCACCGAACGGATCGAGCTGCGGCTGCCGGCGGCGGCGCCCGTGGGCGAGGCGTACCCGATGTCGGTGACCGGCTGGGCCCCCCTGATCACCACCCGGAAACTGGCCGAGCCCATCCCCGGCATCCACGGCACGACGATGGACACGGTCACCGCCTCGGTGGTCTGGACCCGGGCCAAGGGCGCGCCCGCCGGTCCCGCCCGCCTCGCCGTCTCGATGGGGCCGCTGCCCCAGGCCGAGAAGATGGTGTTCGAGGTGGTGCAGACGTACTCCGACGGCACGGTCGTGCGTTGGGCGGACCCGGCCGGCGGCACGCGGCCCGCCCCGGTGCTGACCCTGCTGCCGGCAGCGGCGGGCGGGCACGGCGGGGACGGTGCCGCCGGTGCGCACGGCGGGGGCCCGTCCGACACGACGGCGGCCGGCGAGGCTCCCACGCCGGCCGTCGCCCTGTCGGACGGCGCCGCGGCAGGCGACCGCGGGATGACCGATGCCCTGCTGGCGGCGGGTCTGGTCGCGGGGCTCGGCGGGGGCGCCGCGCTCGGTTGGCTGGCGACCCGGTGGCGGCGGCGGACCGACCAGACGGCGGCGACCACGTCGGACGGCGACGACCTGCGCCGCATCCTCGACGGCGACCTCCCGCCGCCGGACGCAGGCGAGCCGGCCGAGACCGCCGACGGAACGACCGCCACGCACGCGCCGGCCGGGACCGCCGACGGAACGACCGCCACGCACGCGCCGGCCGGGACCATCGGCGGGGCCGCTGCGGACGAGCCGGCCGGGGCCGCCGACGGGACGACCGCCACGCACGCGCCGGCCGGGACCATCGGCGGGGCCGCTGCGGACGAGCCGGCCGGGGCCGCCAGCGGGACGACCGCCACGCACGCGCCGGCCGGGACCATCGGCGGGGCCGCTGCGGACGAGCCGGCCGGGGCCGCCGACGGGACGACCGCCACGCACGCGCCGGCCGGCGCGGTCGGCGCGGTGGTGGAGCCGCAGCCGGCGGGCCGGTAGCCCGGCGACGGCTCCGCGAGGCAGGCGACGCGCCGACGCCCGGCCCGGCAGCCGGGCCGGCGACCGGCCCTGCGACCCGGCCCGGTGGGAGACGCCCGCCGGTCAGGCGATCCAGTCGGGCAGGGGCTCGCGGGCGGCGAGCCAGTCGGCGGGTACGCCGCCCGGCGCGCCGACGCCGGTGTGGGCGGCCACGACCGCCCCGACGATGGCGGCCGTGGTGTCGACGTCCCCGCCCGCCTCGACGCAGGCCCGGATCGCGGCCGGGTAGTCGTCGAGGTGGGTCGCCGCGACCCAGAGCGTGAACGGCACCGTGTCCTGCGCGGTCACCCGGGAGCCGTTGCCGAGCGCGTCCACGGCGACCGCGAGGGGGCGGCCCAGCAGGCCTGCGGCACGGCGTACCCCCTGGTGCACCTCGCCGGGGTCGAGGGCCGCGGCCACGGCGGCGAGCAACCGCGACGGCGGCGGGCGGTCCCCGTCGAGGCGGGCCCGGGTGGCCAGCGCGGCGGCCACCGCGACCGCGACGGCGCCGGCGATGCCCTCCGGGTGGGCGTGGGTGACCTCGGCGGAGGCCCGGGCCTGGGCCGCCGCCTGCCGGGTCGAGTCGGCGAACCACGCCCCGAGCGGGCCGACCCGCATCGCCGCGCCGTTGCCGCACGAGCCCTGCCCGTCGAACGCGGAGGCCGCGGCGACGGGCCACGGCGTGCCGGTGCGGATCAGGCGCAGGATGGTCACCGCGCCGGTCCCGTAGCCGCGGTACGGCTCGCAGCGGTGCGCGAAGGCCAGCGCGAGCCGGTCCCGGTCGATCTCCCCGGCCCCGGTCAGCTCGGCCACCACGGAGCAGGCCATCTCGGTGTCGTCTGTCCACTGCCACGGCGTCGGCGGGAGCCGGCCGGCGGCGAGGTCGGCGGGCCGCCGGCCCGGCACGAAGAACTGCGAGCCGAGGGCGTCGCCGACGGAGAGGCCGTGCAGGCTGTCCCGGGCGAGCGCCGCGCGGGTGTCCGCGAAGAGCGTGAATGCCATGGCCGTACCAGCTTGCCCGGTCGCCGGGTGCGCCGCAACGCGCCCCGCTTGCCATCACGAGTACGGTGCTGACGTGGCCACGGTGCTCCTGGTCGAAGACGACCACGTCGTACGCGGCGCGATGCTGCGGTCCCTCGCCGACCGTGGGCACGCCGTGCACGCCGTGGGCACCGCGCTGGACGCGCTGCGCCGGGTCGCGGCCCAGACCCCCGACCTGGTGGTGCTGGACCTGGGTCTGCCCGATCTCGACGGCTCGGACGCCCTGCGGATGCTGCGCGGGATCACCGACGTGCCGATCATCATCGCCACCGCCCGCGACGACGAGCAGTCGGTGGTGCGGCTGCTGCGGGCGGGGGCCGACGACTACATGGTCAAGCCGTTCACCGGCGCGCACCTGGACGCCCGCATCACCACCGTGCTGCGCCGCGCGGGCCGGGCCAGCCGGACCGTGCAGCCGGCCGTGCACACCGTCGGCGGCCTGCGGGTGGACGTCGGGGAGCGCAGCGCCCTGCTCGACGGGGTGCCCCTCGCGCTGACCCGCAAGGAATTCGACCTGTTGGCGTATCTCGCCGCCCGGCCCGGGCGGGTAGTGTCCCGCCGGGAACTCTTGGAGGAGGTATGGCGGCAGCCGTCGGTCGGCGAGGACCAGACCATCGACGTTCACCTCTACTGGCTACGTCGCAAAATGGGCGAGTCCGCGGCGAAGCCGCGCTACCTGCGCACCGTGCGGGGGGTGGGCTTCCGGTTGGTGGCCCCGGACTGAGGGCCGCGCTGGCCTGGCTCACGGCCGGCATGTGCGGCCTCGTCGCGCTCGCCTTCCTGGTGCCCCTCGGCATCAGCCTGGGCGAGCGGACCCGCGAGGAGGCCATCGCGGACGCCGCCCGGCGCAGCGCGCTGGTCACCGGGACCCTCGCGGTCAGCACCGAGCCGGCCGTCGTGCAGCGCGCGGTGGAGGCCAGCGGCGAGGACCCGGCGACCCGGCCGGTGGTGCACGGGCTGGGCGGCGACGACACGGCCGGCCGGGCCGACGGGGCGGCGCTGGCCCGGGCCGCCGCCGACCGGCGTTCCGTGGTCACCGACGTGCCGGGCGGGGTGCTGCGGCTCGACCCGGTGGTGCTGGGCGACTCGGTGGCCGTGGTCGAGGTGTTCGTCCCGGACGCCGCCCTCGACGAGGGCGCCACGGGCCGCTGGCTGCTGCTGGGGGCGGTGGCGGTGGCGCTGGTCGGCGCCGCCGTGCTGGTGGTGGACCGGGTCGCGGCCCGCACGGTCGACTCGACCCGGGGGCTGGTGCAGGCCGCCCTCGCCGTCGGCGACGGCGACCTGGGGGTACGCGTCGAGCCGACCGGCCCGCGCGAGCTGGCCGAGGCCGGCTACGCGTTCAACCGGATGGCCGACCGGCTGGTGGCGGCCCGCACCGACGAGCGGGAGCTGGTGGCCGACCTGTCGCACCGGCTGCGGACCCCGCTGACCGTGCTGCGGCTGGACGCCGACGGGCTCGACTCGGACGACACCAGCGTCGGCTCGTTCACCGAGGCGGAGCTGGACCGCCGGCGGGCGATCCGGCGGATCCGGCAGGCGATCGTCACCCTGGAGGGCGAGATCGACGTGCTGATCAACACGACCCGCAAGGCGGTCGCGCACGAGGCCGGGCCGGCGATGTGCGACGTCAGCGAGGTCGTCCGGGACCGGATGGTGTTCTGGTCGGCCCTCGCCGGCGACCAGAACCGGCCGCACCGCGTCAGCGGCGCGCAGCTGCGCATCCCGGCGCCGGTGCCGCGCGCCGAGCTGGCCGCCGCGCTCGACGCGGTGATCGGCAACGTGTTCCGCTACACCCCGCAAGGCACCGCGTTCGAGGTGGCGGTCTCCCGCCGCGACGGGTATGTGGCGATCCGCATCGACGACGCCGGCCCCGGCATCGCCAACCCGGACCGGGCGCTGCGCCGGGGGGCCAGCGACCAGGGCTCCACGGGGCTGGGGCTGGACATCGCCAAGCGGGTGGCGTTGCAGGCCAACGGGTCGGTCAGCATCGACCGGGCCCGGCTCGGCGGGGCCAGCGTGGTGATGCTGCTGGCCGACCCGGAGGCCACCCCGCGACAGGTCAGCCGGTTCGGCCTGGTCGGGCGGATGGCCCGGGACGCGCGGGAGCCGAAGGCCGAGGGCCGCCGCTGGCCCCGCCGACGCCCGTCGGACGGCTGACCCGGCGACCGGCCGGGACCGGCCGGTTGTGCGCAGACGCAAGTCTTCCTTAGATCCGGATTAACCACGGCGGCACATCGAACGCCCGGTGGCAGGATCTGGGACGAACCCATCAGTTCCACCGGCCAGTTCCGGGTTTCCACCGGTCGGTGGAGCCGTGCGCGCGGCGGGAGTGCGGTCCCCCCACAACCTCCTCCCGCCGCGCGCCAGCCCGGAAGTCGTCAGCCGGCCGTCGCGGCCAGGTAGCCGTCGATCTCGGCGGCGAGCCGCGCCTTCTCCCCCGGTGCCAGGAACGACGCCGTGACCGCGTCGGTGGCCAGCGCCGCCAGCCCCTGCGGGCCGAGGTCGAGCAGCCGGGCCGCCACCGCGTACTCGTCGTTGAGGGTGGTGCCGAACATCGGCGGGTCGTCGGAGTTGATGGTGACCAGCACGCCGGCCTCGACCAGCCGGGGCAGCGGGTGGACGTCGAGCGAGGCCACGGCCCGGGTGCGCACGTTGGAGGTGGGGCACACCTCCAGGGCGATGCGGTGCTGCGCCAGGTGGGCCAGCAGCTCGGGGTCCTCGGCGGCGGAGATGCCGTGGCCGATGCGTTCCGCGCCGAGGTCGCGCAGCGCGTCCCAGACCGTCTGCGGGCCGGTGGTCTCGCCCGCGTGCGGGACCGAACGCAGCCCGGCCGCCCGCGCCCGGTCGAAGTACGGCGTGAACTGGGGCCGGGGCACGCCGATCTCGGGGCCGCCCAGGCCGAAGCTGATCAGGCCGGCGGGCTGCTCGTCGAGGCAGATCCGCAGGGTCTCCTCGGCGGCCGGCAGCCCCGCCTCGCCGGGGATGTCGAAGCACCAGCGCAGGGCGATGCCGAAGTCGGCCTCGGCCCGCTTGCGGGCGTCCTCGATGGCCTCGCAGAAGGCCGGCGCGGGGATGCCCCGGCGCACGTGCGAGTACGGGGTGACGGTCAGCTCGGCGTACCGGACCTGCTGTCGGGCCAGCTCGCGGGCCACCTCGTGGGTGAGCAGCCAGACGTCCTCGGGGTCGCGGACCAGGTCGACCACGCTGAGGTAGACCTCGATGAAGTGGGCGAAGTCGCGGAAGGCGAAGTAGTCGGCGAGGGCGTCCGGGTCCGCCGGCACCGGGCTGGCCCCCTCGTGGCGGGCGGCCAGCTCGGCCACGATGCGCGGCGACGCGGAGCCGACGTGGTGCACGTGCAGCTCCACCTTGGGCAGACCGGCGATGAAGGCGGACAGGTCGGTCACGGGCTCTCCTCGGGAGGGTGCGGCGGACGGGCACCGGTGCGGGCGACGACGAACACGCGGCGGAACGGGAAGCACGCCCGCCCCTGCCGGACCGGGTACGCCGCCGCGAGACGGGCGGCGAGCTGGGCGCGGAAGTCGGCCCACCGGGCGTCGTCCAGGGCCGCCCGGACGGGGCGCAGGGCGGTGCCCTCCATCCAGGTCAGCACCGGGTGGTCGGCGTCGGCGGGAGCCGGCAGCAGGTGCACGTACGTAGTCTCCCAGGCGTCGACCGCGCAGCCGGCGCGGGTCAGCAGCGTGGCGTAGCCGACCGCGTCGTCGACCGGGTCGGCGCGCAGCGCCGGGGCGAGGGTGGCGGCCCACGGCCCGCCCCGGGCCACCGCGTGCAGCGCCCGGTGCGAGGGCGCGCCGAAGTTGCCCGGCACGGCGAAGGCGAGCCAGGCCCCGGCGGGCAGCTCGGCGGCCCACCGGGTCAGCAGCTCCCGATGGCCGGGCACCCACTGGAGCAGCGCGTTGCTGACCACCACGTCGACGTCGGCGTCGGGACGCCAGTCGCGCACGTCGCCGACCGCGAAGTCGACCGGCGCGGCCAGGGCGGCGGCCCGCCCGATCATCTCCGCCGAGGCGTCGAGGCCGGCGACGCGGGCGTGCGGCCAGCGGGCCGCCAGGCCGGCGGTCAGCGTCCCGGGCCCGCAGCCGAGGTCCACCACGGCCCTCGGCCGCTCGGCCGGGACCCGCGCGAGCAGGTCGTGGAAGGGCCGCCCGCGCTCGTCGCGGTAGCGCAGGTACGTCGCCGGATCCCACATCGCGCCTCCAAACCGTACGTCCGTCTTGTTTTCAAGATACGGCCCGCCGCACGGCCGGACAAGCCCGATCACTAGGCTCGGGGGCATGGAGCAGCGCACCTTCACCCGGCTCGGACGGCACGTCGGCGTGGTCGGGCTCGGCGCCTGGCAGCTCGGCGCGGACTGGGGCCGGGTCGACGAGGCCGACGCGACGGCCGTCCTGACCGCCGCCCTGGACTCCGGCGTCACGTTCGTCGACACCGCCGACGTCTACGGCGACGGGCGCAGCGAGCAGATCATCGGGCGGTT
The DNA here is from genome assembly GCF_029626125.1 of Micromonospora sp. WMMD956. Taxonomy (NCBI): domain Bacteria; kingdom Bacillati; phylum Actinomycetota; class Actinomycetes; order Micromonosporales; family Micromonosporaceae; genus Micromonospora; species Micromonospora sp. WMMD956. Next base: position 5,541,824 of record NZ_JARUBI010000005.1, on the reverse strand, counting down.
CCTGCGGTCCCACCCCGACGCGGGGCTGACCGTGGCGACGAAGATGGGCCGCCGGGTCGAGCAGCGGCCGGAGGCGTACACGGCGGAGAACTTCCGGGCCTGGACCGACCGGTCCCGGGCCAACCTCGGCGTGGACACCCTCGACCTGGTCCAGCTGCACTGCCCGCCCACCGCCGTGTTCGCCGACGACCGGGTCTTCGACGCCCTCGACGCCCTCGTCGCCGACGGGCGGATCGCCGCGTACGGGGTCAGCGTGGAGACCTGCGACCAGGCGCTCACCGCGATCGCCCGGCCCGGCGTGGCCAGCGTCCAGATCATCCTCAACGCGCTGCGCCTCAAGCCGCTCGACCGGGTGCTGCCGGCCGCCGCGGCCGCCGGGGTCGGCATCATCGCGCGGGTGCCGCTGGCCAGCGGCCTGCTCTCCGGCCGGTACGACGAGCACACCACCTTCGCCGCCGACGACCACCGCACCTACAACCGGCACGGCGAGTCGTTCGACGTCGGGGAGACCTTCTCCGGGGTGGACTACGGCACCGGGCTGGCCGCCGTGCGCCGGCTCGCCCCGTTGGTCGGCACGGGCCGCACCATGGCCCAGTTCGCGCTGCGCTGGGTGCTCGACCAGCCGGGCGTCACGGTGGTCATCCCCGGGGCCCGCGACGCCGAGCAGGCCCGGCGCAACGCCGCCACGGCCGACCTCGCGCCGCTCACGCCCGACGAGCTGGCCGCCGTCCGGGACACCTACGACGAGCTGATCCGGCCGCAGGTGCACGACCGGTGGTGACCCGCCCGGCGGCGGTGCTCGCGCGCCGCGGCGACGACGCGCATGCTGGACCGGGCCGGCGCGTCCGGCCGGCGAGCGGAGGGGGGACGCGATGAAGGGGTGGCTCCGGCTCACCCTCGGCCTGCTCGCGGTGGTCGTCGGCGCCGTCTGGACGGTGCAGGGCCTCGGCTACGTCGGCGGGAGCATGATGACCGACCAGCGGATCTGGGCGCTGCTCGGCCCGGTGCTGGTCCTCATCGGACTCGCGACCCTCTGGTACGGCCTGCGCGCCCGACGCCGCCGCCCGTGACCCCGAGCACGACGGGTCGGGCACGTGAAAAGCCCCGCATCCCGAACGGGACACGGGGCTTGACTTGATCCGGGTCGGATCATCCCCTCGGCCGGCGGGCCGGCCGCGGCTGCTCAGATCGGGCGGACCTGCTCAGCCTGCGGGCCCTTCTGACCCTGGGCGATCTCGAACTCCACCCGCTGGTTCTCCTCCAGCGTACGGTAGCCGCTGGTCTGGATGGCCGAGAAGTGGACGAACACGTCAGCACCCCCGCCGTCGACGGTGATGAAGCCGAAGCCCTTGTCTGCGTTGAACCACTTCACGGTTCCCTGCGCCATGTGTATCTCCTTCTAAAACTGGCGGCCGAGCACGCCGTGCGGCCGATTGGCCGTTTTCGAGCAGCGGCGCCTGAGGCGGCCCCCTGTGCAGGAGACTTCTCTCAACCCACGCCATCTCGCAACAGCGTGGAACAGCAAACCACGTAGCGAAAACTCTGCACAGCCTACCCGACGAAATTCTTCGACATGTGACCTGAAGGACGCCCGAATTCCGACCTCCCGGGCCCTTCCCGCACGCACGAAGACCCCCTTCCCGGTCACCCGGAAAGGGGGCCCACGCCTGTCTTGGCTGGTCAGTCGGGCCAGCGGCCGGTCAGCCGGCGTACGCCCACCGCGCCGCCGCGGTCGACGGCCGCGCGGACCACGGAGAAGATCGCGCCCTGGAGGGCGGCGGCGGCAAGGATCTCGCCCCAGCCGCGGTCCTCGTCGGTCGCGCTCGGGGCCTCGCCGTCGCCGGCCGTCATCTTCCAGACCTGCCGGAAGATCACGCCCGCGACCGCGCCGGCCGCCAGCCCCATCAGCACCCCGACGGGCTTGTAGGCCGCCCTGCCGATGCCCTTGCTCACCTGCGCCTCCCCCGGACGATCAACAGCACGATCATGGTAGCCACCGCGCCGGCGGCGACCGCCGCCCACGGCACCGGGCCGCGGCCCAGCTCCGCGCCGGCGGCGGCCCGCTCCCGGGCGGCCTCGGCCCCCTGGGCGGCCTGCCCGCGCACCCGGGCCACGGTCTGCGCGGCCTGCTCCCGCACCCGCCCCTTCGCCTGCTCGGCGGAGGAGCGCAGCCGGGCCTTGACGTCGGCCTTCGCGGCCAGCGCCTCCATCGTCTCGCCGAGCTCCACCCGGGTGCGCCGGATCTCCTCGCGCAGGGCCTCCGTGTCGCCCGTGCCGTTGCGGCCGTTCGCGCTACCCGTCATGCCCGTCCCCTGTCCTTCACCGCGGCGGTGACGGTGTCCACGTCCGCCCGGACGCTGCGCACCGCCGCCGCCGGCACCGGCGGGACCGCCTGGCCGACCTGCTTCTTGCCGACCAGGGCGAGGACCCCGGCCAGCAGGAAGAGCGCCACCGCGACGATCAACGCGGCCGCCCAGGCCGGCACGACCAGCGCCAGCAGCAGGATCGCGGCGGCGACCAGCGCGCCCAGGCCGTAGAGCGCCAGCGCGCCGCCGCCGCCGAAGAGGCCGATCCCGATGCCGGCGTGCTTGCCCTTCTGGGTCAGCTCCGCCCGGGCCAGGGCCAGCTCGTCGCGGACGAGCCGGGAGACCTGCTCCGTGGCCCGCTGCACGAGCTCGGCGGTGGACGGCTCGCTCCCGGTCCGCGACGTGCGGTGATTCGCGACGTCAGCCATGCTGTCCTCCTTTCGTCATCACCGCGCTGTATGCCCGGAGTCGCCGCCCGTCAATCCTGCGCGGGCACGGCCGGTCGCACCGGCCGCGCCGCGCAGCAGTCCCCGGGAGACGGCCGTTCAAACCCGCCGGGCCCCGCGACGGGCCTCCGGCGGTTCAACGCGCCGCCACCGGCGCAGGACGCGCCACACCGGCCGTCAGCGCCCGGCGGCGGCGTGGTTCCCGGACGGGGCGGGGACGTCGCCGGACCGGGCCGGGGCGTCCTTCGGCGTCGGCCCGGCGGCACGGGGCGGGGCCGGGCCGTCGGCGGCCGACGGCCGGGCGTCGCCGGCCGACGGGGCCGGGGCGTCCGGGCGGGCGGCTGGCTCGTCCGGGCCCACGAACGCCTCGCTGCGGGCCGCGCCGTCGTCGCTGCCGCCGAAGACCCGGGCGTCGTCGGGCACGTCCGCCTCGGCGCGGCGGCGCGCCGGGCGGCGGGGCTGCACCGCCTGCCAGGGCAGCGCGCCGGACGCGTCGCCGACCTCGGCGCGCATCCGGGGCAGCGCGGTCGGGCGGTGGTCCCGCACCCAGCCGACCAGGTGCTCCCGCACCAGGCAGCGCAGGTCCCACAGGCTGCCGGCGTTCGCCGCGCTGACCAGCGCCCGCACCTTGATCAGGCCGCCCGTGGCGTCGGTGACCTGCAGGACGCAGACCCGGCCGTCCCACAGCTCGCTGCCCTCCACCAGCCGGCGCAGCTCCTCCCGCATCGCCTGCACGTTGATCGACCAGTCGACGTCGAACTCGGCGGTGCCCAGCACCGCCGCCTCCGTGCGGGTCCAGTTCTGGAACGGCTTGCTGGTGAAGTACGAGGTGGGCAGGATCAGCCGGCGGTCGTCCCAGATCTGCACGACCACGTAGCTGAGGGTCAGCTCCTCGATGCGTCCCCACTCCCCCTCGACGACCACCACGTCGTCGAGGCGCACCGCGTCGCTGAAGGCGAGCTGGAGGCCGGCGAAGACGTTGCCGAGCAGGCTCTGCGCGGCGAGCGCGGCCACCACACCGACCACACCGGCGGAGGTCAGCACGCCGGCCCCGACGCCCCGGACGCTCGGGAAGGTCATCAGCATCACGCCGACGGCGAGGATCACGATCACCGCGATGGTCAGCCGGCGCAGCATCACCACCTGGGTACGCACCCGGCGGGCGTGCCGGTTGTCCGGCACGTCCACCCGGAACCGGGCCAGGGCGACGTCCTCGACCACCACCAGCAGCGAGGCGACCAGCCAGGCCAGGGTGGCGATGATGCCGAGCACCAGCGCGTGCAGCACCACCTGCCGCCACGGGGTGCCGACGGCGTAGCCGGTGGAGAACCGGACGGCGAACTGCACGGCGAGCACGGTCGCGGCGACCTGGAACGGGCGGTGCGCGTGGTCGGTCAGCTCGGTCATCAGCAACGAACGCCGGCCGAGCCGGCGGGTCGTCCGGTGCACCACCTCGGCCAGGAAAAGGGCGATCGCCGCCGCGGCGAGCGCGGCGACGATCGTCATGAGGTAGCTCTGCACGGGTGTCTCTCCCCCTTCGGCGGGTCCCTCGATCCGGGCAAAGGCCCAATGGTGCCCGCTGTCCGCCGTGTCGGCCAAGCCGGGCCGGAACCGGCCGGGCCGGTCCGGATCACACCTTGCGGTACCGGGACTGGAGGAAGCAGTACACGCCGAAGCAGGCGATGCCCAGGGCGACCAGGGCGAGCAGGAACGGGCCGTACGACTGGTCGCGCAGGGTGCGCAGCGCGGCGTCGAGGCCGCGGGCCTTCTCCGGGTCGTAGTTGACCGCGGCGACGACCACCAGCAGGCCGGCGATGCCGTACGCGACGCCCTTGGCGACGTAGCCGGCCATGCCGAGGCGGAGGGCCAGGGTGCGGGTGTGCGCGTCCATCTCGCCGGTCTTGAGGTGCTTGCGGAACTTCTTCTTCCAGCCGTAGATCACCAGGCCGACGCCGACCGCGGCGAGCACCAGCCCGGCCAGGCCGACCAGCAACCGGCCGCCGCCGGACTCCATCAGCTTGCCGGTGAGGGCCTCCTGCTGGTCCGCGCCGCTCGACCCGGCGTTGGAGAAGACCTTCCAGGCGGTCCAGGCGAAGTAGAGGTAGACGAGGGTACGGGCGGCGGAGGCGATCCGCTCGAAGACGCGCTCCCGGCCGCGCTCGGCGCGGTGCCCGACGGCGGCCTCCAGCGCCTGCCAGATCGCCATGGCGAGCATGCCGACGGCGATCGCGACGCAGAGGAACTTGCCCATGGGCTGCTCGGCCAGGGTGCTGAGCGCACCGGTCTGGTCGCCGTCCTTGCCGCCCGAGTCGCCGAAGGCGATCTGCAGGGCGAGCCAGGCGAACAGCAGGTGCACCACGCCGTAGCCGATGAAACCGGCCCGGGCGAGTAGTTCGAGCCACCGGCTGTTCGCGGCCTGCGAGGCGGTGGCTTCGGCGTTTCGGGTGAGTGACATGGCGCCTCAATCTCCGATTGCGGAGATCCCCAAACGTCGGCCACCGCCCGGGCGGCCCTCCCGGTCAGCCGTTGGGGTTGCGCGAGACGCGGATCTTGACCTGCTCGTCGGTGACGCTGTCCAGGGTGACCGCGAAGCCGCCGACCTCGGTGGCCTGCTGCCCCACGGTCAGCGAGAGCTGCTCGCCGGCCACCTCGACGGTCACCTGGTCGCCCTGGGCGCCGACCAGCTTGGCCTCGACGCCGAGGATGGTGGCGCTGGCCTCGACGCCCCGGTCGAAGGTCACCGTGCAGGCGTCCAGGCCGCAGTCGGTGGAGGCGCCCTCGGAGCTGCACCCGGCGAGCAGGGCGACGCCGAGTGCCAGGCCGGCCAGCAGGCCGGCGGCCCGGCGGGTGGGGGTGGACGGGAAGGTGCCGCGTCGGTTCGTCACGCGATCAAGGGTACGAGACCCCCGCGACCCGCCCGACGTGCAAGGAGGGGCCCCTTGTTAACGCCTCCGGTAGAGAGGGGCACCCTTCTCACACCCCCAACGGGGCGGCGGCGGGGGCAGGGCAAGACGGCGGGCGGGGCGGGGGCGACTGGCGACGAATCGGGCCGGGCGGCGGGGGGCCAGGGCAGAATGGCCGGGTGAGCTTCCTGGTCGAGGACAATCCCGCCCGCCACCGCTTCGAGATCCTGGTCGACGACGCGCTGGCCGGGTTCACCGCGTACCTGCCCCGGGGCGAGGTGCTGATCTTCACCCACACCGAGGTCGACGCGAAGTTCCAGAACATGGGTGTCGGGGCGGCGCTGATGCGGGCCACCCTGGACCAGGTCCGCGAGCGCGGCGGCCGGGTGGTGCCGAGGTGCCCGTTCATGTCGGCCTACATCGAGCGCCACCCCGAGTACGCGGACCTGGTCACCCCCGCCCCCTGACGGCCGCAACGGCACCTGATCCGGCCGGGCCCGGCCGACCGTGGACCCAGCAGCCCAGGAACTCAGCCGACCACGGGCTCGGCCACACCGGCCAGCGGCCTCGCGGCGACGCGGCCCGTGCCGGCCAACAGCTCGGCGGCGGCTAGGGCACCGGCCCGGGTCGCGCCGTGGGTGGCGACGTGCACGGCCCCCGTGACCAGGGCCGGCACGCCCAGCTCGACCACCACCGCGTCCGGGCGGACGGCGAGGGCCCGGGCCACCGCGGCGCGCATCCAGTCGTGCCGGTGCAGGTCGCGGACGACCAGCACCAGCGGCCGGCCGGCGGCCCCGGCGACAGCACCGGCGAGAGCCCCGACGACGGCAGCGGCAGGAGGCACCGCGACAGCACCGGCGGAAGGCGCGACCGCAGCGCCACCGGACGCCACGACGGCGGCACCGGCAGAAGGCGCGACGGCGGCGCCGCCTGACGCCCCGGCCCGGGGCTCGGCGAGGTCGGCCGCGCCGAGACGGACCGCGGTGGTGCCCGGGAGCAGGGCGGCCAGCGGGGCGGCGATCCCCCACGGGGTCTCCGCGCCGATCGCGATGTTGCGGGGCGGCTCGAACTCGACCACGTGCGGCGCCCCGGCCAGCGGCAGGACCCCGGCGGCGCTCGCCGTGACCCGTACGGCGCGGCGGGCGGCGGCCAGCCCGATCGGGGAGCCGCCCGGGGCGGCGGTGGGGCGGGACGGTGCGCCGGCCCGGGCGGCCACCGTCCAGGCGGCGAGCTGGCCGACGCGCTTGGCCGCCTCGGCCAGCCGCTGTTCGGGCAGCTCGCCGGCGACGACGGCGGCGACGATCGCGTCGCGCAGCTCGCGGGCGGCGTCCTCGTCGGCGCGCTCGCCGCCGACGCAGATCGCGTCCGCCCCGGCGGCGAGGGCGCGGACCGCCGCTCCGGCGAAGCCGTACCGGTCGGCGACCGCCCGCATCTCCACCGCGTCGGTGACGATCACGCCCGAGAAGCCCAGTTCCTCGCGGAGCAGACCGCCGAGGATGCGGGGGCTGAGGGTGGCCGGCAGCCGCGGGTCGAGCGCCGGCACGAGCAGGTGGCCGGTCATCACGGCCTGCACGCCGGCCGCCACGGCGGCCCGGAACGGCACCAGCTCGGCGGCGTCGAGCTGCTCCCGGCTGCCGCCGATGCGGGGCAGGTCGTGGTGGGAGTCGACGCGGGTGTCGCCGTGGCCGGGGAAGTGCTTGGCGCAGGCGGCGACCCCGCCGGACTGGAGTCCGCGTACCCAGGCGGCGGTGTGCCGGGCGACGAGGGCCGGGTCGGCGCCGAAGGCGCGTACCCCGATCACGGGGTTGGCGGGGTTGGAGTTGACGTCGGCGTCCGGGGCGTAGTCGAGGGTGACGCCGACGGACGCCAGGTCGCGGCCCAGGTCGCGGGCCACCTCGGCGGTCAGCTCCGGGTCGTCGACGGCGCCGAGGGCGAAGTTGCCGGGCCGGGAGCTGCCCCGGCCGGACTCGATGCGGGTGACGTCGCCGGCCTCCTCGTCGATGGCGACGATCACGTCGGGACGCTCGGCGCGCAGCGCGGCGGTGAGCGCGGCGACCTGGTCGAGGTCGACGATGTTGCGGGCGAAGAGCACCACCGAGCCGAGTCCGTCGCCCAGCCACCGCAGGACCCACGGCGGCGGGGTGGTGCCGACGAATCCGGGTTGCAGGACGGCGGCCGCCAGGCTCGCCAGGTTTCCCGTCGGTGCGCTGCTCATGCGGCTGCCGTACCCCCGTCTTGGGCCGTGTCGGACCGGCCGCGGGCCGCGGCGGTGCTGCCATGGTCACACCACCGCCGGCAAATAGTCAATAAACCTTACTGTTACTGTCTGGCGCGGTCCGGCCCTTCGTGGGAGAGTTCCCACATGCCTGTCCCGCCGCTCGCCGACGCCAGCAGCGCGGCCGACGTGCCCGGCGTCCGCCTGCTCGGCCTGATCGTCGGTGGCCTCCTGCTGCTCGCCGCGATCCGGGCCATGTTCGGCCGCCGCTGACCTCACGGTGCCGCCGGCCCCGCCGACGCCTGGGTTAGGAAGGGCCCCCTGTGCAACAGAATGCGTTAACAGGGGGCCCTTCCTTCCGCTCCGTCGGGTTTCGGGGGTGATCGGGTCGGGTACCTCCGGCCCTCGATGAAGCTGTCCACGCACTCGATGACGTTGCGCCGCGCGGCGCGGAGCCTCTTCGGCTGGAAAGCGCTGCGGCCCAACCAGCTCGCCGCCATGCGCGCGGTGATGAAGCGACGCGACGCCCTGGTGGTGCTGCCCACCGGCGCCGGCAAGTCGGCGATCTACCAGATCCCGGCCAGCCTGATCCCCGGCCCGACCGTGGTGATCTCCCCATTGCTCGCCCTCCAGCAGGACCAGATCGCGGCCCTCAACGAGCGCCGCCGCCCCGAGCTGCGGGCGGTGCGGATCAGCTCGGACGAGACGCCCGCCCAGCAGGCGGAGGCGATCGACGAGGTCCGCGCGGGCCGGGCCGAGTTCCTGTTCATCACGCCGGAGCAGTTGGCCAACCCCGACCGGATGGCCGAGGTCAGGTCGCTCAGGCCGGCGCTCGTGGCGATCGACGAGGCGCACTGCATCTCGGCCTGGGGGCACGACTTCCGCCCCGACTACCTGGCGCTGGGGCACCTCATCGAGGGCATCGGCCGGCCCCCGGTGGTGGCCCTGACCGCCACCGCCTCCCCGCCGGTACGCGACGACATCGTCGCCCGGCTGCGGCTGCGCGACGCCGAGGTGGTCGTCTCCGGGCTGGACCGGCCGAACCTGTTCCTGGAGGTCGCGCACTGCCCCACCGAGGACTACCGGTGGCGGCGGCTGCTCGCCCTGCTGCGCGAGGACGGCCGCCCCGGGATCATCTACGTGCCGACCCGGCGGGCGGCCGAGGAGCTGGCCGCCCGGCTCACCGACGCCGGCTTCCCGGCGGAGTTCTACCACGGCGGGATGCCCGCCGGGGCGCGCGGCGAGCTGCACGAGGCATTCCTCGCCGACCGGGTGCCCATCATGGTGGCCACCTCGGCGTTCGGCATGGGCATCGACAAGCCGAACATCGCCTGGGTGGTGCACATGGCGCTGCCGGACTCGCCGGACAGCTACTTCCAGGAGATCGGCCGGGCCGGGCGCGACGGGGAGCCGGCCCGGGTGCTGCTGCTGTGGCAGGCCGAGGACGTCGGCCTACAGCGCTTCTTCAGCGGCGGGCTGCCCGACGCCACCGAGCTGCGCGACCTGGCGGCCCTGCTGCGGCGCAAGCCGGCCAGCAAGAAGGAGCTGCGGGAGGCCACCGGCCTGGGGCCGCGCAAGCTGGGCCAGTACCTCGCCCTGCTGGAGCAGGTCGGCGCCGCCGAGCCCCGGTCGCGGCAGCGCATCGGCGCGCCCCGGTACTCGCCGACGCCGGTCGAGGCCGGCGACGCGGCGCGGGCCGAGGCGGAGCGCCAGCAGACCGTCACCCGGTCGCGGACGGACATGATGCGGGCCTTCGCGGAGACGACCGGATGCCGGGGGCAGGCGCTGCTGGCGTACTTCGGCGAGCAGATGACACGGGTCTGCGGGCACTGCGACAACTGCCTCGCCGGCACCAGCGTCGCCGACGACGGGGCGAGCGGACCGTTCCCGGTGCACAGCCAGGTGCGCCACCCGGAGTGGGGGCCCGGCATGGTGCTCAGCTACGAGGAGGACCGGATGACGGTGCTCTTCGAGGAGGTCGGGTACAAGACGCTGTCGGTGCGCGTGGTGTCCGAACAGGGTCTGCTGACCCTCGACTAGCCTGAGCCGGGCCACCAGGCCACGGCAGCGGGACGGACCACCGTGCCCACGGCACCGAAGAACAGGCATCGTGCCCACGGCACCGAGACAGGACAGACGAGAGGAGCGCGGTCGTGATCGAACAACCGGCGTACACCGGGTTCGGTTTCTCCGACGAGGAGTGGGGGCTGCTGGTCGGCCTGCCGCAGTCGGTGCTGACCGCGGCGAGCGCCGCCGAACACGACAGCGCCCGCCGCACCATGGCCGAGAACGCGGCCGGGTTGGAGAGCATCGCCACGGGCCGTGAGTCGGGCAGCCCGCTCGTGGCCGCCGTGGCCGGCGAGATCGTGGCCCGGGTGGGCGACCCCGAGGCCGGCGAGGAGCTGCCGGTGATCGCGCCGGCGGACCCGCGGGCGGTGATCGAGGACGTGCTGAACCGGGCGGCCTCGGCGGCCCGGCTGCTGGCCGAGAAGGTCGACGAGGGCGAGGCCGGCGCCTACAAGCACTGGCTCGTGGAGATCGCCGAGCACGTGGTGAGCGCGGCCTCCAGCGGCGGGATCCTGGGCCTCGGCGGCGACGTGGTGAGCGACTCCGAGCGGCGCTTCCGCGACCGGCTCTCCCAGGTCCTCAACGACTGAGCCGACGACGGGCGTCCGCTCGTCCAAATGCCGCTGGCGGCTGCCGCCCCACGGACAGCGGACGGTCGGACGCCTCCCCGGGTGCCCGCCCCGCGCCCGACCCGGGTCAGCCGCCGGCCTTGTCCAGCTCGACCATGTCGTCGGAGCGGGCGAGGCCCGACGGCCCGCGCCGCGTCCGCCCCGGTGGCGCTCCCCGCCGAGCCGGACGTCGACAATGGAGGGAGGCGACGACGGGGAGACGCTGATGGGTGGGTTGCGCGCCGAGAGGCTGGACACGACGGCGCTGCCGGCGCCGGAACGCTGGCCGTTCTTCACGGAGCTCGCCTCCCGTGCCTCCGCCCCGATGGCGATGGACAGCGAGCACACGGCGGACTTCCGGGCCGACGTCGACATGGTGGCGCTGGGCGAGGTGGAGCTGTGCCGGTTCCACTACCAGTCCCTGGTCGGCCGACGCACCCCGCGCCTGATCCGGCAGGCCGATCCGGAGGTCTTCCAGATCGCCCTCACCCTCGCCGGCACCAGCGTCATCGGCGCCGGCCGGGACACGAACGCGATCCCCGTCGGCGACCTGACCCTGGTCGACTGGGCGCGTCCCCACCGGCTCGTGCACTCGGGCCGGGGCGACGAACGGGCCCAGGCCAGCGCCGTCACCGCGCTGGTGCCCCGCGCCCGCCTGCCGCTGCACCCCGACCGGGTCGGCGGGCTGAGCGCGGCGCGGATGTCGGGCACCGAGGGCCCCGGCGCGCTGCTGGCCCAGCACCTGCTCCAGATCACCGGGCATCCCGAACAGTTCCGGGCCGCCGACGCGCCCCACCTGGCCGACGTCACCCTCACCCTGATCTCCCTGCTGCTGGCCCGCCACCTCGACGCCGAGCCCCGGCTCCCGGCCGAGATGCGCCAGCAGGCGCTGCTCACCCAGGTCCACGACTTCATCGACCGCCACATCGACGATCCGGACCTGTCGCCCCGGGCCGTCGCCGACGCCCACCACGTCGCCCTGCGTACCCTGCACCGCCTCTTCGCCGACGGGGAGGAATCGGTCGGCGGGGCCATCCGTCGCCGTCGGCTGGAGCGCTGCCGGCGGGACCTGGCGGACCCGATGCTGCGCGACCGGCCCGTCCAGGCCATCGCCGCCCGCTGGGGCTTCCGCGACAAGGCGCACTTCAGCCGCGCCTTCCGTGCCGCGTACGGCCTCAGCCCCCGGGCCTGGCGGGAGAGCGCCCGGCCGGGGACCGGCTGACCCGGGGCGCGGTGGCGCCCACCCGCGCGGCACGGATCGTCAACCACCTGGCACGCTGGGTCAACTCCCCGGCCGGTTCCGCTCAGATACTGGGTACGGGCCGGACTCGGGGCAACCCCGCGGCGGCCCGCACGTAACGGGGGCCGCGGCGAGCGCCCGCGACAACCCGGTCGCGGGCGGCCGCCCGGTGCCGCCAGGCCGCTGGGCGGGGCGTCAGGCGTCCGCCAGCAGCTCCAGCACCCGCCGCTCCGCCTCCGCGCGGGGGGTCCCCGGCACGACCGGGGCGACCACCCCGTCGTGGAACAGGTCCACCACCCGGGGGTCCACGTACGAGGTGCGGGCCACGGTCGCCGTGTTGCCCAGCAGCTCCGCGACCTGCCGCATCACCGCCGCCACCGCCCGGCGGCGGGCCGTCACGGAGCGGGCCGGCACGTGGCCGGCCAGCTCGGTGGCCGCCAGCACGGTGGCGTGCCAGGTGCGGAAGTCCTTCGCGGTCATCTCGCCGCCGCTGGCGTCGCGCAGGTAGTCGTTGACCTCGTCGCTGCGCACGTCCCGCCAGCCCCGGCCGTCCCAGTAGCCGAACAGCCGGTCGGCGGCGCGCCGGCGGCGGCGCAGGTTGGCCAGCACCCGGCACAGCTGCGGGTCCTCGATGCGCCGCACCTGTTCGACGCCGCCCTTGGCGGGGAACGCGAAGACCACGCAGCCGCCCCGGCTGCGCGCGTGCTCGGGGCGCAGCGTGGCCACGCCGAAGGTGGCGTCGTCGCCGACGGCGTACTGGTCGCTGCCGACGCGGAACGTGCCCATGTCGAGCAGCCGGGTGACCGTGGCCAGCACCCGGTCCCGGTTCAGCCCCCGGCCGGTCAGGTCCCGCCCCACCCGCTCGCGCAGCACGGGCAGCCGCCGGGCGACCTCCAGCACGTGGTCGAACTTCGCCTCGTCGCGCTGCTGCCGCCAGCGGGGGTGGTAGAGGTACTGCTTGCGCCCGGCCGCGTCGACCCCGGTGGCCTGGATGTGCCCGTTGGGGTGGGGCGAGATCCACACGTCCCGCCAGGCCGGCGGGATCACCAGCTCCCGCAGCCGGCCCAGCTCGTCGGGGTCGCGCACCGGGTCGCCGGCCGGGTCGAGGAACAGCCATCCCCGGCCACGCCGCAGGCGGCCGTATCCGGGTCTGCCCGGGTCGCTACGCCGTAACCGCACCGGCAACTCGCACCGCCTGTTCCGCCTCCGCCACGGCGGCCAGCACCTCGCCGACGCCGATCGCCGCCAACGTCGAATCGGTTCCTACCCCGCCGGACGGGGACCAGTCCCCCGCCGGACCGCCGCCGCGGGGCGTCCCCGCCCACAGCGCCCGGTGCCACGGCCGCTCCGGCGGCGGCCCCCACCGGCTTGGCGGGACCGGGCCGAACAGGACCACCGACGGGGTGCCGTAGCCGGTGGCGAGGTGGGCGACGCCGGTGTCGCCGCTGACCACGAGGCGGGCGTGCGCCACCAGGGCGGCCAGCCCGCCGAGGTCCGTGCGGCCGGCGAGCACCGCGTCCGGGGCGAGCCCCGCCCGCCGGGCCACCCGCCCGGCCAGCGCCCGCTCGTCGGCCGACCCGGTGACCACGACCCGGTGACCGCGCCCGGACAGGGCGCGGGCCACCGCCGCGAAGCGTCCGGGGGGCCAGCGCTTCGCCGGGATCTTGCTGCCCGGGTGCACGATGCTCACCCCGGCCGGGAGCGGGCCGGCGGGCGGGCGGCGCAGGGCGAGGTCGGCGCGGTCGGCGGGAATGCCGTACCAGGCGAGCAGGCGGCACCAGCGGTCGACCTCGTGCTCGTCGGGCCGCCAGTCGGGGCCGTCGACGTGCCCGGCGTCGAGGCTGGCGAACGCGAGCAGCCGGCGCGGCCGGGTGGCGGCGAGCAGCCGGTGCGACTGCGGGCCGCGCCCGTGCAGGTTGACGGCCAGGTCCGGGGGCGGGTCGGGCCGGTCGAGGGGGGTCAGTCCGGCCGCCGGCACGAGCCGGTCGACGCCGCCGACGAGGTCGACCAGGGGGGCCAGCCAGGCGGGCGCGGCCAGGGCGAGGTCCCGGTCGGGGTGGGCGGCGCGCAGCGCGCGCAGCGCGGGCACGGCGGTGGCGAGGTCGCCGACGCCGAGGGCGCGCAGGGCGAGGATCACGGGTACGACGACTCCCGCTCGGCGCAGACGACCAGCTCGCGCACGGCGCTGCCGGGCGGCTGGGAGAGGGCGAACAGGACGGCGGCGGCCGTGTCGGCGGGGTCGTTGAGGCTGGCGTCGGGGCCGGGCCGGTACTGGGGATCGCGTTCGTCGAAGAACGCGGTGCGCATGCCGCCGGGGACGAGCAGGGTGACGCCGACGGAGCCGGCGAGTTCGGCGGCGAGGGCGCGGGTGAAGCCGACGACGCCGAACTTGGCGGCGCAGTAGGCGGTGGCGTCGCTGACGGCCTTGACGCCGAGGGTGGAGGCGACGGTGACCACGTTGCCCCGGGCCGCCTCCAGCCAGGGCAGGGCGGCCCGGACGACGGCGGCGGTGGAGAGCAGGTCGACGGTGACGATGCGGTCCCAGGTGTCGCCGGGGACGTCGGCGAGCCGGCCGGGCACGTCGATGCCGGCGGCGGTGACGACGGCGTCGAGGCCGCCGGAGCGTTCGGCGAGGTGCCGGGTGGCGTCCTCGGCGGCGCGCGGGTCGGCGAGGTCGCACTCGACCCAGGGCACCCCGTCGGCCGGCGCCTGCCGGTCCAGCACCACCGGCCGTCCGCCGGACTTCGCCACGGCGGCCACCACGGCCGCCCCCAACCCGCTGGACCCGCCCGTGACCAGGACGGTCGGCCCGGCTCCCGGTGCGCTCGCGCTCATCGTGCCCCCTTGATCGTCGTGCCGTCCACGTCGACGCCCACCCGCAGGTCCGGCGTCCGCGCCCCGCCCGTCCCGCCGGTGGCGCGGGCGGCGGCGATCATGTCGGTAGTCGAGCGCCCGTCGAGGTACGGCACGACCACCGTGTGCCCGCCCCAGCGGCGCAGCACCTCCGCCTCGGGCAGCGCCGGCCCGCCGCCGCCGGCGTAGTCGCCGCCCTTGACCCACACGTCGGGGCGCAGCCAGGTCAGCGCCGCCTCCGGGGTGGGCTCGTCGAAGACCAGCACCGCGTCGACGCAGCCCAGCGCCGCCAGCAGCCGGCTGCGGTCGCCCTGCGGCACCACCGGCCGGTCCGGGCCCTTCAGCCCGGCCACGCTCGCGTCGGAGTTGACGCAGACGACGAGGCAGTCGCCGAGTTGCCGGGCGGCTTCCAGGGTGGCCACGTGTCCGGCGTGCAGCAGGTCGAAGCAGCCGCCGGTGGCCACCACGGTGCCGCCGGCCGCGCGTACCCCGGCGACGACCTCCGCGGCGGCGGCGACCCCGATCCGGGGCCCGCCGGGGCGCGACGGCGGTGCGGCGGCGGCCCGGACCGGGGCCGGCAGGGCGGCGGCCACTCCCCCGGCGGCGACGTACCCCGACGCCTCGGTGACGGCCGCCTGCACCGCCTCGGAGACCAGCGCGCCCCGGGACAGGGCGATGGTGGCGGTCGCGGCGAACCGGTCGCCCGCGCCGCAGGTGTCGCCCTCGGCGCTGGCCGGCGCGGGCACCACCAGCGGCGTGGAGCCGGCGTGGCAGAGCAGCGCCCCGTCGCCGCCCAGGGTGACGGTGACCGCCCCGGCCCGCCAGCGCCGGCGCAGCTCCTGCGCGCCCCGCGACGCGGTGGCCAGCCGGGACCCGCCCGGCGCGGCCTTCACCAGCTCGCGCACCTCGGACTCGTTCGGGGTGGCCAGGTGCACGCCCGGCACGGCGGCGGGGCCGCGCGGGTGCGGGTCCCACACCACGGGGGCCCGGGTGGCCGCGAGCGCCGCCCGCAGGGCCGGCTGCCGGGCCACCCCCCGGCCGTAGTCGCTGACCAGCACGGCGGACGCGGCGGCCAGCAGCCGCAGCACGGCCTCGCTGGGCTCCCCGGGCGCGCCGGCCGCGCCGCCCCGGTCGTGGCGCAGCAGCACCCGGCCGCGGGCGTGCAGCCGGATCTTCTCGCAGGTGGCGCCGCGCAGCGGCAGCGCGTACACCTGCACCCCGGCGGCGGCGAGCAGCTCGGCCAGCCGTGCCCCGCCCGCGTCGTCGGCGAGGGCGGTCACCAGCGCCACCTCGGCGCCCTGCGCCGCCGCGAAGACCGCCGCGAGGCCGGCACCGCCGGGCCGGTCGACGGCCGTGGACTCGTCGAGGACGGGCACCGGCGAGTCCGGACAGAGCCGGTTCACCACCCCCTCGACGTCCCGGTCGAGCAGGATGTCACCGACCACCACCACGGGTCCCGTCATCAGCTCGCCTCCTCATCCCGCCTCGGTCTGCCGGCCCGTACCGTCGTCGAGCACCACCTCGACCCCGGCGCGCACCGCAGGGTCCGGCGCGTCGGCCGCCACGGCGCGGCCCGCCGCCGCGAGCGCGGCGGGGAGCACGCGGTCGACGTACTCGCAGAGCACGTGGGTGGAGACCAGGTGCAGCTCCTGGACGACCTGGCTGTCGGGGGAGGCGATGGCGAGGGTGTCGTGGCAGGCGTCGGCGAGGGGGTTGGGGGTGGGCCCGGTGAACGCCCAGCAGCGCAGCCCGGCGGCGCGGCCGGCGTGGGCGGCGGCGACGAGGTTGGCGCTGGCCCCGCTTGTCGACATGAGCAGCAGGATGTCGTCGGGCCGGCCGTGCGCGCGGACCTGCCGGGCGAAGACCTCGTCGTAGCCGTAGTCGTTGCCGATGGCGGTGAGCGCGCTGGTCTCGGCGTGCAGGGCGAGCGCCGACAGCGGCTCGCGGTCGTCGCGGAGCTTGCCGACGAGTTCGGCGGTGAGGTGCTGGGCCTCGGCGGCGCTGCCACCGTTGCCCGCGACCAGCAGCCGGCCGCCGGCGGCCAGCCGGTGCGCCAGCTCCCCGCCCCAGCGGGCCAGCAGCTCCTCCGCGCGCCGGTAGGGCAGCAGCGCGGCGGCGAGGGCGGCCAGGTGCGCGTCGAGCACCGACGCGCCGGGTCCGGCGGGCCCGGCGGAGCCGGTGGCGGGGCGCGCCTGACCGGCGGTGGAACCGGCGGTGCGGGCCGGGCGGGCCGGGCGGGCGGCGGCCATCAGGCGACCACCCGGGTGGGCCGGCGCACGGCGGCGACCTCGCCGTACACCTCCGCCAGCCGCTGCGCGGTGGCCGCCCAGGAGTAGCTGCGCCGGGCCCGGTCGCGGGCCGCGCCGGCGTACGCGAACCGGCGGATCCGGTCGTCGAGCAGGCCCCGGATCGCGGCGCCCAGCGCGCGCGGGTCCCGGGCGGGCACCAGGTCCCCGGTGACCCCGTCGAGGACGGTGTCGGTCAGCCCGCCGACGGCCGTGCCGACCACGGGCACGCCGCAGGCCATGGCCTCCAGCGGGGTCAGCCCGAACGGCTCGTACCAGGGGGCGGCGACCAGCACGTCGGCGGAGCGGTACCAGCGGCCCATCTCCTCCCGGGGCACCGCCCCGACCAGGCGCACCCGGTCGGCGACGCCGCACTCGCGGGCGAGGGCCCGCAGCCGCCGGGCGTGCGGGTCGGTCTCCAGCAGCCCCTCGGGCGGGCCGCCCACCACCACGCACTCGGCGTCGGGCACCAGGGGCATCGCGCGGATCACGTCCTGGAAGCCCTTGCGTTCCACCAGGCGGCCGACGGTGAGCACGCGGGCCCGGCCCGGGTCCCGCCCGACCGCCGGGCCGAGCGGGGCGAACGTGGCCAGGTTGACCCCGGACGGGACCACGCTGATCCGGTCCCGGGGGACGCCGAGGCGGACCAGCTCGGTCACCTCGTCCTGGCACTGGGCCACGACCCGGTCGACGGCCCGGCCCAGGTCCCGCTCGTCGCGGATCCGGCCGGGCGGGCTGGTGTCCTGGGCGCCCTGGTGCCGCCGCTTCACGGTGCCGAGGGCATGGTACGTCTGCACCACCGGCACGCCGGTGCGCCGGCCGGCGGCCAGCCCGGCCAGCCCGCTCATCCAGAAGTGGGCGTGGATCACCTCGGGTGTCCAGTCCCCGCCCCGCCACCGCTGGGCCAGCCAGCGGCCGAACGCCGGCATGTGCGGCAGCAGCGCGTCCTTGGCCATCGGCTCGGCCGGGCCGGCCGGCACGTGCACCACCTCGTAGCCGTCGGGGGCACGGACTGCCACCGGCAGGTCCACCGCGTCGCGGCGGGTGTAGACCCGCACGTCGTGACCGGCGGCGGCGAGCGCGGCGGAGAGCTCCGCGACATGCGTGTTCTGGCCGCCGGCGTCCTCGCCGCCGAGGACGGCGAGCGGGCTGGCGTGCTCCGAGATCATCGCGATGCGCATACTTCCTCCTCCAGCAGCCGGTCCCAGTCGGCGAGGAAACGCTCCAGCCCGTAGCGGTCCCGGGCGGCCCTGCGCGCCGCCGCGCCCGCCCGAGCGGCGGCGGCGGGGTCGTCGAGGAACCGGCGGGCGGCCCCCAGCAGGTCGTCGACGCGGGTGGAGAGCGCGCCGGCCTCGGGCGGGACGGCCACCACCGCCTCGGTCGCGGCGAGCGCGACGACGGGCATGCCGATGGTCATGGCCTCGACCAGGCTGAGCCCGAGGGAGGTCCACCGGCACAGGTGCAGGTACGCCCGCCGCCGGCCCAGCTCGGCGTGCATCCGCTCCTGCGGCACGTCGTCGTGGCTGGTGACGCGGTCGACGGGCAGCCCGAGCCGGTCGGCCAGCCCGGTCACCCCCATGCCGAAGACGTCGAGGGGGGCCAGCTCGGCGAAGCGGGGCAGCAGGTCGGTGCCGGTGACCCGCCAGCGGCGTACCGGCTCGTTGATGACGACGGCGAGCCGGTCGAGCTCGCCGGTCCACTCGACGGCCGGGGCGACGACGCCGTGCTCGACGACGGCGGTGCGGGTGGCCCCGTTGTCCCAGAACAGTTCGTTGAACCCGGTGACGTGGGTGAGCAGCAGGTCGTCGCGGTCGGCCATCGGGTGCCGGGTGTTGGGCACGTCGCCCTTGGGGGTGTTGTGCTCGACGTAGATCGCCGGCACGTCCCGGCCGACCCGCCGGCCCAGCCAGTCGCAGGCCAGGTCGAACTCCTCGGGGCGCTGGAGGACGACCAGGTCGACGTCGGTCCGGCGCAGCTCGCGGGGGCTGACCTCGACGGCGCTGGCGGGCCACGGGTAGGTGCGGGCCCGGCCGAGGCCGTAGGGGCCCCGGTCGGGGGTGACGGGCACCAGGTAGCGGTGCCTGCCGTGCACGAAGGACGTGGTCCAGGAGCCGTGCACGTGCCACACCAGGACGTTCATCGGCCGCCCCCGCCGCCGGCCGGCACGGCCATCCGGTCCGGCGCGCCGGCCGTCGCACGGCGCGCGCCGCCCGGGTCGCCGTCGGGGCCGGGCGCGCCGGCCGGGCCGCCGTCGGGGCGCGGCGCGCCGGCCGGGCCGGCGGGCGCGTCGGCGCGGACGCCGAGCAGGCGCAACGCGTCGAGGACCGCGCCGGGGTCGATCCCGGCCAGGCAGGGGTGCCCGGGGACGGGGCAGCTGGCGGCGCGGGTGTCGCGGCAGGCGGCCCCGGCGTCGCCGAGGCGCACGGTGGGCACCCGGTAGGGCCCCCACTGCCCGTACGGGACGGTCGGGGCGAACAGGCTGACCACGGGCACGTCGAGCGCGGCGGCCAGGTGGGCGGGGCCGGTGTTGCCGACGACGAGGGCGGCCGCGCCGGCGATGATCCCGGCGAGCTCGGCGAGGCCGGTGCGCCCGCCGAGGTCGACGCCGCCGGCGGCGGCCACCCGGGCGGTGAGCTCGCGTTCGCCGGGTCCGCCGGTGACCACGACCCGGTGGCCCGCCCCGGCGAGCGCCCGGACGATCCGGGCGGCCAGTTCGGGCGGGCAGGCGCGGGCGCTGGCCGTCGAGCCGGGGTGCAGCACCACGTAGCCGGGCCGGTCGAGTCGCGGCGGCGGGGCGGGCACCGCGTCGCGACGCAGGCGCAGCCGGGGCTGGTCGTCGCCGGGCAGGGCGTGGCCGGCGGCGGCGGCCAGCGACAGGGCCCGCTCCGGCTCGGGCACCCCCGCCGGCACCCGGTGGCGCACGTCGAGCAGGCTGCCGGGGTAGTCGTCGCTGATCGCGGCGATCCGGGGCACGCCGGCCAGGCGCAGCAGCAGCGCCAGCGGCAGCGGCGACTGGTGGAAGCTGGTGAAGATCACCGCCTCGTCCGCGCCCACGGCCGCGAGGCGGCGCACCAGCCGGCGGGTCCGGTCCGGGTCCACCGGGCCCGGGTCCGGGTCGATCCACTCCAGGGGCCACTCGACGATCTCGTCGATCCCGGGCAGCAGTTCCGCCGCCGCCCGGCCGCGCGGCCCGCACAGCAGCACCACCCGCCGCGCGTGGGCGGCCACCGCGCGGATGCCGGGCCCGGTGACCAGCACGTCGCCGGCCGAGTCGCTGCGCACCACCAGCACCGTGCCGGCCGCGCGGGGCGCGCCGGGGGCGACGGCGGCCTGCCGGCGCAGGATCTCGTCGACCGCCGCCGGCAGGGTGGGGCGTACGCAGGGGGCGGCGGCCACCTCCTCGGGCCGGGTCACGGGCGTCGGCACCAGCACCCCGTGCGCCCCGGCGGCGAGCGCGGCGGCCATGTCCCGCCCGATGTCCCCCACCAGCACGCAGCGCTGCGGCGTCGTGCCCAGCCGGGCCGCCGCGGCGTGCACGAGGCCCGGGGCGGGCTTGCGGCAGTCGCACCCGGCGGCGTCGTCGTGCGGGCAGACGTGCCAGGAGTCGAACGGCCCCAGCAACTCCTCGACGCGTGCGTGCACCCGGTCGAGCTGTCCCGCCGTGAAGCAACCCCGGGCCAGTCCGGACTGGTTGGTCACCACGGCCAGCCGCAGGCCGGCGGCGCGCAGCCGGTCCAGGGCCTCCCGCGCGCCCGGCAGCGGGCGCACCTTGTCGGGGTCGCCGTTGTACGGCACGTCCTCCACCAGCGTGCCGTCGCGGTCCAGCAGCACCGCGTCGAACAGGACACCGCCGGACCCGCCCCGGCCAGGACCCGGGTCGACCCGGGCTGACCTGCGCTGATCCGGCTCACTCTGGTCCCGTCGCACGGGCGGCGGGTTCCCTGCGCCCCGGGGAGTAAACGTCGTCGGCGGCGCGGTGCCCGCCGCCGTCGGTGCGGCGGTGCCGCCGTCGGGCCACCGTCCTCCGGTGCCGCGATACCCGCCGCCACCGAGAAGCTAACCCGCCGGGCTCGTTAGGGGCCGCCGGGAGCGGGGTACGGGGGCGCGGTGGCGATTGTGGAGAAAGTGATCCAGGCACCCCCGCAGCAGGTGTTCGACGTGCTCGCCGACGGCTGGACGTACAGCGACTGGGTGGTGGGCACGGTGCACGTGCGCGACGTGGACGACGCCTGGCCCCGCGTCGGCGCGCGGCTGCACCACAAGGCGGGACCGTGGCCGTTCTCCCTCCAGGACGCCTCGACCGTGCTGGCCTGCGAGCCGCCGCACCGGCTGGTGCTGAAGGCCGGGCTGTGGCCGGCGGGCGAGGCGACCGTGGTATTCACCCTGGAGCCCGTCGGCGACGGCGCGACGCGGGTGCGCATCGGCGAGGACTTCGCCGCCGGCCCGCTGCGCTGGGTCCGCACCAGGCTCAACGACCTGGTGCTGCACCAGCGCAACAAGGAGACGCTGCGCCGGTTGTCGGACATCGCGACCCGGCAGAGGTCGAACCGCTGACGCGCCGGGGCCGGTTCCGGCGCGTCGCCGGGCTCCCCGCCCTGCGCACGGCGTGTCGCGCGCGGCGGACGGGGAGCCATTACGACATGGAACGGGCAACTGGCTACCCTCTCAGGTAAACCTGTCGGCAAACCGAGGATGTCCGTCATGATCGAACCCGTGCAGTTGCCCGCCCCCTGGCGGGACGCACGCCTGACCGTCGTGGTTCCCACCTACAACGAGGCGGGGAACCTCCCGGTCCTGGTCGAACGGCTCCTCGCGCTGCCGCTGCCGGGCCTGAAGGTGCTGGTCGCCGACGACAACTCCCCGGACGGGACGGGCGAGGTGGCCGACAAGCTGGCCATCGAGCACCCCGACCGGGTGGAGGTCGTGCACCGCGCCGGCAAGGAGGGCCTCGGCCGGGCGTACGTCGACGGCATCGGCCGGGCCCTCGACGGCGGCGCGGAGTACGTGGCGCAGATGGACGCGGACCTGTCGCACCCGCCGGAGGCGCTGCCCGGCATGCTCGGCGCGCTGCTGTCCACGCAGGCGGGTGTGGTCATCGGTTCCCGCTACGTGCCGGGCGGGCAGCTCGACGAGGCGTGGCCGCTCTACCGCCGCGCGCTCAGCGGCTGGGCCAACCTCTACGTGCACACGCTGCTGCGGGTGCGCATCCGCGACCTCACGGCGGGCTTCAAGATCTGGCGGGCCGACGCGCTGCGCGACATCGGGCTGGACCGGGTGCAGTCCAACGGCTACAGCTTCCAGGTGGAGATGCACTACCTGGCCACGAAGCTGGGGCACACCATCCTGGAGGTGCCGATCCGGTTCGAGGAGCGCCGCGACGGCGCCTCGAAGATGACCACCGCCACCAAGATCGAGAGCGCGCTGATGCCGTTCAAGCTGCGCAGCCGGCACCGCAACATCGAGGGCTGACGGGCCACCGGGCGGCGCTCAGCGGTAGACCGCCCGGTGCGCCGCGCCGATCACGCCCGCGTACAGGCCGCCGGTGAGCGCCCGGTCGCGGGCCAGCGCGGCCCGCGCGGCGTTCGCGCCGGGCGCGCCGTGCACCCCGCCGCCCGGGTGCGCGGAGGCGCTGGCCAGGTACAACCGGTCCACCGGGGTGTCCGCGCGGCCCAGGCCGGGGATCGGCCGCAGGAAGAGCTGCTGGTACGCCGCCGCGGTGCCGCCGCCCAGCGCCCCGCCGACCAGGCTCGGGTCCCCCCGTTCCAGGTCGGCCGGGCCGGCGACGTGCCGGCCGAGGATCCGCGCGCGGAACCCCGGGGCGGCGGCCTCCAGCACGTCCTCCATCCGCGCGACGTGCGCGGCGACGTCCTCGGCCCGCCAGTCGCGCCGGAACGGCAGGTGGGTGTACGCCCACAGCGACTCGGTGCCCGGCGGGGAGTGGCTCGGGTCGGCGACGCTCATCTGCCCCACCAGCAGGAACGGGTCGCGGGGCACCTGGCCCCGGGCCAGCTCGGCGGAGTAGGTCGTGAGCCCGTCGAGGTCCGCGCCGAGGTGCACGGTGCCGGCGCCGGCCACCGCCGGGTTGGTCCACGGCACCGGCCCGGACAGCGCCCAGTCGACCTTCAGGGTGGAGCCGTCCCAGCGGAAGTGCGCCAGGTCCTCCACCAGCCGGGGCGGCAGCGCCGCCGCGCCGACCAGGTCGAGGAAGAGGGCGGGCGCGGGGACGTCGGCGAGGACGGCCCGCCGGGCCCGCCAGGCCCGGCCGTCGACGGTGCGTACCCCCATCGCCCGGCCCCGGGCGGTGAGCACCCGGTCGACGCGCGCGTCGTGGACGATCCGGCCGCCCCGCCGGGTGAGCCGGTCCACCAGCGCGTCGGTGATCCGCTGCGCCCCGCCGACCGGCACCGGCCAGCCGACCTGCTGGCCGAGCATGGCCAGCAGCCAGCCGTAGACGCCGGAGCCGGCCTCCTCCGGCGAGAGGTCGGTGTGCAGGGCGCAGCCGGCCAGCAGCAGCGTGCCGCCCTCCCCGTCGAACAACTCGGACCCGAGCTTGCGCACGGGCACGACGAGCCGGCGGGCCAGCCGCAGCGCCCCGCCGACCTTGAGCCGGCGCAGCAGGCCGACGCCGCCGCGCACCGGCGGGAAGGGGGTGGTGATGGTGGCCAGCATCGGCCCGGCCACGTCGAGCCAGTCGGCGTACGCGTGCCGCCAGCGCTCGCCGTCGGCGGGCGCGAACGCGGCCAGCGACGCGGCGGTGGCGTCGAGGTCCCGGTTGAGCACGGCGGCGCGCCCGTCGGGCAGCAGGTGGGCCAGCACGTCGGGGGCGTGGGTCCAGCGCAGCCCGTGCCGGTCGAGGTCGAGGCCGGCGAGCACCGGCGAGGCGTACCCGAGGGGGTAGAAGGAGCTGTAGAGGTCGCTGAGGTAGCCGGGGGCGGTCACCTCGGCGGAGCGCACCGCCCCGCCGGGCGCGCCGGTCGCCTCCAGCACCAGCACGTCCCAGCCGGCGTCGGCCAGCAGGTTGGCCGCCACCAGGCCGTTGTGGCCCGCGCCGACGACGATCGCGTCGGCGCGCTCCGGGCCGGTCGGCCCGCCGGACGCGGCGGTGGGGAGGCCGGTCGAGGTCATCCGACCCGCCTACCCGGGGCCGCCCGGGGCGAAACGCGTTTGCCGGGGCGGGGGCGGGGGATGCACCGCCGCATGTACACGGTTGCGCAGCTCATCGGTGGGGTGTGGGGGGCCGGCGGCGCGGGGGGCGAGCTGGTCGTCCACGATCCGGCCGACGGCTGCCCGGTCAGCACGGTGCCGGTGGCGACGGCGGACGAGGTCGGCAAGGCGGTGGAGGCCGCGCGGGGCGTCGCGCCCGGGTGGGCGGCGACGGACCCGGCGGAGCGGGCCGCCGCGCTGCACCGGGCCGCCGACGCGGTGCAGGCCGCGGCGCAGGAGCTGGCGGCGGCGGTGACGGCGGAGATGGGCAAGCCCCTCGCGGACGCCCGGGGCGGCGTCGAGGCGGGCGTCGGCACCCTGCGACAGTACGCCGAGCTGGCCCCGGTGCGGGGCGGGCGCACGCTGCTCGGCGGCGCGGGGTCGATCGACTTCATGACGCCGCAGCCGCGCGGCGTGGTCGCCGCGATCACCCCCTGGAACGACCCGGTGGCGGTCTCCTGCGGGCTGCTCGGCGCGGCCCTGGTGACCGGCAACGCGGTGCTGTACAAGCCGAGCGAGCGCACCCCGGCGACGGGGTGGCTGCTGGCACGCGCGCTGGACGAGGTCCTGCCGCCGGGGGTGTTGTCGCTGCTCACCGGCGGCGGGGAGGTCGGCGCGGCGCTGGCCGGCGGCGACGTGGACGTGGTGGCGCACGTGGGCGCGACGGCCACCGGCCGCCGGATCGCCGCGGCGGCGGCCCGCACCGGGGCGAAGGCGCTGCTGGAGAACGGCGGCAGCGACCCCCTCGTCGTCGACGCCGGGGTCGACCCGGTCTGGGCGGCGGAGCAGGCGGCGCTGGGCGCGTTCGCCAACGCCGGGCAGATCTGCGTGGCGGTGGAGCGGATCTACGTGCACCGGGACGTGGCGGAGGACTTCGTCGACGCGCTGGTGCGGCGGGCCGGGGCGCTGCGGGTCGGGCCGGGGCGGGACCCGGCCACGGAGCTGGGGCCGCTGGTCGACCGGCGGCACCGCGACCACGTGCACGGGCAGGTGACGGCGGCGGTGGCCGGCGGGGCGCGGCTGCGCGCCGGCGGGGCGCTGCCGGACGGGCCGGGGGCGTTCTACCCGGCGACGGTGGTCGTCGACTGCCGGCACGAGATGACGCTGGTGCGCGAGGAGACGTTCGGGCCGGTCGCCCCGGTGGTGGTGGTCGACTCGTTCAGCGAGGCGCTGCGGTGCGCGGCCGACTCGCCGTACGGGCTGGCGGCGACGGTGCTCACCGGCTCGATGAGTCACGCCCAGCGGGCCTGGCGGGAGCTGCCGGTCGGCACCGTGAAGGTCAACGCCGTGTTCGGCGGCGCGCCGGGCGGGGCGGCGCAGCCGCGCCGGGGCAGCGGTCAGGGCTTCGGCTACGGCCCGGAGCTGCTGGACGAGTTCACCGCCACGAAGGCCGTGCACATCGAGGCACCGGGCGGCGGCCACTGGTGACGTACGGCGGAGGGCCCGGGACCTGACGGCCCCGGGCCCCTGCGCCGTGATGGGTGCTCAGCCGTGGTGGCCGGTCAGCGGCCCCCGCGCGCCTTGCGGGTGGCGTTGTCGTTGGCCTTCTCGATGGCCTTGACCAGCTCCGGCTTCGTCATCCGGGACCGGCCGGGCACGTCCAGCTTGCGGGCCACCGCCAGCAGGTGGTCCTTCGTGGCGTTGGCGTCGACGCCGCCCGCCGTGGGCGCGCGCCGCGCCGGCCCGCCGCCGGCCGCCTGCCGGTCGCTGGGCCCCTTGCGGCCCTTCGGCTCCCAGTGGTCGCCGACCTTCTCGAACTCGTGCTTGACGGCGGCGAACGCGGTGCGGTGCGCCCGCTCCCCCTCGCCGTACGTCTCCACCGCCGAGTCGTGCGTCTTCTCCCAGGTGCGCTGCGCCTTCTCCGGGGAGCGCCGCAGCGTGCTGGGCAGTACCTCGCGCCCGGGCATGTCGTCCTCCTCCGCGTCGACTGCTTCCCGATGACCGTTCCCCCGGCGCGGGCGGGCAAACCGCCGGCCGTCCCGCCCCGTGTCGGGTTTGTCGATTTCCGGCGCTGGGTACGGGCGGGGCCAGGCGAACGCCGGGTGCCGGTCACCCGGCCGCCCGGGGCGCAGGGGGCGGTCATGGCAGCGACGACGGAACCGGACACGGCGGTCCTCGACGAGGGGCGGGCGCGGCGGCCCCGCCGGGTACGCCAGCTCAGCTGGTCCACCTGGCGGGGGGTGCTGGTGCGCAGCGGCCGGAACTTCGTCAAGGACAACTGCGCGGACTGGGCCGCCGCGCTCACCTACTACGGGGTGCTCGCGCTGTTCCCGTCGACGATCGTGGTGGTCGCCCTGGTCGGGCTGGTCTCCGACGGGGAGCGGACGGTCGACACGGTGATCGACCTGGCCCGGGACGTCGGGGCCGGGTCGGTCGTCGGCAACGAGGGCTTCGTCAGCGTGGTGCGGGGCGTGGTCGACCAGAGCAGCGGCGCGAAGACCCTGCTCAGCTTCGGCCTGCTGGGCGCGCTGTGGTCCGCGTCGGGGTTCATCGGCGCGTTCACCCGGGCGTCCAACGCCATCTACGGGGTGCAGGAGGGGCGGCCGGTGTGGAAGCTGCGCCCGTTGCAGATCGGGCTGGCCGCCGTGACGCTGGTGCTGCTGGCCGTGGTGGCGACGGGGCTGATCGTCAGCGGCCCGGTCACCGACGCGGTGGGCGACCTGGTGGGCGCGGGCGGGCTGGCCCGCACGGTGTGGGGCGTGGTCAAGTGGCCGGTGCTGGCCATGGTGATGATGGTGCTGCTGTCGCTGCTGTTCTGGATCGCCCCGAACGTGCGCCAGCCCCGGTTCCGCTGGCTCACCCCGGGCGGCGCGGTCGCCCTGGTCTCCTGGGCGCTGGCCTCCTTCGGCTTCGGCCTGTACGTGGCGAACTTCGGCTCGTACGACGTGACGTACGGCAGCCTCGGCGCGGTGATCGCGTTCCTGGTCTGGCTCTACCTGTCCAACTCGGCGCTGATGCTGGGCGTGCAGATCAACGCCGAGCTGCAACGGGGCCGGGCGTTGCAGGCCGGTGAGCCGGACCCGGAGGAACCGGTGCTGCCGCCGCGCAGCCCCGCCGCTCCGTGACGGCCGGCGGGGCGGCCGTGTCGGTTTACCGGCGTCCGCCCCGGGTAGCGCAGAAGGCATGGAACGTGGCAGCAGCAAGCACAGCCCGAGGGTCGACGAGCAGATGAGCCAGGAGGTCAGCGGCCTGGTCCAGGGCCCCGGCGTCGGCGGCTCGCGGGTCGACGAGTTCCGCCAGCCCGAGCCGGCCGGCGAGGACCAACCGGAGGCCACCACGGCCCCGGCGGGCGAGCTGCGCACCGGCGCGCCGCAGGGGATGAGCCCCGCCGACGTGGAGCGGCGCAGCCGGCTCGGGCGGTTCATCACGATGACCGCCCTGCCGGGCGACCGGGAGGCGCTCGTCGCCAACGCGCGCGACAACGACGCGCCGGCCGACCTGGTCGCCGCCCTGGAGGGGCTGCCGCCGGGCACCCGCTACCAGACCGTCTCCGAGGTGTGGGCCGCCCTCGGGCACAGGAACGAGACGACGCGTTGGTGAGGGGGACCGTCCCCCGGCCCGCCCCGCACCCGCGCACTGAGGAGGATTGCTGATGAGTGGCGTCACCGAGCACGTGGACGTGTCCGTCCCGATCCGGACCGCGTACGACCAGTGGACGCAGTTCGAGGAGTTCCCGCACTTCATGGAGGGGGTGCAGGAGGTCCGGCAGCTCAACGACACGAAGACCCACTGGACGGTGGAGATCGCCGGGGTCAAGCGCGAGTTCGACGCCGAGATCACCGAGCAGCTGCCCGACGAGCGGGTGGCCTGGCGTTCCACCGGCGGCACCCAGCAGGCCGGGGTGGTGACCTTCCACCGCCTCGACGAGGCGAACACGCGGGTGACCCTCCAGTTGGAGTTCGAGCCGCACGGCGTGGTGGAGCAGGCCGGCGACAAGCTGGGCGTCGTCGACCGCCGGGCCAAGGGCGACCTGGAGCGGTTCAAGCAGTTCATCGAGCGGCGCGGTCAGGAGACCGGCGCCTGGCGCGGCAGCGTCGACCGGCCCCAGCCCTGACCGTCCCCCGCACGAGCTGACGATGGCCGCCGGATGCCGGCGGCCATCGTCGTGACCGGGGCCGTTTGCGCCCACCGGGCCCGGGTACGGCGAAGGCATGACCGACAACGACAGCCACGTGTGGCGCGACGAGCAGCGGCTCCCGTTGGAGGAGCTGGACCGGGCGCTGGCCCGGTCGACCCTCGACGGGCAGGCCGACGACGTGACCGGCAACGACGCCGGGGAGGAGGCCGCGTTCGGGCACGGCCCGGAGGCGGTGGACCGGGGCGCATCGCCAGCCGGCCGGGAGCGCGAGCGCACCGACGCGGAGCGGGCGTACCGGCCGTCGACCACGGGACGGACCGGCCCCGACAGCATGTGACCGGGGCCGGCGGCCCGGGTGGCGGCCGGTCGGGTCGGTCAGGGCCGGCGGGACGCGACGGCGTGCAGGGTGGTCAGGGCCGCGGCGAGGACCACGAGCGCCGGCCCGAGGGCCTCCACCGAGGTGTACGCGACCAGCGCGCCGATGCCGCTGGGCACCAGCGCCCCGCCCAGCCCGGCCGCCGCGATCTGCACGCCGATGGTCCGGTCGGCGTGTGCGGCGCCCACCCGCTCGGCGGTGCCGAGGGTGAGCAGCGGGAACACGGGCGCGGCGGCGAAGCCCAGCACCAGCAGGCCGGCGACCGCCACCCAGGCCGGCGCGGGCAGGGCGATCAGCACCGCGCCGGCGACCATGCCGAGCAGGCTGGCGCGCAGCACCCGCCCGGTGCCGAGGCGCTCGGCGACGAAGCCCTGCACCACCCGCCCCAGGAACAGGCTCCCCCAGTACCCGGAGACGCACACGCCGGCCACCCCGGCGGCCAGCCCACGCCCCTCGGTGAGCAGCAGGAACGCCCACAGGCCGGCGGCGATCTCGATGGCGACGTACACGGCGAAGGCGAGGGAGCCCAGCCAGACGGCCGGCAGGCGCAGCGTGTCGCGGACCCGGACGGGGTCGGTGGTGGGCAGCGGGGCCGGGCCGGCGGCGGGCGGGGGCGGCGCGGCGCGGTCGGCCCAGGCCCGCACGGTGAGGGCGAAGGCGGTGCCGAGGGCGAGCTGGGCGGCGGCGACGATGCCGTACCCCCAGCGCCAGGAGATGCCGGCGCTGAGCACGGCGGTCATGATCAGCGGGCCGATGGCGACGCCGAGGCCGAAGAAGGCGTGCATCCAGTTCATGTGGCGGGGGCCGAACGCGTTGGCCGCGTACGCGTTGAGCCCGGAGTCGATCGCCCCCGAGCCGAGCCCGAGCAGCAGCGCGCAGCCGGTCGTGACGGCGAGCCCCGGGCTGGACGCGTACCCGGTGAGCGCGAGGCTGGCCAGCAGGGTGCTGCCGGCGAGGAGCCGGCCGACGCCGAGCCGGGCCAGGGAGAACCCGGCCAGCACGCTGGCGGTGAGGTATCCGGTGGTCCCGGCGGTCAACATCAGGCCGACGGCCTCGGTGGGCACCTCGAAGTCCGCCCGCATGGACGGCCAGCCGACGCCGAGCAGCCCGTCGGGCAGGCCGAGGCTGACGAACGCGAGGTAGGCGAGCAGGAGCAGGGCGGGACGGGGCGACGCGGGGCGGGACACGATCGACCATCCTGCCGCACCCGGACGAAAGCAACCAGCGGCTTTCCACGCCTCCCCCGAAACGGCAAAAAGTGCGGCACCTACGGCCGGAAACCCGGACAGGTCATCCAGAATCGTCCGATCGGGTGACGGCGATCCCGGCGCGTCGCGCAAGACTTTCCGAATGCGACAGGGCTCCGGCTTCCTCACCGTCCGTCAGCGTCGTCTCGCCTGGCTCGGCTTCCTCCTCGCCGCCGCCCAGGCGCCGGTCGCCGCCAGGTTCGCCACCGACGACTCGTGGCTGTTCAGCCTCTGCGTCGCCCTGATGGTCGCCACGGTGATCATCGCCGACGACGCCTCCCGCCGTCGCCCGGCGAACGCGCCCTCCTCCGACTAGCGCAGCGGCGCCGCCGACCCCTCGACCGCACCACCGGTTCGGTCACCGAAGGTCACGACGACGGCATCGACGCGCGGGCCGGTCACGTCTCACGCTGGGTCACCTCCAACCCGGCTCGCCCACCAGCACCCCGCTCTTTGCTCTGCACCCACCCACGCAACACTCGGCCCGAGCTGGGGATGTCCGAAGTCCCGCCGGCGAAGTCCGCCGCGTGCGGTTGCGCTGAGTGAGCCGTTGCGTATCCGGGTGCAGAGCAAAGGGGTTCCACCGCGACCGCGCCGCCCTTCCCCGTGGGCACAACGCAGGGTGACGGCCCGGCGGGCGGACATGCGCGCCCGCCGCAGGCGGACGGCCCGTGCTCCCGCGCCCCCACCGGGTCGGGCCGGACCTCGCGCTGGTCCGCCGCCACGCGAGCGCCGCCAGCCCGGCTCGCCGCCAGCCCGGCTTGGCGTCAGCCGCCCGCCGGGCGCGCCTCGTGCCCGGGGCGGCCCCGGGTGCGCCGCCGCTCCTTCAGCTCCGCCTCGTACAGGTGCCGCCGGCCGCCGACCAGCTCGTCGCGGGCCTGCCGGTCGAGGTCCCGGAACAGCGCGTAGTACCCGTCGTCGAAGTCCTCGACGATCTGGAAGGTCCACCGGCCGGCGATCACGTTGCGGCCGAGCAGGTCGGTGGCGATCCGGTCGGCGATCGCGTCGTGCCCGGCCGCGCGGAACTGCGCGACGGCGTCGTCGAGCATCAGGTCGGCGTGGCCGACGAGCTGGTGCAGCGCGTAGAGGTGCCCGCGCGCCCGCTCGACGGTCTCCAGCGCCTCGCTGAGCTTGCCCAGCGCCTCGACGGTGCCGTCGCTGACCCCGGCGGGGCGGCGGTGCCGCCCGTCGGGTCCGTCCTGCTGTCCCATGCGTTCCTCCACGGTGCCGGTCGCGCCGGTGTCGACCCGCCCTCCCTTCTGCCCCGCACCGGCCGGGTCAATCCCGGCGGCCGGGGTGCCGGCCGACCGGTGGAGGACCGGGGACCGGCCGAGCGGTGGAGGCGCGCGTGGTTACCGGCCGGTTAGCCTCGGTCCTCATGCGTCTGCCGTCGAACCGGGCCCCGGGCCGCACCGTCGTGGACTCCGCCAGCTCCGCCCTCGCCGTGCTGACGGTCTCGATCGGCACCGCCGGGCTCGCCGCCGCCGCCACCCGCCCCGGGCTGCTGGCCGAGGTCGACCAGCACGCCGCCGCCGTCCGGGACGCCCTCGGCGGCGACCGCCGGCCGCTGACCCCCGCCGCGCTCGCCGGCTACGCCGAGGGCGTCCGCGACGCGGCGCGCGAGCACGGCTGGCAGCCGCCCACCCGCTCGGCGGACTTCGCCGAGCCCGACTGGCTGCTCGTCCGCCTGCTCGCGGTCTGCGCCCTGGCCCGTGCCCTGGACACCCACCCGGCCCCGCTGCCGACGCTCTGACGCCCCGCGCCGCGCGGCGACGCGGCCGCCCCCGGCAACGACCCGACCGCCCCCGGCGACGACCCGACCGCTCCGGGGCACACGGCGGAGGGGGCCCGCGCGGGCCCCCTCCGTCTCGTGCTCACCCCGGTCAGCTACCCGGGCGGCCGAACTGCTGGGTCTCGTCGCCCGGCATGTTGCCGGAGCGGTACGTCCCCTGCCCGCCGCGGGCGCCGGTCATCGACCCCTCCGGCATGGCCCGGGCGCGCTCGCCGCCCCGGTCGGCCATCCGCCGCTCGACGTCGCCCCGGCCGGTGGCCTGCGCCTGGCGGTGCTCCCGCAGCGCCCGGGACTCCTCGGCGGCCCGGTCGAGCCACCCCTCCCAGCGGTTCTGCATCGGCCGCACCAGGCCGCCGCCGACGCCGACGATCAGGATGCCGGCCACCGTGGCGAGCACCGCGATCAGCACCGGCGTGGTGACCGTGGTGGCGATGCCCACCTGGTTGAGCGCGGCGATGACACCGAGCGCCAGGATGAAGATCGCCGTCAGGTCGGCCAGCACCCGGCCGTAGGACAGCCCGCCCAGGAAGCCGGTGACCAGGTCCCGCACCGCGTTGGCGATCGCGGCGGCCACCACCACGATGACGATCGCGATGAACGCCCGGGGCAGCCACGAGACCACTCCCCGGATCAGGTCGCTGATCGCGTTCGGCCCCCACACCCCGAAGGCGAACTGCAGGGTGAACAGCAGCACGGCGTAGTACGCCAGTTTCGCCAGGATGTCGCTGGCGTCGTACTTGGTGCGTTCCAGCGCGCGCCGGATCCCACCCCGTTCGACCGCGCGGTCGAACCCCACCCGTTCCAGTGCCGCGTCCACGATCTTGAGGACCGCTTTGGCGATGAGCCACCCCACCACGAGGATCACGATGAACGCGATCGCCCTCGGGACGAAGAGCAGCACCGACCTCCACATATCGGTCAGGGCCGTACCGATGTCTACCTGCCCGACCGCGAGGGTTTTCTGCATGGTGTCCCTCCTGTCGCATGGACTTCGGCGCGCGCATACCCGCCTCGGTGCGCCGCACGCCGCGCGACACGTACCGAATTTCCCGACATCGCCCCCCAGAGCGGGCCTGACCTGCGCTGACGGGCAGCGGCCGACCCGCCCCGCGCGGACGCCCGACGCCGGTCGGCCCCACGATCGGGCCGTCGGCGGGCGGGTCCGGCTAGGCTGCGGACATGCCAGGCACGGTCGGGCGAGTCCCCACGCCAGCTACGCCCGCCGCGGAGGCGTCCGCCCCCGACGCCGCGGGCGTCGTTCCCGGCCGGTCGCGGGCCGCCACGACGCTCGGCCCGCCCCAGCACTGGGACCCGGCGGTACGCGGCGCGGCCGAGCTGATCCTCGCCTCGCCGGTGCCGATGGCGCTGGCCCTCGGCGACGACCTCCTGCTGTTCTACAACGACGCGTACGCGACGCTCATCGGCGACCGCCACCCCGGCGCGGCGGGCCGGCCGGCCGGCGAGGTGTTCGCCGACGTGTGGGGCGAGCCGGGCGTCGGCGATGCGTTCGAACGCGCCTACCGGCAGGGCGAGTCGTCGCTGGAGCGGGAGGCGGTGCTCCCGTACGACCGGCAGCAGCCCGACGCCCGGGGCCAGGCGGTGTTCACGCGCGGCCACTCCCCGGTGCGCGACAGCGCGGGGCGGGTCGTCGGGGTGCTGACCGTGACCGCCGAGACCAGCCAGGCCACCGAGCAGTTGCAGAGCCTCAGCGACGTGGCCGCCGCGCTCGCCGGCACGCTCACCCTGGACGACGTGGCCCGGGTCGCCCTGCGCTACCTGCTCACCGCGTTCGACACCGACCGGGTCACCTTCGGCGTCGACGACGGGGCGGGGTGGCGCACGGTGCGGCGGGTCCGCGGCGAGCTGCTGGACGAGGCCGACGAGCGGCTGCCCCCGCTGTGGCGGCGCTCGCCCGCCGACTCCACCGGGCCGTTGATCGTCGCCGCGCGCAGCGGGGTCGCCCAGTTCGTCTCCGACGGGCAGCCGCTGCGGGACATCGCGGTGGACCGGCACGACCAGAAGGTGCGGGCGCTGGCCGCCCAGCCGCTGCGCACGTCGGCGCTGCGGGGCGGGCTGACCGTCGGCTACCACGCGGCGCGCGCCTGGTCGGCCGCCGAACGGGCCCTGCTGGCCGCCTCGGCCGAGCTGATCGGCCAGGCCGCCGAGCGCGCCCGCCGGTTCGAGACCCAGCACGGCACCGCCCAGCTGCTGCAACGCAGCATGCTGCCGGAGCACCTGCCGGCCCTGCCCCGGCTGCGGATCGCCGCCCGCTACGACGCCGGTGTCGACGGCAACGCCGCCGGTGGCGACTTCTACGACGCGTTCCTGCTGCCCAGCGGCGAGCTGGGGGTCGTCCTCGGCGACGTGGCGGGCCACGACGTGCAGGCGGCGGCCCGGATGGGTCAGGTCCGGGCGGCGCTGCGCGCGCTGGCCCTGACCGATCCCCGACCCGACGCCGTGCTCGCCGGGCTGGACCGCCTGGTGAGCAGCCTCGGTGCCGAGACCGGCAGCCAGGAGCTGTTCGTGACCGTGGTGTTCGGGGTGGTCGACGCGCAGCGGGAGCGGCTCACCCTGGCCAGCGCCGGGCACCCCGCGCCGCTGGTGCGCCGGGGCGCGCCCGGCGGGGAGCCCGTGGCCGAATACCTGGACGTGCCGCCCGGCGCACCGCTCGGGCTGGGCTGCGCCCCGCGCACCACCACCGTCCGCTTCGCCCCCGGCGACACCCTGCTGCTGTTCAGCGACGGCGTGGTGGAGCGGCGGCGGCAGAGCCTCGTCGCCGGGCTGGACAGCCTGGCCGCCGCCGTGGCGGAGGCGGCCAGCGGCGATCCCCGGGCGCTGTGCGCGGTGGCGACGGCGGCCGTCGCCGGTGCCACGGAGGACGACGTGGCGGTGCTGGCGGTGGAGCACGCGCTGATCCCCAGCCGCTCGGCGGGCATGGAGGTGCCGGCGGAGCCGACCGCGCCGAGCCGGGTGCGGCACTGGATGACCGCCCAGCTCACCGACTGGCAGGTGCCGGAGGCCGTGGTCGGCGCAGCGGTGCTGTGCACCAGCGAGCTGACCACCAACGCGCTGCTGCACGCGGGCACCGCCGCCCGCGTCGAGATCGACCTCAGCCCGGAGCGGCTGCTGGTGTCGGTGGCCGACTCGGGCACCCGGGGCACCGTGACGCGGGCCCACACCGACACGTTGAGCAGCCGGGGCCGGGGGCTCGGCCTGATCGAGCAGCTCAGCGACGCCTGGGGCACCGACCCGACGGTCCGGGGCTCGACGGTCTGGTTCGAGATCCTCATCCCGGCCGGGTGACGCGCCGCCCCGGCCGGATAGGGCGGCCGTGCCGCGACGCATCGATTCCGGCGAGCACGCTTACGGCGGCCGTGCACGGGGCAAGGTCCGTCACCACTCGCCCGCATCTCGCGGGCGGGCGGAAGGGTGGTGCCGTGGAGCCGGTAGACGTCTCGTTCGCGGTGGTGGGGCTGGGCGCCCTGCTCGCCGGGATCCTCCCCCGGGTGCTGGAGCGCCGGCCCCTGTCGATGCCGATCGCGTTCCTCGGCCTCGGCATGCTGATCTTCATCCTGCCGACCGGGCTGCCCGACCCGGACCCGCTGGAGCACTCCGAGATCGCCACCCACCTCACCGAGATCGGCGTGATCGTGGCGCTGATGGGCGCCGGGCTGAAGATCGACCGCCCGCTGAGCTGGGCCAGGTGGTCGTCCACCTGGCGGCTGTTGGCGATCGCGATGCCGCTGTCCATCGCGGCGGTGACGCTGCTGGGCTGGTGGTGGGCGGGGCTGGTGCCGGCCGCCGCGCTGCTGCTCGGCGCGGCGCTCGCCCCGACCGACCCGGTGCTCGCCTCCGACGTGCAGGTCGGCGAGCCGACCGACGTGGAGGACTCCGAGGACGAGGTGCGGTTCGCGCTGACCAGCGAGGCCGGTCTCAACGACGGCCTGGCCTTCCCCTTCGTGTACGCGGCCGTCGCGATCGCCACCGCCGGGCTCGCCCCGCGCGAGTGGTTCGTCGACTGGTTCACCGTCGACGTGCTCTACAAGCTGGCCGTCGGCGTCGGCGGGGGCCTGGCGGTCGGCTGGCTGCTCGGCAAGCTGTTCTTCCGGGCCCCGAGTCAGTTGCGGCTGGCCCGCCACGCCGAGGGGTTCCTGGCGCTGGCCGCGACGTTCCTGGCGTACGGGCTGGTGGAGGTCGTGGGCGGTTACGGCTTCCTGGCCGTGTTCGTGGCGGCCCGGGCGATCCGGGCGGCCGAGCGCACCCACGAGTTCCACTCGGTGCTGCACGACTTCGCCGAGCAGGTCGAGCGGCTGCTGACCGTCCTGTTGCTGCTGTTGTTCGGCGGCGCGGTGGTCGGCGGGCTGCTCGCCCCGCTGACCTGGCCGGCGGCGCTGGTCGGGCTGGCGCTGGTCTTCGTGGTCCGACCGCTGGTCGGCTGGCTGTCGTTGCGCGGCGCGCCGGGCCGGCCGGCGGAGCACTGGGTGATCGCCCTGTTCGGCATCCGGGGCGTCGGCTCGTTCTACTACCTGGCGTACGCGACGACGAAGGCCGACTTCCCGCAGGCGGAGCTGCTGTGGGCGACGGTCGGCCTGGTGGTGATCGTGTCGGTGGTGGTGCACGGGGTGGCCGCCACCCCGGTGATGCAGCTGCTCGACCGCGAGGGCGAACGCACCGGCTCCCCCGCCTCCCGCGATCTTGCACTTACGGCCCGGGAACAACGGACATAAGCCCCGTTCCAGGGGCCGCAACTGCAAGATCGCCGAGGGCGGGGGGTTGCGGGGTCAGGCCGTTAGGCGGGTTGCCAGGGCTCGGCCTAGGTCTCGGCCGGAGCGCCAGGCGCTCTGGATCCGGGGCTCGCCGAAGGCGTCGCCGGCCAGGCCGATGCCGTCGGCGTCTAGGTGGTACGTGCCGTCGCCGGCCCGGTCGACGGGCTTCGCGTACGTCCAGCGGTGCACGTGCACGTGCTCGGCTCTGTCGGGCAGGCCGAGCAGGTCGCGGACGGCCTCCTCGATGGCCCGCGCCGCCCCGGTGGGCTGGGCGAGGTGCCCGGCGGCGAACCCGGGCGTGGTGTGCGCGACGAGCACCGGGGCCCCGTCGCCGCGCCGGTCGCCGTCGTCGCAGACGAGGTTGAGCAGCGGGTGGTCGTTGACGAACGCGCCCCGGAAGTCCGGCCAGCACCGGGCCGGGAAGCGCAGCACCCCGCTGAGCGTCGGCGACCACCGCTGCGCCTGCACGGCGGCGGTGGCCGCCCCCAGCGCCGGGTCGAGCAGCAGCGCCGCCTGGGGGCCGGGCATGGCCAGCGCCACGGCGGCGCAGGGCTCCCCGTCGACCGTCGGCCCCGGCCCGACGCCGAGCACCAGCCGGTCGACGACGACGGGCAGGTCGGCGGCCAGGTGCTCGACCAGGGAGCGCAGCCCGCGCGGGGCGGCCCAGCGCATCGGGCCGGGCACCTCCCGCCGGCCGTCGGCCGAGTAGGCCACGAACGTGCCGGTCCATTCCCGGGCCAGCCCGGCGGCCGCCCAGCCGCGTACCACCTCGGCGAAGCCGGGATCGCTCACGGTGAAGTACGCCGCGCCGAGGTCCGCCGGCCGCCCGTCGAACCGCTTGCTGGCCATCCGGCCGCCCGGCACGCGGCCGCGCTCGCGGACCTGGACGGGGATCCC
The DNA here is from genome assembly GCF_029626125.1 of Micromonospora sp. WMMD956. Classification (NCBI taxonomy): domain Bacteria; kingdom Bacillati; phylum Actinomycetota; class Actinomycetes; order Micromonosporales; family Micromonosporaceae; genus Micromonospora; species Micromonospora sp. WMMD956. Next base: position 5,504,542 of record NZ_JARUBI010000005.1, on the reverse strand, counting down.
CGCCCGGTGCAGCTCGGCGGCGCAGGCCACCCCGGCGATGCCCGCCCCGACCACCACGACCCGCGTCCGGTCCGCTCCCATCCGATGATCGTAGGGGGTGGGGCCCCTCGGCGGGTCTGGCAAGCTCGTGGGGTGACCGACGACCTGGATCGGGCGCTCGCCGGGGTCGGGCCCCGGCTGCGGGCGCTGCGCCGGCAGCGCGGGACGACGCTGGCCGAGCTGTCCGCGGCGACCGGCATCTCGGTGAGCACCCTGTCCCGGCTGGAGTCCGGCGCCCGCCGGCCGGCCCTGGAGCAGTTGCTCCCCCTGGCGCGGGCGCACGGGGTGACCCTCGACGACCTGGTGGACGCCCCGCCGACCGGGGACCCGCGCATCCACCTGCGCCCCGTGACCCGGCACGGCATGATCATGCTGCCGCTGACCCGCCGGGCGGGCGGCATCCAGGCGTACAAGCTGGTGATCCCGGCGGGCAGCGTCCGCCGGGAGCCGGACCCGCAGACCCACGAGGGCTACGAGTGGCTGTACGTGCTCAACGGCCGGCTGCGGATGGTGCTCGGCGAGCGGGACCTGGTGCTCTCCCCCGGCGAGGCGGCCGAGTTCGACACCCGCCTGCCGCACTGGTTCGGGGCCGCCGACGCCGGGCCGGTGGAGTTCCTCAGCCTGTTCGGCAGCCAGGGCGAGCGGGCCCACCTGCGCGCCCGCCCGAAGGCGTGACCCCGAAACCGATCGAACAACGTCACAGGGTCTTCACATGCCGGCAATGGACGCGTACCTTGTCGAGAAAGCGTGGGAGCGCTTCCACGCATATTCATCGATCCGTGGAGGACGACGCCCATGAGAAGCAGACCGGCGCTCGCGGCCGTGGCCGCCGGCGCGACCGCACTCACCGCCGCCACCGTCGCCGTCGGCCTGCTCGGGGCCACCCCGGCCGCCGCCGCCGACTCCGCGTTCTACGTCGACCCGCAGGCCAGCGCCGCCCGCTGGGTCGCCGCCAACCCCGGCGACTCGCGCGCCGCCGTGATCCGGGACCGCATCGCCAGCGTGCCGCAGGGCCGCTGGTTCACCACCACCAACACCTCGACCGTACGCTCCGAGGTGGACCAGTACGTCGGGGCGGCCGCCGCGGCCGGGAAGATCCCGATCATGGTGGTCTACAACATCCCCAACCGCGACTGCAGCGGGGCCAGCACCGGCGGCGCGCCCAGCCACTCGGCCTACCGGCAGTGGGTCGACCAGGTCGCCGCCGGCCTGGCGGGGCGGCCCGCCACGATCGTGCTGGAGCCCGACGTCCTGCCGATCATGACGAACTGCCAGAACTCCAGCCAGCAGGCCGAGACGCGGGCGTCGATGGCGTACGCCGGCAAGAAGCTCAAGTCGGGCTCGTCCCAGGCCAAGGTCTACTTCGACGCGGGCAACTCGGCGTGGCTGGCCCCCGGCGAGATCGCGTCCCGGCTCAACGGGGCAGACATCGCCAACAGCGCCGACGGCATCTCGCTGAACGTGTCGAACTACCGCACCACGGCCGAGTCCGTGTCGTACGCCAAGCAGGTCATCGCCGCCACCGGCGTGTCCCGGCTGAAGGCCGTCATCGACACCAGCCGCAACGGCAACGGCCCGCTCGGCTCCGAGTGGTGCGACCCGCCGGGGCGGGCGATCGGCACGCCGAGCACCACCGCCACCGGCGACTCGGCGATCGCCGCGTTCCTGTGGGTGAAGCTGCCCGGCGAGGCGGACGGCTGCATCGCCGCCGCCGGCCAGTTCGTCCCGCAGCGGGCCTACGACCTGGCGATCGCCGCCGGCCCGCTGCCGACGACCACCCCGCCGACCACCGCCCCGCCCACGACCGCCCCGCCGACCACCGCGCCCCCGACCACCGCGCCCCCGACGACGAACCCACCGGCCGGCGGGTGCACGGTCACCTTCACCCCGAACACGTGGACCGGCGGGTTCACCGCCGAGCTGCGGATCACCAACGGCGGAAGCGCGCTCAACGCCTGGTCGCTCAGCTTCGGCTTCCCGGCCAGCGCCGGGGTGCGGCTGTCCAGCGGCTGGAACGGCGAGTGGAGCCAGAGCGGCGACACGCTGCTCGTCCGCAACGTGGCCTGGAACGGCAACCTGCCGGCCAACGGCACGGTGAGCGTCGGGTTCCAGGGCACCTTCTCCGGGTCCTCGCTGCCCGCCCCCAGCGGCTTCGCCCTCAACGGCTCCCGCTGCAACTGAGGAACAAGGAAGGGCCCCCTGTTAACGCCTCCGGTATAGCAGGGTCCCCTTCTCACCACCACCGGGCCCCGGCCGCCGCGCGAGAAACGCGGGGGCCGGGGCCCGGACCCGTCGGGCGGGCGGCGACGCCGCTCAGGCGCCCTGGCCCTGGTTCTGCATCAGCCCGCCGTCCATGAAGTACGTCGACCCGGTCACGTAGTCGGCGTCGTCGCTGGCCAGGAAGACGGCCAGCCGGCCGATCTCCTCGGGCTCGGCGGCCCGCTTCCACGGGATCGACTGCACCTGCTCCTCCAGGTAGGCCGGGTCGTCGATGGCCTTCTGGTTGAACGGGGTGAGCACCATCCCGGGCCCGATGTTGTTGACGTTGAGGTGCATCGGGGCGACCTCCAGCGCGAGGCTCTTGGCGAACTCCAGCAGCGCCCCCTTGCTGGTGTCGTAGTCCGAGCCGCCGGCGCGGGCCACCTCCTGGTGGATGGACGTGATGTTGATGATCTTTCCGTGGCCACCCTGGTCGCGGCGGTGCTGGACGAACCGCCGGGAGCAGAAGAACGCCCCGTAGACGTTGGTCCGGATCGCCCGGTCCCACGTCTCGGTGTCCAGGTCCGCCACGGGGATGCCGGAGGCGTCGACCCCGGCGTCGTTGATCAGCACGTCGAGGCTGCCGAACTCGGCGATGGCCGCGTCGAACATCGCCTCGACGTCCTGCTCGTCGGTGATGTCGCAGCGCATCACCACCGCCCGCCGGCCGGCCCGCTCCACCCGGTCCCGGGTGTGCTCGGCCCCCTGCCGGTCGTGCAGGTAGTGCACCACCACGTCGGCGCCCTCGCGGGCGAACTCGATGGCGCTGGCCTGCCCGATCCCCGAGTCCGAGCCGGTGATCAGGGCCGTCCTCCCGTCGAGCCGTCCGGTCATCAGCGTGCTCCCTCCGGTCGTGCCGTGCCCGTCGGCACGGTCTGGCGCGGGCGGTCCGCACCCGTTGCGCGTCGCCGCTCGTCGGCGTCGGCGTTGGCGTTGGCGTCGATGTCGGCGTCGGCGTTGGCGTTGGCGTCGATGTCGGTGTCGGTGTCGGCATCGGCGTCGGCGTCGGCGGGTCTCCGGGCGGCCGTCGCCTCCGTCAGCTGCCCGGCGGCGTTGATCAGCCCGATGTGCGAGAACGCCTGCGGGAAGTTGCCGAGCTGCTCCCCGGTGGCCTGGTCGATCTGCTCGGCGAACAGGCCCAGGTCGTTGACCCGGCCGGCGAGGGACTCGAACAGGCGCTCGGCCCGGTCCACCTCCCCGGCCATGGCCAGGCAGCCCACCAGCCAGAACGAGCAGATGACGAAGCCCGCCGGGTCGCCGTCCCAGCGGCGCAGGAGGCCGTCGTGGGACAGCCGCGCCTCGACGACGTCGATGGTGGCGCGCATCCGGGGGTCGTCGGCGGGCAGGAACCCCACCAGCGGCATGAGCAGCACCGAGGCGTCCAGGTCCGCCGATTCGAAAGCCCCGGTGTACGCGCCGACGCGCTCGTTCCAGCCCCGTCGCAGCACCGCCGCGCGGACGGCGTCCCGGGCGTCCGCCCAGCGGGCCACGTCGGCGGCGTCGCCGAGGCGGGACCCGAAGCGCACCGCCCGGTCCAGGGCGGCCCAGCACTGCACCTTCGACGACACGTAGTGCCGCTCGGCGTCCCGGGCCTCCCACATCCCGGAGTCGGGCAGGTGCCAGTCGGCGACGGCCCGGTCGGCCAGGCCACGCAGGAGCTGGCGCACCTCCGGGTCCATCGGGTCGAGGTAGTGGCGCATCAGCCACGCCGCGTCGATGATCTCCCCGAGCACGTCGGTCTGCCGCTGCCGCCACGCGTCGTTGCCGACGAAGACGGGCCGGCTCTCGGCGTACCCGGCGAGGTGGTCGAGCCGGTGCTCGGTGAGGTCCCGCTCTCCCTCGACGCCGTACATGATGGGCACCGGCTGGTTGCCGATGCGGCCCATCGCCCGCGCCACCCAGGCGAACTGCCGGTTGGCCTCGTCGGGGCAGGCCGCCAGCCACAGCGCCCGCAGGGTCAGGCTGAAGTCCCGCACCCAGACGAAGCGGTAGTCGTAGTTGCGGTCCCCGCCCAGCGCCTCCGGCAGCGAGGTGGTCGCCGCCGCGACGATCGCGCCGCTGGGCTGGTACGTCATGCCCTGCACCACCAGCGCGCTGCGCCGCACCAGCTCCGGCCAGCGGCCCTGGTAGGGGTGCAGCCCCGCCCAGGAACGCCAGCCGGCCGCCGTCTCGGCCACCGTCGCCGCCGCGTCCGGCGTCGCCGGCTCCCCGCCGTCGTACGCCGGGGCGTACCCCAGGGTGAAGCCGTAGGCCTCGCCGGCCCGGACGGTGAACGTGGCGGTGGCCTCGCTCTCGCCGCAGGTCAGCGGCACGTCGCCGCGCAGCCGCAGCCGGGCCGCCCCGGCCGTCGCGTCGAGCCCTCCGGGGTGCGCGACCAGATACGCGGCGACCCGCCCGTACTCGAAGCGGGGCCGGTAGGTCAGCCGCACCGGCACCGCACCGGAGACGCCCTCCACCAGCCGGGCGAGCACCCGGGGCGAGCGCCGGCCGATAGCGTGCCCGCGCGCGCCGGGCTCCAGCGCGAGCGCGTCCGTCACCGCCACCGACCCGTCGGCGGTGGTGAAGACGGTACGCAGCACGAGCGTGTCGTCCAGGTAGGAGCGTTCGCTGGTGAACCCGGCCTCGGGGCGGATCGACCAGTGGCCCGCGTCGTCGCCGAGCAGGCGGCCGAAGACCGACGGGGCGTCGAACCGCGCCGGGCACCACCAGTTGACCGAGCCGGCCCGGTCGACCAGGGCCGCGCTGCGGCCGTCGGCCAGGAAGCCGTGTTCGCTGATCCGTCCGCTGTCCACGCCGGTGCCTACCCGGCCGGGCCGAGCAGCATTCGCCACCGGCGGCCCCGGCCTGGCCGGCGCATTCGCCACCGGCGGCGACGTTACCGCCCGCCGGCCGGGGGAAGGCGGGTGGTCGACGAAGGAGGACACCATGACCAGACCCACGACCTCGACTGCGGCCTGGCAACCCGGAATGCCGGGCGCGAACAACCTCCCGTACGGCCCGGCGGGCCGACCCGCCGCACCCGGTGGCGACGGCCACGGCCCGCAGCTGGGGCCGCCCACGGTGACGATCGGGTCGTACCCGGACTATCCGTCCGCACAGCGGGTGGTGGACTACCTGGCCGACAACCGGTTCCCGGTGGAGCACACCGCGATCGTGGGGACGAACCTGACCCTCGTCGAGACGGTGCTCGGCCGGCTGACCACGGGCCGCGCGGCCCTGATCGGCGCGGGCACGGGCGCCTGGTTCGGCCTGTTCATCGGGCTGCTGTTCGGCATCTTCACCGCCGGTAGCTGGATCGCGGTGGTCCTGGTCGGGCTGGTGATCGGCGCGATCTGGGGGGCCGTGTTCGGCGCGGTGGCGCACGCGATGAGCGGGGGCCAGCGGGACTTCACCTCGGCGAGCGCGCTGCGCGCCGCCCAGTATGCGGTCACCGTCGACGCCGGCGTGGCCGACCAGGCCCGGCAACTGCTGGGCCGGATGCACATGACGCCGACGGGCGCGACCGCCCGTTGAGCGGCGACCCGACTGCCCACCGGCGGCCCCGGGGACTCCCCGGGGCCGCCCGGCGTGCCGGGAGCGGGCCGGCGTGCAGGGAGCGGGCCGCCGTGCCGGGAGCGGGCCGGGGGCCAGCGGCCCCGCCCGGCGAGCCGACGCCCGCCAGGCCGGTGTCCGGGGCGGGGCCGGCATCCGGCAGGCCGCCCCGACCATGATCGACTCCATGTCGGCGACATGGCGGTATCCGAGCGGCCCGGATACCGCCATGTCGCCGACATGACGCGCCCGCCCGAGGCGGGCAGAGGCCGGGGCGGGCAGAGGCCGGGGCGGGCCGGGTCAGCCGGCGCGCCTCGCCCGCTCGACGGAACCCGTCCGCTCGACGAAGCCGCGCCACGCGGCGGGCGCGAAGGTGAGCGTCGCGCCGGCCCGGTCCTTGCTGTCCCGCACCAGCACCACGCCGGGCAGGTTGTCGGCGACCTCGACGCAGTTTCCGCCGTTGCCGCTGCTGCGGGTGCTCGTGCGCCACCGCGCGCCGGTCAGGTCCATGCTTTCGCCATCTCCCCGAGTAGGTCAGCCGATTGCCAGTGGGAGAGCGCCTCGCCGCGCACGTTCTCCCAAACGGTCAGCAGGGCCGCGACGTCCTCCGGGTCGGTGACGAGCTGCCCGTCGAGCTGGGTGTCCACATAGCCCGCCGTCCGCAGCTCCGGCCCCACCGCGAGCACGAACGGACCGTTGAGCCCAGCGTACGCGCCGACCGTCGCCGGCACGACGTGCACGCGGACGTGCGGGGCCGCGCAGGCCGCCACCAGGGCCTCCAGTTGCCCGCGCATCGTCTCCGGGCCGCCGACGGGGCGGCGCAGCGCCCCCTCGTCGATGACCGCCGTGAGGCGGGGCGGGTCGTCGCGGCGCAGGATCTCCTGGCGGGCCAGCCGGTTGGCGAGGTGCTGCTCGACGTCACCCGGGGCGATCAGGCCCGCGCCGCCGAGCACCGCGCGGGCGTAGGCCTCCGTCTGGAGCAGGCCCGGCACCACCATCGACTCGTACGACCGCAGCGACACCGCCTCCCGCTCCAGCTCCTGCCACGGCCGGAACCACGCCATCGGGTAGCGACGTCTCGACGTGTCCGGCCAGATGTCCCGAATGGGCTGGCCGAGCGCCTCGGCCGCCGCCAGCCGGTGCCGCGCGTGGGGTATCCGGTCCTCGTTCAGCCACCGGGCGACGGTCTTGCGGTCGACGCCCAGCCGGGCGGCGAGCGACTCGATCGAGTGCCCGCTGTCGCGCAGGGCGAGGCGCAACGCATCGTTCATGGTCTCCCCCGTGGTCGTGTGGGATGTCTGGGCACCATAGCCAGCACGGGCTGTTCCTGTCCGCTTACACACGGCAAGTTGGGGTGTCGAAGGGCGCGGATCGACGGGACCGGGAGACGCCATGACACACCACACAGGACGCGAGCCGGGCCCGGTCGCGCCAGCCCGGCTCGACGCAGAGAGATCAGCCCGGCTCGACGCAGAGAGACCAGCCCGGCTCGACGCGAAAGAACCAGCCCGGCTCGACGCGGGAGAGGTCGTGTCCGCGGCACGCCCCGCCGACGTGCCGGTCGACCTGGAGCTGCACTGCGCGGGGCGGCCCGACTGGCGGTGCGCGCACGACGGCGAGCCGTTCCCCTGCCCGACCTGGCGGGGCCTGCCCCTGGACGACAGCCTGCGCGCCGTCCTGCTGGCGGCGTTCACGCTGTTCCTGCGCCCGGCGATCCGCGACCTGCGGGGCCAGCCCGACGGCCCGACCCCGCCGGAGATCGTGCGGCGCTTCCTGTGGTTCCTGCCGGTCACCGACGAGGAGGCGCGCGCCGTCGCGCTGCGCTACCGCTGATGGCGCGCCCGCGCCCCCACCTGCCGGTGCGCCCCGTCTGGCTGTGCGGGCGCTGCGGCGCGCCGTGGCCCTGCGGCGCGGCCCGGCTGTCGCTGCTGTCCGAATACCGGGGCGACCGCACCTCGCTGCTGGTCTACCTCGCGGTGCTGCGGGAGGAGGCGAGGGAACACCTGACCGCCCTGCACCCGGCCACCCCGCCCGGCGACCTGACCGACCGCTTCCTCACCTGGGCCCGCGCCCGCCGCTAACCCCGGCCCCGACCTCAGCCTCGGCCTCGGCCAGCCGGGCCACCTGACCACGACCGGCTCCGCCCACGCCGCCCCATGATCGACTCCATGTCGGCGACATGGCGGCATCCGGACCCCCGGGACACCCCCACCTGCCCGACATGATCAACCCACCCCCGACGGACTGGCCCTCGCGGGCCAGCCAGGGCGGGCCAGCCCGGGTGGGCCGGTCAGGGGTCGGTGGCCAGGCGGGCGTGCAGGTGCTCGTCGTGGCGGCGGCCGTCGCCGTAGCGGTGCGACTCGCGCAGGGTGCCCTCGAAGGGGTAGCCCGCCCGCTCGGCGACCCGGCAGGAGGCCGGGTTGGCCACGGCGTGGAACAGCTCGACGCGGTGCAGGCCGAGCATGGCGAAGCCCCAGGCGGTGAGCCGCCGGACGGCGGCGGTGGCCACGCCCCGCCCCCGGGCGGCGGGGGCGGTCCAGTAGCCGATGTTGGCATGGCCGCCCCCGATGCCGCTCAGCGACACCGAGCCGAGCAGTTCGGTGTCGCCGGGGTCGGCGACGGCGAGGGAGGCGTGGTCCCCGGCGGACCAGTCGGCGCGGCGGCGCACCCACTCGCGGGCCCGCGCCTCGTCCAGGTCGCCCTGCGGGTTCCAGGTCGCCACGGCCGGGTCGCGCAGGGCGGCCAGCACGGCGGGGGCGTCGGCCGCGCGCCAGGGGCGCAGCAGCACCCCGGGGGCGGCCAGGCGTACGTCGTCCATGCCCAGCAGTCTGTCAGCCGCCGCCGACGGCCCGCCCGGCGTTTCTCGTTCAAATCCGAAGCGAGGCACCGCGATGGCGGAAAGTAGCGCAGCTCACAGCCGGTTCGGAGCACTTGTCAAAATTTGAAAGAGTGCTACTGTTGCGGGCATGACGGAGAGCCTGGACAGCGCGCGGATGGCCTGCTGGCGGGCCTACATCGAGTCGAGCCAGCGGCTGTTCACCCAGCTTGAGGACGACCTGCGGGCCGACAGCGAGCTGAGCTTCGCCGACTACCACGTGCTGGTGCTGCTCTCCGAGGCGCCGGGGCAGCGGCTGCGCATGGGCGAGCTGGCCGGTCGACTGGTCTTCTCGCCCAGCCGGCTGACGTACCAGATCACCACCATGCAGAAGCGCGGCCTGGTGGCCCGGCAGTCGTGCGCCGAGGACGGGCGCGGCAGCGAGGCGGTGCTCACCGCCGCCGGGCTGCTGGCGCTGCGCGAGGCCGCGCCGCACCACCTGCGCTCCGTGCGCGCCCACCTGATGGACGACCTCGACGACGCCGAGGTCGCCTGCCTGACCCGGGTCTTCGAACGCCTCGGCCGGCGGCTGCGCCGCGACCGCGACGCCTCGTCCACCCCCAGCGAGTAAAGGAGTTCGAGATGCCCGCCATCACCGTCGACGACGTTCTCGTCCTGCCCCGCCTGCCCCGGCTCGACGAGTCCACCCGCTACCGCCCGGTCCGCAAGCTCACCACCGCGCCCAGCGGCTACGAGGGCGAGGGCTTCCCGGTCCGCCGGGCCTTCGCCGGGGTGCCGATGCACGAGCTGGACCCGTTCATCCACCTCGACCAGATGGGCGAGGTCGACTACGCCCCGGGCGAGCCGAAGGGCACCCCGTGGCACCCGCACCGCGGCTTCGAGACGGTGACCTACATGATCGACGGGATCATGGACCACCAGGACACGCTGGGCGGCGGCGGCACGATCACCGACGGCGACACCCAGTGGATGACGGCCGGCAGCGGCCTGCTGCACATCGAGGCCCCGCCGGAGCACCTGGTGGTCAGCGGCGGCCTGTTCCACGGCCTCCAGCTCTGGGTCAACCTGCCGAGGGCGGCGAAGATGAAGCCGCCGCGCTACCAGGACATCCGCGGCAAGGAGTCGGCGCTGCTCACCACGCCGGACGGCGGGGCGCTGATCCGGGTCATCGCCGGTGAGGTCGCCGGGCACCGGGGGCCGGGCTCGACGCACACCCCGATCACCATCGCCCACGTGACGGTGCAGCCCGGGGCCGAGCTGAGCCTGCCCTGGCGGGCCGACTTCAACGCCCTGGTCTACGTGCTCGCCGGGCGCGGCACGGTCGGCACCGAGCGCCGGCCGTTCCACACCGGGCAGCTCGCCGTCCACGGTCCGGGCGACGCGCTGCGGGTCACCGCCGACGCGACGCAGGACTCGAACGCCCCCGCCCTGGAGCTCTACATCATGGGCGGGCAGCCCATCCGGGAGCCCGTGGCGCATTACGGGCCGTTCGTGATGAACACCCGGGACGAGCTGATCCAGGCGTTCGAGGACTTCCAGGCCGGGCGGCTCGGGGTGGTCCCGGCCGAGCGGCTGCCGCACCCGGGCGGGCAGGGCGAGCGCCCCTGACGCGGGCCGTGCCGGGCGTCACCGGGGTTCGTCCCCGGTGACGCCCTTCGGCGTACCCGAAAACGGCTGCCGGTCAGGAGACCGCGAAGATCCCCGCCACCCCCAGCAGCACCATCACCAACACGGCGACGAGCGCCCCCCGCTCGCCCTCCACCGGCTGCTCGGGCTGCTCGGTCATGACATCGGTCGGCTCGGCGGGCATCGTGCGGCCTCCTCGGTGTGCGCTTCGCTCTCTCGGATGTGGCGCTGATCTCTCGGATGTGGCGCTCCGCGCGGATCGTCGGCCAGGTCACCGGGGGTGCCCGTCGGCGTGCGGACCCGGCGCGGGGGTCCTACGGTGAGGACGTTGTCGACCTCGGGAGCTGGAGCGTGCCGATGCGGGACTGGTTCCTCACCGCGGCCGAACGCGCCAACCCGGTCTCCCGGATACCCGTCTGGACGACCGGAAACCTCGCCGAGCCGCTGATTCACGGCTCGGCCTACTTTGACCGGCTGGTCAGCGAGGTGGAGGCGCTGCGGGCCGGCGACCATCTCTTCTTCACGGACTGGCGGGGCGACCCCGACGAGCTGATGCGCACGGGCGGCCCGACCGTCGCCCAGCTGTTCAGCCAGGCCGCGCAGCGCGGGGTGGTGGTCAAGGGCCTGCTGTGGCGCTCGCACCTCGACGCCCTGTCGTTCAGCGAGGCGGAGAACCGCAGCCTCAGCGAGGCGATCTGCGCGGCCGGCGGCGAGGTGCTGCTCGACCAGCGGGTCCGCCGGGGCGGCTCGCACCACCAGAAGCTCGTCGTGCTGCGCCACCCCGGCGCGCCGGAGCGCGACGTCGCCTTCGCCGGTGGGATCGACCTGTGCCACAGCCGCCGCGACGACGCCGACCACCACGGCGACCGGCAGGCCGTGCTGATGTCGCCCCGCTACGGCGACCACCCACCCTGGCACGACGTGCAGCTCGCGCTGCGCGGGCCGGTGGTCGGCGCGCTGGACACCACGTTCCGCGAGCGGTGGACCGACCCGATGCCGCTGGACTCGGAGAACCCGCTGGCCTACCTGCGGGACCGGCTGCGCGGGTCGGACCTGCGCCCGGACCCGCTGCCCGACCAGCCGGCCGACCCGCCGCCGTGCGGCCCGCACCGGATCCAGGTGCTGCGCACCTATCCGGCGGTACGCCCGCGCTACTCCTTCGCCCCCGACGGCGAGCGGACGGTGGCGCGCGGCTACACCAAGGCGGTACGCCGGGCCCGCCGCCTGATCTACCTGGAGGACCAGTACCTCTGGTCGACGGAGGTGGCCGACCTGTTCGCCCGGGCGCTGCGGGACAACCCGGAGCTGCACCTGGTGGCCGTGGTCCCCCGGCACCCCGACGTCGACGGCCGGTTCGCGCTGCCGCCGAACCTGGTGGGGCGGGAGCAGGCGCTGGCGTTGTGCGGGAAGGCCGCGCCCGACCGGGTGCACGTCTTCGACGTGGAGAACCACGCGGGCGACCCGGTCTACGTGCACGCCAAGGTGTGCGTGGTCGACGACGTGTGGGCCAGCGTCGGCAGCGACAACTTCAACCGCCGTTCCTGGACCCACGACAGCGAGCTGTCCTGCGCCGTGCTCGACGAGACCCGGGACGGGCGCGCCCCGGTGGACCCGGCCGGGTTGGGCGACGGGGCCCGCCGCTTCGCCCGGGACCTGCGGCTGCGGCTGTGGCGCGAGCACCTGGACCGCGACCCGGGCGGCGGCGAGGACGACGACCTGCTCGACCCGGCCTCGGCGGTGCGGGCGATCACCTCGGCGGCCGACGCGGTGCAGCGCTGGCACGACTCGGGGCGGGTGGGCCCGCGCCCGCCGGGCCGGCTGCGCCCGCACCGCCCCGAGCGGCTGCCGTGGTTCACCCGGGCCTGGGCGCTGCCCGCGTACCGGCTGATCTACGACCCGGACGGCAGGCCGCTGCGGGCGCGTCGCTCCGGCACCTGGTGAGCGGGCACGAGCTGGCCCGTCCCGCCCGGGTACGCGAAGGAGGCGCGCGGGGAGTAGAAGCCCTCGGTGATGGTCAGCGGGTTGGCGGGGCGCAGCGCGTGGACGGGGTGGCCGGGGTCGAGGAAGTCGACGGACTCCACCTCGAACGGCGTGACCGGTTCGGCCACGTACGGGTGGACGGCGCCGGCCAGCTCCCCGCCCCGGGCGGTGACGTAGCGGTGGTGGCCGCTGCGGACGACGTGGCCGGTGTGGCCGACGTGGACCCGGGTGCGGATCAGCGGGACGCCGTCGACCTCGGTCTGGGCCACCAGCGTGTCGCCGCGCCGTTCCAGCCAGGTGTGCCCGGCCCCGACGGGTGCGCCGCGCGCGGCGGCGTAGCCGCGCATCCGGGGGCTGGAGCACAGGTAGTGGGTCCACCAGCCGCCCGGGGCGGCCAGGCCGGCGACGCAGACGCCGAGGTAGGTCAGCGAGTAGGCGCCGAGGCCGGAGGTCTGGGTCTCGTCGTCGACAACGTACTGGTTCATGAAGACCTGGGGGTGCGCGTCGGCGCGCAGGCCGTCCGGCAGCAGGGCCACGGCCGCCTCCGGGGCCGCCGGCAGCCAGCAGAGGTAGACCATGCGGCTGTGCACGACGAGATGCGGGTCGGCGGGGTCGAGCACGGTGCCTCCGGGCGGGGGAAGGTTCCCCGCGACGCTACGGGCCGTCCCGCGCGCGGGACAACGACGGAAAGCCGACAGTGCGGACCCGTAACCGACCGGGAACCGGTAATCACGATCACAGATTCGTACGTCGCTGCCCCTTTTGGGGGGTTCGTTCCCGAACACACCTTAAGTACATCGTACTTTCGGCTAGATTTCTGGGAGCCGATCAGGCTAAGGTGAGTCCCGAACGGCCCATCTGAAGCTAAACCGAAGCGTCACGTCTTTTATCCGCGGACGAGGTGCAGGGAGGACCACCATGACCGCGCCAACGACCAGCGAGCAGACGACCACAGCGCCGGAGACCACGGCCAAGCTCGACCCGCGAGCGCTCACCGACAGCGCCGCCGACCTGCTCAACGCGATGGCGGCACTGCCCGCCAACCACCCGTCGCGCGCCGCGATGCGGGACCGGGCGATCGAGGCCTGGCTGCCCCTGGCCAACCACCTCGCCCACCGCTACAGCGGGCGGGGCGAGCCGACCGACGACCTCGCGCAGACCGCCGCCGTCGGCCTGATCAAGGCCATCGACAAGTTCGACCCGGCGCGCGGCGTCGACTTCGCCGGCTACGCCATCCCGACCATCATCGGCGAGCTCAAGCGGCACTTCCGCGACCGCACCTGGGACATCCGCGTCCCGCGCCGCCTCCAGGAGCTGCGCCTGGCGATCTCCGACGCCAACAGCTCGCTGCTCCAGACGCTGGGCCGCTCCCCCACGGTCGCCGACATCGCCGCCCACCTCAAGCTCACCGAGGAAGAGGTCCTGGAGGGCCTGGAGGGCGCCCGCGCCTACAACGCGGTGTCGCTGTCCACCCCGACCGGCGACGGCGACCGGGCCACCGAGCTGGGCGACATGCTCGGCGGCGAGGACAACGAGTTCGAGCTGGCCGAGCTGCGGGTCGCCCTCGGCCCGGCGCTCGCCACGCTCGACGAGCGCGAGCAGAAGATCCTCACGCTGCGCTTCTACGGCAACCTGACCCAGTCGCAGATCGCCGACCAGATCGGCGTCTCGCAGATGCACGTGTCCCGGCTGCTGGCCCGGGCGCTGACCAAGCTGCGGGGCCAGCTCGACGGCACCTACTAGGCCCGCCCGCACGGAAGACGAGGGGGCCCGGCGCGCGCGTGCGCCGGGCCCCCTCGCGTGTCGGCTCCGTCAGCCGGTCGTCGCCGGCTCCCGCCACATCGGGAAGAACGGGGTGCCGTCCGGCAGCCGGAAGACCTCCCGCGGCCGGTAGCCGTGCCGGGCGTACAGGTCCCGGCCCCGCTCGCTGCTCGCCTCCAGATAGCCGGGCACCCCGTTGGCGTCCAGCCAGGCATGGTGGTGGCGCAGCAGCGCCGACCCGATCCCCCGCCCCTGCCGGCCGGGCGCGACCGCGAGGAACGCCAGATGGTGGTGCCGGTCGTGCGGGTGGGTCGCGGCGAACAGGTCGTCGAGGTGGCGGAACCGCTCGACCCACTCGCCGCACGCGGCGGCCAGCCGGGCGTCGTAGTCCGCCGGCGGACCGACGTCGTCGCCGGTCTGCGGGAACCAGACCGCCACCCCCGCCCGGTCGGCTGTGGCGTGCACCTGGCCGTGCGCCATGGCGTGCGAGACCAGGATCTCGAAGTTGTCGGCCAGCACGGGCCGGCGTCGGGCGGCGTCCGGCACGAGCCAGTGGGTCGCCGGGAGCACCAGGAACGCCTCGGCGATCCGCTCGGCCACCAGCCGGGTCTCGGCCGGGCCGAGCCGCTCGACGGGTACGTCGCTCACCTGTGCGCCCCCGCGCCCGCGCGGGCCGGCTCGCCGTCGTAGCCCGGGGCGGCCACCAGGGTGGCGCTCTCCGCGCCCAGCCCGATCCGGGCGTAGACGTCGGGCCGGCTGTTGCGCAGCACCAGCGCCCAGAGCACACCGACCAGCGCGGCCACCGGGTACGCGGCCGGGACGGCCCAGCGCAGCGCGGAGTCGGGGGCGACGCCGAGCAGGATGGCGAAGTTGTCCACCGCCACCGTGATGATGGCGACCAGCGCCACGGCGGCCAGCCCCGGGGCGATCAGCCGCCGCCACAGGTTCTCCTGGGCCCGGGTGCGGGCGAAGTAGGCCATCACCGCGATCGACGTGGTGGCGATCAGCAGCAGCACGCCGAACCCGCCGCCGGAGCCGGCGTAGTAGAAGAGCTGGAGCACCGGGTCCCAGCCGTTGACCGCGTAGAGCACGATCACCAGCAGGCCGAGGACGCTCTGCGCGAGCGAGGCCACCCGGGGCGAGCCGGTGCGCGGCGAGGTCTGCCCGAACGCCGCCGGCAGCACCCGCTCCCGGCCGAGCGCGAACGCGTACCGGGCGGTGGTGTTGTGGAAGGAGATCATCGCGGCCAGCACCGAGGTCATGAACAGCGCCTGGCCGATGGTGACGGCGGTGTCGCCGAGGTGGGCCGCCGCCAGGTTGAAGATCAGCTCGACGCTCTGCTCGCCGGCCTGCCGCGAGATCCGGTCCGGGCCGACGGCGACGGTCATCGCCCACGACGACAGGGCGTAGAGCCCGGCGATGATCGCCACCGACAGGTAGGTGGCCAGCGGGACCGTGCGCTTCGGGTCCCGGCTCTCCTCGCTGAACACCACCGAGGACTCGAACCCGACGAAGCCGGTCATGGCCAGCACCAGCAGCGCGCCGGCCCCCGGGACGAGCAGGCTGTCGGGGGACAGCGCGGCGAGGCTCACCGAGCCGCCGGCCGGGTGGCCGAGCTGCCCGAGGTCGAACACGAGGATCACCGCGATCTCGGCGACCAGCAGCACCGCCAGGACCATGCCGTTGACGTCGACCCGCAGCAGGCCGAGCACGGCGACCAGGGCCCACGCGACCAGGGCCACCACCCACCAGGCCGGCGACGCGCCGAACAGCCGCTCCAGCACCGGCGTCGCCGCCGCGCCGACCGCGCCGTACAGGCCGACCTGGAGCGCGTTGTACGCCAGCAGGGCGACCCACGCCGCGCCGACGCCGGCCGGGCGGCCCAGCCCCCGCGAGACGTACGCGTAGAACGCGCCCGCGTTCTCCACCCGGCGGGCCATCGCCACGTATCCGACGGAGAAGAGGGCGAGCACCGCGCCGACCACCAGGAAGGCCAGCGGCATCCCGGTGACGCCGGTGACGGCGTAGCCGGTGGTGACCACGCCGGCCACCACGGTCAGCGGCGCGGCCGCCGACAGCACGAAGAAGATCACCGACGGGACGCCGAGGCGGCCACGGGCCAGGGCGTCGGAGACGTTGCTCGGTCGTTCGAATGTAGTCGTGGGGGGCATCGACTGCTCCGGTTCGAGGAGGGGGGTGAGGGGCCGGCGGCCGTCAGGGCATGCCGCGCAGCACGGCCGCGCCGACGGCGGCCTCGGTGTGCGCGACCAGCTCCTTCAGGGGCGGGGGCAACGCCGGGATGAGAACACTGAGCCGGTGGTGGGCACGGGGGCCGGCGCTCCACAGCACCTCGCGGGTGAGGCCGGCGGCGGAGACCAGGCCGAGCAGCAGGGCGTCCGGCACGGTCGGGGGCTCCGGCCGGTCGAGCAGGGCCCGCAGCCGGGTGGCCGGCCAGGCCACCGCGTTGAGGTCGATCGGGACGTAGCTGACGGTGGTGCGCAGCAGGCGGCGGTTCTCCTGCCGGCGCAGCACGCCGCTGCGGGCCAGCCGCTCCGCCACCGAGGTCGCCGCGCTCTGGCCGAGGAAGCTCAGCCAGGTGCGCACCGACTGGTGCTGGGACTCGCCGACCAACTGGTCCAGGACGGTGTGGGCCAGGGCGTCGGCGGGCGGGCGGCGGTCGACCACGGTCACGTTCCCGGCGGCGACGGTGAGCTGTCCGAACAGGACCAACTCGCCGAGCAGGGCCGCCGCCAGGCCGATGCCCGCCGCGCTGGGGTGCAGCTTGGGCTTGCCCCGGCTGTCGTTGTGGGCGATCAGATAGAACTCGTCGGCGGTGAGCACACGAGCCTCCCGAAACGGATTGTCCACAACTGATCGACGCCGGGTGAAAGGATGCACGTCAGCGGGTTGCAACGCAACTCCCACTTTCGACAGTTGCACTCCGTGTCCGAACGACCTGGGGATCTTGGCGTGACAGACTCGGAGGGTGACCGCCAGCCCGACCGTCCGCCGCCGTCGTATCGCCCGCGAGCTGCGCCACCTGCGTGAGCGCTCCGGGATGACCCTCGACGTCGCCGCCCGTCAACTCGACATGTCCAAGAGCAACCTCTCCCGCATCGAGAACGCCCAGATCGGCATCAAGCCCCGCGACGTCCGGGCCGCCCTGGCCCTCTACCAGGTCACCGGGGCCGACGCCGAGGCGCTGATCGAGATCGCCCGGGGCGCGCAGCAGCGCGGCTGGTGGCAGAACTACAGCGACGTGCTCCCCGAGTGGTTCGAGTTCTACGTCGGGCTGGAGGCCGAGGCGGCGTCGCTGCGCACGTACGAGGCCGAGGCCGTGCCCGGCCTGCTCCAGACCGAGGCGTACGCCCGCGCGATCTACCGGCTCACCGCCGGGGAGGAGCGCATCGAGCGCAAGGTCGCCGCCCGGCTGCGCCGGCAGGACGTGCTGCACCGGGAGAACCCCGTCGAGCTGTCGGTGGTGCTCAACGAGGCGGTGCTGCTGCGGCCGGTCGGCGAGCCGGCCGCGATGGCCGAGCAGCTGACCCACATCCACCACGTCGCACAACTACCGAACGTCACGGTGCAGGTACTTCCGTTCGCGGCCGGCGGGCACCCGGCGATGACCACCCCGTACGTCATCCTGGGCTTTTCCGACGACGCCGACGCATCCGTGGTTTACCTGGATAACCTCACGATGGGACTGGCTCTGGAGGAAGCCGATCATGTGCGCGGGTATAGCCTGTTGCACGAGAAGCTGTGCCGGATGGCGCTCAGTCCGGCGGATTCGTTGACCCGCCTGGAGGAGGCTTCTCGTAACTTTGCGTGACCGCATCGCGGCGCGCCAGCAGAAGACGAGGTATCGGGGATGACCGCGCTCGACCTGTCCCGGGCGGCCTGGCGGACCAGCAGCCGCAGCAGTGGCAACGGCAACTGCGTCGAGGTGGCCACAGCCGACGGTCGGGTCGCGGTCCGCGACTCCAAGGACCGGGAGGGCCCCGCGCTGGTGTTCGCCCCGGCGGCGTGGGGCGCGTTCGTCGGCGGCCTCGACGCCGTACGCCCCCGCTGACGCCCGGCGGGCCGGTGCGACAGTAGGACGGTGCTCGCCGACGTAACCCTCGACCTGCCGGTCCGACCCGCGCTGCCGGCGCTGCTCGACGCGCTGCGCGCGGCCGGCGGCGCGGTCCTGGTCGCGCCGCCCGGCACCGGGAAGACCACCCTGGCCCCGCTGGCCGTGGCCGGGGCGGTCGCCGGCCGGGTGGTGATCGCCCAGCCGCGCCGGGTGGCCGCCCGCGCGGCGGCGCACCGGATGGCCGCCCTGCTCGGCGAGCGGGTCGGCGACCGGGTCGGTTACGCGGTGCGCGGCGAGCGCCGGGTCAGCGCCGCCACCCGGGTCGAGGTGGTCACCACCGGCCTGCTGGTGCGCCGGCTGCACCGCGACCCGGAGCTGCCCGGCGTCGGCGCGGTGCTGCTCGACGAGTGCCACGAGCGGCAGCTCGACGCCGACCTGGCGCTGGCGTTCACCGCGCAGGCGCGCGAGGCGCTGCGCCCGGACCTGTGGCTGGTCGCCATGTCGGCGACCCCGGACGCGGACCGGTTCGCCGCGCTGCTCGGCGCGGCAGGCGCGCCGGCGGAGGTGGTGCGGGCGGAGGCGGCCCTGCACCCGGTGACCCGGGTCTGGGCCCCGCCGCCCCGCCCGGCCGCCGTGACCGCCTCCGGCCGCGTCGACCCGGCGCTGCTGGACCACGTGGCGGCCACCGTGCGCCGGGCGCTCGCCGAACGCGACGGCGACGTGCTGGTCTTCCTGCCGGGGGTCGGCGAGATCGCCGCCGTGACCGGGCGGCTGGCCGCCCTGCGGGGCACCGTCGACCTGCTGCCGCTGCACGGGCGGCTGCGGGCCGCCGAACAGGACGCCGCGCTGCGCCCCGCCGGCCGGCGGCGGGTGGTGCTGGCCACCGCCGTGGCGGAGAGCAGCCTGACCGTGCCCGGGGTGCGGGTCGTGGTCGACGCCGGGCTGGCCCGGGTGCCCCGGGTGGACCTGTCCCGGGGGCTGGGGGCGCTGGTCACCGTGCCGGTGTCCCGGGCGGCGGCGACGCAGCGGGCCGGGCGGGCCGGGCGGGAGGCGCCCGGACACGTGTACCGCTGCTGGTCGGCGGCGACCCACGACCGGCTCGCCGCCCAGCCCGAGCCGGAGATCGCCACCGCCGACCTCACCGGCTTCGCCCTGGAGCTGGCCGCCTGGGGCGACCCGGACGGCACCGGGCTGGCCCTGCCCGACCCGCCGCCGGCCGCCGCCATGACGGTCGCCCGGGACACCCTGACCACCCTCGGCGCGCTGGACGCGGCCGGCCGGATCACCGACCGGGGGCGCGTCATCGCCGCGGCCGGGGCGCACCCCCGGCTGGCCCGGGCGCTGCTGGACGGCGCGCCCGTGGTCGGCGCGGAACGGGCCGCCGAGGTCGTGGCGCTGCTCGCCGACGACACCGTGGCCGGGCCGGGCGACGACCTGGCCGCCGCGTGGCGGCGGCTGCGGGTCGGCGCGGATCCGGCGGCCACCGCCCGCTGGCGCGCCGAGACCCGCCGGCTGCGCGCCGCCCTGCCCGACGGGGCGACCACCCCGACGCCCCCGCTGCCCGACGAGCTGGCCGCCGGGCTGCTGGTCGGGTTGGCGTACCCGGAGCGGTTGGCCCGCCTCCGGCGGGCCGGCGGGTCGACGTACCTGATGGCCGGCGGGACCGCGGCGGAGCTGGCCCCGGGGTCG
Organism: Micromonospora sp. WMMD956; assembly: GCF_029626125.1. Classification (NCBI taxonomy): domain Bacteria; kingdom Bacillati; phylum Actinomycetota; class Actinomycetes; order Micromonosporales; family Micromonosporaceae; genus Micromonospora; species Micromonospora sp. WMMD956. The sequence continues at coordinate 5,484,749 of NZ_JARUBI010000005.1, read as the reverse complement.
GCGCTGGCCGGCACGACGTGGCTGGCCGTCGCGGTGGCCGACCGGACCCCCGGCACGCCGACCGCCCGGGTGCGGCTGGCCGCCGGCCTGGACGAGGCGACGGCGCGGGAGGCCGGCGGGCCGCTGCTGCGCTCCGGGCGGGAGGTCGTCTGGTCCGGCGGGGACGTGGTGGCCCGGGACGTGGTCCGCCTCGGCGCGATCGAGCTGGTCGCCCGGCCGCTGGCCCACCCCGCGCCGGCGCTGGTGGCCGCCGCGCTGCGCGACGGGCTGCGCCGCGACGGCCTGGCGCTGCTGACCTGGTCGCCGGCCGCGCGGGCGCTGCGCGAGCGGATGGCGTTCTGCCGGCAGGCGCTCGGGCCGGACTGGCCGGACGTGACCGACGACGCGCTGCTGGCCGGCGTCGACGACTGGCTGGGCCCCGAGCTGGCGGCCGCCCGCCGCCGCGCCGACCTGGCCCGGGTGGACGTCGTCGCCGCGCTGCGCCGGCTGCTGCCCTGGTCGCTGGCGGCCCGGCTGGACGAGCTGGCCCCCGAGCGGATCGCCGTGCCCAGCGGCTCCCGGGTCCGGGTGGACTACGCCGACCCGGCCGCCCCGGTGCTCGCGGTGAAGCTCCAGGAGACGTTCGGCTGGGCCGACGCGCCCCGGGTCGCCGCCGGCCGGGTGCCGGTGCTGCTGCACCTGCTCTCCCCGGCCGGGCGGCCGGTGGCGGTCACCGCCGACCTCGCGTCGTTCTGGCGCACGGGCTATCCGCAGGTCCGCGCGGAGCTGCGCGGGCGCTACCCCCGCCACCCCTGGCCGGAGGACCCGACGACGGCCGAGCCGACCCGCCGGGCGGCCCCCCGCCGCCGCTGACCCCGGGCTGCCACCCGGGCGGCGGGCGGTCAGTCCTCGGCGACCACGTCGGCGATGACGACGGTGACGTTGTCGGGGCCGCCGGCGCGCAGCGCCAGGTCGATCAGCCGCCGGGCGCACTCGTCCCGGTCCGGGTGCCCGGCCAGCACCTCGGCGAGGGTGTCGAGACGCACCACGTTGGACAGGCCGTCGCTGCACAGCAGCCAGCGGTCGCCGGCCCGGGGCACCATGGTCGCGTACGCCGGGGAGACCTCCCCGCCCTGCAACGCCTGGGTGACCACGGCCCGGCGGGGGTGGCTCGCGGCCTGGTCGGGGGTGATCAGGCCCTGGTCGACGAGCATCTGCACGAAGGTGTCGTCGCGGGTGATCTGCTTGAGCACCCCCTCCCGGTAGAGGTAGGCGCGGGAGTCGCCGACGTGGGCCAGGGCGAGGCAGCTGCCGGTGCGGGCGAAGAGCAGGGCTGTCAGGGTGGTGCCCATGCCCTGCCGCTCGGGGTCCTCGCGCACGGCCTCGGCGATCCGCGCGGTGGCCTGCTCGATGCCGCTCTGTAGGGCGGCGACCAGGGCGTCCTCGGGTGTGGCCAGGTCCAGGGGTCCGACCGCGTCGATCGCGATGCGGCTGGCCAGGTCTCCGGCGGCCATCCCGCCCATGCCGTCGGCGACGGCGACGAGCCAGGTGCCGGAGTGCAGGGCGTCCTGGTTGCCGCTGCGGATCAGCCCGCGGTCGCTCGCCCCGACGGAACGCAGCTTCAGGGTCATGGCACGCAGCCTGCCAGTTGGAGGGCGCAGTTGTCTCTAGGAGATCGCGACGACGCCGCGTGGCGCGGCGAATCTCACGCGGCGGGACGGGTCGACCAATCTTATTCAGCCACCTCAATTGACACGGTCGACACCCGCTGGAAATATCAGGCGGATAGTGGGAGCGCTCCCAGCATCTGCGCAGCCCCGTCCCCCGGAAGGATCCCCCGTGACGCCATCCCGACGACGTCGACGCCACCTCGCGGCACTCGCCGCGGCGACCGCCCTGGCTCTCACCGGCACCACCGCCGGTGTGGCCCACGCCGAGGTCCCCCCGGACGCCCCCGAGCAGCTGAAGAACGGCGACTTCAGCGAGGGCGTCTCCCCCTGGTTCTCCTACGGCACCGGCCCGCTCGGGGTGACCGACGGCCGGCTCTGCGCCACCGTCGACGGCGGACTGGCCAACCCCTGGGACGCCGGCATCGGCCAGGACGCCGTGCCGCTGACCGCCGGCTCCGAGTACGAGCTCTCCTTCGACATCACCGCCACCCCCGGGGCGAACGTCAAGGCCGTGCTCCAGCTCGGGGCGGCCCCCTACACGCAGTACGCCAGCGTGGACGCCGCCGCCACCGGCACCAGCGCCCACTTCGCCAAGACGTTCACCGCGAGCGAGGACAACCCGAGCGCGCAGATCATCTTCCAGGTCGGCGGGGCCGCCGCCGAGCAGACCATCTGCCTCGACAACGTCTCGCTGCGCGGCGGCGAGCCGCCGGTGCCCTACGAGCCGGACACCGGGCCCCGGGTGCGGGTCAACCAGGTCGGCTACCTGCCCGGCGGCCCGAAGAACGCCACCGTGGTCACCGAGGCCACCACCCCGTTCGCCTGGCAGCTGCGCTCCGCCGCCGGCGCGGTGGTCGCCAGCGGGCAGAGCAGGCCGCGCGGGGTCGACGAGGCGTCCGGGCAGAACGTGCAGACCATCGACTTCTCGTCGTACCGCACCCCGGGCACCGGCTACACGCTCGTCGCCGACGGCGAGACCAGCCACCCGTTCGACATCTCCGGCACGCTCTACGACAAGCTGCGCAGCGACGCCCTCCAGTTCTTCTACATCCAGCGCAGCGGCATCGCCATCGACGGCGACCTGGTCGGCGACGAGTACGCCCGCGCCGCCGGCCACATCGGCGTCGCCCCCAACCAGGGCGACACCAGCGTGCCCTGCCAGCCGGGGGTCTGCGACTACTCCCTCGACGTGCGCGGCGGCTGGTACGACGCGGGCGACCACGGCAAGTACGTGGTCAACGGCGGCATCGCCACCTACCAGCTGCTGAACGCCTTCGAGCGGACCAAGACGGCGGCCACCGCCGACGCCGGCGCGGGGCTGGGCGACAGCACCCTGCGCGTGCCCGAGCGCGGCAACGCCGTGCCGGACATCCTCGACGAGGCCCGCTGGGAGCTGGAGTTCCTGCTGCGCATGCAGGTGCCGGCCGGCAAGCCGCTGGCCGGGATGGCCCACCACAAGATCCACGACAAGAACTGGACGGGCCTGCCGCTCGACCCGGCCGCCGACCCGCAGCCGCGCGAGCTGCACCCGCCGTCCACGGCCGCCACGCTCAACCTGGCCGCCGTCGCCGCCCAGTGCGCCCGCCTGTTCGCCCCGTACGACGCGGCGTTCGCCACCCGCTGCGGCACCGCCGCGAAGACCGCGTACGCGGCCGCCAAGGCGCACCCAGCGATCTACGCCAGCCCCACCGACGGCACCGGCGGCGGGGCGTACGACGACACCGACGTCAGCGACGAGTTCTACTGGGCCGCCGCCGAGCTGTTCCTGACCACCGGCGAGGCCGCGTACCTGACCGACCTGACCGCGTCGAAGCACCACACCGGCGCGGTCTTCGGCGACCAGGGCTTCGGCTGGCAGGGCGTCGCCGCGCTGGGCCGCCTCGACCTGGCCACCGTCCCCAGCGGCCTGCCGGCCGCCGAGCGCACCCGGGTCCGCGCCTCGGTGACCGCCGCCGCCGACCGCTACCTGGAGATCGCCGCCGGCCAGGCGTACGGTCTGCCGATGCCCGGCGACGCCAACAGCTACTTCTGGGGCGCCAACGGCAACATCACCAACAACGCGGTCGTGCTCGGCACCGCCTTCGACCTGACCCGCGACGCGAAGTACCGCGACGGGGCCGTGCAGGCGGCGGACTACCTGCTGGGCCGCAACGCGCTCAACATCTCGTACGTCACCGGGTGGGGCGAGCACACCGCGCGCAACCAGCACAGCCGGATGTACGCCAACCAGTTCGACCCGACCTCGCCCAACCCGCCCGCCGGCTCCCTCGCCGGTGGCGCGAACGCCGGCCTCCAGGACCCGTTCTCGTCGAACCTGCTCGCCGGCTGCAAGCCGATGTTCTGCTACGTCGACGACATCAACTCGTACTCGACGAACGAGATCGCGATCAACTGGAACTCGGCGCTGAGCTGGCTGGCCTCGTTCCTCGCCGACCAGGACGACGCGGCGGCCGTGCCGACGTCCACCTGCTCGGTGTCGTACGACAACTACGGCACCTGGCACGGCGGCACCGGGTTCACCGCCCAGGTGACCATCCGCAACACCGGCACCGCCGTCGTCAACGGCTGGACCGCGAAGTTCGCCTTCACCGGCGACCAGAAGGTGCGGGAGGCGTGGATGGCGAAGGTGACCCAGTCCGGGGCCACGGTGACGGCGAAGAACGAGTCGTACAACGCCCGGATCGACCCGGGCGGCGCGACGACCTTCGGCTTCAACGCCACCACGGGCGGCGGCGCGAACCCCGCGCCGGGCCTGGTCACGGTCAACGGCGCGCCCTGCACCCTGTCCTGACCCGACCTGCCGGAAAAGGGTGGCCTCCCGTTCTGGGGGGCCACCCTTTCGGCGTCCCTACCGGCGGCGATGCCCTCGGATCAGGGGGCCTCGTGCGCCCCGGCGGTGAGCCCGCCCGGGGCGGCCTCGCCGCCGACCCAGACGTACGTCTTCCCGGTCACCGTCGCGGCGGCGAGGCCGCCGGCGAAGAGCTGGTTGACCCGGGACGCCTCGGCGGCGCTGGGGGTCGCGTTGGTGCAGGACACCGGCGCGCTGCTGCCGGACATCAGGTCGGAGCAGAGGCCGGTGCGCTTGTCGGGCAGGCCGAGGATGTGGCCGATCTCGTGGGTGGCGATGCGGGTGCGGTGGTAGCCCTCGTTGACCGCCTCCCAGCCCATCCACACCCGGCCGTTGCCCAGCGAGGTGGTCTGCGCCCGGGGCCAGCCGTTGTCGACGTAGATGGTGATGTTGCCGGGGGTGGCGGGCAGCAGCCGGACGGTGCTGACGTTGCTGTTCCAGATCTGGGCGGCCTGGTCGAAGTTGGTGCGGAACTCGCCGGCCCGGCTCGCGTCGTAGTAGACGGTGCGGACGGCGGACGCGCTGGTGCCGGTGGCGGCCAGCACCCCGGCGGCGGCCAGGACGGTCGCGGCCAGGGCGCCGGCCGTACGCAGCAGGTGTCGTCGGATCACGCGCACTCCTCGGAGTTCCGGCGGCAGCGCCGCCACTCATCGATGTGCGCCGATCTTAGGTCGATCCGCCGCCGGTCGCCCGCATAGCGGTTGCGTCATACGAGCCGCGTCGACCGGGCCCCGCGCGCCCGTCGGGGCGACGGCTCAGCCGATCTCCTCGTCGACGAAGCACCAGCGCCACGCCTCCCCCGGCTGGATGGAGCGCATCACCGGGTGCCCGCTTTCCGCGAAGTGCTTCGTCGCGTGCTGGTACGGCGACGAGTCGCAGCAGCCCACGTGCCCACAGGCCAGGCAGGACCGCAGGTGCACCCAGTCGTCGTTGCCGACGGCCACGCAGTCCGGGCACTCCGTCGTGACGCGCGGCTCGGCCGTGCCCGCCTCCGTCAGGTGCTCGCAGCTCATGACTCCTCCTCCCGCCGCAGCAGCGACTCCTCCAGGTCCAGGTCGCGGTACGCCCGCACCAGCACCTCCTCCGGTATCCGGCCGGAGTCGCGGGCGGCCCGGAACACCTCGCGCTCCGCGTCGATCATCTCCTGCCGCAGCCGACCGTACGCCTGCGACGGGGTTTCCCGCTCGGTGCCGCCCAGCCGTTCCCACGCCACGTTGGTGCGCTCCTGCGACACCCGGCGCAGCCGCTCCACGACCGCCGTCGGCGCCGACTCGGCCAACTCGTCGAGCCGCTCCCGGGCGGCCCGGCTGGCCTGCTGCTGGACGCCCGCCGCCGAGAGCGCGTCCTGCACCGGGTCGTCCGGCGGCAGCTTCAGCCGGCGCGCCACCGCCGGCAGCGTCGCGCCCTGCCCGACCAGCGTCGCCACGATCACCGCGAAGGCCAGCCAGATGAACAGCTGCCGGGGATAGGGGCGGTCCTGCGCGAGGGTGAGCGGCAGGGCCAGCGCGGCGGCCAGGGTGACCACGCCGCGCATCCCGGCCCAGCCGATGACCACCGGGAACTTCGCCAACGGGGCCGGGTCCCGCTGCCGCACCCGGGGCACCAGGCGGGCCAGGTAGGTGGCCGGGAAGAGCCAGGCGAACCGGGTCAGGAAGACGGTGACCAGCACCGCGCCGGTGATCGCCGCGAGGAAGCCCAGCGGCTCGTCCAGATCCTGCACCACCTCGCGCAACTGGAGGCCGACCAGCAGGAAGACCAGCCCCTCCAGCAGGAACCGGACCAGCCGCCAGAACGCGCCGATCTGCAACCGGGAGGCCGCCGACATCAGCAGCGGCATCTTGTGCCCGATCCCGAGGCCGGTCACCACCACGGCGACCACCCCGGAGGCGTGGATCTCCTCGGCGGCGAAGACCACCGCGAACGGCACGATCAGCGACACCGCGTTGTCCAGCAGCGGGTCGGTGATCCGCTTGTGCAGGAACCCGAAGACCACCACCCCGAGCAGGCCCATCACGACGCCGCCGCCGGTGGCTACGAGGACCTCCCACGCCACGTCGCCGACCCCGACCGAGGTGCCGATCGTCGCCATCGTGGCCACCCGCAGCAGCACCAGCGCGGTGGCGTCGTTGATCAGGCTCTCGCCCTCCAGGATCGTCACCACCCGGCGGGGCAGGCCGATCCGGCGGGCCACGGCGGTGGCCGCGACCGCGTCCGGCGGGGCGACCACCGCGCCGAGGGCCAGGCAGACGGCGAACGGCACCGCCGGCAGCAGCAGGTGCACCACGAGGCCCACCGCGAACGCCGTGAAGATCACCAGCCCGACGGCGAGCAGCAGGATCGGCCGCAGGTTGAGCCGGAACGCCGGCACCGACGTCTCCAGCGCCGCCACGTAGAGCAGCGGCGGCAGGATGCCCACCAGCACCAGGTCCGGGTCCAGCCGGACCTGCGGGAAGCCGGGCACGAAGGACAACGCGAGGCCGACCACCACGAGCAGGATCGGCGCGAGCAGCCCGAGCTTGCGGGCCAGCGCCGCGCCGAGCGTCGCGATGGCGAGGAAGACGACGACCTCGAACAGGGGCTCCATGGGGTACGAGCCTAGGGCCCCACCCGGCCGGAGCGGATCACGCGGCCCGCAGTTTCGGCAGCACCTCCGCGCCGAACGTGTCGATGAACGCCCGCTGCTGCTGGCCGACGTGGTGCAGGGCGATCTGGTCGAAGCCCAGCCCCACGTACTCCTCGAGCCAGCCGACGTGCCGGCCGAGGTCGGCCGAGACGTTGACGGCCGCGGCGACCTTCGCCATCGGCACGTCGGCGGAGACGACGTCGAAGTGCTCGGCGGTCTCCAGGTCCCAGCAGACCGGCGGCGCGAAGACGTTGCTGCGCCACTGGTCGTACGCGATCGCCTCGGCCTCGGCCTGCTCGGGCGCCCAGCTCACGTGCACCTGGAGGTGCAGCGGGCCGCGGCCCCCGGCGTCGCGGTAGGCGTCGATCATCTCGCGCAGGTGGGCGGTGGGGGCGTTGACGGTGATCAGCCCGTCGGCCCACTGCGCGCACCAGCGGGCGGTGGCCACGCTGACGGCCGCGCCGATCAGGGCCGGCGGTTGCTCGGGGCGGGTCCACAGCTTCGCCCGGTCGACCGTGACGAGGCCGTCGTGGCTGACCTCCTCGCCGGCCAGCAGCGCCCGGATCACGTCGACGCACTCGCGCAGCCGCGCGGCGCGCACGTCCTTGCGGGGCCACGGGTCGCCGGTGATGTGCTCGTTGCTGGCCTCGCCGGTGCCCAGCGCCGCCCAGAACCGGCCCGGGTACATCGCGCCGAGGGTGCCGATGGCCTGGGCGACGATCGCCGGGTGGTAGCGCTGGCCCGGCGCGTTGACCACGCCGAAGGGCAGGTCGGTGGCCTGGAGCGCCGCGCCCAGCCAGGACCACGCGAACCCGGACTCGCCCTGCCGGGCGCTCCACGGGGAGAAGTGGTCCGAGGACATGGCGGCGTCGAAGCCGGCCCGTTCGGCGTGGATCACCGCCTCCAGCAGCCTGGCCGGGTGGATCTGCTCGTGGGACGCGTGGAAGCCGAACACCGTCATGGGCGCACCTCCTACCCAGCCGGCCGCCCGTCTACTCGGCGTGTGCCCCCGCGCCGGCCGTCGCCTCGCCCCGGCCCACCCAGACGGTCTTGGTGTTGCAGAACTCGCGCATGCCCAACGCGGACAGCTCGCGGCCGTAGCCGGAGTTCTTCACGCCGCCGAAGGGCAGCTCGGGGAAGGAGGTCGTCATCCCGTTGACGAAGACGTTGCCGGCGTCCAGGTCGGTGGCGAAGCGCTCCTGCTCCTGCGGGTCGGTGGTCCAGGCGTTCGCGCCGAGGCCGAAGGCGGTCCCGTTGGCCACCTCGACCGCCTCGGCGTACGACGACACCCGGAACAGCCCCGCGACCGGCCCGAACACCTCCTCGGACCAGATCCGCATCTCCGGCCGCAGGTCGGTGACCACCGTCGGTGGGTAGAACCAGCCCGGCCCGGTCGGCTTCTCCCCGCCGCAGAGCACCGTGGCGCCCCGCTCGACGGCGTCGCGGACCTGGGCGTCGATCTCGTCGCGGCCGCGTTCGCTGGCCAGCGGGCCGACGTCGGTGGCGGGGTCCATCGGGTCGCCGACCCGCAGCGCGGCCATGTTCGCCGCGAACCGCCGCGCGAACGCGTCGAAGACGTCGGTGTGCACGATGAACCGCTTGGCGGCGATGCAGGACTGCCCGTTGTTCTGGCAACGGGCGGTGGTGGCGACCTCGGCCGCCCGGTCCAGGTCGGCCGACGGCATCACCACGAACGGGTCGCTGCCGCCCAGCTCCAGCACCGTCTTCTTCAGCTCCCGGCCGGCGGTCTGGGCGATGGACCGGCCGGCGCCCTCGCTGCCGGTGAGGGTCGCGGCGCGCACCCGGGGGTCGCTCAGGATCCGGTCGACGGCGTCCGAGCCGACGAGCAGGGTGGTGAAGCAGCCCGGCGCGAAGCCGGCACGGTGGAACAGGTCCTCCAGGTACAGGGCGGTCTGCGGCACGTTCGAGGCGTGCTTGAGCAGGCCGGTGTTGCCGGCCATCAGGGCCGGCGCGGCGAACCGCATGACCTGCCAGAGCGGGAAGTTCCACGGCATCACCGCCAGCACCGGCCCGATCGGCTGGTAGCGCACGAAGGCGCGGGCGGCCTTGACGGCGCGGGCGTCGGCGGGCTCGTCGGCGAGCATCCGCTCGGCGTGGGCGGCGTAGAACCGGCACGCCGCGGCGCACTTGGTGACCTCGGCCTGCGCGGCGGCGTACGTCTTGCCCATCTCCGTGGTCATCAGCCGGGCGGTCTCGTCGCGCTCGGCGTCGAGCAGGTCGGCGGCGGCGGTCAGCCACCGGCCCCGCTGGGCGACGGTGGTCCGGCGCAGGTCGGCGAAGGCCCGGTCGGCCTGCGCGATGGCGGCGTCGACCTGCGCGTCCGACATCGGGTCGTACGACTTGAGCACCTGTCCGGTGGCGGGGTTGGTGGTGGCGATGGACATCTCGTACTCCTGTCACTCGAACAGCGAGTGCCGCGCGCCCGGGGACTCCCGGCGGCGCGCGGCACGGCGGCGCTGGATGACGACCAGGTCGACCGCGGCGACGACGGCGAAGACGACGCAGACGACGCCGAGCCACACCACGCCGGCCCACACCGCCAGCACGGCGAAGATCACCATGGTCACGAGCCCGAAGCCGGCGAGCACGAGGCGGAGGTTCAACGCGCTGTACGCGTGGCCGACGGTGCCGCGGGCGCGGCGGGGCTGCGATCTCGTCATCCCTGCGGGCTACCCCCGATCGGCCCGGTTAACCGGGCATCGGGTCACCGCCGCGCCAACTACCACACCCGGGGACGCCCGGGCGTCGAGTGCCGGAAAGCCGACAGCAGGCGACCGCCCGCGCCGGTGGCGCACGTAGGGTTGGCTGGCTGTCGCACTCCGCCGCGCGGCGGGAAAGCGGGACTGGGGAAGCGGGACTGGGGAAGATGCCTCGACGCTGGGTCGCCGCCGTCGCCTGCCTGTTGGCCCTGGTCGCGCTCGCCTGCGAGGGCGGCGGCGAGGCCGGCCCCCGTCCTTCGGGCGGGTCACCGGCCCCGGGCACGCCGGCCGTGATGGCCGCCCTCGGCGACTCGATCAGCACCGGCTTCGGCTCCTGCCTGATGCTCAGCTCGTGCGAGCGCAACTCCTGGTCCACCGGGGACGGGCTGCGGGTGGACAGCCACTACCAGCGGCTGCTCGACCGCAACTCCAAGCTGCGCGGCGCGGCGCACAACCACGCGAAGCCGGGCGCGCGGGCGGCGGCGCTGGCCGGGCAGGCCGAGGCGGCCGTCCGCGACCGCGCCGACTACGTGACGGTGCTGATCGGCGCGAACGACGCGTGCCGCGACGACGTCGCCGCGATGACCCCGGCGGCGACGTTCCGCAAGCAGGTGGACGAGGGCCTGCGGGTGCTGCGCACCGGCCGCCCCAAGGCCCGGGTGCTGGTGGTCAGCGTCCCCGACCTCTACCGGCTCTGGGAGGTCGGGCACACCGACTCCCGGGCGGTGCGGGCGTGGGGACACGGGGTGTGCCCCGCGCTGCTGGCGGACGCCACCTCGACCGCGCCCGCCGACGCGGCACGCCGGGCGAAGGTGCGGGACCGCATCGACGCGTACAACGCCCAGCTCAAGTCGGCCTGCCGGGCCTACGGCTCGCGGTGCCGCTACGACGGCGGGGCGGTGCACCGCGTCCGGTTCACCCTCGACCTGGTCAACGCGCTGGACTGGTTCCACCCCAACGTCGCCGGCCAGGACCGGCTGGCCGACGCGACCTGGGGCGCCGCCGGCTTCGACTGACCGGGCCGAGCCGGGCCCGCCGGCTTCGACTGACGGGGCCGCGCCGCCGGCCCCGACCGAGCAGGCCGGGCCGGGCGGCCCCGACCGCGTCGGCTCGGGCCGGCGGGGCTCGTCAGCGGGGCCGGGGGACTCCCCCGCCGGGGCCCATGCTGCGGTAGAGCTGCCGGGACCGCTCGGCCAGGTCCTTCGTCGCCGACGAGTTCGCCCAGGTGCCGAGAATGATCGCGGCCCCCGGGATCACCTTGGCGAAGATCCGCTTCGCCGCGCGGACCCCGGCCATCTGGGCCAGCCGGACGCCCAGCCGCAGCATCACCTTGCCGAGCGCGGCCTGCCCGCCCGAGCCGAAGAGGGCCCCGGCGCGCTCCCGCCCGGCGGCCACCCCCAGCGCCAGGCGGGCGGTCTCGGCGACCTTGTGCACCTTCTGCAACACCAGCAGGTCGGTGGCCCGGTCCGGGTGCGTCGGGTCGACCCCGTGCGCCGCCGCGATGTGCAGGACCATCCGCGCCTGCGTCCAGGCCAGCACCCCGACGTCGATCACCGCGCCGGGGAGCCCGGCCGCGCCGGAGACCGCCCCGGAGAGCCGGGCCCGGTTGACGAACCGGCGGACCGCCTGCTCGGCAAGTTCCTCCGTCGGTGCGCCGGGACGCTCCGCCCGCGCGCGGGCGGCCCACCGCGCCGCCTCGGGACCGAGGCGGCGCACCGCCTCCAGGGCCAGGTGTTCCGGCGCGTACTGCGGGTCCTCCCGCATGCGGTCCCAGAGCCGGGCCGGCGGCCCCTCCGGCGCGTCCTCGGCGGCGACCGCCGGGACCGGCAGCCCCGGCGCCTCCGCCGGCAACGCTGATGCCGCCTCCGGTGGCACCGGTGCCGGGACCGGCATGGGGACGGTGGGTTGGCCGTCGACGGGGGCGGAATCGGTCACGGAGGCTCCCGGGGTCGGAGACGGGCGGTGCGGAGGCGTCGGCGCGGTCAGCGCCGGCTGGACAGGCGGGAGGCGAGCTGCTTCAGCTTGCGCTGCGTCTCCGGCTTGGCCAGCTCACGGCGGCCCCGGTCGACGAGCTGCTGTCCCTGCGGCGACCGGAGGAACCGGGTGAGCCGCTGCACCAGTGCTGACATGTCGTCCTCCTGTCGGTCGTCCTCCTCCATGTGTACCCTGCCCCGGCAAGCGCGAATCGTCCACAGTGGCCGGTTTGGGGTCGGCGGGGCGGTTCCGCCCCGCCGGCACGGGCCGCCTGCGGGAGGGCTGCGGGGTCACATTCCGGCGGCCAGGAAGGCGTCCACCACCTCCGCGGCCCGCCACTCGTGCTGCGCGTAGAGGTCCGGGTACGCGGAGATCTGCACGGACTGGGCCGCGACCGTCAGCGGCAGGTCCTCCCAGCCGGGGATCTCGGCGAGGGCGGCGAGGAACTGCCGGGTGGCGAACGCGGGGTCCATGAGCTGCCCCACCTCGCCCCAGCCGCTGCTGGCGCGCTGCTGGAACAGCCCGACGGAGTCGTGGTCCCAGCCGATGCCCTCGTGCGGATACTCCTGTGACTCGGGCAGCACCCCGCTGGCGACGTTGTAGAGGTTGCTCTCCTGCATCGCGGTGGCCACCGCGATGACCAGCCCGCGCCGCGGAAAGCCCAGCTCCCGGCCGGTGCGCACGATCACCTTCGCGTTCGCCATCTGCGCCCTGGTCAGGCCGGCCACCGGCGCGGGGTCGGCGGGCCGCTTCGGCGCGGCCCGTTTCCGCGCCGCCGACGGCGAGACGCTGGCCGACGGCGAGGCAGTGGCCGACGGGGAGGGGCCGGCCGGCGACGAGGTCGTGGGCGTCGGGCTGCCGGGGGCCGCCGACGGGGCGAGCGCCGGGCCGGCCGCGCGGTCCAGCGACCGGGAGGCGGCCTCGGCGGCGGCGCGCCGGGCGAGCTCCGCGTCCGCGGCGAGGGGCGCGCCCCGCCCGGCGTCCGCCGGCTCGTCCCGGGCCTGGGCGAGGGCGGCGACGCCCAGGCAGCAGACCACTCCGGCGGCAACGGCCACCGCTGCCCGGCGGCCCCGGCGGGGCGGCCCGACGCGGTCGGGACCGCCGGCCGCCGGTCGGTCCGCCGAACCGTTCGGGTTCGGGAGGTTACGCAGCCACCCGGAGCGGGTACGGGTGAGGTCAGCGAGGGAAGTGAGGGAAGGCCGGAGGCGCCCGGGGCGCGCGTCGCCGGCACTGGTGGTGGGTGGCCGTTCGGATGAGGGGGAAACGTCCGAACGGCCCACCGCCGCGTCCGGGCCACGCTGGTCGTCGAGGATGCCGTCGTCACGCATTCGACGAGGCTAGGCAGGTCATTCCGGGATAACCCAGGCCCCTGGAGTGGCCCTCGCCACACCTACGGGTCCGCGATGCGGACACCCGGGCGACCGGCGTCACGGCCCGGCGCGGACCGGACGGGCCGGACGAACCTCCGGTACGCGCCGACGGGCGCACCGGGCGGCCGACAACTCCCCGACAAGCGGGCGACCCACCCCCGGCACGCCACCTCCGCCGATCGGCCGATCCGGGCCCACCCGTTCGGATCCCCGGCGAGGACCACCCGAGGACCGGGCCGTTGCCTGATTGTGATCATGGATGCGGCGCGGGACCGCCCGACGCAGGAATGCACGAGGATGGCGGGTACGTTGCCCGAACCGGGAGCCGTGCGCGCCACGGTCCCGTACGCGCCAGCCCAGGGAGGTCCGCACCGGTGCTCGACCCACACGAGCTCTTCGAGCTCTCCGACGATCTGCCCGAACTCGGACAGCCGGTCCTGATCCAGGCCCTCACCGGCTTCGTCGACGCCGGAAGCGCCACCCGGCTGGCCCGTGAGCAGCTGCTCTCCTCCCTCGACGCCCGCCCCGTCGCCAGCTTCGACGTCGACCAGCTCTACGACTACCGGTCCCGGCGTCCCGCGATGACCTTCGTCGAGGACCACTGGGAGGACTACGACGCCCCCAAGCTGGAGGTGCACCTGCTGCACGACGACGACGAGACGCCGTTCCTGCTGCTCAGCGGCCCCGAGCCGGACCTGCAGTGGGAGCGGTTCGTGGCCGCCGTCGGCGGGCTGGCCGCCCGGCTCGACGTCCGGCTCACCGTCGGGCTCAACTCGATTCCGATGGCGGTGCCGCACACCCGTCCGACCGGGGTGACCGCGCACGCCACCCGCCGCGAGCTGATCTCCGGGTACGAGCCGTGGCTGCAACGCGTCCAGGTCCCCGGCAGCGTGGGGCACCTGCTGGAGTTCCGCCTCGGCGAGCAGGGGCGCGACGCGCTCGGCTTCGCCGCCCACGTGCCGCACTACGTCGCTCAGGCCGAGTACCCGGCCGCCGCCGAGGTGCTGCTCGCGTCGGTGTCGCGCAGCACCGGCCTGCTGCTGCCCCGCGACGGGCTGCGCTCGGCCGCCGAGGTGGTGCGGGTGGAGATCGACCGGCAGGTCGCCCAGACGGAGGACGCCGCCGCCCTGGTCGCGGCCCTGGAGGAGCAGTACGACGCGTTCGCCCGGGGGCGGGGCGAGAAGAACCTGCTCGCCGCCGAGGGCGGCCCGCTGCCGACCGCCGACGAGCTGGGCGCGGAGCTGGAGCGGTTCCTGGCGGAACAGGGCCGACCGGGCGACACCCCGGGGAGCTGACCGGACGGCCGGGGCGGGGATGCGGCAGGCTGGAGGCATGCGCCTGGCGACCTGGAACGTGAACTCGGTGAAGGCCCGCCTGCCCCGGCTGCTCGACTGGCTGGCCGCCACCGGCCCCGACGTCGTCTGCCTCCAGGAGACGAAGTGCCCCGACGGGGCGTTCCCGGTGGCCGAGGTCGGCGAGCTGGGCTACACGGTGGCCAGCCACAGCGACGGCCGGTGGAACGGCGTGGCGATCCTGTCCCGGGTCGGGCTGGCCGACGTGACGGTCGGCTTCCCCGGCGAGCCGGGCTTCCCCGAGCCGGAGGCCCGGGCCGTCTCGGCCACCTGCGACGGGCTGCGGGTCTGGTCGGTGTACGTGCCCAACGGCCGCGCCCCGGACGACCCGCACTACACGTACAAGCTGGCCTGGTTCGCCGCCCTGCGCGACGCGCTGGAACAGGAGCTGACCGGCGGGCTGCCGCTGGCCGTCTGCGGCGACTTCAACGTCGCACCGACCGACGCCGACGTGTGGGATCCGGCCCTGTTCGCCACCTCCACCCACGTCACGCCGGCCGAACGGGATGCCCTCGCCGCCCTGCGCGACCTGGGGCTGGACGACGTGGTGCCGACCCCGATGAAGGGGCCGCACCCGTACACGTACTGGGACTACCGGGCCGGGATGTTCCACCAGGACAAGGGCATGCGCATCGACCTGGTCTACGCGTCCGCGCCGTTCGCCCGCGCGGTCCGCGCCGCCTACGTCGACCGGGAGGCCCGCAAGGGCAAGGGCCCCTCCGACCACGCCCCGATCGTGGTGGACGCCGACCTGGTCCCCGCCGTGGAGGCGTTCTGAGTAGGGTGGTGCCATGGCAGTCGTGAAGATCAACGCGATCGACGTCCCCGAGGGGGCGGGCGAGGAGCTGGAGCGGCGGTTCGCGGCGCGGGCCGGCGCGGTCGAGGGCTCCCCCGGCTTCCTCGGCTTCGAGCTGCTGCGCCCGGTCGGCGGCGAGACGCGCTACTTCGTCTACACCCGCTGGGAGTCGGAGGAGGCGTACCAGAACTGGGCGGCCGGGCCGGCGCGCGCCGCGCACGGCGGTGGCGCGGGCGGCGAGCAGCGACGCCCGGTCTCCACGGGCGCGACCCTGCTGGAGTTCGAGGTGGTCCAGCAGGTGCCGGCCGCCGGCTGACCCCCGGGCCGCCCCGTCACGGCACGGCCGACCGCCAGCCCGCGCGGTGCAGCCGTTCGGCGCCGTCGAGCAGCAGGTCGAGGGCGAACTCGAACTCGAACTGCTCGTCGCAGCCCTGGCCCACGGCCGCCAGGTCGCCCCCGGTGGCCGCGGTGGCGATGGCCAGGACGTGCGGGAAGCGGTCGGCGAACTCGCGGACCACCGCCTCCTGCTCCTCGGGGGTGGGAGTCCGCGGGGCGGCCGGCTCGGGGGCGTTGAACAACTCGGGGCTGAAGCCCCAGGCCCGGTTGCCCAGGGCGTGCATCACGTGGTGGGTGAGGTCGGCGGAGAAGCCGCCGGCGAGGAACGCCCCGGCCAGCGCATCGAGATGGCCGAGCACGGTCGGCGTCCGGTTGGTGCGCGACTCGATGGCCTGCCGCGCCCAGGGATGCCGGAGCACCATCCGCCGCGCCGCGAGGACCCGCTGCCGCACCGCGCTTTTCCAGTGCAGGCCCGGCTCCGGCGGCGCGATCCCGGCGATGACGGTGTCCACCATCCCGTCGAGCAGTTCCTCCTTGTCGGCGACGTGCTTGTAGAGCGCCATCGGCACCACACCGAGGTCCTGGGCGAGCCGCCGCATGCTCACCGCCGCGATCCCGGCCTCGTCGGCGAGCGAGACGGCCGCCCGGAGCACGCGTTCCCGGTTGAGCCGCGCCCGGGGGCCCGCGTCGAAGCCCGGCATGACAGGTCCTCCCCGGTCGCCCTTGACGGTGTACGTCGTACACCTTACCGTGAGCCGAAGGTGTACGACGTACACCTTTGGGGTCGAGGACGGGGAGGGCGCAGATGACCGCCGACACGGGATCCACCGCCGCGCCGTCGACGGCGGCCGGCTCGCCCCGGCGCAGGACGGCGCTGGTCGCGGGCGTGTTCTACCTGATCACCTTCCTCGCCTCGCTCCCCGCCGTGGCCCTCATCGCGCCCGTGCTCGACAACCCCGACTACATCGTGAGCGCCGGCAGCGACACCCGGGTGATCGCGGGCTGCCTGCTCGACATCGTCAACGCCGTCGCCTGCGTGGGCACGGCCGTCGCGCTGTTCCCCGTCGTCAGGCGGCAGCACGAGGCCGCCGCGCTCGGCTTCGTCACCGCCCGGGTCCTCGAAGCCGCGATCATCGTCGTCGGCGTCGCAAGCCTGCTGACGGTGGTGACGCTGCGCCAGGAGTCCGCCGCGGCGACCGGCGCGGACGCCCCCACCCTCGTCGCCGTCGGCGCGTCACTCGTCGCGGTCCGCGACTGGACGTTCCTGCTCGGGCCCGGCCTCGTGCCCGCCGCCAACGCGCTGCTGCTCGGCTACCTGATGTACCGGTCCGCCCTCGTGCCGCGGATCATCCCCCTGCTCGGGCTCGTCGGGGCGCCCCTGCTCGTCGCCTCCGCCGTGGCCACCATGTTCGGGGTCAACGAGCAGGCCTCCGCGCTCTCGGCGGTCCTCACCATCCCGGTCGCCGCGTGGGAGCTGTCGCTCGGGGTCTGGCTGGTCGTCAAGGGCTTCCGGCCGGCACCGATCCTCACCGCCCCCACCACCTGACCGGCACTGCCGGCCGGGGGGTATTCGCGTTGCCGGCCCGCCGGCCCGTGTCTACTGTGCGGTGATGCCCTCGCCGATGCTCACGGTGGCCCTCGACGCGCACGACCCCGTCCGCCTGGCACGGTTCTGGGCCGGCATGCTCGGCCGGGAGGTCGCCGAGGAGGCACGCGGCCCGCTGCTCCCCGGCGACGACACCCAGCCCGGCCTCCGCTTCGTCCCGAGCCGCACGCAGAAGACGGGGCCCAACCGCCTGCACCTGCACCTGACCAGCACCGACCAGGCCGACCAGCAGCGCCTGGTGACGACGGCGCTGGCGCTCGGCGGCGGTCACCTCGACGTCGGGCAGCGCCCCGAGGAGAAGCACACCGTGCTGGCCGACCCCGAGGGCAACGAGTTCTGCGTGATCGCGCCGGGCAACCGCTTCCTCGCCGGCTGCGGCCCGCTCGGCGAGCTGGCCTGCGACGGCACCCGCGAGGTCGGCCTGTTCTGGAGCCGGGCGCTGGACTGGCCGCTGGTGTGGGACCAGGACCAGGAGACCGCGGTCCAGTCACCGCGCGGCGGCACGAAGGTCGCGTGGGGCGGGCCGCCCGTCGCCCCGAAGACGGCGCGGAACCGGCAGCGCTTCGACCTCGCCCCGCCCGGAGGCGACCAGCGGGCCGAAGCCGACCGACTGATCGCCCTCGGCGCCACCCGCCTGGAGACGGGCCGGGACGGCGCGATCATGCTGGCCGACCCCGACGGCAACGAGTTCACCCTCACCCCACCCTGACCCGTCCCGCCCCTCCCCCGCGCCCCGCCCGGCCCAGCCCCGCTTCGGTGATCAGGCGGGGTCAGGAGTGGGGGTTGGGGGGTAGCAGGGAGGCGAAGGCGATGATGTTGTCGGCGTAGCCCGTCTGGCCGCCGACCCATGCGCCGCCGCAGGTGATCAGCCGCAGTTCCGGTGGGCCGTCGTCGCCGTAGACCCGGTCGGCGGGCAGGTCGTCCTTGCCGAAGTGTTCGACGGAGTCCACCGCGAAGACCGCCACGCCGCCGTCGGCGCGGGTCACCTCGATCCGGTCGCCGGCGCGCAGTTTGCCCAGGTCGTAGAAGACGGCCGGGCCGTCCCGGGTGTCCACGTGACCGACGATCACGGCCCGGCCGGGCTCGCCGGGGATCACGCTGCGGTCATACCAGCCGGTCTCGGCGGCGGCGCTCAGCGGCGGCACGGCGATCGACCCGTCGGCGGCCTGCCCGACCGGGCCGACCGGCGCGGACACCCGGATCGCCGGCACCCGGAGGCGCACCGGTCGGCCGGCGGTCGGCGGGCGCGCCTCGTCGGCCACCGCTGCCGCCCGGTCAGCCGGGCGGGTCGCCCACTCGAAGGGCCCCGCCGTGCGGCCGAGGCCGGCGCCGGTGGCGAAGACGCCGAGCAGCACCAGGGCCACGGCCGCCGGCACCGACCAGGGCCGGCGGCCGTCCGGCCGGGCGGACCGGGTGGAGACCGCGCCCGGGGCGGCACGCGCGGCCGTCCCGCTGCGGGCGGAGGCACGCACGGCCGCCACCGCCCGGACGGTACCTCCCGACGCCGCGCCCCGGACCGTGCCTGCCGACGCCACGCCCGGGGCGGTCCCCGCCGACGCCACCGCCCGGACGGTACGCGCCGACGCCGCGCCCGGGGTGGTGCGTGCCGACGCCGCGCCCGGGGTGGTGCGTGCCGACGCCACAGCCGGCCTCAGCGGCGGCTTCCGCCGCGGCGGGACCGCGGCCGACGGGCCGTGGCCACGCCGATCGTCACGCCGGCCACGGTCAACGCCACGCCGCCGGGCAGCAGCAGGCCGTCGGTGGCGCCCCGGGCGGTGCCACCGAAGCCCGTGTTCGGCCCCCGGCTCGGGTGGTGCGTGGGCGGGTACGTCGGGTGACCGGTCGGCTGGTACGTCGGCTTGTGGGTGGGCGCGGGCGAGGGCTGCTTCTTGACCACCTGGAGCATCGTGGTGGCGGTCTCGCCGCCCCGGCATTCGAGCTTGACCCGGTAGTTGCCCGGCCAGATGCGCTCGCGGACCATCGGAGTGCCGGTCAACAGGCCCCGCTGCGGGTGCACGGCGACCCGGCCGAAGGCGTCGGAGACGACGATCGCCGGCACCGAGTTGTCGTGACAGCTCGCCCGGATGCCCACGAGGTAGCCGGGCTGCACGGTGCTCGGGGTGACCTCGACGAAGACGAGCCAGCCGGGCTGTTCGCCACCGGGCGGGCCCGGCGGCGGCTCGGGTGCGGGGGCGGCCACGGCCGGTCCGGCGGCCCACGCGCCCGCCGCGAGCGGCCCGGCGAACGCGGCGACGGCGACGGCGAGCGCGGCACCGACCCGTGCGACCGGGCCCGTGACGGGTCCGGCACACCGGCACGTGGCTGCCCCCATGACCCCTCCCGGCGCGGTAGTGCGTCGCCGGGCAACGGCCCGCCCGGCCTGCCGTACGGGATGAATCTTCTCATCCCCGGTCGTACCTCACAGGCGATCCGGCGCGCTGGTCGCGTACGCTCGGACCGCTGTGACCTCCACCGAAGCGAACCCCGTCGTGACCGTGCCGCCGCACGCGTCGCGGATCCGCACCTTCCACCCCCGCCGGGGCCGGATGACCGGCCGCCAGGTCGACGCCCTCGACCGGCTCTGGTCGGCGTACGGCCTGACGGTCGACGACGGTCCCGCCGCCGCGCCCGTGGACCTGGCGGCGCTGTTCGGCCGCCGGGCCCCGATCGTGCTGGAGATCGGGTCGGGGATGGGGGACGCCACGGCCGCGATGGCCGCCGCCGACCCAGGCCGAGACTATCTGGCGGTCGAGGTGCACACGCCGGGAATCGCCAACCTGTTGGGGCTGGTGGAGCGCCTCGGGCTGGACAACGTGCGGGTAGCCCGGGGCGACGCGCTGGACCTGGTCCGGGCGCTGCCGGGCGGGTCGCTGGACGCGGTGCACGTCTTCTTCCCCGACCCGTGGCCCAAGTCGCGGCACCACAAGCGGCGGATCATCCAGCCGGCGCACGTGGCGCTGCTGCGCTCCCGGCTGACGCCCGGCGGGACGCTGCACTGCGCCACCGACTGGGCGGAGTACGCGGAGTCGATGCGCGAGACGCTGACCGCCGACGCGGGCCTGGTGGACGTGCACGGCGGGTACGCTCCGCGCCCGACGCACCGGCCGGTGACCAAGTTCGAGCGGCGCGCCCTGACGGCGGGCCGCCCGGTGTTCGACCTGGTCCACCGCCGCGCGTGAGGGTGCCGGCCGAGGCACGGCGCACGGCGCGCGTGCGGTGCAAGGAAGGGCCCCTTGTTAACGCATTCTGTTGTACAGGGGACCCCGGCTAACAGCCCGGTTGGCGCGGAGGGGCCTGCGACAGGCACGATGGACGGGCTATGACGCTCACCGCCGCGCTGCCGACAAGCGCCGACCCCGACACCCTCTTCGACGCGTTCGCCGGTTGGGCGAAGGAGCGCGGCCTCGACCTCTACCCCCACCAGGAGGAGGCGGTCATCGAGATCGTCTCCGGCGCGAACGTGATCATGAACACGCCGACCGGCTCGGGCAAGAGCCTGGTGGCGATCGCCGCGCACTTCGCCGCCCTGGCCGACGACCGGACGACCTTCTACACCGCCCCGATCAAGGCCCTGGTGTCGGAGAAGTTCTTCGCGCTGTGCGAGGTCTTCGGGGCCGACAACGTCGGCATGCTCACCGGCGACGCCAGCGTCAACGCCGACGCCCCGATCATCTGCTGCACCGCCGAGGTGCTGGCCAACCTCGCGCTGCGCGAGGGCGCGCGGGCCGACGTCGGCCAGGTGATCATGGACGAGTTCCACTTCTACGCCGAGCCGGACCGGGGCTGGGCGTGGCAGGTGCCGATCATCGAGCTGCCGCAGGCCCAGTTCGTGCTGATGTCGGCCACCCTCGGCGACACCAGCCGCTTCGTCGACGACCTGACCCGGCGCACCGGCCGGCCGACCGCCGTCGTGCGCTCGGCCGAGCGGCCGGTCCCGCTCCTCTTCTCGTACGCGATGACGCCGCTGCACGAGACCCTCGAGGAGCTGCTGGAGACCAAGCAGGCCCCGGTGTACGTCGTGCACTTCACCCAGGCCGCCGCCCTGGAGCGGGCCCAGGCGCTGATGAGCGTCAACGTCTGCACCCGGGCCGAGAAGGACCTGATCGCCGAGGCCATCGGCCGGTTCCGGTTCACCTCCGGCTTCGGCAAGACCCTGTCGCGGCTGGTGCGGCACGGCATCGGGGTGCACCACGCCGGCATGCTGCCGAAGTACCGCCGGCTCGTGGAGACCCTCGCCCAGGCCGGCCTGCTCAAGGTCATCTGCGGCACCGACACGCTCGGCGTCGGCATCAACGTGCCCATCCGCACGGTGCTGTTCACCGGCCTGAGCAAGTACGACGGGGTGCGTACCCGGCTGTTGAAGGCCCGCGAGTTCCACCAGATCGCCGGCCGGGCCGGGCGGGCCGGCTTCGACACCCTCGGCCGGGTCGTCGTGCAGGCCCCCGAGCACGTCATCGAGAACGAGAAGGCCCTCGCCAAGGCCGGCGACGACCCGAAGAAGCGGCGCAAGGTGGTGCGCAAGAAGCCGCCGGAGGGCTCGATCGGCTGGGGCCAGCCGACGTTCGACCGTCTGGTCGAGGCCGAGCCGGAGCCGCTGACGTCCAGCTTCCAGGTCAGCCACTCGATGCTGCTCAACGTCATCGGCCGCCCCGGCGACGCGTTCGCCGCGATGCGGCACCTGCTCACCGACAACCACGAGGACCGCGCCGCCCAGCGCCGGCACATCCGCCGGGCCATCGCCATCTACCGGGCGCTGCGGGCCGGCGGGGTGGTCGAGGAGCTGCCCGAGCCGGACGAGACCGGCCGCCGGGTGCGCCTCACCGTCGACCTCCAGCTCGACTTCGCGCTCAACCAGCCGCTGTCGCCCCTCGCGCTGGCCGCGATCGAGCTGCTCGACGCCGAGAGTCCGTCCTACGCCCTCGACGTGCTCAGCGTGATCGAGTCGATCCTCGACGACCCCCGCCAGGTGCTGTCCGCGCAGCAGTTCAAGGCCCGCGGCGAGGCGGTCGCCGCGATGAAGGCCGAGGGCATCGAGTACGAGGCCCGCCTCGAACTGCTCGACGAGGTGACCCACCCGAAGCCCCTGGCGGAGCTGCTGGACGCCGCGTACGAGATGTACCGGCGGGGGCACCCGTGGGTCGCCGACCACCAGCTCTCCCCCAAGTCCGTCGTGCGGGACATGTACGAGCGGGCGATGACCTTCACCGAGTACGTGCAGTTCTACTCCCTCACCCGCTCCGAGGGCCTCGTGCTGCGCTACCTCGCCGACGCGTACAAGACGCTGCGGCAGACCGTGCCCGAGGACGCCAAGACCGAGGAGCTGATCGACCTCATCGAGTGGCTGCACGAGCTGGTCCGCCAGGTCGACTCCAGCCTGATCGACGAGTGGGAGCGGCTGAAGAACCCGTCGGACGTCGCCGAGGCCGCCGAGGCGCACGCCGCCCTCGACGACCGGCCGCCGGCGGTCACCCGCAACGCGCGGGCGTTCCGGGTGCTGGTGCGCAACGCGCTGTTCCGCCGGGTGGAGCTGGCCGCCCTGCGCCGCTGGGACCTGCTGGGCGAGCTGGACGCCGCCGACGGCTGGGACGCCGACGCGTGGGCCGACGCGCTGGAGCCCTACTTCGAGGCGTACGACTCGATCGGCACCGGGCCGGACGCCCGGGGCCCGGCGCTGCTGATGATCGAGCAGGGCCGGGACCGGTGGACGGTCCGGCAGATCCTCGACGACCCCGACGGCGACCACGACTGGCGCATCAGCGCGGAGGTCGACCTGGCCGCCTCCGACGAGGTCGGCGCGGCCGTCGTCCGGATCACGGACGTCGGCCAGCTCTGACCGTGGGCATCCGGCGGGGCCGAGGGCACGGCTGGCACCGGGGCGACCGCCACGTGCACTCGGCGCGCTCGCACGGCGCGGAGCTGACGCCGGAGCAGGTGGCAATCCTGATGTCAGGCAACCGATCTGCGGCGGTGGCGTCTGTCGGGGACGGCCGGGTTCACAGGATGTGCTTGCGCCAGTCCCGGCCCGGTGCGCCGAAGAGCAGGCCGTTCTCGTCAAGCGCGTTGTAGATCGTCAGATGCCCCGCCGGGAAGGCGAAACCGAGAGCGACACTGCCGTCGGCAAGGGTTCCGCCGGTGTACTCGAGGAGCTCCACCTGGCGCAGCATCTGCCCCCGGAACTCGTCGAGTTGCTCGATCGGCTCGGCTCGCCAGGCGAGTGGGAAGTCGTCGGAGGTCGGCCAGGCGACAGACCGACCCGGGTCGATGCTGCTGAAGGTGACCGAGACGTCGTCGAACTTCTGATGGTTGACCTCGACCTGCTCATCGCCGAAGTCGAGCAGGACGGGACAGTCACAGAACCACTCGTCGGCGCGAAGGTCCCAGACCAGCCAGACGTGGCGCAGTGCGCGGCCGACGAGCCCGGAGAGACGACGACCGTGAGTGGCGACGATCGGGTTCGACCCCTGGAGCCAATCGGGCCGGTAGCCGCTGATCCCGAAGTCGAACGCGCGACCGCCCCGCCGTCCGCCGCCTTCTCGGCCACCACCCTCGTTCACCATTGCCGCCAGCATCGACGCGGAACGCCTGAGCACATTCGCGAGTCTTCCATGTGCCGCAGCATGCCGACCGGCGGCGCCCAGAGCGGGCCCGGGCGCCCGGCCCTGGCAGTCGGACGGCAGGGGGCAGCGGACGCAACAGATGCGCCCCTCATTTCCCTGGGCGATGTCAGACCCGTCGATTAGAATGTATGTACTAAACCAAGTCCTGACCTGGGAGGACTTCCGTGACCGCGCCCACCTCCAGCACCCTCCCGCCCTACGCCACCCTCCTCGGCTTCACCCGGTACGTCGACCGCACCGGGCCCACCAAGGCCAGCTTCGTCGGGGGCCTGCGCAAGCAGCGGGCCAGCAAGCACGGGTTCAACCCGCACGGTCAGTTCGTCAAGGCGCTCAAGGCCGACGTCGCGTTCCACACCGGCGGCACCCACCTGGCGCAGGTGGCCGACGCGGTCAAGCCGCGCTGGCAGCCGCTCTACCGGGCGCTCGTGCCGGGCGCGACGGCCTGGCTGCACTCCCTCGGCGAGCCGACCGGCGTCGACCTGGCGCAGACCCGCGACGCCCTGG
This sequence comes from Micromonospora sp. WMMD956, assembly GCF_029626125.1. NCBI lineage: Bacteria > Bacillati > Actinomycetota > Actinomycetes > Micromonosporales > Micromonosporaceae > Micromonospora > Micromonospora sp. WMMD956. Next base: position 5,460,354 of record NZ_JARUBI010000005.1, on the reverse strand, counting down.
CCATGCTCGGCGACCTCCCGGTGAAGATCAATCCGCACTTCGGCATCCGGCACGCCGCCGACGGCCGCGCCGAGGCCGTCCGCCTGCACTTCGACGAGGCCCCGCCCAGCGAGGAGGCGGCCCTGGCCACCCTGCACCTGATGGCCCGGCACATGGACGCGGTCCTGCCGCACGCCGCGCCCGTCCTGGTCGACGTGCGGCGGGGCGTGGCGCACCGGATGCCCGACGGCGTCAGGCCCGAGCAGGTCGAGCAGTGGCTGGCTGGCGAGGCGGCGGCCTTCCGCGCGATCTGGTCCACCGCCGCCTGACCCCACCCACCGCCGCCCGCCCTACCCGCGCCACCTCCCACCGCCCCACCGGGCGGTGGGAGGTGGCGCGATCGCGTACGGGGCCGAGCGGCACGTGACACGGCGACACGGCAACACGGCGACCCGGCAACACGGCGACCCGGCGACCCGGCACGGCGAGGCACGGCGAGGCACGGCGGCGGGCACTGTGCGGCGGCGGCGAGGCACGGCGGCGGGCACTGTGCGGCGGCGGCGCGAGCCGCATGATCACGCTCGATCCGGGAAACAGTGGCATCGATCGCGGCGGGAGGCCACTCGATCCCGCATCGAGCACGCTCTTGAGCGGCGTTCACCGGGGTTATCCACAGGGGACAGCGTGCCGTCCGCAGAACCGGCACGGTAAGGACATGCCCAAGAGCCCTCGACGACCTCCCCAACTGCGAGGTCGGATCTTCCGCGGTTCGGTGGCCCGAGCCCGGGGCCTGCTGACCCGCAACGATCTCCGCAGTTCCGCCTGGCGGCCGTTGTTCCGCGACGTCTATGCCGACGCCCGGATCGCGGTCACCCACCGGCACCGATGCCTTGCGGTGACCCGTTGGCTGGTCCCGCCCGGCACCGCGATCGCCGGCCGCTCCGCCGCAGCGCTGTACGGCGTGGGAAGCATCCCGCCCGACGAGCCGATCGACGTGCTGACGCCCAGCGGGCCGCCCGACACCACGCCGGACCCGCCGCCGGCGGTGCCACCCAACGCGCCGCCTGGCAGGAGGCCGAATCATCAGCGGCCCCCGGCACCCGACGAGCGGTTCCCGCCACCGTCGGCCCCCGTGCCGGCCCCGCCTGCAAGCGCACCGGCACCGGCGGTCCCGCTACAGGGTGGTCGGCGGCTGGGGCCCGTGGCGGGGCTGTGCGTACACCGGGGTCCGGTGCTTCCGGGAGACGTCGTCGACCGGGCGGGCATCCCGGTGACCAGTCCGGCGCGTACCTGCTGGGACGTCGCCTGCTGGCTGGACGTGGTGGAAGCGGTCGTCGTCATCGACGGCCTGCTGGCGCGACGGATCGTCGACGTCCCGACGCTACGCGAGTACGCCCTGGCGCGGGCAGGGCGCCGGGGCTGGCGGTCGTTGCTGCGCGCCGTCGACCTGGCCGACGCCGGCGCCGAGTCGCCACAGGAGTCCCGGACCCGGGTCCGGCTGGTGCTGGCCGGGCTGCCCCGGCCCCGTACCCAGTGGGTCGTCTCCGACGGTGGGCGGTTCGTGGCCCGGCTCGACCTGGCCTGGCCGGAGTTCCGGGTCGCCGTGGAGTACGACGGGCTCTGGCACGACGATCCCGAGCAGTTCCACCGGGACCGTCGCCGCCTGAATCGGCTGCTCGGCGGGGACTGGCTCGTCCTGCATGTGACGGCGCGACGCCTCCGCGAGGACTTCGACGGTTTCCTCGCCGAGGTACGCGCGGCCCTCCGCTCCCGCGGCCACCGGCCCCGGCTCCAGGTCTGAGAGTCCCGGAGATCGTGCTCGATCGGTGAAACAGTGGCATCCGGGCGGGCCGAGGCCACTGTTTCACCGATCGAGCACGATCTTGGAGCCGGGCCGGGCGGGGCCGAGCCGGGCGGGGCAGGCCGGGCGGGGCGGGCCGGGCGGGGCGGGGCGGGGCGGGGCAGGCCGGGCGGGGCGGGGCGGGCGGGGCGGGGCAGGCGGGGCGGGGCAGGCCGGGCGGGGCGGGGGCCGAGCGGCCAGCGTGGACCGCGGGGGTCAGGCCGCCGGGACGTACTTCTCCAGGTCGTCAATGATCTTGTTGGCGGCGCCGACGCCGATGCCCGTCATCCAGGTCTCGTCGGAGACCACGTGCGCCCGGCCCGCCTTGACCGCGGACAGCCCCTTCCACAGGGTGCCGCCGGTGACGGTGGCCTGCTCCGCGGCAGCCTTCTCGCCGTACGCGGTCACGAAGACGACGTCGGCGTCGACCTCGTTGACCCGCTCGGCGCTGACCAGGTCGAACCGCTTGTCCTCCTTGTCGGCGAGCTGCTGCCGCTCGGGGCGGCCGAGGCCGGTGTCGCCGACGACGATGCCGGAGAAGGAGTCCGGCCCGTACACCCGGATCGCGCCGGGGATGAAGCGCACGATGGAGACGGTGCGGTCGGCGGCGTCGCCGAGCTTCGCGCCGAAGTCCTTCGCCCGCTTCTCGTACGCGGCCAGCAGGTCCTTGGCCTGCTGCTCCTTGCCCAGGGCCTGACCGTCGAGGAGGAAGTTCTCCTTCCAGGTGATGCCCACCTTCTCGGTGAACACGGTCGGCGCGATGGCGGCCAGCTCGTCGTAGAACTTCTCCTGGCGGAACTTGCTGCCGAGGATCAGGTCGGGCTTGAGGGCGTTGATCGCCTCCAGGTCGGGCTCGGTGAGCACCCCGACCTCCTTGATGCCGGCCAGCTTCTCCTCGCCGAAGTAGGTGGGCCAGCTCCTCGCCTCGCCGGCGGTCGCCGCGCCGACGGGTGTGACCCCCAGCGAGAGCGCTGTGTCGATCTTGTCGGTGTCGAGGACGACGACCCGCTTCGGCTCGGCGGGCACCTTGGTGGTGCCCATGGCGTGCGTGACCTCCCGGGTCTGTCCGGTGGCGGTGCCGGCGACGGGGTCGCTCTCACCGCAGGCGGTGAGTCCGACGCCGAGGGCGACGGCCGCGGTGAGCACGGCGGCGAGACGACGCATGGTGGGGTTCCTTTCGAGTGGTTCAGCCGGCCGACGGGCCGGCGGGCGAGGCGGAGACAGCGGAAGAGGAGGAGGCCGGAGCGGAGACAGCGGAAGAGGAGGAGGCCGGAGCGGGGACGGCGGCCGGGGAGGGGGTGGTGAGGGCAGGCACGACCAGGGGCGCGCCGCTCACCGGGCACGGCACCACCACGCAGTCGAGCCCGAAGACGTCGCGGACCAGCGCCGCGGTGAGGATCTCCCGGGGCGGGCCGGCGGCGACCACCGCCCCGGCGCGCATGGCGACGAGGTGGTCGGCGTAACGGGCGGCCTGGTTGAGGTCGTGCAGCACCGCGACGACGGTGCGGCCCCGTTCGGCGCGCAGCCGGTGCAGCAGGTCCAGCACCTCGACCTGGTGGGCCAGGTCGAGGAAGGTCGTCGGCTCGTCCAGCAGCAGCGCCTCGGTGTCCTGGGCGAGGGTCATCGCGATCCAGACCCGCTGCCGCTGGCCGCCGGAGAGGGTGTCCACCGGGCGGTCGGCGAGGCCGGCCACGTCGGCGAGGGCCATCGCCTCGTCGACGGCGGCGCCGTCGGCCGCCGACCACTGCCGCCACCACCGCTGGTACGGCTGCCGGCCCCGGCCGACCAGGTCGGCGACCGTCACCCCCTCGGGCACCAGCGGGCTCTGCGGCAGCACCCCGAGCCGCCGGGCGACCTCCCGGGTCGGCAGGTCCCGGATGGCGGTGCCGTCGAGCAGCACGGTGCCCCGGCGCGGGGTCAGCAGCCGCGCCATGGTGCGCAGCAGGGTGGACTTGCCGCAGGCGTTCGGCCCGACGATGACGGTGAACGCCCCGGCGGGCAGCGTCACGTCGAGGCCGTCCAGGACGGTTCGCTCGTCGTAGCCGACGACCAGGTCGCGGGTGGAGAGCATCGCGGCTCCTCGGGAGGCGTCGGCGGGGCCCGGTGCGCCGGCGGGGGCGGGCGGGCCGGCGGTCGGGGCAGCAGGCGGGCCGGCGGTCGGGGCAGCAGGCGAGCCGGCGGTCGAGGCAGCAGGCAAGCCGGCAGACGGAGCGGCGGGCGGGGTAGCAGGCGAGCCGGCAGACGGAGCGGCGGGCGCGGGGGTCGTCACGACGCCCTCCGCCGGCCGCGCAGCAGCAGGAACATCAGGTACGGTCCGCCGATCGCGGCGGTCAGCACGCCCGCCGGAAGCTGGGTGGGCGCGAACAGCCGGCGGCCGGCGAGGTCGGCGAGGACCAGCAGCAGCGCCCCGAGCAGGGCGGAGCAGAGCAGCGGGGGCCGTTCGGCGCGGACCAGCCGGCGGGCCAGTTGCGGGGCGACGAGGGCGACGAAGTCGACGGCGCCGACCTGCGCGGTGACCATCGCGGCGGCGAGCACGCCGGTGCCGGCCAGGGTGACCCGGCGGGCCACGGGGCGCACCCCGATCCCCCGGGCCGTGTCGTCGTCCAGGGCGGTGCTGCCCAGCGCCCAGCCGGCCCAGAGCAGCACCGGCAGCAGCGCCAGCAGGGTCGCGGCGATCCACGCCGCCTCGGTCCAGCCCTTGCCGGCGAGGGTGCCGAGCAGCCAGATCTGGGCGCGCAGCCCGTCGATCGGGTCGGCGGTCAGCAGGACCACCTCGATGAGCGCCCGCAGCCCGAAGGCGACCGCCACCCCGGCGAGCACGAAGCGCTGGGCGGCCAGCCCGTGCCGGGCGCCGAGGGCGAACACCGCGACGGCGGCGGCCAGGCCGCCGAGCAGCGCCGCCGGGGCGACCAGCACGGCGGCGGCCCCGCTGGTGAGGGCCACCGTCGCGGCGAGCCCCGCGCCCTGGGTGATGCCGATGACGTCGGGGCTGGCCAGCGGGTTGCGGGCCACGCTCTGGATCAGCGTGCCGGCGACCCCGAACGCCGCGCCGGCCACCGCCGCGAGCACCAGCCGGGGCAGCCGCAGGTCGAGCACCACCAGGTCGTACGGGGTGCCCGCGCCGGCGAGCGCGCGCAGCACGTCGGGCGTGGCGACGTAGGGGGTGCCGAGGGAGAGGCTGAGCAGCCCGGCGGCGACGAGCAGCCCGGCCAGCGCGGCGGCGACCAGCACGGGGCGGCGGCGCACCGGCACCCGCAGCGGGCCGAGCCGCAGCAGCGAGCGGCCGGCGGGGGCGGCGGGCCGGACGGCGGGGCCGGGCCGGGCGGGGGCCACCGCGCTCACGCGGTCACCACCCGGGCTCGGCGCACCAGGAACGCCAGCAGGGGCGCGCCGACCAGCGCGGTGACCACCCCGGCGGGCACCTCGCCGGGCGGGGCGACGAGCCGGCCCGCGACGTCGGCGGCGAGCAGCAGGGCCGGCCCGAGCAGCGCGGCGACGGCCAGGGTCCACCGGTGGTCCGCGCCGACCAGGGCGCGGGCCAGGTGCGGCACGGCGAGGCCGACGAACGCGATCGGCCCGGCCGCCGCCACGGCCGCGCCGGTGAGCAGCACCCCGGCCGCGCCGCCGCCGAGGCGGACCAGCCCGACACGGTGGCCCAGGCCCCGGGCCACGTCGTCGCCGAGGGCGAGCGCGTCGAGGCCCCGGGCGACGAGGGCGGCCAGCACGAGCCCGGCGAGGACGAACGGCAGCACCTGCCCGGCGACCCCGACGCCCCGGCCGGTCAGCCCGCCGACGACCCAGAACCGGTACTCCTCGAAGGTGCGGGCGTCGATGCTGAGCAGCGCGTACACGAGGGCACCGAGACTGGCGTCGAGCGCCGCGCCGGTCAGCGCGAGGGTGACCGGCGACGCGCCGTCGCGGGCCCGGTTGGCGACGGCGAAGACGGCCAGGCCGGCGGCGAGCGCCCCGGCGATGCCGAACCAGACGTACCCGGCGAGGGTGCCGACGCCGAAGACGGCGATGGCGAGGACCACGCCGAACGACGCGCCCGCGCTGATGCCGAGGATGCGCGGCTCGGCGAGCGGGTTGCGGGTCAGCGCCTGGAAGAGCACCCCGGCCACGGCGAGCGCGAGCCCGACGAGCAGGCCGAGGGCGGTGCGGGGCAGCCGCAGCTCGCGGACGATGGTGGTGGCGTCGCCGCCGTCGGGGGCGACCAGGGCGTGCCAGACCGCGCCGGGGGCGAGCGGGCGGCTGCCGAGGGCGAAGCTGGCCAGCACGGCGAGGGCGAGCACGGCCGCCGCGCCGAGGGTGACGGCCGCCCGGCGGCCCAGGCCCCGGGTCGTCGGTGTGCCGGCCCGGATCGGCCGCGCGGCGACGGTGGTCACGAATCTCCCTCGACTTAGGTACGCCTTACCTTAAACCGAGGAGGGTGGGTGGCCCTAACCGGCGCTCGTCGATCCGGAGTCGTCGCCACCCCGCTGAGCAGGGCGGCCGTGCCGAGCGCCGCCGCGCGGGGGCGGTTCGTCCCGGCGGGGTCCCCGGGGGCGCGCGGATCTGGGATGGTCACCGTCGATCCGAAGACCCGGGTACGCCGCGACCGGAGGAGACCACTGCCGATGCCCCCGACACACCTTCTGGCCCAGCGGTTGTCGCGGGCGGGGATCCGCGACGTCGTCACCGTCGTCCCGGCCAGCGGTGGGCTCGCCGCCCTCGCCGGGACAGCCCACCGCGAGAACGGGCCGCCGGTCTTCGTCAAGACCTTCGCCGAAGCGCCGGACGGCGTCGGTGACGCCTTCGTCGCGGAGGCCGAGGGGCTGGCGGCCCTGCGGGAGCTCGGCGGGCAGGAGACCCCCGAGGTGATCGTGGCGAACCAGGAGGTGCTCGTGCTGTCGCTGCTGCGGCCGAGACCCCGCAGCGGGGCCTTCTGGGAGGAGTTCGCGCACGCGCTGGCCCACCTGCACACGGGCACCCTCCACCCCCGCTTCGGCTGGCACCGCGACAACTGGTTGGGGCGTCGCCCGCAGCTCAACACATGGGCCGACGACGGCTTCGCCTTCTTCGCGGAGCGCCGGTTGCTCCGCTGGCTCACCGAGCCCCGCGTCGAGGCGGCGCTCGGGCCCGCCGACCGGGCCGCGCTGGAACGGCTGTGTGACCGGCTCCCCGAGCTGCTGCCGGACCGGCCGGCCTGCCTGACGCACGGCGACCTGTGGGCCCAGAACGTCCTGGCCACCGCGGACGGGCGGGCGGCGCTGATCGACCCGGCGGTGTCGTACCTGTGGGCGGAGGTGGACCTGGCCCACCTCTGGAGCACGGCGCCGCCGCCGGAGGCGCGCCGGTTCTTCGCCGTCTACGCCGAGCTGACCGGTCTCGACGACGGCTGGCCGGCCCGCATGCCGATCATCCAGCTACGACAGCACCTGGCGGTGCTGGCCCAGTTCGACGACGACTGGGGCGCCGCCGAGACGATCCGCGCCACGCTGGCACCGTTCCGGGCGCGGGGCTGACCCGCCCCACCACGACCCGGCCCGCCACGCCACGCCGGTCCAGCCCGGCCCGGCCCGCAGGCGGCGACCGGTCAGCCTGCGGCCCCCACGCGCCGGGAGGAGCCGTCCCCGCCCTCGGCGGCCCCGGACGGCAGCACCTCGATCGGGCGCATCATCTCGTTGTCCTCGTGCTCCAACAGGTGGCAGTGCCACACGAAGCGTCCCGGCAGGTCGAAGCGGACCTTGATCCGGGTCAACTGCCCCGGGTACGCGACCACGGTGTCGTGGAAGCCGGCCTCCGCGGGGCCGGGCGGGGTGTGGCCGTCGTGCCCCCGCCCGAGCACCTGGAACTGCACCTGGTGCACGTGGATCGGGTGGGCGTCCTCGGTGCAGTTGCGCAACTCCCACTCCTCGGTCACGCCGAGGGCGGGCGTCTCGGTCACCGGCGCGTCCCAGCTCAGCGGCACCGGCCGGCCGCTCGCGGCGACGACGCCCAGCAGGGCCCGCACCGGGCCGGCCGAGGACTCCTGCTCGTTGAGGGAGAGCCGCCGGACGCCCCGGGCGGCCGGCAGCGGGGCGCACGCCGGCAGCGACAGCTCCCCGGGCGGGACGCTCCGGTCGACGCCGGCCCGGTCGTCCACCACGAACTTGAGCACCTGCCCGGTCGTCCGCGGGTCGGCCGGGGGGAAGTCCGTCCCCGGCGCGCCGCCGCAGAACGGCTCGTCGGGGCCCTCGTTGACCAGGTACAGCTCGGTGCCGGCCGGCACGTCGGTGAAGTCGACCACGAGGTCGGCCCGCTGGCCGTTGGCGAGCAGGATCCGGGGCGCGGCCACGGGCTCGGGCAGGAAACCGCCGTCGCTGCCGACCTGCCACAGCGGCAGCGCCGGCCGGGCCGGGCGGCGGGTCGGGTGGTCGGTGACCGACAGCATCAGGAACCGGGCGTTGCAGCCGTTGAGCAGCCGGAACCGGTAGCGCCGCCGCTGCACCCGCAGCACCGGCCAGGTCGCGCCGTTGACCACCATGGCGGCGCCGAAGAACTCGGGGTTCCAGATCGGCGACACGTCGGTCCCCGGCAGGTACGGGCCGGGGTAGTCGTCGAAGTCGGCCCGGCTGTCGGGATACCAGAGCGAGCCGTCGGGGCGGAAGGTGCGGTCCTGGATCAGCAGCGGCAGGTCGCACCCCGCCTCCCCGGGCAGCGAGCCGGGCAGCACCCCGGGCGGCAGGTCGTCGGGGCCGCCGCTGAGCCGGTAGAAGCCGGCCAGGCCGGCGTAGAGGTTCACCCGGGTCATGCCCAGGGTGTGATCGTGGTACCAGAGGGTCGTCGGGCGCTGGTCGTTGGCGTACTCCATGCCGGCCGTGCCGGGGGCGCAGCGGACGCCAGTCCGCTCGGCTGCCAGCTCCCGGAACTCGCCGTAGGCCGAGCCGCCGGCGGCGCACCCGGCGGGCAGGTCCCGGGCCGCGGGGAGGTACCACGCCTCGGGGTGGCCGTCGCTCTCCTGCCGGTTGTGCCCGCCGTGCACGTGCATGACGGTCGGGACGGGCCCCCGGTACGGGCCGGGGGTGCTGGTGAAGTGCGGCCGGTGGTCGCGGCCGTCGACGCCGCCGGTCGGGTTGGCCCAGTGCAGCGTCGGGTCGACCGGCAGCAGGTGCGGCAGGTAGCGGCCCCGCTCGTCGACGAGCTGGTTGCACCAGGTCACCCGGACCGGGCGGCCGACGGTGGCGGCGATGGTGGGGCCGGGATAGGTGAAGCTGCCCGGGTGGGCGGGCGAGCCGAAGCCCCAGACGGTCGTCGCCGGCAGCCCGGCCGGGAGGACCTGCTGGCGGAACTGGCGGACGGCGACCACGTACTCGTCGACGCCGCCGCCGGTGCGGGAGGTGGGCATGGTCGACGGCACGGGCAGCGGGGTGACGTACTTGGGCACGGCACGGGGGTCGATCAGGGCGGTCGTCGGGGCGGCGGTGGTGCGGCCGGCGGGCAGCAGCAGGGCGGCGCCGCCGGCGGCACCGGCGGCGATGAGTCGTCTACGGGTCACCATGCCGCGAGGCTAGAACGAGCATTGCTCACCAAAATGCCGAAACGTCGCCCTTACTCCTTTGAGGGGACGAAACGGTTTCTAACGGTCAGGCGGGACTACTCCTCGGGCAGCAGCTCGGCGACCGGCACGGCGCGCAGCGCGTCCGTCGGACCGACGATGACGCGGATCGACGGGAAGTAGTCCCGCAGCACCTGCTGGCACGGGCCGCAGGGGGTCAGGACGTCCCGACCCCGGTCGCCCACCGCCACGATGGTCTCCAGCTCCGTCTCCCCCTGGGTGGCGGCGGCCCCGACCACCACCACCTCGGCGCACGGCCCGCCGGTGACGTGGTGGACGTTCACGCCGCTGAAGACCCGACCGGCGGCGGTACGCGCGGCCGCGGCGACGGTGTGCCGGTCGCTGCGGCAGCGCAGCTTCGCCACGGCCGTGGCCGCCTGCACCAGCGCCCGGTCGGTGTCTCGCATGCTCATCCCAGGCCCCCGTGGTCGGCGTCGATCGGCGGCCAACTCTAGACGGCTGCCGCCCGGGCGGCAGCCCTGGCGACCGGTAACCCGGGGGCGGTCCCGCCCGCGGCTGCCTATCCTTGGCGACGACATGCAGAATCCAGCCGCTCCCGCCGCAGCCGCCGGGCCCACCGCCGGGCCCACCGCAGCCGCCGCTCCCGCCGCAGCCCCCGAGCCCACCGCCGGGCCCGCCGCGTCCCACGGCCTCCGCGAGCTGCACCGCCGCCTGCCCGCCCTGATGTTCCGCGACCAGCGCCGACTCCAGCGACGCCTCGACGGGGTGCGCCGGCTGCGCGACCCGCAGCGGCGCGAGGCCGCGCTCGCCGAGATCACCGCCGACGTCGCCCGCGCCGAGCAGCGGCTCGCCGACCGCCGGGCGGCGGTGCCCCCGATCAGGTACCCGGCGGGGCTGCCGGTCAGCGAGCGCTCCGACGACCTGGCCGCCGCGATCCGGGACCACCAGGTGGTGATCGTGGCCGGCGAGACCGGCTCCGGCAAGACCACCCAGCTCCCCAAGATCTGCCTGGAGCTGGGGCGCGGCGTCCACGGGCTGATCGGGCACACCCAGCCCCGGCGGCTGGCCGCCCGCACCGTCGCCGACCGCATCGCCGAGGAGCTCGGCACCGAGCTGGGCGACGTGGTCGGCTACAAGGTCCGGTTCACCGACCAGGTGAGCGACCGCACCCTGGTCAAGCTGATGACCGACGGCATCCTGCTCGCCGAGCTGCAGACCGACCGGATGCTGCGCCAGTACGACACGCTGATCATCGACGAGGCGCACGAGCGCAGCCTCAACATCGACTTCATCCTCGGCTACCTGCGCCAGCTCCTCCCCCGCCGCCCCGACCTCAAGGTGGTCATCACCTCCGCGACCATCGAGACCGACCGGTTCGCCAGGCACTTCGCCGACGCCGAGGGCCGCCCCGCCCCGGTCGTCGAGGTGTCCGGGCGCACCTACCCGGTCGAGGTGCGCTACCGGCCGCTGGTCGAGGTCAGCGAGAGCGAGGACGACTCCGGCGACGACGAGGAGAACGTCCGCGACCAGATCCAGGCCATCGGCGACGCCGTCGAGGAGCTGGCCGCCGAGGGGCCGGGCGACATCCTGGTCTTCCTCTCCGGCGAACGCGAGATCCGGGACACCGCCGACGCGCTGGGCAAGCTCGTGCAGTCCAGACGGTCGCTGCTGGGCACCGAGATCCTGCCCCTGTACGCCCGGCTGTCGGCCGCCGAGCAGCACCGGGTGTTCGCCCCGCACACCGCGCGGCGGGTGGTGCTCGCCACCAACGTCGCGGAGACCTCGCTGACCGTGCCCGGCATCAAGTACGTGGTGGACCCGGGCACCGCCCGGATCTCCCGCTACTCCAGCCGGCTCAAGGTGCAGCGGCTGCCCATCGAACCGGTGTCGCAGGCGTCGGCCAACCAGCGCAAGGGCCGCTGCGGGCGCACCTCGGACGGCATCTGCATCCGCCTCTACGACGAGTCCGACTTCGACTCCCGCCCCGAGTTCACCGACCCGGAGATCCTGCGCACCAACCTGGCCTCGGTCATCCTCCAGATGACCTCGATCGGGCTGGGCGACGTGGCGGCGTTCCCGTTCATCGACCCACCGGACAAGCGCAACATCGCCGACGGCGTCAACCTGCTGCACGAGCTGGGCGCGCTCGACCCGACCGAGACCGACCCGGCGAAGCGGCTCACCCCGCTGGGCGGGCGGCTGGCGCAGCTCCCGGTCGACCCCAGGCTCGCCCGGATGGTGATCGAGGGCGAGCGCAACGGCTGCGCCACCGAGGTCGTCGTCATCGCCGCCGCGCTGTCCATCCAGGACCCGCGCGAGCGGCCGGCGGAGAAACAGGCCCAGGCCGACCAGGCGCACGCGAGGTTCGCCGACAGGGAGTCGGACTTCGTCGCGTACCTGAACCTGTGGCGGCACCTGCGCGAGCAGCAGCGGGAGCTGTCCTCCAGCGCGTTCCGCCGGATGTGCCGGGCCGAGTACCTCAACTACCTGCGGGTACGCGAGTGGCAGGACATCGTCAGCCAGGTGCGCCAGGTGCTGCGTACGGCGGAGAAGGGCGACGGCCGGCGCGGGGCCGGCGCGGACCTGCCGGAGGAGATCGACACCCCGAAGGTGCACCAGTCGCTGCTGCCGGGCCTGCTGTCGCACATCGGGCTGAAGGACCCGCAGAAGCACGAGTACCTCGGGGCGCGCGGGGCGAAGTTCGCCCTGTTCCCCGGCTCGGCGCTGTTCAAGAAGCCGCCGCGCTGGGTGATGGCCGCCGAGCTGGTGGAGACCTCCCGGCTGTGGGGGCGGGTCGCCGGCCGCATCGAGCCGGAGTGGGTCGAGCCGCTGGCGCAGCACCTGGTCAAGCGCAGCTACAGCGAGCCGCACTGGGAGAAGAAGCAGGCGGCGGTGCTGGCCTACGAGAAGGTCACCCTGTACGGCGTCCCGCTGGTCACCGCCAGGAAGGTCAACTTCGGGCGGGTCGACCCGGCGCTGTCGCGCGAGCTGTTCGTCCGGCACGCCCTGGTGGAGGGCGACTGGACCACCCACCACCAGTTCTGGCGGGACAACCAGAAGCTGCTCGCCGAGATCGAGGAGCTGGAGAACCGGGCCCGGCGGCGGGACATCCTGGTCGACGACGAGACGATCTTCGCCTTCTACGACGCGCGGATCCCGGCCGACGTGGTCTCCGGCCGGCACTTCGACGCCTGGTGGAAGAAGGAACGGCGACAGCGGCCCGACCTGCTCACCTTCACCCGGGAGCTGCTGGTCAACGCCGGCCGGGGCGGGCTCGACGAGGCCGACTACCCCGACGAGTGGCGCGCCGACGGGGTCACCCTGCCGCTGACGTACACGTTCGACCCGGGCACCCCCACCGACGGCGTGACGGTGGACATCCCGCTGCCGCTGCTCAACCAGGTGCCGGCGGAGAGCTTCGACTGGCAGGTCCCCGGGCTGCGCGAGGAGCTGGTGATCGCCCTGATCCGGTCGCTGCCCAAGGCGATCCGGCGCAACTTCGTCCCCGTCCCCGACTACGCGCGGGCCGCGCTCGCGGCGATCACCCCCGGGCAGGAGCCGCTGCTGGACGCGCTGACCCGGCAGTTGCGCCGGATGACCGGGGTCACCGTGCCCCGCGACGCCTGGGAGCCGGGGAAGCTCCCCGCCCACCTGCGGGTCAGCTTCCGGGTGCTCGACGAGGAGAACAGGCCGGTCGCCGAGGGCAAGGACCTGCCGGCGCTGCAACGCCAGCTCCGCCAGGAGGTACGGCAGGTGGTGGCCGCCGCCGCACCGGACGTCGCCCGCACGGGCCTCACGCAGTGGGACATCGGCGACCTTCCGCGCACCATCGAGCAGGTGCGCGCCGGATACGCGGTGACCGCGTACCCGGCGCTGGTCGACGAGGGGCCCACCGTCGGGGTGAAGGTCTTCGACTCCGAGGCCGAGCAGGCCGCCGCGCACTGGGCGGGCACCCGGCGGCTGCTGCGGCTGACCGTGCCGTCGCCGGCGAAGTTCCTCCAGGGGCGGCTGTCCAACGAGGCGAAGCTGGCGCTGAGCCGCAACCCGCACGGCGGGGTGCAGGAGCTGATCGCCGACGCGTCCGGGGCGGCGATCGACAAGCTGATCACCGACGCGGGCGGCCCGGCCTGGGACGCCGCCGGCTTCGCCGCCCTGCGGGACCGGGTCCGCGCCGACCTGGTGGACACCGTCGTCGACGTGATGGGCCGGGTACGGCAGGTGCTCGCCGCCGGGTACGCCGTCGAGCAGCGGCTCGGCAAGACCCAGAACCTCGCCGTGGTGGCCGCCCTGGCCGACATCCGGGCCCAGCTCTCGGGGCTGGTGCACAAGGGGTTCGTCACCGAGACCGGCTACGCCCGCCTGCCCGACCTGCTGCGCTACCTCACGGCGATCGAGCGGCGGCTCGACCGGCTGCCGGGCAACCCGCAGCGGGACCGCCAGCAGCAGGACCGGGTGGCGGCGGTGCAGAAGGAGTACGCCGACCTGCTCGCCGCGCTGCCGCCGGGCCGGCGCGGGTCGGCGGCGGTCCGGCAGATCCGCTGGATGATCGAGGAGCTGCGGGTGAACGTGTTCGCCCAGGCCCTCGGCACCCCGTACCCGGTGTCGGAGCAGCGGATCTACCGGGCCATGGACGATGCCGAGGGCCGCTGAGCCGGGTCAGTGCACGGGGGCGGGCACGGCCCGGCCGGTCGGCAGCCCCCGCACCGAGTTGCTCAGCGCGCCGGGGCGGGCCTCCGGGTAGGCGTGCGCCCACCAGGCCCGGTTCGCCCGGTACCAGTGGAAGACCTCGGCCAGCCCGTCGGCGAACCGGATCTGCGGCGCGAAGCCCAGCTCCTCGGAGATCTTCGTGTAGTCCAGGGAGTACCGCTGGTCCTGCACCTTGCGGTCGGCGACGTGCCGCACCCGGTCCCAGCCGGCCCCGGCCAGCAGCAGGATCTGCTCGGCCAGGGCCCGGTTGGTCAGCTCGACGTCGCCGCCGATGTTGTAGACCTCGCCGGCGCGGCCCTTGGCCAGCACCAGCGCGATCGCGCGGCAGTGGTCGTCGACGTGCAGCCACTCGCGTACCGCGCCGCCGTCGCCGTGCAGGGTGATGTCCCCGCCGGTGAGCAGGCTGGTCACGAAGCGCGGGATGACCTTCTCCACGTGCTGGTACGGGCCGTAGTTGTTGGCGCAGCGGGTGATCGACACGTCGACGTCGTAGGTGCGCCAGTAGGAGCGCACGACGCAGTCGCTGGCCGCCTTGGACGCCGCGTACGGGGAGTTGGGCTCCAGCAGGCAGCGCTCGGTCCACGATCCCTCGGTGATCGACCCGTACACCTCGTCGGTCGAGACGTGCACGATCCGCCCGACGGCGGCGCGGGCGCAGGCGGCCAGCAGGTGGTGCGAGCCCATGACGTTGGTCTCGAAGAACGGCGCGGGGTCGTCGATCGAGCGGTCGACGTGCGACTCGGCGGCGAAGTGCACCACCGCGTCGTGCCCGGGGACCAGGTCGGCCAGGAGCGGACGGTCGCAGATGTCGCCGCGCACGAACGTGAGGCGCGGGTGGTGGGCGGGCAGGTTGGTGCGGTCACTGGCATAGGTCAGCTTGTCGAGCACCGTGACGTGGCAGTCCTCGAACCCCACGTACCGCCCGCCCAGCAGGCTCCGGGCGAAGTGCGACCCGATGAAGCCGGCGCCGCCGGTAACCAGGATCCTCATGTGGTGGCCTCCCTGCCACGCGAGCCCGCGCTTGGACCTTTCTTCGGCAGGCCGACGGGCGTCATGCCTGCGCAGGGATTCACCATAGGCGACGAAGCAGGCGCAAAGGCCCCGATATGTGGCCTCCAGGTCATATTCGCTCTGAATTCGGGGCAAGATGCCCGGTGGTCAGCGGAGCTCCACCCCGGGCGGCAGGTCGTCCCGACCGGCCGCCTCCCGCACGTACTCCACCAGGATGCGGCGCAGCTCGCGGCCGGCGTGGGTGGGCACCACGTCGCGGCGTCGGGCCACGGCGATGGTCCGCCGGACGCCGGGCGGGGCCAGCCGGGTGACCCGCACGCCGGGCCGGCGGGCCACCACCATGCCGGGCACCAGCGCCACCCCGAGCCCCGCCTCGACGAAGCTGAGCACGGCGTCCATCTCGCCGCCGTCGACCGACAGGGTGGGCTCGAAGCCGGCCTCCCGGCACGCCTGGAGGGTGGCGTCGCGCAGGTCGTAGCCCTCCCGGAACATGACCAGGGGCTGACCGCGCAGGTCGGTGACGCGCAGCTCGCCGGCGGCCGAGACGCCGGGCACCTCGGCCAGCGAGGCCACCACCAGGCTCTCCCGCAGGATCTCCTCGGCGTGCAGCCCCGGATCCGCGCCCTGCGCCGGCATGATGATCAGCGCGAGGTCGAGGCCGCCGCGCAGCAGGTCGCGGACGAGGTCCTGCGAGCCGCCCTCCTCCACGCGCAGGTCGACGGCGGGGTGGGCGTCGCGGAACCGGCGCAGCACGGGCGGGGCGAGCGAGGTGGCGAGGCTCGGGGTGGCGCCGAGGCGGACCCGGCCGCGCCGCAGCCCGACCAGCTCCTGCACCTCCCGGGTGGCGGTGTCGACGTCGGCGAGGATGCGCCGGGCCAGTGGGAGCAGCACCTCGCCGGCGGCGGTGAGGGCGATCCGGCCCCGCACCCGCTCGAACAGCGGGGCCCCGAGGGCGGCCTCCAGGGCGTGAATTTGCTTACTCAACGAGGGCTGGGTGATGCCGACGAGGTCGGCGGCTTGCGTGAAATGTCGTAGTTCCGCGACGGCGACGAAGTAGCGGAGCTGGTGCAGCTGCATCGGCATAGCCTATGGCTATCGAGACTGCGAGTTCGATGCATTGGACGACTGATTCCAGGTCTCCTAGCGTCGGTCAGGTGGTACTCACGAAATCCCGGTCGCCCATCCGGTCCAACGTCGGCCTGAAGGCCGTCATGGCGGTGACGGGCATCCTGCTGGTGCTGTTCCTCGTCGCGCACATGCTCGGCAACCTGAAGATCTTCACGGGCGAGACCGCGTTCGACCACTACGCGCACTGGTTGCGGGAGATCGGCACCCCGCTGCTGCCGTCGACCTGGTTCCTGTGGATCCAGCGCACCGCGCTGCTGGCGGCCGTGCTGGCCCACATCGGGGCCGCCACGGTGCTCGCGGTGCGCGCCCGCGCGGCCCGCCCGGTCCGGTACGCGCACCGCAAGAAGGTCAACGGCAGCTACGCGGCCCGCACGATGCGCTGGGGCGGCGTGATCATCCTGCTCTTCGTGATCTACCACATCCTGGACCTGACCACCGGCCACCTCAACCCCGAGGGCGTCCCGGGCCGCCCGTACGGCAACGTGGTCGCCGACTTCGCGCCGGAGCGGTGGTACGTCACCCTCTTCTACACGCTGGCGGTCGTGGCGCTCGGGTTCCACCTGCGCCACGGCGCGTTCAGCGCGTTCCGCAGCCTCGGCCAGCAGACCCCCGCCGGGGAGCGCCGGGCGCGCGCCGCCGCGCTGGGCTTCGCCGTCGTGCTCTGCGCCGGCTACCTCGTGGTCCCCTTCGCCGTACTCACCGGATTGGTGGCCTGACCATGGACCTGTTCACCGAGGGCGACCCGATCGCCGACGCCCGGGCCCCGCAGGGTCCGATCGAGACCCGCTGGGAGCGCCGCCGCTTCGAGGCCAAGCTGGTCAACCCGGCCAACCGGCGCAAGCTGACGGTGATCGTGGTCGGCACCGGCCTGGCCGGCGGCTCGGCCGCCGCCACGCTGGCCGAGCAGGGCTACCGGGTCCGGTCGTACTGCTACCAGGACAGCCCGCGCCGGGCCCACTCGATCGCCGCGCAGGGCGGCATCAACGCCGCCAAGAACTACCGCAACGACGGCGACTCGGTGCACCGGCTGTTCTACGACACCGTCAAGGGCGGCGACTTCCGCTCCCGCGAGTCCAACGTGCACCGGCTGGCCGAGGTCTCGGTCAACATCATCGACCAGTGCGTCGCCCAGGGCGTGCCGTTCGCCCGCGAGTACGGCGGCCTGCTCGACACCCGCTCCTTCGGCGGCGCGCAGGTGCAGCGCACCTTCTACGCCCGGGGGCAGACGGGCCAGCAGCTCCTGCTCGGGGCGTACCAGGCCCTGGAGCGGCAGATCGGGCTGGGCAACGTGGAGATGAACGCCCGGCACGAGATGCTGGAGCTGATCGTCGTCGACGGCCGGGCCCGGGGCATCGTCGTGCGGGACCTGGTCACCGGCGAGATCACCAGCGAGTTCGCCGACGCGGTGGTGCTGGCCTCCGGCGGCTACGGCAACGTCTTCTACCTCTCCACCAACGCCAAGGGCTGCAACGTCACCGCCACCTGGCGGGCGCACCGCAGGGGCGCGTACTTCGCCAACCCCTGCTACACGCAGATCCACCCGACCTGCATCCCCGTCTCCGGCGACCACCAGTCGAAGCTGACGCTGATGAGCGAGTCGCTGCGCAACGACGGCCGGGTGTGGGTGCCGAAGGCCAAGGGCGACGACCGCGCCCCGAAGGACATCCCTGAGGAAGAGCGGGACTACTACCTCGAACGGATCTACCCGTCCTTCGGCAACCTGGTGCCCCGCGACATCGCCTCCCGGGCGGCGAAGAACGTCTGCGACGCCGGGCGCGGCGTGGGCCCCGGCGGGCTCGGCGTCTACCTCGACTTCGCCGACGCCATCGACCGCCTCGGCCGCAAGGCCATCGAGGCCAAGTACGGCAACCTCTTCGAGATGTACGAGCGGATCACCGGCGAGGACCCGTACGAGGTGCCGATGCGGATCTACCCCGCCGTGCACTACACGATGGGCGGCCTCTGGGTCGACTACGACCTCCAGTCGACCATCCCCGGCCTGTTCGTGATCGGCGAGGCGAACTTCTCCGACCACGGCGCGAACCGGCTCGGCGCGTCCGCGCTGATGCAGGGCCTCGCCGACGGCTACTTCGTGCTGCCCAACACGATCGCCAACTACCTGGCGGCCGGGCCGTTCGAGCGGGTCGACGCCAGCCACCCGGAGGCGGTGGCGGCGCGGCGCGACGTCGAGGACCGGATCCGGCGGCTGCTCGCCGTCGACGGCGACCGGACGGTCGACTCGTTCCACCGCGAGCTGGGCCAGATCATGTGGGAGCACTGCGGCATGGAGCGCAGCGAGGCCGGTCTGCGCAAGGCCATCGACGAGATCCGGGCGCTGCGCGGGGAGTTCTGGAAGCGGGTCCGCGTCCCCGGCGACGGCGACGGGCTCAACCAGTCGCTGGAGAAGGCCGGCCGGGTGGCCGACTTCTTCGAGCTGGCCGAGCTGATGTGCGTCGACGCCCTGCACCGCGAGGAGTCCTGCGGCGGCCACTTCCGGGCCGAGCACCAGACCCCCGACGGCGAGGCGCAGCGCGACGACGACCGGTTCGCCTACGTGGCGGCCTGGGAGTACACCGGCGGCGACGAGCCGGCCGTGCTGCACAAGGAAGACCTCAAGTTCGAGTACGTGCACCCGACGCAGCGGAGCTACAAGTGAACCTGACCCTGCGCATCTGGCGCCAGTCCGGCCCCGCCGACAAGGGCCGGATGGTGACCTACCAGGTCGACGACGTCTCCCCCGACATGTCGTTCCTGGAGATGCTCGACGTGCTCAACGAGCGGCTGATCCTCTCCGGCGAGGAGCCGGTGGCGTTCGACCACGACTGCCGCGAGGGCATCTGCGGCATGTGCGGCCTGATGATCAACGGTGACGCGCACGGTCCGCAGCGCGGCACCACCGCCTGCCAGCTGCACATGCGACAGTTCTCCGACGGTGACACGATCGACATCGAGCCGTGGCGGGCGCGGGCCTTCCCGGTGATCAAGGATCTGGTGGTCAACCGGAGCGCCTTCGACAAGATCATCGCCGCCGGCGGGTACATCACCGCGCCGACCGGCAGCGCCCCCGAGGCCCACTCCGTGCCGGTCCCCAAGGCCGACGCCGACGCCGCGTTCTCCTCGGCCGCCTGCATCGGCTGCGGCGCCTGCGTGGCGGCCTGCCCGAACGGTTCCGGCATGCTGTTCACCGCCGCCAAGGTCACCCAGCTCTCGCTGCTGCCGCAGGGTCAGCCGGAGCGGTACACCCGGGTCCTCGGCATGGTCGACGCGCACGACGAGGCGGGCTTCGGCGGCTGCACCAACACCGGCGAGTGCACCGCGGTCTGCCCGAAGGGGATCCCGCTGAACACCATCGGCCGGCTCAACCGCGACTACCTGGCGGCCACCGCCAAGCGCGGCGGCACGCCCGGCTCCTGACCCCGGCCTCCGACCCGAGCCCCTGGCCCGAGCCCCGACTCCAGCCCGGGGTCCCGCCCCGGGTCCCGCCATCCGACGCGCCGGCCGCCGTGCCCCTCCGGGCCGGCGGCCGGCTCCGTGCCCGGCGGCCGCAGCCGCTGGGAGGACCACCCGTCGCGGGCACTAGGGAGCTGAGTCAGATACGACATCGCACCCACAGCCCCCAGCCCTTTCGGCGCGACGCGCGGAGTGCCTGACGCGGACTGGGTGCCGGGGGCGGCGCATCCGCCGCCGACTACCGGCGCGCGGATGCGCGGGGTGCCGGGTGGTGGCGCGCGGGCTGCCGGGTGGTGGCGCGCTGGCGCGCCGCGGGTCGGCCACGGCAGCCGTGAGTCAGCTACGACATCAGCTCCCTAGGCACGGTCGGCGGCTCCTGCCCCTCGGCGTCCCCCGCCCCGGGCCAGCCCGTCCCCCGGTCGTCCCGTCCCTCGACGTGCCCGGGTCCCGCGCGGGCACACGGCCGCGGCGGGCCGCCGCCCGCCCGCGCGGTTCAAGCACCGGCAGCCGGGTAGCAGTCCGGGGGACGGCACGCCGACGAGGGGACACACGGGCATGAAGGCACTGACCTGGCAGGGCAGGCGGGACGTTCGGGTCGAGGACGTGCCCGACCCGCGCATCGAGGAGCCGACGGACGCGATCGTCCGGATCACCTCCACCGCGATCTGCGGATCGGACCTGCACCTGTACGAGGTGCTCGGGCCGTACCTGAAGCCCGGTGACGTCCTCGGCCACGAGCCGATGGGCATCGTCGAGGAGGTCGGGCCCGGGGTGACCCGGCTCAGGCCGGGCGACCGGGTCGTGGTCCCGTTCAACATCGCCTGCGGATCGTGCTGGATGTGCGACCGGCAGCTCTACGCCCAGTGTGAGACCACCCAGGTCACGGCCGAGGGCAAGGGCGCGGCGCTGTTCGGCTACACCTCGCTGTACGGGTCGGTGCCCGGCGGGCAGGCCGAGTACCTGCGGGTGCCGCACGCCCAGTTCGGCCCGATCAAGGTCCCGCAGACCGGCCCGGACGAGCGGTGGCTGTACCTGTCCGACATCCTGCCGACCGCCTGGCAGGCGGTGCGGTACGCCGACACCCCGCCCGGCGGCACGCTCGCCGTGTTCGGGCTCGGCCCGGTCGGGCAGTTCTGCGCCCGGATCGGCCGGCACCTCGGCGCGGGCCGGGTGATCGGCCTGGACCTGGTGCCGGAGCGCCTGGAGATGGCCCGCCGGCACGGCGTCGAGGCGCTCGACGTCAGCCAGCTCGACGACGTGCCGGGCGCGCTGATCGACCTGGTCGACGGGCGCGGCCCCGACGCCGTGATCGACGCGGTCGGCATGGAGGCCCACGGCTCCACGTCGGGGAAGCTCGCCCAGACCGCCGCCGGCCTGCTGCCGGACCGGCTGGCCGACGCGATGATCGACCGGGCCGGCGTGGACCGGCTGACCGTGCTCAAGGCCGCCCTCAAGGCGGTCCGCCGGGGCGGCACCGTCTCGATCTCCGGCGTGTACGGCGGCGAGGTCGACCCGCTGCCGCTGATGGAGATGTTCGACCGGGGCGTCCAACTGCGGATGGGGCAGTGCCACGTGCGCCGGTGGACCGACGAGATCGTCCCGCTGCTCGCCGGGGACGACGACCCGCTGGGCGTGGCGGACCTGCGGACTCACCGGATGCCGCTGGCGCGCGCGCCGCAGGCGTACGAGATGTTCCAGAAGAAGGAGGACGGCTGCGTCAAGGTCGTGCTCGCGCCGTGAGTCGTCGATCACGATGAGCGACCGCCGGGCACACGGAAAGCGACGACTTCGCCTAGGGTGGCGGGACGGACGATCCGTTACCACCCACGGGGAGACACGAGTGACGATCAGAGTGAACCGCAGGGCCGCGCTGGGCATCGGCACGGTGGCCACCGCCGGCACGGTGCTCGGCGCCGCCGCGCCCGCCTCCGCCGCCGCCCGGCCCCGGGCGGCGGCCACCCCGGCCGAGGCTGCCGCCCAGGTCGCCGCGGGCTACGCGCAGGAGACCGCGCGGGCCGGGGGCAACTGGCAGGCGTACGTGAGCGTCGCCAACGGCTCCGCCGCGCCGCTGGTGGCCGTCGCCGACGAGGCGGACCGGCGGATCGAGGCGTACAGCGTCAACAAGATCGCCGTGGCCGTGGCGGTGCTGGACAAGGTCGACCGGGGGCTGCTCACGCTCGCCCAGCGGGTCGACGTGACCGCGTCCATCGTGATCCCCGGCGGCGACGGCATCTTCAGCCTCGACGGCGCGTACCCGAGCAGCGTCACCCTGGGGCACGCCCTGGCGGCCCTGCTGACGGTCTCCGACGACACCGCCGTGCGGCTCTGCGGCCTGGTCTGCCCGGCCGCCGAGCTGAACCAGATCCTCGTCGCGAAGGGCTTCCCGAACACGCAGGTGCAGCCGGTGGCCAACCCGAACCGGTTCTACCTCGGCACGAGCACCCCACGGGAGACGCACGACCTGCTGCGGAAGCTGGTGGGCGGCACGCTGCTGTCGGCGTCCTCGACGGCGTTCCTGCTCGGCCTGCTGCGCTCCCCCATCGCGTTCACCGACGGGGTGCGGCGTGAGATGTCCTCGACCGAGCGGGCGCAGGTCGCCACCAAGGCGGGCTGGTTCGACACGGCCCGGCACGAGGCCGGGATCGTCTTCGACGCCGCCGGCGCGCCGGTGCTGACGTACGCGCTGTTCGCCGACGGGCAGGCCGGTGCGGGCGACTTCGGCGCGACCCACCCGGCGGTGCAGGCCCGGGCCCGGCTGGGCCGCGTCTTCCTGACCGCCGTCGCGGGGCTGGCCGGCGTCGGCCCGGCCCACCGGGCCGCCGTCCAGCGGCCGAGCAACGGCGGCTGATCCACGCCACGCGGCCAGCGGGCCGCACCCGCGCGCCCGGCTGCGCGGCGCGCGGGTGCGGTGGCGGACTACGGTGTACTGCGGGACACCGGCGGAGGGGGCGGGGCACCATGGAGGCACCAGCGGAACAGGCCGCCCAGCGGGCGTTGGCGCGCCGGCTGCGCGGCGCGGCCGGGCTCGCCGCACTGGCGGGTCTGGCCTGGGTGGCCCGCGACGTGCCGGCCGCCCTGGGCGGGCGGCTCAGCGGGGCCCGCGCCGAGCGGGCCGCCCGCTCCCCGCAGTTCCGCGACGGCGCCTTCCGCAACCGGGCGAGCACCCGCACCATGGCCGGCTCGCCCGACCGCAACCTGGTCCGCGAGCTGATCTTCGGCAAGCAGAAGCGCCGGCCGACCGCCGCCGTGCCGCTGGTGCGCCCGGCCGACCCGCCGGCCGCCGCCACCGACCGCGAGCTGGGCGTCGTCTGGTATGGCCATGCCTCCGCGCTGATCGAGATCGAGGGTCACCGGGTGCTGGTCGACCCGGTGTGGAGCGACCGGTGCTCGCCGTCGGCGCTGCTCGGGCCGCGCCGGCTGCACGAGCCCCCGGTGGGCCTGCACGAACTGCCCACCGTGGACGCGGTCGTGATCTCCCACGACCACTACGACCACCTCGACATGGCCACCGTGCGGGCGCTGACCGCCGGCCAGTCCGCGCCGTTCGTGGTGCCCCTGGGCGTCGGGGCGCACCTGGAGCGGTGGGGCGTGCCGGAGGACCGGATCGTCGAGCTGGACTGGGCGGAGAGCCACCGGGTCGGCGGGCTGACCATCACGGCGACCGCCGCCCAGCACTTCTCCGGCCGGGGGTTGCGCCGCGACGGCACGCTGTGGAGTTCGTGGGTGGTGGCCGGGGCCCACCGCCGGGTCTTCTACACCGGCGACTCCGGCTACTTCGACGGCTACGCCGAGATCGGCGCGGAGCACGGCCCGTTCGACGTGACGCTGATCCAGATCGGCGCGTACGACCGGGCGTGGCCGAGCATCCACATGTTCCCCGAGGAGGCCGTCGCCGCCCACCTCGACCTGCGCGGCGGGCTGCTCCTGCCGGTGCACTGGGCGACGTTCAACCTGGCCCTGCACGACTGGTCGGAGCCGGTGGACCGGCTGTGGGCGGAGGCGAAGGCCCGCGACGTGCGGTTGGCGGTGCCCCGGCCCGGCGAGCGGGTGGTCGTCGACGACCCGCCGGCGGTCGACGGCTGGTGGCAGTCGATCGCCTGAGGCGACCGCCGCCCGCCCGGCCCGCCGCACGGCTCGTAACCCGGGCCGTCTCCCCTCGTTGGACCAGACCTAGTCGCCGTTATCGGCACCCGTCGCGAACGGGCGTCGCCCGACCGGGCACCGCCGTCCGCCGAGGAGACGACAAGGACACGGTCGTGGGCAACCTTCGCATCGCCATCCTGCTGCGCACGGCCGAGGGCTGCCTCTGGACGCTTCCGCAGATCGACGAGCTGCGGCGGCGCGGCCACGAGGTGATCGTGATCCTCCCCGCAGGTCCGGGCGCGCTGCGGGAGCGGCTGCGGGAGCGCGGCGTCGAGACGGTCGACTCCCCGTTCGACTTCCGGTTCCGCCCCACGCCGGGGGCGGTGCGGGGGCTGTGGCGACTGCGCCGGTTGCTGCGCGCGCTCCGGCCCGACGTCCTGAACTACCACCTGTACGCGGCGGCCCTGGCCGCCCGGGCAGCGGCGTTCCGGCTCCCGCTGCGCCGGGTGCACATGGTCGCCGGGCCGCTCTACCTGGAGTCGCCGGTGGTCCGGCCCGTGGAGCGCCTGCTGTGGCGGCTGGACGACCTCATCATCTGCTGCACGCAGCACATCTCGACGCACTACCGGGCCCTCGGCTGCCCGGCCGAGCGGCGGCCGGTGGCCCAGTACGGGGTCGACCTGGGCCACTTCGACCCCGCCCGGGTGGGGTCGACCGGCACCGCCGACCCGGCCCACGCCACGGCCCGCGCCACGGCCCGCGCCTCGGTCCGGGCGGAGCTCGGCCTCGACGACGACGTCTTCGTCGCGCTCATGGTGGCCAACACGTACACGCCGAAACGGATCGCGTTCCGCGGCCGGAACATCAAGGGCCACGACGTCCTGCTGGCGGCGTGGCGCGACTTCCACGCCGCACACCCACGGTCCCGGCTGCTGATGGCGGGGGTGGGCTTCACCGAGGCCGGCGAGGCGCACCGCCGGCGGCTGATGGACAGGTTCGCCGACGACCGGAGCGTCGTGTGGTTGGGCCGCCTGCCCGACCTGCGCCCCTACTTCCTGGCCGCCGACGTCAACGTGACGCCGTCGCTGTCGGAGGGCAGCAACGGGGTGGTGCGCGAGGCGTCCGCCATGGGCCGTCCCAGCATCGTCAGCGACGCCGGTGGGCTGCCCGAGGCGGTGGACGGCAGCTTCGCCTGGATCGTTCCGCGCGGCGACGCGGCGGCCCTGGGTGAGGCGCTTGCGACCGCCCACCGCGCCTTCGTCGCCGGGGAACTCGACGGCATGGGTCGCCGCGCGCGGGAGCACGCGTTGCGGGCCTTCGACCGCACGGCGGCGGCGGAGGCGGTGGCCGACATGGTGACGGGGCGTCCTGCCGCGGACCGGGCCGCCGACCTGCCGGTTCCGTAACGTCCACGCGCGATCTCGGTTAACTGGGTGTAAGCGCCACGGATCACCACGTACCTGTCGCCCGGAGGCCCTGATGGTGGACCAGTACTGCGGAGGCCGACCTGCCACCCGGCGGATCCACCTCTCCCCGCCCGACGTCGGTCCCGCCGAGGAGGCCCTCGTCGTCGCGGCGATGCGGTCGGGTTGGGTGGCGCCGGCCGGTCCCGACCTGGACGCCTTCGAGCGCGAGCTGGCCGAGCGGGTGGGCTGCGGGCACGCGGTGGGGGTCAGCAGCGGGACGGCCGCGCTGCATCTCGCCCTGCTCGCGGTCGGCGCGGGGCCCGGCACCGCCGTGGTGGTGCCGACGCTGACGTTCGTGGCGACGGCCAACGCGGTCACGTACACCGGGGCGGAGCCGGTCTTCGTCGACTGCGACCCGGCGACCGGGAACCTGGACGTCGACCTGCTGCCCGACCTGCTCGACGACCTGCGCCGCCGGGGCCGGCGGATCGCCGCCGTGGTGGCGGTGGACATCAACGGCTCCTGTGCGGACTACGCCCGCCTGCTGCCGGTCTGCGCGGCGGCGGGCGTGCCGGTGGTCGAGGACTCGGCCCAGGCCCTCGGCTCCACGTACCAGGGGCGGCAGGCCGGGAGCTTCGGGCGGGTGGGCATCTTCTCGTTCAACGGCAACAAGATCATGACGACGTCGAGCGGCGGGATGCTGGTCTCCGAGGACGCCGGGCTGATCGCCCGCGCCCGGCGGCTCTCGACGCAGGCCCGGGAGCCGGTCGCGCACTACGAGCACTGCGACGTCGGCTACAACTACCGGCTGAGCAACGTGCTCGCGGCGCTCGGCCGGGCCCAGTTGCGCCGCCTCGACGGGATGATCGAACGGCGGCGCGCGATGCGGGAGCACTACGCGAAGGTCTTCGCCCCGGTCCCGGGCACGCGCATCCTCGGCGACGGGGACACCGGCTCGAACTGCTGGCTGACCTCGGTCGTGGTGGATCCGGCGACGGCCGGCTGGCGGGCCCGCGACCTCGGCGAGCACCTGGCGGCACACGACATCGAGACCCGGCCCATGTTCAAGCCGATGCACCGGCAGCCGGCCCACCTCGACCGGTGCGCGGTGGTGACCGGGGCGGCGGACCGGCTCTTCGCCGACGGCATCTCGTTGCCGAGCGGGTCCACGCTTCCCGGCGTCGACGCCGACCGCGTGCTCGGGCTGGTCGAGGAGTTCCTCGGTCGGCACCGGTGACCGCGCCCGGCCGCCCGGGCGGGCGGCAGCCTGGGGGCAGGTGGGCGACGTCCCACCCCAGGCCCGGCCGGACCCGGTCAGGGCGTGCCGGTCACCGCGCCAGCGCCGGGTCGCACAGGGCCAGTTCGGCCCGGACCTGCGGGAGGGTGAGCAGCAGCTCCATGATCTCCGGCACGTCCAGCCGCCGGGCGGTGGCGGAGCTGAGCTCGGGCAGCGCCGGCAGCCCGATCCGGCCCTCGGTCACGTAGGACGCGTAGCTGAGCCGCCTGGCGTCGACCGGCAGCCGGTAGAAGTCGCCGAAGTCCTCGGCGCGGGCCAGCTCCTCGCGGCTGGCCATCGTCTCGAACTGCTTCTCGCCGTGGCGGACGCCGATCACGTCGTACTTCGGGGGCACGTCGAAGAGCTGGCACAGGGCGACGACGAGGTCCCCCACCGTGCAGGCGCCGGCCTTGCGGACGAAGATGTCGCCGGCCCGGGCGTGCTGGAACGCGTGCTCGACCAGCTCCACGGAGTCGGCCAGCGACATCATGAACCGCGTCATGTCGGGATCGGTGA
The DNA here is from genome assembly GCF_029626125.1 of Micromonospora sp. WMMD956. Taxonomy (NCBI): domain Bacteria; kingdom Bacillati; phylum Actinomycetota; class Actinomycetes; order Micromonosporales; family Micromonosporaceae; genus Micromonospora; species Micromonospora sp. WMMD956. The sequence goes on along the minus strand of NZ_JARUBI010000005.1, from coordinate 5,433,421 downwards.
CGGTGGGCACGACCCCGGCCTTGATCTGCTCGATGAAGATCGGGATCACGGAGCCCCGCGAGTACATGACGTTGCCGTAACGGACGCAGGAGACGACCGTCGCGCCGCCCGAGCCGCCCCGGGCGTGGGCCTGCGCCAGCTTCTCCATCATTCCCTTGCTCATGCCCATCGCGCTGACCGGGTGGACCGCCTTGTCGGTGCTCAGCATCACCACGGAGCCGACCCCGTGCCGGTCCGCCGCCTCGATCACGTTCGCGCTGCCCACGACGTTGGTCCGGAACGCCTCCAGCGGGAAGAACTCGCAGGAGGGGACCTGCTTGAGCGCCGCGGCGTGGAAGACGAAGTCGACGCCCCGGGTGGCGCGCAGGACGCTGTCGAGGTCCCGGATGTCGCCGAGGTGGTAGGAGACCCGGTCGTCGGCGAGGGTCCGCCGCATGACGTCCTGCTTGGCCTCGTCCCGGCTGAGGACGCGCACCTCCGCGACATCGCGGTCCAGCAGCCGCCGCACCATCGTCTGACCGAACGAGCCGGTCCCTCCGGTGATCAGCACACGGCGACCAACAGTCGAGCAAGTCATCCAAGTTCTCCTATTTCTTGGAGCGGCGCCGGCCTTCCTGGCTCCGCGCAGCAGCCACTGCGGACGGTCACGGGCCGCCGAGCTGCACGGCATCCGGTTCAACGAAGGGTCAGAGTACAGGGAAACGCCAGAAAGGTGCATATTGTCCGCTTCCTCGCCGCCGGTCGACCGCGCGCGGTCCGGCCACCCGCCCCGGGGACCGGCCGTGGCCAACGGGGTGGTCCGGTCGTTCAACCGGGGTGGAGCCCGTTCGCCGCCCGCAGGGACGCCTCCGCCGCCGTCCAGCCCGCCCGCCGCCCGGAGAGAACCGCCATGAGCCCACCCAGCACGTCGCACCGGCTACGCGTGGCGGTGCTGCTCAAGACGAACACCGGCGGCAGGTGGATCCTGCCGCAGGTGGACGAGCTGCGCGGGCGCGGACACGACGTCGTGGTGATCCTGCCCGCCGGGGACGGGCGGCTCACCGGGGAGCTGCGGCGACGGGGCGTACGCGTCGCCGAGTCGCCGTTCGACTTCCGGGTCGGGCCCGGCCTCCCCGCCGGCCTGCTCGGCCTGCGTCGGTTGATCCGCCGGCTGGCCCCGGACGTGCTCCACTACCACCTGCTCGCCTCCGCCTTCGCCGCCCGGGCCGCCACCGTGGGCCTGCCCCTGCGCCGCGTGCACATGGTGGCCGGCCCGGCCTACCTGGAGTCCCGCGTCATCCGCCTCGTCGAGCGGCTGCTGTGGCGGCTCGACGACGCCATCGTCTGCGGCTGCCGGCACGCGTCGAACCGGTACGGGGCGCTGGGCTGCCCGCCCCACCGCCGCCCGGTGGCCACCTACGGGGTGAACACCGAGCGGTTCCGGCCGGACTGGGCGGCCGCCCCGCGCCCCGGTGACGCGCCGCCCGGCGGACCCGACGGCCACCCGGCCCTCGCGGACCGGGGCGGCCCGGGTGGCCCGGCGCACGCCGAGGCGCGGGCCAAGGCGCGGGCCGAGCTCGGCGTCGCCGACGACGTCTTCCTGGCCGTCATGGTCGCCTACGTCTATCCGCCGAAGCGGCTGGTCAACCGGGGACGGGGGATCAAGGGGCACGACGTGCTCCTGCCCGCGTGGCGACGGTTCCGCGCGGCCCACCCGAAGGCGCACCTGTTGATCATCGGCGACGGTTGGGGCGACGCGGGCGAGACCTACCGCCGCCGGCTGCTCGACCGGTTCGGCGTCGCCGGGGACCCCGGGATCACCTGGCTCACCGGCGTCGACGACGTACGCCCCTGGTACGCGGCGGCCGACGTGAGCGTCAGCCCCTCCCTCGGCGAGAGCCACGGCGCGGCGGTGGAGGCCGGGGCGATGGCCGTGCCGAGCATCGTCAGCGATGCCGGTGGCCTGCCCGAGACGGTCGACGAGCACAGCGGGTGGATCGTCCCGGCCGACGACGTGCCGGCCCTGGCCGACGCGCTCCGCCTCGCGTACCGGGACTTCGCGGCCGGGCGGCTGCCCGCACGCGGCCGGGCGGCCCGCAGCCTGATGGTGCGGCGGTTCGACAACCGGCGCTCGGCCGCCGACGTCGCCGACGTCCTCGAATCCGTCGCGGCCACCGGCGGACGCTAGCCGCTCCGGCGCGCGGCCGCCGGCCTGCGGGCCGCCGGGCCGGGCGGGGCGGCCGCCGGCCGGCCCTGGTCAGCGCACGACCGCGGCGTCAGAGCACGAAGGCGTCGGTCCAGAGCGCGCCGGAGCGGCCCGACAGCGCGTCGAGCATCGCGACCGCCTGGCCGTCGCTGAGCTGCGCGACGAAGTCGACGATGGCCCGCCCCCGGGCCCGGCCGATCCGGTCCGGCGTACGCGGGTGCAGCTCCGCCTCGGCCAGCTCGACCAGGTCGTGCAGCCGGCGCGGCAGCCGCGACTCCTCCTCCGGGTCGAGCAGCCACTCCCACAGCGCCTCGACGAGGGTGCCGAGCAGCCGCGCCTGTCCCCGCTGGTGCAGGGCCAGGTCGGGGCGGGCCAGCACGAACCGGTGGTGGACGAACTTGAGCACCTGCACCTCGTGCCACTGGGCCGGGGCGAGCAGCACGTGCCCGGAGCGCACCGACGGGGTCCCGGTCACGGTGATGGCGTCGACGAACCGGGTGGTCCACCGGGCGGAGAACCGGGCGACGTACTGCTCCGCCTCGATCGAGCCGTCGAACGGCAGCGCGAGCAGCCCCTCGACCAGCTCCTGCCGGACGTGCTCGACGGCCGCGGCGAACGCCTCGTCGTCGGCGATCCAGCCGTCCTTGCGGTGCAGCTGCCGGCGCAGCCGCTCGATGGCCGCACCGGGCCGGCGGCCCACGCCGTCCAGCGCGGGGTCGGTGACCGCCCGCAGGTGGTCGCCCTCCCGCTGCCAGGCCATCAGCTCGGCGGCCACGGCGCCCTGCTGGAGCACACCGACCCGGTAGAAGTCCTCGACGTCGTGGATGGCGTACGCGATGTCGTCGGCGGTGTCCATGACCGACGCCTCCACCGTCTGCTGCCAGTCGGCGATCCGCCCGACGAACGGCTCCCGGGCCTGGCGCAGGTCGGCCAGCTCCGTGCGGTACGCGCCGAACTTCGCCGACCCGCTGTCCGGGTCGTCGGCGGGCACGGCGGCGCCCCGGGGCGGCGGGTCGAGGTGCCGGGGGTGCGGGTCCGGGTGGTCCAGCCGGGTCCACGGGTATTTCAGCAGGGCCGCCCGGACCGCCGCCGTCAGGTCGAGGCCGGTGGTCGCCGCGCCGCGGATCTCGGTGCTGGTGACGATCCGGTACGACTGCGCGTTGCCCTCGAAGCCGTCGGCGAGGCCCAGCCGCTGCCGGGCCAGCCGGTCGAGCACCCGCTCCCCGAGGTGCCCGAACGGCGGGTGCCCGAGGTCGTGGGCGAGGGCGGCGGCCTCGACCACGTCGGGGTCGCAGCCGCCGAGGGAGGCCAGCAGGTCGCGCCAGCGCTCGTCGGCGGTGAGCCGCTCGGCGATGGCGCGGGCGACCTGGGCCACCTTGAGGCTGTGGGTGAGCCGGTTGTGCACCAGCAGGCCGGAGCCGCCCGGGCTGATCACCTGGGTGACCCCGCCGAGGCGGGCGAAGAAGGGCGAGGCCACGATCCGGTCCCGGTCGGCCCGGAACGGGCTGGCGGCGAGGTCGCCGAGGGCCCGGGCGCTGCCGCCGAAGAGCCGCCGCGCCCGCGGGTCAGCGGGATGTTCCATGATCGCCACGCTAGCGCAGCCGGTGCCGCCGCACGCCGGCTCGGCCCCCGGCGGGGGTGCCGCGCGGCGTCGGGGGCGGGCGGCACAATGCAGGGCGGAACCCACACGAAGGCGGATGAAGATCGTGACCCAGTCTGTGCACCAGCGGATCGCCGACGAGCTCGGCGTCGCCGAACGTCAGGTCCGGGCGGCCGTGGAGCTGCTCGACGGCGGCGCCACCGTGCCGTTCATCGCCCGCTACCGCAAGGAGGCCACCGGCCTGCTCGACGACGCCCAGCTGCGCACCCTGGAGGAGCGGCTGCGCTACCTGCGCGAGCTGGACGAGCGCCGCGCCGCGGTGCTGGAGTCCATCCGTGGCCAGGGCAAGCTCGACGAGGCCCTCGAAGCGCAGATCATGGCGGCCGACTCGAAGTCCCGGCTGGAGGACATCTACCTGCCGTTCAAGCCGAAGCGGCGCACCCGGGCGCAGATCGCCCGCGAGGCCGGGCTGGAGCCCCTCGCCGACGCGCTGCTGGCCGACCCGGGCCAGGATCCGCGGGAGCGGGCCGCCGGCTTCGTCGACGCCGACAAGGGGGTGGCCGACGCCGCCGCCGCGCTGGACGGCGCGCGGGCCATCCTGGTGGAGCGTTTCGCCGAGGACGCCGACCTGATCGGCACTCTGCGCGAGCAGATGTGGTCGCGGGGCCGGCTGGTCTCGCGGGTACGCGACGGCCAGGAGGCCGCCGGCGCGAAGTTCTCCGACTACTTCGACTTCGCCGAGCCGTACGCGAAGCTGCCCTCGCACCGGATCCTGGCGATGTTCCGGGGCGAGAAGGAGGGCGTGCTCGACCTGACGATGGACCCGGAGGCCGAGGGCGACTCCGACGCGCCGGTCACCGGCCCGACGCGCTACGAGGCGGCGATCGCCGGCCGGTTCGGGGTCAGCGACTCCGGGCGGCCCGGCGACAGGTGGCTGACCGACACGGTGCGCTGGGCCTGGCGCACCCGCATCCTCATCCACCTCGGTGCGGACCTGCGGATGCGGCTGTGGCAGGCGGCCGAGGAGGAGGCCGTGCGGGTCTTCGCCACCAACCTGCGCGACCTGCTGCTCGCCGCGCCGGCCGGCACCCGGCCGACGATGGGCCTCGACCCGGGCCTGCGCACCGGGGTCAAGGTGGCGGTGGTCGACGCCACCGGCAAGGTGGTCGCCACCGACACGATCTACCCGCACGAGCCGCGCCGGCAGTGGGACACCTCGATCGACACCCTGGCGCGGCTGGCCGGGGCGCACGGCGTGGAGCTGGTCGCCATCGGCAACGGCACCGCCAGCCGGGAGACCGACAAGCTCGCCGGCGAGCTGATCAAGCGGCACCCGGAGCTGAAGCTGACCAAGGTGGTCGTCTCCGAGGCCGGTGCTTCGGTCTACTCGGCGTCGGCGTACGCCTCGCAGGAGCTGCCGGGGCTGGACGTGTCGCTGCGCGGCGCGGTCTCCATCGCCCGCCGGTTGCAGGACCCGCTCGCCGAGCTGGTCAAGATCGACCCCCGCTCGATCGGCGTGGGCCAATACCAGCACGACCTGTCCGAGGTGAAGCTCTCCCGCTCCCTCGACGCGGTGGTGGAGGACTGCGTGAACGCCGTCGGCGTCGACGTCAACACCGCCTCCGCGCCGCTGCTCACCCGGGTCTCCGGCATCGGGGCGGGGCTGGCGGAGAACATCGTGCTGCACCGCGACGCCAACGGCCCGTTCCGGTCCCGGGCCGAGCTGAAGAAGGTGTCCCGGCTCGGCCCGAAGGCGTTCGAGCAGTGCGCGGGCTTCCTGCGCATCCCCGGCGGCGCCGACCCGCTCGACTCCTCCAGCGTGCACCCGGAGTCCTACCCGGTGGTGCGGCGGATCCTGGCCCGCACGGGGCAGGACCTGCGCTCCCTGATCGGGCAGAGCGCCATCCTGCGCGGGCTGCGGGCCACCGACTTCGTCGACGACACGTTCGGCCTGCCCACCGTCACCGACATCCTGGCGGAGCTGGAGAAGCCCGGCCGGGACCCGCGGCCGGAGTTCCGCACCGCCACGTTCGTCGAGGGCGTGGAGAAGATCTCCGACCTGACCCCCGGCATGATCCTGGAGGGCGTGGTCACCAACGTGGCGGCGTTCGGCGCGTTCGTCGACGTCGGCGTGCACCAGGACGGCCTGGTGCACGTCTCGGCGATGTCCCGCACGTTCGTCAAGGACCCGCGCGACGTGGTGAAGTCCGGCGACGTGGTCCGGGTGAAGGTGCTCGACGTCGACGTGCCGCGCAAGCGGATCTCGCTGACGCTGCGGCTCGACGACGAGATGCCCGCCGCCGGCCAGGGCGGCGGTGGCCAGGGCGGCGGTGGCCAGGGCGGGCAACGCGGCGGCCAGGGCGGCGGGCAACGCGGGGCCCAGGGTGGACAACGCGGCGGTGGCCAGGGCGGCGAGCGGGGCGGCTCGCGCGGGGGCCAGGGCGGTTCGCGCGGCGAGCGGGGCGGCTCGCGCGGCGGGCAGCCGCAGCGGCAGGGGCGCGGGGGCGGGGCGGCCCCGGCGCCGGCCAACGACGCCATGGCGGACGCGCTGCGCCGCGCCGGCCTGGCCTGAGGCCCCGGCGTCGCCGCCGCGCCGAAACCGGCGAACGGTTCGGCGCGGCGGCGACGCCCGGGTGACGCCCGACTCCCGAGGCCCGGCGGCGACGCCCGGGACCGGGCCGACGACGCGGGCGCGCGGCGGCGCGCGTACCGTCGGCAGCGTGGGTGAGGACGACGGCCTTCCGTGGCGGGAGCGGCAGCGCCACGCGGTGCGGGCGCACGCGGCGGCCGAGGCCCGGCAGCGCGCCGCGGAGCAGGCGGAGGCCGCGGAGCTGGTGGCCGGTTTCGCCGCCGAGGCGCTGCGGCGCGGGCTGCGCAGCGAGCCGCTGCGGGCGGTCGGCTACGACGGGCGCGGCCACTACCGCACCCGGCTCACCGGCTGGTACGTGGACCGGGCCCGCACCCGCGCCGTGGACACCGAGGGCCGCTTCTATCTGCTCTCCGTGCCCCCCGGCCTGCGGGCGCGGCTGTTCGGGGCGCAGCCGGAGCCCACCCCGCCGCCGCTGGTGGTCGGGCGCGGCGGCCGCGACGGCGAGTCGGTGCCCCTGGCGACCCTGCTCAGCCTGCGTCTGGAGGCGGGCGACGACTGGCGGTGAGCCGCGCCGCCCGGCCGGACCGCTGCCGGGGCACGCTGCCTGCGGACCGCCGCTGCACCCAGCGCCACCAGCAGAGCTGCACGACCAGGGTGAGCAGGCCGGCCAGCACGATGGCGGTCAGGTTGATCACGAGCTGGAGGGCGGAGCCGGCCGCCTCCCGCCACACCCCGTAGGCGGCGGCGACGGCGACGTTCGCGGCGGCCGGCACGGTGGTGACCGAGATCAGCACGCCGACGAGCGAGCCGGACTTCTTCGAGGTCAGTGAGAGCATCCCGGCCACGCCGGCCAGCAGGCCGACCACCCAGGACAGCGCGTCGGGCCGCCAGATGAAGTCGGTCAGCGGCCGGTCGGCCAGCAGCATGCCCCGGTCCACCAGGCCGGCGGCGGTCAGCGTCCAGGTGCTCAGCACGGTGGCCAGCACGGCGGCCAGGAAGCCCACCACGAGGGCCTGCACCGAACGGCCGACGACGGCGGGCCGGCGGCGCAGCAGCGCCACGCAGAGGGCGGCGAGCGGACCGAACTCGGGGCCGACCACCATCGCGCCGACGATCAGGATCGGCTGGTCGAGCAGCACACCGATGCCGGCGATCATGGTGGCCACCACGATCAGCACCAGGAACGTGGCGGAGAGCTCGGTCTGCTCGCCGGTCTTGGCGGCGATCTCGTCCCAGACGACCGCGTCCGTGCCGCTGCCCGGCGCCTCCTCGGCGGCCCGGTCCGCGGCGGCGGACAGCGTCAGCTCCACGTCGTCGGCGGCGATGCCCCCGCGCGCCTCGACGCCGAGCCGGCGCAGGTCGTGCAGGACGACGTCGGCCCGTTCGCGGACCACGTCGCAGAGGACGAGATCGCCCGCAGGCCGGCGGGCCGCGCCGGGCAGGACGACCAGGTGGGTCACGCCCGGGTCCGCGCCGAGCAGGTCCACCACGGCCGACGACTGGTCCGGCGGCGCGATCACCCGCAGATGCAGCACAGCTCGCTCCCCAGGAGATGGGCCGGGCCCCACGCCCGCGCAGACCATACCCGGCCCGGGGGCCGCGCGCCGCCGGCCGGGGCCGTAACGCGGCACGCGGCCCCGGGGTTAGTGGGACGAGGACCACGAGCGGGCGGGGGATCCGCGTCGGTCCGACCGGAGACGAAGGGGTCGACGTTGGCCAACCCAGCGCCGGGCGGCCGGTGGTCCGGCCTGTCGAGGGTGAGCTGGTTCCTCGCCGGCCTGGCCATGACCTCGCTCGCGCAGTGGACCATCGTCACGGTGCTCGCCCGGGCCGGCAGCCCTGGCCTGGTCGGCCAGTACGCCCTCGGTCTCGCGGTCGGCGCGCCGGTGGTCCTGGTCTGCGGGCTCGGGCTCCAGCCGGTCCTGGTCACCGACGTGGCCGGTCGGTTCACCTTCCACGAGTACCTGCGGCTGCGGCTGGCCGGGATGGCGGTGGCGCTGTTCGCGATCGGCGTCGTCGCGTACGCGATGGGTTCGGGGGGTGGGCCCGTCGTCCTGCTCGTCGGCGTGGCGAAGGCGCTCGACGCGGTGGGCGAGATCTACTTCGGCATCCTGCAACGCCGCCGCGCGATGCGTACCGTCGGGTTGTCGATGGCCCTCAACGCCGCGCTCTCGGTCGTCGTCACCACGGTCCTGCTCCTGGCGACGGGCAGTGTCGCCGTCGCGGCCCTCGGCTCGGTCGCCGGCTCGGCGCTCGGCTCCGTCGGCTACCCCCGGTGGGTGGTCCGCCCGGACCTGCGGGGGGCCGCCGGGGCGGGCGGGTGGGCGGCGCTGCGCCGGCAGCGCCGGCTGGTCGTCACCGCCCTGCCCGTCGGCTTCGCCTACAGCCTCACCTCGTTCACCGGCAACGTGCCGATGTACGTCGTGCAACACGAGCTGGGCGCGCAGGCGCTGGGGGTGTTCGCCGCGCTGAGCTACGCGACGATGGGGGCGAACCTCCTCTACGCCGCGATGTACCAGGTGCTCCTGCACCGGATGGCCGAGCTGGCCGGCGCGGGGCGGCTCCGGGCGCTGCGCGGCCTGGTCGTCCGGCTCGTGCTGGGCTCGCTGTTGTTCGGGCTGGTGGGGGCGCTGGTCGCCAGGCTGGCCGGCGAGGTGGTGCTGGGGCTGCTCTACGGGCGCGACTACTCCCGGCACTGGCCGGTGCTGGTGGTCCTCGCGCTGGGCATCGGCGCGAGCGGCGCGCTGTACTTCGTCAACGCCGCGTTGCTGGCGCTGCACCGCTTCCAGCACCACCTGACGGCGACCCTGCCCACGCTCGGGCTCGTCGCGGCGGCGAGCCTGCTGCTGGTCCCCCGGCACGGGCTGATCGGCGCGGCGTCGGCCGCCGTCCTGGCGCTGGTGGTGGAGGCCGTCACGAAGACGCTGCTGCTGCTGCGGCACGCGCTGGCCCGGGCGGTTGGTGGGCCCGCCACGCCGCCGCCGGGCGACGGGGAGCCGCGGGACCGGCCATCCGCGGGACCGGTGCCGCCGGAACGAAGTACCGTACCGAAAGTCACCACATAACCGCGTACCTGACATCTTGGACAGTGAGCTATCGATGACCTGCCTCGCCATCGTCACGGAGTACCGATTCGTCCGCACTCCCGACGGACGGCTGTGGGTCGGGGTCGGCCCGGAGTACGACATCTGGACCCGCTACCTCGCGGCCTTCGACCGGGTCCGGGTCGTCGCCCGGGTGCAGGACGTCCAGGAACGGCCGCCGGGGGTCGCCCGGGTCGACGGGCCGGGCGTCGAGGTCTGGCCGCTGCCGTACTACGTGGGGGCGGGCGGGTTCCTCGCCCACGCGACGCGGATCCGGCGCTCGGCGCTGGCGGGCACCGAGGACGCCGACGTCGTCATGCTCCGGGTGCCCTCCCCCATCGCCAACACCATCAGCGGCCACTTCGACCGCCGCCGGCGGCCCTACTGCCTGGAGGTCGTCGGCGACCCCGACGCCGTGCTGTCGCGCGGGGTCGTCGACCACCCGCTGCGTCCCCTCCTGCGCCGCTGGGCCACCGCCGCGATGCGGCGGCAGTGCCGGCTGGCCGCGGCGGCCGTGTACGAGACCGGGCGCACCCTCCAGGCGCGGTACCCGGCGCGGGACGGGTCCCCCAGCGAGGGCATCTCCTCCGTCGAACTGCCACCCGCCGCCTTCGCGGCCGCCCCCCGGACGCACGACGCCCCGCCGGGGCGGGCGGTCCTGGTCTCGGTCGGCACGCTCGACCAGTTGTACAAGGGCGTCGACATCCTCATCGAGGCGCTGGCCCTCCTCGGCGACGGGGCGGCGCACCGGCTCGTGCACGTCGGCCGGGGGCGCTACCTGCCCAGGCTGCGCCGGCTCGCCGAGGAGCGGGGCGTCGCCGACCGGGTCGAGTTCGCCGGCTGGCTGCCCACCCCCGACGACCTCCGGCGGCGGCTCGACCAGGCCGACCTGTTCGTCATGCCGTCGCGCACCGAGGGGCTGCCCCGGGCCCTGATCGAGGCCATGGCCCGGGGCCTGCCCGCGATCGGCTCGGCCGTCGGCGGGATCCCCGAGCTGCTGCCGCCCGACTGCCTGGTGCCGCCGGGCGACCCCGTCGCGCTGGCGGCGGCCCTGCGCGGGATGCTGTCCGACCCGTGCCGGCTGAGCCGGGCGTCGGCGCGCAACCTCGCCGCCGCCCGCGCGTTCGGGGCGGACGTGCTGGCCGCCCGGCGCACCGCCTTCTACCGCTCCCTGCGCCACCTCGGGGCCGCCCCCGCCGCGCGGGTGGGCGTGTCCGCCGAGGGCTGAGGGACGCAGGGAGCGCGGCCGGGGCGACCACTTTGGCCATTGGTCACTTTTATTGTGATCAAAACTGATAAAAGTGGAATGTCGCATGCAATCTCCACGGGAGTCCACCATGAACGCTCGCCGACCCGCAGTCCGGCCTCGTGCCACGTCCCCGAGTGAGCCGACGTGACGGGCCGGATCGCGCTGTTCCAGCCCGACGTGGGCCCCCTCGAGGAGTCGTTCCTGCTGCGCGCCTTCCGCTCCGGCTGGCCGGGGCCGGCCGGCCCCGAGACGGAGGCGTTCGAGGCCGAGATCGCCGGGCGGGCGGGGGTCCGGCACGCCGTCGGGGTCAGCTCGGGGACGGCCGCGCTGCACCTGGCGCTGCTCGCCTGCGGCGCGGGCCCCGGCACCGTCGTCGTGGTGCCGACGCTCACCTTCGCCGCGACGGCCAACGCGGCCGTCTACACCGGGGCCCGACCCGTCTTCGTCGACAGCGACCCCGCCACCGGCAACGTCGACCCCGACCTGCTGGCCGACCTGCTCGACCGCCTGGCCGCCGCCGACGAGCGGGTCGCCGCCGTGATGGCGGTCGACCTCAACGGCACCTGCGCGGACTACTCGCGGCTGCGCCCGGTCTGCCGGGCGGCCGGGGTGCCCCTGGTGGAGGACGCCGCCCAGGCCCTCGGGTCGACCCACGAGGGCCAGCCGGCCGGGTCCTTCGGCTCGCTCGGCACCTTCTCCTTCAGCTGGAACAAGGTCATCACCACCTCGGCGGGCGGGATGGTGGTGACGGACGACGCGGCGCTCGCGGCCCGCTGCCGGCACCTGTCGACCCAGGCCCGCGAGCCGGTGACGCACTACGAGCACCGGGACGTCGGCTACAACTACCGGCTGAGCAACCTGCTCGCCGCCGTCGGCCGGGCGCAGCTCCGCCGGCTGGACGAGATGATCGAGCGCCGCCGCCGGCTCCGCGAGCGGTACGCGAAGCTGTTCGCCGCCGTCCCCGGCACCCGGATCGTCGGCGACGGCGACCCCGGCGCGAACTGCTGGCTGACGTCGGTGGCGGTGGACCCCGAGGTGGCCGGCTGGGGGGCGGGACAGCTGGGCCGCCACCTGGCCCGGCGGGGCGTCGAGACGCGGCCGATGTGGAAGCCGATGCACCGCCAACCCGTCTTCGCCAGCCAGGACGCCGTGGTCACCGGCGTCGCCGACCGGCTCTTCGCGCGCAGCGTCTCGCTGCCCAGCGGATCGAGCCTGACCGACGCCGACGCCGAGCGCCTCTTCGCGGCGCTCGACGAGTTCCTGGAGGAACGGGGATGAGCCGGGATCGCTACGAACGGATCAAACGCGTCCTCGACGTGACCGTGGCGGCGCTGGTGCTCGTCCTGGCCGCCCCGGTGATGGCGGCGACCGCCCTGGCCATCGCCCTGACCATGGGTCGGCCGGTGCTGTTCCGCCAGTCCCGCCCCGGGCTGCACGGCGAGCTGTTCGAGCTGGTCAAGTTCCGGTCCATGCGGGCCGAGGGCGACCCGCTGTCGCCCCTGCACGACGCCAGGCGGATGACCCCGCTGGGCCGTTGGCTGCGGGCCACCAGCCTGGACGAGCTGCCCTCGCTGTGGAACGTGCTGCGGGGCGACATGAGCCTCGTCGGGCCGCGTCCCCTGCTGCCGCAGTACGTGCCGCGCTACACCGCCGAGCAGTTCCGCCGCCACGAGGTCCGCCCGGGCGTCACCGGCCTGCAACAGGTACGCGGCCGCAACGCCCTCGCCTGGGAGGAGCGCTTCGTGCTCGACGTCTGGTACGTCGAGCACCGCAGCCTCCTGCTGGACCTGCGCATCCTTGCCTGGACGGTGGTCACCGTGCTGCGCCGCGACGGCATCACGGCGCCCGGCAGCGCGACCGCCCACGAGTACCGGGGCGTCCCGGTGCCCGACCGCGAGCGGGAGCCGGTCCGATGAGCCCGGAGCTGGTGATCGTCGGGTGCGGCGGCCACGGCCGGGAGCTCCTCGGCATCGTCCGGGCGGTCAACGACGCGGCGGCCGGCGGCCCGGTCTGGCAGGTGCGGGGGTTCGTCGACGACGACCCGACGGAGGAGAATCGCAAGCGGGTGCAGCGGCTCGGCGTGCCGTGGCTGGGCCCGGTGTCGTCCCTGGCCGACGCCGGGGGCGCGCACGTGGTGGTCGGCGTCGGCGACCCCCGGGCGCGCGGGCGGATCGCCCGCCGGGTCGACGCGTACGGGCTGCCGGCGGCGGTGCTGGTCCACCCGGACGCCACCCTCGGCGCGGACGCCCGCGTCGGCGAGGGGACGGTGCTGTTCGCCGGCGCCCGGGTGACCACCAACGTGACGCTGGGCCGGCACGTGCACCTGAACCAGAACGCGGCGGTCGGGCACGACTGCGTGTTCGGCGACCACGTGTCGGTCAACCCGCTCGCCGCCGTCTCCGGCGGCTGCCGGCTCGACCCGGAGGTGCTGATCGGTGCGGGCGCGGTGGTCCTCCAGGGGCTCCGGGTGGGCGCGGGCGCGACCGTCGGCGCGGCGGCCTGCGTGGTACGCGACGTGCCGCCCGGCGTGGTGGTGAAGGGGGTGCCGGCGCGGTGAGGGTCGTCGTCACCACCGAGTACCGCTACGCCGTCACGCCCGACGGCCGGGTCTGGACGTCGCACACGCACGGCTACGACATCTGGCGGCGCTACCTCTCGGCCTTCGACGAGGTGCGCGTGGTGGCCCGGGTCGCCCCGCAGCCCCGGGTGCCGGAGACGGCGCTGCGGGTCGACGGCCCCGGGGTCACGGTGCACCCGGTGCCGCACTACGTCGGGCCGCAGCAGTACCTGCGCCAGCGGGTGCCGATCGGCCGCGCCATGGCGACCGCCGCCGGGCGCGACGACGCGGTGATCCTGCGGGTGCCCTCCGCGCTGGGCTCCCTGCTGGCCGGCGTCCGCCGCCGGCACGGCCTGCCGTACGCCCTGGAGGTCGTGGGCGACCCCTACGACGTGCTCGCGCCCGGGGTGGTCCGGCATCCGCTGCGTCCCCTGCTGCGCCAGCGCTTCGCGACCCGGCTGCGTCGCGAGTGCGGCTCGGCGGTCGCCGTCTCCTACGTGACGGCGGACTACCTCCAGGCCCGCTACCCGGCGGCCCCCCACGCGCCGACGGTCAACGTGTCGAGCATCGACCTGCCGCCCGAGGCGTTCGCCGCCGCCCCGCGGGCCGCCCGGGCCGCCGACAGCGGCGCACGCACGCTCATCTCGATCGGGACGCTCGACCAGCTCTACAAGGGCGTCGACACGCTCGTCGAGGCGGTGGCCCGGCTGGCGGCGCGCGGGGTCGACGTCCGGCTCGTCCACGCCGGCGCCGGCCGGTTCGCCGGGCGCCTGGCGGCCCTGGCCGAGGCGCGGGGCGTCGCCGACCGGGTGACGTTCGCCGGCTGGGTGGCCCCCGGCGCGCCGCTGCACGCCCTCCTCGACGCGGCCGACCTGGCGGTCATGCCGTCGCGGACCGAGGGGCTGCCGCGCGCGCTGATCGAGGCCATGGCCCGCGCGCTGCCGGCGATCGGCACCGCCGTCGGCGGCATCCCGGAGCTGCTCGCGCCCGAGGACCTGGTGGGCCCCGACGACCCCGGGGCGCTGGCGGAGGCGATCGCCCGGATGCTGGCCGACCCGGACCGGATGGCGCTCGCCTCGGCCCGCAACCTCGCCCACGCCCGGCGCTACTCCCGCGACTGCCTGGAGCCCCGGCGGCACGCCTTCTACCGGTCGGTGCGCGAGGCCACGGCCCGGCGCTGAGCGGCCGCTCACGCCGGGGAGCGTCCGCTCGGGGCGCGGCCCGGCGCGCCGACGTCACCGTCCCCCGCCATTGCCACGGCCGCCACCCGTGGCAATGGCGGGAGCCGACCCGCGCTCCCGCCACCGCCGTGCGCTGTGCCCCCCGTCACCGGCCGTTGGCGTCCACCGTCCCGGCGCGCCAGGCGCGGTACCAGTCGAAGGTCCGCCGCACCCCGTCCTCGAGCGGCACCACCGGCTCGAAGCCGGTCAGCCGGCGCAGCGTCGCCAGGTCGGGGCAGCGGCGGTGCACCGAGCCGGGCGGCGCGGGCATCGGTTGCAGGACCGGGGCCGCGTCGGCGACGCGCAGCACCAGCTTGGCCAGGTCGCCGATGTTGGTCTGCTCGGCGTCGTTGCCGACGTGCACGATCTCGCCGGCCGCGGCCGGGCAGCGCATCAGCCGCAGCACCGCCTCGACCGCGTCGTCGACGTGGCAGAACGCGCGGTACTGGTCGGCGCCCCACACCCGGAACGGGTCCTCCCCGTCGAGGGCACGCAGCGACATCTCCGGGATGACGTGGTCCGTGCCCATCCTCGGCCCGTAGACGTTGTGGAAGCGCCCGACCGTGGCGGCGCAGCGTCGGGCGCGGGCGGCGTGCACGAAGGCGGCCTCGCCGAGCAGCTTGCTGATCGCGTACGAGAACCGGGGCGACGTGACGTCGGTGATCATGACGGGGACGTCCTCGGCCGTCGGCACCGGCACGACGCGGGCGTCGACGCCGCCGGCGTACACCTCGCTGGTGGAGCTGAAGAAGACCCGGTCGCCGGGCTCGACCCAGTCCAGCAGGTGCAGCGCCGTCAGGGTGTTGACCCGGATCACCCGCGTCGGATCGGCCTCGACGTTGCGCACCCCGACCACGGCGGCGAGCAGGTAGATCTCGTCGCAGCCGCGTGGCAGCGCCGCCCAGGCCTGCGGCCGGGTCAGGTCCGCCGAGACGACCTCGACGGCCGGGTCGTCACGCAGCGCGCCGAGGCGCTCGTCGTCGCGGCCCCGGGAGAAGTCGTCGACGACGACCACGCGGTGACCGTCGGCGAGCAGCCGCTCGGTCAGGTGCAGGCCGATGAAGCCCGCGCCGCCGAGGACGAGTGCCCGCCTCACGCCGGCACCCGGCCGGTGGGGGCGGCGGCGCGTGGGGCGGGCAGGTAGCCGATGCCGGCGTACCGCGCCCCGGCGGCGGTCACGGCCGCCTCGTCGAGGATCCGCCACGAGTCGTAGACGACGCCCGCCCCGCCGGCCGCGAGCAGCCCGCCGACCTCCAGCGCCCGGTAGTCGGGGTGGTCGTTGACCACGAGCACCGCGTCGCTGTCGCAGAACGCCTTGTCCAGGCTGGTCGGCTCGCCGCCGTAGGCCCGGATGACCTGGTCGGGCACCATCGGGTCGTGCCCGGCCACGACCAGCCCGGCCGCCCGGAAGACCGGCATCATCGCGGCGATCGGCGTGCCGCGCATGTCGTCGGTGGGAGGCCACCCCTTGTACGCCCAGCCCAGCACGGCCAGCCGGGCGCCGGCGGTGTCGCCGCGCCGCTGCCGGATCAGCTCCACGACGGTCTCGGCGACGTGCACCGGCAGGCGCTCGTTGAGCCGCCGGGCCGCCCCGACCAGGAACGCGCCGTCGTCGCCGGCGCTGGCCACCATCAGGTACGGGTCCTTCGACAGGCAACCGCCGCCGACGTACCCGGGCCGGCTCAGGTCCGGCCGGGGGTAGTCGAGGTTGGCGGCCCGGATCACCTCCAGCGGGTCGAGGCCGTGCCGCTCGGCGATCAGCGCCACCTCGTTGCCGAACGAGTAGATCAGGTCGGTGTGGCAGTTGTTGGAGAGCTTGACCAGCTCGGCGGCCTCCAGGCTGGACACCGGCACGGTCTGTTGGGCGAGCCCGCCGAACAGCTCCAGCCCGGCGTGCAGGCTCTCGTCGTCCACGCCGCCGACGACCTGGGGCAGCTCGACCAGTTCCCGCAGCGCCTGCCCCTGGATGGTCCGCTCCGGGGCCATCACCAGCAGCGCCCGCCCCCACGCCGCGGTCAGCGCCGGCAGCACCACCCGGCGGCTCGTCCCGACCGGAACGGTGCTGCGGACGATCACCAGGGTCTGCGGGCCGCACCAGCGGGCCACCTGTTCGGCCGCCGCCGCGAGGTTGGACAGGTCGGGCCGCCGGGACACCTCGTCCACCGGCGTGGAGACGCTGAGCACCACCGCGTCGAGGTCCGCCGGCAGCTCGTCGTCGACGAACACCGAACGGCCCGCGTGCGTGGCGAACACGTCGGCGATGCCCGGCTCGAAGATGTGCGGGCGGCCGCCGCGCAGCGCCGCCCGCACCGCCGGGTTCGCGTCCACCCCGTGCACCTCGAACCCCTTGCGCGCCAGCGCGGCGGCCAGCGTCAGCCCGACGTAGCCGAGGCCGACGATCCCAATCCTGCGATACACGTTGTCCTCTTCCCCTCGTTTGTCGTGCTCGGTGCACCGGCGCGCCCGCGCGGGCGGGCCGGTCAGGCGCCCATCGCGGCCCAGCTCGCCTTGACCGACTCGGCGAGCTCGTAGGAGGGCGTCCAGCCCAGGTCGCGCGCGGCCCGGGAGATGTCGCCGCACATCCAGTCGACCGCCGCCGAGCGGCCCGGCGGCGGCTGGTCCTCGCGTACCGCGCCGGTGAAGCCGGCCGCCTCCGCCATCAGCCGGACCGCCTCCCGCACCGGCACGGCCCGGCCGCTGGCGACGTTGTAGACCCGCTGCGGCAGCCAGGGGGCCCGGACGGCGGCGGCCACGGCGGCGGCCACGTCCCGGACGTCGACGAAGTCCCGGTGGGCCGAGAGGGGACCGACGGTGATCGGGTCGCCCGGCGTCGCGCGGCGCAGCAGCGTCGCGACCCGGCCGAGCACGGTGTCGGCGGACAGGCCGGGGCCGATCGGGTTGAACACCCGCAGCGTGACACCGTCGACCCGGCCCGCGGCGGCGGCCAGCTCGACCAGCCGGGTGGCGGTCAGGTGGGTCAGGCCGTACTCGCTCACCGGGCGCGCGTCGTCGCTCTCGGCGGCGGCGTGCCCGTACGGCACCGGCCCGTACTCCCCGGCGGAGCCGATGCGCACCAGCCGCGCGCCGGGGGCCCCGGCCGCGACGGCCTCGACGAGTTTCGCGGTCACCGACACGTTCGCCGCGACGAGCTCGTCGGCCCGCCCGTCGAGCCGGCCGGTGCAGGCCACCACCGCGTCGGGCCGGGCGGCGCGCAGCAGCGCGCCCAGTTCGTCGACGTCGCAGGCGACGAGGTCGACGTCGCGCCGGCCGGGGCAGACCAGCGCCGCGTGCGGGCGCAGGGCGGCGCGGACGTGCCCGCCGATGAAGCCGGAGCCGCCGAGGACCAGAACCGTGGTCACACCGGCTCCGGGGTACGCGGGGACAGCAGGATCGGCCGGAGCCGTTCGAACGCCCGGTTGGCCTCGTCGTAGTCCTCGGGCCGGCCGATGTCGAGCCAGTAGCCGTCGAACTGGTAGCTCGCCGGCGGTTCGCCGCGTTCGAGCAGGTCCAGCACGAGTTGGTCGAAGCCGAACGCGAGCCCGGCCGGGTACGCGGCGATGGTCCGCGTGGAGAGGCCGTAGACGCCCATGCTGACGTGGTAGTCGAGGACGGGCTTCTCGCTGAACTCGACCACCCGGCCGTCCTCGACCGACAGCACGCCAAAGTCGATCTTCACGGTGCGGTGGAAGGTCGCCACGGTCAGCGGGGCGCCGGAGGCGGCGTGGGTGCGCAGCAGGTCGCCGTAGTCCAGGTCGGTGAGCACGTCCCCGTTCATCACCAGGAAGTGCTCGGGCAACCGGTCGCGGATGCCGAACAGCGGCCCGATCGTCGACAGGGGGACGCTCTCCTCCACGTACCGCACGCGCAGCCCGAACCGGGAGCCGTCGCCGACGAACGCGCGGATCAGCGAGCCGAGGTGGTTGATCGCCAGGGTGACGTCGGTGAAGCCGCAGCTCGCGAGCTGGTGCAGGACTATCTCCAGGATGGCGTGGCTGTCCCCGATCGGCACCAGCGGTTTCGGCAGGGAGGTCGTGTACGGCTTGAGCCGCGTCCCCTTGCCACCGGCCATGATCACTACATGCATCTCGTCATCCGATCCGTCCGTCGCTGCCGGCGTCCCGGCTGCCGTCAGGCGCGGGTCGGGTGTCGCCGGGCGGTACGCCCCCGTAACACCCAGGGCAACGACCGACCCGCGCCCGAGAAACGCCCATAACAGAGCATTAGCCGCCTTTATCTCGGTACCACTCCCGGCCACCCGGACGGATCCATTCGGGTGGCCATCCCGTAGCACTGAGTAACGTTCCCGGCCCGGGCCTGGTTAGGAGGGTGTCGACGCCACCGGCGCACCCATGCCGCCGCACGAGGAGGATCCGATGACGACCCTGGCTGGTCCCGCCGCACGACCCGTCGGCGCGCTCCGCGCGACCGGGCCGGTGACCACGGGGAAGCCGGTGGACGACAACGTCCTGGCCGCGATCCTCGTGACGTCGCTGAGCATCGCGCTGATGGTGTGCCTACCGGACCTGCGCCACTGGTTCATGGCGCCCACGACCCTCACCGGCGTCCTCATCGGCGCCGAGGCGCTGCGGTGGTTCCGCCGGGACGTCGACGTGTTCGACCCACGGGCCTGCGCGGGCCTGATCGGGCTCCAGTTCCTCTACCTCGCGCCGATCCTGAACGTGGCCCTCGACGAGTGGGTGACGGGGGTCTACGACCAGCCCGTCTGGCGCGAAGCGCTCGGGATGCTCGGCATCCTCAACGCGGTCGGCACGGCCCTCTACCGGGTGGTGCTCGCCCTCCCCCGCCGGCCCCGCCGCCGGCACCGCCGGCCGCCCGCGATGCACCTGCCCACCTTCTACGCGGCGGGCCTGGCGCTCGCCGTGGTCAGCATCGCCGCGATGGCCTACGAGATCGCCATCTTCGGCGGCATCGACGGCTTCGTCGCCACGATGGCCGACCAGGCCAACCGGGTCAACGACATGAGGGGGCTCGGCCCGCTCATCGTGCTCTCCGAGGCGTTCCCGTACGTCGTCTTCACCCTCGCGCTCGTGCGGTGGCGCAAGACGCTCGCCCGGAACACCGTCCTGCTCGTCCTGCTCGTGCTCGCGCTGACCGTGACCCAGTTCTTCATCGGCGGGCTCAAGGGCAGCCGCAGCAGCACGCTCTGGCCCCTGCTGCTCGCCCTCGTCCTGGTCAACGTCACCGTCCGGCGGGTGCCCCGCAAGGTCGTCGTCGGGGTGGCGGTGCTCGCCTTCGCCTTCATCTACCTGTACGCCTTCTACAAGCTGGGCGGCACTAAGGCCATCGACGAGATCCGGCGGGCCGGGTCGGTCCAGGGCGCCGTGTCGGACACGGGGCGGGACATGCCCATGCTGCTCACCGCCGACCTGGGCCGGGCCGACATCCAGAGCGTCATCCTGCACCGCTACCTCGACGGCCAGTTCGAGCCGGTGCTCGGGGCGACGTACGCCAACGCCTGGTTCATGTTCCTGCCCGACGCCCTCTTCCCCGACGTGCCGACCAGCAAGGTCGACGTGGGCGCGCAGATCCTCTACAACCCGCTCTACCCGAAGGGCGAGGGCAGCTCAAGCAAGATCTACGGCACGGCCGGCGAGGGCATCATCAACTTCGGCCTGGTCGGCGGCGTGCTCTCCTTCGTGGCCTTCGGCCTCGCCGTCCGCGCCGTCCAGGGGTACTACACGGCGGCCGTGGCCGCGCCGGGCCTGACGCCGAAGCTCGTCGCGCCCGTGGTGTGGGTCCTCGTCACCACCCAGAGCTCCGACCTGGACAACATCCTGTTCTGCCTCGTCAAGTACTCCATGCCGACGCTCCTGCTGGTCTGGCTGGCCTGCCGGCTCGGCCGCCGGCACCGCACCCGCGTACGCCCGCTGTCCGCGGTGCCCTGACCCGCGCCGGTCCCCTGCGGCGCGGGACCGCCCCGACCCACCCATCGCCGACCAAGGAGTGCCCATGGCCCTCGCGGACCCGACCGCGCCCCACCCGGCCCAGCGCCGTCCGGCGGAGTCGACGCCGGCCGTGCGGGTCCTGCACGTGGTCGGGTGCCTCGACCGGGGCGGCATCGAGACGGCGTCGCTGGACGTCTGCCGCGTCGTGCCGCCCGGCCAGGCGCAGCAGACCTTCGTCACCGTCAACGGCGGCACGGGATCGCTGGCGCCGGCCTACCGGGACGCCGGCGCCACCGTCGTGCAGTGTCCGATCCGGCCCGGCCACCTGTTCCCCCTGCGGCTGTGGCGCTGCCTGCGCGCCGCCCGTCCCGACGTGGTCGTCTCCCACATCAGCCTGTTCAGCGCGGCGGTGCTCGCCGCCGCCCGGGTCGCCCGGGTGCCGGTGCGGATCGCCCGGATGTGGAGCGAGGGCGACGGCAAGCCGGCCACGCTGCGGCGTCGGCTCCTGCGCGGGCTGTGCCGGGTCGTGCTGGCCCACACGGCGACCGACGTGCTGGGGGTGACGGCCGCGGCCGTCGACTTCGCCGGTCCCCGGCCGCACGACCGCCGGTACCGGGTGCTGCCCAACGGCGTGGACACCACCAGGACCGCCGGCTGGGACCGCGCCACCGCCCGGCGGCGCTGGGACCTGCCCGGCGACGTGCCGGTGCTCGGCTTCCTCGGCCGGGCCCACCCGGTGAAGAACCGCCCCTTCCTCGTCGAGGTGCACCGCGCCGCGCGGGAGCACCGCCCCGACGCCCGGCTGCTGGTCGCCGGCCCGCTGGGCGTCGACGACCTGACCGCCGCGCACCCGGGCGTCGACCGCGACCCGCACGTCGTGCTCGCCGGCGAGGTCGAGGAGGTCGGCCCGGTGCTGCGCGCCGCCGACGTGCTGCTGCTGCCCTCCCTGCGGGAGGGCCTGCCCGGCGTGGTGCTCGAAGCGCTCGCCGTCGGCGTCCCGGTCGTCGCGGCCGACCTGCCGTCCCTGCGGGAGCTGTCCGGCCTCGTCGCGGGGCTGACCCTGGTGCCGCTGAGCGCCGGGCCGCAGGTCTGGGCGCGGGTCGCGCTGGAACAGGCCGGCGCGGACGACGCCCGGCGCGCCGAGATCGCCCGCGTGCTGCGCGGGTCACCGCTCACCCTGGACCACGTCGCGCGGCAGTGGCGTCGGCTGTGGGGCGTCGACCCGGCCCCGTGACTCGGCCGCGCCCGCCCCTGCCGGCGGGCGGGCGTCACGACGCGGGCTGGCACCGGGGCCGGATGCCGGCCCAGTCGTGGTGGCGGCGCACGGTCGACAGGATGAAGTCGACCACCCGGCGGGACGTGTCCGGCACCCGGTAGTCCGCCGGGCACGGCACGCCGTGCGCGGCCACCTGGTCGACGGTGAGGGCGACCGCCTCGACGACGCCCGCCGGGTCGAGCCCGGTCATGATGATGCCCCCGGCGTCCAGCGCCTCCGGGCGTTCGATCGACTCGCGCAGCGTCACGGCCGGGAAGCCGAGGATGGCGGACTCCTCGCTGATCGTGCCGCTGTCGGACAGGGTGCACCGCGCCCGGGTCTGCAGGCGCACGTAGTCGAGGAACCCGAACGGCTCGTGGAAGTCGACGCCGTCGAGCGTCACGTCGGCGGCGGGGATCGCCTCCAGCCGCTTGCGGGTGCGCGGGTGGGTGGAGACGAGCACCGGCAGCCGCCAGGTGTCCCGCACGGCCGCCAGGCAGTCCAGCAGCCGCCGCAGCCGCGCCGGGTCGTCGACGTTCTCCTCGCGGTGGGCGCTGACCACGAAGTACCCCCCGGGTTCGAGGCCCAGCCGGTCGAGCACCGTGGACGCCTCCACGGCGGCGCGGTGGTGCTCCAGCACCTCCCGCATGGGCGACCCGGTGTGCAGGATCCGGCGCGGGTGCAGCCCCTCGGCGAGCAGGTTGCGCCGGGCGTGCTCGGTGTAGACCAGGTTGAAGTCGGCGACGTGGTCGACCATCCGCCGGTTGGTCTCCTCGGGCACGTTGAGGTCGAAGCAGCGGTTGCCGGCCTCCATGTGGTAGACGGGCACCCGCATCCGCCGGGCCATCAGCGCCGCGATGCAGCTGTTCGTGTCGCCCAGCACCAGCAGGGCGTCCGGGCGGTGCTCCTCGATCGCCGCCTCCACGCCCACCAGCACCCCGCCGAGCACCCGGCCGAGGGACGCCGTGTCCACCCGCAGGAACCGGTCGGGGCGGCGCAGCCGCAGGTCGCTGAAGAACACGTCGGACAGCGCCGGGTCCCAGTTCTGCCCGGTGTGCACGAGGACGTGGTCCACCGTCCGGTCCAGCAGGTCGATCACCCGGGACAGCCGGATGATCTCCGGCCGGGTGCCGACCACCGTCATCACCCTGGTCAAAGGGTCCACCTCCGTCGTTCGCGCCCCGGGACCCGCCGTCGACCGCGCCCTACGCGGCGGCCACGGGCTCCGGGTAGGTGTCCGGCCGCGCCGGGTCGAACAGGTCGTTCGTCCAGAAGAGGGTGAGCAGGTCCCCGTCGCCGGTGTTGGTGATGTCGTGCGCCCACATCGTCGGCATGTCCACCACGACCGGCTCCGCCCCGTCGACCGGAAACCGGACCAGCCCCCGGCCGCCGACCCGACGGAGCCGGATCTCGGCGCGTCCGCGCAGCACGACGAAGCGCTCCACCTTGGCCAGGTGGAAGTGCTCCCCCCGGGTCACGCCGGGGCGGGTCGCCGAGCAGAACGCCTGCCCCGCGCCGTGGCTGCGGACGGCCTCCACCAGTTCGCCCCGGTGGTCGGCGCGGCGGACCAGCGGGATCGGGTAGCCCGCCGGGAACAGGTGCGAGCGGTAGGTGTTGAACAACCGCACGTCGTGCCGGTCGGTCAGCGGTGGGAGGTCCCCGCCGCGGTAGGTCGCCGCGAACCCGGCCAGCCGGTCGGCGAGGGCGTGCACGCCGATGCGCAGCGCCGGCATCGCGGCGTCCCAGGGCCCGGCCGGTGGGGCGTCGAGCAGCGCGGCGGCGGCGTCGGTGACGTGCACGAGGCGCAGCTCGCGGTCGTCGCGCAGCTCGGGCTCCCCGCCGTCGGCCAGGACCCGGCAGAACGTCGCCGTCACCGAGTTGTAGAACGGCCGTCCGTGCTCGCCGTACAGGTGCGGCAGGCGGTGGTCGACGAGGTGGCAGCCGGCGGCGGCCCCGGCCAGGATGGTCGCCGCCGCCGCCTTCGAGTCGCCGTAGGCGGTGCCGTTGCCGGCCTGGACCGTGTTCGCGTACACCAGGGTCTTCGGCGGCTGCGCGCAGCGGCGCAGGCCGCGCGCGAGGGCCTCGGCGACGGCGACGTTGCCGGCCGCCACCTCGGCCGGCTCGCCGCGGTTGACCCCGGCCAGGTGCAGCACCCGGTCGACGCCGCGCAGCCGGTCGGCCAGCACGGCCGCGTCCGCCAGGTCGGCCCGGCCGATCAGGACGGGATCGGGCCAGCCGAGCGCGCGCAGCAGCACCCGGGTGTGCCAGCCGAGGAAGCCCTCCGCGCCGGTGAGGGCGACCTTCACGGGGTCAGCACCGGCTCGCGCAGGGCCAGCTCCGCGCGGATCTCGGGCAGCGTGCGCAGCAGCGCCACGATCTCCGGTACGGTGAGCCGCCGCGCGTTGGCGGAGGTGAAGTCCTCGGCCGGACGGCCGCCGAGGGTCCCCTCGGTCACGTACGCCGCGTAGTTGAGGTCGCGGGCGTCGACCGGCACCCGGTAGAAGTCGCCGAAGTCCTCGGCCCGCGCCAGCTCCTCCCGGCTGGCCAGCGTCTCGTGCTGCTTCTCGCCGTGCCGCACCCCGATCACGTCGTACTTGGCCGGCACGTCGAAGAGCTGGCACAGGGCGACGACCAGGTCGCCGATGGCGCAGGCGGCGGCCTTGCGGACGAAGACGTCGCCGGGCCGCGCGTGCGCGAAGGCGTGCTCGACCAGCTCGACCGAGTCGGCCAGCGACATCAGGAAGCGGGTCATCGCGGGGTTGGTCACCGTGGGCATCGCGCCCGAGCGGATCTGCTCGACGAACAGCGGGATCACCGAGCCCCGGGAGCACATGACGTTGCCGTACCGGACGCAGGACACGACGGTGCCGCCCGAGCCGCGCCGGGCGTGCGCCTGGGCGACCTTCTCCATCAACGCCTTGGTCAGGCCCATGGCGTTGATCGGTTGGACGGCCTTGTCGGTGCTGAGCACCACCACCGAGCGGACCCCGTTGCGGGTGGCCGCCTCGATGAGGTTCGCGCTGCCCAGCACGTTGGTGCGGACGGCCTCCAGCGGGAAGAACTCGCACGACGGCACCTGCTTGAGGGCGGCGGCGTGGAAGACGAAGTCCACCCCCCGGCTGGCGCGCTGCACGCTGTCGTAGTCGCGCACGTCGCCGATGTGGTAACTCACCCGGGCGTCGCCGAGGGCGCGGCGCATCTCGTCCTGCTTGGCCTCGTCCCGGCTGAGCACCCGGACCTCACCCACACCGCGGTCGAGCAGCCGCCGGGTCATCGTCCGGCCGAACGAGCCGGTCCCCCCGGTGATCAGCACCCGACGCCCCGCTGTCGTTGGGTTCATCAGCGTTTCCTCGTCCTCACCCCTGGTTCGGCCTGTCGGTCGTCGCCGGGACCAACGACCCGGGGACGCCACCAGTCACGCATTAACCGCAAAAGGTGCATATCGCCACGTCAGGGTCGGACCGAGTCCAGGAAGTCGGCCAGCGCCCGCGCGTGGACCCGGAAGTCGAACGACTCCAGGGCCCGCCGGCGGGCGGCCTTGCGCATGAGGCACCGGTCCTCCGCGCTCAGCCGCAGCGCCCGGCGCAGGGTCGCCGCGAGGGCGTCGACCGAATGGTCGGGGCAGACCAGCCCCTCCACCCCGTCGGTCAGGTGCTCCCCCAGGTCGCTGGTCAGGTTGGCGATGACCGGCGTGCCGTTGGCCAGGCTCTCGCCGAACTTCGTGGGGAACCCGGCCCGGTTGAAGCGCGTCGGCGGGCGCAGCAGCACGCTGAAGTCCGCCCGCCGGACCTCCGCCCACACCTCCTGCTGCGGCAGCCGGCCCAGCACCCGCACCCCGGCCGGCACCGGCCCGCCCCCGAGCAGCTCGCGGACCCGCTCGACGGCCGGGCCGACGACGCGCAGCTCGACCCGGTCCCCGGTCCCGTCCACCCGTTCCACCGCCCGCACGATGGTGGCGACGAGGTCCTTGCGGCCCGGATCCCCCGCGTAGACGAGCCGGAGGGGGCCGTCCCCGTCGGGCCGCTGGTCGGCGAGGAGACCCAGGGCGCGGGCGTCCAGCGTCGGCGGCACCCGCAGCACCGGCAGGCCGTGCCCCCGGAAGTGGTCGTCGAGGTAGGAGCTGACCGCGATCACGCCGGCGCAGCGCGGGTAGTGGTAACGGAACGCCAGCAGCGCGCTGAGGTACGGCGGGGCGAACCGGCCGCCCCGGAGCTGCTCGGGGCTGTAGCGGTCCACCACGTCGGCGATCACCGGCACCCCGTTGCGCCGGCACCAGGCCCGCAGGCGCGCCGCATAGGGGGCGTCGCCGTTGTAGAGCACCACGTGGCTCGGCCGCGTCGGCCGGCTGTCCAGCCAGCGCACCGTCCGCGCCCCCCAGCTCCACCACGCCCGCGCCGCCTTGTCGAGCTTGCCCGCCCCGGCCGGCGGGATCTCGCCCAACCCGAGGTAGGACACCGAGCCCGGCCCCACCGCGTCGGGCAGCGGGGTCAGCCCGGGGCCGTGCTCGCCGCAGGCGACGACGACGTGCCGCCCCGCCGCCGCCAGCGAGCAGGCGATGCCGTGCACCCGCCGGGAGCTCGCCTGTCCCCAGGGGAAGCGGAAGGGGCCGACGATCGCCACCCAGCCCGCCCCGCCGTCCGTCCGCGTCATGGTCCCGGCCTCCGTTCCCGGCGGGCCCCGACGGCGTCGCCGTCCTGCTCAACTGCGGGCCCGGCGGACGGACTCGCCGGACCGGGCCCGGCGTAGCGGGCGAGCGTGCGCCGGTAGCCGTACAGCCCCGCGGGCAGCACGGTCAGCGCGTAGACGGCGGTGCCGACGAACGGGACGGCCGCCAGCCCGTACGCCTCGACGGCGTGCCACTTGGCCACCGCGGCGACGCCGACGTAGACGACCAGCCCGACCACCTGCGGACGGACCACCCCGGCGGCGTTCTGCACCATCATCAGGGCCGAGAACGAGCCGATCAGCAGGAACCACAACGCGAGGCCGCCGAGCAGCCACCGGTTCCCGTCGAGCGGCACCGGCAGCCAGGCGGCGAACAGCCGGTCGCCCGCCAGCACCAGCCCCACCGCCGGCGGCACGGTGGCGAGCACGGAGAGCACGACCATCCGCCGGACCGTCCGGCGGACCCAGGCCAGGTCGCCACGGGCCAGGGCGTCGCCGTTGGCCGACCACAGCGGCAGGTTGAGCACCGTCACGAGCGCGCCGAGCAGCAGCGCCAGCCGGGCCGGCACCGCGTACGCGGTGACGCTCTCCGGGCCGAGGGTGTGCGTGATGATCAGGTTGTCCATGTTGGTCGACAGCCCGGTCAGGACGGTCACCAGGAAGAACATCCCGCCGAGGCGGAGCAGCGCGGCCCCGAGCCTGCGGTCGACCGCGCCGATGCCCGGCCGCAGCGCGGGCATCCGCCGGCCGTAGACCCACGCGCTGTTGGCCAGGTTGGCCAGCAGCGGCCCCGCCGACGCGGCGGCGACGACCGCGACGGCCGGCAGCCCCAGCCGCGCCACGAGCAGCACCAGCGGGACCGTCGCCAGCGCGCCCGCCCCCTGCCACAGGTTGCTCTCGCCCACCTGCTGGTAGGCGTACTGCACGCGGACCACCAGGGCCAGCGGGATGTTCACCAGGAACGAGGTGAGGCAGATCAGGACCACGGCGCGGGTCTCCCCCGGGTCCACCACCCCCGCCACGTTGAACAGCGACGTCCACGGCACCAGCCAGGCCAGCGACCACAGCAGGACGCCCAGCGTCACGGCCACGGCGGTGAGCACGGCATAGGCGGTGGAGACGTACCCGCGCGCCCTGGCCGTGTCGCCGCTGGCGTAGCAGGGCGCGAGCTTGGTCATCAGCCCGGCCCCGAGGCCCAGGTCGGCGAAGGCCGCCATGCCGGTCAGCGCGAGGACCGCCATCCACAGCCCGTAGCGCTCCGTGCCCAGCCGCGACAGGCAGACCGGGATCAGGAGCACCGGCGCGAGCAGGCCGACGCCCCGGGCGACGCCGGCGGTCAGGACGCCGGTGGCCAGCCGGCGGCTGCGCCCGGCACCGGCGGGCGGCGCGGCGGCCGACGCCCGCGCGACGGCCTCCGGCGGCGCGTCCGGGGCGGCGGTCCCCAGCGTCGAGCGGGGCTGCGGCACGGTCAGCGACCGGCGGGCACGCGACCGGCCATCCAGCCGACGGTGGCCGCCAGCCCCGCCCGCAACGGGTGCGGGCGCACGGCGGGGAACAGCTCGCGCAGCCGCCCGCAGTCCGCCTGGGAGTCGCGCACGTCGCCCGTGCGTGGCGGCCCGTGCACGGTCTCCAGCCGCCGGCCGAGCACCGTTTCCAGCTCGGCGACGAGGTCGAGCAGGGAGATCCGGGCGCCGAACGCGAGGTTCACCGTGTCCGGGACGTGCACCCGGCGCAGGATCGCGTCCACCAGCACGTCGGTGACGCTGCCGACGTAGGTGAAGTCGCGGGTCTGGAGGCCGTCGCCGAAGATCTCCAGCGGCCGGCCGTCCAGCGCGGCCGAGACGAACCGCGGCACCACCGCCGCGTACGCGTGGTCGGCGGCCTGCCGCGGCCCGAAGACGTTGAAGAAGCGGAACGGCAGCACCGGCAGCCCGTAGCAGGAGGCGTACGCGTTGGCGTACGCCTCCGTCGCGAGCTTCGACACCGCGTACGGGCTCATCGGCATCGGGCGCAGGGTCTCCCGCCTCGGCAGCACCGGGTTCGCCCCGTACACCGACGACGAGGACGCCAGGATCGTCTGCCCGACGCCGTGCCGCCGCGCCGCCTCCAGCACCGTCAGCGTGCCGGTGGCGTTGGCGTGGTGGCTGCGCAGCGGGTCGGCGATGGACCGGGGGACCGACCCGAGGGCGCCCAGGTGCACCACGCTCGCCGCGCCGGCGACGGCCTCGTCGAGCAGGTCGGGGTCCATGACGGAGCCCACCAGCAGGCGCACCGGGAGGTCCGCCAGGTTGTCCAGCGAGCCCGTGGAGAGGTCGTCGACCACCACGACCTCGCCGACCGCGTCGACCCGCATCAGCTCCCGGACCAGGTTGGCGCCGATGAAGCCCGCTCCCCCGGTCACCACCACCCTCACGACCGGGCCCCCGTCACGACCATCGCGCGCATGGCGCTCCTTCCCCGCGACCCGGGCCCTCGACGGCCCGGGTTCCGCTAGGGGTAACGGAGCACGCCCGCCCGGGTTATCCGGGCGGGCCGGTCGCGCTCCGGCTCACGCCTGCCCGAGCACCGCCGAGACCAGCTCCTTGGCCTCCTCCTGGATCCGGGCCAGGTGCTCCGGCCCCTGGAAGGACTCCGCGTAGATCTTGTAGACGTCCTCCGTGCCCGAGGGGCGGGCGGCGAACCAGCCCGACTCCGTCGTCACCTTCAGCCCGCCGAGCGCCGCGCCGTTGCCCGGCGCGGCGGTCAGCGTCGCCGTGATCGGCTCGCCGGCCAGCTCCGTCGCCGTCACCTGCTCCGGGGAGAGCTTCGCCAGCACCGCCTTCTGCCGCCGGTCGGCCGGCGCGTCGATGCGGGCGTACGCGGGGGCGCCGAAGCGCCCGGCCAGCTCCGCCCAGTGCTCGCTGGGCGTCTTGCCCGTCGTCGCGATGATCTCGGCGGCGAGCAGGCAGAGCAGGATGCCGTCCTTGTCGGTGGTCCAGGTGCTGCCGTCGCGGCGCAGGAACGACGCCCCGGCGCTCTCCTCGCCGCCGAAGCCGACCGACCCGTCGAGCAGGCCCGGGACGAACCACTTGAACCCCACCGGCACCTCCAGCAGCGGCCGGCCCAGGTCGGCGGCGACCCGGTCGATCATCGACGACGACACGAGGGTCTTGCCGACCGCCGCGTCGGGGCCCCAGTCCGGCCGGGTGCGGAACAGGTGCCCGATAGCCACGGCGAGGTAGTGGTTGGGGTTGAGCAGGCCCCCGTCGGGGGTGACGATGCCGTGCCGGTCGGCGTCGGCGTCGTTGCCGGTGGAGACCTGGTAGTCGGTGCGGGCGGCGATCAGCGACGCCATCGCGTTCGGCGAGGAGCAGTCCATCCGGATCTTGCCGTCGCCGTCGAGGGTCATGAACCGCCACGTCGGGTCGACCGTCGGGTTGATCACCGTGAGGTCGAGCCGGTGCCGCTGCGCGATCTCCCCCCAGTACGCGACGCTGGCCCCGCCGAGCGGGTCCGCGCCGATGCGCACCCCGGCGGCCCGGACGGCGTCGAGGTCGAGCGCGGCGGGCAGGTCGTCGACGTAGTGGGCGAGGAAGTCGTACGTGCCGGTGGTGTCGGCGGCGCGGGCCCGTGCGTACGGGATCCGGGCCACCTCCTTGAGCCCGGCGGCGAGGATCGCGTTCGCGCGGTCCTGGATCCACCGGGTCACCTCGGAGTCGGCGGGCCCGCCGTGGGTCGGGTTGTACTTGAACCCGCCGTCGTCGGGCGGGTTGTGCGACGGGGTGATCACGATGCCGTCGGCGAGCCCTGAGGTGCGGCCCCGGTTGTGGGTTCCGATCGCGTGCGACACCGCCGGGGTGGGGGTGTAGCCGTCGCGGCTGTCGAGCAGCACGGTGACCCCGTTGGCGGCGAGCACCTCCAGCGCGTCGACCGCCGCCGGGGCCGACAGGGCGTGGGTGTCCCGGCCCAGGAAGAGGGGCCCGTCGATGCCCTGCTGGCGGCGGTAGTCGCACAGCGCCTGAGTGACGGCGAGGATGTGGTCGGAGTTGAACGCGTTGCGCAGGCTCGACCCCCGGTGGCCGGAGGTGCCGAAGGAGACCTGCTGCGCCGGGTCGTCCGGGTCGGGATGCTCGGCGTAGTAGGCGGTGACCAGGCGGGGCACGTCGACCAGGTCGGTGGGCTCGGCGGGCTGACCGGCGCGGGGGTGGGCCACTGCTGCAACCTCCAGGGACGCTACGGACGATGGGTCTTCCCGGCACGGGCCGGGCTCACACGCGACAGGACAAGTGTGGGTGGTTCAGGGCTCGACCCGCTGCCCCTTGCCGATCACCACGATGCCGTTGTCGGAGACCGTGTAGCGCTGCCGGTCCTTCTCCAGGTCGACGCCGATCTCGGCGCCCTCGGGAACGATCACGTTCTTGTCGAGGATGGCCCGGCGGACCACGGCGTGCCGGCCGATGTCGACGCCCTCCATCAGCACCGAGCCGTCGACGTGCGCCCAGGAGTGCACCTTGACCTTCGGCGAGACGATCGAGTTCTCCACCAGGCTGCCGGAGACCACCGCGCCGGGCGAGACCATCGAGCCGACGGCCCGGCCGACCCGCTCGCCCCACTGGTGGACGAACTTCGCCGGCGGGTAGGGCGGCTGCTCGGTGTAGATGGGCCACTCGAAGTTGTAGAGGTTGAACACCGGGTGCACGTTGATCAGGTCCATGTGGGCGTCGTAGAACGAGTCGAGCGTCCCCACGTCCCGCCAGTAGCCGCGGTCGCGGTCGGTGCTGCCCGGCACCTCGTTGTCGCGGAAGTCGTAGACGTTGGCCTCGCCGCGCTCGACCAGCATCGGGATGATGCTGCCGCCCATGTCGTGCTTGCTGGTCTTGTCCTCCGCGTCCTGCTCGACGGCTTCCAGGAGCGCCTTCGTGGTGAAGACGTAGTTGCCCATCGAGGCGTAGATCTGGTCGGGGGCGTCGGGCAGGCCGACGGCGTCGGTGGGCTTCTCGCGGAACGACCGGATCCGCCGGCCGTCGGGGCCGACCTCGATCACGCCGAACTGGTCGGCCATCGACAGCGGCTGCCGGATGCCGGCGACGGTCACCCCCGCCCCGGAGGCGATGTGGTCGTTGACCATCTGCCGGGGGTCCATCCGGTAGATGTGGTCGGCGCCGAAGACGATCACGTAGTCGGGCTGCTCGTCGTGGATCAGGTTGAAGCTCTGGTAGATCGCGTCGGCGGAGCCGGCGAACCACCAGGGGCCGCGGCGCTGCTGCGCCGGCACCGGCGTGACGTAGTTGCCGAGCAGCGTCGACATCCGCCAGGTCATCGTGATGTGCCGGTCCAGCGAGTGGGACTTGTACTGGGTCAGCACGACGATCTTGATGAAGCCGGCGTTGGCGAGATTGGACAGGACGAAGTCGACCATGCGGTACATCCCGCCGAACGGGACGGCGGGCTTCGCCCGGTCCGCGGTGAGCGGCATCAGGCGCTTGCCCTCTCCACCGGCCAGGACGATCGCGAGCACCTTGTCAGCCATGCCCAGACGCTAACCATCCGCGTGCGACTTCACCACTCGTACGGACGGACTTCTGCACTAGGGTGCGGGGCATGACCGCCGCCACCCCCGCCACCGGAGCACTCCGCGTCGATCTGCTCACCCGCGAGTACCCGCCGGAGGTGTACGGCGGGGCCGGCGTGCACGTCGAGTACCTGGCCCGCGAGCTGCGCCGGCTGGCCGACGTGCGGGTGCACTGCTTCGGCGCGCCGCGCGCCGAGCCGGGCGTCACCGCGTACGCCGAGCCGGCCGCCCTCGCCGGCGCGAACGCCGCGCTGCGCACCATGGGCGTCGACCTGGAGATGGCCGCCGCGTGCGCCGGCGCCGACGTGGTGCACAGCCACACCTGGTACGCCAACCTGGCCGGGCACACGGCGAAGCTGCTGCACGGGGTGCCGCACGTGGTCACCGCGCACAGCCTGGAACCGTTGCGGCCGTGGAAGGCCGAGCAGCTCGGCGGCGGCTACGCGCTGTCCTCCTGGTGCGAGCGCACCGCGTACGAGGCGGCCGACGCGATCATCGCGGTGAGCGCGGGCATGCGCGCCGACGTGCTGGCGGCGTACCCGGCGGTGGACCCCGACCGGGTGAAGGTGGTCTACAACGGCATCGACACCGCCCAGTACGCCCCGGACCCCGGCACCGACGTGGTGGACCGGCTCGGCATCGACCCGGCCCGCCCCAGCGTCGTCTACGTCGGGCGGATCACCAAGCAGAAGGGGCTGCCGTACCTGCTGCGGGCCGCCCGGGAGCTGCCGGAGGACACGCAGCTCGTGCTGCTCGCCGGGGCACCCGACACGGCGGAGATCGCCGCCGAGGTGGAGGGCCTCGTGGCCGAGCTGCGGGCGAAGCGCTCCGGGGTGGTCTGGGTCGCGGAGATGCTGCCCAAGCACGAGGTCATCCAGGTGCTCACCCACGCCACGGTCTTCGTCTGCCCGTCGGTCTACGAGCCGATGGGCATCGTCAACCTGGAGGCGATGGCCTGCGAGACGGCGGTGGTGGCCACCGCCACCGGCGGCATCCCCGAGGTCGTCGCCGACGGCGAGACGGGGCTGCTGGTCCCCATCGAGCAGGCCGCCGACGGCTCGGGCACGCCGCTGGACCCGCAGCGCTTCGTGGCCGACCTGGCGGCGGCGGTCAACCGGGTGCTGGCCGACCCGGCGAAGGCCGCCACGCTGGGCAGGGCCGGGCGGGTCCGGGCGGTCGAGCACTTCTCCTGGGACGCGATCGCCGCCCGCACCGTCGAGGTCTACCGCGCGGTCGGCGCGTAAGGAAGGGCCCCCTGTTAACGCTTCCAGTAGAGAAGGGTTCCCCTCTCACCAGCCACAGCGGGGGCGTGGCCCGCTGGCGTGGCGGGCGGGTCAGGTGACGCCGAGGGCGGCGGCGAGGCGGGTCAGGGCGGCCGGGGCCGCCGCCGACCGCGCCACGACGCCGACGAGTTCCCGGGCCGCCGGGCGCTCGTGCACCTCGCCCCGGGCGGTGCGCTCCGCGTCCAGCACCGCCCGGCCGGCGCGCAGCCCGTCGCCGGCCGCCGCGTGCAGGCGGGCCACGTCCAGCAGGTACGCGGCCCGGTGCTCGGGCGGCAGCCACCGCCACCCGTCGTCGGCGATCAGCTTCTCGTGGCGTACCGTCGCCGCCGTGACCTGGCCGAGCGCGGCCCCGGCCACCACCCGGGCGGCCACGACCGCCGCCCGCCCGAAGCCCGCGCCGCCGAAGCCACCACCGTCTGCGCCGCCGGGAACAGCGGACCGGGTGGCCTCCCCGGCCCGGCCGAGCAGCTCGTCGGCGGCCCGCTCGTCGCCCCGGCCGGCGGCGGCCAGGGCGGCCTGGATCAGCAGCGTCCCGCGCACGGCCGGGCCGGCGGCGGGCGCGGCACCGGACAGGCAGGGCCCGATGCGGTGGGCGGCCACGACCGCCGCCTCCACCGCCGCCCGCAGCCGGCCGCCCGCCCGCAGGGCCTGACACAGCGGTACGGTCGCGGCGGCGGCCAGCCACGGGTCGGCGGCGGCCGTGGCGACGGCCAGCCCCCGGTCGGCGGCCAGCCACGCCAGCTCCCCCTGGCCGACCTTCACGAGCACCAGCGCGACCAGCCCGTACCCGGACACCAGCAGACCGTCGGCAGCCCGGCCCGCATCGGCGGCGCGCGCCTCGCGGGCGGCGTCGAGCAGGCCGGGCAGCAGGGCGAGCAACTCCGGGTACCGGGCGTGCCGGTAGCTCTGCTCCGCATGCCCCAGCCGGGCCCGCACCTGCGCCACGTCGGGCGGCCGGGCGGGGACCGGCACGTGGTACCGGGCCAGGGCGGCCCGGATCCCCTCCACGCCCCGCGCCACGCCCGTCGCAGCCCGGTCCGCCGGAGCGGCCCGATCCGTTAGCAGCATCCCCAGGTCGATCCGGAGCGCCTCGGCGACCTCCCGCAGGCTGGACACCCGCTCCAGCCGGCGCACCCCACGCTCGACCTTGTCCACCCAGCTCTTCGACTTGCCGAGGCGGTCGGCGAACTGCTGCTGCGTCATGTTGCGCCGCACCCGCCAGTGGGCCACCCGGCGGCCGACCGGCAGCTCGTTCACCGCCGGGCCGTCCCGCTCACCCGAGGACCCCGAGGACCAACAGCACGAGTACGACCACCGCGATCGTCGCGCCGTAGGCGTACTGCCGCAGGCGGAGCGGCGCGCGGGTGGGCCGGGGCGGACCGGGCACCCGGTCCCCGTCGGGTTGCGGAGGTCGGCCGCCGGGCATCGGGTGCGCCACCGGCAGCGGCCCGTCGTGCGGGCGCTCACGCATCTGCGCCTCCTTCGGGGGTTGCGGTTGGGGTTCGTGCGAGTGAGGGCACTCCGTTTGCTGACGAGAGAACCCCCTGCCACCGCCAACTTAGGACCCTAAGAAGCAACAGTCAACACAGGGTTCAGAGTGTGTCGCGCTTAGTGAGAGGCTGAACAGGCTGACGAGAGGTGGTTCACATGCCCCGCAAGCCTGTCTATGAGCAGGTCATCGATGACGTCACCGCGTCGATCCGAGGCGGCACGCTCAAGCCCGGCGACAAGCTACCAACAATCGCGGAGCTGGCTCGGCAGTACAACTCGTCTGACAACCCGATCAAACGGGCCCTCTGGATCCTCGACGAGCGGGGCTGGATCGAGGTTCACCAGGGCAAGGGGTCGTTTGTGGCGCAGAGTCCCCCGGCCTAGGGCAACATGCGGGAGCGGGTGAATCTTGGAAGATTTCGGCCCCCCGAGGGGCCTGCTTCTTCCAAGATCGCCTGGTGGTGGCGGCGCAGAGTCCGCCGGCCCAGCTAGGGGACTATCGCGTACAGGCGGTCGGTGGGGTCGACCACGGCGTTGAGCCGCGCGCCGACCTTGAGGCTGGGATGCTCCTTGCACTGCGAGGCGGTCGCGAACGGCTCGAACCCGGGCCCGCTGATCAGCAGGCTCACCTCGATGCCGCTCTCCTCGCCGAGCGAGGCGGGCCGCACGGCGGTGATCTCGGCGGTCGCGGCGACGCCGACCGTCTCCAGGCGGCGCTGGTCCCGTCGGGCGCGGTCGTGCTGCCGGGCTTCGCGCCGGGCCAGTCCGAGGCACGACAGGGTGACCCCGACTCCGGCCGCTCCCATGACCCATCGGTTGACGGTGGGCTCGTCGGTGGCGAGGAAGGCGGCGGCGTACACCAGGACCGGGCCGATCGCCAGCAGCCCGAGCCCCAGGACGCCCAGGAGCAGCCGCCAGAATCCGCTGGCGGGCGGATTCGCCTGGCGCGGACCGGGGGCATCGTCGCCGATCAGGGTGAGAGCGCTCCGGCCCGGCACGAATCCCCCTGGCACCACTGGCATGCCGTCACCCTAACGGGGTCACCGCACGCCGGGCTGACGCACCGACGACACCTGCCCGCACCGCAACGGCGGCACGGCGGGTGCCGTGCCGCCAGGCCGTGACCATGCGTGACGCCCGCTCGGCCCGACCACCCGCCGGTGAACCCCTTTGCTCTGCACCCACATACGCATCAGCTCACGCACCGCAACCGGCCACCGCGCGGCCCGCCGTCCACGGCCCCACAGTTCCCCTGGTAGGCCGGGTGTTGCGCCCGTGGGTGCAGAGCAAAGGGGACGCGGCATTCACTGCGAGGCCAAGCGGCCGTGACGGTGAGTGGCACCAGTCGGCCCTCCCCGCCCTCGTGCCGCACGCATCACGCAACGCAACCAGCACCAGCACCAGGTCGAGCCAGCAGGCACGAACCCGGCCTCAGCACTCCGCAAGGTCTTGATCGCGCACCGTGATTCCGCGTAGCGTCTGGCATCGATGGATACGAACGGGTCCGCGCAGGTGCTGGACATCCTCGACAAGGTCGCGCCGGCCGAGTTCGTCCCGGCCAGCCCGCACAACTTCGTCGTACGACCGGGCGGTTCGGTGCCGGCGGAGAGTCTGCTCGGCGACCCCGACGTCAGCCTGCACTGCCTCGACGACGAGCACCGCCTCGCATACTTCGTGCAGACCCCGCCGGGGGTCGACCTGGCGGGCGGGCCGTTCCTTTACCTCGACCAGTACCGGGCCGCGCGGCGGCTGGTCACGGTCCCCTACGAGACCCTGCACCGGCTCGCCGACGGCCTGCCCGACCCGGCCCGGCTCATCCTGGTCTACTCCGTCGGGCGCTGCGGGTCGACGCTGCTCAGCAGGGCGTTGGGCGAGGTGGCCGGGGTGCGCAGCTACTCCGAGCCCGACGTCTTCACCGAGATCACGCTGCTGCGGCACGAGGACCCGGGCCGCGACGCGGAGTACGCGCGGCTGATCCGCAGTTGCGTCCGCGTCCTCGCCGACACCGGACGCGATGCCCGGAGCGACACCGGCGGCCTGGGCGGGGGCACCGGAACGTTGGCGGTCAAGTTCCGGGCCGGCGGCATCCAGCTCGGCGACCTGTTCCACGAGGTGTTCCCCGACGCCCGGGGCGTGTTCCTGCACCGCGACGCGCGGCCGTGGCTGGAGTCGATGCACCAGGGCTTCACGCCGCACCTGCCCGACCCGGGGGCGCAACTGGCGTTCCTGAAGCACGTGCTGGCCCAGGCACCGCTGATCATGCCCTTCGTCGCCCGGCACGAGCGGCAGCCGACGCCGACGGAGGCGTACGTGTTGACCTGGTTGTCGGTGCTGGACCGCTACCGCGCGCTGCGCCGCGCCGGGGTGCCGCTGCTGCCGGTGGCCTACGAGACCCTCGACGCCGACCCGAAGGCGACCCTCGCCGCCGTGCTCGACCACTGCGGCCTGCCGGCCGACGGCGTGGACGCGGCGTACGCGACCTTCTCGGCCGACTCCCAGGAGGGCACCGTGCTGTCCCGGGCGAGCCGCCGCAGCAACCCGGCGGCGGCCCTGGCCGCGGAGGACTACGCGCAGGCGCGGGCGGTCCTCGCGGAGCACCCGGTCGTCGACGCCGACGATCCGCTCGTGCGTGGGTTGATCGAGCCGTAACGGGATCCGGGGACAGCTTGCCCGCGCGCGAGACGATCTCGCACAGGTAGGTTGACAGGGTGACTGGACGGTTCCCGATCGAAGACGTCTCCCCCGCCGTCTCCTGCGGTCGCTACCCGGCCAAGGCGGTGGTCGGCGAGGCGGTGCCGGTGTCGGCCCGCGCCTACCGGGAGGGGCACGACGCGCTGGGCTGCAACGTGGTCTGGCTCGGCCCCGACGGGCGGGCCCGGCCGTTCACCCGGATGCGCCCCGGCGAGCCCGGCCACGATCGGTGGCACGCCACCATCCGCCCCGACGCCGTCGGCGAGTGGACCTTCGCCGTCGAGGCGTTCCAGGACCCGTACCTGACCTGGCAGAACGCGGTGACCAAGAAGATCGCCGCTGGGCAGGGCGCGGCGGAGCTGGCCAACGACCTGGCCGAGGGCGTACGCGTGCTGACCGCCGCCCTGGCCGTGGTGCCGGCGGGCGACGTCGCACGGGTCAAGGCGGCGGTGGCCGCGCTGGACGACGACGGCCGGGAGCTGCCCGCCCGCGTCGCCCCGGCCCTCGACCTGGCCGACCTGCTCTGGGCGCACCCGGTGCGCGAGCTGGTCACCACCGGCGACGAATACCGGCTGTGGGTGGACCGCCCCCGGGCGCTCTTCTCCGCCTGGTACGAGTTCTTCCCCCGCTCCGAGGGCGCGATCCCGGCGACCGTCGACGCCCCGGCCCGCTCCGGCACGTTCGCCACCGCGATGGACCGGCTGCCCGGGGTCGCGGCGATGGGCTTCGACGTGCTCTACCTTCCGCCGATCCACCCGATCGGCCGGGTCAACCGCAAGGGCCGCAACAACGCGCTCACCGCCGGGCCCGACGACGTGGGCTCACCGTGGGCGATCGGCGCGGCCGAGGGCGGCCACGACGCCATCCACCCCGACCTGGGCACGCCGGAGGACTTCCGCGACTTCGTCGCCGCCGCCGCCGAACAAGGGCTGGAGGTGGCGCTGGACCTGGCGTTGCAGTGCGCGCCGGACCACCCGTGGGTGACCGAGCACCCCGAGTGGTTCACCACCCGGGCCGACGGCAGCATCGCCTACGCGGAGAACCCGCCGAAGAAGTACCAGGACATCTACCCGCTGAACTTCGACAACGACCCCGAGGGCATCCGGGCGGAGATCCTGCGGGTGGTGCTGCACTGGGTCGGCGAGGGCATCCGGATCTTCCGGGTGGACAACCCGCACACCAAGCCGTTCGACTTCTGGCACTGGCTGATCGCCGAGGTGAAGAAGGTCGACCCCGACGTGCTGTTCCTCGCCGAGGCGTTCACCCGGCCGGCGATCATGAACGGGCTCGGCAAGATCGGCTTCACGCAGTCGTACACCTATTTCACCTGGCGCACGACGGCCGCGCAGATGCGGGAGTACTGCGAGGAGCTGGTCGCCTCCGCCGACCACATGCGGCCCAACTTCTGGCCCAACACCCCCGACATCCTGCACGAGTCGTTGCAGCACGGCGGCCCGCCGATGTTCAAGATCCGGGCGGTGCTGGCGGCGCTGCTCTCCCCCTCCTGGGGCATGTACGCCGGCTACGAGCTGTTCGAGCACGTGGCCCGCCCCGGCGCGGAGGAATACCTCGACAACGAGAAGTACGAGCTGCGCCCCCGCGACTGGGCCGGCGCGCAGGCACAGGGGCGGTCACTGGCCCCGTTCATCGCCACCCTCAACCGGGTCCGGCGCGACAACCCGGCCCTGCACCGGCTGCGCAACCTCGTCTTCCACGACATCGACAACCCGGCGCTGCTGTGCTGGTCCAAGCGCTGCCCCGACACCGGCAACCTCGTGCTCGTGGTCTGCTCGTTCGACTCGCAGACCGTGCAGTGGGGCAACACCACCCTGGACATGCCGGCTCTGGGCCTCGACTGGGGCGACCGGTTCACCGTCCACGACGAGCTGACCGGCGCGGTCTACGACTGGGGGCAGCGCAACGCCGTGCGGCTCGACCCGTACCTCCAGCCCGCGCACGTGTTCACCGTGCGCCGGCCCGCCCCCGCGGACGCCACCGCCCCCACCACCGACGCCGTTGCTGCTGCTGACAAGGACGAGGCCCGATGGACGAGCTGATCGCCGGCACCGCGCACGACCCGCACGCCGTGCTCGGCGCGCACCCCGCCGACGGGCGCACCACCATCCGCACCCTGCGCCGGGGCGCCCGGCGGGTGAGCGCCGTCGTCGGCGGTCAGCGCTACCCGATGACCCGCGTCCACGACGCGGGCGTGTTCGAGGTCGTGTTGCCGGGCACCGTGCTGGACTACCGGCTCGACGTCGACGGCGCGCTGCGCGACGACCCGTACCGGCACCTGCCCAGCCTCGGCGAGCTGGACCTGCACCTGATCGGCGAGGGCCGGCACGAGCGGCTGTGGGAGGCCCTCGGCGCGCGGGTGCTCGACGCGGGCGTCGCGTTCGCCGTGTGGGCGCCCAACGCGCGCGGCGTGCGGGTCGTCGGCGACTTCACCGGCTGGAACCCCGACGACGGCTGGCCGATGCGGTCGCTGGGCTCCAGCGGCGTGTGGGAGATCCTGGTGCCCGACGTGCCGGCCGGCGCGAAGTACAAGTACCGGGTGCTGGGCGCCGACGGGCGGTGGCGGGACAAGGCCGACCCCCTCGCCGCGTACGCGGAGGTGCCGCCGGCCACCGCCTCGGTGGTGCACCGTTCGGCGTACGAGTGGACCGACGCCGACTGGCTCGCCCGCCGGGCGCGGCGGCAGCCCCACCAGGAGCCGATGAGCGTGTACGAGGTGCACCTCGGCTCGTGGCGGCCCGGCCTCGGCTACCGGGAGCTGGCCGAGCAGCTCACCGCGTACGTGACGGAGCTGGGCTTCACCCACGTGGAGTTCCTGCCCGTGATGGAGCACCCGTTCGGCGGCTCGTGGGGCTACCAGGTCACCGGCTACTACGCGCCGACGTCCCGGTTCGGCGACCCCGACGACTTCCGGCACCTCGTGGACACGCTGCACAACGCCGGCGTCGGGGTGATCCTGGACTGGGTGCCCGCGCACTTCCCCAAGGACGAGTGGGCCCTCGCCCGCTTCGACGGCACCCCGCTCTACGAGCACCCCGACCCGCGCCGCGGCGAGCACCCCGACTGGGGCACGTACGTCTTCGACTTCGGCCGCCGCGAGGTGCGCAACTTCCTGGTCGCCAACGCGCTGTACTGGTGCGACGAGTTCCACGTCGACGGGCTGCGGGTCGACGCGGTGGCGTCGATGCTCTATCTCGACTACTCCCGGCCGGAGGGGCAGTGGGCCCCCAACGTGCACGGCGGCCGGGAGAACCTGGAGGCGATCGCCTTCATGCAGGAGGTCAACGCCACCGTCTACAAGCACCACGCCGGGGTGGTGATGATCGCCGAGGAGTCGACGGCGTGGCCCGGGGTGACCCGGTCCACCGCCGACGGCGGGCTCGGCTTCGGGTTCAAGTGGAACATGGGCTGGATGCACGACACCCTGCTCTACACGTCGAAGGACCCGGTCTACCGCCAGCACCACCACCACCAGCTCACCTTCTCCCTGGCGTACGCGTGGAGCGAGAACTACGTGCTGCCGATCAGCCACGACGAGGTGGTGCACGGCAAGGGCTCCCTGGTGGCGAAGATGCCCAGGGACACCTGGCAGCGGCTGGCCAACACGCGGGCGCTGCTGGCGTACATGTGGGCCCACCCGGGCAAGCAACTGCTGTTCATGGGCTGCGAGCTGGGCGACGACCGGGAGTGGAGCGAGGAGCGCGGCCTCGACTGGTACCTGCTGCACGACCCGGCGCGGGCCGGCGTGCAGCGCCTCGTCGGCGACCTCAACCGCGTCTACCGGGACACCCCGGCGCTGTGGGCGCAGGACACCACGCCGGCCGGGTTCCGCTGGATCGCCGGCGACGACGTCGCCCACAACACGGTGTCGTTCGTGCGGATCGCCCCCGACGGCGCGACGCTGGTGTGCGTGGCGAACTTCTCGGCCCTGCCGCTGGAGGACTACCGGGTCGGGCTGCCCGCCGCCGGGACGTGGACGGAGGTGCTCAACACCGACGCCCACCACTACGGGGGCTCCGGGGTGGGCAACCTCGGCGAGGTGCACGCGCAGGGCGTGCCGTGGCACGGGCTGCCGGCGTCGGTGGCGCTGCGGGTGCCGCCGCTGGGCGTGCTCTGGCTGCGCCGCGACTGATCCCGCGCTCAGCCAGAGCGGCGGGCGGGCCGCGGCCCGGCGGGGATCTGGCCGCGTCCGCCCGGGGCGCGAACGTGACGTCCAGTCTCATGTTCAGCGCCTGGCGGCGATTCCGGTGCGACCCGTCACGCGGATCCTGCCCGAGAGGCCGAGCACCGTCGGGGCCACGTACTCCAGGTCGATGGTCTCGCCCACGCCGACCGTGACCTCGTGTTCGGCCACGGCGAAGTCGTCGGTGCCGCCGAAGGGCACGACGACCCGCACGCTGCTCGGGCCGGCGGGCACCGCAAACTCGTGGCTGCCCCAGCCGGGCACGGGCACCTCGACACCGTCGAGCAGCAGCCGCGGCCCGGTCGACCGGTACACCTCCGCGAAGGGACCGTCGGGATAGGAGAAGGTGATCCGCAGGGATGGGCTCATCGGCCCAGGGTAGGGGTGGCTCGTCGGGCGGACCGGCAGCGGCCGGTTCGGGTTTCGCCGCGCCTCGCGGCGGTGCAGCCGGACGTAGTAGCGCGGAACGCCGAGGACCGATCGGAGCAGGGAGTACCAGACGCCGAAGATCAGCAAGATGGTCAGCCCAATCCGCACCATGCCCAGGCTCGTCACGGCCAGCGCCCACACCCGGGACACCGGCCGGCCGTACCGGCAGTCGGTGTTGCCCCTGCCAAAGCACGCCTCCCGGAAGTCGACCGGCCGACCCCGGTCGGCCGGGGTGACGACTGAGTTGCCGGTGACGATCCGCGCCTCGCGCCCGTCGCCGGTCCGGACGGTCACCGCGCAACGCCACCAGTAGCCGAAGCCGTCCCCGCTGACCGGCCCGACCCGCCGGCACTCCCCCACCGTGGCCTGCGCCGGACGCTCCTTCGAGGTGGGCTTCACCACCCCCGTGCCCGGATAGAAGCCCGCCACCGTGTCGAACACCAGCCACGAGACGACGATGGCCACGGCGCAGCCGACCGCCACCCCGAACTGCGTGAGGCGACCCCAGAACGGCCCGCGTCGCTCGTACGCGGCGATCTGCTCGCGCTGCCTCGCCGCGGTCTCCTCGGGAGAGGTCCGGCTCACCGTGGTCCCCCTGTCCGGCCGCCGCCATCGGACGGTCGACCCGCCGCCTTCCCCGCGACTGCCCGCGCGCTCTCACCCTCGTCGACGAAAACCGCCAGGAGCCAGGTGATAGCCGAGGACGGCCTCCCCCGACTGGGCACGCTCATACCTGCGACGCGAGCAGGTACGCGCCGCCAGTCAGGGCCACCACACCCAGCAGCACCATCAACATCCCGAACGCCCGGTCGAACAGGATGAAGCGATCCCGAGATTGCTCGTCGGCTCGACTCGTCCTGCCGCCGAGACCGATCGGGCGCACGAGGTGTTGGCAAGCTCGATGTGCCGGGCCGCGATGCCCCGGTAGTCGGCCGCGAGAGCCAGACCCGTCACGATCAGGAGCAGCCCGAAGGAGACTGCCACAACCGCTCGACCCACGATGACACCTCCGTGTACGTGGGCGGGCTCCGGTGCCGGCCCCACATCGATCGACTCGTCAGGTTGAGCACGGCACAAGGCACCCGTCGCTCTACCCGGCGGACCCGTCTGCTTTGCGGGGGAACAGGCAGCCGTGCAGCCGAAGGTAACTGGGCGCACCAAGGACAGCCCTGACGACGACGGCGCTCCCGCCAAGGATGATCACCAGAAACCAGCCCGGCTTGCCGACGGCCAGCAGCAGGCCCTCCAGCCACTGGTTGGCGGACCTGCCGTACCCGCAGTCGCCGTCGCGGCAGCTTTCCCTGATCGCCACAGTCCGGCCCAGGGCGTCAGGGGTCAGGACGGAGGGACCCACCCGGACCATGCGCGTTTTCTCCGTCACCGTCCCGCAGGATGGCATTGCAGTCCCACGAGTACCCGAAGCCGTACCC
This sequence comes from Micromonospora sp. WMMD956, assembly GCF_029626125.1. Lineage (NCBI taxonomy): Bacteria > Bacillati > Actinomycetota > Actinomycetes > Micromonosporales > Micromonosporaceae > Micromonospora > Micromonospora sp. WMMD956. Next base: position 5,390,038 of record NZ_JARUBI010000005.1, on the reverse strand, counting down.
GCTGACCGGGCCGACCCGCGCGCACGCCCCGCCCGTGGCCTGCACGGCCCGGTCGCCCGGCCCGCGAACCACCGTCCCGGTGCCCGGATAGAGACTGACCAGGGCGGACAGCAGCAGGAGCGTTCCCGCCGCCGCCATCATCAGCAGGATCGAAACGACCACGTTCCGCACGCGATACCCGACAGGACCCAGACCCGCCGACATCCGCAGCTCGCACTCACGGATGTCGGCGCTCCAGAAGCTCGTGTCGAACACCGCCCGGATCAAGCGCACAGCACCCCGGACGCCCGCCGGCCACGCCGATCTCGTCGAACGAACGCGCCGCATGTCGACAGTCCGGATGTCAGCACTCGAGGAACCTCACGGTATAGCCCTCGTCGGGGTCGCTCTCGTACCCGAAGAGCCCGACCTCCCCTTCATCCGTCCGACGAACGATCAGCTCACCGGACGGCGGACGCACGGATGATCCGAGCTTGTCGAACTCCAGGCGGAGCCGGGGCGACGTCGCAGTCTCGCCGAAGGTCCAACTGCCATGACCTTCTTCGGGTTGCACGCCCCCGTAGTCCCGGTCAAGGAGGTAGCCCTCGACGAACTCGTCATCCTCGTGCAGGACCGCGAAGAAGTCACGCGACAACCTGACGAGATCGAATCTCCCGCCAGCCTCGACGGTCAGACGATCGCCACCGCCCGAGCACCATTCTCCGGTCACTTCCTCCACCAGGATCGGCGGCGACGCCTGGCTGCAGGCACTGGCAAGGGCACCCACGGCCAAACAAGCCACCGACATGAGTGAGAGAGCGTTTCGCATGTCTGTCAGTCGGGTGTGTTGAAGGTGCGGCGTTGTTGGCGGGTGGCGGGTCCGCCTCGGGTGAGACGGGCGAGCATGCCGGCGATCGCGGCCCAGCGGATCATGGCCTCCGAGGTCGCGGGGCGTGTTTCGTAGTCGCGGGCCAGGCGGCGGTGGGCGGTGAGCCAGGCCAGGGTCCTCTCCACCACCCAGCGGCGGCGGTGCACGACGAATCCTTGCTGGTCGGCGGGTTTGCGGACGATCTCCAGGGTGGTGCGCAGGATGTCGCGGGCCCAGTCGACCAGACGCCCGGCGAACCCGGAGTCGGCGAACACATGCCGGATCGGCGTCGCCGCATAGGTGGCGAGCAGGGCGCCCTTCGCGCCGTCGCGGTCCTGCCAGGATGCGGCCAGGACCCAGACGGTGACCAGCAGGCCCAGGGTGTCGGTCACGATGAACCGTTTACGACCGTTGACCTTCTTCCCGCTGTCGTAGCCGCGGGTGTCGGAGTGCACGGTGTCCGCGGCCCGCACGCTCTGGGAGTCGATGATCCCGGCGGTGGGCTGCGGCTGCCGGTCGTGGGCCAGGCGGACCTGCTCCCGCAGCTCGGTGAGGATCCGCTCGGTCACACCCCGGCGGTTCCACCGCTGGAAGTGGGAGTACACCGTCTGCCAGGGCGGGAAGTCGCTCGGCAGGTACCGCCACGCGCAGCCGGTACGCACCACGTACAGGATGCCGTCGACGATCGCCCGACGAGGATGCTTCTCCGGTCTACCCATCCACTGCGGCGACGGCAGCATCGGCTCAACGATCTCCCACTCGCCATCGGTCAGGTCAGACGGGTACCGCCGCACACGATCCACACCCGTCTACCGACCGAGCCCGGCCCATCGATCGCACCCACTGTGCGACACACCCGACGAGCACACATCCCAAACGCTCTCTGAGGCACTGATCTTGCCGTGGTCATCACCTGCTTCGCCCGCCGCGACGGTGCATCAGCCCTCGATCGCGCGGAAGCCAACCTCCGCCGCAAACTCGAATTAGTTGCATCTCAAACCTCGGATGTTTCTCTGATGCTCGGCTAAGTACGCCGGGCCCTCGAAACCGCAGGGACGATGGTGCGGGCCACCCTGGGGTGGCCCGCACCATCGTGTAGTGGTCAGTTCGTTACGTCCCCGGCCCGTGCACGGGCCTCCCTGGTCCGTCTTATTGCCTCGTCCCGAGCAGGCACGACCTGCTGCCGAGCCGACCAGACGAAGCCAGGCCCGTAGGGGGACAGGATCCGCACAGTCAAGCGGCCTCCGGACGTCGTCCTGACCTCGATTGTTCTCTCGCCAACCGGCTCCACATCGCCGATTTCCCGCAGCGCAACCGCCCTGCGGTGCAACGCAGGCTCCCCGAGCCCAGGAATGCCCAGGATCCGCCGAGGGGCGAAGAGCAGCCGGACGTCGATGAGGACGAAAGGCACCCCGGCTGCGGGCAGCCGGGGTGCCCGGAACGGGAGGTAGGCCCGCTGGGTATAGAGCAGCTTCTCGTCAGCGCCAGTCCCGGCACCGCGTACCTTCCCACGCGAGTCCATCTCCTTGGCAGCAGTCGCTGACAACGCTGTCACATCCGTGCCACTTCGACGCACTCCGGGTCGTCCAGATGCCCTTCCAAAGGTCCGCAAGAAACCAGATCCACCAATGCCCGGGTGACACGGCGCGAGGCACCAGAGACACCTCGCACCGCCTTCCCGGACCACCCAAGCGGGCCCCGAATATCGCCTTGACCTCAAGCCTGCTAGCACCGAGAACAGCACAAACTGACGATCGCAGCGGCGTTCCTGGTTAGCAGGCAGGAATGCGGATCAGACCCTTTCAAGAACAACCCGACGACCAAGGTCAGGGTCGCCAACGAACCAGAAGAGCACTACTTTCTCGTCGACATAGTCTGAGCGCAGGTTCACCGAATAGGGGGCCGGATACCCGTCAAGCATCTCAAAGACAAGGCCAACCTCAGTCATCCTCCCACTCGGATCATTTACCGCCGATCGAACGGACCACTTGCCAGCACCCGAAACGAAGGACGGCCCTAATGGCATCGACCCCAATAGGGACACGGGTATCCGCGTCGCCGCAAACGTCCCGTCAACATTGAAGACCAACTCGCCGGACCCTCGCCACACACCGACCACATCGTTATTGGATAGCGCGGGGCGGGAATCCTCGAACCATCTCGTCACTGCATGGATCGCGAACACCACCCCAAGGCCGAGAACGCAGGCAGCGCCAGCAGCAGCAAGCCAACTCCTCGCTCCTGCGGTCACTGGGGGCATGCCGAGTTGACGCATGTAGTAATTCTGAAGCGGTAACTTTGAATCATGTAGTTTTCGAGCGGATAGGCATCCGCCCCACTCCCCGCGTTCCCGTCACCCCGCGGTGGCGTCACGCCAGGAATGCGAGTACCGGAGTAGAGGGTCGTGGCGTTCTGCACATGATACTCAACGACAGGATTGTCATTCTCGTGCCCCACGACTTTCCAATCGACATCGTAGGAACCCGTGATCGCCATAAACCGACTACTACCCAAGGAGCCCTTGGTCGCGTTACTCAGCATATCCCCGAACAGATGCTTGTAGTTCTCACTCTTTGGCATGTCGGAATAGTGGAAATCCTGACGACCGCCCAGCTCACCAGCGGCAGCACGCCGGTCAATTTCAAGATAGATGTTGGCGAATTCGGAGGTCATCCAGAGCTCCCTGGTCATCCGATCTCCCCAGCGGAAGTACTCATAGGCAGCACACTGCTGCGTTGAGCCCACGATGCCACAGTCGAGATTAGGCGACTTGAACCCATTGACCATGTTCTGGAACCACTTCTTCACGATGTAATCCGGGGTTTCGTGACGAGTGCCTCCGACATGACAATATTCAGGGGTAGCGGGCATGCACTTCTCGGGCTGCGGCTTCGGCCTACCGCCACCTTTCCCCCCGCCCCCCTTGGGGTAAGTGGTCTTCTTTCCGCCCGGCTCATGGATCGTGACACCGCCGCCGGGCGCTGGCGTGGAATACGTGGTGCAGGCGTCGTCGGCACAGTCTTTCATCCCAGTCGGGTCGCTGTAGCGAACGGGACTGTTGTGTCCGTATGCGTAGGGGTTCCACTGTTGCGCGTCGGCCACATCGATGATCGGGTCAACGGAGATGAACCTACCGATGACGGGGTCGTAGGCGCGGGCGCCGACGATGGTGAGCCCGGTCGGGCTGATCGGCTTGTTGAGGAAGCCGCGGTTGTCGGGAACGGTGACCGCCGCGCCCCGGGCCGCCCCGTACGGCGTGTACTGCCGCCAGGTGGGGTTCTGCGCGGTGTTGTCGAGGTAGAGGGTGGGGGTGCCCTGGTGATCGGCGATGGCAAAGGTGTAGGCCGTGCCGTTGCCGGAGCGGATGCAACTGCCGCCGCCCGGCAGGTCGAGATAGCGGTTTCCGTCGATGGCGTTGGTGGCCGTGTTAAGGGTGAGCTGCTGCCCCGGCAGGTAGAGGGTGGTCTTGCCGGGTTCCTTCTGGAGCAACAGGTTGCCGTCGGCGTCGTAGGTGAAGGTGTTGTTGCCGCTGGTGCCGCCGGTCACGCTGGTCAGCTTGCCGGCGTCGTCCCAGGCGAGGGTCTGGTTGCCCTGGGCGGCGTTACGGCCGATGGTGTTGCCGGCGGCGTCGTACGTGTAGGAGGTGCTCCCGGTCGCCCCTCCGCTGGTGGCGGTGGAGGTCAGGGTGTGGGGCTTGTTCTGCCCGTTGCCGTCGTAGGTGTAGGTGGTGGTCGTGTCGGTGCCACCGGTCAGGTTGTGCTCGACCTGCTGGGTGCGGTTGCCGATCGGATCGATGGTCCAGGTGGTCCAGTAGGCGCTGCCGGCACCGATGGTGTTGCCGACCATGGTCTTGTCGGCGTTGGTCGGCGTGGTGGCGCAGGCGTCGGTGGCGGTCCACGCGTCGGTGAGGCGGGCGAGGCCGTCGTAGCCGTAGCACTGGGTCTCCGCCGGGGTGGTGACCCCGAGGCGCTTGCTGGTCTTGCGGGTGATGTTGCCGACCAGGTCGTACTTGTACTCCTGCTCGTCCACCGCCGCCGGGGTGGCCGTGGAGCGGGTGACGAGCTGGTTGGTCAGCCGGCTGGTGTGGGTGTCGTAGGTGTTGGTGACGTAGGCGGCGCTGGTGGCGGTGCCGATACTCTGCTGGTTGACCCGGCCCCAGGCGTCGTAGGTGACGCCGGTGGTGTAGGCGGCGAGGCCCGCGAGGGTGGTGGGCAGGTCCAGCACGCCGGAGTAGCCGTGCAGCACGGTCTCGGCGGGCAGGCTGCCCTTGGCCGGGTACGTGTCGGTCAGCGGCAGGCCCAGCACCGACGTGTACGAGTGCCCGAAGACGTACGAACCGGCGAGGGTGCCCTCGGTGGCGGGGATGGTGACGGTCTGCCCGAGGCTGGCGCCGAAGACGTTGAATGCCTTCTGCTGGGTCGTGACGGGCTGGCCGTCGCGGTAGGCGATGGTGGTGGTGAGCTTGCCGACGGCGTTGGTGACCCCGGCGACGGCGTTGCTGTTGTCGTACACCCAGGCGGCGCGCTGATTCGCCGACGACTGGCTGGCCACGGTGGCAGCGTACTCGCCGGTCTTACGGTCGAGGGCGTCGAAGGTGAACGACAGGGTCTTGGCACGGCCGTCGGTGGACTGGACGACGTTGCCGTTGGCGTCGTAGACCATGCTGCTGGTGCCGGCGTCGGGGTCGGACTTCGTCACGACCTGGCCGAGCAGGTTGTAGGTCGAGGTCCACACGTTGTTGTCGGCGTCGGTGAGCGTCGCCTGGTTGCCGCGGCTGTCGTAGCCGTACGTGCTGGTCGTGGCGGTGCCGCCGGTGACGGTGAAGTCGCCGGTGAAGGTGTCCGCCGGGGTGGTCACCGTCGGGCGGGCCTGGTATTCGTGCAGCTCCTTCTTCCGGCCCAGCGGGTCGGTGACGGTGGTCGTGACCACGCCACCCGCGGGCGGCACGACCGTGGTGCGGTCCCCGGCGTGGACCGTCGTGGTGGTGGAGACGGTGACGCCGTTCTTCGCCGCCGTGGTGACGATGGCGCGGCCGAGGCCGTCGTAGGTGGTGAAGGTCTGGTTGGGCACCTGCTTGCCGAGGGTCGCCGCCGACACCGGCGTGGTGACCGTGGGCGTGGTCGCGTCGTCCCACCACCCGTTGTACGACGCCCTGGTCCAGCCCCGGGTGTCGTAGAACGTGTCGGTGATCATCCGGCCGCCCTGCGGGGTGACCGTCTGCGTCTGCCGGCTCCGCAGCAGGGCGTCGTAGAGCGTCACCGAGGTCTGGTAGCCGTTGGAGTTGTTGAGCTTCTGACTGGTCACCGCCGTGACGCCGGTCTTGGACACCGTGTAGGTGAACTTCTGGTTGGCGTTGCTGCTGGTCGCCCGGTTGTACAACCAGACGGCGGAGGCGCGGCCCAGGGCGTCGTAGTGCTGCCGGGTCACCACGTTGTTGGCGTCGGTGCTGGTGAGCATGCCGCCGCGCTTCGGGTTGATCGTGGCCGACGACGTCTGGAGCAGCGCGTTGGTCGTCGACGTCCCGGTGACCAGGTTCGCGGCGTTCATGGTGTAGCCGGTGCTGGTCTTGTTGTTCTTGGCGTCGTACTCGTCGACGACGCGGCCGTACGTGTCGTAGGTGGTCTTCCCGCTGGTCTGCCAGACGTAGGCGCCGGCGGTGTGGTCCCTGGCGACCTGGGTGAGGGTGACGTCGCCCTTGGTCGGGGCGGCGGCCTGCGGGAACGTGGTGGCGAACGTCGGGTCGTCGTAGAAGTTCCGCTCGACCTTGACCACCTGCGCCGGCCGGCTCACCGTCGCCGGGGCGGTCAGCGTGTTGACGCTGCCCGGTTCGGAGACGGGGCTGCCCTGGGTGAACCCGCCGCACGCCACCGACACCGTCTCGGTCTGGCTGACCAGCCCGGCCAGGTTCGCGCCGGCGTTGACCGGGGCGTACGTGTAGCTGGTGCACTGGTCGTACGCGGTGTTGACCGGCACCGTGTAGGTGTAGCTGTGCTTCAGCTCGCCGAAGGTGGCGCTGGCGGTGTTCGCGTCGTAGCTGTTGTCGCTGGCCGTGTAGCGCCAGGTCAGCGACGCGCCGCTGGTCACCGCCTGCCGCGCGTACGTCTTGATCGGCGCGACCCACTGCGCGGTCAGGGCCGACAGGCCGGTGCGCGAGCGGGTGGCGGTGGCCCCGGACACCCAGTAGGAGGTGATGGTGGAGGAGTCGACCCGGCCGCCCTCACCGAGATACTGGGTCGTCTCCAGCTCCCTGCCGGCGAGTTCGTCGACGTCCTCGTGCACGCCGCCGGCCGAGTCGGTCAGGTTGACCACGGTGGTGGAGTTGTTCTTGCTCATGCCGCGGTGGTAGGCGACCTCGGACTGGGTGCGGCGGTCGTTGACGCCGTCGCCGCTGAAGGTGCGCACCTTGGCGTAGCCACGGAACTGCCCGTAGGTGCGGTACTTGGCCTTGACGACCTCGTTCTCGTCGTAGCGCCAGGCCGCCCCGCCGAGGTAGCTGTAGCTGGTCGACAGCGCCGGTGCCCCGCCGGTCGGGTCGGTGGACGTGACCCGGGTGACCGCGTACTTGTGGAACCAGTCCAGCTTCGGGTTCACGAACCCGTCGGGGGTCCAGTAGACCGGGTAGCACGACTTGGTGTTGGTGGCCGGGGCGGTCGTCACCGGGGCGGTGCACGGCACCGGCAGCTCGTAGCTCGGGGAGATCACCGAGCCGGTCTCGGTGGTGATCGTGGCGATGCGCTGCCGGTAGAAGTTCGGCAGCCCGCCGGTGGTGTCGACCCGGTTGGCCAGCTTGACCCCGGTGAACGACACCGACGGCAGGGTGATCGCCGCCGTCGAGCCGCCCGCGCCCGTGTCGTGGCCGGTGCGGGCGACCGACGTCAGCCACAGCGTCGGCGACGTGCCGTCGCCGGTGGCCGGCATGGTGTGCGACAGGTCGTACGAGTCGACCGGCTCGTACGCCGACGTGGCCGTGTCGTACTGCTGCGCCTCGATCGACGTCAGCCGGACCGTCGAGAAGAACGACGGGCTCCAGTCGTCGCAGTCGGTGCCGGAGTTGCAGATCAGGTCGAACGGCACGTCCGGCCAGTTCGCCTTGTTCGCCGAGTTCAGCGGCTGGCAGGTGCCCGACAGGCAGCGGTCGCCGGTGGTGAACACCACCCGGTTCGGCACGGTGCCGTAGGCGTTGCCGTCGGTGAAGCCGTAGTCGATGCGCGCCAGGTTGCTGTCCCGCACGTACGACACGTCGGTGGCGCCCTTGTTGCGGCCGTAGAAGTTGGTGGCCTGCTGGTAGTAGTAGGCCATCGCGTTGCCGTGGACGTCCTTGACGTAGTCGAGGTTCCACCGGTAGGCCATCGTGCATACCGACGAGGAGAACCCGGCCGAGTTGTAGCACGGGTCGCCCGAGTGCGGCGAGTAGACGGGGGTGTGGTCGACCGACTTCGTCTCGGCCTTGCCCGACGTCCAGCCCGGCAGGCGGTTACGGCCGAACTCGTACATCGTGCCGTCGCGCAGCGTCACCCGCCAGTAGTCGGTGTTGTAGGTTTCGGTGCCATTGTTCGAGTCGACCACGTGGGTGACCACCTCGCCGTTGTCCGACTCCGGCTTCCACTTGCTGCTGCCCGCGTCCCACACCAGCGACGTCGACGACCCGTTGAGCGACAGGGTCAGGATCGGCCCGTCGTAGCACCGGTCGTAGGTCTTGACCGGCGAGGCGCTGCCGCCCGGGTCGTCCATGCAGGAGGCGAAGGTCTGCTCCACGTACGACCGGGGCGTCGACCACCCGTCGCCCACCCACGACGACTGGGCGTTGGTCGAGGCGGTCTGCCCGTCGACGCTGCCCGAGTCGTAGGACAGCGCCACCGTGGGCACCAGGTCCGACGCCGCCGGCGGCACCGTCACCGGATACGAGTACGTGAACGAGCCGGTGCTCCCGCCGCCGGTCCACGAGCCGGACGGCTTGAGGTCGGTGGCCGCGTAGGTGCCGCCGTTACCGCCCTCCTCGCCGGCCGAGGCCACCGCCGCCAGCACCACGCGCGCGCCGGACGCCGACGCGGTCATCGGCACCTCGGCCGAGACGGTCCGCGCCGCCGGGTCGTTGGTGGACGCCAGCGGCTGCGCCGTGCGGCATTCCGCCGCCTTCGGCGTGGTCAGTGCGCACTCGGGCAGTCGGACCAGCCGCAGCCGCGACCCGTAGTTGCCGCCGTACGCCTCGGCGAAGCCCGCGTAGTCCACGCCGATCCGCGCCGCGCCCGACGCCCGGTCCGGCGTCACCGACAGCAGCACGCCGTCGACGCCGGCGGCTTCGGCGGCCTTGCGGTCGGCCACCGTCACCGCGAGCCGCTTCGGCCCGGCGGGTTGTCCGCTTTTGACCAACACCGGCTGCGCCCACACCGGGGTGCCCGCCGCCCGCGCCTTCGGCGACCCCGCCGACAGTGCCTGCGGCGCACCCAGCTCGACCTGCGCCGACGCGGCGCTGGGCCACACCGTCCTCGACGGCCGGTGGATCGACTTCGCGTCGTCGCGCGGCGTCACGAACCGTGTCGGCAACGGCTTGACGCCCTTTACCGACGGACCCGGTGACGGCACGGGAGGCCTTGCCGGCTCCGCGCCCCTGGGCTTCGCCGATGCCGGCGCGCCCGACCACAATCCCGCTACCAGAGCCGCCGACGCGATCGCCGCGACCAACCGTCTCGGACGTGCCGACAGACGTGTTCCCCCGTGCCCGAACATGCCCACCCCGTTTCGTGAGACAACCGGAACGACACGCAGGGTGGTGGGATGCGCACCCCCGTGACGCGCCGTCAATGTTTCACGTCCCGGGACGCAAAAGGTCACGCATCGATAACGATGGCGAAGGTCACGACGGCCATATGGGCCGCACTGAGTCCGAAAGGGACAAGGCGACGCGGCCTACGGCACCCCTGTCGCCGCGCGGGCTGATTCACTGTGGCCGCCCACCGGACGCGAAACCGCGTCCGCCGGACACGAACACGGGGGAGATACCACTCCATGTCCAGGAACAGCCCTCCTGTCAGGACAATCAGGTCGAGGGCCCTCGGCTCGGTCGTCGCGCTGAGCCTCGCCGCGGCGGGCGCCGCGACCGGCCTGACGCCCGCGCCTGCCGCCGAGGCGGCGTCGTCGGCACCCGCCGCGAAGCCGGCCACCGGCCCGCTCGGCGTGGACCGCGCCATGACCGAGGCCCGCCGCACCGGCCGACCCGTCGAGGCCACCGCCGCCGGCACCTCCACCTCCACCATGACCGCCCGACCCGACGGCACCGTCGAGCTGACCCAGACCGCCGTGCCCACCCGCACCCGCGTCGACGGGAAGTGGCGCAGCCTCGACCCGACCCTGGTCCGCCACGCCGACGGGAGCATCACCCCGACCGTCACCACCAACCAGGTCCGGCTCTCCCCCGGCGGCACCGGCCCCCTCGCCCAACTGACGAGCGGCGACCGCGCGCTGTCGCTCACCGCGCCGATGGCGCTGCCCGCGCCCACGTTGTCCGGGCCCACCGCCACCTACCCCGAGGTGCTGCCCGGCGTCGACCTCACCGTCCGCGTCACCGGCGAGGGCGGCTTCTCCCACGTCTTCGTCGTCAAGAACCGCCAGGCCGCCCGACACCCGAAGCTGGCCACCCTCGACCTGACCACGTCGACCAGTGGCGTCACCCTCACCGCCGACACCACCGGCAACATCACCGGCCGCGACCGCGCCGGACAGGCCGTCCTCACCGCACCCGCCCCGACCATGTGGGATTCCGCCACCGGCCGCAACGAGCGGCCCACCGCCGCATCGAGTGCCGCCGCGCCGGGCCGGACCGCGAGGAGCGCCCCCATCGGCGTGCGGATGGCCCCCGGCACGCTGCGCCTGTCCCCCGACCGGAAGCTGTTCGACGACCCGAAGACCGTCTACCCCGTCTACGTCGACCCCACGTTCAACTGGACCCCCGTCGGGCCCAAGATGTCCGGCTGGGCCACCATCTCCTACCAGCACCAGTCCACCAACTTCTGGAAGGACACCCCCGACCCGGTCGGGCGGATGCAGGTCGGCAACTCCGGCGTCCAACGCTCCCAGACCCTGGTCAACTTCCCGGTGCCGTACAGCACCCTGACCGGGGCCGAGATCTACGACGCCATCTTCAAGATCACCAACACCCGGTCCTGGAACTGCACCGCCAAGACGGTCAACATCTACGCCCCCGCAACCACCCTGAGCTCGTCCAACGCCACCTGGAACCACTGGGAGGTCGTCACCAAGGGCAGCGTCGTGGCCGCCAAGAGCTTCGCCTACGGCTACAGCGGCTGCGACGCCGACGCCGCCTCCTTCGACGTCACCAACCAGATCGAAGCCGACGTCACCGCCAAGAAGCCCACCCGCACCCTGTGGATGGTCGCCGCCAACGAGGCCAGCGACACCCAGAGCTGGAAGGAGTTCCTCGAAACCAGCCCCACCCTCACCATCCGCTACAACCACAAGCCCAACACCCCGACGGGGATGACCACCTCGCCCACCACGTCCTGCGCGGCCGCCAGCCCCACCGTCGTCGGCGACACCTCGGTCTCGCTCTACGCCCCGGTCTCCGACACCAACCGCGGCACCCTCGGCGTGACCTTCAAGCTGTGGAAGGCCAGCGCCCCCGGGACGCTGCTGGTCAACACCAACCCGAACCTGCTGACGTACTCGTCCGGCAGCACCGCCGTGTACGTCGTGCCCCGCGCGACCCTCGCCGCCGCCGCCGGCGTCACCGGGAGCAGCAACGGCGCGCCGACCACCTTCGCCTGGCAGGTCCAGGCCACCGACTTCCGCACCCCGAGCAACTGGTCGGCCACCTGCCGGTTCACCTTCGACGCGACCCGCGCCGGACCGCCGCGGATCACGCCGCCCGCCCAGACCACCGTCGGCGTCCAGGCCAGCTTCACCGTCGCGCCGCCGGAGAGCGGCACGCTGCCCACCGCCTACAACTACCAGCTGAACGCCGCGCCGCCGGTGACCGTCACCGCCGACGCCAGCGGCAACGCGACGATCCCCGTCCGGCCCACCCGGCTGACGAACACGCTCTCCGTCACCAGCGTCACGGCGGCGGGCCAGAACTTCGGCGAGACGGACACCCTGACCTTCAACGCCGTCCCCCCGGCCACTCCGGCCGCCGACGGCGACCTCACCGGTGACGGCCGGGCCGACCTGCTGAACGTGGGCTCCACCAACAACCTCGCGGCGGGGATCTGGCTGGCGGAGAACAACGGCGCGGCCGGCGTCAACCCGAACATCAGCAACATCGGCGCCCGCGGCAACGGCGTCTCCGGGACGAACTCGCCGTCCGACTTCGACAACACCCAGGTCGTCAGCGGTCGCTTCCTCGGCGGCAGCTTCCAGGACGTCCTGGTCTACTACCCGGCCGCCGACCCCGTCCGCGCGGAGCTCATCGCCGGCAACGGCGACGGCTCGGTGCTGCGCCCGGAGCGGGTCGAGAACCAGTTCGCCATCGAGGGTTCGCTGCTCAACGACCCGAACGGCACACCGCCGATCCAGCTCGCCAACGCCGGCGACAGCCGGCAGGCCGGCACCGGCTACCCCGACCTGATCGGCACCAGCGGGGACGCCGCCAACGGCTACTTCCTCACCTACTATCCCAACTTCGGCATCCCCGGCGGCTACCTCGGCACCCAGCACACCACCGCGTCGACCCCGACGGGTGGCACGGACTGGAACAACTGGCGCATCGCCACCGCCGAGGCGTCGGACGGCACCGCCATGTTCCTGTGGAACCGGACCACCGGCGCGCTGCACCTGTGGACCGGCCTCGCGTTCAGCCAGGACATCGGGCAGCTCACCTACACCGCCCGTACCCTCGCGGCGTCCGGCTGGAACACCGGCGGCAACCTGAGCCTGCGCGCGGGTGACATCAACGGCGACGGCACCGTGGACCTGTGGACCGTGGGCGCCGACGCCACCACGACCGCCTGGCTGGTGACCGGCCTCCAGGCCGGCAGCGCCACCGTCACGGCGCAGCCGAAGCAGACCCTGATCACCTCGGACCACACCTGGAAGTTCGACGACACCGGCGACGGGGCGGTCACGACCGCGACGGACGTCACCGGCGGCAGCACGCTGACCGCCTCCGGCGGCGACGCCTACTGGCGCAGCGACGACCTGTTCAGCCCGGCCCTCATCATGAACACCGACGCGACCGGCACCGCCGTGAACCCCACGGGCGACGGGGCGCTCACGGTCAACAGCCCGCTGATCGACACCACGAAGTCGTTCAGCATCTCGGTCTGGGCCAAGCCGACCGCGGCGGGCGGGGTCATCGCCAGCGAGGACGGCGCCAACGCGTCGCGCTTCCTGCTGTGGAACAACACGAGCGACAACACGTGGCGCTTCGGCATGGGCAACGCCGACAGCGGCTGGTCGTACACCCAGGTGGTGACCCCGGCCGGGACGGCGCTCGGCGTCTGGACGCACCTGGTGGCGACCTTCAACGCCAAGACCCGGACGATCTCGCTGTACGTCAACGGGGTGCTCAAGGGCAGCGCCCAGTTCACCGCGACGCCGACGTGGCCCAGCGGCGGCAAGTTCGTCGTCGGCCGCTACCTCTACCAGGGTCAGCCCACCGCCTACTACGCCGGGATGATCAGCAACCTCCAGGTGTGGAAGCGGGCGCTCACCCCGACCCAGGTGGGGGCCACCAACACCGTGCCGGCGACCGGGGCACGCACCCCGTTCGGCGCGACCACCTGGACGCCGCCCGGCACCGGGACCACCGAGACGGACATCTACACGGCCGACACCGACGGCAACCTGTGGCGGCACCGCAAGCAGAACGCGCAGTTGGGCGCCCCTCGGCTGATGTCGACCGGGTGGAACCAGTTCACCGTCTTCGGCATCGCCGACTGGGACCACGACGGCAACCAGGACATCGTGGTCCGCGACAACAGCTCCTGCGAGCTCCAGGTCTTCCTCGGCACGGCCGACGACCTGAGCGCCACGCCGACGTTCCTCGGCAACCAGTGGTGCAACTACCGCCCGTACGGGGTGGCCGACTGGAACCGCGACGGGTTCCAGGACGTGATCACGGCGGGGTCCACCAACGACCTGTGGGTGTATCCGGGCGACCTGGCCGGCGGCACGAGCGCCCGGGTGGACGTCGGCGACGGCTGGTCGACCGACTACGCCCCGTACGGCATCGCCAACGTCGTCGGCGATGCCACGCCGGACGTCTACGCCCGGGTGGCGAGCACCGGCCTCCTGCGGTTGTACGACTTCCCGGCGGCCAGCATCACCCAGGTCGGCGTGGGTTGGGCCGGCTACACCTCGTTCGGCCTGACCGACTTCAACCGCGACGGCAAGCCCGACGTCGTCGCCCGGGAGAACTCGACGGGGATTCTGTGGCTGTATCCCGGCGCGTCGGCGGGCATGCTGAGCGCCCGCAGCCAGCTCACCACCGGCTGGTGACGTAGGGCGACCGGCTGGCCCGGCCCACGGGCCGGGCCAGCCGCTGTCGGGTGGAGACGGTCGGACCAGCCCCGCGACGGTCAGACCAGGCCCGCGTCGCGCAGCAGCTTCCACAGGCCCGCGCCGTCCGGCGCGGAGAGCCACTTCTGCCCCACCGGGCCCGACGAGGAGCTGCCCGACGGGGTGGGCAGGCTGCCGGCGAGCACCGACTGGGTGGGCGACAGCCGGCGGATCGCCACGCCGGCCACGTTGTCGGGATGCCCGGCGGCGAACTCGCGGTAGATCTCCGGGTCGTGCTGGCCGTCGTCGCCGATGAGCAGCCAGCGCACGTCGGGGAACTCCCGGGACAGCCGGGCCAGGGTGGCCCGCTTGTGTTCCCGGCCGCTGCGGAACCACCGGTCGGCCGTCGGCCCCCAGTCGGTGAGCAGCAGCGGCCCGGCCGGGTAGAGGTGCCGGGACAGGAACCGGGTCAGCGTCGGCGCGACGTTCCACGCGCCGGTGGAGAGGTAGAACACGGGCGCGCCGGGGTGGGCGGTGACGAGGCGCTCGTAGAGCACCGCCATGCCGGGGACGGCGGCGCGGGCGTGCTCGTCGAGGACGAAGGTGTTCCACGCGGCGAGCAGCGGACGCGGCAGGGCCGTCACCATGACCGTGTCGTCGATGTCGGAGAGGATGCCGAACCGGACGGTCGGGTCGAGGACGCGGATCAGCGCCTCCACCGGCTCGGCGTCGGCCACGCCGAGGCGCACCGACGCCCAGCCGGGGGTCAGGTCGGCCTCGACGACGGTGTCGACGAAGCCGCTGCGGTCGGCCTTCGCCTCGTGCGTCACCCCGCCGGCCTCGATGGTGACCGTCACGTGCTTGGCGGGCAGGGTGGCGAAGCTGCGCCAGCCGCGCACCTTCTCCAGCCGCTGCCGGGACCGGGTGTCGGGGCGGCCGAGCAGCACCCGGCACAGCACCCGCGCCCAGCCGGGGGCGCCGTAACCGGCGTACGCGATGATGTTGGTCTGCCACCCGGTGCGCCGCAGCCGGCGCTCGACCAGGTTGTGCACGGCGTCCTCGAACCGCGCGGCCCGGTGCAGGTTCGGTACGGCCAGTTCGCCGGCGGGTGTCGGTGGCACACGGCAACCCTGCCACACGGCGGCGAGGTCGGCCACGCGAGCCGGTGGCCGCCGCCCGCCGCCGGTCTGCGCCGATCCGGCCCGGCCCGCCCCGGGCGCGTGACACACTCCGGTCGGGGCGACGACGGGGGCGTTGGTCGTGTCGACAGCTGTGCGGGACCGTGGGCGGTGGCGTCCGGCGCTCGACCGGCCGGCGCTGGCGGCGCTGCTGCTCGGGCTGGCCGGGTTCGGCTACCGGCTGGTCCTCACGCTGCTCACCGTGCCCGTGTCGAACAGCGACGAGGCCACGTTCGGCCTGGCCGCGCTGCACATCGCCGCCGGCCGGGAGCACCCCGTGTTCCTCTACGGGCAGCGCTACATGGGCATGGCGGAGGCGTACCTGGCGGCCCCGCTGGTCGCCGTCGCCGGGCCGAGCTGGCCGGTGCTGCGGCTGCCGGTGCTGGCGCTGTGGGCGCTGTTCGTGTTCCTCGCGTACCGGTTGACCCGCCGGATCTGCGCGCCGTGGTGCGCCGTGCTGGTCGTCGGCCTGCTCGCGCTCGGCCCGGAGCGGGTGCTGCGCGACCAGTTGCAGGCGGTCGGCGGGCGGCCCGAGGTGAAGCCGGCGGTGCTGGCGATCCTGCTGGTGGCGGTGGGGCTGGCCGACGGGCGGGTGCGGTCCCGGCCGCTGGCGGCGGGGGCGGCGGGGCTGCTGGCCGGGTTTGCCGTCTGGTCGGACTGGCTGATCGTGCCGTACCTGACGGCGGCCGTCCTGCTGCTGGCCTGGGTGCTGCGCCGGGAGCTGTTCGGCCGGTGCGGGGCGGCGCTGGCGGCCGGGGTCGCCCTCGGGGCGGCCCCGCTTGTCGTCGACAGCCTGCGCGCGCCGCCGGGGCAGGACTCGCTGTCGGTCGTCCGGCGGATCAGCGGGGAGGCCGGCGCGTCGCCGCCGCTGGGCGAGCGGCTGCACGGCGGGCTGCTGGAGGGGGTGCCGCTGGCCACCGGGCTGTGCCCGGCCGGTGGCTGCGCCCGGTGGCAGCAGTGGTTCGGGCTGTGCTATCCCCTGCTGCTGGCCGCCGCCGCGGTGCTCGCGCTGGTCGCGTACCGGCAGGCCGCCGCCGGGCCGGCCGGCGACCGGGTCGGGCCGGCCGCGCAGCTCGCCCTGGTCGCGGGCGCGGGGTTGACCCTCGCGGCGTACGTGCGCAGCCCGCTGGCCGCCACCGATCCGCTGAACAACGCCCGCTACCTGTCGGTGCTCCAGCTGTCGCTGCCGGTGGCGCTGTGGCCGCTGTGGGTGGCGGCGCGGCACGCCTGGCGGGGCACGACGGGCGCGGCGGGGCGGCTCGCCGGCGCGTCGGCGACGGCGGCGCTGGCCGGGCTGGCCGCCACCGCGCTGGCCGTCACCGGCCTGTTCGTGGCGGGCCTGGGGCCGCTGCGCGTCGAGGAGCGGCAGGCCCGCCAGCTCGCCGACGTCGTGCGCCGGGCGGGGCTGCGCGCGGTGTACGGCGAGTACTGGACGTGCAACCGGCTGGTCTTCCAGACGGCGGAGGAGGTGCGGTGCGGGGTGCTCGACGGGCGGCTGATGCCGGGGCAGAACCGGTACCGGCCGTACTGGCGGCAGGTGGCCCTCGCCGACCGGCCCGGGTACGTGCTGGTGGCCGACGGCCCGGCCGACCGGCGGCTGCGGGAGCTGCTCGGCCCGCGCCGCGGGGCGGCGCTGCTCGCCGAGGTCGGCCGCTATCGCGTGTACCACCCGGAGACGGCCGTGCGGCCGTGGCGCTGAGCGGGGTGCGTACGCTGGCCCGACCGGCGTGCACGACGCCGGGTGCGCGAGGAGTCGTGAGGCGATGCTCATCCTGCTGCCGCCCTCGGAGGGCAAGGCCGACGCCGGGACGGGCCGGCGGCTGGACCTGGCCCGGCTGTCCCTGCCCGAGCTGACCGACGCCCGCGCGCGGGTCCTGGCGGCGCTGGTGGGGCTCTGCGCGGGCGTGGACGAGGCGGCGGCGCTGGCGGCGCTGGGGCTGACCCCGGGGCTGGCCGGCGAGCTGCGCCGCAACGCGCGGCTGGAGCGGGCGGCCACCGCCGAGGCGGGCCGGCTCTACACGGGGGTGCTCTACGAGGCCCTCGACCTGGCCACGCTGCCGGCGGCGGCGCAGCGGGCGGCCCGCCGGTCGGTGCTGATCAGCTCCGGGCTGTGGGGCGCGGTGCGGCTCACCGACCGCGTCCCGCCGTACCGGTGCCCGATCGGGGCGCGGCTGCCCGGCGTGGGCGCGCTGTCGGCGTACTGGCGGCGGGAGCTGGGGCCGGCGCTGGAGGCGGCGGCCGGACGCGGCCCGGTGCTGGACCTGCGCTCCGGCGCGTACGCGGCGACGTGGACCCCGCGCGGCGAGCTGGCCGGGCGGACGGTGACCGTGCGGGTGCTGCACGAGCGGGACACCCCGGCCGGGCCGGTCCGCACGGTGGTGAGCCACTTCAACAAGGCGACGAAGGGGCGGCTGGTGCGCGACCTGCTCACCGCCGGGGCCCGCCCGCGCACCGCCGACGGGCTGGTGGCCGCCCTGCGCGAGGCGAAGTACACGGTGCTGGAGCAGCCGGTGGCGGCCGGGCGGCCCCGGGCGGTCGACGTCGTGGTGACGCAGCTGTGACGCTCCGAACTGTCGCAAGATTTCCTCAAGCCTGGCGGCCACGGGTACCACCGGGCCGTCCGGCGGGTCACGGTATGGGGTATCCGACGCCGACAAGGAGACCGTGGTGCCCCTCGAACCCATGTTGCTCGACCGGCCTCGTCTTCCGGCGGTCCCGGCCCCGCTGGACTGGGTGACCCTCGCCGACGCGTTCGAGGTGGCCTGCCTGTTGCGCTGCGTGTCCGCCCCGGCCGCCCCCGTCCGGGCCGGGCGGCGTCCGCCGGCACCCGCCCACCCGCACGCCGGCCCCGCCGCCGAGTTCAACCGGGAGGACGCGGCGCTGCGGATGCGTCAGCTCCTGGCCCGGCTGGAGATCCCGGTGCGGCACGAGGTGGCCACCGGTGGCCTGCGCCGCCGCTACGAGCTGCACCGCCTCCAGGTGGCCCGCGAGCACCGGGCGGCGTACGCGACGCTGGTGGAGGCCGGCTGGCGGCAGGGTCGCCGGGAGCTGCTCGGCGGGCCCGCGTCGGGGGCGTCGGCGCCGCGCCGCACGTGGCGGCCCCGGCTGGCCGCCGCGGCGTGGCGGGCGTCGCTGCTGGCCGGCGGCCGGCACGTGCGCCGGCACATCCTCGGGATCCGGCTGACCGACCGCGAGCTGGCCGCCGTGCTGGTCCGGGGGGCCGCCCTGCTGGAGGTGCCCGCCCTGCTCCGGCCCGGGGCCGGCTGCTTCGTGGTGAGCGTGGCCGACGGCCCGGACCGCGACCGCATCCTGCGCAGCGTCACCCTGGACCCGGCGACCGGGCCGGGGGTGGCCGCCGTCGGCTGATCCCCCGCGCACCGGCGCACGGCGCACCGGCGGCCGGCGGCGCACGACGGGCCGAGGCGGCCCGCGCGGGCGCGGACGGGCCCGGCCCGAGGGCTTGCGCGGGCGGTGGTGCACCCCGCAGAGTGCACCGGGTGAGCCGTAGCTGGACTGTGCCCCCGCGCGCCGCCGGCGTGGCCGCGCTGCTGCTGGTGCTGGTCGCGGCGGCACCCGGGCTCGCCGCCTGCCAGGACTCGCCGGGCGAACCCGTGCCGATCCGCATCGCCACCGGCAGCCCCACCGCCGTCTACCACGCGTTCGGCCGGTCGCTGGCCGGCATCCTCAACCGGGAGCTGCCCGGGGTGCGGGCGAGCGTGGTGGTGACGGCGGCCTCGGCGGAGAACATGCGCCTGGTGGGCGCGGGCCAGGCCGAGCTGGGCTTCACCCAGGCCGACGTGCTGCCCACCGACCGGGAGGAGCACCCGAGCGTCCTGGCGGTCGCGCGGGTCTACGACGACCTGCTGCACCTGGTGACCATGGCCGGCGGCCCGGTGCGCTCGGTGGCCGACCTGCGGGGCCGGCGGGTCTCCGTCGGCGCGCCCGGCTCCGGCACGGAGGTCACCGCCACCCGGCTGTTGGAGGTCGCCCACCTCGGCGGCGACGCCGTGCGCCGGGAACGGCTCGGCCTCGACGACTCGGTCGCCGCGCTGCGCGCCGGCCGCGTCGACGCGTTCTTCTTCTCCGGCGGGCTGCCGGTGCGCGGCGTCGGGGAGCTCGCCGCCGGCAGCGCCGTGCGGATCGTCGACCTGGGCGAGTGGACCGAGCCGCTGCGGCGCAGCTACCGCGAGGTCTACGTGTCCCGCGACATCCCCCGCTCCGTGTACGGGGTGGAGCCGGTCACGACCGTGGCGAACCCGAACTACCTGGTGGTCCGGGCGGACCTGCCGGAGCCGCTGGTGCGCGAGGTGACCCGGCTGCTGATGGAGCGCCGGGCGGAGCTGGCGGCGGCCCACCCGGCGGCCGGCCGGATGAGCCCCCGGTCGGCGATCGCCACCGCCCCGTTGCCGCTGCATCCGGGGGCCGCCGCCTGGTACCGGTCGGCCAAGCCCTGACCCCGGCCGGGGCGGTCGGCCGGCCGGGGGGCGGTCAGCCGGCACCCAGCGGGCCTCGGGCCGGTCAGCCGGCGTCGGCCGGGGCGGGCGCGGGTGCCGCGTCGGCGGCGTCGGCGGCGTCCGGGGCCGGAAACCACAGGCCGGCGACCAGCCCGCGCGGCCGCCCGGGCCGCATGGTGAGCCGGCCGTCGGAGGCGTCGACGAGGACCGCCACGATGGTCAGCCCGAGCCCCGCCCCGTCGACGTTCTGCACCTCCGGTGCCCGCCAGAACCGCTCGGTGGCCCGGTCGAGCTGGTCGAGGGTCATGCCCGGGCCGGTGTCCCGGACCTCCAGCGCGATGCCGCCGTCGGCGCGCCCGACGCTCACCGTCACCTCGCCGCCCGGGCCGCTGAACTTCACCGCGTTGTCGATCAGGGCGTCGAGCGCCTGGTCGACGGCGGTCGGCACGGTCCGGGCGTGCGCCGGGCCGTCGGCGCCGGCCAGGCGGAGGGTGACCGACCGGTGCCGGGCCAGCGGCTGCCAGGCGGCGACCCGGGACGCGGCCACGGCCGCCGCGTCGACGGTGACCCGCTGGTTCTCCTCGCGCTCGGCGCGGGCCAGGGTGAGCAGGGCGTCGAGCAGCAGCGCCAGCCGGTCGGTCTCCTCCAGCGCGAGCCGGTGCTCGGCCCGGCCCTGCGGATCGGCCAGGCTCGGCCCCAGCTCCTCCACCCGCAGCCGCAGGGCGGTCAGCGGGTTGCGCAGCTGGTGGCTGGCGTGCGCGACGAACGCCCGCTGCCGGTCCATCACGTCGGACACCACGTCGGCCATGTTGTTGAAGCTCGCCGCCAGGCGGCGCAGCTCCGGCGGGCCCAGCCGGTGCTGGACCCGGGCCCCCCGGTCCCCCTCGGCGATCTCGTGGGTGACGGCGTCCAGCTCGGTGACCGGGCGCAGCACCCACCCGGCCAGCCCGAACGCGGTGAGCACGCAGGCCAGCACGGCGACGGTGCCGATCGCCGCGAGCAGCAGCCACCACGCGGTGACGGTCCGGCGCAGCGCGCCGGCCGGGGTGGTGATGACGACCGCGCCGAGCACCTCGCCGCCGTCGTTGATCGGCACCGCCACCACGACGGGCCCGTCCGCCCACGGCCACACCGAGCCCGGGGCGCTGAACTGCTGCCCGGCCAGCGCGTTGTCCAGCGCCGACTCGGTGCCGGCCCCGGAGCGCCAGCTGCGCGACGCCACCACCGTGCGGCGGTCCCGGTCGACCACCGCCGCGCCGATGCCGTACAGCTCGTCGTAGCTGCCCAGCTCGCCGCCGATGGGCCCAGGCACGCCGCCGCGCAGCGCCGGCCCGGCGAGCGAGGCGAACCGGGTCGCGTCGGCGAGCCGGTCGGCGCGCACCAGGTCGGTCTCCCGGGTGGCCAGGGTCGCCGCGAGCGGGGTCTCCAGGGCGACGAGCACGAGCACCATCAGCAGCAGGTAGCTGATGACCAGCCGACGACGCACGGGGCTCCCCTCACTCCCCGCGCAGCCGGTAGCCGACCCCGCGCACCGTCTCCACCAGCCGGGGGTCGCCCAGCTTGCCGCGCAGCGACCCGACGTGCACCTCCACGGTGTGCCGGTCGGCCCAGGTGGTGCCCCACACGTCCAGCAGGATCCGGTCGCGGGACACCGCCACCCCGTGCTGCCGGGCCAGCGACACCAGGATGTCGAACTCCTTGCGGGTGAGGGTGACCTCCCGGCCGGCGACCGTGACGGTGCGGGCGGCGACGTCGATACGCACGGGTCCCGCCTCGATCACGTCCCGCTCCGGGGCGGCGTGCGCGGCCCGGCGCAGCACCGCCTCGATCCGCGCCTGGAGCTCGACCATGGAGAAGGGCTTCACCACGTAGTCGTCGGCGCCCAGCCGCAGGCCGAGGACGCGGTCGCGTTCCTCGCCCCGGGCGGTGACGGCGATGATGCCGAGCTGGGCGCTGCGCCGGCGCAGGGCGCGGCACAGGTCGGTGCCGTCGCCGTCGGGCAGGGTCAGGTCGAGCAGCACCAGGTCACACGGCGCGGCGCGCAGCGCCGCCGCGACGGTGGCGGCGTGCTCCACCTCGTAGCCGCGGCGGGTCAGGGCGGACGACAGGGCGGCGGCCACCCGACGGTCGTCCTCGACCAGCAGGATGCGCAACCCGCCTCCCCGGTTCCTCGTTCTCGACCGTGGAATGGTCGCAGACGTGCGGGCCGGGCGGGAGGGCCGCCCGGTCAGTCCCCGTGCGTCCGTGCCGCGCGGCCCACCGGTCGCGGCCCGCCGGGGCTGCCCCGGCCGTAGGCTGCCGGCATGATCTACAAACTGTTGACCGGCGCGGAGTGGGACGCCGCCCGCGCCGCCGGGCAGCTCGCCGGCTCGGCGGTGGACCGCCAGGACGGGTTCGTCCACCTCTCCGCCGCCGGCCAACTGGTCGAGACCGCCCGGCGGCACTTCGCCGGCGTCACCGGGCTGACCCTGCTCGCCGTCGACCCGGCGGCGCTCGGCGCGGCGCTGCGCTGGGAGCCGTCGCGCGGCGGCGAGCTCTTCCCCCACCTGTACGGTCCGCTGCCGCTCACCGCCGTGGTCGAGGCCCACACCCTGCCGGCCGACGTGCCGGCCGCCGACGCGGTCGCGCGTCTGCTGGGCTGACCGCTCGCTATGCTCACTCCCGGCCGACGCCCCGGCCGGGGCCGCCGAGCCCGCCGCCGGGCGCGGCAGCCCCGATCCGGCGCGGGCGGCGGCGCACCCGCCGCCGTCCCGCCGCGTCCACCGCCGGCGCCCGGCGCCCCGAGCGATGCGAGTTGAAGGATGACTGACACCACCGAACGGCCCGACCCCGTCTTCGTCCACCCGAGCGCCGACGTGGAGGAGGGCGCCCGGGTGGGCGACGGCACCAAGGTCTGGCACCTGGCCCACATCCGGTCCAGCGCCCGGATCGGCGCCGGCTGCGTGATCGGCCGCAACGTGTACGTCGACGCCGGCGTCACCGTCGGTGACCTCGTGAAGATCCAGAACAACGTCTCGGTGTACCAGGGGGTGACCATCGAGGACGAGGTCTTCGTCGGCCCGTGCGCCGTCTTCACCAACGACCTGCGCCCCCGGGCGCAGAACCCGGACTGGACCGTCACCCCGACGCTGGTCCGCCGGGGCGCGTCGATCGGGGCGAACGCCACCCTGGTCTGCGGGGTCGAGATCGGCGAGCACGCGATGGTCGCCGCCGGTGCGGTGGTCACCCGGGACGTGGCGCCCTACCAGCTCGTCGCCGGCAACCCGGCGCGGCCGAAGGGATGGGTCGACGAGAAGGGCGAGGTCGTCTCCCGCGACGTGACCAGCCCACGCCGCCCCGACTGACCGCCGGCACGACGAAAGGGGGCGGCAGGTGCCGCCCCCTTTCACGTGGCGTCGCCGGTCAGCCGCAGAGGCGGCCGATCTCCTGCCGGAACCGGTCCATCGAGTTCGGCTCGTCCGGGCCGAGCAGGTAGACCTTCAGGTCCCGGCGCGCCTCGGTCATCGGGTCGTCGCCGGCCCGGGTGACCGCGACGATCTTCTCCAGCTCGCCGCAGTCCCGCGACAGCAGGTACGCCCCCCGCGCGGTGGGGAAGTTGCGGCGGAAGTCGTCCTCGGGCAGCCCGCTCGGGTTCGCCACCACGTACGGGCGCTGGCTCTGCACGAAGTCGGAGACCACGCTGGAGATGTCGCTGATCAGCAGGTCCGTCTGGTTGAAGCAGTCGAACAGGGCGGGGACCCGGCCGGTCACGACCCGGTGCCGGGGGCCGTCGAGGGAGGTCGCGGCGACGTCGCCGCCGGCCGCGCCGATCAGCTGCACCACCCGCTCGTGGACGGCCTTCGCCTCCTTGGACCGGGTGCCGGTCAGCGGGTGCGGCTTGTAGATCAGCCGCAGCGACGGGCGGGAGGCCAGCAGGCCCCGGACGATCCGCTCCCCCATCAGCACCAGCGACGTGTGGTACGGGTCGTCGTCGAGCCACCCCTCCCAGGTGGGCGCGTAGAGCACGGTGAAGGGCCGGTCGGGCGACTCCGAGCCGAACGTGTGCACGCCCGCGAGCTGCGGCCGTCCGATCTCGACGATGTCGGCGTCCAGCACGCCGACGCCGGCCCGCGCGTACCGCTCCCGGCCGGCCAGGCCGGCGACCCACACCTCGTCGTACACCTTGCTGTACGGGTTGACGCTGGCCTGCTTGTCACTGTCGCCGTGCCCCACGAAGACGTGCTTCATGCCCGGCTCCCGGAGCATGTGGATGTTCGCGCCGACGTTCGCCGCGTACATGGTGGCGCGGATGCTGCCCAGCTCCAGGTTCATGAAGTCCACCCCGGCCGGCACGCAGATCACCGGCAGCCGGGTGTCGGCCAGCTCGTTGAACGCCTCCCGGCTGCGCATCAGCACCACGGCCCGCCGTTCGAGGGCCTCGGTCGGGGCCAGCCACATGTTTGCCTGGTAGACGTCCTTCGCCGGCCCGGCGAAGTAGAGGGCGACCTCGGGCCGGTAGGAGTCCAGCCACTTCTGCACCGCCGGCAGCACCGTGCTCTTGCCGGTGCCCCGGCCCCGCAGCCAGGTCAGCGCGACGATGCCGCCGGCCACGGCGGCGGCGAGCACGGCGGCGGCCCCGCCGGCCAGCATCGGCGCGGCGTCGTCCCACACCGCCGAGAGCACGGCCGCCGGGACCAGCAGCATGTTGACCATGGCGAGTCGCTCGCCGGCGACCCCGGCCGCCCACTCGGGCGGGCGCGGCGCGGAGCGCATCGGGCCGAGGTCGATGTTGCGCACCAGCGCGGAGACCGGGTTACGCCGGTCGATCATGCGGTTCAGCGCCCCGGCGAAGACCGCGATCACCCAGGTCACGGCGGGCAGCAGCAGGATCGTGGTCAGCTCGACCGAGCCGGGCCGGATGGCCGAGACCACGAGCAGCACGGCCGAGAGGTCGCGGGTGAGCTGCCGGTAGCCGCGGCCGAGGCCGACCTTCTCCAGCAGCGTCACGGTGGGCGCCGACCAGCGGGCGAGGGCGAACTCACCGGCGATCGCGGCGATCCCGCCCACCGCGAACACCCAGACCGCGCCGAGGGCGCCCGCGGCGAGCGCGATCAGGTAGAAGAGCAGCAGCACGGCCCCGCGAGCGGCCACGCCCGCCGGTCCCATCAACTTGCCGAACAACGGTTACTCTCCCCCAACGAGATCGGCGACGAGGCCGGGCCCCGTGCGGGACCGGCCTCCTCGTTCAGTGCGGCTAGCGGCGGGAACCCCCCGTGCGTCGTCCTGGTCCCACTCGCCCTCAGACCTTAACGCGAGACGAACGGCGAGCCATATTCGGGTATTACGGGCTTCGTCCCGTTGCTACCCGATCGGCCCCCGACCGCGCCGTCGGACGGGTCGGGGACCGGCCGTTCAGGGCTGGCGGAAGCAGCGGACCGAGCCGGGGGCGAACCGCCGGGCGTACATCTCGTAGCCGAGCCGCTTGAGGGTCGCCTTGGCCTCGAGGTTGACCCAGTAGACGCAGATGGTAGTCACGTCGAGCCGCTCGATGGACGCTTTCACCTCCGCGTCGGGGGCGATCGCCGTGCCGTCGGCGAACGCGGCCAACCGCAGCCGGTCGCGGACGAAGTCGGAGTTCTGGTCGTACTCGACGAGGTAGCCGTCGCGGGGCATGACGACCCGCAGCCGGCTGCTGACGACGGGGGCGACCCGCATCAGCGTCGACGGGGCGAGCAGCAGGCCCGGCTCGCGGGGCAGCCCCTCGATCCACCGGACGATCTCCAGGCGCTGCTGCGGCAGCTTCCACAGCGGGCGCGGCGCCACCTCCGTGAAACTGTCCCTGCTCCACATCGGCACGCCGAACGTCGCGAAGCAGAAGATCAGCGAGCTGGCGACGATGAGGCCGACCAGCCGGGACACCCACGGCAGCCGGGGCAGCCGGACGGTGCAGAGGATCCCGATCAGGCCGGGCAGGGCGAGGATCCAGGGCACCCGCCACAGCACCGCCGCCACGCCGCTGGCGTCGGCGAGCGCCTCCAGCACGCCCGGCACGAACAGCACGCTCATGGTCAGCGCCGCGCCGGCGGCGAGCAGCCGGGGCACCCGCCCCCGCACGAGCAGGGGCGCCAGCCACAGGGCGAGGCCGCCGATGACGCCGAGCACGCCCACCAGCAGGGTGCGGCGGTAGGTGCCCTCGGCGTCGAAGAACTGGGTCTCGCCCCCGGCGCTGGCGACCGGCCCGAGCACCAGCCGGGACACCAGCACCCCGCCGACCGGGTAGGCCAGCGCGGCGACGCCCGCCGCCAGCGCCGCTCCCCACCGACCCACCAGGAGCATCGCCAGGCCGGCCGAGCCGACCAGCAGCGGCAGGATGATCGCGGACGTCGTGGACAGGCCGGTCGCCACCACGGAGAGCGCGGCGATCAGGAACAGCTTCCACCTCGACCGGGACTCGAACCAGTCGGTCAGGTAGACCCACATCAGCGGGACGACCGCCGAGACGAACATGCCCTTGCCCTCGTAGAGCCGGGGCAGGTGGAAGGTGCCGAGCGCGGCGTCCGAGCCGACCACCAGGTAGAGGTAGGTGATGGCCACGACGAACGCCAGCACCGGGCGGCGGGGCGCCCAGCGGTGCACCAGCCGCCACAGCGCCAGCACCGCGAGCACGGCCAGGGCCGGCAGCAGCACGAACCAGGTGGCGTCGGCGGCGTGCAGGCCCAGGAACCGGGCCAGCGCGCCGGCGAAGACCTCGATCGAGGCGGTCGGCGGCTGGGTGCTCAGCGGGGCGGCCACGTTCTCGGTGAACAGGAAGTCCCGCACCGGGACGACGTCCCGCTCGGCCACCCACACCGACTTGCCGAGGTAGAAGACGTCGTCCTTGCTGTTGCGGGCCATGTAGAGCGAGGAGACCGCGACCCCGGCCGAGACGAGCAGCGCGAAGAGCGCCTGCCAGCCGGTGGCGGCGGGCTCCGGCGGGCCGGTGCGGGCCAGCCACGCCCGGCGGGCCAGCAGCGCCGCGCCGACGGACGCGGCGAGCCCCAGACCGGTCGGCACCCACCACGACGCGAGCCCGCCCATGCCGGCGGTGACGGCGGCGGCGATGCCGAGCCCGGCGGTGACCACGCCGACGGCGAGCCACCACCAGCGCCCCCTGCCCGCCGGCGCGGGACCGGCCGGGGCGGCCGGCGGCGTCGGCACGGCGCGGCGACGCCGTACGGCGCGGACCACCCCGAGCACCACGGCGAGGACGGCGAGCGCGGAGCAGCACCACAGCCAGCTCACGAACATCACCGACGGTCGCAGCTCGGCCAGGAAGCCCGCGTGGTAGATCACCGTGAACAGCGCGAACGCCAGCACGGCGGCGTCGGTGATCCGGCGCGGCAGGGCGCCGAAGGCGGCCCCGAACCGGCGCGGGAAGGACCGCCACGCGGAGGCGGTCGGTGCGTCGGGGGTCCCCTGCGGCGCGGACCGCTCCCCGGTCGGGTCGGCGGCCTCGTCGCGCGCGACCGGCTCGTCGCCCGGTGTCGCGGGCTCGTCGCGCGGTGTGCCCGGCGGATCCTGCGGTGTCGCGGGTTCGTCCTCCGGTGTGCCGGGCTCGTCCCGCGGCGCCGCAGGGCGGTCGTCGGGCGTTTCCGGCTGGGGCTCGCGCGTGCCGGGCGGGTCCTGCGGCGTCTCGGGCTGGTCGTCCGGGGCGCGGGGCAGGTCCTCCGGCGCGCGCTGGTCCTCCACTGCCAGGGCGTCGTCTGCGACGTTCGGCACAGGGGATTCCTTGATCTCTGTCGAGTGGGAAGGCGGGCCGCCGGGGCTCACCCTCGGCGGGCGGCGGCGGCCGGCCGGGCGCACGGTGGGCAAGCCTACCCGAACGTGATCGCCGGCCGGGCCGGCGACACGATGCCCTCCAGCCTGGCCCCGCAGGTCAGGCCTGGTCGGCGAAGAGCCGGCCGACGGCCCGGTGCGCCGGGAGGATCGAGCGCCGCTCGGCGTCGGCGTCGGCGACGCCGGCGAGCAGGTCGAGGAAGTGGTCGAGCTGGGCGGCCAGCGGCTCCCGGTTGGAGACCAGCTCCGGCACCTCCATGATGCTCTGCTGCCGGTAGCCCCGGCCGTCGGGCGTCGCCGCGTCCAGCGACACGTGCCGGTAGATGGTGACGTCCCGCCGGATCAGGTCCGCCTCGATCAGCCGGTCCACCTCGCTCACGACCAGCGTCCGCACCTTCCGCTGGCCGATCCGGCTCGCCGAGACGTTGGCCAGCGCCGCGCCGCCGAAGGTCAGCAGGGCCTCGGCGACGTCCTCCGCGCCGGGCAGCGAGGACGGGTGGAAGTGGCCCAGCACCCCGCGTACGTCGGTCGGCTCCTGCCCGCCGAACACCCGGACGGCCAGGTCCACGTCGTGGATCAGCAGGTCCCAGGCCACGCCGGTGCGGATCCGCGGCGCGTACGGTGAGTGCCGGGTGACGGTGAGGTGCACCGGGCTGTCGACGAGGGCGAGCGCGGTGAGCACCGCCGGGTTGAACCGCTCCAGCAGCCCGCACACCAGCGGGACCCCCCGCTTCTCGGCGGTGGCCACGATGTCCTCGGTCTCGGCGAGACTGCCGCAGACCGGCTTCTCGATCAGCAACGGCTTGTCGGCGGCGAGCACCTCACCGGCGAGCGCGTGGTGGAACTCGGTGGGGGCGGCGATCACGACCGCGTCGACGTCGGACAGGTCCGACCCGTCGGGCGCCCACCGCGCGCCGTACCGGTCGGCCACCGCCCGGCCGACGGACTCGCGGGGCTCGACGACCCGCACCAGCCGGGCCCGGTCGGACTGGGCGATGACCCGCGCGTGCAGGGCGCCCATCACGCCCGTGCCGACGAGGGCGAAGCGCACCGGGGCGGTCACGCGCCCACCGCCTTGCGCACGGCCTCGACGACGCGGTCGACGTCGCCGTCGGCGAGGTGGTGGTGCACCGGCAGGGACAGGCACTGCCGGGCCACCCGTTCGGCGACCGGGGCGGGGTCGGCGACCACCCGGGGGTGCTCCCGGTAGCAGTCGTAGTCGTAGACCGCCTTCGGGTAGTAGACGCCGCAGCCCACCCCCTGCTCGCCCAGCCGGGCGGCCACCTCGTCGCGGCTGGCCGGCGCGGCGTCGGTGACCAGGACGGTGTACTGGTGCCAGACGTGCGTCCGGCCCGGCAGCTCGGCCGGCAGGCGCAGGCCCGGCACGTCCGCCAGGCCGGCGTGCAGCCGGGCCGCGTTGTCCCGGCGGCGCGCGACGGTGTCGGCGTAGCCGGCGAGCTGCGGGATGCCGAGCGCGGCCTGCAGGTCGGTGAGCCGGTAGTTGTGGCCGGCGACCTCGTACTGGTAGCGCTGGCGCATGCCCTGGTTGCGCAGCACCCGCAGCCGGTCGGCGAGGACGGCGTCGTCGGTGGTGATCATGCCGCCCTCGCCGGTGGTGAGGTTCTTCGTGGCGTACAGGGAGAAGGCGCCCAGGCCGAAGCTGCCGGCCCCCCGCCCGCCGACCGTCGCTCCGAGTGACTGCGCGGCGTCCTCGACCAGGCCCAGGCCGTGCCGCTCGACCAGGGGCACGATCGCGCCCATGTCGGCCGGCTGGCCGTACAGGTGCACCGGCATGACGACCCGGGTACGCGCACCGAGCGTGGCGGCGAGGGCCGCCGGGTCCAGGCAGAAGTCGTCCTCGCGGATGTCGGCGAAGCGTGCGGTCGCCCCGGCCTCGAGGATCGCGTTGAGGGTGGCGACGAACGTGAACGGGCTCGTCACGACCTCGTCGCCGGGCCGCAGGTCGAGCACCTCCAGGGCGGCGACCAGCGCCGTCGTGCCGTTGTTGACCGCCACCGCGTGCCCCACCCCGACCAGGTCGGCGAACTCGCGTTCCAGCCGGGCCACCATCGGGCCCTGCGCCAGCACGCCGGAGCGGATCACCTCCACCGCCAGCTGTTCGGCCTTCTCGTCGAGTTTCACGACGGAAATGGGGATCACAGCACGTCTCCTCGGGGTCGGTGGCAGCGAGCACGGTAACAGCGGCGGAGGTCGACACGACGGGCGGTGGCCGGCGTCGGGGTAGGAATTCCGCGCGGGCGCGCCGAGCGAGTGGGGGCGCGGGGCCTGGGCTAGTGTAGTGCCCTGCCCGGTCCGTCCTCACTTTCCGCTACGGACGAAACGCGACGCGGAGGCACGTAACGCATGGTCCAGACCGTCCCGCGGAAGGATGTCGTCACTTCCGGCGCCCCGGAGCCGGGCGACGACGGTCTTCCCGCCGCACCGACCGGCCCGCTGAGGCGGTGGCTGTCGCTGGGTGTCCGCGTCGCCGTCGTCGTCGCCATCGCCGCCGGGATGGCCTGGAGCGTCGTCGACCAGTGGCCGCAGGTCCGGTCGACGTGGCTGGGCCTGGCCTGGCAGTCGGTGGTGCTGTCCGTCCTCGCGGCGCTCGCCGGGATGGTGGCCAACACGATGGCCTGGCGGGCCGCCGTGCGCGACCTGGAACACCGGGTGTCCGTGCCCGCCGCCCTGCGCATCTGCCTGGTGGGCCAGCTCGGCAAGTACATCCCCGGCAGCGTGTGGGCGTACGTGCTCCAGGTCGAGCTGAGCCGGCGGGCCGGCCTGCCCCGGGCCCGCGCCTTCCTGGCCACCCTGGTCTCCGTGGGCCTCGGCGTGACGGCCGCGCTGGGCCTCGGCCTGCTCAGCCTGCCGGCGCTGCGCGAGGCGGCCGGCGGCGGCGACTCCACGTACGCCGACTCGGTGCGGGTCGCGCTGTGGATCGTGGCGGCGCTGTTCCCGGTCGCGCTGGTCTGCGCGGTGCCGCGGGTGCTCACCGCGCTGGTGCAGCTCGCCCTGAAGGTGCTGCGCCGCCCGCCGCTGACGCACCGCCTCACCTGGCCGGGCGTGTCGCGGGTGGTGGGCTGGAGCGCGCTGGGCTACACCCTGTTCGGCGTGCACCTGTGGCTGCTCGCCAACGCCCAGGCCACCCCCGGCGTGGAGGGGCTGCTGCGCAGCGTCGGCTCGTTCGCCATCGCGATGACCGTCGGCATGTTCGCCTTCCTCTCCCCCTCCGGGCTCGGCGTGCGGGAGGCCGTGCTGGTCGCCGCGCTGGCCCCGTTCCTAAACGGCAACGGCGGCGTCGGCGCGGCGATGGGCATCGCGCTGGCGTCCCGGCTCATCTTCACCATCGCCGACGTGCTCGCCGCCGGCCTGGCCGCCCTGTCCGGGGTGCGTCAGCTCCGCCGGGACGCCCCGACGGAGACGTCCGCCACCCCCGCCGGTTAGGAGGCCGGGAGGTGCAGGTCAGCGGGTGACGACGCTGGTGATCCGGGTGAACTCGCGCATCAGGTCGTAGCCGTCCCAGGTGGCGGCGAAGCTCAACGCGTCGCCGACCGGCACGATCCGGTCGACCCCGCGCCCGGCCAGCGCGCGGGCGAAGGCGACCAGTTCGTCGGCGGCGAACCCGAAGTGGGTGACGGTCTGGTCACGGCGCACCACCACCGGCGCGAGGTCGGCCAGGCTGTCGACGCGGGCCTGCGGGAACGTGCCGACGCCGAGCCAGCGGCGCGGGAGGTCGCCCGGCCCGGCCAGCTCCACCGTCGCCAGGTCGTTGCCGTCGAAGTGGATGGCCGTGGCCGCCCCCTCGACGGCCAGGCCGTAGGTGGCGACCCGCTTCTCCACCGCCATCGCGGCGTCGACCTCGGGCCGCTTGCCGTCGAGCACCCTCCGTAGCCGGGACAGCAGGTCCGCGCGGGCGGCCCCGGTGCTGGCCGGGTCGCCGACCCAGTAGACGGCGCGGGGCGAGGCGCAGGCCGCCTGGTCGAACCAGTACGCGTCGTTGTAGAGGCCGAGGGCGGCGGCGTCGCGGTCGGCCTCGGCGGCGGCGAGCCAGCCGGCCGCCCCGATCACCGTGAACGACGAGCGGTCCGGGAAGGTCAGGTCCCGGGCGTGCGGGGCCAGCGGGTGCCGGCGGATCTCGCCGACGGACCGGTCGCCGCCCCAGATCACCCGCAGGTCCGCCGCGGCCGACAGCGCGGCGGTCACCGCGTCGTCGCGCCCGTACGTGACCATCCGCTGGGTCTGCCGCACCACGTCGTCGGCGTCGGCGAGGGTGTCGCCGAGCGCGTCGAGCACCGCGTCGGCCGCGCCCGCCGACCGGGACGAGATGCGCACCACGTTGGCGTTGCCGGCGAGCGCGGACAGCGCCCACGAGTAGACGAAGATGGTGTCGACGTTCGCCGGCGGCACGTGGAAGACCAGCCCCCGGGGGAAGCGGAGCTGGCCGGGCTCGTCCGCGACCCGGGCGAGGGTCTTGGCGATCTCGCCCCGGCGCAGGAAGAAGCCGAGGGAGGCCAGCTCCGGGTGCCGGCGGGCCACCGCCGGGCGCAGCAGCCGCCGGGCGAACGCCACCAGGAACTCCACGATCCGGTCGTCGCCGACGGTCAGCGGGCCGCCGGCCGGCACCGCGCGCAGCGCGGCGACGAGGTCGTCGACGGCGGTCGCGCCGCCGGCCGGGAACCGCTCGACGACCTTGCCGCTCATGCCCGCACCCCGCCGCGCCCGACGCCGGCCCGGGACGCCGACGCGCCCCGCCCGGCGATCCGCTCGTCGCACCCGCTCATGCCGCCGCCTCCGCGAACGTGTCGCTGCACCCGCGCGCCTCGGCGCGGGGCAGCCGGCCCAGGATGGAGAACCGCTTGCCCGGCCAGGCCCCGTCGTCGACGCCGTGCACGACGCCCCGGTCCTCGGTGAGCAGCAGGTGCCCCGGGTACGACCGGGGCATCGTGCTGACCACCTGCACCACCCCGGGGGTGCCGACGGGCACCTCCGCCCAGGTGTGCGGGTCGCGGACGATGACGTCGGCGAACTCGGGGCAGTAGAGGCCGCCGCCGTCCGGCCCCTCCAGGAACGTCGTGCCGATCTGCTCGACCATGCCGTAGAAGTTGTGGATGCGCGTCAGGCCCGTGTCGGCGGTGAAGCGGCGGCGGAACTCGGCGTTGTCGACCGCCCGGTCGACCAGCTTCTTCCAGCCGCCGCTGTGGATCAGGATGCCGTTGCTCAGGTCGAACCGGTGCTCGCGGGCCAGCTCGTAGAGGTAGAGCCAGGTCATGAACGTGAAGCCGAAGATGAGGAACGGCTGGTCGCCGTGGCGGCCCAGGAAGTCGCGCACGGCGTCGGGGTCGGGCCGCTCCTGCTCGTCGAGGACGAAGGTGTGGTCGCGGCCGAAGTTCATCAGGCCCAGCACCCCGGCGCCCCGGGCGGAGAACGACGTGCGGTTCTTGAACAGGGCCCTCGTGTCGACCAGCAACATCGGCAGCCGCTTCGTGCCGATCACCGCGCCCAGCGTGGCCGACAGCATCTTCTGCTGCACGCCCGCCGCCTCCCGGTCCAGGTAGATCCGGCTGACGTCGCCGGTGGTGCCGGAGGAGGTGAGGACCTTGAAGACCTCGTCGTCGCCGATGCTCTTGAGGACGTGGTGCTTGAACAGCCGCACCGGCAGCCAGGGCAGGTCGGCGACGCGGTCGTAGCGGCGGCCGGGCAGGTGGCCGAGGGAGGCGAGCAGGCGGGCGTACTCGGGGCTGCGGGCCCGGTGGTGCTCGGTCAGCTCGACCAGCTCCGGCAGGAGCCGGGCCTCGCGGGTCGCCTGGTCGAGGGCGAACAGGCTCATACCAGCGCCTCCAGGGAGCGGTAGTCGATCTTGCCGTTGGGCAGTTGCGGCAACCGCTCGACGGCCCGCACGTCGAAGCCGGACCGGTGCAGCCGCAGCCGCTCCGCCAGCCGCCCCGCCAGGGCCCGCGCGCCGTCGTCGGTGCCGCCCTCGACGAAGACCACGACCCGGTCCGGGCCGGACACGGCGACGACGGGCCCCTGGTCGCGGGCCAACTCCTCGATGTCGTGCAGGTTGACCCGGATGCCGAAGACCTTGCCGAACCGCTTGAGCCGGCCGCGCAGCCAGACGAACCCGTCGGCGTCGAGGCAGCCCAGGTCACCGGTGCGCAGCACCCCGCCCTGCTCGTCGCCGCGGGTCAGGTCGGCGGCGCTCTCCGCGTACCCCATCATGACGTTGGGGCCGCGGTAGACCAGCTCGCCGACCACGCCGGGACGGTCGGTCTCCGCGCCGTCGGGGCCGAGCACCGTGAACGAGCCGCCGGGCAGGGCCGGGCCGACCGAGCCGACCCGGTCGGGCAGCGCGTCGGCCGGCAGGGTGCTCATCCGGGGGCCCGCCTCGGTGCAGCCCCACATGACGTGGAACCGGCCGCCCGCCTCGGCGATCCTGGCGTGGAAGGCGAGGATCGTCTCGTCGCGCAGCTTGCCGCCGGCCTGGGTGAGGGTGCGCAGCGTCGGGTACTTCGCGGGGCTCCACCGGATCTTGTGCAGCATCTCGTAGTTGTGCGGCACCCCGGCCAGCGACGTCGCGCCGTAGGTCGAGACGGCCTGCCAGAACTCGCGGGCCAGCACGCCGCCGTCGACCACGAGGACGGTCGCCCCGGCGGCGAGGTGACTGTTGAGCACGGACATGCCGAAGCTGTAGTAGAGCGGCAGGCTGGTCGGGGCGATCTCGTCCGGGCCGATGGCCAGCACCCGCGCGATGGCCGCCGCGTTGGACTCCACGGCGGCGCGGGAGAGCCGGACGAACTTCGGGTCCCCCGTCGAGCCGGACGTGGCCAGCAGCACCGCGAGATCCGGGTGCGGCCGGTCGGCGCAGGCCCGCTCGCGGACCCACACCGGGCCGAGCACCCCGTCGTCGACCGCGCGGTAGTCCCCGGGCCGCTCGCCGGGGTCCGCGCCCGCGCCGCCCTCGGCGAGGCCCACCACCACGGCCGGGGAGAACCGCCGGACGAAGTCGGCCAGCACCGCCGGGTCCAGCGCCGGGTCGAGCAGCGCCACCGGGCGCTGCGCGCGCAGCGCGCCCAAGTAGCGCAGCACCGCCGGCACCGACGTGCCGCTGCGGGCGAAGACCACCCCGGGCGGGAACCCGGCGTACGCGGCGGCGTGCCGACCCACCTCGGCGGCGAGGTCGGCGCCGCCGAGGACGACGCCCGTGGCGGCGTCGATCAGCCGGGCGCTCGGGGCGACCAGGTTCATGCGGGCCTTTCCTCCGGCCTGGGCGGGTCGAGTTGGGGCAGCGGGGCTCCGGTCATCCGGGCGAACGCCTCAAGGTGCCGCCGGGCCACCACGTCGAGGGTGAAGTTGGCGTGCACGAGCTCCCGCTGCGCCTTCGCGATCCACTCCCGCTCCTGCGGATCGTCGAGCAGCCGGATCACCACCTCGGCCAGGTCTGGCCCGTCGTTCGGCCGGGCGAGCACGAAGTTCTCCCAGTTGCGCAGCTCGACGGCCGGGAAGTTGGTCTCGGTGATGGTGCCGATGGTCGCCCGACCGGCCGCCATCGCCTCCAGGCTGGCCGTGCCGAAGCCGGTGCCCTGGAGGTCGTGGGTGACGATGTCGGCGGCGGCGAAGAAGGACGGCACGTCCGCCGGTGGCACCACGCCCGTGGTGACGATCGCGTCGGTCACCCCCAGCTCGGCCGCCCGCTTCACGAAGGCGTCGTAGTAGATCCGGCCGACGATCATCACCTTGGTCTGCGGGTGCTTGTCGAGGATCGTCGGCAGCGCCTCGATCAGGGGCAGCCGGTGGCGCAGCGGGATGACGTGCCCAAGCGAGACGATCAGCGGCTGGTCACCGATGCCGTACTCGGCCCGGACGTCGCGCGTCGGGGGCGCCTCGAACCGACTCGGCTCCACCGCGACGGGGATGTACTCGAACTCGTCGGGGGTGGCGAGGTACCGCTGCTCGCAGTACGCCCCGCAGAGCTCGTCCATGATGACGTAGCGCGGGCGGTAGCTGCGCAGGATCGGCTTGACCAGGAACCGGTCCAGGGCCTTGAACAGCGCCGTGTACTTGGGGTCAGGGCTCTCCAACCGAGTGTGCACCGACAGCAGCACGGGAATCTTGTTCCGCCGGGCGTACCAGCCGGAGAGCCAGGTCAGGTCGAAGAACTGACCGTGCTGGTGGATCACGTCCGGCTGGAAACCGTCCAGCAGCCTGCGCACGCGGCGCAGGTTGGCCGGGCGCGCCAGCGCGAAGGCCATGTCGAAGTCGATCGACAGGCCGAGCTGCGGCATCGGCATCGCGGGCAGCCGGACCACCCGGTATCCGTCGCGCTCCTCCTCGGCGGGCGCGTCCTGGTACGCCGCTGTCAGCACCAGCACCTCGTGACCGGCTGCCACGTACCGGGCGGCCAGTGATGCGGACAGGTGGGAACTGCCACCCGGCCGGGGCGGGAAGAAGTTGTTGACAACAGCGATCCGCACGGTGGTGGCTCCTGTCAGCTCCGGTGGGGGACGGCGTGACCGGAGGAAGACCTGGACACGTGTGGGTATCGGTCGGGACGGTTCCGGCGCACCGCGCCACGCTACCGCAACCCCGGGCGGGTCACCGTGGACCGACCCGGTGCCCCGGCGTGGCCGAACCGTCCCCGCAACGAGAGTGGCCGACTCCGCCGGCACCGTCGATGACGTGCGGAAGAACGTTGGGCGAACGCCTGTGGGCAGCGCGTCTGGCAGCCGTTGGTCGGCCGGTCCCTCCAGTAGGCTGGCCGACCGTAACCAGACCGGTCCAGGCGGTGGCGAGCCGCCGGACCACGCCTGGGCCACAGTCACCGCTGCTGAGTAGGGAGCAACCCGTGCCGCTGTCCGACCGGCTCCGCGCCGTCTTCGTCGAGGCTCTGGAACTGGGCGGGGAGGTGGACGTGGAGAACCTCAGGTACCGCGAGATCGAACAGTGGGACTCGTTGGGCCACATGACCCTCGTGGCAGCGATCGAGGAGGAGTTCGACGTCCAGCTCGACACCGAACAGGTCATCGAGATGAGCAGCTTCAAGGTCGCCCTGGACATGCTGGCCGGGATGGGCGTCCGTGCCTGAGTCTGCGCACGCCCTCGACGGGCGGGTGGCAGTGGTGACGGGTGCCGCCCGAGGAATCGGCCGGGCCACCGCCGAAGCGCTGGTCGCCGCCGGGTCCTCGGTGATCGTCACCAGCCGCGCCGGCGACGTGGCACAGCGTGCGGCGAAGGAGATCGGCGCCGTCGAGGGCCTCGCCCTCGACGTCACCGATCCTGGGCAGGTCGGCGCGGTGTTCCGGACGATCGCGTCCGGGCACGGCCGGATCGACGCGCTGGTGGCCAACGCGGGCGTGCTGGAGAACGCGCCGATCGGCATGATCAAACCGGACCTGGTCGCCCGGATGCTGGACACCAACGTGGCCGGCACGATCTCCACCGTGCAGGCCGCCGCCCGGGTGATGCTGCGCAAGAAGGGCGGCTCGATCGTCCTGCTCGCGTCCATCCTGGGCGAACGCGGCAGCGCAGGCCAAACCGCGTACGCGGCGTCGAAGGCGGCGGTGGCCGCGATCGCCAGGTCGGCGGCGAAGGAGCTCGGGCCGCGCGGCATCCGGGTCAACGCCGTCGCGCCCGGGCTCATCGACACCGACCTGATTCGCGACCTGCCGGCTGAGCTGATCGAGCAGCGGGTGGCAGACACCGCACTACGCCGGCTGGGGCGCCCGGAGGATGTCGCCCGGGTCATCCGGTTTCTGCTCAGCGACGATGCCGCGTTCGTCACCGGACAGGTCCTCGGCGTCGACGGCGGCCTGGTGCTCTGACCCGGTCGGTCGGCCCGCGTCAGCCGGCTGCCGCGCCGTCGATGGCCACGAAGTCTGGCGTGCCGTCGGCGGCGAACTCGACCCGGGCAACCGGACGGGCGGGAACCCCGGCGACCACCGTCCGGGCGGGCACGTCCCGGGTGACCACGGCACCGGCCGCGACCACGGCCGAGTCGCCGATGGTCACGCCCATCATCACCGTGGCGTTCGCCCCGATGAACACCCGGTCGCCGATGGTGACCGGAGCACGGTCGACCGTGGCGTAGGCCCGGCCCGACACGCAGCGCCTGGCCGACGAGTGGGTGTAGATCTGCGCCCCGCTGGAGATGTCACAGCCGGCCCCGATGGTCAACCCACCGGAGCCGTCCACGACGGTGAAGGCGCCGATCCAGGTTCCCTCGCCGACGACCGGGTCGCCAACGACCCAGGCGTGCGCATGCCACCGGTTGGGCGGCAGTTCTGCGGCAGGCACGCGCGTCAGGCCACCTCGACCTTGATCAGGTCGGTCATCCCGTCCTCGACTGCGATGGTCGGCTCCCAGCCCAGCACCTCGCGGGCCCGGGTGATGTCCGCCGCCCGGCGGCTGACCAGCACCTCGCGCGGGTTGAACTGCGGTTCGACGTCCACCCCGACGGCCTTGATGAGGATCTCGGCGAGGGTGGCGACCGAGGTGTCGATGCCGGTGCCGATGTTGACCGGCACGTTGCCCTGCTCGGCCTCCAGCGCGGCGACCACCGAGCGGGCGATGTCGTGGACGTGGATGAAGTCCATCGACTGCTCGCCCCGACCGTCGATGACCGGCGGCTGGCCGGTCTTCAGCCGCTTCACGAAGTGGTTGATGACGGAGGTGTAGTACGCGGTCGGCTTCTGGCCGGGGCCGTACACGTTGAAGAAGCGCAGGGCGATCCAGTTGAGGCCCTTGCTGCGCTGGTAGAAGGCGAGCAGGTCCTCGCCGGCCCGCTTCGAGATGCAGTACGGGGTGAGCGGGTCGAGCCGGTCGTCCTCGTGCATCGGCAGCTTCTTCGGATCGCCGTACACGGAGGCGGAGGAGGCGAACACGAGCCGCTTCACGCCATGGTCGGCGGCGGCGGCGAAGACGTTGTGGTTGCCGACCATGTTGATGTCGATCGACTCGTACGGGTCGGCCTGGCTCTTGTTGATGGAGACCGCCGCGAGGTGGACGACGAGGTCGCAGCCCTTCATGGCCGCGTGCACCGCGCCGCCGTAGCGCACGTCCTGGTCGACGAGCTCGACGTCGCCGGTGGCCGCCAGCTTGGCGACCTGGTCCCGGTCGCCGCGGAACATGTTGTCGAAGATGCGGACCCGGTAGCCCTTGTCCAGCAGGAGCGGCACCACGTGCAGGCCGATGAAGCCCGCACCCCCGGTGATGAAGACGGTCTGCTTCGACATGTCGTGCGATGTCCTTCCTGAAGGAGATCAGCGGCCGGTGGCGGCGCTGGCGACGACGTCGACCAGAGTGGCGACGACGGTCTCGACCTGGGCGTCGGTGAGGTTGGCGTGCATCGGGATGGCCAGGTGCCGGGCGAACAGGTCCGCCGAGACCGGGCACGGCGTCGTCTGGCCGTAGAGCGGCTGCGCGTGCGAGGCGTACGTGCCGAAGGTGCACTGCACGCCGCGCCGGCGCAGCCCGAGGGCGACCGCGCCACGGTCGATCGAGGGATCGAGGGTCACCACGTACGACTGCCAGGGGTGCTCGCGGTCCGGCGCCTCGTGGGGGGTGACGATCAGCTCGTGGTCCTTGAGCAGCTCGCCGTAGCGGGCGGCGGTGCGCCGCTTGGCGGCGAGCAGGTCGGGCAGCCGGTCGAGCTGGGCGAGCATGATGGCCGCCGCCACGTCGGAGAGCCGGTAGTTGTAGCCCAGCTCGGTGAAGGCCGGAATCGGCAGGTCGGACAGCTCGGCCCGGGTCAGCGCGCCCTCCACGCCGTACGTGTGCAGCTTGCGGGCGTGCGCGGCGAGGTCGTCGCGGTCGGTGACGTAGGCCCCGCCCTCGCCGGCGGTGATGCCCTTGCGGCCGTGGAAGCTGAAGGTGGCGACGTCGGCCAGGCTGCCGGCGGGGCGGCCCTTGTAGGTGGCGCCCGCCGCACACGCGGCGTCCTCGACCAGGAACAGCCCGTGCCGGTCGGCGACGGCCCGCAGCTCGTCGTAGTCGGCGGGCTGGCCGAAGGCGTCGACGGCGACGACGCCGACGGTGCGGGGGGTGATGGCGGCCTCGACGGCGGCCGGGTCCACCGTCCAGATGTCGGGCCGCACGTCGGCGAAGACGGGCTTCGCGCCGGCCCACATCACGGCGTGGCCGGTGGCCGGGAAGGTGTAGTCGGCGACGACGACCTCGTCGCCGGGCTGGACCCCGAGGGTGAGCAGCGCCAGGTGCAGGGCGGAGCCGCAGTTGGCGGTGGTCAACGCGTGCCGGGTGCCCGTCGCGGCGGCGAAGCGCTCCTCGAAGCGGCGGCAGGTGGGCCCGGCGCCGGCCAGCCAGCCGGAGGCGAAGACCTCGGCGATCGCCGCGAGCTCCGCCTCACCGACGGTGGGCTGGCCGAGCGCGATGACGTCGTCTGACATGAGGCTCCCTAGAAGACGGACCCGGTGAGTGTAGGCACCCCCGGCCGGCAGCGACGAATCGGGCACGCCGGGCGCTGGTTACCATCGGTGGTCGCCCGGCGGAGGTGACGACCGGGCAGGGGAGAGCGAGATGACGAGGTTCGTGGTCGTCGGCGGCGGCATCGTCGGCCTGGCGGTCGCCCACCGGCTGGTGACCGACCGGCCGGGCGACTCCGTCACCGTGCTGGAGAAGGAGGCCGGCTGGGCGGCGCACCAGACCGGCCACAACTCCGGCGTGATCCACGCCGGGGTCTACTACCGGCCGGGCAGCCTCAAGGCCACC
This sequence comes from Micromonospora sp. WMMD956, assembly GCF_029626125.1. Taxonomy (NCBI): domain Bacteria; kingdom Bacillati; phylum Actinomycetota; class Actinomycetes; order Micromonosporales; family Micromonosporaceae; genus Micromonospora; species Micromonospora sp. WMMD956. The sequence continues at coordinate 5,349,593 of NZ_JARUBI010000005.1, read as the reverse complement.
CTGTGCCGGGCCGGCAGCGCGTCGATGGTCGAGTTCTGCGCGGCGCACGGGCTGGCGTACGAGGTCTGCGGCAAGCTGATCGTCGCCACCGACGAAGCGGAGCTGCCCCGGCTGCGGGCGTTGCACGAGCGGGCCGAGGCCAACGGCCTGCCGGTGCGGCTGGTCGGTGCGGCCGAGGCCGCCGAGCACGAGCCGCACGTGGCGGCCGTCGCCGCGCTGCACGTGGCCTCGACGGGCATCGTCGACTACGGCGCGGTCTGCCGGAAGCTGGCGGAGCTGCTCGCCGCCGCCGGGGCGGACCTGCGCACCCGCGCCGAGGTGACGGGGGTGGCCGACCGGCCGGCGGGGGTGGTGGTCACCACCACGGCCGGCGAGGTGGTCGCGGACGTGCTGATCAACTGCGCGGGCCTGCACGCCGACCGGATCGCCCGGCTGGCCGGGGTGCCGACGCCGGTGCGGATCGTGCCGTTCCGGGGCGAGTACTACGAGCTGACCCCGCAGCGGCGGGGCCTGGTGCGGGGGCTGATCTATCCGGTGCCGGACCCGCAGTTCCCGTTCCTCGGGGTGCACCTGACGAAGATGATCGACGGCACGGTGCACGCCGGCCCGAACGCGGTGCTGGCCACCGCGCGGGAGGGCTACTCGTGGGGGCGGTTCAGCCCGCGCGACGTGTGGGACGAGCTGACCTACCGGGGGCTGTGGGCGCTGGGCCGGCGGCACTTCCGGTACGGGCTGACCGAGGTGGCCCGGTCGCTGTCGAAGGCGCGGTTCGCGGCGAGCCTGGCGCGGCTGGTGCCGGAGCTGACGCCGGCCGACATCGTCCGGGCCGGCGCGGGGGTGCGGGCGCAGGCGATCCTGCCCGACGGCGGCCTGGTCGACGACTTCCTGATCGTCGAGGCGGCCCGGCAGGTGCACGTGCTGAACGCGCCCTCCCCCGCCGCGACGAGCTCGCTGGAGATCGCCCGGCACATCGTGTCCCGGCTGCCGGTGGACACGGCCCGCTGAGGCGCTCGGGGGGCCGCGGGCGCGGGCGGGACAACGGGACGACGGGGTCGGCGGGCGGGACGACGGGTCGGCGGGCGGGCGCTCAGGCGGGGGCGGCGTCGCGCTGCCAGGGCACGACGCCGGCCGCGCCGAGGCCGGTGGCCACGGCCTCCACCAGCGCGTCGAGGTACGCCTCGGTCGGCATGGTGCGGGTGATGGCCAGCCGCCAGTACAGCGGCCCGACGATCAGGTCCACGGCGGCGCCGGGCTCGGTGTCGGCGGGCAGCTCGCCCCGGGCGACGGCGCGGGCGACGAGCGACCCGCCGACCTCCTGCTGCTGGGCCCGCAGCGCCGCCTGGAGGGTGGCGTCGATCTCGGGGTTGCGGGCCGCCTCGGCCAGCAGGTCGGGCACGATCTGCGCGGCCAGGGGGTGACTCAGGGCGTGCGCGAGCACCCGCAGCAGCAGGCCGAGGTCGCCGCGCAGGCTGCCGGTGTCCAGCGCCGGCAGCCTGCTGCCGGCGGCGGCGCCGACGACCTCGACGACCAGCTCCAGCTTGGAGCTCCACCGCCGGTAGATCGCGGTCTTGCTGACCCCGGCCCGGCGGGCGACGGCCTCGATGGAGAGCCGGCCGTAGCCGACGGCGGCCAGCTCCTGCATGAGCGCGCGCCGGATGGCCGTGGTGATCTCACCCCGCAGCACCGCCGCGCCGGCCGGCGCGCGCCTCTTCTCGGTGGTCACGGCAGACTCTTCTCGGGCGTCACGGCAGACCCTCCTCGGCTGTCACGTGGGACAATGTACCGCAACGACGGTACGGTTGCGTCCCGACGTGGTTATGGACTACCTTCCACGCAGCGACGAGGCGGCGCTCCACGCACCGGCCACCGGCGAACCCGTCGTCGCGCCCATCCCGTTGGTACAACAGACGCACCCCGCTGGCACGACAAGATCGGAGCGCCCATCCCATGGCCAACACCGCGCTGGCCGACCCCGACGCCGGCCTGTCCCAGGCGCAACTGGCCGCCCGGTACGGGCTGCGGGTCGCCGGCGAGCGGCCGTCCCTGGCGGAGTACACCCGCCGCCTGTGGGCATACCGGCACTTCATCGCCGCGTACTCGAGCGCCAAGCTGGTCGCCTCGTTCAGCAACGCCCGGCTCGGGCAGCTCTGGCAGGTGCTCACCCCGCTGACGAACGCGGCGGTCTACTACCTGATCTTCGGCCTGGTGCTGAAGCAGAACAGCATCCCGAACTTCATCGCGTACCTGACCGCCGGGCTGTTCATCTTCAACTTCACCCAGACCGCGGTGCAGAACGGCACCCAGTCGATCACCGGCAACCTGGGGCTGATCCGGGCGCTGCACTTCCCCCGGGCCTGCCTGCCGCTGGCCGTCATGCTCACCCAGTTCCAGCAGCTGATGGCCTCGCTGGTGGTGCTGATGGGCATCGTGCTGGTCACCGGCGAACCGCTCACGGTCGAGTGGCTGCTGCTCGTCCCGGTGGTGCTGCTCCAGGCGCTGTTCAACGCCGGGCTCACCATGGCCGTGGCCCGGATGGGCTCGAAGGTCGCCGACCTCAAGCAGGTGATGCCGTTCCTGGTGCGCACCTGGATGTACGGCTCCGGCGTGCTCTACAACGTCGCGCTGTTCGAGGAGAACCTGCCGGGCTGGGCGACCCGGATCGTCGAGGCGAACCCGATGCTGGTCTACATCGAGCTGGCCCGGCACGCGCTCCTGGAGGGCGCGCCGCTGCTCAACTCCTCCATGGTCCAGGCGTGGTCGTACGCGGTGGGCTGGGCGGTCGTGATGGGCGTGGGTGGTTTCATCTACTTCTGGCGGGGCGAACAGGAGTACGGCCGTGGCTGAGCACATCGAGGCGTCCAACGACGTCACCGTGACGCTGCCCAGGATCGTCGAGCGCATCCCGACCGTGGTGGTCGACGACGCGCACGTGATCTACCGGGTGCACAAGGGCGCGGCTGGCGGCACCAGCCCGGTGGCCGCCCTGAAGCGGATCGTGTCCCGCACGTCCGCGCCGAACATCCGGGAGGTGCACGCGGTCAAGGGGGTCAGCTTCACCGCGTACCGGGGCGAGGCGATCGGGCTGATCGGCAGCAACGGCTCCGGCAAGTCCACCCTGCTGCGGGCCATCGCCGGGCTGCTGCCGGTCAACCGGGGCGCGGTCTACACCCAGGGGCAGCCGTCGCTGCTGGGCGTCAACGCCGCCCTGCTCAACGACCTGCCGGGCGAGCGCAACGTCACCCTGGGCTGCCTCGCCATGGGCATGCAGCCGGCCGACGTGGCCCGGCTCGCCCCGGAGATCATCGAGTTCTCCGGGATCAACGAGCGCGGCGACTTCGCCTCGCTGCCCATGCGGACGTACTCCTCCGGCATGGCCGCCCGGCTGCGCTTCTCCATCGCGGCGGCCAAGAAGCACGACGTGCTGCTGATCGACGAGGCCCTGGCCACCGGCGACAAGGGCTTCCGCAAGCGCAGCGAGCAGCGGGTGCGGGAGCTGCGGGAGGACGCGGGCACGGTGTTCCTGGTCAGCCACCAGCTCTCCTCGGTGCGGGACACCTGCGAACGGACGATCTGGCTGGAATCGGGCGTGCTGCGGATGGACGGCCCGACCGACGAGGTGCTGCGCGCGTACGAGGACTTCTCCAACAAGAAGTAAGGTTGCGGCTTCCGTACGGTGTCGTGCGGGTGTCTTCCCCACCGCGTCGTCCCTGGGGGGCGGCGCGGTGGTTGCGTTATGGTTCACCCGGCCGCCGTGCGGCCGTCACCCCCTGTTCGCAAACCGTGAGAGTGAGGATCGGCAATGACGCAGGACCACACCACTGGCCCGGACGCCACACCGGAGACCCCGGCGCCGTGGCGGCCCTCGCGGACGGTGGCGGTGGTGCTGGCGGGCGGGACCGGGACCCGGCTCGGCCTCGGCATCCCCAAGCAGCTGCTGAAGATCGCCGGCAAGCCGATCATCGAGCACACCCTGGCGGTCTTCGAGGCGGCCCCCGAGATCGACGAGATCATCGTGCTGATGGCCGACGGGCACGTCCCCGACGCCCAGCGGATCGTCGACAAGGCCGGCTTCCGCAAGGTCAGCAAGGTCATCGCCGGCGGCGACACGCGCAACGCCACCACCCGCATCGCGCTCGACGCGGTCGGCGAGGGCGACGTCAACATCCTCTTCCACGACGCGGTGCGCCCGCTGCTCAGCGGCCGGATCGTCCGGGAGTGCGTCAACGCGCTCTGGACCTACTCGGCGGTCGACGTGGCGATCCCGTCGGCCGACACGATCATCCAGGTCGACGACGACGACTGCATCACCGACATCCCGGTGCGCTCCACGCTGCGCCGGGGGCAGACCCCGCAGGCGTTCCGGTCCGGCACGATCCGCGAGGCGTACCGGATCGCCGCCGGCGACCCCGACTTCGCCGCCACCGACGACTGCGGCGTCGTGCTGCGCTACCTGCCGGGCACCCCGATCAAGGTGATCGACGGCTCGGACGAGAACATCAAGGTCACCCACCCGGTCGACGTGCACCTGGCGGACAAGCTGTTCCAGCTCGCCGCCGCGCAGGCCCCCCGGCTGACCGCCCGGGACTACACCGAGGAGCTGGCCGGCCGCACGATCGTCGTGTTCGGGGGCAGCTACGGCATCGGCCACGAGCTGACCGAGCTGGCCCGCCGCCACGGCGCGCAGGTCTTCCCGTTCAGCCGCTCCACCACCGGCACCCACGTGGAGCGCGCCGAGGACGTCGAGGCCGCGCTGAAGACCGCCTTCGAGGCCACCGGCCGGATCGACCACGTGGTCGTCACCGCCGGCATCCTGGAGAAGGGCGAGCTGGCCGAGATGGACCAGGAGACCATGGACCGGGTCCTGCACGTCAACTTCGTCGGCCCGGTCACCATCGCCCGGCAGTCGCTGCCGTACCTCCAGCAGACCAAGGGTCAGCTGCTGCTCTACACCTCCAGCTCGTACACCCGGGGCCGCGCCCGCTACGCGCTCTACTCGGCCACCAAGGCCGCCCTGGTCAACCTCACCCAGGCGCTGTCCGACGAGTGGGCCGAGTTCGGCGTGCGGGTCAACTGCATCAACCCGGAGCGCACCGCCACGCCGATGCGCACCAAGGCGTTCGGCGAGGAGCCGGAGCACACGCTGCTGGCCGCCGAGACCGTCGCCCAGTCGTCGCTGGACGTGCTGATCTCCGAGCTGACCGGGCAGGTCATCGACGTACGCCGGGCGCCGGGCGAGCTGCCCGCCGCGAGCGTGCCCGCCCAGGCCAGCCGGGCGTCCGCCCCGGCCACGGCCGGCTGACGGGTCGACGGCCACCGCGACGGGCGAAGGAAGCGAAGCGACATGCGTGGTGACCTGGTCAGGAAGCTGGCCGCCCGGGTGGCGGCCACCGGCCTGGCGGTGCTGGCATTCCTCACCCTCGCCCTGACCGGGGCGACCGGCTGGGGCCTGGCGCTCGCGGTGGCGGCCCTCGCCGCCGCCGGCTGGGAGCGCCGGGTCCGCCCGGCCGCCGACAGCACCGCCGAGGCGGTGCTGCTCGCCGCCGCCATCCTCGTCGGCTACGCGCGGCGGCTCGACGCCGGCTTCGACCCGGCGCTGGCGGCGACGGCCCTGGTGCTGCTGGGGCTGGCGCTGCTGGTGGGGCCGCTGCGGCAGGCCGGCGACCTGGAGATCCGGGCGGCGAACCTGCCGGTGCGGTCGTGGACCCCGCTGGTCGCGGCCCGGCTGGGCGACGCCCTGCTGGCGCTGCTCGCCGTGGTGGCGCTGGCCGCCGCCCTGGCGCTGCCGGCCTGGGTGGCCCTGCTGGCGGCCCTCGCCGTCGGCGCGGGGGCCGGTGCGGTCGCGGCGGACCTGGCGAAGCGGCGGTTCCGGCCCGGGGCGGGCGGCTCGGCGGCGGCCCGGGCGCTGCGGGCGCACCGGCCGGAGTTCCTGCTGCACTTCTCCGCCCCGCCCGGGTCGGAATACCAGGTCACCATGTGGCTGCCCTACCTGGAGCGGATCGGCCGGCCGTTCTTCGTGATGGTGCGGGAGCCGGAGTTCCTCGCCCCCATCGCGGCGGCCACCAGCGCCCCGGTGGTCTACTGCCCGACGCTGAAGGCGATGGACGAGGCGCTGGTGCCGGGCCTGAAGGTGGCGTTCTACGTCAACCACGGGGCGAAGAACAGCCACTGCATCCGGTTCTCGCAGCTCACCCACGTGCAGATCCACCACGGCGACAGCGACAAGGCCCCGAGCGCCAACCCGGTCACGGCGCTGTTCGACCGCAACTTCGTCGCCGGGCGGGCCGCGATCGACCGGTACGCCCGCGCCGGGGTGGACATCCCGGCGGAGAAGTTCGTCGTGGTCGGCCGCCCCCAGGTCGAGTCGATCGAGGTACGCCGCGCGCCGGCCACCGGCCTGGCGAATCCGACGGTGCTCTACACCCCGACCTGGACGGGGCACCACGCCGACGCCAACTACTGCTCGCTGCCGGTGGGCGAGACGATCGTGCGGGGGCTGCTGGCCCGGGGCGCGACGGTGATCCTGCGCGCCCACCCGTACACGGGGCAGAACCCGGCGTCGGCGCGGCAGCTCGCCCGGCTCACGGAGCTGCTGGCGGCGGACCGGGCCCGCACCGGTCGGCAGCACGTCTTCGGCGCGGCGGCCAGCCGCGAGCTGTCCCTGGTCGACTGCGTCAACCGCTCCGACGCCCTCGTCTCGGACGTCTCCGGGGTCATCTCCGACTACCTCTACTCCGGCAAGCCGTACGCGGTGACCGACATGGCCGGCGACGGCGACCGGTTCGTCGAGCGGTTCCCGCTGGCCGGCTCGGGCTACGTGCTGCGGCGCGACGCGGGCAACCTCGACGAGGTGCTCGGCCTGCTGCTGGACACCGACCCGAAGGCGGCGGCCCGCTGGGGCACCCGGGCGCACTACCTGGGCGACTTCCCGGTCGAGTCGTACGCCGAGGCGTTCCTGGCGGCGGCCCGCCGGGAGCTGGAGCCGGGCTGGAACCCGCCGGCCCCGCGCGCCGCCGACGCGATGACCCCCTCCCCCACCGCCTGATCGTCCCGCCCGTCGGCTCCTGGACGGTTCCTGCGCGCTTGTGGCAGAAGCCGAGGCTTCGGCGGGCAGACGGGCACCGGCCCCGGCTCTCTTGCGAAGAGAGCCGGGGCCGGCGGGGGGAGGGTGCTGTCAGGCCGAGTAGCCCCGCGTCGCCGCCCAGTGGGCCAGCGCGGCGGTGCTGATCCAGTACGCCGGGACGGCCGGGTCCGCCGAGTCGGCGATCCGCACGGTGCGCCCGGAGTCGCGGTAGCCGACGACGGCGATGTAGTGGCCGCCGGGGAACGAGTGCCAGCCGCCGTCGACGTCGGTGGCGTCGCCGGCGATGTTGACCACGACGCCGCGCCCGGCGCTGACCGCCTGCACCACGTCGGCCCGCAGCCGCTCCGCCTCAGCCGGGGTGGCGGCGCCGCCGGGGATCAGCCGGGTCCGGTACGGCTCGCCCTTGACCATCTCGTTGAGCACCCGAGTGGTGTCGTAGGCGGAGTTGGTGCCCATCTCGGTGGTGCCGAGGCGGACGGCCAGGGCGTCCTGGGTGCCGTCGACCCCGGTGGCGGAGAGCGCGTTGCGCACCGCCGCCGGGCCGCAGTAGTAGTAGGTGGTCTGGGCCTCGTAGTCGTAGTCGAGGACCTTGGTCGACGGCGGCTTCGGGGCCGCCGGCTTCGGCGTCGTCTTCTTCGGCGTCGACCTGGCGGTCAGGTCGGGGTTCGGGGTGGTCGGGGTGGCGCTCGGCGACGGCGAGGCGCTGCCCGGGGCGGCGGTCGCGGGCGGCGCGGCGACCCGGGCCTGGGCGCGGCTGGCCGCGCCGTCGAGGCGGGGCGCGACCTCGGCCACGGCGGCGTTGGTGGTCCGCTGCGGGGCGGGGTCGTCGTTGACGGCGGTGAGCAGCGCGCCGGTGCCGGAGGCCAGCAGCAGCGCCGCGGCGGAGCCGGCGACGACCTGGTAGGGGCGTTCCGTGGCGAGTCGCCGCAGGTGCCGCTTGAGCTGATCGTTCACGTGTTCCTCCACGGGGCGGGGCGGAAGCGGGGGCGCCCGGGCGCGCGTCGGCGCACGGCGGCGCGGACGTGTCCGCGGCCGGTGGGGTCCGCTTTCTGGGGGGACGCCCGTTCAGGCGGGCGTACGCAGGGGTGCGACGGTCAGTGCGCCGGCTCGACGGCGACGGACGCGGGCACCGGGCTCCGTGGTGGAGGAACAACCCGGGGGGTGGGGTCAAACTGCACGAGGATGGAACTCCTTCCGACACCGCCTACCGGGTTAGCTGACGGATTCGGGCGGGAAGATCGCCCTACCGCAGGCCGTGGCCCGCGGATTCACCCCGGACGTGCAATGGGTCCCCGGTTCGTGATGATCACGATTGAGCGGGTCGGCGCGGCGTCGCCTCTTGCGATCGGGTACCGCACCGGACGGGCCGACACTACTGGCCGACGGAAGCCCTGCCAACCCCCTCCGAACTGCTTAAACGTCCCATCGTCGGTCGATTTACCGGTCAGAAGAGACTGACGCGCCTCAATGGGAGGATCGGCCCAGGCGACGCCACCGGCCTGCAACGGGACAACCTGCCGCGATTGTCGGCGCATTGCGTCAAGAGATCGGACCGAATGGACCGGTTGCCCGGATTCGGACGGCCGTGACCCGGCTCACGGCAAATCCCGGAAGCCACCCCGGCCCGCCTTACCAAAGAGCGAGGCCCGCCCCTCCCCCTCCCCCCTCCCCCCTCGCTCCGGTGATCAAGAGAAAAGCGTCAGAGTTGATCTCCACGATGACGCAAACTTCTTGATCACCGGGCCCGGGGCGGTGGGGGGTGGGGGGTGGGTGGGGTCAGCCGATTCGGGCCGGGCGCCAGCGGGCCGGCCGCCAGCCGAGGGCCGGGACGAGCCGGCCGGCCACCGCCGCGCGGGGAGCCGGCGCGGGGGCGGGGCGGACGCGCTCGGCGGCGGCGTACGCCTCGGCGGCCAGCGCCCGGGCGGCCACGGCGGCCAGTTCGGCGTCGTCCCACGCGGCCCGCTCCCGCGCGGCGGCGGCCCGGTAGCGGGCCAGTCTGCCGTCCCGGACGGCCCGGGCCAGGACGACCTCCTGCTCCACCGGGTGCCGCCGGGGGTCCCAGCCGCCCCGGCAGGCGAAGACGTCGCAGAGCTGCCCGATGGACAGCTCGCCCCGCAGGTGGGCCGCCGTGGCGGCGTGGTGCAGCCAGCGTTCCCGGGCCGCGTACTCGGTGGGGGTGCGCGGGGTGTGCGGCGTCGGCAGCGCCCCCGCGTCGCGGAAGCGCCGCGCGGCGGTCTCCGCCTCGTCGTACGCCTGCCAGGCCCGCTCGGCGGCGTCCTGGGCGGCCGTCCAGGCGGCCCGGCGGCGGCGGGCGTTCTGCGCGGCCCCGGCGGCGGCCACCGCCACCTCGTCGGCGTACCGGCGCAGGTCGGCGACCGCCGGGGCGGGCGGGGCGGCGGGCCCGGCGGGGGCCTCGACGGCGGGCGGGTGGTCCCGCTCGGGGCGGGCGACCAGCACCGCGAGCACGGTGAGCGCCAGCACGAGCAGCACGGACCAGATGGCGGCGGCCAGCGGCACCTCGGTCAGGAACTGGTAGAGCACGATGTCCATGGTCGGCACCTCACGACGGTGGAGGCGGAACGGGATCCACGCCGCCGGGCGGGGCGCGGGCGGCGGGGGGGGTGGGGCGGCCGGCCCGGCAGGCGGGTGGGCGGCGCGGTTCGTCGGCGGCGGCGGGCGGGCCCGCCGTGCTGCTCAGGCGGCCGGCGGCGCGCGGGGGCCGGCGGCGGCGGGGACGAAACCGGTCGGCACCCGCTGCGGGGCCGACGCGGCGGCGGGCGGGCGACCGGCCCCGGCGGGCGACGGCCACGGGCCGATGGTGGCGGCGGCGGTGGTCGCGGCCCCTGCGGATCCGGGTGCCGCCACCACGGCGGCGGAAGCGGCAAGATCGGCGGCGGCGGAAGCGGCGGCGACCGCGCCGGCCGGGCCGGGGTCGACGCCGCCGGGAACCACCGCGCCCGCCGGCAGCGCCGCGGCGCCGAGGGAGAACGCGACCACGACGGCGAGCGTCGCCAGCATCCGCGCCGTCCAGCGCGCGACCCACCACAGGGGACAGGTCAGCGCGACGGGAAGCACCCGTCCACGCTACCGCCACCGGTCGCGCGACGCGCCGCCGGCGGGCGGGTCAGCTGCTCGGCGCGGCGCGGCGCACCACCGGCGGGTGGGCGGCGGCCGGCGGGCGGGGGCGGCGCGGGGGCCCGAGCCGGCGGGTCAGCGGCATCTCGACCCAGCGGTGCAACAGCGCGGCCAGACCGAGGTTGACCAGCAGGAAGCCGACCGCCGCCAGGGGGCCCCACCAGCCCGGCAGGCCCGTGCCGAGCCGGTCGGCAAGCCGCAGGACGGTGATCATGACGAAGACGTGCACCAGATAGAAGGCGAAGGAGACCTCGCCGAGCCAGACCATCGGCCGGGACCGCCACGGCGTCCGCGCGCCGCGCACGTCCGCGTCGGCGGCGGCCACGATGACCAGCAGGTACGCCGCCGCGAGCAGCGCCGCCCACAGCTCGGCGCGGATCCACTGGGCGGCGACCACCCAGGTGACGACGAAGATGGCGCTGGCGGCGGTGAGCCCGGGCCCACGCCAGCGCCCCCTGCGCAGCAGCTCGGCGGCGGCCACCCCCATCCAGAACTCCAGCGACCGCACGACCGGGAAGATCTGGGTGAACCACCAGGTGCTCTCCTGCGGCACCAGGCGCTGCCCCGGCCAGAGCGCCACGATCAGCAGCGGCACGGCCGCCACCACCGCCCACAGCGCCCCGACGGGCGCCCGGCGCACCAGGGGCAGCGCGAACGGCAGGCAGACGTAGAAGAACAGCTCGCAGGAGAGCGACCAGCTCACCGAGTTGACGCTGTAGAAGTAGCCGGGCGTCGGGTCCCACGCCTGGACCAGGAACAGGTTCTCCAGCGCGGCGCGGACGTTGACCGGGTCGGCGAAGACCCACACCCCGGTCGCCAGCACCACCGCCCACATCAGCAGGTGGTTCGGGTAGATCTTGGCGAGCCGGCGGCGCAGGAAGTCGCGACGGCGGTCCCCGTCGCGGGCCGACCAGACCAGCACGAAGCCGCTGAGGATGAAGAAGAACTCGACGCCGGACAGGCCCAGCGTGAACAGCCAGTCGACGACGGCCTTGGCCTCGGGCTGGCCGACGATCCGCATGGTGCCGACGTGGTAGCCGAAGACGAGCAGGGCGGCCACCCAGCGCAGCCCGGTCAACGAGGGCAGCCGGCTGGCCGGGCGGGCCGGCGCGTCGGCGCGTACGACGGTCGGGGCGCCGGGGAGGCCGACGGCCCGACCGTCGGCGGGGGTCACCAGCACCGCTCTCCTCCTCGCGGACGCCCGGGCCGAGGCCGCCGCCCGGGTGACGGCGGGCCGCGCGGTGCCGCCCCGCCGGCACCCTACCCGGTGCGGCAGGGCGCGCCGCCCGCCGTCGGGCGTCCCGTGACGCGCCTGGCGGCGGCCCGGGCGCGATGGCCTAATATCGCGGTCTCGGCCACGACGAGGGGACAACACGGATGCACCAGCGGATCCTGCTGCGGGCCAAGAAGGGGCCGTTCGACGTCTACTCCCCGGAGGAGACGTTCGAGCGCAACTGGATCGGCGAGAACGCCGGCAACCTCGTGTTCAGCCACGCGGCGCACAAGCTGTTGCGGACGTCGACGGCGGAGGTCACCTCGTCGGAGTTCCGGGTCAACCCGCGCGAGGCCGACGAGATCAACGAGCGGTTCGACGTGTTCGTGGTGCCGCTGGCCAACGCGTTCCGGCGCAGCTACGCACACCGCCTGGTCGCCATGACCCAGCTGATCGAGCGGCTGAAGATCCCGGTGGTGGTGTTCGGGGTCGGCGCGCAGACCAACGTCGACGCCGACCGGGAGTACCTGCGGCCGATCGACGACGCGGTGAAGGGGTTCGTCTCGGCGGTGCTGGACCGGTCGCACAGCATCGGGGTGCGGGGCGAGATCACCGAGGGGTACCTGCGGACCCTCGGCTTCTCCGCCGTCGACGTGATCGGCTGCCCGTCGATGTTCCTGCACGGCGACAGCCTGCGGGTCGACAAGCGCAAGACCACGCTCACCGTCGAGGACCGGGTGGCGCTGACCGTCTCCCCGTACGTCAAGTCGATGGCGAAGGTCATCGCCTCGCACCACCGGCGGTACCCGAACCTGCGCTACCTGCCGCAGGACCTGAAGACGCTCGGCACCCTGCTCTTCGGCGACGCGCCGGAGGACCGGGGCAAGAAGGCGGCCATCCCGATCCACACCTCCCACCCGCTGTTCACCGAGGACAAGGTGCGGATGTTCGTCGACCCGTGGACGTGGATGGACTACCTGTCGCGGTTCGACTTCAACTTCGGCACCCGCATCCACGGCACCATCACGGCGCTGGTGGCGGGCACGCCGGGCTATCTCTTCGCGCACGACTCGCGGACGCTGGAGCTGGCCCGGTACTTCGACATCCCGCACCGGCTGATGAAGGACGTCCCGCCGGACGTGGACGCCATAGAGCTCTACGACGAGGCCGACTACAGCGCGCTCAACAACGGGCACAAGGCCCGGTACGCGACGATGACGGCGTTCCTGGCCAAGCACGACCTCGGGGTCTCCTTCGCCGACGGCGACAGCGCCGCCCGGTTCGACCGGCAGGTCGCCGAGACGACCTTCCCCCCGGCGGTACGCGCGCAGTCGGCCACCGACCCGGCGGAGCTGATCGCCCGCATCCAGTGGCTGCACGACCGCAACCAGGAGTTGAAGGAGACCGTCGCGGGGTTCGAGTCGCACCGGCTGCGGGCCCGGGTGCGGGCAGCCGGCGGCCGGATGAAGCGGATGCTCAAGCGTTAACCCTCCGTAGGGGGTCTGTTCAGCGAGCCCACCCCCGGCGGATACGTCAGGTTCCGGGGCCGTCCATCCGGGCGGTCGAGGGTGTCGGGCGTGGTCAATGAGCCGACGCGGAGCCCACTGCTGAGCATCGTCGTCCCGGTGCACGGGGTCGAGGCATACCTGTACCAGTGCCTGGAGTCGATCCTCGGCGGCCTGTCCGCCGCCGAGGCCGCCGAGGTCGAGCTGGTCGCCGTCGACGACGCCTCCCCGGACCGGTGCGGGGAGATGCTGCGGTCGTACGCGGCGGGGCGGCCCCAGGTGCGGGTGGTGTCCCTGACCCGCAACGTGGGGCTGGGGCTGGCCCGCAACGCGGGGCTGGCGGAGGCGACGGGCCGGTACGTGTGGTTCGTCGACAGCGACGACTGGCTGCCCCCGGGCGCCCTGCCGGCGGTGCTGGCGCGGCTGCGCCGCGACGAGCCGGACGTGCTGCTGGTGGACCACCTGCGGGTGCACGAGGGCGGCCGGCTGGAGGTCGACGCGAGCAGCCACCTGCTGCGCGGGGTCGACGGGTGCGTCCGGCTGGCCGACCGGCCCGAACTGCTGCGGGTGCAGCACACCGCCTGGAACAAGGTGGTCCGCCGGGCGTTCCTCGACGAGTTGGAGCTGCGCTTCCACCCCGGCTGGTACGAGGACATCCCGTTCAGCCACCCGCTGCTCATCGCCGCGGACCGGATCGGGGTGCTGGACCACGTCTGCTACCACTACCGGCAGGGCCGGCTGGGGGCGATCACCTCGACCCGCAGCGGCCGGCACTTCGACGCGTTCGTCCAGTACGAGCGCCTCCAGCAGTGGGTGGCGCGGCACGTCACCGAGGAGTGGATCCGCACCGACCTGTTCGGTCTGATGATCAACCACTACCTGGTGGTGGTGGGCAACGACGGCCGGGTGCACCCGAGGCTGCGGCGGGGGTTCTTCCGCCGGGTCGCCGAGCACTACCGCCGCTACCTGCCCTCGGGCGGGTACGCCCGGCCGGGCGGGGTGGCCGGGCTGAAGCACCGCCTGGTCGCCCGGGACAGCTACCTCGCGTACAAGACGTTGCGGCGGGCGCACCGGCTGGCCGGGTCGCTGCGGCCGGCGTCGCCCGCCGGGGCGGTGGCCCCCGACGCGGCGTCCGGCGGGAGCGGGCCGCTGGCCGCCGACGCCGCCGCGCCGTCCGAGGCGGACCGGGGCAGCGCCCTGGCGGGCCGGGGATGACCGGGCCGGGACCGGGCGGCACCGCCACCAGCGCCTCCAGCCCCAGCCGCGCCGGCACCGCCGCCGACAGCGCCGGAAGCGCCACCACAGGGGCCGGCGGCGGGCTGCGGCCGGCCCGCGAGGCCGACCTGGCGACGATCCTGCGCTGGCGCAACCACCCGCAGGTCCGCGAGGTCAGCCTCACCCGGCACGAGATCGGCGCGGCCGAGCACGCCGCCTGGTGGGCGGGCGTACGCGTCGACCCGGACCGGCGGGTGCTGGTGCACGAGCACCTCGGGCAGCCCTGCGGCGTGGTGACCTTCTCCGGCGTGACCAGCCCCGACCGGGCGCTGACCTGGGGCTTCTATCTCGACGTCGAGGGGCTGGACGCCCGGCGGGCGCTCCTGCCGGCCTGGCTGTCGCTGGAGGAGGCGGCGATCGCGTACGCGTTCGACACCCTCGGCGCGCGCACCCTCGGCGGGGAGACGCTGGCCACCAACCGGCCGGTGCTGGCGCTGCACCGGCGCTTCGGGTTCACGATCGTCCGGCGCTACGAGCGGGACGTCGACGGCACGCCGCACCAGGTGGTGTGGACGCAACTGAGCAGGGGAACATGACGACAGTCAAGATCGGCCCGCACGCGGTGGGCACCGGCGAGCGGCCCTTCGTGGTGGCCGAGATGTCCGGCAACCACAACGGCAGCCTCGACCGGGCGCTGGCCATCGTGGACGCGGTGGCGGCCAGCGGCGCGCACGCGCTCAAGCTCCAGACGTACACCCCGGACACGCTGACCATCGACGTGGACGCGCCGGAGTTCCGCATCTCCGGCGGCCACGAGCTGTGGGGCGGCGAGCGGCTCTACCAGCTCTTCGAGCGGGCGCACACGCCGTACGAGTGGCACGGGCCGATCTTCGAGCGGGCCCGTCGGCACGGCCTGACGGTCTTCTCGTCGCCGTTCGACGCCACCGCGGTGGAGCTGCTGGAGGAGCTGGACGCCCCGGCGTACAAGATCGCCTCGTCGGAGCTGGTGGACCTGCCGCTGATCCGGCTGGTGGCCGCCACCGGCAAGCCGATGGTGATCTCCACCGGCATGGCCACGGTCGGCGAGATCGACGCCGCGGTGACCGCCGCCCGCGAGGGCGGGGCGGGCGGCATCGTGCTGCTGGCGTGCACCGCGTCGTACCCGGCCCCGCCGCAGGACAGCAACCTGCGCCGGCTGCCGGTGCTGGCCGACACGTTCGGCGTGCCGGTCGGGATCTCCGACCACACGCCCGGCATCGGGGTGCCGGTGGCGGCGGTGGCGCTGGGCGCCTGCCTGATCGAGAAGCACGTGACGCTGCGCCGCGCCGACGGCGGGGTGGACTCGGACTTCTCGCTGGAGCCGACGGAGCTGGCCGACCTGCGCGTCGAGTCCGAGCGGGCCTGGGCGGCGCTGGGCGTCACCACGATCGGCCCGACCCCCACCGAGCGGGAGGGGCTGCGGTTCCGCCGGTCGCTGTACGTGGTGGCCGACGTGCGCGCGGGCGAGCCGGTGACCCGGGACAACGTGCGTTCGATCCGCCCGGCCGGCGGCCTGCCCCCGGCCGACCTGGACCGGGTGCTGGGCCGCACCTTCCGCCGCGACGTGCCCCGGGGCACCGCGCTGGGCTGGGACCTGGTCTGACCGGCGGACATGTCCCGTTCACCTGGCGGCCCGCTGTCGACGCGGGACGGGCATGACGCATTCACCGCCCGCGTCGCGCCCGTTCACCGTCCGGGGTGGGGCCGTTAACTCTGCCGGCTTAGCGTCACGAACCGTCCGCCGGCCGGCACCGTCCCCGGCCGGAAGATCAACCGACCTTGGGAGCACCAGTTGAGCGAGTTGAATGGGTCCTCCATTCTGATCACCGGGGGCACCGGGTCCTTCGGCCGCACCTTCCTGCGGCACGTCCTGGCCGAGGCCGACCCGGCCCGGGTGGTGGTGTTCTCCCGCGACGAGCTCAAGCAGTACGAGCTGCGCCAGCAGCTCGGCGACGACCCCCGGCTGCGCTGGTTCATCGGCGACATCCGGGACCGGCACCGCCTCACCCGGGCCATGCACGGCGTCGACCACGTCGTGCACGCCGCCGCGCTCAAGCAGGTGGACACCGCCGAGTACAACCCGTCGGAGTTCATCGCCACCAACATCACCGGCTCGCAGCACGTCGTCGACGCGGCCATCGAGGCCGGGGTGAAGAAGGTCATCGCGCTCTCCACCGACAAGGCGTCCAGCCCGATCAACCTGTACGGGGCGACGAAGCTCGTCGGCGACAAGCTGTTCGTCTCGGCCAACCACTACGCCGCCCACCACCCGACCCGGTTCGCCGTGGTGCGCTACGGCAACGTGGTGGGCAGCCGGGGCTCGGTGGTGCCGCTGTTCCGCCGGCTCGCCGCCGAGGGCAGGAGCCTGCCCGTCACCGACAAGCGGATGACCCGGTTCTGGATCACCCTGGACCAGGCCGTGCAGTTCGTCGTGGACTCGTTCGACCAGATGCAGGGCGGGGAGCTGTTCGTGCCGCGCATCCCGAGCATGCGCATCCTCGACCTGGTGGAGGCCGTCGCCCCGGACGCCACCACCCACGAGATCGGCATCCGGCCCGGCGAGAAGCTGCACGAGGAGATGATCGCCCCGGACGACAGCCGGCGGACCCTGCGCACCCCGGACCGGTTCATCGTCCAGCCGACCATCGCCACCTGGGGCTACCAGCCGCCCGCGCACTGCGAGCCGGTGCCGGACGGCTTCGCCTACCAGTCGGACAGCAACGACGAGTGGCTCGGCGTGGAGCAGTTGCGCGACATGCTCGGCATCGCCGCGTGATGGCGATGCTCCCGTACGGGCGGCAGTCCGTCACCGACGACGACGTCGCCGCCGTGGTCGCCGTGCTGCGCAGCGACTGGCTCACCACCGGCCCGCAGGTCGACGCGTTCGAGGCGGACCTGGCCGGCTGGACCGGCGGGGTCGGCTGCGCGGCCGTGTCCAACGGCACGGCCGCCCTGCACGTGGCGTACGCGGCGGCCGGCGTCGGCCCCGGCGACGAGGTGGTCGTGCCGCCGATGACGTTCGCGGCCACCGCCAGCACCGCCGTCGCGCTCGGCGCGCGGGTCGTCTTCGCCGACGTCGAGCCGGAGACGTACACCCTGGACCCGGCGGCGGTCGGCGCGGCGCTGACCGGCCGGACGAAGGTGGTGGCGGCGGTCGACTACGCCGGCCACCCCGCCGACTACGACGCGCTGCGCGCGGTGCTCGGCGGCGGCGACCCGCTGCTGCTCGCCGACGCCGCCCACTCGATCGGCGCGGCCTACCACGGCCGGCCGGTCGGGTCACTCGCCGACCTGACCACGTTCTCGTTCTTCCCGACGAAGAACCTCACCACCGCCGAGGGCGGCGCGGTCGCCGCCGTCAGCCCGGCCCTGCTGGAGCGGGCCCGCAGGTTCCGCAACCACGGACTCGTGCGCGACCGCGCCGCGCAGCGCTGGCCGGACGAGGGCGGCTGGCACCAGGAGATCCACGAGTTCGGGCTCAACTACCGGCTGCCGGACGTGCTCTGCGCGCTGGGCCGCAGCCAGCTGCGCCGGCTGCCCCGGTTCCTGGACCGCCGCGCCGAGCTGGTCGCCCGCTACGACGCGGCCCTGGCCGACCTGCCCGGCGTCTCGGTGCCCGGCCGGCGGTCCTGGGCCGAGCCGGCCTGGCACCTGTACCCGATCCGGGTGCACGAGGGCCGCCGCCGCGCCGTCTACGACGCGATGCGGGCCGCCGGGATCGGCGTGCAGGTCAACTACGTCCCCGTGCACTGGCATCCGGCGTTCGCGGAGCTGGGCTACCGGCGCGGCTCCTGCCCGGTGGCCGAGGGGTTCTACGCCGAGCAGCTCTCCCTGCCGCTGTTTCCCGACCTCACCGACGCCGACCAGGACCGCGTCGTCGACGCCCTGGCCGCCGCCCTGCACGCCGCCCCGGCGCGCGCCGCCGCCTGAGGGGACCGGGATGCACCACGCGAACCACTTCTACGGCCACGCGCACGTGCTGGCCCGCTACTGCGGCCTGGGCGACGGGCACCCGCCCCGGATCAACGGGTACGTCCAGCACGGCTGGAACATCGGCGACGGCCTCGCCCCCGGCCACCCGTACGTCGACGGCACGCCGAGCCTGCTGTGGTCGGAGCAGACCCGGCGGCGGGCCTGGTCGGTGGGGCGGCGCAACGTCGTGGTGACCGGCGCGCCGTTCGCGTACCTGCTGGCGTTGCGCGCCGACGACCCGCCCCAGGCGCAGCGGGAGGGCACCATCTGGTATCCGTTCCACGGCTGGGAGGGCCAGCACGTGCGCGGCGACCACCGGGAGCTGATCGCCCGCATCCGCGCCACCGAGCCGGGCCCGGTCACCGTGTGCCTCTACTGGCACGAGTACGGCATGCGCCGGGTCCGCCGCCTCTACGAGCAGGCCGGGTTCCGGGTGATCTGCCACGGCTACCGGGGGCACTGGTGGAAGGACACCGACCCGCTCTTCCTCGACAAGCAGCTCACCGAGCTGCGCCGGCACCGCCGGGTGGCGTCCAACCGGCTGACCAGCGCCATCTTCTACGGCATCGCGGCCGGTTGCGAGCCCGCCGTCTACGGCGACCCGATGATCCTGGCCGACGAGGACCCGACGTTCGGCGGCACCGCCCGCATCCGCCGGCAGTGGCCGGACCTGCACGGCGAGTCGGTGCACCTGCCGACGGCGGTCGAGACCGCCCGCGCCGAACTGGGCACCGACCACCGTTGCACGCCGGCCGAGCTGCGGGAGCTGCTGGGTTGGGCGACCCTCCAGGAGGAACACGTTGACCACTGACACCTCGACCCGCATCGCCCTGCCCGGCGGGGAGATGCTGGCCTGGTCGGACCTGACCGGCCGGCGGCTGCCCGGCGGCGGGCCCCTCGCCGCGCTGGCCGCCCGGGTCGTCCCGGCCGGCGCGCGGGTGCTGCTGGCCGGGCCGCACGACCCCGGGCTGGTCGACCGGCTGGCCCACGCCGACGTGACCTGCCTGCTGCGCAGCTGGCCGGACGGGTCGGCGCTGGCCGAGGACCGGCCCGTGCGGGTGGTCGTCGGCGGCCCCGGCGGGCTGCCGGCCGACGAGACGTTCGACGTGGTGATCGCCGCCGCCGGCCTGGACGCGGTGGAGTCGGTGGAGGGGACCCCGGTCGGCTGGGACGGGCTGCTGCGCCGGCTCGCCGCCGTGCTCGCCCCGGGCGGGACCCTGCTGCTGTGGCTGGACAACCCGGTGGGGCTGACCCGGATGGTCGACACCGCGCCCTGGTACGCCGGCCGCGACGACGCCGACTGGGCGATCGGCGGGGCGCTGGACGCCGGCCGCCCCGCCAACCTGGAGCAGGCGCGGGAGCGGCTGGCCGGGGCGGGGCTGCGCCCCGGCGGCTGCTTCGCCGCGTACCCCGAACCGGGCGCGCCGACCGCGCTCGTCGACGCCGACGCGCTGGCCGCGCACCCCGGCAGCGGGCTGCTGGACGCGGTGCTGCACGGCGCGTGCGCGCCGGGCCGCGCCGACCGTCCCGTGCTCCAGGACCCGGCCCGGCTCGCGGTCGACGCGCTGCACGCCGGGCTGGGCGCCGCGCTCGCCCCGGGCTGGCTGCTGCTGGCCCACCGCCCGGCCCCGGCCGTTTCCGCCTCGGCCGCCCCCGCGGCGGGCGACCCGCCGGACCCGGCCGGCACCGCCCCGGGTGCGGCCCGGACCGCGCCGGCCGGCCCCGGCGGGCTGCCGGTGCTGTGGGTGCAGACCGGGCCGCCCGGGATCGGCGTGGTGGAGGTGACGGCGGCGGCGGACGGCTGGCGGTGGCGGGTGCCCGGCCCGGTCGCGGCGGCCGCCGACGCGCCGTTCGCCACCCGCGCGGCGGCCTGGCGGGACCCGGCCGTGCTCACCGGCGCGGTGCCCGAGGGGCGGCTGCTGCGCACCGTGCTGCTCGACGCCTGCCTGCGCCGCGACCTGGCCGCCCTGCGCCGGCTGCTGCGCGGGTACGCGGCCTGGCTCGACGCGCACGCCGACGACGCCGGGCGGCTCACCGGCGCGACGGCCCTGGCCAGCCTCGACAACGTGGTGCTCGCCGGCGGCGGGGCCTGCACGGCCCGGGACGCCACCGGTGCTCCCCCGGCGTTCGCGGTGCTCGACCCGAGCTGGCGGGCCAGCGACCCGTGGCCGCTGGACGTGACGCTGGCCCGGGGCCTGTGGCGGTTCGCCGCCGCCCTGGCCACCGGCGGGTACGCCCACCCCTGGTCGTCCACCCTCGACGTGGCCGGGCTGACCGTGGTGCTGGCCGGCACCGCCGGGCGCGACCTGGACCGGGCGACGGTGACGGCCGCCGTCGACGCGGAGGTGGCGGTCACCGCGGCGCTGCGCGGGTTGGACAACGCCGACCGCGTCGCCCTCGCCGACGAACTGCGCGCCGTGGAGCCCACCGCGCCCCCGGTCGGCCTGGACAGCCACCAGCAGCTGCGCGAGGCGTGGCTGCGGCAGCGCGCCGAGCTGACCCGGGTGACGGCCCTGCTGCGCTGGACGGAGGAGCTGCTCACCTCCCGGGAACGGGCGCTGCGCCGGGCCGAGGCGACCATCAACCTGCTCAGCGGCTCGATCAGCTACCGGGTCGGCCGGCTGGCGATCACCCCCGCCCGGCTGGCCAAGCGGGGCGCCCGCGCGGCGAAACGGCGGGCCAAGGACGCCCTCGCGCCCCGCCGCGCCGAGGAGGAACAGCAGTGACCCGGATCGTGGGGATCGTGCAGGCCCGGATGGGCTCGTCCCGGCTGCCCGGCAAGGTGCTGCGACCGTTGGCCGGGCGCTCGGTGCTCGGCCGGGTGGTCCGGGCCGCCGCCGACGGCGGGGTGCTCGCCGACCTGGTGGTCGCGACCAGCACCGAGGCCGCCGACGACGCGGTGGCCGCCGAGTGCGCCCGGCTCGGCGTGGCCTGCCACCGGGGCCCCGTCGACGACGTGCTCGACCGGTTCGTGGGCGCGCTCGACGCGCACCCCGGCGACGCGGTCATGCGGTTCACCGCCGACTGCCCGCTGCTCGACCCGGAGATCGTCCGGCTGGTCGCCGACATGTACCGGGCCGTGCCGGGGCTGGACTACGCGAGCACGTCGATCGCGCGGACGCTGCCGCGCGGGCTGGACGTGGAGATCATCCGGGCGGACACGCTGCGGACGCTGCACCGCATCGCCACCGACCACCACCGGGTGCACGTGACCTCGTACGCGTACACCCATCCGGAGCTGTTCCGGGTGCTCGGGGTGACGCTCACCCCCGACCGGTCGGCCCTGCGGCTCACCCTCGACACCGAGCAGGACTGGGCGCTGGTGCGGGCGGTGACCGACCACTTCGGCGACGTCAGCGTCCCGCTGGCGAAGCTCGCCGACTGGCTGGCGGGCCAGCCGGCCCTGCGCGCCCTGAACGCCGCCGTGCGGCAGAAGCGGCTGGAGGAGTCCTGAGCACCGTGCGCGTCGGGGTCCGCTGCGACGCCGGGCCCACCCGGGGGGTGGGGCACCTGGTGCGCTGCCTCGCCCTGGCCGAGGAGTTCCTCGCCCGGGGTCACCGCGTCGAGTTCTTCGGCACCGTCGAGGGCGTCGGCTGGGCGGGCCGGCAGCTCGCCGCCCGGGGCATCCCGCTGCACCCCGGGCTGCAGCGCCCCGCCGACCTCGTGGCGGCGGCCCGCCGGCACGGCCTCGACGTGGTGGTGCTCGACTCGTACGAGCTGGACCCGGCCGGGGCGGGGGCGCTGCGCGCGGCGGGGGTGGTGACCCTCGCCGTGGTCGACGGCGACACCCGGGGGCAGGACGCCGACGTCTACCTGGACCAGAACCTGGGCGCGGCGCACGGGCCGCTGCCCGGCCGGCTGCTCGCCGGGACGGCGTACCCGCTGCTGCGCGACGCGGTGGTGGCCGCGCGGCCGGCGACGCCCCGCCCCGCGACGCCCGTGGCCCGGCCCCGGGTGCTGGCCTTCTTCGGCGGCACCGACGCGTTCGGGGCGGCCCCGGTGCTGGCCCGGGTCCTGCTGGCCACCGGGCACCCGATGGACCTGACCGTGGTCGTCGGCCGCGCCGACGTCGAGGCGGAGCTGGCGGCCCTGACCCCGGGCCGGGGGCAGGCGGTGCGGCCCGTGCCGCCCACCGACGACCTGCCCGCCCTGGTCACCGCCGCCGACCTGGTGGTCAGCGCCGCCGGCACGTCCACCTGGGAGTTGTGCTGCCTCGGCGCGCCGGCCGCGCTGGTGTGCGTGGTGGACAACCAGCGCGAGTCGTACGGCCGGGTGGTGGACGCGGGGCTCGTGGCCGGCCTCGGCGAGCTGCCCGCGCTGGCCGCCGCCGGGCTGCCCGGCCGGACGGCCCGCGCCGGGGCCGCGCGGACGCTGCGCGCCCTGCTCGACTCCCCCGAGCGCCGGGCCGCTCTGGCCGCCCGAGCCTGGGCCACGGTCGACGGGCGCGGCCGGGCCCGGGTCGCCGACGCGGTGCTCGCCCTCGTCGGCGCGCCCAGCCGCAGCTAGCCGCCCACGGAACGCCCCGCGCCGCCGCCCGCCGGGCAGCCGCTCCGGCTCAGGGCAGCCGCTCCACGCTGACCCGTTCGCGCAGCTCGGGCCGGGCGGCGAGCAGGTCCTCGACGATCCTGGCCGCCGCCGCGTCGACGGCCAGGAACCGGATCGGCCCCGGGACCGCCGCCACCACGGCGGCGCTGCGGGCCGGCTCGGCCAGCGGCAGCCGGTACACCGCCGGCCCCGACGCGCCGGCGGTGCCCTGGAGGGTGGAGACGAACAGGGTGACCAGGTAGCCCTCGCGGCGGCGGTCGCTCACCACCACCGTCACGGTGCCCGGCGCGGCCGGCGGCCGGGCCAGCGCGCGGACCGTCAGCGCCGCCGGGCCCGGGCGGGCCAGCGACCCCGACCACCAGGCCGCCGCCCAGGTGGTGACCCGGTCGCCGAACGGCTGGGCGAAGAGCCCGGTGCCGCGCGGCAGCCCGGCCGCCCCGGCGCAGGCCGCCACCACCGCGACCGCCACCGCCCACCGCGCGCCGGCCCGCTGCCCTGCGGCCCGCCGGCCCGTCCCGCCGCCGGCCCGCGTGCCGGGCACGGTCCGCCCCGGTGGTGGCAGCAGCAGGGCCAGCGCGCCCGCGCCGACGAGCAGCACCGCCAGCAGCAGGTGCAGCGTCTTGCCGTAGTAGTAGCGCGGGTCGGTGCCCAGCGCCCGGAAGTAGAGCAGGAACCCGGCCGCGAACACGCCCGCCGCGGCGAGCGCGCCCGCGTAGCGCCGCCACACCGGCAGCCGCCGGCCCGCGACCAGACCCGCGCCGACCAGGCCCACGAGGGCCAGGAACGCGTCGTAGCGGGGGAACACGCCGCCGCCGGTGGCCACGTTGTCGACCTGGTCGGTGCGCAGCAGGCCGGCGACGGCCGGCAGCGGCGTCAGCACCGCCGCCACCGACATCACCACCGCCAGCAGCCGCGGCCGGCGACGCAGCCGCCGCCGGTCCCGGACCAGCCACGCCGCCACCAGCGCCGCGACCACCGGCAGGAACATCAGGTACGCGAAGCCGACCGTCACGCACAGCGCCCCGACCACGGCCACCTGGGTGCCGGTGCGGGCCACCGGCCGGCAGGTCACCGCCACCAGCAGCACCGTCGCCGCCAGCCCGAGGCTCTCGCCGGGATAGCCGTAGACGACGAAGCGGGCCAGCTCGGAGCCGAGGCAGGCGGCCGTGACCGCGCCGGTCAGCGCGAGGGCGCGGGGCAGGTCGAGCCACGGGCCGGCGAGCCGCTGCGCCGCCCACGTCACGGCGAGCACCAGCAGCCCCCACGCCCCGACCGACCAGCCGAGGTAGTGGTCGAGGGCGTCGGCCGGGCCGGCGGGGGCCGTCGAGGAGCGCAGGAACGTGTCCAGCAGCGCGGCGGTGAGGTGGAAGCCCTGCGGATACCAGACCATCGGCTCCGGGGCGATCCGCGCCGCCGCCTGCGGGTCGGTGAACAGATACCCGCCGACCGCCCGGATGCCCTCCACCGTGGCCAGGTGCCGGCTGTTGTCCTCGCCGGTCATCGCGTACGCGAGGCGGCCGGCGAGGTCACCCGCGCGCAGGTACGGCCAGGCCAACGCGCCGGCGGCCAGCAGCGCCGCGCCCACCGGCAGCGCGTCGGCGGCGACCGGACGGGGCAGCCCCGGCCGGCGGCCGGTGGCCGCCGCGATCCCGAGCAGGACCGTGGACGCGGTCCCCGCCACCGGCACCGGGTGCAGCCCCCACGGCCAGGCCGAGAAGAGCAGCCCGGCGGCGCACGTCGCGCCGGCCAGCAGCGCGCCGGCCAGCACCAGCCGGTCCAGCAGGGTCCGGCCGCCGCGCAGCAGCCCGGCCGTCAACCCGAGCAGCACCAGCGGCAGCAGCCCGGCCAGCCCCGCCGCGTACGCCAGCAGGGGCCCGACCCACGCGGCGACGAGCCAGCCGACCAGCCGGCGGGCGGGCCAGGCCGGGCGGCCCGGCGGCGGCTGCGGCGGACCGGCCGGCGCGACGACGGTGGCGGACTGGCTCTGCACCCGGTCACGCTAGGCCCGGCCCGGCGACGGGCGGCGACGTCCACGTGTGCGGCAGGTGACCGGCGGGTGACAGGGCCGGACCGCGCTCGCACGCGTGTACGAAAGACCAGGTAGGCTGCGGGGCATGTCCGGTGCCGCCTACCAGCCGTCGATGCTCGACCTCGCCGCCGACGGGCCGTCGCCGGGCCCGCTCGCCGGGCTGCGCCGGCACCCGCTGAGCCGGGGCGCCTGGGTCGACCACCTGCCCGGCTGGGTGCGCGGCTCCGACGCCGTCCTCGACGTGCTGCTCGCCGACGTGCCCTGGCGGGCCGAGCGCCGCACGATGTACGACGCGCGGGTCGACGTCCCCCGGCTGCTCTGCTGGTATTCCGGCCACCGCGAGCTGCCCCACCCGGTGCTCACCCGGGCGCGGGCGGCGCTGACCGCCCACTACGCCCCCGAGCTGGGCGAGCCGTTCGTCACCGCCGGCATGTGCCTCTACCGCGACGGGCGCGACAGCGTCGCCTGGCACGGCGACACCCTCGGCCGCTCGGCGCACACCGACACCATGGTCGCCATCGTCTCGTTCGGCGCGCCCCGCCCGCTGCTGCTGCGCCCCCGCGGCGGCGGCCCCGGCCTGCGCTTCCCCCTCGGCCACGGCGACCTGGTGGTGATGGGCGGCTCCTGCCAGCGCACCTGGGAGCACGCGGTCCCGAAGACCGCCCGCCCCGTCGGCCCCCGGGTCAGCGTCCAGTTCCGCCCCGCCGGGGTCGCCTGAGCGCAGCCCACGGCTCCTCTGCTAGAAACGACTTCCAGGGTCCCCGCCCCACACCGCCGTCGACGCGAAAGGGCGCCGCGATGACCCAGACCCCCGCCGAGCCACGCTCCCGCTGGTCCCCCTGGTCCCTGCACGGCGACGGCCGCTCCGTCACCCCCGGCGACGTCGTGCACCCCGGCGAACGGCTCTCCTGGCCGCGCACCCTCGGCATCGGCGTGCAGCACGTCGTGGCGATGTTCGGCGCCACCTTCACCGTGCCGCTGATCACCGGCTTCCCGCCGGCCACCACCCTGTTCTTCTCCGGCGTCGGCACCCTGCTCTTCCTGCTGATCACCGGCAACCGGCTGCCCTCGTACCTCGGGTCGTCGTTCGCGTTCATCGCCCCCGTCCTGGTCGCGAAGGCCGGCGGCGACATCGGCCCCGCGCTCGGCGGCATCGTCGTGGCCGGCGCCGCCCTGGCCGCCGTCGGCCTCGTCGTCCAACTCGCCGGGGCGCGCTGGATCGACGCGCTGATGCCACCCGTGGTCACCGGCGCCATCGTGGCGCTGATCGGGCTCAACCTCGCCCCCGTCGCCTGGGACGGCGGCGGCAGCGGCACCGGCGTCAAGGCCCAGCCGCTGATCGCCGTGTTCACCCTGGTCGCGATCCTGCTCGCCACCGTCGCGTTCCGGGGCTTCGCGGCCCGGCTGTCCATCCTGCTCGGCGTCGTCGCCGGCTGGCTGTTCGCCGCCGCCCTCGGCGGCCTCGACCCGAAGGCCGTCGACGGGCTGCGCGAGGCGGCGTGGGTCGGCCTGCCCGAGTTCCACGCGCCGAGCTTCAGCCTGCGCGCGACGGTGCTGGTGATCCCCGTGATCCTCGTGCTGATCGCCGAGAACGCCGGGCACGTCAAGGCCGTCGCCGCGATGACCGGCCGCAACCTCGACCGGGACATGGGCCGGGCGTTCCTCGGCGACGGCCTGGCCACCATGCTCGCCGGCGCAGGAGGCGGCTCCGGCACCACCACCTACGCGGAGAACATCGGCGTGATGGCGGCGACCCGCGTCTATTCCACCGCCGCGTACTGGGTGGCCGGGCTGGCCGCCGTGCTGCTCGGGCTCAGCCCCAAGTTCGGCGCGCTGATCCTCACCGTGCCGGCCGGGGTGCTCGGCGGCGCGACCACCGCCCTGTACGGCCTCATCGCCGTCCTCGGCGCGCGGATCTGGATCGAGAACCGGGTCGACTTCCACGACCCGGTCAACCTGATGACCGCCGCCGTCGCCCTGATCGTCGGCGCGGCCAACTACACCCTCACCAGCGGCGAGCTCTCCTTCAACGGCATCGCCCTCGGCACCGCCGCCGCCCTGGCCACCTACCACGGCATGCGCCTCGTCGCCCGCCTGCGCGCCCCCACCCCGTCGAGCTGACCGGGCGGGGGCGCGGCGGGTCAGTCGCGTTCGATCTGGTGGCCGACCACCGTGGGGCCCAGCATCACGGCGAAGCCGCTGCCGTCGCGGCGCGGGTCCGCCGGGGGCAGCTCCACCGGGTCGCCGGTCGCCGTCGCGCCGACCGGCCGGGGGCCGACCCACGCCACCACCAGATCCGTCTCGCCCTTGAGGAACCGCTGCGCCCGCACCCCGCCGGTCGCCCTCCCCTTCGCCGGGTACGCCCCGAACGGCGTCACCTTCACCGTCGCCCCGGTGGACGTCACCACCATCGGCTCGCCGTGGGCCGGATCGTCCTCCCGGACCGCGCCGAAGAAGACCACCCGCGCCCCCGCCGGCAGGTTGATGCCGGCCATGCCGCCGCCCTTCGTCCCCTGCGGACGCACCGCCGACGCCGGGAAACGCAGCAGCGACGCCTCGGACGAGACGAACGCCAACGCCTCCGCGCCGTCGGTCAGCCAGGTCGCCCCGACCACCTCGTCGCCCTCGCGCAGGCCGATCACCTCGAACTCGTCGGAACGCACCGGCCAGTCCGGGGCGCACACCTTCACCACGCCCTGCCGCGTGCCCAGCGCCAGCCCCGGCGAGCCCTCCCCGGTCGCGCCCAGCGGGGCCAACCCCACCACCGACTCCCCCGGCTCCAGCGGCACCAGCTCGGCGGCGGACATCCCGCCGCGCAGCGACACCGTGCCGGCCTGCTCCGGCAACACCGGCAACGGCAACACGTCGATCTTGAACGCCCGGCCGGCGCTGGTCACCAGCAGCACCCGACCCCGGGCCGTGGAGTGCACGAGCGCGCGTACGGCGTCGTGCTTGACCCGGCCGCTGCGCCGACGCCCCTCGGACGCCTCCTCCGACTCGGCCGCGGTGCGGGCGACGAGCCCGGTGGCCGAGAGGATCACCTGGCACGGGTCGTCGGCCACCTCCAGCGGACCCGCCGGCGCGGACGCCGCCAGCACCTCCTTCAGGTCCCCGTCGACAAGCGTCGTGCGCCGCTCGGTGCCGAACTTCTTCACCACGGCGGCCAGCTCGTCGGAGACGACCTTCCGCAGCACCTTCTCGTCGTCGAGGATCGTGGAGAGCTGCGCGATCTCCTTGCGCAACTGCTCCTGCTCGGCCTCCAGCTCGATCCGGTCGAACTTCGTCAACCGCCGCAGCGGAGTGTCCAGGATGTAGCTGGCCTGGATGTCCGACAGCTTGAACTGGCGCATCAGGCCGTCCTTCGCGGCCTGGGCGTCGTCGCTGCCCCGGATCAGCCGGACCACCTTGTCGATGTCGAGCAGGGCGATCAGCAGGCCGTCGACCAGGTGCAGCCGCTCCTCCCGCTTGCGCCGCCGGTAGGCGCTGCGCCGGGTCACCACGTCGTAGCGGTGCCGCAGGAAGACCTCCAGCAGCGCCTTCAACCCCAGCGTCTGCGGCTGCCCGTCGACGAGGACCAGGTTGTTGACGCCGAACGACTGCTCCAGCGGGGTCAGCCGGTAGAGGTCGGCCAGCAGCGCCTGCGGGTTGACCCCCACCTTGCACTCGACGACCAGGCGGGTGCCGTTCTCCCGGTCGGTGAGGTCCTTGACGTCGGCGATGCCGGTGAGCCGCTTCGTCTTGTTGACCTCGTTGGTGATCGCGGCGATGACCTTCTCCGCGCCCACGCCGTAGGGCAGCTCGACCACGGTGATCGCCTGCCGGCCCCGGCTGCCCTCCACCGGGCCGATCTCCACCCGGCCGCGCATCCGCACCACGCCGCGCCCCGTCTCGTACGCCCGGCGCACCTCGTCGAGGCCGAGCAGCACGCCGCCGGTCGGCAGGTCGGGGCCGGGGACGAACTCCATCAGCTTGTCCAGGTCGGCGTCCGGGTGGTTGATCAGCCACCGGGCGGCGGAGACGACCTCGGCCAGGTTGTGCGGGATCATGTTGGTCGCCATCCCGACCGCGATCCCGGACGCGCCGTTGACCAGCAGGTTGGGGAACGCCGCCGGCAGCACCGTCGGCTGCGTGAGCGAGCCGTCGTAGTTGGGCTCGACGTCGACGGTGTCCTCGCCCAGCTCGCCGACCAGCAGCATCGCCTCGTGCGACATCCGCGCTTCCGTATAGCGCGCCGCTGCCGGGCCGTCGTCCGGGCTCCCGAAGTTTCCATGCCCGTCGATGAGTGGGACGTTGAGCGAGAAGTCCTGGGCGAGCCGGACCATCGCGTCGTAGATCGCGGTGTCGCCGTGCGGGTGGTAGCGGCCCATCACGTCGCCGACCACCCGGGCCGACTTCACGTGCGCCCGGTCGGGCCGGTGCCCCGCCTCGTGCATCGAGTAGAGGATGCGCCGGTGCACCGGCTTCAGGCCGTCGCGGGCGTCGGGCAGGGCCCGGGAGTGGATGACCGAGAACGCGTACTCCAGGTAGGAGTCGGAGACCTCGGTGACCAGCGGGTTGTCGAAGACCCGCGCGCCGGCCTGGTCGAAGGCGGCCAGGTCCGCCCGGGGACCGGTGTTCTTACGGCGTGCCATGGTTCAGCTCTCTCCTGCGCGGGCCACGGTCGGGCGGCGGTCGTCGGCCCGGCGGGCCGGGGCGGGGCGGGGGTGGGTGGTCGTCATGCGTCGATCGCGTCCCGGTCGACCCGGTCGGCGGACTCGATCAGCCAGTTGCGGCGCGGCTCGACCTTCTCCCCCATCAGCAGCTCCAGGATGCGCTCGGCGGCGTCGACGTCGTCGAGGGTGATCCGGCGCACCGCCCGGGTCGCCGGGTTCATCGTGGTCTCCCACAGCTCGTCGGCGTCCATCTCGCCGAGACCCTTGAACCGGGGGATCGGGGTGACGATCTGCCTGCCGGCCTTCTCCAGCTTGCGGACCGTCGCCTCCATCTCGGCCTGGGTGTAGGTGTAGGTCGTCTGCGGGTTGCGCCCCTTGGTGGTGATCTTGTGCAGGGGCGGCATCGCGGCGTAGAGCCGGCCGGCCTCGATCAGCGGTCGCATGTACCGGGCGAACAACGTGATCAGCAGGGTGCGGATGTGCGCGCCGTCCACGTCGGCGTCGGCCATGATCAGCACCCGGCCGTACCGCATGGACGACAGGTCGAAGGTGCGGCCCGAGCCGGCCCCGAGCACCTGGACGATCGCGGCGCACTCGGCGTTGTCCAGCACCTGCTGGAGGTTGGCCTTCTGCACGTTGAGGATCTTGCCGCGGATCGGGAGAAGCGCCTGATATTCGGCGGTACGCGCGACCCGGGCGCTGTTGTGGACGAACACCCCGGCTTCGAGGGCGAAGTTGTGGTAGCCGTCGACCGTCAGGTCGTAGACGTCCGCCGTCTCGTCCAGCGGCTCGACCGACACCACACGGTGGTTCACCAGGGAGGCCGCCTCGTTGTTGCGCTTGTCGATGTGGTGGCGGACGTTGCCATTGGTCGCGTTGTCCCGGCCGTGCCGCAGGTTCCACGCGTCCGCCAGGTAGTGGGTGTAGACCCACTCCTCCTTGTCGTTCATCCAGACCCGCTCGTACCCCTGGAGCTTCTGCCCCTCCGCCTTGCTGGACAGGCTGCGGTAGAGCGGCATCAGGGAGTCGCCTGGCACCAGCGCGTCGGCGCGCCGGTAGGAGCCGTCGCGCAGGCGGAACAGGTGATCGGGGGTGCAGCGCACCGCCTCGCCGTTGTCGATCGTGACCCGCACCAACGGGGCGTCGCGCTTCGTGAGCCGGGGCTCCACCAGCGGAGCGACGACGACGCGGCCGGCCTTGTTGGTGGTGTAGCCGAAGTGGCTGA
This sequence comes from Micromonospora sp. WMMD956, assembly GCF_029626125.1. Taxonomy (NCBI): domain Bacteria; kingdom Bacillati; phylum Actinomycetota; class Actinomycetes; order Micromonosporales; family Micromonosporaceae; genus Micromonospora; species Micromonospora sp. WMMD956. Next base: position 5,318,982 of record NZ_JARUBI010000005.1, on the reverse strand, counting down.
TGCCCTGGGCCCAGTCGGCGGCAAGATCGGCGAAGGAGCGGCTCCGGCCGGACGCCAGGGCGACCATCGTGTCGCCGGTGAAGCACCCGAGCGCGCTGTCGCCCTCGACGATGAACAGCTCGCTCCGGTCCACCCCGGTCGCGCGGCAGTCGACCAGTTTCGGCGGCATCGACGCGCCCTCCAGGGCGGTCTTGCGGCGGGCCGCGTCCTTCTGCTGCTTCTGGGTGAGCCGGACCCGGGCCGCGTCGACGATCTTCTGGAGCACCGTGCGGGCCTCGGCCTTGGTGCGCCGGTCCTCCAGCCACGCCTTGACGTGCGCCTCGACGAGGCCCTGGAGCACCTTCGTGATGCCGGCGGTGGACAGCTCGTCCTTGGTCTGCGAGGTGAACTGCGGCTCGGGGATGCGCACGTGCACCACGGCCGTCATGCCCTCCAGGACGTCGTCCAGGGTGGGCGCGTCCTCCTTGGGGCGCAGCAGGCCCCGGGCGGAGCGGGCCGCCTCGGCGAGGGTGCGGGCCAGGGCCCGCTCGAAGCCCTTGCGGTGGGTGCCGCCGTGGGCGTTGCGGATGGTGTTGGTGAAGCACTCGACGGTGCGGTCGTAGCCGGTGCCCCAGCGGAACGCGATCTCGACCTCGGCCCGCCGCTGCACGTTGGACTGCATGACGCCGTTGGCGTCGGCGGCGTTCTCCCGGTAGGTGCCCTCGCCGGCGACCAGCAGCGTGCCGGTGACCGGCCGGTCGCCCGCCGGGGCGAGGAACTCGACCATGTCGGTGAGGCCGTTGGGGAAGTGGAAGGTCTCCTCGACCGGCTCCTCGCCGGTCTCGTCGCGCAGCAGGTAGCTCACGCCGGGGACCAGGAACGCGGTGTTGCGCACCTTGAGCCGGACGGCCTCGGCGTCGAGCGTCGCGCCGGTCTCGAAGTAGCGGGCGTCGTGCCAGTAGCGGATCGAGGTGCCGGTGCGCTGGCCGCGCTTCATCGGGCCGAGGACCTGGAGGCCGGGGCCGGGGGTGAAGGCGGCGTCGGGGCCGGGGCCGGCGAAGACGCCGGGCACGCCGTGCCGGAAGGACATGGCGTGCACCTTGCCGCCGCGGCGCACGGTGACGTCGAAGCGCCGGGAGAGGGCGTTGACGGCGGACGCGCCGACGCCGTGCAGGCCGCCGGAGGTCTTGTAGCCGGAGCCGCCGAACTTGCCGCCGGCGTGCAGGCGGGTGAGCACCAGCTCGACGCCGGAGATGCCGGACTTGGCGTGCACGTCGGTGGGGATGCCCCGGCCGTCGTCGTCGACCTGCACCGAGCCGTCGGCGTGCAGGATCACCTCGACGCGCGTGGCGTGACCGGCGACACCCTCGTCGGTGGAGTTGTCGAGGATCTCGTTGACGAGGTGACCCACGCCACGGCTGTCGGTCGAGCCGATGTACATGCCGGGGCGCTTGCGGACGGCGTCCAGCCCCTCGAGGTGCGTCAGGTCGTCGGCCCCGTAGAGCGTCTCAGGCTGTGCGGTCAACTGGTCGTACTCCCAGGTCTCGGCGGTGGTGGTGCCGCTCACCGGCTCGATCACCTCGCGCGGCGCGCCGCAGCGAGCCTAACGGGCAGGTGGGACAGGACGCCGGCACCCCGCACCCCGGGCCGCGCCGCCTGCGGCGCGGGCGCCCGGGCCGGCGGGCCCGTGAGCGCCCCGGCACCGGGGGTCAACGCCGCCGGGTCCGCGGTTCATCCCGTTCCCCGACGGTACGCCGCCCGCCGGCCCCGGCCGGCGACCCCCTGATCCGGCCACGGGTCGTTGACGCCCGTCACGCGCCCGTGATGTGATCACCGTCTCGTAGAAACTTTCATATTTCCATGGATGGATGGAGGACGCGCATGTCCGTGTTCCGTCGTACCGCGCTCGCGGCGGCGCTGACCGTCGCGGCGGCGGCGCTGTCGACCGCCGTCGCGCCGGCCTTCCCGGCGGCGGCCGGCCTCCCCACCGCGGCCGTGGCGCTCGGCGACAGCTTCATCAGCGGCGAGGGGGCCGGGTCGTACTCCCCCGTCGTGGACGTCAACGGCGTCAGCCAGGGCTTCCCCGGCTGGGACGCGCCGAACAGCAACGCGTACTTCTGCCACCGCTCGCCCAACGCGTCGCTGTTCCAGGCCGACCTGCCGGGCATCACCGACCGGTTCAACCTGGCCTGCTCGGGCGGCCAGCCGTACGACATCGCCGGGGCCTCGGTCAGCCGGGCCAAGGGCCGCTCGGTCGCCTCGCAGCTCGACCAGCTCCGCGCGGTCGCGCAGACCCACGACATCGACCTGGTGCTGATCGGCCTCGGGTCGAACAACAGCTCGTTCACCTTCGGCAGCGTGGCGGAGAAGTGCGCCAACCGGTTCATCGCCGACGCCTGGACGGGCTGGTGGGAGTTCTGGGCGTACCTGGGCGGGCCGGTGCCGCAGGAGCCGTGCACCGACGCGGACCTGGCCACCTCGGCGCAGTTCAGCGCGGCCACGGCGGAGACCACGGCCGCCGTGCGGCAACTGCTGGCCACCCTCGACCAGATCGACGCCGACGGCCAGCACCGGGTCGTGTTCCAGGACTACACCAACCCGCTGCCGTTCGACCTGGCCTCGAACTACTGGGAGGAGGACGGCCGGGAAGACGACCGGGACAAGTTCCGTGACCTGGGCGCGGAGCGGTACGCGGCCGGCTGCCCGATCCACCGCGCGAGCCTCGCGCCGGGGCACCGCTTCTCCACCGGCCTGGGCACGCTGGTCCGCTCGGTGCGCGACAGCCTGGCCGGCGAGTTCCCGGCCGACGACCTGGTCTACCTGAACGTGCAGCGGGCGTTCGACGGCGCCCGGCTGTGCGAGCAGCCGACCAGCCCGTCGGGGGCGCTCGCCACGCCGATCCGGCTGATGGACGGCCCGAGCGGCAGCTTCGTGACCAGCCTCTCGGGCAAGGACAAGATCGACATTCAGCGGATCGCCAACACCTGCGTGTCGTACTTCCAGACCTGCCAGGAGTCGTGGCACCCGAACGTGGCCGGGCACAAGGCGCTGGGGCGCTGCCTGACCGGCGCGGCCGTCACCGCCAGCCGGGCGGTGGCCTGCGTCCGCGGAACCGACGGCACGATCACGGTCAGCTGAGGCGCAAGGAGGGGCCCCCTGTTAACGCATTCTGTTGCACAGGGGGCCCCTCCTAACCACGGCGGGCGGCGCCGAGGACGTGCGGGGAGGCCGGCATCGGCACCGGCGTGTCGGGGAAGTGGAACCGGTCCAGGCCGGTCAGCGTGAAGCCGGCCGCCTCGATCGCGGCGACGGTGTCCCGCCCCGTGTGGCAGCCGCCGCAGACCAGCGGCCAGCAGGTGGCGTCGACGAGGCGCTGCGCCCGGCGCAGCGGGCCGGGCCGTTCGGCGCGTACGTGCTCGAAGAAGCGCAGCTGCCCACCGGGGCGCAGCACCCGGTGGGCCTCGCGCAGCGCGGCGGCCTGGTCCGGCACCGAGCAGAGCACCAGGCAGAACACGACGGCGTCGGCGCGGCCGTCGGCGACGGGCAGCGCATCGGCCAGCCCGGCCGCCACGGTGACCGGCACCGGCGCGGCGGTGGCGGCGTCCCGCGCGGCCCGGCGCAGCCGGGGTTCCGGCTCGACGGCGAGCACGGCGGCGACCGTCGGCGGGTAGTGCGCGAAGGCCCGGCCGTTGCCGGCGCCCACCTCGACCACCCGGCCGTGCAGCCCGGCCGCGGTCCGGCTGCGGTGCGCGCCGACCCCGGCCCGGTCCATCACGTCGGTGGCCCGGCGGTAGAGCCGGGCGAAGACCGGACGGGAGACCCCGGACATCGCACCCCCTCTCGCCCGTCCGAGCCTAGCCCGCCGGCTCACGGGCGGGCCGCTCAGAGCGGCAGGGCGGCCGGCGGCGGGGTAGGTCGGGGGCCGAGGGTGAGCAGCAGCGGGCCCGCCGCCCCGTCGACCAGGTCGGCCAGCCGTGTCTCGTCGAGCACGGCGAGGAACGCCGCCTGCGCGCGACGCAACTGCCCGCGCAGCCGGCAGTTCACCGCCAGCGGGCAGGCGGGCTGCTCGCAGGGGACCACCTCGTCGTCGCCCTCGAACGCGCGGACGACCGCGCCCACGGTGAGGTCGCCGGCCGCCTCGGCGATGGCCACCCCGCCCGCGCGGCCCCGGATGGTGACCAGCACCCCGAGGCGCTGCAACCGTTGGACGACCTTGGCGACGTGGCTGCGGGGCAGCGCGAGCCGTTCGGCGAGCTCGTCCACCGTCGTGCGCGCCGGGGCGACGGCGGCCAGCATGGCGATGCGCAGCGCCATGTCGGTGGACCGGTTGAGCTTCACGCACCGACCCTAGCCAGCGGGTCCGTCCTGCGGCACGGGCCGGAGGGCCGGTGCCCGCTGTGATCCGGGCTACGCCCGACCCGGGACCTTCGACCCTGAAGGGGAATCTGAGATTCCTGTTTATTGGGCGCATCGGGAGCCCGGCGGACCGCGCCGGGCCCGGAGAGCGCCGGGCGGCAAGCCGGCCCAACCGCAGGAGGACGCGTGCTCACGGAATCTTCGGCAGCAGTGGTACGGGCGACCCTGCCCGCGGTGCAGGCGCACGGCGCGGCGATCACCGGCCGGTTCTACCAGCGGATGTTCGCCGCCCATCCGGAGCTGCTGGACCTGTTCAACCGGGGCAACCAGGCCACCGGGGCGCAGCAGGCCGCGCTGGCCGCCGCCGTGGTCGCGTACGCGGAGCACCTGGTCGGCGCGAGCGACGTGCCGTGGGGGCCGATCATGGACCGGATCGCGCACAAGCACGCCTCGCTCGGCATCACCCCGGCCCAGTACACCATCGTGGGGCGGCACCTGCTCGCCGCCGTCGGCGAGGTGCTCGGCGACGCGGTCACCCCGGAGGTCGTCGCGGCGTGGGACGAGACGTACTGGCTGCTGGCCTGCGAGCTGGTGGCCCGGGAGGCCCGGCTCTACCAGGGCGCGGGGGTCGCCGAGGGCGAGCCGGTCTGGCGGGCCTGGCGGGTGGCCGAGCGGGTCCGGGAGACCGCCGACGTGGTCTCCCTCGGCCTGGAGCCGGTCGACGGCGGCGACGTGCCCGGCTTCGTCCCCGGCCAGTACGTCTCCGTCGCGGTCGACCTCGACGGCGGCCGGGGCCGGCAGATCCGGCAGTACAGCCTCTCCGGCCGCCCGGGGGCGGCACGCTGGCGGATCACCGTCAAGCGGGTCCGCGGCGTGGCCGGCGCGCCCGACGGGATGGTCTCCGCCTTCCTGCACGACCGGGTCGCCGCGGGCGACGCGCTGCGGCTGAGCCCGCCGTTCGGTGAGGTGAGCGCGGTGGCCGGGGACGGGCCGCTGGTGCTGGTCAGCGCCGGCATCGGGCTCACCCCGGCGATGTCCGCGCTGGAGCACCTGGCGGCCACCGCGCCGCAGCGGCCGGTGACGCTGGTGCACGCCGACCGGGCCGGCACCGCGCACGCGCTGCGCGACGAGCTGCCCCGGCTGCACCACGCGCTGCCCAACCTGCGCACCGCGCTGTGGTACGAGGAGCCGGACGGGGCCGACGGTCGCCTCACCGGGCTGCCCGTGCGGGTCAGCGCCGGGCGGGTCGACCCGGAGCTGATCCCGCTCGCCACCGACGCCCACGTGCACCTGTGCGGGCCGCTGCCGTTCATGAACCAGGTCCGGGGCGGCCTGCTGCGCCGGGGCTTCCCGAGCGACCGGATCGCCTACGAGGTGTTCGGCCCCGGCATGCTGCGCGACGCGGAGTAGGGCGGGGAGGGCGACGCGGAGCAGGGCGGAGAAGTCGGCGGTCCGCCGGTTAGGCGGCGGGGGCGAGGGTAGGGACTCTGCCATGCGCATCGCGATGATCTCGGAGCACGCCAGCCCGCTCGCCGTGCTCGGGGGGCAGGGCACCGGGGGGCAGGGCGCCGGCGACGGCGGCACGGGCGGGGAGGACGCCGGCGGGCTGCACACCCACGTGGCGGAGCTGGCCGCGGAACTGAGCGGCCAGGGCCACGACGTGCGCGTCTACACCCGCCGCGACTCCCCGGCCCTGCCCGACGCGGTGCCCACCGGCGACGGTTACCAGGTGTGGCACGTGCCGGCGGGCCCGGCCCGGCGGCTGCCCTCGGACGAGCTGCTGCCGCACCTGGGCGAGTTCGGCCGGTGGCTCGCCGGCCAGTGGCGCGACGGCGGGTGGCTGCCCGACGTCGCGCACGCCCACTTCTGGACGAGCGGGCTGGCAACCGTGCACGCGGGACGCCGCGCCGGGGTGCCGGTGGTGTTGACGTACCACGCGTTGGGCGCGGCGGCGGCCCGCCGGCAGCGGGACCCGCGCGACACCGGCCCGCCGGGGCGGCTCGGCTATGAACGCGCCCTCGGCCGGGCGGCGGACCGGGTGGTCGTGCAGTCCCAGGAGGAGTTCGGCGAGCTGGTCCGCCTCGGCGTTCCCCGGTCCCGGATGGCGCTGGTCCCGGCCGGGGTCAACGAACGGATCTTCCGGCCGGACGGCCCGGCCGCCCCGCGCGACCCGGCCCGCCCGCGCGTGCTCACGGTCGGCCGGCTGGTGGAGCACAAGGGCCTCCAGGAGGTCGTCCGCGCGATGCCGGCCGTGCCGGACGCCGAGTGCGTGATCGTGGGCGGGCCCCCGGCGAGGCTGCTGCCCGCCGACGGCTTCGCCGGCCGGCTGACCGCGCTCGCCGAGTCCTGCGGGGTGGCCGACCGGGTTCGGCTGGTCGGCGCGGTCCCGCGCGCGGAGCTGGCCGCCTGGTACCGCTCGGCGGACGTGCTGGTCGCCGCCGGCTGGCACGAGCCCTTCGGGTCGACCGCGCTGGAGGGCATGGCCTGCGGGGTGCCGGTGATCGGCACCGACGTGGGCGGCATCGCCGACGCCGTCGTCGACGGCCTCACCGGCGACCTGGTCCCGCCCCGCGACCCGCGCGCGCTGGGCGTGTCCATCCGCCGGCTGCTCGCCGACAACGTGCGCCGTTTCGCGTACGCGACGGCGGCGCTGGACCGGATCCGCAGCCGGTACTCCTGGCAGCGCTGCGCCGAGCAGCTCGCTGCCGTGTACGCGTCGGTGGGCGCCGTCGCCCGGCCGGCGCCGGCGCTGGCCTGACGGCCCCGGGCCCGCCCGGCCGCGCCCGGCGACGCACCCCGCCCACCGCCCGCCGCGCCCGGCGGGCCGGCGAGGGCCCCGCCGACCACCCCAAGCTACCCGTCGGTAGCTTACGGCCGTAGGCTGGGCCGGTGAGCGCGCCCGGGGAGTACACGCAGGAGTACGTCGACGTCGACGGGGCCCGACTCGGGGTGCAGGTCCACCCCGAGCCCGACGGCCCGCCCGGCGCCCCGGTCGTGGTGATCTGGCCCGCCATGGGGGTGCGCGCCCGCTACTACCGGCCCTTCGCCGCGCACCTGCGGGACGCCGGTCTCGCCGTGGTCGTCGCCGACCTGCGCGGCACCGGGGAGAGCACGCCCGCGCCGAGCCGCGCCTGCCGGTACGGCTACGCCGAGCTGGCCGCCGACGTGGGCGCGGTGCTGGCGGCGCTGAAGCCCCGGCTGGACGGCCGGCCCACGATCCTGCTCGGGCACTCCCTCGGCGGCCAGGCCGCCCTGCTGCACCTGGCCCTGCACGGCACCGGCGCGGTGGACGGGCTGGCCCTGGTCGCCGTCGGCGTCCCCTACTGGCGGCACTACCAGGGGCCACGCCGGTTCGGGGTGCTGCCGTACAGCCAGGGGATCGCCGCGACCGCCCGGCTGCTCGGCGTCTGGCCCGGCTGGGGGTTCGGCGGCCGGCAGGCGCGCGGGGTGATCCGGGACTGGGCGTACACCGCCCGCGCCGGCCGCTTCCCCGCCCTCGACGGGGTGGACGTCGAGGCGGCGCTGCGCACGCTGGACCTGCCGGTGCTGGCGCTGAGCGTCGACGACGACCAGTACACCCCGCACGCCGCGCTGGACCACCTCTGCGGCAAGCTCCCCGTGGCCACCGTCGTGCGCGAGCGCCTCACCTCGGCGCAGGTGGGCGCCTCGCTGGACCACTTCGCCTGGGTACGCGCCAGCGGGCCGGTGGCCGCCCGGGTGGCGGCGTGGGCGGCCGGCCTGCCGAAGGCGTGACCGGCTCCCCTCCCCGTGCGTAGTCGCGCGATCGGTGGGTATGCCGCAGCGCCCGTACGGTTGGAAGGGGATCAGATGTCCGAACGACACACCGCCCTGCGCTCGATGCACGACCTCGGCCTCGCCGCCTGGTTCGGCGGCTCGCTGATGGGTGCGCTCGGCGTCAACGGCGCGGCGGCGCAGATCAACGACTCGACCCAGCGGCTCCCGGTGGCCTCCGCCGGGTGGTCCCGGTGGACGCCGATCAACGCGGCGGCGATCGGGGCCCACCTGGCCGGCGCGGTCGGCGAGCTGGCGACCGAGAGCCCCCGCATGCTCGCCCAGTCCGGCGTGGGCCGGATGAGCGCCGTGAAGACGGCCCTCACGGTCGGCGCGCTGGCGGTCACCGGCTACAGCCGGCTGCTGGGCATGCGGCTGCAACGGGCCGGCGGCCCGTCGGTCGAGGGGATCACCGAACCGAACCCGCAGACGCCGGCCGACGTCGCCTCCTACCAGCGGCAGATGCGGCTGCTCCAGTGGACGATCCCGGCGCTCACCGGCGCGCTGGTGGTGGTCACCGCGTACATGAGCGAGCAGCAGAAGCCCGGCCAGGTGTTCCGGGGGATGATCGGCCGGGTCGGCGGACTGGCGAGCGCGCCGAAGACGATCGGCAAGGTGGCGGCGATGGGCGCGGCCAAGCGCCAGATGGCCATGTCCGGCCGCTGACCGTCCACCGCGCGCCGCTCCTGCCCCGCCGCCGCCACGCCGCGGGGCGGGAGCGGCGCGGGCGGGCGACGCCCGTACGCAACCGACCAGCCGGCGGGGCCGGGCGCGCCACCCGACCCCGCGCCGTCGGGGCGCGCCTTCCCCGACGACAGCGCGGACGGTGACCTGCCGGACAACGCCCTGGAGGAGGCGACCGGCATGCGCCCGGAGGGGATCAGCCGCCGCGGCTGACCCCGGCGGGCGCGACGGCCGCCCCGCCGACGAGCTCGGCCAGCCGGGCGGCGTCGCGCTGGGCCTGGCCGCCGCAGCAGTTGTTGAACAGCACGTGCAGCTCGTCGACGCCGCCGGCCAGCTCGGTCAGCAGCTCCGCCCAGGCGCGCAGCTCCCGCTCGTCGTAGGCGTACCGGAACCTGTCCTGCTTGTCGCCGCTCTCCCAGGCCGCGCTGTGGCCGTGGAACCGGACCACCGCCGGGTCCGCGGTGGCGACCAGGATCGGCGGCACCGACGAGGCGAACCCCTGTGGCATGTCCACGCAGACGAAGGAGAGGTCGTGCTCGCGCAGGTGGGTCAACGTGCGCAACGCGGTGGCCTCGTCGGCGAACCAGGAGCCGTGCCGCAGCTCGACGCTCACCCGCCAGGGGCGCAGCCGCGCGGCCGTCTCGACGATGCGCCGCTCGGCGGCGGCGCTGCGCGCCAGCCACGGCGGAAACTGCAACAGCACCGCGCCGAGCCGGTCGGCCGCCGCGATCGGCTCCAGCGCCGCGCGGAACCGGCTCCACAGCTCGTCGTACGCCCCGGCGGGCAGGTCCCGGCGGCGCACGCGCGACGGGCCGCCGGCCGGGCGCAGGTCCCGGGGCAGCACCGAGACCGGGGTCGGGTGGCCGGTGAAGAGGCTGAACGCCTTGACGTCGAAGGTGAAGCCCGGCGGGGTGGCGGCCACCCACCCGGCGGTGGTCTCGGGCGCGGGCACCGCGTAGTACGAGGTGTCCACCTCGACCAGCCCGAACCGTTCGGCATAGAAGCCGAGGCGGCCGGCGGGGGTGTTGACGGCGCGCGGATACCACCCCGAGCGCAGCAGCAGCTGGTCGGCCCACGAGGACGTGCCCACCCTGATCTCACCCATGTGGATCAGTGGACCGCGCCCCGGCCGGATCGGCAACCGGAGCGCCGCCCGCCCGGCCGTCGGGTGGCGGAGAGTGTCGGTGGGTCCGCATAGGTTAATCGGGTGATGACCAGTGAGGATGGTGGCATGACCAGTCCCGAGCAACTCCGCACCGGCGAGCGGGCCGACCTGTTGCAGGCCCTGCGCCAGCACCGCGCGTTCCTGCGCAGGACCGTGGACGGCCTCACCGACGAGCAGGCCGCGCGGCGCAGCACCGTCAGCGAGCTCTGCCTCGGCGGGCTGATCAAGCACGTCGCCCTCACCGAGCAGTCGTGGCTGCGGTTCGCCGTCGACGGCGCCGACGCGATGCGGGCCGGCCAGGAGGACTGGGCCGACGGGTTCCGGATGGGCGACGAGACCCTGGCCGCCCTGCTCGACCGCTACGCCCGGGTGGCCGCGACGACCGACGAGCTGGTCGCGACGCTCGACCTGGACGCCGCCCACGCGCTGCCCGCCGCCCCCTGGTTCGAGCCCGGGGCGACCTGGTCCGTGCGCCGGGTGCTGCTGCACGTGATCGCCGAGACGTCCCAGCACGCCGGGCACGCCGACATCCTCCGCGAGGCCATCGACGGCGCGAAGATGATGGGCTGAGCCGGCCCGTCCGGTGGCGATGTGACGCCCGCACGCCCGATGGCGCTGAGGGACACGAGATGAACGCACACCGGATGGACCAGGAGACCGTCGAGCGCCTGCTCGCCGGCTCCGCCGGTGACCCCGTTGCCGGCCCTGTCGGCAGCTCCGTCGGCGGCCCCCGGCGCGACCAGGAGCCGCTGGTCCGGCTCCTGGCGGCGGTCCGCGCCGCTCCTAGCCCCGACGAGCTGCGGGGCGAGGGCGCGGCCCTGCACGCCTTCCGGCTGGCCCGCGCCGGGTCGGCCGGGCCGGTCCGGGCGCGGCCCACGCTCCTCGCCTGCCTGTTGGGCGCGAAGGCCGCGCTCGCGGCGCTGGCCGTCGCCGCGACCGGCGGGGTCGCGCTCGTCGCCACCCACGGCGCGCTGCCCCAGCCGCTCGACGGGGCGGGCGAGCGGGCGGAGGCACCGGCGAGCGGGCGGCCCGCGCCGAGCCGGTCGCCGGGGCGCACCGCCGGCTCGCCGGGGGGCGTCCGCGACCCCCGGGTCCCGCCGGCCCCGCTGGTCGTGCTCTGTCACCGCCTGCGCGCCGAGGCCACGGTGGACGACGCCCTTGCCGCGCCGCGCTACGCGGACCTGGTCGCCGCCGCCGGCGGCCCGGACCGCGTGGTGAGCTGGTGCGCCGAGGCGGTCGCGGCGTCCGCCCCGGCCGCCGCCACGACGCCGACGGGTCAACCGGGCGTCGACGGAAGGCCGGACGGGCGGCCCGGCCGGTCCCCGGCCACCCCCACGCTGCCGGCTGGCCCTCCGCCGGGCGGCCCCGCGTCGCCAGGGCGGCCCACGGTGCCGGCGACCCCGCCGATGCCGGGAACTCCGTCGGCGCCGGCGGGCCGACCCGCGCCGGCCGACCGGTCCATGCCGGCGACCCCGGCGGGAGGCCGGCCCACGACGACACCCACCGGCCGGCCCGTCCCGGCCACGCGCGGCGCAGGGTGACACGCCGAGTTGGCGGTACGTTGTCACCGGAGACCGCCATTGCGGTGCACAGTGTCACCTTCCCGCCCTCATTCAGGTAGCGTCCGAAGTGGCGAGTCGTCGGACGAGGGGCGAAACGACCCCAGTTCGCCCACCCGGGAGGCAGCCATGCGCACCACGATCGGCGATCACCAGTGGCGGGCTCGGTCGCCCGGCGTGCGGTCGCGGCCGTACGCGTCGGCGTGCCCCCAGCGGCCCGGGACGTCGAGCAGCTCGATCCGCCCGGCCCCCCTCGGCAACGCCGGGTTGACCAGCAGGTTCTCGCCGCAGGGCGCCAGCCCGAGGACGGTGCCGAGCAGCATCAGCAGCGCGCCCGACGACCACGACTGGGGTCGGCCGGCGTGCGGGAGCTGGACGGGGAAGCGGGTGAGGTCGCGGTGGTAGCCGGCGATCACCTCCGGCACCGGGTTGCCCAGCATCTGCACGACGTCGAAGATGCCGGCCGCGATCTGGGCCGCCGCCTCGTCGCAGCCGTACCGGCGCAGCCCGGCCGCGATGATCGCGTTGTCCGACGGCCACACGGAGCCGAGGTGCGCGCCGACCGGGTTGTAGGCCCGCTGCCCGTCGGCCAGGGTCCGCACCCCCCAGCCGGAGAAGAGCCGTGGCCCGAGGAGGTGCCGGGCCACCGCCTCGGCGTGCTGCTCGGCGACGATGCCGCTCCACAGCAGGTGCCCCATGTTGGAGGCGAGCGCGTCGACCGGCTCGCCGTCGGGCCCCAGGGCCAGCGCGTAGTACTCGCGGTGGGGCAGCCAGAAGTCCCGGTTGAACCGTGCCTTCAGCTCCGCCGCCTCCCGTTCCAGCCGGTCGGCGTACGCCGGGTCGTCCCAGAACTCGCGGGCCAGGCGCGCGCCGCGCCGCTTCGCGTCGTACGCGTACCCCTGCACCTCGCAGACGGCGCGGGGCAGCGCCGGCGCGCGTCCCTCGGCGTCGACGATCGCGCCGGGCGAGTTCTTCCAGCACTGGTTCTCCAGCCCGGTGCGGGTGTTGCGCCGCTGGTAGCGCACGTAGCCGTCGCCGAGGATGTCGCCGTACTCGTCGATCCAGTCCAGCGCCATCCGGGCGGGGTGGCGCAGCTCGCGGACCAGGTCCGCGTCGCCGGACCAGCGCTCGTACTCGTCGAGCAGGATCACGAACAGCGGGGTGGTGTCGGCCGCGCTGTAGTGCAGGTAGGTGGGTGACTCGCCGAAGACGGCGTTCTCGCCGTAGCGGTACTCGGCAACGATCTTGCCGGGTTCCTCCTCGCGGTGGTCGTCGAGCCGGCCGCCCTGGCCGAGGGCGAGCAGCCGCAGGGTGGGCGGGGCCAGCTCCGGGGTGAACGGCAGCGTCTCCAGGCAGGTGATCAGGGCGTCCCGGCCGTACAGCGCCATCGCCCACGGCAGGCCGCCCACCGGCAGCTTGCCCCGGATCGACAGCGGCGTGTACCGCAGCGCGGCGAGGTCGTCGAGGGTCCCCTCGTACGCCGCGCGGAGCCCGTCGTGCTCGGCGACCAGCTTCGGGGCGCGCTCGTGCCAGCGGCGCAGGTCCTCCCGCATGTCCCGGCGGATCTGCTCGCGGTGGGCCTCCAGGCTGGACCGCAGGTCCCGGGCCCCCGCCCCCCGCATGATCATGCCGATGTGCAGGTCGGTCGTCCACGACCCGTTCGGGGGGACGCGGATCCGGAAGGTCATCCCGTCGGGGTCCACCTCCACGGGGGCGGTGGACGAGACGACGGTCTCCCGGCCGAACCGCTCCCGCTGGTAGGTCAGCCGGAGCTGCCCCTCGGCCGACATCGGGACGGCGACGATCCGCCGTTCCCTCGGCTCCTTGATCTCGGCGGTGTCGGCGAAGTCCGAGGCGATCTCCATCCGCACCGTGTATTCCGCCGGCTCGGCCGAGTGGTTGAGCACCACGATCCGCTCGTTGAAGCTGTCGTCGATGGACCGGTGCCGGATCACCGAGACGTCGGCGTCGACGTAGTGGCTCGCCGCGCCGGGAACCAGCACGAACCTCGTCTCGAAGTACGTCATCTCGTCGCGGGACAGGGCCTTCAGCCGCTTGCCGTCGATGGTGAGCACCCAGCGGGACAGGAACCGGGTGTCGAACGAGAAGAGGCCGATGGGCGCGAGCGGATCGGGCGTCATGTCGCCCTGCGCGTCGCTGACCGCGAAGGAGTTGCCGGTCAGCACGTTGACCAGTTCCTGCTTCACGGCCGCTCACCCCCGTGCGACCCCGACGTACGCCGCGCCGCGGCCGCCCTGACCGCCGGCTCCCGGGGGTGGCGGGCGTCTGGCGGGCCGGGGAGGAGCCGGCGCAGCAGCATCAGCAGCCGCAGGTCCCCCTGGGCGGTGACGTCGTTGCGGACCAGCGCCGCGCCGATGTGGGTGCCCTCGGCGACGATCCGGTCGAACACCTCCCGGTCCCCCGCGACGACGAGGTCCGCCGCCTCCGCCGACCGGCTCACCCCGACCTGCTGGTCACCGATGGTGAGGAACCAGTGGTCGGTGCTGCCGTCGTCGCGGATGTCGAGGCGCACCGTGCCGCTGACGGTGTCCGGCAGGTCCTCGTGGCGTCCCCCGACCCAGCAGGCCAGGTAGTCCGCGGCGGATGCGGTCATCGGCCCTCCCCCTCCCGGACGACACAGGTCGTTTCCGGAGCGTTCCCGCCCGGCGGGTGATCCCGGGTCACCCGGTCCGGGTGAATCCCGGCCGGCGCGTCCGGGCCGGGCGCGGCGGCGGCCGTTTGCCCGGACGTCGAACGGGCACGCCGACGGCACGAGCCGAGCGACGGAACAGGAGAGACCCATGCGCGCGCTGCGATTGCCGGGCTGGAAGTCGGAACCCGAGCTGGTCGAGGTGGCCGAACCCACCGCCGGCCCCGGTCAGGTGGTGGTGCGGATCGGCGGGGCGGGGGCCTGCCACTCCGATCTGCACCTGATGCACGATTTCGACGCCGGGGCGGTGCCCTGGAACCCGCCGTTCACCCTCGGCCACGAGAACGCCGGCTGGGTGCACGACCTCGGCGCCGGGGTGACCGGCCTGGAGGTCGGTCAGCCGGTGGCGGTCTACGGCGCGTGGGGCTGCGGCTCCTGCGACCGCTGCCGGGTGGGCGTCGACCCGTACTGCGAGAATCCCGCCGGCGCGCCGGTGCCCGGCGGGGGCGGCGGCCTCGGCCTGGACGGCGGCATGGCCGAGTACGAGCTGGTGCCCGACGCCCGGCACGTCGTGCCGCTGCCCGACGGGCTCGACCCGCTGCACGCCGCGCCGCTGACCGACGCGGGCCTCACCCCGTACCACGCGATCCGCCGGTCGTGGCACAAGCTCGCGCCCGGCAGCACCGCGGTGGTGATCGGCGTCGGCGGCCTCGGCCACGTCGGCGTGCAGATCCTCAAGGCCACCACGGCGGCGCGCGTCATCGCCGTGGACACCCGGCCCGAGGCGCTCAAGCTGGCCGAGGAGTACGGGGCCGACCTGACGCTGCGCTCCGGCGAGGAGACCGCGCAGGAGATCCGGGGGGCCACCCCCGGCGGGCGGGGCGCGGACGTGGTCCTCGACTTCGTCGGCGCGGACGCCACGCTGCGGCTCGGCGCGGCGGCCGCCCGTACGCTCGGGGACCTCACCATCGTCGGCATCGCCGGCGGCACGCTGCCGGTGTCGTTCTTCTCCGTGCCCTACGAGGTGAGCATCCAGACGACCTACTGGGGCAGCCGGCCGGAGCTGATCGAGGTGCTCAACCTGGGCGCCCGGGGTCTGCTGCGGCCGAAGACGACCACGTTCCCGCTGGACCAGGCGGTCGACGCCTACCGGCGGCTGCGGGACGGCTCGGTGGAGGGGCGCGCGGTCATCGTCCCGTGAGCAGCAGCCCGCGCACGTAGGCGGCCTGGCCGACGTGCTGGAGGTCGTCCTCGGCGACGCTGACCAGCCGGACCCCGAGGGTCACCGGCGGGTCCCACGCCTCGTCGACCACCCGGTCCAGGTCCGCCGGCCGCAGCCCCGCCAGGAATCCCCGGGTCCGCTCCGCGACCGCGTCGTGATAGTCGACGAGCGCCCGGGCGCTCTCCGGCGCGACGGCGGCGACCTGCTCCGGGGTGTGCGCGTAGCCGGTGTCGTCCGGGTCGGCGGGCAGCCCGAACCGGTCCGCCCAGTCGCCGGTGACCCAGATCTGCTCGGCGTCGAGCACGTCGGCGACGTGGTGGTCCTGCACCCGGGTCAGGTGCCACACCAGCCAGCCCACCGGGTTCGCGCCGGGCGCGGGCGCGCGGCGTAGCTGCTCCGGGGAGAGGCCGTCGACCGCGGCGCGGACCAGGGCGGGCAGCCGGCCGTAGGTCTCGGTCAGTACGTCGCTGATCTCCACGCGCTTCCTCCTCGGTCGGGTGTGCGGTCCCCACGCCAGTACCGCAGGGGCGGGCGGCCAAACCTGGTGGCCGGCGCGGCGGGGCCCGGCCCTAGGGTGTTCGGGTGGTCGCCGCGCTGGAGCTGTATCTCGACACCGACGCGACCCGGCGGATCCGGGTCCTGTGGGACGCGTTGGAGTCCGAGGGCGTGCAGAGCATGCGCAGCCTGCTGGAGCGGCGGCACCGCCCGCACGTGTCGCTCGCGGTGGCCCCGCGGCTGGACCCGGACCGGGTGGCCGACGCCCTGGCCGGCACGACGGTGGCGGCCCCGCTGCGGCTGTCGTTCCGGCACGCCGGGCAGTTCGTCGGCCGGGTGCTCTGGCTGGGCCCGTCGCCCACGGCCGGCCTGCTGGCCCACCAGGCGCTCGTGCACGACCGGCTGGCCGCCGCCGGGATCGCGGTGGCCGAGCACTACCGGCCGGGGCGCTGGGTGCCGCACTGCACGCTGTCGATGCGCGTGCCCAACGCGCTGATGGCCGCCGCGGTGCGGCGCTGCCTGGAGGTGCTGCCGCTGGAGGCGACGGTGGTCGGCGCGGCGGTGACCGACCACGCCCGGGACATCTGCCGGCCGCTGCCCTGATCCGTCGGGACAACGACGCCGAGCTATGCGAGGAATCCTCACGGACCGTAGGCGACCGACCGAGTCCAGCACTTAAGGATGATTCAGGGGTCAATTCTGGGGGTCGATTGATCCCACCTCGCACGCGACTCAGATTACGGGTCACCGAATGCGCGATCTCCTTGCCGAAAGCGAATTCCGTACTTACATTTCACGGAGTTTACGCTCAGCCTGTGCGGAGGAGAGCACGTGGAAATCACATTGACCTTCGACGCCGCGTATGCGGCCCACGCGGCGGTCGTCATGTCGACCGTCGCCGAGTCGAACCCGGGCCAGGCGGTCCGCTACTGGCTCATCGCGGCCGACGACGTCAGCCCCTCGGCCCGCGCCGCCCTCGGCCGGGCGGCCGGGCTCGACGCCACCGTGGAGTACCTGCGGGTGGACACGTCCGTGGTGAACCTGCCGAAGGGCAGCGACCCCGTGATGGCCTACCTGTCCCCGGCGATGTACCTGCGCCTGCTGGTCCCGGCCGCGCTTCCCGACGAGGTGCGGCGGGTCCTCTACCTCGACTGCGACACGATGTGCACGAACAGCCTGGCCCCGCTGTTCGACGTGGACCTGGGCGGCGTCCCGCTGGGCGCGGTCCGGGACCCGTTCAACCGGCGGCTGCTCGACATGGGCGGAATCCCCGGCCTCGCCGATTACCGCGACCTGGACCCGTGGGCCTTCTACTTCAACTCGGGGGTGCTGCTGATCGACGTGCACCGGTGGCGGGAGTGCGAGGTCACCGAGAAGGCGCTGGCGTACCTGACCCGGCACGCCCACGAGTCGCGGTATCCGGACCAGGACGCCCTCAACTACGCCGTGTACGACAACTGGCTGCGGTTGCCCCGGCAGTGGAACGACCTGATGGCCTGGCGGCTGGAGCCCGAGTTCGGCGGGAAGCTCTCCGACTCGGCGGTGCTCCACCCGGCCGGGCCGATCAAGCCGTGGCAGCCCGGCTTCCCGAAGGGGGCCCGGCGCGACCTGTACTGGCGGCACCGCCGCCGCAACGGCGGGCTGGTCGCCGCCCGCCGCTGACCCGGCGCGCCCGGCCACCGCGCCGCCGACCCCGCCCGGGGACCGCCGCGCCGCCGGCGCCGGGGCCCGACCGCCGGACCGGACCGCAACCCGGACCGGCGGGACGGGTCACGGCGGGCGTTCTGCCATCATCGTCACGATGTCCGCCACCCCACCCGCGCCGGCCGCCGCCCGCGCCGCCGCGCCCCCGGCCGGCCCCGCCGCCCCCGCGCGCGGCGCCGTGCTCGAAGCGGTGCTGGAACGCGTCACGTACGTCAACGAGGAGACCGGGTACACCATCGCCCGGGTCGCCACCGACCGCTCCGGCGACGACCTGCTCACCGTGGTCGGCGCCCTGCCCGGCGCGCAGCCCGGCGAACGGCTGCGGCTGGTCGGCCGGTGGGGCTCGCACCCGAAGTACGGGCGGCAGTTCGAGGTGCACCAGTGCACCACCGTCCTGCCGGCGACCGTGCAGGGCATCGAGCGCTACCTGGGGTCGGGCCTGATCAAGGGCATCGGCCCGAAGATGGCGGCCCGGATCGTGGCCTCCTTCGGCGTGGACACGCTGCGCGTCATCGAGGAGGAGCCCGGCCGGCTGATCGAGGTCCACGGCCTCGGCCGCAAGCGCACCGCCGCGATCGGCGCGGCCTGGCAGGAGCAGAAGGCCATCAAGGAGGTCATGGTCTTCCTCCAGGGCGTCGGCGTCTCCACCTCACACGCCGTGCGCATCTTCAAGCAGTACGGCGACGAGTCCATCGCCGTGGTGCGCGACGACCCCTACCGCCTCGCCGCCGACGTGTGGGGCATCGGGTTCCGCACCGCCGACAACATCGCCAAGGCGGTGGGCATCCCCCACGACAGCCCCCAGCGGGTCCGCGCCGGCATCCGGTACACGCTCTCCGAGGCCGCCGACGGCGGGCACTGCTACCTGCCCGAGCCGAACCTGGTCGCCGACGCCGCGGCGATCCTGGAGGTCCCGGCGGACCTCGTCGCCGCCTGCCTGGCCGACCTCGTGGCGACCGAGGACGGCGTGGTCGGCGAGGCGGTGCCGAACCCGAGCAGCGAGGGGGCGGTCATCCCGGCCGTCTACCTGACGCCGTTCCACCGGGCCGAGTCGGCCCTCGCGGCGAGCCTGGTCCGGCTGCTGACCGACCGGGCGGACCGGATGCCGGCCTTCGCGGGCGTGGACTGGGGCCGGGCCCTGGCCTGGCTGAAGGCCCGCACGGGCGCGGAGCTGGCCCCCGAGCAGGAGCAGGCCGTGCGGCTGGCGCTGACCTCGAAGGTCGCCGTGCTGACCGGCGGCCCCGGCTGCGGCAAGTCGTTCACCGTCCGGTCGATCATCGAGCTGGCGGCGGCGAAGAAGGCGAAGATCGTGCTGGCCGCGCCGACCGGCCGCGCGGCGAAGCGGCTCACCGAGCTGACCGGCCACCCGGCGACGACCGTGCACCGGCTGCTCCAGTTGCGCCCCGGCGGGGACGCCACCTTCGACCGGGACAACCCGGTCGACGCCGACCTGATGGTGGTCGACGAGGCGTCCATGCTCGACCTGATCCTCGCCAACAAGCTGGTCAAGGCGGTGCCGCCCGGCGCGCACCTGCTGCTGGTCGGCGACGTCGACCAGTTGCCGTCGGTCGGCGCGGGCGAGGTGCTGCGCGACGTGCTCGCCGCCGGGACGGTGCCCCGGGTGCGGCTGACCCGCATCTTCCGGCAGGCCCAGGAGTCGGGCGTGGTGGTCAACGCCCACCGGATCAACGCCGGTCAGGCCCCGGTGTTCGGCGAGCACCCCGACTTCTTCCTCTTCCCCAGCGACGAGCCGGAGGTCACCGCCGAGCAGGTGGTCGACATCGTGACCCGACGGATCCCTCGCCGGTTCGGGCTGCGCCCACGCGACGTGCAGGTGCTCACCCCGATGCTGCGCGGGCCGGCCGGCGCCGGCAACCTGAACACCCTGCTCCAGCAGGCGATCGCCCCGCACCGGGAGGACGCGCCGGAGCGGCGGCACGGCGGGCGGGTCTTCCGGGTCGGCGACAAGGTCATCCAGGTCCGCAACAACTACGACAAGGGCGCGGCCGGGGTGTTCAACGGCACCGTCGGCGTGGTCACGGCCCTGGATCCCGACGAGCAGACCCTCACCGTGCGCACCGACGAGGACGAGGACATCGGGTACGAGTTCCACGAGCTCGACGAGCTCCAGCACGCGTACGCGATCACGGTGCACCGGTCGCAGGGCAGCGAGTATCCGGCGGTGGTGGTGCCGGTGACCATGGGGGCGTACACGATGTTGCAGCGCAACCTGCTCTACACCGCCGTCACCCGGGCCCGGAAGCTGGTGGTGCTGGCCGGTTCGCGCAGGGCCCTGGCCATCGCGGTGCGGACGGCCGGCACCGGTCGCCGGCACACGGCGCTGACCCACCGGCTCGCGCCCGACCGGCCCTGAGCCGCCGGTGCCCTCCCCCGACCGGCCCTGAGCCGCCGGCGGTCGGCGCGGCCCGCGGCGGGCTGCGCCGGCCGCGGGGCGCCGCCTCGCCTACTCGGCGATCCGGGTGCGGCCGGTCCAGCGGAAGACGACCGGCGCCTCGCCGCCACCGGAGTCCCGCTCGAAGTGCTCGTAGCCCCCGTAGTGTCGTACCTTGATCTTGTGTTCCACCGGGGAGACGCGGTGGCTGCGCAGCTCGGTCGGCAGGTTGGCGGGCCCACCCTCGAGCACGACGTCGATGATGCCGGCAGCCTCGCCGCTGAGGGTCATGGCCGGCACCGACCAGGCGATCCGGTCGTCATCGTTGACGATGGGGTTCGCCGTCCGGACAGTGGGGGCGGATTCGGAAACTGTCATCGCACGACCTCCGTCGCTCGTCGCTCCGCCTCGGACGCGCCGGTCGCTGCGCGGAGCGGATCACCGAACGGGGGCGGCACCCCGTTCCGCGGCAGGCGGAACGGGCGGCGGGAGAAACGCCCTCCCGACGGTCGGCGACGACCCCCGTCCGCCTCGAACGTAATCCAGATCACACTCACCGAACACCCTTAGCGACCCCCTAGCGGGCCGGGTGCCGCGTAGGCCGCTGGTGAGAGGGGAACCCGTCTCTACCGGAGGCGTTAAGAGGGGGCCCTTCCTTTCACTCCCAGCGGAAGAAGCGGGTGGCCAGGACGCTGCCGACGACGGCGGTGACCGCTAGGGCGAGCAGCTGCGGCCACGCCGGGCTGTCGCCGGCCCAGGCCGCCGCGAGCGTGTCCACGGTGGCCCCGAGCGGCGAGTAGTCGCCGATGCGGGCCAGCACCGCCGGCATCTGGTCGCGCGGCAGCCAGGCGCCGGCGAGGAAGAGCAGCGGGAAGAACAGCGCCGGCCCGATCGACTGGGCCGCCCGCGCCGACGGGGCGAGCGCCGCGATGAGCAGGCCCACGGCGAAGAGGCAGGCCACGCCGAGCAGGAACGCCAACACGAAGGCGGGCACGTTGGCCGGCGCCGGCTGGTCCAGCAGGAAGCGTACGCCGACCGCGGTGACCACCGCGCCGGCCACGCCCATCACCAGGTTGACCACCACCTGCGCCACGAGCAGCAGGGCCGGGTTGACCGGGGTGGTGGCCAGGCGGCGCAGCACCCGCCGCTCCCGGTAGATGCCCAGCGCCATCGGCAGGGTGAACAGGGCGAGCATGCCGATGGTGAGGGCCAGCGCGAGGGCCGGCAGGAAGGTCAGCTCGCCGTGCTGCCCGGCGTCACCGCCGGAGGTCCCGCGCTGCGGCAGCCCGAAGACCAGCATGAGGCCGAGCGGCAGGGCGAAGACGAAGAACAGCGACACCGGCTCGCGCAGGAACAGCTTCGCCTCGACGGCGATGAGCTTGGACAGGGCGTTCACGAGGACCTCTCGTCGGTCGACGGCGGGGTGGTGGCCCGGGCGGCGCGGCCGGTCAGCGAGACGAAGGCGTCGTCCAGGGTGGGCTGCTCGACGCGCAGGCCGGCGTAGCGGACCTGCCGCTCGGCCAGGG
Source organism: Micromonospora sp. WMMD956 (assembly GCF_029626125.1). Lineage (NCBI taxonomy): Bacteria > Bacillati > Actinomycetota > Actinomycetes > Micromonosporales > Micromonosporaceae > Micromonospora > Micromonospora sp. WMMD956. Next base: position 5,297,458 of record NZ_JARUBI010000005.1, on the reverse strand, counting down.
CCGACAGCACCGTCTGGAGGACCTGCTCCGGGCCGGTGACGGTGACCTCGTCGCCGGTGCGGCGCACCCCGGTCACCTCGGGCAGCGCGGCGAGCAGGGCGTCGTCCACCGGGTCGAGCGGGCGGAAGTGCACCCGGTGCTCGGTGCCCACCCGGGAGAGCAGGCCGGCGGGGGTGTCGATCGCCACGACCCGGCCGGTGTCGATGATGGCCAGCCGGTCGCAGAGCCGCTCGGCCTCCTCCATGAAGTGCGTGACCAGCACGACCGTCACGCCCCGGTCGCGGATGCGCTCGACCAGGTCCCAGGTGTCCCGCCGGCCCTGCGGGTCGAGCCCGGTGGTCAGCTCGTCGAGGATGGCGATCTCGGGGCGGCCGACCAGCGCGAGGGCCACCGACAGCCGCTGCTTCTGCCCGCCGGACAGCTTGTGGAAGGCGGTGTCGCGCTGGGCGGCCAGGCCGAGGTCGTCGAGCAGCCCGTCGATGTCGGCCCGGTTGCGGTAGAAGGACCGGTAGAGGTCGAGCGCCTCGCGCACGCGCAGCTTGTCGGGCAGCTGGCTCTCCTGCAACTGGGCGCCGACGCGCTGGCGCACCTCGGTGCGGTCGCGGACCGGGTCGAGCCCGAGGACGCGGACGGTGCCGCCGTCGGCGCGGCGCAGCCCCTGCACGCACTCGACCGTGGTGGTCTTGCCCGCCCCGTTGGGGCCGAGCACGCCGAAGATCTCGCCCTGGTCGACGGTGAAGGAGACGTCGTCGACGGCGATCTTGTCGCCGTACCGCTTGTGCAGGTGCTCGACCTCGATGACCGGCATGGGCGTGGTCCTCCGTCGCGTGCGGATCGCCGGCCGGCGAGGGCGGGCCCTCGGGGAATCGCGGCGTCTCTGTGCTGGGTGGTGTCGCGGGCTGGGGATGGGGTGACGGTGCTGGGGACGTGGGTGCGGGCCACGGGGCGGTCGTGGCCACGGGACGGACGACGACCGGCGCACGGGCGGTCGACGCCGGATATCATCCGGCCAACCGAGGCCCGAATCAACTCATCGGCTGACGGATCGGGGTGCCGACCGGGATCGGGACCGGTCGGCAGGGGTGCCGGGCGGTCACCCGGCGTGTCCGTCGACCCCGCCCGGTCCGACGCCCGGGGCCGCAAGCCCGTCGCCGCCGGTCGCCGGCCGGGCGGCCGGCGGCGCGTCGGGGGCGGGGCGCGGGTCGCAGAGCGGCAGCAGCTCCCCCAGCCCGGCCAGGACGACGTCCGGGCCGGCGGCGAGCAGGGTCGCCGGGTCGGACTCCCCCCACAGCGCCGCGACGGCGCGGACCCCCGCCGCGCGGGCGCTGGCCAGGTCGCTGGGCGCGTCGCCGACCATCAGCGCGTCGGCGGGCGCGACACCGAGCAGCTCCAGCGCCCGGCGCACGATGTCCGGCGCCGGCTTCGGGCGGGCCACCTCGTCGGAGCCGACGACGTGGTCGACCAGGCGCAGCAGGTCCAGCCGGCCCAGCAGGTCGCGGGCGCGCCCCCCGCTGCGGCCGGTCGCCACGGCCAGCCCGATCCCGCGCCCGCGCAGCGCGCCGAGCACCCCGGCCGCCCCGTCCACCGGCGTGACGAGGTGGGCCAGCCGGTTGCTCTCCCGCACGAACGGGTCGGCCATCGCCGCCGGCAGGCCCATCAGCCGCAGCACGTCGGGCAGGTAGCGGCCCGGGTGGCGGCAGTATTCGTCGACGGGCGCGACGCCGCCGCCGACCACCTCGGCGTACGCGAGGGCGAACGCCTCGCGGGCCACGGCCAGGCTGTCGGCCAGCACGCCGTCGAGGTCCAGGACGACCGCCCGGACTCCCCCGGCCCCGTGCTCCGCCGCACCCGCCACCGGCGTCACCTCCCCGCGCACGCACGCACCCGACACGCCGCCACAGGCCGTAGGGGTGGCCCGCCGCAGGGCGCCCCGGCTAGCGTCGGGTCGCCGGGACCCGCCGGGCCGGGTCCGCCGCGACGGCCCGACCGGCCGGCGTCCCCGCGAACCCTACCGGTGGAGAGGTGCGTCCACATGCCGCTGCTGAGCTGGCTGTCCGAGTCGGCCGACGACCGTCCGGGCGCGGTCCGCGTCGACGACCGGGCCGTGTCCTGGGTGGAGCTGCGCCGGCTCGCCACGGCGGTCGCCGACGACCTGGGCGGGGTGGACCGGGTGGCCGTCGAGGCGACGCCCACCCTGGAGACGGTGGTCGGGGTGGTCGGCGCGCTGCTGGCCGGCGCGGCGGTCGTGCCGGTGCCGCCGGACGCCGGGCCGCTGGAGCGGGACCACATCCTGCGCGACTCCGGCGCGACGGCGCTGCTCGCCCCGGCCGGCGGCGACCGGCCGGCCGGCGACGGGGGCCCGCCGGTGATCCCCGTCGACCTGGCGCGGCGGTCGGACACCGTCCACCCCGAGCCGGACCCGGCCGCCACCGCGCTGATCCTCTACACCAGCGGCACGACCGGCGCGCCGAAGGGCGCGGTGATCGGCCGGCGGGCGGTCGCCGCCTGCCTGGACGGGCTCGCCGACGCCTGGGCGTGGACGCCCGAGGACCTGCTGGTGCACGGGCTGCCGCTGTTCCACGTGCACGGCCTCGTGCTGGGGGTGCTGGGGCCGCTGCGGCTGGGCAGCCGGCTGCACCACGTGGGCCGGCCGCGCCCCGAGCGGTACGCGGCGGCCGGCGGCACGGTCTACTTCGGCGTACCGACGGTGTGGTCCCGGATCGCGGCGGACCCGGACTCGGCGCGGGCGCTGCGCCCGGCGCGGCTGCTCGTCTCGGGCAGCGCGGCCCTGCCGGCGGCGGTCTTCGCGGACCTGGCCGCGCTCACCGGCCACGAGACCGTCGAGCGGTACGGGATGACCGAGACCCTGATCACGGTGAGCGCGCGGGCGGACGGGCCGCGCCGGCCGGGGACGGTCGGCGTGCCGCTGCCCGGGGTGCGGACCCGGCTGGCCGACGAGCACGGCGCGGCGCTGCCCGCCGACGGCGAGGCGATGGGCGAGCTCCAGGTCGCCGGCCCGACCCTCTTCGACGGCTACCTCGGCCGGCCGGACGCCGACGCGGCGACCCGCACCCCGGACGGCTGGTTCCGCACCGGCGACGTCGCCACGATCGGCCCGGACGGGTGGCACCGGATCGTCGGCCGCGCCGCCACGGATCTGATCAAGAGCGGCGGGTACCGGATCGGGGCCGGCGAGGTGGAGGACGCCCTGCTGGCCCACCCGGGCGTCCGGGAGGCCGCCGTGGTCGGCACCCCGCACCCGGACCTCGGCCAGCAGGTCACCGCGTACGTGGTGGGCGACGGGGTGGACGGCCCGGAGCTGATCGACTTCGTGGCCCGCCAGTTGTCGGCGCACAAGCGGCCCCGCGAGGTGCGGCTGGTCGACGCGCTGCCCCGCAACGCCCTGGGCAAGGTGCAGAAGACCAGGCTGGCGGCGGACTGAGCGGGAGGCGGCGCCGACGCCGCCCGACGGCGGGGCTCAGCCGGCGGCCGCGGGGATGCCGATGGCGGTGAGCACCAGGCCCCGCTTGACCAGGAACCGGCCGTGGAAGGCGGTCATCGGGACGCCGCCGAGGACCGGGCCGGGCACCAGCAGGCGCGCGACGAACGTCCCGCCGGCGTCGACGGCGATGTCCGCCTCGGCGAAGTCCAGCCACCGGCCGGTCAGCGGGAACCACGCCTTGTAGACCGACTCCTTGGCGCTGAACAGCAGGCGGTCCCAGCAGACCGTGGGGTGGGCGGCGGCCAGCGCGGCGGTGCGGGCCCGCTCGGCCGGCAGCGCGATCGCGTCGAGCACCCCCTCGGGCAGCGGCGCGTGCGGCTCGGCGTCGACACCGAGGGTGGCCAGCGCCGTGGCCCGGCCGACGACGGCCGCCCGGTAGCCCTCGCAGTGCGTCATGCTGCCGACCACCCCGGCGGGCCAGACGGGGGCGCCGCGCGCGCCGGAGACGATCGGCGTCTCGGCGATGCCCAGCTCGCCCAGCGCGCGGCGGGCGCAGTGCCGCACGGTGGTGAACTCCCGGCGGCGCTTGTCGACGGCGTTGGCGACGAGCCGCTCCTCCTCGGGGAACAGGATCAGGCCGGCGGGGTCGGTGAATGCCTCGGCCACCACCGCGGCCGCAGGCAGGATCTGCTCGATCACAGCCGCCGATGCTAGGCCGCCGCGGCGGCCCGCGCCGTCCCTCGATCGGGCGCGACTCGCCGATAGGGGTGGGTACGGGTGGAGGGCGGCGGGGGCGGATGTCACCCTGAGGGGTGCCCCGGCCCGGTTGGCCGGGGGTGTGTAGTGGTCTTTGGTCTGAGGAATGCGGGTGGCGATGCTGACTGGCAGGGTGGTCCGGTTCGACGAGGTGCGGGGTTACGGCTTCATCGCTCCGGACGGCGGCGGGGACGACGTGTTCGTGCACGCCAACACGGTCGACGGCGACAAGTGGGCGCTGGGGCCCGGCGTCCCGGTGGAATACGAGGCGGTGGAGAACGAGCGCGGCCCGAAGGCGCTGACGGTGCGCGTGCTCGGGCCCGCCGTGGCGGGCGAGCGCGCCGCGCCGCTGCGGACGGTCGCGCCGTCGACGGGGCGCGGCCACGAGTCGGGCGAGGGCGGGATCGAGGACGAGGAGGGGCTCTGCGACGTGCTCTCCGAGCGGTCCTTCGTCACCGAGACCACCGAGGCGCTGCTGGTCTCCGTGCCGGACCTGACCGGGGCGCAGATCGTGGCGGTGCGCGCCCGGATGCTGGCGCTGGCGCGGCGGCACGGCTGGGTCGAGGGCTGACGCCGCCGCCCGTGCCGTAGGGGCGTCGCGGTCAGCCGGCCGCGATCAGCAGCGACTTCCTGATCCGGCCCTGCGCGCTGCGCGGCAGCTCGTCGACGAAGTGCACCCGACGGGGCCGCTGCCCGGCCGACAGGTGGCGGCCCACGTGGTCGATGAGCGCCTGGGCGGTGAGCCCCTCGGCGGCGACCACGTACGCGGTGACCTGCTCGCCCTGCGCCGCGTGCGGGGTGCCGACCACGGCGGCGTCCCGGACACCGGGATAGCTGAGGAGCACCTCCTCGACCTGCCCGGCGTGGACCCGCCGGGCGCGCCCGTGCACCACGTCCGTCCGTCGCCGCCCGATGATCCGGTGCGAGCCGTCGGCCGCGACGGTGGCGAGGTCGCCGGTGGCGTGCCAGCCGGCCGGGTCGGCGCACCGCCCGCGCCCGTCGACGTAGCCGCTGGACAGCGTCGGGCCCCGGATGCTCAGCTCGCCGACGGACTCGCCGTCGGCCGGCACCGGCCGGTCGTCACGGTCGAGGACGCGGGTCTGCACGCCGGGCAGGGGCGTCCCGGCGACGCCGGCGGGGCAGGGCGCGTCGGCCCGCCCGGTCACCGCGATCAGGGTCTCGGTGGTGCCGTACCCCTGGATGAGGGAGTGCGAGGTGAGCAGGCGGAGCCGTTCGGTCACGGCGGGGGCCAGCGGGGCGTCGGCGGAGACCAGGATCCGCGCCCCGGACAGCGACCGGGCCCAGGGGCGGTCGCGCGAGATGCGCGCCCACTGGCAGGGGACGGCCAGGTACATGGTGCCGACCGGGCCGGCGGCGGCGTCCCGGTCGAGGTGGACGAAGCGGCTGCCCACGCGCAGCGCGCCGAGCAGGCCCACCACCAGTCCGTACGCCCGGAACAGCGGGGCGCCCTGGACGAGGACGTCCTCGCCGCTCCACCGCCACGCGTCGGCCAGCAGGTCCAGGTCCGCCGCGATGGCCCGGCGGGAGACCCGGACGCCCCGCGGTGGCCCGCTCGCGCCGCCGGTGTAGAGGATCACCGCGTCGGCGTCGGGGGGCGGCTCCGGCTGGGGGGTCGAGGAGCGTCCGCTCAGGTCGACGGGGACGGTGGCCAGCCCGGCGCCGACGGCCCGGGTGGGGGCGTCGGACGGGTCGCCGCCGAGGAGCACGGTCGCGCCGGACTCCCGCAGGATGCGGCCGCGCTCCCGACCGTCGGCCCGGGGCGGCAGGGGCACCAGCGGCACGCCGGCCTGGACCGCGCCGACCATGGCGACGACCGTCTCCAGGCTGGGGGTGGCGTCGACCGCGACGGCGGCGGCGCCCCGGATCCGGTCGGCGACCGCGTCGACACAGCCGAGCAGGGCTTCGCTGGAGAGCGTCCGCCCGGCCACCCGGACGGCGTCGGGGCGGTCCGCGCCGGAGGCGCGTAACGCCGGCAGCAGTGTCATCCGCCCTAACCTCTGTCGAGGGCGCCGACGAGGCTCGGCGGTGGCAGGGACATCGCGGCCACAGAACCCTTCGCGTCATGGGTGCGGGTAGCCCCATATCCGGCCATCCCCGCGTGCTGCGGGTGCCCCGAAATTAGGCTGCGCCTATCGCCCGGCACAACCCCTAGCCGTGGCGCGCGACGCCCACCGCGACCCGGGTTCCGCCGCACCGGCGGGCAGGCGGGCCAGGCAGGACCCGCGCCGGGGCGGGGCCGGACGCCTCGGGCGGGGCGCGGCTATTCCGCGAACCGGCGGGCGGTCGCCGGGCCGCCGGGGCCCGGGCGGAATTGGAATTGCGGCACGGACCGCGCGGATTGGGCGACCCCGCCGAAACGGCATCCCTATATATCGATGCCGACCACGCTTTTTGATTCGGGCCCGATTCACTTCAGCCACTGCCGGGCCCACGCTCCGCCGCCGGCCGGTCGCGTGGAGCCCACCTTTAACGGCAAAGACCTCCTTTGTTTTTGAAGCGTCCCGAATCGGGCAAGAACGCGTCGATGCCATCGAAGGGGACGCGGCCTTCCCACGGCCCCGCCGAACCGCCGACCGGCTCCACCCTGGACGGACACCCCACCCCGGCCCGAAATGCCGAGGCCATCGATCCCCGCCGCTCGCGCGCGGCCGACCGGCGAGCCGGCCACCGTCCGCCGGCACCACCGGTCCCTCACGCAGCGAGATCCTCCCGCCCTGCGGGACGCCGCCGGACACCCGGCTCCGGGCCGCCGAGCGCGGCGGCCCGTCCACCGCCGACGTCCCCGCCCCGGGGCACCCGCCAGGGCGTGAACTGCCCGTTCCGCCCCGGGAACCGCAGCGTCACGAGGCCGGCCGCCGAGAGGGGCGGGGTGGCCGGACGCCGACGCCGGACGCCCGCCCGGCCAGCACGCAGCGCCACCACCACCGGGACCGGGCGCGGGGCGACGCCCGCCCACAGGGCGGGACCCGCAGATTCCCCGCCCAGCGTCGCGGGGAGCGCTCCCTCCCGGTCAACGGGGGTCGCACAACGCTTTCCACCCAATTGTCGGCAAGCCCCGAAAACGGCATCAACCGACCAGAGAAAGGCTCACGTATCACTTTGTGAATTCACCCGGCGACCGTCCGCTGTCAGTTCCGCCGACGTGGCCAGCGGCGGCGGAAGACACCAAACCGATGTTTGCCTATCCTTTACAACCTTCGGCTTGCCGCCCAATTGCCGGACTGCCATACTCCCACCATGCACGGCGGTCGATAGCGGGGGGATGCGTCCGGACGGGCCCTAGAATTGTCGAAGGTGCTGGCAGTGCCCTGGTCCGGGAGCATCAGCCAGTCAAGCTAATCGATGGCTCGCCGCGAACGCGTGACGGCCGTCTATATTCGCCAATACGGGAATGGGTCGAAAATTGCCGGTCTCCGATTTCGTCAGGCTCGATGGCAGACCAGGGAAGGTGGCGGGCCCCGTGACGACCGGCCCCGCGCGCCCTCCGAGGCCACGCCCATGGAGTTGAGCGAACGGTCCCACCAGCTCGACCTCCTGGCCCGCCGGCTCGGCGACCTGCGCCGACCCGCCGGTCAGGCCGTCGACGCCCGGCCGGTGATCGCGCTGACCGGTCCCGTCGGCGCCGGCAAGACCACCCTCCTCCAGGCCCTCGCCCGGCGGGCCACCGACGCCGACGTCCGCTTCCTGGGGGCGAGCGCCTCGCGGGCCGAGCGCGCGGTCCCGCTGGAGGTCGTCCGCCAACTCGTCCGGGCCACGCCGCCGGACGACGCCCGCGCCCGCCTCGAACGGCTGCTCGACCAGGGCGTCCTCACCTGGTCCGACCTCGACGACGACCAGGAGGGGCCGGCCCGGACCATCGCGGCGATCGGCGGCGCCCTGCTGGAGCTGGCCGCCCGGGGCCCCCTGGTGATCGGGATCGACGACGTCCACCACGCCGACGTGCCGTCGCTGCGCTGCCTGGACTACGTGGCCCGACGCATCCCCGGCCTGCCCGTGCTGATCGTGCTGACCGAGGCCCCCCGGACCCGTCCCTGGCACCCCGAGGTCTATGCCGAGCTGTTGCAACCGGCCCGGCTGCACCGGATCCGGGTCCCCCTGCTCACCCTGGACGGCACGCACCGGGCCCTGGCCGACCGGCTCGGCGCGCCGACGGCGCGGAGCATCGCCGAGGAGACGCACCGGATCAGCGGCGGCAACCCCCTGCTGGTGCAGGCGCTCGCCGACGACCACCTGGCCGCCGTGCCGCGCGGCGCCGCCCGGCCCGAGTCGGGCGAGGCGTTCCGGGAGGCCGTGCTGAGCTGCCTCTACCGCTGCGAGCACCTGGTGCTCAAGGCGGCCCGGGCGCTCGCGGTGACCGACGAGCCGCTGCACGGCGCGCTGCTCCCGCAGCTCGTCGACGTGCGCGCGGAGTCCGCCCTGCTCGCGATCGACGAGGCCACCAGCGCCGGCCTGATCACCGAGGGCGGGCTGCGGCACCCCGCCGTCGGCCGGGCCGTGCTCGACGGCACGACCGCCGAGGAACGCGCCCGGCTGCACCGGCTGGCCGCCTGCCTGCTGCACGAGGACGGCGAGTCGCCGGTCCTGGTCGCCCGGCACCTGCTGCGTACCGACTCGCTGGCCGAGCCCTGGATGGCCCGGACCCTGCTCGACGCCGGCGAGCAGGCCCTGCTCGACGGCGAGGTGGACGCGGCCCTGCGGTTCCTGCGCCGCGCCCACCGGGACGGCACCGACGAGTGCCTGCGGGCACGCGCCCGCTCCGCCCTCGCCCGCGCCGAGTGGCGGCTCGACCCGCAGGGCGCGATGCCCCACCTACAGGGGGTGGCCAGCGCCGTCCGGGCCGGGCACCTGGGCAGCACGCAGGCCGCCGGGCCGATCCAGTACCTGCTCTGGCACGGCCAGATCGACAAGGCCGTCGAGCTGGTCCGGCACCTGAGCGACCGCGCCGACAGCAGCGACCCGCGCTCCGCGGCCGAGCTGCTGGTCACCAAGGGCTGGATGGCCACCCTCTACCCCGGGGTGACGGTCGACCACCAGGCCCCCGTCCCGGCCCGGCGCGACCCGCTGACCATCGCGAAGGTGAAGCAGCGGCTCCAGGGCGTGACCATGCTGGCCTCCGTGCTGGAGCGGGGCGACGGCGGCGCCGTCGAGGAGGCCGAGCGGGTGCTGTCCACCATCGGGCTGGACGACGAGCGGGACATGTGGACCGCCATCTGCGCCCTGATCACCATGATCTACGCCGACCGGCTGGACCTGGCCGGCGAATGGTGCGGCCGGCTGGGCCGCAGCGCCACCGTCAGCCGGCATCCCACCCCGGCGGCGATGCTGGCCGCCCTCGACGCGGCGATCGCCGGCCGGCGCGGCGACCTGACCCGGGCGCAGGAACTGGCCGACGCCGCGCTGAACCAGCTCTCCCCGAAGGGCTGGGGCGTGGTGATCGGGATACCGCTGGCCATCCGGCTGCGGGCCCTGACGTTCCTGGGTGATCTCGACGCGGCGGCGGCCTGCCTCCAGGTGCCCGTGCCCCAGGTGCTCTTCGAGACCCCGTTCGGGCTGCACTACCTGCACGCCCGGGGGCTGCACGCGCTGGCCACGGGCAGCCCGGAGAGCGCCCTGGCCGACTTCCAACTCTGCGGGCAGCTCATGGCGGCCTGGCGGCTGGACCTTCCGGCGCTCATCCCGTGGCGCACCGAGTCGGCCCGGGCCCTGCTGCAACTCGGCCGCCGGCCGCAGGCCGAGAAGCTGGTCCGGGAGGAGCTGGGGCGGCTGCGGCCCGGTCACGTGCGCTACCGGGCCGCGGCGCTGCGGGTGCTCGCGGCGGCGGAGGACGGCCGGGACCCGATCCCGCACCTGCGCGGCTCCGTGCGGCTGCTGCGCCAGTGCGGCGACCGGATGGAACTCGCCCACAGCCTCACCGACCTGGGCCACGCCTACCAGCAGGCGGGCGACCTGCGGCAGGCCCGCAAGGCGACCCGGGCCGCCCGGACGCTGGCCCAGGAGTGCGGCCTCCCCCTGCTGCGGCCGGCCGCCGCCCCGGGCCGCGGCGGACCGGCCGGTGCCGACCCCGACGCGGCGGTGCTGGTGGAGGGGCTCAGCGACACCGAGTCGCGGGTGGCCACCCTGGCCGCGCAGGGCCACACCAACCGGGAGATCGCCGAGAAGCTCTTCCTGACGGTCAGCGCGATCGAGCAGCGGCTGACCCGCATCTACCGCAAGCTCGACGTCGACTCGCGCCGGCAGCTGGCCGTGCGGTTGCGGCTCGACCGGCCCGGCGCGATGCCGGCGGAACGCCTGGGCGCGCCCCGCAAGCCCCCCGGCCGCGACGGCGACGCCCGGCACTGACCCGCGCCGCGCCCGACGCCGCACCGCCCGCCCGGCGCACCCGAACGCCCACGTCCGGCCGCCGGACGGCCCCCTGCCCTGCCCGGGCGGAGGTGCGCCGCGACCCGACCATGTGACACCATCACCCCGCCCCGCCGCCACCTGCTGTACGTCCCGTCGACACGCGCCGCCACCCGGCCGTTCCCGACCCCCCTTACGGCGTCGCTGGCAACCCCTAACGGCCATCCGGGACCGCAGGTTTACGCGCGAAACGATGGGGTCTCGCTCCCGTTGTCGCACAACCGACCCGGTGCCAGACTCGCCTGGACATCCGGATCGCTCGCTGGGGAGCGCGGTCCGGCCAGGGACAGTTCAAGATCCACCCGGCATGGCGGCCCGGTGCGCTCCACCCCTACCCGGGGCAACGGGTGGGTGTGGTGGAGGGGCGGCTGTCCGGCTTGGGGGGGCGGTGTCCGAGCAGCGCCGGTGATCCCGGCCCGGCACCGCGGACGAGAAGGGCTGGCTTAGAAGTGGTGCTGGTGCAGCGGGAGGAACAACTGGATCGGCTCCGCAGGGCGTTCGACGCCTGCGCGGAACACCAACGCGGACACGTCGCGCTCGTGACGGGCGCGGTGGGCAGCGGCAAGACGAGTCTGCTGGAGACGTTCAGCGAGTGGGCCGGGGCCGCCGGGGGGCGGGTGCTCGGCGCGGCCGGGTCGCGGGCCGAACGCGGACTCCACCTGGGGGTCCTGGGGCAGCTGCTCCACAGTGCCCGGCTCGACCAGGAGGCGACGGCCCGGATCGAGAACCTGATGCGGGACGCCGCCTTCGCCGGGCCCCTGCCGGAGCCCGGCGGGGACGCGGCCGACGGGGCGGCCGCCGGCGACCGGGTCTGGGCGCCCCTGTTGCACGGCCTGTTCACGGCGCTGCTCGACCTCGCCGACGCCGGGCCGCTGGTCCTCGCCGTCGACGACGTGCACCACGCCGACCCGGCGTCGCTGCACTGCCTGCTCTACGTCACCCGGCGGCTGCGGCACGCCCGGATCATGGTGGTGCTCACCGAGGCGTCGACGCTGCGCCCGCCGCACCCGCTGTTCCGCGCCGAGCTGCTCAGCCAGCCGTACTTCTCGCGGATCAGCCTGCCGCCGCTGACCGTCGACGGGATCGCCCGGCTGGTCGACGCCGACGGCGGGGCCGCCGCCGCCCGGGAGGCGGCCGAACGCTGCCTGAGCATGACCGGCGGCAACCCGCTGCTCACCCGCGCCCTCATCGACGAGCGGGCCCCCGGTGGCGCGGGCGACGAGCGCGGCGCGGACCCGACCGGCGGCGACCCGTTCGACCAGGCCGTCCTCGGCTGCCTCTACCGGCACGAGCCGGGGGTGCGGCGCGTCGCGCAGGCCCTCGCCGTGCTGAACCGCCCCGTGCCGACCGAACTGCTCGGCCACGTCCTCGACGTGGTGCCCGAGTCGGCCGCCCCGGCGGTGCGGGTGCTGCGCACCGCCGGGCTGATGGAGGCCGACCAGCTTCGGCACCCGCGCATCCTGCGGTCCATCCTCACCGACATGTCGCCCGAGGAGCGCCGCGGCCTGCACCAGCGGGTCGCCGAGGTGCTGCACGAGCACGGCGCGGAGCCGGGCGCGGTGGCCGAGCACCTGGTCGCCGCCGCGTGGGCCGACGCCCCCTGGGTGGTGCCCGTGCTCTCCGACGCCGCCGCGCAGGCCCTGGCGTCGGGCCGGCCCGACGTGGCGGCGGCGTGCCTGCGCCTGGTCGCCCGCGCCGACGTCGACGAGCGGCAGCGCACCGCTGCCACCGCCATGCTGGTCAACGCCCGGTGGCAGGTCAACCCGCTCGCCGCCAACGGGCACCTAAGCGAGCTGGTGGAGTCCGCGCGGGCGGCCGGCTGGTCCACCGGGGCCGCCCTGGCCACCGTGCCGTTCCTGCTCTGGCAGGGGCGGGTGGAGGAGGCCACCGAGGCCGTCAGCGGCTTCTCCGCCGACGACGACCACGGCCCAGCCGGCCGGCTGCGGGCCATGCAGCTCCTGGTCTCCCTCTCGCACCCCGACCAGCTCGCCTCCGTCCGAGAGACGCCGAGCACGTGGAGCCGGGCGGCGACCGCGCCGACGTCGGTCAGCCCCCAGTTGCAGGCGGTCACGGTGCTCGGCACGGCGCTGCTGCCGACCGCCGACACCGACACCGTGGCCACCGCCGAGCAGCTGCTGCAACGGCACCACACCGACGACGGCGCGGTGGGGCTGCTCACCGCCCCGCTGCTCGCGCTGCTCTGGTCGGGCCGCAGCGACCGGGTCGTGGCCTGGGCGGACATCCTGCTCAACCGGCCCGCGGTCCGGCACGCCCCGGTGTGGCGGGCCGTCGTGCGGGCGGTGCGCGCCGAGGCCGCGCTGCGGCTGGGCGACCTGCCGGGCGCGGAGCACCACGCCCGCGCGGCGCTGGAGGACATCCCCGCCCCGGCCTGGGGGGTGGCCATCGCCGGGCCGCTGGCCACGCTGATCGCCTGCGCGACCGAGGCGGGCCGGTTCACCGAGGCCGACCGCTGGCTGGCCCACCCCGTCCCGGCCGGCATGTTCCGCACCCCGCTGGGCGTGCACTACCTGGCCGCCCGGGGCCGGCACCACCTGGCCATGGGGCGGCCGCACGCGGCGACCGCCGACCTGCGCCGCTGCGGTGAGCTGATGCGCGGGTGGGGCATCGACGTGGCCGGGCTGGTGCCGTGGCGGCTGGAGCTGGCCCGGGTGCAGCTCAGCGTCGGCAACAAGACCCACGCCACCCAGCTGTTGCAGGAGCAGCTGCGCGTCGCGCACGGGGTCGACGACCGGACCCGGGGCCGGTCGCTGCGGCTGCTCGCCACCACCGCCGCCCAGGACCACCGGCGCAAGCTGCTCGGCGAGGCCGTCAACCTGCTCCAGGGCTGCGGCGACCGGCTGGAGCTGGTGCGGGCCCTCGGCGACACCGGCCAGAGCCTGCAACGGGCCGGCGACTCGGCGCGCGCCCGGCTGCTGGTGCGCCGCGCCTACCAGCTGGCCCAGGACTGCGGGGCGTCCGTGCTGGCCCAGCGGCTGATCCGGCGGGACGCGGGCGGCGCGCTGCCCGCGTACCCGGCCGGGGCGGAGGCGCACGAGCCGGACGACGGGCTCAGCGAGGCCGAGCGCCGGGTCGCCGCGCTGGCCGCCCAGGGGCACACCAACCGGCAGATCTCCAGCAAGCTGTTCATCACCGTCAGCACGGTGGAGCAGCACCTCACCCGGGTCTACCGGAAGCTGGACGTCAAGCGGCGCACCGACCTGCCGGCCCGGCTCGTCGCCTACGCGGAGCCGCTGGTGGAGGAGCCCCAGGGCGCGGCGTCCTGACCGACGACGCAGGGGCCGGCGCGGTGGGTGACCACCGCGCCGGCCCCTTCTCGCGTACGGCGGAAGGGGCTCAGCCGGCGACGGGCGCGACGGCGCGACGGGCCGCCATCGCCTCGTCGCGGTGGCGCAGCACCAGGTCGGCGGCGGCGGTGACCCCGCCGGCCTGGCGCAGCCGGCGGCTCCACAGCGCCGCCCGGTCCCGGAAGGCGCGCTCGGTCAGCAGCCGGCGCAGCTTCGCCACGATGTCGTCGACGTCGAGGGCGTCGTCGTGCTCGACGGCCAGGGCGACGCCCGCGTCGACGACCCGGACCGCGCCGTCGTGGCAGTCGAACCAGAACGGCAGCACGAGCTGCGGCACGCCGAACCAGGCCGCCTCGTGGATCGCGTTGGCGGCGGCGTGGTTGAAGAAGACCCGCACGTGCGGGTGCGCCAGCACCTCCACCTGCGACGGCAGCCACGACTCGACGCGCAGGTTCGCCGGCAGCTCTCCGGCCGGCGGCAGGTGCCGCTGCCGGTCGGCGGGGAGCTTCCACAGCACGTGGTGCTCGGGGCCGAGCCGGGCGGCGACGTCGACGAGCGCGGCCACCTGGGCGGCGCTCGGGCGCATGATGGTGCCGAACCCGACGTAGACCACCGACTCGTGGGCGTCGAGCCAGCCGCGCAGCTCCGCGCCGTCGGGGCTCGGCACGATCTCGGTGGGCACCATCGAGCCGACCGTGCGCAGCGTCGCCGGCGCGGTGGCGAAGGGATACTCCAGGCCGAAGACCGTGTACGCCAGCAGCGCCCGCGCCGCCTGCGCGTACAGCGAGGGCCGCAGCTCCACGTTGGGGATACCGGCGGCCCGGCGCCGCTCGGCGGCGGCGGTGTTGCGGGCCAGCCGCTCCGGCTCCATCAGGGTCTTCAGCAGCGCCTCGCGGTGACGGCCGTTGGCGGCCTGCTGGCTCGGGCTCATGTGCAGGGGCAGCCCCGACAGCGGCACCGGGTACGTCGGCGGCAGGCTGTCCTGGAGGAAGTTCGACGGCGGCACCGACACGCTGATCACGAACGGCACGCCCCGGACGGTCATCGCGTCCATCCCGAACGAGGCGAACGAGTCGACCACCACCAGCGCCGGGGCCACCTCGTCGACCAGGGTCAGGCAGCGCTCGTACAGCTCGTGCAGGTAGTCGTAGTCGACGGAGGTGTCGACGTACGTCGCGAAGTTCTCCACCCGGCTGCCGGCGGACATCCGCCGGTGGGTCTCGTCGTCCCAGTGTTCGGGGCGCACCGCCAGGCGGGCCGGCCCCAGCGACAGGAAGCGCAGCTCCCCGCCGCCGGGCAGGCCCTCGACGTCGGCCCGCCGCTCGTCGGTGCAGGCGAAGAACACCCGGCGCGTCCCCCGCCGCTTCAGCTCGCCGGCGAGGGTGAGCAGCGGGTTGAACAGCCCGGAGCTGCCCGAGGTGACGATCAGCAGCGGGCCCTCGTCGGCCGTCGTCGCGCCGGCCGCCTGGGTCGTCATCGCGCCGGCCGCCTCAGTCCATCGCCCGGCGCATGAAGCCGCGGATGCCGACGGCGCTGAACAGCACGAACACCCCGGCCAGCACGATCAGGTCCAGCCACAGCGGCACCGACTGCACCCCGGGCGGGGCGACCAGCGACCGGGTGGCCTCGCTGACGTAGGTGAGCGGGTTGAGCGCGCAGATCACCTGGAACCAGGGGAGCTGGTCCAGGGCGCGCAGCGGGAACTGGGTCGCGCCGGTGAACATCAGCGGGGTCATGGTCACGGTGAACATGATCTGGATGCGGTGCGGCGGGACGAGGGTGCCGAACGTCAGCCCCATGGCCGCGCCGACCATCGCCCCGGCGGTGAGCACCCCGAGCACCGGCAGCAGGGTCGACAGCGGCCAGCTCACGCCGAGCATCAGCATGCCGATGGGGATCAGCACCACCCCGGCGATGACCCCCCGGATCGCCCCGAAGACGATCTTCTCGAACGCGACGAGCGGGATCGCCATCGGCGACAGCAGCCGGTCCTCGATCTCGCGGGTGAAGGAGAAGTCCATCACCATCGGCAGGGCGGTGTTCTCCAGGCCGATGAGGAACGCGTTGAGCGCGATGACGCCGGGCAGCAGCACGTTGGCGAAGTCGTTGCTGGCGTAGCCGAGGCTGGTGAGGACCTTGCCGAAGATCAGCAGCATGAACAGCGGCTGGAGGAACACCTGGGCGAAGAACGCGCCCAGCTCCCGGCTGGTGACGAACATGTCGCGCCAGAGCACCGCCCGGAAGGTGGCGAGCTGGTCCAGCCCGCGCACCGGCGCGGCCGGCGCCACGGCGGTCGACGGGGTGGCGGGTGCGGTGACGCTCACCGAAGTTCCCTTCCGGTCAGGTGGATGAAGACGTCTTCGAGGCTGGGCTGGCCGATGCTGAGGTCGCGGACCTCGCACCGCAGGTCGGTGAGGATCTTCAGCGCCATCGGCACGGCGTTGGCCGGCGCGGTGCCGGTGTAGAGCCGGAAGGACAGCGTGGCGTCCGGGTCGGCGGGGGCGTCCGGCACCGGCATCGGCGGCATCCCGGGGAACATCGGCATCCCGCCGGGCGGGCCGCCGGCCCGCAGCCGCTCGACGCGCTCCACGTCGGCGACGTTGCCCAGCGCCGCCTGCACGTCCTCGGCGGGGGCGCCGGCCGACACCACCAGGGTCAGCGTGCTGCTGCCCGGCAGGGTGCGGGTGAGCGCCGCCGGGGTGTCCAGGGTGAGCAGCTTGCCGTGGTCGACGATGCCGACACGGTCGCAGAGCTTCTCCGCCTCGTCCATGTCGTGGGTGGTCACCATGACGGTGACGCCGGCCTGCTTCAGCTCGGCGATCCGGTCGTGCACGAACAGCCGCGACTGCGGGTCGAGGCCGCCGGAGGGCTCGTCGAGGAACAGCACCTTCGGCGCGTGCATCAGCGCCCGCGCGATCATCGTGCGCTGCGCCAGGCCGCCGGAGAGGAAGTCCGTGCGGGCGTTCGCGAAGTCCTTCAGGCCCATCTGCTCCAGCAGCTCGTCGGCCCGCTTCGTGCGCACCGACCGGGACACCCGGTGGTACGCCGAGTGGAACAGCAGGTTCTGCCGGACGGTCAGCGCCCGGTCCAGGTTCACCCGCTGCGGCACCACGGCCAGCAACTGCCGGGCCGCGGCCGGCGAGCGGGCGACGTCCGCCCCGCACACGACCGCCCGCCCTGAGGTGGCCCGCACCCGGGTCGTCAGCACCCCGATCGTCGTGGTCTTGCCCGCGCCGTTCGGCCCGAGCAGACCGAAGACCTCACCGGCGGCGACGGAGAAGCTCAGTCCGTCCACCGCCGGCGGCATGTTGGGCTGGTACCGCTTGACCAGCTCCTCGACCACCACTGCCTCGTCCACGTCGCCATGCTCCCGTCCTGGTCCCGGCTGGGACAGTCGTCAATCGCTCCGATAGGGGGTGCTAGGGGCAGGCCAGGGGCGGCGTCACAGGCCCCTGGCGGCCAGCCACCGCTGCACGGTGGCGGCCAGGTCGGGCCCCCGCTCGCCGACCATGGTGAAGTGGTCGCCGTCGGCGTCCACCGCCTCGTGCGGGTACGGCCACCGCGACCGCCACCCGTCGGGTTCGCCGTGCCACTGCCCCAGCGGCCGGGTGGCCCGCACCAGCAGCGTCGCCGACTCCATCGGGGCGGGCTGCCAGGTGAGGAACAGCGGCAGGTAGCCGGCCCACGCGGTGGTGCGGTAGTCGTCCATCGGCGTGTACGCGCTGTCCCGCTCGACCATCCCGTCGAGCAGTTGCCCCGTCCAGCCGCCGAGCACCTCGCTGTCGGCCGGGTAGGTGTCCATCAGCACCACCGCGGCGGGCGGGCGGCCCTGCCGCTCCAGCTCCCGGGCGAGCACGTTGGCGACCATCGCGCCGCCGGAGTGTCCGGCGAGGACGAACGGGCCGCCGCCGACCGTCCGCAGCACCGTGTCGGCGTGCACCCGCAGCAGCGCGTCCAGGTCGGCGGGGAGCTCCTCGCCGACGGCGAAGCCGGGGTTGGGCAGCGCCCACACGTCGCGGTGGCCCCGGAAGCCGGCGGCGACGCGGGCGTACTCGTGGGGGCCGGAGAGCAGCGACATGGTGCAGCAGAACACGATCGGGGCCGCGCCGGCGCCGCCCTCGGCGAGCCGCAGGATCGCCGCCGGGCGGCTGAGCTGGCCGGGCTCGGTGAAGCTGGGGCGGAACTGGGCGAGCTTGACCAGCAGCTCGGCGTAGCCGGCGGCGTCCTCGCGGGCCTTGGGCTCGCGGAACAGGCCGCCGAGGAGGCCGCCGGCCCCCTCCGGCGGGCCGCCGCCGGCCGCCACGTTGCCGGCCGCGTCCGCGCCGAGCAGCTGGGCGAGCAGGTGCCGGGCCAGCGCCGTCGGGGTGGGGTGGTCGAACAGCAGGGTGGCCGACAGGTCCGCCCCGGTCTCCTGGCGCAGCGCGTCGCGCAGCTCCAGCGCGGTCAACGAGTCGAAGCCCAGCTCCAGGAAGTCCCGGTCGGCCTCGATCGCCCCGGGCGAGGCGTGCCCGAGCACGGTCGCCACCTGTGCCCGGACCAGGTCGAGCAGGATCCGGTGCCGGTCGCCGGCCGCGCTGGCGACGAGCCGGTCCCGTAGCAACCGCGCGGGGTCGACGACCGGTTCGTCGGCCGGCGCCTCCTCGGCGGCGTCGGACTCCGGTCGGGGCGCGAGGTGCAGCACCGGCGGCTCCGGCCAGTACCGCTCGTGGTGGAACGCGTAGGTGGGCAGGTCCACCAGGGCGGCGTCGGTGCCGGCGAAGGGCGCGGCCCAGTCGACGCCCGCCCCGCGCAGGTCGACGGTGGCGAGCGCGGCGAGCAGGGTGGCCGCCTCCGGCTGGTCCCGGCGGCCGATGGGCGCGAACGCCGCCGCGTCGGCGTCGGGCAGGCACTCCCGGCCCAGGGCGGTGAGCGCGCCGTCGGGGCCCAGCTCCAGGAAGGTGCCGACCCCGGCGGCGGCGAGGGTGGCCATGCCGGCGTGGAAGCGGACGGTGTCCCGGACGTGGTCGACCCAGTAGCCGGGGTCGGTGGCCTCGGCGGCGCTCAGCGGGGCCCCGGTGCGGTCGGACACCAGCGGCACGGCCGGCGGATGCCAGGTGACCTTCTCGGCGACCACCCGGAAGTCGGCCAGCATCGCGTCCATCCGGGCGGAGTGGAAGGCGTGGCTGACCCGCAGCGGCCGGGTCCGGTGCCCCTGCGCGGCGAGCCGTTCGCCGGCCGCCGCCACGGCGTCGGCGTCGCCGGAGAGCACCACCGACGCGGGGCCGTTGACGGCGGCCAGGGCGACCCGACCGTCGAGCAGCGGGGCCACCTGCGCCTCGGACGCCCGCACCGCCAGCATCGCCCCGCCGGCGGGCAGGGCCTGCATGAGCCGGCCCCGGGCGGCCACCAGCGCGGCGGCGTCGGCCAGCGACAGCACCCCGGCGACGTGCGCGGCGGCCAGCCCGCCGACGGAGTGCCCGAGGAGCTGCTGCGGGCGCACCCCCCATGCGGTGACCAGCCGGTACGCGGCCACCTCGTACGCGAACAGCGCCGGCTGGGTGAACTCGGTGCGGTCCAGCAGGGCCGCCTCGGGGGTGCCCGGCGCGGCGAAGACCACCTCGCGCAGCGGGCGGGTCAGGTGCCGGTCGAGCTCGGCGGCCACCTCGTCGAACGCGGCGGCGAAGACGGGGAACCGGCGGTGCAGCTCCGCGCCCATGCCGGGGCGCTGCGCGCCCTGCCCGGTGAACAGGAACGCGAGCCTGCCGGCGGGGCGGGCCACGCCGCGTACGACGTGGGGGGCGGGCCGGTCCTCGGCGACGGCGCGCAGGCCGGCGCGCAGCGCGTCGGCGTCGTCGCCGGTGACGGCGGCCCGGTGCGGCAGGGCGGCCCGGGTGGTGGCCAGCGAGTACGCCACGTCGGCCGGGGCCAGGTCGGGGTGGGCGGCCAGGTGGTCGAGCAGGCGGCGGGCCTGCCCGGCGAGGGCCGGGGCGGAGCGGGCGGAGACGATCCACGGCACCGGCGGGGCCGGCGTCCCGGCCGGCCGGGCGCGCTCGGCGTCGGCGGGGTCGGCCTGCTCGACGATGGTGTGCGCGTTGGTGCCGCTGACCCCGAACGCGGACACCCCGGCGCGGCGCGGGCGGCCGGTGTCCGGCCACGGGGTCGTCTCGGTCAGCAGCGTCACCGCCCCGGCGGACCAGTCGACGTGCGGGGTGGGCTCGTCGACGTGCAGGGTGGGCGGCAGCACCCCGTGCCGCATCGCCAGCACCATCTTGATCACCCCGGCGACGCCGGCGGCGGCCTGGGTGTGGCCGATGTTCGACTTGACCGAGCCGAGCAGCAGCGGTGCGGCGTCGCCCCGGTCCTGCCCGTACGTGGCGAGCAGCGCCTGCGCCTCGATCGGGTCGCCGAGGCGGGTGCCGGTGCCGTGCGCCTCGACGACGTCGACGTCGGCAGTGGTGAGGCCGGCGTTGGCGAGGGCGGCCCGGATGACCCGGCGCTGGGAGGGGCCGTTGGGGGCGGTGAGCCCGCTGCTGGCCCCGTCCTGGTTGACGGCGCTGCCCCGGATCACGGCGAGGACCCGGTGGCCGTTGCGGCGGGCGTCGGAGAGCCGCTCGACGAGCAGCATGCCGACGCCCTCGGACCAGCCGGTGCCGTCGGCGGCGGCGGCGAACGACTTGCACCGCCCGTCGGTGGACAGGCCCCGCTGGCGGGAGAACTCGACGAAGACCGTCGGGGTGGCCATCACCGACACCCCGCCGGCCAGGGCGAGGGTGCACTCGCCGAGCCGCAGCGCCTGGCAGGCCAGGTGCAGCGCCACCAGCGACGACGAGCAGGCCGTGTCGACGGTGACGGCCGGGCCCTCCAGGCCGAGGGTGTAGGAGATCCGGCCGCTGGCCACGGCGGCGGCGCTGCCGGTGCCGAGGTAGCCCTCGACGCCGCCGCCGACCCCGGACAGCAGGGCCGCGTAGTCGCCCTGGCTGCTGGTGGCCGCGTAGACGCCGGTGGGCGCGCCGCGCAGCGTCGTCGGGTCGATCCCGGCCCGCTCGAACGCCTCCCACGCGGCCTCCAGCAGCAGCCGCTGCTGCGGGTCCATGGCGAGGGCCTCGCGGGGGCTGATGCCGAAGAACGCGGCGTCGAAGTCCCCGGCGTCGTAGAGGAACCCGCCGTCGCGCACGTACGAGGTGCCCCGGCTCGCCGGGTCGGCGTCGTAGAGCGCGTCCATGTTCCAGCCCCGGTCGGCCGGGAACGGGGCCATGGCGTCACCGCCGGCGGCGACGAGGTCCCACAGCCGCTCCGGCGAGTCGACCCCGCCGGGGAACCGGCAGCTCATCCCGATGATCGCCACCGGTTCGCCGAGCGTGGCGGCGAGCTGCTGGTTCTGCTGGCGCAGCTTCTGGTTGTCGAGCAGGGACGCGCGCAGCGCGCTGACGACCTCGTCCAGCGAGACGCTCATTCGGGGCTCCTTGGGGCGGGCCGGGTCACGAGTCGGTGCCTTCCAGGGCCATCCGGACCAGGCCGGCGACGTCGAGCTCGCGGATCTCCGCCTCCGGGGCGGCCGGGGCGGCCGCCGTGGCCGGGCCGGTGACGGTGTGCGCGAGTTGGAGGAGCTGGTCGAGCAGGCCGGCCTGGCGGAGCTGGTCGAGCGGGATCGCGGCGAGGACCCGCCGCACCTGCTCCTCGTCGCCGGGGCCGCCCGCGCCGGGGCCGGCGTCCGGGCCGGCCTCCCCGCCGAACAGCTCCTCGTGCAGGTGGTCGGCGAGCCCGGCCGGGGTCGGGTAGTCGAACACGACCGTGGTGGGCAGGTCGTGCCCGGTCGCGGCGGTGAGCAGGTTGCGCAGCTCCACGGCGGTCAGCGAGTCGAAGCCGAGGTCGAGGAAGCCCCGGTCGGTCTCGATCGCGTCGGCGGAGGAGTGGCCGAGGACCTTCGCCGCGTCGACCCGCACCATCTCCAGCAGCGCGGCCCGCCGCTCCTGGCCGGGCAGCGACCGCAGCCCGGCCAGCAGGTCCCGGCCGGCGGGCGCGGCCGGGTCCGGCCCGGCGGCCGGGGCGGCGGTCAGCGCGTGCACGGCCGGCAGGCCGGCCAGCAGCGGGCTGGGCCGCAGCGCGGTGAACAGCGGGTGGAAGGTGGCCCAGTCGACGTCGGCGACGGTGACGCAGGTGTCCCCGGCGGCGAGGGCGTGCCGCAGCCCGGCCAGCGCCACGCCCGGCGGCATGACCCGCAGGCCCCGGCGGCGCAGCTGCTCCGGCGCGCCGTCGGAGAACATGCCCGACTCGGTCCACGGCCCCCACGCCACGGACGTGGCGGGCAGGCCCCGGCCCCGGCGGGCCTCGGCGAGCGCGTCGAGGTGGGCGTTGCCGGCGGCGTACGCGCCCTGCCCGCCGCTGCCCCACACCGCCGCGATGGACGAGAACAGCACGAACGCGTCCAGCTCGACGCCGTCGAGCAGCTCGTCGAGCAGCTCCGCGCCGACGAGCTTCGGGGCGATGACGTAGGCGAGGTCCTCCAGCGTCGTGTCGGTCAGCGGCACCACCTCGCTGACCCCGGCGGCGTGCACCACCGCGCGCAGCGGCGGCCCGTCGCGGCGCAGGTCGGCGATCAGGTCGGTCATGCCGGCCCGGTCGGCGGCGTCGCACCGGGCGACCCGGCAGTCGACGCCGAGGGCGGTCAGCTCGGCCAGCAGCTCCGTCGCGCCGGGGGTGTCGGTGCCGCGGCGGCTGGTCAGCACCACCCGCTGCGCGCCGGCGGCGGCCACCCAGCGGGCCACGTGCCCGCCGAGCGCGCCGGTGCCGCCGGTGATCAGCACGGTGCCCCGCGGCTGCCACGGCTCCGGTTCCCCGGCGGTGCCGGCCGGGACGAGGCGGCGGACCAGCACCTCGGACTCGCGGACGGCGAGCTGGTCCTCGGCGACGCCGCCGGTGAGCACGTTGCCGAGCCGCATCGCGGCCCAGCTGTCGATCGTGGCGGGCAGGTCGACCAGGCCCGCCCAGCGGGCCGGCTGCTCCAGGGCCGCGACCCGGCCCAGCCCCCACAGCGTCGCCTGCCGGGGGTTGGCCGGCGCGTCGCCGGCGCCGGTGCCGACCGCGCCCTGGGTGACGCACCACAGCCGGGCCGCCGCGTCGCGGTCGGCGAGCTCCTGGAGCAGCTGGACGGTCGCGGCGAGGCCGCGCGGCAGCGCCGGGTGCTCGGCGTGCCCGGCGTCGTCCAGCCCGAGGAAGGACAGCACCGACAGGGTCCCCTCGGCGGCGTCGAGGGCCTCGCCGAGCACGTCGGCGAGCTGCCCGCCCAACTCGTCGGGGTCGGCGGCGAGGTCGACGCCGACGGTGGTCACATCGGTGCCGAGGGTCCACGTGCACGAGTCGAGGACGGGGTCGTCGACCCGGTCGGCGGGCAGCAGCACCAGCCAGTGGCCGGGCTCCTGCGGCTCCGGGGTGGCGGCGAGGGGCTCCCAGACCGCCCGGTAGCGGGAGGCGTCCACGAGAGACCGTTCCCGGCCGCGCCGCCGCCACGCCGACAGGGCCGGCAGCACCGCGCCGAACGGCTGGTCGCGGTCGACGTCCAGCTCGCGGGCCAGGGAGTCGAGGTCCTCGGCGTCGACGGCCGCCCAGAACCGCCGCTCGACCTCGGTGTCGTCGCCCGCGCCGCCGCCGTCGACGGAGGCGGAGTCGGGGGCGGCGGTGGCCCACGGCGGCGGCTCGGGCCAGTACCGCTGCCGGTCGAACACGTACGTGGGCAGGTCGACGCGCTGCGCGCCGGTGCCGGCGTACAGGGTGGGCCAGTCGGGGCTGACGCCGTGGGTGTGCAGGGCGGCGACGGCCCGCAGCAGGGCCGCCGGCTCGGGGCGGTCCCGGCGCAGGGTCGGCGCGACCAGCGGGGCCCGCCCGCCGGCCGGGGCGCCCTCGGCGAGGACGGCCTGGGCGAGCGCGGTGAGCACCCCGTCGGGGCCGATCTCGACGTACGCGGTGGTGCCCTGCTCGCGCAGGGCCGCGACGGCGTCGGCGAAGCGTACGGCGTCGCGGGCGTGCCGCGCCCAGTACGCCGGGTCGGCCAGCTCGTCCGCGCCGACGGGCGCGCCGGTGACCGTGGAGACCATCGGCACGGCCGGGGCCCGCCAGTCCAGCCGCCCGGCGACGGCGGCGAGGTCGGCGAGCACCGGGTCCATCAGCGGGCTGTGGAAGGCGTGGCTG
This sequence comes from Micromonospora sp. WMMD956, assembly GCF_029626125.1. Classification (NCBI taxonomy): domain Bacteria; kingdom Bacillati; phylum Actinomycetota; class Actinomycetes; order Micromonosporales; family Micromonosporaceae; genus Micromonospora; species Micromonospora sp. WMMD956. The sequence continues at coordinate 5,273,371 of NZ_JARUBI010000005.1, read as the reverse complement.
ACGGTGAGCCGCCGCACGCGGACGCCCCGGGCGGCCCACTCGGCGGCCAGCTCCTCGACGGCGTCGCCGGCCCCGGAGAGCACCACGGCGGCGGGGCCGTTGACGGCGGCGACGGAGACCCGGTCGGCGCGGTCGCCGAGCGAGGCGAGCACGTCGGCCTCGGCCGCGGCGACGGCGAGCATCGCCCCGCCGTCGGGCAGGGCCTGCATGAGCCGGCCCCGGGCGGCGACCAGCGCGGCGGCGTCGGCCAGCGACAGCACCCCGGCGGCGTGGGCGGCGGCGAACTCGCCGATGGAGTGCCCGGCGACCGCGTCGGGCCGCAGCCCCCACGCGTCGAGGAGCCGGAACAGCGCCACCTCGACGGCGAACAGCGCGGGCTGGGTGTATTCGGTGCGGTCGAGCAGCGCCGCGTCGGCGGTGCCGGGCTCGGCGAACAGCACCGGCCGCAGCGGCCCGGGCAGGTGCGGGTCGCAGGCGGCGCAGACCTCGTCGAGGGCGGCGGCGAAGACGGGGAACGCCGCGGCCAGCTCGCGGCCCATCCCGGCCCGCTGCGCGCCCTGCCCGGAGAACAGGTACGCCACCTTCGGGCGGGGCGCGACGGCCCCGGTGACCAGCAGCGGCGAGTCGTCGCCGGTGGCGAGGGCGCGCAGCCCGGTGCGCAGGGCGATCCGGTCGGCGGCCAGGACGACGGCCCGGTGGTCCAGGGCGGCCCGGGACACCGCCGACGACCAGCCGACGTCGACCATCGGCGGGGCCTCCGGCCCGGTGAGCTGGTCGGCCCACGGCCCGGCCTGGGCTGCGAGGGCCGCCGGGGTACGCGCCGACAGCAGCACCGGCACCACCGGCAGCCGACCCGGGTCGCCGGCCGGCGTGACCGGGGCGGGCTCCTCGGGGGCCTGCTCCAGGATGGTGTGCGCGTTGGTGCCGCTGATGCCGAAGGAGGAGACGGCGGCCCGGCGCGGGTGACCGGTGACCGGCCAGGGCCGGCCCTCGGTGAGCAGCTCGACCGCGCCGACGCTCCAGTCCACCTGGTCGGTGGGCTCGTCGACGTGCAGGGTCGCCGGCAGGAAACCGTAGCGCAGCGCGAGGACCATCTTGATGATGCCGGCGACCCCGGCGGCGGCCTGGGTGTGGCCGATGTTCGACTTGATCGAGCCGAGCCACAGCGGCTCGTCGGCGGGCCGCTCCCGCCCGTACGTGGCGAGCAGCGCCTGCGCCTCGATCGGGTCGCCCAGCTTCGTGCCGGTGCCGTGGGCCTCGACGGCGTCCACGTCGGCGGCGGTGAGCCCGGCGTTGGCCAGGGCCTGCCGGATGACCCGTTGCTGCGACGGCCCGTTGGGGGCGGTCAGCCCGTTGGACGCGCCGTCCTGGTTGACGGCGGAGCCCCGGATCACCGCGAGCACGGGGTGGCCGTTGCGGCGGGCGTCGGACAGCCGCTCCACCAGCAGCACGCCCAGCCCCTCGCCCCAGCTCGTGCCGTCGGCGGCCGACGCGAACGCCTTGACCCGGCTGTCCGGGGCCAGACCCCGCTGCCGGCTGAAGCCGACGAACACGCCGGGGGTGGACATGACGGTGACGCCGCCGACGAGGGCCATGGAGCACTCCGCCTGGCGCAGCGCCTGGCAGGCCCAGTGCAGGGCGACCAGCGACGACGAGCAGGCCGTGTCGACCGACACGGCGGGCCCCTCCAACCCGAGGGTGTACGACACCCGGCCGGAGAGCACGCTGCCGGCGTTGCCGGTCATCAGGTGCCCCTCGGCGCCCTCGGCGCTGAACATGAGGTTGCGGTAGTCCTGGTAGTTGGTGCCGACGAACACGCCGGTGGGGGTGCCCCGCAGGGCCTGCGGGTCGATGCCGGCCCGCTCGATGGCCTCCCAGGACGCCTCCAGCAGCAGCCGCTGCTGCGGGTCCATGGCGAGGGCCTCGCGGGGGCTGATGCCGAAGAAGACGGGGTCGAAGTCGGCCACGCCGGTGACGAAGCCGCCCTCCCGGGCGTAGCTGGTGCCCTCGTTCTCCGGGTCGGAGTCGAACAGCCGGTCGAGGTCCCAGCCCCGGTCGGTGGGGAACTCGCCGATCGCGTCGCCGCCGGCAGCGAGGAGCTGCCACAGCTGCTCCGGATTGTCCGCGCCGCCGGGCAGCCGGCAGCTCATGGCGACGATCGCGATGGGCTCGTCGTCCACGGGCGCGGCGGCCGGCGCGGGGGCCGCCGGCTCGGGGTCGGCCCCGGTGAGCAGCTCCGCCAGGTGCGCGGCGAGCGCCGTCGGGTTCGGGTAGTCGAACGCGAGCGTGGCGGGCAGCCGGAGGTCGGTGGCGGTGGCCAGGAAGTTGCGCATGTCCACGGCGGTCAGCGAGTCCAGCCCCAGGTCCCGGAACGGGCGGGTGGCCGGCACGTCGTCGGCCGAGCCGTAGCCCAGCGCGGTCGCCGCGCACTGGCGGACCAGCTCCAGCAGCGCCTCATCGCGGTCGGCCCGGGACAGCCCGGCGAGCCGGCGGGCGAGCGCGCCCGACGGCGCGTCCGCCTCCTCCTCGGCGTCCGGCGCGGCGGCGGCCCTGCCCGCCTCGACCACCTCGGGCAGGTCGCCGATCAGCGGGCTGGGCCGGACCAGGGTGAACGCGGGCGCGAACCGGGCCCAGTCGATGTCGGCGATCAGCGTCGTCGTCTCGCCCCGGCGCAGCGCGCGGGCGAGGGCCTCGACGGCCAGGTCGGGGTCCATGCCGACCATGCCGCCCCGGCGCAGCCGCTGCTGGGCGCGCTCGTTGTCGGCGGGCAGGCCGGCCCCGCTCCACGCCCCCCACGCCACGGACAGGGCGGGCCGGCCCTGCGCGCGTCGCCGCTCGGCGAGGGCGTCGAGGTAGGCGTTCGCCGCCCCGTACGCGCCCTGGCCGGCGTTGCCGGTGGTGCCGGCGACGGAGGAGAACAGCACGAACGCGTCGAGGTCCAGGTCGCGGGTCAGCTCGTCGAGGTGGTCGGCGGCGACGCACTTGGGCGCGGCGACGGTGTGCAGGCGCAGCGGGGTGGCCGTGTCGACGATGCCGTCGTCGAGGACGGCGGCGGTGTGCAGCACGGCGCTCAGCGGCGCGTCGGCCGGGGCGGCGGCGAGGAGGGCGGCGAGCTGGGCGCGGTCGGTGACGTCGCAGGCGGCGACGGTGACCCGTACGCCGAGGTCGGTCAGCTCGGCCTCCAGCTCGGCCGCGCCCGGGGCGTCGGGGCCGCGCCGGCTGGCCAGCAGCAGGTGCGCCGCGCCGTGGCGGGCGGCCCAGCGGGCGAGGTGCCCGCCGAGACCACCGGTGCCGCCGGTGATCAGCACGGTGCCGCGCATCCGCCAGCCGCCGGCCGACTCGTCGGTGGCCTGCGGGGTCGGGCCGTCGGAGACTGCCGCGTCCGGGCCGCCGGCCGCCTCGGCAGAGGCCGGGTCGCCGGGGGTGGCCGGCTCGGGGTCGGTGATCCGGGTGAGCCGGCGCGCGTACACCCCGGAGTCGCGGACGGCGAGCTGGTCCTCGCCGCCGGTGTCGCCGAGCGCCGCGCAGAGCAGGGCGCCGGCGTGCGCGTCGAGGCTGTCGGGCAGGTCGATCAGGCCGCCCCAGCGGCCGGGGTGTTCCAGGGCGACGGCGCGGCCGAGGCCCCAGACGGCGGCGGCCGTGGGGTGCGGCGGCTGGTCGTCGGCGGCGACGGCGACGGCCCCCCGGGTCGCGCACCACAGCGGGGCCTCGACGCCGAGCGTCCCGAGCGCTTGGACCAGCGCGACCGTCCCGGTGACGCCGAGGGTGGTGGCCGGGTGGTCGGGGTGCGCCCGCCCGTCGAGGCCGAGCAGGGACAGCACGGCCGCCGGACCGTCCGCCGGGAGCACGGCGCGCAGCCCGTCGGCGAGGGTCGCGGCGTCGCCGACGGTGTCCACCTCGACGGGTACGACGTCCGCGCCGAAGTTGCCGAGCGCGCCGAGCACTCCGGCGACCAGCGGGTCGTCGGCCGTGCCGGCGGGCAACGGGACCAGCCACGTCCCGGCGAGCCAGGTCAGCGGCAGGTCGGGCAGGGCGGGCCAGGTGATCCGGTACCGCCACCGGTCGATGTCGGGCGTGGCCTCGCCCTGGGTGAGGAACAGCGGCGGGGCGGGCCAGTACCGCTGGTGCTCGAACGCGTAGGTGGGCAGCGGCACGGTGCCGGCGGGGGCGAGGACCTTCGTCAGGTCGACGGGCAGGCCGATCGCGTGCGCGGTGGCCAGGTTGGACAGCAGCCGCGTCGGGTCGTCGTCACCCCGCCGCAGGCTACCGATCGTGTGCCCGGTGACCCCGGCGTCGTCGAGGATCGCGGTGACCGGCATGGTGAGCACCGGGTGCGGGCTGATCTCCACGAACGTGGAGTGCCCGGCCGCGATAGCGACCCGGACCGCCGCGTCGAACTGCACGGTCTGCCGCAGGTTGTCATACCAGTAGTCGGCGGTCATCGACGCCGGGTCGACCCAGTCACCCGTCAACGTCGACACCAGCCGAACCCGACCCGACTGCGGGCTCACGTCGGCCAGATCCGCCCGGAGCCGCTCCGCCACCTCCTGCACCGACGGGGAATGCGACGCGTAGTCCACCGGAATCAACCGGGCCCGGACCCCCTCGGCCTGGCAGGCGTCGACCAGGTCCGCGACCGGCTGCGGCGGACCCGACACCACCACCGTCGCCGGACCGTTCACCGCCGCCACACCCACACCCGGGAACGCGGGGAGACGCTCGGCCACCGCGACGGCCGACAGGTCCACCGACGCCATCGCACCGGTCCCCCGCAACACGGCCAGGGCCCGCGACCGCAGGGCGACCGTCTTCGCCGCATCGGCCAGGGACAGGATCCCCGCCACACACGCCGCACCGATCTCACCCTGCGAATGACCCACCACCGCCTGCGGCACCACACCCACGTGCTCCCACACCGCCGCGAGGGCGACGCCGACGGCCCACAGGACCGGCTGGACGACCTCGACCCGCTCCAACCACGACTCGTCATCCCCGGTCAACACCGAGACCAGGTCGACGTCCAGGAACGGAGCCAAAGCCCGCTGACACTCCGCCAACTTCGCGTCGAAGACGGGCGTGCGGCCGACCAGACCGGCGGCCATGCGCGCCGACTGCGCACCCTGACCCGGGAACACGAACACCGGACCAGCACCCGGCGACGCAGCCACACCGGACACCACGTTGCCCGCCGGCAGGCCACCAGCGAGAGCGTCCAGCCCCGACAACAGCTCCTCGACCCCAGACCCGACCACGGCGGCCCGGTGGTCGAACGTCGACCGGGTCGTCGCCAGGGACCAACCGACCACCGCCGGCTCCACGTCGCCGCGCTCCCGCACGTACGCAGCCAGCCGTTCGGCCTGACCGGCCAGGGCCGCCTTCGACCGCGCCGACACCGGCCACACCGCCACGTCGGCGTCGACCAGACCCGGCGAACGGACCCCGGCCGGCACGTCAGCGGGCTCGTCGGGCTGTTCGAGGATGACGTGGGCGTTGGTGCCGGAGATGCCGAACGACGACACCGCCGCCCGCCGGACACGACCGGTCTGCGGCCACGGCGTCGCCTCGGTGGCCAACTCCACCGCACCCGCCGACCAGTCGATGTGCGGCGACGGCGCGTCCACGTGCAGCGTCGCCGGGACGACGCCGTGCCGCATGGCGAGGACCATCTTGATCACGCCGGCCACGCCGGCCGCCGCCTGGGCGTGCCCGATGTTCGACTTGACCGAGCCGAGCAGCAGCGGCGCGGCGTCGCCCCGGTCCTGCCCGTACGTGGCCAGCAGCGCCTGCGCCTCGATCGGGTCACCCAGCGTCGTGCCCGTGCCGTGCGCCTCCACCACGTCCACGTCGGCGGTGGACAGGCGGGCCGAGGCGAGGGCCTGGCTGATCACCCGCTGCTGGGCGGGCCCGTTCGGGGCGGTGAGCCCGTTGGACGCGCCGTCCTGGTTGACGGCGGAGCCGCGTACCACGGCGAGGACGGGGTGGCCGTTGCGGCGGGCGTCCGACAGCCGCTCGACCAGCAGCCAGCCGACGCCCTCGGAGAAACCGGCGCCGTCGGCGGCGGCGGCGAACGACTTGCACCGCCCGTCGGGGGAGAGGGCGCGTTGCCGGCTGGACCCGATGTAGAGGCCGGGGGTGGCCATGACGGTCACGCCGCCGGCCAGGGCGAGGTCGCACTCCCCCGCCCGCAGCGCCTGCACGGCGAGGTGCAGCGCGACCAGCGACGACGAGCAGGCCGTGTCGATGGAGACGGCCTGCCCCTCCAGGCCGAGGGTGTACGACACCCGGCCGGACGCGACGGCCGCCGCGCCACCGGTCATCGAGTGGCCCTCGTCGCCGTCAGGCGACATCATCAGCAGGGTCCCGTAGTCCTGCCCGTTGGTGCCGACGAACACCCCGGTGCGGCTGCCGCGCAGCGAGGCGGGGTCGATGCTGGCGGCCTCGACGGCCTCCCAGGCGGTCTCCAGCAGCAGCCGCTGCTGCGGGTCCATGGTCAGCGCCTCGCGGGGCGAGATCCCGAAGAACGCCGAGTCGAAGTCGCCGGCGGAGTCGAGGAACCCGCCCTCGCGGGCGTACGAGGTGCCCGGGTGGTCGGGGTCGGGGTGGTAGAGCCGTTCGACGTCCCAGCCCCGGTCGGCGGGGAACGGCGCGACGGCGTCCCGGCCCTGGCTCAGCAGCTCCCACAGTTCGTCGGGGTTGCGCACCCCGCCGGGCAGGCGGCAGCTCATCGCCACGATCGCGACCGGCTCCAGTTCCTGGGACTGCGCCTCACTGAGCCGACGACGGGTGTCGTGGAGATCCGCCATGACCCGCTTGAGGTAGTCGCGGAGCTTGTCTTCATTGGCCATCGGGATGCCGCTTCCTCGCAAGGGGACGGGGGTGAGCCGGGGCGGGTCAGGAGATGCCGAGGTCCTTGTCCACCATCGCGAACAGTTCGTCGTCGGTGGCGTCGTCGAGGTGCCGGCCGATGTCGGCGCCGCCGCTGGCCTGGCCGAGACGGGAGAGCATCGCCTGGAGGCGTACGGTGGCCCGCACCCGGGCCGCCTCGTCGCGCGCCACGACGTCGAGGCTGTCGGCGATCCGGTCGAGGTCGTCGAGGAGGACCGTCGGGGTGACCACGTCGTCGTGGGCGACCTCGGCGAAGAGGTACTCCGCCAGCGTCGTCGGCGTCGGGTAGTCGAAGACGAGGGTGACGGGCAGGGCGACGCCGGTGGCGGAGCCGAGCCGGTTGCGCAGCTCGACGGCGGTGACGGAGTCGAAGCCCAGCTCGCGGAACGCCCGGTGCTCGTCGACCGACTCGGCGGACGGGTAGTTGAGCACGGCGGCGACCTGGCTGCGGACGAGGCCGAGCAGCACGGCGAGCCGGTCGGCGGCGGGCAGCCCGGCGAGCCGTTCCTGGAGCGTGTCGGGGCCGTCGCCGGTCTCCACGGTGGCGATCCGCTCGGTCGCCTGGAGCCGCCGCACGTCCGGCAGGTCGCTGATCAGCGGGCCGGGCCGGGTAGCGGTGAAGGCGACGGAGAACCGCTCCCAGGCGATGTCGGCGATGGTGAGGAACGCCTCGCCGTGGTCGACGGCCTGGTGCAGGGCGGCGATGGCCGCGTCGGGGGCCATCTCGGGTACGCCGTGGCGGTGCAGCAGCTCGCCGAGCGGCCCGTCGGCCATGCCGCCGCCGGCCCACGCGCCCCAGGCGATGGAGGTGGCGGGCAGGCCGAGGCCCCGCCGGTGCTGGGCGAGGGCGTCGAGGAACGCGTTGCTGGGCGCGTAGTTGCCGACGCCGGAGCTGGCGACGCTGCCGGCGAAGGAGGAGAACATGACGAACGCGGACAGGTCCAGGTCGAGGGTCAGCTCGTGCAGGTGGTACGCGACGTCGACCTTGGCCTGGAGCACCCGTTCGATCTGGTCCAGCCGGATGTCGTTGATCATCGCGTCGTCGAGGACGGCGGAGGCGTGCACGACGGTGGTGAGGGGGTGTTCGGCGGGGATCGCCTCGATCAGCGCGGCGAGGGCGTCGCGGTCGGCGGCGTCGCACTCGACCACGCTGGCCTGCGCGCCCAGCGCGGTGAGGTCGTCGACGAGCTGCTGCGCGCCGGGCGCGTTCATGCCCCGGCGGCTGGCGACGACGATGTTCTGCACGCCGCTGCGGGCCAGCCAGCGGGCGGCGTGCCCGCCGAGTGCGCCGGTGCCGCCGGTGACGAGCGCCGTGCCATAGGGCTCCCACGGGTTGGCGGGCTGGCTGTCGCCCAGCGGCACGCGGGTGAGCCGACGGGCGAGGAGACCGCCGGGGCGTACCGCGAGCTGGTCCTCGTCTCCCGCGGCGGTGAGGGCCGCGACCAGCAGGCCGGCGCAGCGCTCGTCGACGGCCTCGGGCAGGTCGACGAGGCCGCCCCACCGCTCGGGGTGCTCCAGGGCGGCGACCCGGCCGAAGCCCCAGACGAGGGCCTGCACCGGGGAGCGCAGCAGGTCGGCGCGGCCGACGGAGGCGGCGCCGGAGGTGACGGCCCACATGGGGGCACGCAGGCCGACGTCGCCGAGGGCCTGGAACAGCGCGACGGTGGCGGCGAAGCCGCCGGGCACGGACGGGTGCAGCGGGTGGACCAGCTCGTCGAAGGCGAGCAGCGACACCACGCCGGTCACGTCTGCGGGCTCGTCGGTGCCGCCGTCGGCGGCGACGAGGGCCTCGCGCAGCAGCTTGCCGAGCAGGTCGCGGTCGGCGTCGGTGGTGGAGACGGGCACGGCGACGACGGTCGCGCCGGCCGCCGTGACGGCCTCGACGCAGGCGTCCTGCCAGGGCTCGACGATGTCGCCGGTGGGCAGGACCACCACCCAGGTGCCGCTCATGCCCCGGTTGGCGATGCCGGTCAGCGGCTTCCAGGTGTCCTGGTAGCGCCAGCTGTCGATGTCGGACTGCCGGCGGCGCTTGCGCCGCCAGGAGGTGAGCAGCGGCAGGGCGGGGCCGAGCGCGTCGACTGCCTCGTAGGCGGGGATGTCGTCGGTGGCGACGGCCTCGGCGAGGGCGGTGAGGTCGCCGCGTTCCACGGCGGCCCAGAAGCCGGCGTCGTCGGGGTTGGCCGCGCCCTGGAGCAGCGTCTCCAGGTCGACGCCGCCGCTGCCGTCGAGCCAGAACCGCTGGTGGTCGAACGCGTAGGTGGGCAGCGGCACGGTGCCGGCGGCGGCGAGGACCTTGGTGAGGTCGACGGGCAGGCCGATCGCGTGCGCGGTGGCCAGGTTGGACAGCAGCCGCGTCGGGTCGTCGTCGCCCCGCCGCAGGCTGCCGATCGTGTGGCCGGTGACGCCGGCGTCGTCGAGGATCGCCGTGACCGGCATGGTGAGCACCGGGTGCGGGCTGATCTCCACGAACGTGGTGTGCCCGGCGGCCACGGCGACCCGCACGGCGGCGTCGAACTGCACGGTCTGCCGCAGGTTGTCGTACCAGTAGTCGGCGGTCATCGACGCCGGGTCGACCCAGTCTCCGGTGAGCGTCGAGACCAGGCGGGTGTGGCCGGGCTGCGGGGTGACGTCGGCCAGGTCGGCGCGCAGCCGCTCGGCCACCTCCTGCACGGCGGCGGAGTGCGACGCGTAGTCCACCGGGATCAGCCGGGCCCGGATCCCGTCGGCCTGGCAGGCGTCCACCAGGTCCGCGACGGGCTGCGGCGGACCCGACACCACCACCGTCGCCGGGCCGTTCACCGCGGCCACACCCACACCGGGGAACGCGTGGAGCCGCTCGGCGACCGCGTCGGCCGACAGGTCCACTGACGCCATGGTGCCGGTCCCCCGCAGCACCGCCAGGGCCCGCGACCGCAGGGCGACGGTCTTCGCCGCGTCGTCGAGGGACAGGATCCCCGCGACGCAGGCGGCACCGATCTCACCCTGCGAGTGGCCGACCACCGCGTCCGGGACGACGCCGGCCGCCCGCCACACGGCGGCGAGGGCGACGCCGACGGCCCACAGGACCGGCTGCACGACCTCGACCCGCTCCAGCCACGACTCGTCGTCGCCGGTCAGCACGGAGACCAGGTCGACATCCAGGAACGGGGCGAGGGCCCGCTGGCACTCGGCCAGCTTCGCGTCGAACACCGGCGCACGGCCGACCAGACCGGCCGCCATCCGCGCCGACTGCGCGCCCTGACCGGGGAAGACGAAGACGGGGCCGGGGCCGGAGCCGACGACCGTGCCGGTGACCAGGTTGCCGGCCGGCTGGCCGACTGCCAGGGCGTCGAGCCCGGCCAGCAGCTCACCGGCGTCCGCGCCGACGACGGCGGCGCGGTGGTCGAACGTGGACCGGGTCGTCGCGAGGGACCAGCCGACCGCCGCCGGGGCGAGCTCGCCGTGCTCCCGCACGTGGGCGGCGAGCCGGGCGGCCTGGCCGGCGAGCGCGGCCTTCGACCGGGCGGACACGGGCCACACCGTCACGTCCGAGTCGACGAGCGCGGCGGCGGCAGTCTCCGCCTCGACGGCCTCGGTGGCCTCCGCGTCGACGGCCTCGGCGTCGTCCGGGGCGGCGGCCTGCGGCCGGTACTCCTCCAGGATCACGTGGGCGTTGGTGCCGCTGACGCCGAACGAGGAGACGCCGCCGCGCCGGGGGCGGCCCAGCTCGGGCCACGGCCTGCGCTCGGTGAGCAGGGACACCGCCCCGGCGGACCAGTCGACGTGCTTCGACGGCTCGTCGATGTGCAGCGTCTCCGGCATGACGCCGTTGCGCAGCGCCATCACCATCTTGACCAGGCCGGCGACCCCGGCGGCGCTCTGCGTGTGGCCGATGTTGGACTTCACCGAGCCCAGCCAGAGCGGCCGGTCGGCGGGGCGGTCCTGCCCGTACGTGGCGATGAGCGCCTGCGCCTCGATCGGGTCGCCGAGGGTGGTGCCGGTGCCGTGCGCCTCCACCACGTCGACGTCGGCGGTGCCGAGCCGGGCGTTGGCGAGGGCGGCCCGGATGACCCGCTGCTGGGAGGGGCCGTTGGGGGCGGTGAGGCCGTTGGACGCGCCGTCCTGGTTGAGGGCGCTGCCCCGGATCACGGCGAGGACGGGGTGGCCGTTGCGCTCGGCGTCGGCGAGCCGCTCGACGACGAGCACGCCGCCGCCCTCGCCCCAGCCGGTGCCGTCCGCCCCCTCCGCGAACGCCTTGCACCGGCCGTCGACGGACATGCCGCGCTGCCGGGAGAAGACGACGAAGACGCCCGGGGTGGCCATGACGGTGACGCCACCGGCGATGGCGAGGTCGCACTCGCCCCGCCGCAGCGCGTTCACGGCGAGGTGCAGGGCGACCAGCGACGAGGAGCAGGCGGTGTCGACGGTGACGGCCGGGCCGTTGAGGCCGAGGGTGAACGAGATGCGGCCGGACGCGACGCTCGTGGTGTTGCCGGTGCCGAGGTACATGTCGACGCCCTCGGGGACGTTCGGCAGGCCCATGCCGTAGTTGGAGGTGCTCACGCCGACGAAGACGCCGGTGGAGCTGCCCCGCAGCGACAGCGGGTCGATGCCGGCCCGCTCGACGGCCTCCCACGACGTCTCCAGCAGCAGCCGCTGCTGCGGGTCCATGGCGAGGGCCTCGCGCGGCGAGATGCCGAACAGGGTCGGGTCGAACGCCCCGGCGTCGTCGAGGAACCCGCCGACGCGCGTGTAGCTCTTGCCCGGCTTGTTCGGGTCCGGGTCGTAGAGGGCCTCCAGGTCCCAGCCCCGGTCGGCCGGGAACTCGGTGAGGGCGTCCCGGCCGTCGGCGACGATCTCCCACAGGTCCTCGGGCGACCGGACGCCGCCGGGGAAGCGGCAGCTCATCGAGACGATGGCGAGGGGCTCGCTGTCACGGGCCTCGACGCTCTGGAGCTTGCGCTTCGTGTCGTGCAGGTCGGCGGTCACCCGCTTGAGGAAGTACCGCAGCTTGTCGTCGCTCATCGGGTCGCACCTGCCTCGATCCGGAAGTCGGTCATCTCAGGAGATTCCAAACTCTTTGCTGATGAAGTCGAAGATCTCGTCGTCGCTGGCCGCGTCGAGATCGGGCCGGTCCTGCTCCGCGGCGGGGCCGGCGGCGAGGTCGGTCGCCTTGGCGAGCAGGTCCCGCACGCGGGCGGTGAACCGGTCCCGGGCCGCCGGGTCGAGCGGGATGGTGGTGAGCAGGCTCTCCACGGTGTCGATGCCGGAGAAGATGGGCTGGGTGGACGGGGCCGCGTCGGCGGCGATGTCGCCGGCCAGCCGCTCGGCGAGGGCGGTCGGCGTCGGATAGTCGAAGACCAGCGTCGCCGGCAGCCGCAGCCCGGACAGGGCGTTGAGCCGGTTGCGCAGGTCGACGGCGGTGAGCGAGTCGAAGCCCAGGTCGGTGAAGAGGCGGCCCGGGTCGACGGCGTCGGCGCTGGCGTGGCCGAGGACGGCGGCGATGTTGGCCCGGACCACGTCGAGCACGACCTTGAGCCGTTCGGGGCCGGCCAGGCCGGCGAGCCGCTGGGCGAGCGGCACCCCGCCGGCGCGGGCACCGGCGTCGACCGAGCGCCGCATCGGGGCCCGGACCAGGGCCCGCAGCAGCGGCGCGAGGGCGCCCGCCTCGGCCTGGGCGCGCAGCGCCGGCACGTCCAGGCGCATCGGCACGACGGCCGCCGCGTCGAGCCGCCACGCCGCGTCGAAGAGGTCGAGGGCCTGCCCGGTGGCCAGGCCCGCCGCGCCCTGCTCGGCGATGCGCCGCACGTCGGCGTCGCCGAGGTGGCCGGTCATGCCACTGGCCTGCTCCCACAGGCCCCAGGCGAGGGAGATGCCGGGCAGCCCCCGGGCCCGCCGGTGTGCGGCGAGCGCGTCGAGGAACGCGTTGGCCGCCGCGTAGTTGGCCTGGCCGGCGCTGCCCAGCGTGGCCGCCGCCGAGGAGAACAGCACGAACGCGGCGAGGTGCAGGCCGGCGGTGAGCCGGTGCAGGTGCCACGCCGCGTCGATCTTCGGCACGGCCACCGCGTCGACGCGGTCGGGGGTCATCGACTCCAGCACGCCGTCGTCGAGGACACCGGCGGCGTGCACGACGGCGGTGAGCGGGTGCGCGGCGGGCACCCCGGCCAGCAGCGCCGCGAGCGCGTCCGGGTCGGCCGCGTCGCAGGCGGCGACGGTCACCCGCGTGCCGGCCTCGGCCAGCTCGGCGACGAGGTCGCCGATGCCGTCGGCCGCCGCGCCGCGCCGCCCGGCCAGCAGCAGGTGCCGCACGCCGTGGGTGGTGGCGAGGTGCCGGGCCAGGATCCGGCCCAGCACGCCGGTGCCGCCGGTGATCAGCACGGTGCCGTCGGGGTCGACGCCGCCGGGCAGCGGCTCCACCCCCGCCGGGACCCGGCCGAGGCGCGGCGTGCGCACCTGACCAGCCCGCACCGCGAGCTGCGGCTCCCCGGAGCCGATCGCGGGGGCCAGCGCGGCGGCGCTGGCCGGATCGGCGTCCAGGTCGACCAGTTGCAGCCGACCGGGGTGTTCGAGCTGCGCGGTGCGCAGCAGGCCCCACACCGGGGCCTGGGTCAGGTTGACCGCCGGCTGCGCGCCCGCCGCGACCGCGTCGCGGGTGACCAGCACCAGCCGGGACCCGGCGAACCGGTCGTCGGCCAGCCAGGTCCGCACCGCCGCGAGGGTACGGTGCGTCGTGGCCCGCGCCTGCGCGGCGAGGCCCGGCCCCTCGTCGTCCCCGCCGCCGCCGACCCCGACGATCACCGCCTCGGGCGCGGGCTCGCCCCCGGCGAGCAGGTCGCCGAGCGAGTCCAGGTCCACGTCGCTGCGCACCCGCGCGCCGGCCGACTCGCAGGCGGCGCTCAGGGTCAGGTCGTCGCCGCCGAGCACCGCCCAGCGGGTCGCCGCCGGCACCGGGCCGGTCGGCACGGGCAGCGCCGGCCAGTCCACCTGGAACAGCGACTCGTGCCGGCCGGAGCGGGCCGCGCCGAGGGAGTCACCGGAGACCCGGCGCATGATCAGGGACTCGGCGTGCAGCACCGGCGCGCCGGTGGCGTCGGCCACCTGGAACGCGACGCCGACCTCGCCGGCCGCGCTGACCCGCACCCGCAGGGCGGTGGCCCCTGCGGCGAGCAGGGACACCCCGGTCCAGGCGAACGGCAGCCGGGGCACGGTGGCGTCGCCGCCGTCGCCCATCCGGCCGAGGAACCCGCCGATCGACATCGCCTGCAACGCGCCGTCGAGCAGCGCCGGGTGCACGCCGAACCGGCCCGCCTCGGCGTGGTGGTCGGCGGGCAGCTCCACCTCGGCGAAGACCTCGTCGCCCCGGGTCCACGCGGCACGCAGGCCGCGGAACGCCGGCCCGTACCCGAAGACGGTCGCCTCGATGCCGGAGTAGAAGTCGTCGTTCTCGACGGGAGTCGCGCCGGGGGGCGGCCACACCCCGAGGTCGAAGGCGGGCGGGTCGGTGGGGGCCGGGGCGAGCAGGCCGGTGGCGTGGCAGGTCCAGGCCACGTCGGCGAGGACCTCGTCGGAGCCGTCCCGGTAGGGGCGGGAGTGCAACTGCACGGTCCGCCGGCCGTCGTCGTCGCGTTCGGCCACGGTGAGCTGCACCTGGAGGGAGCCCAGCTCGGGTAGGACGAGCGGGGCGAGCAGCGTCAGCTCGTCCACCCTCGGGCAGCCGGCCTGCTCCCCCGCGTACGTCGCCAGCTCCACGAACGCGGTGCCGGGCAGCAGGATGTTGTCCATCACCCGGTGCTCCCCGAGCCACGGGTGGGTACGCACCGACAGCCGGCCGGTGAACACCATCCGCTCGCTGTCGGGGAAGGTGAGAGTGGCGCTGAGCAGCGGATGTCCGGCGTCCTGGAGGCCGGCGGAGGCGACGTCCTGCGCCCGGTGCACGGGCGGCTCCACCCAGAACCGCTGGTGCTCGAACGCGTAGGTGGGCAGCGGCACGGTGCCGGCGGGGGCGAGGACCTTCGTCAGGTCGACGGGCAGGCCGATCGCGTGCGCGGTGGCCAGGTTGGACAGCAGCCGCGTCGGGTCGTCGTCACCCCGCCGCAGGCTACCGATCGTGTGCCCGGTGACCCCGGCGTCGTCGAGGATCGCGGTGACCGGCATGGTGAGCACCGGGTGCGGGCTGATCTCCACGAACGTGGAGTGCCCGGCCGCGATAGCGACCCGGACCGCCGCGTCGAACTGCACGGTCTGCCGCAGGTTGTCATACCAGTAGTCGGCGGTCATCGACGCCGGGTCGACCCAGTCCCCCGTCAACGTCGACACCAGCCGAACCCGACCCGACTGCGGGCTCACGTCGGCCAGATCCGCGCGGAGGCGCTCCGCCACCTCCTGCACCGACGGGGAATGCGACGCGTAGTCCACCGGAATCAACCGCGCCCGGACCCCCTCGTCCTGGCACGCCTGCACCAGGTCCGCGACCGGCTGCGGCGGACCCGACACCACCACCGTCGCCGGACCGTTCACCGCCGCCACACCCACACCCGGGAACGCGGGGAGACGCTCGGCCACCGCGACGGCCGACAGATCCACCGACGCCATCGCACCGGTCCCCCGCAACACGGCCAGGGCCCGCGACCGCAGGGCGACCGTCTTCGCCGCATCGGCCAGGGACAGGATCCCCGCCACACACGCCGCACCGATCTCACCCTGCGAATGACCCACCACCGCCTGCGGCACCACACCCACGTGCTCCCACACCGCCGCCAAGGCAACACCGACGGCCCACAGGACCGGCTGCACCACCTCCACCCGCTCCAACCACGACCCGTCCCCGCCGGTCAACACCGAGACCAGGTCGACGTCCAGGAACGGAGCCAAAGCCCGCTGACACTCCGCCAACTTCGCGTCGAAGACGGGCGTGCGGCCGACCAGACCGGCGGCCATGCGCGCCGACTGCGCACCCTGACCCGGGAACACGAACACCGGACCAGCACCGTGACCCGACGCCACACCGGACACCACATTGCCCGCCGGAGCGCCTGCGGCGAGCGCCTCCAACCCGGCGAGCAACTCCGCCACCCCCGAGCCGACCACAGCGGCCCGCTGGTCGAACGTCGAGCGGGTCGTCGCCAGCGACCAACCGACCGCAGCGGTGTCCAGCACGCCCTGCTCCCGCACGTACGCGGCCAACCGGGCCGCCTGACCGGCCAGGGCCGCCTTCGACCGCGCCGACACCGACCACACCGCCACGTCAGCATCGACCAAGCCCGGCGAACGGACCCCGGCCCGCACGTCGGCGGGCTCGTCGCCCTGCTCGATGATGACGTGGGCGTTGGTGCCGGAGATGCCGAACGACGACACCGCCGCCCGGCGGGGCCGGTCCACCACCGGCCACGGCCGCGCCTCCGTGACCAGGTCCACCGCGCCCGCAGACCAGTCGATGTGCGGCGACGGCTCGTCCACATGCAACGACGCCGGCACCACACCGTGCCGCATCGCCTGCACCACCTTGATCACACCCGCCACACCCGCCGCCGCCTGCGCATGACCGATGTTCGACTTGACCGACCCCAACAGCAACGGCCGGTCACCGGGACGATCCTGCCCGTACGTCGCCAACAACGCCTGCGCCTCGATCGGATCACCCAACGTCGTACCCGTCCCGTGCGCCTCCACCACGTCCACATCCGACGTCGACAACCGCGCATTCGCCAGGGCCTGCCGGATCACCCGCTGCTGCGACGGACCGTTCGGCGCGGTGAGACCGTTCGACGCGCCGTCGGAGTTGATCGCGGTGCCGCGTACCACGGCGAGGACGTGCCGGCCCTGCCGGCGGGCGTCGGAGAGCCGCTGCACGAGGAGCATGCCGACGCCCTCGGACCAGCCCGTCCCGTCGGCCGACGCCGCGAACGACTTGCACCGGCCGTCGGCGGCGAGGCCGCGCTGGCGGGAGAACTCGACGAACGCGGTCGGGGTGGCCATCACCATCACGCCGCCGGCCAGGGCCAGGTCGCACTCGCCGGAACGCAGCGCCTGACCGGCCCAGTGCAGGGCGACCAGCGACGAGGAGCAGGCCGTGTCGAGGGAGACCGCCGGCCCTTCGAGGCCGAACGTGTACGCCACCCGGCCGGAGATGACGCTGCTGGTCATCCCGGTCAGCATGTAACCCTCGGCGGCCTCCGGCGAGTACGCGAGCAGGCTGCCGTAGTCCTGGCCGCTGGTGCCGACGAACACGCCGGTGCTGCTGCCCCGCAGCGTGGCCGGGTCGATGCCGGCGCTTTCGAAGGTCTCCCAGGTGGTCTCCAGCAGCAGCCGCTGCTGCGGGTCCATGGCGAGGGCCTCGCGGGGGCTGATGCCGAAGAAGCCGGGGTCGAACCGGTCGACGCCGCGCAGGAAGCCGCCGCCGCGGGCGTAGAAGGTGCCGGCGGCGTCGGGGTCGGGGTTGTAGAGGCTGTCGAGGTCCCAGCCCCGGTCGGTGGGCAGGTCGGTGACCGCGTCGACGCCGTCGGCGACGAGCCGCCACAGGTCGTCGGGGGACCACACGCCGCCGGGGAGCCGGCACGCCATGCCGACGATGGCGAGGGGCTCGTCGTCGCCGACCGCCACGCTGGTGGTGGCGGGCCGGACGGGCACCGGCGTGCCGGCGATCTCCGTGCCGAGGTGGGCGGCGAGGTCGGCCGGGGTGGGGTAGTCGAAGACGAGGGTGGCGGGCAGCCGCATCCCGAACGCGTTGTTGAGGCGGTTGCGCATCTCGACGGCGGTGAGCGAGTCGAAGCCGAACTCGCTGAACGCCCGGCGCGGCTCGATGGCGGCCGGGTCGGGGTAGCCGAGCACGGCGGCGGCCTGCCCCCGGACGATCTCGACGAGGGCGGCGACCCGGTCGGCGTCGCCGAGCGCGGCGAGCTGCTGGACGAGGGACGCGCCGGTGGTCGCGGCGGCGGCGCGGGCGGGGGTGCGGATCAGGGCCCGGTACAGCGGCGGGATGCTGCCGCCGGCGAACTGCGCCTTCATCGCGGCGAGGTCGAGGCGGGCGGGCACGAGGGCGGCGTCGGTGCGGCGGCAGGCGGCGTCGAAGAGGGCCAGGCCCTCCTCGGCCTCCATGGCGGCGACGCCGGAGCGGGAGATCCGGTTGAGGTGGACGTCGTCCAGCTCGGTGGTCATGCCGCTGCGGTCGGCCCACAGGCCCCAGGCGAGGGTGAGGGCGGCGAGGCCGCGCGCCCTGCGGTGCTGGGCGAGGCCGTCGAGGAACGCGTTGGCGGCGGCGTAGTTGCCCTGGCCGGGGCCGCCGGCGGTGGCGGCGAGCGACGAGTACGAGACGAACGCCTTCAGGTCGAGGCCGGCGGTCAGCTCGTGCAGGTGCCAGGCGGCGTCGACCTTGGGCCGCAGCACGCCGTCCATCCGTTCGGGGGTGAGCGAGGAGACGACGCCGTCGTCGCGTACCCCGGCGGCGTGGACGACGGCGGTGAGCGGGTGGGCGGCGGGGATGGCGGCGAGCAGCTCGGCGACGGCGTCGCGGTCGGCGACGTCGCAGGCGGCGGCGGTGACGGTCGCGCCGAGTTCGGCGAGTTCGGCGCAGAGCTCGGGGATGCCGGCGGCGGCCGGGCCGCGCCGGCTGGTGAGGATCAGGTGCCGGACGCCGTGGACGGTGACGAGGTGGCGGGCCATGAGCTGCCCGAGGGTGCCGGTGGCGCCGGTGACGAGCACTGTCCCGTCGCCGTCGAACGGGGTGGCGGGCGGCTCGGCGGGGGCCGGCACGCGGGTGAGCCGGGCCCCGGCGGCGACGCCGGCCCGGATGACGACCTGCGGCTCGTCGGTGTCGACGGAGGCGACGAGGGCGGCGGCGGAGCCGGCCGCGTCGTCGACGTCGACCAGCAGGAACCGGTCGGGGTTCTCCGACTGCGCGGAGCGGACGAGGCCGATGACGGCCGCGCCGGCCAGGTCGGTGAGGTCGGCGTCGGCGGCCGTGGCGACGGCGCCCCGGGTGAGCACGACGAGCCGGGAGGTGGCGTACCGCTCGTCGGCGAGGAACCGCTGCAACACGTCGAGCGCCCGGTGGGTGACCCCGGCGACGGCGCTCGGCACGTCGCCGGTGGCCGGCGGGTCGAGGAACGGCACGACCAGCACGCCGGGCGCGTCCGTGCCGGCGTCCAGCGCGGCGGTCAGGGCCGCCAGGTCAGGGTACGCGGCGACGGCCGTCCCGGTGGCGGCGAGCGCGTCGGCGAGGCCGGCGGCGTCGCCGACGACCGCCCAGTCCGCGCCCGACGGGCCGGCGGGCAGGGCGAGCGGGGCCCACTCGATGCGGTACAGCGACTCGGTGCCGCCGCCGGAGGCGACGCGGAGCTGGTCGGCGGAGACGGGCCGCAGCACGAGGGAGCCGACGGAGATGATCGGCGCGCCGTCGACGTCGGCGAGGAGCAGGGAGACACTGTCGGTGCCGGTGTGCGAGACGCGGACCCGGGCCGCCGCCGCGCCGGCCGCGTGCAGGGCGACGTCGTTCCAGGAGAACGGCAGCCGGCCGTAGCCGGGCGGCACGTCCGCGCCGGACGGTTCGCCGGCCGGCGTGGTGAGGCCGAGGGTGTGCAGGGCGGCGTCGAGCAGCGCCGGGTGCAGCCCGTACCCGCCGGCCTCGGCGGCCGGGGTCTCCGGCAGTGCCAGCTCGGCGAAGAGGTCGTCGCCGCGCCGCCAGGCGGACCGCAGCGCGATGAAGGACGGGCCGTAGTCGTAGCCCTGGGCGGCGAGGTTGACGTACAGGTCGTCGGTGGGGACCTCGGTGGCGCCGGGGGGCGGCCAGGCGGTGAGGTCGGACCAGCCGGGCGGGCCGGCGGGGGTGGCCGGGCCTCCGGCGAGCACGCCGCTGGCGTTGCGGGTCCAGCCGCGCTCGCCGCCCTCGGCCGGTTCGCCGTCGACGGCGGAGTGCAGGGAAACGGACCGGCAGCCGGTGTCGTCGGCGGGGCCGATCCAGAGCTGGATGTCGACGCCGCCGGTCTCGGGCAGGATCAGCGGCGCTTCCAGGGTCAGCTCGCGGACGTGGTCCGCGCCGACGTGCGCGCCGGCCTGCAACGCCAGCTCGACGAAGCCGGTGCCGGGCAGCAGCACGGTGTCGAAGACGACGTGGTCGCTGATCCACGGGTGGGTACGCCGGGCGAGCCGCCCGGTGAACAGGAAGCCCTCGGCGTGGGCGACGCCGACGGCCGCGCCGAGCAGGGGGTGCTGGGCGGGGCGCAGGCCGACGGCGGTGACGTCGCCGGTCCATCCGACGCCGGCCTCGGGCCAGTACCGCTGGTGCTGGAACGCGTACGTGGGCAGGTCGACCCGGGTGGCGCCGGTGCCGGCGAACCACGGCCGCCAGTCCACCGTGGACCCGTGCACGTGCAGTTCGGCGAGGGCGGCGAGCAGGGCGTCCGTCTCGGGCCGGTCCTTGCGTCCGGCGGCGACGGCGAGCACGCCCCCGGCGTCGGGGAGGATCTCGGCGGTCAGCGCGGTGAGGACGCTCGACGGCCCGATCTCCAGGTAGGTGCCCGCCCCGGCGGCGCGCAGCGCGGCGACCCCGTCGGCGAACCGGACGGCCTCCCGCACGTGCCGCACCCAGTAGTCGGCGGTGCGCAGGTCGTCGCCGTCGGCGAGCGCCCCGGTCACGTTGGACACGACGGGCAGCGCGGGCGCGGCGAAGGTGAGCGTCTCCAGGATCGCGCGGAACTCGGCGAGCATCGGCTCCATCAGCGGGCTGTGGAACGCGTGGCTGACGGTGAGCCGGCGCGTCCGCACGCCCCGGTCCCGCCAGGCCCGCTCGACCTCGTCGAGGGACCCGACGGCACCGGAGACGACCACGGACGTGGGCCCGTTGACCGCGGCGATCCCGACGTCGACCCGACCGGCGATGGACTCCGCCACGTCGGCCTCGGCCGCGTTGACCGCGAGCATCCCGCCCCCGGCCGGCAACGCCTGCATCAGGCGACCCCGCGCGGCGACAAGCGCGCACGCGTCCGCGAGGGACAGCACCCCCGCCACGTGCGCGGCCGTGATCTCACCGACCGAATGGCCGCCCACGAAGTCCGGCACCACCCCGAACGACTCCACCAGCCGGAACAGGGCCACCTCGACCGCGAACAACCCCGCCTGCGTGAACACGGTCTGATCCAACAGACCGGCGTCGGCGGAACCCGCATCGGCGAACAGCACGCGCTTGAGCGGCTGCGGCAGCAACGGGTCCAGGTGACCGCACACCTCGTCCAGCGCGGCGGCGAACACCGGGAACGCGGCGTACCACTCGCGGCCCATCCCGGCGCGCTGCGCGCCCTGACCGGAGAACAGCGCCGCGAGCGGACCCCGGTCGGCGGCCTGGCCGACCACCGCGCCGGACGGGTCCCCGGCGGCGAGGGCCCGCAGCCCGGCGGCGAGGTCGTCGCGGCCGGCGGCGGTGACGACCGCCCGGTGCTCCAGGGTGGAGCGGGTGGCGGCCGACGAGAAGGCGACGTCGAGGGGGCGCAGGTCGGCGTCGGCGGCCAGCCGGTCGGCCCAGCGGCCGGCCTGGGCGGCGAGCGCGGCGGCGTCGCGGGCCGACACCAGCACCGGCACGACCGGCCGGTCGGCCGGCGGCGCGGCGTCGGCCGGGGCCGGCTCGACGGCCGGGGCCTGCTCGACGATGACGTGGGCGTTGGTGCCGGACACCCCGAACGACGACACCGCCGACCGGCGGGGACGCGCGACGGACGGCCACGGGGTCGGCTCGGTGACCAGCGCGACGGCGCCGGCGTCCCAGTCGACCTGGGGGGTGGGGGCGTCGACGTGCAGGGTGGGCGGCACCACGCCGTGCTGCATGGCGAGCACCATCTTGATCACACCGGCGACGCCGGCGGCGGCCTGCGCGTGCCCGATGTTGCTCTTGATCGAGCCGAGCAGCAGCGGCGCGGCGTCGCCCCGGTCCTGCCCGTACGTGGCGAGCAGCGCCTGCGCCTCGATCGGGTCGCCGAGGCGGGTGCCGGTGCCGTGCGCCTCCACCACGTCGACGCCGCCGGCGGCGAGGCCGGCGTTGGCCAGCGCCTGCTGGATGACCCGCTGCTGCGACGGCCCGTTGGGGGCGCTCAGTCCGTTGGACGCGCCGTCCTGGTTGACGGCGGAGCCCCGCACCACGGCGAGGATCGGGTGGCCGTTGCGCTGCGCGTCGGAGAGCCGTTCCAGCAGCAGCACACCGACGCCCTCGGACCACCCCGTCCCGTCGGCGGCGGCGGCGAACGCCTTGCACCGGCCGTCGGCGGCCAGCCCGCGCTGCCGGGAGAACTCGACGAACGCGGCCGGGGTGCACATGGCGGTGACCCCGGCGACGACGGCGAGGGTGCACTCCCGCTGCCGCAGCGCCTGCCCGGCGAGGTGCAGGGCGACCAGCGACGACGAGCAGGCGGTGTCGATCGTGACCGCCGGCCCCTCCAGGCCGAAGGTGTAGGAGATCCGGCCCGAGACGACACTGCCGGCATTGCCGGTCATCAGGTGCCCCTCCAGGCCCTGCGCCGCACCCATCAGCACGCCGCCGTAGTCCTGGCCGGTGGAGCCGGCGAAGACGCCGGTGCGGCTGCCGCGCAGCGAGTGCGGGTCGATGCCGGCCCGCTCGAAGACCTCCCACGAGGTCTCCAGCAGCCACCGCTGCTGCGGGTCCATCGCCAGGGCCTCGCGGGGGGAGATCGCGAAGAAACCCGGGTCGAAGTCCGCGAGGTCGTGGACGAAGCCGCCCTGCCGGGTGTACGAGGTGCCGGACTGCTCGCCGTCGGCGTCGTAGAGCGCCCCCAGGTCCCAGCCCCGGTCGGCCGGGAAGTCGCCGACCACGTCCCGGCCGGACGCGACGACGTCCCACAGGTCCTCGGGCGAGCGCACCCCGCCGGGGAAGCGGCAGCTCATGGAGACGATGGCGATCGGTTCCTGCTCGCCGGCCTCCACCTCGCGCAGGCGCTGGCGCACCTGGTGCAGGTCGGCGGTGACCCGCTTGAGGTAGTCGAGAAGCTTCGCCTCGTCAGCCATGGACCGCCCACTCCTTGTGTTGACCCGTCGACCCGTGTTGGCCCATCGACCCGTGTTGGCCCGTCGCCCCGGCAGCGTTCACGTCAGGACACCCCCAGCTCCCGGTCGATGAAGTCGAAGACCTCGTCGGGGGTGGCGTCCTGGAGCTTCTCGGCGACGGTGTCCCCGCCCGTGGCCGCCGGTGCGTCGTCGGCGTTGAGGGACGCCAGCAGCGCCCGCAGCCGCTCGGTGATCCGGATCCGGGCGCTGCGGTCCGGCGCGGAGCCGGTGAGCGCCGCCTCCAGCCTGTCCAGCTCCCCGAAGACCGGCGCGACGGCGACCACCCCGCCGTCGACGACCGCCGCCCGCACGTACTCGGCGAGGCCGGCGGCGGTCGGGTAGTCGAAGACGACAGTGGCGGGCAGCCGGACGCCGGTCGCCGCGGTGAGCCGGTTGCGCAGCTCCACGGCGGTCAGCGAGTCGAAGCCGAGTTCCCGGAACGCCCGGTCGGGTTCGACGGCGTCCATCGAGGCGTGCCCGAGCACGGCGGCGGCCTGGCCGCGTACCAGGTCGAGGAGGGTCTTGCGCCGTTCGGCGTCGGTCTGCCCGGCGAGCAGGGCGGCGAGGGACTCGGCGGTCGGTCCGGCGTCGTCGGCCCGCGCGGCGGCGGCCTGCTGCGCCTCGGCGATGCCGGCGAGCAGCGGGCTGGGCCGGACGGCGACGAACCCGGGCACGTACCGCGCCCAGTCGATGCCGGCCACCAGCGTCGCCGGTTCCCGCCGGGCCACGCAGGCCGCGAGCGCGGCGAGCGCGGGGGCGGTGTCGAGGCGGGCGACGCCGGTGCGGCGGCGGCGCTCCTCCACTGCCGGGTCGGCGGCGGCCATCCCGCCGGCCGCCCACGGTCCCCAGGCGATCGACGTGGCCGGCAGCCCCTGCCGGTGCCGCTGCTCGGCCAGCGCGTCGAGGTACGCGTTGGCGGCGGCGTAGCTGCCCTGACCGGCCGCGCCGAGCTGCCCGGCCATGGCGGAGAACAGCACGAACGCGCGCAGCTCCCGGCCGACGGTCAGCTCGTGCAGGTGCAGCGCGCCGAGCACCTTGGGCCGCAGCACGGTGGCGATCCGGTCGGCGGTGAGCCCGTCGAGGACCCCGTCGTCGAGGACGCCCGCCGCGTGCACGACGGCGGTCAGCGGCGCGTCGGCGGGCACCTCGGCGAGCAGCTTCGCCAGGGCGGCCCGGTCGGCGACGTCGCAGGCGGCGACGGTGACCCGCGTGCCCGCCCCGGTCAGCTCCCGGACCAGGTCGGCGGCGCCCGGGGCGTCGACGCCCCGGCGGCTCACCAGCAGCAGGTGCTCGGCGCCCCGGGCGGCCAGCCAGCGGGCCACCTCCGCGCCGAGGGCCCCGGTGCCGCCGGTGACGAGGGTGGTGCCCCGGTGGTCGGGCTCGTCGGCGGCGGGGGTCCCGCCGGGGGCCCGGACCAGCCGGCGGACGAGGATCGTGGCCCCGTCGACCGCGACCTGGTCCTCGCCGTCGAGGCCGGCGAGGGCGGCGCAGAGCAGGTCCCAGCCGTGGTCGTCGAGGGTGGCCGGCACGTCGACCAGCCCGCCCCACCGCTCGGGGTGTTCCAGGGCGACGACCCGGCCGAGGCCCCACAGCAGCGACTGCTCCGGCCGGTCCACGGTCCCGCCCCGGGTGGTGCCGGCCGCGCCCCGGGTGACGCACCACAGCGGCGCGGCCACGTCGAGGTCGCCGAGGGCCTGGACCAGGGCGAGGGAGCGGGCGAGGAACGGCGGCACCGGCTGGGTGTCGTCGACCGCGCCGTCGGCGAGGGCCAGCAGCGACAGCACCCCGTCGGCGGGGACCCGCCCACCGTCGCCGTCGCCGGTCGCGGCGGCCAGGTGGGCGGCGACGGCGGCCCGGTCGGTCGACTCCTCGGGCAGCAGCACCAGCCGCACGTCGGCGCCCCGGCGGGTCAGCTCGGCGACGGCCGCCTCGCCCTCCCCCGCGCGGCGCTCGTCGGCGACGACCCACCAGTCGCCGGAGAGGAAGCTGACGGGCGTGCCGGTGTACGGCTGCCAGACCGCGCGGTAGCGCAGGTCGTCCAGGGTGGAGCGCTCGCGTTGCTGTCGCCGCCAGGAGGCGAGCACCGGCAGGGCCGCGCCGAGCCGTTCGAGGGAGTCGGCGGCGTCCTGCGCGGTGAGTTCCGCGAGCGCGGCCAGGTCCTCCCGCTCGACGGCGGCCCAGAACGCGGAGTCGACGCCGCTCGGGGCCTCCTCCGCGCCGGCCAGCTCGGCCTTGGTGGGCCAGAACCGATCCCGGTCGAACGCGTAGGTGGGCAGCGGCACGGTGCCGGCGGCGGCGAGCACCCGCGTCAGGTCGACGGGCAGGCCGATCGCGTGCGCGGCGGCCAGGTTGGACAGCAGCCGGGTCGGGTCGTCGTCGCCCCGCCGCAGGCTACCCAACGTGTGGCCGGTGACCCCGGCGTCGTCGAGGATCGCCGTCACCGGCATCGTCAACACCGGATGCGGGGAGACCTCCACGAACGTGGCATGCCCGGCCGCGATAGCGACCCGCACCGCGGCGTCGAACTGCACGGTCTGCCGCAGGTTGTCATACCAGTAGTCCGCCGTCATGCTCCCCGGGTCGACCCAGTCCCCCGTCAACGTCGACACCAGCCGAACCCGACCCGACTGCGGGGCCACGTCGGCCAGATCCGCCCGGAGCCGTTCGGCGACGTCCTGCACGGACGGGGAATGGGAGGCGTAGTCCACCGGGATCAGGCGGGCCCGGACCCCGTCGGCCTGGCAGGCGTCGACCAGGTCCGCGACCGGCTGCGGCGGACCCGACACCACCACCGTCGCCGGACCGTTCACCGCCGCCACACCCACACCCGGGAACGCGGGGAGACGCTCGGCCACCGCGACGGCCGACAGATCCACCGACGCCATCGCACCGGTCCCCCGCAACACGGCCAGGGCCCGCGACCGCAGGGCGACCGTCTTCGCCGCATCGGCCAGGGACAGGATCCCCGCCACACACGCCGCACCGATCTCACCCTGCGAATGACCCACCACCGCCTGCGGCACCACACCCACGTGCTCCCACACCGCCGCCAAGGCAACACCGACGGCCCACAGGACCGGCTGCACCACCTCCACCCGCTCCAACCACGACCCGTCATCCCCGATCAACACCGAGACCAGGTCGACGTCCAGGAACGGAGCCAAAGCCCGCTGACACTCCGCCAACTTCGCGTCGAAGACGGGCGTGCGGCCGACCAGACCGGCGGCCATGCGCGCCGACTGCGCACCCTGACCCGGGAACACGAACACCGGACCAGCACCGTGACCCGAGGCGACACCCGACACCACGTTGCCCGCCGGCAGACCGGACGCCAGAGCATCCAGCCCCGACAGCAACTCGGGCACGCCCGAGCCGACCACCGACGCCCGCTGGTCGAACGTGGCACGCGTGGTGGCGAGGGACCAACCGACCGCCGCCGGCTCCACGTCACCGTGCTCCCGCAGGTGCCGGGCGAGGCGGGCGGCCTGACCGGCGAGGGCCGCCTTCGACCGGGCGGACACCGGCCACACCGCCGCCCCGGCGGCGATCAGGCCCGGACCGCCCGCGTCGTCGGTGTCGGGGGGCTCGGCGGCGGGCAGGTCGTCGGGCAGTTCGAGGATGACGTGGGCGTTGGTGCCGGAGATGCCGAACGACGAAACCGCCGCCCGCCGGACACGACCCGTCTGCGGCCACGGCGTCGCCTCGGTGGCCAACTCCACCGCACCCGCCGACCAGTCGATGTGCGGCGACGGGGCGTCCACGTGCAGCGTCGCCGGGACGACACCTTCCTGCATGGCGAGGACCATCTTGATGATGCCGGCGACGCCGGCGGCGGCCTGGGTGTGCCCGATGTTGGACTTCACCGAGCCGAGCAGCAGCGGAGTCTCCCGGTCCTGGCCATAGGTGGCCAGGAGCGCCTGCGCCTCGATCGGGTCACCCAACGTCGTGCCCGTGCCGTGCGCCTCCACCACGTCCACATCCGCAGCCGACAACCCCGCCGACGCGAGAGCCTGCCGGATCACCCGCTGCTGCGACGGACCATTCGGCGCAGTAAGACCGTTCGACGCCCCGTCCTGATTCACCGCGGAACCCCGCACCACCGCAAGCACCCGATGCCCGTTACGCCGCGCGTCCGACAACCGCTCCACCAGGAGCACCCCGACGCCCTCACCCCAACCGGTGCCGTCCGCGCCGGCCGCGAACGCCTTGCACCGGCCGTCGGCGGCCAGGCCGCGCTGCCGGGAGAACTCCACGAACAGCCCCGGCGTCGCCATCACGGTGACGCCGCCGGCCAGCGCGAGATCGCACTCGCCGCGCCGCAGCGCCTGCACCGCCAGGTGCAACGCCACCAGCGACGACGAACACGCCGTGTCCACCGACACCGCCGGCCCCTCCAACCCCAACGCGTACGCCACCCGACCCGACACCACACTCGCCGCGTTCCCCGTGCCCGCGAAGCCCTCCACGTCGTCCACGGCCACCATGAGCAGGGCCCCATAGTCCTGGCCATTCGTGCCGACGAACACCCCTGTTCGCGAACCCCGCAACCCCGCCGGATCAACCCCTGCCCGCTCCACCGCCTCCCACGACGCCTCCAGCAACAACCGCTGCTGCGGATCCATCGCAAGGGCCTCACGGGGCGAAATACCGAAGAAAGCCGCATCGAAGTCGGCCGCCTCGTAGAGGAAGGCGCCGCTGCGGACGTAGGAGGTGCCGGAGGAATAGGGGTCGGGGTCGTACAGCCGGTCGATGTCCCAGCCCCGGTCGCCGGGCAGGTCGGACACGGCGTCGCGGCCGGCGTGCAGCATCTGCCAGAACCGTTCGGGGTCGACGGCCCCGCCGGGGAACCGGCAGGACATGGCGACGATGGCGACGGGCTCGTCGTCGGCGAGCGGCACGGACGCGGCCTGCGTGGCGGTTTCGGCCCCGCCGCCGAGTTCCTCGTGCAGGTGCCGGGCGAGGACGGTGGGGGTGGGGTAGTCGAAGACGAGGGTCACCGGCAGGCGCAGCCCGGTGGCGGTGGCGAGCCGGTTGCGCAGTTCCACGGCGGTCACCGAGTCGAAGCCGAGGTCCCGGAAGGCGTGGTGCGGGTCGACGGCGTCGCCGCCGGCGTACTTGAGGACGGTGGCCGCCTGGCCGCGGACCAGGTCGAGCAGCGCGGCGCGGCGCTCGTCGGCGCTCATCCGGCCGAACGCGGCGGCGGGGCCGGCGTCGTCGGTCTCCGTCGCCTCGGCGACGCCCTTGCTGGCGGCGAGCTGCTGCGCCTCGGGGATCTCGGCGATCAGCGGGCCGGGCCGGGTGGCGGTGAACGCGACGTAGAACCGGTCCCAGGCGATGTGGGAGATGGTCAGGTACGTCTCGTCGTGCTCGACGGCCTGGTGCAGCGCGGCGACGGCGAGCCGGGGGTGCATCTCGGGCGCGCCGTGGCGGTGCAGCATCCGGCCGAAGTCGCCCTCGGCCATGCCGCCGCCGCCCCAGGCGCCCCAGCCGATGGAGGTGGCGGGGAGGCCGAGGCCGCGGCGGTGCTCGGCGAGGGCGTTGAGGAACGCGTTGCCGGGGGCGTAGTTGCCGACGCCGGAGCTGCCGACGGTGCCGGCCATGGAGGAGAACAGGACGAACGCGTCGAGGTCGTGGTCGCGGGTCAGCTCGTGGAGGTTGAGCGCGGCGGTGACCTTGGCGCTGAGCGCGTAGTCGACCTGGTCGAGGGTGAGCGCGCTGACGACCGAGTCGTCGAGGACGGCGGCGGTGTGCACCACGGCGGTGAGCGGGTGCTCGGCGGGCAGGTCGGCGAGGACGGCGGCGAGGGCGTCGCGGTCGGCGGCGTCGCAGGCGGCCACGGTGACGCGTGCGCCGAGCCCGGTCAGCTCGGCCTCCAGCTCGGCGATGCCGTCGGCCTGCCGGCCGCGCCGGCTGAGCAGCACCAGGTGGGACGCGCCGTTGGCGGCGAGCCAGCGGGCCATGTGCCCGCCGAGGGCGCCGGTGCCGCCGGTGACGAGGGCGGTGCCGGAGGGCCGCCAGGTGCGGGTGGCGGGGGTGTCGCCGAGCGGGGCACGCAGCAGCCGCCGGCCGAACGCGCCGGCCCGGCGCAGGGCCACCTGGTCCTCCCCGTCCGCGCCGGCGAGGACGCGGGCGAGGCGGCGGCCGGTGGTGTCGTCGGGGTCGGCGGGCAGGTCGACGAGGCCGCCCCAGCGGTCGGGGTGTTCGAGGGCGGCGACCCGGCCGAGGCCCCAGGCGAGCTGCTGCCCGGGGTGCGGCAGCGGGTCGGCGGGGTCGGTGGAGACCGCGCCGCGGGTCAGCGCCCACAGGGGGGCGCGGACGCCCGCGTCGCCGAGGGCCTGGGTGAGGGTGACGGTGCCGGCGAAGCCGACGGGCACGTGGCGGTGGGTGGGCGTGGGCGTCTCGTCGAGGGCGAGCAGGGAGACGATCCCGGCGGCGGGGTGGGCGGCGGCGAGGTCGCGCAGCCGGGCCGCGAGGGCGTCGCGGTCGGTCCGCTCGCCGGCCAGGGCCACGGGTACGACGGTCGCGCCGTGCCGGGCGAGGGCGTCGCGGGTGAACGCGGCCAGCGCGGCACCGGCCTGCCGCCCGGCGGCTGCCTCGGTGCCGGTGTCGTCGGTGCCGGTGTCGTCGGTGCCGGTGCCACTGCCGGTGCCGGTGCCGGTGCCGGTGCCGGTGCCGGTGTCGTCCGGGCCGGTGACCAGCCACCAGGTGCCGGCGAGGGCGGGCTCGTCGCCGCCGTCCGCGCCGACGGGCAGCCACGCGTCGCGGTACCGCCACGAGTCGATGGTGGCCTGGTCGCGGTGCCGGCGTCGCCAGGCGGTGAGGGCGGGCAGCACGTCGGCGAACGCCGCCTCGGGCACGGTGCCGCCGTCGGTGGCGGCGGCGAGTTCGGCGGTGAGCGCGGCCAGGTCGCCGTCCTCGACGGCGGCCCAGAACCGGGCGTCGGACTCGTCCGCCGGGCCGGCGGGGACCGCGGCCGGGGCGGTGGTGGCGGTGGCGGGCCGGGGCCAGTAGAGCTGCCGCTGGAACGGGTACGTGGGCAGGTCGCGGCGGCGCGCGGGCAGCCCGGCGTACGCGGGTCGCCAGTCGACGGGCGTACCCCCGGTGAAGACCTCGGCGGCGGCCCGGTGGAACCGGCCGAGGTCGCCCTCGTTGCGCCGCAGGGTGCCGGTGACGGTGACCGCGCCCGGGTCGGCGGCGGCCGCCTCGACGCTCTCCTGCACGGCCATGGTGAGCACCGGGTGGGCGCTGACCTCGACGAACGTCTGGTAGCCGGCGGCGACGAGGCTGCGCACCGCCTCGTCGAAGCGGACGGTCTGCCGCAGGTTGCGATACCAGTAGTCGGCGTCGAGGGCGGCGGTGTCGAGCCAGTCGCCCTCGACGGTGGACCGGAACCGGATCTCGCCGGTGCGGGGGGCCAGCCCGGCGAGCAGTGCGAGGAGCTGCTCGCGCAGCGGCTCGACGTGCGCCGAGTGGGAGGCGTAGTCGACGGGCACCCGGCGGACCCGGGTGTCCCGGGCCTCGTAGTGGGCGACGAGTTCGTCGAGGGCGGCGGAGTCTCCGGAGACGACGACGGAGGTGGGGCCGTTGACGGCGGCGAGCGCGACGCGGCCGTCCCAGCGGGCGATGGTGGCGGTGGCCTCGTCGGCGGTGGTGGCGACGGAGACCATGCCGCCGTCCCCGGCGATGCCGGCGATGATCCGGCTGCGCAGGGCGACCACGGCCGCCGCGTCGTCGAGGGTGAGGGCCCCGGCGACGTACGCGGCGGCGATCTCGCCCTGCGAGTGGCCGACGACGGCGGCGGGGCGGACCCCGTACGACTGCCAGAGGGCGGCGAGGGAGACGCCGACGGCGAACAGGGTGGGCTGGACGACGTCGACGCGTTCCAGGGACGGCGCGTCGGGCGCGCCGCGCACCACGTCGACGGGCGACCAGTCGACGTACGGGCGCAGGGCCTCGGCGCAGGCGGCGAACGTGTCGGCGAAGACTCCGGCGGTGTCGAGGAGTTCGGCGGCCATGCCGACCCACTGGGAGCCCTGGCCGGGGAAGACGAAGGCCACCTCGCCGGGCGTACCGGTGCCGGTGACGGTGTCCGGGGCGGGCCGGCCGGCGGCGAGCTCGCCCAGCGCGGCGGTCAGGCCGGCGCGGTCGGCGGCGAGGACGACGGCCCGGTGGTCGTGGGCGGCGCGGGTGTCCACGAGGGACCAGCCGACGTCGGCGAGCGCGTCGTCGGCGACGGTGTCGAGGTGGGCGGCGAGGTCGCGGGCGCGGGCGGCGAGGGCGTCGGCGGTGCGCCCGGACAGCACCCAGGGCAGTTCCCGGGCCGGCCCGGCGGCCTGCTCCTGCGCGGGCTCCTCCTGCGCGGGCTCCTCCTCGGGGGCCTGTTCGAGGATGGTGTGCACGTTGGTGCCGCTGATGCCGAACGAGGAGACGCCGGCGCGGCGGACGCCGTCGGCGGGCTCCCACGGGCGGGCCTCGGTGAGCAGCGCGACGTGGCCGGCGGACCAGTCGACGTGCGGGGTGGGCTCGTCGACGTGCAGGGTGGGCGGCAGCACCCCGTGCCGCATCGCCAGCACCATCTTGATCACCCCGGCGACCCCGGCGGCGGCCTGGGTGTGGCCGACGTTCGACTTGATCGACCCGAGCCACAGCGGCCGGTCGGCGGGGCGGTCCTGCCCGTAGGTGGCCAGCAGCGCCTGGGCCTCGATCGGGTCGCCGAGGGTGGTGCCGGTGCCGTGCGCCTCGACGGCGTCGACCTGGTCGGCGGTGAGCCCGGCGTTGGCCAGGGCCTGCCGGATGACCCGCTGCTGGGCGGGCCCGTTGGGGGCGGTCAGCCCGTTGGACGCGCCGTCCTGGTTGACGGCGCTGCCCCGCACGATGGCGAGGACGGGGTTGCCGTCGCGGCGGGCGTCGGAGAGCCGCTGGAGCACCAGCAGGCCGACGCCCTCGCCCCAGCCGGTGCCGTCGGCGGCCCCGGCGAACGGCTTGCACCGGCCGTCGGCGGCCAGCCCGCGCTGGCGGGAGAAGCCGACGAAGATGCCGGGGGTGGCCATGACGGTGGCGCCGCCGGCGAGGGCGAGGTCGCACTCCCCCGCCTGGAGGGCCTGCGCGGCGAGGTGCAGGGCGACCAGCGACGACGAGCAGGCCGTGTCGACGGTGACGGCCGGGCCGTGCAACCCGAAGGTGTACGACAGCCGCCCGGAGATGACGCTCGCGGAGGTGCCGGTGGCGAGGTAGTTCTCGTCGACGTCCCCGGCGGCCATCAGCAGCGAGCCGTAGTCCTGGCCGTTGGTGCCGACGTACACGCCGGTGCGGCTGCCGCGCAGCGCGGTCGGGTCGATCCGGGCCCGCTCGAACGCCTCCCAGGTGGCCTCCAGCAGCAGCCGCTGCTGCGGGTCCATGGCGAGGGCCTCGCGCGGGGAGATGCCGAAGAAGGCGGGGTCGAACTCGCCGGCCCCGGCGACGAAGCCGCCCTCCCGCACGTAGCTGGTGCCGAGGTGCTCGGGGTCGGGGTGGTACAGCTCGGCGATGTTCCAGCCGCGCTCGCCGGGCATCAGGGTCATCGCGTCGGTGCCGGTGGCGAGGAGGTCCCAGAGCTGCTCCGGTGAGCTGACCCCGCCGGGGAACCGGCAGCTCATCGCGACGATGGCGACGGGCTCGCGGTGGGTGTCGGTGCCGGCGGCGACGACGTCGCCGGGGGTGTCGCCGGGCAGCCGGTTGGTCAGCCCGTGCAGGTGGGCGGCCAGCTCGGCGACGGTGGGGTGGTCGAACACGAGGGTGGCGGGCAGGGTCGTGCCCGTCTCGGCGGTGAGCCGGTTGCGCAGCTCGACGGCGGTGAGCGAGTCGAAGCCGAGGTCGCGGAAGGCGCGGTCGGGCAGCGGCCGCCCGGCCGGGTAGCCGAGCACCGCGGCGGCCTGGGTGCGCACCAGCTCGGTGAGCTGCGCCAGGGACCGGCCGACGACGACGGCCCGGACGGGGCCGCTCGCCACGGCGGGCACCCCGGGCAGGGCCGAGATCAGCGGGTTCGGCCGCCCCCAGGACGCGGCGAGGCGTCCCCAGTCGACGTCGGCGACGGTGACGGCCGGGCCGGCGGCGTTGACGACCCGGCCGAGGGCGGTGACGGCCTCGGCGGCGGGCAGCGGTTTGATGCCGCCCCGGGTGAGCCGGGCGGTGAGCGCGGCGGTGGCGGCGGCCATCCCGTCGGCGGCCCACGCGCCCCAGGCGACGGCGGTGGCGGGCAGCCCCTGGGCGTGCCGCCACGCGGCGAACGCGTCGAGGTAGGCGTTGGCCGCCGCGTAGTTGCCCTGCCCGGCGCTGCCGACGACCCCGGCGAGGGAGGAGAACAGCACGAACGCGTCGAGGTCCCGGCCGGCGGTGGCGTCGTGCAGCACCCGGGCGGCGGTGGCCTTGCCGGCGAGGACGGCCTGCATCCGGTCGAGGTCGAGGCCGTCGAGGACGCCGTCGTCGACGACCCCGGCGGTGTGCACGACGGCGGTGAGCGCGGGCAGCCCGGCCACGAGCGCGGCGACCGCCTCGCGGTCGGTGACGTCGCAGGCGACGACCCGCACCGCCCCGCCCAGCTCCTCGACCAGCTCGGCGGCACCGGGGGCGTCCGGGCCGCGCCGGGACGCGAGGACCACCTCGGCCGCCCCGTTGGCCAGCAGCCACCGGGCCGTGTGCCGGCCCAGCGCGCCCGTGCCGCCGGTGACCAGCACCGTCCCCGACGGACGCCACCCCGACCCGACCGGCGGCGCGGCGGCGGGCACGAGCCGTCGGCCGAGGACGCCCTGCGGGCGGATCGCCACCTGGTCGTGGCCGGCGTCGGCGAAGACGGCGAGCAGGGCGTCCCCGCTCGCCCGGTCGAGCCGGTCGTCGCCGCTGTCGCTGCCGGTGGCGGGCAGGTCGACGAGGCCGCCCCAGCGGTCGGGCTGTTCGAGGGCGATCACCCGCCCGAGGCCCCAGGCCGCCGCGGCCGACGGGTCGGCGATCCGCTCGCCGCCGACGGAGACCGCCCCCCGGGTGAGGCACCACAGCCGGCCGGGCAGTCCGGTGTCGGCGAGCGCCTGGGCGAGGGTGAGCAGGAGTGCGGTGCCGGTGGGCACGGCGGGGGCGTCCGGCAGCGGTACGTCCCGCTCGGGCAGCAGGCAGACCACCCCGGCCCACCCCGTCTCCCCGCCGTCTCCCCGCTCCCCCGCAGCCTCCCGCTCCCCGCCGACGTGCTCACCGTCCACCACGCCCGGCTCCCCGAGCCGCCGCAGCGCCTCCCCCAGCTCGCCCCGCCCGACCCCACTGCCGACGCCGAGCACCTCGACCCGCGCCCCACCCCGGCGCAGCGCCGCCACCACCCCGCGATCTTGCAGTTCCGGCCCCGACAAAAGCCTCGTTCCGCCCGTTTCGGGGGCCGCAAGTGCAAGATCGGCGGGGTGGGTGGGGGTGACGATCAGCCAGCGGCCCGGCCGGGGCGCGGCCGGGGTCGGGTGGACGGGGTGCCAGGCGACGCGGTACGTCCAGGCGTCCAGCGTCGCGTCGCGCTGGCGGGCCCGCCGCCACGACGACAGCACCGGTACGGCGGGGGCGAGCGCCTCGATCGCGGCGGGATCGTCCTGCACGGCCAGGTGGGACGCCACCTCGGTCAGGTCGCCCCGCTCGACGGCGGCCCAGAAGTCGCCCTCGGATCCGGCGGCGTGCACCGCCTGCGCGGCGGCGACCGCGGCGGCCTCGGGCCAGTACCGCTCCCGCTGGAACGCGTACGTCGGCAGGTCCACCCGGGACGCGCCGGTGTCGGCGAACCACGGCCGCCAGTCCACACCAACGCCGTTGACGTGCAGCTCCGCCAGCGCGGCCAGCAGACCCGACACCTCCGGCCGATCCCGACGCTGGGCGGCCACCGCGAGCACGGAAGCCTCGGGCAGCGCCTCCGCCGTCAGCGCCGTCAACACACTCTGCGGACCCACCTCCAGGAACGTGTCCACCCCCGCCGCCCGCAACGCCGCCACCCCATCGGCGAACCGCACCGCCTCCCGCACATGCCGCACCCAGTAGTCGACACTACGAACCTCATCGGGATCGGCCAGCCCACCGGTCACGTTCGACACCAACGGCAGCACCGGCGCGGAGAACGTCAACCTCGACAGCACCGCCCGGAACTTCTCCAGCATCGGCTCCATCAACGGACTGTGGAACGCGTGACTCACCGCCAACCGACGCGTCCGCACCCCCCGACCCCGCCACACCTCCTCCAACATGTCGAGGGCATCCACCGCACCCGACACCACCACCGACCCAGGACCGTTGACCGCCGCGACCCCCACCCGGTCGGACAACCCGTCCAGCGACGACAGCACCTCCGCCTCGGCCGCATTGACCGCCAACATCCCGCCACCGGCCGGCAACCCCTGCATCAACCGACCCCGCGCCACCACCAACGCACACGCATGCTCCAGCGACAACACCCCCGCCACATACGCCGCAACGATCTCACCAACCGAATGCCCACCCACAAAGTCCGGCACCACACCGAACGACTCCACCAACCGGAACAACGCCACCTCGACCGCAAACAACCCCGCCTGCGTGAACACCGTCGAATCCAGCAGCGCCGCCTCGGCGGAACCCTCCGAAGCGAACAGCACCGACTTCAACGGCTGCGGCAACCCACGATCCAGGTGCCCACACACCTCGTCCAACACCGACGCGAACACCGGGAACGCCGCAGACAACTCCCGACCCATCCCCGCCCGCTGCGCACCCTGACCGGAGAACAGCACCGCGAGCTGGCCGCGCGGAGAGGCCGTACCGGACAGGACGTTGCCGGCCGGGGTGCCGGCGGCGAGGGCGCGCAGCCCGGCGAGGAGGTCGTCGCGGCCCGTGGCCGCCACCACCACACGGCTGTCCAGGGCGGCCCGGGCGGTGACCGACGACCACGCCACGTCGAGGGGGCGCGCGTCGGCGTCGGCGTCGAACCAGGCCGCCCAGCGGCCCGCCTGCGCGGCGAGGGCGGCGTCGGTGCGGGCGGACAGCAGCACCGGCACCGCCGGCAGCGCCCGCCCGGGTGCGACGGCCTCGGCGGCGTCCTCGGGCTCGGGGGCCTGCTCGATGATGGTGTGCGCGTTGGTGCCGGAGACGCCGAACGACGACACGGCGGCCCGGCGGGGCCGGTCCACGGCCGGCCACGGCCGCGCCTCGGTGGCGAGCTCCACCGCGCCGGCGGACCAGTCGATGTGCTGCGACGGCGCGTCGACGTGCAGGGTGGGCGGCACGACGCCGTGCCGGATGGCCTGCACCATCTTGATCACACCGGCGACGCCTGCGGCGGCCTGGGTGTGGCCGATGTTCGACTTGACCGACCCCAGCAGCAGCGGCGTGCCCCGCCCCTGCCCGTACGTGGCGAGCAGCGCCTGCGCCTCGATCGGGTCGCCGAGCCGGGTGCCGGTGCCGTGCGCCTCCACGACGTCCACATCCACGGGCGACAGGCGCGCCGAGGCGAGGGCGTGGCGGATGACGCGCACCTGGGAGGGGCCGTGCGGGGCGGACAGCCCGTTGGACGCGCCGTCGGAGTTGACGGCGCTGCCCCGCACCACGGCGAGGACCGGGTAGCCGTGGCGTCGGGCGTCGGAGAGCCGGGCGAGCAGCAGCATGCCGACGCCCTCCGACCAGGAGGTGCCGTCGGCGGCGGCGGCGAACGCCTTGCACCGGCCGTCGGCGGCCAGCCCGCGCTGCCGGCTGAACCCGACGAAGACCGCCGGGGTGGGCATGACGGTGACGCCGCCGGCCAGGGCCAGCTCGCAGTCGCCGTTGCGCAGCCCCTGGGCGGCGAGGTGGATCGCGACGAGCGACGACGAGCAGGCGGTGTCGACGGTGACGGCCGGCCCCTCCAGGCCGAGCGTGTACGCGACGCGGCCGGAGATGACGCTTGTCGCGTTGCCGGTGAGCAGGTGCCCCTCGCCGTTCTCGGCCTGCGCCATGATCCCGTCGTAGCCGTGCGAGGCCGCGCCGACGAACACGCCGGTGCGGCTGCCCCGCATGGTGGCCACGGGCAGGCCGGCCCGCTCGAACGACTCCCACGCGGTCTCCAGCAGCAGCCGCTGCTGCGGGTCCATCGCGAGGGCCTCGCGGGGGGAGATGCCGAACAGGTCGGCGTCGAAGTCGGCGGCGTCGTAGACGAAGCCGCCCGCGGAGACGTAGCTGGTGCCTGGGTGGTCGGGGTCGGGGTGGAACAGCCGGTCGAGGTCCCAGCCCCGGTCGGCGGGGAACGGGCCGATGCCGTCCCCGCCGTCGCGGACGAGATCCCAGAGCTGCTCGGGCGAGGCGACGCCGCCCGGGTAACGGCAGCTCATCGCGACGATGGCGATGGGTTCGCCGTCGCGGGCCTCCAGCTCCCGCAGCCGACGCCGGGTGCGCCGCAGCTCCGAGGTCGTACGCTTCAGGTACTCGACGTACTTCTCGTCCTCGTTGCTCACCGTGGACCCACCTCACTCGGCATGCCGTGGTCGTTGCGGCTGGTCACGACGTCTCCAGCTCGCGGTCGATCAGGTCGAAGATGTTCTCGGCGGTGGCCGACTCCAGGTCGTCGTCGCCCGCGTCGGACTGCCGCTCGGCCAGCCGGTCCAGCAGGCCGTGCAGCCGGTCGGTGATGCGGCGGAACTCGTCGTCGGCCGGGTCGAGGCCGGCGAGGGCCGCCTCGATGCGGTCGAGGTCCAGGCCGGCCCCCGTCGCCGGGCCGCCCGCCGCATCGGCTGGACCGCCCGCCGGGGCGAGTTGCTCGGCGAGGTACGCGGCGAGCGCGGCAGGCGTCGGGTTGTCGAAGACGAGGGTGGCGGGCAGCCGCAGCCCGGTGGCCGCGCCGAGCCGGTTGCGCAGCTCGACGGCGGTCAGCGAGTCGAAGCCGAGCTCGCGGAAGGCGCGGGTCGGCTCGATGCCGGCCGGGTCGCCGTGGCCGAGGACGACGGCGACGTTCGACAGCACCAGGTCGCGCAGGGCGCGTACCCGCTTGTCGGCGGTGAGGCCGGCGAGCCGCGCCGCGTACGCCTGCCCGTCGGTGGCCTCACCGGCGGCGGCCCGGCGGCCGGCGGCGCGGACCAGCCCGGTCAGCAGCGGGTGCACGGGCGCGCCCGGCGCGGCGACCCCGGTGCTGATCTTCGCGGGCATCAGCACGGCCCGCTCCGACCGCCAGGCCGCGTCGAACAGGGCGAGGGCCTCGTCGTTGGACAGGGCGGCCATGCCGCCCCGGTCGAGGCGGCGGATGTCGGCGGCGTCGAGGTGCCCGGTCATGCCGCTGGCCTGCGCCCACCGGCCCCAGGTGAGGGAGACCGCCGGCAGGCCGAGGGCCCGCCGGTGCTCGGCGAGGGCGTCGAGGAACGCGTTGCCGGCGGCGTAGTTGCCCTGCCCCGGGCCGCCGAACACCCCGGCGGCGGCGGAGAACAGCACGAACGCGGTCAGCTCGTGGCCGGTCGTGGCACGGTGCAGGTTCCAGGCGGCGTCGACCTTCGGCCGCAGCACGGCGGCGAGGCGGTCGGGGGTCATCGACTCCAGCACCCCGTCGTCGAGGACGCCAGCCGCGTGCACGACGGCCCGCAGCGGATGCCGGGCGTCCACCAGGGACAGCACGTCGGCGACGGCGTCCGGGTCGGCCAGGTCGGCGGCGACGATCGACACGTCCGCGCCGAGCGCCTTGAGGTCGGCCAGCAGCGCGTCGGCGCCCTCGGCGTCGGGGCCGCGCCGGCTGACCAGCAGGAGCTGCCGGGCGTCGTGGGCGGTGACCAGGTGCCGGCAGAGCAGCGCGCCGAGGGTGCCGGTCGCGCCGGAGACGAGGACGGTGCCGTCGAGGCGGGGCGGCTGCGGGATGCTCAGGGCGAGCTTGCCGACGTGCCGGGCCTGACTGAGGAAGCGGAACGCCTCCGGGGCGCGCCGGACGTCCCAGTCGCGGCGGGGCAGCGGGCGCAGCGCGCCGGCGGCGAACAGCGCCACCAGCTCGGCGAGCATCTCGCCGATCTTGTCCTGGCCGGCCTCGATGAGGTCGAACACCTGGTAGCTGACGCCGGGGTGGTCGGCGGCGACCCGCTGCGGGTCCCGCTTGTCGGTCTTGCCCATCTCGACGAACCGGCCGCCGGGGGCGAGCAGCCGCAGCGACGCGTCGACGAACTCGCCGCTGAGCGCGTTGAGCACCACGTCGACGCCGCGCCCGCCGGTGCGGTCGCGGAACGCGTCGACGAAGTCGAGGCTGCGGGAGGAGGCGACGTGCGCGTCGTCGAAGCCGGTGGCGCGCAGCGCCGGCCACTTGCCGGGGCTGGCCGTGCCGTAGACCTCCGCGCCGAGGTGGCGGGCGATCTGCACGGCGGCCATGCCGACGCCGCCGGCCGCCGCGTGCACCAGCACCGACTCGCCGGCGTCGAGGCGGGCCAGCTCGACCAGGCCGTACCAGGCGGTGAGGAAGACCACCGGCACGGCGGCGGCCTCCGCGTAGGACCAGCCGGCGGGGATGCGGGTGACGAGGCGGTGGTCGGTGACGGCGACGCTGGCGAACGAGCCGGAGAACAGGCCCATCACCCGGTCGCCGGGGGCCACGCCGGTGACGCCGGGGCCGACGTCGAGCACCACGCCCGCGCCCTCGTTGCCGAGCACCTCCTGGTCGGGGACCATGCCGAGGGTCAGCACGACGTCCCGGAAGTTGAGGCCGGAGGCGCGCATCGCGACGCGTACCTGCCCGGCCGGCAGCGCCTCGGTGACCTCGGGGCAGGGCAGCACGGCCAGGTTCTCCAGGGTGCCCTTCTCGGTGACGTCGAGCCGCCACGGCACGTCGTCGCCGGGCAGGGCCAGCGTGCCGGCGTCGCGGGCCCGCACCAGCCGGGGCACGAGCAGCGCGCCGTCGCGCACGGCGACCTGCGGCTCGCCGCAGGCGACGGCCGCCGGCACGGCCGCGAGGCAGCCGGCGTCGTCGTCGGCGTCCAGCAGCGTGAACCGGCCGGGGTGCTCCGCCTGCGCCGAGCGGACCAGCCCCCACAGGGCGGCGCGCGCCAGGTCGCGGGGGGCCTCGCCGGGGGCCGCGCCGACCGCCCCGGCGGTGCGCAGCACCAGGCGGGCCCGTTCCAGGCCGGGCTGGGCCAGCCAGCCCTGCACGAGCGCGAGGGCGTCCCGGGCCGCGTCGTGCGCGGCGTCGCCGGC
Organism: Micromonospora sp. WMMD956; assembly: GCF_029626125.1. Lineage (NCBI taxonomy): Bacteria > Bacillati > Actinomycetota > Actinomycetes > Micromonosporales > Micromonosporaceae > Micromonospora > Micromonospora sp. WMMD956. The sequence continues at coordinate 5,233,309 of NZ_JARUBI010000005.1, read as the reverse complement.
CCGCGCCGGGTCCGCGCCGACCCACTGCGCGACCACCACATCGGGTACGTCTCCGCCGCGCTCCACCTCGGCGGCGAGGGCGCCCAGGTCGGCGTGGGCGGTCACGGGGTGCCCGGCGGCGGCCAGCGCGGCGGAGAGGCCGGCCGGGTCGTCGCCGAGCAGCGCCCAGCGGGTGCCGCCCGCCACGTCGGTGCCGCCCGCCGCGCCGGGGCGGTCCGACGGCGTCTGCTCCAGCGGCGTCCGGTCCGGCGAAGTCCCGCCCAGCGGCGTCCAGTCGAGGTGGAACAGGCAGTTGCGGCGCAGGGCGGCGGCCTCGTCGGCCCGGCCGGCGGCGACCGGGCGGAACGTCAGCGACTCGACGGTGGCGACGGGCTGCCCGGCGGCGTCGGCGAGCGTGACGGCGAGGGTGTCGGGGCCGAGGGGGCGCAGCCGCACCCGCAGCCGGGTCGCCCCGTGGGCGTGCAGGCCGACGGCACGGAACGCGAACGGCATCCAGCCGGTGCCGGCGGCGTCGCCGTCGGAGTTGCCGTCGCCGTCGCGGTTGCCGTCGCCGAGCAGCCCGGTGAGGCCGCTGGCCTGGAGCGCCGCGTCGAACAGGGCGGGGTGCAGGCCGAAGCGGGGCGCGTCGGTGGCCACCGCGTCGGGCAGGGCCACCTCGGCGTACGCCTCGTCGACGCCGCGCCACACCCGGAGCAGACCCCGGAAGGCCGGGCCGTAAGCGAGGCCGCCGCCTGCCATGTCGGCGTACCAGGCGTCGAGGTCCGCGTCGACCTCGACGGCGTCGGCGGGCGGCCACTCCCCCGGCACGACCAGCGGGGCGGGGAGCTGCGGCAGCAGCAGGCCCTCGGCGTGCCGGGTCCACTCGCCGTCGCCGTCGCCCTCGGGGCGGGAGTGCACGGTGACGGTCCGCTCGCCGCTGTCGCTGGGCGCGCCGACGCGTACCTGCACCTGCACGGCCCCGGCCGGCGGCACGACGAGCGGGCTGATCAGGGTGAGGTCGCCGACCTGGCCGGCGTCGACCTCGTCGCCGGCCCGGACGACCATGTCGACGATCCCGGTCCCGGAGACGATCACCGCCCCGCCGACGGCGTGGTCGGCGAGCCACGGGTGGGTACGCACCGACAGCCGGCCGGTGAGCACGACCGTCTGGTCGTCGGCGACGGGGATCGCGGCGCTGAGCAGGGGGTGCCCGGCGTCCTGGAGGCCGGCGGCGCCGACGTCCCGGACCTGGTGCGCGGGCGGCTCCAGCCAGTACCGGCCCCGGTCGAACGCGTACGTGGGCAGGTCGACGGTTCCGGCTGCGGCGAGGACCTTCGTCAGGTCGACGGGCAGGCCGATCGCGTGCGCGGCCGCCAGGTTCGTCAGCAACCGGGTCGGGTCGTCATCACCCCGACGCAGGCTGCCCAACGTGTGGCCGGTGACCCCGGCGTCGTCGAGGATCGCCGTCACCGGCATCGTCAACACCGGATGCGGGGAGACCTCCACGAACGTGGTGTGCCCGGCGGCCACGGCGACCCGGACGGCGGCGTCGAACTGCACGGTCTGCCGCAGGTTGTCATACCAGTAGTCCGCCGTCATGCTCCCCGGGTCGACCCAGTCCCCCGTCAACGTCGACACCAGCCGAATGCGGCCCGGCAGGGGAGTCACGTCGGCCAGGTCCGCCCGGAGCCGTTCGGCGACGTCCTGCACCGACGGGGAATGCGAGGCGTAGTCCACCGGAATCAACCGCGCCCGGACCCCGTCGGCCTGGCACGCCTGCACCAGGTCCGCGACCGGCTGCGGCGGACCCGACACCACCACCGTCGCCGGACCGTTCACCGCCGCCACACCCACACCCGGGAACTGCGCGAGGCGTGCGGTCACCGCGTCAGCGGACAGGTCCACCGACGCCATCGCACCGGTCCCCCGCAACACGGCCAGGGCCCGCGACCGAAGGGCGACCGTCTTCGCCGCATCGGCCAGGGACAGGATCCCCGCCACACACGCCGCACCGATCTCACCCTGCGAATGACCCACCACCGCCTGCGGCACCACACCCACGTGCTCCCACACCGCCGCCAAGGCGATGCCCACGGCCCACAGGACCGGCTGGACGACCTCCACCCGCTCCAACCACGACTCGTCATCCCCGGTCAACACCGAGACCAGGTCGACGTCCAGGAACGGAGCCAAAGCCCGCTGACACTCCGCCAACTTCGCGTCGAACACGGGCGTGCGGCCGACCAGACCGGCGGCCATGCGCGCCGACTGCGCACCCTGACCCGGGAACACGAACACCGGACCAGCACCCGGCGACGCAGCCACACCGGACACCACATTGCCCGCCGGCAGACCGGACGCCAGAGCATCCAACCCCGACAGCAACTCGGGCACGCCCGACCCGACCACCGACGCCCGCTGGTCGAACGTGGCACGCGTGGTGGCGAGGGACCAACCGACCACCGCCGGATCCACGTCACCGTGCCCCCGCACGTACGCAGCCAACCGGGCCGCCTGACCAGCGAGCGCCGCCTTCGACCGCGCCGACACCGGCCACACCGTCACCTCAGCGTCGACCAGCCCCGGCGAGCGGACCCCGGCCGACGCGTCGGCGGGCTCGTCGCCCTGCTCGACGATGACGTGCGCGTTGGTGCCGGACATGCCGAACGACGACACGGCCGCCCGACGCGGTCGGCCCGCCCCGGGCCACGGCAGGGCCTCGGTGACCAGCTCGACGGCTCCGGCGGTCCAGTCGATGTGCCCCGAGGGGGCGTCCACGTGCAGGGTGGCGGGCACGGTCCCGTGCCGCATGGCGAGGACCATCTTGATGATGCCGGCGACGCCGGCCGCGGCCTGGGTGTGCCCGATGTTCGACTTGACCGAGCCGAGCAGCAGCGGAGTCTCCCGGTCCTGCCCGTACGTGGCCAGCAGCGCCTGCGCCTCGATCGGGTCACCAAGCGTCGTGCCCGTGCCGTGCGCCTCCACCACGTCCACGTCCGCAGCCGACAACCCCGCCGACGCGAGAGCCTGCCGGATCACCCGCTGCTGCGACGGACCATTCGGCGCAGTAAGACCGTTCGACGCACCGTCCTGATTCACCGCGGAACCCCGCACCACCGCAAGCACCCGATGCCCGTTACGGCGAGCGTCCGACAACCGCTCCACCAGGAGCACCCCGACGCCCTCACCCCAACCGGTGCCGTCCGCCGCCTCGGCGAACGCCTTGCACCGGCCGTCGGGGGCGAGGGCCCGTTGGCGGGAGAACTCGGCGAAGGTGGCGGGGGTGGTCATCACGGTGACGCCGCCGGCCAGCGCGAGATCGCACTCGCCGCGCCGCAGCGCCTGCACCGCCAGGTGCAGGGCGACGAGGGACGACGAACACGCCGTGTCCACCGACACCGCCGGCCCCTCCAACCCCAACGCGTACGCCACCCGACCCGACACCACACTCGCCGCGTTGCCGGTGCCGGCGAAGCCCTCCGCCGCATCGGCTGACATCATCAACAGGGCCCCATAGTCCTGGCCATTCGTGCCGACGAACACCCCTGTTCGCGAACCCCGCAACCCCGCCGGATCAACCCCTGCCCGCTCCACCGCCTCCCACGACGCCTCCAGCAACAACCGCTGCTGCGGATCCATCGCAAGGGCCTCACGGGGCGAAATACCGAAGAAAGCCGCATCGAAGTCGGCGGCGTCGTGGAGGAAGCCGCCCTGGTCGGCGTAGCTGGTGCCGGGGGTGGCGGGGTCGGGGTCGAAGAGCCGGTCGAGGTCCCAGCCCCGGTTGGTGGGGAAGTCGCCGATGGCGTCGACGCCGTCGGCGACGAGCCGCCAGAGCTGGTCGGGGTCGGCGACACCGCCGGGGTAGCGGCAGGCCATGCCGACGATGGCGACCGGGTCGTCGCCGTCCACGGTGGCCACGGCGGCGGCCGGGGCGGGCTCGGTGGCGTCGCCGAGGAGGCCGCCGAGCAGGAAGCGGGCCAGCACGACCGGGCTGGGGTGGTCGAAGACGAGGGTGGTGGGCAGGGCCTGCCCGGTGGCGGCGGCGAGCCGGTTGCGCAGCTCCACGGCGGTGAGCGAGTCGAAGCCGAGGTCCCGGAAGGCGGTGGTGGCCCCGATGGCGGCGGGCCCGCCGTCGTGGCCGAGCACGTCGGCGGCGTGGTCGCGGATCAGGTCGGCGAGGGTCTCCTCGCGGCGGGCCGGGGCGAGCCCGGCGAGGCGGCGGCGCAGGGTCGCGGCGGGCCCGTCGTCGCCGTCGTCGATGGGTGCGCCGCCGTCGAGGGCGGCCTTCGCCTCGGGTACGCCCTCCAGCAGGGGCCGCCGTCGGGCGGAGGCGTAGGCGGGGGCGAACCGGGTCCAGTCGACGTCGGCCACGGTGAGGGTGACATCGTCGTGGTCGAGGGCCTGCGCGAGCGCGCCCATGGCGACGGCGGGGTCCATGGCGGGTACGCCCCGGCGGCGGAGCTGCTGGTCGGAGTCGGCCCCGTGCATGCCGCCGTCGGCCCAGGGGCCCCAGGCGACGGCGGTGCCGGCGTGCCCGTCGGCGCGGCGCTGCTGCACGAGCGCGTCGAGGTGGGCGTTGCCGGCGGCGTACCCGGCCTGGCCGGCGCTGCCCCAGGTGGCGGCGATGGACGAGTAGACGACGAAGGCGTCGAGGTCCCGGTCGGCGAGCAGCTCGTGCAGGTGGGTCGCGCCGGCGGTCTTGCCGCCGGTGACCTCGGCCAGTTCGGCGGCGGTGACCTCGGCGAGGGGGGTGGTCTGGGCGACGCCGGCGGTGTGCACGACGGTGCGCACGGGCGGGCCGTCGGCCTCGACGCGGCGCAGCAGGTCGGCGAGGGCGGCCCGGTCGGCGATGTCGCAGGCGGCGACGGTGACGCGGGCGCCGAGGGCGGTGAGTTCGGCTTCGAGGTCGGCGGCGGCGGGGGCGGCGGGGCCGCGCCGGCTGACGAGGACGACGTGTTCGGCTCCGGCGGCGGCGAGCCAGCGGGCGGCGCGCGCGCCGAGGCCGCCGGTGCCGCCGGTGATCAGGGCGGTGCCGGTGGGCGTGTAGCGGCGGGCCGGGGGGCGGTCGCCGAGGGGGGCGCGGACGAGGCGGCGGGCGAAGACGCCGGGGCCGCGTACGGCGAGCTGGTCCTCGCCGGTCGTGCCGGTGAGGATCGCGGCGAGCCGGCCGGCGGCGCGGGCGTCGGGTCGGGTGGGCAGGTCGACGAGGCCGCCCCAGCGGTGCGGGGCCTCGACGCTGACGACCCGGCCGAAGCCCCAGGTGGCGGCCTGGGCGGGGTCGGCGAGCCGGTCGTACGCGGCGGCGGCGACGGCACCCCGGGTGACCAGCCACAGCGGGGCGTCCTGGCCGGCGTCGCCGAGGGCCTGGGTGAGGGCGAGGGTGGCGGCGAGGCCGGGCAGGGCGGCGTCGTCGGCCGGTGGTGCCCAGGCGAGCAGGGAGACGACCCCGGCGAGCGGGGTGCCGCCGAGGGCGGCGGCGAGGGCGACGCGGTCGGCGTCGGGGGCGACGGTCAGCGGCAGCGGGTCGGCCCCGGCTGCGGTGAGCGCGGCGCTCACCGCGCTGACGGCCGGGTCGTCGACGAGGCCGGCGGGGAGCGCGAGGAGCCAGGTGCCGGCGAGCCGGCCGGGGGTGGGTTCGGCGGTGACCTGCCATTCGGCGCGGTACCGCCAGCCGTCGAGGACGGTGTGTTCCTGCCGCTGCCGCCGCCAGTCGGCGAGGGCGGGCAGCAGGGCGCGCAGGGAGTCGACGGTGGCGTCGTCGAGGTGGAGGGTGTCGCGCAGGGCGTCGAGGTCGGCGCGTTCGACGGCGTCCCAGAACCGGTGGTCCAGCGCGCCGGTGCCGGTGGCGGGGTCGGCGGGGGCCTCGGCGGGCACCCAGTAGTGCTGCCGCTCGAACGGGTAGGTGGGCAGGTCGACGAGGCGGCCGCGCCGGTCGGCGAGGACGTCGGCCCAGCGGACGGCGGTGCCGGCGACGTGCAGGTGGGCGAGCGCGGCGAGCAGGGCGCGGCGTTCGGGGCGGTCGCGGCGCAGCGCGGGCACGACGGCGGCGGTGGCGACGTCGGGGGCGGTGGCGACGTCGGGGGCGGTGGCGACGGTGGCGAGGGTCTCCTCGGCGGTGGCGGCGAGGACGGCGTCGGGGCCGACCTCGACGAAGGTGCCGACGCCGTGTGCCCGCAGGGCGCGTACGCCGTCGGCGAAGCGGACCGCCTCCCGCACGTGCCGCACCCAGTAGTCCGGGGTGCGGATCGCCGCCGGGTCGGCCAGCTCACCGGTCACGTTGGACACGATGGGCAGGGTCGGCGCGCGCAGGTCGAGCCCGGCGACGACGGCGGCGAACCCGGCGAGCATCGGCTCCATCAGCGGGCTGTGGAACGCGTGGCTGACCTTCAACCGCCGCGTCTTCACCCCACGGGCGGCCCACAGCCCGGCCACCTCGTCCACGGCTGCCTCGGCACCGGAGACGACGACAGAAGTCGGACCGTTGACCGCGGCGATCCCGACCGGGCCGGCCACCCCGTCCAGGGCGGCGGCCACGTCCGCCTCGGACGCCGCGACCGCCAGCATCGCCCCACCGGTCGGCAGCGCCTGCATCAGCCGGCCCCGCGCCGCCACCAGCGTCGCCGCGTCGGCGAGGGTGAACACCCCGGCGACGTGCGCGGCGACGACCTCCCCGATGGAGTGGCCCGCGACGAGGTCCGGGGCGATCCCGAACGAGCCGAGGAGCCGGTGCAGGGCCACCTCGACGGCGAACAGGCCGGCCTGGGTGAACACGGTCTGGTCGAGCAGCGCGGCCTCGGGCGTGCCGGCGTCGGCGAACAGCACCTCCCGCAGCGGCCGGGGCAGGTGCGCGTCGAGCGCGGCGCACACCTCGTCGAGGGCCTGCGCGAACACCGGGAACGCGGCGGCCAGCTCCCGGCCCATGCCGGCGCGCTGGGCGCCCTGCCCGGAGTAGAGGAACGCGACGGCGCCGCGTTCGGCGGCGGAGCCGGTGACGAGGCCGGGGGCGGGCCGGTCGTCGGCGAGGGCGGTCAGGGCGGCGAGCAGCCCGTCGGTGTCGTCGGCGAGGACGACGGCCCGGTGTTCCAGGGGGCTGCGGGAGGTCACCGAGGACCAGGCGACGTCGGCGGGGTGCGGGGCGGCGTCGGCGACGTACCGGGACCACTGCTCGGCCTGGCGGCGCAGCGCGGCGCGCGTGCGGCCGGTGAGCAGCACGGGCGCGGGCGGTTCGGGCCGGTCGGCGGCGGTCGCGGGGGCGGCGGCCTCGGGTTGTTCGAGGATGAGGTGGGTGTTGGTGCCGCTCATCCCGAACGAGGAGACGGCGGCCCGGCGGGGCCGGTCCACGGCGGGCCACGGGGTCGGCTCGGTGACGAGGGTGACCTTGCCGGCGGCCCAGTCGACGTGCGGGGTGGGCGCGTCGACGTGCAGGGTGGCGGGCACGGTGCCGTGCCGCATCGCCAGGACCATCTTGATGATGCCGGCGATGCCGGCGGCGGCCTGGCTGTGGCCGAGGTTGGACTTGATCGAGCCGAGCAGCAGCGGCGCGGCGTCGCCCCGGTCCTGGCCGTAGGTGGCGAGCAGGGCCTGGGCCTCGATGGGGTCGCCGAGGGTGGTGCCGGTGCCGTGGGCCTCGACGACGTCGACGAGGTCGGGGGTGAGCTTCGCGCCGGCCAGGGCCTGCCGGATGACCCGCTGCTGGGCGGGGCCGTTGGGGGCGGTGAGGCCGTTGGACGCGCCGTCGGAGTTGACGGCGGAGCTGCGGATGATCCCGAGGACGGGGTGGCCGTTGCGGCGGGCGTCGCTGAGGCGTTCGAGCAGGAGCATGCCGACGCCCTCGGACCAGCCGGTGCCGTCGGCGGCGGCGGCGAACGACTTGCACCGGCCGTCGGCGGCGAGCCCGCGCTGGCGGGAGAACTCGACGAACGGGCCGGGGGTGGCCAGCACGGTCGCGCCGCCGGCGAGGGCGAGGCCGCACTCGCGCTGGCGCAGGGCCTGGCAGGCGAGGTGGACGGCGACCGACGACGAGGAGCAGGCGGTGTCGACGGTGACGGTGGGCCCCTCCAGGCCGAAGGTGTAGGCGAGCCGGCCGGAGACGACGCTGGCGGCGGAGCCGGTGAGGACGTAGCCCTCGACGCCGGGGGCGCGGTGCAGCACGGCGGCGTAGTCCTGGCCGGAGGTGCCGACGAACGCGCCGGTGCGGCTGCCGCGCAGGGACAGCGGGGCGATGCCGGCGCGTTCGAACAGCTCCCAGGTGACCTCCAGCAGCAGCCGCTGCTGCGGGTCCATGGCGAGGGCCTCGCGGGGGCTGATGCCGAACAGGGCGGCGTCGAAGCGCCCCGCGTCGTAGAGGAACCCGCCGGCGGCGGTGTACGAGGTGCCGGGGTTGTCGGGGTCGGGGTGGTGCAGCCGGTCGAGGTCCCAGCCCCGGTCGGTGGGGAACTCGCCGATGGCGTCGCCGCCGGCGGAGACGAAGTCCCACAGCGCCTCGGGTGAGGTGATGCCGCCGGGGTAGCGGCAGCTCATCGCGACGATGGCGACCGGCTCGGACTCCTCGGCGGTGACCTCGCGCAGCCGCTGGCGGGTCTGGTGCAGCTCGGCGATGACCCGCGTGAGGTACTCGCGCAGCCTCTCTTCGTCCGCCATGGTTGATCTCGCTCCCTCGTGTGGCACCGGTACGTGTCGCGTGACTCAGGAAAGCCCGAGGTCCCGGTCGACAAGATCGAAAAGCTCCTGGTTGCTGGCGACGCGCAGCCGGTCGGCCACCTCGGCGGCCTCGTCGGGCCGCTCCCCGACGCCCCGGTCGGCGGCGCCGAGGCGTTCCAGCAGCCGGTGCAGCCGCATGGTGACCCGGACCCGACCCAGGTCGTCGGTGTCGCGCCGGACGAGGGCGGCCTCCAGCTCGTCGAGTTCCTCGACGGTCGGCAGCGCCTGCACGGACGCCTCGCTGACCAGCTCGCCGCGCAGGTGCTCGGCGAGGGCCTGCGGGGTGGGGTAGTCGAACACCACCGAGCTGGCCGGGCTGAGGCCGGTCTCCTTCGCGAGCCGGCCGCGCAGCTCCACGGCGGTCAGCGAGTCGAAGCCGAGGTCCCTGAACGGCCGGTCGGCCTCCAGGGCGTACGGGCTGTCGTGGCCGATGACCTCGGCGGCGGCGGTGCGGATCAGGTCGACCAGCAGCCGGGTCTGCTCGGCGGCGGTGAGGTCGGCGAGCCGCTTGCGCAGCCCGGTGCGGACCTCGTCGCCGCCGTCGGCGGCCGGGTCGACGCCGGCGTGCTGGGCCGCCACCTCGGGCAGGTCGGCGATGAGGGGCCGGGGCCGGGCGGAGGCGAAGACGGGGGCGAAGCGGGCCCAGTCGACGTCGGCGAGGGTGAGCACGGTGCCGTCGCCGGTGATCGCGGCGCGCAGGGCGGCCATCGCGGGTTCCCGGTCGAGCAGGGACACCCCGCGCCGGCTCATCGCGACGGCGTGCTCGTCGCTGACCATGCCGCCGCCGGCCCACGGTCCCCAGTTGACGGAGACGACCCGGGCCCGGCCGGCGGGCCGGGACTGCGCCCACGCGTCGAGGAAGGCGTTGCCGGCGGCGTACGCGCCGTGGTCGCCGACGCCCCACGCGGCGGCGATGGACGAGAAGTAGACGACCAGCTCCAGGTCGTCGGGGTCGAGGAACTCGTCGAGGTGGCGGGCCCCGGCGGTCTTGCCGGCGACGACGTCGGCGAGTTCGTCGGTGCCGACGACGCTGACCGGGTTGAGCCGGCCGACGCCGGCGGCGTGCACGACGGCGCGCACGGTCTCGCCGTCGCGGCGCAGGCCGGCGACGAGGTCGGCGACGGCGTCGCGGTCGGCCAGGTCGCAGGCCACGGCGCGGGCGTGCGCGCCGAGGTCGGCCAGCTCGGCGAGGGTGGCGGCGACGCCGGGGGCGTCGGGGCCGCGCCGGCTGACCAGGATGAGCCGGCGCGCGCCGTGCCGGGCCAGCCAGGCGGCGGCGTACGAGCCGATCGCGCCGGTGCCGCCGGTGATCAGCACGGTGTCCGGCGGCTGCCAGGCGGGGGCGTCGGGCCGCTCGGCGCGGGCGGCGCGGGCGAGGCGGCGCAGGTGGGTGCCGAGGGGACGCACGGCGAGCTGGTCCTCGGCGTCGGTGTTGGTCAGCGCCCGCAGCAGGTGGTCCCCAGCGGCCGGGTCCAGCTCGGCGGGCAGGTCGAGCAGGCCACCCCAGTGGGCGGGGTGTTCCAGGGCGGTGACCAGGCCGAGGCCCCAGGTGGTCGCCTGGGCGGGGTGGGCGATGGGGTCGCCGGGGCCGGTGCTGACGGCCTGCCGGGTGAGCAGCCACAGCGGCCCGGCGGGGGCGGCGTCGGTGACGGCCTGGACGAGGGCGAGGTTGCCGGTCAGCCCGGCGGGCACGGCCGGGTGGTCGGGGTGGGGCCGCTCGTCGAGGGCCAGCAGCGACACGGTACGGGTGGCCGCGCCGGCCGCCGGGCCGAGCAGCGCGGCGAGTTCGGCGCGGGTGACCGTGGCGGGGTCGACGGCGAGGGTCCGCACGCTGCCGCCGTGCGCGGCGAGCAGCGCGCCGATCCGGTCGGCGGCGTCGGCGGCCGACTCGGAGGTGCCGGCGTCGGGGTCGACGGTGGCCGTGGGGGCGTCCGTTCCGGCGGGGACGACCAGCAGCCACTCGCCCGTGGCGGGGCCGGCGGTGAGGCGGCGCTGCGGCCAGGTGATGCGGTAGCGCCAGCCGTCGACGAGCGCGTCGGTCTGCCGCTGCCGGTGCCAGTGGGCGAGGGTGGGCAGCTGGTCGCGCAGCGGCCGGTCCGGGTCGACGCCGAAGCGGGTGGCGAGGGCGTCGCCGTCGGCGTCGGCCACGGCCTGCCAGAACGCCTCGTCGGCGGGGCCGGCGGCGGGGGCGGCCGGCTCGGCGGTGCGCAGCACGTCGCCGTCGCCGACGGGCCAGAACCGCTGGTGCCGGAAGGCGTACGTGGGCGGGGTGACCGGGTCGGCGGCGGGCAGCAGCGCCGCCCAGTCGACCCGTACGCCGTGGCAGTGCAGCCGGGCCAGCGCGCCGAGCAGCGCCTCGGCCTCGCCCCGGCCGGGCCGCTGGACGCCGGTGACGAGGGTGCGGCCGGCGTCGGGCAGCGCGTCGGCGGCCAGCGCGGTGAGCACGGTGTCGGGGCCGACCTCCAGCAGCGTGGCGACGCCGAGGGAGTGCAGGTGCTCGACGGTGTCGGCGAACCGGACGGCGTCGCGCACGTGCCGCACCCAGTAGTCGGGGGTGCAGATCAGCTCCGGGTCGGCGACCCGGCCGGTCAGGTTCGACACGAGCGGCACGGCGGGCGGGGCGTAGTCGAGGCCGGCGGCGACGGCGGCGAACTCGGCGAGCATGGGCTCCATCAGCGGGCTGTGGAAGGCGTGGCTGACGGTGAGCCGCTTGGTGCGTACGCCGAGGGCGGTGAAGTGGTCGGCCAGGTCGGTGAGGGCGTCGCCGGCGCCGGAGACGACCACGGCGGCCGGGCCGTTGACGGCGGCGACGGCGACCCGCCCGGCGTACGGGGCCAGGGTCGCGGCGACGTCGGCCTCGGGCGCGGCGACGGCGAGCATCCCGCCGCCGGCCGGGAGGGCCTGCATGAGCCGGCCCCGGTTGCCGACGAGCGCGCAGGCGTCGGGGAGGCTGAGCACCCCGGCGACGTGCGCGGCGGTGATCTCGCCGACGGAGTGCCCGGCGACGAGATCGGGGACGACGCCCCAGCCGGCGAGGAGCCGGTGCAGGGCCACCTCGACGGCGAACAGGCCGGCCTGGGTGAACACGGTCTGGTGGATCAGGTCGGCCTCGGCGCTGCCGTCGGCGGCGAACAGCACCTCCTTGAGCGGCCGGGGCAGGTGCGCGTCGAGGTGCTGGCAGACCTCGTCGAGGGCTTCGGCGAAGGCGGGGAACGTCCGGTACAGCTCGCGGCCCATGCCGGCGTGCTGCGCGCCCTGGCCGGAGAAGAGGACGGCGAGGGTGCCGCCGGGCTCGGCGACGTCCCGGGTGAGGGCGGGGTGGTGCTGGCCGGCGGCGAGGGCGCGCAGCCCGGCCACGTACGCGTCGCGGTCGGCGGCGAGCAGCACGGCCCGGTGCCGCAGGTGGGAGCGGCCGGTGGCGAGCACCCGGGCGACGGCGGCGTCGCTGGCGGCTGCGGCGTCGGCGGCGCGGGCGGCTCCGGTGCCGGCGGCGGTGGCCTCGGCCCAGTCGGCGAGGCGGACGGCCTGGGCGGCCAGCCCGTCGGCGTCGTCGCCGGAGACCACCCAGGGCAGCAGCGGCGGGGCGGGCGGCTCCGCGTCGCCGGCCTGCGGCTGCGGCCGGTCGTCGGCGGGCGGGGCCTGTTCGAGGATGACGTGGGCGTTGGTGCCGCTGACCCCGAACGCCGACACGGCCGCCCGGCGGGGCCGGTCCACGGCGGGCCACGGGGTCGGCTCGGCGAGCAGCGCGACCGCGCCGGCCGCCCAGTCGACGTGCGGGGTGGGCTCGTCGACGTGCAGGGTCGGCGGCAGCAGGTCGTGCTGGAGCGCCATCACCATCTTGATGACGCCGGACACGCCGGCGGCGGCCTGGGTGTGGCCGATGTTCGACTTGATCGAGCCGAGCAGCAGCGGCCGGTCGGCGGGCCGGTCCTGCCCGTACGTCGCCAGCAGCGCCTGCGCCTCGATCGGGTCGCCGAGCCGGGTGCCGGTGCCGTGGCCGTCGACGGCGTCCACGTCGGCGGCGGTGAGCCGGGCGTTGGCCAGGGCCTGCTGGATGACCCGCTGCTGGGCGGGCCCGTTGGGGGCGGTGAGCCCGTTGGACGCGCCGTCGGAGTTGGTGGCGGAGCCGCGTACCACGGCGAGGACCCGCCGGCCGTCGCGGCGGGCGTCGGAGAGCCGCTGGAGCAGCAGCAGGCCGGCGCCCTCGCCCCAGCCGGTGCCGTCGGCGGCCCCGGCGAACGACTTGCACCGGCCGTCGGCGGCGAGGCCGCGCTGCCGGGCGAACTCCAGGAACGGGCCGGGGGTGGCCATCACGGTGACGCCACCGGCGACGGCCGTGTCGCACTCGCCGGCGCGCAGCGACTGCACGGCCAGGTGCAGCGCCACCAGCGACGACGAGCAGGCGGTGTCGACGGAGACGGACGGGCCCTGGAGGCCGAAGGTGTAGGAGAGCCGCCCGGAGACGACGGCCGCCACGTTGCCGGTGGCCTGGTAGCCCTCGGTCTCGGCGCGGGCGGCCATCAGCAGCGTGGCGTAGTCCTGGCCGTTGGTGCCGACGAAGACGCCGGTGTTGCTGTCGCGCAAGTCGGCGGGGGCGATGCCGGCGCGTTCGAACAGCTCCCAGCCGGTCTCCAGCAGCAGCCGCTGCTGCGGGTCCATCACCAGCGCCTCGCGCGGGGAGATGCCGAACAGCGCCGCGTCGAACCCGGCGACGTCGGCGACGAAGCCGCCCTCGCGCACGTACGACGTGCCGGGGGTGTCGGGGTCGGGGTCGTAGATGGCGTCGAGGTCCCAGCCCCGGTCGGCGGGGAACCCGGCGATGGCGTCGCGGCCGTCGGCGACGAGCCGCCACAGGTCCTCGGGGCTGGCGACGCCGCCGGGGTAGCGGCAGCTCATCGCGACGATGGCGATGGGCTCGTCGAGGGCGGCGGCGGCCCGGGTGGGCGCGGCGGCCTGCTCGGTGACGCCGAGGATGCGGTCGGCCAACCAGCCGGCGAGCAGCGTCGGGGTGGGCCGGTCGAAGACGAGGGTGGCGGGCAGCCGCAGGCCGACGGCCTCGCCGAGCCGGTTGCGCATCTCCACGGCGCTGAGCGAGTCGAAGCCGATCTCCCGGAACGGCCGGTCCGCGCCGATCGCCTCGGCGGAGGCGTGCCCGAGCACGGCGGCGGCGTGCACCCGCACCAGCTCCAGCAGGGTGCGGCGGCGCTCCGGCTCGGCGAGGCCGGCGAGCCGGCCGCGCAGCGGGGACGCCTCGGCCGGCTCGTCGTCGTCGCGGGTGCGGGCGGCGAGGATCCGGGCCACCTCGGGGACGTCCTCGATCAGCGGCCGGGGGCGGGTCATCGCGAACGTCTGGTGGAACCGGTCCCAGGCGATGTCGGCGACGGTGAGGGTGGTGTCGTCGTCGGCGAGGGCGCGGGCGAGCACGGCCACGGCCAGGTCGGGGCGCATCGGCCGGACCCCGGAGCGGAACATCTGGTCGGCGGCGCCGTCGGTGTCCAGCATGCCGCCGCCGTCCCACGCGCCCCAGGCGACGGCGGTGGCGGCGAGGCCCCGGCGGCGGCGGTCCTCGGCGAGGGCGTCGAGGAACGCGTTGCCGGCGGCGTAGCCGCCCTGGAGGCCGCCGCCCCACACGCCCGCGCCGGAGGAGAAGAGCACGAACGCGGACACGTCGCCGCCGAAGACCTCGTCGAGGTTGACCGCCCCGGCGACCTTGGCGTGCAGGCCGTCGGCCAGCTCGGCGACGTCGGTGCCGGCGAGCGGGCCGGCGTGGGCCACCCCGGCGGCGTGGAACACGGCGTCGACGGTGACGCCGTCGGCGGCGAGCCCGTCGACGAGGGCGCGCAGCGAGGCGGCGTCGGCCACGTCGCAGGCCGCGACGGTGACGGCCGCGCCGAGGCCGGTCAGCTCGGCCTCCAGCTCGGCCGCGCCGGCCGCCGCCGGGCCCTGCCGGCTGGTCAGCACCAGGTGCGCCGCGCCCTCGCGGGCCAGCCAGCGGGCCACGTGCGCGCCGAGGAAGCCGAGGCCGCCGGTGACCAGGGCGGTGCCGGCGGGCCGCCAGCCGGGCCGCTGCGGGGCGGGGTCGGCGGCGGCGCGGGCGAGCCGGCGGGCGAACAGGCCGGAGGTGCGGACGGCGACCTGGTCCTCGTGGCCGACGCCGGCCAGGACGGCGGCGAGCCGGCCCCGGGCGCGCCGGTCGAGCTTCGCGGGCAGGTCGACGAGGCCGCCCCAACGGTCGGCGTGTTCCAGGGCGGCGACCCGGCCGAGGCCCCAGACGAGGGCCTGCCGGGGGTGGTCGAGCGGGTCGGCGCGGCCGGTGGAGACCGCGCCGCCGGTGGCGCACCACAACGGGGCGGTGATCCCGGCGTCGCCGAGGGCCTGCACGAGAGCGAGGGTGCCGGCGAGGCCGGCGGGGACGACGGGCCGCTGCGGGTGGGGCGTCTCGTCGAGGGCCAGCAACGACAGCACGCCGGTGACGGCGGCGGCGTCGACGTCGGCGAGCCGCGCGGCCAGGGCCGCCCGGTCGGCGTCGGCGACGGCCAGCGGGGTCACGTCCGCCCCGGCCTCGCCGAGGGCCTGCACGACCTGACCGACGATGGGCTGGCCGGCGTGTTCGGCGGGCGCGACGAGCAGCCAGGTCCCGCCGAGGGCGGCGCTGGCGGCGGCGGTGAGCGGCGTCCACTGCACCCGGTAGCGCCAGGCGTCCACGGTGGACTCGTCGCGGCGGCGCTGCCGCCACGAGGACAGCAGCGGCAGGGCCTCGCCGAGGACGCGGGCGTCGGCGGTGTCGATGCGCATGGCGGCGGCGAGGGCGTCGGCGTCGGCGCGTTCGACGGCGTCCCAGAACTGCCGGTCGGCGGGGTCGTCGACGGCGGCGGCCGGTCCGGTGCGCACGGGGGCCTCCGGCCAGTAGCGCTGCCGGTGGAAGGCGTACGTGGGCAGTGGCACGGCCGGGCCGGTGCGCACGCCGCAGACGGCGTTCCAGTCGGCCTCGACGCCGCGCACGTGCAGCTCGGCCAGGGCGGTGAGGATCCTCGCCCAGCCGCCGTCGCCCCGGCGCAGGGTGTTGACCACGGCCGCCTCGTGTTCGGCGGCGTCGATGGTCTCCTGCATGCCGAAGCTGAGCACGGGGTGCGGGCCGACCTCCAGGAAGACCTGGTGGCCGTCGGCGAGCAGGTTGCGTACGGCCTGCTCGAAGTTCACGGTCTCGCGCAGGTTGCGGTACCAGTAGCCGGCGTCGAGGGTGGTGGTGTCGGTCTGCTCGCCGGTGAGCGCGGAATAGAACGGCAGCTCGGCGGGGCGGGGGGTGATCCCGTCGAGGCTGGCCAGGAGCCGGTCGGCGACGGCCTCGACCTGCGGGGAGTGGGAGGCGTACTCGACGTCGATGCCGCGGGTGCGCACGCCGTCGGCGGCGCAGGCGGCGACGAGGTCGGCGAGGTCGGCGACGTCGCCGGCCACCACGACGGACCCGGGGCCGTTGACCACGGCGACGGAGAGCCCGCCGGCCCACCGCTTGAGCAGGTCGCGGGCCCGGTCGGCGGGCAGGGCCACGGAGACCATGCCGCCCCGGCCGGCGATGTCGACGAGCACCTGGCTGCGCAGGGCGACGATCTTGGCGGCGTCCTCCAGGGTGAGGGCCCCGGCGACGCAGGCCGCGGCGATCTCGCCCTGGGAGTGGCCGACGACGCCGCCGGGGCGGACGCCGAGCGAGCGCCACAGCCGGGCCAGGGAGACCATCACGGCCCACAGGGCGGGCTGCACGACGCCGGAGGCGACCAGCGGCGGGGCGCCCTCGGCCCCGCGCAGCACGTCGGTGAGGGACCAGTCCACCCAGGGGGTGAGGACGGCCTCGCACTCGGCGATGGACGCGGCGAACACCGGGGAGCTGTCGAGCAGGTCGACGGCCATCCCGGGCCACTGGGAGCCGTGGCCGGAGAAGACGAAGACGGGGGCGGTGTTGCGCAGCGCCGCGCCGGTGACGACGCCCGCGACGGTCTCGCCGTCGACCAGGGCGGTGAGGCCCTGGGCCAGTTCGGCCCGGTCCTGGCCGAGCACGACGGCGCGGTGGCCGAACGCCGCCCGGGTGGTGGCGAGGGCGTGGCCGACCTCCGCCGGTTCGACCTCGGGGTGGGCGGCGAGGTGCGCGCGCAGCCGGGCGGCCTGCTCCCGCAGCGCGGCCCGGTCGGCGGCGGAGAGCACGAACGGCACGAGGCCGGCGTCGGCGGCGACGCCGGGCCGGGACTCGGCGGCGACGGCCGGCTCGGGGGCCTGTTCGAGGACGACGTGGGCGTTGGTGCCGCTGATGCCGAAGGAGGAGACGGCGGCGCGGCGGGGCCGGTCGACGGCCGGCCACGGGGTCGCCTCCGTGGCCAGGGCCACGGCCCCGGCGGTCCAGTCGATGTGCGGGGACGGCTCGTCGACGTGCAGGGTGGGCGGGACGAGCCCGTGCCGCAGCGCGAGGACCATCTTGATGACCCCGGCGACGCCGGCGGCGGCCTGGGTGTGGCCGATGTTCGACTTGATCGAGCCGAGCAGCAGCGGCCGGTCGGCGGGCCGGTCCTGCCCGTAGGTGGCCAGCAGCGCCTGGGCCTCGATCGGGTCGCCGAGGGTGGTGCCGGTGCCGTGCGCCTCGACGGCGTCCACGTCGGCGGCGGTGAGCCGTGCGTTGGCCAGGGCCTGCCGGATCACGCGCTGCTGCGAGGGGCCGTTCGGGGCGGTCAGCCCGTTGGACGCGCCGTCCTGGTTGACGGCCGTGCCGCGCACGATCGCGTGGACCCGCCGGCCGTCGCGCTGCGCGTCGGAGAGCCGCTGCACGAGCAGCACGCCGACGCCCTCGCCCCAGCCGGTGCCGTCGGCGGCGGCGGCGAACGACTTGCACCGCCCGTCCTGCGACAGTCCGCGCTGCCGGGAGAACTCGACGAACGTGCCCGGGGTGGCCATCACCGTCACGCCGCCGGCCAGGGCCAGGTCGCACTCCCCCGACCGCAGCGCCTGCGCCGCCAGGTGCAGGGCCACCAGGGACGACGAGCACGCCGTGTCGACGGTGACGGCCGGTCCCTCCAGGCCGAACGTGTACGCCACCCGCCCCGACAGCACACTGCCGGAGGTGCCGGTGCCGATGTAGCCCTCCACCTCGGCGGGCAGGTCCATCAACCGGGAGGCGTAGTCGTGGTACATGACGCCCGCGAAGACGCCGGTGCGGCTGCCCCGCAGCCGGTGCGGGTCCAGGCCGGCGGACTCGAACGCCTCCCACGACGCCTCCAGCAGCAACCGCTGCTGCGGATCCATCGCCAGGGCCTCGCGGGGCGAGATCCCGAAGAACCCGGGGTCGAACTCCGCCGCACCGTAGAGGAAGCCGCCGTGCCGGGTGTACGAGGTGCCGCTGTTGGCCGGGTCGGGGTCGAACAGGGTGTCGAGGTCCCAGCCCCGGTCGGCGGGGAACTCGCTGATCCCGTCGCCGCCGGTGGCCAGCAGCTCCCACAGCTGGTCCGGGTTGTCCGCGCCGCCGGGGAAGCGGCAGGCCAGGCCGACGATCGCGATCGGGTCGTCGAGGCCGGTGGTGGTGGCCGCCTCGGCGGGGGTGACGGTGGCGGCCCGGTTGCCGGCGAGTTCCGCGTACACCTGGCCGGCGAGGATGCGCGGGGTCGGGTAGTCGAACACCAGCGTGGAGGCCAGCCGCAGCCCGGTGGCCGCGTTGACCCGGTTGCGCAGGTCCACCGCCGTCAGCGAGTCGAAGCCCAGCTCCCGGAACGCCCGGTCCGCCGGCACGGCGTCCGCGCCGCCGTGCCCGAGGACCTGCGCGACGAGGCCCCGGACGAGGGCGTCGACCTGGTCGCGGGCGTCCTGCGGGTCCAGGCCGGCGATCCGGTCGGCCCAGTTGCCGTGGCCGGCCTGCCGGCGGGTGGGCACCGCGCCGAGCAGCACCCGCAGCAGCGACGGCACCCGGCCGGCGACGACCCGGGACCGCATGGCCGGCACGTCGAGCACGGCCGGCACGACGGCGGGCCGGCCGGCGGCGAGGGCCGCGTCGAACAGGTCGAGGCCGGTGTCGGCGCTCATCGGCGAGATGCCGGCGCGGGCCGAGCGGGCCCGGTCCGCGTCGCCGACCGTCGCGGCCATCCCGGCGGTGTCCCACATGCCCCAGGCGAGGCTCGCGGCGGGCAGGCCGGCCTGCCGGCGGTACGCGGCGAGGGCGTCCAGGAACGTGTTCGCCGCCGCGTACGCGGCCTGGCCGGGCGAGCCGAGCACCCCGGCGACGGAGGAGTACACGACGAACAGGTCGAGGTCCCGCCCGGCGGTCGCCTCGTGCAGGTGCCACGCGGCGTCGGCCTTCGGGGCGAGCACCCCGGCCAGCCGCTCGGGGCTGATCGCGGTGACCACGCCGTCGTCGAGGACGCCGGCGGTGTGCACGACGCCGGCCAGCCGGCCGGTGACCCCGGCGACGAGGGCGGCCACCCGGTCGGGGTCGGTGACGTCGGCGGCGACCACCTCGACGCGGGCGCCCAGGCCGGTGAGCCGCTCCGCCAGGGCGTCCGCGCCGGGGGCGGCCGGTCCCTGGCGGGACACCAGCAGCAGCGACCGGGCCCCGTACGCGGTGACGAGGTGCTCGGCGACGAGCGCGCCGAGCGCGCCGGTGCCGCCGGTGACCAGGACGGTGCCGTCGCCGAGCGCGGGGGCGGCCGGGGGGTCGGCCGGGGCGGCGGCGCGCACGAGGCGCGGGGTGAACACGGCGTCGCCGCGCAGCGCCACCTGCCCGCCGGTGCCGGCGGGGTCGTCGACCACCCCGGCGAGCACCGCCAGGGCGGCGGCGTCGACACCGGCGGCGTCGACGTCGGCGGCGGCCAGGTCGGCGAGGACGATCCGGTCGGGGTGCTCGGACTGCGCCGAGCGCAGCAGGCCCCACACGGCGGCCCCGGCGAGATCGGTGACCGGGTCGTCGTCGCGGGTGGCCACCGCGCCCCGGGTCAGCACGACCAGCCGGGTGTCGGCCAGCGCGTCGGCGGCCAGCCACGCCTGCACCACGCCGAGCACGTCGGCCGCGACGGCCCGGACGGCGTCGGGCAGATCAGCGGCGGGGGTGGAAGACACGGGGAGCACGAGGGCGCGGGGCAGCGGCTCCCCCGCCTCGTCGGCGGCGGCCAGCACCGCCGCCACGTCGGCGAAGACGGGCAGGTCGAGGGCCCGCACCGGGCCGGGCGGGGTCGCGGCGAGCAGCGCCCAGCCGGTGGGCTCCTCGGCGGGCGGCACCTCCTCGGCCTGCCAGACGACCTCGAACAGCGAACGGGCGGCGACGCCGGGGGCGGTCAGGCCGGTCATCTCCCGCAGCGCGAGGGAGTCCACCGACACCACGGGGACGCCCGCGCCGTCGGTGGCGACGAGCCGCACCGCCGAGCCGTCGCCGGTCAGCCGCACCCGCAGCGCCGTCGCGCCGGACGCGTGCACCTGCGCGCCGGAGAACGCGAACGGCACCCGGGGGCCGCCGCCCACGGCGGCGAGCAGCGCCCCGACGGGTTGCAGGGCGGCGTCGAGCAGCGCCGGGTGCACGCCGAACGCGGCGGCGGGCCCGGCCGCCTCCTCGGGCAGGGCGACCTCGGCGTACACCTCGCCGTCGCCGGCCCACAGCCGACGCAGCCCCCGGAACGCGGGCCCGTAGGCCAGGCCGCGCCCGGCGAGGGCGTCGTACCACTGGGCGAGGTCGACCTCGGTGGCCGCGACGGGCGGCCACACGCCGAGGGCGGGCTCGTCGTCGACGGCCGGTTCGAGGACGCCCTCGGCGTGCCGGACCCAGCCGCCCTCCGGGTCCTCCTCAGCCTGGGCGTGCACGGTCACCGCGCGGGCGCCGGTGTCGTCGGCCGCGCCGACGCGCACCTGCACGCGGACGCCGCCGGCCTCCGGCAGGGCCAGCGGCGCGGCGACGGTCAGCTCCCGCACCCGGGACGCGCCGACCTCGTCGCCGGCCCGCACGACCAGCTCGACCAGGGCCGCGCCGGGCAGCACGACGACGCCGGAGACGGCGTGGTCGGCGAGCCAGCCGTGGGTGGCCAGGGACAGCCGGCCGGTGAGCAGCACCATGTCCTCGCCGGCCACGGAGACCGCCGCGCCGAGCAGCGGGTGCCCGGCCGCGCCGAGGCCGACGCCGGTGACGTCGGCGATCCGGCCGACCGGCTCCAGCCAGTACCGCTGGTGCGCGAACGCGTACGTGGGCAGGTCCACCCGGCGCGCGCCGGCCCCGGCGAGCAGGGCGTCCCAGTCGACGGGCAGGCCGTCGACGTGCAGCCGGGCCAGGGCCTCCAGCAGGGCGCGCGGCTCGGGGCGGTCCTTGCGGGCCAGCGGCACGAGCACGGCGGTCGGGTCGGTGAGGCAGCTCTGCGCCATCGCGGTGAGCACCCCGTTGGGGCCCAGCTCGACGTACGTGCCGACGCCGGCCTCGGCGAGCAGGTCGACGGCGTCGGCGAACCGGACGGCCTCGCGGACGTGCCGGACCCAGTAGTCGGGGCTGCACAGCAGCTCCGGCTCGGCGACCCGGCCGGTCAGGTTCGACACGATCGGCACGGTGGGCGGGGAGAACGTCAGCCCGGCGGCGACGGCGGCGAACTCGGCGAGCATCGGCTCCATCAGTTCGCTGTGGAACGCGTGGCTGACCCGCAGCCGGTGGATGGGGGTGCCCCGCTCGGCCCAGTGGGCGGCCACCTGCTCCACGGCGGCGGCGTCGCCGGAGACGACCACGGCGGCGGGGCCGTTGACGGCGGCGACGCCGATCCGGCCGGTCACCCCGGCGAGGGACTCGACCACGGACGCCTCGTCGGCGGCGACGGCGAGCATCGCCCCGCCCGCCGGCAGGGCCTGCATGAGCCGGCCCCGGGCGGCGACCAGCGTCGCGGCGTCGGCGAGGGTGAGCACCCCGGCGACGTGCGCGGCGGCCAGCTCGCCGATGGAGTGGCCGACGAGGTAGTCGGGGGCGAGCCCGAACGACCCGGCGAGCCGGAACAGCGCCACCTCGACGGCGAACAGCCCGGCCTGGGTGAACACGGTCTGGTGCAGCAAGTCGGCCTCGGGCGTGCCGGCGTCGGCGAACATGACCTCGCGCAGCGGCCGGGGCAGGTGCTCATCGAGCGCCGCGCACACCTCGTCGAGGGCCTGCGCGAACACGGGGAACGCCCCGGCCAGCTCGCGGCCCATGCCGGGGCGCTGCGCGCCCTGCCCGGAGAACAGGAACGCGACCCGGCCCCGGGGCGCGGCGGCGCCGGTGACGACCGGCGCGGCCGGCTCGTCGGCGGCGAGGGCACGCAGCCCGGCGAGCAGCTCGGCGCGGTCGGCGGCGACGACGACGGCCCGCCGGGGCAGCCCGGCGCGGCGCAGCGACGACGCGGCGACGTCGACGGGGCGGGCGTCGGGCGCGGCGTCGAGGTGGTCGGCCCAGCGGCGGGCCAGCGCGGCGAGGGACTCGGGGCTGCGGGCCGACAGCAGGACCGGCGACAGCGGCGGGACGACGGCCGGCGCGGCCGGGTCGGGCTCCTCGGCGACCGGGGCCTGTTCGAGGATGACGTGCGCGTTGGTGCCGGAGATGCCGAACGACGACACGGCGGCGCGGCGGGGGCGGTCCACCTGCGGCCAGGGGCGGGGCTCGGTGAGCAGCGACACGGCCCCGGCCGACCAGTCGATGTGCGCAGACGGCGCGTCGACGTGCAGGGTGGCGGGGAGCCGGCCGTGCCGCAGCGCCTGCACCATCTTGATCAGCCCGGCGACGCCGGCGGCGGCCTGGGTGTGGCCGAGGTTGGACTTGACCGAGCCGAGCCACAGCGGCTCCGCCCCGGCCCGGTCCTGCCCGTAGGTGGCCAGCAGCGCCTGCGCCTCGATCGGGTCGCCGAGGGTGGTGCCGGTGCCGTGCGCCTCGACGGCGTCCACGTCGGCCGGGGCGAGCCGCGCGTTGGCCAGGGCCTGCCGGATGACCCGCTCCTGGGAGGGGCCGTTGGGCGTGGTGAGGCCGCTGCTGGCCCCGTCCTGGTTGACGGCGCTGCCCCGGATCACCGCGTAGACGCGGCGGCCGTCGCGCTGGGCGTCGGAGAGCCGCTGGAGCAGCAGCACGCCGACGCCCTCGGCCCAGCCGGTGCCGTCGGCGGCGTCGGCGAACGACTTGCACCGCCCGTCGGGGGCGAGGCCGCGCTGCCGGGAGAACTCGGCGAACACGCCGGGGGTGGACAGCACGGTGACGCCGCCGGCCAGGGCCAGGTCGCAGTCGCGCTGGCGCAGCGCCTGCACGGCGAGGTGCACGGCGACCAGCGACGACGAGCAGGCCGTGTCGACGGTGACGGCGGGCCCTTCCAGCCCGTACGTGTAGGCGACCCGGCCGGAGACGAGGCTGCCGGAGTTGCCGGTGCCGAGGTAGCCCTCGACGCCCTCGGGCAGGTCCAGCACCCGGGAGGCGTAGTCGTGGTACATCACCCCGGCGAAGACGCCGGTGCGGCTGCCGCGCAGCCGCTGCGGGTCCAGGTCGGCGGACTCGAACGCCTCCCACGCGCTCTCCAGCAGCAGCCGCTGCTGCGGGTCCATGGCCAGGGCCTCGCGCGGCGAGATGCCGAAGAAGGCCGGGTCGAACTCCGTGGCGTCGTAGAGGAAGCCGCCCTGGTCGGTGTAGGAGGTGCCCGGGTTGTCCGGGTCGACGTGGAACAGCCGCTCCAGGTCCCAGCCCCGGTCGGTGGGGAAGTCGCCCAGCCCCTCGCGGCCGGCGTCGACGAGGTCCCACAGGTCGTCCGGGCCGCGTACGCCGCCGGGGAACCGGCAGGCCATGCCGACGACGGCCATCGGCTCGCGGTCCTTCGCCTCCACCTCGCGCACCCGCCGCCGCGCCTCGCGCAGGTCGGCCGTGGCACGCCGGAGGTAGTCGAGGAACTCCGCCTCAGTGGGCATCGGGCCACTCCGTATCGGGATCAGACGTCCGGGACATCCGGGTCAGGCCGTTCCGAGCTCGTCGTCGAGCAGGTGGAAGATCTCCTCCGCGGTGGCGGAGGCGAGCCCGCCGTCGCCGGTGCCGTCGGCGGCGGCGTCGGCCTCGGTGTGCGTCCACGCCGACAGCAGTTCCCGCAGCCGGTCGGCGACGGCGGCGCGGTCGGTGTCGTCGGCGGCGACGGCCCGCATGACGGTCTCCAGCTTGCTCAGCTCGCCGAGCACCGACAGCGC
The DNA here is from genome assembly GCF_029626125.1 of Micromonospora sp. WMMD956. Taxonomy (NCBI): domain Bacteria; kingdom Bacillati; phylum Actinomycetota; class Actinomycetes; order Micromonosporales; family Micromonosporaceae; genus Micromonospora; species Micromonospora sp. WMMD956. Next base: position 5,209,456 of record NZ_JARUBI010000005.1, on the reverse strand, counting down.
GGACGTGCTGCGCTCGGCGAGCAGCGCGCCCCGCAGGTAGCCGACGAGGGCGGTGGTGGTGGGCCGGTCGTAGACGAGGGTGGACGGCAGCCGCAGCCCGGTGGCGGCGGTGAGCCGGTTGCGGAACTCCACCGCCGTCAGCGAGTCGAAGCCCAGCTCCACGAAGCCCTTGTCGGCGTCGATGTCGCGCAGCGACGCGTACCCGAGGACCGCCGCCGCGTGGGTGCGGACCAGGTCGGACAGCACCCGGTCGCGCTCGGCCTCCGGGGTGGCGGCGAGGGTGTCGCGCAGCGCCGCCGCCGCGTCGGCGGCCGGTGCCGCCGCCGGTGCCGCCGCGCCGGCCGGGCGGACCAGGCCGTGCAGCAGCCGGGGCAGCGCCGGCCCGAGCCGGCCCAGCACCCCCAGGTCCAGGGCGACGGGCACGACCACCGGGTCGGCGTGGCGCAGCCCCTCGGTGAACAGCTCCATGCCCTCGTCGGCGTCGAGGGGGCGGAAGCCGCCCCGGCTCATCCGCCGCTCGTCGACGTGACCGGGCCGCCCGCCGGGCAGGTCGGGGTTGGCCCACGGCCCCCACGCCATCGACGTGACGGTGAGCCCGCGCGAGCGCCGATGCTGGGCGAGCGCGTCGAGGAAGGCGTTCGCGGCGGCGTGGTTGGCCTGCCCGGGGCCGCCGAACAGCCCGGACGCCGACGAGAACAGCACGAACGCGGCGAGGTCCAGCTTCTCGGTCAGCTCGTGCAGGTGCCAGGCGGCGTCGACCTTCGGCCCGAGGACGGCGTCGAAGCGGGCCGGGGTGAGCGCCGGCAGCACCCCGTCGTCGAGGACCCCGGCGGCGTGCACGACGCCGACGAGGGGCCGGTCGGCGGGGATCTCGTCGAGCAGCACGGCGAGCGCGGCGCGGTCGGTGACGTCGGCGGCGACCACCTGCGCGGCGACGCCGAGGCCGGTCAGCTCGGCGACGAGGTCCGCCGCGCCGGGGGCGTCGGGGCCGCTGCGGCTGGCCAGCAGCAGCCCGCGTACCCCGTGCCGGGTGGCCAGGTGCCGGGCGACGAGCCGGCCGAGCGCGCCGGTCGCGCCGGTGACCAGGACGGTGCCGGCGGACAGGTCGGGGGCCGCCGCCTCGGCCGGCGGCGGGCCGAGCCGGGCCAGCCGGGGCGCGCGGAGCTGCCCGGCGCGGACGGCGAGCTGCGGCTCCCCGGTGGCCAGGGCCGCCGGCAGCGCCGCCGCCGAGCGGGGGTCGTCGTCGAGATCGAGCAGGACGATCCGGCCCGGGTGCTCCGACTGGGCGGAGCGCACCAGGCCCCACACGGTGGCGGCGGGCAGGTCGGTGAGCCGGTCGTCGGCGGCGACGGCGACCGCGCCCCGGGTGACCACGACGAGCCGGACCGGCTCCAGCTCCGGCCGGGCCAGCCAGTCCTGGGCCAGGGCGAGGGCCTCGTGGGCGGCCAGGTGCGCGGCCCGCGCCGGGCTCGGCTCGTCGGCGCGCTGCCCGGTCACGGCGGCGAGCACCGCGTCGGGCCGGGCCGCGCCGCCGGCCACGGCCGCGACCAGGTCGTCCAGGCTCGGGTACGCCTCGACGCCCGGCCACCCGGCGCTTCCGGCGAAGGCTTCGGCGGCCGGACCGAGCGCGGCGAGGGCGGCGGGCCGGGCGGCGGCCGGTTCCGGGGTGACCCAGTCGAGGCGGTGCAGGGACCGGTTGGCGGTGCGGCGGGCGGCGCTGAGCTGGTCGGCGGTGATCGGCCGCAGCACGAGGGCGTCGAGGGAGGCGACGGGCACGCCGCCGGTGTCGGTGACGGTGGCCGCCACCGACCCGTCGGCGGCGGTGAGGCGCACGCGCAGTTCCCGGGCCCGGGTGGGCGCGATCGCCACCCCGGTCCAGGAGAACGGCAGCCCCGGCTGCGCGCCGCTGCCGGTGCTGTCGCCGTCGGCCTCGCTGCCGGCGCTGCCGGCCCCGCTGTGGGCGCTGCCGGCGCCGGCGCGGCCGAGGGTGCTCGCGCCGATGGCGTGCAGGGCGGCGTCGAGCAGGGCCGGGTGCACGGTGAACGGGGCCGCGTCGCCGGGCGCGTCGGCGTCGAGGGCGACCTCGGCGAGGAGGTCGTCGCCGTGCCGCCAGGCGGCGCGCAACGCCCGGAACACCGGACCGTAGTGGTAGCCCTGCTCGGCGAGGTGCGGATACAGGGCGTCGAGGGCGATCGGTTCCGCCCCGGGCGGGGGCCACGCGGCGGCCGGGGCGACGGTCACCGGCCGGGTGGGGGCGAGCAGGCCGTGGGCGTGCCGCTGCCACTGCCGGCCGGCCGCCCCGGGCTGGTCGCCGCCGTCGCCCCCGGACGGGTGGGCCTCGCCGACGGACGAGTGGACGGAGACGGGCCGCAGCCCGTCCTCGCCGGCCGCGCCGACGCGGACCCGCAGGTCGACGCTCCCCTCCTCCGGCACGGCGAGCGGTGCTTCCAGGACCAGTTCGGTCACGTGGGCGGCGTCGACGTGCCGGCCGCTGAAGGAGGCCAGCTCGACCAGCGCGGTGCCGGGCAGCAGGACGGTGCCGAGCACGGCGTGGTCGGCGAGCCACGGGTGGGTGGCCAGGGAGATCCGGCCGGTGAGCAACAGGCCCTCGTCGCCCGGCAGGTCGGCCACCGCGCTGAGCAGCGGGTGGTCGGCGGCATCGAGGCCGACCGCCGGCAGCCCGGCCCGGCTCGCGCCGCTGCCCTGCAACCAGTAGCGGTCCCGCGCGAACGGGTAGGTGGGCAGGTCGACGGTGTCGGCCTCGGCGAGGACCTTCGTCAGGTCAACGGGCAGGCCGATCGCGTGCGCGGCGGCCAGGTTGGTCAGCAGCCGGGTCGGGTCGTCATCACCCCGGCGCAGACTGCCCAACGTGTGGCCGGTGACCCCGGCGTCGTCGAGGATCGCGGTGACCGGCATCGTGAGCACGGGGTGCGGGCTGATCTCCACGAACGTGGAGTGCCCGGCCGCCACGGCGACCCGCACGGCCGCATCGAACTGGACGGTCTGCCGCAGGTTGTCATACCAGTAGTCCGCCGTCATGCTCTCCGGCTCGACCCAGTCACCGGTGAGCGTCGAGACGAGCCGGACCCGGCCCGGCTGCGGGGCAACGTCGGCCAGGTCGGCGCGCAGCCGCTCCGCCACGTCCTGCACCGACGGCGAGTGCGACGCGTAGTCCACCGGAATCAGCCGGGCGCGGATGCCCTCGTCCTGGCACGCCTGCACCAGGTCCGCGACGGGCTCCGGCGGACCCGACACGACCACCGTCGACGGGCCGTTCACGGCGGCCACACCCACACCCGGGAAGCTGGACAGGCGAGAAGCCACCGCATCGGCGGACAGGTCCACCGACGCCATCGCACCCGTCCCCCGCAACACCGCCAGGGCCCGCGACCGCAACGCGACCGTCTTCGCCGCATCCTCCAGGGACAGGATCCCGGCGACACACGCCGCGCCGATCTCGCCCTGCGAGTGACCCACCACCGCCTGCGGCACCACACCCACGTGCTCCCACACCGCCGCCAAGGCAACACCGACGGCCCACAGGACCGGCTGGACGACCTCCACCCGCTCCAACCACGACTCGTCATCCCCGATCAACACCGAGACCAGGTCGACGTCCAGGAACGGAGCCAGGGCCCGCTGACACTCCGCCAACCGCGCGTCGAACACCGGCGTCCGACCGACCAGACCGGCCGCCATGCCTGCCGACTGCGCACCCTGACCCGGGAACACGAACACCGGACCAGCACCATGACCCGACGCCACACCGGACACCATGTTGCCCGCCGGCAGACCGGACGCGAGGGCATCCAGGCCGGCGAGCAGGTCGGCCATGCCCGACCCGACGACCGACGCCCGCTGATCGAACGTGGCACGCGTGGTGGCGAGGGACCAGGCCAGCGCGGCAGGGTCGAGGGTGTCGAGGTCGCGTACGTGGGTGGCCAGCCGGGCGGCCTGGTCGCGCAGCGCCGCCGCCGACCGGGCCGACACCGGCCAGACGAGGACGTCGGCGTCGACCAGCCCCGGCGCGGGGTCCTCGACGGGGGCGTCGGCGGGTTCCTCCGGCTGCTCGATGATGACGTGGGCGTTGGTGCCGGACATGCCGAACGACGACACCGCCGCCCGGCGGGGCCGGTCCACCACCGGCCACGGCCGCGCCTCCGTGACCAGGTCCACCGCGCCCGCAGACCAGTCGATGTGCGGCGACGGCTCGTCCACGTGCAACGACGCCGGCACCACACCGTGCCGCATCGCCTGCACCACCTTGATCACACCCGCCACACCCGCCGCCGCCTGCGCATGACCGATGTTCGACTTGACCGACCCCAACAGCAACGGCCGGTCACCGGGACGATCCTGCCCGTACGTCGCCAACAACGCCTGCGCCTCGATCGGATCACCCAACGTCGTACCCGTCCCGTGCGCCTCCACCACGTCCACATCCGCCGTCGACAACCGCGCATTCGCCAGGGCCTGCCGGATCACCCGCTGCTGCGACGGACCGTTCGGCGCGGTCAACCCGTTCGACGCACCGTCCTGGTTCACGGCGCTGCCCCGCACCACGGCGAGGACCCGGTGCCCGTTGCGGCGGGCGTCAGAGAGCCGTTCGACGAGGAGCATGCCCACGCCCTCGGACCAGCCCGTCCCGTCGGCCGACGCCGCGAACGACTTGCACCGGCCGTCGGCGGCGAGGCCCTGCTGGCGGGAGAACTCGGCGAACGTGCCGGGGGTGGCCATCACGGTGACGCCGCCGGCCAGGGCCAGGTCGCACTCGCCCCGGCGCAGCGCCTCACCGGCCAGGTGCAGCGCGACCAGCGACGACGAGCAGGCGGTGTCGACGGTGACGGCGGGCCCTTCGAGGCCGAGCGTGTACGCGACGCGACCGGAGATGATGCTGTGCGCGGCACCGGTCATCAGGTAGCCCTCGGTGCCCTCGGGCACCTCGGTGAGCCCGGTGCCGTAGCCGGAGGTGGACGCGCCGACGAACACGCCGGTGCGGCTGCCCTTGAGGCTGCCGGGGTCGAGCCCGGCGCGTTCCAGGACCTCCCAGGAGGCCTCCAGGGTGAGCCGCTGCTGCGGGTCCATGGCGAGGGCCTCGCGCGGCGAGATGCCGAAGAAGGCGGGGTCGAAGGCGGGGACGTCGTAGAGGAAGCCGCCGGCCGGGGCGTATCCGCTGTCCGGGGTGGTGGTGGCCCAGCCCCGGTCGGTGGGGAAGTCGCCGATGGCGTCGACACCGTCGGCGACGAGCCGCCACAGCTCCTCGGGGCTGCGGGCGTCGCCGGGGTAGCGGCAGGCCATGCCGACGATGGCGACGGGTTCGTCGGTGCCCACGGCGACGCGGGCCTCGGCGGTCGCGGTGGTGGTGGTGCCGAACGCGGTCTCGCGCAGGTGCCGGGCCAGGTCGGCGGGGGTCGGGTGGTCGAAGACGAGGGTGGACGGCAGGCGCAGCCCGGTGACCTCGTTGAGCCGGGTACGCAGGTCAACGGCGGTGAGCGAGTCGAAGCCGAGGTCGGCGAACGGCCGGCCGCGCAGGTCGTCGGCGGTGGCGTGGCCGAGGACGCGGGCGGTCTGCGCGTTGACGATGGCGAGCAGTTCGCGTTCCTGCTCGGCCTCGGGCAGGTCGGCGAGGTGGCGCAGGGCGTCGGCGACGCCGGCCGGCGCGGCGGCGGCCTCGGCGTCGGCTTCGGCGAGGGCCCGCACCTGGGGCAGCTCGGACAGCAGCGGGCTGGGCCGGGTGAGGGTGAACGCGGGGTGGAAGCGGCCCCAGTCGACGTCGGCGACGGTGACGCAGGGGGTGGGCCGGCGCACCGCCCGGTCGAGGGCGACGAGGGCGTGCTGCGGGTCGATGGTGGGCAGGCCCATCCGGTGCAGCGCCTCGGTGGCGGTGTTCTTGGCGGCCATGCCGTCGGCCCCGCCCCACGCGGTCCAGGACACGGCGGTGGCGGCGAGGCCCCGGTCGCGGCGGTGCACGGCGAGCGCGTCGAGCAGCGAGTTGCCGGCCCCGTACGCGCACTGGCCGGCGCTGCCCCACACGCCGGAGATGGAGGAGAACAGCAGGAACGCGGTCAGCGGCCGGTCGGCGAGGCAGTCGTGCAGGTGCAGCGCGCCGAGCACCTTGCCGGCGACGACGTGGGAGAACTCGTCGAGGGTGGTGCCGGTGAGCGGGGTGAGCTGGTCGGTGCCGGCGGCGTGCACGACGGCGGTCAGGTCGGGCAGCGTGTCCAGCAGCGCGGCGACGGCGGCCCGGTCGGTGACGTCGCAGGCGGCGGCGGTGACCCGCCCGTCGTCGGCGTACCCGTCGAGGAGGCCGGGGGTGGCGGCGCCGCGCCGGCCGACGAGGACGACCCGGCGGGCCCCCTTGTCGAGCAGCCAGCGGGTGACGTGGCCGCCGAGCGCGCCGGTGCCGCCGGTGACCAGGACGGTGCCGTCGGCCCACCAGTCGGTGGCGGGCCGGTCGGGGGCGGCGGCCGGGGCGAGGCGGCGGCCCCAGACGCCGCCGGGGCGGACGGCGACCTGGTCCTCGCCGCTGCCGCCGGCCAGGACGGCGGCGAGCCGGCGCAGCACGCTCTCGTCGGGGTTGGCCGGCACGTCGACGAGGCCGCCCCAGCGGTGCGGCTGCTCGACGGCGGCGGCCCGGCCGAGGCCCCACACGAGGGTCTGGAGGGGGTGGTCGACCCGGTCGGCGGGGCCGGCCTTGACGGCCCCGCTGGTGACGCACCAGACGGGCGCGGCGACGTCGAGGTCAGTGAGGGCCTGGAGCAGCACGAGGGTGGTGGCGGCGGCGGCGCTCGTGCCGGGGTGGGCGGGCAGCAGCGCGTCCTGGCCGGCGACGAGGTGCAGCACCCCGGCGACGGGCGCGTCGCCGACGGCGGCGCGCAGCCGGTCGGCGAGGGCGGCCCGGTCGAGGTCGTCGGCCCCGACGCGCAGGGTCGCCGGCTCGTCGCCGCCGGCCCGCAGCAGGCCGGCGAGGCCGTCGGCCCAGGCGGGCGCGGCGTCGGCGGGCAGCACGAGCAGCCAGCGGCCCGCCGGCCGGTCCCCCTCGGCGACCGGCACGGGCTTCCACACCACCTGGTACGACCAGCCGTCCGCCACGCCCGAGTCGTGCCGGTCGCGTCGCCAGGCGGCGAGGACGGGCAGCGCGGGCAGCAGGGCGTCCACGGGGTCGGCGTCGCCGGCCGGGGCGCTGCCGAGTTGGTCGCGCAGGGCGTCGACGTCGGCCCGTTCGACGGCCGCCCAGAACGCGGCGTCGGCGGTGGACTCCGTGCCGGCGGGGGCGGGCGGGGCCGTCAGGTCGGGCCAGTAGCGCTCGCGGTGGAACGCGTATCCGGGCAGCCGGACCCGGCGGGGGTCGGCGCCGGCGAACAGTTCCCGCCAGCCGACGGGCACCCCGGCGACGTGCAGCTCGGCGAGCGCGGTGAGCAGGGACGCCGGCTCGGGGCGGTCGCGGCGCAGCAGCGCCACGGCGGCGGTGGGGTCGGCGTCGGGCCCGAGGATGTCCCGGGTCAGCGCGGTGAGCACCCCGCTGGGGCCGACCTCGAGGTACGTGCCGACGCCGTGGGCGCGCAGCCGTTCGACACCGTCGGCGAAGCGGACCGCCTCGCGGACGTGCCGCACCCAGTAGTCCGGGGTGCGGACCGCCTCCGGGTCGGCCAGGTCACCGGTCAGGTTGGACACGATGGGCAGGGTCGGCGCGCGCAGGTCGAGCCCGGCGACGACGGCGGCGAACCCGGCGAGCATCGGCTCCATCAGCGGGCTGTGGAACGCGTGGCTGACCTTCAACCGCCGCGTCTTCACCCCACGCGCGGCCCACAGCTCGGCGAGTTTGTCGACGGCGGCCTCGGCACCGGAGACGACCACGGCGGCGGGGCCGTTGACGGCGGCGATCCCCACGCGTCCGGCGTGCTCCTCCAGGCTCGCCGCCACCTCGCCCTCGGACGCCGCGACCGCCAGCATCGCCCCGCCGGGCGGCAGCGCCTGCATCAGCCGGCCCCGCGCCGCGACGAGCGCGCAGGCGTCGGCGAGGGTGAACACCCCGGCGACGTGCGCGGCGGTGATCTCGCCGATCGAGTGGCCGATCAGCACGTCGGGGGTGACGCCCCAGGACTCCAGCAGCCGGTGCAGGGCCACCTCGACGGCGAACAGCCCGGCCTGGGTGAACACCGTCTGGTCGAGCAGCGCGGCGTCGGGCGTGCCGGCCTCGGCGAACAGGACGGTCTTCAGCGGCTTCGGCAGCCGGGGGTCGAGGTGCGCGCAGCCCTCGTCGAGGGCGGCGGCGAACGCCGGGAACGCGGCGGCCAGCTCCCGGCCCATGCCGACGCGCTGCGCGCCCTGCCCGGAGAACAGGAACGCGAGTTGCCCGCCGCGCGGCGCGCCGGTGACGAGGCCGGGGGAGGTGTCGCCGGCGGCGAGCGTACGCAGGTCGCGCAGCAGGCCGGCGCGGTCGGCGGCGAGGACGACGGCCCGGTGTTCCAGCGCGCCCCGGGTGGTGACCGACGACCAGCCGAGGTCGGTCAGCCGCGCCCCGGCACCGGTGCCGGTGCCGGCGGCTCCGGTGCCGGCGTCGGGCTCGGCGGCTCCGGTGCCGGGGTCCGCGGCTTCGGCGCTGTGGTCGGCGGCTCCGGTGCCGGGGTCGGCGGCTTCGGCTTCGGCGGCGGCGAGCCAGTCGGCCCAGCGGGCGGCCTGGGCGGGCAGCGCGGCGGCGTCCCGGGCGGACAGCAGCACCGGGACCAGGCCGGCGGTCGCCACCGGCGCGGGGATGGCCGGTCGGGTCGCCGGGGCGGCCTCGGCGGGCGGGGCGCCGGGGGCGGTCGGGGCGGCGTCCGGCGTCTCCGCCGGGGCCTCCTCGATGATCACGTGGGCGTTGGTGCCGCTCATCCCGAAGGAGGAGACGCCCGCGCGGCGGGGCCGCTCCCCCGCCGGCCAGGGCTGCGCCTCGGTGAGCAGGGACACCGCGCCGGCCGTCCAGTCGACGTGCGGGGTCGGCTCGTCGACGTGCAGGGTGGCGGGAAGCTGGCCGTGGCGCAGCGCCAGCACCATCTTGATGACCCCGGCGACACCGGCGGCGGCCTGGGTGTGGCCGATGTTCGACTTGACCGAGCCGAGTCGCAGCGGCCGGTCCGCCGGGCGACCCTGCCCGTACGTGGCGAGCAGCGCGGTGGCCTCGATCGGGTCGCCGAGGCTGGTGCCGGTGCCGTGGGCCTCGACGGCGTCCACGTCGGCGGGGGTGAGCCGCGCGCCGGCCAGCGCCTGGAGCACCACCCGCTGCTGGGCGGGCCCGTTGGGGGCGGTCAGCCCGTTGGACGCGCCGTCCTGGTTGACGGCGGAGCCCCGCACCACGGCGAGGACGGGGTGGCCGTTGCGGCGGGCGTCGGACAGCCGCTCGACGAGGAGCACGCCGACGCCCTCGCCCCAGGCGGTGCCGTCGGCGGCCCCGGCGAACGCCTTGACCCGGCCGTCGACGGCGAGGCCGCGCTGCCGGGAGAAGCCGATGAACGCGGCCGGGGTGGACATGACGGTCGCGCCGCCGGCCAGCGCGAGGGTGCACTCCCCCTGCCGCAGGGCGTGGCAGGCCAGGTGCAGCGCCACCAGCGACGACGAGCAGGCGGTGTCGACGGAGACGGCGGGGCCCTCCACGCCGAGCACGTACGAGATGCGGCCGGAGACGACGCTGGCGGCGGTGCCGGTGAGGACGTACCCCTCGACTCCGGGCGGGGGCGACTGGAGCAGCGCCGCGTAGTCCTGGCCGGTGGTGCTGGCGAAGACGCCGACCTGGTGGCCGCGCAGCGTCGCCGGGTCGATGCCGGCGTGCTCGAACGCCTCCCAGGAGGTCTCCAGCAGCAGCCGCTGCTGCGGGTCCATGCCCAGTGCCTCGCGCGGGGAGATGCCGAAGAACCCGGCGTCGAACTCGGTGGCCGAGTCGAGGAACCCGCCCTGCCCGACGTACGAGGTGCCGGGGTGGTCGGGGTCGGGGTGGACGAGCCGGTCGACGTCCCAGCCCCGGTCGGCGGGGAAGTCGGAGATGGCGTCCCGGCCGTCGGCGACGAGCCGCCACAGGTCCTCGGGGGACCGCACGCCGCCCGGGAACCGGCAGCCGATGCCGACGATGGCGATGGGCTCCCGGTGGGCCGCCTCCAGCTCCCCGAGTTTCCTCTTCGTCTGGTGAAGATCCGCGGTCACCCATTTCAGGTATTCCCGGAGAGTGTCCTCAGTCGCCATTAGCGCCACCTTTTCGGGCCGGAACAAACAGGCGACCCAATACCGTCCACAGACGCCTCAAGCCGCGACACCAAGGCCCATCAAGCCCGACCACGAATTGCATTAACCAACAGTGTTGACCGCGCCCACCAGGTCTTACTTACCGGAGGAAGGTAAATGTCGACCGGCGGCGGTCACAACCCCTACGGTGCCCCTAGGGTCGCCCCTACCAGAACCAGGCTCGGACCGGCCGCAGGCTGGGCCGGGGCCGCCCCGAGGGGGCCGCCGGGCGCGCGGGCGGGGGCGGTACCGACGGGGGGCGGCCACGGAGCGCCGTCGACTTTCGGCCGCCCGGATCCCGGCCCGGGCGGCGGCCGGACGGGCGCGCCCCCGATCGCGCCGTTCCGCCGATGTCGAACAATCGGCCGCCGACCCGCGGTAAGGAAACGTCAGGCCACCCCTTGTCATTTTTTCGTTTGCGGCGGGCCGTGGCGCTCCGCGCCCCACCGGGCGGAGCTCCCTGGGGGCCGACGCCGGCATCGGGTGGGGCATTGGGCGGGCCGGGGTGGCGGACGCCGCCGCCGGGGCCGGGACGCGGCACGGGCAGATCCGGCCCGCAATTCCCACCGTCAGGCATTGCGAATGCGGGCCGAAAGAGCACCCGAACGAAGTGCACAATATGAAACAATAATGTGACCCACATCACGTTTAAAGCGAGAAAAGGCGTTATCCGGTCCCGCCCCACCCGCTCGGTCCACCCCGGATCGCCGAGGTGGCAACGCATTCCGCACTCAGCGCTGCACATCCCACCGCGGCTCGCCGAAACGAATTCGCCCTTGACGGATTCGCGGCAGCCCAGCAATGTGATTGGAGGCGGCAGCATTACCCCGAATTGGAGAAATCGTTGGCGATGTCGACCGGTCGGCACGCTGCCGGCGGGCGGACCGGCGCGGGGCCCTCCCGACCGTCGGGCGGCCGACCCCCGCGGCCCGCCGGGCACGACCGCCGGGCCCGGCGCGACGGCCCGTCCGGCGACGACCCGCACCTGCCCACCTGAACCACCCGCCCACCCTGAGTTGCCCGACCGCCGGCGACCGCGCCATCGCGCCGACGCCCGCGATCCCCGTGTGTGATCCGTCCCGCGCCGCTCGGCGCGCTCCTCCGCGATGCCCGAACGTCACCGTGTCGGCCCGCCTCGGCGGCCGACTCCACCACGCGTATCAACCTGCCCGCAGCCATCGGGCCGGATCCTGACAGGAAGGCGCACGCATGCAGCCCAGCATCAGCTATGCCACACCTGTGCCACCGCCGGACGACAGGCTCTCCCACCGGCGGGAGTCGCCCCTGCCGACGCGGCTGGCCCGGACGGGACAACTGGCCGACCGCAGCCGCGCGGCGGTGCTGGAAATGATCTACCGCGCCGGCTCGGGACACGTCGGTTCGTCACTGTCCTGCGTCGACATCATCAGCGTGCTGCGATTCGACCAGATGAACTGGTCCGCGACGCGGCCCCGCAGCGAAAGCGACGTGTTCATCCTCTCCAAGGGCCACGCGGCCCCGGCCTGGTACGCCTCCCTCATGGTCGGCGGCGACCTGGGACCCGAGGAGGTCGGCACCCTGCGCCAGATCGACAGCCGGTTGCAGGGGCACCCGGACCGCACCCGGCTGGACCTCGTGGACCTCAGCACCGGCGCGCTGGGCCAGGGGCTCTCCGTGGCCGTCGGGCGGGCCCAGGCCAAGCGGCTGCGGGGCCGGGGCGACTTCGTGTACTGCCTGGCCGGCGACGGGGAGTTGCAGGAGGGCCAGATCTGGGAGGCGGTGACCGTGGCCGGCGCGCGTCGACTCGCCAACGTCGTGCTGGTCGTCGACCACAACGGCAGCCAGAACGACGGGCTGCTGTCCGAGATCATGCCGTTGGCCGGGCTGGCCGAGCGGTTCCGCGCCTTCGAGTGGCACGTCCAGGACGTCAACGGCCACTCCCACCTGTCGCTGATGGACGCCCTGGCCAACGCCCGCGACAACCAGGCGCAGCCCTCCGTGGTCATCGCGCGCACCCGCAAGGGGCATCTCGGGCCCGGGAGGATCGCGCTCAACGGATCACACAGCGCGACCCTCACCACGGAGGAGTACGAGTCGGCGATGCGCTACCTGGAGGGGAGGCGCGATGAAAGCCACCCGTGACTGGTTCGGCGAGTCCCTGGCCGACCTCGCGGCCGAGCACGAGGACATCGTGGTGGTGAACTGCGACCTGGCCTCGGCCACCAAGACGGCCGCCTTCCGGGCGCGGTTCCCGCACCGGTTCTTCGAGGTCGGCATCGCCGAGGCCAACGCCGTGGGCGTCGCGGCCGGCCTGGCGCAGGAGGGCTTCCGGCCGTTCGTCGCGAGCTTCGGGCACTTCCTGACCGGGAAGTACCTGGAGATATTCCAGTCGGTGGGGCTCAACGACGCCGGCGTCGTGCTGGTCGGCACCCACGCCGGCCTGGCCATCGGCAAGGACGGGCCCACCCAGATGGGTCTGCGGGACGTCGCGCTGATGCGGACCCTGCCCAACGTGGAGATCCTGCATCCCGTCGACGGCGTGGAGACCCGGGAGATGATGCGCCACGTCGTCGGCCACCGCCGGCCCGCCTACCTTCGGCTCTGCCGCCAGCCGCAGCGCGAGGTGCACGACCCGCGGCACCGGTTCGTGCCCGGCGCGCCGGACGTCCTGCACGCGGGGCGCGACGTCGTCGTCTTCTCGATGGGCGGCACGGTGGGCGTGGTCCTGGACGCGCTGGACACCCTGGCCGCGCGGGGCATCACGCCGACCGTCGTGAACGTCTCCTCGTTGCCGGTCGACGCCGCGGCGCTGGGCGACATCGTCGACGCGCACCGACGGGTGTTCGTCATCGAGGACCACTACGTCCGGGGCGGGCTGGCCGACGAGATCGCCCGGATCGTCCTCGACCGGGGGCACCGGGTCGCGTTCCGCGCCTGGGGTGTCCCCGACTACGGCCAGGCGGGCGACCCCCGCGACCTCTACGCCCGTTACCGGCTGGACCGCGACGGCGTGGTGCACCACCTGACGAGCTTCGCCGACGCCGACCTGGCGACGGCCCCGCGATGAGGAGGAACGTCTTGGAACAGCAGGTACGCAACAGCCGGGACCTGGTGGACGGGCTGGCCGACCGGCCGTACGTGTTCGTGGAGCACCGCCTCGGGGCCGGCGAGACGGTGGACTTCCGGTCGCATCCCCACGGCCACCGCAGCTTCGTGGTGGTCGCCGGCCGGGTGCGGGTCGAGCAGCGCTCCGGCAGCGGGTCGCCGCGCGAGTACGGCGCGCTGCGGGGATGGCACGCCCCGCCCGGGGCGGTGTACCGGTTCACGCAGGTCGGCACGGTGCCGGCGATCGTCGTCGAGGCCGGCTCGGACCACGGGGACGCGGCCACCGGGGCCTCGGCGGTCACCGACTGCCTGGACATCGACGACTACCTCGTGGAGAAGCCCTGGGGCCACGAGGTCTGGTACACCAACAACCTGCCCGGCGCGACGTACGCGCTGAAGCAGATCCACATGACGGCGGGCCACCAGTCGTCGTTGCAGTCGCACCAGCGCAAGGTGGAGACGAACTACGTCGTCACCGGCGAGGCGGTCGTGCTCAACGGGACGCCCGCGCCGGCGGACCCGGGGGCGGTGGTCGACGCCGCGGCCATCCCCCGGGCCGGGCACGGACCGGGTTCGAGTTGGACGTCGGACGCCAACGTCCTGCACCGCGTCATCGCGGACACCGACTACACCTCGGTCGAGGTGTCGACCACCGAGTTGGACGACGTGATCAGGTGGGCCGACGACACCAACCGGGGAAACGGGCGGATCGACGCGGAGCACCTGGGGCGGGCCCGGTGAGCGTCGAGGACCTGGTGGGGCTCTACCTCGCCGAGAAGATCGCGATCTGCGAGCAGTTCCCCGTCGCGTCGGTGGCGGCGCTGGCGGAGATGCTGTTCGACACCTACGAGGCCGGCGGCACCGTCTACGCCATGGCCAACGGCGGCAACTCGGGGACCCTCGACCACGCCTACTGCGACTTCAAGCACCACCCCTTCGTCTCGGAGGACAAGTCCCGGCCGTTGCCGCGGTCGGTGAAACGACTGTCGTTCGTGAACCTGTGCGGCTCGCCGGCGGAGCTGACCGGCCTGGTGAACGACCTGGGCCCGGACGAGATGTACGTGGCGTCGCTGGAGCCGGTGGTGACCCGCGACGACCTGGTGATGGCCTACTCCGGCAGCGGCAACTCGCCGAACGTGGTCCGCGCGCTGGAGGTCGCCGGGCAGGCGGGCGCCAGGACGTTCGCCATGACGAAGGGCGACGGGGGCCGCTGCCGCACCCTCGCCGACGTCTGCATCGTCGTGCCCGGGTCGTCGCGGTTCCCGGGACAGACCGGTAGCAACAACAACAACTTTCACTTTGAGGACGCTATGCTGTCACTCAATCACATCCTGGTCGGCCTGTTGAAGCAACGCGTGGCGGAGCGCCTCGCCCGCCTCCCCTCCGGAGTCGCCTCATCCTGAGCCGGCTGCCCGTGAGCGACAGGCGCGCACGCCGAGCGACGAGGAGGCGACCCCGGTGATCGTTACGCAGCCACGGACCGCGGAGGCCCGGGACAGCACCCGGCTGACCGTCACCTACTTCCTGGGCTACGGCCTGGTCGGCCTGCTCTCGGCGGTCCTCGGCCCGTCGATGCAGACCTTCCTGGCCATGACCGGGTCCCCGCTGCGCACACTGGCCATCCTGTTCACCGCCGACGCCTTCGGCTCGGTGTGCGGCTCCCTCATCGCCGGGCGGCTGCTCAACCGGATCGGGACGCACGTGCAGGTGGCGGTGGGGCTGGTCGCCGTCGCGGTGGTCCTCGCCGCGATCCCGCTGCTGCGGTGGCCCGTCGCGCTCGCGGTCCTGTTCTGGGCGCTGGGGCTGGCGAAGACGTTCGTCTTCGTCACGGTCAACACGCTCCTGCTGTGGGTGCGGCGGGCGAAGGTGGGCCCGTTCATCAACGCGGCCGACTTCTTCCTCGGCGCGGGGTCGCTGGTCATGCCGCTGATGATCGGCCTGTCGATCACCTGGACCGGCGGCGTCCGCCTCGCCTACTGGCTGGTCTGCGGGTGCGCGGTCGCGTTGACGCTGTGGGTCCTGCGCACCCGCGCGCCCCGCCCCGAGTCCGAGCAGCGGGGCAGGGGCGGCGGCCGGCACTACCTGATGATCGGCGGCGTGGCGGTCCTGCTGTTCCTCTACGTCGGCGCGGAGATCAGCATCTCGGGTTGGCTCCCCTCGTTCGTCCTGCTCCGTGGGCTGACCGACGACGCCGCCACCGCTGCATACTTCACCTCGCTGTTCTGGGTCGCGGTCACGGTGGGACGCCTGCTGTGGGTGCCGTTCGCCCAGCGGCTGCATCCCGCGGTGATCGTGGCGTCGAGCGCGGCGGTCTGCGCGCTGGCCGTGACGGTCATCGTCAACAACGCCTCGTCGGTGGCGGTCGTGACCGCCGGCGTGGTCACCGTCGGGCTCGGCATGTCGTCGATCTTCCCGTCGGCCTTCGCGATGCTCGCCCGCCGGGTGGAGATGACCGGCATGGTCAGCGGCGTCTGCCTGTGCGCGGCGAGCCTCGGCGCCATGTTCTTCCCCTGGTTGGCCGGGCAGGCGCTGACCGCTCCATGACCCGCACATTCCCGAAGATCGGCAGAACGGAGGCGGCAGGTGCTCAGCATTCAACAGCCAGACCCCCGACCGGTGCTCCCCCGACTGGAGGCGCTGCTCGGCCCGGACCGCGCCGACGCGCTGCGGCTGGCGGCCGCCCGGATCCGGGACCGGCTGGCCGGCGGCACCCTCTGGCACGTCAACTCCACCGGGGCCGGCGGGGGCGTCGCCGAGACCCTCCAGATGGCCCTTCCCCTCTACCGGGACCTCGGCGTGTCGGCGACCTGGGCGGTGATCAACGGCGACGCCGACTTCTTCACGATCACCAAGCGGCTCGGGGTGGCCCTCTACGGCAGCCCGGGTGACGGCGGTCCCCTCGGGCCTGCCGAGCGGGGGCTCTACCTGCGGACGCTGGCCTCGGCCCGCGACGACCTGCTGTCGCGGGTCCGGCCCGGCGACATCGTGGTCCTGCACGACCACCAGGCGGCCGGCCTGGCCGAACCGCTGCTGGACCGGGTCGGCGCGGTCTACTGGCGCTGCTACGTCGGCGTCGACGCGCCGACCGAGGCGTCCGAGGCGGCCTGGGACTTCCTCACGCCGCTGCTGACCGGCGTACGCGAACTGATCTTCTGCGCGGACACGCTCGTGCCCGACCGCTTCGCGGCCCGCCCGGTCCGGATCCGGCCGCTGTTCACGTCGCCGTTCACCGCGAAGAACTGCGAGCTCGACGCCGCCACCGTCGAGCACCTGCTGGCCCGGTGCGGCCTGCATCCGGAGCACGAGGCGCCCGGCCCGGCGACGCTGCGCACGCCGGTCGGCGAGGTCGGCATCCGGCGACCGCCCCAGGTGATCGCGCAGGAGCGGCCCCGCCCCGGTCAGCCCCTCGTCACCCAGGTCTCCCGGTGGGACCGCCTCAAGGACATGCACGGGGTCCTGGCCGGCGTCACCTCCCACGTGGACGACGGCTACCTCGCGCTCGTCGGGCCGGACACCGCCGCCATCCCCGACGACATCGAACAGCAGGTCTGGTACGACCGCTGCGTCGAGGCGTGGCGGGCGCTGCCGCCGCGCCAGCGCGCACGGGTGGCGCTGGTCTGCCTGCCGATGGCGGACCTGACGGAGAACGCCCTGCTGGTCAACGCGGTCCAGCGCGGTTCGGACGTGGTGGTGCAGAAGAGCCTCGCCGAGGGGTTCGGCCTGACGGTCACCGAGGCGATGTGGAAGTCACGGGTGGTGGTGGCGAGCGCCGTCGGCGGCATCCGGACGCAGATCACCGACCAGCTCGACGGCCTGCTGGTGGACGATCCGACGGACCTGGCGGCCTTCGGCCGGGTCCTGCGCCGAGCGGTCGGACGGGAGGTGGACACGCAGATCCTCGGCAAGCGGGCGCACGACAAGGTAAGGGCCGAGTTCCTTCCCGACGGGGAGG
The DNA here is from genome assembly GCF_029626125.1 of Micromonospora sp. WMMD956. Taxonomy (NCBI): domain Bacteria; kingdom Bacillati; phylum Actinomycetota; class Actinomycetes; order Micromonosporales; family Micromonosporaceae; genus Micromonospora; species Micromonospora sp. WMMD956. The sequence goes on along the minus strand of NZ_JARUBI010000005.1, from coordinate 5,192,166 downwards.
TCCTCTCGACCGCGACCATGATCGACGAACTGTGAAAGGCGGTGACCCCGTGCGAGACACCGGAACCGGGCGGCTCGACCCCGATCAGGTGGAGTTCTTCAGGTCGAACGGCTACGTCGTCGGCGACGACCTGCTGAAGCCCGCCGCCTTCGCCGGCCTCCGCGAGCACTTCGAACGCAAGCTCGCGGCCCTGCCGGCGGACGAACGCCCCGAGGACATGGACGTCCCCCACTTCACCGACCCGGAGCTGTTCCGCTGGCTCCTCGACCCCGACGTGCTGGACGTCGCCGAGAGCATCCTCGGGCCGGACATCGCGCTCTTCTCGGCCCACTTCTTCTGCAAGCCCGCCGGCGACGGCAAGGGCGTGCCCTGGCACACGGACGCGTGGTTCTGGCGGGAGACGATCCACCCGCCGGAGCAGGCCGTCACCATCTGGCTGGCGATCGACCCGTCCACCGCCGAGAACGGCAACATGGTGGTGATCCCGGGCAGCCACCGGCAGCAGGCGGACGGGCCCTACCGGGAGGTGCGCTCCGAGGAGAGCGTGTTCACCTGGGAGCTGGACGTGTCGAAGATGCCGGTCGACACGGACCGGGCGGTGCCGATCCCGCTGCGGCCCAACCAGTTCAGCATCCACTCGGGCGGCCTGCTGCACAGCAGCGCGGTCAACCGCAGCACGATCCGCCGCTGCGGCTTCACCATGCGCTACATGAGCACGGCCGTACGCTTCAACCACGAGGGGGTCGGCCACAAGCACCAGATCTTCCTCGCCCGGGGCGAGGACCGCGCCGGCAACGTGTACGCGCAGCCCTGGCGGGCGTATCCCGAACTGGTCGACGCCCGCGGCAAGGGCCAGCGCGTGGTGACCGCGGACCGGTGAGGACCCCCGACCTGGTGCTCGACGTGGGCGGCGGCGACCCGGTGCGGCTGCGGTGCGCCGCCGTCCTGTTCGACATGGACGGCACGCTGGTCGACTCCCACGCCTGCGTCGAGTGGAAGTGGCGCACCTGGTGCGCCGGGCACGGCATCGACGCCGACGCGCTGCTGGCGGTCGCCCACGGCCGCCCCCAGGCGGAGACGGTACGCATCGTCGCGCCGGAGCTGGACACCGAGCGGGAGCTCGACCACCTGACCCGCCTGGAGGAGGGCTGCACGACGGGCATCGTCGAGGTGCCGGGGGCGTCCGCGCTGCTCGACGCGCTGCCGGCCGGGAGGTGGGCGGTGGTCACCTCGGCGTGGCGTCGCCTCATGGCGATCAGGATGGGCTGCGCCGGCCTGCCCCTGCCGGCGGTGACCGTCACCGCCGACGACCCGGTGGACGGCAAGCCGTCGCCGCACGGCTACCTGTCCGCCGCGGCCCGGCTGGGGGTGCGCCCCGCGGACTGTGTGGTCGTGGAGGACACGCCGGTGGGCCTGGCGGCCGGGCAGGCGGCCGGCATGCGCACCATCGCGCTGGCCACGACCTTCCCGGCCGACCGGCTCCCCGCCGGGCTCGTCGTGCCCGACCTCACGCAGGTCCGCCTGCACCGGCCGGGAGGCGGCGGGCCGTCCCCCGCCACCGGCCGCGACCGAAAGGAATGAGAATGGAGTACGTCAAGCTGGGCGCGACCGGCCTGGACGTGTCGCCGCTCTGCCTCGGCGGCATGAGCTTCGGCGACCCGGCCAGGGGCGGCGACCCGTGGACCCTCGACGAGGACGGCAGCCGCGACATCGTCCGGCGCGCCCTGGACCACGGCATCAACTTCTTCGACACGGCGAACGCCTACTCCGACGGCAGCGGCGAGGAGATCCTGGGCCGGCTGCTGCGGCAGTTCGCCCGCCGGGACGAGGTGGTCGTGGCGACCAAGGTCTTCCTGCCCATGCGGTCGGGGCCCAACGGCTCCGGCCTGTCCCGCAAGGCCATCCTCACCGAGGTCGACAACAGCCTGCGGCGGTTGGGCCTGGACCACGTCGACCTCTACCAGGTCCACCGCTGGGACCACCGCACGCCGATCGAGGAGACGCTGGAGGCCCTGCACGACGTGGTCAAGGCCGGGAAGGTCCGCTACCTCGGCGCGTCGTCCATGTTCGCGTGGCAGTTCGGCAAGGCGCTGCACACCGCGCGGCTGCACGGCTGGACGCCCTTCGTCAGCATGCAGAACTACTACAACCTCATGTACCGGGAGGAGGAGCGGGAGATGCTGCCGCTCTGCGCGGACCAGGGCATCGGGGTGCTGCCGTGGAGCCCGCTGGCGCGGGGCAAGCTCGCGCGGGAATGGACGGTGGAGACCACCCGCGCCCGGCACGACGACTTCGGCCGCAGCCTCTACGCCGCCACGGAGAGCGCCGACCGCCGGGTGGTGGAGCGGGTCGGTGAGATCGCCGCCGAACTCTGCGTGACCCGGGCGCAGGTGGCCCTGGCGTGGCTGCGGCGGCAGCCGGCCGTGACCGCCCCCGTCATCGGGGTCACCTCCGTCAAGCACCTCGACGAGACGGTGGCCTCCCTGGACGTGACGCTCTCCGACGACGACCTGCGGAGGCTGGCGGAGCCGTACGTCCCGCACGCGGTGGTCGGGCACGAGTGACCCGCCGGGCCGGCTCGCGGCCCGCTCCCCACGCTTCGCGATCCGCCCGACGCGCCGGGCACGGGCTGCCCGGCCCGTCACCCGACCCCGAGGGCCGTGGCGAGCCGGGCCACGTCCGCCGGGAGCGGTTCGTGGCACGCCAGGTCGGTGAGCAGCGTACGGGCCACCGGCCGTAACCGGACCTCGGCCGGCGCGGTCCGGTCCGCGTCGACCAGGGCGCGCCCGGCGGCGAGCGGGTCGCCGGCCCCGAGGTGCCCGCGGCCGGCGTCGAGCAGGTACGCCGCCCGGTGCTCGGCGGGCAGCCGCCGCCAGTGCTCCGCGCCGACGACCCGTTCGTGCAGGAGCACCGCCTCGCCGCCGTTGCCCAGCTCGACGGCGGCGGCGACCCGGGCCATCCGCACCGCCGTGGGGCCGAACCCGGTCCAGTGCCGGTCGCGCTCCCCGCCGGCCTCGCCGCTCTCGCCTGTCTCGTCGGCGATCCGGGCCGCCTGGTCGACCAGTTCCCCTGCGCCGCGTTCGTCGCCGGCTCCGGCGGCGGCCAGGGCCGCCTGGACCAGCAGCGTTCCGTGCAGCGCCAGGTCCGGGGGCGGGCCGGCGCGCCACGCCTCGGGGGCGATGCGGTGCGCGGCGGCGACCGTGACGGCCAGGGCCGGGCGGGAGCGGCCGAGGGCTCGCAGCGCCTGCCCCAGCGGCACGGCTGCCGCCGCGACCAGCAGCGGGTCGCCGACGGCCACGGACACGGCCCGGTCGGCGGCCAGCCAGCCGAGGTCGCCCACGCCGAGCTTCACCAGCACCGCCGACGTGATCCGGTACGCCTGCACCAGCGGTTCCGCAGCCCCGTCGCCCTGGGCGGCGTGGGCGTGTCGGGTGTCGCCGAGCAGCTCCGGCAGGATCCGCAGCAGTTGGGGATAGTCGGCGTGCTGGTAGGTCAGCCAGGCGTGCCGTACCCGCTGGTCCAGCTCGCCGACCGGCGGTGCCGACCGCCGCGCCCGCGGCCCGGTCAGGGCGGTGTCGTAGCGGTCGAGGGCGGCGCGTACCCCGTCGACGCCCTGCGCGGCGGCGCGGGCGGCCGGCGACGGGAGGGCGTCGCGGCCGAGCAGCGTCACCGGGTCGACGCGCAGCGCGGCGGCGAGTTCCTGGATCACGGTGTACCGGTCGAGGGCGCGGACCCCGCGTTCGACCTTGTCGACCCAGCTCTTCGACTTGCCGAGCCGGTCGGCGAGCATCTGCTGGGTCATCCGCCGCCGGGTCCGCAGCCGGGCGACCCGGCGTCCGATCGGCAGCTCACGGTTGGTCACGACGACACCCCCGGTCGTTTGCGGCCCGGGTGCCCTCCTCGGCCGCCCACATCTCCAACGGTCGGGCGCACCAGCCGACGATCCGGTCGGTTATCTCGGCGCTGCTCATGCCGGTGATCTCCGCGTGGGCGTCCGGGAGGTACGAGGTCAGGTAGCGGACGAGGGTCCGCACGTTGCACCGGCACAGCTCCTTGAGCTGGCGCTTACGGGTCAGGCACGGCCACGGGTCGCCGCAGACCAGGCAGTTCCAGTCCGGCCGCGACGGGCCGTGCAGCGCCGGATAGTCAGTCATCGCCCGGCCCCTCCCCCGGCCGGCGGTGGCAGCCCTCCCGGCGGGGCGAGTAGGGCGGCCACAGGGGCGGGCGTCGATACTCGTTGCGGGGCCGCCGCGCCGAGGCGTCGGGCCGCCAGCGCCGCGCGCGGAGTTCCGCTGCGGCTGCCTGGTGGCGGCGGGCCTCGTCCTGGGCGGCGACGAGTTCCCGGTAGAGGGCGTCGAGGTCGGCCTCCAACCGGCGCAGGAACCTACGGACCGCCTCCGGGTCGAAGCCGCGCCGACCGAACCGGGTCAACGGAAACTCCTGCCACCGCACGTCGGCAGGGGTCAGCAGGTTCCGCTTGGGCTGGTACTCGCGGGTACCGCCGATATCGCTGGAGGGCTTGTCCCCAACCGCGTCAGTGCTCGGCTCCATGTGACTCCGTCTCTGGCTGTTGACACCGCGCCTTGCCGGCCGCATCTCGCAACCAACATACGTCACAGCTTGACTTAAGTCAGACCTTGACATATTGCTGATCTTGTGGTGGGTGAGGACCTTGCCGACCTAGACTTCCCCTCGTGCCATACGAGCAGGCTGAGTACCGCCGCATCGCTGACGGCATCGCCGGGCAGATCAAGTCCGGAGAGCTGAAGGCACACGACAAGCTGCCCTCCACCGCCGAACTCGCAGACAAGAACCACGTCTCGCTCGCGACGATCAATCGGGCCTTCGGCCTGCTGCACGATCGCGGCCTGGTGTACGGCAAGCAGGGCAAGGGCGTCTTCGTGGCTGAGACGAAGTAGTCACAACAGCAGCCGGACGGGCCAAGGCTCAAATGAAGGACCGCCCCCTTCGGGAGCAAACCCCGCAGTTCACCGCCGCCATCGCCGGCCCATGAAGAGTCACTCTCCCCGCGTGCGCCGGAAACAGCCGGAACGGATGGAGTTCAGCACCGCCCAGCCAGGAAACGCCAGTGATGACAAGGTGTTGCTGTTCGGGATCACCCCCGCCGCGCGGGGAACAGACACGCCACACCACCCACACGGGAACGCCCTCGGGATCACCCCCGCGTGCGCGGGGAACAGGGCTTGTGCGAGTGCGGCCCGGTCGAGGAATGCGGATCACCCCCGCGTGCGCGGGGAACAGAGGCCGATACCCCGGCGGATGATTGCGTGGACCGGATCACCCCCGCGTGCGCGGGGAACAGGGCTTCCGCTTGTGCCCCTGTCCCACCCACTCGGGATCACCCCCGCGTGCGCGGGGAACAGTACCGGCGGACGATGAGCCGGTAGCCCATCCCGGGATCACCCCCGCGTGCGCGGGGAACAGGCAGGCGTCGTGATCGGTGGCTGCGGCTGGGCGGGATCACCCCCGCGTGCGCGGGGAACAGGGCGGAGCCAGCGCCGGCTACCACCGCGCCGGCGGATCACCCCCGCGTGCGCGGGGAACAGCGCTTCCGGGCGTCCACCGGAGGTCCAGAAGCGGGATCACCCCCGCGTGCGCGGGGAACAGCGTGTCCAACCCGACCAGCCCGTTCTGGCTCGAGGATCACCCCCGCGTGCGCGGGGAACAGGCCGCGGCGATCGCCCGCAGCTCGCCCTTCTCGGGATCACCCCCGCGTGCGCGGGGAACAGGACGTCGGCCTCGCCGGCTACGTCGGCGGCATCGGATCACCCCCGCGTGCGCGGGGAACAGGTCCGGTCGTCGCAGATGGTGGCGCAGGCGGCGGGATCACCCCCGCGTGCGCGGGGAACAGTCTTCCCTCTGCCGGTCTGCCTCGGGCCCGAACGGATCACCCCCGCGTGCGCGGGGAACAGGGCATGCACCCCATCCACGGCGTGATGGTCACCGGATCACCCCCGCGTGCGCGGGGAACAGGCCAACGACTCCAACCCCGACTCCATCCAACTGGGATCACCCCCGAGCGCGCGGGGAACAGTCGGTTCCGAACCCGCCCGCTTGTCGCCATGACGGATCACCCCCGCATGCGCGGGGAACAGGGGAAGTGAAGCGGTTGGTTGCGCTTGATGATGGGATCACCCCCGCGTGCGCGGGGAACAGATGCCGTCGCAGCCGGGCGTGTATCCGGTGGTGGGATCACCCCCGCGTGCGCGGGGAACAGGACTCGGCGAGCATCGGCAGCTCGGCGGCGGCAGGATCACCCCCGCGTGCGCGGGGAACAGCTATTCCGGCGGTGTCACCCTGATCGACACCGAGGATCACCCCCGCGTGCGCGGGGAACAGACTTCCTGACCTGGGCCGCTAAAGATCAACAATGCTGATTTCATTCACTTGCCCGCTCAAGATCCTCCTCGCCCGTACCGCCCGGTTGCCGATAAGCAAAGCACCCCTGACGCTCCGCGCACAACGCACCCCGCCCCCGCTCCTGCCATCCCCACCACCCACGACCGCCACCGTTCGGCAACTTCATCCTGGAGTCGTTGCCCCCCGCCGGACGCAGCCCTAACCCAGGCCACCCGGCAAGGGGCGGCCTAGGGTCTGCCCGTCTTCCCCCACTCCGGCCGCCAACGGCGGCTCACCAGGCCGTCGAGTCGGTCAAAGGGCTCCACCCAGGTTGCCGTCGGGGCCGCCCAGCTCCCGGCGGATGAAGCCGAACAGCTCGGCGTCGCTGGCCCCGTCGAGCGTCGGCGTCACGGGCGCGCCTGCGGAGCGTCGCCTCATGCGGGTCAGGATGGGCTGCGCCGGCCAGCCGGGATCGTGATCAAGGATCGGCGGCTTGAGCAGGGTGTCGATATCATGCCCGGATGGGTAGATTCCTTGCACTCTTCAACGGCGCGGCTGATGAGGTCGGCAAGGCCGAACTCAGCGAACAGCAGCAGAGTGACTTCCTTGAGGCCTGGGCGTCATGGGCGCAGGCCAACGAGAAGGCTCTCGTCGACCCCGGTGCTCCGTTGAACGCGAAGAAGCTGGTCACGGTACAGGGGGTCGAGGACTTCACCGACGCCATGATCGGCTATGCCGTCGTGGAGGCGGGCTCGCACGATGAGGCCGTTGAGATCTTCTCCGGGCATCCGCACCTGGGGCTGTACGCCGGAAACTCGATCGCGGTCCTTGAGTGTCCGGCTCCGCCTGGCTGATCTCAGAGGGTGGTTCGGGAGGCTTTGTCCGATGCGGGTTTGACGGTTCGTTAGCGGCCCTGGTGGTGGGGGTTACGCGGACGCCGTCGGCGGGGCCAGGGTGAACAGTCCGGCCTCGGGTTCGGTGAGGATCTGGCGGGCGACGAGGCGTTTGAGCTTCGCGCGGAGATTCTCGGTGTCCTTCGCGGTGGTGCCGGCGGCGAGGGCCTGGCAGATGTCCTTGGCGCGCATCGGTGCGTTGGCGCCGTGGAACACGGCGAGGATCTGTTGGTAGGCGGGGCTGGCGACGGTCGGGTCAGCAGGTGCCGCCGGATCGAGTGGGCCGCCCAGGCTCAGGAGCGTCTTGCGGGTGATGGCGAGTTCGGCGACCTCGGTCTCGGCCGCGGTGAGCTGCTCGTCGAGGGAAGCGATCTGGGCGCGGAGCCGCTCGACGGCCAGGCCGGCGGCGTTCTCGCGTTCGGTGAGCAGGGCCAGCAGCGTCGGCTGCGTCACCGTTGGTCGCGCCAGGACGTGGTGGCGGTGCCGGTCAACCGGCGGATGAGGTTCGCCGTCGAGGCCCACCAGGTGCGTGACACCGCGGAGGCGGGTCGGCTCTCGTACTCGCGGACCAGACGGCGGTGCAGCATCAACGTGCCGTTGGTCTGCTCCACCACCCACCGGCGCTTCACCGGCACGAACCCGGCCGTCGTGTCGGACCGCAGGACCTGCTCGACATCGATACCTCGGACCGCGCCGTGGATCTGCACGTCGTCTTTGAACCCGGCATCGACCCACGCCTTGGTCACCGTCGGCGTGTGCGCGAGGACGTTGTCCAGCAGCCTCACACCGATCGCATTGTCGGTGACCGACGCCGCGGTGACCACCACCGCGATGATCAACCCCAGCGCGTCCACCGCCAGGCCCCGCTTACGGCCCGGCACCTTCTTCGCCGCGTCCTTGCCGGTCGTCGCCGCCGGGACGTGGTTGGCCGCCCGAATCGACTGAGTGTCCAGCACCACCGCGGTCGGATCCTCCCGACGGCCGGCCTTCTCCCGCGCCTGACACCGCAGCAGATCATGAATCACCTGGTCAGTGCCGTCGTCACGCCACTGGGCGAAGTAGTAATACGTCGCGGACTTCGGCGGCAGATCGTGCGGCAGGTACGCCCACTGACAACCCGTCCGGTTCTGGTAGAAGATCGAATTCACGATCTCCCGCAGCTCGTAGCGACCCTGATGCCCCGACACCGACGGATGCCGGTCCTTCCACGCCTGCAGGAACGGACCCACCACCGCCCACTGCTCATCGGTCAGGTCACTCGGATACGCCGCACGCTCACCCATGATCAGCCCAACGCCGGCCGGACCTACCGGTTACGACCACGGCTCACATTCACATGCCAGCCCAAACCCATATTGGACGAAAGCTACCGAACCACCCTCTCAGGCCGGAGCCTCGCTGTCGGGCGCGTGACTTCGTTCGGGGCCTGATGGGGAAGGGCCGGCACGCCGTCGGACAGTTCATGGCCGATGCGGCGGGCCGGCCCGTCTGGACCCCAGCGGCATTGCCCAGGTGCCGTCGATGACCTGCGTCATCTCGGCACCATCAGGCGGCCCGAATCGGTTCAGAAGCCTCCACCCATGGTGCCGTCGGGGCCGCCCAGCTCCCGGTGGATGAAGTCGAACAGCTCGGCGTCGCTGGCCGCGTCGAGCGTCGGCACCACGGGCGCATCGACCGACGCGGGCCGGTCGTCGCCCCAGCGGGCCAGGAACGCCTGCATCTGCACCAGCAGCTTCTGCCGGGTGAGCTGGTCGGGCGCGCTGGCGGCGAACAGCCCGTCCAGCTTCTCCAGCTCGGACAGCAGCCCCTCGGTGGCCGTCGCCCCGTCGGCCACGACGAGCGTACGCAGGTGGCGGGCCAGGGCCAGCGGCGTCGGGTAGTCGAAGACGACGCTGGCCGGCAGGGTCGCCCCGGTGGCCGCCCGGAGCCGGTTGCGCAGCTCCACGGCGGTCATCGAGTCGAAGCCGACCTCCCGGAACGCCCGCCCCGGGCCGAGGTCACCGGCGTCGGGCAGGCCGAGCACCGCCGCCGCCTGGGCGGCCACGAGGTCGACGAGCACGGCGTCGCGTTCGGCGTCGGTGAGCGGGCGCAGCCGCTCCCGCAGCGCGTCGGCGGCCCCGTCGTCGGCAGGTTCGGCGCTGTGCAGGCCGCGCAGCGCCTCCCGGGCCTCGGGGACCTCCCCGAACAGCGGGCGGGTCCGCACGGCGGCGATGGCCGGCACGAACCGGTCCCACCGTACGTCGGCCACCACGACCTGCGCGCCGTCGGCGACGGCCTGCCGCAGCGCGGCGGTGGCCAGGTCGGGGGCCATGCCGGGCAGGCCGCGGCGGCTGAGCTGGTCGAGGTCGGCGTCGGCGAGCCCGTCGGCCCAGGGGCCGAACGCCACCGACGCCACCGGCAGCCCGGCCCGCCGCCGGTTCTCGGCGAGGACCTGGAGCAGGGCGTCGCCGGCAGCCTGGCCGGACCTTCCGCCGGAGCCCCACACCCCGGAGGTGGAGGAGCAGAGCACCAGCGCGCCGAGGGCCGCGCCCTCCAGCTCGTCGGCGTAGCGGGGGATGTCGCCGACGGTGGCGACGAGGTCGGCGGCGAGGCCGGCGAGGGTCAGCTCCGCCAGCGGCGCGGTGCCGGTGTCGGCGGGCACGTGCAGCAGCGCCGTCACCGGCCTCCCGTCGGCGGCGAGCTGCGCCATCCGGTCGGTGAGCTTCCCGCCGGCCGGCTGGTCCAGGGGCACCACGGCCGCGCCCTGCCGGCCCAGCCAGGCCGTCGCGTGGCCGGCGACGGTGCCCGCCCCGCCGGTGACGAGGACGGTGCCGTGCGGCGTCCAGCCGCCGCCCGTACCGTCGGCCGGGTCGGTGGCCCGGACCAGCCGCCGCGCGTACGCGCCCGAGGCGCGGACGGCGAGCTGGTCCTCCCCCTCGGTGTTGGTGAGCGCGGCGACCAGCGCGGCGGCGAGGTCGGCGGTGACCGTGCCGGGCAGGTCGACGAGGCCGCCGACGTGCCGGGGGTGTTCCAGGGCGGCGGCCAGGCCGAGGCCCCAGGTGGTGGCCTGCCACGGCCGGGCGGCCGGCGCGTCGTCGGTGGCGACGGCACCGGCGGTGGCCAGCCACAGCGGCAGCGGCGCCTCGGCCGGCAGGCCGGTGTGCGCCTGCAACAGCAGCAGGTTCGCCGCGAGGCCGGCGGGCAGGGCGTCCTGCCCGGGGTGCGGGGCCTCGTCGAGGGCGAGCAGGGACAGCAGCCCGGTCGGCTGGTGCGTGGCGCAGGCCAGCGCCAGGTCGGCGGCGAGGCCGTCCCGGTCGACGGCCGCCGGGTCCACGGTGAGCAGGTGCACGGCCGCCCCACCGGCGCGCAGCGCGTCGGCGACCGCGTCGGCGGCCTCCCGGGGCGGCGCGACGAGCAGCCAGGTGCCCGGGTCGGCGGCGGTGAGCCGCTGGGGCCGCCAGGTGACCCGGTAGCGCCAGCCGGCGATCGTGTCGTCCTCGTGCTGGCGGCGTCGCCACGACTCCAGCTCCGGCAGGAGGTCCCGCAGCGGCTGGCTGGTGTCGATGCCGAGCCGGTCCAGGTCGCCGTCGGTGACCGCCCGCCAGAACGCGGCGTCGGCCCGGTCCGCCCCGCCGGCCGGCGACGCGGTGAGGGTGGGCCAGTAGCGCTGCGGCTGGAACGCGTACGTGGGCAGCTCCGGCAGGTCGCGCGGGGCGGGCCGGGGGCCGGCGAGCGGGGCGAGCAGCGCCGCCCAGTCGAGGTCCCGGCCGGTCGCGTAGCGGGTGGCGAGGGCGGCGAGCAGCGCGGTCGGCTCCGGCACGCCGGCCCGCAGGGCGGCCACGGCGGTGGCGTCGTCGGGCAGCAGCTCCGCGTTCATCGCGGTGAGCACGGCGGCGGGGCCGATTTCGAGGTACGTGTCGACGCCCGCCCCGCGCAGCGCGGCGATCCCGTCGGCGTAGCGGACGGCCTCGCGGACGTGCCGCACCCAGTAGTCGGCGGTGCGCAGGTCGTCGCCGTCGGCGAGCGCCCCCGTCACGTTGGACACGACCGGCACCAGCGGCGCGGCGAAGGTGAGCGTCTCCAGGGTCGCGCGGAACTCGGCGAGCATCGGCTCCATCAGCGGGCTGTGGAACGCGTGGCTGACCGTGAGCCGGCGGGTGCGGACGCCCCGGTCCCGCCAGGTTCGCTCGATCTCGTCGAGGGCCCCGACAGCGCCGGAGACGACCACGGCCGACGGGCCGTTCACGGCGGCGATCCCGACGTCGGCGCGACCGACGATGGACTCCGCCACCTCGGCCTCGGCCGCGTTGACCGCGAGCATCCCGCCCCCGGCCGGCAACGCCTGCATCAACCGACCCCGCGCCGCAACAAGGGCACACGCGTCCGCCAGCGACAACACCCCCGCCACGTGCGCGGCCGTGATCTCGCCGACCGAGTGGCCGCCCACGAAGTCGGGCACCACCCCGAACGACTCGACCAGACGGAACAGCGCCACCTCGACCGCGAACAGGCCCGCCTGCGTGAACACCGTCTGGTCCAACAGGTCGGCGTCGCCGGTGCCCGCATCGGCGAACAACACCGACTTCAGCGGCTGCGGCAGCAGCGGATCCAGGTGCGTGCACACCTCGTCCAACGCGGCGGCGAACACCGGGAACGCCCCGTACAGCTCCCGACCCATCCCGGCACGCTGCGCGCCCTGACCGGAGAACAGGACGGCGGTGCCGCCCGTCGCCGTCGGGGCGGGCCCGACGAGGGCGGTATGGGTGCTGCCGGCGGCGAGGGCCCGCAGCGCCGCGAGGCGGGTCTGCGGGTCGGCGGCGACGACCGTCGCCCGGTGGGCCAGGTGCGCCCGGCCCTCGGCCAGCGCCCAGGCCACCGCCCCGGCCTCGGCCGCACCGACAGCGACCGTGCCGGCGTCGGCCGTACCCTCGCCCGGGGTTGCCGGGTCGGAGCCGGCCGGGGTTGCCGGGGCGGCGAGCCGGCGGGCCAGCCGGTCGGCCTGGTCGCGCAGCCCGGCGGCCGTGGCGGCGGAGACCGGCCAGGGCAGCGCCGCGCCGCCCGCCGCCGACCGCCCGGCGAGGCCGGCGGACCCGGCGGGCTCGACGGACGCAGCGGGGTCGACCGGTTCCTCCGCCGGTGCCTGTTCGAGGATCACGTGGGCATTCGTGCCGGAGATGCCGAACGACGACACCCCGGCCCGGCGGGGGCGGCCGTCGGCGTCCCACGGGCGGGCCTCGGTGAGCAGCGCCAGCGGGGACGCCGCCCAGTCCACGTGCGGGGACGGCTCGTCGGCGTGCAGGGTCGCCGGCAGCGTGCCGTGCCGCAGGGCGAGCACCATCTTGATCAGGCTGGCCGCGCCGGCCGCCGCCTGGGTGTGCCCGATGTTCGACTTCACCGAGCCCAGCCACAGCGGACGGTCGGCGGGCCGGTCCGGCCCGTACGCGGCCGTCAGCGCCTGCGCCTCGATCGGGTCGCCGAGGGTGGTGCCGGTGCCGTGCGCCTCGATGGCGTCGACGTCGGCCGGGGTGAGCCCGGCGTTGGCGAGGGCCTGCCGGATGACCCGCTGCTGAGCGGGCCCGTTGGGGGCGGTGAGCCCGTTGGACGCGCCGTCCTGGTTGACGGCGCTGCCGGCCACCACGGCCAGGATCCGGCGGCCGTCGCGGCGGGCGTCGGAGAGGCGTTGCAGGAGCAGGACGCCGACGCCCTCGCCCCAGCCGGTGCCGTCGGCGTCCGCGCCGAACGCCTTGACCCGCCCATCGGCGGCGAGGCCGCGCTGCCGGGAGAACTCCAGGAACGCCCCCGGCGTCGACATGACGGTCACGCCGCCCGCGAGGGCCAGGTCGCACTCGCCGGACCGCAGCGCCTGCGCCGCCAGGTGCAACGCGACCAGCGACGACGAGCACGCCGTGTCGACGGTGACCGCCGGCCCGTGCAGCCCGAACGAGTACGCCAGCCGGCCGGACACCACGGACGCGCCGTTGCCGGTGGCCTGGTAGCCCTCCACCTCGGAGCGGGCGCCCAGCAGCAGCGTCGCGTAGTCCTGCCCGTTGGTGCCCATGAAGACGCCGGTGGCGGAGCCGCGTACCCGGTGCGGGTCGATGCCGGCCCGCTCGAACGTCTCCCAGGTGGTGTGCAGCAGCAGCCGCTGCTGCGGGTCCATGGCCAGGGCCTCGCGGGGGTTGATGCCGAAGAACGCGGCGTCGAAGTCGGCCACGGCGTCGAGGAAGCCGCCGCTGCGGGCGTAGCTGGTGCCCACCCGGTCCGGGTCGGAGTCGAACAGGGCGGCGAGGTCCCAGCCCCGGTCGGTGGGCATCGGCCCGATCGCGTCGCCGCCGTCGAGCAGCAGCTCCCACAGCTCCTGCGGCGACGACACCCCGCCGGGGAAGCGGCAGGCCATCGAGACGATGGCGATGGGCTCGTCGGCCGCCGGCCGGGCCGCGACCAGACCGACCGCCGGGTCGGCGTCGGCCGCGCCGGCCACCAGTTCCGTACGCAGGAACCGGGCCAGTTCCGCCGCCGACGGGTGGTCGAAGACGACGGTCGACGGCAGGGTCAGCCCGGTGGTCCGGCCCAGCCGGTCCCGCAGTTGCACGGCGGCGAGGCTGTCGAAGCCGAGTTCCCGGAACGCCCGGCCGGCGGGCACCTGGTCGGTGGAGTCGTGCCCGAGCACCGCCGCCGCCTCGGCGCGGACCAGGTCGACCAGCAGGTTCTCCTGGCCGGTGGCCGGCAGCGCGGCGAGCCGCGCCCGCAGGCCGCTGGTGGCGGCGTCGGCCTCCGGCCGCTGCGCCTCGACGGCGGGGGCCGGGGCGACCCGGTCGAACAGGCGGCTCGGCCGCGCCGCGGTGAACGCGGCGACGAACCGGGACCAGTCCACGTCGGCGACGACCGGCGCGGGCTCGGCGGCATTGACCCAGCGGCCCAGCGCCGCGACGGCGGCCCCGGGGTCGAGGGGGGTGAACCCGCGGCGGCGCAGGCCCTCGGCGGTTTCCCCGGCGGCCATGCCCTCGGCCGCCCACGGGCCGTAGGCGAGGGCGGTGGCGGGCAGCCCCTCGGCCCGGCGGGCGGCGACGAGGGCGTCGAGCAGGGCGTTGCCGGCGGCGTAGCCGGCCTGGCCGCCGCCGCCCCAGACGCCGGCGACGGACGAGAACACGACGAACGCGTCGAGGTCACGGCCCCGGCAGGCGGCGTCCAGGTGCAGGGCCCCGAGCACCTTCCCGGCGAGGGTCGCCGACAGGTCGGCGGCGGTCACCTCGTGCGCCGGGACGGCCCCGCCGGCCGCGCCTGCGGTGTGCACGACGGCGGTGAGCGCGGGCAGCCCGGCGACGAGGGCGTCGACGGCGGCGGCGTCGGTGACGTCGCAGGCGACGACCCGCACCGCCCCGGCCAGCTCCTCGGTCAGCTCGGCGGCACCGGGGGCGTCCGGGCCACGCCGGGACGCCAGGACCACCTCGGCCGCACCGTTGGCCAGCAACCACCGGGCGGTGTGCCGGCCCAACGCACCCGTACCACCGGTGACCAGCACCGTCCCCGACGGACGCCACCCCGACCCGACCGGCGGCGCGGCGGGCACGAGCCGCCGGCCGAAGACGCCGTTGCGACGGATCGCCACCTGGTCCAGGGTGCCGTCGGCGAGCACCGCGACAAGCGCGGCGCGGGTGCTGCGGTCGGCGCGGGCGGGCAGGTCGACCAGCCCGCCCCAGCGGTCGGGCTGTTCCAGGGCAACGGCGCGGCCGAGGCCCCAGGCGAGCGCCGCCCAGGTGTCGGCGGCCCGCTCACCGGCCGTGACCGGCAGGGCGGCGCGGCTGAGCGCCCACACCCGGCCGGGCAGGCCCGCGTCGGTCAGCGCCTGGACGAGCGCGAGCAGCGTCGCCGTGCCGGCCGGCACGCCCGGCGCGTCGGGGAGGGCCTCGTCCTGCCGGGGCAGCACGCACAGCACGCCCGCCCAGCCGTCCACGCCGGTGCGGCGCAGCCGCTCGCCCAGCTCAGCCCGGTCGGGGGACGGCGGGGCGGTCAGCGTGTCGACGGCCGCGCCGGCCTCGGTGAGCGTCTTCGCGACGCCCGCGTCGGTGCCGCCGCCGACGGTGACGACGAGCCACCGGCCGGTCAGCCCGGCCGCCGGGGCGAACCGCGCGGGCTCCCACCCGATGCGGTACGACCAGCCGTCGAGCGTGGTGTCGCGGGTGCGCGCCTGCCGCCACTGCGACAACGCGGGCAGGGCCGGGGCGAGGGCGTCGAGGGCGGTGTCGTCGCCGAGTTGGGTGGCGAGGGCGGTCAGGTCGCCGCGTTCGACGGCGGCCCAGAACTCGGCGTCCCCGCCACCGTCGGTGTCCTTGCGGGGGCGCGGCAGAGCTTCGGGCCAGAACCGCTGGTGCTGGAACGCATACGTCGGCAGGTCCACCCGCCGCGCCCCCGTGCCGGCGAACCACTGCCGCCACGACACCGGCACCCCACCGACGTGCAACTCCGCCAGGGCAGCCAGCAGCCCGGTCGCCTCCGGCCGGTCCCGACGCTGCACGGCGACCGTCAGCACACCCTCGTCACCCGGCAGCACGTCGGCCGCCAGGGCCGTCAACACGCTCTGCGGCCCCACCTCCAGGAACGTGTCCACACCGGCCTTGCGCAGCACGGTCACCCCGTCGGCGAACCGGACCGCCTCGCGGACGTGCCGCACCCAGTAATCCGGGGTACGGATCTCGTCGGCGTCGGCCAGGGCCCCGGTCAGGTTCGACACCACCGGCAGCAACGGCGCGGCGAAGGCGAGCGTCTCCAGGATCGCCCGGAACTCGGCCAGCATCGGCTCCATCAACGGACTGTGGAACGCGTGACTCACCGCCAACCGGCGCGTCCGCGCACCCCGCTCCCGCCACACCCCCTCGACCTCGTCCAGGGCCTCAACGGCACCCGAGACGACCACGGCCGACGGGCCGTTGACGGCCGCGATCCCGACATCGGCCCGACCGGCAATCGACTCCGCCACCGCCTCCTCGGCCGCAGCCACCGCGAGCATCCCGCCCCCGGCCGGCAACGCCTGCATCAGGCGACCCCGGGCGGCCACGAGCTGACACGCGTCCGCGAGGGACAACACCCCCGCCACGTGCGCGGCCGTGATCTCACCGACCGAGTGCCCGCCGACGAAGTCCGGCACCACCCCGAACGACTCCACCAGCCGGAACAGGGCCACCTCGACCGCGAACAGACCGGCCTGCGTGAAGACGGTCTGGTCGAGCAGTTCGGCCTCAGTCGTGCCCGCCTCCGCGAACAGCACCGGCTTGAGCGGCTGCGGCAGCAGCGGATCCAGGTGCGCGCACACCTCGTCCAACGCGGCGGCGAACACCGGGAACGCCCCCGCCAGCTCCCGACCCATCCCGGCACGCTGCGCGCCCTGACCCGAGAACAGGACCGCGAGCTGACCGCGCTCGGCGGCCGTGCCGGTGACGATCGCTGCGGAGGGGTCGCCGCCGTCGAGCGCCCGTAGCGCGGCGAGCAGCCCGTCCCGGTCGGCGACCAGGGCGACGGCCCGCTGCTCCAGGGTGGGACGCGTCGTCACCGACGACCACGCCACGTCCAGCGCGGCAAGCGACCCGTCACCGGTCAACCACCGGGCCCACCGACCCGCCTGACCAGCCAACGCCGCATCCGTGCGGGCCGACAGCAGCACCGGCACCACCGGCGGCGTCACCCGCTCCACCACCACACCCTCGACAACCTCCACCGGAGGCTGCTCGATGATCACATGCGCATTCGTCCCCGAGATCCCGAACGACGACACCGCCGCCCGACGCGGCCGGTTGACGACCGGCCACGGCGTCGCCTCAGTCGCCAGCACAACCGCCCCCGCAGCCCAATCGATGTGCGGCGACGGCTCGTCCACGTGCAGGGTCGACGGCACCACCCCATGCCGCATCGCCAACACCATCTTGATGATCCCGGCGACACCAGCCGCCGCCTGCGTGTGCCCGATGTTCGACTTGACCGACCCGAGCAGCAGCGGGGTCTCACGGTCCTGGCCATAGGTGGCCAGCAGCGCCTGCGCCTCGATCGGATCACCCAGCGTCGTGCCCGTGCCATGCGCCTCGACCGCGTCCACATCAGCCGGGGTCAGCCGCGCGTTGGCCAGAGCCTGCCGGATCACCCGCTGCTGCGAGGGGCCGTTCGGGGCGGTGAGGCCGTTCGACGCACCGTCCTGGTTGACGGCCGTACCCCGCACCACGGCGAGGACCCGGTGCCCGTTACGCCGGGCGTCCGACAGCCGCTCAACGAGCAGCATCCCGACGCCCTCCGACCAACCCGTCCCATCAGCGGCGGCAGCGAACGACTTGCACCGCCCGTCCTGCGAAAGCCCCCGCTGCCGGGAGAACTCGATGAACGTGCCGGGGGTGGCCATGACGGTGACGCCGCCGGCCAGGGCCAGGTCGCACTCCCCCGACCGCAGCGCCTGCGCCGCCAGGTGCAGGGCCACCAGGGACGACGAGCACGCCGTGTCGACGGTGACCGCCGGCCCCTCCAGGCCGAACGTGTACGCCACCCGCCCCGACAGCACACTGCCCGACGTGCCCGTACCCACGTAGCCCTCCACCTCGGCGGGCAGGTCCATGAGGCGCGTCGCCCAGTCGTGGTACATCACGCCCGCGAACACGCCGGTGCGGCTGCCCCGCAGCCGGACCGGGTCGACCCCGGCGGACTCGAACGTCTCCCACGACGCCTCCAGCAGCAACCGCTGCTGCGGATCCATCGCCAGGGCCTCCCGGGGCGAGATGCCGAAGAACCCGGGGTCGAACTCCGCCGCGCCGTAGAGGAAGCCGCCGTTGCGGGTGTAGGAGGTGCCGCTGTTGTTCGGGTCCGGGTCGAACAGGGTGTCGAGGTCCCAGCCCCGGTCGACGGGGAACTCGGAGATCCCGTCGCCTCCGTCGGCCAGCAGCGCCCACAGGTCGTCGGGGCTGGCCACCCCGCCCGGGTAGCGGCAGGCCATGCCGACGATCGCGATCGGCTCGTCGGTGTCCTTCGTCGCGCTGGCGACCAGGTCGGTCGCCGACTGGCGTACGCCGGCCAGCTCGGACCACAGGTGCTCGGCGAGCACGGCGGGGGTCGGGTAGTCGAACACCAGCGTCGAGCCGAGCCGCAACCCGGTTGCCGCGTTGACCCGGTTGCGCAGGTCCACCGCCGTCAGCGAGTCGAAGCCCAGCTCCCGGAACGCCCGGTCCGCCGGCACCGCCTCCGCGCCTCCGTGCCCGAGCACCTGCGCGACGAGGCCACGGACCAGGAGCACGAGTTGCGCCCGGCCTTCGTCCTCGGTGAGGGCGGCGAGCCGCTCGGCCCACCCCCCGCTGCCCTGCCCCGCCTGGCGGCGGCTGGTGGTGCTCGCGCCGACGAGGGTGCGCAGCATGGGCGGCACCACGCCACCGGAGGCGGCGGCCCGCAGGGCGGGCACGTCGATGGTCGCCGGCACCAGGGCAGCACGGTCCGCCGCGAGGGCCGCGTCGAACAGCTCCAGACCGGTGGCCGCGCTCATCGGCGTCAGACCCGCCCGCGCCGACCGCGCCCGATCCGCGTCACCGAGCAACGCCGCCATCCCGTCGGTGTCCCACATCCCCCACGCCAGGGACACCGCCGGCAGACCAGCCCCCCGCCGGAACGCCGCAAGACCGTCCAGGAACGCATTCCCCGCCGCATACGCGGCCTGACCCGGCGAACCGAGCACCCCCGCGATGGAGGAGAACACCACGAACAGGTCCAGGTCCAGACCAGCCGTCGCCTCATGCAGGTGCCACGCCGCGTCCACCTTCGGCGCAAGCACAGCCGCCAGCCGTTCCCCGGTGAGCCCCTCGACGAGCCCGTCGTCGAGCACCCCGGCCGTGTGCACCACCCCGGCCAGCCGACCACCGTCGGCGGCGAGCCGCCCGACCAGGGCACGCACGGCCTCGGCATCCGTCACGTCACACGCCGACACCTCCACCGACGCGCCCAGCCCCGACAGCCGCCCCACCAGCTCATCCGCGCCGGCAGCGGCGGCACCCCGACGCGACACCAACACCAACGACCGCACCCCGTGCGTCTGCACCAGATGCTCCGCGACCAGAGCGCCCAACGCGCCCGTACCACCGGTCACCAACACGACACCGTCGCCCAGCGGGGCAACCGCCGGCACGTCAGGCACCGACGCGCGCACCAGACGCGGCACCCACACCCCGCCCGAACGCACCGCCACCTGACCACCGACGGCGGCATCGTCGAGGGCGCCGGCCAGCACGGCCGGCAGTTCGGTCGCGCCGTCGTCGTCGGCGTCCAGGTCCGCGAGGACGATGCGGCCGGGGTGTTCCGACTGGGCCGAGCGGAGCAGGCCCCACACGGCCGCGCCGGCCAGGTCGGTCACCCGGTCACCGTCGCGCGCCGCGACCGCGCCCCGGGTGACGACGACGAGCCGCGTGTCGGCGAGCGCGTCGGCCGCCAGCCACGCCTGCGCCGCGCGCAACGCCTCCGACGCGACCGCCCGCACCACATCGGGGGCGGCGTGGGCGGCGGCGACCGGCAGCACGAGGGCGCGCGGGGCGTCGGCCCCTGCGGCCACCGCCGCCAGCAGGGCCGCCACGTCGGGGTACGCCGCCAAACGGCCCTCGCCCGCCGGCGCGTCGAGGAACCCGGTCATGGTGGTGTCCTCGGGGACGAGCAGCGCCCAGCCAGCGGGGCCACCGGTCGGGGCGACCTCGGCGGCCTGCCACACCACCTCGAACAACGACCGCGACGCCGCACCCGCGACACCAACCCCGGTCAACTCCCGCAGCGCCAGCGAATCCACCGACACCACCGGCGCACCCGACTCGTCCACCGCAACCAGACGGACCCCGGAACCGACCCGGGTCAACCGCACCCGCAGTGCCCGCGCACCCGACGCGTGCACCTGCACACCCGAGAACGCGAACGGCACCCGCGCCGCCGACGCCTCCTCACCGAGCAGCAACCCGATCGGGTGCAACGCCGCATCCAGCAACGCCGGATGCACCCCGAACCCGCCCGAGCTTCCCACCTCATCGGGCAGGGCCACCTCGGCGAACACCTCGCCGTCACCGGCCCACACCCGACGCAGACCACGGAACACCGGCCCGTACACCAGACCAAGACCCGCCAGACCCGCGTACCAGCCGGACAGATCCACCTCCGACACACCCACCGGCGGCCACGCACCCAGCACCGGCTCCTCGGCGGAGGCTGCCGCCAACACGCCCTCGGCGTGCCGGACCCACCCGGCATCGCCGTCGCGTCGGGAGTAGACGGTCACCGGCCGCTCCGGCGCGTCGGCGGGGCCGTCGACGCGTACCTGGATGCGCACGCTTCCCGTGTCGGGCACGACCAGCGGCGCGGCCATGGTCAGCTCCCGGAGCCGGGGCAGCCCCGCCTCGTCGCCGGCCCGGACGGCCAGCTCCACGAGCGCGGTGCCCGGCACGAGCGTCGCGCCGGAGACCGCGTGATCCGCCAGCCACGGGTACGCGGCGAGGGACAGCCGGCCGGTGAGCACCACCTCGTCGTTGCCGGCCAGGTCCACGGACGCGCCGAGCAACGGGTGCCCGGCCTCGCCCAGCCCGGCCCCCGACACGTCGCCGGTCCGGGGCCGGCCGGAGTCGGGCCAGTACCGCTGGTGCTGGAACGCGTACGTCGGCAGGTCGACCCGCGCCGGGCCGCTGCCGGCGAACCACTGCCGCCAGGTCACGGGCACCCCGTGGACGTGCAGCTCGGCCAGCGCGGCGAGCAGCGCCCGCGCGGCGGGCCGGTCGCGGCGCTGGGCGGCAACGGCGCGCACGCCCTCCTCGCCGGCCAGCACGTCGGCGGCCAGGGCCGTGAGGACGCTCTGCGGCCCGATCTCCAGGAACGTGTCGACACCGGCGGCGCGCAGCGCGGCGACCCCGTCGGCGAACCGCACGGCCTCGCGGACGTGCCGCACCCAGTAGTCCGGCGTGCGGATCTCGTCGGCCTCGGCCAGGGCCCCGGTCACGTTCGAGACCACCGGCACCAGCGGCGCAGCGAAGGCGAGGCCGTCGAGGACGGCCCGGAACTCGGCCAGCATCGGCTCCATCAACGGGCTGTGGAACGCGTGACTCACCGCCAGCCGGCGGGTACGCACACCCCTGCCCTGCCACTCCCGCTCCAGGTCGTCGAGGACGTCGGCGGCACCCGACACGACCACGGCCGACGGTCCGTTCACCGCCGCGATCCCGACCCGGTCGCCCCGTCCACCGAGCGAGGCCAGCCCGTCCAGCGAGGCGAGCACCTCGGCCTCCGGCGCGGCCACCGCCAGCATCCCGCCGCCAGCGGGCAGGGACTGCATCAGCCGGCCCCGCGCCCCGACGAGGGTGCACGCGTCCGTCAGCGACAACACCCCCGCCACGTGCGCGGCCGTGATCTCACCGATCGAATGCCCACCCACGAAGTCCGGCACGATCCCGAACGACTCCACGAGCCGGAACAGCGCCACCTCGACGGCGAACAGACCGGCCTGCGTGAACACCGTCTGGTCCAACAGGTCGGCGTCGCCGGTGCCCGCATCGGCGAACAACACGGACTTCAGCGGCTGCGGCAGCAGCGGATCCAGGTGCGTGCACACCTCGTCCAACGCGGCGGCGAACACCGGGAACGCCCCGTACAGCTCCCGGCCCATCCCGGCACGCTGCGCGCCCTGGCCCGAGAACAGCAGGGCCAACTGCCCCCGCTGCTCCGCGGCCCCGACCACCACGGCGCCCGACGGCTCACCGGTGGCCAGAGCCCGCAGGGCAGCCAGCAGATCGTCCCGGCCCTCGGCGACCACCGCCGCGCGCTGCTCCAACGCCGGGCGCGTCGTCACCGACGACCACGCCACGTCCAGCGCGGCAAGCGACCCGTCACCGGTCAACCACCGGGCCCACCGACCCGCCTGACCAGCCAACGCCGCATCCGTGCGGGCCGACAGCAGCACCGGCACCACCGGCGGCGTCACCCGCTCCACCACCACACCCTCGACAACCTCCACCGGAGGCTGCTCGATGATCACATGCGCATTCGTCCCCGAGATCCCGAACGACGACACCGCCGCCCGACGCGGCCGGTTGACGACCGGCCACGGCGTCGCCTCAGTCGCCAGCACAACCGCACCCGCAGCCCAATCGACATGCGGGGACGGCTCATCCACGTGCAGGGTCGACGGCACCACCCCATGCCGCATCGCCAACACCATCTTGATGATCCCGGCGACACCAGCCGCCGCCTGCGTGTGCCCGATGTTCGACTTGACCGACCCGAGCAGCAGCGGGGTCTCACGGTCCTGGCCGTAGGTGGCCAGCAGCGCCTGCGCCTCGATCGGATCACCCAGCGTCGTGCCCGTGCCATGCGCCTCGACCGCGTCCACATCAGCCGGGGTCAGCCGCGCGTTGGCCAGAGCCTGCCGGATCACCCGCTGCTGCGAGGGGCCGTTCGGGGCGGTGAGGCCGTTCGACGCACCGTCCTGGTTGACGGCCGTACCCCGCACCACGGCGAGGACCCGCCGGCCGTCCCGCTGCGCGTCGGAGAGCCGCTGCACCAGCAGCATGCCCACGCCCTCCGACCAGCCCGTCCCGTCCGCCGACGCGGCGAACGACTTGCACCGGCCATCCTGCGACAGCCCGCGCTGCCGGGAGAACTCCACGAACGTGCCCGGGGTGGCCATCACCGTCACGCCACCGGCCAGGGCCAGGTCACACTCCCCCGACCGCAGCGCCTGCGCCGCCAGGTGCAGCGCGACCAGCGACGACGAGCACGCCGTGTCCACGGTCACCGCCGGCCCCTCCAGGCCGAACGTGTACGCCACCCGACCCGACAGCACACTGCCCGACGTGCCCGTACCCACGTAGCCCTCGGTGTCCGGCGGCAGGTCGGCCAGTCGGGAGGCGTAGTCGTGGTACATGACGCCGGCGAAGACGCCGGTGCGGCTGCCCCGCACCCGCGCGGGGTCGACCCCGGCGGACTCGAACGTCTCCCACGACGCCTCCAGCAGCAACCGCTGCTGCGGATCCATCGCGATCGCCTCACGCGGCGAGATCCCGAAGAACGCCGGGTCGAACTCGGCCGCCCCGGCGAGGAAACCGCCGTGCCGGGTGTACGAGGTGCCGCTGCGGTCCGGGTCGGGGTCGAACAGGGTGTCGAGGTCCCAGCCCCGGTCGGCGGGGAACTCGGAGATCCCGTCCCCACCGTCGGCCAGCAACGCCCACAGGTCGTCCGGGCTGGCGACCCCACCCGGATAACGGCAGGCCATGCCCACGATCGCGATCGGCTCGTCGACGCCGGTGACGGCGCGGGCCGCCCCCCGGCGGTCGGTGAGCTGGCCGGATACCTGCTCGTAGAGGTGCTCGGCGAGCACGGCGGGGGTCGGGTAGTCGAACACCAGCGTCGAGGCCAACCGCAGCCCCGTCGCCGCGTTGACCCGGTTACGCAGGTCCACCGCCGTCAACGAGTCGAACCCCAGCTCCCGGAACGCCCGGTCCGCCGGCACCGCCTCCGCACCACCGTGCCCCAACACCTGCGCCACCAGGCCCCGCACCAGCAGGTCGATCTGGGCGCGGGCCTCGTCGGGGTCCAGCCCGGCGAGTTGGTCGGCCCAGTCCCCGCCGCCGCCCTGGCCGGCCTGTCGGCGGGTGGTCGTCGTGCCGACGAGGGCGCGCAGCACCGCCGGGACCGGGCCGCCCGCGCCGAGGGCGGCCCGCATGGCCGGCACGTCGAGCACGGCCGGCACCAGGGCGGGGCGTCCGGCCGCGAGGGCCGCGTCGAACAGCTCCAGACCGGTGGCCGCGCTCATCGGCGTCAGACCCGCCCGCGCCGACCGCGCCCGATCCGCGTCACCGAGCAACGCCGCCATCCCGTCGGTGTCCCACATGCCCCACGCCAAGGACACCGCCGGCAGACTAGCCCCCCGCCGGAACGCCGCGAGCCCGTCCAGGAACGCGTTCCCCGCCGCATACGCGGCCTGACCCGGCGAACCGAGCACCCCCGCGATCGACGAGAACACCACGAACAGGTCCAGGTCGAGGCCGGCGGTGGCCTCGTGCAGGTGCCACGCCGCGTCCACCTTCGGCGCGAGGACCCGGGCCAGCCGGTCGGCGTCGATGCCGGTGACCACCGCATCGTCGAGCACCCCGGCCGTGTGCACCACCCCGGCCAGCCGACCACCGTCGGCGGTGAGCCGCCCGACCAGGGCGCGCACGGCCTCGGCATCCGTCACGTCGCAGGCTGCCACCTCCACCGACGCGCCCAGCCCCGACAGCCGCTCGACCACGGCGTCCGCGCCGGCAGCGGCGGTGCCCCGACGCGACACCAACACCAACGACCGCACCCCGTGCACCGACACCAGATGCTCCGCGACCAGAGCGCCCAACGCGCCCGTACCACCGGTCACCAGCACCGCACCGTCGCCGACAGCGACGGGGGTGTCCGTGGCCGACGCGCGCACCAGACGCGGCACCCACACCCCGCCCGAACGCACCGCCACCTGACCACCCACGCCCGCGTCGTCGGCGACCCGGGCGAGCAGGCCCAGGGCGTGCGCGTCGAGGTCGCCGTCGACGTCGGCGAGGACGATGCGGCCCGGGTGCTCGGTCTGCGCCGAGCGGAGCAGGCCCCACACGGCGGATCCGGCGAGGTCCACGACGGGATCGTCCGGCCCGGCGGCCACCGCGCCCCGGGTGACGACGACGAGCCGCGTGTCGGCGAGCGCGTCGGCGGCCAGCCACGCCTGGGTGGCCGCGAGGATGCCGCTGGTGACCGCCTTTGCCGCCTCGGGAACGGCGGCGTCGGGGGCGGCGACCGGCAGCACGAGGGCGCGCGGGGCGTCGGCCCCTGCGGCCACCGCCGCCAGCAGGGCCGCCACGTCGGGGTACGCCGGCAGGCCGGGCAGTGTCGCCGGCAGGTCCCCGCCGGTCAGCAGCGCCCAGCCGGACAACTCGCCGGTCGGGGCGGCCTCGGCGGCCTGCCACACCACCTCGAACAACGACCGCGACGCCGCACCGCCGGCACCGACACCGGTCAACTCCCGCAACACGATCGAGTCCACCGACACCACCGGCGCACCCGACTCGTCCACCGCGACCAGACGGATCTCAGAGCCCGATCGCGTCAACCGCACCCGCAGCACCCGCGCACCCGACGCGTGCACCTGCACACCCGAGAACGCGAACGGCACCCGTGCCGCTGCCGGCCCCTCGTCGGCGAGCAACAGCCCGATCGGGTGCAACGCCGCATCCAGCAACGCCGGATGCACCCCGAACTCCGCCGCGCCCTCGACCTCATCGGGCAGGGCCACCTCGGCGAACACCTCGCCGTCGCCGGCCCACACCCGACGCAGCCCGCGGAACACCGGCCCGTAGACCAGGCCGAGGCCCGCCAGAGCCTCATACCAACCCGACAGATCCACCTCCGGCGCAGCCACCGGCGGCCACGCACCCAGCACCGGCTCCTCGGCCGACACCGGCTCCAGCACACCCTCGGCGTGCCGCACCCACCCGGCGTCACCGTCGGTCTCGGCGTGCACCGCGACGGGCCGGGCACCGGTCGGGTCGGGCGCGCCGACGCGCACCTGGACCCGTACGCCGCCGGTGGCGGGCAGCACGAGCGGCGCGGCGATGGTGAGTTCCCGGAGGCGGGAGACGCCCGCCTCGTCGCCGGCCCGGACGGCCAGCTCCACGAGCGCCGTGCCGGGGACGACGACCGTGTCGGAGACGGTGTGCTCGGCGAGCCACGGGTGGGTGGCGACGGAGAGGCGGCCGGTGAGCACGACCATGTCCTCGCCGGCGACGGTGACGGCTGCGCCGAGCAGGGGGTGCCCGGCCGCGCCGAGGCCGGCGCCGGTGACGTCGCCCGCGCGGGCGCGGCCGATGCCGAGCCAGTACCGCTCGTGCTGGAACGCGTACGTGGGCAGGTCGACGCGCTGCGGGTCGGTGCCGGCGTACCACTGGGTCCAGGTGACGGGCACGCCGTGGACGTGCAGCTCGCCCAGCGCGGCGAGCAGCGCCCGCGCGGCGGGCCGGTCGCGGCGCTGGGCGGCGACGGCGAGCACGCCCTCGTCACCGGCCAGCACGTCGGCGGCCAGGGCCGTGAGGACGCTCTGCGGCCCGACCTCCAGGAACGTGCCCACTCCGGCGGCGCGCAGCGCGGTGACCCCGTCGCCGAAGCGCACCGCCTCCCGCACGTGCCGCACCCAGTAGTCGGCCCGGGTCAGCTCCTGCGGGTCGGCGAGCGCCCCGGTCAGGTTGGACACGACCGGCACCAGCGGCGTACGGAACGCCAGCCCGTCGAGGACGGCCCGGAACTCGGCCAGCATCGGCTCCATCAGCGGGCTGTGGAACGCGTGGCTCACCGCCAACCGGCGCGTCCGCACACCCCGCTCCCGCCAGAGCTGCTCGACCTCGTCGAGGGTCTCGACGGCACCGGAGACGACCACGGACGTGGGCCCGTTCACGGCGGCGATCCCGACGTCGGTGCGACCGGCGATCGAGGCGAGCACGTCGGCCTCGGCGGCGTTGACCGCGAGCATCCCGCCCCCGGCCGGCAACACCTGCATCAGGCGACCCCGGGCGGCCACGAGCTGACACGCATCGGCCAGCGACAACACCCCGGCCACGTGCGCGGCCGTGATCTCACCGACCGAATGCCCACCGACGAAGTCCGGCACCACCCCGAACGACTCCACCAGCCGGAACAGGGCCACCTCGACCGCGAACAGCCCGGCCTGCGTGAACACCGTCTGATCCAGCAACGCCGCCTCGGCGGAGCCTTCCGGAGCGAACAGCACCCCCCGCAGCGGCTGCGGCAGCAACGGATCCAGGTGACCACACACCTCGTCCAACGCGGCGGCGAACACCGGGAACGCCTCCGCCAACTCCCGACCCATCTCGGCACGCTGCGCGCCCTGACCGGAGAAGAGGACGGCGAGCTGGCCCGTGGGGGTGCCGGCGGCGGTGACGACGGTGCCGGACGGGTCACCGGTGGCGAGGGCGCGCAGCCCGGCGAGGAGTTCGTCGCGGTCGGCTGCCGCGAGCACGGCGCGGTGTTCCAGGGTGGCCCGGGTGACGACGGAGGACCAGCCCACGTCGGCGGGGCGGGGGGCCGGGTCGGCGGCGACCCAGCGGGCCCAGCGGTCGGCCTGGGCGGCGAGGGCCGCCTCGGAGCGGGCCGACAGCAGCACGGCCGCCGGCACCGCCGTCGGGTGCGCATCGCTGGAACCGGCGGACTCGTCGCCGGGACCAGCGGGAGTGTCGCCGGGTCGGGCGGGCCGGGGGTCGGCGGGGGGCTGCTCGATGACGACGTGGGCGTTGGTGCCGCTGACGCCGAACGAGGAGATGGCGGCGCGGCGGGGGCGGCCCGTCTCGGGCCAGGGCCGGGCCTCGGTGGCCAGTTCGACGGCGCCGGCCGTCCAGTCGATGTGCGGGGACGGCTCGTCGACGTGCAGGGTGCGGGGGACCACCCCGTGCCGCATCGCCATGATCATCTTGATGATGCCGGCGGCCCCGGCGGCGGCCTGGGTGTGGCCGATGTTCGACTTGATCGAGCCGAGCAGCAGCGGCCGGTCGACCGGCCGGTCCTGCCCGTAGGTGGCCAGCAGCGCCTGCGCCTCGATCGGATCGCCGAGGGTCGTGCCGGTGCCGTGCGCCTCGACCGCGTCCACGTCCGCCGGCGACAGCCGCGCGTTGGCGAGAGCCTGCCGGATCACCCGCTGCTGCGAGGGGCCGTTCGGGGCGGTGAGGCCGTTCGACGCACCGTCCTGGTTGACGGCCGTACCCCGCACCACGGCGAGGATCCGCCGGCCGTCCCGGCGCGCGTCGGAGAGCCGCTGCACCAGCAGCATGCCCACGCCCTCCGACCAGCCCGTCCCGTCCGCCGACGCGGCGAACGACTTGCACCGCCCGTCGGCCGACAAACCCCGCTGCCGGGAGAACTCCACGAACGTCCCCGGGGTGGCCATCACCGTCACGCCACCGGCCAGGGCCAGGTCACACTCCCCCGACCGCAGCGCCTGCACGGCCAGGTGCAGGGCCACCAGCGACGACGAGCACGCGGTGTCCACGGTGACCGCCGGCCCCTCCAGGCCGAACGTGTAGGCGACGCGTCCGGAGACGACGCTGCCCGAGTTGCCGGTGCCGATGTAGCCCTCCAGGCCCTCGGGCAGCTCCTGCACCTGGGAGGCGTAGTCGTGGTACATCAGGCCGGCGAAGACGCCGGTGCGGCTGCCCCGCACCCGCGCCGGGTCGAGGCCGGCGGACTCGAACGTCTCCCACGACGCCTCCAGCAGCAACCGCTGCTGCGGATCCATCGCGACGGCCTCCCGGGGCGAGATCCCGAAGAACGCCGGGTCGAAGTCCGCCGCCCCGGCGAGGAAACCGCCGTGCCGGGCGTAGGAGGTGCCGGGGTGGTCGGGGTCGGGGTGGAAGAGGGACTCCAGGTCCCAGCCCCGGTCGGCGGGGAACTCGGAGATCCCGTCCCCACCGTCGGCCAGCAGCGCCCACAGGTCGTCGGGACTGGCGACCCCACCCGGGTAACGGCAGGCCATGCCCACGATCGCGATCGGCTCGTCGCCGCCGCCGGTGGCGGCGACCGCCTCGGGCCGGTCGGCGGTCGCCCCGGTGAGCTGCTCGTGCACGTGCGCGGCGAGGGCCGCCGGGGTCGGGTAGTCGAACACCAGCGTCGACGCCAACCGCAGCCCCGTCGCCGCGTTGACCCGGTTACGCAGGTCCACCGCCGTCAACGAGTCGAAACCCAACTCCCGGAACGCCCGATCCGCCGGCACCGCCTCCGCACCACCGTGCCCCAACACCTGCGCCACCAGGCCCCGCACCAGCACGTCCACCTGGGCGCGGGCCTCGTCGGGGGCGAGCGCGGCGAGGCGCTGGGCCCAGCCGCCGGCCGCGCCGCCGCCGGCCTGCCGCCGGGCGGTCACGGTGCCGACGAGGGCGCGCAGCATCGGCGGTACGCCGGTGGCGGTGGCCGCCGCGCGCAGCGCCGGCACGTCGACGACGGCGGGGACGAGCGCGGCGGCGTCGGTGGCGACGGCGGCGTCGAACAGGGCGACGCCGACGGGCCCGTCGATCAGGCCGAGGCCGGAGCGGGTGACCCGGGACCGGTCGGCGGCGCTGAGGGTGGCGGCCATGCCGTCGGTGTCCCACATGCCCCAGGCCAGGGAGTGCGCGGTCAGGCCCCGGGCGCGGCGGTGGGCGGCGAGCGCGTCGAGGAAGTGGTTGGCGGCGGCGTACGCGCCCTGGCCCGGGGAGCCGAGGACCCCGGCGATGGAGGAGAACACCACGAACAGGTCCAGGTCGAGGCCGGCGGTGGCCTCGTGCAGGTGCCACGCCGCGTCGACCTTCGGCGCGAGGACCCGGGCCAGCCGGTCGGCGTCGATGCCGGTGACCACCGCGTCGTCGAGCACCCCGGCCGTGTGCACCACCCCGGCCAGCCGACCACCGTCGGCGGTGAGCCGCCCGACCAGGGCGCGCACCGCGTCGGGGTCGGTGACGTCGCAGGCGAGCACGTCGACCCGCGCGCCGAGGGCGGTCAGCTCGGCGGCGAGGTCGGCCGCACCGTCGGCGGCGGGGCCGCGCCGGCTGACCAACGCGAGGGAGTCCACGCCCCGGTCGGTGACGAGGTGCCGGGAGAGCAGTGCGCCGAGGGCGCCGGTGCCGCCGGTGACCAGGACGGTGCCGCCGAGGGGACGTCGGGCGGGCGCGGGTGGGGTGTCGGCGCGTACCAGACGGGGGGTGAGGATCGTGTCGGCGCGGACGGCGAGCTGCGCGGCGGCCGGGTCGTCGGCGGCGGCGGCGAGCAGCGCGACGGCGGGCGCGTCGAGGTCCCGGTCCAGGTCGGCCAGGACGATCCGGCCGGGGTGCTCGGACTGGGCGGCGCGCAGCAGGCCCCACACGGCCGCGCCGGTCAGCTCGTCGGCGGGGTCGGCGTCGGTGGCCCGGACCGCGCCCCGGGTGACCACCGCGAGGCGGGTGTCGGCGAGGGCGTCGGCGGCGAGCCACGCCTGGACGGCGGCGAGCACGGCGGCGGTGCCGGCCCGCACGGCGGCGGGCAGCGCGTCGGCGGGCAGGCCGGCGGGCGTGGCGGGCACGGGCAGCAGGACCAGCGGGGGTACGTCGGCGGCGGCCAGCTCGGCGACGCCCGGGTGGGCGGGGACGCCGGGCAGCGCGGGCGTGGCGGGGCCGAGCAGGGCGGCGCGGGGCGCGTCGGCGGGGGCGAGCGGCTCGGGCCGCCAGTCGACGCGGAACAGCGACCGGGCGGCGAGGGTGGCCGCCGACGGGTCGCCGCCGGTCATCTCGCGCAGGACGAGGGAGTCGACGGTGACCACGGGCCGGTCGGTGTCGTCGACGGCGAGCAGCCGCACGGCGGTGCCGGCGCGGGTGAGCCGGACGCGGAGGGTGTCCGCGCCGACGGCGTGCACCTGGACGCCCGCGAACGCGAACGGGGCCTTGGGGCCGGTGGTGCCGTCGCCGGGCAGCAGGGCGGTGGGGTGCAGGGCGGCGTCGAACAGGGCGGGGTGCACGCCGAAGCCGGCGCTGCCGTCGGCGGTCGCGGCGGGCAGGGTCACCTCGGCGTAGACGGTGTCGTCGCCGGCCGTCCAGGCGCGGCGCAGGCCCTGGAACACCGGCCCGTAGGTCATGCCGTGGCCGGCGAGGGCGTCGTACCAGCCGGCGAGGTCGGCCTCGACGGCGTCGGCGGGCGGCCACGCGCCGAGGCCGGCGTCGGCGGTGGGCTCGACGGCGGTGAGCAGGCCCTCGGCGTGCCGCACCCAGTCGCCGTCGGGGTCGTGGTCGGGCTGGCTGTGCACGGTGACGGCCCGCCCGCCGACGCCGTCGCGGGGGCCGACGCGGACCTGGACGCGCACCGCGCCCTGGGCGGGGAGCACGAGCGGGGCGGCGATGGTCAGCTCCGCCACCCGGCAGGGGCCGAACTCGTCGCCGGCGCGCAGCGCCAGCTCGACGAGCGCGGTGCCGGGGACTACGACCGCGCCGGCGACCACGTGGTCGGCCAGCCACGGCTGGGCGGCGACGGAGAGCCGGCCGGTGAGCACGGCCGCGTCCTCGCCGGCCAGCCGGACGGCGGCGGCGAGCAGCGGGTGCCCGGCCGCGCCGAGGCCCGCCCCGGAGACGTCGGAGGCGCGGCCGGCGGGCCGCAGCCAGAAGCGTTCCCGCGCGAACGCGTACGTCGGCAGGTCGACCCGGGTCGGGGCGGCGTCGGCGAGCAGCGGGGCCCAGTCGACGCGTGCTCCGGCGGCGTGCAGCTCGGCGAGGGCGGCGAGCAGGGCGCGGGGCTCGGCGCGGTCGCGGCGCTGGGCCGGCACGGCGAGCAGGTCGTCGTCGCCGGTCAGGGCGTCGCGGACCAGGGCGGTGAGCACCGCGCCGGGGCCGATCTCGACGAACGTGTCCGCCCCCGCGGCGCGCAGCGCGGCGACCCCGTCGGCGAACCGGACGGCCTCGCGGACGTGCCGCACCCAGTAGTCGGCGGTGCGCAGGTCGTCGCCGTCGGCGAGCGCCCCGGTCACGTTCGACACGACCGGCACCAGCGGCGCGGCGAACGACAGCGTCTCCAGGGTCGCCCGGAACTCGGCCAGCATCGGCTCCATCAACGGGCTGTGGAACGCGTGGCTCACCGTGAGCCGGCGCGTCCGGACGCCCCGGTCCCGCCACACCCGCTCGATCTCGTCGAGGGCCCCGACGGCACCGGAGACGACCACAGCCGACGGGCCGTTGACCGCCGCGATCCCCACCTCGACGCGGCCGGCGATCGACTCCGCCACCTCGGCCTCGGCCGCGTTGACCGCGAGCATCCCGCCCCCGGCCGGCAACGCCTGCATCAACCGACCCCGCGCCGCAACAAGGGCACACGCGTCCGCCAGCGACAACACCCCCGCCACGTGCGCGGCCGTGATCTCGCCGACCGAGTGGCCGCCCACGAAGTCGGGCACCACCCCGAACGACTCGACCAGACGGAACAGCGCCACCTCGACCGCGAACAGGCCCGCCTGCGTGAACACCGTCTGGTCCAACAGGTCGGCGTCGCCGGTGCCCGCATCGGCGAACAACACCGACTTCAGCGGCTGCGGCAGCAGCGGATCCAGGTGCGTGCACACCTCGTCCAACGCGGCGGCGAACACCGGGAACGCCCCGTACAGCTCCCGACCCATCCCGGCACGCTGCGCGCCCTGACCGGAGAAGAGCAGGGCGACGGGGCCCCGGTCGGCGGCGCGACCGGTGACGACGGCGTCGGTGGGCTCGCCGTCGGCGAGGGCGGTCAGGGCGGCGGCCAGCTCGGCGTGGTCGGCGGCGAGGAGCACCGCGCGGTGCTCCAGGGCGGTGCGGGCGACGAGCGACGTCCAGCCGACGTCGGCCAGCCGGGGCAGGTCGCCGCCGGTGGCCCCGTCGGCCCAGCGGCGGGCCCAGCGGGCGGCCTGGCGGGTCAGGCCGCCCTCGCCCCGGGCGGAGAGCAGCACCGGCACCAGCGGCGGGGCGGGCGGCCCGGCGGCGTCGCCGTGCGGCCGGTCGGCGGCCCCGCCGTCCCGCCGCTGCGCGGTTTCGCCGGGCGGCTGCCCGGCGGTCGCGTCGTCGGCCACCGGCGCGGGCGGCTGCTCGATGATCACGTGGGCGTTGGTGCCGCTGACCCCGAACGACGAGACGGCGGCGCGGCGCGGCCGGTCCACCTGCGGCCACGGCCGGGCCTCGGTGAGCAGCTCGACCGCGCCGGCCGTCCAGTCGACGTGCGGGGTGGGCTCGTCGACGTGCAGGGTCGCCGGCAGGGTGCCGTGCCGCAGCGCCTGCACCATCTTGATCACCCCGGCGACGCCGGCGGCGGCCTGGGTGTGGCCGATGTTCGACTTGATGGAGCCCAGCCACAGCGGCTGGTCGGCGGGGCGGTCCTGCCCGTACGTGGCCAGCAGCGCCTGCGCCTCGATCGGGTCGCCGAGGGTGGTGGCGGTGCCGTGCGCCTCGACGGCGTCCACGTCGGCGGTGGTGAGGCCCGCGTTGGCGAGGGCGGCGCGGATGACGCGCTGCTGCGACGGCCCGTTCGGGGCGGTGAGCCCGTTGGACGCGCCGTCCTGGTTGACGGCGGAGCCGCGCACGACGGCGAGGATGCGGTGGCCGCGCCGCTGGGCGTCGCTGAGGCGTTCGACGAGGAGGACGCCGACGCCCTCGCCCCAGCCGGTGCCGTCGGCGGCGGCGGCGAAGGAACGGCACCGCCCGTCGGCGGCGAGGCCGCCCTGCCGGGTGAACTCGACGAACGCGCCGGGGGTGACCATGACGGTCACGCCGCCGGCCACGGCGAGGTCGCACTCGCCCTGCCGCAGCGACTGCACGGCCAGGTGCAGGGCCACCAGCGACGACGAGCAGGCCGTGTCGACGGTGACGGCCGGGCCCTCCAGGCCGAACGTGTAGGAGACGCGGCCGGAGATGACGCTGTGCGCGCCGCCGGTGAGCCGGTAGCCGTCCAGGTCGGGGGTCTCGTCGCCGGTGCCGTAGCCGGACGGGGACGCGCCGACGAACACGCCGGTGGGGGTGCCGTGCAGGCTGTCGGGGGTGACACCGGCCTGCTCGAACGCCTCCCAGGTGGCCTCCAGCAGCAGCCGCTGCTGCGGGTCCATCGCGAGGGCCTCGCGTGGGGAGATGCCGAAGAAGACGGGGTCGAAGTCGGTGGCACCGTCGAGGAACCCGCCGTGCCGGGTGGAGGAGCGGCCGGGCGCGTCGGGGTCGGCGGCGAGGAGCCGGTCGAGGTCCCAGTGCCGGTCGGGGGCGAACTCGGTGATGCCGTCGCGGCCGGAGGCGACGAGGTCCCACAGCCCGTCGGGGTCGCTGACGCCGCCCGGGTAGCGGCAGCTCATGCCGACGATGGCGATGGGCTCGTCGGCGGTGGCCGGGCCGGTGCCGCCGGCGGAGTCGTCGGCGGCGGGCGCGTCGTCGTCGAGCCGCAGCAGGGCGGCCAGGTGCCCGGCGAGGGCGGCCGGGTTGGGGTAGTCGAAGATGAGGGTGGTGGGCAGGGCCAGCCCGGTCGCGGCGGTGAGCTGGTTGCGCAGCTCCACGGCGGTCAGCGAGTCGAAGCCCAGCTCCTTGAACGCCCGCTTCGGCTTGACCGCGTCGGTGCCGCTGTGGCCGAGGACGGCGGCGGCGTGGCCGCGTACCAGGTCGGTGAGCTGCCGGTCGCGTTCGGCGCGGGTCACGGCGGCCAGGTCGCGGCGCAGGGCGGCGGCGTGGTCGGTGCCGCCGTCGGCGGGGCGGGCGGCGAGGGCGTCGCGGGCCTCGGCGATGTCGTCGAGCAGTGGGCGGGGCCGGGCGGACGCGTACGCGGGGGCGAAGTGCTCCCAGGCGACGTCGGCGACGACGAGGCAGGTCTCGCCGTGCTCGACGGCGCGGCGCAGGGCGAGCAGCGCGGCGGCCGGCTGCATCGGGTTGAGGCCGCGCCGGCTGAGCAGCCGCTGCGCCTCCTCGGTGGTGGCCATGCCGCCCTCGGCCCAGGCACCCCAGGAGACGGAGGTGGCGGCGAGTCCCCGGGCGCGGCGCTGCTCGGCGAGCGCGTCGAGGTACGCGTTCGCGGCCGCGTACGCGCCCTGGCCGCCGCTGCCCCACACGCCGGAGATGGAGGCGAACGTGACGAACGCGTCGAGCTGCCGGTCGCCGAGCAGCTCGTCGAGGTGCGCCGCACCGGCGACCTTGCCGGCCAGGACGTGTTCGAGGACGTCGAGGTCGGTGTCGACGAGGGCGGTGAGCTGGGTGATGCCGGCGGCGTGCAGCACGGCGGTGAGCGGGGCGACGTCGTCGAGGCCGGCGACGAGGGCGGCGACCTGCTCGCGGTCGGCCATGTCGCAGGCGGCGACGGTGACCCGTACGCCGGTGGCGGTCAGCTCGTCGGCCAGCGCGGCCGCGCCGTCGGCGGCGAGTCCCCGGCGGCTGGTGAGCACCAGGTGTTCGGCGCCGTTGGCGGCGAGCCAGCGGGCGGCCTGCGCGCCGATCGCGCCGGTGCCGCCGGTGACGAGGACGGTGCCGCGCGGCTGCCACGACGTGACCGGGCCGGTGGTGCGGGTGGCGGCGCGGGCGAGGCGGCGCACGAACGTGCCGTAGGGGCGGACGGCGAACTGGTCCTCATCGCCGCCGCCGGCCAGGATGCGGGCGACCTCGGCCCAGCAGGCGGCGTCGGGCGCGGCGGGCAGGTCGACGAGGCCGCCCCACTGGCCGGGGTGTTCCAGGCCGACGACCCGGGCGAGGCCCCACAGGGCGTGCTGGGCGGCGCTGGCCACCGGCTCGGCCGGGTCGGTGCCGACGCCGCCGACGGTGAGGCACCACAGCGGGGCGGGCACGTCGGCGTCCCGCAGCGCCTGCACCAGGCGGGTGGTGGCGACCAGGCCGGTGGGGACGGCGGGGTGGCCCGGGTACCGGTCGTCGGCGAGGCCGAGCAGCGACACCACGCCGGCCAGGGGCGCGTCCCGGTGGTCGGCGAGCGCGGCGGCCAGGTCCTCGCGGGTGGCCCCGGCGGGGTCGACGGCGACGCGGCGCACCCGCCGGCCGTCGGCGGCGGCTTCGAGGGCGTCCACCCAGCCGGCCACGGTGGCGTCGCCGGCCGGCAGGACCACGAGCAGGTCGCCGGCCACCGTCGGGCCGGCGGGCGGGCCGGCCGGCTTCCAGACGATCCGGTACGACCAGCCGTCGAGCACGGCCCGCTGCAACCGGGCCTTCCGCCAGGACGACAGCACGGGCAGCGCCGGGGCGAGCACCTCCAGGTCGGCGGGCGCGCCGTCGAGCTGGGCGGCGAGGGCGGCCACGTCGGAGCGTTCGACGGCCGACCAGAACTCGACGTCGACGACGTCGGGGCTGACCGGGCCGGCGGCGGTGGCGGCGGCCGTCCGCTCGGGCCAGTAGCGCTGCCGCTGGAACGCGTACGTGGGCAGGTCGACCAGGACGTCGGCGGGGGCGAGGACGCGGCGCAGGTCGACGGCGAGGCCGTGGGCGTGGGCGGCGGCGAGGCTGGTGAGCAGCCGGCCGGCGGCGTCCTCGCCGCGGCGCAGGGTGGCCAGGGCCCGGCCGGCGGTGCCGGTGTCGTCGAGGACCGCGGTGAGCGACATGCTCAGCACCGGGTGCGGGGAGACCTCGACGAAGTCGGTGTGCCCGGCGTCGACGGCGGTGCGCACGGCGGTGTCGAACAGCACCGGCCGGCGCAGGTTCTCCGCCCAGTAGTCGGCGTCGAGGGCCGCGCCGTCGATCCAGGTGCCGGTGACGGTGGAGAGGATCCGCACGTCGGCGTCGCGGGGCACGACGCCGGCCAGGTCGGCGCGCATCCGGTCGGCGACGGGCTGCACGGCCGGCGAGTGGGAGGCGTAGTCGATGTCGATGAGCCGGGCGCGCACGCCCTGCGCGGCGTACGCGGCGGCGAGGTCGGCGACGGCCTGCGGCGGGCCGGAGACGACGGTGGCGTGGGGCCCGTTGACGACGGAGACGCTCAGCCCGTCGGGGAGCCGCCCGGCGACCTCGGCGGCGGGCAGGTCGACCGCGACCATTCCGCCGGTGCCGGCGATGCCGGCGAGGGCGCGGGCCCGCAGGGCGAGGATCTTGATGGCGTCGGCGAGGGTCAACGCCCCGGCGACGTGGGCGGCGACGATCTCGCCCTGGGAGTGGCCGACGACGGCGCGGGGCGTCAGGCCGGCGTGCCGCCACACCCGGGCCAGGCCGACGCCGACGGCGAACAGGGCCGGCTGGACGACCTCGGTGCGGGTCAGCCACGAGTCGTCGTCGCCGGTGAGGACGGCGACCAGGTCGACGTCGAGCCAGCGGTCGAACTCGGCCTGGCACTCGGCGAGGGCCTCGTCGAAGACGGGGCAGACGCCGATCAGGCCGGCGGCCATCGAGACGTACTGGGCGCCCTGGCCGGGGAAGACCCAGACGGGCCCCTCGCCGGGTTCGCCGGCCACGCCGGTGACGACGGTCCCGGCGGGGGTGCCGGCGGCGAGGGCGTCGAGGCCGGCGAGGAGCTGCGCCGGGTCGGCGGCGACGACGGCGGCCCGGTGCTCGAACTCGGAACGGGTGGCGGCGAGGGACCAGGCGAGCCGGGCCGGGTCGAGGCCGGCGCGGGCGCGGACGTAGCGGGCGAGGCGGGCGGCCTGGGCGCGCAGGGCCGCCGTGGACCGGGCGGACAGCGCCCACACGGTCGCGGTGGGCGCGGCGAGCAGGCCGGGCCGGTCCTCGGGTGCGCCGGCGGCGGGCGCGGCGTCGGCCTGTTCGAGGATGACGTGGGCGTTGGTGCCGGAGATGCCGAACGAGGAGACGGCGGCCCGGCGCGGGCGGTCCACCTCGGGCCAGGGGCGGGGCTCGGTGAGCAGCGACACCGCCCCGGCCGACCAGTCGATGTGCGGCGACGGGGTGTCGACGTGCAGGGTGGCCGGCAGCAGGCCGTGCCGCATCGCCATGACCATCTTGATGATCCCGGCGATGCCGGCGGCGGACTGGCTGTGCCCGATGTTCGACTTGATCGAGCCGAGCCATAGCGGGTCGCGCCCGTCGCGGTCCCGCCCGTACGTG
This sequence comes from Micromonospora sp. WMMD956, assembly GCF_029626125.1. NCBI lineage: Bacteria > Bacillati > Actinomycetota > Actinomycetes > Micromonosporales > Micromonosporaceae > Micromonospora > Micromonospora sp. WMMD956. The sequence continues at coordinate 5,154,398 of NZ_JARUBI010000005.1, read as the reverse complement.
GCCAGCAGCGCCTGCGCCTCGATCGGGTCGCCCAGGGTGGTGCCGGTGCCGTGCGCCTCGACGGCGTCCACGTCGGCGGGGGTGAGGCGGGCGTTGCTGAGCGCCTGCCGGATGACCCGCTGCTGCGCCGGCCCGTTGGGGGCGGTGAGCCCGTTGGACGCGCCGTCCTGGTTGATCGCGGAGCCGCGCACCACGGCGAGGACGCGGTGACCGTTGCGCTGGGCGTCGGAGAGCCGCTCGACGAGGAGCAGGCCGACGCCCTCGGCCCAGCCGGTGCCGTCGGCGGCGGCGGCGAACGACTTGCACCGCCCGTCGGAGGCGAGGCCGCGCTGCCGGGAGAACCCGACGAACGCGCTGGGGGTGGCCATGACGGTCACGCCGCCGGCGAGGGCCAGGTCGAACTCGCCGGAGCGCAGCGCCTGGCAGGCCAGGTGCAGGGCGACCAGCGACGACGAGCAGGCGGTGTCCACGGTGACCGCCGGCCCCTCCAGGCCCAGCGCGTACGCGATGCGGCCGGAGACGACGCTGGTGGCGGTGCCGGTGAGCAGGTAGCCCTCGTCGGCGCCGTCCGCGCCGCCGTCCTGGCCGACGCCGTAGCCGTTGGCGGCGGTGCCGACGAACACGCCGACCTTCTGCCCGCGCACCGACGACGGGGCGATGCCGGCGGACTCGAACGCCTCCCACGACGTCTCCAGCAGCAGCCGCTGCTGCGGGTCCATGGCGAGGGCCTCGCGGGGGCTGATGCCGAAGAACTCGGCGTCGAACTCGGCCGCCTCGTAGAGGAAGCCGCCCTGCTGGGTGGTGGAGCGGCCGACCCGGCCGGCCTCCGGGTCGTAGAGGTTGTCCAGGTCCCAGCCCCGGTCGGCGGGGAAGCCGCCGATGGCGTCGCCGCCCGCGGCCACCAGGTCCCACAGCTCGTCGGGCGACGACACCCCGCCCGGGTAGCGGCAGGACATCGCCACGATGGCGATCGGCTCCCGGGCCGCCGCCGTGAGCTGCTGGTTGAGCTGCTTGAGCCGGCTGGTCTCCTTGAGGGAAGCCCGAAGCGCCTCGACGACCTTATCTGCAGACGTGGACATCAGTTACTCCGTACGTGGGCCAAGGTCAGGACTCGGAGCCGTCGAGCGCCAGCCTGATGAGGGTGTCGGCGTCCATCTCGTCGATGTCGACGTCCCCGCCGCCGGGGGCGGGCTCGGTGTCGTCGCCGTCGGTGAGCTTGAGCAGCAGGTCGAGGAGACCGGCCTCGCGGATGCGGGCCAGCGGGATGGTGGCCAGGGCCTGACGCACCGCCGTCTCGGCCGGGTCGGCCGCCTCCTCCCGCTGCGCCTCGGGGAGCAGCGCGGTGAGCAGGTGGTCGGCCACGGCGGCCGGGTCGGGGTGGTCGAAGACGAGCGTGGTGGGCAGGGGCAGGCCGGTGGCCCGGGTGAGCCGGTTGCGCAGCTCCACGGCGGTCAGCGAGTCGAAGCCGAGCTCCTTGAACGCCCGCCGTGGCTTGACCCGCTCCGGGCCGGGGTGGCCGAGGACGGCGGCGGCCTCCGCGCGGACCAGGTCGGTGAGGTGCCGGTCCTGCTCGTCGCGGGGCAGGGCGCGCAGCCGGTCCCGCAGGGCCTGCCCGCCGTCGGCCGGCGCGGCGTCGTCGTCGGGGCGTTCGGCGGGTCGCGCCTCGGGCAGGTCGGCCAGCAGCGGCCGGGGCCGCGCCGACGCGTACGCCGGGGCGAACGTCGCCCAGTCGACGTCGGCGACGGTGAGGCAGGCCCGCCCGCGCCCGACGGCGACCCGCAGGGCGTGCACGGCGTCGGCCGGGGACATCGCCCGCAGCCCGCGCCGGGCCAGTTCCCGCTGGGCGTCGTCGGTGGCCATCCCGCCGTCGGCCCACGGCCCCCACGCCACGGAGGTGGCGGCGAGTCCCCGGGCGCGGCGGCGCTCGGCGAGCGCGTCGAGCCAGGCGTTGCCGGCCGCGTAGCCGGCCTGCCCGCCGCTGCCCCAGATCCCGGCGATGGACGCGAACAGCACGAACGCGTCGAGCGGCCGGTCGCCGAGCAGCTCGTCGAGGTGCGCCGCCCCGGCGGCCTTGCCGGTCAGCACCCCGGCGAGCCGGCCGAGGTCGGTGTCGACGAGCGGGGCCACGTCGTTGAGGCCGGCGGCGTGCACCACGGCGGTCAGCGGGGCCGGGTCGGCGTCGACGCGGGCGAGCAGCGCGGCGACCGCGTCCCGGTCGGCCACGTCGCAGGCGGCGACGGTGACCCGTACGCCGAGGGCGGTCAGCTCGTCGCACAGCTCCGCCGCGCCCGGCGCGTCCTCGCCGCGCCGGCTGGTCAGCACCAGGTGTTCGGCCCCGTTGCCGGCGGCCCAGCGGGCCACGTGCGCGCCGAGCGCGCCGGTGCCGCCGGTGACGAGCACGGTGCCGGAGGGCCGCCACCGGTCGGCCGCCGCCGCGTCGGCGGGGGTGGCCCGGGTCAGCCGGCGCGCGTACACGCCGGTGGGCCGCACGGCGAGCTGGTCCTCGTCGCCGGCGGCGGTGAGGGCCGCCGCGATCCGGGCGGGGTCGACGCGGCTGGCGCTACCGACGCGGTCGACGCGGGCAGCGGGGTCGGCTTCGGCGGCGGGCAGGTCGAGCAGGCCGACCCGGAGCTGCGGCAGCTCCAGGCCGGCGACGCGGCCGAGGCCCCACAGTCCGCCCTGGGCGGCGCTGCGGACGGCGTCGCCGTCGCCGGTGCCGACCGCGCCCCGCGTCACGCACCACAGGGCCGTGCTCGCCCCGGTGTCGTGCAGGGCCTGCGCCAGCGCCAGCGTGGCCGCCGTGCCGACGGGCACGGCCGGGTGCTGCGGGTGCGGGTCGTCGGCCAGGCCGAGCAGGGAGACGACGCCGGTGATGGGCCCGTCGGCGAGCGCGGCGGTGAGCCGCCGGGCCAGGCCGCCCCGGGTGGCGGTGGCCGGGTCGGCGGGCAGCCGCCGCACGTCCGCGCCGGCCGAGGCGAGCGCGGCGGCGACGTCGTCGGCGGTGTCGCCGTCGGGCCCGACGAGCAGCCAGCCGCCGGCCGTCACCGGGGGGTCGCCCAGATCGATCCGCCGCCACCCGACCTGGTACGACCAGCCGTTCACCGCCGCGTCCCGGGTGCGGGCCCGTCGCCAGGTGGTGAGGGCGGGCAGGGCCGGGGCGAGGGCGTCGAGGGCGGTGTCATCGCCGAGTTGGGTGGCGAGGGCGGTCAGGTCGCCGCGTTCGACGGCGGCCCAGAACTCGGCGTCCCCGCCACCGTCGGTGTCCTTGCGGGGGCGCGGCAGAGCTTCGGGCCAGAACCGCTGGTGCTGGAACGCATACGTCGGCAGGTCCACCCGCCGCGCCCCCGTGCCGGCGAACCACTGCCGCCACGACACCGGAACCCCACCGACGTGCAACTCCGCCAAGGCCGCGAGCAGCCCGGTCGCCTCCGGCCGGTCCCGACGCTGCACGGCTACCGTCAGCACACCCTCGTCACCCGGCAGCACGTCGGCCGCCAAGGCCGTCAACACGCTCTGCGGTCCCACCTCCAGGAACGTGTCCACACCGGCCTTGCGCAGCACGGTCACCCCGTCGGCGAACCGGACCGCCTCGCGGACGTGCCGCACCCAGTAATCCGGGGTACGGATCTCGTCGGCGTCGGCCAGGGCCCCGGTCAGGTTCGACACCACCGGCAGCAACGGCGCGGCGAAGGCGAGCGTCTCCAGGATCGCCCGGAACTCGGCCAGCATCGGCTCCATCAACGGACTGTGGAACGCGTGACTCACCGCCAACCGGCGCGTCCGCGCACCCCGCTCCCGCCACACCCCCTCGACCTCGTCCAGGGCCTCAACGGCACCCGAGACGACCATGGCCGACGGGCCGTTGACGGCCGCGATCCCGACATCGGCCCGACCGGCAATCGACTCCGCCACCGCCTCCTCGGCCGCAGCCACCGCGAGCATCCCGCCCCCGGCCGGCAACGCCTGCATCAGGCGACCCCGGGCGGCCACGAGCTGACACGCGTCCGCGAGGGACAACACCCCCGCCACGTGCGCGGCCGTGATCTCACCGACCGAATGGCCGCCCACGAAGTCCGGCACCACCCCGAACGACTCCACCAGCCGGAACAGGGCCACCTCGACCGCGAACAGACCGGCCTGCGTGAAGACGGTCTGGTCGAGCAGTTCGGCCTCAGTCGTGCCCGCCTCCGCGAACAGCACCGGCTTGAGCGGCTGCGGCAGCAGCGGATCCAGGTGCGCGCACACCTCGTCCAACGCGGCGGCGAACACCGGGAACGCCGCGGACAGATCCCGACCCATCCCGGCACGCTGCGCGCCCTGACCCGAGAACAGGACCGCGAGCTGACCGCGCTGATCCGGGGCACCGACGACCACGGCCCCAGACGGCCCTCCCGCCGCCAGGGCCCGCAACGCGGCCAGCAGTTCGGCGCGGCCGGCGGCCGTCACCACCGCCCGCTGCTCCAACGCCGGGCGCGTCGTCACCGACGACCACGCCACGTCCAACGCGGCAAGCGACCCGTCACCGGCCAACCACCGGGCCCACCGACCCGCCTGCCCGACAAGAGCCCCCTCCGTGCGGGCCGACAACAGCACCGGCACCACCGGCGGCGTCACCCGCTCCACCACCACACCCTCGACAACCTCCACCGGAGGCTGCTCGATGATCACATGCGCATTCGTCCCCGAGATCCCGAACGACGACACCGCCGCCCGACGCGGCCGGTTGACGACCGGCCACGGCGTCGCCTCAGTCGCCAGCACAACCGCACCCGCAGCCCAATCGACATGCGGGGACGGCTCATCCACGTGCAGGGTCGACGGCACCACCCCATGCCGCATCGCCAACACCATCTTGATGATCCCGGCGACACCAGCCGCCGCCTGCGTGTGCCCGATGTTCGACTTGACCGACCCGAGCAGCAGCGGGGTCTCACGGTCCTGGCCATAGGTGGCCAGCAGCGCCTGCGCCTCGATCGGATCACCCAGCGTCGTGCCCGTGCCATGCGCCTCGACCGCGTCCACATCAGCCGGGGTCAGCCGCGCGTTGGCCAGAGCCTGCCGGATCACCCGCTGCTGCGAGGGGCCGTTCGGGGCGGTGAGGCCGTTCGACGCACCGTCCTGGTTGACGGCCGTACCCCGCACCACGGCGAGGACCCGGTGCCCGTTACGCCGGGCGTCCGACAGCCGCTCAACGAGCAGCATCCCGACGCCCTCCGACCAACCCGTCCCATCAGCGGCGGCAGCGAACGACTTGCACCGCCCGTCGGGGGACAGCCCTCGCTGCCGGGAGAAGCCGACGAACGCGCTCGGCGTGGCCATCACGGTGACGCCGCCGGCCAGGGCCAGGTCGCACTCCCCCGACCGCAGCGCCTGCGCCGCCAGGTGCAGCGCGACCAGGGACGACGAGCACGCCGTGTCCACGGTCACCGCCGGCCCCTCCAGGCCGAACACGTACGCGACCCGGCCGGAGGCGACGCTGCCGGCGGTGCCGTTGACGAGGTACCCCTCCAGTTCCTCCGATGCCGCCAGGCGGCCCGCATAGTCGTGGTGGATCAGGCCGGCGAAGACGCCGGTGGTGGCCTTCGTGTGGCGCGGGTCGATGCCGGCGTGTTCGAACGCCTCCCACGACGTCTCCAGCAGCAACCGCTGCTGCGGATCCATCGCCAGGGCCTCACGAGGACTGATCCCGAAGAACCCCGGGTCGAACTCCGCCGCCTCGTACAGGAAACCACCCTGCCGCGTCGTCGACGTCCCCGCCCGATCCGCATCCGGGTCATACAACGCGTCGAGATCCCAACCCCGATCCCCCGGGAAACCACCGATCGCATCCCCACCCGACGCCACCAGGTCCCACAACTGCTCGGGGCTGGACACCCCACCCGGGAACCGACACGACATCCCGACGATGGCGATCGGGTCGTCGTCGTCCCGGGCGACGGCACGGGTGGTGGCGGTCGGCGCGGCGGAGTGGCCGAGTTGCTCGTGCAGGTGCTCGGCGAGGCGTTCCGGCGTCGGATAGTCGAACACCAACGTCGCCGTCAACCGCAACCCCGTCGCCGACGCCAACCGGTTACGCAACTCCACCGACGTCAACGAGTCGAACCCGAGCTCCTTGAACGCCCGCCCACCCGCAACCGCCTGCGCCGACGCATGCCCCAGCACCGCCGCCGCCTGACCGCACACCAGATCCACCAACAACCGACGCGCCTCGTCCTGCGAAAGCCCGACCAGCCGCTCGGACCAGCCCGTGCCGGCCCCGGCCTGCCCGGCGCGTGCCTGGCGGCGCGGCCCGGTCCGGGCCAGCAGCCGGACGATCGGCGGGACCTGGCCGGCGTCGCCGGTGACCCGCAGCCGGGCGGCGACCACCGCCGCCCGGGGCCCGGCGGTGGCGGCGTCGAGGAGGGCGGCACCCTCGTCGGCGGTGAGGCCGGTCATGCCGAGCCGGCCCAGGCGCTGCCGGTCGTCGGCGCCGAGCTGAGCGGTCATCCCGCCCGTGGCCCACATGCCCCAGCCGATGCTGGTCGCCGGCAGCCCGATGGCGCGGCGGTGCTGGGCGAGGGCGTCGAGGAACGCGTTCGCCGCCGCGTAGTTGCCCTGACCCGGCGAACCCAACGTCGCCGCGATCGACGAGAACACCACGAACGCCGACAGATCCAGATCCGCCGTCGCCTCGTGCAACGCCCACGCGCCGTCCACCTTCGGCCCCATGACCGTGGCCACACCGTCGGCGGACAGGGAGCCGATCGTCGCGTCGGCGATCACCCCGGCCGTGTGGATGACGGCGGTCAGCGGATGCGCCGGATCGATCCCGGCCACCAGGCCCGCCACCTGTCCTGCGTCGGCCACGTCCACCGACACCGCGGTGACCTGAGCACCCGCCCCGGTCAGCTCCGCCACCAACGCCGCATAGTCGGAACCCTCCACCGGCAACCGACGCGACGCCAACACCAACCGACGAGCCTGACCCGAGGCGACCAGATGCCGCGCCACCACCCCGGCCAGCGTCCCGGACGCACCCGTGACCAGCGTCGTGCCGTCCGGATCCACCGCAGCCGGGACCGTCAGCATCACCTTGCCCACGTGCCGGGCCTGGCTCAGGTGCCGCAACGCCTGCCGGGCCTGCCGCACATCCCACACCCGCACCGGCAACGGCGACAGCGCACCACTCTCGAACAACGCCAACAGCTCGCCGAGCATCTGCCCGATCCGCTCGCCGCCCGCCTCGTTCAGGTCGAACGCCCGGTAGGCAACCCCCGGATGCTCCGCCGCCACGACGGCGGCATCACGTACGTCGGTCTTGCCCATCTCGACGAACCGGCCACCACGCGGCAACAACCGCAACGACGCATCCACAAACTCACCCGCAAGCGCATCCAGGACCACATCCACCCCGGCACCACCGGAAGCGGACGCGAACACCTGCTCGAACTCCGTCGACCGCGACGAACCGATCCGCCCCGGAGCCACCCCCAACTCCCGCAGCGTCCCCCACTTGCCGGGGCTCGCGGTCGCGTAGACGGTCGCGCCGAAGTGGTGGGCGAGCTGGATCGCCGCCATGCCGACGCCACCCGCACCCGAGTGGACCAACACCGACTCACCCGACCGCAACCCCGCCAGATCGTGCAACGCGTAATACGCCGTCAGGAACACCACCGGCACCGACGCCGCCTCGACAAACGACCACCCCGACGGCACCCGCGCCACCCGCAACCGCTGCGCCACCACCTCCGGCCCAAACCCAGGCTCGAACAGGCCGAACACCCGATCACCCGGGATCAGGTCATCCACACCCGGGCCGACCTCCACCACCACACCCGCACCCTCACTACCCATCACCGCCGACGGATCCGGATACATCCCCAACGCGATGAGGACGTCGCGGAAGTTCACGCCGGTGGCGCGTACCGCGATGCGGACCTCGCCGGGCGCGAGGGCGGCCGGGGCGGCGGCGACGATCTCGACGCCGTCGAGCGTGCCGGGGCGCACCGCGGCGACGTGCCACGCACGGTCCGCCGGCGGGGTCAGCTCCGCGCCCGGCTGACGCACGAGCCGGGGTACGCACACCGCGTCGCCCCGCAGCACGAGCTGGCCGCCGACGGTGGACGGGTCGGCCGCGACGGTCGCCAGGACGGCGAGCGCCTGCGGGCCGACGGCCTCGTCGGTGTCGGCGAGCACGATGCGGTCCGGGTGCTCCGACTGCGCCGAACGCAACAGACCCCACACCGCCGCACCCGCCAGATCGGACACCCGGTCCTCATCCCGCGCCACCACGGCACCCCGGGTCACCACCACCAACCGCGAATCGGCGAGGGCGTCGGCGGCAAGCCACCCCTGCACCACACCCAACACACCCGCGACGACATCCCGCACCGCGTCCGGCACCGCGGCCCCCGCAGCGCCGACGGGCAGCAGCACGAAAGCCGGGGCGGGCCGCCCCGCCTCCACCGCCGCCACCAGCGCCGACACGTCCGCGAAAGCGGGCACGGCGTCGGGCAGGCCGGCATCGCCGAGCGCCACCCAGCCGGATCCGTCGGCGGCGGGGACGACGTCCTGCGGCTGCCAGGTCACCTCGAACAGGGAACGGTCGGCGGCGCTGGGCGCGGCGACGCCGGTCAGCTCCCGCAGGACGAGGGAGTCGACGGAGACGACCGGCGCACCGGACCCGTCGACCGCGACGAGCCGCACCCCGGAGCCGGCGCGGCTCAGCCGCACCCGCAGCGCGCGGGCACCGGCGGCGTGCACCTGCACACCGGTGAACGCGAACGGCACCCGGGGCCCGGTGCCGGCGTCGAGCAGGCCGATCGGGTGCAGGGCGGCGTCCAGCAACGCCGGGTGCACCCCGAAGCCGGTCACGCCACCGGCCTCCGCGTCGGGCAGGGCCACCTCGGCACACAGCTCGCCGTCGCCCGTCCACACCCGCCGGAGCCCCTGGAACACCGGCCCGTACGCCAGCCCGTGCCCGACGAGCGCGTCGTACCAACCGGACAGGTCCACCTCGGACATGCCGACCGGCGGCCACGCCCCCACGGTCGGTTCCTCGGCCACGGCCGGCTCCAGCACGCCGTCCGCGTGCCGGACCCACTCCGCGTCCGCATCCTCGTCGGGCTGGGAATGCACGGCCACGTCCCGGCCGCCGCTGTCGTCGGCCGCGCCGACGCGCACCTGCACCCGCACCCCACCGGAGACCGGGAGGGTCAGCGGCGCGGCGATGGTCAGCTCCCGCACCCGCGACGCACCCACCTCGTCGCCCGCCCGCACCACCAACTCCACCAACGCCGCACCCGGCACCACCACCGCACCGGCAACCACGTGATCGGCCAACCACGGATGCGTCGACACCGACAACCGACCCGACAACACGATCTCGTCGTCACCGGCCAGGCGCACCGCCGCGCCGAGCAGCGGATGCCCCGGGGCGGCGAGCCCCGCCCCCGACACGTCGCCGGCCCGCCAGGCCGCCGCGTCGGGCCAGTACCGCTGCCGCTGGAACGGGTACGTCGGCAGGTCCAGCGGGCGCACGGCCGTGCCGCCGCCGGTGAGGGCGGCCCAGTCGACGGGCACGCCGGCCGCGTACGCCTCGGCGAGGGCCGCGAGCAGCGCGGACGCCTCGGTGCGGCCCCGGCGCAGGGTCGGCACGACCACCGGCCCGGCGGTGTCCGCGTCGCCGGCGAGGCAGTCGGAGATCATGCCGGCGAGCACCCCGTCGGGCCCGACCTCCAGGTACGTGCCGACGTGGCGCTGCCGCAGGTAGGCGATCCCGTCGGCGAAACGGACGGCCTCCCGGACGTGCCGCACCCAGTACCCGGGGTCGCACAGCTCGTCCGGGTCGGCGGCCACGCCGGTCAGGTTGGACACGACGGGCAGCGTCGGCGGCTGGAAGGTGAGCCCGTCGAGGACGGCCCGGAACCCGGCCAGCATCGGTTCCATGAGCGGGCTGTGGAAGGCGTGGCTGACCCGCAGCCGGCGGGTGCGTACGCCCCGGTTCCGCCAGTCGGCCTCGACGGCGTCGAGGGCGTCGGCGGCGCCGGAGACGACGACGGCCGTCGGCCCGTTGACGGCGGCGATCCCGAGCCGGTCGGTCAGGCCCCCGATGGAGGCGCGGACGTCGGCCTCGGCAGCGGCGACGGCGAGCATGCCGCCCCCGGCGGGCAGCGCCTGCATGAGCCGGCCCCGGGCGGCGACCAGCGCGCAGGCGTCGGCGAGGGACAGCACCCCGGCGACGTGCGCGGCGGTGATCTCGCCGACGGAGTGGCCGCCCACGAGGTCGGGGACGACCCCGAACGACTCGACGAGGCGGTAGAGGGCCACCTCGACGGCGAAGAGGCCGGCCTGGGTGAACACCGTCTGGTCGAGCAGCTCCGCGTCGGGGGAGCCTTCGGTGGCGAACAGCACGTCGCGCAGCGGGCGGGGCAGCAGCGGGTCGAGGTGTCGGCAGGCGTCGTCGAGCGCGGCGGCGAACGCGGGGAACGCCCCGTACGCCTCCCGGCCCATGCCGGGGCGTTGCGCGCCCTGGCCGGAGAAGAGGACGGCGAGCCGGCCGGGTCGGACGGTGCCCCGGACGACGACGGACGACGGCTCGGCGGCGGCGACGGCGGCCAGGCCGGCGAGGAGGCTCTGCCGGTCGCGGGGCAGCAGCACCGCGCGGTGTTCGAACGCGGACCGGCCGGTGGCGAGGGCGTGACCGAGGTCGGGCAGGCCGACGGCCGGGTTCTCCCCCAGCCAGTTGCTCAGCCGGCGGGCCTGCTCGGCCAGGGCGTCGCCGGTGCGGGCGGAGAGCACGCAGGGCGTGGTGAGGTCGCCGGTGGTGACGGCGGCGGGGACGGTCACGGTCGGCGCGGGCGTCGCCTCGGGGGCCGCTTCCAGGATGGTGTGGACGTTGGTGCCGGAGATGCCGAACGACGACACGGCGGCGCGGCGCGGCCGGTCCACCTCGGGCCAGGGACGCGGCTCGGCGAGCAGCGAGACGGCCCCGGCCGACCAGTCGATGTGCTCCGACGGGGTGTCGACGTGCAGGGTGGCGGGGAGCTGGCCGTGCCGCATCGCCATGACCATCTTGATCACCCCGGCGACGCCGGCGGCGGCCTGGGCGTGGCCGATGTTCGACTTGATCGAGCCGAGCAGCAGCGGCCGGTCGGCGGGCCGGTCCTGCCCGTACGTGGCCAGCAGCGCCTGCGCCTCGATCGGGTCGCCGAGCGCCGTGCCGGTGCCGTGGGCCTCGACGGCGTCCACGTCGGCGGTGGTGAGGCCCGCGTTGGCGAGGGCCTGCCGGATGACGCGCTGCTGCGCCGGCCCGTTGGGGGCGGTGAGGCCGCTGCTGGCCCCGTCCTGGTTGACGGCGCTGCCCCGGACGACGGCGAGGACGCGGTGGCCGTTGCGTTGGGCGTCGGAGAGCCGTTCCAGCAGCAGCATGCCGACGCCCTCGGCGAAGCCGGTGCCGTTGGCGCCCGCGCCGAACGCCCGGCACCGCCCGTCGGGCGACAGGCCGCGCTGGCGGGAGAACTCGGCGAGCATGCCGGGGGTGGACATGACGCTGACCCCGCCGGCCAGGGCGAGCTGGCACTCGTTCTGCCGCAGCGCCTGGGCGGCCAGGTGCAGGGCGACCAGCGACGACGAGCAGGCGGTGTCGACGGTGACGGCGGGGCCTTCGAGGCCGAACAGGTAGGAGATGCGGCCGGAGGCGACGCTGCCGGCGCTGCCGTTGCCGACGTACCCGTCGAGCTCGTCGGACGTGCCGAGGGCCTTGCCGGCGTAGTCGTGGTAGATGAGGCCGACGTAGACGCCGGTGCTGCTGCCCCGGGCGGTCAGCGGGTCGATGCCGGCCCGTTCGAACGCCTCCCAGGACGTTTCCAGCAGCAGCCGCTGCTGCGGGTCCATGGCGAGCGCCTCGCGCGGCGAGATGCCGAAGAAGGCGGCGTCGAAGTCGGCGGCGTCGTAGAGGAACCCGCCGCGCTGCGGGGTGGCCGTGTCGGTGCCGGCGTCGCCGCTCAGGTCGGCGAGGTCCCAGCCCCGGTCGGTGGGGAAGGGCGCGATGACGTCCGCGCCGGCGGTGACGAGGTCCCACAGTTGTTCGGGGGTGCGCACGTCGCCGGGGAAGCGGCAGGCCATGCCGACGATCGCGATGGGCTCGTCGACGCCGGTCGCGGCGGCAGCGGCGGGGGCCGGCGCGGGGGCGGCCCGGCCGCCGACCTCCCGGTCGAGGAAGTCGGCGAGCACGGCGGGCGTCGGGTAGTCGAAGGCGACGGTGGCGGGCAGCCGCAGCCCGGTGGCGGCGGCGAGCCGGTTGCGCAGCTCGACGGAGGTGAGCGAGTCGAAGCCGAGTTCCTTGAACGGCCGCTGCGGGTCGACGGTGTCGGCGGAGCGGTGGCCGAGCACGGCGGCCGCGGCGCCGGCGACGAGGTCGAGGAGCTGGCCGCGTCGATCGGCGGGGCTGAGGGCGGCGAGCCGCTCGCCCAGCGACAGGTCGGCGGCGGCCCGGGTCGCCGCCCGCCGCCGGGCGTGGGGCTGGCGCACGAGGTCGCGCAGCAGCGCGGGGACCGGTCCGCCCGTGGCCGCCGGCACCTTCATGAGTACGAGGTGCGCGCCGCCGTGCCGCTGCGCGGCGTCCAGGAGCGCGAGACCCTCGGCGTCGGTGAGCGGGGAGCTGCCGGCGCGGATGGCGCGCCGGTGCTCGGTGGCGTCGAGGTGGGCGGTCATCGCGCTGGTGATGGCCCAGAGCCCCCAGGCGAGGCTGGCCGCCGGCAGGCCCCGGCTGCGGCGGTGCTGGGCGAGGGCGTCCAGGAACGCGTTCGCCGCCGCATAGTTGCCCTGACCCGGCGAACCCAACGTCGCCGCGATCGACGAGAACACCACGAACGCCGACAGATCCAGATCCGCCGTCGCCTCGTGCAACGCCCACGCGCCGTCGACCTTCGGCCCCATGACCGTGGCCACGCCGTCGGCGGACAGGGAGCCGATCGTCGCGTCGGCGATCACCCCGGCCGTGTGGATGACGGCGGTCAGCGGATGCGCCGGGTCGATCCCGGCCACCAGGCCCGCCACCTGCGCCGGGTCGGCGACGTCCACCGACACGGCCGTGACCTGAGCACCGGCATCCGTCAGCTCCGCCACCAACGCCGCATAGTCGGAACCCTCGACCGGCAACCGACGCGACGCCAACACCAACCGACGGCTCTGGCCCGTCGCGACCAGATGCCGCGCCACCACCCCGGCAAGGGTGCCCGACGCGCCCGTGACCAGGGTCGTGCCCTCGGCATCGGCGGGCACCGGCACGGTCAGCACGACCTTGCCCACGTGCCTCGCCTGGCTCAGGTGCCGCAACGCCTGCCGGGCCTGCCGCACGTCCCACACCCGCACCGGCAACGGCGACAACACACCCCGCTCGAACAACGCCAACAGCTCGCCGAGCATCTGCCCGATGCGTTCGCCGCCTGCGGCGTTCAGCTCGAACGCCTGGTACGTCACGCCGGGGTGTTGGCGGGCGACCAGTTCCGGGTCGCGTACGTCGGTCTTGCCCATCTCGACGAACCGGCCGCCACGCGGCAACAACCGCAACGACGCATCCACGAACTCACCCGCAAGGGCGTCGAGGACCACATCCACACCCGCGCCACCCGACGCCGAGGAGAACACCGCCTCGAACTCCGTCGACCGCGACGACGCGATCCGCTCCGGAGCCACCCCCAACTCCCGCAACGTCCCCCACTTGCCCGGACTGGCAGTCGCATAGACCGTCGCGCCGAAGTGGTGGGCGAGCTGGATCGCCGCCATCCCCACGCCACCCGCACCCGAGTGGACCAACACAGACTCACCCGACCGCAACCCCGCCAGATCGTGCAACGCGTAAAACGCCGTCAGGAACACCACCGGCACCGACGCCGCCTCGACAAACGACCACCCCGACGGCACCCGCGCCACCCGCAACCGCTGCGCCACCACCTCCGGCCCGAACCCAGGCTCGAACAACCCGAACACCCGATCACCCGGGATCAGATCATCCACACCCGGGCCGACCTCCACCACCACACCCGCACCCTCACTACCCATCACCGCCGACGGATCCGGATACATCCCCAACGCGATCAACACATCGCGGAAGTTCACCCCGGCCGCCCGCACCGCGATGCGGACCTGGCCCGGGGCGAGGGGCTGGGCGGTGCCGGGCAGCAGGTCGACGCCGTCGATCGTGCCGGGGGCGACGGCGGCCACGTGCCACAGGTCGCCCTGCGGGGTGAGGGCGTCACCGGCGGGCCGGGTGACCCGGGGCGTGAGGACGGCGCCGGCCCGGACGGCGAGCTGACCGCCGGTGGGGGCGGGGTCGGCGGCCACCGCCGCGAGCAGCGCCACCGCGTCGGCGTCCAACGGACCGTCGAGGTCGGCGAGCACGATGCGGTCGGGGTGCTCCGACTGCGCCGAACGCAACAGACCCCACACCGCCGCACCCGCCAGGTCGGTCACCCGGTCGCCGGGCAGGACCGCCACGGCGTCGCGGGTCGTCACGGCGAGCTTCGTGTCGGCGAGTGCGGCGGAGGCCAGCCACGCCTGGACGGCCCCGAGGGCGTCCGACGTCGCGGCCCGGACCAGGCCGGGCAGGTCGTCGCCGGAGGGCCGGCCCGGGGTGCTCCCGGGGACCCGGTCCGGGGCGGAGCCGGCGTCGCCGGCCGCGCCCGGGCCGACGGGCAACAGGACGAGGCCCGGCGCGGGCCGTCCCGCCTCGACGGCCGCCACCAACGCCGCCACGTCCGGGTACGCCGGCACGTCGCCGGGCAGGTCGACCTCGCCGAGCGCCACCGCGCCCGACACGTCGGCGGCCGGGGTCACGTCCTCGGCGCGCCAGGTGAGTTCGAACACCGACCGGTCGGCGGCGCTGGGCGCGGCGACGCCGGTCAGTTCCCGCAGGACGAGGGAGTCGACCGAGACGACCGGCGATCCGGACCCGTCGACCGCGACCAGCCGCACCCCGGAACCGGCACGGCTCAGCCGCACCCGCAACACCGACGCACCGGCGGCGTGCACCTGCACACCGCTGAACGCGAACGGCACCCGGGGGCCCGACGTCTCCTGCTCCGACAGCAGTCCGATCGGGTGCAGGGCGGCGTCCAGCAACGCCGGGTGCACCCCGAACCGGCCGGCGCTCTCGGCGGCGTCGTCGGGCAGGGCCACCTCGGCGTACACGTCGCCGTCGGTGCCGGTCCACACCCGGCGCAGCCCCTGGAACACCGGCCCGTACGCCAGCCCGTGCCCGACGAGCGCGTCGTACCAACCGGACAGGTCCACCTCGGACGTGCCGACCGGCGGCCACTGCCCCACCACCGGCTCCTCGGCCACGGCCGGCTCCAGCACCCCATCGGCGTGCCGCACCCACTCCGCATCCGCATCCTCGCCGGGCTGGGCGTGCACCGTCACCTCACGGGCACCGGCACCGTCGGCCGCACCGACCCGCACCTGCACCCGCACCGCCTCGGAGGCCGGCAACGTCAACGGCGCGGCGAGCGTCAACTCCCGCACCCGCGACGCACCCACCTCGTCGCCCGCCCGCACCACCAACTCCACCAGCGCCGCACCCGGCACCACCACCGCACCGGCAACCACGTGATCGGCCAACCACGGATGCGTCGACACCGACAGCCGACCGGTCAGCACCACCTCGTCGTCACCGGCCAGGCGCACCGCCGCACCGAGCAGCGGATGCCCCGCCACACCCAGACCGGCAGCCGACACGTCACCCACCTGCCACGTGCCCACCTCGGGCCAGAACCGCTCCCGCTGGAACGCGTACGTCGGCAGGTCCACCCGGGACGCGCCGGTGTCGGCGAGGACGGCGGCCCAGTCGACCGGCACGCCGGCCGTGTGCAGGTCGCCGAGCGCGGCGAGGAACTGGCGGGGTCCGTGCTCGTCGCGGCGCAGCGAACCGACCACGACGCCGGGCTGGCCGGCGGCGGCCCGGTCGAGGGCGTCCTGCACCACCACCTTGAGCACGGGGTGGGGGCTGGCCTCGACGAACGTGCGGTAGCCGGCGGCGATCAGCGCGTCCACGACGGGGGCGAGGCGCACCGGTTCGCGCAGGTTCCGGTACCAGTAGTCGGCGTCCAGCTCGACGGTGTCGATGGGCTCGCCGGTGACGGTGGAGTGGAACGCCACCTCGGTGGGGTGGGCCTCGATCGTGCCGAGCGCGGCGGCCAGGTCCTCGCGGACGGCCTCGACGTGCCCGCAGTGCGACGCGTAGTCCACGGCGATACGACGGGCCCGGATGTCGCGTTCCGCGCAGGTGGCGAGCAGTTCGTCGACGGGGCCGGCGTCGCCGGACACCACGGTCACGGCGGCGCCGTTGACGGCGGCGACGGACAGGGCGCCGGCCCAGGGCGCGATGAGCTGCGCGGTGTCGGCGGCGGACAGCGGCACGGACACCATGCCGCCCAGCCCGGAGATGGCGAGCAGGCCCCGGCTGCGGGCGACGACGAGCCGCATCGCGTCGGGCAGGGTGAGCGCGCCGGCTGCGCAGGCGGCGGCGATCTCGCCCTGCGAGTGGCCGATGACGGCGTCGGGCCGGACGCCGCACGCCTTCCACACCTCGGCGAGGGAGACCATGACGGAGAACAGCAGCGGCTGGACGACGTCCACCCGGTCCATCGGCGGGGCGGCGGGCGCGCCGCGCAGGACGTCCTCGGGGTTCCAGTCGACCAGCCGGGACAGTTCCGCCGCGCACTGGTCCATCCGGTTCCGGAAGACCGGCGAGGACTCCAGCAGGTCGAGGGCCATCCCGGCCCACTGGGAGCCCTGGCCGGGGAAGACGAAGACGACCTTCGGCGTACCGTCGGGGATGCCGGCGTGGTGGTCGGCCTCGGCGACCGCGGCGAGCCCGGCCAGCGCGGAGTCCCGGTCGGCGGCCACGGTGACCTGCCGGTACGGGTGGTGGGCGCGGCCGGTGGCGAGCGAGTACGCGAGGTCGACGAGGTCGAGGGCCGGGTCGTCGGCGAGACGGGTCCGCAGCCGGGCCGCCTGGTCGCGCAGGGCGCGGGCGCTGCGGGCCGACACGAGCAGCGGTACGGCGTCGGCGGCGACCAGGCCGGGCGACGGCGTCGCCGGGCGTTCGGGGCGGGGTGCCGGGGCGGCGGCGGGGGCCTGCTCGATGATGGCGTGGGCGTTGGTGCCGCTGATGCCGAAGGAGGAGACGGCGGCGCGGCGGGGCCGGTCGACGGCCGGCCAGGGCGCGGCGTCGGTGGTGAGGGTGACGGCCCCGGAGGTCCAGTCGATGTGCGGGGACGGCTCGTCGACGTGCAGGGTCGGCGGGACGAGCCCGTGCCGCATCGCCATGACCATCTTGATCACCCCGGCGACGCCGGCGGCGGCCTGGGTGTGCCCGATGTTCGACTTGATCGAGCCGAGCAGCAGCGGCCGGTCGGCGGGCCGGTCCTGCCCGTACGTGGCCAGCAGCGCCTGCGCCTCGATCGGGTCGCCGAGGGTCGTGCCGGTGCCGTGGGCCTCGACGGCGTCCACGTCGGCCGGGGTGAGTCGCGCGTTGGCGAGGGCCTGCCGGATGACGCGCTGCTGCGACGGCCCGTTCGGGGCGGTCAGCCCGTTGGACGCGCCGTCGGAGTTGACGGCGCTGCCCCGCACGACGGCGAGGACCCGGTGGCCGCGCCGCCGGGCGTCGGAGAGGCGCTCGACGAGGAGGATGCCGACGCCCTCGCCCCAGCCGGTGCCGTCGGCGGCGGCGGCGAACGCCTTGCACCGGCCGTCGGGGGCGAGGCCGCCCTGGCGGGAGAACTCGGAGAACATGCCCGGCTGGGCCATCAGCGCGACGCCACCGGCGAGGGCCATGTCGCATTCGCCGGAGCGCAGCGCCTGCGCGGCGAGGTGCAGGGCCACCAGGGACGACGAGCACGCCGTGTCGACGGTGACGGCCGGGCCCTCGAAGCCGAAGGTGTAGGCGACGCGGCCGGAGGCGACGCTGCCGGCGGTGCCGGTGAGCAGGTGCCCTTCGAGCCCTTCGAGGCCGTCGCTGCCGGTGGCGGCGTAGCCGGAGGACGCGGCGCCGATGAAGACGCCGGTGCTGGTGCCGTGGCCGGTGGCGGGGTCGATGCCGGCGTGTTCGAACGCCTCCCACGACGTCTCCAGCAGCAACCGCTGCTGCGGATCCATCGCCAGGGCCTCACGAGGACTGATCCCGAAGAACCCCGGGTCGAACTCCGCCGCCTCGTACAGGAAACCACCCTGCCGCGTCGTCGACGTCCCCGCCCGATCCGCATCCGGGTCATACAACGCATCCAGGTCCCAACCCCGGTCGGCCGGGAAACCACCGATCGCATCCCCACCCGACGCCACCAGGTCCCACAACTGCTCGGGGCTCGACACCCCACCCGGGAACCGACACGACATCCCGATGATGGCGATGGGCTCGTCGGTGCCCGCCGGGCCGGCGGCGCGAGCGGCGGCCGGCGCGGCGGCGGGCGTCTCGCCCAGCCGCTCGTGCAGGTGCTCGGCCAGACGCTCCGGCGTCGGATAGTCGAACACGAGCGTCGCGGTCAGCCGCAGCCCGGTCGCCGAGGCCAGCCGGTTACGCAGCTCCACGGAGGTGAGCGAGTCGAACCCGAGTTCCTTGAACGCCCGCCCACCCGCAACCGCCTGCGCCGACGCGTGCCCCAACACCGCCGCCGCCTGACCACACACCAGATCCACCAACAACCGACGCGCCTCGTCGGGGGCGAGGCCGGCGAGGCGGTCCGCCCAGGAGGTGCCGGTGCCGCCGGTCACGCCGCCCGCCTGGCGGCGTCCGCCGGCGCGGGCGAGCAGCCGCAGGATCGGCGGGACCTGGCCGGCGTCCCCGGTGATGCGGAGGCGAGCCGCCGCGATCGCCGGCACGGCCCTGGCGGTGGCCGCGTCGAGCAGGGCCGCGCCCTCGTCCGCGGTGAGGCCGGCCATGCCGAGCCGCCGCAGGCGCTGCGCGTCGTCGCGGTCGAGGTGCGCGGTCATGGCGCTGGTGGTGGCCCACATGCCCCAGCCGATGCTGGTCGCCGGCAGCCCGATGGCGCGGCGGTGCTGGGCGAGGGCGTCCAGGAACGCGTTCGCCGCCGCATAGTTGCCCTGACCCGGCGAACCCAACGTCGCCGCGATCGACGAGAACACCACGAACGCCGACAGATCCAGATCCGCCGTCGCCTCGTGCAACGCCCACGCGCCGTCGACCTTCGGCCCCATGACCGTGGCCACGCCGTCGGCGGACAGGGAGCCGATCGTCGCGTCGGCGATCACCCCGGCCGTGTGGATGACGGCGGTCAGCGGATGCGCCGGGTCGATCCCGGCCACCAGGCCCGCCACCTGCGCCGGGTCGGCGACGTCCACCGACACCGCGGTGACCTGAGCACCCGCCCCGGTCAGCTCCGCCACCAACGCCGCATAGTCGGAACCCTCGACCGGCAGCCGACGCGACGCCAACACCAACCGACGAGCCTGACCCGAGGCGACCAGATGCCGCGCCACCACCCCGGCCAGCGTCCCGGACGCACCCGTCACCAGGGTCGTGCCGTCCGGGTCCACCGCGGCCGGGACCGTCAGCACCACCTTGCCCACGTGCCGGGCCTGGCTCAGGTGCCGCAGCGCCTGCCGGGCCTGCCGCACATCCCACACCCGCACCGGCAGCGGCCGCAGCGCACCACTCTCGAACAACGCCAACAACTCGGCCAGCATCTGCCCGATGCGCTCGCTGCCCGCCTCGTTGAGGTCGAACGCCCGGTAGGCGACCCCGGGGTGGAGCTGCGCGACCGCGTCGGCGTCGCGGATGTCGGTCTTGCCCATCTCGACGAACCGGCCACCACGCGGCAACAACCGCAACGACGCATCCACGAACTCACCCGCGAGCGCATCGAGGACCACATCCACCCCGGCACCACCGGAAGCGGACGCGAACACCTGCTCGAACTCCGTCGACCGCGACGAACCGATCCGCCCCGGAGCCACCCCCAACTCCCGCAGGGTCCCCCACTTGCCGGGACTGGCGGTCGCGTAGACGGTCGCGCCGAAGTGGTGGGCGAGCTGGATCGCCGCCATGCCGACGCCACCCGCACCCGAGTGGACCAACACCGACTCACCCGACCGCAACCCCGCCAGATCGTGCAACGCGTAGTAGGCCGTCAGGAACACCAGGGGGACGGAGGCGGCCTCGGCGTAGGACCAGCCGGCGGGGATCCGGGCCACCCGCTGCCGCTCGGCGACGACCTGCGGGCCGAAGCCCGGCTCGAACATGCCGAACACCCGGTCGCCGGGCGCGAGGCCGTCGACGCCGGGGCCGACCTCCAGCACGACGCCCGCGCCCTCGCTGCCCATCCGGGCCGCCGCGTCCGGGTACATGCCGAGCGCGATGAGGACGTCGCGGAAGTTCACGCCGGTGGCACGCACGGCGATGCGGACCTGCCCGGCCCCCAGCTTCGCGGCCGGGGCGGCGACCAGGTCGACGCCGTCGATCGTGCCGGGGGCGACGGGCGCGAGGTGCCAGAGGCCCGACGCCGGGGGCGTCAGCTCGTCGCCGGTCAGCCGCGTCAACCGGGGTACGCGCACCGCGCCCCCGCGGACGGCGAGCTGGCCCCCGGTGGGGGCGGGGTCGGCGGCCACCGCCGCGAGCAGCGCCACCGCGTCGGCGTCCAACGGACCGTCGAGGTCGGCCAGCACGATGCGGTCCGGGTGCTCCGACTGCGCCGAACGCAACAGACCCCACACCGCCGCACCCGCCAGATCGGACACGCGGTCCTCGTCCCGCGCCACCACGGCACCCCGGGTCACCACCACCAACCGCGAATCGGCGAGGACGTCGGCGCCAAGCCACCCCTGCACCACACCCAACACACCCGCAACCACATCCCGCACCGCACCCGGAACAGACCCACCGGCAACGGCAACGGGCAGCAGCACGAACGCCGGGGCGGGTAGCCCCGCCTCCACGGCCGCCACCAGCGCCGGCACGTCCGCGTACGCGGGCACGGCGTCGGGCAGGCCGGCGTCGCCGAGCGCCACCGCGCCGGACACGTCGGCGGCCGGGGTCACGTCCTCGGCGTGCCAGGTCACCTCGAACAGGGAACGGTCGGCCGCAGTCGGGGTCGGGGCGGTGCCCATCTCCCGCAGGACGAGGGAGTCGACGGAAACCACCGGCGCACCGGACTCGTCGGCGGCGACCAGCCGCACCCCGGAACCGGCGCGGCTCAGCCGCACCCGCAGCGCGCGGGCACCGGCGGCGTGCACCTGCACACCGCTGAACGCGAACGGCACCCGCGGGCCGGTGCCGGTGCCGGCGTCGAGCAGGCCGATCGGGTGCAGGGCGGCGTCCAGCAACGCCGGGTGCACCCCGAAGCCGGTCGCGTCGGCCGCCGCCTCGTCGGGCAGGGCCACTTCGGCGTACACGTCGCCGTCGGTGCCGGTCCACACCCGGCGCAGCCCCTGGAACACCGGCCCGTACGCCAGCCCGTGCTCCGCGAACGCCGGATACCAGCCGGCCAGTTCCGCCTCGGTCGCCCCGGCGGGCGGCCACACGCCGACGGTCGGCTCCTCGGCGGCGGCCGGCTCCAGCACGCCCTCGGCGTGCCGCACCCACTCCGCGTCCGGCTCGTCGTCGGGCTGGGCGTGCACCGTCACCTCACGGGCACCGGACTCGTCGGCCGACCCGACGCGCACCTGCACCCGCACCGCCTCGGAGGCCGGCAACGTCAACGGCGCGGCGATCGTCAACTCCCGCACCCGCGACGCACCCACCTCGTCGCCCGCCCGCACCACCAACTCCACCAGCGCCGCACCCGGCACCACCACCGCACCGGAGACGACATGATCGGCCAACCACGGGTGCGTCGACACCGACAGCCGACCGGTCAGCACCACCTCGTCGTCACCAGCCAGGCGCACCGCCGCACCGAGCAGCGGATGCCCCGCCACCCCCAGACCGGCAGCCGACACGTCACCCACCTGCCACGTGCCCACCTCGGGCCAGAACCGCTCCCGCTGGAACGCGTACGTCGGCAGGTCCACCCGGGACGCGCCGGTGTCGGCGAACCACGGCCGCCAGTCCACACCAACGCCGTTGACGTGCAGCTCCGCCAGCGCGGCCAGCAGAGCCGACACCTCCGGCCGATCCCGACGCTGGGCGGCCACCGCGAGCACGGAAGCCTCGGGCAGCGCCTCCGCCGTCAGCGCCGTCAACACACTCTGCGGACCCACCTCCAGGAACGTGTCCACCCCCGCCGCCCGCAACGCCGCCACCCCATCGGCGAACCGCACCGCCTCCCGCACATGCCGCACCCAGTAGTCGACACTACGAACCTCGTCAGGATCGGCCAGCCCACCGGTCACGTTCGACACCAACGGCAGCACCGGCGCGGAGAACGTCAACCTCGACAGCACCGCCCGGAACTTCTCCAGCATCGGCTCCATCAACGGACTGTGGAACGCGTGACTCACCGCCAACCGACGCGTCCGCACCCCCCGACCCCGCCACACCTCCTCCAACATGTCGAGGGCATCCACCGCACCCGACACCACCACCGACCCAGGACCGTTGACCGCCGCGACCCCCACCCGGTCGGACAACCCGTCCAGCGACGACAGCACCTCCGCCTCGGCCGCATTGACCGCCAACATCCCGCCACCGGCCGGCAACCCCTGCATCAACCGACCCCGCGCCACCACCAACGCACACGCATGCTCCAGCGACAACACCCCCGCCACATACGCCGCAACGATCTCACCAACCGAATGCCCACCCACAAAGTCCGGCACCACACCGAACGACTCCACCAACCGGAACAACGCCACCTCGACCGCAAACAACCCCGCCTGCGTGAACACCGTCGAATCCAGCAGCGCCGCCTCGGCGGAACCCTCCGAAGCGAACAGCACCGACTTCAACGGCTGCGGCAACCCACGATCCAGGTGCCCACACACCTCGTCCAACACCGACGCGAACACCGGGAACGCCGCAGACAACTCCCGACCCATCCCCGCCCGCTGCGCACCCTGACCGGAGAACAGCACCGCGAGCGGACCCCGGTCGGCGGCACGGCCGGCGACGACCGCGCCGGACGGCTCGCCCGCCGCCAGGGCGCGCAGCCCGGCGAGGAGGTCATCCCGGCCCGTGGCCGCCACCACCGCGCGGCTGTCCAGAGCGGCCCGGGAGGTGGCCGACGACCACCCCACGTCCAGAGGACGGGCATCCGGATCGGCGTCCAGCCAGGCCGCCCAGCGGCCCGCCTGCGCCGCGAGGGCGGCGGGGTGCGCGGCGGACAGCAGCACCGGCACCGCCGGCACGTCCCGGGCGGGGGCCTCGGCTGCGGTGGCGGGCTCGGGCGGCGGGGCCTGTTCCAGGACGAGGTGGGCGTTGGTGCCGCTCATGCCGAAGGCGGAGACGGCGGCGCGGCGGGGCCGCCCGGCGTCGTCGGTCCACGGGCGGGCCCGGGTGAGCAGGGTGACCGCGCCGCCGGTCCAGTCGACGTGCGGCGTGGGCTCGTCGGCGTGCAGGGTCGCCGGCAGCAGCCCGTGCCGCATGGCGAGCACCATCTTGATCACACCGGCGACCCCGGCGGCGGCCTGGGTGTGGCCGAGGTTCGACTTCAGCGAGCCGAGCCAGAGTGGCCGGTCGGCGGGCCGGTCCCTGCCGTACGTCGCGAGGAGCGCCTGCGCCTCGATCGGGTCGCCGAGCCGGGTGCCGGTGCCGTGCGCCTCGACGACGTCCACGTCCGCCGGCGTGAGCCCGGCGTTGTCGAGGGCCTGCCGGATGACGCGCTGCTGGGCGGGGCCGTTCGGCGCGGTGAGGCCGCTGCTGGCCCCGTCGGAGTTGACGGCGCTGCCCCGGATGACGGCGAGCACGGGGTGGCCGTTGCGGCGGGCGTCGGACAGCCGCTCGACGAGCACCATGCCGACGCCCTCGGCCCAGCCGGTGCCGTCGGCGTCGGCGGAGAACGCCTTGCAGCGGCCGTCGGCGGCCAGCCCCCGCTGGCGGGAGAACTCGACGAACCCGCCGGGGGTGGCCATGACGCTGACGCCGCCGGCCACGGCGAGGGTGCACTCGCCGTCGCGCAGGGCCTGACCGGCCAGGTGCAGCGCGACCAGCGACGACGAGCAGGCGGTGTCGATGGTGACGGCCGGCCCCTCCAGGCCGAACGAGTAGGCCAGCCGGCCGGAGATGACGCTGGCGGCGGTGCCGGTCAGCACGTAGCCTTCGGCGCCCTCGGGGAGGCGGCGCAGCACGGTGGCGTAGTCCTGCCCGGCGGTGCCGACGAACACGCCGGTGCGGCTGCCGCGCAGGGAGCCGGCGTCGATGCCGGCGCGTTCGAACACCTCCCAGGTGGTCTCCAGCAGCAGCCGCTGCTGCGGGTCCATCGCGAGGGCCTCGCGGGGAGAGATGCCGAACAGGGTCGGGTCGAAGTGGCCGGCGTCGTCGAGGAACCCGCCCCGGTCGCTGTACGAGGTGCCGGGGTGGTCGGGGTCCGGGTCGTACAGCCGGGCCAGGTCCCAGCCCCGGTCGGTGGGGAACGGGCCGGTCGCGTCGGTGCCGGCGGCCACGAGGTCCCACAGGTCCTCGGGGGAGCCGACGCCGCCGGGGAACCGGCACGCCATCGCGACGACGGCGATCGGTTCGGGTTCGGCGCTCTCCAGTTCCCGCAGGCGTCGGTGCGCCTGGCGGAGCTCGGTGGTCACCCACTTGAGGTGTTCGAGGAGCTTCACTTCGTCCGCCATGACCCACCCGCCCGGAGCTTGCTACCGATCGATTCCGCCGAACACTGAGGAAGCCACCACCGCACCGCCGGCCCTGGGAATCACCGGTATCCGACCCTCACCGTGAGTGGACGGTACTGAGCGCGCTACGACGGCCCAACCCCTACGGGACCCCTCATTCAGCCCCCGCGCGGCACCCTCCGGCGGGCGGATATCCGCAGGATGAGGCCGGTGGGACGGCCCCGCTCACCCGTCCGGCGGCGCTCAACGGCGGGACCGGGCGGGGGCCGGGAGGATCTGGCGGGGCCGTCCCGGCGGGGTGGCCCGGCGACGCCACTCGCGCGGGTAGCCGACCGACACCTCCTCGAACCGGACGCCGTCATACCAGGTGGTGCGGGGGATGTGCAGGTGGCCGTAGACGGCGACGCGGGTGTCGTAGCGCAGGTGCCAGTCGGCGGTCAGGTCGGTGCCGCACCACTGGGCGAACTCGGGGTAGCGCAGGATCCGGGTAGGCTCGCGGACCAGCGGGTAGTGGTTGACCAGCACGGTGGGCAACCCGCCGCGTTCCGCGTCGAGCCGCCGCTCGGTGTGGATCACCCGCGCCCGGCACCAGGCGTCCCGGCTCGGATACGGGTCGGGGTGCAGCAGGATCTCGTCGGTGCAGACCACGCCGGTCTCGTGCGCCCGCGCCAACGCCTGCTCCCGGGTGTACGTCCCCGGGGGCCGCCACGTGTAGTCGTACCCGACGAAGAGCGGGGCGATCAGGACCGGGTCCCCGCCGGGGTCCCACACCGGATACGGATCCTCCGGCGTGACCACGCCCAGGCGGCGGCACAGCGCGACGAGGTGCCGGTAGCGTTCCTCGCCGCGCAACTGGACGGTGTCGTCGCGGGGCGTCCACAGCTCGTGGTTGCCCGGCGCCCAGATCACCCTGGCGAACCGGTCGCGGAGCAGGCCGAGCGCCCACTCGACGTCCTTGGCGAACTCGCCGACGTCACCGGCGACGATCAGCCAGTCGTCGTCGTGGTCGGGGCGCAGGGCCTCGACGATGGCGCGGTTCTCCGCGTACACGACGTGCAAGTCGCTGATCGCGAGGAGTCGGCCGCCCTGGGAGCCGGTCACCGGGCACCTCCCGTGTCTGCGGGCACCCGCCCGCACCCCGCCTCCGCCCGTCCCGCGCCGGAACGGGACGGCACCCTGTCGGGCTCCGACCCTACGGAGACCGGCAGGAGCCGCCACACCCCTAGATGCACCACCGGACCCCTAGCTCCACCCTCCCCCGTCCCTCTCCCCGTCCCCCGGGAGTCTCGCCCCGGTGATCAAGAGGTTTGCGTCACCGTCGAGATCAACTTTGACGCTTTCCTCTTGATCACCGGAGCGAGGGGGCGGGGGGAGGGAGGAGGGGGGAGGGGGTGGGGGTGGGGGTGGGTGGGTCAGGATTTGCCGAATTCGCGTTGGATGATGGCGAAGATGTCGTCCTCGGTGGCGTTGGACAGGTCGTCGGCCACGGCCTCGGCCGGGGCGGGCGACTCGGAAGCCGGCGAGGCGGGGGACGGTGACGACGGGGCGGTGTCGCCCCGCCAGCGGGCCAGCAGGTCCTCCAAGCGGCGGGTGATCTCCGCGTCGTCGCGGCGCTCCCCCGGCACGGTTCGCAGCAGCTCGTCGAGCCGTTCGATCTCGGCGACGACCGGGGTCGCCGCCCCGTGCGGCACCAGCTCGGCGCGCAGGTGCTCGGCGAGCGCGGCCGGCGTCGGATGGTCGAAGACGAGGGTGCTGGGCAGGGCGAGTCCGGTCTCGGCGGTGAGCCGGTTGCGCAGCTCCACGGCGGTCAGCGAGTCGAAGCCGAGGTCCAGGAAGCCCCGGGCGGCCCGGATCGCCGCCGTGCTGCGGTGCCCCAGCACGGTGGCGGCGGTGCCGCGTACCAGGTCGAGCAGGACGCGGTCCCGCTCGGTGTCACCGGCGGCGGCCAGCCTGTCCCGCAGCTGCTGCGGGGCGCCCGAGTCCGCCGGCGGCTCCGGTCGGTCGGCCGTGCCGGCCTCGGGGATGCCGCCGAGCAGCGGGCTGGGCCGCAGGGCGGTGAAGGAGGCGGCGAACCGGTCCCAGGCGACGTCGGCGACGACGACGCTCGTGTCGTCCCGGTCGAGAGCCGCCTGCAACGCGGTGACCGCCAGCTCCGGGTCCATCGCCGGCAGCCCCCGGCGACCGAGCTGTTCCTGCTGCTCGCCGTGCGCCATCCCCGCGCCGGCCCACGGGCCCCACGCCACCGCGGTCCCGGCGGCACCCTGGGCGCGCCGCCGGGCCACCAACCCGTCGAGATACGCGTTGGCCGCCGCGTAGCCGGCCTGCCCGGCCGAACCCCACACCCCGGCGATGGACGAGAACACCACGAACGCGTCCAGCTCCGGCAGCAACGCGTCGAGGTGCGCCGCCCCGTCGACCTTGGCACGCAGCACGTGGGTCAGCTCGTCGGCGGTCAGCTCGCCCAACGGGGTGGAGTGCGCCGCGCCCGCCGCGTGCACGACGGCGCGGACGGGGTCACCGGAGTCGGCCAGGCCATCGAGCAGCGCCCCCAGCGCCGACCGGTCCGCCACGTCACAGGCGGCAACAGTCACCCGCACCCCGGACGCCCGCAACCGCTCCACCAGCTCCCCCGCACCCGGGGCCCGCTCACCACGCCGACTCGTCAACACCACGTGCTCGGCACCCGCACCGGCCGCCCACCCGGCGACCCGCGAGCCCAACGCCCCCGTGCCACCCGTGACCAGCACCGTCCCCGACAACCGGAACTCCCGCCGCACCGGGTCACCACCCGCCCGCGCCAGCCGCCGCACGAACACCCCCGACGAACGGACGGCCACCTGATCCTCGACACCCGCCGCGAGCACCTGACACACCCGACGAACCACCCGCGCGTCCACCCCGTCCGGCAGATCCACCAGACCACCCCACCGACGCGGCTCCTCCAACGCCGCCACCCGGCCCAGGCCCCAGACGGCAGCGGCGGCCGGGTCGACGCGCCCATCCGACGCGCCCACGGACACCGCGCCCCGGGTCACCCACCACACCCGGCCGCCCAGGTCGGCGGCGGCCAGCGCCTGCACCGCCCCCAACGCCTCGCCCACACCGACGCCGGCCAGCGACAGCAGCGACACCACACCGGTGACCTCGCCGACGTCACGGAGCGACTTCGCCACCAGTTCGCGGTCGTCCGCCGGGCCGTCGAGCGTCAGCGTCCGGACCTGCGCCCCGGCCGCGGCGATCCCGTCCGTCACGGCCGCGAGCACCGGGGCGCCGATCCCGTCGTACGGCACCAGCACCAGCCAGGTGCCGGTCAGCCTC
This sequence comes from Micromonospora sp. WMMD956, assembly GCF_029626125.1. Lineage (NCBI taxonomy): Bacteria > Bacillati > Actinomycetota > Actinomycetes > Micromonosporales > Micromonosporaceae > Micromonospora > Micromonospora sp. WMMD956. Next base: position 5,126,372 of record NZ_JARUBI010000005.1, on the reverse strand, counting down.
CCCGGCGTCTCGGGGAGGGCCTGCCACTCGATGCGGTAGCGCCACGAGTCGACGGTGGACTGCTGCTGACCCGCCCGCCGCCACCGGGCGAGCTTCGGCAGCAGGTCGCTCAGCGACTGCTCCGCCGCCAACTCCACACCGAGGCCGGTCAGGTCCTCCCGCTCCACCGCCGCCCAGAACCGCTCGTCGGTCGCCGAGCTCCCGGTGGTGGTCACGGCGGCGGCCGGCGGCGCGTCGTGCAGCCAGTAGCGCTGGTGGTGGAAGGCGTAGGTGGGCAGGTCCACGGTGCGGGGCCGGCCGCCGGTGTGGGTGAACCACGCGGCCCAGTCCACGGGCGTGCCGGTGACGTGCAGCTTCGCCAGGGCGGTGACCAGGGCGGTCGTGTCGGGCTGGTCGCGGCGCAGTGCCGTGATCAGGTGCACCGGCCGCTCCGCCGGGGTGTCGGCGGCCATCGCCGTCAACGTCGCATCCGGCCCCACCTCCACGAACGAGGTGGCCCCCAGCCCGTGCAGGGTGGCGACCGCGTCGCCGAACCTCACGGCCTCCCGCACGTGCCGCACCCAGTACCCGGGATCGGTGATCTCCCCCGCCTCGACGACTCGGCCGGTCACGTTCGACACGACCGGCAGCCTCGGCGTCTGCCAAGCCAGGCCGGTCAGGACCGTGCGGAACTCGGCGAGCATCGGCTCCATCAACCGCGAGTGGAACGCATGACTCACCGACAGCCGCTTCACCCGCCAACCCCGCCCGGCGCACTCCCCCGCGACCCGGTCCAACTCAGCGACCGGGCCCGACAACACCACCGACCGCGGCCCGTTCACCGCCGCCACATCCACACCGCCACCCGCCAGCGCACGCACCTCGGCCTCAGCCGCGCCGACCGCCAACATCCCACCACCGGACGGCAACGCCTGCATCAACGAACCCCGCGCCGCCACCAACGCACACGCGTCCTCCAGCGACAACACACCCGCCACGTACGCGGCCGTGACCTCACCGATCGAATGACCCACCAGATAGTCACCCGTCACACCGAACGAGGCCAGCAACTCGTGCAGAGCCACCTCCACAGCGAACAGGCCCGCCTGCGTGTATGCCGTCTGATCCAACAACCCAGCAAGCTCGGAGCCCGGCTCCGCGAACACCACCTCCCGCAACGGACGGCCGAGGCGACCCACGAACAGGGCACACACCCGATCGAACGCCTCCGCAAACACCGGGAACCCGTCATACAACTCCCGACCCATCCCCGACCGCTGCGCACCCTGCCCCGCGAACAACAACGCCCGACGACCCGACACCACCTCACCGGTCACCACACCCGGCGCTGCCACACCGGTGGCCAGCGACTCCAGGCCGGACAGCAGGTCGTCACCCGTCGTGCCGAGGATGACGGCGCGGTGTTCCAGGGCGGCGCGGGCGGTCGCCAGGGACCAGGCGACGTCCGTCGCCGTCGGCCCCGCGTCGGGGCCCAGGTGCTCGGTGAGCCGGATGGCCTGCGCGGCCAGGGCTTCCGGCGTGCGCGCCGACACCAGCCAGGGCACCACGGGCAGGTCGACGTGCCCGGAGGGCTCGGCCTCGACGGGCTCCGCCTGCTCAAGGATCACGTGGGCGTTGGTCCCGGAGATGCCGAACGAGGAGACGGCGGCCCGACGTGGCCGGTCCACCGCCGGCCACTCGCGGCGCTCGGTGACCAGGCTGACCGCGCCCGACGCCCAGTCCACCTTCGTGGAGGGCGCTTCCACGTGCAGGGTCGCCGGCACCACGCCGTGCCGCAGCGCCTGCACCACCTTGATCACACCGGCGACACCCGCCGCCGCCTGGGTGTGGCCGATGTTCGACTTGACCGAGCCGAGCAGCAGCGGCGCGGCGTCGCCCCGCCCCTGCCCGTAGGTGGCCAGCAGCGCCTGCGCCTCGATCGGGTCACCCAGCGTGGTGCCCGTGCCGTGCGCCTCCACCACGTCCACGTCGGCCGGCGACAGCCGGGCGTTGGCAAGGGCCTGCCGGATCACCCGCTGCTGCGACGGACCATTCGGCGCGGTCAACCCGTTCGACGCACCGTCCTGGTTGACGGCGCTGCCGCGCACCACCGCGAGGACACGGTGCCCGTTACGCCGGGCGTCGGACAGCCGCTCGACGAGGAGCACCCCGACACCCTCGCCCCACCCCGTCCCGTCCGCCGACTCCGCGAACGACCGGCACCGCCCGTCGGGGGAGAGGCCGCCCTGCTTCGCGAACTCGACGAAGGTCGCCGGCGACGCCATGACCGTCACGCCGCCCGCGAGGGCCAGGTCGCACTCGCCCGAGCGCAGCGACTGCGCCGCCAGGTGCAACGCCACCAGCGACGACGAGCACGCCGTGTCCACGGTGACCGCCGGCCCCTCGAACCCGAACGAGTACGCCACCCGCCCCGACAGCACGCTGGTCGCGTTGCCGGTGAGCAGGTGACCGCCGACCTCCTGGTCCCGGCCCATGGCCGTGGACGCGTACCCCTGGAAGCTGGCACCCGCGAAGACGCCGACCCGCTCCCCCTTCAGGCGGTACGGGTCCAGTCCCGCCGACTCGACCGCCTCCCAGGACACCTCCAGCAGCAGCCGCTGCTGCGGGTCCATCGCGAGGGCCTCACGGGGCGAGATGCCGAAGAAACCGGCGTCGAACGCCCCCGCGTCGTAGACGAAGCCGCCCTGGCGGGGGAACGAGGTGTCGGACAGCCGGCCGTCGAGGAAGCTGTCCCAGCCCCGGTCGAGGGGGAAGTCGGAGATGCCGTCGCGGCCGGCGGCGACCATGTCCCACAGCTCGTCGGCGGTGTCGACTCCGCCGGGCAGGCGGCAGGCCATGCCGACGATCACGATGGGGTCGTCGTCGACGGCCGTGGCCCGCTCCCGCTCGGCAGCCCCGGCCGGAATGCCGGTCAGCTCGGCGGCGAGGTGGGCGACGAGCGCCAGCGGCGTCGGGTGGTCGAAGACAAGGGTGCTGGGCAGGGCGAGGCCGGTTTCGGCGGTGAGCCGGTTGCGCAGCTCCACGGCGGTCAGCGAGTCGAAGCCCTGCCGCTGGAACGCCCGGTCGGCGGGGACGGCGTCCGGCGTCGCGTGCCCGAGCACCGCGGCCACCTGGGCGCGTACGAGGTCGAGCAGGTGGGTCTCCCGTTCGGCGGGCGTCAGGGCGGCGAGCCGGCGGCCGAGCTGGGCCTGTTCCTCGCCCGCGTCTGCGGTGTCGGGCGACGCGGATCGCGCCTCGGGGATGTCGTCCAGCAGCGGGCTGGGCCGCAGGGCGGTGAACGAGGCGGCGAACCGGTCCCAGGCGACGTCGGCGACGACGACGCTCGTGTCGTCCCGGTCGAGAGCCGCCTGCAACGCGGTGACCGCCAGCTCCGGGTCCATCGCCGGCAGCCCCCGGCGGGCCAGTTGTTCCTGCGCCTCGCCCTGAACGGCCATGCCGGCACCCGCCCACGGGCCCCACGCCACGGCCGTGGCGGCGGCGCCCCGGGCCCGTCGGCGCGCGACGAGGGCGTCGACGTAGGCGTTGGCCGCCGCGTAGCCGGCCTGCCCGGCCGAGCCCCACACCCCGGCGATGGACGAGAACACCACGAACGCGTCCAGCTCCGGCAGCAACGCGTCGAGGTGCGCCGCCCCGTCGACCTTGGCGCGGAGCACGTCGCGCAGCTCGTCCGGCGTGACGTCGCCCAGCGGGGTGAACTGGGGCGCTCCGGCGGCGTGCACCACGGCGCGGACGGGGTCACCCGCGTCGGCGAGGCCGTCGAGCAGCATGCCCAGAGCCGACCGGTCCGCCACGTCACACGCCACGACCGTCACCCGCGCCCCGGACACCCGCAACCGCTCCACCAACTCCCCCGCACCCGCAGCCCGCTCGCCACGCCGACTCACCAACACCACATGCTCGGCACCCGCCCCGACCGCCCACCCGGCGACCCGCGAGCCCAACGCCCCCGTGCCACCCGTGACCAGCACCGTCCCCGACAACCGGAACTCCCGCCGCACCGGGTCACCACCCGCCCGCGCCAGCCGCCGCACGAACACCCCCGACGAACGGACGGCCACCTGATCCTCGACACCCGCCGCCAACACCTGACACACCCGACGAACCACCCGCGCGTCCACCACGCCCGGCAGATCCACCAGACCACCCCACCGACGCGGCTCCTCCAACGCCGCCACCCGACCCACGCCCCACACCGCCGCCGCGACCGGGTCGGCCGACGCGTCCGACCTGCCCACCGACACCGCGCCCCGGGTCACCCACCACACCCGGCCGCCCACGCCGCAGTCGTTCAGCGCCTGGATCACGGCGAGGCTCTCGGCCACGCCCGCTTCCCCGGGCAGCGACAGCAGCGACAGGACGCCGGCGACCTCACCCGGGCGGGGCAGCGCGGCCCGCAGCCGCCCGGCCGCGTCGTCCCGGCTCGTCCCCGTCGGGTCGAGGCCGACCGTCAGGACCTCCGCGCCCTGCTCGGCCAGGCCCTCGGCGAGGGGGTGGTCGGCCTGCGCCGGTGGCACGAGGACCAGCCACGTCCCAGTCAACCCCGCCGACGGTACGGTCGGAGCGGGCCGCCACTCGACGCGGTAGCGCCACGAGTCGACGGTCGAACGCCGCTGACCCGCCCGCCGCCAGCGGGCGAGCTTCGGCAACAGGTCGCTCAGCGACTGCTCCGCCGCCAACTCCACACCGAGACCGGTCAGATCCTCCCGCTCCACCGCCGCCCAGAACCGCTCGTCGACGTCGTCACTCGCTCGCCGGGTGCCGCCGGCAGCCGACGCGGGCTCGGGCCAGTACCACCTGCGGTGGAAGGCGTAGGTGGGCAGGTCCACGGTGCGGGGCCGCCCACCGGTGTGGGTGAACCATGCCGCCCAGTCCACGGGCGTGCCGGTGACGTGCAGCCGGGCCAGGGCGGTGACCAGCGCCGTCGTCTCCGGCTGGTCGCGACGCAGCGCCGCCACCAAATGCACCGGCCGGTCGACGGGCGTGTCGGCCGCCATCGCCGTCAACGTCGCATCCGGCCCCACCTCCACGAACGAGGTCACCCCCAACCCGTGCAGGGTAGCCACGGCATCGCCGAACCGGACCGCCTCCCGCACGTGCCGCACCCAATAGTCGGGGCCGGTGATCTCGGCCGCCTCGACAAGCTTCCCGGTCAGGTTCGACACGATCGGCAACCTCGGGACCCGCCACTCCAGGGCTGCGAGGCCCGCGCGGAACTCGGCCAGCATCGGCTCCATCAACCGTGAATGGAACGCATGACTCACCGACAGCCGCTTGACCCGCCAACCCCGCCCGGCGCACTCCCCCGCGACCCGGTCCAACTCAGCGACCGGGCCCGACAACACCACCGACCGCGGCCCGTTCACCGCCGCCACATCCACACCGCCACCCGCCAGCGCACGCACCTCGGCCTCAGCCGCACCCACCGCCAACATCCCACCACCAGACGGCAACGCCTGCATCAACAAGCCACGCGCCGCCACCAACGCACACGCGTCCTCCAACGACAACACACCCGCCACGTACGCGGCCGTGACCTCACCGATCGAATGACCCACCAGATAGTCACCCGTCACACCGAACGAGGCCAGCAACTCGTGCAGAGCCACCTCCACAGCGAACAGGCCCGCCTGCGTGTACGCCGTCTGATCCAACAACCCAGCAAGCTCGGAGCCCGGCTCCGCGAACACCACCTCCCGCAACGGACGGCCGAGATGGTCGGCGAACAGGGCACACACCCGATCGAACGCCTCCGCAAACACCGGGAACCCGTCATACAACTCCCGACCCATCCCCGGACGCTGCGCACCCTGACCCGTGAACAACAACGCCCGACGACCCGACACCACCTCACCGGTCACCACACCCGGGGCAATCTCACCGGCGGCCAGCGACTCCAGGCCGGACAACAGGTCGTCACCCGCCGCGCCCAGCACGACCGCCCGGTGCTCCAACGCCGCCCGCGACGTGGCGAGGGACCAACCCACGTCGACCGGCGACCACCCGGAACGCCCCCGGACGAAGTCCGCCAGGCGCGCCGCCTGCCCGGCGAGGGCATCGGCCGATCGCGCCGACACCAGCCACGGCACCACCGGCAACTCCACCGGCCCGGACGACCCGATCCCGGCCTCCACGGCCTCCACCGGATCCGCCTGCTCCACGATCACGTGTGCGTTCGTCCCGGAGATCCCGAACGACGACACCGCCGCCCGACGCGGCCGGTCCACCACCGGCCACGGCGTCGACTCCGTCACCAACTCGACCGCGCCCGACGCCCAGTCCACCTTCGTGGAAGGCTCGTCCACGTGCAGGGTCGCCGGCACCAGGCCATGTCGCAGGGCGAGGACCATCTTGATGATCCCGGCGACGCCCGCCGCCGCCTGGGTGTGGCCCAGGTTCGACTTCACCGAGCCCAGCAGCAGCGGCGTCTCCCGCCCCTGCCCATAGGTCGCCAGCAGCGCCTGCGCCTCGATCGGGTCACCCAACGTCGTGCCCGTGCCGTGCGCCTCCACCACGTCCACGTCGGCCGGCGACAGACCCGCCGACGCGAGGGCCTGCCGGATCACCCGCTGCTGCGACGGACCATTCGGCGCAGTCAACCCGTTCGACGCACCGTCCTGGTTCACCGCGCTGCCCCGCACCACCGCGAGGACCCGACGGCCGTCCCGGCGGGCGTCCGACAGGCGCTGCACCAGCAGCACCCCGACGCCCTCGCCCCACCCCGTCCCGTCCGCCGACTCCGCGAACGACCGGCACCGCCCGTCGGCGGACAGCCCGCGCTGCCGGGAGAACTCGACGAACGCGCCGGGGGTGGCCATCACGGTCACGCCGCCGGCCAGCGCGAGGTCACATTCGCCCGAGCGCAGCGACTGCGCCGCCAGGTGCAATGCCACCAGCGACGACGAGCACGCCGTGTCCACGGTGACCGCCGGCCCCTCGAACCCGAACGAGTACGCCACCCGCCCCGACAGCACGCTCGCGGAGGCACCGGTGGCGCCGTAACCGGCGAGCTGTTCGCCGCCGTTGCGGATGAGGTTGTCGAAGTCCTGCCCGTTGGTGCCGGCGAAGACGCCGACGCGCCCGCCGCGCAGCGTGAGGGGGTCGATCCGGGCGTCCTCGATCGCCGCCCAGGACACCTCCAGCAGCAGCCGCTGCTGCGGGTCCATGGCGACGGCCTCACGCGGGGAGATGCCGAAGAACCCGGCGTCGAACGCCCCCGCGTCGGCGAGGAACGCCCCCTGCGTCACGTACGACGCCCCGGGGTGCCCGGGGTCGGGGTGGTGCAGCGCGGTCAGGTCCCAGTGCCGGTCGGTGGGGAAGTCCGACATGGCGTCGACGCCGTCGGCGAGCAGCCGCCAGAACTCCTCCGGTGAGCCGGCCCCGGCGGGGAAGCGGCAGCCCATGCCGACGATGACGATCGGGTCGTCGTCGACGGGTCGTACCGTCGGGGTCGTCGCGGACGGCGAGTGGCCGCCCAGCAGCTCGGCGCGGACGTGGGCCGCCAGGGCGGTCGGGTTGGGGTGGTCGAAGGCGAGCGTGGCGGGCAGGGTGAGCCCGGTGGCCGCGTCGAGGCGGTTGCGCAGCTCGACGGCGGTCAGCGAGGTGAAGCCGAGGTCCCGGAACGCGCGTTCGGCGGGCACCCGGTCGGCGCTGCCGTGGCCGAGCACCGCCGCCACCTCGGCGCGCACCAGGTCGCGCAGGGCGTCGAGCTGCTCGGCGTCGGTGAGCCCGGCGAGCCGGTCCCGCAGGGCGCCGCCACCGGCGGCCCGGTCGGCGGTGGCGGCGTCGGTGACCTGCGGCGCGGTCAGCAGGCCCCGGATCAGCGGGTCGGGGCGGCGACCGGCGGCGCTGCCGGCGACCCGGTCCCAATCGACGTCGGCGACGACGAGGTGGGTCTCGTCGTCCTCGATCGCGGCGGTGAGCGCGCGGGCGGCCGTGGCGGGGTCCATCGCGCCGAAGCCGTTGCGGGCCATCCGACGTTCGAAGTCGCCGGCGCTGACGCCGCCGTCGGCCCACAGCCCCCAGGCGATGGACGTGGCGGGCAGCCCTCCGGCCCGGCGACGCCGGGCGAGCGCGTCGAGCCAGGCGTTGCCGGGGGCGTAGTTGGCCTGGCCGGGTCCGCCCATGGTGCCGGCGAGGGAGGAGAACAGCACGAACGCGGACAGCTCGTGGCCCCGGGTCAGTTCGTCGAGGTGGCGGGCCGCGTCGACCTTGGCGCGCAGGGCGGTCGCCATCCGGTCCACGGTGAGGGCGTCGACCACGGTGTCGTCGAGCGCCGCCGCCGTGTGCACGACGGCGGTGAGCGGCAGGTCGGCCGGGATCGCCGCGAGCAGGTCGCGCAGGGCGTCCCGGTCGGCGGCGTCGCAGGCCGCGACGGTGACACGGGTGCCGAGGGCGGTCAGTTCCCCGGCGAGGGCGGCCGCGCCGGGGGCGTCGGGGCCACGGCGGCTGACCAGCAGCAGGTGCTCGGCTCCGGCCGCCGCGAGGGCGCGGGCGACGTGCCCGCCGAGCGCGCCGGTCCCGCCGGTGACGAGGGTGGTGCCGCGCGGGGTCCAGGCGCGCGCGGGGGCGGCGGGCCGGCGGGCGCGGGTCAACCGCCGGGCGTACGCGCCGGTGGCGCGCACCGCGAGCTGGTCCTCCGTGCGCTCGCCGCCGAGCAGCCGGCGCACCTGCCGGACGGCACGCGCGTCGGCGGTCGGGGGCAGGTCCACGAGTCCGCCCCAGCGTTGGGGGTGCTCGGCGCGCAGCACGCCGCCGAAGCCCCACAGGGCCGCCTGGTCGCAGTCTACGGGCTGGTCGCGGGGGTCGACGGAGATCGCGCCCCGGGTGGCGATCCAGAGCCGGGCGGGGAGGGCGGAGTCGCCGAGGGCCTGGGCGAGGGCGACGGTGTGGGCGAGGCCGGCGGGCACGGAGGCGGCGTCGGGGTGCGCGCCGGGGGCGAGGCCGAGCAGCGACAGAACGCTGCCGGGTCGTCCCTGGCCGTCGGCGTACGCGTCGGCGAGGTCGCTGGCGAGGCCGGCCCGGTCCCGGTCGGCGGCGACCCGCAGCACCCGTACGCCGGGCGCGGCGAGCGCGGTCGCCCACTGGTCGGCCGCCCCGTCGTCGGGCACGACGAGCAGGAGGTCGTCGTGTTCCCGCCGGGGGTGGTCGGGCAGGGGCTGCCAGGTGACGTGGTACCGCCACGGGTCGGAGCTCGGCCCGGCGGGGCCGTGGGGGCGGGTGCGGGCGTCGAGCCAGTAGCGCTGGTGCTGGAAGGCGTAGGTGGGCAGGTCCACGGTGCGGGGCCGGCCGCCGGTGTGGGTGAACCACGCGGCCCAGTCGATCGGCGTGCCGGTGACGTGCAGCTTCGCCAGGGCGGTGACCAGGGCGGTCGTGTCGGGCTGGTCGCGGCGCAGCGCCGCCACCAAATGCACCGGCCGGTCGACGGGCGTGTCGGCCGCCATCGCCGTCAACGTCGCATCCGGCCCCACCTCCACGAACGACGTCACCCCCAACCCGTGCAGGATGGCGATCGAATCGCCGAACCGCACGGCCTCCCGCACGTGCCGCACCCAGTACCCGGGATCGGTGATCTCCCCCGCCTCGACGACTCGGCCGGTCACGTTCGACACGACCGGCAACCTCGGCGTCTGCCAAGCCAAACCGTCAAGCACCGCACGGAACCCGGCCAGCATCGGCTCCATCAACCGCGAATGGAACGCATGACTCACCGGCAGCCGCTTGACCCGCCAACCCCGCTCGGCACACCGCTGGGCGATCACGTCCAGGTCGGCGACCGGCCCCGACAACACCACCGACCGCGGCCCGTTCACCGCCGCCACATCCACACCGCCACCCGCCAACGCCCGCACCTCGGCCTCGGACGCACCCACCGCCAACATCCCACCACCGGACGGCAACGCCTGCATCAACAAGCCCCGCGCCGCCACCAACGCACACGCGTCCTCCAACGACAACACACCCGCCACATGCGCCGCCGTCACCTCACCGATCGAATGACCCACCAGATAGTCACCCGTCACACCGAACGAGGCCAGCAACTCGTGCAGAGCCACCTCCACCGCGAACAGGCCCGCCTGCGTGTACGCCGTCTGATCCAACAAGGCCGCCAGATCCGAACCCGGCTCCGCGAACACCACCTCCCGCAACGGACGATCCAGACGCCCCACGAACAGGGCACACACCCGATCGAACGCCTCCGCAAACACCGGGAACCCGTCATACAACTCCCGACCCATCCCCGACCGCTGCGCACCCTGACCCGCAAACAACAACGCCCGACGACCCGACACCACCTCACCCGTCACCACACCCGGGGCAGCCGCACCCGACGCCAGCGACTCCAGGCCGGACAACAGGTCGGCGCGGTCGGTGCCGAGGAGCACCGCCCGGTGGTCGAGGGCCGCCCGCGACGTCGCCAGGGACCAGCCCACGTCGACCGGCGACAGTCCGGGATTGTCCTGGACGTGCCCGACCAGGCGATACGCCTGCCCCGCCAGGGCCTCGGCCGAACGCGCCGACACCAACCACGGCACCACCGGCAGGCCGACGGGACCCGACGGATCGACCTCAGCCTCGGCCTCCACCGGCTCCGCCTGCTCCACGATCACGTGCGCATTCGTCCCCGAGATCCCGAACGACGACACCGCCGCCCGACGCAGCCGGTCCACCACCGGCCACCGCGTCGACTCCGTCACCAACTCCACCGCACCCGACGCCCAGTCCACCTTCGACGACGGCGCATCCACGTGCAGCGTCGCCGGCACCACACCGTGCCGCATCGCCTGCACCATCTTGATCACACCGGCCACGCCCGCCGCCGCCTGCGTGTGACCCAGATTCGACTTGATCGACCCCAACAGCAGCGGCGTCTCGCGTCCCTGCCCGTACGTCGCCAGCAGCGCCTGCGCCTCGATCGGGTCACCCAACGTCGTGCCCGTGCCGTGGCCCTCCACCACGTCCACGTCCGCCGGCGACAACCGCGCGTTGGCCAGAGCCTGCCGGATCACCCGCTGCTGCGACGGACCATTCGGCGCGGTCAACCCGTTCGACGCACCATCCTGGTTCACCGCGCTGCCCCGCACCACCGCGAGGACGCGGTGACCGAGCCGACGGGCGTCGCTGAGGCGTTCCACGACGAGCACGCCGACGCCCTCCGACCAGCCGGTGCCGTCGGCGCCGTCGGCGTACGACTTGCACCGCCCGTCGGGGGCCAGGCCGCGCTGCCGGCTGAAGTCGACGAACGTCTCCAGGGTGGTCATCACGGTCACGCCGCCGGCCAGCGCGAGGGTGCACTCGCCGGAGCGCAGCGACTGCACGGCGAGGTGCAGCGCGACCAGCGACGACGAGCAGGCGGTGTCGACGGTGAGGGCGGGCCCCTCGAACCCGAACGTGTAGGCGACCCGGCCGGAGAGCACGCTGCTGGCGGTGCCGCCGCCGATGAACGCGTCCAGGGTCTCGGGCACCTCGGCCAGCCCGGCGGCGTAGTTGTGGTACATCATGCCGGCGAACACGCCGACGCGGCTGCCGCGCAGGGAGAGCGGGTCGATGCGGGCGTCCTCGATCGCCTCCCAGGACGCCTCCAGCATGAGCCGCTGCTGCGGGTCCATGGCGAGGGCCTCGTACGGCGAGACCTTGAACAGCTCCGGGTCGAAGTCACCGGCGTCGTGCAGGAACCCGCCCTCGCGGGCGTACGTGCTGCCCCGCCGCTGCCCGGTCGGGTCGTACGCGGCGTCGGTGTCCCAGCCCCGGTCGGTGGGGAAGCCGGTGACGCCGTCGGTGGCGGTGGCGACGAGTTCCCACAGTTGCTCGGGGGAGCGGACGCCGCCCGGGTAGCGGCAGCTCATCCCGACGATGGCGATGGGCTCGTGGTTCCTGGCGTCGGCGGCCTTGAGGCGTTCGCTGGTCTCGGCGAGGTCGGCGGTGACGCGCTTGAGGTACTCACGGAGCTTGGCTTCGTTCGCCATCGGGATTCACCTGTCGCGTTGGTCGGCAAGCGGGCGGTACGCCGGTCAGGAACGACCGAACGTGCTGTCGATGAAGTCGAAGAGTTCGTCGTCGCTGGCGTCGTCGATCACCTGGGCGACGCCGGCGGTGTCACCGGTGTCGCCGCCCCAGCGGGTGAGCAGCGCCCGGAGCCGGGCGGTGACGGCGGCGCGGGTCTCCTCGTCGGCGGTGAGTTCGGCGAGGTCGTCAGCCGGGGTCGCGGCGAACGCCGCCTCCAGCCGGTCCAGTTCGTCGAGGATGGTGGGCGCGGACCGGCCGGGGCCGAGCTGTGCCACCAGGTGCCCGGTGAGCGCCTCCGGGGTGGGGTGGTCGAAGACGAGGGTCGCCGGCAGCGTCAGCCCGGTGCGGGCGGTGAGCCGGTTGCGCAGGTCCACGGCGGTCAGCGAGTCGAAGCCCAGTTCGGTGAAGGACTGGCCGGGGCCGACGGCGGCGGCCGTGGCGTACCCGAGGACCTCGGCGACCTGGCCGGTGACGAGTTCCTCCACGAGCCGCCGGCGGTCGGCGTCGGGGGCGGCGGCGATCCGGTCGCGGAGGCCGCCCGCCGGGGCGGCGGTCCCGGCGGCGCTGCGCCGCGCGCCGACGCCGGCCAGGCCACGCAGCGGCGCGGGCAGGTGGTCGACGGTGGTGAGGGCACGCAGCGCGGCGACGTCGAGGCGGACGGGCAGCAGCAGCGGCTGCCGGCTGCTGCGGCTGGCGTCGAAGAGGGCGAGCGCCTGGTCGGTGCCGAGGGGGGCGATGCCCTGGCGGGTCATCCGTTCCCGGCGGGCGGCCCCCAGGTCTCGGGTCATGCCGCTGCCGGCCTCCCACAGCCCCCAGGCCAGGGAGGTGGCGGCGAGGCCGGCGGCGCGCCGGTGCTGGGCGAGCCCGTCGAGGAACGCGTTGGCCGCCGCGTAGTTGCCCTGCCCGGGGCCGCCGAGGGGGCCGGCGATGGAGGAGAACAGCACGAACATCGGCAGGTCCAGGTGCCGGGTGAGGTCGTGCAGGTGCCAGGCGGCGTCGGCCTTGGGGCGCAGCGCGGCGGCGATCCGTTCGGGGGTGAGCGCGGTGACGGTCGCGTCGTCGAGGATCCCGGCGGCGTGCACGACGCCGGTGAGGGGGTGTTCGGCGGCGACGGTGGCGAGCAGCGCGGCGACCTGGTCGCGGTCGGCGACGTCGCAGGCGACGAAGCGGGCGTGCGCGCCGAGGCGGGTGAGGTCGGCGAGGAGGTCGGCGGCGCCGGGGGCGTCGCCGCCGCGCCGGCCGGCGAGGAGCAGGTGCCGGACCTTGTGGGCGGTGACGAGGTGGCGGGCGAGCAGGCCGCCGAGGGTGCCGGTGGCGCCGGTGACGAGCACGGTGCCGTCGGGGAGGAGGTCGACGGCCCCCGTGGGGTCGGGTTCGGCGGGGGCGACCCGGGGCGCGAGGAGCCGGCCGGCGCGGAGGGCGAGCTGGGGTTCGTCGCTGGCCAGGGCCCGGCCGAGCAGGTCGGCGTCGATGTCGGGGCCGGCTTCGGGGTCGAGGTCGACCAGCACGAACCGGCCGGGGTGTTCCAGTTGCGCGGAGCGCACCAGGCCCCAGACGGCTGCGCTGGGCAGGTCGGTCACGTCGCCTGTGGCGTCGGCGGGGACCGCGCCGCGGGTGAGCACGACGAGCCGGCGGTCGGCGTGCCGGTCGTCGGCCAGCCAACCCTGGACTGCGGCGAGGGTGTCGGCGAGCCGGGCACGGGTGGCGTCGAGGGGGTCGCCGGGCGGGGTGTCGGCGGCGGGCAGCAGCACGAACCGGGGGTCGAGCCGGCCGGCGTCGACGGCGGCGGCGAGCGCGGGGAGCCCGCCGGGGGCCAGCGCGGAGGCGTCGAGCGCGACGATGCCGCCCGCCGGGCGGGGCGGCAGGGGCAGCGCGGTCCAGCGCAGTTCGAACAGGGGCAGGTCGGCGGGGCCGGTCGCGTCGAGCTGGTCGGCGGCGACGGGCCGGGAGACGAGCGAGCCGATCCGGGCGACGGGCGCACCGGTGGCGTCGGCGAGGGCGAGGGCGACGGCCGAGCCGGCGCGGGTGACGTGTACCCGAAGGTGGGTCGCGCCGACGGCGGCGAGCGCGACGCCCGACCAGGCGAACGGGAGTCGGGCCCCGGCGGTCTCGTCGGCGGTGTCGGCGTCGGTGAGGCCGACGACGTGCAGCGCCGCGTCCAGCAGCGCGGGGTGCAGACCGAACCCGTCGGCGGTGACGCCGTCGGGCAGCGCGACCTCCGCGAACACGGCATCGGGGGTACGCCAGGCGGCGCGCAGCCCCCGGAAGGTCGGCCCGTGGTCGACGCCGAGGCGGTGGAGCTGGGCGTAGATCGGTTCGACGGGCACGGCGGTGGCGTCGGCGGGCGGCCATTCGGTGAGCGCCTCGGGCGCGTCGCCGCCGCCGGGGGCGAGGACGCCGTCGGCGTGCCGGGTCCAGTCGCCGCGCGGATCGTCGGCGGGCCGGGAGTGGATGGCGACCTGGCGGCGGCCGTGTTCGTCGGGGGCGGCGAGGCTGAGCTGCACCGCGCGGGCCCCCTGCTCGGGCAGGACGAGCGGGGCGGCGAGGGTCAGTTCCTCCAGCGTGTCGCAGGCGGCCTGCGCCCCGGCGTGCAGGGCCAGCTCCACGAGCGCCGTGCCCGGCACGACGACGGAGCCCCACACGACGTGGTCGGCCAGCCAGGGCTGGGTACGCACCGACAGCCGGCCGCCGTACAGGCGGGTGTCGGCGTCGGCGGTGACGAGTTCGGCGGTGAGCAGGGGGTGCCCGGCGCTGCGGACCCCGAGGCCGGAGGCGTCGGCACCGGACGGGGCGGCGTCGAGCCAGTAGCGCTGGTGGTGGAAGGCGTAGGTGGGCAGGTCCACGGTCCGGGGCCGCCCGCCGGTGTGGGTGAACCACGCGGCCCAGTCCACGGGCGTGCCGGTGACGTGCAGCTTCGCCAGGGCGGTGACCAGGGCGGTCGTGTCCGGCTGGTCGCGGCGCAGCGCCGCCACCAGGTGCACCGGCCGCTCCGCCGGGGTGTCGGCGGCCATCGCCGTCAACGTCGCATCCGGCCCCACCTCCACGAACGACGTCACCCCCAGCCCGTGCAGGATGGCGATCGAATCGCCGAACCGGACCGCCTCCCGCACGTGCCGCACCCAGTACCCGGGGTCGGTGATCTCCCCCGCCTCGACGACTCGGCCGGTCACGTTCGACACGACCGGCAACCTCGGCGTCTGCCAAGCCAAACCGTCGAGCACCGCACGGAACCCGGCCAGCATCGGCTCCATCAACCGCGAATGGAACGCATGACTCACCGACAGCCGCTTCACCCGCCAACCCCGCCCAACACACTCCCCCGCGACCCGGTCCAACTCAGCGACCGGGCCCGACAACACCACCGACCGCGGCCCGTTCACCGCCGCCACATCCACACCGCCACCCGCCAGCGCACGCACCTCGGCCTCAGCCGCACCCACCGCCAACATCCCACCACCGGACGGCAACGCCTGCATCAACGAACCCCGCGCCGCCACCAACGCACACGCGTCCTCCAACGACAACACACCCGCCACATACGCGGCCGTGACCTCACCAATCGAATGACCCACCAGATAGTCACCCGTCACACCGAACGAGGCCAGCAACTCGTGCAGAGCCACCTCCACCGCGAACAGGCCCGCCTGCGTGTAAGCCGTCTGATCCAACAACCCAGCAAGCTCGGAGCCCGGCTCCGCGAACACCACCTCCCGCAACGGACGGCCGAGATGGTCGGCGAACAGGGCACACACCCGATCGAACGCCTCCGCAAACACCGGGAACCCGTCATACAACTCCCGACCCATCCCCGGACGCTGCGCACCCTGACCCGCAAACAACAACGCCCGACGACCCGACACCACCTCACCCGTCACCACACCCGGGGCAGCCGCACCCGACGCCAGCGACTCCAGGCCGGACAACAGGTCGGCGCGGTCGGTGCCGAGGAGCACCGCCCGGTGGTCGAGGGCCGCCCGCGACGTCGCCAGGGACCAGCCCACGTCGACCGGCGACAGTCCGGGATTGTCCTGGACGTGCCCGACCAGGCGATACGCCTGCCCCGCCAGGGCCTCGGCCGAACGCGCCGACACCAACCACGGCACCACCGGCAGGCCGACGGGACCCGACGGATCGACCTCAGCCTCGGCCTCCACCGGCTCCGCCTGCTCCACGATCACGTGCGCATTCGTCCCCGAGATCCCGAACGACGACACCGCCGCCCGACGCAGCCGGTCCACCACCGGCCACCGCGTCGACTCCGTCACCAACTCCACCGCACCCGACGCCCAGTCCACCTTCGACGACGGCGCATCCACGTGCAGCGTCGCCGGCACCACACCGTGCCGCATCGCCTGCACCATCTTGATCACACCGGCCACGCCGGCGGCGGCCTGGGGATGGCCGAGGTTCGACTTGACCGATCCCAGCAGCAGCGGCGTGGCACGGTCCTGGCCGTAGGTGGCGAGCAGCGCCTGCGCCTCGATCGGGTCACCCAACGTCGTGCCCGTGCCGTGGCCCTCCACCACGTCCACGTCGGCCGGCGACAGCCGGGCGTTGGCGAGGGCCTGCCGGATCACCCGCTGCTGCGACGGACCATTCGGCGCGGTCAACCCGTTCGACGCACCATCCTGGTTCACCGCGCTGCCCCGCACCACCGCGAGGACGCGGTGACCGAGCCGACGGGCGTCGTCGAGGCGTTCCACGAGGAGGATGCCGACGCCCTCGGCGAGGGCCGTGCCGTCGGCGCCGTCGGCGAACGCCTTGCACCGGGCCGACATGGACAGGTTGCCCTGCCGGGTGAAGTCGACGAAGACGGCGGGGGTGGGCATCACGGTGACGCCGCCGGCCAGGGCCAGGTCGGATTCGCCGGAGCGCAGCGACTGCGCCGCGAGGTGCAGGGCGACGAGCGACGACGAGCAGGCGGTGTCGACGGTGACGGCCGGGCCCTCGAACCCGAGGGCGTACGCCACCCGGCCGGAGCTGATGCTGCCGGCGTTGCCGAGGCCGAGGTAGTCGACGACGCCGTCGGGCACGTCGGCGGCCCCGGCGGCGTAGTCGCCGTGGGTGAGGCCGGCGAACACGCCGACGCGGCCGCCGCGCAGCCCGGTCGGGTCGATGCCGGCGGACTCGAACGCCTCCCAGGACACCTCCAGCAGCAGCCGCTGCTGCGGGTCCATCGCGAGGGCCTCGCGGGGGGAGATGCCGAAGAACCGGGGGTCGAAGTCACCGGCGTCGTGGACGAAGCCGCCCTCGGCGACGCAGGAGGTGCCGGGGCGTTCCCGGGCCGGGTCGTGCAGGTCGGTGAGGTCCCAGCCCCGGTCGGCGGGGAAGGGGCCGACGGCGTCGCCGGAGGCCGCGACGAGGTCCCACAGCGCGTCGGGTGAGGTGATCCCGCCGGGGAAGCGGCACGCCATCCCGACGATGGCGATCGGCTGCCCGGCGGCGTCCTCGACGTCGCGCAGGCGTTGCCGGGTCCGCCGCAGGTCGGTGGTGACCCTCTTCAGATACTCCCGGAGCTTCTCTTCGGTGTCCATCAACCTGACCCATCGCGGTGGCCGGCGGAGACCTGACGCAGGCGACGGGACGAATGCGCGAATTCCTCAGGCCAGATCGGTTCTACGTCCTTTGCACAATGCGGCCGGCAGCCCCGGGTCCCCTCTGCCGGGGAAAGTTATGGCGTCGCGATGACCTGCGACAACCCCTAACCCGCGCGGCGGTCCGCTAGGGGTGGCCGCCCCCGGTGGATCCGATTAGCGTCCTTTTGATCGCACCGGTGCCGGCGGATCCCGGCACCACCGCTGGAAGGACCGCGTGTACGCATGACCGACTCAGACAACGGCCTGTGGGTCCGCCGGTTCCACCCGGCGCCGGCCGGGGCGCGGCGGCTGGTGTGCCTGCCGCACGCCGGAGGGTCCGCGAGCTTCTACTTCCCCGTGTCGCGGGCGCTGTCGCCGGCCGTGGAGGTGCTCGCCATCCAGTATCCGGGGCGGCAGGACCGCCGCCAGGAGCCGTGCGTGGACAACCTGCCGGAGCTGGCCCGACAGGTGTTCGGGGTGCTGCGGCCGTGGCTGGACCAGCCGTTGGCGATCTTCGGGCACAGCATGGGCGCGACGCTGGGCTTCGAGGTGGCGCGGCTGATCGAGGCGGAGACGGGCGCTCCGGCGGCGCACCTGTTCCCGTCCGGGCGGCGGGCCCCGTCGTGCCCCCGGCACGAGACGGTGCACCTGCTCGACGACGAGGGGCTGCTCGCCGACGTGCGCAAGCTCAGCGGCACGGACCTGGCGGTGCTCGGCGACGCGGAGCTGCTGCGGGCGGCGCTGCCGGCGATCCGCAACGACTACCGGGCGGCGGAGACGTACGAGTACACGCCGGGGCCGAAGCTGGGCTGCCCGGTGACGGTGTTCACGGGCGACGCCGACCCGAAGACGACGGTCGACGAGGCGCGGGCGTGGGAGCGGCACACCACGGGCGCGTTCGACCTTCAGGTGTTCCCGGGCGGGCACTTCTTCCTGGCGCAGCACCAGCCGGCGATCCTGCGTACGATCTCGGCGGCACTGGCGCGTACGCCGGTGTCCTGACCGCGGTGGTTCGTGGCGCGGCCCCCGCCGGACACCGGCGGGGGCCGCGTCGCTGTCACGGCTTGTGCGCGACGGCGATGACGTAGTCGAGCAGCGCGAGTTCCTTCTTGATGAGCGTCTCGTCGCGCCAGTGGTTGGCCATGCCCTTGACGGCGCTGCGGTCGGCCTCGGCCTGGAACGCGGGGTCGGACGGGCGGCTGGCCTGGAACCGCCGCCAGCCCTCCCAGGTGCGGTCCTGGATGGACTGCACGTCGACGTTGCCGAAGCCGGCGGCGGTGAGCTGCTCGGCGTAGCCGGCGCGGTCGTGCCAGTTCTCGTCGGGGATGCTGAACTTGATGAAGCTCAGCGGGCCCGAGCTGATCGACATGCGGGCGGTGTCGTTGCTGAGCGGGATGATGTCGGCGGTGGCGAGGGTGCCGCCGGGCTTGAGCACCCGGAACGCCTCGGCGAAGAAGGCGCTGCGCGGATAGAAGTGGAACGCCGACTCCAGGGCGACGACCCGGTCGAAGGTGCCGTCGGCGAAGGGCAGCGCGAGGGCGTTGCCGAGCTGGAACTCGGCCTGCTCGGCGAGGCCCTCGCGGCGGGCCCGCTGCTGGGCGTGCTCGACGTGGCGGGGGGTGACGTTGATGCCGTGCACCTTGGCGACGCGGCGCTCGCGCAGCCAGGCGAAGTCCTGGTCGCCGTAGCCGAAGCCGACGTCGAGGACGGTGTCGTCGGGCTTGAAGCCGGCCGCGTCGGCCAGCTTCATGGCCAGCGCCTCGCCGGCCACGTCGAGGCTGGTGACGCCGTCCTCCCAGTAGCCGACGTTCATGTAGCGGGTGGTGCGGGCGGCGAACTCCACGTTCGGGGACTGGATCTCGTAGAAGCGGCGGACCCGGGTCACCGGGTCCTTCGTGGCCAGGGTGCGGATGACCCGGCCGAGGGTGCGGAGGTTCTCCAGCATGTCACTCCTTGCGCAGCAGGTGGTCAGGGTTGCGGCACCCGGGCGGAGACCTGCTGGCGCAGGTCGTCCACCAGGGCGGCCAGGCCGGTGGGGCCGGCGGCGACGCCGAAGACGTAGAAGTCGGGCCGGACCAGCACGGCGTCGGCGGCCGCGCCGGCCAGGTAGCCGAGGTGGACGCCGTCGAGGTCGACCACGTCGGTGGGGGCCGCGTCGGCGTCGGCGGGGCGGACGGTGACCCGGCGGACGCCGAGGTCGTCGAGGAACGCGGCGTCGTCGGCGTCGAGGGTGGCGGCCGGGTCGGGGGCTCCCGGGTCGGCGCGGGTGATCAGCACGAAGCCGCCGCCGACGACGTCGTCGAAGCGCCCGGTGCGCCCGCCGGCGGCCACCCGCCCCTGGGGCGCGGGGTCGCCGGCGTGGGGGGCCGGCGTGCCGTCGGGGCGGCGGTGCAGCACCCCGTCGACGATGGCCTCGCGCAGCGACCGGGCGTGCTTGGCCTGGGTACGGCGGCGCAGCGCGGCGAGCATCACCGAGTCGCGGCCGGCGGCCTGCTTCGGGTCGGTCTCGCAGATCACCCTGCCGGAGTCGATGGACATCCGGATGGCGTGCTGCACGTGCGCCTTGCGTTCCACCTCGTACGTGTCGAGCAGGGTGGCGTCGGCGATTCCCCGGCGCACCAGGTCCAGCTTCCAGGCCAGGTTGATGACGTCGCGGAAGCCGGAGCTCATGCCCTGGCCGAGGAAGGGCGGCATGACGTGGGCGGCGTCCCCGGCGAGGAACACCCGGCCGGAGCGCCACGTGTCGGCGTAGCAGGCCTGGGTGGTGTAGACGCCGTACCGGTCGAGCCGGGCGGTGTCGGGGGTGATGTCGAACAGGCCGAGCAGCCGCCACACGCTGGCCTCGGTCTCGAACTCCGCCAGGGTCTCCCCCGGCACCCGCATGAACTCCCAGCGCCGGTGGTCGGGGCCGGCGGAGACGGCGGTGCGGGGGCGGGCCGGGTCGCAGATCTGGAGGTTGTTGGGCTTGAACTCGACGGGCTCGTTCAGCACGACGTCGCAGACCAGCCAGTCGTAGCCGAACCCGAGGTCGGTGACGGTCGCGCCGAGCCAGCGGCGGACGAAGCTGTTGGCGCCGTCGCAGCCGAGCACCCAGTCGGCGGTGAAGGCGTGGGGCGTGCCGTCGGCGTCGACGGCGGCCACCTCGACGTGGTCGCCGTGGTCGGCGAGGTCGGTCACCTCGACGCCGCGCAGCACCCGTACGCCGGGCAGGGCCGCGCCGCGTGCGGCGAGGGCGGCCTCCAGGCCGGGCTGGTAGAAGGAGATCGAGTCGGGCCAGCCCGTCGGGCCGTCCTCGGCGACCTTGACGTGCAGCAGGGTGCGGCCGAAGCCGTTCTTCCAGGTGTATTCGCCGGACAGCTCGCACACCGGGTCGAGGGTGTCGCCGAGGTCGCAGGCGGCGAGGATGCGGCTGGCCTCGCCGTCGTAGGACACGGCGCGGGGCATGCTGTACGGGGTGGCCCACTTCTCCACCACCTGCACGGTGAAGCCGCGCTGGGCGAGCAGGATCGCCGCCACCTGGCCCACCGGGCCGTAGCCCACGATCAGTACGTCGGTCATCGCCGTCCCCCCGGGTCCGCGCGTCGGTCGGGCGTCACAGCCCGAGTTCCGTGTCGATCAGGCTGAAGATCTCGTCGTCGCTGGCCTGGTCGAGGTCCAGGTCCAGGTCGTGGTCGGTGGCGGACGCGCCGCGCATGGTGCGCCACTTGGCGACCAGCACCTCCAGCCGGGCCGCGACCTGGGTGTGCAGCTCCGCCTCGACGACCGTCTCGGCGAGGGACCGTTCCAGGTTCTCCAGCTCGGCGAGGATGGCCGGCGCGGCCTGGCCGGCGTCGGGCACGAGCTGGGCGCGCAGGAAGCCGGCCAGCGCGGTCGGGTCCGGGTAGTCGAAGATCGCGGTGGCGGGCAGCCGGTGCCCGGTGGCCTCGGTGAGCCGGTTGCGCAGCTCGACGGCGGTCAGCGAGTCGAAGCCGATCTCGTTGAACGCCTGGGCGGGTTTGACGGCGTCGGGGCTGGCGTGGCCGAGGACGGTGGCCGCCTCGGCGCGGACCAGGTCCAGCAGCAGGGCGGACTGCTCGCCGGCGGTGAGCGCGCGCAGCCGGTCGGCGAGGTCCCGGCCGCCGGTGGCGGCCTCGGCGCGGGCGCGGGGGCGGACGCGCCGGACGAGTCCGCGCATCAGCGCGGGCACGGTGGCCCGGCCGGCGAGGGCGGTCACGTCGACGCGGGTCGGCACGAGGTGTTCCTCGGGGGCGGCCAGCCCGGCGTCGAACAGCGCCATGCCCAGGTCGGTGCCGATGGCGAGCTGCCCGTCGCGGGCGGTGATCCGGGGGTCGGCGCGGTCCAGCTTCGCGGTCATCGCGCTGGCCTGTTCCCACAGGCCCCACGCGTACGACTGGGCGGGCAGGCCCGCGCCGCGCCGCCGGGTGGCGAGGGCGTCGAGGTAGGCGTTGGCGGCGGCGTAGTTGCCCTGGCCGGGCACGCCGAACACCCCGGCGCCGGAGGAGAACAGCACGAACCCGGCGAGGTCGAGGTGGCGGGTGGCCTCGTCGAGGTGCCGGGCGGCGTCCACCTTGGGCGCGAAGACGGTGTCGAGGCGGTCGGGGGTGAGCGCGGTGACGACGCCGTCGTCGAGGACCCCGGCGAGGTGCACGACGGCGGTGAGCGGACGCTCGGCGGGCACGGCGGCGACGAGCCGGGCCACGGCGGCGCGGTCGGCGACGTCGGCGGCGGCCACGGTGACGGTGGCGCCGAGGGCGGTCAGCTCGGCGGTCAGCTCGGCGACGCCGGGCGCGTCGGGGCCGCCCCGGCTGGCGAGCAGCAGGTGCCGCACGCCGTGGCCGGTGACGAGGCGGCGGGCGACGAGGCCGCCGAGCAGGCCGGTGCCGCCGGTGAGCAGGACGGTGCCGGCGGGGTCCCACGGGGCCGGCACGGTGAGCACCACCTTGCCGACGTGCCGGGCCTGCTGGACGTGGCGGAACGCGTCGGGGGCCTGCCGGACGTCCCAGGCGCGCACCGGCAGCGGGGTCAGCGCCCCGGCGGCGAACAGGCCCATCAGCTCGACGAGCATCCGTTGGATCCGGTCGGGGTCGACGGCGGTCAGGTCGTACGCCTGGTAGGCGACGCCGGGGTGGTCGGCGGCGACGCGGCCGGGGTCGCGCAGGTCGGTCTTGCCCATCTCGACGAACCGGCCGCCGCGGGGCAGCAGCCGCAGGGAGGCGTCGACGAACTCCCGGGCGAGGGAGTCAAGGACGACGTCGACGCCGCGCCCGCCGCTGGTGGCGAGGAAGTGCGGTTCGAAGTCGAGGGTGCGCGACGACGCGAGGTGGCTGTCGGGGATGCCCATCGCGCGCAGGGCGGGCCACTTGCCGGGGCTGGCGGTGGCGTAGACGGTCGCGCCGAGGTGGCGGGCGAGTTGCACGGCCGCCATGCCGACGCCACCGGCGGCGGCGTGCACCAGCACGGACTCGCCGGCCCGCAGCCCGGCCAGGTCGACGAGCCCGTGGTAGGCGGTGAGGAACACCACCGGCACGGACGCGGCCTGGGCGTACGTCCAGCCGTCGGGCATCGGGGCGAGCAGCCGGCGGTCGGTGACGGCGACGGGGCCGAAGCAGCCGACGAAGACGCCGAGGACGCGGTCGCCGGGGCGCAGGTCGGTGACGTCCGCGCCGACCTCGGTGACGACGCCGGCGGCCTCGCCGCCGGGCGGCCCGGGGTCGCCGGGGTAGAGGCCGAGCGCGTTGAGCACGTCGCGGAAGTTGAGGCCGGCGGCGCGGACCCGCACCCGCACGTCGAGGGGGCCGAGGGGTGCGTCGGCGGCGTCGGTGGGCGCGAGGGTGAGGTTCTCCAGGCTGCCGCGCGCCGTGGTGTCGAGCCGCCAGGCGGTCGCGCCGGCCGGCGGGGTGAGCGTCGCGGCCTCGATGCGGCGGGCCAGCCGGGGGGCGTACGGGGTGCCGGCGCGCAGCGCCACCTGGGGTTCCGCGGCGGCGAGGACGGCGGTCAGCTCGGCGTCGGTGGGCGGGGCGTCGGCGTCGAGCAGGACGAACCGGTCGGGGTGTTCGGACTGGGCGGTGCGGACGAGCCCCCAGGCGGTGGCGGCGTCGGGGTCGTCGACCTCGGCGGGGCTGTGCACGCCGACCGCGCCCCGGGTGAGCAGCACCAGCGGGGTGGCCGCCCAGCGGGGTTCGGCCAGCCACGCCTGGACGAGGGCGAGCGCCTCGGCGGCGACGGCCCGCGCCCGGTCGGGCTCCCCCGCGAAAGCGTCGGACGCGCCGGTCGCGGGGGCGTCGGCCCAGCCCAGCGGGGCGAGGACGGCGTCGGGCGGGGCCGCGCCGCCGTCGACGGCGCGGGCGAGCGCCGCCGGGTCGGCGTGGTGCGGGAACGCTCCGACGGCCCGGCCGAGCGCGACGACGCGGGCCGGGGCGGGGGTCTCCGGCGCGGCCAGGGGCTGCCAGGCGAGGCGGAACAGCGCGTCGTCGACGGCGGCGTCGCGGGTGCCGAGTTCGGCGCGGGAGATGGGGCGCATCGCCAGCGACGCCACCTCGGCCACGGGCGCGCCGGTGACGTCGGCGACGGTCAGCGCGATCGCGTGCGGGGCGACCCGGGTGAGCCGGACCCGCAGCGCGGACGCCCCGGCGGCGTGCAGGGCGACGCCGTTCCAGGCGAACGGCAGCAGCAGCCGGTCGGGGCCGGCGTCGCCGATGCCGCCGAAGTGCGCGGCGTGCAGGGCGGCGTCGAGCAGGGCCGGGTGCAGGTGGTACCGGTCGGCGTCGGCACGTTGCCCGGCGGGCAGCTCCACCTCGGCGTACACCTCGTCGTCGCCGGTCCACACGGCGCGCAGCCCCTGGAACGCCGGCCCGTACGCGTAGCCGTCGGCGGCGAGCCCGGCGTAGAAGCCGGTGAGGTCGGCGGGGCGGGCGTGCGGCGGCGGCCAGGCGGTGAGGCCGGTGGGCGGGGTGGGCGGGGCGGCGGAGAGGGTCGCGCTGGCGTGCCGCGTCCACGGGGTGCCGGGCGGGGCGTCGGCGGGGCGGGAGTGCACGGCGACGGGGCGGCGGCCGGTGTCGTCGGGCGCGCCGACGGTGAGCTGCACCTGGGTGGCGGCGTGCCCGGGGCCCGGGGTGCCGGCGGCGTCGGCCGGGCCGGTTCCCGGGGCCGGCGCGGCGGCGGGGAGCGCGAGCGGGGCCTCGATGACCAGCTCGTCGAGGACGGGGCAGCCGACCTCGTCGCCGGCCCGCAGGCACAGCTCGACCAGGCCGGTGCCGGGCACCAGCACCGTCTCGCCGACCCGGTGGTCGGCCAGCCACGCCGGCGCGCCGGCGGCGATCCGGCCGGTGAACAGGTGCCCGCGCGCCTCGGCCAGCGCCACGGACGCGCCGAGCAGCGGGTGCCCGGCGGCGTCGAGGCCGGCCGCGCCGACGTCGCCGGGGCCGGTGGCGGGCCGGGGCCAGTAGCGGCGGTGGTCGAACGCGTAGGTGGGCAGGTCGACGCGCCGGCCCCCGGCCAGGGCGGGCCGCCAGTCGACGGCGACGCCGCGTACGTGCAGCTGGGCGGCGGAGAGCAGGAACCGGGCCCGGTCGCCCTGGTCGCGCTGCACGGAGCCGACGACGACGTGCGGGGCGTCGTGCTCGGCGAGGGTCTCGGCGATGCCGACGGTGAGCACCGGGTGCGGGCTGCACTCGACGTACGTGTCGTGGCCGAGCGCGGCCAGCTCCACCACGGCCCGGTGCAGCTCGACGGGCTGGCGCAGGTTGCGGTACCAGTAGTCGGGGCCCATCTCCGGCCCGTCGAGCCAGCGCAGGTCGGTGGTGGAGAACAGCGGCACGGCGGCCGGGCCGGGGGTGATGCCGGCCAGCGCCCCGGCCAGGTCGGCGCGGATCCGTTCCACCTGGGCGGAGTGGGAGGCGTAGTCGACGGCGATGCGGCGCACCCGGGCCCCGTCGGCGGCCAGCTCGGCGAGCACCTCCTCGACGGCGGCCTCCGCGCCGGAGACGACGACGGCGGCGGGCCCGTTGACGGCGGCGACGGCGACGGCGTCGCCGTGGCGGGCGATGCGCTCGCGGACCACGTCGGCGGGCAGCGCCACGGACGCCATCGCCCCGTGCCCGGCCAGGGCCCGGATCGCGCGGCTGCGCAGCGCCACCACCTGCGCCGCGTCGGGCAGGGAGAGCACCCCGGCGACGCAGGCGGCGGCGATCTCGCCCTGCGAGTGGCCGACGACGGCGGCGGGCCGCACGCCGTGGGAGCGCCACAGCTCGGCCAGCGACACCATCGTCGCGAACAGGGCCGGCTGCACCACGTCGACCCGGTCGAGGCTGGGCGCGCCGGGGGCCTGGCGCAGCACGTCGAGCACCGAGTAGCCCAGGTGGGGGCGCAGGGCCGCGTCGCAGGCGGCCATCCGCTCGGCGAACACGGGTGCCTGGTCGAGCAGGTCGAGGCCCATGCCGGGCCACTGGGAGCCCTGGCCGGGGAAGACGAACACGACCTTGCCGGCGGCGGTGGTGTCGCCGCGTACCAGGTCGGGGTGGGGGCGGCCGGCGGCGAGCGCGTCGAGGGCGGCGGCGACCCGGTCGGGTTCGGCGGCGACGACCACGGCCCGGGAGTCGAACGCGGCCCGGGTGGTCGCCAGCGACCAGGCCACGTCGCGGTGCGGCTGGTCGGGGTGGTCGGCGAGGTGGTCGCGCAGCCGGCGGGCCTGCCCGGCCAGCGCGTCGGCGCTGCGCGCGGAGAGCAGCCACGGCAGGGCGGCGGGGTCGGCGGGCGGTCCGGCGACGGGCTCGGGCTCGGCGGGCGGGTCGGCGGGTTCCGGGTCGGCGGGGACGGCCTCGACGACGACGTGGGCGTTGGTGCCGCTGATCCCGAAGGAGGAGATCCCGGCGCGGGCGGGCCGGTCGGCGCGCGGCCACGGGCGGGCCTCGGTGAGCAGCTCCACGGAGCCGGCGGCCCAGTCGACGCGGGTGGTGCGCCGCTGGGCGTGCAGAGTGCGGGGCAGGACGCCGTGCCGCATGGCGAGGACCATCTTCAGCACCCCGGCGACGCCGGCGGCGGCCTGGGTGTGCCCGAGGTTGGACTTGACGGAGCCGAGCAGCAGCGGCGGGGCGTCGGCGGGACGCTGGCCGTAGGTGGCGAGGATCGCCTCGGCCTCGATCGGGTCGCCCAGCGGGGTGCCGGTGCCGTGCGCCTCGACGGCGTCCACGTCGGCGGGGGTGAGGCCTGCGGCGGCCAGCGCGGCCCGGATGACCCGCTCCTGGGCGGGCCCGTTGGGGGCGGTCAGCCCGTTGGACGCCCCGTCGGAGTTGACGGCGGTGCCCCGGATCAGCGCGAGCACGGGGTGGCCGCGGCGGCGGGCGTCGGAGAGGCGTTCGACGACGAGCACGCCGACGCCCTCGGACATGCCGAACCCGTCGGCGTCCTCGGCGAACGCCTTGCACCGGCCGTCGGCGGCGAGGCCGCGCTGGCGGCTGAACCCGGTGAGCCCGGCGGGGCTGGACAGCACCGACACGCCGCCGGCGAGGGCCAGGTCGCAGTCGCCGGCGCGCAGCGCCTGCGCGGCCAGGTGCAGCGCGACCAGCGACGCCGAGCAGGCGGTGTCGACGGTGACGGCGGGCCCCTCCAGCCCGAGGGCGTACGCGACCCGCCCGGACAGGACGCTGGCGGCGGTGCCGGTGAGCAGGTGCCCCTCGTCGGCGGTGGTCTCCCCGTCGTCGGAGGCGACGCCGGGGGCGATCTGGTCGGTGTAGTCCTGGCCGTGGGTGCCGGCGAACACGCCGGTGCGGCTGCCGCGCAGGGTCCCGGGGTCGATGCCGGCGCGTTCCAGGGCCTCCCAGGAGGTCTCCAGCAGCAGCCGGTGCTGCGGGTCCATGGCCAGGGCCTCGCGGGGGCTGATGCCGAAGAACGCGGCGTCGAAGTCGGCGATGCCGGCGAGGAACCCGCCGGAGCGCACGTAGGTGCGGCCGGGGGTGCCGGGGACCGGGTCGTACAGGTCGGGCCAGCCCCGGTCGGTGGGCAGGTCGCCGATGACGTCGCCGCCGTCGTCGAGCAGCCGCCACAGTTGTTCGGGTGAGCCGATGCCGCCGGGGAACCGGCAGGCCATGGCGACGACGGCGACGGGTTCGTCGGCGGCGACGGTGGTGGCGTCGGCGACCTCGGTGGCGGTGGTGCCGAGCAGCCGGGCGTGCAGGTGCGCGGCGAGCAGCTCCGGGGTGGGGTGGTTGAACACGGCGTGCGGGGCGAGCCGGACGCCGGTGGCGGCGGAGAGCCGGTTGCTCAGCTCCACGGCCATCAGCGAGTCGAAGCCGAGGTCCTTGAACGGGCGGCGCGGCTCGATCTGCTCGCCGCCGGTGTGTCCGACGACGGTGGCGCACCGGGCGCGCACCAGGTCGAGCAGCGCGGCGGCCCGTTCGGGTTCGGTGCGGCCGGCGAGCCGGTCGGCGAACCCGGCGGCGGACGCGGGCGCGGGGTCGGCGTTGACGGCCCGGCGCGGCGGCGGGGGCAGCAGGGCGCGCAGCAGGGCGGGCACCTCCCCGGCGGCGCGGACGGCGGCCAGGTCCAGGCCGATCGGCACCAGCGCGGGCCGGTCGGCGCGCAGGGCGGCGTCGAACAGGGCCAGGCCGGCGGCGGTGTCCAGGGGGCGGGTGCCGCCCCGGGCGAGGCGGGCCAGGTCGGCGGCGGTGAGCGCGCCGGCCATCCCCTCCGGCGTGGCCCACAGGCCCCAGGCGAGGGCGGTGGCGGGCAGGCCGTGGGCGCGACGGTGCGCGGCGAGGGCGTCGAGGAACGCGTTGCCGGCGGCGTAGTTGCCCTGCCCGGGGCTGCCGAACACGGCCGACGCGGAGGAGAACAGCACGAACGCGGCCAGGTCGAGGCCGGCGGTCAGCTCGTGCAGGTGCCACGCGCCGTGCACCTTGGACCGCAGGGCCCGCTCCCAGCGGGCGGCGTCGAGGCCGGTGATCAGGGCGTCGTCGGTGGCCCCGGCGGCGTGCACGACGGCGGTGAGCCGGCCGGCGAGCGGGGCGAGCACCGCGGCGAGGGCGGCCCGGTCGGCGACGTCGGCGGCGACGACCCGCACGGTCGTCCCGGCGGCGGTGAGCGCGTCCATCCAGTCGGCGGGCCGGCCGGTCCGGCTGACCAGCACCAGCTCGGCGACGCCGTGGACGGTGGCGAGGTGGGTGGCGACGTGCCGGCCGATCCCGCCGGTGCCGCCGGTGACGAGGACGGTCCCGCCGGCCAGCGCGGGCAGCGGCCCGGCGGCGGGCGGGCCCGCCGGCAGCGAACCGGGAGCGGTCAAGCCGGCCGCCGGCAGCGGGTCGGAGGCGGTCGGTGCCGGTGCGGCGGCGGGCGCGGGCGCGGGCGCGCCGCCGGTCGGGGCCGGGGGCGGCGGGCCGGCGGTCGGGGGCTCGACGGGGCGCAGCCGGGGCAGCAGGGCCCGGCCGTCGCGGACGGCGACCTCCGGCTCGTCGGGGCCGACGGCCAGGGCCGTGCGGATCCCCGCGTCGTCGGCCGCGTCGAGGCGCAGCAGCAGGAACCGGTCGGGGTGCTCGGCCTGGGCGACGCGGACCAGCCCGGCGACGGTCGCGTGCGCGGGGTCGCCGTCGCGGACGACGACGGCGAGCCGGGTGCCCTCGGCGCGGGGGTCGGCCAGCCAGCGCTGGAGCACGCCGAGGGTGTCCAGGCCGGCGGCGTGCGCCCGGTCGGGCACCGGGGCGGCCGGGTCGCCGTCGCCGACCCGCAGCACCAGCACCGGCGGCAGCGGGCCGGCCGGCGGCGCGCCGTCGGCGAGCGCCCAGGCCGGCACCGGGGTCGCCGGGGCGGCGGCGGGCAGCCAGTCCACGGCGTACAGGCCGGCGGGCGCGGCGGCGGGGGCCGGGCCGTCGGGGGCCGGGGCGGCCACGGCGCGCAGCACCACCCGCTCCGCGTCGAGCACGGGTGCGCCGGCGTCGTCGACGGCGGACAGGGTGACCGCGTCCGCCCCGGCGGGGGCGAGCACGACCCGCAGGGCGTGCGCGCCGGTGGCGTGCACCCGCACCCCCGCCCAGTCGGTCGCCGTCGGCCGGGCCACGGCCCCGGCAGCGGGGGCGAAACCGGCGAGCGGGAGCAGGCGCAGGGCCGCGTCCAGCACCAGCGGGTGCACCGCGTACCGCTCGGCGTCGGCGTCCCGGGCGTCCTCCGGCAGGCGTACGTCGACGCAGAGCCGGTCCCCCGCGACCCACGCGGCCCGGGCCAGCGCGCCGGCGAGCGCCCGCCGCTGCGGGGTGTCCAGGTCGACGGGCCGGGCCCCGGTGGGCGGCCACACCGCCGGCGCGGCGGCTGCGGGCTGGTGGTCGGCGGGGGCGAGGACGGCCTCGGCGACCTCCCGCCACGGCTGGCCGTCGGCGGCGCGCACGTGGCAGCGGGCCACCCGGCGCGGGTGCTCGTCGGGCGCGTCGACGGTGACCTGCACGTCGACGGAGAGGCCGGCGGGCAGCGGCACCGGCGCGGGGACGCGCAGCCGCTCCACGGTGGGCAGGTCGAGCAGCATGCCGAGATGGGCGAACACGTCCAGCAGGGCGGTGGCGGGCAGCAGCGCCGGCCCGTCGGCGTCGGGCGCGACCAGCCACGGGTGGGTGGCGACGGCGACCCGCCCGGTGCAGACGACCTGCCCGGTGCCGGCGACGGGCAGCACCGCGCCGAGCAGCGGGTGCCCGGCGTCAGCCAGCCCCACGTCGGCCGGCCCGCCGGCCACCGCCGAGTACGGCAGCCAGTAGTGCCGGCGCTGGAACGCGTAGGTGGGCAGGTCGACCCGGCGGCGCGGCCCGGGGCCGGCGACGGCGGCGGGGTCCACGGCGACGCCGCGCACGTGCAGCCGGGCGACGGCGGCGACCAGCGCGTCCGGTTCGCCGTCGACGGTCCGCACGGCGGGCACGAAGGCCAGCTCGTCGGCGGTGTCGTCGGCGAGGCAGTCCTGGGCCATCGCGGTGAGCACCCCGCCGGGGCCGACCTCCAGGAACGTGGTGACCCCCAGCCCGCGCAGGGCGCGCATCCCGTCGAGGAAGCGGACGGTGCCGCGCACGTGGTCCACCCAGTGCTCCGGCGAGCAGAGCCGGGCCGGGTCGACCGGCCGACCGGTCAGGTTGGACACCACGGGCAGGTGCGGGGTGCGGTAGGTGAGGCCGGCGGCCACGGCGCGGAACGCGTCGAGCATCGGCTCCATGCGCGGCGAGTGGAACGCGTGCGACACCCGCAGCCGGCTGGTGCGCCGGCCGGCGGCGCGCAGGGTCGCGGCGGCGGCCAGCACCGCGTCGGTGTCGCCGGAGAGGACGACGCTGCGCGGCCCGTTGACGGCGGCGAGGCCCACCCGGTCGGTGAGGTGGGCGGCCACCTCCGCCTCGTCGGCCTCCACGGCGACCATCGCGCCGCCGTCGGGGAGCTGCTGCATCAGCCGGGCGCGGGCGGCCACCAGCGCCGCCGCGTCGGCGAGGGAGAACACCCCGGCGACGTGCGCGGCGGCCAGCTCGCCGACGGAGTGGCCGAGCAGCGCGTCGGGGCGGACGCCCCAGGACTCCAGCAGCCGGTGGAGGGCCACCTCGAAGGCGAACAGGGCCGGCTGGGTGTAGAGGGTGTCGTCGAGCCGGGCGGCGAGTGCGCTGCCGTCGGCGGCGGCGACCACGTCGGCGACGGGGTGCGGGGCGTGCCCGGCGAGGCAGCGGTCCAGCTCGGCGCAGGCGGCGTCGAACGCCTCCGCGAAGACCGGGTACGCGGCCCGCAGCCCGCGGCCCATCCGGGGGCGCTGGCCGCCCTGCCCGCCGAAGAGCAGGCCGAGCCGGCCGTCGACGACGCGGCCGGTCAGCACGGCCGCCGGGTCGGGTTCCGCCTCGCCCCGGGTCAGCGCGGTCAGCCCGGCGCGGGCGGCCGCCGGGTCGCCGGCCAGCACCACGGCCCGGTGTTCCAGGGCGGCGCGGGTGGTGGCCAGGGCGTGTCCGACGTCGGCGGGGTCGGCGTCCGCGCCGGGGCCGTCGAGCCAGGCGAGCAGGCGGGCCGCCTGGTCGCGCAGCGCCTCGCCGGTGGCGGCGGACAGCGGCCACGGCACCGGCGGCCGGCGGCCGGCGGTGCCCGGGTCGACGTCGCCGGTGCCGCTGCGGGGCCCGGGGGCGGCGGCGGTCTCCTCGTCGTCGTCGGCGGGGGGCGCCTCGATGATCACGTGGGCGTTGGTGCCGCTGATGCCGAACGACGAGATGCCGGCCCGCCTCGGCCGGTCCACCGCCGGCCACGGGCGCGCCTCGGTGAGCAGCTCCACCGCGCCGCCGGCCCAGTCCACCTCGGACGTCGGGGCGTCCACGTGCAGGGTCGCCGGCAGCGTGCCGTGCCGCATGGCGAGCACCATCTTGATCACCCCGGCGGCCCCGGCGGCGGCCTGGGTGTGGCCGAGGTTCGACTTCAGCGAGCCCAGCCGCAGCGGCTCGGCGTCGCCGCGCCCCGCCCCGTACGTGGCCAGCAGCGCCTGCGCCTCGATCGGGTCGCCGAGCCGGGTGCCGGTGCCGTGCGCCTCGACGGCGTCCACGTCGGCTCCGGTGAGCCCGGCGTTGGCGAGGGCGCGGCGGATGACCCGTTCCTGGGCGGGGCCGTTGGGGGCGGTCAGCCCGTTGGATGCCCCGTCGGAGTTGACGGCGCTGCCGCGCAGCACGGCGAGCACCGGGTGGCCGTTGCGGCGGGCGGCGGAGCGGCGCTCCAGCAGCAGCACGGCGACGCCCTCGGACCAGCCCGTGCCGTCGGCGGCGTCGGCGAACGCCTTGCACCGGCCGTCGGGGGCGAGCCCGCGCTGCCGGCTGAACTCGACGAACGCCTGCGGGGTGCCCATCACCGCCACGCCGCCGGCGACCGCGAGGTCGCAGTCCCCGGCGCGCAGCGCCTGGGCGGCCAGGTGCAGCGCCACCAGCGACGACGAGCAGGCGGTGTCCACGGTGACCGCCGGCCCCTCCAGCCCCAGCGCGTACGCGACCCGCCCGGAGACGACGCTGCCGGCGGTGCCGACGCCCAGGTAGCCCTCGGTGCCGGGCGGGGCCTGGCGCAGGTTGGCGGCGTAGTCGTGGTGCATGACGCCGGTGAAGACGCCGGTGGCGCTGCCCCGCAGCGAGGTGGGGTCGATGCCGGCGCGCTCGAACAGCTCCCAGGAGGTCTCCAGCAGCAGCCGCTGCTGCGGGTCCATGGCCAGCGCCTCGCGGGGGCTGATCGAGAACAGGGTGGCGTCGAAGTCCGCCGCGTCGGGCAGGAACCCGCCGACGCGCACGTACGAGGTGCCGGGGGCATCGGGGTCGTCGGAGAACAGGTGCGCCAGGTCCCAGCCCCGGTCGGTGGGGAACCCGGTGAGCCCCTCCCGGCCCTCGGCGACCAGGTCCCACAGCTCCTGCGGGGAACCCACCCCGCCGGGCAGGCGGCAGGCCATCGCGACGATGACCACGGGATCGTCGGCGTCGGGCGCGGTGGCCGGCCCGGCCGGGGCGACGGGGGCTCCCGGGCCGCCGCGCAGCCGGGCGGCGACGTGCCGGGCGAGGGCGTCGGGGCTCGGGTGGTCGAACGCGGCCGTGGCGGACAGCCGTACCCCGGTGGCCCGGGCCAGCCGGTCGCGCAGGGCGACCGCGCCGACGGAGGTGAAGCCCAGTTCCTTGAACGCGCGACCGGGGCGGACGGCGGCCGGACCGGGCAGGCCGGCGACGTCGGCGGTGGCGGCGCGGACCAGGTCGAGCAGGAGCCGGTCGCCCTCGGCGGTGGTCAGGCCGGCGAGCCGGCGGCGCAGCTCGGCGGCGTCGGCCGCGTCGCCGGCCTCGCCGGCCGCGCGGGCGGGGGGCCGCCAGGCCGGGTGGGGCGCGTCGGCCGGCACGGCGAGCAGCACGGGGTCGTCGCCGTCGTGGGCGACGTCGAAGGCGGCCAGGTCGGCGGCGGTCCCGCCCGCCGGGGCGGCGGCGTCGCCCGCGTGCGGCGACGCGGCGGGACCCGCAGGCTGCGCGGATCCGGCGAGGTCGGCCGACGGCGCGGATCCGGCCAGGTCGGCCGGCGGCGCGGACAGGGCCGGGTCGGTCGTGCCGATCAGCCGGGCGGGCAGGCCCGCCGCGCGGCGGCGGGCGACGAGGGCGTGCAGGGCCGCGACGGCCGCCGCCGCCCGCTCCCGACCGGGCGCGCCGAGCAGCAGGGCCGCCGGGACGGCGACGGTGAACGCCGTGGCGGCGGCGTGCCGGGTCCGGGCGTCGAGCGCCTCGGCGGAGGCCAGCAGCGCGGCGACGGCGGCGTCGTCGGCGAGGTCGGCGGCGGAGGGGCAGAGCAGGACCGCACCGACCGGCCCGTCGGCGGGCGCGGCGTCGGTGGGCCCGGACCCGGCGTGGGTGTCGGCGGGCGCGGCGAAAGCGGTGTCGGCGGGCGCGGAACCGGCGTCGGCGTCGGCGTCCAGCGGGGTCACCGTCGCGCCCGCGGCGGTCAGGTCCGCGACGAGTCGCCGCAGGGCGGCGTCGCCGGGCGGGCCGGCGGGCGCCAGCCGCAGCCGGCGGGCGCCGTGCGCGGCGACCAGGTGCCGGGCCAGCGCCGCACCGGTCGGCCCGTCGACCCCGGTCACCACCGCCGGGGCGGCCGGGTCGGCCACCGTCGCCGGCAGGCGGGGCGCGCGGGCGGGGGCCGGGCCGAGAGCCGGGTGCCGGGCCGTGCCGGCGCGCAGCGCGACCTGCGCGACACCGGCGGCCACGGCCGCCGGCACCAGGGCCAGCGACAGGTCGTCGGCGTCCCGGTCGACAAGCACGACCCGGTCCGGGTACGCGGCACCCAGGCAGCGCCCCCACGCCCACGCCGCCACGGCCGCCGGCACCAGGTCGGGGTCGTCGGGCCGGTCGGGAGTGGACGCGTCGACGGCGCCGGTGGTCAGCAGCGCCAGCCGGGTGCCGGCGTACCGGGCGTCGGCGAGCAGGTCGCCCAGCCGCCCGGCGAGGTCCGGCGGGTCGGCGACGCCGGCCGGCAGCAGCGCCACGTCGGGCGCGTCCGGGTCGTCGTCGAGGGCGGCGAGATCGGGGTACGCCCGGAACACGTCGCCCGCCGAGGCCACGGCCAGCGCCTCGACGAGGGCCGCGCCGCCCGGCCCGACGACCGCCCAGCGGCGCGGCCCATGGGCGGAGTCGGCGGCGGCGGGGTCGGCGCTGGTCTCCGCTGCGGCGGCGGCCAGGTCCAGCGGTTGCCAGGTGATCCGGCTCAGCGCCTCGTGGTGTCCCCCGTTGACGGCGCGCAGCCGGGCCGGCCGGGCCAGCAGCCGGCGGGTGACCTTGCCGGACGCGGTGCGGGGCACCTGGTCGATCTCGTACAGCGCGTCGGGGACCTTGTAGTAGGACAGCCGCTCCCGGCAGGCCGCGTACGCGGCGGCGGGGTCGAACCCGTCGGGGCCGGGGACGACGAACGCCACCGGCACCTCGCCGAGCACCTCGTGCGGCCGGCCGGTGACCGCCACGTCGGCGACGCCGGGCACCGACCGCAGCGCGTCCTCCACCTCGGCCGGGTGGATCTTCTCCCCGCCCCGGATGATCAGCTCCTGATGCCGGCCGGTGACGAAGAGGTTGCCGTCGGCGTCGCGGCGGGCCAGGTCCCCGGTGCGGTACCAGCCGTCGCGCAGCGCGGCGGCGGTCACCTCCGGCAGGCCGTGGTAGCCGAGCATCACGCTCGGGCCGCGTACCCACACCTCGCCCTCGCCGCCGACCGGGACGTCCACCCCGGTCTGCGGGCTGACCAGACGCACCTCGACGCCGGGCACGGGCTGCCCGCAGGAGCCCTCGACCCGGGGCCGGTCCGGCCGGGTGATCGCGATCGACCCGCAGGTCTCGGTGCTGCCGTACGCGTCGAGCAGCGGCGCGTCGAAGACCTCCTCGAACGCCCGACGCAGCGCCCCCGTGGTGATCGCCCCGCCGACCAGGCACACCCGCAGGTCGGGGGCGCGGAAGCCGGTACTGCGGGCGGCGGTGACCAGGTGGTGGTACATGGCGGGCACCCCGGCCAGCACCGTCGCGGAGTCCTCGGCGACGGCGGCCAGCACGTCGTCGGCGGAGAAGCCGTCGACGAGCCGGGCGCTCGCGCCGACCGCGGTGACGCTGAGCACGCAGCCGATGTGGGACAGGCTGTGGAACAGCGGCAGCGGCCACACGACGCGGTCGTCGCCGGTGAGGCCGGGGATCGGCACGTAGCAGGACGCGACCGACCACAGGCAGGTGCGCTGCGTGGAGAGCACGCCCTTGGGCCGGCCCGTCGTGCCCGAGGTGTAGAGCATCCAGGCGACCTCGTCGAGGCCCAGGTCGTCCCGGGCCGGCACGCCCGGGTCGGTGTCGACCAGCTCGCCCCAGGCGGCCACGCCGTCACCGGGCACGCCGTCGCCGGCAATGCCGTCACCAGGCACGCCGTCGCCGGTGACCCAGAGGCGCAGGGCGGGGCGGTCGGCGCGCAGCCGCAGCAGCTGGTCGAGGTGTTCCGGGTCGGTGACGACCAGCACCGCGCCGGAGTCGTCCAGCAGGTGCGCCAGCTCCGCGTCGGTGCAGCGCGGGTTCAGCGGCACGCCGACCGCGGCGGCCCGGGTGACCGCCAGCCAGGTCTCGACCGTCTCCACCCGGTTGCCCAGGCAGAACGCGACCCGCTCGCCCCGGCCCACCCCCGCCGCCGCCAGGTGCCCGGCTAGCCGGGCGGTACGCGCCGCCAGCTCGGCGTACCGGACCGCGCGGCGGTCGTCGCGGAACGCGACCCGGTCCCCGAAATCCTCCGCGTGCGCCCTCAGCAGACCGGGCAACGGCTGGACCAGGTCGCTCCGAAGCATGTCACCATCCGTCCGCTCGGCGAGACTCCCCATCCGCGGCGTAGACCTCGCTCGCCGTAACGGCACAAGTCTTCCGAGGGCCGTGGCGGCGACCTACCCCTGTCGCACCCCTAACCCGTCCCCAGTTCCGGCCGCCGATCGACCGGCGCGACCTGCGGCGGGGGCGATGATGGGCGGGCCCGCGCAGACCGTCGTGCCCATGCCCCACCTTCCGTCAGTCGAGGTGTCGTCGTTGGAACGCTCGTGGTTGTTCGCCCGCCTGCCCGTGCCGGCCGGCGGCTGCCCGGACGCCGGGGCGGCCGAGCTGGTCGGCACCGTCGTCGCCGGGCTGGTCGCCGCCGTCCGCCGCGCCGACCCGGGGTCCGGCTGGTTCTACGACCGGCTCGGCCCCACCGGCGTCCCCGTCGCCCCGGCCGCCGGGCAGCGGCTGCGCCTCGGCTTCCGCGCGTCGGCGGCGGGGCTCGACGCGGTCCGGGCCGGGCTGCGCGCGTACGACCAGGGGTGTTCCCTGGTCGACGAGCCGCACGTGGTCCGCGACGCCGCCCGGGGCGGGCCCCTCGCGCAGGCCGCCAGCGACCTGGCGCTGGCCCTGCTCGCCGGGGACGGGCCGTGGCTGCCCGGCGCGGAGCTGCCGCTGGCCGTCGCGCACCTGCGGCACCTGGCCGGGCTGCTGCCGGCGGCCGACCGGCCGGCGTTCCTCTTCCTGCACTGGCAGGACCGTGCGACGGCGCTCACCGGGGCGCACCGGCGGGAACTGGCCGCGCAGGCCGCCGCCGGGGCGGACAAGATCGTCCTGACGGCGGGCGACCTGCCGCCGGGCGGGGCGGCCGGGGCCGCGTGGCGGCGCTACCTTGACCGGGTCGCCGACGTGGCCGGGCGGGACCACCCCGGCGCGCCGCGCGGCTTCCTGTTGGCCCACCACGCCCAGCTCAGCCACGACCGGTGGGGCATCGCCCCGGACGTCGACGCGCTGGCCGCGCTGGCGCTGCGGCTGACGCTGGTCCGCCGCCCCACCGGTGCAGAGGAGAAGACAGCCACATGACGACGGAGCATCCCGCACGGATCGAGGTGGCGCTCGGCGAGCGCGCGTACCCGGTGCTGATCGGGCCGGGCGTGCGCCACCGCCTGCCGGCGGAGGTGGCGCGGATCGGCGCGCGGCGGGTCGTCGTGGTGTCGGCCCGGCCGCCGGAATGGACGCCCGACCCGGGCGTGCCGCACCGGGTGGTGCCGGCCCGCGACGGCGAGCACGACAAGACCCTCGCCACGGTGGAGCACCTGTGCCGGGCGTTCGCCGAGTTCGGGCTGACCCGCGCCGACGCGGTGGTCTCCTGCGGCGGCGGCACCACCACCGACGTGGTGGGGCTGGCCGCCGGCCTCTACCACCGGGGGATCGCCGTCATCCACCTGCCGACGTCGCTGCTGGCCCAGGTCGACGCCAGCGTCGGCGGGAAGACGGCGGTGAACCTGCCGGAGGGCAAGAACCTCGTCGGCGTCTACTGGCAGCCCCGCGCGGTGCTCTGCGACACCGAACACCTGACGACCCTGCCGGAGCGGGAACGGCGCAACGGCTACGGGGAGATCGCCCGCGCCCACTTCATCGGCGCGGGCGACCTGCGCGGCCGGCCGGTCGCCGAGCAGATCGCCGCCTGCGTGGCGCTCAAGGCGCGGGTCGTCGCCGCCGACGAGCGCGACGGCGGGCTGCGGCACATCCTCAACTACGGCCACACGCTGGGACACGCCCTGGAGGTCGCCACCGGCTTCCGGCTGCGCCACGGCGAGGCCGTCGGCGTCGGCACGGTCTTCGCGGGCCGGCTCGCCGGCGTCCTCGGCCGGATCGGCCCCGACCGGGTCGCCGAGCACCACGAGGTGGTCGCCGGCTACGGCCTGGACACAGAGCTGCCCGCCGGGGTGGACCACGACGAGCTGGTCGCGCTCATGCGGCGCGACAAGAAGGCGACCAGCGGGCTCTCCTTCGTCCTCGACGGCCCCGGGGGCCCGGAGCTGGTCGCGGACGTCCCCCGGGAGGCCGTCCACGCCGCCTTGGTGAAAGGAAGGGCACCTTGTTAACGCTTTCTGTTGTACAGGGGCCCCCTCCTAACAAGCCGTAATCCGGTGGACAGCGCGCGCCCCGGGGACGACCGTCGGCTCATGCGACAAGAGGACATCTGGGACGCCGACGCCGCCGAGCACTACGACACGCCGGGGGTCGGCATGTTCGCCCCCGAGGTGCTGGGGCCGACCGTCGACCGGCTCGCCACGCTCGCGGGCGACGGGGCGGCGCTCGAGTTCGCCGTCGGCACCGGCCGGGTGGCCGTGCCGCTCGCCGAACGCGGGGTGCCCATCGCCGGCATCGAGCTGTCCACCGCCATGCTCGACAGGCTGCGGACCAAGGTGGACGAGGCCACGCTGCCCGTGGTCGTGGGGGACATGGCCACCGCCGTCGCGCCGGGGGCGTACTCCCTCGTCTACCTCGTCTTCAACACGATCGCCAACCTGCTCACCCAGGCCGAGCAGGTCGCCTGTTTCCGCAACGCGGCCCGCCACCTCGACCCGGGGGGCCGGTTCGTGATCGAACTGTGGGTGCCGGAGCTGCGCCAGCTCCCGCCGGGCCGGCAGGCCACGGTCTGGCACTGCGAGCCCGGCTACCTCGGCCTGGACACCTATGACGTGCTGCGCCAGCGCGTCGTGTCGCACCACTTCAGGTTCGGCGAGGGCACCGAGGCGCGCCTGTTCCGCACCCCGCACCGCTACGTCTGGCCAGCGGAGCTCGACCTGATGGCGCAGTTGGCCGGCTTCGCGCTGGAGTCGCGGCACGCGGACTGGGTCGGCGGCGAGTTCACCGCCGAGTCGCGCAGCCACGTGTCCGTCTACCGGCTCCCCTGACCGGCCACCGGGCCGGTCAGCCCGCCGCGCCGGCGGGGTCCCGGGCCGGCGGGGTCCCGGGCCGGCGGGGTCGGGGCCGGGGTCGGGGGTCGCCGCGCCACGTCGGCGACATGGCGGTATCGAGCCGACCCGGACCCCGCGATGTCGCCGACATGGCGGGGCGCACCGCCGCGCCCGGCCCGAGACGGGCCGGCGGGCGAGACGGGCCGGCGGGCGAGACGGGCCGGCGGACGGAACGCGCAGGTCAGGGGACCAGGGCCGACGGGCAGTACGCCAGCAGGTCCGTCGGCGCGTGGGCGACCACGTCCGGGCCGGCGGCGAGCAGGGCGGCGACGTCGCCGCCGTGCCAGGTGGTGGCGACCGTGGTGACGCCGGCGTCCCGGCCGCTGAGCAGGTCGATCACCGCGTCGCCGACCATCATGGCCTGCTCCGGCGGCACGTCGAGGTGGCCGAGGGCGGCGACGACGATGTCCGGGGCCGGCTTCGGCCGGGCCACCTCGTCGGAGCCGAGCACCCGGTCGAAGAGGCCGAGCACGCCGAGCGTGTCGAGCAGCGAGCGGGCCCGGGGGCCGCTCTTGCCGGTGGCGATGGCCATCCGAACGCCCCGGCCGTGCAGCTCCTCCAAAGTCTCGCGTACGCCGGGGAACAGCGGCACCAGGTGCGCCATCCGATAGCTCTCCCGGACGAACGGCTCCTCCATCTCCAGCGGCAGCCCCATCAGCCGCATGATGTCCGGGAAGTACCGGCCCATGTGCCGGTTGTACTCCTCGAACGGCGCGGGCCCGTCCCCCACCACCTCGGCGTACGCGATGCTGAACGCCTCGCGCATGACGGCCGAGCTGTCGACCACGACGCCGTCGAGGTCGAACACGACCGCGCGGATCGGGCCCCGGGCGGGCGGCGGCGGGAGGGTGACGTCGACGGTGGACGGTGGATGGGTCATGGCTGCTCCCCGGAGCGAGTGAGGTCGCCGGTGGTTCTCACCGGTCGCGTTGGCCCGCCAGCGCGTGCTCCCGCTCCGGCTCGGTGGGCCGGGCGGTGCGGTAGATCCGTTCGATGATGTCGATGGTGCGGTGTGCCTCGGCGACGGCCGCGCCCCGGCTGGCCGGTGCGGCGAGCAGGCCGGGCAGGGCGTCGAGCTGGCGGTCGTACTCGGCGCCGATCGGCTCGGTGGACAGCGGCAGCGCGACGGTCCGGCCGTCGCGGGTGCGGGTGAGCACCGGCGTCGGCTCCCGGTTCGGGCTGAACCCGAACGTGCAGCGCAGGGTGGCCGTGCCGGCGACGCCGTGCACGGTGATGGTGGTGCGGTCCAGCGCCTCGTGCGACGCCCAGCAGGCGTGCACGGCGACGGACGCCCCGTCGGCGGTGAGCAGGAACCCCCGGGCGGTGTCCTCGACGTCGCCCCGCGAACTGCCGACCGGACCGTCGCCCCGCGACCCGCCGACCGAACCGTCGCCCCGCGACCCGCCGACCGAACCGTCGCCCCGCGACACGCCGACCGGACCGTCGCCCCGCGACCCGCCGACCGGACCGTCGCCCCGCGGCGCGCCCGCGGCGCCGACGGCACCGGCGGGGTCGCGCCAGACGGCGTGCGCGGCGACGTCGTTGACGAAGTCGGCGGAGACGCTGCCGACGGCGTGGGTGATCCGGGTGGCCGGGCCGAGCAGCGGCAGCACCGTGTCGAGCAGGTGCCAGCCGAGGTCGACGAGCGCGCCGCCGCCGGAGAGGTCGCGGCGGGTGAACCAGCCACCCGCGTCGGGCACGCCCCGGGCGCGTACCCACGCCACGTCGACGTGCCGGATCGGGCCGAGTCCGGCGGCGGCGTCGGCGAGGGCCCGCACGTCGGCGCGCCACCGGGCGGCGCTGCCGGCGAGCAGCACCGCCCCGCCGGCGCGCTCCGCGTCGGCCAGCAGCGTCGCCTCGGCGGAGCTGAGGCAGACGGGCTTCTCCAGGAACACGGGTACGCCCCGGCGCAGCAGCCGGGCGGCGACGGCGGCGTGCAGGTGGTTGGGCACGGCCACCACCACCAGGTCCGCCGCGCCGACGGGCAGGTCGTCGACGTCGGCGTACGCGAAGGGCACCGCGTGGGTGTCGCGGGCGGCGCCCCGGACGGCTGGCTGGGGATCGACCAGGGCCGTCACCTCGAACGCCGGGTGCGCGGCGAGCCGGGGCAGCCAGATCTCCCGCCCGGCCCAGCCGAGGCCGACCACGGCGACCCGGACGGGGCCGCCGGGCGGCACGGCGACGCCGGAGACGGCCGGCGGCGGGGTGGTCATCCGGCGAGGACGTCGGCCAGCACGGCGGCGATGTCGTGCATCTGCTGTTCGGTGCCGAGCAGGGTGCGGTGGTGCAGCCAGACGCAGTCGGAGTGGATCTGCTCGACGTTGGGGCAGCGGGCGGCGATCTGCTCGACGGTCTCGTCGGGGGCGCCGGCCTTCCAGAACCCCTCGCACCGGTAGATGGCCCGGAACGCCACGAACGCGGGCACGCCCCGGGCGATGAGCGCGTCGACCACGGCACGGCGGCGCTCCGGGGTGATCCCCGGGATGCGGAACATGGCCATGTAGTGCGGGTTGCGGTCGGTGCGCGGGTCGATGGTCTGCGGGACGACGCCGGGGATCTCGGCGAGCAGCCCGGCCAGCAGCGGCCAGCGCTGCTCGCGTACGTCGATCTGGCCGGCGAGGCGGGCGAGTTGCGCGCGCAGCACGGCGGCGGTGAACTCGCCCATCCGGTAGTTGGAGCCGGTGGTGCGGTGCAGGTAGTCGCGGTCGGTGCGCGGCCGGCCGCAGCTGTGCACGAGGAAGGCGCGCTCGCGGGTCTCCTCGTCGGGGAAGAGCACCGCGCCGCCCTCGCCGGCGGTCATCAGCTTGCCGTTCTGGAAGCTGAACGCGGCGACCGAGCCGAGCTCGCCGACCCGGCGGCCCTGCCACTGCGCGCCGTGGGCGTGCGCAGCGTCCTGGAGCAGCGCCACCCCGGCGTCGGCGGCGATCTTGTCGAGCGCGTCCATGTCGGCGAACTGCCCGGCCATGTGCACCGGCATGATCACCTTGGTGCGGTCGGTGACGGCGGCGGCGACGGCGGCCGGGTCGACGCAGTAGGTGTCGAGGTCGACGTCGACCGGCACGGCGACCGCGCCGAGGCGCTGCGCCGCGAGCGACGACGAGATGAAGGTGAACGCCGGGACGATGACCTCGGTGCCGGGCCCGACGCCGAGCACCTCGAGGGCCACCTCGAGGGCGTGGGTGCCGTTGGTGACGGCGAGGGCGTGCGGGGTTCCGTGGTACGCCCCGAACTCCGCCTCGAAGGTGTCGACCTCGCTCCCGCCCATCCGCCACCACTGGCCCTGTTCGAGGGCGCGGATCAGGCCGGCTCGTTCCTCGTCACCGAACTGCGGCCACTCGGGGAACTCCGGCACCGTCGACGGCTGACCACTCATGACTTCCCACTTCCCAATCCAGGAGGACCAGCGGTTCCCCGGCCGTCCCGCGGCGGCTGGACGCAGCGGTCTCCAGCTGGCAACGTCATCGGCTCGCGGTGGACGCTAACCGACCCGGCAGCCTGCTCACTTCCCCTAGCGGGCCCCTACCCACCCCTTAGTTCGCCGGTCGGGCGGCGGTGCCCGGCCCGTGGTCGGCGGGTGGCGTAGTAAGACTGCGGGGAATCTGTCGCCGGCCCCGCCGGGTCGCCCCACGCGAGGTGAGCTGTGTCCGACGTGCTCCTGCTGAACGGCCCGAACCTGGGCATCCTCGGTCGACGCCAGCCGGAGATCTACGGCACCGACACCCTCGCGGACATCGAGCGGGCGGTCGGCGAGGAGGTCGCCGCGCGGGGCTGGAACGTGGTGGCCGTGCAGCACGACTGCGAGGGCGCGCTGGTGCGCACGGTGCAGGAGCACTACGACACGGTGGGCGCGATCGTGAACCCGGGGGCGTTGATGATCGCGGGCTGGAGCCTGCGCGACGCCCTCGCCAACTACCCCCGGCCGTGGATGGAGGTCCACCTGTCCAACGTGTGGGCCCGGGAGAGCTTCCGGCACGACTCGGTGCTCGCCCCGCTGGCCAGCGGGGTCATCGTCGGGCTCGGCCCGCTGGGCTACCGGCTGGCCGCCCGCGCCCTCGTCGCCACGGTCGGCTGAGCCCGGCAGGCCCGCCCGCCTCCGACCGGCCCGCCGGGCCGGACCGCCCGACAGGGTCACCGGCGACCCGTCACCCCCTCCACTAAGGATGTTTCCGTGCGGACTCCCACCATCACCCTCAGCATCATCCTGGCCGCCGTGTTCATGGCCACGGGCGTGCAGAAGCTCCTCGGTGAGCGCAAGACCCGCGAGCGGATGGACCACCTCGGCGTCTCCGCCGGCCTCACCCGGGTCATCGGGGCGTTGGAGCTGGCGGCCGTCGTCGGCCTGCTCGTCGGGCTGTACTGGGCGCCGGCCGGGCTCGCGGCGGCGGTCGGCCTCGTCCCGCTGATGATCGGCGCGGCCGTCTACCACGTGCGCGCCCGGGACCCGTTCGCGGTGACGGTGATGCCGCTCGCGTTCGGGGTGGCGGCCGCCGCGCTCGCGGTGCTGCACGTGCTCCAGGGCTGACCCCGGTGACCGGGGGCAGCGGCGGCGACGGGGCGGGCCTCGGCGTCCTCGGCGTCGACATCGGCGGCACCAAGGTCGCGCTGCGCGCCGAGCAGGTCGCGGCGGACCCGCGGGGGGTCGCGGCCGGGCCCGCGGAGGTCCCCCGCGCCGGGGAGGGCCGGGCCGCGCCGACGGCGGGCGGGCGGGCGTACGAGCGGGTGTTGACCTGGCCCGGCGGCGGCGTCGACGCCGACGTGGCGGCGCTGGCCGACGCGGTCGGCGCGCTGCGCACGGAGTCGGGGCTGCGGTTCGCGGCCGTCGGGGTGGCGATGCCCGGCACCACCGGCCCGACCGGCCGGGTGGTCGTGTGGCCGGGCCGGCCGAGCTGGGCGGGGCTGCCCTTCGACGAGACGCTGCGTCGCCTCTTCCCGGGCAGCCGCACCGCCTGGGCCGACGACGGTGACCTGGCGGCGCTGGCCGAGGCCCGGCACCTGGGCGCGCAGGACGTCGTCTACCTGGGGGTCGGCACCGGTGTGGGCGGCGGCGTGGTGCTCGGCGGCCGGGCCCTGCCGACGCCGGGGCGGGGCTCCCCCGAGGTCGGCCACCTGGTCGTCGACGTCGACGGGCCCCGGTGCGACTGCGGTCGGCACGGCTGCCTCCAGGCGGTCGCCTCCGGGCCGGCGACGCTGCGCCGGGCCGGCGCGGCCCGGGGCGGCGAGGTGGGCTTCGGCGAGCTGCGCGACGGGCTGGAGCGGGACCGGCCGTGGGCCCACGACGCGGTCCGCCCGGCGGCCACGGCCCTCGCGGCGGCCGTGGTCAGCCTGGGCGAGCTGCTCGACCCGGCGGTGGCGGTGCTGGGTGGCGGCTTCGCCGCCGGGCTGCCCGGCTTCGTCGACCTGGTCGGCCGGGAGGTGGTCCGGCTCACCCGTCCGGGCCGTCCGGCCCCCGCCGTGCGGGCCGCCGCCCTGGGCGGGCTCTCCTCGCTGCACGGCGCGGTGGCGTTGGCCCGGGACCTGGCCGCACCCCGCTGAACCCGCACCGGCCCGGGTCGCCCGTCCCACCGCCCCCGGGCTGCCCGTCCCGCCGGCCCAGGTGGGCTTAGACTGCGGGCATGGGGCGGCACCGGTGAGCGGCGACGGCTGCCC
Source organism: Micromonospora sp. WMMD956 (assembly GCF_029626125.1). Classification (NCBI taxonomy): domain Bacteria; kingdom Bacillati; phylum Actinomycetota; class Actinomycetes; order Micromonosporales; family Micromonosporaceae; genus Micromonospora; species Micromonospora sp. WMMD956. The sequence goes on along the minus strand of NZ_JARUBI010000005.1, from coordinate 5,081,411 downwards.
TGCGCTGCCCACCGACCACGTCTGCTGGCGGCACGACGACCCGGCCGCCTTCGCCGCCGCCGCCCGCGCGTTCCTCGCCGCCGGCCTCTCCGCCGGCGAGCAGGTGTGGTATGTGACGGAGCGGGATCCGGCCGAGGTCCGCGCGTGGCTGGCCGCCGGTCCGGTGCTGGCCGACGCCCTGCGCGACGGGGCCGCCCGGGTCGTCCCGCTCGGCGACACCTACGTCGACGACCGCGTCGCCGACCCGGCCGCCCAGGTGCGGGCCTACGCGGAGGCGACCGAGGCGGCCCTGGCCGCCGGCCGCACCGGGCTGCGGGTGGTCGCGGAGGCCACCGGCCTGGTCCGCACGCCCCGGCAGCGGGCGGCCTTCACCCGCTACGAGCACCTGATCGACGGCTACATGCGGGCCCACCCGTTCTCCGCCATGTGCGTCTACGATCCCCGCGAGCTGGGCGCGTCGGCGGTCGCCGAGCTGGCCTGCCTACACCCGGCGGGCAACACGGATGACGTGCTGTTCCGGCTCTACGCGGCGGGCCGGGGCCGGGCGGGGCTGGCCGGCGAGCTGGACCGGTCGGCCCGCGACCTGCTCGCCACGGCGCTGGAGCGGGCCGCGCCCCGCCCGGTCGACGGGCGGGTGGTGTTCGAGGCGGGCCGGCTGCGCTTCGCCGACCACCGCTGCCTGCTGCTGCTGGGCGAGTACGCCCGCGGCCTGGGCGCCGTGGCGGTGCTGCGCGGCCTGCCCGGCGTCGGCGTGGCCCACGTCGTCGACCTGCTGGGCCTGCCCGGGCTACGCGTGGAGGCCGCGCGATGAGGACGGGCGCGGCGGCGGGTCACCGGGGCTACTTCCACGAGGCGGTCTGCTATTCCTCCGAGGAGCAGCTGCTGGCGGTCGTGGTGCCGTTCCTGCTCGGCGGGGTCGCCGCCGGGGAGCCGACCGTGGTGTCGCTGGGCGCGCGCAACGCGGCCCTGGTGCGGGGCGCCCTGCCCACCGGCTGCGGGGTCACCTTCCTGCCCGGCGGAGACGTCTACGCCCGGCCGACCGCCGCCATCCGCTCCTACCGGGAGATGCTCGCCGGGCACGTGGCCGACGGGGCCCGGCAGATCCGGATCGTCGGGGAGCTTCCGCCGAGCGCCCTGGGGGTGACCTGGGACTGGTGGGCCCGCTACGAGTCGGCGATCAACCACGCCTACGACGAGTTCCCGCTGTGGAGCATGTGCGCGTACGACGCGCGCAGCACGCCCGCGTCGGTGCTGCGGGACGTGGCGCGCACCCATCCCCGGCACGCCACCCCCGACGGGCGGCACGTGCCGAACCCCGACTACACGGAGCCGACCACCTACCTGCGGGAGAACCGGCCGGCGCCGCCGGACCCGCTCCAGTGGACGCCGCCGGTGGTCGAGTTGTCCGCGCCCACGGCCGCGCAGGCCCGCGCCGCCGTGTATTCCGTCGACGGGGGCCGGCTGCCGGCCGACGACGTCGAGGACCTGGTGGTGGCGGTCAGCGAGACGGTGACCAACGCGCTGCGCCACGGCCTGCCGCCGGTGTGCGTGCGGCTGTGGGTGGGGCCCGACCGGCTGGTGGTGACGGTCTCCGACGGCGGCGACGGGCCGAAGGACCCGTTCGCGGGCCTGCTCCCGGCCGGCGACGGCGCCGACGGCGGCCTCGGCCTGTGGATCACCCACCAGTCCTGCAACCACGTGTCGGCGCACCGGGGGCCGGGCGGCTGGACGCTGCGGCTGACGGCGGGCAACCCGCACTTCGCCGCGTGAGGCCGCCCGGCCCGCCGGCTCAGGGGATCGTCACCCCGTACGCGCTGAGGATCTCGGCGATCGGCTGGTAGTAGGTGGTGCCGCCGGTGGTGCAGTTGCCGCTGCCGCCGGAGAGGATGCCGACGATCCTGCCGGCGGCGGCGACGTAGAGCGGGCCGCCGCTGTCGCCGGGTTCGGCGCAGATGTTGGTGCGGATCAGGCCGGTGACGGAGCCCTGGGCGTAGTTGACGGTGGCGTTGAGCGCGGTGATCGAGCCGCACCGCACGCCGGTGGTGGAGCCGCTGCGGCAGACGACCATGCCGACGTAGGGCGTGGCGGTGCCGGTGATGGTCAGCGTGCCGGGGTAGGTGTGGACCGCGCTGGGGTGGGCGACGGTGGTGGAGGTGTAGCGGACGATGCCGTAGTCGTTGCCGGGGAAGCTGCTGCCGGCGCGGGAGCCGAGCACGCTGCTGCCGGCGCTGTCGGCGTACCAGGTGGTGGCGGTCGCGGTGCAGTGGCCGGCCGTCACGAAGTAGGAGACGCTGCCGCTTCGGACGTTCGCGCCGAGCGAGCAGCGCCCGCCGCCGCCGTAGATGGCCTGCCCGCCGGCGATGAGGGTGCTCAGCCGCCCGGGTTCGCGGCGGACCACGGCGTCGGTGCCGGCGAGCCGGGCGCGCAGCGCGGCCAGTTGGCTGTCGCTGACCGTGTCGTCGGCGGCGACGGTGGTCCGGCCGGTGGCCGGGTCGACGGTCAACGCGGTGCCGGCGGGGGCGTGGGCGGCGACGGCCGGGGCGGGGGCGGCCGGCGGGGCGGGGGCGGCGTGGGCGGTCGCCGGTGGCGCGAGCAGGGGTACGGCGAGCAGGAGGGCGAGCAGGGGGAAGCGGCGCATCCGAGCCTCCATGTATCGGCGTGCGTGGATGCGTTACAGCTTCCCTGTCCGGGCCCGCCCGGATCAAGTGCCCCGACGGTCGTCGACCACCACGGAGATGCCGTCGAGCACCCGTTGCAGGCCGAACTCGAACGCGTGCTCCGGCCCGTACGCCGCGCCGTGCGCCGCGCCGGCCGCCGCGCCGACCCGGGCGGCCGTCGGGTAGCTGCCCGACTTCATGAACCGCTCCAGCCAGGGCGCGTGCGACTGCCACCACTGGCCGTCGGTCAGGCCGGTCTCGCGCTCCAGATTGACCACGTCCAGCTCGGCCCGCGCCGCGCTCCGGACGTGGCCGAGGAGCAGGGTGAGCACCGCGTCCATCTCGACGTCGTCGAGGCCGGTGTCGGCCACCGCGCCCAGCTCGTAGTCGTACTTGGCGAGCAGGTTCGGGCCGAGGACCGGCCGGGTCGTCTCCGCGCGCAGCAGCCACGGGTGGGCGCGGTAGAGGCGCAGGTTCTCCCGGGCGATCTGCTCCAGCCGGGGCCGCCAGCCGCCGGGCACGTCGGCCGGGCGGCTCATCTCGCCGTAGAGGGTGTCGACCATGACGTCGAGCAGCTCGGCCTTGCCGGGCACGTACGTGTAGACCGACATGGTGCCGATGCCCAGCGCCTCGCCGACCCGGCGCATGGTCAGCGCGTCGATGCCCTCGGCGTCGGCGATCTCGATCGCCGCCCGGACGATCCGGTCGACGCTGAGGCCGGGCCCGGCGCTGCGGCTCGCCGGCTCCCGGGTGCGCCAGAGGATCGCCAGGCTGCGGGCGGGGTCGACCTTGCCCTTGCGCGCGTTCGACATAGTGCCGCCATCCTATCGGCGGGATACCGTACCTCGTACGGGGCAGGCAGCGGGCCGGCGGCGTCAGCCCTGGGGCAGGTCGAGCAGCGCGTCCACCGGGTCCGGGCCGGGCGGTCCCGCCGGCCACCACTGGCCCGAGCGCCTGCGGAACGGATACCACCGGCCGTCGCGGCCGTAGCGCACCTGCGCGTCGCGGCCGACCGTCCACCGGTTGCGCCAGTTGCGCACCTCGGGCGCGGCCCCGTCGCCCCCGCCCGCCTCGCGCAGCGCGGCGGTGGCCCGGGCGACCAGCTCCCTCGGCGGACTGAACACCGCGTCGACGACGTCCACGCCGGCCGCGCCCGCGTACTCCCAGGCCCTGACGGCCCGGGGCAGCTCGGCGGCCCGGCCGCTGGCCTCGCCCAGCCGCCTCGCCGCCGGGGAACCCGGCAGCCGGGCGGCCAGCCGCACCGCGTCGCACCAGGCGTCGGCCTCGGGGGCGAGCAGTTCCTCCCGAGTCGAGGCGAGCAGGTCCCGGGCCCGGTGCGCCGCGTCGGCGGCGAGCGCCCCGAGCGCCTCGGCGTCGATGCCGGCCGCCTCGTGCCCGGCGAGCAGCGGGGCGAGCGCGAGGGGCTCACCGGTCACCGGCCCCGGCGGCGCGGGCAGGGCGGCGGGCGGCGCGGCGTACGCCTGCTCGGCCGGGGTGCCGGTTGCCTCGTCGGTGGCGTCGGCGGCGACGGACCGGCGGGCGTTGCGCCGGCGCAGGTCCGCCATCAGCTCCGCCTCGCCCCGGCCGCGCATCAGCAGCAGCACGAACGGGTCCCGGTCGAGCAGCCACGCCGCCTGGTACGCCAGCGCGGCGGCGTGCCGGCACGGGTGGTCCCAGGACGGGCAGTCGCACTCGGGTTCGAGGTCGCCGTAGCCGGGCAGCAGGCGCACCCCGGCGTCGTCGGCGGTCTGCGCCAGGTCGTGCGGCATGTCCCGGTCGAGCAGGGCGGCGATGTGCCCGGCCTTCGCGGCGACCCGGTCGAGCAGCCGGTCCCACCCGGCCGCGGCGAGGGTGCCGATGCGCACGACCGTGTCGTACGGGGTGTACTGGTCGCCGTCGTGCACGGCGGCGGAGATCCGGCCGGGGCTGACGGTGATCGACCCGACCTGCCCGGCGAAGGCGTACCGGCGGCCCTTCCTGAGCTGCTCGGCGTCGAGGGCGGTGCGCTCCATCGACTCGATCCAGGCGTTGCCCCACCAGGTGTCGGCGAACTTCCTGCCGATCCGCTTGCCGGGGCCGAACCTGGGGAAGCTGCGCGCCCGCCGCTCGTCGGCGGACAGCTCCGTGTCGTCGTCGGGCTCCAGCTCGTCGTACTCGATGTCGAAGTCCACGTCGTGGCTCCTCATCCTTCGTGGCGCAGTTGCACGAGCCGGAGCAGCTCGGCGTCGGAGAGTTCGGTCAGGGCGGTCTCGCCGCCGGTGAGGACCGCGTCGGCCAGTTCCCGCTTGGACTCCAGCAGGGCGGCGATCCGGTCCTCCAGGGTGCCCTGGGCGATCAGCCGGTGCACCTGCACCGGCCGGGTCTGCCCGATCCGGTACGCGCGGTCGGTGGCCTGCTCCTCCACGGCCGGGTTCCACCACCGGTCGTAGTGGACGACGTGGTCGGCCCGGGTCAGGTTGAGGCCGGTGCCGGCCGCCTTGAGCGAGAGCAGGAACACCGGCACCTCGCCGGCCTGGAACCGGCGCACCATCTCCTCCCGCTGCGGCACGGGCGTGCCGCCGTGCAGCAGTTGCGCAGGCACCCCCCGCTCGGCCAGGTGCCGCTGGAGCAGCCGGGCCATCCGGACGTACTGGGTGAAGACCAGCACCGCGCCGCCCTCGGCGAGGATGGTCTCCAACAGGTCGTCGAGGAGTTGCAGCTTCTCCGACCGGCCGGTGAGCTGGCCGTGCGGCTCCTTCAGGTAGTGCGCGGGGTGGTTGCAGACCTGCTTGAGGCCGACGAGCAGCTTGAGCACCAGGCCGCGCCGGGCGATGGTGGTGGCGCTGGCGCGGATCTCGACCAGCACGTCGGCGACGACCCGCTGGTAGAGGTCCACCTGCTCGGCGGTGAGCGGCACGAGGTGGTCGGTGACGGTCTTCGGCGGGAGTTCGGGGGCGATGCCGGGGTCGGACTTGCGCCGCCGCAGGAGGAAGGGGCGCACCAGCCGGGACAGCCGCGCCACGGCGGCACCGTCGCGGTCCACCTCGATCGGCCGGGCCCAGGTGGCCCGGAACGCGCCGACGGAGTCGAGCAGGCCGGGGGTGGTCCAGTCGAGGATCGCCCACAGCTCGGAGAGGTTGTTCTCCACCGGCGTGCCGGTGAGCGCGACCCGGGCGCGGGCGGGGATCGTCCGCAGGGCCTTCGCGGTGCCGCTGAGCCGGTTCTTCACGTACTGCGCCTCGTCGGCGACCACCAGGCCCCACCCGTGCCCGGCGAGGCTGCCGGCGTCGACGCGCATGGTGCCGAAGCTGGTCAGCACGAACCCGCCGGTCAGCCCGTCGAGGGACCGGGCGGCGCCGTGGAACCGGCGGACGGCGACGTCGGGGGCGAACCGCCGGATCTCCCGCTCCCAGTTGCCGAGCACCGACGCGGGGCAGACGACCAGGGTGGCCCCGGCGGTGGCCGCGTCCGCCTGGCGGCGCAGGTGCAGCGAGATGACGGTGACGGTCTTGCCGAGGCCCATGTCGTCGGCGAGGCAGCCGCCGAAGCCGAGCGAGGTCGTCCGCTCCAGCCAGCGCAGGCCGCGTAGCTGGTATTCGCGCAGCGTGCCGTGGAGCCCGGCCGGCGGCTCCAGCGGCTCGGGGCCGGCGTCGGGTTCGGCGATCCGCTCGCGCAGCGCTCCCAGCCAGCCGTCGGCGACCGCCTCGACCCGCTCCCCCTCGACCTCGGTGCTGGCGATCAGCGTGGCGGCCAGGGCGTCGTACGCCCTGCGCGGCCCGAGCTGCCGTTCGCAGGCCCGGCGGGCCAGCTCCGGCCCGACCGCCACCCACCGGTCCCGCAGCCGCACGATCGGCCGGGACTTCGCCACCAGGTCCATCTCGGCGTCGGTCAGCGCGTCGCCGGCCAGGGTGAGCTGCCAGCTCAACGGCAGCGCGGCGGCGGACCGGAAGAACCCCGCCACGTCGGCGGGCTGCTCCGGCGGCGAGCTGACCAGCACCCGGGTGGCCAGCTCGCGCGACAGCCCGGACGGCCACTCGACGTCGATGCCGGCGGCGGCGAGCCGCGCCTCGGCCCCGCCGAGCAGGTCGACCAGGTCCTCGTCGAGCAGCTCCAGCTCGACCGGCGCGGCGTGGTCGAGGAGCCGCTCCAGCGGCGGCCACGTGGCGGCGGCGCGGCGCACGGCGCGCATCGCCTCGAAGGTGGCCTGCTCGCCGAGGCCGTGCTCGTCGCCCTCCCACAGGGCCCCCGCGTCGGCGACCAGCGTCGGGTCGGCGAGGCTGCGCAGCCGCACCACCGCGACGAACGGCGTGCCGCCCAGGTCGCCCCGGCCCTCCAGCCGCAGCGCCACCCGCAGGCCGGTGTCGACGCCGACGGAGACCTCCCGGGCCCAGTCGCGCAGGTCGTCCGCCGGCCCGGGCTCCAGGCCGGTGAACCGGGCGTCGCCGGTCAGCCACGTCGCGGCCGGGCTGCGCGGCAGGGTGTCGGCCACCGCGTCGAGGAAGGCGCGGACCAGCCCCTCCGGCTCGGGCAGGGCGAGGCGTTCGGCGGCGGCGGCGAGCGGTATCGCCCGCGCCTCGGGCGGCATCGCCGCCGCGAGGGCCCGGATGCGTGCCACGTCGGCCACGTCGAGGGGGCCCACCCGCCAGGCGTCCCAGCCCTGTGGGGAGACGCCGGGCAGGATCCGCCCCCGGGCGGCCAGGTGCAGGCCGGTGACCGCCACCGCCGACCAGAACGCGGCGGCCGGGGTGAGGTCGTCGGCGTCGCGCAGCGCGGCGAGCTGCCGGACCGCGTCGCCGACCGGCACGGCGCAGGCGGGCACCGTCCAGGCCGCCACGGGACCGTCGAGCCGGAGGGCGAGGTCCAGCTCGACGTGCTCCCCGAGCGCGTCGAACCCCTCGGGCAGCGCGTGCCCGGCGGGGTCGTAGAAGCCGACCGTGCCGGTCCGGGGCGGGTCGCCCGGCTCGAAGACGACCGCGTACCGCCCGAGTCGCACCGTGCCTCCTCCAGGTGGCCGGGCGGGCGACGACCGCCCGCCGGGAGAAAGACCAACCCTAGCGTACGTCGTACCGTAGCTGGCACGCTCGCCCTGCCGCCCCGGCCGCGGCAGGGGGGCGCTACCGACCGATCGCCGCGTAGCGGGCCTCCGTGGCGGCCTTCTGCGGCCCCCACCACCACTCGTTGCGGCGGTACCAGTCGATGGTGGCGACCAGCCCGTCGGCCAGATCCGGGTGACGGGGCCGCCAGCCCAGCTCCCGGCGGAGCTTGGAGCTGTCGCAGGCGTAGCGCAGGTCGTGGGCGGGGCGGTCCGGCACGTGGTCGAAGTCGTCGGCGGGCCGGCCGAGCAGCGTCAGGGTCAACTCCAGCAGAGCGCGGTTGCTCCACTCGGCCCCGGAGCCGATCAGGTACGTCTCCCCGCACACCCCCGCGTCGAGGATCAGCAGCACAGCGTCGTTGTGGTCGTCGACGTGGGTCCACTCCCGCACGTTCGCGCCCGTGCCGTAGAGCTTGGGCCGCTGACCGCGCAGCACGTTGGTGATCTGCCGGGGCAGGAACTTCTCCACGTTCTGGTACGGCCCGTAGTTGTTCGCGCAGTTGGACGTCGTCGCCCGCACCCCGTACGACCGGACCCACGCCCGCACCAGCAGGTCCGAGGCCGCCTTCGTCGCCGAGTACGGGCTGGACGGGTCGTAGCGGCTCTGTTCGGTGAACGCCCCGCCGCCGTGCAGCGGCAGGCTGCCGAACACCTCGTCGGTGGAGACGTGGTGCAGCCGCCGGTCGTGCCGGCGAACCGCCTCCAGCAGCACGAACGTGCCCTCGACGTTGGTCCGCAGGAACGGCGTCGGGTCCTGCAACGAGTTGTCCACGTGGGACTCGGCAGCGAAGTGGACCACCGTGTCGCAGTCCGAGACGAGGGCGTCGACCAGGTCGCCGTCGCAGACGTCGCCGCGGACGAAGGTGATCCGGTCGGCGACCTCGGCGAGGCTGTCCCGGCTCCCGGCGTAGGTGAGCGCGTCGAGGACGGTCAACCGCAGGCCCGGCCGGGCGGCCAGCGCCCGGCGCACGAAGTTGGTGCCGACGAACCCCGCACCCCCGGTGACCAGCATGTGTTCCATGCCGCGACGCTAACCGACGCGGCCCGCAGCGGGGACCGTGTGGTGGCTGACGCTGGACGACGGCGGCGCGGCCGTGCTGAAGGTAGCCCCGCCGCCCGGGGCGCGCCTGCTGCGCTACGAGCACGACCTGGCGGCGGCGGAGGCGCGCTACTTCCGGCTGGTGGCCGCGCACGCGCCGCAGGTGCCCGTGCCCCGGGTGCTGCACCACGGCCGGGACCCGGAGCGCGGCGAGTGGCTGCTCACCGACCGGCTGCCCGGGCGGCCCCTCGCCGAGCTGACGGCCGACGTCGACGCCGGCCCGGCCCGCGCCGACTTCGGTGCGGCCACCGTCGCGTTGCACCGGATCACCGGTTACCGGTACGGCTACGACGGCGACCGGGCCGGCGGGCCGACGTGGTCAAGAGCGTTCGCCGCGATCATCGACGACCTGCTCGCCGACGCGGCGGACTGGGGCGTCGCCCCGCCCGGCGGGCCACGGCTGATCCGGGAGCTGGTGCGCCACCACGCGGGGACGCTGGACCAGGTGCGCCGCCCCGCCCTGCTGCACTTCGACGGCTGGGACGGCAACGTGCTCGCCGCGCCGGACGCGACCGGCGCGTACCGGATGTGCGGGCTGGTGGACGGCGAGCGCTACCTGTGGGGTGACCCGCTGCTGGACCTGGTCTCGCCGTTGCTGTTCCGACGGGCCGAGGACGAGCCGGACCACCCCTTCGTGCGCGGCTGGCGGGCGGCCGGCGGGCAGCCGGCGGTGTTCGACGCGGCGGCCCGGGTGCGCCTCGGCCTCTACCGGCTGCATCTCTACCTGCTGATGATCGTGGAGATGCCCAGCCGGGGGATGACCCCGGAGAACGCCCCGGACCGCTCCGCGTTCCTGGCCGAGCTGCTCGACCGGGAGCTGGCCGACCTCGGCCGGGCCCTGCCCCGCCCCTGAGCCGGGGCCCCCGACGGTGCCGGTCACTCGGTGGGCATCGGGGCCGGTTCGGCGCTGCCCATCCGGCCCGGGTCCCAGTAGGAGCCGTCCGGCGACGGCAGCCGGCTGCTCGACGCGCCGGTGTCCCCGACGGACGTCGGGGCCGCCGGCCGCTCCCCCGGACCGGACCGGCGGGCCGCCACCCCGGTCACCACGACGGCGACCACGACCACCGCGAGGGCCACCGCCACCGCCGCACCCCAGCCCTGCCTCATCCCGCGCTCCTCTCCGCCGCCCCCGGCGGCGACGCGGGACCGGGTCCGACGCCCCGGCCCACGACCACGCCTCTTGGACGCGCGCCGCCCCCGACCGGATCCGTCGGATCCCGGCCGGGGGCGGGCTTCACCCGATCGGATGACTCAGACGCGGGCCGCGACCGAGTTGTAGACGTCCATGACCGCGGTGTCGAAGTAGGAGCTCTTGTTCACCCCGGCGCTGTTCAGTGTGCTCATGATTCCGTTGACGTAGCCGTACACGTCGTTGTAGAGGCGCAACCAGACCGAGCCGCTGGAGCCGCCCGTGAAGCCGCAGTTGAGGGCGATCTTGTTCTCGCTGCCGGGCCGGTACGTCGTGCCCTGGCAGTACTGCTGCCACCCGCCGTCGTACGGCGGGGCAGCCGGGTAGGCGAGGATCGTGACGGCCTGGGTGTAGCTGTAGTTGACCGAGAGCCCGTTGCCGCCGACCCGGTCGACCAGCCGCTGGCCCGACGCGTTCGGGTACACGGTGATGTACGAGACGTCCCGGTCGAGGTTGCTGTCGTTGATCCAGGCGTTGAACGCGGTCAGGTACTTGGCCGACCACCGGCCGTACGGCTCCGCGCCGTAGTTGTAGAGCGGCACGAAGATCCAGTTCTGCATCCACTGGCCGCCCCGGCCGCCGTGCACGCAGTGCCCGGCGCTCATGACGAGCAGCTTGGAGGTGCTGTTCACGGCACCGGCCGAGCAGACGTAGTTCTTGCCGTCCACGGGGTTGTAGAAGAAGACCTTGCCGACGGTGGCGGACGCGGCGACGTAGGCGCTGATGTCCCCACCGGCCTGCGACGCGACGCTGGAGGCGGCCGTCACGGTGGGCGCGGCCGGCGGCACGGAGCGGGCCGGCCCGGTCGGCTTCAGGCCCTTGCCGGCCACGGCTCCCGCCTTCTTGACCAGCACGTCCGCCGAGATCGCGGTGCGCATCCGCTCCTTGGTCCAGTAGTCGCCCGCCTGCTGGGCGGCGGTCAGCCCGCTGCGGGCCGCAGTGGTGGAGCTGGTCGCCGCCACCGTGGTGGCCGACGCTCCGCCGACGGGGGCTGCCTGCGCGGGCCCGGTGCCCACCAGCACCGTCGCCGCGACGAGCGCGGCGGACGCGGTGACCGTGACCACCCGCCGGATGTCCGGAAAGTGCATTCGTTCTCCTCCCACCAAATACATCGGCGCTTGTCTAAGCGCTCGGCACAGCATGCAAGGGCGGGAATGGACAGCGGAAGCGTCGACGGCCGTCAAAACTGTCGCTGACAGTGTGTCCGCGACCTGACTGACCGCAAGGTTTCGACATCGGAAGGTAGTGAGGCTCGGAGGCTTCCGGGCCAGCGCCAAGATGTGGGGAGAACGCCAATGGGCCGGCTCACCCGCCCTCTCGTGCCAGCAGGTCCCCTCGCCGACTTCTACGACCGACTACACGCCCTGCACCTCGCCGCCGGTCAGCCCAGCGTGCGCCGGCTGCAACAGCTCACCCGCGCCGAGCGGCGGCCCCGGGGCATCAACCCGACGTCGATCCACGCGGTCTTCACGCGTCCCCGCCTGGCCCGGTGGGAGGTGGTGGGCGAGATCGTCCGGGTGCTCGGCGGCGACGTCGAGGAGTTCGCGGCGTTGTGGCGTCGGGCCAACCACTGCCGGTCCCACGACGACAGCCTGGTCGATCCCCCGCCCCACACCCGGCCGTGGGCGTCGGCCGACGCCGCCTGCGTCCCACACGAGCTGCCGCCGGACGTGGTGCCGTTCACCGGGCGCGGCCCGGTCCGCGCCGCACTCGACGCCCTGCTCGCCGAGGGCGCCACCCGCGCCGCGATGATGACCGCCCTGCTGACCGGCTCGACCGGGATCGGCAAGAGCGCGCTGGCCGTGCACTGGGCGCACCGGGTCGCCGGCCGCTTCCCCGACGGCCAGCTCTACGCCGACCTGCGCGGCGAGAGCCCCGGGCAGCCGCCGACGCCGGTCGAGGTGCTCACGGCCTTCCTCAACGCCCTCGGCGTCGCCACCGCCGACCTGCCCGCCACGCCGGCCGCCCTGGCCGCCCGCTACCGCACCCGGATGTCGGGCCGCCGGATGCTGGTGCTGCTCGACAACGCCAGCGCCGCCGGGCAGGTGCGCCCCCTGCTGCCCGGATCGCCCGGCTGCCTGGTCCTGGTGACCAGCCGGGACGACCTGGCCGAGCTGGTCGTGCGGCACGGCGCGCGCCGGCTGGAGCTGGGTCCGCTGAGCGCCGAGGCGGGCGTCGAGCTGCTGCGCGGGCTGATCGGTGACCGGGTCGACGCCGACCCCGAGTCCGCCTACGACCTGGTCCGGCGCTGCGGCGGTCGGCCGCTGGCCCTGCGGGTCGCGGCGGAGCGGATGACCGCCCACCGCCCGACCGCCCTGGTCGCTCCCACCCTGACCACCACACCCACCCTGGTCGCTCCCACCCTGACCACGACCGCCCGGTCAGGGTCGGCCCTGGCACCGGCGCGGGTGGCGGACCACCCCCGGCTATGCGCACAGCGGTCGACGGCGCAGTAGGCGTCCGCCCCGCGCATCGCCGACGCGCCAAGATCTCCGCTGCATACGCTCGGCGACGACCGCGGAGTCACCGCGTGACGTCCGAGCCTAGCTGACTCTGGGTGGCCCTCCTCCGACCCCACACGACATCACACGCTCCCTTTGCTCTGCACCCACGGACGCAGCACACCGGCTGGCCTGCACACGGGCGAGAACGCGAACGACGCGGCGACCGACGGCCGATCACGCTGCGTAGGCATTGCGTATCCGGGTGCAGAGCAAAGGGGGCAAAGGAGGTGGGGTGGGGTCGGCGAGCGGCGACTACGCCGGGTCACGCAGCGGGGCCGGACCAAGCGTCCAGACCAGGCGGCCAGACCAGGCGGCCGGACCAGGCGGCCGGACCAGGCGGCCGGACCGGACCCGCCGCCGAACCCCGCCCACCCGCATCACGCCGGCGGGGCGACCTCCGGAACGGCCTCCGGGGCGACGCCGGGGGCGGGCGCGATCGGCAGCAGCACGCGGAACACCGTCCGGCCGGGCTCGCTCGTCACCCGGATGTCCCCGTGGTGCTTGTTGACCACGATCCGGTACGAGATGTCCAGCCCCAGCCCCGTCCCCTCGCCGACCGGCTTGGTGGTGAAGAACGGCTCGAAGATGCGCGGGCGCACGGCCGCCGGGATGCCGGGGCCGGTGTCGGCCACCTCGACGGTCAGCTGGCCGTCGACCCGGCCGGTGCGGACGGTCAGCGTGCCCTCGTCGCCCATCGCGGCGAGCGCGTTGTCGATCAGGTTGGTCCACACCTGGTTCAGCTCGGCCGCGTACGCGGGGATCGGGGGCAGCGCCGGGGCGTACTCCCGGACCATGCGGATCCCCGGCGGGAGCTTGCCCTTGAATATCACCAGCGTCGCGTCGAGCAGCTCGTGCACGTCCACCACCTGGTAGGGGGCCCGGTCGAGCTGGGAGTATTGTTTGGCCGCGCCGACCAGCTTGGAGACCCGGGTGGCCGCGTCGGCGATCTCCCGCATGAGCAGCTCGGTGTCCACGGTGTAGGTGAGCCACCGCACCGCCGGCTCCAGGTCGTCGGCCCCGAGCTCCGCGTGGACCCGGTCCAGCCAGGCGACGTCCAGCCCGCCGGCGACCAGCGTCGGGGCCAGCTCCCAGCCGGCGGCGATCCCCTGGTCGTCCAGCCAGTCGGTCAGCTCGTCCTCGGCGTCGCTGGTGGCCAGGGGCGACAGCGCGCACGCCTTCGCCGCCCGCTCGACCGCCTCCTCCTGCAACGCCACGAGGGCGTGCAGCCGCCGCCCGTCGAGCCGGCCGTCGGCGATCATCGCCAGCTTGTGCCGCATCCCGGCGACCCGGTCCCGCAGCGCGGACGTGGCCCGCACCGCCGCGCTCGCCGGGTTGTTCAGCTCGTGGGTCAGGCCCGCCGACAGGGCGCCCAGGGCCACCAGGCGTTCCCGCTCCCCGACGACCGTCTGGGTGTCCCGCATGCCGATGAACAGCCCCTCCAGCAGGTGCATCGCCATCGGGAACCAGGACCGCACCGCGTGCGCGAACGTCTCGGCGGGCAGCACGAAGAACTCCGTGTCGGTGACCGCCCACATCCCGTTGCGGTAGATCTGCTGGTCGTCCAGGTACGCCTGGGTGGCCCCGCCGTACACCCCGCGCTGCGCCGAGCGCAGGATCTCCACCTGCTCGCCGTGGATCGTCCGGCACAGCCGCACCTCGCCGGCGAGCAGCACGAAGAAGCAGGTCGCCGGCTCGCCCTCGGTGTAGACGGCCTCCCCGGCCGCGCGGCGCTCGACCCGGCCGTGCTCGGCCAGCCAGGCGACCTGCTGGTCGTCGAGCGACTCGAACAGGAACAGCGTCCGCACCTCGGCGGGGGTCAGGCCGGTCACTGCGCCTCCAGGTAGCGGTGCACCAGCGACACGGCCATCGCGCCCTCGCCGACGGCGGAGGCGACCCGCTTGACCGACGCCGCGCGCACGTCGCCGGCCGCGAACACGCCGGGCAGGCTGGACTCCAGGTGGTAGGGGTCGCGGGGCAGCGTCCAGCCGGGTGGCCGGCGGCCGCCGGCCACCAGGTCCGGCCCGGTGACGACGTAGCCCCGCTCGTCGCGGGCCACGACCCCCGCCAACCATTCGGTACGCGGCTCCGCCCCGATGAACACGAACAGCCACGACGCGTCGACGTCGCGCCGCTGCCCGGTGCGGGTGTCGCGCAGGGTCAGGCATTGCAGGTGCCCCTCCCCCGCGCCGGCCACCACCTCGGTGTGCGGGTGCACGGTGATGCGGTCGATGCGGTCGAGCTGGTCGATCAGGTAGCTCGACATGGACGCCGTGAGGTCCGCGCCCCGGATCAGCACGTGCACCCGGGCGGCGTACCGGGAGAAGTAGACGGCCGCCTGGCCCGCCGAGTTCGCCCCGCCGACGATGTAGACGTCCTGGTCGACGCAGCTCGGCGCCTCGGTGGCGGCCGAGCCGTAGAAGACGCCCCGCCCGGTGAGGTCGGCCAGGCCGGGGGCGTCGAGCATCCGGTACGACACGCCGGTGGCCAGCACCACCGCGTGTGCGGCGAGCGTGGAGCCGTCGTCGAAGCGCAGCAGCCGCGCCGAGCCGGCCTCCGCCAGGCCGACGACCTCCCGGGTGGTCAGCAGCTCCGCGCCGAACTTCAGCGCCTGCCGGCGGGCGCGGTCGGTGAGCTGCGCCCCGGAGACGCCGTCGGGGAAGCCCAGGTAGTTCTCGATCCGGCTGCTCTGCCCGGCCTGCCCGCCGGTGGCCCGCCGCTCCACGAGCACCGTGCGCAGCCCCTCCGAC
Organism: Micromonospora sp. WMMD956; assembly: GCF_029626125.1. Classification (NCBI taxonomy): domain Bacteria; kingdom Bacillati; phylum Actinomycetota; class Actinomycetes; order Micromonosporales; family Micromonosporaceae; genus Micromonospora; species Micromonospora sp. WMMD956. The sequence goes on along the minus strand of NZ_JARUBI010000005.1, from coordinate 5,066,144 downwards.
GCCCCGTAGACGGCCGCGCCCAGCCCCGCCGGCCCGCCGCCGACGACCACCAGGTCGTAGAAGTCCGCCGCCGGGACGACGTTGAGGCCGACGAGGCCGGCCAGCTCCGTCTCCGTGGGCGCCACCAGGGCCTTGCCGTCGGCGGTGACGACCACCGGCACGTCGGCGGCGCTCGCCCCGGCCGCCGCGAGCAGCCGCCCGCCCTCGGGCTCGTCGGCCAGCAGCCAGCGGTACGGCACCAGGTTGCGGGCCAGGAAGTCGCGCACCGCGAAGGACGGGGCGGACCAGCGGTGCCCGACCACCCGGATCTCCGTGGTGGCGGCCTCGGGGCTGGCCGTCCACGCCTCCAGCAGCGCGTCGACGACCGGATAGAGCTTCTCCTCCGGCGGGTGCCACGGCTTGAGCAGGTAGTGGTCGAGGTCGACCAGGTTGATCGCGTCGATGGCCGCGCCGGTGTCCGCGTACGCGGTGAGCAGCACCCGGCGCGCGGCGGGGAAGAGGTCCATCGCGGCCTCGAGGAACTCGATGCCGTTCATCTCGGGCATCCGGTAGTCGGCGACCAGCACCGCCACCTGCTCGCCGCGCAGCTTGATCTCGCGCAGCGTGTCGAGGGCCTCCGGGCCGGAGCCGGCGCGCACCACCCGGTACCGGTCGCCGTAGCGGCGGCGGATGTCGCGGGCGACCGCGCGGGAGACCGCCGGGTCGTCGTCGATCGAGAGGATCACCGGGTGCGCCATCGGACCATCAAACCACCCCGGCGTTACGGCTCCGCTGCCTGCGGCCCGCCGTCAGGCCGGCGGGGCCACGGGAGGCGCGGCAGCCCGCCACCGGTCGAGCGTGGCGAGCAGGTCGGCGTAGGGCCCGGCGGCGAGGGCCGTGCCGCCATCGCGCAAAGTGACCGGCTCCGGCGTGCGCCGGCGCACCGGGGTACGCAGCTCGGTGCCGTCGCCCAGCGCGATCCAGAGCCGGTCGGCGACCAGCCAGTCGGACCCGGTACGGAAGCCGTCCACCCGCTCCCACGGGACCGTCCGCGTCGCCCACAGCCACCGCACCCGCACCCCGGCGGGGCTGACCACCAGCGCGGTGCGGTGCAGCCGCCACGCGAGGGTGAGCCACACCGAGAAGAACGCGGCGACCGGCAGCACCTGGATCGGGGCGATCCGCTCCCAGTGCGTGACGATCTGGAGCCCGGCGAAGAGGCACACCATCGTGCCGGCCGAGGCGATCGCCCCGGTGAACCACCGCATCGGGTCCGCGTACGGCCGGGTCCACGTCCTCACGCGGCCATCCTGGCAGCCGGGGTCCAGCCGCGCCGACGCCGGACGTCCCGGCGGCGGGGTCAGGCGGGTGGGCCGGCGTGCGCCACCTCGGCCTCGGTCGCCGGCGGCCCTTCCGCCGGGGCGGCCCGACGACTGTGGGTGGCGGTGGCGGTGACCGCCGCGGCGACGGCGATGCCGAGGGCGATCCACAGCGCCGGGTTGGTGCGCAGCCCGTCGGGCAGCTGCTGGGCCAGGACGAACACGCCCATCACCACCACGAACCACCCGAACGCCCGGCGCAGCACCGCCTCGGGGATGCGCCCGGCGAGCCGGCCGCCGGCGAGGCTGCCGACCACGGCGGCGGCGGTGACGGCGGCGGCCAGCCCCCAGTCGATGCTGACGGCGGAGAGGTAGCCGGCCAGGCCGGCGAAGGACTTCATGGCGATGACCACCAGCGAGGTGCCGACGGCGACCGGCATCGGCAGGCCGCCGAGCAGCGCCAGCGCGGGCACCACCAGGAAGCCGCCACCCGCCCCGACCAGGCCGGTGACCAGCCCCACCACGACCCCGTCGAGGATCACCCGCGGCACGGCGAGCTCGTGCGGCACGGGCCGGTCCCCGGCGTCGCGCCGCCCCCGGATCATGGCGACCGCCGTGGCGAGCATCATCAGGGCGAACCCGGTGAGCAGGACGGCGGCCGGGACGTACGCGGCGAGGCGGCCGCCGGCGTACGCGCCGGTCATGCCGGCGAGGCCGAACACCAGGCCGGTGCGCCAGCGCACCCGGTGCGCGCGGGCGTGCGGCAGGACGCCGACGGCGCTGGTGACGCCGACGACGAGCAGCGACGTGGCGATGGCCTCCTTCGCCGGCAGGTCGGCGACGTAGACGAGCAGCGGCACGGCGAGGATGGAGCCGCCGCCGCCGAGCAGCCCGAGGCTGATCCCGATGAGGACGGCCAGCCCGACCGTCAGGGCCAGGGTGCCGGTCACGGCCGCCGCCCGGCGGTCGAGCCCTCGCGGAGCTGGCCGACGATGGTGTCGAGGTCGCAGCTCGCGCCCCGGTTGTAGGGCAGTCTGCCCAGCAGCAGGCCCATCGCGCAGGTGTTGGTGAGGGCGGCGAAGGTGAGGCCCGCGCCGATGGCCGCCGCGACCCACTTGAGGCCGGGCACCAGCACCGAACCCAGGACGGCGACCAGGACGATCGAGCCGGCGACGAGGCGGACCTGCCGTTCGAGGTCCCAGCGCGGCACGCCCTCCCGGACCGGCGCGTGCGCGGCCTGCCAGGCCAGCATCCCGCCGTCGAGGACCTTGAGGTGGGGCAGCCCGACCCCGGCGAGGGTCTGCCCGGCCTGGGTGGCGCGGGCGCCGGAGCGGCAGATCAGCACGACGTCCTCGTCGAGGTGGTTGCGTAGCTCCTCGCGGTGCTCCCGCAGCAGGTCGAGCGGGACGTTGTACGCGCCGGGGATGTGCGCGGTCTCGAACTCGGCGGGGGTGCGCACGTCGAGCAGGCGGGGCGCGCGGCCGGCGTCGATCAGTTCGCGCAGGCCGGCGGCGTCGAGCGCGGCGGGCCGGGCGGCGTCGGGCGTGGCCGGGCGGGTGTTCTCGGAAGTGCTCATGTCTCCTCGTTCCTGTTGTCGGTCTGGGTCGGTCGGGTCTGGGCCCGCTCAAACCGGTCGTCGATGACGACGACCTCCCGGCCGGCGTTGGCCAGCAGGGACGCGGCGACGGTGGCGCGGTAGCCGGAGCCGCAGTGCACCCAGACGGTGCCGGCGGGCACGTCGGCGAGGCGGTTCGGCAGGTCGGGCAGGGGGACGTGCACCGCGCCGTCGAGGTGGCCGGCGGTCCACTCGTTGGTCATCCGGACGTCGAGCACGACGTCCGGCGCGGGCAGGCCACCCGGCCGTCGGAGGCCAGGTAGCTGCGGTCGCCCAGCGACGAGGTCGCGATGACGGACACGTCGGGCGTCATGGCGCGCTCCCTCCATAGATACCCCTGGGGGTATGATGTCGACGGACTGCGCCGGGGACCGGGCGCACCCCACACGTACCCGTGCCCGCCGTCGCCATGCGGGCCGCGGCCACGGGGTCGAACATACCCCGGGGGGTATTAGGTCCGCCACCGGGCAACCCCGGGAAGGGCGGGACCTTCGACCTGGAATATACCCCCGGGGGTATGCGCTACAGTCGGTGTACCGCCGACCATCACCGCAGAGGAGACCGGCCCATGTTGTTCACGCAGTACTACCTCGACTGCCTGTCCCAGGCGTCCTACCTCGTGGCCGACGAGCGCACCGGCAGGGCCGTGCTGGTCGACCCCCGCCGCGACATCGGCGACTACCTCGCCGACGCGCGGGCCCACGGGCTGACCATCGAGGGAGTGGTCAACACGCACTTCCACGCGGACTTCCTCGCCGGCCACCTGGAGGTCGCCGCCGCCACCGGCGCGTGGATCGGCTACGGCCGGCGCGCCGAGACCGAGTACCCGATCCGCAAGCTCGCCGACGGCGAGCGGATCAGCCTCGGCGACGTCACCCTGGAGATCATGGAGACCCCGGGCCACACCCCGGAGTCGATCAGCGTGCTGGTCTACGAGCACGCCGCCGACCCGGTGCCGCACGGCGTCCTCACCGGCGACGCCCTGTTCATCGGCGACGTCGGCCGCCCCGACCTGCTCGCGTCCCTCGGCGTCACCGCCGAGGAGCTCGGGGCGATGCTCTACGACAGCGTGCAGCGCAAACTGATGGGCCTCCCCGACGAGGTGCGGGTCTTCCCCGCCCACGGGGCGGGCTCCGCGTGCGGCAGGAACCTCTCCACCGAGCGGCAGTCCACCATCGGCGAGCAGCGCCGCACCAACTACGCCTGCGCGCCGATGAGCCAGGAGCAGTTCCTCGCCCTGGTCACCGGCGGCCAGCCGGCCGCGCCGGGCTACTTCGCGTTCGACGCCGTGCTCAACCGGCGGGCGCACGAGCTGTTCGACGCCCGCGCCACGGCCCGCCCGCTCACCGCCGCCGAGTTCGCCGGGGCCCGCGCCGACGGCGCGGTCGTCGTCGACGCCCGCGACCCGCAGGAGTTCGCCGCCGGGCACGTCACCGGGGCGATCAACGTCCCGGCCGACGGCCGGTTCGCCGAGACCGCCGGCAGCGTGGTCGCCCCCGACCGCGCGGTGCTCGTCGTGGCGCCGGAGGGCCGCGAGGAGGAGATCGTCGTACGGCTCGCCCGCATCGGCTTCGACCGGGTCCTCGGCCACCTGCGTGACGCGGGGGCGACCCTGGCCGAGCTGGCGTCCGAGACGAGCCGGGCCAGCCGGGTCACGGCGACGGAGCTGCGCGCCGCGCTCGACCGTGCCGAGCCGCCGGTGGTGCTCGACGTCCGCAACGTCGGGGAGCGGGAGCAGGGGGCCGTCGACGGTTCGCTGCACATCCCGCTGGCCGAGCTGACCCGCCGCCTCGACGAGGTGCCCGCCGACCGGCCCGTGGTCGTGCACTGCGCCGGGGGCTACCGCTCCTCGGTCGCGGCGAGCCTGCTGCGCAGCGCCGGCCGGCGGGACGTCTCCGACCTGCTCGGCGGCTACGGCGCCTGGCGGGCCGCGTACGCGCAGGTCTGACCGCCGGTGGGAGCGGCCACGGGCCGGGCCGCCCCCGACATTGGATCGGGGGCGGCCCGCCCGCCGGTCAGGCCGTCGCGGCGCAGCTCAGCGTCGGGGTGCTGGCCGCCCCCGAGCCGGTGAAGCCGAAGCTGGCCTTCCCCTCGGCCGCCAGCGTGCCGTTGTAGGCGACGTTGCGGGCGGTCACGGTCGACCCGCTGGTGGTGACCGTGGCGCTCCAGGAGGACGCGATCTGCTGCCCGCCGGGCCACGTCCAGGTGACCGTCCAGCCCCGGATCGGGCTGCTGCCGGCGGTCACCTCGACCTCGCCCTGGAAGCCGCCGGACCACTGCCCGGTGGACTTGTAGACGGCCGAGCAGCCGGCGGTGGCCGGCGGCGTGGTCGCGGGCGGGGTCGTCGCGGGCGGGGTGGTGGGCGGAGCCGTGGTCGGCGTGGTGGTCGGCGGCGGCGTGGTCGGCGGGGTGGTGGTGCCGCCGAAGTTCACGTCGCTGCACAGGTAGTAGGACTGGTCGGAGTGGCTGGCCTGCCAGATCGTGTAGACGATGTGCCGGCCGGTGCGGCCCGGCGCGTTCGCCGGGACCTGGATCGACACGCCCTGGCTCTCCTTGGTCGGCCACTGCGCCGCCGGGGTGTTGCCGATCTGGCCGACCAGCTCCAGGTCACTCCACGCCAGCGGCTTGGTGAGGGCGTTGAAGCCCTGCTTGGTGACGTACACCCGGATGTAGTCGGCGCCGTGGCTGGCCTGGTCCCACAGCTTGACCTTGAAGCTGTTGGCGACGTTGGTGGTCTTCCAGGCGCCGAGCGCGTCGAGGGAGTTGTAGCGGCCGTCGCCGGTGTGGCCGGCGCTGCACAGCTGGCCGTCGGGGATGGCGGCCTGGTGGTTGCCGGCGACGCCCTCGCGGTAGAGGCCGTTCCAGTTCCACATGGCCGACGCGTTGTACTGCCAGGCCTGCCAGCACATCGGATCCTCGGTGGCCATCGCCGGGTTCTGGAAGTCGCTGGCCCAGCGGGCCCAGCAGCCGTAGTTGCGCGACGCCGGGTCGACGGTGGAGCCGTGGGCGGCGGCCGGGTTGGCCAGCGCGGTGGTCAGCAGCAGCGTGGCGGCCGCGCCGACGGCGAGCAGCCACGCCACGAGGGGGATGCGACGTGGTCGGACGAGATGGGACACGGAGCCCTCCAGGGAAAGGTCGGACGACGACACCCGGACGGTCGGGAGTTGCCCGCTCCCGCGCCTGCTCGCGTGGCTCCCGCTGCGGCTCTGCCTGGCAGACTCCCACATGCATCGAAACTAGTCAATCTTGACCGGTTCGGGTCGGCACGGCGCACGGCCGACCCGTCAGGGTGGGCTCAGGGAAGAACCGGATGGTCCGCCCCACCGGGGGGGCGGAAGACTTCCCGACATGAGCAGATTCGTAGGCGGAATGCGCCGCCTCGCCCGGCAGACGTACGGGCCCGTCATGTGGCGGCGGCTGGCCCGCGTCGTGACCGGGCTGCCGCAGGTGGGGCGGGCGTTGGCGTCCCGCCGGTTCGGCCGCGGCCTGCTGGCCGTGCCGATCGCCCTGGCGAACGCCGCCCTCACCGCGACGCTCCTCGGCCTCACCTTCATCAACGTGGCGTACCCGCTCCGCAGGTACATAGGGCTGGGCGGCAACTCCGGCGGAGGGGTCTGGGCCAGCACCTACGACAACGCCTGGGGCGGTCCGACGCTGCTGGGCGCGTGGGTGGTGCACGGCGGCGGCATCCTGCTGCTCGTCGTCCCCACGCTGGCCTGGGCGATCCGCGGCCTGCTCGGGGTGCAGGAGCGCCTCGTCGGCGCGCGGCGCGCCCCGGCCCGGCCGAATCCCCCGACCCCGACCCCGACCCCGGTCTCGGCCTCGGTCTCGGCCTCGGTTCCGGCCCCGTTGCCCGCGCCGCGGCCGGTCGCGGTCTCCGCCGGGCGGGGAACCCGGGGCCGGGTCGCGCGCCGGGGCGGGGTGGTCGCGGCGGCCCTCCTGGTCGCCTACGCCATCGCGGTCGTCGCGCACGCGTCCGGCATCGGCGACAACGTGCTGTGGCTGCCCCGGGATCTGTCCAGCGGCGCGGCGCTTGCCGCGGTGCTCGCGCCCGTCGCCGCCGCGCTGGCCCCCCGCCGGTGGTGGCGCGCCGCGTACGCGACGGGTCGTGGCGTCGCCGCCCGCTGAGGCTGCCGGCCCCGACCGCCCGGAGTCCTCGCGTCAGCGACGACTCCGGGCGTGGCCGACCCGGCGGATCAGGCGACGAAGCGGGTGCGGCGACGGCGGGCCAGCAAATAGCCGCCCGCGCCGGCGGCGACCAGCAGCCCGCCGAGGCCGGCGATCAGGCCGGTGGGCGCACCGGTGATCGGCAGCGAGCCGTCGTCGCCGCCCCCGGTGCCGCCGGCCTGCCCGACCGTGATCTTCGCGGTGTCGTTGGTCGGGTCGAGGTCCTTGACCGGTCCGTCGCCGTCGAAGGTGTGCAGCTTCACCGTGCCGGTCCGGCTGCCGGCCCGGTCGATCCGCAGCGCGAACTCGAACGTCACCCGCTCGCCCTCGCCGATCGTGCCCCGGGCGGAGCACTCGTAGACCCGCGCGCCGGGCTTGCCGGGCTGCCACTCGTCCTCGTCCGGGTCCACGCAGGACTTCGACACCGTCACGGCCGTGACGCCGTCGGGCAGGGTCACGATGGTGGCGACGTTGAGCCCGCGCTGGCCGTTGGGCCCGACGCGCGCCGGGCCGTTGTTGCGGTAGCCGACGGTCATCGGCACGGTGGCCCCGACCGCGCCGGTGACGGTGGCGCCCTGGGCGGCGGCGTCGCCGCGCTGGTCGCCGGCGACGGTCAGCGTGACCCGGGTCTCGTTGTCGACGGGGCCGGTGTCGGTCTGGCCGGCCGCGCGGGCCTGCGCGCCGCCGGCCGGCACCAGTTCGAGGGCCGCGTCGGCGCCCTTGCGGCCGAATGGCTCGGCCGGACCGTACTGGGCCCGGAACTCCGCCCAGTCGGCCGGGGTGAACCACACGGCGAAGCTGTGGTGCAGGTTCGGGGCCCACGCGTCGGCCGGGATCGTCCCGCCGAACGTCGGGTCCACCCGGACCGTCGCGCCGGGGGCCAGCTCGTCGTCGAAGGTGCAGGCGAAGCTGCTGTCGTCGAGGGCCGGGTCGGCGTACTCGCAGTTGCGGTAGCGCTTGCCCGGGGTGAACCCGTAGGAGCCGGAGAGGTACAGCACCGCGCCGCGCGCGGTCGTCGTGCCGCGGTTCGTCACCGCCAGCGGGACGTCGACCCGGGAGCCGGGCCGGCCGTCGAGCGAGAGCTGCCCTCCGGCGACGAGGTCGACCCCCTCGCCCGTGCTGACGGTCGACTCGTACGTCGCCGGGCCCAGGCCGGGCGCGGTCACCGTGAACGCCAGGGTGCCCTGCCGGCCCTGCTCCGCGCCCGCCCGCGCCTTCACCGCGAGGCTGACCAGGCTCGAATCCTCGCCGTCGTCGGTGATCGAGCAGGTGATGACGTCGCCCGCCGTGGTGCAGGAGCCCCGGTCGTCCTCGGCGACCTCGGCGAACGCGGCGACCGCGCTGCGGTCCACCCGCACCGTGTACGTGCCGAAGGCCCGGTCGGGCAGCGCGCGCAGCGAGACCCACTTCTGCGGGCCACCGGAGGCGACGGTCACGTCGTTGGCGTAGAGCGCCACCTCGTCGGCCGGTGCCGCGGCGACGGCGGTGCCGGCGGAGGTCGCGACGAGCGCGCCGGCCACGGCCAGCCCGGCGAGCCAGCGTCGGGCGGGGTGCGGGTGCATGACGGATGCCTCCGGTCGGGGGAAGACGGGACGAGGTGCGGCCAGGCTCTCACGGATGCGCACGGCGTGGGGACCCGTTCCGAGCTGCGGGATCAGCGCAGCTGGATACGGTTGCCGCTGATCAGGGCGGCGGCGTCGGAGACGAGCTGGCAGATCACCTCGGCGACCTGTTCCGGGCTGGCCACGCGGGTGCCGCTGTCCGCGACGTACCGTCGGACGGAGTCGGTGATCCAGCCGGTGTCGGTCACCGGCGGGTGGACCATGTTCGCGGTGATCCCGAGCGGGGCCAGCTCCGCCGCCGCCGACATCGTGTAGTTCTCCTGCGCGGCCTTGGCCGCGCCGTAGGAGACCTCCTGCGGGAAGCCGCCGCTGCCGCCGGAGGTCAGCCCGACGATCCGCCCCCAGCGCGCGCCGCGCGCCGCGTGCCGGCGGGCGAACTCGCCGATCAGCAGCGCCGGCGCCATCGCGTCGACGGCGAACTGCTGCGACCAGGAGGCCGCGGTGACCGGTTGCAGCGCCCGGCCGTGCCGGTCGGCCGGGGCCGGGGCGAAGCTGTCGGCGACCCAGCCGGTCGCGTTGTTGATCAAAATGTCGACCGGCCCGAACGCCTCCTCGGCGGCGTCGAAGAGGAGGCCGGCGGCCTCCGGGGCCCGCAGGTCCTGCGCCACGGCGAGCGCCCGGCCGCCGGCCTGGTGGATCGCCGACACCACCGCCCCGGCGTCGCGGGCCCGGCTCCGGCGGTACTCGTCGGGCAGGCCGGCGTCGGCCGGGTCGTGCACCGGCCAGTACGCGCAGAGCACCGCGCAGCCCTCCCGGGCGAGCGCCCGGGCGACCGCCGCGCCGATGCCGTGGTTGGCCCCCGTGACGATCGCGACGTGACCGTCCTGCGTGCCGCTCACCGTTCGCCCTCCGATCCGGTCGGCTCGCCTGCCGCCCGCCGGCAGCATGTCCCGGGGCGACGGGCCGGTCAACCGGATTGACCGCCGCCGGGTCGGACGCCGTCGAGGAAGATGGCCCGCTCCGCGCAGCTCACCGGGGTGGACGTCGCGCCGGCGTGTTAGATGGGGGCCATGGACATCGTCGAGCGGCTGGCCGGGGCCTCGCGCATCGGGCTGGGGCTGGCGGCCGTCGGCCGGCCGGGTTACATCAATCTCGGCCGGGCCACGGACCTGCCGGCCGAACGCTCCGTCGAGGCGATGCGGGCCCGCGCCCACGAGCTGCTCGACCGGGCGTACGCGGCCGGCGTCCGCTATGTCGACGTCGCCCGCTCCTACGGCCGGGCGGAGGAGTTCCTCGCCCAGTGGCTGCACGCCCGGCCGGACGCGGACGACGTCGTCGTCGGCAGCAAGTGGGGCTACACCTACACGGCCGGGTGGCGGGTCGACGCCGAGGTGCACGAAACCAAGGACCACGGCGTCGCCACGTTCACCCGGCAGCTCGGCGAGACACGCGCGCTGCTCGGCGACCGCCTCGACCTCTACCAGATCCACTCGGTCACCCCGGACAGCCCCGCGCTGCACGACACGGGCCTGCACCGGCGGCTCGCCGACCTCTCCGCCGCAGGCACGGTCGTCGGGCTGTCGACCAGCGGCCCGGCGCAGGTCGAGACGGTCCGGGCGGCGCTCGGCGTGCGGGTCGACGGTCGGCCGCTGTTCCGCAGCGTGCAGGCCACCTGGAACCTCCTGGAGCCCAGTGCCGGCCCGGCGCTGGCCGAGGCGCACGCAGCCGGCTGCCTGGTGCTCGTGAAGGAGGCGCTGGCCAACGGCCGCCTCGCCGTGGGCGGGCACGCGCCGGGCGACGCCGCCGCCCTCGCCGCCGCGCTGCGCCAGCCGTGGGCGACCGTCGTGCTCTCCGGGGCCGCGACCGCCGACCAGTTGGCCTCGAACCTGCGGGCGGAGGAGGAGCCCACCGGCGACCCCGCCCGGTGGGCGGGCCTGGCGGTGCCCGCCGACCGTTACTGGGCCGACCGGTCGCGGCTGCCCTGGGCCTGAGCCGCCGGGGCCGCCGGCCTCGCGCGGTGGCGGTCGCGGCGGGCCTGGCCTGCGGCGCGCGCGGTCGCGGCGGGCCTGGCCTGCGGCCGCGCGCCGTCGCCTCGCCCCGGGCCTAGCCTTTCGCCTCGCGCGGTCGCGGCGGGGTCGCCGGGACGACCAGCTCCACCTCGTTCGCCGCCAGGGCGTCCCGCAGCTCGGGTGCCGGCATCCGGTCGGTGACCAGGTAGTCGGCGACGCCCAGCTCCGACACCTGGGCGAACAGCCGGCGGCCGAACTTGGACGAGTCGGCGAGGATCGCCACCCGGGTCGCGCGGGAGAGCATCTCCTGCATCATCGCGGCCTCGGCGAGGTTGCTCGTCGTGTAGCCGGCGTCGGCGTCGACCGCGCCGACCCCGATCAGCGCCAGGTCGCAGCTGACGTCCAGCTCCGCGCGGGTGTTGGCGCGGAAGCTGACCGGGCCGACCGTGGCCAGGGTGAGCGAGCGCACCGCGCCGCCGAAGATGTAGATGTCGCGGACGGCCGTGGGCGGCAGCGCGCCGGGCACCAGCAGGTTGTTCGTCGCCACCGTGAGGTCGCGGTGCTGGCGTAGGTTGCGGGCGAGCGCGAGCGTGGTCGTCCCGCCGTTGATCATGATGGTCGAGCCGTCCTTGACCAGCCCCGCGGCCAGCGTCGCGATCTTCTCCTTCTCGCGCTCCTGGAAGGTGAGCCGCTGGTCGACGGCCCGGTCGGTGCGGGAGACCGTGGCGAGGCTGACCGCGCCGCCGTAGGTGCGCACGAGGATGCCCTCGGCGCTGAGCTGGTCCAGGTCGCGCCGCACCGTGTCGATGGAGACGCCGAAGCGCTCCGCCAGCTCGCCCACCGTGACCTGGCCGGCGTCGGCGACGTACGCGGCAAGCTGGGCCTTGCGCCCGGCGGGCAGGTGGCGCTGCCGTTCGTCCCTGTCCTCGCTCACTGATCTCCCTCCATCAGTGCGGCAGTATGCCACAAATGCGGCCCAGTCACGCGCATCACCGCACAGAACAGCAGGGAGCAGCCCACCTGGGCAGGGCCGCAGAGACGCCCCTCACCTGTGCACAAGCAGGGATCTTGCGGGTCCGACAGCCGCCCAGCCGACCTTGCAGCGCGGCACCGTGCCGCACTCCGCTGTTTTCTGCCGTTCTTCTCTTGTCTACATCCGTAACACGCTGCTAACGTGGCCGCCAACACAGCACAGAACAGAAAGATCTAGATATAGAAGGAGCCCGCCATGACGACTCGCGCGACCCGGCTGAAGCGACTGATAGGGGCGGTGACCGTGGCCGCGACGGTGGCCACCGTCGCGGCGTGCGGCTCGGGCGACTCGGGCGACACCGCCGCGGACGGCACCGTCACCCTGGAGTTCGCCCAGTGGTGGGGTGCCGAACTCCCGGCCGGGGACTTTGACAAGATCATCAACGACTTCACCGCGCAGAACCCGAACATCAAGATCAAGCTGCTCAGCGCGCCGTACGCCTCCACCAAGCAGCAGCTCGTCACCGGCGCGGCGTCCAAGACGCTGCCCGACGTGGTCGGCCTCGACGGGGCCTGGGTCAACGACTTCGCCAAGCAGGGCGCGATCGCCGACATGTCCAAGCTGATGACGGACGCGAACTACGACGCCAGCCAGCTCGCCAGCCAGATCCAGCTCGACGGCAAGACCTACATGATCCCGGTGGTCAACTTCGTCTACCCGCTCTTCGTCAACAAGGACCTGTTGACCAAGGCCGGCGTCGCGGACGTGCCCGCCACTCGCAGCGAGTTCCTCGACGCGGCGAAGAAGATCAGCGCCACCGGCGACAACGTCAAGGGCTGGGCGCTCCCGCTCGACACCGCCGTGCCCAACGGCATCCAGAACGACGTCATGTCCTGGCTGTGGGCCTCGGGCGGCAGCATGCTGACCGACGGCAAGCCGAACCTGACCAGCCCCCAGGTCAAGAGCACCGTCGAGTACGTCAAGAGCCTCAACGACGCCGGCGTCATCGCCCCCGGCTCCCTCACCATGAAGGAGCAGGACAAGGTCGAGAAGTTCACCAACGGCCAGGTCGGCATGATGATCGACTCGCTCGCGCACATCAACCTGATCAAGAAGAACAAGCCGGACCTGAACTTCGAGGTGGCGGCCCTGCCGGCCGAGGACGGCTACACCGGCAAGCGCGGCATCCCGTACGCGTCGTGGGGCATCGGCATCTCCAACTCCACCAAGCACAAGGCCGAGGCGTTCAAGTTCGTCTCCTACCTGATGAGCCAGGAGACCAACGCGAAGCTGAGCACGATCGCCAACGGCTTCCCCGGCAACAAGAACGCCGAGCCCGACTTCAGCGACAGCGACCCGCTGTTCAAGGCGGCCTTCGACATCTACAAGCAGGGCTACCCCGCCAACGAGTTCGTCGGCCTGCCCAAGGCCGAGGACCTCATGCGCAGCTTCGACGAGCAGCTCCAGCTCGTGCTGACCGGCAAGCAGAGCGTCGACGACGCCCTGGCCAAGTCGCAGGAGTCCTGGTCCTCGGTGATCGGTTAGTCCACCCGGGCGCCGCGCCGGTCCACCGGCGCGGCGCCCGACCAAGGAGACAGCGATGACATCCGCGCACGTCGAGCCCGTGACCGCGCCGCCGGTCGCGCCGCCGGCCGGGCGGCCCGCCCCGGGCCGGGCCCGCGTCAACCCGGCCCGGCGCCTGATCCCGTACGCCTACCTGTCCCCCACCATCGTGCTGATGGTGGTCCTGATGATCGTCCCCATCGTCATGGTGGTCGGCTACTCGTTCCGGGACAACGTGATCGTCCAGGAGAACTCGGTCTTCGTCGGGTTCGCCAACTACACCAAGGTGCTCACCGACCCGGACTTCCTGGTCGCGCTGAAGAACACCGCCGTCTTCATCTCGGTGAGCACCGTCGCCCACCTGGTCCTCGGCCTCGGCTTCGCGTTGATGCTCAACACGCAGTTGCTGAGCGGGGTCACCAAGGCGGTCTTCCGGATCGTCTACATCCTGCCCTGGCTGTTCACGATCGCGGTGATCGCGGTCATCTGGCGGCTGCTGCTCGACCCGGCCGGCGTGGTCAACTACGTGCTCCAGACGCTCGGCCTCGTGCAGGAGGGCGTGAACTGGCTCGGCGACCCGAGCACCGCGCTCTGGGCGGTCACGTTCGCCAACGTCTGGTCGGGCTACCCGTTCTTCATGATCAGCCTGCTCGCCGCGTTGCAGGGCATCTCCGCCGACCTGTACGAGGCGGCCGCCGTGGACGGGGCCGGCCCGCTGCGGCGGTTCCTCAACGTGACGCTGCCGCAGCTGCGGCCCGTGATCATCAGCATGGCGGTGCTCGACCTGATCTGGACCTCCCAGCAGTTCGCGCTGATCTGGATGATGACCGGCGGCGGGCCGCTGAACACCACCGAGATGCTCAGCACCTTCACCTACAAGCAGGCCTTCAGCGAATACGAGTTCGCGACCGCCTCGGCCGCCGCCGTGATCGTGCTGCTGCTGACGATGGTCCTGGCCTTCTTCTACGTACGCCAGCAGCAAAGGGAGCGGTGAGATGGCAGGCGTCAAGCGGCGGCACACCCTCGCGAAGGCCGGCGTCGTCACGGGCCTCGTCCTCGGCGGGCTGTTCGCCGCCCTACCGGTGCTGTGGATGCTCTCCACCTCGTTCAAGGGCAACGGGGAGGTCTTCGCAAACCCGCCGCAGTTGATCACCGAGGGCTTCTCGTTCGACGCGTACCGGGAGATCCTGGGCAACGGCGAGCAGCTGCGGTTCTTCCTCAACAGCTACATCGTGGCCGGCGCGGTGACCCTGCTGACGCTGCTGGTCGCCGTCCTGGCGGGCTTCGCGTTCAGCCGCTTCACGTTCCCGTTCCAGCGCACCATCAACGCCGTGATCGTCAGCGTCCAGGCGGTGCCGCCGATCACGCTGGTCATCCCCTACTTCGGGCTCGTCGTCGCGCTCGGCCTCTACAACACCTACCCCGGCCTGATCCTCACCCACATGGTGTTCACCCTGCCGTACGCGATCATCATGACCACCGCGTACCTGAACACCCTGCCCAAGGAGCTGGACGAGTCGGTCAAGGTCGACGGCGGCACCGGCTGGACGGCGCTGTGGCGCATCCTCGTGCCGGTCTCGGTGCCCGGCCTCATCGCGGTCGGGGTCTACACGTTCATGATCTCGTGGAACGAGTACCTGTTCGCGCTGACGCTGACCCGCACCAACGACATGCGCACGGTGCCCATCGGCATCCAGATGCTCATGGGCCAGCACTCGTACGAGTGGAACCAGATGATGGCGATGAGCATCCTCGGCTCCATCCCGGTCCTGGTGCTCTTCCTCCTCTTCCAGCGGCGCTTCATCGGCGGCCTCACCGCCGGCGCCGTGAAGGCCTGACCACACCCTCTCTGCACTAAGGAGCAACACCGACATGCTGACGACCGGCAAGACGATCCTGGACGTCGCCAACGAGCACAGCTTCGCCGTGCCCGCGTTCAACATCAGCGACTGGGCCATGTTCCGGGGCATCGTGGAGATCAGCGAGGAGAAGAACGCTCCCCTGATCGTCGGGATCCACCCCGACGAGGTGCGGCACATCGGCCGCGAGATGATCACCGGCATCATCGAGCGCGCGCACAGCTCCACCGTCCCGATCGCGATCCACTGGGACCACGGCGCGACCTACGAGCAGATGCTCCAGGCGTTCCAGTACGGCTTCACGTCCGTGATGATCGACGGCTCGCTGAAGCCGTTCGACGAGAACCTCGCCATCACCAAGAAGGTCACCGACTCCGCGCACGTCCTGGGCGTGTCGGTGGAGGGCGAGCTGGGCACGATCGGCGGCAACGACAGCTACGCCGAGGCCGGCGCGGCCGAGATCATCTACACCGACCCGGACGACGCGGTCACCTTCGTGAAGACCACGGGCGTGGACAGCCTCGCCATCGCGATCGGCACCTTCCACGGCTTCTACCCGGCGCACCTCAAGCCGGAGCTGAAGCTCGACCTGCTCAAGGAGATCAAGAGCCGGGTGGGCATCCCGCTGGTGCTGCACGGCGGCTCCGGCAACCCGGACGACGAGATCCGCGAGGCGGCCCGGATCGGCATCAACAAGATCAACATCTCGACGGACATCAAGGTCGCCTACCACGACAAGATGCGCGAGGTGCTGGGCAGCGACTCGAAGGTGCGCGAGCCCAACGCCATCCAGCCGGCCTGCCTCGACGCCATGAAGGAGGTCGCCGCGCACAAGATCGACCTGTTCGGCGCCACCGGCAAGGGCTCGCTCTACTGACATGGCCGACGCCTCCCGGGTGGTCCTCGGCCTCGGCGGCTGCGTCGACCAGGAGCTGACGCTGACCGCCGACGTCCTGGAACGGCTGGTCACCGACTACGGCATCGCCGCCGCCGAACTGGCGACGCCGCCGACCGCCGTGAACAGCGAGCGGGACCTCGTGGTGTCCATCCTCGGCTACGTGGCCCAGGGCCGGGGCGGCGAGCACTTCGTCGCCGCCGCCCCGGCCCTGGAGACCTTCGCCGACCGGTTCCCGCACCGCACGACCCTGGGCGGCACCTCCGTGCGGGCCGGGATCCTGCTCAGCCGGCTGGGCGTGCCGTCGACGCTGCACCTGGTCAGCGTCAACGACACCGTCCGGCGGCTGCTGCCGGCCGGCACCGCGTACGTCTCCAGCGGCGTCGCGGACACCTACCACCCCCACCTGATCGTCCAGTACCACCAGGGCCTGCGGATCCGGGCCGGCGACCTCGACGTCACCGCGCCGTTCCCCAACCGGCTGATCTACGTCAACGACCCGGCCAACAGCGCGCTGCTGCTCACCGGCGACCTCGGCGACCGGCTCGGCCGGGCCGACGTCTTCCTGATCTCCGGCTTCAACGCCATGCGCGACGCGGCCGAACTCGACCGGCGGCTCGCCGAGCTGCGCGCCCACATGCGGCGGCTGCCGCCCGGGGCGGTGACCTACTTCGAGGACGCGGCCTACCACGAGCCCGCCTTCAGCCGCCGGGTCCGCGACGCGCTGCTCGACGCGATCGACGTGTACGGGCTCAACGAGGACGAGTTGCAGTCCTACCTCGGGCGTGCGGTGGACCTGCTCTCGCCCGACCAGGTCGCCGACGCGCTCACCGCCGCGCACGCCCTCGTCCCCGCGCCGACGCTGGTGCTGCACACGAAGTACTGGGCGGCGGCGCTCGGCGCGGACGCCCGCCGCTACGCCGACGCCCTCGACACCGGCACCCTGCTGGCCGCGACCCGCTACGCCCACGGCGACGACTTCACCGACGCCGACGTCGACCGGCTGCGCCGGCAGCCCCGCCGGCCCGAGTCCGTCGCCTTCGCCACCGCGCTGCACGAGCGGCTCGGCGACCGGGTCCACTGCGTCCCCGGGTTCGCCCTCGACGTCGCCGACCCCACCACCATCGGCCTGGGCGACACCTTCGTCGGCGGCTTCCTCGCCGCGCTCGTCCGACAGGAGGAACGATGACCATCGAGGCGCTGCCCGCCAACCAGCCCGACACCTTCTACCGGGGGGACGGCCGGATCGCGCGGTTCCGCGACGCGCCGGCGCTGCCCGACCGCCCCGAGGACTGGGTGGGCTCCGTGACCAGCCGGTTCGGGCTCGCCCCGGCCGGGCTGTCCACCCTGCCCGACGGGCGGGTGCTCGCCGACGCCGTCGCCGCCGACCCGCGCTGGTGGCTCGGCCCGCGCCGCACCGACACCGGCGTGCTGGTGAAGCTGCTCGACGCCGGCCAGCGGCTGCCGCTGCACGTGCACCCCGACCGCCGCTTCGCGAATGCGCACCTCGCCTCCCCGTACGGGAAGACCGAGGCGTGGGTGATCGTCTCCGCGCGCCCCGACGCGTACGTCCACCTGGGGTTCGCCCGCGACGTCGCCGCCGACGAGCTGGCCGGCTGGGTCGCCGGCCAGCAGGTCGACCGGATGCTCGCCGCCACCAACCGGGTCCCGGTCGCGGCCGGCGACGCGATCCTCTGCCCGGCCGGGCTGCCGCACGCGATCGGCGACGGCATCCTGCTGGTCGAGGTCCAGGAGCCGACCGACTACTCGGTGCTGCTGGAATACGAGGGCTTCGGCCTGACCGAGGGGCACCTGGGCCTCGGCTACGACCTGGCCCTGGACTGCGTCGACCGGGGCGCGTGGACGCCCGCGCGCCTCGCCGGGCTGCGGGGCGCCGGGGCGCGGCTGCTGCCCGAGGCCGCCGACGAGTTCTTCGCCGCCGACCGGGTGCGCGGCGGCGACCGCCTGGCGCAGGGCTTCGCCGTCCTGGTCGTGGTGGCCGGCGCGGGGCGGCTCACCGGCGAGCGGGACGACCTGCCGGTGCGCCGGGGCGACACGCTGCTGGTCCCCTACGCCGCCGGGCCGCTGCGGCTCGACGGCGCGGTCGAGGCGATCCGCCTGGCGGCACCCGCCGCCTGAGCCGCGGCGCAGCAACGGCGATCTCGTCGACGACCGGCTGTTTCACTCGTAGTGGTAGCGGCACTGCGCGATCTGCACGGTGTCGTCGACGATCCGATACACCAGGCGGTGTTCCTGGTCGATGCGTCTCGACCAGAATCCCGACCAGTTGCCCCGGAGTTGCTCCGGCTTCCCGATGCCCTGGTGGCCGTTGCGCCGGATGTCCTCGATCAGGGTGTTCACCCGCTTGAGCATCGGGCGGTCCCGCTGCCAGGCCTGGTAGTCCTCCCACCCTCGGCTGGCGAACTGGACCTTCACGCTGCCGACGCCTCACCTGCACTGCCGTCGGGGTCGATCAGGTCGTGCATCTCCCCGCCCCCGTTGCGCAGCTCTTCGACGGCCTCGTTCAGGCGGCGCGCGTTGGCGGGGCTGGCCATCAGGTACGCCGTCTCCTTCAGCGACTCGTACTCACGCAGCGAGATGATGACGGCGGCCTCACGACCCGACCGGGTGACGACCACCTCCTCGGCGTCGTCCACCACATGGTCGAGCAGCTTGGCGAGGTTCTGCCGGACCTCCGAGTAGGGGACCATACGCATGATGCCTCCCTGGCGTGATGTACAAGAAATTGTACAACGAGGCGACGAGATCCAAACCGTTTGCCGGCCCCACCGGGCTCCCCTACTCTTTCCTCCGGCACCTCCCGGTGCGCAGGCAACGGCTACTTCCGCTTCCAACGGGGAGACGCGGGTTCGAATCCCGCCACCGCCTCTCGGCGGTGTCGACCAGCGGCCCAGGTCACCTTGGCCCGCGAGGGCCAGTCGCCGTCGCCGATTTGATCTCGGGAGGCGTCGGCACGCCGCACACCCGGTGCGCAGGCAACGGTTACTTCTCGGATCCGCGGGTTGGGGGTTCGAGTCCCCCGCACGCCCCGGCGTGCTAGCTCAACCGGACAGAGCAGCGGACACAAGTCCGTCGCCGACTTCGATCTCGGGTGTGCGGTGTGCCGGCGTCTCCCCGCCTTCGACCGACACGGGGGACGTGATGGCCAGGTTCAACCTCAAGCTGCGCCGGCACCGGCCCGGGGCCGACCGCCCGGCCACCGAGGCCATGACCGCCGAGGGCGCGCCGGGTTTCCTGCGCGGGCAGCGGGCCGAGCTGTTCCTGCTCGCGGTGTCCAACATGGTCGGCGCCGACACCTTCTACGAGGCCGCCGCCGACCGGGACGCCCGGTTCCGTGAGCTGGTCGCCGCCGTCGCGGTCGCCGACCCCGACTGGTTCGCGCGGTTCGTGCCGTGGCTGCGCACCGGCGCGCTGCTGCGCTCGGCGTCCGTGGTGGCCGCGCTGGAGGGCGCCCGGGCGCAGGTCGCGGCCGGGGTGCCCGGCTCCCGGGCGGTCGTGGGGGCGGCGTTGCAGCGCGCCGACGAGCCGGGCGAGGCGCTGGCGTACTGGCTGGGCCGCTACGGCCGGGCCCTGCCGAAGCCCGTCAAGCGGGGCGTCGCCGACGCCGTCGTGCGGCTCTACCACGAGCGCAGCCTGCTCAGGTACGACTCCGAGGGCGACGCCGTGCGGTTCGGCGACGTCATCGAGCTGACCCACCCGGTCGCGCGGGACGCCCGGCAGGGCGACCTGTTCCGGCACGCCATCGACCGGCGGCACAAGCGCGACAACCCGCTGCCGGAGTCGCTGACCGTGCTCGCGGCCCGGGCCGAGCTGATGGCCCTGCCCGTGCAGCGGCGACAGGAGGTCACCGACCCGGCGGTGCTCGGCGCGGCCGGCATGAGCTGGGAGGCGCTCGCCGGCTGGCGGCAGGCCCCCATGGACGCCGCCGCCTGGGAGGCCATCATCCCGACCATGGGCTACCTGGCGCTGCTGCGCAACCTGCGCAACTTCGACCAGGCCGGCGTCGGCGACGCGGCCGCCGAGGCGGTGGCGGCGAAGCTGACCGACCCGGGCGAGGTCGCGCGCTCGCGCGTGCTGCCGATGCGCTTCCTGTCGGCCTACAACGCCGCGCCGAGCCTGCGGTGGGCGTACCCGCTGGAGCGGGCGTTGCAGCAGGCGCTGGCGAACGTGCCCGCCCTGGACGGCCGCACCCTGATCCTGATCGACACGTCGGGGTCGATGAACAGCACGTTCAGCCGGGACGGCACGCTGCGCTGCTGGGACGCGGCGACCGTGTTCGGGCTCGCGCTGGCCGCCCGCGCCCGGGACGCGACGGTGGTGTCGTTCTCCCACGCCAGCCGGGTGTTCCCGGCCGTGGCGGGCGAGTCGGTGCTGGCGGCGGTGCGCCGGTTCCGCGAGGGCGGCTACTTCTACGGCGGCGGCACCCAGACCGAGCAGGCGATCCGGCGGCACTACGCCGGGCACGACCGGGTGGTCGTCCTCACCGACGAGCAGGCGCACTGGCACGGCGCGCCCGACGTCACGGGCGCGGTGCCGGCGCACGTGCCGACGTACACCTGGAATTTGGTCGGCTACCGGGTCGGGCACGCGCCGACGGGCGGCAACCGGCACACGTTCGGCGGCCTGTCCGACGCCGCGTTCGCGATGATCCCCCTCGTCGAGGCCGGGTCCCGCGACCGGTGGCCGTTCTGACGGCCCCGGCGACGGGCGGGCCCCGGTCGATCGTCAGCGATCGGCCGGGGCCCGTCGGTTGAAGCGGCGGATCAGGCCAGGTCGAACCGGTCGAGCTCCATGACCTTGGTCCAGGCCGCGACGAAGTCGGCGACGAACTTCTCGCGGGCGTCGTCGCTGGCGTAGACCTCGGCGAGGGCGCGGAGCTGGGAGTTGGAGCCGAAGATGAGGTCGACCGCCGTCGCGGTCCACTTCACCTGGTCGGTGGCCAGGTCCCGGATCTCGTAGACGTGCTCCTCGGACTCCGACGCCTTCCACCGGGTGCCCGGGGAGAGCAGGTTGGTGAAGAAGTCGTTGGTGAGCACGCCCGGCCGGTCGGTGAGCACGCCGTGCGCGGTGCCGCCGACGTTGTTGCCGAGGGCGCGCAGGCCGCCGACGAGGACGGTCATCTCCGGCGCGGTCAGGTCGAGCATGTAGGCGCGGTCGACGAGCAGCACCTCCGGCTGGGTCTTCTCGCCCGGGCGCAGGTAGTTGCGGAAGCCGTCGGCGCGCGGCTCCATGACCCGGAACGACTCGACGTCGGTCTGCTCCTGCGAGGCGTCGGTGCGGCCCGGCCGGAACGGCACGGTCACCTCGACCCCGGCGTCGCGCGCCGCCTTCTCGACGGCGGCCGAGCCGGCCAGCACGATCAGGTCGGCCAGCGAGATTTTCGCGCCGCCGGCCGAGTTGAACTCCTGCTGGATGCCCTCCAGGGTCGCCAGGACCGTCGCGAGCTGCTCGGGCTGGTTGACCTCCCAGCCGCGCTGCGGCTCCAGGCGGATCCGCGCGCCGTTCGCGCCGCCGCGCTTGTCGGTGGAGCGGAAGCTCGCGGCCGACGCCCAGGCGGTGGAGACGAGCTGGGCGGTGGTGAGGCCGGAGGCCAGGACCTTGGCCTTGAGGGCGGCCACGTCGGCGTCACCCACGAGGTCGTGGTCGACGGCCGGCACCGGGTCCTGCCAGAGCTGGGCCTCGGGCACCCACGGGCCGAGGAAGCGGCTGACCGGGCCCATGTCGCGGTGGAGCAGCTTGTACCACGCCTTGGCGAAGGCCAGCGCGAACTCGTCGGGGTGCTCCAGGAAGCGGCGCGAGATCTTCTCGTACGCCGGGTCGACGCGCAGCGACAGGTCGGTCGTCAGCATCGTCGGCTTGTGCTTCTTCGCCGGGTCGTGGGCGTCCGGGATGATCGCCTCGGCGTCCTTCGCGACCCACTGCTTCGCCCCGCCGGGGCTGGTGGTCAGCTCCCACTCGTAGCCGAAGAGGATCTCGAAGAACCGGTTGCTCCACTGCGTCGGCTTGTCGGTCCACGTCACCTCGAGGCCGCTGGTGATCGTGTCGCCACCCTTGCCGCTGCCGTGGGTGCTCAGCCAGCCCAGGCCCTGCGCCTCCAGCGGGGCGCCCTCGGGCTCGGGGCCCACGTGGTCGTCGGCGACGCCCGCGCCGTGCGTCTTGCCGAAGGTGTGGCCACCGGCGATGAGGGCGACGGTCTCCTCGTCGTCCATCGCCATCCGGCGGAACGTCTCGCGGATGAAGTGCGCCGCCGCGGCCGGGTCGGCGTTGCCGCGCGGGCCCTCCGGGTTGACGTAGATGAGGCCCATCTCGGTCGCGCCGACGCCGGGCGTCATCTCCTTCTCGGAGGCGTAGCGCTCGTCGCCGAGCCAGGTGTCCTCCGGGCCCCAGAAGATCTCCTCGGGCTCCCAGACGTCCTCGCGGCCGAAGCCGAAGCCGAAGGTCTTGAAGCCCATCGACTCCAGGGCCACGTTGCCGGCGAGCACGAGCAGGTCGGCCCACGAGATCTTCTGGCCGTACTTCTGCTTGACCGGCCAGAGCAGCCGGCGGGCCTTGTCGAGGTTGGCGTTGTCCGGCCAACTGTTGAGCGGGGCGAACCGCTGGCCGCCGTCGCCGGCGCCGCCGCGGCCGTCCTCGATGCGGTAGGTGCCCGCCGCGTGCCAGCTCATCCGGATCATCAGGCCGCCGTAGTGGCCGAAGTCGGCCGGCCACCAGTCCTGCGACGTGGTGAGAACGTCGACGATGTCCCGCTTGAGCGCCTCGACGTCGAGCTTGGCGAACTCCTGGGCGTAGCTGAAGTCGGCCCCCAGCGGGTTGCCCTTGGGCGACTGGGCGTGCAGGACCGACAGGTCGAGCTGGTTGGGCCACCAGTCCCGGTTGGTGCGGGGACGCCCGCCCGTCTTCGGCGTCGGCGAGTCGATCGCCGGGTTCTCGCTCTCGCTGCCCTGCGCGGTGACGGAGTCGTGCGCGACCGGGCAGCCGGCCGCCTCCTTCTTGTCCACGCCCTGGGCGCTGACGGGCGCGTTGTCCTGGGTGTCGCTCATCGGTTTCCTTCCGGACTGGCTGGTCACTGGGCGGTGCGTTGGGTTGGCTGGGCGGTGCGTGCGGTCGCGCAACCGGGGCAGGTGCCCCAGTAGACGACCTCTGCCTCGTCGACGTCGAAACCGTGATCGTCGGAGGCGGTGAGGCAGGGTGCATGGCCGACGGCGCAGTCGACGTCGGCGATCGCGCCGCAGGAGCGGCACACGACGTGGTGGTGGTTGTCCCCCACCCGGCACTCGTAGCGGGCGGTCGCCCCGGCGGGCTGGATGCGCCGCACCAGGCCGGCGTCGGTGAGCGCCCGGAGCACGTCGTAGACCGCCTGGTGGGAGACCGTGGGCTGGTCGGCCCGGACCAGGGCGATCACCGTGTCGGTGTCGACGTGCGGGTGGTCGCGCAGCGCGGCGAGCACCGCCAACCGGGGCCGGGTCACGCGCAACGAGACCGCCCGGAGCTGGGTCTCGAAGTCGGGCGTCACCCCCCGAACCTAGCCCACTGTTCTGGAATCAATCAAGTTTTCTGCCGACCCAACCCGCGTATTTCGCCGCAGATCCATCCGCTGGCCACCCATCCCGCCTCGACGCCCCGCAGCGTCGCCGCCACGGGAGCCACCGCCCCCGGCCGCCACCGGGTCCGGTGCTGCCGGCTCAGCCCGACGTCGCCCCCAGGTGGATGAAGCCCGACCAGGCGAACGGCTTGGCCCAGCGCGGTCGCATGCTCAGCTCGCGCAGCTTCGGGGGCATGGTGCTGGGGGCGAGACGGTCAGGGTCCAGCATCCACAGCTGGGTGGCCCGCAGCGCGGCGGCCGGGGGCAGCCCCCGGTCGCGGAGAAAGTGATGGATCATGAACATGGCGAGCGAGGTGGCGTCGTCGTAGACGGCCCAGAGGCTACCGACCACCGACCGCGCGCCGGCCACCAGGAAGGCGGTGGCCAGGCTGAACACCTCGTCGTAGTCGGCGCCGGTGAGGCCGGTCTCGCAGGCGGCGAGCAGCACCAGGTCGACCAGCGCCGCCCGGTCCCGGCCCAGATCGAGCAGTTGCCCCGCGGTGAGGTGCTCGCCACCGGCCAGCTGGAGCCGCGACTCCCACGGCCGTTCCACCTCGACCGTGCCGTGACAGCCCAGGTGCAGCAGACGGAGCCGCCCGCCCGCCGGTTGGACCAGCCAGTCCCGCAGGCGGGCGACGGAGGCGTCCGGCCCCACGTTCAGCGGCAGACCCGGGTAGAAGGCGTCCCGGACCGCCCTCGCCTCCCGGCCGACACGTTCGTCCCCACCCGGTTCCCCGATCATCAGGGCATCGGTGACCCTACGGTGGTGACCACCGGCGACCGGCTCCGCGCCCTGACACAGCAGGCGGGCCGACGGGACGTAGGAGATCTCCAGATCCTGCACCGCGTAGCGGGGCACGCCCCGTTCGAAGCAGCGGGCGGCGTGCCAGGGCACCACCCCGAGCGGGCCCATCGGCACCAGACCGATCCGGGGCACCGGTCCGCCCCGCTGCCGGCGCAGGTGTCGCATCAGTGGGTCCATGGCGACCCGCCACGCCCAGTCGCAGAGCGAATCCAGATGGTCCCGCCAACGGACGGCCGCCTCGGCGCTTCGCTCCTCCGGCGCGCTCTGACGTTCCCGGAGCGCCCGCAGATAGTCCCGCAGTTCCCCGGCCCCGCTGCGCAGTTCCGCGCTGCGCAGCACCGCAACCGCACCCTCGGCCGGCACCAGCACCAGCAGCCCGCCCTGCCGGCCCGGTCCGGGGACGAGGTAGGCCAGCAGGTCGAGCCGCTGCGCACGCAGCGCGGTGCGGATCTCCGCCACGGACGGCGGATCGAGCAGGGCCACGGCGGCACCGGTCGGGACACCCGGCCGGCGGGACCTGGCCACGGCCTCACTCCCCGCCGGCTGCCGATCCGGCTCGATCCCGGTCAACGCCCGCAGCACCTGGTGCCGCAGGGCGTCCGGAACGATCCCCGCGTCCGGCGCGTCCGCACCCACGACAGCGGCCGCCGCGTCGGCCGCCCGGTCCGCCTCGCCCCATCGCCGGGCCAGGTCGCTCCGGCCGGCCGCCCGCAGCATCGCCGGCACCGACCGCGCGGCGGTGCTGGCGTAGAGCACCAGACCCCGCCCGGCGTCCAGGGCCCGGACCGCGTCGTCGAGGGCGCCGTCGTGGACGCACTGCACCGCCGTGTACACCGCCTCCGCGGCGGCCCGCGCCGCTGCGGTGACGGCGTGCTCGGTACGCGACTGCAACAGGGTCTGCCAGGCGTACCCGCGCAGCACGGCCAGTCCCAGCTCCCGGGACCGACGGTGGTCCGCGCCGAGACCCCCGGAACGCAGGCGCAGCGCCTCGGCCAGCCGCCGGACGGCACCGGGCCATCGGGCGGCGTAGGGCCCGCCGACGACGGCGAGCGCCCGCTCGCCCTGGCGCACCGCCTCGGCGGCGTCGGCGCGGCGTCGGGTGAGCCGGGCGAGGTCCAGCCGTATCTCGGCGAGCAGCTCCACGGCCGGCTCGATCACCAGGGTGCCGGCGGCGGGATCGTCGAGCAGCCGCTCCACCTCGACGGCCGCCTGCCGCAACACGGCGGGATCGCCCCGGTTGGCCCGCCAGCGGCCGGCCACCGATGACAGGACCATCATCTGGCCGAGAGCCGGCACGTCGAGCGTCGGGCCCGGGCCGGTGGCCGCCGCAGGTCCGGCCGGCCGGGTCGCGCCGCGATGGGCCGCCGGCCCGCCCGGTCCCGGCGCGGGGCGGGCCGGCGCGCCCCGGACCCCGAGGAACGACTCCATCATGTCAACCAGCAGCCGGCTCTGCTCGTCGCCGGGATCCTGCTCGGCCATCCGCCGGGCTTCGTCCAGGAGCCGGCGTTCCAGTTCGGGGCTCTGGCCGGCCCGGCGCAGGTCCGTCATCATGGCGCCGAGTCGACCGACGAACGGGTCGGCGCTGGCGGCCAGCGCCGCCTCGGCCCGGTGCAGGGCCGCCAGGTCACCGGAGCGGTGGGCGTCCAGCAGGACCAGAACCGGCAGCAGCTTCCCGGCCAGGCGGGAGACGTCCCGACCGAGTTCGCCGGATTCGTCGGTGACGCCCGCCTTAAGCAGCCGGTCCAGATCGTCCGCGCCGGCGTACGGGTCAGGCTCGCCCGGGACGACGCCCGAAGCGTCGAGCAACCGCTGCACCACCGCCAGGCCGAGCCGGACGGTCGCCGGCAGGTCCTTCGCCCGCCGGCCATGCTCGTGCAGCTGCCGCCACACCGACGGCGGGAACAGTGGACGCCGCTGCAACCAGAACGGGAGGGCCGCCAGCGCCAGCACGGCGGCCAGCCAGTCGCGCGGATCGGACGACTCGGCCGCCCGCCACGCCTGGTACGCCTCGGTGACCGCGGCCGGCCGGGACCCCACCACCGTCTGCCAGTCGGGGCCCGAGAGCATCAGAGTCAACCGCCGGAAGTGCAGCTCCAGGCCGACCTGCGGGTCGGCCCCGGCGGCCTCGGCCAGCCCGGCGTCGGCCAGCCGGATGCCGGCCTCCCGCAGCTCCGGCCGGCCAGCCTTGCTGTACAGCTCGCCGCAGAGCCGGGCCAGTGCCCCGGCGAACCACGACCGTTCGGCCGGCTCGATCAGCGTCATCGCCCGGTCGACCGCGGCCACCAGCGTGGGGCCCTGCGGCGGAGCGCCGGTCAGCACCAGCGCCCAGGCCAGCCGCGCGGCGCCGAGGGCGACCACCGGCTCCGGGGGCAGGGACCAGACCGGGCCGGCCAGCAGCTCCACCGCCGAGCGCAGGTCCTCCGGCTGGTCACCGTCGGCCAGGACGAGCCCGAGGTGGAGGGCGACCATGTCCCGCTCGGGTCCGGCGGGCAGCGCGGCGCAGGCGCTGCGGTGCCCGAGCAGCTCCGCGCGGAGTTCTGCGGCCTCGGCGTCGTCGTCGGCCAGGGCGACGTAGCGGTGGAACAGCTCGACCACGTCGGCCAGGAGAGTGGGCCCGGCCTGGGCCGGGCCGGTCGCGCCCGGCCCGGTGGTGCCCAGCGGGACGCCGGGGTCGTATCCGGTCACGGCGTGCCGGCCGACGTGTCGGCGGACTGCACCACCTCGGCGGCGAGCCAGACCGTGAGCGCCACCAGGGCGAGCAGGGTGAGGATCTGGACGACGATGAGCACGGCCCGGCCGCCGCGGTAGCCGGGTGGGATCGGTTCGGTGGACATGTCAGCTCCTTCAGTCGGTGCGGGCCGGGCCCTTGGTCGACGGGGGCCGGCCCGCGAGGGTCTCCGTCAGGTCAGCGCGATCCGTTCCCGGCGCAGCAGCCAGCCGATCGGGGCCAGGGCTCCCTGCCGGCCGGTGTCCTTCGCGTTGATGCAGAAGTAGCGGACCTCGGCGAAGTCGCGTTCGGCGGTGAGCAGCAGGTTCTCCATCTGCCGGTCGACCAGCCAGCAGCGCACCGCGGCCGGGTCGTCGTGGCCCGGCTCGATGCCGACGCCGACCGGCAGCTTGGCCAACAGGTCGCCCTTGGTCAGCACGAACGCGATCCGCTGCCGCTCGGTAGCCACCCCGTAACGACGCAGCCGGTTGACCGTGCCGTTGTAGGAGTCCTCGGCGTCGTGCCGGGACGCGTTGGCCTGCCGCTCGATCTCCGGGAACGAGGACAGCTGCTCGCCGACCTCCGGGATGGCGAACGGGTCGAGGACGAAGACCAGCGTGCGGGCGAAGTCCAGGTATCCGTACCCGGCGTTCTTGTTCGGGTCGGTCAGGTTCTCGCCCGCCGCGTCGAAGAGGTGCAGCAGAGCATCGCGTCCCCGGTGCCGCAGGAGCAGGGTGGTGGCGAAGGGCACCCAGTCGGTGCTGGTCTTGTGCACTGCGGCGGTCCCGTCGACGATCTGGACGCTCTGCCGGTAGGTCCGCTCGCTGTCGCGGTCGGCCAGTTCGACCACGGTGTCCCGGGTGCCGGAGAGCGCGGTGAGCCCGACCAGGGCGCTCGTCAACAGTTGGGTCTTGCCCGAGGAGGTCGCGCCGAAGACCGGGATCCGGACGTCGGTGATCGCCGCCGCCCCCCGGTGCAGCGGATGGCCGCAGAGCTGGCACAGGGCCGTCAACTGCTGGCTGGCCCGTCCCCGGGTGACCGGCAGCGCGGTGCCGCAGGCGCAGGTGCGCCGGAGCAGGCCGAGCCGGCCGGGGCGCAGCGCCCGGTGCAGGTCGCCGCCCTGCGGGTGCGTGCCGGGGCAGCGGTAGGCCGGCAGCCGGGAGACGTGGTAGCAGGCCGGGCAACTGGCGGCGGCGCGCAGCCGAAGCTGCCGGAGCCGCTCGTAGAGCCGCAGCAGCCCGGTGGTCACCACGCCGAGCAGCAGCATCACCATGGTGGCGAGCAGGTTGGCCGCCACGGCCAGCACGACTCCGAGCGTCATGCCGACCCCGATCCCGATCGCGCCGAAGATGGCGAAGAGGGGCCAGAGCAGCAGCAGCTTCTTGCGGTTGCTGACGTCGAGGCGTCGCCCGGTGAAGCGCATCAGCGGCAGCAGGTCCCGCACGACCCAGCGGACCGCCTCCCACTGGTCGATGAACACCTGGCCGACCCAGTAGCTGGGCCAGGCCGGGTCGACGGTGAGGTAGGGCCTGCGCTGCCGACGCCGGGCGGAGCGGGCCGCCTCCCGGTCCGGGGTGAACAGCGGCACCGGGCGTCGTCCCGCGAGCAACATGATCGTGCGTATGATCGCCCAGCCGGCCCCGCCGGCCATCAGCACGGGCACGGCCACGGCGGTGAACTGGAACAGCGCGAGGAAGAGCAACGGGAGGCAGAAGAACAGGTAGACGCCGACCGCCGCGAGGACCAGCAGCCACTTGACGGTCTCCCCGTCGAGAAGCGGACGGCGGTAGAAGGGGTCGTAGGGGTCGTAGTAGTAGCCCATCGGTCACCCTTTCCGATGCCAGAGTCGAGACAGCAAACCCGGTTTGCGGGCGTCGACGACCAGCTGCTGCCACCAGGTGGTCAGCCGTTGGCGGCGCAGCCCCGTCACGAGTTCCTCGGCGGCAGCTACCGGTCGCTCCTCCGCCCTGCTCAGCCAGCGCCGGACGCCCTGGGCCAACTGACGCCGGAGGTCGGCCTCCAGCTCCGGCGGCGCGCTGGGGTCGGCAGCCAGGGCGAAGGCGACCGCCACGTGCCACGGCTCCCCGGGCCGGCGGACCAGGACGAGCAGGCGCTGCGCGTAGGCCGCCGCCAGCTCCGGCAGCGCCGTCAGGTGCTCCAGCACCCCGGCCGGGTGGCGGTTCACCAGCAGCGCGGAGAGCAGCTCGGTGTCGTGGGTGCGGACCACGGCGCGGGGCAACGCGGTCAGCCGGGAGCGCAACCGCGCGTCGGCTCCCCGTGCCCGGGTCAGGGCGGCCGCCAGTTCCTCGACGGCCTGGTCGGCCTTCAGCAGCCCGACCAGCTCCGGATCCGGCGGCAACAGCCGCTGGCGCAGCAGCCGCTGCCCCAGCGTCAGGTCCTCGGTCGGCAGCCGTTGGGCGGTCAGCAGGCTCTCGCGCAGCCCGGCGACCGCCTCGGTCGGCAGCACGGTGCCCGGCGGCGCCTTCCGGGCCAGCAGCCCCAGCTCGTGCGGGTCCGCCGTCGCTCGCCGGAACAGGATCCGGGCCAGCCGTTCGACGGTCTCCGGCCGCCCCCGCTGCGCCGCGCCGACGAGGAAGTGGTCGACCAGCTCGTGCCGCTGCGTAACCGGAAGGTGCCGGACGGCGGCGGCCACCACCGCCTCGTCCAGCCGGCTGTCGATCGCCGTCAGCCCGGGCTCCAGCACCCGCCACCAGGCGTCGGCGATCGCGTCGGCCTGGTCCGGGTCGCGCCGCACCCGCTCGCGCAACACGTCGTTGCGGAGGTCGACCAGGGCCTCCCCGTCCGGCCAGCCGCCCGGGTCGTACCCGTGTTCGGGGTGCTCGGCCCAGTCGACGGCGAAGGCGTGGGCCGCCAGGCGTACGGCCGGCAGGGGCACCGTGAGGCCGCAGCGGCGGGCGGCGCGCAACAGCGCCTCGAAGGCCGCCGGCTCGGCCCGGCCCAGCTCCTCGGTCAGCAGTCGCTGCGCCGTGTGCTGGTGCGCGCCGGTCCAGATCCGCGGCGGCAGCGGGTCGAGCTGGGCGCTGGGCACCTGCCCGGTGTCGACGGCCCGGCGCAGCTCGGCGGCGATCAGGGCCTGCCGGACGGCGGCGACCCGGTCGGCGGCCCACAACGGGCTGCCCGGGTCGGCCCGGTTGCCGGTGTGGGCGATCTCGTCGAGCAGGGCCAGCGCCTCCGCCGGCCAGCGGGTCACCTCGGCGACGAGGGTGTCCAGCACCGGGCCGCCGTAGTCGCGTACCTGCCGGGTCGGGCCGCCGCGCAGCCAGCGGACCAGCGCTTCGGCCTCCTGCGGGGTCGGCGGCTGTCCCAGCACCGCCACGGCGGCCACCGCGACGGCCTGCTCGGACGGCAGCCCGGAGTCGGCGGCGACCTCGACGGCGTCGACCACGTCGTACGGGTCCGCGGTGAGGAAGAGGTCGGCCCAGCGGCGGGCCGTCGGCGTCGCCTCGACCGGGGTACGGATGTCGCGGGTCAGGTCCACCACCACGAAGCCTTGGTCGTTGTCGACGGCGGGGTGGGGGGTCTCCCACTCCGGATGCACGGCGAGCACCGATTGGTTGGCGTGCATCGGCCGGGTGGTGAAGACCTTGAAGCCGATCGTCAGCGCCACCCGCTGCGGCAGCAGCAGGGTGGCGGCCGTGATCCAGCCCAGCACCAGCGCCGGGTCGGGGCAGACGAAGAGCACCCGGGCGGCGTCGGGTCGGTCGAGCCGGCTCAGCACGGTGACCAGGTCGGCGAGCAGGTCGCGCCCACCCGGGGTGGTGCGGACCAGGTCCCGGGCCCGGGCGACGTCCAGCGGCCCCGGCTCCCAGTCCTCGCCGGGCGGCGGGCAGCTCGTGGTGGGGGCCGGCTGCCGGGTCCAGCAGGAGGCGCCGAACAGTTGGGCGGGACGCACCGGCCCGTAGGCGTCCGGGTCGGTGGTGAGCAGGGCGTGGGTGAGCTGGTTGCCCTCCCGGTTCCCGTTGGCCTCCCGGCCGAGATAACACCCGGCCGCCGTGGCGTAACGGTGGCCGTCGTGCACGTGGGCCAGGGACGGCGGGTAGCGGTCGGCGGGGCGGCGCTCCCCCATCCAGTTCGTCGGGGCCTCGTAGAGCAGGTTCCGCTCGACCAGGGCCATGTCCTGCTGGTCGGCCCCGGGGGAGCGGGCCTGGAACTGGAATCCGGCGGTGCCCTGCAAGCCTTGGTCGGGACGGCAGTCGGTGTAGACGAGGGCCTCGAAGCCGCTCGCCGGCGGCGGTGGGTCGGGGGTCATCGACGCCTCGCCTCACCACGCACCACGCCGAAGCGGCTCAGCAGCCACAGCAGCGGCTCGGCCGCCCGGAAGGGGCGTACCCCGCCCGGGTCCACCTTCTGGTTGACGTAGTCCGGCGGGGCGCCCAGCGCCGAGACCACGAAGTAGCGGAAGTTGGTGTAGTTGGTGCTCAGGTGGCTGTCGATCTCGTCCCCGCCGAACTCGTGCAGCAGCGCCCGGACCTGTTCGTGCGTGTCCCGGCCGGCGGTCTCGTCGTAGTGGGCGGTGGACTCGTCCGGCGTCTCGAAGAGCGGGTTGTCGCTGCCGAGCGCGTCGAAGAACGCATCGATCTTGGCGAACGCCACCGCCACCGGCAGGCGGATCGGCTTGTCGCCGGGGATGCTCCGGCTCTCCCGCAGCGTGTCGGTCACGTTACCGAGCACGGTGATGGCCGGTTCCCGTGTCCCTTCTCCCTTGGGAACGGTGATCCGGTCTGCCGCCTGCGACAGGGTGAACGGGTCCAGGAGCACGATCAGCGCGTCGGCGGCGTCGAGGTACCTCAGGGTCCGGGAGCGGCCCTGGCTGCTGAGGTCCTCGCCGGCGGTGTCGTAGAAGGAGAGGTAGGTGGTGCGGAAGCGCAGCCCGGTCAGGGTCCGCCGGCCGGCCTGCCGCCACTCGAAGACCAACGCCTCCTGCCGGCCGGCGTCGCCCGCCGCGGCGGTCCCCCCGAACAACTTTCTCCGCTGATAGACCTGATTGATGTTCCGCTCCAGCCATTGCAACGGCGACCCGGCACCGCCCTGGGCGTCACCGGTGAACCGCACGTCGGCGTGGAAGCGACGGCGCAGCGTGGTGCGTAGCTCGTTGGCGAGCACGGTCAGGTACACCGTCTTTCCGGTGTTCTTCGCGCCGATCATGGCGATCAGCGGGCTGCGGGACCGGTCGAAGCCGACCGGGAGGGGGGTGTGGCAGCGGGGGCAGACCCGGATGCCGGTCAGCGATCCGCAATCCGGACAACCAGCCCGGCGGGGAAAGGCCGGCAGCACCCGGTACCAGCCGGGGCGGAAGGAGGGCCGGACGGTGCCCTTGAACCCGGTCCCGGTCTTCCGCGCTTCGTCAACGATGGGCCGACATCCGGTGCGGTTCACCGAGCCACGGCCGTTGCACTGGTACCAGAGCCGTTTGGCGGGGATCCGGTGGTAGCAGTAGGGGCAGGAGGTCTTCCGACGCATCACGTCACACCTTCAACTGGTCGACCGGCGGATCCCGCAGGACCGCGCCGGAGGGGGGATCGACGAAACACCTGATCCAGTACGGCCGGGGCAGCTCCCCGGGCAGGTCGAACTCGAACCGCCGGGTCTGCCCGGCCCCGAACTCCACGTCGGAGACGCGCAGCAGCTCGCGGCCCTGGTCGGGCCGCACCGGCAGCACCGGCCCGGCCCGCGCCACCACGACCAGGTGCGCGACGGCGCAGTCCCGCTCGGCGGTGACCGCGAGCGCCCGGCGCGGGGAGAACCGGTTGCGCAGCCCCGCGAGCCGCTCGACGGTGTACGCGAGGCGGCCGGGGCGGCCCGGCACGTCGCAGCAGACCGCCGGGGACCGGGCCCGGCCCGCCGGTCCGATCGCGATGCCGACCACGCTGACCCGCGCGGGCCGGTCGTCGGCGGTCAGCCGGCAACCCTTCTCGTGCAGGTAGCGGCTCCTGCTGACCTGGAAGACCTCGTCCGGGCAGCCGTCGCGGGCGTGGGTCACCTCGGCGAGGCTCACCGTGTCCGGCCACACCCAGGAGATGTCCACCTGGTCGCCGGCGCGCCGCGCGCGCAGCCGCTCCACCGGCGCGGCCGTGCCCTGGGTGACCGGCCGCCCGACGATCGTCCCCTCGCCGCCGACGGCAAGCGGCAGGTAGACGTGGAAGCCCTGGGGCACGTCGGCTTCGAGCACGCGCCGGCCGTCGGCGTCGGCGGGAGCCCCGGTGACCTCGACGCCGTATCCGTCGAGCGCCGGCTCGTGGATCGTGGCACCGACCGGCCACGGCGGTGGGGCGTCGGCCCGGCGGATGCGGACCCGGACGCCGGGCTGGGGCAGCCAGGAGAGCCGGACCCGGACCTGGTTCCCCACCGCCCGGACCGGTTCGACGGTGAGCGACTCCACCGGGCGGGCCGGGGGCCGGGGCGCGGCGGTGACCACCACCATCGCCGAGGTGACCTCCCGGCCGGCCGGGTCCCGGTAGACCGCGACCAGGCTGTAGTGGTAGTCGCGTCCCTGCTGGACCGTGGTGTCGGTCAGCCCGGTCGGCTCGGCGCGCAGCGGCACGCCGTCGTCGGGGGAGCCGGGCCGTCGGGACTCGGTCCGGCGCACCCGCACCGCGACCGTCGCCGGGTGGGGACGCCAGGCGAGGGTGACCTCGTGCGGGGTCGCCAGCACCGTCACCTCACCCACCGGCGGGGTGAGCAGGGCGGTCGCGGTCGCCGCCCGGGACCAGGCACCCGACTCGCCCGCGGCGAAGACCGCGTAGCCGCAGCGGGCGCCGACCGGCGGCTCCGGGTCCGCCGCCGTCGGCTCGGTGGTCTCGGCGACCAGCGTCCCCGCCTGCGGGGTGGCGGGCGGGTCCCCGTCGCCGCGGACCACCCGGTAGCGCAGGTCGGTGCGTTCGGTGGCCGGCCGCGCCCAGCTCAGCACCGTCGGCGCGCCGGGATGCACCCGCAGGTCCTGCGGCGGCGGGGGGCGCAGCCGGCGCAGCCGGGCGGCGAGGGCGTCGTCGTCGGCGGCGACGGCCAGCGCCTGCCGCAGGAGCTGCTCCGCCGCCTCCTCCCGGTCGGCGGCCAGCGCCTGGTCGACCTGGTCCAGCAGTGCGACGACCCGCTGCTCGGCGGCGGCGATCTCCCGCCGCAGCGTCTCCCGGTCGGCGTGCTCGGCCGGCACGGCGGCCAGCCGCTGCGCGGCGGTGCGCAGCTCGCCCTGGCCGAGCAGCTCCCGTACCTGGTCGGCCGGGCTGACCGTGGCGGATACGGTGACCGGCATGCTGAGCACCAGCAGCTCGGCGTCCTCCGGGGTCAGGCCGAGATCGACGGCGGTGCGGACCAGCAGCCGGTCCGCCAGCCCGGCGGCCCGGCCCTGCCGCACCTGCTCGGCCACCTGGAACAGCGCGATGCCGGCCAGCGCGACGCCACGGTCGGCGGCGGTACGCAGCGCGACCAGCGCCGCCTTGCGGGCCCGCACCGCGGGCGAGTCGGCGGCGGCGTTCTCGGCGGCGCTGCGCGCCCGCACCACCTCGGCGGTCAGCGTCAGTTCGGGTCGGCCGGGCACGGCGAAGCCGGCGCAGAGCCGGAACGGTTCCCGCAGGTCGGGATGGAGCAGGTGCACGATGGTCGACGCCCCGGCGATGCCCAGGTTCTCGGTGAGGGTGCGGTACGCGGTCCGCTCCATCCCGCTGTCGGCGGGCAGCTCCACCGGCTCGACCACGACCAGCTTGGCCTGGCGGACCGCCTGGTCGAGCTGGTCGTGGTCGAAGGTGGCCTGATGGTGGGCGACGATGGCGGCGAGCTGCCCCGGGGTGACCCGGCCCGAGCCGCCGTAGGAGTCGCGCAGGTCACGGACCAGCCCGTCGAGGGCGCCCCGGGCACGCTGGCGGTACGCCGTCGCCTGCTGTTCCCACCAGGCCGGGTCGAGCATGGCGCTGCCGGCGGTGCGCTTGAGCTCCTCGTCGGCGGCGAGCAGCCGCTTGCACACCCCGGTCGCCGCCTGCGCGGCCGGCCCGCTGGCCTTCTGGTTCCAGTAGGTACGCACCTTCCGCAGCCGCTGTTCGAGGGCCGCCCGGTCCATCCCGGGCTCGACGGCGTAGCGCACCCGGAGGTCACCGTCGGGCAGCCGGCCCCGCCGCCCGCGCAACGGGCCGATCACCTCCCGGTCGTACCGGGCCGGGTCGAATTTCATCGGCTCAGGACCTCACCGAGATCGCCGACACCTTCGCCCGCAGTTGGGGGATCTCCTCCTCGGACAGGACGCTGACCCGGACGGCGATGGTCAGGTCCTTGCCGGAGGTGGGTTCGACGGCGTGCACGGTGAGCAGGCCGTTGTCGTCCACGGTCATGCTGATGTTGATCGGGGAGCCCTGCGGCAACGGCGGCAACCCGGTGATGGTGCCCGCGCCACGGTCGACCGCCTTGTTGGCGAACAGCTCGGCGCTCTCCACCGTGCCGGCCTGTTCGTAGACCTCGATCCTCAGTTCCTGCTGGTTGTCCACCACGGTGCCGCCCACCAGGGGGTGCGGCCCGGAGGGCAGCGGGTCGTCGGCGTGCACCAGGTGCGCGACGTAGGAGGCGGCTTCGGTGTCCTCCGCCCAGCCGGGCTTGTCGGTGTCGACCAGCTTCACCCCGAACGCCTTGGGCAGCACGGTGGTGATCCGCTTGTGGGAGACCGCCGCGATGGACTCGGCGCTGAGCCCGGTCAGGTTGGCCAGTTCGTTGACCCGCTCGGCCCGCTCCTCGGCGGTCGGGGCGGACTCGGCCGTCGGGTCGGCCGCCTGCCAGACCGCCCGGCTGAGCGCGTAGCGGGCCGCGCCCTTGGCCACCGCCAGGTCCGGGTCGTGCAGTTGCGGACGCCAGCCGTACGCCTCGGCGAGCCGGGCCGTCACGGCGGGCATCTTGGTCGAGCCGCCGACCAGCAGCACCTCGTCGACGAGCTGTCGCGGATCGCCGCCGAGCTTGTCGCGGAGCTTGTCCAGCGTGCGGTCGGTGATGGCGATGGTGTTGTCCAGCAGGTCCCGGGTGATCTCCTCGAAGGTCTCCCGGGTGATGGTGATCATCGCCGAGGCGCCGGCGAAGCGCAGCGGGACGGTGCGCGAGGTGGCCTGGGAGAGCTGCCGCTTGACCTGCTCGGCGGTGAGATAGAGGTCCTGCATGAACTGGGCGTCCTCGGCCGGTTCCTCGGCCGGCGCGGCCGCGGCGACGAACTCCTGGAGCAGGTGCTGGGCCAGCCGGTCGTCCCAGTCGGCGCCGCCGAGCTCCTGGTCGCCGTCGGTGCAGATCACCTCCACGGCGTCCGGGCCGACCCGGATCACGGTGGTGTCGAAGGTGCCGCCGCCCAGGTCGTAGACGAGCACGGTCCGCTCGGCGGCCCCGTCCATCAGGTCGTACTGCAACGCGGCGGCCACCGGTTCCGGCACGATGCCGAGGACGTCCAGCCCGGCCAGGATCCCGGCGTTGCGGGTGGCGTCGCGTTCCAGCATCCCGAAGTACGCCGGCACGGTGATCACCACCTGCCGCACCTCGCCCTGGGTGTACTCCTGGGCGTACTCGACGAGCCGGCGCAGGATCAACGCGGAGATCGACTCGGGGGTGTGCGTCTCGCCGAAGAACTCCCACTGCCGTTCCCGGCCCATCTGACGCTTGACCCGTTCGACGACGTGCGCGGGGTCGACCCGGGCCATGTTGCGCGCGTTCGCCCCGACCATCACGTTGTCGGCGCTCTCGAAGTAGACCACCGAGGGCATGGTGTCGCTCTCGCTGATGAGGTCCCGGATCACGGTCGGGCGGCCCGTCTCGTCGATGTAGGAGATCGCCGAGTAGGTGGTGCCCAGGTCGATGCCGAAGTAGGTGAGCTGCTCAGTCATCTCTGTCCTCTTTGTCCTCGAAGCCGTCGTGTGGGTGATTCGCTGGTCGACGTCAGTGCGCCGGGGCGGCCGGGCCACCCGGGGCCGGCGGCGGGGTGCGCACCGGCGTCGGGGTGGCGGACCGGCGGCACACGACGACCGAGGCGGGCAGGAGCACGCGGTCGGAGACGACGTCCCGGTAGCCGTCGGCGAGCGGCTCGGCCACCGTGCCGTCCCGTGCCGGGTCGTCCGTGCAGACCACCCGGGCCACCCGGTGGGATCCCGGTTCGAAGGGGGTCCCGGCCGTCGCGCGCAGCACCTGGACGCCGGCGCGTTCCAGGGTCAGCTCGATGCTGTAGGCGAAGCTGCCGAGCAGCTCCGCCACGGTCGGCACCGTCACGGGGTCGCGCAGGGTCGCCGCCTGCCGCAGCAGGTCGTTGCGGAGGCTCTGCAGGTCGGTGACGAGCGGCCGGGTCACCGACCGGTACTCGCCGGAGCGGAGCCGCAGGTTCTCCTCGTGCAGCCGGTCGATGACCCGTTCCCGGGCCGCCGCCCGTTCGTTCTGCCGGGCGAGCTCGTGCTGGATCGCGGCGAGCGCCGCGCCGATCTCCCACAACCGGTCGGCGGCGGACTCGCCCGGTTCCCCGTCGGGCAGTTCCTCCTGCACCGACCAGGTCTCCTCGTGCACCGGCCAGGTCTGCTCGTCGGCGGTCAGCCGGGCGTCCGGCCCGCCGTCGGCCGGTCCGTCCGCCGGGTCGTTGCTGTCGTAGGGGGCTCGCGTCATGGTCTCCACATCCGTCTCGGAGGTCTCGAGGTGGCCGGGCTGGGCGGGCGGCGGGTCGTCGGTCACGCCGTCGCGGACCGACGGCCGGTTTCGGCCCGTCGGCGTCGGTGGGCGCGGCGGGTCGTCAGGGCGAGCCAGGTCGTCAGGAACGCGCCGGGCACCAGCACGGCGGCCCAAGCCCAGCCCGTCGGAACGAGGTCGGCGAGCCAGGCCAGCCCCGCCCACAGGACGGTGGCGACCAGCGCGGCCAGGGCCAGGTGCTCGACGGGGGAGGTGCCGCCCCGGCGCGCCGAGGCCAGCCGGATGACGGCCAGGGGCAGGTAGAAGGCGACCGCGCCGAGGCCGACGACCACCGCCGGCTGGACCCGCAGCGGCAGCGGCACCTGGTAGCGCAGGGCCTGGATCGCGGTCAGCACCATCAGGACCGCGCCGACGAGTGCGGTCTGCGCCAGGGTGTAGCGCTCCCGCCGGGCGGCCTCCCAACGCCGCACCGAACGGTCGAGCAGCACGCCGACGCTGGTGGTGCGCGCCAGCGTCGCCCGCAGGTAGGTGAGGTCGTCGTCGAGCTGCCGGTCGAACCAGGTGGTCAGCGCGTGGTCGTCGGCGAACGGGCCGTCCCGGTGCGCACCGGTCGGTGACGGCACGAGAGTGGCCATGTTGGTGGCGGCGATCTGCACCGTGCGACGCAGGCCGCTCAGCTCGGCGACCGCGTCCAGCAGTCCGGCCTCGTCCGCGACCAGCCGGCCGAGGCCACGGGCGTACCGGTCCCACTGCGCCGGGTCGGGCTGGTCATCCTCGGCGGCCTCGTCCAGCAGCGGCAGCAGCCGGGCCAGCCGGGCGTCGACCTCGTGGGGCAGCGACCGGGCCTGCCCGGCGGCCCAGACCCGCAGCTCGTAGCGGGCCATCGCCGCGTACAGCAGGTACCGGGTCAGCGTCGCCGGTTCGGCCCGGCCGCTGCTCCAGGCCCATTCGCTGAGCTGCTCCCCGGCGCCTTTCGGCGCGACGACCACGAGCCGACGCAGCCGGCGGTCGTCCGGCAGCCCCGACGCCTCCCAGACCACGAACCCGCCGGGTGTCACGGCCACCCCCGGCGACGGCCGGTCGGCTCCGGGCGGCAGCCGCCGGCCCGACGCGCCCTGCGCCGGCCCGGACGGCCGGTCGGGTCCGTCCAGTTCGGCGCGCAGCGCCGCGTACGCCTGGGCGGTCGCGCTCGCGGAGCCCCACCGGGAACGCCGGTGCAGGGCCAGCCGGAGCCGCACCTCGCCCAGCACCGCCGGGTGCTCGCCGCCCCGGGCGCGCGCCCAGTCGGCCTCCAGCGCCGGCCAGCTCGTCGTCTGCCCGGGGGCCAGCACGACCGACAGGCAGAGCATGTCGTGCCGGCGGTAGGCGAACATCTCGTGGACGCCGCCGCCGCTGCGCCGGGCCGCCGCGACCGGGCCGTCACGGGGAGGCAGGTCGTCGACGTCGCCCGGCAGGTCGGTCGGCAGGTCGAGCGGGGTGGGCTCCACGATGGCCAGCAGTTCCTGGCAGCGCCGCCACACCTGGGCGAGATGGGCGTGACCGTGCGGGTGGTGCGGTCCGGTGAGCGGAACGAAGACGTGCGCCACCAGTTCGCGGTCAGTCAGCGGTGCGGCGCTCATCGACCCGCCCCCCGTCGTCCTTGCCCCGGCCGCGCCACTGGTCCGCCCGGTGGATGAGGATGGCCACCCGTTCGCGCAGCTGGTACGGTGCGGGCTGGCTCGGCTGGGTGCCCAACGGGGTGGCCCGCACGGCGAATGACGCCTCGATGAGGGCGGACTGCCGAGCGAGTTCGACCAGATCACCGCGGGACAACGCCCGATCGGCAGCGATTACCAGCAACTCGATCCGCTGCCAACCGGCCATTGGCAGGAATTGCTCCAGCAGATCGGTCAGAACCCCCTGGAGTTCGCATAGAATGTGCTCCTCGTCGACCTCTCGACCCGCCACCACCACACACCTTTCCGACCTGCCAGAACAGCCTTTCTTCAGCCACCTCAGCTGATCAGCGGCATCGCTTCCGCAACAAGTCCCGTACTGCTGAAAGTCGGCTTACCGACCGCTTCCGGTTTGCTTCCGGTGAACGCCTTCTCTACCGTGGTGGCCTGTCGAAAATGGCCGGGGAGGGCGCGGATGGCAGTTTGGGTGCGACTATTCGGGCGCACGACCATCGAACTCGACGGCGTCATCACGCCGCTTCCACCCACCACCGCGACCGTATTGATCCGGCTGTTGCTGGCGGCCGGCGAGCCGTTGACGGTCGACGAGTTGTTTCGCGATGTCTGGGCGCCCCCGAGCGGGCCGGTCGAGAGGCCGGGAAAGATATTCGTCCAGAAACGGATCCTCGAACTACGGAAGCTCCTCGACCCGCTCCGCCCCGGCGAGCGGTCCGAGATCCTGCGCACGGAGCGTGGCCGGACGTCCGCCTACCGCCTGGTCCTCGACCCGGACCAGGTCGACGTCTTCCGGTTCCGCCGGCTCGTCCACGGCTCGCACCACGCCGACCCGGCGACCGCGATCGACACCCTCAGCGACGCGCTCGGGCTCTGGTCCGGACGCCCGCTCTTCGACGCGGAGAGCTTCCCCTTCGCGCGACGGACCATCGAGCAGCTCAGGGAGGCCAGGGAGGCCGCCGAACGCGCCCTGCTGCGCGCCTACCGCGACGTCGGGATGTGGGACCGGGCGTTCGAGTTCGGGCAGGGCCTGCTGGCCGAGCGGCCCGACGACGCCGCCCTCGCCGAGCTGATGGACCGCATCCGGCGCGAGGCCCAGGCGCTGCCCCGCAACGTCGTCCAGCGCGTCTTCACCTCGCCGCGCACCACCGTGCGGATCCTGACCGGCGACCTGTTCGGTCAGGAGGACGCGCATCTCGTGGTCGGTTTCAGCGACACCTTCGACACCTCGACCACGGGCGACATCGTGATCAACAGCGACAGCGTGCAGGGGCAGTTGCTGCGACGCGAATACGGTGGCGACCGCGCTTGGCTGGATCGGGAGCTTCGGCGGGCGCTCGCCGACGCGCCGAAGGTGGCCACGGAGTCCCGGGCGGCCAAACGCCGGGGCAAGCTGATCCGCTATCCCGTCGGGACGGTGGCCGTGCTCCGCCAGCCCCGCCGACGGATCTTCGGCGTCGCGTACAGCCGGATGGGCAACGACCTCGTCGCCGAGTCCAGCCTCGCGGAGCTGCGGGTCAGCCTGGACCGGGTGTGGGACGCCGCCGAGCGGCACGGGCAGCTCGGCGTCCTCGCCATGCCGCTGATCGGCTCGGGTCTGGCCCGGCTCCCACCGGTCGGCCGGGAGGAGCTAATCAAGATCATCATCCGGTCCTACCTCGACCGGTCCCGGCAGCGGTCGTTCTGCCCGGAGTTGCGGATCGTGCTCCGGCCGGCCGACGTCAGCCAGGTCGACATCCTGGACGTGGCGGCCTTCCTCCGCCAACTGTGAGCCCGTGCCGGGCCGGAACGCCGGCCGGGCACCGTCGCGCGCCTGCCCGGCACGGGCCGGGCGGGCCTGTGCCGGCCGGCCCGGGTCACGACCGGGCGTGCCGGTGGTACGCCTCCAGCCCGGCGAAGCGCCCAGGGGCCAGCCAGTCCGATCCCGTGTCGTCCACCGCGCAGCCCGCCTGCCGCAGCCTGGAGGCGATCTTGCGCTGGCAGTCGGGGCTGTCGGTGAGCCGAATGAAGTTGAGCCCCCCGAGATCGGCCACCGGCCGGGTCTCCCCCACCTGGATCACCAGGGTCCGATCCGGATAGGTCGCCAACGCCATGCCCAGTTCCAGCAACACGTTGGGACGGGCCTGCAGGCCGGGCTGGGCCTCGGCGCTGGTGTCGGCGGGCAGCCTCAGATCCGGATGGAGGCTCACCTGGTCCTCGGGGGTCAGCAACACGACCGCCGCCTGCGCGTGGGTGACCCCCCAGCCCACCACGTCCCGCAGGTAGGGTGCGGTGCTTCCGGTCGCGGTGACCAGCGGCTCCCACTCCATCGGACGCAGGTCCAGCGCGCGGAGAAAGTCGAACATCCGGTCGCGGACCTGGTTGTCGCGGCCGTGCACGACGAAGACGCGGCGGGCCACCTCGGGGCGGATGGCCGGGCCGCCCCTCGTCGCGGGGGCGGCCTCCCGGCCGGCGTCGGCGTGCCGACCGTGCGCGCCACTGCCCGCCTCCTCGGTTGCCACGGCCGGAGAGACGGGGGCCACGACGGCCGGTGGCGTCGGCGGCCCGGCTGCGGCCTGCAACGCGAGGCCGATCTCGCCGACCCGACGCGCCCGCTCGGCGTCCACGGTCAGGTAGGCGTCGTCGTCGGCGAGTTGCTCCACGAACCACTCCGCCAGCGCGAGATCGTCGGCGAACGGACCGGGCCCGTCGGCGCGTCCTGCGCCGAGCCCCGGCACCCTGGTCATGTTCGCCGTCGCCACCTCCACCGTCCGGCGCATCTGCCGCAGCGCGGTGCTGGTCGACACCGCCGCCAGCTCCTCGGACCGGACCGCCGCCAGGTCGGCGCGGGCCGGCGGGCCGATCGGTGCCGCGCCGACCGTCGTCTCCGCGGCACCCAGCATCCGCCGCAGCTCGCCGGCCGCAGCCGCCCCGCCCGCCCGGCCCTGCGGGTCACGGTCCCGCCGCCACACCCGGAGCTGATAGTGGATCTTGGATGCGTGCAGCAGGTAGCGGGCCAGCGGCGGGAGCCGCACCCCGCCGTCCGACCAGAGCCAGGCGCTGAGCGGACCCTGGTCCCGCTCTCCGCCGACGACCAGGAAGCGCCGCCGGACGCGCCCGTCCTGCCTCGGTGTCGTCTCCCAGACCACCAGCCCGTCGCCGACCGGGACGCCGCGCGACGGCCATCCGTCGTCCTCCTGCTCGGGGGGCAGGAACCGCGCCAACTGGCGGCCGAGCCGCTCGATGCCGACCCCGTCCACCGGGACGACGCCCGCGACGACCGCCACGCAGAGCACCGCCTCACCCAGGGCCGCCCCGGACCGGCCCGCGGTGGCCAGTTGCCAGCGCCGGTCCAGGTCGGCCCACCAGAGCGCCGGCTCACCCGCCGCCGGATCGACGACGGCCCGGCCATCGGCGTCGACCACCCGCGGGGCCAGCGCCACCGACAGGCCGAGCACGTCGTGGCAGCGCCGCAGGATCGCCTGGTATCCGCTGTCGGGCAGTTCCTGCGCGGCGAGGGCGGCCTCCTCGGGCCCGCCCCGCCCCGCGGCCAGCACCGCCAGCAGGTGGGCCGGCAGGTGGGTGCCGGGGATCGGGGCGGTCATCCCGAAGGAGCGTCGGCAGGCGGCCCACAGCTCGCGCAACTCCTCGCCGGCGGCCTCGGCCAGTGGGCCGTCGACCGGGAGGAAGCGGTGCACGACGAGCTGTTGCTCAACGACGGGATGGTCGGTCACCGGCGGCCCCTCCGGCGTGGCCGCCGGACGGCGGCGACAGCTGGTGCACGAGGCGATTGAGTCGATCACGAATCGGCGGCGGGACGGGTTGCGGCGTCGACGCCGCGCCTATCCGCGTGATGCGCACTTCCCCGGCCACTTCCAGGGTGTCGATCGACCGACGCAGAGCGGCGGCGTCCCCGCCGGCGAGGGCCTTCTCCGCGTCGTCGACCAGGCGGCCCACTTCCTGCCATTTCCCGTCGGTGAGCCGCCAACCCTGCGCTTCCCGCAGAATCGAGACCAGATCTCTGATCGTTCGTGGGTCGAGGCGCGCGGCGGACGCCTCCCGCTCTGGGCGATCCATCACAGCCTGATCCTAGTTCCGCTCCGCAGTGTCCAAGAAGGGCAGTGCGGATCGGGAAATCGAATCGATCGGCCCGGAGGAATTGCCGTTGGACCGACGCCTCGACGGACTCACCGGGCGAGCGACCGGACGACCGACGTCGTCCGGCCCGCCGGGCGGGCGGCCCTCCCCCGAAGGCCGCCCGGCCGTCACGCTATCGGCGGCTCCACTGCTGGTTGGTCTGGCCGGTGCACGTCCACAGCACGAGCTTCGTGCCGTTGGCGGTGCCCAGGTTGTACGGGTCCAGGCAGAGGCCGGACTGCACGCCGGTGATGGTGCCGTTGGAGTTGACGTTCCACTGCTGGTTCGCCCCGCCGTGGCAGTCGTAGATCGTGACCAGGGTGCCCGGCGAGGTGCCGTAGCCGGCCGCGTCGAGGCACTTGTTGCCGTAGACGGTCAGCGCCTTGCCGGACGTGTACGTCCACTGCTGGTTGGCGCCGCCGTGGCAGTCCCACAGCTGCACCTGAGTGCCGTTGGTGGTGGTGGAGCCGGGGACGTCGACGCACCGCCCGGACAGGGTGCCCACGAGCGCGGTGCCCTGGCCGCTGCCGGTGCCCGGGTCGCCGATGCTGCCGGGCACCGACTGCAAGGCGGCGTACCAACGGGCGGCCATCTTGTCGTAGCCGCCGGCGGTGGGGTGGACGCCGTCGATCAGGTCGGCGGTGGTGAGGGCGCTCTGCATGTCGACCAGGCGCACCCGCTTGCCGGCATTCACCTTGCTCTGCACGATGCCGGGGATCGCCGCGTTGAAGGTGCGCGCGGCCGCCGCCTGGTTGCTGTTGGACAGCGTGATGATCTGCGCGACGAACACCTCGGCGGTGGGCACCGTGTTGGTGATCTTGTCGATCAGGCTGGAGAGCCGGTTCGGCGCGGTGCTCACGTTGTAGTTCTGGAGGATGTCGTTGGTGCCGATGTGCAGCAGGACGCTCTTCGGCCGCTGGGTGTTCAGCCAGCCGACGACGTTCGCGTCGATCTGGTCGATGCGCCAGCCGGGATGCCCCTGGTGGTCGTGGTCGCCCAGGCTCGCCGGCCCGTTGAACTGCGAGCCGACGAAGTCGACCGTGTAGCGGCCTGCGGCGAGGCGCTGCCAGAGGCCGATGCGGTAGCCGCCCGGCACCTGGGTGCCCTCGGTGATCGAGTCGCCCAGCGGCATCACCCGCACCCCGCCGTTGGACT
The DNA here is from genome assembly GCF_029626125.1 of Micromonospora sp. WMMD956. Lineage (NCBI taxonomy): Bacteria > Bacillati > Actinomycetota > Actinomycetes > Micromonosporales > Micromonosporaceae > Micromonospora > Micromonospora sp. WMMD956. The sequence goes on along the minus strand of NZ_JARUBI010000005.1, from coordinate 5,021,503 downwards.
CCGCGCTGGCCGGGCCAGCCGGGGCGGCCAGCACCCCGGCGACCGCCACCCCGAACGCGGCGAGCGCCGCGAGCCACCTTGCCCTCGTTCGCATGTGTTTCTCCCTGATCAAGACTTGTCGCTGGTCACGGGCTGGTGCAAGCTCGCCGCCGTCACGGGCTGGTGCAGGTCGGCGTCGGCGCGGGTGGTGCGCCGGAGCCGAGGAAGCCGAAGGTCGTCGAGCCGGCGGCGGCGAGCGACCCGTTGTAGGAGACGTTGCGGACGGTCGCGGTCGAACCGCTGGTGCTCAGGGTGCCGTTCCAGACCTGGCTGATGCTCTGCCCGCCGCTGAGGTCCAGGCGGACGGTCCACCCGTTGATGGCGGCGCTGCCGGCGGTCACGGTGACCTCGCCCTGGAAGCCGCCGGACCACGAGCCGACGGTGCGGTAGGTCGCCGTGCAGGCGCCGCCCGCGGGCGGCGGGGTGGTCGTCGGCGGCGGGCTCGTCGGCGGGCCCGTGGGCGGCGGCGTGGTGGTGGGCGGGGTGGTGGGCGGCGACGTCGGCAGGCCCGGCGGCACCAGCGGGCAGGTGGAGTTGTAGCGCGAGACGCCGGTGCTGTCGGCCAGCGGGCAGAGGAACTGCGTGTACCGCGTGTCGTTGTCCAGGAAGATCTTGAGCCAGGGGATCAGGATCCGCATCTCGGTGGGGTTCGGCCGGGTGAACGAGAGGTGGTCGTTGCCGGCCAGCTCCGCCCAGGCGTGCTCCACGGAGGCGGGCAGCGTGTTGTAGATGCCCTGCACGTACGACGGCGTGACCGTGCCGTCGTTCTGCCCGGAGATGAGCATCGTGGGCACCTTGGTGGTGGACATGTTCAGGCTGTTGCCGGGCGCGCCGGGCGCGAGGCCGACGGCGGTCTTCAGCGAGGGCCGGCGCAGCGCCGCCATGAGCGTCCCGGCCCCGCCCGCGGAGTGGCCCATGACGCTCAGCCGGTTGGGGTCGACCCGGTTGCGCACGGGGCTGGACTGGGTGAGGTAGTCCAGCGCCGCGAGCAGCTGGGTGGCGCGGGCGTCGGCCCCGTCGTTGCGGCTGTTGGTCTCGATGCCGAGCACCACGAACCCGAAGGACGCCAGCCAGGGCCCCATCCAGGCTTCCTCGTTGGCGAACAGCGCGGAATAGCCGGGGACGATCGCCACCGCGCCCCAGGTGCCGAGGCTGGTGTCGGTCGGGTAGTAGACGTACCCGCCGTTGAAGCCGTTGCCCGGCGGGACGGTCGCCTGCGTCGTGGCGAACGGGCCCCGGCTGGCGGCCACGCTGGCCAGGGTCGGGTCCGGCCCCCGCTGGTACGGGTTGTCGGCGGCCGACGCCGCGCGCGGCGCGGTCATCGCCATCGTCAGGCCGAGGACCAGCGCGAGCGCGGCCGTCAGCCACGGGACGATGCGCAGCCGGGGCGCGGATGGCGCGCGTCCCCTGACTTCCGGCAGCGAGGGCGCGTCTGCTGGCAGCTCCACTGGTTCCTCCTTCGATCAGGCAAGGCCCGGACCAGGTGGAGGGCGTGCCCGTCCAGGCCGCCCCTGGGACGATCTCCGGGTACGGGCATGGACCGCAGCCCCGTCCGACGTGTCGGGCGAGCTCGCGATGTTATCGCTCACATTACGTCCGTGATTCATGTCGGTCAATTAATCCGCACGGTTTCGGCCGCTCGGGCCCCTGCCGTCAACGCGGCGACGGCTCCGGGTGGGTCGCGCGCAGCGACGCCAGCAGCCGCAGCCGGTCCGCGTCGGCGCTGCCCGGCTCGGCGGTGAAGACCAGCATGACCGGGCCGGGGTGGCCCGGCAGCGGGTACGTGTCCCAGTCCAGCACGATGTCGCCGACCTCCGGCACGCGGAAGGTCTTGCTGCCGCTGACCGATTCGCGCACGTCGTGCCGGGCCCACAGCCGGCGGAACTCGGCGCTGCGGATGCTCAGCTCGCCGACGACGGCGGTGGCGCGCGGATGGGTCGGGTCGGCGGCGACGGCGACCCGCATCATGCCGATGTAGTCGAGGGCCTGGCGCTCCCAGTCGGGGCAGCTCCGTTGCCCGGTCAGCGCGTCGTCGAACATCAGCAGCAGCATGTTGAGCCGCTCGGGCGGGTAGCCGTCCGGGTCGCCGAGCAGCGCGCGGGCCATCGGGTTCCAGGCGAGCAGGTCGAGGTGCCGGCCCAGCACGACCGCCGGGGTGTCCAGCACCCGCAGCAGCCGCCGGGTGCCCTCCGGCACCCGCTCCGGGCCGTGGTCGCCGCGGGCGGGCACCGGCCGGCGGGCGGCGCGGGCCAGGGTGAACAGGTGCCGGCGTTCCTTCTCGTCGAGGCCGAGCGCGCCGGCGATCGCGGCCAGCACGTCGTCGGACGGGCGCACCTCGCGGCCCTGCTCCATCCGCTGGTAGTAGTCGGTGCTCAGCCCCGCCAGCAGGGCCACCTCCTCGCGGCGCAGCCCGGCCACCTTGCGCCGGCCGCCCGGCTCCAGGCCGACGTCGCGCGGGCGCAGCCGGCCGCGCCGGGCGCGCAGGAAGTCGCCCAGCTCCCGGGCGTACGGATGGCTCATGCTGCCAGTGTGGCGCGGCCCGGACCGCCGAGGGTAGGTCCGGCGAACCTAGGCAACCGGGAACGCCGGAGCCGGCCCGCGCCGCGCCTAGCGTCTGCCGCACCGACGCTTCGAGGAGCCGCAGATGACCGCATGGACCGCCGACCACATCCCCGACCAGCACGGCCGGGTCGCCGTCGTGACCGGCGCGAACTCGGGCCTCGGCCTGGTCACCGCCACCGAGCTGGCCCGCCACGGCGCGCGCGTCGTGCTCGCCGTCCGCGACACCGCCGCCGGCCGGGAGGCAGCCCGCCGCATCGGCGGCGAGACCGAGGTACGCGAGCTGGACCTGGCCTCCCTCGCCTCCGTACGCGCCTTCGCGGCGAAGCTGGTCGCCGACCACCCGCGCCTCGACCTGCTGGTCAACAACGCCGGAGCGGTGCTGCTCGGCCCCCGCCGCACCTCCGCCGACGGCTTCGAGCTGCACCTGGCCACCAACCTGCTGGGCCACTTCGCGCTGACCGGGCTGCTGCTGGACAGCCTGGCGGCGGCGCGGCAGGCCCGGGTGGTGAGCCTCAGCTCGCTCACCCACCGCACCGCGCGCCTCGACTTCGCCGACCTGATGTACGAGCACGACTACCGGGGCTCCGCCGCCTACGGCCGGTCCAAGCTCGCCACCACGATCTTCGGCGTCGAGCTGGACCGGCGGCTGCGCGCCGCCGGGTCGCCGGTCGTCAGCGCGCTGGCCCACCCCGGGCTCAGCCGCACCAACCTGACCCCGCGCGCCTGGGAGCACCGGGGCCGGGCGGGGCGGGTGATCGCGCGGCTCGGCCTGCTGACGACCCAGTCGGTGGAGCAGGGCGCGCTGCCGCAGTTGCACGCGGCGACGGCGCCCGGCGTGCGGGGCGGCCAGTTCTTCGGGCCGTCCCGGCTGCGGGAGACATGGGGGCCGGTCGCCGAGGCCCGGCTCAGCCCCGAGGCCGCCGACCCGGCGGCCGGCAGACGGCTCTGGGCGGCGGCCGAGGAGCTGACCGGCGTCAGCTACCCGGGGCGGTGATGCCGTCCAGGATGGCGGCCAGGTTGCGGTGGAAGGTCTCCTCGGCGTCGAGGTGCGCCCCGTCGACGACGAGCCGGGCGACGGTGGGATAGCGGCCGGTGGCCAGCATCCGGGTCAGGTAGGGCCCGTGGGCCGCCTGCCAGGCGGACACGTCGGTGCCGGTCGAGCGGGCGGTGCGGCGCTCGGTGATCTCCCGGCGGAGCGCCCCGACGAGGAACGCGTTGAGGACGCCCAGGGCCCGTTGGAGGTCGTCGACGCCGCGCACGCCGGGGGCCCGGCTGAGCGCCGCCGCGTTCGCCTCGCCCACGGCGAGCGCGTGCGGGCCCAGGTGCGGTCGCGCGCCGAGCAGGTCGACGAACCACTCGTGCTCCAGGGCGGCGGCGCGGGTCCGGTGCGCGACGGCCAGCACCGTGTCGCGCCACCCGGGGTGCTGGCCGACCTCGGCGATCCGGGCATACACGGTGTCGACCATCACGTCGAGCAGCTCGGATCTGTTGATCACGTAGTCGTAGAGGCGCATCGGGCCGACGCCGAGCTCCTTGGCGATCTTGCGGACCGACAGCCCGTCCAGGCCGTCCGCGTCGGCGATCCGGATCGCCGCAGCGGCGATCTTCGCCCGGCTCAGCGCCACCGAGGCCGCCCGGGGCTGCGGCTCGGGCCGTTCCCAAACGGGCAACGGCACGCTACCGTACGGTGTATCCATACAATACAGCGTACGGTAATGGGGCTGGCGATGCGAGTGGCGATAGTCGGTGGCGGCATGGGCGGCCTGACGTTGGCCCGGATCCTGCACCGGCACGGCATCGACGCGACGGTCCACGAACGCGACGCCGGCCGATCCGCGCGGGCCCAGGGCGGATCGCTCGACCTGCATCCGGAGTCCGGGCAACGGGCGCTGGCCGACGCGGGTCTCGCCGGGGGCTTCCGGGCGGTGGCGCGGCCGGAGGGCGAGGAACACCGCATCCTCGACCCGGCCGGGCGCACCCTCGTCCACCACCGGCCGTCGCCCGGCTCGTTCTCCGGACGCCCCGAGATCGACCGCAGCGTCCTGCGTGACCTGCTGCTCGACTCGCTCCCCGGCGACACGGTGGCCTGGCGACGCCAACTCGTCGCGGCGACGCCCCGACCCGCCGGAGGGTTCGACCTGGCCTTCGCCGACGGCCACCGCGCCGACTGCGACGTCCTCGTCGGCGCGGACGGCGCACGCTCGGTCGTGCGGCCGCTGCTGACCGACGCGCGGCTGTCCCACGTGGCCACCGTCGTGGAGCTGGGCATCAGCGACGCCGAGCGCCGCCACCCCGGCATCGCCGAGCTGGTCGGCCCGGGAAACCTCTGGTGCGTCGGCGCGAACCGGGTCCTGTCGGCACAGCGCCTCGGGGACGGCAGCATCCGGGTCGGCGTCTCCCTGCGCGCGGACGACCGCCCCCTGGCCCACTACCGCAGCAGGCGCACGCTGCTGGAGCTCTTCGACGGCTGGAACCCCCGGCTCACCGCGCTCATCGAGGCGAGCGACGGCCCACCGCTCCCGCGCCGCATCGAGACGATGCCCGCCGACGCCCGCTGGGCCCACCGGCCGGGCGTCACCCTCGTCGGCGACGCCGCGCACCTCATGCCACCGGTCGGTGAGGGCGCCAACCAGGCCATGCTGGACGCGGCCGAACTCGCCGCCGCGCTCGCCGCCGACCCCGCCGACCCCCACCGGGCGATCCGGGCGTACGAGGAGGCGATGTTCGCCAGGATCCGGCCGATCGCCGAGATGTCCGCGCGGGTCCAGGCGATGATGCTGTCGCCCACGGCGGCCGACGACCTCGTCCGCTTCTTCACCCCACGACGCACCGAGCCGGCACCCGCCAGCTGACCCGCACATCCTGGCCTGCGGGCGAGCCGCTCCTCACCGAGGCCTGTCGTCGCCGGGCGGGACGTCGTCGTAGCCCTCCCTGCGCAACCCCGAGCGGTAGGCACGATCCAGCGCCAGCCGCATCAGCCGCGTCGCCCCCGGGATCGCCCCGACCGCCTTCAACAGGAACGCGGGCGGGCCGCCCCGGGAGGTGGCCGCGTTGGCGGTCAGGTGTCCGCCCGCCAGCGCCATCAGGTCCGGCACCGTGCCACGCGCGACGTGCGTGTCGCCGGCCCACATCCGGGAGCGGGCGATCGGGTCGCTGCCGGTCACCTCGGCGTGCTCGACGTCGACGACCAACGCCGCGTGTGGGGGCGTCCCACGCAGCGCCATCGTCTCCAGCAGGGCCGGATCGTCGGTGATCGCGCCCCGGCCGCGCACGTGCAGCACGCCGTTGCGGCCGGGGACGAGCGCGGCGAGCGAAAGCCGGTCGTCCTCCAGCAGGTTGTGGAGCGCGTCGGCGCGTCTGTTGCCCCTGCGGTCCGGGATGACGAGCGTGCGGCCGTCCAGGATGCGCGCCACCGCCTGCCGGTCTCCCCGCGGGCTCGTGTCGCTCCCGCCCCGGGCGTCCCAGGTGGACAGGGCGAGGAACCGCGCGGCGGCCAGGAACCCGGCGACGCCGGGCTGGCACAGGGGCCCGTCCCCGGCGACCACGACGGCCGGCTCTGCCACGACGGGCGACTCGGCCGGGGTAGGCGGCTCGGCCGGGCCGGGCGGCTGCCACAGCCGGGACCGGAGGATGGCCTGCGCGCAGTGGACCCAGACCTCCTTGACGTCGACGGTCGTCGCCGCGCTCCTGCGGGCAGCCACCGCGCCGTTGACGCGCAGGACCTCCCCGACGCCCGGCAGCAGGAAGAAGAACGAGACGGGGCCGCGCGGTTCGCCCGGCTCCGGCAGGAAGAACGAGACCCGCGTGGGCGAGTGGACGCGGACGAACCCCGGCGTGCCGCCGACGAAGGTCGTCCGGCTGACGCCGTGGGCGTCCCGGTAGCCGAAGGCCGCGATCGGGCACCTGGCGAGGAGGGCGCGGCAGCCCTCGTCGAGGGCGTCGACCTGCTTGAGCATGACCATCGCCGCCGGGCGGCCGACGACCGCCTCCACCTCGTCCGCCGTCGTCAGCCGGTGGGGGGTGACAGCATCGTCTGTCCCTCGCATGGGAAGGTCCTCTCGGGCGGGGGTGGAGTGGCCCGGATGCCGGGGCAGCCGTCGGATCAAGGCTCGTCTCCGAACGGCCGACCCGCCATGGTCAAGGGCTGCCGTTTTCGCAGCTCATGACACTATTGTGAGCAACAACTCAGGTCTTGGCTACTCGCTTTTCCGTCCCGGAAGGAGCCTGCGGATGGCCGCCGCCGACCGTCGTCTTCAGCCACGTCGCACGCCCCGGCAGGTGCGCGCCGAGCTCACCCGCAAGCGGATCCTCGCCGCCGCTGCTCACATTTTCGCCGAGCACGGCTACGCCGCCGGCACCACCAACCGCATCGCCGAGCACGCCCGCGTCTCCATCGGCTCGCTCTACCAGTACTTCCCGAACAAGGACGCCATCCTCGCCGCGCTGCTGGTGCAGCACATCGACCGCGGCGTCTGGACGCAGGCCGACCAGCTCGACCTGTCCGCCGGGAGCCTGAAGGCGCTGGTGCGGGCGCTGGTCCGCGACGCGATCGACCACCACCACGACGACCCCCAGTTGCTCCGCATCATGATCGAAGAGGCGCCCGCGTCGAAGGAGCTACGCGACGCGATCGACCGGCACGGACGGACCCGCGTCGCCCAGGTGCGCGACCTCCTCGCCCGGCACCCGGACGTCACGGTCCGGAACCTCGACACCGCCGCCGAGCTGGTCACCTTCACCGTGGAGATCAACACCCACCGGCTCATGGCCGGCCCCCGGGCCACCCCGGTCGAGACGCTCGAAACCGAGCTGGTCGACATGATCACTCGCTATCTCCGCGGCGACCGACAGCCGTAGCTGCGCCGGCACGGCTCTGTGCGGCGGCCGGGAGCCGACCGGCGTCACCCGCCGGTGAACTCCGGGGCGTGGTCGGTGGCCCACTGGCGGAAGGCGCGCGCCGGCCTGCCGAGCAGGTCGGCCACGGTGGAGGTGACGTACGCCGGGCGTCCCGTCGCGGCCCGCCACGCGGCCAGGAGCATGTCCACGGCCGGGCGCGCGGCCTCCGGGGCGGCGCGCCGGAACTCGTCGGGTGGCATCTCCTCGAACGTGAGCCGGCGGCCCAGCGCTTCGCCGACGATGCGCACCTGGTCGGCCTGGGTGAGCGACTCGGGGCCGGTCAGGACGTGGTCGCCGCCGACGTGCCCGTCGTCGCGCAGGATCCGCGCGACGACCTCGGCCACGTCGCGGTCGTCGACGGGGGCGGTCTCGGCCGCGCCGTACGGCCACCGGACCACGCCGTCGCCCCGGATCGCGGCGGCCCACCACGACAGGGCGTTCGACGCGAACATGCCCGGCCGGACGATCGTCGCGTCGAGCCCGGCGGCTGCGATGAGCTGCTCGTTCCCGGCGTGCAGCGCCGCCATCGGGTTGGGCTGCTGGAAGAACGGGTGCGGGGTCCGGTGCGGCGCGGACAGGTAGACGACCCGTGGCGCGTGGGCGGCCAGCCGTTCGACGACGGCCGGTGCGGTCTGCGGCGGGGCGGTCCAGACCAGGAAGACCGCGCCGACGCCGGGCAGCGCGGCGTCGAGCGACCCGGGCACGGTGAGGTCGCCGGTGACGACCTCGACGCCGGCGGGCAGCGTCGCCGCCGCGTCCGCCCGCCGCACGAGGGCGCGGACCGGCACGCCCGCCCCGGTCAGCAGGTCGACCACGGCGCGGCCGATGCGCCCGGTCGCCCCGGTGACCAGCACCGGCGGCCCTGCGGTTGTCACGGTGTCAGCTTGTCCCATGACGCCATCCAATCGTTACCGGGTTACGAAAGCAACCTGGTAACAAAGGTTACGCTGGCGCGGTGAGCGAGCCGGTCGGGCTGCGGGCCCGCAAGAAGGCACGAACCCGGGACGCGATCGCCGACGCGGCGATCTCGCTGTTCCTGGCGCGCGGGTTCGACCAGGTGTCCGTGTCCGACATCGCCGCGGCGGCCGAGGTGTCGAAACCCACCCTGTTCCGCTACTTCCCCACCAAGGAAGACCTCGTCCTGCACCGCTTCGCCGACCACAACGGCGAGGCCGCGCGCGTCGTCCGCGCCCGCCGCCCCGGCACCGCGCCGATCGCGGCCCTGCACCAGCACTTCCGCGCCGGCCTCGACCGCTTCGATCCCGTCACCGGCCTCAACGACCACCCCGAGGTGGTGGCGTTCCACCGGCTGGTGTTCGGCACCCCGAGCCTCGCGGGGCGGCTCCTGCAATACCTGCGCGACGACGAGGACGCCCTGGCCGCCGCCCTCGACCCCGGCGTCCGGGGCCGACTGCTGGCCGCCCAGGTGATCGCCGTGCAACGCGTGCTCGCCCGCGCCAACTGGCAGAAGATCGCCGCCGGGCGCACCGCACGCGACGTACACCCGGAGGCGGCCACCGACACGGACCTGGCCTTCGCCCAGTTGGCCCGCGCCACAAACCACCTCTAACCACCCCCCTCCCCGCCCTCCCCCGCACCGCCCACCCCCTCGCCGCGTCGATCTTGCACTTTCGGCCCCCCAGAAACCCGCTTCACCCCTTTTGCCGGGGCCACAACTGCAAGATCGCCGGTCAGTCAGCGTCGTCGGGGCGGGGCGGGGCGGGGCGGTCGGGTTCCGGGGCAGCCAGGAATGCGGGGTCGAGCGGGCTCTCGGGTTGCATGCTGCCGGCCATGGCGACGAGTCCGTTGAGGTCGGGGTGCCGGTCGAACACCTCATCTGCCGCGGCGGCGGGGGAGGCCGGGTTGGTCGTGTCGGTGACCACGCTGTCGATGTCCGGGCGCTCGGCGCGGATGTCGGCGAGCCGGTCGACACGGCGGCCGCCGATGATGCCGGTGGCACCCCGCTACCGCAGCCGCACGGCGAGGCCGAGTCCGATGCCGGAGGTGGCGCCGGCGACGAAGATGGTGGTGGTGCCGCTGATTCTCCTCCGCCCGGCGCCGTTCAGTGTCCGGTGGAGTAGAGGTTGATGAGGTTGCCGTCGGGGTCGCGCAGCAGCATCGATCGGTAGCCCCACGGTTGGGTGGTGGGTTCCTGGACCCAGTCGGTGACCTGCTCGCTCAGGCGAACGCGTTCGGCGTCCACGTCGTCGACCTCGAATTCCAGGATCGCGGATCGGTTGGCGGCGGCTTCGGCCGCGAAGTTGTTGTGACGTTTGACCGCCGCGCTGGCGGCCAGCGCGATGACGCTGCCGTCGGTGTGCAGTTCGGCGTAGTCGTCGGGTCCGAAGGGGGTCACCGGCGCGGTGTTGGTGAGTGCGGAGTAGAAAGCGGTCAGGGCGGGCAGGTCGTCGGTGATGAGGCGGACCGAGGCGAGCTTCATGGCGTTCTCCTGGCTGCTTCCGGCGGGCCGGACCATCCGGCCCCGAGAAACACTACGCTACGGTAGCGTAGCGTTTCTCAGGTGCAGAGATTAGGGAGATCACCACGTGGACCGATCCGGGGACGCCGTCGATGTCCGAGTCCAGCGGTCCAAGGCGGCGGTGCTGGCCAAGACGTACGAGTTGCTGACGTCCGGCGGTATCGGCGGTGTCAGCATCGACGAGGTGTCGCGCCGCTCGGGGGTGGCCAAGACCACGATCTATCGCCACTGGCCATCGCGGGCCGCGCTGCTGGTCGAGGCATGCTCGACCATCGGGTCGGCGCCTCCGGTTCCCGACACCGGCAGCTTCGGCGCCGATCTCGCCGCGCTGACCGAGGAGCTGGCCGAGCAGCTACGCAGCGCCCGCTGGGCGGCGGTCCTGCCCTCCATCGTAGATGCCGCCGAGCGTGAGCCGGAGCTGGCCGGGCTCCACGCGGATCTGCACGCCCGCTTGATGGCTCCATTCGGTGCGGTGACCGAACGCGCGCGAGCCCGGGGCGAACTCGCCGCAGACAGGGAACCGGCCGACGTCACCGCCGCCGTCGCCGGCCCGCTGTTCTACCGCCGCTGGTTCTCCCGCGAACCACTCGACGCCGCATTCGTCCAGCGCCTCGTCGAGGACGCCCTCGGCCACCTCAGCGTCCGGCCCCACTCGACCTGAAAGGGCACAACTGCAAGATCGCCGGTCAGCCAGCGCCGTCGGCCCGGCGCGGGGCGTCCCCGTCGGGTCCCGGGGGCTGGGCTGTCGGGTGCCACAGGTGCACCTGCGTGGCGGCGCGGAGAATGTCGCGGGCGGCGGCGGCCGGCGGGCAGTCCGCCGTGTGGCAGGTCGGGCAGCGGCCGTCGGGGGCGGGTCGGTGCTCGCGCAGGACCCAGCGGGCGGTGAGGATGAGCCGGTTGCGGATCTGTGCCAGGGACAGGAACGGCGCGGTCATCCTCAGGTCACCCCGAGGGCGGCGGCGAGCCGGACGACCGTGGCGGGGGCGTGCGGGTCGCGGGCGACCTGGGCGACGATGTCGCGGGCGGCGGGGCGGTGGCGCACCTCCGCCGGTGCGACGCGGTCGGCCTCGACCAGCGTGCGGGCGGCGCTGGCCGGGTCGTCGGCGTGCAGGTAGGCGCGGGCGGCGTCGAGCAGGTGCGCCGCCCGGTGCTCGGCGGGCAGCCACCGCCACCCGTCCCGCGCGATGCTCTTCTCGTGCCAGGTGACGGCGTCGTGGGCGTGGCCGAGGTCGAGGGCGGCGGCCACCCGGGCCAGGTCCACGGCGGTCGGCCCGAACGCGGTGCGATGGTGGTCGTGGCCGTCGCCGACGCGGGCGGCCATGCCGGCGGCCTCGTCGAGCAGGTCGGCGACCGTGCGGTCGTCGCCGTGCCGGGCCGCCGCGAGGGCCCCCTGCACCAGCAACGCCCCGCACAACGACAACTCCGCCGGTGCCGCGTTGTCGGGGTCCGGCGAGGCGATCCGGTACGCGGCGGCCAGCGCCGTCGACAACGCCGCCCGCACCCGACCCGAGGCGCGCAACACCTGACCGAGCTGCACCGTGGCGGCAGCCACCAACACCGGATCGCCGGCCGCGGTGAGCATCGCCCGGTCGGCGGCCAGCCAGGCAAGCTCCGGCTCACCCAGCTTCACCAGCAGCGACGCGGTCAGCCGATACGCCTCCACCACCGCCGCCCGACCCCGCCCCGGATCGTCGGCGTGGGCGCGCTGCGCCCCGGCCAGCAGCTCCGGCAGCAGCTCGGCCACCCGCGGATACCGGGCGTACTGGAAGGTGATCCAGGCATGCCCGACATCCCGCGCCACCCGGTCCGCCGGCACCCCCGGGCGGTCGGCCACCGGGCGTCCCACCGCGATGTCGTACGTCGACAGCGCCTCCCGGATCCCCTCCACGCCCTCGATCCGCCCCGTCACCTCGGCAGGCCGGGCATCCCGGCCCAGCAGCACCGCCGCCTCGATCCGCAACACGGCGGCGATGTCGTGCAGGGTCGACACCCTGTCCAGGGAGCGCACACCCCGCTCGACCTTGTCCACCCAGCTCTTCGACTTGCCCAGCCGATCGGCGAACACCTGCTGCGACAACCTCCGCCGCCCCCGCCAGTACGCCACCCGCCGGCCCACCGGCAGCGACTCAAGGCTGTCCACGACGCCACCGCCGGTCCGGCACCGCCTTGGTGGTCTCCTCGGCCGGTATCCGCTCCGCCTCGGCCTGCGCGAGGAGCCGTTGCTTGGCAGCCTCGTGCTCGGCCGCCTGGATCTGCTCACCCCGACTCTGCGCCGGCCTGTCGTCCTGATCCCGCATCCCCACCTCCGTTGGTAGAGGCGCAGCGGCAAGCTCTTGGAAGGACCATCGCCGCCTCGCCCGGCGTCGGTGACAGCCATCAAGGAACAGCTGGTCACCTTGCCGTCACAGAGTGGCGTTTCCGGTGGTGGGCACACAGGTGCGGTTGGTGCGAGCCGGAGATCGCGAACTACCGACTCGGACGCGGTGTACCAGTCAGCGCGCGCAGCCCATCAGGTCGAGCAGGTTCGTCAACTCGTCCGTCATCGCCCGACGGCGACCCGCTGCGACCGACTCCACGATGTCCCGGGCGTACCGCTGTTGCCGTAGCCACGTGGGCGCTGTGCCGCGCAACTGCGTCAGCACCGTTGTCGCCTTCCCGTACCGTCGCAGCTCCGCATACGCCCAGGCCAGGTCCAGCCGATGCCGCCGCCACGCCGACTTGCTGATGGTCGGCACGGGCGGAACCAGCGCGGACAACTCCAACACCCGCCCCGCATCACCGGCCACGGCCGCCGCCTCCGCCCGCTGCATCTGCACCTTGGCGGTGTCGAACCCACCCACCAGCATCAACTGCTTCTCCGCTGGCACCCGCTCGCCGATCCGAACCGCAGCGGCGGAGGCGACGCTGATGAGGTCGGCCGCCTCTTCCGGTCGGTTGTCCCTCGACCGCGCTGCAGCGGCACTCAGCAGCAGCCACCCCCACGCGGCCAGGTCAGCCGGAGTCGCCCGGGACAGTCGGGGCTCCACCTTGTCAGCGGTGACCACCGCCAACTCTGCGGCCTCACGGATACGGCCCTGACGCATCAACAGCCAACACATGGTCCGGATGACGGTGGCTGCCACCACCCGATCCCCCGACCGCTGCGCGGCGTCAAGCGCTTCCGACAACGCAGTCTGCGCCAAGTCGTCGGAGCGCAGTTGGATCAGCAGACCTCCCGCCAGATGCTGGGCACGAGCGAGCAGGTCGTACGCCTCAGCCCGCCTCTCATCACCAGCGAGATCGACTGCAGCGCGCATGTTCACCAACAATGGCGGCACGACCCGCAACGCAGCGGCATAGTCACCAGCGTTGTAGACCCGGTCGGCGGCGTGCAGGTTCCCCCGCAGCGTGCCAAGGCCGGGCGGGTCACCTGCCGGCACCATGAGCGGAGCACCATCGATCCCCCGCACAGGCGTGATCACCCGGCGAATCTCCGCCAACGACAACTGCCGATGACCCGGCTCCCCCTGGGCAGCAGCCTGCGATGCATCGCCCAGCAGCGCGGACGTCGCCACCCCGAGGGCACGAGCGAGCGCATGCAGGGTGTCGAGTCGAGCAGTACCTCGGCTACCCTGCTCCAGCTTCCGGATCACCTCGACGCTGACGCCGGACCGCTCGGCGAGCTGCTCCTGCGTCAGCCGCGACTCTCGGCGAATCTCCGCGAGGCGATCCCCGACGGTTGGTCCGCTCATAGCATCTCCCGCTAGCGCCTCCAGCAACCGCCCATCGGCATCACCCCGACGAGCTCCCACATCGGACGGTACACCCGACCCAGATGACAGAGAGTTTCCCACCGCCCACGCAGCGATCATTTCGACGCGGACCCCTTACCGCAGTCCAGCCGCCTGCGAGACCCTCGGATGCCCGTCGGTCGGGAGCCGACTCGGCCGACGGCCGCTGCTCCCGACCGGTCAACCCGCACACCCACGGGTCAGACAGCCGGGTCGTGGCTGGCGACCTCGGCATGCCGGGCGGTGATCTCAGATGGTCACTTCCCAGGTGGCGGTCAGGGGGCCCAGAAAGGGTTGAGTGATCCAATCTTCGTGCAGGTGGTGCGAGGTTTGGCGTTGCCAGGCCGCCCACCAGGAACCGCGAGAGAGGAGGTTCCAGCGCGGGTCGGCTTGGAGGAAGTCGAGAAGGCCCAGGCGCACCGATGGGGCGTTGAGATTGTCCAGCACCACTATCCCGCCGGCTCGGAGCCGTTGAGAGGTGTAGAACCAGTCGATTATCGGAACGGGAAAGCCGTGGCAGCCGTCTATGAAGACCAGGTCCAACGGAGTGCGGTTCAGGGTCGGCAGGACGAACTGGGAGAGGCCCAGCTCTATCCGGAGGCTCGAAGCGTCTATGCCGCGGGACTCCAGGTAGGTGGATAGGTGTTCCTTCTCCTGCGGAGATGGCGTGATGCAGGTGTGGTCGCACTGCCATAGGGCGAAGAGTGCCGTGGATACGCCCAGACCCGTTTCCAGGGTTCGGGTTCCTGGCGGGCAGTGCTGGGCCATGAACTCGTAGCACGCCTGCTCGGTGCGCCAGACGCCGTCCGGTAGGTCGCCGGGATTCCCGGCGGTGGTGGGGTGGACCGAGGGTGGGTCCGCGAGGATCCGGGTCACTTGGCCAAAGGCGTCGTCGAGCATGGCGGCTCCGCAGGCGAGTGGCGATTTCGGGTCACCGTCATTCAAGCGGGTGGAAAGGCAATTTTGAGAGGGCTTCCGGGCTGTCTAGGGAGTTTCCTAGATCCGCCTACGGGCGATTGCCTCAGGGCGAGCAGTCGCGGTAGAGATATCGACGGCAAGGCCGCAACGCCACTGTGGAGCGCCATGTCCGGCTATCAATTCCATACCGGCAGGAATCCCAAAATCCGACTATCGCATGTGCTGGATGTGACGATACGCGACTAAGGTCTCGTTGTAGCCAACGGGAGCGTCGAGGGCCGAGAACGGCGGCCGACTGATCGATCATTCGGACTTGTACGGACAGGACGAGGCGACAGGTCAGCGAGCGCGGAGCGCTACCAGGACGAACTGTGAGCCACCCCCGTTTTCCTGGCACCTCTTCGTGAAACTCGGGGAACATCACCCCGGACAACGCCCACCGGCCAGGCAGAGAACTCAGGTTCGGCACCTGCCTGACCAGCCTGGCGTCGGCGGCAGTCAGCGCGAGGTCGACAGATCGGTCGCCTGGTTCTGGGCCTGGATGGCCAGCTCGATGACCTTGAACGCGTGGGCCTGAGTCATGGCGTTCTCGGTCCTGTCGAGGCAGTCGAGGATGAGCCGGCCGAAGTACGGGTAGCCGACCTTACCGGTGACCCGGAAGTGCGTCTCGCCGTCGTCGTTCGCGAGGAAGAGGTGGCCGGGGCCGTCCGCGGTACCGAGGTTCATGTACTTGCGCTGCTCGATGAAACCGTTGGTGCCCAGGATGAAGGTCCGACCATCGCCCCACGTCTGCAGGCCGTTCGGCGTGAACCAGTCGCACCGCAGGTAGCCGGTCGCGCCGGTGTTCGTGACCAGATTCGCGTCACCGAAGTCGTCGAGGCCGGGATGGTCCGGGTGCGCGTAGTTGGCGATCTGGCTGTTGACCACCTTGGCGTCGGTGGACCCGGTGTAGTGCAGGATCTGGTCGACGTTGTGACTGCCGATGTCCGTCAGGATGCCCCCGTACCTGTCCTTCTCGAAGAACCAACCGGGCCGGCTGCCCGCGTTCAGGCGGTGCGGACCGAACCCGACGACCTGCAACACGCGGCCGATCGCACCCTGCTGGATGAGCTGCTCGGCGAAGACCGCCGTCTCGACGTGGATGCGCTCCGAGTAGTACACGGCGTACTTCAGCCCGGTGCGCTCCACCGCAGCCCGAGCGGCGGCAAGCTGCTCGAGCGTGGTCAGCGGAGCCTTGTCGGTGAAGTAGTCCTTGCCTGAGTCGATGACCCGCAGGCCCAGGGCACACCGCTCGCTCGTGATGGCCGCACCGGCGACCAGCCGGACCCTCGGGTCGT
Source organism: Micromonospora sp. WMMD956 (assembly GCF_029626125.1). Taxonomy (NCBI): domain Bacteria; kingdom Bacillati; phylum Actinomycetota; class Actinomycetes; order Micromonosporales; family Micromonosporaceae; genus Micromonospora; species Micromonospora sp. WMMD956. The sequence continues at coordinate 5,005,502 of NZ_JARUBI010000005.1, read as the reverse complement.
CAAGTATCTCGGCTTCGACACGCGCGACGCGGACGGAAGGGAAGCGCTCGCGGAATTGCGCGACTCGCCTCTCATCGGTGTCGTACACCCACTTGAGGGTGGCACCGGCACCGATCAGCCCCTCGCACATGCCATAGATGTGACCATGGTCGAGGCCCATGGCTGCGAACACGAATCCACCCGCCTCGACGACGGGAGCGGGCAAAGGTGGCGGCGCGTACGTCGCGCCATCGCCAGCGCTCATCGGAGCCCTGCGGCGACATCGTCGGCCCGCTCGCCCGGAACACTGATCGATCCGGACTGGTGCCGGACCGCGGCCGCCTTCGCAAAGAACCGCGGGGCACGCTCGGCGACCGTACCGCTCTGGCAGTAGGGATCATCGGCCGGCAAGGGCAGGTCGACGGTCTGCTGCTCGATTCCCGCCTTGTAGATGGCGGTGATGACCTCGATGGTGAGTCGCCCGTCGCGACCGTCGATGGCGGGTCGCCTGCCTTCCTCGATGGCGCTGAGCACGTCGTCGATCTGGCCCTGGTGCCCCGTGTGGGACAGCGGCGCGCAATCGGACATCAGCGTACGCAGACCATCGACCAACGCCGTGTTGCCCGCCGGCTCGGGGAACCCGTTGAGCTGGGAGATTTCGGCGCTCACGTCGCCCGCGAGGCTCACACTGGCAGCGCGCCCGTGCACCAGGATCCGCTGGTGCTCACCGTGGTCGACCACCGAACTGGAGACCGTGGCCAGCGCCCGTTCGTACTGCAACACGGCGACCGACAGGTCCTCGACCTCGGCGTTCTCGTGGGCAGCGTTCGTGAGCACGGCGGTGACCGCGGCCGGCGCTCCCAGCAGCCACAGCAACAGATCGATGTGGTGCACCGCGTGGTTGAGCGTCGGGCCACCCCCCTCCTTCGCCCATGTGCCACGCCACCACATGTCGTAGTACGGCAGGCCGCGCCACCAGGCAGAGTCGACCTGCACATGGGTGATCCTGCCGAGCAGCCCCGAGTCCACGGCGGTCTTCAGCCGGACAACGTCGTTGCGGAAACGGTTCTGTGCGACCGAGCTGAAGGTCGCTCCGCTGGCGGACTCCGCACGGAGGATGGCATCGCATGCCGCGAGCGAGGGCGCCATGGGCTTCTCGCACAGAACGTTCACCCTCGCGGACAGGCAGTCGACAGAGATCCGCTCGTGTGTGTCCGGTGGGGTACAGACACTGACGAGATCGAGCTTCTCGTGTGCGAGCAATTCCTCATGCGTACGGTAGACGCGAGCATCACGTGGGCCGAGTTCGCGGCGCTTCGCCTCTCCGACGTCGGGTGACGGGTCGACGAATGCCGTGATGCGGCAGCGATCGGGGAAAGCGTTGTAGGCGTTGATGTGGGAACTGGAGATCCCGCCTGCGCCGATGATGGCAACCTTGATCAAGTCGAGCTCCTGCCTGGCGTTCTCTGGTGGGAGCGGGGAGTCCTGCGGGGTGTGACCGGGTCAGGAGGCGGCGTCGATGGCACCCTGGACGGTGTCGATGAAGCCCTTGGCCGCGTCGGCGGTGGACATCTGTCCCAGCAGCGCCTGCTCGTTGTAGCGGCCGATGACCGTCTGCACGTCGCTGGCGCCGTTCGGGGTGACGGGCGAGCCGGGACCGGACTGCTCGCCCATCTGGGCGCTGAAGTCGACCACCAGCTGGTTGGACGCATCGAGCGAATTCTCGAGGACCTTCGTGAACGCGGGGTTCACCGGGACGCCGCGCTCGACCCCGAAGAGCTTGGCGACCCGCTCGTCGCTGGCGAGAAAGTTGATGAGCAGGCCGGCTTCGGCCAGATGCGTGCTCTGCGAGGACGCCGTCCAGTACATCGAGGGTTTGAGGTACTGGAACCCTTTCTTGGCCGAGCCATCCGTCGGCCAGTTCCCGATCGTGTACTCGAAGTCGGGCGCGGCCGCCTGGTAGGAGGGGAACGAACCGGCCGCGATGAACATCATGCCGACGCCGCCGGTGACGATCGAGCTCTGGTCGAGCGGGACCCCGTTGGTCTCCGCCCACTCGGCCGCCGACGTCGACGCGCCGGAGGCGATCCAGCTGCGCTCGAGGTCGAAATATGCCTGGACCGTCTGTGGAGAGATGGAGACGCTGCCGTCCGTGCTGAAGAGTTCCTCGCCGTGCTGCCGTGCCCAGATGCGGAGGCTGAACGTGTCAGCGCCGAAGAGGTTGACGCCTCGGACCTTGCCGCCGGACGCCTTCGACAGAGCCAGGGCGGTCGCGTTGAACTCGTCCCAGGTCCACGATGTCGTGTCCGGAAGCGGGACGCCGTACTTCTCGAACAGCGTCTTGTTGATGATGACGCCGTTCGGTGCGGCGCCGATGGGCAGGCCCAGCAGCTTGCCGCCGACTCGTCCGGAGTCGAGCACCGAGGCGTGGAGGGTGTCCGTCTTGAGGAACCTGGACAGCGAGCCGAGGTCCGCCAGAGCGCCCTTGGCGCCGTAGGAGGCGAGGTAGACCTCGTCGAACTGCATGACGTCCGGGGCGTCTCCGCCTGCGGTGGTGGTCGCCAGACGGTCCCAGTAGCCGCTCCAGTCCGCGAACTGCGGCTCCACCGCGATGTCGGGGTGATCCTGCTCGAAGAGCTTGATCGCTTCCAGCGTCGCCTGGGTCCGGGCATCACCGCCCCACCAGGTCATCGAGATGGTCACGTCGCCGTCCGAGCGTTCGACGTCGCTGGTGTTGGCAGCGGTTCCGCAGGCGTAAAGGAACATGCTGGCGGCTGCGGTGGCCGCGATCGCGCCGAGGGCGCGCATTCGTCGCATTGGGTTCAGCCTTTCCGGTGGGGGCGGACGGATCGGGCGTGGTTCATCGACGCGGCGTCACTTCCTGCCGGTCGTCGCGATCCCTCGCGTAAGGAACCTCTGCCCGAAGAGGAAGACGAGGAACACCGGGACGAGCGACACGACACTCATGGCGAACAGGGCACCGAAATCGGATTGCGACTGGGCGTCGATCAGGGACCGAAGTGCAACGGGCACGGTGTACCGGTCTGGTTTCGTGAGGAAGATGAGTTGCGAGAAGAAATCGTTCCACGTCCAGATGAAGGTGAAGATCGCAGTGGTAGCGAGGGCCGGCACCATCAGCGGCAGCATGATCTGCAAATAGATGCGCACATGTCCGGCGCCGTCGAGACGCGCCGCCTCGTCGAGCTCGCGAGGAATTCCTCGAATGAACTGCACCATCAAGAAGATGAAGAAGGCATCCGTGGCGAGGAACTTCGGGACGACGAGCGGGAGGAACGTGTTGATCCAGCCGAGCTGCGCGAAGAGCACGTACTGAGGGATGATCAGCACATGAACCGGCAGCATGATCGTCACAAGCATGATGACGAATCCGACCGACCTCCACCTGAATTTCAAGCGGGCAAACGCATAGGCCGCCATCGAGCAGGAGATGAGGTTGCCCACCACCGCGCCGGCGACGACCGCGGCAGAATTACCGAGGTACGCGCTGAACGGGCGTTGCAGCGCGTTCCACCCGTCGGGATAGTGCGAGAAGTCGAACGTGTCGACGAAGATCGCGGACGTTGTGAAGATCTCGCTGTTGGGACGGACGGAGCTGGCGAACATCCACAGAAGCGGATACAACATGAGCAACACGACAACCACGAGAGCCGCGTGAGTCACCAGGTTCGAGAACGAGAAGCGCGCTCCTACTTTTTTGTCAGTCATTGTAGAAGACCCAGTACCTTGAGAGCCGGAAGTTGATAGCGGTGAACGCTCCAATGATAATCAACAAGAGCCAGGCAAGCGCCGACGCATAGCCCATCCGCAGGCCGGTGAATCCCTCCTGGTAGAGATAGAGGGAGAAGAACAGGGTCGAGTCGGCCGGGCCACCGCTCCCGTTCGAGATGATGAACGCCTGGGTGAACGCCTGGAATGACCCTATGATCCCGAGCACCAGGTTGAAGAAGATGATGGGGCTCAGCAGCGGCACCGTGATCGACCGGAACCGGTGCCACCTGTCCGCCCCATCGACCTGGGCTGCCTCGTGCAGTTCCTGAGGGATCTGCCGCAGACCGGCAAGAAAAATCACCATGGGCGATCCGAACGTCCACACATGAAGGACGATGATCGTGCTCAACGCAGTACCGGGTTCCGCGATCCAGGCAGGTCCCTGAATGCCGAAGATACCCAGAAACGAGTTGAGCAGCCCTTCGGCACCGAAGACGAGCCGCCAGAGCACGGCGATCGCGACGCTCCCGCCCAGGAGGGAGGGAAGGTAGAGAACCGACCGGTAGAGCGGGAGCGCGCGCAGGCCACGATCCAGGATCACGGCGATTCCAAGCGCCACCGCGAGCTGAATAGGCACGGAGACGATCACATAGGTGAACGTGACGCCGAGCGACTTGGCGAGGCGCTGGTCGCCGAGCATGCGATTGATGTTGTCCAGGCCGGTGAAGACTGGGTCCTGCAGAAGGTTGTAGTTGGTGAACGCAAGGTACAGCGACACCAGGACGGGGCCCAGCGTGATTCCGACCAAGCCGACCAGCCAGGGTGCGAGGAACCCGAACGCCGCGAGGTTGTCTGATCCCGCGCTCTTGTCGTGGCCGCGACGCCCGCGGTTGGCGCGTAGCTGGTGCAGCTCGTCGAGCGCGCTCATCGGTGCGCTCCCGGCCGGCTCGGGCCGAGGATGGCACGAGTCATGCGCGAACCGTTCGTCCGCGATGCTCCACGTCGGTGACGAGCGGGAGGTGCGAGCTGGCCAGGTCGCCCGGCGCGGCGACGCGCAGCGGTGGAGCCCAAGGGAGTCCTCCTCCGTGAGGTCGCGGCCCGCGACGACTGCACTGACGGGCAAGTGATACGTATCAATAATGATTCGTATCACTACACTGAGGATCACAGTGGCTCGTGTCAAGAGACAGCGGTGAAATGAGGCGGCGGGATGGTGTGGCCAGACGAGACGAGGGAGAGACGCTCATGAGAGTTCGCACGACCAGCCGTGACGTCGCGCGACTCGCGGGTGTGGCGCAGTCGACGGTCTCCTACGTCTTGGCCGGGAAGGGGTCGATCTCGGCCGCGACCCGAAGGCGCGTGCTGGCCGCGGTCGAGGAGCTGGGATACCAACCCAACCTCGTGGCACGGGCGATGCGAACCCGACGCACCGGCCGGGTCGCCGTGGTGATGGGTGTCCCGATCTACAACCCGGTACGCATGCTGGCCGGCGCAGGATCGGCAGCCGAGGCGGCCGGCTACATGATGGAAGTCCACACCGTCGATGGCGACGTCGAGCGACGCAGTCAGCGGGTCCTCGAACTGGCAGGCTCAGGAGAGTTCGAGGGCGTCCTCTCGTTCGCCCCGATCGAACCCGACCTCGGCGACAAGGCACCCGAGGGCGTCCCTGTCGTTACCTCCGCTGACTTCGACAACGAGATGCACACCGTCGGCGAGCTGGCGGACGCCACACCCGTCAAGACCTTCATTGAGCGGCTCGCCGACCTGGGCCATACACGATTCCTGCACGTCGCCGGCCCGCAGAGCTTCGTGTCAGCACAGGACCGCGCTCGGACGTACGTCGGGACGATCGAACGGCTCGGCCTGGAGTCACTCGGTGTCGTCGGGTTCGACTGGACGGGCGAGGTCGGCGTGGAAGCGATGCGGTCGCTTCCCGACGACGCGGTGCCGCTGGCGGTCATCGCCGTCAACGACCTCGTCGCCGTCGGTGTGATGCGCGGCGCTCTCAAACGCGGCTGGTCCGTGCCTCACGACGTGAGCGTCACCGGCTGGGACAACTACGACGTCGGCCCGTTCCTCTCCCCCTCTCTGACGACTGTCGACAACGATCGCGCGGAGGCCGGCCGACGAGCGATGGTGCGTCTCATCGCAGCGCTCCGAGGTGAGGTTCCCCCCGGCGAGACCGCATCGCTGAACAAGGTCATCTGGCGCGAGTCAACCGCAGCACCTGGAACCGCCTGACCTCAAGAGACCTTCCCAGCTCTCGTCGACAGGGGTTCCGCCGAGTCGTCGCCCTGCCCGGCTTGGCCCCGGCCGTCTGGACGCCGCGCGAACTCCGGCACGGCTTCGTCGCACTGCGCTCCGGCAGCGGCGTCTCGTTGGAGGCCATCGCCGACCTGCGCGGCCACGCCGGCACGACCGTCACCGAGAAGGTGTTTCGGCATCAGCTACGTCCGGTGATTCTCGACGGAGCGGAAGCAACGAATGCGACCTTCGGGTCGAGGCACCCGTAGTCACTCAGTTGGTCATCCCGCCTATGCAGATAGACCCGGATCATCAATCCAATCCGGGTCTCTACCTGTCGTGGGCGATACTGGGATCGAACCAGTGACCTCTTCGGTGTGAACTCGCGGCAAGCCGGTCGGATCGGGTGTCATCCGAGGTCATCCGGTCTGGCGGGGTCGGCTCGGGTCGGGTTCGGTGGGTGGGGTTGCTGTACTTCGCTGCTGTACTGCTCGTCGACGAGGAACTGCCCAAAGTGGGCGCGTCGCTGTAGCCAGTGCTGGCGGTCGTCGCAGGGGTGGGGTCGGCCGCACCCGCATAGGCTCAGGGCCGATTCGGCGTGCTTGGTCAGCAGGATGTCCGCGTGGGCAACCTGTGCCCTGGCGTACTCGCGGAAGGCCGCCGAGGTGTAGAGGGCTCCCATCGGTCATCGCCTCGGCCTGGGGGTGTGGCGGCGGTGCCAGAGGGCTTCGGCGACGGCGTCCACGGGGTCGATGTCCCCGGCCGCCAGGCGCTCGCGGGTGACGGCGATCCAGGGTGGTGAGGCGGGGGTGGCTTGGCCGCAGGCGGTGCGCATTCCCTGCTGGGCGAGTTGGGCCAGGCGGCAGGGGTCGCGTTGGTTCTCGTGCCAGCAGCCGGCGACCACGCAGAAGCCGAAGCTGTCGGGTCGGTGGGCCTCCCAGAGGGCGCGGGCCAGCCGCCACAGCAGGCGGTGCTGGCAGTCGGCGGGTGGTTCCACGGGCGGGTTGTCGACATCGAAGGACATGCGCCGACCATCCCGGCCGGCGGCGGCCGGTTCCATGGCCAGCGGTCATGTCACGGTGACATGGGACGGCTCGACCAGCGCGAACGGTCGCCCTAGGCTGTCGACCCGAACACCTTGAGTAGTCGGAACGCGACGCTGGGAGCCGCCGTGCTGCTCGATCCGCTCGATCCCCTTCGGATTCCGGAGGATGCGTGGTCGCATGGCGAGGTGCTGACCGTGCTGGCCGCCCGCGACATCGGCGGGCTGTTCCGCTGGATCACGAGTCTCACCGGGGCGAGTCAGAGCCGGATCGGCGCCACCGTCGGGCTGGAACAGGGCTACGTCAGCCGGATCATGGCCGGACGCAAGGTCACCTCGATCGACGTCCTCGAACGGATCGCCGACGGCTGCCGGATGCCCGACCAGGCGCGTACCACGATGGGCCTGGCACCCCGGCAGGCCGCACCGCCAACCGACCCCGGTCGGCGCGTTCCCGGCGAGCCGCCGTTGCAGCGGACCTGGCGCGACGACGTACGTAGTGCGACAGAGCTTTGGCGAGGTGACGTGAACCGTCGAGACGTGCTCCAGCAGGTGGCCTTCAGCTCCGCCGGCTACACCCTGCCGGCGCTGCGCTGGTTCACCGCCCCCGACCCGGCCCCGGTCACCCAACCCGGCCGCAACACGGTCGGTCAACCCGAGATTGACACCATCCGGGCGATGACCACGACCTACCGCCAGCTCGACAACCAGTACGGCGGCGGGCACGCCCGCGACACCGTCGCCCGCTACCTCCACCAGGAGGTGACCCCATTGCTCACCGACGGCCGGTACGACCACGCCACCGGGCAACGGCTGCTCAGCGCCGCCGCCGAACTCGCCCAGCTCGCCGGCTGGCAGGCGTACGACACCGCCGAGCACGGCATCGCCCAGCGATACCTGACCCTCGCCCTGGACTTCGCCCACGCCGCCGGAGACGACGGCCTCGGCGCGGAGATCCTCGCCGCGATGAGCCACCAGGCCACCTACCTCGGCCACACCGCCACCGGCCTCGACCTCGCCCGCGCCGCGGGTCAGACCGCCCGCCGCGCCGGGGTCCCCGTCCTGACCGCCGAAGCCCACGTCATGGAAGCCCACGCCCTGGCCAAGGCCAACGACGAACGGGCCTGCGCCGCCGCCCTACACCAGGCCGAACAAGCCCTCGACCGGGCCGACCGCAGCAGCGACCCGCAGTGGCTCAGCTACTTCGACGAGGCGTACCTGTCGGCCAAGTTCGGCCACTGCTTCCACGCCCTTGGCCGCAACGCTCACGCCGAACGCTTCGCCGCCCGATCCCTGCGGATGGACAACCGATACGTACGCGGCAGAGCCTTCAACCTCGCCCTGCTCGCCAGCGTCCACGCCCAGCAGGGCGAACCGGAGCGGGCCTGCACCATCGGCGCGGAAGCCCTGACCCTGACCAACCAGCTCCGCTCGGCCAGAGCTGTCCGCTACCTCCGCGACCTGCAAGCGCAGCTTGCCCCGCACCGGCGGCTGCCCGCCGTCCGGCACTTCACCGGCCGCGTCGACGCCACCCTCGGCCTGCGGCGCTGACCATCACAGCTCCCCGCGTGCCCTCCGCGCGACCAACTCCAGCACCGCAATCACCGTGCCGGCACCGACGATCTCACCCCGGGACACCAGCTCGTACGCCTCGTCGAGCGGGATCCAGGCGACCTGCTCTGCCTCGTTCACGTCCACGGGTGCGCCGATGTGCTCGGCCTGCCGGGCCAGGAAGAGCATGTTCTCGGCGTCGGCAGTGCCGACCCACGGTTGGAAGGACAGCAACGGCTCGACCGCCTGGGGCCGCCAGCCGGTCTCCTCCTCGACCTCCCGCACCGCGCACTGCGCCGGCTGCTCCTGGTCGTCGACGTAGCCACCGGGCAACTCCCACACCCACCGGTCGAACACGAACCGGTGCCGCCGCATCAACAGCAGGCGCTGCTGATCGTCGAGTACGGCGACCATGGCCGACCGGGGAGCCCGGATCACGTACTGCTCAAACCGAACCCCGTCGGGCAACTCCACCTCGGCGATACTCAGCCGCGCCCGCCTGGTGTCGTCCACGACCCGCTCGCCGTGGATGGTCCACCGGGTCAACTCCGCCGCCTGCTTCTCCACCACCCCGCCAGTATCCGCGCCGAACCATCACCACGCGCCGCAGGCAACGCCTCCTGGCGCACTGCTCGGCCACCGCCTAGCCGACGAGGACCCCGACACCGACCCCCGTCGGGGGGATGCGGACCCAAGCTGCCGGCCGTTGCCGACTGGTAGCGGCCTTCCTCGATGAGCAGGTGCCAGGCGTCGTCGATTCATATTCCGCGTCGGCCTGTATCGGGGCTCGCGCTGCCTTCTTGCTGCCTCGCTGCCTGACGCTTCGCTTACGAGCTCTGCGCGCTCCGTCCAGACGCCTTCGTCTACGTCTCCGACGTCGAGCGCTGATCCGCAGCCCTCTCCGCATGGCCCTGCGCTCACCCCTGTCGCTGTGACCGTTGCTTTCGACAGCAGCATAGACGCCAGTCGCGCTTTAGACCCTGCACATCTCGATATATTCATCGACCACGAACCCAATCTTCATCTGGCTCATAATTGCTATAAGGGTCACTATTGGGATCAAGCTCAATCTCCATAGGGTAGTCCAACTCAGCCAGCTCCTCCTCTTCCAATTCAAGTTCGCAAACCGGACACTCGAAGAAGAACGGATAAGCCGTCCTCGGCGCAAAGGAATACTGAGTTCCATCGTCATCATATCCAATTTCTGGCTGCCCTTCGTCAACGTGACAGACCAGCCACCCTTGCTGCTTACAGGCAGGGCATTGGTAAGGCTCGTTATGGTCGGCAGTCGTGTATGGATCACGTCGGGATAAGGCAGAAAGAACAACTGCTCTGCCTGCCGCATCGAGGCCAGAAACCAGGCCGGCAAACCGCCTTTCGGCAACAGCAATCTTGGCTGCAACAATGCGGCGAACCTCGCTCTTGGCTACGTCAAGTATCTCGTCTACCACCCCAATCGCATGATCGCCCCAGTACTTATCACGTTCGAGCAACAGAGCCGCTAGCAATCCCTCCACGAGACGACACATCACCGCAACGGCTGCACGCAACTCGTCCGGCAAAACCATCCCCATATGGGCAGCCGAATTGCGAACCCGCAAGACCACCTGATCAGATTGGAGATTGAAGGAAAGAGATGGGTGCAGATGTTTGGCTATTTTCAAAGCCTCCAACGCACCGACTGTCTTCATCTCAGCAATTCGCGCAGAGGCCAAGTTTGCATTCCCCGAAAGAATGAGAATCGTATCCCGATCACCCTTTTCGGCCAGCAGTCCGGGCTCAACGCTGGCCAGAAATGCTTTGGCAAGCAACTCCACGGCGCAGCCCGCACTGACGGCGGCCTGAGTCAATCCGTCTTGGTCATCGGTAGCAAACAACTCGATTGCTTGTCTTGCGTGATGCCTCGCAGACAAAGCAAGCACTTGTTTTAAGCGACCATGCTCAACTACGTGCTTTCCTACCGGCCACCAGGTGCCCCCGGTCGCACCTGGCCCACCCCAATACGTCGTTCCCCAGCTCTCAACAGTCATCCAGGTCCATTTCCATGCCAGGCCTCCTAGGAACAGGGCAAGCGCGTCTTGGAACGCGCAAAGCTCCTATTGTGCGGTGCCATCCCGTCTGCCGTCGACCCGCACCCCTGTGGAGCGGGCCGCCGGCCGGCCCGCCACGTCAAGACGGCCTTGACGCCCGTACGGACGCTGGCGGGTCGGGCGGTGGTCTGCTCGGCTCGCCCGGGTCGACGGCGGGCGGGATGGCTCCCCACCGCCACCACCCACGGACCGCAAGTTGCCGACGGTCCTCGGCCATCCTGGAGCCGGAGCGCCCCCGCCGGAGGCGCAGTAACCGCAACCCCGCCACCGGCCCGCCGGCCGCCGACGGACCTGGCGTGCGCTCCCCCACGCCGCGCGGTGCTGGCCGCGCGGCCCGGCCGGCTGCCGGCCCACCACCCCAACGGGAAACGGCCTGCCGTCGGCCGGCGGCCCCCCGGGCTACCCGCCCTCCGCGCCAGCCGCCGGGCGTGTTGCGTGACCGGAGTCGGAGCGCCAGCGGAGCGACGGGCACGCGCCCTGGCGGCGGCGCGTGCGGCCCGTTCAGGGCCGCCTTGATAGACGTACAGAAAGTCCTCCCACACCGGCCGGCAGCCGGCCGTCCCGCTTCGGCGCTGCGAAGTCACGACGGGTTGACGTGTCGGTACCCGGTGCTACTCTGGCCCTCGTCGAGCTGTGCAGCGCGGCCTTCCCGCCGGATCGCTGAACTCGACCTCGGAGTTGCCGAGCGGCCTTCCTGCCGCTGACGTGGGGCACGTCCCGCCGGCTCTCGATCGCACCGGCCACTGCGCCGGTCCGGAATCCGGTGAGCGGCCCAGCACGGCCTTCCCTGCCGTCCACGATGGCCCTCGGATTCGCGCACCTCGACGGGTGGGGATCGCCTGCGGCAACCACCGGAAGCCGACGACCAGGCACCCCACCCGTCCCCGCCTCACCAAGATCTAGAAACCCAGCTCAACGGCGGCACGCGGCCCGATGGCCAGACCCCGCCCTCCGGCGTGAGCCGCCCTCTCCGGCGGTGCCAGGAGACACCACGAACACCACCGACGGACACCGTTCCGGCGTCCGGTGGCAGTTCGTCGCCCGTCCCCTGCCACCCCTTGAGGAGAACCCGTGTCCCGTGACGCCCAGGCCCTGCACCGCGCCGCCACCCCGGACTTCTTCGGCTGGCTGGAGCACACCCGCGCCGCCGGTGCCTGTACCCGCCCGATCCGCCTGACCGGCACCCTCACCACCGTCGAACCCGACACCGGCCGCCTCCTGGCCGAGCAGCACACCGACGAGCTGCCCGACCGGACGCTCTACAAGGCGTGCGCCAACCGCCGTGCCGCCCAGTGCCCCGACTGCGCCTGGGTCTACGCCGGTGACGCCTTCCAGGTCGTCCGCTGCGGCCTCACCGGCGGCAAAACCATCCCCGCCACCGTCAGCGCGCATCCGGTCGTCTTCGCCACCTTCACCGCACCGTCCTTCGGCCCGGTCCACCACCGGCACATCCCCCGACACACCTGCGCCGGCCGGCGGCGCTGCGACTGCCGGCCCGCACCCTGCCGCGCCCGGAGTATCGCCGGCACCTGCCCGCACGGGCGGCCCGCGGCCTGCTTCACCCGCCACGACGCCGACGATCCGCAGCTCGGCCGACCGCTCTGCCTGGACTGCTACGACCACGACCACCAGGCCGTCTGGAACTACTTCTCAGGCGAGCTGTGGCGGCGCACGAAACAGGCCATCGAACGCCACCTCACCGCCCTGTGCCGCCGACGCGGCATCCCCCACGTCCAGGTCGTCACCGACTCCGGCCGGGTCCGGCGGGTGCCTCCGGTGCGGGTGTCCCACGGCAAGGTCGCCGAGATGCAGCGCCGGGGCGCGGTGCACTTCCACGTCCTGTTGCGCCTCGACGGCGTCGACCCCCACGACCGGCGCGCCGTGGTCCCGCCGCCGGCCGGCGTCACCGTCGACGACCTCGACGCCGCCGTCCACGCCGCCGCCCGACAGATCACCGTCACCACCCCGCCGCACCCCGACCGCCCACATGGCTGGCCGATCGCCTGGGGCGAGCAGATCGACGTACGCCGCATCGGCACCAGCGACGGCGACGTGACCGACGCCAAGGTCGCCGCCTACCTCGCCAAGTACGCCACCAAGTCCACCGAGGTCACCGGCCACTGCTCCATCCGACTCACCCCGGACACCGTCGACGCCTACGCCGACCCGGAAGGCGACCACCTCGCCCGCCTCATCGACGCCTGCTGGCGACTCGGCCGCCCCACCCACGCTCCGAACAGCAGCACCGCCGACACGACCGGCAAGCGTCAAGCGGTCCTTGACACCGCACCGAACGAATACGCCGGGCTGCGCCGCTGGGCGCACATGCTCGGCTACGGCGGGCACTTCCTCACCAAGGCCCGCCGCTACTCGGTCACCTTCGGCCAGCTCCGCAACACCCGCGCCGCCTACCGCCGCACCGAGCACACCGACACCGCCGGCACGGTCACCGTCGGCACGCTGGCCTTCGTCGGCTCCGGCTGGCTGACCGAGGGCGACGCCCTGCTCGCCAACACCGCCGCCGCCCAACGCCGCGAACGCCACCGCATCGGCCGCGAAGAACTCGCCCACGAGGCGTGGTCGGGGGTGGCGGCATGACCCGACCCCTCACCCCACGGTGGTACTCCCCCGCCGAGGTCGCCGTCCTGCTCGGCTTCGGCCTGTCCAAGGTCAAGATGAAGATCGCCACCGGCGAGCTGCGTTCCATCAAGGACGGCAAGTACCGCCGGATCCTCCCCGAGTGGGTCGACGAGTACATCCGCGAACGGGTCGAACGGCAGGAGGCCGCCTGATGCCCGCCCGTGCCCGCGCCAACGGCGAAGGCTCCATCTTCCCCTACCGCAACGGCTTCGCCGCGTACGTCTGGGTCACCAAGCCCGACGGGAAACGCACCCGCAAGTACGTCTACGGCAAGACCCGGGAGGCCGTCCACGACAAGTGGATCAAGCTGCACCAGCAGGCGAAGCAGGGGCCGGTGGCGACCAGCGTCCCGACGGTCGGCAGCTTCCTCACCTACTGGCTGACCGAGATCGTCCAGCCGAACCGGGCACCACTGACCTTCGCCACCTACGAGACGTTCGTCCGGCGCTACATCGCCCCCGGCCTCGGGGGAAAGCGGCTCGACCGGCTCCAGCCCCGGGACGTGCAGACCTGGCTCAACCAGGTGGCCCGTACCTGCCAGTGCTGCGCCCAGGGCAAGGACGCCGCCCGCCGGCCGGAGAAGCGTCGGTGCTGCGCGGTGGGCCGCTGCTGCCAGGCCGCCCCGTCGCCCCGGACGGTCAGCGACATCCGGGCTGCGCTGCGGGCCGCCCTCACCCACGCCCAGGCCGAAGACCTCATCACCCGGAATCCGGCCGTGCCGGTCACCCTGGCCACGGTCCGCCGCCGACGGGGCAGGTCCTGGTCGAGCGACGAGGCCCGTCGGTTCCTCGAATCGGCCCGCGCCGACGAAGACCCCCTCTACGCCGCGTACGCCCTGGTCCTCGTCACCGGCCTGCGCAAGGGCGAAGCCCTCGGTCTGACCTGGTCGGACGTCGACCTCGACGCCGGTGAGCTGACCATCGGCCGGCAACTGCAACGGGTACGCGGACAGCTCCTGCACCGCGACACCAAGACCCAGGCGTCCGACGCCACGCTGCCCCTGCCCGACATCTGCGTGGCCGCACTGAAGCTGCGACGCGAACAACGCGACGAGGCACGGGCGACCGCCGGGAAGGCGTGGCACGAGAACGACCTCGCATTCACCACCCGCTACGGCACGCCCATCGAGCCGCGCAACTTCCAGCGTTCCTGGCAGACGCGGTGTGACCGGGCGGGCGTACGGCCGATCACCATTCACGACGCCCGCCGGACCTGTGCCACCCTCCTGGCCGACCTCGACGTGCACCCACGGGTCGCCATGCAGATCCTTCGGCACGCCCGGTTCTCGGTGACGATGGAGATCTACACCCAGGTCTCGTCCACGGCGACCCGGGAGGCCCTCAAGCGCCTCGGTGAGTCACTCGGGCACTGACGAGAACTGCTGTACTTCGCTGCTGTACGGGCAACAAAAAGGCCACCTTCATCGATGGAAGGTGGCCTTTGATCTGCGTGGGCGATACTGGGATCGAACCAGTGACCTCTTCGGTGTGAACGAATGATCATGGGACGTTGGCCGCCCGGATCACCCCGCTTCATCTCGGTAGATAGTCCGTCATCGTTTGCTGACGTCCGTCGGCGTGCGTCCCGATTGTCACTCAGTTGGTCACGCAGTGACACACGCTCTCGGCTTTCAAGACCGAGAGTCACACGGCCCTGACCTGCACCAACGAAACCTGATCGGCGACAGCCGACACGTACACGACATGGAGGGAACGAAGGTAGAGCGCGGAGAACAGCGCTCACCTTCGGTCACCCCGGACGTGTAGTCCGGATCACCCCCGCGTACGCGGGGAACAGGAGCGGGGTACGTCCCGTATGGCCCCGCAGCCGGGATCACCCCCGCGTGCGCGGGGAACAGCTGCGCTTCTCGCGGTCCCACCGCTTTACGGTCGGATCACCCCCGCGCGCGCGGGGAACAGCAGGCGATGCGCTGGAGCAGTTCGGCGCGTCGGGGATCACCCCCGCGTGCGCGGGGAACAGGCCCGGTCGGCGTCGGCGCTCCTCGCTGGCGCGCCGGATCACCCCCGCGTGCGCGGGGAACAGCATCAGGCCGAGTCGCCGCATCAGTGACAGCAGGGATCACCCCCGCGTGCGCGGGGAACAGCTCCCGGCCTTGCCCTGCGTCCAGTCGATCACGGGATCACCCCCGCGTGCGCGGGGAACAGGGGCCGCTTGCGGACGGTCCACCGGGCGGTGACCGGATCACCCCCGCGTGCGCGGGGAACAGGTCACGGGCGATACCGGCGAGTGGCCCCAGCACGGATCACCCCCGCGTGCGCGGGGAACAGATTCCGCCCCGCGTGCAGGCCATGGTCCGGGAGGGATCACCCCCGCGTGCGCGGGGAACAGGGCTTTGCGCTCTTTCGCCTCACTCATTGAGTAGGATCACCCCCGCGTGCGCGGGGAACAGTCCAACCGCTCGATGGACTCCTCGCCGTTGGTGGGATCACCCCCGCGTGCGCGGGGAACAGGCTTCCTGACCTGCACTGCTAAAGATCAACAATGCCGATTTCATTCACTTTCCCGACCAAGATCTCTCCGCCCGCGCCGCTCGGTTGATGGTGACAAGGTACCGGTGACTCGCCGCGCTCGCGCCCCGCGCCCCGGTGGCCGCACAGCCGCTCGGCAGGCCGAAGAGCGGAATCCCACGTCATTCAGGACGCTGACCAGCGCAAACGCTGGTGATCTCGGACACGAGACACGAATACGGCACGCGGGTCACACCTCACCAGCTTCGGCGAGCGCGCCGGAAGGTGGCCGCCCGGTCGTCGGGTGCATAGCCTGATCTGTGCACCCGACGACAGCGAGGAGACCTGTGAAGACCGGAGGCATCTCAGGTGCCGGCTATCGCGAGATCGCCCAGACGCTGCGAGAGTCGATCCAAGCCGGGGAGCTAGCACCCGGGGCGGCTTTGCCCCCCGAGTCAGAGGTATGCAGACGTTGGGCCGTGTCCAGAGTGACCGCACGTCGCGCCTTGGGCGCGCTGGAGGCTGAAGGGTTGATCGAGTCGGTTGCCGGTCGGGGCCGCTTCGTGAAGGCCGAGGATCAGGGGCAACCGCGAGTCGCGAGCCGCGCCGAGTCGATCGCTGCGGAGATCCGAGCGGAGATCCAAAACGGACGACTAGCGGCCGGCGCGAGGGTAGACAGCGAGGCGTCGCTAAGCGACCGATACGGGGTTGCGCGCGGTACATCTCGTCAAGCGCTTCTGATTCTCGACAGGGACGGATTTACCACCACCATCCCGGGCCGGGGCCGCTTCGTCGCGTCACCTCACGGGAGTAATGAGATTAAGAATCGCGCGGAGGAGGTAGCGCGATCCTTAGAAGGGGAGATTCGTGCTGGCAATTTTCCAGTCGGCACCGAACTTCCCGGAGAGAAAGACCTTTCCTGGCGCTATAGCGTGGCACGCAGCACGGTTCGCCGCGCATTGGAGATTCTACAATCCAATGGCCTAATCGCGAGGCTGCCGGGCAAGCCTCGCATAGTCTTGGGGAACGACACTACCTCGGATGGATGAATTGGCAACTGAGGAAGCATCGCAGCCATTCAGTTCAACAGCGGCGGCACTAGTTCTGAGGGAAGCTTGTTCCGTCGTTGGCGCTTCATCAACCAATGCGACGCTGATGAGGCTGGGAGAGAATGCAATCTTCTCCGTTCAGCATCCTTCTCTCGTCGTTCGCATTGCTCGCAGCAGGGGCCACTTAAGGGATGCTGAGAAAGAAGTCCGTGTCGCCCGATGGCTGGAGCGGTGCGAGGTGCCCGCCGCTCGCCTCTATCCGGTAGAGCAGCCAATCCTTGTAGGTGCGCACCCCGTGACGTTCTGGCAAAAGGTTGCTGATACCGGCGACAAGGCTTCCGCAAGCGCCTTGGGCGCAGCGCTTCGTCTTGTCCACGACTGCGGAATTGACGACGCCGTTGGACTCCCAAGACTCGACATCTTTGGTCGCGTCGGTGATCGGCTGAGTAAGGCAGCGAATGTCTCGCCGAAAGTACTCGATTTCCTTCACTCCCACCTAGGCGACCTAAGAACGGCGTACGCCGCACTTTCTTTTCCAAGCCCTCCGGTCGCGCTTCACGGAGACGCACATGTCAAGAATCTAATCTGCACCCCTGACAATGAGGCAATCCTGATCGACTTTGAGGCGTTCTGCTTCGGACCGCCTGAGGTAGACCTGTCCGTCACTGCCACTGAATACGAGATCGGCTGGCACAGCCCAGAGGACTACCACGCATTCTGCGAGGCGTACGGAGCGGATGTCCGAGAATGGAGCGGCTTCCAGGTTCTTCGCGATATCAACCTGTTCAAAATGACAACCTGGCTGATGCAGAACGTAGGCGAAAGCGACCTACACGCTGAGGAGTTCGACAGGCGGCTAGCCACGTTGCGCCACCCGGCAGTAAGGTCGCAGTGGCAGCCGTTCTAGGAGAGTCTGCTACTGACCGGCCAACACTACGTCGAAGGTGGCAAGCGCTCGCTTAGCCTCTGCACTGCCGGCATGCGGAGTGAAGTCGGACCGGAGGTCTCTAACGTAGCGTAGATAGCGCTCCGACTTGAGCGCCCCAGCAAGGTGAATTGCCTCAAGCGCTACCTCAGCCGCTTTCCCCACATCGGGAGTGGGTGTGTGCAAACAGCTTGCCGCGTTTACGAGCCTGATAAAGGCATGAGTGCGAACGTAGGCAGGATCGGTAAGCGCGATAGCCTGCGTCACGAATTCCAGCGCCTGCACTGGCGAGCGCAGATCCCGAAAACAGTGGGCAGCCTCGCCCGCCATCTCGGCTTCATCGAAGTAGTATATCCAAGGCGGGTCGTCGCAGGCAGCACGACGATTGAACGCGCTTTCTGCCTCACGTAGGACACTCGCACAGCTACGACTGTCACCGGCCCCGGCTCGCGCCCTCGCCTCCATTGCAAGGAACATCGCTGAGACGGTTGCGCTCGCTACACCTCGGGTTCCCTCTTGCGCGGCACGCGCAAGTTGCGCTGCTTCCTGATGGTGCCCTAGATAGTTGGCCTGATGACTCATGTTGGCGAGTAGGCGACCGCCCATTACGCGATCGCCACCCGCCTGAGCGAGGCGGAGACCTTGAATCAGGTAGCGCTGAGCCAAGCCATGTTGACCGAGATCGTAGGCCGTCCAACCGAGAAGCTGAGCTACCTCAGCCGCCGCCGAGAACAATCTCCGCCCAACACTCTCCGAATAGATGCCGTCGAGTAGAGGCAACACGTCATGCCGGAAGTACTGTGCGAGGGCCGTCCGGGCGTGGCCGCCGCCGAATTGAAAGTCTAGGTTCATGAATAATTTGATGGTTGAGCAGACGGCAGCCACCTCAGCCATTCCTACCCGACGGCCCGTCGCGTTAACGGGCACAGATTCAGGGCGAGACAGTAGCCATGCCATGAGTGGGCCGGTCCACGCGCTTGATACCGCCGCCGCCTTTTGGAGCTCAATAGAACCGGAAATGTCATGCTCGGCCGTGCTGGTCAAGCTGCGGTAGGTATCAGGCAATGCGTCGGCGTAGTGGAGCGAATCGATTGACAACGCGCCGCGTGCTTGATAGTCGAAGCCCAGCGCGGAGGGTGTCAGCATCGCCCCCAGGGCGTCACTGAGCGCTTCGGCGATGAGGACGGCGGTCTGAGGCCGAGGTTGCACGCCATCTAGCCAGCGGCGCACATCGACGTGGGTGCAGCGGAGCTCAACTCCCCTGGCCTCGCCAAAGGCCCGGAGTCGGGCTGCACAGCCCTTGTTGGACCAACCGGCTCGTGCGAGCGCCTGCATAAGCAGCTCGTTGGGCACGCCACCTCCCCAGTGATCGAACTCTCTGCGCAGTCAAGTGTGTACTCGCCTGCAAGGTCAACACCAAGCCGGGGCAAGTGCTCCCCCAAGTGAACCCCCCGGCCGCTCCAATGAACCCCCTTGATCTCCCTGTTGACCTGCGTCGATAGCGGCTTAGCTGGGTTCCAGCACCACCACGAAGGACGCGACCTCCCAGCACCGCCCAACGCAGTGCTTGACAGGTCGCAGGTATACGTGTTCTATGGCGCATAGAACACGTATACCTGCTGGCGACTCCACAGCCGGCGGATGCGGCTTCGGCTGCTCCGCTCGTGAATCTGCTGGACCGCCGTGGCGCTTGGTGTTTGACAACTACACAGAGGTCCGGGACGCAGGGAGATCCGTCTTCCTCATTGGTCCCGAGCATGCGATCTAGGGGTGGCTGCGGGTGTCGGCCGTGACGTGTCCGGCCGCAAGACGTGTCCGCTCGCTTGCTCAACCGAGGATCGCCCGGCGTGCCAGCACGGCACGCCCTGTTCATCGCCCCCGGAGCGCGCCGACCTGGCCGCGCTCCGGCAATTCGTCCGACTGATTCGAGCTGGGAGAGGTGAGCCGTCCATGTCCGTGAGCATCGCCGCCGCCGTGCGGATTACGACCAAGAGCAGCGCCGTGTGGCGCGACTGCGGCGGGTGCGGCTTCCTCACCCCGCTGGCCCCCGCTGAGCAGCACTGCCGGTCCTGCCGGCAGTCGTCCTCTCGCCGTACCGGAAGGAACCGATCGAAGTGACCACCGACCACGACGCCACCATGGGGCCGACCGCCGCCGACCTGGCCGCGATCGAGCAGGAGTGGCCGTTGATCGCGGCCGACTTGGACCTGCTCGACGCCGAGATCGCGATGCTCTACGCCGCCGACGACGGCGGGCCGACCGTGCTGGACTGGCGCAGGCTGCGCCGGGCCGAGGCCCGGGTTACCCGCGCCGCCGCCGAGGTGACCGCCCGCCGCGCGCACGTCTGCGATCTGGTGGAGGTGCGGTTGACGACGGATTGCCGCTACGGCTGCAAGGTCCTGGCCTGCCGGAAGTGCGGTGTCGAGCAGGTGTCGCACCGGGCGGTCTACGGCTGTCCCGCCGGACGGGCCGCGTAGAGGGCCGTTGTGACGACCCCGCCGAGTATTCCCGTTGTCCTGTTCACCGTGGCCGACGCGATGGCCCGTCACGCCCTGCCGCTGCCCAAGGCGGTGGAGGTGTCCGACAGTTTCGGGCTGGACCTGAGCTTGGCCACGCACGCCGAGCTGCGCCGCTGGGCAGGGTTCATGCGCCTGCCGGTCGAGCCGTTCAACAGCCAGCCCTACACCCGTGACGACGTGCCAAAGGTCCTCACCAACGTGTACGGCCACTGGCGCGGCATCCGGGTGCGTCTGCACTGCTGCGAACCGACCCCCGACACGCCGGCCCTCTTCCCGGCGTCCACCCCTGACTTGGAGGTCATCCCGTCATGACTGCCCCGACCCTGTCCGCGTACCCGAAGCCGGTCGATGAGCTGGTGCCCGCCGCGCGGGACCTGGCCGCGCAGCTCGGCACGATCCCGTCGCGCAACCGCATCAAGAAGGAGCTGCGGGTGGGCGGGCCGAAGGCTGACGCGATCCTGGCCGAGCTGACCCGGACCCCGCTCCCCGCGCCGCCGGCCGACCCCGACCCCACCCCGGAGCCCGCCGGCCCGGCAACGGACCCGACCGAGCCCACCGAGCCGACCCCGGCCGACCCCGGCCCGGTAGCGGACCCGACGCCGGGCGACGACGACGCCCCGCCGCCGGCCAACGCGCAGCCCGCACCCGTCGCGGACCCGGGCACCAACATCACGTCCCGGCCGCCCCGGCGGGCGGTGGTGTGGCCGGTGGTGCTGATGGCATTGGGTGCGTTCGTGGCCGTCTGGTCCGGGTGGGTGGGGCTCGGCAAGCTCACCGGGTTCGGGAAGGTGGACCTGCTGCCCGGGATCGTGGACCCGGGTTCGTGGGCCACCATCGACTCCGCGATCACCCTGCCGATCGGGGTGGAGGCGTACGCCGCGTACGCGCTGTACGTGTGGTTGTCCGGGCGGGTGCCGACCCGCGCGAGGACGTTCGCCAAGTGGTCCGCGCTGGCGTCCCTCGCGGTCGGCGCGCTCGGCCAGGTCGCCTACCACCTGCTCACCGCCTACGGCGTCACCTCGGCCCCGTGGTGGATCACCACCCTCGTGGCCTGCCTGCCCGTCGCGGTGCTCGGCATGGGTGCCGCTCTGGCTCACCTCGTGCGAGAGAACGCGAAGTGACGGCCGGCGACCACGGGTACCAGGCGTTCCGCCGGTCCGGGCAGACCGGCAAGACCCGCGCGGTCAGCGCGCCTACCACCGCCGACGCCGCCCGACGCGCCGCCGACGAGGAACGGCGCAAGCTGCGGGCCGGTTCGTCGGACACGTTCGAGGTCCGCAAGCCCCGCAAGAAGTAGCCCCGCCCGGCGGCACAGCCCATCGGCCTGGAAACCAGTGCTGTGCCGCCGGCCCCTACCTGGACCGAGGAGGTCCGTCGGAATGTTCAAGCGTACTCAGCCCGCCGCCTGCACCTGCAACAACACCGGTCTTTGCGGCTACTGCCCCTCGATCGCCGTCACGGCGACCAGGGAGGCCAAGCTCCCCGCCGGCAGCGCCGGAGCGAAGGCCGCCGACCGGATCGAGCGCAAGACCAACCGCACCCGCTGATCTGACCGCCTCCGTCGCCACCGGCTCATCACCCGGTGGCGGTGGTGGCCGCCAGACCACCTGGCCACCGGAAGGGACACCTCGACATGGGCAAGAACCTGATCAGCAAAGCGGTGGACGCGATCACTCGCTGCTCCACCTGCAAGGGCAGCGGCCAGGTCGGCCACTACATCCAGCACTGCAACGACGTCATCGACCGCACCGGGCGCACCGTCGCCCGCACCGACTGCACCCGATACAAGCCCTGTCCCACCTGCGGCGGCTCGGACCGCTCCCACTAGCTGTGCCCGGCGGCACAGCCCCTCGGCCTAGGAACCGTGCTGTGCCGCCGGCCCCCTACCGATCCCTTCAGACCTGTTGGAGGAACACCCATCATGACGTCCCCCCGAGACGAATTCGACTGGCAGGCCGCCGAAGCCGACCTGACCGACCCCGCCGCCACCGATGCCGAGGTGGTCGACCTCGACGCCGTCCGGTCCCGCCGGCAGGCTCCCCCCACCGCACCGGCTGACGGGGGCGACCTGGACGACGCCCCCGACGACGACGCCGAGAGCGTCGAGACGGGGCCGGGCCGGGTGGGTGGGCCGGTCGACATGGCCGAGGACATCCCCGCCGAGGTGATGACGCGGCAGCGGGAACGGCGGCCGATCCTCGCCGAGTGGGCGCGGTCCGGCCGCGCGTTGCGGGCCGCCGTGCGGCATCAGCTCAAGGACGCCGGCTACGTGACCGCCTATCACGGGGTGCGGTTGCCGAAGTACGCGGTGAAGGCCCTCGCGTGGGCACCGATCGGCGCGGTGCGGGGGATCGGTCAGGCGGTGCGGTGGGCCAGCGCCGAGGACGGGAACTGGCACCTGCGGCAGGCCGCCGCCACGCGGGGCGACGCCGACACCTGGCTCAAGCTCGACGCACGCCGGCAGCGCCAGTCGGTGTGGCGGTGGTGGGTCCTGGCCGCCGGCACGGCCGGCACCGGAACCGGCGTCATCGTCCTCGCGGCGGGGCCGTCGTGGTGGCGGTGGGCGGCCGGGGCGGTGGTGGTGCCGTGGCTGGCGACCCGGGGCCGCCCGGCCGACAAGCCGCTCACCGACCGGGTGACCGAGGGCACCCGCTACCGCAAGCTCACCGCCGACCTGGTCCGCCGCGCGCTCACCTCCCTGCAACTGGCCGCCATCAACTCCGCGGTGGCCAAGGACCCGAAGGCGATCAGCTTCCCCATGGACATCCACCGCGACGGCCCCGGCCACCTCGCGGTGGTGGACCTGCCGTTCGGGGTGGAAGCCGCCGAGGTCGTCGCCCGCCGGGGCCGACTGGCGTCGGCGATGCGGCTGCCGTTGGATCAGGTGTGGCCGGAACCGGCCCCCGGTCACACCGGGCGGCTCGCGCTGTGGGTCGGGTACGAACCGGCGTCGCAGATGAAACAACCCGCCTGGCCGCTGCTGGCCGCCGGGGCGCGGGTGGACGTGTTCAAGGCGTTCCCGTTCGCCACCACCCCCCGCCTGGACACCGTCGCAGTGGACCTGATGTTCCGCAACTTCCTGTTCGGTGGCCAGCCGGGCAGCGGCAAGACGTTCGCGCTACGCGACCTCGTGTTGGCCGCCGCCCTCGACCCGCGCGCCGAGATCCGGGGCTACGAGTTGAAGGGCGTCGGGGACTTCGCCGTGCTGGAGCCGGTCATGGCCGAGTACGGCAACGGCTTCGACGACGACACCCTCGCGCGGTGCTTCGCGTTCATCGAGTGGCTCTACGAGGAGTGCCGCCGCCGCTCCAAGCGCATCGAGCACTACGCCAGGTTGGGCAAGGCTCCGGAGAACAAGGTCACCCCCGAGTTGGCCAGCCTCAAGGAGTCGGGGCTTCACCCCCTGGTCGCGTGGTTCGACGAGTTGCAAGAGCTGATGACCAGCAAGTACGGCAAGGACGCCGGAGAGATCCTGGAAAAGGTCATCAAGCTGGGGCGGGCGCTCGGGGTGATCATCATCATCGGCACGCAGATCCCCGACAAGGACAGCCTGCCGACCGGCGTGACCCGCAACGTCAACTCCCGCTTCTGCCTGTCCGTGGCCGACCAGAACGCCAACGACATGATCCTTGGCACGTCGGCGTACAAGCAGGGGTACCGGGCCACGGTGTTTCAGCCGGTTGTCGAGGCCGGGTGGGGCATCCTGCGCGGGTTCGGGCCGAAGGCGTCGGCGGTGCGGTCGTTCTACGTCGACACCACCGCCGCCGGCCGCATCGTCGCCCGCGCGGTCACGCTGCGGCAGGCGGCCGGGACGTTGCCCAAGCCCGACGAGCAGACCCGCGACGTCGGCCCCGTGGCCGACGTGCTCGCCGACGTGGCCCGCGTGTGGCCGGGCGACGACAAGGCGGCGTGGAATGAGACGTTGTGCGCGCTGCTGGCCGAGCTGCGGCCCGAGGTCTACGGCGGGTGGGAAGCCGCGCAGCTCACCACCGCGCTCAAGCCCCACCCCCTGATCAAGGTCGCCGACGTGGGCCGGCGCATCGACGGCAAGCCGACCACCCGGCGCGGTATCAAGCACTCCGACCTTCTCAAGGCGATTGCGGAGCGTGACCGGAAGCGGTCCGCCGGCTAGCCGCCCCGGGGGTGCTAGCGCTAGCGGCCCGACCTGCTAGCGCTAGCACCCCCGCTAGCACCTCATCCGAATCATGAGCTGCCCTCTAGCGGATAGCAGCTCACGGCCATCCATGCCCGAAAACCGGCCCTGGAGGCACATGTGACCCCCCTGATTACCCTCGCTATCACCGTTGGCGCGCCCGCCACCCTGGTCACGTTCGGTTACGCCGGGTTGTGCTGGGTCAAGCCGTTCACCCGCTGCCGGCGATGCGCTGGCACCGGCCACACCACCACCCGCATCCTGCGCCGCCCCCGCGCCTGCCGACGCTGCGACCGAGGCCAACGCCTCCGCACCGGACGCCGCGTCTACAACCACTTCCACCGCCTCCGCATAGAGGCGACCCGATGAACCCCCGCGCCGGACGGCGCGGCCACACCGGGTGGTGTGGCCGTGACCACCGCTGCAACCTTGGCGAACACCGCTCCGAAGAGATCGTGATCGACCTACCCGGCCACGGCCGCGCCGTCCTCGTGCGGGTGCGCACCGCCGCCGGGCGGGAGCACGCCGAGGTGCGCGTCAGGGTCGCCCTGGCCCCCGCCGAGATCGCCGCCCGCCGGCAACTGCTCGGCCTGCTCGGCGACCTGGCCGACACCGTCACCCGGGCCGCCGTCGCCGGCCGCCCCCGCCCCAGGAAGGCACCCCGATGACCCGTCGAATCCAACGCCGCCGCACCCCTGGTTGGCGGATGCCCGCCGGGGCCGTCTACGTCGGACGCCCCACCCGCTACGGCAACCCCTACCCGGCCACCACACCCACCGCCGCCGGCCGCGCCGCCGCCGTCGAGCAGTACCGACAGTGGATCGCCACCCACCCCGACCTGATCGCCGCCGCCCGCCGCGACCTTGCCGGCCGCGACCTGGCCTGCTGGTGCCCGCCCGACCAGCCCTGCCACGCCGACGTGCTGCTCACCGTCGCCAACCCGGCCGAGATCCGCTGATGGAAGCGTGGTTGATCGGCACCCCGGCCGAACTCGACGCCGCCATTGCCGCGCTGACCGCCGTCGCCTACGTCGTCCAGCTCGGCAACCGGCACCCGCTCGTCGGGGCCGACGCCGGCCAGTGGCGGGTGTTCCTGCGACTGGCCCTCACCACCGCCCCCACCGCGCACCGCCGACCTGCCCCGCCGCCAGCCGGCGCGGGCGGCGCGTTGGTCGACCTCAACACCGCCCGCGCCGGCCGCCGACCCGCCCACCGCCGGCAGCACGCCGGCTGACCCCGAACACCTGATCGGCGCGCTTCGCGCGCTCACTACCCCGGTGGCCAGCGTCCGCGCGGCGCTGGCCACCGAACGCCTGCGCCAGGAAGGACCGTCATGCCCGACCTGCTCGCCGCCGCGCTCGCCTACGCCGAACGTGGCTGGCACGTCTTCCCGCTACGCCCCGACACCCGCACCGCCGATGAGGACGACGCGAAGCGGCCCGCGTTCCCATCCCGCTGCACCGCCGACCGGTGCAACCTGATCGACCCCCGCTGCAAGGCAGCCGGCCGGCACGTCGGGTGGGAGAAACGCGCCACCATCGACCCGACCCGTATCCGCCGCGCGTGGTCGACCCGCCCCTACGGGATCGGTATCGCGTGCGGCCCGTCGGGGTTGGTGGTCGTCGACCTGGACGTGCCGAAGCACCCCGACGACACCCCGCCGCCGCAGTGGGCGGGCGCGGCCGGCGGCCTCGATGTGCTCGCCGCCCTGGCCGCCCGCCACAGCGGCGCCATCGACACGACCTACACCGTGACCACCGGCCGGGGCGGAAGCCACCTCTACTACCAACACCCGGCCAGCGGCCCGCAGTTGCGCAACACGACCAGTGACCGGGGTCGGGGACTCGGGTGGAAGGTCGACACCCGCGCCCACGGCGGCTACGTCGTCGCCGCCGGTTGTACGGTCGCCGGCCGCCCCTACACCGTCGCGCTCGACGTCGACCCCGCCCCGCTGCCCAACTGGCTCACCGCCCTACTCGCCCCCGCCCCGCGACCGGCGCACCGGCCCGCTGCGGTGGCGTTGCCGGCCGACCGACACGGCCGCTACCTCGCCGCCGCGATCCGCCGCCAGGTCGACCACCTCACCACCGCGCCGGACGGCACCCGCAACCACGCCCTGTTCACCTCCGCAGTCGCGCTCGGACAGCTCGCCGCCGGGGGCGCGCTCACCGAAGACGACGTGACCGCCGTCCTGGAACCCGCCGCCCTGGCCATCGGGCTACGGCCCGCCGAGATCGCCCGCACCATCGCATCCGGCCTCCGCACCGGTGCCCGCAACCCGCGCACCCTCGCCACCGATCGGAGGGCCGCATGAGCACCCGCTTGCAGATCGGCTCCGGCCCCGAAACCATCCGCGTCCTCAAAGCCGCCCTCGTCGACGGGCTACTGCCCGACACCTACGTCTCCGCCGGCTCCCTGGTCCACATGGAAGCGGTGTCCGGTGGCCTGCCCACCGCCGCCGACGAAGACTCCCCGCTGCCGATCAGCGCGAGCACCCTCAACCCCGCCGGCCTGGCCGGACTCCTCGCCGAACACGCCTACGTCTACAAGGTCAAAACCCGCAAGACCGACGGAGGAAACCCCGAAATGTACGAAGACGAGGTGACCCCGCCCCGCGACATCCTGTCGTCCGTGCTGGCCGGCAAAACCTGGCCCGGCGTACCACCCTTGCGCGGGATCATCGGCGCACCCGTGCTACGCCGCGACGGCACCCTCTTGCAGCAACCCGGCTACGACCCACAAACCGGCCTCTACCTCGCCGCGAAAGTCGCCCTCCCACCCGTACCCGACCAACCCACCCCCGAGCAGGTCCGCGACGCACGTACGTTCCTGCTCGGCCGATTCCTGCGAGACTTCCCCTGGGCCAGTGCCGCCGACCGGGCCAACTACGTGGCCTTGCTCGCCACGCCGATCCTGCGGCACTTCACCCGCAGCTTGACCCCGTTCGCGTTGATCGACGCGACCATGCCGTCATCCGGCAAAACCATCCTCACCGCCGGTCCCGGGATGCTCTACGGACAGCGCGTCATGACCTGGGCCTACTCCGACGAAGAGCTACGCAAGTCCATCACCGCCGTGTTGGCCGAGCAGGTGGGCGTGGTCATCTGGGACAACCTCGCCGAGGGAACCGTCATCGACTCCCCCGTGCTCGCCCAACTCGTCACCTCCGGCGTGTGGTCCGACCGCCAGTTGGGCGCGTCGCGCAACGTCGCCACCGTCAACGACCGGCTGTGGATGGCCACCGGCAACAACCTCCAAGTCGGCGGCGACATGGCCAGCCGCACCGTGCGCGTTCACCTCGACCCGGACATGCCCCGCCCCGAACTGCGCGACCAAGCCGGGTTCGGCATTCCCCACCTCGACCAGTGGATCACCGACCCGACCAACCAACTCACCGTCCTGTGGCACCTGCTCGTGCTGGTCCTCGACTGGACCCGCCAGGGAGCGCCCCGCGTCGGCGGGCTGTCGATGCGGCAGTTCACCCCGTGGGCGCAAGCCCTCGGCGGGTTCCTCACCCACCACGGCATCGACGGATTCCTCACCAACGCCGCCGACGTCCGCGAGATCGACGAAGACGAAACCCGATGGCGCGCGTTCCTCACCTGCTGGCACGACCGCCACGCCGGCCGGCCGATGACCGCCGCCGACCTACGCCGCGACGCCGAACCCATGCAGATCGGCAGCGACACCCACGACCCGTGGGACGGACAGTTCATCACCACCCACAACGGCCGCCTACCCAACCCGCTCCAACTCGGCCGACTCCTCACCGGCCAGGCCGGACGGTGGCGCGGCGAACACGTGATCCGGGCCGGCAAACACGAGCGCGGAAACCGGGCCGTGTTCTGGGTCGAGCGGCACCAGGGGTGAAACCCGCTGAACCATCTCGGCATCTCGGCATCTCGGCGGAACAGGCCAGCAACCAGGGACAACAGCCTGCCGAGATCAACCAATCAGCAAAAGTCAATCTCGGCATCTCGGCAGACTGGTTGCCGAGATGAACCCTGATTGCCGAGATCGGACAGCGGACCCTAAACGATCTCGGCAAGCGTTTCCGCAGCTCAACGGCACCTTTGCCGAGATGCCGAGATGCCGAGATGGTTCAGCCCTCTACGCACAGCACGCACCGACCACCGCCGCCCCACCGTCGCAGCGCGCCCGCTGAGAGCCACCCAGACAGCCGGACCCATGGCCGTACACCAGGCAGGCCGAAATCTTGGCTCTACGACGCTCTCAGCGGGCAGCCCTGTGCCGTTCTGCGGCGATAGCTTTCCGCCCCTCCCACAGGTGCCCTTTGCGAGAAAGGCCCCTCAGCGTGCGAACGAAAGCCCTCTACACCATCCCTGAGGCAATGGACCTGCTCAGCCTGAGCCGCACCGTGATCTACGAACAGATCCGATCCGGCCGACTCCGGTCGGTCGTCCAGGGCCGCGCACGACGTGTGCCGGCCGGAGCAATCGCAGAGTACGTAGCGCTGTTGGAGCGCGAGAGCATGCCGGAGGCAGCCTGATGACCAAACGTCGGAGTCGCGGGGACGGCGGCCTTCACTGGGACGAGTCCCGCCAACGGTGGATCGCATCTCTCACGGTCGGGTACACCCCGGCCGGGAAGCGCATCGTCCGGCGAGGCAGCGGCAAGACCAAGACCGAGGCCAAGGCGAAGCTCAAGGAGGTACTGCGCGACCACGAAGACGGCCTAACCATCGCCCCTCAGGGGTTCACCGTCGCGGACGCCGTCAACGACTGGCTTACCTACGGGCTCAGAGGGTGGTTCGGTAGCTTTCGTCCAATATGGGTTTGGGCTGGCATGTGAATGTGAGCCGTGGTCGTAACCGGTAGGTCCGGCCGGCGTTGGGCTGATCATGGGTGAGCGTGCGGCGTATCCGAGTGACCTGACCGATGAGCAGTGGGCGGTGGTGGGTCCGTTCCTGCAGGCGTGGAAGGACCGGCATCCGTCGGTGTCGGGGCATCAGGGTCGCTACGAGCTGCGGGAGATCGTGAATTCGATCTTCTACCAGAACCGGACGGGTTGTCAGTGGGCGTACCTGCCGCACGATCTGCCGCCGAAGTCCGCGACGTATTACTACTTCGCCCAGTGGCGTGACGACGGCACTGACCAGGTGATTCATGATCTGCTGCGGTGTCAGGCGCGGGAGAAGGCCGGCCGTCGGGAGGATCCGACCGCGGTGGTGCTGGACACTCAGTCGATTCGGGCGGCCAACCACGTCCCGGCGGCGACGACCGGCAAGGACGCGGCGAAGAAGGTGCCGGGCCGTAAGCGGGGCCTGGCGGTGGACGCGCTGGGGTTGATCATCGCGGTGGTGGTCACCGCGGCGTCGGTCACCGACAATGCGATCGGTGTGAGGCTGCTGGACAACGTCCTCGCGCACACGCCGACGGTGACCAAGGCGTGGGTCGATGCCGGGTTCAAAGACGACGTGCAGATCCACGGCGCGGTCCGAGGTATCGATGTCGAGCAGGTCCTGCGGTCCGACACGACGGCCGGGTTCGTGCCGGTGAAGCGCCGGTGGGTGGTGGAGCAGACCAACGGCACGTTGATGCTGCACCGCCGTCTGGTCCGCGAGTACGAGAGCCGACCCGCCTCCGCGGTGTCACGCACCTGGTGGGCCTCGACGGCGAACCTCATCCGCCGGTTGACCGGCACCGCCACCACGTCCTGGCGCGACCAACGGTGACGCAGCCGACGCTGCTGGCCCTGCTCACCGAACGCGAGAACGCCGCCGGCCTGGCCGTCGAGCGGCTCCGCGCCCAGATCGCTTCCCTCGACGAGCAGCTCACCGCGGCCGAGACCGAGGTCGCCGAACTCGCCATCACCCGCAAGACGCTCCTGAGCCTGGGCGGCCCACTCGATCCGGCGGCACCTGCTGACCCGACCGTCGCCAGCCCCGCCTACCAACAGATCCTCGCCGTGTTCCACGGCGCCAACGCACCGATGCGCGCCAAGGACATCTGCCAGGCCCTCGCCGCCGGCACCACCGCGAAGGACACCGAGAATCTCCGCGCGAAGCTCAAACGCCTCGTCGCCCGCCAGATCCTCACCGAACCCGAGGCCGGACTGTTCACCCTGGCCCCGCCGACGGCGTCCGCGTAACCCCCACCACCAGGGCCGCTAACGAACCGTCAAACCCGCATCGGACAAAGCCTCCCGAACCACCCTCTCAGTGGACTGGCGAAGGGCACCGTCGACAAGTGCGGCTACCTCTGCCGGGGGCACATTCTCTCCGAGCTGGGCGCGCGAAAGCTGCGCGATCTCAGCGCGGAAGATGTCGACCGGTGGCTAGCGGGCAAGGCGGAAACCCTCAGCACCCGCACCCTTGGTGAGTTGTACGCCTGCCTGAATCGGGCAGTCAATCGGGCGATGGCGCGCGACAAGGTGAAGCGAAACGTCGTCGCCCTCTGCTCGATCCCCAAGGGACAACAGGGCCGCCCGTCGAAATCGCTCACACTCGACCAAGCCAAAGCGATCCTTGCCGCCGCCGAGGACAGTCGCCTTTACGCCTATGTCGTGCTGTCCCTGCTGACTGGAGCGCGCACCGAGGAACTGCGGGCGCTTACCTGGGATCACGTCGACCTGGACGGCCGGCCCGACGATGATCCGCCGCTACCACCGTCCATCGCGGTATGGCACTCGGTCCGGGCCGGTGGCGACACCAAGACCAGGAAGTCACGGCGCACTCTCGCACTGCCGCTCCGGTGCGTGGTCGCGCTGCGGCGGCACCGGGCGCGACAGCGCCAAGACCGGGAGAAGGCTGGCAAGGACTGGCAGCCCCGGAACCTCGTGTTCGCCAGTTCGACCGGCAACGCCCTGGACGCCGCGAACGTCCGGCGAGCGTTCCGACGTGTCGCCGCTAAGGCCGGACTGACCGCCGCCGACTGGACGCCCCGGGAACTGCGACACAGTTTCGTGTCGGTGTTGTCGAGTAGCGGCGTGAGCCTGGAAGACATCGCCGACCTGTGCGGGCACTCCGGCACCACGGTCACGGAGAAGGTCTATCGGCACCAACTCCGGCCCGTGCTGCTCAGCGGCGCGGTCGCCATGGACCGCATCTTCGCGCTGACCCCGGACCGTTAGTCACTCAGTTAGGTACTCAGGACGCAAAAGAGGGCACATCCATCGATTGGATGTGCCCTCTGACCTGGTGGGCGATACTGGGATCGAACCAGTGACCTCTTCGGTGTGAACGAAGCGCTCTCCCGCTGAGCTAATCGCCCTCAGCGACGATGACTCTACCTGATCGAGGGACCGGACCGCGAATCCGGGGTCAGTGCGTCGCGAGGTAGTGCAGCGCCTGGGCCACCAGGTCGATGCCGAGGCTGTACTTGAGCGACAGCCAGACGACCGTGGCGACGAAGACGAGACCCACGGACCCGAGGACGAGGCGCACGGGCAGTGACCGGCTGGTGGCCCACCGGGTCCAGGCGTGCACGTGCCGGCGGGTGAAGGCGAGCAGCCGGCGGGCCCAGTGGAACTCGACGGCCCAGACGCCCAGCCCGGCGATGACGAGCAGCCAGCCGGGGCCGGGCAGCGGGATGAGCGCGATGCCGACGGTGACGACGATCGCACCGGCGACGGCGATGAATATCTTGAGGGCGACGCGGCCGGTGGGGTTGGCGCGGATCAGGTCGAGGGTGGTGGCGACCCGCTGCCGCAGGCGCCCGCCGCGCCGTTCGGCGACGGCTGTCCCACCCCCGGTCGGCGCGTCGCCGGGTGTTCCCGGGCCGCGCCGGCCACGTTGCTGCTTCGGCACTGCGTACCCCCGCCTTTCGGCTGCCCGAACCCCGCCGTTCGGGTTTCCGGACCGGGCCGCGACATCCACTGAGGATCGGTTCGTGGTCATTTCGTCCCCCAGTGTCGCTGCGGCCCGTCACTCCATCGGACCACTGGACGTTACCGGAGTAAGTCGACGTCTGAACCAACCCCGACGCCGGGCGGGATCAAGCATTGGGCAAAACCGGATATCGTACAAGAATTTTCACATTCTAACGGCGTTTCCGACCCTCTTCCCACCACAGGGTGAAGTCAGCGTATGGCGGAGCGTAGCCAGAGGTAGCACCTGAGTATGGGGAAAGCGGGACACGCGCGTTCCGCAGCGGTGCCGGGGGGAGAACGTCCATGAGTGTCATCCGACCGACGACCGTAGAGGTCGAGACGTCGCTAAGGCTCGTCGCGCCTGACGCCACCGCCTTGCCGGTGCGTGCCAGCCTGCGTTACGACCCTGCTGACCCGTATGCGGTCCATGTCCTGTTCCATGCCGAATCGGCCGGCGGCGAGGCGGTGAGCTGGTCGTTCGCCCGCGAGCTGCTGGTCACCGGTCTCGACGAGCCGGCCGGCATCGGCGACGTGCGGGTCTGGCCGTGGGCCACCCCGCGCGGGGACTTCGTCGCGCTGGCGCTGTCGTCCCCGGACGGCAACGCCCTGTTCGAGGTGCCGCGCAGCGTCCTGGTGCGCTTCCTACGGCGCACCTACGTCGTCGTCCCGCGCGGCCGGGAGGCCGACCACCTGGACGTCGACACGGCGGTGACCCGGCTGCTCGCCGGTCGCTGACCACGCCGCACCCGCACCCGGGGCCGCGCGGATCTGCCGAGTCCGCGCGGCCCCGGGCTGTCACCGACCACGGGTACGCGCTACGCGTTCAGCCGTGCGTCGTGACCCCGCCGTCGACGGGGATGACCGCGCCGGTCAGGTAGGCCCCGGCCCGCGACGCCAGGTAGATGGCCGCGCCCGCCATGTCGTCGGGGCGGCCGATGCGGCCCAGCGGCACCTGCTTCTCGATGGCCGACCGCGCCTCCGGGTCGTCCAGCGCGAACGCCATCATCTTGCTCTCGAACGGGCCGGGCGCGATCGCGTTGACGGTGATGTGCTCGCCGGCGAGCTGGTGGGCGAGGCTGCGGGTGAGCATGTGCACGGCCGCCTTCGTCGCCGAGTACGCGTAGACCTCCAGCCACGGCACCCGGATCCCGTCGATCGAGCCGATGTTGATCACGCGGGCGGGGTCGTCGGCGCTCGCCGCCGCCCGCAGCTCGGGCAGCAGGGCGGTGGTGAGCCGGAAGACGGCCTTGACGTTGACGGCCCACAGCTTGTCGAAGGCGCTCTCCGGGTACGCCTCCAGCGGCGCGCCCCAGGTCGCCCCGGCGTTGTTGACCAGCACGTCGAGCCGGTCCGTCCGCTCGCGGACGGCGGCGGCCAGCCCGAGCGCGCCCTCGTCGCGGCTGAGGTCGGCGGGGATCGCCTCGCAGCGGCCCTCGGCCGAGAGCTCCTTGGCGACGGCCTCGCACACGTCGGCCTTGCGGGACGAGATGACCACGTGCGCGCCGGCCCGCACGAAGCCCCGGGCGATCATCAGCCCGATCCCCCGCGATCCGCCGGTGACCAGGACCGTCTTGCCTTCGACCGAGAACAGATCTGTCATGCCCATCCCCTCGCTGTTCGGCGGGCCGCCGGGCACCCGCCGGACCCGGGCACTACCGATCGGTAACGTAGCCCGCCGGCCGCACCCCGACAAGCCACCGTCCCGCCGGACGCCACGCCGGGGCGCGCGCAGGGCCAGGTGGCGACGCTGACAGTCCCGTCGGGATGCGACCGTCCCGCGCGCGGGATACCGTCGCAGGCGATGATCCCCTCCGGTCAGCCTTCCCCGGCGTCCCGCGCCGACGCCGCCTCACCCCGACCCGACGACATCACGACGCTCGCCCTCGGCGACCTCGCCGGGGACGCCGACTGGCGACGCCCGGTCCTGCTCGACGCGGACCTGGTCGCCCTCGTCACCGGCGGCCACGGCTCCGCCGAGCTGGACTTCCGGCCGCTGCCCTGCCGCACCGGCACGCTGCTGCGCCTCCGCCCCGGCCAGGCGCTGCGGTGCGAGGGCGCGCGGCTCGACGCCGTGGTGGTGCGCTGGTCGGCCCGGGCCCTGCGGGGCCTCGACGTCGACGCCGCCGACGACGTGCCCGCATTCCGGCAGCTCGTCGGCGACGACGCCGACGTGGTGCGCGCCGAGGTGGCCCAGTTGGTGACGGACTGCCGGCGGCAGCCGGACGTGCCCGCCGCCCGCGCGCTGCTGCGCCACCAGCTCGCCGTGCTGCTGCTGCGGCTCGCGCTGCTGCCGCCGGCCACGCCGGACGCGGACGCCCCCGGGGGCGGGCAGCGCAGCGAGAATGCCACGTTCCGCCGGCTCCGCCACGAGGTCGAGCGCGGCTACCCGCACACCCGGCGGGTGGAGGACTACGCGGCCCGGATCGGCTGCTCGGTGCGTACCCTCACCCGGGCCTGCCTGGCGGCGACCGGGCGCAGCGCGAAGCAGGTGATCGACGACCGGGTGGCGCTGGAGGCCAGCCGGCTGCTCGCCGCGACCGACGAACCGATCGCCCGGATCGGTCGCCGGCTCGGCTTCCCGGAGCCGACCAACTTCGGCCGGTTCTTCACCCGGGAGGTGGGCCTGAGCCCGGGCGCGTTCCGGTCGGCGCGGGGCGGTCCGCGCGGTAACGGCCGCCCACCGGCCCGGCGGGGGTGACAGGGCGGGCATGATGAGTGGGTGCAGATCTCCGCGCGCGGCGACTATGCGGTACGGGCGGCCCTGAGCCTGGCCACCGCGTACCCTTCCCTGCTGTCGACCCAGGCCATCGCGGCGGAGCAGGACATGCCCCGCAAGTTCCTGGAGGCGGTCCTGGCGGACCTGCGCCGGGCCGGGCTGGTCCGGGCCCAGCGGGGCGCCGAGGGCGGCTACACGCTGGCCCGGCCACCGAAGGAGATCACGATAGGGGCGATCCTGCGCGCGGTCGACGGCCCGCTCGCCGGGGTGCGGGGCATGCGCCCCGAGGAGACCAGCTATGACGGGGCGGCGGAGAACCTGCCCCGGCTCTGGGTGGCCGTGCGCGCGGCGGTGCGGCAGGTGGTCGACGAGGTGAGCCTGGCGGAGATGGCCAGCGGGCGGCTGCCGGGGCACGTGCGGCGGCTGATCGCCCGCCCCGACGCGTGGGAGCCCCGCTGACCCCGGCGGGGTCAGGCCGCGCTGAACGCGCCCCGGTCGCGCGCCGACGAAGCGCCGTGCCGCCCGCCCCCGAGGGCCAGCGGCGCGGCGATGACGACGGCGTGGTCGCCCGCCGGCACCCGGTGCGCCACACGGCAGAGCAGCACCGCGAGCGCGCCGTCGACCAGCGGCACCCCGAACGGGCCGGGTGACCAGCCGGGGCCCGCAGCGAACCGGTCGGGGCGGCCGGCGGCGAGGGCGCGGGCCGCGCCCTGCTGACCGGAGGCGAACAGGTGCACGGCCACGTGCTCGGCGCGCGCGACGGCGGGCCAGCTCACCGTCGCCGAGGCGAGGCAGAACGAGACCAGCGGCGGCTCCAGCGACACGGCGGCGAACGAGGCCGCCGTGAACCCGGCCGGGGGCAGCGCCGGTCGGCCCCGGCGGGCGGGGCGGCCGGGCGTGGTGACCACGGCGACCGTGGCCGCCTGCGGGTGCAGCAGGGCGTCGAGCAGGTCGGTGTCGATGGGGCGCAGCTCGGTGGCCCCGCGCCCGTCCATGGTGGTCACGCCGGCCGCCGCGCGGGGGGCCGCCGGTCTGTCCGCTCGCGGAGGAGCTCGTCCCGGTGCGCCATGACCCCATGGTGCCGCCGCCGCCGACGGCCGGTCAACGCCCCTTCCATCAAATGAGATTTCCGCAGCACATAGCTCATGAATACGTTTCACGCAGCCTAAACAAGATCCGAAATCATATCTGTTGAGTATGCATTGCCGGCCGGTGCGCCCCGGCGGTGTCCGGTGCGGACGGACGTGGGTTTCCCGGATCGGCGTTGCGGGCATGTTCCAGTCCGACACGGCAGGGAATGGTCACGAAGGGAGCCCGCGATGGGTCTGATGTTCCGCAAGCGCAAGAAGTACGGCCCGATCATCCTGAACTTCACCGAGAACGGGTTCTCCTCCTGGAGCATCAAGATCGGTCGTTGGTCGTGGAACTCCCGCGCCAAGGCGCACCGCGTCGACCTGCCCGGCCCGCTGTCGTGGAAGCAGGACAAGTCCCGGGCGTGACGTCCCGGGGTGGAACGGGGCGCCGGTGACCCACCGGCGCCCCGCTTTGCGTTCCACCGGCGGGCCCGCGCGGCCGGCGGGCCGGGTTGGCCGAATCGCCGCCGGGGCCCGGGAGGGCGGCGGAGAATCGCCGCATGACGGGGGACGGGGCGCCGGGGCGCGCGGGGGAAGGGTCGCCGAGGCGTCAGCGCCGGGTGGCGACGCTGGCGGCCCTGCTGCTGCTGGTGGCCTACTTCCTGGTGCCGGTCGAGCAGGACCCGAACGGGCTGCGGCTGGCCGCGCGCAGCGTCGCCACGGTCGCGCTGGTGGCCGCCGACGCGTGGCTGGTCACCCGCCTGGTGCGCCGGCAGCTCGCGGTGGCCGACGACCCCGAGCAGGTGCAGGTCCGCTCGCTGCTGCAACTCGCGGTCGCCCTGATCGGGGGCCTGCTCGCGTTCGCCCTCGCCGACTACGTGATCGCCCGCAGCGCCCCGGGCGAGTTCGTCAACCTGACCACCCGGATCGACGCGCTCTATTTCACGCTGGCCACCCTCACCACCGTCGGCTACGGCGACGTGCACGCGCAGGGCCAGTTCGCCCGGGTCGCGGTCTGCGTGCAGATGGTCTTCACCATCGGCGTGGTCACCACGGGGGTGTCCATCGTGGTCAGGCAGTTGGCCCGCCAGGCCCGGCGGCGCTGATCAGCACGTCCCCGCCGAGCCTGCCGTGCTCCGGGTCGCGGGCCACCGCGCCCGCATCGAGCAGGTCGGCCAGCGCCCGGGTGGCGTCCGCCGCCCGGTAGAGGGTCGTGGTGAGGGCGAACCGGCGCAGCTCGGTCACCGTGCGGGGGCCACGGCGGGCCAGCTCGGCGAGGAGCTCGCGGGCCAGCGGGCCCGGGTCCGCCTCCGGCGCGACGTCGACGGCCCGCCCCTGCGGGTCGGCCGGGTCGCGGTAACGGACGCCGGCGGGCCCGTCGACGGCCCACAGGGCGTCCTTGAACGCCTGGAGGCTGCGGTCCGACCCGGTCGCGAACGCCAGCCGCAGCCCCGCGTCGTCGCGGGAGCCCGCCTCGCCCCGACCCGCGGGCACCGGGTCGGCCAGCAGGTCGACCTCGGCCACCAGCGGGAAGCCGGCGGCGTCCAGCGCCGGGCGCAGGGGCGCGCCGGGCGCGGTCGCCAGCAGCAGGTCGGCCGGGCGGCCGGACCGGGCGGCGGCCAGCAGCGCCGGCGTGCCGGCCGCGCCGTGGGCCAGGGTCAGCAGCGGCGCGCCGGCCGCGCCGGCCGCCTTCAGGGCCACCGGCAGCCGCGCCGGGTCGCCGGGCACCACGTGCACGGCCACCTCGGCGGGCAGCGTCGCCTCGACCGCGCCGAGGCGGGCCGGGAGGGTCTCGTCGCCGGCGGCGAGCACCAGGACGGTCAGCCGGAACCCGCGCAGCCGGTCGGCGTGCTCCCCCACCACCCGCAGCGCGGCGTCCGCGCCACCGGCGTCGGTCCCGGCGTACGCCAGGGCGAGGGTGGCCCGCCGCGAGCGGTGCAGCGCTGCGGGCAACCAGGCGTCGAGCTGTCGGACGAGCAGCTCGCGGAGGACGGCGTCGGTCGGCATCCTGCCGTTCTACCGCACCGTCCGTCGCCGGTGCGCGGCGATCCCCGGGTCTGCGCGCCGGTCAGGCCGGGACGGAGATCCCGACGCCGCCCCGGGTCTGCCCGCCGTAGCGCTGCCGCTCGCGGTCGAGGTCGAGGCGGCCGATCCGCTTGCGGGCGGTGAGCGCGGCGTCGTCGAGGAGGTCGGCCGGCACCAGCCAGACGATCTCGAACTCCAGCCCGTCGGGGTCCTTGCCGTAGAGGCTCTTGGTGGTGCCGTGGTCGGAGCTGCCGGCCAGGGCGCCGGCGGCGGCGAGCCGCTGGGCGGTGACGGCCAGCTCGTCGAGGGTGTCGACCTCCCAGGCCAGGTGGTAGAGGCCGACGGTGGCCCGGCCGGCGGTGGAGCGCCCGGCGGCCCGGCCGATCTCGAACAGGCCGAGGTCGTGGTCGTTGGTGGAGCCGGGGGCCTGGAGGAAGGCCGCGCCCCGGAACCCGTCCGGGGTCATCGGGATGGCCCGGAAGCCGAGGACGTCGCGGTAGAAGGCGACGCTGCGCTCCAGGTCGCTGACGTAGAGGACGGCGTGGTTGAGGCGGTGGATTCCCATGACCCCACCGTAGCGCGGTTTAGTTGAGCGTTCAACAATAGCCACTATGATGGTGGTCATGACCCGCTGGCTGAACCCCGACGAGCAACGCACCTGGCGGGCGTACCTGGCCGCCTCGCGGGCGCTGATGGAGAAGCTCGACCGCGAGCTGCAACGCGACGCCGGCATGCCGCACGCCTACTACGAGATCCTGGTCCGGCTCTCCGAGGCCCCCGACCGGCGGCTGCGGATGAGCGAGCTGGCCGACGCCACCGGCTCCTCCCGCAGCCGGCTCTCGCACGCCGCCGCGCGGCTGGAGGCGTCCGGCTGGATCCGGCGCGAGGACTGCCCCACCGACCGGCGCGGGCAGATCGCCGTGCTCACCGACGCCGGGTTCGCCACGCTGGCCGCCGCCGCGCCCGGCCACGTCGAGGGGGTGCGCCGGCACCTCTTCGACGCGCTCAGCCCCGCCCAGGTCGACCAACTGCGCCGCATCAGCGAGACGATGCTGGACCACCTGACCGGATGATGACCGGATGATGACCGAATCGCGATCCTCGGGGGGTTGTACTTATTGTCGCGGTGCGGCCACGATGGGGCGTGTCCCCCGCCTTCGGTGAATTGACCGGCCAGGCGCACCAGCTGGTGTCCGCCGGCGACCTGGCCGGCGCGCAACAGTTGCTCTCCGATGCGCTGCGCGACGCCGACCCCCGCCCCGACCACGCCTCGCCCGAGCTGGCCGAGGCCGCCGGCCTCCAGGCCCGCGTCCTGGTCGCGCTGGGCGAGCCGCACTCCGCGCGCGGCTGGGCCGCCTTCGCGTACGCGGCGGCGACCCGGCTGCACGGCCGCGACGACCCGCGCACCGTGGCGGCGGCGGCCACCCTCGCGGCGGTGCTGCACCGGGTCGGCAGCTACGCCCGCGCCGCCCGGCTCTACTCCGACGTCATCATCGAGCTGACCGCGTCCGACGGGCCCGAGTCGCTGCGGGTGCTGGCCGCGCACGCCGACCTGGCCACTGTGGAATACGCGCGGGGTCAGTGCGAGGTGGCCCGCGAGCGCCTCCAGGACGCCTGGGAGCTGCACCGCGAGGTCTACGGCGACGGGCACCCCAGCGGCATCAAGATGCTGGCCCGGCTCGGCTCGATGCAGCGCGACTGCGGGGAGTTCGCCGACTCCCACGACACCCTGGCCCTGGCCCGGGAGCTGTGCCGGCAGCACCTCGCCGCCGACGACCCCCTCGCCGCTCAGGTGTCGGCGCTGGCCCGGGCGGCGGCCAACCCCGGCCACGTCTGCGGGCGCGCGCCCGTCGTCGAGCGGGAGGCCCCGACCGCCGAGCCCGAGCCGCCCGTCGCGCCCACGGTGCCGGCGGCCCGCGAGGCGACGGCCGCCGAAGGCCCCCCGACGTACGAGCCGGCGTGGCCGCCCCCCGAGGAGCCCCGCCCCAGCGCCACGTGGCCGTCCTACGACGAACCCCACCCGGCCGACGACGACGTCCCGGCGTACCGGTCGGCGTGGCCGACGGAACAGGAGTGGCCGGCGGAGCAGGAGTGGCCCGCGCAGGAGCAGCCGGCCCCGCCCGTGGTGCCCGCCCCCCGGCTCCCCCCGGACGACGACCGCCGGGCGGGCGGCGAGGGCCGGCCCTGGGCCGACGACGACCCGTGGATCCGGCAGCACGCCCGCCCCGAGCCGGCGTACGCCGATCCGGGGCCGGCCCACGCCGAGCGGGACGACCGGTGGCCGGCCGAGCGGGACGACCGGTGGCCGCAGGAGCCCCGGCCGGCGGAGGGCCCGGTGCCGCCCGCGGTGCTCGGC
The DNA here is from genome assembly GCF_029626125.1 of Micromonospora sp. WMMD956. NCBI lineage: Bacteria > Bacillati > Actinomycetota > Actinomycetes > Micromonosporales > Micromonosporaceae > Micromonospora > Micromonospora sp. WMMD956. The sequence continues at coordinate 4,965,114 of NZ_JARUBI010000005.1, read as the reverse complement.
CTCGCCGGCATGGGCGTCGACGCCCCCGCCGCCGGGGTACGCGCCGTGGGCCCGCCCCCGCCCGCGCAGGACCGCGCCCGGCTCCTCCCCGTGCTGGTCCCCCGCCCGCCCGCGCCCCCGCCGCGCCGGCTGACCCCCCTCGTGGTGCTCGCCGGGGTGACCGTGGTGGTGCTGGGCACGGCGGCGGTGGTGGCCGGGGTGGCCCGGGTCGGCGGCACGGATCCCGCGCCCGGCCCGTCGCCCTCGGCGAGCCCCCCGCCGGAGCCCGACCCGTCCGGCGCGGGGCCCTCGGGCCGGTCCCCCGGCGCGAAGCCGTCCGGCAGCCGGTCGGCCAGCCCCCGGGCCGCCGCCTCCCCCGGCAGCCCGCCGGGCGGGGTGAGCCTGCGGGACAACCGGGAGAACATCGCGCTGCGCTGGACGTACCCGGCCGGGGCCAGCGGGCCCGTCGTGCTCGCCGGTGCGCCCTCCGGGCGGCAGCCGAGCGCGTTCGAGACGCTGCCGGCGGGCACCACGAGCTTCCTCGTGTACGGGCTGGACCGCGCCGACGACTACTGCTTCACGGTGGCGGTGGTGTGGTCGGCGGAGACGGTCGGCCGCAGCCGTCAGGTCTGCACCAGCCGCCGCTGACCGCCCGCCCCGCCCCGGCCGGGACCGGGGCAGCGGGTCGGTGCAGCGGGTCAGGCGGGGTCAGGCGTCGAAGGCGGCCAGGAAGGCGTCCGCGATCACCGCGTGGCCCGGCAGTCCCGGGTGGACCCGGTCGTCGGCCCAGCGGCTCGACGGGCTGTGCGCCAGCACCCGGTCGAAGGCCGCCTGGGTGGCGACGTGCACGGCCTCGAAGTCCTTGGCGACGGCGGCCACCACCGCCGCGTAGCGATCGGTCTCGGCGCGCTGCGGCTCGTCGACGTCGGCCTCGATGAGGAACGGGTCGGCCAGCACCAGCCGGCAACCGGTGGCGGTCACGGCGCGGCGCAGCAGGGCGCGCAGGGTGCGCTCGTATTCGTCGATCGGCACGGCCTCGGCCTCCTGGCCGGGGCTGAACGCGCGCCAGATGTCGTTGATGCCGACCATCACGCAGAGCCAGTCGGGGCGCTCGGCGATGGCGTCGGCGTCCCAGCGGGCGGCGAGGTCGCGCACCGTGTCGCCGCCGACGCCCCGGTTGACCCAGGTCAGCTCGCGCTCCGGGTAGCGGGCGTCGACGAACGCGCGGACCAGGCTCAGGTAGCCGTCGCCGTAGGGGGCGGCGTGGTCGCGCCGGCCGCAGTCGGTGATGCTGTCCCCGATGAACACGACCCGTTGACCGGCACCCAGCAGCATGCGCGCGACTCCGTCCCGACCCGTGGCGCAGCGCCGCCCCGATCGCTTGGCCGGGGGGTCGCCGCGCGGTATCTTTGGCAATTCAGGCACAAAAAAGGAACGGCGTGCAGAATGCCGTTCCTGACGCAATTCTAATTATTAGGGAGAAGGCTTGTCAAGGCACTCCGCGGGTCCCGACGAGCTGCGCAACGACGACCAGAACGGGCACGCCGACGAGATCGGCCACGAGCAGGAATACGTCTCCATGCTCTACGACCGGCTGGACGGCCTGCGGGAACAGTCCGCCCGGCGGCTCGCCGAACAGCTCCGCGCCGGCGGCGGCACCCAGCAGGCCCGGTCCCAGCGCGACAGCGCCGTGAAGATGTACGCCGAGCAGGTCGAGCAGTACTCCGCCGTGGAGAACGGGCTGTGCTTCGGCCGGCTGGACACCGACGACGACGCCCGCCGCTACATCGGCCGGATCGGGATCTTCGACACCAGCGGCGACTACGACCCGTTGCTGATGGACTGGCGGGCCCCGGCCGCCCGCGCCTTCTACCTGGCCACCGCCGCCAACCCGCAGGGCGTGCGGCGACGCCGGCACCTGCGTACCCGGCAGCGGAAGGTGGTCGCCCTCAACGACGAGGTGCTCGACCTCGCCACCGCCTCCCCCACCGCCCACGAGGAGCTGACCGGCGAGGCGTCCCTGCTCGCCGCGCTCAACGCCGGGCGCACCGGCCGGATGCGCGACATCGTCGAGACGATCCAGGCCGAGCAGGACCGGATCATCCGCGCCGACCTGCCCGGGACCCTGGTCGTGCAGGGCGGCCCCGGCACCGGCAAGACCGCCGTCGCCCTGCACCGGGCGGCGTACCTGCTCTACACCCACCGGCGGGAGCTGGCCACCCGGGGCGTGCTGCTGGTCGGCCCGAACGAGACGTTCCTGCGCTACATCTCCCAGGTGCTGCCGGCGCTGGCCGAGACGGGCGTGCTGCTGCGTACCCCCGGGGACCTGTTCCCCGGCGTCAGCGCCCGCCGGGCGGAGCCGGCGGCCACGGCGGCGCTCAAGGGCCGGGCGGAGATGACGCAGGTGCTGGCCGCGGCCGTGCGGGACCGGCAGTGGGTGCCCGACGAGCCGCTGGAGATCGAGGTCGAGCGGGAGGTGCTGCCGCTGGCCCCGGAGACCGTGCGGACCGCCCGGGACCGGGCCCGCCGCTCCGGGCGGCCGCACAACCTGGCCCGCGCGGTCTTCGACGTCGAGGTCGTGCACGCCCTCGCCGCCCAGGTCGCCGAGCGCATCGGCGCGGACCCGCTCGGCGGGGCCAACCTCCTGGAGGAGGCCGACGTCGCGGAGATCCGCCGGGAGCTGCGCGAGGAGCCAGGGGTGCGGGCCGCGCTGGACCAGCTCTGGCCGGTGCTCACCCCGCAGCGCCTGCTCGCCGACCTGTACGCCGACCCGGACCGCATCGCCGCCGCCACGCCCGGCTGGACCGACGCCGACCGGGCGGCGCTGCGCCGCGAGCCGGGCGGCTGGACGCCGGCAGACGTGCCGCTGCTGGACGAGGCCGCCGAGCTGCTCGGCGAGGACGACCGGGCCGCCGAGGCCCGCCGGGCCCGCCTGCGCGCCCTGCAACGCGAGTACGCCGAGGGCGTGCTGGAGATCGCCCGGGGCTCCCGGTCGATCGACGTGGAGGACGAGGCGGAGGGCGGCGAGATCCTCGGGGTGGCCGACCTGCTGGACGCCGACCGGCTGCTGGAGCGGCAGGAGTCCAGCGACGGGCTGACCACCGCCCAGCGGGCCGCCGCCGACCGGAGCTGGGCGTTCGGGCACGTCATCGTCGACGAGGCGCAGGAGCTGTCGCCGATGGCCTGGCGGCTGCTGATGCGCCGCTGTCCCAGCCGGTCCATGACGATCGTCGGGGACGTGGCGCAGACCGGCGCGCTCGCCGGCACCCCGTCGTGGGGCGAGGCGCTGGAGCCGTACGTGGCGCAGCGGTGGCGGCTGGAGGAGCTGACGGTCAGCTACCGCACCCCCGCCGAGATCATGTCGGTGGCGGCCGGGGTGCTGGCCGAGATCGACCCGCACCTGCGCCCGCCCCGCTCGGTGCGGCGCAGCGGGGTGCCGCCGTGGGAACGCGCGGTCGACGGGGGCCGGCTGGCCGGCGAGCTGGCCGACGCCGCCGTCGCCGAGGCGGCCGACCTGACCGACGGGCGGCTCGGGGTGATCGTGCCCGCCGGCCGGGTCGACGCGCTGGGCGCGGCGCTGCTGGCGGTCCTGCCCGAGGCGGCCGTCGGCGACCACCCGGAGTTGGAGAGCCGGGTGGTGCTGCTGACGGTGGCCCAGGCCAAGGGGCTGGAGTTCGACACCGTCCTGGTGGTCGACCCGGACGGGATCGTCGCGGAGTCGCCGCGCGGGCACAGCGACCTCTACGTCGCGCTGACCCGCGCCACCCAGCGCCTCGGCGTCCTCCGCTTCACCTGACCCGCCCTGGCTACCGGAATCCTGGACGGTTGCCGTCTGCTGTGGACGGCAACCGTCCAAGGTCTGGTCTCGCTGGCGGCCGGTCAGTCCTCGGTGAAGTTGCCGACCTGGCTGGCGCTGCTGGACTGGTCGCTGGTCGCGCCGCCCGCCGGGGTGCTCAGCCCGCCCGTGGTCGCGTCGCCCGTGGTGGTCGGCGCGACCTCCCCCGGGTGCCGCTCCGGCTGCCGGGCCACCCGGCGGACGCTCGCCGGCCCGGCCGTGCCGCCGGTCGTGGTGACCGCGCCCTGGCCCCGGGTGGGGCCGCCGTCGCGCAGCACCGCCGGGTCGATCCGGACGTGCGCCGGGTCGTCCGGGTCCTCGTCCTGAATGACCCGCTGCACGTCGGTCTGCGGCACGGTGACCTCGTCGAGGGCCCCCTCGCCGTAGACGCCGCCGGCGATCCGTTCCTCGGCCTTGCGGGCGGACTCCCGCATCGTGTCGTCCTCACGCACGTCCATCACCTCGCAGAAGTGTCGGAATCGTGCTGCGTGCCCGGCCGGGGGGCGACCAAACGTGCCTGCGCCGCGCGCCCCGGCCGCGCGACCGCACCGCCCGGCCCACCCGCACCGCCCGGTCCGCTTGCTCCGCCCGCCGCCCAGCCCGGCCGCCCGCACCCGCCCCGAGCTGCTGCTATCCGGCGACAGGAGGGTGTTACCTCGCCGGGGAGCCGGGTAGTCGGGGGGTGCCCCCGCCACGAACGTCAACCGTGCCGTGGCCGAAACGCGGTAGCGGGGCGAGGGAGCGCAGTAAGGACTCATCGCATCCTGAGGAGGACAAGATGAGCACGCAGGCTGCATCCACCAGGCCGATGAACCGCACGCAGGAAGCCCCGAACCGGGCGATGAACGACATGCCGAACCGCGCGATGCAGGAGGCGCCCACCCGGCCGATGCCGATGATGCACGACGGGCACCGGGAGCCGATGATGGCACCGGGCACGGAGACCAAGCAGGCCTTCATGACCACGGAGTTCTGGGTCTACGTCGCCTCCGTGATCGGCGTGCTCGCCGCGTCGTACCTGGTCGGCAAGAACTCGGTCGGCGTAGACATCTTCCGCGCGCCGCAGGCATGGTTCTTCATCACGCTGCTGACCATCGGCTACCTCGGCAGCCGGGGCCTGGCCAAGGCCGGCAGCAACTTCCGCAGCGGCGCGGAGCGCAAGGCCCGGCACTGACGCCGGACCAGCTCCGAGCAGCACGGTGGCCCGCCGGGATTCCCGGCGGGCCACCGTCGCGTTTCTTCGCGTACGTGCCGGACTACTCCTCGCCGAAGCCCCAGTCCTCGGCGAAGTCGCCCTCGACGGCGTCCTCGATCATCTCGCCGGCGACCATCCCGCCGACCGCGCCGAGCGCCGCCCCGGCGACGATCCCGCCCATCCCGGGACCCCGGCCGTGGCCGCGACCGTGGCCGTGCTGCATCGGGTAGCCAGGTTGCATCGGGTAGCCGTGCTGCGGCGGGTAGCCCTGCGGGGCCCCGAAGCCCTGGGCGCGTAGGCCGCCGTAGCGCGACGTGGTCTCCTTCAGCCAGCCGTCGACCACCTGCGCCCAGTCGACGCGGTCGGCGTCGGCGTGCGAGACCGTGTAGCGCCCGAAGACGTCGTGGCCGGCGCTGAGGAAGCCGCCCCGCTTGTCGCACTCCAGGATCACGTCGATGCCCTGCTGGCTGGTGACGAACGTCAGCTCGACCTCGTTGATGACCTGCGCGTACTGCGGGGCCGCGAAGTATTCGATCTCCTGGTAGAAGGGCAGCGTCTGCTGCACCCCCCGGATGTGGCCGCGCTCCAGGTCGGCGCCCTTGAACCGGAAGCCGAGCCGGGCGAACGCCTCCAGGATCCGCTCCTGCACCGGCAGCGGGTGCACCGCCACCTGGTCGAGGTCGCTCTTGTCGACGGCCCGGGCCACCGCCACCTCGGTGCGCAGCCCCATGGTCATGCCGTGCAGACGCTGGCCGTACACGTCGGTGATCGGGGTCTCCCACGGCACCGGGAGCTGGAACGGGATCGACAGCTGCTGCTTCGGGGCCAGCTCGAAGGCCCCACTGACCGGCATCCGGTGGAACTCCATGATGCCCGCGTACTCGCTGTCGCCGCTCTCGATCTCGACACGGGTGACCAGGCCGACGGCGATCTGCTCGATGGCGGCCGGGGCCTCCCCGCCGACCAGGTTGACCCGGCCGTCGAGGGCCAGACCGGGCCGGGTGTTCGGGTTCGCGAGAACGGTGTCCACGGTCGGACCGCCCACCCCGAACGCGCTCAACATCTTCTTGAAGACCATCGCCACTCCCGCAGGTGCGCGCTCCACCCTGGAGCGTCGCAGCTCACGCCACCGACCCTAGCCAACACCGCTGTGAGGTGCCTGGGAACACACCGTGCCCTGCTCGGCGTGCTCGGCGGCGTCGGCGGGCGTGAGAAGGGGACCCTTCTCTACCGTATGCGTTAACAGGGGGCCCTTCCTTACACCTCCACCACGACCAGGTCGCCCACCTGCTCGGCGAGCGGGGCACGGGCCGCCGGGTCGAGCCCCGCGTCGGTGATCAGCACGTCCGCGTCGGCGAGCGGGGCGATGGTGGCGATGCCGATAGTCTCCCACTTGGTGTGGTCGGCCAGCACCACCAGCCGCCGGGCGGCGTGCACCAACCGCCGGTTGATGCCGGCCTCCAGCAGGTTGGGGGTGGTGAAGCCGGTGCGCGGGCTCATCCCGTGCACCCCGAGGAAGAGCACGTCGACGTTGAGCGTGCTCACGGCGGCCTCGGCCACCGGCCCGGTGAGCGCGTCCGACGGGGTGCGGATGCCGCCGGTGAGCACGACCGTGCGGTCGGCGCGCGGGTCGGCGTAGAGCGCGTCGGCGACGGGGATCGAGTTGGTCACCACGGTCAGCCCGCGCACGTCGGCGAGCAGGGTGGCCAGGGCGGCCGTGGTGGTGCCGGCGGAGAGCGCGATCGCCATGCCGGGCTCGACGAGGGTGGCGGCCCGCGCGGCGATGGCCCGCTTCTCGTCGCGCTGGCGGATCGACTTCGCGGCGAAGCCGGGCTCCTCGGCCGAGCCCGGCCCGGCCAAGGTCGCCCCGCCGTGCACCTTGTCGATCAGCCCGCGTTCGGCGAGGACCTCTAGGTCGCGGCGGATGGTCATGTCGGAGACGCCGAAGCGGGTCACCAGGTGGCTGACCCGCACCCCGCCGCGCTGCCGGATCAGCTCAAGGATGGCGCTCTGCCGTTGCTGGGCGAGCATCGGACTCCTCCTCCCGGACCACGGCCACCTCGCCCGGGGCGACCTCCAGCTCCCCGGCACAGCGGACGCTCGCGAGCAGCTCGGTGCCGGTGGCGGCGATCCGCGCCGGACGGTCGGTGTGGTTGACGACGAACAGCCAGCTCCGCCCGTCGCCGCGGCGGCGGACCACCTCCACGCCGGGCGGGGCGTCGGCGGCCGGCCGGACGCCGGCCTCGGCCAGCAGCCGGGCCACCAGGCGGTCGGTTGCGGCGTCGTCGAGCCGGGTGGCCGCGTACCAGGCCGCGCCCGCGCCGACGGCGTGCCGGGTCAGCGCCGGGACCCCGGGCAGGGGCCCGTCGGCGTACGCGGCGACGACCTGCGCGCCGGCCGGGTGCAGCCACTCCGTCCACACGTCGGCGGCGGAGCCGTCGTCGAGGGTGACCCGCTCGCCCTCGCGCAGCGGGAAGAACTCCTCGGTGCGGATGCCGAGCAGTTCCCGGAACGCGCCGGGGTAGCCGCCGAGCCGGACGTGGTCGTGCTCGTCGACGATGCCGCTGAAGTAGGTCACCAGGGCGGTGCCGCCGGCGGCGACCCACCGGCGCAGGGCCTCGGCGTCGGCGTCGCGGACGAGGTAGAGCGTCGGCACCAGCACCAGGCGGTATCGGGACAGGTCGGTCGACGGGTGCACCACGTCGGCGGTGACGCCGGCCCGCCAGAGCGCGCCGTGCAGGGCGGTGAGCCGGTCGGCGTACGTGACGTCGACGCTGGGGTGGGAGTCCAGCTCGACGCCCCACCACGCCTCGTAGTCGAACAGGATCGCCACGTCGGCGTCGACGCGGCTGCCGCGTACCTCGGCGAGGGCCTTCAGGTCGGCGCCGAGCCCGCACACCTCGCGGAAGACCTTGGTGTCCGCCCCGGCGTGCGGGACGAGTGCCGAATGGTACTTCTCCGCACCGGCCCGGGAGGCCCGCCACTGGAAGAACAGCACCCCGTCGGCGCCCCGGGCGACGTGGGCGAGGCTGTTGCGGCGTAGCTGCCCGGGCGCCTTCGCCACGTTGCGGGGCTGCCAGTTGACGGCGCTGGTGGAGTGCTCCATGAGCAGCCACGGCGCGCCGCCGGCGACGCCCCGGGTGTGGTCGGCCGCCAGCGCCAGGCCGACGTGCGAGAGCGGGTCGGCGGCCGAGAGGTAGTGGTCGGTGGCGACCAGGTCCACGTCGGCGACCCAGGAGTAGTAGTCCATGTGCTTGCTCATGCCCACCATGAAGTTGGTGGTGACGGGCTGGGCGACGAGCCGCTTGAGCAGGTCGCGTTCGGCGCGTAGCTGGGCGCGCTGCTCGTCTGAGGAGAAGCGCAGGAAGTCGAGCTGCTGGGTGGGGTTGGCGAAGGTCGGCGCGGCGCGCGGCGGGTTGATCTCGGCCCAGTCGCCGTAGCGCTGGCTCCAGAAGAGGGTGCCCCACGCCTCGTTGAGGGCGTCGAGGTCGCCGTAGCGCTCGCGCAGCCAGCCCCGGAACGCCGCCGCGCTGACGTCGCAGTAGCAGTGCACGTTGTGGCAGCCCAGCTCGTTGGAGACGTGCCACATGACGACGGCGGGGTGGTCGGCGTAGCGGGTGGCGACGGCCTCGACGAGGGCGAGCGAACGCTCGCGGAACACCGGCGAGCTGGGGCAGTACGCCTGCCGGCCGCCCGGCCACAGCACGGTGCCGTCGGCGCGGCGGGGCAGCGTCTCGGGGTGGGCGTGGGCCAGCCACGGCGGCGGGCTGGCGGTGGCGGTGGCGAGGTCGACCGAGATCCCCCCGGCGTGCAGGGTGTCGAGGGCGCGGTCGAGCCAGCCGAAGTCGTAGGTGCCGGGGGTGGGCTCCAGCAGGGCCCAGGAGAAGATGCCGACGGAGACCAGGTTGACCCCGGCGCGGCGCATGAGCTCCACGTCCTCGGCCCAGGTCTGCTCGGGCCACTGCTCGGGGTTGTAGTCGGCGCCGTAGTAGATGCCGTCGCCCTGCCAGCCGTCGCCCTGCCCGCCGGTGTCGCGCTGCCCGCCGGTGTCGTGTCGATCCCGCATGAGGGCACAGCGTGCCCGCGCAGCACACCCAAGTCAACACTTTTCAACATCGGGCTTCTTTACAACGTTTACCGCGTCGATCCCCTTGTCACAGCGCGGTTTCGATCGACAGATCGACCCTTGACAGCGCCCGACGGACGAGTAGCTTGAGGCCCCTATGGCCGTTCGTGTTCGCTGATGTGGGTTCACGGTGGATCCGCTGTGGCATTCCCGAACGCCGATCACCCACCACCCCCACCACCCCACCCCCGGGTGCCGCACCCCTTCTCAGCCGCAGGAGGCACCATGTCCCGTCCCCGCACCCAGGCCGAGTACCTCGCCCGGCTCGTACCCCCGTCCGTCGCCGGCCTGCGCCGGCGCTCCCTGCTGGCCGGCGCGGCCGGCACGGGCGCCCTGCTCGGCACCGGCCTGCTCGCCGGCTGCGGCTCGGACTCCGAGTCCGGCGGGGCGGAGTCGAAGACGGTGTCGCTCGGCTCGAACCAGTCCGACCCCAAGCCCAAGGACGTGATCGCCAAGGTCATGGCCGGGTTCCAGACCGCCTCCGGCGTCGAGGTCGCGATCAACACGGTCGACCACAACACGTTCCAGGAGAACATCAACAACTACCTCCAGGGCAAGCCGGACGACGTCTACACCTGGTTCGCCGGCTACCGCATGCGGTTCTTCGCGTCGAAGGGCCTGGCCGGCGACGTCAGCGACGTGTGGGGCAAGCTCTCCGGCTACTCCGACGCGTTCAAGAAGGCGTCGACCGGCGACGACGGCAAGCAGTACTTCGTGCCGGCGTCGTACTACCCGTGGGCGATGTTCTACCGCAAGTCGGTGTGGCAGCAGCGCGGCTACCAGGTGCCGAAGACCCTGGACGAGCTGAACGCCCTCGGCGCGCAGATGAAGCGGGACGGCCTCAACCCGATCGCCTTCGGCGACAAGGACGGCTGGCCGGCGATGGGCACCTTCGACATCCTCAACCTGCGGATCAACGGCTACCAGTTCCACATCGACCTGATGGCCGGCAAGGAGGCGTGGACCTCCGACAAAGTGAAGAAGGTCTTCGACACCTGGGCGGGGCTGCTGCCGCTGCACCAGGCCGACAGCCTCGGCCGGACGTGGCAGGAGGCGGCCCAGTCGTTGCAGCAGAAGAAGTCCGGCATGTACCTCCTCGGCCTCTTCGTGGGCCAGCAGTTCAACGATGACGAGCAGGACGACCTCGACTTCTTCACCTTCCCCGAGATCGACCCGGCGATCGGGGCCAAGGCCCTGGACGCGCCGATCGACGGCTACATGATGGCCCGCAAGCCGAAGTCCGCGGCCAACGCGAAGAAGCTGATGGAGTACCTCGGCTCGAAGGACGCCGCCGACGTCACCGTCAAGAACGACCCGAACACGCTCGTCGCCAACAGTGGTGCCGACGTCAGCGGCTACACCGCGTTGCAGAAGAAGGCCGCCGAGCTGGTCGGCTCGGCCACCGAGATCGCCCAGTTCCTCGACCGGGACACCCGGCCCGACTTCGCCTCCACCGTGATGATCCCGGCGCTCCAGCAGTTCATCAAGGACCCGAAGGACATCAGCGGGCTGCTCACCAGCATCGAGAACCAGAAGAAGTCGATCTTCACCGACTGACGACGGCGAGAGGCGAGGACACGTGTCCGACCTGCCCCTGATCCAAGCGGATCCCGCCGTGTCGTCGCCGGCCGCGACCACCCGCAAGGGTGGTCGCGGCCGCGGGTCACGGCTCCTGTCCCGCACCGACCGCGTGGTGATCGCGCTGATGGTGCTCGTACCGCTGCTGCTGGTCGTCGGCCTGGTGTGGTTCCCGGCCCTGGCCACGGTGGCGCTGTCCGGCACGAACTGGGACGGCATCGGCCCGATCGGCGAGATCGAGTGGGTCGGCGGCCGCAACTACTCCGACGTGATCAACATCTATCCGCCGTTCGTGCCGGCCGTGCAGAACAACCTGCTCTGGCTCGCGGCGCTGTTCGTGGTCGCCACCCCGTTCGGCATGTTCCTCGCCGTGCTGCTGGACAAGGAGATCCGGGGCAGCCGCTTCTACCAGACCGCGCTCTACCTGCCGGTGGTGCTCTCGCTGGCGCTCATCGGCTTCGTCTGGCAGCTCATCTACTCCCGCGACCAGGGCCTGCTCAACGCGGCGCTGGGCACCAGCACCGACTGGTACGGCGACCCGGACGTCAACATCTGGGCGGTGCTCGTCGCCGCCGGCTGGCGGCACGTCGGCTACATCATGCTGCTCTACCTGGCCGGGCTGAAGGGCGTCGACCCGTCGCTGCGGGAGGCCGCCGCCGTCGACGGCGCGTCCGAGGCCACCACCTTCTTCAAGGTGGTCTTCCCGGTGCTGCGGCCGATCAACATCATCGTGCTGGTGGTGAACGTCATCGAGTCGCTGCGCGCGTTCGACCTGGTCTGGGTCGTCAACAAGGGCCGCAACGGGCTGGAGCTGATCTCCGCGCTGGTCACCCAGAACGTCGTCGGCGAGGCCAGCCGCATCGGCTTCGGCTCGGCGCTGGCGACGCTCATGCTGGCCGTCTCGCTGGTCTTCATCACCGTCTACCTGGCGACCGTCATGAGGGAGAACCGGAAGTGACCGCCGCTGCCCCTACCCGCGAGCCGGCCGCCCCCGCGTCCGGCCGCCGCCCGCTGCGGCCCGCCCGGGTCGTCCTGCACCTCTTCCTCGGCGCGGTCGCCGTCGGCTGGCTGTTCCCGATCCTCTGGGCGGTGCTGACCTCGCTGCGCTCCTACGAGTACACCGCCGCCAACGGGTACGTCTCCCTCGGCGGCTGGACCCTCGACAACTACGTCACCGCGTGGCGCACCGCCGAGTTCGGCAAGCACTTCCTCAACTCCGTCTACATCACGGTCCCGGCGGTGCTGCTGACGCTGTTCCTGGCCTCCTGCGTCGCGTTCGTCATCGCCCGGTTCAGCTGGAAGCTCAACATCGTCCTGCTCGGCCTGTTCACCGCCGCGAACCTGCTGCCCCAGCAGGCCCTGCTGATCCCGTTGTTCCGGCTGTTCACCGAGGTGCCGCTGCCGCCGTTCATGAGCGACTCCGAGCTGCTCTACGACAGCTACTGGGGGCTGATCCTGGTCAACGTCGCCTTCCAGTGCGGCTTCTGCGTCTTCGTGCTCAGCAACTACATGAAGGCCCTGCCGCACGAGCTGTACGAGGCGGCGATGGTCGACGGGGCCAGCGTGTGGCGGCAGTACTGGCAGGTGACCATGCCGCTGTGCCGACCCGCCCTGGCGGCGCTGGCCACGCTGGAGGTGACCTGGATCTACAACGAGTTCTTCTGGGCCACCGTGCTCATGCGCACCGGCGACAAGTTCCCGGTGACCAGCTCGCTGAACAACCTGCGCGGCGAGTTCTTCACCGACAACAACCTCGTCTCGGCCGGCTCGGTGCTGGTCGCGATCCCCACCCTGGTGATCTTCTTCCTGTTGCAGAAGCAGTTCGTCCGGGGCCTGACGCTGGGAGCCTCCAAGGGATGACGATCGTCCACCTTCGCCGGGCCGCGACCAGCCTGGTGCTCGACGCGCGCGGCCCCGGGCTGCCCCGGGTCGCGCACTGGGGCGCCGACCTCGGCCCGCTCACCGCCGACGACCTGACCGCGCTCGTCGCGGCAGGCGTGCCGCCGGTGGTGCCGAGCAGCTTCGACGCCCCGACCGTGCTGTCGCTGCTGCCCGAGGCGAGCGCCGGCTGGAGCGGGCGGCCCGGGCTGGCCGGGCACCGCGCCGGCGCCGCCTGGTCCACGGCGTTCCGCCTCGACGCCCTCGCCGTCACCGACGAGCCCGACGGGACCGGGGACCCCGCTGACCCGGCCGGTCAGGCCGGCTCGGCCCGGGTGACCGTGACGGCCAGCGACCCCGCCGCGGCGCTGACGCTGACCGTCGAGGTCGCGCTGGACCCGGCCGGGCTGGTGCTGCTGCGGCACCGGCTGCGCAACGACGGCGACACCCCGTACGAGCTGCGGGAGCTGACCGGCGTGCTGCCGGTGCCGGCGGTCGCCACCGAGCTGCTCGACCTGACCGGCCGGTGGTGCCGGGAACGGTCGCCGCAGCGGCACCCGTGGCCGATGGGCGCGTGGGTGCGGGAGGGCCGGCACGGGCGCACCGGGCACGACGCGACGCTGCTGCTGGTGGCCGGCACGGCCGGGTTCGGCTTCCGGCACGGCGAGGTGTGGGCGGTGCACACCGCGTGGAGCGGCGACCACGTCACGTTCGCCGAGCGGCGGCCCACCGGGGAGGCCACGCTGGGCGGCGGCGAGCTGCTGGGCAGCGGCGAGATCACGCTCGGCCCCGGCGAGTCCTACGCCACCCCCCTGCTCTACGCCGCGCACTCGGCCGCCGGCCTGGACGGGCTCAGCGACGCGCTGCACGCCCACCTGCGCGCCCGACCGGGGCACCCGCGTTCGGCGCGGCCGGTCACCCTCAACGTGTGGGAGGCCGTCTACTTCGACCACGACCTCGACCGGCTGCGCGCCCTCGCCGACCACGCCGCCGCCGTCGGGGTGGAACGGTTCGTGCTCGACGACGGCTGGTTCGTCGGCCGCCGGCACGACCGGGCCGGGCTCGGCGACTGGTACGTCGACGAGACGGTCTGGCCGGGCGGGCTGCAACCGCTGATCGACCACGTGCGCGGGCACGGCATGCAGTTCGGCCTCTGGGTCGAGCCGGAGATGGTCAACCCCGACTCCGACCTGTTCCGCGCCCGCCCCGACTGGGTGCTCGCCGTGCCCGGCCGGCTGCCGCCCCCGTGGCGGCACCAGCAGGTGCTCGACCTGGCCAATCCGGCCGCGTACGCGTACGTGCTGGGGCGGCTCGACGCGCTGCTGCGCGACCACGACGGCATCGCGTACCTGAAGTGGGACCACAACCGGGACCTCACCGAGGCCGGCCACGCCGGGCGGCCCGGGGTGCACGCGCAGACCGCCGCCGCCTACCGGCTGCTCGACGAACTGCGCGCCCGCCACCCGGGGCTGGAGATCGAGAGCTGCTCCTCCGGCGGCGCGCGGGTCGACCTGGAGATCCTGCGCCGCACCGACCGGGTCTGGGCCAGCGACTGCAACGACGCCCTGGAGCGGCTGGCCATCCAGCGGTGGACCGGGCTGCTGCTGCCGCCGGAGCTGGTCGGCAGCCACGTCGGGCCCGACCGCTCGCACACCACGCACCGGGTGCACGACCTGGGCTTCCGGGCCGCCACCGCGCTGTTCGGCCACTTCGGCGTCGAGTGGGACATCGGCTCCGCCAGCGCCGCCGACCGGGTCGAGCTGTCGGCCTGGGTGGCGCTGCACAAGCGGCTGCGACCGCTGCTGCACGCCGGCCGGGTGGTCCGGGTCGACCACCCCGACCCGGCCGTCTGGGCGCACGGCGTGGTCGCCGCAGACCTCACCCACGCGGTGTACGCCGTGGCGCGCGTCGCCACCTCGGTCGCCCAGACGCCGGGCGCGCTGCGGCTGCCGGGGCTCGACCCGGCCCGGCGGTACGCGGTCCGGCCGGCGGCCGGCGTGCCGGAGCCGGCGGCGCTGGAGCTGACGGAGCCGGGCTGGCTGCCCGGGGTGACCCTGCCGGGCGCGGTGCTCGCCTCGGTCGGCCTGCAACTGCCGGCCCTGCACCCCGAGCAGACCCTCCTGCTGGAGGTCGACGCGGTCGGCTGACCCCCCGTCTTGACCTTCCCCCTCGGGCAGGCCACAGGCTGGTGCCTGCCGGTCGCGGTGACCGGCACGAGGAGGACGTGACGTGGGGCTGCTGACCATCGGAGGGTTCGCCAGGGCCGCGCGGCTGACGCCGAAGGCGCTGCGCCTGTACGACGAGCTGGGCCTGCTCCGCCCGGCGGCGGTCGATCCCGAGTCGGGCTACCGGCTCTACGACCCGGCCCAGTTGGAGCGGGCCCGGCTGATCGCCTCACTGCGCCGCATCGGCATGCCGCTGGCCGAGATCCGCACGGTGTGCGGGCTGCGGCCCGGGGAGGCGGCCGAGGCCGTCGACGCGTACTGGCGGCGGGTCGCCGCCGACACGGCGCAGCGCGGTCGCCTCGCCACCCTCCTCGTCGGCGACCTGTCCGGAAAGGGGCCCGTCATGGACCACCACACTCTCACCGTCCGCCACGCCACCCGGTGCGAGACCGGGGCCGCGCGGGACAGCAACGAGGACGCCGCGTACGCCGACGAGCGGCTGCTGGCCGTCGCAGACGGCATGCGCGGGCCCGGCGGCGCGGCGGCCAGCGCCGCCGCGATCGACGCCCTCCGGGCGTTGGAGCCCGCCGACGTGCCGGCCCCCGAGCTCCTCGCGCTGCTGGCCGGCGGGGCCGACGAGGCCCACCGCGCCGTGCGCGGGCTGGCGGTCGACGCGCACCAGCCGGTCACCACACTGACCGCGCTGCTGCGCTCCGGCCCTCGGGTGGCGCTGGTGCACGTCGGCGACAGCCGGGCGTACCTGCTGCGCGAGGGCGAGCTGCATCGGCTCACCCGGGACCACACGTACGTGGAGTCGCTGGTCGACGCCGGCCGGCTGGCCCCGGAGGCGGTCGCCGCCCACCCGCAGCGGGCCGTGCTGGCGCGTGCCCTGGGGGCCGGCGGCGAGCACGTCGAGGCGGACCTGGCGCTACGCGACGCCCGCCCCGGTGACCGGTACCTGCTCTGCTCCGACGGGCTCTCGGCGGTGGTCGACCCGGCGGCGGTGTGCGAGGCGCTGGGCGGGGTCGGCGGGCCGGACGAGGCCGTGGACCGGCTGGTCGCCCTCGCGTACGCCGCCGGCGCGCCCGACAACGTCGCATGCGTGGTCGCCGACGTCGTCGCGGCGTAGCCCGGACGGACGCGTGGCCGGGCCCGGGCGGGCCCGGCCACCGCCGGTGGTGCGGAGAGGTCAGCTCGCCGTGCAGGTCACCGCCGGGACGGCGGGGGTGCCGGTGGAGCTGCCGAGGAAGCCGAAGCTGGTGCTGGCCCCGGCCCCGAGCTTGCCGTTGTAGCTGACATTGGTGGCGGTGACGTTCGACCCGCTGCTGGTCAGCGTCGCGTTCCACGCCTGGCTGATGGACTGGCCGCTGCCGAGGGTCCACTTCGCCGTCCAGCCGTTGATGGCGGCGGAGCCGGCGGTCACCTTGACCTCACCCTGGAAGCCGCCCTGCCACTGGCCGATGATCGTGTACGTCGCCGTGCAGCCGCCGCTGGCCGGCGGGGTGGTCGGCGGGGGCGTCGTGGTCGGCGGCGGGAGGGTCGGGGTCACGGTCGTCGAGGGCGTGGGCGTGACGATGCCGCCGTAGACCGACGCCTCCTTCGACGTCGCCTTGATGCCGTTGGCGCCGTTGAAGATGCGCTGGCCCCACGTGGTCAGGGCGTTCGGGTTGAAGTTGGTGGTCATGTCGAGGTATTCGACGCCGCCGCCGTTGCCGCTCCACGACCAGCCGAGGTAGCCGATGCCGTTGGCCTGCGTGTACGACAGGATGGCGTCCTCGTCGGGGTTGCCGTCGGAGTGGTCGAAGCCGAACTCGCCCACCACGATCGGCAGCTTCGCGGTGCGGAACCGGCCGAGGTAGTCGGAGATCTCGGCAGCGGTGTCGAAGACGCCGTACATGTGGATGGAGAAGACGGTGTTCTTCTGCGGGTCGGCCGCGAACACCGACGCCGCGTTGTCGCGCATGGTGAACGACCAGTCCTGGCCCCAGTTGGGGGCGTCGACCATGATGGTGTGCGCGAGGCCGGCGGCGCGCAGCCGCTTGATCGCGTTGGCCGAGTCGGTGGCCCAGGTGCCGTAGCCCTGGTTGCCGTAGGGCTCGTTGCCGATGTTGACGATCACGTACTTCTCCTGGCCGGCGAGGGCGCTGGAGATGCTCAGCCAGTAGTCGACCGCCCGGTCCAGGGTGATCGCGCCGCTCTGCTCGCCGTAGCCGGTGGTGTCGTGCACCTCCAGGACGCAGATCAGCTTGTTCGCCTTGCACAGGGAGACGACGTTGGCGACGTCGGCCGTGTCGTTCTTGGCCCAGCGGTCGCCGCTGGCCAGCACCACCCGCACCGTGTTCGCGCCGAGCGCCTTGATGTTGGCGAAGGAGCTGGTCTGCTGCGGGTACCAGGTGTGGGCGTGGTTGACGCCGCGCATGACGAACTCGTTGCCGTTGGCGTCGTAGAGCTTGCCGTTGGCGACGGTGAAGCCGGCGGCGGCGTGCGCGGGCTGCCCGAAGGCGAACACGGCGGCGAGGACCGTCAGCAGGGCGACGCCCGCGACGGAGAGACGTTTTCTCATGGCCTTCCTCAGGGAGGGTCGAGCCCCGTGCCCGGCGGGGGTGCGGTGGTGACGAAGAAGGCGGCTGGCCCGTCAGCCGCCGTCCGGCTCCGCGGCGGCGCAGGCATCAGCGTAGGCCGATCAGTGAGGAGGGGCAACCGGTTCAGTGACTCGCCACTCAGCGGAGGGATGTCCTGTGGCGGCTCGCGGGGCAGCGAGCCGCCACAGGTGCGGTCATCCCCACCACAGGATGCGACGCCCCCAGCCTGAACCGGTTAAGGCCGGACCTTACCACCCAGAGCCGCCCCGTCAAGGCCTCGACGGCCGTCGAGGGTTGACCGACGCCCACGGGGGTATGCGGGGTGGATCGGCAGAGCGAAGGAGATGCGCCATGGTCAACGTCGGCTACACCCTGATGTGCGAGCAGGCCGGGCCGAAGGAACTTGTCGACTACGCGGTGCGCGCCGAGGCCGCCGGCTTCGACCAGCTGGTGATCTCCGACCACTACTATCCCTGGCTGGATTCCCAGGGCCACTCCCCGTACGCCTGGTCGGTGCTCGGCGCGGTCGCCCACGCCACCAGCCGGGCCGAGCTGATGTCCTTCGTGACCTGCCCGATCCGCCGCTACCACCCCGCCGTGGTGGCGCAGAAGGCCAGCACGATCGGGGTGCTGTCGGACGGCCGGTTCACCCTCGGCCTGGGCGCCGGGGAGAACCTCAACGAGCACGTCGTCGGCGGCTGGCCGCACGTGCAGCAGCGGCACGAAATGTTCGAGGAGGCGCTCCAGATCATCCGGCCCCTGCTGAACGGGGAGACGCTGACCTTCTCCGGCAACCACTTCGACGTGCCCGACGCGTACGTCTGGGATCGGCCCGACCGCCCGGTGCCGATGGCCGTGGCCGCGTCCGGCCGGCAGTCGGCGACGCTCGCCGCCGACTACGGCGACGGCCTCGTCGCCACCGAGCCCGACGCCCAACTGATCCAGATGTACGACGACGCGGGCGGCGTGGGGCAGCCCCGGTTCGGCCAGGTCGCGATCTGCTACGGCCCCGACGAGGCGGAGTGCCGCAAGATCGCGCACGACCAGTTCCGCTGGTTCGGCATGGGCTGGAAGGTCAACGCCGAGCTACCCGGCCCGGAGTCGTTCGCCGCCGCGACCCAGTACGTCCGCGAGGACGACGTCGCCGACGGGATCTCCTGCGGCCCGGACACCGACCGGCACGTCGCGGCGTTCAAGAAGTTCGTCGACGCCGGCTTCACCCACGTGGCGCTGGTGCAGGTCGGCGGCGACACCCAGCCGAGGTTCCTCGACTGGGCCCGGGAGGAGCTGCTGCCCCGGCTCCGCGAGCTGTGAAGCGGCGGCGGCTCGCCGTCCTGCTCGACCTGGTCCATTAGCCCGTCCGCCACGCGCATCGACCGGTTACTCAGCGCCATCCGCGCGCCCGACGACGCCAATCCCGCCATTCCCTTTGCTCTGCACCCACAGACGCATCGCTCACGCAGCGCAACCGACCGGCCCATCCGCCACCGTCCGCGCCATCCTTCCCGCGCAGCTCGCCGGGGTGGTGCGTCGATGGGTGCAGAGCAAAGGGGGCAGGGGCAGTCCGGTGCTGCCGCCGGATCGTCGCGCGGAGTAAAGCCGGCCGCCCCCGCAGCCGAACGCCATCACCCTCACGGAAAGTGACAACGCCGGAGCGCCGCCGACCCGGACGTCAGGGGCGCAGATTCAGGGCGCGCAGGAGGGCCCGGGTGGCCTCCCGCACCGGGGCCAGGACCGACGCGTTCAGCCAGCGGGCCGCCGGGGTGACCGTGACCCGCCAGGCGGCGCGCAGGGCGCGGCCGAGCGGGGCGACGGTGTGCCGCCAGGCCCAGCGCAGGGCCCGGCCGACCGGGCGCAGCAGCAGCCGGTGCAGGGCGCGCAGGATGCGCCCGGCGAGCCGCCAGGCGGCGGTCAGGGCCGTCCACAGCAGCCGCAGCAGCCACCACAGGCCGCGCCCGAGGGCCCGCAGCGCCGGCCCGAACAGCCGCCCCACCAGATCCACCAGCGGCACCAGGAGGTGCCGGATCAGCCAGTCGACCGCCACCACGACCAGGCGCGCCACGGGCCGGACCAGCGTCCGGAGCACCCAGCTCAGCGGACGCCGCACCAGGTGCCGGGCCAGCCAGGCCAGGGGCACCCAGACCAGGTGGTACGCGAGCCAGGCGAGCGGGCGCAGCACCCAGGCCCGCAGGGCCCGGCCCAGCGGGCTGAGCAGCCAGCGGCGCAGCCACCGCCCGACCGCGACGAGCAGCTCCCACACCAGCCGCACGGGCAGCACCACGACCAGGGCGACGCCCCGGGCGAACGCGGCGACCAGCGGGTGCGGCGGCGGCTCGGGGCGGGCGGTGTCTCGGCCGGTCACGGCGGCGAGCGTAACGGCCCACGGCAACCATGCGGCGGCCCGGCCGGCACGGTGGCCCGGCCGGTCAGGCCGGGCGCAGGTCGAGGTCGGCGAGCACCGGGTAGTGGTCGGAGGCGTGCTCGGTGTCGCCGCCGCGCACCACGACGCAGGACCTAGCCAGCCCGGCCAGGGTGGGCGTGCCGAACAGGTAGTCCAGCCGCATGCCGGAGAACTCCGCGCCGCCGCCGTGCCGCGTCGGCGCGGTGCGCCCCTCGTCGCCCGGGGCGAGCGCGGCGTACAGGTCGACCAGGCCCGCGGCGGCGAGCCGGGCCACCGCCCGGGTGTCCACCGTGCGCCCGTCGCGGCGCAGGTGCCGGCGACGGTACGCGGCCGGCAGCCGGGCGACGCGGTCGGTGTGGTCGACGCCCGGGGCGAGGGTGTTCAGGTCCCCGGCCAGCAGCGCCAGCGCGCCCCGCCCCACGCCGGGGGTCCGGCCGACGGCCCCCGCCAGCCAGCCCGCCTCGACCCGCCGCCGCAGCCCCGAGTACGGGTCGAGGTGCGCGGCGAGCACGGTGAGCGGCCCGGAGTCGGTGGCCACGGTGACGCGTACGGCGGCGTGGTGGAACGGTCGGCGGACCGGGCCGGCCGCGACGACCCGCAGCGGCGGGCGGACCAGCACCGCCACGGGCTGCCCGAAACACGACCGGGCCAGGTACGGCTCCATGCCCACGGCGGCGGCGAAGCCGGCCAGCACGCCGCCGGAGTCGAAGCCGCGCAGCTCCTGCGCGGCCAGCACGTCCGGCCGGTGCGCGGCGACGACCCGGGCCACCCGGTCCAGGCGGCCGGGGCCCGTCCGGTCCCGGCCGCCGGTCCTGATGTTCCAGGTCATCACCCGCAGCATCGCCGGATCAGTCGGGGCGGCCGGCGGTGGCCAGCTCGTCGTCGAGCTCGTCGACCTGTTCGGACTCGATCGCCGGCCGGTTGCCCTCGGCGAGGTCGGCGTTGGGGCGGATCACCCAGTAGAGCAGGCCGATCCACAGGGCGCTGAGCAGGATCGCGCCCATGAAGTCGGTCGGGTGGTGCATGCCCCGGTACATCCGGGAGACCGCCACGCCGACCGGCATGACCACGGCGGCGGCCACGAACAGCCACCGCCACCAGCGGTCGGTGCGGGGGAACACGATGAGGGCGATGGCGAGCCAGAGGCAGATGGTGGCGGCGATGTGCCCGGACGGGAACGACGAGGTGGGCATCTGCCCGTCGAGGTTCTCCACGGGAGGGCGGGGCCGGTCGACGGCGCGGGCGGAGGCGAGGAAGAGGGTCAGCTCGCCGAACATCGCCAGCGCCACGAACAGCACCGGCCGCCAGCGCCGCCACACGGCGAGCACCAGCGGGCAGAAGACCAGCGACACCAGCAGGATCGCGTGGGTGTCGCCGAACTTGCTCCACCACCAGCTCAGGTCGGTCGACGCGGCGGTGTGCCGGTCGGCGAACCAGCGCGGGACCCCGGTGTCGAGGCTGCCGAGGAACGTGTCCTTGGCGTGGTAGCTGACGAACATGCCGAAGGCGTACAGCGCGCCGAACACCAGCACCCAGCCGACCAGCAGCTCCGCGACGGCCGAGCGGGGGTGCTCCAGCACGCGTTCCTCGGCGGGGGCCGGGGCGATGTCGCGGCCCGCCTCCGGCTCCAGGCCCTCGGTCAACGGCGGCACCGGCCGGCCGCGCTCGCGCCGCCAGAGCCGGAAGGCGTACGCGGTGACGCCCAGCCAGGCCGCGCCGAGCAGCCAGCCGCCCAGCACGTCGGAGACGAAGTGCACGCCCAGCGCGATCCGGGTCAGCCCGATCAGGGCCACCAGCACGGCGGCGACGGCGATGGCGGGCCTGCGCCAGCGGGGCGCCATGGCGGGGAGGAAGACCAGCAGGATCGCCCCGTACGCGACGAACGAGCCGAGGGCGTGGCCGCTGGGGAAGCTGTTGCCGGGGGCGCTGGCCAGCGGCACGTCCACCACGGGACGCAGGCGACCGACCAGGGTCTTCAGCGACGGGTCGAGGATCAGCCCGCCGACCCCGGTGATGATCAGATAGACGGCGAGCCGGGACTGCTTGCGGATCAGCAGCCCGAGCACGGCGACGCTGACCAGCCAGATCAGCACGGGCCGCCCGCCGAGGTCGGTGATCGCCTGCAACACGGTGACCAGGGCGTGATGGGGGGCGACGAGCCCGTTGAACCACTCGGCGGCCTCGTGGTCGGCGTGCTGGAGCGGGCTCCACCGGAACCGCACCAGCATCAGCAGCAGGCCGAAGGCGACCCCCGCGCCGACGACGGCCACCAGGCCGGCGATGCTCCGCTCGGCGAAATGGCCGAGTGGCCGCCGCACCACCTCTTTGACCGCGGTCACCCCGCACCTCCCTTGTCGGCTCTGGCGAGGCCCTTTACCCGATCCGGGCCGCCCGCACACCGGGGGCGTCGCGCGGGGCGTCGCGCCGTCAGAGGGCGGTCATCTCGCCGGTGTCGTGGATCTCCTCACGCTCGGTCTCGGGCTGCCACAGGTCCGGCTGGGCCGGCTCGGGAGCGCCGATCCGCATCGCCTCCAGCTGGGCGGCGAAGGCCAGCCCGCCGAAGAGCGCCATCCCGGTGAGGTTGGCCCAGAGCAGCAGCGCCATCATCCCGGTCAGCGCGCCGTAGGTCTGCCCGAACCCGTCGCTGAACCGCACGTACGCGGCGAGCAGCAGGCTGGCCAGCCACCACAGGGCGGTGGCGATGCCGGCGCCGAGGAACAGCCAGGACAGGCCGGGCTGCTTGCGGCGGGGGGCGTGCCGGAACAGCAGGGCTACGGCGAGCACGGTCAGGCCGAGGCTCAGCGGCCAGCGGACCACCTCCCAGGCGAAGGTGGCGACGTCGCCCCAGGCGTAGTTGCGGCGTACCGAATCGCCCATCGTCCCGCCGCCGACCAGGATGAGGAACCCGGCGAGCGCCGGGACGCCCGCGACGAGCGCGAGGACGGCGGCGCGCAGGTATTTCCACAGGGCCGGGCGGTCCCGCTCGACGCCGTAGATCCGGTTGGCGCCGCGCTCGATCTGGGCCATCGTGGTGGTGAGCGCGACGAGGCCGGTCAGCAGGCCGAGGGTCAGCGCCAGCTCGCCGGCGTCCTCGGTGCGCTCGCCGGAGTCGAGCAGCTCACCGACCACCTGCTCGCTCTGCCCGGGGGTGAGGGCGAGCACCGTGTCGGCGACGACCCGGCCGCCCTCGTCGGCGCCGAGGTCGGTGATGAGGCCGGTGAGGGCGATCAGGAACGGCACCACGGCGAGGCAGAGCTGCAACGCGAGGGCCCGGGAGTGGCTGAACCCGTCGCCGTAGCGGAACCGGACGAACGCGTCCCGCAGCAGCCGCCAGCCGCCGTGGCGGCGCAGTGTGTGCCAGGCGTCGTCGGCGGAGAGCTCCTCGTCGGCCATGAGCCGGGTCTCGGGCACCATCCGGGTGCTACTCACGGCGGGCCTCCTCGACCAACTCCTCGCCCCGCTCCCCGGCGGCTTCGGCGTCGGCGGCCAGGTCGGGCGCCTCCTGCGGCTGCGGCACGCAGAGCCAGAGGGCGCGGGGGCGGATCTCGACGGCCAGCCGCCGCCCCGGAGCGATGAGGTCCCCGTCGAGCTCGCGCGGCTGGGCCCGGTTGCTGGTGACCTCCACCCGGCGGGCGCGGTAGACCTCCATCCGGGGGACGCTGCCCCGGCGGCGCACCAGCGCCCAGCCCATCGCCAGCCAGTGCCGCAGGGCACGCGGGGTGAGCACCGCGACGTCGAGCCAGCCGTCGTCCGGCTCGGCGTCGGTGAGCAGGGTGACGCCGCCCTGGAGGCGGCCCACGTTGGCCACCAGCACCGAGCGGGCCCGGCGGCGCAGCGGCGGCCGGTCGTCGAGGCGGATGGTGACGCGCATCGGCCGGTCGCGCAGGTGCCGGGCGGCCCCCATCACGTACGCCGGCCAGCCGATGCGGGCCTTGGTCGTCTCGGAGGTGGCGTCGAGCATCTGGGCGTCGAAGCCCATCCCGGCCATGACGGTGAAGTAGGCGTCGTCGACCGCGCCGACGTCGAGCTGGCGGCGGCCCCGCTCGACGGCGACCTCCAGCGCGGCGGCCAGGTCGGTGGAGAGGCCGAGGTTGGCGGCGAGCAGGTTGCCGGTGCCCTGGGGCAGGACGGCGAGGGCCACGTCGGTGCCGACCAGCGCGCTGACGCAGGACATCACGGTGCCGTCGCCGCCGCAGGCGAAGACGACGTCGACCCCGGCGGCGACGGCCGTGCCGGTCTGGCCCCGGCCCGGGTCCTCCGGGGTGGTCTCGAACCACAGCGGCGTCGGCCAGCCGGCGGCGGCGAGCGCCCCGTCGACCGTCGCGCGCAGCTCGTCGAGGTCGGCGACCTTCGCCGGGTTGACCACCACGGCGGAACGCAGCCCGCCGTGGTGGTCGGTCGCGCGCGCGTCCGGCGTCGAACGCGTGTTCTGCTCAGCATCCACGGCGTCAGTGTGCAGCAACTCGGTGCAGGCGGCGAGCCGACGGCCGGTGAGGTTGCGCGCACCGAAAACAGGTTTACCGGGCCGGGCGGCTAGGCTGCGGCCCGCAGGGCCAGCTCGACCCGGCGGCGCAGGTCGTCCAGCTCCAGCCCGGCCTCGGCGAGCACCAGCGCGGCCGGGCCGCCGCCCTCGCGCAGCAGCCCGAGCAGGAGGTGCTCGGTGCCGATGTGCCGGTGCCGCAGCCGCAGCGCCTCGCGCAGCGAGAGCTCCAGCGCCTTCTTCGACCGGGGCGAGAACGGGCCGCCGGGCCGGTGCCGCCGCCCCCAGCGGCGGCGCGGGGCGGGCGGCGCGGCACGCAGCGCGCCGGGGCCGAAGGACTCCTCGATCCGGGCGACGATCGCGGCCAGGTCGATGCCGATCTCGCGCAGCGCGGCGGCGTCGGCCTCGGCGAGCCCCGCGCCGCCCTCGGCGGTGTGCCGGGCCACGGCGGCGCGCAGGTCGGCGGCGCGGACTCCGGCGTCGTGCAGCACCCGGGTCGCGAGGTTGTCGGGGTCGGCGAGGACGGCGAGCAGCAGGTGCTCGGTGCCGATCGGGCGCTGCCCGGCGGCCCGCGCCTCGTGGGCGGCCTGCCTGACCGCCTCGCGGGCCCGGCCGGTGAACCGTTCGAGCATCATTCCTCCCAGGTGCTCGGGACCGCCGGTCGCCCGGCGTGCTTCTTGTGGACCGCCTGCCGGCTGACCTCCAGCGCGTCGGCGATCTCCTGCCAGGACCAGCCCTGCCGTCGGGCGTTGTCCACCTGGACCACCTCCAGCCGTTCGAGGAGCCGGCGCAGGGCGCGCACGGCGCGCAGGCCGACCCGGGGGTCGGTGCTGCCGGCCGCCGCCGCGAGTTCCGTCGCGTGACTCATGTTGTCAACATACGTTGACAACGGGCCGCCGTCAACCAAAGTTGACGCCAGGATCGCCAGGAAGCCAGGAATGCCTGGATCTCCGGGGTCGCCAGGATCGCCGGGGTCACCGGAGCCGGCCCGGCCGGCGCGATACCCGCCCCGGCCCGGCCGGCGGCCACTACGCTCGGTTGCAGTGATCGGACCCGCCGCGCACGCCTGTCGGGGAGGTGAGGCCGGATGACCCCGCCCGCCGACGCGCCCGTGGTGGCCGCGCTCGGCTCACCGGAGACCGCGCCGCAGGTCGCCCGGCTGGCCGCGCGGGAGGCTGCCGGCCACGGCCGCCCGCTGCGCCTGCTGCACGCCTTCAACTGGTCGGCGGCGCTGGAGGACCCGTCGGTGGTCGGCCCGCGCGCCCGGGCCGAGGAGCTGCTCGAAGGGGCCGCCGCAACCGCCGGCGAGGCGGCGCCGGCGGTGCCGGTCAGCGGCGAGATCGTCGAGGGCGCTCCCGTCGCCGTCCTGGTCCGCCGCTCCGAGTCGGCGTTCCTCGTCGTCATCGGCGACGGCGGCATGGCGCGCTGCGGGGCGTGCATCCCGGCCGACGCCCCGGCCGTGCAGCTCGCCGCCCGCGCCGGCTGCCCGGTGCTGGTGGTGCGCCCCGAGCCGCCGCCGCAGGGCCCCGTCCTCGTCGGCGTCGACGGTTCGCGCAGCTCCCGCACGGCGCTGGCGTTCGCCTTCGGCTGCGCCGCCCGCCGGTCGGCCCGGCTGCTCGCCGTGCGGGTCGTCGAGCCACCGCCCGAGGACCGGCCGCCCGCCACCGGCGCACCGCCGGGCCCCGGCCCGCACGGCACGTCCGGCCGGCCCGACGCGTACGACCGGCACGGCCTGGACAGCGCGCACGCCGAGCTGACCGACCTGGTGGCCCGGTGCGGACGCCGGCACCCGGAGGTGCCGGTCGAGTGCCACGTCGTCGGCGGCGACCCCGGCCGGGTGCTGGTCGAGCAGTCCCGCTCCGCGCAGCTCACCGTGGTCGCCCCCCGGGGCGACGAGCCGCTGCGCGGGATGCTCGGCGCGGTCAGCCAGTCGCTGCTCTACCACTCCCCCGCGCCGGTCATCGTCGTGCGTGGACTGGTGGCCACCGCGCCGGGCGGGGCATGACGTCCCCACGGTCCGGGACCAACGGCCCTGATCGATCTCCGCCCGCGCCGCGAAGCTGGACGTGGCCGGGAAAACCCGGCGCCCCGGATGCGAACGTCCCCGATCCGCGAGAGGCTAACGCAGCATGGACACCGCTGTAGACCTGCACAGCCCCCTGACCGAAGACGAGCTGCGCCGGCTGGACGCCTACTGGCGGGCCGCGAACTACCTGACCGTCGGGCAGATCTACCTGCTGGACAACCCGCTGCTTCGGGAGCCGCTGCGGCCCGAGCACGTCAAGCCCCGCCTGCTGGGCCACTGGGGCACCAGCCCGGGCCTCAACCTGCTCTACGCCCACCTCAACCGGGTCATCGTCAACCGGAAGCTGCCGACGATCTTCATCACCGGCCCCGGCCACGGCGGCCCCGCCCTGGTGGCCAACACCTGGCTGGAGGGCACCTACAGCGAGCTCTACCACTCGGTGAGCCGCGACGAGACCGGCATGCAGCGGCTGTTCCGCCAGTTCTCCTTCCCCGGCGGCATCCCGAGCCACGTGGCGCCGGAGGTGCCGGGTTCGATCCACGAGGGCGGCGAGCTGGGGTACGCGCTGAGCCACGCCTACGGCGCGGCGTTCGACAACCCCGACCTGCTGGTCGCCTGCGTCATCGGCGACGGGGAGGCCGAGACCGGCCCGCTGGCCGGTAGCTGGCTGTCCAACGTCTTCCTCAACCCGGCCCGCGACGGGGCGGTGCTGCCCATCCTGCACCTCAACGGCTACAAGATCGCCAACCCGACGGTGCTGGACCGCATCCCCACCGACGACCTGCTGGACATGATGCGCGGCTTCGGCTATCAGCCGTACGTCGTCGCGGGCGACGACCCGGCCACCGTGCACCAGGCCCTCGCCGCCACCCTCGACCGGGCCGTCGACGAGATCGCCGACATCCAGCGCCGGGCCCGCTCCGGCGCGCCCGTCGAGCGCCCCCGCTGGCCGATGATCGTCCTGCGTACGCCGAAGGGCTGGACCGGCCCGGCGGTCGTCGACGGCAAGCAGGTGGAGGGCACCTACCGCGCCCACCAGGTGCCCATCGCCGAGGTGCGCGACAACCCGGAGCACCTGGCCGAGCTGGAGCGCTGGCTGCGCAGCTACCGGCCGGAGGAGCTGTTCGACCCGACCGGCGCGCCCGTCGCCGAGCTGACCGCGCTGCCGCCGACCGGTGACCTGCGGATGAGCGCCAACCCGGTCGCCAACGGCGGGCGGGTGCTGCGCGACCTGGAGCTGCCGGACTTCCGCCGGTACGCCGTCGACGTCCAGCAGCCCGGCGAGCCGGTGGCGGGCGCGACCGGGACGCTCGGCGCGTGGGTCCGCGACGTGATCACCGCCAACCCGCGCACGTTCCGGCTGTTCGGCCCCGACGAGGTCGCCTCCAACCGGCTCGGCGCGGCCTTCGAGGTCACCGACCGGGCGTTCGTCGCCGGCCGGGTCGACGGCGACGACCACCTCTCGCCCGACGGCCGGGTGATGGAGGTGCTGTCGGAGCACCTGTGCCAGGGCTGGCTGGAGGGCTACCTGCTGACCGGCCGGCACGGCATCTTCACCAGCTACGAGGCGTTCATCCACATCGTCGACTCGATGGTCAACCAGCACGCCAAGTGGCTGAAGGTGACCCGGGGCATCCCGTGGCGGGAGCCGGTGGCGTCGCTGAACTACCTGCTGTCCAGCCACGTGTGGCGGCAGGACCACAACGGCTTCTCGCACCAGGACCCGGGCTTCATCGACCACGTGGTCAACAAGAAGGCCGAGGTGGTGCGGGTCTACCTGCCGCCGGACGGCAACACCCTGCTGTCCACCATGGACCACTGCCTGCGCAGCCGGCACTACATCAACGTGGTGGTGGCCGGCAAGCAGCCCGCCCCGAACTGGCTGACCATGGACGAGGCGGTCCAGCACTGCCGGCGTGGCCTGGGCATCTGGGACTGGGCCAGCACCGACGACGGCGAGGAGCCGGACGTGGTGCTCGCCTGCGCCGGCGACGTGCCGACGCTGGAGACCCTCGCCGCCGCCGAGCTGCTGCGCCAGCGGCTGCCCGAGCTGAAGGTGCGGGTGGTCAACGTGGTCGACCTGATGCGCCTCCAGCCGCCGTCGGAGCACCCGCACGGCCTGCCCGACAACGAGTTCGACACCATCTTCACCAGCGACAGGCCGGTCATCTTCGCCTACCACGGCTACCCGTGGCTGATCCACCGGCTCACCTACCGGCGCGCCAACCACGACAACCTGCACGTGCGCGGGTACAAGGAGGAGGGCACCACCACCACGCCGTTCGACATGGTGATGCTCAACGACCTGGACCGGTTCCACCTGGTCATCGACGTGATCGACCGGGTGCCGGGGCTGGCCGCGCGGGCCGCGCACCTGCGGCAGGAGATGGTGGACACCCGGCAGGCGTGCCGCGACTACACCCGCGAGCACGGCTCCGACGACCCCCGGGTCGCCGAGTGGCGGTGGATCCGGGAGACCGACGCCGAACTGAGGAGCGAGAAGTGAGCCGTGACGAGATCCTCGTCGGCTACGACGGTTCCGCCGACGCCACCGTCGCCCTGAACTGGGCGCTCGGCGAGGCGGAGCACAGCGGCCGGCCGGTCCGCCTGGCGTACGTGTTCGAGTGGGTGACCGTGGCCGGCTGGGTCGGCCCCGGCGTGGCCCCCGGCGTCTGGCCCGACGAGACCGCCCGCCGGCAGGTGGAGGAGCTGGTCGGCAAGGCGGCCGCCGACGCCGCCGCCGCGCGGCCCACGGTGACCGTGCGCGGGGAGGTGTTCGACGGGCCGCCGGCCCTGGTGCTGGAGGAACGCTCCGCCGAGGCGGGCCTGCTGGTGCTCGGCAGCCGGGGCCACGGCGGGTTCGGCGGCCTGCTCGCCGGCTCCACGGCCGTGTCGGTGACCGCCCACGCGCACTGCCCGGTCGTGGTGGTCCGCGACGGCGACACCCCCGCCGGGCGCACCGGCCGGGTCGTGGTGGGCGTCGACGGCTCCGAGACCTCCCTGCTGGCCCTCGGGTTCGCCGTCGAGCGGGCGGCCCAGCGGGGCGTGCCGCTGCACGTGGTGCGGGCCTGGGAGCCGTCGGCCGACCGGGGACTGGCGGCCGACGACGCGGCGGCGGCGGAACGCGCGGCGCTGGACGAGCCGCTGGCCGGCTGGCGGGAGACGTTCCCCGACGTCGCGGTGACCGTCGACGTGGTCGCCGGCCGCCCGGCCGGCGCGCTGGTCGAGGCGAGCCGGGACGCCCAACTCGTGGTGGTCGGCAGCCGGGGCCGGGGCGGGCTGCGCGGCATGCTGCTCGGCTCCGTCGGCCAGCAGCTCCTGCACCACGCCCACTGCCCGGTCGCGGTGGTCCGCGAACGCTGACGCGCAAGGAAGGGCCCCCTCTTAACACCCGGTGTTAGGAGGGGGCCCTTCCTCTACAGAATGCGTTAACAAGGGGCCCCTCCTTACACCTCAGTCGGGGAGGGAGAAGTAGTCCTCCTCTTCCTGGGCCAGGTGCAGGCGCAGGACGGCGTCGAGGCCGTACAGCGCGGCGAGCAGGTCGGTGACCTGGTCGCCGCGCAGCGGCCCGGCACCGGCCTGGGCGAGGTGCCCGCCGATCCGGTCGACCAGCCGGCGGATCTCCACGTGCCCCCGGCTCATCGGCGAGGTCGCCTCGTCGCTGCCGAGCGGACCGGCCAGCGCCGGGTAGAGCTGCCGCTCCTCGGCGGCCTCGTGCGGCAGCACCCGCCCGGTGAGCCGCCCGTGCACCGCGCGCAGGGCCGGTAGGCAGTCGGGCGAGTCGGGGTGCGTGGCGACCAGGTCGGCGGTGTCGCGCAGGGCGGCGAGCACGTCGCGGATCGCGGCGTGCTCGCCGGCGTACCGGTCGAGCAGTTCCCGGGTGTCCGGCGGGACGTCCCGGCGGCGCAGCCCGCCGCCGAGGGCCCGCAGCGCGTTGAGGATCACCACGACGTCGATGCCCTCCTGGAGGAACGCCCCGGCCACCGGCGGCAGCCTCCCGGCGGCGGCGACCAGCATCGCCGCCACGGCCAGCGCCATCCCGACGACGGCGCTCTGGGTGGCGATGCGGCGGGCGTACCGGGCGATCTCCACGGCGTCGGCGAGCCGGTCGAGCCGGTCGACGGTGAGCACCGCGTCGGCGACGTCGGCGGAGGCGGTCGCCCCGGTCGCGCCCATCGCCACCCCGACGTCGGCCTCCGCCAGGGCGGGGGCGTCGTTCACCCCGTCGCCGACCATCACGGTCACGGCCCGGCGGGACTCCTCGCGGACCCGGGCGGTCTTCTCCTGCGGCGTGCACCGGGCCAGCACGTCGTCGACGCCGACGGCCTGCGCGACCTGGTCGGCGGTGCCGGGCCGGTCCCCGGTCACCATGACCAGCCGGGTCAGCCCCGCCTCGCGCAGCCGCCGCACGGTGCGGCGGGCGTCCGGACGCACCGGGTCCTCCAGCAGGATCGCCCCGAGCGGCTCCCGCTCGTCGCTGACCCAGACGGCCGACCGGCCGGCCAGTTCGGCGCGCTCGGCGGCCCGGGCCGCCCACTGCGGCAGTTCCCCGCCGAGCTGGCCGACCCGCACCAGCCGCCCGTCGACCCGGCCGGTGACGCCGCGCCCCGGTTCCTCGGTGACGTCGGTCGGGTCGGCCAGCGCCAGGCCCCGCTCCCGGGCCTGCCGGACCAGGGCCGCGGCCAGCACGTGCGGGGAGAGCTGCTCCACGGAGGCGGCCAGCCGCAGCACCTCGTCCCGGTCGCCGCCGGGGGCGACCACCGTCTCGGCGGCCCGGGGCCGGCCGGCGGTGAGCGTGCCGGTCTTGTCGACCAGCAGGGTCCGGGCCCGGCCCAGCGCCTCCAGCGAGCCGCCGTCGCGCACCAGCACCCCCCGCCGGGCCACCCGGGACAGCCCGGAGACGATCGCGATGGGGGTGGCCAGCAGCAGCGGACAGGGGGTGGCCACCACCAGCACCGCCACGGCCCGCACGAACTCGCCGGAGAGCCACCAGCCCAGCCCGGCCAGCACCAGCGTGAACGGCACGAACGCCGCCGCGTACCGGTCGGCCATCCGCACCATCGGGGCCTTGCGCGCGGTGGCCTCCTCGGCGAGCCGGACGATCCCCGCGTACGTGCTGGCCGCCGCGCTCCTCGTCGCCCGCAGCCCGAACCCGGCCCCGGCGTTGGCCACGCCGCTGGCCACCTGCTCGCCGGCCGCCCGCTGCACGAGCCGGGACTCGCCGGTGACGACCGACTCGTCGAGGGTGGCGGGCTCCTCGACCGTCCCGTCGACGGGCACCACGTCGCCGGGGCCGACGACGAGCCGGTCGCCGGCCGCGACCCGGTCCAGCGGGACCGTCTCGATGCCGCCGCC
This sequence comes from Micromonospora sp. WMMD956, assembly GCF_029626125.1. Lineage (NCBI taxonomy): Bacteria > Bacillati > Actinomycetota > Actinomycetes > Micromonosporales > Micromonosporaceae > Micromonospora > Micromonospora sp. WMMD956. The sequence continues at coordinate 4,933,514 of NZ_JARUBI010000005.1, read as the reverse complement.
GGGGACCCGCCGCCGCGCGGTGCGCGGGGCCCGTTCCAGCAGGGCGCGCAGGTCGCGGGTCGCCCTGCGCTGGGCGTACGCCTCCAGCGCGCGCCCGGTGGCGAGCATCAGCGCGATCACCGCGCCGGCCAGGTACTCCCCGACGACGAGCGCGCCGGCCAGCGCGAGGACTGCGATGACGTCCACCCCGAACTGCCGCCGCCACAGTTGACGCAGCATGGACCAGGCCGCCGGGGCCAGCGCGGCCACGGTCGCCGCCGCCCACAGCCAGTCCGCCCAGGTGCGGCGGCCGGCGAGCCACAGCCCCGCCCCGGCCAGCACGGCCAGCGTCAGCGCGGCCAGCGGCGCCCACTGGAGCCCGCGCGCCCAGCGCTGCCGCACCGGCCGCCGCGGTACGCACTCCCGCGCCTCGGTGCCCACCTGCGGATCCTCTCAACGGGCGGGGTCGGCGAGGCGGCCAACGACCGAATCGCGCCCGCCACCTGTCATGATCGTTGGAGGCGAACGACCTGGGCGCGACGGGACCTGCGTACCGTGCGTCCGGGGGTGCCGGTGCCGCAGGATGGAGCGGCAACCCCGCCCGGGGCACCGCGCGGTGGGGCACGATGGGCTGAGACGAAAGGTCGTGACGATGAGCCACGAGACGCCGGCGACGGACCGCCCGCTGACCACCGCGCTCGCGGAGGCCGCCGCGACGGCCGGCCACGCGCCCTCGGTGCACAACACGCAGCCGTGGCGCTGGCGGGTGCTGCCCGACGCGTTGGAGCTGCGCGTGGTGCGGGACCGTCAGCTCGCCGCCACCGACCCGGAGGGCCGGCTGCTGGCGGTGAGCTGCGGCGCGGCGCTGCACCACGCCCGGGTGGCCCTCGCCGCCGAGGGCTGGGCGTTCGTGGTGGAGCGGCTGCCCGACCCGGGCGACGCGGAGCTGCTGGCCCGGATCGGCGACCTCAAGCGCGTCGAGGCCGACCCCGACGCCATGCGGGTGGTGCAGTGCATGCAGGTGCGGCACACCGACCGCCGGCCGGTCAGCGACGAGCCGGTGCCGACGGCCGCGCTCGGCGACATCGCCGCGGCGGTCTCCGCCGAGGGCGCGCGGCTCCAGGTGCTCAACTTCGATCAGGTGATGGAGCTGGCCGCCGCGGCCTCGCACGCCGGGTCGGTGGAGGCGGAGGATTCGCAGCTGCGCGAGGAGCTGGACTACTGGACGAGCCGGGCGGGCACCGGCACGGGCCTGCCGCCGGAGGTGCTGCCCGAGCAGGCGCAGCAGACCACCGTGCCGGGCCGGGACTTCGGCCGCCCGGGCACCCTGCCGATCGGGGCGGGCCACGACCGGGCGGCGGCCTACGGGGTGCTCTTCGGCGACGAGGACGAGCCGGACAGCTGGCTGCGGGCCGGCGAGGCGCTGTCGGCGGGGTGGCTGACGGCGACCCGGCTGGGCGTGTCGATGGTGCCGCTGTCGGGCGTCGTCGAGGTGGAGGGCACCCGGCAGACCCTGCGGCAGGTGCTCGCCGGCCTCGGGTACCCGTACCTCGTGCTGCGGATGGGGATCGCGGACCCGGAGCACGCCGGTCCGCCGCACACCCCCCGGCTGCCCGCGGAGCAGATCGTCGACACGTCGGCGGTGCGCGGGCCGGGTGCGTGACCCGGCAGCCGGGACGGGTGGGCGAGGCTGGGCCGGTGCGTCCGCCGGGCGATAACATCGCCGGGTGAACGCACCGAACCCGAGGCACGAGCCGGTCGCGCCGTCGCTGGGGTTGAGCCCGCTGTCCCGGGTCCGCCTCGACGAGCTGCTCCAGGAGATGCTGGACCGGGTCGGCGAGGTGGTCACCAGCCGGGAGCGGCTGCGGGCCCTGCTCGACGCGGTGGTCGGCATCGGCACCGACCTCGACCTGCGCAGCACGCTGCAACGGATCGTGGCGGCGGCGTGCGAGCTGGTCGGCGCGAAGTACGGCGCCCTCGGGGTGATCGGCCCCGACCGGCTGCTGCACGACTTCATCACCCACGGCATCGACGCCGAGCTGCACGCGAAGATCGGCGACCTGCCGCACGGCCGCGGCGTGCTCGGCCTGCTCATCGACGAGCCCCGCCCGGTGCGGATGCCCGACATCACCAAGCATCCCAAGTCGTACGGTTTCCCGCCGCACCACCCGCCGATGCACAGCTTCCTCGGGGTGCCGGTGCGCATCCGCGAGCAGGTCTTCGGCAACCTCTACCTGGCCGAGAAGCAGGGCGCGCCCGAGTTCACCGAGGACGACGAGGAGATCGTGGTGGCGTTGGCCGCCGCGGCCGGCGTCGCGATCGAGAACGCCCGGCTCTACGCGCTGGCCCACCGCCGGGAACGCTGGCTGGCGGCCACCGCCGAGATCACCTCGGTGCTGCTGGGCGAGGTGCGGCGCACCGACGCGCTGGCGCTGGTGGCCCGGCGGGCCCGGGAGGTCGCCGAGGCGGAGCTGGCCGTGGTGCTGCTCTACGACGAGGACGCCGGCCAGTTCACCGTCGAGGTGGTCGACGGCGTCGACGCGCCGGGCGGGGCCGACGGGTCCACCCGGGGGCTGGTCGGCGCGCTGCTGCCCGCCGGCGAGACCAGCTTCGCCGAGTCGGTCACCGACCGGCGGCACACGCTGGTGGAGAGCCTGGCCGAGGCCGCGCCGTGGCCGACGCCGGTGACCGCCGGGCCGGCGGTGGTCTCCCCGCTGGCCGCCGCCGACACGCTGCACGGGGTCCTGGTGATCGCCTACCCGCCGGACCGGGGCGGGGCCACCGACGACGACGTGGCGCTGCTGGGCAGCTTCGCCGGGCAGGCGGCGCTGGCCATGGAGCGGGCCCGGGGGCAGGAGGAGCGGGAGCTGCTGGTGGTCCTGGAGGACCGCGAGCGCATCGCCCGGGACCTGCACGACGTGGTGATCCAGCGGCTGTTCGCCACCGGCCTGCAACTACAGAGCGGCGCGATGAACGCCCGCCCCGAGGTGGCCAAGCGGATCAACGCGGCCGTCGACGACCTCGACGCCACCATCCGGGACATCCGGCGCACGATCTTCGAGCTGCGCACCCCGATGAGCGCGGCGCTGCGCACCGAGATCCGCGAGGCCGTCGACCTGGCCGCCGAGTCGCTGGGCTTCCGGCCGTCGCTGGAGCTGACCGGCCCGATCGACAGCGCCGTGCCCGAGCCGGTCCGCCCCGACCTCACGGCCGTGCTCCGCGAGGCGCTGTCCAACGCCGTACGCCACGCCGAGGCGAGCCGGGTCGCGGTGGGCGTGCGGGTGGAGGGCGGCTGGGTCACGGTCACGGTCGCCGACGACGGCCGGGGCTGCGACCCGGCCGCCGCGCGGGGCGGCCTGGTCAACCTGCGCGAGCGCGCCGAACGCCACGGCGGCGACTTCGAGGTGCGCCCGGTGACCCCGCACGGCACCGAGCTGCGCTGGACGGCCCCGCTGCGCGACGACTGACCCGGCGCGACGACCGGCCCGACGGGTGCCGGCGGCCGGTCAGTGCGCCTTGCCGAGCAGGCGGGTCGCCAGCACGGCCGCCTGGGTGCGCCGTTCCAGGCCCAGCTTGGCGAGCACGCTGGAGACGTAGTTCTTCACCGTCTTCTCGGCGAGGAACATCTTGCCGGCGATCTCCCGGTTGGTCAGGCCCTCCGCGACGTACTCCAGGATGCGCCGCTCCTGCTCGGTGAGGGTCTTCAGCTCGCGGGGCTGCTCCACGCCGCTGCGGATGCGCTCCAGCACGCGGGTCGTGATCGCCGGGTCGAGCAGGGACTGGCCGGCGGCGACCCGGCGCACCGCGTCGACCAGGTCGGTGCCCCGGATCTGCTTGAGCACGTAGCCCGACGCGCCGGCCATGATCGCCGCGAACAGCGCCTCGTCGTCCTCGTACGAGGTGAGGATCAGGCCCTTGATCGACGAGTCGACGGCGCGGATGTCGCGGCACACGTCGATGCCGTTGCCGTCGGGCAGCCGGGCGTCGAGAATCGCCACGTCGGGCCGCAGCGCGGGGATGCGGCGGGCCGCCTCCTGGGCGGAGCCCGACTCCCCCACCACCTCGATGTCGCCGCTGTTGGTGAGCAGGTCGGCAAGGCCACGACGGACGACCTCGTGGTCGTCGAGCAGGAACACCCGGATCATCCCTCGTTTCTACCCCCTCGGGCCGGTGCCCGCACGGGCCGAAGGTCCCTACCGCCCCCGCGCCGCGCCGGGCTGGGGGTCCCGGCGCAGACGGGACGTCCGGCCCTGCCCGCCGACCGCCGTGTTCACGCACCGTGGAGGTGGACCAGACGGGGCGGCACGACTGCCACGGGAGGGATCATGATGGAGACCGGATTCACCGTCGGGCAGCTCAGGGCCGCCGCAGCCGACGCCGTGCGCGCCCCGTCGCTGCACAACAGCCAGCCGTGGCGGTTCCGGCTGCGCGACGGCGGCATCGAGGTGCTGCTGGACCGCGAGCGCCGCCTGCCGGCGACCGACCCGAGCGGCTGGGGCGCCCGGCTCGCCTGCGGGGCGGCCCTGTTCAACCTGCGGCTGTCGCTGGCCGTGGCGGGCACCCCGGCGACGGTGCGGCTGCGCCCGTACCCGGCGGAGCCCGACGTGCTGGCCCGGTTGATTCCGGACGTGCCGCGCCGGCCCTCCCCGGCCGAGCAGATGCTGTACGGCGTCATCCCGCACCGGTTCAGCAACCGGGCCCCGTTCTGGCCCGACCCGGTGCCGGCCGACGTGCGGTGGCGGCTCGGCGAGGCGGCCCGCGCCGAGCAGGGCTGGCTGGAGCTAGTGATCGGGGTCAGCGCGGTCAACGCGTTCGCCGAGGTCGCCCGCAGCGCCAACCGGGTCCTGGAACGCGACCCCGCCTACCGGGCGGAGCTGGCCGAGTGGGTGCGCAGCGCGCCCGCGCCCGACGGGGTGCCGGCCGCCGCCGGCGGGCCGCTGGGCGAGCCGCAGGACCTGCTGCCCAGCCGCAGCTTCAGCGGGCGCAGCCGCGCGCCGGGGCGCGACTTCGAGCCGGAGCCGCTGGTGGCGGTGCTCGGCACCGCCGGCAACACCACCACCGATCAGGTCGTGGCCGGGCAGGCCCTGCAACGGGTGCTGCTCACCGCCACCGACGCCGGGCTGGGCGTGTCGATGATGTCCCAGCCGATCGAGGTGCCGGGGGCGCGGGAGGCCCTGCGGCTGTCCCTGGGCCGGTTCGGCACCCCGCAGATGGTGATGCGGATCGGCTACGGCCAGCCCGGCTCGCCGACCCCCCGCCGCAGCGTCGACGAGGTGCTGGACGTGCCGGTCGTCCGGGCCTGAGGCGGGGGTCGCCGGGGGCGTGCGCCGCCCGCCGGCGACCCCCACCCCCGGCTGGGCCGGCGGTGGTACGGTGCCGGCCGATGGCCAGCTTCGCGATACTCGGGCCGCTCGAGGTGACCGTGGCCGGGCGGACGGTCACCCCGCGCAGCGGCAGGCAGCGGGCGCTGCTGGCCGTCCTGCTGGTCAACGCCGGCCGGGACACCGGGCTGGCGCAGATCCTCGGCGCGCTGTGGGGCGACGCGCCGCCCGACACGGCCATCGGGCAGGTGCAGACGCTGATCTGGCGGCTGCGCCGGGTGCTCGGCGACGACGCCATCGTCACCCGCCCCGGCGGCTACCGGCTCACCGTCGCCGACGCCGACCTCGACGCACGGGTGTTCGCCGCCGGCGCGGCCGAGGCCGCCGCGCTGGCCCGGTCGGGCCGGGCGGCCGAGGCGGCCCGCCGCTACGGCGAGGCGCTGGCCCTGTGGCGCGGCCCGGTCCTGGCCGACGTGCGCCTGCCGGGCGACCCGCACGCCGCCGGGTTCCCCGCCGCCGTGGCGGAGCTCACCGAGCTGCGCCTGGCCGTGGAGCGCGACCGGGTGGACGTCGAGTTCGCCCTCGGCCGGCACGCCGAGCTCATCCCCGCCCTGCACCGGATGGTCGACGCCGAGCCGCTGCGGGAGGAGCTGCGGGAACGGCTGATGCTCGCGCTGCACCGCACCGGCCGGCGGGCCGAGGCGCTGGAGACGTACCGGCGGGGCCGGGCGGCGACCGTGGCGGAGCTGGGCCTGGAACCCGGTCGGGGGCTGCGGGAGCTGCACCGGCGCATCCTCGACGGCGACCCCCTGCTGGACGCCGCCGAACCCGCCCCGGCGCCGCCGCCGACCGCGCCCCCGGCGGCCCAGTTGCCGATGGACGCCGCCGACTTCGTCGGCCGGCACGACCTCGCGTCCCGGCTGGCCGCCCTGCTGGCCGCGCCGCCGGCCGACGGCCCCGCCGCGGACGCCGGGCAGCCGGCCGCGCCGCCCGTCGTGGTGGTGTCCGGCGCGGCCGGCAGCGGCAAGACGACCCTCGCGGTCCACGTCGCGCACCTGGTGCGGGACCGGTTCGGCGACGGGCAGCTCTTCGTCGACCTGCGCGGCGGCGGCGAGCCGCACGACCCGTCGACCGTGCTGGGCCGGTTCCTGCACGCGCTCGGCGAGGATCCCCGGGCGGTGCCGGCCGACACCGACGAGCGGGCGGCGCTGTTCCGGGCCCGCACGGCCGGGCGACGGCTGCTCGTGGTGCTGGACAACGCCGCCGGGGAGAACCAGCTCCGGCCGCTGCTGCCGGCCGAGCCGGGCTGCGCGGTGCTGGTGACCGCCCGTCGCCGGCTCACCGCGCTGCCCGGCGCGCACCACGTCGACCTCGGCGTGTTCGCCGCCGACGAGGCCGTGGACCTGCTGCGGCACGCGATCGGCGACGGCCGGGTCGCCGCCGAGCACGCCGACTGCCTGCGGGTCGCCGAACGCTGCGGATACCTGCCGCTGGCCATCCGGATCGCCGGGGCGCGGCTGGCCGCCCGGCCGCACTGGCCGGTGGCGAAGCTGGCCGGGCAGCTCGCCGACGAGCGGGCCCGCCTCGACGTGCTGCGCACCGGGGACCTGGCGGTGCGCTCCAGCCTCGCCACCAGCTACCACGAGCTGGACCCGACCGAGCGGCGGCTGCTGCGGCTGCTCGGCGGGGTGGACCTGCCCCGGGTGCCGGGCTGGGCGGCCGCCGCGCTGCTGGACCGCTCGCCGACCGAGGGCGAGGAGCTGACCGAGCGGCTCGTCGAGGCCCGCCTGGTGGACGCCGACGGCGGCGGCTACCGGCTGCACGACCTGGTCCGGGCGTACGCGCGGGAGCTGCTGGACGCCGACGGCGCGCCCGGTGAGCGGACGGCGGCGCTGGGGCGGCTCACCGGCGGGTGGCTGACGCTGGCCGACGAGGCGTACCGGCGTACCGGCGGGGGTTTCCGGCGGGGGGTGGCCGGCGCCGCCCCGCGCTGGTCGCGGTGGACGGCGGCCGAACGCGACGCCCTGCTCGGCGACCCGGTGGCCTGGTTCGAGGCGTCCCGGGGCATGCTGGTCGGGACGGTGCGGCGGGCCGCGGCCGCCGGGCTGGTCGAGCCGGCGTGGAACCTCGCCAACACCCTGGGCCGGCTGTTCGAGCTGCGCGAGCACCTCGACGACTGGGCCGGCGCGACGACGGCGGCCCTGGACGCCTGCGTGGCCGCCGACGCCGACGCGGGCCGGGCCTGGCTGCTGCGGTCCCTCGGCGAGCGGCACCTCAACCTCGACCGCCTCGACGACGCGCTGGCCTGCTTCGACGCGGCGCTGGCCCGGTTCGAGCGGCTCGGCGAGCGCAGGGGGCAGGCGCTGGCGCTGCGCGCGGCGGGCACCGCCTACCGGCTCCAGCGGCGCGACGCCGAGGCGATGGCCGCGCTGAGCCGGGCGAAGGCGATCACGGTGGAGCTCGGCGACCGGGCCGGCCAGGCGCAGGTGCTGTTCGGCGTCGGCGCGGCGCACCGGGTGGCCGGGCGGCCCGGGCCCGCGGAGGCGGCGTTCCGGCAGGCGCTGGCGATCTTCGGGGAGCTGGGCGACCGGTTCGGGGAGGCGTACACGTCGACGAGCCTGGCCCTGGTGCTCGGCGGGCGCGGCGCGGACGCCGACGCCGAGGCGCTGCTGGCGCGGGCCCTCGGGCTGTGCCGGGAGCTGGGCTACCGGCGGGGCGAGGCGATCTCCCTGGGGCACCTGGGCGAGCTGCATCTGCGTACGGGCGCGCACGAGCGGGCGGTGGCCGAGCTGACGGAGGCGGTCGCCGGGGCCCGGGAGGTCGGCGACGGCATCGGCGAGCTGATCGCGCTGCGCCGCCTCGGCGCGGCGTACCTGGCGTTGGGCCGGTTGCCGGCGGCCCGGTCGGCGCTGCGCTACTGCCTCGCCCTGTGCCGCGAGCACGGTGAGGACGGCGAACGGGAGCGGGCGCTGCGCCTGCTCGGCGAGGTGCGGGCGGGGTGAGAGCCGCCGGGCGGGGCCGGCTGCTGCTGCTCCCGCTGCTCGCAGCGCTCGTGCGAGTGGGGTGAGAGCGGGCTGAGAGGGCCGGGGACCATCCACCGGGGAGGGTGGACGGCGGGCGCGTGTCGTGCCCACCGGACCTGGGGAGGCTCCAATGACCGACCGTTCCATCCCCGCCGGGGACCGCCCGGGGCTGTCCCGGCGCGGCTTCCTCGGCGGCGTCGGGGCGTCCGCCGCCGCGCTGACCGTCGGCGGCGTCCTCGGCGACGCCCGGCCCGCCTCGGCCGCCTACTACATGAAGTGGGGTGCCGTCGTCTCGCCCGGCGACGCCAGCAACAACATCGACTTCAGCCGCAAGGTCGACATCCTGCGCCGGATGCGCCCGCAGACCGCCCGGATCTCGATGTTCTGGGGCGACCCGTACAACCGGCGGTTCAGCGACTCGCAGCTCGACGCGCTGCGCGGCACCGGGCTCACCGAGATGATCATCCAGTCGTCGGAGGACCCCGACCCGAACCTGGCCCGCCACCAGCTCAGCCTGCTGCTGCCCTACATCGACGCGCACCCGAACACCCTGTTCGTGTGGGAGCTCGGCAACGAGCCGGACTGGCACCAGCCGACCAACCCGTGGCTGGCCCGGTGGAACCGGCTGGCGACGATCCGCGACAACAAGCCGTCGCAGGACCGGGGCAACCTGCTCTGGGCGGTCAACATGCCGGCGGGCCGGTGGTCCGGCGACGGCACCGGCTTCACCGGCAGCTCCGGCGGCTACTTCGACTCGTTCGTCCGGGACACCGGCGACGGGCTGGGCGGGATGCTCTCCGGCCCGTACCAGCCGGACGTGGTGACGGTGCACTGCTACAGCTCGACGTACCTCACGCGCGGCGCGGACGGCGGCGGCGAGCGCAACCCGTACAAGATGATCGACTACGTGCGGGGCTGGAACAACCGGATCAGCATGAAGGTCACCGAGGCCGGGATCGACGGCGCGAAGTCCGACCGGGGCTACCGCTACGTGAGCTTCGGCTCGTCGGTGGCGAACGAGACCGCCGGGCAGATCGACAGCGTCTGCTTCTACGGCATCCCGCCCGCCGAGCGGCAGTACGGCATCGGCGAGGGCGAGGCCGACCAGATCGGCACCCACCCCTGACCGCCCGGACCGGGGTGCGCCGCCGGCGGCTGACGTTGCGGAGTCGGCCTGCGGCGGGCCCCGGTCCGTGGTGCGGCGGCACCCGTGGCGGGGTCACCGGGACCAGCCCCGCCCCGGGTGCGGCGGGTCGCGGCCGTCGGTGTGGGACGGCCGCGACCCGCCGACGCCCCCGGCGGCGTTCGCGCCCTAGTCGTCGAGGATCTGCTCCCGGAGGATGTCGGCGTGCCCGCAGTGCTGGGCGAGTTCGCGCAGCACGTGCAGATAGACCCACCGCAGCGGCAGCGGGCCCCGCCGGTTGCCACGCAGGATGTCGTCCAGGTCCAGGGACGACGTCGCCCGTCTGGCCGCCTCGCAGGCTTCGCGGTGCGCCTGCTGGACGCTGGCGATCGTGTCACCGTCGTCGAGGAGGAACGAGTCCTCCGAGGCCGCGGGGAGGCCGAGCTCGACGCGCGGCCGGCAGGTGATGGCCTCGTCGAACCAGACCCTCTCGACGAAGGTCGCGTGCTTCACCAGGCCCAGCAGCGTGGTCCGGGAGGGCACCAGCGATCGGCGCGCCTGTTCCTCAGTCAGCCCGTCCAGGCAGTGGTTGAGTGCACTGCGGTGCTCGTCGATGAATGCCTCGAACTGGGCACGGGCCGGCTGTGCGATGACCTGGTCGGCGAAGGTGGGCGGAAAGGAGGGCATGGCCGAAGCATTCCAGATCGTCGCGCCGCGAACGACCGGTCAGCCGACGGCGGCGAGCAGGGCGGCCTCCCGCTGCGGGTCCAGGCCCACCGGCGGGCGGGCCGGACGACCGGCGCGCGGCGGCACGCCACCGACCGCGCGCAGCCAGGCCCAGGTGTCGGCGACGGTCCCGGCCACCGGCCGGCAGGTCAGCCCCGTGGCGTGCGCCCGCTGCACCCCGCGCTCCTGCAACCAGCGGTACTCGTGCCCGACGGGGACCCAGATCGGCAGGTCGTTCCACGGTTCCACCCCGGCGGCGAGGACCGTGTCCGGGTCGGTCCAGCGCAGCCGGGCGGTCGAGCCGGTGACGGCCACACAGGCGTCGAGCAGCTCACCCATCGTCGCGTGCCCGGTCCGCGACAGCACGTTGTACGCCCCGCCGTCGCCCGCCACGCCCCGGTCCAGCAGCCACGCCGCCAGGTCGCGGACGTCGACGTATTGCAGGGGCAGGTCGACCGGGCCGGGGGCGAGCACGTCGCCGCCCCGGGCGACCCGGTGCAGCCACCAGGGCAGCCGGCCGATGTCCTCCCCGGGGCCGAGGATCAGCCCGGCGCGGGCCAGCAGCGCCCGGTCGCCGAACACCGCCGTCGCGGCCCGTTCCCCGCCGGCCTTGAACTGCGCGTAGGAGCCGTCGACGGCGTCGGGCTCCGCGGCGACGGTGGGCGCATCCTCGCCGACGCCGTGCGGGACCGGCCGGGCGTAGACGGAGCCGCTGGAGACGTACCCGAACCAGCCGGCCCGGTCGCGCAGGGCGCGGGCGGCGTCGCCGACCGCGCGGGGCGTGCCGTCCCAGGTGTCGACGACGAGGTCCCACTCGCCGCCGGCCAGCGCGGCGAGCCCGCCGGGCGCGTCCCGGTCACCCCGCAACCGGTGTACGCCCGCCGGCGGCGCGGCGCTCACCCCCCGGTTGAACACCGTCACCGACCAGCCGCGGCGCACCGCCTCGGCTACCGTCGCCCCGCCCACGAAGCCCGTCCCGCCCAGCACCAGGAGTCTCATCGCTCCACCCTGCCCCGGGCAGGGGCCCCGCCGCGACGGGTGTTCACCCGCAGCGGATCTGCCGACGGCAGAACCCGGGGCGGCCGGGCCAGCCGAAGACGTTAGGAAGGGGCCCCTGCTCTACAGAATGCGTTAACAAGGTGCCCTTCCTTTACCCCAGGGCGGCGAGGAGCTGCTCGCCGTAGCGGGCGAGCTTGGCCTCGCCGACGCCGTTGACCCGGGCCAGCTCGTCCAGCGTCGACGGCGGATCGGCGGCGATCTGCCGCAGCGTGGCGTCGTGGAACACCACGTACGCGGGCACGCCCTGCTCCTTGGCCGTGGCCGCCCGCCAGGCGCGCAGCCGCTCGAACACGGGCTCGGCCTCGGCGGACAGCTCGACGACCGCCGCCGCGCCGGGGCGGGCCTTCGCCGCCGACCGCGCCTTCGGCGGCCGGACGGTCTCGCGGCGCATCGGCACCGGCCGGCGGCGGCCCAGCACCTCGGCGCTGGCGTCGGTGAGCACGAGCGTGCCGTAGTCGCCCTCGACGGCCAGCAGGCCCTGCGCGAGGAGCTGCCGCACGACGCCCCGCCACTCGGCCTCGCTCAGCTCCTCGCCGATGCCGAACACGGTCAGCGAGTCGTGCCGGTGCTGGACGACCTTCTCGGTGCGCCGGCCGAGCAGGATGTCGATGCACTGGCCCGCGCCGAACTTCTGGTTGCGTTCGCGGTGCAGCCGCAGCACCGTCGACAGCAGCTTCTGGGCGGCGATCGTGCCGTCCCACGACTCGGGCGGCTCCAGGCAGGTGTCGCAGTTGCCGCACGGCCCGCTCGCCTGCCCGAAGTAGCTGAGCAGCCGCACCCGGCGGCACTCGACGGTCTCGCAGAGGGCGAGCATGGCGTCGAGGTGGGCGGCGAGCACCCGCCGGTGCGCCGCGTCGCCCTCCGAGGAGTCGATCATCTTGCGCTGCTGCACCACGTCCTGCAACCCGTACGCCAGCCAGGCCGTCGACGGCAGGCCGTCGCGGCCGGCGCGGCCGGTCTCCTGGTAGTAGCCCTCCACGGAGCGCGGCAGGTCGAGGTGGGCGACGAACCGCACGTCGGGCTTGTCGATGCCCATGCCGAAGGCGATGGTGGCGACCATGACCAGGCCGTCGTCGCGCAGGAACCGCTTCTGGTGGTCGGCGCGGGTCGCCGCGTCGAGCCCCGCGTGGTAGGGCAGCGCGGCGACGCCGTTGGCGACGAGGAACTCGGCGGTCTTGTCGACCGAGGCGCGGGACAGGCAGTAGACGATCCCGGCGTCGCCCGGGTGCTCGGCGCGGATCAGGTCGAGCAGTTGCTTGCGGGGCTCCCGCTTGGCCACGATCCGGTACTGGATGTTGGGCCGGTCGAAGCTGGCCACGAAGTGCCGCGCCCCGGTGAGGTCGAGCCGGGTGGCGATCTCCTTCGCGGTCTCGGAGGTGGCGGTGGCGGTCAGCGCGATGCGCGGCACGTCGGGCCAGCGCTCGTGCAGCATCGACAACGCGAGATAGTCGGGGCGGAAGTCGTGGCCCCACTGCGCCACGCAGTGCGCCTCGTCGATGGCGAACAGCGCGATGCGGCCCCGGTCGAGCAGTCGCAGCGTGCCCCCGCTGCCCAGCGCCTCGGGGGCGAGGTAGAGCAGGTCCAGCTCCCCGGCGACGAACTGCGCCTCGACGAGACGGCGGGCGTCGGGGTCGAGGGTGGAGTTGAGGAAGCCGGCGCGCGCCCCGACGGCGGTGAGCGCGTCCACCTGGTCCTGCATGAGGGCGATCAGCGGGGAGACGACCACCGCGACGCCGTCGCGCACCAGCGCGGGGATCTGGTAACACAGCGACTTGCCGCCGCCGGTGGGCATGAGGACCAGGGCGTCGCCGCCGCCGACCACGTGGTCGATGATCTCCTGCTGCTCGCCCCGGAAGGCGTCGTAGCCGAAGACCCGCCGGAGCACGCCCAGCGGAGTCTCGGCGAGCGTGTCGCTGGGGGAAGTCATCCGGCGAGTCTACGAGGGCGGCCCGACACCGTCGCCGGACCCGGCCGGCCCGCCCCGGATCGGGCGGGCCGGCCGCGTGACGCGAGGTCGGTCGACGGTCAGGGCGACGGCGTGAACGGAGCCGTCGCCCGGGTCGATCTCCAACTCGTAGGGGCCGGGGCCACCCCGGTGGTGTCCCACCGGCGCCCGGGTGTGATCGTCATCAGGGCGGACTCCGACGTCTGCACGCCGGCACCGGTTGCCGTGACGGTCACCCGCACGTGCCCGGTCCTCGCCGCGGTCAGGACTCCCGCCGGGGTGACGCTCGCACCGGCGGTGTTGGTGTCCATCGGGGCGATCTGGTAGCTGTACGTCGCCGTCGGGTCCGCCGGGAACACCCGCGCGGACAGCTGCGCCCCCGAGGACGCCTGGTCGAGCCTGACCGCCCGGTCGCCGAAGTCGACCCGCGACAGGTAGGCGTTCGGGAACGCCGAGCCGGTGGCGTCCGGTGCGCCGGAGGTCACCACGACCGGGAACGTGGTCGACCTGCTCTCCCCGTCGGCGGTGGCCCTGGCCGTGATCAGGGCGGCGCCGGTGGACACCGGCCTGACCGAGCCGCGGGCGTCGACCGCCGCGACCGACGGGTCGGAGGAGGCGTACGTCACCTTGAGCGCCCGGTCGGACAGGTCCCAGAACGTCATGTCGTGCCTGGTGACCGACAGTCGCGCGTTGATCCGGTTGTCGGGGGTGTCCAGGCTCAACTCGGTGGCGTCCGGTTGGGCCGAGACCACCTCGACGCCGGGCGTCCGGCGTCCGGTCACCCGCAGCTTCACCGACTTCAGGTCGGCGTCGGCCGAGCTCGGCCCGGCCAGGATGGTCCAGTCGCCCGTGGGAAACACCTTCCTGTGCTGCACGTCGTCCCAGAACCACAGGTCACCGGCGTCGATGGTGACCTTCACCGTCGTGGTCCTCGCAGCGATCAGGTCGCTCTTGACGAAACCCTTCAGCTGCTTGAGTGGGCGCTGGCTACCGTCGGCGCCCTGCGGGGCCCTGGCGTAGACCTCCACGACAGCCTTGCCCGGGCGATCGGCGGCCCGGTTCGACACGGGCACCGAGACCGTCACCGACTCGTCGGGAGTGATCCGCGAGGACGACAGCCTCGGGGTGCCGTAGCCGAAGGGCGAGTAGGACAGGCCCTGACCGAACACGTAGTGGGGAGCCGCGCAACCAGGACCGACCTGGTAGTAGAGGTAGGTCCGGCCGCACCTGGCGCCTTCCGCCCTGGTCATCCGGTAGTCCTCGACCGCGCGGTCCGGAGCGGCCGCCGGCCCGAGTTGCGCGTCGACGTCGGAGTACCAGGTCAGCGGCAGCTTGCCGGAGAAGTTGGCCACCGCGGTACGCCCGTCCTCCAGCGCCACCGCGTCGTTGAACAGCAACTCGGCCATCGCCCTGCCCTGGTACATGCCGTTGAAGGACGACCAGACGATCGCCCCCACGCTCGGCAGGTCCTTGAACGCGCTGACGTCGACCATGGTCTTGGCCTGGATCCACACCGCGATCTTCTTGCCGTACTTCTGTGCGAGCGGGGCGATCGAGTCCCGGATCAGCTCGGCCTGCATGCGCGGCAGGACGACCGTCGAGCGGTCCGTGCCCTCTCCGCCGTCGTTGTTCCGGTGACCGACGACGACCACGACGTTGTCGGCCTGGGAGATCTGGTATTCGGCGGTCGCCGCGTCCGCTACGGGATCGCAGGGGCTGCTGGCGCACACGGAGGTGGTGATCGCGGTGCCGTCGGCGTCGAGGACGTCGGGGAACACCGCAAGGTGGCTGGACAGGAACGGCGTGGTGGAGCCCGCGGTCACGGCCGAGGGAGCCGACCCCGTCCGCTCGGCCAACGCCTGGGCGAAGGTGGTGTCGACCGCCGTGGGCCCGGAGTAGGAGCCCGACTGGAAGTTGTTGAGGGTGTCCACGTGCCCGAGGGCGACCGTCTTGCCGGACGCCGCGCCCGCGAACGGGAGCGCCCCGCCGGCGTTCTTGAGCAGCACGGGCGCCTCGAGGGCGGACTCGTGCGCGACCGCACGGTGCGCCGGCGAGGCCAGCTTCACATCGGGGTCGCCGGCCTCCGACAGCGAGTAGGAATCGCTGTTCCACGGGACCGAGGCGACGGGATCGAACTCGCCCAGCTGGAACCGCGCGGTGAAGGCGCGCACGAGCGCGATGTCGACGTCGGCCTCGCTGACGAAGCCCTGGCTCTGAGCTGCCGGGAGTCCGCTCGCCGTCGGGTAGTCGCCGCCCGAGCAGTCGAGATCGGTGCCGGCCTTGAGCGCCCAGGCGTTGCCGAGGGTCTTGCTGATCTGCGTCTGCCCGCCGAGTTGGACGGGGTGCCACGAGTGTCCTGACGTCCCGGTTCCGTGCACGCGGGTGATCGCATCGCAGTCGGAGACCACGAAACCGTCGAAGCCGTACGACCTGCGCAGCATGGTCTCGATGGCGTACCGGCTCGCCGCGGCCGGCGTCCCGGGCGTGCCGCCGGGTGTGACGTCGTCGCGGGGGCTCCACAGGGTGGGATAGCTCGATGCGGACGGGTAGTCCGTGGTGTAGTCCTCCACCACGGAGAAGGCGTTGTAGGCGGCCATCAGCGACCGCGCGCCCGCCTCGCCGGCCGAGGCCGCGAAGGGCGGCAGGAAATACTCGTGCATCGCACGCTCGGTGATGTTCGACGTGCCGAAGTCGCGGTTCGCCTCGGAGTTGTTCGCCAGGTAGTGCTTGGGCGTGGCGACCGCCTGGATGTAGTCGGCCGCCCCGGTGGGAACCGTGTCGGGACGTGACGCGGTGTCGCCCTGTAGACCGGTCACGAAGGCGCCGGCCACCTGGCCCGCCAGGAAGGGATCCTCGGTGTAGGACTCGTCCGCCCGTCCCCACCGGGGGTCGCGGTTGAGGTTCTGGTTCGGCGACCAGTAGGTGAGGCCGTGACAGGCGCCACCGGCGGGGTCGGGGTCCGGCACGCCCGGCGGGCAGGACGTGTTGTAGGTCACGCGGGCCTCGTCGGCGATGCCGCCGGCGATCTCCCGGGTGATGCCCGGATTCCACGTCGATGCGATCGAGGTGCTCTGGGGGTACTGCGTGTAGTTGCTGTTGCCGGGGACGGTCGGGAAGTAGATCCCGTGGTTCGCCTCTGCCCAGTATCCGTACGACTTCACGCCGAGCCGGTCGATCGCCTTCGGCTTCGGACGCCAGGTCGCATGCGGCTGCATCGCTATGAGCTGGTCGTACTTCTCCTCCAGCGTCATGCGCGACACCAGGTCCGCCGCACGGACACTGAACGGCAGCGAGGTGTTCCGGTACGCCGGCGTGTCCTCGGCCGAGGCCGGAGCCGGCCGCGTGACCGCGGCGAGCCCGCTCGCCGCCACCGCACACGCCAGCCCGAACGCCAGGGACCTGCGTCCTGGACTCCTGACGCCTCTGCCGCGCACCCTTGCACGCGAGGGCGCGAAACTGGTCTTCACCATCGAGGGTCCCCTCCCCTTCATGTCGAAAAATCGCATCTATCGATGACTTCGCAGGGTCGATGCCCCATACCGTCACGGCAGGGAGCGTGGCGGGACGGCCTCAGCGCAGCGTCGACTGCCTCTGAATCAGTGCGAAGTCGACGACTATCCGCCGGGGCGCCGGCCGCTCCTCTCGCGGCACGCCGTCGAACTGGAGCTGGATCCGCTCCTCTAACAGCGCGACCGCCCGGCGTGCGATCGCGTCGCGTCCGGGATCGATGGTGCTCAGCGGAGGACGGGAGTAGTTCGCCTCGTCGATGTTGTCGAAGCCGATCAACAGGACGTCCTCGGGAACCCGTAGACCGCGGTCCTGAAGGGCGGCGAGCGCGCCCAGCGCGAGTGTGTCGGTGAACGCCACGACCGCGTCGGGTTCGACGCCGCTGTCCAGGATACGAGCGATCGTCGCGGCTCCGGTGGCGTGGAAGTAGTCGGCCACACCGATGACCGCGCGGGGGTCGACGTCCAACCCCCGCGACCGGAGGGCGTCCCGGAAGCCCTGGAACCGCAGCGTCCCGCTGCTCGGCGACGGGTCGTCCTTGACTCCCAGGGGAACCACCGTGGTCGCCCCGCGGTCCAGGACGTGCTCGGTCGCCGCACGCGCTCCCTCGACGTTGCTCATCGTGACGTGGTCGACGCCGCCATCGAACACCCGCTCCCCCAGGAGCACGAGGGGGAAGTCGACGTCGAACAGCGGGAGGTCGTGCTGGCCCAGCGCGAGCGGGGAGTAGAGCACGCCGTCGAAGCGTGACCGGTAGCTGCCGTCCAGGACCCGCAACTCGCGGTCGCGCTCGGCGTTGGTCTGCTCGATGAAGACGGTCAGGCCCCGCCTGGACGCCTCTCGCATGACGGCGTCCGCGAGTTCGGCGAAGTAGACACCGCGCAGCGCCGGCAGCACCAGAGCGATCGCCCCCGTCCGGCCTCGGCTCAGGTTCCGCGCCGACACGTTCACGTGGTAGCCCAGCTCACGGATCGCGTCGTCCACCCGCTCGCGGGTCTCCGGGCGCACGTACTGATAGCCGTTGAGGATGTTGGACACCGTCTTGATCGACACACCGGCGAGCCGGGCGACGTCGCGCATCGTCGCCGACCCGTTGGTCTTGCGTGCCACAGCCCCTCCCGCCGCTCCTCGAATCGTCGGCCGTCTGCCCCCTTCACGGCCCCGGACGCAGCGACCGACCCGCCCGGTCCGGGGCGGGCCGGCCGCGTGACGCGAGGTCAGCCGACGGTCAGGGCGATGGTGTGCACGGAGCCGCGGACCAGGTCGATCTGCAGCTCGTAGGCGCCCCGGGCGAGCCCGGTGGTGTCCCAGTCGAAGACGTACTGGTCTCTCGCGGCGCTGTAGCGTGCGGTGTTGTCCGCCCTCTCCCGGACAGGTGTCGCCGGAACCCGGTGGCCGGCCACGCCGTCGGTCTTCTTCACGAGGTAGATGCGCGGCTCCGCGTCGGTGACCGCCTCGCCGGCCGCGTCGGTCAGGGTGAACTTGACCGGCACGGCGCGTCCGGCCTCGACGACGTCGGAGCCGTCGCCGGCCAGCGGTGGCCGCACCCCGCCGAACCTGAGCTCAGGCGCGAAGAGCCGCGGCACGAAGTCGATCAGATTCGCCATCCAGGTGTCGAAGCCATGCGGCCCGACCCAGGTGCCGGCGTACTCGTATTCGATGCCCTGGGCGGTCAGCCACTTCATCGCCTCCTGCGTGAACGAGTACGTGAAGTCGACGTCGCCGGAGTACAGCCTTGCCAGCTTGGTGCTTTCGTTGACCGCCCGGGCGTCGACGGTGGGGTAGGAGAGCAGGCCCCCGGAGAAGGCGCCGATGTAGGCGAACTCGCCCGGGTGGTTGAGCCACGTGCCGAGGGTGTTCATGGCCCCCCACGACAGACCGGCGAGCGCCTGCTCATCCGAATCAGTCGAGATGTTGTACTTCTCCGCCGCGGTCGGCATCACGTGCTGGCTGAGGTCGGTCCAGAAGTCGACGCCATTCTGGTCGGGCATGACCACGACCATCGGCGTCATCGTCCCGTTGAGGTAATTGTTGTCGAGGATCTGCCTGGCACGCCCGGTCTCGATCCAGCTGCCGTAGTTCTGGCCCCCGCCGTGATACAGGTACAGCACCGGGTAGGCCGCCGCGCGGTCGGCATCGTAGCCGGGCGGCGTCCAGACGTACGCGTAGCGCTCCGCGCCCTGGCCGCCGTCGTAGGTCATCAGCGAGACCGTGCCGCCCCTGCCTTCGGGGACGTCGGCCAGCATCGCGTCGGACCTGCCCGGCACGAAGAGCTGCGACTCCATCACATGGGTGTTGACGGTGTCGGCGGGGTCCTTCTTGTCGACGCCGTCGACCACGTACCGGTAGTAGTAGTAGCCGTCGAGCGGCCCGATCGTGCTGCGCCAGCGGCCGTCGGGCTGCCTGTCCATCGGGATCCGGAACCACTGGCCGTTCGGGGCCCAGTTGCCCCAGATCGTGACGTCCCTGGCGCCGGCCCACTGGGTGCCGGTCTCGAACGTGACGATGCCGTGCGGGTCGATGTGCGGGGTCGTGATCGACCCGGCCGGAGGGGGCGCGTACGGCCGGGTCAGCGCACGGTGTCCCTTGCTGACGCCGTGGGAGACGACCTTCTGCCCGAAGAGCCGAGCGGCGAAGTCTCGCAGGTTCTCCCGCCACGCGTCCCAGGTGGCGCCGTCGTCGGGGTTGACGCCGTCGAACTCGAACTTCACTCCGGACCTCTTCAGGTCCACCAGCAGGTCGTAGTTGTCGTTGTAGGACGGGTCGAGCGTGTCGCCGACGTACACCCGGAGCAGCTCGGTGCCCTCGTTGATCGCTCTGGCCTCCGCCCTGGTGATCGCGCCGTCGACGGAGCCGGAGAAGGAGCCGACGTAGGCGAATGCGCCGGGATCGCTGCGGAGGATGCTCATCGCCTGCTCGGCACCCGTGGCGACCCCGGCCAGCGCCTGGCCCTGGGGCCGAGACGAGACGTGGTAGCCGGCCCGCGCGGCGGGGACGATCGCGTCGAGCAGCTCGGCGCGGGGGTCGGCGGAACCGGCGTCGGCCATCACGACCACCATCGGCTTGGCGTCCCTGCCGGCGACCAGGTTGTCGAGGATCTGCTTCGCCCGGCCGAGTTCCAGCCACTCACGAGCGGTCTGGCCCTCGCCGCTCAGCAGGTACAGGACCGGGTACGCCTCGGCCCGGGCGGCGTCGTAGCCGGGTGGCGTCCACACCAGGGCGGTGCGGTGCTGCGCCGCCGTCGCGCCCGGGTAGGGCAGTTCCTCCACCGTCCCGCCCGCGGCGACGTCGTCCATCCACTCGACCGACTCACCCGGCACGAAGAAGGTGTTCCAGTTCGGCTTCGACGTCACCGCCACCGGGCTGCCAGGCTGACGGAAGGACACCTTCGACCTGTCCGGCATGGTCGCGGTGTACTGGTAGTGGTACAGCCCGGGCTCCAGCGGACCGACGTTCGCGGCGTAGTCCGAGCCACTCGGGTCGAGCGCGAGCGCCGACCAGGTGCCGCTCGGGCCGATGTTCGCCTCCAGTTCGAGCGTCGCCGGTGTGCCGCCGACGATGCTGCCGACCTGCGACTGCGGCACCTTGAAGTAGTGGTAGACGTCGTCGTGCGAATGCCATGTGTCGGTCGCGGCAGCCGCCGGGGCGGCCGCGATTGCCGACGCCACCAAAGCGGCGGCTGCGACAAGGCTGGTCATTCGGGGGCCACTGCTGTGTGACATCGCGTTGCTGCTCCTCTCAGAGCGTCAAGGCCTGCCGCAGCGAAGGCACGCGCCTCACCATCGAGATCGACTATCGAGACGCTCCCGACAGCCACGACGGCCACATCCACACCAGCGGCACTTCATTTCCTACACCGGTGTAGAGCGAATGGCAAGAGATATCTATTGACGTCCGTGCATGGGATTTCTCTGCGACAATACGGTCCATGCCAATCCCACGAACCACGGGGCGACAATTTCCGCAGGTCAGCGGCCTGTCCATTGAGCAGCGTCGATGCTTGTTCGATGCATGGACGGTTGGCGACCCCGGCGCCCGGCCCCCACCCACACCGCAGACCGGTCCCCGCGGGAAGCTGAACGATCATGTGCTCCCATCCGCCCGCGACGTGAGGAGCAAGAAAACACCAAGGTCCGTTGCCGGGCATCCGGCAACGGACCAACTGCGCAGCACACGTGGATGGTGGGCGATACTGGGTTTGAACCAGTGACCTCTTCCGTGTCAAGGAAGCGCGCTCCCACTGCGCCAATCGCCCGCGCTCACCGGCCCGCGGCAGATGCCGGCCCGGTTGCGGTCGGCCCCGGAGGGCGGATCGCGAGCGGACGACGGGATTCGAACCCGCGACCCTCACCTTGGCAAGGTGATGCGCTACCAGCTGCGCTACGTCCGCGTGCCGCAGGCGTTCGCCGGCGACGGGGTGAACTGTACCCGACGGCAAGATCGCGAACAAACTCCCCTCGCGTACGCGGCGGGGGCCGCCGATTACGCAGTTCACCGGCGGGGTACTTGTCCACCTCGACAGCACACTGCATCCCCCGAAGGAGGCTGTCGTGGGTATCGGTACGAGCATCTTCCTGATCGCGGTCGGCGCGATCCTCACGTTCGCCATGGACGCCACCGTCGGCGGCGTCGACCTGGACGTCGTCGGCTGGATCCTGATGGCCGCCGGCGCGCTCGGCCTCGTCATGACCACGCTGGTGTGGGGCCGCCGTCGCGAGGTGGTCACCACCACCGAGCCGGTCGAGTACCGCCGCGTCGAGGAGCGTCGGGACGTCGCGCCGCCGCTGTAGGCGACCCCGCCGAGATCTCGTCCCCTCGGCCGCGCACGCTGCCGCACGGCGAACCGGGCGGCGGACTCGATGGCGAAACGGCCCGGCACCTGTGCGGTGCCGGGCCGTTACCCGTGGTGGGCGATACTGGGTTTGAACCAGTGACCTCTTCCGTGTCAAGGAAGCGCGCTCCCACTGCGCCAATCGCCCTCGTCAACTGCCGAGGTGGAGACGGGATTTGAACCCGTGTACACGGCTTTGCAGGCCGTTGCCTCGCCTCTCGGCCACTCCACCGAGGTTGCCCCCGACATGCGTGGCGGCAG
The DNA here is from genome assembly GCF_029626125.1 of Micromonospora sp. WMMD956. Classification (NCBI taxonomy): domain Bacteria; kingdom Bacillati; phylum Actinomycetota; class Actinomycetes; order Micromonosporales; family Micromonosporaceae; genus Micromonospora; species Micromonospora sp. WMMD956. Next base: position 4,911,739 of record NZ_JARUBI010000005.1, on the reverse strand, counting down.
ATCCGAGCGGACGACGGGATTCGAACCCGCGACCCTCACCTTGGCAAGGTGATGCGCTACCAGCTGCGCTACGTCCGCACGCCCCCGGCGTTTCCCGGTGACGGATGAGAACTTTAGCCGAGCCCGCGAGCGGTTGCCAAATCGGGGGTCCGCCCGGCGCGTCCGCCGAGGCCGCAGCCCCCGCCCGCCCTGCCCCGCCCCGCCGCACCGCGTCGCCGGCATGGGGCCTTCCCCACCCCGCGACACCACCATGTCGCCGGCATGGCGGCGCGGCCCCGACCCATCCCCGCCCGACTCCAACCCAGCCCGACCCCGGCCCCGACCGGGCTCCGTGGCGCCACGCCCGCGCGACCCCGGCGCGCGGCGCCCCCATCCGCCCCCTGACGCAGGCCCCGGCACACCGCGTAGGCATCCTAGGAGACTGGACAGGACTGCCCACCACACGGGGGACATGGCCGACAATGACGGGGAAATTGTCTTACTTCCGACTCTGGGGGGCCGAATCCGCCGGAGCGGTAACTGTTTGTGCACGAACGGATAGGTTACGGTAGCGACGTGACGAGACGTGCCGCCGAGATCCGCCTGGATGCCCTCTTGCGCACGGCCTGTGACGTGATCGCGGAACGGGGCTTGGCAAACACCCGCACGGCCGACGTGGCGCAGGCCGCGGGGGTCAGCCAGGCGCTGGTCTTCTACCACTTCGCCACCAAGGAGCGACTCCTCTCCCAGGCCTTCGCCTACGCGGTGGAGCAGGACCTCGCCCGGCTCGACGCCGTGGTCCGGTCCGCCGCCTCGCCCCTGGTCAAGCTCCGCCGGATGCTCAAGCTCTACGCGCCGACCGGCCGGCCGACCTCGTGGTCCATGTGGATCGACGGATGGTCGGAGTCGCTGCGCGTCCCGGAGCTGGAGAAGGTCTCCCGCCGGCTCGACCTGCGCTGGCGGGAGGATCTCGCCGCGGTGATCGCCGACGGGGTCCGCGAGGGGGTCTTCGAGTGCGCCGACCCGGCGGGGGCGGCGTGGCGGATCAACGCCATGATGGACGGCCTCGCCGTGCAGTTCGCCGTGCACGAACGGGTGATCTCGCGCCGCCAGTTCGCCGAGTGGATCCGCCTGACCGCCGCCCGCGAGCTCGGCCTGGAGCCGGCCCAACTCGACTGGTCCGCCCCGGCACAGGACCGCTCGCGCCGCGCCGCACAGCCCGAGCCACAGCCCGACGCGGTGAGCTGACCGCTCTTCCCACGGCCCGCCAGCCCCGCCCCAGCGGCCCGGCCCCGTCAGCCGGCCAGTCGGCGCAGCCGGGCCCGCGCCGGCGGGTGGACGTTCGCCGCCTCCAGGTCGCCGCCGTAGTGGGCGAGCACCCGGTGGTCCATCACCCGCCGCCACACGGGCGGCACGAGGGCCGCCACGACCATCGTGGCGTACCCGGCGGGCAGTTGCGGTGAGCAGTCGAAGCTGCGCAGCGTCTGATAGCGGCGCAGGGGGTTGGCGTGGTGGTCGCTGTGCCGCTGGAGCTGGAACAGGAAGACGTTGGTGACCGTCCGGTCGCTGTTCCAGCTGTGCCGGGCGTCCACCTTCTCGTACCGGCCGGCGGGGGTGCGCCGCCGCGCCAGGCCGTAGTGCTCCAGGTAGTTGACCACCTCCAGCAGGGAGAAGCCGAACACGGCCTGGAGCAGCAGGAACGGCAGCACCCCCGGCCCGTACGCGACGGCCAGGGCGGCGAACAGCGCCACCGTCATCGCCCAGGCGGTGAGGATCTCGTTGCGGAACGTCCACGGGCTGCGCCCCCGGACGCGGAACCGGCCGGCCTCCAGCCGCCACGCCGAGCGCAGGCTGCCGACGACGGTGCGCGGCCAGAAGGCGTAGAAGCTCTCCCCGAGCCGGGAGCTGGCCGGGTCGGCCGGGGTGGCGACCCGGACGTGGTGGCCCCGGTTGTGCTCGACGTGGAAGTGCCCGTAACCGGTCGGGGCGAGGGCCACCTTCGACAGCCAGCGTTCCAGCCGCTCCCGCTTGTGTCCCAGCTCGTGTGCCGTGTTGATGGCGATGCCGTCGACCACGGCGAGCGTGGCGACCAGCCCGGCCGCGCCGAGCGGGCGCAGCCCGCCCGAGGCCCACACGGCGCAGCCGAGCACCAGGCCGGCGTACTGGGCGGGCAGGTAGAGGTAGGTCAGCCAGCGGTAGTAGCCGTCGCGGGCCAGGCGCGGCACCGCCTCCTCCGGTGGGTTGCGCCGGTCGTCGCCGACGAGCAGGTCGACCACCGGGATCACCCCGAAGACCACCGCCGGGGCGAGCCACCACGCCCACGAGCCGGCGCCGCCCCGCCAGGCCAGCCAGGAGGCGAAGGGCAGCGCCGGCACCAGCAGGGCGAGCGGCCAGAGCGCCCGGCGCGGGTCGCGCCAGGCGGCGGGCGGGGCGGTCGCGGGCGCGTCAGCGGTCATCGCCGGTCTCCGATCTCCCGGGTACGCCCTGACTGTGGCACGCGTCACGGCGTTTTACAAGAGATGGAGTTTTGTAAAGCGCAGCGGCGGTGCGGCGTCAGCGGCGGAGCAGCCCCCACCCCCGCTGCGGCGGGGCGGCCCGCTCGAAGTCCAGCCCCACGGCCGGCTCGCCCTCGTCGGCCGCCTTCGTGAGGTGCCGCAGCCGCAGCAGCAGCCCCACCCCGAGCGACAACAGCAGCGCGCCGAGCAGGAACGCCGCCTGCACCACCCCGAAGCCGCCCGACGACGACACCGGACGCCCGCCCGACGCGGCCGGCGGCACCTCGGCCACCACCTCCTCGCTCGGCTCGACCTCCTCGTCCACCCCGGCCGGCTCCAGCGGCTCGTCCGTCGGGTCCGCCGACGGCTCAACCGTCGGTGCCGCGGCGGTCGGGGGCGCCTCGGCCTCCGTCCCGATCACCTCCCGGGTCGCCGCCTGCCGGGCCAGCAGCCGCGACTGCGCGTCGTACGCCTCGGCGGCCAGCGTCACCCGCCCCCGGGTGACGTCCTCGGCGAAGGCCACCCGGTAGCGGGCGGTCACCGTGCGGCCTGGGCAGAGCGTGCCCGGGTCGAGCTGCCGGTCGGTCAGCCGGGCCGTGCTGCCCTGCGTGCGGATCTCCAGGGGAAACAGCCCGGTCTCCTCGATCCGGTCCATCTTCACCTGGTCCAGCCGCAGCCCCTGCACGGTGAGCACCATCGACCAGCGGACCTTCACGCAGCCGCCGTCGCGGCGCGACACCACCGCCGAGACCGTCTGCACCCCGTCGCCCGCCGTGAACTCCGTCGGCAGGCCGCTCAACTCGGTGGCGAACCCGGCCGCCGCCGCCCGAGCCGGCGCGGCGACGCCGACCCCCGCTCCGGACAGGCAGGCCAGCACCACCCCGACCCTTAGCGCGTACCGCACCACCGTCACCACCGCCCTCGCCTCCCGTCGGATCCATCCATCCGGCAACGCTATGGGCGAACCGGACAACCGGGTAGACGGGCGTGTTCGCACGGACCGCGAACCCCGGGGGGTCATCTCACCGACGGTGGTGAACCGGTGACCGCCCACCCGCGACACGCCCGGGATCGCGGGGCAGGGACAATCGGTGGCGTGTCCGATCTCTCCGCGGCCTTCGTGAGGCTGCACGCGCGGCTCGCCCCGGTGGCCTTCGTCCCCGAGGTCCGGCTGCACCAGGCCGACGAGCCGATCGGGCTGTGGGAGCTCACCGAGGGCGAGTTCCGCAGCTCCCAGCCGCCGCCGTTCTGGGCGTTCGCCTGGGCCGGCGGGCAGGCGCTCGCCCGCTACGTCACCGACCACCCCGAGGTCGTCGCCGGCCGCCGGGTGCTCGACCTCGCCTCCGGCTCCGGCCTGGTCGCCGTCGCCGCCGCCCGCGCGGGCGCGGCGGCCGTGCGGGCCGCCGAGATCGACGAGCGGGCCGTGGCCGCCGTCGCGCTCAACGCCGAGGCCAACGGGGTACGCGTCGACGCCGCGCTCGGCGACGTCCTCGACGGCGACGCCGGCGACGCCGAGGTGGTGCTCGCCGGGGACGTCTTCTACAGCGAGGCGATGGCCCGGCGGATGCTGCGCTTCCTGCTGCGGGCCGCCCGCTCCGGCGCGCGGGTGCTGGTCGGCGACCCGGGCCGGGCGTTCCTGCCCCGCGAGCGGTTCCGCGAGCTGGCCGCCTACGACGTGCCGGTGCCCGAGGCCCTGGAGAGCGTCCGGGTGAAGCACACCACCGTGTGGGAACTGGACCCCGCGCCGCCCGGGGCCGCCCGCTAGGTTGACCCGGTGCTGTTCCGGGGTTGGGGCGATGCCGTCGACGGGCCGTGGCCCGACATCGCGACCGTGACCGACCACGTGGGCGCGGCGCACCTGGTGGTGACCCGGCACGCGCTGGTGCGGCGGGTGCTCGCCGACCCGGTGACCTTCCGGCCCGACAACGCCCTCGACGCGGTCACCCCGATCCCGGTGGCCGCCCTGCGGGTGCTCGCCGGGCACCGGTTCCGGCTGCCGCCGACCCTGGCCAACAACGGCGGGGCCAGCCACCCGCAGATCCGGGGCATCGTCGCCGATGCCCTGCACCCGACCCGGGTCGCCGCCCAGCGGCCCTGGCTCACCGACCTCGTCCGCGACCGGGTCGCCCGGCTGCGGGCGCAGCTGGACGCGGGCGTACCCGTCGATCTGTACGCCGGCCTGGCCGCGGACCTGCCGCTGCTCGTGCTGGCCCGGCTCGTCGAGCTGCCCGACGCGCCGGTCGGCGCGGTGAAGGAGTTCGCCCGCGCGGCCCTGGAGCTGTTCTGGGCCCCGGTCGACGCCAACCGGCAGGCCGCCCTCGCCGCCGAGGTGGGCCGGTTCCACCGGGTGCTGCGGGCGTTCGCCGCCACCGGCGGCGGGCTCGCGGCCCGGCTGCGCGCCGCCGGGCACTCCCCCGACGTGGTCGTCGGCGCGCTGTTCTTCCTGCTCGTCGCCGGCCAGGAGACCACCTCGCAGTTCCTCACCCTGCTGCTGCACCGGCTCACCGCCGAGCCAGCCGTACGCGCCGGGCTGCGCGCCGGCACGATCGACGTCGCCGACGTGGTCGAGGAGGGGCTGCGGCTGGAACCGCCGATCGTCACCTGGCGGCGCGTCGCCGCCGCCGACACCACGCTCGGCGGCACGCCCGTCGCGGCGGGCGCCAGCGTCGTGCTGTGGCTGGCCCGCGCCGGCCGCGACCCGCAGGTCGTGGCCGCCCCCGACGAGTTCCGCCCCGGGCAGCCCGGCTCACGCCGGCACCTCGCGTTCGGGGCGGGCGCGCACCGCTGTGTCGGCGCGCAGCTCGCCCGGCTGGAGGCCGCCGTGGTCGTCGCCGAGGCCGCGCCGCTGCTCGACGGCGTACGCGTGCTCCGGCCGCCGTGGTGCCCGGACAACCTCACCTTCCGGATGCCCGACGCCTTCGTGGTCGCCCGGTAAGGAAGGGCGGTCAGCCGGCGTCCTCGGCCCAGGATCGCCAGTCGTCGAGCACCCCGTAGAGGGCGGGGGTGAGCCAGCCCGACGCGGACCGGCGGAACACCCCCGGGTCCATCGCCCCGGCGCCCGCCGGCAGCGCGCCGATCAGGTGCGGCACCAGCTCGGTCAGGTTGGCCCAGTGCACCAGCTCCGGCTCCACCGGCCACGCGCCGATCACCACGCCGGCCGGCACGGCGCGCCGGTCGAGGGCCTCCAGGGTGAGCGCGGTGTGGTTGAGAGTGCCCAGGCCGGCGCGGGCCACCACCACGGCGGGCGCGCCGAGCGACACCGCCAGGTCGGCCAGCGTCCACGCCTCGCCGGAGGGGCGCAGCCCCATCGGCACGAGCAGCCCGCCGGCCCCCTCGACCAGCACGAGGTCGTGCTTGTCGGCCTCCTCGCGGATCGCGTCGACGGCGGCGTACAGCTCCAACGGCTCCAGCTGGGCCACCCGGGCCGCCGCCAGCGGGGCCAGCGGGTCGGGATAGCTGGCCAGGGTGCGGCCGGTGAGCGGGGCGGCCAGCCGGGTCACCGTGTCGACGTCGCCCGGGTCGCCGGTGGCCGTGCCGGTCTGGCCGGGCTTGACCACGGCGACCCGCAGCCCGGCCGCCTGGGCGGCGGCGGTCACCGCCGCGGTCACCACCGTCTTGCCGACCCCCGTGTCGGTGCCGGTGATCAGCACCGGCCCGGTCCACGCCGCGCCCACGGCGTCACCTCCGCCCGTCCACCCGCGCGCGCCGCCGGTCACGGCGCCCATTCCACGATCACGTCGAGGGCCCGCTCGAAGTCCGCCCGGCCGACCCCGGCGTTGACGGTCAGCCGCAGCCGGGACCGGCTGTCCGGCGTCGACGGCGGCCGGAAGCAGCCCACGGCCACCCCCCGGTCGGCGCAGTCGGCGGCCCAGGCCGTCGCCGCCTCGGGGCCCGGCGCGGTCACCGAGACCACGGCGGCGTCGGGCGCGGAGACCTCCAGCCCGGCGGCGCGCAGTCGGCGGACGGCCAGCGCGGTCCGCCCGGCCAGCTCGGCGCGCAGGTCGTCGCCGGCGCGGGCCAGGTCGAGCGCGGCACGCACCCCGGCGGCGACGGCGGGCGGCAGGGCGGTGTCGAAGATGAAGGTCCGGCCCGTCTCGACCAGGTGCCGGACGAACTCGGCCGGGCCGGCGACCACGCCCCCCGCGCCCCCGAGCGCCTTGGAGAGGGTGGCGGTGACCACCACGTCCGGCTCGCCGGCCAGCCCGGCGGCGGCCACCCCGCCCGCGCCGGCGGGCCCCAGCACGCCGAGCGCGTGCGCGTCGTCGACGAGCAGCAGCGCGCCGTGCCGGCGGGCGACCGCGTGCAGCTCGGCCAGCGGCGCGAGGTCGCCGTCGACGGAGAAGACCGACTCGGTGACCACCACCGCCGGCCGGCCCGGCGCGGCGGCCAGCGCGGCGGCCACCGCCGCCGGGTCGGCGTGCGGGGTCACCACGGTCTCCGCGCCGGAGATGCGGCAGCCGTCGATCAGCGAGGCGTGGTTGTGGGCGTCGGAGACGAGCAGCGTACGCGGCCGCGTCAGCGCCCGGACCGCGCCGAGGTTGGCCAGGTAGCCGGAGGAGAAGACGAGGCTGCCGTCGACGCCGAGCCAGTCGGCGAGGGCCGCCTCCAGCCCGTGGTGGGCGTCGGTGGAGCCGCGCACCAGCCGGGAACCCGTCGCGCCCAGCCCGTACGCCGAGAGGGCCCGCCCGGCCGCGGCCGTGACCTCGGGGTGGGCGGCCAGGCCGAGGTAGTCGTTGCCGGCCAGGTCGACCACGGCGTCGCCCGCGGCGCGGGGGCGCAGCCGGCGGGTCAGCCCCGCCTTCGCCCGCAGCTCGGCGCGGCGGTGCAGCGCCGCCAGCCAGTCCGCCACCGCCACGCTCCCCTCCCCCTCCGTCTCCGCCGGGCGAAGTTACCACCAGTCGGCCGCGCCGCGGCGTGGCGCGGGCCGGCGCGCGACGCCGCCGCCGGTCGGACGCGGGGGTCGGGCCGCGCCCGGGCGCGGGTGGCCCGGCCGCGCGCTCGGGCGTTTCTTCGGCGCCGGGCGCCTTGTAGGGTACGAGCCATGCCAGAGATCCTCGACCAGGCCCGCAAGCAGGTGCTGGAGAACGGCGTCGGCCTCGACCAGGCCGGAGTTCTCGCGGTGCTGAACCTGCCCGACGAGCACCTCCCGGCCGCCCTCCAGCTGGCCCACGAGGTGCGGATGCGCTGGTGCGGGCCCGAGGTCGAGGTCGAGGGCATCGTGTCGCTGAAGACCGGCGGCTGCCCGGAGGACTGCCACTTCTGCTCGCAGTCCGGGCTGTTCGCCTCGCCGGTCCGCTCGGTCTGGCTGGACATCCCCTCGCTGGTCGAGGCGGCCAAGCAGACGGCGGCGACCGGGGCGACCGAGTTCTGCATCGTGGCCGCCGTGCGCGGCCCCGACGCCCGGCTGATGACGCAGATGCGCGAGGGCGTCGCCGCGATCCGGGCCGAGGTCGACATCCAGGTCGCCGCGTCGCTCGGCATGCTCAGCCAGGAGCAGGTCGACGAGCTGGTCGACATGGGCGTGCACCGCTACAACCACAACCTGGAGACCTGCCGCTCCTACTTCCCCAACGTGGTCACCACGCACTCGTGGGAGGAGCGCTGGGAGACGCTGCGGATGGTCCGCGAGTCCGGCATGGAGGTCTGCTGCGGCGGCATCCTCGGCCTCGGCGAGACCGTGGAGCAGCGGGCCGAGTTCGCCGCGCAACTGGCCGAGCTGGACCCGCACGAGGTGCCGCTGAACTTCCTCAACCCCCGGCCGGGCACCCCGCTGGGCGACCGCCCGGTGGTCGAGGGCAAGGACGCGCTGCGGGCCATCGCCGCGTTCCGGCTGGCCATGCCGCGCACCATCCTCCGGTACGCCGGGGGCCGGGAGATCACCCTCGGCGACCTGGGCACCCGCGACGGCCTGCTCGGTGGCATCAACGCGGTCATCGTCGGCAACTACCTGACCACGCTGGGCCGGCCGGCGACCGACGACCTGGCGCTGCTGACCGAGTTGAAGATGCCGGTCAAGGCGCTCTCCGCGACGCTGTGACGGGGACGGGGACGGCTCCCTCGGGGACGCCGGCGACTTCCGGCGGCTCCGCGGCACCGGCGGCGGCCGGCGCTTCGGGGGCTCTGGCGGCTTCGGCGGCTTCCGGGGCGTGGTGCGACCGGTGCGGTGAACCTGCCGACGGCGGCGGCCACGCGGCGTGCCGGGCGGCGCGCGAGCTGGAGCCGCCCCGGTTCTGCGCGCGCTGCCGACGCCGGATGAAGGTGCAGGTGCTGCCGGTGGGCTGGGCGGCGGTCTGCGTCGAGCACGGCGAGCTGCGGGGCTGAGGCCGGTGCGGGTGCTGCGGGGCAGGGCGGTCACGCTGCGACCGGTGACGGCCGACGACGTGCCGGCCCTCGCGGCGATCCGGGCCACGCCGGAGGTGCGCCGCTGGTGGCGCGGCGGCGACGACCTGACCGAGGCCGTCCGCGCCGACCTCGGCGACGACGACCTCACGGTGTACGCCGTCGAGCACGACGGCCGGGTCGTCGGGGCCATCCAGTGGTACGCCGAGACCGACCCGGACTACCGCCACGCCAGCCTGGACGTCTTCCTCGACCCGGCGGTACGCGGCGTCGGGCTGGGCGGGGACGCGATCCGCACGCTGGCCCGGCACCTGATCGACGAGTACGGCCATCACCGGTTCACCATCGACCCGGCGGCGGCGAACACGGCGGCCATCCGGGCGTACGCCAAGGTGGGGTTCCGTCCGGTGGGCATCATGCGCCGCTACGAGCGTGGCGCGGACGGGAGCTGGCACGACGCGCTGCTGATGGACCTGCTCGCGGAGGACCTGTCCGGCTGAGTCGGCCGGCCCGCAGCAGGTTGCCGCCGGGCCGCCGCCCGCCGCCGGGCTCGGGCAGGGTCCGTCGACAGGCGTGCCCGGCACCGTGGGGTGCCGGGCACGCTGCGGTTCTGCGCGAGTGCGGTGCTGCCTAGCGCTGGAGGGTCAGCACACCCGGCCGCCACGGCAGCAGGTTGTAGTCGGTGTTCGCGTTGGGGTCCTTGCCCTGGTACAGCAACTGCAGGTTGCAGGCGTCGACGGTCTTGGTCTGGTCGGGGTTGGTGCGGACCAGGTCACCGTGGCTGATGTCGTTGGTCCACGTCGCGCCGCTGTTGGCCTTGCCGGCGAAGGGGTTGCTCTCGCTGGCGGCCTGCGGGGTCCACGAGCCGCTCAGGCTGTTGGACGTGAACGACCGGAAGTAGCGCTGCCCCTGGCTCCCGATCGCCTCGACGATCATGAGGTACTGGTTCTGTCCGGCCACCTTGTAGACCTCGACGCCCTCGAACAGGTTGTTCGTCGAGTCGGTCATGATCGTCGTGTAGCTGGAGCCGAAGCTGCCCGGGAAGTTCCCGAGCGGCATGATCTGGCGGTAGATCTTGCCGTTGTCCCCGGCGAAGAACAGGTACATGTTCTGGTCGTCGCCGATGAGGGTCTGGTCGATCACGCCGTACGGGGCGTCCGGGAGGGTGGCGGTGGACAGCGTCTGCGCGGAGGACCAGCCGTTGGCGTTCGTCGGGTCGCTCGACGTCTTGTAGCTGAACGAGGTCGGTCCCCACTGGTACGCCAGCACCCAGATGTTCTTCGGGGCGAAGTACAGCAGCGTGGGCGCCACGGTGCCCTGGCTCATCCCGTTCTGGCTGGCCGAGGCCATGTCGGACCAGTTGGTGAACGTGCTGAAGTTCATCGAGCTGTACTGGCCGCTGCTGTTGACGTACGAGCCGTAGACCAGGTGCTTGCCGTTGTAGACGACGTTGGTGAAGTCCTTGAGCGAGACCCAGCCGTTCTTCGGGCTCGTCAGCGCGCCGGTCGACGACCACCGATAGGTCGACGGGAGCGCGCAGCCGCCCGTCGGCGGCGGCGTGGTGGTCGGCGGGGTCGACGTGGGCGGCGTGCCACCACCGAAGTCGGTCCGCCACTGCTGGTTGGCCTGCCCGTGGCAGTCGTAGAGCTGGACCTGCTGGCCGTTGCCGGTGCCCCACACGTCGAGGCAGCGGCCGGACTGGACGCCGGAGATGGTGCCGTTGGAGTTGACGTTCCACTGCTGGTTCGGCCCGCTGTTGCAGTCCCAGATGATGATCCCGGTGCCGTTCGCGGTGGCCGCGCCGTTGGCGTCCAGGCACTTGGTGCCGTAGACCATCAACTGCTTGCTCGCGGTGTACGTCCACTGCTGGTTGGTCTGGCCGTGGCAGTCGTAGAGCTGCACCCGGGTGCCGTTGGTCTGGGTGGAGTTCGGCACGTCGATGCACCGGCCCGACTGCACGCCGACGATCCGGCCGGCGCCGCCGCTCGGCGGCGGGGTCGTGGTGGGCGGGGGCGTGGTGGGCGGGCCCGTGGTCGGCCCGGAGGTCGGGGGCGCCGCGTTGAGGGCGTTGAGGACCGAGGTGTACGCGGCCTTCTTGTTGCCCCCGCCGTCGAACAGCAGCGGGTTCTCGCCTGAGCGCCAGGAGTCGCTGTCGCGGACGCCCCAGACGGTGATGCCGATGCAGCGGGGCACGTTCAGGCACGCCTGGGTGAGCCCGGCGTACTGGGTGGTCGAGGCGTTGGTGACGTCGACCTCGGTCAACGCCACGTCCACGCCCAGCGCCGCGAAGCTCGACAACGTGGTCTGGAAGTTGCTCGGCAGCGAGCTGCCGCCGGTGAAGTGGGTCTGCAAACCGACGCAGTCGATCGGCACACCCCGGGACTTGAAGTCCTGGATCATCCGGTAGACACCCTGCGTCTTGCCGTAGCTCCAGTTCTCGATGTTGTAGTCGTTGTAGCACAGCTTCACCGACGGATCGGCCGCCCGGGCGGTGCGGAACGCCACCTCGATCCAGTCGTTGCCGGTGCCCTGGAGGTTCGACTGCCGGCGGCTGCCGTCCTCGTTGAACGCCTCGTTGACCACGTCCCACGCGGCGAGCTTGCCCTTGTAGTGGGCCATCACACCGTTGATGTGGTTGATCATGGCGGAGCGCAGCGCGCTGCCGCTCATCCGCTCCATCCACGACGGCTGCTGAGCGTGCCAGGCCAGGGTGTGCCCCCGGACCTTCAGCCCACGCTGGGTCGCCCAGTTGTAGATCTGGTCCCCGGCCGAGAAGTTGAACTGGCCCTGACTGGGCTCCGTCGCGTCCGGCTTCATCTCGTTCTCGGCCGTGATCATGTTGAACTCACGCCCCGCGATCGTGCTGTACGTGGAGTCGTTCAACCGGCCCCCGGCGATAGCCGTGCCGAAGTAGCGACCCGACTGCGCCGCGGCCGCGCCGAGCGTGGACGCGGCGGCGTTCGCCGCCGGCATCACCACCGCGACGGCGGCCACCGTCACGGCGCTGAGCGCACCGGCGAGCAGCGCTCGGACGGCGGGCGATCGCCGTCGCCGACTCCCGCCGCGATAGAGGGATGGGCTCGTTGCCATCGTGGCCTCCTTACTGGCCAACACCCAGGCCGTCAGGGCGCGACGACTGGGCGTCCACGTCTAAATATTCAACCCTGTCGATGCTTCCATTACTCGCCGGTTCAGACAATGGTGTTTCAGAAACATTTCGGAAAAGTTCTGGCCGGGCGGGACGTGGCCGGTCACCGGGTGCGGTGCCGGCCACGTCCCGCCCGGCGGTCAGGAGACGGTGCAGGCGGAACCGTTCAGGGTGAAGGCGACCGGCTTCGCGGTGCTGCCGGTGTGGGTGCCGTTGAAGCCGAAGCTCGTCGCCGCCCCCGCCGCGATCGTCCCGTTGTAGGACAGGTTCGAGGCGGTCACCGCGGTGCCGGTCTGGGTCACGTTCGCCGACCACGCCTGCCCGACCTTCTGCCCGGCGCTCGGGAACGCGAACGCCAGCGTCCAGCCGTTGATCGCCGTGGTGCCGGTGTTGGTGACAGTGATGTTCGCGGTGAACCCGGTGTCCCAGGTGTTCGCCGTCCAGGTCACCGCGCAGCCGCCACCGGCCGGCGGGGCCGTGGTGGTCACCGTGACGCCGGGCGAGGCGGGCGAGACGTTGCCGGCCGCGTCCACCGCGACCACCGTGAAGGTGTAGGTGGTGGAGGCGGTCAGCCCGGTCACCGCCAGCGTGGTGCCGGCGGTGGAGCCGACCAGGACGTTGCCGCCCCGGTAGACGCGGTAGCTGACGACCCCGACGGCGTCGGTGGCCGGGCCCCAGGTCAGGGACAGGCCGGTCGCGCCGACCGCGGAGGCGGTGGGCGTGCCGGGTGCGGTCGGCGGGGTGGTGTCCGGTGCCGGGCCGGCCGGCGTGGTGACGGTCAGCGCCGCCGACGCCGCCGAGCGGTTGCCCGCGCCGTCGAGCGCCCGCACGGTGAACTGGTACGTCCGCTCCGGGGCCAGCCCGGTCACGGCCAGGGTGGTCCCCGTCGAGGCGGTGACGACCGGGTCGGCGCCGGCCGAGGTGCGGGTCACCTCGTACCCGGCCAGGCCGCTGCCGCCGGTGTCGGTGGAGGCGGCCCAGGTGAGCGTGAGCCCGCTCGACGTGACGGCGGACGCGACAGGCGTGCCGGGCACGCTCGGCGCGGCGGTGTCCGGGGTGGCCGGTCCCGGCTCCTCGCCCCACACGCGCACACCGCCGGAGTAGAGCGGCACCTTCTTGTTCGGCCCGGCCGTGGCCTGGTACGACGGGTCGTTGGTCGGGTCCCAGGTGCCGCCCTCCGGCACGCCGATCTTGAACTGCACCTCCATCCGGTGCTGCGACTGCCCGGCGGGGGCGATGGTGTAACCGGTGCAGTCGACCTCGACGTACCAGATGTCGCCGCTGAGCTGCTTGGCCGCCGACGGCGACGGGCAGCCCTGGGTGTAGCCGGGGGTGACCTGGACGGCGGTGCTGCCCTCGGGACGGAAGTAGTAGCGGAACTTCCCGTCGGTCAGCGCGCGGGCCGGGAACGCGGACTTGTTGTAGACGATGGCCTTGAGGCCGGTGGCGCGGGTCTCGGCCTGCATCACCGTGGTCTCCACGGTGAGCTCGTCGATGTCCGGCGTCTCGGTGCCCGGGAAGCCGGCGAGCGGGGTACCGCCGTACTCGGCGGAGAGCCGGGCCAGGGCGGAGGTGAAGCCGGCGTTGTAGTCGGTGGCGACCTCGTTCATCACGTAGTCGGACCGGCTGTCGGTGTAGGCGTCGTTGGCCGCCGACGGGCCGCCGACGAGCGCGCCGTAGAGCACGTGCCGGGTCTCGGTGGGCACGGTCTGGCTGTCCCACCAGGAGCCGTGCGCCGTGCGGTGGTGCGGGTTCTTCGGCGCGTTGGCCCCGAAGCCGATCTGGTAGCTGGACTTGCGCGGGTTGTCGCCGAGCGCGTAGTTGATCTGCCGGACGGCGAAGTCGTGGTAGCGGGTCTTGCGGGTGGCGTCGGTGGTCTTGTCGCTGTAGACCAGCGCGGCGAACGCGGTGTTGGACGCGTAGCGCAGCGCGCCCCACGAGTCGAGCACCGCCATCCCGCCCGGCGAGTAGGTCACCTTCGCGCCGTTGACGCCCACGGTCCAGTAGTCGAGCCACCGGTTGGCGTCGTCGACGTACTTCTGCTTGCCGGTCAGGTTGGCCAGCAGCACGTACGCGCCGAACTGCTTGTTGTCCCAGGCGATCGTCCACTTGTAGGACCGGGTGGTGGACTGCGGCTCGGTGCCGAGCTTGTCGTACTCGCTCTCGGCCTTGGTGAGGTAGGCGGCGTCGCCGGTGGCGCGGTAGAGCCAGATCGCGCCCCAGACCAGCTCGTCCTGCCACCCGCTCCACGACTTGTAGAAGCTCGTCGCGTCGGTGATGCACTCGTGGTAGCTCTTGCGCACCGTGTCGGCGAACGTGTAGAGCTGCTTGGCGTGGGTCAGCAGCTTGTCGGCGTACGTGGCGTCGGTGGGCCGGAACACCATCGACGACGCGGCCATCGCCGCCGCCGTCTCCCCCGCCAGGTCCGCGCCGCCACAGCTTGAATCGATCTTGTACGCGGGACGCGCCATCGGCATCACCTCGGCCGGGCCCCACCACTTGTGGTCGTCGTCGCCCTTGCCGACCTGTCCGTAGAGGACGTTCGGGGCGGGGTGCGCCTTGACGAAGTAGTCGTTGACGAAGCGCAGGTTGTTGAGCAGGTGGGTGAGCTGCCCGGAGGCGACGTACCCGTCGCGGTACTCGACCGCGCCCCAGGCGAGCATGGTGGCGCTGAACGCCATCGGGAAGCCGAACTTGACGTGGTCGCCGGCGTCGTACCAGCCGCCGGTGAGGTCCACCCCGACGTCGGAGCCGTCGGTGAGCGCCGAGTCCCCGCGCCAGGAGACCCGGTTCCAGGCCGGCTTCTTGCCGGACTGCTGCGCCTCGTAGAAGAACAGCGACTTCTGCAACGCCTCGGCGTAGTTGAAGGCGGGCGCGGCGGCGACTGGCGCGGCCTGCGGCGCGACGACGCCCATGGCGAGGCCGCCGGCCAGGGCGGCGCCGGCGGCGAGCAGGCGGCGCAGCCAGGGGCGGCCGCGCGACGGCCGGTTCGGGTGACGCATCTGCGAGCTCCTGACGGATGGCGCCCGGCGGCCCCGACCGGACGCGGGACGGCGTCTGAGGGGTCGGGGCCGGCGGAGGCGGGTGGTGGGGGTCTCCGAGGAGGCGCGGGAGCGCTCCCATGGATGCCCGACAATGTATCCAGCGGATTGCACACTTGGGAAGACCCCGCTACCGCGAGCCTGCGCCCGACCGCCCGCCGGATCCGGGCGTCGCGCCGCCCGCAACCGTTACGTCGACACGCCGCCCGCCGGCGGTAATCCCCTCCCGGAAGGGGGATTTGGCGCGGAGTCCGCCCAGCTCAGGCCGTTCATCCGATGCCCCGCCGGAATGCGCCGAGGCGATCATGTGGCGTCCCCTCGACTCCCCCTCGGAGGAAACCTCATGTCACAGCGTCGGCGCGTGGCGCGCGCGGCCTTCTCCGCGACCGCCGCCACCGCCTGCCTCGCCCTCGCCACCCCGGCGTGGGCGTCGTCCACCATCGGCCTCAAGTCGGCCCACCATGGCAAGAAGGCGGGCTACTTCACCCAGCAGTGCGACGACGAGCGCTTCGCGAACCTGCCGGACGACCACGACGGCTGGCACTTCGTCCTGCCCGGCAAGAACAGCGGCAGCTTCGAGACCCTGACGCTGACCTTCTCCGACGGCACGAACGACGTCACGGTGAACATCCCGGACGGCACGGACGCGTACCCGGACTCCTTCTACTCCACCGGAGGCAAGGACCCCCGGCAGATCCACGCCTACCTGTTCACCCCGGCCGGGTGGAAGCTGGTCGACGGGTCCGCCACGATCAGCGGGACCGGCGACGACTTCAACGTGAGCCACACCTGCAAGGGCACGGTCCCCAAGCCCACCCCCACCCCCACCCCGACGCCGTCGGTCTCCGAGTCGCCGGAACCGTCGGAGTCCCCGTCGGCGTCGGAGTCCCCGGAGCCCTCGGAGTCGCCGTCGGCCTCGGAGTCCCCGTCGACCTCCGAGTCGCCCACCCCGTCGGACTCGGCGTCGCCGACGACCTCACCGTCGGGCGGGACCGGCGGGGGCAGTGACCTGCCGCTGACCGGCGTGGCCGCCACCGGCATGGCGCTCACCGGCGTCGCGCTGATCGGCGGCGGCGTCGCCCTGATGACGCTGCGCCGTCGCCGGGACCGCATCACCTTCACGGGCTAACCCCGAGCGGGCCCGCCCGCACCCCCTCGGGCAGGCGCCCGCGACCGGCCGCCGGACCTCCGTCCGGCGGCCGGTCTGCGGGGTAAGGAAGGGCCCCCTGTTAACGCATTCGGTAGAGCAGGGGCCCCCTGTTAACACCCGGCACGGCGGTACGGTCACCGGAACTCCCTGGGCTACGTACGCCGGCCGACCGCGCGCCCGCTGATCAGCCGCCGGCCGGACTCGGGGCAGTTGCGGCACGGGGTCAGCGGCGGCGCAGCTGGGCCGGCACCACCCCGGCCGGGGCTCCGGTCACCGCGAGGCTGACGGTGACCAGGGTGCCGTCCCGCTCCGTCACCGTCGGCCGGGCCAGCCGGCGCACGGTACGCAGCATCGGCGTGTTCTCCGCCTGGACGTGCAGCACCAGCGCCGCCAGCCCGGCCCGCTCGGCGTGCCGGACCAGCCGGCGCAGCAGGGCCGTGCCGATCCCCCGCCGCTGCCAGTCGTCGCGCACCAGCAGCGCCACCTCGGCCTCGTCGCCCTCGACGAGCAGGTTCGCCATCGCGACGACCGGTTCCGCCGCCCCGCCGGAACCGACCGCCGCACCGCCCGGACCCGCCGCACCGCCGAGGCCGGCAACCGCCCCGGCCGAACCATCCAGCGCCCCGGCGAAACCGTCCACCGCCCCGCCGGCGCCGGCAACCGCCCCGGCGAAGCCGTCCAGCGCCCCGCCCGGAGCCGACGTCGGCCAACCCGGACCGGCCACCGCCGCGCCCGCCGGATCGGCCACCGCCGCGACGAGGGTCAGGCCCTGGGCCGGCTCCAGCAGCCGGCCGAGCCGGGCCGCCGCGGGCTGCGCCGCCCCGCCGAGGTAGCGGCGGTGCAGGGTGCCCGCCGAGCAGGCCCGGTGCAGGTCCACCACGGCGGTGAGGTCGCCGGCGGTCGCCGGGCGGACGACCGCCTCCGCGCCGTCGGGCAGGACGAGGGTGACCTGGTCTGCCTCCCGCCGGCCCACGGTCGCCGCCAGCTCGGCGAGCGCCTGGGCGCGAGCGTATTCGGCCGGGGTGAAGCTCGGCGCGGTCCGGCGCAGCTCGTACGACCCGCCGGTGGGGTCGGGCAGGGTCATCGTCGTGCCGGTGATGCCCCCCGCGACGGCGGCGGGCCGCCAGGTGACCTCGTCGGCGCCGAGCAGCGTGCGCAGCGCCTCCCCCGCCGCGTCGGGGTCGCGGACCAGCCGGGTGGCCAGGCCGAGCACCCGGGTGGGCTGGTCGGCGAGGCCGCGCGCCTCGCTGCGCGCCACCCAGCAGTCCCGGCCCCGGCCCCGTTCCACGGCCGCGATCAGCTCCGCCTCGTCGAGGGTGTCCGGCGCGTCGACGAGGAAGTCGTCGACCGCGCCGACCTCGGTGGTGTGCACCTGCACGGTGAGGATGTTGACCCCGCGCAACGCAAGGCTCGCCGTGAGGACCGACAGGTAGCCCGGCCGGTCGTCCACGGTGGCTCGGATCCGCCACAGCGCCATGGTTGTCTCCCTTCACCCGCCTACGACGATGCCGGCCGGCTGTTGCGGGCCCGTTGCCCGGTGGTGACGGCGCGGGAACCGTGCGCATGACCATCACCACAGGTGGTGACCCTGGCCACGCCCTGTCGGCACCGGGCGGGCGAACGGCAGTGCGGGCCCGGCCGCATCGGCCGGGCCCGCACTGGTGCCGCCGGGCGGGCCCCGCACCGGGGCCCGACTCCGGCCGACGGGCCCCGCACCGGGGCCCGACAGTCTCAGCCGCCGGCCACCACCGGCGGCGCGCCCACCAGGTCCAGCCGGTCACCGAGGATCACCGCGCTGGCCCGGACCAGCTGGGCGAGCCGGTCCACCTCGGTGGAGTGGAACGCGGCGGGGCTCAGCGCCTCGGTCTGGTCGCGGGACACCACCAGCACCAGGCCGGCCCGGCCGAACGGCGCGATCGCGTAGTGGGTGCCGTCGGCCCCGGTCAGCGCGCGGGCCCGCAACGGGGTGATCTCGGGCAGGCTGGGCGGGACCGGCACCCGCCAGCTCGCCTGCGCCACCGTGGCCTCGCCGCCCCCGCCGCCGGTGCGCGAGGCCCAGTCCAGCGGGACCACCGCCGCCACCGCCCAGTCCGCGGCGAGCAGCCCCGGCACCGCGTCGACCAGCGTGGCCAGGCCGTCGGCCGGGTTGCCGGCGACCTGGGCGAGCAGCTCGGCGTCCTGCCCGGTGGTCGTCGGCGCGCCGATCGCCCGCCACACGCCGTCGACCCGCACGCCGGGGATGGCGGCCAGGCCGGCCAGCAGCCGCTCGACCCGGGAGGCGCCCGGCCACACCACGGTGAAGTCGTCGACCGCCCGCCCGCCGAGCCGTTCCAGGACGACGACCTGGACGATGTCGGCACCGGAGACGCCGAGTGTGCGGGCCACCTGGCCGAGGGTGCCGGGACGGTCCGGCAGGGTCACCCGAACTCTCAGCAACATGATCGTCCCTCCGCTCGGCAGGCCGGCGCAGGGCGGCCGGCAGGCTGGGCACCAGCCTGCCCGTTGACCATTTCGTCCCTGTTGCCGCGCCGTGTCCCAGGGGAAAATCCCACCTTGACAAGGTGCGTGAGCTGCCATCAACTAGTCGGATGACCGATCCGGCCGTCGTCGACCCGCGCACCGGCCCCGGTGCGGACGCGGACGCCCCGAAAGGTCTGGATCTCGACCGGCTCGCCGCCCACCTGGCCGTGCACCGCCCCGAGCTGGCCGCCCCGCCGCTGCGGGCCCGGCTCATCGCCGGCGGCAAGTCCAACCTGACGTACGCCCTGCGGGCCGGCACCGGGGCGACCCGGCGGGAGGTCGTGCTGCGCCGGCCGCCGTTGGGCCACGTGCTCGCCACCGCGCACGACATGGCCCGGGAGCACCGGGTCATCTCGGCGCTCGCCCCGACCGCGGTGCCGGTCCCGGCGGCGCTGCTGCTCTGCCCGGACACCGACGTGATCGGCGCGCCGTTCTACCTGATGGAGAAGGTCGACGGCGAGGTGTTCCGCAGCCGGTCGCAGACCGACGCGCTGACCGCCGGGCAGCGCCGCGGCCTGGCCATGGCGATGATGGACACCCTCGCCGACCTGCACGCGGTCGACCCGGCCGCCGTCGGGCTGACCGACTTCGGCCGCCCCGAGGGCTTCCTGGGCCGGCAGGTGCGGCGCTGGGCCGGCCAGCTCGACCAGTCCCGCAGCCGCCCGCTGCCCGGCATCGACGAGCTGCGCGACGCGCTCGCCGGCTCGGTGCCCGAGGGGGCGAACGCCGGCCGGATCGTGCACGGCGACTACCGGCTGGACAACCTGCTCGCCACGGTCGACGCCGACCCCGCCACCGTCGCCAGCCCCGGCAGTCCCGCCAGCCCCGGCAGTCCCGCCGACAGCGGCGGCCCGGTGGTGGTGCGGGCGGTGCTGGACTGGGAGATGGCCACCCTCGGCGATCCGCTGGCCGACCTCGGGCTCCTGCTGACGTACTGGGACGTGCTCGGCGACAGCGACGTCGCCGCCGGCAACCCCGTCGCCGACGGGCTCGGCCCGCGCGCCGGCTTCCCCGCCGGGCGCGAGCTGATCGAGCGGTACGCCGGGCGCGGCGACGTCGACGTCGGCCCGCTGCACTGGCATATCGCCCTCGGCTGCTTCAAGCTCGCGGTGATCTGCGAGGGGATCCACTACCGGCACACCCTCGGGCAGACGCTCGGCGGGGGCTTCGACCGGATCGGCGACATGGTCGCGCCGCTTGTCGAGCACGGTCTGCGCGCAGTCAGGGAGCAGTGATGGACTTCCAGTTCGACGCCCGCACCGAGAAGCTGCGCGCGCGCCTCGGCACGTTCCTGCAGGAGTGCGTCCACCCGGCGGAGGCGGTGCACGCCGAGCAGGTCGCGGCGGCCGGCGACCCGTGGGCCCGCTCCCCCGTGCTGGAGGAGCTGAAGGCCGAGGCGCGGCGGCGCGGCCTGTGGAACCTCTTCCTGCCCGACCCCCGCTACGGGGCGGGCCTGACCAACCTCCAGTACGCGCCGCTGGCGGAGCTGACCGGGCGCAGCCCGCACCTGGCCCCGGAGGCGGTCAACTGCGCCGCACCGGACACCGGCAACATGGAGCTGCTCGCCGAGTTCGGCTCCGAGGCGCAGCGGGACCGCTGGCTCAAGCCGCTGTTGGAGGGGGAGATCCGCTCGGCGTTCTGCATGACCGAGCCGGAGGTCGCCTCCTCCGACGCCACCAACATCGCCACCCGGATCGTCCGCGACGGCGACTCCTACGTCATCGACGGGCGGAAGTGGTGGTCGTCCGGGGCGATGGACCCGCGCTGCGAGATCTTCATCGTGATGGGCAAGACCGACCCCGGGGCCGACCGGCACCGCCAGCAGAGCATGGTCCTGGTGCCCCGGGACACGCCGGGCGTGACGGTGCGGCGCGGCCTGACGGTCTTCGGCTACAGCGACGCCCCGCACGGCGGTCACGCGGAGATCGACTTCACGGGCGTCCGGGTGCCGGCGGAGAACCTGGTCGGCGCGGAGGGGGCGGGCTTCGCCATCGCCCAGGCCCGCCTCGGCCCGGGGCGCATCCACCACTGCATGCGGCTGGTGGGCATGGCCGAGCGGGCCCTGGAACTGCTCTGCCGCCGGGCCAACCAGCGGATCGCGTTCGGCCGCCCCCTCGCCGAGCAGGGCGTGGTGCGGGAGTGGATCGCCGAGTCCCGGGTCCGCATCGAGCAGGCCCGGCTGCTGGTGCTCAAGACCGCCTGGCTGATGGACACCGTCGGCAACAAGGGCGCGCACACCGAGATCCAGGCCATCAAGATCGCCACCCCGGCGATGGCGGAGTGGGTGATCGACAAGGCCATCCAGGGGTACGGCGGCGCGGGCGTCAGCCAGGACACCCCGCTCGCCGGGCTCTGGGCCCAGGCCCGCACCCTGCGCCTCGCCGACGGCCCGGACGAGGTCCACCGGTCGTCGCTGGCCAAGCGGGAGCTGCGCCGCTGGGCCTGACCGGGCCGCCCCCCAGGCCCGCCCGGCAGGGCCGGCCCCAGCGAGGAAGACCCGGCAGGCGCGCCCCGGCGGGACGGTCCGTCGGGTCAAACCGACATGAGGTCGAGCATGGCGATGTTGTTGTTGTACCGCACGTTGATCGCGATGTCGGTGGTCATGACCAGCAGCGGGTCGGTCAGCGAATCCCAGACGGCCAGCAGGGAGAAGTGCCCCGGGCCGGGCACCGCGGGCCACTCGACCCGCACCGTCGTCACGCCCGCAGGGACGATGAGGACCCGCGAGGTGACCGGCACCCAGCCCAGCGGCCAGGACAGGCTGCCACCCGGGCTCGTCCGGTAGAACCGCAGCGTCCCGCTGTCGATGCCCGACCCGTACGGACCGGGGTTGCGCAGCTTGACGAAGATGTAGCTGGTCGAGCCAGCGACGACCGGGAACATGCTGGTCGCGCACTCCACCGTCGTCGGGCAGACCTTGATGTCCGGGCTGGCCCAGATGGGATCGGTGCTGTGCGGCTGGAGCCCGACGTCGCTGACGGTGTCCCGCATCCAGGTGTCGGTAACGGTCATGACCCGATGCGGCTTCGCGGCCGGCACGGCGGCAGCGGCGGTCGCGGTGGTGGCCAGCAGGCCGGCGAGGACTGGGCCGGCGCACAGGGCCAGGGCCAGGCGGCGGACGCGGCTTCCGAGGGTTGCCATGGCGGGGTCTCCCATCGACGGTGACGCCGACACGGAGCCTCCCCGCGCCGGCATGGTCCTGCTGACAGGAGCCGGCGCGGGGCGCGGTGATACCGGCCGACGAACCGGGAACTCCCAGATGACGCCAGGCCGGATCAATCAGACAACGCGCCCGTCGCCGGAACGCGGGACGCGCTCAGGCGGAGGCGCGGCGGACCATGTGGGTGTCGAGGAGGATGTGGTTGGTCGGGATGTCCTCGCCCCGGATGCGGGACACCAGCAGGTGGGCCATCTGCCGGCCCATCTCCTCGACCGGCTGGAAGATGGTGGTCAGCGGCGGCTCGGCCTGCCGGGCCACCGGCGCGTCGTCGAAGCCGATCACCGCCACGTCGTCCGGCACCCGCCGGCCGGCCTCGCGCAGCGTCCGCAGCGCGCCGAAGGCCATCAGGTCGGAGGCGACGAAGACCGCGTCGAGATCCGGGCAGACCTCCAGCAGCCGGCGCATGCAGGCCGCCCCGCTGCCCTCGCTGAAGTCGCCGTACGCGATGAGGTCGGGGTTGAGGCCGGCCCCGGTGGCCTGGACGGCCTCCCGGTAGCCGGTCAACCGGGCCAGGCCGGCGCCCATGTCCTGGGTCCCGGCGATGGTGGCGATGCGCCGCCGCCCCCGGGCGAACAGGTATTCCACCGCGTGCCGGGCGCCGCCGACGTTGTCGACGTCGACGTAGTACGCGGGCTGCGCGCCCGGCTGGAGCATCCGGGCCGGCCGGCCGCCCAGCACGGTCGGCAGGCCCCGCTCCTCCAGCAGGGTGGGCAGCGGATCGGAGTCGTGCAGCGACAGCAGCAGGACGCCGTCGACGTGCTGGTTGGTGAGGTGGTGCTCGACGCGTTCCCGCTCCACCGGCGACTGGGCCATGGCCAGCCAGAGCTGCATCGGGGTCTCCAGCAGGCCCGAGCTGATCCCCCGGACGATGCCGGCGAAGAACGGCTCGGTGAAGACCCGGTCCCCGGACTCGGAGACGACCAGCGCCACCGAGTCGGTCCGCTGAGTCACCAGGGCCCGGGCGGCGCGGTTCGGCACGTACCCCAGCTCGGCGATGGCCTGTTGCACGGCCGCCCGCGCCTCCGGGCTCACCTGGGGTGAGCCGTTGACCACCCGGGAAACGGTGCCGCGCCCGACGCCGGCGCGCGCGGCGACCGCGTCAAGGGTCGGGCGCCCGAGCGACCGGGTGCGCTGCGTTGTCATCGTCTGCTCCTCCGACATTGGTGGCCCGGTGCGCCCCCGGGTTGGGGGACGGGCACCGGGACCACCCGTCACTCGCTGGCCGTGTGCCCTATTGTGCGGCCAGACCGTTGCGTCGGATCACCTCGGCGTACCACCTGGCGCTGGACTTGGGGATGCGGACCTGGCTGTCGTAGTCGACGTACACCATGCCGAAACGCTTGGTGTAACCCCAGGCCCACTCGAAATTATCCATCAGCGACCACGCGAAGTAGCCCCGCAGGGGCACCCCTGCACCGATCGCCGCGTGTGCCGCCCGCAGGTGCGAGTCGAAGTAGGCCAACCGGTCGGTGTCGTCGACCTGACCGTCGACCACGGCGTCGACGAAAGCGGAACCGTTTTCGGTCACGTAGAGCGGAAGGTCCGTGTAGTCGCGGTGGACCCGCTCCAGGGTCTCGACGAGCCCGGGGGCGTCGATCTCCCAGTCCATGTCGGTCACCGGGACACCCCGGGTGACGAACCGGACGTCCTCGCTGCCCGGCCAGCACGTCGGCGCCCGCCAGTACGCCTCCGGCTGCTCGCCCTCGACCGGGGCGGCCACCACGTGCCGGCTGTAGTAGTTGATCCCGACCAGGTCCAGCGGCGTCGAGATGATCTTCAGGTCGCCGTCGCGCACGTGCCCGAAGTCCGTCACCGACGCCAGGTCGGCGCGGAGGTCCGCCGGGTACGACCCGCGCAGCACCGGGTCGAGGAAGAACCGGTTGGCCAGCGCGTCGATCCGCCGGGCGGCGTCCGCGTCGGCCGGCGAGCCGGTGGCCGGGCTCACCGGGTACAGGTTGACGGTGATGCCGAGCTGGGCGTCGGGCCGGGACGCCCGCAGCGCCTGGACCGCCAGGCCGTGCCCGAGCATCAGGTGGTGCCCGGCCCGGACCGCGTCCGCCCCGTCGGTACGCCCCGGCGCGTGCGCGCCCGAGCCGTACCCCAGGAACGCCGAGCACCACGGCTCGTTCAGCGTCGTCCAGTAGCGCACCCGGTCGCCGAGCGCGTCCACGACGAGCTGGGCGTAGTCGGCGAACCGGCCGGCGGTGTCCCGGGCCGGCCAGCCGCCGGCGTCCTCCAGCGGCTGCGGCAGGTCCCAGTGGTAGAGGGTCAGCCACGGCTCGATGCCGTGGCCCAGCAGCTCGTCGACCAGCCGCCGGTAGAAGTCCAGGCCCTCGACGTTGGCCGCGCCCGACCCGCCCGGCTGCACGCGCGGCCAGGACACCGAGAACCGGTAGGACTTCAGGCCCAGCTCCGCCATGAGGCGCACGTCGTCGGGCATCCGGTGGAAGTGGTCGCAGGCCACGTCGCCGGTGTGCCCGCCGACGGTCCGCCCCTCCGTGTGGCTGAAGGTGTCCCAGATCGAGGGGGTGCGGCCGCCCGCCGTGGCCGCGCCCTCGATCTGGTACGCCGCGGTCGCCGCGCCCCACAGGAAGCCCGGCGGGAAGGTGAGGGCCGCGCCCTGGTCGAGGACGCCGACGGCGGGTGAACGGGTCGGATCGCTCACGACTTGACGGCACCTTCCATGATCCCGCCGATGATCTGGCGGCCGAACAGGACGAACACGACGAACAGCGGCAACGTGGCGACCAGGGTGCCCGCGAAGATCTGCGAGTTGTCGGCGAAGTAGGCCGTGTTGAGGCTGCGCAGCGAGATCTGCACGGTCGGGTTGGCCGGGTCGGCGAGCACCACGAAGGGCCAGAAGAACTGGTTCCACTGCTCCATGAAGGTGAGCAGGCCCAGCACCGCCGCCGCCGGCCGCAGCGCGGGAACGACGACGTGCCAGTAGACGCGCCAGGTGGAACAGCCGTCCACCCGGGCCGCCTCGATCAGCTCGTTGGGCACGGCCTGCTCGGCGTACTGGCGCATCATGAAGATGCCGAAGCCGCCGATGAGGAACGGCACGGTGACCGACGGCATGGTGTTCAGCCACTCGAGCTTGGCCATCAGGATGTAGAGCGGCAGCACGCCGAGCTGGATCGGGACCATCATCGAGGCGAGGATGATCAGCAGCATCGCGTTCTTGCCGCGGAAGCGCAGCTTGGCGAACGCGAAACCGGCCAGCGAGCCGAAGAAGACGGTGGCGACGGTGATCGTCCCGGAGACCAGGAACGAGTTCATCAGCCCCTTGACGATGTTGGCGTCGCCGTTCTCCAGCACCCGCTGGATGTTCTCGCCGAGCTTGCCACCCGGCAGGAACGGCGGCGGCCAGGAGTTGGCCGCGTCGTTCGTCCGGGACGCGATGACGATCATCCAGTAGAACGGGAACAGCGAGAGGATCACGCCGAGGACCAGGCCGACCCAGGTCAGCGGGGTCGCCTTCCAGATCCGGTCGGCCTTGTGCGCGTCACGCGGCGGCCTGCCGGCCGGGCGCGCGGGTGGGCGGAGCGTCGTGGTCGTCATCTGGGCGCAACCCTCACTTGTCGGAACTGATGCGGCGGGCGAGCAGGTAGTTCACCAGCGACACCAGCGCGATGAGCAGGAACAGCACGAGGGCGACCGCACCGGCGTACCCCCAGCGGAACCGGGTGTTCATCACGTCGAGCAGGTACATGGTGATGGTCTGGAACTGCCCCTCCGAGCCGCCGGAGAGCGCCCCCGCGCCGCTGGTGAACATCAGCGGCTCGGTGAAGAGCTGGAGCCCGCCGATGGTCGAGACGATCAGCGTGAAGATGATCGTCGGACGGAGCTGCGGGATGGTGATCGACCAGAACTGCCGACGCCGCGACGCGCCGTCCAGCGCCGCCGCCTCGTACATGTCCTTGCTGATCGACTGCATGGCGGCCAGGTAGATCAGGGCGTTGTAGCCCACCCAGCGCCAGTCGACCATGGTGGAGATGGCGAACCAGGAGGCGAAGCGGTTCGCCCGCCAGTCGATCGGCTCCATGCCGACCAGGTCGAGCAGCCAGTTGGCGAGGCCGAACTCCTTGGCGTAGATCATCGAGAAGATCAGCGCCACCACGGCGGTGGAGGTGATGATCGGCATCGCGATGGCCATCCGGAAAAAGGTCTGCGCCCGCAGCTTCCGGTTCAGCGCGTTGGCCAGCACCAGCGCCAGCATCAGCTGCGGCACGGTGGAGAGCAGGAAGATGCCGAACGTGTTGACGACCGCGTTCCAGAACTGCGGGTCGTTGGTCAGCAGCTCGACGAAGTTGTCCAGGCCGACGAAGCTGATGGTGGCGTTCAGCGGCGACCGGTCGGTGAGCGCGATCCAGACCGTGTAGACGATCGGGTACGCGCTGAAGACCGCGAAGATCACGAAGAACGGCAGGACGTACAGGTACGGGGAGAACTTCAGGTCCAGCTTGGTGAAAGAGGCCGGGCGGCGGTGCGCGGCACGGGCGGGGCGGTCGGGTTCACCGCCCCCACCGGGGGGCGCTGCGGTGTGGAGGTCCAGGCTCATCGACGGTCCTTCTCGTCGGTCGGCGCGACCCGTCCGCGCGGGCGGCGCCGGGGGGTTACCGGCCCTCCGCGCGGGCGGCCGGGGAGTTGCCGGCCTTCCGCGCGGGCGGCGCCGGAGGGTTGCCGGCCCGGCCACGCGGGCGCACCGGGCTTACCGGGCACCGCGGGTGGCGCCGACAGTCGCCTGTCGACGCCACCCGTGGTCGGTCCGGCCGGTCACTTACCGGCGGCCTGACCGTTCTTCAGCGCTGCTTCCCACTGCTCGGCGGCGGGCTTGCCCTGCTCGACGGCGCGCAGGGTGTTCTCCACGGCGGTACGGACGGCCTGGTTCTTCGGGCCGAGGTAGACCGGCTTCAGCTCGCTCGCACCGGCGGCGAAGATCTTGCCGACCGGGGCGTTGGTGAAGTACTCGTTGGTCGAGTCGGCGACGGCCGGGTCGGCCAGGGCCTGCGGCGACGACGGCAGGTTGCCGACCTTCTTGAACGCCTCGATCTGGCCCTTGGCGCTGGTCAGGAACTTCACCAGCTCGGCGGCCTCCTTGGCGTGCTTGCTGGACTTCGGCACGGCCAGGAAGGAACCGCCCCAGTTGCCGCCGTTGCCGGGCGCCTTCGCGACGTCCCACTTGCCGGCGGCGGAGTCACCGGCCTGGCCCTTGATGACACCGGTCATCCAGGCGGGGCAGGCGATGGTGGCGAAGGTGCCGTTCTTGAAGCCGGCGTTCCACTCGTTCGAGAACGACTGGAGGTTGTTCGACAGGCCCGCGGCGATCATCTTGGTGGAGAGGTCGTACGCGGTCTTCACGTCCGGGTTCTCGCCGATGACCAGCTTGTTGCTCTTGTCGTAGTAGGTGTAGCCGGAGCCGTTGCCCGCGGTCTGCATCAGCACGACGTTGTAGAAGTTGGTCGCCGAGTCGACGAACTTGTGCTTCTTGTCGGCGGCGACGAACTTCTGGCCGGTGGCGATGAACTGGTCCCAGGTCGGCCAGAGGGCCCCGACCTCTTCGCGGTCGGTCGGCAGGCCGGCGGCCTTGAACAGGTCGCTGCGGTAGCACAGCGCCATCGAGCCGACGTCGGTGCCGAGGCCGAGGACGGTGCCGTCCGGGGTGGTGCCCTGCTCCCACTTCCACGGCAGGTAGTTGGACTTGAGGTCGTTCGCGCCGTGGTCGGCCAGGTTCACGAACTTGCCGGCCTGGGCGTAGAACTGGACGATCGTGCCCTCTTCGAGGGCCACCACGTCGCCGGCGCCGGCGCCAGCGGTGATCTGCTGGGTGAGGCGGGTGTTGTAGTCGCCGAGGCCGAGGCCCTTGCCCCGCTGCTCGATCTTGACGTTCGGGTGCTCCGCCTCGTACTGCTTGTAGAGCTCGTCGTAGCCGAAGCCCTGGTCGCCGAAGACGTCGACGACGAGCTTGATCGGGTCGTTGCTGCTGCCCGAGCCCTCGTCGTCGCTGCCGCAGGCGGAAGTGGTGGCGATCATCGCGACGGACGCGAGCGCGATGGCCGCGAGCCGCCGGCGACGGATTGGGACGCTCATCCGAGACCCCTCTTTCGGTGGTGAGGCTGTGTCATGTGGTGGGGGGTGCTGTGCAGGCGCTCGCGGCCGACGGCCGGAGCCCACGGTCGATGCCCGGCGCCGTTACGGAGAGATCCGCAACACAGCCCCGGGAGCGCTCCCATGAGACTGGAGGAGAGTCCCCAAGGTGTCAATAAGCCGTTGGGAGCGTTCCCAGATCGTTACCGCCGTGTGTCGGAACTATCGCTACGGCGCGTCCGAGGCGGCGCGACCCGCCTAGCGCACTGCCACCTCCCCGGAACGTCATGCCGGGGAGATGACGGCATCCGGCGCCGTTGACACCGCCACCTGCCCGACATCCCGTCACCCCTCCCCCGGAACGGGCGGATTGCCCGACCCAGCGGGGTGGGGTTCGATGCGGGCCCGGCGACGAGACGAGGCAGGCGATCCGGGTCGGGCCAGGCCGAGGCGGACACGGCCGGCTTGATCAACTTCATGTCGGGCAGGTGGGGGTATCCCGGCCCGTTGATACCCCCACCTGCCCGACATCCCGTCACCCGCTCGCCGAAATGGGTGGATTGTCCGGCGCTGGCCGGGGCGGGGGCGGGGGCGGGGACGGGACGGGGCGGGGACGGGACGGGGCGGGGACGGGGACGGGACGGGGCGGGGGCGGGGCGGGGACGGGGCGGGGCGAGGTGGGGCGACCGGCGGGACCAGACCCGGAATGGCGACCGGGCCGGGCGGGCCGGTCTGAGTCGGGCGGGCCGACCTGCGCCGGGGCGGGGCGCAGACGAGCCGGGGCGGGGCAACCAGGGCAGGCCAATCTGGGCCGGGGCGGGGCGCAGGCGGGCCGATCTACTCGGGGGCGGGGCGGCGCGCAGGCGGGCCGAGGCGGGCGTGGCTGGGTTGATCGACTTCATGTCGGGCAGGTGGCGGTATCAACCGCGCGGGATACCCCCACCTGCCCGACATCCCGTTCGCCCCTCTACCCGAATGGGAGGATTGTCCGACCCTGGCCGGGGATGGGTTCGGTGTGGGGCGACGAGGCGGGCCGACCGCGTGCCGATCGACCGCGATGCCAGCAAACCGCCCGGGCGCGGGGTGACCGGCGGCACTCCCGGACCGGAATCCCGCCAAGGCCGGGGGTGTTACACCTGACGGACGACCGAAGCACCACCCAGGCTCCCCCGATCCAGCAGACCCCCCGGCCCCGGCCTCCGCAGGCCGCCCGCGTGCCGGCTCAGCCGCCGACCCCACCAGCCCCGCAATCGCCCCGGGTGACTGGCCGGCGCCCCGGGTGACCGGCCGGCCGCCTCGGCGCCACACTCGCCAAGGCGGGGCAGCCGCC
The DNA here is from genome assembly GCF_029626125.1 of Micromonospora sp. WMMD956. Taxonomy (NCBI): domain Bacteria; kingdom Bacillati; phylum Actinomycetota; class Actinomycetes; order Micromonosporales; family Micromonosporaceae; genus Micromonospora; species Micromonospora sp. WMMD956. Next base: position 4,882,430 of record NZ_JARUBI010000005.1, on the reverse strand, counting down.
GGGAATGGGGACGGGCCACCGGTCGTTACACCCGGACCCGGCCCGGCACCACATGTGGCAGCCGCCCCGGAGATCCTCCCCCTCGCCGGGCCTTCTTCCTCCCCAGCTTCTTGCTTCGTTGTTCGGGCGCCTCGACGTGGTGCTCGCACACCCCCACACCACCCCCGTTCGGGGCGTGAGGGTGTGCCGACCCCCCGATTGGAGTCACCCCTGATGAACACGACCATCCTGCGCAAGAGCGTCCTGGGCATCGCTGGACTCGCCTTCGCCGGTGGCCTCGCCGCCGGCCCCCTGAACCACACCACCACCGACACTGTCGACGCGCGGCCCGTCGCCGCCGTCCAGGCCGACAAGGCCGACAAGACCGCTGGCGTGGACACCGGGAAGCTCATCCCCCACGGCGTGCAGGGCGCCCAGTCCCGCATCGACCTCGACCCGGAGCAGACCGCCAACGTCAAGGCCATCATCGCCGCCACCAAGAAGGCCGGCCTCGACGAGCGCGCCGCGGTCATCTCCATCGGCACCGCGTTGCAGGAGTCGAAGCTGCAGAACCTGGGCCACCTCGGCGACCGCAACGACCACGACTCCCTCGGCCTGTTCCAACAGCGCCCCTCCAGCGGCTGGGGCACCCCCGAACAGATCACCGACCCCGAGTACGCGACGACAGCATTCCTCAAGGGCCTGCGACAGGTCGACGGCTGGCAGGACATGGCCCTGACCGACGCCGCCCAGACCGTCCAGGTCTCCGCCTACCCCGACGCCTACGCCCAGTGGGAACAGCAGGCCGCCGACCTCGTCACCCAACACTGGAACAACAGCTGACACCAGCACGAACGCCACCGGCCGGGCCCCCGAACACCAGGGGCCCGGCCGGTGGCATCCCCGCCCCCAAAACAGCCGAGGAACGTTAAGAAGGGGCCCCTCCACTACAGAAAGCGTTAACAAGGGGCCCTTCCTTGCGCCTCAGCAGAGGTGGCGGAGGAGGGTGGCGGCGCGGGCCGGGTCGAAGGCGTCCGGGTCGTACGACTCGCCGGCCCAGTCGCGCAGCCGCTCGTGCTCGGGGTGGGCGGGGTCGGCGAGCGCCGCCAGCAGCACCTGGTGCCCGGCGGGGCCGCCGACGTCCTCCGGTGGGCAGGCCCGCTCGCCGGCCAGGCAGGTCGGGTACCGCTCGTCCGGGTCGGCGGTGACGGCGTCCTCGACGACGATGTCGTGCTCCCACCAGTCGCCGAAGTCGTAGGTGTAGTGGAGGCGGCTGCCCTTGCCGACGACCGCGTCCAGCCGGACGTCCAGCTCGTCGCGCACGGCCAGTTCCCCGTCCGGGTCGGGCTCGGCGTACTGCGTGCCGTCGATCTCGAAGGAGTGCAGGTGGCAGTCGCGCCAGCCCATCGCGTGCTGCACGACCCGGTGCAGCCGGTCCAGCGTGTATCCGGCGGGGACCAGCACCCGCCGCCAGACGAGGGGGTGGACTCCGACGAGGGACACCTTCAGCTGGAATATCTGACGTGGCATGTGCTGGCCCCTTCCTTCACGACATAGGCTGCCGGCATGATCTGCCGAGCCTGCCGGGAACGGCGGCACGACGAATGCCCGGGCCGGAAGTGGTGCGACTGCCAGCACCGTACCCCCGAACCCACCCCTCCGGTCACGGGTCCGGCCGGCGAATGAGCGCCGGAGCCGCGATTTCCCGCCTCTGGCCGGCCCCGTCGGCGGGCGGCCTGGACGACGCGGAGCTGGCCGCGCTGTACGGCCGGGCGGACCGTCCCCACCTGCGGGTCAACTTCGTGACCAGCGTCGACGGCGCGGTCTCGCTCGACGGTTACTCGGCGGGGCTGTCCGGCGCACCGGACAAGCGGGTCTTCGGCCTGCTGCGGATGCTCTGCGACGGGCTGCTGGTGGCGGCCGGGACGCTGCGGCACGAGGGGTACGGCGCGGTGCGGCTCGACGCGGCGCGCCGGGCCTGGCGGCGCGCGCACGGGCTGGCCGAGTATCCGACCCTGGTGGTGGTCTCCGGCTCGCTGGACCTGGACCCGGCGCAGGCCGCCTTCGCCGACGCGCCGGTGCGCCCGGTGGTGCTCACCCGCGCCGCCGCCGAGGCCCCGCCGGGCCTGGCCGGGGTGGCCGACCTGGTGCGCTGCGGGGACGACAGGGTGGATCTCGCCGCCGGGCTCGCCGCGCTGCGCCGGCGCGGGCTCGGGCAGGTGCTCTGCGAGGGCGGCCCGCACCTGTTCGGCGCGCTCACCGCCGCCGACCTGGTCGATGAGGTCTGCCTCACGGTCGCGCCGCTGCTCGCCGGGGCGGGGCCGGGGCGGATCACCGCCGGTCCCGCCGGCGGGCACCGGGAGCTGCCGCTGCGGCACGTGCTGGCCGCCGCCGACGGCGTGCTGATGCTCCGCTACGCCCGCGAAGCCGAAGCCGAAGCCGACGCCGCCGAAGCCCAAGCCGACGCCGACAGCGAGGCCAACGCCGACAGCGACAGCGACAGCGAGGCCAACGCCAACACCGACACAGCGCCGGCCCCGGCCGCCGCTCCGTAGGCGGGGCGGGGGCGCGGGGCCGGGGCGGTGCCGGCACGGCGGGGACGTCGCCGCCCCCGCCGTGCTCCGGTCAGGTCAGGCGACCTTCACCGCCGTCCAGGCGGCGGCGACGGTCCGGTACTCGACGCTGCTGGCGCCGTACAGGTCGGCGGCGGCCGACAGGGTGGCGGTGCGGGCCCCCGAGTAGTTGGTCCGCGAGGTCATGTAGGTGGTCAGCGCGCGGTACCAGATCGCGCCGGCCTTGGCGTTGCCGATGCCGGTGATGGTGCTGCCGTCGCAGGTGGGGCTGTTGCCGTACGAGGACGAGCCGCTGCCGACGGCGAGCAGGTAGAAGAAGTGGTTGGCCACGCCGGAGGAGTAGTGCACGTCCTTGAAGCGCAGGGTGGTCGACCAGCAGTCGGCCGAGGAGCCGTCCTTCGAGGGCTTGTCCATGTAGCGCAGCGGCGTGCTGCGCAGCTTCTCGCCGATGAGGTAGTCGCCGGGGTCGCTGGCGTTGGCGGCGGAGAACTCCACGAGGGTGCCGAAGATGTCGCTGGTGGCCTCGTTGAGGCCGCCGGACTCACCGCTGTAGACCAGGCCGGCGGTGTTGCTGGTGACGCCGTGGGTCATCTCGTGGCCGGCGACGTCCAGGGAGGTCAGCGGGGCGAAGCCGGAGCCGCCGTCGCCGTACGTCATGCAGAAGCAGGAGTCGCTCCAGAACGCGTTGGCGTAGTTGGTGCTGTAGTGCACCCGGCTGTAGGCGGCCACGCCGTCGTTGCGGATGCCGTTGCGGCCGAACGTGTTCTTGTAGTAGTCCCAGGTGACGGCCGCGCCGTAGTGGGCGTCGGCGGCGGCGGTCTGCCGGTTGGAGGTGGTGCCGTTGCCGAAGACGTTGGTGGCGCTGGCAACGAGGGTGCCGGTGCCGCTGGTGGAGCCGTTCAGGTCGTACGTCTTGTGGCCGCCGCGGGCGCCGTCGGTGAGCTGGTAGGTGCCGCCGGAGGCGGTGGTGCCCAGCGGCACGGTGCCGGAGTGCAGGGTGTTGCCGGTGCCCTCGCGCTGCACGCCCTCCCAGGAGCTGCGGACCCCGCCGGTGGCGGCGTCGACGAGCACGTGCAACTCGCTGGGGGTGCCGTCGGCGTACACGCCGCCGACGACCACCTCGTAGGCGAGGGCGGTGCGCGCGCCGTCGGCGTCGTACACGAGCTGGGTGCCGTCGACGCGGCGGGCGGTGGCGGTGGAGGCGGCGAGGGCGGCGCGGCCGGCGGCGGCCTCGCCGACGGCGGGCCGGGCGGCGCGGTCGGCGCGGCGCGGGGCGGCCGTCAGGGTCTGGCTGGCGCCGCGCCAGGCGCCGCCCTTGCCGAGGTGCACGACCAGGTCGCCGCCGAGCACGGGCAGCCCGTCGAGGTAACGGTGCAGCCGGACGTGCTCGGTGCCGTCGGCGTCGGTCGCGACGTTCTTCAGCGTGAAGCTCTGCCCGTCGCCGGCGAGGGCGTCAGCGGCGTGGGACTTCAGCTGGGTGACGGCGCGGGTGAACGCGTCGGCGGAGGGGGCGGCGGCCGGGGCGGCGACGGCCGCGCCGGGCACGGCGGTGGCCAGCAGCGCGGCCGAGGCCAGGCCCGCCAGGACAGTGGTACGACGCATGAGGCTCCTGCCTTCGATCGACAGCCGGTCGGAAGGGGGTGCCGACCGGCGGTGACCCGGCGGTGGTGGCCGCCGGGCCGGCCCACGGCCCGCAGGTGGCGGGCCGCAGGGGCACCCCGAAACATCGACGTAACGAAGATCCTCGATGGGTGCCGGTGTCATTGTTGCGCCGAGCAACCGGTTCGTGTCACCTCTGCGGCAAGAAATTTTGCGACACCGTGCGCGTTCGGAGGAATGCGACGAGTGATCGCGTACCGGACGAGAGGTGGCGTCCGCCGCGTCGCGTGGCAAGCTGTCACATCCCTGCGGCAGGATGCTCCACGTGTGCCGTGACCGAGACGACCAGCTGACGGGAGCGGGCCGATGACCGAGAGCCTGCCGATCACCGACGACGGGTCCGCCGGCCCCGGCGAGGGGGTCGGCCGCGTGCTCGGCACCGCCGACGCGACCCCGCTGACGTTCTGGACGGCCGTGGCCCCGGGCAGCTACCTCCAGCTCGACGACGTGGTGGTGACCCGCCGCGAGATGCCCGACCGCGAGCCGGTGACCATCGCCGGGGTGGTGACCCAGGTGCGGGCGCGGCACGAGGGCGCCCAGTTCGACTCGGACGTGTTCGCCATCGCCGACGGCACCCTGCCGGCGATGGTGCAGGAGGCCGCCGAGATCACCACCACCCGGGTCGACCCGGAGGTCTACGTCCCGCCGACGCCCGGGGCGGTGGTGCACCGGGCCGAGGGCGACGCGCGGGCCCGCGCGCTGCACTTCGACCGGATGGAGCGGCGGATCCCGATGGGCATGGGCCGCGACGGCGTGCCGGTCTACCTCAACGCCGACTTCCTCGACGGCACCCGGGGCGCGCACGTCTCCATCTCCGGCATCTCCGGGGTGGCCACCAAGACCAGCTTCGCCACGTTCCTGCTCTACTCGGTCTTCCGCTCCGGGGTGCTCGGCGGCGACGCGGTCAACGCCAAGGCGCTGATCTTCAACGTCAAGGGCGAGGACCTGCTGTTCCTCGACCACCCCAACACCCGCCTCGACGACGCCACCCGCGCCGGCTACGCCAGGCTCGGGCTCAGCGCCGGGGCGTTCCCCGACGTGCGGGTCTACGCCCCGCCCCGGGTCGGCGACTCCTCCGGCACCCCCGATGTGAGCAGCCGGCTGACCGGGGTGGACAGCTTCTACTGGACGCTGAGCGAGTTCTGCGCCGACCGCCTCCTGCCCTACGTCTTCGCCGACGCCGACGACGAGCGCCAGCAGTACACGATGGTCGTCCACTCGGTCGCCGCCCACCTGGCCCGCTACGCGCAGCCCGCCGACGGCGGGGTGAGCGTCGACGGGGTGCGCCTGGGTTCCTACACCGACCTGGTCGACCACATCGTCGAGCAGCTCAACGACGACGAGACCCGGGGCGACTGGGCCGGCAGCGCCGTCGGGCTGGGCACGGTCAACGCGTTCGCCCGGCGGCTCATCGGCAGCAAGAAGGACCTGGGGCGGCTGATCCGGGGCGACCTGGCCACCCGCCGCCCGCACAGCATCAACACCAGCGAGTCGGCCCAGGTGACCGTGGTCGACCTGCACAACCTGCCCGACCGGGCGCAGCGGTTCGTGGTCGGCGTGACCCTCAAGAGCGAGTTCGAGCGCAAGGAGAAGGCGGGCACGGCCAAGCCGCTGCTCTTCGTCGTCCTCGACGAGCTCAACAAGTACGCCCCCCGCGAGGGCTCCTCCCCCATCAAGGAGGTGCTGCTCGACATCGCCGAGCGGGGCCGCTCGCTCGGCGTGATCCTGGTCGGCGCGCAGCAGACCGCGAGCGAGGTGGAGCGCCGCATCGTCACCAACTCGGCGATCCGGGTGGTCGGCCGGCTCGACCCGGCCGAGGCGTCCCGCCCGGAATACGGCTTCCTGCCGCCGGCCCAGCGGCAGCGGGCGCTGCTGGCCAAGCCGGGCACGATGTTCGTCAACCAGCCCGACATCCCGGTCCCGCTCTGCCTGGAGTTCCCCTTCCCGGCGTGGGCCACCCGGGTCTCCGAGGCCGGCCGGGCGCCCTCGGAGACGCTACGGTCGATCACCGGGGCCGCCGACCCGTTCGCGGTGGTCGGCTCCGGCGGCGGCACGAGCGACGACGACATCCCGTTCTAGGGGGCACCGGTCATGAAGATCCTGCACACCTCGGACTGGCACGTCGGCAAGGTGCTCAAGGGGCAGTCCCGGGCCGAGGAGCACAAGCAGGTCCTCGCCGGGGTGATCGAGGTCGCCCGCGCCGAGCGCCCCGACCTGGTGATCGTCGCCGGTGACCTCTACGACACGGCCGCGCCCACCCCGGAGGCGACCCGGCTGGTCACCCGGGCGCTGACCGCGCTGCGCCGCACCGGCGCGGACGTGGTGGCCATCGGCGGCAACCACGACAACGGCCAGGCCCTCGACGCGCTGCGGCCGTGGGCCGAGGCCGCCGGCATCACCCTGCGCGGCGGGGTGCGGGACAGCCCCGACGAGCACGTGATCGACGGCACGACGGCCGGCGGCGAACGCTGGCGGGTGGCCGCGCTGCCGTTCCTGTCCCAGCGGTACGCCGTGCGGGCCGTGGAGATGTACGAGCTGACCGCCGCCGAGGCCACCCAGACGTACGCCGACCACCTGGGCCGGGTGCTCGGCCGGCTCACCGAGGGCTTCGCCGAGCCCGACCGGGTGCACCTGGTCACCGCCCACCTGACCGTGGTCGGGGCGGCCACCGGCGGCGGCGAGCGCGACGCGCACACCGTCCTGGGCTACGCGGTGCCGGCGACGGTGTTCCCGGGCACCGCGCACTACGTGGCGCTGGGGCACCTGCACCGGTCGCAGCGGGTGCCGGGGCCCTGCCCGATCCGCTACAGCGGCAGCCCGCTCGCCGTCGACTTCGGCGAGCAGGAGAACGTCCCGTCGGTGACGGTCGTCGAGGTCACCGCGACCAGCGCGGCGCGCATCCGGGAGGTGCCGGTGCCGGCGGCGGTGCCGCTGCGCACGGTGCGGGGCACCCTGGCCCAGCTCGCCGAGATCGCCGCGCCGGAGGGCTGGCTGCGGGTGTTCGTCCGCGAGCAGCCCCGGGCCGGGCTGCGCGAGGAGGTGCAGGAGCTGCTGCCCCGGGCCCTGGAGATCCGGATCGACCCGGAGCTGGTGCCGGCCCCCGGCGGCGGCGCCCGCACCGCCCAGCGGGCCGGCCGTTCGCCCCGCGAGCTGTTCGCCGACTACCTCGACAGCCGGGGGCACGACGACGCCGACGTCCGGGAGCTGTTCGACGAGCTGTTCGAGGAGGTGGACCGCTGATGCGCCCGATGCGGCTGGACATGGCGGGCTTCACCGTCTTCCGCGACGAGACCACCGTCGACTTCACCGACGCCGACTTCTTCGCCCTCGTCGGCCCGACCGGCTCCGGCAAGTCCACGGTGCTGGACGCCATCTGCTTCGCGCTCTACGGCACAGTGCCCCGCTGGGGCGGGACGCGGGGGCTGGGCAACGCGCTCGCCCCGTCCGCCACCGAGGCGCGGGTGCGGCTGGTCTTCGAGTCCGCCGGGGACCGCTACGTGGCGACCCGGGTGGTGCGCCGCGACGGCCGGGGCAACGTGAAGACCGCCAACGCCGGGTTGCAGCTCATGCCGGCCGGGTTCGACGTGACCAAACTGGACACCGGGCTCAGCCCGGAGGACCTGGGCGAGGTGGTCGCCGGCACCCCGGCCGAGATGGACCGGGCGGTGCTGGAGGCGGTGGGGCTGCCGTACGAGCAGTTCACCAGCTGCGTGGTGCTGCCGCAGGGGCAGTTCGCCGACTTCCTGCACGCCAGGCCGGCGACCCGGCAGCAGATCCTGGTGAACCTGCTCGGCCTCGGCGTCTACGAGGAGGTGCAGCGGCGGGCCACCGAGCGGGCCGGGCAGGCCGAAGCCAAGCTGGAGGCGGTCGACCGGATCCTCGGCGGGCTCGCCGACGTCGACGACGCGGCGCTGGCCGGGGCGCAGGAGCAGGTCGGGCGGGCGCACGGGCTGGCCGAGGCGGTGGCGGCGGCCGTACCGGAGCGGGACCTGGCCCGGGCGGCGGCGCGGGACGCGCACGCGGCCCTGGCCGCCCTCGACGCCGAGCTGGCCGTGCTCGACGCGGTGCGTGCGCCCGGCGGGGTGGCCGAGGTGGCCCGGGCGGTGGCCGACGCGCGGGCCGGCGTCGGCGAGGCCGCGGGCGCGGTGGCGCTGGCCGAGGAGCGCGAGGAGAAACTGCGCGGCGAGCTGGCCGGCGCGGGCGACGAGAGCGCGCTGCGGCTGCTGCTGAAGGCGCACGCCGACCGGGACCGGCTCGCCGGGCAGGCCGGGTCGGTGGCCACGGCGGTGACGGCCGCGCAGGCCGAGCACGACGCGGCGGTCGCCGCGCTGGAGGCGGGGCGGGCGGCGGCGCAGCGGGCCGAGGCGGAGCTGGACGCGGCGTTCCGCGCGCACGAGGAGGCCAAGGCCACCGATCAGGCGGTGGCGCTGCGGGCGCACCTGGTCGACGGGGCGGCCTGCCCCGTCTGCGAGCAGGTGGTGGCCCGGGTACCGGCGGTGCCGGCGGGTTCGGCGGTGGCGCGGGCCACCGCCGCCGGGAAGGCGGCGCGGGCGGCCGTGCAGGCGGCCCAGCGGGTGGTGCAGGAGCGCGACGCGGCGGCCCGCGACGTGGAGCGGGTGCTGCTGCGGGCCCGCGCCGAGCACGACCAGTTGCGGGGCCGGCTGGCCGAGCTGGACGACCAGCTCGCCGGTGCCGCCACCCCAGCGGCGCTGCGGCACGACCTGGCCGAGCACGCCCGGCTGCGCAGGGCCCTCGACGACGCGGCGGGCGCGGTGCGGGCAGGGCGCGACGCCGCCCGGCGGGCCCGGGGGGCCCTCGACGCGGCCGAGGAGCGGCTGCGCGGCGCGTGGCGGGACTTCGACGCGACCCGCGACGGGCTGGCCCGGTTCGGCCCGCCGGCCGCCGACCGGGACGACGTCGCCGCGGCCTGGGCGGCGCTGACCGCGTGGGCGGGCGGGGAGGCGGCGCGGCGGCGCGCGGACCGGGCGGGGCTGGCCGGGGCGGTCGCCGACGCGGAGGCCGCCGTGACGGCCGTGCAGGAGCGCATCGCGGAGATCTTCGCCGCCGCCGGGCTCGCCGTCGACGACGACCCGGTCCGGGCGGCGACCGTCGCCGTGGAGCGCGCCGAGGCCGCCCACCGGCGGCTGGTGGAGCGCCGGGAGCAGGCCGCCGAGCTGGCGGAGCAGCGGGCCGGGCACGAGCGGCAGGCCCGGGTGGCGCGGGCGCTGGCCGGGCACCTGCGGGCCAACAACTTCGAGCGCTGGCTGCTGGCCGAGGCGCTGGACCTGCTGGTCGACGGCGCGTCGGGGATCCTGCGCGAGCTGTCGGGCGGGCAGTACGACCTGGTCCACGACAAGGGCGAGTTCTTCGTCGTCGACCACCACGACGCCGGGCTGCGGCGCGGGGTGCGCACGCTCAGCGGCGGGGAGACGTTCCAGGCGTCGCTGGCGTTGGCGCTGGCGCTGTCGGAGCAGCTCGCCGGGTTGTCCACCACGGCGGCGAGCCTGGAGTCGATCGTGCTGGACGAGGGGTTCGGCACTCTCGACGCGGCGACCCTGGACACGGTGGCGGCCACCCTGGAGAGCCTGGCCGCCCGGGGCGACCGGATGGTCGGCGTGGTCACCCACGTGCCGGCGCTGGCCGAGCGCATCCCGGTCCGGTTCGAGGTCCGCAAGGACGCCCGCACCGCCCGGGTGGAACGGACCGGCCTGTGACGGGCCCGGGCGGCGGGGGCCCGGCCGGCTGGGGGCCGGGCGGGGGCGGCCCGGTGGGCGAGGCCCCGGAGCTGTTCGTCGACGCCTGGGACCCGGGCTACGGCGCGTCCTTCGAGGCGGTGCCGGGCGGGCCGGCGACGCCGAGCCGCCAGCAGGTCGACGCCGAGGTGGAGCTGCCGGCGGTGGACTGGCGGGCCATCGACGTCCGGGCCGGCGTCCGCGCCCCGGACGTGGTGCTGCTGGTCGACGGCGTGCGCCGGATCGACGCGAGCGTGTGGACGGCGGAGGCCGACGGGGCGTCGTTCCCGGGGGTGGCCGCCTCCTACGCCGCCGGGGTGGTCCGCTGCGACCTGGAGCGCGGCGCGGCCCGGCTGGCCGGCGCCCAGGTGCGGCGGGGGCTGTTCACGGCCAGCCCGTCGGCGCGGGAGGTGCGCGCCGGCACGGTGCGCTACCCGGTGCACCGGGTCGGCGGCACCGGCGAGCTCAACAAGCTCCAGGCGGCCGTGCAGGGGCCGCTGACCGCGCTGGAGGTGGAGGTCTCCGGTGCGGCCCGGGTCGACGGGGACCTGCTGGTCGTCGACGGCCCGCTGCGCAGCCGCCGGCAGCTGCCCCGCACCCTGGGTTACGTCAAGACCCAGCACAGCCAGTATCTCGACGCCCGGCTGACGGCCGTGGTGACCGGGCTGCGCCCCGGCCAGCGGTCCCCGGTGTTCCGGCTCGTCACTGCCTGGGGTGGCTACTCCTGGTATCTGCGGCTGCCCGTCTCCGGCGGCGCGCCCTGGGCCGGCATCGTGCGGGTGGAGTGCTCGGCCGAGCTGGCCGAGGCCGAGGCGTTCGCGCTGGCCGACCTGTCGCTGGTCACGCTGCCCCGGTTCGCGTCCACCCCGTACAAGGACCCGCGCGCCCCGCAGAACCTCGTCCCGATCGCCGGCCTGGAGCGCCGCCTGCGGGCGCTGCTCGGCGACGCCCGCCTGCTGCACCGGGCGCTGACCGCCGCGGCCCGGGGCCGCGGCCCCCGCGTCTGATGGGCCGCCGCCGGGGCGCCGACCGGGTGACCGCGCGGGTCGACACCGGCGAGGCCGAGCTGGTCCCGGACCCCGACCGGCCGCGCTCGTTCACCCTGCTGCTCGACGGCGCGCCGCAGTCGCACGTGGATCTCGCCGACCCCACCCACCTGGAGTTCGAGTACGTCCGGCGGCTCGCCGCCGCCCTCGACCTGATCGCACCGGCGGGCGCGCCGCTGCGGGTGCTGCACCTCGGCGGCGGGGCCCTGACCCTGCCCCGCTACGTGCGGGCCACCCGCCCCGGCTCCACCCAGCGGGTGTGCGAGGTGGACGCCGCCCTGGTGGACCTGGTCCGCCGGGAGCTGCCCTGGCCGGCCGACCCCCGGCTGCGGGTGCGGGTCGCCGACGCGCGGGCCGCCCTGGAGTCCACCCGCGACGCCGGCTACGACGTGGTGGTCGCCGACGTCTTCGCGGGCGCCCGCACCCCGGCGCACCTGACCAGCGTGGAATACCTGGCCGAGGTGGCCCGGGTGCTGGCCCCCGGCGGCTGGTACCTGGCGAACGTCGCCGACGGGCCGCCGCTGCGGCACGCCCGCGCTCAGGTCGCCACGGTCCGCGCGGTGCTGCCCCGGGCCTGCCTGGTCGGCGACGCGGCGGTGCTGCGCGGCCGGCGCTACGGCAACCTGGTGCTGGTCGCCGGCCGGGTGGAGCCGCCGGTGCCGGAGCTGACCCGGCGGGCGGCCGGGGACTGGTTCCCGGGCCGGGTGCTGGCCGGCGACGAGCTGGACCGGTTCGCCGGCGGGGCCGCCGTGGTGCGCGACGCCGACGCCACCGACTCCACTCCGCCCCCGCCGGGAATTTTTTCGGTGCGCCGTTGATCCGCTGGCCCGTCCCGTGCGTATCACCGGGCGGCCATGCCCGGTGGGGGTCGGGCTGATGTCATCGGACACCCGGAGGTCTGCATGCATGCGGTGGCGGCCGGCTGGCACGGCGACGCGGTGAGGGTGGACTGGATGTCCGCCCGCGCCCAGCCGCAGTCCCGCGCGTCGAGGTCGACCCGAGGGGTCGACGTACGCCCGGCCGATGGCCAGAATGGCCCGGTGTCTCCGCGATCGGCACCCGGGCGGCACCAGGCGGTGTCCACTGAGACCAGCCACTCGGACCAGTTGATCCGGCTGCTCTACGCGGAGCACGCCGGGCCGCTGCTGGCGTTCGTGATGCGGCTCACCGGCGGGGACCGGCAGCGCGCCGAGGACATCGTGCAGGAGACGCTGCTGCGGGCCTGGCGCAACGCCCACCGCCTCGGCGCGCAGGGACAGGGCTCGCTGCGGCCCTGGCTGGTGACGGTGGCCCGGCGGATCGCCATCGACGAGCACCGCAGCGAACAGGCCCGCCCGGCGGAGACGTACGACCGGGACCTGACGGCCTTCGCCGAGTCGGACAGCACCGACCGGGTGCTGCGCACCATGACGGTGGCCGACGCGCTGCGTACGCTGAGTCAGTCGCACCGGGAGATCCTGGTGGCGACCTACTTCCGGGGCCGGACGGTGCCGGAGGCGGCCGAGGAGCTGGGCCTGCCGCTCGGCACCGCCAAGTCACGGGTCTACTACGCCCTGCGCGCGCTGCGCACGGCCCTGCAGGAGAGGGGGGTGACGGAATGAGCCGGGCAGATCACATGGACGTCGCCGCGTACGCGCTGGGCGTGCTGGACGAGCACGACACCGAGCGGTTCGAGGAGCACCTCGCCACGTGCTGGGCGTGCGCCGCGGAGCTGGAGACGATGGTTCCCGTGGTGGGGCTGCTCTCCGACATCGACGGCGAGACGATGACGGCCCTGGAGCAGACCGCCACCGACCCGGCCCTGCTCGACCGGACGCTTGTCGCGATGCGGACGCACCGGCGGCGGACCCGGTTCCGGCAGCTGCTGGCCAGCGCCGCCGCCGTGGCGGTGTTCGGCGGGCTCACCGGGGTCGGCATCGCCAGCGTCGCCGGCGGCGACGCCCCGCCGCGGATCGGCGCGCAGCCGACGGCGCCCACGACGCTCGACGGCACGCCGAGCCCGGGGAAGAGCACCGACCCGAACGACCCGGGCACCGGCGGCAACGAGCAGGAGGGCGAGCCGTTCACGGCCGTCGACGCGTCCACCGGCGTGCAGCTCAACATGTGGCTGATCTCGAAGGACTTCGGCACCCGGATCGACTTCCAGCTCAAGCGGCTGCCGGGGCCGCGCACCTGCCGGCTGATGGTGGTGCGCAAGAACGACACGACGGAGGTCCTGTCGACCTGGTCGGTGCCCGGGGGCGGCTACGGCACCACCACCAATCCGCTGCCGCTGGAGCTGAGCGGGGCCACGTCCGTGCCGAAGGACGACATCGCCAAGGTGCTGGTGCAGTCGGTGGACACCAACGGGGTGGCCAGCCCGCTCGTGCAGGTGCCGATGTAACACGCGGTTCCGAAATCGGCGTCGGTCGCTGTCGCGGCCGGCGCCTTTTCGGCGTTTCCGCAGGCCGTCGAGGGGTTGTCCGGCGGTACGCGCGGCGGCCGGAAATGGTTCAACCGAGATAAGTGAAATTGACCACTGTTATTCGTTCATCCTTGACAGCCGACCGCTCCGTACTAACCGGCGAACTGCTAAGAATGAGGAGGGCACGTGGCACAGCTGAAGCGGACCGTCATCGTCGCAAGCGCCATGGTCGCACTTACGGCCTGCGCTCCCGCAGGCTACAACGGGGCGAACTCGGGCGCGGCCGAGCCGGTCGCAGTGGCCGCGGCCGAGCCCACCGCGGCAGTGGAACCGGAGGCCTCGGCCTCCCCCGACGCGGCGGCCACCACCGCCGCCCCGGACGCCGCGCCGCCGGCCGACGTCGAGCTGACCGACCAGCTCGTCGGCAAGAAGGTGGCCCGGATGGGCAAGGTGGTCACCGACGAGGAGGGCTGGGTCCTCTACCGGTTCGACAAGGACTCCGACGACCCGCCCGCGTCGAACTGCGTGGACAAGTGCGCCGAGGTGTGGCCGCCCGCGCTGACCGACGGCAGCCCGCAGCTCACCGGCGTCTCCGACGACAAGGTCGGCACCATCACCCGGCAGGACGGCACCCGGCAGATCACGCTGGGCGGCTGGCCGCTGTACCGCTACATCGGCGACAAGAAGCCGGGCCAGTGGAAGGGCCAGGGCGTCGGCGGCACCTGGTTCGTCGCCCAGCCCGACGGCAAGAAGAACCTCGAATGCCTGCCGACCGGCACCCCGAAGGCGGTCGCCCCGCCGTCGTCCAGCGACGCGGGCGCGGCGGACTCCAGCTACTCGTACTGACGGACCCGGTGGTCGGTCGCGGCCGGGGAGGGCACGACCGACCACCGCCGTGAACCGGACCGGCGTACCGGCAACGCCGCGTCCCGGCCGCGGCGCCGGCCCCCGACAGGGACGGCCGGCGCCGCGATCGCCGGACCTCCCGGAGCGGAGGAGGGCGGCGGGCGCGCTGACGCCAGCAACCGCGCCCGCCGAGGTCCCCCACCCGCACCCCGCGGCCGACTCCGGCCGCTCCGCTCCGGCAAGGAGGCACCGCCGACGTTCCCCACGTCGGCGGTGCCGCTCTTTGTCCGCCGCGCTCCCCCGCGCCCCGCCGGAGCAGGGCCGTGGCAGAGTGACGGCGTGCGCGAACCCTCCGCCCGCCGGGCGCTGCGCCCGCCCGCCGGCTACCGGCTGGCCGCGTCGGTCCGGCCGCTCACCTTCAGCACGTACGACCCGTGCGCCCGCATCGCCGCCGGCGCCTTCTGGTGGGCGGCCCGCACCCCCGCCGGCCCCGCCACCCTCGCGCTGCGCCCGGCCGGCGTCGGGGAGCTGCTCGCCGAGGGGTACGGCCCGGGGGCCGACTGGGTCGTCGAGCGGGCCGACGCCGTCGCCGGGCTCCGCGACGACCTCACCGGGTTCGCCGAGCGGGCCGCCGCGCACCCGGTGGTGGCCCGGCTCGCCGCGCGCCACGCCGGGCTGCGGATGCCGGCCACCGGCCAGGTCTTCGCCCGGGTGCTGCGGGCGGTCCTGGAGCAGAAGGTCACCGGCACGGAGGCCTACCGGGCGTACGCGGCGACCGTGCGCCACTTCGGCGAGCCGGCCCCCGGGCCGATGCAGCCGCTGCTGCTCCCGCCCGACCCGGCGGCGGTGGCCGCCGCGCCGTACTGGGTGTTCCACCCGTTCGGGGTGGAGCAGAAGCGCGCCGACACGCTGCGCCGGGCCGCCGCCGAGGCCGCGCGGCTGGAGCGCTGCGCCGACGCCGCCGAGGCGACCCGCCGGCTGACCGCCGTGCCCGGCATCGGGGCGTGGACGGCCGCCGAGGTGGTGCGGATCGCGTACGGCGACCCGGACGCGGTCAGCGTCGGCGACTACCACGTGCCGAACACGGTGGCCTGGGCCCTGGCCGGCGAGCCTCGCGGCGACGACGCCCGGATGCTGGCGCTGCTGGAGCCGTTCCGGGGGCACCGGGGGCGGGTGTGCGTGCTGCTCGCCGCCGGGGGCGTGCAGGCACCGAGGTACGGCCCGAGGATGCCGATCCGCTCGTTCGCCCGCTACTGAGCCGATTGCCAGCCAAAGGTGGCGGGCCGGTCAGGCGGGCGCGGCGGCTCGGGGCGGTCAGGCGGGCGGGTTCGGGCGGGCGCAGAGGCGGCGCAGGGTGCGGCCCAGCCACCAGGCGTACCCCCGTTGGAAGGCCCGGCCGGCGGGCCCGGCGGCGCGCATGAACCAGCGGTCCGGCCGGCTGAACGCGCGCACCTCGAACCAGACGGCGCCGGAGTCGTCGCGCTCCACCACGAACGCCTCCTCGCCCCGCGCCGGGTGGCCGGGCAGCGTGCCGTACCCGAAGCCGGCCCGGCGGTCGTCGTCGGCCGCCCAGACCACCTGGCACGGCGCGGCCAGCCGCAACGGGCCGACGCCCAGCCGGGAGACGACGGTGACCCCGGGTGCGGCGCGGGGCGCGGTGGCGTCGATCCGGACGCCGGCGGCCCGGTGCAGCCGCCAGCCCAGCACCGCCGCGCCGGCCGCCTCGAAGGACCCGGCGGGCAGCGGCACCCGGTGCCGGACGTGCCGCCACCCGGCCGGCAGCTCACCGGCGCGGGTCGCGCCGGGGTGCGGGTAGGTCAGCTCGGGCACGGCGGCCTCCTCGCGTGGGACACCCGCCAGGGTACGGCCGCGGGGCGGGGCGGCGGTCAGGCGGCCTCGTGCAGGTCGGCCAGGGTGAGCGGGGTGCGGCGGCGCAGCAGCTCCGCCAGCTCGGCGACCGTGCCCACCTCGCCGAGCACGTCCTTGCCGCCGCCGAAACGGGCCGGGTAACGGCGCACCAGGCGGTACCGGTAGCGCCCGTGGATCAGCTCGACGCTGACCCGCCAGCGTCCGCAGCACCCGCAGACCCACTCCCGCACCCGGCGAAGGTAGCTCTGAGCTGGGCGAACGCCATCCGGTCGCGCGGGCGGGGACGGGACGCGCGGGGACACACCCGCCCATCACCGCCGGTGATCCGGCTCACGACTGTCGGTGGCGTCTGGTTGACTGTCGCCGTGGACCTGCCGATCAACCCACCGGTCGAACCGATGCTGGCCAAGGCCGTCTCCCGGCTGCCCACCGACCCCGGCACGACCTACGAGCCGAAGTGGGACGGCTTCCGCTGCATCGTCTTCCGCGACGGCGACGAGGTGGAGCTGGCCAGCCGGGGCGGCAAGACGATGACGCGCTACTTCCCCGAGGTGGTCGAGCAGGCGCTGCGGCAGCTCCCCGCGCGCTGCGCCGTCGACGGCGAGCTGATCGTGATCCGCCGGGACGGCCCGGACGGGCAGCCCCGGCTCGACTTCGAGCTGCTCGCCCAGCGCATCCACCCCGCCGCGTCGCGGGTGAAGCTGCTGGCCGAGACGACCCCGGCCGACTTCGTCGCCTTCGACCTGCTCGCCATCGACGACGAGCTGCTGACCGCCCAGCCCTACCCGCAGCGCCGGGCCCGGCTGGAGCAGGCGCTTTCCGGGGTGCGCCCGCCGGTGCACGTCACCCAGGTCACCACCGATCCCGAGACGGCCCGCCGCTGGTTCGACGTGTTCGAGGGCGCCGGGCTCGACGGGCTGATCGCCAAGCCGGCCGACCTGCCCTACGAGCCGGGCAAGCGGCTGATGGCCAAGGTCAAGCACGCCCGCACCGCCGACGTGGTGGTGGCCGGTT
This sequence comes from Micromonospora sp. WMMD956, assembly GCF_029626125.1. Taxonomy (NCBI): domain Bacteria; kingdom Bacillati; phylum Actinomycetota; class Actinomycetes; order Micromonosporales; family Micromonosporaceae; genus Micromonospora; species Micromonospora sp. WMMD956. Next base: position 4,865,308 of record NZ_JARUBI010000005.1, on the reverse strand, counting down.
TCCGCTGGCACAAGACCGGCCCGGTGGTCGGCTCGCTGCTGCTCGGCCTCTACGACGACGACGGCGTGCTCCACCACATCGGGGTCAGCTCCTCGTTCACCGCCGCCCGCCGCAGGGAGCTGCTGGACGAGCTGGCCCCCTACCGGGAGGTCGGCCCCGACCACCCGTGGGCGCACGGCGACCACGAGCGCGGCCAGCGCATCCCCGGCGGGGTGAGCCGGTGGACGGGCACGAAGAACCTGGAGTGGGAGCCGCTGCGCCCCGAGCTGGTGGCCGAGGTGGGCTACGACGCGATGGAGGGCGACCGGCTGCGGCACACCGCCCGGTTCGTCCGCTGGCGGCCCGACCGGGAGCCCCGGTCCTGCGGCTACGACCAGCTCGACCGCCCGATCCGCTACGACGTCGACCAGGTCCTGCGCGGCGATCCGGCGGCGACGGCCGAGCCCACGCCGGGCCGGGCGTAGCCTGAGGCGTCGACACGACCGGTCGACACGAGCACGAGAGGCGCGCCGGTGACCCGTACACCCGACCGGATCCGCCGGGCCCGGCTGGCCCTCGCCGGGCTCGTCGCCACGGCCCTGGTCGCCGCCGGCTGCACGCTGCCCGCGTTCGCCCCGCGCACCGAGGGCGCGGGCGAGGCAGCCCCGCCGGGCACGGCCCCGACCTGGCGGGCCTGCCCCGAGGTGGCCGACGAGCTGGTGGGCCGGCGCGCGCCCGACATGCGCTACGACTGCGCCCGCATCGCCGTGCCGCGCAACTGGGGCACCGGCGGCGGCGCGACGGCCGGGCCGGGCGCCGGGGAGACCTTCGAGATCGCCCTGCTGCGGGCCCGCTCGACGAAGCAGCGCGACCGGATCGGCTCGCTGGTGATCAACCCGGGCGGTCCGGGCGGCTCCGGCGTGGACACGGCCGTCTACCTCTCCTTCGGCCCGGCGTTCGGCGGCCTGCCCCCGTCGGTCACCGAACGGTTCGACATCGTCGGCTTCGACCCGCGGGGGGTGGCCCGGTCCAGCCCCGTGAAGTGCATCTCCGACGCCGACCTCGACGCCAGCTTCGGCTACGACCCCGACCCGGAGTCCACGGCGTCGTTCGACGGCTTCGTGGCGCTCAACGAGCGGATCGGGCGCGGCTGCGGCGACAAGTACGGCGACCAGCTCCCGCTCTTCGGCACCGAGCAGGCCGCCCGCGACATGGACGCCGTGCGCGCGGCCGTCGGCGACGAGAAGCTGACCTACCTCGGCTACTCCTACGGCACCCTGCTCGGCGCGACGTACGCGCAGCTCTACCCGCAGCGGGTGCGGGCCCTGGTGCTCGACGGCGCGGTCGACCCCACGCAGGACCTGGTGGCCGGCTCGGAGGGCCAGGCGAAGGGCTTCGAGCGGGCGTTCGACAACTTCACCCGGTGGTGCGCGGCCAACGCCGGGCGTTGCCCGCTCGCCCCGGACGCGCGCGCGGCGGTGACGTCGGCGATCGACAAGGCGAAGGTCTCCCCCGTGCGGACGGCCGACGGCCGGGAGGCCACCTCCGGCTGGGTCTTCTACGCGGTCATCTCCTCGCTCTACACCGAGTCGGGCTGGCAGGAGCTGGCCCACGCCATCGAGCGGCTGGACGACGGCGACCCGGGCGAGGTGTTCCGGCTGGCCGACGCGTACGCCGGCCGCGACGCCGACGGGAAATACTCCAACCTGTTCGACGCCAACCTCGCCGTCAACTGCACCGACGCGGCCGAGAAGCCGAGCGTGCAGCGCATCCGCGAGCTCCAGGCGCAGTGGCGGCAGACCTATCCGCTGTTCGGCCCGGCGCTCGCCGTCGGCATGCTCGGCTGCGCCGAGTGGCCCGGAGGGCGGGACCCGTACCCGACGGGGAAGGCGGCCGGCGCGCCGCCGATCGTGGTGGTGGGCACCACCGGCGACCCGGCGACGCCCTACGAGCAGACGGCGACGCTGGCCTCGATGCTGGGCGTGGGTCGGGTGCTGACCTGGGAGGGCGAGGGGCACACGGCCTACCCGCAGACGAGCTGCGTGACCGACGCGGTGGACGCGTACCTGATCTCGTTGACGGTGCCCCGGGAGGGGCTGCGCTGCCCGGCCCGGTGAGGGCGCGCCGCCCGGCCCGCGCGGCGGGACGGCTCACCTACGGGTTCTGCGGGCGCGGCGGACACCCGGCGGCGGGGGCGGCGGCGGCTCCGGCGGCAGGGTGATCCCCTGCCGCGCCGCCAGTTCCTCCAGCAGGGCCCGCATCCGCCGCACGTCGGCCTTCAGCTCCTCCTGCTCGTCGTGCTCGAAGGCGTCGTCGTCCACGATCAACTGGCTGGCGAAGTGCGCGGTGATCAGCGGGATGACCAGCAGCACCATGGTCGAGATGAGCAGCGCCGCGAGGGCCCGGCCGGCCCCCGTGGTCGGGGAGATGTCGCCGTAGCCGACGGTGGAGGCCGTGACCACCGCCCACCAGACCGAGTCGGTGGCGCTCTTGTGCTCCACGTGGCTGTAGATCACCCCGGCCACCACGATCATCAGCAGGTACGACGTGATGAGCGTCCGGGGCGAGTTGGCGAACCACACGAGCCCCCGGTAGACCCAACGGAACGGCAGCAGCAGGACGTCCATGCCGCATCATGCTGCCCGGTCCCGGCAAGCCGCGGCCGAGACATCGTCGGCTGCCGTTGTGTCAGGCTGACGCCATGCCCACAGTGATCCTCCGCGAGGCGGTCCGGGCCGACCTGCCGGCCATCCTCGCCCTGCTCGCCGACGACGTGCTGGGACGGACCCGCGACGTCGGCGAGGTCGACGACGCGTACGAGCGGGCCTTCGCGGACATCTCCGCCGACCCGCGCAACCATCTCGTGGTGGCCGACGACGGCGGGGTGGTCGTGGGCTGCCTCCAGATCACCTACATCCCCGGCCTCGGCCGGCACGGCGCCGAGCGGTGCCTCGTCGAGGCGGTGCGGGTGCGCTCCGACCGCCGGGGGCAGGGGCTGGGCGGGGAGATGATCCGCTGGGCGATCGACCAGGCGAGGCAGCGCGGCTGTGGGCTGGTGCAGCTCACCACGGACAAGTCCCGCACCGACGCCCACCGCTTCTACCTGGCCCTGGGCTTCCAGCCCACCCACGAGGGCATGAAACTCCCCCTCTGACAGTCCCCCCTCCCCACCCCCTCCCCCTCTCTCCCCCACCCCCTCCCCCTCTCTCCCCCACCCCCTCTCCCCCGCGATCTTGCACTTCGGGCCCCGACAAATGAGACGAAAGCCCCACCCGAGGGGCCGCAAGTGCAAGATCGCGGGAGGCGGGTCAGGGGGCGGGGGCCAGGTGGCCGTCGCGGAGGGTGAGGGTGCGGTCGGCCAGGTCGATCAGGGCCGGGTCGTGGGTGGCGACCAGGGCGGTCATGCCGCGCGCGTGCACCACGGCGCGGAGCAGGTCCATGATGGACCGGCCCGTCTCCGAGTCGAGCTGCCCGGTCGGCTCGTCGGCGATCAGCAGGTCCGGCTCGTTGGCCAGTGCCCGGGCCAGTGCCACCCGTTGCTGCTGCCCGCCGGACAGCTCGTACGGCCGCTGCGCGGCGTGCCCGCCCAGCCCCACCAGCTCCAGCAGCACCGCCACCCGTTCCTCCCGCTCGGCGGCGGGCACCTTCGCCAGCCGCAGCGGCACCCCGACGTTCTCGGCGGCGGAGAGGATCGGGATCAGCCCGAAGGTCTGGAAGACGAACCCGACGGTCCCCCGGCGCAGCCGCAGCAGCTCCCGCTCGCCGGCCGCCCCGAGGTCGTGCCCGGCCACCCGCACCCGGCCGGAGTCGGGCCGGTCCAGGCCGCCGACCAGGTTCAGCAGGGTCGTCTTGCCCGCGCCCGACCGGCCCCGGACGGCGACCAGCTCCCCCCGCCCGGCGGTGAAGGAGACGTCCCGGACGGCGTGCACCGCGCGTTCGCCCCGGCCGAAGGTGCGGCTCACCCGGTCCACCCGCACCACCTCGTCCACCGTCGAGGTCGACCCGGGGGCGGCACCCGGGGCGGCGGCCACGGCGGTGCCCGGGGCGGCGGCCAGCCCGGCGGCCGTGGCGGCGGAGGGACCGGGCTGCTGCTGCTCGCTCATGCGTCGCTCCGTTCGGCGTCGGCCCGGTCGCCCGGCCGCACCTCGACGTGGTCGGGTTCCAGGGTGAGCCGGACCCGGTCGCGCAGGGCCAGGGCGTCGACGAAGGACTCCGGCAGTTGCATCCGGCCGGCGCGGTCCAGCACGGCGTACTCCTCGCTGACCAGCTCGGTGCTGCCGTCCGCGCCGGTGCGCGCGGTCCGGCGTACCTCGGAGGCGGTCCGGCCGTCGCGGATGGCGACGGTCCGGCGGACCTGGGTGGCCACGGCGTGATCGTGGGTGACCACCACGACCGTCACCCCCAGCTCCGCGTTGATCTGCCGCAGCGCGGCGAAGACCTCCGCGCCGGTGGCCTCGTCCAGCTCGCCGGTCGGCTCGTCGGCGAAGAGCACCTCCGGGTCGTTGGCCACGGCCACCGCGACCGCGCAGCGCTGCTGCTCCCCGCCGCTGAGCTGGCCCGGCCGCCGGTCGGCGCAGTGGCCCACGCCGACCAGGTCGAGCAGCTCGCGGGCCCGCTCCCGGCGGGCCCGCCGGGAGCGCCCACCGGCCAGCCGCATCGGCAGCTCGACGTTCTCCAGGGCGGTCAGGTACGGCAGCAGGTTGCGACCGGTCTGCTGCCAGACGAACCCGGCCATCCGCCGGCGGTAGCTCAACCGGCGGCGGGCGGACATCGCGAGCAGGTCGTACTCGGCGACCCGGGCGATGCCGGCCGTCGGCGTGTCCAGCCCGGAGAGGATGTTCAGCAGGGTGGACTTGCCCGAGCCGGACGCGCCGACGATGGCGACCAGCTCCCCCCGGTCGATGACCAGGTCGAGGCCCTGCAACGCGACCACCTCGACCCCGTCGGTCTTGAAGATCCGCACCAGGCCGTCGCAGACGATGTGCCCGCGCAGCCGGTCGTTCCCGCCGGCCCGCTCGGCCGCCCGTTGCGCGGCCCGCCGTTGCAGGGTGGCCAGGTCCGGGGCGGCGGACGTCGTCACGGTGGCTGTCATCTCAGCATCCCTCTCCACGCATCGTCAGCATTCCCCGCCACGTCTGCACACACGGTCAGCTCCCCTCTCCGAGCCGGAGCACCTCGCCGAGGCGCATGCGGCGGTTGTGCACCGTCTCCACGGTCACCGCGAGGGCCAACGCCACCGCGCCGGCCGCCAGGACGGCCCCGACCAGGCCGGGCGAGAACGCGACCCGGACCGGCTCGCCACCGGTGAACGCGGCAAGCCCGAGCGCCGGGGTGAGCAGCAGGGGCAGCAGCGCCCCCGTGAGCGCGCCGGTGAGCAGCGCGGCGGCGACCAGGGGCGTCAGCTCCACCAGCAGCAGGCCCCGCCACTGCCGGCGGGACAGGCCGAGGGTGCGCAGCCGGGACAGCGCCTGCGCCCGGGTCCGCGCACCGGCGAGCACCGCGAAGGCGACCGCCAGCAGGCCGAACGCGGCGCCCCCGGCCGCGCCGGCGGCGAAGCCGAAGACGAGCAGGCCGTTCGCGCCGCCCCCGCCGAGCTGCTGGCGGGCGCCCTGCCAGGTGGTCACCTCGGCGCCACGCGGGCGCTCCCCCGCGGCGAAGCTGCCGCCGGTCTGGTAGCGGCGCTGACCCTCGTCGCCCGCCCGCCGCAGCGCCTCCACGTCGAACCCGTCGCCGGAGACCAGGAACGCCGTCGGCACCGGGCCGGTCCCGCCCCGACCGGGCGGGCCGGGCGTCCCGGAGCCGGGCGGCGGCGGGCCGGGCGTCCCGGAGCCGGGCGGCGGCGGGCCGGGAGGGCCCGCCCCGGGCAGCGCCTGCCAGGGCAGCACCACGAACCGGTCGACGTCGGGCGGGACCAGCGGGAAACCGTCGGCCGTGTCGGCCACCCGGAACGGTTGGGCGTACCCCTGCACGGTCACCAGGGCCGACCCGTCGAGGCCCGCGCGGGCCAGCTCGGCGGCGAGCGCCGGGGAGACGAGCGCGGGCGTCGGCCCCGGCGACCGGCCAGCCCGCAGCACCGGCGGCACCGACACGTCCACCCCGGCGTCGCGCGCCGTGTCGGCCAGGCCCGGCCCGTCGACCAGCAGCACGGTGACGGCGGCGAGGCCCGCGTCGACGCCCCGCGCGTCGGCGACGCGCAGCGCGCCCTCCCGCAGCACCGGGGTGCTGCGCCGCACGCCGGGCAGCCGGTGCAGGGCCGCGCCGGTGTCCGGGGCGAGCCGCTCCCCGTCGACCAGCGCGGACGCCGGCACGGCGACGGTGGCCGTCCGGTCCCGGCCGGCCTCGATGCCACCCGCCACGACCCCGCAGAACGCGGCCGTGGCGACCGCGACCACGACGACGACCACCGGCCCGGTGGCCGCCGACCGGCTCGCCCCGGCCACCCCGAGGAAGGTCACGCTGCCACGCGTGCGGGCCGCGACGCGGCCGAGCAGCCGCAGCGGCCAGGGATAGAGCCGCAGCACCAGCACCGCGGCGGCCACGGCCAGCAGCACCGGCACCGAGACCAGCAGCGGGTCGACCGAGCCGGGGCTGAGCCCCCGGCGACGGATCAGGAACGTGGCCAGCACGGCGAGGGCGACGACGAGGAGTTCGAGGGTCAGCCGGCGGCCACCGGCGCGGCGGCCGGACAGGTCGCGGCGGCCGCCCGGCGGGGCCGGGGAGCCCAGCGTCGCCAGGGGCAGGGCCAGGGTGGCCAGCACCGCCGCGACGAGGACCAGCCAGTCGGTCCCCGCCGTCCCCGCCGGGGAGCCGGGCAGCAGCCGGCCGAGCAGCCAGCCGAGCGCCGCGGCCGGCGGCACCACCAGCGCCGACTCGGCGAGGCTGCGCCGCGCTCCGCTGGTCGGCGCGCCGCCCCGGGCCACCAGCAGGGCGAACTCGGCCTCCCGGCGGCGGGCTGCCAGCCGCGCCGCGAGCACGATCAGCCCCGCCACGGTCGCGATCATCCCGGCGGCGATCACCGCGAGCAGCGTCCGGGCGGCGGAGACCGCGTCGAGGAACTGCCGCAGCGGGACGTCCACGGCCTGCGTGACGGTGAGCCCGGCCGGGGGCGTGCGCTCCAGCCGCCGTACGCCGTCGATGACGGCGCCCAGGTCGGCCACGTCCAGTCCGCCGAGGCGGTAGCGCCAGGAGAACCGCACCGGCACGCCGGTCGCGATCGCCGCGTCCAGGCCCGCGTCGCTGGTCAGCGCCACCATCTCGTACGGCTGCGCGTCGCCGGCCGGCTCGGTCACCCGCAGCGCCGACGGCAGGGTGTCCCAGACGCCGTCGGCGGTGGGCGCGGGCTCGAAGACGCCCGCCACGAGCAGCGGGAGCGACTGCCCGCCGACGCCGCTGAACCGCAGGCGGCTGCCCGCGCTGAGGTTCAGCTTGCGGGCCGTGTCGGCGGCCAGCGCGACCTCGACGGGCTGCCCCGCGCCCACCGCCTGCGCCGGCCAGCGTCCCGCGGTGAGGGTGGCCGCCCCGGTGACGCCCGGCGCCGAGCGGAGCCGGGCGACGACGAAGTAGTTCTTCGCCGCGAGGTCGGGGCCGGTCAGCCGGCTCAGGGCGGTCTCCGCGAGGAACCAGCGGCTCTGCACCGCCGCCCCGACGGCCTCGGGCAGGTCCTCCTGGAACCTGTCGAGTTCCTGGCCCCGGCCCGCGGTGACCGGCGTGACGACCCCGCCGCCCCCGGCCGGCAGCTCGGGGGCGGTGAGGGTGAGGTCCCGCTCCGCGGCCGGCCGGCCGGCGACGTGTTCCCGCAGCCCCTGCTCGGCGAGCCGGTCGGCCGTCCGCGGCACGGCGGTCACCAGCAGCGCGGCCACCAGCGCCAGCATCCCCAGCAGAAGGAACTGCCCCGCGAACGCCCGCACCCGGCGGACGGCCCCGGCCAGCGCGGCCCCGCCGCCGCCGAACCCCGTCGCCCGGGTTCCCCTGGTCCCACCCCTGGTCATCGCTCTCCGCCGATCCGTAGTTGGGCCGCCGCGACGCGTTGGCGGACGCCGGAGGCGATCACCGTGCTGAACGCGAGCGCCGCCAGCAGCAGGCCGAGGGCGGTGCCGGCGACGGGCAGCCAGGGCAGCGCGAAGGCCGCCTCCGGCACCGGCCGGTCCGCCGACCGGGTGAGCACCACCAGCGGGGCCATGGTGGCGCCCACCCCCGCGCCGACCAGCAGCCCGACCCCGACGCCGATGCCGGCCAGGAACGTCTGCTCGGTGAGCAGTGCGCGGGCGAGCAGCCGCGCCGGTGCGCCCAGGGTGTGCAGCACCGCGAGCTCGCCGATCCGTCGGCGCGCGGTGGCCCAGACGTCCACGCCCAGCCCGACCAGGGCGAGCAGGACGGAACCCGCCGCCGCCGCGAGCAGGCCCGTGCGCGTGCCCAGCCAGTACGGGTCGCGGCCGGCCTCCGCCGCCGTCTCCCGCCGGTCCAGCACGGTCACCCCCGGCAGGCCCGCCGCCGCCCGCGCCGCCTCGGCGGACCCGCCGGCCCCGGTGCGGACCCACCACTCCGAGACCGGCCGGACGGTGCCCGTGGCCCGCAGCAGCCAGTCCCGCGCCGCCGGCAGGTCCAGCAGCATGCCGCCGGCCGCCCCGCCGCTGGCCGGCACCGCGTCGACCTCACCGACCACCTCGACGGTGAGCGTCACCCCGGAGAGGCCGACGTCCATCGTGTCGCCCCGCCCGACGCTCAGCGCGCGGGCCACCTGGGGCGTGATCAGCGCCGGGACCGGTGCGCCCGCGCCGGCCGGCACCACCGCGAAGCGGCTGGCCGGCTGCGTCGCGAACCGGCCGCCCGCGACGCGCGCCACCTTCCGGCCGGCGCGCAGCACGCCGTCGGCGAACCGGGCCGGCTCCGCGCTCTCCGGGTCGTCCAGCCGGGGCACCCAGTCGCCGGCCAGCGGCACCGGGCTGGTCGCGCCGCCCGCGTCCACCGTGCGCAGACCGGTCACCTCCAGCCGGTAGCCGGAGCCGATCGCCGGCCCGGCGTCGACGTCGAACCCGGCCAGCCGGTACGCCCGGCCGCCGTTGTCCGGCAGGTCCACGACCACCGGCACGGGCCGGCCGTCGCTGCCCGCGCTGGCCAGGGGCAGCTTCCACGCGCCGCCGTCGGCGGTGGTGAGCAGGGCGGACACCCGGACCGGGTGCGGCCTGGCGGCATCTGTCACCGGGGTGGCGACCGTGCCGGCGAGCCGGCGGGCGGCGGCGGGCAGCTCGACGCCGAGGGGGGCGGCCCGGCCGCGTACCTGCCGGTCGAAGAGCGTCCGGGGTGGCTCACCGGCGAGCCGCTCGTCGAACTGGACCACGTCGGACGCCGCCGCCGCGTCGAGGCTCAGCACGCTCACCGGCAGGTCCTCGCGGCCCACCCGGATGTCGTCGCGCCAGGCCGGCACCGCCCGGTCCACGCCGGGCAGGGCGGCGAGCCGGCCGGCCCGCTCGGCCGGCGCGGCCCCGGACCGCTCGACCAGCCGCAGGTCGGCCCCGACGGTGAAGTCCGCCTGGTCGACGTGCGACCGTTCCCCGGTGGTCACCAGCGACCAGGCCAGGGTGCTGCCGCCCACGGCGAGCGCGAGCAGCAGCACCGGGCCGGCGTGCGGCCGGCGGCCCGCCTGCCACATGCCCAGCGTCGCGGCCAGCCACGGCCGGCGGTCGACGAACCGCTCGGCGAGCCGGGCCGCCGGCGGCAGCAGGCGCAGCGCGACGACGGCGCCGGCGAGCACGCCCAGCGTGGGTGCCGCCACCAGCAACGGGTCGACGCCGAGCCGGCCGTCGGCGCCGGCCAGCGGGGACGAGTACCGCCGCAGCTGCGTCCAGGCCAGCAGGGCCAGGCCGACCAGGGCCAGGTCGACGCCGATCCGCTGGGCCGCCGCGCCCCGGCTCGGCCGGGACCGGGCCGCCATGTCGGCGACGTACGTGCCGGCGCGGCGCAGCGCCGGCAGCGCCATCGCCACCAGGCAGCCGGCCGCCGTGGCGGAGGCGACCGCCCAGGTGAGGGTCGCGCCGCCAGGGGCGGTCAGCTCCGACCAGCCCTGCTCCCGGCCGATCCGGCGCAGGGCCTCGGCGGCGATCGGCGGCCCGAGCAGGGCGGCCGGCAGGACCACCAGGGCGGCCTCGCGCAGGGCCAGCCCGGCGATCTGCGCCCGGGCCGCGCCCCGGGCGCGCAGCAGCGCCGTCTGCCCCCGACGGTCCTCGTTGAGCAGGGCCGCCACCAGGATCAGCGCGTACCCGCCGAGGACGAGGACGAGCAGCAGCGGGGTGAGCAGCGACGACCGGCCCACCAGGTCGGCGCGGGTCAGCCGGTCGATCAGCCGGTCCATGGCGGTGACGGTCTGCGCGGAGGAGCCGAGGCCCGTCGCCCCGGGCAGGTCGGCGACCTCGGTGGCGACGGCGCGTCGCACGGCGTCCAGCCGGCCCGTCCCGACCGCCGCCAGGTCGGGCTCGACCAGCCAGGCCGCCGAGGTGGTGCCGGGAAACGTCCGGTCGAAGTCGGCCGGGTCGAGCAGGAACGGCCCGTACGACGTCTCGGAGCCGGCGGCGACGGCCCCCGGCGCGAGCCGCCAGTACGACCCGGCGGGGTCCCGGGGCCGGAAGAGGCCGACCACCTCCACCTCGCCGGTGCGCTCGGTGGCCCGGTCCCGCAGCGGCACCCGCTCGCCGACGGTCAGGCCGAGCACCCCGGCGACCCGCTCCGGCAGGAGCACCTGCGTCGGCACGGCCCCGCCCGTGGGCTGCCGTCCCGCCACCAGCTCGGCGTGCCCGGCCAGGTCCTCCAAGGTGGTCAGCTCGGCGAAGACCGGATCGTCGCCCGCCCGGGCGGCGCCGAGATCGCCGGTCAGCTCCCGCCCGGTGCCGTAGCGGGCCCCGCGCACCGTCACCGCCGCCCCGCCGAGCCCGGCGGCGAAGCGGTCGCGGACCGCCCGGTCCCGGGTGGCGAAGGCGGCCCGGTCGGGGCCGCCCGAGCCGCCGACCAGCAGGCTGCGCTCCTGGGCGGGCGACGCGGCGAGCACCGCCCGCTGCCCCGCGTCGACGGCCCGCCGGCTGTAGTCGGCCAGCCCGGTCACGAGGGCGACCGCCACCAGGGCCGCCACCAACGCGGCGGACAGCAGCCCCCGGGCGGCCCACGCCCGCCTCCACACCAGCATCATCTCCGCTGCCTCCCCGGGCCCCCGCGGAGCCGACGGACACAGAGACCCACTGCGGGTACGGAAAGGTTCGCGCCCGTTATCCGACCGTTATGGCCCGGCGCTCACCGGCCGCCGGTCCTGCCCTCGGGGGCCTGGCGGCGGCCTGCTTGGATGGCTGGCATGGAGATCGCCCTCATCGTGTTGACGATCGGCGTCGTGCTGCTGCTGGCCGGCCAGCTCGCCGGCCCCCGGCGGGACCGGGTCACGGAGGCCCGGCTGGCCGAGATCGATCGCCGCCTCCAACTCGTGCTGGACCACCTCGGGGTGGTCGACCGGCGGCCGGAGCCGCCCGGGGTCCGCGAGTATCTGGCCCGGGGCCAGAAGATCCAGGCGATCAAGGCGTACCGGGAGGCGACGGGCGCGGACCTGCGCACGGCGAAGGAGGCCGTCGAGGCGATGACGGGCCCGATCAGCTGATTCCGGACGACACCCCGGCCGGGCACTTCCTCACTCTGGGGCCAGGTCCGGCCGATACTCCCTGATCCACTCCTCGACGTCGGTTTTCCGCCAGATCTGCCCCATGGTCAGCACCTGGTAGGGGGCGGGAAAGTCGCGGCGAGACGCGATCACGGACGCCCGAGCCCGCGACACGCCGCCGAGCATCACTCGTATCTCAGCGATCCCCACGAACTCGACCATGAGTTGACGGTAGGTACTGCCGATTGCTCAGCGATCGTTAACAGCGATCGGGGTTGACGACCGATAACAGCGTAGGCACTATGTGGGGATGCCCCCGCCGAACATCTCCCCCGTGCACGGCCGGCAAGCCCGAGCCGTCCGCCCACACGCACCGATGCGGCCCCTGTGGCTGTGCCGGGTCTGCGCCGCCGCCTGGCCGTGTCCGCCAGCCCGGCTGCTGCTGACGATGGACTACCGCCGGGATCGCGCCGGCCTGCCCGTGTACATGGCCGGCATGCTGTTCGACGCCGCCAGAGACCTGATGAAGCTCACTCCGAGCCAACCGCCGACCCCGGAGGAGCTGTTCGACCGGTTCCTGGCCTGGACGGCCCGAGCGTTCGGACGGCTCGACCCGCCGCCCGCCCCGGGACTTGATCAGCTTGGGTTCTGACCCGTGAACGGCGTGCCGTTCGCCCTGCCCGAGTGCGGAGAGGCTGCCACCGTACGCATGGAGGTCGTCACCCCCGCCGGCCTCGGTCGACCCGCTTCCCTCGACGCGGCGGTGTACGCGTGCGGTCGCCACGTCATGGATGTCGCCGTCGCGATCTGGTCCGCTGACCTGAGCGCCCACCGGGCCTGCACCGATCCCGGAATCACCCGGATCTGCGGCGACTCGTACGTCTTTCCCACCGGCGGCCTGGCCGGCAACCAGTGAACTCCACAGCCTCGCCTTCGGATAGCCGAGAAGGCTCGATGTCGGCCCCGCTAGCTGGTGGAAGGCCGGGCACGACTCGGCTGCACCCGCTTGGGCTCGCCGGGCATCTTCGGGTGGTCCGGCGGGTAGGGCAGGTCGCCCTGCCCCGCCGCCGCGTCCCGGTCGGCCCACTCCAGCAGCGGGGTGATGTCCCACGCCGCGTCGTCGATGCCGGCGTGCGGGTCGCCCCGCTGCGCCAACCGGGCCGGGACGCTGCCCAGGTGCAGGTCGTCGGGGTCGACGTCGGGCAGCTCGGCCCAGGTGACCGGGGTGGACACGGTGGCCCGGGCGTTGGCCCGCAGCGAGTAGGCGCAGGCGATCGTGCGGTCCCGGGCCATCTGGTTGTAGTCGACGAAGACCCGCTCGCCCCGCTCCTCCTTCCACCAGGCGGTGGTGACCAGGTCGGGGCGGCGGCGCTCCAGCTCCCGGGCCAGCGCGATGGTGGCCCGGCGCACCTCGGTGAACGTCCACCGGGGCGCGATGCGCAGGTAGACGTGCACGCCCCGGCCGCCTGACGTCTTCGGCCAGCCGGTCGCGCCCAGCTCGGCGAGCAGGGCCCGCAGCTCGACGGCGGCGGCGACCGCGTCGGCGAAGTCGGTGCCGGGCTGCGGGTCGAGGTCGACGCGCAGCTCGTCGGGGTGGTCGACGTGGCCGGCGCGCACCGGCCAGGGGTGGAACACGACGGTGCCCATCTGGGCCGCCCACGCGACGTGGGCGAGGTCGACCGGGCACAGCTCGTCGGCCGTCCGGCCGCTGGGGAAGGTGATCCGGGCGGTGGTCAGCCACGGGGGCACGCCCCGGGCCGGCACCCGCTTCTGGAAGAACGCCTCCCCGCCGATGCCGTCGGGGAAGCGTTGCAGCGTGGTCGGGCGGTCCCGCAGGGCACGCATGATGCCGTCGCCGACGGCCAGGTAGTAGCCGAAGACGTCCGCCTTGGTGAAGCCGCGCTCCGGGAAGATCACCCGGTCGGGGCTGCTCAGCCGTACGGTGTGTCCGGCCACCTCGACCTCGGCGGCCGGTGCCTTCGCGGTGCCTGCCATCTGGCGACCATATGCCACGGCACCGACAGCCGACGTACCGTTGCGGGGTGAGTCTTGACGACAACGAACTGCCCCGCACCGAGGACGAGTGGCGGGTCCGGCTCAGCCCGGAGGAGTTCCAGGTGCTGCGCGAGGCGGGCACCGAGCGCCCGTGGACCGGCGAGTACGTGGACACGAAGACCCCCGGGGTCTACCGCTGTCGCGCCTGCGGCGCGCAGCTCTATCCCAGCGACACCAAGTTCGACTCGCACTGCGGCTGGCCGAGCTTCGACGACGCGATCCCGGGCGCGGTGAAGGAGATCGAGGACGACAGTCACGGCATGCGGCGCACGGAGATCCGCTGCGCCCGCTGCGACAGCCACCTCGGGCACGTCTTCCGGGGCGAGGGCTTCACCCCGAGGGACACCCGGCACTGCGTCAACTCGATCTCGATCCGGCTGGAGCCGGCCCAGGGTTGACGGGCGGCGGCCCGGTTCCGCCCGACGGAGCGCGGGCCTGCCGTCAGACGAGCAGCACGCTGCCCTGCTCGTCGACCCCGTCGGCCGACTCGTCGTCGAGCCAGACCCCGCCGGTGGCAAGGTAGCGGAACCGGTACGCCCCGGGCCGGAGCCGGACGGTCACCGTGCGGGTGCCGTCGCGTCGGGTGACCAGCTCGTGGCGGCCCGGCTCCCAGTCGTTGAAGGAGCCGACCACGCTCACCGGGCCGGCCGGCGCCTCGCGGGGCAGGCAGAAGGTGACCCGGGTCTGGTTGCCGAAGAGCCTGCTGCGCTTGATCACGTCGTCCTCCGGGGGTCGAGGCTTTCACCAGGCACAACGCCCGACACGCCGGTCGCGACACGCCGCCCGGTAAGACCCTTTTCTGCTGTTTCGGCCGCCCGGTTCGGGCCGCTGGCGCACGCTGGGGGACATCTGTCCTTTCGGCTACGGGGGTTCGGCGATGGCGACGTGCGAGGTCTGCGGCAACGACTACTGGATGGCGTTCGAGGTGCGCACGGTCAGCGGCGACGTGCACACCTTCGACTGCTTCGAGTGCGCGGCGCACCGGCTGGCCCCGATCTGCGAACACTGCCAGGTCAAGATCGTCGGCCACGGGGTCGAGGTGTCGGGGCGCTTCTTCTGCTGCGGCCACTGCGCCCGCCAGGAGGAGGGCGACCGGGGCGCGGAGATCCGCGACGCCGTGGGCGCCCGCCCCCGCTGAACCGCAAGGAAGGGCCCCTTCTTAACACGGGTGTTAACAGGGGGCCCTTCCTCTACAGAATGCGTTAACAAGGGGCCCTTCCTTGCGCCGAGGGCGGGCGGCCTAGCATCGGCGGGTGTCGCCGCAGCCGGTCGAGGCCCGGATCGCCTCCTTCGCCCAGTTGGACGCCCGTACCCTCCACGACCTGCTACGACTACGCGTCGACGTGTTCGTGGTGGAGCAGCGGTGCCCGTACCCGGAACTCGACGGCCGGGACGTCGAGCCGGGCACCCGGCACGTGTGGCTGACCCGCCCGGCTCCCGCCGGCCGGCGGCCCGGGGATGACGCCGACGAGGCGGTCGAGGGCGACGCTGGGAGCGAGGGCGACGCCGGCCACGTCGACGCCGGGGGCGGGGCCGAGAGCTACGGCGGCGTCGTGGCGTACCTGCGGATCCTGGCCGACCCCGGCGGCCTGGCGCGGATCGGCCGGGTCGTGGTCGCGCCGGGGGCCCGGGGCGGCGGCCACGCCGGGCGGCTGATGGCCGAGGCGCTGGCCGCGGTGGGCGACCGGCCGTGCGTGCTGGAGGCGCAGTCCCACCTGGTCGGCTTCTACGCCCGGCACGGCTTCGCCGTCAGCGGGCCGGAGTACGTCGAGGACGGCATCCCGCACACCCCGATGCGCCGGCAGCCCGGCCCCGCCGACGCCCCGGAGGGCGCCGAAAATTGACACACCCCGATGGGTGTGGGAATCTCGCAGCAGAGCCGCCACGGGAGTAGCGCGAACGGCACGGGAGGGGCAACTCCCGCGATCCGGGCGTCGTCACAGTCGACCCCTCATCCCGGAGGCTCCATTGTCCACCCTCGTGCGCAGGCGTTCCACGCCGCGCCTGGCAGCCTGGCTGCTCGCCGTCGGCACCGCCGCCGCCATGCTGCTCACCACCGCCCTGGCGAACCCCGCGTCCGCCCACGGGTCCGTCGTCGACCCCGCGTCCCGCAACTACGGCTGCTGGCAGCGCTGGGGCGCCGACCACATGAACCCCGCCATGGCCACCCAGGACCCGATGTGCTGGCAGGCGTTCCAGGCCGACCCGCAGGCCATGTGGAACTGGATGGGCCTGTTCCGGGAGGGCGTCGCCGGCAACCACCAGGCCGCCATCCCCGACGGCCAGCTGTGCAGCGCCGGCCACACCCAGAGCGGCCAGTACAACTCGCTGGACACGATCGGCGCGTGGAAGACCACCTCGATCTCCAACAGCTTCCGCATCAAGCTCGACGACCAGGCCAGTCACGGCGCGGACTACATCCGGGTGTACGTGACCAAGCAGGGCTTCGACGCGCTGACCAAGCCGCTGGGCTGGAACGACCTCGAACTGGTCGGCCAGATCGGCAACACGCCGGCGTCCCAGTGGAAGAAGGAGGCGTCGGGCGTGTCGATCCAGGTGCCGGCCAACGCGCCGGGACGCACCGGGCGGCACATCGTCTACACGATCTGGCAGGCCAGCCACCTCGACCAGTCGTACTACCTGTGCAGCGACGTGGACTTCGGCGGGGGCGGCCCGACCACCCCGCCCACCACGACCCCGCCCACCACGCCGCCGCCGACCACCCCTCCCCCCACCACGCCGCCGCCGACGACCCCGCCGGCGACCGGGGGCTGCACGGCGACCTACCGGCCCGTCTCCTCCTGGAACGGCGGGTTCCAGGCCGAGATCGACGTGACCGCCGGCTCGTCGGCGATCAAGGGCTGGACGGTGACCTGGACCTGGGCCAACGGCCAGCAGGTCAGCTCCTACTGGAGCTCGACGGTGACCACCAGCGGGTCCACGGTGACCGCGCGCAACGCGGCGTACAACGGGTCGCTGGCCGCCGGGGGGAAGACCTCGTTCGGGTTCGTCGCCTCGTCGACCGGCACCAACACCGCGCCGACCCCCACCTGCACGCCGACCGCCTGACGGCCGGCGGCACGCCGTCCGCGCGACAGGCCGGCGGCACGCCGCCCACCCGGCGCGGCGGCGCGCGTTAAGAAGGGCCCCCTGTACAACGTTTCGCGTTAACAGGGGGCCCTTCCTTGCACTCAGCCCGTCAGGGCAGGCAGGTGACGATGTCGGCGATCGCGCGGCGGCGGCCCGTGTAGAACGGGACCTCCTCCCGGACGTGCCGGCGGGCCCCCGACGCCCGCAGGTCACGCATCAGGTCCACGATGCGGTGCAGCTCGTCGGCCTCGAAGGCGAGCATCCACTCGTAGTCGCCGAGGGCGAACGAGGCGACCGTGTTGGCCCGCACGTCCGGGTATCCCCGGGCCATCTTCCCGTGCTCGGCGAGCAGCTCGCGCCGCTCGGCGTCGGGCAGCAGGTACCACTCGTAGGAGCGGACGAACGGGTAGACGCACAGGTACGCCCGCGCCTCCTCACCGGCCAGGAACGCCGGGATGTGGCTCTTGTTGAACTCCGCCGGCCGGTGCAGCGCGAGCTGCGACCACACCGGGGTCAGCGCCCGGCCCAGGGTGGTGCGGCGCAACCGCAGGTACGCGTCCTGGAGCGCGTCGCTGGTCGGTGCGTGCCACCAGATCATCAGGTCGGCGTCGGCGCGCAGCCCGGCGACGTCGTACGTGCCGCGCACCGTCACGTCCTTGCCGGCCAGCTCGGCGAAGAGCGCCTCGACCTCGCCGGTGACGTTCTCCCGCAGCGACGGCAGCGGGCTGGTCGCCCGGTACACCGACCACATCGTGTAGCGGATGCTCTCGTTGAGCTCCCGCAGCCGCGCCGCGTTGGTCTGCTCGGTCATGCCGATCCTCCCAGTGCCGTGATGATCTCCTCGGCCGCCGTCGCGCCGGAGCGGACGCAGACCGGGATGCCGACGCCGTCGTAGCCGGCGCCGGCCAGGGCCAGCGTGGGGTGCGCGCCGCGCAGCGCCGCCCGCACGGCGGCCACCCGGTCGAGGTGCCCCGGGGTGTACTGCGGCAGCGAACCGCCCCAGCGCTGCACGTGGCGGGCCACCGGCGCGGGCAGCGGGACGCCGAGCACCTTCGACAGCTCCCGGTGCACCGCCTCCGCCAGGTCGTCGTCGGTGACCTGGAGGGACGCCTCCTCGCCGTAGCGGCCCACGGAGGCCCGGACCAGGGCCAGCCCGTCCGGCCGGGCCAGGTGCCCCCACTTGGTGGTGAAGAACGTCGACGCCTTGATCAGCAGCCCCTCGGTGGCCGGCACCAGGAACCCGGACAGCGCCGGCAGCTCCGGGCGGGGCAGCGCGAGGGTGACCAGCGCGACGCTCGCGTAGTCCAGCTCGCCGACGGTCGCCGCGGCCCCGGCGAGGTCGGCGACGCCGGCCAGCAGGCGGGCCGCCGGCCGGGCCGGGACGGCGAGGAGCACCGCGTCCGCGTCGACCAGCTCCGGGTCGCGGGTGGGGCCGACGGTCAGCCGCCAGCCGGTCGCCGTCGGGGTCAGCTCCCGCACGGCCGCGGTGCGGCGGATCGTCGCCCCGCCGGCCGTGGCGGCGGCCTCGACGAGCCGGCTCAGCCCGCCGGCCAGGGTGCCGAAGACCGGCTCGCCAGGGGCGCGGGGCGCGGCGGCCTGCGCCGCCCGGACCGCGCCGAGCAGGGTGTGCTCCACCCGGGCCGCGCGGGCCAGCGCCGGCATCGTGGTGGCCAGGGACAGGTCGTCGGCCCGGCCGGCGTAGACGCCGCCGAGCATCGGGTCGACCAGCCGGTCGACCACGGCGTCGCCGAACCGGGCGCGGACCAGCGCCCCGACGGAGACGTCCGCGTCGGGGGCCAGCAGCGGCCGGCCGGCGTCGCGGTCGGCGTCCGCGGCGGGCTCGGCCACCGTCGTCACCTTCTCCAGGTCCCCGGGTACGCCCACCAGCGTCCCGCCCGGGACCGGGCGCAGCCCCCCGTCGACGACCAGGGCGGCCTGCCCGACGCTGGGGTGCACGATGTCGCCGGCCAGGCCGAGCCGGCGCACCAGGGCCACCGCGGCGGACTCGCCGCCGGCCGGGTCCCGCATCAGGAACGACTCCGCGCCGAACTCCACCGGCCCGCCGGCCAGCTCGCCGGTGCGCAGCTTCCCGCCGAGCACGCCGGACTGCTCGTAGACGGTGACCTCGGTGCCGGCCGGGGCCCGGTCGGCCAGCCGGACGGCGGCGGCCAGCCCGGTGATCCCGCCCCCGACGATCGCCACCCGCCACGGCTGCCGCACGGTCGCCCCCTCTGCTATTCGCCCGGGCGCGCGGACACCTCGTGCACCAGCGCGACCACCCGGGTCAGCACGTCCGGATCGGTCTCCGGCAGGACGCCGTGACCCAGGTTGAACACGTGGCCGGGGGCCGACCGCCCCTCGGCGAGGATCCGCCGCACCTCCGCCTCGACCACCGGCCACGGGGCGAACAGCACGCACGGGTCGAGGTTGCCCTGCACGGCCTTGTCCGCGCCGACCCGGCGGGACGCGACGTCCAGCGGCGTACGCCAGTCGACGCCGACCACGTCCGCGCCGGCCTCGCCCATGGCGGGCAGCAGCTCGGCGGTGCCCACCCCGAAGTGGATCCGGGGCACCCCGGCGTCGGCGAGCCCGGCCAGCACCTTCGTCGAGTGCGGCAGCACGTAGCGCCGGTAGTCGGCCTCGGACAGCGCCCCGGCCCACGAGTCGAACAGCTGCACCGCCGACACGCCGGCCTCGACCTGCACCCGCAGGAACGCCAGCGTCACCTCGGCCAGCCGGGCGCACAGCGCGTGCCACAGCTCCGGCTCGCCGTACATCAGGGCCTTGGTCTTCGCGTGGGTCCGCGACGGCCCGCCCTCGACCAGGTAGCTGGCCAGCGTGAACGGGGCCCCCGCGAAGCCGATCAGTGGGGTGTCGCCCAGCTCGGCGACGAGCAGCCGCACCGCCTCGTCGACGTAGGAGACGTCGGCGCGGGTGATGGGCCGGATCCGCTCGACGTCGGCGACGGTGCGCACCGGCTCGGCGACCACCGGCCCGGTGCCCGCGACGATGTCCAGCTCGACCCCGGCGGCGGCCACCGGCACCACGATGTCGCTGAACAGGATCGCCGCGTCGACCCCGTGCCGGCGGACCGGCTGGAGGGTGATCTCGGCGACCAGCTCGGGGCGGCGGCAGGACTCCAGCATCCCGACGTTCTTGCGGATCTCGCGGTATTCCGGCAGCGAACGGCCGGCCTGGCGCATGAACCAGACGGGGGTGTGCGGGCCGGGCTCGCGCCGGCAGGCCCGGACGAACGGCGACCCGCCCGTCCCGGTGCGGCGGGATTCTCCGTCTCGGGCGGCGGTGCCCGTCGTCTCGGTGCTCATCGCGGCTATCGTGCCACGCCCCCGGACCCCCTCCCCCACCCCGGCCGCCTTTTGTGACGTGCAAGGAAGGGCCCCCTGTTAACGCATCCGGTAGAGAAGGGTGCCCCGCTCACCGTCCACCGTCGGTGGGGCCGCCGCCGCAGGCCGTCGGCGTGCCGTTCCGGCGGCTGGGCGGCAGGCGGCATAGGCTGCCGGCATGGCCCCCCCGATCGCGCTCCCGGAGACCTTCGCCCGCGCGGTCGCCGGGCTGCGGTCGGCCGCGCCCCGATCGGAGATCGTCCTGGAGGAGGTCGGCGCGCCGCAGCGCCTCGCGCCGTACGCTTTCGCGCTCTCCGCGACGGTGCTGCGCGACGGCGACGAGGTGGCCACCGGGCGGCTGATCCTGCTGCACGACCCCGCCGGGCACGAGGCGTGGCAGGGCACCCTGCGGCTGGTCACCTACGTCACGGCGGAGCTGGAGATCGACCTGGCCGCCGACCCGCTGCTGCCCGGGGTGGGCTGGACCTGGCTGACCGACGCGCTGGACGCGCAGGACGCCCCGCACCGGGCGATCGGGGGCACGGTCACCCAGACCATGTCGACCCGGTTCGGCGACCTCGCCGGGCCGCCGGCCGCCGGCGACATCGAGATCCGGGCCTCGTGGACCCCGCTCGGCGAGGACCTCACCCCGCACCTGATGGCCTGGTGCGCCCTGCTCGCCTCGACGGCGGGCCTGCCTCCGCCCGGGGTGACCTCCCTGACGGAGCGCCGCCCGGCGGGCGCGGCCTGACCGACCGCCCGCCGCAAGCCGCAAGCCGCAAGCCGCAAGCCGCAAGCCGCAGATCTTGGCAAATTCCGGCCCTTGGAGGGGCTTGGAGGGGCCGTTTCGCTCCAAGATCTGCGGGTGCCGGGCCCGGTGCAGCCCAGCCCCGCCCGTCGTGGCGCGGGCGGGGCTGGGCTGGGCGGGTGGCTTCCTGACTGCGCGCTGTCAGAGGTAGTTCTCGGCCTCGTCGCAGACCTTGTTCATGCCCTCGGTGGCCTTGTCGTACGCGGCCTTGTTGTTCGCCGCCGCGGCGGTCAACGCGCTGGTCAGCTTGTCCAGGCAGGTGGCGATGACCTTCTTCTGCCGGGCCTGCTCGTCCCGGTCGTTGCGGGTGCCGGTGAGGTCCTGCTCGGTGTTGGAGAGCTTCTCCCGCACGGCCTGCAGATCCGTCTTGAGCTTCTCGATCTCGGTCTTGTTCGCCGCGATCGTGCCGTCCCGCTCGCTGACCTGGCCGGTCAGCCGCTTCTCGGTGCGGTCCAGCTCGCTGCTCTTGGTCACGTAGAGGCCGGTCATCACGCCGCCGAGGACGAAGAGCAGCCCGGCCACCACGGCCAAGACCAGCACCTTGCGCCCACCTCGGCCCGCGCCCGGCGTCGGGGCGCCGTAGGGCGGCGGCGCGCCGGGCGGACCGTAGGACGCCGGTGCGCCCGGCTGGCCGTGGGGCGGCACCGTTCCCGGCGGGCCGGACATCGGCTGGCCGAAGGCCGGGCCCGTGGCGGGTGGCACCGACATCGGCTGGCCGAACCCCGGCGACGGCTGCCCCGGACCGGAGACCGGCGGGTGCCCGGCACCGGAAACCGGCGGCGTCGACACCGGTGGGTAGCCGGCGCCGGAGACGGGCGGCGTCGACACCGGCGGGTAGCCGGCGCCGGAGACCGGCGGCGTCGACACCGGCGCGGTGAACGGCTGCGTCGGCTGCGGCGGCGGCGTCCCGTACTGGCCCGGGGCGAACGGCTGGGTCGGCTGCGGCGCGCCCTGCTGGACCGGTGCGAACTGCTGCGTCGGCTCCGCCGCCGGCTGCGGCGATCCGTACTGACCCGGGGTGAACGGCTGCGTCGGCGGCGGCGCGCCCTGCTGCTGGACCGGGCCGAACTGCTGCGTCGGCTCCGCCGCCGGCTGCGGCGTCCCGTACTGGCCCGGGGCGAACTGCCGGGTGGGCTCCGCCGGCTGGCCCGTCGGGTCGTACTGCGGGGGCACGGGCTGGCCGGGGCCGTCCGGCGGCGGATACGGCGGCTGGCTCCCCGGCCCGGTCGGTGGCTGCGACATTCTTCTCTTCCTCCAGGTGGGGCGGCCCGTGGCCGGGGCCGCGACGAACCGGCTGGTACGGAACGGACGGCGCGGAACGGCCGAGGTCAGCAGATCCGGAAGCCGTCGCAGGCGACCTTGATGGGTACGGCGAGGCCGATGCCCTCGGCGTCGCGGGCCTTGGCCGTGGCGATGCCCACCACCTGCTTCTGGCCGTTGATGACGGGGCCACCGGAGTTGCCGGGGTTGATCGGCGCGTCGAACTGGATGACCGGGCCCGAGCCCTGCCCCGCCTCGCGGAAGGCGCTGACCACGCCGGTGGTGACGCTGTCCTGGAGGCCGAGCGGGGCGCCGACGACGACGATCTGCTGACCGGGCTTGACCGCGGTGGACGCCGTCACCAGCCCGGTGAACTTGCTGGTGGTGCGCAGCTGGGCGATGTCGTTGGCCTCGTCGACCTTGACGATGGTGGCCGGGTAGCGCTGGTCGGTGCGCTCCAGGAAGACCTCCCGGCCGCCGCCGACCCAGACCGACTCGACCACGTGGAAGTTGGTGAACAGGTTGGTGCCGCCGCCGGTGTCGGGCTTGCCGACCGCGAAGGCGGTGCCGGTGAACTGCCCGGCCCGGACCCGGAACACGCTGGGCAGCACGGCGCTGGCCACCGCCTCCGGGTTGAACTGCGCCCCGGCCTGCTTCTCCAGGGCCTGCGCCCGCTGCTCCAGGCCGTCGAGCCGGGTGGCGTCGTCGGTCTGCGCGGTGGCCAGCCGCTGATCGGTGTCGGCCAGCCGGTCGGAGAGCCGGTTGATCTGGTACGCCTGCACGCCGCTCACCACGGCCAGGACCAGGGCGAGCCCGAACGCGACGAACGTCAGCGCCCTGCCCCGGGGCCGCGGGGTGGCCCCGCCGGCCGGGGCGGGCGCGGGCCACGCCGACCCGGGGGCCGGGGACGCCCCGCCGTGCGGGTACGCCGGGCCGGGGAGCGCGGGCGACGGCGGCGCGGCGTATCCGGCCGGCGGCTGTTGGCCGGCGGCGGGTGACTGCTGCGGGGCGGGCCAACCGGCGGGCGTGGGGCCGGACCACTGGCCCGGCACGGCGGACTGGGCGGGCGGGGACGACGCGCCGGGCCAGTGCCCGGAAGGGGTGGCCTGGCCGGCGGGCGGTGGGGTACCGCCGGCCGGCGGGTAGGAGCTCCCGGCCTGCGGATACACGGCGGCGCTGCCGCGGTGCGGGTCGGACCGGGGCGGATCCATGCGGGGCGGCAGCGGGCCGGGGCGGGCGTCGCCGGCCGAGGTCGCGGCGGCGGGCTGCTCGCCCATCGGCGGCTCGGCGGGTCGCGCCGGGGCGGCCCAGCCTCCGCCCGAGCCGTCGCCGGGCCCCTGCCCCGGGCCCGTCGCACCGTACCCAGCCGTCGTCATCGTCACGTCCTCCCCGTCGCCGCCCTGGTGCCCGCCGACGCCGGTTCCGTCCCGGGCGGCGGCCCGAAGGAACGTACCCGCGCCGCCGCGCTTTGTCTTCCCCGATGTCCGACCCTGGCATGCCGGGTCAAGTAGCCGACGCGGACCGCACGACGCCGACACACACCGCACCCGGCTGCGCGCGCCGGATCGCCGCGCGCACTAGGGTTGTCAGGTGACCGACGAACCACCCCTGCGCCGTCGGGCCGCCGAAAGCCGAACGGGAAACGAGCCGCACCAATCGCCGTCGGCCGCGCCGGAGCCGGTGGACGCGGGGCCCGAACCGACCGTCGACGGGCCCGTGCCCCTGACCGCCCCCCGCGAGGGGACACCCGAGCCGGTGACGACCGAGGCCGGGCTGGCCGAGGTCGTGGCCCGATTCGCCGCCGGCACCGGCCCGGTCGCCCTGGACGCGGAGCGCGCCTCGGGCTACCGCTACAGCCAGCGGGCTTACCTGGTGCAGCTGCGCCGGGCGGGGGCCGGCACGGCGCTGGTCGACCCGCTGCCGCTGCCCGACCTGAGCAGCCTCGACGCGGCCATCGCCGACGCCGAGTGGGTGCTGCACGCCGCCAGCCAGGACCTGACCTGCCTGGCCGAGGTGGGGCTGCGCCCGCGCCGGCTGTTCGACACGGAACTGGCCGCCCGGCTGGCGGGATTCGAGCGGGTCGGGCTGGCCGCGCTGACCGAGCAGCTACTCGGCTTCAGCCTGGAGAAGCACCACTCGGCGGCGGACTGGTCGAGCCGGCCGCTGCCGGAGTCGTGGCTCACCTACGCCGCGCTGGACGTGGAGATGCTGACCGACCTGCGTGACGTGCTCGACGCGGAGCTGGCCCGTCAGGGCAAGTCGGCGTGGGCGGCGGAGGAGTTCGCCGCGCTGGTGCGCAGCGTCGACCGCCCGCCCCGGGTCCGGGCGGAGCCGTGGCGGCGCACCTCCGGCATCCACCGGGTGCGGGGGGCGCGCGCCCAGGCGCGGATCCGGGCCCTGTGGTACGCCCGGGACCAGATCGCCGCCCGCCGGGACGCCGCGCCGGGCCGGGTCCTGCCGGACTCGGCGATCGTGGCCGCCGCCGAGCTGGACCCGAGGGACGAGAAGACGCTGCTGACCCTGCCGGGCTTCGGCGGCCGGTCGGTGCGCCGCCTGGCCCGCACCTGGCTGGCGGCGCTGGACGACGCCCGGCAGTTGCCCGACGACGCGCTGCCGGTGACGCCGGTGGTGGAGGGGCCGCCCCCGCCGCACCGCTGGGCGGAGCGGGACCCGGTGGCGGCGGGCCGGCTGGCCCGGTGCCGGGAGGTGGTGGTCCGGATCGCGGGCGAGCACACCCTGCCGCCGGAGAACCTGATCGCCCCGGACTCGATCCGCCGGCTCGCCTGGACCCCGCCGGCCGAGGTGTCCGAGGCGACGGTCGCCGAGACGCTCCGGGGCTTCGGGGCGCGGGAGTGGCAGCTCACGCTGCTGGTGGCCGACCTGACCGCCGCGCTGGCGGGTCCGGCGCCGGCGGCCTGACCCGGCGGCCCGCATCGCCGGCGGCCTGACCCGGCAGCCGGCACCGGTGGCGGCCTGACGCGTCGCCCCGGGGCCGGCGGCGGTCGCGGCCCGGCGGTGCCACCGCCGGACGTTCCGGCGATGTGGGGTGGGCCACACGGGGCGTGGTGTCGAGGATGGTTACTGGCGAGTAGCATCCGAGGGACCACGCCCGTGCCGCGATCCTCGTTCGGTCCGTGGTGCCGCTGGTCGGCGACGTGGCCGAGTCAGGGTCGAAAAGGAGGCTCAAGTGCCCCGTGAAGTCCGCGATGTCGTCTTCGTCGACGGCGTCCGCACCCCGTTCGGCAAGGCGGGTGGCATGTACGCCAACACCCGCGCCGACGACCTGGTGATCCGCTGCATCCGCGAGCTGCTGCGCCGCAACCCGCAGCTGCCGCCGGAGCGGGTCGAGGAGGTCGCCATCGCCGCCACCACCCAGATCGGCGACCAGGGCCTCACCATCGGCCGCACCGCCGCCCTGCTGGCCGGCCTGCCGAAGACCGTCCCCGGCTTCGCCATCGACCGGATGTGCGCCGGGGCGATGACCGCCGTCACCACCGTGGCCGGCGGCATCGCCATGGGCGCGTACGACGTGGCGATCGCCGGGGGCGTCGAGCACATGGGCCGGCACCCGATGGGCGAGGGCGTCGACCCCAACCCGCGGATCGTCGCGGAGCAGCTGGTCGACCCGTCCGCCCTGGTCATGGGGGCCACGGCGGAGAACCTGCACGACCGGGTGCCGCACATCACCAAGAAGCGCACGGACGCGTTCGCGCTCGCCTCGCAGCAGAAGACCGCGAAGGCGTACGCCAACGGCAAGCTCCAGGGCGACCTGGTGCCGATGGCGGTCCGCGACGACGAGGGCGGCTGGGGCCTGGCCACGGTCGACGAGGCGCCCCGCGACACCTCGCTGGAGAAGCTCGCCACCCTCAAGACCCCGTTCCGCCCGCACGGAAAGGTCACCGCGGGCAACGCGGCCGGCCTCAACGACGGCGCCACCGCGAGCCTGCTCGCCGCCGAGGACACCGCCCGCGAGCTGGGCCTCCCGGTCGCCATGCGGCTGGTGTCGTACGGCTTCGTCGGCGTCGAGCCGGAGGTGATGGGCGTCGGGCCGATCCCGTCGACGGAGAAGGCGCTGCGCATCGCGGGCCTGGGCATCGACGACATCGGCCTGTTCGAGCTGAACGAGGCGTTCGCCGTGCAGGTGCTCGCCTTCCTCGACCACTTCGGCATCGCCGACGACGACCCGCGGGTCAACCCGTGGGGCGGCGCGATCGCCATCGGTCACCCGCTCGCGTCCTCCGGGGTGCGGCTGATGACGCAGCTCGCCCGGCAGTTCGCCGAGCACCCCGAGGTCCGCTACGGCCTCACCGCCATGTGCATCGGCATCGGCATGGGCGGCACGGTCATCTGGGAGAACCCACACTGGACGGAGTCCAGCAAGCAGGCTCAGCGGGAGGGTGGAGACAAGTGAGCGCGCTCGCCGCACCGAACGAGGTGGTCACCCGGGCGCTGCTGCGCCAGGTGCACGTGCCGGGGCTGGCCCGCCCGGCCGCCCTGATCACCCTCGACAACGGCTTCGACCACACCAAGCCGAACAGCTTCGGTCCGGGCGGCCTGACCAGCCTCGACGAGGCGATCACCGCCGCCCTCGCGGCGGACCCGGCGTTCGTCGCGGTCACCGGCAAGCCGTACGTCTTCTGCGTCGGCGCCGACATCACCAGCCTGCCGCAGCTCGCCGACCGGGAGCAGGCCCGCCAGATCGGCCGGCTCGGCCACCGGGTCTTCGCCCGGCTGAAGGACAGCACCGTCCCGACGTTCGCGTTCGTCAACGGCGCGGCGATGGGCGGCGGCCTGGAGCTGGCGCTGCACTGCCACTACCGGACGCTGTCCGGCGGGGCGTCGGCCCTGGCGCTGCCCGAGGTTTCCCTCGGCCTGATCCCCGGCTGGGGCGGCACCCAGCTCCTGCCGAACCTGATCGGCATCCCGGCCGCCACCCAGGTGATCCTCCAGAACCCGCTGATGCAGAACAAGATGCTCAAGCCGAAGCAGGCCGCCGAGCTGGGCATCGCCGACGTGCTGCTGGAGCCGGCCGACTTCCTGGAGCGGTCCCTGCAGTGGGCGGCCGGCGTGGTGCGCGGCGAGATCACCGTGACCCGGCCCGAGGTCGACCGGGACATGTGGGCGGGCGTGCTCTACTTCGCCCGGCAGACCCTCGACCAGCGGCTGCACGGCGCGGTCCCCGCCGCGTACAAGGCGCTGGACCTGCTGGAGACGGCGAAGGACGCCGACTTCGCCGCCGGCACCGCCGCCGAGGACGAGGCCCTCGCCGACCTGGTCTTCTCCGAGGAGCTGCGCAGCGGGCTCTACGCGTTCGACCTGGTGCAGCGGCGGGCCAAGCGGCCGGCCGGCGCGCCCGACAGGGGCCTGGCCCGGCCGGTGAACAAGGTGGGCATCGTCGGCGCCGGCCTGATGGCCAGCCAGCTCGCGCTGCTGTTCGCCCGCCGCCTCCAGGTGCCGGTCGTCCTGACCGACCTGGACCAGGGCCGCGTCGACAAGGGCGTGGGCTACGTGCACACCCAGATCGAGAAGGCCGTCAGCAAGGGCCGGATGGACAAGGGCACGGCCGCCAAGCTGTACGGGCTGGTCAGCGGCTCGGTCGACAAGGCCGCGTTCGCCGACGCCGACTTCGTCATCGAGGCCGTGTTCGAGGACCTGGACGTCAAGAAGCAGGTCTGGGCCGAGCTGGAGAAGATCGTCTCCCCGGAGGCGGTGCTCGCCACGAACACGTCCAGCCTGTCGGTCACCGCGATGGCCGCCGAGCTGGAGCACCCGGAGCGGGTGGTCGGCTTCCACTTCTTCAACCCGGTCGCGGTGCTGCCGCTGCTGGAGATCGTCCGGGGCGAGCGCACCGACGACGCCACCCTGGCCACCGCGTTCGCGGTCGGCAAGCAGCTCAAGAAGTCGAGCGTGCTGGTGAAGGACGCCCCGGCGTTCGTGGTCAACCGGCTGCTCACCCGCTTCCTCGGCACCGTCTTCGCCGCCGTCGACGCCGGCACCCCGCTGGACGTGGCGAACGCCGCGCTGGACCCGCTGGGCCTGCCGATGCGCCCGCTCGCTCTGCTCCAGCTCGTCGGCCCGGCCGTGGCGTACCACGTGGGCGGCACCCTGCACGGCGCGTTCCCGGACCGGTTCGCCGTGAGCGAGAACCTGCGCCGGATCGCCGAGTCGGGCCAGCCGATCGTGGTCGACGACGAGATCAACGCCGACGTCGCCAAGCTGCTGGTCGTCGGCGACGAGCCGCTGACCGCCGAGCAGGTGCGGCGCAACGCACTCGACGCGCTGGCGCAGGAGGTGCGGCTGATGCTCGACGAGGGCGTCGTCGCCGAGGCGCAGGACATCGACCTGTGCCTGATCCTCGGCGCGGGTTGGCCGTTCCACCTGGGCGGCGTCACGCCGTACCTGGACCGGACGGGCACCAGCGAGCGGGTGACCGGCCGGCGGTTCCTGCCGCCCGGCGTGGCCAGCCTGCCCGCCTGATCCGCCCCGCTCCCCCGCGACCGCGGCGGCCGAACGTCCCTTTCGTGGGCGTCTCGGCCGCCGCGGTCGTCGTTCACCTCACCTTCGCCCCGACGGAGTCGGCGGCTGTCGGTGGGGCTGGCTACGATCACCGCTCCTGATCAACTGACTGGAGCTGAATCGACATGTCCCAGCCGTCGGGCAACCCCTATCCGCAGCAGCCCTACGGGGAGCAGCCCGCCCCGCAGCAGCCGGGCGGCTACCCGCCGCCGGCCGGCCAGCCCTACGGCGCGCCGGCCGCCGCGCCGCTGCCGCCGAAGAAGTCCAAGGCCGGCAAGATCGTGCTCATCGTCCTGGCCGTGGTGCTCGTGCTCTGCCTCGGCGGCGCGGCGATCACCTGGTTCGCCGTGAAGGACGAGGTCGGCGACGTGGTCGACGCCACCAAGACCCGGGTCACCGCACCGGCCACCCTCGCCGGCCGCAAGCAGGTCACCGACCCGGAGCTGACGAAGCTGTCGGACGAGCTGGTCGCCGAGATGAAGTCGACCGTGCAGAACGAGACCAGCACCGCCGGTGCGTTCTACGGCGACGCCGCGAAGCAGGACCTCGTGATGATCGCCGCAGCCTCGGGCGTGCTGGCGGACCCGAAGAAGGAGCTGGACGACGCGATCGCCGGCCTCAAGACCCAGCTGACCGTCCAGGAGATGACCGCCACCGAGCCGGGCCCGCTCGGCGGCGAGGCGCGCTGCGGCGACGGCAAGACCGCGGGCATGCCGCTGGGCGTCTGCGTCTGGGCCGACCGGGGCAGCCTCGGCATGATCGTGGTGTTCTTCAAGTCCGCCAAGCAGGCGGAGGCCGAGTTCGTCACCATGCGCGGCCAGATCGAACAGCGCTCCTGACCGGCGGGTGACCGGGCCCCTCACGGGAGGCGGCCCGGGCGAAAGACCGGGCCCCCGCGCACCGCGCGGGGGCCCGGCCCGTTTCCGGGGCTACGCCGACGCGGCCCGCTCGGCGGTGCTGCGCAGCACGCAGAACTCGTTGCCCTCCGGGTCGGCGAGGACCACCCAGCCGGCGCCGTCCGGCCGCCGCTGGTCGTCGACCTGGGTCGCGCCGAGGGCGAGCAGCCGCTCGACCTCGGCGTCGCGGGACCGGTCGGCCGGCTCCAGGCACAGGTGGACCCGGTTCTTCACCGTCTTGCCCTCCGGCACCTGGAGGAACAGCACGGTCTCCCCGTCGGCGGTGCGGACCATCGCCTCCGGGTCGCCGGGGAGGTCGTCGGGCTGCCGCCCGGTGCCGAACACCTGGGCCCAGAAGCCGGCCAGGGCGTACGTGTCGTGACAGTCGATGCTGAGGTTCCTGATCCGTGCGCTCACGGTCGCCTCCGTGGTGGAGTGGGGCGCCCCGCGGGATCGACAGAGGTCAGCGGCGGGTGGAGCGGGGCGCGGGACTGGTCGTGGTGGACATCAACCGCACCTCCCTCCGGTCGTCGGGCTGACGGCAACGATCCTGGCACGCCGCCGGCCGCCCCGGCAACGGGGTTGCCGGCGGGCGGGCCCCGGCCGACGCCCGCCCCGGCGGGGGCACCGGTTGCCGTACCCCGGAACGGGCACCGGCCCGGCGCCGCGCGGACGCGGAGCCGGGCCGGGGTGCCCCCGTGGTGCGGCGGGGGTCTACGGGCCGACGAAGACGGCCTTGGCGCGCCAGTCCACCCCGTCGACGGCGGGGCCGCTGACGGTGGTGAACGCGCCGGTGGGCACGCCGCCGGCCCACGCGGTCGAGGCCAGCGCGCCGGTCGAGCGGCTGACCCGGTAGAGGGTGCCGCCGGCGAGGAAGATCGACCCGGTGTCGGCGAACCCGGTCACCCCCGCGACGGTGAACTTGTCGGCGCCGACCGCCCCGCTGTCCGGGGTGAACCAGCGCCAGAACAGCCCGTTCTGGCCGGAGAGGGTGTAGTAGAGCCGGCCGCCGGTGTAGAGCATGCCGGTGACATTGGCGATCTCCGCGTAGAAGTTGCTGGTGACCCCGGTGTACGTCTGCCCTGCCGGGCCGGAGTCGGTCTCCACGTTGTCCCAGTAGGCGTCGTGGTACGGGTCGACGAGGCTCGGCGTGCCGAAGGTCGTCCCGTCGAAGGTGCGCCGCTGGAGCGCCCCGTTCATGCCGTAGAACAGGGTGCCGCCGACCCAGAACGCGCCCTTCGCCGACGACCAGTCCGTGTCGTCGGGGTTGGCCACCGGGACGGGCGTGCCGACGGCGCTCGCCCCGTCGTAGGAGAGCGTCTGCACCTCGTCGCCGGTGCCGGCGGGCGGCGGGCCGGTCTTGACGATCTCGATGGCGTTGACGAGCGGGTTCTCCACCACGTGCCCGAAGTCGATGTCGACGTTGCCGTCGCTGACGATCGTGAACGCCCGCATGGTGCCGATGTCGTGCCCGGGGGTGACCGCGAGGTCGAGGTCGTTCAGGACGAGCGCGCCGTCGAGGGTCACGTCGAAGACCCGCTTGCCGGGGGTGCCGGTGCCGGCGTACCGGTTGGCCAGGTAGAGCCGGACGGTGACCTCGGTGCCGGCCGGCACCGGGAAGTCCCACTGCATCTCCGGCGCGCCGGCGCCGTCCCACCGCTCGCTGTTGTAGAGCGCGGCCGGGGTGCCGGCCGGGACGGTCCCGTCGAGGTTGGGCACGACGCCGTAGCTCGCGGCGCTGCTGCCGGTGTTGTGGTACGGGCTGGGCGCGTCGGCGGTGTCGGCGCTCCAGTCCGGCCCGTTGTCGGTCGACGCGACGGCGGGACCGGCGGCGTTGATCCGGTACAGCACGTTCGTCGGCACCGGCACCCCGGCCTGGTACACCGCGCCGGGCAGGTCGGCGGTGGCGGTCGAGTGCGGGGCCTTGCCGCCGGCCAGCGGGAAGAACGCGATCCGCTCCCGCCGGTACTGGAAGTTGCCGATCCAGGACTGGTCGGAGCCCAGCCAGAGGCCCTGCGGGGTGACGAGCATCTCGGCCACGCCGTAGCCGCGCGGGTGCCGGCCCGGGTTCCACGACAGCGGCAGGCCGTTGCGCGGGTCGAGGGCGGCGATGCTGGCCCGGCCGATGGCCCCGGCCTGCGCCGAGTCGCCGCCGAAGGTGTTGTTGAGCCAGCGCAGGTGCCCGCCGACGTAGACGGCCTGCTCGCTGACGCCGACCGAGAGGAAGGTGTCGCCGCCGGAGTAGTTCACCCAGGTGGGCTGCTGGGCGTCGCCGGTCGCGCCGGCCTCCCAGCGGGCGGCGGTGTCGCAGAGCGAACCGCTGTACTGGCCGCCGGTGGTGACCACCACGAAGTAGCTGCCGTCCGGGGCGAAGGACACGTCCCGCATGTACGAGTCGAAGGACTTCCACGAGCAGCGCGGGGTGTACCTGCTGGTGTTCCAGTCGGCCACCGTCGCGGCGGTCGCGCCGAGGTCCAGCCGCACGATCTGGTCGTGCAGCACCCCGTCGGCCTTCCGGAAGTTGCCGATCACGACGAGCTGGGTGCCGTCCGGGGAGAGCGCGAGCTTCTCCGCGCCGACGCCGGCCTTGGCCCCGCTCACCCCGTCGTAGTTGTGGTTCTCGGTGAGCGTGGTGGTCAGGTAGCTGTCCAGCGCGCCGGTGGTGGCGTTGAGCGAGGCGAGGCCGCCGCGCGGGTTGGCGTTGCCGGCGGTGGTGAAGATGCCGCCGACGAGCAGCCGGTTGCCGACCAGGGCGACGTCGTCGACGAGCCCGTTGAACGCCGGCCCGGCGAAGCTGGTGACGGTGGCCCCGGTGGCGACGTTGACCAGGGCCACCTTGCGCCGGGTCACCCCGTTGACCGTGTTGAACTTGCCGGCCAGGTAGACGGTGCCGGCGGTCGGACCGGCGGCCACCGCGCTGACCTCGTTGTCGACGACCGGCACGAAGGCGGTGTCGACCGCGCCGGTGGCCTTGTCGAAGGCGAGCACGTAGTTGCGGGTGATGTCCACGTCCGAGTTGCGGTTCTGCACCGTGGTGAACGAACCCGCCGCGATGATCTTCGTGCCGGCGTCGTGGATGGCGAACACGGTGCCGTCCACGATGTCCGGCGACGCCGTGGACGGGACCGCGGAGACCACCTTGTCGTGGCCGGGCGCGGCGCTGGCCGGGCTGCCGGCGACGAGACCGGCGGCGGTCAGGGCGACCGCGGTGAGGACCGCCGGGGCCCGGCGGGTCAGGGACGAGGAACGAATCACGGGCAGCTCCCGGAGCACGTGCGGGGTGGGGTACGGCTCACAGCCGGGCCGCCGGGGACGGCCGGCTCGGCGGCGCGCACCACGTGAGGCATGGCGCCATCACACCTTCACGCACCGGAGCCGCCGAGTCCAGCGGCGGGGTCCGATTCTGCCCCAACCGCGCGACGGCTCCAACCGAGCACCCGACGCCGGGCTGCCCGCCGGAGGCGTGGCTCGCCGGGTCAGCCGGGCGGCGCACACGAAAAGCCGACCTCGACCGGCCCCAGGGCCAGGTCAGGGCCGCCCTGCGGGCCGTCGGTCCGCGCCGACCGGCAGGCCCGGCCGGCGCGGGACGGCCAGGGTGGCCCGGCCCGGCGCCCGTCCGGGCCGATCGACCGGAAACGGTCAGGGCCGCCCGGCGTGGGACGGGCCGACGGCGGCGGGCACGGCGTCGGCCGCGGGCAGGGTCACCGTCACCTCCAGGCCGCCGCCGGGCTGCGCGAACACCCGCACCGTGCCGCCGTGCGCGTCGCAGACCGCCCGGACGATGGACAGGCCCAGCCCGGAGCCCCGCGCCCCGGTGCGTTCCTGCCCGCCCCGGCGGAACGGCTCGAACAGGCCCGGCACGTCGCCCGGGCTGACCTCGAAGCCGGTGTTGGCGACCACCAGCCAGGACGTGCAGCCGTCCGTGCCGGTGCGCACCGTGATCCGGCCGTGCAGGTGGTTGTAGCGCACCGCGTTCTCGATCAGGTTGCCGGCCAGCCGGTCCAGCAGACCGGGGTCGCCCACCACCGGCGCGGGCTCCAGCGACGTCTGCACCCGCAGCCCGATCCGGTCCACCTCCCGGCGCACGGCCGACAGCGCGTTGGCGGTGCCGGCGGCCAGGTCGCACTCGGTGCGCCGGCCCAGCCGCCGGCCCGCCTGGGCCTCGCTGCGGGCCAGCACCAGCAGCGCGTCGACCAGGCCGTTGGCCCGTTCCGAGGCGTCGCGGACCACGGTGGCCATCCGGCGGTACTCGGCGGCGTCGGCCTCGTCGTCACTGAGCGTCACGTCGATCTCGGTCCGCATCACCGCGAGCGGGGTACGCAGCTCGTGCGAGGCGTTGGCGACGAACCGCTTCTGCGCCTCGAACGCGGCGGCGATCCGGTCCAGCATCGCGTCGAACGTCTTGGCCAGCTCGGCCACCTCGTCGTCCGCCCCGGACCAGCCGATCCGCTGGTCGAGGGTGGCCTCGCCGAGGCGCTGGGCGGTGGCGGTGACCTGGTGCAGCGGGCGCAGCGCCCGGCCCGCCACCGCGTACGCGCCGGCCACCCCGACCACGCTGATCGCCAGCAACGCCAGCAGGCCCTTGACCAGCAGCTCCCGGGACGCGGCGTCGACGAGCTGCCGCTGCCACTCCCCCGCGTCCAGGGACCGGCCGTCGGCCAGCAGCACGGTGGTGCCGGGCAGCAGCTCGTCGGTGGGGCGCAGCGCGTCGCGGACCAGCAGCCAGGCCAGCAGCACCAGGATCGTCCCGGCGCCCACCAGCAGCACCCCGTTGAGCAGGGTGAGCCGCAGCCGCAGGGTCGGCCGCAGGCGGACGCTCACGCCAGCCCCTCGGCGGTGCGGTAGCCGGCGCCGACCACCGTCTCGATCAACGGCGGGTCGCCGAGCTTGCGGCGCAGCGTCATCACCGTCACCCGGACGATGGTGGTGAACGGGTCGGTGTTGGCGTCCCAGACCCGCTCCAGCAGTTCCTCGCTGGAGACCACCGCGCCGCGCGCCTTGAGCAGCTCGGCCAGCACCCCGAACTCCTTGTTGGTCAGGTCGACCGGCGCCCCGCCGCGCGTCACCACCCGGCGGGCCGGGTCGAGCACCAGGTCGGCGACGGCCAGCACGGGCGGGGCGGCCGGGGTGGCCCGCCGGCCCAGCGCCTGCACCCGGGCGACCAGCTCGTCGAAGGCGAACGGCTTGGGCAGGTAGTCGTCCGCGCCGAGCTGCAACCCCTCGACCCGGTCGGCGACGGTGCCGCTGGCGGTGAGCATGAGGACCCGGGTCAATGTGCCGGAGGCGGCCAGCTCGGCGCAGATCTGGTCGCCGTGGACGCCGGGCAGGTCCCGGTCCAGCACCACCACGTCGTACCGGGTGACGAAGGCCATCTCGTGACCGCTGTCGCCGTCGTAGGCCACGTCGACGGCCATGCCGCGCTTGCGCAGCCCCCGCGCGATCGCGTCGGCGAGGTTGCGCTCGTCCTCGACCACCAACACCCGCATACCCGCCTCCTCGCCGGCCGACCTCCCGACAACCTAGTGCCGGCCACCAAACCAGCGTGGCACCCGGCCCGGCCGGGCGTCCGGGCGGTCAGCCGCCAGGCGGGGAGCACCCGGGCGGGGAGGGCCGTCAGGCGGGCAGCCGCCACCAGCCGTACGTGCCGGAGTGCCGGCGGCAGACGATGTCCCGGCCGTCGGCGGCGCAGTCGCCCGCCGCGCCGGGCAGCACGTCGCGCACCCGGGCCGCCGCCCCCGTCAGGTCCAGCTCGGCGACCACCAGGCTCCGGCCGTCGCGGTCGGCCCGGGTGCCGTAGTACGGCCCGCCCGGGGTGCGGCTGAACACCAGATCCCAGCTGCCCAGGTCGGCGACCTCCCGCCCGGTGGCGGCGTCCAGCACGCCGAGGTGGCTGGCCGTGCCGCCCGCCTGCTCGTCGGCGATCGCCAGGAGCCGGTCGCCGCGCACCGCGATGACCGTCTGCCAGCGGGGATTCGTCCACCGGATCCCGCCGGTCGCCGGGTCGAGCCCGGACAGGTCGAAGCCCCGGTACGCGTAGGCGCAGAGCACCGGCCCGCAGGCCCCCGCGTAGCCGAAGGTCGGCTGCGCCAGCGCCCAGCGCCGGTCCAGCGCGGCGAGCCCGTACGCGGTCACCCGCCGGACCTCGCCCTTGTCCTGCTCGAAGGCCAGCAGCAGGTCACCGGCGACCTCGACCTGGAGGTCCCCCCGCCAGCCGCCCGGCGGCGCGACGAGGCTCGCCCGCACCGCCCCGGAGGCCGTGTCGCGCAGCTCGATCCCGCCGGCGGCCGTGACCAGCGCCACCTGCTCGGCCGCCCCGTCCTCGTCGCTGTCGGCGAAGGCCGCCCACCCCAGGCGGCCCGGCACCGACCACCGGAGGCGACCCGACGTCGGGTCCACCGACCGCAGCTCGCCCCGCTCGATGTCGTCGCCGAGGAGGAGCAGCCCGCCGCCGGCCGCGAGCACCGGATAGCCGGCCTGCTGCCAGCGCCGCTCGCCGGTCCCCGCGTCCACGGCGAGGGTCTGCACCCCGTCCGTCCGGTAGTCGACGAGCAGGGCGACGCCGTCCTGCTCCTGCACGCCGCTCAGCCGGCCGAGGCCCGGCAGGACCGTGCGCCACAGCGTCCGCACGCCGGCCCCCGCGCCGGTGGGCGTCCCGTGGGCCGTCACCTCCCGGGCCCCGTCGGCGCCCGGCGCGCCCGGGTCCAGCAGGTAGACCCGGCCGTCGAGGACGACGACCTCGATGCCGAGCCGGCCGCCGAGCACCGCCGACGCGGGGCTCGCCACGGGCGTCGACGAGGCCAGGACGAACAGCGCCAGCACGCCGGCCAGCGCCACCCGCAGCGGCCGGCCCACCGCCCGGGGCGGCCGGGACGCCGACGCCGATTCCCCGTCGCCGCGCACCTCGCCGAGGTCGATCAGGGTCACCCTCGCTCCTTCCCGGGCCGTGGCCGGCGCTGCGGCGGCGCATCTCGCCGGGCCGTCGTGGGGCGCACCGGCCGACCGGGACCGCGCGCACGCGCCTGTACGATGGCGCGTCGTGGCCGTGCCGGTGGTAGACCCCTCCCTGAACTCCGACTCCGCACCCGTCGACTCCGCACCCGGGGCGACGCGGGCCGCGTCGACCGGGCCCGGGGCGGCGGGCACAGGCACACCGCGCCGGCCCCGCTGGCGGCCGGCCCGCGCCGACCTGCTGGCCATCGGAGCGTACGTGCTCCTCGGCGTCCTCGTGTGCCTCAACTACTGGGGCGACGTCGAGCACCGCGTGTCGTCGCACCTGCCGACCGACCACAGCTGGTTCGAGTGGCTCTTCGCCCACGGCGCGTACTCGGTGCAGCACCTGGAGAACCCGCTCTTCTCCACCCGCCAGAACGCCCCGGACGGGGTGAACATGATGGCGAACACGTCGCTGCTCGGCGCGACCCTGCCGCTGGCGCCGGTGACGCTGCTGCTCGGCCCGCAGGTGACGTACGCCCTCTATCTGGGCGGGGCGCTCGCGGCGACGGCGGCCACCGCGTACTGGATGTTGTCGCGGCACCTGGTGCGCTCGCGCGCGGCGGCGTTCCTCGGCGGCGCGTTCCTCGGCTTCGCGCCCGGCATCGTGCACCACGCCAACGGGCAGCCCAACTTCGTCTCCAACTACCTGCTGCCGCTGATCGTGGCGCGGGTGCTGCTGCTGGGCGCGGCGGGGCGGAGCTGGCGGCGCGACGGGGTGGTGCTGGGGCTGCTCGTGGCGTACCAGATCTTCATCAACGAGGAGATGCTGCTGCTCACGGCGCTGGCCTGCCTCGTGGTCGTGCTCGCGTACGCGGCGCAGCGCCCCCGGGCGGCGTGGGCCCGCACCCGCGGTTTCGGATCCGCGCTCGGCCTCGGCGGCGTGCTGGCGCTGCTGCTCACCGCGTACCCGATCTGGTTCCAGTTCAACGGCCCGCAGTCCTACCGGGGGTTGCAGGGCGGGGTGTTCCACAACTGGGGCGAGGACCTGGTGGCGTTCGTCACGTTCGCCCGGGACACCGTGGCCGGCGACGAGGCGGTGGAGAAGACCATCGGCCTCACCGAGCAGAACACCTGGTTCGGCTGGCCGCTGGTGCTGGTGGGGCTGGTCGCGCTGACGCTGCTGGTGCGCCGGTCGCTGGCCGCCCGGATCGTCGCCGTGCTGGTGGTCGTGTTCACCGTCGCCTCGATCGGCCCGGTGGTGCGCTTCGACGGGGCGGAGACCACGATCGACGGGCCGTGGGCGTACATCCCGGACGACCTACCGCTGGTGGAGATGATGATGCCCACCCGGCTGGCCCTGGTGGTGGCCGCCGCCGTCGGCGTGCTGCTCGCCCTGGCCTGGGACGCGCTGGCCCGCACCGCGCCGACCGGGGCCGGGGCCGCCGGCCGGGCGGGCCGCTGGCTGCGCCCCGTCGGGTACGCGGCGCTCGCGCTCGCCGTGCTGCCGCTGGTCCCCCGGCCGCTGCCGGCCGAGCGGATCGACCCGCCGCCGCACTTCATCACCTCCGGCGGCTGGCGGCCGTACGTCCCGGCGGGCCGGACCCTGGTGCCGGTGCCGATCCCCAGCAACGTGCACGGCCTGCCCACGCTGCGCTGGAGCGCCCTGACCGGGCACGAGTTCCCGATCCCCGGCGGCTACTTCATCGGGCCCAACCCCGACGGCGAGGGCGTCTTCGGGGCCCCGAACCGGCCGACCAGCACCCTCATCTACGCCACGATGGACTCGGGCACCCTGCCGGCGCTGACCGAGGAGAACCGCCGGCAGGCCGCCGAGGACCTGCGCTACTGGAAAGCGTCCGTGGTCGTCCTCGGCGCGCATCCCCGCGAGGCGGTCCTGCGCGAGCTGATGACCGCCCTGCTCGGCCCCCCGCAGCGCGTCGACGACGTCTGGCTCTGGCCGGTCTGAGGTGCAAGGAAGGGCCCCCTGTTAACGCATTCTGTTGTACAGGGGGCCCTTCCTAACACGCATGCCGCCCGCCGCCGCACGCCGCCGCCGCACGCCGCCGCCGCACGCCGCCGCCGCACGCCGCCGCCGCCGCGGCACGCGGGCGCGCGGCCCGCGGCGGCGCGGTGGGCGTCAGCCGACCAGGGGGCGCACGTCCCAGACCCACGCGCCGTCGACCTCGCGCCCCGGGCCGACGAGCGCGTCGACGGTGCGGCGGACCGCGTCGCCCCGGTGCAGCCCGCCCTGCACCAGCACCGCCGCCCGCCAGTGCCGCAGGTCCGCCACCGCCTGCCGGCGGTCCGCGTCGGTCACCACAGGCGTCTCGCCGGTCTCGGCCGCCCGGCGCAGCAGCGCCGCCGTCGGCCGGTCGGGCGCGCCCCAGCGGGCGGTCGGGTCGGCGGCGGCGCTCGGGCCGATGAAGTAGCCGCCCGGCGCGGTGAAGGCCAGCCCGGTGCGGGCCGACCAGAACGTCGCCGGGCTGACCCCCGCGCCGGTCACCGGCGGCACCGGCACGAGGGTCCGCCCGGCCGGCACGTACGCCCGCCAGCCGCCGTCGGCCACGAACGCCGGCACCGGCCACGTCGGCACGGTGCGGATCGGCGTGGGGGCGAGCGGGAGCAGCGCGGCGGCCACGGCCCCGCCCCAGAGCAGCCGCACCGGCACCCCTGGCCGGTCGGCCGCCGCCCCGCCCCCGGAGCCGGTCCCAGGCAAGGCAGCCGCCCCGCCCCCGGAGCCGGTCCCAGGCAAGGCAGCCGCCCCGCCCTCGGCGCCCGGCACGGCCGGCACCGCGCCGCCCCCGACCGGGGCCAGGGCGAGTGCCCGGTCCAGGGAGAGGGCGACCAGCACCCCCAGCACCGGAACGCAGATCAGGGCGAACCGGGCCGGCACCACGAGGTCGAGCAGGGGCACCCCGGCCAGCAGCCGGTACGGCCCGGGCAGCCCGGTCGACGCGCCGTCGACCCGGACGGTGTCGCCGAGGGAGAACAGCGCGGCGAGCAGCCCGACGGCGGCGAGGGCCCGCACCAACGGCCGACGCCACAGCCAGACCACGACCACCACGGCGAGCACCAGCAGGCCCGGCCCGAAGAACGAGTTCTCCTCGGTCGGGTTCGGCGAGAGCAGCCCGGGGACGTACCCGTCGCCGAGGACCGTCTGCCGGGCCGACGCGGTGAACGAGGCCGCGTCGAGCTGGAAGCCCCGCGCGTGGAAGGGCATCCCCTGGTAGTGCTGCGGGCCGAGGAACTGGAACCACAGGGGGTACGCCAGCAGCGCCCCCGCCACCAGCGCGCCCACGCCGAGCCGGCCGAGGAGGGCGGGCGTCAGCCGGCGGGCCGCCGCCCGGTCGGCGAGGGCGTACGCCACGGCGAACACCCCGGCGGCGAGCGCCAGGAAGACGAGCAGTTCCTCGCCGACGAAGACCTGGTAGGCCACGAGCAGCCCGAGCGCCACCCCGTGCCGGCGAACCCGGTCGGTGCCGGGCCGGAACACCAGCGCCAGGATCGGCGGCGCGAGGAACTGGGCGGCCATGTGCAGGTGCGCCCCCGCCTGGGCCACCATGCCGGGGGCGAAGCCGCAGACGAGGCCGCCGACGGCGGCGGCGACGCGGGAGCCGACCAGCCGGCGGGCCAGCAGGACGTACCAGGCGGTGGCGGTGCCGGCCAGGCTGACCACGACCGCCACGAGGAAGGCCGCCTGCGTGCCGAACAGCAGCGTCACCGGGGTCAGCGGCACGCCGAGGCCGAGCACCGACGTGTTGGCCATCAGGTTCACCCCGTCCGGGGCGTTCAGGGCCGCGCTGTGCAGCGGATTCTCTCCGGCGGTGACCGCGCGGGCCGCCCGGGCGAGCATCCACTCGAACAGCATCTGGTCGTTGTCCTGGTGGAACAGCCGGTCGGGCCGGCCCCACTGGCGGCTGGTGAGCAGCACCGCCAGGCCGAGGTAGCCGGCGACGACGGCGACGTCGACGCCGCGTACCCGCCGGGGCCGGGCGGCGACCGGCGGCGCGACCGGCGGCCGCCGCCCGCCCGGCGCGCCGACGGCGGCGGGCGCGGCCATCAGGCCGACGGGTCGGTCAGGGTCCGCACGTCCCAGACCCAGACGTCCAGCTCGCGGCGCGCCGGGCCGACCAGGTCCTCGACGGTACGCCGCAGCGGCTCGGCGTTGTGCTGGCCGACCGGCAGCACCAGGATGGCGGCCCGCCAGTGCCGCAGCTCGTCCAGCGAGCGGCGGCGCTGGCGGTCGTCGAGCTTCGGGGTGCGGCCGGTGCTGGCCACGTCCTCCAGCAGCTCGCCGACGCCGCTGGGCCGCCCGCCGAAGCGGCCCGGGTCGCCGGTGTTGCCGTTGCGCGGGGCGAGGAAGTAGCCGCCCGGGATCTTGAAGTCGAGGTTGGTGCTGGCCGCCCACCGCATCCCGTGCGTGTTGCCCATGCTGGGCACCGGGATCGGCACGAGGGTCTGGTCGGGGCCGACGTAGTCGCGCCACCGGTCGGCGGTGATGAACTTCGGCACCGGCGGGCGCGAGGTGACCTTCAGCGGCATCGGCGCGATCGGCAGCAGGGCCATGACCAGGGCGGCCACCCCGAGGGTACGCATGGTGCGGGCCTCGGCCGTGCGCAGCGCCCAGACCCGCTCGACGGCGAGGGCGAGCAGCACCCCCACCACCACGCTGGTGATCATGCCGAACCGGGTGGGCACGACGGCGTCGAGCAGCGGCAGCCGCACCAGGAACTCCCACGGCCCGGTGAACAGCTCCCGGTCCCACCAGGACACCCGCTCACCGAGGGAGAGCAGCGCGAAGAACGCGCCGGTCGCCGCGAGGGCGCGGACGATCGGCTCGCGGCGCAGCCAGAGCACGATGCCGACGGCGATGAGGGCGAGGCTCCAGCCGAGGAAGGCGTTCTCCTCCGAGTAGTTCGGGGCGAGGTTGACGTTGGCGCGCTCGTTGCCACCGAGGGTGGGCGAGCCGGGGGCGAAGAAGGCGGCGATGTCGTTGCCGTAGTCGCGGACGGCGTCGCTGAGCCCGTGGTACGCCATCGGCCCGGCGAACTGCACGTAGAGCGGGTACGCCAGCAGCGAGCCGGCCAGCACGGTGCACACCGCGACGGCGACGCCCAGGGGCCGCCACGCGGTCGACCACAGCCCCGGCCGCTGCGCCAGCACGGCGATCAGGAACACCCCGCAGGCCAGCGCCGTGAAGAGCAGGATCTCCTCGTTGATGAACGCCTGCACCGTGACCAGCAGCGCCAGCAGCGCCCCGTCGCGGACGGGCCGCTTCGACCGGGTGATCACCAGCACCCGCCAGACGATGAACGGCAGCAGGAACTGGCTGATGATGTTCGGGTGCCAGTTGGCGTGCGAGAGCATCGCCGGGGAAAAGCCGCAGAACCAGCCGCCCACGGCGGCGGCGAGCGGGTTGCGCACGACGTGCCGGGACAGCACCCGGTACCAGGCGGCGGCCGTGCCGGCGAGACCGCAGGTGACCAGCACCACAAAGGAGACGGCGGGCCCGAACAGCAGGGTCACCGGCACCATCGGGATGCCGAGCGCCAGGACGGCCGTGTTGGCCATCAGGTTGACCCCGTCGGGGTAGTTGAACTGGTCGGTGTAGAACGGGAACTCGCCGTGCAGCACCACCCGCACCGAGTGGGCGAGGAAGAACTGCACCTGGGCGGGGTCGCTGCTGTAGAGCGAGGCGACCCGGCCGGCGGGGTCGATCCAGATCTGGCTGGTCACCCAGAGCGCGGCGAGCAGGAAGACCCCGTAGACGGCGAGGTCCCGCCGCCGGGGCGTCCACCGCCAGCGCCGCCGGCTGCGGGTGCCGGCGGCCGGGGCCGCGGCGGGCGCGGTCGGCGGGGCTGCGGCGGGCGGCGGGGCGGCTGCGGGCTCCGCGCCGGCCGGGGGCTCGACGGTCGGAGGCTCGACGGTCAGGGGCTCGGCAGGAGTCACAGTCGGCGGAGTCTACCGGAGGCGGGGCCACGCCCGACAATCACCGTTGCGTCCCTTGTGGGCGGTCGGCGCGCAGCTCGCGGCCGGGGATCGAGGTGCCGGTTCGCGGTCCGCCGCCGTCTCGTACCATGTGGGGCGCAACACGACCGGCGACGCGATCGGGGGCGTACACGTGGCTTCAGCGCGCCGGCGCGGCGGGACGGCCACCACGCTGCTCGCCCTCCTGCTGACCGCGACGGCCTGCGGCCCGGTCGCCGACCGCAAGCCCGACGCCCTCCCGGTGGGCTACGACAGCCTGGACGGCACGCTGCGGGTGTGGCCCGCGCGGGGCGGCCTGGCCGGCGACGCGGCGGCGACGGCGGCGGTGACCGACGCGGTCCGCGCCTGGCGGACGCCGGTCGACGACCGGGCGCACCTGCCGTCCTCGGGGATCCTGTGGTCCGGCGAGGCCGACGGCGCGCCGCTGGCCCTGGTGGCCGCCGACGTCCCCGGCGAGAGCGCCTCCTGGCTGCTGCAACTGACCCGCGACGGCAACCGCTACGTGGTCGACCGGGCCAGCGAATACACCGACCCCGGCTACCTCGTCTACTCCGACGTGCTGCCCGTGCAGACCAGCGCCGGGCGTCGCTACCTGCTCTCCGAGCGGGTGGAGCGGCTGCTCGGCCCGAAGG
This sequence comes from Micromonospora sp. WMMD956, assembly GCF_029626125.1. Lineage (NCBI taxonomy): Bacteria > Bacillati > Actinomycetota > Actinomycetes > Micromonosporales > Micromonosporaceae > Micromonospora > Micromonospora sp. WMMD956. The sequence goes on along the minus strand of NZ_JARUBI010000005.1, from coordinate 4,822,175 downwards.
GCCGGGCCCTGGTCACCCGCGACGGGCTGACCGACCCGGTGGACGTGCCGGCCTGCCAGGCGGTGCCGCTGACCGCGACGCTGCGGGCCACCAGCTCGCTGCCGCGCGGCCGGGCCGCCGACCGCCTGCTCGACCTGGGTACGGCCACCACGGACCCCCGCTACCCGCTGGTGCGCGACGAGACGGGCTCGGGCCGGCGGGCGCTGGACGACCTGGACACCTGCGAGCTGGCCGACGAGCGGGGCCCGTTCGGCAGCATCCCGCGCCGCATCGGCGACCGGGACGCGCCCCGCGCGGTGCCGGAGTCCTGGCCGCGGGGCAAGGTGAGCGTACGCGCGCTCGGCGAGGTGGCTCTCGGCGGGGGCGACCCGGCCGACCTGGAGCAACTGAGCTGGGAGACCGGCACGGGCACGATGACGGCCGTCGTCTACCGCCCGGCGGCCGGCGACCCGGTGTTCTCGCCGGCCGACCGCGCCAACACGTTGCAGGCGTACGTGCTGCCGGTGCCGGGGCAGCCGCTGGTGGTGCTGAGCTGGCGGGCCAACCGCTACACCTCGCTGTCGGTGCCCCCGGGCACCCCCCGGCTGGTCGACCGGCCGGGGCTGGTGGTGGTGCCGCAGCCGACGAGCAAGGCGACGTTCAGCCTGGCCGGCGCGGAGAAGACCTACTACCGCTCGGTCGGCGGCCGCTGACCCGGCCCCGCAGCCCGCGGCGGCGCGCCACCCCGCGCCCCGCCACACCGCGCCCCGCCGTGCCGCCCCGCCCCGCCGCCCCACGGCGGACAGGTGAGAAGGGGCCCCTTCTCGACGCCAGGCGTTAAGAAGGGGCCCTTCCTTGCACTCAGTTGGGCAGGCGGACCGGCTCGGACTGCTGCGCGTCGAGGCGGGAGATCCAGCCGGTGACGTCGCGGGCCACGTCCTGCGCGGTGAGGCCCAGGTCGGCGAGGATCTGCGCGCGGGTGCCGTGCGGGTGCCAGTCGGCCGGCACCCCCAGGTCCCGCAGCGGCACCCGGACGTCGGCGTCCCGCATCGCCTGGGCGAGGGCGTCGCCGACGCCGCCGACGCGCACGCCGTCCTCGACGGTGACGACGAGCCGGTGGCCGGCGGCCAGCTCGACCAGCTCGGCGGGGACCGGGCGCACCCAGCGCGGGTCGACCACGGTCACCCCGTAGCCCTGCTCGGCGACCCGGGCGGCGACCTCCATGCCGAGGTGGCCGAACGAGCCGACCGCGACCAGCAGCACGTCGGCGCGGTCCGCCTCGGCCAGCACGTCGACCGGGCCGACCCGGCGCACGGCCGGCAGGTCGGCGGCGACGGTGCCGGTCGGGAACCGCACGACGGTCGGTCCGTCGTCCACGGCGATCGCCTCGCGCAGCTCCTCGCGCAGGGTCGCCGCGTCCCGGGGAGCGGCGATGCGCAGGCCCGGCACCACCCCGAAGACGGACATGTCCCAGATGCCGTAGTGGCTCGGCCCGTCCGGGCCGGTGATCCCGGCCCGGTCCAGCACGAACGTCACCGGCAGCTTGTGCATCGCCACGTCCAGCAGGACCTGGTCGAAGGCCCGGTTGAGGAACGTCGCGTAGACCGCCACCACGGGGTGCAGCCCGCCGAGGGCCAGCCCGGCCGCCGAGGTGGCCGCGTGCTGCTCGGCGATGCCGACGTCGTAGACCCGGTCGGGGTGCTTGCGGGCCAGCTTGGCGATGCCGGTCGGCTCGGCCATCGCGGCGGTGATGCCCACCACGTCGGGCCGGGCGTCGGCGATCGCGACCAGCTCGTCGGCGAAGACGCCGGTCCACTTCACCGACGGGGCGGCGACCAGCTTGCCGGTCGCCACGTCGAACGCGCCGGGACCGTGGAAGCAGTCGGCCTCGTCCTCCTCCGCCGGCCGGTAGCCGTAGCCCTTGCGGGTCACCGCGTGCACGATCACCGGGCCGCCGAAGTGCTTCGCCGCCCGCAGCGCCGACTCGACCGCCGCCACGTCGTGCCCGTCGACCGGGCCGACGTACTTGATGCCCAGGTCCTCGAACATGGCCTGCGGGGCGACCGCGTCCTTGATGCCCTTCTTGACGGCGTGCAGCACCTCGTACATGGGACGGCCGACCAGCGGCGTCGAGCCGAGGGCGTCCTTGACGGTGTCGAGGACCTTCTCGTAGCCGGGGTTGAGCCGCAGCGACGACAGGTGGTCGGCGAGGCCGCCGATGGTCGGCGCGTACGACCGGCCGTTGTCGTTGACGACGATCACCAGGGGGTTGCCGGAGGTGGCGATGTTGTTCAGCGCCTCCCAGCACATGCCGCCGGTCAGCGCCCCGTCGCCGACGACGGCTACCACGGAGCGCGCCTCGCCGCGCAGCGCGTACGCCTTGGCCAGCCCGTCGGCGTAGGACAGGGCGGTGGAGGCGTGCGAGTTCTCGATCAGGTCGTGCTCGCTCTCGGCCTGGCTCGGGTAGCCGGAGAGGCCGCCGCGCTGGCGCAGCCTGTCGAAGCCGTCCTGCCGGCCGGTGAGGATCTTGTGCACGTACGCCTGGTGGCCGGTGTCGAACAGGAGCCGGTCCCGGGGGGAGTCGAAGACCCGGTGCATCGCCAGTGTCAGCTCCACCACACCCAGGTTGGGGCCGACGTGCCCGCCGGTGCGGGAGACCTTGGCGATCAGGAAGTCACGGATCTCGGCGGCGAGGATGTCCAGCTGCTCGGCGGTCATCCGCTTCACGTCCTGCGGACCCCGCACCGTGGCCAGCAGCCGGCCGTGGTTGGCCGTGTCCTCTTCAGCACTCATGAGCGAAGAGTCTATCGGCCGCCCGGTAGTCCGCAGCCTGGCCGGTGAACGACCCCGCTGACCGGGTGCGCAGTCAGGAGACGATCACCATGCGGCGGGGCGGGGCGACCGGCGGGGCGTGCCGGGCCGGGCCGGCCGGCGTCCAGGAGCCCAGCACGGTCGCCTCGCGGGCCCCGGTCACCGACGGGACCGCACCCGGCAGGCCGTGCCAGGACAGCCAGCCGAGCAGGGCGAACGCGTACGCCTCCTTGGCCTGGGCCGGCACCCCCAGCGCGTCGCTGGTCCGCAGCCGCCACCGGCCCGCGCCGAGGGCGGCCAGCCGGCCCCACAGGGTGCGGTTGCGCACCCCGCCCCCGGCGGCGACGACCTCGGCCACCTGGTGCCGGTCGCACGCGGCGGCCACCGTCCGGGCCGTCAGCTCGGTCAGCGTGGCCAGCACGTCGTCGGCGGCCACGGGCGCGCCGAGCGCGGCGAGCCGCTCGTCGAGGTACCCGGCGTGGAACAGCTCCTTGCCGGTGGACTTGGGCGGCGGCGCGGCGTAGTACGGCTCGGCGAGCAGCAGCTCCAGCAGCCCGGGGTGCACCCGCCCCGCCGCCGCCCGGGCCCCGTCGAGGTCGCAGGGACGGCCGAGGAACCGCCGGGCCGCCGCGTCCAGCAGCGCGTTGGCCGGGCCCACGTCGTACCCGAGGGTCGGCGCGCCGGGGGCGACCACGGTGAGGTTGGCGATGCCGCCCAGGTTGAGCGCCGCCCGGGGCGGGCCGTCCTCGCCGCCCAGCAACAGCGCGTCGAACGCCGGCACCAGGGGCGCGCCCTGCCCGCCGGCGGCGACGTCGGTCGCGCGCAGGTCCGACAGCACCGGCGCGCCCACCCGCGCGGCCACCCGGGCCGGCGCGCCGAGCTGGAGGGTGCCGCGCACGGCGCCGCCGTCGACCCAGTGGAACACGGTCTGCCCCGGCGAGACGACCGCGTCGACCCGCCCGCCGGCCAGCTCCACGCCGCGCGCCGCCGCGTCGGCGAACACCTCACCGAGCCGGTTGTCCAGCCGGCAGACCGCCTCGATCGTGGTCGGGTGCGGCGGCAGCACCGCCTGGATCTGCGCCCGCAGCCCCGCGTCGTGGTCGAGGCCGAGATGCCCGAGCGGCCGCAGCCGCAGCGTCTCTCCGTCGACGGCGAACTCGGCGGCGACGACGTCCACCCCGTCGTACGACGTCCCCGACATCAACCCCACGATCCGCATGTAAGGAAGGGCCCCCTGTTAACGCTTTCTGTATAGGAAGGGCCCCCTGCAATCAACCCCGCGCACCGCGCGCCGGGCGCCGGGCGCCGGTCACCGACCGGGTCGCAGGAGGCCGACCAGCTCGACGTGCCGGGTCATCGGGAACAGGTCGAAGCCGCGCAGCCCCGCCAGCTCCCAGCCGGCCTCGGCGAAGGTGCGCACGTCCCGGGCGAAGGCGGCCGGGTCACAGGCCACGTAGGCCACGGCGCGCGGCCCGGCCGCGACCACGTCCCGCACCACCCGCGCGCCGGCCCCGCTGCGCGGCGGGTCCAGCACCACCAGGTCCACCGGGCCGGTGATCCGGCGGCGGGCCAGGGCGGTCTCCACCCGGGCCGCCACCACCTCGACGCCGGGCAGGTCCCGCAGGTTGTCCCGGGCGGCGGCGACGCCCGCGCCGGCGGACTCCACGACGGTGACCCGGGCGGCCGGGCCGACCCGGGCGGCCACGGCGGCGGCGAACAGCCCCGCCCCGCCGTAGAGGTCCCAGGCCGACTCGCCCGGCCGCGGGTCGAGCAGGTCGAGCACCGCGTCGACCAGGGTGTCGGCCGCCGCCGGGTGCACCTGCCAGAAGCCGGACGCCGGCAGCGTCCACTCCCGGCCGGCGGCCACCTCCCGGACGGTCTGCGGGCCTGCGGAGGGCGGGGCGACGGCCGGGCCGGTCAGGCCGGCGGCCGGGGCGGCGGGCAAGGCAGCCGGGCCGTCGGGCGCGCCGGCGGGCAGGCCAGCCGGGCCGGCAGCCGGGGCGGCGGGCGGGGCGGTCGCAGCGGCGTCGGGGGGCAGGGCGGTGACGGTGACGTCGCCGCCGGTCGAGGCGACCACCTCCACCGCCTCGGCCGCCGGCCAGGGCCGCCCCAGCACCGGCAGCGCCTGGATCGCCGGGTGGGCGATGAGGCAGCGGTCGACCGGCACCACCTCGTGCGAGCGGTGCTTGAGCAGCCCGGCGCGGCCGGCGGCGTCGACCGCGTACCGGACCCGGGAGCGCCAGCCGAGCGGCCCGCCAGGCAGCGCGGCGACCCGGACCCCGAGCCGCTCGATCTCCGCGTCGGTGAGGCCGGCGAGGCGGCGCAGCTGCTCGCGGACCACCGCGGCCTTCCAGTCGAGCTGGGCCGCGGGCGCGACGTGCTGGAGGTCGCAGCCGCCGCAGAGACCCGGTTTCGCGTACGGGCAGGGCGGCGCGACCCGCTGCGGCGCGGCGTCGAGCACCGTCACCGCGTCGGCGCGGACGAACCCGCGGTGCACCTCGGTGACCTCGGCCACCACCCGCTCGCCGGGCAGCGCGTGCCGGACGAAGACCACCTGCCCGTCGACGCGGGCCACGCAGTGCCCGCCGGGGGCGACGGCGTCGACGGTCAGCTCGACCCGCTCGGCCTCCTCCAGCCCGCGCCGCTCGGCCCCACCCCGCCCGACGCCCGCCGGGCGACCGTCGCCGCCCCCGCCGGCCCGGGAGGCGCCCCCGCCGGCCCGGGAGGCGCCCCCGCCGGCCCGGGAGGCGCCCCCGCCGGCCCGGGACGCGGCCACGCCCGGCCGGGTCATCGCCCGTCTCCCTCGGTCTGGCCGCGCTCGCCGGGCGGGGCGGAGGCCACCGGCGGCACCGGCGGGGGCAGGGTGCTGCGCGGGGCGACCCGGGGGCCGCGCGCCGGGCCCCGGGTCAGCGTCGCGTCGAGCCGGTCGAGATTCTTGCCGGCGGTGGAGGCGAGCTGCCACGGCACGCTGGTGACCATGACGCCCGGCTCGAACAGCAGCCGCCCCTTGAGGCGCAGCGCGCTCTGGTTGTGCAACAGGTTCTCCCACCAGCGTCCGACGACGTACTCGGGAATGAAGACCGTGACCACGTCGCGCGGCGACTCCCGGCGGGTGTTGGCCACGAAGTCGAGGATCGGCCGGGTGATCTCCCGGTACGGCGAGTCGACCACGGTCAGCGGCACCGGCAGCTCCCGCCGCTCCCAGTCGGCCTGGAGGTCCCGGGTGTCCTTCTCGTCGACGTTCACCGTCACCGCGGTCAGCGTGTCCGGGCGGGTGGCCCGGGCGTACGCGATGGCCCGCAGCGTCGGCTGGTGCAGCTTGCTGACCAGCACGATGGCGTGGTTGCGGGCGGGCAGCACGCCCCGGACCTCGGTCGGCTCCAGCTCGGCGGCGACCCGGTCGTAGTGCCGCCGGATGGCCAGCATCAGCACGTAGAGCACCGCCATCGCGGCGATGGCGATCCACGCGCCGAGCAGGAACTTGGTGATCAAAACGATGACCAGCACCGCGGCGGTCATCACCATGCCGAAGGCGTTGATCGCCCGGGACCGGATCATCCGGCGGCGGGCCTGCGGGTCCCGCTCGGTGCGCAGGTGCCGGTTCCAGTGCCGGATCATGCCGGCCTGGGAGAGGGTGAACGAGACGAAGACGCCGACGATGTAGAGCTGGATGAGCCGCGTCACCTCGGCCTGGAACCCGACGATCAGCACGATCGCGGCGACGGCGAGGAAGACGATGCCGTTGGAGAACGCCAGCCGGTCGCCCCGGGTGTGCAGCTGCCGGGGCAGGTAGCGGTCCTGGGCGAGGATGCTGCCGAGCACCGGGAAGCCGTTGAACGCGGTGTTCGCGGCGAGGAAGAGGATCAGGGCGGTCATCCCGGCGACCACGTACAGCAGCACCGACCCGGAGCCGAAGACCGTCTCGCCGAGCTGGGCGGTGACGGTCTTCTGCACGTATCCGTCGGGGCCGGAGAGGATCTGCAGGTTCGGGTCCTCGACGAACTGGAGGCCGGTGAGCCGGGCCAGCCAGATGATGCCGACGAGCATGCTCACCGCGATGGTGCCGAGCAGCAGCAGGGTGGTGGCGGCGTTGCGGCTCTTCGGGGCCTTGAACGCGGGCACCCCGTTGGAGATCGCCTCCACGCCGGTGAGCGCGGCGCAGCCGGAGGAGAAGGTCCGCAGCAGCAGGAAGACCAGGGCGAACCCGGTGACGCTGTGCTCGGCCTGGATCTCCAGGCCGGCGCTGGGCGCGCGCAGGTCGTGGCCGAGGACGAAGTACCGGACCAGGCCGGTGACGATCATGCCGCCGATGACGATCACGAAGCCGTACGTCGGGATGGCGAACGCGGTGCCGGACTCGCGCAGGCCGCGCAGGTTCATCGCGGTGAGCAGCACCACCGCGCTGACGGCGATGAGCACCTTGTGGGTGGCCACGAACGGCACCACCGACCCCAGGTTGGCCACGCCGGAGGAGACCGACACGGCCACGGTGAGCACGTAGTCGACGAGCAGCGCGCTGGCCACCGCGAGGCCGGCCCGGGGGCCGAGGTTGACGGTGGCCACCTCGTAGTCGCCGCCGCCGGAGGGGTAGGCGTGCACGTTCTGCCGGTAGCTGGCCACCACCGTGAGCATCACCACCACCACGGCGAGGGCGATCCACGGCGAGAAGAGGAACGCCGACGCGCCCGCGATGGAGAGCGTCAGCAGGATCTCGTCGGGGGCGTACGCCACGCTGGAGAGGGCGTCGGAGGCGAAGACCGGCAGCGCGATGCGCTTCGGCAGGAGGGTGTGCTGGAGCCGGTCGGACCGGAACGGTCGACCGACGAGCAGCCGCTTCAGCAGCGAGGTGGGACTGGCCACAAGCGCTAAGGGTACGACGACGGTTCCGTGGTCACCCGGGGGTGGCGGGGCGGCGGCTCCGACAGGGCGGAGTACCGTCGTCCCCCGCCGGTAACCCCGACGTGGCAGGCTCGCAGGCGAGGGGTCGACGGCGGGCGGATGCGCGCACCTTGGGAGGGACACGTGCATGTCGTGATCATGGGCTGTGGCCGGGTCGGGTCGACCCTGGCCCAGAGCCTGGAGGCCCGGGGGCACTCGGTGGCGGTGATCGACCAGGACGCCGACGCGTTCCGCCGGCTCAGCCCGGACTTCGCGGGCATCACGGTCACCGGCGCGGGCTTCGACGGCGAGGTGCTCCGGCAGGCCGGCATCGAACGGGCGGACGCCTTCGCGGCGGTCTCCAGCGGCGACAACTCCAACATCATCTCGGCCCGGTTGGCCCGCGAGACGTTCGGCGTCTCCCGGGTCGCCGCGCGCATCTACGACCAGCGCCGGGCCCAGGTCTACGAGCGGCTGGGCATCCCGACCGTGGCCACCGTGCGGTGGACGGCCGACCGGATGCTGCGCCACCTGGTGCCCGAGGGCAACGTGGAGATCTTCCGGGATCCGACCAGCACCGTCTCGATCGTCGAGGTGCCGGTGCACAAGGACTGGATCGGCCGGCCGCTGGGGGCGCTGGAGGAGGCGAGCGGGGCGCGGGTGGCCTACCTGATCCGCTTCGGCATCGGCACCCTGCCCACCGGCTCCACCGCCGTGCAGGAGGGCGACCAGGTCTTCATGCTGGTCACCGACGACATCGTGACGTCGGCGACCTCGGTGGCGGGCAGCCCGCCGGAAGGAGCGCACTGAGCATGCGGATCGCCATCGCCGGCGCCGGCAACGTGGGCCGCTCGATCGCGCAGGAGCTGATCGACAACGGCCACCAGGTGATGCTGATCGAGCGCCAGCCCCGGATGCTGCGGCCCGACCGGGTGCCGGCGGCCGAGTGGGTGCTCGCCGACGCCTGCGAACTGGCCAGCCTGGAGGAGGCCAACGTCGCCGGCTGCGACGTGGTGGTCGCGGCGACCGGGGACGACAAGGTCAACCTGGTGGTGTCGCTGCTGGCCAAGACCGAGTTCGCGGTGCCCCGGGTGGTGGCCCGGGTCAACCGGGCCGAGAACGAGTGGCTGTTCACCGAGCAGTGGGGCGTCGACGTCGCGGTGAGCAAGCCGCGGGTGATGGCGGCCCTGGTCGAGGAGGCGGTGACCGTCGGCGACCTGGTGCGGCTGATGACGTTCCGGCAGGGCGAGGCGAACCTGGTGGAGATCACGCTGCCGCCGACCGCGCCGTACGTGGGGCAGCCGATCCACGCCGTGCCGCTCCCCCGCGACGCCGCCCTGGTGGCCATCCTGCGCGGCAAGCGGGTGCTGGTGCCCAGCCCGGACGACCCGATCGAGGCCGGCGACGAGCTGATCTTCGTGTGCACGGCGGAGGTGGAGGACGACGTCCGCGCGGTGATCCTCGGCACGGACAGCATCGAGCGGACCCGCGGCGCGAGCTGAGCGGCCCCGCACCGGGGCGAGGTCCGGCGGCGTCGGCGGGCGCGGCCCGGGCGGGCCGGCGCGGGGGCCGGGCGGGCCGGTGGCCGCCGCCGCGGGGGCTCAGCCGCCGGGCAGGGGCTCCGGGGCCGCCGTGGCCTCCTGCCCCGCCTCCCGCTCGCGCGTCACCCGGCGCACCGTCCAGACGGTGATCAGCAGCAGCAGCGCGTACGGCGGGTAGCCCAGCGCCAGCCGGGCCACGCCGAGCGCGGTGTCCTGGTGGGCGAGGTAGAGCCCGGCCTGCACGCCGACCTTGGCCAGCCACACCACGCCCCACAGGACGGTGAGCTGGGTGAAGGTGCGCACGAGGCGGGGGTCGTCCCGCCACTCGGAGCGCCCCTTGGCCACCAGCACCGACCAGATCCAGCCCACGAGGGGCTGCCTGACCGCCGCCGAGACCAGCAGCGCCAGCCCGTAGCCGATGCCGTAGAGGATGCCGGGGAGGTAGAAGTCGCGCTCGTCGCCGGTGCGCCAGGCGATGGCCGCGCCGATGCCGACGCCGACCAGGCCGTTGACCGCGTGCCGCACCGGCCGGCGCTGGACCAGCCGCAGCGCGGCGATGAGCAGCGCCACGGCCACCGAGGCGATGACGGCGGGGCGCAGCTCGCCGACGATGTTGGCGACGACGAAGACGACCACCGGGATGCTCGACTCGACCAGCCCACGCCAGCCGCCGAGCTGGTCGGCCATCTGCTCGGCGAGGGTCGGCAGCGGCGCCTCGTCCTCCGGGCCGGCGCCGGGCTCGGTCGCCCGCTGGGCTCCGGTGGTCATCGTGGCCCTCCCGTCGGGGTCGTGCGCGTCGTCACTTCGGCGGCTCCAACTCGTAGTACGGGTTGTAGATGACCTTGCGGTCGTCGCGCACCGCCACCCGGCCCCGGGCGGTGAGGTGCCGGCCCGGCTCGATGCCGGCGATGTGCCGCCGCCCGAGCCAGACCAGGGTCACCACGTCGCTGCCATCATATAGATCAGCTTCGAGGGTGGGGAGGTTCGTCCGGGGGGTGTAGACGACCGTGCGCAGCCGGCCGTTGACGCAGACGACCTGACCCCGCGCGCACTGCCGGGCCGGCACGCCGCCGGACTCGGCGCTCTCCCGGCGCAGCTCCTGCGCCTCGATCTCGGCCTCGCTCGCGGTGAGCCGGTGCAGCAGCCGCCGGAACGAGACCCGGCCGCCCTCGTCGGTCGTCATGACCGCCTCAACCCCTCCTCCGCCGGCAGGCCGCGCCGGCACCGGTCCGGCCTGCGCGGGCGAGGCCGTCCCGCCAGCGTACGCCGGCCGGCGCGCGGCCGGGAGCGGCGGCCCGCCCCGGACCGGGCCGGCGGCGGCGCGCCGACGGCGGGCCCGGGCGGGCCGGGCGACGCCCGATCAGGCCTCGACGGGCGGGGCGGCCTGCTCGGCGACCTCGCGCGGCAGGCGCAGCGGCAGCGGCTCGCGCACCGGCTTCGCCTCCTGGCCGCGGTCGACGACGAGCCCGTCCAGACACTCGCGCAGCGGGCCGGCGGCGGACGGGTCGGTCGCGGCGGCGCCCTGGTAGACGCCGCGCACCATCCAGCGGGGGCCGTCGATCCCGACGAACCGCAGGTCGGTCAGGCCGTCCGGGGTGCGCACCCGGGCGTGCAGCTCCGGGCCGTACTCGCCCTGCGCCTCCTGGGCCGCCGCGCCGTCGTTGAACAGCGACTGCCGGATCTCCTCGCGCACCTCGTCCCAGATGCCCTCGGAGCGGGGCGCGGCGAAGACGCCGAGCTGGAGCGCGCTCTGCCCGTGCACCAGCACGACCTGCTGGATCACGCCCTCCGGGTCGGCCTGCACCCGCACCTCCACGTCGGCCACCGCCGGGATGTGCAGGCTGCCCAGGTCGAGCCGCTGCACCCCGTCGGGGGCCTCGGAGACGTCGTACGGGCCGCGCGCCGGGGCCTCGGCGGCGGAGCCGTCGACGACCTCGGCGGACCGCTCGTCACGGGCCTGCCGACCGTCACCGGCCCGCTTTCGGGAGAAGATCACTGCACCCACCCTCCGCTGTTCGCACTCACCCTGCCACCTCTTCCGGCTGCCCGCCGGCCCGGTCCGCCGGCGGCGGGACGAGCCCGGCGTGCCCGCCGGTCGAGCCGTGCCCGCCGACGCCCCGCCGGGACGGCGGCAGCTCGGCCACCGGCCGGAAATCGGCCCGTGCCACCCGCTGCACAACGAGTTGCGCGATCCGATCGCCACGGGCGATCTTCGCCGGTGTCTCCCGATCATGATTGATCAGGTTGACGAGGATCTCACCCCGGTAGCCGGCGTCGACCGTACCGGGCGCGTTGAGCACCGTCACGCCGAGCCTCGCCGCCAGGCCCGACCGTGGGTGCACCAGGCCCACGTACCCCTCGGGGAGGGCGATCGCCAGCCCGGTCGGAACCAGGGCCCGGCCGCCGGGGGGCAGCTCCACGTCCGCGGCGGCCACCAGGTCCGCCCCGGCGTCGCCGGGATGGGAGTACGCCGGCAGCGGCAGCTGCGGGTCGAGCCGCCGCACGGGCACGGGTACGTCGTCGGTCACGGTCTTCCTCTTCCGTCCGTTTCGCGGGGTGCCCCGTCATCCTGCCGGGTCGGCCGGCCGCCGTGCGCCGTACCCTGGCAGGAGTGAGCCGATCGCCCGCCCCGACGCCCGCCGCCACCGCCACCGCCACCCACTATGCGGAGCGGCTCAGCCTGCCGTGGTGGCTCTGGCTGGCCGGGCCGGCCCTCGGCGGCTTCCTCGCGCTGGAGCTGTGGCTGGGCGCGGGCGGCGTGCGCGCCTGGCTGCCGTTCGTGGTGCTGCTGCCGGCGACCGTGGGCGCCCTGTGGTGGCTGGGCCGGATCCGCGTCGTCGTGGCCGACGGCGAGCTGCGGGTGGACGACGCCCGCCTGCCCGTGCGGTTCGTGGCCGACGCCGTCCCGTTGGACGCCGGCGGCCGCCGCGAGGTGCTCGGTGTCGGGGCGGACCCGCTCGCCTTCGTGGTGCAGCGGCCCTGGATCAGCGGGGCGGTCCAGGTGGTGCTGGACGACCCGGCCGACCCCACCCCGTTCTGGGTGGTCAGCACCCGCGACCCGGTACGCCTGGCCGCCACTCTCCTCGCCGCCCGCGACGCCCGCTGAGGCGGCGTCGGGGCGGAGCGGGCGTCAGGGCAGGGCGGGCGTCAGGGCAGGGCGGGCGTCAGGGCAGGGCGGGCGGCGGGCTGGGCAGCTCGCGCCGCTGCCGGCCGAGGTCCTTGCGGAGCTGCTCGCCGAGGGCCCGGGTGGCCCGCCGGTTGAGATAGCTGGCGACCGCCGCCCCGGTGAGGAACGGGCCGAGCGTGGTCAGGTTGCGCCCGAAGCGCTTGAGCAGGGTGTCCCGCAGCTCCTTGCGGGCCGCCGTGCCGAGCACCGCGCTGACGCCGACACCGGGCAGCATCGGGTTGACCCCCCGCTGGCTGGCCCAGGACTGCACGACGGCCACCGTCCGCTGGGTGCCTCCGGCGGGCAGCGGGGCGCCGTACACCTCGTGCAGCTCGCCGATCAGCTTCAGCTCGACGGCCACCACGGCGACCGTCTCGGCGGCCAGCAGCACCGGCGCGGAGAGCAGGGTCGGCGTGACCGCCCACTCGACGGCCGCGACTCCCCCGCCGGCGGCGCCGATCGCGGCGGTCGTCCGGGCGGCGTTGCGCACCAGCCGGTCGGCGAGGGCCTCGTCGTCCAGGCCGGGAAAGTGCCGGCGCAGGGTGGCCAGGTCCCGGATCGGCACGTGCGGGGCGACGTCGGCGACCGCGTCGGTCATCCAGCGGACGGCGGCGCGCGGCTTGAACAGGTCGGCGAGGCCCCGGCCGCGGACCTGGCCGACCAGCCGGGTCAGCAGTTGCCGCCGGCGGGCCGGCGCGATGTCGTCGGCGGTCAGCGCGGCGACCGTCGCGCCCAGTTGCTCCTCCGCGCCGGCGCCGCCCGGCGGGACGGCCTCCGGCCCGGTGTCGTCGCCGTCGGGCGCAGCGGCCTCCGGCCCGGTGCGGTCGCCGCCGGGCGGAGCGGGCGCGGACCCGCTGCGGCCGCCGGCCGGCGGCGCGGTCTCCGGCCCGCCGACGCCGTCGCTGGCGGGCCGCCCGCCGTCGTCGTTGTGCTCGACCATGCGTCGACCTCCCGGGTGCGTCGGCGGGTGGGGGAACCGTCCTGACGAGTCAAGCAGTTCCCCGCCACCGGCGCACGGCGGTGCCGTGGGCCGGTGGCGCACCGGCGGGTGTGGACGTGCCCGACGCCGGCGACTCCCACAGCGGCGGCCTCACCGATGAGGCCGCCGCTGATGTCGCCGGGTCGAGGCGTGGAGATCCCCCGTTGAGGCGCTGGTGTGCCGTGTCGCGGTCAGACGCACTCGCGGCAGATCAGCTCGCCGTTGCGCTCGACCGCCAGCTGGCTGCGGTGGTGGACCAGGAAGCAGCGGGCGCATCGGAACTCGTCCTGCTGCATCGGTAGCACCTTGACCGTGAGCTCCTCGTCGGCCAGGTCAGCGCCGGGGAGCTCGAAGCTCTCGGCCACCTCGGCCTCGTCGACGTCCACGGCGCCCGACTGTGAGTCGACCCGCCGGGCCTTGAGCTCTTCCAGGCTGTCCTCGCCGAGGTCGACCTCGTCGCGACGCGGGGCGTCGTAGTCGGTGGCCATCGGTTTCACTCTCCCATATCGATATGGTCGCTCCCGGTTGTAACGCCGGAAGGCGCTGTTTCGGTTCCACTGCCGGCCACCAACTTTTGTCGGTCACCCGACCCGGCCACCGGCCGAACCGGGTCCGCCAGAGAAACTCCCCCAGCGAGCGCGGTACCTTACCCCCCTCGGGCGAGGCATGTATACCGCCCTCGCGGCTCAGATGTACGCCCCAGACCTCGAAGTTGTTCCCAATGTGACTCAGGCGACACGAAGATAGGGGTAGTACTACCCGCTTCCCGGTTGGCGCGCCGGCATGTCGGACTGTTTCCACGCGACCGCCGGACAACCGTTAGCCTCAGCGGCGTACTCGGCGGCCGGCGGGGCGGCCCACCCGCCCCCGGCCGCCGCCACCCAATCACCGTCCGGGGAGCGCCAGGATGAGCTTTGCGCGAGTGCGAGCACTCGTAGTCGTCGGTCTGCTGGCGGTCGTCGCCCTGGTCATCGTGGTCGTGGCCGTGGTCCGCGACACCCAGGGCAAGGGCGGCGCGGCCGCCGGCTGCCCCGAGGGCGCGCCGCTGGCGGACGTGACCCTGCACGAGAACAAGGACGTGAAGATCAACGTCTACAACGCCACCGACGAGCCGGGCCTCGCCAAGAAGGTGGCGGACGACTTCCGCAACCGCAAGTTCCAGGTGAAGAAGGAGGGCAACGCCAAGCAGCAGCTCGACGGCGTCGCCGTCCTGCAGTACGGCCCGAAGGGCGTCGGCTCCGCCCACCTGTTGCGCGCGTACTTCCTCAACAACGCCGAGCCGAAGTTCGACATCAAGCGCAAGGACGACACGGTCGACGTGGTCCTGGGCAACAATTTCGCCCAGCTCGCCACGACCACCGAGGTCAACCAGTCCCTCGGCGACCTGGGCGCCCCGGTCGCCCCGGCCGGCACCTGCCCGATGCCCGTCGACAAGTGACGGGGCCGGCCGACCCGGCCGCCTCCGGGCGGTCAGGGGCCGCCCGAGGCGTCCAGGTCGGCCAGCCGGTCGTGCAGCGGGGCGAACAGCGCCGGCGGGGCCGCGATCACCAGGTCCGGGCCCGCCGGCCGCCCGCCGAGGCCGCCGACCAGCAGCCCGGCCTCGACGCCGACCAGCGCCCCGGCCGCGTGGTCCCAGAGGTTCAGGCCCTTCTCGTAGTACGCCTCCAGCCGCCCCTCGGCGGCCAGGCAGAGGTCCACCGAGGCGGCGCCCTGCCGGCGCACGTCCCGCACGTGGCCGATCAGCCCCGCGAGCACCCGGGCCTGGTGGGCCCGGCGGGCCGGGTCGTAGCCGAAGCCGGTGGCGACCAGCGCCTGCCCGAGGTCGGTCTCGGCCGAGCAGCGCAGCCGCTCCCCGGCCCGGTACGCGCCGCCCCCGGCGGTGGCCGTCCACTCGTCGCCGGTGAACACGTTGCGCACCACGCCCGCGACCACCTCGCCGTCGACCTCGGCGGCCAGCGACACCGCGCAGTACGGCAGCCCGTACAGGTAGTTGACCGTCCCGTCGATCGGGTCGACGATCCAGCGCACCCGGGCCGCCGGGGTGGCGTCGCCCGCGCCGTACTCCTCCCCGAGGACGCCGTCGTGCGGGCGGAGCCGGCGCAGCGCGTCGAGCACCTGCCGCTCGACGGCCCGGTCGGCGGCGGTGACGACGTCGGTGACGGTGGACTTGGTGGCGGCCACCGACACGCCCTCGGCCCACATCCGGTGGGCGGTCGCCGCCGCGGCCCGGGCGACATCGACGGCGATCTCCAGCAGTTCCCCGGGTGGCGGCACCGCGCGGTCCATAGGTTCGTCCCCTTCCCGCACGACCGGACCCGTCCGGGTCGCGCGCGAGTATCATCCTTACAAAGTCCACATCTGCGCCCAATCGGCGGTCCCGTCAGTCGGTCCGCCGTGCGGCGCAGGATGATCGCGGCAGACGGCGTTACAATTCACCCTGCCCACGCGCCACGGACCGCCAGCCACCGGCCGGCCCGGGACACGGGGGTCCCTCAACGACATCGCCCGGCACCGTGTTCCATGCCGCGTCGGGCAACCCGGCCGTGCTCGCTCTTCGCCTCCGGAAGGTCTTCGTGACAGAACCCCGCCAGACCGGCGCCGACGTTCGCTCGCTCACCGACACCCTGATCGCCCACGCGCAGAGCGCCGGCGGCCAGCTCACGTCGGCCCAGCTCGCGCGCACCGTCGAGTCCGCCGAGGTGACTCCGGCCCAGGCCAAGAAGATCCTGCGTGCGCTCGCGGAAGCGGGGGTGACCGTGGTCGTCGACGGCTCGGCCAGCCCGCGCCGCCGGGTCGCCGCCGCCCGGTCCGCCACCCCGGCGTCCCGGGCCACCACCGCCAAGACCACGAAGAAGGTGGCCGCGCCCGCCCCGAAGCAGGCGCCGGCCGCCGACGACGCCCCCGCGCCGGCGCCCCGGAAGGCCGCCGCGCGCAAGGCGACGACCGAGGCGGTCGCGAAGGCCGCCGTCCCGGCGAAGGTCGCGCGGCCCACGCGGGCCACCAAGGCGACGGTGGCCGCCGCCGCGGGCAAGCCGGCCAAGGCCGCCGGCAAGCCGAAGGGCGAGGGCGCCGAGGGCGACATCGACCCGGAGGAGCTCGCCGCCGAGATCGAGGACGTGGTGGTCGAGGAGCCGGCGGAGCTGGCCCAGGCCGCCGCGGCCGACGCCGCCAGTTCCGCCACCGACAACGACTTCGAGTGGGACGACGAGGAGTCCGAGGCGCTCAAGCAGGCGCGTCGCGACGCCGAGCTGACCGCCTCAGCCGACTCCGTGCGGGCCTACCTCAAGCAGATCGGCAAGGTGCCCCTGCTCAACGCCGAGCAGGAGGTGGAGCTCGCCAAGCGGATCGAGGCGGGCCTCTACGCCGCCGAGCGGCTGCGCGCCGCCGAGGAGGGCGAGGAGAAGCTGGTCCGGGAGATGGTCCGCGACCTCGGCTGGATCTCCCGCGACGGCGAGCGGGCCAAGAACCACCTGCTGGAGGCCAACCTCCGGCTGGTGGTGTCGCTGGCCAAGCGCTACACCGGCCGGGGCATGGCGTTCCTCGACCTCATCCAGGAGGGCAACCTCGGCCTGATCCGGGCGGTCGAAAAGTTCGACTACACCAAGGGCTACAAGTTCTCCACGTACGCGACCTGGTGGATCCGGCAGGCGATCACCCGGGCGATGGCCGACCAGGCCCGCACCATCCGCATCCCGGTGCACATGGTCGAGGTGATCAACAAGCTCGGCCGGATCCAGCGCGAGCTGCTTCAGGACCTGGGCCGCGAGCCCACCCCGGAGGAGCTGGCCAAGGAGATGGACATCACACCCGAGAAGGTGCTGGAGATCCAGCAGTACGCTCGGGAGCCCATCTCGCTCGACCAGACCATCGGCGACGAGGGCGACAGCCAGCTCGGCGACTTCATCGAGGACTCGGAGGCCGTCGTCGCGGTCGACGCCGTCTCGTTCTCCCTGCTCCAGGACCAGCTCCAGCAGGTGCTCCAGACGCTGTCGGAGCGCGAGGCGGGCGTGGTCCGGCTCCGCTTCGGCCTGACCGACGGCCAGCCGCGCACGCTGGACGAGATCGGTCAGGTCTACGGCGTGACCCGGGAGCGGATCCGGCAGATCGAGTCGAAGACGATGTCGAAACTGCGTCACCCGTCGCGGTCACAGGTTCTCCGTGACTACCTGGACTGACCCGAGTTCGTCAACCGCACGTGTCGCTTTGATCACCAGGCGTACAACACTCGATGGTGATCGGCCGGTTGCACGATTGTGATCGTTGACGTGGCACCCTTGGTGCACGGCACACTGTTGCCGCCAGGTGTGACCTCGGTCCCCCGCGGGCACACAGGGAAGGCAAGACCCTCGTCGGGTGTTGCACGATAGGTGAGCAACGACCGACGAGATTGTTCATCGGTGACGACCAGAGGAGGAAGGCGATGACCCCGACCCTCACGCCGCCGCCCGAGACGGTGGCTCCCCCAGCCGCCGATGAACGGTGCGACCGCTGCAACGCTGCCGGCAAGCTCCGTATCACTCTGGCGGGCGGGAGCGAGCTGGTGTTCTGTGGGCACCACGCGAACAAGTACGCGGAGGATCTCGTGAAGATCACCGTGCGCTTCGCGACGGACCCCGAGTTCAGCTGGCGTGGCGCCGATCTGATGGCGAACTGACCGCAGAAGTCCGCATACCGACCACAAGCCGGCCGGAGGCGCCCCACGGGCCCCTCCGGCCGGCTTGACCGTTTCGAACCTCCGTCACAGGGTCTGGACGGTGGCGATCCGCTCCTCCAGTTGTTCGATCGTGGCCTGCGCGCTGGGCGGGCCGCCGCAGAGGCGGCGCAGCTCGGCATGGATCTTGCCGTGCGGCAGACCGGTCCGGTGGTGCCGCGCGGCCACGAGGGCGTTCAGCTGCCGCCGTAGCGCCACCCGGCGCTGGGCGGCGCTCATGGGCTGAGGTGGGGCCGCCGTGGCGGCAGGGGCCGGCTCAGCGGCCCGCTCGGTGGCCCTGCGGCGCTGGGCCGCCAGCTGCTCGGCCTGCCGCTTGGTGAGCAGCAGGGAGACCTGGTCGGCGGTGAGCAGACCGGGCAGCCCCAGGTATTCCTCCTCCTCGGGCGTGCCGGCCTGGGCGGCGGTGCCGAAGGACGCGCCGTCGAAGATCACCTGGTCCAGCTCGGCCGTGGCGGACAGGGCCGCGAACCGCTTCTCCAGCTCCCCGCTGGCCTGGTCGTCGCGCTGGGCGCGCTCCAGCAGGTCGTCGTCGAACCCCTCGCGGTCCTTCGGCTTGCCGAGCACGTGGTCCCGCTCGGCCTCCATCTCGCTGGCCAGCCCGAGCAGGTGCGGGACGCTGGGCAGGAACACCGACGCGGTCTCCCCCGGGCGGCGGGCCCGGACGAACCGGCCGATGGCCTGGGCGAAATAGAGCGGGGTGCTGGCGCTGGTCGCGTAGACGCCGACCGCCAGGCGGGGGATGTCGACGCCCTCGGAGACCATCCGGACCGCCACCAGCCAGCGCTGCTCGGACGCCGCGAACGTCGCGATCCGGGCGGACGCGCCCTGGTCGTCGGAGAGGACCACCGCAGCCTTCTCGCCCGTGAGCCGCTCGATCAGCTTCGCGTACGAGCGGGCGGTCTGCTGGTCGCTGGCGATGATCAGCCCGCCGGCGTCGGGCATCCCCGCGTTGCGCAGCACGGTCAGCCGGGCGTCGGCGGCCCGCAGGACCTGCGGCATCCAGTCGCCGGCCGGGTCCAGGGCGGTACGCCACGCCTGGGCGACGAGGTCCTGCGTCATCGGCTCGCCCAGCCGGGCGGCCAGCTCGTCCCCGGCGTTCGTCCGCCACCGGGTCTCCCCGGAGTACGCCAGGAACAGCACCGGCCGGACCACGTTGTCGCGCAGCGCGTCGGCGTAGCCGTAGACGGCGTCGGCGCGGGAGCGCAGCAGGCCGTCGCCGCCGCGCTCGTAGGTGACGAACGGGATCGGGTTGTCGTCCGAGCGGAACGGGGTGCCGGTGAGCATCAGCCGGCGCACGGCGGGCTCGAACGCCGCCTTCACCCCGTCGCCCCAGGTGCGGGAGTCGCCGGCGTGGTGGATCTCGTCGAGGATGACCAGGGTGCGCCGGGTCATGGTGCGCCGCCGGTGCACCTGCGGCGCCATGCCCACCTGGGCATAGGTGACCACCGCGCCGTGGAAGTCGGCGGAGGAGTGCAGGTCGGCGTTGCGGAACGCCGCGTCGAGCTGGATGCCGACCCGGGCCGCCGCCTGCGCCCACTGGGTCTTCAGGTGCTCGGTGGGTGCGACCACGGTGACCGCCTCGACGGTGCCGTCGGCGAGCAGCTCGGCGGCGATCCGCAGGGCGAAGGTGGTCTTGCCGGCCCCCGGGGTGGCGACCGCGGTGAAGTCGTCGGTGCGTCGCCGCAGGTACTCCACCAGCGCCTTGCGCTGCCAGGCACGCAGGGGCGGGAACGTCTCGAGCGCCGGCGTCCGGGCTGCCACGCGTCAGGCTCCTCTCCGACCGCGCGACGGCGGGCCCCGGTCGAGGGCCACGGGTGCCGCCGCCCATGAAAAGGCCCTCGCGCATCGGGTGCCGCGAAGGCCGGATCAGCATAACCAGCGCGGGCCGGCGGGCCCAGGCGACGCCACGCTGGTCACATCGACACCGCCCGCCACCACCACGACCGGCGATCCGGCGCTCACCCTGGGTCAGCGCCGACCGTCGTCACGAGGCGGGTCCCCGGGTGCCGGTGCGGGGCGGGCGCAGCGCGGCCACCGGGGCGGACCAGCGCCGCCGCAGTGACACCAGGCGCAGCGCGAAGACGAACACCGCCGCGGCGGTCAACCCGGCGGCGTCGGCCCGCCCGAACGCGTCGAGCAGCGCCACGGCGACCGCCCCGGCGAGGGCCGCCACCGCGTAGATCTCCCGGCGCAGCACCACGGGGATCTCGCCGGTGAGCAGGTCCCGGCCGAGCCCGCCGCCGATGGCGGTGAGCATGCCGAGCAGGCACGCGCCGACGGCCGGCACGCCGGCGTCGAGCGCCTTGAGGGTGCCGGTGACGGTGAACAGCCCGAGGCCGGCGGCGTCGAGCACCAGCACGGTGGTGCGCAGCCGGGCGAGCCTGGGGTGCAGCCAGAAGGTGGCGGCGGCGGTGAGCGCGGCCGTGGCCGCGTACCGCCAGTCGGCGAAGGCCAGCGGCGGCACCTCGTTGATCACCAGGTCGCGGAGGATCCCGCCGCCGAGCGCGGCGACGAAGCCGACGAACACGACGCCGAACAGGTCGAGGCGCTTGGCCACCGCCGCGGAGGCCCCGGAGGCGGCGAAGACGGCCACCCCGGCCAGGTCGGCCAGGAGCAGGGCGGTGGAGGTGGTCACCGCCGAAGGTTACGTGGGCGGCCGGAGGGGCCGCCCGTGGTCACTCGCCCCAGGAGTCGTAGATCTCCTTGCACTTCGGGCAGACCGGTGAGCCCGGCTTGGCGGCCTTGGTCACCGGGAACTTCTCCCCGCACAGCGCGACGACGAAGGTGCCCATGACGGCACTCTCGGCGATCTTGTCCTTACGGACGTAGTGGAACATCTCGGGACCGGTGTCGGCATCCTGCAGGTCCGGACGTTCGAGAACCTGTGTGTTCACTTCTGCACCTCCGACTTTCCAGTCTGGCAGGTCGACCTGGCCGGGTCCACCGTAGGCCGCCCCTTCCCGGCCCGTACCGTAACGGACGTGAACAGCTTCCACACCCGCCTCGGCGTCGAGGTGGCCGCCGCCCTGCGCGACCGGCGTCCGGTCGTCGCACTGGAGAGCACCATCGTCTCGCACGGCCTGCCCCGGCCCGACAACCTGCGGGTGGCCCGCGAGATCGAGCAGGCCGTCCGCGCCGCCGGGGCGGTCCCGGCGACCATCGGCATGGTCGCCGGTCAGCTCGTGGTGGGCCTCGACGACGCGGAGCTGACCCGGCTCGCGACCGTCGACGGGGTGAGCAAGCTCTCGGTGCGCGACCTCGCGATCGCCGCCGCGGCCGGCGCGGACGGGGCCACCACGGTCGCCGCCACCAGCGCGGTGGCCGCCGCCGCCGGGATCGGGGTCTTCGCCACCGGCGGGCTGGGCGGGGTGCACCGGGAGGCCGCGACGACCTTCGACGAGTCGGCCGACCTGGGCACCCTGGCGCGCACGCCGATCGCCGTGGTCTGCGCCGGGGTCAAGTCGATCCTCGACGTCGGGGCCACCCTGGAGCGGCTGGAGACCCTCGGCGTCGCCGTGGTCGGCTACCGCACCCGCCGGTTCCCCGGCTTCTATCTCACCGACGCCGGCTTCGACCTGGACTGGTCGGTCGACTCGCCCGCGCAGGTCGCCGACGTGCTGGCGGCACGGGACGCCCACGGGGTGCACGGCGGCGGGCTGATCGTGGCCAACCCGCTGCCGGCCGACGAGCAGCTCGACCCGGCCCTGCACGACCAGACGCTCGCCGAGGGCCTCGCCCTGCTGGAGCGCGACGGGGTGACCGGCAAGGCCGTGACGCCGTACCTGCTCGCGCACTTCCACTCCGCCACCGAGGGCGCGAGCCTCGCCGTGAACGTGCGGATCATCCTGCGCAACGCCGACCTCGCCGCCCGGATCGCGGTCGCCGCCACCGACCGCGCCGCCGCCACCGACCGCGCCGCCGCATGACCGCTGCGCGCCACCCGGCCGGGCCGGGCCGGGTCGTCGTCGTGGGCGACCTGATCACCGACGTCGTCGCGGTGCTGGGCGGGCCGCTGGCCACCGGCTCCGACACCCCGGCCACGATCCGGGTCACCGGCGGCGGGCAGGCCGCCAACACCGCCGCCTGGCTCGCCGCCCAGGGCGTGCCGGTGACCATGGTCGGCGCCGTCGGCGACGACGACGCGGGCCGCGACCGGGTCGCCGAGCTGGAGCGGGCCGGCGTGGACTGCGCCGTCGAGCGGCACGCCGGGCACACCACGGGCACGGTGATCGTGCTCACCGGCGGCGACGAGCGCACGATGGTGACCGAGCGGGGGGCGAACCTGCGGCTGGGCGCCGGGCACGTCGACGCCGCCCTCGCCGCAGCGCCCGACGCGCGGCACCTGCACCTGTCCGCGTATCCCCTGCTGGACGCCTCCTCGCGCGGCGCCGGGCTGCGCGCGCTGGCCGCGGCGCGCGAGCGCGGGCTCACCACCAGCGTCGACGCGGCGTCCGCGGCGCCGCTGCGGCGGGTCGGCGCGGCGGCCTTCCTGACCTGGGTACGCGACGTCGACCTGCTCCTGGTCAACGCCGACGAGGCGGCCGTGCTGGCCGGCGGGCTGGACCCGGCGGCGCAGGCGCGGGCGCTGACGGCGACGGCCCGGCGGGTGGTGGTGAAGCGCGGCGCGGCCGGGGCGGTGTGGGCGGACCGGACGGCGACGGTCAGCGTGGCGCCGACCCGGCGGGTGGTCGTGGCCGACGTCACCGGGGCCGGGGACGCCTTCGCGGCCGGGCTGCTGTCGGCGTGGCTGGCCGGGGCCGGGCCCCGGGCGGCGCTGGACCGGGCCGGCGACCTGGGCGCGCTGGCCGTGTCGAGCATCGGCGCGCGCCCGACGGCCTGACCGACGGCCCGGCCTGCGGGGCCCGGTGGCGCTACCGGCGCGCGCGCCGGCCACCCGGAGGCCGGTCGGGCTTGTCAGGGCTCGGCGTCGATGACCTTGTGCGGGCGCTCCTCGGCGGCGAGGCTCATCGGCGCGGCCGGGTCGGTGTGCCGGGGCTGGAACCGGTTGGCCAACCGGTGCTTCTCCTTCGGCGGCCGGTCGTTGGCCAGCAGCACCGCCAGCCACGGGATGAGCACCATCCCGAGGCCGCACAGCGGCAGCCAGAGCCAGAGCATGGGCGCCTGCGCGCCGACCAGGATCGCGCCGACGATCACGCAGGCCACCCGGACGCCCATCATCACGACGTAGCGGCGCTGCCGGCTGGTGAGCTGGTCGTCCTGGCTGCGGGCCGCGTCGGTGATCAGGATCGGCTGGTACGCCTGACGCTTCACCACGAACCTCCAAGAGGGATCGCCCCCATCCTGTCACCCCGGGGCGTTGATCGGTTCGTCGCGGGGCGTTGATCAGCGAAATCGACCCGCCCCGGCTCGTGTTACGCCCGTGGTACGCTCCGCTCGTGGGCAGCCGGTTCAGCTTCACCGACGAGGCGTTGGCCAACCTGCGGGTCTACGACGTCTCGCCCGGCGAGGTCTGGGAGGCGCTGCACAGCCCGCGGCGGGTCATCCGGCACCTGGGCGACGACGTGATGGTCGTCTACGCCGCCGCCCGCCACGGCCGGCGGCTGGCCGTGCTGCTCGCCGAGGCCGACGGCGCCGACAACGACTGGGACGTGCTCTCCGCCCGGGAGCTGACCGACGCCGAGGCCAAGCGCTACGACGAGGCCGTCCGCCGGTTTCCCGACGACGACGCCGGCCGCAGATTCCGCCGATGAGGAGGCGTGGCGATGAACCGTAACGACGCGACCAAGCAGTTCCACGGCGGTGGCGACCCGCTCGCCGAGCTGATCGACGCCGGCGCGCCGGTGGAGCTGCCCACCCCCGACACCGACGTGCCGATGGTCAGCCGCTCGGTGCGGCTGCCGTTGGAGACCTACGAGCGGGTGCGGGCCGCCGCCGACGCCCGGGGCATCGGGGTGACCACGCTGATGCGGCAGTGGATCGAGGCCGGCCTGGCCGAGCTGGACGACTCGGCGACGGTCTCCCTCGCCGACGTGCGGCGGGCCCTCGCCGCCCTCTCCCGGCCCACCGCCGCCTGAGCCCCGGCCCCTCACCCTTCCGCCACCTGGGGGTGGGCCGGGCCGGGCCGGTCCAGCGGAGATGCGGGCCGCTCGACCGGGCGGCCCCACGACCGTGCCATGTCGCGCACGGCGATCGCCGCCAGCACGGCGGCGGCCGATGCGAGCGCAACCACCGGCGACATGCGCAGCGCCACCGGGGCCAGCGCGACCAGCGCCAGCACCCCGGCCAGCCGGGAGCGGGAGACCCGGCCGAAGATCTCGTACTCGAAGCGGGCCCGGGCGGCCAGGAACAGGGCGGGACCGCCCATGACGAAGACGGGCCACACCGGCTCCATCCGGGCGTAGGGATGGTCGATGACCAACTCGTAGCCGACGCCCGTGACCAGCACGCCGGCCACGATCACCAGGTGGGTCCAGCTCGCCGACTCACCCAGCAGCCCCGGCGACCGGGCCACCCGGATCGCCTCGGTCAGCAGGTGCCCGGCCCGGTGGAAGTAGATCCGCCAGAACAGCGCCGTAACCAGGAACGAGAGGGCGAACGCCGCGAACCCGGTCGCGGCGAAACCGCTGTTGCTGAACGTGAACCCGATGACGAGGATGGTCTCGCCCAGGGCGATCAGGAAGATCTGCTGGTACCGCTCGGCCAGGTGCTCGCCCATCACGGCCCAGCCGGAGACCCGCGTCGGCCCGAGGCGCGGCACCGGCCAGCCGAGCGCCAACCCCGCGTAGTCCCAGGCCAGCGCGGCGGTCCAGCACACCGCCCGGAGGGCCGGCTGCGGCACCAGGGCACCGGCGAGCCAGGGCACCGCGCCGGCCGCGAACCAGGCCATGATGCGCATCGTCACCCTCCGGCGGGGGTGCCGGCGCAGCGCCACGGTGACCAGGAGCGGCCGGCCGATCTGGATCGCCAGGTACGCACAGACGAAGGGCAGCGCCCGCTCGGCGAAGGCGCGGGGCAGGGCGACGGCCATCACCATGCTGCCGAACATCGTGGCCACCACGACGAACTGGATGATCCCGCGCTCCGGCTCGTAGCGGCTGGTGACCCAGGCCGTGAGGGTCCAGACCAGCCAGAGCGCGAGGAACAGCAGCACGGTCTGCGCGACCTCGCTCCACACGTCCCGGCCGGGGGACGTCACCTCGTCGATGATCCGCTGCGACACCCGGGTCAGCGCGAAGACGAACACCAGATCGAAGAAGAGCTCCAGGAAGCTGGCCCGGGGCGAGCTCACCGCGCCCCGCAGCAGTGCCGCGCCCCGCTGGTCCTCCGTCATCGTCCACCCGTCGCCGCCGCCCGACGGGCTCAACGAGCCCGGCCGGCGCGGGTTGCGTCAGCCCTTCGCGGCCTTCGCCTCCGCCTTCATCCGCTGCTTGTGCTCGCGCACCCGGCGCAGCGAGTCCGCGTCGGCCACGTCGGCCACCGACCGGTACGCGTCGGCGTCGCCGTAGCCGCCGGCCGCCTCCCGCCAGCCGGCCGGGGTGACGCCGTACCGCTTGCCGAGCAGCGCGACGAGGATCTGCGCCTTCTGCCGGCCGAACCCGGGCAGCTCGGTGATCCGGCGCAGCAGCTCCCGCCCGTCGGCGACGTCGGCCCAGAGCCGGGCGGCGTCGCCGTCGTACCGGTCGACCAGCACCCGGCACACCTCCTGCGTCCGGGCGGCCATCGCCTTCGGGAACCGGTGCAGGGCGGGCGGCTCGGCGAACACCGCCACCAGCGCGTCCGGGTCGTACCCGGCCAGCTCGCGGGCGTTCGGCTCGTGCCCGAGGCGCTGCGCCAGCACGTACGGCGAGGAGAACGCCTTCTCCATCGGGATCTGCTGGTCGAGCGTCATCCCCAGCAGCAGGGCCAGCGGGCTGCGCTCCAGCAGCCGGTTTGCCTCGGGGTCGATGGGCAGCGAGAACGTCATGCCGTCCATCCTGCCGCCCCGCCGCGACGCCACGACGCCGACTCCCCGGGCGCGGGCCACCCGACGGTCCCGCCGGCTCGCGCCCGGGAAGTCGGATTCCGGGGCGGCGGTGACGCCTGCCGCCACGGCGGCAGGCAGGATGGCGACGTGGACGAACACGACATGCTGCTCTCCCCCGCCGGCGTCGAGGCGCTCCGCACGGCACTGTCCCGCGCCGCGTACACCTCGAACGGCATCGCCGACCGGCTCGGACCGCAGGCGACCGGCGGGATCGCCCGCAACGACTTCCGGGCGGCCCTGCGCGCCACCGCCGACCGCGACCCGCTGGCCACCCTCATCCGGGTGTTCATCTGCGACCAGACCGAGCCGGAGGCCGCGGTGGCCGCCGCGCTCGCCCCGCTGACCGTGGCCGAGGCGCTGGCCGGGGGCCTGGTCGAGCGGCACGGCGACGGGCTGCGCGCGGGCGTCGACCTGGAGCCGTACGCCGACGACTGGTGGGTCCTCGCCGACCTGCCGGTCAGCTCCCGGCCGGGCCGGCCGCTGCACGCCGAGCACGTGCTCGGCATCGGCGGGGCGACCCAGACGCTGATCGGAGCGGCCGTGCGCCGGCCGGTGGAGACCGCGCTCGACCTGGGCACCGGCTCCGGGGTGCAGGCGCTGCACCTGGCCACCCACGCCCGCCGGGTCACCGCCACCGACGTCTCCGAGCGGGCGCTGCGCTTCGCCGCCACCACCGCCGCGCTCAACGGCCAGGACTGGGAGCTGCTGCGCGGGGACCTGGTCGCCCCGGTCGCCGGGCGCCGGTTCGACCTGGTGGTCAGCAACCCGCCGTTCGTGGTCGGCCCCGGCACCACCACCCACGTGTACCGGGACTCGGGCCGGGTCGGCGACGCGATCGGCGCGGAGCTGGCCGCCGCCGCGCCCGGCCTGCTCACCGAGGGCGGCACCATGCAGTACCTGGCGAACTGGGTGCACGTCGCCGGGGAGGACTGGGGCGAGCGGGTGGCCGGCTGGTTCGCCGGCACCGGCCTGGACGCCTGGGTCGTCCAGCGGGAGGTCGCCGACCCGATGGCGTACGTCAACCTGTGGCTGACCGACGTCGGCGAGGCCGCCGACCCGCAGCGGGCGGCGGCCTGGCTCGACTGGTTCGACGCGCACAAGGTGGAGGCGGTCGGCTTCGGCATCGTCTCGCTGCGCCGCGGCGGCCACGCCGACCCGGTGGTGCGGGTCGAGGACCTGCGGCAGCGGGTGGAGCCGCCGATGGGCGAGCGGATCGCCGCCTGGTTCGACCGCCAGGACTGGCTCCGGGCACGCGGCGCCGACGGGGTGCTCGACGCGCGCTACCGGGCCGCCGAGGGGCTCCAGCTGCGGCAGGAGGCGACGATGGGCGACGAGGGCTGGGCGGTGGACCGGCAGGTCCTGGCGATGCCGCACGGGCTGCGCTGGACGGAGGAGATCGACCCGCTGGTGCTGGCCCTGGTCGGCGGCGCGGACGGCCGGCTGCCGCTGCGCGACCAGCTCGCCCTGCTCGCCGCCGCGCACGACGTGGCCCCCGAGGAGCTGGCCGAGGCGGCCGGCCCGATCGTGGCGCACCTGGTGGAACGTGGCATCGTCGAGCCGGTGACCGACTGATGCGCGCGCTGAGACAGTTGCGGATGCCGGCGGCGGCGCGGGCGGTGCGCTGATGCGGGCGGTCGTGCAGACCGTCGGCCGGGCCAGCGTCACGGTCGACGGGGAGGTCGTCGGCGCGGTCACCGACGGGCTGCTGGTGCTGCTCGGGGTGACCCACACCGACACCGGTGAGACCGCCCGCACCATGGCCCGCAAGATCCACGAGCTGCGCGTCCTGGACGGCGAGCGCAGCGCGGCGGACACCGGGGCGGGCATCCTGGTGGTCAGCCAGTTCACCCTCTACGGCGACGCCCGCAAGGGCCGCCGCCCGAGCTGGACCGCCGCCGCCCCCGCCGAGGTGGCCGAGCCGCTGGTAGAGGCGGTCGTGGCGGCCCTGCGCGAGCGTGGCGCCCCGGTGCAGACGGGCCGCTTCCGCGCCCACATGCTGGTGGAGAGCGTCAACGTGGGCCCCCGCACCCTCCTCCTGGACCTCTGACACGCCCGGTGATCAAGAGGTTTGCGTCAGCCGCCGCCCGGAACCTGACGCAAACCTCTTGATCACCGAAGAGGTCCCGGGGTCAGAAGAAGAGGCCGCGGCGCTGGATGGACTGGCGGAGCCAGCCGTCGAGCTGGGCGGCCCAGTCGGTGTTGTGCACGGTGGCGTGGTCGACGCTGAACCGGCCGAAGGCGTCCCGCCCCTCGGTGAACACGCCGCCCCGCTTGTCGATCTCCAGCACCACCTGCACCTGCTGCGGGTCGGTGACGAAGGTGACCTCCAGCTGGTTGATCGCCTGGGCGTACTGGGGGGCCGGGTAGAACTCGATCTCCTGGTAGAACGGCAGGTGCTGGCGTACCCCGTAGATGTGGCCCCGCTCGACGTCGGCGCGGGCGAACCGGAAGCCCAGCCGCAGCAGCGCCTCCAGCAGCGCCTCCTGGGCCGGCAGCGGGTGCACCGCCACCGCGTCCAGGTCGCCCTTGTCGACCGCCCGCGCCACCTCCAGCTCCGTACGCAGCCCCATCGTCATCCCGTGCAGGTGCTGCCCGTACAGCTCGGTGAGCGGGGTCTCCCACGGCACGTCGAAGCGGAACGGGACGTCGTAGCGCTGCCCCGGCTCCAGCCGGAACGCCCCGGTCACCTGGCGACGGTGGAACTCCTGGGTGGTCTCGTACTCGCTGTCACCGCTCTCCACCTCGACCCGGGTGACCAGGCCCAGCGCGACGTAGTCGATGTCGACCGCGTGCTCGCCGCCGGCCACGTGCACGACGCCCTCCAACTGACCGCCCGGACGGCAGTTCGGATTGCTCAGCACCGTCTCCACCGACGGACCGCCCACACCCATCGCCTGCATGAGCCGCTTGAAGACCACGACGCCCTCCACCCTCTCGAAGATCGACCGTTGCACGCCCGACCTGCTGATTCGGCCCGAACGGCCGACTGCCGGCACGGTAGCCGGGCCTGGCAAGGTCATACCCCGGTACCCCTATCCGCTGTCGGTTCCCCGATCGCCTCACTCCCGTTTCACGTCCCGGTTGCCAGAGTGTGTGTCACCGGCGCCGCTGGGCCGGCAACGCGGCACAGACGTGGACACGGGGAGAGACAGAGATGGTCCTTCAGATGATCGAGAACCAGATCGGCCCGGCCGTCACCACCGACGCCGAGGCTGCCGCCGACACCCTGACCGACCTCGACGCCACCGACGAGCGCGGCGTCTCCACGGACCTGGTCCGGGCATACCTCAACGGCATCGGGCGCACCAAGCTGCTCACCGCCGAGCAGGAGGTGGTGCTCGCCAAGCGGATCGAGGCCGGGCTGTTCGCCGAGGAGAAGCTGGCCACCTGCACGCCCGTCTCGACGGAGCTGCGCGCCGACCTGGAGATCGTCGTCGCCGAGGGGCGCACGGCCAAGGACCACCTGCTGGAGGCCAACCTGCGCCTCGTCGTCAGCATCGCCAAGCGGTACACCGGCCGGGGCATGGCGTTCCTCGACCTCATCCAGGAGGGCAACCTCGGCCTGATCCGGGCGGTCGAGAAGTTCGACTACACCAAGGGCTTCAAGTTCTCCACGTACGCGACCTGGTGGATCCGGCAGGCGATCACCCGGGCGATGGCCGACCAGGCCCGCACCATCCGCATCCCGGTGCACATGGTCGAGCAGGTCAACCGGATGGTCCGGGCCCGCCGCGAGCTGGCCGTCACGCTGGGCCGCGAGCCCACCGTCGCCGAGGTCGCCCGCGCCATGGACGTCCCCGAGTTCCAGGTCATCGAGCTGATCTCGTACGACCGGGAGCCGGTCAGCCTCGACCAGGCCGTCGGCGAGGACGGCGAGAGCGCCCTGGGCGACTTCGTCGCCGCCGTCGACCCGGCCGCCGAGCCCGGCGCGGCCGCCGCCGACGGCGAGCTGCGCAACGAGGTGCAGATCGTGCTGGCCACCCTGTCCCAGCGGGAGCAGGCCGTGATCCGGCTCCGCTTCGGCCTGGACGACGGCCGGCAGCGCACCCTCGACGAGGTGGGCAAGGAGTTCGGCCTGTCCCGGGAGCGGATCCGGCAGATCGAGAAGGTCACGCTGCTCAAGCTGCGCGCCCCGGAGCGGGCGCAGCGGCTGGAGGCGTACGCCTGCTGAAGCGGCACGCGTAAGGAGGGGCCCCGGCGGTTCGCCGGGGCCCCTCGCGCATGCGGTGCACCGCTGGGCGCGGGCCCAGCGGTGTTAGGAGGGGGCCCTTCCTATACAAAAGGCGTTAACAGGGGGCCCTTCCTTACAGGCGGCGGGGGCCCGTGTCGGGGCGGGCGCCCGCCGCGCCGACGCCCACCGTGGCGTGCAGCACCGAGATGCCGTCGGGGCGGGCCAGCACCGGGTTGAGGGTGAGCGAACGCACCCGGGGCTGCTCGTCGGCGAGCCGCCCCACCCGCAGCAGCAGCTCCGCCAGGGCGGCCCGGTCCACCGGCGCGGCCCCCCGGTGCCCGCGCAGCAGCGGCGCGGCCCGGGGCGCGTCGACCAGCTCGGCGGCGTCGACGTCGGTCAGCGGCACCGCCCGCCACGCCCGGTCGCCGAGCAGCTCGGTGGCGACGCCGCCGAGGCCGAAGCCGACCACCGGCCCGAACGCCGGGTCCTCCACCAGCTCCACCACGCAGGGCACGCCGGGCGGGACCATCGCCTGCACCAGGACGTCCGCGCCGAAGACCGCCGACATCTCCGCGTACGCCCGGCGCACCGCCGCCGCGTCGGCCAGGTCGAGCCGGACCGCGCCGAGGTCGAGGCGGTGCCGCAGCCCGGGGGCGGCGGCCTTCAGCGCCACCGGGCAGCCGAGCGCCCCGGCGGCGGCGACCGCCTCGTCGGCCGACCCGGCGCGCACCGACGGCACCACGTCGATCCCGTACGCGCCCAGCAGCCCCGCCGGGTCGGCCCCGTCGGCGCGCAGCGCGGCGGCCGCGGCGGCGGGGTCGATCCGGGGCAGCTCGGGCAGCGCGCCGGTCGGCCGGCGCAGCCAGTCGGCGTACGCGGCGACCCGGGCCAGGGCCCGCACCGCCTCCTCCACGCTCGGGTACGCCGGCACCCCCGCCGGCGGTCGCCCGGCGAGGAAGGTCGCCACCACCGGCTTGCCGGCGTCGAGCGCGCCGGGCAGGGCGGCGGCGAAGTCGGCCCCGGTGTCGGTGAGCTGGCCGGGCAGCGGCGGGGCGAAGACCGCGACGAGGGCGTCCACGTGCTCGTCGGCGGCGGCCGCGCCGAACGCGGCGGCGAACTCCGCCGCCCCGGCCCGGGGGCCCACGTCGGACGGGTAGCCGGCCGCCACCGTCAGCCCCTGCGCGGCGCAGGCGGTGGCGGCCAGCCCGGTCAGCGCCGAGGAGTTGCCGACCACGGCGACCCGCCGCCCGGCGGGCCGGGGCTGGTGGGCCAGCAGCACGCCGACGTCGAGCAGCTCGGCGACCGTGTCGACCCGGATCACCCCGGACTGGGCGAACAGGGCGTCGACCGCGACCGCGTCGGGGCCGGGCGCGTCGCCGTTCAGGCCGGGCGGGCGGGCCGGGGACGCCAGCGCCACCACCGGCTTGTCCCGGCCGATCCGCCGGGCCAGCCGGGCGAACTTGCGCGGGTTGCCGAACGTCTCCAGGTACAACATGATCACGTCGGTGCCGGGGTCGTCCTGCCAGTATTGGAGCAGGTCGTTGCCGGAGACGTCGGCCCGGTTGCCGGCCGAGACGAAGCTGGACAGGCCGAGGCCCCGCCGGGCCGCCTCGGCCAGCAGCGCCACCCCGAACGCGCCGGACTGGCTGAAGATGCCCACCCGGCCGGGGGCCGGCAGCGCGGGCGCGAGGGTCGCGTTGAGGCGTACCTGCCCGGCGGTGTTGGCCACGCCCAGGCAGTTCGGGCCGACGACCCGCATCCCGGCGGCGTGCGCGGCGCGGACCAGGGCCCGCTGGGCCGCCGCGCCGTCCGCGCCGGCCTCGGCGAAGCCGGCCGAGATCACCACCAGGCCGTGCGCGCCGGCCGCCGCCGCGTCGGCCACCACCGCGCCCACCGACTCCGGGGCCACCGCGACCACCGCCAGGTCGATCGCGTGGCCGGCGTCGACCGCCGACGGGTACGCGGGCAGCCCGGCCACCGTCGCCGCGCCCGGGTGCACCGGCACGATCGGCCCCGGGTAACCGCCGTCGCGCAGGTGCCCGAGCAGGGCCGCGCCGACGCCCTGCCCGGTGGCGCTCGCGCCGTAGACGGCCACGCCCCGGGGGGCCAGCAGCCGGGCGATGGAGCGGGCCTCGGTGCGGTGCTCCCGGCCCCGCTGCACCGCCAGCGTCGCCTCGGTGGGGGCGATCGGGAAGCTCAGGTGCACCACGCCGTCGGCGTACTGGCGTTGGACCTGGTAGCCGAAGTCGGCGAAGACGCGCAGCATCGCCCCGTTGGCCGGGAGCACCTCGGCGACGAAGCGCACGATCCCGACCCGCCGGGCCGCGTCGGCCAGGTGCTCCAGCAGCACCGAGCCGATCCCCCGCCCCTGGTGGGCGTCCTCCACCACGAACGCCACCTCGGCCTCGGGGGCCTGCGGGCCGAGCCGCTCGTAGCGGCCCACGGCGACGATCCGCCCGGCGGCGAGCACCACGAACGCCTCCCGGTCGACGTGGTCGACGTGCACGAAGCGGTTCAGGTCCCGCTCCGGGATGCGCGGGTACGGCGAGAAGTAGCGCAGGTAGCGGGTGCGCTCGGAGAAGCGGGCGTGCATCGCCACGATCCCGGGCGCGTCGTCCGGGCGGATCGGGCGCAGCCCGACGGTGCTGCCGTCGCTGAGCAGCACGTCCACCGGCTGGTCGACTGTGGTCACCGGTTCCGGCCCCTCCCCGGGCGCAGCCCGGTCAGTCCCGCGGGTCGTACGGGTCGAGGCCGAGCAGCGGGAACACCGCCTTGCGGGTCGCCGCGATGGCCCGGTCCACCGGGTTCGGCTCGCCGGTCGGCTGCCACGGCGCGAACGCGGGGTCGGCGTCGTCGGTCATCCGCAGCGGCACCTCCCGGGCGGGGCGGCGGGCGGCGGCCAGCGCACGCCAGCCGGGCGGGGTGAGCGTCGCCGGGTCGATCGGGTCGCCGGTCGCCACCGCGAGCAGGTGGGTCCAGGCGCGGGGCACCACCTCGACGAGGGCGTACCCGCCGCCGCCGGTGGCCACCCAGCGGCCCTCGCACAGCTCGTCGGCAAGCGCCCGCAGCGCCAGGTAGGTGGCGCGCTGCCCGTCGACGCTCAGGTGCAGGTCGGCGAGGGGGTCGATGCGGTGCCCGTCCGCCCCGCACTGGGTCACCAGGAGCTGCGGCCGGAACGCCCGCAGCACCGACGGCACGACCGCGTGGAACGCGCGCAGCCAACCGGCGTCGTCGGCCCCGGGCGGCAGCGGCACGTTCACGGCGCTGCCCGGCGCGCCCGGGCCGCCCGTCTCGTCGGGGAACCCGGTGCCGGGGAACAGGGCGAGCGGGGTCTCGTGCAGGCTGACGGTGAGCACCCGGGGGTCGTCCCAGAAGATGGCCTGCACGCCGTCGCCGTGGTGCACGTCCACGTCGACGTAGGCGATCCGCTCCGCGCCGAGGTCGAGCAGGCGGGCGATGGCCACCGCCGGGTCGTTGTAGACGCAGAACCCGGCGGCGCGGGCCGGCATGGCGTGGTGCAGCCCACCGGCCACGTTGACGGCCCGCCGCGCCTCGCCCCGCCACACCGCCTCGGCGGCGGCCACGGTGGCCCCGGCGACCAGCGCGCTGGACTCGTGCATCCCGTCGAAGACCGGATTGTCCGATGTGCCCAGCCCGAACCCGGCGAAGAGCGGGTCGCGGGGGGCGACGCGGACCGCGTCGAGGTAGCGCGGGTCGTGCACCCGGGTCAGCAGGGCGTCGTCGGCCGGCTCCGGCCGGACCAGCCGCACCCCGGGCCGGCCCAGGACGCCCAGCTCCCCGGCGAGCGCGACGGTCAACTCGACCCGCACCGGGTCGAGCGGATGGTCACCCATGTCGTAGGCGAGCAGCGCCTCGTCCCACACCACCACCGTGTCCTCGGACATGGGGCCATCGTCGCACGGGCCACCGCCGCCGCCCACCACCCGCGCTGCCGCCGTGGCCGGTGTCTCCCTGGTCGGCGGCCCTCCCGGCCGCCGGGCCCCGGCGGTCAGCCGCCGGTGGCGACGGGGCGGGACGGGTCGGCCACCCAGTTGCTCCACGATCCGACGTAGAGGGCGGCGTCCGGGCGGCCCGCCAGGTGCAGGGCGAGCACGGCCTGCGCGGCGGTCACCCCGGACCCGCAGTACGCCCCCACCGGCGCGGCGTCGGCGACCCCGGCGGCGGCGAACCGCTCCCGCAGCGCCGCGCCGGACGGGAAGCGGCCGTCCGGGCCGACGTACTCCCCGGCGGGCAGGTTCACCGCGCCCGGCACGTGCCCGGCCACCGGGTCGACCGGCTCGTGCTCGCCCCGGAAGCGGGCCGCGGCCCGCACGTCGAGCAGCGTCCCGTCGCCGGTGGCGGCGAGCGCGGCGGCCGCGTCGGCGTCGAGCACCGGCAGCCCGCCCGGACGGACGGTCACGTCCCCGGGGGCCGGGGTGGGCACGTCCGTCGACACGGGCAGGCCGGCGGCCACCCAGGCCGGGAAGCCGCCGTGCAGCACCCGGACCGGCCGGTGCCCGGCCCAGCGCAGCGTCCACCAGGCCCGCGCCGCGCCGAGGCCGTCGCCGCCGTCGTACACGACGACGGGATGACCGGCGCGGACCCCGGCGGCCCGCAACGCGGCCTGGAGGGCGGCGGGGTCGGGCAGCGGATGACGGCCGGCCGCGCCGGGCGGCCCGCACAGCGCGGCGTCCAGGTCGACGAAGACCGCGCCCGGCAGGTGACCGGCGGCGTGGTCCTCGCGGCCGGGCGGGCCGGCGAGCCGCCACCGGACGTCGAGCAGGGCGGGCGGGTCGGCGGAGTCGAGCTCCGCCGCGAGCCGGTCGGCCTCGACCAGCGACTCCTCGGTACCGGACATGCCGTCCAGTGAACACCATTCGGGCGGTCACCTCGCGATTCGGCGGCGGACGATCTCCAGCGGCCGGGGTACCATCGACCTCCGGGAGGTCGCCGACGTGAAGCACCTGGTCGACACGAGTGGGCGCGGAACTGCCTCCGCCGAGAGGGGGAATCGATGCGCCACGATCTAGTGGACACGACCGAGATGTACCTGCGCACCATCCTCGAACTCGAGGAGGAGGGCGTCCCGCCGTTGCGCGCCCGGATCGCCGAGCGGCTGCGCCAGAGCGGTCCCACCGTCAGCCAGACCGTCGCCCGGATGGAACGCGACGGGCTGCTCACCGTCGAGGGCGACCGGCACCTCGCGCTGACCCCGCTGGGCCGCGCGTCCGCCGTGTCCGTGATGCGCAAGCACCGGCTCGCCGAGCTGCTGCTGGTCAACGTCATCGGGATGCCCTACGAGGAGGCCCACGAGGAGGCCTGCCGGTGGGAGCACGTGATGAGCGACGCGGTCGAGCAGCGGGTGTACGACCTGCTCAACCGCCCCACCCGCTCCCCGTACGGCAACCCGATCCCGGGTCTGGAGGAGCTGGGCACCCCCGAGCAGCCGACCGACCGCAGCGACGGCGAGCGCAACCTGGCGTTCCCGGGGCTCACCGGCACGGTGGTCGTGCGGCGGATCTGCGAGAGCGTGCAGACCGACGCCGACGTGCTGCGGCAGCTGCACGCCGCCGGGGTCGACCCGGGCGCGACCGTGACCGTGGCCCAGGAGCGCGACGGCGTCTCCATCGACCGCTCCGGCGACCGGGTCCGGCTGCCCCGCGAGGTCGCCTCCCGGGTCTTCGTCGCCGCCCGCTGACCTGACCCCGCTCCCCGGGCCCGGCGGGAGGGCTCCGTCCGGTGCCCCGGCGCCGGCGCGCCAGTTCACAGGGCCCGGGTGTCGACCGTCCCCGCCAGCGCGACCAGCTTCCCGGCGACCTCCTCGGCCGCGTCGCGCCCGGCGCCCTTCGGCAGCGTCCAGCGCAGCACGGCCAGCCGGTCCTCGGTGGCCAGCCAGCCCACCTCGGCGACCGGCCCCTGCCCCTTCGTCGCCGCCCCGGTCCGCCGGTAGGCGACCTGACCCAGCCGGCTGACCTTCCGGGCCCCCGCGGGCCACACGTCGGCCGTGAAGTCGGCCACGCCGATCGACGTGTCGGTGACGGCGAGGGTCAGCTCCGGCAGCAGCGCCCGCTTCGCGCGCAGCACGCAGGTGCGGGTGTCGTCGCGCGCGCTGGCCGCCGCCACGTCGAACCGCTCCCCGGTGTGCTCCTCGACCACGGCGAAGTCGAGCAGCCGGCACGCGCCGCCGGAGGACGCCGCCGGCACGTCGACCACGACCGGCGCACCCCGGGGCACCGCCACCGGCTCCGCCGCCTCCGCCCCGCACCCCGCCACCAGCAGCGTCGACACGCCCGCCAGGCAGATCCAACCGCGCACGCCAACCTCCGCGCCTCCCGGCGGTTCCCGCCGACGTCCGCCCGACACCGTACGGGTTGTCCGCCTCGGGCGAAAGCCCACGGTCCGCGGCGACCCGCGCGGGCCGAAGCCCGTCGACGGCGGCACCGGCGCAGGATCAGTCGGCCACGTACGGGCAGTGCCGGCAGCCCCGCCCACAGCAGGTGCCCCGGCGGGCCAGGAAACCGGCGGTGAGCACGAACAGGCCGGTCTCCGGATCGGGATAGCCGGCCTGCCCCGCCGCGAGCGCGGCGGCATGCGCGGCGAGGACCCGCTCCCGGTGCGGGTGCTGCGGCGGCAGCCGCGACGGGTGCGGCTCGGTCAACGGCCGGTCCGCCAACGGCACCCGCTCTCCCCCCACCGCCGCAGTGTAAGGAAGGGCACCTTGTTAACGCATTCTGCATAGGAAGGGCCCCTTCCTAACGCCCGTCGGCGCGCCCACCCGGCGCGCCCGCCGTGCGGCCCGCCGCCGGCTACGTCGGGTCGGCGCGACGGGGCCGGCGGGCCAGCAGGTACGCCTGGGGGCCGCACTCGTAGCCCTCCGGCTCCCGGACCAGGCGGGAGTGCACGGCGAACCCGGCGGCGGCGAGCTGCGCGGCGATCCGGTCCGGCGGCAGCCAGTGCACGTCGTAGGAGACGGTGTGGCCGTACGCCTGCTCCAGGCGGATCCGCTTGTCGCCGGCCTTGAACGCGAGCAGCAGCTCGCCGCCCGGGGCGAGCACCCGATGGAACTCCGCGAAGACGGCCGGCAGCACCTCCGGCGGCAGATGGATGATCGAGTACCAGGCGACGAGCCCGGCGAGGCCGGCGTCGGCCAGCGGCAGGTCGGTCATCGAGGCGACGACGAAGCGCACCCCCGGCCAGGATTGGCGGGCCACGGCGACCATCCCCGGGGAGAGGTCGAGGCCGGCGACGTCCAGCCCGAGGCCACGCAGGTGGGCGGTGATCCGGCCGGTGCCACAGCCGACCTCCACGACCGGCCCGGACGTGGCCGCCCGGGTGGTCCCACCACCGCCGACCAGCTCGGCGAAGGTGGCCAGCAGGGCCCGCTCCAACGGCTTGTGCCTCAGCTCACCGTGGACCAGCCGGGCGTAGTCGACGGCCACCTCGTCGTACGCGGCGCGGGTCTCCCGCAGCCAGTTCGGTTCCCCCATGACGGGCGACCCTAGCCGCCGGACACGACGTGCTGCCCGAGTGCCGCGCGCCGAGGCGGGCCGGGTCAGGAGGCGGCGGTGCCTCAGCGGGGAACGCCCTCCGTCTCCACACGTCACCCCGCTCCGGGCGTCACGCGAACCAGGTGACCGCCTGACCGTGCGGCCTCGTCCAGGCCAGCGGCGTGCCGTCCAGCGCGAGCACGTTGTGCAGCGTCCCGTCCGGTGGCTCCGGCAGCGCGCCGTGCCCCAGCACCTGCGGGGTCTCGTTGGCGAGCCAGTGGCCGGGCAGTGTGCGTACCAGATCGGCGAAGGCCGCCCGGCGCGGAGCCGGCACCAGATAGAGCACGCTGGTGTGGAACACGACCAGGGTCGCGCCGGCGGGCGCCCGCGCGGCCAGCGCCGGCAGGTCGTCGACGAGATCGCCGCGGACGAGCAGCGGCGGGTCGGCCGCCGCGACGGCCGACGCGGCCCGCAGCCGGGCGCGGCGGTGGGTGTGCTCGGGCCAGACGAGGGCGTCGAGCCAGGCGACGTCGGCGGGGTCGGTCACGTCGAGGGGGTTCAGGTCCAGCCCGGCCCGCCACACCACCTCGGGCCGGCGGGTCGGCGGCGCGACGCCGGTGAGCGCGCAGTCGAGGACGGGCTCGCCGTCGCCGAGCCGGTGGTCGCCGTAGCGGTAGGCGTACCGGTCGGGGTAGAGGCACAGCCCCGCCGACGCGCCGACCTCCAGCAGCGCGAGGGGCTGCGGCAGCGTGGCCAGCACCGGCAGGAGCGCCGCGCACCGGCCGGCCTCGTTGGTCTGGGTCGCGCGGGTACGCAGCTGCGCCGCGACCGCCGGCCAGTTGGCCGCCGCGAACTCGCCGAACCCGGCCGGGTCCTCGACCGGCCCGCCGAGCAGCCGGACGACGGCGAACAGCAGGTTGGGCTGCCGTTTGGCCGCCGGCACCGTGCCGAGCAGCGCGAGCAGTCGACCGTCGCGGGCGACGGCGTGGGCCAGCCGCTCGTACGCGGGAGACACGCCGCGCGCCTCGCGGTCGGCGAACTCGACGTAACTGGCGGCGACCGCCGCATCCACACCTGTCGTCATCGCCGAAGGCTAGCCGCTCTGCGGGGTGTGAGAGAGGCACCCCTCTCTACCGTAGGCGTTAACAAGGTGCCCTTCCTTGCACCGACAGGTCGGGCCCGGGCGCTGGCGCGCCCGGGCCCGACCTGCCTGCAACACTCAGCTACAGCCGCTGGTGGACCCGCAGCCCTCGCAGACGTAGCAGCTTCCGGCCGGGCGCATCTTCGTGCCGCAGGTGAAGCACAGCGGCGCGTCGGCGGCCTTGCCGATCACGGCCTCCAGCAGCTCCGTGCTGGAGCCCACCGACGGGGCCGGCTTGGCGGCGGCGACGTCGGCCAGCTCCTGCGTCGGCTGGGCGACCGCCCCGACCGTGGCCGGCTGGCCCGGCGTAGCGGTCTCCGGCGACTCGACCGGCGCGGAGGCCGCCATCGCGGTGAGGTCCGCACCGCTGACCGTCGCGCTCTCCGCCTCCGCCTCGGCCCGCAGCTGGGCGGCCCGCTCCTTGGCGGTGAAGATGCCCAGCTCGGCGCGGCGCTCGTACGGCAGGAAGTCCAGGGCCAGGCGACGGAAGATGTAGTCCATCACCGAGGCGGCCATCCGCACGTCCGGGTCGTCGGTCATGCCGGCCGGCTCGAAGCGCATGTTGGTGAACTTGCTGACGTACGTCTCCAGCGGGACGCCGTACTGGAGGCCGATGGAGATGGCCACCGAGAAGGCGTCCATCACGCCGGCCAGGGTCGAGCCCTGCTTCGACATCTTCAGGAAGACCTCGCCGAGGCCGTCGTCCGGGTACGACGAGGCGGTGAGGTATCCCTCCGCGCCGCCGACGGAGAAGCTGACCGTCTCCGAGGGACGCTTCTTCGGCAGCCGCTTGCGCACCGGGCGGTACTCGACGACCTTCTCCACGACCTTCTCGACGGCCTTCTCCGCCTCGGCCGGGGCCTCGACCGACGCGGTCGCCTTGTTGGGCTTGGCCACCGACAGCGGCTGGCCGACCTTGCAGTTGTCCCGGTAGATCGCCAGCGCCTTCAGGCCGAGCTTCCAGCCCTCGAAGTAGATCTTCTCGACGTCCTCGACGGTCGCCTGCTCCGGCATGTTGACCGTGTTGTGGTTCATGATGCCGTTCGCCACGAAGGCGTGGGTCTCCGGCACCGACAGGTCGAACACCTCCCGCTCACCGGCATCCACGACGGAGTCGACGGGCGAGAAGTGCAGGTTGCCGTCCAGCACCTGGCGCAGCCATCCCGGCAGCACCACCCCGTCGAGGGAGGCCACCCGCTCCACGGTACGACGGGTGACGTGCGTGGTGCGCTCGTCGAGGAGGAACGCGAAGCTCGAACGGTCACCGCGAACGCCGTCCCGGCCCGGCCTTCCCGCTGGAATGAGGTCGTACAGCTCCCGCCCGGTGATGCCGGGCACGACATCCGCCGTCCCCGTGCCATAGGACTGTGCGAGGTAGCGCGCGGCGGCAGCCGCCTTCTCCGGCTCCAGGAACGGCACCATGCTCACCAAGAGCTGCCCCTGGTAGCCGGCGGCGTAGACCTCGTCGTACGACTTGCCGTACTCGGAGTTGAACTTGCTCACCCGGCCGTGCACGACGCCGAGGTTGGTCAACACGGCCTGCAGGTCGTCCAGCAGGGCCGGGCTGTCCAGACAGATCGCCCACTTCGGCGCGGTCGCGGTCGTCACGTACGCGTCGAGCGCGAGCCCACGCAGGAAGGCCAGCACCATGTCGCGGGGCGAACGCAGCACCGCATCGGGGATCCGCTTTTCGGACGCCCGCGAGCCACAGCCGAGCTCCGTCATGAACTCCACGACGGACTTGGATGACAGGACCACCCCCGGGCACTTGCCAGGCTGCCGGTCGATCCGGGCGGTCAGCCCGAACACCGACTGCCAGGCTGCCTGGATCCGCTCCAGCACCGAGTCGACCGAGTTGGTGATGGTGATCGTCCAGTTGCTGCGGCTGGTGTGCCCCTCGGCGGCGTAGGCACCGAGAAGGAATGCCAGCTCCTCCGTCATCTCCTGCGGCAGCGTCACGGCCCGCTGGTTCCCGTAGGACCGCGACGTCACCACGTCGCGCAGGCTCGCCGGGACGGACGACCACAGGTCGGCGCCGTACTGGGTGGCGACGTGGTCACCCGGCTGGAGCTCGCCCAGCGTTTTCCAGACCAGTCCGCCGTCCCCGGCGGTGAGCAGTCGGTGCGGGTAGGTGCCGGTCACCGAGTGCCCCGAACGGAGCGTGACCGTCCGCACCGGCCGGACCCCGCCGTAGTAGAACGCGTCGGTCTTGCGGTCACCGTCCAGGGAGGAGATCTTCAGGAACTCCGTCCGGAAGGTGTCCTCCGCCTCGCCCTGGTAGAGACTGCCCATCCGGACGAGCCCGTCCCCGGAGGCCACCAGGGTCTCCCCGACGACGCACTTGGAGATGGCGCCGGAGATGAACGGCTGGACGGCCGCCATCATCCGCACGTGCCCCATCGGCGCGATCGACCGCTCGCCCATGGCGCAGTCGAAGACCGGGTAGTGCTCCGGCTTGAGGCCGGGGGCGTCCACCACGTGACCGTGGTCGGCGATGTGCTCGACGATCGCCTCGACCTGCTCCTCGGGGTAGCCGAGGCTGCGCAGGGCGCGCGGGACGGTCTGGTTGACGATCTGCATGGAGCCGCCGCCGACCAGCTTCTTGAACTTGACCAGCGCCAAATCGGGCTCAACGCCCGTAGTGTCGCAATCCATCATCAAGCCAATAGTTCCGGTCGGAGCGAGTACTGCGGCCTGGGAGTTGCGCCAGCCGTGCTTGTCGCCGATCTTGTTGCCCTGGGTCCACTGCTTCGTGGCCTCCCGGACGATCGCGGTGGCGACCGTGCCCGTGGGCTTGATCTCGTCGTTCGCGGCGGCGTGCTTGCGCATGACCCGCTTGTGCGGCTCGGCGTTGCGGGCGTAGCCGTCGTACGCGCCGACGATGCCGGCCAGCTCGGCCGAGCGGCGGTACGCCGTGCCGGTCATCAGCGAGGTGATGGCGGCGGCGACGGAGCGGCCCTGCTCCGAGTCGTACGGCAGGCCCGAGGCCATCAGCAGCGCGCCGAGGTTGGCGTACCCGATGCCGAGCTGCCGGTAGGCGCGGGTGGTCTCGCCGATCCGCTCGGTCGGAAAGTCGGCGAAGCAGATCGAGATGTCCATCGCGGTGATGACGAACTCGACCGAGCGGACGAACTTCTCCACCTCGAACCCGCCGTCGGCCCGCAGGAACTTCATCAGGTTCAGCGAGGCCAGGTTGCAGGACGAATTGTCCAAATGAAGGTATTCACTACATGGATTAGATGCGGTGATTCGTCCGGTTTCCGGGCAGGTGTGCCAGTCGTTGATCGTGTCGTCGTACTGGAGGCCGGGGTCGGCGCACTCCCAGGCGGCCTGGGCGATGGTGCGGAACAGCTTCTTGGCGTCGATGGTCTCGATGGTCTGCCCGTCGAGCCGCCCGCGCAGGTCGAAGCCGCCGCCGTTCTCCACGGCCGACATGAACTCGTCGGAGACGCGCACCGAGTTGTTGGCGTTCTGGTACTGCACGCTGACGATGTCGTTGCCGCCGAGGTCCATGTCGAAGCCGGCGTCCCGCAGCGCGCGGATCTTGTCCTCCTCGCGCGCCTTGGTGATCACGAACTCCTCGATGTCCGGGTGGTCGACGTCGAGGATGACCATCTTCGCCGCGCGCCGGGTGGCGCCGCCGGACTTGATCGTGCCGGCGGAGGCGTCCGCGCCGCGCATGAAGCTGACCGGGCCGGAGGCGGTGCCGCCGGAGGAGAGCAGCTCGCGGGAGGAGCGGATCCGGGAGAGGTTGACCCCGGAGCCGGAGCCGCCCTTGAAGATCAGCCCCTCCTCCTTGTACCAGTCGAGGATCGAATCCATCGAGTCGTCGACGGAGAGGATGAAGCAGTTGTGCACCCGGAGGTTGCCGGCGAGGAACTCGCCGCTCTCCGTCTGGATGTCGTAGACCTCCATCGCGCCGAGCGGCTCGATGCGGTCGATCTCCAGCCGCTTGACGCCGCCGGCCGACCGGCCCGCCTTGGCGAAGCTCTGCTCGAGCTTGGCCATCTTCTCCGCG
Organism: Micromonospora sp. WMMD956; assembly: GCF_029626125.1. Taxonomy (NCBI): domain Bacteria; kingdom Bacillati; phylum Actinomycetota; class Actinomycetes; order Micromonosporales; family Micromonosporaceae; genus Micromonospora; species Micromonospora sp. WMMD956. The sequence goes on along the minus strand of NZ_JARUBI010000005.1, from coordinate 4,779,309 downwards.
CCGACGAAGCCGATGTGGGTGGCGAAGAGGTCACGGTCGCCGTCGTTCTGGATCCGGACCGACCAGCAGCCCTTGCGGTTCGGGCGCGGGTCGGGCTTGTGCGCGACGCGGGAGAAGATCCCGAAGCGCAGCAGCAGGCTCTGCACGCCCCGGATCAGCTTCTCCGAGACCATGTCCACCGCGACGAGCGTCGAGTGCTCGCGCGCGGAGACGTAGCCCTCGGCCTGGAAGATGCTGCGCAGGTACGCCGCGACGACCGGCAGCGGCGCGGTGAAGAGTTGCCGCGGCACCTCCATCTCGACGCCGCGGGTGAGCAGGTCCCACTTCTGCACGAACGGGCGCAGGTGCTCGCCGTAGAGGCGGGTGCGCCGACAGTCCAGCTCGTCGCTCTGCGTCGTCACCGTGCGCTCGTGCCGGTGTGCGCCGCCGAAGACCTCGTCGAGAGTGACGGTGACCCAGTCCAGCTCGTCGTCGTTGACGGTCATCGCCTCGATCGTCAACGACCGGTTCGTGCCCTCGTCGTACTGCCCCACGAACCCGTCGGACTGCAGCCAGCCGGCGAGCGCGGCCTCGCGGATCTCCCGCAGGTCGATCTCGCTCTCGCCATAGGCGTAGGTGCGGTGCCACTCCAGCTTGTCGCCGGGCGCGAGCGTGCCGGCCTCGACCCACTGGCCCGTGCCGTCGCCCGTGCTCTTCCACACCACGTGGTCCGGCGTGACGTCGAGCTGGTAACCCGCCTTGGTGTGCAGCCGGACGACCTCGCGCACCCCGTTGGCCTTGACGGCGACGATCCTGGTCAGGCCGTTGCTGTCGTACACCTTGGCCCCGACGGCGTTCCCCTCGACCAGCTTGCCGATCGGCACCAGGCCGCCGGGGGTGCTGACCAGCGAGTCGTAGGGCAGGCACGCGCTGACCTGCTGGGGCGAGGGCGTGCCGACGTTGAACCAGACCGGCGAGTTGAAGCTGAACACCTGGTGCAGCAGCATCCAGGTCAGCTCGTGGCCGAACACCTCGGCGTCGGCCGGGGTCGCGAAGTAGCCGTGCTCCTCACCGGCGGCCCGGTAGGTGCTGACCACCCGGTCGATGAGCTGCCGCAGCGACCACTCCCGCTCGGGGGTGCCCACGGCGCCCCGGAAGTACTTGGTGGTGACGATGTTGGCCGCGTTGACGCTCCAGGACTCGGGGAACTCGACCCCGCGCTGCTCGAAGTTGATTGAGCCGTCCCGCCAGTTCGTCATCACGACGTCGCGACGCTCCCACGTCACCTCGTCGTAGGGGTGGACCCCCTCGGTCGTCCACACCCGCTCGATCTTCAGGCCGGTGCTGGCCTTCGTCCGCGTCCGGCTTGCTGTCACGCCGTCCCCCGCCATCTCATCCGCCCCCTCGTCTGCGCGGTCACCCACCGCGCGTCCAAACTGTCAGAAACCAGAAAAATCATTCGGTACGGCCGGCGGCCCCCGCCGCCGCCGTCCCGTCGCCGGCCACGGCGCCCTCCCGGGCGCGGGCGGCGGCCCGCAGCGTCTCGATCTCGCGCTCGAAGTCCGCGAGGGAGTCGAACGAGCGGTAGACGCTGGCGAAGCGCAGGTAGGCCACCTCGTCCAGGTCCCGCAGCGGGCCCAGGATCGCCAGGCCCACGTCGTGGCTGGGGATCTCGGCGGCCCCCTTGGCCCGGATGGTCTCCTCGACCTTCTGCGCGAGCAGGGCGATCGAGTCCTCGTCGACCGGTCGCCCCTGGCACGCCTTGCGCACCCCACCGACGATCTTGATGCGGCTGAACGGCTCGGTCACCCCGCTCCGCTTGACCACGGCGAGCACCGCCTCCTCGACGGTGGTGAACCGCTTGCCGCACTCGGGGCAGGACCGCCGCCGCCGGATCAGCTGGCCGTCGTCGGCCTCCCGCGAGTCGACGACCCGGGAGTCGGCGTGCCGGCAATATGGGCACCGCATCGCCTGACCTCCTTCATCGACGGCGGGCCGACAGGCATCCCCGGGCACGCGAAACCGCGGCGCCGGCCCCGCTCGGGGACCACCACCGGGTGCGGTAGCGGGGAGTGCGGTCGGTAGTCGAACCCAACCTGTAGGCGACTTACGCCCGTGTGACTACTACATCTAGGGGTTGACCGTATGCGTCCGGCGGACCGTGGTCAAGTTCGCCGGGGCGTGTCCGGCGCGTCGCCAGAATCACGTCGGCACCCCCTCCGCGGGGCCGCCGAAAGCCCCAACGCGGCACGCGTCCCCCCGGTCACGCCCTGCGGCCGACCCGCGCCTCGAACGGGGATCGGGCAGGCGCGCATCGAACTGACGTTCGAGCGCGCGTACCATTTATCAGAACAGGCGTTCGGATTTCCCGCTTTTCGAGTCCGACACGCCGACGAAGGTCGTACAGATGTTTGAAAATGACCGATCCCACCTATACGGTCAAGAACAACCGGGCCGGGGAGCACGCGGGCCGGCCGAGGCAACGCGCGGCTCACCCCCACGCCCCGAGCCGCCGGGCAACGAGCGCCGACCAGGGAGGACGGACGTGACCGAGGACCGGGCCAGCCGGCCGAAGAACCCGCAGCAGAGCACCGAGGCGGGTCCGCCGGCCACCCGACGCCCCCGCGCCGCGCGCAGCCGGGCCGCCCAGCCGGCCGTGCGCCCGGTCACCCCGATGGTCAGCAGCTTCCCCGACCCGGCCACGGTCGACCTGACCGCCCGGCAGCGCCGCATCCTGGAGTTCATCCGCACCTGGGTCGAGCGGCACGGCTACCCGCCGAGCGTGCGGGAGATCGGCGAGGCCGTCGGCCTGGTCTCCCCGTCCAGCGTCGCCTACCAGCTCAAGGAGCTGGAGAAGAAGGGCTTCCTGCGGCGCGACCCGAACCGGCCGCGCGCGGTGGACGTCCGGGCTCCCGCCGACACCCTCGACGACGAGGCGAGCCGCTCGCAGCGCCCCGCACCGGCGTACGTGCCGATGCTCGGCCGGATCGCCGCCGGTGGCCCCATCCTCGCCGAGCAGTCGGTGGAGGACGTCTTCCCCCTCCCCCGCGAGCTGGTGGGCGAGGGCGAGGTCTTCATGCTCCAGGTCAAGGGCGACTCGATGCTCGACGCGGCGATCTGCGACGGCGACTGGGTGGTGGTGCGGCAGCAGCCGACCGCCGAGGCCGGCGACATCGTCGCCGCGATGCTCGACGGCGAGGCGACCGTGAAGACCTACCGCCGCCGTGACGGCCACGTCTGGCTGATGCCGCAGAACCCGGCCTTCGACCCGATCCCGGGTGACGACGCCACCATCATGGGTCGGGTCGTCGCGGTCCTGCGCCGCATCTGACGGGTCACGCCCCCTGACGGGCCACCCGGGGCCGGTGGCGCCCACCGCCGACGGTCCGGGTGCCCGCGCACCCGGGTCGGTCTCGGCGGGCAGCCCGGCCAGCACCAGCGGGCCGGCGGGCGAGGACGCCCGCCGCGCCGGGGCGCTACCGCGGTCAGTACCGGTCGCCCCGGTATTCGCGGCCCCCGCCGGGCGGCTGGCCGTAGCCGCCGCGCTCGTCGCCGGGCCCGCCGTCGCCGTGCCGGCCTCCGCGCGGGTCCCTGGGGTCGCGCCCCCGCCGGGGCGGCTCGGCCCGCCCGCCGTAGACCCCGCCACGGCCCGGCTGGGCCGCCCGGTCCGGCGGGGCCGCGCCCCCACCCCGGCCGGGGGGAGCACCCCCGGGCTGCGCGCCGCCGTGCCCGCCGACGCCGGAGGGCCGGCCACCGCCGCCCCCGTACACGCCGCCGCCCTGTGGGGGACGGGCGGCCCCCGCCGGGCGGGCCGCGCCGCCGTACACGCCGCCGGAGGGCGGGCGGGGGCCGGCGGCGGGGGCCGGGGCGGCGGCGTATCCGCCACCGCCGGCCGGCACTCCGCCGTAGACGCCGCCCCGGCCGCCGCCCGGCGGCCGGCCGTCGACCGGCCGCCCCCGGGCCGGTCCGGCCGGACCGGCGTTGAGCGGGAACTCGTCGCGTTCCGGCAGGTCGGCGTCGCCGGACGGGTCGTCGGGCGGCGCGGGACGCCGCCGGGCCCGCAGGATGCCGAAGATGCCGGCACCGACCATCAGCGCGCCGATCACGCCGACGGCCGCGATGAGGTACGTGATCTCGTCGAGGCTCAGCCCCTCGATCCAGGACTTCTCCGCCGCCGGCTTCGGCGGGCCGGCGTCGCCGCCGTTCAGCGCCTCGGCACCGGTGGTGGCGGGGGTGTAGGCGAGGATCTCGATGGCCTCCTCCTCCCCCAGTTCGCCGCCGTCGGAGACGGTGACGAACGACTTGCCGTCGGGGGTGTAGGAGATCGCCTCGCCGAACGGGTCCGTCAGCGGGGTCACCCGGGGCTTGCCGCCGGTCAGCGCGCCGACGATGTCGCCGCCGGAGACGTCGTACTCGAAGGCGTCCGCGTACGTGCGCAGCACCACCTTCTTGCCGTCGGGCGAGCGGGCCGCGCCGGTGATGGCGACCCGGCCGATCGTGTTGAGCACGTTGGGGGTGTTCGTCTTCGGCAGGGAGACCTCGCCGACCCTGGTCATCGGCACGGGGTCGGTGTCGCCGCTGTTGAGCTTGCCCTCCGGGGTGAAGATCTCGGCCTTGCCGCTGGCCACCTTCGTGATGATCAGCGGCTTGCCGTCGTCGCCGATCAGCAGCGCCTCGGCGTCGTGCGGCTTCTTCTCCGGGTACGACAGCCGGTGCAGCACCGGCCGGGCCGACCCGTCGGCCGGCATGCTCCACACGGCGACCCGTTCCCGCCGCTCGGTGCTGGTGATGTTGTCGCCGATGTCGCCGATCCAGAGCTTCTCGCCGTCCGGCGAGAGCGCCAGGTCCTCCGTGTCGAGCGGGCCGTTGCCCGAGTAGCGGACCTCCTTCGACACCTGGCATTTGGTGTCGAGGAAGAAGACGCGCTTGCGCGCCTCGATGGTGGTGCCGTCGTTGATCACGACGTAGCCGCTCCTGGTCGCCACCAGGCCGGAGAGCTCGCGCAGCCGCTCGTCGGTGACGGCGCAGCGCTTCTTGCCGGGGGTCGGCTCGGGGGCGGCGGCGGCCCCGGGGGCGGGCGCGGCCAGGGCGACTCCGGTGAGCGCCACGGTCGCCCCGAGCAGGCCGAGGGCAACCGTGACCGAGGAAACAGCGCGGCGCATGGGGTCAGTGTCGCATGCCCGTGTAAACGCGAGGGGCACGCCGGACCGCCCGTCGCGGGTGGTCCGGCGTGCCCCTCGCTGTCGCGTGCCGGGCCGGGCCGGCCCGGGTTCACCGGGCGGCGGCGACCCGCTCCTCGGCGGCGGCGTACGGCGCCAGCTCGGCGGCGAGCGCCTCGTCGACCCGCACGTGCAGCATCGTGCCCTCCGGCAGGTGGGCGGAGCTGAGCACCTCGCCCTGCCGGTGCACCCGGGCGACCAGGGCCCCCCGGTCGTACGGCAGCACGGCCCGGACCTCCACGGCGGGGCTGGGCAGCCGCGTCTCGATGGCGGCCCGCACCTCGTCGATCCCCCGCCCGGAGCGGGCCGAGGCGAACACGGCGTCGGGCCAGAGCCGCTTGAGGCGCAGCAGCGTCTCCTCGTCGGCCGCGTCGGTCTTGTTGACCACCAGCAGCTCGGGCAGCCGGTCCGCGCCCACCTCGGCGAGCACCTCGCGGACTGCCCGGACCTGCTCCTCCGGGTCCGGGTGGGCACCGTCGACGACGTGCACCACCAGGTCGGCGTCGGCGACCTCCTCCAGCGTCGAGCGGAACGCCTCGACGATCTGGTGCGGCAGGTGCCGGACGAAGCCGACGGTGTCGGACAGGGTGTAGATGCGCCCGTCGGGCGCGGTGGCCTTGCGGGTGGTCGGGTCCAGCGTGGCGAACAGGGCGTCCTCCACCAGCACGCCGGCACCGGTCAGGCGGTTGAGCAGGCTGGACTTGCCGGCGTTGGTGTAGCCGGCGATGGCCACGGCGGGCACCGCGTTGCGGGAGCGGCGGGCGCGCTTGGTCTGGCGTACGGTGCGCATGGCCTTGATCTCGCGGCGCAGCCGGGCGATGCGGTGCCGGATGCGCCGCCGGTCGGTCTCCAGCTTGGTCTCACCGGGGCCGCGGACGCCGACGCCGCCGCCCGCGCCGCCGCCGCGGCCGGAGCCACCGGTCTGGCGGGACAGCGTCTCGCCCCAGCCGCGCAGCCGGGGCAGCAGGTATTCGAGCTGGGCCAGCTCGACCTGCGCCCGGCCCTCCTTGCTCTTGGCGTGCTGGGCGAAGATGTCGAGGATCAGGGCGGTGCGGTCGACCACCTTGACCTTGGTGCGCTGCTCCAGGTTGCGCAGCTGGGACGGGGACAGCTCACCGTCGCAGATCACGGTGTCGGCGCCGCTGGCGAGCACCGCCGCGGCGAGGTCGTCGACCTTGCCCCGGCCGATGTAGGTGGCGGGGTCGGGGCGGCTGCGGCGCTGGATCAGCCCTTCGAGGACCTGCGAGCCGGCCGTCTCGGCAAGCTGCGCCAGCTCGGTGAGGGAGTTGTCGGCGTCGGTCTGCGTGCCCTCGGTCCAGACCCCGACGAGCACGACCCGCTCCAGCCGGAGCTGGCGGTATTCGACCTCGGTGATGTCGGTGAGCTCGGTGGAGAGGCCAGGGACCCGCCGCAGCGCCTGCCGCTCCGACAGCTCGAACTCCCCGGTGGTCGCCTCGAGCTCGTCGTCCATGAGGGGTACGTAGGTCTCCTGGTTGCGCAAACCGCGCCTCCTGTCCGTTATGTGCCGTAGCGACGGATTCTGTCGCGTACGACCAATCCTGACACGTGTCAACGCCGGATGCACCCGCTATATGCCCGTCGCGTGGACCACCGAACGTGGGGGTGAGTGCTCCGCGATCCGGGCGGGCGAGTAGAAATGCGGGGCGAGGAAAGACCGACCCCGATCAGCGTCGACGGAGGGAATCCTGTGGCCATCACCCGACTTCCGAGCGCGGGATTCTCGATCACGATCCGGATCTCCGTGCCGGCGGACGCCTCCTCGATCGGCCGACTGACCACCTCCGTCGGCGAGGCCGGGGCGATCGTCACCGCGCTGGACGTGGTCGACTCCGACCCCACGCACGTGCTGGTCGACCTGACCTGCGACACCGCCGACGCCGGCCACGCCGACCAGGTCGTCGACGCGCTCACCGCCCTGGACGGGGTGGACGTGCGCAAGGTGTCCGACCGCACGTTCCTGCTGCACCTCGGCGGCAAGATCGAGGTGAGTTCGAAGGTCGCGCTGCGCAACCGCGACGAGCTGTCCCGGGCGTACACGCCGGGCGTGGCCCGGGTCTGCATGGCGATCGCGGAGAACCCGGCCGACGCCCGGCGGCTCACCATCAAGCGCAACACGGTCGCGGTGGTCAGCGACGGCTCGGCGGTGCTCGGCCTGGGCAACCTCGGGCCGGCGGCGTCGCTGCCGGTGATGGAGGGCAAGGCGGCGCTGTTCAAGCGCTTCGGCGGGGTGGACGCCTGGCCGGTGGTGCTCGACACCCAGGACACCGACGAGATCGTGGCGATCGTCAAGGCGATCGCGCCCGCGTACGGCGGGATCAACCTGGAGGACATCGCCGCGCCGCGCTGCTTCGAGATCGAGGCCCGGCTGCGTGACGCGCTGGACATCCCGGTGTTCCACGACGACCAGCACGGCACCGCGATCTGCGTGCTGGCCGCGCTGACCAACGCCCTGCGCGTCGTGGGCAAGCAGCTCGCGGACGTGCGGGTGGTCGTCTCGGGCGCGGGCGCGGCCGGCACCGCGATCATGAAGCTGCTGCTGCGCCAGGGCGTCGGCGACATCATCGCGTACGACCGGCAGGGCGCCCTGCACCGCGGCCTGACCGGGCTCAACCCGGCCTGGCAGTGGCTGGCCGAGAACACCAACAAGGAGAACTACTCCGGCGACCTGGCCGGGGCGGTGCGCGGCGCGGACGTGTTCATCGGGGTGAGCGCGCCCAACCTGCTCACCGGCGACGACATCGCCACCATGGCCAAGGACGCGATCGTCTTCGCGCTGGCCAACCCGGACCCGGAGGTCGACCCCCGGGAGGCGCGCAAGCACGCCGCCGTGGTCGCCACGGGCCGGTCCGACCAGCCCAACCAGATCAACAACGTGCTCGCCTTCCCGGGCGTGTTCCGGGGCATGCTCGACGCGCACGCCGAGGAGTTCACCGAGGAGATGGCGATCGCCGCCGCCCGGGCCATCGCGGACGTCGTCGGCGAGGACAAGATCAACCCGACGGTCATCGTGCCCAGCGTGTTCGACGCCCGGGTGGCGCCGGCGGTCGCCGCGGCCGTCCGCGCCGCCGCGCAGACCCCCGCCGCCGCGGTTCCCCCGCCGGCCGCCGACCCGGGCCCGGCGGACCTCCCGGAGATCGCCGCCACCGCCAGCGCCACCCCCTGATCAGCGGCGGAGCGCGGCGGGGTCGACGGCGCCGGTGGCGATCAGGAGGGCCGGGCCCGCCAGCCAGCAGGCGTCGTCGGTCACCGTGACCGTGAGGCGGCCGCCGGGGACGTCGACCGTCACCGTGCCGGCGTCCCGGCCGGCGTCGCGCAGGGCGACCGCGGCGACCGCGCACGCGCCCGTGCCGCAGGACAGCGTCTCGGCGGAGCCCCGCTCGTGGACCCGCATCAGCACGTGGCCGTCGACGCCGTCGACCGGGTCGCCGGGGACGGTGAACTCGACGTTCACCCCGGCCGGGAAGAGCGCCGGGTCGACGGCGGGGGCCCGGGTGAGGTCGAGCGCGCCCAGGTCCAGCCCGGCCGGCAGGGCGCAGACGAGGTGCGGGTTGCCGACGTCCACGGCGGTGCCGGCGAGGGTCAGCCCGCCCAGGGCGGCGGTCGACGTGTCGTACAGCCGGGGGCGGCGCATCTCCACGGCGATGCCGTCGCCCTCGACGCGGGCCCGCACCAGGCCGGCGCGGGTGACCACCGGCACGGTGCCGTCGACGGGCTCGGCCAGCTCCTGCGCCAGCAGGTAGCGGACGAAGACCCGCGCGCCGTTGCCGCACATCTCGGCGAAGGACCCGTCGGCGTTCCAGTAGTCCATGAACCACTCGGCCTCGCCGGCCAGGCCCGCCCCCTCGGGGTGCTTGGCGGCCCGCACCACCCGCAGGACGCCGTCCGCGCCGAGGCCCCGCCGCCGGTCGCAGAGCGCGGCGACCAGGCCCGGGGTCAGGTCGAGCGCGCCGTCCGGGTCGGGGAGGATGACGAAGTCGTTGCCGGTGCCGTGTCCCTTGGTGAACTCCACGCCCCCATCATCGCGCAGCCGCGCCGACGAGACGCAGCGCCGCCTCGGCCAGCCCCGGGTCGGCGGAGTCCAGCCAGTGGATCCGTGGGTCGCGGCGGAACCAGGAGCGCTGCCGGCGGACGAACCGCCGGGTGGCCCGGATCGTCTCGTCGTGCGCCTCGGCCTCGGTCAGCTCGCCGGCGAGGAAGCGCAGCACCTGCTGGTAGCCGAGCGCCCGGCTGGCCGTGCGGCCCTCCGGCAGGCCCCGGTCGAGCAGGCCCCGGACCTCGTCGACCAGGCCGTCGGCCCACATCCGGTCCACCCGCAGCGCGATCCGCTCGTCGAGCGCCGCGGTGTCCAGGTCGACGCCGAGCTGCACCGACGGGTAGTACGGGGTGGGTTCGGGCAGCGCCGCCGTGAAGGGGGCCCCGGTCAGCTCGATGACCTCCAGGGCGCGGACGATCCGCCGGCCGTTGCCGGGCAGGATGCCCTCGGCCGCCGCCGGGTCGGCCGCGCGCAGCCGGGCGTGCAGGGGGGCGGGGCCGACGGCCGCCAGTTCCGCCTCCAGCCGGGCGCGCAGCTGCGGATCGGTGCCGGGAAACTCGAATCGTTCCAGCACCGCCCGCACGTACAGCCCGGAGCCGCCGACCAGCAGCGGCACCCGGCCCCGGGCCAGGATGTCGTCGATCGCCGCGCGGGCCAGCCGCTGGTATTCCGCGACGCTGGCCGGTTCGGTCACCGGCCAGATGTCGAGCAGGTGGTGCGGCACACCGTCCCGCTCGACGGGGGTGAGCTTCGCCGTGCCGACGTCCATGCCCCGGTAGAGCTGCATCGAGTCGGCGTTGACCACCTCGCCGCCGAGGGCGTGGGCGAGGGCGATGCTCAGCGCGGACTTGCCGGCGGCGGTGGGCCCGACGACGGCGACGACGGTGCCGCGCCCGGCGGGCCCGGCGCTGCCGGCGCCGGCGTCGCACCCGGCGGGCCCGTCGGCGCCGGGCCCGGTCGCGGTCACGCCGGCTCCCAGGTGGCCACGAAGTAGGCGACGCCGTAGGGCGCGTCGTGGTAGGTCAGGTCGCCGCGCCAGTCGCCGCCCGCCGCCCGGGCCGCGCCGGCCAGCACCTGCCAGGGCCCGCGCCCGGCGACCTTCAGCCGCGCCGACAGGGCCGGGTCGAGGCCGAGCAGCGCCTCGGCGTCCGCGTCGGCCAGGGCCCGGGCGACCCCGTCGTCGTACGCTCCCGCGAGCGGGTCGGCGTAGCCGGGGGCCTTCGTGCCGTGGCACGCCGAGCCGTCGCCGAGCACCAGCAGCGCCACCCGGGGACGACGCCGGTGCACCTGCCCGGCCAGCTCGGCCAGCTCGGCGGGGCTCGCCCCGGCGGCCACCTGGGCGGCGTCGACCGGCGCCCCGACCCGGTGCCGGGCGAGCAGCCACGCGCCCACGGCCAGGCTCAGCGGGAGGGTGGGCGCATCCGTCGTCGCCGGGAAGCCGCCGGCGGCCGGGACGGCGGGCGGCGGGAACGGGACGGACAGGTCCACCCCCCAGGGCCGGAAGGAGCCGACGGCCGGCGGCGCGATCCACCCGGTCGCCGGCCCGGTGCCCAGCAGCACCAGCCCGTCGGGGGCGCAGGCCAGCAGCCGGGCCACGGCGGCGTCGGCGGCGCGGCGGAGTTCGGCCAGCTCAGCGGCGGCGGCGCCGGCCAGCTCGGGCACGATCAGGGGCGGGTGGGGGCAGACGGCGGCGGCGACCAGGGGCACCCGTTCACCGTAGCGGGACCCACCGGTGCGTCCCCGCGCCGATCCGGTCATCGCGGGGCTAGGACACCGTATGGTCACGGTCGACGACAGGCGCTCGACGCGGACGGGGGCGGACCTGTGACAATGCCGGGAGTAAGTTTGCTGCGCCGTGGCGGCGCTCGCGGGCCCTGGCCCGTCGACGCCGGGAGAACGAGGATGGGCACATGAGCGACTGGACGGCCTTCGGACGGGTGGACGCGGACGGCACCGTGTACGTCAAGACCGCCGAGGGCGAGCGGGTGGTCGGATCCTGGCAGGCGGGCGCTCCGGAGGAGGGACTGGCCCACTTCGCCCGCCGCTTCGCGGACCTGGTCACCGAGGTGGACCTGACCGAGGCACGGCTCAACTCGGGCGCGGCGGACGCCGGACACTCGTTGACCACGATCCGCCGGATCCGCGCCGGGCTGGCCGAGGCGCACGTCGTCGGCGACATCGACGCCCTGACGGCGCGGCTGGACAAGCTCGCCGGGGTCGCCGAGGAGAAGGCGGGCGAGGCGCGCGCCGCGCGGGAGGCCGCCCGGGGCGAGGCCCTGGCGCGCAAGACCGCCCTCGTGGAGGAGGCCGAGAAGCTGGCGGCCGAGTCGACCGGCTGGAAGACCGCCGGGGACCGGCTCAAGGAGATCCTCGACGAGTGGAAGACCATCCGGGGCGTCGACAAGAAGGCCGACGGCGAGCTGTGGAAGCGGTTCGCCGCCGCCCGGGACGGCTTCACCCGCCGCCGGGGCGCCCACTTCGCCTCCCTCGACTCGCAGCGCAAGCAGGCGCAGCAGGTCAAGGAGGACCTGGTCGCCGAGGCCGAGAAGCTGCGGGACTCCACCGACTGGGCGGCCACGGCCAACCAGCTCAAGGACCTGATGACCCAGTGGAAGGCCGCCCCGCGCGCCGCCAAGGAGGCCGAGCAGAAGCTCTGGGAACGGTTCCGGGCGGCCCAGGACGCGTTCTTCACCCGGCGCAGCGAGGTGTTCTCGGCGCGGGACAACGAGCAGCGGGCCAACCTGGAGCGCAAGCAGGCGCTGCTCGCCGAGGCGGAGGCGCTCGACGTCGACGCCGACCCGAAGGGCGCCCAGGCCAAGCTGCGCGAGATCCAGGCGCAGTGGCACGAGGCCGGCCGGGTGCCGCGGGAGGCCGCCGCCGGGCTGGAGCGGCGGCTGCGGGTCGTCGACGACAAGGTCCGCGAGGTGATGGACTCGGCGTGGCGGCGGACCACCAAGGAGGACAATCCGCTGCTGGCCCAGATGCGCGCGCAGGTGGCCGAGGCCGAGGAGCGGCTGGCCCGGGCCCAGGCCGCCGGGGACAACCGGCGGATCAAGGAGGCCGAGCAGGCGCTCGCGTCGAAGCGGCAGTTCCTCCAGCTCGCGGAGCAGGCCGGCTGAGCTGACCGTCCCGGAAGCCCCCGGCCCCCACGCGGGCCGGGGGCTTCCGGCTGTCCGGGGTTCCGGATGCCTCTCCTCCCGCCCCGCGCCCCGCGCCCCGCGCCCCACGCCCCACGCCCCACGCCCCACGCCCCACGCCGAGATCGTGCTCGATCGTGGATCGAGTGGCATCGCCGCCGCCCGGATGCCACTCGATCCACGATCGTGCGGCGGGCACCGACCTTCGGGCGATCCGACCGGCGCGCCCGGCCAGGTTGACGCGTCGAGGCAACCTGATGACAATCATCGGCGGAGCCAAGCAGCAGCACCGGCGCGAGGGCACCGACGGCGGCACCGCCGTCGGGAGTCGCCGGTCCACCGCGAGTGGTCGCGTACGCGTCGTCGCCACATCCGCATTCCGCGTTCCCGGTCGGCATATCGTCGTCACCGGTCGGCAGGCTGCCGCCCCGGTCGGCGCGCCGTCGGCACGCCGACCTGCGGGCACCGGGCGACGGCCCTCCCCCTGGTTTCCGCCCGCGCCGTCGTATGCGGCGGCGGGCATCCGAAGTGGAGTCCGCATGCACAGATCCACCGCCCTCGGCGGCGCGCTCACCGCGCTCGCCACCGCCGCGGCCGGCGTCCTCGTCGCCGCCGCCGTCGGCACCGCGCCGGCGGCCGCCGCCACCGGCGGCACCGGCACCGGCTACCTGCACACCAACGGCAGCAAGATCGTCGACAGCACCGGCGCGACGGTCCGCCTGACCGGCATCAACTGGTTCGGCATGGAGACCGACAACAAGACCTTCCACGGCCTGTGGTCGAACAACCCGTGGCGCGGCCAGCTCGACACGATGGCCCGCCTCGGCTACAACACGCTGCGCATCCCGTACTCGAACGACGCGCTGAAGCCGGGGGCGACGGCGAGCGGCATCAACGACTTCGTGAACCCCGACCTGGTGGGGCTGTCGCCGTTGCAGATCCTCGACAAGGTCATCGCCTACGCGGGCAGCAAGGGGATGCGGGTCATCCTGGACCGGCACCGGCCGACCGCGGCCGGGCAGTCGCCGCTGTGGTACACGTCGACCGTGTCGGAGGCGACCTGGATCAACGACTGGAAGATGCTGGCCCAGCGGTACGCGAACAACCCGACGGTCATCGGGGCGGACCTGCACAACGAGCCGCACGCCGAGGGCACCAACCCGGCGGCCACCGGCGCCTGCTGGGGCTGCGGGGACACGACGCGGGACTGGCGGCTGGCGGCCGAGCGGGCCGGCAACGCGATCCTCGGGGTGCAGCCGAACTGGCTGATCTTCGTCGAGGGGGTGAGCTGCCCCAGCGGCGGCCTGTCGAACGTCTGGGACAACGACCCGAGCAACGACGAGGACTGCGGCTGGTGGGGCGGCAACCTCTCCAAGGCCGGGCAGTTCCCCGTCCGGCTGAACGTGGCGAACCGGCTGGTCTACTCCCCGCACGAGTACGCCACCAGCGTCTACGAGCAGAACTGGTTCAAGGCGCCGGACTACCCGGCGAACCTGCCGGCGATCTGGGACAAGTACTGGGGATACCTCTACAAGCAGAACATCGCCCCGATCATGATGGGCGAGTTCGGCAGCACCCTGGCCGACCCGCGCGACAAGGTGTGGCTGGAGAACCTGATGGCGTACACCGGCACCGGGGTCAACGGCATGTCGTTCACCTACTGGTCGTGGAACCCGAACTCGGGTGACACCGGCGGCATCGCGCTGGACGACTGGACCAACGTCAACACGGCGAAGCAGGCGATCCTCCAGCCGTACCTGATCGCGCCGGTGGGTGGCGGGACCGATCCGACGCCGACCGGAAGCCCGACGGGGACGCCGACCGGCACCCCCACGCCCACGCCGACCTCCACCCCGCCGCCGACCACCACGCCGCCGCCGGCCGGCGGCTGCACCGCCACCTACCAGCAGGTCAGCTCGTGGGCGGGCGGCTTCCAGGGCGAGCTGACCGTGAAGAACGGCGGCTCGTCGGCGGTCAACCCGTGGTCGGTGACCTGGAACTGGCCGGCCGGGGTCACGCTGGTCAGCGGCTGGAACGCCACCGTGACCCAGTCCGGCACGACGGTGACGGCCGCCGCGCCGGCCTGGTCCGCCTCGCTCGCGGCGGGCGCGTCGGTGACCGTCGGCTTCACCGCCAACGGGTCCGCCGCGACGCCCGGCACGGTCAAGCTGAACGGCGTCGCCTGCTGACGCTGCGCGCCACCGAATGACGGCGGCCGGCACCCGACCCGGGTGCCGGCCGCTGATCTTCGTACAGGTCGGGACGGTCGGCGCAAAGGGTTTACATCGATCGATATCTGTGTTTACATCGGGAAAGCGCTTGCCTGAGTAGTCGGCACGCCAGCACGGGAGCCGCTTCTCACCCCAGGACAGTCCACACCGGCGGGGACCCGGACCACCGTCTCCGGCCGACCCAGACGCCACGACCGGGCACCGGCGTCAGCGATCGGCCGATCGGTCCGCGCCCCCGCGACCACCGAAGGGAAGCACATGCGCATCACGGCACGACGTCGCACCACGCTGCTCGCCGCAGCCGCCACCGCCTCCGCCCTCGTCGCCGGAGCCCTCACCGTCGCCACCGCCCCGGCCTCGGCCGGACCCACCGACCTGGTCGGCTGGGCCACCCAAAACGGGGGCACCACGGGCGGCGGCAGCACCCCGGCCACCACGGTCACCAGCGCCTCCGCGCTGACCACCGCCGTCGGGTCCAGCAGCGCGGCGGTGATCCGGGTCTCCGGCACCATCTCCTGCTCCGGCATGCTGCGGGTCCGGTCCAACAAGACCATCCTCGGCAACCCGGGCGCGACCATCAGCGGCTGCGGCTTCAACATCAGCGGCGACCGCAACGTGATCATCCGCAACATCACGTTCAAGAGCTGGAACGACGACGCGATCAACGTGCAGGAGTCGGCGACCAACATCTGGGTCGACCACAACACCTTCACCGGCGGCTACGACGGCGCGGTCGACATCAAGCGCGGCTCGGACTTCGTCACCGTGTCGTGGAACCGGGTCTACAGCCACGACAAGTCGATGCTGCTCGGCCACAGCGACGACAACGCCAGCCAGGACACCGGCCACCTGCGGGTGACCTACCACCACAACTGGTTCGACGCGAGCACCCAGCGGCACCCCCGGGTCCGCTTCGGCAACCCGGTGCACGTCTACAACAACTACTACTACCGCAACAGCGGCTACGGCGTGGCCTCCACCATGAGCGCCGGCGTGCTCGTCGAGGGCAACTACTTCGAGAGCGTCAGCGACCCGTTCCACCTCGGCGAGGGCAGCTCCGGGCCCGGCACCCTGGTCGCCCGGAACAACTACTTCGTCAGCTCCGGCAGCGGCCAGGCCGGCGGCAGCGTGAAGAGCATCCCGTACTCGTACACCCTCGACAGCGCGAGCAGCGTCAAGTCGATCGTGACGGGCGGCGCGGGCGCGGGTCGGATCTCGGTCTGACCCCGCGCGACCTGGTCGGGGCCCGCCGGCGCGGCGGGCCCCGATCGCGTCAGTGCGCCGCGCAGCCGGTCGCCGGCGCGGGCGTCGCGGCCGGCGCGCCGACCGTGGGCAGCCCGAGCAACACCCCGGGGGTACGCGGGGCGCGGCCGGCCTCGGCGGCGTCGCCGGCCCGGGTGCGCCGGTGCGCCAGCGGCGCCCCGTCGGCGTTGAGGTGGTGCGGGGCGGCGTAGGTGACCGTGGTGTGCACGATGTCGCCAGGGCGGATCCGGCCGGCGAGCGACCCGGCCTCGCCGTGCTGGCCGTTCACGCCCGTCGCGCCGTGCCCGCCGTTCGCGCCCGTCGCGCCGTGCCCGCCAGTCGCGAAGTGGACCAGGCGGCCGTCGCGGGCCCGGCCCGACATCCGGCCCGTGCGCTCGTCCTTGCGCCCCTCGCCGACGGCGACCAGCACCTCGACGGGCTGCCCCACCAGCTTGCGGTTCTCCGCCCAGGTGATCTCCTCCACCGTCGCGATCAGCCGCTCGTAGCGCTCCTGCACCACCTGCTTGGGCAGCTGGTCGGGCATCGTCGCGGCCGGCGTGCCGGGGCGCTTGGAATACTGGAACGTGAACGCCGAGGCGAACCGGGCCTCGCGGACCACGTCCAGGGTGCGCTGGAAGTCGGCCTCGGTCTCGCCGGGGAAGCCGACGATGATGTCGGTGGTGATCGCCGCGTCGGGCATCGCCGCCCGGACCCGCTCGATGATCCCCAGGTACTTCTCCGACCGGTAGGACCGGCGCATCGCCTTCAGCACGTCGTCGGAGCCGGACTGCAACGGCATGTGCAGCGAGTGGCAGACGTTCGGGGTCTCGGCCATCGCGGCGATCACGTCGTCGGTGAAGTCCTTCGGGTGCGGGCTGGTGAACCGGACCCGCTCCAGCCCGTCGATCTCGCCGCAGGCGCGCAGCAGCTTGCCGAACGCGTAGCGGTCGCCGAACTCGACGCCGTAGGAGTTGACGTTCTGCCCGAGCAGCGTCACCTCCAGCACGCCCGAGTCGACCAGGGCGCGGACCTCGGCGAGGACGTCGCCCGGGCGGCGGTCCTTCTCCTTGCCGCGCAGGGACGGCACGATGCAGAACGTGCAGGTGTTGTTGCAGCCGACCGAGATCGACACCCAGCCGGCGTACGTCGACTCGCGCCGGGTCGGCAGCGTCGACGGGAAGACGTCGAGCGACTCCAGGATCTCCACCTCGGCGGCGGCGTTGTGCCGGGCCCGCTCCAGCAGCGCCGGCAGCGACCCGATGTTGTGCGTGCCGAACACCACGTCCACCCAGGGCGCCTTGCGGACGATGTCGCCGCGGTCCTTCTGGGCGAGGCAGCCACCGACGGCGATCTGCATCCCGGGGTGCTTGTCCTTCACGGGGCGCAGGTGACCCAGGTTGCCGTAGAGCCGGTTGTCGGCGTTCTCCCGGACGGCGCAGGTGTTGAACACCACCACGTCGGGCTCGCCGTCGGCCTCGACGGCGCGCACGTAACCCGCCTGTTCCAGCAGGCCGGAAATGCGCTCGGAGTCGTGCACGTTCATCTGGCAGCCGTACGTGCGCACCTGGTAGGTGCGCGGGCTGCCCGCGGCTGCGGTAGTCATGACCCGCACAGCGTATCCGCACGAGCCGACAGAACCCGAACGAGGAGGAGCCGTGTGCCGCAGCATCAAGACCCTGCGTGAGCCGTACGTGCCGGAGGTGAGCCGGGCCGACATCGAGGCGGCGGCGTTGCAGTACGTCCGGAAGATCTCCGGGTTCCGCGCGCCGGCCGCGCACAACGCGGCGGCGTTCGACGCGGCCGTGGCCGCCGTCGCCGAGGCCACCGCGACGCTGCTGGACCAGCTCGTGGTGCGCGGCGGCACCCCGCAGCGCCCGGCCGCCGAGGGCTGAGCCGGGGCTGCCGCGGTCCCGGGCCGGCAAGCGCCGTGCCCGGGCCACCGGGGCCGGACCGGGCCGGGCCGGGCGAGCCACGGGACCGGGCCGGGGCTGGGCCGGGGCCGAACCGCACAGGGGCCGAGCCGGACCGGGCCGGGGCCGCCGGGGCAGCGCCCGGGGCTCCGGGCGGCCGGCCCCGGGCGGTCAGGCCGCGGCGAGGGCCGGGAAGACCGAGTCCGGGGCCCACCTCGACCGGTGGCAGCGCGACCAGCCCCGGCAGCCGGGGTGGGCCACGGTGCACAGCCGCTGGCCGCTGAGCACCTCGCCGTCGTCGGTCTCCCGCACGTCGAAGTGCACCGGCCGGATCGTGCCGTCCGGCGCGACCAGCAGGTGCCGGCCGGCGTCGAGGGTGTCGTCGCGCAGCACGCAGTTGCGGCCGAGCAGCCGGGCCAGCGCGGCGACGCAGGGCAGCTCCGTCAGGCTCTCGGGCACCCCGTAGCAGTCCACCATGGTGCCGAACACCCCCGGCGCCTCCCAGACGTCGCAGATCACCGCGTACGTCGGCAGCCGGGCCGGGTCGGCCACCGCGAGCGGCATCACCACCCGCCCCAGGGCCTCGGCCAACGCCGGGTACACCTCCACCGGGGGTGCCCCGTCGATTCTCCAGTTCCACAGCTCGGTCACGCCGCCTCCTCGCTGCGTTCGTCCCACCAGCCTCCGGATCGGGCCTTACTGACGATGGTGGGGGGCATTTGACCGCAGCCGGGGGCAAGTTACCGGTCTGTGACCATTCCGGGCAAAATTTCCTACGCCGCGGTCGCGGACAGTGGCGGAAAGACGACAGTTTATCGGCTATGGTGCGCAGGCCGGAAAGCCCGCAGGCCGCGCGGGCGAGCCGAGATCAGCGCACGACCAGCAGGTGCTCGCCACGCGGCAGCAGCTCCCCGACCACCGGGGCCCCCGGCAGCTCCCCGGCGACCAGCAGCCCGCCCGAGGTCTGCGCGTCGGCCAGCAGCAGCCGCTCCGCCTCGTCGACGCCGCCGAAGTCGGTCCAGGGCGTCACCCAGTCCAGGTTGCGCCGGGTGCCGCCGCTGACGTACCCGTCGCGCAGCGCCTCCCGCGCGCCCGGCAGGTAGGGCACCCGGGCCGCGTCGATCGCCACCGTGAGCCGGCTCGCCCGGGCCAGCTTGGAGGCGTGCCCGAGCAGCCCGAACCCGGTCACGTCGGTGCCGCACCGGACGCCGGCGGCGACCGCCGCCCGCGCGGCGTCCCGGTTCAGCGCCGCCATCGAGGCGACCGCCTCGGCGAACCGCTCGCCGGTGGCCTTGTGCCGGGTGTTGAGCACCCCGACGCCGAGCGGCTTGGTCAGCGACAGCGGCAGCCCGGCCCGCCCGGCGTCGAGGGTGATCAGCTCGTCGGGCCGGACCACGCCGGTGACCGCCAGCCCGTACTTCGGGCCGTCGTCGTCGACGCTGTGCCCGCCGGCCAGGTGGCAGCCGGCCTCCCGGGCCACGTCCTGACCGCCGCGCAGCACCTCCCGGGCCAGCTCCAGCGGCAGCCGCTCGCGGGGCCAGCAGAGCAGGTTGAGCGCGACGAGCGGGGTGCCGCCCATGGCGTACACGTCGGAGAGCGCGTTGGCGGCGGCGATGCGGCCCCAGTCGTAGGCGTCGTCGACGACCGGGGTGAAGAAGTCGGCGGTGCTGACCAGGCCGGTGCGCTCGTCGAGGCGGACCACCGCGGCGTCGTCGCCGTTCTCCAGGCCGACCAGCAGCTCGGCCGCGCCGGCGGACGGGCCGAGGCCGGCGACCATCGCCTCCAGCTCGCCGGGCGGGATCTTGCACGCGCAGCCGCCGCCACGGGCGTAGTCGGTCAGTCGCACCGGCTCGGTCATCCCCTCATGATCGCTTCCAGCCGGCCCCGCCGCCACCCGGACGGGCCGGTCGGGGACGGATACCTGACTCCCGGTGCGGATCGTTACCGGTGTTACCGCACCGTGACCAGATGAGTGGCGATCCGCCATGTCGACCCGCCTACAGTGGCCGGACCGGGGGTCATCCGACTCGGACGTACGTGACGACAGGGACGGTGGACGACGTGACGACGGGCGAACCGCTCATCGTGCTGGACGGGGTCAACAAGCACTTCGGGCCGCTGCACGTGCTGCAGGACGTCTCGCTCTCGGTCGGCCGGGGCGAGGTCGTCGTCGTGATCGGCCCGTCGGGCTCGGGCAAGTCGACGCTGTGCCGGGCGATCAACCGGCTGGAGCCGATCAGCTCCGGCACGATCACCTTCGACGGCACCCCGCTGCCCGCCGAGGGCAGGGCGCTGGCCCGGCTGCGCAGCGAGGTCGGCATGGTGTTCCAGTCGTTCAACCTCTTCGCGCACAAGACGATCCTGGAGAACGTCACGCTCGGCCCCGTCAAGGTCCGCAAGGAGAAGCCGGCCGCCGCGCGCGAGCGCGGGCTGGCCCTGCTGGACCGGGTCGGCATCGCCAACCAGGCCGACAAGTATCCCGCCCAGCTCTCCGGCGGCCAGCAGCAGCGGGCCGCGATCGCCCGCGCGCTGGCGATGCAGCCCAAGGCGATGCTCTTCGACGAGCCGACCAGCGCGCTCGACCCGGAGATGGTCGGCGAGGTGCTGGAGGTGATGACCTCCCTGGCCCGCGACGGCATGACCATGGTCGTGGTCACCCACGAGATGGGCTTCGCCCGGCACGCGGCCAACCGGGTCATCTTCATGGCCGACGGCCAACTCGTCGAGGACGCTCCCCCGGCCGAGTTCTTCGCCAACCCGCGCAGCGAGCGCGCCAAGGACTTCCTGTCGAAGATCCTGACGCACTAGGCGTCCGTCCGTGGAGCGCGTCGTCCCCCGGCGGGCTCCGTCGAAGAAGGAGAGAAGTATGCGTATGAAGCGCGTGGCGGCGGTCGCCATGATGGCCTCACTCGCCCTGTCGGCTGCGGCCTGCGGCAAGGAGGGCACCCCGGCACCGAGCAGCGGCGGCAACGCCTCCGGTGGCGCCCAGGGTGACGCCTGCACGACCTCGGGCGCGACCTTCACCCCGAAGGCGGACGCCAACGTCGCGGGCAGCCCGACGTTCGAAAAGATCAAGTCTGCCGGCACGGTCACCGTGGGCGTCAAGTTCGACCAGCCGAACCTCGGCTACAAGGACGCCCAGGGCAAGCGGTGCGGCTTCGACATCGAGATCGCCCAGTACGTCGCCAGCACCCTCGGCGTGGACCCGGCGAAGATCGAGTACAAGGAGATCGCGTCGGCCAACCGGGAGACGGCGATCAAGGGCGGTGAGATCGACTACTACGTCGGCACCTACTCGATCACCGACAAGCGCAAGAACGACATCTCCTTCGCCGGCCCGTACTTCGTCGCCGGCCAGGACCTGCTGGTCCGCAAGGACGAGACGGCGATCACCGGCAAGGACACCCTCAAGGGCAAGAAGGTCTGCTCGGCCACCGGCTCCACCCCGATCCAGAAGGTCCGCGACGAGGGCCTGACCGAGCCGGAGAACATCGTCGAGTTCAAGACCTACTCCGAGTGCGTGTCGCAGCTGCTCGACAAGAAGGTCGACGCCGTCACCACCGACGACGCCATCCTCAAGGGCTACGCCGCGCAGAACCCCGACGAGCTCAAGGTCGTCGGCCAGCCGTTCAGCACCGAGAAGTACGGCATCGGCCTGCCCAAGGACGACAAGGCCCTGCGCGACTACGTCAACGACCAGATCGAGGCCGCGGCCAAGGACGGCACCTGGCAGAAGATCTACGACGGCACGCTGGGCAAGTCGGGTTCGGCGGGCAGCCCGCCGGCGCTCGAGCGCTACTGACCGTCGGTTCACCACGTGACGTGGTGCCGGGCGGGGGTTCTCCCGCCCGGCACCCGCCCGAGGACTGAGAGCGAGGCATGGGCGAGTTCCTCCGTGTCCTGACGGACAACTGGACCCTGTACCGGGAAGGGTTCACCAACACCGTTCAGCTGTTCCTGATCGCCGCGGTCGGCAGCCTCGTCCTCGGCACCCTCCTCGGCGCGATGCGGGTCTCCCCCGTGCCGGCGCTACGGGCCTTCGGCGCGACGTACGTCAACATCGTCCGCAACACCCCGTTGACCCTGGTCTTCGCGTTCCTGGTCTTCGCCGTGCCGAAGCTGGACGTGAACATCGACTACTTTCCCAGCGCCTGCATCGCGCTGACCGTCTACACCGCGGCGTTCGTCTGCGAGGTGATCCGCTCCGGCGTCAACACGGTCGGCACCGGGCAGGCCGAGGCCGCCCGCGCGCTGGGCATGACCTTCGCCCAGGTGCTGACCCTGATCGTGCTGCCGCAGGCGCTGCGGGCGATGGTGCCGCCGATGATGAGCGTGTTCATCGCGATGCTGAAGAACACCACGATCGCCGCCGGCTTCTCGGTGCTGGAGGCGGGCGCGATCCCGGCCTACATGGCCGAGCGCGGCGAGCCCCAGTTCGCCGTGCTGCTCTGGATCACCATCGGCTTCCTCATCCTGATCCTGCCGCTGGTGGCGCTCCAGCGGTTTCTCGAGCGCAAGTGGAGGGTCGCCCGGTGAGTCAGGCCTCGGTTCTCTACGACCTGCCCGGCCCTAAGGCCCGTCGACGCAACGCGATCCTCGGCGTCGTCTCGATCGCCGGCATCGTCGCGCTGCTCGCCTTCGTCGGCTGGAAGTTCTACGAGACGGGCCAGTTCGAGGCCCGCAAGTGGGAGCAGTTCGAATATGCTGCCGTGCAGCGCGAGCTCCTCGCCGGGCTGTGGGCCACCCTCAAGGCCGCCGGCATCGCCGCCGTGCTGGCCCTGCTGTTCGGCGCGGTCTTCGCCAGCGCCCGGCTCAGCGACAAGTGGGTGCTGCGGGCCCCGGCCAGCTTCGTGGTCGAGCTGTTCCGTGCCGTCCCACTGCTGATCCTGATCTTCTTCGGGTACTACGTGCCGTTGCAGTACGGCTGGTCGATCGACAAGCTGTGGGCGCTGGTCATCGGCCTCATGCTCTACAACGGCTCGGTGCTGGCGGAGATCTTCCGGGCCGGCATCAACGCCGTGCCGTACGGCCAGACCGAGGGCGCGTACGCGATCGGCCTGCGCAAGAACCAGGTGCTGCGGCTGATCCTGCTGCCGCAGGCGTTCCGGTCGATGCTGCCGGCGATCGTCAGCCAGCTCGTCGTGCTGCTCAAGGACACCGCGCTCGGGTTCATCATCACCTACCCGGAGCTGCTCTTCGTCGGCAAGCAGATCGGCGGCCGGCTGGCGTTCGGGCTGCCCTACGTGCCGACGTACCTGATCGTCGCGGTGATCTACATCGCCATCTGCGGGCTGCTGTCGATCTTCGCGTGGTGGCTACAGAAGCGGCTGGGGCGGATGCCGCGCACAGCCGCGAAGGTGCTACCAGCCCAGGACGCCGGCGAGGACGCCGCCCGCATGGTCTGACCCCACCCTGATTCACCCCGTTTCGCCGGTGTGGCGGTGTCCCAGCGCTGGGACACCGCCTCAGCATTCCGGCGCGGTGGCGAGTGTTGGGAGTGGCTGTCAGCGGGCGATCTCGGTGACCCGGGACTCGCGGACCACAGTCACCCGGATCTGCCCCGGGTAGGTCAGCTCCTCCTCGATCTGCTTGGCCACGTCCCGGGCCAGGACCGCCGCGCCGATGTCGTCGACGTCGTCGGGCTTGACCATCACCCGGATCTCCCGGCCCGCCTGCATGGCGAAGACCTTCTCCACGCCGAGCTTCCCGGCCGCGATCTCCTCGATCCGCTCCAGCCGCTTGACGTACGCCTCAAGGCTCTCCCGCCGCGCCCCCGGCCGCCCGCCGGAGCAGGCGTCGGACGCCTGGGTGAGCACGGCCTCGATGGTCTGCGGCGGCACCTCGTTGTGGTGCGCCTCGATCGCGTGGACGACGTCCTCGCTCTCGCCGTACTTGCGGGCCAGGTCAGCGCCGATGATGGCGTGGCTGCCCTCGACCTCGTGGGTGAGCGCCTTGCCGATGTCGTGCAGGAACGCCGACCGCTTGATGGTCGGCACGTCCAGCCGCAGTTCGGCGGCCATGATCCCGGCGATGTGCGCGGTCTCCACGAGGTGCTTGAGCACGTTCTGCCCGTAGGAGGTGCGGTAGCGCAGCCGCCCGAGCAGGCTCACCAGCTCGGGGTGGATCTCGGTGATGCCGACCTCGACGAGGGCGTCCTCGGCGGCCCGGTGGCAGAGCTGCTCCACCTCCTGCCGGGCCAGGTCGTAGACCTCCTCGATCCGGTGCGGGTGGATCCGGCCGTCGAGCACGAGCTTCTCCAGCGTCAACCGGCCGACCTCGCGGCGGACCGGGTCGAAGCAGGACAGCAGCACGGCCTCCGGGGTGTCGTCGATGATCAGGTTGACCCCGGTGACCGACTCGAAGGCGCGGATGTTGCGCCCCTCCCGGCCGATGATCCGCCCCTTCATCTCGTCACCGGGCAGGTGCAGGACGCTGACCACGCTCTCCGCGGTCTGCTCGCTGGCCACCCGCTGGATGGCGTCCACCACGATGTGCCGGGCGCGCTGCTCGGCGGTGTTGCGGGCGTCGGACTCGATGTCCCGCACCAGCAGCGCGGCCTCCCGCTTCGCCTGGGTCTCGATCACCTCGATCAGCTCGGCGCGGGCGGCGTCGGCGGTCAGCCCGGCGACGCGCTCCAACTCGCGGCGGCGCTGCTCCTCGGCCTCGGCGACGGCCTGCTCGCGCTCGGCCAGCGCGGACTCGCGGGCGGCGAGCGCGGCGCTGGCGGCGGTGAGCTGCCGCTCCCGGTCGGCCAGCCGCTCCACCTCCTCGGTGTGCAGCCGCTCCCGCTCGTCCATCCGGGCGGCCCGCCGCTCCACCTCGGCGGCCTGCTCCCGGGTGGTCGCGGCGAGCACCGCGACCTCGCGTTCCCCGCTGCGGCGGGCCGCCGTGCGCAGCTGCTCGGCGTCGGCCTCGGCCTGCTTGTGGGCCCGCTCCAGGACGGTGTCGGCCTCCGCGCGGGCGTCGTCGAGCACCCGACGGGCCTCGGCCCGGGCCGCCTTCGCCTCGGCCTTCGCGGCGGCGGCCTCGGCGCGCGCCGCCGACGCGGCTGACTTGGCCACGTCGATGGTGCTGTTCACCTCGTCGGCGGCGGTGCGCAGGGCGGCCAGCGACTGCTCCTGGCGGTCCTTCTCGGCGATGTAGGCCGGGTCCTCCGGGCGGGGCGCCGCGCTGAGCCGGCGCATCGTCCGCACGCCCACCAGCACCGCGCCGACCACGACCAGGACGAGGACGAGCACCACCCCGAGGAGGACGGCGTCGAAGGCGTTCACGGCCGCGTCTCCGCGCCGGACCGGCACCGCGCCGCCGCCCGTGCGCCGTTGCCGGCCGCCGCCGGCCTGCCGCTGTCGCCGGCCGCAACCCGCCTGCCGGCCGACGCCTGCGGACCACTGTCGTCTGCCGCCCGCGCACTGCGGCGTGCGCCGTCGCCGACCGCCGCCCTGCCGGGACCACCCGTGGACCTCTGCCGCCCCGCCATGGCCGCCTCCCCTGAACGTCGGCACCGCAGTGAGCGTGCCGGGTGGGCACGTGCGCTGCGGCTCTGAGACGCCCGACCTGAGCGACTGGCCGTGGATAGCTTTCCGCCGGCGGTGCCCACGGGGCATCGCCGACGGCCGGGTGCAGTTGTCGTGCCGACCCCGGACCGGCCTGTCCGGAGCTGACACCGCAGGCCGGCGAGCCGGCCAAAGTGATGCTGTTCTGTTACGCGATCTATGTTGTGCGCTTTGCTTGCGCTTGGTCGGGCAATGTGAGCCTGTATGGCGAGGCTAGGTCTCCGGGTGCCGTCTGGTCAAGGACTCATGATCAAACCCCCCGAACGGAGAGAAGTTGACGAGTCACTAACCGCTGATACCGCGCCGGACACGACCGGACAAAGGAGACCGGACCCGTCCCGCTCAGCGGGAATCGCCGACGCCGCTCGGCCGGGGCCGCCCCGGCGCGCGCCCAGCCGGGCCGGACTGCGGCCCGACGCCGGCCAGGCGCGCCTCGACGGGCCCGCTCAGTCGAGCGGGCGGGAGTCCGGGGTGAGCTCGCCCTCCGCGTCGGCGAGCGCGTCGGCGTCGATGCCGTCGGCGAACTCGGCCGCCTCGGCGCTCTGCGCGGCGAGCGCGTCCTTCACGGCCCGGATCGCCACGCCCGGCGGGTAGCCCTTGCGGGCGAGCATGCCGACGAGGCGGCGGAAGACGGCGTCCGGCTCCCCCCGGGCCGTGCGCAGCTTCCGGTCGACCAGCGCCCGGGCCGTCTCGGCCTCGGTCTCCTCGTCCAGCACGCCGAGGGCCTCGCTGGCCACCTCGCCGTCCACGCCCCGCCGCCGCAGCTCGTTGGCCAGGGCCCGGCGGGCCAGCCCCCGGCCGGCGTGCCGGCTGGACACCCAGGCGCGGGCGAACGCGGCGTCGTCGATGATGCCGACCTCGTCGTAGCGGTCGAGCACCCCGGCGGACACCTCCTCGGAGATCCCCCGCTTGGCCAGCGCGGCGGCCAGCTCGGCCCGGGTACGCGGGCGCACGGCGAGCTGGCGCAGGCAGACCTCCCGGGCCAGCTCCGCCTCGTCACGTGGCGGCGCCTCGGTGTCGTGCGGGGCGTCCGCGCCGACCTCCGGGGGGATCGCCCCGTCGGTGGGGGCACGCCGGCCACGTCGGGGACGGGGCGGGCCGTCGGCGTCACCCGCGCGGGGCGGGCTGGCATCCCAGCCCCGCCCCGTGCGGGCGCGTCGTCCTGTCACTGGTCAGCGGCCGGTCAGAAGTCGACCGGCGGCAGCTCCGGGCCACCGGCGGCGTCGCCCGCGCCGACCCCGACGCCGAGCTTCTCCAGGATCTTCTTCTCGATCTCGGCCGCCACGTCCGGGTTCTCGCGGAGGAACTCGCGGGCCTTCTCCTTGCCCTGGCCGAGCTGGTCGCCGTCGTAGGTGTACCAGGCGCCGGACTTGCGGATGATCGCCTGCTCCACGCCCACGTCGATGAGCGAGCCCTCGCGGGAGATGCCCTTGCCGTACATGATGTCGAACTCGGCCTGCTTGAACGGCGCGGCGACCTTGTTCTTCACCACCTTGACCCGGGTGCGGTTGCCGACCACGTCGGTGCCGTCCTTCAGGCTCTCGATGCGACGCACGTCGAGCCGGACCGAGGCGTAGAACTTCAGCGCCCGGCCACCGGTGGTGGTCTCGGGCGAGCCGAACATGACCCCGATCTTCTCGCGGAGCTGGTTGATGAAGATCGCCGTGGTGCCGGTGTTGTTGAGCACACCGGTGATCTTCCGCAGCGCCTGGCTCATCAGCCGGGCCTGGAGGCCCACGTGGCTGTCGCCCATCTCGCCCTCGATCTCGGCGCGCGGCACCAGGGCCGCCACCGAGTCGATCACGATGATGTCGATCGCGCCGGAGCGGACCAGCATGTCCGCGATCTCCAGCGCCTGCTCGCCGGTGTCGGGCTGCGAGACCAGCAGGGCGTCGGTGTCGACGCCGAGGGCCTTCGCGTATTCCGGGTCGAGCGCGTGCTCGGCGTCGACGAACGCGGCGATGCCGCCGGCCCGCTGGGCGTTGGCCACCGCGTGCAGGGCCACCGTCGTCTTACCGCTGGATTCCGGGCCGTAGATCTCGACCACCCGGCCGCGGGGCAGGCCCCCCACGCCGAGGGCCACGTCGAGGGCGATGGACCCGGTCGGGATGACCGAGGTCTGCACGACAGGGCGCTCCCCCAGGCGCATCACCGAACCCTTGCCGAACTGCTTGTCGATCTGAGCGAGAGCAAGGTCGAGCGCCTTCTCCCGGTCAGGACCTGCCGCCATCGTTGCCACCCCTGCCTTCGCCGGCGTCTTTCCTGAGCTTCGCGTCACGCGGACACGCTAGGCGCTGGGTCCGACAGAAAACCAGCCGACGGGCCGCGAGCTGTGGACGAGCACCCCGCTGTGGACAATAGCCGAACAGGTGTACGACTCGACAAGCGACACGCGGGAGGAAGGAAAAGGCTGCTCAGCGTAGTCGCGCGGGCACCCGGTCGGGGTACGCGGCGACCACCGCCCGCCACACGACGTGGGTCTGCTCACCCGAGCGGAGCGCCTGCTCGATGGTCCGCCCGCCGAGCTGGGACAGCACCTGGTCCGAGGCGATGCTGCCCGCGTACCCCGGGCCGAACGCCTCCTCCAGCCGGGCCCAGAAGTCGGTCAGCCGCACGGTCACTCCTCCTCGTCCGGCGCCCGCCCGGGCACCGCACGCAACGCTAGCGCCAGCAGCGGCACCGTCGCGATCGCGGCCAGCAGGGTCAGCGTCGGATACCCGGCGACCTGCATGACGAACCCGCTCAGCGCGCCGGCGGCGGCCCCCGCCAGGCCCATCGTCAGGTCGGAGAGGCCCTGCACGCTGGGCCGCACGTCGGCGGGCACCGACTCCGACAGCAGGGTGGAGCCGGCCACCATGGTCCCGGACCAGCCGAGCCCGAGCAGGACCAGGCCGACCGAGAGGCCGGGCGTGTGGTGCCCGGAGGCGCCCGCCACCGCGCAGGCGACCAGCAGCACGGCCAGGCCGCCGAGGATCACCGGCCGCCGGCCGAGCCGGTCGGTAAGCCAGCCGACCACCGGGGAGAACGCGTACATGCCGGCGATGTGCAGGCTGAGCACCACCCCGACCACCCCGAGCACGGCGGAGTCGTCGTGGTACTCGCCGAGGCGTACCGGGGTCATCGACATCACCGCGACCATCACGAGGTGGCCGACCGCGACGGCGGCGATGCCCAGCCGGGCCGCCGGCCGCTCGCGGACCACCCGCCAGGCGACCCGCATGCCCGCGCCGCGCCGCCCGGTCGCCGCCGGCCCGGCGGCCTTGCCGGGAGCGGCGGCGTCGGGAGCGGCGGTGTCGGGAGCGGCCTCGACGTCCGCCAGCCGGCGCGCGGTGAGCAGCGGGTCGGGCCGCAACAGTACCAGCAGTACGCCGGCGGTCAGGGCGAACGCCACCGCGCTGAACGCGAACGGGCCGGCCAGCGACGGCAGCCCCCACCCCCGGGTGGTGCGGTCGGCCAGCGCGGCGAAGTTCGGCGCGGCCACCGCACCGATCGTGGTGGCCCAGACGACCAGGGAGAGCTGGCGGCCCCGGCGGGCCGGCTCGGCGAGGTCCACGGCCGTGTAGCGGGCCTGGAGGTTGGCCGCCGAGCCCCCGCCGAACAGCAGCATGCCGAGGAAGAGCAGCGGCACCTGGCGGGTCGCCGCGGCGAGCACCACCAGCACGCCCCCCACCGCCCCGACCAGGTACGCGGTGACCAGCCCCGGCCGGCGGCCGTGCCCGGTCATGATCCGGGTGACCGGGACGGCGAGCAACGCGCCGCCGACCACCGCCGCGCTCTGCGCCAGGCCGGCGATCGCCGTGCCGGCGACCCGGGCCGCGAGCAGCGCGCCGACCGAGATGCCGATGGTGACCCCGATGCCGCCGATGATCTGGGTCACGACGAGCAGCCGCAGCGTGCGGCGCTGGATCGGCGCGACGTCGGCGCGGCTCGGTGCCGGCGCGGTGAGGTCGGTGGCCATCGGCGGCTCCTCGGTGACGGCGGGGGGTGCGGCCCGCCCATCCTCACGCACGCACCCGGACCTTGGACAGTTGCGGTCCCGCCGGAACCACAACCGTCCATGGTCGGCGGCGGACCAGCCCGCCGACGGGGCGGCGGCCAGGGCCGGGGGCGGTCGGCGGCGGACCGGTCGGCGGCGGGTCAGGCCGCGAGGGCCCGGGCGGCGACCGTCAGGTCGGCGACCAGCCCGGCGTACGCGGTGTCCTGGTCGTCGGCGCGCAGCACCGCCGACGGGTGGATGGTGGCCAGGAGCCGGGCCGCCGGGGCGTCGGCGACCCCGCCCGCCGAGTCGACCGGCACCCGGGCGAAGTCCTCCGGCCGCTCGGCCGACGCCGGCCAGGGCATCAGCGTGCCGCGCTGCCGGGTGACCCGGAACGACGGGCCGAGCAGCGCCTTGGCGGCGGTCGCGCCGAGCACGACGACGAGCTCCGGGCGCAGCCGGGCGAACTCGGCCACCAGCCAGGGGCGGCACGCGGTGACGTGCACCCGGTCCGGGGTCTGGTGGATGCGCCGCCGGCCGCGCAGCTCGAAGCGGAAGTGCTTCACGGCGTTGGTGAGGTAGAGCCCCGTCGGGTCGAGCCCGGCGTCGTCGACCGCCCGGCGCAGCAGCCGGCCGGCCGGCCCGACGAACGGCAGCCCCTTCTGGTCCTCCATGTCGCCGGGCTGCTCGCCGACCAGCACCACCCGGGCGTCGGCGCCGCCGCGGCCGAAGACCGTCTGGGTGGCGTCCCGGTGCAGCTCGCAGCCCCGACAGCCGCCCGCGGCGGCGCGCAGCGCGTCGAGGGTGTCGGCCTGTGGAGGGATGAACTGCTGCGCACCGGGGGCGGTGTCGGTCTTGTCCGTCATGCCGATCTTTCTACCCCCCGCCGCCCCGCCCACGCGGGCACCCCCACCCGGCGCGCCCACCCGGGGACGGCCTGTCAGGCCGTGAAGGGGGGTGGGGGATGGGGGGTGACGGCGGCGGCCAGGGCGTTCGCTAGGGGTGGGAGGTCGGCGGGGTCCAGCTGGCTGACCGTGACGCGCACGCCGGGGGCGGCGGCGATGCGGAACAGCGCGCCCGGGGCCACCGCCCAGCCGGCGTCGCGCAGGGCGGTGACGGCGCTGGTCTCGTCGGGCACCGGGAGCCAGACGTTGATGCCGGTGCGGCCGTGCCCAACCAGCCCCCGCGCGGCCAGCGCGGCGAGCAGGTCGCCGCGGCGGCGCTCGTAGTCGACGCCGGCCCGGTCGACCAGGGCGGCCGTGCCCGGGTCGCGCCACAGGGCGAGCACGAGGCGTTGCAGCACGGTGGAGACCCAGCCGGCGCCGACGCGGGCCCGGCCGGCGACCCGGGCCACGGTGGCCTCGTCACCGGCCAGCACGGCCAGCCGCAGGTCGGGCCCGTAGGGCTTACTCACCGACCGGACGAAGGCCCACGCGCCGGTCACCCCGGCGAGCGGGTGCAGCGGTACGCGGGCCAGCTCGGCGGCGTGGTCGTCCTCGATCAGCAGCAGGTCCTCGCGGCCGGCGAGGAGGGCGCGCAGCGCGGCGGCCCGGTCGGCGGAGACGGCCGCCCCGGTCGGGTTCTGCGCCCGGCTGGTCACCACCAGGGCGCGGGCCCCGGCGGCCAGCGCGGCGCGTACCCCGGCCTCGACCGGGCCCTCGTCGTCCACGGGCACCCCGATCGGGCGCAGCCCGAGGGCGGCGACGAGGTCGAGGAGGTTGGCCCATCCCGGGTCCTCGACGGCGACCGCGTCGCCGGGGCGCAGGTGGGCGGCGAGCAGCCGCTCGATGCCGTCGAGCGCACCGCCGGTGACCGTGACGTCGTCGGCCGGCACCCCGTCGGCGGCGAGCCGCTCCCGGGCCGCGTCGGCCAGCTCGGGCAGGACGCCGGCCGACGCGTACCCGGTGGGGGTGCCGAACTCGGCGGCGAGGGCGGCCAGGTGCGGACCGAGCGGCGGGAGCAGCCGGGTGTCGGGCTCGCCGAGGGACAGGTCGCGGACGCCGGGCGCGGTGCTCGGGCGCAGCGCGCGGCGGGTGGCGACCGGCGGGCGGGGGCGGACCCGGGTGCCGTGCCGGCCGGCGGTGGCGAGCAGGCCGCGCTGCCGCAGGTCCTGGTAGGCGCGGGCCACCGTGGCCGGGCTGACGCCCAGCTCGGCGGCGAGGGCCCGCACCGGGGGCAGGGCGGCCCCGGCCGGCAGGTCGCCGGCGCGGACGCCCGACTCGATGCTGGCGGAGATCTCGGCGGCCGTCCCGCCGGTGACCTGATATCGTGCTGACACAATTCGAGGATTGTACTAGCACGAAAGCGGGTCCTCGCATGTACCCACCCACCCCCCGGACCACCGCCACCCGCAGCCGCGACCGGATGAGCTACGACCGGGCCGCCGCGCACGCCGTGCTCGACGAGGCGTACCACTGCGCGCTCGCGTTCACCGTCGACGGCGAGCCCCGGGTGCTGCCCACCCTGCACGTCCGCGTCGGCGACACGCTCTACCTGCACGGCTCCACCGGCAGCCGGCCGCTGCTCGCCGCCCGGGGCGACGGCCTGCCCGTCTGCGTGGCGGTCACCCTGCTCGACGGGCTGATCTACGGCCGCTCCCAGTTCCACCACAGCGCCAACTACCGGTCGGTGGTCGCGCACGGCACCGCGCACCTGGTCACCGACGCCGGGGAGAAGTCGGCCGTGCTGACCGCCCTGGTGGAGAAGGCCGCCGCCGGGCGCAGCGCCGACAGCCGCCCGCCCAGCCGCCGCGAACTCGCCGAGACCGCCGTGCTGGCGCTGCCGCTGCGCGAGGTCTCCGTCCGCGCCCGCGCCGGCGGTGTGCGCGACGAACCCGGCGACCACGACCTGCCGCACTGGGCCGGGGTGCTGCCGCTGCGGCTGACCGCCGGGCGGCCCGAGCCCGACACGGGCGTGACCGCGCCGCTGCCGGCGTACCTGCGGCCGGACCGCTCGCCCTGGCTGGAGCCCGCCGTGCTGCGGGGCGCGCACGTCGTCCTCGAACCGCTGGACCTCGCGCACGCCGACGAGCTGCACGCCGCCACCGCCGACCCGCAGGTGTGGCAGCACCTGGGCAGCCACCGCCCCGCCGACCCGGCCGGCACGGCCGAGACGATCCGGGCCGCCCTCGACGCCCACCACCGCGGCGAGCGGGTGCCGTGGGTGCAGCGCTGCGCCGTCACCGGGGCGGTCGTCGGCAGCACGTCGTACTACGAGGTCGACCCCGACCGTCGGGCGGTCGCCATCGGCTACACCTACCTGGGCCGGCCCTGGTGGCGCACCGGCGTCAACACGGAGGCGAAGCTGCTGCTGCTCACCCGCGCCTTCGAGGAGCTGGGCGCGGTGCGGGTGGTCTGGCACACCGACATCCGCAACGAGCGCTCCCAGCGGGCCATCGAGCGGCTCGGCGCCACCCGCGAGGGGGTGCTGCGCCGGCACCGGCTGCGCCCCGACGGCACCTGGCGGGACACCGTGCAGTATTCGCTGACCGACGAGGAGTGGCCGAACGCACAGGCCAGGCTGCGGGAACGGCTTCGCCCCGGCCCGGTGCCGGCGCGATGATGTCGGGCGTGCTGGGCATCACCGACATCTGGACGTACGTGCTGGGGACCGTGGCGATCGTGCTGCTCCCCGGCCCCAACTCGCTCTTCGTGCTCTCCACCGCCGCCAAGCGCGGGGTACGCGCCGGCTACCGGGCCGCCGGCGGGGTCTTCCTCGGCGACGCGGCGCTGATGACGCTCTCCGCCGCCGGGGTGGCGTCGCTGCTCAAGGCGTACCCGCCGCTGTTCCTGGTGGTGAAGTACGCGGGCGCGGCGTACCTCGGGTGGGTCGGGCTGACCATGCTGCGCGGCGCGTGGCGGCGCTGGCGGGACCGCAACGACCCGGCCACGCCGCGCCTGATCGACGCCGCCGAGCCGGCGGAGCTCCGCAGCCCGTTCCGGCGGGCGCTGGTGATCAGCCTGCTCAACCCGAAGGCGATCCTGTTCTTCGTGTCGTTCTTCATCCAGTTCGTCGACCCCGGGTACGCCTGGCCGGCGCTGTCGTTCCTGCTGCTCGGGCTGATCGCCCAGGTCACCAGCGCGCTGTACCTGACCGCGCTGATCTTCGCGGGCACGTTCCTGGCGGCGCAGTTCCGGCAGCGGCGGCGGCTGGCCGCCGGGGCGACCACCGGCGTGGCGGCGGTCTTCCTCGGCTTCAGCGTCAAGCTCGCCACCGCCTCGGTGTAAGGAAGGGCCCCTTGTTAACGCATACGGTATAGAAGGGTCCCCTTCTTACCGCGGCGGGCGGCGGCGGGCGGCGCACGGCCGCGGCGGGCGGCGGCGGGCCGCGGGCGGCACGAGAGGCAGGGCGCGTCAGGTGCCGTCGCCGCCCCCGCCACCGCCGCCGATGCCCGCCCCGCCGGCGGTGCCGCCGAGGCCGTAGCCGGGGCGGACCGGCTGGTCCGGGGGCCGGCTGACGTGCGCCGACTCGGTGATCCGGGCCGACCAGTGGGCGTGCGACGCCGCGGCGGCGTGCCGGTTGATCGCGTGCCGCAGCCAGCCGTCGACCACCGCGACCCAGTCCACCCGGTCCGCGCCCGCGTGCCAGACCCGGAACCGGCTGATGCTCTGGTGGGTGACGCCGGCGAGGGAGAGCCGCCGGTCGGCCCACAGCAGCACCTCCAGCCCCGCCGGGTTCGCCACGAAGACCACCTCCAGCTCGGTGATCGGCCCGGCGTACAGCGGGGCCACCCACCAGCCGAGCCGCTGGTGCAGCGGGAGCACCTGCTCCACCCCGGGCAGCCGGCCGTCGACCAGGCCGGCCTGGCGCATGCTGAAGCCGAGCGCGTCCAACGCGGCGAGGACGTGCTGCTGGGTCGGCAGGGGGTGTACGAAGACCGGCACCAGCGCGCCCTGCTCCAGGTCCACGTCGAGGGACGCCTCCGTGCGCAGCCCCGTCCGCAGGCTCATCAGCGGCACCCCGCCGAAGACCGTCACCGGGGTCTCCCAGGGCAGCGGCACGGCGAAGTCGACCGCCCGCCGCCGCCCGGCCGGCACCACGAACGCGCCCGCGATCGTCACCTGGTGGAACTGGACGAGCCGCCTCGGCGCGCCCGGGTCGTCCGGCTCGACCTGGCTGACCAGGCCGAGCCGGAGCCGCCGGACCGGCACGTCGTCGGGCCCGGCGCGCAGGACCACCCGGCCGGGCAGCCGCAGCCCCGGCCGCGTGCTCGGGTTGGGCAACGTGGTCCGCACGGACAGCCCGGTCCAGCCGGACTCCGGCGACACCCCGGTCAACCGCACGGCGCTTCCTCCGTACCCCCTCGGTGTGGCACGGCTTTCCCCGCCGCCGGCCGGACAGTCCTGCCCGGCCGGCGCGGACGCCGGGGCCGGCCCGGTGACGCCGGGCCGGCCGCACGGACGTCGGCGGGGCGTCAGCGCATCCGGCGGCCCCGCGGCACCGGGTCGGTCTCGTCGTCGAACTCGCCGATGACCTCCTCCAGCAGGTCCTCCAGCGCCACGAAACCGATCGGGCGGGTCGGGCCGCCGCCGTTGCGGACCAGGGCGAGCTGGGCCCGCCGGTCCTTCATCGCGGTCACGGCCTCCGTCACCGACGCGGACGCCGGCAGCGTGAACGCGTCGGTCATCAGCTCCCCGGCGGTCGCCGCCCGGCCCGTCGTGGTGGCCCGCACGGCCTCCCGCACGTGCACCAGGCCGCACACCTCGCCGCCGGCGTCGAGCACGGCCAACCGGGACCGGCCGCTGCCGCGGGAGACCTCCTCGACCCGCTCGGCCGGGTCGTCCCGGCCGACCGTGACGATCCGGTCGAAGGGCTCCATCACCTGCGCGACCGTGGTGCCCTGGAGCTCCAGCATGCTGGTGAGCATCCGGTGCTGCTCCGCGCCGAGCAGCCCGTGCTCGCGGGACTGCTCCAGCAGGATCCGCAGCTCGTCGGGGCCGTGCACCTGGGCGAGCTGGTCCTGCGGGCGCACCCGCACCAGCCGCAGCATCGCGTTGGCGACCGCGTTCAGCGCCGACAGCACCGGCCGCGCCACCCGGGCGAAGGCCCGGAACGGCAGCGCCAGCAGGGTCGCCGACCGCTCCGCGTCGGTGATCGCCCACGACTTCGGGGCCATCTCGCCGACCACCAGGTGCAGGAAGGTGACCAGGCCGAGGGCGAAGACCAGCGCCACGACGTGGCTCGCCGCGGCCGGCAGCCCCACGGCGTGCAGCAGCGGGCTGAGCAGGTGCTCGATCGCCGGCTCGGCCAGCGCGCCGAGGCCCAGGGTGCACAGCGTGATGCCGAGCTGCGCGCCGGCCAGCATCAGGGACAGCTCGCGCACGCCGTCCAGCGCCGCGCGGGCCCCCCGGCCACCGCCGGTGGCGACGGCCTGCTCCAGCCGGTACCGCTTGCTGGCCACCAGCGCGAACTCGGCGGCCACGAAGAACCCGTTCAGCGCCAGCAGCACGACGGAGACGACCAGGGCGACGCCGGGGCTCATGCCGCCTCCTCCGTGCCCCGCGCCCGGCCCGCGGCGCCGCCCGGCCCACGGCCATGAGCGGCGTCGACGGTGCGGGGTGCGTCGGCGGGGCCGCGTGCGCCGGCGGGGCCAGCCGTGTCGGCGGGGCCGCGTGCGCCAGCGGAGTCGGCCGCGTCGGCGGCACCGGCGAGCCGGAGTCGCACCGAGTCGGCGACGTGGCGGTCCACGGCCAGCACCTCGACCAGGGCCCGCGCCTCGTTCGCGGCGTCGCCGTCGACCGGAAGCGCGATCTCCAGCCGGTCGCCCACCTCGGGCACCCGGCCCAGCTCCCGCATGACCAGCCCCGAGACCGTGTCGTACTCGGGGGCCTCGGGCAGCTCGATGCCGGTGCTGTCGGCGACCTCGTCGATCCGCCAGCGCGCCGGCACCACCCAGGACCCGTCGTCCTGCCGGGCCGGGGCCCGGTCCGGCGGATCGTCCTCGTCGCGGATCGGGCCCACCAGCTCCTCGGCCAGATCCTCCAGCGTGATCACGCCGGCGAAGCCGCCGTACTCGTCGACCACGCAGGCGAGCTGCCGGTGCCCGGCCCGCAGCCGGTCCAGCACCGTCGGCAGCGGCAAGGTCTCGGGCACCAGCAACGGGGGTACGGCCACCGCGCTGACCGGGGTCGTCGCGCGCTCGGCCGGCGGCACCGTCAGCACGTCGGCGATGCCGACCACGCCGACCAGGTCGTCGACGCCGTCGGCGCCGCGTACGGGAAACCGGGAGTGCCCGGTGTCGAGCAGCTCCACCACCCGGCTCAACGGCTCGTGCGCCCGGACGGTGTGCACGTCGACCCGGGGCACCATGGCCTCCCCGGCGGTCAGCTCCCGGAAGTCGAGCCCCCGGTCGAGCAGGTCGGACATCTCCGCGTCGAGGTGCCCCTCCTCGCGGGACTCGGCGATGATCTGCTCCAGATCCTCCGGGGTGGCCCCGCTGGGCAGCTCCTCGATCGGCTCGATGCCGAGCCGGCGCAGCAGCCGTACGGCGGCCTTGTCGAACAGGGTGATCACCGGCCCGGCGATCTTCAGGTAGAGGAGGGTGGACCGGCTCAGCGCCCGGGCCAGCGGCTCGGCGCGGGCGATCGCCAGGTTCTTCGGGGCCAGCTCGCCGAGGACCATCTGCACGACGGTCGCGATGACCAGCGCCAACGCGACCGACAGCGGCAGGGCCACGGCCGTGGAGACCCCGGCCACGCCGAGCAGCTCGGCCAGCCCCGCGCCCAGGTACGGCTCGGCGACGTAGCCGACCAGCAGCGCGGTCACGGTGATGCCGAGCTGCGCTCCGGAGAGCATGAACGACAGCCGGCCGGTGACCTCCAGGGCCCGCGCGGCGGCCTGGTCGCCGTCGTCGGCGAGCTGCCGGAGGCGGCCCCGGTCCACGGCGACGTAGCCGAACTCCTGGGCCACGAAGTAGCCGGTGGCGGCGGTGAGAACGGTGATGAGGACGAGTCCGACGACGATCAACACGGGCCGCTCAGGGCTCCCGGGGTCGTCGGAACGGGAAGATGCCGGGCACGACCCGGCTGGCTACTGCTGCCCTCCTGGGCAGAAGAGTCGATCATGCCGCCATTTTATCGGCCTCACCTGAGCGCCCGCTGAAGGTGTAAGGAAGGGCCCCTTGTTAACGCATACGGTATAGAAGGGCTCCCTTCTCACCCGCTGGGTGGAACGAGCCCCCTGCTAACAGGGGGCCCTTCCTTACCCCTCGTCGGCGAGTTCGTCGGTGTCGAGGAGAGAGCGGTCGACCCGGCCCGAGCGGTACGCGGCGCGGCCGACCATCTGGGCCGCCACCGGGGCGGTGGCCAGTTGGAAGACCGCCACCAGCACGATCATGCCAATGTCGTCCGGGGTACGCAGGCGCAGCGCCACCCCGGCGAGCAGCAGCAGCACGCCGAGCACCTGCGGCTTGGTCGCCGCGTGCATCCGGTCGAGCACGTCCGGGAAGCGCAGCACGCCGATCCCGGCGGCGAGGCTGAGCAGCCCCCCGGCGACCAGGCAGCCCGCGCCCAGCCAGTCGGCCACGACACCGGCGCTCGGCCAGTCGGGCGCGGCCCAGACGCCGGGTGGAGCGTCGAGAGCCGCCCTCAGCGGGGCGGCGAGGACGTGGGCCGCGGTCACGGCTCCTCCCGGACGGCGAAGCGGACCAGGGCCACCGCGCCGACGAAGCCGAGCAGGGAGAGCACCACGAGCACGGGCAGGGTGGTGGCGTGCCGGTTGACCGCCGCCTCCGCGCCGACCGCGCCGGCCATCGTGTTGAGCAGGACGTCGGCGGCGATCACGCGGTCGAGCAGGGACGGGCCGCGGTACATCCGGACCAGCGCCAGCAGCGCGGTGACCGACAGGAGCACGGTGAGCACGGTGGCGAGAGCGACCTTCACTGGTCGGCCCCCCTCTCGGTGGGCGGAACGGGACCGCTGGGCGGAGCGGAACCGGTGGGCGGAACGGGACCGGTGGGCGGAGCGGAACCGGTGGGCGGAGCGGGACCGGTGGGCGGAACAGGACCGGTGGGCGGAACGGGGCGGGAGGCCAGGCCGGGAGGGGCGGCGAGGGCGGTGAGGAGGCGGAGTTCGGCGGCCGAGCCGATCGCGCGGACGATCCGGCCCTCGGTGGCGAGGATCCGGTCGCGGCTGTCGGCCAGGTCCTGCGGCCCGCGTACGTCGAGCACGTGCACGTAGAGCAGGCCCCGCCCCCGGTCCACCTCGACGATCAGGGTGCCGGGCACCAGCGAGATCGCCTCCGCCGTGAGCGCCAGGTTCAGGTCGGTGCGCACGCGCAGCCGTACCGCGATGATCGCGCCGCGGGGCCGGTAGCCCGGCCGCACCGCGATCCAGGCCACGTGGATGCTGGCGCTGACCAGCTCGGTGACGAACCGGACGGCCAGGTCCAGCAGCGCCCGTGGGCGCAGCCGGCCGCCGAAGGTGACCGGCGGCAACGGGAAAAACAGCAGCACCGCCCCGCCGACGAGCAGTCCACCGAGCAGGTTTCCCCAGGAGAACCGCCCCCAGAGCAGGCACCAGATCAGCGCCATCCAGGCCAGCGTGAGCAGCCGGTCCCGCCAGCGACCGATCCGGGCGCGCGCCCGGGTCACCGGGGCGTCGGGGTCGACGACCGGCCCCCGACGCCGGCCCCCACCGGCCCGCCCGGTCACCGCACACCCCGCCCAGGACCGCCGGGGCCGCCGGCCCGCCCGGTCACGGCGCGCCGCCGGGGAGGACGGCGCGCACGTACGGGGTGCGGGCGCGCAGGTCGGTCGCCGCGTCGGTGGTCACCCCGAACAGCGGGCCGGCGGCCACGGTGAGCACCAGGCCCAGCGCGACCAGCGCCGTGGTGGCGCCGACCATCAGGGCGGGCAGTCGGGTCGGCGGGTCGGCGGCGGCCAGCCGGGGGGCCCGCCAGAACGCGATGTTCCACACCCGGGACGCGACGTAGAGGGTGAGCAGGCTGGTGACGGTGCCGGCGGCGACCAGCACCCAGGGCAGCACGCCGCCTTCGCCGACACCCGCCTGGAGCAGGCCCAGCTTGCCGAGGAAGCCGGACAGCGGCGGGATCCCGGCCAGGTTCATCGCCGGCACGAAGAAGAGCACCCCGAGCAGCGGGGCGACCCGGGCCAGGCCGCCGAGCCGGCGCAGGTCGGTGCTGCCGGCGCGCGCCTCGACCAGCCCGGCGACCAGGAACAGGGTGGTCTGGATGGTGATGTGGTGCACCACGTAGAAGATCGCCCCGGACAGGCCGGCGACGCTGCTCAGCGCCACCCCGAAGATCATGTAGCCGATATGGCTGACCAGGGTGAACGAGAAGAGCCGCTTCATGTCCGACTGGGCGACCGCGCCGAGGATGCCGACCACCATGGTCAGCCCGGCCACCACCATCAGCAGCCCGGCGACCTGGCCGCCGGGGAACAGCAGGGTCTCGGTGCGGATGACCGCGTACACGCCGACCTTGGTGAGCAGGCCCGCGAAGACGGCGGTGACGGGGGCGGGCGCGGTCGGGTAGCTGTCCGGCAGCCAGGCCGACAGCGGGAACACGGCCGCCTTGATCCCGAAGGCGAGCAGCAGGGTGAGTTGCAGGGCGAGGCGTACGTCGGCGGGCAGCGCGTCGAGCCGCCCGGCGAGCTGGGCCATGTTGACGGTGCCGGTGGCGGCGTAGACGAGCCCCACCCCGGCCAGGAAGATCATCGAGGACAGGATGCTGACCACCACGTACGTCGACCCGGTCCGGATCCGACCCTCGGTGCCGCCGAGCGTGATCAGCACGAAGCTCGCCGCCAGCAGGATCTCGAAGCCGACGAAGAGGTTGAACAGGTCGCCGGCGAGGAAGGCGTTGGTGACGCCGGCGGTGAGCACCAGGTAGGTGGGGTGGTAGATGGTGACGGGGGCCGACTCGCCGATGTCCCCCCGGCCCTGCCCGATCGAGTAGAGCAGCACGCACAGCGTCACGGCGGAGGAGACCACCAGCATCAGCGCGGCGAGCTGGTCGGCGACCAGCACGATCCCCACCGGCGGGGGCCAGCCGCCGACGCTCACCACGACCGGCCCGTGCCGGTACGCCTCGACGAGCAGCACCACGGCGACCGCGAGGGTGGCGGCCAGCACCACCACGCTGACGGCGCGCTGGAGCCGGGGGCGGTTGGCCAGCAGCAGGGTGAGGGCGGCGCCCAGCAGCGGCACCACCACCGGCAGCGGCACGAGCGGCCCGTACCCCGTCACGGCGTCTCCCCCCGGTGCTGCCGGCGCAGGTGCGGCTCCGGGTCGACCTGTTCCGGGTCGCCGTCGGCGCCCTCGCCGCCGAGGTCACGCGCGGGCAGCTCGTTGCGGGCGGCCAGCTCGGCGACCTGGCGGTCCTCCAGGTCGTCCTGCACCTCGTCGTTGCCGGTGAGATACCAGCTGCGGTACGCCACGGCCAGCAGGAACGCGGTGAGCCCGAAGGTGATGACGATGGCGGTGAGGACCATCGCCTGCGGCAGCGCGTCGCTCATCCGGTCGACGGGCGCGGCGCCGACGACGGGCGCGTCGCCGGACCGGCCGGCGAGCAGGATCAGCAGGTTGACCCCGTTGCCGAGCAGGATGAGGCCGAGCAGGATCCGGGTCAGGCTGCGCTCCAGCAGCAGGGTGACGCCGGTGCCGGCGAGCACCCCGACGGCGACGACCAGCACCAGGGTCGATCCGCTGCTGTTCACGGCCGCCGCCCCTGCGGGTCGACGATCAGCCCGCGTTCGGTCTTGCCGGCCGCCTCGATGTGCCGGTCGACCTCCGCGCCGAGGCTGCGCAGGATGTCCAGCACCAGGCCGACCACGATCAGGTACACCCCGATGTCAAAGAAGAGCGACGTGACGACGTAGAAGTCGCCGACGCCGGGCAACCACAGGTCGAGTTTCGCGCTCTGGAGCACGGACCCGCCGGCGAGGAGGGCGAACGCGCCGGTGCCGACGGACACCGCCAGGCCGGCCCCGAGGATCGTGCCGGCCCCGACGGGGGCCGCCTCGGCCAGCTCGTACCGGCCGCCGGCGAGGTAGCGCACGGCCAGGGCGAGGCTGGCGACCAGGCCGCCGGAGAAGCCGCCGCCGGGCGCGTTGTGGCCGGAGAAGAGCAGGAACAGGGAGAACAGCACGATGGTGTGGAAGAGCAGCCGGGTGACCACCTCGAAGACGATGGACCGGCGGCGCTCCGCGAGGGTGGGGCCGCCGCGCAGCCACACCGGCCGCTGCGGACCCCGCCGGGCAGGGCGCTCGGGGCGGGGGCGGCGCGGGCGGGGACCGGTGCGGGACCGCCGGAAGATCAGGCTGGCCACCCCGGTCGCGGTCACCACGAGCACCGAGAGCTCGCCCATGGTGTCCCAGGCCCGGATGTCGACCAGGGTCACGTTGACCACGTTGCGGCCGTGCCCCTCGCTGACGGCGAGGCCGGGGAAAGCCAGCGAGACCGACGGCGCGGTGCGGGCGCCCAC
This sequence comes from Micromonospora sp. WMMD956, assembly GCF_029626125.1. Taxonomy (NCBI): domain Bacteria; kingdom Bacillati; phylum Actinomycetota; class Actinomycetes; order Micromonosporales; family Micromonosporaceae; genus Micromonospora; species Micromonospora sp. WMMD956. The sequence goes on along the minus strand of NZ_JARUBI010000005.1, from coordinate 4,737,564 downwards.
CGCGACCAGGCAGAGCCCGGCGAGGACGAGCCCGACGGCGGCCCCCACCGCGCGGCGCGCCCACCGGCTGCGGCGCAACGGGCGGGCGGAGAACCGTTCGGGCAGGCGGCGCAGCACCAGCACGAAGACCGCGATGGTCGCCGTCTCCACCAGGAACTGGGTGAGCGCCAGGTCGGGCGCGCCGTGCAGGACGAACATCATCGCGGTGCCGTAGCCGGTGACCCCGACCAGCAGCATGGCGGTGAGCCGGCGACGCGCGCCGACGGCGAGCAGCGCGGCGACCGCCGCCACCACGCCGACGACCAGTTGCAGCGGCGTGTCCCACAGCGGGACCCGCTGCCGCCACGGGCCGGCGGCCAGCATCGCCCCGCCGGGCACGACGACGAGGACCAGCAGGATCGTGCCGAGGTACAGCGGCAGGGAGCCGCGCTGGGTGGCGCTGGTGACCTCGATGGCGAGCCGGTCGAAGCGGTGGGTCAGCCACTCGTACCCCTGCGCGCCGCTCACGGGCGCGCGCAGCCGGGCCAGCGCGGGGGCGAGCGGGCCGCGCAGCGCGAACAGGGCCGCGCCGCCGGCCAGGGCCAGGACGGACAGGCCGAGTGCCAGGGTCGGCCCGTGCCAGAGCGCGAGGTGCTCGGGCACCGGGCCGAAGAGCTCGGCGTACGGGCGCAGCAGCGCGCCCGCCGGGCCGGCGGCCAACCCGGCGGCCAGCCCGGCGACGGCCAGCAGGGCGGGCGGCACGAGCATGGCGGCGGGCACGGGCTGCGGCTCGGTCCGTTCGGCGTGCGGGCGCGTGCCGAACGCCCCCCAGACGAACCGGGCCGTGTAGGCGACGGTGAGCACCGTGCCGGCGACGAGCCCGGCGAGGACCACCGGCTGGTCGGTGAACGCGGCGAGGACGGCCTCCTTCGCGACGAAGCCGACCAGCGGGGGCAGCCCGGCCATCGAGGCGGCGGCCAGCGTCCCGACGGCGGCCAGCAGCGGGGCCCGCCGCCCGAGCCCGGACAGTTCCCGCAGGTCGCGGGTGCCGGCGCTGTGGTCGATCGCGCCGACGACGAGGAACAGGGCCGCCTTGAACAGGGCGTGCGCGAGCAGCATCGCCGTGCCCGCGAGGGCCGCCTGCGGGGTGCCCGCGCCGAGCGCCACGGTGAGCAGGCCGAGCTGGCTGACGGTGCCGTAGGCCAGCAGCAGCTTCAGGTCGCACTGGCGCAGCGCGGCCCACCCGCCCGCCAGCATGGTGAGCAGGCCGGCGGTGACCGTCACGGGCCGCCACGGGCCGGCGGTGGCCAGCACGGGGGCGAGCAGGCCGAGCAGGTAGACGCCGGCCTTCACCATCGCCGCCGCGTGCAGGTAGGCGCTGACCGGCGTCGGCGCGCACATCGCCTGCGGCAGCCAGCCGCTGAACGGCAGGACAGCCGACTTGGCCAGCGCCCCGGCCAGCACCAGCAGCACGGCGGTGACCAGGTAGCCGCCGGCCGGCAGCCCGGCCCCGGCGAGTTCCGACCAGCGGTAGCCGCCGGTGTGCCGGCCGAGCATCAGGAAGCCGACGAGCATCGCCAGCCCGCCGAACGTGGTGACCGTGAGCGCCTGCGCCGCCGCCCACCGGCTGGCCCGCCGCTCGGCGCTGTGCCCGATCAGCAGGTAGGAGAAGACCGTGGTCAGCTCCCAGAAGACGTAGAGCAGCAGCAGGTCGTCGGCGAGGACGAGGCCGAGCATCGCGCCGGCGAAGGCCACGAGCACGGCCGCGAACCGGGCCAGCCCGGCCGAGCCGGCGGCGAAGTAGCGCGCGCAGTAGACCAGCACGAGCGCGCCGACGCCACCGACGAGCAGGGTCATCAGCCAGGACAGGGTGGTCAGCCGCAGCGCCAGCTCCAGCCGCAGTTGCGGCACCCAGTGGTACGCCTCGACGACCGCGCCGCCGTCGCGCACGGCCGGCGTGCGGGCCACGGCCCAGCCGAACGCGGAGGCCGGCACGAGCGCGAGGGGGTAGCAGGCGCGCGGTCCCCACCACCGGACCAGCAGCGGCGCGACGAGCGCCGCCACCAGGTGGAGGATCAGCAGTACGAGCACCCGCGCTCCCGGTCGTGGTGGCAGCAGCGCGCCCGAGGGAGACGCCTATTAGCGATCAGACGCCAGTTTCCGGCCCGATGGGCGCTTTTGCCGGAATTTTCCGGGCCCCGACGCGCATGGGCCGGCTCCGCGCGCCGGGGCCGCGAGCGTCGCTTGGCTATCCTCGCCGCCGTGAACGCAGTGGAGATCGAAGCACCCGTCGTCGGCGTCACCGTCTATCCGGACCGGGCCCGGGTCACCCGCCGGGGCAGCGCCCGGCTGGCCGCCGGCGAGCACCGGGTACGCGTCGCCCCGTTGCCGCTGGGGTTGCACCGGGACTCGCTGCGGGTCGGCGGCCGGGGCGCGGCGAGGGTGCTCGGCGTGGACGTGACCACGTGGCGGCAGGCGCGCAGCGCCGACGGGCAGGTCCGCGAGCTGGAGGAGCGCAGCCGGGAGCTGACCGACGAGCTGGCCGGGGTCGACGACGCGTACGCGGTCGAGGAGCAGCGGGGACAGTTCCTCTCCGGGCTGGCCGAGCGGGCCGGTGGCACGTACGCCCGCGCGCTCGCCGCCCGTGACGCCGAGCCGGCCGACGTGGCGGCCTTCGCCGACTCGGTGGCCGGGCAGCTCGCCGACTCCCACGGGCGGCGTCGGGAGTTGACCCGGCGGCGGACCGAGCTGGCCGAGGAGCTGGCGGCGGTGCGGCGGCAGTTGGAGGCCGCGCACGGAAAGCGGGAGCCGGACCGGCTGGCCGCCGAGGTGACGGTGGCGGTGGACGCCGACGACGCCGAGCTGGACCTGGAGCTGACCTACCTGGTCGACGGGGCCCGCTGGCAGCCCTCCTACGACCTGCGGCTGGTCGACGACGCGGTGACCGTGACCTGGTTCGGCCTGGTCAGTCAGGACACCGGCGAGGACTGGCCGGAGTGCGTGCTCCAGCTCTCGACCGCCCGGCCGGCGGCGGCGACGGGCGTGCCCGAGCTGTCGCCCTGGTATCTCGACCGGGTCCGGCCGCTGCCCCGGGCAGCCATGCCGGCGGCGAGCTTCGGCGGGCCGCCGGTGCCCGCGCCGCCCGCCGGGCCGGCGTTCGAGGTCGCCGTGGGGGGCGGGGCGGCCCGCGCGGGCGCGCCGCGCCCCAAGGTGCACGAGAGCGTGGCCACGGTCGAGCAGGGCGTCAGCGCCGCCACCTACCGGCCGGCGCGGCCGGTGGCGGTGCCGGCGGACGGCAGCGCGTACCGGGCGACGATCGCCGTGCTGGAGCTGCCGGCGCGGCTGGACCACGTGACCGTGCCGGTGCGCGCGGCCGAGGCGCACCTGCGGGCGACGGTGCGCAACACCTCGGCGCACACGCTGCTGCCCGGCCCGGCGGCGGTCTTCCACGGGGCCGACTTCGTCGCGGCCACCCGGCTGCCGACGTGGGCGCCCGGCGAGGAGACCGAGCTGGCGCTCGGGGTGGACGACCGGGTGCGGGTGGAGCGGAAGCTGGGCCGGCGCGCCGAGACCCGGGCCACGCTCGGCTCGACCCGGCGACGGGACGTGGAATACCGGATCTCGGTGGCCAACCACACGCCCCGGCCGGCGACGGTGGAGGTGCGCGACCAGTTGCCGGTGTCGCGCGACGAGGCGGTGGTCGTGCGGGAGGCCACCATCGCCCCGCCGCCGGCCGAGCGCACCGAGCTGGGCGAGCTGACCTGGCGGCTGCGGCTTGAACCGGGCGACAGCGGCGAGGTCGTCATGGGCTTCCGGGTCGAGCTGGCCAAGGGGGTGGAGCTGGCCGGCTGGCGGGAGTGACGGCTCAGACCAGCAGGTCGCGGCGGGTCTCGACGAGCAGGTCGGGGCGGTCGAGCTGGACGACGACCCGGTTGACCACGCGCTGCGCGGCGGCGAGCGAGCGCACGGCGAGCAGCCGCCCCCGGCTCTCCCGGCGCAGGACGAAGAAGTGGACGGCGGCGCGGACCTGCCCCCGGTCGGCCGCGCTGGACTGGGCGGTCTGCCGGACCAGCTCGCGCAGGCAGGCCGCGAGCCGCTCGGCGAGCTCCAACTCGGGGCCGTGCAGGCCGGCGCGGAGTGCGGCAAGATGGCTGTCGACCTTCCGGATGAGCACGTCGGTGCCCGCACCGACACTCCGCTCCTCGACGATCATCCGCACTCCTCCATGTCTCACCGCCCCGAAGTTACTCTAAGTCGCGACATGGAAGCAAGCAGTTAAGTAAGACTTAACGGAACAAAGCGCCATTTCCTCCACGGTCCGGCCGCGGTTCGTCGCGCGCGCCGGCCGCCGGCACCGGTACCAGCCCGCCCGGATGTCCCACCCCCGAGGCAGGATGGATGCCGTGGTGGAGGTGACGGCCGGGTTCGGCCCGGCGGAGGCGGCCCGGGTGCTGGCGGGTTTCGGCCCGGCGACCCGCGAGTGGTTCTCGGCGGCCTTCGCCACGCCCACCCCCGCCCAGATCGGGGCCTGGCGGTCGGTGGCGGCCCGCAGCAACGCCCTGGTGGTCGCGCCCACCGGCTCCGGCAAGACCCTCGCGGCGTTCCTCTGGTCGCTCGACCGGCTGGCCGCCGCGCCGCCGCCGGCCGAGCCCCGCCAGCGCTGCCGGGTGCTCTACGTCAGCCCGCTCAAGGCCCTCGCCGTCGACGTGGAGCGCAACCTGCGCGGGCCCCTGGCCGGCATCCGGCAGGCCGCCACCCGGCTCGGCGTCGCCCCGCCGGAGATCACCGTCGGGATGCGCACCGGCGACACCCCCGCCGACGAGCGGCGGGCCTTCGCCCGTACCCCGCCGGACATCCTCATCACCACCCCCGAGTCGCTGTTCCTGCTGCTCACCTCCGCCGCGCGGGACTCGCTGCGCGGGGTCGAGACGGTCATCGTCGACGAGGTGCACGCGGTCGCCGGGACGAAGCGCGGGGCGCACCTGGCGCTCTCCCTGGAACGGCTCGACGAGCTGCTGCCGGCCCCCGCCCAGCGCATCGGCCTGTCCGCCACGGTCCGGCCGATCGACGCGTGCGCCCGGTTCCTCGGCGGGGCCCGCCCGGTCGACGTGGTGCAGCCGCCCAGCGCCAAGACCATCGAGGTCAGCGTCGAGGTCCCGGTGGAGGACATGACCCGCCTCGACGACCAGGAGCCGCCCCCCGACGCCCTGGGCGGCCCCGGGCCGCGCCGGGCCTCGATCTGGCCCGCCGTCGAGGAACGGGTCTACGCGCTGGTCCGCGCGCACCGGTCGACCATCGTCTTCACCAACTCCCGGCGCAGCGCCGAGCGGCTCTGCGCCCGCCTCAACGAGCTGGCCGCCGAGGAGCTGGCCGGCGCGGAGGCGACCGGCGGGGCGCCCGCCCGGCCGCCGGCCGAGGTGATGGCCCAGGCGGGGGCGGCGGCCGGGGTCGCCCCGGTGGTCGCCCGCGCCCACCACGGCAGCGTCTCGCGGGAGGAGCGCAAGCACATCGAGGAGGCCCTCAAGTCCGGCCAGCTCCCCGCCGTGGTCGCCACCTCCAGCCTGGAGCTGGGCATCGACATGGGCACCGTCGACCTGGTGGTGCAGATCGCCGCCCCGCCCAGCGTCGCCGCCGGCCTGCAACGCGTCGGCCGGGCCGGGCATCAGGTCGGCGCGGTCTCCCGGGGCGTGGTCTTCCCCAAGCACCGGGGTGACCTGCTCTCCTGCACCGTCGTCGCCGAGCGGATGGCCGCCGGGGCGATCGAGGAGCTGCACCACCCGCGCAACCCCCTCGACGTGCTGGCCCAGCAGATCGTCGCGATGGTGGCCCTCGAACCGTGGCGGGTCGGCGACCTGGCCGTCGTCGTCCGCCGGGCCGCGCCGTTCGCCGAGCTGCCCGACTCCGCGCTGCACGCCGTGCTGGACATGCTCTCCGGGCGTTACCCGTCGACCGCGTTCGCGGAGCTGCGCCCCCGGCTGGTCTGGGACCGCGCCGCCGACGTGCTCACCGGCCGGCCCGGCGCGCAGCGGCTCGCCGTCACCAGCGGCGGCACCATCCCCGACCGGGGCCTGTTCGGCGTCTTCCTCGCCGGGGCGGAGCGGGCCGCCCGGGTCGGCGAGCTGGACGAGGAGATGGTCTACGAGTCGCGGGTCGGCGACGTGTTCCTGCTCGGCTCGTCGTCCTGGCGGATCGAGGACATCACCCCCGACCGGGTGCTGGTCTCCCCCGCCCCGGGCCAGGCCGCCCGGATGCCGTTCTGGAAGGGCGACCAGCTCGGCCGCCCGGTGGAGCTGGGCCGGGCCATCGGCGCGCGGGTGCGGGCCCTGCTGCGCCACGGCGACGAGGCGGCGGTGGCCGCGCTGCGCGCCGGCGGGCTCGACGACTGGGCCGCCGGCAACCTGGTGGCCTACCTGCGGGAGCAGCAGGCCGCGACGCGGTCCCTGCCCGACGACCGCACCGTGCTGGTCGAGCGGTTCCGCGACGAGCTGGGCGACTGGCGGCTCGCCGTGCACAGCGTGCTCGGCGCCCGCGTCAACGGCCCGTGGGCGCTGGCCATCGGCCGCCGGCTCGCCGAGCGGTACGGCGTGGACGCCCAGGTCATGCCGTCCGACGACGGGATCGTGGTGCGGCTGCCCGACACCGCCGACTCCCCGCCCGGCGCCGACGTGGTGCTCTTCGAGCCCGACGAGATCGCCCAGCTCGTCGAGGAGTCGGTGGGCACGTCGGCGCTGTTCGCGTCCCGGTTCCGGGAGTGCGCGGCCCGGTCGCTGCTGCTGCCCCGCCGCGACCCGCGCCGCCGCCAGCCGCTGTGGCAGCAGCGCCAGCGGGCCGCCCAACTGCTCGACGTGGCCCGCGAGTACGCCGACTTCCCGGTCACCCTGGAGGCCGCCCGGGAGTGCCTCCAGGACGTCTTCGACCAGCCGGCCCTCGCCGGGCTGATGCGCGACCTGGCCGCCCGCAGGGTGCGCCTGGTCGAGGTCGAGACCGAGCGGCCGTCGCCGTTCGCCCGCTCGCTGCTGTTCGGCTACGTGGGGGCGTTCCTCTACGAGGGCGACGCGCCCCTCGCCGAGCGGCGGGCCGCCGCCCTGGCGCTGGACTCGGCGCTGCTCGGCGAGCTGCTCGGCCGGGTCGACCTGCGGGAGCTGCTCGACCCGGCGGTGCTCGCCGAGACCGACCGGCAGCTGCGCTGGCTGACCGCGCAGCGCCGGCCCCGCGACGCGGAGGACGCCGTCGAGCTGCTGCGCACCGTCGGCGACCTGTCGGAGGCGGAGCTGGCCGAGCGGGGCGTGCCCGTCGACTGGCTCACCGCTCTGGCGGCGGCCCGCCGGGTGCTGCGCGTGCGGGTCGCCGGCGAGGAGCGCTGGGTCGTCGTCGAGGACGCCGCCCGGCTGCGCGACGCCCTCGGCGTGGCCCTGCCCGTCGGGGTGGCGGGGGCGCACCTCGCCCCGGTGGCCGACCCGCTCGGCGACCTGGTCGCCCGCTACGCCCGCACCCACGGCCCGTTCGCCGCCGCCACCTGCGCCGCCCGCTTCGGGCTCGGCGTGGCCGTCGTCGAGCAGGAGCTGCGCCGGCTCGCCGCCGCCGGGCGGGTCGTCTCCGGCGAGTTCGCCCCCGACACCGTGGGCACCCAGTGGTGCGACGCCGAGGTGCTGCGGCTGCTGCGCCGCCGTTCCCTCGCCGCGCTGCGCCGGGAGATCGAGCCGGTGTCACCGAGGGCCCTGGCCGCGTTCCTGCCCCGCTGGCAGCAGGTCGGCACGTCGGCGCGGGGGCTGGACGCCGTCGCCGCCGCCGTCGAGCAGTTGCAGGGCGCGGCCGTGCCGGCGTCCGCCCTGGAACGTCTGGTGCTGCCCGGCCGGGTCGCCGACTACTCCCCCGCCCAGCTCGACGAGCTGTGCGCCGGTGGCGAGGTGCTGTGGGCCGGGTCCGGGGCGATCTCCGGCGGCGACGGTTGGGTCACCCTCGCGTACGCCGACGCCGCGCCGCTGCTGCTGCCGCCGCCCGACGACGCGCTGACGCGTACCCCGTTGCACGACGCCGTGCTCGACGCACTCGGCGACGGGCAGGCGCTGTTCTTCCGGTCGCTGTCCGACCGGGTGGGCTGCACCGACGACGCGGCGCTGACCGCCGCGATCTGGGACCTGGTGTGGGCGGGGCACCTCACCAACGACACCCTCGCCCCGCTGCGGGCGGCGCTCGGCGGCGGCGGGGCGCACCGGTCCCGGCCGACCGCGCCGCGCACCCGGTTGCGCCGACCCGGCCGGGTGGCGCTGCCCAGCCGCAGCGGCCCGCCCAGCGTGGCGGGCCGCTGGTCGCGGCTGCCGGAACGCGACCTCGACCCGACCCGGCGGGCCGCCGCGCTCGCCGACGTGCTGCTGGAGCGGCACGGGGTCGTCACCCGGGGCGCGGTCGCCGCCGAGCAGGTGACGGGCGGGTTCGCGGCCGTCTACCCGGTGCTGGCGGCGCTGGAGGAGCGCGGGGCGGCCCGGCGGGGCTACTTCGTGGAGGGGCTGGGCGCGGCCCAGTTCGCGGTGCCCGGGGCGGTCGACCGGATCCGCGCCCTCGCCGACCCGGCGGCGGGCCGGGGCGGCGACGGTCACGAGGCCGGGGGGCGCGGCGGGGGCGAGGCCGGGAGCCGGGGCCGGGCGCTCGTCCTCGCCGCCACCGACCCGGCCAACCCGTACGGTGCGGCGCTGCCCTGGCCCGAGCGGGCGGTCGACTCCGGCGACGGGGTCGCCCCCGTGAGCGGGCACCGGGCGGGGCGCAAGGCCGGCGCGTTGGTCGTGCTGGTCGGCGGCGACCTGGTGCTCTACGTCGAGCGGGGCGGCCGGACGATCCTCTCCTTCGCCGACGCCCCGGACGCCCTCGCGGCGGCCGGCAGGGCGCTCGCCGACGCGGTGCGCACGGGCGCGCTCGGCGCGATCTCGGTGGAGCGGGCCGACGGGGAGGCCGTGTCGGCGTCCCCGCTGCGCGACGCGCTGACCGCCGCCGGCTTCCGGGCCACCCCGCGTGGCCTGCGCCTGCGCGGCTGAGGCCGCTGACCGGCGCGCCGACCCCCACGAGCGAGCGACGCCGGCCCGGCGGAACGCCGGGCCGGCATCAGCCCATCACCAACGGACCGGCCAAGCCAGCCTCACGGTCAGCGCAGGCTCCACTGCTGGTTCTGCTGGCCGTTGCACGACCAGAGGATGAGCCTGGTGCCGTTGGCGGTGCCCGCGGCGTTGGCGTCCAGGCAGAGCCCGGACTGGGCGTTGGTGATGGTGCCGTTGGCGTTGACGTTCCACTGCTGGTTGGCGCCGCCGTGGCAGTCCCAGATGATCACCTGGGTGCCGTTGCTGGTGCCGGCGCCGCTGGCGTCGAGGCACTTGGTGCCGTACACCTGGAGTTGCCTGCCCGCGGTCTGGGTCCAGCTCTGGGCGGCGGCGCCGCCGGCGCAGTCCCAGAGTTGGGTCTGGGTGCCGTTGGTGGTGCTGCCGTTCGGCACGTCGACGCAGCGCCCGGACTGGCCGCCGACGATCTGCCTGCCCTGGGCGGGGCTGCTGGTCGGGGTCGGCGTGGGCGTCGGCGGGGTGGTGCCGTCGAACTGGGTGAAGAAGCTCCACACCACCGGCCGGGTCCAGGACTTCTCGCCGGGGGCGTACGGGTCGGCGGAGCCGTCGACGGCGTTGGGGGCGTGCGGGCCGTCGAACGGGGCCCAGGCCACCGGGTAGCCGGCCCGGCATCCCGAGTAGTAGGTGAGGGTGTGGGTGAGGCTGCCCTGCGCCGGCTCGGGCGGGTTCTGCGGGGTGCAGCCGTTGTTCCTGACGAACCGGTCGCGCAGCGACCGCCCGGTGGAGATGGGGATGGTGCCGTCGCGCAGGCCGTGGATGCCGATGTACGCGATGGGCTGGGTGCCGCCGCTGCATCCGCTGAGCTCCGCGCCGGAGTAGACGGCGACCGCCCGGAAGACCGTGGCCCGCGCGCAGGCGATGGCGTAGCTCATGCCGCCGCCGTAGCTGAAGCCCATGGCGAAGCGCTGCGTGGTGTCGACGCACAGACCCGCCTCGATCTGCCGCATCATGTCGTCGACGAAGGTCAGGTCCCGGCCGCCGCTGTTGGCCCAGCCGTTGCCGATGCCCTGGGGCGCGACGAAGATCGCCGAGTTGTTCGACAGCGCGCGGAGGCCGTAGTAGGACCACGGGTAGCCGCTGGTGCCGCCCGAGTCGACCTCGTTGGCGGTGCCGCCGTTCCAGTGGAACGCAAAGATCAACCGGTAGGGATGGTTGCGGTCGTAGTTGTCGGGGATCCGCAGGATGAACGTGCGGTTCTGGCCGCCGCTGGAGATCGTGCGGGTGCCGCTGGTCAGGGTGGGCGCCTGGCCACAGCCGGCGGTCGTCGCGAGGGTGCCGACGTCGTTGGCGTACGCGACCGGGCCGGCTCCGGCGGCGACCGCCGCGCCGCCCGCCGCGAGGACGAGCGCCGCCGCGCCCGCGACGGCACCGACGACGAGCCGATGTCTCCACATGTGGCGACTCCTTCTTGGATCGGGTCCTTGGCGGATCGGCCGTCCGGCGGGCAGGCGTCGGGCACGCGACCGGAAGCAGCCTCAATCCATCGATTAACGTTAAAGTAATACGTATGACGTATGCCGTCAACACGGCCCGATTACGCGCGGAGAGCCTGCGGATCCGGCGCGGCAGGTCCACGGCGGTCTCGCCACCGCCACGACACCGGGACAAAGCCGGCAACCGGGCCGACAACGGGCCGCCAACCGGGCCGGAAAAGACGAAAGGCAAGGAGTCGACGACTCCCTGCCACTCTCAACATATACCGCACCCCCGGCCTTGCGGCAAGACCCGGGTCATGCCGCAGAATCGTCCGCCGGGCCCCGTAGCTGCGCATTTCGGCGATCCGCGCGGCTTTGGACGGGCTCGTCTATTTATGGGGGAGATTCATGTTCGACGTGATCGTGGTCGGGGGCGGCCCGACCGGCCTGATGCTGGCCGGCGAGCTGCGGCTGCACGGCGTGCGCACCCTGCTGCTGGAGAAGGAGACGGAACCGACCCCGGTCGTACGCGCGCTCGGGCTGCACGCGCGCAGCATCGAGATCATGGACCAGCGCGGCCTGCTGGAGCGGTTCCTCGCGCTCGGCACGGTGTACCCGGTGGGCGGCTTCTTCGCCGCCATCCCCAAGCCGCCGCCGACCGGGCTGGACAGCGCGCACGCGTACGTGCTCGGCATCCCGCAGACCACCACCGACCGCCTGCTGGCCGAGCGCGCCGTCGAGCTCGGCGTCGAGATCCGGCGCGGGGGCGAACTGGTCGGGCTCAGCCAGGACGACCACGGGGTGACCGCCGAACTGGCCGACGGCACCCGGCTGCGCTGCCGCTACCTCGTCGGCTGCGACGGTGGCCGCAGCACGGTGCGCAAGCTGCTCGGCGTCGCCTTCCCCGGCGAGTCCAGCAGGGTCGACACGCTGCTGGGCGAGATGCGGCTGACCGCCTCGCCCGAGACCCTCGCCGCCGTGAGCGCCGAGGTCCGCAAGACCCAGCTGCGCTTCGGCGCGATGCCCCTCGGCGACGGCGTGTACCGCGTCGTCGTGCCCGCCGAGGGGGTGGCCGAGGACCGCCGGGTCCCGCCGACCCTCGACGAGGTCAAACGGCAACTGCTGGCGTACGGCGGCACCGACTTCGGCGTGCACTCGCCACGCTGGCTGTCCCGCTTCGGCGACGCCACCCGGCTGGCCGAGCGCTACCGGGTCGGCCGGGTGCTGCTCGCCGGCGACGCGGCGCACGTCCACCCGCCGACCGGCGGGCAGGGGCTCAACCTCGGCGTCCAGGACGCTTTCAACCTCGGCTGGAAGCTCGCCGCCCAGATCGACGGCTGGGCGCCGCCGGGGCTGCTGGACAGCTACGAGACCGAGCGGCGTCCGGTCGCCGTCGACGTGCTGGACAACACCCGGGCGCAGATGGAGCTGATGTCGACCGAGCCGGGGGCCCAGGCCGTACGCCGGCTGGTGGCGGAGCTGATGGACTACGAGGACGTGAGCCGACACCTGACCGAGAAGATCATCGCCATCAGCGTCCGGTACGACTTCGGCGCGGGCCACCACCTGCTCGGCCGGCGGCTACGCGACGTCCGGCTGGGGCGCGGACGCCTCTACGAGCTGACCCGCGGCGGCCGGGGGCTGCTGCTCGACCGGACCGGCGGGCTCTCGGTGACGGGCTGGGCCGACCGGATCGACCACGTCGTCGACAGCAGCGACGAGCTCGACGTGCCCGCCGTGCTGCTGCGGCCCGACGGCCACGTGGCGTGGGTCGGCGACGACCAGCAGGACCTGCGCGACCACCTACCCACCTGGTTCGGCCCCGCCACGACCTGACCCACCACCCACCCACCCCGCCCGCCCCGCCCCGCCCCACCCTGCCCCGGGTCGGGTCGGGTCGGGGCGGGGCGGGGCGGTGATCAAGAGAAAAGCGTCAGAGTTGATCTCCACGATGACACAAACCTCTTGATCACCGGGGCGGTGGGCGGGGCGGTGGGTGGGGCGGAGGGTGGGGCGGAGGGTGGGGCGGAGGGTGGGGCGGTGGGGTGGGCGGGGTGGGGTCAGGTGAGGGTGGCGATGACCGCGCGGACCATGTGGCGGCCGTGTTCGGCCATGCGGGGGAAGGTGTGCCGGTAGTAGTCGATGCCGGTCAGCGAGGGCGCGAGCGCCCAGCCGCAGGCGCGCCGCCAGGTGGTGTCGTCGTACCCGATCGCCTCCCGGTAGGTCTCCCGGGCCGCGCCGGTGAACGTCCACAGCGCCGGGGCCACGTCCGGGGCCGGATCGCCGACGCCGAGCGCGCCGAAGTCGATGGCCGCGACCAGCCGGCCGTCGTCGTCGACGACCAGGTTGCCCGGCTGCAGGTCACCGTGGATCCACACCGGCTCGCGGTCCCACTCGGGAGCGGCCAGGCAGACCTCCCACGCCGCCTCGGCGGCGCGCACGTCGAAGCCGTCGTCGTGCGCGGCGAGCCGGGGCAGCACCCGCCGCACGGCGTCGTCGGCGTGGCGCAGGGCGGCCCCCCGGGAACCGGGCGGCTTGGCCGGCCCCCGGCCGGGTCCACCCCGTGCAGGGCCCGCACGAAGCCCGCCAGGTCGCGGGCCAGGGACACGTCGGCGCAGCCGAGCCGGGGCGGCGTGCGTCCCGCGAACCACGGCACCACGGTCCACGGCCACGGGAATCCGGCACCCGGCTCGCCGATGTGCACCGGGACGGGCACCCGCGCGGGCAGGTGGGGGGCGAGCGCGGGCAGCCACCGCGCGTCGGACTCGGCCTGGCCGACCGCCCAGGCGATCTTGGGCATCCGGGCGACGAGTCGATCGCCGATGCGGAAGAGGACGTGGTCGGTGCCCTCCACCTCGTCGGGCAGGGGCGTCACGGGAAGGTCGGCCCACTGGGGACACTGGGCCGCCACCAGGCGGCGCACCTGCTCGGCGGTGGCGCGGATCTCATCGGCGTGAATGGGCACGACCGGCACGGTAGAAGACACCGCCGCGGGCATCCACCGGTTATCCGGGCGGGAGCGGAGCGGGACCTGCCGCGTCAGGCGACCGTGGCCGCGTCGGCGGTGCCGCCACCCGCCTCTCCCCGCGCCGGGTCGGCCGGCCGGCCGCCGGCGGCGGGCGGCTCCCCGGCGGCCCGCGCCTCCTCGGCGGCCCGGCCGGGTGGCAACGCCCGCAGCCGGCGCACGTCCCGGCTGGCCAGCATGCCCCCGACGGCGAGCACCACCAGCCCGGCGAGGGCCAGCAGCGTGTCGCGGGCCCCGATCGTCGCGGCGAGCGGCCCGACCGCCACCTGGCCGAGCGGCATGGCGATCCAGGACCCCAACATGTCGTACGAGTAGACGCGCGCCAGCCGGTCGGCCGGGATGTGCTGGGCGATCGACGTGTCCCAGGCCACCGTGAACTGTTCGACGGCGATGCCGACGGCCAACGCGGCGGCCACCAGCACGAGGATCGTGGGCGCCAGGGCCAGCCCCAGCAGCAGGAGCGACTCGGCGAACATGCAGGCCACGCCGAGCAGCAGCAGCCGGCGCACCCGGATCCGCAGGGCGATCAGCCCGCCCAGCACCATCCCGACGGTCTGCGCGGCCAGCACCACGCCCCAGCCGCTGCGGCCGACCGTCGAGTCGGCGACGGCCGGGCCGAGCACGTTGACGCCGCCGGCCAGGCACGCGTTGAGGACCATGAAGCCGAGCACCACCGCCCACACCCACGTGCGTGCGGTGAACTCCGTCCAGCCCACCCGCAGGTCGGCGACGACACCCGTACGGCTGCTCCTGGCCTTCGGGGCGGCGACCCGGACGCCGGCGAAGGCCACGGCCGCGACGGCGAAGGTGGCCGCGTCGACGGCGAGCCCCCAGCCGGGCCCGACAGCGGCCACGAGGAGGCCCCCCGCCGCCGCGCCGCCGATCGAGCCCGCGTTGATGCCGAGCCGGATGAGCGCGTTGGCCTGCTGGAGCAGATCGGGCGGCACGGTCTGCGGCGTCGCGGCGGCCGACGCCGGCTGGGCCAGGGCGCTCACGACGCCGTTGGCCGCGCCGAGCGCCAGCAGCAGCGGGATCGTCGCCGTGCCGGTGAGCACGACGGCGGCCACCGCCGCCTGCGTCGCCGCGCCCAGCGCGTTGGAGCCGACCAGCACCAGCCGGCGCGGAATTCGGTCGGCCACCACGCCGCCGAAGAGCACGAACAGCACGGTCATCAGGGATCTGACGCCGACCACCAGGCCCAGGTCACGCACCGAACCGGTCAGGTCGAGCACGGCGAAGGCCAGGGCGATGGGCGCGACGCCGTTGCCCAGCATGTTGACCATGCGGCCGGCGGCCAGCCAGCGGAACGCGCGATGGCGCAGCGGAGCGAGCACCGGTCCCCCAGGTGACGTCGGTCGCGTCCGGCCGGCCGCGAGACACCCGCAATGATCGCCGTTCGGCGCGTCCCGATCGACCCGTTTCGGGCCGACGGCGGCTGACGCGGAAGGGCGGCCGTCGCCGGGTCGGGGTATCCGGAATGAGTATGGATGCGGATGGGCCAGGCGGCACCGCCCTGGCAACGTCACGTACATGAATGATGCGGAAGCGCCGCGCCGGGGCTCGTTCGGGTTGAGCCTCCTCGTCGCATTCGGCTGGTACGCCACCGTGCTCGCCGCGATCTTCGTCGGACGCGCAGGCGTGCCGACGAACCCGAACCGGGACTGCTCCGCGGCGTTCGACTGCCTGAAGCCGCAGGAGGAGTTCCTGCTGGCGGCGATCATCGGCGCGCCGGTTCTCGCGGCCATGCTGCTCACCACGCTGGCGATCACCGCGCCGCTCGCGCGCCGGATCCCCTCCCCCGCCCTCGCCGGCACCCTGGCGGCGTCGATCACCGCCGGGCTCGCCGTGCTGGCCGGCGGATTCTGGCAGGCCGCCCGGTGAGGCGCGTCGGGCTCGGCGCGCTCTTCTTCGCCTGGCTCTATGGCGTGCCGTTCCTGTTCGTCGTCGGGCTGGTCCGCCGGGTGTCCTCGCCCTACGTGCCGACCCACGCGGCGGCGCGGGCGTTCGGCGCGACCACGGAGACCCTCCTGACCACGGCGCTGGTGCTCAACCTGGTGCTTCCGGTGGTCGGGGCGCTGCTGGCGCGGCTCGCCCGCGACGCATACTGGACGTGCCACTTCGCCTGGTCCCCTGCGGGCGTGGTGCTGATCTACCTGGTGGTGGCGATGGCGGGGAGCCTGGCCACGGGGCCGTTGTTCAGCTGGACGCCGCCCGTGGGCGCGCCGCCCAGCGTCGTCGTCCCGCATGTCCCGGCCGGCGACGGCCTCGACGCCGCGATCAGTCGACCCGCTCACCCGGCATGAGGCCGCGCTTTTTGGCCTCGAACTCCGCCGTGCTCAGCGCGCCCGAGGCCCGCTGGTCGGCGTACCGCCGGATCAGGGCGACGCGGTCGATCGCCGGCACCCGGCGGCGGCCCGCAGCAGAGTCGGCCAGGTCGGCTCTGAGCGCGACGAACTCCTCCCGCGTCAGCGCCCCGGTGCTCCGCAGCTCGTTCAGGGCCTTCATCCGCGACCAGGCATCGGGCCCGGCAGCCGGCTGCCCGTCCCGATGCCGCAGGTCGCCGGTGTTCGTCCGGCGGGACCCGGTGCCGCCTCCGCGCCGCCTTCGGACGAGCTGCACGAGACCGACGACCCCGACGATCAGGCCCATCGGGATGGATATCGCGGCCACGATGGACGCGCCCAGCTTCGCGTCCGGCGGCATGGTCGGCTGCGTGAGCACCTTTACCAGCATGGCCGCGCCGCCTCCGGCGAAGCCGACGGTCCACAGGATCTGCCCGGAGCCCGGCTCGGTGAAGCTCCGCCCGCCTCCGACGAGACCCACGATCCACATGACCGCACCGGCCATCGGCACCCAGAACCAGACCGCCGAGCCCTCGGGGCACGGGTTGGCGACCACGTAGGAGCCGCCCGTGGAACAGCTGCCGATGTCGAGCACATGATCCAGCCCGATGCCCAGCAGCACGATGCCGGTCAGCCCGACGACCAGGCTCACGATCTCACGTGCTGAGGCCTTCATTCTGCGCTCCCCGGGACGGTCGAGGCTCGATGATCGCAAGCCCCGTCAAGGACGGCGGCACGGCGGCGGCGTCCTGTCCGGAAGCCGACGTCGAGCGGCACCGGCCCCGCGCCGGCGGCCCGGCCGACGAGGAGTCTGCCGGCCGCCGTGGTCCAGACGGCGTCCTCGCGGAACAGGGAGACGAACCCCTCTGTACCGGACTTCAGGTCAACAGCGGCGGGCCCGGAACGCAACGTCGCCGTCAGGGCAGGCCGAGGGCGAGCGCGAGCTGGACGAGGGTGGCCGGGGCGTGCGGAGCGCGGGTCGCCTGGGCGATCACCTGCCGGGCGGCGGGGCGGTGACGCAGCTCGGCCGGGGCGGTGCGTTCGGCGTCGAGCAGCGCCCGGCCGGCTGCGCGTGGGTCGTCGGTGCGCAGGTACGCCCGCGCGGCATCGAGCAGGTGCGCGGCGCGGTGCTCGGGCGGCAGCCACCGCCAGGCGTTCCGCCTGACCGCCCTCTCGTGCCAGGCGACCGCGTCGCGGGCCGCGCCCAGCTCGACGGCTGCGGCGGCGCGAGCCAGGTCGACCACCGTCGGGCCGAACGCCGTCGCATGATGCTCGTGGCCGTCGCCCACCCGCGCCGCCAGGTCACCGGCCTCGTCGAGCAGGTCGGCCACCGACCGGTGGTCTCCGTCGCGGGCAGCCGCGAGGGCGGCCTGCACGAGCAGCGTTCCGCACAACGACAGCTCCGCCGGGACGCCGTCGTCGGGGTCGGCCGGGGCGATCCGGTACGCGGCGGCCAACGCCACCGACCTCGCCTCCCGCGCCCGCCCCGTCGCCCGCAGCGCCTGGCCGAGCTGCACGCAGGCGGCGGCCACCAGCACCGGATCGCCGGCTGCGGCGGCCACCGCCCGGTCGGCGGCCAGCCACGCCAGCTCGCCCTCGTCGAGCTTCACCAGCAGCGACGCGGTCACCCGGTACGCCTCCACCAGCGCCGCCCGCCCCTGCTCGGGATCGTCGGCGTGGGCGCGCTGCGCCGCCGCCAGCAGACCCGGCACCAGCGCGAGCACCTGCGGATACCGAGCATGCTGGAACGTGACCCACGCGTGCGCGACGTCCCGGGCCAACCGGTCCGCCGGCAACACGTCGCTCCGGGCCGCCGACGTGCCAAGAGCCATGTCGTACGTCGACAGGGCCGCCCGGATCCGCTCGACGCCCTCGACGCGTTCGGTCACCTCGGCCGGCTGCACGTCACGGCCCAGCAGCACCGAAGCGTTGATGCGCAGGACGACGGCGATGTCCCGGAAGGTGGACACCTTGTCCAGGGCGCGGACGCCCCGTTCGACCTTGTCCACCCAGCTCTTCGACCTGCCCAACCGGTCGGCCAGCATCTGCTGCGTCATCCCACGCCGCACCCGCCACTGCGCCACCCGACGACCCGCCGGCAGTTCGTCACCGGCCACGACGCCACCGCCGATCCGGCACCGCCCGCGTCGTCTCCTCCACCGGTATCCGCTCCGCCTCGGCCTGCGCGAGAATGCGCTGCCGGGCCGCCTCCCGCTCCGCCTCCTCCATCCGCTCGCCCCGGCTGGACGTCGACTCATCACCGCGATCAGATGCCATTGCGCTCACTCCGCCTTCGGTCGGGGTGCGGCGGGGTGTTCATGGGAAGGCCCGATGCCGGCGGGCCCAGCCAGTGATCGTGGCCGGCTGGAATGCGGTGCCGGACACGGCAGGGCAGTTCGGCCCCACAGCGGCAGACCCGTCGCCGCCTCCACCAGGACCACACCGGCCGATGCCTGCCGACCAGGGTGAGAGCGACCGCGATCAGGTGCTCCTCGTACGGGACAGGCGTCACGCGCGTACCTCCCACACGGACAACGACCGGGCGGCCGGCATCACCAGATGCCCCCGAATCAATGCCATGACAGAGATACGGCGCGGAACCGATCGCCCTAAAGCTGGGCTATCGTCGACGTCATCGCTCAACGTAGTCACACCGATACTTCAGTCGATTGCAGCTCGTCGCGGTAACCCCACCGTTGGGTCCCCTCACGGGGCTCGGTGGTGGACGTGAACGCGATACCGTGACCGCCCAACAGCCTCCCGGTGGGGGGAGCCACGTGGACACACGACCAGGCCGCGTGTTTCCCCGGCACCTGCTCGAACTCCCGCAGATCATCCATGCGCTCGCCAAACGTGACTTCACCCCTGTCTTTGCTGCGGCGAAGGCGGCCGGGCTGAGCTACAACGCGATCGCCGCAGCGTGCGAGATGAAGACGGAGCGGGTCAGCCTCATCGCACGTGGCAGCGCCACCGTCACGAGCATCGACACCGTCGAGCGGATCGCGGACGGGTTGCACATTCCGGGTGGGATGGTCGGTCTCGCCGCGCGATGCTGGGAGAAGCAGGCTGCATCTCATCCGCCGAGCAACACAGGAGACGATCTCATGAAGCGCCGTCAACTCCTGCGGGGCGCGCTCGCCGCCGGCTTGACCAGCACCTCGCTGATGCACATCGCTGAGGCTCGGCAGGGCGGCGACAGGGCGCTGACCACTACGGACACGGTCGACATCGCTCACATCGAGTCGGCCGCCGAGCAACACAGCTATGGCTACCGGGGGCGTCCGCCCGTCGACGTACTCGCCAACCTCGTCGCGGAATTCAGCGAGATCACCCCCTTGCTACGCCGACCGCAACGCGCGTCGGGTCGGGTCAGGCTCGCACATCTCGCCGGAATGGTCGCCGGAATGGCTGCCGTCGTGCTGCACGACCTCGGCAACCGATGCGAAGCGCACGCCTGGTTCCGCACCGCCGCCCGCGCCGCCGAGGAGTCCGGCGATCGGACGCTCCACGCCTGGGTGCTGGCCCGGGAAGCCATGGTGCCCCTCAACTTCGGCGCGCCGCGAACAGCCGCAAACCTCGCCGAGCAGGCCCGGCAGATCGCCGGCAGAGGCACCACTGCGGCGGCCACCCTCGCCACCGCCGTGGCCGCCCGCGCCTACGCCAGCAGCGGCCAGCGTGACAAGGCTCTGGCCGCGCTAACCGAAGCCGACTTGCACACCCCTGTCAGGAGGCGAGGCCTACCTTCAGCGCGAGATCATGTACGCCGTTTCGCGCCGACCTGGGCCCGTCCAGCAGGTCGAGGGTGGCCTGACGGGCGTAGCCGTTGAAGCGGATCGTCTCCGGTGCCGCGTCGTACGCCTGGCGAAGAGCCTCCACGGTGGACCCGGTGTCGCTCTTGGCGCGGTGTGCGCGAGCCACCTCGATCAGGTGCCGGGCGCGGCGTGGCCGCGACGGGACGGCGGCCGGATCGAGACGGTTGGCCTGTCGCAGCGCTTCACCGGGCTTCTGCAACTCGACGGCGAGGGTCACCGCGTGCGCGGCCATGATGATCCGGGAGAACGACGTCTGCTGCTGGTAGAAGCCCTTCGGCAGCCGCCGGGACACCTCGTCGGCGAGATCCCAGTACCGCCAGGCGCGGCCCTCCTCCCCCGCCCGCGCGGCCACGTAGGCGGCCTCGAAGTGCAGAGCGCCCCAGAGGGCGAGCAGGTTCGGGCTCGCGTCGGCCGCTCGTGCCTCCAGTGCCGAGATCAGCTCCAGCGCCACCGTCGTGGCGGTGTCCCAGTCGCCCGAGTCCCGGTGGAGTTGGCACAGGAACCAGCCCGCCCGGGCCACCGCCTCCGGGTCGCCGGACTCCTGCGCCGCCATCATCGACCGGTCGGCGACGCGCCAGATCAGCTCGGCGGCAGGTTGGTAGGCGAGGTACATCTGGGCCAGCCCGAGGGTTTCGGCCAGCAGCGCGTGCGCCCGGCGGCGATCGGCCCCCTCGTACGTCAGCGCGGCGAGTTGCGCGTCCCGGACCAGGTTCGGCAGCACGGCTGCCAGCACCGTCCGGTGGTCCGAGGACTCGTGGCGGGCCCGCCAGGCTGCGGCAAGACGGTCGCTGAGCTGCGCCAACGGCGGCGCGGCCGCAGTGCCGGGCATGGCGACGTGGTTGACGGCGTCGCGCACCGAGGCGAGCGCGGGATGCTCCGGCCCGTTGACGACGGCGGACCGGTCACTCAGCTCCCCGACCAGGGCGGAAACGTCGACCTTCAGGGCGCGGGCGATCCGATCCAGCATGTGCACGCGTGGCGGCAGGATGCGGTCGTTCTCCACTGCCTTCACCCACTCGGCGCTGCGGCCCACCAACCCGCCGAGCACCGCGCGGGTCTTGCCCGCCTGTTCGCGGTAGAGCTTCAGCCGCTGCCCGAAGGTCAGCTCCGGCATGGCGTCCATCCCGACCTCCCCGCGTGACGCGCCACCCACCCGGGGTCGCCATCCCACGGTACTCATGAGCGTGGGAGCTCGTCACCCTTGCGGCAGCCAGCAGCATTGAAGTCACCGCTCGGGCATTTGCCCGATATGACTTGACTTATGGCGTGAATCGAACTCTGGAGTCGGATGGCCGACAACCGCCAGGCGGAGGCGGATGTTGCGGCCACGCCCCTACGGCTCGACGATGGGCCCTTCTCACATTCGGCAATCACTCAGACACGAAAAGCAAGGTCGCAACTTGGTGGGCACGCGCCCGAAGGACGCAGCCCGAAAGGACTCCATCCATGCACACACCCACCCAGGCAGGCGAACTCCCTGGTCGAACGCCTATTCGACGAAGCCGCACCGAGGGTGACTTGGCCGGATGGTGGATCCATCGGCGCACCGACCATGCCACCATTGCAGCACGGAGGGCGTTCACCCAGTGACACGACCCCGTCACGCTAAGGGTGGCGCATACGAGGACTTGCTGAGAGAGGCGGAACGAGCCGGTTGGACCGTCACGGGCGGGGGAACAAGCACTACAAGCTGAAGTGCCCAAACTCGTGCAGGTGCATCAAGACCATGTCGACCACGCCATCCAACCCGAACTACCTGCGCAACATGCGGGCGCAGCTGCACCGGGTGACTTGCTGGGAGGACAGATGAAGACCGAGATCCGTCTCGCTGCCGAAATGACCTTCTTCGCCGACCCGGACGGCACCGACGAGCAGTTCGAGGCGTTCCTGGACGAGGTGATGGAGCAACTGAACGCCATCGGCCGGGAGGACGTCGACCTCGCCGCGAGGCTGCCCGACCGGTACGCGGAGTTCGAGACCACCGTCGAGGCCGCCGACTTCAACATCGCAGGGGCGGGTTTCATGATGGACCTGCGTACGGCCCTGCACGCAGCCGGGTGCAACACCGCAGACTGGCCCCGGTTCGCGCCCAGCCACCAACACGTTCGCGAGCTACAGACGGCCTGACCGAGCGTTGACCCGAAGCCCCCCTCAGCCCGAGGCGGGGCTTCGTCGTGCGCGGGCCGAAGCGAGCGAGCATCCGAGATCTTGGAAGATCCCGGCCCCTGGAGGGGCCACCAGCTTCCAAGGTCTACCGGTCCCCTACCGACGGGGGGCCAGGCGGGCGATGAGGTGCTCCGCGAGGGGCCACGGGCCGTAGCCGTCGGCCGTCGTCAGGTGCCCGGCGTCGCCGAGGTCGACCAGCTCGGCTCCCCAGCACTCGGCCCGGTGCGCCGCCCGGTCGTACGTCATCACCGGGTCGGTGCGGCTGGCCGCCAGGATCGACGGGAACGGCAGCGGGTCGTCGGGCAGGGCCGGCAGCACCGACGTCCCGTCCGTCCACGGCTCGACGATGTCGGGCGGGGTGACCAGCAGCGCGCCCCGCACCGGGCCCGGCCCGGCGGACGCCGCCCACAAGGCGACGGTGAGGCAGCCGGCGCTGTGCGCCACCAGCACCGTCGGCTCGGTGACCCCGTCGAGGGCGGCGGCGACGGCGGCGACGCGCTCGTCGGCCACGTACCGGCCCCGGGTGGCGTGCCGGACCCAGCAACGCGCGGGGTCACGGCCGGCCAGCCACTCCTGCCAGTGCTCGGGCAGGGGGTCGTTGCGGCCGGGCACCAGCAGCACGCGCGTCATGCCTCGGGAGGCTAGCGTCGAGCCGGGAGCCGCACCGCCCCACACGAGCAGCGCGAGCACGAAGCACGAGCGAGCACGAAGGAGGATGTCGATGGCGTGGATCTCGTTGACCACCGACTACGGCCTGGCCGACGGGTTCGTGGCCGCCTGCCACGGGGTGATCGCCCGGCTCGCTCCGGCCGTCCGGGTGATCGACGTGACCCACCTCGTCCCGCCGGCCGACGTGCGGCGGGGCGCGGCCGTGCTCGCCCAGACGGTGCCGTACCTGCCGGTGGGGGTGCACGTCGCGGTGGTCGACCCGGGGGTGGGCACCGCGCGGCGCGGGGTGGCCCTGGCCACGCCGGGCGGGACGCTGGTCGGGCCGGACAACGGGCTGCTGCCGGACGCCGCCGCCGCGCTCGGCGGGGTGACGGCCGCCGTGGAGCTGACCAACCCGCAGTGGCTGGCACCCGAGGTGTCGCGCACCTTCCACGGCCGGGACGTCTTCGCCCCGGTGGCCGCCCGGCTGGCGGCGGGCGCGCCGCTGGCCGACGCGGGGCCGGCGGTCGACCCGGCGGGCCTGGTCCGGCTGCCCGAGCCGGTGCTGCGGGCCGAGCCGGGCGGGTTCGCCGCCGAGGTGCTGACCGTGGACCACTTCGGCAACGTGCAGCTCGCCGCGCCGGGCGACCGGCTCGCCCCGCTGCCGGCCCGGCTGCGGGTGGCCGGTCGGGTGGCGGCCCACGGGCGCACGTTCGGCGACGCCCCGCCCGGCGCGCTGGTCGCGTACGTCGACTCGGCCGGCCTGGTCGCCGCCGCCGTCAACGGCGGCCGGGCCGCCGACGTGCTGGGCGTCGCACCCGGCGACCTGGTGACCGTCACCGCCGAGGAAGGCTGACCGTCACCGCCGAGGAAGGCTGAGGCGTGACCGCCGACAAGGACGTCGCCGGAACGTGAAATCGGCCCACCGTCGGAGTGATACCGGATCGTCGGTTGTGGAATGCTCTCCCGGTGGGTGTTCAGTGGGTTCCTTCGGCATGTCCCTGTTGCGCCTCGCTGACCGGGGGCGGCACGTGCCCGGTCTGCTTCTGGACCGACGACGGTCAGAGCGACGCCGACGCGGACGTGGTCCGGGGCGGCCCCAACGGCGACCTGAGCCTGACCCTCGCCCGGCTCAACTTCGCCGTCTACGGCGCCAGCCACCCCCGCTACCAGGACATGGTGCGCCCGGCCCGCCCGGAGGAGCGCCCCTGACCCTCGGGGTGCCCACACCGCCCCGGCCAGGGTGAACACCGCCCCGGCGGGGACAATGGCGGCATGCCCGAAGGCGACACCGTCTGGAACACCGCCCGCGTGCTGGGGCGGGCGCTCGACGGTGCGCGGCTGACCGCATCCGACTTCCGGGTGCCCCGGCTGGCGGGCACCGACCTGGCCGGCTGGACGGTGCGCGAGTCGGCGAGCCGGGGCAAGCACCTGCTGCTGCGGCTCGCCGCCCCGGTGCCGGTCGACCCCGGCTCCGGCCCCGCCGGGCGGTCGGCGACGCGCGGGCCGGGTGGGGTCACCGGCTGGACGCTGCACTCGCACCTGCGGATGGACGGGGCGTGGCGGGCGTACGCGCCGGGGGAACGCTGGACGGGCCGGCCCGCGCACCTGATCCGGGTGGTGCTGCGCGCCCCCGACGCGGTCGCCGTGGGCTACCACCTGCACGAGCTGGCGCTGGTGCCGACCACCGAGGAGGACGCCCTCGTCGGCCACCTCGGGCCGGACCTGCTCGGCGCGGACTGGGACCCGGCCGAGGCGGTCCGCCGGCTCGCCGCCGCGCCGGAGGCGACGATCGGCGAGGCGCTGCTCGACCAGCGCAACCTGGCCGGGGTGGGCAACCTCTACAAGTGCGAGGTGCTGTTCCTGCGCGGGCTGTCGCCGTGGACGCCGGTCGGCGCGGTGCCCGACCTGGCCGGCACGGTGGCGCTCGCCCAGCGGCTGCTGGCCGCCAACCGGGGGCGGTGGACGCAGAGCACCACCGGGTCGCTGCGCCGGGGCGAGACGAGCTACGTGTACGGCCGGCGCGCCCAGCCGTGCCGCCGCTGCGGCACGGCGATCCGCAGGGAGGAGCTGGGCGAGCGGGTCACCTACTGGTGCCCGGCCTGCCAGCCGGAGCCGGGGGTCGGGACAGGGCCCGGGCGGCCCGCGCCGCCGCCGACCGGAACAAGGGCCGAGCCGCCCGGGCGGCCCGCGCCGCCGACCGGGACACGGGCCGGGACAGGGGTCGAGCCGCCCGCGCCAACACCCTGACCTGCGGCGACACGCCGTCCCAGCCGCCGGGACGTGGAGCAGATAGGGACGATTGGGTAGTTCCGCACCGACCCTCCGACGTCGCATGCTGCGGTTGAGTGCTCACCGACCGTCAACAGGCGGGTGCGGCCGCCCCGAGGGGGTGGCGGCCGCCACGCCACGACCGATCCGGGGAGAGCCATCGTGCTGTTCCGCAGACTGCGCTCCAACTTCGTCGACCGGCCCCCGCGTACCGGCGCGGAGCCGGGGCCGACCGTGCCGGCGGCCCGGACCGCCGAGGCGACCGAGCCCGACGTGGCCGAAGCCGAGGAGGTGGCGCCGGCCAGCCTCGACCCGGCGGCCGTCCCGCGCTGCTTCGGCCCGGTGCCCAACTTCGCCGCCAGCCCGCTGCCGGTGCCGGTCCCCGCGCCGGACGAACGCGGCGGGGCCGCCGCCGGCACGGGCCTGCGCAAGTTCGTCGACGCGCTGCCCCGCCCCGGCGAGGGGGGCCGCACCGAGCTGGGCGGGTGGCTGCCGGTCGCCGTGCCGGACACCATCACCTGGCCGGGCTGCGACTACTACGAGATCGGCCTCCAGGAGTACGCGCAGCGCCTGCACCGCGACCTGCCCGCCACCCGGCTGCGCGGCTACCGGCAGCTCAACCTCGGCACCGACGGCACCGGGCACAACACGGTGGCCCCGCCCGACCGGCCGTACCTGTGCGGTCCGGTGATCGTGGCCCGGCGCGGCCGGCCGGTGCGGATCAAGTTCATCAACCAGTTGCCCACCGGCCGGGCCGGGGAGCTGTTCCTGCCCGTCGACGCGACGCTGGACGGGGCCGGGCCGGGCCCACTGGACGGTCCGGCGCCCTACCCGCAGAACCGGGCGGTGCCGCACCTGTACGGCGGGCAGACCGGCTGGATCAGCGCCGGCAACCCGTGGCAGTGGGTGACGCCGGCCGGGGAGATCACCCCGTACCCGACGGGGGTGGGGTTGACCCACGTGCCGGACATGCCGCCACCCGGCCCGGGGGCGACCACGCTCTACTACCCCAACGAGCAGAGCGGCCGGCTCATGTGGCTGCACGACAACACCCTCGGCCTGTCCCGGCTCACCGTCTGCTCCGGGCAGCTCGCGCTCTATCTGCTCACCGACGAGGCCGAGGAGGGCCTCGTCGCCGACGGGGTGCTGCCCGCCGAGCAGCTCCCGCTGGTGGTCACCGACCGCACGTTCGTGCCCGACGACACGCAGCTCGCCGGCCAGGACCCGACGTGGGACCGGGACCGCTGGGGGGCCCGGGGCAGCCTCTGGCATCCGCACGTCTACCAGCCCCGGCAGCACCCGTCCCGCCCGTCGGGGACGAACCCGACCGGCCGCTGGGACTACGGCCCGTGGACCCGCCCCGCGCCCCCGGCCGACGCGCCGCCGGGCCGGCCCGGGCCCGACGACGCCGCCCCGTCGACCGCGCCGGGGGCCACGGGCGGGCCCGTGCCGAACCCGCACCACGATCCCGTCGCCGACCCCGACGAGCCGCCGCTGGCCCCGGGCGTGCCACACCCGTCGGCGGTGCCCGAGGCGTACGGGGACACCCCGCTGGTCAACGGCGTCGCGTACCCGTACCTGACGGTCGCGCCGAAGGCGTACCGGTTCCGGATCCTCAACGCCTGCGCGGACCGCTCCCTCAACCTCCAGCTCTACCGGGCCCGCTCCGACGGGCCGATGTGGGACGCGGACGGCGGGCTGCTCGACGCCGACGCGGGCGAGGTGCCGATGGTGGAGGCCGCCCGCGCGCCCGGCCGCCCGCCGCACTGGCCCGTCGACGGGCGCGACGGCGGGGTGCCCGACCCGGCTGCCGCCGGGCCGGCGATGATCCAGGTCGGCAACGAGTGCGGCCTGCTGCCGGCCCCGGCGGTGCTGCCGAACCGGCCGGTCGGCTACCGGTACGACCGGCAGGACCCGACGGTGCTCAACGTCGACGGGCACACCCTGCTGCTCGCCCCCGGGGAGCGGGCCGACGTCGTCGTCGACTTCTCGGCCGTCCCGCCCGGGGCCGTCCTGATCCTCTACAACGACTGCCCGGCCCCGCTGCCCCGCTTCGACCCCCGTAACGACCACCACACGGGCGCCCCGGACCGCACCGCCGTCGGCGGCGTCCCCGGCACCCTGCCCGGGTACGGGCCGAACACCCGCACCCTGCTCCAGTTCCGGGTGGCCGGCGAGCCGGCCGAGCCGTACGACCTCGACCGGCTGGCCGGGCGGCTGCCCGCCGCGTACGCCGCGAGCCAGCGCCCGCCGATCGTGCCGCAACCGGCGTACGACCGCGCGTTCGGCACCCGCACGGCCCGGGAGACGGTCGGCACGGCGCACGCCATCGCGGTCAGCTTCACCCCGGTCGGGGCCGCCGCGCCGGTGACGCTGCCGCTGACGGTGAAGGCGGTGCAGCACGTCTTCGACCCGGCGTACGGGCGGGTCGCCGGCCGGCTCGGGGTGGCCCACCCGCACGCCGGGCCGCTGGGCCCGGCCACCCTGCCGCTCGGGCCGGTCGACCCGGCCACCGAGACGCTGGTGATCGCCGACCCGACGGTGCAGGTCGGCGCGCCCGCCGACGGCACCCAGCTCTGGCGGATCGTCGGCAACGCCCCGCAGACCCACCCGGTGCACGTCGGCGGCTGCGACGTGCAGCTGGTCAACCGGGTCGGCTGGGACGGGGCGGTCCGCCCGCCCGAGCCCAACGAGCTGGGCTGGAAGGAGACGGTGCGGGTCAACCCCCGCGAGGACGTGATCGTGGCGCTGCGGCCGGTCGCCCCCGCCCTGCCGTTCAAGATCGGCGACAGCGTACGGCTGCTCGACCCGACCCGCCCGGCCGGCGCCCGGATCGGCTCCACGGCGGTCAGCCCCGTCGACGGGCGGCCGGCGGCGGTGGTCAACCAGCTGGTCAACCTGGGCTGGGAGTACCGCTGGCACAGCCAGCTCGCCGGTCACCGCGACCAGGGCATGAGCCGCCCGCTGGTGCTGCGGGTCGCCCCGCTCGCCCCGACCGGGCTGACCGCCACGCCGGTGCCCGGCTCGGCGACCGTGCTGCCGGCGATCGCGCTGACCTGGACCGGCAACGGCAGCCGACCCCCGGCCAGCAGCCACCTGCTCCAGCGGGCCACCGACGTCGCGTTCACCGAGGGGGTCACCGCGATCACCGTGGCCGCCGCCGCGACCCGCTACACCGACTCCACGGTCACCCCCGGCGTCACCTACCACTACCGGATCCGGGCGGAGAACGAGGTGAGCTGCTCCGCCTGGTCCAACGGCGTCCCGGCGTCGGTACGCCTCGCCGCGCCGAGCGGGCTGGCCGCGGTGATCCCGCCGGCCGCCCCGCTGCGGGTGGCGCTGCGCTGGGCGAACCGCTCCTTCGCCACCGGCGTCGACGTGCAGCGGGCCACCAACCCGACGTTCACCAGCGGCCCCGCCACCACGGCCATCGGGGTGCAGGAGCAGCACGTCGACGCCGTCGTGGCCCCGGAGACCACCTACTACTACCGGGTGCGCACCACGTACCTGGGGGTCGCCTCGCCGTGGTCGACGGTCGCCGCCGTCACCAGCCCGCCCCGGCCGGCCCCGCCGACCGGGCTGACCGCCGTCGTGGGCGCCCCCGGCCCGGACACCGCGACGGTGACCCTGACCTGGGCGGCGGACCCGCCGGGCGGGCCGGGGGCCGGTTTCCTGGTGCAGCGGGCGGTCGACCCGGCGTTCGAGCGGGAGGTCGCCGCGTTCACGGTGCACGGGCGGGCGTTCGTCAACACGGGCCTGGCCCGGGGCGTGACCTACCACTACCGGGTGCGGGCCGGCAACGTCGTCGGCAGCTCCCCGTTCACCCCGGCGGTCGCGGTGACCACCCCCGACTGAGTCGGCTCAGTGGGTGGGGGCGCGCAGCGGGTCGCCGACGGTGCGCAGGGGCTCGCCGACGGTCCGCAGCTCGGCCAGCGCCGACGCCACCCCGTGCAGCAGGTCCGTCGCCTCGGCGAGCCGGGACGCGGCGGCCTGCTCGCCGGCGGCCCGGCCGCCGAGGTGGCCGGCGTCGGAGCGGGCGTCCTCGGCGAGGTAGCCGGCGGCGGCCACCACCAGCCGCTCGTACGCCGTCACCCCGCTCTCCAGCTGCGCGGACAGCTCGCGGTGGGCCTCGGCGAGGGGGGCGCGGGCGTCGGCGGGGGCGAGCCGCAGGGCCCGCTCGACGCTGGCCACCCGCCCGGCCAGCTCGCGCAGCGACCGGTCGGCGGCGGCGGCCTCGGACACGGCCGGCTCGGCCAGGCCGGTCAGCCGGCCGGTCATCCCGCCGAGGGTGAGCGCCGCCCGGTCCAGCCGGGCCCACGGCTGCGCCACGCTGGTGCCGCGCAGGGCCAGCCGGGACCGGGCGCGGCGCACCTCCGCCACCACCCCCTGCCCGGCGGGGAGCCGCTCCACGGCGGCGACCAGCCGGGCCCGGGACCGGGCCGCGGCCTCGGCCGGGTCGAGGGCCGGGGGCGCGGGGCTCGCCGCGAGGGCCCGCAGGTCGATCCACCGCCAGACGGCCAGGGCCACCGCGCTGCCGGCCGCGCCGGCCCACGCCGCATCGGGCAGACCCAGCCCCGCGTACGGGGTGAGCACCGCCGCCGCCCCGGTCAGCCCGCCGCCCAGCACGCTCCACCGGCGGGCGGACCGCCGCAGCCTGCGGAGCTGGCGGAAGTATCGTGCTCGCTCGTCTGCCACCCGTGCCTCCTCGTTCCGGCCGCCGGGGCGGTGCCGAAGCCGCCCGGCCGGCAGTCGCTGGCGCCGCTCAGCCGGCGGCGCTGGTGTCGCCGGTGCCGCGGTCCTGCCCCATGCTGGCCCGGAGCTGGTCGAGCCGGGCCGCGGCGGCCGGGTCGACGGCCGGGGTGGCGGGCGCGGCCTGACCCTGCTGCCCCACGGCCGGGCGGTCCTGCCGGCCGGCGAGCTGCTCGCCGGCCATGCTGGCGCGGATCTGCTCCAGCCGGGACGAGCCGGCCGAGTCGAGGGACGCCTTCTGGATCTCCAGCATCCGGCCCTCGACGGAGTTGCCGGCCAGCTCGGCGCGGCCCATCGCGGTGGCGTAGCGCTGCTCGATGCGGTCCCGCACCGCGTCCAGCGACGGGGTGCTGCCGGAGGCGGTGAGCGACGACATCGACTCCAGCGACTGGGCCACGCTCTCCTGCATCTTGGCCTGTTCGAGCTGGCTGAGCAGCTTGGTGCGCTCGGCCAGCTTCTGCTGGAGGATCATCGAGTTGTTCTCCACCGCCCGGCGGGCCTGCGCGGCGGCGCCGAGCGCCTGGTCGTGCAGGGTCTTCAGGTCCTCGGTGGCCTGCTCGGCGGAGACGAGCTGGGTGGCGAGCACCTGGGCGGTCTGCTCGTACTTCCCGGCCTCCGCCTCGTCGCCCCGGGCACGGGCCTGGTCGGCGAGGACCAGGGCCTGCCGGGCGTTGCCCTGGAGCCGCTCGACCTCGGTCATCTGGCGGGACAGCTTCATCTCCAGCTGCCGCTGGTTGCCGATCACCGCCGCCGCCTGCTGCACCAGCGCCTGGTGCTGGCGCTGCGCCTCCTCGATCGCCTGCTGGATCTGCACCTTGGGGTCGGCGTGTTCGTCGATCCGGGCACCGAAGAGCGCCATCAGGTATTTCCAGCCCTTGACGAACGGGTTCGCCATCTCCGCGGTATCCCCTCAGTAGAGTCGCGCCGCCCCGGCCAGGCCGGGCGGTCCGGCCGGTGGTCGTGCGGCGGTGACCCCCATCGTCCCAGCCGGGCGCCAGCCCGGCATCCGTACGTCACCGGCGGCACGCCACCGTCTGATCAACAGTACGCGGCGTGGGAAAGCCCGACCACGTCCTCGGGCGACCTGCGGAAGGGCGGATGGGATCAGGCGGCGCAGACGACGTCGCGGTCGCGCTCGGCGGGGCGCACCCGCGTGCGCAGGGTCGCCTTCAGCGGGGAGTCCTGGTGCACCGCCACGGCCACCGGGCCGCCGGTCGTGACCTGCCGGACCCCCCGGCCGGTCGACTTGCGCACCGGGGCGCGGCCCACCGGGGACTCGACGGGCTCGGCCGGCTCGTCCTGCACCGGCACCAGCACCCCGGGAAGCTGCTCGGCGAGCGCCACCGTGTCGCTGACCTCGCGCAGCAGCTCGGAGAGGCGGGCGCCGAGGGCGTCGCAGATGGCGGCCAGCAGCTCGCTGGAGGGCTCCTTCTGGCCGCGCTCGATCTCGGAGAGGTAGCCCAGGCTGACGTTGGCCGCGGAGGAGACCTCGCGCAGGGTGCGGTGCTGCCCCTGCCGGCGCGCCCGCAGTGCGTCACCGATCACCCGGCGTAGCAGGACCATCGCACCTCCCCTGACGGGTCTCACCCTCTTCACCGACGCCGTGCCGGCGCGGCGTGCCGCCCCGGCGTCGACGCCACGCGTCGGAGCCTTCCCGCAACCGTACCCGCTGCGGGCCCCGGTGACATCCCACCCCGCCCGTCCTTCTGGCCGCGGGGCTCAGCGGCGGGCCGCCCCGGCGGGCGCGGCGTCGCCGTCGCCGGAGCGCGGCACGCCCGACCCGGGCCCCGGCACGGCCGCGTCGATCCGCTCGGCGAGCAGCCGCAACGCCTCGATGACCGCGGCGGTCCGGATGTGGTCGCGGCCCCCGTCGAGGTCGAGCCGGCGGACCTCGGCGCCGGCCGGCCCGGCCACCGCGACGTAGACCAGCCCGACCGGCTTGCCGTCCTGCGGCTGCGGCCCGGCGACGCCGGTGGTGGCCAGCCCCCAGTCCGCGCCGCAGCGCCGCCGGCCGCCCTCGGCCAGGGCGCGGGCCACGTCCGGGTCGACCGGGCCGCGCTCGGCCAGCAGGTCCTCCGGTACGCCCGCCAGCGCCGACTTCAGCTCGGTGGCGTAGACGACGAGGCCGCCCCGGTAGACGCCGCTGACCCCGGCGATCTCCACGACCGAGGCGGAGAGCAGGCCGCCGGTGAGCGACTCGACGGTGGCCAGCGTCTCGTGGCGATCGGCGAGGCGGTGCACCACGCCGGCCGCCGGGCTGCCGGCCGGCCGGTGCCCGTTCGCGTCAGTTCCCATGGAAATGTCCCTTTCCCCGCGCCGGCCGGTCTACGCGTCCCCGCGCCGCTCTACGCATCCTCGCGCGCGGGCCGGCGCAGGCGCAGCGCCTGGGCCACGTAGTCGAAGCCGGTGACCACCGTGACGCCGACCGCGGCGGCCATCAGCCAGGGGCCGACGGCGGCGAGCCCGGCCGGCATCGGCCACAGGTACCAGGTGATCGCCAGGATCTGCAACGCCGTCTTGATCTTGCCGCCCCGGCTGGCCGCGATGACGCCGTGCCGGATCACCCAGAACCGCAGCGCCGTGATGCCCAGCTCACGGGCGAGGATGACGCCGGTCACCCACCAGGGCAGCAGGTCGTACCAGGACAGCAGCAGCAGGGCCGCGCCGGTGAGCGCCTTGTCGGCGATCGGGTCGGCCACCTTGCCGACCGAGGTGACCAGGCCGAACCGGCGGGCGATCCAGCCGTCCACCAGGTCGGTCACCGAGGCGACGGCGAAGATCAGGCAGGCGGCGATCCGCCACCCGGCGTGGGTCGCGCCGGAGGCGACCACCGAGGCGGCGAAGACCGGCACCAGCACCAGCCGCAGCAGGGTCAGCCCGTTGGCCGCGTTGAGCACCGGGACCCGGGCGACCACCGGCGGCTGCGCCGACTCAGCCGCCGGCGTCACCGGCGCACCCCGCTCGGGCCGCCGCGGCGAACCTGGCACCGCACCACGTGGCTCCCCCGCCTTCTCAGGGCCCGCCGTCACCGTGCCGCGCCGGGCGCAGCCGAGATCATCTCATCCGGGACGGCGACGAGATCCACCCCTTCGGTGGCGGTCACGGTGGCGCGAACGAGGTCGCCGGGGCGCAGCGCCGCCAGGTCCACCCCGCCGTCGGCCGGGGTGACCAGGGTGGTGGAGCCGTCGACCTCGGGGGCCTGGTGCGCCGCCCGGCCCTCGACCACGCCGTCGTCGACCGAGTCGACCAGCACCTCGACCGTGGAGCCGAGCCGCTCCTCGGCCCGCTGCGAGCAGAGCTCGTCGGCGAGGGCGCTGAGCCGGTCGTACCGGCGCTTGATCGTCGCGGCGGAGACCTTGCCGGGCAGGCCGGCGGCCTCGGTGCCGTCCTCGTCGCTGTAGTCGAACATGCCGATCGCGTCGAGCCGGGCCGCGCTGAGGAACCGGACCAGCTCGTCGACGTCGCCCCGGGTCTCGCCGGGGAAGCCGACGATGAAGTTGCTCCGCGCGCCGGCCTCCGGGGCCAGGGCGCGGGCGGCGGCCAGCAGCTCCAGGAACCGGTCGGTGGAGCCGAAGCGGCGCATCCGGCGCAGCACCGGCTCGCTGGAGTGCTGGAACGACAGGTCGAAGTAGGGCGCGACGCCGGGTGTCGTGGCGATCGCCTCGACCAGGCCGGGGCGGGTCTCGGCGGGCTGGAGGTAGCTCGCCCGGACCCGGACGATCCCGTCGACCGCGGCGAGCTGCGGCAGCAGCTTCTCCAGCGCCCGGGGGTCGCCGAGGTCCTTGCCGTAGGACGTGGAGTTCTCGCTGACCAGCACGAGCTCCCGCACGCCTGTCTTGGCCAGCCACTCCGCCTCGGCGAGCAGCTCGTCGGGCGTCCGCGAGACGAACGCGCCGCGGAAGGCGGGGATGGCGCAGAACGCGCAGCGGCGGTCGCACCCGCTGGCCAGCTTGAGCGACGCGACGGGGCCGGTGTCGAGCCGACGCCGCAGCACCTGCCGCAGGTGGGCCGGGGTGTGCTCGTCGGTGGCCACGACGGCCCGGTTCGTGCCGTGGCCGGGCAGCGAGACGGCGCTGTCGCGCCGGGCGACCGGGGTCAGCGGCAGCAGCTCCCGGCGGTCGCGCGGGGTGTGCGCGTCGAGCGCCTCGCCGGCGACGACCGCGTCGAGGCGGGCGGCGATGTCGGGGTAGTCGTCGAAGCTGAGCACCGCCTGGGCCTCGGGCAGGCTGTCGGCCAGCTCCCGGCCGTACCGCTCGGCCATGCAGCCGGCGGCGACCACCTTCGCGCCGGTGTCGGCGGCGGCGAGCAGCGTCTGGATCGAGTCCTGCTTGGCCTTCTCCACGAAGCCGCAGGTGTTGACGACCACCACGTCGGCCCCCTCGCCGTCGGTGGTGACCTGCCAGCCGTCGGCGTGCAGCCGGGCGGCCAGCTCCTCCGAGTCGACCTCGTTGCGGGCGCAGCCGAGGGTCAGCAGGGCGACGCGGCGGCCGGCGGATTGCGGGGAGGGGGCGGTGGCAGACACCATCCGAGGGTACCGGGCGGGCGGACGGCGGCCCGCAACGGCGGCCACCCGGATCGCCCCCGCACGCCACCCGCCGGCCGGGGCCGGCTCAGGCCACGGCCGCGCCCACCCGGACCAGCCGGTCGAGCAGGAAGACCTCCGTGCCGGCCAGGCCGGTCGAGCAGAAGACCGACACCTGGTCCGCGCCGGTCCGGCCGCGAGCCTCGCCGGCCAGCACCGCGCCCAGGTCACCCAACCGCCCGGCGTACGCGGGCAGCGTCGCCAGCATCGGCGGGTCGTACGCGGCCGCCTGCGCCGGCGAGTCGGTGACCAGCAGATCGGCGGCGTCGAGCAGGTCGGTGCCGAACTCGTGCCGGTCGGCCTGCTTGAAGCCGACCGTGTTGACGTGGGTGCCGGGGGCCAGGTCGGCGGCGTCGAGCACGGGGGCGACGGCGGTGGTGGCGAGCACCACGACGTCGCGCTCCCGCACGGCGGCCCGCGCCGAGTCGACCGCCCGCGCCGGCACGCCCAGCTCGGCCCGGACGCGGGCGGCGAACGCCTCCCGCCGGGCGGCCGAGCGGCTGTGCACGGTGACCTCGCGCAGCGGGCGCACCGCGGCGGCGGCCCACACCTGGGTCCACGCCTGCGTGCCCGAGCCGACCACGCCCAGCGTGGCGGCGTCCGGCCGGGCCAGGGCGTCCACGGCGACCCCGCCGAGCCCCCCGGTGCGCCGGGAGCCCAGCTCGTCCCCGACCGCGACCGCCCGCACCGCCCCGGTGCGCCCGTCGTGCAGCACGACCACCTGTTCGCCCTCCGGGTGCCCGAACGTGTCGTAGGAACGGAAGCCGTACCACTCGCCGGTGAGGTGCCCGGCGGTGAGCACCATCCGTCCCCCGCCCAGCGCCGCGGCGGCCCGGGGCGGGGCCACCAGGCGGCCGGCGTGCGCGGCGAGCAGGGCCTCGCGCATCGCGGCCACCGTGGTGGCGGCGTCCAGCGCGGCGGCGACGTCGGGGTCGGCGAAGAGCAGCGGCATGACCCGAATACTGCAACTTGAAGTCAGGTTTACGTCAACCGGTGGTGGCCCGGCTCACCCCGCCGCCGCCCCGGCCGGTGCTACCGTCGGTCGCGGCGGCCCCAGGGCCGCCCCGGACGAGTGGTGGGCGCCCCGCAGGCCCGGGCACCGAAGCAGAGGTGTTGCGGCATGGCCTGGATCGTGTTGGTGATCTCCGGACTCCTCGAGACCGCGTGGGCGGTCGCCCTCGACCGCAGCGCCGGCTTCAGCCGGCTCGTGCCGTCGGTCGTGTTCGCGGTCACGCTGGCGCTCAGCATGGCCGGGCTGGCGTACGCGCTGCGCGAGATCCCCGTCGGCACCGGCTACGCGGTCTGGGTGGGCATCGGCGCGGTCGGCACCGCGCTGGTCGGCATGCTGGCGCTGCACGAGTCGGCGAGCCTGCCCCGCATCGTCTGCCTGCTGCTGGTCGTCGCCGGGGTGGTCGGCCTCAAGGTCTTCCACTGACCGGTCCCCCGCTGACCCGTCTTCCCCTGACCGACCGGCATGCGTAGTTTTCGGCACCGGTGGGTAGTGATCCGGTCGACGGTAGAACGAGGCTCACCACGGAGGACGTCATGACCGACACCCACGCCACCACCCGCCCGCGCACCAACGCCGCCCGGATCTGCACGATCGTCGCGTTCGTCTTCGCCGCCCTCGCGGTCTTCGTGTCGCCGGTGATCTTCGGCCTGCTCGGCGTGATCCTCGGCGTGGTCGGCGCGGTCCTCGGCGACAAGCCGCTCGGCTGGTACGCCGCCGCCGCCAGCGTGGCCGGCGCCGTGCTCGGCATGATCCTCAGCGCGGTGATCCTGAACGCCTGAGCACCCCACCCGCTCAGCCACCGCGACCGCGGCCGAAGGGCCCGCCGGGATTCCCGGCGGGCCCTCGCCGTTCCCCCCGCCCTGACCGCCGGAGGCGGCCGGCGGCAGCGAATGGCCGCGCTCTACCCGCCCCCGGACCGTGACACGCAGCGACCGCTCCCGCTCGACGCCACCACCACCTTCGTTCCCTTTGCTCTGCACCCGAATACGCAACAGTTCACGCAACGCAATCGGCTGCCCCTTTCCCACCGCCTATCGGTTTCACAAAGCTGCTGGCCAATGGGGTGATGCGTCCCTGGGTGCAGAGCAAAGGGAGCGCGGGGAGTCCTGCACGCCGGACTGAACATGACCCTGAGTCAGGTTGACAGATCCGTCACCCAAGGTGAGCAAGCACGGCCGACCCGCATCGGGCCGGGAAGGGGGTCCAGCGGGCTGGTCAGTCGTCCGCGCCGCCGAGGCCGGCGAGGACCTCCTCCAGCTCGTCCGGCTTGACCAGCACGTCGCGGGCCTTGGAACCCTCGGACGGGCCGACCACGCCCCGGGTCTCCATCAGGTCCATCAGGCGGCCGGCCTTCGCGAAGCCCACCCGCAGCTTGCGCTGGAGCATCGACGTCGAGCCGAACTGCGAGGTGACCACCAGCTCGACCGCCTGCACCAGCAGGTCCAGGTCGTCGCCGATCTCCTCGTCGATCTTCTTCTTGCTGTCCTGCGCCGGGGCCAGCACGTCCGGGCGGAACTCCGGCTCCCGCTGGTCCTTGCAGAACTTCACCACGTCGGCGATCTCGCGTTCGGTGACCCAGGCCCCCTGGATGCGGATCGGCTTCGACGCGCCCATCGGCAGGAAGAGGCCGTCGCCGCGTCCCAGCAGCTTCTCCGCGCCCGGCTGGTCGAGGATGACCCGCGAGTCGGCCAGCGACGAGGTGGCGAAGGCCAGCCGGGACGGCACGTTGGCCTTGATCAGGCCGGTGACCACGTCCACGCTCGGCCGCTGGGTGGCCAGCACCAGATGGATGCCGGCGGCCCGGGCGAGCTGCGTGATCCGCACGACCGAGTCCTCCACGTCGCGCGGCGCGACCATCATCAGGTCGGCCAGTTCGTCCACGATCACCAGCAGGTACGGGTACGGCCGCATCTCCCGCTCGCTGCCCGGCGGGGCCTTGATCTCCCCCGTGCGCACCTTGCGGTTGAAGTCGTCGATGTGCCGGACCCCGTTCGCGGCGAGGTCGTCGTAGCGCATGTCCATCTCGCGGACGACCCACTCCAGCGAGTCGGCCGCCTTCTTCGCGTTGGTCACGATCGGGGTGACCAGGTGGGGGATGCCCTCGTAGCCGGTCATCTCGACGCGCTTCGGGTCGATCAGCAGCAGCCGCACCTCGTCCGGGGTGGCCCGGGTGAGGATGGACACCAGCAGGGTGTTCAGGCAGCTCGACTTCCCGGCTCCGGTGGCCCCGGCGATCAGGATGTGGGGCATCTTCGCGAGGTTGGCCACCACGAAGCCGCCCTCGATGTCCTTGCCGAGCGCCACCACCATCGGGTGGTGGTCGCTGGTGGCGGCGCGGGAGCGCAGCACGTCGCCGAGCGCCACGTTCTCCGGGTCGGTGTTCGGGATCTCGACGCCGACCGCGCTCTTGCCCGGGATCGGGCTGAGGATGCGCACGTCGGGGGACTTCACCGCGTACGCGATGTTGCGGGAGAGCTGGGTGATCCGCTCGACCTTCACGCCCGGGCCCAGCTCCACCTCGTACCGGGTGACCGTCGGGCCCCGGGTGAAGCCGGTGACCTCGGCGTCGACGCCGAACTGGTCGAACACGCCGGTGAGCGCGGCGATCACCTCGTCGTTGGCCTTGCTGCGGGTCTTCGGCGCGGCCCCGCCGCTGAGCAGGTTGGCCGGGGGCAGCGTGTAGTCGCCGGCCAGGCCGGTGAGCGCGAGCTGCTCGGCCCGGGTGGGCGGCGGCGAGTGCTCCGGCGGCTCGACCGGCTTGCGGGTGGCGGGCACCTTCGCCGGGGCCTTGCGGGGCAGCACCACGGTCTCCTGGAGGTCCGCGCCCTCGTACGCCTCCCCGTCGAAGTCGTCCGGGTCCGGCAGCGGCGGCGCGGCGCGCTTGGCCGGGCGGCGGCGGGCCGGCTTCTTCTCGGCGGGCTCCGCCTCGGCCTCGTCGGCGGCCGGCGGCGGGCCGACCACCGCGCCGGCGAGCAGCCCGAGCCGCTCCGGGATCTTGTTGATCGGCGTGGCGGTGACCACCAGCAGGCCGAAGACGAGCAGCAGGAGCAGCAGCGGCACGGCGACCCAGGCCGTCACGGCGGTCTCCAGCACGTCGCCGACGCCCGCGCCGATCAGGCCACCCGCGTAGTCGCGCTGGACCGGGTCCACCGGGTTCTGTCCGATGTGCAGCATCGCGGCGGTGGCGACCAGCATGGACCCCCAGCCGACCAGGCCCCGCCCCCGGTGCTCCGGGTCGCCCGGCGTGCGCATCAGCCGCCACGCCCCGATCGACAGCAGCACCGGCACGACGATCGAGATCGCGCCGAGGAAGAGCCGCACGGTGTCGGCGAGCCGGGCACCGACCGGCCCGGCCCCGGAGAACCAGATGGCCACCGCGCTGAGCAGGGAGAGGCCGAGCAGCAGCAGGCCCGCGCCGTCGCGGCGGTGCTCCGGGTCGAGGTCGCGGGCGGAGGCGGCCTGCCGGCCGGCGGCCCGCACCGCCCAGCCGACGCCGTGCGCGAGCCCCATCCACACCGTGCCGATCGCCCGGCCGACGTGGACGGCCGGGCCCTGCCGCGCGGCGGGGCGCCGCCGGGGCGCCGCCTTGGTGGTCTTCTTCGCCGGCTGACGGGCACGACTGTTCGTGGTGCCACGCGGCGACGCGCCGCGTCGCCGGCTCGCCTGAGAGGTACGGCCCGCCATAGAGTCACCGTAACGGCGGGACCCGGTGGATCGCCGCTTTTCCGGGTCGTGTCCGCGCGTCGCAGCACGGGCGACGCCGCCTGTTGTGTTATTCGCCTCAGAAGGGATGCCCGATGGCGTCGCCCGAGATCGAGGACGACCCGGACGGCCCCCTGGCCGGGCATCCCGGGGCGTTGCGGCCGTTGACCGACGAGCTGATCGCGGCCGTGCTGCGTCGCCGGGGGTACGCGGTCGCGGCGGATCCGGCGGGCCGGCTGCTCGGCCGCTGGGAGGACGCGCTCGTCTGGTTCCTGCGGATGGGGGCGGCCGGCGAGATCCTCCAGGTCCGCACGGTAGCCGCGCCGACCTTCCCGATCGAGTACGTGCCGACCCTGCACGCCTTCTGCAACTCGTGGAACCACGACCGCTACTGGCCCAAGGCGTTCGTGCACGTCGACGACGACGGGCGGGCCCTGGTCTGCGGCGAGGTGATCGCCGACCTGGAGCGCGGGGTGACCCCGCACCAGCTCGACCAGTTGCTCGACTGTGGCATCTCGACCGGCTGCCAGCTCGCCGCCGCCGTCGGGCAGCTCGCGGGCGGGGCGCGGCCGTGACCGGGCAGCCGCGCCCGTGGGCCGACCGGCTGGCCGCCGCCGGGGACCTGCCCGACGGGGAGGAACGCGCCGTCGAGCTGGACCGGATCGCCTCGGCCGCCGACGCGGCCGGCGACCTGGCCACCGGGGTGGACGCCCGGTTCGCGCTGATGGACCTGCATCTGCGGCGGGGCGAGCGGTGGCGGCTGTTCGAGCCGGTCCGCCGCTGCCGGGAGCTGCTCGACGCCGCGTCGCCGGACGCCACCGCCGAGCGGGCCGCCGAGCTGCGCCGCTACCAGCGCTTCGCGGTCGAGGCCGCGTTCGGCACGCCCCGGGTCGGGCTGGGCCAGACCCGCGCGGCGCTGGACGACCTGGCCCGGCAGACGCCGGGGCCGATGGACGGGACCGGGCCCGCGCCGGGTGGGGCCGGCGACGCGGCGGTGACCGACCTGGTGGCCGAGCTGCGCTGCCGCCTCGCCGACCACCTCGGCGACGAGCCGGAGGCCCGCCGCTGGTACGACCGCTGGCGCACCGCCCCCGCCGACCCGGCCGCCGGCTGTCCGGGCTGCGCCCCGTCGCGCCGCGCCGACCTGCTGGCCGGGTGGGGCGACTGGGCGGCGGCGCTGGCCGAGCTGCGCCCGGTCGTCGACGGCCCGACGGCGGCGACCCCCGCCGGGACGGGCGGGGCCGGGGCCACCGGAGACGGGACGGCCGGGGCCGGCGGGGCGTACTGCACCGACCAGCCGGAGCGGGCACTGGCCGGGGCGCTGCTGCCGCTGCTGCGCGCCGGCGAGCCGGAGCGGGCGGGCCGGGCGCACGTCACGGCGTACCGGCGGCACCGGCGGGAGCGGACGGCGTTCGGGCAGCTCGCCGCGCACCTGCGGTTCTGCGCGCTGGGCGGGCACCTGGACCGGGGGCTGGACATCCTGGCCGAGCAGCTGCCCCGGCTGGACCGTCCGACCGACGACCTGGCCGCGATGGAGTTCGCCGCCGCCGGGGCGCTGCTGTGCGCCCTCGCCGCCGAGGCGGGGCGGGGCGACCGGCGGATGCCCGGACCCGCCGCCCCCGCCGGTCGGGCCGGTCGGGCCGCCGACGACATCGACGTGGCCCGCCTCGGCGGGCTGCTCGCCGAGCTGGCGACGGGGCTCGCCGGCAGCTTCGACGCCCGCAACGGCACCGGCCACCAGTCCGGCCGGATCGCGGCCCTGCTCGCCGAGCGGCCGGTCGCCGGTCCGGTGACGCCGCTGCCCACCGACGACGCGCCCGACGACGGCGACCCCGGCCGTGAGGGCGACGACGGCGACCCCGACGGTGGGGGCGCCGACGACGCGACCGGCGGCGATCCTGACGGTGCGGGCGGCGAGCGCGCGGGCGGCGGCGGGCCGGCGGGGCGGGAGGCCGGGCGCAGGCTGGCCGGGGACGAGGTGGGGGCGCTGACCGTCGCCCTGGTCACCGAGGCCCTGGACCGGCGCGGCGACGCCTGGACGATGCGCGGCCCGGCGGTGGTCGGGCGCTGGGGGCCGGCGGTGATCGAGTTCCGGCAGGCCGGTGAGCGGGGCGACATCCTGCACGCCCGGGTGCTGGCCGTCCGACGCCTCCCGGCGGCGCGGCGCGCGGAGGCGTACGCCTTCTGCAACGTGTGGAACCACGACCGGCTGCTGCCGAAGGCCTACGCGCACGACGACGGCAGCGAGGAGCTGGTGCTGGCCGGCGACGTGACCACGGACCTGGCCCACGGCGTCGCCCCCACCCAGCTCGACGTGCTGGTCACCGCGGCCGTCGCCACCGGCGTCGCGTACGCGGAGGCGGTCGCGGCGCTGCCCTGACCGGCTCGCCCTGACCGGCCCGCGCGGTGGTGCCGGGCCGGTCAGGGCGCACGGGGCGGGGTCAGCGCCGCACGCGGCGACCGCCCTGGAGGGTGTTGCCGCCGTCGGCGGTGGCCAGGGTCAGCCCGTTGACCCGGAGGATCTCGTTGACCGGCTGGAAGAAGGTTATCCCGCCGGCCGTGCAGTCGCCGGCCCCGCCCGAGGTGACCCCCTGCGCCTGGTCACCGGAGATCCACGACCCGCCGGAGTCGCCCGGCTCGGCGCAGACGTTGGTCTGGGTCAGCCCGGTGACCGTGCCCTCCGGGTAGTTGACCGTCGCGTTCTTCGCCTGGATCACCCCGCAGAACGCCCCGGTGGTGGAGCCGGAGCGGCAGATCGACGCGCCGACGGGGGCCTCCTGCGAGCCGTTGACGGGCACCGCGCCGCCGTTGAAGTCGTTCACCACGGGCTGCGGCTGGAAGTCGCCGGTGACCCGCACGACGCCCCAGTCGTCGCGGGGGAAGGACGACGCGGCGAAGACGCCCTGCGGCGAGCCGTCGACCCCGGTGGTGCGGTCGCCGGCCCGGCCGCAGTGCCCGGCGGTGACGAAGCCGCCGACCACGGCGAAGCCGACCGAGCAGCGGGAGTTGCCGTTGATGAGGTAGGCGTCGCCGCCGGCAAGGTCGGCGAGCAGCCGGGGGGCCCGCGTGGAGCCGACCACCCGCACCGCCGAGGCCGGGAGCCCGCTGGCCGCCGCGAACCGGCGACCGGCCGCCTCCTGGCCCGCCCGCGCCACCACCACGACCGAGTTGGTGGGCGCGTCGACGTACCAGCCGGTGACGGCCCGGCCGACCGCGCCGCCGGACCGGTCGAGCCGGGTCTTCATGGTGTCCAGCTCCCCCACGCCCCGGGCGACCTGCTTCGGCACCGCGCCCGCCGCGCGCACGGCGTCGGCCCGGCCGGGATCGGCGACCGCGACGGTCAGGGTACGGCCGTCGGCGCTGAGCCAGGCGCCGCCGTAGTCCTCGCCCAGCTCGGTCCGGAGCCTGTCGACGGTGCCGGCGGCCCAGCGCTCGGTCTTGAGCCGCTGCGTCGCCTGCTCGCGGGTGAGCCGCAGGTCGCGGCTCATCGCGTCCACGACCTTCTGGTCCGCCCCGGCCGGGGCGGTGGCCCGCCCGGAGTCCCCGGCCGGCGGCGCGGCACCCTCCCCGGCGAACGACGGCAGGGCCACGACCGCCGCCGCTCCCGCCGCCACCACCAGTACGCCGATGGCTGTCATCCGTCTGCGGTCCATCCGCCACGCTCCTCCCGGCCGGCGCGGGTACGCCTGCCGCGACGGAGTACGGGACAGACCGCCGGATGGTTGAACGATCGACCCGGAACAATTTTCCCGTCGACGTTGAACCGTGCGGCGTCGGTGTCCGTACCCCAGGCCGGCGGGAGAAGCGCCGACGCCGGCCCACCGCTCGGGGGTGGGTCGG
Source organism: Micromonospora sp. WMMD956 (assembly GCF_029626125.1). Taxonomy (NCBI): domain Bacteria; kingdom Bacillati; phylum Actinomycetota; class Actinomycetes; order Micromonosporales; family Micromonosporaceae; genus Micromonospora; species Micromonospora sp. WMMD956. Next base: position 4,694,914 of record NZ_JARUBI010000005.1, on the reverse strand, counting down.
CGTCGGTACGCGCGGACGCGGCGGTGCGGGCGTCAGACCTCGACGACCGTCGGCACGATCATGGGTCGGCGGCGGTACTTGTCGTTGACCCACCGGCCGACGGTGCGCCGGACGATCTGCTGGAGCTGGTGCGGGTCGGTGATGCCGTCGGCGGCGGCCCGGTTGAGCGCCTCGGTGACCAGCGGCACGACCGGGTTGAACGCCTCCGGGTCCTCCGAGAAGCCCTTCGCCGAGACGGTGGGGCCGCCCACGACCTTGCCGGTGACCGAGTCGACCACGACGGTGGTGGCGATGAACCCGCCGTCGCCGAGGATCCGCCGCTCGGTGAGCAGCGACTCGCTGACGTCGCCCACGGCGAGGCCGTCGACGTAGACGTACCGGCTCTTGACGTGGCCGACGAGGCTGGCGCGGCCCTCGACCAGGTCGACCACGTCGCCGTCCTCGCAGAGCACCACCCGGTCCGGGGCGACCCCGGACTCGATGCCGAGGCGGGCGTGGGCCCGCAGGTGCCGCCACTCGCCGTGCACCGGCATCAGGTTGCTCGGGCGGGTCACGTTGAGCAGGTAGAGCAGCTCACCGGCGGGGGCGTGACCGGAGACGTGGACCTTCGCCACGTCCTTGTGCACGACGACCGCCCCGGCCCGGGCCAGCCGGTTGATCACCCGGTAGACCGAGGTCTCGTTGCCGGGCACCAGCGAGGACGCCAGCACGACCGTGTCGCCGGGGGCGATGGTGATGTGCCGGTGGTCGCCGCTGGCCATCCGGCCGAGCGCGCTCATCGGCTCGCCCTGCGAGCCGGTGGACATCAGCACGATCCGCTCCGGCGGGAGCGCCGTCGCCTCCTCGATGCTGATCACCAGGCCGGCGGGGATGTTGAGCAGGCCCAGGTCCCGGGCAATGCCCATGTTGCGGACCATCGAGCGGCCGATCAGCGCCACCTTGCGGCCGTGCTCGACGGCCGAGTCGAAGACCTGCTGCACCCGGTGCACGTGCGAGGCGAACGAGGCGACGATGATCCGCCCCTTCGCCTTCGCGAAGATCGAGTCGAGGACCGGCCCGATCTCGCGTTCCGGGGTGACGAAGCCGGGGATCTCCGCGTTCGTGGAGTCCGACAGCAGCAGGTCGACGCCCTCCGCGCCGAGCCGGGCGAAGCCGGCCAGGTCGGTGATCCGGCCGTCCAGGGGGAGCTGGTCCATCTTGAAGTCGCCGGTGTGCAGCACCAGGCCGGCGGGGGTGCGGATGGCCACCGCGAGCGCGTCGGGGATCGAGTGGTTGACGGCGAAGAACTCGCACTCGAACGGGCCGAGCCGCTCCCGGCCGCCCTCCCGCACGGTCAGCGTGTAGGGCTGGATGCGCCGCTCGGCCAGCTTCGCCTCGACCAGGGCGAGGGTGAACTGCGAGCCGACCAGCGGAATGTCCGGCTTGTGGGCGAGCAGGTACGGCACCGCGCCGATGTGGTCCTCGTGGCCGTGGGTGAGCACGATCGCCTGCACGTCGGCGAGCCGGTCCAGGATCGGCCCGAAGTCGGGCAGGATCAGGTCCACGCCCGGTTGCTCGACGTCGGGGAAGAGCACCCCGCAGTCGACGATGAGCAGCTTGCCGTCGTACTCGAAGACGGTCATGTTCCGACCGATGGCGCCGAGCCCGCCGAGCGGGATGATCCGCAGGCCGCCCTCGGGCAGCGGTGGGGGCAGCTCACCCTCGTTGTGCGCCTCGGTCACGCGTCCACCTCATTCTGCGACGCCGTCGCCCGGCGTCCGTCGTGTCGTTCGATCATGTCAGGGGAGCTCCAGACCCGCCGCCGCGCAGTCCGCGCGCAGCTGGGCGATCTCGTCGGGGGTGGCGTCCACCAGCGGGGGCCGCACCGGGCCGGCCGGCAGGCCCAGGGCCGCCAGGCCCGCCTTGACCAGGATCGTGCCCTGGGTGCGGAAGACGCCGGTGAACAGGGGCAGCAGCCGCCGGTGCAGGGCGAGCGCGGTGCCGGGGTCGCCCGCGTCGTACGCCTCGATCATCCGCTGCGTCAGCGCACCGGTGAAGTGGGTCGAGGTGCCGACGACCCCGACGCAGCCGACCGCCAGCGCGGGCAGGACGAGGGAGTCCTCCCCGCTGTAGAAGGCCAGGTCGGTGCGGCTGGTCACCCACGAGGTCGCGGTGAGGTCACCCTTGGCGTCCTTGACCGCGACGATGCGGTCGTGCTCGGCGAGCCGGACCAGGGTCTCGGTCTCGATCGGCACCCCGGAGCGGTGCGGGATGTCGTAGAGCATGATCGGCAGCCCGGTGGCGTCCGCGACGGCGGTGAAGTGCCGGACCAGCCCGCTCTGCGGCGGCTTGTTGTAGTACGGGGTCACCACCAGCAGGCCGTGCGCGCCGGCCTTCTCGGCCGACGCGGCCAGCTCGATGGTGTGCCGGGTGTCGTTGGTGCCGACCCCGGCGACCACCCTGGCCCGGTCGCCGATCGCCTCCACCACGGCCCGGATCAGGCGTTCCTTCTCCGCGTCGGTGGTGGTGGGCGACTCGCCGGTGGTGCCGTTGAGCACGAGCGCGTCGTTGCCCTGCTCGTCGACGAGGTGGTTCGCGAGGCGTACGGCGCCGTCGAGGTCCAGGGAACCGTCGGAGGTGAACGGGGTCACCATGGCCGTGAGCACTCGGCCGAACGGGCGGGACACCGCCCGGTCGGCGGCAACAGGGTGGTCGTGCGTCATGCTCACAACCTAGCGGACGACCACCGGCGGGCCGGTGGGGAAGGGTTCAGGACAGCTCGGCGAGCGGGCTGGCCGCCACCTCCGTGCCGTCGGGCAGCGTGGAGATGACGAAGTCGGCGAACACGTTCGGGGCGACCCGCTGGAGCTGGCGCAGGCACTCCACGGCCAGCTCGCGGATCTCCACGTCGGCGTGCTCGGTGGCCCGCATCGCGACGAAGTGCCGCCAGGCCCGGTAGTTGCCGGTGACCACGATCCGGGTCTCGGTGGCGTTGGGCAGCACCGCGCGGGCCGCCTGCCGGGCCTGCTTGCGGCGCAGCGTCGGGTTGGGCTCGGCGGAGAAGCGCTGCTCCAGGCCCTCCAGCAGCTCCGTGTACGCCCGCACGCTCGCCTCGGCGGCCTCGACGAACCGCTTGTGCAGCTCCGGGTCGTCGGCGATCACCGCCGGCTCGACCATCGCGGCATCGCGCTCGGGGACGTACCGCTGGGAGAGCTGGGAGTAGGAGAAGTGCCGGTGCCGGATCAGCTCGTGGGTGAACGAGCGGGACACCCCGGTGAAGTAGAAGCTCACCGAGCCGTGCTCCAGCACCGACAGGTGCCCCACCTCCAGGATGTGCGCCAGGTAGCCGGCGTTGGTGGCGGTGGCCGGGTTCGGCTTGGACCAGCTCTGGTAGCAGGCCCGGCCGGCGAACTCGGCGAGCGCCTGGCCGCCCTCGGCGTCGGTGGACCACGGCACGTCGTCCGGGGCCTGGAACTGGGTCCACGCGATCAGCTTGACCTGGGGCTGCACCATCTCCGGCATGCCAGGGACTGTAGTGGTCCGCCGGCCGGCCGCCCAAGTCGGGCGCGCCTGGTGCAGCGGCGGTCACCCGCCGGTCGGGCGCGTCGCTCCTCCGGCCGGGACCACCCGGTCTCCCGGCTAGGGAGCTGAGTCGTTCACGACATCAGGGCCGGGGTCGGGCTCGGCGCCGGGTCAGACGTAGAGGGAGGTGAAGGGGGCCCAGGGCAGGTTGCGGGCCACCGAGAAGGCCAGCCACAGGGCCAGGAAGCCGCCGATCACCTTCGAGCTGACCTGCGGCTGCGGCAGCCGCCAGCCGAACGCCTGCCGGCCCGCCCAGGCGACGAAGAGGTAGGCCAGGAAGGGCAGCACGAAGACGAAGAGGAAGTGGTGCCGGGCGGCGGCCGGCAGGTCGCCGTGCAACACGTACCACAGCGCGCGGGTGCCGCCGCAGCCCGGACAGTCCAGCCCGGTGGTGAGCTTCAGCAGGCAGCTGGGGGCGGCGTCGGGCGCGGCCCGGGTCGGGTCGCTGAGCAGCGCGTACGCCATGCCGAGGCCGACGCAGCCGAGCGCGGCCAGGGGCGCCGCCCAGCGCGGCGACCGGGCGTGCACCCGCATCACGAGGCGGGTCAGCCGATCGGGCTCCGCCACCGGGTACGCCCCCGGCGGCCACTCCCCCGGCGCGGGCGCGGGGGCCTGCGCGTCAGGGTGCGGGTGTGGGTGCGGGGCCGCCGGGCCGTCGACGCTCGTCACGCCACTCACGGTACACCGGCCACGCTCCGCAACGCGGCGGTCAGCCCGACGGCGAGGTCACCGGCGGCGGGCGGGGCGACCGCGCTCAGCCCCAGCCAGCCGGCCAGCCGGTGCAGCTCGGCGGCCAGGGCCACCGCCGTCTCCCCCGGATCGGCCCCCGGCTCGGCCCAGGCGGCCGGCACCAGCAGCACGCCGGCCCGGCGGTCGGCCTTCAGGTCGACCCGGGCGGTGAACCGCTCCCCCTGGAGGAACGGCAGCACGTAGTAGCCGTGGACCCGCTGCGGGGCCGGGACGTAGATCTCGATGCGGTAGGCGAAGTCGAAGAGCCGCTCGGTGCGCCCCCGCTCCCACACCAGCGGGTCGAACGGGCTGACCAGGGTGTTGCCCCGCACCCAGCGGGGCAGCCGGGCGGCGGCGTGCAGGTAGGCCGGGTGCCGCCAACCCTCGACCGTGACCGGGGTCAGCTCGCCGGACTCGACCAGCTCGGCGACCGCCTGCCGGGCCCCGGCGACGGGCAGCCGGAAGTAGTCGCGCAGCTCCGGCTCGGCGGCGACGCCGAGCGAACGGGCGGCGACCGCGACCAGGGCGCGGTGCGCCTCGGCGTCGGTCGGGGTGGGCGCGTCCAGCACGGCGGCCGGCAGCACCCGCTCGGGCAGGTCGTAGCGGCGGGCGAACGAGGGGGTGCGGTCGGCGGCGGTGACCTCGCCGGCCCAGAAGAGGAACTCCAGCGCCCGCTTGACGGTCGACCAGTTCCAGCCCCAGTTGCCGGTCTCCCGGGGCGCGTCGTGCTCGATCTCGGCGGCCGTGAGCGGGCCCCGGGCGGCCACCTCGTCGCGCACCCACGCCACCAGCTCGGGCTGCTCCTGCGCGATGCGGCGCATCCCGCCCCACGCCTCGTCGCGGGCCTTGGCCATCCGCCAGCGCAGCGCCGCGTGCAGCCCGACGGGGACCAGCGACGCCTCGTGCCCCCAGTATTCGAACAGCTCGCGGGGGCGGCGGTAGGCGGCGGCGTCGAGCAGGGCCGTCGGGTAGGGCCCGAGCCGGCTGTAGAGCGGCAGGTAGTGCGCGCGTTGCAGCACGTTGACCGAGTCCATCTGGATCAGCCCGACCCGGTCGAGCACCCGGCGCAGGTGCCGGCGGGTGGGCACACCGGCCGGCGGCGGGTCGGCGAAGCCCTGGGCGGCCAGGGCGACCCGGCGGGCCTGGGCGAGCGAGAGCGATTCCGGTGCGGTCATCGTCGGGCACCCTAATCCAGGGGTACGACACCGGTGCGGCTGGCTGGACCTCACGCCCGGCGGGGCATAGAACGGACGCATGCTGATCATCCGCCCCGAGGAGCCGGACGACGCCGAGGCGGTGGCCCGGGTGCACGTGCACGGCTGGCAGCACGGCTACGCCGGCCTCATGCCGCCGGAGGTGCTGGCGCGGCTCAACGTGGCGGCCTGGGCGCAGCGCCGCCGGGACCTGGGCACGGCCGACCCGGAGCACCCGTTCACCACCCTGCTCGCCGAGCGCGACGGCGCGGTGATCGGGTTCACCACGTTCGGCCCGTACCGCAACAACCAGGACCGGGCCGACCTCGACCACACGCTCGGCGAGGTGCTCACCATGTACGTCGACCGGGCGTTCTGGGGCGACGGGACGGCCGGGCGGCTGCTGGCGGCGGCGAAGCAGCGGCTGGCCGGGCGGGGCTGGACGGCGTACCGGCTGTGGGTGTTGCGGGACAACCGGCGGGCCCGGCGGTTCTACGAGCGGGCCGGGCTGGCGCCCGACGGCGAGTCGACCACCTACCCGGTGCCGCTGGCCGGCGGCGCGCCCCCGCTGGGGCTGGTCGAGCTGAGGTACGCGGGGCTGCTCGACGGCTGATCCGCCGGGCGGCGCACGGGCAGGAACAGCAGCAGCGCGAGGCTGATCCAGACGTAGGTGTTGCTGCCGAGGAACCCGTCGACGCCGGTGAAGTCCTTCTCCCAGGCCCAGACGATCCGGCTGCACAGCAGGGCGTACCCGATGATCGCGGCGGCCAGCAGGACGCGGCGTCGGCGGCTGCGCGCGGGGGCCGCGGTGCCGTTGTCGACCAGCAGGATCAGCCCGGGCAGCAGCCAGACCAGGTGGTGCACCCAGGTCACGGGGCTGACCAGGCACATCAGCGCGCCGGTGAGGGCGAGGCCGGTGGCCTCGTCGCCGGCCCGGGCGGCGGCCCGCGAGCGCCACGCCCAGGCGGCGAGGGTGGCGAGCACCAGCGCCAGCCAGGCCACGGTGCTCGGGTGTTCGGGGTTGAGCCGGGCGACCACGCCCTGCAACGACTGGTTCGACACGAACGCCAGCTCGCCGACGCGGCCGGTGTTCCACAGCGCGGAGGTCCAGAACTCGCGGGACGCGTCGGCGAACAGCGCGGCGGCGACCAGGGTCGCCCCGGCGGCCGTGCCGGCGGCGGTCAGGGCGGCCCGCCAGCGGCCGGTGACCAGCAGGTAGACGAGGAAGATCCCCGGGGTCAGTTTGATCGCGGTGGCCAGCCCGATGCCCACCCCCGCCCAGCGGTTGCCCGCCGGCAGCAGCCGCAGCAGGTCCACCGCGACGAGGAAGAGCAGCAGCATGTTGACCTGGCCGAAGTTGACCGTCTCGCGCATCGGCTCGAACGCGGCGGCCAGGCAGAGCGCCACGGCGAGGGCGAACCAGCCGGTCCAGCCGCAGCGGCGGGCGACCGGGGCGAGCAGCCACCAGATCAGCACGGTGCTGACCACGACCGACGCGGCGACGCTCACCGCGATCGCGGCGGGCCACGGCAGCAGGGCCATCGGCAGCATGACCAGGGCGGCGAAGGGCGGGTAGGTGAAGCCGTACTGGGTGCCGGGCTTGAGGAAGTCGTAGATCTCCCCGCCGTCGTGCACCCAGAAGTGGAGCGCGCCGTAGTAGACCTTGAGGTCGAAGAAGCCGTGCCGCACGGCCGCCACGGACAGGAACGCGGTCACCGCGACGGCGAGCCCGACCACCGCGGCGACCTGCCCGATCGTCCGTTTGGCACCCTGCGCCACCGTGGCCTCCCTCGCCCTGCGTAGGCTTCCGTCCCATGGCTCTCGGGTACGTCCGCCCGGCGCGTCCGGAAGACGCCGGCGAGATCGCACGCATCCAGCTCGCGACCTGGCGGGTCGCGTATCGCCGGATCCTGCCCCGGCACGTGCTCGACAACCTGGACGAGGAGTATCTCGCCAGGCGGTGGAGCGCGGCGGTGCAGGAGCCGCCCTCGGGCGCGCACCGGGTGCTCGTCGCCGTCGAACAGGCCGAACAATCGTATCTGGTGGGATTTGCCGCGTCCGGGCCGGCCGACGCCGAGTCCCTCGCCCCGAACGAGCCGGCCGAGGCGCTCGGGTCCGGCGTGGTGGCCGTGACGGACCTGCTGGTCGAGCCGCGCTGGGGCCGGCGCGGGCACGGCAGCCGGCTGCTGGCCGCGAGCGTGGACCTGTGGCGCTCCGACGGCTTCGGGCGGGCGGTGGCGTGGGCGTTCGACGCCGACGCGGCGACCCGGAAGTTCCTCACCGGCGCGGGCTGGGAGCCCGACGGCGCGGCCCGGGCCCTCGACGTGGACGACATGCTGGTCAACCAGCTCCGGCTGCACGTGGCGGTGCCCGCCGAGGGCGCGGCGGAGGGCGACGCCGCCGGCTGACCGGGCGCGCTCCGCCGGCCGGGCCGGCCTGCCGGCGCGTCGGGGTTGCCGGGAATGTCGGTGGTGCCGCCTACGGTGGCGGGATGAGCGTGTCGACGCCGCCGTCGGAGCGGCAACTGGAGGAGCACCGGGTGGAGCTCACCGGCTACTGCTACCGGATGCTCGGCTCGGCCTTCGACGCGGAGGACGCCGTCCAGGAGACGCTGCTGCGCGCCTGGCGGGGGCTGGCCGGCTTCGACGGCCGGTCCAGCGTGCGCACCTGGGTCTACCGGATCGCCACCAACGTGTGCCTGGACCTGCTGCGCGGGCGGTCCCGCCGGGCGGTCCCGACCGATCTCACCGGCCCGTCGGCGCCGGTGCTGGCGGCGCTGGGCGAGCCCCGGCCCGCCGGGGAGTGGGTCGGGCCGGCCCCCGACGCCCGGGTGCTGCCCACCGGCGGGGACCCGGCCGAGGTGGCGGTGGCCCGGGAGTCGGTGCGGCTGGCCTTCGTCGCCGCGTTGCAGCACCTGCCGCCCCGGCAGCGGGCCGTGCTGCTCCTGCGCGACGTGCTGCGCTGGCGGGCCGACGAGGTCGCCGGCCTGCTCGACACCAGCGTGGCGGCGGTCAACAGCGCGTTGCAGCGGGCCCGCGCGACGCTGGCCGCCCGGTGCGTCGACGCCGACCCGCCGGCCGCCGCCCTCGACAGCGGGCACCGCGAGCTGCTCGACCGCTACGTGCGCGCCTTCGAGCGCTACGACATCGACACGCTGGTCGCGCTGCTGCGGGCCGACGCCGTGCAGACCATGCCGCCCTACCGGCTCTGGCTGCGGGGCGCGGGCGACATCGGGCGCTGGATGACGGGCCCGGGCGCCGGTTGCGCGGGGTCCCGGCTGGTCCCGGTGGCGGTCAACGGCAGCCCGGGGTTCGCGCAGTACCGGCGGGATCCGGCGGGCGGGCACCGGCCGTTCTCGATCCAGCTCGTCGGCTGCTGGGGCGGCCGGGTCGCCCGGCTCAGTTACTTCCTCGACCCGGCCCTGTTCCCGCTGTTCGGCCTGCCGGGCCGGCTGCCCTGAGCCGGCCCGGCAGGCCGGTCAGCCCTTGTCCGCGCCGTCGTTGGCGTCCCGCACGAAATACCGCTGGAAGACCACGAAGATCACCGCGACCGGGATGGTCGCCAACAGCGCCGCGCCGAGCTTGAGCGGATACTGGGTGCCCTTGCCGAGCGAGCCGCTGACCAGGTCGGCCAGGCCGCGCGGCAGGGTGAACAGGTCCGGGTCCTGCACCGCGACCAGGCTGTGCGGGAACTCGTTCCAGGAGCCCTGGAACGACAGGATGGTCAGCGTGATCAGCGCCGGCTTCGCCATCGGCAGCACCACCGACCAGAACGTGCGGAAGACGCTCGCCCCGTCGATGCGGGCGGCCTCCTCCACGCTGACCGGGATCGACTCGAAGAACTGCTTCATGATGAACACGCCGGCCGCGTCGGCGAGCAGCGGCACCACCAGGCCGGCGTAGCTGTCATACATGCCGAGCTGGTTGAGCACGAGGAACTTCGGGATCAGCAGCACCACGCCGGGCACCGCCATCACCGCGACGACCGCGGCGAACAGCCCGGCGCGGCCCCGGAAGCGCAGCCGGGCCAGGGCGTAGCCGGCGAGCGAGTCGAAGAACACCCGGCCGGCGGTGACCAGCACCGTGACCAGCAGCGAGTTGCCGAGCCAGAGCGGGAAGGCGGTGCCCGCGAAGATCCGTTCGAAGCCGGCCAGCGACAGCGGGTCCGGGATCGGCGAGAGCGGGTTGGCGGCCGCGTCCGGCTCGGTCTTGAGCGCGTTGCCGATCTGGATGACGAACGGGTAGAGGAACACCAGCGCGAAGAAGACCAGGACCGCGTACCCCACGAGGCGGCTCGCCAGGGTGCGGGCCCCACGGTCGCGGGCACGGCGCGGCCGGGCGGGCGGCGCGGGTGCCGCCGGCCGGTCGGTCAGCACGGCCATCTCAACCCCCTTCCGGTACGCGTCGACGCCACCACCGGCCGCGCCCGGGCGCGGCGGGCTCCCGGTCGGCCATCAGCCGGCGCTGGAGCAGGGTGAGCACGATGATGATCAGGAACAGCACGAACGAGATGGCCGCGCCGGAGCCGTAGTCGAAGTCCCGGAACGCGGTGCGGTACGACAGGTACGCGGGGGTGAGCGTGGTCTTGGCCGGCTCGCCCTGGCTCATCACGTACACCTGGTCGAAGACCTGCCAGGAGCCGATCAGGCCGAGGGTGAGCACGAGGAACGTGGTCGGCTTGATCATCGGCAGGGTGACGTGCCGGAAGCGCTGCCAGCGGCCGGCCCCGTCGAGGGTGCTGGCCTCGTCGAGGGCCACCGGGACGTTCTGGAGCGCGGCGAGGAACATCAGCATGAACGTGCCGGAGGTGGTCCAGACGACCAGCGTGATGATCGAGACCATGGCGACGCTCGGCCCGGACAGCCAGTCCCACCAGCTCAGCCCGAACGGCCCGCCGTCGGCGAGCGCGGCCGGCGGCGCGTCCACCCCGACCGCGCCGAGCAGCAGGTGCAGCACGCCCCGGGGGTCGGCGAACCACTGCGGCCCCCGGACGCCGAGCATGCCGAGCAGGGCGTTGACCGCGCCGGAGTTGGCGAACAGGAACAGGAAGACCACGCTGATCGCCACCGAGCTGGTCACCGAGGGAAAGTAGAACGCGGTGCGGAAGAATCCCCGGCCCCGCAGCATCCGGTTGTTGACGACGAGGGCGAGCCCGAGGGCCAGCGCCGTCTGGGTCGGCACCACGATCGCCACGTAGTAGGCGTTGTTGCGCAGGCTGGTCATGAAGTCGCGGCGGGCCAGCCCCTCCTCGGTGAACAGCCGGGTGTAGTTGTCGGCCCCGACGAACGGGGCCCGGCCGGTGAACGGGCTGCCCTGGCCGTTCCAGCCGGTGAGGCTCACCCAGAGCGCCATCAGGATCGGCAGCAGCAGGAACAACCCGAGGATGACGACCACCGGGGCGACGAAGAGCCACCCGGCGAGGTTCTCGTTGCTCCGGACGCCCCGGGCGACGCGGTTGCCCATCTTCCCTCCTCCCTGGAAGGAAGGGCCCCTTGTTAACGCATACGGTTAATAGGGGGCCCTTCCTTGCGCCTCAGCCGGCGAGTGCCGCCCTGGCGTTGGCGTCGAAGCGGGCGAGGACGGCCTTGGGGTCGCCGGTGGCCAGCCCCTGCAGGCCGGTGTCGAGGTCGCCGAGGACGCTGTCCATCTTCGGGGCGTTCACCGGGCCCTGGGCGTACTGCGCGCCGTCGACGAAGGGCTTGTCGGCCGGGAAGGCGGCGGTGTACTGGTCGCGCACGGACTGCCGGGACGGCATCACGCCGAACGCCTTGGCGAACGCCATCTGCTGGTCGCCGGCGGTCATCGCCTCGACGAACTTGATCGCCTGCTCCTTGTGCCGGCTCTTCGCGGCGATGCCCCAGCACTGGGTGAAGGAGAGCGTCCCCTTGCCCTTGGGGCCGGCGGGCAGCTCGACGACGCGGTACTTGACGTCGGGGAAGTCGTTCTGGAGGGCGCCCTTGATCCAGTTGCCCTCGATGGTCATGACGGCCTTGCCCTTGCCGAACGCCTCGCCGGACCAGCCGGCGTCGAGCTGCTTCGGGTACCGGGCCAGGCCCTCGTCCAGCATCGTCCGCACGTACTGGAGGGCGGCCAGGTTCTCCGGGGTGTCGGCGGTGGCCTGCTTGCCGTCGGGGCTGACCAGCCAGCCGCCGCTCTGCACGAGGAACGCGCCGATCCGGTCCCGGGTGTCGCCGAGGGCCAGCGGCACCAGCCCCCTGGCCTTGATCTTCCGGGCGGCGGCGGTGAGCTGGTCCCAGGTGGTCGGCACGTCGGCGTCGGTCAGGCCGGCCTTCGCCCACAGCTCCGTGTTGATCTGGAGGGCGAGGGTGGAGAAGTCCTTGGGCGCGCAGTAGAGCTTGCCGTCGTACGTGAACGTGGTGCGCAGGCTGGGGTAGAAGTCGTCCGGGCTGCTGATCCGGTCGCCGTATGGCTCCAGCGCGCCGACGCTGGCGTAGTCGGCGAACCGGCTGGCGTCGACGTAGAAGACGTCGGGCGGGCTGCCGCCGGCGAGGGCCTGGCCGAGCTGCTGGGTGAGGTCCTGCGCCGGGGTGACGGTGGCGCTGTTGCCGGAGCCGGCGGCCCACGTCGCGGCGGCGGCCTGGACGGCCTTCGTCTCGGCGTCGCCGGAGGAGCCGATCAGGATCTGGAGGCTGGCCGGGCCGGCGGACTGGGCGGCGTCGGTGGAGTCGTCGAAGCCGCTGCCGCAGGCCGCGGAGCCGAGCAGCGCCACGGCGGCGACGCCGGCGACTGCCGCGCGGCGCAGGGATCGGGGTGTCATCTCACTCTCCTGGGGGTGGTGGGGTCACGCGGTCTGGCGTCGCACCAGCGACGGCTGGAGCAGCACCGGCGAGTCGACGGGCTGCCCGTCGAGCACGCCGGTGAGCAGGTCGACGCAGCGGGCGGCGGCCACGCCGAGGGGCTGGCTGACGCTGGTCAGGCCGACGGCGGCGGCGACGGGGGTGTCGTCGAAGCCGACGACGGCGACGGGCCCGCCGGGCGTCGGGGGGCCGGCGGGCGGGGCGTACGCGGCACTGCCGCGCACCGCCTGGAGCGCGCCGAGGGCGAGGGAGTCGCTGGCGCAGACGACGGCGGTCGGCGGCTCGGCCACGGCGAGCAGTTCGCGCATCGTCCGCTCGCCCTCGGCGATGCCGTCGACGGTCTCGCGATCCAGCCCGCCGGGGTCGACGCCGGCCTCGCGCAGCGTCTCGTGCCAGCCGGAGCGGCGCTCGCCGCCGACCGCCGAGGTGGGCAGCGGCCAGCCGATGTAGCCGATCCGCCGGTGGCCGGTGGCCAGCAGGTGACGGGTGGCCTGGGCCGTCCCGGCGGCGTTGTCGACGTCGACCCAGGGGTGCGGGTCGGGCGCGTCCCACGGGCGGCCGAACGTCACGAACGGCACGTCCCGCCCGGCCAGCCAGGCGGTACGGGGGTCGCCGCGCTCGGTGCCGGTGAGCACGAACGCGTCCAGGTCGTACGCGCCGAGCAGGTCGTCGAAGGCGTCGATCTCCTGGTGGGCGTCGGTGGCGGTGTAGAGCATGACCCGGTAGCCGGCGCTCTCGGCGGTCTCGGTGAGCCCGTGCAGGAACCGGTCGAGCACGGAGCCGTTGATCCCGTCCCGGGTCGGCTCGATGCGGACGGCGATGAGCCGGGACCGGCCGGTGCGCATCTGCCGGGCGGCCTGGTTGGCGCGGTAGCCGAGCTCGGTGATCGCCTCCTGCACCCGGCGGCGGGTCTCCTCCCGGACGATGTGCGGCGCGTTGAGCACGTTGGACACCGTCTGGCGGCTCACCCGGGCGTGCGCGGCCACAGTGGAGATGGTCACCTTCTGCGACATGAATCCCCCTTGCGGTCTTGAACGATCAAATGCCGATCCGGCAGGATTAGATCGTTCAAGTTGCCGGAATGTTTCGAACCTTGCACCGCCCCGGACGATCTGTCAAGACTGGAGCCCCGCCGTGCCCCCACCCCGCCTGCAACCCCTGCTGCACGACCTCGTCGGGCTGGTCCACGCCCCGACCAGCGCGCTGGGCGACGCGGCCGGACAGGTCCGCCCGTCCGGCGTGCAGGGCGTCTTCCACGCCGACGCCCGCGTGCTGTCCCGGGCCGAGCTGCGCGTCGACGACCGCGAGCCCGAGGCGCTGGCCCGGGGGCCCGTCGGCCCGCACGCCGCCCGCTTCGCCGGCCTCGCCCGGTGGCTCGGCGACCCCGGGCCCGACCCGACCGTCCGGGTCGACCGGGTCCGCAGCCTCGCACCGGCCGGCCTCACCGAGGAGATCCACGTCGTCTCCACCGCCGCCACCGGGGTACGGGCCACCGTCAGCGTCGACCTCGGCTGCGACCTCGCCCCGATCGAGCTGGTCAAGGCCGGCGACGCCGCCGACCCGCTGGCGGCACGGGCCGACGGCCCCGGCCGCCTCGCCTGGTCCGGCGGCGGCACCACCGTCACCGTCACCGGCGAGGGCGCGGCCGTCGACGCCACCGGCGACCGGGCCACCGCGCCCCGGCTGAGCTGGCCGGTCGAGCTGCCCCCGCGCGGCGCGGTCACGCTGCGCTGGCGGCTCGCCGTCGACGACCCCCGCGCCGTGGTGACCGCCCCGCCCGCCGCGCCCACCTGGGCCCGCCCCGAGGTCACCGCCGACGACCGGCGGCTGGTGCGCCTGCTCGACCGCTCCCTGGACGACCTGCACGCCCTGCGTTTGGCCGAGCCCGCCCACCCCGGCGACGTCTTCCTCGCCGCCGGGGTGCCCTGGTTCCTCACCCTCTTCGGGCGCGACAGCCTGTGGGCGGCCCGGATGCTGCTGCCGCTGGGCACCGAGCTGGCCGCCGGCACGCTGCGGGTGCTGGCCCGCCGGCAGGGCACGCGGGTCGACCCGGTCACCGGCGAGGCCCCCGGCAAGATCCTGCACGAGCTGCGCCGGCACGAGTTCGCCGCCGGCGCGGGGCTGCGGCTGCCCCCGGCGTACTACGGCACCGTCGACGCCACGCTGCTCTGGGTCGCGCTGCTGCACGACGCGTGGCGCTGGGGGCTGCCGGCCGAGCAGGTGCAGCCGCTCCTGCCGCACCTGGAGGCCGCGCTGGCCTGGCTCGGCGAGCACGCCGACGCCGACGGCGACGGCCTCGTCGAGTACGTCGACACCACCGGCCACGGCCTGTCCAACCAGGGCTGGAAGGACTCCGGCGACGCCGTCCGGTTCCGCGACGGCCGGCAGGCGCAGGCGCCGATCGTCCTGGCCGAGGTGCAGGGCTACGCGTACGAGGCGGCGGTCGCCGGCGCGGCGCTGCTGGACGCGTTCGACCGCCCCGGCGGGGACCGGTGGCGCGCCCACGCGGCCCGGCTGGCCGACCGGTTCCGGGCCACCTTCTGGGTCGACGGGCCGCACGGCCCCCAGCCGGCGCTGGCGCTGGACCGGGACAAGCGCCCGGTCGACTCGCTGACCAGCAACATCGGCCACCTCCTCGGCACCGGTCTGCTCACCGCCGACGAGTCGGCACAGGTCGCCCGGCTGCTCACCACCGAGTCCCTGGCCGGCGGCTTCGGGCTGCGCACCATGTCCACCGGCGACGCCGGGTTCAGCCCGCTGTCGTACCACTGCGGTTCGATCTGGACCCACGACACGGCGATCGTGCTCGCCGGGCTGGCCCGGGCCGGCTTCCGCACGGCGGCGCTCGGCCTGGCCGACGGGCTGCTCGCCGCCGCCGAGGCGTTCGACCACCGGCTGCCCGAGCTCTACGGCGGCGACGACCGGGGGCTGCTCGGGCGGCCCGTGCCGTACCCGGCGGCCTGCCGGCCGCAGGCGTGGTCCGCCGCGTCTGCGGTGCTGCTGCTCCAGGCCGGCGTCGGGCTCTACCCCGACGTGCCGGCCGGCCGGGTGCGCCTGGCCCCGCTCGCCGGCCCGGGGCTCGGGGCCCTCGCCGCGCGCAACCTGCGCGTCGCGGGCGCCCGGGTCGACGTCACGGTAACCGCCGCCGGCGAGGCCACCGTCGACCGCCTCCCGCCGGCCCTGACCGCCGCCCCGGTCCCCGCCCCCCGCCCCGCCGCCGCGGCGGGCGTCAGGGGGTCGGCGGGGTGACCAGCTCGGCGACCACCTCGTCGTCCTCCCGCTCGCCGGTCAGGGCGAAGCCCAGGCGGGGATAGAGGGTGGCCGCGGCCGGGTTGTCGGGGTGGTACGACAGGCGCACGGCGGCGCAGCCGGGCTGGGCGCGCAGCCACGTCGCCAGGGTCGCCACCGTGGCCGCCCCGACGCCCCGGCCCTGCTCGGCGGCGTCGACGACCATCCCGCCGATCCAGCGCGCGCCGTCGTCGTCGACGCCCCACATGACGTGCCCGACGACGGTGTCGTCGGCGCAGACGGCCAGCGAGGTCCACACGTCGCCGCGCAGGCTGGTCAGCAGGTAACGGGCGGCCATCGGGTAGACCCAGGCGCGCTGGTCGTCGCGGGGCGCGACGTCGGCGACGGCCCGCCAGTTGTCGTCGTCGACCGGGCGCAGGGTGACGTGCCGGCCGGCCCGGTCGTGGAGCTTCGAGTCGATCACCGGGGCAGCCTAGGCGCGGCGCGGCGGGCCGGCGACCGCTTTCCCCACCGGGGCCGGTCGTCCCCGGCGGCATCGACCCGCCCGCGCGGCCGCGGCCCCGGGGGCGCGCCGCCCGTCAGTCGAGCAGCGGGTCCAGGCCGATGGTCAGGCCCGGGCGGGTACGCACCGCGCGCACCGCCAGCAGCACGCCCGGCATGAACGACGCCCGGTCGTACGAGTCGTGCCGGATGGTCAGCGTCTCGCCGGCCGTGCCGAACAGCACCTCCTGGTGCGCGACCAGGCCGGTGGCGCGGACGGCGTGCACGCGTACCCCGTCGATGTCGGCCCCCCGCGCGCCCGGCACCTCGTCCTTCGTGGCGTCCGGGGCCGGGCCCAGCCCGGCCTCGGCGCGGGCCTGCGCGATCCGGCGGGCGGTGTGGGTGGCGGTGCCGCTGGGGGCGTCCAGCTTGCGCGGGTGGTGCTGCTCGATGATCTCGACGGACTCGAAGTGGCGGGCCGCCCGCTCCGCGAACTGCATCATCAGCACCGCGCCGATGCCGAAGTTGGGGGCGATCACCACGCCGACCTCCGGCCGGGCGGCCAGCCAGTCGCGCACCTGGTCGAGCCGCCGCCCGGTGAAGCCGGTGGTGCCGACCACGGCGTGCACGCCCGCCTCGACGCACCAGCGCAGGTTGTCCAGCACGACGTCGGGGGTGGTGAAGTCGACGGCCACCTCGGCGCCGGCGGCGGCGGACCGGTCGTCGCCCTGGTCGATCGCCGCCACCAGCTCCAGGTCGGCGGCCGCCTCGACGGCCCGGCACACCTCGACGCCCATCCGGCCCCGGGCACCCAGCACGGCGACCCGGATCGGCCCCTGCGGGCCCTTCCCCTGCTCGTCAGTCACGGCCACAACCTATCCCAGCCGCACCGGCCGCACGGGGCCGGTCGCCGGCCGTCCCACGGGCGGACGGCGACGCCGACGGCTCACGGTCGGGCAGCCGGTCGGCGTGGTCGGGCTGCCGGTCAGGCGGAGAAGTCGCGCTCGCCGAACGGCCCGACGACGGCCAGGGACATCGGCTGGGTCAGCAGCTCGGCGGCGAGGGTGTTCACGTCGGCCACGGTCACCGCGTCGACGCGGGCCAGCAGCTCGTCCACCGGCATCAGGTCGCCGTAGAGCAGCTCGCCCTTGGCCAGCCGGCTCATCCGGGAGCCGGTGTCCTCCAGGCCCAGCACGAACGAGCCCTTGCTCATCCCCTTGCCCCGGGCCACCTCGGCCTCCGTCAGCCCGTCGGCGGCCACCCGGCGCAGCTCGGCGCGGGTCAGCTCCAGCACCTCGTCGACCTTGCCGGGGGCGCACCCGGCGTACACGGCGAACACGCCGCTGTCGGCGTACTGGCTGGCGTAGGAGTAGACCGAGTAGGCCAGGCCGCGCCGCTCCCGGATCTCCTGGAACAGGCGGCTGGACATGCCTCCGCCGAGGACGTTGTTGAGCACCCCGAGGGCGAAGCGCCGCCCGTCGACGCGGTCGATGCCGGGGCAGCCGAGGACGACGTGCGCCTGCTCGGTCTCCTTCGGCTCGACCAGGGTGGCCGCGGGCTGCATGCGTACGACCGGGGTGGCCGGCCGGTGCGGGGCCGGCGCGGCCGGGTCGGTGTCCAGCGGGGTGCCGGCGAGCGCCTCGCGGACCAGCCGGACCACGACGGCGTGGTCGAGGTTGCCGGCGGCGGCGACCACGATCTGGGGCGCGGTGTAGTGGCGGCGGTAGAAGTCCTGGATCTGCCGGCGGGTCATCGGGGTGACCGTCTCCTCCGTGCCGGAGATCAGCCGGCCGAGGGGATGGTCGCCGTAGACGACGCGGGTGAACAGGTCGTGCACCTCGTCGCCGGGCTCGTCGTCGTGCATGGCGATCTCTTCGAGGATGACGCCGCGCTCGGTCTCCACGTCGGCCGGCTCCAGCAGCGAGTCGGCGACGGCGTCGCACATGACGTCGATGGCCAGCGGCAGGTCCTCGTCCAGCACGCGGGCGTAGTAGCAGGTGTATTCCTTCGTGGTGAAGGCGTTCGTCTCGCCGCCCACCGCCTCGATCTCGGCGGAGATCTCCAGGGCGGTGCGCTTGTGGGTGCCCTTGAAGAGCAGGTGCTCCAGGAAGTGCGCGGCACCGGCCTGGGGGCCGGTCTCGTCGCGGGAGCCGACGGACACCCAGATGCCGAACGACACGCTGCGCATCGCGGGGATCGCCTCGGTGAGCACGCGCAGCCCGCTGGGCAGCACGGTACGGCGCACCGTCCCGCCCAGCGGGTCGTCGCTCAGCGTGCGGGTGACCGCGCGGGCCGACCCGCCGGCCCGCCCGGGCTGCCCCCCGGCGGCGTGCCGGACGGCCCCGGACGGGGCCACCCCCCGTCGACCCGCAGGGAAAGACGCGCGCTGGGCCCGGCTCACGGAAACCTGCTCTCAGTTCGACGAGGGGTGGGTGGTGCGGTGCCGCCGGCCGCCCGGGGCGGGCGGCCGGCGGTGGTGGGAACGTCAGCTGTGCCGGGTCCGGCGGCGCGGACGCTCGCCGCCCTCGCCACCCTCGCCGCCGCCCTGGCCGCGCTCGCCGCCGCCCGGGCCACGACCGCCCCGGTCGCCGCGCTCGCGGTCCCCGCGGTCACGCGGGCCCCGGTCGCCGCCCCGGCCGGCCGGGCGCTCGTCGCCGGCGACCTCGCCGGTGGCGGCCGGCGCCTCGGCGCCCTCCGGGCGGACCTTGTCCAGGTAGATCTTGCCGCGGGCGTCGATGTCCGCGATCTCCACCTCGACCTTGTCGCCGACGTTGAGGAAGTCCTCGACCTTGTCGACCCGCTTGCCGTCGCCCACCTTGGAGATGTGCAGCAGGCCGTCGCGGCCCGGCAGCAGCGAGATGAACGCGCCGAACGCGGCGGTCTTGACCACCGTGCCCAGGAACCGCTCCCCCGCCTTCGGCAGGGTCGGGTTGGCGATCCCGTTGATCCGGTCGACGGCGGCCTGGGCCGACGGGCCGTTGGTCGCGCCGACGTAGATGGTGCCGTCGTCCTCGATGGAGATCTCGGCGCCGGTCTCGTCCTGGATGGCGTTGATCGTCTGCCCCTTCGGGCCGATCACCATGCCGATCTTGTCGACCGGGATCTTCACGGTGGTGACCCGCGGCGCGTACTCCGACATCTCGGCCGGCGCCTCGATGGCCCGCTGCATCACGTCGAGGATGGTCTGCCGGGCCTCGTACGCCTGCTGGAGCGCGGCGGCCAGCACGTCCGACGGGATGCCGTCGAGCTTGGTGTCGAGCTGGAGGGCGGTGACGAACTCCGGCGTGCCGGCGACCTTGAAGTCCATGTCGCCGAACGCGTCCTCGGCGCCGAGGATGTCGGTCAGCGTCACGTACCGCGTCTTGCCCTCGACCTCGTCGGAGATGAGGCCCATGGCGATGCCGGCCACCGGCGCCTTCAGCGGCACACCGGCCGAGAGCAGGCCCAGCGTCGAGGCGCAGACCGAGCCCATCGAGGTGGAGCCGTTGGAGCCGAGCGCCTCCGAGACCTGCCGGATGGCGTACGGGAACTCCTCGCGCGAGGGCAGCACCGGGATCAGCGCCCGCTCGGCGAGCGCGCCGTGGCCGATCTCGCGCCGCTTCGGCGAGCCGACCCGGCCGGTCTCCCCGGTCGAGTACGGCGGGAAGTTGTAGTTGTGCATGTAGCGCTTGCGGTTCTCCGGCGAGAGGGTGTCCACCATCTGCTCCATGCGCAGCATGTTGAGGGTGGTCACGCCCAGGATCTGGGTCTCGCCGCGCTCGAACAGCGCCGAGCCGTGCACCCGCGGCAGGACGCCGACCTCGGCGGTCAGCGGGCGGATGTCGCGCGGGCCCCGGCCGTCGATCCGAACCTGCTCGCGCAGCACCCGGTTGCGGACCTCGGACTTGGTCAGCGACCGGAAGGCGGCGGACAGCTCCTTCTCCCGGCCCTCGAAGCGGGCGCCCAGCTCCTCGGCGACCTTGGCCTTGATCCGGTCCAGGGCCTCCTCGCGGTCGGCCTTGCCGGCGATCTTGAGGGCCTCGGCGACCTCGGCGCGGGCCACGTCGGCCACCGCGTCGTAGACGTCGGGCTGGTAGTCGAGGAAGACCGGGAACTCGGCGACCGGCTTGGCGGCCACCTCGGCCAGCTCGCTCTGCGCGCGGCACAGCTCACGGATGGCCGGCTTGGCGGCCTCCAGGCCGCTCGCGACGACCTCCTCGGTCGGCGCGGTGGCGCCGCCCGCGATCAGGGTCACGGCGTGCGGGGTCGCCTCGGCCTCGACCATCATGATCGCGACCTCGCCGTCGGCGAGGGTGCGGCCGGCCACGACCATGTCGAAGGTGGCCCGGGCCAGCTCCTCCAGGGTCGGGAAGGCGACCCACTGGCCGTCGACGTGCGCGACCCGGGTCGCGCCGATCGGGCCGGAGAACGGCAGGCCGGAGAGCTTGGTCGACATCGACGCGGCGTTGATCGCGACCACGTCGTACGGGTGCTGCGGGTCGAGCGCGAGGACGGTCTCGACGACCTGGACCTCGTTGCGCAGGCCCTTGACGAACGACGGGCGCAGCGGCCGGTCGATCAGCCGGCAGGTGAGGATCGCGTCCTCGCTGGGCCGGCCCTCGCGGCGGAAGAACGAGCCGGGGATCCGGCCCGCGGCGTACATCCGCTCCTCGACGTCGACGGTCAGCGGGAAGAAGTCGAACTGCTCCTTCGGCTGCTTGCCGGCGGTGGTGGCCGACAGGACGACCGTCTCGCCGAGCTGGGCGACGACGGAGCCGGCGGCCTGGCGGGCCAGCCGGCCGGTGGAGAAGGTGATCTCACGGGTGCCGAAGGACCCGTTGTCGATCACGGCGGTGCGGGACTCGGTGCCGAGGTTGTGCTCGGTCATGGTGCGGTGGTGCTCCTTCGCATCGGGGGGTCCGCGACGCGGGGAGCTGCTCAGACGGCCGGTCTTCGATCGAAGCGCCCGGGGTGCCGGCGACTGCCGGGGCTCCCGGGGGCCACTACCGGAGACCGGTACGCTGACCGGCTCCCTGTCGGGTGGTCGCGCGGCCCCTGTTGTTCCTTGGTGCCCTCGACACTGCGAGGGCCGTTCTGTTCCTTCGTGCCCTCGGCGCTCCGAGGGCCGTTCCTTCTCGGTCGCCGGAAGGCGGATCCCTTCCGGGCTTCCTTCCGGCTCTGCCGGGCCTTTCCTACGGGCCCTTGCGGGCCCTCTTCCTGCCGGCCCGGCGGCCTGTTCCGCCGGTCCCGGACGCCGAACGGGCGTTCAGGAGGTGGAGGCCGAACGGGGGAGCGGCCCACGCGGGCCGCTCCCCCGTGACGTCATCGGCGCAGGCCGAGCCGCTCGATGAGCGACCGGTAGCGGTTGATGTCCTTCTTCTGGACGTAGTTGAGCAGCCGACGGCGACGGCCGACCAGCAGCAGCAGCCCGCGGCGGCTGTGGTGGTCGTGCTTGTGCACCTTCAGGTGCTCGGTGAGCTCGGCGATCCGCTTGGTGAGGACCGCGACCTGCACCTCCGGCGAGCCGGTGTCGCCCTCGGCGGTCGCGTACTCCGCGCGGATCTTGGCCTTGGCTTCCTGGTCGAGCGCCATGTTCTCCCTGTTTCGTGGGTTATTCGGTGATGCCCGTCGGATCGGTCAGGGGACCGGAAACGGGCCGGTTCCTCGCGCCCGCGGCGTCGTGCAGGCACGCGAGGCCCCACGTCGGTCAGCCGACGTCCCCGCCAGCCTACCAGCCCCCGGCGGAACCGCCCGCCAAGGCCGGCCCGACGGGCCGCCGGCGCGCCTCGCCCGGCGGTTGCCGGCGCGTCATGCCGGCGGCTGCCGGCGCGTCATGCCGGCGGCTGCCGGCGCGTCATGCCGGCGGCTGCCGGCGCGCCTCGCGGGCTGCCGGCGCGTCATGCCGGCGGCTGCCGGCGCGCCTCGCGGGCTGCCGGCGCGTCATGCCGGCGGCTGCCGGCGCGCCTCGCGGGCTGCCGGCGCGTCATGCCGGCGGCTGCCGGCGCGCCTCGCGGGCTGCCGGCGCGTCATGTCGGTGACATGGGGGTATCCCGGCGGCGGGAAAGCGCCATGTCGCCGACATGGCGACGCCGCCAGCCGTCCGGCCCGCCGGGCCGGACGGAAGGCCAGCCAGTCGGCCGGGCAGCCAGTCGGCCGGTCAGCCGGGTCAGGGGATGCCCAGCATCCGGCGGATCCGCGCCACGTCGACGTTCATCTGGGCGATCAGCGGCTCCACCCCGTCGAACCGCACCTGGCCGCGCACGTGCTCGGTGAAGTCCAGGGCCACCCGCTCGCCGTAGAGGTCGCCGGAGAAGTCCAGCACGTGCGCCTCGACCCGCCGCTCCCGGCCGGAGAACGTCGGGTTGGTGCCCACCGAGATCGCGGCGGGCAGCCGCTCCCGGCCCTCCTTGCGCAGGAACCAGCCGGCGTAGACGCCGTCGGCGGGCACCGCCGCGTGCGGGTGGCAGAGCAGGTTCGCCGTCGGGAAGCCCAGCTCCCGGCCGCGCTGGTCGCCCAGGACCACGACCCCCTCCAGCCGGTGCGGACGGCCGAGCACGGCCGCCGCCGCGGCGACCTCACCGGCGTCGACCCGGGCCCGGATGTACGTGGACGAGAAGACGGTGTCGTCCTCCGCCACCAGCGGCGCGTCCTCGACGGCGAAGCCGAACGTCCGGCCGAGCTCCTCCAACAGCGCCACGTCGCCGGCCGCCCGGTGCCCGAACCGGAAGTTCTGCCCCACCACCACGAGGGTGGCGTGCAGGTGCTCGACCAGGATGTCGTGCACGAACGCGTCGGCGGGCAGCCGGGAGAACTCCGGCGTGAACGGCACCACGCAGAGCACGTCCACGCCCAGCGCCTCGATCAGCTCGGCCTTGCGGGTCAGCTCGGTGAGCACCGCCGGGTGCGAGCCGGGGCGCACCACCTCGGCCGGATGGGGGTCGAAGGTCACCACCACCGACCGCACCCCCAGCTCGCGGGCGCGGGCCACGGTGTGCCCGATCGTCGCCTGGTGGCCCCTGTGCACGCCGTCGAAGACGCCGATGGTGACGACCGAACTGCCCCAGCCGTCGGGCGTGGCGTCGTACCCCCGCCACCGCTGCATGACGCTCCTCCCCTGTCGTTGCCCTGCCGGCCTCGGCCGGTCGTACCCCGCCGGCCGGGCCGGCGGTCGCCTGTCCCGCCGTCACGCCGGGGCGAGCACGATCTCCGCGCGCGCCCGACCGTCCCGCTCGCTGACGATAGCGAGCAGAGCGCCGGCGGGGCCGAAGACGGCGTACGGCCCCGCGATCCCGACCGGGTCGAGCGGTCCGCCGTGGGAGAGCACCTTCGCCTCGTCGGCGGTGGCCTCCCGGCGCGGGAAGAACCGGTCGGCCGCCGCGTCGAGGGGGAGGTTGACCACCTCGGGGGCCCGCCGCTCCAGCTCGTCGAGGGTCGCGGCCTCGCCGAGGGCGAAGCCGCCGACGGCCGTGCGGCGCAGCGCGGTGAGGTGGCCGCCGACCTCCAGCGCCAGGCCCGCGTCCCGGGCCAGCGCCCGGATGTACGTGCCGGACGAGCAGGTCACGTCGATGTCCACGTCCACCACGCCGGGCGTGTCCCGGCGGACGGCCAGCACGTCGAGTCGGCTGACGGTGACCCGGCGGGCGGGCAGGTCGACGCTCTCGCCGTCGCGCACCCGCTTGTACGCCCGCTCGCCGTTGATCTTGATGGCGCTCACCGCGCTCGGCACCTGGTCGATGTCGCCGGTGAGCGCGGCGAACGCCGCCCGGATCGCCTCGTCGGCGACGGCGTCGGCCGGCATGACCGCGATCACGTCCCCCTCGGCGTCGTCGGTCACGGTGGCCTGCCCGAGCCGAACGGTCGCGGTATAGCTCTTGCCGGCGCCGATGACGTACGTCAGCAGCCGGGTGGCCCGACCGACCCCGATCACCAGCACGCCGGTGGCCATCGGGTCGAGGGTGCCGCCGTGCCCGACCCGCCGGGTGCGCGCCAGGCGACGGACCCGCGCCACCACGTCGTGCGACGTCATGCCGCCGGGCTTGTCGACCACGATCAGACCGTCTGCGCTCACGACCGCCAAGCCTGCCAGACGGGGTCGTGCCCTCCGTCACCGCACGGCACAATGCGGCGTACCCCTGCGCGTTCGTCCCCCAGGAGCCCCGTGAGCACACCGCCGCGCCCGTCGCCGGGCACGCCCGCCTCGCCCTCGCCCTCGCCCTCGCCCTCGCCCGAGCATCGCGCCCGGGTCGACCTGCCCGAATGGATGCGCAACCCCCCGCCCGCGCGGCCGACCCTCGGCCGACGCCTCGCCGGCCTGGTGGAGGCCGCGCCGAGGCTGCGGGAGGCCCGGCGGGCGCTGTGGCGTTGGCGGGACCGGAGCCGGTTCAGCGAGCGACGCCCCGCCGTCGCGGCGATCGCGTCGTTCGTGGTCGTCGCCGGGGTGGCCACGATCCTCGTCGCGGGCACCCTGTACGTGTTCGTGAGGATGCGGGCCGGGGAGCCGTGAGTCCGGCGCGCGGCCGGCCCGACGAAACCGTGCTGCGCGGCCGGGGCGGCGGGTGCGAAGATCATGCGCCTTCGTCCCGTCGTAGACCAGGATCCCGCGCGATGACCGACCCGCAGCCGCCCGTCGCGGCGCCCACCGACGATCCGAGCGCCGCCGGGCCGGGTCGGTCGCCCGCCTCCCGGGTCGACGAGGAGGTGCGGCTGCCGGACTGGATGCGCCAGGTGGGCACGGAGCAGGTGCTGGACCGGTCGGAGCGGCGGCGGCTGGCCTGGGGCCGGCACCGTGGCAAGCTCCTCGTCGCCGTCGTCGCCCTGGGCGCGGCGGGCCTGCTCGGCGCGACGGCGGTCGTCGTGGGCACCGTCGCCGAGGGCGTACGCACCGCCACCGCGCCGACGCCGGCCCCCTTGCCCAGCGGGCCGCAGGACTACTTCGCCGGCACCCCTGCCGCCGGCTTCGCCGTCGGGGAGCGGGGCATCGCGCTGCCCCCGGCGCGGGCCACGGGCCCGTTCAGCGAGGCGCAGGTCCGTACGGCGCTCGACACGACCCGGCGGGCACTGGTCGAGAGCCGCCTGGCCGACACCATGCTGCGCGGCAATCCCGACCGGTTCCTCGGCGTGCTGGCGAAGGATTCCCGCAAGAACCTCGAGCCGTTCCTCGACGACGGGCGGCAGCGACACTTCGTCACCTGGCTCGTCAACGACTTTCGCCTGGTGGACGAGATCCGGGTCGCGGGGAAGGTCACCTACACGGCCACCGAGGACGACAGCGGGGTCCGGGTGCTGGCGGTCACCACGAGGTTCTCCTGGGTGTACGCCTTCGAACGGCTGGCCGGCGAGGCCCCACCCGAGGCGAACCTGGTGGTCGTCCGGGACACCCTCACCTGGC
This sequence comes from Micromonospora sp. WMMD956, assembly GCF_029626125.1. NCBI lineage: Bacteria > Bacillati > Actinomycetota > Actinomycetes > Micromonosporales > Micromonosporaceae > Micromonospora > Micromonospora sp. WMMD956. Next base: position 4,669,518 of record NZ_JARUBI010000005.1, on the reverse strand, counting down.
ACTTCCCCCACCCCGACGACGTCGCGCCCACGGCACGAGGCCTCTGGCTGGCTTCGGCCGAGGCGTTCTACTGGAACGCCATGTGCGACGAGCTGAGCCGGCGGGGCAGGCTCGACGTCGATCCCGGGCAGTACCCGTCGCAGGGCTGGCGGGCCAACCGGCTGCCCCTGGCAGAGGTCTTCGACCCGGAACGGGCCGCCCGCGTTCCCGGCACCTGCTGACCCGTCCCGCACCCACGCCCCGCAGCCGCAAGCGCGAGGGCATGCCGCGAAGCGGGTGTGAGAAGGGTGCCCTTCTCTACCGAATGCGTTAACAGGGGGCCCTTCCTTACATCCCCCGCACGGCGCCGACGACCGCCCAGCCGCCGGAGCGCAGCCGCAGCAGCAGGGCCGCCAGCCGCAGCAGCACGAACAGCGTCAGCCCGGCCCAGATGCCGCCGAGGCCGAGGTCGAACGCGTACGCCAGCCAGATCGCCGGCAGGAACCCGCCGAGGGCGGCGACGATCGTGAGGTTGCGCAGGTAGCGGACGTCACCCGCGCCGATCAGCACCCCGTCGAGGGCGAACACCACGCCGCCGATCGGCTGCAACGCCACCAGCCACGGCCAGGCGACCATCGCCTGCCCGCGCACCTGGGCGTCGGAGCTGAACAGGCCGGGCACGATGCCGGCCCCGGCGGCGATGAGCGCTGCGAACGCCACCCCGCAGACCGCGCCGAGCAGCGCCATCCGCCGGGCCAGGGCCCGCGCCCCGGCGGAGTCGCCGGCCCCGAGCGCCGCACCGATCAGCGCCTGCGCGGCGATCGCGAGGGCGTCGAGCACCAGGGCGGTGAAGAACCACAGTTGTACGGCGATCTGGTGCCCGCCGACGGCCGCCGCCCCGAACCGGGCGGCCACGGCGGTGGCGGACAGGAAGCTGGCCTGGAAGGCGACGCCCCGCACCAGCAGGTCCCGGCTGAGCAGCAGTTGCTGGCGGATCACCCGCAGCCGGGGGCGCAGCGGCACCCGCTCGCGGGCCAGGGCGGCGGCGAACAGCACGCCGGAGACGGTCTGCGCCACCGCGTTGGCCACCGCCGAGCCGGTCAGCCCCCAGCCGACCGGATAGACCAGCAGGACGCAGAGCAGGGCGGAGAGCAGGTTGGGGCCGAGCACGAACCACAGCGGCCGGCGGGTGTCCTGCACGCCGCGCAGCCAGCCGTTGCCGGCGGCGGCGAGCAGCAGGCCGGGCGCGCCGAGCGCGGCGACCCGCAGCCACCGCGCCGCCGCGTCGGCGACCTCCCCGGGGCCGGCGAGCGCCTCGGCCAGCGGGCCCGCGCCGAGCTGCATGCCGGCCGCGACCAGCACCCCGGCGCCGAACGCGAGCCAGGACGCCTGGACCCCCTCGGCGACGGCGCCGGCGCGGTCCCCGGCGCCGAAGCGGCGGGCGGCCCGCCCGGTGATCCCGTACGCCAGGACGGTGCCGAGCCAGGCGATCAGGGTCAGCACGGTGCCGGAGACGGCGAGCGCGGCCAGCGGCACCCGGCCCAGGTGGCCGATGACCGCCGTGTCGACCAGCACGTAGAGCGGCTCGGCGGCGAGCACCACGAGCGCGGGCAGGGCGAGCGCGGCGATCCGGCGCGGCGACGCGCCGGCGGACGGGGCGGGGGCGGGGGCGGGCTGAGTCATCGACGCCGATCCTGACACGGCCCGGGTAAGGACTGCAAGAACGACGGTCCCTTACTCGAAGCTCGCGCCCGGCTTCGGCGGAGTGATCACCGGGACGCTTGCACTCGAACAGGGAAGGAGTGGCCTCGACATCGGGCGGACACCACTCTTTCCGGCATCGAGCGCGATCTTCGAGGTGGCGCGGGCACGGCGCGGGCGAAGGCTCAGCGGGCGGGACCGGTCGGGCGGGACCGGTCGGGCGGTGATGCCGGCGGCGCGCGGCCCCGGCGGCATCAGCGCCGGTCGGCGTGGGTCACTGACGGGTGTCCATCGACGTCTGGAGCGCGCGGCGGGCCTGCTCGCGCGCCTCGTCGGTGTTCTCGGTCTTGGGCTTGCTGGGCATGGCGATTCCCTCCAGGGAGGCGGGTCACGGGGGACACGGTGGCCCGACGGCCGGTCGTGCTGGACGCCCGTCGGCGGCCCGGGATCACCGGAGCGGCCGGTCTGGACGCGTGCGCCCGGGTCGGTCCGACCCTGGGAGGAGGCGGCGTCGGGTGCGACGCCACCGCCTGCGGACCAGCGCCGCAGCCACGGCGCCGATCGATTCCCAAGTTATCGTTCAGGTCCACATGCTGCCCACTGTTCCCGACATTTGGACACATGGGAGTGGTCCGCGACACGTCGGCGGGGCGTTCGCGCCGGTCACGACGCCCTCGCCGCCGACGCTGCTCAGCGGGCGAGGAAGTGCCAGCCGAGCCACCACCAGAAGCCGAACAGGCCGATCCGGCCGACGGGGACCGGGCCCACCTCGTAGCGCATGACGTAGGCGCAGACGTCGGCCAGCGACGGGATGCGCGAGCCGGGGCGGCGGGCCGCCCACTCGACGGCGGCGAAGAGCGTCAGGGCGGTGAGGAAGCCGCCGATGGCGAGGGCCCGCATCATCGCCGCACCAGCCCCCAGAAGGCGGCCAGCCAGGCGAACCAGGCCGCGGAGCGGACCAGCTCGTCCTCCAGCAGGGGGTCGGCCAGCCGGGAGAAGGTGGGGAACTCGTCGCCGACGGCCAGCACGAAGGTGACCCCCTCGAAGACGCCGAACACGGCCACCGGCAACACCCACCAGACCGCCCCCGCGCCGAGTCTGCGCGGCGCCGGCCGGCGCGGCACCCGGTTGCCCAGGCCCAGCCAGATCAACGCTCCCCCGGTGCCGAGGGTGTAGAGGTTCGCCGAGGCGGAGAACGAGGGCAGTTGCCCACCGACCAGGGAGAGACAGACCAGCACCGGCACGGTGACCACGGGGCGCTCCCACGCCCGGGTCTCCGCGACGGAGAGCTCGCTCGGGTGCTCCATCACCCGATTCTCCCCGCCGTCACCCACCGCAGGAAGGCCGACACCCCCCGGAGTCGCCCCTGATCTACGCCCCGATCAGCGCCTTGTCCAGCTCGGCGCGGATGCTGGCCACCACGTCGTCGGCGCTGCCCCGCCCGGTGAAGCCGGCCGCGAACTTGTGGCCGCCGCCGCCGAGCGCAACCGCGACCCGGCTCACGTCCACCGCGCCCTTGCTGCGCATCGAGACGGCCCACTCGTCGGGGCGGACCTGCTTGACCACGCAGCTCACGTCCGCCTCGGCGGTGCACCGCACCGAGTCGATCAGCGCCTCCAGCACGTACGGCCGCTGGTCGTGCCGGGCCAGGTCGTCGAGAGTGGCGTACGTCCAGACCAGGCCGTTGCCCCCAGCCGCCGCCGGCTCCAGACGGGCCCGGCACATCACCTCGCCGAAGAGCCGCACCGCCCCGAAGGGCCGGGTGTCGAAGACCCGGCGGGAGATGTCGCCGGGGCGGATGCCGGTGGCCAGCAGCCGCGCCGCCAGCTCGTGCACCGCCGGGGTGGTCGCCTCGAACCGGAACGACCCGGTGTCGGTGGTCAGGGCGACGTAGAGGCCCTCGGCGATCCCCGCGTCCAGCCGCACCCCGAGGCGGGCCAGCAGCTCCTCGGCCACCACGGAGGTGGCCGCGGCCCGGGGGTCGACGAGGTTGATCCCGCCGAACATGGTGTTCGACGCGTGGTGGTCGAGCACCAGCGCCGTGCCGGCCGTGGCGAGCCGGTCGACCAGGCCGCCGAGCCGCGACTCGCTCGCCGCGTCGAAGCAGACGACCAGGTCCGGCGTCGGGTACGCGTCCTGCTCGGCGACCAGCAGGTCGAGGCCGGGCAGCGCGCGGAACGGCTCCGGCACCTCCGGCGGGCCGGGGAAGGTCGCCCGGAGCTGGCGTACGCCGAGCTGGCGCAGCCCCAGCCCGAAGCCGAGCATGCTGCCGAGCGCGTCGCCGTCGGGGTTGACGTGACAGATGAGCTGGACCTGCGCGTCGGCCGGCAGGTCGCGTACGGCCGCCACGGCCGCCGCCCAGTCGGCCTCCCCGGGCCCGGTGCCGGCCGCGCCGGCCGCCGGGTCGGTCACGGCCGGTCCGCGCCGCGTGGTGCGTCGGAGTCGGCGGCGGAGCCAGCGGCCTCGTCGGCCTCGTCCTCGTCGGAGTCCTCGTCGAGCCGGTACGGCTGGGCGTCGCCCGCGTACTTGGCCTGGGCGGCGAGGCGTTGCACCTCGGCGTCGGCGTGGCGGGCCGCCGCGAGCAGGTCGTCGATCTGCTTGACCTGGTCCTGCACGTCGTCGAGGACGAAGGTCAGGCTCGGCGAGTGGCGCAGCCCGAGGGCCTTGCCGACCGTGCTGCGCAGCATCCCCTTGGCGCTCTCCAGCGCCGCCGCCGTGCTGGCCTGGGCGGCCGAGTCACCGAGGACGGTGTAGAACACCGTGGCGTCGCGCAGATCGGCGGTGATCCGGGCGTCGGTGATGGTGATCATGCCGAGGCGCGGGTCCTTGATCTGACTCCGCACCACCGACGCGACCAGTTCGCGAATGCGCTCCGCGTGCCGGCGTACCTTGGCCGGATCCGTCATCTCGCCCACCTCCACGGCGTCGGACTCCCGGTCGGCTCCGGCGGCGCGGGACGCCGCCGGAGCCGACCGGCCAACAGTTCGAACACTACCTTCGCGATCGGGCCGGCCGCCGGTGCAGGGCGGCACCGCCCGCGCTGTCAGTCGTCGTCGCCGTAGAGGCGTCGCCGGGCCGACAGCAGCTCGACCTCCGGGCGGCCCGCCACCAGGCGCTCGCAGGAGTCGAGCACCTCGCGCACGTGCGCGCCCTCCGCGGCCACCACGGCCACGGCAATCTCCGCCCGACCGTGCAGGTCGAGCGCCCCCACCTCGGCGGCCGACACCTCGAAGCGGCGCAGCGCCGCCACGATCGGCCGTACGTAGGATCTCTTGGCTTTGAGCGACCGGGAGTCGCCCGGCAGCAGCAGGTCGAAGACCACGGTTCCGGTGAACATCGCCCCGGACGATACCCGCGGTGACCCCCGCATGATCAAGGGGTTTACGCCGTTGCGGGCGTAAACCCCTCGATCAGTGCGTCGGACGCGTCAGGCGCGCGGCTTCTCCCGCATCTCGAAGGTCTCGATGACGTCGCCGACCTGGACGTTGTTGTAACCGCCCAGCGTCAGACCACACTCGAAGCCCTCGCGGACCTCCGTCGCGTCGTCCTTGAACCGCTTGAGGGAGCTGATCGTGAGGTTGTCCGCCACGACCGACCCGTCCCGCAGCAGCCGCGCCTTGGCGTTGCGGCGGATGATGCCCGACCGGACGATACAGCCGGAGATGTTGCCGACCTTGGACGAGCGGAACACGTCGCGGATCTCCGCGCTGCCCAGCTCGACCTCCTCGTACTCCGGCTTGAGCAGCCCCTTGAGCGCGGCGTCGATCTCCTCGATGGCCTGGTAGATGACGGTGTAGTACCGGATCTCCACGCCCTCGCGGTCGGCCATCTCGCGGACCTTGTTGGCGGCCCGCACGTTGAAGCCGATGATCGTGACCGCCTCGGACGAGGCGCTCGCGAGCATGACGTCGCTCTCGGTGATCGCGCCCACGCCCCGGTGGATGATCCGGAGCTGGACCTCCTCGGGGATGTCCAGGTTGAACAGCGCGTCCTCGAGCGCCTCCACGGAACCGGAGACGTCGCCCTTGAGCACCAGGTTGAGCGAGGTCTTCTCGCCCTCCTTGAGCTGCTCCATGAGCGTCTCGAGGGTGGCCCGGCCGCGGGAGTTGGCGAAGGACGCCGCCCGCCGCCGTGCCTGCCGCTGCTCGGCGATCTGCCGCACCGTGCGGTCGTCGGCCGCCGCGAGGAAGGTGTCGCCCGCCCCGGGGACCGCGGTGAGACCGAGCACCAGCACCGGACGGGCGGGACCCGCCTCGGCGACCTGGTTGCCGTTCTCGTCGAGCATCGCCCGGACCCGGCCGTGCGCCCCACCGGCGACGATCGAGTCGCCCGCCCGCAGGGTGCCCTTCTGCACCAGCACCGTCGCCACCGCGCCCCGGCCCTTGTCCAGGTGCGCCTCGATGGCCACACCCTGCGCCGGCCCGTCGATCGGAGCGGTCAGCTCCAGCGACGCGTCGGCGGTGAGCAGCACGGCCTCGAGCAGGTCGTCGATGCCGATGCCCGGCTTCGCGGCCACGTTGACGAACATGGTGTCGCCGCCGTACTCCTCGGCGACCAGCCCGTACTCGGTCAGCTGCTGGCGGACCTTGTCGGGGTTGGCCTCCGGCTTGTCGACCTTGTTGACCGCCACCACGATCGGCACGTCCGCCGCCTTGGCGTGGTTGAGCGCCTCGATGGTCTGCGGCATCACGCCGTCGTCGGCCGCCACCACCAGGACCACGATGTCCGTGACCTGGGCGCCACGGGCACGCATGGCGGTGAACGCCTCGTGACCCGGGGTGTCGATGAAGGTGACCGCCCGGTCCTCGCCCTCGTGCGGGACGTGGACCTGGTAGGCGCCGATGTGCTGGGTGATGCCGCCGGCCTCGCCCGCCACCACGTTCGCCTTGCGGATCGCGTCGAGCAGCTTGGTCTTACCGTGGTCGACGTGACCCATGACGGTCACGACCGGCGCACGGCTGACCAGGCGGTCCTCCGCGACCTCGGCGTCGAGGTCGATGTTGAACTGCGCGAGCAGCTCGCGGTCCTCGTCCTCCGGGCTGACGATCTGCACGTCGAAGCCGAGGTGCTCACCCAGCAGCAGCAGGGTCTCGTCGGAGCAGGACTGGGTCGCGGTGACCATCTCGCCCAGGTTGAACATCTCCTGGACCAGCGAACCCGGGTTGGCGTTGATCTTGTCGGCGAAGTCCGACAGCGACGCGCCACGGGAGAGCCGGACGACCTGACCCTGACCCCGGGGGGCACCCGAGCTCATGGTCGGGGCCGACAGGTTGTCGAACTCCTGTCTGCGCTGCTTCTTGGACTTGCGACCCCGCGTCGGCTTGCCGCCCGGACGCCCGAAGGCACCCGCGGCGCCGCCGCCACGGCCGCGACCGCCACCACCCGGACGGCCACCACCGCCGGCCGGGCCACCCGGCCGGAAACCGCCACCGGCGCCGGGAGCGCCGCCGCCGCCACCGGGACCGCCACGGTAGCCACCGCCACCGCCGCCGCCACCGGGACCGCCACGGTAGCCACCGCCACCGCCGCCACCACCGGGACCGCCGCGGAAGCCGCCGCCACCACCGGGACGACCGGCACCGCCGCCACCGCCGGGACGACCCGCGCCGGGGCCACCGGGGCCACCGGGCCGGCCGGGGCGCTGGCTCGGCATGGACGCCGGGCTGGGCCGCGGCGGCATGGACGCCGGGCTGGGCCGCGGCGGCATGCCCGCCGGGCTGGGCCGGGGGCCGCCGGCACCGGCGGCCGGGGGCCGCTGCTGCTGACCGCCCTGGATGCCGAACGGGTTGTTACCGGCGCCGCGCGCCGGCGGGCGACCGCCCGGCCGGGCGCCGGGGCCCTGACCCTGACCCGGGCCACCGGGGCGACCGGCGGCCGGGGAACCCGGGCGGGGCGGCATCGCGCCCGGACCGGGACGCGGGCCGGGACGGGGACCGCCCTCCGCCGGAGGCTCCCGGCGGACGTTCTCACGCTGCTGCTGGCGGGCGGCCTGGGCGGCCTTGACCGCGGCCTCCTGCTCGGCCTTCAGCGCGGCGGCGCGCGCCTCGGCGGCGGCCACCTCGATGTCGTGGGCACTCGCCGGCTTGGCGACCGGGGTCGCCGGCTGCGGCGGGCCGGGGACCGGGCCCTTGGGCTTCGGTCCGGGGGTCGGCGGGCCGGGCCGCCGGGGCGGCATCGGCTTCGCCGTGACCCGGGGGGCACCCGGGGTCGGGGACGGCGTCGGAGTCGGGGTCGACGTCGGGCTCTGGTTGGCCGCCGGAGGGGCGGACGGCGCCGGCGAGCCGGCGGAGGCGACGAAGGCGTTGCGCAGCCGACGGGCGACGGGCGCCTCGACGGTGCTGGACGCGGACTTCACGAACTCGCCCATTTCCTTCAGCTTGGCGAGAACTGTCTTACTTTCGACCCCGAGCTCCTTGGCAAGCTCGTGTACGCGGGCCTTACCTGCCACTGCACTCCTCACTCCGAGGTCGTGCGGGCAGCACCCGCAGCGACCTCACTCCTGCACTTGAAGCCTGGTCATTTCAGGGACTTCATCGTGTGCTCATGTCGGTCGTCCTACCTTGCTAGCGACCCTCGCCCGGTCGGGATGACCGGACGTAGTGGTTGGCGCATCGACGTGCTCGGCCAGCACACCGTGGTCGACGACCCCGGTGACGCGCAACGCGCGCCCGAAGGCACGGCGGCGCACTGCCAGCGCGAAGCAGGCCGGATCCGGGTGCATGTTCGCTCCCCGACCCGGCAGCCTGCGGGCCGGATCGGGCCGGAGGCTGTGACCAGCCCCGTCGCCGACCGCGACGATCCGCAGCAATTCGCTGGCCGGCGCACGTCGCCGGCAGCCCACACAGGTGCGCTCCGGCAGCGCGCGTCGTACCACTGGAAGAAGTCTACCCCTAGCTCCCCGAGATCGCGCCGCCCGGCTCCCGGACGTGATCGGTCCCGCCCCGCGCGGCGGTCGTCGCCTGCTCCGCGTCCGAGCGGATGTCGATCCGCCAACCGGTCAATCGGGCGGCAAGGCGGGCATTCTGCCCCTCCCGGCCGATCGCGAGGGAGAGCTGGAAGTCCGGCACGGTCACCCGGGCGGTCCGGGTGGCCAGGTCGACCACCTCGACCCGCAGCGCCTTGGCCGGCGAGAGCGCGTTGCCGACGAAGGTGGCCGGGTCGTCCGACCAGTCGATGATGTCGATCTTTTCGCCGTGCAGCTCGCTCATCACGGCGCGGACCCGCTGCCCCATCGGCCCGATGCAGGCGCCCTTGGCGTTGACGCCCGGCGTGGTGGACCGCACCGCGATCTTCGTGCGGTGGCCGGCCTCCCGGGCGATGGCCCCGATCTCCACGGTGCCGTCGGCGATCTCCGGCACCTCCAGGGCGAACAGCTTCTTCACCAGCGCCGGGTGGGACCGGGACAGGGTGATCTGGGGGCCGCGCATGCCCTTGGCGACGTGCACCACGACGCAGCGGATCCGCTCGCCGTGGGCGTACCGCTCGCCGGGGACCTGCTCCGACTGCGGCAGCACGCCCTCCAGCTTGCCCAGGTCGACGCTGACGATGCCCTTCTCGCTGCGCGCCTCGTGCGCCTGCACCACGCCGGTGACCAGGTCGCCGTCGCGGCCGACGTACTCGCCGAAGTGCACCTCGTCGGTGGCCTCCCGCAGCCGCTGGAGGATCACCTGCTTGGCGGTCATGGCCGCGATCCGGCCGAAGTCGTGCGGGGTGTCGTCCCACTCCCGCACCACCGTGCCGTCGTCGTCCAGCTCCTGGGCGTAGACCAGGGCCGCGCCGGTCTTGCGGTCGATCTCGACCCGGGCGTGCGGCTCGGCCCCGTCGGTGTGCCGGTAGGCGGTCAGCAGCGCGGTCTCGATCGCCGCGAGGATCGTGTCGAACGGGATCTCCCGCTCGCGCTCGAGTGCGCGCAGCGCCGCGAGGTCGATGTTCACCTCTCCTCGTCCTCCACATCATCTTCGTCGTCGATGTCGTCAGTGTCTGAGCTGTCGCCGGACCCGTCGTCGGCGATCTCGTCGAGCTCGTCGTCGGCCACCTCGTCGAGGCGGTGGAACTCCACCTGCACCCGGCCGGGGCCGAGCTCGGCGTGAGCGAACTCCGTGCGGCCGGAGTCGGTCTCCAGCACCACGCGCTCGTCGTCGGCCTCGACCACCCGGCCGGTGACCTGGCGGTCGCCGGCGGGCTGCTCGGCGCGTTGCCCGGGCAGCGCGGCCCGGACCGTCACCTTCACCAGCCGGCCGACGTTGCGCCGCCAGTGCCGGGGCAGCATGAGCGGGCGGTCCACCCCGGGGGAGCTGACCTCCAGCTGGTATTCGCCTGCGAGGATGTCGCCGCCGGACTCCTCGGCGGCGTCGAGCGCGGCGGAGACGGCCCGGGAGACGTCGGCGACGGCGTCCAGGCTGATCCCGCCGTCGGCGTCGACGATCACCCGCACCACGTGCCGGCGGCCGGCGCGGGAGACGGAGACGTCCTCCAGGTCGTAGCCAGCCCCGTTGACCACCGGCTCGATCACCGCCCGCAACCGGGCCCGCCGCGCCGCGAGGTCCACCCGGGGGCCGCCGACGCGGTCACCGCCACGCGGGCCGTCGGCGCGCCGGGGTCTCCCCGTCGGCCCCGTCGACCTGGTGGTACGGCCCCGCTGCGTCATCTGGCGCACCCCTTCGTGAACGACGACGCCCGGTCGGACGCCATGCCGGCACGCCACCGGGGCAGACGCGCCGGTGGCTGCGCAGAGCGTAACGCGCCTACGGCGCGGCGGGCCGGGCGGCGCACCGACGCCCCTGGCCCACGTGTCCGCCGCGATGGTGTTGACTTGTCCGGTGGCAAGGGGCAGAACGACACCGCACGACCGAGCACTCGGGCATTCCCGGCGAAACCTTTTGCGCGCGGGCGCGCTCCTGGCGCTCGGCGGGGCCGTCGCGCCGCTGACCGGCTGCGACCTCCTCGACCGTGGCGACGAGCAGGACCAGGCCCCCGACCCGCTCGAACCCCTCGCCACGCAGGCCCGCGAGCTGGCCGCCCGGCACCGCGCCGCGCTGGCCGCCGACCCGGGCCTGGCCCCGCTGCTCACCCCGATCGCCGACGCCCACGAGGCGCACGCCGCCGAGCTGGCGAAGCTGACGGGCCGCCCGCCGGCCTCGCCGGGGCCGTCGCCGGAGGCCACCACCGGCGGCGACCGGGCGGCGGTGCTGGCCGCGTTGCGCAAGGCCGAGCAGGACGGCCGCGAGGCGGCCGCGAAGCTGTGCGCGGCGGCCCCGGCCGACCGGGCGGCCCTGGTCGGCTCGATCGCCGCCGCGCGGGCGACCCACGTGGAGGCGCTGAAGTGAGACACCGCCAGGCACCGTCCGGCCCGGCCGAGGCCCTGGGCGGCGCGCTCACCGCCGAGTACGCCGCGGTCTTCGCGTACGGGGTGATCGGGGTGCGCCTCGCCGACGCCGCCCGCACGGCCGCCCGCCGCGCCGAGGCGGCGCACCGGTCCCGGCGGGACGCGCTGGTGCTCCAGCTCAGCGCGGCCGGCGGCACCGTCCCCGCCGACAAGGCCGGCTACACGCTGCCGTTCCCCGTCACCGACGCCGCGAGCGCCCTGCGGCTGGCGGTGGAGGTGGAGGAACGCACCGCGGCCTTCTGGCGCGTGGCGCTGCCGCACACCACGGGCGAGGACCGCAACCGGGCCCTCGCGGCGCTGACCGACTGCGCGGTGCGGGCCACCAAGTGGCGGCGCACCGCCGGGGTGACTCCCGTCACCGTGGCCTTCCCCGGCCGCCCCACCTGACCGCGCTGACCGGGGCCGCAGCGTTTGCGCTGGTCGCACCGGCGGGACCCGCGATTGCGGATGGCATACCAGGTATGCATACTTCGGAGCCATGTCCATCCGTCACGGCCTGCTCGCGCTCCTCGAACGCGGCCAGATGTACGGCTACCAGCTCCGGGCCGCGTTCGAGGAGTCGACCGGCTCGACCTGGCCGCTGAACATCGGGCAGGTCTACACCACCCTCTCCCGGCTGGAACGGGACGGGCTGGTCCGGCCGCTGCCGGAGAGCGAGGCGGGGCAGCGCCCGTACGAGATCACCGACGCCGGACGGGCGGACCTGGCGCTGTGGTTCGCGACCCCGATCAGCCGCACCGACCGCCCCCGCGACGAGCTGGCGATCAAGCTGGCCCTGGCGCTGACCACCCCCGGAGTCGACGTGCGGGCGGTGGTGCAGACCCAGCGCACCGCGACCATGCGGGCGTTGCAGGAGTTCACCCGGTTGAAGTACGCCAGCGACCGGCCCGAGGACCTGCCCTGGCGGCTGGTGCTCGACGCGATGGTGTTCCAGGCCGAGGCGGAGATCCGCTGGCTGGACCACTGCGAGACGAGCCTGGTCCGGCACCGGCCGGCCGGGTCCGGCGGGCGGGCGGGCCCGGGGCGGCCGGCGGAGGCGGAGGCGGACCGGGACGGCGAGGAGGCGCGGCGATGAGCGGGACGGGCGGCGCGCCGACGACCCGCCCCGACCCACCCGACCCGCGCCACGGCCCGGGCGACCCGGCGGGCCCCGGCGGTTCCGGCGGCCGGGTCGACCCCGACGCGGCGGCCCGCCCCGGCGACGACCCCTGCGGGCCGGCGGCGACGGCCGTGCTCGACGTCCGCGACGTGCACCGCACCCACGGCAACGGCGACGCCGCCGTGCACGCCCTGCGCGGGGTGAGCCTCACCGTCGCCCCCGGCGAGCTGGTCGCGGTGATGGGCCCCTCCGGCTCCGGCAAGTCCACCCTGCTCGCCCTCGCCGGCGGCCTGGACGGCCCGACCGCGGGCGAGGTCCGCGTCGAGGGGCAGGCGCTCGGCGCGCTGGACCCGCGCGCGCTGGCCCGGCTGCGCCGCCGGCGGATCGGCTACATCTTCCAGAACCTGAACCTGCTGGGCAGCCTCACCGCCGCCGAGAACGTCGCGCTCCCCCTCGAACTCGACGGCGTCGGCGTGCGCCAGGGCCGGCGGGCGGCCCGGGCCGCGCTCGCCGAGGTGGGCCTCGCCGAGCTGGGCGACCGTTTCCCCGACCAGCTCTCCGGCGGCCAGCAGCAGCGGGTGGCCATCGCCCGCGCCCTGGTCGGCGAGCGGCGACTCGTGCTGGCCGACGAGCCGACCGGCGCGCTGGACTCGCAGACCGGCGAGGCGGTGCTGCGCCTGCTGCGCCGCCGGGTCGACGCGGGCGCCGCCGCCGTCCTGGTCACCCACGAGGCCCGGCACGCCGGCTGGGCCGACCGCGTCGTGTTCCTGCGCGACGGGGTCATGGTGGACTCGACGGCCCCGCTGGGCGGTGTCGAGCAACTGCTGGCCGGCAGCGGCCGGTGACCGGCGGGCGACCCGGCCGCGACCGGCGGTTGCTGGCGGCGCTGCGCTCGTGGCGGGCCGCCCTGCGCATCGCCCGGCGGGAGGCGCGCCGGGCCCGCGGCCGGACCGCGCTGGTCCTCGCGATGATCACCCTGCCGGTCCTGGGGCTGACCCTCTCCGCCGTCAGCTACGACATGGCGGAGTTGAGCCGGGCCGAGCGGATCGACCGGCGGCTCGGCGTCGCCGACGCGGAGCTGCGCTGGGTCGCCGAGGGCCCGGTGGCGCAGGACGCCTGGGGCGACACCACCTACCAGCGCGACGGCGTGCCGAGCCGGAGCCGCCCGGTCGCCGCCGACGAGCTGACCGCCCTGCTGCCGGCCGGCAGCCGCGTCGCCGAGGTCCGCTGGTGGGTGCCGTTCGAGGCCCGCGCCGGGGGCAGGCGCGAGTCGGTCGACGGGCGGCTGCTGGACCTGACCGACCCGCTGTTGCGGGGGCAGGGCCGGGTGCTCGCCGGCCGTCCCCCGACGGCGGCCGACGAGGTCGGGCTCAACCGCGCGGCGCTGCGCCGGTTGGGCGCGGAGCTCGGCGACCGGATCGTCCCGGCCGACGGGTCGGCCGAGCGGACCGTGGTCGGGGTGGTGGAGTTCCCCGACAACCTGCGGCCGACCGTGGCGCTGCCGCCCACGGATCGACCGGGCGACCCGCGCAACGAGTCGAGCTGGCTCGTCGACCTGCCGGCCGACGCCGATCCCGGGCTGACGGAGCGGCTCAACGCGCGCGGGATCGTGGTGGCCGCCCGCACCCCGGCGCCGCACCCCACGGCGGAGGCCGGCAGCACGGGGGTCGCGCTCAACGTCGAGGACACCAGCACCACGCTGCTGGTGGCCGGCCTCGGCCTGCTCGAGGTGGTGCTGCTCGTGGGGCCGGCGTTCGCCGTCGGCGTGCGGCGTCGCCGCCGCGACCTCGCCCTGGTCGCGGTGGCCGGTGGTGACGCCGCGCACCTGCGCCGCATCGTGCTGGCCGACGGGGTGGTGCTGGGCGGCGCGGGGGCCGTCGCCGGGCTGGCGCTGGGCATCGCCGGCGCGTTCGCGGCCCGGCCGCTCATCGAGGAGTACGTCTTCGGGGCGCGCTTCGGGGCGTACCGCGTCTTCCCGGCCGCGCTGGCGGCGATCGCCGCGGTCGCGGTGCTGGCCGGGGTGCTCGCGGCCCTGGCGCCGGCCTGGGCCGCCGCCCGGCAGGACGTGGTGGCCGGGCTGGCCGGGCGGCGCACCCCGCCGGAGCACCGGCGGCGCTGGCCGCTGATCGGCGTGCTGCTGGCCGCCGTCGGCGTGGCGGTGGCCGCCCTCGGGGCCACCTGGGACGCCACGGCGGTGCTCTTCGCCGGCCTGGTCCTGGGCGAGCTCGGGCTGGTCTTCGTCACCCCGACGCTGGTCGGGCTGCTCGCCCGGGCCGGCCGGTGGTTGCCGCTCGCGCCCCGGATCGCGCTGCGCGACGCCAGCCGCAACCGTTCCTCGGCGGCGCCCGCGATCTCGGCGGTGATGGCCGCGGTCGCCGGCAGCGTCGCCCTCGGCGTCTACGTGGCCAGCGACAGCGCCCGGACCCACGCCAGCTACGTGCCGGCCATGCCGTACGGGCACGCCATGGTCGTCGGCCCCGGCGACCAGACGACGCCGCCGCCGGTGTCCCGGGTCGCCGAGGTGGTCGCCGCGACGCTGCCGGGCAGCACGGTGGCCCGGGTCGACGCCCCGGCCTGTCCCGCCCGGTTCGGCTCGGACAACTGGTGCGACGTCCGGGTGGAGCTGCCGGCCGGGCGGGCCTGCCCGTACCAGGTGGGGCAGTTGCGCGACGCGGCCGTGCGGGCCCAGGCCCGCAGCGACCCGCGGTGCGGCGGTTGGGTGGAGGAGGGCTACCCCACGGGCTACGCCGTGTCCGTCTCGGTCGACGACGGCGACGCGCTGGCGGCGCTGACCGGGGCCGGCCCCGAGGAGCTGGCCGCCGCCCGGCGGGTGCTGGCGGCCGGCGGCGCGGTCGTCACCGACGAGCGGTACCTCCTCGCCGGCCGGCTCACCCTCACGGCGATCCGGGTGGGTGCGGAGCCGGAGCCCGTGGTGACCGCGACCGCCACCGTCCCCGGCTACGCGCTGCGCGGCGGCGTCGGAACGGACCAGCTCACCGTGTCCCGCGCCGCCGCCGCCCGGCTCGGGCTCGACACCCGCCAGATCGGCTACGCGGTGGACACCGCCGCCGCTCCGACCCCCGGCCAGCAGGACCGCCTCGACGTGGAGCTGCGCCGGCTCGGCCAGCTCGACGTGATCGTCGAGCGGGGGACGTGGGGCAGCGACGACCGTTCCCTGCTGCTGGTGCTGGCCGTCGGATCCGGCCTGATCACGGTGGGCGCGGCGGCCGTCGCCACCGGCCTCGCCGCGGCCGAGGGGCGGGCGGACCTGTCCACCCTGGGTGCCGTGGGCGCCAGCCCCCGGATGCGGCGGGTGCTCTCGCTGTGCCAGGCCGGGGTGATCGCCGTGCTCGGCTCGGCGCTGGGCATCGTGGTCGGGCTGGGCACGGCGGTGATCATCCTGGTCGCCCTCAACCGCCGGTTCGACACGGCGTGGCCGGTGCCGGAGCCGTACCCGATCGTGGTCCCGTGGCTCAACCTGGGCGTGCTGGTGGTGGTGCCGCTGGTGGCGATGGTCGGCGCGGCCCTGTTCACCCGGTCCCGGCTGGCCGTCGAACGCCGGCTCGACTGACTGCCGGCCTGACCGGCTGCCGGCCTGACCGGCTGCCGGCCTGACCGGCTGCCGGCCTGACCGGCTGCCGGCCTCAGGTGCCACACTGACGGGGTGTCCGCTATCGGTACCCTGACCCGCCGCCTCGGCCACCACCGCTGGTTCGGCGTCACGATCCGGCTGCTCGTCCCCGTCGACCGGGCGGTCGGCCGGCTCACCAAGGGACGGGTGGTCGCGCTGGGCCTGGTCCCCTCGCTGGTCATCACCACCACCGGGCGTCGCTCGGGCCTGCCACGCAGCAACCCCCTGCTGTACGTGCCGGACGGCGACGCCTTCGTGGTGGTCGGCTCCAACTGGGGGCAGCAGCACCAGCCCGCCTGGGCGCTGAACCTGCTCGCCGACCCGGCCGCCGAGGTCGACGTGCGGGGGCGGCGGCTGGCGGTGCGCGCCGAGGTGGCCACCGGCGCGGAACGCGACCGGCTCTGGGAGCTGCTGACGACCGAGTGGCCGGCCTACGAGACGTACGTCGAGCGGGCCGGCGGGCGGGAGATCCGCGTCTTCCGGCTGGTGCCCCGCTGACCCGCCCCTCGACGACCTCCTCGCGGCCCCCTTTGAAGGGTGAGAAGGGAACCCTTCTCGACCGCAGGCGTTAACAGGGGGCCCTTCCTTTACAGGCCGCCCTGGATGCCGATGAGGGCGCCGATCAGGTAGGTCGCGGCGGCCGCCGCCGCGCCGAGGAGGAGCTGCCGCAGGCCGCTGCTCCACCAGGCGCGGTTGGTGAACCGGGCCACGATCGCCCCGGCCGTGAAGAGCCCGACCCCGCCGACGGCCAGCGCGAGCCACAGGCTGGTGGCCCCGAGCAGGTAGGTCAGCAGCGGGACCAGCGCCCCGACCGAGAAGAACAGGAACGACGAGATCGCCGCCGCCCACGGGCTCGGCTGGTCGTCCGGGTCGACGCCCAGCTCCTCCCGGACGTGCACCCGCAGCGCCTCCTCCGGGTTGGCCCGCACCGCCTCGGCGACCTGCGTGGCGAGGTCGCGGGACAGGCCCCGGGCCACCCACGCGTCGGCCAGCTCGCGGGCCTCCGCGTCCGGGTGCCGCTCCAGCTCGCGGCGCTCCTTGGCGACCTCGGCGGCGACCTGCTCGTTGGCCGAGCGGACGCTCGTGTACTCGCCGAGGCCCATCGAGATCGCGCCGGCGACCAGGCCGGCGGTGCCGGTGAGCACGATGCTGCGCGGCGACACCCCGCCACCGCCGACGCCCGCGATCAGGGCGATGTTGGTGACCAGGCCGTCCATCGCGCCGAACACGGCCGGCCGCAGCCAGCCGCCGGACACGTCCGCGTGGTGCGCCTCGCGCAGCGCCGCCGGGGTGTCGCTCACGGCAGGGTCAGGATCTCGTGGCCGTCCTCGGTGACGAGGATCGTGTGCTCGAACTGGGCGGTCCACTTCCGGTCCTTCGTGACGACCGTCCAGCCGTCGTCCCACATGTCGTACTGGTGGGTGCCGAGGGTGATCATCGGCTCGATGGTGAACGTCATGCCCGGCTCCATCACGTCGGTGGGCCGGGGGCTGTCGTAGTGCGGCACGTAGAGGCCGCTGTGGAAGGCCTCCCCGATGCCGTGGCCGGTGAAGTCGCGGACCACCCCGTAGCCGAACCGCCTGGCGTACGACTCGATGACCCGGCCGATCACGTTGATCTGCCGGCCCGGGGCGACGGCCCTGATCCCCCGCAGCATCGCCTCGTGGGTCCGCTCGACCAGCAGCCGGGCCTCCTCGGCGACCTCGCCGACGCAGAAGGTGGCGTCGGTGTCGCCGTGCACCCCGCCGATGTACGCGGTGACGTCGACGTTGACGATGTCGCCGTCGAGCAGCACGGTGGAGTCGGGGATGCCGTGGCAGATCACCTCGTTGAGGCTGGTGCAGCAGGACTTCGGGAAGCCCTTGTAGCCCAGCGTCGACGGGTAGGCACCGTGGTCGCAGAGGAACTCGTGCACCACCCGGTCGATCTCGTCGGTGGTCACCCCCGGCTTGCAGTGCTCGCCGGCGAGCTGCGTGGCCTGGGCGGCGAGCCGGCCGGCGACCCGCATCCGCTCGATGGTCTCCGGGGTCTGCACGTGCGATCCGGTCCACTGGCGGGGCTGCTTCTTGCCCACGTACTCCGGGCGGACGATGTGGGGCGGCACCGGTCGCGTCGGGGTGAGCGTGCCGGGGGTCAGCGGCGCACGGGCGGTCATGGGGCAAGCCTATCGCCGGGCCGGCGTCGGGCGGGGCGGCCGGTGCCCGGCGACGCCGGCGACACCGGGGCGCGGCCTCGGCCGACCGGTTGTTGCCGACCCCCTGCCGCTGTGCCATCGTGTTCTGCGTGGATCAAGGGGGTGCCGCTCCCGTCTTCTCCGCCCGCACGGAGACCGACGGCGACCACGTCCGCGTGGTGGTCGCCGGCGAGGTGGACATGGCCACCGCCGACACGATGCTCCAGGCCGCGCTGCGTGAGCCGGCCGGTCGGGTGACCCTCGACCTGCGGGGGGTCACGTTCTTCGACTCGGCGGCGATCCACGCCGTGGTCCGGCTCGCCCAGCGCTTCCCGGGCGCGCTCACCGTGCTGCCGTCGCGGCAGGTCCGCCGGGTGCTGGAGATCTCCGGCCTGGCCGGTCAGGGGTGGGTCGCCCCCGCCTGAGCCCCGCCCGGTGGGGCCCCGGCCACCGCCCGGCGGCCCCGGCCCGAGGCACCCGCGCTCAGCCCCGCAGCCGCCGGCTCAGCGTCACCTGCGTGCCCTCGGCGGTACGGCTGACCGTCAGGTCGCCGAGGGCCCTGATCAACGCCAGCCCGCGCCCGCGGAAGCCCGCGCCGGTCGACTCCCGCCACTGCCCGCTGTCCCGGATCGTCGCCACCACCGTGCCGTCGGCGATGGTCACCTCCACGCCGATGGTCGGCTCGGCCGGGGAGACCGGGTGCTCGATGGCGTTCGCCGCGGCCTCGGAGACCGCGACGGTGAGGTCGAACAGGTCGTTCTCGCCGACCCGGTGGGCGGTGAGGAAGTCCTCCAGCCGCCGGCGCAGCACGCTCAGCCGGGTGGGGTCGGCGGGCAGCCGCAGCGCGAACCGGTGCGGTTCGGTCGCCTCCAGCGCGAGCACCGCCACGTCGTCGCGGCGGGGGCGCGCGGCGACCCGCGCCACGACCGCGTCGACCAGGTCGGCAACGTGCTCGCCGCCGGCGGCGTCGGCGCGGAGCTGCTCCAGGGCCGCGTCGAGGCCGAGCTGCCGGTCCTCGATCAGCCCGTCGGTGTAGAGCAGCAGCCGGGCCCCCGGGGCCAGCGCGTCGTCCACGGTCCGGTACGACGCGCCGGGGATCGCGCCGACCGGCGGCCCGAGCGCGCGGTCGTGCAGGAACGCCACGTCGTCTCCTCGGATCAGCAGGGGGGACGGATGCCCGGCGCTGGCGTAGCGGAGCCGGCCGGTGCGGGGCGCGAAGCGCAGGCAGACCACGGTCGCGAAGGACGGCTGCTCGGCGGAGCCGACCAGCCGGTTGAGCCGGGTCAGCGACTCGCCGGGGTCGTAGCCCTCCAGCACGTACGCCCGCAGCGCGTTGCGGAGCTGGCCCATCGAGGCGGCGGCCCGCACGCCCTTGCCGACGACGTCGCCGATGACCAGGACCAGTTCGTCGTCGTCGAGCCGGATCACGTCGTACCAGTCGCCGCCGACCTCGGCGTCGGCGCTGCCGGGCAGGTAGCGGCTGGCCACCACCGCCCCGGGCAGCCGGGGCAGCGACCGGGGCAGCAGGCTGTGCTGGAGGGTGGTGGCGATGCGGTGCTCGGCCTCGTAGAGCTGGGCGTTCTCCAGCCGCACGCCGACCAGCCGGGCGAGCTGGGTCAGCGCGGCGTGGCCGGGGTCGGTGGCGTCCTCGGCGTGCCCCCAGACCCGCAGCTCGCCCAGTGTCTCCCCGGCGCTGCCGGTCAACGGCAGCACGGCGGACGGTTCGACGGCGGCCGTCCCGCCGCCGTCCGCCTCGTAGCGGGCCCCGGTGGCGGTGGCCACCACCCGGACCGCCTCGGCGAGGCCGAGCGCGTGCCGGGCTGCCACCTGGAGCACCTCGGCGGTGGTGCGGGCGGTGTTCACGGCGACGGCGGCGTCGGCCAGGGCGCGCAGCCGCCGGATGATCTGCCCCCGGAGCTGGCCCAGCTCGACGTTCGCCCGGACCCGGGCGATCAGCTCCTCGCCGGAGAACGGTTTGGTCAGGTAGTCGTCCGCGCCGACGGCGAGGCCGGCGACGGCCTCCGCCGAGCCGGCCCGGGCCGACAGCAGCACGATCGGCACGTGCCGGGTACGCGGGTCGGCGCGCAGCGCGGTCACCAGGCCGAAGCCGTCGAGCCGGGGCATCATCACGTCGGTGAGCACCAGGTCGAAGGGCGTCTCCACGGCCAGGCGCAGCGCCTCGACGCCGTCCGGCACGGCCACCACCTCCCACGACGCGCCCAGCAACCGGCTGACGTGTTCGCGCAGGTCGGCGTTGTCGTCGGCGATCAGGATGCGGCCCGCCGCGGCCCGCCCACCGCCGGTCGAGCCGGTCGCCGCGCCCGTCCCCCCGGCCGCGGGTTGGCCGGGCGGGCCGGTCCACAGCGCGGTCTCGGCCGCGAAGAGGCGGGCCTGGCCCAGCTCCGCCGGCTCGGCCGGCGCGTCGGCCGCGACCCGGTCGGCCGGCAGGTGGGCGGTGCCGAACGGCACGGTCACGACGAACGTGCTGCCCCCGTCGACGACGCTGCGCGCCTCGGCCCGGCCGCCGTGCATCTCCACCAGCTCCCGGACCAGCGCCAGCCCGATCCCGGTGCCCTCGTGGGTGCGGGAGCGGACGCCGGGGACCCGGTGGAACCGCTCGAAGACGTGCGGCAGCTCCTCGGGCGCGATGCCGACGCCGGTGTCGGCGACCTCCAGCCGGGCCGCGCCGTCCACCGCCCGGACGCGGACCCGGACCTCGCCGTCGAAGGTGAACTTGACCGCGTTGGCGACGAGGTTGAGCACGACCTTCTCCCACATGTCCCGGTCGACGTGGACCGGCGCGGGCAGCGGCGGGCAGTCGACGACCAGGCGCAGGCCGGCGCGTTCGGTGGCCGAGCGGAAGGTGCTGGCCAGCCGGGCGGTGTAGTCGGCCAGGTCGGTGGGCTGGTAGTGGGCGGCGAGCCGGCCGGACTCCAGGCGGGAGAAGTCGAGCACCGTGTTGACCAGCTTGAGCAGGCGCAGCGCGTTGCGGTGCATCATGGTGAGCCGGTCGAGGTGGGGGTCGGGCAGCGTCGGGTCGGCGAGCAGCTCCTCCAGCGGGCCCAGCACGAGGGTCAGCGGGGTGCGGAACTCGTGGCTGACGTTGGCGAAGAAGCTCGTCTTGGCGCGGTCCAGCGCGGCCAGCTCGGCCGCCCGGGCCCGCTCCTGCTCGTACGCCCGCTGCCGGCCCACGGCGCGGGAGAGCTGGGCGGCGATCAGGTCGAAGAAGGTGCGGTACTCGTCGGTGAGCGGCAGCCGGGCGGAGACGCCCACGACGAGCGCGCCCACCGGCTCGTGGGTCGCGGTGACCGGCAGCACCAGCGCCCGCGCGGCCGTGCCGGCGTCGAGCTGCGGCAGCAGGTCGGCCGCGTCGATGGTGGCGGCGGACCCGCCGTCGGCGACGCGGCTCACGACCGCCGTGGCCGCCTCGCCGAGCGGCAGCCGCCCGGCCGCCCCGGTGGCGTCGCCGCCGCCGCGCCCGCCGGGGGCGGGCGACCCGGTGCCGCTGCGCCCGGCGAGGGTGAGCCGCCCCGCGTCGTCGCGGAGGTAGATCAGGGCGAACGGCACGTCCGCCCGGTGCTGGTCGAGCACCCCGGCGGCGACCCGGCCCAGGGCCGCGACGTCCTCCGCCTCGGCCAGCTCGGAGCCCAGCTCGGCCAGGGCGCGCAGCCGGCGCTCGCCGAGCACCCGCCCGGTGGTCTCGTTGACCAGGCAGAGGACGCCGTCGATGCCGCCGTCGGCGGCGCGGATCGGGTCGTACGAGATGTCGAAGTAGACGTCCTCCAGGAAGCCGTGCCGGTGCAGCACGAAGGGGTGGTTCTCGCCCCGGTAGGGCTCGCCGGTCTTGTGCACCGAGTCCAGCAGGGGCCCGAGCACGTCCCAGGTCTCCCGCCAGTGCTGGTGGGCGGGCTGGCCGACGGCGTGGGGGTGCTTGTCGCCGATGGTCGGCAGGTAGGCGTCGTTGTAGAAGGCGCGGTGCTCCGGGCCCCAGAACATGACGATCTGCGCCCGGGAGGAGAGCATCATGGCGACCGCGTGGCACAGCGCCGGCGGCCAGCCGGACGGGGCGCCGAGCGGGCTGGCCGCCCAGTCGAAGCGGAGCAGGCGTTCCCCCATCTCGCCGCCGGCGGCGCACGCGGCCGTGAGCAGCGGCGGGAACGCCTCCTCGACGGCTCCGACGGACGGATGCTGCCCGTCCTCGCCCCCCTGGGCCGAGCTCATGCATCCTCCCGCGCCGGCCGTTGCCCCCCGGCGACCGCATGATCGCCGCCGCCGTGCCCCGCCTTCTACCCAGACGGACCAGCAACGTAACGCATCCCCGCCGTGATGCGCTGGTTACCCGCGTCTCATCCGCGCGGGACGCCGCCGGGGGTCAGAAGACCGACAGGCCGTCGATGCTCGCGGCGTTCTTCGTGGCCCGGTAGGTCACCAGGTCCTCGGCGGTGCGGCGGGAGTGCGCGCGGATCAACAGGTCCCGGTCGCCCTCGTACCGCATCAGGGGGACGGCGTACCCGCAGGAGTCGCTGACCCGCTCGACGTCGACGGTGATCACCGCGCGGGCGGAGTGCAGGTCCGGCGGGTCGGGGAAGTCGGCGAGCCGCTCGGCGAAGCCGGCGTCCTCCACCGTCACCGCCGTGCCCCGGCCGTGCAGCCGGACGATGTTCGGCGGCCCGGTGAAGGCGCAGAACATGAGCGTGATGCGGCCGTTCTGCCGCAGGTGGGCGATCGTCTCCGCGCCGCTGCCGTGGAAGTCGATCCACGCCACCCGGTGTGGGCCGAGGATGACGAAGGTGCCGCGCATGCCCTTCGGCGAGAGGTTGACGTGCCCGTCGGCCCCGGAGGGCGCGGTGGCGACGAAGAAGACGGGCTGCTCCTCGATGAACTCGCGCAGCCGCCCGTCGATGGCCTCGTGAACCTTCATGTCGCCATCCTGGCACCGCCTACCGAAAAGTGGGACAACCCTTCCGCATGGCGGGACGGCGGGGCCGGGGTGCGGGCCGGCCCCGCCGCGGCTCACAGCGGGGTGACGTACGCGCCGGTGATCCCGCCGTCGACCACGAACTGCGCGGCCGTCATGAACGACGAGTCGTCGCTGGCCAGGAACGCCACCGCCGCGGCGATCTCCTCCGGCTGGCCGAACCGGCCCATCGGCACGTGCACGAGGCGGCGGGCGGCCCGCTCCGGGTCGGCGGCGAACAGCTCCATCAGCAGCGGGGTGGCGATCGGCCCGGGGCACAGCGCGTTGACCCGGATGCCCTCCCGGGCGAACTGCACGCCCAGCTCCCGGGTCATCGCCAGCACCCCGCCCTTGCTCGCCGTGTACGCGATCTGCGAGGTGGCCGCCCCCATCAGCGCCACGAACGACGCCGTGTTGATGATCGAGCCCTTGCCCTGCCGGCGCATGTGCGGGATCGCGTACTTGCAGCACAGGTAGACGCTCGTCGTGTTGACCCGCAGCACCCGCTCCCAGGCGTCGAGCCCCGTCTCCAGGATCGAGTCGTCGTCCGGCGGGGAGATGCCGGCGTTGTTGAACGCCACGTCCACCCGGCCGTGCCGCTGGGCCACCCCGTCGAACAGGTCCCGCACGGCCGCCTCGTCGGCCACGTCGCAGGCGACGAACTCGCCGCCCACCTCCTGCGCCGCCCGCCCGCCCGCCGCCGCGTCGACGTCGACGCAGACCACCCGCGCCCCCTCGGCGGCGAACCGCCGCGCGGTGGCCAGCCCGATCCCGCTGCCCGCCCCGGTCACGACCGCGACCCGGTCCTCAAGCCGTCCCTGCATCTCACTCCTCCGTGCTGATGAACACGTTCTTGACGTCGGTGAAGGCGTGCAGCGCGTCCGGGCCCAGCTCGCGGCCCAGCCCGGAACGCTTCATCCCGCCGAACGGGGTCCAGTAGCGCACCGAGGAGTGCGAGTTGACGCTGAGGTTGCCCGCCTCGACCGCCCGCGCCATCCGCAGCGCCCGGCCCACGTCCCGCGTCCAGACCGAGCCGGACAGGCCGTAGTCGGTGTCGTTGGCCAGCCGGACCGCGTCCGCCTCGTCGTCGAAGGGGAGCACCGACACGACCGGGCCGAAGATCTCCTCCCGCCAGTGCCGGTCGGCCGGGGAGTCGGCGAGCAGCACCGTCGGGGCGTACCAGAAGCCGGGGCCGTCGGGGCGGGAGCCGGTGAACGCCACCCGCGCCCCGTCGACGTACCCGGCGACCCGGTCCCGATGGGCGGCGGAGATCAGCGGGCCCATCTCGGCCGTCTCCCGCGCCGGGTCCTCCACCCGCAGCGCCCGCACGGCCGGCTCCAGCAGCTCCAGGAACCGGTCGTACGCCGGGCGCTGCACCAGGATCCGCGACCGGGCGCAGCAGTCCTGGCCGGCGTTGTCGAAGACGGCGTACGGCGCGGTGGCCGCCGCCCGCTCCAGGTCGGCGTCGGCGAAGACGACGTTCGCGCTCTTGCCGCCCAGCTCCAGGGTCACCCGCTTCACCTGGGCGGCGCAGCCGGCCATGATCCGGGTGCCGACCTCGGTGGACCCGGTGAAGCACACCTTGCGGACGGCCGGATGGGTGACGAACCGCTCACCGACCACGTCGCCGCGGCCCGGCAGCACGGTGAACACGTCCTCGGGCAGGCCGGCGTCGCGGCCCAGCTCGGCCAGGCGCAGCGCGGTCAGCGGGGTCAGCTCGGCCGGCTTGAGCACCACCGTGTTGCCGGCGGCGAGCGCCGGGGCGAACCCCCACGCGGCGATGGGCATCGGGAAGTTCCACGGCACGATCACCCCGACCACGCCCAGCGGCTCGTGGAAGGTGACGTCCAGCCCGCCGGGCACGGGGATCTGCCGCCCGGTCAGCCGCTCCGGCGCGCCCGCGTAGTAGTCGAGCACGTCGCGGACGTTGCCGGCCTCCCAGCGGGCGTTACCGATGGTGTGCCCCGAGTTGCGCACCTCCAGCAGCGCCAGCTCCTCCAGGTGTGCGTCGACCAGGGCGGCGAACCGCCGCAGCAGCCGCGCCCGCTCCCCCGGCGCGACGTCGCGCCACCGCGGAAAGGCGGCGGCGGCCCGCCCGATGGCGGCATCGACCTCCCCGGCCGTCGTGGCGCCGACCTCCCCCACCACCGCCCCGCTGGCGGGATCAACCACCCGCGTCACGTCCCCCACCCTGCTGCCCTCCCTCTCCAGCTCCAGCTCCCGGTCCCGGTCCCGCTCCCGGTCCCGCGATCTTGCAGTTTCGGCCCCCACAAATGCCGCCAAGCTCCCATGGCAGGGGCCCCAACTGCAAGATCGCGGGAGAGAAAAGGGGTGGGTCAGAGGCGTTCGAAGCCGCGTTGGAGTTCCCAGTCCGTCACCGCGGCGTCGAAGGCGCGCAGCTCCACGCGCGCCATGTTGGCGTAGTGGGCGTGGACCTCGTCGCCGAAGACCGCGCGGGCGATCGTCGACGACTCCCACAGGCCGAGGGCGTCGCGCAGGGTGCCGGGGACCCGCTCGGCGGCCGGATCGTCGTACGCGTTGCCGGTGCACTCCTCGCCCAGCTCCAACTCCCGCTCGATGCCGTGCACCGCCCCCGCCACCAGGGCGGCGATCGCCAGGTACGGGTTGACGTCCGCCCCCGGCACCCGGTTCTCCACCCGCATGCCCTGGCCGTGGCCGACCAGCCGCAGCGCGCAGGTGCGGTTGTCGGTGCCCCAGCGCAGCGCCGTCGGGGCGAACGAGCCCGGCTGGTAACGCTTGTAGGAGTTGACGTTCGGGGCGAACAGCAGGCTGAACTCCCGCATCGTGTCGAGCAGCCCGGCCAGCACCCGCTGCCCGGTGACGCTCAGGTGCGCCGGCCCGTCGCCGAGCATCGCCGAGCGCCCGTCGGCGTCGCGCAGCGAGAAGTGGATGTGGCAGGAGTTGCCCTCCCGCGCGTTCGGCTTGGCCATGAAGGTGATCGACATGCCCTCCTGGGCGGCGATCTCCTTCGCCCCGTTCTTGTAGATCACGTGGTGGTCGGCGCAGGCCACCGCCTCGTCGTAGCGGAAGGCGATCTCGTGCTGGCCGAGGTTGCACTCGCCCTTCGCGCTCTCCGGGGTCAGGCCCGCGCCGGCCATCTCGGTGCGGATGCGCCGCAGCAGCGGCTCCACCCGGGACGTGCCGAGCAGCGAATAGTCCACGTTGTATTGGTTTGCCGGGGTCAACTCACGGTAGCCGCGCCGCCACGCGTCCTCGTACGAGTCGCGGTAGAGGACGAACTCCAGCTCCGTGCCCGCGTACGCGGTCAGGCCGTGCGCGGCGAGCCGGTCGAGCTGGCGGCGCAGGATCTGCCGGGGCGACGCGGCCACCGGGCCGGACCCGTCCAGCCACGCCAGGTCGGCCAGGAGCATCGCCGTCCCCGGCTGCCACGGCACCCGGCGCAGCGTCTCAAGGTCGGGCACCATGGCGAAGTCGCCGTACCCGCGCTCCCAGCTCGACATCGCGTAGCCGTCGACGGTGTTCATGTCGACGTCGACGGCGAGCAGGTAGTTGCACCCCTCGCTGCCGTGCTCCGCCACCTGGTCGAGGAAGAACGGCGCATGGAACCGCTTGCCCTGCAACCGGCCCTGCATGTCGACCAGGGCCAGCACCACGGTGTCGAGCTTGCCGGCGGCGACCGCCGCCCGTAACTCTTCGAGGGACAGCGGTGCTCTGCTCATGCGCGGGCCTCCATCACCAAGGTCTACTGCCTGACCGGATCACCGTCAATGCCCGCCCCGGGCGCGTCGGCAAACCCCTCGATCGTGCGGCGGGGGCCGGTGAACCACGTGCGCGCCGAGGCGTACCACCAGACGGCCACCACCAGCAGCACCCCGCCCACGGCGAGCGGCGCGTAGTTGACCGCCGACCAGCTGAAGTCGGCGTGGCCGGGCACCCCGGCGGGCACGATCGGCAGCACGAAGTAGACCGAGATGATCGCGATCTCGACCACCGCGACCCAGCCGAGCACCTTGTAGCGGCGGCCGAGCGTCCACGGGCCGGGGGTGAACCGGTCGCCCATCCGCAGCCGCAGCACGATAGGAATGACGAAGGAGAGGTAGAGCCCGATCACCGCGACCGAGACCACCGCGTAGAAAGCGACCGGGATGCCGGACGGGCTCTCGTAGAGCGCCGGCAGGGTGAGCACCAGCCCGGCCACGGTCGCGCCGACGATCGCGTTGACCGGGGTGCCGTTGCGGTCCACCTTCGACCAGAGCCGCCAGCCCGGCACCGCCCGGTCCCGGCTGAACGCGTACGCCATCCGCGACATCGACGTCACGCAGCTCATGCCGCAGAAGAACTGCCCGATGGTGGAAATGATGATGACGGCCTTGAAGAAGAACGGGGTGAGCGCCGTTTCGAAGATCGCGCCGGAGAACCCGCCGGCCGCGTTGATGGCGTCCACGTCGGTGGCGGCGAACAGGAACGCGAGCAGCAGGATCCAGCCGCCCACCGCCGAATAGAAGATCGACCGCCACAGCCCCTGCGCGGCGGCCTTCGACGCGCCCCGGGTCTCCTCCGACACGTGCGCGCAGGCGTCGAAGCCGGTGATCGTGTACTGGGTGAGCAGGAAGCCCAGCGGCAGCACGTAGAACCAGAAGGTCCACCCGCCGGTGCCGCCGTCGCCGAAGCCGGAGTTGTCGAACCGCTCGGTGAAGACGAACTGGAAGCTCTGGTGCTCCTCCGGGACGAACACCAGGATGGCGACCACGGCCGCCGCGCCGGCCACGTGCCACCACACCGAGACGTTCTGGAGTACGTCGATGATCCGGTGCCCGAAGATGTTGATCAGCCCGTGCAGCGCCAGAATGATCACGAACAGCACGAACGCCTGCCGCAGCGTCCCCGCCCAGCCGTCGAACAGCGCCGACAGGGTGAGATTGAGGAACGTGGCGCAGCCGTAGTCGACCGACGCGGTGACCGCCACCAGGCCGATCAGGTTGAGCCAGCCGGTGAACCAGCCGTGCACCGGCCGGCCCATCTTCGCCGCCCACCAGTAGATGCCGCCCGCCGTCGGGTACGCCGACACCAGCTCGGCCAGGCAGAACCCGATGACCAGGATGAACAGCGAGATCAGCGGCCAGCCCCAGGAGATGGCGACCGGCCCACCGTTGTTCCACGCCTGGCCGAACGTGGTGAAGCAGCCGGCCAGGATCGAGATGATCGAGAACGAGATCGCGAAGTTGGAGAAGCCGCTCCACTTGCGGCGCAACTCCTGCTGGTAACCGAGTTCGGCGAGCCGCCGGGCGTCGTCGTCCATCGGCTGATCGGCGGTCGGTGCGGGCGTCGTGGCCACTGCACACCTCCTGGCGAGGATTGCCGGAAACGCGTGCGCCCGAGTCTCGTCCCGCCGATCACGATGGTCAATACGCCACGGCCTGTCGCCCCGGACGCGCCGCCACCGGACGCGGGGCGTCGGCCAACCGGCGCAGCCCCGCCGGCTGCACGAAGATCGAGCGGCGGGCCACGGCGTAGCCCCGCGCGTCGACCTCGTAGCCGTCCAGCCACAGCCACCCGTGGTAGGTGTGCCAGTCCTCGTGGTCCCGGATCACCCGGAAGAGGATCGGCCGGACGAACTGCACGCTGGCGGCCCCCGTGACGTGCAGCAGGTCCCCGCACCTCAGCTCCGCGTACCTCGGCGGGTGTCGGCCCGTCACCGCCCCCGCACCTCCGGCACCGGGCGGACCGGCGGGGTGTCGCGGATCGCCTGCACCCGGACCATGACGACGCGCTCCCGGCCCGGCGTGCCGTCGGGGCGCAGCTCCAGCCCCTCCAGCCGCACCCACGACGACGCCAGGAAGTTCGCGTACCGGGGAACGTAGGTGACCTTCAGCCGCAGCACCACCTGCCCGATGCAGTAGTCACACGGCTGAAGCGTCAGCACGTCACGCACGACGACCAGCGGATTCACCGTGGACACCCCGGGTGCCGCCCACCACGATTCCTGCGCATGTGCCCCTCCCTGACTCGAAGACCGGGCGGGCAACACCCTGCACACCGGCCCGCCGGGTGACAGTCTGCTGATCGCGGAACTACGCTGAGAAGCCATCGCGCCTGGTCCCGGAGCACCTCCGGAGTCACCGCGCCGCGCTCGGCAGCCCTCGACGACGCCCAGCAGGACCGGGCGACGCCTGGCGAGCACGACGAAGATCTGGAGAAGGCATGGAAAGCGAACAGACCGCCGATCTGATACGCACGCAGCTCCGTCGCATCCGGACAGCCGCCGGCCTCAACCAGGAGGAACTCGGCCGACGCGCGAACTACTCCGCCTCGACGATCTCGGCGGTGGAAACCGGCACCCGGCCGCTCGACAAGGCGTACGTCAAGCGCATGGACGAGGTGCTCGACACGGGCGGCCTGTTCGAGTCCCTGCTGCGGATGGCCGAACGGGACGGCCAGCCCTCGTGGTTCCGCCCGTGGCTGGAGGCCGAGCGCAACGCCACGCAGCTCCGATACTTCAACCCCACGCTCGTCCCCGGCCTGCTCCAGACCGAGAACTACGCCCGCGCCGTGCTGCGCTTCGACGACACCAAGCCCGAGGCGGAGGTCGAGCGGCAGGTCGCGGCCCGCCTGGAGCGGCAGGACATCCTGGTACGCGAACACCCGCCCCAAGTGATTGCCGTGATCGACGAGGCAGCCCTACGCCGCACCGACGCCATCATGGCCGAACAACTCGCTCACCTGCTGCGAATGGCCGACCTCCCCCACGTCCACATCCACGTCATCCCGAGCTACACCGGCCTGCACGTCGGACTGTCCGGCCCACTCGCTCTGGCCAGGTCCGCCGATGGGGGCTGGGTGGGACACCTGGAGAACCAGCTCTCCGGCTTGGTCACCGACAGCGAGGATGAGATGGCTACGCTTCTGGGACGATGGGAGGGTGTGAGAGGACTCGCCCTGCCGCGCGACCTGTCCCTCGCTCTGATGAAGGAAGTGGAGAGCCAACATGGACCTCAGTAGCGCGCGATGGAAGAAGTCCACCCGAAGCGGCACGAGCGGCGGCGACTGCGTGGAGGTGGCCGCCAACCTGACCAATGTCGTCGCCGTCCGGGACAGCAAGGACCCCTCCGGTCCCGTGCTCGCGTTCACCCCGCAGACCTGGCGCGCGTTCGTCGAGCACGCCAAGCACCCCTGACCTTGCTCTGGCCCGCACGCGAGGCCACCCGGTGACAGCACAGCCTCGCGTGCGTCGCCGAACAGTCGCAGCCAGGAGAGGATCTTGTGGTGCAAAGTGAAGGAAAACGAGGTAGTTGATCTTTAGCGGCCCAGGTCAGCAAGTCTGTTCCCCGCGCACGCGGGGGTGATCCCAACGCCCGCGCGTCCCTGGACGCGCTGCTGGGCTGTTCCCCGCGCACGCGGGGGTGATCCCGTCGCGATGCGCCCGTCCGTCCGCGCGCTCGCCTGTTCCCCGCGCACGCGGGGGTGATCCTATGAGGTTTACGATTTACAGATAGCGGAAGGGCTGTTCCCCGCGCACGCGGGGGTGATCCCATGGGCAAGGATCTGTCAGACGCTTTTCTTGCCTGTTCCCCGCGCACGCGGGGGTGATCCGTCGGCAACGACGGGACCGGCAAGCCGGGCCGACTGTTCCCCGCGCACGCGGGGGTGATCCGGTCGATCTCAGCGGGAAGATCGCGCTCGTGACCTGTTCCCCGCGCACGCGGGGTGATCCGGAGGTACCGACCGTGTCGACCACTAGCGCGCCCTGTTCCCCGCGCACGCGGGGGTAATCCCAACCGGACTCGACCGGCCGGCAGCCCGACACCCGATGCCGGCGGTTGCCGCCCGCAAGATCGCGCTCAATCAATGAAAGAGTGGCTTCCCACTCGCAGCGTGGGGACTCTTTCCCTGATCGAGCACGATCTTTCCCCCTGGCAGCCGCGCACCCCGTCGAATGGCACCGCGCGTGCGCGGATGGACCGCAAGCAGGTCAGGGGTTCGCCGGGGCCCGCCCGCGCAGGGATCAAGCCTGACCGCCCGGAGCGGGCGGGCCCCGGCGAACCCCCACCACGACGCACCGCAACGAACACGCCCCACCACCACACACCGCAACGAACGCGCCCCACCCCCGTACCCAGGTAATCGCCTTGCCGCGACCAGCCCGCGACGGGCATCCTTGAGCCTGTGACCAGGCCCGATCCGGACGGGCCCCGCCGGGCGCTCGGCACCGCCCGGCCCGCGGCGGCGCGGGGCGTTCACCTCTCTCTCACACGTGGCGCACCGCCCCGCGCCGCCGCACCGGCCACACCCGACGCTCAGGCGAAGATCAGCCCGCCCACCCAGAGCACGGCGATCACCAGCCCGGCGAGGAACTCCACCAGCATCGACAGCCCGGCGGCCTTGAGCGCGTGCACCGTCGACGGCC
The DNA here is from genome assembly GCF_029626125.1 of Micromonospora sp. WMMD956. Classification (NCBI taxonomy): domain Bacteria; kingdom Bacillati; phylum Actinomycetota; class Actinomycetes; order Micromonosporales; family Micromonosporaceae; genus Micromonospora; species Micromonospora sp. WMMD956. The sequence goes on along the minus strand of NZ_JARUBI010000005.1, from coordinate 4,638,207 downwards.
AGGCGAGCTGGTTGCTGCCCAGCCGCAGCCGTTCGGCTCCCCAGATCCCGCCGACGAACCCGACGACCAGGCCGACGACCGGGAGCACGAAGAAGCCGACCAGCCCCAGCACCCCGCCGGCGAGCAGCGACGACGTCGGCACGCCGGCATTCTTCAGGTTGCGCCCCGGCCACAGGTACTTGACGACGCCGCCGCCGACGGCGACGACCGTGGCGGCGGCCAGCACCAGCCAGCGGCCCGCCCCGGCGGTGCCGAAGATCGCCCAGACCAGCACGCCGCCCCAGCACAGCGGCAGCGCGGGCAGGCCCGGCACGATCACCCCGGCGAGCCCGGCCAGGATGGCCAGCGCGGCCACGATCGACACCACGGCCTGCGAGTCGGTGAGACTCATGGCGCACCCTCCGCATCGTCGCGCAGCCGGGCGGTGATCTGGGCCGCCGGCACGGGCGGGCCGAACCAGCGCCCCTGCCCGGTGTCGCAGCGCAGCGACCGCAGCCGCTCCGCCTGCGCCTCCGTCTCCACCGCCTCGGCGGTCACCCACAGTTCCAGCGCGTGCGCCAGCCGCACCAGCGCGTCCACGATCCGTTCGTCGCGGTGGTCGGCGGAGGCTGCGGAAGTGGCAGCGTCCGTGGACAGGTCCACCCCGCCGGGCCGGATGCCCTCCACGAACGGCCCCGCCAGCTTGAGGCAGTGGATGGGCATCCGCCGCAGGTACGCCAGGTTCGAGTATCCGGTGCCGAAGTCGTCGATCGCCAGCCGTACGCCCAGGTCGGCGAGCTGGTGCAGCGCGCGCAGCGGCTCACCGGCGGTGCCCATCACGGCGCTCTCGGTCAGTTCGAGCTGGAGCAGCGCGGCCGGGAGGCCGGTGCGGCCCAGCGCGCCCGCGACCGTCTCGACGATGGCCGGGTCGTTGGCCTGCCGGGCCGCCAGGTTGACGCTGACGATCAGTTTCGCCTCGGGGAACTCGCGACGCCACGCCTCGGCGTCGCGGCACGCCTGCCCCAGCACCCATTCGCCGAGGCGGACGATGAGCCCGGTCTCCTCGGCCAGCCCGATGAACTGGTCCGGCCCGACCAGGCCCAACTCCGGGTGCTGCCAGCGGACCAGCGCCTCCACGGCCACCATCGACGAGTCGAGCAGCGACACGATCGGCTGGTAGTGGACCACGAACTCGCCCCGGTCCAGCGCGGCGGGCAGGCCGGCGACCAGCGCGGAGCGGGCGATGTCGCGGGCGCTGCGTTCGGGGTCGTAGACGGCCCACCGGCCCCGGCCCTCGGCCTTCGCCCAGTACAGGGTGGTGTCGGCGGCCTTCATCAGCTCCGACGGGCTGGTCTCCCCCGCCGGGCACTCGACGATGCCGATGCTGGCGGAGACGGCCAGCTGCTGGTCGCCGACGTGCACGGGGGCGGAGACGGCGGCGAGGGCCATCTCGGCGACGCCCACCGCGTCGTCGATGTCCTCGCCGCCGTCGACGAGGATGACGAACTCGTCGCCGCCCATCCGGGCGACGAGGTGCCCGTGCCCGGCGACGCACTCGGCCAGCCGCCGGGCGATCACCACCAGCAGCCGGTCGCCGAGGTCGTGCCCGAGGCTGTCGTTGACCGCCTTGAAACCGTCGAGGTCGAGGAAGCAGACCCCGATCCGGTGGTCCGGGCCCGCGTCGGCGAGGACCTGGCCGAGGGTCTCGAAGAACAGCGTACGGTTGGGCAGGCCGGTGAGCGGGTCGTGCAGCGCCTGGAAGCGCAGCCGCTGTTGCAGCTCGTACCGCTCGGTGATGTCCTCGATCATCGCCACGGTGAAGCGTGGCCGGCCGTCGTCGTGCCGGATCAGCGAGACGGCCAGGTCCGTCCAGACGATGCTGCCGTCCTTGCGGTAGTAGCGCTTCTCCACCCGGGCCGCGTCGTGCTTGCCCTCGATGAGGGCCTGGTAGAGCTCCCACATGCCGGCGGCGTCGTCGGGGTGGAACAACGATGCCACGTTCGTGCGGCGCAGCTCGTCGACGCTGTAGCCCAGCATGTCGGCGAACGCCTGGTTCACCTCGATGATCTGCCCGTCGACGCCGGCGATGCCGATGCCGATGGCCGCACCGACGAAGACGGCCCGGAACCGCGCCTCGCTGTCGCGCAGCGCCTGCTCGACGAGGTCCCGCGCCTGCCAGGCGCTGCGGGCGATGCGTTCCTGCTGGGTGAAGGTGCGGTCGCGCAGCGCCCGGGCGAACCCGGCGGCGAGCCCGCCCTGGAGCGCGGCGACCCGCTGGGCGGTGCCGGGGCGGCCCGCCCTCTCGGGCAGCACCTGGGCGACGAACCGGTCCCCGAGCGCCGCGACCGACCAGTCGAGCAGGCCCGGCTCGGCCAGGTGCGCCTCGACCAGCGCCCGGCCGACGTTCTCTGCCGGCCGGGCGGTGAACGCCTCGGCCAGCAGCGCCCCGGCCAGGTGCTCGGTGTGGCCGAGGAGCAGCCGCTCGGTCTCGGCGGCGCTGAGCGGCACGAAGCCGAGCCGGCGGGCCGCGCGGGCCCACGCGGCGGCGTACGACTGGGCGCCGGCCCGGCTGAAGCCCGCACCGCCGGTCGCCGGCACGGCGGTGCTGGTGTCGCCGGCTGTCGCGTCGTCGCCGGCTGCCGGCGCGGCTGTCGCGTCATCGCCGGGTTCCGGCCTGGCTGTGGCGTCGCCGCCGGCTTCCGGCACGGCTGTCACGTCGGCCTAGCCGGCGGGTTGGTCGTACCGGGCGACGCCGCCGAACGCGCCGAACCGCTCGGGGTGGGCGTCCACGTCGGACGGCGAGTCGGGACGCCAGAGCGGCATGTGCACCACGCCCGGCTCCAGGATCGTCCAGTCGCCGAAGAAGCCGGTGATCTCGGCGCGGGAGCGCAGCGTGATCTCGGTGGCGGTACGCGCCGACAGCCGCTGGGCGTCCAGCATCTCCTGCGGCTGGTCCTCGAAGGTGGAGTGCGACACGACAAGGAAGCTACCCGGGGCGGCGGCCGCCCGCAGGGTGGCGAGGACGTCGGCCGGGCGGTCGGCGTCCGGGACGAAGTGGACCACCCCGGCGAGCAGGATGCCGACCGGGCGGTCGAGGTCGAGCAGGCCCATGGCCCGGCTCGCGGCGAGGATCGCCTCGGGCTGCCGCAGGTCGGCGTGGATCACCCCGGTCAGGTCGTTGCCGGCCAGCAGCTCCCGGCTGTGCGCCACGGCCACCGGGTCGATGTCGACGTACACCACCCGGGCCTTCGGGTTCGCGGCCTGCGCTACCTCGTGGACGTTGCCGACGGTGGGAATTCCCGAGCCGATGTCGAGGAACTGGTCGATGCCGGCGTCGAGCAGCGCCCGGACCGCCCGGCGCAGGAACTCCCGGCCCGCCCGCATGGTGGCGGCCAGGTTCGGCGTCATGCTGGCGATCTGCTCGGCCAACTGCCGGTCGATCTCGAAGTTGTGCGCGCCGCCGAGGAAGTAGTCGTAGACCCGGGCCGCGCTCGGTCGACTCAGGTCGATCTCGGTGGGAAGTCCGTCCGCCATCCTGTGTCGCTCCCGCCAGTGGTCGCCGCGGCACGGGCCGTGCCGGTCGTCGGACACGGCACGGGGACGCCGGGCACGCCGACCGGCAGACCCGCGGGTCTGTGGTGTTCCACACTCTAAGCCGCAGGTTCCACCATCCGCGAGGTCTGTTTCCCGACCGGGACGTGGCCGGGCGGCCGGTCAGCCGGCTGACTCCAGCATCAGCGCGATGCCCTGTCCCACCCCGACGCACATGGTCGCCACCGCCCGCCGGGCGTCGCGGCGGCGCAGCTCCAGGGCGGCGGTCAGGGCCAGCCGGGCGCCGCTGGCCCCCAGCGGGTGGCCCAGGGCGATGGCCCCGCCGTTGGGGTTGACGTGCTCGGCGTCCTCGGGCAGGCCCCACTCGCGCAGCACCGCCACCGACTGCGCGGCGAACGCCTCGTTCAGCTCGATCACGTCGACGGCGTCGAGGCCGACGCCGAGCCGGTCGAGCAGCTTGCGGGTCGCCGGGACCGGCCCGATCCCCATGATCCTCGGCGGCACGCCGGCCGCCGCCGCCCCGGCGACGCGGGCCAGCGGGGTCAGACCGTAGCGGGCCACCGCCGCCTCGCCGGCCACCAGCAACGCCACCGCGCCGTCATTGACCCCGGAGGAGTTGCCGGCGGTCACCGTGCCGCCCTCGCGGAACGGGGTGGGCAGCGCGGCGAGCTTCGGAAGCGTCGTCTCCCGGGGGTGCTCGTCGACGTCGACCAGCTTCGTCTCGCGCCGGCCCGCCGGCACCGTCACCGGCACGATCTCCTCGGCGAACCGGCCGTCGGCCTGCGCCTTCGCGGCCCGCTGCTGCGACCGGTACGCGAACGCGTCCTGCGCGGCGCGGTCCACGCCGAATTCGGCGGCCACGTTCTCCGCCGTCTCCGGCATCGAGTCGATGCCCCAGCCCCGCTCCATCAGCGGGTTGACCAGCCGCCAGCCGATCGTGGTGTCGTAGACCTCGGCGGCGCGGGAGAACGCGGTCGTGGCCTTCGGCATGACGAACGGCGCGCGGCTCATGCTCTCCACGCCGCCGGCCACGACCAGTTCCGCCTCGCCGGCCACGACCTGCCGGGCGGCGGTGGCCAGGGCGTCCAGGCCGGAGCCGCAGAGCCGGTTGACGGTGCTGCCGGGCACCTCGCCGGGCAGCCCGGCCAGCAGCGCCGCCATCCGGGCGACGTTGCGGTTGTCCTCGCCCGCCTGGTTGGCGCAGCCGAGGACCACGTCGTCGACGCGGGCCCAGTCCACCGACGGGTGGCGGGCCACCAGCTCCCGGATCACGTGCGCGGCGAGGTCGTCGGGGCGCACCCCGGCGAGTGCGCCGGCGTACCGGCCGATCGGGGTGCGGACACCGGCCACGAGGTATGCCACGGTCATCGACGTAGTCCTTCGGGGTGGGAAGGCCGACATTGCGGGCCCGCCGGGTCGCGGCGGGGCGGCCCCAGGATATCCGCGGGGGCAGCCGCCCGGCGCGGCCCGCCCACCCGCCGGGGGGCAAGGAAGGGCCCCTTGTTAACGCATTCTGTTGTACAGGGGGCCCTTCCTAACGTTCTGACGCAGGGCCCGCGGCACGCGACCCTCGCATCGACGGGCGACTGTGTAAGGAGCCTCACGCGGAGTGATCCTTCCACCCGGCGAGTGGCGGGCGTATCGTCGGCTGGCGATGACCAACGTCTGGGACCTCACCGTCCGCCTGTACGTCGACCTCCGACGGCAGGCCAGCGGCGTCTGTCCGGCGCGGCCCGTCTCCTCCTGACGCCCGCCCGACCGCCGATCTCCCCGCTTGGACGTTCCCATGGCTTCCGCCCTGCGCAAGTTTCCCTTCTCCCTCCAGATCCTGCTGGGCCTCGTGCTCGGCGTGGTGCTGGGCTTCGTCGCCCGCGCCAACGACCTGAGCTGGCTGGCCGGCACCCTCGACACCGTCGGCGGCCTCTTCGTCCAGCTGCTCAAGCTGGCCGTGCCGCCCCTGGTCTTCACCGCCATCGTGGTCAGCGTGGTCAGCCTGCGCGGCGTCGCCAACGCCGCCCGGCTGGCGCTCAAGACGCTGCTCTGGTTCGGCGCGACCGCGCTGATCGCGGTGAGCATCGGCATCGGCCTCGGCCTGCTCACCGACCCCGGCCGGGGCGTCACCCTCGACGTGGGCGCCGCCGCCCCGCCGAAGACCACCGGCTCCTGGACCGACTTCCTCACCGGAATCGTGCCGACCAACCCCGTCGGCGCGTTCGTCGAGGGCAACGTGCTCCAGATCGTCTTCCTCGCCCTCGTGGTGGGCGCGGCGGCACTGCTGGTCGGCGAGGCCGCCGAGCCGTTCGTGGCGCTCAACCGGTCGCTGCTGAGCATCGTGCAGAAGGCGCTGTGGTGGGTGATCCGGCTCGCCCCGGTCGGCACCCTCGGCCTCATCGGCAACGCCGTCGCCTCGTACGGCTGGGACCTGCTGGCCCCGCTCGCGAAGTTCACCACCGCCGTGTACGTCGGCTGCGCGATCGTGTTGTTCGTGGTCTACCCGCTGCTGCTGCTCGCCGCCGGCCGCCTCAACCCGCTGCGCTTCTTCGCCGGGGCGTGGCCGGCGATCGAGCTGGCGTTCGTCTCCCGCTCCTCGGTCGGCACCATGCCGGTGACCCAGCGTTCCGTCGAGCGCCTCGGCGTCCCCCGCGAGTACGCCTCGTTCGCGGTGCCGTTCGGCGCGACCACGAAGATGGACGGCTGCGCCGCGATCTACCCGGCCCTCGCGGCGATCTTCGTCGCGCAGGTCTTCGGGGTGGAGCTGGGCGTCGGCGACTACCTGCTCATCGCGTTCGTGTCCGTGGTCGGCTCGGCGGCCACCGCCGGCCTGACCGGCGCGATCGTGATGCTCACCCTGACCCTGAGCACGCTGGGCCTGCCGCTGGCCGGCGCCGGCCTGCTGCTGGCCATCGACCCGATCCTGGACATGATCCGCACCGCCACCAACGTGGCCGGCCAGGCCGTCGTGCCGACCATCGTGGCCGCCCGGGAGGGCACGCTCGACCGGGCCGCGTACGACTCGGCCGGCCGCCGCGACCTCACCGACCCCGAGCCTGCCGACACCGGCCGCCGCGGCCTCACCGACCCCGAGCCGGCCGACACCGACCACCCCGAACCCGATACGAGCGACACCGGCCGCGCCGGACCCGCGACGGGCGACGCCGGCCGGCCCGCCCGCGCCGGGGAGCCGGCTCCCGCCCCCGCCTGACAGCTCGGAGAGGATCACCGCATGAGCAGCCTGTTCACGCCCCTGGCGCTGCGCGCCGTCACCCTGCCCAACCGGGTCGCCCTGGCCCCGATGTGCCAGTACAGCGCGGGCCCCGACGGCCTGCCGACCGACTGGCACCGCGTACACCTGGGTTCCCGCGCGGTGGGCGGCGCGGGCCTGGTGCTCACCGAGGCGACCGCCGTGGTGCCCGAGGGCCGGATCAGCCCGCAGGACGTCGGGCTCTGGTCCGACGCGCACGTCGACGCGTGGCGGCCGGTCACCGCGTTCGTCGCGGCGCAGGGCGCGGTGCCGGCGGTGCAGCTCGCGCACGCCGGGTTCAAGGCGTCGACGTACGGGCCGTGGGCGCCCCGGCGCGGCGGGGTGCCCGACGCCGACGGCGGTTGGACGCCGGTCGGCCCCGGCGCGGAGCCGTTCGTGCCGGACTACCGGGTGCCGACCGCGCTCGACGAGGCGGGGATCGCGGCGGTGGTGTCGGCGTTCGCCACCGCCGCCGGCCGCGCGGTGGACGCCGGCTTCGCCGCGGTGGAGATCCACGCCGCGCACGGGTACCTGCTGCACGAGTTCCTCTCGCCGCTGACCAACCACCGCGCCGACGGCTGGGGTGGGGACCGGGCGGGCCGGATGCGGCTGACCCTCCAGGTGGCCCGCGCGGTGCGCGCGGCGGTCGGCGAGCGCGTCCCGGTGCTGGCCCGGATCTCCGCCACCGACTGGACCGAGGGCGGCTGGACCGTCGAGGACAGCGTGGTGCTCGCCGGGGAGCTGGCGGCGGCCGGCGTCGACCTGGTGGACGCCTCGTCCGGCGGCGCGGCCCCCCAGGCGACCATCCCGGTCGGCCCCGGCTACCAGGTGCCGCTCGCGGCCCGGATCCGCCGGGAGGCGGGCGTCCCGACGGGGGCGGTCGGCCTGATCGTCGAGCCGGAACAGGCCGAGCAGATCGTGGCCGGCGGGGAGGCGGACCTGGTGCTGCTGGGGCGGGAGCTGCTGCGCGACCCGTACTGGCCCCGCCGGGCGGCGGCGAAGCTCGGCGCGACGCCCGACTGGCCCGCCCAGTACGAGCGCGCCTTCTGACCCACCCGTCGGCTGTCCCCGGGCCGGCCCGGGGACAGCCGACGGACTCGATGCTGGCCGCAGGGTGGGCGCGGCGGGTCAGCCGGCCAGGTGGCCCCAGTCCCGCTCCAGGTCCCGCCAGGGGCCGTGGGCCGCGACGGTGCCGTCGACGAGCACCACCACCTGATCGGCACGGACCAGCGCCGCCCGCTTCGACGTCGAGCCCACCACCGTCACCCCGTGCCCGCGCAGCGCCGCCCACAGCTCCAGCTCCGTGGTGACGTCCAGCGCCGAGGACACGTCGTCGGCGACCAGCAGTTCCGTACGCGGGGCCAGCGCCCGGGCCAGCGCCAGCCGCTGGAGCTGCCCGCCGGACAGCCGGGTGCCCTTGTGCCCGATGAGCAGCCCGAGCCCGCCCCCGTCGCCACCGGCCGCCGCCAGGTCGTGTTCGAGCTGGGCCGTCGTCACCGCCGCCGCCGCGTCCACGTCGTGCCCGAGCGCCACGTTGTCGGCGACGGTGCCGGAGAGCACCCGGGGCAGCTGGCCGACGTAGCCGACCTGCTGGGGGCGCAGGAACACCTCCGGCTCGGTGACCGGCTCGCCGTTCCAGCGCAGGGCGCCGGTGTGGTGCACGATCCCGGCGAGGGCGCGCAGCAGCGACGACTTGCCCGACCCGACCGGCCCGACGACGAGCACGAGCTGCCCGCGTTCGACGGTCAGGTCGACGTCGTGGACGGCGAGCGTCCCGTCGGTGTGCAGCGCACCGAAGCCGACCAGCTCCAGCCGGCGCAGCGGACGCCGCGGCGGGGGCTCCGGCGCGGGCGCGGTCCCGGCGGTCAGGTCGACCCCGGGCACCGACGCGGAGTACGCCCCGACCCCGGCCATCGCGACCGTCCGGCGCGTCCACACCCGGGCGGACGGCAGCTGGGACACCAGCGACGCCGTCGTCCACGCGAACCAGCGGGCCGCGCCGAGCGTGGAGACCGCGACCAGGGTCGCCCCGGCGGACAGCCCGCCGCCGAGGTAGAGCGCCCAGGCGCCGATCGGCAGCAGGCCGCTGGCCAGGGCGGGCGTCGACCGGGCCCAGACCTGCACGGAGATCTCCCGCCGTTGCCGCTCGCTGCGCGTGGTGTCGAGGTCGGCGAGGTGGTCCAGCACCGGCCGGGTCGCGCCGGCCAGCTTCACCGTGCGGGCCGCCGACAGCGACGACACCAGCGCGGTGGCGAACGCCGCCCGCGCCGCCACGGTGGCCCGCGCCGACCGTTCCAGGCGCGGCCCGAACAGCGTCGCCGCCAGCCCGGAGACGACCATCGTGCCGGCGAAGAACAGGGCCGGGACCCAGCTGCCGGAGACCAGCGTCATGGCCACCACGATGAGCACGGAGATGGCCTGGTCGAGCATGTTGTCGGCGAGGATCACCACCCGTTCGGTGTCGCCGCCCTGGGCGACGACCTCCGCCGGGGTGTGCCCGCCGACCCGGCGCGGGCCGGTCTGCCCGTGCACCAGCCGCAGGCTGATCCGCAGCATCTGCCGGGTCCACCAGTTGGGGAACATGGTGCTGGTGAAGTAGGGCACCGGCGTCGTCACCAGCAGCCCGGCGACGATCCCGACCGCCGGCCACCACGGGCCGCCCACCCCGTCGACCAGGTCGGCCCACAGCCAGGGCAGCACCACGCCGTCGAGGCCGAGCAGGCCCCCGAACCCGAACAGCGCGATCGCCGCGAGACCGTACCGTGGGTTGTTGGTGGTGAGGCGGAGGATCTCCCGCATCGTGCGGGTGCGCGGGGCCGGCGGCAGCGGGGGCGGCTCGACCTTCACCCGCGCGGCCCCGACCGGCGCGGCGGCCCCGGCGGCGCCGGGCGCGTCCGACGGCGGCGGCGGATCGGTCAGTACGGCCGCGCCGCCGGCCCGCCCGCCGGCGCCCCCACCGACCCCCGCCCCGGCGTACGCGGAGGCGTGGCTCACGGCCAGCAGCTCGGCGAACCGCTCCGAGGTGTGCAGCGGCCCCGCCTCGACGACCGCGCCGTCGGCCAGCACGACCACCTCGTCGCACCGGCGCACCGAGGAGAGCCGGTGGGCGACGACGATGCCGATCCGGCCGGCGAGCAGCCGGTCGGTGGCCCGCTGCACCAGCGTCTCCGTGACCGGGTCCAGCCGCGCGGTGGCCTCGTCGAGGATCACCACGTGCGGGTCGCGGACCAGGATCCGGGCGAACGCGACGAGCTGCTCCTGGCCGGCGGACAGCACGTGGCCGCCCTCACCCAGCCGGGTGTCCAGGCCGTCGGGCAGCCCGGCGATCCAGGCGGTCAGCCCCAGCTCGTCGAGCGCCCGGGCGGCGTCGCCGAGCAGGTCGGGGTCGAACAGCGCGACGTTCTCGGCGACGGTGCCGGCCAGGATCTCGGTGCGCTGCGGCACCACGGCGATCCACCGGCGCAGCCGCTCGACGTCGAGGTCGAGCAGGTCGGTGTCGCCGAGCAGGACGGTGCCGCGCGGCAGGTCCACGGCCCGGGTGAGCACCTTGGCCAGGGTCGACTTGCCGGACCCGGTGCGGCCCACGAGGGCGTACGACCGACCCCGGGCGAACGTCAGCGACACGTCGCGCAGCGCCGGCGGCCGGTCGTCGTCGGAGCCGCCGGTCGGGTAGCGGTAGGTGAGGTGGCGCACGACCAGGTCGCCCTCGACGGGCTCCCGGCCGCCGGCCGGCTCCTGCGGGGCGTCCTGGAGCAGTTGCACCCGCCCCCAGGCGCCGAGCGCGTACTGCAACTCGGGCACCATCCGGCTGACGTTCTCGACGGTCGCGCCGAACGCGAGCACGAGCAGCCACACGGCGGTCAGCCGGGCCGCGTCGATCCGGCCGGCGGCAAGCGCCCACGCCCCGCCCAGGACCACCCCGACGATGCCGACCCGGATGACGCCGGCGCCGGTCGCGGTCACCCAGGCCGACATCCGCCACACCAGGTTGCCCCGGGCCAGCACCGCCGCGGCGCGTTGGGCGAAGAGCCGCAGCACGTACGGCCGGGCGAGGCTGGTGCGCACGTCGTCCTGGCCGTGGACGGCCTCCTCCATGACGGCGGCGAGGTCGGTCCAGGCTTCCTCCTCGGCCATCCGGGCCGGGGCGATCCGCCGCGTCGGGCGGTGCAGGACGAGGGCGAGCAGCGTGGTCAGCGCGAACATGCTCACCCCGGCCGGCCACCAGACGAACAGGGCCACGACCATGGAGAGCAGGCCGGTGGCGCTCAGCTGGGCGATGCGTACGCCGTGCCCGCGCACCTCGGAGGCCACCTGGTAGACGTCGCCGTCGATGCGGTCGAGCAGCTCGCCGACCGGGGTGCCCTCCAGGGTGGGCAGGTCCTGCCCGAGGGCCACCCGGCACAGCCGCCGCCGCACGTCGGCCGACCAGTCGGCGGTGACGCCGGCCATCACGAGCCCGATGGTGAGGTCGGTCACGACGGCCGCGCACAGCGCCACGGCCAGGACCGCGAACAGGAGGCCCGAGCGGTGCACCAGCACCGGGCCGGCGAGCGCCGCGGCGGCGGCCTGGCCGGCGGCCCCGAGCACGATCAGGGTCGCCACCAGCGTCATCCGGCGGGCCGAGGTGGCCCACAGGTCACGGAAAAGGCGCATGTCGGTCCCTCCGGACACTCGGCTGGCGGTGTTCCCACCCTCCGTGATCCGACCGATGCCTTCAACGCATTTACCGCCCGCGCCACCCGCCCGGGTGTCGCCCCTCCCCCGCCTCCTGCCGCTCCCTGCGCTCCCGCCGCTTTCGCGCCTCCCGCCGCTCCCGCGCCTTCGGCGCTCGCGGTGAGAGGGGAACCCTTCTCTACCGCAGGCGTTAAGAGGGGGCCCTTCCTTGCACCTCAGAAGAGGACGGTGGCGAGGGTGCCGACCGGGCGGAACCCGCAGCGTTCGTAGACGCGGCGGGCCGGCAGGTTGAAGTCGTTGACGTAGAGGCTGACGCTCGGGGCGACCCGCAGCAGCGCGTCCCGGGTGACCGCCGCCATCGCCGCCGTGGCGATGCCCCGGCCGCGCCACTCCGGGGCGACCCAGACCCCCTGGACCTGCGCGGTGTGCCGGGTCACCACCGCCAGCTCGGCCTTGAAGACGACCTGGCCGTCGACGAACCGCGCGTACGCCCGCCCGGCCCGGACCAGGTCGACGACCCGCCGCCGGTAGCCGCGCCCGCCGTCCTCGACCAGCGGCGAGACGCCGACCTCCTCGGTGTACATGGCCACGGCGGCGGGGAAGAGGCGGTCCACCTCGTTGCCGCGCACCAGCCGCACCTCGGGGTCGGTGGCGATCGACGGGAGCGCGTCGGTGGCCAGCAGCGGCTGGTTGGGCCGGACGTCCCGGGCCGGCCCCCAGTGCGCGCAGAGCCGGTCCCAGAGGCCGAGCACCGCGTCGGCCCGCCCGACGATCGACGAGCAGAGCCGTTCCTCGGCGGCGAGCAGCTCGGCGTAGGCGGCGACGGCCGACTCCGAGGCGAGCACGGGGGTGAGGTTGCCGCCGAGCCAGCAGATCGATTCGAGGTTGCGGCGCGCGCCGTAGCCCAGGATGCGGGCCTCGGCCCGCCACCAGGCCAGCCCGCGCGCGGTGACCCGCTCGGCGACCTGCGCGCCCGCGAACGGGTCGAGGTCGAGCAGCCGCTCGACCGCGCGCCGCTCCGATTCCCCGAGTTGCCGCACCGGCGCCGTCAGCACGCCTCCAGCCTGCCAGATCGGCCGCCCGCCCCGCCGGCCGAGTACGGAGTCCGCCGCAGGCTGGACCGGGGGCACGGCGCGTACGGCAGCCGGCGCGCGAAAACGAGTTGTTGCCGACCCGTTGCCGATATATCGTTGATGCATCAGCGACAGAACTTCGAGGGGAGAACACCGTGGGGTTCCACCGACGGACACACATGCACGAGGCGCGGATGCGGGGCTTCGGCTTCCCGCCGTTCCCGCCCGGCCCACCGTTCCCGCCGGTCCCACCCGGCCACGGGGGCCCGCACGGCGGCGGGCGGGGCGGTCACCGGGGGCGCGGCCGGGGGCGGCGGCCCAACGTCCGCGCCGCCGTGCTGGCCCTGCTCACCGAGCGGCCGATGCACGGCTACGAGATGATCCAGGAGATCGACTCCCGCACCGGCGGGGCCTGGCGGCCCAGCCCCGGGTCGATCTACCCGACCCTCCAGCTCCTGGAGGACGAGGGCGTCGTCGCCGCCACGACCGAGGAGGCCGGCGGCGGGCGCAAGCGGTTCACCGTCACCGAGGCGGGCCGGGCCGAGGCCGACGAGGCGGCGCAGGCCCCGCCGTGGGGCGAGTTCGCCGAGGACACCGTCGCGAGCTGGCACGACATCCGCGACGCCGGCACGCAGGCGATGCACGCGCTGCGGCAGGTGATGATGACCGGCACCGACGACCAGCGGGAGCGGGCCGCGCAGGTGCTCGCCGAGACCCGGCGCAAGCTCTACGCCATCCTCGCCGAGGGGTAAGGAAGGGCCCCTTGTTAACGCATACGGTCGAGAAGGGTCCCCTTCTCACGCCCCGGGCACCGCCCGCGCGCGGCAGGCGGGGCCCGTGGGGCACGCGCGGCGCGCGGGGCGCGCGGGGCAGGGGCGCGCGGGGCAGGGGCACGCGCCACGGCAGCCGGGTGGGCGGAGGGGCACACGGCTCAGGGCACACGGCAGGGGGCCGTTCCCGGCGGAACGGCCCCCTGCCGGCGCGTGGTGCGGCGTGGTGCGGCGGGTCAGTGCACCGTGACGGTGGCCCCCGGGAGCAGGTCCCGCAGCTCCTCGGGCAGCTCCGCGCCCATCTCGTCGGCGATCCGCAGCGCCTCTTCGATCAGCGTCTCCACGATCTGGCCCTCGGGGACGGTCTTGACGACCTTGCCCTTCACGAAGATCTGCCCCTTGCCGTTGCCCGAGGCGACGCCCAGGTCGGCCTCGCGGGCCTCCCCCGGACCGTTGACGACGCAGCCCATGACGGCCACCCGCAGCGGCACCGGCAGCCCCTCCAGGCCGGCGGTGACCTCCTCGGCCAGCTTGTAGACGTCGACCTGGGCCCGCCCGCAGGACGGGCAGGAGACGATCTCCAGGCCCCGCTCGCGCAGCCCCAGCGACTCCAGGATCTGGTTGCCGACCTTGATCTCCTCCACCGGCGGGGCGGACAGCGACACCCGGATCGTGTCGCCGATCCCCTCGGCCAGCAGCGCGCCGAAGGCGACCGCCGACTTGATGGTGCCCTGGAACGCCGGCCCGGCCTCGGTGACGCCGAGGTGCAGCGGGTAGTCGCAGCGCTCGGCGAGCTGCCGGTAGGCCCGGATCATCACCACCGGGTCGTTGTGCTTCACCGAGATCTTGATGTCGCGGAAGCCGTGCTCCTCGAACAGCGAGCACTCCCACAGCGCCGACTCGACCAGCGCCTCGGCGGTGGCCTTGCCGTACTTGGCGAGCAGCCGCTTGTCCAGTGAGCCGGCGTTGACGCCGATCCGGATCGGCACCCCGGCGTCGCCGGCCGCCTTCGCGATCTCCTTGACCTTGTCGTCGAACTGCCGGATGTTGCCCGGGTTCACCCGCACGGCGGCGCAGCCGGCGTCGATCGCGGCGAAGACGTACTTGGGCTGGAAGTGGATGTCGGCGATCACCGGGATCTGCGACTTGCGGGCGATCGCCGGCAGCGCCTCCACGTCGTCCTGCGAGGGCACGGCGACCCGGACGATCTGGCAGCCGGACGCGGTCAGCTCGGCGATCTGCTGGAGGGTGGCGTTGACGTCGGAGGTGAGGGTGGTGGTCATCGACTGCACCGACACCGGCGCGCCCCCACCGACCGGCACCGGGCCGACCATGATCTGGCGGCTGGCCCGGCGCGGGGCGAGCGCGGGGGGCGGCGCGACGGGCATACCGAGACTGACTGCGGTCACTTCAGGCACTCACCTTGAGAAGAGCGTGATCGGGTTGACGACGTCCGCGGTGACGGTCAGCAGCGTGAACACGCCGCCGATCAGGATCACCACGTACGTGATGGGCATGAGCTTGAGATAGTCGACGCGGCCCGGGTCCGGGCGGCCGAACCGGGCGAAGACCCAGGACCGGACCCGCTCGAACCAGGCGATCGCGATGTGCCCGCCGTCGAGCGGGAGCAACGGCAGCAGGTTGAACACGCCGATGAAGAAGTTCAGCGACACGAACAGCATGAAGAACACCAGCCAGGCGTTGTTCTCCACGGCCTCGCCGCCGAGCCGGCTCGCGCCGACCACGCTGATCGGGGTGTCCACGTCCCGCTCGCCGCCGCTGATGGCCGTCCAGAGGGCGGGCACCTTCTGCGGGATGCGCTTCATCGCCTCGTACGTGCCGACGGCCATGTCGCCGGTGAACCGCGCGGTCCCGCCGAGGGCGGCGACCGGACCGTACTGGACCCGGGTGGGGGTGCTGAACTGGAGGCCGATGCCGAGCGCGGCGACCGGGCCGACCGCGCCCTTCGGGTCGTCCAGGGGCGGGCGCTGGGTCTGCGCGAGCACGGTGCTCGTGGTGCCGGGCTGGCCGTCGCGGACGTACCCGATCTGGGCGGTGTCGCCCGGCTTGGTGGCCCGCAGCGCGGTCAGCAGCTCGCCGTAGTTGCCGATCGGGGTGCCGTTGAGCGAGGTGATCCGGTCGCCGTCGCGCAGGTTGCCCGTCGCGGCCGGGCTGGCCGGGTCGCTCGCGGCGCACTCGCGCACGGTGTTCTCCGGCACCACGCACTTGGCCAGGGCGATCACCGCCGGCTCCTGGCGGGCCTCGGCGTCGGTGGTCGGGAAGTCCGGGTTGGGCAGGCCGGCGGAGACGGCGATGATCCAGGTCGCGACGAGGGCCAGCGCGAAGTGGGTGACCGACCCGGCGGACATCACGATCGTCCGCTTCCAGACCGGGTAGCGCCACATCGCGCGGTGCTCGTCGCCCGGCTCGACGTCGTCGTCCTGCGGCGTCATGCCGACGATCTTGCAGAAGCCGCCGAGCGGGATGCCCTTGAGGCCGTACTCGGTCTCGCCCCGCTTGAAGCTCCAGATGGTGGGGCCGAAGCCGACGAAGTAGCGGGTGACCTTCATCCCGAACGCCTTGGCGGTGAGCATGTGCCCCGCCTCGTGCAGGCTGACCGAGACGAGGATGGCCAGGGCGAACAGGACCACCCCGAGCAGGTACGCCATCAAGCTCCTTCCACCGATGCCGATGCCGATGACGACGACGCCGAGACCGACGACGCTGACGCCGCCGACGGTGACGCCACGATGATCTCCTGCGCGTGCGCGCGCGCCCACGACTCGGCGGCGAGCACGTCCTCGACGGTACCTGGTTCGGCGAAATCGGGAGCATCGTCCAGCACCCGCCGGAGGGTGTCGACGATGCCGAGGAACGGCAGCCGGCCGGCGACGAACGCCGCGACGCACTCCTCGTTGGCCGCGTTGTAGATCGCCGGGCGGCAGCGCCCCGCCTCGCCCGCCGCCTTGGCCAGCGCCACCGCCGGGAACGCCTCGTCGTCGAGCGGGGCGAACTCCCAGGTGTGCGCGGTGGTCCAGTCGACGGCGGCGGCGGCGTCCGGCACCCGGTCGGGCCAGCCGATGCCCAGCGCGATGGGCAGCCGCATGTCGGGCGGGCTGGCCTGGGCCAGCGTCGACCCGTCGGCGAACTCGACCATCGAGTGGATCACCGACTGCGGGTGCACCATGACGGTGATGTCGGCGTAGGGCACGTCGAACAGCTCGTGCGCCTCGATCACCTCCAGCGCCTTGTTGACCATCGTCGCGGAGTTGATCGTGACGACGGGCCCCATGTTCCAGGTCGGGTGCGCGAGCGCCTGCTCGGGCGTGACCTGCGTCAACTCGTCGCGCCGCCGCCCCCGGAACGGCCCGCCGCTGGCGGTGACCACCAGCCGGCGCACCTCGCCCCGGGCGCCGCCGCGCAGGCACTGGGCCAGCGCCGAGTGCTCCGAGTCGACCGGCACGATCTGCCCCGGCCGCGTCACCGCGGCCTTCACCGCCGGGCCGCCGGCCACGAGCGACTCCTTGTTGGCCAGCGCGAGGGTACGCCCGGCGCGCAGCGCGGCCAGGGTCGGCGCGAGCCCCAGCGAGCCGACCACCCCGTTGAGCACGACGTCGCAGGGCCACTGCGCCAGCTCGGTCATGGCGTCCGGCCCCGCCACGATCTTGGGCAGCTTGAAGTCGCCGCTGGACCAGCCGCGCCGGCTCGCCTCGGCGTAGAAGGCGAGCTGGAGGTCCTGCGCGGCCGACGCCTTCGCCACCCCGACCGCCTCGACGCGCAGTTCGAGGGCCTGCGCGGCGAGCAGCTCGACGTTGCCGCCCCCGGCGCCGAGCGCCACCACCCGGAACCGGTCGGGGTTGCGCCGGACGATGTCGACGGCCTGGGTGCCGATCGAGCCGGTCGAGCCGAGCAGCACAAGATCGCGGGGAGTTGTCACCCGCCCATTCTTCCCCAGCCGGGCTGTGCGCCCGCCGGGAGCCTCAGCCCTCGGCGTCGGGCTCCTCCGGCGGCGCCTCCTCGCCAAGCAGGTCAGCTGGGTCGATGGAGAACTCGAATGGCTCCCGCATCACGAACCGCGTGCCTGCGGCAGCGGCAGCCACCGGCCGGTATTCTCCCTCAACCAGCTCGAACAACGCGATGGTGGGCACACGGTTGCGCAGGTCGACGCGGAGGAAGAACGGCACACCGACGGCGGCGTACTCCCTGGGCCGGTCGATGATGTCCTTACGTCGGTTGCCGGGCGAGAGAATCTCACCGAGCAGTTTGGCGTGGCGGATGTGCATCGTCGTTCGTCCGCCTCCCGGGACGTCGAGAATGACGATGTCCGGGATGAAGAGATCGTCGCCCGAGACGACGTTCGATTCGAGGTAGAGCCACAGCTTGGCGCGACGGGCCGCCTGCTTGAGCAGGTACGCGAGATCCAGCTCCACGTCTTGATGGTCGTATCCGGCATGTGGTGTCACGATCACGCTTCCGCTCAGGACCTCGACCTTGGGGCCGTTGGTTTCCGGCAAGAGGTCGAGGGCGAGCCGCGCGGTCCACGGCTCGTCGTGCCACCGGAGCACGTCGAACGACGGCTCGGGTTGCTGCGGCGCCGGCTCGGGCGCAAACGCTGCCTGGGCCATCCGGGCTCACCCCCTCAGCGGAACATCCTGCTGGCACCCACCCTAGTCGCGCAGCCCCGATCCGCCCTGCTCGCACACGGTGTCCGACCGCGCCGTCAGGCTCCGGCGCGGAGGGTGAAGGCGTCCAGCTCCTCGCCGCCGTACCAGTCGGTGCGCCGGCCCACGTAGGCCATGCCGAGCCGCCGGGCCACCGCCGCCGACGCCGTGTTGCCCGGCGACACCACCGCCCACACCTGCGGGGTGCCCGTCGCCAGCTCCCGCGCCACCAGCGCGCGGGCCGCCTCCGTGGCGTAGCCGTGGCCCCACGAGTCGGGGTGCAGGTGCCAGCCGACCTCGATGTCGGTGGTCGGCACGCGCTCGTCGCGGCCCGGCAGCGGCTTGAGCAGCACCGTGCCGACGACCCGCCCGTCGGCGCGCGTCTCGATCGCCCAGGTGCCGTACCGGTCGCCGTGGGCGGCGTGCCGCTCCCGCCAGGCGGCGAGCCGGTCGACCGCCCCGGACGGGTCGGTCAGCGGCAGGCCCGGGGCCGCGCCCAGCCAGCGCACCACCTCGATGCGGGAGTAGATGTCGTAGATCCGGGCCAGGTCGCCCGGCTCGGCGGTCCAGTCGCGGATGCTGAGGCGTTCCGTGGTGAGCACGGTCATGACGCGGGATCGTAATGCGTGACGGGGCGTGGGGCGGGGAAGAAGGTCGCGGTGGCAGACGGATGGCAGCGGGCGAAGCGGATCGTCAGCGCCGCGTTCCGGCCGGTACGCGGGCGGGACCTGTCGCTGCACGCCGCCGCCATCACGTTCTACGGCGCGATCGCCGTGGTGCCCGTGGCGCTGCTGGCCATCTGGACGACGGGGTTGGTCGCCGGGGCGGACCGGGTGCGGCGGCTCACCTCGTACGCCATCGAGACGCTGCCCACCGACATCGGCGCGCACCGGGCGGTGGCCGCGCTGCTGGAGGCCGGGCTCGGCCTGACCCCGGCGCTGGCCCTGGCCTCGCTGCTGCCGGCGTCGCTGTACGGCGAGGGGCTGCGCCGGGCGTTCGTGTCGGTGGCCGCCCCGCGCGAGCCGGGCGGGGCGCTGGTCGGCTGGCGGGGCCGGCTGCTGCTGCTCCCGCTGCTCGCGCCCGCCCCCGCGCTGCTGCTGTCGATCCTGCTGGCCCTGCCGGTGACGACCCACCTGGTGCGCCAGGGCGGCTGGCGGGGCGCGCTCGGCGTGGTGCTGTCGTTCCTCGGCGTCTGGCTGGTGCTCACCCCGGTGCTGATGTGGGTGTTCCGGGTGGTGGGGCCGGCGTCGCCGGACTTCCTGTCGACGTTGTCGCTCGGGTCGTTCACGGCGGCGAACCTGTCGGGCTTCCTGCACGGGTTCGTGCTGTTCGCCTCGCTGCCGCTCGACCTCGGGGTGCCGTTCGGCGGCTTCGACGCGATCGGCGGCGGGGTGGCGGTGCTGCTGTGGCTCTATCTCTTCCACGTGATCGTGCTGGCCGGGTATTCGGCGACGCTCGCCCTGTCGGACTGGCGGTCCCGCCGCGCCGCCGCACGATGAGCATGCGCGGGGGCGCGGCGGGCCTCCCGCCCGGGTGTCGCTGGGCCGGGGTTTCGCTAGGGGCGGTCGAGCACGCCCGCCCGGGTCGCCTCGACGAAGCCGGCCCAGGCCGCCGGGGCGAAGCTCAGCGCCGGGCCCTGCCGGTCCTTGCTGTCGCGCACGCCGACCGCCTCGGCGAACGCCGCCACCTCGACGCAGTCGCCCTCCCCGCCGGAGCGGGTGGACGTGCGCCACACACCGTCACGCTGCACTGGACATCTCCTTCGCCATCGATGCGATCAGCTCGCGGGACTCGGCCCCGCTCAGCGCCCGCTCGGCGAGCGAGCGCCAGGCCTCCTCGTACGTCTCGATCTCGTGCGGCCGGTCCAGGTAGACCGCGCCGCACGGCCCGTCGGAGTAGATGGTGGTCGGCTCGGGCTCCCGCACCTGCTGCGGGAAGTCGAGCATGGTGAAGGTGCCCGCCTGCGACCAGCGGAACAGCCCGGCGTCCAGCGGCAACACCCGCACGGTCACGTTGTGCTGCTCGCCCGCCACCGTCAGGGCGTCGAGCTGGCGGGCCATCGCCGCCCGGTCGCGCAGCGGCCGGCGCAGCACCGCCTCGCTGAGGATCACGTCGAGCTGCGGCGCCCGGGGGATCGCCCGGACGAGCAGCCGCTGCCGGCGCAGCCGCACGTCTGCCTTCGCCCGGCGTTCCGCCTCACTCAACTGCGGGCAGTCGGTGGCGATCACCTCGGTCATGTACTCGACGGTCTGCAACAGGCCCGGCACCAGGTCGGCCTCATACTTGCGGATCCGCGTCGCGGCGGACTCCAGGCCGACGTACAGCTTGAACCAGTCCTTGATCGCCTCCCCGTAGCTGTGCCACCAGCCGTGCGCCTTGGTCTCCCGGGCCAGGGCGCGCATGGTGTCGATGGTCTCGCGGGACGCGCCGTAGACCCGGCACATGGCCTCCACGTCGTTCGGGTGCATCGAGACCTGACCGGTCTCGTAGCGCCAGATCCGGGGTGCCGACCATTCGAGTTCCTTGGCCGCCGCCGCGACCGTCACGTACGCGTTCTCGCGAAGCTCCCTCAGATATCTGCCGAGCTGCCTACGCGGGACTGTGCTGCCCGAGTCGTCCACGTCATCCCCTTATCTGTCGTCGCGTAAGGCACCTCATCCCTTGATCCGCATTCTTCTCCGAAGCATTGCTCACCGCCAGCAACGAAACGAGCATCATCAGTGACCACCGCTTCGCGGCGTGGTCCCCCCGAGGGGGCAGGAGCCTCCCCCGACCTCATCCCGGCTCCTGCCCCCACCCCCATGAACCGACCCGACCCGGAGGCGCACGTGGGCATCCCCGGAAGACGCCGCACCGACCGGCCCGTGCCGCTGGGCCCGACGCACCGCCGCGACTGGTCCCGCTGGGGGCGGCACTGCGTGTGCGGCCTGCGCTGGCCCTGCCCCGACCGCATGCTGCGCCGGCCCGGCCCGCACCGACAGGCGGGCAGGCGGTGAGCCGGCCACGCCGCCCCGACCGCCCGGCTGGTGGCCCCGGCGACCGCGCCACACCGGGCCGCCGGGCCCCTGCGGCGGAGCGGGCGACGGCCATGAGCAGCGGGTACGGGGTGTCGCTGGCCGAACTGCGTCGGCACGTGGCGGCCCGCCCGACGTGGCGGTGTCGGGTGTGTGCTGCGCCGTGGCCCTGCCAGCCGGCGAAGCTCTGCCTACGCGCCGAGTACGCGCGCGACCGGGTCGGGCTGGCGATCTACCTGTGCGTGCTGATGCACGACGCGATCGCCGACCGGCTGCGCACCCATCCGGAGGAGATGGATCCGGCGGACTACTTCGCCCGATTCATCGCCTGGACCCGCCACTGACCGCCCAAGAAGCGGAACACAGCAAGGTCCAGGGTCTGCAACAAGTTGTCGCCGAGCCACACGTTGCGATCACCCCGCACGTTGCCTGGCCACGCTAATCGCATGACGTGTCTACCCAGACCGCCACCGACGTCGACCGCAAGCCGCATTGCCTGCTCACCACTGGCTCAACTCACCGATTCAGACACCACCCTTTTCACCAACACTTTTAACCGCATCCCAGAGAACCCAATGAAGCAATCGATCACGATCGACTGCGGCAGCGTTACGCAAGCTTTGGAACTCATCTATCGCCACGTCAAGGCGGGAGTAGTGCAGCTCGACCCGCTCAACGCCGGATGCTTTCGCGGGATTCTTGACCGCCGCCACAACGCACATCCAACACGGCACAGGAGACGACTCTTGAAGGTAGGGCAGGAGATAGTAGCACCAGCCCTCTTGGACCACGAGACCACTGCCCTTACGGCTTAATCCAGAGCTTTTGGCGGCATCGACAAGCGTGGAAATCTCACGTGACGAGACCTCCTTGGCAACCCGGGGAACAGGCCATCCGAAGCGCGACCTGATCACACCTTCACGCCACAGCCTCCTCATCACGATCACCCCTCCGACACGACCACACACTCAAGGAACATCAAATATCACCGAACAACCAAAAATTCAGTGTCGGGCGTGATCTCCTTGAAGAATGGATCATTCATTCTCCGCAGAGCTTCCCCAATTCTGTGGTTTCCATTAACAACCGTACGACCATCAAGCACCATACTTCCCCCCAACTCATCTGGGTTGTTGATCGAATCAATCAACTGCCGATCAGACATTCCTCGCACTTGCGAGACCTTCACCTGATCCCCATAGTCAGGAAGCTCAACTCCCTCCAGGTCACGAAGCCTAACTGGAGTACGGCCGCCCGGGCCACGCGCGCACGCGCTACAGCCGTTCCGACCCGCGCGCACGCGCCCACGCAACAGACCACCCGAACCCGGCAGCCTTCTGCCCACAACGTCACGACGGGCACGACCATCTGGTCCACCAAGCCGTGACGCTCGCTTCACAGGTCAAGCACCACGACGATTCAGGCGATCGACGCCACGACGCTACGCGCCGCGCCACCGGCCACGTAGGGCACCGCCGGGATCGGACCGCAAGCATCCACTAATTCGCATACGCAGCTACCATCTGACATCAACCGTGACAGCAACCGGCATGCACAGCCACGAACTCCAGTGCACAAAATTACGGCACCGCTACGGAACGCAGCGTCGACCTGGCGCTCGTCATAGTCGATGTCAACGCCCCATGCGGAGACCCTTTTTGGAAGACGAATTCGCAGAAGTCGGCTGAGCCGGAATGAACACTACCGTAGACCCGAAGGGCCGGGCCAGGCTTTACCAAAAACCCGCCTGGCCCCTCCGGGCCGCCATTGACGTCACGCCGCGCGCCGACAGGCGCCCTGTTCTGGATTTACAACCCTCTCCCGCGAGATGGTTGCCACAGCCGCCTGCAGCACCTCGGAAAGCTCATCCCGAACACCCCAATAGCTACACTACGGGCTCCCGCCAATCCGTCGGATGATGCTTGCCATTCCCTCCGCAGCAGCTCTCAACGCATGGTCAAGAGCAGCAAGATACTCCACTCGATTTTGAGCATAAGAGTCGGAGGACACCTTTTGCCACGCATCTCGGTAAGCATCCTCTAGATCAAGGACCTCTTCGACAAGTTCTGCTCGCTGGTCGAATGAAAGACCAACCCTGCCCTGCAGGAGCATGCTTAGTTGAGCCCTGGTCGAAATAACATCCCCGACGAGGCGAATATGCGCTAGACCAACCCTCTCGCTTAAGAGGATCTCCGCAAGAACAGCATCGTGATGTTCCTCTTGACCTAGCAACGCAGCCCCTAGCCTAGAGTCCTTCTGAGCGCAACCATTCCTCGCGCCCCTGCCGGTATATCCACGCCACCAGCTCGCAAAATCGACACGCAGTAGGTTACGCAACTGTTGTGAATGCCATCATAGCCGCCGAGGTCCGCCCCAATTGAGCGTTGCTGGGCCCGCATGGCCGCTCCCACGTCAGGAACATCGAAGGTTCGCTCAATAACGTTTGGGCCAAGTGGCTCCGCTCGCGCACCCGTCGTCGGGAGACCATTTGGGCTTCCTACCCCATCCCATCCTGGGATTACTTGTTCAGTCTCCAGTGACCTGCCGCCGCCCTCTACCCGAATCGTGGCATGCTCCA
Organism: Micromonospora sp. WMMD956; assembly: GCF_029626125.1. Lineage (NCBI taxonomy): Bacteria > Bacillati > Actinomycetota > Actinomycetes > Micromonosporales > Micromonosporaceae > Micromonospora > Micromonospora sp. WMMD956. Next base: position 4,614,665 of record NZ_JARUBI010000005.1, on the reverse strand, counting down.
TATCGGCGTCCCAACGCACGGTTGCCTTACCACCACAGTTGTGTGCGAGTACCGGCGCATCGCCGGCTACGACATGGTACGTGTGGGTGTTGGCGATGGTGAGGTTGTGGACGGTGGCCCAGGTGGTGACGTGTCGTTGGACCGCGGTGATCTGGACGTGGGTGCCGGCGCTGGTCTGGAGCCACTGTCCGGGCTGGAGGTCGGTGGCGTCGATCCACTGCCGGAGTTCGGGTACCCAGAAGGGGTGTCCGTCGGTGGCGGTGATCTTGCTGGCGCCGTCGTCGTCCGCGTCGCCCTTGCTCGGGGTGTCGCTGGTGGTGATGGTGACGAGGTGTTTGGTGCCGGTGCCGGTGATCGTGGCGGTGACCGTCTCGACCTCGGTTTCGCCGGTGTCGGGATTGGTGGCGAGGACCTTGTCGCTGGGTTCGATGTCCTCGATGGGTTTGGTGGTGCCGTCGGCCATCAGGACCTTGGTGCCGGGGATGAAACTGTTGTCGGTGTTGCAGCCACCACCGCCGTCGGCTTTGCCGGTGCCGCCGCCTCCGCTGGTGCCGCCGTTGGAGCGGTTGGAGCCGCCGGAGCTGCCGCCGGGTTTGGAGCCCGTTGACTTTCCGCCGCCACCGTTTCTGGTGGTGGCTGCGGTGGAGCCCTTGGGATTGGCGCGGGCCTGAGCCTGCTTCTGGACGGGGTTGCCGGTCTTCTTGGCCTGTTCGGTGGCGCGGTTGCTGACCGTGTTGACCTTGTCCTGAACCTTCTTCTTCGCAGCTTGGGCCGCCTGCTTCGCGCGTTCGATGGCGAGTTTCTTGGCGTTGAGGGCGGCGGTCTCCGCGGCCCTCGCGGCACGCAGGACGTTCTCGGCGGCGCGTTTGGCGTTCTGGAGGGCGCGGATGGCGCTGAAGGTGCGTTTCACCGCGCTGGCGATCTTCAGCGCGCTCCTGGCGGCCTTCAAGCCTGGGCTCAGCATGCTGGTGACGAGGTCGATGCAGGACCAGACGCTGCCGCCGAAGCAGCCGAGGGCGGCGTTGATGCCGAGGAAGTCCTTCAGGACGTCCCAGGCGACGGACAGGATGATCGAGGTGACGGACTTGCCCATGATGGCTTGGGCGTCGGCGACCTGGGCTGCGGACAGGCCAGCGCCGGCGAGGGCCGCGGCGGTCTCCGACGGGGTCAGCGAGATGGAAAGCCCGGAGGGGTCGGTGTGGGTGGCCGGGTTGTTGTGGGCGTAGGTGTAGCCGTTGGACTGCAACGGGTCGGCGGTGTCCAGCACCGGGTCGGCGGAGAGGAACCGGCCCACGCTCGGGTCGTAGAGGCGGGCACCCAACGGGACGTACCCGGAAGGGTCGTCGCGCCGGGCGCCGAGGAACCCGGTCGGGGTCTGCATGTTGGCCGCCAGGGCGGCGGTGCCGCGCTGGTTGCCGAACGGGTCCTGCTTGCGGATCCGGGTGGTCATGGTGGCGTCGAGGGTGACCTCGGCGTACGGGGTGCCCTGGTGGTCACCGACGACGGCGGCGAGGGCGGACGGGTTGGTGCCGTGGGCGTAGCGCAGCACCGACCCGCCCGGGGCCGCATAGGAGCGCTGGCTGCTCACCAGGCCGCCGCCCTGCTGCGTGGTCACCTGCGACTCGCCCAATTGGAGGGTGGCCTGCCGACCCTGCACGGTCAGCAACCGCGAGCCACCCGGCCCGTAGACGTGCCGCGTCTCGTTCTGCGCCTGCCACTGCTGCGCCGCCGCCCCACCCGCACACGCGGCCAGGACGATCGGGGTGCCGTCGGCGGTGGCCGCGTCGTGCACCGCGAGGCACAGCCCCGACGAGGTGTGCCGGAGCTGCCCGGTCGACAGGCGCTCCACCCGCTGGTCGGCGCCACCGTCACACGCGCGGATCTGCGCCGCCGACCCGACCGTCGTGCCGGTCGGCTGCACGCACCACGTGTCGTAGATGGACAGGGTGCCCAGGTTGGGGTCGGGCTGGCCGCCGGCCGGGGTGAACGCCCACTTCTGCGCCACGGTGTCGTTGCAGGCGAAAAGTTGTACCGGCTGACCGGCCGCCGCGTGGCCGGCGTTCAGGTCCAGGCACTTGCCGCCCAGGCCCACGTACGGGGTGCGGCCCTTGCTGCCCTGCCCGGTGATCCGCTCGACCTGGCCGTCGTACGTCCAGGTCAGGGTCTGCTCGTCGCCGTTCTGCACCGAGGTGACCGACTTCGTCTCGCCGGTCAGCTCGTACAGCCGCTGGGCGGCGGCGGTGATCGCGGCGCCGGCCGGGGTGACGTAGTTCTTCGTGACCGTGGTGAGGGTGCGAGGCTGGCTGCCGTCGGCCCTGCCGTAGGCGTAGGTGGTGGTGGCGTCCTTGGCGGCGTCGCCGGTGAGGTCCTTCTCCACCAGCTTCGTGCGGTTGCCGAGCAGGTCGTAGTCGTACTCCTGCCAGTAGCCGGAGCCGTCCGCGCCGGCCGCCACGTTGAGCACGCCGCCCGTGCCCGCCGGGCCTGGTGCGCAGGATGCCTGGTCGGCGGCGGTCCACGCCCGCTTGAGCTGGCCGAGGGCGTCGTACTGGAAGCACTGCCGTTCCTGGATGCCGCTGGCCTGCTCGCGGATGGCGAGGACGTTGCCGGCGTTGTCGTACCAGTAGTGGCGGTTCGACACCAGGTTGCCGCCCACGACGCCGGTGTCGCCGGCCTTCTCGCGGTAGACCTGCTGGCTGGTCAGGGCGCCGCTGGCGTCGTCGTAGGAGGCCATGGCCCAGACCCGGTGCGGCTGCGCGCCGAGCGTCGAGCGCAACACCTGGCCGTACGGCGAGTAGACCGTCTCCGCGCCGTACCAGTCCTTGCCGGAGACCGACAGGGGCAGGCCGTCCCTGGTGTAGCGGACCAGCACCTTCTCGGTGGGCAGCGCCCCGACGCCGGGCAGCACGGTCGACTCGGGCATCCCCGTGTCGGTGTAGGTGTAGCCGTACGTGTAGGAGGTTTGCAGCCCCCAGGTGCTGGCGATGGTCGCGGGCAGCGTCAGCGTGGTCGACGTCGGCTGGTAGTCGTCGGTGTAGCCGCCGATGCTCTGGGTGTACGGCAGCCCGTCGGTGTAGCGGGTGGCGGTCGCCGGCAGGCCCTTCCCGCCGGCCACCGTGTCGTAGGTGTACTCGCCGAGCAGGGTGCCGCCGCTGCCGCCGAGCCGCTGCTGGACGGGCCGGGACAGCTCGTCGTAGCCGTTCCACACCGTGACGCCCCGGGCGTTGGTGCTGGTGACCTGCCGGTCCCGGTGGTCGTAGGTGAGGGTGGTGACGCCGGTGTCGGGGTCGGTGGCGCTGACCGGCCGGCCCCGGTGGTCGTAGCTCCAGGTCCACTCCTTCGGGTTCTCGGAGTGGGTGGCCCGCGTCAGTTGGCCCTGCGGGTCGTACTGGTAGCGCATGGAGACGAAGGCGCTGCGGTCGCCCTTGGTGTAGGTGTCGACCCGCGCCGTGCGGCCCAGGGCGTCGGTGAACAACCGGTACGAGGCCGCGCCCGCCGGGTTGAGCACCGTGGAGTGGTCCGCGCCGTACTCGTAGCGGGTGGACCTCAGCGGCACCTCGACGCCGTTGTGGACGGGCATCTCCTCGACGACCCGTCCGAGCCCGTCGTAGGTGTAACGGGTGGCGTTGGGCACGGCGGTGTCGGCGGCCGGGGTGAACAGGGTGCCGCTCGGGTTGCCGTCGGCGTAGTAGGCGTTGCGGGTCTGCCCCACCTCGCCGGCCCGGTTGTAGAGGGTGTCGGTGATCAGCCGTCCGCCGCCGACCGCCTCCTGCTGGCTCTGCCGTTCGCGGCCCAGGCCGTCGTAGATGGTGACCGCGGTCTCCACCCGGTTCTCGTGGCTGCGGGCCTTCGTGGTGACGTACGGGGGCTTGCCGGCCTGGATGGTGTACTCGGCCCGGAAGTCGGGGATCGCCCCGGCCGACGGGGTGCGGCCGGCGGCCCACGCCTCGACGAGGCGGCCCAGGGCGTCGAACTTCGACTCGCTGACCCGGTCGTTGAGGTCGGTGCTGCGCACCACGACGCCGCGACCGGGGTCGAACTCCTGGATCTGCCGGTGGTCGAGGGAGTTCTTCTCCTCGACCTGGAAGGGCTGGCCGGTGGTCGGGGTGTAGGTGGTCGTGGAGGTCTTCAGGTCGGGGTCGGTGCGGGAGACGACCCGGCCGAGGGCGTCGAAGCCGACGGTGCCGTCGGACTGGAAGCCGGAGCCGTCGCCCTTCAGCGACCAGGTCTGGGTGACCAGGGCGCGGGTGTTCGCCGCCAGGGCGGTCCCGTACGCCGCGCCGTCGTAGCCGATGCGGCTGGCGGAGCTCAGCGACGCCAGGTTCGTCCAGGTGGCGGCGGCGCAGGTGGTGGGGCTGGTCAGCATCTGCTGGGTCAGGCCGACCAGGTTCCGGTCGAGCCGGTGCAGGTAGCTGAGCTGGGTGCACGTCTCGTCGCCGGTCCTACCGGTGTCGCCGAGCGACTCGATCTGCGTCGGCAGGCCGTGCGTGGCGTCGTAGCTGGTCTTCGTCTCGACCTTCCGCGTGGTGCGGGTGTCGTCGCCGGTGCCGGAGGAGCGGCTGTGCGCGACCACCCGGGAGTCGGTGACCCGCCAGGCGCGCAGCGGGCTGAGCCCGTCGTCCCGGTCCCGCCGGCCGAGTTCCTCGGCCTGTGGGTAGGTGACGCTGCGGGTGAGCCAGTCGCCGGTGGCGGCGTCGGCGGTGGGGTAGGTGAGTTCCTCGGCGATGCGGCCGGCGAACGGCTCGCGGTCCTTGGCGATCTCCTGGCCGGCGGTGTCCTCGACGGACACGTCGTCGCCCATGCCCCGGAAGTAGCGGGTGACGGACTTGGTCGCCACGCTGCCGTCGCCGTGGTCCGCGTCGGTCTCGCCGGTGCGGACGGTGACCTGCGCGAAGCCGGCGAACTGCGAGTACGTCCGGGCCGACTTCTTGGTGAACTCCTGCTCGGCGAGCTTCCACCCGGGGTCGACGTAGGTGTAGCGGGTGAGGGTGCTGACCGCCGGGCCGTCGATGGCGGGGAGTTCCTCGACGCTGTCCACCACGTACTTGTGGAACCAGTCGATCTCCTCGGCGCTGGGGTCGGGGTGCCAGAACGACGGGTAGCAGAGCCGGTTGTTGTTCTTCAGCGCGGTGGTGTCCGTCTTGCCGGGCAGCCCGGTGCCGGTGGCGCAGCCGCCCGTCGGCTGCTTGTAGCTGACGACGGTCTCGCCGCCGTACTCGTTGATGATCCGGGCGATGCGCAGCCGGGAGAACCCGGGGCGGTCGTCGTTGCGCACCCGGTTCGGCATGTCCTCGGGGTTCGCCTCGAAGCGCACCGGGTTCAGGGTGATCTTGTCGGTGCCGCCGGTGGGCCCGTACCCGGTGCGGGTGATCGACTCCAGCCAGAGCGCGGTGTTCGGGCCGGTCCGGGTGGTGGGGAACGCCTGCGCGAGCTGGTACTCGTCGACCACCTGACGCGCGGTGCTGCCGGGCTGTCGCTGCGCCGACGTGGTGATCTTGTCGAGCCGCTTGCGGGTGAAGAAGGACGGGGAGGCGTTCCAGCACTTCTTGTCGTCGCCGCAACGCAGGTCGGCCGGGGTGTCGTACCAGATCCGGTACTTGGCCGGGTCGCTGCTGGTGAAGTTGGCCTCGGTGCAGGTGACGGTGCCCTCGGCGAAGCACCGCTCCGCCACCGTGAAGGTGATCTGGGCGGCCGGGGCGGCGGAGAACATGGTGCTGGCGCGCTGCCCGTAGTCGATCCGGGTGAGATAGCCGCCCCGGTCGTACGAGACGGGGGACTTGAAGTTGAAGTTGCGGGCGTAGTGGTTGGTCTCCTTCGCCCACCACAGGCTCATCGCGTTGCCGTGGACGTCCTCGACGTAGTCCAGCGACCAGCGCCAGGCCTGGGTGCAGACCGAGCCGGCCCAGTTGCCCGACTGGTAGCAGTCCTCGCCCGCGTGGTTGCCGTAGACCGGGACGGTCAGCACCGAGTTGGTGACCGGGTCCCCGGTGGACCAGCCAGGGAGGCGGTGCATCCCGAAGTGGTGGCGGGTGCCGTCGCGGGTGGTGACGATCCAGTACTCACCGTCGGCGTCACCGTTCGCCTTGCCGGTGTCCTCGACCAGCTCCACCCGGGAGCCGTCGCCGTTGGCGGTGAACCAGGTTTCCTCGTCAGCGTCCCAGACGAGCTCGGTGGTCATGCCGCCGAGGGAGAGGGTCGCGTTGTCGGAGCCCCAGCACAGGTCGCCGGTGCGGTGCGTGGAGTTGTTCGCACCCGACTTCTTCGAGTCCTGCGTGCAGTTGGCGTAGCTGCGGGTGATGGATCCGGCGCTGTAGTCCCAGCCGTCGCCGATCCAGGAGGCCTGGTTGTTGGTGGCCGAGGTCCGGCCGTCGACCGACTGCGAGGAGTAGCCCAGGTTCACCCGGGGCATCAGGCCACCGGGAGCCTCCGGCACCTGCACCTGGTAGCCGTAGGTGAACGCGCCGGAGGATGCGCCGGCCGCCCAGGAACCAGAGGAGAGCAACGGGGTGGCGGTGTAGTCGCCACCGGCCGAGGCCCCGGTGTCGAGCACGCCGACGACCCCGGCGCCGGCGGCGGCGCTCGCCGCGCTACGCGCGCCCGCGGCGCCGCTCGGGCCGGCGAGCAGCGACCCGATCGAGACACTGCCGTTGACGAGCCGGCGGATGCCGTCGTCGTCGGTCGCCGTCGGCGCCTCGTCGGCCGGCACCAGCTCCGTCTCGCTGGACACGGCCGCCCCGGCGTCCGGGCCGGGTGCCTGGTAGGGGGCGAACGACGGGGGCGGCGGGGCACCCGTGTCGGGGGCGCAGTCTCCGCCGTCCGGGTCATCGTAGACGCAGCTGGGCAGCAGCACCAGGCCGAACCGGTCGGCCGCCTGCGGGCCGTAGAGGTCGGCGAAGGGCGTGTAGTCGACGCTGAGGGCCACCTCCGCGTCCGGGTCGGCGGTCACCGGCGGGGTGATCTTCATGATCAGGCCGGGGGCCCCGACGGCCTGAGACGCCTCCGGGCTGGAAAGGTCGACCTTCCAGGTGCCGGCCAGGTCGGCCGGATCGCCGCCCTCGGGCACGCCGAGGGCGACCGGCAGGTCCTCGACCGGCAGCGACGTGCCGGGGGTCGCGGCCGTCAGGTCCACCTCGCCGCTGTCCTGCTGCCACGGGGTGACCGCCTGCGGCTCGTACGGGTCCACCGGCACCTCGGCGGCGGTGGTCAGCTCCGTCTCGGCGTCCGCGTCGTGGTCGACGTGCCTGATGGTGGGGATGTCGGGCAGCTCGACCGGCATCCCGGTGCGGCTCATCCCGGCGCCCGGCACCGCCCACGCCTGCGCGGGGGCGATCGCCACCAGCAGGTTCACCGAGAGCGCCAGCGCCAGGGCCCGACGGGTGGGCGACCACCGCCGGCGGCCCGTGGCCGGGCGGGCGGGTCGGCCGGGACGCCGTCGGGACAGCAATCCGGTTCCAGGCATACGTCGGCTCCCACCCAGGCGCGAAGACGGAAGAGATCGCGGTACGACCGCGACGGCACGGCACGCGCCGGGCGTGGCACGCCCGAGCACTGTGGATCAATCAGCGCTCTTACTCAAGGTGACCGGACGTAATCGGAGCGGCACGACAGTGATCCTGGCCACCGCCCATTTCCCCACGAGAGCCGCCGGGCCAATGAAGTCACCTTTGACGGATCTATTCGCAGATGCCCGTCAAGCCCGGCTGATGAAAGCCGCATAGGTCAACTCTCGGTCGCGAACTCCGACGACAGCGCGTACAAGATCACGAATTGATAACGGAAGAAAGTGTGACGAGCCGGCGACGGGTTGTGCGATCGTGTGCCCGCGCTTGCTGCCCCGTGGCCCTCCGCCGGACGGGATCGCTCGTCGTTGCCGCCGCCCTGTCCGCCCGGCCCCCACGGGAGTAGACCGCCGTGACCGTGCCTCGCCTGCTCAGCCCTTTCCTGCGTACGCGTACCCGGCAGCTCTGCACCCTGGGCTTCCTGCTGGTCGCGCTCCTCGTGGCCGGGCTGCCGTACTGGCTACGCGCCGACGACAGCCGGCCCTCCCGACCGCAGCGGGCCACCGAGGCCGCGCCCGTGGACACCGTCGGCCGGGACTACGCGGCCGCGATGGCCGAGGCCCGGCGCACCGGTCAGGAGGTGCCCGTCGACACCGCGACCACCGCCACCTCGCTCACCTGGGCGCGCCCGGACGGCAAGCTCCGCACCACCTTCCGCGCCCTGCCCCAACGCGCGAAGACCGCCTCCGGGCAGTGGGCCCCGATCGACACCACCCTCACCCGCGCCGGCGACACCCCCACCGGGCTGGATGTCACGCCGGCCAACGCGCCGGCGCCGGTCCGCTTCTCCGCCGGCAGCCCTTCCGCGGCGAAGCAGGGCGGGCAGTCGAGCGGCACCACCACGAACTCGCTGCGGCTCGCCCCGGCCGCCCAGCCCGAGAGCCCCGCCGAGACCGCCCTCGCCGAGGTGCAGATCGACGGCCACACGATCACGTACCTGTGGCCCGGCCTCCTGCCGGAACCGGTGCTGGACGGGCCCCGCGCGCTCTACCCCGAGGTGTTGCCCGGTGTCGACCTGCTCGTCGTCGCCCGCGAAGAGGGCGGGTTCGGGCAACTGCTGATCGTCAAGAACCGCAACGCCGCCACCCTCGACGCCGTCGACACCCTGACCTACGGACTGCGGTCCGCGACGGCCGTCTTCCGCCACCAGCAGCCCACCAACGGGGTGCAGATCCTCGACCCCGTCAGCGGTGCGGAGATCGGCTCCATCCCCAGCCCGTTCGCCTGGGACTCCGCCGGCCGGGAACCCACCTCGCCCGAGACGCCGCTGCGCACGGCGGTGGACACCAGCGCCCACGTGCTGCAACTCTCCGGCCTCAGCGGCGCCGAGCCCGGTTCCCGGCAGGGCCCGATGCCCACCCGACTCGACGGTGAGGACACCGGCGAGGCCCGGTTGCACCTGGACGCCGCCGCCACCGGCCTGCTCACCGACCCCGAGGCGCTCTTCCCGCTCTTCCTCGACCCGACCCTCAAGACGGGACTGCAGTCCTGGGCCACCGTCTACAAGCAGAGCCCGAACACCAACACCTACCACAGCACCAACTTCAACAGCGGCACCTCGGACGCCCGGGTCGGCTACGACGAGGACACCCCGCTGACGACGCGTTCCTTCTGGCGGATGGGCTTCGACAGCAAGATCCAGGGAACGGTGGTCAGCGAGGCCGGCTTCCGGGTGCTGAACAACCACTCCTGGTCCTGCACGGCCCGGGAGATGCAGCTCTGGCTCACCGGCACTATCTCCTCCAGCAGCACCTGGCAGAAGCAACCGGCCTGGGAGTCCCTGCAGCAGAAGCGGTCCTTCGCCCACGGCTACGGCAGTAGCTGCGACGACGAGTACGTCCGGTTCGACGTGCTGGGCGCGGCCCAGGAGGCCGCCACCAAGGGCTGGGGAAGCATCACCCTCGGCATGCGCGCCACCAGCGAGTCCGACACGCTGACCTGGCGCAAGTTCAAGGCCAACACGGCCGAGCTGGAGGTCGTCCACAACCGTCCCCCGGGCGAGCCGACGGACGGCCGGACCTCGCCCGGCGGCGCCTGCGTGCCCGGCCCCGGCGGCGGCGCCATCATCGCCCGGACCACGATCTCCCTGTCGGCGAAGGCCATCGACCCGGACGGCAACCTCAAGGGGCTGCGCTTCCGCTTCTGGCGGACCGGCACCACGGTGCCCGCCGGCACCCTCGTCACCCACTCCAGTGACGGCAGGGCCAGCCGGACGATCCTCCCCAGCGACCTGGAGGACGGGGTCACCTACTCCTGGGACGTCCGCGCCGAGGACCACTCGAACGCGTCGTCCTCGTACTATCCGCCGGGCACCGAGCCGTGCCGCTTCACCATCGACGCGTCCGCGCCGCCGGCACCCGACGTCGCCAGTGACGTGTGGCTAGAGGCGACCCCGGACGGCGCCACCTGGTCCACCGTGAAGTTCGGGCAGACCGGGCCGGTCGAGTTCAGCGCGGCCGGTGCCGCCCAGTTCACCTACTCGTTCGAGAGCATCAACCCCCTCACGATCCCGGCCGTCGGGGGCAAGGCCACCGTGGCCGGTCTGGCTCCCCGGCACGCCGGCCCGAACACCCTGCACGTGTACGCCCTCGACGCGGTCGGAAACCGCAGCGTCCGCACCGACTACACCTTCTACGTGCCGCCCAGCGAGACTGCCGACAAGCCCGGCGACGTCACCGGCGACGACCTGCCCGACCTGCTCCTCGTCGACGCTACGGGCAACCTGCGTACCTACGCGGGTGACGAGGGCGGCGAGTTGTACTCGTGGCTCGCCGCCTCCTACACCACCGGCAACGAACTGAACCCGCCGGGACACTGGTGGGACGCGGGTGCCGCCAAGGCGGCCCTGATCGCCAAGTACGACGACGCCTACCCGGGCGACGGCGTCACCGACCTGTTCGCCCGCACCCCCGACGGCCGGTTCTGGCTCTACCCCGGCGACGGGTACGGCAGTTTCGACGTCAACCGCCGGCTGCGGGTCCTGCTGCCGCCCGGCGTGCCGGATCCGGGCACCTGGACCCAGCTCAAGGCCGTCGGTGACGTCACCGGCGATCAACGGCCGGACCTGGTGGTGCGGGCCGGGACGGCGTTCTGGATGCTCGGTGGCTACACCGGGGCGAGCTTCCAGGAGGCGACCCTGATGGAGGGGTCCGCCTGGGCCCGCCGGGACATCGTCAACGTGGCGGACATCGACGTCGACGGCACCCCCGACCTGCTCTGGCGCAACCTGGACAACGGCAACATGTACGTCCGCCACGGCCTGCCCGGCCCGGCAGCGGGCAGCGTCGACCTGCACTCGCTCAAGCAAGCCGCCAACTCGCGTGACGGCGACGTCTCCTATGGCACCGGCTGGACGGAGACGGCGATGAGCGCGGTGATCGCGATCCCGGACGTCAGCGGCGACCAGGTGCCCGACCTCTGGGTGCGGTATGGCGCCGACGGTCAGATCCGGGTCTACCACCCCTCCGCGACGAGCGCCGGTTCCCCGGTGAAGGTCGTGCTGGGCTCGGACTGGAGCACGATGAAGTCCTTCGGCTGATCCAGCTCACGACAGCCAGCAGGCCCCGCAAGCAGAACCCGCCAATGCTGTAGACAGCCGCTAGGGAGCTGAGTCACTTACGCCATCACGCCGCCCCACCCTCCGCACCCTCCGCACCGATCCCGCCGGTCCCGCCCGCCGCGGCGTCCCGTCCGGCCCGGTGATCAAGAGGAACGTGTCAGCGTCGAGATCATTCTTGACGCATTCCTCTTGATCACCGGGGGTGCTGGGGTGGCCATCGGGGGGCAGGGTGGGGGCAGGGTGGGTGGGTGGGTGGGTGGGTGATGTCGTATGTGACTCAGCTCCCTAGCGGGCGGGACGGGCCACCTCGACAGCGTCCGGACATCCGGCGGCGCAGCCGCTCGGAGGGCAATCGCTGGCGGGGGCCGGGTTAGCGGCGGAAGGGGCCGGTGATCTCGTACGTGATGCCGTCGGAGCCGGTGACCGCCCCGCTGACGCCCCGCTGCGAGGAGAAGTAGAGGCGGCTGCCGTCCGGGGAGAAGGCCGGGCCGGTCAGCTCCGAGCCCGACTGGCCGAGCAGGCGCAGGAACGGGGTGACCACGCCGGCCGGGGTGATCATGTTGATCTCCATGTTGCCGCCGTCCTCGGCGACGTACAGGTCACCGGAGCGGGTGCCGGTGATGTTGTCGACGCCGGTGAGCGGGGCCGCCCCGGCGGGCACCAGCGAGTCGTCGTACGCCAGGTCGAGGCGCTGGCCGGCGGCGTCGTACGCCCAGACCCGGTTGTCGCCCTTGGTGGTGAACCAGCAGGTGCCCCGGTCGTACCAGCAGCCCTCGCCGCCGTCGAAGTGCTGCGCCGCGCCGACCTGGCGGCGGGTGGGGACGGGAAAGCCGTCGCGGTCGGGCACGTCGGCCCAGGTCACCGGGCCGGTGACCTGACCGGTCGGCGCGCAGAGCACCTGGAGCCGGCCGGTGCGCAGGTCGCCCCAGGTGTCGGGGACGAACCGGTAGAAGCAGCCGTCCTCCTCGTCCTCGGTGAGGTAGACGACGCGCCGGTCGGGGTCGCAGGCGGCGGCCTCGTGGGTGAACCGGCCCATCCGGGTGCGTTCCTCGGCGGCGCGGCTGCCGTCGGGCCAGGTTTCCATGACCCGGCCGAGCGGGGCCTCCTCGCAGGAGAGCCAGGTGCCCCACGGGGTCGCCCCGCCGGCGCAGTTGAGGTTGGTCCCGCCGAGGATCCGGTACGCCGAGGCGATGCTGCCGTCGGCGCGGAACCGCACGGCCGACGTGCCGCCGGCGAGGGGGATCTCGGAGTTGGAGACGTAGATCCAGCCGTCGGGGGCGGGGAAGCACGCGCCGCCGTCGGGGGCCCAGTGCCACAGGTAGGAGGTGCCGGCGACCCGCTGCCCGGAGCGGGCGACCACCCGGCTGGTGAAGCCGGCGGGCAGTTGGATGCCGTTGGCGTCGGCGGCGAGCAGGTCCCCGTACGGGCCGGGGCCGGGCTGGGCCGGCCCGGCGGCGAGGGCCGGCGCGGAGCGGGCGGCGGAGGCCCAGAGGCTGCCGCAGAAGGCGGCGGCCCCGCCGGCGACGGTGGCGCGCAGGACGGTACGACGGTCCATCGGTTACCTCCCGGTAGGGTCGATGCCCCACCGACGGTAGAGCCGGCGGGGCATCGACACCAGTGACTACCCGATGAACGCGGGGTGACGGCTCTCCGGCCCGGCGGGCTCCGGCTCGGCCGCGTCCGGCGCGGCCTGTTCCGCCGCGCCGCCGGCCACGGGTCCGGCCGGGTCGTCCGACTCGCGGATGCCGAAGCGGCGGTAGACCGTGCCGAGCGGGCCGGGGGCCCACCAGTTCCAGCGGCCGAGCAGGCGCATGGTGGCCGGCACGAGCAGCGCCCGCACCAGAGTCGCGTCGACCACGATCGCCACGATCATGCCGATCCCGATCAGCTTGATGTACGCCATCGCGCCGGTGGCGAAGCCGGCGACCACGATGACCAGCAGCAGGGCGGCGGCGGTGATGATCCGGCCGGTGCGTTGCAGGCCGGCGGCCACCGACGCGGTGTTGTCGCCGGTGCGGTCCCACTCCTCGCGGACCCGGGAGAGCAGGAACACCTCGTAGTCGGTGGCCAGGCCGAACAGCACGGCGAGCATGAGGATCACGTTGCTCGGCTCGATGAACCCGGTCGGGGTGAAGCCGAGCAGGCCGGACAGGTGGCCGTCCTGGAAGATCCAGACCACCACGCCGAACGACGCGCCGATGGAGAGCAGGTTCATCAGCACCGCCTTGACCGGCAGCACCACCGAGCCGAACGCGAGGAAGAGCAGCAGCAGGGTCGCGCCGGCCATCAGCAGGGCCATCCAGGGCAGCCGGTCGCCGAGGCTGTCCAGCAGGTCCCGGTCGACGCCGGGCCGGCCGCCGACGAGCACCCGCGCGCCGTCCGGGGCGGGCAGGGCGCGCAGGTCGCCGACGAGGTCCCGGGCGGCGTCGCCGGTCGGCTCGCCGGGGTAGGCGACGGCGAGCAGCGTGGAGGACCCGTCGGTCGCGGCGACCCGCACGCCGGTGACCCCGGGCACCGCCGCGATCCGGTCGGCAAACGGCCCGACCGCGTCGGCCGGCACGCCGGTGACCAGCACGTCGATGGGGGCGATGGTGCCGCCGGGGAACTGTGCGGCGATCCGCTCGGAGACCACCCGGGGCCCGGCGTCGGCCGGCAGCACCCGCTCGTCGACCCCGCCGAACCCGGCGCGCAGGAACGGGGTGGCCAGCAGCCCCAGGATCAGGGCCACCCCGACCAGGTAGGGCACCGGGCGGCGCATCACGCTGCGCGCGATCCGGGCCCAGGCGCCGCCGGTGTCGGCCTGCGCCGGGCCGGCGCGGTGCGCCCCGCGCCGCCACGGCAGCGGTACGCGCACCGCGTCGACCCGGCGGCCGAGCACCGCGAGCAGGGCCGGCAGCACGGTGAGCGCCGCGAGCATGGCGACCAGCACGGCGGCCATCCCGCCGAGGCCCATCGAGCGCAGGAACGGCTGCGGGAAGACCAGCAGGCTGGCCATGGCGAGGGCGACGGTGAGCCCGGAGACCAGCACGGTGCGGCCGGCGGTGGCCATGGTGCGGCGTACCGCCTCGGCGGTGTCGCGCCCGGCGGCGAGCTCCTCGCGGAACCGGCTGACCACGAACAGGGCGTAGTCGACGGCCATGCCGAGGCCGATCAGGGTGATCACGTTGATCGCGAAGACCGACACGTCGGTGACCATGCTGAGCAGGCGGACGGCGACCAGCGCGCCGAGGATGGCGAGCCCGCCGACGAGCAGCGGGGTGGTGGCGGCGACCAGCCCGCCGAAGATCAGCACGAGCAGGACCAGCAGCACCGGCATGGAGAACAGCTCGGCGCGGGTGATGTCCTCGCTGGTCTGCTCGGTGGCGTACCGCTGGAAGGCCACCGCGCCGCCGAGCTCGGTGCGCAGGCCGGGGGCGTCGAACGCGGGCCGCACCGCGTCGAACGCCTCGGCGCGGGCGTCCTCGTCGACGCCGTCGAGCTGGACCAGGGCGTAGGTGGACCGGCGGTCGGTGGAGACCAGGTGGGGCGCCGGGGCGTCGTAGAAGGTGGTCACGCTGGTGACCTCGGGACGCTGGCGCAGCGCCGCGACGGTGCCGGCGACCGGGTCGCGGAACGCCGGCTGGTCGACGGTGGCGGTGTCGCTGGACCAGAGCACGATCACGTCGGCGCCCTGCCGGCCCAGTTCGGCGGTGATCCGCTCGGCCGTGCGGCTGGACTCGCTGGCCGGGTCGGCGAACCCGCCGCCGCTGAGCTGGCCGAAGACGCCGGTCCCCCAGGTCGCGCCGAGCGCCATGAGCGCCACGGCGGCGGCCAGCACGGCCCAGCGGGCCCGCACCACCGCCCGCCCCCACCAGTCGAACATCGCAATCCCCCTCACCGACCGTTAAGGTCGTGGTCAGTAACCATGGCTCTCCGAAGTGAACGCCGTTTACTATTACTACGTCGTTCGCTCCAGTCAAGGGGGTTCACGCATGTCCGCACCGACTCGGCGGGAACGGCTACGCGCGGCCACCCTCTGCGAGATCAAGAACGGGGCGCGCCGGCTGTTGGTGACCGGCGGGGTCGAGGCGGTCTCCCTGCGCGCCATCGCCCGCGACATGGGGATGACCGCGCCCGCCATCTACCGCTACTTCCCCAACCTGGAGGGCCTGGTCGGCGCGCTGACCGGCGACCTCTACGACGAGCTGCGCGCCATCAGCGAGGCGGCCCGGGACACGGCCGGCGACGACCCGGTCGACCAGCTCACGGCCATGTGCCGGGCGATGCGCCGCTGGGCCGTCGCGCACCCCGCCGAGTTCACCCTGATCTTCGGCAACCCCGTCCCGGGGGTCGCCACGTTCACCGACGCCTGCGCCGACGCCGAGCACCCCGGCGCGCGGCTCGGGGCGGTCTTCCTCGCCCCGTTCCTCGCGCTGACCCGGGACGGAGCGCTGCCCGGGCCACCGGCCGACGCGCTGCGCCAGCAGCTCGGCTGCCACCTCGCCCCGCTCACCACCAAGCACGACGACCTGCCGATCGAGGTCGCGTACGCGTTCCTGTCCGCCTGGACCCGACTCTACGGGCTCGTCGCCATGGAGGTCTTCGGCCACCTCGCCTGGGCCGTGGACTCCCCCGAGGCGCTGTTCGAGACCGAACTCGCCGCGCTGTTCGCCCCGCTGCGCGGGACGCCCGGCGCCGGCCCGCCGACCGGGAACGGCGACGGCCCCCCGGCCGGGTCCGCGCGGCACTAGGCTGCCCGAGCATGAGCGAGCGCAGCGGCACGACCGCGACGAGCAAGGCGAGTGAACTGCCGGCCCGCGCCGACGTGGT
Source organism: Micromonospora sp. WMMD956 (assembly GCF_029626125.1). Lineage (NCBI taxonomy): Bacteria > Bacillati > Actinomycetota > Actinomycetes > Micromonosporales > Micromonosporaceae > Micromonospora > Micromonospora sp. WMMD956. The sequence goes on along the minus strand of NZ_JARUBI010000005.1, from coordinate 4,598,741 downwards.
GGTCGTCGGCTCCGGGCACAACGGGCTGGTCTCGGCGATCCTGCTGGCCCGCGCCGGCCTCGACGTGCTGGTGCTGGAGGCCGCCGGGGTGATCGGCGGGGCCACCCGCACCGAGAACCCGTTCCCGAAGGTCCCCGGGCTGCGCCACTCCACCGGGTCCTACCTGCTCGGCCTGATGCCGCCGGAGCTGCTCGCCACGCTCGACGTGCGCATCCCCGTGCTGCGCCGCGACCCGCACTACTTCCTGCCCACCCCGGGCGGCCCCGGGTCGCCGTACCTGCTGATGGGCAGCGACACGGCCGCCACCCGGCGGCAGCTCACGGAGTTCTTCTCCCCCGCCGACGTGGCCGCCGACGACGCCATGCAGGCCGAGCTGGCCCAGCTCCGCGACGACCTCGCCCCCGCCTGGCTGGCCGAGCCGCTGCCGGTCGAGGAGATCGCGCAGCGGCACGTCCGGCCCGCCCTGCGGCAGGTCTTCGTCGACCTCGTGCGCGGCTCCGTGGCCGACTACCTGGCCCGCTTCGACTTCCGCTCCGAGCTGCTGGTCAGCATGTACGCGGTCACCGACGGCCTCTCCGGGCTCAACGCCGGCCCCGACGACCCCGGGACCGGCCACAACTTCCTCGTCCACAACATGTGCCGGCTGCCCGGCTCCGACGGCACCTGGATGATCGCCGAGGGCGGCATGGGCACCGTCTCGCGCACCTTCGCCGCCGCGGCCCGCGCCGCCGGGGCCACCATCCTGACCGACGCCCCGGTCACCGCGATCACCCTCGACGGCGGCGCGGCCAGCGGCGTGACCCTCGCCGACGGCCGGCACGTGGCCGCGCGGGTGGTGCTCGGGGCGTGCGACCCGTACCGGCTGATGGACCTGCTGCCCGACGGCGCGCTCCCGGCGGAGCTGGGCGCGCGGATGGCGGCCGTCCGCCGGCCCGGCACCACCCTCAAGGTCAACCTGGCGCTGACCGGGCTGCCCCGCTTCTCCTGCCTGCCCGACGACGCGCCCAGCCCGTTCGGCTCCACCATCCACCTGCTGCCCGGGTCGGCGTCGCTGGTCGGCGGCGGGGGCGAGCCGCCGATGGCGGCGCTGCGCGCGATGTGGGCCGACGTGCAGGCCGGGCGGCTGCCCGCCGAGCCCACCATCGAGTGGTACCTGCACACCACCGTCGACCCGTCGCTGTCCGACGCCGAGGGCCACCACTCGTCGGCGCTGTTCGTGCAGTCGGTGCCCTACGCCCTCGCCGACGGCACCTGGGACGCTGCCCTGCCCGGCTACGTCGACCTGCTGATCGGCATCTGCGAGCGGTACGCGCCCGGCACCGGGGACCTGATCGCCGACGCCGTGCCGCTGCCCCCGCCCGGCATCGAGGCGCACTTCGGCATCACCGGCGGGCACATCCACCACGTCGACAACACGGTCAGCTTCACCGACCGGATGCCGTACGCCACCGGCGTCGACGGCGTGTACGCCGGCAGCGCCGGCTGCCACCCGGCGGGCAGCGTCATCGGGGCGGCCGGTCACAACGCGGCCCGCCGCATCCTCGCCGATTGGGGGTAAGGAGGGGCCCCTTGTTAACGCCTACGGTAGAGAGGGGTCCCCTTCTCACCCCGTCGGGCGGGGCGCTCACCCCGTCGGGCGGGGCGCTCAGCCCTCGGCTGGAGCGATCTCCTTCGACGGGGGCAGGTCGCCGGGGCCACGGATCAGGTAGAGGCCCACGAGCAGGAGGTAGGCGACCAGGCTGAGCACCGGGTCGACGAAGACCACCGCGAAGGCGACCACGTAGAGCAGCGGCCCGAGCAGGAACCGGCGGGCCACCGCCCGGGCCAGCCGGGGGTCCAGGTCCGGGTGGAGCAGGTGGCGCCGCCGCGCCCACCACCAGCTCAGGTTGAAGAACAGCGCCTCGCCGAGCACCGTGCCCGCGTAGAGGGCGGCGGTGAGCCGCTGGTCGCCGACCGGGCCGCGCAGGTTGTCCGACAGCAGGTTCGCGGCGAACGGGATGGCCGCGACGAAGAGCAGCAGGAGCAGGTTCAGCACCAGCAGCAGCTGGTCGATGCGGACCACGTACCGCCACATGTTGTGGTGGGTGAGCCACACCTGGCCGACGATCGCGAAGGTGATCACGTACGCCAGGTACGACGGCCACTCGTGGAACAGCGCGCCCGCCAGGTCCGTCCCGGTGGGGTTCTGCGGGGCGAACTGGAGCAGCTCGACCGCCATCAGGGTCAGCACGATGGCGATCACGGCGTCGCTGAACGCCTCCACCCGGGAGGCGTCGCGGGCCATCTCGCTACGCCGGCCGTACCGGTAGCCGGCCCCCTCGTCCGCCCCGCCCGTCACGGCGTCGACCCGCCGGTCACGACTCCGCCCCGCCCGTCACGACTCCATGGTCACCTGCGGGCGGGGCGGAACGGGAAGGAACGGCACAACGGGGATGAACGGGGCGGAAGGTAGGGTCAGGACGTCGGGGCGGACGCGTCCGCGCGGTGCGCCCGGACCTTGTGCCCGACACTGGTCAGGCAGCGCCCGCTGGGCAGGTCGAACTTCCAGCCGTGCAGCTGGCAGGTGAGCTGGTCGCCCTCGACGATGCCGAACCGGGTGAGGTCCGCCTTCAGGTGCGGGCAGCGGCGCTGCACCACCCAGTCGCCGAGGGTGATGTCCTCGGCGTCGCTGGTGCGCTCGTGCTCGTCGTACCAGCCCTCGGCGTACTGGAGGCGCTCCGTGGACAGGCACTTGAAGAAGGCGTACACGAACTCGTTGTACTGGCCGATCCGGGCCGCCGAGAACCGGCAGGACAGGAAGAGCGAGTTGACCCAGTCGACCTCGCCGATGTGCAGCAGGTGCTCCACGAGGGCCCGCTCGGTGCGGAACCGGTAGCGCACCTTCTCGTCGGCGTACGGCCGGACCTCCTTGCCGGGGAAGTCCACCACGATCGACTCGACGGACTCGCCGTCGTAGTCGACCAGGTCGAAGCGGACCGGGCCGCCGACGCCCTTGGCCAGGTAGATCGACTCCTCCAGCAGCGGCTCGATGCGGAGCTTCATCCCGGCCAGCACGTCGACCTCGGGGTGCCGCCAGGACGCCTTCTCCGCCTCGATGACGCCGCGCTTGCGCTCCCGCATCTCCTCCAGGTGGGCCGTCTTGTCCGCGAAGAACTCCTCGACCGGCTGCGGGTGGGTGGTGGTCGCCCCCGAGGTGGTCACCTCGGCGACGCTGCCCGGCAGCAGCACGATGCCGTTGGTGCCGCCGACCTTCGCGTACTCGGCGAGGAAGACCGACTGGTCGGGGAAGATGTTGCCCTCGTCGCCGTGGATGTCGTTGAACTGCCACAGGTCGTCGTCGAGGAAGCACGGCGGGCCGGCGATCGGGAAGACGTGGTCGGCCTTCAGGTCGGCGATGTAGCGCCAGGTGCGGTCGAACTGCCGCTCCCGCTTCTGCTTGCCGAACGCGGTCTTCGCCGACTGCGGCAGCTCGTAGACCATCGGATACCAGATCGCCCCGGAGAACTGGAGCAGGTGCGCGTGCACGTGCCCCAACTCGGCGAAGACGCTCAGGTCGGTCGGGCGGGCGTCATTCTGGTTGAGCAGCCGCACCCCCTCGTGCTCCACCCACAGCGAGGAGTCGCCGATCGGGCCGTCGGTCGGGCTGGTGAGCGCCTGGATCATGATCCGCAGGCCGCCGTCGAGCTCCACGACCTGCTCGTTCGGGGCCCGCAGGAACTTCGTGAAGCCCAGCGCCCGCAGCTCGTCCTCCATCTCGGAGGTGGGGAACTCGGGCAGCAGGACGGTGGCGTCCTTGGACACGAAGTCGCGCAGGTGCGCGGCGTCGAAGTGGTCCCGGTGCAGGTGCGACACGTACAGGTAGTCGACGTCGCCGAGGGTCTCCCAGTCGAGCTGGGAGTTGTCGGGGAACGGGAACCACGAGGCGAAGTAGGCGGGATTGACCCACGGGTCGCACAGGATGCTGCCCGCGGCCGTGTCGATCCGCATGCTGGCGTGTCCCGTACCGGTCACTCGCACCGCAGTCCCCCTCAAAAAGACAATCAAGGTGTACGTCCCGACGCTACCGGAGGCAGTCTGGCCGCCGGCCCGCGACGCCGGTAGTGCCGTCCGGCCCGGGTCCTCCGGCCTCCGGCCGGTCCACTCGGCGCGGGTGGCCGGCACGGGGCACCGGCGGCGGCTGCGGGCCGGTGTGTGCCGGGCCGGCGGGAAACCCCCACCGCACGAGGTCAGCCGCGGGGCGTGCCAGACTAACCGGAGATCCGATCGCGAGGGAAGGACCGACAGTGGCAGGAAGCGAGCCGGTGACGTCGCCAGATCAGCACAAGCCCGGGCACCGCAAGGCCGGGCGGATCGGCGCGGTGGTCTCCGCGCTGGCGCTGTTGGCCATGCTGTGCGGCAACCACGAGGGCAGGGTCGAGGACATCTGGCTGGTGGGCCTGGCCGTGCTGCTGCTGGCCATCGTCGTGGGCGACACGGTGCTGCGCCGCAACGGCCTGCGGTCCTGACCCCGGCCGGACCGGCAACGCGCGAAGGGCCCGCCCCGTCGGGGTGGGCCCTTCGTCGTGTCCGCGTGCCCGGCGGCGCGGGCGGATCGCCCGCGCCCGCCGGACGGTCAGCGGCCGAAGAGGATGTCCTGGACGTCCTTGAGCGCGGCGTCGACCTCGGCCTCGAAGTAGCCGCCCGGGACCAGGCCGAAGCGCAGGGTGTCCAGGTCCTTCGGGTTGACCGGCATCGGGCCCCGGCCGGCCATCCCACCGAGGATGCCCTCGAAGAGCCGGTCGACCTGGTCCGGGTCGTATCCACTGCCGAACCGGCGCACCTGGAAACTGCGGCGGATCTGGTCCACCCGGTGCAGGTCGCTGCCGGGCGGACCGGCCATCGGCGGGCCACCGGCCGGCGGGCCACCGACGGACGGGCCACCCATCGGGGGGCCGCCCACGGGCGGGCCGGCCAGCGGCGGCGGGCCCCCGATCGGCTGCGGCGGCATGGGCGGGGGCCCGGCCGGGCCACGGCCGCGCAGCTCACGAAGGTCGCGCTCGGGCATCCGGATCTCGGCGGTCATGTCGGCCCGCCCGTGCCGGCCCGCCTCGAAGCCGTCGAAGCGCTGCTCGTCGGGGGCGTAGCCGCCGGGGCCCGGGGGCAGGCCCCGGGGCGGCGGGCCGCCGGGACCCATGCCAGGGCCGGGACCCATGCCAGGGCCGGGACCCATGCCAGGGCCGGGACCCATGCCAGGGCCGGGACCCATCGGGCCGCCCGGACCCAGCGGGCCGCCGCCCGGGCCGCGAGGTGCGTCGTAGCCGCCGCGAGGCCCGTCGTAGCCGCCGCCGGAGAAGCCACCGGTCGGCTCGTCGTATCCGCCGCCGCCGGAGAAGCCGCCGGTCGGCTCGTCGTACCGGCCGTAGCGGTCGCCGGGCGGGCCGGCCTGCGCCGGCATCGGCCGGGGCGGCATGGGCTGCGGCATCGGCGCGGGCCCCCGGTCGTCGCGCAGGAGCGGCCCACGGTCGTCGCGCATCGGCAGGGGGCCGCGGTCGTCGCGCATCGGGACGGGCCCCCGGTCGTCCCGCATCGGCGGGCCCATCCGGTCCGGCGGGCCCATCCGGTCGGACATCCGGGGGTCTGCGCCGCGACCGGGCGAGCCGCCGCGCTCCTCCAGCTCGGCCAGTTGCCGCTCGACGCGGTCGAGGTGCAGGTCGACCTGCCACTCGTCGTAGCCGTTGAAGCGGACCCGGAAGACGACGTCGTGAACCTCCTGGGAGGCCACGGGCGCGCCAACGGGCCGGCCGTCGAGCGTCGCCTCGACCCGGTCCAGGAAGGCGTCCACCTCGTCGACCTTGTATCCCCGGCGGAGCGCCTTGCGCCGGAAACGCTGACCCTGACTCGCCACTATGTCTCCTGGTCTCGTTCGGTACGCCCCGTCACGCCGTTGCCTCCTGCGGCGTCCCGCTGTCCCCGTCGCCGGCGGCGGCGAGCTGCCCGCACGCGCCGTCGATCTCGCGCCCCCTGGTGTCCCGGACCGTCGTCGAGACCCCGGCGGCGCGCAGACGCCGGACGAACTCCCGCTCGACGGGCTTCGGGCTCGCGTCCCACCGGCTGCCCGGGGTCGGGTTGAGCGGGATGAGGTTGACGTGGGCCAACCTGCCGGCCAGCAGCTTGCCGAGGAGGTCGGCCCGCCACGGCTGGTCGTTCACGTTTTTGATCATCGCGTATTCGATCGACACCCGACGCCCCGTGCGGGCCGCGTAGTCCCACGCCGTGTCCAGCACCTCGGCGACCTTCCACCGCTGGTTGACCGGCACGAGTTCGTCGCGCAGCTCATCATCGGGCGCGTGCAGGGACAACGCAAGGGTCACCGACAGGTCTTCGCTGGCCAGCCGCCGGATCGCCGGCACCAGGCCGACCGTGGAGACCGTGATGTGCCGCTGGGACAGGCCGAGCCCCTCGGGGGCGGGGGCGACCAGCCTGCGGATCGCCGCGACGACGCGCGAGTAGTTGGCCAACGGCTCACCCATGCCCATGAACACGACGTGGGACAGCCGCGGCGGTGAGCCGGCGACCGCGCCGGAGGCGGCCACGCCAGCCAGGTAGACCGCCTGGTCGACGATCTCGGCCGTCGACAGGTTGCGGGTCAACCCGGCCTGGCCGGTAGCGCAGAACGGGCAGGCCATGCCGCAGCCCGCCTGGCTGGAGATGCAGACGGTCACGCGGTCCGGATATCCCATCAGCACGCTCTCCACCAGCGAGCCGTCGTGCAGCCGCCAGAGCGCCTTGCGGGTGGCGCCGTCGTCGCAGGCGAGCTCGCGGACCGGGGTGAGCAGGGTGGGCAGCAGCTCGGCGGCCAGCCTGTCCCGGGTGGCCGCGGGCAGGTCGGTCATCGACGCGGCGTCGCGGACCAGGCGGCCGAAGTAGTGGGTGGACATCTGCTTCGCGCGGAACGCCGGCTCGCCCAGCTCGGCCACCAGGGCCTGCCGGGCGGGCAGGTCGAGGTCGGCGAGGTGGCGGGGCGGCATGGCCGCGCGGCGTGCGGCGGGGATGTCCGGGGTGACGGGGATCAGGGGAAGGCTCGTCATGACCCGTCCAGTCTCCCACGCCGTTCGCCCGACGCACCTGGCCGGAGGTGCCGAATCGGACCCGACCACGCGGCCGGAACGGGCTGACCGGCGTGATTCATGCCTCAGCCCACCACCGGGACGAAGACCGCCAGCAACAGGTACGCGGTGGGCACCGCGAACAGGATCGAGTCGAGGCGGTCCATCAGGCCGCCGTGCCCGGGCAGCAGGTTGCTCATGTCCTTCACGCCGAGATCCCGCTTGATCATGGACTCGGCCAGGTCGCCGAGGACCGCCGCGCAGGACACGGCCACGCCGAACAGGGCGCCCCACCAGGGGGCCACGTCGAACAGCAGCCAGATCAGCAGGGCGCTGCCCGCCGCCGCCGCGGTGACCGAGCCGCCGAAGCCCTCCCAGGACTTCTTCGGGCTGATCGAGGGCGCCATCGGGTGCTTGCCGAGATTGGCTCCCGCCGCGTACCCGCCGGTGTCGGAGAGCACCACCGCGACCAGGGTTACCAGCACGCGCAGGTGCCCGTCGCCGGGCGCGGCGGCGAGCATCGCCGCGAAGCCGCCGAGGAACGGCACGTACACGGCGATGAGGGTGGCCGCCGTCAGGTCGCGCTGGTAGTCGCCCGGCCCGTCGCCCAGCCGCCAGATCATCGTGCCGAGCACGGTGACCAGCAGGCCGAGACAGAGCGCGTCGGGGCCGGCGAACCAGGCCAGGCCGATCGTGAGCACGCCACCGGCGATCAGCGGCACCAGCGGCGGATGGGCCCCGCTGCGGCGGACCGCCCGGGCCATCTCCCAGCTGCCGATCGCGATCGCGGCGGCGAGCACGAGGAGGAAGGCGGGCAGGTAGAAGAAGAGCGGCAGCAGGACGGCCGCGCCGAGGCCGACGCCCACCCCGATCGCCGCCGGCAGGTTGCGGCCGGCGCGGCCGGCCGGGGCCTGCTGGGTGGGCGGACGCTCCGCGCTCGCCCGTCGCCGGCCGGGCCCGCGCCGGCCCCGGGGCGGCTCAGGCTCGGCGACGTCGCCGGCCGGCCCGTCCGACGGGTACGCCGGACCGGCCGGCTCGTCGGGCGGGTACGCCGGCCCCGTCGGCGGGTGGGCGGGGAAGGGCCCGTCGGGCTCGGGAGCGAAGCGGCCGCCCGCCCCGGGGGCGCCACGCCAGCCCGGCGGGTCGACGGGGTCACCGGGTCGCGGCGGCTCGTCGGGCACCGGGCGGGCGCCGTACGGGTCGGTGGCGTCGGCGTCGAACGGCTCCGGCCGCCCCGCCGGGCGGCGCGTCTCGGGCCGACCGCCCGGCGCCACCGGGGCGTACGCGTCGGTGGTGGCGCTGCGGGCCCACTGCCCCGGCTCCAGCTCGCGGTCGGGCCAGGGGAGCGCGGCGGGGGCGTCCGGCCGGTCCCAGCTGCGGGACTCGGGGCTGCGGTAGGGGTCGAGGTGGGACATCACGCACCGAGCGGACGCGGTACGGGGTTCACCACATGACGTACGACCAAGACCATCCCCTACGACGACTGTTCCGTCCGATTGACCGGCGCGACGGCCGGGCGATCCCGCCCGTTCACCGCGTGGTGGCCGGAATCGTGCCGAGCCTACTGCACGGGTCGCCCCGGGAGGGTGGACGAGCCCTCCGTGCGCCGCCGGCGGTGCGCCCCGGGTTCGCCCGGTTCCGGCCCGTGACGACGGAGGCACCGGCGCCGCCGCCCGACGACGGCGGCACACCGGTGCCACGACAACAGGTCTCGCGTGCCGGCCCGGGGGCCGGTCGCGGCTCAGACCTCGAGCAGCTCGCTCTCCTTGTGCTTGACCAGCTCGTCGACGGTGGCCACGAACTTCTGGGTCAGGTCGTCGAGGTCCTTCTCGGCGCGGCGGCCCTCGTCCTCACCGACCTCGCCGTCCTTGACCAGCCGGTCCAGCTCCTCCTTGCCCTTGCGGCGGATGTTGCGCACCGCCACCTTGGCCTCCTCGCCCTTGTGCCGGGCCACCTTGATCATCTCGCGGCGGCGCTCCTCGGTCATCTGCGGGAGCAGGATGCGCAGCTGGTTGCCCTCGTTGTTCGGGTTCACGCCGAGGTCCGAGTCGCGGATTGCCCGCTCCATCGCGCCGATCTGCGAGTTGTCGTACGGCTTGATGATGACCATGCGCGGCTCGGGGACCCCGATGGACGCCATCTGGGGCAGCGGCGTGGGGGTGCCGTAGTAGTCGATGATGACCTTGGAGAACATGGCGGCGTTGGCGCGACCGGTGCGGATGGCGCCGAACTCCTCCTTGGCGTGCTCGATGGCCCGCTCCATCTTCTCCTCGGCCTCGAGGAGGGTGTCGTCGATCACCGGTCTCCTCGCCTCCTTCTTTGTGCTCGTCGTGGGCTGTGCTGTGTGTCGCGGGGCCGCCTCGCGCGGCCCCCGGCCGCTCAGGCGGTGATCAGGGTGCCGATCTTGTCGCCACCCACCGCGCGGATGATCGTGTCGTCGCCCTGCGCGCCGAAGACCAGCATCGGCAGGCCGTTCTCCATGCAGAGGCTGAACGCGGCCGCGTCGGCGACCCGCAGGTTGCGGCGGAGCACCTCGGAGAAGGTGATCGAGTCGAGCTTGCTGGCGGTCGGGTCGATCCGGGGGTCGGCGGTGTAGACGCCGTCCACGCCGTTCTTGCTCATCAGCACCACGTCGGCCCGGATCTCCAGCGCCCGCTGGGCGGCCACGGTGTCGGTGGAGAAGTAGGGCATGCCCGCGCCGGCGCCGAAGATGACGACCCGGCCCTTCTCCAGGTGCCGGATCGCGCGCAGCGGGATGTAGGGCTCGGCGACCTGGGCCATCGTGATGGCGCTCTGCACCCGGGTCTCGATGCCCTCCTTCTCCAGGAAGTCCTGGAGGGCCAGGCAGTTCATCACGGTGCCCAGCATGCCCATGTAGTCGGCGCGGGCGCGGTCCATGCCCCGCTTCTGCAGCTCCGCGCCGCGGAAGAAGTTGCCGCCGCCGACCACCACGGAGACCTGCACGCCGCGGCGTACCACGGTGGCGATCTGCCGCGCGATGGCCTGGACGACGTCGGGGTCGACGCCGATCGCGCCGCCGCCGAAGACCTCGCCGGAGAGCTTCAGCACCACCCGGCGGGCCCGTCCCGGCGGTGGGGCGGTCGGATCCTCCGCCGCCAGGCTCCGGTCACTCACAACCTGCGTCATCCGCCCCGCCCTTCCCCGGCCGCACCCCACGTGCGCCGGTTACCGCGTACCTGCCGTCGCTGACCCTACGCCGCCGCTCCGGCCGCGCGGGCCAGGCATGTGACGAGGAGGCCGCGGTGCCTGTCACGTACACCAGCGGCCTCCTCGTCGACGTTCCCTGCCCACGGGCGCGCATCAGGCGCCCGACCGGCGGCTCAGGCCTGGCCGACCTCGAACCGCAGGAAGCGGGTCACCTCGATGCCGGCCTCGGCCAGCACCTGCTTCACGGTCTTCTTGTTGTCGGCGACCGACGCCTGCTCGATCAGGACGTAGTCCTTGAAGAACGCGTTGACCCGGCCCTCGACGATCTTCGGCAGCGCCGCCGCGGGCTTGTTCTCCTCGCGGGCGGTCTGCTCGGCGATGCGCCGCTCGGACTCGACGACGTCGGCCGGCACCTCGTCCCGGGTGAGGTACTTCGGCCGCATCGCGGCGATCTGCATGGCGACGCCCCGGGCGTCGGCGTCCCCGGCCTCGTCGGTCTTGCCGGCGTACTCCACCAGCACGCCGACCGCCGGCGGCAGGTCCTGGCTCTTGCGGTGCAGGTAGACCGCGACGGTGCCGTCCAGCTTGGCGAAGCGGTTGAGCACCAGCTTCTCGCCGATCTTGGCGGACTGCTCCTGGATCAGGTCGGCGACCGGCTTGCCGTCGATGCTGCTGGCGAGCAGCTCCTCGGCGGAGGCCGCGCCGCTGGCCTCGCCGTGCTCGACGAGCTGCTGGGCCAGCGCGATGAAGGCGTCGTTCTTGGCGACGAAGTCGGTCTCGCAGTTGAGCTCCAGCAGCGCCTTGCCCGAGTGGGCGACCAGGCCGTTGGCGGCCGTGCGGCCGGCCCGCTTGCCGACGTCCTTCGCGCCCTTGACGCGCAGGATCTCGATGGCCTTGTCGAAGTCGCCCTCGGCCTCGGTCAGCGCCTTCTTGGAGTCCATCATGCCGGCGCCGGTGAGGTCGCGGAGCTTCTTGACGTCCGCGGCGGTGAAGTTGGACATGACTCTCTCTTCGGTGTTGGGACTCGGTGGGTTGGTCTGGGGGCCGGGTGGGTCGGGCCGGGGCCGGTCACCCGGGTCCGGGCCGGGCGCGCCCGGCGTGCCCGCCGCGCCCCGCCGCCCGGGAAAACGGACGGCGGGCGCGCGGCGGCGCGGTCACTCCGCTGCGGCGGCCGCCGGCTGCTCGGCCGGCTGCTCGGCGGCGGGCTGCGCCGGCTGCTCGTCGGCCTTCTTCGGCTCCTCCAGCAGCTCGCGCTCCCACTCGGCCAGCGGCTCGTCGGCGCCGACCTGACCCGGCTCCGGCTTCTCGTCGCCGCCCCGGCGACGGCCCGAGCGGGCGATCAGGCCGTCGGCGACGGCGGCGGCCACGACCCGGGTCAGCAGCTCGGCCGAGCGGATCGCGTCGTCGTTGCCCGGGATCGGGAAGTCGACCTCGTCGGGGTCGCAGTTGGTGTCGAGCACCGCGATCACCGGGATGCCCAGCTTGCGGGCCTCGTCGACGGCGATGTGCTCCTTCTTGGTGTCGACGATCCAGACCGCGGCCGGGAGCTTCTGCATGTCCCGCAGACCGCCGAGGGTCTTGGTGAGCTTGATCTTCTCGCGGGAGAGCTGCAGGGTCTCCTTCTTGGTGTAACCGGCGGCGGTGCCGCTCAGGTCACCCAGCGCCTCCAGCTCCTTCATCCGCTGGAGCCGCTTGTACACCGTCTGGAAGTTGGTCAGCATGCCGCCGAGCCAGCGGTGGTTGACGTACGGCTGGCCGACCCGGGTCGCCTGCTCGGCGATGGCCTCCTGGGCCTGCTTCTTGGTGCCCACGAAGAGGATGCTGCCGCCCTCGGCCACCGTGTTGCGCACGAAGTCGTACGCCTTCTCGATGTAGTCGAGGGTCTGGCGCAGGTCGATGATGTAGATACCGTTGCGCTCGGTGAAGATGAAGCGCTTCATCTTCGGGTTCCAGCGCCGGGTCTGGTGCCCGAAGTGGACACCGCTCTCCAGCAGCTGACGCATGGTCACGACGGCCATGGTGGGGTACTCCTTGTGATCCCTGGTTGCTCCGCCCGGCCGGCGGCCGGGCGTCCTGGCGCCCGGTCGCCGGCCGTGGTGGGCCCGATCATGATCGGGACCAGGGAGGCCGCCGCCCCACGAGACGTGGAGAGGGCGCGCGAGGTCGACCGCGCGAGGCGGTCGCCAAGCGCCCAGTGTACGCCCCTGCCCGGCGCGCGGCTCAGCGGGCGGCCGAGCGCGGCGGGTCAGGGCGGGCGGCGCGGCTCAGCCGGCGGCGAGCGCGGCGGCGAGGAACAGCACCAGCCCCACCGTCAGGTACGCCGTCGGCGGGCGGAGCCAGCCCCGGCCGCCCTCGGCGAGCGCGAGGCCGCCCGTGCGCAGCCCGTAGAGCCCGATGCCGAAGATCGGCAGCCCGCCGGCCAGGAAGATGCCCACCACGACGTCGGCCGCCGACAGCGGGTCGCCGAGCACGCCGTGGCTCAGCACCCGCAGGGCCGGGACCTCGAAGGCCGCCACCAGCACCGCGATCAGCACGGCGAGCGCCGGGCGACGGGTGCGGTAGACGCCGTCGGAGGGCGCCGGGCCGGGACGGCGCAGCCCGTCCGGGGCGTACGCCGGGTCGAGGCCGGGCGGCGGCAGGTCGGGGCGGGGCGCCACCGGGGGCATGGGCCCGGTCGGCAGGTCCAGCGGATGCCGCTCGGCGGCGCGCGCCGGCTCCACGGCGGTGGCGCTGCCCGCGCCCCGGTCCACCGGGCCCCACTCCCCCACGCCCCGGTCCGCCGGCTCGTCCGGGCGGCCGGGCTCGGCGCGGCGGCCCGGCTCGCCGGGGCGGCCGAGGTCAGCGGGACGGCCGAGGTCAGCGGAGCGGCCCGACTCGCTGGGGCGGCCGGGCTCGATGATCGGGTATCCGCCGAGCGGCGCGGCGCGCGGCGGCTCCGCGCCGCGTCCCACCGGGTCGACGCCGAGCGGGTCCGCGTCGAGCGGGGCATCCCGCGGGCCCGCCTCGCGCGCCGGACCGGACAGCAGGGCGCTGTCCCGGGCCGGGCCGGGCAACGGCCGGTCGTCGTACGCCGGGGCGGACAGCGGCCGGTCCTCGTAGGCCGGGCCGGGCAACGGGCGGTCGTCGTGCGCCAGACCGGCGAGCGACCGGTCGTCGTGCGCCGGGGCGGACAGCGAGCGGTCCTCCTGCCCCGGCGCCGCCAGCGGCGTGGGGCGCTGCCCGATGGTCAGCGGGAACTCGACGGCCCGCTGGGCGGGCGGCAGCGGGAACGCGACGGAGTGCTGACCGGCCGGCAGCGCCACGTCGGCGGACGGGGCCGGCTCGGCGGCCCGCGCCGCCCGGCGCGCCTCCCGTTCGGCGGCGAGCTCGTCCATCGACACCCCGAACGAGCCTGTGTCGGCCCGGCGGGACCGCGCCGGACGGTAACTGTCCGTATCGGGGTCGGTGGACCCGAACGCGTCGTCCGCGCCGTGCCGCCCGGTCTCGCCGTACCGGCTCACGGGTGGGTCGGTCAGCTCGTCGTAGCGCCGCTCTCCGGTGTCGCCGCGCTGGTCAGCGGCTCGGAGATCGTCGGCTCGATAGCGTTCTTCGCCCGCCGGGCGCCAGTCCGACTCGCCGTACCCGCGCTCGCCGGGGTACCAACGAGACTCCTGATCTTCGGGAAAGCTCCGTCGTGCGTTCACGATCGGCACCGTATGTGACAGGCGCACCCCCGCGCCATCCGGACGGACGGCGCGCCGGCGGCGACACCCCCCGGGAGCACCCGGAAACGGGCACCGTCCGGGCGTCGGCACGTAGCACACCAAGGGCATGATCGTCCGTTCGTCCACAACCGCCTCCGTCGTCCACAGGCGTACGGCGGAGGCGAGCGCGGTTCGGCATTGTGCGGGCCATGACGAAGCGGAACCAGGCCGTCGGCGCGTACGGGGAAAGCTGCGCCGTCCGGCACCTGATCGGAGCCGGGCTGCGCCCGGTCGCCCGCAACTGGCGCTGCCCCGCCGGTGAGATCGACATCATCGCCTGGGACGGCCCCGTGCTCGCCTTCTGCGAGGTGAAGACCCGGCGCACCACCGACTACGGGACGCCGGCCGAGGCGGTCGTGCCGGCGAAGGCGCGGCGGCTGCGGGGGCTGGCGGTCCGCTGGCTCGCCGAGACCGGCACCAGGGCCGGCGAGGTGCGCTTCGACGTCCTCTCCGTCGAGCTGCCCGACGCCGGCGCGGCCCGGGTCGAGCACCTCAAGGGCGCGTTCTGATGGGCGGCCGGGCGTGAGCTACGCGAAGGTGCTCTGCGTCGGCCTGGTCGGGGTGACCGGGCACGTGGTGGAGGTGGAGGCCGACCTCGCCCCGGGGCTGCCGGCCGTGGCGATCTCCGGCCTGCCGGACACCGCCCTGCACGAGGCCCGCGACCGGGTCCGCGCCGCGATCGTCAACTCCGGCCAGCGCTGGCCCAACCGGCGGATCACCCTCAACCTGCTGCCGGCCACGCTGCCGAAGTTCGGTTCGGCCTTCGACCTGGCGATCGCGGTGGCGCTGCTCGGCGGCTCCGGGGAGCTGCCGCTGCTGCCGCTGGAACGGGTGGTGGTCCTCGGGGAGCTGGGGCTCGACGGCACCGTCCGGCCGGTGCGCGGGGTGCTGCCCATGGTGGCCGCCGCCGCGCGGGCCGGGCTGCACCGGGTGGTCGTCCCGGTGGGCAACGCCGCCGAGGCGGCGGTCATCCCGGGCGTCCGGGTCCGCGCCGTGGACACGCTGCACCGGCTGGTCGGCTTCGTCCGGGACGGCACGCCGCTGATCGAGCCGCCCGGCCCCGCCCCGGCGGAGGGGCCGGGCGGTCCGGACCTGGCGGAGGTCGCCGGGCAGGCGCTGGGCCGGCGGGCCCTGGAGGTGGCCGCCGCCGGCGGGCACCACCTGGCGCTGTTCGGGCCGCCCGGCGCGGGCAAGACCATGCTCGCCGAGCGCCTGCCGTCGATCCTGCCCGAGCTCGACGACGACGCGGCGCTGGAGGTCACCGCGCTGCACTCGATCGCCGGGCTGCTGCCGGCCCACGGCCACCTGCTGCGCCGTCCGCCGTTCCAGGCCCCGCACCACACCGCCACGGTGGCCGCGCTGGTCGGCGGCGGGTCCGGGCTGGCCCGCCCCGGCGCCGTGTCGCTCGCCCACCGTGGGGTGCTGTTCCTCGACGAGGCGCCGGAGTTCGGCAAGGGGGCACTGGAGTCGCTGCGGCAGCCGCTGGAGCACGGCCGGGTGCAGCTCGCCCGCAGCCGGGGCGGCACCGAATACCCGGCCCGCACGCAGCTCGTCCTCGCCGCCAACCCCTGCCCGTGCGCGCGGCCGGCCGGCGACACGTACTGCGAGTGCTCCCCGCTGGCCCGCCGGCGCTACCTCGGCCGGCTCTCCGGCCCGCTGCTGGACCGCATCGACGTGCAGGTGACCCTCCCGCCGCTGCGGGCGGCGGAGCTCATGGAGGCGGGGGGCACGGGCGAGTCGTCGGCGACGGTCGCGGCCCGGGTGGCCGCCGCCCGCCGGGCCGCGGCGGACCGCTGGGCGGACAGCGGCTGGCGGGTCAACGCCGAGGTGCCCGGCCCCCGGCTGCGCCGGCCGCCGTGGCGGCTGCCCGAACGGGACACCCGGGAGCTGCGCGGGCGGCTCGACTCCGGGTCGCTGTCGGCGCGCGGCTTCGACCGGGTCGTCCGGTTGGCGTGGACGGTCGCCGACCTCGACGGGCGGGACCGCCCGCACGCCGACGACGTCCGGGAGGCGCTGCAACTGAGAATGGGGGACGGAGCGTGAGCAGCGACGACGACCGGCTGGCCCGGGTGGCGTTGACCTGGTTGACCGAGCCCGGCACCCGGTCGGTGCACCGGCTGGTCGAGCAACTCGGCGCGGTCGGCGCGCTGGAGCTGCTCCTGGGCGGCGGGGCACCGGAGGATCGGCTGCGCGCCGCCGTGGCCGCCCGCAGCCGGGACGGGGACGCCCGGGCCGTGGCGGCCGACGCCCTGGCCCGCGCGGTCCGGCTGGGCGCCCGGCTCGTCATCCCCGCCGACGGGGAGTGGCCCGCCACCGTCGAGCATTTGCGCCGGCTGGCCCTGCCCGGCACCACCCGCCGGGTGGACGTCGAGACCGCGCCTCCGCTCTGCTTCTGGGTTCGTGGCGCGTGGCCGCTCGGCGACGCGCTGGACCGGGCGGTCTCGGTGGTCGGCGCGCGGGCCGCCACCCCGTACGGGGTGCACGTCGCCACCGAGCTGGGCTACGGGCTGGCCGACCGGGACTGGACAGTGGTCTCCGGCGGTGCGTTCGGCATCGACGCGGCGGCGCACCGGGGCGCGCTCAACGCGGGCGGGCTGACGGTGGCGGTGCTCGCCTGCGGGATCGACCGGCCGTACCCGATGGGCAACGCCGCGCTGTTCGACCGCATCGGCGAGGCCGGGTTGCTGGTCAGCGAGTGGCCGCCCGGGGCGGAGCCGTTGCGCCCCCGGTTCCTCGTCCGCAACCGGGTGATAGCGGCGGCGACCCGGGGGACGGTGCTGGTGGAGGCGTCGGCCCGCAGCGGAGCGACGCAGACCCTCAACCGGGCCCTCGCCGCCGGCCGGCACGCCATGGTGGTGCCGGGGCCGGTCACCTCCGCCATGTCGGTCGGCGCCCACGAGCTGCTGCGCGAGCACCCGTCGGCCCGGCTGGTCACCGGCGTGGCGCACGTGCTGGAGGAGGTCGGCCGGATCGGTGCCGATCTCGCCCCGCCCGCGCGCGCCCCACAGCGGCCCCGGGACCTGCTCGACGACGAGGCGACGCAGGTGCTGGAGTCGATGCCCCGGCGCGGGGCGACCGGCGTCGACCGGTTGGCCGCGCGCGCCGGGGTGGACGTCCGGACCGCCCTGCGCAAGCTCTCCCTGCTGGAGGAGCTGGGCCTGGTGCGCCGCCGCGCCGACGGATACGCGCTGGCCACCGGTGCCGCGCCGGCGTCGGGGACGTGACGGGTGCCGGTCCTGCACCCCGTCGGCGCCCGGCCGGGCTCGCCGCGCGCCCGTAAGCTGGGCCGGTGCGAGGCTACGGACGGGCGCGGCGGCGGGCGGCGGGCACGCGGGGCTGTCCCCGGTGAGCCGCGCCGGTCCCGGCAGCAGGGCGACGCACGCGGCCCTGCCCACGCCGATGCGGGAGGCGGTCGACGACTTCGCCGACTACCTGGCCCGCGTGCGCAACCGGTCGGCGCACACCGTCCGCGCGTACGTCGGCGACCTGGTCTCCCTGCTGGACCACGCCGCCCGGATGGGCTGCGCCGAGGTGGCCGACCTCGACCTGGGCGTGGTGCGCAGCTGGCTGGCGAAGCAGCGCACGACCGGGGCCGCCCGCACCACGATGGCGCGGCGGGCCGCCGCCACGCGCGCCTTCAGCGCGTGGGCGCAGCGCGCCGGGCTGACCCCCACAGACGTGGCCGCGTCGCTGGCCAGCCCCCGCGCCCACCGGGAGCTGCCGACGGTGCTCCGCGCCGATCAGGCGGCCGCCCTGATGCGGGCGCCGGCCGGCCCCGGGGCCCCGGGGCCGGCCGGCGCGCCCGCGGCGGGACCCGGTTCCGCCCGGGTCCCCCCGGCCGGGCCCACCGGCGGCGGGGAGCGGGAGGCGGCGGTGGCGCACGGGGTGCTGCTGCGGGACCGGGTCCTGCTCGAACTGCTCTACGCCACCGGCGTGCGGATCAGCGAGGCATGCGGCCTGGACACCACCGACGTGGACCACGGCCGCCGCGTGGTGCGGGTGCTCGGCAAGGGCCTCCGGGAACGGTCCGTGCCGTACGGGGTGCCGGCGCAACGCGCCCTCGACGAGTGGCTGCGGGCCGGGCGGCCCGCCCTGGCGGGTCCCGGTTCGGGCGACGCCCTGCTGCTCGGGGCGCGGGGCGGGCGGCTGCACCCGACGACGGCGCGGCGGGTCGTCGCCGGGCACGCCGAGGCCGCCGGTCTGCCCCGGACCACCCCGCACGGGCTGCGCCACTCGGCCGCCACCCACCTGCTGGAGGGCGGCGCGGACCTGCGGGCGGTGCAGGAGCTGCTGGGGCACTCGTCGCTGGGCAGCACCCAGATCTACACCCACGTGTCGGTCGAGCGGCTGCGGGCCGCGTACCGGCAGGCCCACCCGCGCGCCTGAGCCGGCCTCCCGCCCCGGCGGCGGGGGCCCGGTGCGGCCCGGTCCTCGTCGGGGGGCACCGCCCACCGTGCCCGGCTACGATCATCGGATGAGCGCGCCGCAGCCGCCCGACCCCCTTCCCGGTGCCCGGCTGCTCTTCTCGCTGGACCCGGCGGTGAGCCACCTCAACCACGGCTCGTTCGGCGCGGTGCCGGTCAACGTGCAGCGCGTCCAGCAGCGGCTGCGCGACGAGATGGAGGCGAACCCGCTGCGCTTCTTCGGGCTCAGCCTGGTGGACCGGATCACCCACACCCGCCGGCACCTGGCCGCCTTCCTCGGCGCCGACCCGGACGGCACCGCCCTGGTCGGCAACGCCACCACCGGCGTCGCCGTGGTGCTCCAGTCGCTGGGCCTGCGCCCCGGCGACGAGGTGGTCACCACCGACCACGGCTACGGCGCGGTCGGCTTCTCCGTCGACCGCGAGTGCCGGCGCACCGGGGCGACCCGGCGCATCCTGCCGGTGCCGTTGACCGCGACAGACGAGCAGGTCGTCGAGATCGTCCGCGCCGGGCTGCGCCCCGGCCGCACGAAGCTGCTCGTCGTCGACCAGCTCACCTCCGCCACCGCCCGCCTGTTCCCGGTCGCCGCGGTCGTCGCGGCGGCGCACGCCCACGGGGTGCCGGTGCTCGTCGACGCCGCCCACGCGCCGGGCATGCTGGCCACCCCCGTGGCGGGCATCGGCGCGGACTTCTGGGTGGGCAACCTGCACAAGTGGGGGTACGCCCCGCGCGGCACCGCCGCGCTGGTGGTGGCGTCGCCGTGGCGGGACCGGATGGAGCCGCTGGTGGTCTCGTGGGAGCAGGATGCCGGCTTCCCCGGCAACGTCGAGTGGCAGGCGACCCTGGACTACACGTCGTGGCTCGCCGCGCCGGCCGGCGTCTGGACCCTGCGCAGCCTCGGCGTCGAGCGGGTACGCGCGCACAACGCCGCGCTTGCCGCGTACGGGCAGCGGGTGCTGGGGGACGCGCTGGGGGTGCCGCCGGCCGACCTGCCGGAGCCCGGCGGGCCGACGGTCGCCATGCGGATCGTCCCGCTGCCGGACGGGCTGGCCACCACGATCGACGCCGCCCGCGCGCTGCGCGAACGGATCGCCGAGGAGTTGTCGGCCGAGGTGGCGGTGATGGCCTGGGCCGGTCGCGGCTGGCTGCGGGTGTGCGGCCAGGTCTACAACACCCCGGACGAGTACGAACGCCTCGCCGCACGGCTGCCGGCGCTGCTCGCCCGGCGCTGACGACCGACCCGTGCTGCCCTCTTCCCGCCATGCCGCCAGACCCCGACGGCCGCGCCGGGCCGGCGACGCGGGGGGCGCACCGTGGGACCGGGCTGCCGCCATGCCGGCGGCATGGGGGCACCGTGGGACCCGGCTGCCGCCAGGTCGCTGGCGTGACGCCCGCTGAGGCGAGCGCGACCGGGGCAGCCGAGCGTCCCGGGCCAGGGGGCGACGGTCAGAGCGGCAGCAGCCGGACGGGGCCGAGGCCGAGCAGCGCCGTCGGGTCGAGGTACTCCTCGCCCCGGCGCAGGCCCCAGTGCAGGCAGGCCCGGTCCGGGCAGCCCGCGTGCCCGGGTTCCAGCCGGCCCAGCGACGCCCCCGCGGCCACCCGGTCGCCGACCCGGACGCCGGGCGTCACCGGCTCGTAGGTGGTCCGCAGCCCGGCGCTGTGCCCGACGGTGATCACCGGTCGGCCGGCGACCTGCCCGGCGTGGAGCACCACCCCGGGCCCGGCGGCGCGGACCACGGCACCCGGCTCGGCGATCAGGTCGACGCCCCGGTGCCCGGGCAGCCACGGCTGCGGCGGCGGCTCGAAGCGGCGGGCGGGTCGCGGCACCCCG
Organism: Micromonospora sp. WMMD956; assembly: GCF_029626125.1. Classification (NCBI taxonomy): domain Bacteria; kingdom Bacillati; phylum Actinomycetota; class Actinomycetes; order Micromonosporales; family Micromonosporaceae; genus Micromonospora; species Micromonospora sp. WMMD956. The sequence goes on along the minus strand of NZ_JARUBI010000005.1, from coordinate 4,578,490 downwards.
TCGAGCGGCCACCCGAAGGCAGGCAGTCCGGAACCGGGTCCGGCGACGACCGGGCCCACGGCGACCGCACCAGCGACGACCGCACCGGCGACGACCGGGCCCACGGCGACCGGACCGGCGACGACGGGGTCGACGGCGACCGGGACCGAAAGGGCCGCACCGGCGACGACCGGGATCGAGGTGACCGGGCCGGGGGCGGCAGCGGCGGCGAGGGCGAGACCGCAGAGGACGACCCCGGCCGCCGCCGGCCGTGGTCGGTGCGGGGCCGGCGCGCCCCCGGTCCGGACCGCGCCGGGGCCGCCCGTGCCGTTGCTCCTGTCCGGGCCGGGACCGCCCGGCGCGTGCCTCGTCCGCATGTCCGGCAGCGTGCCGGAAGGCCGGGGTGGCCGCCACCGATGACGGCTCGCCTGTGGACAGCCGGCGTCGTTGTGGACAACCCCCGCCCGGCCCGATGATCTGCTATGGCCGGTGGGCGCGGACCGCGTCGGGCGGTGCCGGTGGACGCGGCCACCGCAGGCGGGGCGGCGGGGTGGGCTCCGCCGCCCGGCGGGCGGCGGCGGGGCGCGGTGGCGGTGGGGACGGCTGGCGCAGCCGGCAGTGCGCGGGTCGGGTGGGGCCCGACGGCTGGCGCAGCCGGCAGGACGCGGGTCGGGTGGAGCCCGACGCCCGACGGGGCGGTGCGGCCGTCAGCCGCCGAAGCCGGAGTCGGCCGGCAGGGAGATGTCGGGCTTCTCCAGCTCCTCGACGTTGACGTCCTTGAACGTCATCACCCGGACATTCTTGACGAACCGGGCCGGACGGTACATGTCCCACACCCAGGCGTCGTGCATCTCGACCTCGAAGTAGACCTCGCCGTCGGAGTTGCGCACGTGCAGGTCCACCTGGTTGGCCAGGTAGAAGCGGCGCTCCGTCTCCACCACGTACGAGAACTGACGGACGATGTCGCGGTACTCCCGGTAGAGCTGGAGCTCCATCTCGGTCTCGTACTTCTCGAGATCTTCCGCGCTCATCGCACTCCGCCTTCCATGACCACATCCTCCCCCACCGGCGCGGGAGGTCGGGGCTGCTCGCCCAACGCCACGCCGACGGTACCCCCTGACACGTCGAAACGCTCCATCGGCTCGACCGGCCGCGCACCCACCGGACGGCGGGATCTGGGTGGCCGCCCGTCCAGGCCGGAAACGGTGGCCACATTGACGTACGAGAACCTGTGTTCCCGGCACGGGCCGCGCTCCCGCAGGGCCGCCGTGTGCTCCGCGGTGACGTAGCCCTTGTGCTCGGCGAAGCCGTAGCCGGGGTACGACGCGTCCAGCTCGACCATGATCCGGTCCCGGGTCACCTTGGCGAGCACGCTGGCCGCCGCGACGCAGGCCGCCACCCGGTCGCCCTTCCACACCGCGAGCCCCGGCACGTCCAGGCCGTCGACGCCGAAGCCGTCGGTCAGCACGTAGTCCGGCCGGGTCGCCAGCGAGGCGAGGGCCCGGCGCATCGCGGCGAGGTTGCACACGTGCAGGCCCCGGGCGTCGACCTCGTCGGCCGGGATCACCACCACCGCGTACGCGAGGGCGCGGGCGACCACCTGGTCGTAGACGCGCTCCCGGCTGGCCGGGGTGAGCAGCTTGGAGTCGGCCAGCCCGTCGATCTCGCCCCGCCGCCCCTCCGGCAGCACCGCCGCCGCGGCGACGAGCGGCCCCGCGCAGGCCCCGCGCCCGGCCTCGTCGGCGCCGGCCACGTGCCGGAAGCCCCGGCGTTGCAGGGCGCGCTCCAGCGCGTACAGCCCGGCCTCCCGGCGCACGACGGTGCGCGGCGGGGTCAGCACGGCGCGCCCCCGGCGGTGGACCCGACGTCGGCGGACCCGGCGGACCCGGCGGGTGCGGCGGGTGCGGCGGACCCGGCGGGCGGGGGCGGCGGGTCGGCCGGCTCGGGGCGCGCGGCGAGCGCCCGGCGCAGCAACGCCGGCAGGTCGGCCGGGTAGTAGCGCTCGGTCGTGGCCGCCAACTCGTCGAGCGGCCACCAGCGGTGCCCGGTGATGCTGGCCCGCTCGACGGCGTCGAGGCCCGCCGTGTCGACCTCCCACCCTGCCACGCGGGCCAGGAAGAACTGCTGCTCCTGCTCGTAGTAGGCGGCACCGAACGGGAACCGGATCCGCTCCTGCTCCACCGGCTCGCCCAGCTCGGCCGGGGTCAGCCGCAGGCCCGTCTCCTCGGCCAGCTCCCGGGCGGCGGCCGCCGCCGGGGACTCCCCCGGCTCCAGCCCGCCGCCGGGGGTCAGCCAGTATCGGTGGTCGGGCCGCGCCGGGTCGTGCCCGGCGAGGAGCAGCACCCGGCCGGCGGCGTCGACGAGCAGCACGCGCGCCGCGCGTCGGGGGGTGTAGACCGTCACCGCCCCAGCCTGCCAGACGCCGCGCCGGACGCCCATGCCCACCCGGGGGCCGCTGGGGTCGCGCGGGTCAATCAGGGGTTGGGTACGTCGTCGAACGACTTCGGCACGGTGAGCCACGTGGCCCGGTCGACCGGCCAGAAGACGGTGAACGCCCGCCCGACCACCTGGTCCTCGGGAATGGTGGCGCTGTCGATGTTCTGACCCGACTGCTGCCAGTGCTCCAGCGAGTCGCCGGACGCCGACCGGTGGTCGCCCATCACCCACAGCCGCCCCTGCGGCACGGTGATGTCGAACTCCTGGTCGGCGGCCTTGTCCTGCTGGCCGTTGGCCGAGTAGATGTACGGCTCGTCGATCGGCTTGCCGTTGATCATGATCCGCTCCTGCGGGTCGCAGCAGACCACGTGGTCGCCGCCGACGCCGATCACCCGCTTGATGAAGTCCTCGCCGTCGGGGTTGCCGCTCCACTCGGTCGGTGCCTTGAACACCACGACCTCGCCCCGGTGCGGTGACCGGAAGTCGTAGACCAGCTTGTTGACCAGCACCCGATCGTTGATCTGGAGGGTGTTCTCCATGGACGGCGACGGGATGTAGAAGGTCTGGAGCACGAAGGCCCGCACCAGCACCGCTACCAGGATCGCCACGCCCAGGAGGATGGGCAGCTCCTTCCAGAAGGAGCCGCTCTTCTTGTCGGTCTGCTCGTCAATCACGGGTGGAGCCTACGTCGCCGCAGGCGGACCGGCCGCCCGGAACGCGCGAGAACGGACAGCGCAGCCGAGACCGGTAGGAGCAGCAGCACACCGCCCGTGCCGCTGGGCCGCACCGGGGCCAGGGGCTGCCCGGCCGCCGGGGTGGGCCCGGTGACCGTCGCGAAGGTCTCCGGCACCGGCAGCGACGCCCACCGCGACGACGGCCAGACCACCGCGAACGCCCGGCCGACGACGTTCTCGATCGGCACCGGGCCCTGGCAGCGGGCGTCCTGGGAGACGAGCCGGTGGTCGCCCATGACGAAGATCTGGCCGGGCGGGACGACCACCTCGTCGAAGCGCCGCGACCGGCACTCGGCGGGGTTGGGCGGCAGGTCCAGCGGCGAGTCGCGGATCACGTACGGCTCGTCGAGCGGGATGCCGTTGACGGTGACCCGGCCCTGGGCGTCGCAGCAGCGGACCCGGTCCCCGGGCACGCCGATCACCCGCTTGATGAAGTCCTTCTCGCCGGGGCGGCTCACGCCGACCAGGTCGCCGACGGTGCGGCCGAACTTGCCGACGATCCCGGGCTCGGGCTCCTGGACCTCCTGGGCGACCCACTTGTCGGTGCCCCGGAAGACCACCACCTCGCCGCGCTGCGGGTCGCGGACGTCGTAGACGACCTTGTTGACCAGCACCCGGTCGTTGACGAGCAGGGTGTCCTCCATGGAGCCGGAGGGGATGAAGAACGCCTGGAGCAGGAAGGTGCGGATCAGCACCGCCAGGCAGAAGGCGACGACCAACAGCAGCGGCAGCTCCTGCCACAGCGGCATCTGCCGGCGGGACCGTCGTTCCCGCCGACGCCACGGATCGACCGCGTCGCCCTCGTCAAGCGTGCGCACCATGCCACTCCCCGGTTCGCAGAAACGCCACTACCGCCCGGGAGCCTCGACGAGGCCCCACGGGCGGTAGTGGGACGATCCGCGACCACGGCTGACGCCGCGACGCATCGATGCCCGCCTGCGCCCGTGCGACCAGCGTAACCGGGCCGGGCCCGTACGACATCCGCGCAGCTCAGGCGGCGTGGCGAGCGGGAAGTCAGCTAGGCTGCTTCTCGCGGCGCTCCTTGATCTTGGCCTTCTTGCCCCGCAGCTCGCGCAGGTAGTAGAGCTTGGCGCGGCGCACGGCGCCACGGGTCACGATCTCGATCCGGTCGATCGCCGGGCTGTTCACCGGGTAGGTCCGCTCGACACCCACGCCGAAACTCATCTTGCGGACCGAGAAGGTCTCGCGCAGGCCGTCACCCTGGCGGCGGATGACGACGCCCTGGAAGATCTGGACCCGGGACCGGCTGCCCTCGACGACCCGCGCGTGCACCTTGACGGTGTCACCGGCGCGGAACTGGGGGATGTCGACCCGCTTCGACTGGGCGTCAAGGGCGTCCAGGATGTTCATCGCTGTGTCCTCGTGAGGCTCACGGCGCACCGTCAGTCGGTGCGCGGATGGGTGATTCTGATCCCCGGGTGGCGACCGCGGGCGGCCCCGGTCGAGGATCCTCGCAGCCGCCCGCGGCGCGGGCGGCTACGGCAACCTCCCTACTTTGCCACATCCCCCGCCGGCAGCGGAAATCCGGCCCGGTCCAGGGCCGCCCGGTCCCGTTTGTCCAGGCTCGCCGGGTCGAGCGCGGCGAGCAGGTCGGGCCGGCGGGCGGCGGTGCGGGTCAGCGCCTCGTCGCGCCGCCAGCGGGCGATCCGGCCGTGGTCGCCGGAGCGCAGCACCTCCGGCACCTCGTGCCCGCGCCAGCTCGCCGGCTTGGTGTACATCGGCGCCTCCAGCAGCCCGTGGGCGTGCGACTCGTCGTCGAGCGAGCCGGCGTTGCCGAGCACCCCGGGCAGCAGCCGGGTCACGGCCTCCAGGATCACCAGCACGGCCACCTCGCCGCCGAAGAGCACGTAGTCGCCGAGGGAGACCTCCGTCACCCGCATCCGGGTCGCGGCGTGGTCGAGCACCCGCTGGTCGATGCCCTCGTACCGGCCGCAGGCGAAGAGCAGGTGCGACTCGGCGGCCAGCTCGTGCGCCATGGCCTGCGTGAACGGCTCGCCGGCCGGCGACGGCACCAGCAGCCGGGGCAGGGTCACGCCGTCCGGGGCCAGCTCGGCCGGGGCGAGGGCGTCGAGCGCCTCGCCCCACGGCTCGGGCCGCATCACCATCCCGGGCCCGCCCCCGTAGGGCGTGTCGTCGACCGTGCGGTGCACGTCGTGGGTCCAGCTCCGCAGGTCGTGTACGGCCAGCCGCAGCGTCCCGGCGGCCCGGGCCCGGCCGATCAGCGACAGGTCGAGCGGGGCGAGGTACTCGGGGAAGATCGACACGACGTCGACGCGCATGCGCGGGTGCTCCAGGGGCCTAGAGGTCGAGCAGGCCGCCGGGCGGGTCGACGACGACGCGACCGCCGGCGAGGTCGACCTCGGGCACGATCGCCCTGACGAACGGGATGAGCGCGGTGCGCCCCTCGGGGCGGCGCAGCACCAGCAGGTCGGACGCGGGCGCGTGGTCGATCTTGACCACCTCGCCGAGGTGCTCACCGGCCGGGGTGACCGCCGCCAGCCCGACGAGCTGGTGGTCGTGGAACTCCTCCGGGTCCTCCGGCGGGGCGACGTCGGCGCTGTCCACCCCCAGCAGGGTGCCGCGCAGCGCCTCGGCGACGTCGCGCTCCAGCACGCCCTCGAAGGCGACCAGCAGCCGCCCCTGGTGCCAGCGGGCGGACTCGACGGTCAGCGCGGCCGGGACCCGGAACGGCACGCCGGGGCCGGGGGCCGGGTTGGCCGGCGGCGTCGCGCCCGGCTCGGTAGCGAGTACCGAGCCGGGCGCGAAGCGTGCCTCGGGCTCGTCGGTGCGCACCTCGACGGTGACCTCACCACGGATGCCGTGCGGCTTGCCGATCCGGCCGACGATGAGCCGCATCAGTACGAGTCGACGATGTCGACGCGCACGCCGCGCCCACCGATGGAGCCGATCACCTGGCGCAGCGCCTTGGCGGTCCGGCCGGACCGCCCGATCACCGTGCCGAGGTCCTCCGGGTGCACGCGGACTTCCAGCCGCTTGCCCCGACGGTTGTCGACCAGCCGGACCCGGACGTCGTCCGGGTGGTCGACGATGCCCTTGACCAGGTGCTCAAGCGCCGGACGCAGTGCCATGTCAGGCCTGCTCGCCGGCGGCGTCCGCCGCGGGCTGCTCCTCGGCCTTCGGCGCCTGCTCGGCGGCCGGGGCCTCGGCCTTGGCGGCCTTCTTGGCCGGCTTCGTCGGGGCGTCGGCCAGGCCGGCGGCGGCCTTCGCCTCGGCCTCGTACGCCGCCTTGCGGTCGGCGCGCTCGGCGGCGACCTTCAGCGGCGGCGGGGCCGGCAGGCCCTTGAACTTCTGCCAGTCACCGGTCAGCTCCAGCAGGCGCTGCACGGCGTCGCTCGGCTGCGCGCCGACGGACAGCCAGTACTGGACCCGCTCCGACTTGACCTCGATCACCGAAGGGTCCTCCTTCGGCTGGTACACACCGACGAACTCGATCGCGCGACCGTCACGCTTGGAGCGCGAGTCGGCGACGACGATGCGGTACTGCGGGTTGCGGATCTTGCCCATCCGCAGGAGCCGGATCTTTACGGCCACAGTTGTTTCGCTCCTGTTGCGATCTCACCGGCCCGGTCCGGGCGGTGCACGGGTGAGCGCCGACCGGCACAGTGGGGTTGGGCCGGAGACTGCTCGGTGGACTGGCGACGCGCCCGGGGTAGAGGGCGCCGGACGCGCGCCGGATACCAGCGACCCATTCTGCCAGATCGGGCCGGGATTCCTCACATCGGCCGGCCGGGCCGCCGCCCGGCGGCACGGGAACGCGCGTTTCGCGCTGTTTGTGGCGGTTCGCGTCAGCGGGCGGGCGGCCGGTCCCAGCCCGGCGGCAGCGCGCTCGGCACGTCCCAGCCGGGCGGCGGGACGAAGTCGCACCAGGTGCCGTCGAACGGGAACTCACCGGCCTCGGCGCGGGCGATCACCCGCTTCCCCTCGGCCCGGACCGCGGCCTCGTCGGCCACCCAGTAGTCGGCGGGGAAGGCCAGCCGCTCGGCGAACTCCTCCTCGTCCTTCCACTCCCAGGTGCGGTCGGGCCGGATCACCACGTCGAGATCCTGGTCGACCATGTCCACCCCGGCCAGGTCACCGTCGTCCCAGCGCACGCCGGGCTCCTCCAGGTTGACGTACCAGTGGCTGAACCGGCCCGCGGCGTCGGAGAACCACCAGACGGAGTGCGCCTCGCCCACGGGCAGGAACTTCAGCAGCGCCGGCCCGTTCCACCGCCCGCGGGCCAACCGGTACGACGAGGTGATCCACTCGGTGAACGGCACCGCCCGCATGCCGAGCCCGGCCGAGGTCACCTCGTTGGCCACCGGCGAGTCGCGGGCCACGTAGAGCAGCAGGCCACGCTCGTCGTCGCTGACCACCCGCCCCGTCCGGACCCAGCCGATCCGTCCGTGCCGGACGTTGCGGTGCACGATCAGCCGGCCGGGCGCGAACCTCATGGCACCGACCCTATCGGTCTGGCGGCACCGGCCGGCCGCCCCTCTTTCCACGGCGGTGGGTCAGTAGGCGCGGGCCAGGATCGCGACCAGGTCCGGCTCGTCCTCCGAGTCGGGGACGGAGCCGTCGGCGCGCAGCAGGCAGCGCACCGTCACGCCCTGGCCGTTCGCCTCGGCCTCGCCGGCCACGCCGACCGCCGACCACGGCACGCGGGCCCAGCCGGTGGCGGCCGCCTCGATCGCCTCGGCGAGCGTGGCCACCTCCACGGTGCGGGACCGGCGGTGGTCCAGGGCCTGATCGTGCAGGGCGCGCTGGTCGGCCTCCAGGGCGGCCAGCACCGCGCCGACCACGTCGGCGACCGGGGTCGGGGACTTCGAGCCGTCCGTGCGCCGGACCACGACCGCGTTGCCGGCGGCCAGGTCGCGGGGGCCGACCTCCACGCGTACCGGATAGCCGCGCAGCTCGGCGTCGACGGCCCGGCGGCCGAACGCGGTGTCGGTGCGGTCGTCGAGCGCGACCCGGACCCCGGCGTCGCGCAGGCCGTCGCGCAGCTTGGCCGCCGCCTCGCCGACGCCCTCGCCGTCCTTGACGATCATCACGTACGCCTGCACGGGCGCCAGCTTCGGCGGGACCCGCAGGCCGTTGTCGTCGCCGTGGGCCATGATCAGGCCGCCGAGCATCCGGGTCGAGGTGCCCCACGACGTCGTCCACGCGTGCTCCCGGCCGCCCTCGGCCGAGGAGTAGCTGATGTCGAACGCCTTGGCGAAGTTCTGCCCCAGCTCGTGACTGGTGCCGAGCTGGAGGGCCTTGCCGTCGCCCATCATGCCCTCGCACGTGTAGGTGGCGGTGGCCCCGGCGAAGCGCTCCCGGGCGGTCTTGAGGCCCACCACGACCGGGATGCCGAGCACGTTGACCATCAGGTCCTCGTACGCCTCGTGCAGGATCTTGCGGGCGTAGGCGCGGGCGTCCTCACGGGTGGCGTGGGCGGTGTGCCCCTCCTGCCAGAGGAACTCGCTGGTGCGCAGGAACACGCGCGGGCGCAGCTCCCAGCGGACCACGTTCGCCCACTGGTTGAGCAGCAGCGGCAGGTCCCGGTAGGAGTCGATCCACTTGGCCATGAACTCGCCGATCACCGTCTCGCTGGTGGGGCGCACCACCACCGGCTCGGCGAGCTGCTTGCCGCCGCCGTGGGTGACCACCGCCAGCTCCGGCGAGAAGCCCTCGACGTGCTCGGCCTCGCGCTTGAGGTAGCTCTCCGGGATGAACAGCGGGAAGTACGCGTTCTCCGCGCCGGCCGCCTTGATCCGGGCGTCCATCTCGGCCTGCATCCGCTCCCAGATGGCGTAGCCGGCCGGTCGGATGACCATGGTCCCGCGGACCGGGCCGTTGTCGGCCAGCTTCGCCTTGGCGATCAGGTCCTGGTACCAGCGGGGAAAGTCCTCCGCACGGGGAGTGAGCACGCGTGCCATGACCGCACATCCTATGCGCCCCGCCACACGACGCCGTCATCGGGCGCGCTCCCGCCCCGCGCCGTCCCCGCCGGGGCCGGATCGTCACCCGGCGCGGCAAGGGCCCGTTCGGCGGCGCGCGGGCCACGACACCACTCAGGCCGGCCGTAGACTTCGGCCACGATGGGTGAAGTGAGGGACGCCGCCCGGCAGCGGCTGCGCGACGGCATCGTCGACGCCGCCCGGGCGCAGACGATCGCCGAGGGCTGGGACGGCGTGCGGATGGGCGGGGTGGCCGCCGCCGCCGGGGTGAGCCGGCAGACGGTCTACAACGAGTTCGGCACCAAGGCGGGGCTGGCCGAGGCGCTGGCCCGGCGCGAGGTGGACCGGTTCGTCACCGACGTGCGGGCCCGCCTCGACGAGCACGGCGACGACCTGCGCGCGGCGGCGTACGCGGCGATCGCGCACACCCTCGCCGCGGCGGCCGACAACCCGCTGATCAAGGCGATCCTGACCAGCGCCCGGGGCGGGTCCGACGAGCTGCTGCCCTACCTGACGACGCGCGCCGAGCTGGTGCTCACCGAGTCGACCGCCGCGCTGCTGGAGTGGGCCGGCGGCCACCTGCCCGCCGCCGACCCGGCCGCGCTGGCGTTCGCCGCCGACACCGTCGTCCGGCTGGTGGTCAGCCACATCGTGCTGCCCCGCTCCCCCGTCGAGCAGACCGCCGACGCCCTGGCCACGCTGGCCACCCGCCTCTTCGCCCCGCTCCCCTGACCCCCGCCCCCTGGCCCCACGCCTCCCTGGCCCGCGCTCCCCTGACCAGCGCCGCGCGGGGCGGCGCCGCGACGGTCAGCGCAGCACCCGGCCGCGCAGGACGATGCGGCTCGGGGTGCGCACCACGCCCAGGTCGCGGCGGGGGTCGGTGGGATAGACCGTGAGGTCGGCCAGGCCGCCCTCGACGAGGCCGGGGAAGCCGAGCCACTCCCGGGCCCGCCAGGAGGCGGCGGCGAGGACGTCCACCGCCGGCATGCCGGCCTGGGAGTGCAGCAACAGCATCTCCTCGGCGGCCAGCCCGTGATCGATGCCGCCGCCCGCGTCCGTGCCGACGTAGATCGGCACCCCCGCCTCGTACGCCGACCGGACCACCTCGGGGAAGCGGTCGCGCAGGGCGAGCATGTGGTCTGCGTACCCGGGGAACTTCGCGCGGGCCTGCTCGGCGATCCCGCCGAACGTCCGGATGTTGATCATCGTGGGGACCAGGGCGGTGCCCTGCCGGGCCATCAGGTCGATCAGGTCGAGGCTCAGCCCGGTGCCGTGCTCGACGGAGTCCACCCCGGCCCGCACCATGATCTCGACGCCCGCCTCGGAGAACGTGTGCACCGCCGCGCGGGCCCCCGCGGCGTGCGCGGCGGCGACGGCGGCGGTCATCGTGTCGGCGTCCCAGGCCGGCGCGAGGTCGCCGGTGCCCCGGTCGATCCAGTCGCCGACCAGCTTGACCCAGCCGTTGCCGGCGGCGGCCTGTGCGGCGACGGTGGCGGCCACCTGCGGCGCGTCGACCTCGACCCCGATGTCGCGCAGGTAGCGGCGCGGCGGGGCGACGTGCCGGCCCGCGCGGGCCAGTCGCGGCAGCCCCGGGTCGTCGTCGAGCTCGGGGTACGGGTACGGCGAGCCCGCGTCCCGGATGGCGAGGACCCCGGCGTCGACGTCGACGTGGGCCGCCGCGCGGGCCTGGTCGAGGGAGGTGATCGGGGCGCCGCCCCGGGCGATGCCGAGGTGACAGTGGGCGTCGGTCAGCCCGGGGAGCACGAAACCGCCGTCGACGACGGTCTCGGCGCCGGGCACCGGGTCGAAGGTGACCCGGTCGCCGACCAGCCACAGGTCCCGGACCTCGTCGTCGGGCAGGAGCACACCGCGCACATGCAGAGCCATGCGCACAGTCCTACCCGATCACTCCCCCTCCGTGGCGAGCAGCCCGTCCCGACGGACGGTCAGGGCCGGCAGGTCGACGGAGACCTTCCACGTCAGCTCCGTGACGAAGAGGTCCTCGGTGTGGGTGATCTGCTCGTACTCGCGGCCACCGGCGGCGAGCGCGTATTCCGTCAGCGTGACGCGCTCCTGGAGCGGGTCCACCACCCAGTACGACCGGACCCCGGCGTGCGCGTAGACCTTCGCCTTGTCGTACATGTCGCGGAAGGTGGAGGTCGGCGAGACGACCTCGACGGCGAGCAGCGCGTCCTCGACGGGGACGGGCGAGCGGTCGGCGTGCCGGCGGCGGATGACGACGACGTCGGGGCGCGGCTCGTTGCGGCGGTCGACCCGCATCGACAGGTCGAAGCTCACCAGGTGTTCCGGCGGGCAGTTGACTCGAAGCGCGAGCAACAGGCGGACACGGAGGTCCTGGTGCAGGGCAGTCGGCGACGGCACGACCAACCTTCCGTTGATCAGTTCGTACGGAAGGTCCTTCGGCAGGTCACCGAGGTCGTCGACCGTCCACTCGTGCCGTTCGGGCAGGATGGGCGCTGCGGTCATGACATCTCCTCCGAGGGGGCGACGACCACCCTAAGCGCCGAGGCCGTCGCCCACCGTCACCGACACGCGTCAGCGGGGCCGGCCGTCGCCCTTGCCGAACTTGTTGAAGTCGATCTTCGGCAGCTTGAAGCCCGGGGGCAGGCCCTGGCCGCCGGCCAGGTCGCCCGGGTCCAGGCCCGGCGGGAGCTGCGGCATGCCGCCCGGGAACCCGCCCGGCATCCCCGCGCCCGCCCCGGCACGCGGCCGGTTGCCGCCCTTGGTGCCCTTGCGCTTGTTCTTGGGCGACTTGGTCGCCTTGCGCCGGCCGCCGCCGGGCAGGCCCATCATGCCGCCCATCTGCTTCATCATCTTCTGCGCGTCGGCGAAGCGGTTGAGCAACTGGTTGACGTCCATCACGGTGACGCCGGAGCCGTTCGCGATGCGGGCCCGGCGCGAGCCGTTGATGATCTTCGGGTTGGTGCGCTCGGCCGGGGTCATCGACCGGATGATCGCGGTGACCCGGTCGAAGTGCTTGTCGTCCAGCTCGGCGAGCTGGTCCTTCATCTGCCCCATGCCGGGCATCATGGCCAGCACGTTGGCGATCGGGCCCATCCGGCGCACCGCGATGAGCTGGTCGAGGAAGTCCTCCAGGGTGAACTGCTCGCCGCCCATCAGCTTGGCGGTCATCTTCTCCTTCTGATCGGAGTCGAAGGCCGCCTCGGCCTGCTCGATCAGAGTGAGGACGTCGCCCATGCCGAGGATCCGGCTGGCCATCCGGTCGGGGTGGAAGACGTCGAAGTCCTCCAGCTTCTCGCCGGTGGAGGCGAACAGGATCGGCTGGCCGGTCACCTCGCGCACCGACAGCGCGGCGCCGCCCCGGGCGTCGCCGTCGAGCTTCGACAGCACCACGCCGGTGATGCCGACGCCGTCGCGGAACGCCTCGGCGGTGCGTACGGCGTCCTGACCGACCATCGCGTCGATGACGAAGATGACCTCGTCGGGGTCGACCGCGTCGCGGATGTCGGCGGCCTGCCGCATCATCTCGGCGTCGATGCCGAGCCGGCCGGCGGTGTCGACGATGACGATGTCCCGGGCCGCCCGCTTCGCGTGCTCGATCGAGGCGCGGGCCACCTGCACGGGGTCGCCAGTGCCGTTGCCGGGCTCCGGGGCGTACACCTCGACGCCGGCCCGGCCGCCGAGCACCTGGAGCTGCCCGACGGCGTTGGGGCGCTGGAGGTCGGCGGCGACCAGCAGCGGCTGGTGCCCCTGGGTCTTGAGCCAGCGGGCCAGCTTGCCGGCCAGGGTGGTCTTGCCGGAGCCCTGGAGGCCGGCGAGCATGATCACCGTCGGCGGCTGCTTGGCGAACTGGAGCCGCCGCCCCTCGCCGCCGAGGACGTTGATCAGCTCCTCGTTGACGATCTTGACGATCTGCTGGGCCGGGTTGAGCGCCTGGGAGACCTCCGCGCCGCGCGCCCGCTCCTTGACGTTCGCGATGAAGCCCTTGACCACCGGCAGGGCGACGTCGGCCTCCAGCAGCGCCAGGCGGATCTCGCGCGCCGTGGCGTCGATGTCGGCGTCCGTGAGCCGGCCCTTGCCGCGGAGCTTGGTGAAGATCCCGGAGAGGCGGTCACTCAAGGTGTCAAACACGCGAACATCCCGTTTGTCAGTGTTTCGGCGGGCACAACGCGACCGGGCGCAGGTGTCCGGCCATGGCTAGGGTAGCCCGCCGGCCGCACCCGCGCTCCGGCCCGCCCGGCACCGCGCTCGCGGGGATCGGCGGTTAGCAGGGGGCCCTTCCTCTACCGGAAGCGTTAACAAGGGGCCCCTCCTTACACCGAGCCGAGGACGGCGGCCTCCAGGCGGGCCCGCTCGTCGTCCGGCGGCCAGCCACCCACCAGGTAGAACGCGTCCACCACGTCCCCGCCGAGGGTGGAGATCCGGGCCGCGCGCACCTGCGCGCCCGCCTCGTCGAGGGCGCAGGTCACCCGGTAGAGCAGACCGGCCGCGTCGGCGGCGCGCAGCTCCAGCACCACCGCGTCGGTGGCCGCGTCCCGGTGCCACACGACCCGGGGGGCCGCGCCGGAGCCGCGCGCGGCCAGCGCCCGGCCGCGCAGCCGCTGGGTGACCGAGACGTCCCCGGCGACCGCCCGGCGCAGGTCACCGGCGAGCGCGATCGGGTCGGGCGGCAGGCCGTAGCGGGGCTGCACCCGGCACTCCACCAGGGCCCGGCCGTCGACGGTCGAGGCGTCGGCGGAGAGCACCTCCAGCCGGTGCAGGGCCAGGCAGCCGGCCACCGTCGCGAGCAGGCCGCGCCGGTCCGCCGCGGCCACCGCCACCCGGTCCCCCGTCAGGTGTACGACCGGCAGCGGCCCGTCGAGCAGCGCCGGGTCGGGGTCGGGCGGGGCGGGCAGCACGCCGGTGTCCAGCGCGGTGCGGACCCGGGCGACCAGCTCGGCGACGAGGCGGCCCTTCCAGTCCGACCAGGCGGCCGGGCCGGTGGCCGCCGCGTCGGCGCGGACCAGGGCGTGCAGCAGGTCGAGGGTGGCGCCGTCGCCGACAGCCTCGGCGACCCGGGCGATGGTCACCGGGTCGGACAGGTCGCGGCGGGTGGCCACGTCGGGCAGGAGCAGGTGCAGCCGGACCAGCGTGCCGATGAGCGCCACCTCGGGCTCGGGCAGGCCGATCCGGGCCACCACGGCCTCGGCCAGCGGCGCGCCGACGGTGCTGTGGTCACCGGGCAGCCCCTTGCCGATGTCGTGCAGGAACGCGCCGAGCAGCAGCAGGTCCGGCCGGTCCACGTCGCGGGTGTGCCGGCTCGCCTCGTACGCGGCCTGCACCAGGTGCCGGTCGAGGGTGTAGCGGTGCACGGGGTTGTGCTGGGGCAGGCTGCGCAGCCGGGTCCACTCGGGCAGCCAGCCGTCGATCAGCCCGTACCGGTCGCAGGTCTCCCAGGCGGGGACGAGGCCGGGCCCCGCGCCGAGCAGGGTGATGAGCGCGGCGCGGGCCTCCGCCGGCCAGGGCGACGGCAGCGGCGGGCAGTAGGCGGCCAGCCACTCGCAGGTGGCCCGGGCGATGGGCAGCCGCGTGGTGGCCGCCGCGGCGGCCATCCGCAGGGACAGGCTCGGGTCGGGGCGCGCGCCGATGGCGGTGCGGGCCAGCACCAGTTCCCCGTCGTGCTCGACGACGTCCCGGGCGACCGGGCGGCGCGCCGGGCGGGGGTCGGCCCCCCGGCGGCGGGAGCGCAGCCGGTCGGCGGCCCGCCAGGCGTCGTCGAGGGCGTGGCTGACGGTGCGGGCGTCGCCGGCGACGCGGCGCAGCAGCACGTCGCCGTCGTGCGGGGCCACGGCCCCTAAGGCGGCGTCGCCCGCCGGCTGGCGCAGGCCGAGCCGGGCGGCGACGCCGTCGCGTTCCTGGGCGACGAGCCGGTCGACGCGGCGGCCGGCCTGCGCGTGCAGGGCGTCGCGGGTGTCGAGCAGGCGCAGGTGGGCGGCCCGGACGGCAGGGCGCAGCGCGTCGGTGATGCCGGCGGTGGCGATGGCGCGCAGGATGCCCACGTCGCGCAGCCCGCCGGCGGCCTCCTTGAGGTCGCCTTCGAGCAGGAAGGCCAGCTCGCCGTGGGCCTGCCAGCGGGCCTCGGTGATCTCCCGTAGGGCGGGCAGCTGGCGGACGGCGGTGCGCCGCCAGTGGTCGGCGGCGGTGCGGGCCAGGGTGTCGGCGAGTTCCCGGTCGCCGGCGACGTAGCGGGCGTCGAGCAGGCCGAGGGCGACCTTCACGTCGTCCTGGGCCACGGACAGCGCCTCGGCCAGGGTCCGCACCGAGTGGTCGAGCCGCAGGCCGGCGTCCCAGATCGGATACCACAGCTTGGGGGCCAGCTCGTCCATGCCGGGCACCCCGGCGTGCACGAGCACCAGGTCGAGGTCGCCGTACGGGGCGCACTGCCGCCGCCCGAGCCCGCCCACGGCGACCAGCGCGATGCCGGAGCGGTCGGGCAGCAGCGGCGTCAGCCACCGGTCGAAGGCGGCGGCCCGCGCCCGGCGCGCGGCGTCCCCGATCCCCCCGGGAACGCCGACGACCTCGTTGACCAGGAGGTCCGCGTCACCGTCGCCGGCGCTGTCCGACGCGTCTCCCCTGATCAACGAGGTCATCTATGCGGGCCGGCCTAGAGGGCGTCCAGGCCGCGTTCGCCGGTGCGGACGCGGACGACGTCCTCGACGCCGGTCACCCACACCTTGCCGTCGCCGATCTTGCCGGTCCGGGCGGCGCTGACGATCGCGTCGACGATCTTCTCGACGTCGATCTCGTCGGTGAGCACCTCGACCCGGATCTTGGGCAGGAACTCGACCGTGTACTCGGCACCCCGGTAGACCTCGGTGTGCCCCTTTTGCCGGCCGTAGCCCTGGACCTCGCTGACGGTCAGCCCGGCCACGCCGAGGGCGTGCAGGGCCTCCTTCACCGCGTCCAGCTGGTACGGCTTGATGACCGCGGTCACCAGCTTCATGTCCAACCCCTCCATCCCAGGAACGTTAACCGGCGACCTTCTCGCTGACCGGCTCGGACTCGTCCGAGGCCGGCTTGGTGCCGGCGCCCGCCGGCGTCCCGATCCCGGCGAGCGCGAACGCGCTGCCGCCGCCGCTGCCACCGGCCACGGAGAGGTCGTAACCGCTCTCGGCGTGCTCGGCGAGGTCGATGCCCTCGACCTCGGCCTCGGGCTTGAGGCGGAAGCCGATCGTCTTCTCGATCGCGAAGGCGAGCAGCCAGGCGATCCCGAAGGACCAGACGGTCACGATCAGGCCGGCGATGGCCTGGCGGCCGAGCTGGGTGACCCCGCCGCCGTAGAACAGGCCGTCGGAGGCGCCGACCACGTCGGTGATCGCGGAGTTGACCGAGTTGGTGGCGAACAGGCCGAGCCAGAGCGAGCCGATCCAGCCACCGACGAAGTGCACGCCGACCACGTCGAGGGAGTCGTCGTAGCCGAGCTTGTACTTCAGGGCGATGGCGAGGGCGCAGACCGCACCGGCGACGATGCCGAGCAGGACCGCGGCCCACGGGGCGATGAAGCCACAGGCCGGGGTGATGGCGACCAGGCCGGCGACCGCGCCGGAGGACGCACCGACCATGGTCGGCTTCTTGTCCTTGATCCACTCCACCGCGAGCCAGCCGAGCACCGCCGCGGCGGTGGCGAGCTGGGTGTTGATGAAGGCGAGGCCGGCGACCGAGTCGACGGTCAGCTCCGAGCCGGCGTTGAACCCGAACCAGCCGAACCAGAGCAGGCCCGCGCCGAGCGCGACCAGCGGGATGTTGTGCGGCTTCATGCCCTCGCGGGGCCAGCCGAGCCGCTTGCCGAGCACCAGCGCCACGGCCAGGGCCGCCGCACCGGCGTTGATGTGCACGGCGGTGCCGCCGGCGAAGTCCAGCGCGTGGATGTCACCGCCGATGATGCCGCCGCCCCAGACCCAGTGGGCGACCGGGAAGTAGACCAGCGTGGCCCACCCGAAGGCGAACAGCAGCCAGCCGCCGAACTTGGCGCGGTCGGAGATCGCGCCGCTGATCAGCGCGACGGTGATCACCGCGAAGACCATCTGGAACGCCATGAACACGTAGAGCGGGACCCCGATGCCGCTGGGGTTCTCCGCCGTGGCGCCCCACAGGTCGGTCTCGGCCAGGAAGGTCTTGGTGCCGAGGTACGCCCCCGGGTCGCCCCAGAAGCCGTTCACGTCCGTCCCGAAGGCGACGCTGAAACCGTAGAACCACCACAGAACAGAGATGAGCCCAATGGCGGAGAAGCTCATCATCATCATGTTGAGCACGCCCTTGGCCCGGTTGAGCCCGCCGTAGAACAGCGCCAGTCCGGGCGTCATGAGCAGCACGAGCGCGGTCGAAACCAGCAGCCAAACGGTGTTGCCGCCGTCGATCGTCGGTGCTTCAGGCACGCTGGCCTCCTAAAGGTGAAGTTCCCTCCTTCGCGGCTTCCGGGGCAGCGTCGCCCGTACGCCGGTTGCGCGGAAGCTTGGTCGTCTCCTGTTTCCTTCAGCGTCACCACGCGATTTCCAGCCCGTGACGCTGTGTTTCGTACGTGTGAAGAAAACCTCACCGCCGCCGGGCGGGGCGGGACGTCAGCGCAGCGCGTACTCCAATGCGTGCCGTTCGTAGTCCAACAGGCGAAGGTCGCGCATCGGGCGGCGAAGGTGACCCTTGTGCACGATCCGGACGAACGCCGGCTCACCCGCGGCGGCCATCCGGCGGATGCCCTCGACGTGGTCGACGACGCGCTTGCGGATCGTGCGCACCAGCCGGTGCCGGTCGCGCGGGATCAGCCCGTACGCGTCGGCGAACAGCCGCAGCCGGCGCGGCCGGTCCGGGTGCCGCCAGCCGAGGGTGATCGAGTCCCGGTCGGAGAAGATCGGCACCCAGGTCCACGCCGCGTACGCCACGTCGTAGATCCGCGCCCCCGGCGAGGCGAGGTCGAAGTCGATCAGCCCGAGGGTGCCGTCCGGCCGCCAGATCACGTTGTGCGGGGCGGCGTCGTGGTGGCAGATCACCTCGGTGTCCGGCGGCGGCGGGCCGAACGAGCGCCACACCGCCCCGGGCGGCGGGGCGAAACCGTACTGGGCGTCGTGGAACATCCGCAGCATGGTGGCGACCGTCACCAGCGCCTCGTCGGTGACCCAGTGCGGGGCCAGCGGGTATTCCCCGCACTCCCCCTCCAGGTACGACAGGACCTCCCGGTTGCGCTCGTCCATGCCGAGCGCCCGGGGCGCGCCGGTGAACCCGACGTACTCCAGGTGGCGCAGCAGGGCGTGCACGGACGGTGTCCACGGGCCGGCGTTGCGCCGGACGGTGTCGCCGACCCGGACGACGGTGCTGACGTTCCCGCCGTGCAGCGGGATCTCCTGCGAAGTCACGTACGGTCTCCCGAGGCCCGGCGCGGGGTGGCGGTCCTCGCGCCACCCGACGTAGGCGCGATCGTCACTGGTCACTGCGAGGTTACGCGTCGCGGGCGAGCGGCTCGACGCCGAGCAGCGCGTCGACGAACTGCGCCGGATCGAACGGGGCGAGGTCGTCCTTGCCCTCGCCGAGGCCGACCAGCTTGACGGGGATGCCGAGCTTGCGCTGGACGGCGATCACGATGCCGCCCTTGGCGGTGCCGTCGAGCTTGGTCAGCACCACGCCCGTCACGTTGACCACCTCGGTGAAGACCCGCGCCTGCTCCAGGCCGTTCTGGCCGGTGGTGGCGTCGAGCACCAGCAGGGTCTCGTCGATCGGCCCGTGCTTCTCCACGACCCGCTTGACCTTGCCCAGCTCGTCCATCAGGCCGACCTTGTTCTGCAACCGGCCGGCGGTGTCGATCAGCACCGTGTCGACGCCGGTGTCGATGCCGCGCTTCACCGCGTCGAACGCCACGCTGGCCGGGTCGGCGGCCTCCGGGCCGCGGACGGTCTCCGCGCCGACCCGGCCGCCCCACGTCTGGAGCTGGTCGGCGGCGGCGGCGCGGAACGTGTCGGCCGCGCCGAGCAGCACGCTGCGGCCGTCGGCGACCAGCACCCGGGCGATCTTGCCGCAGGTGGTGGTCTTGCCGGCCCCGTTGACGCCGACCACCAGCACCACCGCCGGCACCCCGTCGGACGGCGCGGTGCGCAGCGACCGGTCCAGGGCCGGGTCGAGGGCGTTGACCAGCTCGGCGGCGAGCAGGGCGCGCAGCTCGTCGACGGTGCGGGTGCCGAGCACCCGGGTCCGTTCCCGCAGCCGGTCGACGATCTCCCGGGTCGAGTCGACGCCGACGTCTGCGGTGATCAGGCTGTCCTCGATCTCCTCCCAGGTGTCCTCGTCGAGCCGGTCCCGGCTGAGCAGGCCGAGCAGGCCCTTGCCGAAGGCGTTCTGCGAGCGGGACAGCCGGGACCGCAGCCGGACCAGCCGGCCGGCGGTCGGCTCGGGCACCTCGACGGCGGGCGGCGCCTCCACCACGGGCGGGGGCTCGACCAGGATCCCCGTGGCGAGGTCCGCCTCCGGCGCCTCGACGGGCGGCCCGGCGAGGTCCTGCCCGGCGCGGGTGTCCACCTCCGTCTCCGGCAGCGGCGGTTGCGGACGCCGGCGCAGCCGCGGCACCACCAGCCCGAGGCCGCCGAGGATCAGCACGCCGAGCAGGGCGAGCGCGATGAGGAGGTATTCCGTCATGCCGAAATCCTGTCAGATGCCGGCGACGGCGTCCCAGCCACCGCTACCGGCGGGGGTGCGAGCTGCGGGTACGCTCGCCACGGCCAGGGGTGGCGCGACGGCCGACCGGGTAGAAATGATGAGATCGTCTCGTCTCCTGGAGGTTCCCCATGCCGGCACCCCGCCTGCTCATCGGCCCGCTGCTGCGCCGGGTCGTCGGCACGCGGGCCACCGTCTGGGTGGAGACCAGCGCGCCCGCGACGGTCCGGGTCCGCACGGCCGACGGCGCCGGGGGCACCGCGACCACCTTCTCCGCGTACGACCACCACTACGCGCTCGTCGTCGTCGAGGGGCTCACCCCCAACAGCGCGACGACCTACGAGGTGCTGGTCGACGACGAGGTCGCCTGGCCGGAGCCCCGGTCCGCCTTCCCGCCCAGCGTGATCCGCACCCGGGCCGCCGACGACCGGGACCAGCCGGTGCGCCTGGTCTTCGGCTCCTGCCGGGAGACCACCCAGCACTCGACCGCCCGCAAGCTGCCCCCCGACGCGCTCGACGCGTACGCCCGGCGGCTGATGGCCGACCCGGGCCGGGCCGACGCCCAGCCCGACCTGCTGGTGCTGCTCGGCGACCAGGTCTACGCCGACGAGACCTCGCCGACCGTGCGGCGGCTGCTCAAGCGGCGTCGCCGGCGGCCGGAGGGCGCCCCGGCGACGCAGGTGGTCAGCTTCGACGAGTACACCAAGCTCTACCTGGAGTCGTGGCGCGACCCGGAGATCCGCTGGCTGTTCTCCACCGTGCCCAGCGTGATGATCTTCGACGACCACGAGGTGATCGACGACTGGAACACCTCCGCGGCGTGGCGCGACGACATGCGCGCCCAGCCCTGGTGGGCCGAGCGGATCGGCAGCGGGCTGGCCTCCTACTGGGTCTACCAGCACCTCGGCAACCTCGCCCCCGACGAGATCGCCGCCGACCCCGTCTACCGGAAGGTCACCGCCGCCGCGTCGGACGCCACCGAGGTGCTGCGCGAGTTCGGCGCCCGGGTCGACAAGGAGGCCGACGAGGCGCACGACACCGAACGCTGGCGCGCGGTGCAATACCAATGGAGCTACGCCCTGGACCTGGGGCGCACCCGGCTGGTGATGCTGGACAACCGGTGCAGCCGGGTGCTGGAGCGGGGCAACCGGGCGATGCTGCCGCCCGGCGAGTGGTCCTGGTTCCTCGACCGCGCGCACGGCGTCTACGACCACCTCGTCGTCGGCGCGTCGCTGCCCTGGCTGCTGCCGCCCGGCATCCACCACGTCGAGGCGTGGAACGAGAAGCTCGCCGACTCCCGGCACCGCTGGGTGGCCGGCTCCGCCGAGCGGCTGCGCCGGGCGCTCGACCTGGAGCACTGGGCGGCGTTCCGGCGTTCCTTCGACGCCCTCGGCGCGCTCTTCGCGCGGCTGGGCAGCGGCCCGGCCGGGCACACCGGCGACCGGGTCGGCGCGGGGCCGGCGTACCCACCGCCGGCGTCGATCAGCGTGCTGTCGGGCGACGTGCACCACTCGTACGTGGCCCGGGCCCGGTTCGCCGACCCGGGGGTGCACACCCCCGTGCACCAGCTCACCTGCTCGCCGATCCACAACCAGGTGCCGGCAGCGATGCGTCCGCTGATGCGGCTGGGCTGGGCGCCGGGGCCGGCCGGGGCGGCCCGCGCGCTGGCCCGCAGCGCCGGGGTGCGCCGCCCGAGCGTGCGCTGGCGCAAGCTGGCCGGTCCCTACTTCGGCAACGCCGTGGCGACCCTCGCCCACGCCGGCCGCACGGCCGATGTGACGATCGAGGGCACCACCGGCGACGGGCACCTGCGCACGGTTTTCCGAAGGCGGCTCGCCTCCGGGGGCTGAGCTCGTCACACCCGTACCCTTACGGCGTGGACGATCATTCCCCGGAGACCCTGCGGTTCGTCGAGCACGAGTTGACCGCGCTGCTGCGCCGGGGACGCTCGCTCTCCTTCGAGGTCGCCCAGGAGGTGCACCCCAACCTCGACCAGAACGCGTACGGCCTGCTGCTGTGGCTGCGCCGCTCGGACGCGACCCGGCTGACCGACCTGGCCGCCCGACTCGGGATCAGCAAGGGGACGCTGAGCCGGCAGATCAACGGCCTGGAGGCGCTCGGACTGGTGCGCCGGGAGGCCGATCCGGAGGACCGGCGGGCGTGGCGGCTCACCCTGACCGAGGAGGGGCAGCGCCGGTTCGACGCCGCCCGGGCGACCCGGCTCGCGCTGTTCCGGCGCATAGTGGAGAGCTGGTCGAGACGGGACGTGGCGGACTTCGGCCGCCTGCTGCGCCGCTTCAACGACGCCCTCGACTGAGGTGCAAGGAAGGGCCCCCTGTTAACGCTTTCTGCATAGGAAGGGCCCCTTCCTAACACCCCGCGCTGCGGCGGGCGGCAGGCGGCGGGCGGCCGGCAGCAGGCGGCAGGCGGCCGGTGCGCAATGCGGTGGCCCGGTGTCGGGGGTGCCGGCCAGGATGGGCGGATGACCTGGAGAGCACCGCAGACCACCCGCAGCGACGCACCGTTCGTCGGCGACGAGCGCACCATGCTCGACGGCTGGCTGGACTACCACCGGCAGACCCTGCTGCTCAAGTGCGCCGGGCTGACCGCCGAGCAGTTGCGCACGCCCAGCGTCGAGCCGTCCGGGCTGAGCCTGCTCGGCTTGGTGCGGCACCTGGCCGAGGTGGAGGCGTGGTGGTTCCGGGAGTGCTTCGCCGGGCAGCGCGTCGACTACCCGTACTTCACGCCGGAGAACCCCGACGCCGACCACGACGTCAGCACCGCCGACGCCGAGGCCGACCTCACCACCTACCACCGGGAGGTCGACCTCGCCCGCGCCGCCGCGGCGGGCCGCTCCCTCGACGAGACGTTCACCGAGGCCGGGCCCAAGAAGCGCACGTTCAGCCTGCGCTGGGTCTACCTGCACATGATCGAGGAGTACGCCCGGCACAACGGCCACGCCGACCTGATCCGGGAACGCATCGACGGCGTCACCGGCGAGTGACGGAACCCGGGGCCGGCAGCCCGCCGGCCCCGGCAACGACCGCTCAGTACGCCAGGGCCGCCCGCAGGTAGCGCAGCCCCGACGGCCCGTCCCACCGGTACGCCGAGAGCCCGGCCGCCCGCGCGCCCCGGATCGCCCAGTCCTCGTCGTCGACGAACAGCACCCGGGCCGGCGGGGTCTCCAGCGCCGCGCAGGCCGCCTGGAAGTACTCCTTCGCCGGCTTGTGCACCCCGACGACGGAGGAGTTGACCACCACGTCCAGCTCGTCGGTCAGGCCCAGCGCGGCGAGGTCGGTGTCGAGCAGGTCGGTGCCGTTGGTGCCCAGCCCGACCCGTACGCCGGCCGCCCGCACCTCGCGCACGAACGCCAGCACCTCGGGGTCGACCTCGCCCCGGTAGCGCTGCCACTGCTCGACGGCGGCGCGGGCGCGCTGCGGGCCGCCGGCCGAGTCGGCCAGCGCGTCGGCGACGCTGGCCACCCAGTCGGCGTGGCTGACCTGGCCGGTCAGCACCGGCTGGAGCCGTCCCCAGTGCATCGCGATCTCGGCGAGCACCCCGTCGTCGAGGCCGTACTCCCGTTCCACGCCGGCGGCGACCGCCGGGTCCCAGCGCCGCAGCACCCCGTCGAGATCCACCAGGAGCGCCGTCGCGCGTTCCCGAGCCACTACTGTTTCTCCTCGCCGCGGCCGTGCCGCTGGTCGTCGTCGCCGTCCCGCACGGTGCCGCCGTCGGCGGCGACGCGGGCGGGCGGCCTCTGCTCGCCCTCGGCCCGGTTGAGCCGCTGGCTGATCACCTGGGTGACGCCGCTGCGCATGGTCACCCCGTAGAGGGCGTCGGCGATCTCCATCGTCCGCTTCTGGTGGGTGATGACGATCAGCTGACTCTTCTCCCGCAACTGTGCCAGCAGCGTGATCAACCTGCCCAGGTTGACGTCGTCGAGGGCCGCCTCGACCTCGTCCATGATGTAGAACGGGCTGGGCCGGGCCCGGAAGATCGCCACCAGCATCGCCACGGCGGTCAGCGAGCGCTCGCCGCCGGAGAGCAGGGACAGCCGCTTGATCCTCTTGCCGGGCGGCCGGGCCTCCACCTCCACGCCGGTGGTGAGCAGGTCCTCGGGGTCGGTGAGGATCAGCCGCCCCTCGCCGCCGGGGAAGAGCACCGTGAAGACCTGCTCGAACTCCCGCGCGGTGTCGGCGAACGCGCTGGCGAAGACCTCCAGGATGCGGTCGTCAACGTCCTTCACCACGGTCAGCAGGTCCCGGCGGGTGGCCTTGAGGTCCTCCAGTTGCTCGGAGAGGAACTTGTAGCGCTCCTCCAGCGCGGCGAACTCCTCCAGCGCCAGGGGGTTGACCTTGCCGAGCAGGGCCAGCTCGCGTTCCGCCTTCGCGGCCCGCTTCTCCTGCACCGGCCGCTCGTAGCGGACCGGCTCGGGCACCGGCGACCCGTCCCGCTCGGCCGCGGCCACGTCGGCCTGGGTCGGAGGTACGGGCTGCGTCGGGCCGTACTCGGCGAGCAGCGTCTCCACGTCGAGGCCGAAGTCCTCGGCGGCCTTGGCCTCCAGCTGCTCGATGCGCAGCCGCTGCTCGGCGCGGGCCACCTCGTCGCGGTGCACCTGGCTGGTCAGCCGCTCCAGCTCCGCGCCGAGGCGCTTCGCCGCGCCGCGTACCTCGGACAGTTCGGCCTCGCGGGCGGCCCGTTCGCGCGCCACGGCGTCGCGGTGCTCCTCGGCCCGCGCGATCGACACGGCGAGCCGGGCCAGCGCCTCGCGGGCGCCGCCGGCCACCGCGCGGGCGATGGTCGCGCCCCGGGCACGGGCCGCGCGCCGGGCCGCCGCGCGTTCCCGCGCGGCCCGTTCGGCGGCGGCCTGCCGGCGCAGCGAGTCGGCCCGGCCGGCGATCGAGGAGACGCGCTCCTCGGCGGTACGCACGGCGAGCCGGACCTCCATCTCGTTCTGCCGGGCCTGCGGCACCATCGCGGCGAGCTGGTCGCGTTCGTCCGTGGACGGCTCGGCGTCGATCGGGGTGGCCTCGGCCAGCCGCAGCCGCTCCTCCAGCTCGGCCAGGGCGGCGAGGTCGCGTTGCCGGGCCGCCTCGGCGCGGGCGCGGGACTCGCCGAGCCGGTCGGTCTCCGCCTTCGCCGAGCGGGCGGCGGCGCCCAGCTCGGCGAGGCGGCGGGCGGCGGCGTTGCGGTGGCTCTCGGCCTCCCGTTTCGCGGCGGCGGCGTGCTGCACGGCCTCCTTGGCGGCGGCGACCTCGGCGCGCGCCTCGACGAGTTGCTCACGCAGCTCGGCGGCGCTGCGCTCGGCGGCGAGGCGGTTGCCCCGGGCCTCCTCGACGGCGGCCTGCACCTCGATGAAGCTGGGTGCCTTCGCCGACCCGCCGGCCGCCGCGTACGCCCCGACGACGTCGCCGTCGGGGGTGACCGCGCGCAGCTCCGGGTTGTCGGCGACCAGCTCGGCGGCGGCGGCGAGGTCGTCGACGACGGCCACGTCGCGCAGCGCCCGGTGCACGGCGGGGCGCAGCTCGGCGGAGCACGCGACCAGGTCGGGGGCCCAGCGGGCGTGCGCGGGCAGCTTCGGGCGCAGGGCGTCGGGGCCGCCGGTCATGCCCGGCCCGGCGGGGCTGCCGACGAGCAGGCCGGCGCGGCCGGCGTCGGAGATCTTGAGCAGCCGCATCGCCTCGACGGCCTCGTCGACGCCGGTGACCGCGACCGCGTCGGCGAGCCCGCCCAGCGCGGCGGCGAGCGCGGCGGAGTGGCCGGGGGCGACGGTGAGCAGCCCGGCGAGGCTGCCGAGCAGGCCGGGCACCTCGCCGGCGCGGGCCAGCAGCGCGCCCGCGCCGTCCTTGCGGCGCAGGCCGATGGCGAGCGCCTCCTCGCGGGCCTTCTGGGTGGCGGCCTCCTTCTCGGCGGCCCGTTCCGCGTCGGCGAGGGACCGCGCGGCAGCCTGCGCCCGCTCCTGGGCGGCGACGGCCTCGGCGTGCCGGTCGTCGAGGTCGGCGTTGTCCCGGTCGGCCTCGGTGGACTGCTCGGCGACCGCGTCCAGGTCGGCCTGCGCCTGCTCGGCGCGGGCCAGGGCGTCGGCGTGGGCGGCGGCGAGCCGCTCGATCTCCTCTCCCGCGCTGGTGGTGCGGGCGCGGGCGGAGTTGACCTGGCCGGTGAGCCGGGCCAGCCCCTCGCGCCGGTCGGCGATCGCCTTCGCGGCGGCGACCAGCTCCCGTTCGGCGGCGGCGAGCTGCCGTTCCAGCTCCTGCCGCTGCTCGACGGCCTCGGCGAGGCGGATCTGGTCGTCGGTGAGCGCGCCGCGCAGCTCCTCCTCCTGCTCGCGGACCCGCTCCGCCTCGGCGTCCAGCTGGTCGGGGTCGCGGCCGGGGCGCTCGTCGTCGGGCGTGGCGGTAAGGTGGCGCCGCCGCTCGCGGGCGAGCTGCTCGACGGAGCGGAACCGCTCGGAGAGCGCGGACAGCTTGTACCAGGTGTCCTGGGCGGCGGCGAGCAGCGGCGCGTCGGAGGCGAGGGCCGCCTCCAGCTCGCCGAGCCGGCCCTGCACCTCGGTGTGCTCCGCCTCGACCTCCCGGCGGCGCTCCCGCGCGGCGCTCTCGTCGGCGATCTCCCGGTCCAGGGTGGCGCGCAGGGTGTGCAGGTCGTCGGCGAGCAGCCGCAGCCGGGCGTCGCGCAGGTTGGCCTGGATCGCGGCGGCACGGCGGGCCACCTCGGCCTGCCGGCCCAGCGGCTTGAGCTGGCGACGCAGCTCGGCGGTGAGGTCGGTCAGGCGGTTGAGGTTGGTCTGCATCGCGTCGAGCTTCCGCAGCGCCTTCTCCTTGCGCTTGCGGTGCTTGAGGACGCCGGCCGCCTCCTCGATGAACGCCCGCCGGTCCTCCGGCTTGGCGTGCAGCATCCCGTCGAGACGGCCCTGGCCGACGATGATGTGCATCTCCCGGCCGATGCCGGAGTCCGACAGCAGCTCCTGGATGTCCAGCAGGCGGCAGGAGTCGCCGTTGATCTCGTACTCGCTCTCGCCGGAGCGGAACATCCGGCGGGTGATGGAGACCTCTGTGTACTCGATGGGCAGCGCGCCGTCGGTGTTGTCGATGGTGAGGGTGACCTCGGCCCGGCCCAGCGGGGCCCGCCCGGCGGTGCCGGCGAAGATGACGTCCTCCATCTTGCCGCCGCGCAGCGCCTTGGCGCCCTGCTCGCCGAGCACCCAGGCGATCGCGTCGACGACGTTGGACTTGCCGGAGCCGTTCGGGCCGACCACGCAGGTGATCCCGGGCTCCAGCTTCAGCGTCGTCGCGGAGGCGAAGGACTTGAACCCCTTCACCGTCAGGCTCTTGAGATACACCTTCTCGATCCTCGTCCGGTGGCCGCCGAGCGTCGTGGGCTGCGCGGACCTGGTGAACCCGCAGACTAACCCGGTGTCGCCGGGGCTCGGGCACGCGACCCGCCCCGGGCCGGCGTCGACGACCGGCCGGGACGCCGCGTACCGGGTTTCCCGGTACGGATCGGACGGCCCCGGCCGACGCGGAGCTTGATCAATTATTCAAGATCAGAGAATGGTACGGGGAAATGTCCCGGACATGGCTGCGCGCCGGCACATTAAGTGTCGGCGCGCGATTTCTGCGTGGTGCGATTCAGTTGTCGGACCTGCGGAAGATCAGGTCAGCGCCGGCTCGGCCAGCCGGAGGAGGTCGTCCGCCTCCGCCGCAGCCGCCGCGAGCCGATCGTTCTCGGCGCGCAGACGCGTGATCTCGAACTCCAGGGCCTGAACCCTGGACCGCAGTCGGGTGACCTCGTCGAGCAGACGCCGATCGGGCGCTGCACCTACGTGGCCGTAGAGGGCCTTCGCCATGCTGACTCCTTGATATGCGCTGCCGGAAAGGCCGGACCAACGCGCGCCCACTCGTACGCGGCTGTCATTCCCAGCGATTCTGGGCACGAACGGGCGCGACTGGCGACACCTACATATTGAGCCGACAACCCCTCATTCGTCAAGTTAGCGCAGGCCGTAGATCATCTTCACGTCGGCCGGGCCGCTTGTCGGTGGCTGCCACAAGGCGCGGACACTCTCTGTCCGGACGCGTTAACTGTACGCCCGGGAACAACGGAACTCACCCCGCGTGAAGCGCTTTCGTCTTAACTCTTTCTTAGCCACGTTGCCGCAGCTTGCGGCGCGCCCGTACGGTCACCCCGGCCCGCAACCGACCCATGGAGGCGACAGGCGTGTACGGCTGGACCGACCCGAACGACCCGGAGGTCGCGCGGCGGCGTCAGGAGCCCCCGGCCGACGAGCCGGCCTGGCTGACCGACCGCCCGGCACCCCGGTCGACCTACCTGTTCGGGGACGAACCGGACCAGCCGAGTGACCAACGGCACACCTCCGGGCCCCCTGCGTCGCCGGCCGACCGGCCCCGGGCGGAGGAGCCCACCGCCCGGTGGCACTCCCCGGAACAGCCGAACGGTCAATGGCACTCGCCGGAACGGCCGGGCGGACAGTGGCACGCGCCGGAGGCACCGGGCGATCGGTGGCACGCCCCGGAGCGGGCCACCGACCAGTGGTATCCGGCCGACCGCCCCGCCCCGGCGGCGGAGCACACCCGGGCGCTGCCGGTCGTCCCCGGCCCCACCGGCGGCGCGGCCACGCCGGCCGCCGCGGTGCCGGCCCACCCCGCCGCCGCGCGCCGCCCCGGCACCGCTGCGGGCGGCGGCGAGGGACGGCACCGGCCCGCCCGGCGGCTTTCCCGCCCGCTGCTGATCGGCGGCGCCGCCGCGGCGGCCACCCTGGTGGTGAGCCTCGGCGTCGCCGCCCTCGTGCTGCCCGGCGGGGACACCCCACGGACCGACCCGGCCGCGGCCGACGCCCCGGTCGTCGCGCCCGCCGACCCGACCGTCGCCACCTCGGCCAGCCCGTCGGCGTCGCCCTCGCCGAGCGCCTCGCCGACCAGCGCCAGCCCGTCGCCCTCGCCGAGCCGGACGGCCAAGCCGACCCCGAAGCTGAGCCGGAGCACCGCCGCGTCGCGGAGCAACCAGCGCAGCAGCGCCCCGGCCACGCCCCGGGTCGCCGCCGCGCCCGGCGTGAGCGCGCAGGCGAAGGAGATCGTCGACCTGGTCAACGCGGAGCGGGCCGAGGCCGGGTGCGGCGCGCTGAAGATCGACGACAAGCTCATGGCGGCGGCCCAGGCGCACAGCCAGGACCAGGCCGACCACCGGAAGATGACGCACGACGGCAGCGACGGCAGCGACGTCGGCGAGCGGCTCGACCGGGCCGGCTACGCCTGGCGCGCGTACGGCGAGAACGTCGCGTGGAACCAGCAGACCCCGGCCGCGGTGATGGACGCCTGGATGAACAGCCCGGGGCACCGGGCCAACATCCTGAACTGCTCCTTCACCGAGATCGGCGTCGGCATCGCCAACAGCAACGGGCCCTACTGGACGCAGGACTTCGGCACCCCGCGCTGACCCGGGCCGGGCGGGGCCCCCGGGACGGGGAGAGGCGAGTCGTCCCGGGGGCCCCGCTCGTTGACCGGGTGAGGCGCGCCGGGCGCGGTGCCCGGGGCGGCAGGTCCGTCGCGGGACGGCCCGACGGCCGGTGCGCCGCGGGCGGCCGGTGGACGCACCCGTCTCCGGGCGGCCGGACGCCGCCCCGCGACCTGCGGAGCTGCCGATGCGGATCGGGCCGCCGCCGTCCGGCGTCGGGCGCGCGCCGCGCCGACTGCTGCGCCTGCTCCTCGCGCTGACGCTGGTGACGACGACGTACGGCTGCCGGGCCGTGGTGACGCCGCCGGGCGCGCCGACCCCGTGGCCGCCCGGCCAGGCCCGGCACTGGCGCTGGCAGTGGCAGCTCACCGGCCCCCTCGACACCACGGTCGAGGCGGACGTGTTCCTGCTCGACCCCGTGCGTACCACCAGCGCCGAGACCGCGGCGCTGCGCGGCCGCGACCGCCGGCTGGTCTGCCAGGTCGGCGTCGGCGCGTACGCGCGGACCGACCCGGACGCCGACCGGTACCCGGCGGACGTCGGCGGCGCGGCCGGCCGGTCGCCCGGCACCCGGTGGGTGGACGTGCGGCGGTGGGACGTGCTGGAGCCGATCCTGGCCGACCGGCTCCGGCTGTGCCGGGGCAAGGGCTTCGGGGCGGTCGCCCTCGCCGACGCCGACGGCTACGCCCACCCGACCGGCTTCGACCTGGACTTCGACGACCAGTTGCGGTTCAACCGGCGGGTCGCCGCCCTGGCCCGCTCGCTGGAGCTGTCCCCCGGCCTGCTCGGGGACGTGCCGCAGGTGACCGCGCTCGCGCCGGACTTCGACTTCGCCGTCAACGAGGAGTGCGTCCGGCTGCGCCAGTGCGCCAAGCTGCTGCCGTTCGCCGACGCCGGCAAGCCGGTGTTCCACGTCGAGTACGCGGGCGACCCCGACGAGTTCTGCGTGACCACCCTCGGGTACGGCTTCGCCTCCATCCAGAAGCGGCGCGCGCTGGACGCGTGGCGGGACGCCTGCCCGGACGCCCCGCCGGCCCCCGGGCGCAACGGGACCCGCGGCGACTGAGCGGGGCCCGGCCGGCGGGCGGGCGACCGCGCGGCGGGTCAGCCCCGCAGCGCCGCCCGGGGCCGGGGCTGGCAGCGGGGGCAGCTGTACGAGGAGCGGTTCATGAACGCCTCCCGGCGCAGCGGCGCGCCGCACCGCCGGCACGGCTCGCCCTCCCGCCCGTACGCGTTGAGCGCCCGGTCGAAGTAGCCGCTCTCGCCGTTGACGTTGACGTAGAGGGCGTCGAAGCTGGTGCCGCCCTCGGAGATCGCCTCGCCGAGGACGTCCCGGACGTGGCCGAGCAGCCGCTGTGCGACAGGCGCGGTGAGCTGGTCGGTCGGCCGGGCCCCGTGCAGCTTCGCCCGCCACAGCGCCTCGTCGGCGTAGATGTTGCCGACCCCGGAGACGAGGGTCTGGTCGAGCAGCGCCCGCTTCACCTCCGTGCGCCGCCGGCGCAGGGCGGCGACGAAGGCGCTGTCGGAGAAATCCGGGTCCATCGGGTCCCGGGCGATGTGCGCGATCTCGGGCGGCAGCTCGGCCCCGCCGGCAGAGACCGCCAGCCCGCCGAACGTGCGCTGGTCCACGAAGCGCAGCTCGGGGCCGTCGTCGGCGAACCGGAACCGGACCCGCAGGTGCAGCTCGTCGGCCGCCGTCGCCGGCTGGAGCAGGAGCTGACCGGACATGCCGAGGTGGCCGACGATCGCGTCGCCGCTGTCCAGCGGCAGCCACAGGTACTTGCCGCGCCGCCGCACGTCGAGCACCGTCCGCCCGGCGAGCACGTCGGCGAAGTGCGCCGGCCCGGCCAGGTGCCGGCGCACCGCCCGGGGATGGCGCACCTCGACGCCGACGATCCGGCGGCCGGTGACCCACTGGGCCAGGCCCTGCCGGACGGTCTCGACCTCGGGCAGCTCAGGCACGGTTCGCCTCGCCGGCCGCTGGGGCGTCCGTGTGCTCGCCGGTCGAGGCGTTCGCAGGCTCGCCGTCGGCAGCGACCAGCGCCGACGCGCCCGCGACACCCGGCGGGTCGACCTCGCCGGCCACGCCCACGACGTCCGTCCCGTTGACCGCGCCCGGCTCGACGGGCCCGTCCGCGGCCCCGGCGGCGGCGCGCTCCCGCTCGGCCTGCTCGGCCCGCTCCCGTCGTGCCGCCTCGGCCTGCTCCCGCTCGGCCTGGGCGGTCAGCTCCCGCCAGGCCGACTCGGCGGCCCGCTGCTCGGCCTCCTTCTTGCTGCGCCCCTCCGCCCCGCCGTACCGGTTGCCGGCGACCACCACCCAGGCGGTGAACGTCTTGAGGTGGTCCGGCCCGGTGCCCTCGATGCGGTATTCGGGCACGCCCAGCCCGAGGGCCGCCGTCAGCTCCTGGAGGCTCGTCTTCCAGTCCAGCGCCGCGCCCCGCCCGGCCGACTCGGCCATCAGCGGGTCGAACAGCCGGTGGATCACGATCGCGGCGGTGTCCAGGCCGTACTGGAGGTAGATCGCGCCGAGCAGGGCCTCCAGGGTGTCGGCGAGGATGCTCGCCTTGTCCCGGCCGCCGGTGCTCTCCTCGCCCTTGCCCAGCAGCAGGTACGCGCCGAGCCCGTCCGGGCCCAGGCCCCGCGCCACGTCCGCGAGCGCCCGCATGTTGACCACACTCGCCCGCAGCTTGGCGAGCTGGCCCTCCGGCAGGTCGGGGTGGTTGTGGAACAGCGCGGTCGTGATCACCACCCCGAGGACCGAGTCGCCGAGGAACTCCAGCCGCTCGTTGGTGGGCAGACCGCCGTTCTCGTACGCGTACGAGCGGTGGGTCAGCGCCCGCTCCAGCAGCTCCGGGTCCAGCGAGACCCCGAACGCGGTCTCCAGGTGACCGATCGGCGCACGCCGCCGCCTGTCGATGGTCATGATGCGGTTACCTCTCGGTTCACGACCGGACGGCGCGCGCCGGGCGCGCCCGCCGGTGCCGGCGCGTCGACGCGGCCGGTCGGGACGGTACGGGCGGTCACAGGCTCACCTCGGTGTCGGTGGTGCGCTCGGTGTGGTCACCGGACTGCGCGGAGCTCTCCAGGGCCATCCCGGCGGCCGGGCCGACGCCACCGGGGACGCCGAGCAGGACGGAGACGGTGTCGGTGGCCCGGCGACGCCACAGGTGGGCGGCCAGGGCGATGCCGGAGGCGACGTCCTCGCCCCGGGCCGCGCCGTGGCAGACCACCACCGTGCCGGCCACCCCGAGCAGGGCGGCGGCCCGGGGGGCGCCGCCGCCGGGCGGGGGCCCGCCGGCCATCGCGTACGCGCCCTCGATCGCCTTCAGCAGCACGTTGCCGGTGAACCCGTCGGTGACCACCACGTCGGCGCGCAGGCCGGAGGCGATGTCGTAGCCCTCGACGAGGCCCACGTAGCGCGCGGCGCAGGGCAGCGGCGCGGCGGCGAGCGTCGGGTCGGCGCTGCGGCGCAGCCGGTCCCCCTTGCCCGCCTCGGTGCCCACCGACAGCAGCCCGACGCGCGGCTCGACCACGCCGTGCGCGACGGCCGCGTAGGCCGCGCCGAGCACGGCGTGCCGCGCGAGGGTGGCGGGGCCGGGCTCCAGGGAGCCGCCGACGTCGAGCAGCACCACCGGTCCGGCGACCGCCGGCAGGGTCGCGACCAGGGCCGGCCGGCGCACGTGCGGCCAGCGGCCCAGGCCGAGCGCCGCCGCGGTGACGGTCGCGCCGGTGGAGCCGGCGGAGACCATCGCGTCGGCGAGGCCGTCGCGGACGGCGGTGGCGGCCGTGCGTACGGTGCTGTCGGCGCGGGCGGCGACCGGGTTCTCGGCCATGCCGACGGCGGCACGCACCGGCCGGACCGTGACCCGGGCGCGTTGCGCCGGGTCGAGGGCACCGATCAGCTCGTCGGCGACCTCGGCGGGGCCGACGAGCAGGAGGTGCAGGTCCGGGTCGGCGCGCATGGCAAGCAGAGCGCCGTCAACCACGACGGCGGGAGCGTCGTCCCCGCCGAGGAGGTCAACGGCGATCCGCGCGGTGCCCGGCTCCAGCGGGACACCGGCCGGAACGGGCCGGCCGGCGACGGCGGGAGCCGGGGCACCGGGCGATCGCCAGGATGCGCGCGCCACCCGACCGGGGGTCGGGGGCGTCACTCGGCGTCCAGGTCAGACCTCGAGAACCTGGCGGCCGTTGTACGTGCCACAGACGGAGCACGCGGCGTGCGGCAGCTTCGGGGACTTGCACTGCGGGCAGGCGGTGGTCGCCACCACGGTCGCCTTCCAGTTCGCCCGGCGGGACCGGGTGTTGCTGCGCGACATCTTGCGCTTCGGGACGGCCACGGTTCCTACTCCTCTGTACGGTTCAGTTGCGACAGGCCCGCCCAACGCGGGTCGATCTGCTCGTGACTGTGGTCGGCCGGCAGATCGTCCCAGTGCACCCCGCACTCGGGGCACAACCCTGGGCAGTCCTCCCGGCAGAGCGGGTTGGTCGGCAGCATGAGCACCACCGCGTCCCGCAGCGCCGGCTCCAGGTCGATCAGATCGTCCTGCATCCGGCCCACCTCGTCCTCGTCGGTCGTGGCGTCCGTGGTGCTGTTCTCGTACGCGTACAGCTCCTGGACGGGCACGGCCACCGAGTCGTCGATCTCACGCAGGCAACGCCCGCACTCGCCCTTGACGCGACCGCTGACGGTCCCGGAGACGAGCACCCCCTCGGACACCGACTCCAGCCTCAGGTCGAGGTCGAGGTCCGCGCCCTCCGGCACGCCGATCAACTCCACGCCGAGGTCCTTCGGTGCCGGTACGACCCGCCGGAGCGTACGCAACGCGCCAGGGCGACGCGGCAGGTCCCTCGTGTCGAGGACCAGCGGCGCCTTGGGGTTGAGTGATGAAGGCGAGTGTTTGGGCATAGTCAGACTCCGGCCAGTGAGAGGCCGACAAAAAAGGTTACCTGGGCGGCCCCCGCACCGTCGAACCGGGGGCGACGCCCGCCCCGCCTGTCGGCTGCTGAGGTGCCGCTCAGAAGGGTAGCGGGCGGTCGGCCTCGTCCCCACCGAAGGTGCCGATCTCGCGCAGCGCGTGCATCTTGTCCCGGCCACGCTCGATGGAGGCCAGCGCCCGGGTGAGGAACTGCTCGAAGTTGGCCAGCGCGGTGTCGACGTAGTCGTCGACCTCCTCGCGCAGCCGCTGCGCCTCGGCCCGGGCCTCGGCGATGATCCGGGCGCCCTCGTGCTCGGCGGAGACCGTGATCTCGTTCACCGACACCAGGCGGGCGTGTTCCGCCTCACCCTCGCTGATGATCCGGTCGGCCTCCCGCTTGCCGGCATCCATGATCTTGTCCCGCTCCTCCAGCAGGGCCGCCGCCCGGCGCAGGTCGGCGGGGAGGCCGGCGCGCAGTTCGTCGAGCGCGGCGATCATCTCACCCCGGTCGACCATGCAGTTGTTCCGCGACATCGGGACGGAGCGGGCCTGCTCCACCATGGCGATCAGTTCGTCGATGCGGTCGAGCGGGTCCACCGGTACCTCACTCCTGTCGTTCGTCGGCCGACCTACATGATGCGGGCTACGGCCGGGTTCCCGCTCGAACCATCATGTCGCGCCCCGGCCACCGCCCGCCGATCCACCCCGCCCGGCGCGTCGTGTCGCGGCCGGTCAGAGCGTCGTGCACGGCCGGGCCGGCCGGCCGGACCCGCCGGTCGGGGGCGTCGGCCCGCCGCCGGGTCGCCTGGCCGCGCGGCCGGGCGACCCGGCCCGGGCGAAGGACCACCGCCGGTCAGGCCGGCCCGCCGCGCGGCCGGGCGAAGGACCACCGCCGCAGGTCAGGAACGCGGCGGCGGGCCGAGCCGGACCTGGAGGGCCTCGCGGACCAGGTCGGGCACGTGGGCGGAGACGTCGCCGCCCCACTTGGCCACGTCCTTGACCAGACTGGAGGAGAGGAAGGAGTAGAGCGGGTTCGTCGGCATGAACAGCGTCTCGACGCCGGCCAGGCCGATGTTCATCTGGGCCATCTGGAGCTCGTAGTCGAAGTCGCTGACCGCCCGCAGACCCTTGATCAGGACGCTGGCCCGCTGGGCGCGGCAGAAGTCGACAAGCAGACCGCGGAAGGACGCGACCCGCACGTTCTCGTAGGAGGAGGTGACCTCGCGGAGCATCTCGATCCGCTCCTCGACGGTGAACAGGCCACTCTTCGACTGGTTGATCAGCACGCCGACGATCACCTCGTCGAAGAGCCGGGCGGCCCGCCCGATGATGTCGAGGTGTCCATTGGTGACCGGGTCGAACGAGCCGGGACACACCGCACGTCTCATGATCGGCGACCGTACCAAAGGGTGGTCTCGCCGTAACGGCGGCTGCGCTCGGCAGTGACGCCCTCCACCCAGCCGACCGGCCCGGTCCGGCTGGAGCGCTCGACCACCACGAGGGCGTCCGCCGCCAGCCAGCCGCCGTCGACCAGAGCGGCCAGCATCGCGGTGACGTCGGCATCGGGCACGGCGTACGGGGGGTCGGCGAAGACCACGTCGTACGGCCCGCCGTCCGGGCCGGCGGCCAGCACCGTGGCGACCCTGCCGGTGACGAGCCGGGCGGCCGGGGCGGCCCGCAGCGTGGCGATGTTCTCCCGCACCACGCGGGCGGCGCGCGGGTCGGACTCGACCAGCAGCACGTGCGCCGCCCCCCGGGACAGCGCCTCCAGGCCGACGGCGCCCGACCCGGCGTACAGGTCGGCGAAGCGCGCCCCGGCCAGGTCGACCTCGGCCTGCACGGCGCTGAACAGCGCCTCCCGGACGCGGTCGGAGGTGGGCCGGGTGCCGGCGCCGGGCGGCGCGGCGATGCGCCGGCCGCCGAGCGCCCCGGCGACGATCCGGGTCACCGACTGCTCCTGCTCATGCCCCGACGCTACGCGACGCCGGCACCGGGGCGGGCGGCACCGTGCGTGCCGCCGGCGTCCCCACGCGAACACGTTACGTATATCAATGATCTCAAGTTCATAACATCACCCTTAGGGCTATCTGAGCGCTGTAACGGTCGGCGCGTTCTCGCTAGGGTCTGCCGGGTGCCGGCTGCGCTCCGCCGGCCCACCGGCGCCGGGAGGCGTCGTCGCGGGCGCGCCTGACCCGGCCGCGACCGCTGACCGCCGTTGCCCGCGCCGCACCCTGACGTTTCTTCACCCCGGGAGTACGCGTGATCCGTCCCAAGCTGTCGCCACGGCGACCGCTCGTCGTGGCCGCCGCCGCCCTGGCCGGCCTCGCCACGGCGTTCGCGGTCTCGTCGCCGGCCCTGGCGACCAGCCCCTCGCCGACCGCCACGGCGTCGCCCACCCCGACCGCCGCGGCGACCTCGCCCGCCAACGAGGGACCGGCCTGCGTCAGCGCGGCCGACGCCCGCTACACGCACACCTTCAAGGGCAAGCGCGGCGAGGCCAGCATCACGCTGGTCAACGGCCCGCTCTGCGAGGGCGAGGAGCAGGCCCTCGCGCTGGTCTCGTACGTCGCCCCGTCGGCGAAGATCGCCTTCCCCCAGTACGTGCTCGACAAGTCGGTCAAGAAGTTCACCGGCGTCGGCGCGGGCGAGCTGGGCGTGGCGACCCTCGACTTCAAGGTCGAGGTCCCCCAGTGCTACACCCAGGTCGACTTCGTCTTCGGTGACGAGATCATCGACCCGCTCACCGAGACCGGCCCGCGGTACAACAACCGCAAGGTCGGCAGCCCCAAGGGCATCGGTTCCCAGTCGAAGGGCCCGCAGGCCTGGTACAACGGCGGCTCCGAGACGTGCAGCCCGGTCCCCGAGGTCATCGCGCAGTCCGACTGCGAGGGCAACGTCGAGCTGACCCTGGTCAACCGCAGCGGCAACGCGGCGGCGGCGTTCACCATCACCGGCAGCGGCGGCTACACCGAGACCGTCTCCGTGCCGATGCGCAAGATCGAGACCCGCAAGCTGAACCCCGGCCAGGCGCAGGAGCTCAAGGTCACCGCCCCCGGCATGGAGGACTTCACCGGCGGCTGGGCCAAGCCCGAGGACTGCCAGGAGCCCGAGGTCGGCGAGCCCGACGGCGGCTACGAGTCGACCTGCGACGAGATGATCTTCCGGATCGCGAACCCGGAGAACGGCGCGACCCTCACCTCGACCTTCACCCCGAGCACCGGCGAGCCGAAGACCGTCACGGTCGAGCCCGGCCGCGACGTCACCGTCACCTTCCCGGCCAGCCCCGGCCTGACCGTGACCGTCACCGGTGACCTCGCCTCCGGCGAGGCGATCAAGTGGGAGCAGCCGAAGGACTGCGAGGACGGCGAGGGCGGCGAGGAGGGCGGCTCCGGCGGTGGCGACCAGGAGGGTGGCCTCCCGGTGACCGGCGCGGCGGCCGGCGGCATCGCCGCCGGCGCGGCGGCCCTGCTCGCGGTCGGCGCGGTGCTCTTCGTGCTGGCCCGGCGTCGCCGGATCCGCTTCACCGCCTGAGCTGAACTGATCTGACGCACCGGCGAGGGCGCGTCGACCACCCCGGTCGACGCGCCCTCGCCGTGTGTCTGCTCTCTGGTGCCTCGCGTCTGGGGTGGCGGGGGTGGGTGCCTCGCGGGGGTGGGTGCCTCGCGGCGGGGGGCGGGGTGCGTCGCGGCGGATGTCTCGCCCCGCACGCCCAGCGCCCAACGGGTAGATCGCGCTCGATCGCGGATCGAGTGGCATCGCGCCCCGCTCGGACGCCACTCGATCCGTGTTTCAGCACGATCTTGGCGCGGGCGTACACGCAGGCACGGTCCGCCCCGGCGGGCCCGCAACGGACCCGGCGCGGCCTGAGCCCGCCACCGGGGACCGAGCTGTCATGTCGGCGACATGGCGGTATCAGCAGGGCCCGGATACCGCCATGTCGCCGACATGGAGTCGATCATCGGCCTGGCACCCGCCAGTCGGGTAACCGGCCCAGACAGGCAGCCGTCCCAGGCAGGAACCTGCGGCGGGCAGGGAGCCACGGCCAGCAGGGAAGCCCCGGCCGGTCAGCCCTTTTCCAGGTATTCCGCGCGTTCGGCGTCGACCAGGGCGGCCACCGAGGCGGCCAGCGCCGGATGACGGGCCAGCTCCGGATCCTCCTCCACCAGCGCGATCGCCTCGGCGCGGGCGTCGCGGATCAGGTCGGTGTCGCGCAGCAGCGACAGCAGCCGCAGGTGCGAGCGCCGGCCGGACTGGGTCGCCCCGAGCACGTCGCCCTCGCGGCGCTGCTCCAGGTCGAGCTCGGCGAGCTTGAAGCCGTCCGTGGTGGACGCCACCGCGTCGAGGCGTTCCCGGGCCGACGAGCCCTCGGCCGCCTCGGTGACCAGCAGGCAGAGCCCCGCCGCCGAGCCCCGGCCCACCCGGCCGCGCAACTGGTGCAGCTGGGAGACACCGAACCGGTCGGCGTCCAGCACGATCATCACGGTGGCGTTGGGCACGTTGACGCCGACCTCGATGACGGTCGTGGCGACCAGCACGTCCAGCTCGCCGTCGGCGAAGGCGCGCATCACGGCGTCCTTCTCGTCGGCGGGCAGCCGCCCGTGCAGGACCCCGATCCGCAGCCCGTGCAGCGGCCCCTCGGCGAGCAGCGGGGCGACCTCGGTGACCGCGAGCGGTGGCCGGCGGCCGTTGTCGTCCTCCCGGGGCGGCTCCTCCTCCGCCCCGGACCCCGAGCCACCCGACCCCGAGCCACCCGACCCCGACGCCGAGTCCCCGATCCGGGGGCACACCACGTACGCCTGGTGGCCGGCGGCGACCTCCTCGCGCAGCCGACGCCAGGCCCGGTCGAGGAACGCCGGCTTCTCGGCGGCCGGCACCACGTGCGAGGCGATCGGCGAGCGCCCCTGCGGGAGCTGGGTGAGCGCGGAGACCTCCAGGTCGCCGTAGACGGTCATCGCCACCGTGCGCGGGATCGGCGTCGCGGTCATCACCAGCACGTGCGGCGGCTGCTCCGCCTTGGCGCGCAGCGCGTCGCGCTGCTCCACACCGAACCGGTGCTGCTCGTCGACCACGACGAGGCCCAGGTCGGCGAAGTCGACGCCCTCGTAGAGCAGGGCGTGGGTGCCGAGCACGATGCCGGCCCGGCCGGCGGCGACCTCGGCGAGGGCCCGACGGCGGGCCGCCGCGCCCAGCGAGCCGGTGACCAGCTCCACCGAGGTGGCCCCGTCGGCGGCGCCCAGCTCCCCGGCCCGGGCCAGCGGGCCGAGCAGGTCGAGGATGCCCCGGTGGTGCTGGGCGGCGAGCACCTCGGTCGGGGCGAGCAGGGCGGCCTGGCCCCCGGCGTCGACCACCTGGAGCATCGCCCGCAGCGCCACCACCGTCTTGCCGGAGCCGACCTCGCCCTGCAACAGCCGGTGCATCGGGTGGGCGGTGGACAGGTCGGCGGCGATCTCCGCGCCGACGGCCCGCTGCCCGCCGGTCAGCTCGTACGGCAGCCGGGCGTCGAACGCGTCGAGCAGCCCGCCGGGCCGCGGCGGCCGGGACCGGGCCGGCCAGGCCGCGGCCCGGTGCTTGCGCTGCACCAGGGTGAGCTGCACGGCGAACGCCTCGTCCCACTTGAGCCGGCGGCGGGCCCGGTAGAGGGCCTCCTTGCTCGACGGCCGGTGGATCTCGCGCAGGGCGGTGCCGAGGTCGATCAGGTTGCGGGTGGCCCGGACGGTGGCGGGCTGCGGGTCCTCCGGCGGGGTGAAGGTGTCCAGCACCACCCGCACGCAGCGGGCGATCACCCAGGTCGGCACGGCCGCGGCGGCCGGGTAGACCGGGATCAGCGCCCCGGCGAACTCCTCGACCTCCTCGTTGGCGGCGGCCTCGCCGTCGCCGCCTTCGCCGAGCAGCACGTATTCCGGGCCGTTGAGCTGGCGCTTGCCCCGGAACTCGGTGACCTTGCCGGCGAACAGCCCCCACCGGCCGGGGCGCAGCTCCCGCTCCCGCCACGCCTGGTTGCCGAAGAAGGTGCAGGTGAGCACCCCGCCGGAGTCGTCGCCGACGGTGACCTCCAGCAGCTTGCCCCGGCGCTGGCGCATCGGCCGCACGTCGGTGCGCCGCACCTGGGCCAGCACGGTGACCTGCTCGCCGACGTCGAGCGACCGGATGTCGGTGTGCTCGCCGCGCTCGTCGTAGCGGCGGGGGAAGTGGTGGACCAGATCGCCGGCGGTGTGCAGGTCGAGGTGGGCGGCCAGGGCCTTGGCCGTCTTCTCCCCGACCAGCTTCTTCAGCGGCGTGTCGACCGTGGCCTGCTCGGACGTCGTCGTCATTCGACCCCCACCAGGAGCGGATAGTGCGGCTGGCCGCCCGCATATGCCTGGACCTCCACGAACGGCCAGCGTCGGGCGACGTGCTCGGCGACGGCGTCGGCCAGCCCTTCGGGGGCGTCCGCCCCGGAGAGCAGGGTGACCAGCTCACCGCCACCGCCGAGCATGCGGTCGACCACGGCCGTGCAGGTGTCGGCGAGGTCGGCCCCGATCAGGTGTACCTCGCCCTCGACGAGGGCCAGCACGTCGCCGGGGCGGCACGGGCCGGCGACGGTGAGCGCCTCGCGGCTGGCCCAGCAGACCTCGGCGTAGCGGCAGGCCCCCGCCGCCTCGGCCATCGCGATGACGTCGTCGGCGAAGCGGCGCTGCGGGTCGCGCACG
The DNA here is from genome assembly GCF_029626125.1 of Micromonospora sp. WMMD956. NCBI lineage: Bacteria > Bacillati > Actinomycetota > Actinomycetes > Micromonosporales > Micromonosporaceae > Micromonospora > Micromonospora sp. WMMD956. The sequence continues at coordinate 4,537,646 of NZ_JARUBI010000005.1, read as the reverse complement.
GCGAGCGCGGCCAGCGCCTGCACCGGCGACCGGGTCGGCACCACGCTGACCCGTACCCCCAGGGCGTGCGCCTCCCGCGCGGCGGCGTGGGCGACGGCCTGGGTGTTCGGGTCGTTGGGCAGCACCACCACCCGGGCCGCCGCCGTGGCGCGGATCGCGTCGAGCAGCGCGCCGGTGGACGGGTTGCCCGGCACCACGGTCGCCCCCTCCCCCGCGAACAGCTCGGCGATGCCCGCCCCCGAGGCGACCACCACGGCCGCCCGGCCGTCGCCCGTCGGGGCCGCCGCGCCGGCGTCGACCGGGGCGGCGGGCGGCTGGTCGGCGAAGCGGGTCACCGAGATCCGGTGCGGACGGCCGGCCGCCACCCCCGCCTCGATCGCCGCGCCGACGTCGTTGACGTGCACGTGCACGTTCCAGGTGGCCGACGCCGCGCCGCCGGCCCCGTCGCCGACCACGACCAGCGAGTCGCCGAGCCCGGCCAGGGTCCGCCGCATCCGGGCCACCGCGTCGGCGTCGGCGTCGAGCAGGAACTGCACCTCGTACGCGTAGTCCGGCGAGCCGGTCTCGCGGGCGGCCGTGGCCGGCGGGCGGACCGGGCGGGGCGCGGGGGCCGGCCGGCGCGGACTCTCGCCCGTGACCACCTCGACCAGCGCGTCGAGCAGCAGGCAGAGCCCCCGGCCGCCGGCGTCGACCACGCCGGCGCGGGCGAGCGCCGGCAACTGCTCGGGGGTGCGGGCCAGCGCCTCGGCCGCCGCGCCGGCCGCCGCCCGGGCGACGGCGGGCAGGTCGTCGCTGTCGGCCGCGCCGGCCGCGTGGGCCGCCGCGGCGACCACGCTGAGCACGGTGCCCTCGACGGGCTCGGCCACGGCGGAGTAGGCGGCGGCGGTGGCGTCGCCGAGCGCGGCGGCGAGCTGCCGGCCCCGCACCGCCGGGGCGGCGGCCAGGGCGTCGGCGAGGCCGCGCAGGATCTGCGACAGGATGACCCCGGAGTTGCCCCGGGCGCCCAGCAGCGCGCCGCGCGCCATCAGCCGCAGCGCGTGCCCGTGTGCGGTGGGACCGCCGTCGGGCAGGGTGGCCAGGTCCATCGCGAGCGCCTGCTGGGCCGAGGTGAGGGTGAGCACCAGGTTGGTGCCGGTGTCGCCGTCGGGGACCGGGTAGACGTTGAGGTCGTCGATCTCGCCCTGGTGCCGGCGCAGCGCGGCCAGCCCGCCCGCGCACCAGCGGCGCACCGCGGCGGCGTCGAGGGTGTCCAGCACGTCGGGAAGCCTACTGGCGCGCACCGACACCCGCCCGGGACGACGCCACCATGTCGGCGACCGGCGGCGGCACCGCTGCGGCACGGCGACGCCCCCGAAGGCGATCCAGTGGCGGCACAACGGCGACATGACGGCGGCGACCAGCGCCGGGGACGCCCCTGCCGCGGCGTCACCAGGGGCCCGGTTGGGCAGCGGCGGGGGCATCGGGTAACCTGGCCAGGTTGCCCGGGCTGCGCCTGGCGGCGACCTCATGAACGTATCAATCCCAGGAGTATCCCGTGGCTAGCGTGTGCGACGTCTGTGGCAAGGGGCCGGGCTTCGGCCACAACGTGTCCCACTCGCACCGGCGGACCAACCGCCGCTGGAACCCGAACATCCAGTCGGTGCGCACCCCGGCCGGTGGCGGCACCACCAAGAAGCTGAAGGTCTGCACCTCCTGCATCAAGGCCGGCAAGGTCACCCGCGCCTGACGCGGTAGCGCCGACCCACCCATCGTCGACAAGCCGGCGGGCCCGAGGGCCCGCCGGCTTGTGGTGTGCGCGTTCCAGCAGGGAGGCATCCGTTGGACCTGGGCCTGGGCCCCGCCGAGATGATCGTCGTCGGGGCCTCGCTGGGCACCCTGCGCTGGCTCGACGAGGAGCTGCCGGCGGGCAGCGTGGTCGTCGTCGAGGAGCCCGACGTGATCGACCGGCGTGGCGTCGACGAGCTGGTCGGGCGGCTGTCCGTCCTGGCCCGGGTCGTGCCGGCCGAATACCAGACGGGCTTCGACGCGGACGCGCTGCTCGCCCGCGAGCCCGAGCTGGCCGGGGCCCGCCTCGTCATGCCGGGGCTGGAGTACGCCGTCGGCGCCGCCGCGCGCCTCGCCGCCCGCCTCGGCCTGCCCGGCGCCGGGGCGGAGGCCGCCGACATCTTCTCCGACAAGCACCGGATGCGGCTGCTCGCCGCCGGGGCCGGGCTGCCGAACCCGGCGTACGCGCTGGTGGGCGGGCCGGCGGAGGCGATGGAGTTCGCGCGCCGGCACGGCGGTCGCTGCGTGCTCAAGCCGACCCGGCGCTCGGGCAGCCTCGGCGTGCGGCTGGTCGCCGACCCGGCCGAGATCCCGGCCGCCTGGGCGGCCACCGCGTCCCCGGAGGCCCCACCGGAGGCCACCGACCGGGGGCTGCCCACGCAGGTCCTCGCCGAGCAGGTGCTCGACGGCCGGGAGCACAGCGTCGAGCTGCTCGTCGCCGACGGCGAGGTGATCTTCGGCAACGTCACCGACAAGCGGGTGCTGCCCGGTCCCCTGCCGGTCGAGACGGGGCACACCGTCCCGTCGGCGCTGCCCGGGGCGGCCCGCCGCGACCTGCTCGACGCGGCGGGGCGGCTGTGCGCCGCCGCCGGCTTCCGCACCGGGGTGCTGCACAGCGAGTGGATCGTCGTCGGCCCGCGCCCCGGCACCGAGCCGGCCGAGGCGGGCGGCGTTCCGCACCTGGTGGAGTGCGCCGCCCGGCTGCCCGGCGACATGATCACCGCGCTGATCTCGATCGGCTACGAGTTCGGCTTCATCGACGCGTACCTGCGGGTGCTGCGCGGCGAGCGGCCGGCGCTGCCGGCCAGGCCGACCGGGGCGGCGGCGGTGGAGTTCCTGCTCGCGCAGCCGGGCACCGTCACCGGCATCGAGGGGCTGCGGCCGGCCCGCCGGGTGGCCGGGGTGCTGGAGGTGCAGCTCGACACCGCCGTCGGCGCGACCGTCGCGCCGGTCACGTCGTCGGGCCGGCGCAGCGGGCACGTGCTGGCCTGGGGCGTCGACCCGGCCGAGGCCGAGCGGGCCGCCCGCGCCGCCGCCGCCGAGATCCGCGTCACCGTCGCCTGACGGCCCGCCGCCCGCAGCGGCCGACCCGGCGGCGGGCCGGGCGGGTCGGTCAGAGGGTGCGGCCGAACGAGAGGCAGCCCGGGTGGTCCCGGTAGAAGCCGAAGTTCGGGATGCGCTCGTAGCCGACCGTGCTGTACATGGCGATCGCCTCGGGCTGCTTGTCGCCGCACTCCAGGACGAGCTGCTTGCGCCCGTGCTCGCGGGCGGACCGCTCGACGGCGGCGAGCACCGCCCGGGCCACGCCCCGCCCCCGCGCCTGCGGGCTGGTGTACATGCGCTTCAGCTCGGCGGTCTCCCCGGCGTCGCCGTGGCTGCGCCAGCCGCCGCACCCGACGGGTTCCCCCGCGAGGTAGGCCACCAGGAACGCGCCGTGCGGCGGCACGAACTCGGCGGCGTCGACCGGGGTGTCGTCGCCGCTGCCCCCGTACCGCCGGCCCAGGTCCGCCAGGGCGGCCCGGATGAGCGCCTGGGCCTCCGGGGAGTCGAAGCGGGCCGGGCGGATCTCGATCTCGCTCACGGGGGAAAGGGTACGTCGCCGGCCGGGCCCCTACCGGAAGTGGTCCCAGCCGGTCGGGCCGTCGTACGCCTCGCCGTCGACGGTGACGCCGGCGCCCTCCGTCACCCGGCCGACGGCCCGCCACGGGTCGGGCAGCGCCACCGCCGGAGGGAACGTGGCCGCCAGCGCGTGGTCGTCGCCGCCGGCGAGGATCCACGAGTACGGGTCGACCCCGAGCGCCTGGGCGGCGTCGCGCATCTGCCGGGGCACCTCGAAGGCGTCCCGCCGCACGTCGATGCCGACCCCGCTGGCGCGGGCGACGTGCCCGAGGTCGGCGAGCAGCCCGTCCGACACGTCGATCATGGCGGTGGCCCCGAGCCGGGCGGCGTGTGCCCCGGCCGCGTACGGCACCTCGGGCCGCCGGTACGCCTCGACCAGGATCTTCGGCGTGCGGAAGCCCCGGGACAGCACGGTGTAGCCGGCGGCGGCGTACCCGCTGCGGCCGGCGAGCGCCACGACGTGCCCCGGGCGGGCGCCCGAGCGGACGACGGGGGCCCGGCCGCCCAGGTCGCCCAGCGCGGTGACGGCGATCGTCAGCGTGGGGCTCGCCGACATGTCGCCGCCGACCACGCTCGCGCCCACGGTGGCGGCCTCGGCCCCGAGCCCGTCGGCCAGCTCCTCGGCCCAGGCCGGGTCGAGATCCGCCGGCATGCACAGGGCCACCAGCAGGGCGGTCGGGGTGGCGCCCATCGCCGCGATGTCCGCCAGGTTGGCCGCCGCCGCCCGGTGCCCGACGTCGCGGGCGGCGGACCAGTCCCGGCGGAAGTGCCGCCCCTCGACGAGCACGTCGGTGGAGGCGACCACCCGGGCGTCCGGCGCGGCCAGCACCGCCCCGTCGTCGCCGGGCCCGAGCAGGCACGACGCCCCCTGGGGCAGCCGGGCGGTGACCCGGTCGATCAACCCGAACTCGCCGATTCCGGTCACGCTCATGCCCGCTCCCCGCCGCACCCGTGCCCACCGTGGACCCGGGACGGTCCCCTGCCCCGCCCGCCGGGGACCCGGGATCGTCCCGCCGCCCGCCCGCCGTCGCGCCCGTCGCGCTCGCTCACCGCTTCTCCTTGGCCACCGATAGGGATCAGACCTGGTCCGTAAGGTAGTTTCACCCTTCGGGCCGCCCAGCGGCGGCGACGGACGGAGGTCGAGTCGTGGTACAGGCGTACATCCTCATCCAGACAGAGGTGGGTCGGGCGCGTGACGTGGCCGGCCTGATCGGCGACCTTCCCGGCGTGGTGCGGGTCGACGCCGTCACCGGGCCGTACGACGTGGTCGTGCTCACCGAGGCCAACACGGTCGACGAGCTCGGCAAACTCATCGTCAGCAACGTGCAGATGGTGCCCGGCATCACCCGCACCCTCACGTGTTCGGTGGTGCGCCTGTAAGTGGACGAGATCACTTCCTCCACCGAGTCCCCGGCCGGGCCGGAGGCAACCGACGCCGCCGGCGCGCCGCGCCGGGACCGCACCAACCGCAGCGCCGCGCTGCTGGCCACGCTGGTCGCGGTGCCGGTCACCGTGGCCGTGGCCGGGTTCACCTTCGCCAAGCTGACCCCGGACGCGCCGGCCGCCGGGCCGGGCCCGACGGCGAGCAGCGCCGGGCCACGGTCCACCGTGCCGGTCGAGATGGCCGCCCCCCGGCTGGCCGAGCGGCCCGAGACGGTGTGCCGGGCCCTGACGTCGCAGCTCCCGCCGACCGTGCGCGACCTGGCCCAGCGGCCGGTCACCGCCGGCCCCGAGCAGAACGCCGCGTACGGCGACCCGGCGCTCACCATCGCCTGCGGTGGCGCGGAGCCGGAGCCGGGCGACACCGACGACGTCTGGGTCGTCAACAAGGTCTGCTGGCACGCGGCCGAGGGCCCGGACGCGACGGTGCTCACCACGCTGGACCGGGAGACGGCGGTGCGGGTGACCGTGCCCCGCACCTACGGTTCGGCTCTGCAGTGGGTCAGCCCCATCTCCGACGTGGTGGTCGCCTCGGTGCCCTCCGGCGGCGACGCCCCCGGCGGCTGCGTCGGCTGACCGTGCGGCTGGCCCGGCCCGGCCACCGCCGGCCGACCCGCCGTCACCGGCTGCGCCGGCCGGCCGCCGCCGGCTGGTGCGCGCGTTCAGTGCAGGCCGACGCCGCGCCGCTGGGCGGTGCGGATCAGTCGGTTGACCAGCTTCGGATACTCCAGCCCGGAGGCGGCCCACATCAGCGGGAACATCGACGTCGGGGTGAAGCCGGGCATCGTGTTGATCTCGTTGAGGTAGACGTCCAGGTCCGGGGTGACGAAGAAGTCGACCCGGGCCAGCCCGGCGCAGTCCAGGGCGGCGAACGCGCGGACGGCGTAGTCCTGGACCTGCCGGGTGACGTGGTCGGGCAGGGTGGCCGGCAGGTCGTACTCGGGCTCGGAGAGATACTTCGCCTCGAAGTCGTACCAGTCGTGGTCGCCCCCGGCCCGCACCTCGGCCAGGACGGACGCCTCCGCGCCGGCGCCGGCCTCGCCCTCCAGCACGCCGCACTCGACCTCCCGGCCGACGATCGCGCCCTCGACCAGCACCTTCGGGTCGATCTCCCGGGCCGTGGCGACGGCGGCCTCCAGGTCGGCCCAGTCGTCGACCTTCGTGATGCCGAACGACGAGCCGGCCCGGGACGGCTTGACGAAGACGGGCAGCCCGAGCCGCCGCTTGTCCTCCTCGGACAGGGTGACCCCGCTGCGCAGCACCGCGTACGGGCCGACGGGGATGCCCTCGACGGCGCAGAGCTTTTTGGTGAACTCCTTGTCCATCGCGGCGGCGGAGGCGAAGACGTTCGCCCCGACGTAGGGGATGCCGGCCATCTCCAGCATGCCCTGGATGGTGCCGTCCTCGCCGTACGCGCCGTGCAGCACCGGGAAGACCACGTCGACGTCGGCGAGCGCCCGGGGCCCCGCGGCGGGGTCGAGCACCAGCAGCCCGTTGCCGGTGGGGTCGGCCCGCAGCACGAGGTCGGCGCCGGCCTCGGCGGTGATCTCCGGCAGCTGCCGGGCGCTGATCGCCAACTGGGCCGGATCGCCGCTGGTCAGCACCCACTTGCCGGCGCGGGTGATGCCCACGGGGACCACCTCGAACTCGTCCGGGTCGAGCGCGCCGAGCACGCTGCCGGCGCTGACGCAGGAGATGCCGTGCTCGGGGCTGCGGCCGCCGAAGACGAGGGCCACACGGGTCTTGCCTGGGGTGGTCACTCGGTCACCCTTTCGTCGCGACTGCGAGGCTCGTGGTGCTCGCCGGCGGCGCCCACCCGGATGACCTTACTGTGCGTGGCCGGACAACGGAGTTGATACCCGGGGAGAAGCGGCAGCACTGCGCAACCGGTCAACACTGCATATACTCTGCGTAATCGGATCACGCCGGACAGCAGCCCCGCCAGCGGCCGGGGCGGCGACCGACGGCGCGCCGGTCAGAGGCCGTGGCGGCGACCGACAACCCGTGGTCAGAGGCCGTAGCGGCGGCCGACGGCGATCACCTTCACCCGCTGCCGCCCGGCCCGCACCATGCCCAGCGCCATGAACGCGCCGGCGATCCGGTCCGCCGCCTCCCGGCTGCTCGCCCCGACGACCTGCCGCCGCCGCTCGGGGGCCTGCCGCTCGTCCCGGCGCACGCCGTCCACCGGACGGACGTCGGTGAGCACCACCAGGAACCGGGTCACCGCCGGCCTCCCGCAGCTCCCCACGCCGGCCGGCCGGGCGAACCCTCCGGCTCCGCGGTGGTCGCCGCCAGCCCGCCGGAGCGGTCCCGGCAGACGTACGCCAGGTGGGCGTGGATCCACGCGTCGTCGTTGTCGCGCAGCACGGGGTGTGCGCACCAGCGGCACCGCGACACCCGGGGCCAGCAGGCGGTCACCGTCATGCGAGTCCCTTCCGGTGCGTCCCGGGTGGCGGCACGCGGCGATCGGGTACGGGGGAGAAAACCCGATCGCCACGCGCCCCATCCCCTCCGGTCACTCACCACCGCCGTCGCCACGACAACCGGCGGTGAGGAACTGGTCACAGGTTGCACGCTGATCGGCGTGAATGCAACTCTCATCGCCGTTCTCTCATGTGCATCTTCCCGGGCAGGTGTGCCACCATCGACGCATGGCACCGAAGACGGCCCGGGCCCGACGGCTCGGCATCGCGCTGCGTACGCACCGGGAGGCGGCCGGCCTCACCCTCGAAGCGGCCGCCGACGAGATCAACAGCACCCGCAGCACCCTGTCCCGGTACGAGAACGCCCAGACGCTGATCAGCCCGGCCACGGTGCGCGCCCTGCTCACCCTGTACGGGGTGGGTGCCGACGAGATCGCCGCCGCCGTCCAGCTCGCCAAGGACGCCCGCAAGCCCGGGTGGTGGGTGTCCTACTCGTACCTGCTGGACCGGCGCACCATCGACTTCATCGCGCTCGAGGCGGAGGCCTCCGGCATCGCCAACTTCGAGCCGTCGGTGGTGCCCGGCCTGCTCCAGACCGCGGACTACATCCGGGGGGTGATGCGGGGCGGCCCGCACACCCTCAGCGACGAGCAGGTCGAGCAGCGGGTCCACCTGCGACTCGACCGGCAGCAGCGGATCACCGGCGACGACCCGGCGATCCTCGACGCGATCATCGACGAGGGCGCCCTGCTGCGCCCCGTGGGCGGCCAGGCCGTGATGGAGGCGCAGCTGCACCACCTGCTGAAGATGGCCGAGCTGCCCAACATCACGGTCCAGGTGATCCCCCTGTCCGCCGGCTACCACCGGGGCACCAGGGGGTCGCTGCACATCCTGGAGTTCCCCGACCCGGAGGACCCGATCATCGCGTCGGTGGAAACCGTCGCCGGTCAGATGGTCCTCGACCGGCCCGGCGACCTGCGTACCTGCACCAAGATCATGGAGCACCTGCGGACGGTCGCACTCAGCCCCGCGGCCACCCGGGACCAGCTCCTCCGACTCCTGAAGGGACGGTAGAACATGACCCCGACGACGAGCGCGGCCCTGGCGGCGGCGCGATGGCGCAAGAGCAGCCGCAGCGGCGACGAGGGAGCCTGCGTGGAGATGGCGGTCGTACCCGGCGCGGTGGCCGTCCGCGACTCGAAGGACCAGACAGGCCCGGCGCTGCTCTTCCCGCCGACCGCCTGGGCCGCCTTCGCCGCCGCGCCGCCCCGCCCGTGACCACCACCGGCCGCGCGACCGTCAGTGACCGCGTGGTCGCCAGCGGCCGCGTGGCCGCCACCGGTCGCGTGACCGTCAGTGGCCGCGTGACCGGCGCAGACCGCCGCTGACCGCCGCGCGGTCCGGCCGGGAGGTCCCGTCCCGGCCGGACCGCGCGGCCCCACCGGCCGGCACGTCCGGCCCCTCGTCGTGGTCCACCCGCCGCCCGGTCCGCACCGCCGGCCGGCGGGTGGACCACCTCGTTCCCGGCCCGCCGGCGCCCCGCCCCGGCGGGCCGGGCTGTTCGGCGTGAGAAGGGAACCCTCCTCTACCGGAGGCGTTAACAGGGGGCCCTTCCTTTCAGGCGAGCAGGGCGGCGGTGACGTCGGCGACCAGGTCGGCGGTGTCCTCCACGCCGCAGGAGAGCCGGACGAACCCGGGCGGGGTGTCGTCGCCCCACTGCGCCCGCCGGTCGGCGGTGGTGTGCAGCCCGCCGAAGGAGGTCGCGGCGGCCACCAGCCGGGACGCCGTGAGGAACCGGGCCACCCGCTCGGCGTCGCCGAGGTCGAACGACACCACCCCGGGCATCCGGCGCAGCTGGGCCGAGGCCAGCGCGTACGCCGGGTCGCCCGGCAGCCCCGGCCAGCGCACGCCGGTGACGTCGGGACGGCCGGCGAGCAGCCGGGCCAGCGCCGCCGCGTTGGCGCTCTGCCGGGCCAGCCGCAGGTCCAGGGTGGCCAGCGAGCGGTGCGCCAGCCACGCGTCGAACGCCCCCGGCACCGCCCCGGTCATGGTGCGCCAGGCGGTGACCGGGTCGAGCAGCCCGGCGGAGCGGGTCGCCACATAGCCGAGCAGCAGGTCGGAGTGGCCGGTGAGGGCCTTCGTGCCGGAGGCGACGACCACGTCGGCGCCGAGGTCCAGCGGGCGCTGGCCGAGCGGGGTGGCCGTCGTGTTGTCCACCGCCACGAGGGCCCCGGCGGCGTGCGCGGCGGCGGCCAGGGCCGGCACGTCGGCGACGTCCAGGCCGGGGTTCGCCGGCGACTCCAGCAGCACCAGCCGCACCCCCGCGAACGACGGGTACGGCCCGGCGGTCGGCGCGAACAGCACGCGCACGCCGATCCCGGCGAGGGTGTCGGTGGCGAACGCCCGCACCGGGAAGTAGCCGTCGGCGGGGAGCACCACCGTGTCGCCGGGGCGCAGCACGGCCAGCAGCAGGCCGGTGATCGCCGCCTGCCCGCTGGCGAAGACGCGCACGTCGCCGCCCTCCAGCTCGCCGATGGCCGCCTCCAGCAGCCGGCGGGTCGGGTTGTCGGGCCGGCCGTACCCGTTCGGTGCCGCCGCCGGGCCCTGCCGGGGGTCGAGGTGGTAGGGCGCGGCGAAGACCGGGCCGGGCAGGAACGGCTGCCCCGGGGCGGGCTCGGGCAGCCCGGCCCGCACGCACCGGGTGCCGTCGCCGTCGGTGGGTTCGCCGTCGGTGGGTTCGCCGTCGGTGCCGGGGGTCGTCACGCGGGCCGCCTCACTCGTACGACTCGGGCTTGGCGGTGCGGCTCATCAGCGCGTCGACGGCGAGCCGGGGGTCCATCCCCTCGTGGCAGATCCGCTCGATCTGCTCGGTGATGGGCATCTCCACCCCGTGCGCGCGGGCCAGGTCCCGGATCGCCAGGCAGCTCTTCACGCCCTCGGCGGTCTGCCGGGTGGCCGCCTGCGCCTGCTCCAGGTTCTCGCCCCGGCCGAGGTGCTCGCCGAAGGTGCGGTTGCGGGCCAGCGGCGACGAGCAGGACGCCACGAGGTCGCCCATCCCGGCCAGGCCGGCGAAGGTGATCGGGTCCGCGCCCAGGGCCACCCCGAGGCGGGCGGTCTCGGCGAGCCCCCGGGTCATCAGCATCGCCCGGGTGTTGTCGCCGAAGCCCATCGCGGTGGCGATGCCGTACGCGAGGGCGATCACGTTCTTCACCGCGCCGCCCAGCTCGCAGCCGATCACGTCGTCGTTGGTGTACGGCCGGAAGTAGGGCGTGCGGATCGACGCCTGGACGAGCTGGGCGCGGCGGTCGTCGGTGCCGGCGACCACGGTGGCGGCGGGCTGCTCGGCGGCGATCTCGGGGGCGAGGTTGGGGCCGGAGACGACGACCACCCGGTCCGGGGTGACCCGGGCGGTCTCCACGATCACCTCGCTCATCCGCTTGGTCGTGCCCAGCTCGATGCCCTTCATCAGGGACACCAGGGTCGCGTCCGGGTGCAGGTCGCCGACCCACTCGGCGAGGTTGCCGCGCAGCGTCTGCGACGGCACCGCGAGCACCACGATCTCCGCGCCCCGGATCGCCTCGGCGGCGCTGCCGGTGCCGGTGACCCGGTCGGGCAGCCGCAGGTCGGGGAGGTATTCCGGGTTGTGCCGGCGCAGCCGGATCGCCTCGGCCACCGGCTGCCGCCGGGCCCAGATCGTCACGTCCCGGCCGGCGTCGGCGAGGATCTTGGCGAAGGCGGTCCCCCACGACCCGGCCCCCAGCACCGCCACGTGGCCGGTCACGCCGCGTCCTCCCGGCCCCGCGTCGGGCGGGCGGCGCCGGTGGCCCGCGCCGGTCGTTCCCACAGCGGCGGCGGCGTCCCGCCCCGGATCTCGGCGAGCTGGTCGCGCAGGCGCAGCATGATGGTGTCGGTCATCTCTTCCAGGGTGGCCTTGGTGGGCGTGGAGCCGGCCCACCGGCTCAGGTCGACGGGCGGCCCGGCGACGACGGTCACCGGGATGCGGGGCCGCAGGCCCAGCCGGTTGTTCCGGGGGTCGAAGAGCCGCTCCGGCCCCCACATGGCGACCGGGATCACCGGCGCGCCGGTGGCCAGCGCGAGCCGGGCGGCCCCCGTCTTGCCCTTCATCGGCCACAGGTCGGGTTCCCGGGTGGTGGTGCCCTCCGGGTAGATCACCACGGCGCCGTCCTCGTGCAGGGCGGCGACGAGGGCGTCCAGGGACTTGACGGCGTCGACCGTGCCGCGCTCGACGGGGATCTGGAGGCAGCGGTGCAGGATCCAGCCCACCACGGGCACCCGGAAGACGCTGGCCTTGCCCAGGTACCTCGGCCAGCGCCCGGCGTCGTAGATGAAGTGCGCGGAGACCAGCGGGTCGGCGTGCGAGAGGTGGTTGGGGACGATGATGACGCCGCCGTCGTGGCGCAGGTGCTCCATGCCGCGCCAGGTGCGCCGGGTCCAGACCGTCATGACGGGCTTGACCAGCACCACGGCGAATCGTTGCCAGAACCCCAGCCTGCGCCGCGTCACCCTGCCTCCTCGTAGCCCCGACCCCACGCCGCACCCGCCCGTGCCGCCCGCAGCGAAATCATGCCTGCTCGCCCCCGGTACGGCCAGTGAGGGTACCGCCGGGCCGACTGGCAGGATTGTGCCGTGCGGCAGCGGACCTGGACTGTGGTGGTGCCGGTGAAGCGCCTCGGCGTGGCGAAGAGCCGGCTGCGGGGGGCGCTGCCGGCCGTACCCCACGAGGAGCTGGCGCTGGCCCTGGCGGCCGACACGGTCGCCGCCGTGCGGGCGTGCCCGGCGGTCGCCGGGGTGGTGGTCGTCACCCGCGACGCCCGCGTGGCGGCGGCCGTCCGCGCGGCGGGCGTGCGGGTCGTGCCGGACGCGCCGGACGCCGGCCTGAACGCGGCCTTCCGGCTCGGCGCGGCGGTCGCGGCCGGCGGCGGGTGGGTGGCCGGGCTCACGGCGGACCTGCCGGCGCTGCGCCCGGCCGAGCTGACCGCCGCGCTACGCGCGATCGCCGCCGGCCCGCCGGGGGTACGCCGGTTCGTGGCCGACGCCCCGGGGAGCGGCACGGTGCTGCTCGCCACGCCGGCCGGCGTGCCGCTGGACCCCCGGTTCGGGGTCGGCTCGGCCGCGGCGCACGAGGCGGGCGGGGCGCTGCCGCTGGCCGGCGACTGGCCCACCCTGCGCCGGGACGTCGACACCGCGGCCGACCTGGCCGCCGCCGCCCGGCTCGGGCTCGGGCCGCGCACCGCCGCCCTCACCGCCGCCCGCGCGGGCTGAGCCACCGCCGGCCCCGGTGTACGGTGCTGGCATGCAGGGCACCGTGGCCACCTACGACGCGGCGACGCGCAGCGGCGTGCTGTTGCTCGACGACGGCACCGAGCTGGCGTTCCCGGCACGCGCCTTCGACGCCTCCGGCCTGCGGCTGCTGCGGCTGGGCCAGCGGGTGCGGGTCGAGACCGACGCCGCCGGGGCGATCGTCCGGGTGACGTTGCCGACGATGCCGTGAGCTCCCCGCCCAAGTTCATTTTGCGTTAACCCGTTCCGGGACATTATGACTGGGTGAGCACCCCTCGCGAGCACCCCACCGGCCCGGCCGCCGACCACCGCCCCGCCGCCGACCGACCCGAGCCCGGCCCCGACCGACCCGAGCCCGCCGTCGCCGACCGACCCGAGCCCGGCGATCCGGCGCGTCGGCGCGACGGGTCCCGCCGGCGCGGCACCGACGGCCGGTTCCGTCCGCGCGACGCTCCCGAGGCCGCCGGCTCGGCCGGGGCCTCCGCGACCGCCGCGCCGGGCCGTCCCGGTCGGCCGGCATCCGCCGGGGCCGCCGGGCCGAACGGGAGCGAACCCCCGACGGCCGGGGCCGCCCCGGGGCCCGCCGACCCGACGACGGCCCCGCCCGACCCGACGACGGCCCCGCCCGGCCGGGCGGCGGCGTCGACCGGGCTGGAGGAGGTGCTCGACGCCGGCCCCCTCCCCGACGACGAGCCCGCGTCGCCGAAGCCGCTGCCCGAGGACCGGTTCCTCAACCGGGAGCTGTCCTGGCTCGACTTCAACGCCCGGGTGCTCGCCCTGGCCGAGGACCCACGCACGCCGCTGCTGGAGCGGGCCAAGTTCCTGGCGATCTTCGCCAGCAACCTCGACGAGTTCTACATGGTCCGGGTGGCCGGCCTGAAGCGCCGCCAGTCCGCCGGGCTGCCGGTGCGCGGCGGGGACCGGCTGCCGCTGCGTACCCAGCTGGAGCGGATCGGCGAGCGGACCGCCGAGCTGGTCGGCCGGCACGCCTCCTGCTTCGTCGACGACGTGCTGCCGAAGCTCGCCGCCGAGGACATCCGCATCCTGCGCTGGACGGACCTGGACGCCCCCGAGCGGGAGCGGCTGCGCACCTACTTCCGGGAACACATCTTTCCCGTGCTCACGCCGCTCGCGGTCGACCCGGCCCACCCGTTCCCGTACATCTCCGGGCGGTCGCTGAACCTGGCCGTGGCGGTCCGCGACCCCGACGGCGGCTCGGAGCTGTTCGCCCGGGTCAAGGTGCCGAACAACGTGCCGCGCTTCGTCCGGGTCGACCGGGAGTCCCCCGGGGTGCGGGTGCTCCCGGTCGAGGAGCTGATCTCGGTGCACCTGGGGCAGCTCTTCTCCGGCATGCAGGTCGTCGAGTGCCACCTGTTCCGGGTCACCCGCAACGCCGAGGTGGAGGTCGACGAGGACCGCGACGAGGACCTCCTGCAGGCCCTGGAGCGGGAGCTGGCCCGCCGCCGGTTCGGCCCGCCCGTGCGGCTGGAGGTCGCCGCCTCGATCTCCGACCACATGCTGGAGCTGCTCGTCCGCGAGCTGGACATGGACAGCCACGACGTGCTGCGCGTACGCGGGCTGCTCGACCTGTCGGCGCTGTGGCAGCTCTACGGCGACGCCGACCGCCCCGACCTGAAGGACCCGCCGTTCGTGCCGGCCACCCATCCCCGGCTCACCGAGGGCGAGGTGCCACGCAGCGTCTTCGCCACCCTGCGCGACGGCGACGTGCTGGTGCACCACCCGTACCACTCGTTCGCGACCAGCGTGCAGCGCTTCATCGAACAGGCCGCCGCCGACCCCGACGTGCTGGCCATCAAGCAGACCCTCTACCGCACCAGCGGGGACTCCCCCATCGTCGACGCGCTGGTCGACGCGGCGGCCGCCGGCAAGCAGGTGGTGGTGCTGGTGGAGCTGAAGGCCCGCTTCGACGAGGTGGCCAACATCGGCTGGGCGCGCACCCTGGAACGCGCGGGCTGCCACGTCGTCTACGGCCTGGTGGGCCTCAAGACGCACTGCAAGACCGCCCTGGTCGTCCGCCAGGAGGGCAACCAGATCCGCCGCTACTGCCACATCGGCACCGGCAACTACCATCCGAAGACCGCCCGGCTCTACGAGGACTTCGGCATGCTCACCGCCGACCCCGAGATCGGCGCGGACCTGACGGACCTGTTCAACGTGCTGACCGGCTACAGCCGGCAGACCGCGTACCGCCGGCTGCTGGTGGCGCCGCAGGGCATCCGGCGGGGGCTGATCGAGCGAATCGAGCGGGAGGTCAGCCACGTCCGGCTCGGCATGCCGGGCCTGGTCCAGTTCAAGGTCAACTCGCTGGTCGACGAGGAGGTCACCGACGCGCTCTACCGGGCGTCCCGGGCCGGGGTGCACGTGGACCTGCTGATCCGGGGCATGTGCACGCTGCGCCCGGGGGTGCCGGGGCTGTCGGAGAACATCCGGGTCCGCTCGATCCTCGGCCGGTTCCTGGAACACTCCCGGATCTTCCGGTTCGGCAACAACGGCTCGGCCGAGTTCTGGATGGGCTCGGCCGACCTGATGCACCGCAACCTGGACCGCCGCGTGGAGGCGCTGGTGCAGGTGAGCGACCCGGTGGCCCGCGCCGAGCTGGACCACGTGCTCACCGCCGCGTTCAGCCCCGACGTGGAGGCGTTCGAGCTGCACGGCGACGGCTCCTGGACCCGGAGCACCGGCACGGGGCAGGCCCCGCCGACCCACCTACAGGACCTGCTGCTGCGCCGCGTCGGCGGCACGGCCGGATGAGCCTAGGCTGAGCGGATGCCGGAGGGGGAACGCGTGATCCGGGCGGCGGGCGGGGTGGCCTGGCGTCAGGCCGACGGCGGCGTGCTGGTCTGCCTCGTGCACCGCCCCCGCTACGGCGACTGGTCGCTGCCGAAGGGCAAGCTGGAGCCGGGCGAGCACCCGCTGCTGGCCGCCGTGCGGGAGGTCGCCGAGGAGGCCGACGTGCGGGCGGTGCCGCAGGTGCGGCTGCCCACCGTGCGCTACCGCAGCGAGGGCCGGCCGAAGGTCGTCCACTACTGGTCGATGCGGGCCGTCGACACGGGGGGCTTCCAGCCCGACACCGAGGTCGACGACATCCGCTGGCTGCCCGTCGGGGAGGCCGCCCGGCTGGTCAGCTACCCGCACGACGCCGAGGTGCTGACCGCGTTCGCCGCCCTCCCGCCGGTCACCGCGACGGTGGCCCTGGTCCGGCACGCCCAGGCCGGCCGGCGCGGCACCTGGTCCGGTCCGGACTCCGCCCGGCCGCTCGACGAGACCGGTCGGGCCCAGGCGCACGCCCTCGCGCCCCTGGTGGCGCTGGTCCGCCCGACCCGGCTGCTGTCCGCCTCCGCCCGCCGGTGCGTGCAGACCCTCGACCCGGCGGCCGCCCTGCTCGACCTGCCGGTCGAGGTGACCGGCGACCTGGACGAGCCGCGGCCCGGCCAGGACCCGCACGAGCGGGCGCTGGCCGCCGCCGCCTGCCTGGCGGAGCTGGCCGCCGCCGGGGGCGCGGCCGGGGCGTGCAGCCAGGGCCGGGTGATGCCCGGCGCGCTGGAGCGCCTCGCCGGCCGCGCCGGCGACTTCACCACCGAAAAGGGCGGCGGTTGGCTGCTCGCCTTCGCCGCCGACCGTCTCCTCGCCGCCGACCGCTGGTAAGGAAGGGCCCCTTCTTAACGCATCCGGTAGAGAGGGGTTCCCCGCTCACCGCCACGCCCGCAGCCCGACGCCGCGGGCGGGTGCGGCAGGGCCCCGGGCGGGCGCGGCAGGCGGCGCGCGGGTGTCGCAGCCGGGCTGGGGCGGGCGTCACGGCAGGGCCAGGGTCACCGCGACGGGGAGGTGGTCGCTGGCGGTGCTGCGGGGCGCCACCGGGCCGGCGGGCCGCACGCCCGCCGAGACCAGCACGTGGTCGATCTGCTCGCGCGGCTCGTCGGCCGGGCTCGTGGGCAGGGGCCGGGCCGCGGCCAGCGCGTCGACCAGCCCGACGCGGGTGAACTCCGCGTACCCCGGTGCGCCCGGCTCCGTGTTCAGGTCACCGGCGACCACGAGGGGCAGCCCGGCGGCGTACCGCAGGGCGAAGCCCGCCACCGCGCGGGCCTGCGCCACCGGCTCCTGCCCCGGCGGCGGTTGCAGGTGGGTGGCGACCACGGCGAGGCGTACGCCGCCGCCGACGTCGACGGTCACGCCGAGCGCCTGGGCGCCGGTGGGCGCGCCGGCCGGGGCCAGCCGCTCGCTGCGGGCCGCCGCCACGGGAAACCGGCTGAGGACCGCGTCGCCCCAGAGCGGATCGGCGGCGGGCGCGAAGACGTACGGCATGCGCAGCCGCGCCGCGAGTAGGGCGAGGGTGTCGTGGCCGCCGTTGAGCAGCCAGCCCCGGTCCATTTCGCCGAGCACCACCACGTCGGGGCGTTCGCGGGCGACCACCCGGGCCAGCCCGTCGGGGTCGAACCGTCCGTCCAGTCCGTACCCCATCCGGATGTTGTAGGCCACCACCCGGACCGCCGCCGGGGGCGTGCCGGGCCGCGACGGGACGGGGACGCCGGCCGGCAGTCCCGTCGCGGCGAGCACGACGAGGCCGCCGGCCACGGCGATGCCCGGCACCCACCGCCTAGGCGGCGCGGACGTCGCCCCCCGGGGCCCGCCGAGGGCCACGGCGGCGACGAGGGCGGCCACCGCGACCGGCACGGCGGCGTTGGGGTAGCCGAGGTCGTAGGCGGCGTAGTAGCCGACGGCGGCGACGGCGAAGAGCAGCATGCCCAGCACCGCCGCGAGGCCGGGCCGGGCGGCCCGCCTCGGGTCCCTGCCGGGTGACGGCGCGGCGGGCGGCACCGTGGCGGGTGGCGCGACAGCGGAGGGCGGCGCGGCGGGTGCCCCGGCGGAGAGCCGCGCGGTGGCGGGTGGAGCGGCGGCAGCGGGCAGCCCGGCGGCGACGGAGGGTGGCGCGACGACGGTCGGTGCGCTGCCGGCGAGGGCGAGGCAGGCACCCGTGCCGGCGGCGGTCAGCACCACCACCGGCCCCAGCAGCCCGGGGTCGCCGGTGGCGAACAGCACCGCGCCCACCACCAGCGCCAGCGGGCCGGCCAGCCGCCAGCGCCCCCGGGGCGGCCGGCCCAGCGCGGCGAGCAGGAAGATGCCGACCGCCCAGGCCGGCAGGGTGGCGATGTCGCCGGGTTCCGGCGGCCAGGAGAGCCCGCCGCCGGGGCCACGCCAGTAGGAGGCGGCGGTCGCGGCCACCGCCGGGGAGAGCGCCACGAGGCCGGTCAGCAGCAACGCCGGGCCGGCGAGCAGCCACGCGCGGGCCCCGCCCGGTTCCGCCGGCCGCGCGGGGCCCGCCGTGGCGGCCAGGAACACCGCCACGAGGGCCACGCTGCCGGCCCACCCGACCGGGCCACCCCGCCAGACCAGGTCGTACGTGCCGAGCACCGCGTGCCCGACCGCGCCGAGGGCGATGCCCAGCGCCAGCCCCGGCACCGGCCGGCCGATGGTCGCGGCGGCGCCGGCCAGCCAGAGCAGTCCGGCGAGCAGGCCGGCGGTGGCCAGCCAGAGCTGCGTACGACCGCCCGGCGCGGCGGTGAGGGCGAGCCGCGCGCCGCCCAGCGCGACCGCGGCGGCGAGCGTGACGGGCCGCGCCCCGAGCCGGCGGACCAGCGGCGGGAACGCGAGGGCGAGCACGAACCAGCCCAGCGCGAACGCGCCGAGCAGCTCGGCGGGGGTGGTGGCGGCCTGCCCGAAGATGGTGATGACCGACGGGAGGAAGACCCGCAGCACGTCGGTGAGCGCGACGACGCCGAGGGCGAGCGCGGCGGTGCTGAGGTGGCGGTAGCGCACGGGCTGCCTTTCGCCGACCGGTGAGGGGTTCGGCGATTCTCCGCGCGTGGCACGCCGTCGGTCAACGGTCGGGAAGCGACGCTGCCCCACCCGGGCACGCCGCGGGGCGCCCACCGTTCGGGTGGACGCCCCGCGGGACGGTGCCGGCCGGTCAGCGCTTGGTGGCCGCCTTCTTGGCCGGGGACTTCTTCGCCGGCGCCTTCTTGGCCGCCGTGCTCTTGGCCGTGGTGCTCTTGGTCGCCGCCGTGGTGGTCTTCTTCGCCGCGGTCGACTTGGTCGCCGCCGCCGACTTCTTCGCCGGGGCGGCCTTCTTCGTGGCGGTCTTGGCCGCCGTCGTCTTGGTCGCCTTCGCCGGGGCGGCCTTCTTCGTCGCGGCGGCCTTCGCGGTGGTGGCCTTCGCCCCCGCCGCCTTGGCCCCCGCCGCCTTGGCCGTGGTGGCCTTCGCCCCGGTGGCCTTGGCCCCGGCCGCCTTCGCGGTGGTGGCCTTGGCCGTGGTGGCCTTGGTCCCGGCCGCCTTGGCCGTGGTGGCCTTGGCGGTCGTCGCCTTGGTGGCGGCCGTGGCGGTCTTCTTCGCCGCCGCCGTGGCCTTCGGCACCTTCCCGCTGGCCACCATCTCCTTGAAACCGGCGCCGGCCCGGAAGGTCGGGACGGATGTCTTCTTGACCTTCACCGCCTCGCCGGTACGCGGGTTGCGCGCTGTTCGCGCACCCCGGACGCGCTTCTCGAACGCTCCGAATCCGGTGATCGCCACCTTCTCGCCCTTGGTGACCGCCGCCTGGACCTCAGCGAGGACCGCGTCGAGCGCGGCCGTCGCCGTCTTCCGGTCCCCCAGGCGAACGGCGAGCGCCTCGATGAGCTCGGCCTTGTTCACTACTTCCTCCCGATTGTGCAACTGACTCGACGCGAGCCATTCTGCGCGCACGGTATGCCCTGTGCTGCCTGGACACAAACATTCGGTGGAAAAAAGCCCTTGTGTCGTAACGGATTCGCCCCCACCGGCGGGGCCGGTGGGGGCGGAAACCGATGCGGGATCGGGCGTACGGCTATGCCACGGAGGGCAGGAACGGGCTCCGGCCGCGCTCGTAGGAGGTGATGTCGGCCTCGTGCCGAAGTGTGAGTCCAATGTCATCCAACCCCTCCATCAGCCGCCAACGGCTGAAGTCGTCGAGGGGGAAGGACCAGGTGGCGTCCCCGGCCCGGACCTCACGGGACGTCAGGTCGACGGTGACCGGGGTCGTCGGGTCGGACTCGACGAGGGCCCACAGCTCCTCGACGGCCCGCAATTCCAACTCGACCGGCAGCAGCCCCTCCTTGAGGGCATTGCCACGGAAGATGTCACCGAATCGGGGCGAGACCACCGCCTTGAACCCCCAGTCGCGCAGCGCCCACACGGCGTGCTCCCGGGACGACCCCGTGCCGAACTCCGGGCCCGCCACAAGAATCGACGCACCCGAATACGCGGCATCGTTCAACACGAATGAGGGATCCTCCCGCCACGCGTTGAAGAGGCCGTCGGCGAATCCCGTCCGGGTCACCCGCTTGAGGTACACGGCGGGGATGATCTGATCCGTGTCCACGTTGGAGCGGCGCAGCGGCACGGCGGTGCCGGTGTGCACGGTGAACTTGTCCATCTGTGCGGCTGCCCTTCTACAGGTCGGCGGGGGCGGCGAGCCGGCCGACGACGGCGGTGGCGGCGGCGACCGGCGGCGACACCAGGTGCGTGCGCCCGCCCCGGCCCTGGCGGCCCTCGAAGTTGCGGTTGGAGGTCGAGGCGGAACGCTCACCCGGGGCGAGCGTGTCCGGGTTCATGCCCAGGCACATCGAGCAGCCGGCGAACCGCCACTCGGCCCCGGCGTCGGTGAAGACCTTGTCCAGCCCCTCGGCCTCGGCGGCCTCCCGGACGGCGGCCGAGCCGGGCACCACGAGCATCCGTACGCCGTCGGCGACCGTGTGTCCGCGCAGCACGTCGGCGGCGGCGCGGAGGTCCTCCAGGCGGCCGTTGGTGCAGGAGCCGACGAAGACCACGTCGACGGAGAGGTCGCGCAGCGGGGTGCCGGGGGTGAGGTCCATGTACTCCAGCGCGCGGCGGGCGGCGGCCCGCTCGGACTCGCCGGCGAACTCCTCCGGGTCGGGGACGGCAGCGCCCAGCGGCGCGCCCTGGCCCGGGTTCGTGCCCCAGGTGACGAACGGCGTGATCCGGCTCGCGTCGAGGGTCACCTCGGCGTCGAACGTCGCGCCGTCGTCGGTGGGCAGGCTCCGCCAGTACTCCACCGCCGCGTCCCAGTCGGCCCCCTGGGGCGCGTTCGGCCGCCCCTTGAGGTACGCGAACGTGGTCTCGTCCGGCGCGATCATGCCGGCCTTGGCGCCCCACTCGATCGACATGTTGGCGACGGTCATCCGCCCCTCCATGGAGAGCGCGCGGATCGCCTCGCCCCGGTACTCCACGATGTGACCCCGCCCACCGCCGGTGCCGACCTGGGCGATGAGGGCGAGCACCAGGTCCTTGGCGGTGACGCCGGGACCCAGCTGGCCGGTGACGTTCACGGCCATCGTCTTCGGGCGGGCCTGCGGCAGCGTCTGGGTCGCCAGCACGTGCTCGACCTCGCTGGTGCCGATGCCGAACGCGAGCGCGCCGAAGGCGCCGTGGGTGGCGGTGTGGGAATCGCCACAGACGATCGTCATGCCGGGCTGGGTGACGCCCAGCTGCGGGCCGATGACGTGCACGATGCCCTGGTTGGCGTCGCCGAGCGGGTGCAGCCGGACGCCGAACTCGGCGCAGTTGCGGCGCAGCGTCTCGATCTGGGTGCGGGAGGTGGGGTCCGCGATCGTGAGCAGGTCGCCGCGCCGCTGCGAGAACGCCGGGTCGGCGTACCCCGTGGGGGTGTTGTGGTCCTCGGTCGCGAGCGTGAGGTCGGTGCGGCGCACGGGGCGGCCGGCGAGCCGCAGGCCGTCGAAGGCCTGCGGGCTGGTGACCTCGTGCAGCAGGTGCAGGTCGATGTAGAGCAGGTCCGGTTCACCGTCGGCGGACCGGACGACGTGCGCGTCCCAGACCTTCTCGGCCAGGGTCCTCGGTCGAGTGTCTCCCACCATCTGGACATCCTAAATTCTGGGAGGTAAATTTCGGCTTGTGGGACACAGTATGAGCGGTGTCGGCGTTCTCGACAAGGCGGTGGTCATCCTGGCCGCCTGTGTCGACGGCGCCAGCCTGGCCGAACTCGTTGAACGCACCAAGCTGCCCCGGGCCACCGCGCACCGGCTGGCACAGGCGCTGGAGATCCACCGGATGCTCGTCCGGGACACCCAGGGCCGCTGGCGCCCCGGGCCCCGGCTCGGTGAGCTCGCCAACGCCGCGCCGGACGTGCTGCTGACGGCGGCGGAGCCGCTGCTGGCCGCGCTGCGCGACGCCACCGGGGAGAGCGCCCAGCTCTACCTGCGCCGCGCGGACGAGCGGATCTGCGTGGCCGCCGCCGAGCGGGCCAGCGGGCTGCGGGACACCGTCCCGGTGGGCTCGGTGCTGCCGATGACCGCCGGTTCGGCGGCGCAGATCCTGCTGGCCTGGGAGCCGCCGGAGGCGGTGATGCCGCTGCTGCCCCGGTCGAAGTTCACCGGGCGCACCCTCGCCGAGGTCCGCCGGCGCGGCTGGGCGCAGAGCGTCGCCGAGCGGGAGGCGGGGGTGGCGAGCGTCTCGGCCCCGATCCGGGACCGCACGGGCCGGGTGATCGCCGCGATCAGCATCTCCGGCCCCATCGAGCGCCTCGGCCGCCGCCCCGGCGAACGTCACGCCATGGCCGTCGTCCGAGCCGGCCAACGCCTGAGCGGCCTCTGAGCCCGACCCCCACCCCTGTTCCGCCCCTCCCGTGCCGGTGGGCGGGACGGGGGTGGAACGGGGAAAGGCCCGGCTCACCGGGGTGAGACGGGCCTTTCTGGGTGTAGCCCCGACGGGATTCGAACCCGCGCTACCGCCTTGAGAGGGCGGCGTCCTGGGCCGCTAGACGACGGGGCCAGAACTTTCCTGCTTCACCGCCCTGCCGGACGGTGCCGCTGTAGTCTAGCGACGGGTCCCCGGGCCGCGCGCGCAGGGGTGGACGGAACGCGAAGGCGGCGCCGACGGGAAGACCATGCCGAGAGGACCCCCCGCGGGCGGGCCCATGACGCAAATCAGCCCGCCTCACCGCAGTGAGACGGGCTGGATACACCTGTAGCCCCGACGGGATTCGAACCCGCGCTACCGCCTTGAGAGGGCGGCGTCCTGGGCCGCTAGACGACGGGGCCAGAACCTGCCTTGCTCCACCGCCCTGCCGGGCGGTGCTACTGAACACTACCGGTCGATCGCCCCTGCCTGCTCGCGCGGGCCGGAACGCTCTCCGATGTGATCCAGCGACCGGTCACTCTCGCGAACGCCGGTTGCTGGGGTACCAGGACTCGAACCTAGACTAACTGAACCAGAATCAGTCGGGCTGCCAATTACCCCATACCCCATTGGCACCTCGCGGTGCCGTTCGGTGCCTTGCGGCACCGGAGAGAAACTTTACCCTCCCGCCCCCCACAGGCCAAATCGGGGGCCCGAAACCGCATCTGGCCTGCGGCTTCGGGCTTCCGACGGCTCAGGTCACCGGGACGACCGGGTTGCTCAGCTCCCCGATCCCCTCGATACGCACGGTGACCGTATCCCCCTCCGTGAGCGGGCTAACCCCGGCCGGCGTGCCGGTGAGGACCACGTCGCCGGGGAGCAGCGTCATCACGTGCGAGACGTACGACACCAGCGCCGGCACGTCGAAGACCATGTCCCGGGTGCGGCCGAGCTGGCGTACCTCCATCTCCTCCGGGTTGCGGCCGACCTCGCAGCGGACCTCCAGGTCGGTCACGTCGAGCCCCGTGGTGATCCACGGGCCGATGGGGCAGAACGAGTCGAAGCCCTTGGCCCGGGTCCACTGCCCGTCGGAACGCTGGAGGTCCCGCGCGGTGACGTCGTTGGCGCAGGTGTAGCCGAAGATGGCCCGCTCGGCGGCGGCCCGGTCGGCCCGGCGGGCGCCCGGCGCGCCGATCACCACGGCCAGCTCGGCCTCGTGCTCGACCTGCTTGGAGAAGATCGGCAGCCGGATGGCGTCCCGGGGCCCGATCACGGAGGTGGACGGCTTGAGGAACAGCAGCGGCTCCTTGGGCACGTCGTTGCCCAGCTCGGCGGCGTGCTCGGCGTAGTTGCGGCCGACGCAGACCACCTTGCTGGGCAGGATCGGGGAGAGCAGCCGGACGTCGGAGAGCGCCCACCGGGCGCCGCTGAACTGGATCTGGCCGAACGGGTGACCCTCGATCTCGGCGACGGTCAGGCCCTCGGGGCCCGCCCCCGGTTCGCCCTCGACGACCCCGAACGACATTCCCTTGGCATGAGCGAAACGAGCGATACGCACCGGGCCAATCTAGCCCGCCCGGCCGGGGCGGCACCGGCGCGTCGGCCACGGGCCGGCGCGCGGCGGGCCAGCGTACGCCGGATGCCGCCGCCGCGGGCCGGGTTCGCCGCTTCGTACCCGCACGGCGGGGAGCCGCACCTAGCGTCGGCTACCGGAGGTTCGTTCGTATGCCTGCATCGAGACGACACCACAGGGCCCTCGCAGTGTTCGTGCACTGCCTCGGCATTCTCGCCGCCGTTCCGGCGCTGCCCACGGTGGCCCCGGAGCCCGCCGCGCCGGAGGCCACCGCACCCCGGGCCGCCGCGCCACCGGCCACCGCACCCCGGGCCACCGCCGCGCCACCGGGGGTGCTCCGGGCGGCGGCGGCCACGCTGACGCCGACGCCGACGCCGACGGGCACCGCGGCGACGCCTGCGGCCCCCGCGCCGCCGCCGCTGGTCTCCCCGTCCGTGGTCGTGCCGACGCGGGGCGCGGCGTCGGCCGTGACGGTGCTGGTCACGCCGGCCGGCACGCCGGCCCCGGGCTACCAGGTCCAGGTGCGCAACGCCAGCAGCATGGCCGTGGCCACCACGGTGCGCCAGGAGCTGCCGCCCGGCACGTCGGCCACCTGGGTCACGCCCGGTGGGCGGACCAGCCGCTCGGCCACCACCACGGAGGTGACCTGGCAGCTACGGCTCCCGGCGCGCAGCACCACCACCCTGCACACGGCGCTCACCACCGCCGCGCCGGGCCGCGCCCTGTCCGCGCCCGCCTGCGCCTTCGCGGCCGGCGGCGACCGGCCGTACGACTGCGCGACCGCGACCTGGGACCGCTCCCCGGTCCCGGCGGCCCAGGCCACCGACGCGCCGGCCTGGCGACGGCCCGCGGCGCTGCTCGCCGCGCTGGCCGGGGTGCTCCTGCTCACGGCCGCCGGGCTCTGGTGGTGGCAGCGACGCCGCCGGGCCCGGGCCACGGCCGGGCGCACCGGATCCGGCGGCGCGGGGAACCGGCCCGCCGGGGCGGGGACCGTCTACGCCGGCACCGGCGCAGGGTCCCCCGGCACGGCCCCGACGGCGGCACCCGGCCAGGGCGGGCCGTCCCGTCCGGTCGCGCCGGTCGCCGTGGGCCGCCGCCGCAGGCCCCCGGTGTGGCTGGTGGTGGGGGCGGCCGTCGCGGTCCTGGCCGGCGTGGCGCTCGCCGCGACGGTGACGGCCACGCAGCGGGTGGCCGCGATCGACACGACCAAGCAGCCGAGCAGCGGCGCGTGGGTGGGCACCAGCACCACCGGCGTGGTCGGCGTGCCGCTGCGGGAGCAGGCGCTGGAGTTCACCGTCTACCGGGTCGCCTGCCCGTCGACGCCGTCGATCGCCGGGCGGCAGTGCCAGGCCACGGTCGGGGTGCGCAACCTCACCCCCGAGCAGCAGACCTGGCACGGCGAGATGCAGCGGGCGTACCTGCCGGGTGGCACCTGGGTCAGCGTCGACGAGGCCGCCACCCGGCTGGCCAACCAGGGGCGGGACGTCTTCGGCCAGCCCCTCGCCGCGGGCAGCCGGCTGGTGCTGCCGCTGGTGTTCACCGTCGACGACGCCGACCGGCCCGAGCAGCTGGAGCTGCGCAGCGGGGTGTTCTCCGCCGGGGTCCGGGTCGACGTTCCCTGAGGCCGGGTCGGTCGGGCGGCGGTCGTACGCTGGTCGGGTGACCGCCGCCCTCGCCCCCGCCGCGCCGCTCGACCTGGCCGACTGGCAGGCGCGGCGCCGGGCTCACGAGGAGCGGGTCGACGGGTGGCTGGCCCCGCACCTGGCCCGCCGCCGCGCCGGGCGCAAGCACCCGGTGGAGGACTTCCTCTTCACCTACTACTCGCACCGCCCCGCCCAGCTGCGCCGCTGGCACCCGGGCGCGGGGGCGGTGCTGCGGGGCGCGGACCCGGCCGAGTTCGGCCGGGACTACCGCGCCACCGCCGCCGGGCTCACCCTCGACACCGATGCGGTACGCGCCCGGCGGGCCGAGTCGGTCGACTGGATCCGTGCCCTGCTCACGGCGACGGCGGGCCGCCCGGCGCACCTGGGCTGCTTCGGGATGCACGAGTGGGCGATGGTCTACCGGCAGACCCAGGAGGAGGTACGCCACAACGCGTGGCCGCTGCGGCTCAGCCCGGAGCGCACCGCCGAGGTCGTGCAGGAGCGGGGCGTGCGGTGCAGCCACTTCGACGCGTACCGGTTCTTCACCGCGCCGGCCCGGCCGCTGAACGTGCTCACCCCGACCCGGGAGCGCCAGCACGAGTTGGAGCAGCCGGGCTGTCTGCACGCCAACATGGATCTCTACAAGTGGGCCTACAAGCTGTCGCCGCTGGTGCCCAGCGAGCTGGTCGCCGACGCGTTCGCGCTGGCCCGCGAGATCCGCACGCTGGACATGCGGGCCAGCCCCTACGATCTGGCCGCGCTCGGCTACCCGCCGGTGCGGGTGGAGACGCCGGAGGGCCGGGCCGAGTACGCCGCCGCCCAGCGGGGCTTCGCCGAGCGCGCCGCCGGCCTGCGGGCCCGCCTGCTCGCCGCGCTGGGCATCGCCTGACCCTCCCCTTTTCGCACCTTTCATCACCTTTCGCGCTTTCCGTTCGTTGGCTTCCTGTACCCGCGGGACGAGGAAACGGGAGCACCATGACCAGACGATCACTCGCCGGGCGGGCGCGGGGCCTGATCCGACGCACCGCGCCCGGCATCCCCCGCTCCCGCCGCGAGGCGCAGACGTCGCTGGAGGCGCTGGCCACCCTGCGCGGGCAGGGCTGGCACCGGTCGGTGGGGGCGGCGCCCGTCGACGGCGAGGGCCGGCCGCTGCCCTGGCTCAGCTACTCCGCCGTGCGGTGGCTGGACGACGTGCTGCACCCCGGGGTGCGGGTGTTCGAGTACGGCTCGGGATCGTCGACGTCCTGGTTCGCCCGGCCCGGCCGGGTCGGCGAGATCGTCTCCGTCGAGCACGACGCCGCCTGGTTCGCCCAGCTCCCCCAGCCGGCCAACGGGGAGATCCGGCACGTGCCCTGCGCCGACGGCTGGTGGGACGGCTCGGCGGACTCCCCCTACGTGACGGCGGTCGCCGACGGGGCCCCCTGGGACGTGGTGGTGATCGACGGCGCCTCGCGCACCGTCTGCGCCCGGGTCGCGCCGAAGCACCTCGCCCCGTCCGGCCTGGTGGTCCTCGACGACACGGACCTGGCGACGACCGACCCGGCGGCAGCGGAGCTGGCCGCGCACGGCCTCGGCCGGCTCGACCTCTGGGGCTTCAAGCCCGGCATCCAGCGGATGACCTGCACCTCGGTCTTCGGCTGGGACTTCAACCACTGGCTGCTGCCGGGGCGGGCCCACGGGCACGCCCGCTGACGGCGACGCCGCGCGCCGGCCTCCACCGACCGACCCGCCGCCTCACCAGACACAACCCGCCCCCTTTGCTCTGCACCCACGGACGCAGCGGCCACCGAGGGTCGCTGTTGCGTATCAGGGTGCAGAGCAAAGGGACGGAAACGGGGGGTGGCGAGGGCAGGTCGGTCGGCCCGAGCGCGCGGCGCGGCCGGGGATCAGGACGTGGCGCAGCTCGTCTGCGGCACCGGGTTGCTGGCGCCGGCGCTGCCGAGGAACCCGAAGGCCGCCTCGGCACCGGGCGCGAGGGCCCCGTTCCAGCTGACGTTCCGCGCGGTCACCGCGGTTCCGCTCTGCGTCACGTCGGCGTTCCACGCCTGGTCGATCCGCTGGCCGTCGGCGAAGCCGAACCGGACCGTCCAGCCCTTCAGCGCCGCGGTGCCCGTGTTGCGCACGGTTACCTCGCCCTGGAAGCCGCCCTGCCACTGCCCGACGATCCGGTAGCTGGCCGTGCACCCGCCACCGGGGTTCGAGGTCGGGGTGACCGGCGGCGACAGCGTCGGCGTGACGGTCGGGGTGGGCGTCGGCGTGACCGACGGGGTCGCGCTGGGGGTGGCCGTCGGGGTGGCCGTGGGCGTGGCCGTCGGGGTGCCGCCGGTCAGCGCGGCGACCACCGCCGGATACCAGCGGTCCGACATCTTCTGGTCGCCGGCGGCGTTCGGGTGCACCCCGTCGTAGGTGTCGGCGGCGGTGCTGAAGCCCGTCCACTGGTCGACGACCACGATCGGCGACTGCGCGGTGGTCTTGCCCGCCGCCCAGCCGTCGATCGCGCTGTTGAGCGCCACCACCCGCTGCCCGCACTCGGCGCAGCTCGCGGGGGCCATCGGGATGATCTTCGCGACGATCACCCGCATCGCCGGGTTGCTGGCCCGCATCTGGTCGACCAGCTTGGAGTACGCGGCCAGGATGGTCGCCGGGGGGATGTTGCTCCACACGTCGTTGGTGCCGAAGTGCATGAGCACGACGTCGGGGTCGGTGGCGGAGAGCCAGCCGGGCAGCAGGTTCTGGTTGGCGACGTTCGTCACCAGGTATCCGCCGTGGCCCTCGTTGTCGCCGTCGTACGGCTGGCCGCAGCCCTGCGGGCCGAGGGTGCCGACGAAGTCGACGTCGGTGTGGCCGGTCGACTGGAGACGGTTCCAGAGCAGGGAACGCCAGCAGCCGGGCGAGCCGGTGATCGAGTCGCCCAGCGGCATGACGCGCACCGGGTCGGCGGCGGCCGGCAGGGCGGGCGGCGCGGCGACGAGCCCGAGCAGCAACGTCAGCGGCACGGCCGCGAGGGCGGCGAGGAGGGCGGAGAGGAAGGGCTTTCGGGGCATGGTGGAGGGACTCCTGTCACATGACGTCGTGCGCGGTCGGTGACGGCCCTGTTGCTCCCGAAGCCATTCCAGCAGACCCCGACGCGGCGGGCAACGCGCGGAGGTGGCAGGCGCGGAGGTGGCAGTCGCGGCGGTGCAGGGCGCGCCGGTGCAGGGCGCGGCGGTGCAGGGCGCGGCGCGGTCAGTCGCCGTCGACGCGGCGGTCGCGCTTGCGCTGCGCCTGGCGCTTCTTGTCGGCGAGGCGGCGTTCCTTCGCTCCCCGCGACGGGCGGGTGGGGCGGCGCGGCGGGGGCGGCGGGGCGACCGCCTCGCGCAGCAGGGCCGCCATCCGCTCCCGGGCGGCCTCCCGGTTGGCGAGCTGGGCCCGGTGCTCGCTGGCGGCGATGGTGAGCACCCCGTCGACGAGCCGGCCGGCCAGGCGGTCCAGGGCCCGGGCGCGCAGCGGCTCGGGCAGGCTCGGCGAGCCTGCGACGTCGAAGCTCAGCTCCACCCGCGAGTCGGTGGTGTTGACGCCCTGCCCGCCCGGGCCCGACGAGCGGGAGAAACGTTCCCGCAGCTCGGCGGCCGGCACCACCAGCCGGTCGGTCACCCGCAGTCCGTCGTCCACGTCAGCAGGCTAGCGCCCCGCCCGGGCGTGGTGGGTGGCCGTGGGGCCCGGCGGCGGCCCGGCCGGGGTCAGCCACCCTTCCCGATGATCGCGTCGGCGCTCTGCTGCACCTGCTCGATCGGGATGGCGAAGCCGATGCCGATCGAGCCGCTGCCGTCGATGGTGGCGATGGCGGTGTTCACGCCGACCACCTCGCCCCGGGCGTTGACCAGCGGGCCGCCGGAGTTGCCCGGGTTGATGGACGCGTCGGTCTGCACGGCGCGGTGCCGGGTCGCGCCGAGGCGCACCTGACGGTCGAGGGCGCTGACGATGCCCGCGGTGACGGTGCCGGCGAGCCCGAGCGGGGAGCCGACCGCGAGCACCGGCTCGCCGACCCGGGTGGCCCCCGGCTTGGCCAGCGGCAGCGGGGCCAGACCGGCGTCCGGCGGCACCCGCAGTACGGCCAGGTCGCTGCCCGGTTCCCGGCCGACGACCTCGGCGGCGAACCGCCGGCCGTCCGGCAGCTCCACCGTCACCGCCCCGCCGCCGCCCTTGGCGAGGATGTGGTCGTTGGTGATCAGGTGCTGCTGGTCGTCGATGGCGAAGCCGGACCCGGTCGCCGAGCTTCCGGCGGCCCCGCCGACCAGCACCGACACCACCCCCGGCACGGTGCGCTCGGCGGCGGTCACCAGCTCCGCCGGCACGGGCGCGGCCGACGCCGCCTCCGGGCCCGGCACGTCGCCCGGGTCGGCGACCCACGCGCCCGCCGCCGCGCCGGACAGGGTGGACAGCGCCACCACCCCGGCGGCGGCCAGCAGCCGGCCCTGCCAGGTCCGACGCCGGTCGGCCCCGCCCCCACCGGGTACGTCCCGCCGGCCACGCCCGTCGGGGTCGAGCTCGGGCGAGACGAACCACGGCCCGCGCGGCTCGCCCAGTCCGGTCTGTACTGCCATCCGCTGCTCCTCACGTCGACATCTGTCGGGGAGTCCGACCGGACCGGGCCGGCCGGTGGGGCCGCCGTGTTCAGGGCAGCCGGGAGAACCACCGCATCGATCCCGCCGCGGCCCCCATGGCCAGCACCAGTCCCAGCCCGATGAACCGGGCGGAGACGTCCTGCCGCTGGGTGCGGTAGCCGACGGAGGTGCCGATGTCGTCGTACACCGCCCGCAGCTCCTCGCGGGTGGTCGCCTCGTGGAAGCCGCCGCCGGTGGAGTCGGCGACCGCCTTGAGGGTCTGCCCGTCCACCGGCACCTGGATGGGCCGCCCGCCCCGGTCGACGAACCCGGACGGGGTGCCGAACGAGATGGTGTGCACCGGCACCTTCGCGTCGACGGCCTCGGCGGCGGCCTCCATCGGGTCCATGCCGGAGGTGTTCGCGCCGTCGGAGAGCAGGATGATCCGGGCCGGCGGCAGGTCCTGCGCGGCCTGGCTGTCCAGCGCCTTCACCGCGCCGAGGGAGGTGTTGATGGCCTCCCCGATGGCGGTGCCCTGCACGCCGGTGCTGCCCTCGGCGAGGCGTTCGATGCCGTCGTGCAGGGCCTCCCGGTCCGTGCCGGGCGGCACCAGCACGGCGGCGCTGCCGGCGAACGCGACCAGCCCGACGTTGAACTCCTCGGGCAGGCCGTCGACGAAGCGCCGGGCCGCGTCCTTGGCGGCGCTGAGCCGGTCCGGGTCCACGTCGGAGGCGAGCATCGAGGTGGACACGTCGACCGCCACCATGACGGTGGCCCGTTCCCGGGGCACCCGCACCTCGGCGCTGGGCCGGGCGAAGCCCACCACCAGCAGCGCCAGCATGGCCAGGAACAGGCCCGCCGGCACGTGCCGCCGCCAGGCCGGGCGGTGCGGGGCCACCCGGTCGAGCAGCCGCAGGTTGGTGAAGCGGACCGCGTACCGGCTGTGGCGGCGCTGGGCGAGCAGGTAGCCGACGGCGAGCGCGGCGACCCCGAGCAGCAGCCAGAGCCGCAGGGGCGACTCCCAGCTCACGCGGCACCCCCCGACAGCGCTCCGGAGCGGGCCGTCCGGCCGGTGCCGCTGGCCGCCGGGGCCAGGGCGAGCCGGCGCTGGGCGTGCACGTGCCGGACGATGTCGGCGCACCAGTCGCGGTCGGTGCGCAGCGGCAGGTGGGCCGCCCCGCACCGGCGCAGCACCTGGCGGACCTGGTCGCGCTGGGCGCGGGCCGCCTCGGCGTACCGCTCGCGCAGCCGGCGGTCGCCGGTGCAGACCTCCCGCCGGCGGCCGGTCTCCGGGTCGACCAGGGTGATCAGGCCGACGTCCGGCAGTTCCAGCTCGCGCGGGTCGGTCACCTCCACGGCGAGCACCTGGTGCCGGACGGCGAGCCGGCGCAGCGCCACCTCCCAGGGCGGCGGGTCCGTCGGGTCGTCCGGGAGCCCGTCGAGGAGGTCGGAGACCACCACGACCAGGCCGCGCCGGGTGGCGGCCCGACCCACGGCGGCCAGCCCGTCGGCGAGGCCGGGCGCGGCGGGCGGGCCGGCGGCCGGGTCGGTCCCGGCGGCGCGCGGCGCGGCCAGCAGGGCCCGCAGCAGACCGAGCAGGTGGGTACGCCCGCCCCGGGCGGGGAACCGGCGCAGCCCGTGCGCGCCGAGCAGCTGCGCGCCGAGCCGGTTGCCGGAGCCCGCCGTGAGGAAGCCGACCGCCGCCACGGCGGCCACCGCCAGCTCGCGCTTGTCCAGCTCGGCGGTGCCGAACTCCATGCTGGGGCTGGCGTCGACCAGCAGCCAGGTGGTCAGCTCCCGGTCGGCGTCGACCTCGCGGACGTGCGGGACGGTGGTCCGGGCGGTGACCGCCCAGTCCATCCGGCGCACCTCGTCCTCGCCGGGCCGGTACTCGCGGCTGCCGGCGATCTCGCTGCCGGGGCCGGGCAGCAGGCCCCGGTGCTCGCCGTGCAGCAGCCCGTCGAGGCGGCGGGTGACGGTCAGCTCCAGCCGGCGCAGCCGCCGGTCCGGCGCGAGGTCGGCGAGGGTCGGGTCCGGCGGCACCGACCCGGCTCCCCCGGCGGCGGGTGCTCCTCCGGCGGCCCGCGTCGCCCGGGCGGTGCCGGCGGGCGGGCCGGCGAAGCCCCTCACGCCGCCGCCAGGTCGGCGGCGTGTCCGGCGTGCTGGGCGGCGACCCGGGGCGGGGGCACGGCCTGGATCAGCCGGTGCACCACCGCCTCGGCGGAGACCCCGTCGGCGACCGCGTCGAAGGAGAGCACCAGCCGGTGGGCCAGGACGTCCACCGCCAGTTCCCGGACGTCCTCGGGCAGCACGTGGTCGCGGCCCCGCAGCAGGGCCTGGGCGCGGGCGGCGGCGACCAGGCCCAGGGTGGCCCGGGGGCTCGCCCCGTACGCCAGCAGCGGCGCGATCTCGGGCAGCCCGAACCGGCCCGGGTCCCGGGTGGCCAGGATCAGCCGCACGACGTACTCGGCGACGGCGTGGTGCACGAAGACGTCGCCGGCCCGCCGCTGGAGCGCGCGCAGCCGGTCGGGGTCGAGGACCCGGCGCGGGGTGGGCCGGTCGGTGCTCATCCGGTAGAGGATGGCCAGCTCGTCGGCGTCCCCGGGGTAGTCGACGACGATCTTCATGAGGAACCGGTCCCGCTGCGCCTCGGGGAGCTGGTAGACCCCCTCCGACTCGATCGGGTTCTGGGTGGCCAGCACCAGGAACGGCACGGGGACCGGCCAGGCGCGCCCGCCGATGGAGACCTGCCGTTCGGCCATCGCCTCCAGCAGGGCGGACTGCACCTTCGCCGGGGCCCGGTTGATCTCGTCGGCGAGCACGAGGTTGGCCATGATCGGGCCGAGCTCGACGTCGAAGCTCTCCTTCGACGCCCGGTAGATGCGGGTGCCGACGATGTCGGAGGGGACCAGGTCCGGGGTGAACTGGATCCGGGAGAACGTCCCGCCGACCACTGTCGCAAGGGTCTGCGCGGCGAGGGTCTTCGCCACGCCGGGTACCCCCTCCAGGAGGCAGTGGCCGCCGGCGACGAGGGCGGTGAGCAGTCGCTCGACGAGCCGATCCTGCCCGACGATCACGCGTTTGACCTCGAAGAGGGTCTGTTCCAGCTCGACGCCGCTCGGATCGGGATCGACCGCGGTGGGCAGGCTGGCCAGGGTGTCCGAGATGTCCGTCACGGTGCTTGCTTCCCGGGCCGGCACCCGGGCAAACGTCGGAATTCGAGCACCTTACCGGTCCGAACCGGGACGAGCACCCTCAACGGCGACCGAAGGCCGCAGGGCGCGCGGGCGGCACGAGGGTGCCGGCCCCGTCACCGGGGCCGGCACCCTCGCCGGGCGGTACGGGGTCAGGGAGTGAACACGGCCAGGTGGAACGGCCGGTCCGCGGGCGCGCCGGTGGAGTCGTACGTCTGCACGAAGACCCCGTTCGGCGTGGCCAGCCGCGGCGCGACCGAGATCTCGCCGGCCGGCGGGATGCAGCACGAGTCCGTGGTGCCGATGGTGGCCACGAAGGCGGCGCTGGTCAGGCTGCGGTTGAAGATGACCTGGTACTGGCCGGGGCCGTACTTGGTCGCGGAGACGGCGTCCCGCGAGCGGAGCAGGGTGCCGGCGCTGCTGACGACGGCGAAGGACGTCGAGCCGTTGACGTAGGAGGGGCTCACCCCCTTCTTCATCGCCGCCTTGGCCGCCGCCGCCTCGGCCACCGTCGGCTGCGGCTGTCCGGACGGCGCGACGGCGCTTCCGCCCGGCTGCCCGGTCTGGGCCGCGGGCCGGGCCGCCGTGGTGGTCTGGGCGGCGGCGATCCCGCCGCCGGCCAGCGTCAGCACCAGCGCGCCGAACGTGACCGCGACCGCCCTACGGGAAATGATTCTTGCCATGACAGGTCCCCCTTGTTGACCGTGTCGACACGACCGACCCGCGAAACAACGAGCCGGCTTATCCGAGCCTGCCAGCACCGAAAAATGTCGCTGAAGCGACCACCGCCAAGCCGGCTGAAGAAGCATCCACACCCGCCTTGAGCAGCTATTACTCCCTGGAAATCGGGGCTGGAACCAGGTGGAAAGTAGCACCGGTAAAAGCGCGGGGTCAATGGCGGAAGGCGGCGTTTCAGACTGTTCCAGCCCGGCCCACAAATTGCGAAACATGAACGCTCGACAATTCACGATGCCCGCCGATCCGGCACGGGCGGCGTCGCCGGTCGCGCCCTGCCGCTACGGTGTCGACGTGCTCACCCACGCCGACGCCCCCGCCCGACCGGCCGCTCGCGCCGCCCGGATCCGGGCCTGGCTGTGCTGGCTCGCCGTCGCCCCCGGGCTGGTGTGGGCGGCGGTGCGCCTGCCCGGCCTCGAACGGGGGCCGGCGGTGCAGGCGGTCGCCTTCACCCCGTACGTCGCCGCCTGGACGCCCGTGCCGCTGCTGCTCGCGCTCGCCCTGCGGCGTCGCTGGCCGGCGGCGGTCGCGGCCCTGGTCGCGGCGGCGCTGATCGCCGTGGTCGCGCCCCGGGCCGTGCCGTCGGCGCAGCCGCCGGCCGGCGGGCCGACGCTGCGGGTGCTCACCGCCAACCTGCTGGCCGGCGCCGCCGACGCCGGCACCGTCGTCGGGCTGGTGCGCGACCTGCGGGTCGACGTGCTGGCCGTGCAGGAGTTCACCCCGGGCGCGGCGGCCGAGCTGGACCGGCTCGGCCTGGCCGCCCTGCTGCCCCACCGGCAGCTCAACCCGCAGGTCGGCACCGTCGGCTCGGGGCTCTACGCCCGCTTCCCGATCGCCGGGGGCGGCATCCGGCAGCACCGCGGCGGCTGGGGCTTCACCCAGGCGTACGGGACGATCACCCCGCCCGGCGGGCCGCCGGTGCGGGTCGAGTCGGTCCACCCGTCGGCCCCGTACGCGCTGGACCAGGTCGGCTTCTGGCGCGCCGACCTCGCGGCGCAGCCGCCGGCCACCCCCGACGCGGGGCTGTCGATCCTCGCCGGGGACTTCAACGCCACCCTCGACCACGCCCCGCTGCGCGACCTGCTCGCCACCGGGTACGTCGACGCGGCCGACGCCACCGGCGCCGGGCTCGTCGGCACCTGGGGGCCGTACGACGGCGACCCGATCCCGCCGGTGACGATCGACCATGTGCTGGCGGACCGGCGGATCGCCATCCGGTCCGTGTCGGTGCACGCGGTGCCGGGCAGCGACCACCGCGCGGTCCTCGCCGAGCTGCGCCTGCCCGCCGCCTGAGCCGCGCCGCCCCGCCCCGCCCCGCGCCGCCCCGCCCCGCCCCGCGCCGCCCCGCGCCGCCTGCGGTGGTGAGAAGGGGACCCTTCTCTACCGCAGGCGTTAACAGGGGGCCCTTCCTTACACGCGGGCGCGGTCCAGGCCGTAGGTGAGGGCGTCGACGAGGGCATGCCAGGACGCCTCGACGACGTTGGGGTGCACGCCGACCGTGGTCCAGTCGCGGCCCGCCCCGTCGGCGGTCTCCACCAGCACCCGGGTCACCGCGCCGGTGCCGTGGCTGCCCTCCAGGATGCGCACCTTGTAGTCGGCCAGCTCGAAGTCGCGCAGCTCCGGGTAGTGCCGGGACAGGCCGACCCGCAGCGCCTCGTCGAGGGCGTTGACCGGGCCGTTGCCCTCGGCCGTGGCGATCAGCCGCTCGCCGCGTACCCGGATCTTGACGGTGGCCTCGGAGACCACCGAGCCGTCCTCCCGGTGCTCGACCAGCACCCGGTAGGACTCCAGGGCGAACGGCCGGGCCGGGGCGGCGTCGGGCAGCTCGGAGCGGACCAGCAGCTCGAACGAGGCGTCGGCGGCCTCGAAGGACCAGCCGCCGGCCTCCAGCTCCTTGACCCGCCTGGTCACCCGGGACAGGGTCTCCGGATGGCCGGCCAGGTCCAGGCCCAGCTCGCGGCTCTTCAGCTCGACGCTGGCCCGGCCGGCCATCTCGGTGACCAGGATCCGCATGTCGTTGCCCACCACGGTCGGGTCGACGTGGTTGTAGAGCAGCGGATCCACCTTGATCGCGCTCGCGTGCAGCCCCGCCTTGTGGGCGAAGGCGGCGGCCCCGGCGTACGCCTGGTGGGTGTCGGGGGCGATGTTGGCGATCTCGGCGATGGCGTGGGAGACCCGCACCATCTGCTCCAGGCAGCCCTCCGGTAGGACCGGCAGCCCGAGCTTGAGCTGGAGGTTGGCGGCGACGGCGAAGATGTCGGCGTTGCCGGGGCGCTCGCCGTAGCCGTTGGCGGTGCCCTGCACGTGCCGGACGCCGGCCTCGACGGCGGCGATGGTGTTGGCCACCGCGCAGGCGGTGTCGTTCTGGGCGTGCATGCCCAGGCGGGCGGGGTCGACCCCGGTGCGGGCGGTCAGGTCGGCGATCGCCGCGCTCACGTGGGACGGCAGCATGCCGCCGTTGGTGTCGCAGAGCACCATCACCTCGGCCCCGGCGGCCAGGGCGGTCTGCACGACCTCCGCGCCGTACGCGGGGTCGTTGCGGTAGCCGTCGAAGAAGTGCTCCCCGTCGACGAAGACCCGACGCCCTTCGGCGACAAGGTGGCGCACCGTGTCCCGGATCATCGCCAGGTTCTCCTGCGCGGTGGTGCGCAGCGCCCGCTCGACGTGCCGCAGGTCGGCCTTGGCGACCAGCGCGACGGCCGGGGTCTGCGCGTCCAGCAGCGCCCGCACCTGCGGGTCGTCGGCTACGGCGACGCCGGCCTTGCGGGTGGCCCCGAACGCCACGAGCAGGGCGTTCTTCAGGTCGAGCTCGGTGCGGGCCCGGCGGAAGAACTCGGTGTCCTTGGGCACCGCGCCCGGCCAGCCGCCCTCGATGAAGCCCACCCCGAACTCGTCGAGCAGCCGGGCCACGGCGAGCTTGTCGACGACCGAGTAGGTGAGCCCCTCGCGCTGGGCGCCGTCGCGCAGCGTCGTGTCGTACAGCTGGAACGTCATGGGGAGTCCTTTCGGGCACGGACGGGACGGGGTGCGGTGGCGGAGGGGGACCAACAAAAAGACCCCCCGCGGATGCGGGAGGTCTGCGCGCTCGGCGAGTCGGTTGCCGGGCGCGCTAGCTGCCAATAATGGCGACGGTGCTGGTCACGGTCGCCACTCTGCCACCCGCACCCGGGTTTCGGGAGGAACAATCCACATACCGGGACAGTCACGGAGGGTTGCATACCGCAGGGCGGGCCCCACCCGGGGCGGAACGCGCCGTCGGTGATCGACTTCACAAGTCATCCGGCCGCTATCGAGCCGAAACACCGCTGCGGCAGTATCTGGAACCGATCAAGTTACCGGCCCCGTGCCGCTGTCAAGGAGGACCCCGTGCTCACTGTCGGTGACCGCTTTCCTGAGTACGAGCTGACCGCCTGCGTCTCGCTGGACGCCGACCGGGCGTTCGAGTCGATCAACCACAAGTCGTACGAGGGCAAGTGGCGGGTGGTCTTCTTCTGGCCGAAGGACTTCACGTTCATCTGCCCGACGGAGATCGCCGAGTTCGGCCGGCTCAACGGCGAGTTCGCCGACCGGGACGCCCAGGTGCTCGGCGTGTCGGTGGACAACGAGTTCGTCCACTACGCCTGGCGCAAGGACCACCCCGACCTGCGTGAGCTGCCGTTCCCGATGCTCAGCGACATCAAGCGCGAGCTGACCGACGCCTGCGGCGTGCTCGGCGCCGACGGCGTGGCCCAGCGGGCCACCTTCATCGTCGACCCGGACAACGAGATCCAGTTCGCCATGGTGACCGCCGGCTCCGTCGGCCGCAACGTCTCCGAGGTGCTGCGCGTGCTCGACGCCCTGCAGACCGACGAGCTGTGCCCCTGCAACTGGAACAAGGGCGGCGACACCCTCGACGCCACCAAGCTGCTCGCCGGGGCCGGGGCCTGACGATGGGCCTCGACGCGATCAAGGCGGCCCTGCCCGAGTACGCCAAGGACATCAAGCTCAACCTGGGCTCCACCGTCGGCGCCTCCACGCTCAAGCCGGAGCAGGCGTGGGGCACGGCGTTGGCCTGCGCCGTCGCCGCCCGCAACCCGGTCGTGCTGCGGGAGATCGCCGCCGAGGCGGCCGGCCACCTCACCGCCGAGGCGGTCGAGGCCGCCAAGGGCGCCGCGACGATCATGGCGATGAACAACGTCTACTACCGGGCCAAGCACCTCATCGGCGACGAGAACTACGCGTCGATGCCGGCCCGGCTGCGGATGCAGATCATCGCGCGGCCGGGCGTGGAGAAGGGCGACTTCGAGCTGTGGTGCCTCGCCGTCTCGGCGATCACCGGCTGCGGGGTCTGCCTGGAGTCGCACGAGAAGACCCTGCGCGCCGCCGGGTTCACCCGGGAGCAGGTGCACGAGGGGCTGCGCATCGCCGCCGTCGTGCACGCCGCCGCCGTGGCCCTCGACGCGCAGGCCGCGCTCGCCTGAGCCGTACGCCCGGGACACCCGCCGGCGCCGCATCCCGCGGCCCGGCGGGTGTCCGCGTGTAGGCGGCCCGGCGAGGGGCCGGCGTGTAGGCGGCCCGGCGGGTGTCCGCGTGTAGGCGGCCCGGGGCCCGGGTAGGTGGTCGTTCGGACACGACTCGCCGAGACGACCCCTCCGAGACGACCACGACGGTCGGGGCAGGAGCACTCATGGACAGGCTCGACCCGCACGCCGCCACCGGCACGCCCGACCCGATGCGGCACGGCGACCAGGGCGCGATCGCCGGCGGCGCCCCCGCCGGGGCGTTCGACCCGTGGAGCTACCGCGACCGGCCCTCGGTCGCCGACGCCGACCTCGTCGGCTACCACGTCGAGGCCACCGACGGCGGCATCGGCAAGATCGACAGCGCGAGCCACGAGGTC
Organism: Micromonospora sp. WMMD956; assembly: GCF_029626125.1. Lineage (NCBI taxonomy): Bacteria > Bacillati > Actinomycetota > Actinomycetes > Micromonosporales > Micromonosporaceae > Micromonospora > Micromonospora sp. WMMD956. The sequence continues at coordinate 4,498,527 of NZ_JARUBI010000005.1, read as the reverse complement.
GGCGGCAGCTACCTGGTGGTCGACACCGGCCCCTGGATCTTCGGCAGGAAGGTCATGCTGCCCGCCGGCACGGTCAACCACGTCGACCACGACGCCCGCACCGTGTACGTCGACCGGGAGCGCGACCAGATCAAGGCCGCCCCCGAGTACGACGAGGACAGCCACGGCGACCCGGCGTTCCGCGACCGGCTCGGCGGCTACTACGACGAGAGCTACGGCAACCTGCCCCCGGGCACGGCCCGCTGAGCCGCCGCCCGCCATGGGTGGTGGTAGCCAGACGGCGCTCGCCATGGTGGCGGTGCCGGTGCGGCGCTCGCCATGGTGCCGGTGCGGCGCTCGCCACGCCGGCCACCGCCCGCCGCGCCCGGCGGCGCTCATTGCGACGGCCACCGCCCGCCGTGACGGCCGGTGGGGTTCCGGCCCACCGGCCGTTACCGTGTCAGCGTGGACGCGACCGAGGACAAGCGCAGGATCCCCTTCACCGCCCTGTTCAACTTCCGCGACGTCGGCGGCTACCCGGCCGGCGACGGGCGTGCGGTCCGCTGGGGGCGGCTCTACCGCTCCGACTCCCCGCACCGCATCGACGGCCCCGACCGGGAGGCGTTCGCCGCCCTCGGCGTGCGCACCGTGATCGACCTGCGCCGACCGAACGAGGTGGCCCGGGACGGCCGGGTGCCGGAGCTGCCCGGGCTCGCCTACCGGCACATCCACCCCGAGCACGCCGACTGGGCAGAGGCCCAGTACGAGCCCGGTTCGAGCCTCGCCCGCTTCCTCGCCGACCGGTACGCCGACCTCGCCGGCACCGGCGCGGCCGGGCTCGCCGAGGCGGTCGGGCTGATCGCCGACAGCGCCGCCGAGCCGGTGGTCGTGCACTGCGTGGCCGGCAAGGACCGCACCGGCATCGTCTGCGCGCTGACCCTGTCGGCGCTGGGCGTGAGCGACGCCGACATCGCCGCCGACTACGCGCTGAGCACCGAGGCGTCGCAGCGGTTCAGCGCGTGGGTGGCCGCCACCATGCCGGACGCCCGGGAGCTGCCGGCGCCCTATCTGGCCTCGCCCGCCGAGGCGATGACGCTGTTCCTGGCCGAGCTGCGGGAGGGGCACGGCTCGGCGGAGGGCTACCTGCGGCACGCCGGCGTCACCGACGCCCAGCTCGCCGCGCTCCGCGACCACCTGCTGGAGTGAGCGCGCCCCGCCAGCTCACCCGCCCGCCCGGCCTGCCCCGCCCCCTGCCTGCCCCGCCCCCGCCCGGCCGTCCCGTCGTGCCGCCCAGCGGTGTGCGTGCTGCCCAGCGGTGTTAAGAAGGGGCCCCTCCTCTACGCCAGGCGTTAAGAAGGGGCCCTTCCTTGCACCTACAGGCGGGTGACCCAGCCGTGCGGGTCGGCGGCCCGGCCGCGCTGGATGTCGACCAGCCGCTGCTGCAACGCCGTGGTCACCGGGCCCTGCCCGCCGTCGGCGACGGCGAACTCGCCGTCGGGGTACTTGACCCGGCCGATCGGCGTGATCACGGCCGCCGTGCCGCAGGCGAACGCCTCGCGCAGCCGGCCGCTGGCCGCGTCGGCCTGCCAGTCGGCGAAGCTGAGCGGCCGCTCCTCGACCCGGTGGCCGGCCTCGGCGGCCAGGGTGAGCAGCGCGTCCCGGGTGATGCCGGGCAGGATGGTGCCGGTCAGCGGCGGGGTGACGAGGGTGTCGTCGTCGTAGACGAAGAAGACGTTCATCCCGCCCAGCTCGTCGACGTAGCGGCGCTCCACCGCGTCGAGGAAGACGACCTGGTCGCAGCCGGCCTCGATCGCCTCGGCCTGGGCGGCGAGCGAGGCGGCGTAGTTGCCGCCGCACTTGGCCGCGCCGGTGCCGCCGGGGGCGGCGCGGGTGTAGTCCGGCGAGACCCAGACCGTGACCGGCTTGACCCCGCCCGAGAAGTACGACCCGGCCGGGGAGGCGATCACCACGTAGAGGTATTCGTTGGACGGCCGGACGCCGAGGAAGACCTCGCTGGCGATCATGAACGGGCGCAGGTAGAGGCTGCTCCCGTCGCCCTCGGGGATCCAGTCCCGGTCGATGTCGACGAGCCGGCGCAGCGAGTCGACGAACAGCTCCGGCGGCAGCTCCGGCATCGCCATCCGGCGGGCCGAGTCGACGAACCGGGCGGCGTTGGCCTCCGGCCGGAACATGGTGATCGACCCGTCGGCGAGCCGGTAGGCCTTCAGCCCCTCGAAGATCTCCTGCGCGTAGTGGAGCACGGCGGAGGCCGGGTCCATCGGGATGGGCCCGCGCGCCTCGACCCGGGCGTCGTACCAGCCCTTGCCCTCGGCGTAGCGGATCGTGACCATGTGGTCGGTGAAGACGCGGCCGAACCCCGGGGCCGCGAGCAGGGCCGCCCGTTCGACGGCGGATACCGGCGTGGGATTCGGACGGATCTCGAAGTCGAGCATGTCACCACCGCTCATCGCGCGTGCCTCCCTGGGGAACGACGGCGCGCGGGACCGCACGCCGGGGAAAAGTGCTGCCAGAAACCTACCCCGAACGCTCGTTCAGCGGGTAGCGCCAACCGACGGGCGGTGGCCTCCGACAGGGTGCCGGCGGTGCCGGCCGGTCACCGGGTGCTCGCGACGGCCCCGGCGGCTCAGGCCACCGCGTAGCCGGCGAGCCGGTCGCCTACCTCGGCGGTGCGCAGCGGTACGCCGGCCGTGCGGTTGGCCAGCTCCGTGCCGACGGCGGCGGTGACCCGGGCGGCGGCCTCGGCGTGCCCGAGCTGGTCGAGCAGCAGGGCGGCGGAGAGCACGGCGGCGACCGGGTCGGCGACGCCCTGGCCGGCGATGTCCGGCGCGGAGCCGTGCACCGGCTCGAACATCGACGGGTACGCCCCGGACGGGTTGATGCAGCCGCTGGCGGCCAGCCCGATCCCGCCGGTGACGGCGGCGGCGATGTCGGTGAGGATGTCGCCGAAGAGGTTGTCGGTGACCACCACGTCGTAGCGCTGGGGCTGGGTGACGAGGAACATCGCGGCGGCGTCGACGTGCTGGTACTCCGTGGTGACGTCGGGGTGCTCGGCGGCCACGGCCTCGAAGGCGCGGGCCCACAGCGACCCGGCGTGGGTCAGCACGTTGGTCTTGTGCACCAGGGTCACCTTGCGCCGCTCGCGGCGCGCCGCCCGGGCGAACGCGTCGCGGATGACCCGCTCCACGCCGTGCCGGGTGTTCAGGCTCTCCTCGGTGGCCACCTCGGCCGGGGTGTCCCGGTGCAGGGAGCCGCCCGCGCCGGCGTAGAGCCCCTCGGTGCCCTCGCGGACCACGACTAGGTCGACCTCGCCCGGCTTGACGCTGGCCAGCGGGCCGGCCACGCCCGGCCACAGCCGCGAGGGGCGCAGGTTGACGTACTGGTCGAAGGCGAAGCGGAGCTTGAGCAGCAGGCCCCGCTCCAGCACGCCCGGCGGGACCGTCGGGTCGCCGACCGCGCCGAGCAGGATGGCGTCGTGCCCGGCCAGCTCGGTCAGCACCGACTCCGGCAGCACCTCGCCGGTGCGGTGGTAGCGGGCCGCGCCGAGGTCGTAGGCGGTGGTCTCCACCCCGGGGAGCACCGCGTCGACGACCTTGAGGGCCTGCGCGACCACCTCGGGTCCGATCCCGTCACCGGCCACCACCGCGATGCGTGCCACGTCCTCAGCTCCCTCGCCTCGTCGTCTCCGCCCAACGGTACGACCCCGTCCCGCCTCCCGGTACGAGCCTTCCACAATTCGGGAAAGCGGAATGCACAGCAGGCTCCCAGGTGAGATTCATGATGCGGTCAACTTCCCTGCCTAGGGTGGGTGGCGAACGGGTCCCCGGGGCCCGGACGGGTGGTCGCCGCGGTGCCGCGGCACCGTCAGCGAAGGAGCGGCAGGATGCGCATCGACGAGCAGCCCCGGCACCGCTGGGTCGACGAACAGCCGCGCACCCGCTGGGTCGACCAGTCGGCCTTCGCCAGCCGCCGCCCCGACCTGCGGCTGGGCGCCCGCAGCCACCGCCTCGACCCCGCCGGTGGCGCCGCCGTCGACCGGATCGCCGTGCAGCACACCGTCCGGACCGGCGCCGCCGAATACTCACTGCTGCTCAACGCCCCGAGCTGGCTGGGCCGGCGCGGGGTCGGCGAGGCGCTGGCCGACGCCGTCGCCGAGCTGCGCGCCGTCGACCTCACCTACAGCCCGACCCGCCCCGACAGCCTGGTCTCCCGGCTGCGCCGGGGAGAGATCAGCCCCGAGTCGTACGCGCCGCTGACCGACCTGGTCGACCGGTGCGCCGCGATGCGGGCGGCCACCGACGGCTGGTTCGACGCGTGGGCGGTGCCCGGCGGCTTCGACCCGGGCGGCCTGCTCGGCGGCTGGGCGGTGGAGCGGGCCGCGGCCCGGCTGCGCGCCGCCGGCATCCACGACTACGCCGTGGTCGCCGGCGCCGACCTCGTCGTCCGCGGCCATGCCCCGCACGGCGGCCCGTGGCGGGTGGCGGTGCACCACCCGACCGACCCCCGGCGCGCCCCGCTGGCGCTGGAGATGACGGCCGGGGCGGTGGGGACCTCCGGGGTGACCGGCCGGCGGGGCCACGTGGTCGACCCGCACACCGGGGAGCCGGCCGACCAGCTCGACGCGGCCACCGTGATCGGCCCGGACCTGGCCGTGGCCGACGCCTACGCCACCGCGCTCTACGCCGCCGGCCCGGCGGGGCTGGCCTGGTTCCGCAACGGATCGGACTACCGGGCGCTGTTCGCCCACCGCCGGCGCTGAGCCGGCCTCGACGCCGGGCCCGCCGCCGGGTGAACCGGCACGATCCACCGGTCGCGGGCCGCCCCACGCCACCCGTGCCGGCCGGCTTTCGCATCCCGGCCGCCGGGTGGTCGGCGATCGGCCCCCACGGTCTCGGCAACGACCGTGGGGGCCGATCAGCGACGAGTGCGCGTGGCTCGCGCAATCGAGGGGTGCGGGACCGGCCGGGCCCGAGGTCAGACCACGCCACCCGAAGACGGGCCGACGACCGAACTCAGCCAGTGACCGCACGAGTACGCTAGCGAATCGACGCAACTCGACGCAAGAGTCTCCACAGCGGACCGTCCCGGAGGGACGTTCGGAACTTTCCCCGTTCACCTGCGGTGGGGTCGCGGTGACTTCCCGGGCCCAAGATGGCACGCTGTCCGCCGTGAGTTTCGATCTGAGCGTGTGGGCCCTCCCGGACGGGGCCACGCCCGCGGACGTGCGGGCAGCGGTGCAACGGTGCCGGCAGGGGCAGCACGGCGAACGTTACCCGGACCCGCGGGTCGTCGCCTTCTACCGGGCGATCACGGCCAGCTATCCCGACCGGCCGGCCCGCCCGGGTTCACCGTGGGAGGTCGTGCCGCTGCACGCGGCGAACGACCACATCGAGATGAACCTCAACCCCGCCTGCGAGGACCAGGTGCTGCTCGACATCGAGCGGCTGGCCGGCGAGTACGACCTGATGCTCTTCGACTACCAGGACGGCTCGGTCTATCCGCCGCCCGCCCGCACCCGGCGCTGACCCGTCCGCTCCCGTCCGCCCACCCGAACGACACGATCCGATCCGACGCCGTCCGACACGACGCGGGGCCCGGCCGATCCGGCCGGGCCCCGCGGTCGTCCCAGGTGGACCGTGCGCGACGGTCCAGGGTGGACGGATGCCTACTCGTCGCGCAGGTCGGCGGCGCTCGCCGCGGTCGCGCCGATCGAGTCGGCCGCCGAGGTGAGCAGGTCGGCGCCGAGGGCCTGGTCGACCGTGAGGGTCATCAGGGTCTCGCCGCCGGCCTCCCGGCGGGCCACCTGCATCGCGGCGATGTTGATGCCGGCCTCGCCGAGCAGGGTGCCGACGGTGCCGACCACGCCCGGGCGGTCCACGTAGCGCAGGAAGAGCAGGATGCCCTCCGCGCCGATCTCCACGTCGAAGCCGTCCACCTCGGTCAGCTTCAGCACGTCGCGGGCGCCCGCCGCGGCGACCGTGCCGGAGACGCTGACCGTGCGGCCGTCGGGCAGCGCGCCGCGGACCGTCACCAGGGTCGGGTGGTCGGTCGTCTCGGCCTGGCTGGCCAGGTTGACCTCGACGCCCCGCTCGGCGGCCAGGTGCGGCGCGTTGACGTAGGTGACCTGCTCCTCGACCACCGAGCTGAACAGGCCCTTGGTGGCGGCGAGCTTGAGCACCGACACGTCGTGGGCGACGGCCGCGCCGCGCACCTCGACGGTGACGCTGGCGGCCACCCCGCCGGCCACGGCGGTGAACGCCCGGCCCAGCTTCTCGGCCAGCGGCAGCAGCGGGCGGATGTCCTCGGCGACGACGCCGCCGGCCTGGACGTTGACCGCGTCCGGCACGAACTCGCCCTGGAGGGCCAGCTTCACGCTCTTGGCCACGGCGAGGCCGGCCTTGTCCTGCGCCTCGGCGGTGGACGCGCCCAGGTGCGGGGTGGCCACCACGTTGTCGAAGGCGAACAGCGGCGAGGAGGTGCACGGCTCCTTGGCGTACACGTCGACGCCCGCGCCGCCGACGCGGCCCTCGGCGATCGCGTCGGCGAGGGCCTGCTCGTCGACCAGCCCGCCCCGGGCGGCGTTGACGATCCGCACGCCCGGCTTGACGATCGACAGCTCCTTCTCGCCGATCAGGCCCACGGTCTCCGGGGTCTTCGGCAGGTGGATCGAGATGAAGTCGCTCTCCCGCAGCAGCTCCTCCAGCCCGACCAGGCGCACGCCGAGCTGGGCGGCGCGGGCCGGCTGGATGTAGGGGTCGTACGCGATCAGCCGGGTGCCGAACGCGGCCATCCGGGACGCGAAGAGCACCCCGATGCGGCCGAGGCCGACGACGCCCACGGTCTTGCCCTGCACCTCGACGCCGGTGTACTTGGACCGCTTCCACTCGCCGGCCTTGAGCGCGGCGCTGGCGCTGGCGGTGTTGCGGGCCACGGCTAGCAGCAGCGCGACGGCCTGCTCGGCGGCGGAGACGATGTTGGAGGTGGGGGCGTTGACGACCATGACGCCCCGCGCGGTGGCGGCCGGCACCTCGACGTTGTCCAGGCCCACACCGGCCCGGGCGACCACCTTCAGCCGCGGGGCGGCGGCGATCGCCTCGGCGTCGATCTGCGTGGCGCTGCGCACGATCACCGCGTCGGCCTCGGAGAGCGCGGAGAGCAGGGCCGGGCGGTCGGTGCCGTCGACGTGACGGACGTCGAAGTCGTGGGCGAGCACCTCGATGGCGGCGGGGGCGAGTTCTTCGGCGATCAGTACGACAGGATTCATCGGTCCTCGTAGAGGTCGTTTGGCGGTCGGCCGGGGCGACGGGGCGCCGCGCTGCGCCCTGCGCTGGTTCGTGCCATGGCCGTCAGGTGCCGGCTACGCACCTACCCGCGATCGTAGGGCGCGGGCCGCCCGGCGTGCCCCGGACGCTGGGGTGAGTGCCCTCACAAACCCGACATGTCAAGGGTGTTAAGGCTGGGTGAAATGACACGGCGACCCGCCCGACGCCGGGGAGAGCGTCGGGCGGGTCGCCGCGGTGCGGGCAGTGCTCAGGCGGTCTCGGTGATCGGCCGGTCGACCCAGCTCATCATCGACCGCAGCTTCTGGCCGGTCGCCTCGATCGGGTGCGCCGCGCCCTCGGCCCGCCACTTGGCGAAGTTGGGGCGGCCGTTGTCGTCCTCGGCGATCCACTCGCGGGCGAACTCGCCCGACTGCACCTCGGAGAGGATCTTGCGCATCTCCTCCTTGACCCGGGCGTCGACGACGCGCGGGCCCCGGGACAGGTCGCCGTACTCGGCGGTGTCGGAGACGCTGTAGCGCATCCGGGCAATGCCGCCCTCGTACATCAGGTCGACGATCAGCTTCAGCTCGTGCAGGCACTCGAAGTAGGCGATCTCCGGGGCGTAGCCCGCCTCGGTGAGCACCTCGAAGCCGGTCTGCACCAGCGCCGCCGCGCCGCCGCAGAGGACCGCCTGCTCGCCGAACAGGTCGGTCTCCGTCTCCTCCTTGAAGGTGGTCCTGATCGCGCCCGCCCGGGTGCCGCCGATGCCCTTGGCGTACGCCAGGGCCAGGGCGAACGCGGTGCCGCTGGCGTCCTGCTCGACGGCGACGAGGCAGGGCACGCCCTTGCCGTCGACGTACTGGCGGCGGACCAGGTGACCCGGGCCCTTCGGGGCGACCATCGCCACGTCCACGTCGGCCGGGGGCTTGATCAGGTCGTACCGGATGTTGAAGCCGTGGCCGAAGAAGAGCGCCTTGCCCGGGGCCAGGTTCGGGGCGATCGCCTCGGTGTAGAGGCCGCGCTGCGCGGTGTCCGGGGCCAGGATCATGATCACGTCGGCCTCGGCCGCGGCCTCCGCCGGGGTGAGCACCCGCAGGCCCTGCTCCTCGGCCTTGGGCCGGCTCTTCGAGCCCGCCGGCAGGCCGATCACCACGTCGACGCCGGAGTCGCGCAGCGACAGCGCGTGGGCGTGGCCCTGGCTGCCGTACCCGATCACCGCGACCTTCTTGGCCTGGATCAGGCCGAGGTCGGCATCGTCGTCGTAGTACACCTCAACGCTCATTGACTTCCCTTTCGTACGGCGGCCCGGGTGTGGCCCGTCGTGGCTTGTGCGGTCGGTGGTGCGGGGGATCAGGCGGCCCGCAGGGCCGGGCCCGCGGTGATCGAGCGCGAGCCGCGCCCGATCGCCACCGTCCCGGACTGGACCATCTCCTTGATCCCGTACGGTTCGAGGTCGCGCAGCAGCGCGTCCAGCTTGTCGGGGGTGCCGGTGGCCTCGATCGTCAGCGTGTCGGGCGCGACGTCGACGACCCGGGCGCGGAACAGGTTGACCGTCTCCAGCACCTGGCTTCGTGCCGCGCGGTCGGCGCGGACCTTGACCAGCAGCAGCTCCCGGGCGACCGAGACCTGCGGGTCCAGCTCGACGATCTTGAGCACGTTGACCAGCTTGTTGAGCTGCTTGGTGACCTGCTCCAGCGGGGACGACTCGGCGTTGACCACGATGGTGATCCGCGAGACGTCCGGGTTCTCGGTCTCGCCGACGGCGAGGCTGTCGATGTTGAAGCCGCGCCGGGAGAACAGCCCGGAGACCCGGGCCAGGACGCCCGGCTTGTTCTCCACCAGCACGGAAAGCGTGTGCATCGTCATTGTTAGATGTCGTCCTCGTCGAAGGCCGGGCGGACGCCGCGGGCGAACATGATCTCGTCGTTGCTGGTGCCGGCGGCGACCATCGGCCACACCATCGCGTCCTTGCCGACGACGAAGTCGATCACGACGGGGGCGTCGTTGATCGCCATCGCCGCCTCGATGGTCTTGTCGACGTCGGCGGCGTTCTCGCAGCGCAGGCCGACGCAGCCGAGGGCCTCGCCGAGCTTGACGAAGTCGGGGATGCGGTGCTTGTGGGTGCCCAGCTCGGTGTTGGAGTAGCGCTCGTTGTAGAACAGCGTCTGCCACTGCCGGACCATGCCGAGGTTGCCGTTGTTGATCACGGCGATCTTGACCGGGATGCCCTCCAGCGCGCAGGTCGCCAGCTCCTGGTTGGTCATCTGGAAGCAGCCGTCGCCGTCGATCGCCCAGACCACCGTGTCCGGCCGGCCCACCTTGGCGCCCATCGCGGCCGGGACCGCGTAGCCCATCGTGCCGAGGCCGCCGGAGTTGAGCCAGGTGCCCGGCTTCTCGTACGAGATGAACTGCGACGCCCACATCTGGTGCTGGCCGACACCGGCCACGTAGACGGCGTCCGGGCCGGCGATCTTGCCCAGCCGCTCGATCACGTACTGCGGGGAGAGGGTGCCGTCGGCCGGCTCCTCGTAGCCCAGCGGGTAGCGCTCGCGCAGGTCGTCGAGCTGGGTCCACCAGTCGCCCAGGTCGGCCGGTCGCCCGGCGGCCCGCTCGGTGGTGACCGCCGCGATCAGCTCCTCGATCACGTGCTTCGCGTCGCCGACGATCGGCACGTCCGCGTGCCGGTTCTTGCCGATCTCGGCCGGGTCGATGTCGGCGTGCACGACCGTCGCGTCCGGGGCGAAGGAGTCCAGCTTGCCGGTCACCCGGTCGTCGAACCGGGCCCCCAGCGCCACGATCAGGTCGGCCTTCTGGAGGCCGTAGACGGCCGCCACGGTGCCGTGCATGCCGGGCATGCCCAGGTGCTGCCGGTGCGAGTCGGGGAACGCCCCGAGCGCCATCAGCGTGGTCACCACCGGGATGCCGGTCAGCTCCGCCAGCCGGCGCAGCCCCTCGGTGGCCCCGGCCTTGAGCACGCCGCCGCCGACGTAGAGCACCGGCCGGCGGGCGCTCGTCATCAGCCGGGCCGCCTCGCGGATCTGCTTGCCGTGCGGGTGCAGCGTCGGCCGGTAGCCGGGCAAATCCAGCGTCGGCGGCCAGGAGAACGTGGTCTGCGCCTGGAGGACGTCCTTCGGGATGTCGACCAGCACCGGGCCGGGGCGGCCCGTCGAGGCCAGGTGGAACGCCTCGGCGAGCACCCGCGGGATCTCCTCGGCCGTCTGGACCAGGAAGTTGTGCTTGGTGATCGGCAGGGTGATGCCCTGGATGTCCGCCTCCTGGAAGGCGTCCGTGCCGATCGACGGCCGCGCGACCTGGCCGGTGATCGCCACCATCGGCACCGAGTCCATGTACGCGTCGGCGATCGGGGTGACCAGGTTCGTCGCGCCCGGGCCGGAGGTGGCCATGCAGACGCCGACCCGGCCGGTGGCCTGGGCGTAGCCGGTGGCGGCGTGGCCGGCGCCCTGCTCGTGCCGGACCAGGATGTGCCGCACCGTGGAGTCGTAGAGCGGGTCGTACGCCGGCAGGATCGCCCCACCCGGGATACCGAAGACGACGTCGACGCCGAGCGCCTCCAGGGACCGCACGAGGGAACCGGCCCCGGAGAGCTGGACCGGCTCGGTCTGCCGTACGGCCGGGGTGGCCGGGGCGGCGGCGCGGCCGTTCGGCGCGGCGTCGGTCGCGGGCTCGGCGCCGGCGCGGGCCCGGCGGGCGGAGTGGGCGAGTGTCTCTGGCGTGGGTCTCGTCATTGCGGTTCAGGCCTTCGGCTGGAGTGGCTGGTGCTCTGCGGGCGTGCGACGCGGGCGGGTGCCCGCCCCGATGCGATGGGGGTCCGATGGCAATAAAAACGGCCCTCGTGCAGACATGCACGGGGCCAGCGCACTCTCGACGACGGAGAGTGCGCTCAGGTAAGTACTCGCGGAGACCGGTTCGACGACATGCGGTCAAGCCTGCCGCATCTCACGCGATGAGTCAACTGATCCCACATTTTGGTTAACGGATGTCGGCGCGTCCTGCCCCGACGCGCCGCCCGCACCCCCCGCGAGCTGCGCGGACCCGTCCCAGTCGGCCCGCGGGGCGGGCCCCTCCCAGTCCGCGCGTTGGGCGGGCAGACGCGCCGGCCGCACCGGGGCCGGCGGCCCGGTCGGGGCCGCCGGGGCCGGCACCGGGGAACGGCGCGCCCCGGACGACGTCGCCGCCTCCAGCATCGCCTCCAGGTGCTCGGCCGGCACCCCCCAGCCGAAGAGCGCGCCCTGGCCGAACCGGCAGCCGGCGGCGACCACGGCGGCCAGCTCGGTGGGGTTGGTCACCCCCTCGGCGATCACCTCCAGCCCGAGCTGGTGCCCCAGGCGCATCACGATGTCCACCATCGGGGCGAAGGGCGGGCCGTCCGCGCCGGCCGGGCGGACCGGCTCGTGCTCGGCCACCAGCCCGTGATCGATCTTGAGGATGTCGATCGGCAGCCGGCGGAGCTGGCCGAGTGACGAATATCCCGCCCCGAAGTCGTCGAGGGCGATCCGGACGCCGGTGCGCCGCAGCGCGGTCAGCCGCCGGATCAGCTCGTCGAGGTCGGTGGCCACGGCGTGCTCGGTGACCTCCAGCACCAGCCGCTGCGGCGGCACGTGGTGGGCGCGCAGCGCGTCGGCGACCTGCACCACGTATTCCGGGGCGTGCAGTTCCCGGGGCGAGACGTTCACCGACACCCAGACGTCGTGCCCGTCGGCCAGCCAGCGGGAGAGCTGGTAGCACGCCTGGTGCAGCACCCACGCGCCGAGCTTGGCGATCATCCCGCACTCCTCGGCCAGCGGGATGAACTCGTCCGGGCGCACGTGGCCCAGCTCCGGGTGGTGCCAGCGCAGCAGCGCCTCCGCCCCCACCGGGCGCACCGAGGGCAGCGACGCCACCGGCTGGAACACCAGCCGCAGCTCGTCGCGCTCGATCGCGCCGCGCAGCTCGTGCTCCACGGTCGTGCGGCGGCGCAAGAGCTTGTCGTACGCGCCGTCGTAGTGCTCGATCCGGTTCTTGCCGCGCTGCTTGGCGTAGCGCAGGGCCAGGTCGGCGTGGCGCAGCAGCAGCTCCGTGTCCGGCTCGTCGGGCAGCCCGGCCACCCCGATGCTCACCGACAGGAACACCGGCCCGCCCGGCTGGTCGTAAGGGTCGCCGAGCACCCCGAGCAGCCGCTCGGCGACCCGCCCCGCCTCGGCCGGGCGGCCCGGCACGAGCACCGCGAACTCGTCGCCGCCGAGCCGGGCGGCCAGGTCGTCGGGGCGCAGGTTGCCGCGCAGCCGCCGGCCCACCTCCGCCAGCACCTCGTCGCCCACGTCGTGCCCGCGCATGTCGTTGACGTTCTTGAAGCCGTCCAGGTCCAGCCCGAGCAGCACGCACGGGTCGCCGGAGCCGGTCGCCTGGTGCAGGGCGCGCAGCAGCCCCCGCCGGTTGGCCAGGCCGGTCAGCGGGTCGGTGTGCGCCAGCTCGCGGAAGTGCGCCTCCCGCTCGGCCAGCCGGCCCGCGTAGCGGCGCACGTCGTGCAGGGCCAGGTATTGCCGGGCCACCAGCGCGAAGCCCTCCAGGCTGCCGGCGACGATGCCCAGCGCGTCGAACCGGCCGCCCTGGAGCAGGTGGTACATCGCGGAGGCGGCCATCGCGCCCATCGGCACGAAGGCGTACGCGCCGTCGGAGCCGATCAGGTCGACGTCGAGCTGCCCCGGCGGGTCGGCCCGGCGCACGACCAGCGCGGCGGTCAGCAGCCCCGCCGCGAGCAGCACGGCCCCCGCCAGCACCATGCCCGGCACGGCCTGGCAGAGCCCGCCGGCGATGCCGAGCCCGCCGGAGGTCACCGCCGTGATCCCGGTGCCGAGCAGGGCCAGCAGGCGGCGGGGCCGGGCGGCCCGCAGGAGCACGATCAGGGTGAGCCCGGCGGTGAGCGCGACGCTGACGGTGGCCAGCAGGATCGGCGCGCAGGCCATCGGCGTGGCCGCGCCGAGCAGCCGGGTCGGCTCGGAGAAGAGCACCCAGCCCACGAACCAGAGGGCGGTGGCCATCGTCACGCTGTCGAGGACCAGGCGGGCCGTCGCCGCGCGGGTCGCCCCCGCGCCGGGCAGCCGCAGCAGGCCCGCGCCGAAGGCGAGCGCGCTCGCCGCGACCCCGGCGGAGACCAGGGTGGCCCAGCCGGTGCGCTGCCCCTGGCGGTGGGCCAGGTGCTCGCCGGTCAGCGCCACTGCCAGCCCGACCGCGAGGCCGGCCACCGCGAAGCCCCCCGCCACGGCGACCAGCCCGGCGGCCCGCCCGCACCGGCGGCCGGAGCGCCGGGCGGAGACGACCAACAGGGCGGTCGCGCCGACGGCGACCAGCCCGCTCAGCACCACGACGGCGATCAGGCCCGGGGGGAAGTGCACGCTCCCAACTGTGCCGGATGCCCCGTGTCCATGGGGGGCCGGGTGTGCAACTGTTGGGACACGGGGCCGCGCCCCGGCGGTTGCCCCTCCGACGGTGCAAGACTGGACCCATGCCTGAGCTGCGGTCGAGGACCTCCACCCACGGTCGGACGATGGCCGGCGCCCGGGCCCTCTGGCGGGCCACCGGGATGACCGACGACGACTTCGGCAAGCCGATCGTCGCCATCGCCAACAGTTTCACCCAGTTCGTCCCCGGCCACGTACACCTCAAGGACCTCGGCGGCCTCGTCGCCGACGCGGTCGCGGAGGCCGGCGGGGTCGGCCGCGAGTTCAACACCATCGCCGTGGACGACGGCATCGCCATGGGCCACGGCGGCATGCTCTACTCGCTGCCCAGCCGCGAGCTGATCGCCGACGCGGTGGAATACATGGTCAACGCGCACTGCGCCGACGCCCTGGTCTGCATCTCCAACTGCGACAAGATCACCCCCGGCATGCTGCTGGCCGCGCTGCGGCTCGACATCCCCACCGTCTTCGTCTCCGGCGGCCCGATGGAGGCCGGCAAGACGGTGGCGATCGAGGGGATCGTCCACTCCAAGATCGATCTGATCGACGCGATGATCGCCTCGTCCAACGAGGCGGTCACCGACGACCAGCTCGGCGAGATCGAGCGGTCCGCCTGCCCGACCTGCGGCTCCTGCTCCGGCATGTTCACCGCCAACTCGATGAACTGCCTCACCGAGGCCATCGGCCTGGCCCTGCCCGGCAACGGCTCGACGCTGGCCACCCACGCCGCCCGCCGGTCGCTGTTCGTCGAGGCCGGGCGCACCGTCGTGGAGATCGCCAAGCGGTGGTACGACGGCGACGACGCCTCCGTGCTGCCCCGGCAGATCGCCAACCGGGCCGCGTTCGAGAACGCCATCGCCCTCGACGTGGCCATGGGCGGGTCCACCAACACGATCCTGCACCTGCTCGCCGCCGCGCGGGAGGCCGAGCTCGACTTCTCCGTCGCCGACATCGACGCCGTCTCCCGCCGGGTGCCCTGCCTGGCCAAGGTCGCGCCGAACTCCCCGAACTACCACATGGAGGACGTGCACCGCGCCGGCGGCATCCCCGCCATCCTCGGCGAGCTGGACCGCGCCGGGCTGCTGCACCGCGACGTGCACGCCGTGCACTCCCCCACCCTCGCCCAGTGGCTCGCCGACTGGGACGTCCGCGGCGGCTCCGCCACCCCCGAGGCGATCGAGCTGTTCCACGCCGCCCCGGGCGGGGTGCGCACCACCGAGCCGTTCTCCACCACCAACCGCTGGTCGACGCTGGACACCGACGCGGCCGGCGGCTGCGTGCGCGACCGCGAGCACGCGTACAGCGCCGACGGCGGGCTGGCCATCCTGCACGGCAACCTCGCCCCGGACGGGTGCGTGGTGAAGACCGCCGGCGTGCCCGAGGAGTGCCTGACCTTCCGCGGCCCGGCCAAGGTCTACGAGTCGCAGGACGACGCCGTCACGGCGATCCTGGCCAAGGAGATCGTCGCCGGCGACGTGGTGGTGATCCGCTACGAGGGCCCCAAGGGCGGCCCCGGCATGCAGGAGATGCTCTACCCGACCTCGTTCCTCAAGGGGCGGGGGCTGGGCCGCTCCTGCGCGCTGCTCACCGACGGCCGGTTCTCCGGCGGCACCTCGGGACTGTCCATCGGGCACGTCTCCCCCGAGGCGGCCTCCGGCGGCCTGATCGCCCTGGTCGAGCCCGGCGACGAGATCGTCATCGACATCCCGGGCCGGTCCATCGAGCTGAACGTGCCCGCGGACGTGCTGGAGGCGCGGCGCATCGCGCAGGAGAAGCGCCCCAAGCCGTACACGCCGGCCGACCGGCAGCGCCCGGTGTCGGCGGCGCTGCGCGCGTACGCGTCGATGGCCACGTCGGCCAGCGACGGCGCCTACCGCCGAGTGCCCGAGTGAAAGGAGGGGCCCCTTGTTAACGCCTGGCGTATAGAAGGGGCCCCTTCTCACCACCCCGCTGCCGGATCCGCGCCGGTCGGCCGGCCAGGCCCGCACGCGTCGCACATCCTGTTCCCCGGCAGTCACGTCAGCCGACGATCGGGCAGGTCGACGCCCTCGGCGAGCAGCCGCACGCCTTCATCGTGGCGGTGGACGGTGCGACCGGCACGGGTGAACCGGACGCTGAGCGGGCGTCCGGCGTGCCGGGCGGCCAGCCGCCGCAGCCCCGGCACCGGGTCGGGCGGCAGCGGGCAGGGCGTCGACCGGGGCACCGGGACCGGCGTCCCGGGGTCGGCCGGCGCGGTCTCCGGCAGGGTGACGTCGAGGCATTCCAGGCAGTGCGCCACGGCCGCCGCGAGGCTGGGCAGGTCGGGCAGGTCGTCGGGGCGCACCGGGGCGGCCGGCGCGCGCAGGTCGACCGACCAGAGCACCCCGTGCGCCCGCATCGGCGCGGCCGGGTGCCGCCGCAGGTCGAGCACGTTCACGAGCAGCGCCAGGTCCAGACCGCACGCCAGCCGGAGCAGCTCGGCCAGCGGTGGCGCGTCGGGGCGTACGGCGGTGACCAGCAGGCGCGCGGCGGGCAGCGCCGGGCCGACGGCGGCCACCTGCTCACCCACCGGGTCCGCGCCGGCCCAGGGCAGGGCGACGTAGCCGTCGCGCACGTCCGGCGGGAGCGCGTGGCCGCCGTCGGCCTCGGCGAGGTCCTCCGGGCGTACGCCGAACACGGTCGCCCAGGCACCCAGCCGGTAGCGGTCGGGGAGCCGGACCACCGACCGGCCGCCCGGCCTGACGCTGACCGCCGACACGGGTTCCGGCACGCCGGCACGCCACGCGAGGTGCACCACCCGGCACCGCAGGTCGGTCAGGGTGACCAGCGCGGCCTGGTGCACCCGGCCGGTGCCGGCGCAGGTGGCGCAGGACAGCGCCCAGGCCACCCGGCGGCGGGCGGGGCGGCAGGCCGGGCAGGGCCGCGACGGCACCGGCTCGCCGAGCCAGGGCGGGTCCGGCGGCTCGGCGGCCCGGCGCAGCGGCGTCCGGTTTCGGGGTAGGCCGTCGGGCCGGTGCGGCCGGCTGCGGCGCAGGCCGGTGGGCTGCCCGGCCAGGTCGGGTGCGGGCCCGCCGGGGCGCAGGCCGGTGTGCCACCAGCGCCCGGCCCGCCACACGGCCTGCGCGCCGGGCAGACGCCCGCCGCCCGCCCGGCCCGCGCAGTCGGCGCGCACCCGCCGGGCGACCCGCGCCACGTTCGCCGCCACCGGGATCAGCGGCCGGAGCGGGTCGGGGCGGAGCTGCCGTGCGGGGGCGTCCCGGCCGCGCTCGCCGAGCCCGGTCAGCGCGTCGCCCACGTCGGTGTCGGCCAGCGCCGCCGCCAGGTCGGCGAAGCCCGGCTCCGGCGGCAGGTCGGGCACCGGGGAGCCGGGCACCTCGTAGCGAACGGCCCAGCGCAGGGCGTCGCCGTGCCGGCGGGCCTCCACGACCAGGTCGAGCAGGAGCAGGTCGGCCAGCGCGCACAGCCGGCCCAGCCGCCGCGCCGGGTCGACCGGGGGCGGGGCGGTCGACCGGCCCACCCACACCCGCCACGCCGGCCGGGCCGCCGCCGCGAGGCCCCGCGCCGCCAGCTCCCGCCGCTCGGCCGCCGGCAGGTCGGGCCGCCAGGCCGTCGGCATCGGTACGACCACCGGCTCCACGGTGGCGGCGACGCCGGCCTCGGCGGCCAGCTCGCGTACCCGGGGAGTCAGGTCGGCCGCCCAGCCGCCCGCCGCCACCGGACGGGGGTCGAGGTTGCTCGGCAGCACCTCGTGGGACGCGACCGCGCCGGTGTCGAGGTTGGCCACGGTCAGCACGAGCTGCGCGCGCCGCAGGCCCCGCCGCGCGCAACGGTGGCAGCCGGCCGGGGAGGTGCCGTCGCAGGCCGGGCAGGCCACGGTGGGCGCGCCGGTCACCGGGGCGGCCGGGCCGTGCAGGGCCCGTCGTGGTCGACGCGGCGCGCGCAGCGCGGCCCGCCGGGCAGCGGCAGGTCGCAGAAGACCCGATGGCGTACGCCCTGCTCGTCCTCGGCCGAGACGGTCGTCTCACCGGCGTCCACCTGCGACAGGAACGTCACCGAGCGGGCCAGCGCCGCCGCGAACCGGTGGGCCGCGCTCAGGTCGGCGGCGGTGAACGGCAGGTGCGCCACCCAGCGCCCGCTCACCGGGGCGTCGCCGAGTGGGTGCCGCCCGGGCGGATCTGATGGGGAATCGCGCGCACGGCGCACCTCCTGAACGACCATTCGATGCGGCAAATGATGGGCTGTGGAAATTCCACGACCATCGCCTTTGACAACGCCATCTTGTAGGGTCGGAGGCGCTATCACAACGAATGTCCCCGCACACTGTTCCGCTAATCGTCCGCAACATTCGGTGTTCCAGAATGGGGCGTCGGGATGTTGCAAAACGCAACGGGTAAGGAGGCCGATGGCCGAGGACATGGGATCGACGGTGCCCCGCCGCCGGCTCGGCAGAGCACTACGTGACCTGCGCACCGAGGCGGGCATCACCCTGGACGCCGCCGCCGAGGCGCTGGAGTGCAGCCGGCAGAAGGTGTGGCGCATCGAGAGCGGGCTCGGCGCGGCGCGCAGCATCGACGTGCGCGCCATGTGCGAGCTCTACCGGGCGAAGAACGAGCTGACGCGGGCGCTGGTCGCGCTGGCCGGCGAGACGAAGGCGAAGGGGTGGTGGCACGCGTACGGCGACGCCATTCCCGACTGGTTCGAGCTGTACGTCGGCCTCGAATCCGCCGCGTCGAGGCTACGCTTCTACAAGAACAGTCTCGTGCCGGGCATTCTGCAAAGCCGGGACTATGCGCTGGGCATCTACCGGATCGACCAGCCGGAGATGAGCGAGGACGACCGGGAGCGCGCCGTCGAGCTTCGCCTGCAACGGCAGTCGCTGCTGACCCGCCGCCTGCCGAAGGCCCCACAGGTGGAGGTCGTGCTCTGCGAGTCGGTCCTGCTCCGCCCAGTCGACAGCTCGGCCACGATGGCGGACCAGCTCCGGCGGCTGCTTCAGCTCAGCGAGCTGCCCAGCGTCTCGATCCGCGTCCTGCCCCTGATCTCCGGCCCGCATCACGGCGCGGTCGGTGGCGAGTTCGTCCTGCTCGACTTCCCACTCGGAAACCGGAGCACCCCGGATCCATCGGTGGTCTACAGCGAGTCATGGACCGGGGCGCTCTACCTCGACCGGCCGGGCGAATTCGCCGCCTATGAGAAGGCCTGGGCGAGCCTGCTCGCGCTCGCCCTCGACAAGGAACAATCGAGGCAACTGATCGACAAGATTGTTGGGGAGGTCCACCATGGCTGATCTGAGCGGCGCACGCTGGCGCAAGAGCACCCGCAGTGGCGGCAACGGCGGCGAGTGCGTCGAGGTCGCCGACAACCTGCCCGGCATCGTCGCCGTACGCGACAGCAAGGATCCTGCCGGCCCGGCCCTCACCTTCACCCCCGCCGCCTGGACCACCTTCACCAACCAGGTCGGGCACATGGGTTGACGGCAGCCGGGTGCGGCAGGCGTCGACGCTGCCGCACCCGATAACCGCCGTCTGTAGGGTCGGCCCGCCGCAGGGCAGCGCCCTTCAGGCCACCCCGAGCCGTCGAGCCATCATCGTGCTTCGCTGGCCGACCGCAGTCGGCTAGCGGACAGAAGTGTCGTCATGGACCAAAGCGATGATGTCGACATCTCCGTCCGACAGCAGCAGCCGGCTGGGCGGATCGACTGACTCCCGACCAGGCAGCTTCTTCCGTTCGTTCGCGCCAACAGTCGCGCCGGTTTCTACCCTGTCCGCCGAGTAACTTCTCGTACCACCGCCTTCACGAGGAGTCGTCGCATGTCTGAGGAGACCTGGCTCGCTGCCCGCCTGATCCCCACGTCGGGCATCAACGGCGCAGAGGAACAGGAACGGCGGGCGACCTCCGCCCTGCTGGCGGTGATGAGCGCGGTGCGGGAGTTCGGGCGCGTCCTGACCCAGTCCCTCGGAGCGCCGGCCGGGACGGTGCAGACCTTCATCGAGGTGCCCTTCAAGCTCGGCACCCAGCAACTCTTCCCGGACGGCCTGATCCGGGTCACCCGAGGGCAACGGCAGTGGACCGCGCTGGTCGAGGTGAAGACCGGCAGCAACACGCTGCGGACCGACCAGTTGGAGGCTTACCTCGACATCGCTCGGGAGCAGGGCTTCGACGCCCTCATCACGATCTCCAACGAGATCGCCCCCGTCCCGGGCCAGCATCCGACGACCGTCGATCGCCGGAAGCTGCGCAAGGTCGCCCTGTACCACCTGCCCTGGACGGAGATCCTGACCCAGGCGGTGATCCAGAAGGAGTATCGCGGCGTCGCCGACCCGGATCAGGCCTGGGTCCTCGGCGAGTTGATCAGGTACCTGGAGCACCCCCGCTCGGGCGCGCTGGAGTTCAGCGACATGGGGCCGGCGTGGGTGCAGGTGCGTGACGGGGTGTCCGCCGGGACCCTACGGGCCAACGACGGCGGCGCGGCGGAGGTGGCCGGTCGCTTCGACGCGCTGATCCGCTATGCCTGCCTTCGTCTCGGCCGACAGTTGGGCACCGAGGTCACCCCCGCGCTGAGCCGGAAGGATCTCGCCGATCCGGCCGGCCGCACCCAGTCGCTGGTGAACCAGCTCGTCAGCACCGGAACCCTGACCGGCAGCATCAGGATTCCCGGTGCGGTCGGTGCACTTCAGGTCATGGCCGACCTGCGGGCCGGGCAGATCGTCTGCCATGTCGACGTTGACGCCCCCCGTTCGGGCCGGCCGACGACGAGGGTGAACTGGCTGGTCCGCCAGTTGAGGGACGCACCGGATACTGTGCGGGTCGAGGCGTTCGCCATGCATGCCCGGGGCGGCGGCGCCACGGATCTCCTGCGTCGGATCCGCGAGGAGCCCATCACGCTGATCGCCGACCCGTCCCGTGAGCTGCGCGCCTTCCGGGTCGCCCAGAGCACCACGGCGGGCACCAAGCGCGGCACTGGACGGGGTGCGTTCATCGATTCCGTGCTGCACGCGATCGACGACTTCTACGAGCAGATCATCCAGAACCTCAAGCCGTGGATGCCCGCGCCCCCACGGCTCCGTATGCCCGACGATGTCACCCCCGTGCAGCCGGTGTCCGCCAGCCTCGTCTCCACCGCCATCTCCTCCCAGGACAGCCCGGAGTTCGACACCCCGCCCGCAGGGGCCGAGCGCCGTGCGACCGTCGGCCAGCCGGAGGCATGATCGGGACCTGGACTGGTGACGTCGATCAGGGGATCGGGCGGACCTGGGTGGCGCCCCGGTAGCAGCCCGTGCGCCCCGGCGGCGACGTCCAGCCGTCGCCGGTGATCCGCACCTCGGCCCAGACACAGCTCCGGGTGCTGGTCAGCAGGTTGCCGTAGGACGAGATGCCGGCGTAGTCGATGGTGAAGTCCCGGCTGCGCGCCGGCGCGTCGCCGTCGGTGACGGTCAGCACCACCCGCGCCGGCCGGGGCACGGCCGGGGTGCCCGCCGGGGCCGGCATGAACCGGGGCCAGCTCGCCCCGCAGGCGGGCGAGTAGCGCAGCTCCACCATGCCGACGACCCGCTCGTCGACCAGCACGGCGGCGCTGTCCACGGTCGCCACGGCGGGGTCGGCGGCGCAGCCGGCGTCCTTCGGGTCCGCCCCGTCGCGCACCTCGACGGCCGGGGCGGGCCCGGTGGACGTCGGCGACCCGGCCCCCGCCGGCGGGGTGGGGGCGGGCGGCGGGCGGTCCGCGGAGCGCCAGCCGAGCGACGCGAGCCCGACGACGAGTGCCAGCAGCAGCCCCGCGCCGGCGGCGGGGAGCAGCAGCCGGCGGCGGGACCGGTCAACCGGTGCCGGGGGCGGCAGCGCCTCGGCGGGCGGCCCGGCCGCCCCGGCCACGATGCCCGTTCCGGGCCCGGCCGCGGGCGCGGCTGCGGCGACCTGCCGCCAGCGGCGGGCCCAGGCCGCCTCGTCGCCGCCGAGCGCGCGGACGTACGCGAGGGTGGTGTCGAGGGTGGGCAGCCTCCGCCCGCCGGCCGCCTCGGACAACGAGCTGGACGAGCGGTGGGCCCGGCGGGCCAGCGCCTGGTAGGTGGGCCGTCCGGCCTGCTCGCGCAGCCTGCGCAGCTCGGCGGCGAAGGCCTGCACGGGGTCGGCGTCGGGGTCGAGGGGGCGCTCCGCCCGGGCCATCCTGGCTCCTCGGATTGATTGACCAGCGCCGGCATTGATTGTCCAGCGCCACACAGCGTAGAGACGACCGCCCGCGGAAGGTAGAGATGGAGGTCGATTCGTTGCCGAAGATCGGCTATCCACTGTGGAGGAAAGATGACTACCGCATCCCGTACGCCGAGGGCCGCCCGCCGGGCGCTGGCCGTCGTGGCCGCCGGTGCCCTGGCCGCCGCCAGCCTGCTCGTGGCGAGCCCGGCGAGCGCCGCCTGCCCCTCCTCCGGCTGCGACGGCAGCGACCCGATCAGCACCGGCTGCTCGGCCGACGCCCGCAACGCGACCAGCCAGCCCGCGTACATCATGAAGGGCGCGACGACGCTGGCCGTGGTGGAGCTGCGCTACAGCGCATCGTGCGGCACCAACTGGGGCCGGATCAACAACCGGGTGACCCCGAACAGCGTCAAGGTCAGCGCCTACCGGGAGAGCCCGTACAAGTCGACGCCGTGGTACGGCGGCACCGGCGCGCAGTACTACGGCGACCAGCTCTACGGCGACAACTCGGTGATCTGCGCGGTCGGCGAGGTCGTCTACGGCGGGGTGACGTACACCAGCACGCCGCTCTGCGCGTGACCGGCGCGGGCGTCGACCCAGGCGTCGGCGCGGGCTGAGCGACACGGCGACCGTCAGCGGCCGCCAAAGCCGTCAGGAGCCGCCGAAGCCGTCAGGAGCCGCCGAAGCCGTCAAAGGTCGTCAGGCGGTGGGCGCGCCGCGCAGCAGGCCCCGGGCGTGGGCGATCGCGGCCGGGGTGTCCGGGAAGACCAGCCCGTCGCGGCGCAGCTCGTCGGCCACCCCGAGGGTGGCGAGCACCTGGTCGTGGCCGGGGGTGATGCCGGAGAGCAGCACGGTGATCCCCCGGCCCCGCAGCCGCCGGATCGCGTCGCCCAGCACGTGCGCCCCGGTGGCGTCCAGCGCCGACACCCGGGACATCCGCAGGATGACCACCCGCACGTCGGCGACGTCGGAGAGCTGGAGCAGGAAGGTGTGGGCGGCGGCGAAGAAGAGTGGCCCGTCCAGCCGGTAGGCCACGATGTGCTCGGCCAGCAGCGCGTGCTCCTCGGCGCTGTGCTCGCCCCGGTCGAGGGGCACCTGCTCCAGCCGCGCGCTGCGGGCCACCGCGCGCAGCGCGATGACGACCGCCACGGCGATGCCGACGGCCACGGCGGTCACCAGGTCCCAGATCACGGTGACGGCGAAGGTGAGCACCAGCACCAGCGCGTCGCCCCGGGTGGCGCGGGCCAGCGCCAGGAGCGAGGCGGCCTCGACCATCCGTACGGTGGTGGCGAGCAGCACCCCGGCGAGCGCCGCGAGGGGGATGCGGCCGACGAGCGGCGCGGCGGCCAGCACGATCGCGGCGAGCGCGACGGCGTGGGTCAGCGCGGCCAGCTTCGACGACGCCCCGGCGCGCACGTTGACCGCGGTGCGGGCGATGGCGGCGGTGGCCGGGATGCCGCCGAACAGCGGGGAGGCGAGGTTGGCCAGCCCCTGCCCGAACAGCTCCTTGTCCGGGTCGTGCCGCTCGCCGACGGTCATCCCGTCGGCGACGGTGGCCGACAGCAGGCTCTCCAGCGCGGCGAGGGCGGCGACGGCGAGCGCGGAGGGCAGCAGCACGCCGACCGCGCCGGGGTCGAGGAAGCTCAGCGACGGCGCGGGCAGCCCCTGCGGCAGCGCGCCGATGCGGACCAGGTCGACCGGCGCGGTCTCCGCGAGGATCGTCGCGGCGGCGACCCCGACCAGGGAGAACGGCACGCCGGGCCGCCAGCGGCCGCCGAGCAGCATCAGCGCCGCGACGCCGAGGGCCACCGCGAGGGCAGCCGGCCGGGGGTGTACGACGAACCGGGCGACCGCGTCGGCGGCCACCGCCCACACCCGCTCGCCGTGCGCGTCTGTCACGCCGAGCGCGGCGGGCACCTGTTGCAGGGCGATGACCACGGCGATGCCGGCGGTGAAGCCCTCGATGACGGGGGTCGGCAGATAGCGGACGTAGCGGCCGAGGCGGGCCAGCGCGAGGGCGATCAGCAGGAGGCCGGCCAGCGCGCCGACCATCAGCACCCCGGTCGGGCCGAACTGCTGCACCACCGGCACCAGGACCACGGTCATCGCGCCGGTGGGGCCGGAGACCTGGAGGTTGGAGCCGCCGAAGACGGCGGCCACGGCACCGGCGACGACGGCGGTGACCAGCCCGGCCTGCGCGCCGAGCCCGGAGGTGACGCCGAAGGCGAGGGCCAGCGGCAGGGCGACGATGGCCACGGTGAGGCCGGCGAGCAGGTCGCGGCGGGGCGAGCGGCGTACGGCGTGCCAGTCGGCGCGGCCGGGCAGCAGGCCGAGGACGCGGTCGCGGACGGCGGCGGTCGCGGCGGCGGCGGCGGCAGTGACGGCGGTGGCGGCGCTCACCGGACCACTCCGGGCCGCGCGCCGGCCTCCCCGCTGACGGCCGGAGCCGAGCCGGCGGACGGCACGGAGCCGGCGGACGGCACGGAGCCCGCAGCCGGCACGGCGTCGGCGCGCAGCTCGTCGAGGAGGGCGTCGCGGTCGGTGAGGACCGCGCCGAGGATGCGCCGCCCGGCGGCCAGCAGGTCGGCCACGTCGGGGGTGCTGAGGGAGTACACGACCAGGGGGCCGTCGCGGTGGGAGGCGACCATGCCGGCGCGGCGCAGCACGGCGAGCTGCTGGGAGAGGTTGGACGCCTCGACGTCGATGGCGGCGAGCAGGTCGCGGACGGGCTTCGGCCCGTCCTGGAGCAGTTCGAGCACGCGGATGCGCACGGGATGCCCGAGGGTGCGGAACAGCTCGGCCTTGGCCTGGTACAGCGGCACGGACACCTGGGGACTCCCCGCTCGACGACCCATACGTGAAGACTTTAACACTTGCAGAAATCTTCAAGTCGAAGAGCGGGGACGCCCCCTCAGGCCGCCGGGACGAACCGGACGGCGTCGGCCACCACGTACCCGTCGGTGCCCTCCGTGCGGATCAGCACGCTGCCCGCCGAGCCCGCCGCGAACTCGTATGCGCCGAGCGACACCCACTGCCCGCCCGAGCCGCGCTGGTCCACCGTGCGGGTGGTCACGCCCCCGGCGTGCGCCACGTCCACCGGCACGTTGCTCGCCCGGTTCGGATCGGCCGTCCAGCGCAGCTGGACCGTCCACGTGCCGGCGGCCGGCAACGCCGGGGTGAACCGCAGCCGGTTGACGCCCTTGCCGGTGTTGCCGTCGTGCTCGTAGTCGGTGCCGTAGTAGCCGCCGACGGCGGTGCTGCCCACCCAGGCCCCGCCCCGGGTCACCCCGGCCGCGCGGTTGTCGACCACGATCTCGCCCTCGGCGACGGGCGGCCAGGTGAGGATCTGCCCGTCGGCACGCAGCCGGGCCTGGAGGGCGCCGACGTCGACCCGCTGCGCCGGCACGCCCGCGTCGAGGGCGAGCTTCGCCGCCGTCGCGGCGGACTGGGCGAGGATCATGAAGACCGGCTCCATCCGGATCGAGCCGTACGCGATGTGGCTCGCCGCCAGGCAGACCGGGACGAACAGGTTGGCGCACTGCCCCTGCGCGGGCACGATCGACCGGTAGCTGACCGGGTACGGCCCCGGCACCCCCACCTGCACGTCGCCCTCGTTCTTCACCACCCCGTTCACCACCACCCGCTGGCAGTTGTGCGAGTCCATCGTGTAGCTGGCCAGGCCGACCGAGTCGGCGACCCGCACCGCGCCCCGGCAGTCCCGCTCGGTCATCACGTAGTCGGCGAGCATCCGCCGCGCCTCGCGGACGTACAACTGGGGTGGCCAGCCACCGGTGGCGGTGAACTCGTCGGCGGCCAGGCCCCAGGCGGCGGTGTCGGCCCGGACCGACGCCGGCAGCCGGGGGTCGTTGGCCAGGAACCACAGCAGACCCTGCTGGTACGCCCGGTGCTCGGCCACCATGCTGTCCCGCTGCGCCCAGGTGGCCGTCGGGTACGCGTAGCCGGCCCCGATGAAGTCGGTGGAGAACGCGCCGGTGTTGTTGGAGTCGGTCTTGCCGCCGCCGACGCTCTGCGTGGTGAAGAACGGGCCGGTGTAGCCGGCCTGCACGTAGCGCAGCAGCAGCTCGTAGTCGGCCGGGTCGTAGCCGGCCGGCTTCGGGAACGGGATCCGGTCGGCGGCCCGGGTGAGGCACATCCGGAAGTTGTACGCCTGGATCCGGTCGTCGCCGGTGCCGTTGGGCGCGACGGGGGCGGCGGAGATGCCGGGCAGCAGGCCGCTCGCGGGGTTGCCCGGCGTCACGTACGGGTCGACGGGCAGGGTGAACTGGTGCGCCCCGCGCAGCTGCACCCCGTTGATCGTCTCGCCGTACACCGAGTTGGCCTCCCGGCCCACCGTGAACGGCACCCCGGCCGCCGCCATCAGGTCGCCCTCGTACGTGGCGTCGACGAACATGCCGCCCGCGAAGAGCCGCCCGTCGTCGGTGGCCAGGCCGGTGAGCCGGTCGCCCGCGCGGGTCACGGCGGCGAGCCGGGCGTCGAGGTGGACCGGGATCGCGTGCTCGGCGAGCAGGTCGGCGAAGACGGCGGCGGCGACGTGCGGCTCGAAGACCAGCCGCATCGGGGAGGTGGGGGTGACGGCCGTGCCGGCGTACTTCGCGTGGACCCGGCGGTAGAACTCCCCGGCGAGGCCGCCGATGGCGGCGCTGGTGCCGCTGTCGGTGTAGCCGAGGCCGCCGGTGGTCAGCCCGCCGACGTGGCCGCCCGGCTCCACGATCAGCGCGGTGCGCCCCAGCCGGCGCATCTGCACGGCGGCCATGATCCCGGCCGACGTCGCGCCGTAGACGACCAGGTCGGCGGTGACCGTGGCGGCGGTGCGGGCGGACCGGCCGGCGGCGGGCAACCCGGCGCTGGGCAGCCCGGGGCCGGCGGCGGCCCGGGCCGGCTGGCCGAGGCCGGTGACGGCGGGGGCGAGGAGGGTGGCGCCGCCGAGGCGCAGCAGGCGGCGGCGGTCGAGCGGGAGCGGCATCGCGCAGGCCCTTCGGGGAGAGGGGAAAGGCGCGCGCCGCCGCACCTCGGGAACGCATCGACTTTCGTGCATGCGCTCGGCTGCTGTCAAGCGCCTGCGGGGTGATTGGAGGGGCCCCTTCCTATACAGAAAGCGTTAACAAGGGGCCCCTCCTTTCAGTTCACCGTGCGCAGGACGGGGCGGGCGGTGAGGGCCGCCGCGGGCAGCGGGCGCGGGGCCCGCACCGTGAACGTCGCCGACTCCCCCGGCAGCAGCGTCACCAGGGCCTCGTCGACCTCGGCGGCCGGGTCGAGCCGGTCCGGGAACAGGGTCAGGTCGCGCAGGAACGTGCGGGCGGTGACGCGTACCCGCTGCCCGCCGTCGACCTGCTCGACCGTGGCGTCGTATTCCGCCGCCGGCCAGTCGGCGTCGCGGTCCTCGGCGAAGAACCAGAACGCCCGCCCGGCGTCGCCCGCCTCGGCGACCAGCAGCTCCCGCCGGGGCTCCTCCGGCCGGGCCAGGTCCGCCGGCAGCGCCAGCTCCACCTTCCCGTACGCGGGCACGTCGAGGTCGTACGCCGACTTCGCCCTCGGCTCGCCGTCGGCCGTGACCCGGGTGACGGCGGCGGGGGCCCGCCACGGCTGCCCGGTCTCGTTGACGGCCACCAGCGCCAGCCCGCCGTCGCGGGGCTGGACGGTGAGCAGCCGGTCGGCGTACGCGCGGCGCAGCGCGTACCACAGCGGTTTGCGCCGGCCGTCGCCGTCGACGGCCGCCCAGGAGGTGACGGGCCAGCAGTCGTTGAGCTGCCACACGATGGCGCCCATGCAGACCGGCCGGTGCGAGCGGAAGTGCTCCACCCCGAGCTGGATGGCGCGGGCCTGGTTGAGCTGCGTGAAGTAGTGCCACTCGGCGAAGTCGGCCGGCGGGGGCAGGTGCGCGTCCAGGCCCCGTCGGAGCTTCGCGTCGCCGTCGATGGCCTTCTGGTGGTGGGCCATCCCCGGCGAGTCGGGGGCGAGCGGGTCGTCGGAGATGGCCCGGCGCAGCGTCGCGTACGCCGGGGGCGCCTGGTAGCCGAACTCGGCGACGAACCGGGGCAGGTACTCGCGGTATTTGGTGTAGTCGTCGGTGTTCCACACGTCCCAGATGTGCATGCTGCCGTGCGCCGGGTCGTTGGGGTGGATCTCCGCCGATCCGGGCCGGTCCGACCAGCCCGACCAGGGGCTGCCCGGCCAGTACGGGCGGGTCGGGTCCAGCTCGGCGACGATCGCCGGCAGCAGCTCCAGGTAGTAGCCCCGGCCCCAGGTGCGCCCGGCGAGGCGCTCCTGCCAGCCCCAGTCGTGCCAGGCCCAGATGTTCTCGTTGTTGCCCGTCCAGAGCACCAGCGACGGGTGGGCGGCCAGCCGGGTGACCTGTTCGCGCGCCTCGGCCTCCACCTCGGAGCGGAACGGCTCCTCCTCCGGGTAGGCCGCGCAGGCGAACAGGAAGTCCTGCTGCACCAGCAGCCCGAGGGAGTCGGCCAGCTCGTAGAAGTCCTCCGACTCGTACCGGCCGCCGCCCCAGACGCGCAGCAGGTTGATGTTCGCACCGACGGCCTGGTCGAAGCGGTGCGCCAGCCGCGCCCGGGTGACCCGGTCGGGGAACGCGTCGTCGGGGATCCAGTTGGCCCCCCGGACGAAGACCGGCACGTCGTTGACGACCAGCGTGAACGCGGAGCCGTACGCGTCGGGGGCGGTGTCCAGGCGCACGGTGCGGAAGCCGATCCGGCGGGACCAGGCGTCCAGCTCCCGGCCGTCGGCGGCGTGCAGCCTCACGTCGAGGGGGTGCAGCGGCTGGTCACCGTACCCCCGGGGCCACCACAGCGCGGGGTCGCGGACCTCGACGGTCAGCGCGGCCGTGCGCTCCCCCGCCGCGACGACGGCCTCGGCGGCGGCCCCGGCCACCGTGGCGCGGACGGTGACCGGCTCGCCGGCGGTGGCCTGCCCGGAGGCGGCGCGCTCGATCTCGACTACCACCTCGACCCGGCCGACACCGTCGGCGACGGTGACCAGCGGCCGGACCGTCGCGAGCCGGGCCGTCGACCAGGCGTGCAGGCCGATCTCCTGCCAGATGCCGGCGGTGACGAGCGTCGGCCCCCAGTCCCAGCCGAAGTTGCAGGCCGTCTTGCGGATGTAGTGGAAGGGCTCGGGGTACGCGTTGGGCCGGTCGCCGAGCCGGTCCCGGTGCGCCTCGGCGTAGCGGTAGGGCGAGTCGAACCGGACGGTCAGCGTGTTGGCCCCCGGCCGCAGCGCGTCCGCCACGGCGAACCGGTAGCCCCGGTGCATGTTCTCGGCGCGGCCGACCTCGACGCCGTTGACGGCGAGCGTGGCGACCGTGTCGAGGCCGGCGCAGACCAGGTCGACCCGGTCGGCGTCGCCGGTCGGCGCGTCGAACGTGGTCTCGTAGACCCAGTCGGTGCGCCCGATCCACGCCAGCGCCGTCTCGTTGTCGTCGAGGTAGGGGTCGGGGATCAGCCCGGCGGCGAGCAGGTCGGTGTGCACGCAGCCGGGCACGCTCGCCGGGACCGACCGGCTCGCCACCTGCGGCGGCGCCTGGCCCCCGGCGACGGCCCGCAGCAGCCAACCCTCGTGCAACGATTGCCGGATCACGACTTCACCGCGCCTTCCATGATTCCGCGGACGATCTGACGCCCGCCGACGAACAGCATGACCAACAGGGGAATCGTGGCGACGAACGCGCCGGCCAGCACCCGCCGGTAGATCACGTAGTTGCCGCTGGCCAGGTCGGAAATGGCCACCATCGAGGTGGGGAAGTCGGTGCCGCTGAGCGTGATGAGCGGCCACTGGAAGTCGTTCCAGGTGGCCACGAACGTCAGCAGGCCGAGCACCGCGAGGGCGGGCCGGATCGCCGGCAGCACCATGCTCCAGTAGATCCGCATGGTGGTCGCGCCGTCCACCCGCGCCGACTCGACCAGCTCGTCGGGGACGGAGTTGACGATGAACTGGCGCATGTAGAACACGCCGAACGCGGTGACCAGGCCGGGCGCGACGACGGCGAGCAGGGTGCCGTTCCAGCCGAGCTTGCCCATCACGATGTAGAGCGCCACGATGCCGAGCTGGTTGGGCACGGTGAGGGTGAGCACCACGAACAGCATCAGCCAGCCGCTGCCCTTGAACCGCAGCTTGGCGAACGCGAAGCCGGCCAGCGAGCAGAAGAACAGCACCGAGGCGGTGACCACGGTGGAGACGATGAGACTGTTGATCAGGCCGGCGGCGAAGAAGACGTCCTGGAGGGAGAAGACCTCCTCCAGGTTGACCAGGAACCGGTCGCCGGGCACGACCGCCGGGGGGATCATCGCGAGGGCCTCGTCGTCGCTGGTGGCGATGACGAACATCCAGTACAGCGGGAAGACCGAGAAGAGGATCGTCACGGCCAACAGCAGGTACGTGCCGAGGCCCGCCGGGGTGTCCTGCGGGGCGCGGCCCATCAGCCGGGCCCGCCGGCCCCGGGGCGCGGGGACCTGCGCGACGGGCCTGCGCGCGGTGTCGACGGCGCTCATGTGCGGCCTCCGGA
Source organism: Micromonospora sp. WMMD956 (assembly GCF_029626125.1). Taxonomy (NCBI): domain Bacteria; kingdom Bacillati; phylum Actinomycetota; class Actinomycetes; order Micromonosporales; family Micromonosporaceae; genus Micromonospora; species Micromonospora sp. WMMD956. The sequence continues at coordinate 4,468,111 of NZ_JARUBI010000005.1, read as the reverse complement.
CAGGCGGCTCGTCAGCCAGGTGTTGATGCCGGCGATGACGAGGATGATCAGGAACAGGGCCCAGGACATCGCGGCGGCGTAGCCGAGGTTGAGGTCCTTCCAGCCCACCTTGTAGATGAGCTGGGCGATGGTCTGCCACTCGCCGTTCGGGCCGCCGGTGGCCGCCTGCGCGTTGAGGTCGAACAGCATCGGCTCGGTGAAGAGCTGGAGCCCGCCGATGGTGGAGAGCACGACGGTGAACACGACGACCGGCTGGATCATCGGCACGGTGATCTGCCAGAGCTGCTTCCACGGGCCCGCGCCGTCGATCGCCGCCGCCTCGTAGACGTCGCGGGGGATGGACTGCATGGCCGCGAGGTAGAGCAGCGCGTTGTAGCCGATCCACTTCCAGTTGACCATGGTGGCGACGGCGATCCAGGAGTGCAGCTTGTCGGCCCGCCAGTCGATCGGCGCGTCGCCCCCGCCGAACGGGCCGAGAAGCCAGTTGGCCAGGCCGAAGTCGCGGGAGAAGAAGACGCTGAACACCATCGTGGAGGCGACGATCGGCGTGACGTACGGCAGCAGGACGCCGACCCGCCACCAGGTCTGGGCACGCAGCCTGCGGTTGAGCAGCGAGGCGAGCACCAGGGCGAGCAGCAGTTGCGGCACCGAGGAGAGCAGGAAGATGCCGAAGGTGTTGTAGAGGGCGTTCCAGAAGTCCTCGTCGCCGGCGAGCCGGGTGAAGTTGTCGAGCCCGGCCCAGTACGGCAGCGTCGGGTCGTCCAGCTCGTAGTTGCGCAGCGCCACCACGCCGTTGAACAGCAACGGGAACAGGCCGAAGACGGCGAACAGCAGGAAGAAGGGCGCGATCATCAGGTACGGCAGGTAGCGCATGTCGAAGCGGTACAGCCGGTCGCGCCAGGCGAGCCGCCGGGTGTCGGGCATGTCAGGACCTGCTGGCCTTCTCGGCCTCCTTGACCGCCTCGGCCCAGGCGGCGTCCGGCTTGAGCGTCCCGTTCTCCACCCGCCGGATGACGTTCTCCACGTTCACCCGCGTCGGGCCGTTCTTCCTGCCCTGGTACTGCGGGGTGAGGCCCTGCGCCATCTTCGGGAAGATCTGCCCGACCGGGGCGTCGGTGAAGAACGGGTTCTTGAACTCGGCGATCGCCGGGTCGGCGTAGAGGGCCGGCTGCGACGGCAGGTTGCCGACCTTCTTGAAGATCTCGATCTGCTGCTCCGGCTGGACCAGCCACTCCAGCAGCTCGTACGCCTCGTCGACGTGCCTGCTCTGCTTGGGGATGGTCAGGAACGAGCCGCCCCAGTTGCCGCCGCCGCCGGGCACGGCCGCGATGTCCCACTTGCCCTCGGTGCCGGGGGCGGTGTCCTTGATGTGGCCGAGCATCCACGCCGGGCAGGCGAGGACGGCGAACGCGCCGCTGGTGAAGCCCTTGTCCCAGTCGGCCTGGAAGCTGACGAGCTTGGCGGAGATGCCGGCCTGGAGCGCCTTGACGGTGTAGTCGAAGGCGACCTTGGGGCCGCCGTCCATCCGGAGCTGCTCCTGCTCGTCGTAGAAGCCGGCCTGCTGCTGGCCGAGGATCGGGTTGAACAGGTTCGTGCCCGAGTCGATGAACTTCTTCCCCGTCGCGCCGGTGTACTGCTGGCCGACCTCGATGAACCTGTCCCAGGTGGGCCACAGCGCGGAGACCTGGTCGCGGTCGGTGGGCAGCCCGGCGGCCTTGAAGAGGTCGGTGCGGTAGCACATGGCCAGGCCGCCGACGTCGGTGCCGAGGCCGATCTGGGTCCTGCCGTCGGCGGAGAGCGTCTGCTTCCACTTCCACGGCAGGTACTTGCTCTCGAACGACCCGGCGCCCTTGTCCAGCAGGTTGACGAACTTGTCGGACTGACTGCGGAACTGCACGGCGTAGCCCTCGTCGATGGCGGCGATGTCCGCCGCGCCCGAGCCGGCGACGAGCTTCTTCTGGAGGTCCTCGTGCTGGGCGTTGTACTCGCCCGAGTTGAGCTGGATCCTGACGTCGGGGTGCGCGGCCTCGTACCTGGTCTTGAGGTCCTGGAGCCCGAAGTCGCCCCAGAAATTGATCTTCAGGGTGACCGTGCCGCCATCCGCGTCGCCGCCGCCGGTGGTGCTCCGGCCGCTGCACGCGGCCACCAGGGTCAGGCCGACCGCCCCCACGGCGACCGCGCGGGCCCAGTGGCTCCAGGACCGTCTCATGTCATCCTCCGAGCATGGTGGAACGCTCCCGACATCGAGAGACGTTGACTGAACCGGATAAGTGACGCCACCGTACGGGCCGGCTTCAGCAGTGTCAACGGCCGGTTAACTAGGTGCCTTATCCGTAACTTGCCGGCGTCTCGCGGGGGCTTAACCGCGCAAGCGCCGCCCCGGGGCCGCGCCGCGCACGGGCCCCGGCCCCGGTCGGCGGCCGGGCCGGTTGCAGTAGCGTGAGGGCCGCCGGCCACCCCGGCAGCGTGCACCCGCCACGGGGGCGGGCCGAGCAAGTGGAGGAACACGCCGGTGAAGCGGCCGACCATCGCCGACGTCGCGCGGCGGGCCGGGGTCTCCAAGGGCGCGGTCTCGTACGCGCTGAACGGGCAGCCCGGCGTCTCCGAGGCGACCCGCCAGCGCATCCTGGCCATCGCCGCGGAGATCGGGTTCAGCCCGAGCAGCGCCGCCCGGGCGCTCTCCGGTGCCAGCGCCAACGCCGTGGGCCTCGCCCTGTGCCGCCCGGCCCGGATACTCGGCATCGAGCCGTTCTTCATGGAGCTGATCAGCGGCGTCGAGGCCGAGCTGTCCGCCCGCTCGTACGCGCTGACCCTCCAGGTGGTCGCCGACCCCGACGCCGAGATCGCGGTCTACCGCCGCTGGTGGGCCGAGCGCCGCGTCGACGGGGTCTTCGTCTGCGACCTGCGCACCGACGACCGGCGGGTGCCGGCGCTGGAGGAGCTGCAACTGCCCGCCGTGGTGATCGGCGGCCCCGGGCACACCGGCGGGCTGGCCCACGTCTGGTCCGACGACGCCACGGCGCTGGTGGAGACCGTGGAATACCTGGTCGCCCTGGGGCACCGCCGCATCGCCCGGGTCGGCGGGCTGCCCTCGCTGCTGCACACCGAGGTCCGCAGCGACGCCTTCACCGAGGTGTGCCGGCGACTCGGGCTCGACGAGTCGGTCACGGTCTGGTCGGACTACACCGGCGAGGAGGGGGCGCGGGCCACCCGCCGGCTGCTCAGCTCCCCGCACCGCCCCACCGCCGTCATCTACGACAACGACGTGATGGCGGTGGCGGGCCTGTCCGTGGCCCAGGAGATGGGCCTGACGGTCCCCGGCGACCTGTCCATCGTCGCCTGGGACGACTCGCCCCTGTGCCAGCTCGTGCACCCGCCGCTCACGGCGCTGGGCCGGGACATCCCCGCGTACGGCGCGCACGCCGCCCGGCAGCTGCTCCAGGTGATCGCGGGCGAGCCGGTCAGCGGCGTGCAGGGCGAGACGGCGCACCTCACCCCCCGGGGCAGCACCGCGCCGCCCCGGGCACGGTGAGCCGGGCCAGCGTCGACTGAACCGGTTAAGAAGTCACCGGGACGCCGACGGGAACTCCTCGAGGTACGCCTCCACCCGCTCGGCGGTCGCCGGGCGGGCCAGCGCGTGGCCCTGCCCGTACCGGCAGCCGGCCCGCGCCGCCGCGTCGACCTGCGCCGGGGTCTCCAGCGCCGCGGCGACCACCTCCAGGCCGAGCCGTCGGCCCAGGCCGACCACCACGTCCGTCAGCGGCGGCCGGACCGCGCCGGTCCCTCCCGCCACGCCGGCCGGACAGGTCGCGCCGGCCACGCCGCCCATACCGGTCCCGCCGGTCGCGCCGCCCATGCCGGCCCCACCGGGCCGGTGCGCGGACGCCGCCGCCGGGGCCAGCTTCAACAGGTCGACCGGGAGCCGGCGGAGCTGGGCCAGCGAGGCGTGCTCGGCCCGGAAGCCGTCCAGGGCCGTGCGGACGCCGAGCGACCGCAGCCCGGCGAGCCGGGCCACCACCGCCGGCAGCTCCGGGCCGACGCGGGGCTCGGCCACCTCGACCACCAGCCGGTCCGCCGGGACCCCGTGGGCGGCCAGCACCGCCGCCGTGCGGCGGAGGAAGTCCGGCGCGGTCAGCTCCCCCGGGGTGACGTTCACCGACATCCACAGCCGCCGGTCGCCGGCCGACCAGTCGGCGAGCTGGCGGCACGCGCGGTCCAGCACCCAGCGGCCCACCTCGCCGATCAGGTCCAGGTCCTCGGCGACCGGCAGCAGCTCGGCCGGCAGCACCGTGCCCAGCACCGGGCTGCGCCAGCGCAGCAGCGCCTCCGTGCCCACCGGCAGCCGGTCGGCCAGCCCCAGCACCGGCTGGTAGACCAGGTCCAGCTCGCCCCGGGCCACCGCGCCGGGCAGCTCCCGCTCCAGGTCGAGCCGCCGCACCAGCTGCTCCTCCAGGTACGCGTCGTACCACTCGATGCGGTCCCGCCCGAGCTGGGCGGCCCGGCGGCGGGCCAGGTCCGCCTGGCGCAGCACGTCGTCGGGCCCCGCGCCGCGGACCTCGGCCAGGCCGATGTTGGCCTGCAACCGGACCTCGTCGTCGCCCGCCATCCGGTACGGCTCCGCCAGCGCCGCCAGCAGCCGGTTGCCCAGCCCGTACGCGAGCACCGGGCCCGCGTCGGTGAGCACCGCGAACTCGTCGCCCACCAGCCGGGCCACCAGGTCCTCCGGGCCGGCCACGGCGCGCAGCCGGCGGGCCACCTCGACGACGACGGTGTCGCCGAACGCGTGCCCACGGCCGTCGTTGACCACGCCCAGGCCGTGCAGGTCGACCACCAGCAGCGCCCCCGACCGGTCCCGGCGGGCGCGCAGCTCGCGCAGCAGCTCCTGCCGGTTGGCCAGCCCGGTGAGCTGGTCGGTCGCGGCGAGCTGGTGCACCGCGCGTTCCAGCCGGCGGCGCTCGCCGACGTCGCGCACGTGCAGCACGAGCGCGCGGACCTCGGGCACCCCGCGCTGGTCGCTCACCGTGGACTCGGTCTCCCGCCACGCCCCGTGCCCGTCGCACATCCGGGCCGGCAGCAGCGTCGGCCGGTCGCCCGCGAGCACCCGGTCGAGCAGCCGCGCGATCCGCCCCGCGTCGTCCGGGTGCAGCAGGTCGGCGAAGTGCCGGCCGAGCACGTCGGCGTCGGTGAGGGCGAAGAGCCGGGCCGCCGCCGGGGACTGCCAACGCACCCGCAGCGCGTCGTCCAGCAGCAGGATCAGGTCGTTGCCGCCGGAGACCAGGGCACGGAAGTGCGCCTCCTGCGCGGCGAGCCGGCCGGCGTACCGGCGGTTGTCGGCTGCGGAGATCAGCTCCCGGACGACCAGCGGGGGGATCACCGAGAGGCCGAGCAGGACCATGCCGGTGCTGAACGGGCCGTACGCGGCCAGGTGCCCGGCGGCGGCCACGGTGGCGATGCCCGCGGGCGCGCTGACCCGGGGCCAGACCGGCGGCGGGCCCCCCGCCCGCCTCGGGTCGCCGGCGGCCACCCGCCGGACCCCGGCCGCGGTCAGCAGCACGCCGGCCACCAGCGGCGGCACGGTCGCCAGGGCCGCCCGGTCCGGCGCGCCGTAGGCCAGCAGCACGATCAGCGCGAGCAGGCCGAACTGGGCGGCCCCGGTGCCCAGGAGGCAGGCCGCCGCGCCCGGGCGGCGTCGCCAGTCGGCCAGGGCCGCCACGCCGACCGCCGCGAAGCCGAACCCGCCGGACGCCACCGCGATCCGGGCGGCGAGCGGGGCCTGCTCCGTCGGCATCAGCACCCAGGCGGCGAAGTGCAGGCTCAGGCCCAGGCTGACGATGTCCGTCGCGTGGCGCACCCGGGCGCGGGCCGCCAGCCGGGTGCGGCCGGGCAGCAGGAGCAGCCCGACGGTGTGCAGCACGGCGGCGAGGCCGAGCCCCGCCGCGCCGACGGCGACGCGCAGGCCGGCGGCGGCCAGGGGCAGCACGGCGACGGTCAGCCCGACGGTGAGCACCGCCGCGTGGAGCAGCCCGGCGGCGGGACGCACCCGGGGGCCGCGCCACGGGCCGGGCCGGTCGCCGCCGTCCCCGGCGGGGTCGTCGCCGCTGGCCGGGACGACCAGCCGGGACAGCCGGGCCCCGGCGAGGGCGCTGCCGGCGGCACCGGCGAGCGCCACCACGGCCAGCGGCGGGCCCGCGCCGGCCAGCCCGGCGAGGAGGAGCAGCGCCACCACCGCCAGCACCAGCAGGTCGGCGGGGCGCAGGCGGGGAACACCTGAGGGGTACACGTCGGGCACGGCGGTCGCCTTCGTGAGGGGGCACGGGCGGATGCGGTAGGGCGGTGCGTCCCGGCACGGCGGTTGCGGTCGCCGGGCCGGGATGATCGGCGGTGTCGCCCGGCGGACGGGCCTGCCAGCGGCATGGCAGGGCGCGGCGGTTGAACCCGCCCGATACGGGAGAACGATTCATCGTCACCGCCGGACGCGGGCGCGGCCGACCGGGTAGGCGTGATTCGGGTCACTGCGGCCCGCCGGCCATCCGACGCCCGGCCGGCGGGCCGCACCGACCAGGTGGGATCATCTCCAGGTGCGTACCGAGACCGTCCGCTTCCGCCACAACCAGGCGATCCTGGTCGCGGCGGTGATCGCCTTCATCGGGGCCCTGCCGCTGGCCAGCGCCGGGTGGTATTTCGTGCCCGTGCTGCTCGTCCCGCTGGCGATCGGGGTCTGGGCCTGGCGGGCCGGCACCGAGGCCGACGCCCGGGAGCTGCGCCTGCGGGCGCTGGCCGGGCAGCGCCGCGTCACCTGGGACCGGGTCGTCGAGCTGGGCGCCGACGCCCGGGGGCGGGCGGTCGCCCGGCTCGACGACGGCGAGCTGCTCGTGCTGCCCGGGGTGCGCGGCAGCGAGCTGCCCCGGCTCGTCGCGGCCACCGGCCAGACCCTGCCCGGCCCGGCCGCCTGACCCCACCGCCGTGGGCCGGCGGGTCAGTAGCCGTCCGTCACCGCGTTCGCCAGCGGCTCGCCCGCGGCGAAGCGCCGGACCTGCTCGGCCACCAGCCGGTACGCCCGGGGCAGCAGCCCGCGCACCGAGCCGGCGACGTGCGGGGTGAGCAGCACGTTCGGCAGCTCCCACAGCGGGTGGTCGGCGGGCAGCGGCTCCGGGTCGGTGACGTCCAGGGCGGCCCGCAGCCGCCCGGCGGCCAGCTCGGCGACCAGCGCGTCGGTGCGGGCCACCGGGCCGCGCGCGGCGTTGACCAGCAGCGCGCCGTCGGGCATCGCGGCGAGGAACTTCTCGTCGACCAGGCCGCGCGTCGCGTCGGTCAGCGGCACCAGCAGCACCACCACGTCGGCCTCGGGCAGCAGCGCGGGCAGCTCGTCGACGCCGTGCACCCCCTCGGCGGGGCGGGCCGTCCGGGCGACCAGGGTGAACGTCACCTCGAACGGGGCCAGCCGGGCCCGCACCGCCGCGCCGATCGACCCCGCCCCGACGATCAGCACCCGCTTGCCGGCCAGCTCGTCGGTCGGGCAGAGCCGGTCGTACGCCCACTCGCGGCGGGACCGGGCGACGGCGAAGTCGGGGAAGCCGCGCACCTGGGACAGGATCGCGGCGACCACCCACTCGGCCGTGCCGACGTCGTGCACGCCCCGCGCGTCGCAGAGCGTCACCCCGGGCGGCACCCGGCCCGCCCAGGCGTCCGCGCCGGCCGAGAGCAGCTGCACCACCCGCAGGTCAGGAAGCTCGCCGAGCAGGGCGGTGGCGTCCACGCCGGAGAGGAACGGCGGCACCCAGAACCGGACGCCGGCCACCCCGGAGGGCAGCCGCGACGGGTCCTCGGCCACCTCGACGGTCACCCCGGGCGGCACCTCGCCGAGGAGGGCGCGGCCGGCGGGGTGCGGGATCCAGACCTTCACGAACGCCGACGATAGCCGGTGCGGGCCCCCGTCGCGGCACGGCCGGGGCGGCTAGGCTGGGCCGGGTGAGCACCGGTGCCCCGTACCACCGCAAGAGCCCGCTGCGGGCGGTCGTCGCGGCATCCTGCGCGGCGCTGCTGCTGGCCGCCGCCGGGTGCAGCTTCGGCGAGCCCGAGCCGGACCCGGCCGGCGAGCCGCCCAACCTGCCCACCCCGTCGGTCTCCGCGCCCGCCGGGGCCGGTCAGCAGGTGGTCACCACGGTGCTGGCCAAGGGGCTGCGGGTGCCGTGGGGCATGGCGTTCCTGCCCGACGGCGGGGCGCTGGTCACCGAGCGGGACAGCGGCCGGATCCTCCAGGTCGGCCCCGGGTCCGGGCGCGAGGGGCTGACGGTCACCCCGGTGCGGACGGTGCCGGGCGTGGTGCCCGGCGGCGAGGGCGGGCTCATGGGGATCGCGGTCTCCCCCGACTACGCGACCGACCAGACGATCTTCGTCTACCACACCGCCGCGAACGACAACCGGATCGTCAAGCTCGACCTGGACGGGGCGCCCACCCCGATCCTGACCGGCATCCCCAAGGCCGGCATCCACAACGGCGGCGGGCTCGCCTTCGGCCCGGACGGCTTCCTCTACGCGAGCACCGGCGACGCCGGCAACCGGGAGGCCGCGCAGGACCAGAAGAACCTGGGCGGCAAGATCCTGCGGATCACCACCGCCGGCAAGCCGGCCCCGGGCAACCCGTTCGCCGGCTCCCCCGTCTGGTCCCTGGGCCACCGCAACGTGCAGGGCCTGGCCTGGGACGCCGGCAAGCGGATGTACGCCGTCGAGTTCGGCCAGAACACCTGGGACGAGATCAACCAGGTCACCAAGGGCGGCAACTACGGCTGGCCCCAGGTCGAGGGCCAGGCCGACGACAGCCGGTACGCCGACCCGCTGGTGCAGTGGCCCACCTCCGACGCCTCCTGCTCGGGGCTCGCGGCGGCCGAGCGGCTGCTGGTCACCGCCTGCCTGCGCGGGCAGCGGCTGTGGCTGGTCGAGCTGACCGACACCGGCACCGTGCTCGGCCAGCCCCGGGAGCTGCTGACCCGCCGGTACGGCCGGCTGCGCGGCGCGATCGCCGCCCCGGACGGGTCGATCTGGGTCACCACCTCCAACCACGACGGGCGGGGCCAGCCGGCCCCCGAGGACGACCGGATCCTGCGGCTCGTCTTCACCGACGGCGGCGCGGGCCGCAGCTGACCCGCCGCCGCCAACAGGGCCGGAATCCCGGGTTTGCCAAGATCCTTCACTGGGCAGGTCAGAATCTCAGCATGGACGGGCAGGAGAACGAACAGCGCAGCACCGGCGAAGCCGTGCCCCGCAGGGCCGGGCGCGGCCGGGTCCGCCGGGCGGGGGTGGTCCTCGCCGTCCTGGTGATCGCCCTGGCCGGGGCCGTCATCGGCACCCTCGCCGGCGGGCGGGTGCACACCGACATCGGGCCGTTCCGCGCGCAGCTGAGCATCACGCCTTCGCTGGAGGGCGGCACCACCGTCGACATCCCGCCGCTGGGCGCGCTCCAGCTCGACAGCCACGACGGGCCCACCCACCTCACCGTCGGCCTGGGGGCCCTCGACCAGCGGCGCACCGAGGCGCTGATCGACGACCCGGCGAGCATCAGCCGGGCCAGCCAGTCCGCCGTCACCGACGTCCGCAACGGGGTGCTGCGCCTCGGGCTGCGCACCGTCGGCGCGGCGGTGCTGGTCACCCTCGTCCTCGCCGGGCTGGTGTTCCGCGACACCCGGCGCACCGCCTGGGCGGGCGGGCTGTCGCTGCTGGTCACCGCCGGCAGTCTCGGCCTGGCCGCCTCCACCATCCGGCCGCAGGCGATCGAGGAGCCCCGGTACGAGGGGCTGCTGGTCAACGCGCCCGCGATCGTCGGTGACGCCCGACGGATCGCCAACGACTACACCAAGTACGCCGAGCAGCTCCAGCGCCTCGTCGGCAACGTCAGCCAGCTCTACACCACCGTCTCCGCGCTGCCGGTGTACGAGCCGGCCCCCGGCACCACCCGGGTCCTGCACGTCTCCGACATGCACCTCAACCCGACGGGCTGGCAGCTCATCCGCACGGTCGTGGAGCAGTTCGGCATCGACGTGGTGATCGACACCGGCGACATCACCGACTGGGGCAGCGAGCCCGAGGCGTCGTTCGTCGGCTCGATCGGCCTGCTCAAGAAGCCGTACGTCTACATCCGGGGCAACCACGACTCGGGCAAGACGGCCGCGGCGGTGGCCCAGCAGCCCAACGCGATCGTGCTGAACAACTCGACCACCACCGTCGCCGGGCTGACCATCGCCGGCATCGGCGACCCCCGGTTCACCCCCGACAAGGAGACCTCCCCGGCCGGCAGCGGCCTGACCAGCGAGGTCGCCAACCAGGTGATCGGGGCCGGCGATCAGCTCGCCGCCACCGTGCGCAAGTCGCCCAGGCCGGTGAACATCGCGCTGGTGCACGACCCGGCGTCGGCCGGCCCCCTGTCGGGCACCTGCCCGCTGGTGCTCGCCGGGCACACCCACGCCCGGCAGATCTCCAAGCTGCCGCAGGCGCCGGGCCAGATGCCGACGCAGCTCATGGTGGAGGGGTCCACCGGCGGCGCGGGGCTGCGCGGCCTGGAGGGCGAGAAGCCCACCCCGCTGTCGATGACGGTGCTCTACTTCGACAAGGACAAGCTGCTCCAGGCATACGACGACATCACCGTCGGCGGCACCGGGCAGGCGCAGGTCAACCTGGAACGGCACGTGGTGCAGAACCCGAAGGCCGGCGACCAGGTGCCCGTCACCCCGACCCCGACCCGCTGACCCGGCTGCCCCGACAGCGTCCCCGCCACCCGCGCCCGCCCCCGCGGCCACGCCACCCGTGCCCGCACCACTCGCGGCCACGCCGCCACCGCCTCGCTCACCGCGCCGCCGGATTCGGCCCTGCCACCACGGCCCTGCCACCACGACCCTGCCAGCACGGCCCTGCCAGCACGGACCACCACGGACCTGCCGGCACGGATCTGCCACGGGCCTACGGCCCCACCGGCCCGCAGGCCACGGCCGCCCGTGACATCGGGTAACCGAACCACGCCGGGCGACACACCTCCTCGGCTCCTTTGCTCTGCACCCATGGACGCAGCAGTCACCCTCGGCAATCAACCCCGAGGGGCATCGCCGGGATACGCCGACCGTTAGCGCTGGTCAGCGCCAGTGTTGCATCCCTGGGTGCAGAGCAAAGGAAAGGTGGGCGGGGTGAGGCCGGCGGGGGATGCCACGGAAAGTGACGACGAGGCACCCGACACGGAGCGCGACGGGCCATGCGCCGCCAGGGCTGGGCCGGCGCGGCGGCGCAGCCCACGCGGCAGCGCAGCCCACGCGGCGGCACGGCCCACGCGGCGGCGCGGCAGAGCAGCGGCACCGCAGGGCCGGCGGCGGGTAGCGGCGTAGCAGGGCCGGCGGGCAGCGGCGCGCAGCAGGCGGGCGGCGGGCGCGGCGGGGGCGGGGGCGGGGTCAGCGCAGCGAGAGGGCGGCCAGGGCCGCGTTGACGATGCTGCCGGGCAGCAGGTCGTGCAGCTCGTACAGCTCGCGGACGCTGCCCGACTGGCCGAACTCGTCCACGCCCAGCGGCACCGCCGGGGCGCCCACGGCCGAGCCGAGCCAGGCCATCGCGTGCGACGCGGCGTCGTGCACCGTCACCACCGGCACCCGGTCGACGAACGCCGACCGCAGCGCCCCCGGCACGCTCGGCACGGTGGCCGTCCGCACCCCCTGGCGCAGCGTGCGCTGCCACGCCCGGTAGAGGCGGTCCAGGCTGGTCACGTCCACCACGTGCGCGGCCACGCCCTCCTCGGCCAGCTCGGCGGCGGCGGCCAGCACCTCCGGCAGCACCGCGCCGGAGGCGGCGAGCTGCACCACCGGCGCGTCGGCCAGCTCCGGGTACGTCGCGTGCGCGTCGACCAGCCGGTACGCCCCGGCGACCGCCTGCCGGCGCAGCACCGCGTCGCCCAGCCGCGCCCGGGCCGCCTCGAAGGGCGCCTGGTCGATCGGGCGGGTGCTGAGCCGGAAGTAGTACGCCCCGTCCTCGACCGGCGCGGCCGTGCTGGCCGGCGTGCCACCGGCGGCGATCTGCCCGAGGGCGTCGCAGAGCAGCCAGTCGAGGGTGGCCGCGTACGCGGGCTCGACGAACGTCACCCCGGGCAGCTCCAGCCCCACCGACGCGGTGATCGTGGACTGGTGCGCGCCGCCCTCGGGGGCGAGGGTGACACCCGACGGGGTGCCGGCGACCACGAACCGGGAGCCCGAGTAGGTGCCGTAGAGGAACGCGTCGAGGCCGCGCAGCACGAACGGGTCGTAGACGGTGCCGACCGGCAGCAGCGGCTGCCCCGACAGGTCCCACGACAGGCCGAGCTGGCCTAGCAGCAGGAACAGGTTCATCTCCGAGATGCCCAGCTCGATGTGCTGCCCGGCGGGGCTCTCGGTCCAGCGCAGCATCCGGTCCTCCGTCCAGGACCGCTGCTCGGTCGGGGCGAACACCCCCGTCTTGTTGATGAACCCGGCGAGGTTCGTCGAGGTGGCCACGTCGGGCGCGGTGGTCACCAGGTAGGGGGCGACGGCCTCGTCGCGGGCCAGCTCCACCAGCACCCGGCCGAAGACCTCCTGGGTGGAGACAGGCCTGCTCGCGCGTACCCTCGTGGTTTCCGGCACGGCGACCGGCAGCGCCCGCCCGGCCGGCGGTCGGGACAGCGCCTCCCGGCGCGCGCCGGCCCGGATGCCGGCCGGCGACGCCGGGTCGAGGCGGTCCCACTCGGTGGCGGGGGTCAGGCCGTGGGCGGCGCGCAGCGCGTCGACCTGCGCGGTGGTGAGCAGCGCCGAATGGTTGCGGGGGTTGCCGGCGATGGGCAACCCCCAACCCTTCACGGTGTACGCGAAGACGACGCTGGGCCGGTCGGTGACCGCGTCGCACTGGGCGTACGCGTCGAGCATCGCCTCCAGGTCGTGCCCGCCCAGGTCGGTGACGAGCGGGGCCAGCTCGTCGTCGGCGACGTCGGCGATCAGCTCGGCGATGCCGGCCGGCGCGCCGTCGCAGAACCGCTCCCGCAGCGCCGGCCCGGCCAGCCCGAACAGCGACTGGTACTGCTCGTTGGGCATCGCGTCGATCCAGTCGCGCAGCGCCTCCCCGCCCGGCCGGGCGTACGCCCGCGCGAGCCGGCGACCGTACTTGACCTCGACGACGTGCCAGCCGGCGGCCTCGAACTGGCCGCGCCACTGGTTGATCCGCACCCCGGGGACGACCCGGTCGAGGGACTGCCGGTTGAAGTCGACCAGCCACATCACGTTGCCCAGGCCCGTGGTGGCCGGGTCGGCGACGGCCTCCCAGATGTTGCCCTCGTCCAGCTCGGCGTCGCCGATCAACGCCACGAACCGGGAGCGGGGGCGCGCGCCGAAGTGCGCGTCGACGTACCGGCGGGTGACGGCGGCGAACAGCGGCGCGGCGGCGCCGAGGCCGACGGAGCCGGTGGAGAAGTCGACGCCGTCGGGGTCCTTCGTGCGTGACGGGTACGACTGGAGGCCGCCCCGGGCACGCAGCCGCGTCAGGTAGGACCGGTCGAGGTTGCCCAGCAGGTATTGGATCGCGTGGAACACGGGGGAGGCGTGCGGCTTCACCGCGACCCGGTCGGCGGCGTCGAGGTGCGCGAACCACAGCGCGGTCATCGCCGTGACCAGCGACGCGCTGGACGCCTGGTGCCCGCCGACCTTCACCCCGTCGCCGGTGTCCCGGTCGTGGTTGGCCGCGTCGACGATGCGGGTGGCGAGCCAGAGCACCCGCCGCTGGATCTCGTCGAGGACGTCGAGGTCGTGCTGGTTCACGGGGTTGCTCCATCCGGGCGTCGCCGTTGACGCCCCGCGCGGGGGGTGTGGGGGTGTGGGGGTGTATGTGGGTGGGTGGGCGGGCGGGGCGTTAGGAGGGGGCCCTTCCTATACAGAAAGCGTTAACAAGGGTCCCCTCCTTGCACCTCAGGCGCCGAGGCGGGAGAGGATCAGCTCGCGGACCGTCTTCGCGTCGGCCTGGCCACGGGTGGTCTTCATGACCGCGCCGACCAGCGCACCCGCCGCCGCGACCTTGCCGCTGCGGATCTTCTCGGCGATGTCCGGGTTGGCGGCGATCGCCTCGTCCACGGCGGCGGTGAGCGCGCCGGTGTCGGAGACGACCTCCAGGCCCCGGTTGGTCATGATCTCCGTCGGCGAGCCCTCGCCGGCCACCACGCCCTCCAGCACGGTGCGGGCCAGCTTGTCGTTGAGCTTGCCCGCGTCGACGAGGCCCTGCAGCTCGGCGACCTGGCGCGGGGTGGCCCCCACGTCGGCCAGCTCCACGCCCGTCTCGTTGGCGCGGCGGGACAACTCGCCCAGCCACCACTTGCGGGCGGCGGCGGGGGTGGCCCCGGCGGCGACGGTCGCCTCGATCAGCTCGACCGCACCCGCGTTGAGCACCGACTGCATGTCGGCGTCGGACAGGCCCCACTGCTCCTGGAGGCGGCGGCGGTGCAGCCGGGGCAGCTCCGGCAGGGCCGCCTTCAGCTCGGCCACCCAGGCGGCGTCCGGGGCGAGCGGCACCAGGTCCGGCTCCGGGAAGTAGCGGTAGTCCGTCGCGGTCTCCTTGGACCGGCCCGGGGTGGTGTCGCCGGTGTCCTCGTGGAAGTGCCGCGTCTCCTGGGTGATCCGGCCGCCCGCGTCGAGCACCGACGCCTGCCGCAGCATCTCCGAGCGGACCGCCCGCTCCACCGAGCGCAGCGAGTTGACGTTCTTGGTCTCGGTGCGGGTGCCCCACTCCTGACCGGGCAGGTTGAGGGAGGTGTTGACGTCGCAGCGCAGCGACCCCTCCTCCATCCGCACGTCGGAGACGCCCAGCGAGCGGATCACGTCACGCAGCTCGGTGACGTACGCCCGGGCCACCTCGGGGGCCAGCGCCCCGGTGCCGGGGACCGGCTTGGTGACGATCTCCACCAGCGGGATGCCGGCCCGGTTGTAGTCGACCAGCGACTCCGTCGCGCCGTGGATGCGGCCGGTGGCCCCGCCGACGTGCAGGGTCTTGCCGGTGTCCTCCTCCAGGTGCACCCGCTCGATGCCGATGCGCACCAGCTCGCCGCCCACCTCCACGTCGAGGTAGCCGTCGACGCAGAGCGGCTCGTCGTACTGGCTGATCTGGAAGTTCTTCGGCATGTCCGGGTAAAAGTAGTTCTTCCGGGCGAACCGGCACCACGAGGCGATCGAGCAGTTGAGCGCCAGGCCGATCCGGATCGTCGCCTCGATCGCCGCCTTGTTGGCCACCGGCAGCGAGCCGGGCAGGCCCAGGCAGACCGGGCAGACCCGGGTGTTCGGCTCGCCGCCGAAGTCCGTCGGGCAGCCGCAGAACATCTTGGTGTTCGTGCCCAGCTCGACGTGGGTCTCCAGGCCGATCACCGGCTCGTAGCGGGCGACGACGTCGTCGTACGCGGGCAAGGTCGTGGTGCTCATCGGTGCTCCTGCCTCACAGTGCCGGTGGGGTGAACGTGCCGACCGCGGACTCCAGCGCGGCGGCGACCCGGTACATCCGGTCGTCGGCCATCGTCGGGGCCATGACCTGGAGGCCGACGGGCAGCCCCTCGGAGAGCCCGCACGGCACCGAGATGCCCGGCCCGCCGTACAGGTTGGTGGGGATGGTGTAGAGGTCGGCCAGGTACATCTGGTACGGGTCGGAGGTGCGTGCGCCGATCGGGAACGCCACGAACGGGGTGGTCGGCGAGATCAGCGCGTCGACCCGCTCGAACGCGGCCGTGAAGTCGCGGGTGATCAGGGTGCGGACCTTCTGCGCCTGCCCGTAGTAGGCGTCGTAGTAGCCCGAGGAGAGCGCGTACGTGCCGAGCATGATCCGGCGCTTGACCTCCGGGCCGAAGCCGGCGTCCCGGGTCAGCGACATGACCTCTTCGAGGGACCGGTTGCCGTCGTCGCCCTCGCGCAGGCCGAACCGGACGCCGTCGAAGCGGGCCAGGTTGGAGGAGCACTCGCTCGGGGCGATCAGGTAGTACGCCGGCAGCGCGTACTTGAAGTGGGGGCAGGACACCTCGACGATCTCCGCGCCGAGCTTGGCCAGGGCGTCGACGGAGTCGCGGAACGCCGCCGCGACGCCCGGCTCCGCGCCCTCGCCGGAGAACTCGGTGACCACGCCCAGCTTCACGCCGGTCAGGTCGCCGGTCGCGCCGAGCCGGGCGGCGGCGACCACGTCGGGCACCGGCTGCGGGACGGAGGTGGAGTCGCGCGGGTCGTGGCCGCCGATGGCCGCGTGCAGCAGCGCCGCGTCGAGCACCGTACGCGCGCACGGGCCGGGGGTGTCCAGCGAGGAGGAGAACGCCACCAGGCCGTAGCGGGAGGTGCCGCCGTAGGTGGGCTTCGCGCCGACGGTGCCGGTGACCGCGCCCGGCTGGCGGATCGAGCCGCCGGTGTCCGAGCCGATGGCCAGGGGCGCCTCGTACGCGGCGAGCGCGGCGGCGCTGCCGCCACCGGAGCCGCCGGGGATGCGGTCGGTGTCCCACGGGTTGCGGGTCGGCCCGTACGCCGAGTATTCCGTGGAGGAGCCCATCGCGAACTCGTCCATGTTGGTCTTGCCGAGCAGCACCGTGCCGGCGGCGCGCAGCCGCTGCACGATCGTCGCGTCGTACGGCGGGCGCCAGCCTTCGAGGATCTTCGACCCGACGGTGGTCGGCACGCCCTTGGTGGTGAGCACGTCCTTGACGGCGACCGGCACGCCCGCGAGCGGGCCGAGCTCCTCGCCGGCGGCCCGGCGGTCGTCGACGGCGCGGGCGGCGGCGAGCGCGCCGTCGGCGTCGACGTGCAGGAAGGCGTTGACCCGGTCGTCGACGGCGGCGATGCGGTCCAGGTGGGCCCGGGTCACCTCGACGGCCGAGGTCTGGCCGCCGGCGACGAGGCCGGCGAGCTCGACGGCGGTCAGCTTGGTCAGGTCGGTCATGACGCCACATCCTCGTCCAGGATCCGCGGGACGCGGAACCGCTGCTCCTCGGCGTCGGGCGCGCCCGACAGGGCCTCGGCCGGGGTCAGGCCGGGCACCACCACGTCCTCACGCAGCACGTTGGTCAACGGCACGGAGTGGGACGTCGGCGGGATGTCCGCCGCGGCGACCTCGCCGACCTGGGCGACCGCCTGGAGGATCGTGTCGAGCTGGCCGGCGAAGGTGTCCAGCTCCTCCTCCGTGACGGCGAGCCGCGACAGTCGCGCCAGGTGCGCGACCTCCTCGCGGGAGATGGCGGCCATCAGTGCCCCCTTCTGGCTGTCTGTCCTGCTGCATCTGGCGGTGGCTGGCCGCGCGCCGGCAACGACGATGACGCGCGGTGACCGCAGCGAGTCTATTGCCCGGCACCGGCCGGGCGTCCCCGACTCCCCCCGCGGCCGGCGCGGTGGCGGGGTCAGCGGGCCTGCGGGGGGCGGCTCTCCGCCTCGCGGGCCGCCGGCCGCAGCGGCCGGTAGCGGGCCAGCCAGTCGGTCAGCTCCCCGGCGGGCATCGGCCGGGCGTAGAACCAGCCCTGCGCCACGTCGCAGCCGGCGGCGTGCAGCAGCCGCCAGGTGCGCTCGTCCTCGACGCCCTCGGCGACGACCCGCAGCCCGAGCGCCCCGGCCAGCTCGATCATCGACCGGACGATCGCGGCGTCGTCGGCGTCGTCGGCCATCCCGAGCACGAACGACCGGTCCACCTTGACCTCCGACAGGGGCAGCCGGCGCAGGTGCTGCATGCTGGAGTAGCCGGTGCCGAAGTCGTCCAGGGCGATGGCCACGCCGATGGCGTGCAGCCGCGAGATGGTGGCCAGCACCCGCCGGGGGTCGGCCATCAGCGCGCCCTCGGTGATCTCCAGTTGCAGCCGGTCGGGCCGGACGCCGTAGCGGGCCAGCCGGTCGGCGATCTGGTCGGCGATCTCGCCGGTGTGCAGGTCCCGGACGCTGACGTTGAGCGCGGCCCGCAGGGTGATCCCGGCCGCCGCCCACTTGGCCAGCTGCTCCACCACGTCGTCGACGACCCGGCGGGTGAGCAGCCGCATCACGGCGCTCTGCTCGGCGACCCGGATCAGCTCCTCCGGGTCGACCATGCCCCGGCGCGGGTGCCGCCAGCGCAGCAGCGCCTCGACGCCCACCACCTCGCCCGTGGCGATGGCGACCTGCGGCTGGTAGTACATGGTGATCCGCCCGACGCCCTCGACGTCGCCGCACGCCGGCCCGGCCTGCGGCACCGGCCCCACGGCGTCCACCCCGCCCGACCCGCCCGACCCGCCCGGCTCGGCGTCGGGCCCGGCGGCCCGCCGGCGGATCGGGTCGGCGGCGGTGACGATCCGGTTGATCAGGTCGTCGGGGTGGTCCGGCTCCGCGCGTTGCCGGTGCCGGCGGGCCCGCCACCGGCCCGGCCCGGCGGGCGTCGGCCGCCCCGCGTCGACCGGGCCGCCCGCCGCCGCGGGGAGGGCCGCCGGCAGCGCGGCCCCGTCGCCGCCGCGCGCACCGACCGGCGCGTCGCGCTCCGCCGCCCCGGCCGGCCCCGCCTCGAGTACGCGCCGCAGGTCGGCCAGGAGCCCCAGCCGCTCGGCCGAGTTGTGGTCGGACTCGGCGGCGTAGACGGCGATGGTGTCGTTGCGGTGCTTGGCGTCGTACATGGCGACGTCGGCGTGGCGCATCAGGGTGGCGAAGTCCTCGCCGTGTTCGGGATACATGGCGATGCCGATGGAGCCGCCGACGTCCAGCGGCAGCCCGTCCAGCGACACCGGCTCGGCGAGCGCGGCGACCAGCCGCTCGGCCGTGGCGCGGGCGGCGTCCACCCCGGTGAGCCCGGTGCTGACGATGGCGAACTCGTCCCCGCCGAGGCGGGCGAGCAGGTCCCGCTCCCCCACCGCGCCGGCCAGCCGGGCGCTGACCTCGATCAGCAGGCGGTCGCCGACGGCGTGGCCGAGCGCGTCGTTGACGTTCTTGAACCGGTCCAGGTCGATCAGCAGCAGCGCGAGGTGGGCGTCCGGTTCGTTGCGCGCGGACCGCTCGGCGTGCAGGTGGACCTGCTCGGCGACCTCGGCCAGCAGCGCCTTGCGGTTGGGCAGGCCGGTGAGCGGGTCGAGCGCGCCGAGTTGTTCCTGCTCGGCGGCGAGCCGGGCCATCCGGTACACCGCGAACAGCGGCACCAGCACCAGCGGGATCAGCGCGGCGCTGGCCCGGGCGGCGGCCACCAGCACGGGGGCGAGCAGCAGCAGCGACCCGGTGGAGATCAGCTCGTAGCCCAGGCCGGACCGGACGCCGGGCCACCAGCGGTCCGCGAAGCGCAGCCGGATGGCGGTGCTGACCAGGCCGTAGTTGACCGCGAACCAGACGGCGGTCGCCCCGCCCACCGCGAGCACGTCGACCGCGCGCAGCCGCCCGCCGGCGAAGATGCTCCCCGGCCCGAGCGCGGTGACCGCCGAGGCGGCGGCGAGGGCGCAGGCGTACTGGGCGGCGTTGAAGCCGGAGCGCCATCCGGCGTGCCCCATCCGCCAGCCGGAGACGACCACCGCCACGGTCTGCACGGCCACCGCGGGCCCGAGCCCCCAGCCCAGCAGGATCGCGAAGGTGAAACAGGTGGACGGGAAGACCGCCGACGACTGCCGCCGCCCGGGCGGCACGAACGGCCGCGCGTCGCAGACGACGGCCAGCGCCGCCATCGTCCAGAACGCCGCCGGCAGCTCGTCGAGCCGGCCCGCCAGCGCGGCCAGCGGCCCGACGGTGAGCAGCGCCGCCAGCGCGGCGACGGCGGCGACGAAGCCGAAGAAGGACGTCGCCCGCCCCGGCGGGACGGAGTTTCGCGGATCGGCGGCCTCCATCGCACCTCCCGGGCAGCGGTCACGACGGGCCCTGCGCCCGCCGTGACCACCATGAAACGCTCTGGGTGCCGCTTTTCAGAGATGACAGCCGCGAATCGGTCCTAGTCGTAACTAACTTGGTATACGCGGCCAGGTCCGGTCAAGGTGTACGAGCGGCCGCCCGTCGCGGGCCGCCGCGCTCCCGCTCGGGTCACTCGCCGACCCGGGCCACCTCCCGGGCCGCGTCCGGCCCCTGGTCGAGCAGGACCCGGAAGCCGTCCTCGTCGAGCACCGGCACCTTCAGGGTGGCCGCCTTGTCGGCCTTGGAGCCCGGATTGTCGCCCACCACCACGAAGCCGGTCTTCTTGGAGACCGAGCCGGTGACCTTGCCGCCCCGGACCTGGATCGCCTCGGCGGCCTGGTCGCGGGAGAACCCGCCGAGGGTGCCGGTCACCACGACAGTGAGCCCCTCCAGCGGGCGCGGCCCCTCGTCGACGGCCTCCTCGGCCATCCGTACGCCCGCCTCGGCCCACTTGCGCACCACCTCGCGGTGCCAGTCGACGGTGAACCACTCGACGATGCTGGCCGCGATCGTCGGGCCCACGCCGTCGGCCGAGGAGAGCTCCTCCTCGCTGGCGGCCTGGATCGCCGCCATCGACCGGAAGTGCCGGGCGAGGGCCTGGGCGGCGGTCGGGCCGACGTGCCGGATGGAGAGCCCGACCAGCACCCGCCACAGGTCGCGTTCCCGGGCCACGGCGAGGTTGTCGAGGAGCTTGGTGGCGTTGCTGCCGAGGCTGCCGTCCTTGTTGACGAAGAACGGCGACTGGGCCAGCTGCTGCGCATCGAGGCCGAACAGGTCGCCCTCGTCGGTGATGACCTGCGCGTCGAGCAGCGCCGCCGCGCCCTTGTAGCCGAGCACCTCGATGTCGAACGCGCCCCGGCCGGCCAGGTGGAACACCCGCTCGCGTAGCTGCGCGGGGCAGCTTCGGCTGTTGGGGCAGCGGATGTCGACGTCCGCCTCCTTCTCGGGCCGCAGGGCGGTGCCGCAGGAGGGGCAGGTGGTCGGCATGACGAACGGGCGGGCGTCGGCGGGGCGCAGGTCGACCACCGGGCCGAGCACCTCGGGAATCACGTCGCCGGCCTTGCGGATCACCACCGTGTCGCCGATGAGCACCCCCTTGCGCTCGACCTCGTGCGCGTTGTGCAGAGTGGCCTGGGCCACCGTGGACCCGGCGACCAGGACCGGCTCCAGGATCGCGTAGGGCGTGACCCGGCCGGTGCGCCCGACGTTGACGGCGATGTCGAGCAGCTTGGTGTTGACCTCCTCCGGCGGGTATTTGAAGGCGATCGCCCAGCGGGGGGCCCGGCTGGTCGAGCCGAGCCGGCCCTGGATGGAGACCGGGTCCACCTTGACCACGACCCCGTCGATCTCGTGCTCGACGTCGTGCCGGTGCTCGGCGTAGTAGGCGATGAACCCGGCGACGCCGGCCAGGTCGGGCACGACCCGCCAGCGGTCGCTGGTGGGCAGCCCCCACGCGCGCAGCGCCGCATAGGACTCGGACTGCGCGGTCGGCGTGTAGCCGCGCCGGGCGCCGATGCCGTGCACCACCAGCCGCAGCGGCCGGGACGCCGTGACCCGGGGGTCCTTCTGCCGCAGGCTGCCGGCGGCGGCGTTGCGCGGGTTGGCGAAGGGCGCCTTGCCCTGCTCGACGAGGCTCGCGTTGAGGTCGGCGAAGCCGGCGATCGGGAAGTAGATCTCGCCGCGCACCTCGACGAACTCGGGCACCTCGGGAAACTCGTCGGACGGCGTCAGCCGGGCCGGCACGTCGCGGATGCTGCGGACGTTGGCCGTGACGTCCTCGCCGGTGCGCCCGTCGCCCCGGGTGGCGGCCCGGACCAGCCGGCCCTTCTCGTAGGTAAGGTTGATCGCCAGCCCGTCGACCTTGAGCTCGCAGAGGTAGGGCACCGGGCCGCCCGCGTCCCGCTCCACCCGATCGGCCCAGGCCACCAGCTCCTCGTCGGCGAACGCGTTGTCGAGCGAGAGCATCCGCTCGGCGTGGGTGACCGGCGTGAAGTCGGTGGAGAAGGTGCCGCCGACCCGCTGGGTCGGCGAGTCGGGGGTGCGCAGGGCGGGGAACTCGGCCTCCAGGGCCTCCAGCTCACGCAGCTGCCGGTCGAAGTCGGCGTCGGAGACGGTGGGGGCGTCCAGCACGTAGTAGCGGTACTGGTGTTCGGTCAGCTCCTGGCTGAGGGTGGCGTGCCGCTCCCGCGCCTCGGGGGTCGGCTCGGGGCCCGCCGCCGCCTCCTGCGCCGGGCTCACCTGCTGTGGAACGGCTTCCTCGGACATGCTGCCGGCTTCGGACACCGCGTCGACCTCCCTGTTCACGCTACCCTCGCACCGTATCGGGACGGTGGGACAATCCGCGGCCTGGGCGGCGCAGCCGACCTCACGCGACGGGGACATGGGTGCGAGGGCACCTAGGCCGTGTTTCGTAGCGGTCGACGGCGTGGCGGTGGTCGCTAATGGGAGAGGTCTCCGGTAGTTGGTTCAGCGACCAAGCTAGAACTTCACACCGGAGACCTCGTGCCGAGCGTAGCGGCAGCGAGGCGACATGACCTGACCGACGTGCAGTGGGCGGTACTCGAGCCGTTGCTGCCTGCGGGAACGGGTCGTGCTCGGCCGCGCAGATGGACCATGAGAGTGATCATCGACGGGATCCGGTGGCGGGTCCGGACCGGATCACCGTGGCGAGACGTGCCCGCGCACTACCCGCCCTGGCAGACCCTGTACCGGTGGTTTCGACGCTGGCAGCGTGACGGCGTCTGGTCTCAGATTCTCACCTCGTTACAGGCCAGCGCGGACGCGGCGGGGTTGATCGGCTGGACGGTGAGCGTGGACTCGACCATCAGCCGCGCCCATCACCACGCCGCTGGGGCCCGCCGCGACGGTCAGGCGCAGAAAGAGCCCCCCGGTGGTGTGCAGGCCGAGCCGTCCGATCACGGGCTCGGCCGGTCGAGGGGCGGCTGGACCACCAAGACCCATCTGGCCTGCGAACAAGGCCGCAAACTGATGGCCGTGGTGGTGACCGCCGGACAACGCGGCGACAGCCCACAGTTCATCCCCGTGCTGGCCAGGATCCGCGTCCCCCGCGCCGGTGGCGGTCGGCCACGGACCCGCCCCGACATGGTGCTGGCAGACAAGGCATACACGTCCAAGGCCAACCGCTCCCACCTGCGATCCCGCGGCATCCGCGCGTGCATCCCGAGCAAGGCCGACCAGGACGCACACCGCAAAGCCAAAGGCTCCAAAGGCGGACGTCCGCCCGCCTTCGACCCCGACCTCTACCGCCTGCGTCACGCCGTGGAGTGCGGCATCAACCAGCTCAAACAACACCGCGCCATGGCCACCAGGTACGACAAACTCGCCGTGCGCTACGAAGCCACCCTCACCATCGCCGCCATCAACCAATGGCTCCGAGCCCTACGAAACACGGCCTAGGGAGTCGTCCACGCCCCGGCGCGGCTCCGCCACGCGGACAGTCAGTCGAGGGCGGCGGCGAGGGCGGCGAGCTGGTCGGCGTACTCGATGCGGGCGGCCCAGTCGGTCGGCCAGGCCGGCAGGCCGTACGCCGCGCCGACGAACGCGCCGGCCAGGGCCGCGATGGAGTCGGAGTCGCCGGCGGTGGTCGCGCCGCGCGCCAGCGCGCCGACCGGGTCGTCGGCGTGCCACAGCGCGCAGAGCAACGCGGTCGCCAGCGCCTCCTCGGCCACCCACCCCTCGCCGGTACGCCGGCAGGGGTCGTCGCCGTCGTCGGGACGGGTCAGGGTGGTGGTCAGGCGGCCCAGCGCGCCCAGGCACTCGTCCCAGCCCCGGGCGATGAACTCCTGCGGCGAGTCGACGCCGGGGCGCTGCCACAGGTCGCCGAGCCAGTCCGACCGGTAGACCCGGCGCTGCTCCCGGGCCCGGTCGGTGAGCAGCGCCGGCAGCTCGGCCAGCGCCGCGCCGTCGCGCAGCAGGCGCACCGCGTACGCCGTCAGCTCGCTCGCGGCCAGCCCGGTCGGGTGGCCGTGGGTCAGGCCCGCCTGGAGCTGGGCGAGGCCGGCCAGGGTGTCCAGGTCGACGGCGAGCAGCCCGACCGGGGTGACCCGCATGTTGGCCCCGCAGCCCTTCGAGCCGGCCACGGTCGCCTCCTGCCAGCGCACCCCCCGGGACAGCTCCGCGCAGGCCCGCAGGCAGGTCATGCCCGGCGCGCGGTTGTTGTCGGGGCTGACCGCCCAGGCCAGGAAGCGCTCGCGCAGCAGCGGCTCGACCGCCGCCGGGGTGTACGCGGGCGCGTCGTGCAGCGCCCAGCCCACCGCGAGCGCCATCTGGGTGTCGTCGGTGACCAGCGCCGGGTCGCCCGCCAGCTCCCGGGGGCCGGACGGGCCGTAGCGGCGGTGGATCTCGGCGACGGTCAGGAACTCGGTCGGGCGGCCCAGCGCGTCACCGTAGGCCAGGCCGAGCAGCGAGCCGTAGGCCCGCCGGAGCGAGGAGTCGATCACCCGTGTGATCATGCCGGGCCCCGGCGGTCCCCGCCATGTGGCGGGACACAGCCGGGCCGGTCAGTCCCAGCAGAGGCAGAACGGGTGGCCGGCCGGGTCGGCGTAGACCCGGAACCCCTCCCCCTCGCCGTCGAGCCGGCGCGCGCCCAGCGCCAGCACCGCCCGCTCGGCCGCCTCGATGTCGGTGACGGTGACGTCGAGGTGGAGCTGCTGCGGCCGCTCCGGGTCGGGCCAGGTCGGCGGGCGCAGGTCGGGGGCCTTCTGGAAGGCCAGCCGGGGGTGCTGCCCCGCCGGGCCGCCGAGCACCACCCACTCGTCGCCGTCGGAGTCACCCTCCGCCAGCGGCAGGCCCGTCAGCTCGGCGTAGAACGCCGCGAGGGCACGCGGGTCGGGGCAGTCGACGACCGTGGTGCGCAGTTGACCGATCATGTGCCTCATCCTGCCCACGGGGTGCGACAGGAAACCTCAGTCCTCGGCGAGTCGCCGGCCCGCGTCGCGGCACGCCGCGAGCACCGCCCGGACGTGCTGCGGCGTGGCCCCGGCCAGGCCGCAGGCGGGGGTGACCACCACCTGCTCGGGCAGCCGGCGACGCGGGAAGCCGAGGCGGTCCCAGAGCTGGCGTACCCGGTCGGCGACCTGGGCGGAGGTCGGCGCGCGACCGCCGGGCGGCGGGGTGGCCGGTGCGGCGCCGGCCAGCAGCCCGAGCCCGGCGTCGATCGCCTCGCCGAGCGGGTCCAGGTCCTGCACCAGGGCGAGGTCGAGCGCGACCGCCGCCGCGCCGGCCGAGCGGATCAGCTCCAGCGGGACGTCCGGCGCGCAGCAGTGCACCACGACCGGCACGCCGACGGCCTCGACCACCGCGCGCAGCAGGTCCGCCGCGTCGGACTGCGGCACCGGCCGGTAGGTGCCGAAGCCGCTCTCGGTGGGCACCCGCCCGGCCAGCACGGTCGGCAGGGACGGCTCGTCGAGCTGGAGCAGCACCGAGGCGCGGGGCAGCCGGCGGGCGACCGCCGCGAGGTGGGCGCGCAGCCCCTCGGCGAGGGAGCCGGCGAGGTCCCGCACCGCGCCCGGGTCGCGCAGCATCCGGCCGCCGATCGGCAGGTCGATGCCGGCGGCCAGGGTGTAGGGGCCGGCGGCCTGCACCTTGACCGGGCCGGCGTACTCCTCGGCCTGCTCGGCGAGCTGGTCGAGGTCGCGTTCCATCAGGTCCCGGGCCCGGCGCAGGTCCCGCCCCGGGCGGGGGGCGACCCGCCAGCGGGCCGCGTACAGCTCGACGGGCAGCTCGACCAGCAGGCCGCCGGTGCGGCCGATCAGGTCCGCCCCGGGGCCGCGCGCCGGCAGCTCGGGCAGGTGGGGCAGGGCGGGCAGCTCCCCGAGGACGATCCGCTGCGCCTCGGCGATGTCGGTGCCGGGCAGCGAGCCGATGCCGGTCGCCGCGCCGAGGGGCCAGGGCCATGCGCTAGCTGTCACGGGCGAAGGGTACCGGTCGGCGGCCGGCGGCACGCGGCGATGGTCGCACGACCGGGCACCGCGCCCGCGGCGCTGGTCGCACAGCTGTGCACCGCGCCCGCGACGCCGGTCGAGTCGGGCGGCGCGTCAGCCGGCGATGGTGGCCGAGCCGAGCACCACGTCGCCGGCCGGGTCCGGCCGGTACGCGACGACGGCCTGGCCGGCGGCGACGCCGCGCACCGGGCGGCGCAGCTCGGCGTGCAGCGTGTCGCCGGTCAGCTCGACCGTGGCGGGGACCACGTCGCCGTGGGCGCGCAGCTGCACCTCGCACTCGATCGGCCCGTCGGGGCGCTCGCCGCCGGTCCACACGGGACGCTCGGCGCGCACCGTGGAGACCTCCAGCGCCTCGGCCGGGCCGACGGTGACGGTGTTGGTCTTCGGGGTGATGGAGAGCACGTAGCGGGGACGGCCGTCGGGGGCGGGCCGGTCCAGGTGCAGGCCGCGGCGCTGCCCCACCGTGTACGCGTACGCGCCGGTGTGGCTGCCGACCACCGCTCCGGTGAGCGCGTCGACCACCTGGCCCGGCGCCTCGCCGAGCCGGCCGGCGAGGAAGCCCCGGGTGTCGCCGTCGGCGATGAAGCAGATGTCGTGCGAGTCGGGCTTGTCGGCGACGGCCAGGCCGCGCCGGGCCGCCTCCTCGCGGACCTGGGCCTTGGTCGAGTCGCCGAGCGGGAAGACCGACCGGTCGAGCTGGGCGCGGGTCAGCACCGCGAGCACGTACGACTGGTCCTTGGCCGCGTCGACGCTGCGGCGCAGCAGCCCGTCGGGGCCGAGCCGGGCGTGGTGGCCGGTGACCACCGCGTCGAAGCCCAGCGCCACGGCCCGGTCCAGCACCGCCGCGAACTTGATCTTCTCGTTGCAGCGCAGGCAGGGGTTGGGGGTGCGGCCGGCCGCGTACTCGGCGACGAAGTCGTCGACCACGTCGGCGTGGAACCGGTCGGCCATGTCCCACACGTAGAACGGGATGCCGAGCACGTCGGCGGCGCGGCGGGCGTCCCGCGAGTCCTCCAGCGTGCAGCACCCGCG
The DNA here is from genome assembly GCF_029626125.1 of Micromonospora sp. WMMD956. Classification (NCBI taxonomy): domain Bacteria; kingdom Bacillati; phylum Actinomycetota; class Actinomycetes; order Micromonosporales; family Micromonosporaceae; genus Micromonospora; species Micromonospora sp. WMMD956. The sequence continues at coordinate 4,441,263 of NZ_JARUBI010000005.1, read as the reverse complement.
CGCCCCGGTGCGGTAGGTCTGCGGGTTGCGGGCGAGCGCCAGGTGCACGCCGGTGACGTCGTGCCCGGCCTCCACGGCCCGCGCCGCCGCCACGGCGGAGTCGACCCCGCCGGACATGGCCGCCAACACCCTCACCCCGTCACGCTCCCTTCCCCGCTCCGAGCGTACCGGGCCCGGCGCGGCGGCCCCGGGGCAGCGGGCGCGGTCAGCGGGGCGCGCGCAGGGCGGCGGCGCGGCGGGCCCGCTCCACCGCCGCCGGCAGGGCCGCCACGAGCGCGTCGACGTCGGCCTGGCCGCTGGTGTGGCCGAGGCTGAAGCGCAGCGAGGAGCGGGCCCGGTCGTCGTCGGCGCCCATCGCGATCAGCACGTGCGAGGGCTGGGCCACCCCGGCCGAGCAGGCCGAGCCCGTGGAGCAGGCGATGCCCTGGGCGTCGAGCAGCAGCAGCAGCGCGTCGCCCTCGCAGCCGGGGAAGGAGAAGTGCGCGTTGCCGGGCAGCCGGTCGTCGGGGTCGCCGTTGAAGACGACCTCGGGCACGGCGTGCCGGACCCGCCGCACGAGGTCGTCGCGGAGGGCGGCGACGCGGGCCGCGTACTCCTGCTGGCCCTTCACCGCCGCCTCGACGGCGACCGCGAAGGCGACGATGCCGGCGGTGTCGAGGGTGCCGGAGCGCACGTCGCGTTCCTGGCCGCCGCCGTGCAGCAGCGGGGTGGCCGCGACGTCGCGGGCGAGCAGCAGCGCGCCCACCCCCGCCGGGCCGCCGAGCTTGTGCCCGGTGACCGTCAGCGCGGAGACGCCGCTGGCGGCGAAGTCGACGGGCACCTGGCCGACCGCCTGGATCGCGTCGGTGTGGAACGGCACCCCGTGCTCGGCGGCCACGGCGGCCAGCGCCGTCACGGGCTGGAGGGTGCCGACCTCGTTGTTGGCCCACATCGCGGTGACCACGGCGACGGCGTCGCCGTGGTCGGCCAGCTCGGCGCGCAGCGCCTCCGGGTCGAGCCGGCCGGCGGGGTCCACCGGGAGCCAGCCCACCTCGGCGTCCTCGTGCCCGGCCAGCCAGTCGACCGCGTCGAGGACCGCGTGGTGCTCGACGGCGCTGGAGACCACCCGGCGGCGGGCCGGGGAGGCGGCCCGGCGGGCCCAGAAGATGCCCTTGACCGCCAGGTTGTCGCTCTCCGTCCCGCCGCCCGTGAAGATCACCTCGGAGGGGCGGGCGCCCAGCGCGGCGGCCACCCGCTCGCGGGACTCTTCGACCCGGCGGCGGGCGCGGCGGCCCGCCGCGTGCAGTGACGACGCGTTGCCGACGTCGCGAGCGGCGGCCACGTACGCCTCCAGTGCCTCGTCGAGCATCGGAGTCGTCGCCGCGTGATCCAGGTATGCCATCGCCGTTCAGCCTACTGACCGGCCGTGCCCCCGCCCGACCCCGGAGGCCGCCCCGCCCTGGGGCGGGGCGGCCTCCGGGGCGGAACCCTCACACCGGGACGGCGGTGACGACGATGTTGTCCCGGTAACGACGGGTCTGCGGGTCGAACGGGCCGCCGCAGGTGATCAGCGTGAGCCGGGGGCTGCCGTCGCGGGCGAAGTACCGGTCCAGCGGGATCTTCGTCTTGGCGTACTCCTCGCGGGCGACGACCCGGTACTCGCGCGTCGTCCCGTCGCCGCCGGTGGCGGTGACGGTGTCGCCCCGGTCCAGCTCCCGCAGCCGGAAGAACGCCCCCCTGCCCTGTTCGGCGCTGTCCACGTGGCCGGCGATCACCACCGACCCGGCGTCGGCGGACAGGCCGGGGCCGTATCGATACCAGCCGATCCGGTCCACGCTGGGCGGGACCTCGAACTCGTCGGTGCGCGGGTTGACCCCGACCGGGTCGACGCGGGCGGTGACGCCGATCGCCGGGATGCGCAGCCGCACCGGCGGCACGGTCGCGTCGCCGGCGGGCAACTCGCCGGCCGTGACCGGCACCGACGGGCCACCGGGGGCGCTCGCGGCCGGCGATCCGGTGGCCACGGCCAGGGCCGCCGCGTCGTCCGCGCCGACGTCCTCGGCGGGCTGCGCACCGCAGGCGACCACGGCGGCGACGGTGAGCGCGGCAGCGCCGGCGGCCAGCGCCGCCAGCGCGCCGCGGTCGCGCACCGTCACCGGCGGGACGTCCGGGCCGTGGCGGCGACCCGGACGCCGCCGCCGACCAGCAGCAGGACGCCGGCGCCGGCCAGCACGTACCACCAGGTCTGCACGCCGGTGCCGGCCTGGCCGCCGGTGCCGCTGGGCACGCCGCCCGGGGCGGAGTGCAGGCCGGTGATCGTCTGCGCCACCAGGTCGAGGTTCTTGGCCTCGGCGGAGCCGATCGCGTAGACGATGGTGGCGGTGCCCTCCTTCAGGTCGAGGTCGGCGGGGCCGATCGCCACGGTGTCGGTGCCGGCGAGCACCACGTCGGCGGAGACCGTGCCGGCGTCGACGTCGGCCTTCGACTCGTTCGGGTTGGTCAGGTCCTCGAAGACGGGCTTTCCGCCGGCCCGCACGTCCACGGCCGGGGCGGCGGCGGTGTGCCGGACGATCAGCCGGGCCTTGCCGGCGTCGACCTTGGCGGTGTCGTTGACGAACGGCGTGATCTTGGGCTTGCCCGCCTCGTCGAGGTGTGCGGCGAGGCTGATGTTCGCCCCGCCCGGCACCTCGGCGTCGTCGACGGTGAGGATCGCCTTGTCGAGCGCCTCGCCGGGCTTGGTCAGGGCGATGTCGTACGCGCCCTGCTCCAGGTCGAGCGGGCCGGCCACGTCGCCGGGCTTGAAGTTGTCGAGGGTCTTCTTGCCGTTGACGTACACGTCGACGGGGGTGTCGGGGATGCCGTGCACGACGGAGACCTTGCTGGTGGCGGCGTAGGCCGGCGTGGCGGTGAGCGCGCCGACCCCGGCGAAGGCCAGCGCGGCGACCGCGCCGCCCGCGGCGACCCGACGGAAGTACGAGAGCTGCATGTCTGCCTCCTGGTGGTTCGTGCTGGTTCGTCAGGCCTGGTGTGCAGAACGGGTTACGCCGGCTCCCGCCGCCCCGGATGCGCCCTCCGACGACTTCTTTTTCTTTCCGCCCGGCGCATCCGCGGCGGTCCCCGGCGACGAAGAGCAGGTGAGACAGGTGCGGACGCACGAGGCGCGAAGGTGGGGCGATGACGACGGGGGTTACAGTCGGGCATGCTCCACGGAAGGCGAACCGCCCGGTGACAGCGGTGCAACAGGAACCCGAGCCACCACCCCAGGACGACCTCGCCGAGCGGTTCCGCGCGGGTGACGAGGCCGCCCTGCGCCAGGCGTACGACCGGTACGGCCGGGCGGTGCTGCACCTGGCCACCAGCACGCTGGCCAACCGCAGCGACGCGGAGGACGTGACCCAGGCGACCTTCGTGGCGGCCTGGCTGGGGCGGGACACCTTCGACCCGACCCGGGGGTCGCTGATCGGCTGGCTGCTCGGCATCGGCCGGCGCAAGGTGGTCGACCGGCTGCGCGCCTCGGCGCGGGAGACCCGCGTGGTGGAGACGGTGCGGCAACTGCCCGACCCGGCCCCGACCGGCCCAGACCCGGACACGGTCGTCGACCGGCTGGTGGTGGCCGACGAGCTGGCCCGGCTCCCCGACGAGCAACGCCGGATGCTGGAGTTGGCGTTCTACGACGACCTGACCCACCAGCAGATCGCGACGGTGACCGGGGTGCCCCTGGGGACGGTCAAGAGCCACATCCGCCGGGGTATGGCGAGCCTGAAACGCAGATGGGAGGTGGACGGTGCAGCACCTGGACCACGACCGGCTGGTCTTCCTGGCGCTCGGTGAGAGCGAGGCGGACGACGGTGAGGCCCGCCACCTCGACGCCTGCGCGCACTGCCGGGCCGAGGTGGACGGCCTGCGGCACGTCGCCGGCCTCGGCGCCGGCACCCAGGGCCTCGGCGACCTGCCCGACCCGCCCGAGCACGTGTGGCAGGGGATCGTCGCGCAGGTCGCGGCGGCCGAGGCGCTGCCCTCGCTCGGCGACCGGCGCGCCGCCGGGCCGCCGGCGAGCGCCCCGACGCCGGGCGGCGGTGCAGGAGCGGAAAGCGGCGCGTCACGGCCCGGGCGGGCCGGTGGGCGGCGACGCCGGCTGCCCCGCTGGGCGGCCACGGCGGTCACGGCGGCCGCCGCCGCAGCGGTCGGCGTGGTGGGCACCTTCGCCGTGCTGTCGGGCTCCGCCGACGAGCCCCGGCCACCGGAGCGCGTGGTGCTGGCCAGCGGGTCCCTGACCGCGTACGGGACGACGCCGCGCGACGCCAACGGGGACGCCCGGGTGTTCACCGACAACCAACTGCACCTGCACGTGGCGAATCTCCCGGCGGTACCGGGGTACTACGAGGTCTGGCTCATCGACCCGGCGACCATGCGGATGTTCTCGGTCGGCGTGCTGAACTCCGGCACGGGGGACGCGCTGCTACCGTTGCCGCCGAACGTCGACCTCCGGACCTACTCGGTGGTGGACGTCTCCGCCGAGCAGTACGACAACAAGCCCGCCCACTCCGGCGACAGCCTGCTGAGGGGCACCCTGACGGGCTGATCGGCGGGCCGGATCAGCTCCCCGGCCCGCCGATCAGCTCCCCGTCGACAACGGCGGAAGGGGGCCACCCGATCCCGGGTGGCCCCCTTCGGCGTCTCGCCCGGGTCACCCCGGGGAGCGGCTCACTTGCGCTTGCGGATCTCCTCGGCGGCCTGCGGCACGACCTTGAACAGGTCGCCCACCACGCCGAAGTCGGCCAGCTCGAAGATGGGCGCCTCGCCGTCCTTGTTCACCGCGACGATGGTCTTCGAGGTCTGCATGCCGGCCCGGTGCTGGATCGCCCCGGAGATGCCCAGCGCCACGTAGAGCTGCGGGGAGACCGTCTTGCCCGTCTGGCCCACCTGGAACTGGTGCGGGTAGAAACCGGAGTCGACGGCCGCGCGGGACGCGCCGACGGCCCCGCCGAGCAGGTCGGCCAGCTCCTCGACCAGCTTGAAGTTGTCGGCGTTGCCGACGCCGCGCCCGCCGGAGACGACCACGGACGCCTCGGTCAGCTCGGGGCGGGAGCCCTTCTGCTCGGCGACCCGGTCGACGACCCTGGCCAGCTTGTCGGCGTCGCCCACCGTCACGGTGAGCTGCTCGACGGCGGGCGTGGCGGGCGCCGGGGCCGGGGTCAGCGAGTTCGGCCGCACGGTGACCAGCGGCAGGCCCCGGGTGACCTTCGACGTGACGATGGTCGAGCCGGCGAACGCGACCTGCGTGGCGGTGCCGTCGGCGGCGAGGGCGACCACGTCGGTCAGGATGCCGTTGTCCAGCTTGACGGCCAACCGGGCGGCGATCTCCTTGCCCTCCTGGGCGGAGGCGAGCAGCACGGCGGCCGGCTGGACCCGCTTGACGAGGTCGGCCAGCACGGTGGCCTTCGGGGCCACCAGGTAGCCGTCGATCTCCTCGCTCTCGGCGGCGTAGATCTTCTCCGCGCCGTACTCGCCCAGCTTCGCGCTCAACGCCTCGGCCGCGCCGGGGCCACCGAGCACGACCGCGGCGGGCGTGCCCAGCTCGCGGGCGAGGGTGAGCATCTCCAAAGTGACCTTCTTGACGCCGAACTCGCGGGTGGCTTCGACGACGACGAGAACCTCAGACATGACCTGCACCCCTCACACGAACTTCTCGGTGGCGAGGAACTCGACCAGCTGCGCGCCGCCGGAGCCCTCGTCGGTGACCTTCGCGCCGCCGGAGCGCGGCGGGCGCTTGCTGTGCTCCAGCACCGTGCTGGTCGCGCCGTCGAAGCCCACCTCGGCCGGGGCGACGCCGAGGTCGGCCAGGGAGAGGGTGCGCACCGGCTTCTTCTTGGCGGCCATGATGCCCTTGAACGAGGGGTAGCGCGGCTCGTTGATGGTGTCCCAGACGGAGACGACGGCCGGGGTCGAGGCGGTGACCACCTCGTAGCCCTCCTCGGTCTGCCGCTCCACGGTCAGGGTGGACCCTTCGACGGTGAGCTTGCGCGCGCCGGTCAGCGCGGCGACGCCGAGCCGTTCGGCGATCATGTGCGGCATGACCTGGACCCGGCCGTCGGTCGACTCGGCGCCGCAGATCACCAGGTCGGCGGCGAGTTGACCGAGGGCGGCGGCGAGCACCTTCGAGGTGGCCACGGCGCAGGAGCCGTGCAGGGCGTCGTCCACGACGTGCACGGCGGCGTCCGGCCCCATCGACAGCGCCTTGCGGATCGACTCGGTCGCCCGGTCCGGACCCATGGTCAGGATCGTCACCTCGCCCCCGTGCGCCTCCTTGATCTTCAACGCCTCCTCGATGGCGTACTCGTCCATCTCGTTGATGACGTTGCTCGCCGAACCGCGGTCGACGGTGTTGTCGTCAGGACGCAGGTTGCGGTCCGCGCCCGAATCGGGCACCTGCTTGACGAGTACGACAATGTTCATCGCGCTTCGACGACCCCTCCTGTTGGTGTGGCGATCCCTCGCCAGGTCACGGGCGCAGCCTCCCGCGAAACTTAACGATCGGTCAACCACGGGCTGCTGTGCACTTGCCCACGCGCCAATGTTACCCACAAGTAGCATCGGCTCCCGGGGGCCTCAGGGTGACACAGCTCACCGCGCGCCCGGCCGTCGGGGCGCGCCGCGCCGCACGGGCTCAGGCCGGCTCGGCCAGCGCGCCCCGGATCCGGTCGATCACCTCGGCCTCGGCCGGCGTCACCCCCCGGTGCGCCCGCGCCACCCGGTCGGCGGCGGCCAGCACCAGCGACCGGTACGCCGCCACGTCCCCCGGTGACTTCGCGCGCAGGATCCCCACCGCCCGGCCCAGCGCCGGCAGCACCACCGCCTCGACCTCCAGGGCCGAGTCCCGGGGCAGCCTCGGCAGCGGGCCGGTGGTCAACGCCTCCTTCACCGGGCCGCTCGCCCCCGCCATCGCCCCCGACGCGGCGAAGCTCTCCCGCAGCATCGCGAACATGCCCGGGTCGGCGTTCGACACCAGGAAGACCGCGCCGAACGCGCCCGTCTTCAGGGTGAGTCGTTCCTCGTCCGTCAGCGGCTGCCCCATGGTCACGGAGTGTAGATGTAGGGCGTGGTCGTGGTGACCGGGACGAGACCCAACCGCTCCAGGATCGGCCGGCTGTCCTCGGAGGCGTCCACCTGCAACAGCGTCCGGCCCCGCTGGGCGGCCAGCCACGCCCGGTAGCCGACCAGCGCCCGGTAGATGCCCCGGCGACGCCACTGCGCGAGCGTCGAGCCGCCCCACAGCGTCGCGAAGCCGGTGCCCGCCACGTAGCGCACCCAGCCGGCGCTGACCACGGTCTCCCCCGCCTCGGCGACCACCACCGTGATCGACTGCGGGTCGGCGGCGATCTCCCTCCCCAGGCCCTCGATCAGGTGGCCCCGGGACTCGCCCCAGACCTCCTCCTCCATGGCCGCGATGCGCTCCAGGTCGGCGCGGGCGGTCACCTCGCGCAGGCGTACCCCCTCGGGGGTCACCGGGAGCGTGGCCGCCAGCGGCGCGACCGGACCGATCACGACGGTCTCCCGCTCCTGCGGCACGAACCCGGCGGCCCGCAGCCGGTCCGGCAGGTCGGCGGGCTCGTCGTGGCCGTGCAGCTTCCACTCCACCGACTCGCCCCGCGCGCGGAAGAGCTCCACCTGGCGGGCGATCAGCGCGTCCAGCGCCGCCCCGGTCAGGCCGTCCAGGTCGCGGTACGTCAGGAAGCCCCCGTGGTCCAGGCCGAGGACGCGCACCAGCGGCCCGTCCCGCTCCACGGTCACGCCCGCCGGCAGCGGGTCCGGGGCCCATGCCTTGAGCTGGTTGTCGTACGCCTCGCGCAGCGTCATCGCGTCAAGATCAGTCACCCGTCCAACCTATGCCCTGGACAAAGCGGATAATCGGCGGCGTGTGGGAGACGGTACGGCGGTGGTTCGACCCGCGGGAGCTGCGGTCGGTGGGCAGCACGCCCGACTACCGCTTCTCCCTGGCCAACGAGCGGACGTTCTTGGCCTGGCTGCGCACCGGGCTGGCCCTGGTGGCCGGCGGGCTGGCCGCCGCCCAGTTCCTCCCGCCGCTGCCGTTGGCGCACCTGCGCGAGGCGATCGCCGTCGCGCTGCTGCTGCTCGGCGGCACCGTCGCCGTGCGGGCCGTGGACCACTGGGCCCGCACCGAACGCGCCATCCGGCTCGGCGAGGAGCTGCCGGCGTCCCGCTTCCCCGCCGTGCTCGCCCTCGCCGTGGGGCTGGGCGCGGCGCTGCTGGTGATCGCGGTGCTCGCCCACGCGGTCGGCGGCCGGTGACCGTCGGCCGTGCCCCGGCGGGCGACCCGGGGCTGCAACCCGAACGCACCCGCCTCGCCTGGCGGCGCAGCCTGCTCGCGCTCACCGCCGTCACCGTCCTGACCGTCCGGCTGGCGCTCACCGGGGACGCCACGGGGGCGGTGCTGGCCGGCGCGGCGGTCGCCGGCTGGGCGGCGGCCCTCGCCCTGTGCTGGGGCCGGGCCGTCGGGGCGGGCCCGGTCCGCGCCACCTCCCGCACCATGCCGGCGCTGGCCCTCGCCGCCGCGTGGCAGGCCACGCTGGGCGTGCTGCTGGTCCTGCGCGGACTGGGTTGACGGGCGCGGGTGCGCCATGATGGGGAGATGGCCCGCCTGTACGTCCTGCTCTTCCTGGTCCAGATCGCGCTCGCGGTGTGCGCGCTGATCAGCTGCCTCTCCGCCGAGGAGGGGGCGATCCGGGGGCTGCCCCGGTTCGCCTGGGTGCTGGTCATCCTGTTCTTCCCGCTGGTCGGCGCGATCGCCTGGTTCCTCGCCGGCCGGCAGCGCCCCGCCGGAGGGCCGGGCACGCCCCGGTCGGCCGCCGGCGGTCCGCGCCGGCCGCTCGCCCCGGACGACGACCCGGAGTTCCTCGACTCCCTGGCCGAACGCGCCCGGCGGCAGGACGCCGAGCTGTTCCGCCGCTGGGAGGAGGACCTGCGCCGGCGCGAGGACGACCTGCGCCACCGCGAGGGCGACCCGCCCCGGGAGGAGAACCGCCCCGAGGTGTGACCGGGCCGCCCCCGGCGGACGTCAGACGCGACGCCGCAGGGCCCGGACCGCCAACGGCGCGAAGACGGCGGCGAGCACGACGGCCCAGATCATCGCCTGGATCGCCGGGCCGACCACCGGGCCGCCCACCAGCAGGCCGCGCAGGGCGTCGGCCAGGATCGTCACCGGGTTGACCTCGACCCAGTGCTGGAGCCAGCCCGGCATCCGGTCGGTGGGGACGAAGACGTTGCTGGTGAAGGTGAGCGGGAAGATCACCATGAACCCGAAGATCTGCACCTTGTCGGGCTCGCTGACCAGCACCCCGACCAGCACCGAGATCCACGCCGCGGCCAGCGAGAACGTGAGCAGCAGGGCGAACGCGCCGAGCAGTCCGACCACCCCGTTGCCGAGCCGGAAGCCGAGGATCGCCCCGACGCCGATCAGCAGCGACACCGACCACGCCTGCTTGACGGTGTCGGCGAGGATCCGCCCGGCCAGCGGGGCCCAGCGGGCGATCGGCAGGGCGCGCAGCCGGTCGAACACCCCCTTGGTGAGGTCGTTGTTGAGCCCGAAGCCGGTGGTCATCGTGGCGAACAGGGCGTTCTGCACGATGATGCCGGGCAGTGCGAAGGTGAGGTACTCCCCCGGCGAGCCGGAGATCGCCGTGCCGAAGACGTACGTGAAGAGCAGCACGAACATCACCGGCTGGATGCTGAGGTCGACCAGCTCCATCGGGTTGTGCTTGATCTGCACCAGGCTGCGCCAGGCCAGGGTGAGGGTGTGCCGCAGCCCGGCGCCCACGCCGAGGCGGCGGGCCGGCGCGAGCGGGGCGGTGACGGTGGCGGCGGTCATGCCGGCGTCCTCTCCAGGTCGGCCCCGGACGGGGTGTCGCCCCCGGCCGGCGCGTCGGGCTCGGCGCGGTGGCCGGTCAGGTGCAGGAACACCTCGTCGAGGCTGGCCCCCCGCAGGGCCAGCTCGGCCACGGGGATCTCGGCGTCGTCGAGGCGGCGGACCATGGCGGGCAGCACCCCGGGGCCGTTGACCGCGACGGTGACGGCGCCCTGGGCGACCTCCGGGCTGGCGGCGGCGGCCTCCCCCGCGATGGCCACCACGGTCGCCAGGTCGGCCGGGTCCACCGGGCGGACCGTGAGGACCTGGCCGCCGGTCTTGGCCTTCAGCTCCTCCGGGGTGCCGTGGGCGATCACTCGGCCGTGGTCGACCACGGCGATCTCGCTGGCCAGTTGGTCGGCCTCCTCCAGGTACTGCGTGGTCAGCAGCACCGTCACCCCGTCGGTGACCAGGCCGCGCACGGTGTCCCACAGGTCGTTGCGGCTGCGCGGGTCGAGCCCGGTGGTCGGCTCGTCGAGGAACAGCACCTGCGGCCGGCCGACCAGGCTGGCGGCCAGGTCGAGGCGACGGCGCATGCCGCCGGAGTAGGTCTTCGCCGCCCGGTCGGCGGCGTCGGCGAGCTGGAACCGGGCGAGCAGCTCCCGGGCCCGGGCCCGCGCGTCGGCCCGGGAGAGGCCGAGCAGCCGGCCGATGAGCAGCAGGTTCTCCGTGCCGGTGAGCGCCTCGTCGACCGAGGCGTACTGGCCGGTGAGGCCGATGAGCTGCCGCACCCGGTGGGCGTCGCGGCGCACGTCGTACCCGCCGACGGTGGCGTGACCCTCGTCGGCGGCGAGCAGGGTGGCGAGCACCCGCACGGTGGTGGTCTTCCCGGCCCCGTTGGGCCCGAGCAGCCCGTACACGGTCCCGCTGGGGACCGCGAGGTCGACTCCGGCGAGGGCCGTGGTGGCGCCGAAGCGTCGCACCAGGCCCTCCGCCCGGATCGCGTACGTCATGGAAACTCCTGTCGTCTGTGCATGTGTCACGCCAACTGGCCGACGGCACTGACAAACTGCCGAGCCTCGGCTGACGTTACGACGACAGACGCCGCGAGTCCCCCGAATTAAGCGGTGGCGCTCAGGCCAGGTTCGACGAGCGGGGGTACGCGTCGGCCGGGTCGGTGAGCACGTTGACCAGGTAGGGCACGCCCGAGGCGAAGGCCCGCTCCAGGGCCGGGGCGAGGTCGCCGGCCTTCTCGACCGTCTCGCCCGCCCCGCCGAGGGCCTCGACGACCTTGTCGTAGCGCAGGCCGGGCTGGAGGTCGGCGGCGACGTCGTAGCCGTACATGGCGCGCATCGGGTGCTTCTCCAGCCCCCAGATGCCGTTGTTGCCGACCACGATCACGACGGGGAGCTTCTGGCGCACCAGGGACTCGACGTCCAGCAGCGAGAAGCCGGCCGCGCCGTCGCCCATCAGCACGCAGACCTGCCGGTCGGGGTGGCTGACCCGGGCCCCCATCGCGTAGCCCATCCCGGTGCCGAGGCAGCCGTACGGGCCCGGGTCGAGCCAGGTGCCGGGCTGGGCGGGCTCCAGGTACTTCCCCGCGTACGAGACGAAGTCGCCGCCGTCGCCGATGGTGATGGCGTCGGGGGCGAGCACCCGGCGCAGCTCGCCGTAGACGCGGGCGGGGCGGATCGGGTCGGTCTCGGCGGCCATCGCCTCGGCGTCGCGGGCCTTCGCGGCGTCCTCGGCCTCGCGCAGCCGCGCGACCCAGTCGTCGTGGTCGGCCCGGTCGCCGGGGTGCTCGGCGAACGCGGTGAGGATCAGCCGCAGGTCACCGGCGGGCGAGGCGGCCGGGGTGACGTGGGTGGCCCGCTGGCTGGGCGCGTCGACCACGTGCACGACCCGGGCGTCGCCGAAGTCGCCGAAGGCGAGCCGGAAGTCCAGCGGGGTGCCGACCACGACGACGACGTCGGCGCCGGACAGGGCGGCCCGGCGGGCCTTGGCGAAGGCCAGCGGATGCGACGGGGGCAGCGCGCCGCGCCCCATCCCGTTGGTGAACACGGGCACCCGCAGCGCCTCGGCGGCGGCGCGCAGGGCGTCGACGGCGTCCCCGGCGTACACGTCGGAGCCGGCGATGAGCACCGGGCGGTGGGCGGCGGCGATCAGCCCGGCGGCCCGGGCCACCTCCTCCGGGTCGGCCTCGATCGGTGCGGGCGCGACCGCCTCGGGCAGCTCCGCGTCGCCGACGGAGAAGATCGCCTCCAGCGGGAAGTCGAGAAAGACCGGGCCCCGGTGCGGGGTGAGCGCGGTGGTCAGCGCCGCGCTCACCGCGCGCGGGATGTCGTCGGCGCCGAAGACCGTCTCGGCGTGCTTGGTGACGGGGGCGACCAGCGGCAGGTGGTCCATCTCCTGCAGGCTGCCGGAGCCCCAGCGGAACTGCGGGGCCCGGCCCCCGAGCACCAGCACCGGCGAGGCGTTGAAGAAGGCGCTGGTCAGCCCGGAGACGCCGTTGGTGACGCCGGGGCCGGCGGTGAGCACGGCGAGGCCGGGGCGGCGGTTGAGCTTGGCCACCGCCTCGGCCGCGAACACCGCCGACTGCTCGTGCCGCACGTCGTAGAGCGGGAAGCCGGCGGTGTGCGCCGCGTCGTAGAGCGGGAAGACGTGCCCGCCGGAGAGGGTGAACATCTCGCGTACGCCGTGCGCGCGCAGCGCCGCGAGCGCCAACTGTCCGCCGTGACCCTCGACCCGCTCCGTCATCGCCGCTCCCCTCGCCGTGGCCGGAGTCACACGCTACTGGCCGGTAGGCGGAATGTGAACCAGGCTCGGGTCAGCGGCCGGTGAAGTCGGGCTTGCGCTTCTCGACGAAGGCGGCCATCCCCTCGCGCCGGTCGTCGGTGGCGAACAGCGCCGCGAAGAGCTGGGTCTCCCAGGCCAGACCCGAGGTGAGGTCCATGTCCAGGCCGGCGTCGACCGCCAGCTTCGCCGCCCGCAGCGCCTGCACCGGCCCGTTCAGGTACGGGGTGACCAGCTCGACGGCGGCGGCGTACACGTCGGCGGCCGGCACGACCCGGTCGGCCAGGCCGATCCGCAGCGCCTCCTGCGCGTCCACCATCCGGCCCGACATGATCAGGTCCTTCGCGCGGGCCGGGCCGACGAGCCGGGCCAGCCGCTGGGTGCCGCCCGCGCCGGGGATGACACCCAGCTTGATCTCCGGCTGGCCGAGCTTCGCGTCCTCGGCCACCACCCGCCAGTCGCACGCGAGGGCCAGCTCGCAGCCGCCGCCCAGGGCGTACCCGGTGATCGCGGCGACCACCGGCTTGGGGATCCGGGCGAACGCGCCCAGCGCGCTGGACAGGTCCGCCGCCCGCTCCGCCATGTCCACGTAGGACATGGCGGCCATCTCCTTGATGTCCGCGCCGGCCGCGAAGACCTTCTCGCCGCCGTACACGATGACGGCGCGGACCCCGGGGTCGGCGGCGGCCTCCGCAGCGGCGGCGCGCAACTCCTCCTGGACCTGCTTGTTCAGCGCGTTCATCGGCGGCCGGTCCAACCGGATGGTGCCGATGCCGTCCTTGGTCTCCAGCCGCACGAACTCGCTCACGCTGCCCTCACTTCCTCGTCGAAGTCGCGTGCCAACCTTACGGCCCGGATCGTTGGGGCAGATAGTCTGATGTCCGCCCCTGCCCCACCGGAGGCCGCCATGGTCACGTACTACGACGACAGGTCGGTGCAGGTCACCTCCACGGCGGTGCGGGCGGACGGCCGGACGTACCCGCTGGCCGAGATCAGCGTGGTCTGGCACCTGCGCGGCAGCCGGTCCTGGCGGGTCCTCGCCGGCCGGGGCGCGATCGGCGCGGCGCTCGCCGCCCCGCTGGTCGCCGCCGCGCTGGGGGTGGCGCTCGCCCTGTGGCTGCACCGCTCGGTGACGGTCACGATCGCCATCGTGGGGGCCTCCGTGCTGGTCGGGCTCGCCGTCGGGCCGGTCGCCGACTTCCTCTTCGAGCGCCTGGACCGCTCGTACGCCCGGGGCAGCCGCCAGTGGGAGCTGTGGGCCCGTTGGCGGGGCCAGCCGGTGCGGCTGGTGCAGACGGGCGACGCGCTGCGCTTCGGGCAGATCTACCGGGCGGTGCAGCGGGCGGTGGAGGCGGGGCAGGCGGAGCGGTTCGGTCGGACCGGCGGCCGCCCGCCGGGGAGCGCCGTCAGGCCGTAGCGCCCCGGCGCGGACCCCAGCCGGCGCCCCGGCCCGCCCCGGCCTGTGCGCGGCGGCCCGAGGGAGGCGGATCCCACGTGGCCCCCGCCCAGCAGGGGCTTCAGCCAGACTAGGGAGCTGATGTCGTAGCTGACTCAGCTCCCTAGCGTGCCGAACGTCCCTCGCCGGGCTGGGCGGGCACGCCCGGCGGCGGTTAGGCTTGGTGATGGCCATCTATTACCAGGACGACGCGGTGCAGGTGACCTCCGAGTCGATCCGGGTGGGTGGCCACACCATCCTGCTCGCCGACGTCACCTACGTCTGGCACGCGCGCGGGCGCACGACCCTCGCCGTGCGCGGCCGGGTGATCGGTCGGGGCGTGCTGGTGCTCCTGCTGTCGCTGCCGCCGCTGGTGGCGCTGGTCTGCGTGGTGTCGCTCGCCTGGTCCGCGCAGGACCGGGGCAACTGGACCCTCGCCCTGATCATCCTGGCCGCCTGCGCGGTCGGCGCGCTGGCCCTGGTCCCGTTCCTGGAGGTGCCGCTCGGCTGGCTCGACCGCTCGTACGAGCGGGGCAACCGGGTCAACGAGCTGTGGGTGCAGCACCACGGGCGGGAGGTGATGCTGCTGAGCACGCCGGACGCGCTGCGGTTCGGGCAGATCTACCGCGCCGTGCAGCGGGCCGTGGAGCAGCAGGGCGACCGGGGCTGACCGGGCGGCACTGGCCCGTCCCGCGCACACTGGAGGGCATGGTGCCTCCCCTCCCCCGGCCGTCCGCCGTCGTCGGCCTCACCCGCTCCGCACTCGACCAGGCGCTCGGCTCGGCGGCCTCCGTCGCCGCCCTGCCGGCCCGCGCCTTCGCGCTGCTCGACGGGGTGGAGGCGCTGCTGCACCGGGTCAACGGGGTGGTGGACCGGATCGAGGGGACGCTGGACCGCACCGACCGGATCCTCGACGACGCCGAGAGCGCCGTCCGGGAGGTCGCCGTGATCAGTGCCGCCGCGACCACCGCGATCGACACCGCCACCGAGGTCGCCGCCGCCGCGGCCGTGGTCGTCGGCGAGGCCGAGCGGGTCTCCGCCGCCGCAGGCACCGTGGTCGCCGAGGCCGACGCGGTGGCCCACCGCGCCGCGGGGACCGTGACCGCCGCCGCGGCGGCGGCCGGCACCGCCGCCGAACTGCTGGCCGCGTACGAGCCGGCGCTGCGCCGGGGCGCGCCGATGGCGGCCCGGTTCGTCGAGCAGCTCAGCCACGAGGAGGTGACCGCGGCCATCCGCCTCGTCGACGAGCTGCCCAAGCTCAGGGAACACCTGACCGCCGACGTGCTGCCGATCCTGGCGACGCTGGACCGGGTGGGCCCCGACCTGCACGACCTGCTCGACGTCACCCGCGACCTGAAGCTCGCCGTGGCCGGCATCCCCGGCCTCGGCATGCTCCGCCGCCGGGGCGAGAAGCTGACCGACGAGTGAGCCGGCCCGGCGGGTGGGGCCGACCGACCAGGGTGGATCAGGCCGGCGGGGCGTAGAGCTGGTCGATCTCGGCCCGGCTGGGCAGGGCCACGGACGCGCCGAGCCGGCGTACGCAGGCCGCGCCGGCCGCCGCCGCCCAGTGCACCGCCGCCCGCAGGTCCCGCCCCTCGCCCCAGGCCACCGCGAGCGCGGCCGTGAACGCGTCCCCGGCGGCGGTCGAGTCGACCACCTCCACCGGCACCGCCGGGACGTGCACCGGCGCGGCGTCGCGCGCGACGTACCAGGCGCCCTCGCCGCCGAGGGTCAGCACCGCGCGGGGCACGAGCGCGAGCAGGGCGCCCGGGTCGTCGCGCCCGGCGCCGGTGAGCATGCGCGCCTCGGTCTCGTTGACCACCAGCAGGTCCACGGCGTCGAGCAGCTCCGCCGGCACGTGCCGGGCGGGCGCGGCGTTGAGGATCACCCGGGTGCCGGCGGCCCGGGCGGCCAGCGCCGCCTCGGTCACCGTCGCCACGGGGATCTCCAGCTGGGCGACCAGGACGTCCGCGTCGCGTACGGCGGAAAGCTCGGCCTCGGTGAGGCCGGTGAACGCGGCGTTCGCGCCGGGGGTGACCAGGATGGCGTTCTCGCCGTCGGCGCCGACCATCACCAGGGCGACGCCGGACGCCCCGTAGACCACCCGGAGATGTCCGGTGTCGACGCCCGCCGCCGTGATCCGCGCCCGCAGGGTCACCCCGAACGCGTCGGAGCCGATCGCGCCGAGGAAGGCGCAGGACGCCCCGGCCCGCGTGGCGGCGACCGCCTGGTTGGCCCCCTTGCCGCCGGGCACCATGACGAAGTCGCTGCCAAGCACCGTCTCGCCGGGGCGGGGCAGGGCCCCGGCGGTGGCCACCAGGTCCATGTTGGCGCTGCCCACGACGGCGACGCGGGTCTGCCGCACGGTTGCCTCCCTTGCTCCGGCCACTGCGGCCGCACGGACGCGGCTCAGGCGGCGCGGGCCGTCCAGCGGTCGCCGTGGCGCTCGACCGTCAGCGGCAGGCCGAAGGTCTTGGCGAGATTGTCGGCGGTGAGGGTGTCGCCGAGCAGCCCCTGGGCCACCACGACGCCCTCGCGCAGCAGCAGCGCGTGGGTGAACCCGGGCGGGATCTCCTCGACGTGGTGGGTGACCAGGACCAGCGCCGGGGCGTCGGGGTCGGCCGCCAGCTCGGCCAGCCGGGCCACCAGGTCCTCGCGCCCGCCCAGGTCGAGGCCGGCGGCGGGCTCGTCGAGCAGCAGCAGCTCGGGGTCGGTCATCAGCGCGCGGGCGATCTGCACCCGCTTGCGCTCGCCTTCGGACAGGGTGCCGAAGGCCCGGTCGGCGAGGTGCCCGACGCCGAGCTGGCCGAGCAGGGCGCGGGCCCGCGCCTCGTCGGCGGGGTCGTAGCTCTCCCGCCAGCGCCCGACCACCGACCAGGCGGCGGTGACCACCGCGTCGGTGACCAGCTCCTCGGCGGGCACCTGCCCGGCGAGGGCCGCGGTCGACAGGCCGATGCGGGTGCGCAGCTCGTTGATGTCGGTGCGGCCGATGCGCTCGCCCAGCACGTGGGCGACGCCGGTCGTCGGGTGCAGCCGGCCGGCGGCCAGGTTCAGCAGGGTGGTCTTGCCGGCCCCGTTGGGGCCCAGCACGACCCAGCGTTCGTCCAGCTCGACCCGCCAGTGCACGTCGTGCAGCAGCGCGGTGCCGGACCGGCGTACGGCGACGCCGTCCAGGCTGACCACCAGATCCGCGTCCACGGGGCTGGCGGCGGGGGCGGCGGCGGGGGCGCCGGGGATCAGGTCACCAGTCACCCGCCCATCCAACCACGCACCTCCGCACCGCCCCCCACGGGCGGCGTCCACGCCCTAGGGTGGGGCGCCGTGTCGTTGGTCACCGCACGGGGGAGGCGCGGATGTCACACGGGGAGCACGTCGGATGAGCGCGGTCATCGAGATCGAGGGGCTGCGCAAGACGTTCCACGGCCCGTACCGGAGCCGGCACGTCGCCGTGGACGGCTTCGACCTGCTGGTGGGGCGGGGTGAGGTGCACGGCTTCCTCGGGCCGAACGGCTCGGGTAAGACCACCACGCTGCGCGCCCTGCTCGGCCTGGTCCGCGCCGACTCCGGCCGGATGCGGCTGTTCGGCGAGGACGTCCCGCGCGCGCAGGCGCGGGTGGCCGCCCGGGTCGGCGCGATCGTGGAGACCCCGCAGTTCTTCGGCAACTTCACCGGGCACCGCACGCTGCGGCTGCTCGCCCTGGCCGGCGGGGTGCCGACCCGGCGGGTCGACGAGGTGCTGGCCCAGGTGGGGCTGCTCGACCGGGGCGAGGACGACGTGCGGGGCTACTCGCTGGGCATGCGGCAGCGGCTCGCGGTGGCCTCGGCGCTGCTCAAGGAGCCGGAGTTGCTGATTCTCGACGAGCCGGCGAACGGGCTGGACCCGGCCGGCATCCGGGAGATGCGGGACCTGATGCGGTCGCTGGCCGACGCGGGGGTGACCGTCCTGCTGTCCAGCCACATCCTCGGCGAGATCCAGCTGATCTGCGACCACGTGACGATCGTCTCGGCGGGACGGCGGGTGGCCTCCGGCCCGGTCGCGGAGGTCCTGGCCGGCCACGACCGACACGAGTGGCTGGTGCGCGTGCCGGAGCCCAAGCGGGCGGCGGAGCTGCTGCGCGCCGCCGACCTGATGGTGGACGAGCGCCCCGACCACCTGGTGGTCGGCGGGGTGTCCGACGCCGGCGAGGTCAGCCGGCTGCTCGGCGAGCAGGGGCTGTGGGTACGCGAGCTGGTCCCGCTGCGGCCGGACCTGGAGAGCGTCTTCCTGGAGCTGACCGACGGCGGCACGCACGACGGGGAGGCAGGGGCATGAACCTGGTCCGGGCCGAGTGGGAACGGCTGGCGGCGCGCCGGTTCGTGCGGCTCATGCTGGCGCTGCTGGTGCTGGCGTTCGCGATCACGGCGGCGACCGCGCTGGTGGGTTCGCACCGGCCGTCGTTCACCGAGATCGCCGCTGCGCGACAGAGCGCCGCCGCGGAGCGGCAGGCGTTGGAGGAGACGTTCCAGCAGTGCCTGGCGGCCGTACGCGGGACGCTGCCGCCGGAGGAGGCCCAGGACTACCCGCCGGACTGTTCGGTGTTCGACCCGGGGCAGCGCGACCGGCTGCCGGTGGCCGCCGACTATCTCCACGGGGTGTTCACCTTCGCCGACCAGGCCCGGCCGCTGCTCTACTTCCTCGTCCTGTTCCTGGTGCTGTTCGGATTCCTGGTGGGTGCGTCGTACATCGGGGCGGACCTGTCCACCGGCGGGGTGGTGAACCTGTTGATCTGGCGGCCCCGGCGGCTCGCCGTGCTCGGCGCGAAGCTGGGCACCCTGCTGGGGGCGGTGACGCTGCTGTCGGTGCTGGCGTCGGCGGCGTACCTGGGGGTGTTCTGGCTGATCGGGCAGGGCGCCGGGCTGCCCGGGGCGACGGGCGGCGACTTCTGGCCCGGGCTGGGGCTGGTCTGGCTGCGCGGGCTGGTGCTGGTGCTGCTCGTCGCGACGGCCGGCTTCGCCCTGGCCACGCTGGGCCGGCGGACGGCGGCGGCGCTCGGCGCGGTGACCGCGTACGCGGTGGTGTGGGAGCTGGGCCTGCGGGTGGTGGTGGAGGTGGTGGGCCTGCCGCGCGGCGAGGACTGGATGCTCTCCACGTATCTCGACGCGTGGTTGACCGGCGAGGCCCGGCTCTCCGACGCGACCGCCTGCCGGGGGGTGGGCGGCTACTGCGACGGCAGCTACCAGATCGGCTGGGGGCTCGGGCTGGTGGTGCTGCTGGTGCTCGTCGGCGCGCTGACGGCGGCGGCGTTCGGCGCGTTCCACCGCCGCGACCTCGCCTGAGCCGCCCGCCGGGTGCCACACCTCGCCGGGCCGCCCGCCAGGCACGGCGACACCTTGCAGCACCCCGCGCGGTGGTGAAGAATTCCTTCACATGAGCCGCGCGGGGTCAGCCCACGGTGCTGCCGAAGACCTCGTCGCGCACCGCGTCCAGGGCCGTGCGCAGCGCGCCGTGCAGGATCGGCTCCTCGGTCAGCCCGGTCGGCACCACCCGGGGCCGGACCAGGGTGATCGCGGCCACCTCGTGCTGCACCCGCTCGGCGAGCGCCGCCCCGCCGGCCTGGCCGACCTCGCCCGCGAGCACCACCAGCGGCGGGTCGAGCACCACGCAGGTGCTCGCCACGCCCAGGGCCAGCCGGCGCGCCAGCTCGTCGAGCAGCGGGCCGCCGGCGGTGCCGGCGGCGATCGCCGCGCGCACCGCGTCGGCCGCCGAGTCGGCCGGCTGCCCGTGCTCCCGGGCCACGGCGAGCACCGCGTCGGCCCCGGCGAGCTGCTGGAACGCCGGCTTGGCCCGGCGCGACACGTCACGCGGGATGGGCACGCCGGGCACCGGCAGGTAGCCGATCTCGCCGGCCGCGCCGCTGCTGCCGTGGTGCAGCCGGCCGCCGAGCATGATCGCCAGGCCGACGCCCGCGCCCACCCAGACCAGCACGAAGTCGCGGTTCTCCCGGGCCGCCCCGGACTGCGCCTCGGCCACGGCGGCCAGGTTGACGTCGTTCTCGAAGACCACCGGGGTGGCCAGGTCCTCGCGCAGCGCGGCGAGCAGGCCCCGGTGCCAGCGTGGCAGGTTGAACGCGAACGTGATGTCGCCGCTGGCCGGGTCGACCAGGCCGGGGGTGCCCAGCACCACCCGGCGCACGCTGGACAGCTCCGCGCCCGCGCCGCTCGCGGCCTGGACGACGGCGTTGTGCACCACCCCGACCGGGTCGTCGGTGTCCCGGGTGGACTGCTCCACCCGGGAGACGACCGCACCGGTGATGTCCGCGCAGGCGGCCACCACCCGCTCGGCGCCGACGTCCACCCCGACCACGTACGCCGAGCCCGGCCGGACGGCGTACAGCTGGGCGTTCGGGCCCCGCCCGCCGGCCTGCTCGCCGACCCGGGCGACCAGGCCGCGTTCCTCCAGCCGCTCGACGAGCTGGGAGGCGGTGACCTTGGACAGCCCGGTCAGCTCGCCGAGCCGGGCCCGGGTCAGCGGCCCCTGCTCCAGCAGCAGCTCCAGCGCCGCGCGGTCGTTGAGCGCCCGCAACAGGCGGGGGGTGCCGGGCAGGCGGGTCGCACTCATGCCACGTCCTCAAATTTTCGTAAACTTTGCTAACCAAACCGACACGCGGGTGACCGTAGCGTAACGGCCGCCCCGAACCTGGGTACTCGGACGACCCGGCACCCGCCGACGCCTCCGGTACGACGACCGCGCCCGACCGGGCACGGCAGAGGGGAGACCTCCGTGGCGACCGATCCTGGACTGCGCCGGCTCGCGCTGGGCACGCTGCTGGCCGCGTACCCGGGGCCGGTCCCGCCGGACTGGGCCGTCGAGCTGGTCGCCGAGGGGCTCGCCGGGCACACCCTGTTCGGCACGAACGTGCACGACCCGGCCCAGGTGGCGGCGAGCACCGCCGCGCTGCGCGCCGCCCGGCCCGACGTGCTCGTCGCGATCGACGAGGAGGGCGGGGACGTGACCCGCCTCGCCCACGCGACCGGCAGCCCGTACCCGGGCAACGCCGCCCTCGGTGCGGCCGACGACCCGGCGCTGACCGGGCAGGTCTACGCGGCGATCGGCGGCGAGCTGGCCGCCCTGGGGATCACCGTGGACCTCGCCCCGACGGTGGACGTGAACACCGCCGACGAGAACCCGGTGATCGGCACCCGCTCCTTCGGCGCGGACCCGGCCCGGGTGGCCGTCCACTCGGCGGCAGCCGTCGCCGGGCTCCAGTCGACCGGCGTGGCCGCCTGCGCCAAGCACTTCCCCGGCCACGGCGCGACGGTCGCCGACAGCCACCACGAGCTGCCCACCGTCGACGCGTCCCCGGCGCTGCTGCGCGAGCGCGACCTGCCCCCGTTCGCGGCGGTCGTCGACGCCGGGGTCAAGTCGATCATGACCGCGCACATCCGGGTGCCCGCGCTCACCGGCGACGGCCCGGCCACCTTCAGCCGCCCGGTCCTGGTCGACCTGCTCCGCCGCGAGCTGGGCTTCACCGGGACGGTGATCACCGACGCGCTGGAGATGCAGGGCGCGGCGCTGGCCGCCGGCGGCGTCGGCCCGGCCGCCGTCCTGGCGCTCGCCGCCGGGGCAGACCTGCTCTGCATCGGCGCGCGGGTCGATGCCCGCCTGGTCGAGCGGGTCGCCGCCGAGATCGTCGCCGCGCTGGGCGACGGCCGGCTGGACCGGGCCCGGGTCGAGCAGGCCGCCGGCCGCGCCGCCGCGCTCGCCGCCGGAACGCGGGCCACCGCGCACGCCGCCGCCGGCCCGCCGGCACCCACCCCCACCGACCTGGGGTACGCCGCCGCGCGGCGCGCCGTCCGGGTGGACGGCGACGTCGCCGGGCTGGGCCGGCCCCTCGTCGTACGGCTGGACGCCGCGACCACGATCGCGCAGGGGCGGGTGCCGTGGGGCCTCGGCCCGCACCTGGCCGGGTCGGAGGAGATCCGGGTGGTGGCCGCCGAGGCGGACGCGGCGGCCCTGCGCGCCCACGCCGGGGAGCGGCCGATCGTGCTGGTCGGCCGGCACCTGCACCGGCTGCCGGGCGGCGCGGCGCTGGTGGACGCGCTGGCCGCCGCGCACCCGGTGGTCGTGGTCGAGATGGGCTGGCCGGGGCGGTGGCGGCCGGCGGGGGCGCGCGCGTTCGTCACCACGTACGGCGCGAGCCACGCCAACGGCCACGCGGCGGCCCGGGCGCTGGGCCTGACCGGCTGACCGCCGACCGCCCGACTTCCTGACCGCCCGCCGTCCGGCCGCCCGGCCTTCGGGCCGGCCGGGCGCACCCCGCCGCCAACCCACTCTTGAACGCGTTCAAGTCGTGCCCTACGCTGAGCACGACCTGATTTTGAACGTGTTCAAGAAAGGTGCCGGGATGGACGTCAAGGTCTGGATGTACCTGGTCTACCTCGCGGTCAGCATCGGCCTGACCGTCTGGGTGGCGCGGTCGCTGTCCCGCAACGGGCTGGTCTTCCTGGAGGAGGTCTTCGCCGACGAGCGGCTGGCCCGCGCCGTGAACAGCCTCCTGGTCGTCGGCTTCTACCTGCTCAACCTCGGCTACGTCACGGTGGCGATGCGGCACCGCGACCCGGTCACCGGCACCAGCGAGGCGATGGAGGAGCTGTCCCTGAAGGTGGGGCTGGTGCTGCTGGTGCTCGGCGCGCTGCACTTCTTCAACGTGTTCGCGCTCGGCCGCTACCGCCGGGGCCGGCTGCGCCAGCTCGCCACGCACCCCCCGGTGGCGCCCGTCGCCCGGCTCGCCCCGCCACCCGCCCGGCCCGGCCCGCACGCGCCGCACGTGCCGTACCCGGTCGGCCCGCAGCCCGCCGCGCCGCAGCCCGCCGGGCCCCCGGCCGCCCCGCACGGCGGCGCGCCCGGCGCCGGTCCGGTCCCGCCGGCACGATGAGCGGACACCCGGCCGTTGCGGCGGGCGACGCCGGTCCCACCGCGCACGGGGGCGGTGGGACCGGCGGGCTCACCGTCCTCTACGACGCGCACTGCCCGCTGTGCCGGGCCGCCCGGCGCTGGCTGGCCACGCGCGCCCAGCTCGTACCCCTGGAGTTCGTGCCGGCCGGGTCGGTCGAGGCCCGGCGGCGCTTCCCGGGCCTCGACCACGAGGCCACGCTGCGGGACCTGACCGTGGTGGCCGACACCGGCGAGGTGTACGCGGGCGACGGGGCCTGGTTCGCCTGCCTGTGGGCGCTGGCGGACCACCGGGCCACGGCCGAGCGGCTGGCCCGGCCGCACCTGATGCCGCTGGCCCGGCGGGTGGTGGCCACCGCCTCGTCGATCCGTGCTCTGGTCCGCGAGGAGTGGGACGGATCGGCCGGCCCCGAACCGGGATACGGTGACGACGATGACCGAGCAGACTGCGCCGACGACCGCTGCGGGCGAGGCGGCGACCGTCCGGGGTGAGCAGACGCGGCGGCTCATCCTGGACACCGCGCTGCGGATGTTCCGGGAGCGCGGCTACGCCCGCACCACCATGCGGGCCATCGCCCAGGAGGCGGGCGTCGCGGTCGGCAACGCGTACTACTACTTCGGCTCCAAGGACCACCTGATCCAGGAGTTCTACGCGGGCACGCAGGTGGAGCACCGGTCCGCCGCGGCGGCGGTGCTGGCGCGGGAGACCGGGTTCGGGCAGCGGCTGGCCGGGGTGCTGCACGCGGGCCTCGACGTGCTCACCCCGTACCACGAGTTCGCCGGGACGTTCTTCAAGACCGCGGCCGAGCCGACGTCGCCGCTGAGCCCGTTCTCCGCCGAGTCCGCCGCGCCCCGGCAGGCTTCGGTGGCGCTGTTCCGCGAGGTGCTCGACGGCTCGACCGCGAAGGTCGACCCCGAGCTGCGCCCGGAGCTGCCCGAGCTGCTCTGGCTGGCATACCTGGGGGTGATCCTCTACTGGGTGCACGACCGCTCCCCCGGGCAGGCGAAGACCCGGCAGCTCGTCGACGGGGCGGTGCCGCTGGTCGACCGCCTCGTCGGCCTGTCCCGGCTGCGGGTGCTGCGCCCGGCCACCCGCCAGGCGATCACCCTCATCCGCACGCTGCGTCACTGACCTTCGACCCGGCGCGACATCAAGGCGCAGGTCAAGTCCGTTAGACGACACCGCCGACCCGCCGGCTCCCCTTGCCTGCCGCCGATCTCGTTACGTAGCGTCATGGGCGAGACGGCGGCCGGCGGGAGCGACCGGCCGTGCCACGGGGAGGACCTGGGGGGAGGCCGCGCGGACCGTGGATCCGGCCCGGGATCCACGGTCCGCGCCCGGCTCACGGGGGATAGACCCCGTACGACCGCCAGCCCCGGTCCGGGAAGCCGGCGGCCTCCGCCACCCGCGCCGACGCGCCGTTGGCCGGGTCGTGCCGGTACGTGGGCACGGCCCCCTCGTCGAGCACCCGCCGGGCGGCCTGGGCCACCAGCCGCCGGGCCAGCCCCCGGCCCCGGGCGGCCCGCACCGTGCCGACGGCCAGCTCGTGACCGTGCGCGTCGTGCCGCTTGATCGCCACGCCGGCCAGGTACCGCCCGTCGGCGTCCCGCACCACCAGCACCTCGCGGTCGAACAGCCCCAGCCACCGGGGCAGCCCCGGCTCGGTCGGCGCGACCCACTCCCCCACCTCCGGCAGCGGGGCCGGGGCCAGGGTCCACCGGAACACGTCGTCGTTGGGCACCCAGCGGGGGTGGGTGACGGCACCCGGCAGGCCGGCGAGCAGCCGCCGGTGCGACCGGGCGGCGAGCGCCCGGACGGCCGGGACGTGCCGGGGCGCGACCGAGAGCACCGTGCCGTGCCCGTCGCCGACCGCGATCGCCGGGCGGAGCCGGCCGTCCCAGGCGGGCAGGTCACGCCGGTACGAGCCGACCACGTGCAGCCCCGGCCCCGGCGGCCACCGCCCGAGCCAGGTCACGAGGTGCAGGTACAGCCGCCGGTCGCCCACCGGTCGCCTCCCTCCGCCGCGCCCGCCGGGGGCGCCGACATGATCACGGTACGCCGGTGGGCGCGCAGCCGTGCGCGGGTCGGCGGGGACCCGGGGGCGGGCGGGCGGCCGGGCAGCGGGGCCGCCGACGACGGGCGGCGCGCCGTCACACCGCCTGCGGCGGGAACCGGGGGCGCTCCGACCACGTCATATCTATTTCCATACATGTACAACTTTCTCTGGGACGGTAAGGTCATGCCGAATCTGCCTGAGGACCGACACGAGCAGGACGCCGAGCGGCGCCGGCGGGGCACGCGCGGGTGGTTCCCGGCACAGCCGGCATACCGGGAGGCCCGCAACGCGCGCGGCGCCCAGCCGGCCTTGTCCTGGGCGGAGCTGAACCGGCTGCCGGCCGGCTGCTCCACCCGGCGCGGCCTGACGGCCCGCTGAGGCGAACCGACGCGGGGCCGGGTGGGCTCAGAGCTGCGCGGCGATGGCCTTCGCGCTGTCCACGTCCGGGCCGGGCAGCGGCACGAAGACCGTCCGCCGGTAGTACTCCAGCTCGCGGATGCTCTCCCGGATGTCGGCCAGCGCCCGGTGGGCCAGCCCCTTCTTGGGCTGCCCGAAGTAGACCCGCGGATACCAGCGCCGGCACAGCTCCTTGATGGAGGAGACGTCGATCATCCGGTAGTGCAGGTGGGCGTCGAGGCGCGGCATGTCCCGGGCGATGAAGCCCCGGTCGGTGGCGATCGAGTTGCCGCACAGCGGGGCGGAGCGGGCGTCCTTCACGTGGCTGGTGACGTAGTCGAGCACCAGGTCCTCGGCCTCGGCGAGGGTCACGGTGGACCGCCGGACCTCCTCGGTCAGCCCGGACTTGCCGTGCATGGTGCGCACGATCTCCGGCATCGCCGCCAGCGCCGCCTCGTCGGCGTGGATAACCACGTCGACCCCGTCGCCGAGCACGTTGAGGTCGGGGTCGGTGACCAGCGCGGCGACCTCGATCAGGGCGTCCCTGCCGAGGTCCAGCCCGGTCATCTCACAGTCGATCCAGACGAGGAGATCAGCCACGCGCACAGCCTACGCGCAGCCCGCACCCTCGCGCCTCGGCGGCGTACGCGGGATGGACCGCTAGGGTTTCCCCGTGCCAGCTGAACCGATCGCGCCACCCTCCGTGACCGCCGACGAGCCGGGCGGCCGCCGGGTCCGCCGGCTGGTCACGGTGCTGGCCCTGGTGGCCGTGCTGCCCGCGCTGTACCTGCCGGGCCTGAAGCACGACTTCCTCGATCTCAAGATCTACATGCGGGCGATGGACTGGTGGGCCGCCGGCCACCCGCTCTACGACTACGTGCAGCCGGACCGGGTGCAGGGCGAGCTGTACTTCACCTACCCGCCGGTGAGCGCGCTGCTGCTGCGCCCGTTCGCGCTGCTGCCGCTGGGGCTGACGATCGCGGTCTTCACGGTCCTCACCGTGCTCGGCGTGGTGGTGACCACGCGGTGGCTGCTCGCCCCGGTCGTGGCCCGGCACGGCCTGCCCCGGGTGTTCACCCTCACCGTCGGGGTGCTGCTGGTCTTCGCCGTGGAGAGCACCCGGGAGACGATCACCTTCGGCCAGATCAACATGCTGCTGGTCGTGCTGATCCTGGCCGACCTCCTGTTCGCCGTGCCGCAGCACCGGCGCTGGGCGGGCGTGGGCGTCGGGCTGGCCACCGCGCTGAAGCTCTACCCCGGCATCTTCATCGTCTACCTGCTGGCCACGCGGCGGTGGCGGGACGCGGCCGTGGCCTCGGCGACCGCCGCCGGCGCCACGCTGCTCGCCGCGGCCGTCGCGCCGGCGGACTCGTGGCGGTTCTTCACCCACGAGCTGTGGGCGACCGACCGGGTGGGGCGCACCGACTACACCGGCAACCAGTCGCTGTTCGGGCTGCTCAGCCGGCTCACCGCGCCCGCCGAGCCGAGCCGGGCGCTGTGGCTGGCGCTGGCCCTGCTGGTCGCCGGGTACGGGCTGTGGCGGGCCGCCCGCGCCGCCCGCGCCGGGGACGCGCTGACCGGCCTGACGCTGACCGGCCTGGCCGGGGCGCTGGTCAGCCCGATCACCTGGACCCACCACATCTACTGGTTCGTGCCGGCGGTGGTGCTGCTCGCCGACGCGGCGCTCGGCACGGACCCGACGACGCCGGCCGGGGCCCGACGCCGACGGTGGCTGACCGGCCTGGCCGTCGGCACCGGCGCGCTGATCGGCTACGGGGTGGTGTCGTTCCACGACTGGGGAGTGGCCCCGGTGCCCACCGACTCGCCCGGCGAGTTCCTGGCGCGCAACGCCTACGTGCTGCTGAGCCTGCTGCTGGTGGCGGCCCTGCCCGTCGCCTGCCCCGCCCCGGCATCCGCCCACCAGGGCGAGAAATCGCACCAAATGGACAGTTGTCCCGAGTAGCGTCGTTACCGGCTAATCTTACCCATACCTCGGGCATTCCCCGTGGCACCGATCCCCCGGTGCAGGCGGCCCTCCGTGTCGGCAGCACGGAGGGCCGCTCGCCTGCCGTGCAAGGAAGGGCCCCCGGTTAACGCCTCCGGTCGAGAGGGGTTCCCCGCTCACCCGCCTGGTAGGGCACCGGGCCGCCCCGCCGGGCGCCGGGTCAGGGGTGCCGGCGGCGGGCGCTGGGCGCGGCGGGGCGGATGCGGCGGGGCTCGACGCGTACCGGCCGGGTGGTGGCCTCCGGCGCGGCCGGCGGCCAGGCCGGCGGACCCGCAAGCGCCGACGACGCCGGCCCCGAGGGCGATGCCGCGCGGGCCGGGCCGGGCGGCGGGGCCAGGTCGGCGAGGGTGGCCGGGCGGCGGGCCGGGGCCGGGCCCAACGCGGGCCGGGGCCGCCCGGCCGCCGCGCCCACCGCGACCAGTTGCCGGTCGGCGGGCACGGCCGGGTCCGGCGCGGGACGCGCGCCCAGCCCACTGAGCGAGGTCACCCCGAGCCGGTCGGCGAGCGCCGGGACCTGGTCGGGCTCGACCACGAAGACCACCTCGCGCGGTCGCGCCGGGCGCAGCAGCAGCGCGGCGGAGGCCACCAGCAGGACGCCGAGGGTGGCCAGCAGCCAGGCGGCGGCCGGGAACCAGTCGGCGGCCACGCGCGCCTGGAGGGCCACCGCCCCGACTCCGACGGTGAACCCGCCGGCGGCGTCGGGGTGCCGGGACAGGACGCCGAACACGCCTGCGGCCAGTAGCGCCGGGATACCGATGGTGAGCAGCAGCATGCCGACGAGCGCGCGAGCGATCCGCATCCGTGTCGTTCCTTCCGTGGCCTGGGTACTCGGCCGACCTTACCGGCGCAAAAGGCGCAATCGGCCCGATATCAGCAGCAACGGCGTACGACGGGGGCCGGAAACGGGCCGGCCCGCCGGGTGGACCGGCGGGCCGACGGGCGGGGGGCTCCGGGGTCAGCTCGTCGCGGCCGGCCCCCGCCGGGTGCGGGCGAACGCGAGCCCGCCGAGGACCAGCCCGGCCAGGCCGGCGACCAGCCCCGCGACGCCGAACGCGAGGCCCGCCCCGCCCTCGGAGTCGTCGTCATCGTCCGCCGCCGCGGCGGGCGCGGCCGGGGCCGGGGCGCCCTCCGTCGGGGCGGCGGCGGTGAGGGTGAGCACGGGGGCCGGCTTCTCCGGCTCCTCGGCCCCGGCGGCCGGCTCCTCGATCCAGCGCACCACCGTGCCGTCCGAGTAGGTCTGGAGCGCCTTGAACACCATCGTGTCCACCTGCGGCAGCGGCCCCATCGACACCGGGAACTCCTGGAACTGGCCCGGCTTCACCGCCGCGTCGCCGGTCGCCGTCCAGGTGATCTTCGCCACCGCCTCGGTGACCTCGCTGCCGTGCACCTGCACCGGCGGGTCGACCTTGCGCTTCTCCACCGCCACCGTCCACCCCGGCACCGGCATCGTCGACACCGAACCGACCGGCGCGTTCTCCGGCAGCACCACCTCGACCTTCGTCGTCGACGTCTCGTCGCTCTCGTTCGGCACCCGGAACGCGAACCGGCCGTAGCCGCCCTGCGTCGCCTCCTTCGGGTTGACCGAGACGTGCGCCGAGGCGGGCGCGGCCACGCCGAGCACCACGGCGGCGACGGCGCCGAGGGCCAGGGCGGCGGCGGTTACGGAACGGCGGTGACGGAGCATGGGGGACTACCTTTCGTCAACGGATCGGCACGGTGGCGCTCACCGTGGCCTGGTCGATGTCCGAGATGCGGACGGTGAAGCGGAACTGCCAGTCGCCCGAGGCGGGCAGGTTGATCTCCCCGGACGCGTGGTTGTCGGTCAGCGGCAGCAGCGGGATCTCGATCGGCTCGATCCCCGCCGACGGCAGCGCGGCGGTCGCCTTCCACTCGGCCACCGGCTGCGGCCGGTTGTCCGACGTGTACGCGTACAGGTGCATCGAGTTGTTGCCCCGCCGGGCCGGGTCCAGCTCCACCTGGAGCGAGTAGAGCGGGCTGGACAGCGTGGTGGTGAAGAAGTTGTCCGGCGTGCCGGCCACCTCGGCGGCGCTGCGGGCCGGCGGGGTCTGCACCAGGGTCGCCGTCACGCCGAGCACCACGGCCGTGATCGCCAGCTCGACCCAGACCGCCCGGCGCACCGGGGCCGGGTGGGCCGCGGCGGTGCGCCGGCGCACCAGCGCCCGGGAGTACGCGGCCACGCCGATCACCAGCGCGAACAGCAGGATCTTGGCCAGCACCAGCCGCCCGTACGTGGTGTCGACCAGGGCCGCCGGGGTGGCCACCTCGATCAGCGCCTGCACCGTGCCGGCGAGCAGCAGCGCCGCGACCGACAGCGCCGCCCAGCGCGACCAGACGGGCAGGATCGCGCCCAGCTCCCGCTCGTCGGCCAGGCGCAGCAGGAAACCGCCGAGCATCACCAGCCCGCCCAGCCACACGGCCATGCTGCCCAGGTGCACCGCGTCGACCACCACCGACACCGCCGGCGCGGGCGAGGCCGCCGGGTGCCCGGCCAGCGGCCAGGTGAACAGCGCAGCGCCGCCGAGGACCGCCAGGATGATCGCGTCGGTGCGCCCCACCGGCCCGGCGAAGAGCGGGCGGAGCAGGAACGCCGCCGCCGCGAGCAGACCGAGCCGGACCAGGTGCGCCGTGCCGTACGTGCCGCCGAGCACGTCGGCGAAGCCCGCGCCGGTCACGTCGAACAGCCCGCCGCCGGCGGTGTAGGGCACCTGGAGCCACAGCTCGGCCACGGTGGCGAACGCCAGCACGCCGACCCCCGTCCAGGCGAGCCGGGCCGGACCGCGGCGGTCGAGCCGGCGCGGCCACAGCGCGCCGAGCACCAGCGCGGGGCCGACCAGCAGGAGCAGGCCGGCGTAGCCCAGGTATTTGGCGACCTTGACCCCGGTCTCCACCACCGGGTCGGCCCGGGTGTCGGACCCGCTGTCCGTCGGCGGGGTCGACGGCGCGCCCACCGACCAGGTGAACGCGCCGGAGATCGGGTGGTTGTCCGCCGAGATCACCCGGTAGCTGATGAGGTACGTCCCGCGCCCCGCCGACGGATCCACCGGGATGGTCACCACCGTGTCGGAGAACGACGGCTCGCCCCGGTCGGCCCGCGCCCCGTCCGGGGCGATCACCCGGATCTTCCCGGCCACCTTGCGCACCGGCTCGCTGAACGTCAGCACCACCTCGGACGGCGCGCTCGGCACCACGGCGGAGGCGGCCGGGCTGCTGCTCACCAGCACCGCGTGGGCGCTCGCGGGGGTGGCCGGGGCCAACAGCAGGGCGACGACGGTGACCAGCAGGCCGGCGAGCGTGCCGAGGCGCGCGAGCCGGCGGGGGGGCCGGAGAGTGGCAGCAGTCATGCCGGCCATGCTCGCCGATGAACGGACCGATCGGCGAGCCCCACCCGGCCCTCGGGCGCGCCACCGGCGCTTCCCGGGGTCGCCGACGCCTGCGGTTCCCCGCCGCCCGGCCGCGCCGACAGCGCCACGCGGACGTAGTCGCAAGTCATGAGGGGATGGTCGGGCGGGGCGCCGGAAAAGTTCCCGGAGTGGGCCACGTCATCGGAAGGGTCGAAGGACCCTGCCGGTCACCGGCACGCCGCGTACCGTGGTCTGACGTGATCCCCGCGCCGCGCGAGCCCGCCGCCGACGGTCCCACCGACCCGGCGGGTGGTCGTGTCCCCGACCCGGCGGCCCCGCGCGGGGCCGACCCGGCGACCGGCTGGGCGCTGGCCGCCCGCGACGGCGACCCGGCGGCCCAGGCGGCGTTCGTCCGGGCCACCCAGGCCGAGGTGTGGCGGTTCGCCGCCGCGCTGGTCGACCCCGACACCGCCGACGACCTCACCCAGGAGACCTACCTGCGGGCGTTCCGGGCGCTGCCCGCCTTCGCGGGGCGGTCCAGCGCCCGCACCTGGCTGCTCGGCATCGCCCGCCGCGCCTGCGCCGACCACCTGCGCGTCGTGGTCCGCCGCCGCCGGCTCGCCGAGCGGCTGGCCAGCCACGCCCACACCGACCTGCCGCACCCGGACCCCGCCGGGCAGCTCGGCGCCGTCGACCTGGTGCGCCGGTTGCCCGCCGAACGACGCGGGGCGTTCGTGCTCACCCAACTGCTCGGCCTGTCGTACGCCGAGGCCGCCGCCGTGGAGGGGGTGCCCGTCGGCACCATCCGCTCCCGGGTGGCCCGGGCCCGGCACGACCTGGTCGAGTCGGCCGGCGACGCGCTCGCCGGATGACCGGAAACGCCGGCCGTGACCGGGAACTCGTGCGCGACGGGGAACCTCCGTCGGGGTCGCAGCGACCAATGAGCGTGACCGCATCGCACACCGGGGCCGCCCGCTGGGCCGCCGTCCGGCCCTGGCTCGGCGTCGCCGCCCGGCTCGGCCTGGCCGCCGTCTGGCTGGTCGCCGGCGGGGCCAAGGTCGGCGACCTGGCCGCCTCCGGGCGCGCCGTCAACGCCTACCAGGTCATGCCGTACGACGTCGCGACCGTGATCGGCGCGGCGCTGCCCTTCGTCGAGCTGGCCCTCGGTGCGCTGCTGCTGGTCGGCCTGGCCACCCGCCTGGCCGCCGGGATCTCGGCGGCCCTGCTGGTGGTCTTCGTCGCCGGCATCGCCTCGGCCTGGTCGCGCGGCCTGGCCATCGACTGCGGCTGCTTCGGCAGCGGCGGGCAGCTCGCCGCCGGGCAGACGCCGAGCTACCTCCCGGAGATCCTCCGGGACCTGGGATTCCTGGCCCTGGCCGGGTTCCTGCTGACCTGGCCCCGCACCCCCGTCTCCGTCGACGGCTGGCTCGCGGGCCCACCGGTGGAGGACGATGATGAGTAGTCGCAAGGGGCAGCGGAACGCCGCCCGCGTGGTCCGCGAGCAGCTCGCCCGGGAGCGCCGGCGCAAGCGCACCCTCTGGACGTCACTGGTGGCGGTCGCCGTGCTGGTCATCGCCGGCGGGATCGGCTGGGCCGTCTGGTCCAGCCAACGCTCCGACACCTTCACCGCCCCGCCGGGCGCGACCGAGGCCGGCACCGGCATCGCCTACGGGACGGGCCCGGTCACCATCGACCTGTACGAGGACTTCCTCTGCCCCGCCTGCAACCAGTTCCAGCAGACCAGCGGCGCGACCATCGACCAGCTCGTCAGCGAGGGCAAGGCACGGGTGGTGTTCCACCCCGTCGCCTACCTCAACCGGTTCTCCACGACCGAATACTCCACCCGCTCCTCCGCCGCCTCCGGCTGCGCCGCCAAGGGCGGCAAGTTCCAGGAGTACGCGAAGGCGCTGTTCGCCAAGCAGCCGCCGGAGGGCGGCGCGGGGCTGAGCGACGACGAGCTGGTCGACATCGGCGCGGGCGTCGGGCTGAACCGGGACGACTTCGCCTCCTGCGTCTCCGACGGGACGTACAAGGCGTGGACCGAGCACGTCACCGACGACGCGAGCCGGGCGGGCGTCACCGGCACGCCCACCGTCAAGGTCAACGGCGCGGAGGTCGCCGACCGGTCGCCCGCGGGCCTCACGGCGGCGGTGGCGGCGGCCGGCAAGTGACCCCCGCCCCGCCGCTCTCCGCCGTCCTCGCCCGGCTGGGCCGGCTCGCCGGGCCGGCCGTCGCCGCGCGGCTGGTCGGCGTGCTCGCCGGGCTGGCCGCCGTCCTCGCCACGGCGACGCCGGCCGCCGCGCACGGCGGGGAGTCGCCCGACGGCACGGACTACCGGGCCGAGGTGACCGGCGTCGCACCGGCCCGGCCCGGGCTGACCGCCCGCGTCGTGGAGGGCGGGGCGCGGCTGGAGCTGGTCAACC
Organism: Micromonospora sp. WMMD956; assembly: GCF_029626125.1. Lineage (NCBI taxonomy): Bacteria > Bacillati > Actinomycetota > Actinomycetes > Micromonosporales > Micromonosporaceae > Micromonospora > Micromonospora sp. WMMD956. Next base: position 4,408,019 of record NZ_JARUBI010000005.1, on the reverse strand, counting down.
GCACCGGGCGGCCGATCGAGGTGATCGGCTACACCGGCGAGCCGTACCTGCGCGTCGGGCCGGACGGGGTCTACGAGAACAGCCGCTCCCCGGCGACGTACCTCAACCGGACCCTCGCCGGGGACACGGCCCTGCCCGCCCGGGCGGACCCGGCCGCCGCCCCGGACTGGCGGCGCGTCGGCGACGGGCCGACGGCCCGCTGGCACGACCGGCGCGCCCGCTGGCAGGAGTCGGCCCCGCCGGCGGCGGTGCGCGCCGACCCGACCCGGGAGCAGCGGGTCCGGGACTGGGCGGTGCCGCTGCGCGACGGCGTCGAGCCGGTGGAGATCCGGGGCACCCTCGACTGGGTGCCGCCGCCCGACGCGTACCCCTGGTGGGTGGCGGCCACGCTCGGCTTCCTGCTGGTCGGCGCCGCCGGGCTGCTGGCGGCCGGCACCCCGCTCGGGGCGCGGGCGCTCGCCGGGGCCGGCGCGGCGCTGGCCGTGGGCGGGGTCGCCGCGATCGTGTTCACCGTGGGCCGGGAGCTGGACGCGGGCGCCACGGGCGTCGGCGGGGTGCTGCTGGGGCTGCTCGGCGGGCAGGTCTGGGCGCTGCTCACCGGCCTCGGCGCGCTCGCGGCGGGCGGCTACGCGCTGGCCCGCCGCCCCGCCGCCGACTTCGCCCTCGCGCTGGCCGGGGCGTGCCTCGCCCTGTTCGCCGGGGTCACCAACGTCGCCGTCCTGGCCCGCTCGGTGCCCCCGCTGCCCTGGCCGGGCGGGGTGGCCCGGGTCCTGCTCGTCCTGGTCCTGGCCACCGGGGCCGGCGCCACCGCGGCGGGCCTGCTCCGCCTCCGCGCCGCCGCCCACCGGGCCGTCCCCGCCCCGGCGGAGGCGGTCAGGGGGTGAAGCCGTAGGGCAGCTCCAGGCGGTGCGCCGCCAGCAGCTCCCGGTCGGCCAGCAGCTCCCGGGTGTCGGCGTCGGCGACGATGCGCCCGCCGTCGAGGATCACCGAGCGGTCGCACAGCTCCCGCGCGTACGGCAGGTCGTGCGTGACCATCAGCAGGGTCACCGGCAGGTCGCGCAGGATCTCGGCCAGCTCCCGGCGGGCCGCCGGGTCGAGGTTGGACGACGGCTCGTCCAGCACCAGGATCTCCGGGTGCATGGCCAGCACGGTGGCCACCGCCACCCGGCGGCGCTGCCCGAACGACAGGTGGTGCGGGGCCCGGTCGCGGTGCCCGCCCATCCCCACCGCCGCGAGGGCCTCGTCGACCCGGGCGGCCAGCTCGGCCCCGCGCAGGCCCAGGTTGGCCGGGCCGAACGCCACGTCCTCGGCGACCGTGGGCAGGAAGAGCTGGTCGTCGGGGTCCTGGAAGACGATCCCGACTCGGCGGCGGATCTCCGCGAGGGTGGCCCGGTCCCGGCCCACCGTCAGCCCGCCGACGCTCACCGTGCCCGCGGCGGCGGTGAGGATGCCGTTGAGGTGCAGCACCAGCGTCGTCTTGCCCGCGCCGTTGGGCCCGAGCAGCGCCACCCGCTCGCCGCGCGCCACGGTCAGGTCCACCCCGTCCAGGGCGACGTGCCCGTCCGGGTACGCGAACCGGACGCCGCGCACGTCCAGGGAGGGGGGAGCCGGGTTCTGCACGCCACCGATCATGTCAGGGCGACGGCGGTCGCGGCGATCCCGGCCGCGACCAGCGGCACCGTCGCCCCGACCAGCCACTGCCCCGCGCTCGCCGCGCCCGCCCCCTGCCACACCGCCGGCATCCGGCCGGCGTAGCCGCGCGACAGCATCGCCAGGTAGACGCGCTCGCCGCGCTCGAACGCGCGCAGGAACAGCGCGCCGATCCCGGCGGCGAAGCCGCGCAGCTGCCACAGGAAGCGCGGATCGTCGCCCCGGGAGACCCGGGCCACCCGCATCCGGCGGGCCTCGCCGACCAGCACGTCCAGGTAGCGGAGCATGAACGTGGCGATCTGGGTGACGATCTGCGGGCAGCGCAGCCGGTCCAGGCCGACGATCAGGTCCCGCGTCGTCGTGGTCGCGGCCAACAGGAGCGACGCGAGCACGCCCAGCGTGCCCTTCGCGACGATGTTCCAGCCGCCGAGCAGCCCGTCGACGGAGAGGGCCAGCCCCGCCACCTCGACCCGCTCGCCCGCGCCGAGGAACGGCAGCGCGACGGCGAAGAGCACGAACGGCAGCTCGATCGCCGCGCGGCTGAGCAGCCAGCCCGGCCCGACCCGGGCCAGCGCGGCCACGGCGGCGACCAGCAGGGCGTACCCGCCGAACGCCCAGAACGCCGTGCGGGGGGTGGCCACCACGGCGAGGGTGAACAGCACCATCGCGGCGATCTTCACCTCCGGCGGCAGGCGGTGCACCGGGGAGGTCGCCTCCCGGTAGAGCACGTGCGCGTGACCGGCCCCCATCGTCGGGCCGCCTACCGGGGCCGCGCGGCGCGCGACGCGTCGTCGGCCGGGCTCCCGGCGGCACTCCCGCCGGCCTCCGCCGTCGCCGCGCCGGCGGCCGGCTGCTGCGGGCCGCGGCGGCGCAGCAGCCAGAAGACGCCGCCGCCCACGGCGAAGGTGAGCAGCACGCCGAGCACCCCGGACAGCCCGGTGGAGAGGAAGTCGTTGTCGAGGCCACGGACGCCGTAGTCGGCCAGCGGGCTGTCGGCCAGCTCGTGGTCGCGCTCCTGCTGGGCGGGGCAGCTGCCGCCCGTGATCTCCCCCTCGGCGTCGACCGTGCAGCCCCGCAGCAGCGACGAGTCCAGCCCGTCGGGGTGCGCCGAGGCGTAGTTGCTCACCACGCCGGCCAGCAGCAGGGCGACCAGCAGCCCGCCGACGACGAAACCCCAGGGACGCTTGCTCATCGGGCACCTCCGGCAGCCGGAACGACGGGGGCCGGCGCGGCCGGCCTGAGGGCGCGCAGCGCGTAGACCAGATCGGGGCGGACCTTGGCGACGGTGACCACCGTGGTGGCGGTGATCAGGCCCTCGCCGATGCCGATGAGGAGGTGGACGCCGGCCATCGTGCCGGCCAGGCCGGCGAGGTTGCCGCCCAGGTCGGTGGTGCCGCCCAGCCAGTACTGGAGCACGAAGCCCTGGGACGCGACCACGACGCTGACCAGCGCCGAGACGAAGGCCGTCACACCGAGGCCGACGGGGGTGCGGGGCAGCACCCGCAGCAGCAGGGCGATCAGCAGGTACGCCGCGGCGGTGCCGAGGACCGCCATGTTGGTGACGTTCAGGCCGAGCATCGCCACCCCGCCGTCGCCGAAGACCAGCGCCTGCACGACCAGCACGACCGCCACGCAGAGCGCGCCGACCCACGGGCCGACCAGCAGCGCGGCGAGCGCGCCGCCGAGCAGGTGGCCGCTCACCCCGGCGGTGAAGATCGGGAAGTTGAGCATCTGGACGGCGAAGATGAACGCGGCGACGAGCCCGGCCATCGGGGCGAGCCGGTCGTCGAGGTCGCGCCGGCCGCGCAGCACGCAGAGAGTCAGCACGGCGAGGGCGAACGCGGCGAAGACGGCGGCGACCGGGCCGTTCACGATGCCGTTGGAGATGTGCATCGCCAGGGTTTCCACTCGACCTCCCGCAGGCCCGGCGGGAGCGTCCGCGCCGGCTCGACCCAGCCTATTTCCACGGATGAGCTGTTGCCAATCCCTTGCAACAGTGCGGAGGCGTCGATCACGGTGCGGTCGGCCCGGCTGACCCGGGACGGCGGTAGGGTTCGGCCATGACCGCGCCCGCCCGCCTCAGCCCCGGTGACCCCGCGCCCGAGTTCACCCTGCCGACCGACACCGGCGAGAGCCTCTCCCTGGCCGACCTGCGCGGCCGGACGGTGATCCTCTACGCCTACCCCGCCGCGATGACCCCCGGCTGCACCAAGCAGGCGTGCGACTTCCGCGACTCGCTCGCCTCGCTGCGGTCCGCCGGCTACGAGGTGGTCGGCATCTCGCCGGACAAGCCGGAGAAGCTGGCGAAGTTCCGCGAGCGGGACGCCATCACCTTCCCGCTGGTCGCCGACACCGACCGGGCGGTGCTCACCGCCTACGGCGCGTACGGCGAGAAGCAGTCCTACGGGCGCACGGTGACCGGGGTGATCCGGTCCACCTTCGTCATCGACCCCGACGGCAAGATCGAGCGGGCGCTCTACAACGTCAAGGCCACCGGCCACGTCGCCAAGCTGCGCCGCGACCTCGGCCTGGACTGAGCGGCCGGGCCACCGGCCCGCGCGGCTCGGTCGACACCGCCGGCGAGGCGGCCGCGCCCCGGCACGACGGCAAGCAGCGAGATGGCCGGGGCGGCACCCGCCACCCATACTTCCCTGGTAGCGATCAGACTACGGCCGGTGACGCCGAGGATCGCCCGCCCCGCCGTGGGCGGGCACCGGGACGGGGCGGCTGCCGGCATCCGCGGGCGGGAAGGGGCAGCTGTGGACTACGCCGAAATCGTGCACCTGGTCAACACCGATCCGGTGGCGCAGGTGTTGCTGGATTCGCCGGTCGCGATGCGGCTCGGCTACGTGGGCCTGGACGGCCACCCGCGCACGGTGCCGGTCGCGTACCTGTGGAACGGCGAGGCGTTCCAGTTCGCCAGCCCCACGACCGCGTACAAGGTGCGGGCGATCGCGGCGCACCCGCAGGTCTCCTTCAGCGTCGACACGTACTCGCCGGAGGTGCGGCGCAGGGTCGCCGCGCAGCTCGGGCCGACCGTCTCCGACTACACGCCCGTCGTCATGCTGGTGCGCGGCACGGCGTCGATCGAGGTCCACCCCGGGGTGCCGGACGTGCACGTCAAGGCGTCGTGGCGGATGTTCGCGGACAAGAGCCTGGCCCCGGGCTGGGAGCAGCAGAAGCGCGCGCACACGACCGACATGGCGGTGATCACCATCAGGCCGACCCACCTCACGCTGTGCGACTTCGTGACCCGCTTCCCGCCGCCGGTCGAGATCAACGCGCCCGCCCACGACCCCGCGCACGGCGGGAGCGACAGCACGCCGGTCCCGGTCAACTGATCCCGGGCCCGGACCCGGGCGGTCCGCCTGCCGGACGGCGCCAACACGAGGGACGCCGAACCCTCTAGACTCCTCGGGCAGGCGGGAGTGGTGGAATTGGGTAGACACGCAGGATTTAGGTTCCTGTGTCCGTGAGGACGTGGGGGTTCGAGTCCCCTCTCCCGCACCACGTTCCATCGCGCGCACCAGGGTTTCCGTCGCGCGCATCATCGCGGTCGACGGGCCGGCCGAGACTTCGACCGGCCCCGTCGCACCTCGGCTTCCGGCGCGGGCGGCCGGCACCCGCTGTTGCGCCGGTCACGATCGGGCGTCCCCCGGGCGGCGGCGGGGCCAGGATGACGGGGTGAGCCTGCGCTTCGTCCTCGACCCCGACCCCACCGCCGAGCTGCGCGAACGGATCGTCGACCTGTGGGTGGACGTCACCAACACCGGCGGCGCGGTCGGCTTCGTGCCGCCGGTCACCGCGGCCGACGTCCGCCCCGTCGCCGAGGCGACGTTTGCCGGCATCGTCGACGGCCCGGACCGGCTGCTCGTCGGCTACGACGGCGACCGCCCGCTGGCCGTGCTGGTCTTCGCCGACAACCGGTTCGACCTGAAGGCGCACTGGTGCGTGCTGAAGCGGGTGATGGTGCACCCGGGCACGCAGGGCCTGGGATACGGCTCGGCGCTGATGCGGGAGGCCGAACGGCTCGGCCGGAAGCTGGGTCGCCAGGCGCTGCACGTGACGGTGCGGGGCGGGCTGGGGCTGGAACGCTTCTACGCGCGGCTCGGCTACCGGGAGGTGGGCCGGCTGCCCGGCGCGCTGCGGGTCGCCCCGGGCGACGACCGCGACGAGATCCTCATGTGGCTCGACCTCACCGCCGGCAGCCCCGACGCCGAGCAGGCGTCGCGGTAGTCCGATCACTGGCCGGTTGCGGTGCGGTCGCGTCGGCGTGTCGGGTGGCGGAGCCGGCCAGACATCCCGCCCCGGCCAGGTGGGGACGCCGACGAGGCGCCGGGTCAGTTGCGGCAGCCGGCGGCGGGCGCTTCGGCGGCGAGCGGCACGACGGGCGCGACCGGGGCCGACGGGCCGGCTGAGGCCGGGGCGGCCGACGGCGACGGGCGGGGCGACGACGCGCGGGGCGACGGCGAGGCGCTGGGCCGGGGCGACGCGGAGCGCGTGGCCGGTCGGCCACCGCCGGCCGTCGCGCCGCCGTACATCCTGACCGTGCCGCGCTGGACCTGCCCGGGCGTCAGCCGGACGCCACCGGCGGTGACGCGGTGGCCGTGGACGTCGGTGACCCGGATCGAGAACGGGCCGGGGCCGACGCCGGACTCGACCAGCCAGTAGTTGTAGTCCTGCCGGTCGGCGGCGCGCCACCCGCCCGAGTCGCCCTGCCGTACCTCCACGGCGCGCAGCGGGTTGCCGTGGTCGGCGACCAGCACGGCGAACCAGTACCGCGACGCGCCCTCCTTGATCCGGAACGCGAGCGGGCCGGGCAGCGGCGGGTCGACCACCGCGCGGTAGCTGACGGAGACGACGCCCTGCACCGGGTCGGCGATCCGCGCGAACGCCTCGCGGGAGAGGTCCAGGTGCCCTGGCGCGCACTCGGGGCACTGGTCCATGACGAGGACCCGGACGGTGCCCTTCGGGCCCGTCACGTCGAGGTGGCCGCCGCAGGCCGCGCCGGCCGCGTACTCCGACGGGCCGAGCGCCACGTAGAGCCGGTTCGCCGGGGCGCTCGGGTAGGAGCAGTTGCCGCCGGCGCCCTTCGAGTCGTAGAACGTGGCCTTGCCCTTGTGGACGGTCCCGCCGACCGGCGGCGCGGCGGCGGGCACGGCGACACCAAACGGGGCGACGACACCGAGTGGGGCGGCGCAGGCCGGGGTTGCCCCGGCGCGCAGGGCGAGGGTCAGGCCGAGGACTCCCGCGAGGACGGCCACCCCGCCGGCGGCGAGCCAGCGGGACCGGCCGGGGCCCGGGGCGCGGCGGCGACCGGGGCCGCTGGCGGGTTGGGGGGCGTCCGGGGGCGCGCTCGCGTCGGTCACGCCGGTCGATGCTGCCGGACCCCCGGCGTCGGGGACAAGCCGGCTAAGCCAAAGCTAAGACACCGGGCGTCACCAGGCGGCCCCGATGCCGTCGCCCGGATACCAGTGCCGGGCCGGGGTCTCCCGGTACGCGAGGAACCGCCGGCCGGTGCGTTCGGCGTGCTCGGCGAGGACGTTCGTGGCGGTGACGTTGTCGGTGAGCAGCAGCGCGCCGGGGGCGAGCTTCGGCTCGACGGCGTCGAACTCGCGCCTCTCGTGGGCGCGGCTGTGGTCGCTGTCGTGCAGGAAGAGGTCGACGGGCCGGTCGAGCGCGCCGATCGAGGCGACGGAGTCCCCGACCACCAGGTCGACGACCCCGGACCAGGGCGCGGCACGGGCCAGGTAGCCGGCCTCGGGGTTGATGTCCAGCGAGGTGACCCGGCCGGGGTGGCCCTCGGCGGCGTTGCGCAGCAGGGCCGCCGCCAGCACGCAGCTGCCCAGCCCCTTGTCGACGCCGGTCTCGACCACGTGCGCGGGGCGGGTGGCGCGGACCATCGCGTACCAGCCGATCCGGCGGGCGTAGCGGACCTGGCGGTCGGCCAGGCCCCGGCGGGCCGCCCCGGCGGTGGCCCGCTCGATGTGCCGGCGCAGCTCGTCGTCGCCCTCGATCTCGGCGAACCAGCCGCGCACGCGGGCCACCGGCACGTCGCAGACGACGCTGACGAACCAGGACAGGTGGTGCCGGCTCAGCCCGGTCAGCTCGTACGTGTAGTTGTGGTGCTCCCGGGAGGTGACCAGCCAGCGGGCGGAGACGCGCAGCACCCTGGCGTCGTGCCGGGCCACCCGGGCGAGCCGCTTGGGGAAGGCGGCGACCGGGGCGAGCCGGGTGCGGGCGATGGCCCGCCGGAGCTTCGTTGCGTCCACGGGAGGGTTCTACCAGGTCCAGGGAAACGACGGGTGGCGAACTTCACCGTCGTCCGGCCCCGGACCGGCCGGAACGGGCACGTGCGGGGCGCGGCGCGTCGATAGCATCGCCGCCATGTCCCGTCCCGAGCAGGCCGCCGCACCGACCCAGGACGGCCCGTCCGGCCCGCCCGCCGCAGCGTCCACGCCGTCGGGCGTCGGGGCGCGCCCGAAGCGCCGCCGGTGGGGGCGGATCGCCCTGGTGGCGCTGCTCGCCGTGGTGCTGCTCGGCGTGGGCGGCGCGGTCGCCGGGGCGCTGTGGCTGCGGTCGGTGGAGCGGGGCGTCGACCGGGTCGACGCGTTCGCCGAGGTGCCGGAGCAGGAGCGGCCGGCAGCGGCGGCCCGGGGCGCGCTGAACGTCATGGTCCTGGGCAGCGACTCGCGGGACCCGGACGGCACCCAGGGGTCGCGCGCCGACACGATCATCGTGGCGCACCTGCCGAAGGACCGGTCGAGCGCCGAGCTGATCTCGATCCCCCGGGACACCTGGGTCCCGGTCCCCCGCTCGGCGGACGGCCGGCACGGCGGCCGGGAGGCGAAGATCAACGCCGCGTACGCCTGGGGCGGGGTGCCGCTGATGGTGCGGACGGTGGAGCAGTTCACCGGCGTCCGCATCGACCACGTGGTGCTCGTCGACTTCGCGGGGTTCCGGGAGATCATCGACGCCCTCGGCGGGGTCGAGATCACCTCGGAGAAGACGTTCACCTCGATCCACCCGCCGTTCCGCACCTTCCGGCAGGGGCCGCAGCTCATGGACGGCGAGACGGCGCTGGACTACGCCCGGCAGCGCAAGCAGTTCGCCGACGGCGACTTCGCCCGGATCCGGCACCAGCAGCAGGTCATCAAGGCGATCCTCGACCGGGCCGCGTCCGGCGGCATCCTCGCCAACCCCGGCCGGCTCAACGCGTTCGTGCGGGCCACCTCCGACTCGGTCTCCGTCGACCGGGGCATGTCGCTGCTGGACATGGCGACCCAGTTGCGCGGGCTGCGCGGCGGCAACCTGTTCTTCTTCACCTCGCCCAGCCGGGGCACGGGCACCGTCGGCAGCGAGAGCGTCGTCTTCGCCGACGACCGCCGGGCGCGCACCCTCTACGACGCCGTCCGCCGCGACGCCGTCAAGGAGATCGTCGCCGCCGGCTCGTGACCGCACCGACGGAGAGGGTGGACCGGCCGGAAAAGGTGGGGCTGGGCCTACCTGTGGAGTGGACCCAGCCGGCTGGGCCGGCCGCGGCCGCCGCCCTAGCGTGACGGCATGACGACGAACCGACCCCCGCACCTGGCGGCGGCGCTGCGCCGCCCCGGATACCTGATCTCCTGGTGGCCCTGGCGGGCCCTGGCCTACGCCGGCACGACCGTCCCGGTCGCCGGGGCGCTGGCCCTCGGCCTCGGGGTCGTCGTGGCCCCGGCGGTGGCGGTGCTCAACGCGGCCCGCCAGGGCCGCCCGGTCGAGCTGCCCGTCGTCGTCTTCCTCGCCGTGGCGGGGCTGGCCCTGGCGGCCGTGGCCCCGCTGGTGAGCGCCCCGGTGGCCGGGTTCGAGCGGTGGCGTCTCGGCGTGGTCGACTCCCGCCCGCTGCCCGCCCGGCGGCCGTTCTCCGGCGACGTCGTGGGCAGCCTGGCCGCCCGGTACACCGACGCCGCCGCCTGGCGGGAGGTGGCGTACGCCTGCTGGCTGGGCGCGGTGGTGCCGGTGGCGTACTGGACGTTCGCCGTGCTGGCCCTGCTCGACCTCACCCTCCTGGCGAGCCCCTGGTTGGTCGACGGCACGGACGACGTGATCGTGATGTGGACGACGGTCGACACGCCCCGCGAGGCGGCGCCGTACGCGGTCGGGGCCGCCCTGTTCCTGCCCGTGCTCTGGTACCTGGCCGGGCTGCTCGTCGCCGGCCAGGCCACGGTCGCCCGCCGGCTGCTCGCCGGCCCACCCGCCGAGCCGGCGGCGCTGCGCGAGGTCACCCGCTCCCGGGCCCGCCTCGTCGACGCGTACGAGGCGGAACGCCGCCGCATCGAACGCGACGTGCACGACGGCGCGCAGCCCCGGCTGACCAGCCTCACCGTCCAGCTCGGGCTGGCCCGGCTCGACGTGCCCGACGACTCGCCGGCCGCCCGGCCGCTGGCGGTGGCGCACGAGCAGGCCAAGGAGCTGATGGTCACGCTGCGGCAGATCGCCCAGGGCATCCGCCCGCAGCAGCTCACCGAGCTCGGCCTGGCCGGCGCCGCCCGGCAACTGGCCGGCGAGGCCGCCATCGAAGTGGACGTGCGCGCCGACCTGCCCCGGCCGGTCCCGGAGCCGGTGGAGACCACCGCCTACTACGTGGTGTCCGAGGCGCTGGCCAACGTCGCCTCGCACGCCGACGCGGCCCGCGCCGAGGTGCGGCTCACCCAGACCGACCGGCACCTCGTCGTCGAGGTCGAGGACGACGGCCGGGGCGGCGCGGACCCGGCCCGGGGCACCGGGCTGACCGGCCTCGCCGACCGGGTCGCGGCGGCGGACGGGCGGCTGCTGCTGGCCAGCCCGGCCGGCGGCCCCACCCTGGTCCGGGTGGAGCTGCCGTGCCGCCCGTGACCCGCGTCGTGCTCGCCGAGGACGAGGTCCTGCTCCGGGAGGGCCTCGTCGCCCTGCTGGGCCGGTTCGGCTTCGAGGTGGTCGCCGCCGTCGGCTCCGCGCCGGCCCTGCGGGACGCGGTCGAGGCGCACCGGCCGGACCTGCTCGTCACCGACATCCGGATACCGCCGCGCCACCGCGACGACGGGCTGCGCGAAGCGGTCGCCCTCCGCAGCGGCCGTCCCGGGCTCGCCGTCGTGGTGCTCAGCCAGTACGTGCAGTCCGAGTACGCGTCGGCGCTGCTCGACAGCGGCGACGGCCGGCGGGTCGGTTACCTGCTCAAGGACCGGGTGGCCGACGTCGCCGAGTTCGCCGGCACCCTGCGCCGGGTCGTCGACGGCGGCACCGCCATCGACCCCGACGTGGTCCGGCACCTGCTGCACCGCCCGCGCGACCCGCTGGCCGCCCTGACCGCCCGGGAACGCACGGTCCTCGCGCTGGTCGCCGAGGGCCACTCCAACGCGGCGATCGCCGCGCGGCTGCACGTCACCGAGGCGGCGGTCGGCAAGCACGTCGGCAACATCCTGGCCAAGCTCGACCTGCCGCCCAGCGACGACACCAACCGCCGGGTGCTGGCCGTCCTGGCCTTCCTGCGCGGCACCCCGTCCTGACCGGCTCCGCCCGGGTCGCGCCGCCGGGGGCCGGGGAACGTCGGACCCGGCCCGTAGGCTGCCGCCCGACGACCTGCCCCGGCTGCTGGGCGCGCGTCGCCGCCGAGCACCTCGCCTTCTGCCCCGACAACGTCCGGCAGGGCAGCGGCTCGCTGGCCGCGTACGCGCAGGAGATCCGGGGCAGGCAGAGCTGGTCGTTCTGGTGGGACTGACCGCCGGCGGCCCCTCCCCGGGGGGCGTCAGCCGCCGGTGCGCCGCCGCGCCGCCAGCTCGTCGAGCAGCGCCGCGTGGGCCGGCTTCGGCCGGAAGTCGGCGTCGAAGAGGCAGGCCGCGCCGAAGCCGACGTGATAGCCGGGGATCCAGCTACGGGCGTCGGTGAACCCCCACACGGTCACCGACGCGCAGGCCGCCACGTCCAGGCAGGCGCGCAGCACGTCCCGGTACACCGCCGCCTGGCGGCGCAGCCCCTCCCCCGTCGCGGGGAGCCGCACCCGCACGTCCAGCTCGGTGACGGCGACGCGCACGCCCAGCGCGGCGAACCGGCGCAAATTGCCCCGGACGTCCTGGGGTGGGCGCTCGGCGTCCAGGTGCCCCTGGAAGCCCACCCCGTCGACCGGTACGCCGTCGGCGCGCAGCCGCCGCACCAGCTCCAGCAGCGCGTCGGCCTTCGCGGTCCGCCCCTCGGTGCCGTACTCGTTGACGAACAGCCTGGCGTCGGGGTCGGCCTGGCGGGCCCAGCGGAACGCGTCGGCGACGTAGCCGGGGCCGAGCTTGCGCAGCCAGAGGGTGTCGCGCAGGGAGCCGTCCTCGGCGAGCACCTCGTTGACCACGTCCCAGGCCCACACCCGGCCCCGGTAGTGCGCGACGACCGCGGTCACGTGCCGGCGCAGCACCTCCCGCAGCCGCTGCGCCGGCCAGTCCGGGGAGACCCAGTCGGGCACGTCGTTGTGCCAGACCAGGGTGTGACCGTAGACGGCCTGGCCGTTGCGGTGGGCCAGGTCGACGATCTGGTCGCCGCCGGCCCACGCGTACACGCCGGGCGAGGGTTCCAGGTTGCGCCACTTCATCGCGTTCTCGGCGGTGACCGCGTTGAACTCGGCGGCCAGGACGCCCGGGTAGGCGGGGTCGAGGTTCAGGCCCCTCGGGTCGACGGCCGTGCCGATCAGCGTCCCGGGCGGGGCGAGGCCGCGCAGCGTGCCGGCCGCCGACGGCGTGTAGGCCGGCGCGGACCGGGCGGCCCCGCCCGGGTCCCCGGCGCGGCCGGTGCCGACGGCGGCCATGCCGGCGAGCAGGACGGTGGCGACGACCAGCGCCGCCGCCACCAGCAGGCCGGCGGCGGTGAGCGGGCGCGGCCGGGTCACCACCGGAGCGGGCCGGGGTCGGGTGGGCGCGTCGGCCACGGCCCCGGCGGCGTCGTCGGGGTGGGGCAGCGACGCCCGGTCGAGGCTCCGGCCGCCGTCACCCACGGGCCCAGGGCGCCGCCGAGAAGTTGCGCCGGGCGCGCTCGGCGTAGATCGCCCGGGGCAGCTCCGGCACCTCCTCGGTGGCGAGCAGGCCGGTCAGCGTGCGGGTCACCGCCGCCGCGTCGCCGGGCACCGCGGGCGTGCGCAGCGCCGCCGGCTGCCCGATCTCGTCGAGGAAGTCGTCGCACTTGCGCTGGTACGGCACGAGGGTGAACGGTACCCCCGCCAGGTACGCGAAGACGGCCCCGTGCAGCCGCATGTGCAGCCCGAGGTCGCAGCGCTTCATCTCGTCCCAGCAGGCCCGCACGCCGTCGCGGGCGGTGACGACCCGCACGTCGCAGTGCCCGGCGACGGCGGCCCGCAGCCGCTCGCCGACCCGCTCGTCGCCGTGCAGCGGGTGGGTGTTGAACACGAACACGGTGACGTCGACGGGCTCGGCGCGCACCAGCGCGCGCACCCCCTCGACCAGGGCGTCCTCGCGGCGGCGCACGTCGGCGTCGGCGGCCTCGTGGTCGACGCCGAGCAGGGTCACGCCGAGGCGGGCCCGGCCGGTGGGGCGCGGCCGGCGCGGCGGGACCGGCTCGCCGAGCGCCTCCGGCAGCAGGCCGGCGAGGTCACCGGCGGGCACCAGCACGCCCGGGTAGCCGGCCCGTTCGAGGACCTCGGCGGAGGCGATGTCGCGTACCCCGATGAAGGCGACCCGGCGCAGGACGCGCAGCAACCGGCGCTCGGAGGCGGCGGAGACGAACGGGCCGACGGAGACCCCGACGGCGGCCATCGGATGCCCGGACACCCCGGAGAAGAGCGAGAAGACCTTCTTCTCGCTCAGCGGCCCCATCTCGCGGAACACGGAGCCGCCGCCGAAGACCAGCATGGTGGAGCGGCGCAGCAGGGCGGCCTTGTTGAGCACCCAGCCGGCCCGGTCGGCGGTGCCGCGCGAGCGGTACCAGCGCGGGTCCATGCCGGTGCGCTCCGGCGGCAGGTCCACCATGGGCGGCGCGGCGAAGACGGGCTCCTCGGCTCCCCAGTAGACCCGGGTCGCCCAGTCCATCACGACGCAGAACGCGTTGTCGCCGACGTTCTCCATGCCGTAGTAGCCGACAACCAGGGGCCGGCGGGCCACGGCGGCCGGCGCGGGACGGGTGGGGGCCGGTTCAGGACGCACGGGGAGCCTCCCTGCTCAGGCGCCTGCGCAGGTCGCGCCAGGTGGGCAGCGGGGCGTCGCCCACGACGCCCCGTCGGGCGGCGACCCAGAGCAGGCAGCAGAGTACCGCCTCCGCCAGCACCGTCGCCCCGGCGGCACCGCGCACGCCCCACACCGGGACGGCCACCGCCAGCGCCGCCAGCAGCACCACGGCGCCCACGGCCTGGTACACCACCTTGCGGCGCAGCAGCCCGCCGCTGGTCAGCAGCGCGGCCACGGCGGCGCCGCCGAACCGGAACGGCACCGCCAGCGCCAGCACCGCCAGCACCGGCGCGGCGTCGCGGTATTCCGGGCCGAACACCACCGGCAGGGCCACCAGGCCGCCGACCGTCACCGCCGCCGCGACGACCGCGCCGAGCGCGACCATCCCGGCGCTGCCCCAGCGGTACGCCAGCAGCACCGCCTCGGCGTCCGAGCCGGCCCAGCGGTGCAGCTTGCCCAGCAGGTACTGCTGGTAGACGACCCGGGGCACCAGGTAGACGGCGGTGAGCACGGCCATCGGCACGGCGAGCAGGGCCGCCTCCGCCCCGCCGAGCAGCTCGGCGGCGAGGACCGTGCCGAAGTGGATGCCGAGCAGGTAGCAGACGTTGCCGAGCACGTAGGGTGTGGCCGCCCCCAGCAGCTCGCCCGGCCGGGGGCCGGCGTCGAGGCCCCCGGCCGGGACGGCGGGGCCAGCCGGGACGACGGCGGGAGCCGGGACGGCACCGGGGGCCGGGACGGCGGCGGCCGGGACGGCGGCGCGGGCGGCGGGGGCCGGGTGGCCCTCCAGCGGCATCGCGCCGCGCCGGAACTCGCGGGAGGCCAGCAGGCAGGCGGCGACGGTGGCCACGGCGACGACCGCGTACCCGGCCGCCGCGGCGACGACCGACAGCCCGGCCGCCCAGACCGCCACGGTGACCACCACCCGGCCCAGGTGGGGGGCCAGCTGGAGCGCGGACAGGCCACGGTAGTCGCCGCGCAGCTGCCGCACCGAGCCGGCCAGCGCGAGCGCCGCCTGGGCGACCACGACGGTGGCGAGCAGCGCCCGCACCGCCGCCGCCGTGACGTCGGGCAGCTCGGCGGCGCTCCAGGCCAGCACGCCGAGCAGCAGCGCCGCGCAGGCCGCGCCGGCCAGCCGCAGCGACGGCCCCACCCACCGGTACGCCCGCGCGCCCTCCTGCCCGAACACCTGCAACCACAGCTCGGAGACGCCGAACACGGCCAGCGGGGCGGTCAGCGACACCACGGCCAGCACGGCGGTGAACGAGCCGAAGTCCTCCCGGGTGAGCGTGCGGGCGAGCAGCACCTGGCTGCCGAACGCGGCGACGGTGACGCCGGCCTGGCTCAGCCCCAGCAGGCCGACCTGGGCCAGCATCGTGGCCGCCCGACCGCGCCCGGGCCTCGGGTGCGGCCCGGGGCCGGAGTCCGGCTCTCGCCCGCGCCGCGGTTCGCCGCCGCGCCCGGCGTCAACGGCCGAGGCTGACAAGCCACTTCCCCGTCTCGCTGAGGGTGCGCAGCGCCTTGATGCCCAGCGCCACGCCGGGCGTCCGCGACGGGCGGTACATGTCGACCAGCCGGAACCAGAAGACCAGGCCGCCGAGGCGGCCCCGGGTGATGTTGCCGTCGTGCCGGCGGAACCGGACCACCGGGTGGGGCAGGTGCCGGGGGTGCACGCCGGCGCGCAGCGCCCGCAGCATCAGCTCCACGTCCTCGAAGAGCCGGAAGCTCTCGTCGTAGCCGCCGATGCGCTCCAGCACCCGCCGGTCGATGGTGGTGCCGGAGTGCTTGAACGGCAGCCGGGGGCGGGTCAGCACGCCCAGCAGCATGGTGCGCGCCGAAGTGTATTCGGGCAGCCGGATGCGCCGGGAGGCGTCGCCGCGCACCTCGTGGTAGTCGACGTAGACCCAGCCGCCGCCGGTGGCGGTGAGCAGGTCGTGCAGCCGGCCCAGCGCGTCGGCGGAGAGCTCGTCGTCGGAGTCCAGCACCGTGATGTAGCGGCCGGTCGCGGCGCGCAGGGCGACGTTGCGGGCCCGGGCGATGCCGCTCGGCGGCAGGCTGAGCACCCGGACCCGCCGGTCGGCGGACACGCCCGCCTCCGCCAGCACCCGGGTGACCGGGACGGCCGAGCCGTCGTCGACCACGACCAGCTCGAAGTCCCGGTGGTGGTTGGCCAGCACGCTGCGCACCGCGTCGACCAGCAGCTCGGCGCGGTCGCGGACCACGATGCAGACCGAGAACGTCGGCACCACGGCCGCGTCGTCGCCCGCGTGCGCCACCCCGTCCGCGTCGTGCTCACCCTGGACGGACGCCGGCAGTGGATGCCTCATCGAGCCGCCCCTCCTCCCCCCGTTCGACCTCGGCCGCGACCGTGGCGTCGCCCGGCGACGCGCCCGCCGCGCCGCCCAGCGACAGGATCACCAGCTGCCCGAAGAGGAACAGCCACATGAAGTACGGGTACGCCATCGGCTTCTGGGTGAGCCCGAAGAGCACGAAGACCGCGTAGAGCACGCCGAGCGCCCAGCGCTGCGCCGGGTCGGCGCACCGCCGCCGGACGACGACGTGGAGGCCGGCGACGATCCCGACGACCGCGACGAGGCCGACGACGCCCCAGACGACGAGGATGCGCAGCAGGTCGTTGTGCATGTCCCACGGCTCGTAGCCGAACCCGAAGAGCCAGACGTCCGGCGTGGACCGGTGCAGGACGCGGGCCACGTCGTTCCAGATCGCGCCCCGGCCGTGCATGAACGTGTCGGAGCGTACGTCGAGCGAGCCGACCTCGGTCAGCGCCACCCCGGCCCGCTCCCGGACAGTCTCGCCCGCGAGCGCGACGGCGACCCCGCCGGCCGCGAGCAGGCCGGCGGCCACGGCCACGACCCGCCGCCGGCCGACGCGGGTGCCCAGCGCGGCCCGCAGGGCCCCCAGCCGCCGCGCCTCGAAGGCGGCCACGATCACCAGCAGGCAGCCGATGGTGAGCCGGTGCAGCGACACCGCGCCGGTGGCCACGAAGAGGCCGATCAGCGCGTAGCGGCGCAGCGGCGTCAGGCGCAGCCGGTCGCCGGCCGCCCGGAGCCGGTCGCCGAGCACGTAGCAGAGGAACACCGAGAACATCAGCAGCCGCCCGAGCGACATCGGGTGGTAGTAGCCCCCCGACGCCCGGCCGATCTTCTGGCCGGGCAGCTCGAAGTAGAACGAGTAGGGCACGACGCCCGCCACCTGGAGCCAGGCCAGCGCGCAGTGGACGACCGCGCCGGCCAGCACGACGGCCGCCACCCCGGCCAGCCGGCGGACGGGGAACCGGGCCGGGCTCATCAGCGCCATCCCGATCAGCGCCACCGGGGCGAAGCTGACCAGCAGCCGCACCGCCTCGGCGGGGATCGCCGAGGCGGGGTCGAGCCGTGGACCGTAGATGGGGTAGCGACGGATGTCGAACAGGGCCAGCAGGTCGGCGCGCGGACCGGCCGCCAGGTAGCTGAACCCGGAGACGACCAGCAGCAGGGCGAGGGCGAGCAGCATCGCCAGCACGGGGCGCGGCGGCAGCCGGCGGGCCGCGAGCACCGCCGCCGCGAGGGCGGCCAGCATGCAGCCCGCCCCGACGGCGCTGAGCAGGACGCCCAGGTCGACCCCGCCGCCCGCGTCGCGCTCGCCGATGTCGAGCAGGGGCTTGACCGCGATCAGCGCCAGCGCGGCGGTGGCGAGGTGGCCGACGGCCCGGTCGAGCCGCTCCGGCGTGCCGCCCGCGAGCCGGGGGCCGGGGGCGGTGAGCGGCGTGGGACTGTCCACCTTGTCCAACCGTCGGTAAGGGGCGAAACACCAGGACGATACCAACGCGGGGGCCCCGTCCGCTGACCCCGAGGCCGCCCGGCGGGGCGCGCGGCGACGCGACCCCGGCTTGCCGGTGCGGCGGCCCGTCCGGCAAGCTGGTCAGCCGTGCCGAGCCCCCCGCCCCGCCCCGTCCCGATCGGTGTGGTCATCGCCGCCCACGACGAGGCGAACGTCATCGGCGGCTGCCTGGACGCGCTGCTCGCCGACGCGGGCCCCGGCTCCGGCGTCGAGCTGGACATCGTCGTGGTGGCCAACGGCTGCACGGACGACACGGCGCGGGTGGCCGCCGCGCGGCCCGGCGTACAGGTGGTGGAGCTGGCCGAGGCGGGCAAGGCGGCCGCGCTGAACGCCGGGGACGCGGTGGCGCGCGGCTTCCCCCGGTTCTATCTGGACGCCGACGTGGTCCTCGGCCCCGGCGCGCTGCGCGCGATGGCCGCCGCGCTGACCGCCCCGGTGGACCCGCCGCTGGCCGTGACCCCCCGCAGGGAGATGGTCACCGCCGGCCGGCCGCTGCTGGTGCGCGCCTACTACGCCGTCAACACCCGGTTGCCGATCTTCGCCGACGCGCTGTTCGGCCGGGGCGTGCTGGGGGTGTCGGCGGCGGGACGGGAGCGCTTCGACCGGTTCCCGGCCGAGATCGCCGACGACCTCTTCCTGGACTCCCGGTTCGCCTCGGCCGAGAAGCGCGAGGTGTCGGCGGTGGCGTCGGTCGTGCAGACCCCCCGGACGCTGCGGGACCTGGTCCGCACGCTGGCCCGGGTGCGGGCCGGCAACGCCATGCTGCGCGCCTCGCACCCCGGGATCCGCCCGTCGGTCCCGTCGTCCTGGCTGCGGGACGTGGTGCTGCCCCGCCCCTGGCTCGCGCCGGCCGCCGTGGTCTACGTGGCCGTCACGCTCGCCGCCGCGCTGCGCGCCCGCCGCCACCCGCGCGGGGCGTGGGGCCGGGACACCTCGACCCGCTGACCGCCCGAAGGAGGGCCGGGGTCAGCGGCGCGATCGACGCCGCGCCAGCAGCACCACGCCGATCGCGAGCGCGGCGAGCAGCGCGCCGCCGAGCCCCGAGAACAGGACCGTGGGCAGGTTGGACTGCTCCGGCGCCGCCGCCGTGAGCTGCTGCCGGTCGGCGGCGCTCTGCCGGTACGCCTCGGCGAGCTCGTTTCCGTTGCCGCCCCGGGCGACGGCGTCCAGTTGGGACACCGCCGTGTCGTCCCGCCCGGTGAAGTACGCGTCCAGCCCGCGCCGGTAGAGCCGGTCGGCGTCACCGAGCGCGGGCGTGACCCCGGCCTCGGCGAGCAGCTCCCGGACGGCGGTGACCGGCACCACGGCCCGGTTGGCCCCACCCGCCCCGGACCGGTCGTTGGTGAGTACGCCGACGACCCGGCCGGCGGGGTCGAGCGCGACGCCGCCGTGGGAGTAGATCCCGATGTCGTCGCCGATCCGGAACAGCGGCACCGGGCCCTGGCCGGTGTCGGTGGCGGTGACCTGCACGGTCTTCGAGCGCAGCGTGTAGGTGGCGTCGCGGAAGTCGGCGTCGACGGTGTGGTAGCCGGCGACCGCCACCACGCCGCCCGGCGTCAGCGCGGCGGCGTCGCCCAGCTCGACGGCGGGCAGGTCGGGCCGGGCGACCCTGACCAGGGCGAGGTCCCCGGCGTCGGCGGCCCGGGTGCGGACCACCTCCCCGGCGATCGCCGGGGTGCCGGTGAGCCCGCCGGTGGCCTGGTTGAGCTGCACGAAGACCTGGCTGGACGGGGGACGGTCCGGCTCCTTGCCGGTGAACCGGGTGCCGGCCGTCCGCGACCGGACCCAGCCGTCGAGCGCGCCCGAGGTGAGCTTCTTGCCGGCGACGAGGATCCGGCCGAGGGTGTAGAGGGCCCGCTCCCGGGCGACCGGCTCGTCGGGGGCGACGCACTGGCCGTTGGTGAGCACGTGCCCGGCGGGGTCGACCACGAAGCCGCTGCACCGCCGCTGGAACGTGACGGGCGTCGGGTTGAGCAGCGCCCCGGTCCGCCCGTCGCGTAGGTATCCGTTGAACACGGCCTCGACGAAGACGAGCCCCGGCGCGGCGGTGGCGAGCGCCCGTTCCTGCGCGCTGTAGGGGGCCGCCTGGCTCCACGGGCGGAAGCCGGCGGCGGGGGTGACGGTCGGGAACGCCCCGGCGGGGCCGGCCGGCGACGGCGCGTCCGCGCCCCGGGTGACGGCCCAGGCCGCGAGCCCGCCGCCCGCGGCGAGCACGACCAGGGCCAGCGCCGCGACGCCGAGCCGCAGCCCGGTGCGCGGCCGGGGCGGCGGGGACGGCTGGATGCGCCGGGCGGGCGACGCGAACGGGTCGTGCGGCGGCGGGTCGGCGAACCCGGGGTGGGCGGCCGGCGGCTCCGCCGGCGCGGTCGCGACGACCGGCGAGCCGGTGGCGTGCGCCGCCCAGACCGGCGGCGCCCCCGAGCCGGGCATCCCGGACACGGGCGCTCCGGAGGCGGGCACCGCCGAGCTGGGCGTTCCCGAGACCGGGACGCCGGAGGTGGGGACACCGGAGGCGGGCTGACCCGAGGCGGGGACGGCCGAGGCGGGGACGGCCGAGGCGGGGACGGCCGAGGTCGGCGTGGCCGGGGTCGGCCTGCCCGGGGTGGTCGGCGTGGCCGGGGTGGGTGCCGGCGTCGCCCCCCGGGTGGCCGGGTCGCCGACGGGCTCCAGGTGGGGCGAGCGCAGCGGCATGCCGAGCAGGCCGAAGAGTTTGTCGGCGGCGTTCTCCACCTCGGCCGGGTAGGCCACCCAGGGGCGGGCGGCGGCGAAGTCGGCGTTGACGTAGCGGGGGCCGCCGGGGGTCTGCGCGAGGGTGTCCGCCGCGTTGGTGAACGCCTCCCGCCAGGGCCGGTCGGCGGCGGCGGCCCCCTCCAGCACGGCGATGGTCAGCAGCCGGTCCTGACCGTCCACCGCCCACCAGACGCTGCCGACCTGGCACACGCCCGACGCCTCGGTGAACCTGTACGGACCCTCCGGCTGCATGCCCCACTCCTCTGTTCACCCGCCGTGCGGATAGTACCGAGGCGGCACGACGCGGGAGGCCGTCGCGGGGTTGCCTCTGAAAGTTTTCATGCATAGGGTCAGGCCATGAATGAAGGAGGCACCTCCGGGGCGTCCGCCGCCCGGGTGCTCGACCTCTTCCAGGGCGTCCGGCTCACCCCGACGCAGCGGCGCATCGCGCACAGCCTGGTGCAGCACGCCGCCGCGGCGGCGTACCTGTCAGCGGCCGAGGTGGCCGAGCTGGCCGGCGTCAGCCAGCCGTCGGTGACCCGGTTCGCCGTCGCGCTCGGCCACGACGGCTACCCGGCGCTGCGCCGCCGGCTGCGCGAGCTGACCGGCGCCGCCGGCACCGACGAGCCCTCCGGCGGCAACGAGCTGCAACGCGCCGTCCACACCGAGGTGGCCAACCTGGAGCGGCTGGCCGGCGAGCTGGCCGACACCGACCGGATCGCCGCCGTCGGCAAGCTGCTCGCCGCGAGCCGCCCCCTGCCGGTGCTCGGGCTGCGGGCCGCCGCGCCGCTGGCCGCGTACTTCGCGTTCTTCGCCGCGAAGGTGCACCCCGACGTGCGGGTGCTCGACGACGGCGGCAGCCTGCTCGCCGACCGCCTGGAGCAGGCCGCGGCGGCCGGCGCGACCGCGCTGCTGGCCTTCGTCCTGCCCCGCTACCCCCGGGAGACCCTCGACGCGCTGGCCGAGGCGCGGGCCGCCGGGCTGACGGTGGTGGCCATCACCGACTCGCCGGTCAGCCCCGCGACCGAGCACGCCGAGGTGGTGCTCCCGGCCGCCGTCGGCACCGACCTCGTGTTCGACCTGCACACCGCACCGATGACCCTGGCGATGGTGGTCCTTCAGGCCATCTGCGACGCCGCCCCCGCCGAGACCCAGCGCCGGCTGGAGGCCTTCGAGTCCTCCGCCGCCCGTCGCCAGTTGTTCCTCGGCTGAGAGGAGAGACGAGATGCCCCAGCCCGTCCGCGCCGCCCGGGGGGCCGCGCTCACCGCCCGGGGGTGGCCGCAGGAGGCCGCCCTGCGGATGCTGATGAACAACCTCGACCCGGAGGTCGCCGAGCGCCCCGACGACCTGGTCGTCTACGGCGGCACCGGGCGGGCGGCGCGGGACTGGCCGTCGTACCACGCGCTGGTGCGCACGCTCACCGACCTGCGCGACGACGAGACGATGCTGGTGCAGTCCGGCCGCCCGGTCGGGGTGCTGCGCACCCACGAGTGGGCCCCCCGGGTGCTGCTGGCCAACTCCAACCTGGTCGGCGACTGGGCCACCTGGCCGGAGTTCCGCCGCCTGGAGTCGCTCGGCCTGACCATGTACGGGCAGATGACCGCCGGTTCGTGGATCTACATCGGCACCCAGGGCATCCTCCAGGGCACCTACGAGACGTTCGCGGCCGTCGCCGCGAAGTGCTTCAGGGACGGCACGCTCGCCGGGACGCTGACGCTCACCGCCGGCTGCGGCGGGATGGGCGGGGCGCAGCCCCTCGCGGTCACCATGAACGGCGGCGCGTGCCTGATCGTCGACGTCGACCGGTCCCGGCTGGACCGCCGGGTGCGCGACCGTTACCTCGACGAGGTCGCCGACTCCCTCGACGACGCCGTCGAGCGGGTGCTCGCCGCGAAGCGGGACCGCCGGGCGCTGTCGGTCGGCGTCGTCGGCAACGCGGCCACGGTCTTCCCCGAGCTGCTGCGCCGGGGCGTGCCGATCGACGTCGTCACCGACCAGACCAGCGCGCACGACCCGCTGTCGTACGTGCCGGAGGGGGTGGAGCCGGCCGACGCGCCCGACTACGCGAAGGCGAAGCCGGCCGAGTTCACCGACCGGGCGCGGGAGTCGATGGCGAGGCACGTCGAGGCGATGGTCGGCTTCCTCGACGCCGGCGCGGAGGTCTTCGACTACGGCAACTCGCTCCGGGGCGAGGCGCGCCTCGGCGGGTACGAGCGGGCGTTCGACTTCCCCGGCTTCGTGCCGGCGTACATCCGGCCGCTGTTCTGCGAGGGCAAGGGCCCGTTCCGCTGGGCGGCGCTCTCCGGCGACCCGGCCGACATCGCCGCCACCGACCGGGCGATCCTCGACCTGTTCCCCGAGAACGAGTCGCTGGCCCGGTGGATCCGGCTGGCCGGCGAGCGGGTCGCGTTCCAGGGCCTGCCGGCGCGGATCTGCTGGCTCGGCTACGGCGAGCGCGACCGCGCCGGGGTGCGGTTCAACGAGATGGTCGCCTCCGGCGAGCTCTCCGCGCCGGTGGTGATCGGCCGCGACCACCTCGACTGCGGCAGCGTCGCCAGCCCCTACCGGGAGACCGAGGCAATGGCCGACGGCTCCGACGCGATCGCCGACTGGCCGCTGCTCAACGCGCTGGTCAACACGGCCAGCGGGGCGTCCTGGGTGTCCATCCACCACGGCGGCGGGGTCGGCATCGGCCGGTCCATCCACGCCGGTCAGGTCTGCGTCGCCGACGGCACCCCGCTGGCCGGGCAGAAGATCGAGCGGGTGCTCACCAACGACCCGGCGATGGGCGTCATCCGGCACGTCGACGCCGGCTACGACGCCGCCCGCGAGGTCGCCGCCCGCACCGGCGTCCGCGTCCCGATGGCCGAGGTGCAAGGAGGGGCCCCTTGTTAACGCATTCTGCAGGTGAAGGGCCCCTTCCTAACAACGACCACAGCAGCCAGCGGCGGTTCCGCGAGCTGTGGGATCAGATCGCGCCGATCGGGCGCGACGCCGGCAGCGGCGGCTACCTGCGGTACGCGTTCACCGACCCCGAGCTGGCCCTGCGCGACTGGTTCCGGGCGCAGGCCGAGCGTCGGGCCATGCCGGTGACCGTCGACGGCAACGGCAACCTCTTCGCCCGCTGGGGCGAGCCCGACGCGCCGCAGGCGGTGCTGACCGGCAGCCACTTCGACTCGGTGCCGCACGGCGGCGCGTACGACGGGCCGCTCGGCATCGTCAGCGCGTTCCTCGCCGTGGACGAGCTGCGCGCCGCCGGCGTCACCCCGTCCCGGCCCCTCGTGGTGGCCGCGTTCGCCGAGGAGGAGGGGGCCCGGTTCGGCGTACCCTGCCTGGGGTCGAGGCTGCTCACCGGCGCGCTCGACGCCGACCACGCGGCCGGGCTGCGCGACGCCGACGGGGTGAGCCTGGCCGAGGCGCTGGGCGACCGGCCGGCGGGCCCCCGCCCCGACCTGCTCGCCGGCTGGTCGTGCTTCGTGGAGCTGCACGTCGAGCAGGGCCGCGCGCTGGTCGACCAGGGCGCGCCCGTCGCGGTCGCCAGCGCCATCTGGCCGCACGGCCGCTGGCGCTTCGACTTCCACGGCGAGGGCAACCACGCCGGTACGACCCGGATGGCCGACCGCCGCGACCCCATGCTCACGTACGCGTTCACGGTGCTCGCGGCCAACAAGGAGGCCCGGCTGCGCGGCGCGCACGCCACGGTGGGCCGGGTCCGGGTCGAGCCGAACGCCACCAACGCGATCCCGGCGCGGGTGACCGGCTGGCTGGACGCCCGCGCCGCCGACCCGGAGACCGTCGCCGGCCTGGTCGAGGCGGTCCGCGCCAAGGCGACCGAGCGGGCCGGGCGCGACGGCACGGAGGTCACCGTGACCGAGGAGTCGGCGACGCCGCTGGTCGGCTTCGACGGCGACCTCGGCCGGCGGCTCGCGGCGCTGCTCGACGCGCCGGTGCTGCCCACCGGGGCGGGCCACGACGCGGGGGTCCTCGCCGGGCGGCTGCCCACGGCGATGCTGTTCGTGCGCAACCCGACCGGGGTGTCGCACTCCCCCGCCGAGGCGGCCACCGACGCCGACTGCGCCGCCGGGGTGGCCGCCCTGGCCCGGGTGCTGACGGAGCTGACGTGCCGATGACCGGGGAGCCGCGACGATGACCGCCACCCGTTGGCTCGCCGAGCACGCGTGGCTGCCCGACCAGCCCGAGCCCACCGCCGACGTGCTGATCGAGGCCGACGGCGGCCGGATCACCGCCGTCGCCCCGCTGTCGGCCGACGGCGCGCCCACCGCCGGGGTCGAGGTGCTGGCCGACGCCGTACGGCTGCCCGGGCTCACCCTGCCCGGCCTCGCCAACGCCCACTCGCACGCGTTCCACCGCGCCCTGCGCGGGCGCACCCAGGGCGCGGACGGCGGGCCGGGCCAACAGGGCGGGCGGGGCGACTTCTGGAGCTGGCGCGACCGGATGTACGAGGTGGCCGCCCGCCTCGACCCGGACGGCTACCTGGCCCTGGCCCGCGCCGCGTACGCCGAGATGGCCCTCGCCGGGATCACCTGCGTCGGCGAGTTCCACTACCTGCACCACGGCCCCGACGGCACCGGCTACGCCGACCCGAACGCGATGGGCGCGGCCCTGATCGAGGCCGCCGCCCAGGCCGGCATCCGGCTCACCCTGCTCGACACGCTCTACCTGACCGCCACCGTCGGCGGCGCGCCGCTCGCCGGGCCGCAGCGGCGCTTCGGCGACGGCGACGTCGACGGGTGGTCCGACCGGCACGACCGGCTGACCGCCGTGCAACGAGGCCAGCCGCACGCCCGGATCGGGGCGGCGCTGCACTCGGTGCGGGCGGTGCCGGCCGACCAGATCGCCCCCTTCGCCGCCCGCAACGCGGGGGTGCCGCTGCACGTGCACCTGTCCGAGCAGCCGGCCGAGAACGACGCCTGCCGGGCCGCGTACGGCTGCACGCCGACCCGGCTGCTGGCCGACCGGGGGGCGCTCACCCCGGCCACGACCGCCGTGCACGCCACCCACCTGACCAGCGCCGACGTGACGCTGCTGGGCGGGGCCCGCGCCGGGGTCTGCCTCTGCCCCACCACCGAGCGGGACCTGGCCGACGGGATCGGGCCGGCGCGGCGGCTCGCCGACGCGGGCGTCGCCCTGAGCCTGGGCAGCGACAGCCACGCCGTCGTCGACCCGTTCGAGGAGGCGCGGGCGGTGGAGCTGGACGAGCGGCTGCGCACCCGCCGCCGGGGGCACTTCGCCCCGGCGGAGCTGCTGGCCGCCGCGACCGCCGCCGGGCACGCCGCACTGGGCTGGGCCGACGCCGGCCGGCTCGCCGTCGGGGCCCGCGCCGACCTGGTGACCGTGCGCCTGGACAGCGCCCGCACCGCCGGGGTGCCGCCGGGCGGCGCGTTCTTCGCGGCGACCGCCGCCGACGTCGCCTCGGTGGTCGTCGACGGCCGGCAGGTGGTCGCCGACGGGCGGCACCTGACCGTGGACGTGCCGGCCGAGCTGCGCGCCGCTATCGGGGCGGTGACCCGGTGATCGGCAGCCTGCTGGTCGACGACATCGGCGAGCTGGTCACCAACGTGGCCGGCACCGGCGACGGCGGCCCGCTCGGCCTGCGCCGCGACGCCGCCGTGCTGATCGAGGACGGCCGGATCGCCTGGGTCGGTCCGGCGCGCTACGCGCCCGCTGCCGACCGCCGCGTCGACGCGCGGGGCGGCGCGGTCCTGCCGGGCTTCGTGGACAGCCACGCCCACCTGGTCTTCGCCGGGGACCGGGCCGCCGAGTTCGCCGCCCGGATGGCAGGCGAGCCGTACACGGGCGGGGGCATCCGCACCACGGTCGGCGCGACCCGCGCCGCCTCCGACGGCCAACTGCGGGCCACCGTGCGCCGGCTGGTCGGCGAGGCGCTGCGGCAGGGCACCACCACGATCGAGACCAAGAGCGGGTACGGCCTCACCGTCGCCGACGAGGCCCGCTCGCTGCGGATCGCCGCCGAGGTGACCGCCGAGACGACGTTCCTCGGCGCGCACGTCGTCCCCGCCGAGTACGCCGGCCGCCCCGACGACTACGTGGGCCTGGTCTGCGGGCCGATGCTCGCCGCCGCCGCGCCGTACGCCCGCTGGGTCGACGTGTTCTGTGAGCGGGGCGCGTTCGACGCCGACCACGCGCGGGCGATCCTCACCGTCGGGCAGGCCGCAGGGCTGGGAGTGCGGCTGCACGCCAACCAGCTCGGCCCCGGCCCGGGGGTGCAGCTCGGCGTGGAGCTGGGCGCGGCCAGCGTCGACCACTGCACCCACCTGTCCGACGCCGACGTCGACGCGCTCGCCGGCTCGCCGACGGTGGCCACCCTGCTGCCGGGGGCGGAGTTCTCCACCCGGTCGCCGTACCCGGACGCGCGGCGGCTGCTCGACGCGGGCGTGACCGTGGCGCTGGCGACGGACTGCAACCCCGGGTCGTCGTACACCTCGTCGATGCCGTTCTGCGTCGCGCTCGCCGTACGCGAGATGCGGATGACCCCGGCGGAGGCCGTGTGGGCCGCGACCGCCGGGGGCGCGCGGGCGCTGCGCCGCGACGACGTCGGGGTGCTGCGGCCCGGCGCGCGGGCCGACCTGATCGTCCTCGACGCCCCGTCCCACCTGCACCTGGCCTACCGGCCCGGTGTCCCCCTGATCCGCCAGGTCCTGCACAACGGAGTGCCGCAATGTCGATCGTGACCGTCCAGCCCACCGGGATCTCCCCCGCCGACGTGCTCGCCGTGGCGCGCGGCGGCGCGCAGGTCGTCCTCGACCCGTCCACCGTGGCGGCGATGGCCACCAGCCGGTCCATCGTGGACGGCATCGAGGCCGCCGGCCGCCCCGTCTACGGCGTCTCCACCGGGTTCGGGGCGCTGGCCAACACGTTCGTCGCGCCCGATCGGCGGGCCGAGTTGCAGCACGCGCTGATCCGCTCTCACGCCGCCGGGGTGGGCGCGCCGATGCCCCGCGAGGTGGTCCGGGCGATGATGCTGCTGCGGGTACGCTCGCTGGCGCTGGGCCGCTCCGGGGTCCGCCCGCTGGTCGCGCAGGCGCTGGTCGACCTGCTCAACGCCGACGTCACCCCGTGGGTGCCGGAGCACGGCTCGCTCGGCGCGTCCGGTGACCTGGCCCCGCTCGCGCACTGCGCGCTGGTGCTGCTCGGCGAGGGCTGGGTGCTCGGCCCGGCCGGCGAACGGCTGCCCGCCGCCGACGCGCTGGACGCGGCCGGGCTGGCCCCGGTCGAGCTCGCCGCGAAGGAGGGGCTCGCGCTGATCAACGGCACCGACGGCATGCTCGGCATGCTGCTGCTGGCGATCCGCGACGCGGCCCACCTGTTCACCCTGGCCGACGTGACGGCCGCGCTGGCCATCGAGGCGATGCTCGGCTCCGAGCGGCCGTTCCTGCCGGAGCTGCACGCGATCCGGCCGCACCCCGGCCAGTCCGTGTCGGCCGCGAACATCCACCGGCTGCTCCAGGACTCCGCCGTGATGGACTCGCACCGCGACGACCTGGCGCACGCCGTGCAGGACGCGTACTCGATGCGCTGCGCGCCGCAGGTCGCCGGGGCGGCCCGCGACACCCTGGACTTCGTGCGCGCGGTGGCCGACCGGGAGCTGGTGTCCGTGGTGGACAACCCCGTCGTGCTGCCCGACGGGCGGGTCGAGTCGACCGGCAACTTCCACGGCGCGCCGCTCGGCTTCGCCGCCGACTTCCTGGCCATCGCCGCCGCCGAGGTCGGGGCGATCGCCGAGCGGCGGGTCGACCGGCTGCTCGACGTCACCCGCAACCGGGACCTGCCGGCGTTCCTCTCCCCCGACGCCGGGGTCAACTCGGGGCTGATGATCGCCCAGTACACGGCCGCCGGGATCGTCGCCGAGAACCGCCGGCTCGCCGCGCCCGCCTCGGTGGACTCGCTGCCGACCAGCGGCATGCAGGAGGACCACGTGTCGATGGGCTGGGCGGCCACCAAGAAGCTGCGCACCGTGCTGGACAACCTGACCAGCCTGCTCGCCGTGGAGCTGCTGGCCGCCGTGCGGGGCCTCCAGCTCCGCGCCCCGCTCACGCCGTCCCCGGCCGGGCGGGCCGCCCTCGCGGCGCTCGGCGGGGCCGCCGGCCAGCCGGGGCCGGACATCTTCCTCGCCCCGCTGATGGAGGCCGCCCGCGCCGTGGTGGCCGGGCCGGAGCTGCGGGCGGCGATCGAGCGGGAGATCGGCCCGCTGGGCTGAGCGTCGCCGGCCCGGCCCGCCTGGCCGCGCCGTCCCGCCCTCCCCGGCCGTGTCCCCGCCCGGCCGTGCCGTCCTGCCCGGCCCGGCCGGCCTCGCGCCGCGCCGCCTCAGCTCCCGAGCACCGCCACGCCGATCAGCACCGGCACCGCCGCCACGGTGGACAGCAGCACCGCGTCCCGGGCCAGCACCACGCCCCGGTCGTAGCGGACCGCGTAGACGAAGACGTTCTGCGCGGTCGGCAACGCGGCCGTGACCGTGCAGGCCAGCACCGTCGGCTGCGGCAACCCCAGCGCGTGCCGCGCCACGAGGTACGCGACGACGGGCTGGGCCAGGGTCTTCAGCGCGACGGCCAGCCACACGTCCCGCCCGGTGTCCCCGGAGCCGGGCCGGGGCGCGCCGTGCAGCGACAGCCCGTACGACAGCAGGGCGGCGGGCACGGCCATCGCCGCGACCAGCTCCACCGGCCGCAGCACGGGCTCCGGCGGCAGCCAGCCGGTCAGGTTGACGGCCAGGCCCAGGGCGCAGCCCACCGTGACCGGATTGGCCAGCGGCGCGACCACCGACCGGGCCACCGAGCGCCGCCCGCCGACCGCCGTGTCCAGCACGGCGAAGGCGACCGGTGCCATCACGACGAGCTGGAACATGATGACCGGCGCGATGAACGACGCGTCGCCGAGGACGTAGACGGCGACGGGGATGCCGATGTTCGCCGCGTTCACGTACGACGACGTGAGCGCCCCGATCGTGGCCTCCGCCGCCGGACGCCGCCACAGCAGCCGCGCGACCAGCACGAACACCGCCGCCACGACGGTGGTGCCCGCAACCGTGACGACCAGGGCGGCCGAGAAGACCTCGCGCAGGTCGGCGTGGGCGACCGTGTCGAACAGCAGCGCCGGGGTCGCGACGAAGAACGCCACCCGGGACAGCACCGTGGACGCCCCCGGCCCGAGCACGCCGAGGCGGCCCACCAGGTAGCCGACGCCGATGACGGCGCCGATGACGGCGAACCCCGTCAGCACACCAGGCACGTCGCCACCCGGCCGACCGCCGCCCGCCCCGCCGTCAGGCCGCCGGCGGCAGCACCTTCGCGACCAGCTTCGCCAGCTCGCGCAGCGCCTTGCCCCGGTGGCTGACCGCGTCCTTCTCCTGCGGGGTCAGCTCCGCGTTGGTGCGGTCCTGGCCGTCGCCGAGGAAGATCGGATCGTACCCGAAGCCGCCCTCGCCGCGCGGCGCGCGCAGCAGCCGGCCGGCCTGGCGGCCGTCGACCAGGTGCTCCTTGCCGCCGGGCAGCACCAGGGCCACCGTGCAGACGAAGGACGCGCCCCGGTGCTCGTCGGGCAGGTCGGCGATCTGGTCCAGCACCAGCTCCAGGTTGGCCCGGTCGTCGCCGTGCTTGCCGGACCAGCGGGCACTGAACACCCCGGGCATGCCGTTCAGCGCGTCCACGGCGATACCGGAGTCGTCGGCGATGGTCGGCAGCCCGGTGCGCCGGCAGCCCTCCCGCGCCTTGATCAGCGCGTTCTCGCCGAAGGTCAGGCCGGTCTCCGGCAGCTCCGGGTATTCCTCGACGTCGTCGAGGCCGAGCAGCGCGACCCGGTGCGCGCCGAGCGCGCCGTCGAGGATCCGCTGCAGCTCGACGAGCTTCTTGCGGTTACGGGTGGCGAGCAGGATCTTGTTCACGCTATACCGCCTTTGTTCGCGACTGCGGGGCTCGCAAGCTCACTCCTCGCGCTCACCCCGTACCGCCTTTGTTCGCGACTGCGGGGCTCGCAAGCTCACTCCTCGCGCTCACGGGACGAGTGCCTTTCGCTGGGCCTCGGCCAACTCCGCGCAGCCGGCCACGGCCAGGTCGAGCAGGGCGTCGAGCTGGTCGCGGGCGAAGACGCCGGACTCGCCCGTCCCCTGCACCTCGACGAACTCGCCGGTCCCGGTGCAGACCACGTTCATGTCGACCTCGGCGGCCACGTCCTCGGTGTAGCAGAGGTCCAGCCGGGCCTCGCCCGCGATCACGCCGACGCTGACCGCGGCGACGGAACGGTGCATCACCTTCTCCGGCCTGCCGGCCAGCGCCTTGCGGGCGGCCAGCCAGGTCACCGCGTCGTGCAGCGCCACGTACGCGCCGGTGATGGCCGCGGTGCGGGTGCCGCCGTCGGCCTGGAGCACGTCGCAGTCGAGGACGACGGAGTTCTCGCCCAGGGCCTTGAGGTCGATGGCGGCCCGCAGGCTGCGGCCGATCAGCCGGGAGATCTCGTGGGTGCGCCCGCCGACCTTGCCCCGGACGCTCTCCCGGTCGGAGCGGGTGTTCGTGGCGCGGGGCAGCATCGCGTACTCGGCGGTCACCCAGCCGAGCCCGGAGCCCTTGCGCCAGCGGGGCACCCCCTCCGTGACGCTCGCTGTGCACAGCACCCGCGTCCCGCCGAACTCGACGAGCACGGAGCCCTCCGGGTGGGTGCTCCAGCCCCGGCTCAGGGTCACCGGTCGGAGTTGGTCGGGCCGCCGCCCGTCAGGTCGCGCCATCCCTGCACCCTATGCGGTGCGGCGGACGGGGCCGCCGCGGGTCCCGCCCCGCGCACTCGCGTCGGCGCACGCCGGATCGACGCGCTGGCCGGCCCAGCGGTCTCGCCGGCCCAGCGGTTAGGAGGGGGCCCCTGTACAACAGAATGCGT
Organism: Micromonospora sp. WMMD956; assembly: GCF_029626125.1. Classification (NCBI taxonomy): domain Bacteria; kingdom Bacillati; phylum Actinomycetota; class Actinomycetes; order Micromonosporales; family Micromonosporaceae; genus Micromonospora; species Micromonospora sp. WMMD956. The sequence goes on along the minus strand of NZ_JARUBI010000005.1, from coordinate 4,376,723 downwards.
TAACAGGGGGCCCTTCCTTGCACCCGCCGGGTCAGACGTCGTAGCAGGCGCCCGCGCGGACCACTTCCAGCGGACCGTCGTACGTCGTGCCGGCCGCCTCGACGGTGAGCGCCTCGCTGCCCCACGCGGCGACCAGGTGGGTCAGCAGCAGCCGCCCCACGCCGGCCTTGGTGGCAGCCTCGCCGGCCTCCCGGCCGGTGAGGTGCAGGTCCGGCGGGTTCTCCACCCCGTCGAGGTAGCTGGCCTCGCAGAGGAAGACGTCGGCGTCCTGGGCCAGCCGCAGCAGCGCCTCGCAGGGCGCCGTGTCGGAGGAGTAGCAGAGCACCCGGCCGTCGTGTTCCAGCCGCACGCCGTACGTCTCGATCGGGTGGTTCATCCGGTCGACGGTGACGGTGAACGGGCCGATCGGGAACGTGCCGGGCTGGAGGCCGTAGAACTGGTAGACGTCCTCGACGGTGCTGTCCTCCTGGCCGTAGGCCAGGGCGAGCCGGTCCGGCGCGCCGGAGGGGGCGTACATGGGCAGGGCCGGGTACGGGCCGTCCGGGGCGTAGCGCCGCACCACCACGTAGGAGGCGGCGTCGAGCATGTGGTCACAGTGCAGGTGGGTGAGGAGGATCGCGTCCGGGGCACGCAGCCCGGCGTAGCGCTGGAGGGTGGAGAGGGCGCCGGAGCCGAAGTCGACCAGGAGCCGGAAACCCTCGGCCTCGACCAGGTAGGCCGAGCACGGGGAGTCGGGTCCGGGAAAGCTCCCGGCACAGCCGAGGACGGTCAGTCTCATGGAGTCGTCCCGCTGTCGCATACCGTAGTCGTCACGTCGGCCGCCGCTCCGTCGATGATCTTTACCGACGCGTACGACACGCTGCGCAGCCTACGCTGACGCACCCCGGGGCAAGAATCATCTGCTGGAAGTTGTCACGAACGTGACACCCCCGGCCCGTCTCCGGGTCAGCGAGACGGACGGGCCGCCGCCGGTCACCCGGTCACGGCCCGTCCGTGTCGTCATCCCGGCCGGCGCCCCGTCGGGCCCGTCGCCGGCCCCCTCGTCACGCCCAGAGCTGCCCTTCCAGGGCCTCCTCGGCGTCGGCGAGGGTGCCGCCGTACGCGCCGGTGCTCAGGTATTTCCAGCCGCCGTCGCAGACCACGAACGCGACGTCGGCGCGGCGGCCGTCGCGGACCGCCTCGTGCGCCACCGCGAGGGCGGCGTGCAGGATCGCACCCGTGGAGAAGCCCGCGAAGATCCCCTCCACCTCGACGAGCTGCCGGGTGCGCAGCACGGCGTCCCGGGTGCCGACGGAGAACCGCCGGGTCAGCACCGTCGCGTCGTAGAGCTCCGGGACGTAGCCCTCGTCGATGTTGCGCAGCCCGTAGACCAGCTCGCCGTAGCGCGGCTCGGCGGCGACGATCTGGATGCCGTCGACCTTCTCCCGCAGGTAGCGACCGGTGCCCATCAGCGTGCCGGTGGTGCCCAGCCCGGCCACGAAGTGCGTGATCGTGGGCAGGTCCTCCAGCAGCTCCGGGCCGGTGGTCTCGAAGTGCGCCCGGGCGTTCGCCTCGTTGCCGTACTGGTAGAGCATCACCCAGTCGGGGTGCTCGGCCGAGATCTGCTTGGCGGTGGCGACGGCCTGGTTCGAGCCGCCGGCGGCCGGCGAGAAAATGATCTCCGCGCCGTACATCCGGAGCAGCTGGACCCGCTCGGTCGAGACGTTCTCCGGCATGACGCAGACCAGCCGGTAGCCCCGCAGCTTGGCCACCATGGCCAGGGAGATGCCGGTGTTGCCGCTGGTCGGCTCCAGGATCGTGTCGCCGGGGCGCAGCCTGCCGTCGGACTCCGCCCGGCGGACCATGAACAGGGCCGCCCGGTCCTTGATGCTGCCGGTCGGGTTCCGGTCCTCCAGCTTCGCCCACAGCCGCACCGGGGGCGCCCCCTCGGGCACCACCGGCGACAGCCGCGGCAGCCCCACCAGGGGCGTGCCACCGCAGGCGTCCAGCAGGCTGTCGTAGCGCGCCATCGCCGGCCGCCTCAGCGGGCGACGGCGTGCGGGGTCACCGGGTGCGAGGCGCTGTGCGAGGCGATCGCCGCGGCGGCGGCGAAGCCGAACGCGCCGCCGGCCACGGCCGGCAGGATGGTGACGCTGTCGCCGTCGTTGAGCTTGGCGTCGAGCGCGCCGAGGAAGCGGACGTCCTCGTCGTTGACGTAGACGTTGACGAACCGGTGCAGCGCGCCGGCGTCGGTGACCAGGCGGGCCCGCAGGCCGCCGTGCCGGGAGTCCAGGTCGGTCAGCAGGTCGCCCAGGGTGTCGCCGGCGCCCTCGACGACCTTCGCGCCGCCGGTGTACGTGCGCAGGATGGTGGGGATGCGAACCTCGATGGCCATGGTGTCGTACTCCTTGTTCGGGTGTGCGGTCTGCACGGTGACGGGAAGAGAAGGAATGTCGCGGGGCCGCTGGGTCAGCGGTCGGAACACTCGTAGTCGACCGTCGCCGGGCTCTGCCCGAACATGTAGGACTGGACGGCGTGCGGGTCCACGGCGGCGTCCACGATCTCCACCGGCTCCTCGGTCACCACGCCGTCGACGATCCGGAAGGACCGGATCTCCTCGGTGTCGGGCTCGCGGGTGGAGACGAGCAGGTAGTGCGCCCCCGGCTCGCCGGCGAAGGAGACGTCGGTGCGGGAGGGGTAGGCCTCCGTGGCGGTGTGCGAGTGGTAGATCACCACCGGCTCCTCGTCACGGTCGTCCATCTCCCGCCACACCCGCAGGTGCTCCATCGAGTCGAACTCGTAGAACGTCATGGAGCGGGCGGCGTTCTCCATCGGGATGTGCCGGGTCGGGGTGTCACGGCCGGCGGGGCCGGCGACCACGCCGCACGCCTCGTCCGGGTGGTCCCGACGCGCGTGGGCGACGATCGCGTCGATGATCGACCGGTCGATGCTCAGCACGCCGCCCAGCCTAGCCCCTCGCCGACGCCCACAGCGAGGTGGCGCGGGTCACGGTCAGTCGATCATGGCGTTGAGCAGGGATTCCTGGAGATAGCCGAGATAGGCGTAGACCGAAAGCTGGAACACCCGGCTCGACGACGGGTCGGCGCCGACCGCCGCGTCCAGCTCCGCGCCCAGGTCCGTGCCGTCCTTGATCTCCAGCCGGACGCCCATCGCGAGGCGGGCGTCGTTGAGGGCCCGCAGCCACGCCTCGGCCGCCTCGGCGTCGAGCTGCACCTCGCCACCGGCGGAGTCGGGCAGCGCGGCGAGGATCGCCCCGGCCTGATCGATCTTGCCGGTCTTCAGGTCGCCCTCGGTGTACTTGCGGAACTCCGCCGTGCCCGCCGAGTCGTCCGGGTAGACCTCGGGGAAGAGCCGGCCGACCACCGGGTCGGTGTGGTCGAAGCCCTCGGTGAGCAGCCCCACCACCTCGGAGGCCACCTTGCGCAGCACCCGGACCTCGTCCACGGCCAGCGTGGCGACGTACCGCTCGCCCCGGCGACGGAACATGCTCACGACCTCTCCACCGTGGCCCACAGCCCGTACGCGTGCAGCTGCGCCGCGTCGTGCTCCATCCGCTCCCGGGCCCCGCTGGAGACCACCGCCCGCCCCTTGTGGTGCACGTCCAGCATGAGCTTCTCGGCCCTCTCCCGGCTGTAGCCGAACAGCTTCTGGAAGACCCAGGTCACGTACGACATCAGGTTGACCGGGTCGTCCCACACGATCGTCACCCACGGCCGGTCGGAGACCGGCACCTCTTCGGTGTCCGGGGTCTCGACCGGCGCAACCTGCGGAGCCGCCATGCCCCCCATCGTGCCACCGGTCGCGGGGAAGCGATGAACCGGAACGCCGGACGGGCCCGGATCGGCCGCCGGAGCGGCACACCGGGCCGGCCCGGCCGGGCCCCGCCGCCGCGCGCCGGGCCCGCCGTCAGGCGAGCAGGATGCCGTGGTCGAGCGCATCGGCCAGCACCGTGGCGAGCGAGAGCCGGACCGCCTCGACCCGCCGGGACACCTCCCGGGTCAGCTCCAGCTCGACCTCGCGCAGGGCCCGCTGCGCCCAGGCCCGGGCACCGCCCGGGTCGTCGTTGCCGGGGCCGCGCCAGCGCTGCCAGCACCCGCCGGAGAGCCCCACGGCGATCGGCGGGAGCACCTCGGGGCGCTCCGCGCCCGGATAGCCGCGCAGCGCGTCGGACGCGCCGGGGCCGGTCAGCTCCGCCACCCCGGCGGTGCTGGTGACCAGCAGCACCCGGTCGAGGCCCCGGCCCGCCGCGTGGTCGTCGAGCCCGAACCGCACGGCCTCGGCGATCCGCCGCCGTACGCCGTCGGGGACCGGTCCGCCGAGGACCCGCTCGGCGGCGTCGTCGCAGATGGCCCGCACGGCCCGGTCGCACAGGGCGGTGGCGAACAGGGAGAGCGCCTCCAGCTCCCGGTCGAGCAGTTGCGGCAGCCCCGCGCACCCGACCCCGAAGACGATCTCCTGCACCACCCGCAGGTGCGTGTCGGCCAGCTCCAGGGCGACGTCCTGCCGGATCCGCTGGGCGCAGGAGCGGGCCTGCCGTTCGAGCTGACCGGCCCAGTCGGTCGCCTCCGCGCCGGGCAGGACCGGCACCCGGTCGTGCGCGCCGGGCGGCTCGGGCGGCTGGGCGCTGCACCGGCGCAGTCCCTCGTCGGCGGCCCACCCCACGACGGCCCGGCGCAGCGCCTCGGTGTCGTCGGGGCGGGCCGGGTACCACCGCGCCCGGGCCAGCCCGGGCACGGCGGCGAGCAGCGCGGCGCGGTGCGCGGCAACCGCCACCCCGGCCGGATCCACCGCCCCGGCCGCCCCGGCGAGCTCCGGCGGCCCGGCCAGCTCCGGCGACGCGGCCAGCTCCGGCGACGCGGCCAGCTCCGGCGACGCGGCCAGCTCCGGCGACGCGGCCAGCTCCGGCGGCGCGGCCCAGCCCGACAGCCCCGGGGTGACGACGAAGTAGGCCTCGACCGGCAGGGCGGCGACCTCGGCCAGCAGGCGCAGCTCGGCGGCGCTGAACGCCTGGTCGGCGGCGATCACGAAGAGCAGCGCCCCGGCCCGGCCGACCGCGTCGAGCAGCAGCCGCCCGCCGGCGAGGCCGAGGGTCCCGGTGTCGGGTGTGTCGACCACGGCGAACCGCCGCAGCAGCGGCTCGGCGACGGTCAGCTCGACCCGCCGCGGCGGCCGGGCCAGCGCCGGCCCCGTAGCCGAGCCGTCCGGCGCGTACGCGTGCGGCTGCCGGTAGCCCGGCACGTACGCGGCCCGCGTCGACACCCGGGCGTGGTCGACCAGCAGCCAACTCCCGGGCGGTACGGCGAGCCGCTCCGGGGCGAGCCCCAGCAGGGCGGCGAGCACGTCGCGGCGCGCGGCGCCGGCCGGACCGGCGGCGACCACGGCGAGGGGCTCGCCCGCCGACGGCTCGGTGCGCCCGAATCGGGCGGGCAGCGGGGCGCGGCGCGGCGGGGCGGCGGGGTCGCCCGGTTCGTCGGGCACGGCGACCCCGGGGAGAGGGCCCGGCTTCATCAGCGGCCTCCCGGTGCGGGCGGCCGCGGGGGACCCGGCCGCGTGGATCATCCGGCGGTGGCACCCGGATGCGGGAAGATTACGCCTTTGGGACAGCTCGACCGCGCCGGTCGGATACTCACCGGTAATCGACAGGTTACTCAACTTCGCCGCGTGACGGTGCCCGTACGGAAGGATGGCGGTCGATATGCTGCCCGGATGAGTCGGTGGGACTTCGTCGGCCGCCGCGCCGAGCTCGACCGTCTCCTGGTCGCGGCGACCGGGGCGACGGAACGCGGGCTCTTCCTCAGCGGCTCCGCCGGGGTCGGCAAGAGCCGGCTGCTGCGCGAGGCGCTCGCGGCCGTCCCCGCCGACCGGCACGCCGTCTGGTCGGTCTCGGCCAGCGCCACCACCGCCGCCCTGCCCTTCGGCGGCATGGTCCAGGTGCTCCCCGCCGAGCCGCCGGAGGGGCTCTCCCCCGCCGGCGTGCTGCGCTGGGCGGTGGGCCAGTTGCAGCAGCGGGCCGCCGGGCGGCGCATCGTGCTGGCCGTCGACGACGCGCACCTGCTCGACCCGCCCTCGGCCGCGCTGGTGCACCTGGTGGCCCGCGTCGAGAACACCACGGTGATCGGGACGCTGCGCGACGGCGAGCAACTGCCGCTGCCCATCCGGGCACTGTGGACCGACGACCTGGTCGACCGCGTGGAGCTGGCCCCACTGGGGCCCGCCGACACCGCCGGGCTGCTCGCCGCCATCCTCGGCGGCCCCGTCGACGCGTGCTCCGCCGACCGGCTGTGGCGGCTCTCCGGCGGCAACCCGCTGCTGCTGCGCGAGCTCGTCATGGGCGCGCCGGCCGACGAGCTGACCCGCACGTACGGCGTCTGGCGGTGGACCGGGCGGCCGGCGCTGGCCCCCAGCCTCACCGACCTCGTCGACACCCGCATCGGGCGGCTCACGCCGGGGGTGCGGGCGGTGCTGGAGCTGGTCGCCTTCGGCGAGCCGCTCGGGCTGCGCCTGCTCGACCAGGCGGTGGAGCCGGCCGACGTGGAGACCGCCGAGGAGCGCGGGCTGATCGCGGTGGAGCCCAACGACCGCCGCACCGACGTGCGGCTGGCGCACCCGCTCTACGGCGAGATGATGCGCCGACGGTGCCCGGTCAGCCGCACCCGCCGCCTACAGGCCCGCCTCGCCGAGCTGCTGGAGGCCGCGGGGGCGCGCCGCCGCGACGACCTGCTGCGGGTGGCGGTCTGGCGGCTCGACTCCGGCACCGTGCAGGACCCGGCGCTGCTGCTCGGGGCCGCCGCGCAGGCGTTCGCCCGGTACGACGTACCACTGGCGACCCGGCTGGCCCGGGCGGCGCTGGACGCCGACGGCGGCTTCGACGCCGCGGAGCTGCTGGCCACCCTCCTGATGTTCGCCGACCGGCCGGAGGAGGCGATCGCGATGCTCGACTCCGTCGCGCAGGACGCGGCGGAGCAGGCGAGGTGCGTGCGGTGGCTGACCGTCCGCGGGATGGTCAGCTACTGGGGGCTCGGCCGGGAGTCCACCGTCGACGAGATCGCGACGCGCGGCACGGAGCTGACCGACGCCGCCGGCCGGGCCCGGGTGCACGCCTTCGAGGCGATCATGCGGCTGCACCGGCTCGACACGGCCCGGGCGGTGCGGCTGGCCCAGGCGGTGCTGGACCGCCCGGCCGCCAGCACGGCCGCCCGGGAGCTGGCCCGCTGCACCCTCGCCCACCTCCAGGCCGCCCAGGGGCAGTTCGCCCGCAGCGGCGCGGCGATCGGGCAGGTGCAGGCCGAGGCGGCCCGCTGGCGCGCCGACATGCCCTACCTCCAGCTCGCGCTGGAGCTGGCCCGGGGCACCCGGCTCGCGCTCGCCGGCGACCTGGCCGGCATCGACGCCATCGTGGCCGACGAGTTCGCCGACCTGGCCGGTGCGGGCGACTTCCGGCTCGGCACCGGCTACCTGGGCATCCTCCGGGCGTACGCGGCGCGGCTGCGCGGCAGCAGCGGCACCGCGCTGAAGACGGCCCTGGAGGCGTGCGCGGTGCTCGCCACCAGCCGGGTGTACGCGGGCCTGGCCCACGCCGAGCGGGCGCAGGCGGCGGCGCTGCGGGGCGACGCCGCGCACGCCGCCGAGGCGATGGCCGAGGCGGACCGCACCCACGCCCCCGGGATGGCGGTGCTCTACCCCTGGCTGGAGCAGGCCCGGGGCGCGGTGCTCGCCGCCGGCGGCGACCAGGCCGGCGCGACCAAGCACCTCGCCGCCCTCGCCGACCGGCTCCGCGACGACAAGCTCGCCGGCCACGAGCTGCTCGTCCTGCACGACCTGGTGCGGCTGGACGCCGCCGCCGCGCCCGTGGGGCCGACCTGCACCGACGGCGGCCGGCGGACGGTCGCCCAGCGGCTCGCCGAGCTCTGCGAACGGGTCGACGGCCCGCTGCCGCCCCTGCTGGCCCGGTACGCCCGGGCCGCCGTCGCCGGACCGGCCGACGACCTGCTCGCGGTCGCCGACGGCCTCGCCGCGCTGGACCTGCGGGTCTGGGCCGCCGAGGCGGCCGCGACGGCGGTGCACCGGCTGCGCGGCGGCCGCTCCGGCGCGGCGGTCGCCGCCCACGGGCGCCTCGGCGAGCTGCTCGGGCGGTGTGACCAGGTCGACACCCCCGCGCTGCGGCTCGGGGAGCCCGCCCTGACCGACCGGGAGTGGGAGGTCGCCCGGCTCGCCGCCGAGGGCGTCACCAGCCGCGCCATCGGCGAGCGCCTCTTCCTGTCCAGCCGCACCGTGGACAACCACCTGCACCGGATCTACCACAAGCTCGGCGTGACCGGCCGGGCCGAGCTGCGGTCCGCCCTGCGCTGGCCGTCAGGCTCTCCAGGCTCTCCGGGTTGTCCCGGTTCTTCGGACTCTCCGGGCGACGGCGGCGGGCGGCACTTCCCGGGCGGCGAGGGCGGGCGGCCCCGCCCCGGCCCCGACGAGGGGCGGCCCTTCCCGGGCCAGGGGGGCGAGCCGGGAAGGTGAACTCTAGGCTGGGCAGGTGAGCACCTTTCGCCCCGCGCTGCTGACCGACCACTACGAGCTGACCATGGTCAGCGCCGCCCTGGCCGACGGCACCGCCGACCGCCCGTGCGTGTTCGAGGTCTTCAGCCGTCGGCTGCCCACCGGCCGCCGCTACGGGGTGGTGGCAGGCACCGCCCGGCTGATCGACATGATCCGCGACTTCCGCTTCTCCGCCGACGAGGTCGACTTCCTGCGCCGCACGGGCGTCGTCGACGACACCGGCGCGGAGTGGCTGGCCCGCTACCGCTTCACCGGCGACATCGACGGATACGCCGAGGGCGAGCTGTTCTTCCCCGGCTCGCCGATCCTCACCGTCTCCGGCGGCTTCGCCGAGTGCGTCGTGCTGGAGACGCTGGTGCTGTCGGTGCTCAACTACGACTGCGCGGTCGCCGCGGCGGCCGCCCGGATGGTCACCGCCGCCCGGGGCCGCGCGCTGATCGAGATGGGCTCCCGGCGGGCCCACGAGGAGGCGGCCGTCGCCGCGGCGCGGGCGGCCTACCTGGCCGGGTTCCGGTTCACCTCCAACCTGGCCGCCGGCCAGCGCTACGGCATCCCGACCGCCGGCACCGCCGCGCACGCGTTCACCCTGCTGCACGACGACGAGCGGGCCGCGTTCGCCTCGCAGGTCGCCACGCTGGGCAAGGACACCACGCTGCTGGTCGACACGTACGACATCAGCCAGGGCATCCGCAACGCCATCGCGGTGGCCGGGCCGGAGCTGCGGGCCGTCCGGATCGACTCCGGCGACCTCGCGGTGATCGCCCAGCAGTCGCGCGAACTGCTCGACTCGCTCGGCGCCACCGAGACGAAGATCATCGTCTCCGGCGACCTCGACGAGTACGCCATCGCCGCGCTCGCCGCCGAGCCCGTCGACATGTACGGCGCGGGCACCGCCGTCGTCACCGGCTCCGGCGCGCCCACCGCCGGGCTGGTCTACAAGCTGGTCGAGGTGGCCGGGCGGCCGGTGGTCAAGCGCTCCGAGCACAAGGCCACCATCGGCGGCCGGAAGGTCGCGGTACGCCGGCACAAGCCCACCGGCACGGCGACCGAGGAGGTCATCGTGCCGCAGGGCGTGCCCGACCGGCAGCCGCACGACCGGCTGCTCCAGCGGACGTACGTGGCCGGCGGCGAGCCGGTCGAGCCGCCGACGCTTGACGAGTCGCGGGAACACCTGCGGCAGTGCCTCATCTCGATCCCGTGGGAGGGCCTCAAGCTCTCCGCCGGCGACCCGGCGGTCCCGGTGACCGTCGTCCCCGCCGGCTGACCCGACCGACACCCGACCCCCGTCGCCCCGCACCGCGAAGGAGCACCCCTGGTATGGCGAACGCGCTGATCATCGTCGACGTGCAGAACGACTTCTGCGAGGGCGGCTCCCTCGCGGTGGCCGGCGGCGCCGGCGTCGCGGCGGGGATCTCCCGGCTGCTCGCCGCCGAGCCCGACCGCTGGGACCACGTGGTGGCGACGAAGGACTACCACGTCGACCCGGGTGCGCACTTCGGCAACCCGCCCGACTACGTCGACTCCTGGCCCGCCCACTGCGTCGTCGGCACGCCCGGCTCGGAGTTCCACCCCGAGCTGGCCACCGGCCGGATCGAGGCGATCTTCCACAAGGGCGAGCACGCGGCGGCATACTCCGGCTTCGAGGGGCACGCCGCCGACGGCGAGCACCTCGCCGACTGGCTGCGCGCCCGCGGGGTCGACCGGGTCGACGTGGTCGGCGTCGCCACCGACCACTGCGTACGGGCCACCGCCCTGGACGCCGCCCGGGAGGGGTTCGCCACCACCGTGCTGCTCGACCTCACCGCCGCCGTGGCGCCCGAGACCCTGGACGTCGCCCTCCGGGCGATGGAGGGGGCGGGGGTGGCGATGACCGGCACGCCGGTGATCACGGCCACCTGAGCGGGTAAACCGCTGGCGGGTGTCATACCCCCGGTCGAGGATGTCGGGCGGAGGTGTCCCACCGTCGTGAACATGTCGCCCTACCGGCAGGCGCTCGCCCTGCCCGGCCTTCGGTCGCTGCTGCTGGTCTCCGTGCTCGCCCGTGTCCCGCTCACCGCGACCGGGGTGACCATCACCTTCCACGTGGTGCTGGACCTCGGCCGGGGCTACGGCGCGGCCGGCCTGGTCGGGGCGGCGATGACCGTCGGCGCGGCACTCGGCGGCCCGCTGCTCGGGCGGCTCGTCGACCGGCGCGGCCTGCGCCCGGTGCTCGTGCTGACCACCGTCGCCGAGGCGATCTTCTGGTCCACCGCGCCGACGCTGCCGTACCCGGTGCTGTTGCCGGCCGCGTTCGTCGCCGGCCTGCTCGCCCTGCCGATCTTCTCGGTGATCCGGCAGTCCATCGCCGCGCTCGCGCCGCCCGAGCACCGCCGCCCGGCGTACGCGCTGGACTCGATGTCGGTGGAGCTGTCGTTCATGGTCGGCCCCGCCCTCGCCGTGGCGATGTCCACCGCCGTGTCCGCCCGGGTCACCCTCTACGCGGTCGGCGCGGGCATCGTCGCCGCCGGCATCACCCTCTGGCTGCTCGACCCGCCGACCCGCGCCGCCGACGAGCCCGCCCCGCAGCGGCGACGGGTGCCCCGCCGGGAGTGGCTGACCCGCCGGATGGTCGCCGTCCTCGCCGTGAGCCTCGCCACGACCCTCGTGCTCGGGGGCACCGACGTCGCGGTCGTCGCCGTGCTGCGCGCCGGCGGCGAGGTCGGCTGGACCGGGGTGGTGCTCGCCGCGTGGGCGGTCGCGTCGCTGGTCGGCGGCTTCGCGTACGGCGCGGTCAGCCGCCCGGTCTCGCCCCTGGCCCTGGTCACCGTGCTCAGCCTGTGCACCATCCCCGTCGGGCTCGGCGGCGCGCACTGGTGGCTGCTCTGCCTGGCCCTCGTCCCGGCCGGGATGCTCTGCGCGCCGACGCTCGCCGCGACGGCCGACACGGTCAGCCGGCTCGTCCCGGCCGAGGTGCGGGGCGAGGCGATGGGCCTGCACGGCTCGGCGGTGACCGTCGGCATCGCCCTCGGCGCGCCGCTGGCCGGCGCGGTCATCGACGCCTCCGCCCCGCCGTGGGGCTTCGTGGTCACCGGCGCGATCGGGCTGCTGGTCGCCGCCGCCGTGCTCCCCGCCGAACTGCGCCGCCGCACCACCTCGACCCCGGTCGACCTGGCGCCCGCGTCGGACCCGCTCCCGCCCGGATCGGTCCCCGCGTCGCCGGCCTCCGCGTCACCGGTCCCCGCGTCACCGGCTCCCGCGTCACCGGCCTCCGCGTCACCGGCTCCCGCCGCACCCGTTTCCGCCGCCACCGGCGTCACCGGTTGACCCCCTAGGCGCGGCGCGCACGGGGCGCGGCGCGCACGGGGGGCCGGGGGCGCACGGGGAGCCGGATCGCGGGCCGATCGCCACCGCCGCCCCGCACCTGATCGCCTCGCCATGTCGGCGACATGGCGCTATCCCACCCCCTCCAACCCCGCCATGTCGCCGACATGGCGAGCGACCAAGCGAGCTTGCCCGGGACGGAGCGGGCCCAGGGCAGAGCGGGCCCAGGGCAGAGCGGGCCCAGGGCAGAGCGGGCCCAGGGCAGACGGGGGCGGGTTGGCCGGGCTGGGTTGACCGGGCTGGACGCTCCACCCGCCGCGCGCCGCTCAACCGTCCCGGTGATCAAGAGAAAAGCGTCAAAGTTGATCTCTAGGATGACGCAAAGCTCTTGATCACCGGAGCGGGGTTGTCGGTTCTCGCCTGGGGGCGGGTCCTGGCCCTGGGCGCGACGGGTCCAGGGCCGGACGGCGACGGGCGCCGCTCCCCCTGAGGGGTGCGGCGCCCGTCGTACGGGTTGACCGGCGGCTCAGCGCTGGTCGACGTTGCCCGCCTTGTCCTCCTGGTAGCTGGCCCCGTTGTCGGACTCGCTGGTCAGCGGCTTCGAGCCGCCCTCGGGCGGGCCGGCGAGGCTCTGGCCGGCGGCCAGCTCGGGGAACTTCGCGTCGAACGCGGGGCGCTCGGAGCGGATCCGGGGCATCCGGTCGAAGTTGCGCAGCGGGGGCGGCGAGCTGGTCGCCCACTCCAGCGAGTTGCCGTGGCCCCACGGGTCGTCGACCTCGACCACCGGGCCGGTCTTGTACGACTTCCAGCAGTTCCAGATGAACGGCAGGGTCGAGATGCCGGTGATGAACGCGCCGACCGTGGAGACCGTGTTGAGGAAGGTGAAGCCGTCGCCGGGCAGGTAGTCGACGTACCGGCGGGGCATGCCCTCGTTGCCCAGCCAGTGCTGCACCAGGAACGTGGTGTGGAAGCCGATCATGGTCAGCCAGAAGTGGATCTTGCCGAGCCGCTCGTCGAGCATCCGGCCGAACATCTTCGGGAACCAGAAGTAGATGCCGGCGAAGACGGCGAACACGATGGTGCCGAACAGCACGTAGTGGAAGTGCGCCACCACGAAGTACGAGTCGTGCACGTGGAAGTCCAGCGGCGGGCTGGCCAGGATCACGCCGGTGAGGCCGCCGAAGAGGAAGGTCACCAGGAAGCCGATGGCGAAGAGCATCGGCGTCTCGAAGGTGATCTGGCCCCGCCACATCGTGCCGATCCAGTTGAAGAACTTCATGCCGGTCGGCACGGCGATCAGGTAGCTCAGGAAGCTGAAGAACGGCAGCAGCACCTGGCCGGTGGAGAACATGTGGTGCGCCCAGACGCTCATCGACAGGGCGGCGATGGCGATGGTCGCGGCGACCAGCCCCTTGTAGCCGAAGATCGGCTTGCGGGAGAAGACCGGGATGACCTCGGTGATGATGCCGAAGAACGGCAGCGCGATGATGTACACCTCGGGGTGGCCGAAGAACCAGAAGAGGTGCTGCCACAGCATCGGGCCGCCGGTGGCCGGGTCGTAGACGTGCGCGCCGAGCAGCCGGTCCGCGGCAAGCGCGAAGAGTGCGGCGGCCAGCAGCGGGAAGATCAGGATCGCCAGCAGGCTGGTGACCAGCATGTTCCAGGTGAAGATCGGCATCCGGAACATCGTCATGCCGGGGGCGCGCAGGGTCAGGATCGTGGTGATCAGGTTGACCGCGCCGAGGATGGTGCCCAGACCAGAGATGGCCAGGCCGACGACCCACATGTTCGCGCCGACGCCCGGCGAGTGCTCGGCGGTGCTCAGCGGGGTGTACGCGGTCCAGCCGAAGTCGGCCGCGCCGCCCGGGGTGAGGAACCCGGCGGTCGCCATCGTGCCGCCGAACAGGTAGAGCCAGTACGCGAAGGAGTTCAGCCGGGGGAACGACACGTCCGGGGCGCCGATCTGCAGCGGCACCACGTAGTTCGCGAAGGCGAACACGATCGGCGTCGCGAAGAACAGCAGCATGATCGTGCCGTGCATCGTGAACAGCTGGTTGTACTGCTCCGGCGACAGGAACTGCAGCCCCGGGCGGGCCAGCTCGGCCCGCATGATCAGCGCCATCAGGCCACCGATCATGAAGAACGCGAACGCGGTGACCATGTACATGATCCCGATCTGCTTCGCGTCCGTGGTGCGCAGCAGCCGCGCGATTGCCGACCCCTTGACCGGCTCTCGGACCGGCCAGGGCCGGGTCACGACCGGCTTGGGTGCGACGGTGGTCACGAGTGGCCTCCGGTTCTGGGTTGTCCCGCTCGGCACGCCCTGGTTATCTGCGAGCCGTCATCCGCAAGGAGGATAGTCCCCGGCAGGTGGGGGTGCCGCGTGGGGTGGCCGGCTACGATCACGCCCCGTTCGCGCGCGCTCGCGCCGGCGCGACCGACCGTCCCGCGCGCCCGTCGTCGGCGTCAGGGCCGATGCGGCGGGCGGCCGACACGCGGGCGCGACCGACCGCCGCGCGCGCCGGGGCGACCGACGACCCCGCTCACACCGGCTTGACCAGCAGCCCGTAGTGCGCGCCGAAGATCTCCGCCCCGCGCCGGCGCAGGAACGGGTCGCGCAGGGCCGGCGGCACGTCGCGGGTGCGGTTGCGGTCCCGGGTCCGGTCCCGCACCCACTGGGTACGCGGGCGACGGCGGCTCTCGTACGCGACCAGGGCCTCCTCGACGGTGTCGGTGGAGGTCAGCGACTCGGCCAGCACCACGGCGTCCTCCAGGGCCATGGCGGTGCCCTGGGACAGGGTCGGCGCGGTGGCGTGCGCGGCGTCGCCGACGAGCAGCACCCGCCCCCGGGACCACCGGCCCAGCTCGACCTCCTCGGTGACGCCGACGTGCACCTGCTCCAGCGCGTCGAGGACCTCGGGCACCGGGCCGGCGTACGCGCCGAACAGCTCGGTCAGCCGCGCGACGGGGTCGGCGGGGGCGACGGTGCCCACCTCGTCGGCGTAGCAGTAGAGCCGGCCGGCCCCGAGCGGCACGACGAGGAAGCCGGCCTGCTGGCCGAGCAGCGCGGTCCACTCGTCGACCGGCGGGCCGCCCCGGACGACGCCCCGGTAGACGACGTGCCCGGCCGGGCGGGGCGCCCCGCCGAGCGCGGCCAGGGCGCGCACGGCCGAGCGGGGGCCGTCGGCGCCGATCACCAGGTCGTACTCGGCGGTGGCGCCGTCGGCGAAGGTGATGCCGACGGCGGCCGGCAGCAGCTCGACCTCCCGCACCTCGACGCAGTGGCGGACCTCGCCGCCGGCGCCGGTGAGCAGCACCCGGTGCAGTTCCGACCAGGGCAGCGCGCGGCACTCGCCGACGTCCGCCCAGAGCGACCCCAGGTCGACCTCGCAGAGCGGGTCGCCGGCGGCGTCGAGGAAGCACTGCCGGCGGATGACCTGCCCGAGGGGGCGCACGGGGCCGTCGAGGTCGAGCCCGCGCAGGGCGCGGGCCGCGTTGCCGGGCAGGTAGAGGCCGGTGTCGACGAGGGCCGACGCGGGCAGGCGCTCGGTGACGTCGGGCCGGAGACCCACCCTCCGCAGTGCCCGGGCCACGGCCAGACCGGCGATGCCCGCGCCGACGACGAGGATGCGCAGGGGGGAGCCACCCATCGTGGTGTACGCCTCCGGGGGGTAGCGGCACGCGTTGGAGGCAAGACACTACTCGGTGCGATCGACGCACGCCAGGGCCGTTCGTCTCGGGCGGGTCGACCCTCGACGGGTTGCGTCGATCGCCGGGGGACGCCCCACGGGCCGGCCGGGCGGGCGAAAAAGTTGTTCCGCGAGGTGAACTCCGTTCCACCGGTGGGCCGATCCATCGACGACCGCTAAAGTGTTCCGGGTGACGGCGGGCGACGCGCACCGGGCGGTGAAGTCGGCCGGCCGCGCGCTCGACGTGCTGGAGGCCCTCGCGGCGGCCGGCGGCCCGCGCCCGCTGGGCGAGCTGAGCCGGGCGCTCGGCATCCCCAAGAGCAGCCTGCACGCGCTCCTGCGCACCCTGCTGGCGCGGGGGTGGGTGGAGACGGACGACGGCGGCGGCCGGTTCGCGCTCGGCCTGCGGGCCCTGGAGGTCGGTGCGGCCTACCTGGGGCGCGACGGCGCGACGGGCCTGCTGGGCGGCGTGCTCGACCGCCTGACGGCCCGGTTCGCCGAGACCGCCCAGCTGTTCCGCCTCGACGGCGGGTCGGTGGTGCTGCTGGCCCGGCGGGAGTCGCCGCACGCGCTGCGCGCGTACCACCCGGTCGGCTGCCGGCTGCCGGCGCACGCCACGGCGGCGGGCCGGGCGCTGCTGGCCCAGCGGCCGGACGACGCGGTGGACCGGCTACTGAGCTGGCCGCTGCCGGCCCGGACGGCGAGCACGGCGACGGGACCGGCGTGGCTGCGCGCCGAGCTGGCGGCGGTACGCGAGCGGGGCTGGGCGGCGGAGGCGCAGGAGTGCGACCCGGGGCTGGCGGCGGTCGCGGTGGCGGTGCCGCTGCGGCGGCCGGCGACGGAGGCGATCGCGCTCTGCGCGCCGGTGGCGCGGCTGGGGCCGCAGACCCGGGCGCAGATGGCCGCCGCGCTGGTCGAGGCGGCCGGACGGGTGGGCGCGGGGCGCTGGCTGCTGGCCGGGGATTCGTGGCCGCCGTTCGACGGGCCGAACGCCGACTCCCCGCTAGCTTAACCGTTTCATTTGCGCAACGGTTTCAAACATGTAAATGTGTCGGCGGAGCGTGGGAGCGCTCCCGCACCCCCGACCACACCGCACCCCCGACCCGTCCCGAGCGTTTCGCCGTCGCAGCAAGGAGCATCATGAAACGTCCACTCCGCGCCCTCGCGGCCGCCGGCCTCCTCGCGGCCGCCTCGATCGTCGCCGTCGCCGTCGGCGGCACCGCCTCCGCCGACACCCAGATCTGCGAGCAGTTCGGCTCGACGGTCATCGGCGGCAAGTACGTCGTGCAGAACAACCGCTGGGGCACCACCGCCCAGCAGTGCATCAACGCCACCAGCACGGGCTTCGAGATCACCACCCTCAACGGCAGCAGCCCGACCAACGGCGCGCCGACCGCGTACCCGTCGATCTTCGTCGGCTGCCACTACACGAACTGCTCGCCGGGGACCAACCTGCCGGTGCAGGTCAGCCAGATCAGCAGCGCCCCCGGCAGCATCAACTACCGCTACGTCAGCGGGGCCATCTACAACGCCTCGTACGACATCTGGCTCGACCCGAGTCCCAAGCGGGACGGGGTGAACCAGATGGAGATCATGATCTGGCTCAACCGGCAGGGCCCGATCCAGCCGATCGGCTCCCCGGTGGGCAACGCCAACATCGCCGGCCGCAACTGGGAGGTCTGGCGCGGCAACAACGGCGGCAACAACGTGATCTCCTACGTCGCGTCGTCGGCGATCCCCAGCCTGAGCTTCGACGTGCTGCACTTCATCAACGACACCCGCAACCGCGGGGCGATCACCAACTCCTGGTACCTGACCAGCATCCAGGCCGGCTTCGAGCCCTGGCAGGGCGGCGCCGGGCTGGCCGTGACGAACTTCTCGCAGAGCGTCAACACCGGCGGCACCCCGCCCACCACCAACCCGACCCCGCCCCCGGGCACCGGCGCCTGCGCGGTGAAGTACACGGCCAACTCGTGGAACAACGGCTTCACCGCCGACGTGCAGATCACCAACACGGGCACGGCGACGCTCAACGGCTGGACGCTGAACTACAACCTGCCGGGCGGCCAGCAGATCACCGGCTCGTGGAACGCCACCGTGTCCCAGAGCGGCTCGGCCGTGACGGCGCGCAACATCAGCCACAACGGCACGCTCGCCCCGGGCGGCACGGCCAGCTTCGGCTACCAGGGCACGCTGAGCGGCGCGTACTCGTCGCCGAGCAGCTTCACCCTCAACGGCATGACCTGCACCCGCTCCTGACCACCACCGCAGGCGCGGGGGCGGCCCGGTTCCGGGCCGCCCCCGCGCCGTGTGCCGCCCCCACCCCGCGTGGACGTCAGCCGCCGAGGGCGTCGATGTCGTGCATCTCCTCGGCGGTCAGCGAGAAGCCCCAGATGTCGGCGTTGGCGCGGATCCGCTCCGGGGTGACCGACTTCGGGATCACCACGATCCCGTGGTCGACGTGCCAGCGCAGCACCACCTGGGCCGGCGACACGTCGTGCGCGGCGGCGATCCGGGTCAGCACCGGGTCGGACAGGTCGGTGGACTTGAACGGGCTGTACCCCTCCAGCACCACGCCCCGGTCCCGGTGCTCGGCGTGCCGCCGCCGGTCGTACAGCGCGGGACCCCAGCGGATCTGGTTGACCGCCGGGACCTCCCCGGTGGCCTGGATCAGCTCGTCGAGCTGGCCGGTGCCGTAGTTGCTCACCCCGACGGCGCGGGTCAGGCCCTCGTCCCGCGCGGCGAGCAGCTCCCGCCACACCGGGATGCTGTCCGACGCCGCCGACGGCGGCCAGTGGATCAGCCAGAGGTCGACGTGGTCGAGGCCGAGGGCCCGCAGGCTGGCCTCGATCGTCTCGCGCTCCCGGCCCACCCGGTCGGGCGGCAGCTTCGTGGTGACGAAGACGTCCTCCCGGCGCAGTCCGCTGTCGCGGACCGCCCGGCCCACCTCCGCCTCGTTGCCGTACATGGTGGCGGTGTCGACGTGCCGGTAGCCGGCGTCGAGGGCCGCGAGCACCGCCGCGTGCCCGGCCTCGCCGGTGGCCTGCCAGGTGCCGAAGCCGAGCAGCGGCATCCGCACGTCGCCGGGGAGCAGCACGGTGGGCTGGTCGAGAGTGTCCATGGCCGCTGTCGTACCCCTGATCGCGCCGGCCATGCCCGCCGCGGCACGCACGGCGCCCGCCTGCGCGACCGCCCGGTTCGGCGCAGAATGCGGGGGTGGCCGACCGCCTGGCGGAGCACCGCCGCCCTCCACCTCCGCGCCGGCGCGGCCACGACCACCGGCGTGACCTGAGAGCTCCGAGCCGAGGGCGGGAGGACGCACCGTGTACCTGACGCACCTGGAGTGCCCGCGCTGCGGGCGGGCGTACCCGGCCGCGGAGCCGCAGAACCTGTGCGCCTGCGGGTCACCCCTGCTGGCCCGCCACGACCTCGCGGCCGTGGCCGCCGCGGTCACCCCGGAGCGGCTCGCGCTGCGCCCGGCCGACCTGTGGCGCTACCGGAAGCTGCTGCCGTGGCCGACCCCCGGCACGTCACCACGCTGGGCGAGGGCTGGACGCCGCTGCTGCGCGCCCCGGCGTACGGGGCCCGGATCGGCATCCCCGACCTGATCGTCAAGGACGAGGGGCTCACCCCGACGGGGTCGTTCAAGGCGCGCGGCGCGGCGGTCGGCGTGAGCCGGGCCCGGGAGCTGGGCGTCCGGCGGATCGCCCTGCCGACCAACGGCAACGCGGGCGCGGCCTGGGCGACGTACGCCGCCCGTGCCGGTCTCGCCGCGACCGTCGTGATGCCGGTGGACGCGCCGGCCATCTGCCGACGGGAGGTGCTGGCCGCCGGGGGCGACCTGCGGCTGGTCGACGGGCTGATCGGCGACGCCGGGCGGCACGTGGCCGCGCTCGTGGCGGCGGCCGGCGGCGCGGTCTTCGACGCCGGCACGCTGCGCGAGCCCTACCGGCTGGAGGGCAGGAAGACCATGGGGTACGAGATCGTCGAGCAGCTCGGCTGGCAGGTGCCGGACGTGATCGTCTACCCGACGGGCGGCGGGGTGGGGCTGATCGGCATCCACAAGGCCATGCAGGAGCTGCACGGGCTGGGCTGGCTCACCGACCGGCCGCCCCGGCTGGTCGCCGTGCAGTCGACCGGCTGCGCGCCGATTGTGCGCGCCTTCGCCGCCGGGGAGGACCGGGCGCGACCGTGGTGCAAGGAAGGGCCCCTTGTTAACGCTTTCGGTAGAGGAAGGGCCCCTTCCTAACACGCCGCAGCCGGGCGGCCGACCCGCCGGGCGCGGCGGGTCAGCTCGTCGTCGGGTCGGTCAGCCGCCACGCGGCGTTGACCAGCCCGATGTGCGACAGCGCCTGCGGCGTGTTGCCGAGGTGGAGGCCGCTGCCCGGGTCGATCTGCTCGGGCAGCAGCCCCACGTCGTTGGCGTGCCCGAGGAGCCGTTCGAACAGCCGCCGGGCCCGGTCCCGCTCGCCGGTCAGCACCCGGCACTCCACCAGCCAGAACGAGCACAGCAGGAAGCCGGCGGGGTCCGTGGACCAGCGCCGCACCAGGCCGTCGCCGGCGCCCAGCTCGCGCTCGACCGCCTCGATGGTGGCGCGCATCCGGGGCTCGGTCGCGTCGGCGAAGCGCACCAGGGGCAGCAGCAGCGCCGAGGCGTCCAGCTCCGGCGAGCCGAAGGCCCCCGTGTACGCGCCGACCCGGTCGTTCCAGCCCTCCCGGAGCACAGCCGCGCGGATCTCGTCGCGGGTCGCCGCCCAGCGGCGCGGATCGGCCCGCCCGCCGAGCTGCGGGGCCAGCGCCACCGCCCGGTTCAGCGCCACCCAGCAGAGCACCTTTGACGACAGGTAGTGCCGGTCGGCGTCCCGGGTCTCCCACATCCCCCGGTCGGGCAGCCGCCACGTCGCGGCCACCTGGTCGGCGAGGCCGACCACCATCTCCGCCAGCTCGTCGGCGAGCGTGTCGCCGAGCTGCTCGTGCAGCCGCCAGACCGCCGAGATCACCTCGCCCGGCACGTCGAGCTGCCGCTGCCGCCAGGCGTCGTTGCCGAGGCGGACGGGCCGGCTGTCGGCGTATCCCCGCAGGTGGGGGCAGTCGTGCTCGGAGAGGTCCCGCTCCCCCTCCAGCCCGAACAGCACGGGCACCGGCGCGTCGCCGATGCGGCCGATCGAGCGGGCCGCCCAGGCGAACAGCCGGGACGCCTCCTCCGGGCAGGCCGCCACCCAGAGGGCGCGCATCGTCGAGGCGAAGTCGCGCAGCCAGGAGAACCGGTAGTCGTAGTTGCGGTCGCCGCCGAGGCGTTCCGGCAGCGACGTGGTCAGGGCCGCGGCGACCGCGCCGCTGCGGGCGTACGTGAGGCCGGTGAGCACCACCGCGCTGTGCCGCACCTGCGGGACGTACTCCCCCTCGTAGTGGTGGGACTCGCGGAACGCCTGCCACGCCCGGGTGGTGTCGGTGAGCGCGGCGACCGGGTCGAGGCGCACCGGCGGGCCGCCGTACGCCGGGGCGTACGCGAGGGTGAAGCCGACGGTCTCACCGGCCGCGACCGTGAACTCCTGCCGGACCCGGTCGCGGTCCGCGCGCAGGGCGGGCCCGGTGCCGGCCAGCACCAGCACCGCGGGGCCGGCGGCGGCCAGCACGCTGCCGTCGGCCTGCTCGTGCAGGTACGGCGTGAGCAGGCCGTGCTCCGGCCGGGGCGCGAGGTCCAGGCCCATCCGGACCCGGCCGGTGAGCCCCTCGACGACCCGCAGCAGCACGGCCGGGGAATTCATGCCCAGCTCGTGACCGCGCGCGCCGGACTCGGCGGCGAGCGCGTCGGTGACCGCGACGCTGCCGGCGGGCGTGTGGTGGACGGTGCGCAGCACCAGGGTGTCCGGCCGGTACGCCCGCTCGACCCGCGACGGCGCGAGCGGGGCGAGCCGCCAGTGCCCGGCCGCCGGGTCGAGCACCCGGCCGAGGACGGCGGCCCCGTCGAACCGGTCCGGGCACCACCAGTCGATCGAGCCGTCCCGGCCCACCAGCGCGCCGGAGCGGCAGTCGGACAGGAACGCGTAGTCGGAGATGGGCGGCTGGTCCACCCGCCCGGGGTACCCGCGCCGGCCCCGATCAGACAGCGGCCCCGGTCAGACAGCCGGCCCCCGACCAGGCAGCCGGCCTCGACCGGGCGGCGTGCCCCGGGCGGCGTGCCCCGGGCGGCAGCCCACGGCGGCGTGCCCCGGGCCGCCGCGCGGGCGGGCGGGCCCGGGCCGCGCGCCCGCCGGCCTCAGGCGGTGGGCGGCTCGTCCTCGCCGGCCGCCTCCGCCGCGTCGGCCTCCGCCTTGGTGTGGTGGACGGCCTGGTCGGCGTGCTCGGGCGGGCCGTAGACGGTGTAGAGCACCAGCGGGTTGGGGCCGGTGTTGACGAAGTTGTGCTTGGTGCCGGCGGGCACCACCACCAGGTCGCCCTGGGCGACCTCCTTCGTCTCGCCGGCGACCCGGGCCTCCCCGGTGCCGCTGACGAAGGTGAGGATCTGGTCGATGCCCTCGTGGACCTCCTCGCCGATCTCACCGCCCGGCGGGATCGTCATGATCACCAGTTGGGTGTGGTCACCGGTCCACAGCACGCGGCGGAAGTCCGGGCTCTTCTCGGCGACTGTCGCGATCGTGAAATGCTCCATGGCCCGCACATACCCGGTCCCGCCGCGCGTCACGCCGGGAACGACGGATGGTGCGATTTCCCACTGATCCGAGGTTTGGACCCGGGCGGACCGGGCATCGACACCTCGACCGGCGCACCCGCCCGGTCGAGCCAGGTCCCCGCCGGCGTACCGCCGTACGGCTGCGGTGGCGGGAGACGGCCGGAGCGCGGCGACGTTACGACCCCCGGGTCGCAGCGGCGCCGTGCGCTCCTGTCCGGGGCCGGCGACCGGTGCGCGGGGCGGGCGGCGGACGGCCCCCGCCGCGGGCTGCGACGGGGGCCGGGGTGCAGCGGCGCACGGGACGCCGGTGCGGGCGCGTCAGGACGCGATGGCGAGGTGGAACGCCCGGTCGGCGGGCGCCCCCGCCGAGGTGAACGTCTGCACGAACACCCCGTTGGGCACGCCGGCGCGGCCGACGACGGCGATCTCGCCGCTGGGCGAGGCGCCGACGCTGCCGGGCAGGCCGATGGTCCCGAGGTACGCGGACCGGGTCAGGTCGTGGGAGAAGACGACCTGGTAGGTCCCGACGCCGAGGCGGGTCGCCGAAACCGTGCCGAAGCCCCGGATCAGCGTCCCGTTGGCGTCGACCACCGCGAAGAAGATCTGCGCTGTCGGGGGCATCCCGTACAGCGTGGCGGGGACGGACAGCGCGGCCACCTCGGCGAGGGTCTCGGGGCTGGCGGCGGGCTGGTCGGCGGTCTTCTTGGACTCGGACATGATGACTCCTTCGCGGCCGCCCGGGCGGCGGACGGCCAAATAGAGGGATGTAGTGAAAAGTAGTGATCAGCACAGAAAGTAAGGTTTCACGCTGATCAATACCTTTTACGAGTAGAACGGTAGCCCCGCCACCCGCCGGCCAGCCATCCCCGCCGACTGTCCAATCATGGACAGCCGGCTATTTGATCATAACCCTGAGCTGGGCAGACTCTGTCCAATCACGGACTCCCGCCGCCCGCGTGGCCGCCCGGCCCGGTCAGCCGTCGCGGTGCAGCCAGGCCAGCAGGTCCGGCGGGGCGAGGGCGGCGCTCCGCGCCCGGTAGCGGGCCAGCGTCGCCGCGTCGAGCAGTTCCCGCCCCTGCCCCGAACGGCCGCGCCGGAAGAACGCGTGCCGGTTCCTCAGCACCCCCGCCGGATCCGGGACCAGCAGGTCCGCCCGCTCGCGCATCCGGTCGAAGGTGGCCGCCTCGACCAGCTCCGGCCAGCGCGGCTGTGCCACCTCGACGCCGAGCCGGCCGGCCAGCGCGCGCATCTGCCCCGCCAGGTCGGCCACCAGGTCGTCGTAGTGCACGAGGGTCACGTTGGGCCGGTCGCGACGCCGCCAGGCGTCGCCCAGGTGCCACCACACCCCCTGGAGCGAGTCCAGCTCCGCGCGCGGGTCGACCTCGCGGTCCACCCACCGCCGCAACGACTCCACCAACGGGGTACGCGGGGCGGGCGGCCCCGCCGGGGCGGGCCGGCCGGTCAGCTCCGCCAGCCGCGCCCGGTCCAGGTTGCCGCTCTGGTGCCAGAGCGACACCGCCATGTCCAGCGGGTGCCGGGCCACCACCACGTAGTGCGCCCGGCCGTCCAGCGGCACCCCGTCGAGCGGCGTGTGGGTCTTGACGAACCGGCGGTGCCGCTGGGCGGCGAGCCGGGCGTACACCTCGGCGCGGGGCTCGGCCAGCCAGTCCAGCCAGGGTGAGAGCCGCGACAGCGGGGCCGGCAGGTCGGGCGTGCCGAACACCAGCAGGGCACAGATCATCTGCATCCAGGTGGTGCCGCTCTTGGACCGGGTGCTGATGACGATGTCGCCGTCGCGGAACGGGAATCCGGCCCAGCGGGCGCTGTCTTCTTCGGACGATCGGTAGCGAAAGGGCGCGTCGGGCATCCGGGGATCGTACGAGCGCCCCCCGGCCGGACGCCCGGCATTTGCCGCAAGCCCTGTGACGAGGGCCGATGTGTCGCTACATTGAGGTATGGTGCCCGCCCACGGGGGCCGGGCGGCGGAACCGGTCTACCACCCCATCCTCGCCTGCCACCGCGGCGAACTGGAGGCGCTCCGCCACCTCGACAGCGCCACGGCCGCCCTGGTCGCCCCGGTCCTCGACGTGTCCATCGTGGACCGCGCCCTCGCGGAGGCGTTCACGCGGCTCCCGCCCGGGCTGTTGCCGGCGGTCGACGTCACCGCCCTGCCCGACGGACCGGACGCCGAGCTGGCCCGGTGGAACGTGCCGCTGGTGCCGGTGGCCGGGCTCGCGGACAGCGACGTGCGGCTGGCCGCGCACGGCGTGGCGGCCCGGGCGTACGCCGGGCGGTTGGTGGTGCGGCTGCGGGCCCGCAGCGACCGGTATGGCCCGGACGCCGCGACGGCCTCGGCGGAACGGATCTGGCGGCTCACCCGGCTCGTGCCCGAGCAGTGCGAACTCCTCGTCGACGCCGGGGACGTCTGCTGCCCCGCGGACGTCCGGCTGGCCGAGCCGCGCGTCCGGCGGCTGGTGGACTGGGCGCGGCGGCACGCCTGGCGGTCGGTGACGGTGGCGGCCGGTGGGCTGCCGCCGACCGGGTCCGGGTTCCCCACCGACGAGCCGGTCCGCCTGGAACGCTGGGACTGGCTGCTCTGGCTTCGGCTGGCCGATCTCGGCGTCCGGTACGGCGACTACGCGGTCGGCTGCGCGGTGCCCGGCGGCGAGCCGCTCTCCGACCGCCTGCCCACGGTCCGCTACACCACCGACCGCGAGTGGTGGCTCTACCGCTGGTCGCGGCGGGGCGGCCGGGGCGACGAGCGGGTGGCCGACCTGTGCCGGACGCTGGTGTCGGCGGCGCACTGGCCGGCGGGCGGGGCGACCTTCTCGTGGGGTGACCACGAGATCCTGCGTCGGGCCCGGCGGGTGGCCGGGGCCGGCTCGACGACGAACTGGGCGGCCTGGAGCACCTCGCACCACCTGGCCCACGTGCTGCACCAGCTCCGGCACGGCGGCGAACGCCGCCCCACCGCACGGCCCGCACGCGCGACGGGCCGGCGCGGCGAGGGGCCGGCTACTTCTCGGTGAAGCCGAACTGCACGATCCCCTCGTCGTCGACGGTGGCGTCGACCGAGGTGTCGGTGAGCAGGTCGGCGGCGTCGGAGTCGAGGAAGATCCGGGCGCCCTGGTGGTCGACCACCTGATCGCCCTGGACGGGCTCGGGCACCAGTTCGATGGTGAGCGAGCCCGCGTCGGTGTCGGCGGCGATGCGCAGGCCACCGCCCTCGGCGACGTCCTCCTGGGCGGCCAGGTCGCGGATCACCAGCACGGCGTTGTCGGTCATGGTCAGCATGGGGCACTCCTCGTGGATTCTCGGTGGCACCCGGGTGCGGACCGGGCTCGGCCCGCGGACGGTCACACGGGGGAGCTCGGGTGACGGCGGGGCCGTCACCGGGCGGAACGGGGCTGCTCGGCACGCGCCCCTGCACCCACCGTGCCCGCTGCGGTGGCATCCGTCAAATGGAACGAGTTCGATCGGGCCTTGCGACGGAACCGGCTCCGGGCTGCCCGGATGCTCCCTACGCTGGAGCCCATGGACGACGCGAGGCGGTACGCGGCCGAGTTCGTCGGCACCCTGCTGCTGGTCTTCTTCGGCGTGGGCAGCGCGGTCTTCGCCCAGGTCCAGGGCGGCGTGGTGGTGGTCGCGCTGGCCTTCGGCTTCATCCTGGTGGGGCTGGTCTACACCATCGGCCCGCTCTCGGGCTGCCACGTCAACCCGGCGGTGACCCTGGGGGTGCTGCTCTCGGGCAAGATCTCCCCGGTCGGCGCGGCGGCGTACTGGATCACGCAGTTCGCCGGGGCGACGGTGGCCGCGCTGCTCATCTGGGGGCTCACCCGCTGGGGTGGCGTGGCGGACCAGACCGGGGTGCTCGGCACCAACGGCTACGGCGCGCACATCAACCTGGGCGGCACTGCCGTGCTGGAGACGGTGCTGAGCTTCCTGTTCGTCCTCGTCGTGCTGGTGGTGACCAGCCGGGCCGAGCACGCCGGGTTCGCCGGGCTGGCGATCGGGCTGAGCCTGGCCGCCTGCCTCCTGGTCGGCCTGACCCTCGACGGCGTCTCGATCAACCCGGCCCGGTCGTTCGGCCCGGCGGTGTTCGAGGGCGGCACGGCCCTGCGGCAGCTCTGGGTGTTCGTCGTCTTCCCGCTGCTCGGCGGCGCGCTGGCCGCCCTCGCGGCGCCCCTCGTGGTGCGGCGCGACCCGCGCTACCGCGCCGATCCGGAGGCCCCCACCGGCCCCGCGCCCGGGACCGCCTGACGCGAGCCGGCGGGCCGGGGGACGGGGCCGGACCGGTCCGTCGGCGGGCCGGGGGACGGGGGCGGACCGGCCCGTCGGCCCGCCGCGGACCCCGGAACGCCGCCCGATCCGGCACTAACCTTCGCTCCATGGGCTTGGCCGGCAGAATTCTCCATGGCAGCATCAGCGCATGCAGCGTTGCGCCGCAGGCCCCGAGCGGGTGGAGGCGTCACCTGTCAGACCGGCCCGGGCCCCTTCCGGGTGCGGAGGAAGGGGCCCGGGCCCACGGGCGTCCCAGGGGCCGACGGGCGCGTCACGCGCCGGGGCGGTCCGGCGGGCGCACCGTGGCGGCCGGGTCGCCCCGTTCGATCAGCAGGTCTATCTCGGCGGCCCGCAGGCCGCGCAGGGCGAGCACGCGCCGGCCCCAGCGGTGCAGCCGGCAGGGGTGCGGGCTGGCGTCGTTGCGGCAGACCATTCCGCCGGACCAGCGCCGGGGCGCGTGCACGACGACCGCCCGCACCGCGAACTGGGCGTCCTCCCCCGTGACGTACGGCGGCAGCGGAATGTCCCACAGCCCCTCCCCGGACTCCTCTCGGGCGCCGGGGACGACGGCGGAACGGACGGCACGGGTGGGGGTGGCGGTGCGGCTCATCGGGCATGCCTCCACAGAGGACGGACGGACCAGGTAGGCGGACAACCTACGACCGTCCGGAGGCGGCCCGACGGACAAACTGTCCCGACCGGCAGGCGGGCCCGACCGCCCGCACCGGCTCAACGCAGCGCCACGGCCTGCAGGTTGACGTTGCCGCACCCGCCGAAGGTGGCCTCGACGGTCCAGGTGAGCAGCAGCTTCGTCCCCTTCGGGGCCCGGAACCGCACGGTGAACTCGGTGGTGTGCGTGGTGTGCGGGTCCTCCAGCCGGCGGACGGCCGTCCCGCCGCCGTCGGACAGCCGCGCCTCCAGCCGGCCGCGCGCCATCCACAGGCCGGCGTAGAGGCGCACGGTGCGGGCCTCGCCCCCACCGTCCACGGCGAGCGCGAAGCCGCTGCCGACGCCACAGGCGGAGACGCCTGTCGTGGTCGCCGTGGACGACGTCACCGGGGCACCGTCGCGCCAGCTGAACGTCTCCGGGCTGACGTCGTGGCCCACCCGGTCGCCGCGGCCGCCCTCGTCGGCGATCTCCCCCGAACCGTCACGCTTGCGGACCGTCGAGTCGGGGCCGCGCAGTCCCCAGTGGACCCAGTCCCGGGTGCCCGCCGCGGTCAGGTCGACGGCGGCCGGCACGTCGGCCTGGGCGACGTCGAGGTGGACCGCCGCCGGCTGCGGCGCCACCGGGCTCGACGGCGACGGCGGCGGCGGGGCGGTCGGGGTCCGCTGCCGGGGGCGCAGGCCGGGCGTGGCCGCGTCGGCGGGCGAGCCCGGCCGGTCCGCCACCGGGAACCCGCCGCTGGGCCGGCCCGCCGGGGCCGGCAGCACCGCCTCGTCGTCCGGGCCGGCGGCCGGGCCGTCCGGGGCGGCGGCATACACCCCGAGGGCGACGAGACAGGCGACGACCACCAGGCCCTCCACCGCCCACCGCCGGCGCTGCCGGGCCCGGGCCAGCCGGCGCTGCTCCGAGCGCGTCCGGCCGTCGACCGGCTCCCCGGCCCGGCGCAGCGGGCCGGACACCCCCCGCCCACCAGGATCGACGTCCCGCGTGAGGTCTTCCTGCGCCACCTGGCCTCCACTCCCCACCCGGTGTCCCGGTCCCGGCGACCGCCGCGCACCGGCGTGAGCCGTATCACGTTGGCACCACCCCCGGCCGGACGCCAGGGGTGTCCCGCCGGGCGTTTCCACTTCGTTACCGTCCGGTAGGAGCCGGCGCGCGACCGGCTCCCCAGCGACCGGGGCGGGCTGCGCCACGGCGCCGGGTCACCGGACGGGCGCGGGAACGTCGGCGGGGGTCAGCCGGGCGGGCGCCGACGTCGCGGCGAGACAGGCAGGGCGCACCGCGACGCGCCGAGGCGGTGGTGGCGCCGCCGGCTGCGCTGAGCGTACTGGAGGTCACGTTAAGCGCGAAAGCGGCGAAGTCCACGAACCGGGGCGGGCCCCGATTGAGTCGCCGGTCAGCCCACCTGGAAGCCGAGGGCCTGCGCCAGCAGCACCGCCTGCCCGGCGTCGACCAGCGCCCCGGCCCGCCGCACCGTCGTCGGATCCAGCGCCGACAGGTCGCTGCCCCGCAGGTCGGCGCGCACGAGACAGGAGCCGTGCAGCTGGGCCCCGGAGAGGTCGACGCCGGTGACCGTGGCGCCGGTCAGATCGGCGCCGGTCAGGTCCGCCTCGCGCATCCGGACGTCGGTCAGGCACACCCCGCGCAGGTCGGCGGCGGGCAGCGCCACGAACGACCAGTCGCCGCCGTCGACCCGCAACGGCCGCAGGTCACACTGGTCGAAGCTGCTGCCGACCAGCTTGCAGCCGGTGAACTCGGCCTCGAACAGGTTGCACCGCTTGAACACGCAGCGGGTGAAGGCCGAGTCGACGTGCCGGGAGGCGTTGAACGCCACGTTGCCGAAGACGCACTCCGTGAAGACCGCGCCGCGGCTGACCGCCTCGGTCAGGTCGACGTGGAAGAACTCGCAGCGCACGAAGTGCCGGTCGGCCAGGTCCTCGGCATACCAGTCGTCGTGGCGGAAGGTCGCGTCCTCGGTGGGCTCCGGCACCCGGCCAGCCTAACGGCGGCCACCGACGTCTTCCGCGCGGCGCGTACCGGCTAGTAGGTTCGGTGGGTGAGCCTGGCCCCCCGCACCGACCCCGACCGCATCGGCTTCGACCCCGCGCGGCTGGCGCGCATCGACGAGCACTTCGGCAGGTACGTCGACGACGGCCGGCTCGCCGGCTGGCAGATCGTCGTCACCCGCCGGGGCGAGGTCGCCCACGCCAGCACCTACGGGATGCGCGACCGGGAGGCCGGGCTGCCGGTCGAGCCGGACACCATCTGGCGCATCTACTCGATGACCAAGCCGATCACCTCCGTCGCCGCGATGATGCTGTGGGAGGAGGGCCGCTTCGAGCTCACCGACCCGATCGGCCGCTGGCTGCCCGAGTTCGCCGACGTCCGGGTCTACGACAAGGGGCCGGTGACCAAGCCGCACACGGTGCCGGCGGTCGAGCCGATCCGGATCTGGCACCTGCTGACCCACATGTCCGGCCTGACGTACGGCTTCGCCCAGGTCTCCGTCGTCGACGGCCTCTACCGGGCGGCAGGCTTCGACCTCGGCGTGCCCGCCGGCGCCGACCTGGCCGCCGCCAGTCAGGGGCTGGCCCGGCTGCCGCTGCTGTTCCAGCCCGGCACCGGCTGGAACTACGGGGTCTCCACCGACGTGCTCGGCCGGCTGATCGAGGTCGTCTCCGGGCAGCGGCTCGACGAGTTCCTCGCCGCCCGGATCTTCCGGCCGCTGGGCATGACCGACACCGGCTGGTGGGTCGAGGAGGCCGACGCCAAGCGGCTCGCCGCGCTCTACTTCCCGCACCCCGCGACCGGGCAGGCCATCCGCGCCGACGCGCTCGGCCGGCTCGCGCTTGCCGCGCCCGACTTCCTCTCCGGGGGCGGCGGGCTGGTCTCCACCGCCGCCGACTACCACCGGTTCACCCAGCTCCTGCTGCGCGGCGGGGAGCTGGACGGCGTGCGCCTGCTCGGGCCCCGCACGGTGCGCTTCATGACCCGCAACCACCTGCCCGACGGCCGCGACCTGGCCTCATACTCCCCGACCGGCTTCGCCGAGACGGTGCTCGACGGCATCGGCTTCGGCCTCGGCTTCGCCGTGGTGCAGGACCCGGTCCCGTCCCGGGTGCCGAGCAGCGCCAGCGAATACTACTGGGGCGGGATGGCCAGCACCGCGTTCTGGGTCGACCCGGTGGAGGAGGTCACCGCGCTGCTGTTCACCCAGCTCATGCCGTCGAGCACCCACCCGCTGCGACCCCAGCTGCGCCAGCTCGTCTACTCCGCCCTGGTCGACTGAGCCGGCCGGTGGTCCCGCCGCCGGCGGCGTCGGGCACGGCCGCGCGGCGGTATCGCGGGCGGCCGCGCCGGCGGTATCCGGGGCGCCTCGTCGGCGACGCCGAGGAAGCGCGGCCGGGATCGCCGGAACGCCGCCGCCGGGCCCGGCCGGCTCCTAGCCTGGGGCCATGAGCAACGTCGTGGTGTTCGGCGCCGGGGGCACGGCGGGGTCGCGGATCACCGCCGAGGCGGTCGCCCGGGGCCACCGGGTGACCGCAGCCGTACGCCGCCCCGAGGCGACCGGCTACCTGCCGGCCGGGGTCGACCTGGTCACCGGGGACGTCACCTCGGCGCACAGCGTGCGGGAGCTGGCCCCGGCCGCCGACGTCATGGTCGTCGCCGTCGGCGGCGACGAGGGCCGGGCGCTGTGGCGCGACGCGGCCGAGAACCTCGTCACCGTGCTGCGGGACGTGCCGAACCCGCCCCGGATCATCCACGTCGGCGGCGGGGCGACCCTGCTGACGCCCCGCGGCACCCCGTACCTGGAGGAGCCGGACTTCCCGGAGGAATACCGGGAGCCCGCCCTGGGCCAGGCCGACGCCCTGGCCTGGTACCGCTCGGCGGCCGACGGGGTCACCTGGACGTACGTCTCCCCGCCGCCGCTGGAGTTCCACCCCGGGGAGCGCACCGGCCACTACCGCACCGGCCTCGACGAGCCGGTGACCGACGAGCGGGGGCGCGCGGCGCTGAGCTACGAGGACCTGGCCGTCGCCGTCGTCGACGAGATCGAGAACCCGCGCTTCGAGAACATGCGCTTCACCGCCGGCTACTGAGCCGGCCGGGGTGCCTGCTCAGTCGGCGAGGCGGGCCGGGAAGCCGCCGGTGGCGATCGGTCCCCAGTCGTCGATGGTGACCCGGATCAGCGACTTGCCCTGCCGGACCATCGCCGCCCGGTAATCGTCCCAGTCCGGGTGCTCGCCCGAGATGCTGCGGAAGTATGCCACCAGGGGCTCCAGCGCCTCGGGCAGGTCGAGCACCTCGGCGGTGCCGTCCACCTGCACCCAGGGCCCGTCCCAGTCGTCGGAGAGCACGCAGGCCGAGACGCGGGCGTCCCGCCGGATGTTGCGCGCCTTGGCCCGCTCCGGATAGGTGGAGATCACCAGCCGGCCCTCGGGGTCCACCCCGCACGCCACCGGGGAGGACTGGGGGCGGCCGTCGGAGCGGGTGGTCATCAGCAGGACCCGGTGCCGGGGACGGATGAAGTCGAGCAGGGCGGCCCGGTCGACCCGGGTGTTGCTCGCGATGCTGCGTGCCATACCCGTTTCTACCAGCAGCGCCGTCAGCGGGGCCGGGCGGTGTTCCGCCCCGCCGTGGGCTGGGCGGGCACCCGGGGCCGCACGGTGGGCCGCCACGCCCGGCCGTTGGCGTAGATCACCCGGAAGCCCAGGTACGCCGCCAGCGGCGCCCAGTGCGCCGAGCCCATCCGCAGCTCGGCGGCGTTGTGCCGCTGCCCGTTGGCCAGCACGTCGAGCAGCACGGTCTCGAACGCCGCCGACTCCACCCAGTCGACCTCCCGGGTGAACCCGCAGATCAGGGCCGCGCCGGTCTCGTCGAGGAAGTCGCGCAGCACGGCGTCGGACGCCCGCAGCACCGAGCAGCTGCCGAAGTAGAGGCGGCGGCCGTCGCAGCGGCCGGCCATCCGTTCGGCGACGTCGGAGAGGTCGACCGAGTCCCAGTCGGTGAGGCAGAGGCGGCTCGGCTCACCGTGCATGGCGAAGAAGCCCACCCGGTAGTCGGCGTACTGCTTGAGCAGCCAGCGGTCGAGGAAGTAGAACAGCTCGTCGCGGGTCGCCGCGTCCTTGTGGATGAACCGGATCTTGCCCAGCCGTTCGAGGAGCTCCAGGGTCGGCAGGACCGACCCGCGCTCGTTGAGGTCACGGTGCCACTGCCCCTCGACACAGAAGACACCACCGCGCGCCACCAGCCACCTCCCCGAGCCCCCGCTGACGTTACCGCCAGCCGCCGCCACCTCGGGGATCACCCTCCGCACGAGTCGGCTGCGAGCTCGCCCCGTCCCGGCGTCCCGGTGTCCCGGTGTCCCGGTGTCCCGGTGTCCCGGTGTCCCGGCGTCGCGGCGTCGCGGCGTCGCGGCGTCCCGGCGCAAGATCGCGCTCGATCACGGATCGAGTGGCCTCCTGCGCCCCGCGAGACCACTCGATCCGTGATCGAGCAGGGCCTTGCCCGCACGGCGTCGGCCCGGTCGCGAGATGCAACCCCCACTACCGGGCCGACGCAACGTTCCCGGTCAGCTCGCCCGAGGCCAGGGCGGCGCGGCGGCGTTGGGCGGCACCGGCCGGCTGGGCAGGCCGGGCCGGGCTACGGGCCGCCCGGTGGGCACGGAGACCCGCCCAGGCGCAGGGGGCACCCGCCCCGGCGGCGTCGGCACCCGCCCGCCGGACGCGGAGACCCGACCCGGGGGCGTCGGCACCCGCCCCGGCGGTATCGGCATGCGCCCCGGCGGCAGCGGCGTGCGCCCCGGCGGCAGCGGCACCCGTCCGCCGGAGGCGGAGACCCGGCCCGGCGGCATGGGCGCGCGCCCCGCCGGGTTGCCCGCCCGGCCCGGGGGCGTCGCGCCCCGCCCGGACTGTGTGACCGCCGGGTGGGCGGCGGGCCGGTCGGCGCGCGACGGACCGGTCGCCGTGAACGGGAACGGCACGTGCACGAACGGGTTTCCGTGCCTGATCAGGGCATCGATCTGCCGCCCGTTGAGGCCGTGGGCCTCCAGCACGCGCCGACCCCAGCGGTGCAGCCGGCAGGGGTACGACGCCCCGTCGTTGCGGCACAACGCCCCCGACGGCCACTCCTCGGCGGCGTGCACCACCACCGCCCGGACCGCGAGCCGGACGTCCTCGGGTGTCAGGGACGCCGGGACCGGCACCTCACCCAGCACTTGGTCGATGGGATCCGTCGACTGCTCACCAACTCGCACGGCAGGCCTCCCGCAGCTCGGCAGCGGTGCGGCCGACCCGCCGCACCACATCCTCGCGCAGTGGTACGGCGCGCGGGGGCGATGAGTTCAATCGCGGTAGGCGGTCAGGAGATCCTCCGCCGACAGCGCCCGCACCCCGTCCACGTCGACACCGGCGCGCGACACCGCGACCAGTTCCGTCCGCTCGTCCGCGCCGGGCAGCAGCGACCGGTGCAGCAGCAGCCGCCCGAGGTCGTGACCGTCGAACGCACGCCGCTCCAGCCACTTGATCGAGCCCACGAAGGTCACTCGCCGGGCCACCGGCTCCCGGTCCGCGCCGACGAGGTCGATCTCGGGGTTGTTTGTCCTGGTCCAGAACCCGCCGATGGCCGATGTTCCCTCCGGCAGCCGGTCGGCGGGCAGCCGGCGCAACGCCTCCCGGACGGCGGGTTCGATCGCCCGCCCCCGCCAGGATGTCCAGGAGGTGGTGATCCGGGCCAGCGTCAGGTCGCCACGCCCCCGTTCGATCTCGGGCAGGTAGGGCCCGAGGAAGGACAGCCAGAACCGCAGGTACGGTTCGGCGACGACGTACCGGGTCTCCCGCGACGGCTGGGTCGACAGCGGAACGAGTGCCTCGACGATCCGCTTGCCCGTGAGCAGCCGGAGCGCGCGGGTCAGGGAGGCCTGCGGAAGGTCGCCCGCCGCCCGGGCGATCAACGAGAAGGTCCGCTCACCGGAGCCGATCGCCCGGAGCACCAGATTCGCCTGGGACTGGGGCGGAAACTCGGCGGCCAGGGCTCGTTCCGCGCTCACCAGCAACGCGGACGTCGGGTCGACGACGGCGTCGGCGAGGTACTCCGTCGGAGAGGCCCCTGGGGGCCATTCGTCCAGGATCAGCGGCAGGCCGCCGGAGACGAGATAGGCGTCGAACGCCTCCGGCGCCGGCAGATCGAGCATCTCGGCGACGTCCGCCGGGTTCAGCGGTGGCACGACCATCTCGGTTGCCCGCTGGTGGAACGGCCGGCCGTAGTCGTTGAGCGCCTCCATCATCGCGAGGTCGGAGCCGACGCAGATCAGCAGGACCGGCCGCCGGGAGAACTCCCGGTCGAACACCTTCTGCAACGTCCCCTCAAAGCCCGGGTCCGTCGCGATCAGGTAGGGCATCTCGTCCAGGACGACCACAGCGGGTCGGTCGGCGGGCAGAGCTGCCGCCAGGAGAGTGAGGGCGGCGTCCCAGGTGGCGGGTTGTTGCGCGGTGAACAGACCTGCGCCGGGCAGGGAAGATGCTCGGGCGGCCTCGACGAACAGGGCTAGGTCTGCGGCGACAGTGGGTTGAGCCGAGGCGGTGAAGAACAGGTGAGGGACGCTGGCACGTTCGACGAACTCCTCCACCAGACGCGACTTGCCGACCCGGCGACGCCCCCGCATCAGCAGTGCCCGGCCGGGCCGACCCGCGCGACCGCCTCGGCTGACCCGTCCCAACATCCCGTCGAGCGCGGTGAGCTCCCGCTGCCTGCCGACGAATCCGTGCACCCCGCACCCCCAAGACACTCATCCGTGAAACAACCAAGTTTGAGGGTATCAGGGACGACACCAAGGCCATGGCGGTCAGGTGGCGACATCCGGGGCGGATGATCACGCGATGTCGCCGACATGGAGTCGATCAAGTGCGCGCGGCCGGGCTGGTCCCGACGCTGCGCCGCGAGGTGCCCTGAGGTGCGGCGGGCCCCAGGCACGCGGCCGTGGGCAGCGGTTTCACCCCCGTAAAGTTTCCCGGCGCTCTCCCGATGTTCACACCAGCGCCGATAGCATCGTCGACCATGAATACAAAGAGCGTCACCCGCTCGCGATCCGGGCGGCTGATCACGGCGTTCGCACTGGCCGTCACGATGGTGGCACCCGTCGTGGCGAGCACCTCCGCGTCGGCGGCGACCACGCTGACCGTGGCACAGGCGCTGGCCGCCCAGGACGGGCGCACGGCCACCGTCACCGGGTACGTCGTCGGGCAGCCGACGGCGACGAACACGGTGATCACCTCCGGCTACACGGCGGACACGGCGATCGCCATCGCCGACAGCGCCGCCGAGACCGGCACGGGCAGGATGCTCTACGTCCAGGTGACTGCCGCGTACCGCAGCACCTTCGGGCTGCTGACCAACCCGGGGCTGCGCGGCAGGCAGGTCACCGCCACCGGGGCGCTGACCGCGTACTTCAGCCACGGCGGGCTGAAGAACCCCACCGCGATGAGCCTCGGCGGCGGCACCCCGAACCCGACGCCGTCGCCCACCGCGTCGCCCAACCCGTCGCCCAGCCCGACCGGCGGCGGCGGCCCGTACGACTCCACGTACTACGCCAGCGCGATCGGCAAGACCGGCGCCGCGCTGCGCAGCTCCCTGCACGCCATCATCAGGACGCAGACGAAGCTCAACTACGACCAGGTGTGGGAGGCGTTGAAGGACACCGACCAGGACCCGGCCAACGCCAACAACGTGCTGCTGCTCTACAGCGGCCGCTCGCAGAGCAAGACCAGCAACGGCGGCGACGCCAACGACTGGAACCGCGAGCACGTCTGGGCCAAGTCGCACGGCGACTTCGGCACCGCCACCGGCCCGGGCACCGACGTGCACCACCTGCGCCCCGAGGACGTCTCGGTCAACTCGACGCGCGGCAACAAGGACTTCGACACCGGGGGCAGCGGGGTGTCCGAGTGCGCCGGCTGCTATTCCGACGCCGACTCGTTCGAGCCGCGCAACGCGGTCAAGGGCGACGTCGCCCGCATGATCATGTATATGGCGATCCGCTACGAGGGCGACGACGGCTGGCCGAACCTGGAGATCAACAACTCGGTGTCCAACGGCACGTCCCCGTACCACGGGAAGCTGTCGGTCCTGCTCGCCTGGAACCTGGCCGACCCGCCGGACGCGTTCGAGAAGCGCCGCAACCAGGTCATCTACGATCGCTGGCAGGGCAACCGCAACCCGTTCGTCGACCACCCGGAGTGGGCCACCGCCATCTGGGGCTGACCCCGCCCGGGGCCACCCGGTTGTCGCGGATCACCCCGCCCCGGTCGTGAGATGGCGACCGGGCGGGGTAGGACAACCGGGTGGCACGGCCCGGCCGCGCAGCCTCCGCGCGCCCGGGCCCCTGACGATGGGAGAGACTGCCGACATGGCGAACACGGTTCCCGACATCGCGCTCAACGACGGCAACACCATCCCCCAGCTCGGCTTCGGCGTCTATCTGATCCCGCCGGAGGAGACCGCCGAGGCCGTCGGCCGGGCCCTGGAGATCGGCTACCGGCACATCGACACCGCCGAGATGTACGGCAACGAGGCCGAGGTGGGCCAGGCGGTGCGCGCCTCCGGCCTGGCCCGGGACGAGGTCTTCGTCACCAGCAAGCTGAACAACAGCTTCCACCGCCCCGACGACGCCCGCCGCGCGTTCGACGCCACCCTCGCCGCGCTGAAGATGGACCACATCGATCTGTTCCTGATCCACTGGCCGCTGCCCACCCGCTACGACGGCGACTTCGTCTCCACCTGGAAGGTCCTGGAGGAGTTCCGGCGCGACGGCCGGGCCCGCTCGATCGGCGTGTCGAACTTCCAGGTGCCGCACCTGGAGCGGCTGGCCGCCGAGGCCGACGTGGTGCCGGCGGTCAACCAGATCGAGGTGCACCCCTACCTCGGCAACGAGGACGTGCGCGCGTACGGCCACGCGCACAACATCCTCACCGAGGCATGGTCGCCGATCGCCCAGGGCGCGGTGCTCGACGACCCGAACCTCGTCGACATCGCCGAGCAGATCGGGCGCACCGTGCCCCAGGTGGTGCTGCGCTGGCACGTGCAGCGCGGCGACATCGTCTTCCCCAAGTCGATCGACCCGAAGCGGATGGCGGAGAACTTCCAGATCTTCGACTTCGCGCTGGACGACGCGACGATGGAGCGGATCACCGGCCTCGACCGGGGCGAGGCGGGCCGGCAGGGCCCGCACCCCGACACCTTCGACTGGTTGCCCGACTGACGACCACGTGCCCGACTGACCACCACGTGCCCGGCTGACGACCATGTGCCCGGCTGAGCGGGCGACCCCGGCGGCGGGCCTGCCACGGCAGGCCCGCCGCCGGCGCGTCCGGGCCGTCAGCGTTCGAAGGTGTCCGGCAGGTGGATGCGGTCGGCGGGCACCCCGGCGGCGAGCAGCCGCAGCCGCGCGCCGGCCACCATCGGCGGCGGCCCGCACAGGTGCACCTCCTGGTCGCCCGCGTAATGGCGCAGGGCCACGGTGAGCGCGTCGCCCCGCTCGGCGGGGCTGGCCGCCGGGTCGTGGGAGTACGCGGGCGCCACCGTCAGCCACTCGTGGGCGGCCTCCAGCTCAACGAGGGTGGCCCGGTCGTAGAGGTCGGCCGGGGTGCGCGCCCCGGCGACCAGCGTCACCCGCCGGCCGTCCGGGGCGGCGGCGAGCTGCTCGACGAGGGCGCGCAGCGGCGCCAGGCCGGTGCCGCCGGCGACGAGCAGCAGGTCGTGCCAGGGGCTCGGGTCGAGCAGCAGGCTGATCCCGCAGGGCGGGCCGAGCAGGAGCGGCCCGCCGGGGCGTACCCCGTCGACGAGGGTGCCCGAGACGGCGCCGGCGGCGACGGCGCGCACGTGCAGCTCGACGGTGCCGTCGGGGCGGGGCGCGTTCGCCGGGGAGTACCACCGCCAGGCCCCGGGCCGGCGCGGGTCGCAGACGGGCACCGCCTGCCCCGGCCGGTACGGCAGCGGCCGGCGCGGGCGCACGGTGAGCACGGCCACTCCGTCGGCGGCCCGGTCGTGGGCGACCACCTCGGCCCGCCACCACGCCGGCCCGTCGCCGACCCGGGCGGCGGCCCGGCGCACGGCGGTGACCGCCCGGCGCAGCCCGCGCTCCCAGCCGGCGGCGAGGGCGGCCGTCCACCGGGCCCGGTTCTCCCGGGCGACGGCGGCGAGCAGGGCGTCGCCGAGCACGTCGGCGTGCTGCGGCAGCAGGCCGACGCCCCGGTGGGCCCGGGCCAGCACGGCCAGCGCGGCGGCGCGCCCGGCCGGGTCGTCGACGCCACCGGCCAGCCGGCCGAGCGTGGCGAAGACCACGACGTGGTCCCGCTCGGCCAGCAGCCCGGGTAGGCGGTCACTCACGGTGTCCAGGAAGGTCGTGGCGGCCCGGTCGACGGCGGCGGCGGTCGCCGCCCAGGACGGGCCGAGGTCGGCGCTCACCGCCCGGATCGTCTCCGCCACCCTGACCGTCGGCCCCGCTCGCAGCTCCGTCGTCTCCACGGCGATGGGTACGGACGGTGACCATCGATGGTTCACCCCGTTGACCGAGGGCGATCGGCCGGTGACCGTCAGGGCGCCCGCGGCTCCGCCGCCCCTGGACGGTCGGCCGGTCGCGTCGGGCCGGTCGGCCATATCCATCGATAGTCATCTACTAATAGGATGCCGGCCATGCGTGCCCGTCGCGTCACCGCCGCAGCCGCCGTCGCCGGCCTGCTGAGCCTGCTCGCCGTCACCGCCGCCCGCGCCGCCGACGACCCGGCCCTCACCACGCCCGGCGCGCCGGTCGTCGTGGCCAACGAGCCGCACCAGCTCACCCTCGCCTGGACGCCGTCGACGTGGGTGGGCGAGCCGGGCGGCACCGAACCCATCACGTACGAGGTGCTGGTGCCGCTGGGCCCCAACACGTACCGGGGGCTGGGCAGCACGCAGACGCCCTCGATCACGTTGGCCGCCCTGCCGCCGGGCACCGAATACCAGGTGGCCATCCAGGCCCACACCATCGGCGGATACTCCGCCACGTCGGCGACCACCGACCTGCGCACCGCGTACGGCCGGGCGAAGGTCAGCTACCTCAACCTCGACTGGACGCCCACCGACAACCAGGTCCACTTCGTCGCGCAGGTCGTCAACACCGGCACGCAGCCGCTCGACCTGCGCACCGTGCGGATGGACTATCACCTGACCTTCGAGGGCGGCAACACGTCCCTCGTGACGGAGTGCGACTGGGCGGCGCTGGGCTGCGACCGGATCCAGCGGCAGCTGTTCTTCTACCTGCCGCCCGCGCCGCCGCCCCCGCCGCCGGGCAGCAGCCCCACGCCCGTGCCCACCGCGACGCGGTACCCGGTGCCGGGCACGCCCGTCCCCGGCCACGTCCGGCTCACCTTCACCGGCGGGACCCTCGCCCCCGGCGAGTCGAGCGGGCCCATCCAGCTCCGCTTCCACCGGCAGAACTGGACCGCCGTCGACGAGCGGGACGACCCGAGCTGGCGGGCCGCCACCGGCGTCTGGGCAGACAACAGCCGGATCACCCTCGACGTCGACGGCGTCCGCGAGTTCGGCGACCAGTACGCCGGCTGAACCCGGCCGGAACAACCTTCAAGTAGGTTGTCGGGCCGCTGCGCGTATCCCCCTGATTCGCCCCGCGCTGAGGTAGCTTCTACTCCGCGCGCGACACCCTTCTTGGACGACGCAATCCCGATCGTCCACATTCACTTTCCCTCGTGAAGGGCCCGACGGCGGACATGGGCGAACCCCTCGAACCTTACGTACCCGACCCCACGCTCAGGGCGGCGCTGGAGGACTTCGGGCAGCAGTGCGACCGGGAGATCAGCGTCCCGCCGCAGACGCGCCTCGACCGGGGCTACGGAGGCGGCACACTCTTCGTCGCGAGGCTCACCGAGCCTGCGCCGCCGGGCCGGGAGCCCACCCGGAAGGTCTTCGTCAAGGTCCTGCCGGCCCGTTCGCGGCAGCGGGAGGTGCGCGGCCAGCAGCGGCCGCGGGCCGCCCTGGGCGACTTCGCCCGGCAGCACCTCGCCGAGCAGATCTTCCCGCCCATCGACCTGCGCGACGGTCGCCGGCTGATGTTCCAGGAGACCACCGACGACGACGCCCGGATGCGGGGCCTCGACGAACTCGACGGCGAGGACCTGCTCGCCGCGTTCCGGGCCGTGCTGGAGGCGGTGCTGCACGAGTGGAACAGCGCCGCACCGGCCCCCGGACGCGCCGGCCCGCCGCACCGCGAGACCACCCTCGGCCCCTACCTCGAACGGGAGCTGCGGGCCGCCGGCGCGTGGGAGAAGATCCATCACGCGCTGGGCATCTTCGGCTTCCACAGTGACGCCGAGTCGCTGGTCATCGACTCGCGGCCCCTGCCGAACCCGCTGCGGACCGTCGACCCGGCATCGCCCCACCACCGCCGACCGGTCCGCTTTCACGCCGGCTTCGCCCACGGCGACCTGCACGGCGGCAACGTGCTCGTGCCCTGCGGGCCCGACGGCCGGCCGTACCCCGAGCGGTTCTCGCTGGTCGGGTTGAGCGCCGTCGACGCGGAGGCCCCGCTGACCCGCGACGTCGCCGCCCTGCTGCTGGCCACCGTGCTCCGGTACGTCCCGAGCCTCGACCACGACGGGTCCGAGGCGCTGGTCGACTACCTGGTCCACCCGCAGCGGGGGCGACCGGGCGCGCTGGTCGGGCCCGTCGCGGAACTCGTCCGGATCGCCGACGAGGTCGGCACCGCGTACGCCCAGCCGCTCGCGGGGCCGGCGACCTGGCGCAGGCAGGCCCGCCTATCCCTGATCGCCCAGGCGCTGACCTGCACGACCTTCGAGGACCT
The DNA here is from genome assembly GCF_029626125.1 of Micromonospora sp. WMMD956. Classification (NCBI taxonomy): domain Bacteria; kingdom Bacillati; phylum Actinomycetota; class Actinomycetes; order Micromonosporales; family Micromonosporaceae; genus Micromonospora; species Micromonospora sp. WMMD956. The sequence continues at coordinate 4,335,714 of NZ_JARUBI010000005.1, read as the reverse complement.
GCGACCCGACCGGGGCCTGTGGTGCCTCCGGCTGGCGGCGCGCGCCATGCAGGCGCACCTCGAGGAGAGCCCCGTCGCGCCCGCCGCACCGGCCACCGCCGTGGGCAGGTGGCCGGTGCGCCACCCGGCGACCCCCGGCCCGGGCATCGACGCCGCGCACCCCCACCGGCCGCCGGCCGCCGGCCCACCCGACCCCGACCCGAAGCAGGGCGGCTCGCCGTCCCGGGTGCTCGTGTGGTGCCTGCTCGTGGCAGCGCTGCTCGCCCTGGCCGGCGTCGCGGCGTGGGCGCTGGCCCCCGGGTCGGGCACGACCTGACCGGTCACGGCCACCGGCGGCCGGCGGCCGGTCAGGGCCGGCGCGGGTGGTGCAGGTGGTCGAGGATCGCCTGGTTGGCCTGCCAGCCGTCGGGGAACTTCACCGGCACGTCGAGGTGCACCGGCTCGGTCGACGGGTGGGCGTCGAGCAGCTCCGCGATGCCCGCCCGCGCCACCACCACGCACGCGTGCCGGTGCCGGGACGTCAGCACGCACAGCCGCCCCGACTCCAGGTGGAAGGCGGTCGCGTCCCGCCGGCCCGACAGCGGGTGCAGCACGATCGTCACGTCGTACTCGCGGCCCTGGAGCCGGTTGGCGGTGTCCACCGTGACGCCCGCACCGGCCGCGCCCAGGTGCGCGCGGATGGCCGCGACCTGGTCGCGGTGCGCCGCCCCCACGGCGATCCGGTCGGCGGTGACCGGCGCGCCGGCCGGCGCGTGCTCGGAGACGGCGACCGCGCCGCGCGCCAGCACCCGCAGCGCCAGCGCGGCGCACGCGGCGGCGGCCTCGGCGTCGGTACGCGGGGCGTGCCGCTGCGGCAGCTCGTACAGCGCCCAGCCCGTCGACGCCGCCAGCTCCACCGCCGCGTCGACGGCGTCCCCCGGCCCGGCGTCGGTGAACGCGAGCACCCGGTCGGCGCGGCCGGTGCCGGCGCGGAACCCGGTGAACGGATAGAACGCCGCAGCGACCACCGGGGCCGCCGACGCCGGCAGCCGCCACGACACCGGCAGCCGGTGCACCGGCAACTGCGGGTTGTGCCGCAGCAGCACCGCCACCGCCGACTGCATCGGATCCCAGGTCAGGCCCGTCCAGCGCACCGTCTCGACCGTGGAGAACGGGTCGAGCTGCCCGGGATCCCCCACGAACAGGGCCCGCTCGAACCTGCCGGCCACGCGCAACAACGCGTCGGACCGCATCTGGTACGCCTCGTCGACGATCGCCCACGGCCAGCAGCCCTCGGTGACCATGGCCCACTTGGCGGCCGTACCGATGACGACGGCCGGCCCGCCGAGGTCGGCGACCTTCGCGGCCACCTTGACCGTCGGGTGGTCCTTCACCCGGTCCGTCGGCCGGTATTCCGTGGCGGAGAGCCGGCCGATGCGCAGCCCCGGGGCCTTGCGGGCGAGCCGGTCGATGAGGTCGTCGACCTGCTCGTTGGTCTGCGCGACGATGATCAGCGGCTCCCCGGCGGCGGCCAGCTCGACGGCGGCGCGGACGACGAGGGTCGACTTGCCGGCACCGGGCGGCGAGTCGACGACGACGCCCCGGTGGTCACCGGAACGCAGGTCGGCCAGCACCGCCGTGACGACCCGCTCCGCCTCGACGGACGGCGGCACCTCCAGCCCGAGCATCGACCTCTCCCCCCGTGGTCACCGGAGATTACGCCCGGTCAGGCCGCGCAGGAACGCCAGCCCCTCGACGGCGAGGGCGTCGGGGTCGGCGGCGAGGGGCCGCCACACGGACATCGGCACGGCCAATCCCTCGGCGGTGAACGACTCGATGTTCACCTGGCCGCCGTAGCCGATGTCGCACAGGGCGTCGAACATCCCCGGCCAGTCGAGGTGGTCGCCGCCGGGCGTCCCCCGGTCGTTGCCGCACACCTGGACGTGCGCGAGGTGATCGCCGGCCAGCCGGATCGCGGCCGGCAGGTCGCGTTCCTCGATGTTCAGGTGGAAGGTGTCCAGCGCCAGGCCCAGCCCGGGGACGCCGTCCACCACCTCCAGCCCTTGTTCGACGGTGTTGAGCAGGCTCGTCTCGAACCGGTTGAGCGGTTCGAGGGCGATCGTCACGCCCTGCCCGGCCGCCTCGTCGGCCAGCGGCCGCAGCCGCGCCACGAGGCGGGCGGTGGCGGCCCGCCGGGCGTCCGCGTCGAGCAGCCACCGCCGGCCGGCCGGGGCGTAGAGCGGGCCCGCCACCACGGCCGCGCCCACCCGCCCCGCGACCCGCACGCAGTGCCGGACGAACTCTTCCGTACGCCGCAGCACCTCCGCGTCGTCGGCGAGCAGGTCGTGCCCGGGCAGCAGACCCGCGCAGACGGCGGGGGCCAGCTCCAGCCCGGCGAGCAGGTCGGCCGCCGACCCGGGATCCCAGTCGCCGGGCGCCTGGACGGTCAACTCGATGGCGTCAAAGCCCCACGCCCTGATCCGGGGTGCCAGCCGGGCGAGCGCCCGGTCGGTCAGCGGAGCCGCCCACGCCCACGTGTTGATGCCGATGCGCATCCGTACCCTCTCGCCGTCGCGATCATCAAGATCATCGACTGTAGAGGAACTCCGGTCAGGCGGCGACGCCGCGCCGGCCCTGGGCCGCGTCGCCCGGCGTCGGCAGCTCCTCCACGTGCTGCCACTCCAGGTCGCCGTTCCCCCGCAGCGCCGCCTCGCCCCAGCACACGCGGAGCAGACCGGCCTCCGAGTTGCAGGCGTACCCGATCAGCAGAACCTTCGGCTCGACAGGAAGCCGATCGAGGGCCTCCCGCAGCTCCGACCGACCGTCGGCCTCCTGATCGGTGAGCGGCATGAGCGGCAGGGTGTCCTGCTGGTAGCGCGGCTCCGGGCCGCACAGGGCGAGCAGGCCGCGGGCGAAGCGGCTGAGGGTGCGCCCCGGCCGGGTCCGCGCGATGTCGACGTCGCCCCTGCTGGAGTAGTGCCAGGGCAGCAGCAGGTGCCCCGCGCAGACCGTGATCCTGAACTGGGCACCCGGTGGCCGCAGGTCCGTCACGTCGGGCAGCTCCCGGAGATGATGGTGCAGTTCCTCGTACTGCACGAGCCAGCGCACGGACCCGAACGCGTGGTCGCTCGTCATCTCGGACGCCTCCCGGGCGTCCATGGCGCGCTCCACCGCCCGCTTGAGGGCCGCCGGGACGCGCTTGCGCAGCGCCACCGCCTGAGCGAACCCGAACCTCTCGATCGACCATCGCGACGGCCCGTCGGCAACACCCACACCGATCACCCCCCGTGTCCTGTCGCACACGTTCCGACATAGACGGTCTCACGAAGGTCGATGTCGGGCCAGGGGTCTCAGCGCATCCCGGCCACCTCCCGCCGATGGACGCGCAGCGCGGCGGCATCCGGGTGGTCCGCCGCGCGGGCCGGTGGGCGCAGCTTCCCGCCGTGCCAGCCCGCGTAGTGTCCCGCCTCCGCCTTGACCCGGACACGGAAGTCCTCGTCGACCCAGATCAGGCCCCGGTCGAAGAGGTTGTGCACGTCGGCCCGGAGCAGCAGACCGTTGGTCACCCGGTTCGTGGTCGGCCCGTCGTAGGGCGAGATGTGGGCAGCCTGGAGGGCGGCCTCGGTGTCGCAGCCGGTGATCGCGCAGCGTCCCCCGTACGCCTCGATGAGCCTGCGCCGGAAGTCGGCCTGCCCCTGGCGGGCGGTGACCTCCGCGAGCCGGCGGCGACGCCCCTCCGGCAGCCCGTCGGGCTGGGGTGCCCTGATCGCCTCCAGCGCGTCCGCGAGCCGGTCGCGCTCGGCCGCGCTCATCGCCCGCACGCCCCGCGCCGACCCGGCCGGCACGACGGGCACGCCCCGCTCGTCGTCGAGGATCCGACGGGTCAGTTCGGTGTCCCACCGGACCGCCACCCACCACTCCAGCCCGTCTTCCGCCGCCCGTCGACAGGGGTCGTCCCAGGCGACGCCCGCCGCGACGAGACGGGCGGACGGCTCGGCGGCGTACACCCAGATCCGGTCTCCGGTGGCGATCCGGTGATAGCCGGCGGAGAGCTGCCAGTCGACCACCGCCTCGGTGGAGAAGCACTCCCAGACGTCGCGGCTCCTCCCCGAAGGGCTGTCACCCATGTGCACCGGGTAGATCCAGTCGATCGGTTCGCGCCGGCCCAGCACCACGTCCGCGAGTGGCTGACAGTGCCCACGCGCGTGCAGGGTCCGGGATCGCAGCAGCGGCTCGGTGAGGGCGCGGGCGGCGAGGACGATCCGCTCGTCCCCGAGCGCCGCGATCAGGTCCTCAACGTCACCGGCGAGACATTCCTGGTCGGGCCCCGCATCGACGTACTCCGACCGCCAGGTGGTGAGGGCGGGATGGGCCGCCCGGAAGCCTGCGGGCGTCCAGTGCCGGTCGAGCACCGACCTGCGGACGACCAGGAAGCCCTCGGCCCCGGCACCGGCACCCGGCTCGGCCGGTTCGTGCAGCACGAACGTCTCCATCGTCTTCATGGAGATCGCCGACAGCCGTGGCGGGTTCGTTCTGGTGCTGGGCAGGCAGGAGAGCGCCCAGCGGTCCCGCTCCGTGGAAGCCGCGTCCGGCACGACCGCGTCGAGGTAGGCGCGGTTGGCGGCCACCACGGAGCTGAAGTACGGGCCGTCCGCCAACCGCTCGAAGCGGCTCACGGGATCGGTGGACGCGCCCCGCTGCCCCGAGCCCAGCCGGTTGAACCGTGGCGTGACCACGGTGAGCAACGCATCCTTGAGCGCCTTCGGGTCGGCCGCCTCCCGCCACCTGATCTCGCACCGGCCGAGCCAGGCGGCGATCTCGTCGGTGCTCGCCTGCCGGCCGAACTCCTCGTCGAGCAGCTCACCGACCTGCTTGTGCAGCACCGACGAGCCCCGGCTGCCCCGCAGGTGGGCGCGGAGCCGCTCCCGAAGGCTCCGCCCCGTCTCACCCACGTAGACGATGCCGCCGTCGAGGACGACGACGTGCGTTCCGGGCGCGAGCGGCGCCTGGGCGACCGTCTCCCGGGTGAACGGCATCGGGTCGGTGAAGGCGGCGAGCAGACTGTCGAGAGTGGAGTCCGGCATCCCGCGAGGCTACGCCGTCTGCTGCGGCAGGCTCCTTGTCAGGGCCGCCGGGTCGGGCAGGTGGAGGCGGCCCTCGGGCACCCCGGCGAGGGGCAGCCAGCAGCGGGCGATGTCGACCATGGCGGGCGGCCCGCAGACGTACACCTGCTGGTGCGGCCAGGGGTGGCGGCGACCTGCTCGACCAGGGCGCGCAGTGGGGCCAGCCCCGTGCCGCCGGCCACCAGCAGCAGGTCGCCGTCGCGCAGGTGCAGGCCGGTGTCCCGGGCCGGGCCGAGGCGCAGCAGGTCGCCGGGACGTACGTCCTGGACGAGGCCGCCCGAGACGGTGCCGGCGGCCACCGCGCGGACGTGCAGCTCGACGGTGCCGTCGGGGCGGGGCGCGTTGGCCGGGGAATACCAGCGCCACCGCCCGGGATGGCGCGGGGTCTGGACGGGGACGGCCTGGCCGGGGCGGTGGGGCAGCCGCGCCCAGGGGCGCAGGGTCAGGACGGCGATGCCGGCGCACGGCCGGTCGTGGCCGATCACCCTGGCCGGCACGCCGTCACCGGCCCACACCTCGGCGGCGCTCATCGGGCCACCGCCCGGCGCGCCTGGGCAATCCGCTCGCCCGGCAGGTCGGCCGCCCAGCACACCCCGACCAGGTAGTCACCGATCCGCCGGCGCTGCGCCTCCGACAGGCCGAGCCCACCCCAGGCGTCCGCCGGCTCATCGGCGAGCGCGGCGGTCAGGCTCGCCGTCAGGTGCGCGGCGATCCGATCCAGATCCACCCCGACGAGGTACGGGGACAGCTCCGCGTCCGCCGCCACCAGCCGCAGCCACCGACGGACGATCTCGGCCGGCGGCACGCCGTGACGCCCGTCGCCTGGTGGCCCCGTGGGGAGGTCTGCTGCGGTGCTGCCCATGGTGTCTGCGCCCCTGGATGTCGTGCCGGATGGAGTGGGTGCCGGGGCGGGCGGGGACGAGGTCGCGTCGTTCGGGTCGACACGCCCCGGAACCCGGCACCCGCCCCGGGCCATGCGGTCGACGATCGACGCTGGCCAGGGGTTCCACCATGTACTGATGATCGTGAGAGTCATGCGCGCTGAGCATTTGGCCGATCACTCGCAGCCGCCGAGCGTCCGGACGTCCTCGATATGCGCGCTACGTATACCGAACCCCCACGGAGCGGGTTGACTGGATACGCTCGACTTCGGACTCAGCCGCCCGCGATTGGCGAGGTTCCCGGTGACACCTGCGAACTGTCCACGCTGCGGCGGGCGACTCGCCCGCGACAACGACAGCGGACGCTGCACGCCCTGCCAGGCCGCCGAGCGAGACCGGCTCGGCACGCCGCCGGTGGTGCCCGCTTCCTTCTGGGAGCACCAGCCGGTACGACAGGCGCTCGCCGAGCGGCACCTCGGGCGGGTGATCAGGGCGTACCGGTGCCATCCCTACCACGGGCGGCACCCGCTGCCGCAGACCGTGGTGGGGGGATGGCTGGGGATCACCCAGGCGCAGTTGAGCCGGGTGGAGAACGGCCCACCGCTGGTGCACCTGGACCGGCTGGCCCACTGGGCAGGGGTGTTCGGCATCCCTAGGGCCTACCTGTGGTTCACCCCGCCAGGCCGGAGCCACATGACGGGTGTCGCCGCCGAACGCGAGCCACAGCCCCCGGGGCCGGACGAGGGCCGGCGAGCGCTGTTGGCTGGCATCGCCGCCGTAGCGGCGGGCGCGGGCCTGACCAGCAGCACGGACATCATGCAGCCCCGACGCATCGGCGCTGCGGATGTCGCGCGCCTGAACGCCGTGCTGACGCTCTATCGATCGGTGGACCGGGAATGCGGGGGCGGCCTGCTGTATCAGGAGGTGGCCCGCTTCGCCGAGTCGGTGTACCGCATGCTCGACTGGATGCACCCAGCCGGGCTCACCCCACGGCTGGTGGCAGCGGTCGCGGCAGCCCGCCAGTTGGCCGGCTGGACGGCTTTCGACGCGGGCAGGCACGCTGACGCCCAGCGGCACTTCGTCGCTGGTGAACGGGCCGCCGTCACCGCTGGCGATGCGCCACTGGCTGCGATGATCCGCTATGCGCAGGCCAAGCAGCTTCAGCACCTGCGACACAACCGGGACGCCCTCGCGACGCTCCAGTTCGCGCACGCCCAACTCGGATCGCAGGCCACCCCGGCGGTCAAGGCCCTTTTCTGGGGCGCGGAAGCCGCCTCCGTTGCCGCGCTTGGCGATCATCAGACTGCGGTGACCACCTTGGGCAAGGCCAATGATCAGTTCGATCGCATCAGCCACGAACGTGAGCCTGGGTGGATGGGCTTCTACGACCGGGGTGAGCTGCTCGCCCAGTACGGCCGCGTCTACCGGGACGGGGCGCGGCAGGACAGCAGACACGCACCCGAGGCGGTGCGTTGGACCGAGGACGCCGTCGCGGCGTTCGACGTGGCCAACGTGCGCAGCACGGTGTTGAACGAGGTCGGATTGTGCAGCGCGCTCTTCCTCGCTGACGAGCCAGAGCGAGCCCTCGCCGTGGGTGCCCGGGTGCTGGAGCAGGCACGTGGGATCAGCTCCCGACGGGTGATCGATCGTGTCGTCAACCTGCGTCGAGATCTGTCGCGGCATCGGGAACTGCCGGAGGTTGCCGCCTTCGAGCGGGCGCTCACAGCCCGCGCTGTGGCCGCTGCATGAGTGGGCGGTTCTCGGAGCAGGTGATGACGGAGGCGATGCGAGATGTCGCAGGCATCTTGGGTGTTCCCTGCGGGGACGCACAGTTGCTGCGGTTGACCAACAACGCTGTCTTCGCCCTGCCGAGTTCGGGCGTCGTTATCCGGATCGCCCGTACGCACCGGCTCCGCGACCGGGTGACGAAGGTCGTGCAGCTCGCGCGCTGGTTCGCCGACATCGAGGCACCGACCATCCGCCTGACACCGGGCGTCGAGCAGCCGGTCGAGGTCGGCAACCTGGTCGCTTCGGTGTGGGAGTACGTCCCACCAGGATCGCCCGCCCCGACGGTGAAAGACCTCGGCCTTGTGCTGCGGGAGTTCCATTCGCTCGGCGTGCCACCGTTTCCGCTTCCTGCCTGGGACCCGGTAGATGACGCACGCAGACGATTGGCCGACGCCGACGGCCTTCGCGGGAGTGACCGTGAATTCCTGGTGCGGTGGTGCGACCGCCTGGAGCCACAGATAGCCGCCCTGTACCAGCGCGCGGAACGGAATCTCATCCACGGGGACGCTCATGTCGGCAACCTGCTCCGACAGCAGTCGGGCCGGGTGGTGATGTGTGACTTCGACGCCACCTGTGTTGGCCCATGGCAGGTTGATCTGGCGGCGGTCGCGGTGGGCGAGGAGCGATTCGCACGCTCGGGGGTACACGAGGCGTTGACCACTGCCTACGGCTGCGACGTGACCTCCGACCCCTCGTGGCGGCTGCTACGGGAGGCACGCGAGTTGAAGATGATCGTCGCCGCCGTGCCTCTTCTTACCGCATCCGAGGAGGTAGCCGCCGAATTCGACCGGCGTCTCCATTCTGTCCGCGAGGACGATCGTGGGACGCGCTGGACACCGTTCGCTGATCTCACCACGTCGACCAAGAATGCGGCACGACGATGACTGACGTACGGCTCGCGCGACCAACGGCAGCTTCTTCCCGGTCCGGCGACGCGCCCGCAGGACGCGGGGGCATCCGCCGCAGGCGCGTGCCGCCTGTATCCGGTCGTCGAGCAGTTCTTCGAATCGCAGTGGCAGCGGGGCAGCAAGTATGAGCGAATACCGGCACCTGCTTCCGGTCGCGGAGGCGGCGGTAGCTCGGGCGGCCGAGACGATGCGGCACCGATCCCCTGGCCCGCTCACCGCCAAGGGTGAACGGGACTTCGCGACCCAGCTCGACTACGAGATCGAGCGGGAGGTCCGCGCCTTCCTTCAGGCCGCCACTCCTGAGATCGGCTTCCTCGGCGAGGAGGACGGGGTCCACGCCACCGGCGAGATGCAGTGGGTCCTCGACCCGATCGACGGGACGGCTAACTTCGTGCGCCAGATTCCGTTGTGCGCGGTGTCGCTGGGGCTGCTGCACGGAGACGACGCGGTCCTCGGTGTCGTCGAGGCGCCCTTCCTGGGAAACCGGTACGCCGCCGCCCGCGGCAACGGCGCGACAGTCGACGGGAAGCCCATCCGGGTGAGCGACACCAGCAGGCTGAGCGACGCGGTGGTGGCGATCGGCGACTACGCCGTCGGGCCGGACGCCGCAGTCAAGAACCGGTCCCGGCTCGCCCTGACGGCCCGGCTGGCCGAGGCGGTGCAGCGGGTGCGGATGACCGGGACAGCCGCGCTCGACCTGGCGTGGCTGGCGGAGGGGCGGATCGACGCTACGTTGACGTTGTCCAATCACCCGTGGGACATGACTGGCGGAACGGCTATCGCCCTGGAGGCAGGTGCGATTCTGGTCGACCGGGACGGAAGCAACCACTGCGCTCGGTCGGCCATGACCCTCGGCATCGCGCCCGGCCTGACTGATGAGGTGCTGACGCTGGTGGGAGCGGCCCTGAGTGAGGACTGATCAGCGACGCTATCGATCGGCACAACATTCGCGCTCGAACGGCGGCAGATCCGGATACCCGAGTGCGAGTCAGGCCGGCTCGGGATTACCGTACCGTGATGACCTTCGACTTCGGTATTACCGGCTACCAGCCTGCCTGGCTGAACGGAGCTGCTGAGGTCGCCGGTCGTCACGCGCATCGGCTGCGGGGCCTCGTCGGCCGGCGGCTGACGTCCAGTTGGGTGGTGTGGGATGACGATGACGACACCTGGTTTGCCGACTGCCCGGTGGTGTTCGACTTCGACGACGAGCGCCTTGAGGTCAATCATCAGAAGTTTGATGATCTGTCGATCACGTATGGGTCGATCGACGTGACGCGGAAGCCGGTGTGGCCGACCTCGGACGCGTTTCGGCTCCGCTGGCGCAGCGATGCTCCCGCACTGTTGGCTGCTCGGCACGGGCAGAGGCTTGAGGCGGTGGAGGTTCTGGAGTGGGCCGGGGGTGGCCTGGCGGACGGTGCCGTGGCGTTGGGCCTGCGATTCGTGAGCGGCTGGTTGACGATCTACAACGCGCTGGACGAGAACGGGATTGAGGAGGGCGATCCCTCCCTGCGGTACCGCCGACACCGACTGGGGTGAGCGTGCAACTGCATGGCTCGACCGAGCCGTCGGCGGCATGAGCGGATGTCAGTTCGGGCGTGCCGGGGTCCTTCTGGTGCTCCGTCAGGGGGCCGATAGGCTGCGGCGGCCGTCCCGCCTTCAGACAGCGATGGGAAGTATCGATCATGGCCACGGTCTGTGTCGAAGTCGCCATCGACGTGCCCGCACAGCGCGTGTGGGAGGCCATCGCGGATGTCGGCGCGGTACACCGGCGACTGTTGCCCGGCCGGGTGGTCGATGCCCGGATCGAGGGTGACGTACGCATCCTGACAATGCCGGACGGGGCGCAGGTACGGGAACTCATCCTGGCGGTCGACCACACCATCCGCAGGATGGCGTACGCAGTGGTAGAGGGCCAACGGCTGCCACTGACCTACCACCACGCGGCGTTCCAGGTGCTTCAAGAGGGCGACCACAGCCGGCTCGTCTGGCTGACCGATGTCCTTCCGCATGCGATGGCCGATGCGGTGAGGGCCCGGCTCGAACGAGGGATCGAGGAGATCAGAGAGGTGCTGGAACTCAACGGATCCGAGCGGTAGTGCCGCTCCTGTCGAACAGCGGCAGGACCCCACCAACCGCTGAACGCCGCACTGCTGGTTCAGCCCCGATGGTGCGCGGTGTTGATCACGTTGCCGTCTGGTGCCCGGACAAAGAACCGGCGTGCACCCCATGGCTCTGTGGTCAGCGGATGCACAGTCTCGTATCCGCGTTTCTGCGCATTCTCATAATCACCTTCCACGTCATCCACCTGGACGAAGATGGCCGGGTCTTCGGGTGCAGTTGCGTCGCGCGTCACGAGTTGGACGTTCGACCCGCTGTCGGAAGAGATCTATCGGGCCACCCATCCCAGGTTGTTCTCCGAACGCTGCGGCGATCCGACTCGCATACTTCGGTCGTGGCCGGTCTTTGGGGAGCACAGAGAAAATCACCGGGCGCGAAGCTCCATGCACTCAATTCGGCATGAGCGCTCGTCGAGCACGGGCACGTTAACCTCCGACCCATGGACGAGCCTGAGGTCGGCATCTACGAGCATCTGATCACCCGCCAGCTCGCCACCCGCCTCCACCACCTCGACCCGGCCCACGTCCAGCACCACCCCTTGGACCCGGCCGACGCCCACCAGCCCCTCACCCGGCACCTCGCCGCCCTGATCAGCCGCGCCCTGCAAGCCGTCCCCGGCGGCGACGACAGGCTGCACCGCCAGGTCGACCTGACCAACCGGATCGCCGAGGCCATCGCCACCCTCAGCCCCACCGCCACCGACGACCACGACCAGGTCACCGACGCCCGCAACCTGCTGCACGCCATCGCCGCGCCGCCCACCCCGCCCGCGCAGCCGACCTTCCCGGCCCGGCCGACCACCCCGCTCTCCACCGGCGCGCTGCTGGTCAACGGCCGCCACCAGCCGCGCATCGGTCACGAGGTCACCCACGAGATGGCCTCGGCCGACCGGGTCGACCTGCTGTGCGCGTTCATCAAGTGGCACGGGCTGCGCATCGTCGAGCCGGCCGTCCGCGAGCTGATCGGCCGGGGCGGGACGCTGCGGGTCATCACCACCACCTACCTCGGTGCGACCGACCAGCGGGCGCTGGACCGGCTCGCCGAGCTGGGCGCCGAGGTCAAGGTCTCCTACGAGACCAGGACGACCCGGCTGCACGCGAAGGCGTGGCTGTTCCGCCGGGGCAACGGCCTGACCACGGCGTACGTCGGGTCAAGCAACCTGTCGAAGGCAGCGCTGGTCGACGGGGTGGAGTGGAACGTCCGCATCTCCGACGCGGAGCAGCCGCACGTCATCGACACGTTCACCGCCACGTTCGAGGACTACTGGAACGATCCGGCGTTCGAGGCGTACGACGCCGGGCGGGACGGTGAGCGGCTGCGCGCCGCGCTCAGCGGGGAACGGCGGGAGGGATCGCCGACGCAGATCGCGAACCTGGACGTGCGGCCGTACCCGTACCAGGCGGAGATCCTGGCCGACCTGGACGCGGAGCGGCAGGTGCACGGCCGGCACCGCAACCTGGTGGTGATGGCGACGGGCACCGGCAAGACCGTCGTCGCCGCCCTGGACTACCGACGCCTGCGCCGCAGCGGCACGGTCGACTCGCTGCTGTTCGTCGCGCACCAGGAGCAGATCGTGCGGCAGAGCCTGTCGACGTTCCGGCAGGTGGTGGGTGACGGCAGCTTCGGCGAACTGCTGGTCGGCGGGAGCGAGCCGACAGGCTGGCGGCACGTCTTCGCCTCGATCCAGTCGCTGCACCGCCGGGAGATCGACCCCGGGGCGTACGACATGGTGATCGTCGACGAGTTCCACCACGCGGAGGCACCGACGTACGCCCGGTTGTTGGAGCGGCTGCGTCCGCGCGTGCTGCTGGGGCTGACGGCGACCCCCGACCGGGCCGACGGCGGCGACGTGCGGCGGTGGTTCGACGGCCGCGCCGCCGTGGAGCTGCACCTGTGGGAGGCCCTGGAGCGGCAGTTGCTGGCCCCGTTCCAGTACTTCGGGGTGCACGACGGCACGGACCTGTCGCACCTGCGGTGGCGGCGCGGCCAGGGGTACGACCCGGGCGAGCTGGGCGCGATCTACACCGGCGACGACGCGCGGGCGCGGCTGATCCTGCGGGCCGTGCGGGACACCGTGGACGTGGGGCGGATGCGGGCGCTCGGGTTCTGCGTGAGCATCGGGCACGCCGAGTTCATGGCGGACTGGTTCACGGGTCACGGCGTGCCGTCGGCGGCGGTGACGTCCCGGCTGGACCGGTCGGCGCAGCACGGGCTGCTGCGCGACTTCCGGGCCGGGAAGCTGCGGGTGCTGTTCACCGTCGACCTGTTCAACGAGGGCGTCGACCTGCCGATGGTCGACACGATCCTGCTCCTGCGGCCCACCGAGAGCGCGACGGTATTCCTCCAGCAGCTCGGCCGGGGCCTGCGCCTGGACGACGACAAGCCCTGCCTCACCGTGCTGGACTTCATCGGCGGGCAGCACGCGAACTTCCGGTTCGACCTGCGCTGGCGGGCCCTGACCGGGGTGAGCCGGCGGGCGGTCCGGGACGCGGTCGAGCAGGACTTCCCCATGCTGCCCAGCGGCTGCCACGTCGAGCTGGACCGGGTGGCGAAGGAGGTGGTGCTGGCCAACCTCCGCAGCGCCCTGCCCACGTCGAGGAGGGGCCTGGTGGCCGAGCTGCGGCAGCTCGGGGACGTCGACCTCGCCGGGTTCCTGCGGGAGACCGGCCTCGACGTCGAGGACGTCTACCGCTCGGCGGCGGTCGGCGGGTGGGCCGGGCTGCGGCGGCTCGCCGGGCTGGACACCCCGGCCCCCGGCCCGGACGACCGCGAGTTGGGGCGGGCCATCGGGCGGATGCTGCACCTGGACGACGCCGACCGGCTGGACCTGCTGGCCCGGGTCGCCGCCGGTGAGCGGCCGGGGCCGGGGCGGCTGTGGGACATGCTGCACTTCGACCTGTGGGGTCCGCAGGCCCCGTTGACCGACCGGGACGCGCGGCTGGCCCGGCTGTGGGCGGAGCCGGCGCGCTGCGCCGAGCTGCGGCAGCTCGCCGGGGTGCTGCGGGACCGCATCCACCGGGTCACCGTGCCCGTCGGCGCGCTGCGGGTGCACGCCCGCTACAGCCGCAACGAGGCGTGCGCGGCGTTCGGGATGCCGAACCCGGGGTCGCTGCGGGAGGGGGTGAAGTGGCTGGAGTCCGAGCGGGCGGACCTGTTCTTCGTGACCCTGGTCAAGTCGGAGCGGCACTACTCCCCCACCACGATGTACGCGGACCGGGCCGTCACCGACCGGCTGTTCCAGTGGGAGTCGCAGAGCACCACGTCGGCGGCGTCGGCGACCGGGCAGCGGTACGTCAACCACGAGCAATCGGGGTCGAGCGTGCACCTGTTCGTGCGGGAGACGCGGGTGCCGGACCGGGACCTCGGCGCGCCGGCCTACCTGTACGCCGGGCCGATGGCGTACCGGCGGCACACCGGGGACCGGCCGATGCGCATCGTCTGGGAGTTGGCGCACCCGTTGCCGGCCGACCTGTACGCGGCAGCCCGCGCCATCGCCGCATGAACGTCAGCTGTGCTGCGCCCGGTGGAACAACGGGCGGGTGACCGACGTGGTGAACTGCGGGCCCACGAGGTAGCGCTTCCCGGGGAGCCAGCCGTGGGAGTTGTCGCCGACCACGACACCGAGCCCGGTGTGGCGGTCGAAGTCCGCGAACCGCGGGCCGCCGCTGGAGCCGCCGCCCATCACGCACTCGGTGCCCCACTGGCCGGGCGGCTCCGGCCAGTCCTCGGTCGCCTGCTGCTCCACCGCCGGGCCCGCGCAGTAGGCGAGGCGTTCACCGGTGTACTCGGGCAGGCCCTCGCGGGCCTTGTCCGAGCTGGCCCGTGGGTAGCCGAACTGGTGCACCACCCGCGCGCCGGGCACGTCGTAGCCGATCCGCTGGGCCGCGCCGACGGCGTCCTGCACCCGACGTCCGTCGCTGTTCGGGTGGAGCACCACGAACGCCTGGTCGTACGAGTCGTAGCGGCTGTCGATCTGGTCGTTGCGCAGCCACGTCGAGGGGGCCACCGACAGCCGGCCGACGAACGTGCCGTACGGCGCGTGGCCGTCGCGGTAGCCGGGGACGAACAGCACGTTGCCCGACCACTGGTTGTCCTCACCGATCAGGTCGGTGTTGTTGACGCAGTGGGCGGCCGTCACCACGGTGCTGCGGTTGGCGCTGTCGAGCACGGTCGCCGTGCAGCTGCTGTCCTCGCCGTGGTCGGTGAAGAAGAGCCGCCCGACGGTACGCGGGACGGCGTTCGCCCGCGTCCACGGCGCGCCGTCCGGCCCGGCGACGGCCGGCACCTCCGCCGACGGGGTGGTGAGCGCGGCGATCCGCTGCGGCGTCCAGTACGCCAGGACGGCCTGCCGCTGCGCCGCGGTGACGGCGACGGCGTGGGTGGCGACGGGACCGGGCTTCGCGGCCACGGCCTGCGGGGCGGCCCCGGCCAGGGCGGTCGTCACGAGCACGGTGACCGCGCCCGCGACGCCGACGCTGCTGCGCCAGCCAGAAGTTGGCTTCGATGTCATGGCGGGAAGCGTAGGAACCGAATGTCAGGAACTCGTTGAGCGGCTACAGGTGAGCACGTTTCAGTCGACCGGGTCGTGGGTGCCCCGGGGCACGTGCGGCTTGCAGCGGCGCAGCCGCTCGGCGGCCATCCGCCCGCCCACGGCCAGGCCGTGCCGCTCCACGGCGGCCAGCCCGTACGCGCTGCACGTCGGGGTGTAGCGGCACTGGCCCGGCCAGCGGTGCGACAGCCACCGGCGGTAGCCGAGGATCGCGGCCCGGCCGGCCCGGTCGACGACCGGCGCGCGGGTCGCCCCGGCGGCCACCGAGCCGAGGGTGAGCAGGAACGAGAAGAGCCCGAAGTCGCAGCAGTCCGGGCCGTCGCAGTCGCAGTCGGTGCAGGAGTCGACGCTGCGCCGCTTCTTCTTGCGGTGCCGGTCCCGCTTGAGGCTGAACATGCCCACGATCATCCGACACCCGCGCCACCTGACCGAACGGAGGAGTCAGGACCAGACGATGCGGCGGAGCCCGTCGTGGGCGGCGCACACGTCGGCCCGGCCCCCGGTGAGGGTGAGCGCGCCGTCGCGGCACTGCACCAGGTACCCCGTCCCGGCCCAGAAGTCCTGGCCGCAGTCGAAGTAGTCGCACACCCGCACGTCGGGCCGGCGGATGCGGGAGCCGCCGCAGTAGTCGTACCCGAAGGGGTTGGCCGGCGCGCCGCAGAGCCGGTCGCGCGTCGCGGCCGGTGGGGCGGGGGAAGACGCGGCGGTGGACGACACGGTGCCGTGCCGCGGTTTCGACGCGGACGCCGCGGCGGCGCGGGCGGCGGGGAGCCCGGTCGGCCCGGCGGTGGGCGGCGCGGCCGTGGCGGCGGCGGCGACGTCCGAGCCGGGCCGCACCGGCGGGTCCGACTCGAACAGCACCGCGGGCACCAGCAGCGCCGCGGCGGCGGCCACCGCGACGGTACGCCGGCCGCCCGGCACGAGGGAGGTGATCCGGGCCTGCGCGGGGGTGGCGATGGCGGGGCGGAACGGCCGGGTCTGGTCGTGCTCGGCGATCAGCTCGTCGAGCTGGGCCAGCACCGCGCCGCGCTGCTCGATGGCCTCGGCGAAGGCCAGGGTGAGGGTGAACCGGAACTCGGCGGCGGCGTCGGCGGGCAGCAGCAGGCCGGAGGTGCGCCGCCGGTCGAGGACCTGGATCAGCGTGATCGGCGCCGCCGGGTCGTGGGCCAGGCCGGTCATCCTCCCGTACGTCCAGTCGCGCCGGCCCCGCCCGCCGAGCAGGACGAGGCGGCGGTCGGTGAGCACGGCGAGGCCGGCGTCGGTGACCTTGACCCCGTCGGGGCGGCGGTGGTGCAACGCGGACCGGCCGGGGTCGACGCACAGGTCGGGGGCGGGGAGCACGGCGGTGTGCCGCAGCTCGACCAGTTGCACGGCGGGCAGCGCCCAGAACACCCGCTCGCCGGGGGCGAGCTCCAGGGGCAGCCCGGCTCCGGCGTTGGCCTGGCGGCCGAAGTCGGCCGCCGCCGCGCGCCGCCGCCGCAGCTCGTCGTCGCGTCGCCGCCAGGCCCGCTCGGCGTCGCGGTACGTCCGCTGCCGCCGCTCGTTCTGCCGGTGCGCCCACCGGTACCGCCAGGTGGCACCGGTCGACTGCCGCCGGGTGAAGCCCGGCGAACTCCCTGTGGAACCCGTCGAATCAGTCTTCGCCACGCCGACTCCTTCGCCGCGCGAGCCACCAACCGGGGTGTCACCCGGATCAACGGCACCGACGGAGCCGACGGCCCCGTCGAAACGCGCTAATCACCCGATCGGTGGACCAATAGGCACAGTAGGGGGATGGCAGCACGTCGATTCACGTTCCCCGCCGGGACCCGTGTGCGGAGGTTGATCACTGGGTAACGCCTTCCGCAGCCCGGCGCGGGCAGGCGTGCCGGCGCCGCCGACGCCGAGGAGGAACCGTGGCCGACCCGGACCAGCACCCGCACGTGGTGATCGGGGTCGACATCGGCACCACCAGCACGAAGAGCGTCGCGTACGACACCGACGGGCGGCAGCTCGCCAGCCACTCGGTCGGCTACCCGCTGGACGAGCCGCAGCCCGGCTTCGCCGAGCAGGACCCGTCGCTGATCCTCGACGCGGTCGTGGAGACGATCCGCACGGTGGTGGCCGGGCTGCCGGGGCCGGTCGCAGGGCTGTCGTTCAGCACCGCGATGCACAGCCTGATCGGGCTGGACCCCGACGGGCAGCCGCTGACCCCGTCGGTGACGTGGGCCGACTCCCGCGCCAGCCGGCAGGCCGAACGGTTGCGCGCCGCCCGGTCGGGGCTGGCGCTGCACCGGCGCACCGGCACCCCCGTGCACCCGATGGCGCCGCTGCCGAAGCTGGTCTGGTTCGCCGAGCAGGAGCCGAAGCTGTTCGGGCGGGTCGCGCACTGGGTCGGCATCAAGGACCACGTGCTGCTGCGGCTGTGCGGCGCGTTGGTCACCGACCACTCGGTCGCGTCCGCCAGCGGCCTGATGGACATCCAGACCCGCGCCTGGGACGCCGAGGCGCTGCGCATCGCGGGGATCAGCGAGGAGCAGTTGCCGCAGCTCGTGGCGACCACCACGGTCCTGCCGGGGCTCACCGCCGAGTACGCCGCCGCCACCGGCCTGCCGGCGGACACCCCGGTCGTGGTCGGCGCCGGGGACGGCCCGCTGGCCAACCTGGGGCTCGGCGCGGTGCGGCCGGGCGTGGTGGCCTGCTCGATCGGCACCAGCGGGGCGATGCGGGTGATGGTCGAGCGCCCCGCCGTGGACCCGCTCGGCGGGGTGTTCTGCTATGCGCTGACCGAGGACCGCTGGGTCGTCGGTGGCGCGATCAACAACGGCGGGATCGTCCTCCAGTGGGCCGGTGACGCGCTCGCCCCCGAGCTGGGCGAGGACTCCGAGGAGGAGCTGCTCGCCCTGGCCGCCCGCGCCCCCGTCGGCTCCGGCGGGCTGGTCATGCTGCCGTACCTGCTCAGCGAGCGCGCGCCGCACTGGAGCGCGCTGCCCCGCGGCGCGTACGTCGGGCTGACCCACGGCCACCGCCGCGAACACCTGGTCCGGGCGGCGCTGGAGGGGGTCTGCCAGCAGCTCGCCCTGGTGCTGGCGTCCGTGCGGTCCGCCGGCAACGAGGTGCGGGAGGTGCGGGCCAGCGGCGGGTTCGCCCGCAGCCCGCTGTGGCGGCAGATGCTCGCCGACGCCCTCGGCATGCCGGTGCGTTTCCCCGCCGGGCACGAGGGGTCGAGCTTCGGCGCGGCGCTGCTGGGCATGCAGGCCCTCGGCCTGATCGCGTCGGTCGACGTCGCCGCCGACCTGGTCCGCATCGACGAGACGGTACGCCCCGACCCGGCCGCCGCCGCCACGTACGCCGCCCTGCTCCCCGTGCACGCGGAGCTCTACGAAGCGCTCGTCCCGACGTTCACGTCACTGCGGCGGCTGGCCCCGGACCTCCCGCCGGAGCCGCCACCCACCGCCCCACCCATGTGCTCGCCCGTGCCGCCGTCGGCACGGACGCCGTCCGAAGGTCGTGATACCCGTGGTCACACTCCTCGCCGCACCGGCGGAACCCCTCACCGACGCCGGTGACGCCCAACTGATCGTCGCGGCCCTGCTGGGCATCGCCGCGGTGGTGGTCCTGATCGCCTGGGGCAAGGTGCATCCGTTCCTGGCGCTGATCCTCGGCGCGGGCGTGCTCGGCGTCGTCGCCGGGGTGGGGGCCGAGGCGATCGTCACCTCGTTCAGCGGCGGCGTCGGCTCCACCGTCGGCGGGGTGGGGCTGCTGATCGCCCTGGGGGCGATGATCGGCGGTCTGCTCGCCGAGTCCGGCGGGGCGGACGGCATCGTCACCCGCATCGTCGACCGGGTCTCCGGCCGGGCCCTGCCGTGGGCGATGGCCGGGGTGGCCGCTCTGATCGGCCTGCCGCTGTTCTTCGAGGTCGGCGTGGTGCTGCTGGTGCCGATCGTGCTGCTGGTCGCGAAGCGCACCGGCATGTCGCTGATGAAGGTCGGCATTCCGGCGCTGGCCGGGCTGTCGGTGCTGCACGGCCTGGTGCCGCCGCACCCCGGGCCGCTGGTGGCGATCTCGTCGCTCGACGCCGACCTTGGCCTCACGCTGGGGCTGGGCCTGCTGATCGCCGTCCCGACGGTGATCGTCGCCGGGCCGGTCTTCGGCAACATGATCTCCCGGTACGTGCCGGCGACCATCCCCGAGGCGCTCCTGCCGACCCGCACGCCGGCCGCCGCCGGCGGAGCGGAGCGGGGGACGGCCGGGCCCGGGGCTGACGGGCCAGCGGCGGCCGGGCGGCGGCAGGCCGATGTGGACGGCGAGCTGCTCACCGAGGACGACCTGGTCAACCCGGGCACCGGCCGGCCCGGTGTGCCGGTGGACGACTCCGGCACCGAGACCGCCCGGCGGGCCCCGAAGTTCTGGCCGGCGGTGATCACGGTGCTGCTGCCGGTGGTGCTGATGCTGCTGCGCGCCATCGGCGAACTGGCCCTGGCCGAGGACACGCCGGGCCGCCGGGTCCTCGACATCGTCGGCACCCCGATGGTGGCGCTGCTGGCCGGGGTGATCGTGGCCATGTTCACCCTCGGCTTCCAGGCCGGATTCAGCCGTAAGCAGGTCTCGTCGGTGCTCGGCGGATCGCTGCCGCCGATCGCGGGCATCCTGCTGATCGTCGCGGCCGGCGGCGGGTTCAAGCAGGTTCTGGTGGACGCCGGGGTGGGCAACCTGGTCGCCGACGCCGCGAAGGACGCCAGCCTGTCGCCGCTGCTGCTGCTGGGCTGGCTGGTCGCCGTCGGCATCCGGGTGGCGACGGGCTCGGCGACGGTGGCCACGATCACCGCCGCCGGCATCGTCGCCCCGCTCGCCGCAACGATGGACCGGCCAGGGGTCGCCCTGCTGGCCCTGGCGATCGGCTGCGGGTCGCTGTTCTTCTCGCACGTGAACGACGCCGGCTTCTGGCTGGTGAAGGAGTACTTCGGGCTGACCGTCGGGCAGACCATCAAGAGCTGGTCGGTGCTGGAGACGATCATCTCGGTGGTCGGCTTCGCGGGCGTGCTGCTGCTCGACCTGCTGTGGTGACCTGCGGACGGCGGGCCTGCCCGCCGGTGTGGCGGCCGGCTCGCCGGTGTGGCGGCCGAAGGCGGGGAGGGTCGTCATGCGCCCTAGGGAGCTGATGTCGTGGATGACTCAGAGCGGGGTACCCGGACCGGTCGCCGGCCGGGAGCGCCTCGGGGCACACCGGAAAGCACCCGGAAGCGCCGGGGAGCGGACCCGGGACCCCGGTTGCGGGCGCTCGGAAGGGCCGAATGCCGGATGCTCGGCAGCGCCGGATGTCGGGGGCCGGGTGCCGGGTACCGGTGCCGGTGCCGGTGCCGGGTCATCGCAAGCGCCGGGTCCGGCACGCTCGGAAGTGCCGGGTGACGGGTGCCGGGTAATCGGGAGCGCCGAGTCCCGCACGCTCGGGAGCACCGGGTGCCGGGCTCGGGAGGCCGAGCGTCCATGCCGTGATGTCGTAGCTGACTCAGCTCGCTAGGGGCCCGAAAGCACCATGGGGGACGGAGCCGGAGGGGGAGGAAGAAAAGAAGCGCGCGGGCCGAGGGAACGAGGCCGGGCCGCCATCGACCGGCCGCCGGCACGCGCCGGACGACGGCACACGCCGGACGACGGCACACGCCGGACGACGGCACACGCCGGACGACGGCACGCTGGGCGACGGCCGAACCGATCGCCGAGCGGATGCCAGACGGGGGCAGGCTCGGGTCAGCTCGGGTCAAGCCCGGGTCAGGCTCAGTTGCGGGCCGCCGGGGCGAGGGCGGCGCGCAGGCCGGCGAGGCCGGTGGGGCGGCCGTACCGCCAACCCTGGCCGTGCACACAGCCGATGGCGGTGACCGCCTCGTGCTGCCGGTCGGTCTCCACCCCCTCGGCCACCACGGTCAGGTCGAACGCGTCGGCGAGCCGGGTCACCATCTCCACCGTGGCGTACGCGCGGGCGTCCTCGCCGAGCCGGGCCACGAACGACCGGTCGATCTTCAGCTCGGTGGCGGGGATGCGGTGCAGGTAGCTCAGCGACGAGTAGCCGGTGCCGAAGTCGTCGATGGCGATGCGGATGCCCAGCTCGCGGAGCTGGCGCAGCCGGTCCAGCACCGCGTCGCTGCCCTCGATCAGGGCCGACTCGGTCAGCTCCAGGGTGAGCGCGCGGGGGGCGAGGCCGGCGCCGGCGGTGGCCGCGGTGACCGTGGCGATGAGGTCGGGCCGGCGCAGGTGCGCGGCGGCGATGTTGACCGCGACGGTGGCGTCCGGGTTGCGGTCCCGCCAGGTGGCGGCGGCCCGGCACGCCTCGTGGATCACCCACCGGTCGATGGGCAGGATCAGCCCGGTCTCCTCGGCCAGCGGCAGGAACCGGGCGGGGGTGAGCAGTCCCAGCCGGGGGTGCCGCCAGCGCACCAGCGCCTCCGCGCTGCGCACCTCGCCGGTGGCCAGGTCGACGATCGGCTGGTATTCCAGGTGCAGCTGTTCCTCGTCGACGGCGCGGCGCAGGTCGGCGATCAGCTCGGCGCGGCCCACCGCCGCCTCCCGCAGCGCGGCCGTGCACGTGCGGTACGCGGACTTTCCGGCCGCCTTGGCCGCGTACATGGCGATGTCGGCGTCGCGCAGCAGGTCAGTGTGGGAGGCGTGCTGCGGGCCGTACTCGGCGATGCCGATGCTGGCCGAGGGGTGCACGCCGGCCTCCTCCTCGCCGGGCGAGGGTTGCAGGGCGTCGAGCAGCCGTTCGGCCAGGTGCTCCGGGCGGACCTGCCGGTCGCCGTCGACGAGGACGGCGAACTCGTCGCCGCCGAGCCGGGCGACGGTGCCGTCGTCGGCCACGGCCGCCTTCATCCGGCCGGCGATGCTGGTCAGCAGGTCGTCGCCGGTGACGTGCCCGAACCGGTCGTTGACCTGCTTGAAGCCGTCGAGGTCGAGCAGCAGGACGGCGACCGGCGGGCCGTCGCGCAGCGCCCGGCGCAGCCGGCGGGTGAAGGTCAACCGGTTGGGCAGGCCGGTGAGCTGGTCGGTGTAGGCGAGCCGGCGCAGCCGGGCGACGAGCCGCAGGTTCTCGTTGGCGGCCAGCCCCTGCCGCAGCGCGAGCACCCCGAGCAGGGCCATCATGCCGACGAAGACCAGGTGCGGGGTCTGCCCGGTGGGCTGGCGGGCCAGCACCACCGCCACGATCGCGCCACCCACCGGCAGGTACGGCAGGGCGACGCGCCACCACGGCGGCAGCGGCTGCTCGGCGGCCTCCTCGGAGGGGTCCCAGGCCGGCGGCGGCGGGTAGTGGGCGGCGACGCCGATCAGCAGGTAGCTCAGCGGCCAGCACACGTCGATCGGATGGCCGGGGGCGTAGCTGCCGTGGGCGAACAGGGAGACGTACGCGGCGTCGGCGAGCGCCCGGGTGCCCAGGCTCGCCCCGATCGCGGCGAGTGGCCGCCACATCGGGCGGGTCGTGCCGGCCACCGCGACGAGGACGGTGAGCTGCATCAGGTCGAGCATCGGATAGAGCAGCCCGAAGGTGCGCAGCGGGTCGGCCAGGTCGGCGTCGGCGACGTCCCGGAACACCACCACCCAGCCGATCGGGATGAGGGCCAGCCCGACGATCACGCCGTCGAGCACGGTGCGGGCCCGGCCGACGGCGTTGCGGGGCGCGGCGGCACAGCAGAGCAGCGCGGCGGTGCCGGTGCCGATGCCCAGGGTGAACAGCACGCCGATGAGCATCGTGTGGGGCAGGGCGTCGTCGCCGAGCCGCTGCACCGTCCACACCGTGCGGCCGAGGGCGGCGAGGCCCATGGTGACCGCGAGCAGCACCCAGAACCGGCGCAGCGGCGCCGGGTGCCGGCGGGCGGCCCGGACGCAGGCGTGCGCGGCCCAGCCCGCCACGGCGATCGCGGTGAGGTCGCTGGCCAGGGCCGCGCCGGGCAGGGCGGCGATCAGCCAGGTCAGCTCGACGAGCAGGATCGCCGCGGCCACGGCGAGGCCGACCCGGCCGGGCCGAACCGCCCGGGCGGGAGCCGCGCAGGCGGGACGTGCGTCGTGGGGCAGCACAGTGTCGTCCGGCTCTCTCTCCTGCGCGCACCCTCGACGGCGAGGACCGGTGATTGACGGCGAACCACGAAAGCGTAGCCAGCCGCCGGGCGGGCCGCCAGGCCGGTGCACAGAGGACGGTGGCGCGCCCCGGATCGGAGCGACGGCTCAGGCCCACTCCTCCGCCGGGTCGCCGTCCGCCGGCCCCGCCAGCGGGCCGGGGGCGGGAGCGGGGAGGACGGGGGCGGCCGGCGGACCGCCGTGCGTCCACGGGGTCTCCTCCGGGGCGGGGAACGACCCCGCCGGCAGGAAGCCGTCCGACAGGGTGGTGAGGCAGAGCCGCTCCCCCACCTCCGGCACCGAGCCCGGCGGGGCGGTCAGCCCCCGGCCCATCCCGCCGGAGAGCTCCAGCACCACCTCGGTCTTGCCGTCGGCCGCCGGGGTCAGGAAGACCACCCGCGCCTTCTGTCCGGGCCGGGCCGGCGAGTGGAGCGTCGCGCCGACCGGCACCGCCACCGGCTCGGTGGTGACCACCTGGATGCGGGGGCGCAGCACCGGCCGCTTGCCGGTGTCGTCGACCCGCGCGGGGTCGGCGAGCGTCACGTCCCCGACGAACGCCTCCCCGGTGAGCCGGTGCTCGGCCATCACCAGCGGGTCGTCGTAGGCGCGCTGCACCGCGTACGAGGCCGCGGCCCGCTCCAGCCGGTGCAGCCGCACGGCCGCCGCCACCGCGCCGTCGCGGCGCGGCTGCGGCCCGCCGCCGGCGTCGACGTGCTCCGCGTGGCCGGTGAAGGCGTCCCGGTCGCCGGCCCAGCGCCCCGCCACCCGCGCCCCCGCCGGCAGGGCGGCGAGCAGCCCCAGGCCGCGCCACACCAGCTCCCAGGTGGGCGCGAGCTGGCCACGCAACGCCAGCTCCAGCTCCGCGTACGCGGCCCGCCGCGCCGCCTCGTCGTCGGCCGCGTCGGCGTAGGCGGCGATGGCCGGGGCGAGCACCCGGTTGTCGAACTCCGGGTCGGTGGCCGGGCCGGCGGGCGGGCAGCGCGCCGGGTCCTCGGCGCGGGCCGCCGCCTGCGCGCCGGTGAGCCCCGGCGGCGGGTCGAGCCAGCCCAGCACCGCCGGCAGGTGCTGGTCCTCCACCGCGCTCTGCCCGGTGGCCCAGTGCAGGGTCAGCGCGTCGGTCAGCGCCAGCAGCGCCGACGAGCCGGGGTGCTCGGCCCGCTCGGCGAAGAACGTCAGCCAGCGCCCGAGCAGGGGCACCGCCGGGTGCACCGGGTAGTCGCCGTCGGTGCGGCGGAACCGGGTGGAGCGGCCGAACAGCCGCAGGAACGTCACCCCGGCCGGGTTCGGCACGACGAGCTGTGGCGCGTCGACGTACCGGTGCCGGACGTCCCGGCCCCGGTCGACCGCGACCGCCTCCGTTTCTCCCCGGAACGAGTCCAGGTAGGGCAGCACGATCCCGGCCAGCTCGGCGGCGAACGCGAACCGCTGGTCGCGGTTGCGCGGCTGCGGCACGATCAGCAGCCGCGCCGCGTCGGGAGCGTCGCCGACCAGCGCCGCGAGGGGGGCGTTCGCCTCGCCCGCCATCGTCAGCGGCACCAGCACCAGCGGCCGGTCCGACAGGTGCAGGTGCCGGACGGTGGCCACCGGCTGCGCCACCCCGGCGGCGAGCGCCTGGGCCTTCGCGAGCGCGCGCAGCGTACTCATGCGGGCTGACCGGCCAGGGCGTCGGCGCGCAGCCGGGCCGCGGCCCGCAGCAGCGCGGCGGCCTCCGCCTGCTCGGGCGCGCCGGGGTCGGAGCCGGCGGCCAGCGCGAGGACCTCGGCCACCGTCGCGACCCCGCCGAGCGCCTCGCGGACTG
The DNA here is from genome assembly GCF_029626125.1 of Micromonospora sp. WMMD956. Lineage (NCBI taxonomy): Bacteria > Bacillati > Actinomycetota > Actinomycetes > Micromonosporales > Micromonosporaceae > Micromonospora > Micromonospora sp. WMMD956. The sequence continues at coordinate 4,310,488 of NZ_JARUBI010000005.1, read as the reverse complement.
GCCGGCCCAGCGCGGCCGTCTCGGCGCGGGTCTCGGCGCGGCAGAAGTATGCCAGCTCGCAGGCCGCGAGGCAGTCGGGGGCGTAGCGGGCCGGCACCGACGCCAGCGACCGGCGCAGCCGCTCCGGGTCGGCCGACGGGTCGGCGGTGAAGTCGGCGGGCAGCCGGGCCAGCAGGTCGTCGACGCGGGCCATCCGGTCGAGCTGGCGGCGCAGCACCAGCAGTTGCTTGCGCACGTCGACCAGGCTGGCGACGGGCCGGTTGGCGAAGTCGCGCGGGCAGACGAGCACCACGTCGGAGGAGACCAGCGCCGCGTCGTGCCCCTCGGCGGCGAGCAGCTCGCGCAGCGCGAGCACGTAGACGGCCGACTGGATCGCGGCGGCGGCCACCTTGCCCGGGTCGGCCTGCCCGTCGATCACCGGAAACGACTTGATCTCCACGACGTGGAACCGGCCGGCGAGGCGGGCCGCCACCAGGTCCGGTTCCAGGTGCACCCGCTGGCCGGCGACGTCGAGGCCGAGCAGCGGGTGGTCGAACAGGGCCGCCGGGTCGTCGACGCCGGCCGGCGCGGCGGCGGCCAGCGCGGCGCGGGACCGCGCGGCCCGGCCGGGCTGGCCGGCGGCGTCGGGCCGCTCGCCGTGGTCCTCCGCGCCCAGGTCGGTCCAGGTCGCCGGGCCGGTCGGGTCCACGCCGAGCCGCTCGGCGACCAGCCGCAGCAGCTCGGCCCCGCCGTCGGCCTTGACCTGCGCCTCGAAGGCGTTGCCCCGGGTGATCGCGAAGCGGGACTGCCCGAACCGGGCCGGGAACCCGACCCGCTCCGCCAGCCCCGGCTTGTCGGCCCCCGCGCTGTCCAGCACGGCCCGGCGGTCACAGCCGGGGTTGCCGGTCAGCGCGGCGATCGTCCGGGCGTTGTGCCGGCGCGGCGGCCCGCCGCCCCGGATCTCGGCCAGTCGCCGCGCGGTGCTCGTCACGACACGCCACCTTAGGCGGTCCGCGCGCGTTCGGCGCGGGCCGCGCCGCGACGGACCAGCACGGCCACCGCGACCGTGGCGGCCAGCGCCGCCCCGGCCATCGCCCAGAGCACCGTACGCAGCCCCGAGGTGAAGCCCGGGTCGGCGAGCCGGCCGGCGGTGGTGCTGGCCAGCACCGCCCCGACCACCGCGATGGCGATCGTCTCGCTGGCCAGCCGGGCGGTGTTGATCATTCCGGCGCCGGTGGCCGCCCGCCCCGGCTCGACGCTGCCGATCGCGATCGCGTCCAGCAGCCCGATCGACAGGCCGATGCCCACGCCGATCGTCAGCAGCGGCCCGGCCAGCGACGCGGTGCCGCTGTCCGGGGCGATGACGGTGGCCCAGGCCGCCCCGGCCGCGACCAGCGCCACGGAGCACACGATGACCGCCGGGGCCGGCACCAGCCGGGTCAGCGCGCCGCTGAGCAGGGGCAGCGCCAGGGTCGGCGCGGTGAGCAGGATCAGCGTGCCGCCGGCCGCCCCGGGGCTCAGCCCGACGACGGTCGTCAGGTAGGACGGCAGGTAGACCAGCAGCGGCACCAGCACCGCGACGATCGTGGCCGCCGCCAGGCAGACGCCGACGAAGCGGGGGTTCGCCAGCAGGGCCAGGTCGAACATCGGCGCGGCGCGGCGGCGCTCCACCCGCACGAAGAGCACCAGCAGGGCGACCGCCACGACGAAGGCCGCCACGATCACCGGGGCGGACCAGCCGAACTCGGGGCCCTGCACGAAGCCGAAGATGAGCAGCAGCAGCGCGGCCGTGAACGACACCGTGCCGGGCCAGTCGACCCGCCCGGCGTGCGGCTGGCGGGACTCCGGCAGCAGCGGCACGAGGCCGAGGACCGCGCAGGCGACAAGCGCGGGGACGACGAACACGGCCCGCCAGCCGAACGCCTCGATCAGCAGCCCCGCGATCGACGGGCCGAACGCGAGGCCCGCGCCGATGGCCGTGCCGAACAGGCTGAACGCGCGGGCCTGCCCCGCCCCCTGGAACGCGCCGGCCAGCAGGGCGGCGGCGCTGGTCGCGGCGGCGGCCGCGCCGATGCCGGCGAGCACCCGGGCCGCGTCGAGCAGCACGATGTCGTCGACGAACGCGCCGGCCAGCCCGGCGACGGCGAAGACCGCCAGGCCGGTGGCGTAGACGCGGCGGCGGCCGAGCAGGTCGGCGAGCGCGCCGGTGGCGAGCATGAAGCTGGCGAAGGTGGCGTTGTAGCCGTTCACCACCCACTGCACCCCGGCCAGCCCGGCGTCGAGGTCGCGGCCGATGTCGGGCAACGCGACCGACGCGCCGGTCAGCGAGATCGGCAACGACATGGTGGACAGCAGGACGGCGACCAGCACGACGGCCGGATGGTTGCGCACGCTTCTCCCCGTTCTTCGCGGCGGCCCCAGCCTAGGTGGCGCGGGCGGGGCGGCACCGGGTTCGGGGCGGAGATCACAGCGCATCGCCGCAGGCCGGAGGCGGTCGGGTGGGATCATCCGGCCGGCGGGCAGCCGGCGGCGGACGGGCGGGTCGACGGGCGGCGGCCCGGCCGGTGGTCAGCGGTCGGCGGAGCGGTTCCAGGGCGAGCGGGGCAGGGCGGTGCCGGCCAGCGGGCGGCGGGCGCGGCGGCGGGGCCGGCGACCCGGGGTGCAGGGCGGACGGGAGGCGGTGGGAGCGGGCATTTCCGGCACGGGGGCCCCGGGCACGGTCCCGGCCCGGGGGTCGGTCACCGGCTCCGGGTCGGTCCCGGGCCGGAGGTCGGTCACGGGCGCGGGATCGCTCACGGGGTGGCCGCCGGTCAGGGGACGGCAGCCGATCAGCCAGCAGAGGAAACGGGCCATCGGCGGATCAGCCGACCGGGAGGCGCGCGGCCTCGGCGGCGGAGATGTCGTACTGGGCGCCGCAGAAGGTGCACTGCTGGACGTGGCGGGTGCGGATCGGGATCAGCGGGACGAAGAAGAGGGTGAACTTCGTCGACCGGCGACTGATCACCTGGGCGGCGTGGTTGCCGCAGTTTCGGCACACCTGCTGCGTCACGCCCGACCGGTCGACCTTGGTGCGGAGCCCGAATATGAAGAACATCGCCCCGCAGTACCCACCCGCGCCCGCTTCTGCACCTGTGATCCCTGCCAACGGGAGAAACAAGATCGTGCTCAATCCGGGAAAGAGTGGTCTCGTCCGGGGTCGGAAGCCACTCGATCCCTGATCGAGCACGATCTTCAGCCTGCGCGGCTGGTCACCACTGCTACGTCGACGCCGCTATCGGAGCGGGCTCCTCAGGAGACCGGGGTCGGGTCCGGCAGCCAGATCGGCTGCCAGTCGGGCAGCTCGTGGAACCGGACCAGCTCGCCGAACCCCGCGACCGTGCCGCTCCACGCCGCGTACGGCGGGTTCTGCTCGTCGAAGCCGCTCTGCACGAAGGTGAGCTTGGTCCTGCCCTGGGACTCGGCCAGCTCCCAGGTGGTGACGCCCGTCGGGCCCCAGTCGATCGACATCCGGCGGCCCGGCTCCAGGTCGACGACCTTGGCCGCGTAGCCGGACTCGAAGCCGCCCATGGCGTACCGGCCGCCGACCCGGGGCTCGATGCCGATCGGGTAGCCGAACCAGGCGCTGGCCTGCGCCGAGTCGGTCAACGACTCGTACACCTTGGCCAGCGGGGCGGCGATGAGCAGCTCACCGCGCAGGTCGGCGGAGGTGAAGTCGGTGCGCGGCAGGAGCTGGCGGCCCTCCAGGTGGGCGGCCAGGTTGGCGACCGCCAGCGCCCAGTACGTCTGGAGCACACCCCGGATCGTGCTGCCGCTCATCGCCTCGGCGAAGTCGAAGTGGCTCTGCCGGAGGGTGAGGATCGTCGCGTCGCCGTCCGGCTCCAGGGTGAACTCGGTGGTGGTCTCCACCCCGTCGAGCAGCCAGCCGAAGCGCAGCGTGCGCTCGTCGGCGTGTAGCAGCCGCTGGTGCGGGGCGTCGCCCTCGGGCGTGTAGCGCCCCCAGAACGCGTACCGGTGGGGCAGCTCCACCTCGGCGTGCTCGGCCAGCCAGGCGCGCAGCTCCGCCGGGTCGGTGAGCGCCCGGTGGACGGTCTCGACGGGCGCGGCGAGGCGGGCGCGCACGGTCATCGGTTCAGTCACGGTCTTCCCCCTTGGGATAACAGGCCACGGCGAGCTTGAAGGCGTCTCCCTCGGCGCCCCCGTAGCGGGTGAACAGGTCTTCCAGGGCGGTGCGCAGGTCGGCGAGGAACTCCTGCCGGCGCTCGGCCGGCACCCGGATCTCCCCGGAGACGCCGATCGACGGCAGCTCGGGGGCCGCCCGGTCCAGGGCCGCGACGTCCGCCTGGACCTCCTCCATGAGGTCGAGCAGGTGACCGAGGCTCAGCTCGTCGCGGGCCCGGCGCAGCCCGCCGATGCGCCCGACGAGCCGGGGCGAGAGCCAGTAGGACCGGGCGGCGGCCTGGTAGATGCCTTCACTGATGCCGCGCACCTTGCGCTCGGACACCTGCTCGGCCAGGCCGGCGGCGACGAGCTGCTTGACGTGGTAGTAGACCCGCTGCGGGGTCTGGCCGAGCCGGGCGGCGACCTCGGTGCAGGTGCCGGGCTCGGCGAGCTGCCGCAGCACCTCGATCCGCTGCGGCTTGAGCAGGGTCTCGGCCTGCGACATCTCTTCGAGGTACAGGACGTCTCTCATGGCAAAACCAGTTTGTACGTACAAAACTTCTTGTCAATAGGTTCGACGAGAGGGGACGGCCGGGCGGCCGTCCCCTCTCGTCAGTGCCCCGCGGTCAGGCCGACCAGTCAGGCCGCAGCGGGTAACCATTCGCCCCGCGCGGGCCGTTGCGGGTGGCCAGCACCTGGTGGAGCTGGATCTCGTTGCGCTCGAACGCCAGCCGCGACCCCGCCATGTAGAGCCCCCACACCCGGGCGGTGCCCTGGCCGACCTCGGCCACGCACTCGTCCCAGTGCTCGACCAGGTTGCGGCACCAGCCGGCGAGGGTCAGCGCGTAGTGCTGGCGCAGGTTCTCCTCGTGGTGCACCTCCAGCCCCGCGTCGTGGATCTCGCTGATCAGCCGGCCCGGACCGGCCAGCTCGCCGTCGGGGAAGACGTACCTGTCGATGAACGCGCCGGAGCGGTGCGGGGCCCGGTTGTCGGCCCGGGTGATGCAGTGGTTGAGCAGCCGCCCGCCGGGGCGCAGCCGGCCGCCCAGCGCCCGGAAGTAGGCCGGGTAGTTGCGCACCCCGATGTGCTCGGTCAGGCCGATCGAGGAGATCACGTCGAACTGCTCGCGCGGGGCGTCCCGGTAGTCCAGGTGCCGCACCTCGGCCAGCTCCGACAGCCCCTCCCGCTCGATGGCCGCCTGCGCCCACTGCGCCTGCGCCCGGGACAGGGTCACGCCCAGCGCCTTCACGCCGTATTCCCGGGCCGCGTGCCGGACCATGCCGCCCCAGCCGCAGCCGACGTCGAGCAGCCGCATCCCCGGCTTCAGCCCGAGCTTGCCGGCGACCAGGTCGTACTTCGCCGCCTGGGCCTGCTCCAGCGTGTCGTCGGGGCTGCGGTACACCGCGCACGTGTACGTCATCGAGGGCCCGAGCACCAGCTCGTAGAAGGCGTTCGACACGTCGTAGTGGTGGGAGATGGCGGTGCTGTCCCGGACGCGGGAGTGCCGCAGCCCGTTGACCACCCGCTTCCAGCGCGGGGCGGCCTCCTGCGGCGGGGGCGGCGGGGGCAGCAGCCGCTCCCAGCCCAGCCCGCGCACCAGGGCCAGCCCCTCGGCCAGCGACGGCGGGCGCAGCTTCAGCTCGTCTTTGAGCACCCGCAGCGCCTCGTACGGGTCGCCGGGGTGCACGCCACCCAACTCCAGGTCGCCGCTGACGTAGGCCCGCGCCATGCCAAGGTCGCCTGGGGCGGTCAGCAGGTAGGACAGGCCCCGCTCGGAGCGGACGGCCAGGGTGATGCCGGCGTCGGCCGGGCCGACGGCGCTGCCGTCGTACCCCGTGATCCGGACCGGCAGGGCCCCGGCCGTGACGGCACGGACCACGTCGGCCACGGTCGGGGTCGCGCGCCGGCCCCCGGCCGGCGGGACGGACGGGACGTCGGCCGCCCCCTGTTCTCGGTCAATCAGGCTCATTTTCGCGCTACCGCCTTCTCGTAAAGTCCGGTGAGCCGGTGGTCCGGGTCGTAACGGTCCTTCACCGCGCGCCAGGTGTCCCCGCCGTAGAGCCGGTCGAACGCCTCGCGGTCGTAGTACGCGTCCGAGTAGAGCGACTTGTGGCCGCCCGCGTCGGACACCGCGCGCTCGACCAGCCGGTTGACGTCGCCGTCGGCGGCGCCCCCGGCGATCGGCACGGTCCCCCAGAAGCCGATGTTGACGTAGTTCTGGCCGGGACGCAGCGGATATAGCGGCCAGGCCCGTGCAGAGCCGGGGCCGGCGGGCTCGCGCAGGCGTAGCGGGCAGAGCCAGACCGGGGACATCCGCACCTCCCGGGCGAACCAGCGCAGGAAGTCGGCGGTGCCCTCCAGGGGGATCTCCACGTCCTGCACCACCCGCTCGCGGGCCGGCTGGCCGCGCAGCCGGTCGATGCGGGCCGCCACCTGGTGCCGGTGCTCCAGCCGGACGAGCCGGTGGTAGACGTCGCTGCGCCGCAACCGGGCAGGCCAGAGCCTCCGCACGACCGGGTGCTGCGCGCCGAACGCCGCCGAGCACCAGAACCAGTCGGTGTCCCAGCGCCACAGGTAGTCGTGGGTGGTCAGCCAGTCGCGGGTGCGCCGGGGCAGCGAGCGGTAGTAGATGCCCTGGCCGGTGTAGTCGCTCACCTGCGGCGCGTCGTCGGTGAAGGTCGCCAGCACGAGGTACGCCTCGCCGGGGCTGAACATCACCCCGTCCATCGCGTCGACCGGCTCGCCGGCCCAGGCACCGGTGGCGGTCACCTCGCCGATCGCCGCGGTCAGCGCGTCGAGGTCGGTGAAGCGGACGTTGCGCAGGGCCACGTAGGTGCGGACCGGGGCGAGCTCGATGCGCAGCCGGGTGGCGTAGCCGAGGCTGCCCAGCGAGTTGGGGAAGGCCGCGAAGAGGTCGGCGTGCTCCCCGTCGGGCCGGGCGGTGACGATCTCGCCCGCGCCGGTGAGGACGTCCAGCTCCAGGACGGACTCGTGCGGCAGGCCGTGCCGGAACGAGGTGGACTCGATGCCGAGCCCGGTGACCGCGCCGCCCAGGGTGATGGTGCGCAGCTGCGGCACCACCAGCGGCATCAGCCCGTGCGGCAGGGTCGCGGCGACCAGCCGCTCGTAGGTGCACATGCCCTGCACCTCGGCGGTGCGGGTGACCGGGTCGACGTCGATCACCCCGCCGAGGCCGCTGACGTCCAAACCGGGGGCGCTCGGGGCGGATCTCGGGCGGAACAGGTTGGAGGTGCGTTTGGCCAGTCGAACGGTCTCGCCGGCAGGCACCGCGGCATAGGACCGCCGCAGCAGGTCCACCGCTCCGTCGTGGTCAACACCATGATCCACACGACCCGCGCGCATGAGATCACTGTACGCGCGAACGATCGTTCCGGTGGGACGTCCACGGTGGCCTTTACCACGTCACAGGCCCGCGCGGGCACCCGGTCCGCGTCCGCCCGCGCTAGCGTGGGGCGTATGCCGAAAGCCGTCTGGAACGACCTGGTGATCGCCGACAGCGACGACACGGTGGTGGTCGAGGGCAACCACTACTTCCCGCGCGCCGCCCTGCGCGACGACGTGCTCCGCGACTCGGGGACGCACACGTTCTGCCCGTGGAAGGGCACCGCCTCCTACTACTCCCTGGAGCACGGCGGGCACACCAGCGCCGACGCGGTCTGGTACTACCCGGATCCGCTGCCGGCCGCCGAGATGGTCCGCGACCGGGTGGCCTTCTGGAAGGACGTCTCGGTCGTCGACTGAGCCGCCCCACGCCGGCGCAGCAGCAGGGAGAGCCCGGCCGCGCCGATCGACAGCGCGCCCGCGACGTACCAGGCGACGGCGTAGTCGCCGAGCCGGTCGCGGACCAGCCCCGCCCCGGTCGCGGCGAGCGCCGCGCCGAACTGGTGGGCGGCGAAGACCCAGCCGAAGACCACCGCGCCGGACGCGCCGAACCACTCCCGGCACAGGGCCACGGTCGGCGGGACGGTGGCCACCCAGTCCAGGCCGTAGAACACGACGAAGACCAGCATGCTCGGTTCGGCGGTGCCCGCGAAGAGGCTCGGCAGCACCAGCAGCGACGCGCCGCGCAGCGCGTAGTACGCCCCGAGGAGCAGCCGCGCGTCGAACCGGTCGGTGAGCCAGCCGGAGGCGATCGTGCCGACGATGTCGAAGAGCCCGACCAGGGCGAGCAGCCCGGCGGCGGTGGTCTCGGCCATGCCGTGGTCGTGCGCCGCCGGCACGAAGTGGGTGCCGACCAGCCCGTTGGTGGTCGCGCCGCAGATCGCGAAGCCGCCGGCCAGCAGCCAGAACGGCCGGGTCCGCGCGGCGGCGGCCAGCACGGACACGGCCCGCGCCCCGGCCCCGCCGGCGGGCGGCGCGGGCGCGACCACCTCCGCCGCGCCGTAGGCGGGCACGCCGAGATCCGCCGGGTGCTCCCGCAGCAGCCATCCCACCAGGGGTACGACCGCCAGCGCGGCCCCGGCGACGACGAGCGCCGCCGCGCGCCAGCCGTGGTCGCGCACGAGCACGGCGACCAGCGGGAGGAAGATGAGCTGGCCGGCGGCCCCGCCGGCGGTCAGCACCCCGGTCACCAGGCCCCGCCGCGCCACGAACCAGCGCCCGGTGACGGTCGCCACGAAGGCGAGCGCCATCGACCCGGTGCCCAGCCCGACCAGCACGCCCCAGCAGAGGACGAGCTGCCAGCTCGCCGTCATGAAGACCGTCAGCCCGCTGCCGAGGGCCACCAGCACCAGCGCGGCAGCCACCACCCGGCGGATGCCGAAGCGGTCCATCAGCGCGGCGGCGAAGGGGGCGGTGAGCCCGTAGAGCAGCAGGTTGACCGAGACGGCGGCGGAGACGGTGGCCAGTGGCCAGCCGAACTCGGCGTGCAGCGGGTGCAGCAGCACCGACGGGGTGGCGCGGAAGCCGGCCGCGCCGACCAGCGCGACGAAGGCGACGGCCGCCACGGCCCAGGCAGGGTGGAGACGACGGATGCGGGTCACGCACCGAGTCTCGGGCCGCCGCTGCCCCGCGACGAGTGGCCGGAACGCCATGGTGCGCAATAATCGGGCCATGACGTTCGTTCCGCACCGGGTCGCGGTGCTCGCCGTGGACCGGGTGGTCGGCTTCGACCTCGGCACCCCCGCCCAGGTCCTCGGCGCGGCCCGCACCCCCGACGGCGACCCCCTCTACGCGGTGGACACCTGCACGGCCGGAGGTCGCCCGGTCCGCAGCACCGCCGGCTTCCAGGTGCTGCCCGACCACGGGTTGGAGCTGGTCGCCGCCGCCGACACGGTGGTCGTGCCCGGGGTGCACGGCGGCGGGCCGATGACCGACGGCACGGTGGAGCCGGCCGTCGCGGCGGCGCTGCGCGACGCCCACGCCCGGGGCGCCCGCGTCATGTCGATCTGCACGGGCGCGTTCGTGCTCGCCGCCGCCGGCCTGCTCGACGGCCGGCGGGCCACCACCCACTGGGCGTACGCGGGGCTGTTCCGCCGGCTGCACCCCGCGATCGAGCTGGACCCGGAGGTGCTGTTCATCGACTCCGGAGACGTGCTCACCTCCGCCGGGGTCGCCGCCGGGATCGACCTCTGCCTGCACGTCGTCCGCACCGACCACGGCAGCGACGTGGCGAACCGGGCGGCCCGGCGCTGCGTGGTGCCGCCGTGGCGCGACGGCGGGCAGGCCCAGTACATCGAGCGCCCGGTGCCCCGGGACCCGGCCCACGGCACCGCCGCCACCCGCGAGTGGGCCCGGCAGCGGCTGCACGAGCCGGTGACCCTGCGCGACCTGGCCGGGCACGCCCGGATGAGCGTGCGCACCTTCACCCGGCACTTCCGCTCGGAGACCGGGGTCAGCCCGGCCCAGTGGCTGCTCCAGCAGCGCACCGACCACGCCCGGCTGCTGCTGGAGACGACGGACCTCAGCGTCGAACAGGTGGCCCGCCGGTCCGGCTTCGGCACCGCCACCGCGCTGCGCCAACGCCTGCACGGACGGGTCGGCGTCTCGCCGTCGGCGTACCGCAGGGCTTTTCGGGCCCGCGCCTGACCGGCCCCTCTGGTTTCCCTCTCGGCCCGACCCGCCGGCCCACCTGGCCCCCGCCGACTGGCGACCACCGGTGGCCGGCCGCCAACCTGGGCAACGACGCGGCTGACCCAGTCCGGTTACACAGTGCGACTCCTTGACCGCCGCGCACGCCCGGTCAGCCAATCTGACGCTGAGTTATCCGTCGCCCACCTCGCCTCACCCCGACCATCCCCTTTGCTCTGCACCCACCCACGCAGCACCGCCGTCGAGCTGGTCAAATGCCCCGGGCGGGAATCGTCGGACGAGGGCGAGCCGATCGCGCAGCGTAGGCGTTGCGTATGCGGGTGCAGAGCAAAGGGAGGCGCTCGGGTGTGTGTCCCTGGCGGCTGCGGTTGCAATCTGTCACCTGTTGGTTGGTGGGGGGAGCGTGGCCGAAGGCGATCCGGCTCGGCGCTCGGGCGCAACTCCTGGCCCAGCCGAACCTGCCGGGCTGCCGGGCCCGCCGGGCTGTTGGGCTGTTGGGCTGTTGGGCTGCCAGGCCGCCGGGCCGTCGCCGGGTCAGGCGCGGTGGGCGTGGAACTGCGGGCGCAGGGCCCGGAGCTGGGCGAGATGCTTAGGCAGGTGGACCCGGGCGTGCAGGTCGAGGGTGCGGGCCCAGGGCAGGGTCTCGTCGACCCGCAGGTCGACGTCCTCGTGCAGCCTGGTCTCGACCGGCGTCTGCGCCGCCGGGCCCAGCCGGTCGACGAGCGCGCAGAGCCGCCGGCTGGTCTCCCGCAGCCGGTCGGCCAGCCCACCCAGCGCCGCCGGCCCGCCCGACACCGCCAGCCCACCCGACGCCGCCGGGCCGCCCGGCGTCGGCGGGCCGGGGCCGGGTGCCCCGGGGCCGGCGTACTCGGCGACGAGGGCGTCGAGCTGCGGGCGGTGGATGGCGTCCAGGTCGTAGTACGCGACCGGGGAGCCGGCGAGCACCGCCTCGGTCGCCTCGCTCATCAGCTCGTCGTTGGCCACCAGGTGCGCCACGATCTGCTCGGCGCTCAGCTCCCCGTCGCCGGGCGGCCCGAACCCGCCGGCCGCCACCTCGGCGAGCACCTCGTCGTACGCCCGCCGCAGAACCTCGCTGCCCACCGTCCCAGTCAACCCCGGCGCCGGCCCGGCCGGGCGGCGCTACCGCGCCCGGGTCACCCGGACGGGACCGGGTCGCCGGCGCGGCCGGGCGGGCGGGCGGGCGTTCAGCGGCGGCCCCGGCGGGCGCGCAGGTAGTCGCTGACCACGTACTCGCCGAGGTCGCCGAGGTCGGGGGTGAACATCCGGCCCCGGGACCGGCGGGCCACCGCGTCGACGAAGCGGCGCAGGCCCGGATCCTCGCCGAGCATGAACAGGTTGAGCATGGCACCGGCCCGGGTCAGCCGGTCCACCTCCCGGATCGTCGCCGCGACCGTCTCCGGCAGCGGCGGCCAGTGGAAGTACGCCTCGCCGTCCTCGGGGTCGAGGTGGGCGGTGGGCTCGCCGTCGGTGACCACGAGGACCACCGGCTCCGCGCCCGGGTGCCGGCGTAGGTGCCGCCCCGCCAGCCGCAGCGCGTGCTGGAGGTTGGTGCCCTGCTCCAGGTCCGGTTCGACGGCCGCCAGCTCCGCCTGGGTCAGCGGCGCGGCCTGCCGGCCGAACCCGATGATCTGGAGGGCGTCCTGGGGGAACCGGGTCGCCATCAGGTGGGACAGGGCCAGGGCCGTCTGCTTCATCGGCCCCCACCGCCCCTGCGAGATCATCGAGTACGACAGGTCCACGCACAGCGCCACCGCCGCCGAGGCCCGGCGTTCGGTCTCCGCCACCTCGAAGTCCTCGGCGGCGAGCTGGACCGGCACCGACGGCCCCGCCCGGCGGACCGCCCGGTGCAGGGTGCGCACCACGTCGATCGGCTGCTCGTCGCCGTACTCCCACTGCCGCGACGCCCCGCTGACCTCGCCGGCCGCGCCCGCCGTACGCAGGTCGTGCTGGCCACGCGGCCCGGCCGTCAGGTCGGCGAAGACCTGGCGCAGCGCGGTGCCGGCGAGCCGGCGCAGCGCCTTCGGGCTGAGCGTCAACCCGTCGGCGTCCCGGGTCACCCAGCCCTGCCGGCGCAGCTCCCGCTCCAGCTCCCGCAGCCGGCGCACGTCGTCGGCGGCGTCGCGGCCCAGCGTGCGGGCCACCGCCTCGACGTCCACGTCGTCCAGGGTCGCGCCGGGGTGCTCCTGGTCCAGGGCGTCGAGCAGCTCGTCCAGCTCGGCGATCTCGGCGAGCGCCCCGGCCGCCTCGCCGTAGCCGAGCGGTTGGTCGCCGCGCACCCGCTCGCCCCCGCCCCGGTGCAGGTCGGGGCGCAACGCCCGCAGGTTCGCGTCGAGCACGGCCAGCTCGCCGGCCAGCCGTTCGCCGAGAGACTCGCGCATCAGCCCGGCCAGCTCCTCGCGCTGCCGGTCCGACAGCGACCGCATCAGCCGCTCCCCGGCCGCCGCCCGCCGGGCCAGCACGTCGACCAGCTCGTCGACGTCCCTCGGCTGCTCCGGGAAGAACTCGCCGTGGCGGCGCATGAACTCGGCGAACGCGTCGGTGGTGTCCTCCGACCGGGCGTGCCGGGCCAGCAGCTCGTTGAGGTCGCGCATCATCTCCGCGAGCTGCCGCTGGACCTGCGGGTCGCCGGCGGCCCGCGCCGCGTCGCGCAGGCCGGCGAAGCGCTGCTCCAGCACGTCGCCGCGCAGCCCGTCGAGGATCCGCCGGTACGCCTGCCGGGCCTCGTCGCTGGCCCACTCGTAGCCCGCCAGCTCCCGCACGGCGCGGGCGGTGGACCGGGGCAGGTTGTCGAGCACCGCCTCGGCGAAGCGGGCCGCCTCGTCGTCGCGCCCGCGCAGCTCGTCCCGTTCGGCCGCGAGGGCCTGGTCGAGCAGCGCCCGGGCGCGGGTCACCGCCCCGTCGAGGTCGCCCCGGCGCAGCGCCTCGCGGCGCAGCCGCCGGGCCCGGGCGGCGAGGTCGTCGAGGCCGCCGCGCCCCTGCGGGCCGCGCCGCAGCAGGTCGCGCAGCGCCTCGCGGAGGCTGCCGCCGGCCAGCACCTCCGCGCCGACCGAGTCGACGGCGGCCCGCACGTCGTACGGCGGGGCGAGCGGGTCGGGGCCGCCGCGCCACTGGCCGTACCGGAACCGGTTGCCGGCCATCTCAGCCCCGGCCGCCGTAGACTGTGCGCCCGGAGTCGGTGACGTCCTTGCCCAGCCGGCGGGTCAGGTGCAGCCCCTCCAGCACGAACTCGACGCCGGCCGCCGCCTGCTCGGGCGTCGGCGCGTCGCCCAGCCCGAGCCGGTCGAGGGCCTTGGCGAGCCCCGGCACGGTGCCGACCTGGCGCAGCAGCTCGGCCGAGGCGACCAGTTCGCCGGTCTCCACGACCCGGCCGTCGTCCACCAGCGCGGTGAAGCCGGACAGGTCCAGCCCGGCGAGCCGGGCCCGGAACGTGTCGGCGGTCGCGGTACGCAGCAGGTGGGCGAGGATCTCGACCTCCCGCCCGTCCTCGCCGCTCTCGAACTCGACCTTGCCGCGCAGCGTGGAGGTCACCGACACCGCGTCGCCGACCCGGGCGACGGGCGTCTCCTCGCGTGCCCCGTCGGGGGTGGCACCGGCCGCGAGCAGGCCGGAGCGGCGCAGCGCGGCGGCGGCGACGGTCTCGGCGGCGGCGATCGCGAACCGGGCCGAGACGCCGGAGCGCTGGTCGACCGACGGGGAGTCGCGCACCGCGCGGGCGAACCGGGCCAGCACCTCCAGCACGTGCTGCGGCACCTCGGCGACCAGGTCGGCCTCCTGCCGGATGAGGGCCAGCTCCAGCTCCAGGCCGAGCGGGTAGTGGGTGTGGATCTCCGCGCCGAAGCGGTCCTTCAGCGGGGTGATGATCCGGCCCCGGTTGGTGTAGTCCTCCGGGTTGGCGCTGGCCACCAGGAGCAGGTCCAGCGGCAGCCGCAGCTGGTAGCCGCGCACCTGGATGTCGCGCTCCTCCAGCACGTTGAGCAGCGCCACCTGGATGCGCTCGGCCAGGTCGGGCAGCTCGTTGACGGCGAAGATGCCCCGGTTGGTGCGCGGCACCAGCCCGAAGTGGATGGTCTCCGGGTCGCCGAGGGTGCGCCCCTGGGCGATCCGGATCGGGTCGACGTCGCCGATCAGGTCGCCGACGCTGGTGTCGGGGGTGGCCAGCTTCTCGCCGTACCGCATGCTGCGGTGCAGCCAGGCGACCGGCAGGTCGTCGCCGGCCTCGGCGGCCAGGGCGCGGGACGCGGGGGTGAGCGGGTGCATCGGGTGCTCGTTGAGCACCGAGCCGGCGATGACCGGGGTCCACTCGTCGAGCAACGCCACCAGGGAGCGGATCAGCCGGGTCTTGCCCTGGCCGCGCTCGCCGAGCAGCACCATGTCGTGGCCGGCAAGCAGCGCCCGCTCGACCTCGGGCAGCACCGTGTCGTCGTAGCCGACGATGCCGGGGAAGCGGTCCCCGCCGACGCGCAGCCGGGCGAGGAGGTTGTCGCGGAGTTCCTGCTTGACCGTGCGGTAGTGGTGCCCGGCGGCCCGCAGCGCGCCGAGGGTGGCGGGCAGGTCGGCGGGCGGGACCGGGAGAACCTGGTTGGGCTCAGTCACCCGACCCACGCTAGCGCGGCCGTGTTGCAAGGAGGGGCCCCCTGTTAACGCATTCTGTATGGGAAGGGCCCCTTCCTAACCGACGGCGGAGGCTCCGGGGCGACGGCGGGCCTGCCCCGGGGGCACGGTGGACGGCGGGTGCGGCGTGACGAGACGGATCGCCGATTGACAAGACAATAGGCGTACATCGATGGTTGGAGCGCTCCCAACCCACCACCTGCCGCTCCCGTCCCGGAGGCTGCCATGAACCGTCCGCGTCCCAGACTCCGCACCGGCCTGCTGGCGCTGGCCGGCGCGCTGCTGCTCGTGCCCGCCGCCGGCCTCGCCTCGGCCGCCGAGGCGGCGGAAACGGCCGGCGCCCCCGGAGCCGCCGCCCTGGGCATCCCGGCGCCGCTCTGGACGCCGGCCCCGACACCACCCGCGACGCCGAGCCCGCGCCCGACGCCGACCACGGGCGCACCGCACCCGACGGACTACCCGACCCCCACGCCGACCACGGGCCCGCCGTACCCGACCGACTCCCCGACCCCCACGCCGACGCACCCGACCGATCCGCCGAGCCCCACGCCGACGACCGCCATCCGCTGCTCGGCGACGTGGCGGCTGGTCAGCGACTGGCCGGGGCCTTCCACGCCGAGGTGACCGTGCACAGCACCGGCACCGCGCCGGTGGCCCGCTGGGCGGTGCGCCTGCCGCTCGCCGACGGCCAGGGGGTACGCGACATCTGGAGCGCCACGATCTCCTCGACCATCGACAACGTGGTCACCATCGGCAACGCCGACTGGAACGGCCGGATCGCCCCGGGGGCCAGCACCGCCTTCGGGCTGATCGGCACGGGCCCCGCCACCGCACCCACCCTGAGCTGCATCGCCGTCTGACGGCCACACGACGGCCGGGGCAGCGGCGACGAGCTGTCGCTGTCCCGGCCGCCGGCGCGGCGATAGGGTCGGGAAGTGACCTACCTTGCCTCGGACGAGCGCTACCAGACGATGACCTACCGGCGCAGCGGGCGGAGCGGGCTGCGGCTGCCGGCCGTGTCGCTCGGGCTGTGGCACAACTTCGGGCCGGACCGGCCGTACGAGCGGCAGCGGGACATCGTCCGGCGCGCCTTCGACCTCGGCATCACCCACTTCGACCTGGCCAACAACTACGGCCCCCCGCCCGGATCGGCGGAGGAGAACTTCGGCCGGATGCTCGCCACGGACCTGAAGCCGTACCGGGACGAGCTGGTGATCTCCAGCAAGGCCGGCTACGACATGTGGCCCGGCCCGTACGGCGAGTGGGGCTCCCGCAAGTACCTGATCGCCTCGCTCGACCAGTCGCTGCGCCGGATGGGGCTGGACTACGTCGACATCTTCTACTCGCACCGGTTCGACCCGGACACCCCGCTGGAGGAGACGATGGGCGCGCTCGACGCGATCGTCCGCTCCGGCAAGGCCCTCTACGTCGGCATCTCCAACTACGACTCGGAGAAGACCGAGCGGGCCGCCGCGATCCTGCGGGACCTCGGCACGCCGCTGCTGATCAACCAGCCGTCGTACTCGATGCTCGACCGCTGGACCGAGCGCGACGGCCTGCTGGACACGCTGGAGCGGGTGGGGGCCGGCTGCATCGCGTTCAGCCCGCTCGCCCAGGGGCTGCTCACCGACCGCTACCTGGGCGGCATCCCCGAGGACTCGCGGGTGCGCACCAGCGTCTTCCTCAACGAGAGCGACCTCGACGAGCGGAAGATGGCCACCATCCGGGCGCTCGGCGGGGTGGCGGAACGGCGCGGGCAGTCCCTGGCCCAGCTCGCGCTCGCCTGGGCGCTGCGCGACCCGCGCATGACCAGCCTGATCATCGGCGCGAGCAGCGTCGCCCAACTGGAGGCGAACGTCGCCGCCCTGGACAACCTGGACTTCACCGCCGAGGAACTGACCGAGATCGACGGTCACCTCGGCTGAGCGTCGCCATCGGCCCCGCCGCGCTCCCCACGGTGGCGAGTACCCGCTGTTAGCCTAAGTGGACACTCGGCAAGGACGTCCGCCGCGCGGGCCCGTCCAGGCAACGGCCCCAAGGTGCCGACACGCTCACCGGCCGGGTATGGCAGGCGGCGAGGGGATGCGCGGCGTGGGCTTGGTCGAGACGGCACTGTTGCGCACTGCGGGCTCGGTGGTCACGCCAGCCGTGAAACGGTGGCTGGGAAACCGCCGCGCACAACGGGAACGCGACACCTCCCTGATCGAGCTGATCGGCTCGGGAATCGCCGACGACCTCGGAGTACGCCGGGCCGGCCGGCGGTTGGACGACATCGTCGACACCGTCTACGAACGGCTCCAGCCGCTGGTCCGCCGCGGCGAGCAGGCGCTGCCCGACAACGAGGTCGCCGCGGCCCTGGACGCGGTGTCCGACACGCTGCGGGCCGCCGATCTGTCCGACGCGGCGGTGTTCGCCGACGACGTCGACCCCGCGCTGATGGCCACCCGGCTGCGCCGGCAACTGCCCGACGTGCCCGATCGGGCCGGGCTGAGCGAGGGCGCCGCCCACCTGTACGGCAGGGTCCTCGACGAATGCTGCACCTGCCTGACCCAGTTGGTCGTCCAGCTCGGCCCGTTCCAGGCCCGCGCCACCGTGCAGGCCCTGGAACGGCTGACCACGGTCGCCGACGGCCTCTCCCAGGTCCTGGCACGGCTGCCGGTGACCAGCCTGGACGCCCCGACCGGCACCAGCCACGACACCCAGTTCCGGGCCCGGTACCTGGCCCATCTCCTCACCATGCTGGACCAGCTGGAACTGTTCGGCATCGACGTGCATCGTTACCGGCTGCGTACCCCGCTGAGCATCGCCTACATCAGCCTGGCCGTCACCGGGGCCAACGCCCGCAGCCTGCGCCGTGGCGGGTTCCGCTGGGATCCCGGCCGGCTGCGCTCCGACGGCGGCGGTGACAGTTCCTCGGTACGGGCCGAGCAGGCCCTCGGCGCTGCCGAGCGGGTCCTGCTGCGCGGCGATGCCGGCTCCGGCAAGACCACCCTGCTGCAGTGGATCGCGGTCACCGCAGCCCGGCAGGGGTTCACCGGAGACCTCGACAGCTGGAACGGGCGCACCCCGTTCCTGATCCGGCTGCGTGACCACGTCGGCCAGTCCCTGCCTCCCCCGGAACGGTTCCTCGACCTGATCGCCGCCACGGTGGCCGGGCTGATGCCTCCCGGCTGGGCGCACCGCCAACTGGACGCAGGGGCGATCCTGTGCGTCGACGGCGTCGACGAGGTGCCCGAAGCCCAACGGCGGGCGGTGCGGGACTGGCTGCGCGGCCTGCTGGCCGCCTACCCCGACCTGCGGGTCGTGGTCACCTCCCGGCCCGCCGCCGCGTCCGCCAAGTGGCTGAGCTCCGAGGGCTTCACCTCGGTGTTCCTGGAACGGATGGGACCGGCCGACGTCAAGGCCCTGATCCGCCACTGGCACGAGGCCGTCCGCCGCGCCGGGGACCTGCCCTGCGAGCCGCACCTGCTGCCCGGCTACGAACAACGACTGCTCGCCCAGCTCGACGGCAGCGCCCACCTGCAGAACCTCGCCGGCAGCCCACTGCTGTGCGCGATGCTGTGCGCACTGAACCTCGACCGCGACAGCAACCTGCCGCGCAATCGGATGGACATCTATCAGGCCGCGATCGACATGCTGCTCCACCGCCGCGACTCACAGCGCGGCGTCTTCACCGACCTGCCGGATCTCACCAGCCGCGACCAGGCCCAGATCCTGCAGGAAGTCGCCTGGTGGCTGACCCAGAACAACCGTACCGAGCTCACCCGCGCCGAAGCTGAACAACGCTTCGCCCATCGGCTGGCCGGGATCCGGCGTATCACCGCACCCACCAATGCCGTACTCGACCACATGATCCACCGCAGCGGCATCCTGCGCGAGCCGATCCCCGACCGCATCGACTTCGTCCACCGCACCTTCCAGGAATACCTGGCAGCCCGCGAAGCCGCCGACCAGGGACACACCGGCGCGCTTCTCGAACACGCCCACCTCGACACCTGGCGCGAGACCATCATCCTGGCCGCCGGCCACGCCAACGCGCCCATCCGCACCCAACTGCTGACCGGCCTGCTCGCCCTCGCCGACGAGCAACCGAAGAAGGCCCGCAGGCTGCGGCTGCTCGCCGCGGCCTGCCTGGAAACCGCGCCTGCGGTCGAGCCGGAGATCCTCACCCGCATCCGCTCGCACCTGCGCAGCCTGCTACCCCGGTCCGTGGCCGAGGCCCGATCCCTGGCCGCCGTCGGAGAACCGCTGCTCGCCGAGCTGCCCGCCGACCTCGGGACGCTGAGCGAGGCCCAAGCCGCAGCGACCGTGCGAGCCGTCGCCCTGGTCAACGGGCCCGCAGCGCTGGCCAGCCTCGCCCGGTACGCCGCCGACCCTCGCCCTCGCGTCCAACGAGAACTCATCACCGCCTGGGAATACTTCGACCCCCACGAGTACGCCGAGAAGGTCCTCGCCGATGCACCACTCGAAAACGGCGCGGCAACAATCGGCAGCGCAAGCCTGCTGCCAGCGCTGCCCCGGCTCCGCCACCTCACTAACACCACATTCTGGTCTTCTGACAACATCGATCTCGAAATTCTTGCTGACGCGCCAGATCTAGTGGTGCTATCCGTGAACTCAAGGTTCGTCGGAAGCCTCGAACACCTCGCCAAACAAACCGACCTGGGCTTCCTCCAGCTTTCGGCCGGTGGCAGGCAGATAGACCTGCGCGCCTTCGCCACCCTGCCAAACCTCACTCACCTACACCTTCACGACCTCGCGGCCAATCAAGATCTAGCGGCCTTGGCTGGCCTCAGCAAATTAACCACCCTCGGTGTCTCGGGCACACCAGTCACCCGAGAACTCTTCGCAAGCCTCCCGTCGCTGAAAGACCTAAGCATTTCTCCGCAGTCCTCGTGGGGCGTGGACATCCTTGCCCCGCTACCCCACCTAACCGGGCTAACCCTGACGGCGGCCGCAGAGCCTGCCGGCGGCTTCTCTGCACTTGTGGGCCAGCTCAGCTGGCTTGATCTCACCAAGCTGGGCCTCTTGCGGTGCCAATGGGTGACAGACATTCAGCCGCTTTCGCGATTTCCGTCACTAACCAACCTGGATATCGAAGGCACGTCGGTAACCGACTTGACACCGCTGTCGAACCTCACCCGACTGCGGCAGCTGTACATCGGCAACACCGAGCACGTCCTCGATCTCATGCCGCTCGGCGACCTGTCAGAACTAAGAGATCTGTGGATAGAGGCTCCGCCACCCGGGATCGACCTGATGCCGCTGCGCGGGAAACGCACCACCGTGCATCTGCCACGGGAGTTCAAGCTGGACGACACGGCAAGGCCCCACGGCATACGCATCAAGCGCTTCTGAACGCTCAGTCACATCTCGGCAAACCAGAGCGGGCGGCCTGATCCGTCGTGGTCCGCCCACGCCACGAAGGGCGCTACAGCGCCGAGTCGGCCTTCAGCCCGGCCAGGAAGCTGGACCACGAGCCACCGTCGAAGGCGAGCGTCGGGCCGGTGCGGTCCTTGGTGTCGCGGACGTCAACCACGCCGCCGACGAACCGCACCTCCACGCAGTTGGCGTTGTTGGCGCTACGGGAGGACTTGAACCAGCCCTCCCCGGAGTTGTACGACGGACTCACGTCATCTCCTTGGCGATCTGGCGGACCAGGTCAATCGAGTCCTCGGAGCGTAACGCCCGCTCACAGGCTTCCTCGAGGGTCACCTGGTAGTCGTTCACCAGCGTGGATTGATCAATGATGTCGATGGACGTAAGCACCTCCTGCCAGACCAGGTCAGGCAGCCTGGGCGACGGGAACGAAAGGATCTGGAAGGAGCCACCTAGCGCAGGGTGCGCCCCGGCGGCGAAGGGCAGCACGCGGATGTCGATCTGCCCGGGCCGCTCGGTCGCCATCTCGACCAGGTGCTCAAGCTGTGCCCTCATCACAGCCGGGCCGCCCACCTGCTGGCGTAACGCGCCCTCGCCGAGCAGCGCCGCCACTCGGATGGGGGGCTCGGTGTGGAGTCGCGCCTGCCTGGCCATCCGGGCTGCCACCCGCCGCTGCACCTCGGTGAGCCGAATGGTGGTGGTCCCGCCGGCGATGACCGCTCGGGCGTACCCCTCGGTCTGCAACAGGCCGGGCACCAGCTCGCTGTCGTAGAAGCGGATCTCCTCGGCCCCGGCCTCGTAGCCGAGGAAGCGGATGAACTCGGCCGGGAAGAGCTGGGAATACTCGTGCCACCAGCCGCGCCGGCTCGCGCCGATCCGCAGCTCCTCCAGCTCTGCCGCCTCCTCCGGCTCCAGCTCGTAGACGTCGATGATTCGGGCCAGCCGGGCAGCGGGGAGTTTCACCCTGCCCGCCTCCACTCCCGAGACGTATGTCTGGATGATGCCGATGGCGCGCCCGGCTGCCGATGCGGTCAAGCCGATCTCTTCGCGGCGCTGACGCAGCCGCAGTCCCAGTTCCCAGGCTTGCACGACCGGCGACGGCTCCACACGGGCCGACGATCCGCGCGGTGGCGTTGCACTCGATGACGTGACGGGCATTGCTTCTGCCTCTCCCTCGAAGAACACCCTCAGTATTCTCATCACCACTCTTGATAGCAAGAAGAATCTGGTGCAACCTCAACTACGACCACTGAACATGGATGAGCAAGAGGAGGCAGCATGCTGAACGAGGCCAGGTGGTTTGCTCCGGAGCCGGAGGTGCGGCACGCGTTCTCGCTCTGCCAGGTGCGCGAAGCGGGCACGCCCGACGAGTGGTACGACCTGCTCGGGGTCGTCCGGGTGCCCGTCGACCGGCACGCGCCGGACAAGCTGCGCGCCGGGCTGCTGCCCTGGGCCCTGGCCACCCTGGCGGCCGGCGAGTACGGCTTCGGCCGCTACCACGCCGGCTATTCCACGCTCGATGAGGACGGCGAGCCGGACAAGTCCCTCGCTGGCGAGCACATCGACTGGTCCGGCAGCGGTGTCCTGGTCCCCGCCGACGAGCAGCCCAACTCATGATCCGCGCCAACGTGGCATGCGGCAGCCCGGCCTTGACCCCGCGCGCCATTCGAACATATGTTCGACCGATGACCTTCGTCGGGAATTCTCACCAGCGACAACGGCCGGGAGGTCCGAGCCAGGAGGGCAGACCAGGGCCTACGATCGTCCGCATGGACACGGCGATGGTGGAACGGGCTGCACTGGTCGCCCTGCTTCGCCGCCCTCGCGTGAACTGGTCGGAGACGGCCCTGGACATCCAGGACAACGGCAGCGCCAGGGCCGTCCTGGACCGCACGGTCGGCCACTCCGACACCCTCTTTCCGGACGCGGATTCGACCGCCGACCTGATCGACGCCGCCGCCGCCGAAATCGCCGGCTGGCAGGCGGACGGGATTGGCGTCCACGCCTTCTTCGACGCCGCCTACCCGGCCCAACTGCTCGGCATCCGGGAGATGCCGCCGCTTCTGTTCAGCCGAGGTGACCTGCGCCTCCATGATCGGGCGGTGGCCGTTGTCGGCAGCCGCAGGGCAAGCGCGGACGGGCTACGAATCGCCCGTGCCGTCGCCACCACCCTCGCCGGGCGCGGGGTGACCGTGGTCAGCGGGCTCGCCAGCGGCATCGACACGGCCGCTCACTCCGCCGCGCTGGAGGCAGGGGGGCGCACCGTCGCCGTCATCGGCACCGGCATCCGTCGGTACTACCCGCCGGACAATCGGCGCCTACAGGACCACATCGCCGATGTCGGGCTGCTGATCTCCCAATTCTGGCCCGATGCCCCGCCCAGCCGGCAGAGCTTTCCCATGCGCAATGCCGTGATGAGCGGATATGCGGTCGCGACTGTCGTCGTCGAGGCAGGCGAGACCAGCGGAGCAAGGATCCAGGCCCGACTCGCCCTCCAGCACGGCCGCCCCGTCGTCCTGACCAGTCAGGTCATGCAGTGCGACTGGGCCAGGGCGTTCGCCGAGAAGCCCGGCGTCTACGTCGTCCACGGCACCGCGCAACTGTTGGAAGCCGTCGACGACATCCTCAGCTATCAGCCCACCGAAGCCGGTCTGGAGAACTTCCCTGACTTCGCCCTCCGCTGACCAGCGTTGGAGCACCATTCACCGGTACGTCGAAGTCCAGCGCGGTTACCTGCGGAATCCACTGCCCGCGTGCCCCTGGATCTGTCCCACCTGCCGTGGGGTGCGAGGCGAGGGTTACCCGCTCTGCTTCCGGTGCCAGTCCCACCTGAGTCGCTCGGCCGGCGTCCTCGCGGACCTCGTGCTACCGATCTCCTACTCGCCACGCACCTGGCAGCACCATCACAACCTCAGGGCATACAAGGGCACGGCCCGTTCCGAGCAGGCTCGACGAAGCCTGCTCGCCGTCCTGCTGCTCTTCCTGCGCGACCATCTTGGCTGTGTGGCGGCCCGCACCGGCGCACCGCCAACTCATGTGATCACCGTCCCCAGCACCCGCCGCCCCGGCATTCATCCGCTCACCGACCTCGTCGGCAGTCGGCTCCACCTGCCCTGGATCGACAGCGCGGTCAACCCGAGCTACGGGCCGGACGACCACGACTTCCACGCCGACTGGTTCACCCCGGCCATTCCCTCGTCCCCATCGCCGATCCACGCACTGATCCTTGAGGACACCTGGACGACCGGTGCCCGCGTGCAGTCACTGGCCCACGCCCTTAAGGTCGCGGGTGTCGCCACGGTCGCCGCGATCGTTCTCGGCCGCCATGTGGATCCGACCTACACGCCGGCAAAGCGGCTGATGGAGGCCATCGCCGATCCGGTCTTCGACCCCGCCCGCTGCGCAACGGAGAACGGCTGACAGCACGCCGAAGCCCAACCTCGGCTGAGGCGGCTCACCAGACCCGGCGGCGGCCGGCGCGGTGGTTGCGTACCCCGCAGGGGCGGCCGGGTGGCGGGGCGGCGGGGCGACGCAGGCGTACGACCAGGGCGGCCAGCAGCACGACCAGCGTGACCGCCGCACCGGCCGCGACCGGCCACCCGCCCGGGCCGAGCCGGCTCACCGACGCGACCGGCACACCGGGCGTGCCCCCGACGGTCTCACCAAGCGTGCCCGCGTCGGCGGCCAGCACCTCGGGCGCGTCGGCCGGCCCCGACTCCCCCGCGGAGGCGGCGGTGGTCTTCGGCTTCTCCGCCGCCGGGCCGCCGCGAGGGGCCGCAGCTTCGCGGTAGCTGACGTCGGAGCAGGAGTAGTAGGTGTCCTGGGTGTCGGAGTTCTGCCAGATCGTGTAGATGAGGTGCCGCCCGCTGCGGCCCGCCGGCAGCCGGCCCGTCATCGTGTACGCCCCGTCGCGGATCGGCGGGTCGGTCGCCGTGAGGAACGGCTCCGTCTCCAGGTCCACCCAGGTCAGCCGCCGCTTCGGGTCGTAGTCGTCGACCGTCGAGTAGAGCCGGAACGTGCCCCGGTGCGGGATCGTCGTGCGGTAGCGGAAGGTGAACTTCGCGCCCGCCGTCAGCTCGGTCGCCGGCCAGTCGGAGCGCGCCAGGTCCAGCCCCCGGTAGGCCGACAGCCCGCCGCTGCACAGCTCCCCGTCGGGGATGCGCTGCCGGTCCCGCCCGTCGATGCGGGCCACCCGGATGTTGTCCCACTCGCGGACCGCCGCGCCCGCCGACACGGCCGCCCGGCAGGCGGGGGTCGCGGCGTGGGGGCCGCCGGGCCGGCACGCGGCGGCGCGGCTCAGCGGGTCGGTGGGGGCCCCGTGGGCGTACGCCGGGGGCGCGGCGAGCGCCACGGTCGCGGCGGCGACCGCGACGGCGGCGAACATGCGGCGTACGGCCATGGTGTCGACCTCCCGCGCAGTGGTACGGACGCGGGGCGGCAAAGGTTCGACGGGCGGCCCGGTGTTACCTGCCCGTGCCCGCCGCGCGGAACGGCTGGGCCTGCCAGGCGGCCGGGTCCTCGGGCCGGCGGGGCGGGTGGGCGCAGAGGACGTACGAGTCGGGGGCGGTCGCGCCGTGCCGGCCGCCGAGCGTCGCCATGATCGCCCGGTGCACGTCGCGCGGGTCGACGCGCGGGTCGGCCGGGGCGGCGTACCCGACGAGCGACCGGGTGCCGACGGGCCCGTCCCGCAGGACGACCCTGGCGGTCGGGTCGCCGGTCGCCTCCCGGAGCACCCGCTCGCTTTCGGCGAGGTCGATCCAGGCGGAGTCGATCTCCACCCAGTTGTCGCCGCGCTCGACCCGGTCGAGCCCGACGAGGTCGCCGAACCGGTCGTAGTCGATGTCCCCCTCGGCGGCGGTCAGCAGGATCCGCTCCATCGACCACAGCAGCTCCGCCGCCTCGTCGGTGGTGACGTGCCGTACGTCGTGGGTGAGGCCGACCACGACGGTGGGCCGGGTACGCAGGATGACGAGCTGCACCGGGCCGGTGGCCTGCGTCTCCAGGCCGCTCTCCACCTCGGTGCCCCGCACCGGCGCCCCGGCCCGCCCGTCGAAGACGCCGCCCCGGGAGGTGCTCATGTCGTTGATCACGAGGTCCCGGTGCCGTTGGCAGCCCCGCTGGGAGCCGATCGACTGGACCAGCTCCTCCACGGCGGTCGCGTCGAAGTAGGCGTACTGGTAGGCGTTGAAGATGTTGAGGTGCGTCTGCCGCAGCGTCTCGTGGAACGAGGGGGCCGGCGCGAACGGGACCAGCGCGCTCTGCGCGATGCTGCCGACGAAGCTCTGCATGCGGGGCAGCGCCCGGTTGCTGTAGAGGGCCTCCAGCATCGCCCGGTCGGTGTCGGTCCACCAGCACAGCAGCGTCGCCGTGGTGGTGACGAGGACACTGGCCGGGGTGACCCTGGCCCGCCTGGCGATCTCGGCGAGGGCGGCGGCGACGGGGGCGGAGCGCAGCGTCGCGAGCCGGTGCTCCGGCTCCCCCTGCCGGCGGGCCGGGGTGGAGACGAGGCACGGCGGCAGGGTGTGCAGTTGCCGGCGCCAGTAGTCGAGCGTCCTCGCCATCCGGCGGCGGGCCTCGGGGGTCCGCTCGTACTCGGCCTGGTCGGCGGGCTGCCAGACCGGCGGGGCCGCCGCAGCGTCGGCGGGCGACGCGACCAGCCCGACGAACTCGTCCAGCACGATGTTCGCCGCCACCAGGTCCGCGGCGGTGTGGGAGAACTCGAAGACGGCCCGCACCGGCACCCCGGCGTCGGTGGCGACCGCCATCCGGACGGGGAAGTCGGCGGCGTGGTCGAACGGGCGGGGCGGATCGGTGATCCAGGTGCGCTCGCGCGCCTGCGGCCCGAGTTCGAGCAGCGTCACCTCGACGTGGCCGGACCGGCACACCACCTGGGCCCGCTCGACGCCCGGGCCGACCTCGTAGACCGTCCGCAGCCCCTCGTGGCGGGACACCAGCGCGCCGACGGCGTCGAGCACGTCGTCGACGGTGTGGCCGTCGGGCAGGTCGGCGTGGACGACGAACACCGCGCCGGTGCCCTCGTGCGGCATCCAGTCGAAGACGTTGCTCTGCCCGTGGGGCATCGGCCAGCGGCCCGCGCGGTGCCCCGCGAAGGGCACCCGCACGGTCCGGTGGGCGGTCGAGCTCTCGACGGTGGTCACGGCGCGACCTCCAGCTCGGTCTGGTCGGCCTTCTCCTCGGCGGGCCCGGGCGTCGGCTTCGGGCGGGTCAGCAGCCGCAGCCCGGACAGCAGGATCACCAGCGACAGGACGGCCAGCAGGACGCGGTAGTCCACGACGCCGATGAGGACGGCGGCCACCCCGATGCACGCCGTCTGCGGGACCGTCACCAGCATGCCCGCCGTGGTGAAGACCCGGCCCAGCAGCCGCGAGGGGGTGTGCCGCTGGAGCAGGGTGTTCCAGCCGATCGCGAACCAGGTGACCGCGAGCCCGATCCCGATCGCCCCGCCCAGCACGACGGGGGTCGCGCCGACGGCCAGGGCGGCGCAGCCGATCCCCAGGCCGACCAGCGCCCCGCCGATGGCCCGGGCCTCGCCGACGCGGCGCAGCAGCCACGCCCCGGTGAAGCCGGCGGCGATCGAGCCGATGCCCTGGACGCTGACGATCACCCCGAAGAACGCGGCCGGCCGGTGCAGCCCGTCCTCGACCACCACGAAGATGATCGGCTCCAGGAAGCCCACCGCCCCGAACGCGACGGCGCTGACCAGGGTGACCTGGGACAGCAGCGGGACCGACCGGATGTGCCGCAGGCCGGCGAGCAGCTCCGTGCCGAACCGTTCGCCGGTGGGTTCCGGCGGCGACTCGGCGACGCGTACGGACGCGAGCGCGGTGATGGCGGCGAGGAAGGTCAACGCGTCGATCAGCGCCAGCAGGTGACCGCCGAACGCGGCGTAGATGCCGGAGCCGACCAGCGGCGCGAGGATGCGGGTGAACCCGAACAGCGTGCCGAACGCCGCGTTGGCCGACGGCAGGTCACGGTCGGGCAGCAGGTCCTTGAGCAGGGCGTTGCGCCCCGCCGTGAGCACCGTGGCGACGCAGCCGTGCACGATGGCGACGGCGTAGATGATCCAGGTGTCCTCGGCGCTGCGCACGCCGAGCAGCGCCAGCACCACCAGCCCGGCGATGCCGTTGGTGACCATCAGCAGCGTCTTGCGGCGTACCCGGTCGATCTGCCGCCCGGCCAGCGGGGCGAACAGCACCGGCAGGCCCATGGCCAGGAACACCACGCCGGCCGCCGAGTTGCTGCCGGTGAGGTCCTTGACCCAGATGCCGAGGGCCAGCAGCAGCGCGGTGTCCCCGAAGCCCGACAGGGCGTCGCCGATGTACAGCCGGCGAAACCGGCCGTCCCTGAACGCGGTCACTCAACTCAGCGCCTCTCGGTGGTTGACGGGACGGCCGACGGGTTCCAGCCGCACCTGAAGGTGGCGATAGCCGTGCACCAGGTTGGAGCGCAGCGGCACGGGCTCCCCGAGCACGGCCACGGCCCCCGCGAACTCGGCCAGGGCCAGCAGCAGCGCCCGCAGCTCCAGCCGGGCCAGTGCCGCGCCGAGGCAGTGGTGCGGGCCGTACCCGAAGCCCAGGTGGTTGGCGGTGCGACCGGGGCGGAACTCGTCGGGGGCGGCGAAGTGGCGGGGGTCGCGGTTGGCCGCCGGCAGCCACGCGACGACCGCCTCGCCGGTCGACACCCGCTGGCCGGGCAGGTCGACGTCGGCGGTGGCGACCCGCAACACGTGCATCGCGGGCGACGTCCACCGGATGACCTCCTCGACGACCGGCCCGACGAGGCCGGGGTCGGCCCGCAGGCCGGCGAGGGTCCCCGGCGACGTGGCCAGCGCGTGGAAGCAGCCGGCGATCGCGTGGCGGGTCGTCTCGTTGCCGCCGACGAGGACGTTGTCGCAGTTGAGGAGCACCTCACGCAGGTCGAAGCGGCTGTCCGCGGCGAGCGCGCTGATCAGGTCGTCGCCCGGGTTGCGCCGCCGGTCGGCCACCAGGTCGGCGAGGTAGAGGATCATCTCCGAGTGGGCCGCCTCCGGCGACATCCGGTCGAAGGTGTCGTCCGCGCCGCCGAAGGCGTGGTTGGTCAGGTCGATGAGCATGTCGCGGTCGTCGGCCGGCACGCCGAGGATCCGGCAGACGACGCTCGCCGGGATCACCGGCCCGAGCGAGGCGGCGACGTCCACGCCGCCGGCCGAGACGGCGTCGGCGACGAGCCGGCGCACCTCCTGCCGGACGACGTCGTCGAGGGACTCGGCCATCGCCCGGGACAGGAACGGCATGATCACGCTGCGCAGCCGGCCGTGCTGGGGCCCGTCGGCGACCACGAGCATCCCGCCGCCCGCCTTGTCGGGGTGGTCGCGGTCGAAGCCGATCATCATCCCGTACTCGGAGGTGAACGGCGCCTTCGGCGCGAGGATCGCGCGGCACGCGGCCAGCGAGAACACCGACCAGAAGCCGCCCGGCGACGTGCCGGCCTCGCTCCACAGCACGGCGTCGGCGGCGGCGTGGCCGCGCCAGCGGGCGAACCGGCCCGGGTCGAGGTAGAGGTCAGGGTCGCCCAGGTCCATCGCCGTGCCCCCTCCGCTCGGTCCCGGCCGGGCCGGTGCTCTCCCCGGCCAGGTCGATCGCCTCACGGGCCGGGTCGGCGGCCACCCCGGCCAGGTCGGTGATCTCCCGGGCCAGGTCGGCGAAGGCGGGCCGGCGGAACACGGTGACGATCCGCAGGTCCACGCCGAAGCGCCGGTGCACCGCGCCGACCAGGTGCAGGGCCTTGATGGAGGTGCCGCCCAGGGCGAAGAAGTGGCTGTCGGCGTTGACGTCGGCGATCCCCAGCAGGTCCCGCCAGATGTCGGCGAGCCCGGCGGCGACCGGGTCGACCGACGCCACCCCAGCGGGTGTCGGGGCCGGATCCGGGACGGAGGCGGCGGCGCGGCCCAGCTCCGCCAGCAGCGCCGGCCGGTCCACCTTGCCGTTGTTCGTCGTCGGCAGCCGCCGCACCCGGTGGCACCGCGCCGGCACCATGTACGCCGGCAGGTTGGCCCGCAGGAACTCCCGCACCTCGCCGGGGTCGGCGGGGCCGGTCAGCACGGCGACCAGCTCCACGGCGTCGGCGTCGGCGACCGCCAGCACCGCGCACTCGCCCACCCCGGGGCAGTCGCCGAGGACCCGTTCCACCTCGCCGAGCTCCACCCGGAACCCGCTGACCTTGACCTGGTCGTCGCGGCGGCCGAGGAACACGACGCCGCCGTCGGGCAGCAGCCGCACCAGGTCGCCGGTGCGGTAGAGCCGCGCCCCGGGCTCGACGGCGAACGGGTCGGCGGCGTACGGGTCGGCGACGAACGCGGCGCTGGTGCGCCCCGGGTCGCCCACGTAGCCGTCGGCCAGCCCCTGACCCCCGACGTACAGCTCGCCGGCGCCGCCGGGCGCGACGGGGGCCAGCCGGTCGTCGAGCACCCGCAGGTACGTGCCGTCGATGGCCCCGCCGATCGGCAGGACCCCCCGGTCCAGGTCGGCGGCGGTCACCTCGTGGGCGGCGGAGAAGGTGGTGTTCTCCGTCGGCCCGTACGCGTTGACGAGGTGCTGCGGCGCGCCGGCGGCCAGCATCCGCCGGACCGGCTCCAGCGCGTACTGGTCGCCGCCGATGAGCAGCACCCGCAGCCCGGCGAACGCGTCGGGCACGTGCGCGACGATGGCGTTGAGCAGGGCGTTCGTGGTGAACATGACGCTCACGCCGGTGTCAGCGAGGAACCGCCCCATCCGGTGCGGCGACAGGGCCACCTCGCGCGGCACCACCGCCAGCGTCGCGCCCGCGCACAGCGCGCCCCAGACCTCCAGGGTGGCCGCGTCGAAGGCGGTGTTCGACAGGTGCGCGACGACGTCCTCCGGGTGCAGGCTCAGGAAGTTGGACCGCGGCACCAGCCGCAGGATCGCCTCGTGCGGGACCACCACCCCCTTCGGCGTCCCGGTGGAGCCGGAGGTGTACATGACGTACGCGGGATGCCGGACGGTCACCGGCACCGGCGGCGGGGCGGGCCGGTCGGCGGCCCCGGCCAGCGCGGCGGCCAGGTCGACGGTCGGCACCCCGGCCGGCACGTGTCCCCGCGCGCCCGGCTGGCACAGGGCGAGCCGCACGCCGCTGTCGCGCAGGATCGTCCGGCTGCGGGCGGTCGGCTGGGCCACGTCGACGGGCACGTACGCCGCCCCGGCGCGCAGCACGGCCAGGAACGCGGTGACCGCGTCCGCGCCCCGCTCGGCGGCCACGGCGACCCGGTCCCCCGGCCGTACACCCGCCTCGACCAGGTGCCCGGCGAGCCCGCCGGCGGCGGCGTCCAGCTCGCCGTAGCGCAGGCTCTTCCCGCCGTGCCGGACGGCGACCGCGTCCGGGTAGGTCCGCGCCCGGTGCGCCACCACCTCGTGCACCGGCCGGTCGGCGGGCTGGCGGACGTATCCGCCGGGGGCCCGGCCGGCGGCGCGGTCCGGGGCCGACGCGACCGGCGGGGCCGGGTAGGTCGGCTGGGCCGGCGCGGGCGGGTGAGCCGGCGCGACGGGGGCGTCCGGGGCCGCGCTGAGCAGGGCGAGGTCGGCCAGCAGCCGGCCGTGCAGCTCCTCGGCCCGGCCATGGGTGAACAGGTCGGCGGCGGCCTCCAGCGCCGACGTCGCCGACGCCGCGCCGGTGGTGACCGTCCACAGCAGCTCGTACTTGGCGGTGCCGGTCGACAGGACGTCGCGGGCGGCGGTGGCCCCGGCCGGGGCCCAGTGCCAGGCGCGGTCGTCGACGTGCGAGATGCTGACCTGGGTCAGCGGGTGCCCGGCCGGGCCCGCCGCGGCGGTCGCGTCGGCCACCAGCTCCTGCAACGGCGTCCACTGGTAGGCCAGCGCCGCGCTGACCTGCCCGCGCACCTGCGCGACGAGCTGCCGGAAGGTGGTGTCGGGCCCGATGCGCACCCGGACCGGCAGGACGTTGACGAACATGCCGACGGTGTCCTCGTCGTCGGCGGTCCGCCCGCCCAGCGGCGCGCCGACCACGACCGGCGCATGCGCCGCGCCCCCTTGCGCGGCGACCCGGGCGAGGAACGCCGCGTACGCGGCGAGCAGCACCATGAACTCCGACGCCGCGCAGGCCGCCGCCAGTTCGGTGAGGCGGGCCACCAGCGCGGCGTCGACCGGCGCGGTCACCACCTCGCCGGCCGGGCCCACCACGTCGGGGCGCGGCCGGTCGGCCGGCAGCGCCATCCGGCCGCCCAGCCCGGCGAGCTGCCCCCGCCAGTGGGCGCGCGCCGCCGCCGCGTCGGGGCGGCCGGCCAGGCCACGGCGGCGCAACGGCGGCAGGTCCCGGGCCAGGCCGACGCGTTCGCCGTACGACTGCTGGAGCTGGCGGTCGAGCAGGTCCAGCGAGTGCTGATCGGCGATCAGGTGGTGCAGGGTGAGCAGCAGGACCGCGCGGTCGCCGGGCTCGGTGACGAGGCAGGCGCGCGCCAGGGGCGGCACGTCGGTGGGCACCGGGCGGCGGGCCTCCTCCGCGACGTGCCGGCGGGCCTCGGCGGCGGCCCGCGCGGGCTCCTCCCCGGACAGGTCAACGACCGTCCACGGCAGGGCGGCGGCCGACCGGACCAGCCGCCGGCCGTCCGCCGTGAAGCAGGTGCGCAGCGCCTCGTGCCGGTCCACCAGGTCCTGCAACGCGGCGCGCAGCGCCTCGGCGTCGAGCTCGCCGGCGAACCGGTAGCGCACCGGGACGCAGTACAGCGGCGAGCCGGGGTGCAGCCGGTCGAGGAACAGCAGCCGCTCCTCGGTGGGCGACATCGGGGTCTCGCGCGCCGCCGGTGCGTGCCGGGCGAGGTGCGCGGCCACGTCGACGGGCCGCCGGCAGGTGAACAGCAGGTCCAGGTCGACGGCGATGCCGGTGCGCCGGCGCAGTTCGAGGGCCACCTCGACGGCCTGGAGGGACTGCCCGCCGAGGTCGAAGAAGTCGGCGTACGGGTCGATCCGGTCCCGCCGCAGCACCTGGCCGAGGGCCGCGTGCACGATCTCGGCGTACGGCGCGGCGTCGGCCGTCGCCGGCTCGTTGTCGATGCTCACGCGGCCCGCCCCGCGTCGACGCCCGCATCGTCACCGACGGTGGCGCGCCGGACCAGGTGGTCGCCGAGGACCAGCGCGTCCAGGGTGGACCGGGCGAACGTGGCGACCGCCTCGGCGGGGGTGCGGACGATCGGCTGGCCCCGCAGGTTGAACGACGTGTTGACCAGCACCGGCAGCCCCGTGCGGCGGCCCATCTCGCGCAGCAGCGCCCAGAACAGCGGCGCGGACTCGCGCTGCACCACCTGCACCCGGGCGGACCCGTCGACGTGGGTGACGGCGGGCAGCCGGTCCCGGTAGGGCTCCCGTACGCCGGTGACCATCAGCATGTGCCGGAACGCCGCCGCCGTCCCCGGCGGGATGTCGAAGTAGGTGGCGGCGTCCTCCACGGGCACCGCCGGGGCGAAGGGGCGGAACTCCTCGCGCTGCTTGACCACGGTGTTGAGGTGGGCGCGCATCGTCGGCGAGCGCGGGTCGGCGAGGATGCTGCGGTTGCCCAGGGCGCGCGGGCCGAACTCCATCCGGCCCTGGCACAGCGCCACCGTGGCACCGCCCTCGATCAGCGCGACGGTCTCGCGGACCAGGTCCTCCCCGGCGTGCCGCGCGACGGTGAAGCCGGGGC
Source organism: Micromonospora sp. WMMD956 (assembly GCF_029626125.1). NCBI lineage: Bacteria > Bacillati > Actinomycetota > Actinomycetes > Micromonosporales > Micromonosporaceae > Micromonospora > Micromonospora sp. WMMD956. The sequence goes on along the minus strand of NZ_JARUBI010000005.1, from coordinate 4,277,580 downwards.
CGAGGTCGCGCAGCGCCGCCGCGACGTCGGCGTCGGCGAGGTCGTCCCCCCAGTACGGCATGTCCATGCCGGCCGGCGCCGCCGGCCGCGCCTCGCGCAGCGCGGCCAGGGCCGCGCCCAGGGCGGTGCCGTCGTCACCGGCGGCCGGCTGCACGAACACCTCGTCGAAGAGGCCGCTGCGCAGGATCACCCCGTTGGCGGAGCAGTTGAGCGCGACGCCGCCGGCCAGGCAGAGCCGGCGCAACCCGGTGCGGCGGCGGTACTCGGTGAGCACGTGCAGCAGCGTCCGTTCCAGCGCGTCCTGGAGGGCGGCGGCCACGTCCATGTGGTGCTGCGCCAGCTCGGCGTCGGGCTCGCGCGCCGGGCCGAGCTTCTCCTCCAGCCGACGCAGCACGCCCTGGTGCGTCTCGCGTTCCAGCGGGGACTTGTTGGCCGACAGCAGCGGCACGGCGAACCCGCCGTCGGGGTCGAGCCGGACGAACTCGTCGAGCGGCCCCCGGTAGCGCTGCCGGTCCCCGTACGGGGCCAGGCCCATCACCTTGTATTCGTCCATGCCGGGCTGGAAGCCCAGGTAGTGCGTGAAGACGCTGTAGAGGATGCCCAGCGAACTCATGATCGGATAGCTGCCGCACTGGTCGAGCGCCGCGCCCCGGCCCTCGAACACGGTCAGCGACTCCTGCTCGCCCATGCCGTCGGCCACGACCACCAGCGCCTCGTCGAAGCCGCTGAGGTAGTAGCTGCTGGCGGCGTGGGCCACGTGGTGCCGCACGTGGACGAAGCGGGGCTCGGCGACGGCGGGCGGGTAGTGGGCGCGGAAGGTCTCCCGCTGGACGCGCTGGGCGTACACCTCCTCGTACCACCGGGCCGCGAGGTGGTCGAGCTGCCAGACGGGGGACGGCTCGTAGCGGAAGCCGTGTGCGACGACCTCGACGTCGCGCATCGTCGCCCCGGCCGCCCGCAGGCAGGCGTCGATCGCGTCGTGGGGGAAGCGGCCGGTGCCCTTGTCGCCGTCGTAGCGTTCCTGCGCGGCGGCGGCGATCACCCCGGTCTCGTCGACCAGGGCCGCCGCGGCGTCGAGGCCCTGGACGATCCGTTGTTCCCGCCGCCACCCGTCGCCGAGTATCGCGCGCTTGAGCGCCGTGCCGCGGTCGAGGCCGCTGAATCCCAGCGTCAGCATTGTCGTCAACCTTCGTTCGCAGGGGTGGGGGCGGAACCTTCGTGCGCAGGGGTGCGGGTGGCAGGCACCGGTTCGGGCAGGTGCGCGGCCAGCCGGCCGGGGGTGGGGTGCAGCATCAGTTGCAGGACCTCCAGGTCGACGCCGAGCGCCTCGACGCCGTGCACCAGCCGCATCGCCGTGAGCGAGTCCCCGCCGAGGTCGAAGAAGTCGTCGTCGACCCCGGCGGGCACGCCGAGCACCTCGCCGAACAGCGCGCACAGCCGGGCCTCCCAGGCGGTGACCGCCCCGGCGTCGGCTTCCGCTTCGGCGGCCGGTGCCGGCGGCGCGGGCAGGGCCGCGCGGTCGAGCTTGCCGTTCGGCGCGAGCGGCAGCGCGGCGAGTTCGACGATCGCCGCCGGCACCAGGTACGCCGGCAGGCCCGCCGCCAGCTCGGCGCGCAGCAGGGCCGGGTCGAACGGCGCCGCCGGCTGCGGCACCACGTAGCCGACGACGCGGCGGATGCCCGGCACGTCCTCCCGGACCGTCGTCGCCGCGGCGGCCACGCCCGCGCAGCGGGCCAGCGCCGCGTCGATCTCGCCCAGCTCGACGCGGAAGCCCCGCACCTTCACCTGCTGGTCGTCGCGCCCGTGGAACACCACCTGGCCGGCGGCGTCCCACGCCGCCCGGTCGCCGGTGCGGTACATCCGCTCGCCGGGGCCGCCGGACGGGTCGGCCAGGAACCGCTCGGCGGTCAGGGCGGGCCGGCCCAGATAGCCCCGGGCCAGGCCGACGCCGGACAGGTAGAGGTCGCCCACCACGCCCGGCGGTACGGGGCGCAGGCAGCCGTCGAGCACGTGCACCCGGGTGTTCCAGATGGGCCGGCCGATCGGCACGTACGCCGGGCGTGCGCCGGCCGGCACGGGCCAGTGCGTGACGTCCACGGACGCCTCGGTGGGCCCGTACAGGTTGTGCAGCTGTGCGCCGCAGGCGGCGTGGAAGCGGTGCGCCAGGTCGGGGTCGAGCGCCTCACCGCTACAGATCACCCGGCGCAGGCCGGCGCAGTACGCGGCGACCGGCTCGGCCAGGAACGCGGCGAGCACCGACGGCACGAAGTGCGCGGTGGTGACCCGGTGCCGGGCGATCAGCCGGGCCAGCCGGGTCGGGTCGCGCTGCTCCTCGGCGTCGGCGACGACGACCGCCGCGCCGGTGGACAGCGGCCAGAACATCTCCCACACCGACACGTCGAAGCTGAGGCTGGTCTTGTGCAGGACCCGGTCGGCGGCGGTCAGCCCGTACTCCTCCTGCATCCAGCGCAGCCGGTTGACGATGCCGGCGTGCGGGACGACCACCCCCTTGGGCCGCCCGGTCGAGCCGGACGTGTAGATGACGTAGGCGGGGTGTCCGGGGCGCAGCGGCGCGCGCCGGTCCCGGTCGGTGGGCGCGGTGGCGGGTTGCCGGTCGAGCAGGTCCGCCACGGCCGGGTCGTCGACGGCGAGGCACCGGTCGGCGGGGCAGCCGTCGGCGACGAGCTGACCGGCGGTGTCCCGGGTCGCGACGACGCAGACGGCCGCGCTGTCGCGGACCATCAGCGCCCGCCGCGCGGCCGGGTAGTCCGGGTCCACCGGCAGGTACGCCGCGCCCGCCTTCACGGCGGCGAGGATCGCCACGAGGCTGGCCGTGGAGCGGGGCAGCCCGACGGCCACCACCCGCTCCGGGCCGGCCCCGCGCGCGATCAGCAGGTGCGCCAGCCGGTTGGCGGCGGCGTCGAGGCCGGCGTAGCTCAGCTCCTCGTCGCCGCAGCGGACGGCCACCGCGTCGGGGGTGCGCCGCGCCTGCGCCTCGACCAGCCCGGCGAGGGTGCCCGAGGCCGGATCACCGAGCGGGTGGGCGGTGTCGTTGGCGTCTGCGAGCAGGCGCAGCTCCGCGCCGGTGAGCGGGGCGAGCCGGGCCACCGGGGTCGCCGGGTCGGCGACGACCGCCCGCAGCAGCGCCGCCAGCCGCTCCAGCACCGCCGCCGCCGTCGCCGCGTCGACCAGGTCGGGCTGGTGGCTGACGCGGACGCGCATCCGGCGGCCGGGCAGCACGACGACGGCCAGCGGGTAGTGGGTGGCGTCGCGGCCCGTCACGGCGGTGATCCGGGCGTCGCCCACGGCCGGCGTGCCGTCGAGCGCGACGGGGTAGTTCTCGAACACGTACAGGGTGTCGAACAGGGCGCCCTGGGTGCCGGCGAGCCGCTGCACCGCGCCCAGCCCGAGGTGCTGGTGCGGCACCAGGGCCGACTGCTCGCCGTGCAGCCGGGTCAGCAGGTCACCGAAGGTCTCCCCCGGGCCGGCGCACACCCGCACCGGCAGCGTGTTGAGGAACAGCCCGACCATCTGCTCGACGCCCGGCAGGTCCGGCGGGCGTCCCGCGACCGGGGTGCCGAACACCACGTCGGCGCGGCCGGTGAGATAGCCGAGCAGCACGCCCCACGTCCCCTGGAGCACGGTGTTGACGGTCACGCCACGTTCCCGGGCCAGGGCGGTCAGCGCCGCCGTCAGCTCCTCGTCCAGCTCCAGGTCGACGTCGCGCGGCAGCGCCGTCGGGTGCGCCGCGCCCGGCCCGGCCAGCAGGGTCGGCTCGGTCAGGCCGGCCAGCGCCGCCCGCCACGCCGACTCGGCGGCGGTCCGGTCCTGCCGGGCCACCCAGGCCAGGTAGTCGCGGAACGGCGCGGGCGGCGGCGGGGCGGCGGCCCCCCGGTGGTGCTCGTAGCCGGCGATGAGGTCGCGCAGCACCAGCGACAGCGACCAGCCGTCGAGGAGGATGTGGTGGTGGGTGAAGTCGAGGCGGTGCCGCTCGGCGTCGAGCCGGACCAGGCTGAACCGCAGCAGCGGCGGCCGGGCCGGGTCGAAGCGCCGCCGCCGTTCGGTGTCGGCGATCCGGGCGGCCTCGGCGTCGCGTTCCGCGGCGGGCAGCGCCGACAGGTCGGTCTCCTGCCACGGCAGCTCCACGCCGTCGCCGAGGACCTGCACCGGCGGGCCGGCGAGCCGCTGCCGGAACGCCGCGCCGAGGTGCGGGTGCCGGGTGAGCAGGCCCTGGGCGGCGCGGCGCAGCGCCTGCGCGTCGAGCGGGCCGGTCAGCTCCAGGGTGAGCTGGGCGGTGTAGACGTCCGCGCCGGCCTCGGCGTACGTGGCGTGGTAGAGGATGCCCTCCTGCAACGGCGCGAGCGGCAGCAGGTCCGTCAGGCGCGGATACTCGGCCCCGATCGCGTCGAGTTCGGCCTGCCCGACGGCGACCAGCGGGAAGTCCGACGGGATCCGGCCCGCCGCCGGTGCCGCCGCGCTGTCGGCCAGCACCTGTAGCGCGCGCAGCCACGCGTCGGCCAGCTCGCGGACCCGGGGCTCGGGCACGGCGTCGCCGGCCCACGTCCAGGTGGCCCGCAGCCGGGGCCCGTCGGCGGTGTCCACGGTCACGGCGTTCAGCGACACGGCGTGCGGCAGCGGCATGTCCGCGTCGACGTCGCCGCCGAGGGCGTCGCCCGCGACGGGCGTCCAGTCGGCCTCCGCCGCGCCGCCGCCGAGCCGGCCCAGGTAGTTGAAGCCGAGCTGCGGGCGGCCCAGCCCGGCGAGTTCGGGGCCGGTGGCCGGGTTGAGGTAACGCAGCAGCCCGTAGCCGATGCCGTTGTCGGGCACGGCCCGCAGCCGCTCCTTGACCTCCCTGACGACGGTGCCGGCGGCGGGTCCGGCGGCCCATACGTCCGCCCAGTCCACGCCGGCCGGGTCCACCCGCAGCGGGAACAGGCTGGTGAACCAGCCGACGGTGCGGGCGAGGTCGACGTGTTCGGTCAGCGGCTGCCGGCCGTGGCTCTCGACGTCGACGAGCAGCCCGCCGGGCCGCTCGGACGCGACCGCGATGGTCAGCGCGGCCAGCAGCACCTCGTCGACCCCGGCGTGGAACGCGTCGGGGACGCGGCGCAGCAGCGCCGCCGACAGCTCCGCCGGCACGGCCTGGGCCAGGCTGCGGGCGGTGCGGGCGGTGTCCCGGGCCGGGTCGGCCGCTCGGGTGCCGACGGGCGGCGGGGCCGCCGCCAGCGCCCCGCGCCACAGGTCCAGCTCGGCGGCGCGCGCCGGCCGGGTCGCCTCCTCGGCGAGCAGCGCCGACCACCGCCGGTACGAGGTGGTGACCGGGGCCAGCTCGGGCCGGGCCCCGGCCGACACCGCCGCCCACGCGGCGGCCAGGTCGGGCAGGAGGATCCCCCAGGAGGTCGCGTCGACGGCGAGGTGGTGGGCGGCCAGCAGCAGCCGGCCCCGGGCCTGCGGGCCGGCGTCGAACCAGACGGCCTGGAGCATGACCCGCGCGGCCGGCGCGAGCCGGGACTGCGCGGCGCGGGCGTGCGCGGCCACGACCGCCCGCAGGGCCGGCTCCTCGTCGGCCGGGTCGACGGGCACCCGGGTCAGCACCGAGGCGGCCGGCACGCTGCCCGGCGCGGCCACGTCGAGCCGCCACGGGCCGTCGGGGCAGGACGGCCGGTCCAGCCGCATCCGCAGCGTGTCGTGCCGGTCGAGGACCGCCTGCACGGCGGCGCGCAGGTCGGCCTCGGTGAGCCCGGCGGGCACGCGCACCACCATGGACTGGTAGTAGCCGTCCACCGGCCCGCCGGCCGCCCGCAGCCACTCCATGATCGGCGTCGGGTCCAGCTCGCCGACCCCGTCGGCGGCGCGGGCGACGGCGGCGTCGCGGGTGCGGTCGGCGGCCACGTCGGCGGCCAGGTCGGCGGCGGCGGCCAGCCGGGCGACGGTCGGGTGGGCGACGACGTCCCGGGGCCGGATGGCCAGCCCCGCGCTCTGCGCCCGGCTGACGAGCTGGATCGACGAGATGCTGTCGCCGCCGAGGCCGAAGAAGCTGTCCCCCACCCCGACGGTGGGCACCCCGAGCACCTCGGCGAACAGGTCGCAGAGCAGCTTCTCGGTGGCGGTGCCCGGCAGGTCGTCGCCGGGGGCGGGCTCCTGGCCGGGCGCGGGCAGGGCCAGCCGGTCGACCTTCCCGTTGGGGGTCAGCGGCAGGGCGGCGAGCCGCACGAAGATGTTCGGCACCATGAACTCGGGCAGGTGGGCGGCGACGAAGGCGCGCACGGCCGCCGGGTCGGGGGCTGGTCCGCCCGCCGCCCCGACGAGGTACGCGACGAGCTGCCGCCCGCCCGTGCCGACCTCGCGGACGACCACCGCCGCCTGGGCGACGGCGTCGTGACGGGTCAGCACCGCCTCCACCTCGCCGGGCTCGATCCGGTGGCCCCGCACCTTCACCTGGTCGTCGACCCGGCCGACGAACTCCAGTTCCCCGTCGGGACGCCAGCGCACCAGGTCGCCGGTGCGGTACATCCGCTCGCCCGGCCCCGAGTACGGGTCGGCGACGAACCGGGTCGCGGTCAGCCCCGGCCGGCGCAGGTAGCCGCGGGCCAGCGCCCGCCCCGACACGTACAGCTCGCCGGCCACCCCGGCGGGGACGAGCCGGAGGCTGTCGTCGAGGACGTACACCTGGCAGTTGCGCACCGGGCGGCCGATGGGCACGGCGGCCCCCGCCCCGACCCGGTCGGCGCGCAGGTCGGCGCTGATGGTGGCGCACACCGTCGTCTCCGTCGGGCCGTACGCGTTGACCATGCGGCGGCCCGGCGCCCAGCGGGTCACCAGCTCGGCGGGCAGCGCCTCGCCGGCCAGCACCAGGGAGCGCAGGGTCGGCAGTGGCTGCACGGCGAGCTGGGTGAGCACTGCCGGGGGCAGCGTCGCGTGGGTGACCCCGTGCGCGCGGACGCACTCGGCGAGCGGCTCGCCGACGAGCAGCCGCTCGGTCGGCACGACCAGCGCCGCGCCGTTGGTCAGCGCCATGCACAGCTCCCAGAAGGAGGCGTCGAAGCTGGGCGAGGCGAACTGGAGGACCCGGGCCCGCCCGTCGACGCCGAGGTGGGCGGCCTGGGTGGCGGCGAGACTGCTGACGCCCCGGTGGGTGACGACGACGCCCTTGGGGCGGCCGGTGGACCCCGACGTGAAGATCACGTACGCGGGGTGGGTCGGCAGCAGCGGGACCCGACGGTCCCGGTCGGTCGGGTCGCGGTCCGGGCGGCCGGCCAGCTCCGCCGCCAGCGCCGGGTCGCGCAGGTCGAGGCGGGGCAGGCCGGCGGCCTCGGCGGCGGCGCGGGCCACCGGCGCGGCGTCCGCCCCGGCGAACACGACGCAGGCCGGCTCGGCGTCGGCCAGCATCTGCTCGACGCGGGGGCGCGGGTATTCCGGGTCGACCGGCAGGTAGCCGCCGCCGGCCTTGGTGACGGCGAGGATCGCGGCGACCAGGTCGACGCCGCGCGGCAGGGCGAGCGCGACGAGCCGCTCCGGGCCGATCCCCCGGGCGACGAGCGCGTGGGCGAGCCGGTTCGCGTCGGCGTTCAGTTCGGCGTACGTCAGCCTCCGCGCGCCGCAGCGCACGGCGACCGCGTCGGGCGTGCGGGCGGCCCACGCCTCCACCAGGGCCGGCAGGGTCGCCACGGGCACCGGGTCGGGGTTGCGGGACTGGGTGGACAGCCGGTGCCGCTCCTCGACGCCGAGCAGGTCGAGCCGCCCGGTGCGGGTCGCCGTCGCGGCAGGCAGGTCGGTCAGCAGCCGGGTGAACCGGCGCAGCAGTCCCCGGGCGAAGGCCGCCGGGAACAGGTCCGGCCGGTACGACAGCCGCAGCCGCAGCCGGGTGCCGGCCGCCGCGTTGAGGCTCAGCGGATAGTGGGCGGCGTCGTCCGCGCCCGCCTCGACGCGCAGCGGCCCGCAGCGCAGCTCCCCGGACTCGGGGAAGTTCTCGAACGCGACGCAGGTGTCGAACAGCTCGCCCGTCCCGGCGACCTTCTGCACGTCGGCGAGGCCGAGGTGGTGGTGTTCGATGAGGTGCGCCTGCTCGTGCTGGATCCGCGTCAGCAGCGCCGACAGCGGTTCGTCGCGGCGCAGCCGCACGCGCACCGGCACGACGTTCATCAGCAGGCCGACCATGCTCTCCGCGCCGGCCAGCTCGGGGGGCCGCCCGGACACGGCCGCGCCGAACGTCACGTCGGAGCGGCCGGTGAGCTGGCCGACGAGCAGCGCCCACGCGGCCTGGACGACGGTGTTGACGGTGAGGTCGTGCCGGCGGGCGAACGCGACGAGGTCCGCCGTGTCCTGCGGCCCGAGTTCGCCGGGCAGGCTGCCCGGCCACACGGGGGCGCGGGTGGGGTCGGCGGGGGCGACGAGGGTCGGCCCGTCGAGGTCGGCCAGCGCCGCCCGCCAGGCCGCCTCGGCGCGCGGCCGGTCCTGCGCGGCGAGCCAGGCGAGGAAGTCCCGGTACGGCACCGGCGGCGGCAGCGCCGCGCCGTCGCCCCCGTGCTCGTAGAGGGCGCACAGCTCGCGGATGAGCAGGGACGTGGACCAGCCGTCGAGCAGGATGTGGTGGTACGTGACGACGAGCCGGTGCCGGTCGCCGTCGACGCGGATCAGCCGGAACACGATCAGCGGGGCCCGCCGCAGGTCGAACCGGCGGCCCTGGTCGGCCTCGGTGTGCCGGGCGAGGGCGGCGTCGGGGTCCTCCCCCGGCTCGACGGTCACCTCCGTCCACGACAGGCCCGCCCCCGTGGTGATCACCTGCACGGGGGCGCCGGAGCGGCGTTCCCGGAAGCTGGCCCGCAGGTTGGGGTGCCGGCGCAGCAGCCCTTCCGCCGCCGCCTTCAGCGCGGCGGCGTCGAGGGGGCCGTGCAGGTCGAGGATGAGCTGCGCGGTCTGCACCTCCGGGCCGGCGCTGCCCTGCCAGGAGTGGAACATCATCCCGGCCTGCAACGGCGCCAGCGGCAGGATGTCCTCGATGTTCGACGTCGTCATGACACCGCTCCCTGTTCCGCCGCGAGCTCCTGCTCAAGGTCGTCGATCTCGTCCTGGGTCAGCGAGACCAGCGACAGGTCCGCCGGCGTGTGACCGCCGACGGACGGCGTCGCCGAGCTGGCCACGACGGCCTCCAGGGCGGCGTGCCAGTCGTCGGCCAGGTCGGCCACGTCGGTCTCGGCCAGCAGCCCTGCCGGCCACGACCAGGTGGTACGCAACTGCGGCCCGGCCGGGCCGTCGACGGTGACGGCCCCGATCTCCAGGGCGTGCGGCACGGGGTCACCCGCGTCGGCCCCGCCCCGCAGCACGAGGCCCTCCTCCGCCGGCCCCCAGTCGTCCGGCTCGGCGGCGGGGAACCGGCCGAGGTAGTTGAAGGCCACCTGCGGGGCCGGCAGCCGGGCGAGCGCGGGGCCGGTCCGGGGGTCGAGGTAGCGCAGCACGCCGTACCCGCCGGCCGGGGGCAGGGCGGTGAGCTGGTCCCTGACCCGCTTGACGGCGGCGCTGACGGCCGGGCCGCCGGTGCGCGCCTGCGCCCCGTCGACGGGGCCCGGGTCGAGCCGCACGGGGTGGATGCGGGTGAACCAGCCGACGGTGCGGGACAGGTCGGCGTCGGGCACGAGCCCGTCGCGGCCGTGCCCCTCCAGGGCGACCAGCACCCCGTCGGAGCCGCCCCGACCCCGCCGGGCCAGCCACGGCGGCAGTGCCAGCGCCAGGGCGCTCAGCAGGATCTCGTCCACCCCCGTCCGGTACGCGGCCGGGGCCGTGGTCAGCGCGGCCAGGGTGCAGGCCGTCGACGCGGTGCGGGTGACGCTGCGCAGCCGCCCGTGGACGTCGACGCGGCGGTCGAGGGGCCGGTCGCCCAGGGGCGGGTCGGGCCGGTCCAGCAGCCGCGTCCAGGCGGCCAACTCGTCGGCGCGGGTCGGCCCGTCAACCAGCGCCGCGACCTGCCGCGCCCAGGCGCGCAGCGTGGTGCCCGCCGGCTCCAACTCCGGCCGCCGCCCGGCGTCGAGCGCGGCGCAGGCCGCGCGCAGGTCGGCCAGCAGGATCCGCCACGACACCCCGTCGACGGCGAAGTGGTGCACGACCAGCAGCAGCCGGTTCCCGACGTGCGGGCCGGCGGCGAACCAGACGGCCTGCACGAGGACGCCGTCGGCGGGGCGCAGCCGCTCGCGGGCGGCCCGCGCCTGCGCGGCGATCAGCGCCGGCCGGTCGGCCGTGTCGGCGTCGGCGAGGTCGACGACGCGCAGGCAGTCGTCGGCGCGTACCGCCCCGGCGGGCGGGATCTCCAGCTCCCACGGCCCGTCGCCCGGCCCGGTGCGGGCCCGCATCCGCAGCGCGGGGTGGTGGTCGAGCAGCGCCTGCACGGCCTCGCGGACCCGCTCGACGGTCTGCCCGGCGGGCACCCGCACCAGCATCGACTGGCTGAACGCGTCCAGCGGGCCGCCGAGTTCCTCCCGGGCCCAGGCCATGATCGGCGTCAGCGGCACCGCCCCGGTGCCGTCGTCGGCCGGGCCGGCGTCGACGCCGTCCACGGTGGTCGCCACGGCGGCCAGGGCGCGCACGGTGCGCTGCTGGTAGACGTCCTTCGGCTTGAGGCGCAGGCCGGCGCGGCGGGCCCGGCTGACGAGCTGGATGGACATGATGCTGTCGCCGCCGAGGCCGAAGAAACTGCCGTCGATGCCCAGCTCGGGCACCCCGAGCAGCTCGGCGAAGAGGTCGCACAGGATGCGTTCGGCCGGGGTACGCGGGGCCGGGCCGGTGAGCGACCCGTCGAGTTCGGGCTCGGGCAGCGCCGCCCGGTCGACCTTCCCGGTCGGGGTCAGCGGCAGCGCGTCGAGCACCACGAGCCGCGCCGGCAGCAGGTACTCGGGAAGCTGGTGGCGCAGCCACTCGCGCACCTGCGCCGCCGTGAGGGTGGCGGGGCCGGCGGGGGTGACGTAGCCGACGAGCCCGGCGCGTCCCGCCTCGTCGGGGCGGGTCACCACGACGGCCGCGCCGACGTCCGGGTGCCGGGCGATCGTCGCCTCGACCTCCCCGGGCTCGACCCGGAAGCCCCGGATGTTGACCATGTTGTCGACGCGGCCGGCGTACTCCAGGTCGCCGTCGGGGCGCAGCCGCACCCGGTCGCCGGTGCGGTAGAGCCGGCCGCCGGGCGGGCTGGCGTACGGGTCGGCGACGAACCGCTCCGCCGTGAGCCCGGGCCGCCCGACGTACCCGCGCGCCAGCCGCGCGCCGCCGACGTAGAGTTCGCCGACCGCGCCGGGCGGCACGGGCACGAGCATCGGGTCGAGGACGTGCGCGGTCAGGCCGGCCACCTCGCGGCCGATCCGGCTGAGGCCGTCGCCGACGTCGTCGGGCCCGAGGGTGCGGGCGGTGACGTGCACGGTGGTCTCGGTGATCCCGTACATGTTGACCAGTCGCGGCCGGTCCCAGCCGTGCCGGGCGGCCCACCGCCGCACCGAGGCGTGCTCCAGGGCCTCGCCGCCGAAGACCACCCAGCGCAGCGCGTGGGGCCGGTCGGCGCGGGAGTCCACGTCCTCGAACTGGGCGAACGAGGAGGGGGTCTGGTTCAGCACGGTGACCCCGGCGTCGGTGACGAGGCGGTGGAAGTCCTCGGGGTTGCGGGAGACCCAGTAGGGCACCACGACGACCCGGCCGCCGGTGCTCAGCGCGCCCCAGATCTCCCACACGGAGAAGTCGAACGACGAGCTGTGGAACATGGACCAGACGTCGTCGGGGCCGGCGGTCAGGAACTCCTCGCCCCAGTGCAGCAGGCGGGCGACGGCGGAGTGCGGGACGGTGACGCCCTTGGGGCGGCCGGTCGAGCCCGACGTGTAGATCACATACGCCGCGCTGTCGCCTGTCGTCGGCACCGGAGGAACCGCCTCCACCGGCTCCGCAGCCTCCGCGTCGACCTCCACCACCCGCCACGGACCCGACGGCAACCGACCCGCCGCACCCGCAGCACCCAACACCACCGACACACCCGAATCGGCCAACATCCACGACAACCGCTCCGCCGGATAATCAACATCCAACGGCACATACGCCCCACCAGCCTTCAACACCCCCAGACACCACACCACCAACTCCACCGACCGCCCACCACACACCCCCACCAACGAACCCCCACCAACCCCCAACCCCCGCAACAACCCCGCCACCACATCCGACCGCACACCCAACTCCCCATACGTCAACACCACCTCCCCACACACCACCGCCACCGCACCCGGCGACCGCTCCACCCACCGACCCACCAACTCGTGCACCAGCAGCGCGCGGTCGGCCGGCTCCGGTTCCCGGGCCGCCGCCGACCAGGAGGCGAGCAGGGACCGCTCCGCAGCGCCGGCCAGCGGCTCGCGCAGGTACCGGCGGTCCGGCGCGGTCACCATGTCCCACAGGGCGGCCACGAACCAGTCGCGCAGCAGCCGCACCTGTTCGGCCCGGACGGCGTCGGTGTGGAAGTCCATGGCCAGCAGCACCCGGTCGGAGACGGGGTCGCGGACGACGCCGATGTTGAGCGGGAAGTTCGTCGGCTCGGCGCGGACGGTGGAGAAGCTGCCGATCTTGCCGTCGAGGATCTCGGTGCCCCGGCCGGAGAGCATCTCGGCCATCACGTGGAAGTGGTTGTAGACGAAGTTGACGTTGACCGGCTGGTCCATGCCGAGCCGGCGCTGCATCTCGGCCATGGGGAAGCGGCGGTGCGGCAGCATGTCGCGCTCGGCCGCGAAGACCGCGGCGATCAGGTCCGTCCACGTGCCGTCGGGCAGCGCCAGCCGGAACGGCAGCGTGTTGAGGAACAGCCCCCGCACGTCGTCGCCGCCGGCCTCCTCCGGCCGGCCGTTGGCGGTCACCCCGACCAGGACGTCGGTCGCGCCGGTGGCGTAGCCGACCGTACGCAGGCAGGCCGCGACGAAGAGGGCCTTCAGCGGGGTGCCGCACCGGTTGGCCAGCTCCCCCAGCGCCGCGCAGAGCTCGGGGCTGAGCACGGTCTCCACCGAGCCGTAGCGCTGACGGGCGTCGGTGGCATACCACCACTCGCCCGCGAAGCGCTGCTCGCCGGGCAGCTCCGGCACGGGCCCGTCGGGCCAGCGCAGCAGCCGGGTGTCCGGCGGCTCGGCCAGCCGCTCGCGCCAGAACCGTTCGGTCTCGGTCGAGGTGAGGGCGGCGCGTTCCAGCTCGACGAAGTCGCGGTACTGCGCGGTCAACGGCGGGTCCGCCGGCTCGACGCCGTCGCGCAGGCCCTGGTAGACCCGCATGATCTCGCTGAGCGTGGAGTGCAGGCTCCAGCCGTCGAAGACGGCGTGGTGCTCGGTGAGCGTCCACTGGAACACGTCGTCGGTGCGGCGGTGCACGTGCATCCGCAGCAGCGGCGGGCGGTCGTGGTCGAACGGGGTGACCCGCTGGTGCTCCAGGTAGGCCCGGACGATCTCGTCCTGCGCCGCCTCGTCGAGGTCGCGCAGGTCGTCGCAGCCGACCGGCAGGACCGCCTCGGCGTGCACGAGCTGGAGCGGCTCGCTGTAGTCGGTGAGCGCCAGCGCCGTACGCAGGATCGGGTGCCGGCGCACGACGTGCGCGACGGCCCGGGAGAAGGCGTCGGCCTCGAACGGCGCGCGCACCTTCATGCTGTCGACGTTGTGGTACGGCAGCCGCTCCGGGTCGCGGGTCATCTCGTAGACCATGCCGACCTGCAACGCCGTCATCGGGTACGCGTCGACGAGCCCGCCCGGCAGGTGGGCCCGGTCGGCGGCGTCGACCAGCTCGAACGGGCGGCGCGTCGGGGCGTCGGGGACGTCGACGACCGTGCAGGCGGCGGCGAGTTCGGCGATCGTGGGGCGGTGGAACAGCTCCTGCAACTCGAAGGTGATGCCGCTGGCGCGGGCCGCGCCGAGCACCCGGATGCTGCGGATCGAGTCGCCGCCGAGGTGGAAGAAGTTGTCGTGCCGGCCCACCTGGACGGGGCCGAGCGCGTCGACCCAGATCTCGGCGAGCCGCCGCTCCACCGGGCCCTGCGGGGGGACGTAGTCGCCGCTGCCGGCGGGGCGGGCCTCCTCGACGGGGTCGGGCAGCCGCCGGTGGTCGGTCTTGCCGCTCGGCGTCAGCGGGATCGCCGCCAGCTCCACGAAGCGCGCCGGCACCATGTAGTCGGGCAGCCGGTCCGCCAGCCACTGCCGCAGCTCGGCGACCGGCACCGCCGACCCGGCCTCCGGCACCACGTACGCGATGAGCTGCGGGGCCCCCGCGTCGTCGGGCCGGATGGTGACGGCCGTGCCGGTGACGCCGGGGAACTGGTGGGCGACGGCCTCGATCTCGGTCAGCTCCACCCGGAAGCCCCGGATCTTGATCTGGCTGTCGGCGCGGCCGGCGTACTCCAGGGTCCCGTCGGGACGCCACCGGGCCAGGTCGCCGCTGCGGTAGAGGCGCGCGCCCGGCTCGTCGCCGACCGGGTCCGCCACGAAGCGTCCGGCGGTCAGCCCGGGCTGGCCGAGGTAGCCCCGGGCGACCCCGGGCCCGCCGACGTACATCTCGCCGATGACGCCGACCGGGCAGGGCCGCAGGTTCCCGTCGAGGACGTGGATCGCCAGGTCCGCCAGCGGGCGGCCGATCTGGGTGAGGGCGCGGGTCAGGTCGTCGGCCCCGACCTCGCGGAACGTGTTGTGCACGGTGGTCTCGGTGATCCCGTACATGTTGACCAGGCGCGGCCGGTCCCAGCCGTGCCGGGCGGCCCACCGGCGCACCGACCCGTGGTCGAGGGCCTCACCGGCGAAGACGACGTAGCGCAGCGCCAGCGGGTTCGACTGCCGGTGCGGGTCGGCGAGGCGGGCGTCGGCGGCCTCGAACTGGACGAACGCGGACGGGGTCTGGCTGAACACGGTCACGCCCGCGTCCCGCACGAGCGCGTGCAGGTCGTCGGGGCTGCGGGAGACCCAGTAGGGCACCACGACCAGCCGACCGCCGGTGCCCAGCGCGCCCCACGTCTCCCAGACGCAGACGTCGAACGACGAGCTGTGGAACATGGACCAGACGTCGTCGGGGCCGAAGCTGAAGTCGCGGGCGGCCGAGGCGAACAGCCGGACCGCGTTGCGGTGGGTCACGGTGACGCCCTTGGGGCGGCCGGTCGACCCCGACGTGTAGATCACATACGCCGCGCTGTCGCCTGTCGTCGGCACCGGAGGAACCGCCTCCACCGGCTCCGCAGCCTCCGCGTCGACCTCCACCACCCGCCACGGACCCGACGGCAACCGACCCGCCGCACCCGCAGCACCCAACACCACCGACACACCCGAATCGGCCAACATCCACGACAACCGCTCCGCCGGATAATCAACATCCAACGGCACATACGCCCCACCAGCCTTCAACACCCCCAGACACCACACCACCAACTCCACCGACCGCCCACCACACACCCCCACCAACGAACCCCCACCAACCCCCAACCCCCGCAACAACCCCGCCACCACATCCGACCGCACACCCAACTCCCCATACGTCAACACCACCTCCCCACACACCACCGCCACCGCACCCGGCGACCGCTCCACCCACCGCCCCACCAACTCGTGCACCGTCAGGTCGGCGTCGTCACCCGCCGCCGACGTCTGGGCCGCCGACCAGGACCGGATCAGCGACCGCTCGGCGGCGTCCGTCGCGGCGAGCTGCCCGATCGCCAGCCGGGGCTGGTCGAGCGCGCTCGACAGCAGGCACGACCAGTGCCGGAAGAAGTACTCGACCGAGTCGCGGCCGAACAGGTCCGTGCAGTACTCGATCTCGATGTCGAAGCGGTCGCCGTCGTCGTAGACGGTGAACGTGAGGTCCAGCTTCGCAGTGTCCGTGGGCACGAACTCGCGGGTGAGGAACGACGCGCCGGCCCCCGCCCCGGCTCCGCCCGCGACGCCGGCCCCGGCCGCCGGCCCGGTCTCGTGGAACGCGAACAGCACCTGCACGAGCGGGCCGTGGCTGGGCACCCGCTGCGGCACGAGGCGGTTGACCAGCCGGTCGAACGGCACGTCGAGATGCTCCAGGGCGTCCAGCACCGACTCCTGGGTGCGCGCCACGACGGCCTCGAACGTCGGCTCGCCGCCCACGTCGGTGCGGGCCACCATCGTGCCGGCGAACAGGCCGACCACGTCCAGGAAGCGGCTGTCCCCCCGGCCGGCGACCGGCGAGCCGACGACGAGATCGGTCTGCCCGGTCTGCCGGTGCAGGAAGACGTGGAAGGCCGCCAGCAGCACCACGTACGGCGTGACGCCGCTGGCCGCCGCCAGGGCCCGCACCCGGTCCCGGACGTCGGGGTCCACGGTGAACCGCAGGGTCTCGCCCCGGTAGGTGAAATCGCGGGGCCGGGGCCGGTCGCGGCCGAGTTCGAGCAGCTCCGGCGCGCCCCGCAGCTGCTCGACGCGCCGGTCGAGGTCCCGCTGCGCCCGCGGCCCGGCCAGCCATTCCTGCTGCCGGGCGCAGTGCTCGACGTACGTGGCCTCCGCCGGGGGCGGGACGGGAGCGCCGCCCAGGCCGGCGGCCAGGTCGCGTTCGACGATCTCCAGCGAGAGGCCGTCGACGGCGATGTGGTGGAACGTGAGGTGGAGCAGCCGCACCTGGTCGTCGACGGCGAACACCGCCGCGCGGACCAGGGGCCCGGCGCTCAGGTCGAACGGCCGGCGGGACACCTCCCGCACCACCTCGGCGCACCGGGCGTCACGCTCGGCGGCCGGGCAGCCGGTGAGGTCGTGCACCTCCAGGGGCACTTCGCGGGCCCGCAGCAGGCGCTGCACCGGCTCGCCGTCGATCTCCGCGAAGGCCGTGAACAGCGCGTCGTGCCGGGCCAGCAGGCGGCCGACGGTGGCGACGACCTCCGGCAGTGGCACGGCGTCGCGCAGCCGCCACGACACCGGCACGTGGTAGGCGGCGCTGGCCGGCGTCAGCCGGTCGATGAACCACAGCCGCTGCTGCTCGCTACTCAGCGGCCAGTGCCGGTCGTCCTCACCCATGGGACGCGGCGTTCTCGGCCTGGTCCATGTTCCCGGCCTGGTCCATGTTTCCGGCCTGGTCCATGGCGAGGGCGAGGCTCTTCGGCCGCATGTCCTGCCAGTTCTCCTCGACGAAGCGCAGCGCGTCGTCGCGCCCGCCCGGCCCCCATGCCACGGTCCAACCCGCCGGCGCCTCGGCGAATTCCGGCCACAACGAGTGCTGCGACTCGGCGTTCACCACCACCAGAAACGTGCCGTCCGCATCGTCGAATGGATTCATGATCCGCCTCCGGTCCACATCGATGCCGCAGGGAGTCCACATAGCCCCCGGAAGCGGCCGTGCAGAATCCTGCCGGGCGATAGCGGCGGCAGCCAGAAATTGCCACTTTCACCAAGTGGCAGTTGGTGTAAACGGTTTCCGCAGGGGCGCGCGGACAGCCGGATGCCGGCGGCGGCGAAAAACGCCGCGGGGCAAGCGGGAGATGAAAGGCGGCTACGCGGCCTCGGCCACCGGAATCAGCGAGACGATCTGCAGCTCACTCGCGCTCGGATCGGTGAGGGTCACGACGTCGACAAGCGTCGTGCGGTGCTCGCTGAGCCGGATGCCCCGCCTGGACCGCAACGCGCACCCGTACGCGGCGTGGGCGTTCCACAGGCAACGGGCCTCGGGACTGGTTTCCAGGCAGGCGTCCACCAGGGCGGCGATCCCCGCGTCCTGGGGGTGCAGCGCCTGGGCGATACGCATCTGGGTGAGCAGCGGCGCCGCCCAGTCGGTCTCCCAGTTGACCAGCCGGCGGCGCGCGTCGGCGTCGGTCAGCAGCCAGCGGGGATAGCTGGGATCGCTGCGCAGCCAGGGATAATAGGCCTCGCACACCTCGTTGTGCAGCACCACCCGCGCATACCGGTCGAGGACGTAGGTCGCCCAGCGCTGCCCCTCGACGAACTGGCGCAGGGCGGGGCCGAGGACGACGGCGGTCGCGCCGACCGTCGACGGCGCCGGCATCCGGCCGACCGCCAGGAGGTACAGCAGCTCCCGCTCGCGCCGGTCGAGGCGCAGCGCCTCGGCGACCGCGTCGAGGAAGGCGTCCGAGTAGTTGGCCCGCACCCCGCGTTCCAGGTTGCTGTACCAGACGACGCTCACCCCGACGATCTCCGCGATCTCCTCCTGGGTGACGGTCGACCGACGGGCCCGACGCCTGCGGACAACCTGCCGGTCCTCGGGCACCAGCCGGTGCCGCCAGGCTCTGACGCAGGCGGCCAACTCGCTGTTCTGATCCGCCGAGACCTGCCGGATGGCAACCATTTCTACCTCGTTCTGGCGCAGCCGTGAATGATTGTTCCACGCATTTGGACCTGCACCGAAATGGAACACCGGCCACCGGTCACCCGGCTCTGCCAAGAGCCGGAAGCAGGGCGGATCGATCGGTCGACGGCTGCCCGTCGCCGGGACCGAGTGATCCTGTGTACGCCACATTCGGCCGAATAGGCCAAAGCCAGCTCGCGACGACACCGACACAATCGCGCCCAGCGACCGTCACGAATGTGGATGCTACCGCTCGGGGACCCGGACACCAATAGCTGCGTATCGAGAAGATCACGGTCCGGTCATCTACCCGAAATCTTTCCACCGACCTGCACCAACTCGTCACGGACTTGGCCACCCTGCCCCCTTGGCCACGTGCACGGGCGTGCGCACTACTTGCCCGTGATGGCCCTGTTGCGTAGATCGTGACCCGGGCCGAGGCCCGCGCGGCACACCCCCGCGCCGACCGACGACCGCAATACATTCAAGTACGGCTCTCCATTCGCGCGACCGCAATTCACAACGGATTGCACCGACCCGCAGCACACCGTTCGGCACGCCGTTTCCCGGCACGGATATGAGTCGCGAAGAGCCCCGGAGTCCCAATCGCCGCAGTTGCGGCCGACTTCCCGTCAGGAACGCATATCCCCTGGTAGAGGCGGGTTCTCCAGCGCCGCGAGACGCATGTCATACGAAACGCAGGAGAAACGAGAGCTGGTTAGCGTCCCGCTCGTTGAACATTTCCACTCCTTTCCGGGGAGACACTTTGAAGGTACGAACATCGAGGAGCGTGCGTATTCTCCTCGCGGTGGCCGTCTCGTTGACGGCCCCGGTCGCGCTGGCCGCCCCGGCCATGGCGGCATCCCCCACGCCCGCCGCGCCGCCCCCCGCCGCGCCGGCGGGCCTGCCCGACCCGACGGCGCGCGGACCGTTCGGTCACCAGGCCGTCCAGGAGGCCAAGTTCGGCCTCGCCGACATCCAGGAGCCCAACTCCGCCGGGGCCGACCCGACGCCGGGGACGGCGCAGGCGGCGGAGCAGGTCGAGATCCGCGGCCAGCTCTACACACCGGACTGGGCCAAGCGCACCACGCCGTCGCCGCTGATCGTCCTGGTGCACGGCAACCACGGCTCGTGCGACTCCGGGCAGAACAGCGCCCAGCTCACCTGCGCCCAGTTCAAGCACAACGAGAACGGCTACGCCTACCTCGCGGAGAACCTCGCCACCTGGGGTTACACGACGTTCTCGGTGTCGCAGGACCAGCTGATGATGCGGCAGGACAGCAGCAAGGGCAAAGGCATGCACAGCCGGCGCATGCTCATCGCCGCCACCCTGGACGCGCTCAGCGCGGCCAACCGCGCCGGGGGCCTGCCGGTCGACGAGCACACGACCGTCGGCACCACGCTCTCCGGCCGCCTCGACCTCACCCGCATCGGCCTGATGGG
Source organism: Micromonospora sp. WMMD956 (assembly GCF_029626125.1). Taxonomy (NCBI): domain Bacteria; kingdom Bacillati; phylum Actinomycetota; class Actinomycetes; order Micromonosporales; family Micromonosporaceae; genus Micromonospora; species Micromonospora sp. WMMD956. The sequence continues at coordinate 4,257,849 of NZ_JARUBI010000005.1, read as the reverse complement.
CCACTCGCGCGGCGGTGACGCCGTGTCGAGCTTCATCGACTACAACCGCATCCGCACCGACGGCCCGCGCTACCCCCTGCGCGGCGTCATCTCCCTCGCCCCGGTGGACTACGAGCGCAAGGCCCCGTACGGCATGCCGTACCTGACGATCCTGCCGATGTGCGACGGCGACGTGTCCAACCTCCAGGGCGCGCGGCTGTTCGAGCGCAGCCAGTACGTCAACCCCGGCGACCCCTTCCCCCGCATCCAGGTCGAGCACCTCGGCGCGATCCACAACTGGTACAACACCGTCTGGTACGCCGACGGCGGCGCGGACGGCCAGGGCAACAACGACGCCGCCTGCGGCAACTCGGCCCCGTTCGCGACGAACAACATCCACCCGAACAACCTGCGGCTCAGCGGCGCGGCCAGCTACACCGACCCCGACCTGAACTACGCCATCGACAACTCGGACCCGCTGAACCCGGCCGTGAACACCAAGTTCTCCGGCGACGCGGCCCGCATGGGCGACCAGGAGAAGCTGGGCCTGGCCACGATGGCCGCCTTCTTCCGCCGCTACGTCGGCGGCGAGGGCGCGTTCCAGCCCTGGCTGACCGGCGAGCTGGCCAACACCGCCAGCGGCCTCCAGGTTCCGGCGACGGCCTGCCCGACCAGCCCGTCCGGCACGGCCATCCCCTGCAACGAGCGGGTCAACACCAGCTACTTCGCCGCGCCGCAGGAGCGGGTGGACGTGATCCGCCCCGAGGTGGAGAACCCCCTCGGCCTCAACGCCCTCGGCGGCCCGCTGACCGGCAGCGGCTTCGCCGACCCGTACGCCCAGGCGGCCGGCGTCACGCCGAAGCCGGCGGCGACGGCCGGCGGCTACGACTGGTGCAACCCGGAGCCCCAGGACTTCGCGCCCGCGCAGCTCGGCAAGACCGGGCTGCCGACCGCCGCCAAGCCCTGCCCGCTGCCGGCGGCCGGCGCGCTCGGCGGGCAGAACGCCACCCGCGAGAACAGCCCGATCAACCACTCCTACGGCCGGCAGCTCACCCTCGCCTGGGAGCCGACCTCCCCCGCCACCCTCACCGCCGCGATCCCGGCCGCGTCCAAGGACGTACGGGGCCTCAAGGCGCTGGCCCTCAGCGCCGCCGTCAACTTCTTCGACACCCGCAACCCGGGCGCCGACAACCGGGGCGACAACACCCGCGACACCACCGTCAACGGCACCCCGACCAGCCCGGTCTGGCCCAACGAACTGCCCACGTCGTACGACCCGACGTCGACCACGCAGCGCTTCGTCATCGCGCTGAGCGACACGGCCGGGCACGAGGCCACCGTCGACGCCGGTGACCCGCGCTGGGGCAACGCCCTGCACATGTCCACCGGCACGAACACGCCGAACACGCACATCGTCCTCGACCAGATCCGCGTGCCGCTGAGCGAGTTCGCCGCGCAGGGCGTCGACGTCGGCTCCCTGGCCAAGCTCGAACTGCGCTTCGGGGCGGGCGACCTGCCGAAGTCCGGCTCGATCCAGCTCGCCGACGTGCGCTTCCAGGAGAGCGCGGCGGGGGCGCGGCTGCTGTCCGACGGCAACCACGCCAACGGCGCGGGCCACGGCAAGTCGGCCCTCGGCGGCCCGGACCCGGCGACCTACCTCGCCGCGTACGACAACACCCCCGGCAAGGTGGCGCTGGTCGACCCGGTCGCGAACCCGCGCGGGAACACCACCTGGACCGTCGACGACGACGGGAAGCAGTGCCCCACCGCCCAGTTCACCTCGATCCAGGCGGCCGTCGACCACGCGTCGCCGTGGGACACGATCGTGGTCTGCGCGGGCGTCTACCGGGAGTCCTCGACGCCGGTGCACCACGCGTCCAACCCCGTGCAGGCCGGCGCGCGCAACGGCCTCACCATCACCAAGCCCCTGAAGATCAAGGGCGCGGGCGCGGACAAGGTGACCATCGAGCCCGACCAGTCGCTCGGCACCCTCGCGGGCGACCAGCCCTACCTGCGCGACGGCGGCGGCAACGTGATCACCGTGTCGCGGCAGTCGCTCGGCTCCACCGACACCAACGAGATGTTCGTCGACATCTCCGGCGTGACCGTCACCTCCGGCGACGTCTGGGCCGAGGCGGGCATCGCCTTCTTCGGCGCGGCCGGTCGCGTCGCGGACAGCGTCGTCGGCCCGCTGCGGGCCGCCACCACCGCACAGGAACTGGCCGAGCACCCGCACGGCTGGGGCATCGTCAAGACCGGCGTGATCCGGGGGGCGGGCGTCGCCACCGTCGAGAGCGAGGTGACCGTCACCGGCAGCGTCGTCAGCGGCTACCAGTCCGGCGGCATCCTGTTCGACGGCGCGCGGGGCACCGACGGCAGCCCGGACAACACCGCCCGGACCGGCATCCGCCACCACGGCTACGTGACCGGCACGGTCGTCACGGGCGCGTCGAGCAGCGTGTTCCCGCAGGTCGGCATCCAGTACGCCAGCGGGGCAACCGGCTTCGTCGACGACAGCCGGATCACCGGGAACTACCACCGGCCCGCGCCGGAGAAGTCCTACGGAATCCTGCTGACCGACGCCGGCACCGACACCGCCGGGGCGCTCACCGTCTCCGGCGACATCATCACCGGCAACGGGTTCGCCGTCTACAACGCCAACGCCGACAACACCGGCGTACGCGAGGCCGCCCCGGTCACGGTGACCGGCAGCTACCTCGGCAAGCGCGCGCCGCTCGCGGGCGGCCCGGCGGACCCGCGCGCCGGGGTCGAGGCGATCTCCGGCCCCGACAGCACCGGCGCGGCCACCGTCGCCCTCGCCAAGCGGCTGCCGAAGCCGCCGAAGGCGGTGCCGACCGGGGTGGGCCGCGTCGCCGACCACGCCCCGTGGGCCCAGGTCGCCGACCCGGGGCAGGGCGCGGTGTTCCAGGTCGGGACGACGGTGCATCCGCTCATCCGGGGCACCGACGACTTCGCCATCGCGTCGGCGACCCTGCTCGTCAACGGCGTCAGGGTCGGCACCAGCACCGTCTCCCCGTACCTGTTCGACTGGACGCCCGGCGCCAGGGACGCCGGCCGGCAGGTCAAGCTCCAGGCGCTGGTCGTCGACTCGGCCGGGCGGGCGACGCTGTCCAAGGCGGTGGTGGGCAAGGTCGCCCCCGTGACGCCGCCGCCGACGGTGCAGCTCGGCAAGGTGACCACCGACGCCAAGGCGGGCACGGCGACGATCGCCGCCACCGTCAACACGGCCGGCACGCTCACCCTCACCGGCGACAAGGTGGTCGCGGTGACGAAGCAGGTGAGCAGGGCGGGCACGGTCACGCTGACCGTGACGGTCGCGCCCGCGTACCGGAAGGAGCTGGTGAAGGCGGGGCGGCTCGACGTGACGGTCACGGTCGCGTTCGGCAACGCGACGGGGCAGAGCGCGAGCAGGACCGTGCAGGTGCGACTGCTCAAGAAGTGACGCTCCGCCATCTCGGACACTGACCGGAGGGGTCCCGCAGCAGGGGCCCCTCCGGCGGTGTCCGCTGCGGCCTACCCGCCGTCGGGCTCCCGCCCCGGCCGGTGCAGGGCGTCGGCCAACTCCGCCGCCACCCGCTCCGGCTCGGCCAGGCAGCGCCATGCGGGCACCCGACGCACCGGGGCGGAGCCTGCGGTGACGTCGAGCCGGGCGAGCACCTTGCGCAGCACCCTGCCGTCGGGATCGCCGGCCGGGTCGTCGACCACGACGGCCAGCTCGGCGTCCTCGCGTCGCACCACGAGGTCGACGGGGTGCCCCGCCACGGGAACGTCCCGCCGCACCGTGAGGCCGGCGTTCCGAAGGGCGCGGTGCAGTCGGTCGGCCGGCACGTTCCCGGCGTCCGGCGGCGTGTCGGCGGCGGCACCGGCCAGCGCCAGGGCCGCCAGCAGGCCCCGCTGACCCGACCACCACGACCGGTCGCCGACCACGACGAGCTGTGACCGGGCCCGGGTGATGGCGACGTTCCACAGGTTGGTCTGGTGCGCCAGCCAGCCCCGGGTGCGGTCCGGGACGCCGTGCGCGCCGACCGGCGAGACGACCATGACGTCCCGTTCGCTGCCCTGGAACTTGTGGATCGTCGCGCAGAGCAGGTTCTCGGTGAGACCGGCGGCGCGCAGGGCTGCCGCCAGGCGACGCTGGTGCGCGGCGAGCGGCGTGACCACCCCGATCGAGGCATCGGGGTACGCCGCCCGCAGGCCCGCCACCTCGGCGACGACCGCCTCGGCCTCGACCGGGTTGAACCCGGAGCCCGTCGTCCCGGGGCTGAACCTGCCGGGCACGTCGCGCCAGCGCACCGCCGGTTCGGCCGGGGCGGCCAGCCGGGCCGGATCGGTCAGCACGGTGAGCCGGCCCTGGTAGACCTCCCGGTTCGGCACGTCCACGATGTCCGGGTGGCACCGGTAGTGCTCGTCGAGCAGCTGCGTCGTGCCCGCTGCGGCGGCGAACGCGTCGTACGCGGAGTGGGCCGTGTAGGTCAGCCGGCGGGCGGTGAGCCAGCCGGTGCCCAGGCCGGCCCGGGCCCGCTCGGTGACGTCGTCGGACTCGGGCAGGTCCACCACGGGCGCGAGCTGGCGCGGATCGCCGATGAGCAGTGCCCGCTTCGCCCGGTAGAGCATCGGCAGGATCGCAGGCACGTCGCACTGCGCGGCCTCGTCGATCACGACGAGGTCGTAGAGGGCGGGGCTGCGCTTCAGGCGTCGGGCGGAGAGCGCCGTCACCGCCCAACCCGGCAGCACCCGCAGCAGCTCCGGGAAGTAGGACCAGCTGTCCGACTGCGGCCGGGCCATCTCGTCGGCCCGGTCCTGGAGCACCCGCGCCCCGGCGGCCACCCGGCGGGCGATCTGGGCCCGTAACAGGTCGATGCTGCGGGCGGGCCGTTCGGTGGCGATCAGGTCGACGAGCCGCCGCCAGGAGGCTTCGGCGTCGGGCAGGGCGGCGAGCCGATGCAGGCGTTCCCGCCAGCGCAGCTCGATGACCGCCCGCTCGGCGAGCGCCGCGACGGCGTCCCGGTCGACGACCTGGTACGCCCGCAGCCGCCACCGGTACCACCAGCCGAACCACCGGCTCGCGAGCGCCCGGTCGGTCAGGTGGACGAGGTGCGCCAGCTTCGCGTCGTCGGCCGGCAGCGGGACCGCGCCCCGGCCCGGCTCGACGACGCGTTCGGCGGCCAGGTCGGCGAGGTCGCGTTCGAGCAGTCGCCGCTCGTCCAGCGCCGCGCGGAGCCCGGCGACCTCCTCGGCCAGCAGCCGCAGCTCGTGCAGCGGGGTCCGGTCATCCACGGTGGTGACCCGCTCGGCCGACGGGTAGGTGGCCAGGATGTCGGCGAGGTGCTTCGGCTCCTGCATCCGGTGTTCCTTGTTGCCCGTACGCAGCAGCAGGCCCGGGCCGATCAGGTCGGTCACCCGGTCGAGCACCGAGTCGACCGCCTGATTGCTGGTGGAGCCGATCAGCACGCTCTGGCCGGCGGCGGTGGCGGTGGCCAGCAGGGCGGTGACGAGCTGGCTCTTGCCGGTGCCCGGCGGCCCCTGGGCCACCGTCAACGGCTGCGACATCGCCGCCCGGATGACCTCCTCCTGCGCCTCGTTCGTCGCGCTCATCGCCACCGTCACCACGGGCGTCGCGCCTGCCCCACCTGGGCTCGCCGCGTGCTCGTCCGGCCGGCGCGCAAGCGCGCCCAGCGCCGTCCCCTCGATGAGCTTCGGATTCTTGATCATGGCGCGCAGGTCCTCGACGAGCTGCCGCTGCGGCGAGTCGGCGGCGTCGACGGTGTAGAGGATCGCGGCGTTCTGCACCCCGTTGACCGGCCCCGGCCGGATGGTGCCGCCGAGCACCGCCGGGTCCAGCTCCGTCACCGGGTTCAGCCCGAACGTCTTCACCAACAGGTCGACGGTGGCGGTGAGGGAGGCCGGGTCGCCCGGCACAAACGCCTGCTCGACGCGTTGCAGCAGCTCGTCGCCCTCCACCTCGGAAAGCTGGAGCAGGTCGACGAGGGCCGCGCTGGGACGGGGCGGGAAGGAGGCGTGCAGGACGTCGTCCGCGCCGACGGTGACGTCGCAGACCAGAAGCGGCGCGAGGCGGATCGCCTTCTGCCGGGCCGGCCGCACGGCGACGACGGGGTAGCCGTATTGCATCCCCCTGCCGTCGGCCCGGGCCCGCGCGGCGAGCCTGGCCGCCGTGCCGCCCAACTGGACGGGCGTCTCCGAGGTGAAGACGGCCTCGGACCCGGGCGGAGCCGCGACGTACGCGGTGGTCGCCCGGGGGTCGACGAACGACTGCAACACGGTCGACCGCTGCATGCAGTTGACGTAGTAGGTCACCAGGCGACGCCACTGGTCCGCGTCGAACGCCGCCTCGTCGGCCGGGCTCGCCGTGACGGCGGCGGCGCGCGTCGCCTCGGCGGCGGAACCCGGCGCGGTCGCCAGCCGGATCGGCTCGGTGACGCCCTCGCTCGACTCGACAGTCTTGTGCTGGCGGCGGCGGGCCATCTCGGTCGGCACGTACCGCGAGAGATCGTTGGTGGTGATCCACCCGTCGTCGGTCGGTCCCTCGGCCGCGCCCCGCAACCCGTCGAGGAGCACCTCGGTGAAGACCGACGGGCGGTCCGGGCCCTGCGCCTTCGACGCCTTCTGGTGGGTGCTGGAGGTCAGGATGAAGGTGCCACGCTGACGCTTGAGGCGGCGCGGTTCCTCCCGCACCCCGCCCCGGAACCGGTTGCGGGCCGTGAACGCGCCGGAGAAGCAGCAGTCGAGCAGGACGACCTTCTGGCTGGCCTTGGTGTCGTTGAGCAGGTGGCGCAGCATGCCGTCGGTGTCGAACGCGGTCGCGTGCAACTGCCCGCCGACCGTGTCGGTCGCCGCCAGGAACAGCGACTGCCCGTCGCCGTGCAGCACCCCGTGGCCGGAGTAGTAGAACAGCGCCAGGTCGCCCGTGCGCCGCGCGCCGTAGAACTCCTCGACGACCTGACGCAGGTGCGCCGCCGGCAGGTCCAGTGCCGCGCGTACGCTGTCGAACTCGCCTGCGCCGTCGAGCAGCGCCTTGAGCTGCGCGACATCCTGGCGCACGGAGGGCAGGGGCGCGAGTTCGCGGTCGGCGTGGCAGGTGGCCGTGCCGAGCAGCAGGGCATGCCGACCCATCAGGGGCGGGCCCGCTCGATCGCCGCCCGCACCGCGGCGACCAGTTCGTCGGTCTGCTTGTGGGTCGGCCGGTCGATGGTCAGCTCGATGTCGCCGACCCTCAGGTGCACCCGGCGGCCCGTATGGCGCTGGAGGAACGCCAGGACCACGTCGACGAGCGCCTGCACGTAGCCGGGGTCCGACCCCGCCAGCACGGTCACCACGCCGAGCGCCAGCTCCGCGACGCCCTTGGCGTGCGGGTCTGTCACGGGCTGCTCGACGCGCTCCACCTCCCCGATCTCGCGGAGGTCGTCCGCCAGCTCGTCGGTCAGCTCGCCGAGGACGAACTCGTCGTCGTCGGTGAGTGGAGTGAAGTCGATCCGGATGCGGACGTGGGACATCCAACCTCCTGGCTGCGCGGTGCCGATCAACCTACGGAAGAAGGGCCGCGTCGGGATCCTGTCTGTCGGTTTGCCGATCGAACGTCAGGCGATGAGCTCCTATGTGGAGCATCGCTCAGTCTCACGTGGAACTGCACACGCTCCGGCCCATGCTCAGGAAACCAGGGCCGTCGAGTGCGCGGCGTCGACTTGGCGCTCGCCACCGAACGCGCGCTCGACCGGAAGCCGCACGAGCAGGTCCCGGCATCTGTCAGGGTGTCTCGGACGGGCCGGGTGGCGACCAGGGATCGACGGGCACCTCGTACACGAGCCGGTAGCGGTCACCGGGGAAGACGATGTCGGCGGTCTCCACGGCGGTCTGTCCGGCGTAGTAGGTGCGCTCGACCGCGATTACCCACCTGCCGCCTCGCCGGTCGAGTCCGAGGGCCTCCGCCTCTTCGGGCATCGCCGGCCGGGTGGTGACCTCCTCCACGAACCGGTCGATGGCCACGCCGATGAAGTCCATGCGGGCAACCACACCGATGACCGGGCCTTGCTCCGGGTACTCGACCTGCGTACCGCCGGTGATGGCCAGCGGCTCGTACGAGTAGGCGAGCTGGATGGGGACCCCGTCAGCCAGGTAGCGGTACCTGGTGAACATGACCGGCTCGCCGGGCTGGATGCCGAGGCGGTCGGCGGTGTGCGGTGCTGCCGGAATCTTCTCGCTGTGCGCTTCCCAGCTCGGTCGCCTGCCCGCCGCTTCACTGTCCCGGGTGAACGGCGACGTGCTGCCGATGCGCTTGCGCATGTCCCGGGCGTGGGCGCGACGCACGAGCCGTGTCCGGTCGCGAGCGTAATTGCCCGACCCGCGCCGCCGTTCAAAGTGGACGGTTCCTTGCCGGTCATGGAAGACCCCTCAGGTTTCACGCACCGGCTTGCGTCAAAGTAACCACGGCAGTGATTCCGTTACGCGCGGGTGCCGTCGGCCTTCAGGCTGTCGGCGAAGGTCACCCATGCAGCTGGGTCGAAGCTCAGCACGGCGTCCGCAGGGAACTTGGAGTCGCGTACATCGACCAGAACGCCCCGGTCGCACACCTCGACACACTGGCCGTTGTTGCCCGATCGGGTCGACTTGCGCCAGACGTCACGCTCCATGCTTGCTCAGCTCCTTGATGAACTTCACGGAGTCGGCCGGCGAACGCGCCAGCGTCTTCAGATTGTCGTACGCGTCGGTCAGCCGCGCCAGGTCGCGTGCGGATTCAAGGAACAGCTCGCCGGCCAGGGTTTCGACGTAACCCAATGGTGGCTCGTCCTGCTCGAAGGCGAGCATGGCTAAGCCGCTGCTGACCGCAAGGTGAGCGCCTGCCTCGAAGCGCAGGACCTGGATGGTCACGTTGGGCAGGCGACTCATCGTGACCAAGTGGTCGAGTTGCTCGCGCAGGACCTCCGGGCCGCCGACCTCCGTGTGTACCGCCGCCTCAGACAGGATGGCGTGCAGCCCGAAGCGGCGCGGGCTCGCGGTGCACACCTTCTGTCGGGCACCTTGCGTGGGCCAGCCCCGATCACGCACCTTCACGCAGAGCCCGTCGCTCCCCCTGGACAGGCAGCCGCTGCGTCAACTCCTGCCCCAGCGGCCACGACTGGTCGAGGATGGACTGAGCCATGCAGGCCAGGCCGAGGGCCAGGGGCCATGACGCTGATCCTCTGATCTCTTCCGGCAGCATGGCCAACGGCTTCCTCGGGTTCCATCTCGTGATCGGTGCCAGGTCGACCGCCAGCACCTCGGTGACGTAGGGGCGCTCGACGAGCCGGACAGCCCGATCGAGCACCTCGTCGCTGGTGAGTAGGAGCAGGGTGACCACGCAGAATTCCGGCATGGCACCCCGGCTGACCCACCGACCGTGCCCCACGATCGCGCTGACCTCGATGTCCTGCTCGCTGATGTGGCATTCCTCCCGCAACTCCCGCTCCGCACCGCGGCGGACGATGTCTCCGAGCGTCAGCCCGGTGCCATCCTGTGGCACGTCGCGGGGTTCAAGAGCGCCAGAGCCGGACGGGGCGATGAGGCCAGGGCTGCCCACATTGTCCTTGGCCTGGGCCACGAGGATCAGTTGGCCGTCCGCCGTGAAGGCCAGCGAGGACACGCCGACAGTGTTGGCGAGTCGGCTACGCCGAAAGGTCAGCAGTTTCCCACCCTGGTCGAGAATCAACTCCCTTCCCCGCAAAAGCGGCAGTTTCCTACCCGTCCCCCATACGTCGAACGGAGCCAGCAGATTGCTGCAAAAGAAGTCAAAATAGCGGCCGGGCCTCAGCTTGACAGCCGCGTCCTCGTCACCGGATGGCACATCGGAGGCCAGGCCGATAATGTCACCGTTGTACATGGCGGCGACGCGGGCACGACGCGCAAGAAAGTCGAACGACCAGACCCTGAGCTCGCGAGGGAGGCGATACGGTGTAGTTTCAAGCTCGGCCCTGACGGGCTGGTCGCGGAGCCGCGCGCACTCTTTCGCCATGACCACGCCGACGTCGTGTGCGCTTTTGACGATGGTTCCCAGACTGCTGAATTGACTCGACAGGTCGCTGTAGTCGTCGCCGTCCCGCGACTGGAACCGCACCAACCGGGCGCGGCGACGATTGGCGCGGATTTCCAGCACGGAAACGAAACAGCCGGCAGTTGCCGCCAGCACGCTGACTGCAACAGGAGGGTTGTGGATAGCGGTGGCGGCACCGAAGGAGGTCAGCGCAATTCCCGCAGTGGTGACCCGATAGCGCCACAGACTTCTACGCCAGATGCTCATCGTCGTCACGACTTTCCTCGCAATTCCCAGCATCCGCGCCTCTCCCCGGTGCGCCCTGACAGCGGCAGCCGCATTGTAGCTACGCGACGAAAGAACCTCTGGGGCATGACGTCCGCTTAAGGAGAGCGGAATGCATTTGTCACTATTGATAGAAATCGGAGTCACCGACTTCAGCATGTCGCCCTGTCAACGCCCAACAGGCGCCGGCGGTGACGTGCAGGCGAAACAGCAGGCAGGAGGCCCTACGCGGAACCCCCAGCCGACCGCCGCCTACAGGCAGGGCCGCCCCGCCCCCTACCCCCCGCGATCTTGCAGTTGCGGCCCCAACAAAAGGGACAAAGCGCCCTATCGGGGGGCCACAACTGCAAGATCGTGGGCGAGAATGGAGATCTTGGAGCGAAGTGACCCCTCCGGGGGCCGAAAATCTCCAAGATCTACGGAATCTTCGCCTTTGGTTCGGTCAGGTGCGTGCGGCCGACGAGGCGCGCTGCCGGGAGCGGTGTTCGCGTACCTTGCGGCGGTTACCGCACTCGGCCATCTGGCACCACACCCCCGTCCGGTTGCGGGCGTGGTCGTAGAAGACCCACCGGCAGTCCTCGGCCGGGCACATCTTCAGCCGGCCCCAGGTGCCGTCGAGCGCGGCGACGGCCACCACGCCGAGCAGCCCGGCCAGCACGGCGTCGACGCCGTCACGCTCGGGAACGAACTGCGGCGTCGCCGCGTCGGCGAACCGCAGGTGTACGGGCAACCGCGCGGCGACCCGATTGAGCCGGTCCAGTCCCGCCGGGGCGTGGGCACGTGGCCCGAATGCAGCCCCGGCACCAGCACCAGCGATGGTGTCCCGCAGCGCCTCGCGCAGTTCCACCGCCGCCCGCCGGTCCGCCTCGGTCAGCGCGGGCGGCACGCCCGGCCGCCGGGGTGACCCACCAGGCCGGGGCGACTCCCCGGGCCGAGACGACGCTTCCAGCGCGGGCGACCGGTCCGCCCGGAGCGGCCCGGCAGGGAGATCGGCAAGTGACCAAGCGGCGGCGAGCCAGCCGGCCAGGCCCTCGACCGTGTCGAGGTCGTCGACGCCGCGTTCCAGGTCGAGCGTGTTGACGAAGGACCGGACGACCTCCAGCCGGCCGGGTGCCTCCTGGCGCTTCATCGCCCCACCTCCCACATCGCCCTACTTCCCCGCGTCGGTAACCACTCAAACAGTTTAGAGGTTACAGTCGGCATTGCGCTGGGTACCACCGTCCGCAACCGGTCCGACACGCACGACGACCACGCCGAGGTGACTCCATGACGGCATCCGCCGACCTGACCCCCTCGTCCGCCGACGAGCGGCACGCCCACCCCGAGGAGCCGAAAGCCCACCCCGAGGAGCGGGACGCCCGCCCTGACCACGACGAGGAGGCACCCGACCCCGGCGCGCGGCGGCTCGGGCTGCTCGCCGTGTGCGTCGCCACCGCGCTGTGGGGCTTCGGCGGCACCGTCGCCAGCGACCTGTTCGACTCCGGGCTGCGCCCCGCCGAGCTGGTCGCCGCCCGTACCCTGATCAGCCTCGCCGGGCTCGGCCTGCTGCTCGCCCTGGCCCGCCGCCGCCCCGGCACGCCGAGGCGCACGGAGCCGATCGACTGGCCGCTGGTCGTCGCGTTCGGCCTGGCGATCGCCGTGGCCAACGCGTGCCTGTTCCTGGCCATCAGCCACCTGCCGGTCGCGGTCGCCATGGTGTTGCAGAATCTCGCTCCGGCGTTCGTGGTGGGGTGGCTGGTGGTGCTCGGCCGGTGCCGGCCCGGCATCGCGATCGCCCTGGGGCTGCTCGTCGCCCTCGCCGGGGTGGCCCTGGTGGTGGAGCTGCCCACCACGCCGCTGGGCGAGGTGAACCTCCTCGGGGTCGGCTTCGGCATCGCCACCGCCGTCGGCGTGGCCGCCTTCTCGGTGCTGGGCAGCCGGGCCACCCGCAAGTACGGCGCGCTGCGCGCCAACACGTACGCGTTCGCCGTGTCCAGTGTGGCCTGGTTGCTCTACTTCGCCCCGCAGGGCGTGCCGGAGATCGTCGGGCGGCACGACCTGCTGCCCGGGGTGCTCTTCGTCGCGATCCTGGGCACCCTCGCCCCCTTCGTGCTCTTCTCCTGGGGCACGGCCCGGGTCGGCCCGCACGCCGGAGCGGTGAACATCTGCCTGGAGCCGGTGTTCAGCGCGGTCCTCGCCTGGACCTGGCTCGGCCAGTCGCTCAACGCCGTACAGATCGCGGGCGGCCTGCTGGTCATCGGCGCGGTGGTCCACCTGCAACGACTCCGGGTCGGCTGAGGAGGCCGGTTACGCACCACGGGCCGCCGCCGCTTCGCGCCACTGCGGCGGCAAGTACCCACTGTTAGCCTGAGTGGACACTCGGCTACGGTCAGGGGAAGGTCGTGCTGCTACGGGTCCTTGGGCCAATCGAGATCACCCACGAAGACCGCCGGCTCGACATTCCCGGGCTCCGCGCCCGCACGGTCCTCGCCATCCTCGCCGCCAACCGGGGCCGGGCGGTGCAGGTGGAGGATCTGATCGACACGGTGTGGGACGGCCGCCCCCCGTCCACGGCCCGCTCGCAGATCCAGATCTGCGTGTCGCAGTTGCGGCGGCTGCTGGCCGAGGTCGGCCGCAAGGACGCCCTGGAGACCCGCTTCGGCGGCTACCTGCTGCGGCTGGCCCCCACCGAGCTGGACGCGGGGCGGTTCGAGCTGCTCGTCGCCGAGAGCCGGCACCTCAGCGGCGACGGCCAGGTGGCCGAGGCGGTCGCCCGGCTGCGGGCCGCCGACGCGCTCTGGTACGGCGCGACCCTGGCCGGCGTGCCCGGCGAGCCGGTCGAGGCGTGGCGGCGGGGGCTCGACGAGCGGCGCGGCGCGGCCGTCGAGGAGCGGATCCGGCTGGAGCTGGCGCTCGGCCGCCACGACGAGCTGGTCGGCGAGCTGGAGGCGCTGATCGCCCGGCATCCGCTGCGCGAGCGGCTGCACGCCCACCTCATGCTCGCGCTCTACCGGGCCGACCGGCAGGCCGACGCGCTGAAGGCGTACCGGCGGGCGCGGGCGCTGTTCGTGGAGGAGCTCGGCATGGAGCCGAGCGCGGAGCTGGCCCGGCTGGAGCGGGCCATCCTGTCCCGCGCGCCGCAGCTCGATCTTCCGGCGACGCCCGCCGCGTCCCCGGCCGCGCCGTCCGCCGGCGCGGGTCCCGCGTCGCCGGGTCCGCCCGGCCCGCGGGCTCCGCACCAGCTTCCGGCGGACCTGGCGGACTTCACGGGCCGGCAGAAGCTCGTCGGCGAGATCCGCGACGTGCTGACGGCCGAGGCCGACCCGGGGCACCGGGGCTTCGCCCCGCTCGCGGTGATCACGGGCCCGGGCGGGGCGGGCAAGACCAGCCTCGCCGTGCACGTGGCGCATTCGCTGGTGGACCGGTTCCCCGACGGCCAGCTCTACGCCAACCTCGGCGGGCCGTCGCCCAGCCCGGAGCGCCCGGCGGAGGTGTTGGACCGCTTCCTGCGGGCGCTGGGCGTCGCCGGTCCGGCGATCCCCGACAACCTGACCGAGCGGATCGGGTTGTACCGCAGCCGGCTCGCCGAGCGGCGGGTGCTGATCCTGCTGGACAACGCCGCCGACGAGACGCAGGTCGCGCCGCTGCTGCCGAACACGGCCGGTTGCGCGGTCATCGTGACCAGCCGGGTCCGGCTCGGCACCCTCGCCGGCTCGCACGAGGTCGACGTGGACGCCCTGACGCCGGAGCAGAGCGTGGCCCTGCTGCATCAGATCGTGGGCGACCGGATCGCCGCCGAGCCCGTCCAGGCCGACGAGCTGGCGCGGCTGTGCGGGTGGCTGCCGCTGGCGCTGCGCATCGCCGGCGCCCGCCTCGCCTCGCGCCCGCACTGGCGGGTGAGCCGCCTGGTGGACCGGCTGCGGGACCAGTCCCAGCTGCTCGACGAGCTGGTCCACCGCGACCTGTGCATCCGCACCACCATCGGGTTGAGCTACCACAGCCTGCCGGAGCGGTCCCGGCGGCTGCTGCGCCGGCTGGCGCTGCTCAACTGCGAGGACTTCCCGCTGTGGGTGACCGCGCCGCTGCTCGACGAGCCGCCGTCGGTGCTGGAGGACCTGCTGGAGCAGCTCGTCGACGTGCGGCTGCTGGAGGCGCACGGCCACCCGCAGAGCGGCTCCACCCGCTACCGGCTGCACGACCTCGTCCGGGTCTTCGCCCGCGAACGCCTCCTGGCCGAGGAGCCGCCCGAGGAGCGCGAGTCGCTGGTGCGGCACGTGCTCGGCGCCTGGCTCGCCGTGGCCGAGGAGGCACACCGCCGGGAGTACGGCGGCGACTTCACCATCGTGCACGGCGCCGCCGCCCGCTGGCCGGTGCCCCGCGCGGTCACCGACGGGCTGCTCGGCCGGCCGATGGACTGGCTGGAGCTGGAGCGGCGCAACCTGGTCTGCGCCGTGCGGCAGGCCGACGCCCTCGGCCTCGACGAGCTGTGCTGGGATCTCGCGTTCACCCTCGTGACGCTCTTCGAGGCCCGCAGCTACTTCGACGAGTGGGCGGAGACCGCCGACATCGCCCTGTCCGCGACCCGGCGCAGCGGCAACCGGCGCGGCGAGGGGATCACGCTGCACTCCCTCGGCGCGATGCACATGTTCCTGCGCGACCCGGGTCAGGCCGAGCGGATGTTCACCACCGCGCTGCGGATCCTGCGTCCCCTCGGCGAGCGGCACGGGGTGGCGCTGGTGGAACGCAACCTCGCCTACCTCCACCGGCTGCGCGGCGACGACCGGGCGGCCCTGCGGGGCTACGAGGCGGCGCTGGCCGGGCTGGGCTCGGCCGGCGACCTGGTCGGCCGGGCGCACGTGCTGGTGAGCATCGCGGGGATCCGGCTGGAGCAGGGCGATCCGGCCGCCGCGCATGCCCTGCTCGGCGAGGCGCTCACCATCTGCCGGGACGCGGGGGCCCGGCGGGTCGAGGCGCAGGTGCTGCACCGGCTCGGTGAGCTGTATCTGCGCTCCGGCGAGCTGCGCCGCGCCGAGGAGTCGTTCCAGGGCACGCTGGAGATCGTCCGGGCCGCCGCCGACCGCACGGGCGAGGCGTACGCGCTGCACGGCCTCGGTGTCGTGTACGGCCGGGACGGGCGGCTGGCGAAGGCCCGGGCGATGCTGACCCGGGCCCGGCAGCTCGCCGGTCAGGTGGTCGAGCGGGTGGTGGAGGCGCAGTCGTTGTACGAGCTGTCCCAGTTGCCCGACCGGGACCGGGCGGAGGCGGCGGACCAGCTCCGCCGGGCGGCGGACATCTTCGGAGAGTTGCAGGCGCGGGTGTGGCACGCCCGCGCGCTGCGCGCCCTGGCGGACGTGTCCGGGTAGGCGCGGCACGGGGCGGGGCCGCCCTGTCCCACCGGCGGCCCCGCCCCGTGCCCACCGCACGGGCCCGCCCGTCCCACCGGGCGGGCCCGACGGTCTCACCGCTGCCGTTGGGGTGCGGGTGGCAATCCCCAGCCGGTCTCGTCCATCGGTTCGATGGTGTGACCGGCCGGCGCGCCCCAGCCGGTCTCCGGCTCCAGGTTCGGCGTCGAGGCGGTGCGGTGACCGGCGGGCACCGCGACGGCGAGGACGGCGGCGGTCGTCGCCAGCAGCAGGCGGATCATCGGTTACCTCCACGGGAACGGGTGCGGATCGCGTCTGTCACCTGTGTCCCCGGCCGGCTATCGAAGTCCTATCCCCGGGCTAACCGATCTGTGGGCCGCGCCGCCCCGACCGACGGATAGCCGGGCCATAGCCGACCGAAGGATGCCCGGGGATTTCCTCCGACGTCAGCCGCCACCGCCGATGTGGCAACGGAGCCGGAGTCGAGGAGACCGCAGTGACGATCATGCAAGAGAGCAACCGGACGGAGACGGTCGCGGCGGGTTCGGCCGCCCGTCAGGTGGACGCCGTGCTGCCGCCGGCCGGCAGCCTCGCCGGACTGGACTACGTGCAGGCGCTGACCGCGGTGGCGCTGGAGACCCTGCGGGAGGTGACCCTGGACCGGCCCGGCCCGGTGACCGCCGGTGGTCCGGCGGCGGTGCGGGAGGCCGCCCGGCGCTCCCTGGGCGGGCCGCTGCTGCCGGCGGAGCCGGGCTATCCCCTGGAGACGTTCCGCCGGTTCGTGCGGGACTACGCCACCTGGTCGGTCGACGTCAGCCACCCGGCCGCGGTGGCCCGCATGCAGTGCCCGCCCACCCCGGTCGCCGCCGCCGCCGAGCTGGTGGTGGGCATCCTGAACCAGTCCCTGCACGCCTGGGAGAGCGGCCCGTACGCCCTCGAACTGGAGCGCTACGTCATCCGCGAGCTGGGCGAGCTGGTCGGTTACGGCCCGGACGCGGGCGGCACCATCACCGCGGGCGGCAGCATCTCCAACCTGATGGCCGTGCTGGCGGCCCGCGACCGGGTGCTGGCGCAGCGGTGCGGGTGGCGGCCCTTCGCGCAGGGCCTCACCGGGCTCGACAAGCGCCCGGTGGTGCTGGCCACGGACGCCACCCACTTCTCCATCGGCCGGGCCGTGGGCATCGTCGGCCTAGGCGAGGACATGATCGTCCGGGTGCCCTCCGACGAGCTGGGGCGGCTCCTGCCGGAGGAGCTGGAGCGCACGCTGGCGGGCCTGCCGGAGGACGTGGTCCCGGTGGCGGCGATCGCCTGCGTCGGCGCGACCGACCAGGGCTGGGTCGACGACGTGGCGGCGCTGGCGGAGGTGACCCGCCGGCACGGCGTGTGGCTGCACGCCGACGCCGCGTACGGTGGCGGGGCCCTGTTCTCTCCCCGGCTGCGCCCCCGGCTGGACGGCATCGCCGAGGCCGACTCGGTGACGCTCGACCTGCACAAGTTCGGCTGGACGTCGGCGACCTCCGGCATCTTCCTGGTCCGCGACGCGAGCGTCATGACTCCGCTGGCGCAGCAGACCACCACCCTGAACGCCGACGACGACGCCGAGGCTGGCTTCATCGGCCTGTACGGCAGCTCGGTGCAGGCGACCCGCCGCGCGGAGGCCTTCAAGATCGCCGTCACGATGAACGCGCTGGGCCGCGACGGGATGGCCGCGATGGTGGACGGCTGCCATGATCTTGCCCTCTACGCCGCCGACCGGGTCGAGGCGGAGCCGGCCCTGGAACTGGCCGCCCGGCCGTCCATGAGCACGGTGCTGCTGCGCTACCGCCACGACGGCGACGCCGACGCCTTCAACGGCGAGCTGCGGCGGCAGCTCATGACCCGGGGCGTCACGCTGCTGGCCCGCACCCGGGTGCGCCGGCCCGACGGGTCGTCCCCGGTCTTCCTCAAGCTGATGCTGCTCAACCCGGCCACCACCACCGACGAGTTGGACCGCGTCATCGACGACATCCTCGCCACCGCCGCCGACCTGGAGCGGTCGGCGCAGGCGAGCCGCTAGCGCGGCGGGCGTCCCGCCGCCCCGAGCAGAGAGAAACAGGGGAGAAATGACTACCATCGACGCCTCTGCGCGGCCCGCCGACCCGGACGGCACCGTCGCCGCCGCCCCGCGCCGCACCGCCGCCGCGCCCCGCCGCACCACCGGCACGGAGCCGCACCCGCCGACCGTCGCCGCGCCCCGTCGTGCCGCCGCCACCGGGCCGCACCAGCCCACCGTCACCGCGCCCCGCCGCCCGGCGTCCCGGGCCGGCGGGCCGGCGGCGGCCGACCAGCGGCCCGGCCGGCTGACGGTCGCCGAGCGGGACACCCGCGACTCGGCCGACAACAGCGTCCGTGACTCGATGCGGCGGCTGCCCCGCTTCGCCCAGCTTCCGCTGACCTTCCTCACCGGCCGGCCGCACACGGGGCAGCGGCCGCTGCGGCTGACCCCGACCGTCCACCTGGTCACCGCGACCGGCTCCGTCGCCGCCGGCCTGACCGCCACCGGGGTCGCCCTGGCCCTGTCGGGCTGGTGGCTCGCGCTGCTCCTGCCCGGCTGGGCGAGCACCCTGCACGGCGCGCGCAACCTGCGCATGATGGTGTTCCACCAGTGCGCCCACCGCAACATGTGGGCCCGCAAGCGCCCGGACCAGATCCTCGGCAAGATCGTCGCCGGGGTGCTGATGGTGCAGCACTTCGAGCGCTACAGCGCCGAGCACGTGGCCGACCACCACGCGCTGCACCACATGACGCTGCGCGACCCCACCGTGCAGGCGTTCCTGGTCAGCCTGCGGCTGCGCCCCGGGATGACCCGCCGGCAGATGTGGCGGCAGGTGCTGGGCCGGCTCGTCTCGCCGGTGTTCCACGCCCGGTTCCTGTGGGCCCGGATCCGCTCCTACAGCCACGCCGCCAGCCGCACCGAACGGGTGATCACCGCCACCGGGTACGCCGCCGTCGCCGCGCTCGCCACGGTCGCCCACGCCTGGCCCCTGGTGCTGGTCGGCTGGGTGCTGCCGATGACCGTCTTCTTCCAGATCAGCAACACCCTGCGGCTCTGCGTCAAGCACACGTTCCCGGCCCCCTGGCAGACCCAGCGCCGCGGCAAGGCGTACTTCGCCAGCCTCACCAACGCCATCTTCATCGGCGAGCCCGCCCCGGCGAGCTCCCTGCGGGGCGGGGCCGCGGTGCGCGCCTGGGCCCGCTGGTGGACCCGGATGCTGCTGGTCCACTTCCCCTCGCGCTACCTGGTGCTCACCGGCGACACCGTCTGCCACGACTTCCACCACCGCCGCCCGATGAGCCGGGACTGGGCCAACTACATCTTCGCCCGGCAGGCCGACATCGACGGCGGGCACCGGGGCTGGCCCCCGTACCGCGAGATCTGGGGCCTGATCCCCGCGATCAACCTGGTCCTCGACTCCCTGGCCGAGGCCGACCCGGACGAGTTCGACCCGCAGCGGCTCGCGGAGACCAGCGACCGCGAACTGTTCGCCGCCTTCGACGACTGACCGGCCGACGCGGCGGGGCCGGTGGGGCCCCGCCGCCCAACCCCCACGACACGAGGGCCCGACGGCCCGGACGGGAGCATCATGGACACCACGCGACACCTCGTCATCCTCGGCGTGGCGGGCAGCGACGCGCACGCCGTGGCCAACCACCTGATCGCGATGCACCTGCGTGAGCACGGCTACGACGTGGTCAACCTCGGCGTCTGCACGCCGCTGACCGAGTTCGCCGACGCCGTCGACGCGCACCCCGAGGCGGAGGCGGTCATCATCGGCAGCCTCAACGGGCACGCGTACGCGGACCTGCGGGACCTGCCGCAGCTGCGGGCCGCCGGGCGGCTCGCCCGCCCGGTGATCCTCGGCGGGAACCTCTCGGTCGGCAGCCACAAGGCCGACGACGTGCACGACCGGCTGCGGGCCCTCGGCGTCGACCACATCCTGGAGAACCCCTACGAGCTGCCGCTGGTGCTGGACCTGCTGCGCGCGGCCACGCCCGGCGCCACCCGGCGCGCGAAGAAGCGCAACGCCCGGACCAGGACCGGCACGCGGGCGGCCCACCTTCAGGGCACCGGCACGCGGGCGGCCCACCAGGGCACCGGCACGCGGGCCGCCGGCCAGCGCGGGTCCCGGACGGCGGTGGGCAGCCGTGGCTGACTGGGCCGACCTGCACCTGGCGGACAGCACCGTCGACGGGCTGCCGTCGTGGGCGGAGACCGTGGCACACCTGCGCGACAGCGGCGCGCCGACCGCGGTGGCGGCGCTGCGGGCGGCCCGCCGCGCCGGCCGGCCGATCGTGCAGCCCCGCTGCGGCGTCGGGGCGCACGACGCGATGACGGAGCTGCTGCGCTCGCTCGCGCCCGCCGGACCGGGCATGCTGACCGTGACGATCGACTCGTTCACCCGGTTGCGGCAGTTCGACCACGCCGCCCGGGTGCTGCGGGAGAACCCCGCCGACCTCAACGGCTACCCGCTGGTGGCGCACGGCTGGCAGCGCGGCCGGGAACTGGTCGCCACCGTCGACGTGCCGCTGGAGATCCGGCACGGCTCGCCCGACCCCCGCGACCTGTTCGCGGTGTCGCTCGCCGCCGGCTTCACCTCCTTCGAGGGCGGCGGGATCGGCTACAACATCCCGTACTGCAAGAACGTCCCCCTGGCCACGTCGCTGGAGTGCTGGCGGCAGGTCGACGCGGTCTGCGGCCGGCTCGCCGAGGCGGGCGTGCTCGTCGACCGGGAGCTGTTCGGCACCCTCACCGCCGTGCTGGTGCCGCCGTCGATCAGCCTCGCCGCCACCCTGCTGGAGGCCCGCGCCGCCGTGGCGCAGGGCGTGCGCTGCCTGTCCATCGCCTACCCGCAGGGCGGGGAGGTGCACCAGGACGTCGCCGCCCTGCGGTCGATCCGCGAGCTGGCCGCGCGGTACCTGCCGGCGGACGTCGAGGTCTACCCGGTGCTGCACGAGTTCATGGGGGTCTTCCCGCGCGACCGCCGGGCGGCCGACGCGCTCGTCCTCTACGGCGGCCTGGTCGCCCGGCTCGGCGGGGCCGACAAGGTGATCAACAAGACGAACCAGGAGGCGTACGGGATCCCGGACGCCGCCGCCAACGCCACCGGCATCCACACCACCCTGCTCGGCGGCTCCGCCCTGCTCGACTTCGTCCGCCTCGACACCGACCGGGTCGCCGAGGAGATGCACTGGCTGCAACGCGAGGTCGCCGAGCTGGTCGACCCGGTGCTCGACGGCGACGACCTGGCCGGCGCGATCGTGGCGGCGTTCGACGCCGGCCGGCTCGACGTGCCGTTCAGCGCGAGCATCCACGCCCGGTCGGAGGTCGTTCCCGGCCGGGACCCGGACGGGGCGATCCGCTACCGGGATGCCGGCAACCTGCCCTTCTCCGCCGAGGTGCGGCGGCGCAACGCCGACCTGCTGCGCCACGGGGCGGGCGACCCCGGCCGGTTCATCGAGACGGTCAGCGCCGACATCGACTACTTCCTGCACCACGAGCGGGCGTTCCCGGTGCCGGCCTGAGCGCCCGGCCGTCCCCTCCCGAAAGCCCCACCCGAGAGCCCGAAAGGACAGCAGAAATGCACTCTGAGAACCAGCGGCCGGACCCGGGGGCGGCGGCAGCCGTCCGGGCGGCCGACCGGGCCCACGTCTTCCACTCCTGGTCGGCGCAGGCGCACATCGACCCCCTGCCGATCGCCGGCGGGGAGGGCGTGCACTTCTGGGACTACGACGGCAACCGCTACCTGGACTTCTCGTCGCAGTTCGTCAACCTCAACATCGGCCACGCCCACCCCCGGGTGGTCGAGGCGATCCAGCGGCAGGCCGCCCGGCTGTGCACCATCGCCCCGCACTTCGCCAACGACCAGCGCTCCGAGGCGGCCCGGCTGATCGCCGAGCACGCGCCGGGCGACCTGAACCGGGTGTTCTTCACCAACGGCGGCACGGAGTCCAACGAGCACGCGGTGCGGATGGCCCGGCTGGTGACCGGGCGGCCCAAGGTGCTCAGCGCCTACCGGTCGTACCACGGGGCCACGCACACGGCGATGCACCTGACGGGCGACCCGCGCCGGTGGCCCACCGACACCGGCACGGCCGGGGTGGTCCGCTTCTTCGGGCCGTACCCGTACCGGTCGGCGTTCCACGCCGAGACCGCCGAGCAGGAGTGCGCGCGGGCGCTGGAGCACCTGGAGCAGGTCATCCAGTTCGAGGGGCCGACGACCATCGCCGCCGTGCTGATCGAGACCATCGTCGGCACCAACGGCATCCTGGTGCCCCCGGACGGCTACCTGCCCGGCGTCCGGGCCATCTGCGACCGGTACGGCATCCTGCTGGTCACCGACGAGGTGATGACCGGCTTCGGCCGGACCGGCGCGTGGTTCGGGGTGGACAACTGGGGCGTCGTGCCCGACCTGATCACCTTCGCCAAGGGCGTCAACTCCGGCTACGTCCCGCTCGGCGGCGTGATCATCTCCGACCGGGTCGCCGCCGAGTTCGCCGACCGCCCCTACCCCGGCGGCCTGACCTACTCCGGTCACCCGCTGGCCTGCGCCGCCGCCGTGGCCACGATCCGGGCCATGGAGGACGAGGGGGTCGTCGAGCACGCCGCCTGGCTCGGCGAGCACGTCCTGGGCCCCCGGCTGCGCAAGATGGCCGAGTCGCATCCGAGCGTCGGCGAGGTGCGGGGGCTCGGCGCGTTCTGGGCGGTGGAGCTGGTCCGCGACCGGCGGACCCGGGAGATGCTGGTGCCGTTCGCGCCCACCCCGGCCCAGGCGGCGCCGATGAACGAGCTGGCGGCGGCCTGCCGCCGGCGGGGCCTGTGGCCGTTCACCCACTTCAACCGGGTGCACGTGGTGCCGCCCTGCGTCATCTCCGAACAGGACGCCCAGCGGGGGCTGGACATCCTCGACGAGGCGCTGGAGGTCGCCGACCGCTACGTCGAGGGCTGAGTCGGCGACCCCGGTCGCGTTCGCTGCCGGAACGGGTGGTCCTCCGCCGGGGGGCGGAGGCCATCCATCCGGCGGCCGACGGCCACCGTGCAGTACCACTCGTCGGAGGTGGACGTGGTCGCCACCAGCCCGTGCGCCGACATCGCCGCCGCCGTCCACGCGGCCTGCCCCTCGCCGGTCTCGATGAGCAGCCGCCCGCCGGGGGCGAGCCACCGGGCCGCGCCCTCGGCCACCCGCCGGTGCACCTCGACGCCGTCGACGCCGCCGTCGAGCGCCACCAGGGGCTCGTGTTCGCGCGCCTCCGGCGGCATCATGGCGATCTCGTCGGTGGGCACGTACGGCGCGTTGACGACCAGCACGTCGACGGCGCCCCGCAGCGCCGCCGGCAGGGCGGCGTAGAGGTCGCCCTCGTGGACGTGCCCGCCGATCGGTTCGAGGTTGCGGCGGGCGCAGCGCACCGACGCGGGCTCGACGTCGCAGGCGTGCAGCCGAACCCCGGGCACCCGGGCCGCGACGGCCGCGCCGATCGCCCCCGTCCCGCAGCACAGGTCCACCACCACCGCGCCCGGCCGGGCCACGGCGACGGCCTGCTCGACGAGGTAGGTGGTGCGTTGGCGGGGCACGAAGACGCCGGGTTCGACGACGATCCGCAGCCCGCAGAACTCGGCCCAGCCGAGGATGACCTCCAGCGGCTCGCCGAGCACCCGCCGCCGGGCGAGCTCGTGCAGCTCCTCCGGCGTCCGCGCGGCCTCGACGAGCAGCCGCGCCTCGTCCTCGGCGAAGACGCAGCCGGCGGCGCGCAACCGGGCGACCGTCGCCCCGTCGGGATCCGTGGCGGTCATCGCGGCGCTCCTGTCGTCTGCCCTGAGTCGGACAGGTAAGACGAAAACCCCGCCCGGATTCGGGCGGGGTTTTTCACGATTGACCACCGGTTCGCACTACGGTGCGGTCGGTGGAGCCGAGGGGACTCGAACCCCTGACCCCCACACTGCCAGTGTGGTGCGCTACCAGCTGCGCCACGGCCCCTTGCTGTTCGCCCCCGGTCTCCCGGGCACGGACAGAACTATACACACGCCCGCCCGCATGGTCATCTCGCGGGGGCCCTCCCCCGCCGCGCCTCAGTTGAGCGCCACGTCGGGCGGGAAGTGGGCGACGGCGGCCATCATCCCGCCCTGCCTGCGCAGCACCATCGGCCACAGGTCGTCGGGGCGGTCGACGAACGCGTCGCCGGGCAGCGCGTCGAGGACGAACCAGGACCCGTCCTCGATCTCCTGCTCCAGCTGACCCGCGCCCCAGCCCGAGTAGCCGGCGAAGACCCGGATGCCGCCGATGCTCTCCCGCATCCGCTCCGGGTCCACGGAGAGGTCGATCGTGCCGACCGCGCCGGAGACCTGGTGGAAGCCCCGCAGCCGCTTCACGGGGTTGCGCATCCGGGCCAGGCAGATGGCCGAGTCGGGCTGGACGGGGCCGCCCTCGAACAGCACCGCCGGGTCCCGCGCCAGGTCGCTCCAGTCGCCGAGGACGTCGGCGACCGGCACCTCCGTGGCCCGGTTGAGCACCACGCCGAGCGCGCCGCCCGGCTCGTGGGCCACGAGCAGCACCACGGTGCGGTCGAAGTTCGGGTCCTTGAGCGTGGGGGTCGCGACCAGCAGCCGTCCGGTCATCGAGTCCATCGCCCGCCCGCCGATCGCCTGGTCCTCTCCCTGCATGTCGGACATCCGTCAGCCGCGCGCCAGGACGCGGAAGTGACGCCCCCGGACGGCGTCGCCGCCGGGCCGGACAGGACCGACGTCGTGGCCGGCATGGGGGGTGGCCTGCCGGACCCGGTCGGCACGGGACGCCGGGCTCATCCGTGCTGTCAACGCCATGTCTGGCACCATAGCCTGCGCCCGCGGCGCTGGCTAAGGTCTGACCGGTGGGTGATCGAGTGGGATCGAAGGGGGCGACGATGGGTCCGACGGCGGACATCGCGGTCATCGGCGGTTCGGGGCTCTACGCCCTGTTGGAGGGCGCGACCGAGCACCGGGTGCAGACCCCGTACGGCGAGCCCTCGGACGCGGTCACGATTGCCGAGGTGGGTGGCCGGCGGGTGGCGTTCCTGCCCCGGCACGGGCGCGACCACCGGCATCCGCCGCACCTGATCCCGTACCGGGCGAACCTGTGGGCGCTGCGCGCGCTCGGGGTGCGGCAGGTCCTCGCCCCGTGCGCGGTCGGCGGGCTCCGCCCCGAGCTGGGGCCGGGCACGTTCGTGGTGCCGGACCAGTTGATCGACCGCACCAGCGGGCGGGTGCAGACCTACTACGACCGGGGTGCGGTGCACGTGGCCTTCGGCGACCCGTACTGCCCGGTGGGCCGCCGGGCCCTGCTGGACGCGGCGGCCGGGCGCGGCGTGCCGGCCGTCGACGGCGGGACGATGGTGGTCGTGGAGGGGCCGCGCTTCTCCACCCGGGCGGAGTCGCGCTGGTTCACCGCGATCGGCGGGGCGGTGGTCAACATGACCGGGCACCCGGAGGCGGTGCTCGCCCGCGAGCTGGCCCTCTGCTACACCCCGATCGCGCTGGTCACGGACCTCGACGCCGGGGTGGAGGCGGGCGAGTCGGTCACCCAGGAGGAGGTCTTCCGGGTCTTCGCCGAGAACACCGACCGGCTGCGCGGGGTGCTGCTGGACGCCGTCGCCGCCCTGCCGGCCGGGCGGGACTGCCCGTGCGGGCACGCGCTGGACGGGATCAAGCTGCCCTTCGCCCTGCCGTGAGCCCGGCCGGAGCCGGGGTTGGGTGGGGCGACTGGCCGGGGGCGGGAGGGCTCACGGCGGGGCTCACGGCGGGGCTCACGGGAGGGCGAATCGCCCGGTAGCTGGGGGTTTACCCGATAGATTCGGCGGGTGGCAACGGTCCGCGAGACGACGTACGAGCTGCTGCGGGCGCTGGGCATGACCACCGTGTTCGGCAACCCCGGCTCGACGGAGGAGCCCTTCCTCCAGGACTTCCCGGCCGACTTCCGCTACGTCCACGCCCTGCACGAGGCGTCGGCCGTCGCCATGGCCGACGGGTACGCCCAGGCCACCGGCCGCCCCGCCCACGTCAACCTGCACACCGCCCCGGGCACCGGCAACGGCATGGGCAACCTCGTCACCGCCTGGCACAACAAGACCCCGCTGATCGTCTCGGCCGGCCAGCAGACCCGGGAGATGCTGCTGCTGGAGCCCCGGCTGGCCAGCCCCCGGGCGGCCGAGCTGACCCAGCCGTACGTCAAGTGGAGCCACGAGCCGGCCCGCGCGCAGGACATCCCGGCGGCGTTCATGCGGGCGTACGCCACGGCGGTGCAGCCGCCCGCCGGCCCAGTCTTCCTGTCCCTGCCGCTGGACGACTGGGCCCGGCCGGCGGACGGGCCGCCCGAGGTGCGCACCGTGGCCACCCGGTACGCCCCCGACCCGGCCCGGCTGCGGGAGTTCGCCGCCCGGGTGGCCGCCAGCCGCCGCCCCGCGCTGGTGCTCGGCGGGGCGGTCGACCGGGCCGGGGCGTGGCCGGCGGCGGTGGCGCTGGCCGAGCGGCTGGCCGCCCCGGTCTGGGCCGCGCCCGCCCCCGAGCGGACCCCGTTCCCCGAGGACCACCCGCACTACCGGGGCGTGCTGCCGTACGCGATCGGGCCCCTGGCCGAGGCGCTGGCCGGGCACGACACGGTGCTGGTGGTCGGCGCGCCCGTGTTCCGCTACTACCCGCACGTGCCGGGCGACTACCTGCCCGCCGGCACCCGCCTGCTGCACGTCACCGACGACCCCGACGAGACGGCCCGCGCCCCGGTCGGCGACGGCCTGCTCGCCGACGCGGGCCTGGCCCTGGCCGCCCTGGTCGAGCTGCTCCCGGCGGTCGACCGGCCGCCCCCGCCGCCCCGGCCGGCGCCGGGGCCGCCCGACCCGGGCCCGCCGGCGAGCCCCGACGCGCTGTTCGCCGCCCTGGCCCGGCACTGGCCGCCCGACGGGGTCCTCGTCCAGGAGTCACCGTCCAACCTGGCCGCGCTGCGCCGCCGGCTGAAGGTCACCCGCCCCGGGTCGTACTTCACGATGGCCAGCGGCGGCCTCGGCTTCGGGCTGCCGGCGGCGGTCGGGATCGCCCTGGCGGAGCGGGACACGGGCCGGGGCCGTCCGGTGGTCGCGGTGATCGGCGACGGGTCGTTCCACTACTCGGTGCAGGCGCTGTGGACGGCCGCGCGGCTGCGCCTGCCGCTGGCCGTCGTGGTCCCGGTCAACCAGCAGTACGCGATTCTCAAGGCGTTCGCCGAGCTGAAGCACACCCCCGGGGTGCCCGGCCTGGACCTGCCCGGCCTGGACGTCGTCGCGGTCGCCCGGGGGTACGGCTGCGCCGCCACGGTCGTCGCGGAGCCGGACGGGTTGGGCGACGCGTTGGGCGCGGCCCTGGCGGCGGACCGGCCCACCGTGCTGCCGGCGCCGATCAGCACCGAGGTGCCGCGACTGCTCTGAGCACCCTCGGGGCCGCGCTGCGCCCTCAGGGGCCACCCCGCATCCTCGGGCCGCGCTCAGGGGCGCAGGACCAGCGGCGCGCCGGTGACCACGTCGAGCACCGGCCGGTTGCCCAGCGGCGCCTTGAGGGTGGCGGTGACCGGCTCCAGCTTGAGCAGGTCGATGCACACTCCGGTGCCCCGGACGACCCCGCCGCCGACCACCACCACGTCGTCACGCTCCTGCACGAGCGGGGTGATCCCGGTGTCGCAGGCGCCCACGCCGACCTGCCAGGTCAGCTTCGCCCCGTCGACGGCCCGCAGGTCCTGCGCGCCCACCACCCCGTCGGGGGCCCGGCCAGTCGGCGCGGTCGGCTGCGGCGGGGCGGCGGGGTCGACGACGGCGAGCCGGGCCACCTTCGCGGTCAGCTCGTCGACGGTGAACAGCCACGCCGGCACCTGCGCCTCACCCCGGCTGGTGCGGACGGGCGCGGTGCCGAGCGTCACGGCGGTGACGGTGAGCGGCACGCAGGCCGACGCCGGCGCGCTGCCGACCGGGTCGTTCGGGCCGACGCTGTGGCCGTACGGTCCCTCCCCGACGGTCGGGCCGTCGGGCCCCGGCTCCACGATCGGGCCGGAGCCGGGCTTCGCCGGCCGTCCGGGGCTCCTCGGCCGCCCCGCGCAGGGCGGCGGGTCCCCCTGGTCGAGCTGCCGGTACGCCTCGGCGGCGCTGAGCAGCTTCACGGTGAGCGTCCCGTCGGGGAAGCGGACCGCACCGTCGGCCGGCCGGGCGGTGGGCACCTCGATCTGCTCGCGGTACCAGCCGTTGCGGAACGCCTGCTCGGTGTCGGGGCTGAACCCGGGGTCGCCGAGGAGCACGGTGGGCTCCTGCAACGGCAGGTAGCCGCCGGTCCAGGCGGTGCCCGGCCGCCACCCGTCGGCGACCTCGTCGGCCCGCTGCCCGAACGCCGCGAAGCGCTCGTCGTTGGCGCTGCCGGCAGGGCTGCCGCCGGCGGACGGCCCGGAACCGGCCGGTGCGCAACCGGCCGCGACGACCAACAGGGGCAGCCCCAGCAGGGCGAGAACTCGACGCATACCGCTACGACGCGCCCGCGCGGCCTGCGGTTCCACCGGATGCGACGAAGCGCCCCGGCCGGGTGGCCGGGGCGCTTCGTCAGGTGGTGGAGGTGCCGGGAATCGAACCCGGGTCCTTCGCCGGTTTGTCAGGGCTTCTCCGAGCGCAGCTCGCTGTGCCTCTACTCGGCCCCACCGCTCACGCGAGCAAGTTGGTGTGACGGGCCCAGTCGCTGATTGATCTCGCCGCACGGACCCCGCGACCGGGTCCGGTTGGCCAGCCTTCTAGCTGATGCCGGCTACTGGGACGAAGGCGTTCCCAGGCCGACAGACTTAGCTACTCGCCTCAGGCGGCGAGAGCGAAGTCAGCGCGATTGTTCTTGGCGCTTATTGGTTTCCGACGACCGATTCTCGAGACGACGTCGGCTTCCTCGGCTCGCTTCCCCTGCCGCAACGTACGAAGTCGAAACCAGTCACCCCCTCGACGGGCCGCCGGTGTGGCGGCTCCACCAAGACTAACGCCTGCCGCAACGGGATTCATCCCCGAGCCCCGCCCCGGCGCGCCGAGGCGGACAAACGGGACGAATTAGTCGTCCATGCCCTTGCCGCGTCGGCCCGCGGCCCGGGCGATCTCCCGCTCCGCGTCCCGCTTGGCCAGGTCCTGACGCTTGTCGTACGTCTTCTTGCCCTTCGCCAGGGCGATCTCCACCTTGGCCCAGCCGTCGGAGAAGTAGACCTGCAACGGGACCATGGTGAGGCCGCCCTCGCGGGTCTTGCCGATCAGGCGGTCGATCTCCAGCCGCTTGAGCAGCAGCTTCCGGGTGCGCCGGGGCTCGTGGTTGGTCCAGGTGCCCTGCGTGTACTCCGGGATGTGCATGCCGTGCAGGAACAGCTCGCCGTCGCGCTCCTGGGCGAACGCGTCGACCAGCGACGCCCGCCCCGCCCGCAGCGACTTCACCTCGGTGCCGGTCAGCGACATGCCCGCCTCGTACGTGTCGAGGATGGCGTAGTCGTGCCGTGCCTTCTTGTTGGAGGCGACGACCTTGCGCCCCTTCTCCCGTGGCATCGGTGCCCCTCCCCTCGTGCGATTCCGGCCCCGGCCCGGACGGCGGGCCGGAAGCGGAGATCATGCTACCCGAACGACAAGGGCCCCCCGGCGCGGATTATTCCGCGCCGGGGGGCCCTCGGCTGTCGCCGGCAGACCCGGTGGGCGACTAGACGCGCAGGTAGAACCGGAGGGTGACCCAGCCGGTGACGGCGCTGACCACTGCGCCGACGCCCGCCATGATCGGGAACGTCAGGAAGATGTCGCTCCAGGTCACCGGGGAGAAGAGGCCCTGCAACGCGCTCAGGGAGCCGTCGAACAGGAAGAACTTCAAGGCGATCAGCGCGCCCAGGCCGAGGAACGAGCCGATCAGACCGGCGACCACGGCCTCCAGGACGAACGGCGCCTGGATGAACCAGTTGGACGCGCCGACCAGCTTCATGACCGCCACCTCGCGCCGCTTGCTGTACGCGGCCACCTGGATGGTGTTGGCGACCAGCAGCAGGGCGGCGATGGCCATCGCGATCGCCCCGGCCAGGGCGATGTTCTGGCCGGCGGTGAAGAGGTCGAAGATCTTGTCCAGCAGCCGGCTCTGGTCGACGATCTCGTCGACGCCCTCCGTGTCCTTGTACTGGTCGTAGATGCTCTTGTACTGCTCGGGGTTGACCAGCGTCAGCCGGAACGACTCCGGCAGCTGGTCGGGCTTCACGGCCGTCACCAGGTCCGGCGCGTCCTGGTACATCTCCTGGAAACGCTTGTACGCCTCGTCCTTGTTGACGTAGAGGACCTCCTTCACCAGGGAGTCACTCTTGAGCTTCGTCTCCAGGTCGGTGCGCTGCTGGTCGGTGACGTCGCTCTTCAGGAAGATCGAGACCTGGATGTTCTTGTAGTACAGGTCCTTCATGTCGTCGACCTTGCTGTACACCAGGCCACTGACACCGAGCATGGTCAACGACACGGCCAACGTGATGATCATCGCGATGGTCATGGTGACGTTGCGCCACAGTCCGACCAGTACCTCGGACAGGACGTATTTCACGCGCATCGGGAATTCCTCCGGGTCTCCGGCGTGAGGTGTTCGTCGTCAGGCTGCACAGGGGTGGAGCGCCGGCTCACCCGTAGACGCCGCGGGCCTGGTCACGCACGATGCGGCCGCTCTCGATCTCGACGACCCGGCGGCGCATCTGGTTCACGATGTTCGAGTCGTGCGTGACCATCACGACCGTCGTACCGGTGCGGTTGATCCGGTCCAGCAGGCGCATGATCTCGATGGACGTGTCCGGGTCGAGGTTTCCGGTCGGCTCGTCCGCGAGCAGGATCAGCGGGCGGTTCACGAACGCCCGCGCCACGGCCACCCGCTGCTGCTCACCACCGGAGAGCTCGTGCGGGTAGCGGTGCTCCTTGCCACCGAGCCCGACCAGCTCCAGCACCTCGGGCACGACCCGGCGGGCGACCGCCTTGGTCTTGCCGATCACCTCGAGGGCGAACGCCACGTTCTCGTACGCGGTGCGGTTCGGCAGCAGCCGGAAGTCCTGGAAGACGCAGCCGATGGAGCGCCGGAAGTGGGGGCGCTTCCACGACCGCATCGAGGTCACGTCCTTGCTGTTCACGATGACGCGCCCCTTGTTCGGGGTCACCTCGTGCAGCAGCAGCTTGATGATGGTGGACTTGCCGGAGCCGGATGGGCCGATGAAGAAGACGAACTCGCCCTTCTCGATCGAGACGGACACGTTGTCGAGCGAAGGCCGGGACGCCTTCGGGTACGTCTTCGTCACTTGCTCAAGCTGAATCACGGGTGGTGAGTCTACGCGGTGTAATCGATGAGCCAAGCCCCACGCCCCCGTCATGCGGGGCGCGTCGTCGAAACGCCCGGTTAGCAGGAGATCGACGACGCGCTCCGCCCACGGGTGATCACGCAGAGTCGCTGGCGAGCTGCCGCTGCTTGCGCCAGCGGATGCCGGCCTCGATGAAGCTGTCCAGCTCACCGTCGAAGACCGCGCTCGGATTGCCCGTCTCCTGCTCGGTTCTGAGATCCTTCACCATCTGATAGGGGTGCAGCACGTACGAGCGCATCTGGTCGCCCCACGAGCCGGCGGCGTCGGTCTTCAGGCCGTCCAGCTTGGCCTGCTCCTCCTGCCGCTTGCGCTCCAGCAGCCGGGCCTGGAGCACCCGCAGCGCGGACGCCTTGTTCTGTAGCTGGGACTTCTCGTTCTGGCAGGTCACCACGATGCCGGTCGGGATGTGGGTGAGCCGCACGGCCGAGTCGGTGGTGTTGACGCTCTGCCCGCCCGGGCCGGAGGAGCGGTAGACGTCGACCCGCACCTCGTTCTCGGGGATGTCGATGTGGTCGGTCTGCTCGGTGACCGGCAGGACCTCCACGCCGGCGAAACTGGTCTGCCGGCGGCCCTGGTTGTCGAACGGGCTGATCCGCACGAGGCGGTGGGTGCCCGACTCGACGCTGAGGGTGCCGTAGGCGTAGGGGACCTTGACCGCGAACGTCGCGGACTTCAGGCCCGCCTCCTCGGCGTAGGAGGTCTCGTAGACCTCGGTCGGGTAGCCGTGCCGCTCGGCCCAGCGCAGGTACATCCGCAGCAGCATCTCCGCGAAGTCGGCCGCGTCCACCCCGCCCGCGCCGGCCCGGATCGCCACCAGCGCCTCCCGCGAGTCGTACTCGCCGGAGAGCAGGGTGCGGACCTCCATGTCCTGGATGCTCTTGGTGAGCGCGCCGATCTCGGTCTCCACCTCGGCGAGCACGCCGGGGTCGTCCTCGGCCTCGGCCAGCTCCAGCAGCACCCGGGCGTCGTCGAGCCGGGAGCGCAGGCTGCCCAGCTTGTCGATCTCGCCGTTGACGTAGGACAGCTGGGAGGTCACCTGCTGTGCCTTGGCCTGGTCGTCCCACAGGTCCGGCGCGGAGGCCTGCTCCTCGAGCCGGGCCTTGTCCTCGTGCAGCCGGTCGATGTTGAGCACGGCCTCGATGTTGCGCAGGATGGCGTCGAGTTCCTTGAGCTGTTCGGCGTAATCGGCAGCGGTCACGACTGACAAGCGTACTGCGGTGGCCCCGGGTGGGCTTGCCAGCCCCGCGGTCACGAGCCAAAACTGTCCCCGGTGCGGGCGGGAGGCAGCCTGGAGACCGACCGCGCGGCCCGGTGGCGGGGTGACGGGCCGCGCGGTCGACGGCGTCAGCCGACCGGGGCGGACTTCAGCCAGGACAGGGCGGCCTTGTGGTAGGCGACGGCGAACTCCAGCGCGCTGGCGTCGAAGTTGTCGCCCTCCTTCTTGGCGTTCTTCACCTGTTCCCGCACCCGCGCGAGGGCCTCGGTGTGGTATTCATTGGCAGAGGCCTGCAGGTTGCGTAGCTGGTTGGCCGAGTGCAGGCTGCCGAAGGCGATCCGCAGGGCGATCGGGTTGCGGATGGTGTCGCGTCCCGGGTCCTCGGCCAGCCACCGGGAGAACATCCGCTTTCCGGCCGCCGTGATCGCGTAGGGCTGGCTGGAGCGGGGGCCGGGCTTGCCCAGCCGCACCAGACCGCGCTCGGCCAGCACCGGGAGCTCCCGGTAGACCTGGCTGCGGGTCATCGACCAGTACGGGGCGAGCTTGCGCTCGGCGGCGGCCATCAGTTGACCGCCTGTCATGGGACCCTCGTGGAGCAGCCCGAGAAGGGCCGCCGCCGTGGGGTTCACTCCGGAATCCGCCATGCCCATTACGCTGCCACTTTGCCGCCGCGCCGTCCAGGATTTGCCACTTTCGCCACCCGGACGGCTTCCAATGTGCACTGTCGGCCGGCGACAGTCCGTTAAGGGACGGTGACCTGGCGCGCCCCCACCCCGCCGCGGGCGCCCCCGCCGGCGAGCCTCGGGCGCGCCTCGGGCGTTAGGAAGGGCCCCCTGTGCAACAGAAAGCGATAACAGGGGGCCCTTCCTTGCGCTCAGCCCATGTGGGGGTAGGTGTGGTCCGTCGGGGGGACGAAGGTCTCCTTGATCGTCCGGGGGGACATCCAGCGCACCAGGTTGTGCCAGGAGCCGGCCTTGTCGTTGGTGCCGCTGGCGCGGGCGCCGCCGAAGGGCTGCTGCCCGACCACCGCCCCGGTCGGCTTGTCGTTGATGTAGAAGTTGCCGGCCGCGTACCGCATCCGCTCGGCCACCGCGTCGACCACCCGGCGGTCGGTGGCGAAGATCGACCCGGTCAGCGCGTACGGGGCGATCGACTCGGCCTGGGCCACCACGTCGTCGAAGCGGGCGTCGTCGAAGACGTGCACGCCGAGGATCGGGCCGAAGTATTCCGTGGTGAACGTCTCGTGCGCGGCGTCGGAGCACTCGAACAGGGTCGGCCGGACGAACCACCCGACCGAGTCGTCGGCGGTGCCGCCGGCCAGCACGGTGCAGGAGGGGTCGCCGGAGATCAGCTCCAGCGCGGCGGTGTGCCGGTCGAACGCCCTCGCGTCGATCACCGCCCCGCCGAAGTTGGTGAAGTCGGTGACGTCGCCGTAGGCCAGCGAGTCGGCGGTGGCGGCCAGCCGGTCCCGCAGCCCGCCCTCCCACAGCGACCGGGGCACGTACGCCCGCGACGCGGCCGAGCACTTCTGGCCCTGGTACTCGTAGGCGCCCCGGATCAGCGCGGTGTGCAGCGCGTCGACGTCGGCGCTGGCGTGCGCGACCACGAAGTCCTTGCCGCCGGTCTCGCCGACCAGTCGGGGGTAGCCCCGGTAGCGGTGGATGTTCTCGCCCACGGTGCGCCACAGGTGCTGGAAGACCTTCGTGGAGCCGGTGAAGTGGATGCCGGCCAGGTCCGGGTCGGCGAGCACCACGTCGGAGACCTCCTCGCCCCGCCCGGTGACCATGTTGATCACGCCGGGCGGCAGGCCGGCCGCCTCGAACAGCCGCATGGTGAAGTGCGCGGCGAACTGCTGGGTCGGGCCGGGCTTCCAGACCACCGTGTTGCCCAGCAGGGCCGGCGCGGAGGGCAGGTTGCCGGCGATCGCGGTGAAGTTGAACGGGGTGACCGCGTAGACGAAGCCCTCCAGGGGGCGGTGGTCGAACCGGTTCCACACCCCCGGGGAGGACAACGGCTGCTCCTCCAGCAGGCCCCGGGCGAAGAACACGTTGAACCGGAGAAAGTCGATCAGCTCGCACGCCGAGTCGATCTCGGCCTGGACGGCGGTCTTCGACTGGCCGAGCATCGTCGCCGCGTTGAGGGTGTCCCGCCAGGGGCCGGCGAGCAGCTCGGCGGCCCGCAGGAAGATCGCCGCGCGCTCGGCGAACGGCAGCGACCGCCACATCGGGGCGGCCGCCTTCGCGGCGGCGACGGCGGCGCGGGCGTCGTCGTGGGTGGCGTGGCCGGTGACGCCGAGCACGTGCGCGTGCCGGTGCGGCTGGACGACGTCGATCGGGTCGCCACCGGCCATCCGCTGCTCCCCGGCGATGGTCATCGGCAGGTCGATCCGCTCGGCGGCCAGCTCGGCCAGCCTCCGCTGGAGCCGTTCCCGGTCGACGCCGCCCGGCTCGTAGGTGCGGACCGGCTCGTTGTGCGGCTCGGGTACGGAGAACACGGCGTCCATCAGCGCTCCTGGCGATCTCGACAGCGGTGGCGAAACCGGACCCGCGGGCGGCCGGCCGGGTGACCGGACGCCGGGCACCGCGCGGTGTACCGGTCGCGGCGGCGGGACCTGCGCCGATTCTTCCACGGGCCGCCCGCCGCCCCGCTCCGCCCGCTGCCCCGCTCCGGCGGTCGGCCGGTCAGCACCGGCCGCCCGCCGGCCAGCACCCGGTCGGCCGCCGGCCGATCCCATGCCGGCCGCCCCGGTGGCAGGCCGGCCCCGTCCGCCGGCCGCCCCGGCTCCCCCGTCAGCATGGCCCCGGCCCGGCGGCGCGCCCGGCGCGTACGCTGGATGGCCGGTGACCAGCCCGCCGCGTCCCGGCAGTGCCGACGCGGGCCCGGGCGCCCGTCGAAGGGGAGACGATGAGCAACCAGCCCGGCAGCTCCACGGCCGAGGAGCCGGACCAGCCGGTGGAGACCGACCCGGCCGCCGCGCCGGAGCCGGCCGCCGAGGCTCTCCCGGCCGCCGGGGGCGCCATCGCCCGCGCGCCCGGCGCGGTCGTGCTCGCGGTGCTGGCGGTCGGCTGGCTGGCGGCGATGCTCTGGTCGACCCGGGCGGCGATCACCTCCGCCCAGGCGGGCGTCACCGCGATCAGCCTCTCCGCGTTCGCGCTGCCCGGGGTGATCTCGGCCGCGCTGGTGGCCGGCGCGGCGGCCGCTCTGGCGGCGGCGAACCTGCTGGCCCGGCGCGGCGTCGACCGGGCCACCCTGCGCTTCGTCGTCGCGACGGGCGCCGGCCTGCTCGTCGGGCTCGCCGCCGCCGTGGTGATCAACCTGACCTACTTCGACAACGCGACCACCAACGTCATCGCCGGCACCGCCGCGGCGGCGGCGACCATCGGCGGCGCGGTGGCCGGCGCCGGCAACGCCCGGGTCGCCGGGGCGGTGGTCACCGCCGCGCTCGGGGCGCTGGTGTTCGTGGTGGCGTTCAGCCGGGCCCGGGACCCCCTGTTCGACCTGTTCGGGGCGGGCGACACCCAGGAGTCCCTGGTCACCGCCGCCAAGTGGGTGTCGCGCACGGAGTCGCTGCTCGCCGGCCTGGTGGCGGGGCTGCTCGCCTTCGCGTACCTGGCCTGGGCCCGTCGCCGCGCCCAGCGGCGCGACCCGGCGGCGGGCGACGTCCGCTGGCCCGGTTACCTGCTGGCCGGGGCCGGCCCCGGCCTGCTCCTGCTGCTCGCCGAGGTCGTCATCCGCGTCGGCGGGCGGTCCCTGCTCGATCTGGCCGGCGCGCTGAGCGAGGCGGACTCCGTCGCGCAGACCTCGCTGGGCACCTCCCGGGTGGACAACGGCATCTGGGTGCTCTTCGTCGGCGCGCTCACCGCGCTGATCGCCTTCGGCCGCACCCTGGGCCCGTCGCCCGACGACGCCGCCGAGGACGACGGCGTGGAGGCGGTGGAGGCGAACGCCGACCGCTGAGGGGCACGCGCCGGGGTCGGCGGCGGGGCGGCGGGGCGCGGGTCAGGAGGCGACGCGCAGGAGCTGCTCCAGCTCGGTGACGTCGTACCACTCCAGTTCGTGGTCCTCCGCGCCGTCGACGGTGAACTGGGCGTCGGGGTCGCCGGCCAGGGCCTCCGCGGCCACGTCGGCGGCGGCCGACACGTCGGCGACCGCGGCGTCGCCGTCCACGTGCAGGGCGGCGACGGCCGACACCGGCACCGGGCGCACCAGCCGGACGGCGCTGGAGCCGAGCACGTCGTCGGTGCGGCGCAGCGCGGCGGCCGGCACGTCGACGGAGATCACCACGCGGCGGCGGGGCGCGGCCGGGTCGTCGCGCAGCAGGAGCAGGGCGTCCTGGGCGGCACGGGTGAAGGCGACGTACTCCAGCTCCTCCTCGTCGCCCTCGGCGTACCACTCGCGCAGGGCGGGGGTGACGGCGTGCGCGTCCGTCTCGGGCAGCCCCTGCTCGGGCAGGCGGGCGAGCATGGGCACGATCGCCGGCACGTACACCCGGACAAGCTCGTCGTTCACCGGTGGTCTCCCTCCGCCTCCGGGCCGACGTGCGTGGGCCCGGGCGCCGATCATGCCGTACGCCGTGACCGTCATACACCGCGCACCCGGCC
Organism: Micromonospora sp. WMMD956; assembly: GCF_029626125.1. Lineage (NCBI taxonomy): Bacteria > Bacillati > Actinomycetota > Actinomycetes > Micromonosporales > Micromonosporaceae > Micromonospora > Micromonospora sp. WMMD956. Next base: position 4,220,989 of record NZ_JARUBI010000005.1, on the reverse strand, counting down.
GGCGGGAAGCTGCCGCGCGGGCCGGCCGGACGGCGCGTCGACCGGCGTGGGGCGGCGGCGTCGGCAGCAGGTGGCAAACTGAAGCAAACGATCCCAACCCCGGGAGATTCCGTGGAGCCGAGGTTCCTGCTGCTCTCCGACGTGGCCGCCGAGCTCAACGTGTCGGACTCGCAGGTCTACCACATGGTGCGCAGCGGCGAGCTGCCCGCGATCAAGATCGGTGGCCGGGGGCAGTGGCGCGTCGAGCGGGCCCGGCTGGAGGAGTACATCCAGCGCAAGTACGCCGAGACCGCCGAGTGGGTCCGGGGCAACCCGCTGACCGACCGCGACCCCGAGTAGCCTCCGCCGCACGCCGCGCCATTGACCGGGGCCGCTGCGTGGCCGAGAATCGAGGCTGTCGGAGGCAAACGAAGGCAAACGCAAGCATCGGGGGTTGCGATGATCGAGTCCCGCCGGCCCGGGCCCGTCCGGCCCCCGGTGCGGGTCCGCCCCGCACCGCCGCTCGACCCGCCCTTCGTCGAGGAGCCGGCCGAGGGCTGGCCCCGCCCGGTCGCCGCCCAACTGGCCCTCGACCTGTTCGAGGCGCACCGGCTCGCCCCGCACCGCCCCACGAGCCGGCCGCACGACCCGCGCCCCACCCCCGGCGGCCCCGGCCGGGCCGACCCGACCGCCCCGCCGCCGTCGGCGCTGGTGACCGCCACCCCGGAGGCGACCCGGGCCGCCCAGCGCTTCGTCGCCACCTGCCTGGAGATCGTCAACGGCTACCGGCCGCCCGGGCAGATCCGCCCGCTCACCGAGCCCGGCCGGGCAGCCGACGTGGCGCAGGAGCTGGCCACGGCCGCCGCACACACCGGCCCGGTGCGCCGCCGCTCCACCCGCCCCGCCGTGCGGCTGCGCCGGCTGCGGGTCTGCGAACCCCGCCCGGCTGCCGTGGAGGCCGCCGCCGTCCTGACCGCCGCCACCGGCCGCACCTGGGCGATGGCGCTGCGCCTGGAGCACCGCCGGGGGCGCTGGCTCTGCACCGCCCTCCAGGTCCTCTGAAGCCAGCGCCGGCGCTCTCGCTCCCCGCCGGGGTGAAGCCCCATGATCGTCTGAGGTTCCCGCGAACTCGTCCGGCGTGTCGTCCCACCGACCAGCAGGCGATCGCGCTGGGCGGCGGAGCCCGCCGACGCGGACGGGCCCCGGCGAGAACGCCGGGGCCCGTCGGTGTCGCGGTGGGTCAGTTGCCGCCGTTGGCGGCGCCGTGGCAGCGCTTGTACTTCCGGCCGGAGCCGCACGGGCAGGGCGCGTTACGGGACGTGCTGCCGGACGCGTCGGCCTGACCCGGTGCCACCCGGCGGGCCGAGCTGGCCGCCGTCGCCTGCCCGCTGCCGCCGAACGCCGCCGGGGCGCGCTGGGGCTCCGGGGCCGGCGGGGGCGTCGGCCGGGCCGCGCGCGGCTTGCGCACCGGCGGGGCCTGCTCCTCGGGCCGCTCCACGGCGACCGCGCCGGCCCCCGCCTCGCCGTCGATGGTCGGCGCGGAGTATTGCAGGCCCTGCTGCTGGGGAGCGCGGCCCAGGCCCTTGGCCTTGATCTCCACCGGCTTCTCCAGCAGCTGCACCTCCTCGGCCTCGGGCTCGGCCTCCTGGACCTGCACCTCCAGGTTGTAGAGGAAGCCGACCGTCTCCTCCTTGATGCCGTCCATCATGGTGGCGAACATGTCGAAGCCCTCGCGCTGGTATTCCACCACCGGGTCGCGCTGGGCGTACGCCCGCAGGCTGATGCCCTCCTGGAGGTAGTCCATCTCGTAGAGGTGCTCGCGCCACTTGCGGTCGATGACCTGGAGCAGCACCATCCGCTCCAGCTCACGGGTGCCCTCGGCGCCGAGCTGCTCCTCGCGCCGGTCGTACGCGGCGTGCGCGTCGTCCTTCAGTCGGGCGACCAGGAAGTCCTGGTCCATGCCGGCCCGGGAGCCGAGCTCCTCCTCCAGCTCGTCCAGGGTCACGCCCACCGGGTAGAGCTGCTTGAGGCTGGCCCAGAGCTGGTCGAGGTCCCAGTCCTCGGCGTACCCGTCGCTGGTGGCCCCGACGACGTACGCGCCGACGACGTCGTCGATCATGTTGCGGACCTGGTCGGAGAGGTCCTCGCCGTTGAGCACCCGCAGGCGCTCGGCGTAGATGACCTGGCGCTGCTTGTTGAGCACCTCGTCGTACTTCAGGACGTTCTTGCGGATCTCGGCGTTCTGGCCCTCGATCTGGGCCTGCGCGCTCTTGATCTGGCGGGTGACCATCTTCGACTCGATGGGCACGTCCTCCGGGATGTTGAAGCGGTCCATCACCGCCTCGACCGCCCCGGCCCGGAAGCGCTTCATCAGCTCGTCCTGCAACGACAGGTAGAAGCGGGACTCGCCCGGGTCACCCTGCCGGCCGGCGCGACCACGAAGCTGGTTGTCGATGCGCCGGGACTCGTGCCGCTCCGTGCCCAGCACGTAGAGCCCGCCGGCGGCGGCGACCTCCTCCGCCTCGGCGTCGCAGGCCTGCTTCCACTTGGGCAGGACCTCCTCCAGCGCCTTGGCGTACTCCTCCTCGTTCTCCGCCGGGTCGAGGCCGCGCTGGCGCAGCTCGTTGGCGGCGAGGAACTCGGCGTTGCCGCCGAGCAGGATGTCGGTGCCCCGGCCGGCCATGTTGGTGGCCACCGTGACCGCGCCCTTGCGCCCGGCCTGGGCGACGATCTCGGCCTCGCGGGCGTGGAACTTGGCGTTCAGCACGGCGTGCGGGATGCCCCGGCGGCGCAGCAGCTGCGAGATGATCTCCGAGTTTTCCACCGAGACGGTGCCCACCAGCACCGGCTGGCCGGCCTGGTGCCGCTCGGCGATGTCCTCGACGACGGCGTTGAACTTGGCCTTCTCCGTCTTGTAGATGACGTCGGCCCGGTCCTGCCGGACCATCGGCCGGTGGGTCGGGATGCTCACCACGCCCACCTTGTAGACCTTGTTGAACTCGCCCGCCTCGGTCTGGGCCGTGCCGGTCATGCCGGAGAGCTTCTCGTAGAGGCGGAAGTAGTTCTGGAGGGTGATCGTGGCGAGCGTCTGGTTCTCCTGCTTGATCTCCACCCCCTCCTTGGCCTCGATCGCCTGGTGCATGCCCTCGTTGTAGCGGCGGCCGTGCAGGATGCGGCCGGTGAACTCGTCGACGATCAGGACCTCGCCGTCGCTGACGATGTAGTCCTTGTCGCGCTTGTAGAGCTCCTTGGCCTTGATGGCGTTGTTGAGGTAGCCCACCAGGGGGGTGTTCACCGACTCGTAGAGGTTGTCGATGCCGAGGCGGTCCTCCACCTTCGCCACGCCGCGCTCGGTCACCGCGATGGTGCGCTTGGCGTAGTCGACCTCGTAGTCGCCCTCGCCGTCCTTGCCGGGCTGGAGGCGGGCCACCACGCTGGCGAACTCGCCGTACCAGCGGGCGGAGTGCTCGGCCGGGCCGGAGATGATCAGCGGCGTGCGGGCCTCGTCGATCAGGATCGAGTCGACCTCGTCGACCACGGCGAAGTTGTGGCCGCGCTGGACCAGCTCGTCCTTCGACCAGGCCATGTTGTCGCGCAGGTAGTCGAAGCCGAACTCGTTGTTGGTGCCGTAGGTGATGTCGCACTCGTAGGCCGCGCGGTGCTCGCTCGCCGGCCGGTTGGGCAGCACCACGCCGACGGTCAGGCCGAGGAACTCGTGCACCCGGCCCATCCAGGCGGCGTCGCGCTGGGCCAGGTAGTCGTTGACCGTGACCACGTGCACGCCCTTGCCGGACAGCGCGTTGAGGTAGACCGCCATGACCGAGGTCAGGGTCTTGCCCTCACCGGTCTTCATCTCGGCGATGTTGCCGAAGTGCAGCGCCGCGCCGCCCATCACCTGCACGTCGTACGGCCGCTGGCCGAGCACCCGGGCGGCCGCCTCGCGCACCGTGGCGAACGCCTCCGGCAGCAGGTCGTCGAGGGTCTCCCCGTCGGCGAGCCGCTCCCGGTACTGGTCCGTGAGACCGCGCAGCTCGTCGTCGCTGAGGTTGACGTAGTCGTCCTCGATCGAGTTGACGGCGGCGGCGATGGCCTTCAGCCGGCGCACCATGCGGCCCTCGCCCGCGCGGAGGACCTTTTCCAGAATCGACACGGATCAACGCTCCCCTAGACAGTCTCGACCCATCGTAGGCGCTTCGTCGGCCCGATGGTCACTGGTGGCGGCGGTCTGATCGGCGAGAAACCGACATAACACTCCGACCGCCGGCCGGGCGGCGGGATATCCGGTTACGCCCAGCGCGAAAGATCCGGCACGATGGCTCGGGTGGAACCCGTCGAGCTCACCGAGGACGGCCTGCTGCTGCGACCCTGGCGGACGGCCGATGCGGACGCCGTGCACCGGGCCTGCCAGGATCCGGACATCCAGCGCTGGACCACCGTACCGCGCCCGTACCTGCCGGAACACGCCCGCGCCTTCGTCGGCGAGATCAGCGCCGGGGACTGGCGGGCCGGGACCCGCGCGCCGTTCGCCGTCTGCGACGCCGCCACCGGCGAGCTGCTCGCCTCGTGCGGGCTGGTCTCGGTGGACCGCACGACGGACTCCGGCGAGGTCGGATACTGGGTCGCGCCGTGGGCCCGGGGCCGGGGCGTCGCCACCCGGGCCACCCGGGCCGTCGCCCGCTGGGCGTTCGACGCGCTGGGGCTGCGCCGGCTGATCTGGCAGGCCGAGATCGGCAACCACGCCTCCCGGCTGGCCGCGCTGCGCGCCGGCTTCCGGGTCTCCGGCGAGCTGCGGCTGGCCGACCCGTCGCCGGGCGGGCGGCGGGAGGGCTGGGTCGGCTCCCTGTTCCCCGAGGACCTGCCCGCGCCGGGCGACGCCGGGCCGGCGGGGCCGGACTCGCTCGACGCCCGCCGGGCCGCCGTCTTCGGCCGGCCGCAGCCCACCCTGTTCGCCACCGTCGCCGGGCAGGAGCTGCGGCTGCGGCCGATCGAGGAGTGCGACCTCGACGCGATCACCGAGACCTGCCGGGACCCGCACACGGTCGAGTGGACCACGGTGCCGACCCCCTACGAGCGGGCGGACGCCGCGAGGTTCAGGCGCGACGTCGCCGACGCGGCCTGGGCGCGCGGCACCGGCGGATACTTCACCGTCGCCGACGGCGAAGACCGGTACGTCGCCTCGGTCGACCTGCGGATCGCCGCCGCCGACCCGGTGCAGGGCATGGTCGGCTTCATGACCGCGCCGCACGCCCGGGGCCGGGGATACATGCCGGCCGCCACCACCGCCCTGGCCGCCTGGGGCTTCACCACCCTCGGCCTGGCCCGCGTCGAGTGGCGCGCGCTCGTCGGCAACACCGCCTCCCGCCGGGTCGCCGAGAAGGCGGGGTTCACCATGGAGGGCACCGCCCGGGGCTTCCTGCCCACCCGCGCCGGCAGCCGCGCCGACGCGTGGGTCGCGTCGCTGCTGCCCGGGGACCTCGCCGCGACCACGCCCAGGCCGACCGGGAGCGGGGCATGAGCGCGCCCCGCCTGCCCGACACCATCGAGGGCGACGGGGTGCGGCTGCGGCCGTACCGCCTCGCGGACGTGCCGGACGTCGCGGCGGCCTGCGTCGACCCGCTCACCCAGCGGTTCATCTCGGGCATGCCCAGCCCCTACACGGAGGCCGACGCCCGGTGGTGGGTGACGGAGGGCGTCGCGGCGGCCCGGGCCGCCGGCGGAGCCTCGTACGCGATCGCGGACCCGGCCACCGACCGGCTGCTCGGCGGCGCGGGCCTGGGCAACCCGGTGCCGGTGCGGGAGCAGGCGGAGCTGGGCTACTGGGTCGCGCCGTGGGCGCGGCGGCGGGGTGTGGCCACGGCCGCGACCCGGGCGCTCGCGGCGGCGGCCTTCGCGCACGGCACGGCCCGCCTGGAGCTGCTCACCCACCTGGAGAACACTGCCAGCCAGCGGGTCGCGCTCGCCGCCGGGTTCCGGCACGAGGGGGTACGCCGGGCGGCGAACCTGGCGCGCGGCGGCGGCCGGCAGGACCTGGTCTGCTGGGTACGCCTGGCCGACGACCCGCCCGGCCCGACGACCCGCCTCCTGCCCGACCTGCCCGGCGGGCGGCTCACCGACGGCGTGGTGACCGTGCGCCCGGTCGGGCCCGACGACGCGGGGGCGATGTTCGCGCTGCACAGCCTGCCCGAGGTCGTCGCGAACCGGGTGCCCCCGCGCGCGCCGACGCCCGCCGACGTCGAGCGGCGCTGCCGGCTGGCCGGCGTCCGCTGGCTGGCCGGGGAGGCGGCCGACCTGGCCATCCTGGACGCGCACACCGGCGAGCTGGCCGGCGGGTGCATGCTGCACCACGACGAGCGGGCCACGGGTCAGGCGATGGTCGGCTTCAGCCTGTTGCCGGCCGGGCGGGGCCGGGGGCTGGCCACCCGGGCGGTGCGCCTGGTCACCGGGTGGGCGTTCGACGGGGTCGGGCTGGCCCGGGTCTGGGCGGGCGCCCGGCCGGAGAACGCGGCCTCGCAGCGGGTCCTCGCGCGGGCCGGCTTCACCCGGGAGGGCCTCCTGCGCGGCCGGCTGCCCGGCCCCGGGGGCACCCGCGTCGACTCGGTCCTGTACGCCCGGCTCGCCACCGACGAGCCCCGCTGACCCGGGGCCGGGTCAGCGGGGCGTGGTCGTCGGGTCAGGTGTCGAGGGAGATGATGCCGTAGTCGTAGGCGTGTCGCCGGTAGACGACGCTGGGGCGGCCGGACTCCTTGTCGTGGAACAGGTAGAAGTCGTGCCCGACCAGTTCCATCTGGAACAGCGCGTCGTCGACCGTCATCGGCTCGGCGGGGTGGACCTTCGCCCGGGCGATGTGCCAGGGCTGGTCGTCGGGCTCCTCCTCGAACCGCTCGGCGACGGCCGTGGCCGTGCCGACGCCGTCGAGCGCCGCGACGGGCGCGCCGAGGTCGGCGACCGGCAGGTCGGCCGTGGCCGCCGCGACGGAGATCGGCGCGTGCCGCCCCCGGTGGACCCGGCGGCGGTCCGCCGCGCGGCGCAGCCGGTTGTCCAGTTTGGCGATCGCGGCGTCGAGTGCGCTGTAGAAATCGTCGGTGCAGGCCTCGGCCCGAATCACCGGACCACGGGAAACGCACGTTATCTCGACCCGCTGGCAATGGTCGGACTGGCGCGGATTGCGCTCGTGGAACAACTCGACATCGACGCGAATAAGCTTGTGATCGTAACGTTCGATCTTTGCGAGCTTCTCGGCTACGTGCACCCGGTAATGATCCGGGACCTCGACGTTGCGGCCCTTGACCACGATGTCCACGTGACCTCCCTTGTTCGGACGGTCTTCGATCCGGAAATCCCGGCCGGCTCGCCTTCTGGGAGACCCCACGCTCGGCGTCGACCGGGTCAGTGCGGCTACGCCTCCTCTCACCGCCGGGGGTGGGTGGGAATGCCTTCCTACCCCCGACACGAAAACGCTAACCCCTGTTTGCCCGGCAGTCACCCCCCAACGCGCAAAGCCTCAGAATTTTCACAGCTCACACACGGTCGGGTGAATCAGAAACACGCTGGGTCACGGAAGGCGGCGTTTCTCGGTGGCGGCGAGGACGGCGGCCACCGTCGGCGACAGGCCGGTCGCGGTGAGCACCCGGGAGGCGGCGGCCAGGGTGACGCCGGTGGTGACGATGTCGTCGAGCAGCACGACCGCCGGGGCCGGTGAGCCGGCCCGGACCCGGGGCGCGGCCACGCCCGGCCGGGCCCGGAACGCCGACTCCGCCGCCCGGGCCCGACCCGCGCTGTCCAGGGTCGCCGAGTCCGGGCGGGGCAGCGCCCGCAGCGGCCGGACCACCCGCGCGGGCCAGCCGGCCCCGGCGAGCCGGGCCGCCGCGTGCCGGGCCAACCGGCCGAGGTGGTCGCCGTAGCGGGCGCGGGCCGCCGCCGCGGTGTCCGGCACCGGGACCAGCAGCACCGGCCGCGCCGCGCCGACCGCGTCGGCCACCACCTCGGCGAGCAGCCCGCCCAGCGGCCGGGCCAGCCCGTGCCGGCCCCGTTCCTTGTACGCCAGCAGCGCCTCGCGCAGCGCCCCACCGTAGGGGCCCAGGGCCACGCACGGGGGCAGCCCCGGCGGGGCGGGGGTGGGGCGTACCGGCCGGGGGCGCAGCGCCGTCAGGGTCGCCACGCAGTCGACGCAGAACCCCTGCCGGGCCGCCCGGCGCTCCCGGCAACCGGCGCACTCCACGGGCAGCACCAGGTCGGTCAGGTCCGCCCAGAGACGCATCAGTAGAGGAAGAACGGGGCGGTCGGGTTGCCGGCCTGCGCCCCGGCCGCCGGCGGGGTCACGTCCCGCACCTCGTCCCGCTTGATCGTGTCGAACGGGCTGTTGCGGTAGGCCACCCCGTTCGCCTCGTACATCAGGTTGCCGTTGGGGAACGGCGCCACCGCGTTCAGCGGGTACGACGACAGGTGGCTGACCCGCGCGCCGACGTCCCGGCGCAGCGGCGTCTCCAGGGCCCCGTCCACGCTGATGTCGTAGATCGCCGGCCGGCCGGCGGAGCCCGCGAGGTGCAGGGTGTTCTCCCCCGCCCAGTCCACGGCGGACAGGTCGGTCAGCGAGGTGGCCAGCCGGCGGGCCGGGCCCACGGAGACCACGCCGCCGTTGAGGTTGACCGCCGCGACGTAGAGCGCGCCGCCGACGACGACGGCGATGCGGTGCCCGTCGAGCGAGGTCGCCACCGCCGTCACCTTGCCCTCGGCGGTCAGCGGGACGGCCCGCAACTGGGCGCCGGAGTCGAAGCGGTAGAGCGTGCCGTCGGCCACCACCAGGCCCTGCGGCCGGTCGGGGGCCGGCGAGCGCAGCCACACCGGCTGGCCCATCGCGGCGAACGTGCGGGTGCCGCGCTGGACGATCGACACCGGCGCCGCGCCGACGCCGACCACCAGCCGGTGCCGCTTGTCCGCCCCGGCGGTCACCAGCGCGGCGCGGATCTCGTCGTGGGAGCGGCTGAACCCGGCCGAGACGACGCCCTTGTTGACGGCCTCGGTGACCGGAACGGCGTCGACCGGCTCGCCGCCGCCGAAGTCGAGCGGGTGCACCGCGCCGTCGTAGACGCAGAACCGCTGCGGGTTGCCGCCGAGCGGGTACGCCGGCCGGTCCCGCCGCCGCTGGCCGAGGTCGGGCACGGTCACCCGGGTCTGGTTGTGGATCCGCAGTTCGAGCTGGCCGTCCAGCTCCGGCAGCGACCAGGCGAGCTGGTCGACGAACTCCTCCACCCGCCGGTCGTCCGCGTCGACCGGCATGTCGAGGTTGACCTCCCACCGCCCGTCGGCCCCGGTCGCGTTGTTGATCAGCCGGGTGCCGTCGGGCAGCCGGCTCGTGCCGGGCCCCAGCCACTCCGACGGCCCGGCGGTCAGCCACTTGACCACCTCGGTGACCCGCCGCTCGTCGGGCACGGCCAACGGCAGGTAGCGCTGGTCGGGCACCAGTTGGGTGCGGCCCGTGTTCCAGAAGTAGACGATGTGGGTCTGGTAGTACTGCCGCAGCGCCTGGTCGCTGAGCAGCAGCACGTTCGGCGGCGGGTCGGCGACGTACCAGCCGGTGTCCGGCTTGTCTTCCTGGGCGGCGGCGCGCAGCTCGAAGCGGTATTCCGTCTCGGTGGCCACCGGCGGCATGAGGGTGCCGTCGGCGCGCAGCAGGCCGATCTGCTGCACCCGCAGCGTGACCCGGGTGCCGTCGGTGCTGTCGGTGATGACGGGTGTCTCACGCAGCCGGACCACCGTGAGGGCCACCTCGCTGGGCTGCTTCTCCTGGATCCGGCTGCGCCCCTCGGGGGCGACGAACTGCTTGACCCGGTAGTAGGCGCGGTCCGCCTCGCCGGCCGCGGCGGAGAGGAAGTTGGTGACGAAGGCCGCACGGTCGGTGCCGCTGGCGAGCCGGTTCGGCGGCTCGTCCCGGCGGAAGCTCGACGAGCCGGACTTGGCGGCGGTGACCTGCCCGTCCACCCTCACCTCGGACCGCTCGGGGATGCCGCAGCCGGTCGCCCCGGCGAGCAGGAGCGCCCCGGCGAGCAGCCCGGCGAGCCGGCGGCGCGTCACGACCCGACCTCCGCCCGGTCCTCGGCCCCCGCCGCCGGCCCGATGGCCAGGGCGCCGCCGGGGCCGGGGCCGATGGCGAGCAGCCCGCCGGCCCGGGGGCCGCCGAAGGGCAGGGTCGCGTCGGCGGGCACCAGTCGCAGCGGTGACGTGGTCAGCCGGTCGCCGGCCCGGGCCGGCAGGGTGAGCCGGAACTGGGCGCCCTGCCCGGGCGCGCCCCACGCCTCCAGCCAGCCGCCGTGCAGCCGGGCGTCCTCCAGGCTGATGGACAGGCCGAGGCCGGTGCCGCCGGTCTGCCGGGCCCGGGACGGGTCGGCCCGCCAGAACCGGTTGAAGACCAGCTTCTCCTCGCCCGGCTTGAGGCCGACCCCGTGGTCGCGGACGGTGACCGCGACGGCCGCCCGGTCGTGGCCGAGGGTGATCCGGACGGGCTTGCCCTCGCCGTGCTCGACGGCGTTGCCGACCAGGTTGCGCAGCACCCGCTCGACGCGGCGCGGGTCGACCTCGGCGATCACCGGGGCGTCCGGCAGGTCGAGGTCGATGGTGACGCCGACCCGCTCGGCCAGCCCGGCCAGCCGGTCGGCGACCCGGTGCACGACCGGGACCAGGTCGGTCGGCTCGGCGTCGAGCATGGCGAACCCGGCGTCGAACCGGCTGATCTCCAGCAGGTCGGTGAGCAGCTCCTCGAAGCGGTCCAGCTCGGCCTGGAGCAGCTCGGCGCTGCGGGCCACGGCCGGCTCGAACTCGTCGCGCTCGGCGAAGATCAGGTCGGCGGCCATCCGGACGGTGGTCAGCGGGGTACGCAGCTCGTGCGAGACGTCGGAGGTGAACCGGCGCTGCAACCGGGACATTTCCTCCAGCCGCAGGATCTGCCGTTGCAGGTTGGTCGCCATCTGGTTGAACGAGGCGGCCAGCAGCGCCAGGTCGTCCTCGCCGTTGACCACCATCCGCTGGTCGAGCAGGCCGGCGGAGAGCCGCTGCGCGGTGCGGGCGGCCACCCGCACGGGCGTCACCACCAGCCGGGTGACCAGGGCGGCGAGCAGGCCGAGCAGCAGCACCAGGGCCGCCCCGGTGGCCACCACGGTGGCCCGGGCGTCGGTCGCCGTGGCGTCCTGCCGGGTCAGCGGGACGAGGTAGTAGAGCTCCACCTGGCCGAACCGGGTCGGCACCGGGGAGCCGTACACCAGGTATTTCGTGGTGTCGCCGGTGAGCCGGCCGGTGCGGATCTGGCTGGCGATGTTGCCGTCGGCGACGGTGGCCCGCAGCTCCCGGCTGATCAGCGGCCGGACGTCGACGTCGGGCGAGAAGCGCGGCTCGATGATCCCGGTGTAGTTGTCGGCGGTGATCGCCACCACCACCCCGCTGGTCTGCTGCGGGTCACCGCCGGCCAGGTAGTTGACCGTGCCGTCGATGGTGTCCTGGAGCTGGGCCTCCTGCGCCTGGCTGAACAGGCTGAACTGCTTGGCCGCGTAGTCGCTGCCGCTGCTGAGCCGCAGCCGGACGTCGGTCTCGGCGTTCTCCAGCAGGATGTTGGTGATCTTGTCGGCGATGAGGTAGGCGAACCCGCCCACGAGCAGGCTGGAGGTGACCAGTGTGATGGTCACCACCCGGAGCTGGAGCGAGCGACGCCACGTCTGATGCAGGCCCGCCAGCAGCCGGGCCACCCGCCCGGACAACACACGCCACAGCTCCCGCGCGGCGGGTGGCCGGCGGGTGACGGTGGGTGCGGGACCGGGAGGCGGGGAGGTGGTCACAGTGCGACCAAGGCTATCCCGTGCCCGCCTTGTAGCCCACGCCCCGCACCGTCAGGATGATTTCCGGCCGCTCCGGATCCGGCTCGATCTTGGCCCGCAGCCGCTGCACGTGCACGTTGACCAGCCTGGTGTCGGCGGCGTGCCGGTAGCCCCAGACCTGCTCCAGCAGCACCTCGCGGGTGAACACCTGACGCGGCTTGCGGGCGAGCGCGACCAGCAGGTCGAACTCCAGCGGCGTGAGCTTCACCTCCTCGCCGTTGCGGCTCACCGTGTGCGCCGGCACGTCGATGCTGATCTGGTTGCCGGGCGGGCCGATGGTCAGCAGCTCGGGGGCCACGTCCTCGCCCCGGCGCAGCCGGGCCCGCATCCGGGCCACCAGCTCCTTGGGCTTGAACGGCTTGACCACGTAGTCGTCCGCGCCGGACTCCAGGCCGAGCACCACGTCCACCGTGTCGCTCTTGGCCGTCAGCATCACGATCGGCACGCCCGACTCGCCCCGGATCGCCCGGGCCACGTCGATGCCGCTCATGCCGGGCAGCATCAGATCGAGCAGGACGATGTCGGGCCGGTTCTCCCGGAACGCGGCCAGCGCCCGTTCCCCGTCGGCGACGAACGAGGGCAGGAAGCCCTCGCTGCGCAGGACGATGCCGAGCATCTCGGCGAGCGCGGGGTCGTCGTCGACCACCAGTACCCGGGCTCTCATGGGATCTATACTTCCATCCCCGCTCCGGTCGGTGGGAGCGGCACCGTCCGGGGAGTTGTCGGGGAGTTGCCGACGGGCCGCCCGATCAGCCGAACAGCGCCCGCCCCCAGTGGTCGCCGCCGTCGCGGACGCCGGGCGGGCAGGCGAAGATGCCGCTGGAGACGTGCCGCAGGTATTCGTTCATCGCGTCGTTGCGGGCCAGCCGGGTCTGGATGGGCACGAACTGCCTGCGCGGGTCCCGCTGGTAGGCGATGAAGAACAGCCCGGCATCGAGCCGGCCCAGCCCGTCGGAGCCGTCCACGAAGTTGTAGCCCCGCCGCAGCAGCCGCGCCCCGTCGTTGGCGTCGGGGTGGGCCAGCCGCACGTGCGAGGTCTCGGCGATCACCGGCTGGCCGTCGTCGCCCTTCGCGGCGAAGTCGGGCTCGTCGAACTCGTCGCCCCTGCCCAGCGGCGCGCCGCTGCCCTTGGCCCGGCCGACGATCTGCTCCTGCTCGACGAGCGAGCTGCGGTCCCAGGTCTCGACGAGCATCCGGATCTTCCGGGTGACCAGGTACGACCCGCCGGTCATCCAGTCCGGGCCGTCGCCGGGCTGCACCCACAGGTGCTCGCGCAGCAGCCCGCCGTCCTCGGCCTTGAGGTTGGCCGTGCCGTCCTTGAAGCCGAACAGGTTGCGCGGGGTCGCCTGCCCGGTCGAGGTCGACGAGGTGCGCCCGAACCCGAGCTGCGACCAGCGGACGCTGACCACGCCCATGCCTATGCGGGCCAGGTTGCGGATGGCGTGCACCGCCACCTGGGGGTCGTTGGCGCAGGCCTGCACGCACAGGTCGCCGCCGGAGATCTCGGGCCGCAGCGCGTCCCCGGCGAAGTGTGGCAGGTCGACCAGCGCGGCGGGCCGGCGGGCGGCGAGGCCGAACCGGTCCCGCCCCCGGGCGTCGCGGAACAGCGTCGGCCCGAAGCCGACGGTGAGGGTGAGCTGGGACGGGGGCAGTCCGAGCGCCTCGCCGGTGTCGTCCGGCGGGGCCTCCGGCACGCCGCCGACCGCGCCGATCACCCCGGCGTCCTTACCGGCGGTCATCCGGGCGGCGGCGGCCGTCCACTCGCTGAGCAGCTCGACCAGGCGGGCGCGGTCCTTGGTGACCACGTCGAAGGCGACGAAGTGCAGCCGGTCCTGGGCCGGGGTGGTGATGCCGGCCTGGTGCTCGCCGTGGAAGGGCACCGCGCCGGCCGCCGCGCCCTGGTCGGCCGAGGCGTGCTCGGCCCCGCCGCGGGCCAGCGCGCCGGCCCCGGCGGCGACGCCCGCCACCCCGGCGACCCCCGCGCCGGCGAGCGTGATCGCCCGCCGCCGGGACACCTTCGCGCTCATGCGACCATCCTCTCCTGCTCGTCGGCGCGTCCGCCGGGGCCGTACGTCACCGGGCGACTACCGCGGCGACCTTGCTGATCGGCTCGGCCAGCGCGTTGATGCTGTCGGACAGCTCCTTCAGTTCGGCCTTGCTCAGCGCGGTGTGCAGCTTCCAGCCGTCGCCGTCGCGGTGCTTGCCCAGCGCCGTCTCCACGTTGGCGAACTCGGTGTCGAGCTGGGCGACCAGGTCGGGGGCGCGCTGCTCCAGGGCGGGGCGCAGCGCCGCGACGGCGGCCTTCGAGCCCTCCAGGTTGGCGTTGAAGTCCCACAGGTCGGTGTGCGAGTACCGCTCCTCCTCGCCGGTGATCTTGCCACTGGCGACCTCGTCGAGCAGCGCCTTCGCGCCGTTGGCGAGCTGGAGCGGGGTGAGCTTCTCGGCGTTGGCCCTGGCCACGATCTCCTTGACGTCGGCGAGCAGCCGGTCGGCGATCGGGCCGTCGGCGCTGATGTCGCCGGTGGTCCAGAGGTCCTTCTCGATCCGGTGGAAGCCGGTGAACTCCATGCCCTCCTCGACGACCTCCTCGCGGCCGTCGATCTTCGGGTCGAGGTCGCCGAAGCTCTCCGCCACCGGCTCGATCCGCTCCCAGTAGGTGCGGGCCACCGGGTAGAGCGCCTTGGCCTTCGCCACGTCGCCGGCCTTGACGGCGGCGACGAACTCCTCGGTCTTCGTCAGCAGCGCGGCGGTCTGGCTGGTGACGTACCGCTGGTAGCTCGCGGTGGCCTCGGCCAGCGCGGCGTCGGGGGCGACGGTCGCGGCGGTGCCGCTGACCTTCAGCGCCCCCCGGATCCCCTTGCCGCTCATCCCGGGCTTGCAGGCCGTCTCGTACGTCCCGGCGGGCAGCTCCACGCGCAGCTCGCGCTTGAGCCCGGGGGCGATGTTCTCGACCTCGCCCATCACCCGGTCCCCGGCGGCGTAGACGTAGAACTCGGTCACCTTCGCGCCGGAGTTCGTCACCTCGAAGACGGTCTGGCCGGCGGCCAGCTCGGTCCGGCCGACCTCGCAGGCGGTGTCGCTCGCCTTGACGGCGATCGGGCCGCCGTCGGCCGTGCCGGCGTCCTTCTCCTGCCCGCCGCAGGCGGCGAGGCCGGTGGTGGCGAGCGCGCCGGCGGCGGCGAGCACCAGGAAGCGGGTGGTACGCATCGGGGTTTCTCCTCGGGATGGTCAGGCGCGCGGCGACGCGGACGCCGTTCCGGTGGGCTCGGTGACGTCGGCGGCAGCCGCCGACGGGGCGGGCGCGCCCGCGCCGGTGGGCGGGGCGGGGCGGCGCAGGAAGAGCGCCAGCACCGGCACCGCGTACGCGACCCAGGCCACGGTCTCCAACACGCTCGGCGCGGGGGTGACGTTGAACATCCCGGCGAGCAGGGCCGCGTACCAGGTGCTCGGGTCGAGCGTCGCGCTGATGTCGAAGGCCAGGTCGTTGAGGCCCGGCAGGACGCCGGCCTCCTGGAAGTCGTGCACGCCGTACTTGAGGATGCCGGCGGCGACCAGGATCAGCAGCGCGCCGGTCCAGGTGAAGAACACCGACAGGTTGATCCGCAGGGCGCTGAAGTAGAGGCCCACGCCGATCGCCACGGCGCTGGCGATGCCGGCGAGCAGGGCCAGCAGCGGCCCGCTGTCGCCGGCCGCGCCCTGGGCCGCGGAGTAGAAGATGAGCGCGGTCTCCAGCCCCTCGCGGACCACCGCGAGGAAGGCCATCCCGGCGACCGCGAGCGAGCCGACCGCGAGCGCCTCGGTGAGCCGGCCGCGCAGCTCGCCGGCCATCGTGCGGGCCGCCCGGCGCATCCAGAAGATCATCCAGGTGACGAAGACGACGGCCGCCACCGAGGTGACCGCCTCGAACAGCTCCCGGTCCTCGGAGCGGGCCAGCAGCGAGGTCGAGGTGTACTCGATCAGCCAGCCGACGAGCACCGACAGCGCCACCGCGAGCCCGACGCCGCCCCACACCTGCGGCAGCCGGTCCCGGCGCTGCGACTTGACGAGGAAGGCGACCAGGATGCTGACCACGAGGGTCGCTTCCAGGCCCTCGCGCAGGCCGATCAGGTAGGTGGCGAACATCGGTGCTCCGTGATCGATCAGGTTGCCTCGGTTAACTTAGGGCAGCCATACCTTCCTCCCGCCGGCCCGGCCCCGTCAAGTTGTTCTTCGCCACGTCACCCGCCCGGCCCCGACCGCCGCGCCGACCGCCACCGGGCCGCGCCGGGCACCCCCGGACGCGAAGGGACCGGGCCCGCCGCCGTGCGGCCGACCCGGTCCCTGTCGTGCTGGCTCAGTACCGGTAGTGCTCCGGCTTGAACGGGCCCTCCGGGGAGACGCCCAGGTAGGCCGCCTGCTCCTTGGTCAGCGTGCTCAGCTTCGCGCCGAGCGCGGCCAGGTGCAGCCGGGCGACCTTCTCGTCGAGGTGCTTCGGCAGCACGTAGACGCCGGTCGGGTATTCGTCGGTCTTGGTGAACAGCTCGATCTGGGCGATCGTCTGGTTGGCGAACGAGTTCGACATCACGAAGCTCGGGTGGCCGGTGGCGTTGCCGAGGTTCAGCAGCCGGCCCTCGGAGAGCACGATGATCGCGTGCCCGTCGGCGAACTTCCAGAGGTCGACCTGCGGCTTGATGTTGACCCGCTCGACGTCGGAGCGCTTGGCCAGGCCGGCCATGTCGATCTCGTTGTCGAAGTGGCCGATGTTGCCGACGATGGCCTGGTGCTTCATCCGGGCCATGTGCTCGTTGGTGATGACGTCGAAGCAGCCGGTGGCGGTGATGAAGATGTCGGCCTGCTCGACGACGTCGTCCAGGGTGGAGACCTGGTAGCCGTCCATCGCCGCCTGGAGGGCGCAGATCGGGTCGACCTCGGTCACCACGACCCGCGCGCCCTGGCCGCGCAGCGACTCGGCGCAGCCCTTGCCCACGTCGCCGTAGCCGAGGACGACGGCCATCTTGCCGCCGATCAGCACGTCGGTGGCCCGGTTGATGCCGTCGATCAGCGAGTGACGGCAGCCGTACTTGTTGTCGAACTTGCTCTTGGTCACCGAGTCGTTGACGTTGATGGCCGGGAAGAGCAGCGTGCCGGCGCGGTGCATCTCGTAGAGCCGGTGCACGCCGGTGGTGGTCTCCTCGGTCACGCCCTTGATGCCGGCGGCGATCCGGGTCCACCGCTGCCCGTCGGCGGCGAGCGACCGGTGCAGCACCTCCAGGATGACCGCGTACTCCTCGGAGTCGGCCGACTCCACCGGCGGCACGGCGCCGGCCTTCTCGAACTCGACGCCCTTGTGGACGAGCAGGGTCGCGTCGCCGCCGTCGTCGAGGATCATGTTGGGGCCCTGGCCGTCGGGCCAGTCGAGGACCCGCTCGGTGCACCACCAGTATTCCTGGAGGCTCTCGCCCTTCCAGGCGTAGACCGGGACGCCGGCCGGCGCGTCAGGGGTGCCGTCGGGGCCGACGACGATCGCGGCGGCGGCGTGGTCCTGGGTGGAGAAGATGTTGCACGACGCCCAGCGGACCTGCGCGCCGAGCGCGACCAGGGTCTCGATCAGCACGGCGGTCTGGATCGTCATGTGCAGGGAGCCGGTGATCCGCGCCCCGGCGAGGGGCTGCGCCTGCGCGAACTCGCGGCGGATCGCCATCAGGCCCGGC
This sequence comes from Micromonospora sp. WMMD956, assembly GCF_029626125.1. Classification (NCBI taxonomy): domain Bacteria; kingdom Bacillati; phylum Actinomycetota; class Actinomycetes; order Micromonosporales; family Micromonosporaceae; genus Micromonospora; species Micromonospora sp. WMMD956. Next base: position 4,203,459 of record NZ_JARUBI010000005.1, on the reverse strand, counting down.
ATCTCGTGCTCGGCGAGCTGGATCTCCTTGCGCCCGAACTCGGCGAGCGACAGATCCGCCACCTTGTAGTCGCCCTCGGCGAGGGTGCTCGGCCGGGCCTCGGACGGCGTGCCGGGTTGGGCCGCCGGGAGGGTGCTGGTCATGGAAGCTCCTGTCGAACGAACGAAGTGCTGCGCGACCCTCCACCTTACGCGCGGAGACGGACAGCGCACGGGGCGGTCGGTCGCGAGCGGACTGTCCGCCCACGGTCCGGCCGCCCCGTGCATCCCCCCGGTTTGGTTCCCCGCGCGCCACCGGACCTTCGTCGCGGTGACGCTGCGCACTTAGAAAGTTACACCGGGCCAGCACGCCGTCAAGCTATTTCGGGAATTCCCGATTTGTGTCGGCCGGCTCCGCCCGCCCGGTCCCCACCCACCGGCCACCTCGGCCGCCCCGCACGGGCAGGTCGAACGAGCGGAAAACACGCCGGTCCAAGCGGAACCCAAGCCCGGCTTTAGCGGGACCCGAGGGCGTCCCGGTCCAACCCGCTGGTCGCCACGTACGCCTCGCCCTCGCCGTCGAGGACGAGCGGGCCCGCGTCGGCGGGACCGACCGCGGCCTGCCCCGGCGCGAGGGCCACCGCGCCCGTCCCGTCGTCGGCCAGGACCTTCCCGGCGCGGCAGAACACCACGCGGGGGCCCGGCACCGCGAGCCGCACCGGCGCGCCGGCCAGCACCGCCCGGTGCAGCGCGAAGTCGTCGACCGGCACCGGCCAGCGCACCACCTGGGGCGCCACCTGCTCCGGGGCCACCAGCGGGTCGTCGAGCACCTCGAAGCGCAGCACCCGCAGCAGCTCGTCGACGTCCACCCGCTTCGGGGTCAGACCGCCCCGCAGCACGTTGTCGCTGGCCGCCATGATCTCCATACCGGTGCCCCGCAGGTAGGCGTGCAGGTTGCCGGCCGGCATCCAGATCGCCTCCCCCGGCGCGAGCCGCACGTGGTGCAGCAGCAGCGCCACCAGCACCCCCGGGTCGCCCGGATACCGGGTGCCCAGGGCCCGCGCCAGCGCCGCGTCCGGCCCCGCGGCCTCCGCCGCCAGCACGGCCCCCACCAGCCCCGCCCGCTCGGCCTCCGGCCAGCTCAGCAGCAGCCGGACGGCCTCCCGCAGCCCCGCCGTGCCCTCGCGCAGCGCCGCCACCACCGGTTCCAGCGCCCGCACGCCGAACGCGGCCAGCGCCGCCGCCGACACCGCCGGGTCGCGGAAGCCGCACAGCGCCGCGAACGGCGTGAGCGCGACGAGCAGCTCGGGCTTGTGGTGCGGGTCGGCGTAGTTGCGCTCCCCCGCCGGCCGCGCCGCGTCGGCCGCGTACCCGGCGCGGGCCTGCTCCGCGTCGGGGTGCGCCTGCAGGCTCAGCGGGGCGTCGGCGGCGAGCACCTTGAGCAGGAACGGCAGCCGGGGGCCGAACCGCCGCACCGACCGCTCGCCGAGCCAGCGCCCCGGCTCGGCGGCCAGCACGTCGAGCAGGCTCACCGGCTCGCCGTCGCGCTGCACGCTGGCCGGCGCGCCCGGGTGGGCGCCCAGCCACAGCTCCGCCTCCGGCCCGGGGCTGGGCACAGGCCGCCCCTGCAACCCGGCGATCGCCGAGCGCGAACCCCAGGCGTAGTCCCGGATCGGACCGTGCAGCGGCTCCATGGTCAGCCTCCGGCGTGCGATTCGTCCGCGCCGGCCACCGCCGCCTGCGGCGCGACGGCCTCCGGCGTGGCGACGGCGGTCTGCGCGGCGGCGCCGGTGCCGGCCCGCTGCGCGGTGGCGGACCAGATGTCCGGCTCCAGGTAGATCACCCGGGCGACCGGGACGGCCGCGCGGATCCGCGCCTCGACGGCGTTGATCCCCCGGGCCAGCTCCTCGGCGCTCTCGCACGCCGGCACCGCGATCTTCGCGGCCACCAGCAGCTCCTCCGGGCCCAGGTAGAGCGTCTTCATGTGGATGATCCGCTCCACCTCCGGGCCGTCGGTGACGGCCCGTTCGATGGTCGCCACGTCGGTCGGCTCCGCGCCCTCGCCGAGCAGCAGGCTCTTGGTCTCGATCGCCAGGACGACCGCGATGACCACCAGCAGGACGCCGATCATCGCCGTGCCGGCCGCGTCCCACATGCCGTTGCCGGTGATCAGGGTCATCCCGACGCCGAACAGGGCGAAGACCAGACCGACCAGCGCGCCGAAGTCCTCCAGCAGCACCACCGGCAGCTCGGGGGCCTTGGCCCGGCGGATGAACCGCACCCAGGACTGGTTGCCCCGGATGAGGTTCGACTCCACGATCGCCGTGCGGAAGGAGAAGCCCTCCATCACGATCGCCGCCACCAGCACGACGACCGGCACCCACTGCCAGCTCTCGATCGGGTGCGGGTCGGCCGCCTTGTGCCACGCCTCGTAGAGCGCGAACAGGCCGCCGAGGCTGAACAGCACGATGGCCACGATGAACGCGTAGACGTAGCGCTCCCGGCCGTAGCCGAACGGGTGCTGCGGGGTGGCCTCGCGCTTGGCCCGCCGGCCGCCGAGCAGCAGCAGGCCCTGGTTTCCCGAGTCGGCCACCGAGTGGATCGACTCGGCGAGCATCGACGAGGAGCCCGTCAACAGGAACGCGATGAACTTCGTGACCGCGATGCCGACGTTGGCCAGCAGGGCCGCGACGATCGCCTTCGTACCGCCGTTGGCGCTCACACCGCTCCCCGTTCGATGCCGCACGTGCTCACTGGTTTGCCAGCTCCTTCATCTCGGTGATGGCCGGAACCGCCATCGGGTCCAGCCCGTGTGCCAGGGCGAGGTAGACGGAGGCGAAGTCGGGCACCGCCACCAGCGAGGCGAGCCGCTCCAGCGCGGAGCCGCCCTCGGCCGTCACCACGTCGCAGCGGACCCCGCGCCGCTCGGCGAGCGTCTGCACGGCGTCGGCCCGCCGCTCCTCGACCGCCAGCGGCTCGTCGGCGTCGTCCTCGGCGTTGAGCCCGCCGTCGCGCAGCAGCACCAGCCGCAGCCGGGTGCCGCCGTCGGCGGACTCGCCCGGGTCGGCGAAGATGTCCCGCTCCCCCTCGGCCAGCCCGCCGAACACGCCGTCGAGCAGGCCGACGCGGCCCCGCCCGGCCTCGCCGAGCGCCCCGCTGACCACCGGGTAGCGGGCGTTGGCCGACAGGGTGTCGCCGAACCGGCGGGCCGCGACGGTCGCCAGCGGCGACGAGCCCCACACGATCGGCACCGAGCCGGCCAGCCCCAGGGCCAGCGACTTCGCCGGGTTGACGAAGGACTCGGCCGTGGCACGGCAGCGGTCGGCGTCGGCGTCGAGCCGCGCCGCCGTCTCCGCGAGATCCGCCTCGTTGACCTTCACGAGCCCGAGCGTACGGGCGGCGAGCAGAACCGGCACGGTGAGCGCCCACAGGCTGGCCCGGGCCGGGGCGCGGCGGGGCACCGGGATGAACGGCGCTCGGGCCCGCTCGGCCACCGACTGCAACTGCGAGTCGGGCGCGCCGACGGCGACCAGGCGGGCCCCCCGGCGGTGGGCGGCCTCGGCCGCGCCGAGCGCCTCCGGGCTGCGGCCGGAGGCGCTGACCGCGATCACCACGTCGGCCGCGCCCACCCAGCCGGGCACGCCGGCGCTGCGGTGCGGGATGACCGGGACCGGGCAGCGCGGCCCGGCGACCGTGGCCAGCACGTCCCCGGTACGTCCGGCGGTGCCGATGCCGGCGATGACGACCGCCCGGGGGCGACCCTCGTCGGCGAGCACGGTGAGGTTGGCCTCCGCCGCCAGGGCGGCGGACTCCCGCACCTGCGCCCCGGCCGAGGCCATGAACCGCAGCATGCCGCCCGGGTCGTGCTCGGCGAGGGCGTCCGGGTTGTCGAGCAGAGCCTCGTCGGCGTGCCGGTGCCCGCTGACCCCGGCCGTCCCCTCCATCACGACTGCTGCGCGGGTCCGCCGCGCGCCTCGTCGAGCAGCAGCACCGGCACGTCGTCGCGCACCTCGAAGATCCGCCCGCACTCGGTGCAGGTCAGCGTCTGCGCCCCCGCGTCGTAGTCGAGCGGGGCGTGGTGTGTGTCCGGACAGGCGAGGATCTCGAGCAACTGCGGGTCCAGGGCCACGGTGCGGCTCCTTCCACGGGTGCGTAGGCGGCGGTCGGCGGTGCCGGCCGGCGCAGGGGATCTTATCGGCGAACCCGGTCGAGCACCTCGTCGCGGAGGGAGATCATCCGTTCCTCGGTCGGTGCCTCGACGTTCAGCCGCAGCAGCGGCTCGGTGTTGCTGGCGCGCAGATTGAACCAGGCGCCGTCGGGGAAGCTCAGGGTCAGCCCGTCCAGCTCGTCGACCGCCGCCTCCGGGTACGCGGCCCGCACCTGGGCGATGCTCTCCGCCTGGTCAGCGACCGTGGAGTTGATCTCGCCCGAGGCGACGTAGCGCTCGTACTCGCGGGCCAGCTCGGACAGGGGCAGGGCCTGCCCGCCGAGCGCCGCGAGCGCGTGCATGGCGGCCAGCATGCCGGTGTCGGCGAACCAGAACTCGCGGAAGTAGTAGTGGGCGGAGTGCTCGCCGCCGAAGACGGCGTTGGTGCGGGCCATCTCGGCCTTGATGAACGAGTGGCCGACCCGGGTCACCACCGGCTCGCCGCCGTGCTCGCGGATGATCTCCGGGACGGCGCGCGAGGTGATCGGGTTGTGGATCACCGTGGAGCCGGGGTGCTTGGCCAGCTCGCGGACCGCCACCAGGGCGGTGATCGCCGACGGGGAGACCGGCTCGCCGCGCTCGTCGACCACGAAGCAGCGGTCGGCGTCGCCGTCGAACGCCAGGCCCAGGTCGGCGTCGTGCGCGCGGACGGCCCGCTGGAGGTCGACCAGGTTGGCCGGGTCCAGCGGGTTGGCCTCGTGGTTGGGGAAGGTGCCGTCGAGCTCGAAGTAGAGCGGCACGATCTCCAGCGGCAGCGCGGGCAGCACGGCGTCGCCGAGGACGCTGGGCACCGTCCAGCCGCCCATCCCGTTGCCCGCGTCGACCACGACCTTCAGCGGCCGGATGCCGGCCAGGTCGACCAGCTTGCGCAGGTGGGCCGCGTATTCCGGGCGCAGGTCGCGCCGCTGCGTCGGCCGGGTCGGCGCGCCGGCCGGCCGGGCGGCCCCGGAGTCGAGCAGGGCCTGCGCCCGGTCCCGGATCTCGGCCAGCCCGCTGTCCTGGCCGATCGGGCGGGCGCCGGCCCGGCACATCTTGATCCCGTTGTACTGCGCCGGGTTGTGGCTGGCGGTGAACATCGCCCCGGGCAGCCCGAGGGTGCCGGAGGCGTAGTAGAGCATGTCGGTGGAGGCCAGCCCCAGCTCGATCACCGAGCGCCCCTCGGCCCGGACGCCCGCGGCGAACGCCTCCGCCAGGCCCGGCCCGCTGGCCCGCATGTCGTGCGCGATCACCACGGCGTCGCCGGGCTCCCCGGCGGCGGCGAGCACCTGCCCGAAGGCGGCCCCGAGCGCCTCGGCGACGCGTTCGTCCCATTGGTCCGGCACCGTCCCACGGACGTCGTACGCCTTCACGATCCGGGACAGATCAGACACGCGCTTCGCTCCTTCGCCGCAGGTCGCCAACGGCCTGAGCGTATCGGAGCACCCGGGGGCGGCCGGCCTCAGCCGGGCAGGCGCGGCATGATCGTCGTCGCGTCGCCCCCACCGGCCGGCGCGGGCGGCTCGCCCGGCCCCGCCGCGTCGCCCCCGGCGGGTGACGGCGCGCCGCCGTAGACCCCGCCGGTGGGCGGCGGCGCGGCCGGCGAGCCGTAGACCCCGCCGGACGGCGGCGCGGCCGGTCGGCCGTACACCCCGGGGGTCGGTGGCGTCCGGCCCGGCGCGGGCGTCGCGGGCGTGGCCGACCGGTAGGTGGTGCCGCCGGGACTGCGCGGCAACGGGACGCCGGGGAGGGCGTCGGCGTCGTCGGCCGGCTCCCGGTCGGCCCGCGACCGGCGCACCAGCAGCACGATCAGGCCGACGCCCAGCACGACCAGGCCCACGCCGAAGAGCATGATCCAGGACAGCCCGCCGGAGCCCTCCTCGGCCGCGGCCACGGTGCCGGCCCCGCCGGCCTCGGCGGCGACGGCGGCCAGGGTCGGCTCCCCGGCCGTCGGGGCGTCGGTCGTGGGCTCCGCCGTCGGGCTCGGGCTGGGGCTCGGCGACCGCGACGGGCTGCGGCTCGGGGTGGGCGACGGCGTCGCCGCCTGCGGCCCGACCACCCGGGACGCGACGGCCCCCCGGCCGATGGCCCGGCCCCGCCCGTCGACCGCCTCGCCGACCACCGTGAGCCGGCCGCCCGGCGCCCCCGCCGCGAACGTCAGCCGGTAGCGCATCGTGACGCCCTTGCCCTTGCACAGGGTCGGGTTCGTCGGGGCGGACCGGCCCGTAGTGACCGCTCCCCCACCGCCGGAGACCGGCACCGGGACCCAGCGGCCCCCGAGGCTCACCTGCGCGGTGACCTGGTTGGCGGCGAGACCGGCGAGGCTCAGGCCCAGCCCGGTGCGCAGCACCACGCAGCCCTCGGTGCGCTTGCGCACCTCGACGTTGACCGCGCCGGGCGAGCCGCCCGGCCGGAAGCTGTCGGTGGCGCGCACCCGCACCGAGTCGCCCTCGGCCAGGGCCGGCGACGCCCCGGCGGCCACCAGGCCGCCCAGCATCACGCACACCGCCGCGAGCCGCGTCGCGTGCCGACGTAGCGCCATGATCACCGCCGTTTCTCCCGTCCGGGTCCGCGGGTCAGGTTACTACCGGCCACCGATCGCGGCGCGGCGCGGAAAGGAGGGGCCCCTTGTTAACGCCTGCGGTAGAGAAGGGTCCCCTTCTCACCCGGCCCCGGCCCGGCGGGCGGGGCGGCGGGCGGAGACGGGCGGGCGGGGCGCGGGCGCCTTGCCGGACGCGTAACATGTTGGTTACCCTTTACCGGTGGACGAGGTGGCGGCGGCGATCGCCGATCCGGTGCGGCGCGACATCCTGGTGATGCTGCGCGGCCGGCGGCTCGCCGCGGGGCAGATCGCCGACCGGTTCGTCATCAGCCGGCCCGCCGTCAGCCGGCACCTGCGGGTGCTGCGCGAGAGCGGGCTGGTGCGCGACACGCTCGTCGGCCGTCGACGCCTCTACGAGCTCGACGCGTCGCGGTTCGGCGAGCTCGTAGAGTGGCTCGGCCAGTTCACCGCCGCGGGCCAGTTCACCACCGCCGGTCAGGTCACCACCGCCGGTCAGGTCACCACCGCCCGTCAGGTCACCACCGCCGCCGGTTGGGAGCGCCGTCTCGACGCGCTGGAGACCGAAGTCCATCGCACCCGTCGCGAGCGCCGCCGGCGCGACGCGCCGGATCACCCACGGGAGAGGACAGCATGAACAGCCCACCCACCGGCCGGCTCTGCCCGGTCCCCGGCGGCCACGATCTCGTCGTCAGCCGTACGTTCCGGGCACCCGTCGAGGACGTGTGGGCCAGCGTGACCGAATCCGACCGTACCGCCCGGTGGTTCGGGCCGTGGGAGGGCGAGGCCGCCCCCGGCCGGGTGATCCGGGTGCAGATGGCCCACGAGGACCAGGAGCCCTGGTTCGACCTGCGGATCGACGCGTGCGAGCCGCCCCGGCGGCTCGCCCTGTCGACGACCGACGGGCCCGGCGGCTGGCGGATCGAGCTGCTGCTGTCGCACTCCGCCGGCCGGACCGAGCTCCGGCTGGTCCAGCACCTCGCCACCACCGACGGGATCGGCGATCTGGGCCCCGGCTGGGAGTACTACCTCGACATGCTGGCGGCGGCGCGGGACGGGCGGCCCGCGCCGAGCTTCGACGACTACCACCCGGCGATGAAGCCCTACTTCGAGGCGCTGCCGACCCGGGTCGACCCGGCGTGACCTGGCGCGGGGCCGACCCCGCGCGGCGACGGCCGACTCACCCCGTGCCGCGGCCCGCGAGCGCGGCGCGGCAGAGCCGGTCGGCGGCGCGGGTGGTCTCGGGCAGCCGGTAACGCGGCGTCAGCGCGAGCACCCGGGCGCACGCGTTCTCCAGCCCCATCCGGTGCCCGACGCTGACGAAGACCGGCTTCACGCCGTCCCGGGTGCGCAGCACGCGGCCCACCACCTCCCCGCCATCGCACAGCGGGGACCAGGCGCCACGCGCGGCGGCCGGCGGCTCCCAGCGGCCCACCAGCGGCGTCTTGCCGACCCCGATCGCCGGCAGGCCGGTCACCACGCCCAGGTGGCAGGCGAGCCCGAACCGGCGCGGGTGGGCCAGCCCGTGCCCGTCGCAGACCAGCAGCTCCGGGCGGACGGTCAGCAGCTCCAACGCCGCCAGCAGGGCGGGCAGCTCCCGGAAGGCGAACAGCCCGGGGACGTACGGGAAGGCGGGCCGGCCCACGCTCACCGCCTGGTCCACCACGGCCAACGTCCGGGCGTCCAGCACGGTGACGGCCGCCGCGAGCCGGTCGCCGCTCTCGGCGTACGCGACGTCGAGCCCGGCCACGGTCGCGGGCGCGGCGGGCCCCGGCCCGGTGAGGTCCACCAACGGCCGCAGCCGGTCCTGCACGGCGAGCGCCTCGGCCTCGGTCCGGGGCGGCGGGGCGGCGACCGGGGTGTCCACCCGGTGATCGTAGGCGGCGTCCTGCGGCCCTCGGCCCCGCGTGCCGACCGGCCGCCGCCGCGCGACACACCCGTCCGGTCCAGCCCGCCCTTTCGCACACCTGTCGGGTAATTTCTTCTGGTCCGACAACCGGTCACCGACAGGAGAAGCTCCGCGCATGGGCAAGAAGACGATCCACGTCTCCGACTTCAGCGGCACCGTTCTGCAGCCGGACGACGAGGTGGTCCGCGTCGTGGTGCTGGAGCACCCCGACCTGGTCGCGGGGCCCGTGCAGCTGGACGCCACCGCGACCGAGGTGGAGAGCATCGACGACGCGGCCCTGGACGTCGTGGTGGTCGAGGTCCACGACCGGCACGGCGGCGGCGAGCCCCGCCGGGTGGTGCTGACGGCCAGCGAGTTCGACGCGATGGCCACCGACGTGCCGATGGCCCAGTTGCTGAAGACCGCCGAGCGGGTGCGGCCCCCGAAGGCGCGCAAGGGCGCCGAGAAGGTCGACTACGGCACCATCGAGCACGCCGGCAAGCCGCACCGGGGGCGGGTCACCGAGGAGGAGGCCCGGCTGGTCCGGGAGCAGCTCGACGAGGTGAACAAGCGGCTCGCCGACGCCGGCATCCGGCAGGTCGACCCGGCCGACCCGGAGCACGCGGCCCGCTACGGGTTCCCCGCCGCCGACTGACCGCCGTCCCGACGTCGGGCACGCGCCCCCGTGGCGCGTGCCCGACGCGGTTCAGGCCCGCTTGCGGGCGAGCTCGGCCAGCGCGCCCTCCACGGCGGACTCCAGGGCGTCCTTCTCCAGGCCGAGCCCGCCGAGCACGCCGTCGCCGCCCTCCTCCTCCAGCAGGGCGAGCAGGATGTGCTCGGTGCCGACGTAGTTGTGCCCCATGCGCAGGGCCTCCCGGAACGTCAGCTCCAGGACCTTCTTGGCCCGCGCGTCGAAGGGGATCAGCTCCGGGACCCGGTCGGCCTTCGCCGGCAGGGCCGCGGTGGCGGCCTCCCGGACCCGCTCCAGGGGTACGCCCCGGGCCACGATCAGCGCGGCGGCCAGCCCCTCCGGCTCGGCGAGCAGGCCGAGCACGACGTGCCCCGGGTTGATCTCGGCGTGGCCCGCCGCCCGCGCCTCCTCCTGCGCGGCCAGCACCACGTTGCGGGCGCGCGGGGTGAACCGGCCGAACCCGGCGCTCGGGTCGAGCGTGGCGGCGGTCTCCGCCTTGGCGGCGGAGCGTTTCTGGGCGGCCTGCTTGCTGACCCCCATGCTGCGGCCGATCTCCGTCCAGGACGCGCCGGAGCGGCGGGCCTGGTCGACGAAGTGGCCGATGAGGTGGTCGGCGACGTCGCCGAGGTGGTCGGCGGCCACGACCGCGTCGGCGAGCTGGTCGAGCACGTCGGGGCGGGCCTTCTTGATTCCCGCGATGAGGTCGTCGAGCCGGACCGGATTGGGAAGCTGGGCGTATTCCGTCATACGTCAACCATAAGTTGACGCAGCCCCGATCGTCAACCCCAGGTTGACGATCGGGGCTCCACGTTCGACACCACCGCCGCCGGTCCGGGGAGCCGTGCCACCCGGGGCGGACCCCGGCCCGGCGCGCCCGGATAGGGTCGGCCCATGCGGCTGCACGTGGGATGCGCGATGTGGGCGCACCGGTCGTGGCAGGGGCGCTTCCTGGCGCACCCGTCGCCCGCCCAGGAGCGCCTGCGGCACTACGCCGGCTGGTGCGACGCGGTCGAGGGGAACACGACGTTCTACGCGACGCCGAGCCGGGACACCGTGGCGTCGTGGGCGCGGCAGACCGAGCCGGACTTCCGGTTCGTGGTCAAGCTGCCCCGGCTCGTCACCCACGACCGCCGCCTCGCCGACGCCGACGCCGAACTCCGCGCGTTCCTCGACGCGATCGAGCCGCTCGGGCCCCGGGCCCACGCGCTCTGGGTCCAGTTGCCGGGCTCGTTCGCCCCCGCCGACGTGCCCGCGCTGGCCCGTTTCCTGCGGCGGCTCCCGGCGGCCCACCGGCAGGCCGTGGAGGTGCGTCATCCCGCGTTCTTCGCCGACGCCCACGCGGCGCGGCTGCTCGAGGAGGCGCTCGCCGGCACCGACGCCGAGTGGATCCCGTTCGACACCACCGCGTTCTTCGCGAGCCCGCCGACCAGCGACGCGGAGCGGGAGGCGTGGACGCGGAAGCCGCGCCTGCCGCTGCGGACCCGCGCGCTGACCGACCGGCCGATCGTCCGGTACCTCGGCCGCGACGACCCCGGGCGGACGGTCGAGGGCTGGCGGCGCTGGGTCGACGTGGTCGCCGACTGGCTGCGCGAGGGCCGCTCGCCCACCGTGTTCGTGCACACCCCGGACAACGCCGACGCGCCGGCGCTCGCCCGCCGGTTCCACGACGAGGTGCGCGCCCGGGTGCCCGGCCTCGGGGCGCTGCCCGAGCCGGTGCCGGTCGAGCCCCTCACCCTCTTCTGATTACCGGGGCCGCCCCCGGACGAGAGCCGGTGGGGCCGCCCGGACGCGCCGGGCGGCCCCACCGCTGCCGCTCAGTGTCCGGTGGGGGTGAGCTTGATCAGCTCCCAGCCGCCCTCCGGAACGTCGTCGGTCGGGTCGGTACGCAGGTTCATCGGGTTGGCCATCCCGAGGTACAGGGTCGAGCCGTCGGCGACCATGGTGCGGAAGCCGTAGTTGAGGTAGTTGCCCATCCCCTTCGTGTCGACCGCGGTGGCGGGCCGCAGGCTCGACTCGAACACGTACAGGTCGCCGCCGTAGAGCTCGGGGTCGATCTCGATCGGGTCCAGGTCGTCGCTCAGCCCGCGCGCCGCGTTGGCGAAGCCCATCTGCCGCGCGGCCTCGGGCAGCAGGTCCTTCGCGAGGTAGCTCCAGTCCATCGTGCCGACGAAGAGCCGGCCGCCGGCGACGGCCATGGTCCAGGTGTAGTTGGTGTAGACGTTGCCGAACCCGCTGTGGCCGTACTTCGGCTTGTAGCCGGTGGGGGTCCACTTCCAGGCGCCCGCGCCCTCGTTCGCCGTCGGGTCGTACGCCGGCAGCACCCGCTCCCCGTAGAGCAGCTCCACCTTCTCCCGGTCGGTGTCGAACCGCTTGCCCCGGAAGATGCTCACCGGGCGCTGGGTGTTCTCCAGCATCGTCCGCGCCGCGGTCTCGTCGGCCGGCGGGTACAGGTCGGCGACCACGCTCGTCGACTTCATCGGGACGTGCATCGTCCCCCAGTAGAGGTAGCCCTGGTAGGACATCAGCGCACCGAGGCCGTACGTGCCGGCGATGACCGGGTCCGGCTCGTAGGACGCCGCGCTCCAGACCTGCTTCCAGCCGACGGTGTCCTCCTCCGTCAGGCCGGGCGCGCCGTCGGCCAGCGGCGGGCTCATCCAGACGCCGGCGACGGCGGGGTTGGGCTCGTCGGCCGGCGTGACGCCGGGACGGCCCCAGCCGGTGCGGGCCGTCGAACGCGCGGCGAGCGAGCCGCCGGTCGCCGCCGACCAGGTGCTGACGAAGACCCGGCCGTCGTGCTCCGTCAGGTCGGCGATCTGGGCGGGCAGCTTGCCGACCTCGACGAAGTTGAACGGGTTGGTCCGGTCGCCGGCCCAGCGCAGCATGTACCCGCCGTCACGGCCGTTGGCGCCGACCCCGACGCCCGCGTAGAGGACGTCGCCGGCCACGAGGAAGTGGCGGATGTTGCCGTACTTGGTGAAGTTGGCCGACCCGAGGTAATCGCCGGTCGCCGTGTCGAACGCGAACATGTTGACCGTCTGGCCGAGGGCCGGCCCGGCGAGCAGGACGACACCCTGGTGCGTTCCGCCGGCCCGCAGGCCCAGCGTCCTCTTCAGCCGGGACGCGTCGTCGGCCGACGCGTTCGTGATGACGCTGGTCTTCTCCGTCTGCACTTTGGAGGCCAGGTCGTATACGTACACCCGGGGCTGCCGGTGATCGCCCACGTTTGTCGGCATGGTCGGATTCTGTACGACAATCTGACTGCTCGCGAACTCGCAGACATAGTCGTCGTTCAGCCGCGGGTTCGGCAGGGAGAGCGTCGACCCCGTTACGATGCAGTTAACATTTGCTCCGGTGCCGAACCAGAGGCGATTGTTCGCCTGGGCGAGCGACCATACGTACGCCTGGTTGACCTTGGCCTGCCCCTGCGCGCACGGCGGCCCGGCGGGATAGGGCTGTCCGATGCCGGCGAAACATTCGTCGGGAACGGCCTTTCCGAGCAACTCGTGCTCAAAGGTCGTCGACGCCTGCGGCAGCCGCTCCGCCTCCCCGGGAACCGCCGCGACGGACGGCGCGGCGGCAAGGACCGGCAGGACGCCGAGCGCGACGGCGGAGAACATTCGCCATCTAGACATTCTGGGCCGATGCATCAATGCCCTCTCTCCCAACACAATCTCTCCGTCACGATGCATTGACGATTACCGGACACAACTAAAGCGACACTCACCGTAATCGGAGGGATCGCGAACGCGGTCGCGGTAAACGGTCGACGGCATCACTGCCGGAAGTCCGACAGAAATCCGGCTGAATGACAGAATTGGATATGCCGCTCGGATTCCGAGCGCCCACAGCGTACCGCCGACGACTGCTCCTGTCAGCCGTCCCCCCGGTGGGCGCGAATGGCACCGGCGAATGCCCTGCCGGTTCGGGGGAACAGAAGAAGGCCCTGGCCTGGTGATTCACACCCCAGGCCAGGGCCTTTCCGCCGGTACGCCACCCGGACCAGGGCCCGCGCGGCGGAGAAGAACGGGACTTCCGGTCAGGCCGGCACGACCACCTGCGCCGGGGTCGACCGGTTGACGGTAGTGCCGTCGCCCACCTGCCCGGAGATGTTGTTGCCCCAGCACCACAGGCCGCCGTCGGTGCGGATCGCGCAGCCGTGGTAGGTCACGGCGAAGCCGTCCGTCCAGGTGGTGAGGGTGCCGATCCGGGTCGGGGTGTTGCGGTGGGTGGTGGTGCCGTCGCCGACCTGCCCGGAGTTGTTGTTGCCCCAGCACCACAGGCTGCCGTCGGTGCGGGCCGCGCACGACGTGTCGACGCCGGCGTCGACCCTGGCCCACGTGGCGGCGGTGCCGACCTGGACCGGAGTGGTCTGGAAACCGGTGCCGCCGCCGAGCTGGCCGTACCCGTTCTCGCCCCAGCACCACAGGGTCCCGTCGGTGCGGACCGCGCAGGTGTGCGCGTAGCCGGTCGTCACGCCGGCCCAACTGGTCGCGGTCCCCACCTGCGTCGGCGTCGACCGATAGCTGAGGATGCCGAGGCCGAGCTGGCCGTCCGTGCTGTCGCCCCAGCACCACAGGGTCCGGTCGGTGCGCACGGCGCAGGTGTGCGCGTATCCGGTGGAGACGCTCGCCCAGGTGGTCGCCGTGCCGACCTGCAACGGGGTGGTCGTCCAGTAGGGGGACGAACCGGTGCCCAGTTGCGTGTTGCGGTTCAGGCCCCAGCACCACAGGGTGCCGCTGGTCCGGACGCCGCAGGTGTGGTTGGCGGCGACGCTGACGTTGGCCCAGTCGGTGGCGTCACCGACCCGCACCGGGGTGGTGCGCTTCGTGGAGGTCCCGTCGCCGAGCTGCCCGTTGGAGTTGCCGCCCCAGCACCACAGCGTCCCGTCCGTGCGCACCCCGCACGTGCTGCTGGTGCCGGCGTCGATGCGCGCCCAGGTGGTGGCCGCACCGACCTGGACCGGGGTGGTGCGGTTCGTGGTGGTCCCGTCGCCGAGCTGGCCGCTGAGGTTGTCGCCCCAGCACCACACCGTCCCGTCGGCGGGGATCGCGCAGGTGTGCGCGTTACCCGCGGCCACCCGGGCCACCGGCGCGGCGGCGAGCGCGGCGCTCGGCGATCCGCGCTCGGCGGAGCCCGTGCCCGCGGTGGCCGGGCCCGCCGTGACTCCGACGGCGAGCGCCGCGATCCCGATGGCTGCCGCCGCCGCCGCGGCGGCTGTCCGCGCCGCCCGCCCCCATCGCGCCCACCGGCGGCCGTCCTGATGTCCGTCCATGTCCTGCTCTCCCCACAAAACGTCGTTCCTGTACGGCGGAGGCGGCGTTGCCCCGGCAGGCCGCCAGCGGCCCACCACGTCGACAAGTTGACCTTATGAATCGACTATCGTCAATGTATAGCCTGCCGGGGCCCCGCCGGATCCACCGTTTCGTCCGCGACGTTCAGCGACTCAGCTGCGGCTCCACCGCTGACTGGCCGCCCCGGTGCAGTCCCAGATCTGGGTGCGCGTTCCGTTGGCCGTGCCGCCGCTGACCAGGTCCAGGCACCGGCCCGAACCGACGGCGGTGATCGTGCCGTCGGCGTTGAACCGCCACCGCTGGTTGGACTGGCCGTTGCAGTCCCAGATGATCACCGAGCTGCCGTTCGCGGTGCCGCCGCCGTTGACGTCGAGGCACTTGCCGCCGAAGACCCGCAGCTCCTGCGCCGCGGTCGAGGTCCAGGCCTGGTTGCTCTGGCCGTGGCAGTCCCAGATGATCGCCGCGGCGCCGTTGGTCTGCGAGGCGCCGTTGACGTCCAGGCACCGGCCGGCGGCGGAGTTGCGGACGGGCGTGGTGCCGCCCGGCGGCGGCGTGGTCGGGCTGACGGTGGGCGACGGGCTCGGGCCCGTGCCGTCGAACTGGGTGAAGAACCGCCACACCTCGCCCTTGGTCCAGGTCCGGACCCCGCTGTCGCCGCCGCCGTCCACGGGGCCGGGGGTGTGACCGCCGTCGAACGCGGCCCACACCACCGGATAGCCGGACCGGCAGCCGGAGTAGGTGGTGGTGATGTGGGTCAGGCTGCCCGCCCTCGGCTCGGGCGGGCTCTGCGCCGTGCACCCGTTGTTGCGCACGAACGTGTCGCGCAGGGACCGGCCGGCGGAGACGTTGAGCACCGGGTCCCCGATGCCGTGGATCCCCATGTACGCGATCGGCTGGGTGCCGCCGCTACAGCCGCTGAGCTGCCCGCCCGAGTAGACCGCGACGGCGCGGAAGACGGTCGCCCGGGAGCAGGCCAGCGAGTAGCTCATGCCTCCGCCGTAGCTGAAGCCGAGCGCGAACAGCTGCGTCGTGTCGACGCACAGGTCCGCCTCGATCTGCCTGATCATGTCGTCGACGAAGGTGACGTCCTGGCCGCCGGGATTGGCCCAGCCGTTGCCGTTGCCCTGGGGCGCGACGAAGATCGTGCTGTTGTTCGCCTGCTGGCGCAGCCCGTAGTAGGACCAGGCCGCCCCGTCCGTCCCGCCGGAGTCCACGTCGTTGGCGGTGCCGCCGTTCCAGTGGAAGCCGAAGATCAACCGGTAGGGGTGGTTCCGGTCGTAGTTGTCGGGGATCCGCAGGATGAAGCTGCGGTTCTGGCCGCTGCTCTGGATGGACCGCTGGCCGCTGGTCAACGTGGGCGCCTTGCCGCACCCCGCGGTCGCTGCGGCCGCCCCGACGCCCGCGGCCGAGGCGGTTCCGCTCAGGCCTCCGGCCAGCGCCGTCGCGCTCACGCCGGCGACGAGGATCGCCGCCGCCGCGATGGTTCCGAGAATTGGTCTGCGCTTCGCCATCGATGGGCTCCTGCCACTCGGCTCGGACTGCTTCGGGTGCGGGGGCCACGGCGATCCCCCTGACGCCACGACTGCCGCTCCCGATCACGCCCACCACTGGGGGAACGCGGGAGAGGCGCACGACGTGCCCGCGGTGCCCGGCTCCGCGTCCGCAGGCTCCATCTCCGGTCTCGCTGCCCAGGCAGGACCAGGTGGTCTTCGAATCGTCGACGGCATCCGCACCGCGCGGAGCCGGACGCAACCCGGACCGTCCGCTGGCGTCGAACCGATTCGGCAAGACCCTAGAGCCATCGAGTGAGATATGTCAATGCCATGTCCGGCGGGTTGCGGCCGGTCGACCCGCGCTCAGTCCTCCCCGTCGACGAGCACGAACCCGCCGCCCGGCAGACACCGCGCCCGACACCCGGTCCGGAACATCCGGCTGCCGTCGGGCCCGCCCAGCGGATCGGGCAGGAACCGGGCCAGGGTCAGGTCCGGCCGGTCGAGGTACCCGACGGCCAGCATGGGGCCGCCCAGGAACAGCTCCCCGACCTCCCCCGTCGGCACCGGCCCGAAGCCGGGGTCGAGGACGTGCCACCGGTGCTGCGGCAGCGGCGTCAACACCTCGCCCTCCGGCGCGACCGCCGCCATCATCGAGGTCTCGGCGAAGCCGAACAGTTCCGTCCTCTCGGCCGGGCCGGTGCTGCGGTCGATGTGCAGCGACCACCGTGCCGGCCCCGCCGTGTCGTCACCCCAGCCGCCCGTTCCCGGCGCCTGCGCCGCCGGCAGGAGCAGCTCCGCGCCGGTCAGCAGCGCGCGGGTCGCCGCCACCACGCCGACCAGCGGGCCCGCCGAGGCCGGCACGCTCAGCCGGTCCCCGTGGGCCGACGGAGGCAGGCCGCAGGCCCCGGACAACCAGCTCAGCTGCGCACCGCGCCACACCACCCCCACCGCGCCGTCGGCCAGCGGCACCACCAGGGACGGTCCGGACTCCTCTCCCGGCGGCGCGCCGATCGCCGGCCCGGTGCGGCCATGGGCCTGCCAGAACGCCCCGGTCACGCTGCGCCAGCGCTGCCGGACCACCGGCCAGCCGTCGGGCGCAGCCGCTCCCGCCGGGGTCAGCACCAGCTCCGGCTGCGCCTCCCGCACCGCCGCGTCCGGGCGGCTGCCGACGCACAGGACACAGGTGGCTCCGGCCGCCAGCACCGCCAGCGCCGCGGCGACCAGGTCCTCGGCGCGCTCGCCGACGACGGCCACCCGCCTGCCGGGTCCGGCGCCGGCGGCGGCCAGCCGGTCGGCGGCGTCGTCGATCGACTCCCACAACCGCCGGTAGGACAGCCGCAGGTCGCCGACGCACAGCGCCGGCGCATCGGGCTGCTCCCCCGCCGCCTTGCGGAGCAGGCCGACGAGGCTGACGTCGGTCGCGAGGGAGCGTGCCGCGTCGCCGGCCCGCGACACGCCGGTCAGCTCCGCCACCTGCCGGCCGCAGGCCTGGATGGTGCCGGCGAACGGCACGACCCGCCACCCCGCGGGCGGCCGTCGACCGATGGGCCAGACCGCGAAATCCCGGGCCTGGCTGACCACCAGTTGAAAGTAGCGGGACTCCCTCCACCGAGACATGCGGCTCTCCCAGTTCCGGAGACTGGCCCGGCATACATTCCGCCGGCGCGAGGCCGGGAGAACACCGGGCGAAACCTCGACGACATCCGACCGAACCAACCTAGGGGACCCCGGTCATGGCTCGGTCATGCCTCACGATGCGTGTCGTGGTCGTCAGCGGGCGCTCGGCCGGTCGTCCATCGGCTTGATCAGCCGGGCGGCGGTCGCCTTGCGGATCGCGTCCACCCGGGACACCGCCTGCAGCTTGGCGTAGATGTTGGTGAGGTGCCGCTTGACCGTCGCCTCGGTGATGAAGAGCCGGCTGGCGATCTGCGCGTTGCTCATCGCCTCCGCGGTGAGCCGGAGGACCTCCAGCTCCCGCGAGGTCAACGGCGTGCCGTTCGTCCGCGGCTTCTGCCGGTCCAGCCGTTCCACCGTCTCGCGGGAGACCGCCAGCAGGACGCTCTGCGTGGGCCGGCGGACCACCGAGCGCACCGCGGCGACCAGGTCGTCCCGCAGGATCGTCTTGAGGAGGTATGCCACGGCACCGGCCTCCAACAGATCGTGCACCATGTCCGGGTCGTCGTGCATGGTCAACACGATCACCCGGGTCTCCGGCGCCACCCGCCGGGCCTGCCGGATCACCGCCGCCGCGCCCGGACCCGGCATCTCCACGTCGAGCAGCAGCACGTCCGGGCGCAGGCGCATCACGAGGGCCAGCGCCTCCGGGCCGGAGGACGCCTCACCGACCACCGCGAACTCCGGCTCGGTGGAGAGCATCTCCCGGATGCCGTCGCGCAGCAGGGTGTGGTCGTCGGCCAGGCACACCCGGATCTGGGGCCGATCCGCGTCGGTCACAGGCCCGCCTCGGCGAAGGGGATCCGCACCTCGACGCGGGTGCCCTGACCGGGCGCGCTGATCACTTCGACCTGCCCGTGCAGCAACAGGGCCCGCTCGAACATCGACGGCAGGCCGCCCCGGGCGCGCTCCGGATCAGTGGTGTCGAAGCCGCACCCGTCGTCGACCACCATGGCGGCCACCGCGTTGTCCCCCACGTCCACCGTGATGTCCAGCCGGCTCGGCTCGGCGTGCCGCAACGCGTTGCGGGCGGCCTCCCGCAGGATCAGGTAGAGCTCCTCCAGCACGTCGGGCGGGAGGACCTTGAGATCGCCGTTGGTCACCAGCGAGAACTGCACCGCGGGCGGGACGTTGGCCTCCAGGTAGCCGCGCAGGGTGCGCTCCAGGCCGTATTCGCCCACGGAACGACGGAGCTCGGCGGAGAGGCCGCGCACCGTGCGGACCGCCTCGTCCAGCGACTCGATGGCCGAGTCGATCTTGGCGCGGGCCTGCTCCGGGTCGCGGTCGGCGTAGTGCCGGTGCAGGTCGAGCCGGTGCAGGGTGAGCCCCATCTCGTGCAGCACCCGGTCGTGCAGCTCGCGGGCGATCCGGGTGCGCTCCTCCTGCCGGGACGCCTGGAGCTTCTCCATCAGGAAGCCCACGTACGACAGCGAGGCCAGCGCGACCCGCGCCATGATCGCCTCGTGCAGCGCACGGCTGAGCCGCAGCGCCCCGGCGCTGTCCGCGGCCGGCAGGCCACGCGTGATGATCGGCAACATCACCTCGAAGAGCGTGGTCGCGGCGCGGAGCGACTGGACCGGGTGGATGCCGCGCCGGGCCCGGTCGGCACCGATGTCGACGGCGAACAACCGGGCCTCGCCGACCAGATCCATCGGTGGCGCCTCCGTCATGGACACCCGGGCCGCGACGTCACTGAGCACCGCCTGCACCTGTGCCGCGAGCTGCGCCAGGACGTCGGGACCGCTGGCCAGGTCACTTTCCTGCTGATGCAGTGACTGCTGAAACGCTTCGACGATCTCGCGCGCCATCGAGGACAGTTCGGCCTCGGCCACGGGCTGCATCGCGTACGGATTCGCCACGGACCCCCCCGCTGTCTCGCCAGAGGCTACCACGGTAGCGTGCCTGTAGCGGAGCGTAGACCCTTGGCGGGCAGTGACGAAGATAACCGTCCACTTCCGACACCGCCGTCAGGCGGGGAGGAACCCCAGCACGCTCAGGTGCACGGCGTACTGGCTGGCCATGAAGAGCCGGTAGGGGCGGCGCTGGAGCCAACGCCCGGTGGCGCCGGCCCCGGTGAGCAGGCAACCGACCACCCCCGTCGCGCCGATCGCCAGCACCACCGCCGGCAGGATCAGCACCGGGGCCACCACCAGGGCGCCCGACAGCAGCACGCCGCCGGCCACCACCACCAGGACGGCCATCAACCGGCGGGCGGCCCGGTCGCCCAGCAGCACCGGCAGGGTGCGCCGGCCGGCCGCCCGGTCACCGGCCACGTCGGAGAGGTCCTTGGTGGTGCCGCCCAGCGCCATCCACAGCGACATCGCGACCGACAGCACGACCAGCTCCGGGCCCACCGGCCCGCCCGATGCGGCGGCGCCGGCCAGGTAGGTGACGATCCCACCCGACACCACCACCAGCACGAAGCCGAACATGTTGCCCTTCTGCGGCCGGGGACCGGCCGAGTAGAGCCAGCCGAGGGCCAACATCAGCGCCACCAGCCCGACCAGGCGCGTCGAGACCGTCGCCGCCGACAGGAGGGCGAGCCCGGCCAGGGCCACCACGATCCGCCGGGCCACGCCGATCGGGAGCGCCCCGGTGGCGAGCGGTCGCGGCGAGCCGTTACGCCGGTCCTCGACCTGGTCGGAGAGCCCGTTCAGCAGGTACACGAACCAGGTCGCGCAGAGCCAGGCGAACGAGCCGGCCAGCAGCGAGCCGGGCCGGGTCAGCACCGCCTGCGGTGCGGCCACGGCCGCACCCGCGAGGAAGCGAAGCTGGAAGACGACCTGGACGACGGGGCGTGCCTCCCGCCAACTCGCCACCACGTGCCGGCAGCCTTCCAAGACCGCCACCGACGACGGCCGCACGACACCGACGGACCGGGTGTACCGGTCGAACCGAATTCCCGAGTGGTAGGTCATGTGAATATCGTGGAGGTGAAACGCGTTACCCGGTTCACCCGACCCACTCACTTACGCCTACGACGTAGGTAGCAGACCCCCTACTACCTATTGACACTTCCGTGGCCACATTTACTGCGCCACCTTGGCCTCCGCCGCGCAGGCTATTTACGGTCGGCAGGGCACCCACAGCCCAGTGGACGACAGAGCGTGGTGGAACACTATGTCAGACATCGCAGTCACGTCGAGCGCCGAACTGCTCGGCGGATTTCGGATCACCATCGACGGCCGACCCGTCACCAACTGGCGGGCCGGCAAGTCCCAGGCGCTCGTGCAATACCTGCTGCTGCACCGGGGCCGACCGGTCAGCCGGGACACCCTCCGCTCGGCGCTGTGGCCGCACCTGCCCCCGTCGGCCGGCGTCACCTCGGTGAAGGCCGCGGTGCACGGGGCCCGGCGCGCCCTCTGCGCACCGGGCGAACGGCACTCGCCGGTGCGGATCGCCTCGGTGGACGGCGGCTACCTGCTCCAGGCCGACCACCTCCGGATCGACGTGGCCACCTTCGAACGGCGGATGACCGCCGCCACCGCCGCGGTCGCCGGCGGCGACCGGACGCTGGCCGCCGGGCACCTGCGGCGCGCGCTGGAGGTCTACCGGGGCGACCTGCTGCCCAACCAGGACGCGGAGTGGGCGGTGGCCGAGCGGGAGTGGTGTCGGGTCCGCGCCCTGCACGCCCTGCGGCTCCTCAGCGACCTGGCCCTGGAAACCGGGGACTGGTGGGCCGCGATCCGCTGGAACCGCCGGGCGTTGGAGGTGGACCCGTACGACCCGGCGGCCTTCACCGTCCTGGCCGACTGCCACCGCCGGCTCGGCATCACCGGGGCGGCGCTGCGCTGGGACGAGCTCGCCCAGAGCCGGCTGGCGCAGGTGTGACCACCGGAAGGAACCGACCGCAATCCATGGAGGGAGCAGCATGACCATCACGACCCCGCTGGAGCACCCGACCCCGTCCGCGCCGCCCCGGGCCGCCGGTGACCGGCGCCCGGCCGGCCCGCCGACGCCGGACCCCACGCCGGGCCCGACGCCGCCCGCCCGCCGCTCGCTGGGCAGCCGGTGGCGGCAGGCCCTGCACCGCGTGCGACGGAGCGTGCGGGCGATCGCCGACGACTGCCCCCCGATCCTGCTCTACACCGCGCACCGCAACTGAGCCCCAGCCGCACCCGCGCCACCCTGACCGAGGGCGCCCCGCACGTCGTGCCAGACGTGCGGGGCGCCCCTTTCTCTGCCGTAATGCCACTGCGGAGAAAATCCATGCGCTGATGGTCGTAGATGGACCTTCCACCTTCGAGGAAATCCCACCCGAATGAGGATGCGCCACCTTGGCCAAAGGAATCGATGTCCCTAACGTCGTTGGCACCGGTATTCATCGACGTCGACCACGGCGTCGGGAGTGAGGGGGAGAGGCCGAATGGCCGCTGATGGGCAGAGAGTTTCGGTCGTCATACCGAACTACAACTACGAGAAGACGCTCGGTGCGTGCCTGGACGCCGTGTTCGCGCAGACCCACCGGCCGTACGAGGTCATCGTCGTCGACGACGGCTCGACCGACCGGTCCCGCGACATCGCGGCCCGGTACCCGTGCCGGGTGGTCGACGGAGGTGGCAACCGGGGCGTGTCGGCGGCCCGCAACATCGGCGCGCGGGCCGCCACCGGCGACATCCTCTTCTTCGTCGACTCCGACGTGGCGCTGCGGGCCGACGCGATCGCCAACGCCCTGGCGGTGCTCGCCGCCGATCCCTCCTGCGGCTGCGTGCACGGCACCTACGACACCCAGCCGCTCTACGACGACGGGCCGATCGAGCACTACAAGGTGCTGCACGCGCACTGGTGGCGGCGGCGCAGCGTGGGCCGGGTCAACACCGCGATCTTCGCGCTGGCCGCGGTGCGGCGCTCCGCGTTCCTCGCCGCCGGCCAGTTCCACGAGGAGCTGCGCGACGCCGAGGACGTCGAGTACAGCGAGCGGCTCGCCCGGGTCACCGGCATCAGGCTCACCGACACCGTGGTCGGCCGGCACGACGACTGCGCCCGGTTCGGGGACATGCTGCGCGAGCAGTACCGCCGTTCGCTGCCGCTGGCGGCGTTCGCCGGGGCGCACCGGATGCGCGCCGGCAGCGTGGCGGTCAATCCCGCCCTCGGCGTGCTGGCCGCCCCGCTGGTGCTGGCCACCCTGCCGCTCGGTCTGCTGCACCCGGCGCTACTCGCCGTGCCGCTCGCCTGCTTCGGGCTCTTCCTGCTCGCCGACCCGGGCCTGCTGCCGTTCGTCCGGCGCGAGCGCGGCACGGCCTTCCTGGCCTGGTTCGTCGGCGTGCACCTGGTGGCCCAGCTCGCCATCGTGGTGGGCGCGGCGGCCGGGCTGGTCGCCCGGCTGCGCGGCACCGGCAGCCCCCGCCCGCTACCCCTCGCGGCGGGTCGGTGATGGGCAGGCGGCGGGCGTGGCGCACGGCGCTCACGGCGGTCTTCGTGGTCGCGGTGATCGGCGGCGTCGCCCTGGCCCTGCGCGGGCAGGACTGGTCGACGCTGGGCCGGCTGCTGCGGCCGGACACCGCCGGGTGGCTGCTGGCCGCGCTGCTGGTGACCGGGGCCGGTCTGCTCTGCGGCATGCGGGCCTGGACGCTGACGCTCGCCTCGGTGGGGGCGGAGGTGCCGTCCCGCACCGGCGTCCGGATGTTCTTCGTCGGGTTCCTCGGCAAGTTCGTCCCGGGCCGGCTGTGGGGCCTGCTCGCCCAGCTCCGGCTCGGCGACGCCGCCGGGGTCAGCCGGGGACGGATGGCCGGCACCTACCTGGTGAACCTGGTCGTGGTGCTGCTGACCGGCGGCGCGGTGGGGCTCCTGGTGGCCCCGGCCGTGCTCGGCACCGGCGCCGGGCTGGCCTGGCTGCTCCTGCCGGTCGCCCTGCTGGTGGTGCTGGCCGTCCGGCCCGGGCTGCTCGACACCCTGGTCCGGCTGGCCGCCCGGGTCGCCCGCCGGCCCCAGCCGGCACCGCTGCACCGGCCCGCCGAGGTCCGCCGCTCGATCGGGTGGCAGACCCTGTCCTGGGTGCTCTCGGGGATGCACCTGTGGGTCGTCGCGGTGCTGCTCGGCGCGGACGCTCGCGCCGCCCTGGCGGCGGCGGTCGGCGCGTTCGCCCTGGCCACCACCGCCGGCACGTTCGCCATCTTCGTGCCGGACGGCGCCGGCGTGCGGGAGGTGCTGGTGGTCGCGGCCCTGTCCACCGTCCTGCCCCTGCCGGCGGCGGTCACCGCGGCGGTGGCCAGCCGGGTGCTCAGCACCCTCGCCGAGGTGCTCACGGCGGGCCTGGCGCTGCTCACGGTCACGGTCTCGGACCGGCTCGCCGCCAGGGGCCGCGCCGCCACCCCGCCCGCCGGGGCGGACGCCCGGCTCACCCCGACCCCCGGCTGACCCCGGGCACGACCCGCCGACTCCACCACCGCCACCGCTCCACCACCACCGCCACCGCTCCACCACCACCGCCTCCGGAAAACCCCGCTTCGGAAAGGACCCCTCATGACCGAGCTACTGACCATCGACGACGCGGAGCAGCTCTCCGTCGCCGAGGTGCAGGACCTCTACCGCAAGCACGTCAACAAGAGCCAGGTCAGCCTGATGACCTCGTTCGGCTTCGGCCGGGAGCTGGTCGACCACGCCCAGGGCCCCTGGATCCACACCCGGGACGGCCGGCGGATCCTGGACTTCACCGGCGGCGTCGGGGTGCTCAACCACGGGCACAACCACCCCCGGATCCTGGCCGCCCGGCAGCGCTTCCAGCAGCAGCAGCGGATGGAGGTGCACAAGACCTACTTCTCGCCGTACCTGGCCGCCCTGTCGCACAACCTGGCCGCCGTGCTCCCCGGCGACCTCGACATGTCGTTCCTGCCCAACTCCGGTGCGGAGGCGGTGGAGGGCGCGGTCAAGCTCGCCTACAAGTACCACGGCGGCAAGCGCAACACGATCATGCGCAGCGACATCAGCTTCCACGGCAAGCTGCTCGGTTCGGGCAGCCTCACCGGCAGCTCGCAGAACCACTTCACCTTCCCCGGCATCCCGGGCGTGGTGAGCTTCCCGTACGACGACCTGGCCGCGGTCCAGGCCGCCGTCGACGCGACCCGGGACCGCCGGGGCAAGTGCGACGTGTACGCGATCCTCATCGAACCGTTCAGCGCCTCGACCATGCGCTGGTGCTCGGAGGAGTTCCTGCGCGGGCTGCGCGAGCTGTGCACCCGCGAGGACATCGTGCTGATCTTCGACGAGATCTACACCGGCTGGGGCAAGACCGGCACGATGTTCTACTTCATGCGCTACCCGGGGCTGATCCCGGACGTGGTGACCACGTCGAAGTCCTTCGGCGGCGGCAAGTCCTCGATCTCCGCGTACGTGGCCCGGCGGCCGATCTTCCACAAGGCGTACGAGAGCTTCAACGACGCGCTGTTGCAGAGCACCAGCACCACCTACTACGGCTTCGGCGAGGAGACGGCCACCGCGATCGAGGCGATCAACGTGGCGGTGGAGGAGGACTTCCCCGCCCGGGCCCGCGACATCGAGCGGGTCCTGGGTCCCGGGCTGGCCCGGCTCGCCAAGGAGCACCCGGACGCGATCGCCGAGGTCCGGGGCGCGGGCGCCCTGTGGGGGGTGTTCCTGGACGCGCCACGGGTGCTGGACCTGGTCACCAAGCTGGCGCCCGGCGGCCTGGCCAAGGACCCGCAGTTCGGCACGAAGCTCGTCACCTGCGCGGTCATCAGCGCCCTCTACCGGGACCACGACATCTACACGTACTACACGCTCAACGGCAAGAACCCACTGGTGGTCGGCCCGTCGCTGGTGACCGGCACGGCCGAGGTGGAGCACTTCCTCGACCGCCTGGACCAGACCCTCGCCCAGGGCCTGCCCCGGCTGGTCACCCGTTTCGTCAAGGAGAAGGTGTCGTCGCTGTGGTGAATCAGAACGCAAAGACGGTGGTGGTGACCGGCGGCAGCGGAATGCTGGGCGGGCACCTGGTGCGGGCGCTGGCCGCCGACGGCTGGCGGGTGCGCGGCCTGGACGTGCGTGACCCGATCGAGCCGGTGCGGGGCGTGGAGTACACGGTCGCCGACGTGCGGGACCGGGCCAGGGTCGGTGCCGTCCTGGCCGGCGCGGATGCCCTGGTGCACACCGCGGCCGCCCTGCCCAGCTACCCCGAGGACGAGATCCGCTCGATCATCGTGGGCGGCACGGAGACGGTGCTGGACGCCGCCGCCCGTGCCGGAACGGCCCGGGTGGTGCACGTCTCCTCGACCGCCGTGTACGGGCTGCCGAACGTGGTGCCCACCACCGAGGAGTACCCGCGGGAGCCGGTCGACCCGTACAGCCGGGCCAAGGCCGGCGCGGAGGAGGTCGCCGAGCGGTACCGCGCAGCCGGCATGGTGCTGCCGATGCTGCGGCCCAAGACGTTCCTCGGGCCTGGCCGGATGGGGTTGTTCTCGATGCTCTTCGAGTGGGCCGAGGAGGGCCGCAACTTCCCGGTCCTCGGCAAGGGCGACGTGCGGATCCAGATGCTGGCGATCGACGACCTGGTCGACGCGGTACGCACCGTGCTGCACGCGCCGGACGATGTCGCCAACGACACCTTCAACATCGCCGCCGACCAGTTCGCCACCCTGCGGGAGGACTTCCAGGCGGTGCTGGACGCCGCCGGCCACGGCAAGCGCGTGGTCTCGGTGCCGGTGCGCCCCGCCGTCGCCGCGCTGGAGCTGCTGCAACGGCTCAAGCTCTCCCCGGTCTACGGACGCCTCATCCACAAGCTGCGGGCGGACTCCTACGTCAGCGTCGACAAGGCCCGCGACGTCCTCGGCTGGACCCCCCGGTTGTCCAACCGCGACGCCATCCTGCGCACCTACGACTGGTGGCGGGCCAACAACCGCACCGCCGCTCCGACCTCGTCCGGCCGGACCAGCCGGGACCCCTGGAAGCAGGGCGCCCTCGGCCTGGCCAAGGCCATCTTCTGATCGGCACCGGAGGTAACCGTGACTGTCCTCGTCGACCCGCCGACCCTCGACCGGCCGGCCCCGGCCGCCGCCCCCACGGCGGCCCGGGCCACCGACTCCCCCGCCACCGACCGCAACCTGGTGCGTGACCTGATCACCCTGATCCGGCCGCACCAGTGGGCGAAGAACCTGCTGGTGGTGCCGCTGGTGCTGATCGACACCCCTCGGCTCGGCCTCGGTCTCCTCGGCCGGGTGAGCTGGGCGGTGCTGCTGTTCACCATGGTCTCCGCGCTGGTCTACGTCTGGAACGACGTCTACGACCGGCACCGCGACCGGGCGCACCCCACCAAGCGCAACCGGCCGATCGCCTCGGGCCGGGTGAGCGTGCCCGCCGCGTACGCCTTCGGCGCGCTGATCGCCACCGCGCTGGTCGCGGCGGTGGCGTTCGGACCGGCGTTCCCCTGGTGGCCGCTCGCGGCCTACCTGACGCTCAACGTCGCCTACAGCAGGGGGCTCAAGCACCTGCCGCTGCTGGACGTGCTGGTGGTGGCCGGCGGCTTCCTGCTCCGGGTGGTGCAGGGCTACCTGGCCGCCGGGGTCGCCGTGTCGAGCTGGCTGCTGATCGCCGTCTTCTCCCTCTGCCTGCTGCTCATCCTCGGCAAGCGGCGGCACGAGATGGCCGTCGGTGGCAGCGCCCACCGCCCCTCGCTGGCCGGCTACTCGGTGCAGTACCTGGACCTGCTGATCGTGCTCTGCGCCGCGGTCGCGATCAGCGGCTTCCTCGGCCACGTGCAGGCCACCATCCCCACCCCGTACCAGGCGCTGGCGTTGGTCGGCTCGACCCCGTTCGCGCTCTTCGCGGTGGCCCGCTACCTCCAGGTGGTCGTCGTCGACGGTGACGGCGGCGAACCCACCCGGGTGCTGCTGAAGGACCGGGCGATGCTGGTCAACGCCCTGCTGTGGGGCGTGCTGATCGGCGGCGTCCTGCTCGTCACCCAACACCCGGCCCTGCTCGCCCTCGCCCACTGACGATCCCGACCCACCTCACCCACCCCTCCTGAGGAGACAGCCCCATGACGACCCCGACCGCGAACCCGCTGGTCTCGGTGATCATCCCGAACTACAACTACGGCAACTCCATCGGCAAGTGCATCGACGCCGCGCTGGGGCAGACCTACCAGCCGATCGAGGTGATCGTGGTCGACGACCACAGCACCGACGACTCGCTGGCCAAGGCCCGTCAGCGGCCGGTGACGGTGCTCCAGACCCCGCGCAACAGCGGGGTGGCCGTCGCCCGCAACACCGGCGCCGCGGCGGCCCGCGGCGAGATCCTCTTCTTCGTCGACTCCGACGTGGCGCTGCGCCCGGACGCGGTGGAGCTGGCGGTCGCCGAGCTGGCCGCCCACCCCGAGTACGGCGCGGTCTGCGGCATCTACGAGGAGGACCCGCTGATCCGCGACAGCATCGTCGAGGAGTGCCGGGTGCTCCAGGCGTACTGCTGGCGGATGGCGTCCCTCGGCGAGGTCAGCTTCCTGTTCTCGTCGCTGACCGCGATCCCCCGCCGGGTCTTCGAGGAGGTCGGGCCGTTCAACCCCCGGCTGCGACAAACCGAGGAGGTCGACTACGGCGAGCGGATGTCGGCCCGCCACCAGATCATGGTCACCGACCAGGTCCGCGGCTGGCACGACGACGACGACGAGCTGTGGCCGCTGCTGCACAAGCTCTACCGCCGGGCCCGGCTGCGGGTGCCGCTGTTCGCCCGGCGGCGGCGCTTCGCCAAGGGCTTCGAGAGCCCGGCCCGCTCCTTCGGCACGGTGGCCGCCCTCGGCGTGCTCGCCAGCCTGCCGCTGGCCGTGCTGCACCCCGCCTGGCTGCTGCTGACCGCCGCCCTGTTCGGCATCTCGCTGTCGGCGGACGCGGAGATGTACCGGCACGTGCGACGCCGCAAGGGCCTGCCGTTCCTGGCCGTGTTCACCGCCGTCGCCTTCGGCACGAACGTGGCGATCGCCGCCGGCATCGCGGTCGGCGCCCTCCAGTGGCTGGTGTCCCGCGACTTCCGCCGGCTCTACGACGCCGAGTGGTCGTCCGCCCGCACCCCGTCGTCCCCGACGATGGTCGGGACCACGGCATGAGCCTCCTGCTCGACCCCGTCCCCGGCGCGGCCACCGCCGCGCCGGGGACCCCCGGGGTCATCACCCCCGCCGCACCGCGACGCCGCGACCCGGGCAGGCCGGGGTGGCCGCGCCGGGCCCGCTGGCTCGCCGCGCTCACCGCCTGCTGGGCGGTGTTCCTCCTGACGTTCCTGTCCCTCACCGGTGGGCACTGGTGGTGGCGGCCCGTCGAGCTGATGCCGCCGCTGGTCTTCGTCGCCGTGCCGCTGCTGCTGCTGGCCCTCGCCCCGCTGGCCCGGCCGGCGCGCGCCCGGCTCGCCGTCGCCGCGGTGTGCTGCCTGGCCATCGGGTTCGACGTGTCCGGCCTGAACCCGGCCGCGCTGTCCGGCGGGGCCACCCCGGCCCCGCCCGGCGCGGTCCGGGTCTTCTCCTGGAACACCGAGTACTGGTACGACGGCTCCGACCCGCAGCGCTTCCACGACTACCTGGCCGCCCAGCAGGCCGACGTCTACCTGCTCCAGGAGTACGTCGGCTGGGACCTGGACCGGCACCGTCCGGTCCGGGTGGACCACGTCGCCGAGCTGCGCCGCCTCTTCCCCGGCTACCAGGTGGTGGCCGTCGGGGAGCTGCTCACCATGTCCCGCCTTCCGATCGTGGCCTCGCGGGCCCTGGACGGGCTGCCGTACCTGACCGACCCGGTCCGGCACGGGGTGCCGGCGGACTCGGACTTCGGCGACTACTACCGGCACAAGGTGCTCCGCACCGACGTGCTCGTCGACGGCCGGGTGCTCTCCGTCTACAACGTGCACGTGCCGGTGCAGCTCGACATCTCGATGGACCCGACCGACGCCGAGTTCACCGAGTTCATGCGGGCCCAGGAGGACCGCCGGCAGGCCCACTACCGGGCGCTGCGGGCCGACCTGGCGGGCAACGGCAACGGGCAGCTCGTCGCCGGCGACTTCAACGCCACCTCGGCGATGGGCGAACTGCACGACCTCGCCGCCGGGATGGCCGACGTGGCCGAGGCCAGCGGCCGGCTCTACCCGGCGTCCTGGCCGGAGAGCAAGCCGTGGTGGCGGCTGGACTGGGCGTTCGTCTCCGGCCCGGTACGCTCCCACGACTACCGGATGGTCGGCCCGCAGGGCCTCTCCGACCACCTCGGACAGCGCTTCACCGTCTCCCTCGCCGGCGCCGGCTGACCGGCTCGCGCGGCCACCGGCCGGCCCCGTCCCGCTCCCCCGACCGGGGAGCGGGACGGGGTTTCTGCGTGGACACACGGCGACCGGGCAGGGGAATCCCCTGCCCGGTCGCCGACGCGGTTCCGGTTCAGCAGGCCTCGTCGAGGCGCTTGCGCAGCTCGGTCGGGAGGTCCAGGTCGACCGCGGCGAGCGCCTCGTCGAGCTGGGCCACCGAGCTGACCCCGACGATGGGTACGACCGCCGGCTCCCCGCCGATCAGCCAGCTCAGCACCACCTGGTTCACCGTGACGCCCAGCTCGTCCGCCACCTCGCGCAGCGCCTGGAGCCGCCGCTCGGTGCCCGGGTGCTGGTAGTGCTCCGGCAGCGGCTTGTCCGGCCGGGTGTACGAGCCCCACAGCAGGGTGCTGTACGCGAACATGGTCAGCCCCCGGCTGCGGACCAGGTCCAGCAGCTCGTCGCTGGCGTGCACGTGCCCACCCTCGGGCAGCGCCGTCGCCGGCCGGGGCAGCAGGTACGAGTAGCGCTGCTGCACCGCCGTGTACGGCGTCCAGCCCCGCGCCTCGGCCAACGCCCGGGTCTCGGCCAGCCGCCAGGCGGCGTGGTTGCTGGCCCCCAGCGTGCGGACCTTCCCCTCGGTCACCGCCTCGTGGAACGTCGCCAGGGTCTGCTCGTCGGGGGTGTCGCGGTCCTCCCGGTGCGAGTAGTACAGGTCCAGGTGGTCCACGCCGAGCCGCTGGAGCGAGCCGGCCAGCTGGGTGCGGATCACCTCCGGGGCGAGCCCCTCGGCCCCGCCGTTCGCCCCCGGCCCGGAGCCCACCTTCGACGCCAGCACCAGGCCGTCCCGGCCGCCCCGGCGGGCCAGCCACCGGCCGAGCACCGTCTCGCTCTCGCCGCCGACCCCGTTGGGGACCCAGAACGAGTAGCAGTTCGCGGTGTCGATGGTGGTGCCGCCCGCCTCGACGAAGCGGTCCAGGATCGCGAACGAGGTCTCCTCGTCCACTTCGGTGCCGAACGCCATCGCGCCGAGGCAGAGCTGGCTGACCTGGATCCCCGCGCCGCCGGACAACTCGCGTTGCCTCATGAGTCCCTCCCAGAGTGTGACGGATCGTCGCGCCCAGGATAGGGACGACGACCCGCCGCAGGCCCGCTCCGGATCGATATCTACGACCTTCGGCGCAGGACAGATGGCACCCAGGGCGCATCTGTGCCGGCGGCGGACGTCGCCACCTTGTTGCCGTCGTCGCCGGCTTCCTACAGTCGCCGCAGGGCACCGGCCACACCGGTGCGGCGCCCGGAAGGAGGATGACACCATGCGGGTCGGCCTGGTTCCCGGCGTGTGGTCGTACGGCCTCGGCTCGGTCTCCACCGTGCTCTCCGTGTACGAGGCGGTTCGCCTCGCGGGGCACACGCCGGTGCTGTTCGCCAGCCCACACTTCCGGCCGCTGCTGGACCGGCTGGGCGTGCCGGCGGTGCCGATCCCCGGGCCGGACGCCGCGCCGTACCCCGACGCGGCGACCGCCCTGCGCCTGGACGACCTGCTGTCCCGGTCCGCATACGCCGACGCCGACCTGGTGGAGACCGTCCTGGCCGCGCAGCTGCGGGAG
This sequence comes from Micromonospora sp. WMMD956, assembly GCF_029626125.1. NCBI lineage: Bacteria > Bacillati > Actinomycetota > Actinomycetes > Micromonosporales > Micromonosporaceae > Micromonospora > Micromonospora sp. WMMD956. The sequence goes on along the minus strand of NZ_JARUBI010000005.1, from coordinate 4,171,872 downwards.
TTCCGGGCCCGCCGGGTGCAGGTGCTGTTCCACGACTACGACCTGACCACCGTGGTCGCCGGGTCGCTCGCCGGCATCCCCGTGGTCACCCCGGTCACCTGGCCGGACCACCGGCTCTTCGGGCGGGGCAGCGACGGGTGGGCGCCGGTGGACACCCGGGCGCTGGCCGCCTTCCGGCCGGCGTTGAGCCGCAGCCGGGCGCCGGAGCCCCAGTCCCTGTCGGAGGTGCTCTTCACCTGGAGCACCCGCCTGGTCTACCCGCTGTCGCCCGAGATGGACCCGCTGGTCGCGCGGCACAGCACCGGCGAGTACGTCGGCCAGCTCACCGCGGCGTCCCTGGACCGGCACCTCGTCACCGGGCCGGCGGACTGGCCCCGGCCGGGGCAGCGCGGGCTGCTGGCCTACACCAGCGGCCCGCCGATGGACGCCGACTGGTACTACCGGCACTGCCTCGCGGCGTTCGAGGGCACGGACGTCGACGTGCTCATCGCCTCGGGCAGCACCGACACGGCCCCGCCCCGGGTGTCGCCGCGCGGCAACGTGCAGGCGTGGCCGCTGCTGCCGCTGCGCAACCTGCTCGGGCGGGCCAGGGCGCTGCTCTGCCACGGTGGCCGGGGCACGCTCGCCAGCGCGGTGCACGCCGGCGTGCCGCTGCTGGTCTTTCCCGGCGGGGACCCGGAGCGCGAGTACTTCGCCGACATGCTGGCCCGGCAGGGCCTGGCCGCCAACTGCGGGGACGACGACTGGCGGCCGGAGCGGCTGCGGGAGCTCGTCGACCGCGCCGGCACCGTCCGGCCGTCCCGGCCCCCCCGGGCCGCCGCGCCGCCGACCGGGCCGTCCCGCGTCGTCTCGATCATGCAGGAGCTGACCGCCGACCCGGTCCGGCTGCTGTCGCGCGCCGGCTGACCCCACCGACCTCCGACCGACAAGGAGAACCGACCGATGACCGGGCACCCTGGTGACCATCCGACCGACGACCACTACGGGGACGAGCTGACCCTGCGGCTGTCCGCGGTGACCGACACGCGCGCCCTGGACGACGGCGAGGCCCTGCACACCTTCATGCGCGACCTCGTCGCCCGCATCGGCATGACCGTGATCGCCGGGCCGCTGGTCGCCAGCGAGGACGGCCCGCCGCACCAGGCCGGCAAGTCGGCCGTGGTGATCCTCGCCGAGTCGCACGCCGCCATCCACACCTATCCGGGGCTGCGGGAGGTGTTCGTGAACATCTTCTCCTGCAAGCCGTTCCGCGAGGCCGACGTCCTCGACGAGTTGGCCGGGCTGGTGGGCGGGTTCGAGATCAGTGAGCGGTCCCTGACCCGCCGGGGCGAGAACTGGCCCCGCGCGCTCGGGCCGGCGGTCCGGCTGTGGCGCGGTCAGCGGCTCGCGGCGGTGAGCGCCTGACGACCGGGCGTGGACGGGGGTGGTTCCGGAAGTTTCGAGAATCCGGATCCGGGTCGCCGCTCCCACCCGGCGGCACCGCATGACCATGCGGAACGCGGCCCCGGCACGCGGCCGGCAGCCGGCCGGAGCCACCCCCCGGCCTCGAATCGAAGGAGGAGAAGTTTCGGGAATATTTCGGAAAGTCGTTGACAGACCCGAAGTCGGCGTCCTACGTTCGTCATCGACGGTTCTCAATGCTGTCGATGTCATCCCCCGCGACCCCGTCCCGGTCGTGCCCGAGGACCGCCCGCCCACCGTGTGGTGAGACGCCGACCGACCGGCTGCCGCGCCTGGCCGTCGACAGCCCGCCGGGTCGCACCGCGGCGCTGGCCACCACCAGCTGTCACGAGGAGGAACACGCACATGAACCACACCTCGACCAGACCGCGAAGGGGCAGCCGCCTACGGCTCCTCCTCGGCGCCGCGTGCGCCGCAGCGCTGGCCGTCACCGGCACGTTCATCGCCTCGCCCAACGCGTACGCCGAGGCCGACCGTACCCTCACCGCCAACCTCACCGGCACGCACAACGGCTACTACTTCTCGTTCTGGAAGGACAGCGGCAACGCCAGCATGACGCTGCGCGCCGACGGCCGTTACAGCAGCAGCTGGGACCGGAGCACCAACAACTGGGTCGGCGGCAAGGGCTGGGCCACCGGCACCCGACGGACGGTCAGCTACTCGGCCAACTACAACCCGGGCAACAACAACACCTACCTCGCCCTGTACGGATGGACGCGCAACCCGCTCATCGAGTACTACGTGGTGGAGAACTTCGGCAACTACAACCCGAGCACCGGGGCCACCAGGCTGGGCACGGTCACCACCGACGGCGGCACCTACGACATCCTGCGCAGCCTGCGGGTCAACGCCCCGTCGATCGACGGCAACCAGACGTTCTACCAGTACTGGAGCGTGCGCCAGAACAAGCGGAGCAGCGGCACCATCACCACTGCCAACCACTTCGACGCCTGGGCCCGCGCCGGCCTCAACCTCGGCACCAACCACGCCTACCAGATCATGGCCACCGAGGGCTACCAGAGCAGCGGCAGCTCCGACGTCACCGTCTGGGAGGGCGGCGGGGGCAACCCCACCAGCGGCCCGACGACCACCCCGCCCGCGGGTGGCAACTGCACCGCGGTGCTGTCGCCCGCCGAGCAGTGGGGTGACCGGTTCAACCTGAACGTGGCGGTCAGCGGTGCCAGCAACTGGGTGGTCAGCCTCGGCCTCGGCGGCGGCCAGAGCATCCAGAACAGCTGGAACGCCTCGGTCAGCGGCACCACCGGCACCGTCACCGCCAGGCCGAACGGCAACGGCAACAACTTCGGCATCACGATCATGGCCAACGGCAACTGGAACTGGCCGACGGTCACCTGCCGGACCGGCTGACCCCCGGCCTGGACGTACCAGACGGGTGGCGTGCCGGCCGAGCCGGCGCGCCACCCGTCGCCGCACGCGGCGCGGTTCACGGGGTCGGCGTGGCCATGGTCTGCAGCCCGACCCGCAACGCCTCGACGACGAGGTCGAGCAGTTCCTCCCGGTGCGAGACGCCGCCGGGCACCAGGCGGAGCAGCTCCGCACCCACCCGGCTGAGCAGCTCGTCGGCGAGCGGCGCGATCGCGGTCACCGAGCCGGCGAGCACGTGCAGCACCTCGGTCAGCGGAGCGTCCGGCCTGCTCGCGACCCGTGCGGCCAGCACCGCACGGGCGCCCCGGACGCCGAACGCGCCGTCCGGACGCGGCAGGAGGACGCCGCTGTCGATCAACGGGCGGACCAGGCTCGGGTCGGCGCGCAGCACCTGGTCGATCGTCCGCTCCGGCAGGATGAACTTGCCGATCACCCCGTCCGGGTCGAGCAGGGCGCAGATCGTCTCCAGGGAGAGGCCCCGCCCTTGCAGGAGCGCCACGGTCCGCATCCGGTTGAGGTGGGGAAGGTCGTAGTAGGGCGTCCTGCCGATCCGGTTCGGCGGCTGCAACAACCCACGGGTGTGGTAGGAGCGGATGGTCCGCGGGGTGAGCCAGACCTCGGCCGCGAGCTGATCTATGGTCATCAATACAATCCCCTGCCTCCGCTCGTTGCCGCAGCAGCCCGACGCCCGGATGACGGCCGGGCCCGGTGAGCCTCGGCCCGCCCACCTCCCTCCGGAGCACGGCAGCACGTCCGGGAGATCGACGGATCGCCGACCGTCGGCACGGACCCACCGACGCCGACGGAGGGGACCGGGCAGCCCGCCGGGCCCACACCGAGTGGTTTACGCCGGAGCCCGTCGGACGACATTCCCCATCCCCCGGACCGTGATTGTGGCAGCGCCGCTATAAGCAAAACATAAAGGGCTCGGCAGGCGTTCGTCGCGCCCGCCGCCCACGCCTGGACGAATGCCACCAACCGGCCGACCCGGCGATACGCGTAAGACACCCGGACCGAGCACAACACGCCACCCCGCGATGTTCGTGATGCATACCCGGCGGCGCTTCGCGACCCAAAGAGGCCCTACGGCGCAATGTCACTTCTTTGGTCACACCCGGATACACCCGGCCCGGCCCGCGGCAGCCTCCGGCGAGGCGAGCGCCTCCGGCCAGGCGGAGAAACCGCCCCCCGCCCGGACACCTGCGGGAAAGCCCGCGGAACGCGGCCGGGACCAGCAGGGCCGGCCGCGCGCGCCGCCGAGTTCCCACGCCTCGACGGACAACCGGACGGCGTCAACCCCGGCGGGTCAATTATCCACGCCGCGCAATTCTTGCGTCGTCCGCCGCCCGTGCCCAACCGAGGGAATCCGCGCATCCGAGCCGACGACGTCCACACCGGCCCAGCAACCAAGCATTCGCCCACATTGATCCCGCTCGTCGAATTCGACGCATCATCCGACACCCGCCGAACAGTTGTCGGCCGATGGGTTGAAAGGGGGGATCCGACCAACCCTTCGGACCACCACCGAAGGATGATCGGCTGAGTGGAGAATCGCCCGCACATTCACCTCGCCGCATGTCGTGGAAAGGATCGCTTCCATTTATTTGCGCCTCGCCGATTGCTGCCGATGCTTGTCGGTGTCCGTCCCCCACGAGGGCTCCATGGAGGTCCCAGGATGAACGTTCCGACCAAGCTCCGGCGCGACGGCCAGAGCATCCGCACTCTCCTGCTCCAGCTGACGCTGGCGGTAGCGATGGTCTTCGCGGCCACCGCGGTGGCCGCGCCCGCCCAGGCCGCTCCCAAGCCGGCGCCCACCGGCGGCACCCAGGCCGCGATCGGTTCGGCCGCCGCGCCGACCGCCGCGCCGACCGGGGCCAAGGTGCTCGGCAAGGACTCGGTGTTCGGGCCGACGGCGTCCTACAGCTACAGCGTGTACTACTACGCGCCCAACCGCGTCGACGCCTACTACACCGTGTACTCGGGCTCGGTCAGCTTCGGCGTGTACTGCGCGGGCCTGGGCTGGTACAACCTCGCCTACGTCGGGGTCGGCTCCTGGTACAGCTGGATCGACTGCGGCGCCTACGGGCCGGCGACCGCGTTCCGGTTCCTGACCATCGGCTGACCCCGAACCCGCTCGACCGACAGCAGGTGCGGCCCCCCGGCTCTCCGGGGGGCCGCACCCGTGTCCGCGTCGAGCCGGCCCGACCACCGCCGGCCCGACCAGCGGGCGGCGGCGGTCAGTTCGTGCTCAACGCCTCGGTCGGCGCCAGCCGGGCGGCGCGCACCGCCGGGTAGACACCCGCCAGCACGCCGGTGCCGACCGCCACCGCGAGCCCACCGAGCAGGGCCGTCGGCGGCAGGACGGCCGGCCACCGCTCGACGACGGCGTAGCCGGCGGTGACCGCCGCGCCGAGCAGGATTCCCAGCGCGCCGCCGATGCCGGTGAGCAGCACGGACTCGGCCAGGAACTGACTGGCGACGTGTCCGCGGCTGGCACCGAGCGCCCGGCGCAGGCCGATCTCCCGGCGGCGTTCGAGCACCGAGATGATCATCGTGTTGGCCACGCCGATCCCGCCGACCAGCAGCGCGACCGCGCCGAGCCCCAGGAACAACGAGGAGTACGCCTGCTCGACGAGACGCTGCGCGGCCAGCGCGTCGGACGGCCGGGAGACGAGCACCTCCTCGGGCCGCTGCGGGTTCGCCGTACGCCCGAGGACCGCCCGCACGTCGTCGACAGCCCCGTCGTCCACCCGGACGAAGATCGCCTGGGGACGCCCGTCGAAGCCGAGGTAGCGCTGCGCCGCCGGCCAGCCGACCAGGACCGAGTTGTCGATCTCCGGCGCGAGGGGGAGCCGGTCGAGCACCCCGACGGTGACGTACCAGCGGTCGTTGATCCAGACCGGCGGGGCCGGTTCCCCCGGGTGCGGCTCGATGCCCAGCAGCTCGCTGGCCCGCGCGCCCAGCACCACGGCCGGATACTGCTCGGTGACCCGGTCGAGGAACACCCCGGCGCGCATCGTCGACCTCAGCACGGTCGGCAGGTCGAGCCGGGCGGCGGCGACCGCGAGGCCGTTGGTCTCGCCCTCCGGCACCAGGTTGGTCCGCCGCACCCTGGCCGAGGTGTAGCCGATGGCGGAGGCCGACTGCACCGGTGCGATGCGCTGGATCATCGGCACCGACTCCGCGGGAAGCTGCGCCCGATCCCCGGTGACCAGGTTCTGGCCGGGCGTGACGGTGAGCAGGTTCGGCCCGAGCGCGGCCAGGCCCGCCCGTACCGCCGCCTGGTTGGACGCCGGGATCCCGAGCACCGCGATCAGGGCGGCGATGCCGATGGTGATCCCGAGGGCCGCCAGCACCGTGCGCGCCGGGCGGGCCCGGATGCCGACGGTGGCGAGCCCGATCAGGTCGGGCGCCGACAGCCGGGCGGGCGGTGGCAGTCGTACGGTCATCCGGTCACCGTGCCCGGCCGGGTCACGTCGGCGCGGATCTGCCCGTCGAGCATCTCCACCCGGCGGGGGAACCGGTCGGCGATGCCGAGATCGTGCGTGATCACCACGATCGTGGTGCCCTCGGCGTTGAGCTCCCGGAGCAGGCCGAGCACCTCCGCGCCCACCCGGGAGTCGAGGTTGCCGGTGGGTTCGTCGGCCAGCACGATGCTGGGACGGTTCACCACGGCCCGGGCGATCGCGACCCGTTGCCGTTCCCCGCCGGACAGCTCGGTCGGCAGATGGTCGGCCCGGTGCGCGAGCCCGACCCGGGCGAGGGCCTCGTCCGCGCGGGCGCGCCGCAGCCGGGCGGGGACGCCCCGGTAGAGCTGCGCGGTGACCAGGTTGTCCCGGGCGCTCAACCCGTCGGTCAGGTGGAACGACTGGAAGACGAACCCGATCCACGACGCCCGCAGCGCGGAGAGCCGGCGGTCGGTCAGCCGGTCGACCCGGTGGCCGTTGACCGACACCGTCCCGGCCGTGGCCCGGTCGAGGGTGCCCATCAGGTGCAACATGGTCGACTTGCCGGAACCGGACGGCCCGACGACGGCGATCATCTCCCCCTCGTGCACGCGGAGGTTCGCCGCCCGCAGCGCGTGGACCCCGCCCGGATAGGTCCTGGAGGCGTTCTCCAACTCCAGCACGGCGGTCATCCCGCGACCACCACCGTCATGCCCTCGACGACCCCGTCGCCGGAGACCTCGACCATGCCGTCGGCGAACAGGCCCAGCTCGACCGCGTGGTACCGCCGCTCGCCCTCGACCGCCTCGATCCCGTAGCCCCCCTCGCGCAGCGCCAGCAGGGCCTCGACCGGCAGGGCGAGCGCATCCGCCCGACTGACGCCGTCGAACCGGACGGTGACCGGGCCGGTGTCCACCTTGGTGGCCAGCGCCGGGTCGGTGAAGTCGATCGTCACCGTGAGCGCGGCGCGGTCCTCCTCGTCGCCGTCGGCGGCGACCGACCTGACCGTGCCGGTCGTGGACCGCCCGTCGGCCAGGTCGAGGCGGACCTTCGCGGCGGGGCGCGCGAACCGGCGCTGCGCCTCCTCCAGCCCTGCCCTGACCAGCCGCCCGACGCCGGTGACGTCGAGCACCTCGCCCTGGGCGGAGCCACCGAGCTGCCCGGTCACCTTGTCGACCCGCACCTCGCCGGGCAGCACCACGACGTCGCCGAGGGCGAGTCTCCCGGTCTCCGGCAGGCCGAGTTTGCGCTGCCACTCGCCGAGCGCCCGCCGGGTGCCCGACCGGAACCTGCCGTCGACCGTGCCGACGTCGTAGCCGAGCGCGTCGAGGTTGCGCTCCAGGACCAGGACGTCGGGCCCGGCGGAGACCCCGTCGCCGAGGTCCCGGTACATCGGCGTGTCCCCGACCAGCAACGGGACCGGGTCGGCGTCGACCGAGTAGAGCCGTTCCCCCCGCCCGACCCGCGCGCCGGGGCTGGGCAGCCAGGTGATCGTGCCGGCCCGGCGGCCGGTCACCGGGCTGCTCCGCCCGTACCCGACGGTGCCGTCGACCACGATCCGCTCGACCAGGTCGGTCCGGACGACCGTCGCGGTACGCCGGGGCGTGGCCTTCCGCGTCGGCTCGGCGGAGACGTGCTGGAGTCGGCTGTACGCCGTGGCGCCGCCGGTGGTGAGCACGGCCACGGCCACGAGGCCCCCCAGCAGCCAGCGCCGTCGCCGCTCGCGCCGGACCCGCACCGGGCCGCCGCTGCGGTCGGCGGTCGCCGCGCTCACGATCCGGCACCCGGTGTGGCCGGCAGGTAGCCCGCCTCCTGCCGGCACTCGTGCAGCTTGGCCAGCACGGTCGGATTGTCGATGTCGATCCCCGGCGGGATGGCCAGCGATCCGTCCCCGCCACCGGAGTGCGGATCGGGGTCCGGATAGTCGAACCCGTCGGCGCGCATGCACTTGGCCAGCGCCCGGGCCTGCTCCAACTCCTCCTCGCTGAGCGGCTTCGGATTGCCGCCGTTGGGCAGGTGCTGACGGCACTGCTCCAGCGCGGCGAGTTCCCGCTGCTGCTGGCCGGGGGGCTTGGTCGAGTCGACCTTGCCCGACTCGTGCCCCGAGTCGCCGCCCAACTCGGTGCTGTCGCTGTTCGCGTCGAGATCGACTCCCTGCTGCCTCATGCACCGCCGGAACTCGTCCTGGTCCGCCTCCTGCGGCGCCTGCGAGGCACCGGACACCGACGCGACCTCCCTGCCGCCGGCCTCGGCGGCGCAGCCGGTGGCCAGCAGCATGGCCAGCAGGACGGGCGTCAACCACTTACGACTCATGGCGTTCCTCTTTCCGGGCCCTCTCCCGATCAGGATCATCTCCAGCTCAGGAAGATGTCATTGTTGCCAACAGGTGTACCAGCGAGCTGATATTGGCGGCGTAAGCGGCAGTTCTTATCTCGAACTTAGAATCGAGCGGTGCACACTGGAGCCGGGTTTTCCGAGAAGGGATCTCAATGCGCGTGCTGATCGTGGAGGACGAGGCGGTGCTGGCCGAGGCGACGGCCGAGGGGCTGCGCCAGCAGGCCATGGCGGTGGACCTGTGCGTAGACGGCGCGGCCGCGCTGGAGCTGATCAGCATCAACCGCTACGACGTCGTCGTCCTCGATCGCGACCTGCCGGTGGTGCACGGCGACGACGTCTGCCGGGCGATCGTCTCGGCCGGCGGCGAGACCAGGGTGATCATGCTGACCGCCTCGACCGGCCTGGACGAACGGGTGTACGGGCTCAACCTCGGCGCCGACGACTACCTGACCAAGCCGTTCGCCCTAGCCGAGCTCGTCGCCCGGGTCCAGGCCCTCGGCCGGCGGGCCAGGCCGGCGCTGCCCCCGGTGCTGCGCCGCGCCGGCATCGAACTCGACGTCCCCCGGCACCAGGTGCTCCGGGACGGACGGTTCATCCCGCTGTCCCGAAAGGAATTTGCCGTACTGGAAGTCCTGATGCGGGCCGAAGGCACCGCGGTCAGCGCCGAGGAACTGTTGGAGAAGGCATGGGACGAACACATCGATCCGTTCACGAACGCGGTTCGAGTGACAATGATGACCTTGCGCAAGAAGCTGGGCAGCCCCGCGGTGATCGAAACGTTGTCCGGAGTGGGCTACCGATTGGGCGACTAGTCCTGCGCCGCCTGTCGGTCAAGGGGCACCTGGTCCTCATGTGCGGGGGGATCTTCCTCCTCAGCGCCGTCGTCCTATTGACGATCAACTACATCCTGTTCCGGGCGGCGCTGCCTCCGGCCGTCACCGGACGGATCGACACCGCGGGCCCGAACCCGACGTCGTTGGTGCGGCCGCTGAACCCGGAGACAGCGGCCGAATACCGGATCGACGTCCTCAACACGCTGCTGGTGCAGTCCGGCGTGACGCTCGCCATCACCCTGCTGCTCGCCCTGCTGGTGGGCTGGATCGTCGCCAGCCGCATGCTGCGGCCGGTGCGGGTGATGGCCGAGGCGGCGCGCCAGTTCAGCGCGGAGAACCTCAACGAGCGCATCCGGATGCGGGGGCACCGCGACGAGCTGACCGACCTCGCCGACACCTTCGACGAGATGCTCGACCGGCTGTCCGCCTCGTTCGACAGCCAGCGGCGGTTCGTCGCCAACGCCTCGCACGAACTCCGCACCCCACTGGCCGCGCAGCGCACCCTGGTCGAGGTGGCGTTGGCCCGCAGGAGCACCGACCCGGACGTACGGGGCCTGTGCTCTCGCCTGCTCGCGATGAACATCCGGATCGAGTCCCTCATCGAGGGGTTGCTGGTGCTGGCCCGCAGCGACCGCGGGCTGGACCACCGCGCCCCCGTGCGGCTCGACGAGGTGGCCGCCGGGGTGGTCGAGGCGCAACGCGCCCGCGCCGGCCAGCACGGCCTGCGCATCCACGCCGACCTGGCACCGCAGGTCGTCAACGGCGACCGGGTGCTGCTGGAGCGCCTGGTGATCAACCTGGTGGACAACGCGATCAAGTACAACCACCCGGGCGGGCAGGTCTGGGTACGGGTCGGCTCCCCCGGCCCCGTGCTCCGGGTCGACAACACCGGGCCGGTCGTGCCGGTCGACCAGTCCGCCGCGCTGTTCGAGCCGTTCCGGCAGCTGCGCCGGGGCCGGGACAGCGCGGATCACGGGGTGGGGCTGGGGCTGTCGATCGTCGCCTCGATCGCCCGGGCGCACCGCGGATCCGTGCGGGCCCAGCCGCGGCCGGCGGGTGGACTCGTCGTCGTGTTCGACGTGCCGGGATCCGCTCCGACCCAGCCACGGACCACCCGGTACGTCGGCGCGTCGACCGCGTCGGACCGGTCGGCACGCAGCTGAGCCCGCCGGTCCGCTACCGCCGGCCGGCGCGCCGGAGCCTGCGGCGCACGCCGCCGTCGACCCGTGTCCTGACCCGCGCCAGGATCTCCTCGTACCGGCGGTCCGCGCGCGTGCTGAGCGCCTCGGCCTGCTCCAGCATGGCCACGATCGTCTCGATCGCCGTGGTCAGGACCTGCCCGTCGTCGAGCTCGTCGGGGCTGCGGCTCTGCGTCATGCCGGTCGGCCGGAGCTCCGCCAGGTCGCCCGCGACCTGGCACGGGTAGTCCCGCAGCTCCGTGATCTGCCGCTCCGCCTGGTCGGCCACCCAGGCGGCCCGGTCGAGGCCGACGCCGAACCGCAGCCCGTTCCCGCGCTGCCGCAGCACCGAGTCGACCAGGTGCCGCTGGACGACCTCCTGGTACGGCCTGCGCAGCGGATAGCGGTCGCCCAGCGCGAGGTTGACCCGGCGCAGCACCTCGGCCTCGGCCGCGCCCAACGAGGGGTTCGAGGTGGGGACCGCCAGTTCGCAGAGGCCGTCGGGGATGCCCATGATCCCCGCGAAGCGGTGCCACAGGGTGTCGTGCGGCGCCCCGGGGGGCGGGACCGTCACCAGGTGGCGTCGCTCGGCGGGCACCAGGTCGCCCCAGCGGCGCAGCATCCGGTTCGCGGTGTAGTTCTCCCAGAACGTGTCGAACTCGCCGCGTTCCACCGCGCCCAGGAAGGCGCCGAAGCGCCAGCCGCTGCGGGCCCGGATGCTCTGCTGCCAGGTCGACGGCAGGGTGCGCCACAGGTCACGTCCGGCCACCACGATGTGCACCTCGGCCGGCAGCAGGCTCTCCACGGCGCGGGCCGCCTGCACGCTGCTCGCCCCGCCCAGCCCCTCGTTGCTGATGATCACGTCGCCCGGCCACCCGCGTGCCTTCGCGGCCAGCCGGTCCCACGTCCAGCGCAGGTCCGCGTCGCGCCAGGGCACCTGGCGCAGGTCGGTCATGGCAGCGTCCTGCGCGCGGGCGCTGCCCGGCAGCAGGATGCCGGCCCGCTTCAGCTCCCGCCTGTTCCGCCAGAGCACGTCCTGCACGAAGGTGCTGCCCGTCTTCGGGGCGCCGACGTGCAGGAAGACGCGTCTGGCCATGCCGCCTCCCCTGGTGGCTCAAGGGCGGCCGGTCACGGCCCGGCCCGTTCGGCGCCCAGGCTGACACACGAAGGTGGCGGGAAGGTGTCGTCGCGAAGGCCGTCGTGCCGCGGCTTGGCGACGCGTCGGGCCACGCCGCCCTCCCCGCCGCCGTCCCCCTTGCCGGCCGGCGGGAAGCGCGCGGTGTCAGCGCTGCGGCAGGACCAGGAGCGTCACGGAGTTCGCCGGGTACGTCGCGCTGACGCCGCCACGGGTCACCCGGACATCCTCGCCCCGGACGATCGAGGTGAGGTCGGCCGGGCCGTAGGTGAACCGCTGGGCCCTGTCCCTGCCGCGGAAGCCGGCGAGCGTCAGCCGCGACGTCAGATCGCCGCCGGTCTTGTTGACCACCATGACGGTGAGCGCCCTGTCGCACGAGCGTTGCGCGGCGTAGACCGCGAGCTGTCCCTGGTCGCTGCTGACCGCCGACACGCTCACGTCGCCGAACCGGCTCCCGGCGCCGTCGTAGTTGCGGTACATCCGGAACGCGTACGCCCCGGGGTCGGTCGGTTTCGGTTCGCCCCAGATGGTCGCCAGGTCCAGCCCCTCGCGCCCGAAGATGCCGAGCACGTCGGCCTGCGCGAGCGCGCCGTTGATGTCGTCCAGCGCGCCCCAGTTGTATTCGGTGATGGCGACCTTCGTGCCGGGGTAGTACTGCGCGACCCACGACTTCATCTGGCGGATGAACTGCAACGGTGGCGCGTTCACCCCGCCGGGGCCGATCCACGACTCGTCGACGTACGTCGGATCCCACAGCGACCGGGTGGAACGCAGCCGCAGCGCGTTGGCCTCCGGGTCCCTGCCGCCGCTGATCTGGGGGTAGTAGTGCTGGTCGAAGTAGTCGAGGAAGCGCTTCCCGCCGTGGGCGTCGCCGAAGTCCTTCATGTTCTTCAGATACCACTGGGACAGGTTGAGCCCGCCGTGCGCCGCCGCGTCCGCGCCCGGCGCGCAGCCATCCACGCCGGAGGCCACCCACTCGCAGTAGCCCCAGCCGGACGGGCCGAGCACCGCCGCGCGCGGGTCGGCGGCCTTGATGGCCGCAGCGGTCGCCGTGCCCTTGCCGCCCAGCTCGTCGTAGCCCACCGCCTCGGGATGCACGTCGCGGTGGGTGGAGCTCCACAGCACCGGCTCGTTGTCGAGCTCGTAGATGGACACGCCGCCACGTGACGCCGGGCCGAACTGGGTCACGAGATGCGACACCATCTCGCCCGCGAACGACGCGTCGGCCGGGATCGAGGTGTCCGTCGGGACCGCCCCGGTCAGGTTCGCGTCGGCGTGCCGGCCGTTGCCGCAGTTGGGGTCCCACTGGTCGAACGAGTCCTGCTCGGGGAACCGCGTGGCCGGGAAGCCGCAGGCGAACGGGTGCGACGAGGGCGAGTCCTTCGCCACCCACCCGATCAGCGGCACGGTGACCACCTGCTTGGTCCCGTGGTCACGGTTCCGCTGGACGAACGCCTCGACCGTGTTGTCGGGCCCGGCCACGATGTTCTCGAAGTACCAGTCGCTGCCCGTGTTGTACGTGTGGTTCCTGAAGTTGTAGCGGCTGCTCGCGTTGCCGCCCCAGCGCGCGACCGGCGTGCCGAGTTCGGCGACGAGCTCGGGGTCGCCCCCGTTCATGCCGTAGATGTCGGGGCTGATGGGGTGCCGGGCGGCGGACACGTCCACGGCCAGGGTGAGCCCGTCGGCAGCCGCCGCCGGGCCGGCGACGGCCTGGGCGGTCAGCAGCCCCGCCACGAGAGAACCTGCCACGCCGATCGCCGTGGCCGGACGCGGCCTGCGCCGCCGTTGCACACCCATCAGGGGCTCCCGTCGCCGATCGGCCCGGGACGGACCGAATTCACATACAGATTATCGTCCATCTATATGATGGCCATCGATTCCCGCCGATTGAAATAATCGGCGCGCGTCCGCGCCAACCACCTACCAGAGAGGAGCCGCCCGTGTCCGGGGGCTCTCTGTTCCGCCGCCTGTGGCCGGCCTTCGTGGCCGCCGCCGCCCTGCTGGTCGCGGTGCCCGGTGTGGGCCTGGCCACCACACCCGCGGCCGACGCCGGCACCATGTCGACGCCGGCCAGCAGCGTCCCGCCGCCGGCCCCGGCCAGCACACCGGCGCCGCCGGCCCCGCCCACGCTGCTCACCGCCACCCGGGTGACCTCGACGTCGGTCACCCTGACCTGGACCGCATCCGTCCCCGGCTGCTGCGCCATCACCAACTACAACATCATGTACCCCGAGCCGTTCAGCGACGTCATACCGACCATCACGGTCGGAAACGTCACCACTGCCACGATCAACATCTCGCCGACCCACCAGTACAACATCAGGGTGGCGGCCAGGGACTCGACGGGACACACCTCCCCCTGGTCGAACCAGATCATCGTGGTGGCCCCGGCCACCGACAGCGGCCCGGACACCGTGCCACCCGGCTCGCCGACGAACCTGACCAACCGGAACGGCACCCTGTACTGGTCGGCCGCGCCGGACAACGTCGGCGTGACCGGCTACCGCGTCTACCGGTACGACGGCTGGTACACCTCCACGCTGCTCGGCACCACCACGTCGACGACGTACCAGCTGCCGCCCTCGGCCACGACGGGGCCCGGCCCGCACATCCAGTTCTACGTGCGCGCCACGGACGCCGCAGGCAACCTGTCGGCCGCGTCCAACACGGTCGACGCGACCAGCTCGACGCCCCCGGCAGACCTCCCGCCGACCCCGCCCGCGAACCTGGCGGTCAGCCGGATCACCTCGACGTCGGTCACCCTGACCTGGGCGGCGGCCGAGCCCGGCTGCTGCGACGTCACCGGATACACGGTCACCTACTTCCAGGCGTTCTACGACCTGGGAGACACCGTCCGGGTCGGCAACGTCACCACGGCCACGATCACCCTCAAGCCGGCCACGGAGTATCGCTTCATGGTGCAGGCCAGCGACTCGGGCGGGCACCGCTCGCAGTGGTCGGCCCCGCTCACCATCGTCACCCCGGCGACCGACGCCGGCCCCGACACCGTGCCGCCGAGCGCCCCCGGGACGCTGACCGTCACCGACGCGACCGCCACGTCCGCCAAGCTGAACTGGACGCCCTCGACGGACAACGTCGGGGTGACCGGCTACAACGTCTACCGCTGGGACGGGGTCTTCGTCTCGACGCTGGTGGCCACCGTGACCGGCACCAGCTACCAGCTGTCGATCGCGCCCTCCGTGCCCAACCGCTACTACGTGCGGGCCCGGGACGCGGCGGGCAACGTGTCGATCGCGACCAACGAGGTGCGGGTCACCCCGCCGACCGACCCGACCACCGCGCCACCCGGCACCACCTGCGCGGTGACCTACCAGAAGCAGTCGGAATGGCCCGGCGGGTTCGTCGTCGACGTCACGGTCGAGAACACCGCCACGACCGCCGTCAACGGCTGGACCCTGGCCTTCACGTTCCCGGGTGACCAGCGGATCACGACGCTCTGGAGCGCCACCTACACCCAGTCCGGCTCCGCCGTCACGATCCGCAACGCCAACTGGAACGGCACGATCGCGGCCGGCGCCAGCGTCACGTTCGGCTTCCAGGGCTCGTGGAGCGGCAGCAACGCGGTCCCCACG
Source organism: Micromonospora sp. WMMD956 (assembly GCF_029626125.1). Taxonomy (NCBI): domain Bacteria; kingdom Bacillati; phylum Actinomycetota; class Actinomycetes; order Micromonosporales; family Micromonosporaceae; genus Micromonospora; species Micromonospora sp. WMMD956. Next base: position 4,156,503 of record NZ_JARUBI010000005.1, on the reverse strand, counting down.
GGCTTCTCCCTCAACGGCACACCCTGCCGCTAGGGAAGGGCTGCCGAACCACCCCTGACGACACACGGACGAACCGGGTCGGGCAAAGAGTCGCCCAGGCCACCGGCGCGGCGACGAGAAGGGCTCCGACCGAGAAGGCGACCCCAGGTCGGAGCCCTTCTGCCGGCACGCCGCCAAACAGGGTCGTGCCCAATTCTCCGGTTGAGCGACGGCGTCTTTCGCGTTATTTGCCCGAGGTCTTCGCCGGGCGCTTGATCACGCACACCGTGAACGTCGTCGCGTAGCCACTGTCGGCGAGGCGTGAGAACCGTCATGCGCTTGTGACCCAGGGATGGCTGACCACGGCAGGCCATGGCGGATGTTCGGGGCATTTCACCGCAGGATCACAGGAAGGCGATTGAGCGAAGTTCATCATGGTGAATTTTTCATTGCAGGTAAATCTTTCGCACCTCGCCAGGCATAGTGCAAACTGGAGCCATGGATGCGCTCGGGGGGGCCCGCCCGAAGGGGAAATTTCATGTTCGGCCGTCAATAGGCCTTTCGGCGTCAACAGCATCGACTGTCGGCGACCCCTGACGCCGCAGGCCTGCGGGCACCAGCTGTCGATCATGTCGTCGACTGTTGTCGACCGCCCCCCACATCAGCCGCCAGCGTGATCAGCCTGACTACGCCATTTGGCCGATCACGGGGAAACGCGATCCACGCCTGCACGTCGCGCCCAAGCCGCCAAGCCGGCGGTCAACGCTGCGCTCTCTACGACCCCACCCCAGGCCGGGAGAACAGCGCCGACAGAGGCCACCTGTTCTCAACTCGGCCGCCCGAGCTGCGCCTTCCCCGTGATTGCGTCCCGCCGGGCGCCGCGCGGACCGGACATGGCACGGCGAAACACCGCACGGATCTGGGTGATTTGCCGAGACAATGCCGGAACCAGCCCACGTCGGCAGGACCGTGTCCCGAAAGGGATCGGGATGAAACGAGAGATGGTGTGAGAAGCAATGCAACGCGACATCGAAGTAAAGCTCTTACGGGCCCTCGTCGCCGTCGTCGACAATGGCGGCTTCTCCCGGGCTGCGCAGGCCCTGCACGTCACGCAGCCGACGGTCAGCCAGCAGATCCAGCGGCTGGAGTCCGTGGTCCAGTCTCCCCTTCTCGAACGCACGAACAGGCCGCTCAGGCTTACGAGCGCCGGACGCGAGTTGGTCGCCCATGCTCGCCGCGTCCTGCTGCTCAATAGCGAAGTCCTCGGCACCTTGTCGGCGCTGCGCGGCCAGGAGGCCTTCCGACTGGGCTACTCGGTGCACTGCGTGGCCGGATTGCAACGCATGCTCGCCGAGTTCGCGGCGGAGCGGCCCGAACTACGACTTGAGATAGTGACCGGCCTCAGTGCATCTCTCGCCGACAAGCTCGCCAGAGAGGAACTGGAGGCAGCTGTCCTGTTGGGGGTCTCGACGCCACGCTGCGAGATGCTGGGCCGGCTCAGCCTCGCCTGGTTCGGCCACGCCCCGGCCGCCGCCGACACCACGTACCCGGTGGCGATGGTGGGAGGGCACTCCGCGTTGAGCATGCGGATCTTGGAGGCACTGGCCGCAAACGGCGTGAGCTGGCACTCGGTGCCGTGGTCGGCCGATCCGGTGGCGGTGCGGGCCGCCGTGGAGGCCGGCCTCGCGTACACGGCTCTGCCATCCAACTCGCGGACCAGTCACCCCGGCCTGCTCCCCGCGCCCGCCGACGTCCTCGGCCCCACGCCGGAACCCCTGCCGGTATATCTGGCCTTGTCGCCCTCGGCAAGCGAGCTCGTGGTCACCGCGGCCCGGATGGCGGCTCGGGTGACGCTGAAGGACATGCCCCTCGTCGCTCCGTGACCCTGGCCGCCGGGCGCTGCGGAGCAGGCAGTCGACCCGCAGCCGCAGCGAGCTCCGGGGGTGCGCGGCCGAGGGGGGATCGGCCGCGCACCCGGCACCCGAGCGGTCAGTAGGAGGTCCTGGCCGCACCGCGCGCGGCCAGCTTCGGCCCGTACGGCGCGGAGTCCAACCACTCCCCGGCCTTCCGCCCCACGGCGGCGAGCGCCGCCGCGGTCCGCCGCCTGAGCCGGACCGCCCGACTGTCCGCGAGCATGTGCTCCAGGGCCGCGCTGGCGCAGGCCCGGTTGTACTCCGCCGCCTCCTTGCGTTCCCTGGCGAAGCGGTCGACTGCCGCCCCTGCCGCCGCGGCGTCCCTCGCCGACAGGGCTTCCCGGACGGCGTCCACCGCGCGGATGGCGTCGGGAATGCTGGAGTTCATCCCCCGCGCGCCGAAGGGGGCGAACAGGTGGGATGCCTCGCCGGTCAGCAGCACCCGGCGATGCTCGTCGGTGAAGTGGGCAGCGACCTGTTGCGCAAACCGATAGGTGGACACCCACCGCACCCGGTTGCCGTATGCGGCTGGCAGCACCTTGGGAATCCACCGGCGCAGACCCTCGGGGGAGGTGAACGTGTCCGGCACGTCGTCGACGAGCAGGTTCAGGTCGACCCGCCAGCCGCCGGCGAACGGCACGATCAGCACGTTGCGGCCGTCGACGCCGGGGTGGTGGTAGTGGAACACTCGCTCGATCGGCACGGGGTGTGCCGGGTCGTCGTCGAGGTCCACGATCACGAAGGTGTTCTGCGAGCGCGGCCCCTCAAGGGGAATTCCGGCGGCGGACCGCAGCGGTGAGCGGGATCCGTCAGCCGCGATCACGTAGTCGGCCGTCCAGGTCCTGCCGCTGGCGTCGGTGAGCCGGACTCCGTCGGCGGAGATCTCGGCGGAGGTCACCTCGGCGTCCCAGTGCAGCTGGACACCCCGTTCGCGGCACGCTGCGGCCATCAGGTCCTCGGTGCGCACCTGCGGGAGGCTGGTGAAGGGTGGCAGGCCCTCGCGGAGCAGCGGCGGGTAGGTCTTGCTGTAGATCTCCTTGCCGGCCCAGAACGAACGCTTGGTGGACCACATCACGCCCTCGCCAGCGATCTCGTGACCGAGTCCGGGTGCGAGCTTCTCCAGCGCGACCAGTGAGGAACCGTGCAGGTACGCGGCCCGGCTGCCCGGTCGTACCGCGCCGGGGCCGCGCCGTTCGAGCACCGTGGCATCCAGACCGGCGGCACGCAGGGCCAGTGCGGCGCTGAGCCCGGCCGGTCCGGCGCCGACGACCAGCACCGAGTGATGGATCGTCGCCGCCGGGCCGTTGCTGGTCAACTCGGGTCCTCTTCGAGGTGGATCGTCTCGCTGGTGAAGGAGACGATGCGCCCGTCGAGGCCCCCGGTCAGCGCGGCGTGCCACAGCGCGGTGCGGATCTCGGTGCCCTCACGCCGCAGTATCAGTTGCGGCTCCGGCGAGCTGAGTTCCCAGTAGTCGCCGGTGCGGCGCAACTGCATCCCGGCACCCTGCGCGGTGCGCACCAGTGGCTCGAACTCAGCGACGTCCAATACGTACAGGGCGAGTGTCACGAGCCCGACACCTCCTCGTTCTTGCGGATGAGCTCCGCTTTGCGCTGCCACAACGCCTGGGCCGACGGGCGAGGCGAGTCGGCCACGTCGACCAACGCACGCAACGTCAGGTCGGCGTCCCGGGCGTCGATCTCCGCCATCTCACGGATCGGCCGGGTGATCTCGAGCTGGATGCCGTTCGGGTCGTCGAAGTAGATCGACTCGATGAGTTCGTGCGCCAGCGGCGTGGTGACCCGTACGCCGTGCGCCTTGAGCCTCGCCCGCCAGTCGAGCAGTTCCTCGGCGGTGTCGACGTGGAAGGCGAGATGCCGCGAGCGGTGCATGAGGTCACCCGGCGGCCCCTCTTCGGGCAGGCCGAAGTAGTAGAAGAACGCGATCCGGTTGCCGCGCCCCATGTCGAAGAAGAAGTGCACGAAGTCCGGGTAGTCCTCGGTGACCCAGCCGTTGGCGGTGATGGCGTGCACCAGGGGCATGCCGAGCACCTTGGTGTAGAACTCGAGCGTCGCCCGCGGCTTCCAGGTGACGTAGGCGAGATGGTCGACTCCGTCCAGGCTCAGCCGGGGCTGGCCGACCGGCGTGCCCAGGGGTGGTGATGCCACTTCTCCTCCTAGGGGTGACAGCGGAAACGCCTGTCCTGCGCCCTTACGCGGGGGTACGCCCGCGCAGTCCGGTGACCGCGATGAGGGCGCCGATCAGCAGCGTCACGCCGCCGACGATGAGCGCAGAGCGGGTGCCGGAGGCGTTGGACGCCGACAGGCTGAGGACCACGCCGAGCACGGCCACCCCGAGGGAGGAGCCGACCTGGCGTGCGGAGTTGAGCGTGCCGGCGCCGATGCCGGCGAACTCGGTGGGAACGGTGCTGGCGATGCCGGCGACCAGGGCCGGGAGGGTGAACGAGATGCCGAAGCCGAACGCGAGCAGACCGACCAGGGTGGCCACGAGCGCCAGCCCGGAGTTGCCGGTGAACGGTGCCTGGATCAGCGCGCCGGCACCCATGAGGACGAAGCCGATGGTGGCCGGGCGGCGTGGGCCCACCCGGCCGACCAGGCGCCCGGTGAAGATGGGGTTGATGGCGGTCGGGATGGTCAGCGGGAGGAAGGCCAGTCCCGCGAGGGACGCCGAGTAGCCGCGGCTGTCCTGGAAGAACAGCGACAGCACGAACAGCAGGCCGGAGAGGCCGAAGTTGGCGAGCAGCCCGGCCACCAGCGCGGCGGAGAAGCCGCGGCGGCGGAACATCCGCGGCGGCAGCATGGCCGCGTCGCCGGCCCGCATCTCGGCTCGAACGAAGATGATGGCGGCGACCGGCACGAGTCCGAGGGCGATCAGCACCGCGCTGTCCGACCAGCCCTTGGCGGGGCCCTCGATCAGGGCGAACACCAACGCGGCCAGGGCGACGACGGCGCTGATCTGACCGGTGAGGTCAAGGCCGCTGCGCGGCTTGAGCGCGGTCTCCGACGCGAATCGGACCGTGACGACCAGGCTGATCAGCGTGAGGGGAACGTTGACCAGGAAGATGGCGCGCCAACCGACCGACTCCGTGAGCAGACCGCCCACCACCGGGCCCGCGACGAGCGCCGCGCCGGTGATCGCCGCCCACGAGCCGACCGCGCGGGCCCGCTCGGCGGGAACCGTGTACGAGTTGGTGATGATCGCCAGCGACGACGGAAGCAGCAGCGCGCCGGCGACGCCAAGCGCAAGGCGCAGCGCCACCAGGAAGCCGAGGCTCGTGGCGGCCGCCGAGATGCCGGACAGGACGCCGAACGCGACCAGTCCCCAGACGAAGACCCGTTTGCCGCCCAACCGGTCCGACAGCCAACCCGCGGTCAGCAGCAGGGCGGCGAACGTCACCGTGTAGCCGTTGGTCACCCACTCAAGCGCGCTGAGCCCGACACCGAAGCTCCGGGAGATGGCGGGCAGTGCCACCGAGACGATGGTCAGGTCCAAGAGCACCATGAAGTAGCCGAGAGACAGCCCGATCAGAAGTGTGCGTGACGGCTTGCCCGACCGGTCCGATGCCACTACGGGTGGCGGCCCCGCCTGCGTTGCCATGTGTTTCTCCTCGATTGGGATTGCATTCCTTCACCGCTCCCTGCCAGGTGGCCGGGACTTTCCATTCAACCGGAGCCGCTGACCGATTTGTGGGTGGTGGTCCTCGGAAGGACCGGTGAGTATCATCGGCTGAGCCGATGGGTGCCGACGGGGGGCGACGCATGGAGCTGAGAAATCTTCGGGCCTTCGAGACCGTTGCACGGACGCTGAGCGTCACGCAGGCAGCGAAGGAACTGCATTACGCGCAATCCAGCATCAGTGACCAGATCCAGTCCCTGGAGCGGGAGCTGGGCGTCGAACTGCTCGACCGTTCCCAGCGCCGCCTGCGGCTGACTCCGCAGGGCGCGGTGCTCTCGGAGTACACCGACCGCATCCTGAAGTTGCTGGAAGAAGCGCGTTTCGCGGTCTCGCGTCCCGGCACGGAACTGGCGGTCGGTGCCCTGGAAACGGTGAGTGTGCACCTCCTGCCGCCGGTACTCGCCGCCTACCGCGACCAGAATCCGCAGATGCGGGTGAGGCTTGGGCACGACAACCGCGGCCAGTTGTACAAGGCGGTGCGCCGCGGCGATCTGGACCTGTGCCTGACTTTCGGGTCGCCCCCGCCGGACACGTCGCTGCGCTCGGAGACCTTGGCGGAGGAGCCACTGGTGATCATCGTGCCGCCGGCGCATCCACTCGCGGAGCGCGGCCGGGCCGGGTTGGCCGAGCTGGCCCGGGAGGCGTTTCTGGCCACGGAGCAGGGTTGCGGCTTTCGAGAGATGTTCGAGGGAGTGTTCGGCGCGGGCACGAAGGAGCCCGTCGCCGAGGTGTCGAGCATCGGCACGCTCGGTGCGTGCGTGGCGGCCGGCATGGGGTGTGCGCTGCTGCCGATGCTGTCGGTGCGCCACCAGGTCGCCCGGGGCGAGGTGGCTGTCGTGCAGAGCGAGGACACCGATCTGCGGACGACGTTGACGATGACGTGGCTGGACCGCAACTCCGCGAACCCCGGCCTGGTCAGCTTCCAGGCGATGCTGCGTACGCACCTCAGCGGCTGACCGTGCGTGCCGGTCATCGGACGGCCTCGGGCAGGGGCACGGCCCGCAGGCGGGCGCGGGCGATCTTGCCGGTGACCGTGGTGGGCAACTCGTCGATGACGACCAGCCGTTCCGGAAGCTTGTAGGTCGCCAGCCCTTTGCCGGACAGGTGGCCGGTCACCTCGTCCAGGGTCAGCCCGGCACCTTCGCGCAGCGCCACCACCAGACAGGAGCGCTGACCCAGCCGGGGGTCGGGCTCCGCCACGACCGCGTGCTGGGCGAGCTGGGGCAGATCGTTGAGCAGTTCCTCGACCTCGAGCGCGCTGAACTTGAGCCCACCGCGGTTGATGAGTTCGTCGGCGCGGCCACGGTAGCCGACCGTTCCGTCCGGGTGGAGCGCGGCGAGGTCACCGGTGCGCAGCCAGCCGTCAGGGGTGAACGCGTCCCGGGTGGTGTCCGGCGCCCGGAAGTAGCCGCTGAACATGAAAGGGCTGCGGTACTGCAGTTCACCCGTCACACCGGGCCCGGCGAGCGCTCCGTTCGCGTCCACGATCCGTACCTCGGCGCCTGCGGCGGGCCGACCCACGGTGCTGGTGAGCTCCGCCGGGTCGTCGGGGCGGGTGTAGGTGCCCGCACCGACCTCCGTCATGCCCCACTGGACGATGACCCGGGCATCCAGCGTCCGTCGGATCCCGTCGACCAGTTCGCGGGGCACCGGGGCTCCGCCGGTGCGCACCTCGCGCAGTGACGGCAGCGCCCGGTCGGGCGTCGGCGCGCGTTCCAGCAGGGACACCAGGTCCCGCAGCTGCGCCGGTACGGCGAAGGCGGCCGTCGCGGAGGCACCGCACAGCAGATCGAGGAAGTCCTGCGCGTTCCACCCCTCGAACAGTCCGACGGCACCGCCGGTGACCAGGGCCAGGTGCACCGACAGCAGGCCGAAGGCGTGGCTGAGCGGGCTCGCGGAGACGATGGTGTCGGTCGCGTCGAGGCCACCATCCGCCGCGACGGCCCCGGCGTTGCCGAGCAGCCCGGCATGGCGGTGCACGCACAGCTTGGGGCGGCGCGAGGTCGTGCCGGACGACGCGAGCAGCAGCAGCGGCGCCTGCGGATCGCGCGGGGCCGGGGGCAGTTCGACGCCCGGATCCTCCGTCGCCATCAAGTCGGCGGAACCGATCAGGCCGGCGGTGGGCGGGGGCTCCTCGTCGCCGGAGAGCCAGACGTGGGTCAAGGACGGGCAGGCGGCGCGTACGGCGTCGATCTCAGCCATCCGTGAGCGTCCCCGGTGCGAGCCCCGGGCGACCAGTGCGACCGCGCCGGCCTGGGTGACCAGCGACTGCACCTCGTGCGCGCGGTAAGCAGTGTGCAGGGGCAGCAGCAGTACGCCGAGGCGGGCGGTGGCCGCATGCAGCACCAGCAGTTCCCAGCAGTTCGGCAGCTGGGTGGCGAGCACGTCGCCGGCGCGCAGCCCGGAACGGTGCAGGGCGCCCGCGGTGCGCTCGGACTGCGCCAGGCAGTCCTGCCAGGTGCGCCAGCGGTCACCGTCCCACACCGCGGCGGCCTCTCGCCCGGCGGCGGCCCGGCGCAGCACTTCGGTGAACGTCGAAGGGGCCGTCGGTGGCACGGCGGGACATTCCACGAAGAACCTCCTGGGAACGAACGACGTCACGGCATCGCGCCGGACCCGGCAAGGAGTGTTGTCCGCCGTTCGGGAAATAGTCCATGGCCCCGCTATAAAGAATCTTCATCGGCGCACGCCAGGTGGCCGAAGAGTGTTCCTTGTGGGCCAGTGGGTCGACGCTCCGCCAGCCCGGTGCCGCTGAGGTGCGCAAACGAAGCACCGACGAGGGATGATCCTGCCGAGACGCGAGTGCGCCGGGACCAATACCGACAAGATACGTCAATGGAATAAGCCGCAGGGACACCCTTCGTTGGGCACACGTAGAAGGTTTTCTTTTGGTTCGGCGCATCCGATGGAACGCATCGGATACACCGAAGGGCGGCGTTCATTGAGGTCGATAGGCTGATCCTAGACATTCGATGATCAACGCGGGAAAGTGGGCTTGCGAAATTCGAAGTATGCGCAGCAGACTTCCGGTGAACCCCTTACAGGAGGTCTCGATGCCCGCTCTTCATTCCTCCGGAAATGCCGTCGAGGACATTTCCGAGGAAGGCGTGTTCTCCCCTTCGGGCCGCCGGCAGCTCGCTGACACGATCAACGCCGCGCGGTTCGCGTCGACGGCCACCCCGGCGACCCTACTGGCCCCAGCCCCGCAGGACGGTGAAGCGGCCCGGCTGACCGAGCAGGCCTGCCTGTTCGACCACTGCGGCGTGCTGCTGTTTCCCGACACCCTGGAGGCGGGCCTGCGCCACCTCGACCGGCTGGGCCTGGCGCCGTTGCCGGCCGTGCCGAGCGTGGTGGTCCGGCACCGGCTGGTCACCCGCTACCTGCTGGACCCCGTCGGCTGTGACGTCGCCATCACCCGCTTGCGCCTGGAGTTGCCGGACGGCCGGCGGCACGCCGCAGTGGAGGTGTTCCTCTTCCCCCGCGACCGGGCCGGCTACCACAGCCGGATCGAGGACAACGAGGTCGCCCACGGTTTCGAACGGCACACCGCCTTCGTCGTACGCCGACCGAGCACGACGCTGCTGGCCAGGTTGGTCGCCTCCTGGCGGACCGACGCCGGCCTGCTCTGGGAGGGCGGCGGGTACAACCCGCACGAGGGCGGGCCCGAGGGGTCCACCGTCCTGTACTTCGTGCGCGACCAGGCGTACCAGACGCAGCGGCGGCGCTTCGAGCTGCACTGCGCCGGTGACTTCCGGGACTTCCTCGCCGGGCGCGCCCGAGACGTCGACGCGGTCGACCGCGCCTACCGCAGGTGGCAGGCCACCGGCCCGAGCGCCTCCGACTGAGCCCTTCACCCACACCTGGACGATCCACGAACAGCGGAGGACCCGTGCTGCGCAACGACCCCTTGACCCAACGCAATCTGCCTCTGACCTCCGAGCTCTACGACTACCTGCTCACCCAGGGCCGGATGGTTCCCGATGCGCTGCTGGCCGAGCTGGTGGAACGCACCCGCGAGGCCGCCCCGGGGCAGGCGCACATGAGCGTCGCACCCGAGGAAGGCGCCCTGCTCACCTTCCTCGTCCGGCTGTTGGGCGCCACCCGTGTCGTCGAGGTGGGCACCTTCACCGGCTTCTCGTCGCTCTGCCTGGCCCGGGGCCTGCCCCCGGGTGGCTCGCTGGTCACCTGCGACGTGTCCGACGAGTGGACCCGGCTGGCCCGCGAGTTCTGGAGTCGCGGTGGGGTGGCGGACCGCATCGAGTTGCGGCTCGGGCCGGCGCTCGACACCCTGCGCGCCCTGCCCGCCGAGCCGCACCTCGACCTGGCCTTCATCGACGCCGACAAGCCCGGATACGTCGGCTACTGGGAGGAACTGGTGCCGCGGCTGCGGCCCGGCGCGCTGCTCATGGTGGACAACACCCTCTTCAGCGGCGAGGTGATCGACGACTACCCCGGCGAGAAGGCAGCCGCCATCCGCGTCTTCAACGAGCACGCCCGCCGCGACCCCCGGGTCGAGCTCGTCATCCTGCCGATCGCGGACGGACTCACCCTGGCCCGCCGGCTGCCGTCTGGCGAGGTAGGGGCCTGATGGCCCGCTACCCGTGGCCGTCAGCCACCGCCGCGGCGCCGTTCCCCGACCTCGACGACGACGTCCCGTGGGACTTCGGCGTGGCGGAACAACAGCCCGACTGGGCCGATCCGGTCCGGGCCGCAGCGGTCCGCGCCGAACTGGCCCGGCTGCCCGCCCTCGTGACCTGGGACGAGGTGCGTCAGCTCCGCAGCCTGCTCGCCGAGGCGGCGACCGGCGACTACCTCGTCGTCCAGGCCGGTGACTGCGCCGAGGATCCGGCGGAGTGCACCCCGTCGACGGTGCTGCGTAAGGCCGGCCTGCTCGACGCGCTGGCCGGCGTGATGGCGGCCGCCACCGGCAAGCCGGTGCTGCGGATCGGGCGGATCGCCGGGCAGTTCGCCAAGCCGCGCAGCGCCAGCACCGAGGTCGTCGACGGCGTCGAGCTGCCCGTCTACCGTGGACACCTGGTCAACGGGCCCGAGCCGACGGCGACGGCCCGGCGGGCGACGCCCGAGCGCATGCTGGACTGCTACCACGCGGCCTTCTCGGCCGTCACGGACCTACGACGGCGGATCAGCGCCTGGACGCCCGCCTCCGGCGCGCCGGTCTGGACCAGCCACGAGGCGCTGGTCTTCGACTACGAGCTGCCGCTGCTGCGGCGTACGTCGTCCGGCACCATCCTGGCCTCCACGCACCTGCCGTGGATTGGCGAACGGACCAGACGCCCGGACGGGCCGCACGCGATGATGCTGGCACGCACCGCCAACCCGGTCGCCTGCAAGGTCGGGCCGACGACCCGCCCGGAGGACCTGCTCGCCCTGTGTGCCCGCCTGGATCCGGGGCGCGAGCCGGGTCGGCTCACGCTGATCGCCCGCATGGGCGCCGGGGCGGCGGCCGCCGCGCTGCCCCCGCTGGTGTCCGCCGTACGGCGCGCCGGGCACCCGGTCGTGTGGCTGTGCGACCCGATGCACGGCAACACCGAGAAGACGCCGTCCGGCGTCAAGGTCCGGTCGGTGCGCACCGTCGTCGCCGAGGTGCGTGCCTTCCAGGCGGCCGTGACCACGGCCGGCGGGACGGCGGCCGGCCTGCACCTGGAGACGACCCCGTTCGACGTCGCGGAGTGCGTCTGGGAGGACCCGGCGGAGTTCGAGCCCGGGGCCGTGACCGAGACCTACTGCGATCCCCGCCTCAACACGGCTCAGGCCGTCGAGGTGGTCAGGGCATGGGCGACCCCGTCCGTGCCGAACCGGAGAAAGGAAGTTCTGTCATGAGCGAAACGGTCATCCGTGCCGACGACGGCACCTTCACGATGGTCAACGTCTTCCAGGTCGAACCGGACAAGCAGCGGGAACTGGCCGAGGTGCTGACCGAGAGCGCCGACAAGTTCATCCGGCACCGGCCCGGCTGCATCTCCGTCAACATCCTGGCCAGCCTCGACGGCACCCGCGTCACGTACCTCGCCCAGTGGCAGAGCAAGCGTGACATCAAGGCGACCATGTCCGACCCCGACGTCCAGGTCGGCCGGGACAAGGCGGCCAAGCTGGCGAAGCCGGACCCGCACGCGTACACCGTCTTCTCCGTGCACCACCCGGAGAGCTGACCGCCTCGTGCCCCCCGGGGCGGACCGGCGCGGGCCGGTCCGCCCCGCTCCTCTGCTGCAGCGACCAAGGGAGTTCCGTGTACCGACGCCTCTTCACCTCGGAGTCCGTGACCGAGGGTCACCCCGACAAGATCGCGGACCGGATCAGCGACACCGTCCTGGACGCCCTGCTGGCCCAGGACCCGCGGGCCCGCGTCGCCGTGGAGTGCCTGATCACCACCGGCCAGGTGCACATCGCCGGCGAGGTGACCACCACCGCGTACGCCGACATCGCCCGGCTGGTCCGCGAGGCCATCCTCGACATCGGCTACGACGCCTCGGCGAAGGGCTTCGACGGCGCCTCCTGCGGTGTCTCGATCTCGCTCGGCGCGCAGTCGCCGGACATCGCGCTCGGCGTCGACGCCGATGGCGACCCGCTGCGGAACCAGGGCGCCGGCGACCAGGGCCTGATGTTCGGCTACGCCTGCGACGAGACGCCCGAGCTGATGCCGCTGCCGATCCAACTGGCGCACCGGCTCGCCGAACGCCTGACCGCGGTCCGCCGCGACGGCACGGTGGCCTACCTGCGCCCGGACGGCAAGACGCAGGTCACGCTGGAGTATCTCGGCCCGCGCACCGCCCGGCTGGACACGGTGGTGGTGTCGTCACAGCACGCACCGCACGTCGACCTGGAGAACCTGCTGACGCCGGACATCCGGGCTCACGTCGTCGAACCGGTGCTCGACGTGGCCAGCAAGCACGGCCTCGACCTGGAGACCGACGGCTACCGGCTCCTGGTCAACCCGACCGGCCGGTTCGAGGTCGGCGGCCCGATGGGCGACGCCGGCCTCACGGGACGCAAGATCATCGTCGACACGTACGGCGGGATGGCCCGGCACGGTGGCGGCGCCTTCTCCGGCAAGGACCCGTCGAAGGTCGACCGCTCCGCCGCGTACGCGATGCGCTGGGTGGCCAAGAACGTCGTCGCGGCCGGGCTGGCCCGCCGCTGCGAGGTGCAGGTCGCGTACGCGATCGGCCGGGCCGAGCCGGTGGGCCTGTTCGTCGAGACGTTCGGCACCGAGACGGTGCCACCGGCCGCGATCGAGAAGGCCGTCACCGAGGTCTTCGACCTGCGGCCCGCTGCGATCATCCGGGACCTGGACCTGCTGCGCCCGATCTACGCGCAGACCGCCGCCTACGGTCACTTCGGCCGGGAGCTTCCCGACCTGACCTGGGAGCGCACCGACCGCGCGGCCGCCCTCGCCGGGCTGGCGGGGCGGTGAACGCTCCGGTGCGCTGAACGGAACCGAGCCGGCGCAGGAAGTCCGGCACACTCCAGGTGACGAGGGCACCCGGGGCCGGGCCGACTCGGCCCGGCCCCGGTGCGCCGGTCAGTTGCGGAGGCTCCACTGCTGGTTGGTGCCGCCGTTGCACGACCAGAGGATGATCTTCGTGCCGTTGGCGGTGGCGGCGCCGTTGGCATCGAGGCAGAGCCCGGACTGGACGTTGGTGACGGTGCCGTTGGCGTTGACGTTCCACTGCTGGTTGGTGCCGCCGTGGCAGTCCCAGATGATGACCGTGGTGCCGTTGCTCGTGCCCGCGCCGTTCGCGTCCAGGCACTTGTTGCCGTACCCGGTCAGTTGCTTGTTGGCGGTGTAGGTCCACTGCTGGTTCGTGCCGCCGGAGCAGTCCCACAGCTGCACCTGCGTGCCGTTGGTGGTGGAGGAGTTCGGCACCTCCACGCAGCGGCCGGACTGGCCGCCCACGAGCCGGCCGCCCTGCGGGCCGCTGCCGCCGCTCTGCTGCCGGACGATCGAGCTCGACTCGGCCGACCGGTTGCCCTGCGCGTCGAGGACGTAGAGGCGGTACTCGCCCTGCGTCGTCGGCACGGCGATGGACGTGGCGGTGCCCCCGGCCCTGGTCATCGTCGGTCCGGCGGTGAAGGTGGTCGTGCCGGCGGGCGCCAGCCAGACCGCCCTGGTCGCGTCGCCCGTGCTCCGGATCGGGATCGACGCCGTCCCGCTGGTGACGTAGGTGCTGGCGGGCAGGACGTAGTTCGGCAGGGACAGGTTGGCCGCCGGGACGATGTCCCGGAACGTGTCCTCCAGGCCGGAGTTGGCGGCGATGCCGTACGCCTGCGCGGGCCAGACGTAGTCGGAGGAGACGATGATGTCGCCGACCGTGCTGTTGGGCAGGTTCTTGTTCGAGACCTTGTTGATCGGGCCGTAGATCTGCGTGATGCTCAGGTCGTGCTTCCGCCCGAAGTCGTCGGAGTTGATCATCCAGGTGATGTTCTTGTCCACGCTGAGCACGTTGTCGCGGAAGGTGATGTAGGCCGATCCCTCGTCCGGGTGCAGGCCGTACTTGTGCCCGGCCGGCACGCCCTGGAGGTAGTTGTTGGTGATCGTGGTGCCCGGCTGGCTGCCGAGGGTGTAGATGGGCGCCGTGTCGCTGAGGCGCTGCACCGTGTCGATGATGTGGTTGTAGCTGATGGTGTTGTTGCGGGCCGTCGTGGTCGGCCGGTTGGGCGCGATCGAGCCTGACGACCCGTCGAAGTTCCACCAGCCCCAACCGAGCGTGATGCCCGACCACGGGGACTTCTCGATCCGGTTGCGCTGCACGCTCAGGGTGTCGACGAAGTACGCCGAGATGGGGCTGTGCCCGTTGAACAGCACCGCGCTGTCGTAGAGGTAGTTGTTCCTGATGTCGATGTTCTTCGGCAGCCCCTCGACCTGCGGGGACCACTTCTCACGGTTGCTCGACGTCCCGTCGCCGATGTAGACGTGCTGGGGGTGGCCGACGGTGATGGCGGAGCCGGCGACGTCGTTGGTGAAGTTGCCGACCAGTTGGCTGCTCTGCACGTCGTTCACCATGTTGATGCCGTCGGCGCCGGTGTGCTGGATGCGGTTGCGTTGCAGGAGGATCCCGTCGGCGTTCTCCACCTGGATCATGCCGGGGGTGACGTCGACGTTGCGGTAGTAGTAGTCGTGGAAGTTCCGCTTCGCGTACGCCTGCGCCCCGAGGTTGCCCTGCTGCGCCTGCTTGAACGACGACCCGGCGACGTTGAACAGGTTCCAGTCGGAGTGCTGGACGGTGAGGCCGGAGAACGTGATGTTCCGCGCGTGGCTGCTCGTCGAGGTGCCGGCGACCCGCAGCAGGGTGGTCACGTTGTTCGGCGCGAAGACCGACGCGGTCGTCATGTTCTCGGCGCTGCTCTTGTAGTAGTAGAGCGTCCGGCTGCCCTTGTCGAAGTAGAACTCGCCCGGGGCGTCCAGGAACTCGTAGGCGTTCATCACCTTGTGGCTGCCGCCCGTCTGGGCGTTGCCGTTGAACGCGCCCTGGGCGATGGCGGCACCCGGCTGCTGGAACAGCGCCACCCGGTTCGCGCCGTCGGAGCTCGTGGTCACCTGGCGGACCCCCACGATCGCCGTGGTCCAGGTCGTCGCCGTCTCGATCTCGATGTCGTCGGCGTTGCGGGCGACGGCGGGGAAGTCGTTCAGGTTGTACTTGGCGCCGTCGCACTGCGAGCCCGACTCCCAGGCCCACGCGGCCTGCCCGGCCGTGATCGTGTACGTCCCGTAGCAGCCCGCCGAGCCGATGGTCTTCGACGCCATGTACGCCCGCTTGTCGTTGACGTACAGCGCGCGCAGTTTGTTGGCGCGGTCGAGCGGCGCCTTCCAGATGTTGCCGCTGTGCTGGGTCCACCCGGTCACCTGCACGCCGCCTTCGAGCACCGGCGTCTCGTTGGGATAGGCGGCGTAGCTGACCCGGTGTCCGTTGGTGCCGGAGTCGCCGGCCCCGAACTCGATCGTGCTGCCCACCGGGTAGCTTCCACCACGCAGGTAGACCTCGATGTCGCCGGTCATGTTCGCATTCACTGTGCGGACGACGTCCCGCGCACGTTGCAGTGTCCTGAATGGCGACTGGAGCGTGCCGGGGTTGGCGTCGTTTCCGTCCGGGGCGACATAGTAGGTCTGTTGGACGGCGGCCGAGGCCGGCAGTTGATTCCCGACCACTGCCGGTAGCGTGGAGGCGACGGCCAGCGCAACCGCCAGCAGTGACCTTCGAACGGTGGAGACGGCTGGTTTCACGTACCATTCCTTTCGCTTACCGCCGACAGGACATGTTCGCTGGACATTCGTCCTCGGGGCGCGACGGTGGACCACCGCACGAATAACGGCCGACGGCGGGAGAACACGGGGCTATTCCGACCATGGTGGTTCCTTGACAAAGGCGCAGCAAGAACAGGCGCGAGGCCACGTACGCTTCGGCGATAAACACCGACCGGCGGCACCTATCGTGCCGTCGGGAACGCCCGCTGCCCGCTCACGCCCGCTTGCCCATGGTCACAGAATTCTGCCTTGCAGCGTAGACGTCATACGTTTACGGCGCAACCATCAGATCGCCCGCCGACTATGCATAATCGCCGTCGCCGCGGCCGCTGGCCGGGCCGGAGCCGGGCGCGGCTCCCCCACCACGGCTTTCGGGTCCACGGCCCAACGGCTCCCGAGCGCCCACCGAGGCGCCGAGCCATCAGGTGATTTCCCGAAGGGGCGTCACGCCTGCGACGCAGGATTCGCGGCCGGCAAGGCGCTGGCCCGGGTCGACCACGCATTCCCCGATGGGCGGGCACTCCCGCCGGCGTCGACGTCGCCGGCTGCCCCGGCGGTGCCCGTCGACTCGATCCGCTGGTGCAGCAGGACCGCCCCGACCAGGGTGGAGGGTGCGGTCAGCAGGTACAGGGCGACGCCCGGCACCGCGAACACCGGGCTGATCGGCAGCAGCGTGAGCATCCGCACCGACAACACCGGCAGAATCAGGACGCAGATGCTGGTCATGCCGAAGCCGAGCGTGAAGCCGAGGTTCCGCCAGGCGAAGCGAAGCTGCTCGCCGACGCCCCGCACGCCATGATGGTGCAGCGGCACGGCGAGCACCAGCGAGCCGGTCAGAAAGCCGTTGAACAGCAGGCCGACCCCGAAGGCCGCGACGAGGTTCACGCCGGGAATCCACAGCAGCGGCAGGATGATCAGCCAGCCCACGTGCAGCACCAGGGTGACGATGACCGTCTGACGCAGGCAGACCGCCGCCGAGCGAAACCACGACGGCGCGCCCTGGTTCGTCCCGCCGGTGCGGCGGATCACGCCGCGGGTCAGGGCCGGGAAGAACGCCGCACCGAACAGCATGGTCAGCGGCACGGTGAGCGCGGTCATCGCGCCGTGGAAGAACAGGCTGAACGCGGCCCACAGCGCCTTGTCGACGATCCATCGCACGACCTCGGACCAACCGGACGCGAACCCCAGCAGCCAACCGGTGAGCCGCTCGACCAACATCCCGGTGGCTTCCTGCAACCCCAGCAGCGCCAGGCCGGTCAGCGCGAGGGGAAGCAGCACGAACGCCCAGAGGGCGGGCGTGGTGACGAACAGCCTGCCACCGCGGAAGAAGTAACCGACACCGATGAAGAAGCGCCCGATCCTGGTGCCGGTCGCCTTCGCGGCGCGCAGCGTCTGGTGACCCGCGACCCCGACGGCATGCCCCGCAGCACCCGCCATCCGGGCTGCTGATGAGCCGGTCCCGTCCCATGCCATCGGCCCGCCCGCAGCCGGCGCCGCCTGATTCCCCGACTCCACTGGCACCAGTTGCGCACTCGACGGCACCCCGTAGGCCGGAGGGAAGCCATGGGCCGACGGGAGGACCTGGCCGGTCGACGGATCACTCGGCGGAAACGGACGCGGCTGCGGATCCATGCGTCAGGCCCTCCAGGGGTTCGTTCGACACGGCGAGCGGTGAGCCTCGGGGCCGACAGGCTTCTCAACGGCCCGCCGGCGGTAGCCGATCCTGCGGATCTTCCGAGTTGCCGGGTGGACGATGGCATTCTCGACGCCCGACCAGGCTCGGACCACCGGATCGCCGTCCATTCAGGACACTAGCGATCCAGGCCGGCCACCCGCCACCCCGTCCACGGCACACCGCCGCAGAAGCTGACCGCCCGCTGCCGGCCTCAGCCCGCGGCGTCACCGGACCGACCTGTGCCGGTCCCGGAACGCAGGCCGCACCACGCGATGCCGCGCCGCACGCGGCACGCCAGGAAGAAGGGCGGTCACGATATCGAGATCCGCCACCCTGATGCCGACGTGGTCGAAGAGCCGTCTCCTCCTACGGCACGGGCTCCAGCACGACGACGGGGATCTGGCGGGTGGTCTTCCGCTCGTAGTCGGCGAAACCCGGGTACGCGGCCTTCTGCGCGTCCCAGATCCTCTCCCGCTCCTCCCCCGTGGCGACCCTGGCGACCAGCTCGACCGTGTCCGTACCGATCTCCGCTCGGACCCGCGGGTGGACGAGCAGGTTGTGGTACCAGTCGGGATTGGTGGGTGCACCGGCCTTGGAGGCGAACACGGCGTACCCGCCGTCCACCTCCTGGTACATCATCGGGTTCACCCGGGGCTGACCGCTCTTGGCACCGACGGTGTGCAACAGCAGCAGCGGAGCACCGGCGAACTGGCCGCCCACCTGCCCACCGTTCGCACGGAACTCGGAAATTATCCTGTCGTTCCAGTCACTCACTGGCCACTCCTCGCCCCGGCCGGCCGCCTTCTGCACCACCATCCTGTCAGCTCCCGCCGTGCGAGACGACCTGACCGTCTGCCGGTGTGCAGGCTGTTCGCCCACACCAGCGCCACCACCCGATGAGCGTGACCGTCACCGACGGGCTTCGAGTGGCGGCGCGCGTCCATCCCGTCCGGGCAGGAGAGCCTCGGCCCAACGGCTCCCGAGCACCCACCGAGCACCGGGCCACCGGAGCGGCACCGAGAAAGGCCCTGACCTGGGGCGAAACCCCAGGTCAGGGCCTTGTCGCTAGCGCGCCGCCAGGGCTCGAAACCAGGACCGCTCAGCGCCGGCGCGCCGAAGCGGGGCTTCCTGGCCGGCGCGGTGCCGGACGGCGGGGGCCGGCCGGCCGGGCGGGTGCCACCAGGTGCCACAGGGAGGCCCACTGGTGGGCGGTCAGGTCCTTGGGCAGGTGCTGCGGCCCCACCCGGTTGGCCCGTTGCCAGTCCTGCTGGTCCTTGCGGGCGATCCGCCCGGTCCGCTGAAGGATCTCCGGCAATCCGTGCCCCTTGCCGGTGAACACCAGCCGGACGAATTCCTGGTAACCCCTCCGGTCGTCGACCAGCGGGGTCCCACGACGGACCATGGAGAACAGCCCGCCGTCGACGGAAGGGACAGGACGGAAGGCGCGGGCCGGAACCCGGGAGTGCAGTTCGAAGTCGTACCAGGGCCACCAGCTCGCGGTCAGCAGCGTCGCGCCGCCGACGCCGGCCCGCCTGCGGGCCACCTCCCACTGCACCAGCAGCACCGCCGTGTGCCAGTGGTCCGCGGCGAGGAGAGCCCGCACGATGGGGGTGGTCACGTGGAAGGGGATGTTCCCGACGACCACGTGCGGATACTGGGGGAACCGGAAGCTCAGGACGTCCGCGCAGACCACGGTGACGTTGTCGGGTGTCTGCCGGCTGAGCCGCTTGGAACGCTTGGAGTCGATCTCCACTGCGGTCAACTCCCTTCCCTGCCGGCTCAGGGGTAGGGTCAGCGCGCCGTCGCCGGCGCCGATCTCCACGATAGGGCCGTCGGTCCGGGCGACGAGCTCGACGAAATCGTCGATCACCGAGCGGTCGACCAGGAAATTCTGGCCGAATTCATGTCGCCCGGCGTGCTGGATGTAGGGCATGTGCGTGCTCCGCGAATATCGTTCGGAGCCGGTCGGCAGGGAACGCCGCACCGGCAGTGACCCGATGGGCGGCGACACTCATCAAGAGGAGCGATGGTCCGCCGCTATGCGCGGCGGAGCCTCATGAAGCACACAACAGCCATGACGGGCACTATACCCGACGACTGAAACGACGGTGCGGGCCACCGGGAACTGGCTTTCTTCGGCCTTGGCCACCCGCTCTCACCAGTCGATCTCCATCAGCGGAGGAAACCCCGTCGGTCCCCCCAGCCGTCGGCGACGTCGGTCTCCATCTGGTTCAGCCGCGCGGTCACCGCCTGGTCGAATCCGTCCAGGAAGTATTCGTCGCCAGGCTTCGCCACCACCGATCCGCCGCTGGTCACGAACGTCTCCACCACCTGCGCCAATGTCGTGCCGGGAGATACCGTGCCGATGCGATAGCGGTCGGCACCGGCCAGGCCCGGAAACGCCGCCTCCCGGTAGAGGTAGACGTCACCGAGGATATCCACCTGCACCGACACCTGCGGGTGGGCCGCGGGGCGCATCGTCTCCGGCCGGATACGCACGAGCTCCACGTCGCTTCCCGTCATCAGGCTGTGCAGGGCGTAGCCGTAGTCGATGTGCAGGGTCGGCGTCCGCTCCATTGCCCTCTCCCGGAACCGGTGCAGCTCGGCCTGGAGCTCGGCGCGCTCCTCCGGGGAGAGCTTCCCGTCCGGCCGCCCGCTGTAGTCCTCCCGCAGGTTGATGTAGTCCAGCGGGCGGTCCGGTGCCGCCTCGTTGAGCTCGGCGACGAAGTCGATCAGCGCGCTCAGCCGCCCGGCGCGGCCGGGCAGGACGATGTAGCTGAGGCCGAGCCGCACCGGCTCGCCCCGCTCGGCACGCAGCTGCTGGAACCGCGTGAGGTTCGCCCGTACCCGGGTGAAGGCCCCCTGCTTGCCGGTGGTCGCCCGGTATTCCTCGTCGTTCAACCCGTACAGCGACGTGCGGATGGCGTGCAGGCTCCACAATCCCCGCTCACCCTTGAGCTTCTGCTCCGTGAGGGCGAACGAGTTGGTGTAGAGGATGATCCGAAATCCCCGCTCGGCCGCCCGGCTGACCAGTGCACCGAGCCCGGGGTTGGTGAGTGGCTCGAGGCCACCGGAGACGTACATCGCGTCGCGGTTGTGCGCGGGAACCTCGTCGATGACAGAGGCGAACATGGCGTTCCCGTCGTCCAGCGCCGAGGCCTGGTAGCGGGCCCCGGTGACCCTTACGCAGAAGTGACAGCGGAACATGCACGTGGGGCCCGGGTAGAGCCCGACGAGATGCGGAAACGTCGGCCTCCTGTCGAGCACGGCGTCGAAGACGCCGGCCCTTTCGAGGCCGAGCACCGTGTTGGTCCAGTAGCGACCGGACGGTCCGTTCTCCACTGCGGTGCGCAACCCGGGAATCCGGGCGAACAGGTCCAGCAGCCGCCCGAACCCGGCCCGGTCCAGGCCGATTTCGCGGCGGGCCTGCTCAAGCGGCAGGAAAGGGGTGGTCCCGTAGATGCGTGCCAATGCCACCAACCCCTGGGCGGCGGCCCCGATCTCTGCCGGCGGCACGATTCCTGAGCCGGCGACCTCGTCGTACAGCACGCGCGCCGCCGCGGTCGGGTCGCTGCCGGGGACAGCGCAGGTCGCCACGGGATTCGAGGCGGAGATCTCCATGGTCACGGGCCCTCCCACACGTCCGTCCGGTGCCGTTCGGTCAACCGGGTGCCACCACGCTCTGTCCGTCGGGCCCGGGCCGCTGTTGCCACCGAGCGGTCAATTCGAATCCCCGGGAGACCGCCAACCGCACGATGTTGCACACCCTGCGGATGTCTTCCCGGGAGATGGCGGAGCCGGTCGGCAGCGCCAGGACGCGCGCCGAGAGCCGCTCGGTGTGCGGCAGCTGGAACTGCTGCCGGGACCGGTAGGGCTCCAATTGGTGACAGGCCGGCGAGAAGTAGCGCTGCGCCACGACGTTCTCGGCCCGGAGCAGGTCGACGAGCAGGTCGCGGTGCAACCCGGTGACGTCCGGGTCGATCTCGACGATCACGTACTGGTAGTTGTGCCGCTCCTCGGGGACGAAGTCGATCACGCTGAGGCCGGGAATCCGGGCCAGCTCCCCGCAGTACTGCTCGTAGTTGGCCTGGTTGTGGCGGGCCACCTCGGGGAACGCGTCGAGCGAGGTGAGCCCCATGGCGGCGGACGCCTCGCTCATCTTCGCGTTGGTGCCGCCGGCCGCGCTGGGGCTGTGCAGGCCGAAGCCGAAGTTCGCCAGGGAGCGGACGCGGTGGGCGAGGTCGTCGTCGTCGGTGACGATCGCCCCGCCCTCGAAGGCGTTGACGACCTTCGTCGCGTGGAAGCTGAACACCTCGGCGTGGCCGAACCGCCCCACCGGTCGACCCTGTGAGGTGCACCCGATGGCGTGGGCGGCGTCGAAGAACAGGCGCAGGCCCGCGTCGGCGGTCACCTTCTCCAGCGCGTCGACGTCGCAGGGCCGGCCCCACAGGTGGACGCCGAAGACCGCCGACGTGCGTGGCGTGATGGCCGCGGCGACCGCCACGTGGTCGAGGCATCCGGTGCGCGGGTCGATGTCGCAGAAGACCGGGTCCAGCCCGAGCCAGCGCACCGCGTGCGCGGTCGCGGCGAAGGTGAGCGATGGCATGATCACCTCACCGGTCAGCTCCGTGGCGTGCGCGAGCAGCTGGAGGGCCACCGTGGCGTTGCACGTCGCCACGCAGTTGCCGACCCCGACCATGTCGGCGACCCGCTCCTCGAACTCCCGTGCCAGCGGCCCGTTGTTGGTCAACCACTCGTTGTCGAGCGCCCAGGACAGCCGGTCGAACAGCCTGGCCCGATCGATCCGGTTGGGGCGCCCGACGTGGATCTGCTGGAGAAAGCTGGCGTGTCCTCCGAAGAGTGCCAGATCCCCGAGATCTCGCTTCATCGTCTGCCTCCCTCTACGGGCCACAGCTTCGCCAGCTCCGGATGCCGCCCGGGAGGCGGCGACGCTCAGGTCCTGGCGTACGCGCTGAGCTCGGCGGCCAGGTCGGGGGCCACCCGCGCCCGCAGCAGGGTGCCGTCGGCCGTGTGCTCCTCGGCCAGCACGTCGCCGTCGGCGTGCACCCGGGCCACGAGGCTGCCCGCGACGTACGGGATCAGGACGTCGACCTGGACCTCCCGGTGCGGCAGCGCGGCCTCCAGCAACTGCCGAAGCGTGTCGATGCCCTGACCGGTGCGGGCCGAGACGACGACGTGGTGCGGCTCGGCCTCCGCCAACGCGGCCAGGGCGGCCGGGGTGGCGGCGTCGGCCTTGTTGATCACGACGAGTTCGGGCACTCCCGCCGCGTCCACGTCCCGGATGACCGCGCGCACCGAGGCGAGCTGCTCCAGCGGGGCGGGGTGGGCACCGTCCACCACGTGCAGCAGGAGGTCGGCCTCGGCCACCTCTTCCAGGGTGGAGCGGAACGCCTCCACCAGGTGGTGCGGCAGGTGCCGGACGAATCCGACGGTGTCGGTGATCGTGTAGCTGCGCCCGCTCGGGGTGGTGGCCCGGCGCACCGTCGGGTCGAGGGTGGCGAACAGCGCGTTCTGCACCAGCACGCTCGCGCCAGTGAGCCGGTTGAGCAGCGAGGACTTGCCGGCATTGGTGTAACCGGCGATCGCGACCGACGGGACGCTGTTGCGCCGCCGATCGCGGCGCTTGAGTTCGCGGCCGGACTTCATCTCCGCGATCTCCCGTCGGAGCCGGGCCATCCTCTCGTGGATGCGCCGCCGGTCGGTCTCGATCTTGGTCTCGCCGGGTCCCCGGGTGGCCATGCCACCGCCGCCGGCGCCTCCGCCCATCTGCCGGGAGAGCGACTGGCCCCAGCCGCGCAGCCGCGGCAGCATGTACTGCATCTGTGCCAGGGCCACCTGCGCCTTCCCCTCGCGGGACGTGGCGTGCTGGGCGAAGATGTCGAGGATCAGCGCGGTGCGGTCCACCACCTTGGCGTCGACGACCTCTTCGAGGCGTACCAGTTGGGCGGGGCTCAGCTCACCGTCGCAGATCACCGTGTCGGCCCCCACCTCCTGGACGATGTCCCGCAACTCCCGCGCCTTGCCGGAGCCGATGTACGTCGCCGGGTCGGGCCGGTCGCGGCGCTGGATCACCCCGTCGAGCACCACGGCTCCCGCGGTCTCGGCGAGTGCCGCCAACTCGGCGAGGGACCGTTCGGCCTCGTCGGCGGTGCCCGAGGTCCACACGCCGACCAGGACGACGCGCTCCAGCCGCACCTGCCGGTACTCGACCTCCGTGACGTCGGCCCTCTCGGTCGACAGCCCGGCGACCCGCCGCAGGGCGGCCCGGTCGAGCCGTCGACCGTCGGCCTCGGCGTCGACCCCGAGGTCGGCGTGGGCGTCGTCCATCAGGGCGTCGGCCTTCGCCGGATGCGGGGAATGGTGCGCTGCGGAGGTCATCTGGGTCCTTTGCCGGGGGGATGCCAATCTCGTTGGAAGGCTTCCGGTCCCTTGCAGGCTTCCGGATGGCGGCGCGGGAAGCGAGGTTCGCCGGTCACACACTTCGCCGCGGCCGAAGCCGCGATGTGTGCGGGCGTCACCGGGTCGCCGGCCCGCGCCCGACCGCCACGGACACGCACCGGCGGGGCCGCGGTGGGTGCGGGATCGCCGTCGTCGCCAAGTGTGTTTCCGACGCACCTGGGCAAGGCAGGCGTCGCCGGGCGATGGTGGGACCGGGGGGCCGGGTCTGCCGTGATCAGCACATCGTCCCGCCGCAGGAGGGGAGTGATGGTGCCGACGCTCGACGTCCGCGAGGAGGTGACCGCGGCAAGGTCCGATCCGGACGCCGTGTCCCGGTTCTGCGCCGCCCTGCTGGCCTCGTTGCCCCGCGCCGACCAGCGACGCAAGGGCGAGCTGTACGTCCGGGGGCTGCTGACCGCCTCCGGCCGCAAGACCATGCGCAACCTGGCCGCCATCGCCGACGATCCGGCGGCGGCACAGAGCATGCACCACTTCATCAGTTGCTCCACCTGGGAGTGGGAGACCGTCCGTGCCGCGCTCGCCGGCCACCTGGACCGGACGCTGTCGCCCCGGGCCTGGGTGGTGCGGTCGATGCTGGTGCCGAAGACCGGCCGGCACTCGGTCGGCGTGGAACGCCGGTACGTGCCGGCGCTGGGCGAGACGGTCAACAGCCAGCAGAGCTACGGCCTCTGGCTGGCCTCGGAGACCGTCGCCGCGCCGATCAACTGGCAGTTGTCCATCGGTAAGGGTTGGCTCCAGGACAACCGCGCCCGCGCGAGCGTACCGGCGGACGAGGACGGCACGACCAGCGACGGCGCGGCGGTGCAGGCGGTGCTGAAGGCCGCGGCCTGGGGGATCGGCCCTCGCCCGGTCGTCATGGACGCCCGGCACTCGGCGCTGCCCCCGCTGATCGAGGCGTTCACCACGGCGGGTCTGCCCTTCCTGCTGCGGATCAGCAGCGGCTGCACCCTGTTGGCCACCGGGCCCGGCCCGCGCGAGAACCGGGTCGCGGCGGCCTCCGCCGAGCACCTGCTCAGCCTGACGCGGGCCCAGCGCCGTCCGGTGGAGTGGATCGACCCGGCCAGCCCCGGCGCACGGCGCACCAGCCTGGTCGCACCGCTACAGGTCTATTGGCCGGGCCTGTCCGGTGCCCGCCCGCCCGGTCCGCCCGCCCCGGCCCCGCCGGGGGCGGCGCGCGCCGCCGCGCCCGGGCTGCCCCTGACACTGCTCGGCAAGTGGCAGACCTACGAGCGCGGCGTACGGCAGATGTGGCTGACCAACATGACCGACGCCGGGTACGGCCCACTGCTGCGGTTGAGCAAGCTCACCCGGCGGGTCGAGACCGACTTCTCCCAGGTCAGCCTCGACGTCGGCATCCAAGACTTCGAGGGTCGGTCATACCAAGGCTGGCACCGGCACGTCACCTTGGCGTCCGTGGCGCACGCCCTGCGGATGCTGGAGGGCGGTGCCGCCGGGTAGGCCGCGCGGGCTGGTCCGGCTCCTGCGATGAGCCCGGATAGCCCCGTTCCTGGCAGAGCAGGCCACGGATCCGGTGCAGGCGCAGAGCAAGCTGCGTGTCGAGGGCCCGGTCCGGCTGCCGCCAGTCCCGGCCGAGCAGCTGGGAGATGCGGTCCAGCCGGCGGGACACGGTGTTCGGATGCAGATGCAGCATCTCCGCCGCCCGGGTACGGCTGCCCGCCGAGTCGAAGTAGGTCTGGAGGGTCTCCCTGAGATTCGTGAGCCGGCGCGCGTCGTAGCTCAGCACGGGTCCGATGACCCGGTCGACGAAACCGGTGACGTCGTGGCCGCCGGCGACCAGCAGTCCGAGGAAGCCCAGGTCCCGTGAGCAGGCCGCCCGCCCCTTCGCGTCCAGCGCGGCCAGGGCGTCGACGCACCGGGCCGCCTCCTGGTAGGCGCGGCTGACCGAGTCCGCCGTGCGCACCGGTCCGGCGCCTCCGGCCGTGACCGGTAGGCCGAGCAGCCCGCTCAGTTCCCGCGTCACGTCCCGGGCCCGGGCCCCCGGGTCGTCACCGGGCAGCAGCAGCACCGCCTGGCCGTCCCGGATGGCCTTCATGCCGTTCAGGCCGTGGGCGACGGAGACCGCCCGTTCGAACACCCGGGGCGAGGTGGCGCCCTCGGGGCGGGCGACCACGACGACGTAGGGTCGGTCGAATTCGACAGGTGTGTACCGCCGGCGCTTCCCGCCCCGTTCCAGGTCCGGCCACGGGCCGAGCAGGTCCTCCAGGAGCCCGTCGCCCGGCTCGCCTTGGCTCCCGCCGTTCCTGGTCATCAGCAGCGCCACGGTCTGCGCGACCGCCGGCAGGGCCGCCATCCGCTCGTCGTCGGACGGCTCGTCGGCGTGGAACAACACACAGCCGAGGTCACCGGCGCGGGCCGCCAGGGGCACCACCCAGGAACCGGTGGTCAGGCGGCCGGGCCGGCCGGTGGCGTGGGCGTTCAGCCGCACCCGGGCCAGTTCCCGCTCGTTCGGGACAGGGATCTCACCGGCCGCCGCCAGCACGCCGTTGGCCCGGTCACGCACGTGCAGGGCGCCGCCCAGTCGCCGCACGGCGCTGCCCACCAGGTCGTCGAGTTCGCCGCCGTCGAGGATGAGCTGGACGAGTTCGGGTTGCAGGCTGTCGGCCATGCGGACCGCGTTCAGCTCGGCTCGGGCCCTGGCCGCCTCCTGCTGGGCCTGCTTGAGTTCGGCCCACGTGTCGTCGAGCAGCATGATCCGCTCCACGGCCGTCGCCGCGAGGTCGGCGAGCAGGCGCAGCGACGCGACCTCGTCCGGGGCGAAGTGGCGGACCTGCCGGTGGCCGACGTGCAGGTTGCCCAGGTGCCGGCCCTCGACGCTCAGAACCACGGACAGCACCGCGTGCAGCCCTTCCGCGCGGACCAGGCCGTCGGCGGCCGGATGTCGTTCGAGGCGCTCGTCGGCGAGGTGGTCCGCCGTCCAGGAGAGCGGCTCGCGCGGCGCGGCGGCCACGACCAGCCCGTCGCGCCAGGGCAGCCGGTAGCCGCTGGTCAGCGCGGTGGCCGCCCCGACGGCCGAGGCGACGTAGGACTCGCCGGCCGCGTCGTCGACGAGGCTGACGAACGCCACGTCCCCGGCGAGCAGCAGTTGGGTCCGCCGCACCACCAGTTGCAGCCCGGCCTCCAGGTTCGTCGCCCCGGCGAGGTCACGGGCGGTGTCGACGAGGGCGGCCAGCTCCGCCTGCCGCTGACACCGCCTCCCGATGACCTCTCGAAGCTCCAACGCGAGTCGCTTGGCGATCATGACCCGGTCGAGCGTCGCCTGGTCCACTCCGTCCCGGTGCGCCTGGTGCACCAGTTCCTCGTACTGCGGTAAGGGTGCCTCCCTGGCCAGAAGCTCGAAGAATCGGAGTTCGTGGTCCCGCGGGGGAATGCTGGTGCCAGTCATACGTCCAACCACCTCGCACACAACGAATAGAGGATTCAGGGGGGTCGATGGCTACATAAGACTATCGATATGTCCACAGTAACCTGCACACCCTGCAACTACTCGCAGTAAGAATTGCTTCCGCCCGGTAACACCCGGTTCGCCCGCATGCCAGCCGCCGCGCCCGGGGCGGCAAAGGCGGCCCGTCAGGCCGGCACCCGGAAGCGGTTGATCGCGGCAAGATGGCGTTCCCGCAGCTCCGGGTTCCGGACCCCGAGCCCCTCGCGCGGCGCGAGCGCGAGCACGCCGACCTTGCCCTGGTGCAGGTTGTGATGGACGTCGTAGACCGCCTGGCCGACCTCCTCCAGCGGGTAGCAGCGGGACAGCGTCGGGTGGATCTTGCCCTTGACCACCAACCGGTTGGCTTCCCACGCCTCCCGGTAATTGGCGAAGTGCGTGCCGACGATGCGCTTCAGGGACATCCACAGGTAACGGTTGTCGTAGACGTGCTCGAAACCGCTCGTCGAGGCGCAGGTGACCACGGTGCCTCCTTTGCGGGTCACGTAGACCGAGGCGCCGAACGTCTCCCGGCCGGGGTGCTCGAAGACGATGTCGACGTCCTCGCCTCCGGTCAGCTCCCGAATGCGTGCGCCGAAGCGCTTCCACTCCCGGGGATTCTGGGTGCGCTCGTCGGACCAGAAGCGGTAATCCTCGGCGACCCGGTCGATGACGGCCTCGGCGCCCATCCGACGGCAGATGTCGGCCTTGCGCGGGCTGGAGACCACGCAGACGGGATTGGCCCCGCCGGCCAGCACGAGTTGGGTGGCGAACGCGCCGAGACCGCCGCTGGCCCCCCAGACGAGGACGTTGTCGCCCTGCTTCATCCGGGCCCCGTTGCCGGAGACCAGCTGGCGGTAGGCGGTGGAGTTGACCAGTCCCGGCGCGGCGGCCTCCTCCCAGGTCAGGTGGTCGGGTTTGGGCATCAGCTGGTTCGCCTTGACCAACGCGATCTCGGCGAGGCCGCCGAAGTTGGTCTCGAAGCCCCAGATCCGCTGTTCCGGGTCGAGCATCGTGTCGCCGTGGCCGTCGGCGGACTCCAGCTCCACCGAGAGGCAGTGCGCCACGACCTCGTCACCCGGCCGCCAGCGGTTGACGCCGGGCCCGACCCTCAGCACCACGCCGGCCAGGTCCGAGCCGAGGACGTGGTACGGCAGGTCGTGCCGCCGAGCCAGCTCGGAGAGCCGGCCGTAGCGCTCCAGGAAGCCGAAGGTGGGCAGCGGCTCGAACAGCGACGACCAGACCGTGTTGTAGTTGACCGAGCTGGCCAGGACCGCGACGAGGGCCTCCCCGGGGCCCAGCTCGGGCACCGGCACCTCCTCCGTGTGCAACGACTTGCGCGGGTCCTTCTCCTGGCGGGGAAGGCCCAGGAACATCCCCGTCTCGTCCTTGTGCACCGTCACGGCCCGGTAGGAGGAGGGCAGCGGCAGGGCCGCCAGCTCCCGCGCGTCGGTCTCCTGGGCGAGGATCGCGTCGAGTATCCGGTTCAGCTCGGGGGTGTCTGGCATCTGTTCCTCCAGCGGGTCGGGGGCGCGGGTCGGGGGCGCACCGGCAACGGGTCGTCAGGGGTGGACGCCGACGAACAGGCCGCGGCCGGACGGGCCGGGCGTCAGGTACTCCGTCGTGAAACCCGCCCGGGCGAAGGCACGTTCGTAGTCGGACCGTTCGAAGAGGGTGATCAGGTGGCTCTCGTCGAAGTGCCGGACTCCCCCTCCGGAACTGGCCACGAGGTAGTGCACGGTGATCCGGGTCGCGCCGCCCTCGCGTACCGAGTGGGAGACCCGGGAGATGGTGCGGCCGTCGACCTCCACCAGGCTCGCGCCCACGTACCCGGGGGTGAAGGTCTCCGGGAACCACCACGGCTCGACGATCGCCACTCCCCCGGGGGACAGGTGCGCGGCGAACCGGGCCAGGGTCGCGTCCAGCTCGGCCGTGGTGGCCAGGTGGCCCACCGAACTGAACATGCAGGTGATGACGTCGTAGCGGTGCCCCAGGTCGAAGGTCCGCATGTCGCCGAGGTGCAGGGCCGCCCCGGGGTTTCGCTGCTGGGCGATGCTCAGCATGTCCGGTGCCAGCTCGATGCCGCCCACGTCGTCGAAGAGGCCCGCCAGGTGCCGCAGGTGCAGCCCCGTGCCGCACGCCACGTCCAGCAGCGTCCGGGCGTGCGGCCGACGGGCCCGGGCCAGTGCCTCCAGCTCCGCCGCCTCCGCCGCGTAGTCCTTGCCCTTGCCCTGGTAGATCAGGTCGTAGACCTCGGCGATGGCGTCCGCGTACATCATGGACATCGCTCCTTTCAGGAGTGTTCGGTGGTGGCTCCGGCCGGCCGGCCGGGCCGGTCGTCCGCGACGAGGCGTTCCAGGATGCGGACCACCTCGGCCGGCGAGGGCGCGGCACGCAGCTCGTCGCGCTGACGGCGGGCGGCGGCGGCGATCGACGGGTCGTCGAGGATCCGGACGACGGCCGCCCGCAGCGTCGGGGCGTCGAGCCGCTCCGGCGGGATCGAGATCCCCGTGCCGAGTCGCTCCGCCTGCTGCGCCTTGAGCGGGGCGTCCCACAGCGACGCGATCATGATCTGCGGCACCCCGTAGAGCATGGCCGTCGACCACGTGCCCGCCCCACCGTGGTGGATGATCGCGGCACAGGTCGGCAGCAGCACGTCCAGCGGCACGAAGTCGCACACCCGGACGTTGTCCGGCAGGTCACCCAGCTCCTCGCGCTGGGCGTCGCTGAGCGTCGCGACGACCTCGACGTCCAGGTCGCCGAGGGCGCCGAGCAGCTCCTGGAAGGAGACCACGTCTTTGCCGTACGTCTCCCGGCTCGACACGCCGAGGGTGAGGCAGACCCGGGGCCGGTCGGCCTTGGCCACCCACTCCGGCACCACGGACGGGCTGTTGTACGGGGTGTACCGCATGGCCACCCGGCGCCCCGGGACGGGAAGCCGGGTGCTGTCGGCGGTGGGATCGATGGTCCACGCGCCGGTGACCAGGGTCTCCACCTCGTCGTCGTCGAGCTCGCAGCCGTACCGGTGCAGGGTGCAGCGCAACCACTCGGCCATCGGGTCCTCGCGCTGCTCGGCCGGCCGCCGCGCCAGGCTCTCGGTGAACAGCCGCCGGGCGTTGCCGACCACGTCCGGCCCCCAGAGCAGCCGGGCGTGCGTCGCACCGACGACCCGCGCCGCGACCGGCCCGGCGTAGGTGAACGGCTCCCAGATCACCAGCTCGGGCCGCCAGGACCGGGCCAGGGCGACCATGTCGTCCATCGTGGAGACACCGTTGAGCGGCGCGAAGCACAGCGCGGTGAGCATGGTCTGCTGCCCGAGCAGATACTCCCAGGTCAGCACCTCGGGACGGGCCTCGGTGAAGTCCAGTCCCCGCTGGTATGGCATCAGGTCGCCGCCGACCTCGGCGAGCAGGTCGATGATCGCCTGGTCGTCGCCGACCGGCACCGCGGTCAGCCCCGACCGCACGATGGTGTCGGTGAGCGAGGGCTGGCTCGCCACCCGTACCTCGTGGCCGGCCGCGCGCAGCGCCCAGGCCAGCGGCACCAGGCTGTAGTAGTGGGTGTTGTGCGCGAAGGACGTCATCAGGACGCGCATCGGGTCGCCTCCTCCAGCGCCGGGCGGTCGTCGGACCGCTGTTCGCCGCTCTCCGCCCGGGCGACGGGAAAGCGGGCGTGGCCGAGCAGGACGGGCGAGCGTCGCCACCGGACGCCGCCGGACGCCCGCCGCAGAGTGGGCAGCGCCTCGGCGAGGGTCCGCAGGGCGGTCGTGACGACGAGCCTGATCAGCGGCCCGGCGCCGGCAAGCTGCGGCAGGCCCACCACGTCGCGGGCCGGGGCGCGCGACCCGCCAGGGTCGAACGCGTCCGGGCTCGGGGCGGTCGCCGCGCGCGGACCCCGGTTCGCCATGGCGACCAGCACGACCAGGTGGCTGTCCGCCGGGAGGAACACCCCGCCCAGGGTGACGTCCTGCTGCGCGACGCGGCTCTCCAGGCGCACCGGCGGAAAGCAGCGCAGGGTCTCCTCGACGACGGCGGCGGACCGGTCGAGGTCCCCACCGAGCAGGGCCCACTGCCCGGGGCGGTCGAGCAGCGCACCGACCGCGTTGCAGAGCAGGGTGATCGCCGGTTCGGCCGTGCCGACCGCCAGCGCGAGCGCGGCGGCCGTCCGGTCGTCGGCCGGCAGCGGCGGCCAGGACCCGGCTGCGGACGGACGCGACGGCCCGGACCCGGCGGACGGGGACAGCGACGGCGGGGGCGGCACCTCGCCCAGCAGGTCGGTCAGCTCGGCGGTGGCGGCGACGGTGGCCAGAGCGGTCGCCACGGTCTGCGGGCACAGCCGGCTGTCCAGCGTACGGCCGGCGGCGGCGAGTGCCTCGGCGAAGCGGCCCCGCCGCGCGGCGGGCACCCCCAGCAGGTCGGCCAGCACCGCAGCGACCAGCCGCCGGGCGAGCACGGCCAGGTCGAACCGCTCCCCGACCCCGTCGAGCAGGACCGCGGTGGTCTCCACGACCCGGGTACGCGCCCCTGCGGCGTCGGCCCGCAGGACCGGCCCGCCGAACCCGGCGAGCGCGTCCAGCCGACGCCGGGCCTCCGGCCCGTGGTCCAGTGCCGTGCCGGCCAGCGGCAGGGTCCGCTCGGCGGGCCGCTGCCCGGCCCGGGTCAGCCAGCCGAACCGGTCGTCGGTCAACACCTCCCGGGCCAGCGCGGCGTCCCCGGTCACCCAGGTGTCCAACTGCTCGCTGCGGAACAGCGGCTGGGCGGCCACCTGCTGCTCGTACGGGGTCGGGTCGTCGGTCTCCGCGCGCAGGATCAGCGCGTACGGGTCGCCGTGGTTGCCGGCGAACCACTGCGCGGCGCGGGTCAGTTGCAGCCGGCGGGCCCAGGTCGCGGGATCCCCGTCGGGCGGGACTGTGATCATGCGCTTCCTCTCCTGCTGTCGTCGGACTCGCCGGGACGGACCCGGCGTACGGGTCACGGAACGCGGGGCGGGCACACCTCGTCGAGCCACTTGTGCACGGTCGCGGCGGTGACGGGGGCGTGCTCGGTCATCATCGAGAAGTGGGTGCCGGGCACCTCGGCGCTGGTGTGCGCGCCGTCGAAGCGCGAACGCCAGTCCTGCCGGGGATCCGGCCAGGCCCCCGCCGGTTCACCGGCATACAGGTGCAGCACGGGTGCCCGGGTCGGCCGGGGCGCCCAGTCCAGGAGCAGCCGGTGATAGGCGCCCATCGCGGTCAGCCGCGTGTCGTCGACGGGGACGACGGACCGCTCGGCGACCCAGGCCAGCATCTCCTCGCGCCACACCCCCATCGCCCCCGGGGCGGCGGGCGTGTAGATGTCCATCAGCACCAGCGCGGCGGGGTCCGCGCCCCGCGCCTCCAGGCGCACCGTCAGCGCGTGCGCCATGTTCGCCCCGGCCGAGTGGCCGACCAGGACGAAGGGCCGCCCGGCGCAGTGGGCCAGGACGGCGTCGGCCTGGGCGTCGAGCAGCACGTCCAGCCCGGCGGGCAGCGGCTCGCCGGTCAGGAAGCCGGTCTGCGGAAGGACGGTGACGTCCCGGAGACCGGCCAGCGCGGCGGCGAACGCCGTGAACTCCCGAGGGCCGGACGCCGCGGCCGTGCCCGCGCAGCAGACCAGCGTGGGTCCCCCCGCCCCGGTGCCGAGCGGGACGAGGGCCGGTGGCTCGCCCAGTTCGTCCGGGGACCGGAACACCGGCCGGAACGTGGCGACGGTGCCGAGCACCTCCACCGCCTCGGCGGCGCGGCCGGTGGCGACGGCCCGCCGGTACATCTCGACCAGGGCGCTCCCGGCGGCCGGCGCGGGTGGCCCGCCCGCCGCGCCGGTGAGCAGGCCGTGCAGGTGCGCGGCGAGCGCGTCAGGGGTGCGGTGGTCGAACAGAACCGGGGCCGAAAGGCTCAGGCCGGTGGCCTCGGCGAGCCGGCGGCGCAGCTGGACGGCGGCGAGCGAGTCGAAGCCGAGGGCGGAGAACTCCGCGTCGGCCGGTACGTCGTCGGCCCCGTCGTGCCCCAGCACCCCGGCGGCCTCGGCGCGGACCAGCGCCAGCAGCCCGGGGCGGTCGGTGGCTGCCGGGGCCGGTCGGGGCACGGGCGGCTGCGCCCGGTGCGCCGGGCCGGCCGGATCGACGTCCCCGGTCGGCAGCTCGGCGAGCAGCGGGGCGGGACGCGCGGCGGCGAAGCCGGACGCGAACCGGCCCCACTCGGTGTCGGAGACCGTCACCCCGGTCTCGTCGGCGTCCAGGATCCGCCCGAGGGCGGCGAGGGCGGCTGCCGGGGGCATCGCCCGGACGCCCCGGCGGCGCAGGTACTCCTCCCCCGCGCCCGCCCCCATGCCGGGCCCGCCCCAGACCCCCCAGGCGACGGAGGTCGCGGGCAGCCCTGCGGCGCGACGACGCTCGGCGAGCGCGTCGAGGGCGGCGTTGGCCGCAGCGTACGCGCACTGCCCGCCGCTGCCCCACACTCCGGCGGCGGAGGAGAAGGTGACGAAGGCGTCCAGGTCACCGGCCAACTCGTGCAGGTGCACCGCCCCGGCGACCTTGCCTGCGCAGACCTGCGCGAACGACTCCGGGGTCGTCTCGTGAAGCGGTGTCACCTGGGGCACGCCCGCCGCGTGGAACACGGCGGTGAGCGGAGCGGCGCGGGGAATCCCGGCGAGCAGGTCGGCCACGGCCTCCCGGTCGGCGACGTCGCAGGCGACCACGGTCACCTCGGCACCGAGCGCGACCAGTTCCGCCCGCAGCGCGGCGACCCCGGGGGCGTTCCCGCCCCGGCGGCTGGTGAGGACGAGGTGCGTGGCGCCGTTGCGCGCCAGCCAGCGGGCCGTGTGCGCGCCGAGCGCGCCCGTACCGCCGGTCACCAGGACCGTGCCGCGCGGGCGCCAGGCCCGCTCGGCCCGGGGCGCGGGCGCGGGGACCAGCCGCCGGGCGTACCCGGCCGCCCCCCGGACCGCGACCTGGTCCTCCGGGCCGCGCAGCGCGCGCCGCAGCAGGTCCCAGTCCCGGTCGTCCGGGTCGACCGGCAGGTCCACCAGGCCGCCCCAGGACCGGGGGAGTTCGAGCGCGGCCACGCGGCCGAAGCCCCACAACTGGGCGCCGGCGACCGACGGGGACTCGCCGGGCGTCACCGCGACCGCCCCCCGGGTGACGCACCACAGCCGCGCGGAGGCCCCCAGGTCGGTCAGGGCCTGGGCGAGGGACAGGGTCGCCAGCACCCCGCGGGGCACCGAGGCGGACCGGGGATGTGCCCGGTCGTCGAGGCCCAGCAGGCAGAGCACCCCGTCCGGCCCGCCGTCCGGGTCGGCGGCGGCCTCGGTCAGCACGGCGGCGAGGGTGTCCCGGTCCACGGCGGCGGCGTCCACCGTCAGCCGGGTGACCGTGGCCCCGCCCCGGTGCATGGCCCGCTCGGCGGCGTCGGCGAGCGACGCGACGCCGTCGTGGGCGGGGACCACCAGCAACCACGCCCCGGCCACCGTCTCGGTCCCGGCGGCGGCGGGCACGGTCGGCAGGGGCCGCCAGGCGATCCGGTACCGCCAGGCGTCGTCGCGGCGGGCCGACGGCGGGCCCGGCGCCAGCCAGTAGCGCCGGTGCTGGAAGGCGTACGTGGGCAGCTCGACCCTGCGCGCGCCGGTGCCCGCGAACACCCGGGACCAGTCCATTTCCGCGCCACCGGCGTACGCCCCGGCCAGGGCGGCCAGCAGGGTGGCGGGCTCCGGCCGGCCGGGGCGCAGCACCGGCAGCAGCAGCACGTCGCCGGCGGGCCCGAGGCACTCTTCGGCCAACGCGCACAGCACCCCGTCCGGGCCGAGCCCGACGAAGGCGGTGGCCCCCTGGTCGCGGGCGGCCCGCACCCCGTCCCGGAACCGGACGGGCTGGCGGACGTGCCGGACCCAGTAATCGGGGTCGCGCAGCTCGTCGGCGGTGGCGAGCCGGCCCGTCACGTTCGACACCACCGGGATCGTCGGGGCATGGAACGTGAGGCCCCGCGCCACCCGCCGGAACGGCTCCAGCATCGCCTCCACGTGCGGGGAGTGGAACGCGTGGCTGACGTTGAGGCGTCGCGTCCGGTGGCCGAGGGCGGCGCACCGGGCGGCCACGGCCAGCACCGCCTCCTCGTCGCCGGAGACCACGACCGAGCGCGGGCCGTTGACCGCCGCCACCGCGACCCGCCGCCCGTCGAGCAGGGGACCGACCTCCTCCTCGGTGGCCCGGACCGCCACCATCGCGCCGCCCGGCGGCAGCTCCCCCATCAGCCGGCCCCGCGCCGCGACCAGCTCGCACGCGTCGTCCACGTCGAGTACGCCGGCCACGTGCGCGGCCGCCAGCTCGCCGACCGAGTGGCCGAGCAGCACGTCGGGCCGGACCCCCCAGCCGTGGACCAGTCGGAACGACGCGACCTCGACGGCGAAGAGGGCGGCCTGCGCGTACCGGGTGCCGTCGAGCAGCCGGGCGTCGTCCGACCCCGGCTCGGCGAACAGCACCCGCAGCAGCGGACGATCGAGGTGCCGGTCCAGCCGGGCGGCGAGCTGGTCCAGGGCGTCGGCGAAGGCGGGGAATGCCTCGTACAGTTCGCGCGCCATCCCGACGCGCTGGCCGCCCTGCCCGGCGAAGAGGAGCCCGGTCCCGCGATCGTGACGTACCGTGCCCCGGATCAGGCCCGCCGCCGGCTCGCCGGCGGCCAGCGCGTCGACGAGGCGGAGCAGGCCGTCGCGGTCGGCGGCCACCAGCACGGCCCGGTGCTCCAGCGCGGCCCGGCTGGTGGCCAGGGAGAATCCCACGTCCAGCGGGTCCGCGTCGGGGTGCGCCGCCAGGTGCGTACGCAACCGGTCCGCCTGGGCGCGCAGCGCCGCCTCCGTCCGGCCGGAGAGCACCCACGGCACCAGCGGCAGGGTCCTCGTGGGTGGCGGCGGGTCGTCGACCGGGGCCGGCGGCGGCTGCTCGACGATCACGTGCGCGTTGGTGCCGCTCACCCCGAACGCGGAGATCCCGGCCCTGCGGGGCGCCCCGGGCAACGCGGGCCAGGGCGTCACCCCGGTCGACAGCCGGACGACACCGGCGGACCAGTCGACCAGCGGGGTCGGGACGTCGGCGTGCAGGGTGGGTGGGAGCGTCCCGGCCCGCATCGCCAGGAGCATCTTGATCAGGCCGCCGACGCCGGCCGCCGCCTGGGCGTGCCCGATGTTCGACTTCAGCGAGCCGAGCCAGAGCGGCCGGTCCGGGGTCCGGTCGGCGCCGTAGGCGGCGATCAGCGCCTGCGCCTCGATCGGGTCGCCGAGCCGGGTGCCCGTGCCGTGCGCCTCGACCGCGTCGATCTGGTCGGCGCCGAGCCGGGCGTCGGTCAGCGCCTGCCGGATGACCCGCTGCTGGGCGGGGCCGCTCGGGGCGGTCAGCCCGTTGCTGGCCCCGTCCTGGTTGACGGCCGAACCCCGGATCACGCCCAGCACCCAGCGGCCGTCGCGCACCGCGTCGGAGAGCCGTTGCAGGACCAGCACACCGACGCCCTCCGCCCAGCCGGTGCCGTCCGCGCCCGCCCCGAACGCCCGGCAGCGCCCGTCCGCCGCGAGGCCCCGCTGCCGGGAGAACTCCACGAATGCCGCCGGGTCGGGCATCACGGCGACCCCGCCGGCCAGTGCCAGCCCGCACTCGCCCCGGCGCAGCGCCTGCACCGCGAGGTGCACCGCCACCAGCGAGGACGAGCAGGCCGTCTCGACGGTCAGGGCCGGACCCTCCAGCCCGAGCAGGTACGAGATCCGTCCGGACAGGACGGCGTCGGCGCTGCCGGTCAGCCGGAAGCCCTCCGCGCCCTCCGGCACCTGACCGGCGTCGGCCGCGTACCCCTGGTGGGCCGCACCGACATACACCCCGGTGCGCGAGCCGCGCAGGCTGTGCGGGTCGGTCCCGGACCGCTCCAGCGCCTCCCAGGACACCTCCAGAAGCAGCCGCTGCTGGGGGTCCATGACCACGGCCTCGTGCGGCGACACCCCGAAGAACGCGG
Organism: Micromonospora sp. WMMD956; assembly: GCF_029626125.1. Taxonomy (NCBI): domain Bacteria; kingdom Bacillati; phylum Actinomycetota; class Actinomycetes; order Micromonosporales; family Micromonosporaceae; genus Micromonospora; species Micromonospora sp. WMMD956. The sequence continues at coordinate 4,119,060 of NZ_JARUBI010000005.1, read as the reverse complement.
CGTCGAAGTCTCCCGCCCCGGCCAGGAACCCGCCCTCCCGGCAGTAGGTGGTGTTCCGCGACTCGGGATCCGGGTCGTACACGGCGTCGACGTCCCAGCCACGGTCGGTGGGGAAGCCGCCGATCGCGTCCGTGCCCGTCTCGACCAGCCGCCACAGGTCCTCCGGAGAGGACACCCCGCCCGGGTAGCGGCAGGCCATGCCCACGACGGCGATCGGCCCGTGCAGGGCGGCGAGCAGCTCGTGGTTCTGCCGGCGCAGCCGCTCCGTCTCCTTGACGGAGACACGCAGCGCCTCGATCACCTTGTCGGGGGGCATGACCATGGGCGGGCTCCTCGGGGGGAAGAGGGAACGGGTCAGGAGCTGGCGTTGTCCAGCACCCGGCGCACCAGCTCCTCTGGATCGAGTTCGTCGATGGCGTCGCCGGGAGCCGGCTCGGGCCCGTCCGGCACCGCGTCGGTGTCCAGCCCCGCAAGCGCAAGCAGGCCGTCCAGTAGGCCGGCGTCCCGCAGCCGGGCCAGCGGCAGGTCGGCCAGGGCCCGGCGCACCTCGGCCTCGCGCGGGTCGCCGCCGGCCGGCGCGGGACCGAGCAGCCCGGCCAGGTGCTCGGCGACCGCCGTCGCGGTGGGGTGGTCGAAGACGAGGGTGGCGGACAGCGGCACGCCGACCGCCGCCCTGAGCCGCTTGGCCAGGTCGACGGCGGTCAGCGAGTCGAATCCGATCTCCCGGAACGCGGCGTCGGGGCCGACGTGCTCGGGCCCCGGGTGGCCGAGGACGGCGGCGACCTGCCGGCGTACCAGGTCGAGCAGGCCCCGGCGGCGTTCGTCGGGGCTCGCGGCGGCGTGCCAGGCCGGCAGGTCGGAGCCCGCGGGTCCGGCGTCGGCCAGCGTCGCGCGGGCCTCCGGGAGGTCGCCGAGCAGCGGGCTGGGCCGGAACGCGGTGAACCCGGCCGTGAACAGCTTCCAGTCCACGTCGGCGACGGCGATGAAGGTCTCGTCCCGGTCCAGGGCGGCCAGGAGGGCGTCCACGCCACGCTCGGGAGGCATCGGCCGCAGGCCCCGGCGGCTCAGGTACTCCTCGGCGTCGCCCTCGCCCATGCCCCCGGAGCCCCACAGGCCCCAGGCGACGGAGGTGGCGGTCAGCCCGGCGGCGCGCCGCCGTTCGGCGAGCGCGTCGAGGGCCGCGTTGGCCGCCCCGTACGCGCTCTGCCCGCTGCTGCCCCACACGCCCGCGTTCGACGAGTACAGGACGAACGCGTCCAGGTCGTGCCCCCGGGTGAGTTCGTCGAGGTGGCGGGCTCCGGCGACCTTCCCGGCGAACACCTCGGCGACGTCGGTGAGCCCGGTCTCGCCGATCGGCATCGAGTGCGCCACGCCCGCGGTGTGGAAGACCGCGCTCAGCGGCGCGTCGGCGGGCAGCCCGGCGAGCAGCGCCGCCACGGCGGCCCGGTCGGCGACGTCGCAGGCCGCGACGGTCACCTCGGCGCCCAGCGCCCGGAGTTCCCCGACCAGCCCGGCCGCACCGGGGGCGTCGGCCCCGCGCCGGCTGGTGAGCACGAGGTGCGCGGCCCCGCCTGCGGCCAACCGCCGGGTCACGTGCGCGCCGAGCGCGCCGGTGCCGCCGGTGACCAGGACGGTGCCCCTGGGCCGGTACCGCCGCTTCGCGGGTAGCGCGGGGGCGCGCCGGAGCCGGCGGCCGTACCCGACCGGGCCGCGGAGCGCGACCTGGTCCTCGTCCCCGGCCAGCACGTCCACGAACGCCTCCCACACCGGGCCGTCCGCGTCGGCGGGCAGGTCGACGAGCCCGCCCCATGTGCGGGGCAGTTCGAGGGCCGCGACCCGGCCGAACCCCCAGACCTGCGCCTGGCGCTCGTCGGCGGTCTCGCCGGGCCCGACGGAGACCGCGCCCCGGGTGACGACCCACAGCCGGGCGGCCGGCAGGGCGTCGGCGACGGCCTGGGTCAGCAGCAGCGTCGCGGCGGCGCCGACGGACACGGCCGGGTGGTCGGGGTGCGGGCGACGATCGGTGCCGAGCAGGGACAGCACCCGGGTCGCCCCGCCCGCACCGGCCGCGGTGAGCACCGCCGCGCACGCGGCCCGGTCGGTGCCGGTCGGCTCGACGGTCACCAGGCGCACCTCGGCGCCCCGCGCGGTGAGCGCGTCGCGCACCGCCTCGACCAGCTCCGCCGCCTGCGCCGGGCCGGTCACCAGCAGCCACCGGTCGGCCGGCGCGGCGCCGGTGCGCTGAAGCCGCCGCCAGCCGACCCGGTAGCGCCAGCCGTCCCCGGCCGGGCCGGAGTCCGCCTGCGCGGCGGGCTCCAGCCAGTAGCGTTGCCGCTGGAACGCGTATGTGGGCAGGTCCACGGCGACGCGCGCGGCCCCGGCCAGAGCCCGGGACCAGTCCACGGCGACCCCCTGGGTGAACGCCTCGGCCGCCGAGGCCAGGAGCCGGTCCAGGCCGCCCGCCTCCCGGCGCAGCGACCCCACGGCCACCACCCGGACGCCGGCGCTGTCCCCAAGCTCCTGGATCGCGGGTACGAGGACGGCGTGCGCGGCGGCCTCGACGAAGGCGCGGTGCCCGTCGTCGAGCAGCACCCGCACGGTCTCCTCGAAGCGGACCTGCCCCCGCAGGTTGCGGTACCAGTAGCCGGCGTCCAGGCCGGCGGTGTCGACGCGCCCGCCCTGCACCGTCGAGTAGAAGGGCACCTGCGCCGGACGGGCGTCGACCGGGCCCAGGACGGTGAGCAGCTCGGCGCGCAGCCGGTCCACCTGCGTCGAGTGGGACGCGTAGTCCACCGGGATCCGCCGTACCCGGACGCCCTCGGCCGCGAGCGCCTCGACCAGTTCGGTGACCGCGTCGGCGACACCGGACACGACGGTCGACTGTGGCCCGTTGACGGCCGCGACGTCGAGCCGGCCCGCCCAGGCGGCCAGCCGCCCCGCGACCTCTCGGGCCGGCAGCTGGACGGACGCCATGCCGCCGCGACCGGAGAGCACCCGACCGATGACCTGGGACCGCAGCGCGACCACCCGGGCCGCGTCCGGCAGGGTCAGCGCGCCGCAGACCACCGCGGCGGCGATCTCGCCCTGGGAATGGCCGACCACCGCGTTCGGCTCGACGCCGAGCGACCGCCACACCTGCGCCAGCGACACCATCACCGCCCAGGAGACGGGCTGGAGCACGTCCACGCGGTCCAGCGGCGGGCTGCCGGCCGCGCCCCGGATCACCTCGCCGAGCCTCCAGTCGGTGTACGCCGACAGCGCCTGCTCGCACCGTCGCATCGACTCGGCGAACACCGGTGACTGGTCGAGCAGGTCGGCACCCATGCCGGCCCAGTGCGTCCCCTGCCCGGGAAAGACGAACACGGTGCGCCCGGTGGGGGCGGCGACGCCGGTCGTGACCGCCGGCCCGGGTTCGCCGCCGGCCAGCAGGTCGAGCGCGTCGAGCGCCTGCGGCCGCCCGGTGGCCGTCACCACCGCCCGGTGGTCGAACACCGACCGCGCGGTGGCCAGGGCGAGTCCGGCGCTGGCGAGGTCGGTCTCCGGCGCTGCGGCCAGCAGGTCGCGCAGCCGGCGGGCCTGCCCGGCCAGCGCCGGCTGCGACTTGGCGGACAACACCAGCGGTACGACCGGCGGCGGGTCGCCGACGGGCCGGGTCTCGGCGGGCGGGGCGTCACCCGCCGGGGCGGCGGCGGGCCCGGGGGCCTGCTCCAGCACCACGTGCGCGTTGGTGCCGCTCACCCCGAAGGAGGAGACCCCGGCGCGGCGCGGGCGGCCCGTGTCCGGCCACGGGGTCTCCGCCCGCAGCAGGGCCACCTGGCCGGCGGACCAGTCGACCTCGGTGGTCGGGGCGTCCACGTGCAGGGTGGGCGGCAGGACGCCGTGCCGCATCGCCAGCACCGTCTTGATGACCCCGCCGACCCCGGCCGCCGCCTGGGTGTGGCCGATGTTGGACTTCAGCGAACCGAGCCAGAGCGGACGGTCGGCGGGCCGGCCGGCACCGTACACGTTCATCAGGGCCCGCACCTCGATCGGGTCGCCGAGCCGGGTGCCGGTGCCGTGCGCCTCGACCGCGTCGACGTCGGCGGCCGTCACCCGGGCGTCCACGAGCGCCTGGCGCAGCACCTTCTCCTGCGCCGGGCCGCTGGGGGCGGTGAGGCCGTTGCTCGCCCCGTCCTGGTTGACCGCCGTGCCCGTGACCAGGGCCAGCACCCGACGCCCGTGGCGGACGGCGTCCGACAGCCGCTCCACGACCAGCATGCCGACCCCCTCGGCCGGCCCGAACCCGTCCGCCGAGTCGGCGAACGCCTTGCACCGGCCGTCCGGGGCCAGCCCCCGCTGCCGCGAGAACTGCACGAACACCGCCGGGCTGGCCAGCACCGTCGCCCCGCCGGCCAACGCCAGGTCGCACTCGCCCTGCCGCAGGGCCCGCACCGCCAGGTGCAGGGCCACCAGCGAGGACGAGCAGGCGGTGTCCACCGTCAACGCGGGCCCCTCCAGGCCCAACGCGTACGAGATCCGCCCCGAGGTGAAGCTGACCACCCCGCCGGTCAGCAGGTGGCCCTCCAGTTCCGCCGGGGGCTGCCCGACGACGTCGGTGTAGCCGCCGTGCCACGCCCCGACGCACACCCCGGTACGGCTGCCGCGCAGCGAGTCCGGGGGGATCCCGGCCCGCTCCAGCGCCTCCCAGGACGTCTCCAGCAGCAGGCGCTGCTGCGGGTCCATGGCCAGCGCCTCGCGGGGCGAGATGCCGAAGAACGCGGCGTCGAAGTCGCCGACCCCGGCGAGGAACCCGCCCTCGCGGCAGTAGGTGCGGCCCGCCGCCTCCGGGTCCGGGTCGTACAGCGCGTCGCCGTCCCAGCCGTGGTCGTCGGGGAACGGGGAGATCGCGTCGGTGCCCGAGGCGACCAGCTCCCACAGTTCCTCCGGTGAGCCGACCCCGCCGGGGTACCGGCAGGCCATGCCGACGATCGCGATCGGCTCGTGCGCCCGCGCCTCGACCGCGCGCAGCCGGTCGGTGGCCCTGGCCAGCTCGGTGGTGGTCAACCGCAGGTACTCGCGGAGCTTCTGCTCGTTCGACATGCCGCCTCGTCCCTCCTGACCGTCGGTCCCGTCCACCCCGTCCCCCGCGTACGCGGGATTGTCAGGCGCGGAACCGCTCGTCGATGAACGCGAAGATCTCGTCGTCGTCAGCGGACTCCAGCGCGTCGGCCGTCCCGCCGCCGTCGCTGCCGGCCACGTCGTCGCCGGCCGCGCCCCACCTGGCGGCCAGCGCCGCGATCCGGACGCCGACCTCCCGGCGCACCAGGTCGTCCAGCCCGTCGAGGGCGGCCCCGTCGGTGGCGGCCAGGGCCGCCTCCAGCCGGCCCAGCTCGGCCAGCAACGGCAACTCGGCCCGGGCCTGCTCGGGCGCGAGCCCGGCGAGCAGGTGCTCCGCCAGCGCCTCCGGGGTGGGGTGGTCGAAGACCAGCGTCGCCGGCAGGCGCAGCCCGGACGCGGTGGCCAGCCGGTTGCGCAGCTCCACCGCCGTCAGCGAGTCGAAGCCGAGTTCCCGGAAGGCCCGGTCGGCGTCGACGGCCTGCGGGTCGGCGTGTCCGAGGACGGCCGCCGCGTGTCCGCGCACGCTCTCCAGCATCAGCTCCCGCTGTTCGGCCACGGTCAGCCCGGCGAGCCGGTCGGCGAGCGTGTGGTCCGCGTCGTCCCGGGTCGGGGTGGCGGCCGGGGCCCCCGACGCCGCCGCCGGCACCAGGTCGGCGAGGAGCGCGGGGACCTTCCCGGCGGCCCGCAACGCGCCGACGTTGAGCCGGATCGGCACCTGGAGCGCCTCGTCCACCAGCTGCGCGGCGTCGAACAGGGCGAGGCCCTGGTCGGTGGTGAGCGGCAGCACGCCGCCGCGCGCCATCCGACGCCGCATCCCCTCCTGGTCGAGGTGCCCGGCCATCCGGCTGCTGTCGGCCCACAGGCCCCAGGCCAGCGACACCGCGTGGAGCCCCTGCGCGCGGCGGTACTGGGCGAACGCGTCGACGAAGCCGTTGGCCGCCGAGTAGTTGCCCTGCCCGGGGCTGCCGAACAGGGCCGCCGCCGAGGAGAACAGCACGAACGCGGACAGCTCCCGGTCCCGGGTCAACTCGTGCAGGTTGACCACCGCGTCGGCCTTGGGCCGCAGCACCGCGTCCACCTGCCCGGCGGTCAGCGCGGTGATGGTGGCGTCGTCGAGGACGCCGGCAGCGTGCACGACGGCGGTGAGCGGGTGCGCGGCCGGAATGCCGTCGAGCAGCCGGCGCAGCGCGACCCGGTCGGCGGCGTCGCAGGCGACGACGGTCACCGACGCGCCGGACGCGGTCAGCTCGTCGACGAGCGCGGACGCCCCGTCCGCCGCCGGGCCGCTGCGGCCGGCGAGCACCAGGTGCCGTACGCCGTGCCGGGCGACCAGGTGCCGGGCGACGGCGCCGCCGAGCGTCCCGGTGCCGCCGGTGACCAGGACGGTGCCGTACGCGCCGAACGCGGGCGGCATGGTCAGCACCACCTTGCCGACGTGCCGGGCCTGGCTGATCAGGCGGAACGCCTCCCGGGCCCGCCGGATGTCCCGCACGGTCAGCGGCAGCGGGCTGAGCGCCCCGGCGGCGAACAGCTCCATCAGCTCGCCGAGCAGCTGCCCGACCAGCTCCGGACCAGCCTCGACGAGGTCGAACGCCCGGTAGCCGACCCCCGGGTGGTCGGCCGCGATCCGGTCGGGGTCGCGGACGTCGGCCTTGCCCAGTTCCAGGAAGTGGCCGCCGCGCGGCAGCAGCCGCAGGGACGCGTCCACGAAGTCCCCGGCAAGGGAGTTCAGCACCACGTCGACGCCGCGCCCCCCGGTGGCGGCCAGGAACCGTCCGGCGAAGTCGAGGCTGCGGGAGTCGGCGATGTGCGCGTCGTCCAGGCCGAGGCCACGCAGGGTGTCCCACTTGCCCCGGCTCGCCGTGGCGTAGACCTCCACGCCCAGGTGCCGGGCCAGTTGGAGGGTCGCCATGCCGACGCCGCCGGCCCCCGCGTGCACCAGCAGCGACTGCCCCGGGCGGATCCCGGCGAGCCTGGTGAGCGCGTAGTGGGCGGTGAGGAAGACGGCCGGCACCGACGCGGCCTCGGCGTACGACCAGCCGCGCGGAACCCGGGCGAGCATCCGGGCGTCGGCGACCGCCACCGGACCCAGGCCGCCGGTCCACATGCCCAGCACCCGGTCGCCGGGGGCGAAGCCGGCCACGTCCGGCGCGACCTCGGTGATCACCCCGGCCCCCTCGGCACCCAGCACCGGCGTGCCCGGGTACATGCCGAGCGCGATGAGGGTGTCCCGGAAGTTCACTCCGGCGGCGCGCACCGCGACCCGGACCTGCCCGGGGGCCAGCGGCGCCTCGGCGTCCGGGGCCGGGACCAGCGCCAGGCCCTCCAGGGTGCCCTGCCCACCGGCGGCGAGCCGCCACGCGGCGCCGGCCGGGGGCGTCAGTGGGCCGTCCGGGCGGGGTCGGTGCCGAACCAGCCGGGGCACGTGCACCGCCCCGGCGCGAACGGCCAGTTGCGGCTCCCCGGCGGCGAGCGCGGCGGGCAGGGCCGAGGCGCTGGCCGGGTCGGCGTCCAGGTCGACGAGGACGAACCGGCCGGGCTCCTCGGACTGGGCGGAACGCACCAGCCCCCACAGGGCGGCCGACACCGGGTCCACGTGCTCGGTGCCGTCGCCGACCGCCACCGCCGAGGTGGTGACGAACGCCAGCCTGGCCAGCCCCAGCCGGCCCTCGACCGCGAGCCAGGCCCGGATCAGGTCCAGGGCGCCGAGCACGGTGGCGCGCACCGCGTCGGGCCCGACCGGCGCGCCCGACGGGACCGGCACCGCGACCACGTCGGGCAGCGCCGCCCCCTCGGCCACCGCCGCGACCAGACCGGCGAGATCGGGGTACGCCCCGCAGAGGCCGCCCGCCCGGTCCAGGCCCCCGGTCAGCCCGGGATCGGCCGCGCCCACGACCGCCCAGCGCTGCACGGCGGCGACCCCCGGTTCCGGCCGGGCGGTCCAGGCGACGTGGTGCAGCGCGCCGTCCCCGGCGCCGGGGGTGCCGGGGGTGCCGGGGGTGCCGGGGGTGCCGGGGGTGAGCGCCTCCACCGGCACCGCGCGCGCCACCAGGGAGTCGATCACCACGACCGGGTTGCCCCGCTCGTCGACGCAGGCGATCCGGACCGCCTCGGCACCGGCCGGGCTGATGGTGACCCGCAGCCGGTCGGCCCCGACCCCGGACGACGACACGCCCCGCAGGGCGAACGGCATCCGGACCTGCCCGTCCTCGGGGAAGAACGCGCCGAGGCTCATCGCCTGGAACGCCGCGTCGAGCAGCGCCGGGTGGACGCCGAAGCGCGGGCTCCCGGGCTGCGGGACGGGCAGGGCCACCTCGGCGTACACCGTGTCGCCGGCCCGCCAGGCGGCCCGGACCCCCCGGAACGACGGCCCGTACTGGTAGCCCCGGTCGGCGAACCGGTCGTACAGGCCCGCCACCTCGACGGGCTCGGCCCCGGCCGGCGGCCAGGGCGCGCCCGGTTCCCCGCTCCAGGCGGCGTCGGCGTCGGCCGGCACGAGGGTGCCCTGCGCGTGCCGGGTCCACGCGGTGTCCGCGTCCGCGCCGTCGGCGCGCGAGTGGACGGTGAGCTGCCGGCGCCCCTCCGCGTCCGCCGGGCCCACCACGAGCCGCAGTTGCGCCGCCGACTCGTCGGTCACCACCAGCGGCGCGTCGAGGGTCAGCTCCTCGATCCGGCCGGCCCCGTCACGCCGCCCGGCCCACAGGGCGAGTTCGGCGTACGCGGCCCCGGGCAGGATCGCCGCGCCCAGCAGGGCATGCTCGCCGAGCCACGGGTGGTGTCGGACGCCGAGCCGGGCCGGATACACGTGGCCGCCCCGGTCAGGCAGCTCGACCGCCCCGCCCAGCAGCGGATGGTCGGCGCCGCTGAGCCCGGCGGAGGCCACGTCCCCGCGCGCGGCCGGCGGGTGATACCAGAAGCGCTCGCGCTGGAACGGGTACGTCGGCAGGTCGACCCGGCGCGAGTCGGTTCCGAAGAGCACACCCGCGTCGATCTCGATCCCGTGGGCGTGGGCGAGCCCGAGCGCCATGCCGAACCAGCGGGCGCCGCCCTTGCCGCGCCGCAGTGTCCCCAGCACCGTCGCGGCGACCCCGGCGTCGGCCGCGGTGCCCTGCAACGACACCGACAGCATCGGGTGCGGGCTGGGCTCCAGGAACCCCTCGTGCCCGTCCGCGAGCATCGCCCGGGTCGCCTGCTCGAACTCCACCGGGTCGCGCATGTTGCGGTACCAGTAGGCGGCGTCCAGCAGCGCGGTGTCCAGCAGGCCGCCCGTGACGGTCGAGTAGAAGGGGATCTGCGAGCTGCCGGGCGACACCGGGGCGAGGGCCGCCATCAGGTGATCCTTCAGCACCTCCACCTGCGCGGAGTGCCCGGCCGTGTCCACCCCCGGGATCGCCTTGGCGTGCACGCCCTCGGCGGTCAGCTCGTCGACGAGTTCGGCGAGCGCGTCGGGGTAGCCGCTCACCGCCGCCGTACCGGGGCTGTTGACCGCGGCGACGGACAGCCGGTCGCCGAACCGCGCCAGGCGGGCGCGGAGCACGTCGACGGGGAGCGTCACCGCCACCATCCCGCCCTGCCCGGCCAGCCGCAGCCACGCCTGGCTGCGCAGGGCGACGATGCGCGCCGCGTCGTCCAGCGAGAGGCCGCCCGCCACGTGGGCCGCCGCGATCTCACCCTGCGAGTGGCCGACCACGGCGGACGGGTGCACGCCCAGCGCCCGCCAGGCCGCCGCCAGCGACACCATCATCGTGAACAGCACCGGCTGGACCACGTCGACCCGGCTCAGCGCAGGCGCGTCCGGCACGCGACGCAGCACGTCCAGCACGGACCAGTCGAGGTACGCCCGCAGCGCCTCGTCGCACGCCGACGCGCTCGCCCGGAAGGCCGGGGAGCGGTCGAGCAGGCCGTCGGCCATCTCGGCCCACTGCGAGCCCTGGCCGGGAAAGACGAACGCGACCCGGTCGCTCGCGCCGGCCCGCCCCCGCACCAGCGACGGGTGCTCCTCGCCCCGGGCGAGCGCGGCAAGCGCGTCGCCGACCTCCGCGCGGCTCTCCCCGATCACCACGGCCCGGTGCTCGAAGCGGGCCCGGGTCGCCGCCAGCGTGTAGCCGACCTCGGCGATGTCCAGGTCGGGTTCCTCGATCAACCGGGCCCGCAGCCGTGCCGCCTGGGCGCAGAGCGCGGCGCTGCCCCGGGCCGACAGGAACAGCGGGACGGTGACCTCGTCCGCCTCGTGGTCGATCGGTTCCCGCACCACCGGCGGCGCCTGCTCGACGATCACGTGGGCGTTGGTGCCGCTGATCCCGAACGAGGACACCGCCGCCCGGCGGGGTTCGTCGCCCGGCGGCCACGGCACCGGCTCGGTCAGCAACGACACCGCCCCGGAAGCCCAGTCCACCCGGGGCGTCGGCCGGTCCACGTGCAGCGTGCGCGGCAGCGTGTCGTGCCGCAGCGCCAGGATCACCTTCATCACCCCGGCGATGCCGGCGGCGGCCTGCGTGTGACCGATGTTGGACTTCAGCGAGCCGAGCCACAGTGGCCGGTCAGCCGGCCGGTCCCGGCCGTACGTGGCGAGCAGCGCCTGCGCCTCGATGGGGTCGCCCAGGGCGGTGCCGGTGCCGTGCGCCTCGACCGCGTCCACCTGGTCCGGCCGCAGGCCGGCATCGGCCAGCGCCTGCCGGATGACCCGTTCCTGGGAGGGCCCGTTCGGGGCGGTGAGGCCGTTGCTGGCCCCGTCCTGGTTGACGGCCGAGCCCTTGACCACGGCCAGGATCTCGTGCCCGGCGGCCTCCGCGTCGGCGAGCCGCTGCACCACCATCATGGCGGCGCCCTCGCTGAGCGCCACCCCGTCGGCGGCGGCGGCGAACGCCTTCGACCGGCCGTCCGGCGACATCGCCCGCTGCCGGGAGAACTCCACCAGCATGTCCGGCGTCGACATCACCGTGGCCCCGCCGACCAGGGCCAGCGTGCACTCGCCCCGGCGCAGCGCCTGCACCGCGAGGTGCAGCGCCACGAGGGAGGCGGAGCAGGCGGTGTCCACGGTCACCGCCGGGCCCTCCAGGCCGAAGACGTAGGAGAGCCGGCCGGACATGACGCTGGCCGAGTTGCCGGTGCCGAGGTAGCCGTCGAAGTCGTCCGCGCCGTCTCGCAGCAGCGGCATGTAGTGCTGGCCGTTGGTCCCCACGAACACCCCGGTCGGGGTGCCGCGCAACGCGGTCGGGTCCAACCCGGCCCGTTCCAGGGACTCCCACGTGGTCTCCAGCAGCAGGCGCTGCTGGGGATCCATGGCGAGGGCCTCGCGGGGCGAGATCCCGAAGAACGCGGCGTCGAAGTCGGGCGCGTCGTGCAGGAAGCCGCCCTCGCGGACGTAGGTGCGGCCGGGCGCCTCCGGGTCCGGGTCGTACAGGCCGTCGACGTCCCAGCCCCGGTTCGTGGGGAACCTGGAGATGGCGTCGCGGCCCTTCGCCAGCAGGTCCCACAGGTCGTCGGGGGCGTCGACCCCGCCCGGGAACCGACAGGCCATCCCGATCACCGCGATCGGCTCGTCGTCGCCCGCCCCGGCCGGCGCGGACGGCGGGGCGACGGCCTCCGCCGTGTCCTCGTCGGCCTCCGGCCCGAGCAGCTCGGCACGCAGGTACGCGGCCAGCACCCGGGCGCTGGGATGGTCGAAGACGACGGACGCCGGCAGGTTCAGCCCGGTGGCCGCGTTCAGCCGGTTCCGCAGGTCCACCGCCGTCACCGAGGTGAAGCCGAGTTCCCGGAACGCCCGGTCCGGATCGGCCGCCTCGGCCTCGTCGTGCCCCAGGACGGCCGCGACGTGCGCACGGACCAGCCGCAGCAGCGTCCGGTGCTGATCGGCCGCGGGCCGGCCGCTGAGGGCACGGACCAGTTCGCCGCCGGCCGACGAGTCCACGGCCGGGGTGTGCTCCGCCTCCCGGGTCGCCCGCAGCTCGGGCAGTTCGTCGAAGAGTGTGGTGGGCCGGGCCGCGGTGTACGAGGCGACGAACCGCGCCCAGTCGACGTCGGCCACGGTCACCAGGCCCTCGCCCCGCGCCACCGCCCCGCGCAGCACGTCCAGCGCGGCCCCCGGGTCCAACGGGGTGAGGCCACCCCGGCGCAGCAGTTCGCGGTCGGGGCCCCCGGCCCTCGTGTCGGGTTCGTGCCCGCCGGCGCTGGCATCGGGTGCCCGCCCGCCGGCGCCTGTGGTCGCGTCGGCCCACGGCGTCCACGCGATCGCCGTGGCGGGCAGGCCACGGGCCCGCCTCTCCTCGACCAGCGCGTCCAGCCGGGCGGTGCCCGCCGCGTAGCCGCCGTGCCCCGCGCCGCCCCAGGTGCCGGAGACCGAGGAGAAGACGACGAACGCGTCGAGCTCCAGTTCCGCCTCCGCCGCAAGGGCGTCGAGGTGCACTGCCGTCATCGTCTTCGCGGCGACGGCGGCGACGAAGTCCTCCGGCGTGGTCTCGGCGAGGGCGGTGAGCGCGACGGCGGGCGGAGCCACCACGATCGTCGTGGGCCGGTACGCGCCGAGCAGCCCGGCGAGTGCGTCCCGGTCGCTCGGGTCGCAGTCGACCAGGGCCACCCGGTCGGCCCCGCCGGTGAGCCCGACGGTGGACGCGGCGGCCGGGCCGGCGAGCACCACGTGCGCCGCCCCGTCGCCGAGGAGGCGGCCGGCCAGGAGCGCGGCGACCGGGCCGGTGTCCCCGACGACGAGGATGGTGCCCCGGGCCGGCCAGTCGCCGGACGTGACGGTGGCGCGGGAACGCACGAGGCGTCGACCGTAGACGCCGGAGGCCCGTACGGCGACCTGGTCCTCGCCGTTCGCGCCGCCCACGACGTCGGCGAGCTGCGCGAAGGCGCGCTCCCCGGTGAGCGCCGGCAGGTCCACCAGCCCGCCCCATCGGTCCGGCAGTTCGAGGGCCGCGACCCGGCCGAGCCCCCACACCTGGGCCTGCCCGGCGTCCGGCACCTCGCCCGAGGACACGGCGACGGCCCCCCGGGTGACCGCCCAGAGGCGGGCCTGCGTCCCCGCGTCCGCCAACGCCTGGATCAGGGCGAGCGAGGCGGTCAGGCCGAGCGGTACGGCCGGGTGGCACGCGTCCGCGCCCTCGGCGAGCGCCAGCAGGGAGACCACGCCGGCCGGGCCGGTCGCCTCCGGGTCGCCGGGGGCGGCGGAGGTCAGGAGCGCGGCAAGGCCGGCCCGGTCGGCGACGCCGACGGTCAGCAGTTCGACGGAGGCGCCACGCGCGGCCAGCGCCTGCCGTACGCCCGCCACCACCCCGTCACCGGCCAGCGCCTCGGGCACCATCAGCAGCCAGCGGTTGGTGAGGGGTCGGGGGTCGTCGGTCGGCAGCGGTTTCCAGGTGATCCGATACCGCAGGCCACCCACCGGGTCGGCGGTGGTGGTATCGCCCGTAGCGGGACGGGTGGCGGGGTTGGTGGGCGTCGGTGCCCAGTAGTGGCGTCGTTGGAACGGATACGTCGGCAGGTCAACCAACCGTGCGCCCGTCCCCGCGAACACACTCTTCCAGTCAACGTTGATGCCGCCGACGAACGCCTCACCCGCCGACGTCAAGAATCGACCCCACCCACCATCATCACGGCGCAACGACCCCACCACCACCGGCCGCGCGTTCGGGTCCACCACCGCCGCCGACTCCAACACCCCGCCGGCCAGGACGGGGTGCCCCGAACACTCCACAAACCCCGAGAACCCGTCTGCGGCAAGCCGCCCCACCACATCCGAAAACAACACCCGCTCACGCAAATTCCGATACCAATACCCACCATCCAAACCCGTGCCATCAACCAGACCACCCACCACCGACGAATAAAACGGCACGAGGCCCTGCCCCGGGGACAAACCATCCAGCAACCGCGACAGGGTCGCCTCCACCGCCTCCACATGCGGCGAATGCGACGCATAATCCACCGCCACCCGCCGCACCCACACCCCATCCCGCTCACACTCACCAACAAACCCCACGGCGGCATCCACATCCCCCGACACCACCGTCAACGACGGACCATTCACCGCCGCCACACCCAACCGACCACCCCACCCCAACAACCGATCCTGCACAACCGCCACCGGCAACCCCACCGACACCATCGCACCACCACCGGCCAACACCTCACCAATCACCCGCGACCGAACTGCCACCACCCGAGCGCCATCGGTCACACTCAACACGCCCGCCACCACCGCCGCGGCAACCTCACCCTGCGAATGACCCACCACCGCGTCGGGCAGCACGCCCATCGACATCCACAACCGCGCCAGCGACACCATCACCGCCCACGACACCGGCTGCACCACATCAACCCGAGCAAAGGACCCGTCACCCGCCCCGCCGCGCACCACTTCCAACAAATCCCAGTCCACAAACTCCGACAACGCCCGCCCGCACTGCTGCATCGAGTCAGCGAACACCTCCGACTCATCCAACAGAGCCGCCCCCATACCCACCCACTGCCAACCCTGACCCGGAAACACGAACACCACCCGACCACCACCAGCCGCCACACCCGACGCCACCGAACCCACCACCACCGAACCCACACCCGAACCCGAAGCCACCGCCCCAGAAGCCACCGCCCCGAGACCAGCAACAACCTCCTCCACACCCCCACCGAACACGACCGCCCGATGCTCGAACACCGACCGCGACGACACCAACGACCAACCCACATCCACCAAACCGGCACCATCGGAAAGACCCACACACACCTCACGCAACCGACCCGCATACGCCCGCAACGCCCCCACCGAACGAGCCGACACCACCACCGGAACCACCGACAAGCTCCTGCCGACACCGCCCCCGCCGCCATCAACGGCATCGGTATCGGAATCGGAATCGGCAGGATCGTCGAACTCCGGAGCCTGCTCCAAAATCAGATGCGCATTCGTCCCCGACACCCCAAACGCCGACACACCCGCACGACGCACCCGACCCACCACCGGCCAACCCCGCACCTGGGTCACCAACTCCACCCCACCCGACGACCAATCCACCAACGGCGACGGCACATCCACATGCAACGTCGCCGGCACCACCCCCGCCCGCAACGCCATCACCATCTTGATCACACCCGCCACACCCGCAGCCGCCTGCGTATGACCAATATTCGACTTCACCGAACCCAACAACAACGCCCCACCCACACGACCCCGCCCATACGACCCCAACAACGCCTCAGCCTCAATCGGATCCCCCAACCGAGTCCCCGTCCCATGCGCCTCCACCACATCCACATCCGACACACCCAAACCCGCCGCCACCAACGCCGCACCAATCACCCGACGCTGCGCCACCCCCGACGGCGCCGTCAAACCATTCGACCCACCATCCTGATTCACCGCAGAACCCCGCACCACCGCCAACACCCGATGACCACGCTCCCGCGCCACCGACAACCGCTCCAACACCACCACCCCCGCACCCTCCGCCCACCCCGTCCCATCCGCACCACCCGCAAACGCCCGACACCGCCCATCACCCGACAACCCACCCTGCCGAGAAAACTCCACAAACAACCCCGGCGCCGCAATCACCGTCACCCCACCCGCCAACGCCACATCACACTCACCCAACCGCAACCCCTGACACGCCAAATGCAACGCCACCAACGACGACGAACACGCCGTATCAACCGAAATCGACGGACCCTCCAACCCCAACACATACGAAACACGACCCGACACCACACTCGGCGACGTCCCCGTCAACAAATAACCCTCAAACCCGCCACCCGACTCCACCAACCGCGGCCCATACTCCTGACCCATCACCCCCACATACACACCCGTCCGCGAACCCCGCAACCCCAACGGATCAATCCCCGCACGCTCCAACGCCTCCCACGACACCTCCAAAAACAAGCGCTGCTGCGGATCCATCGCCACCGCCTCACGCGGCGACACACCAAAGAACTCCGCATCAAACATCCCCGCGTCATACACAAACCCCCCCTCCCGCACATACGACTTCCCCACCACACCCCGCACCGGATCAAACAACCCCTCCACATCCCAACCCCGATCCACCGGAAACCCCGAAACCGCATCCCCACCCCCCAACACCAAATCCCACAAACCCTCCGCAGACACCACCCCACCCGGAAAACGACAACCCATCCCCACCACCACCACCGGATCATCCACAGCAGCAGCGGACTCGTACTGCCGCAGCCGCTCGCGGGACTCATGGAGATCAGCCATGGCACGACGCAGATACTCGCGAAGCTTGTCTTCGTTGTTGACAGACACGGCGCTCCCCCTGTGATCCGAGTGTCTTTCCGGGTCGGTCGATTCGAGCGGGCAGTGCTCCGGCCGGCGCTACGCCAGTCGGAAATCGCTGTCGAGCAGGTCGAACAGTTCCTCGTCGGAGGCGGTCCGGAGGCGGTCGCCGACCTCGCCGCCGGAGCCGCCGTCGGTGTCGCGGGGCGGACCCGGGACGGGCCTGCCGACCTCGGCGAGCAGGACACGCAACAGGTCGGCTGCGCGGGTCCGGTCGGCGTCGTCCCTGACGACCGTCGCGATTCCGTCCCGCAGGCGGTCGAGCATGGCCAGAACGCCGGCGGCGTCCGTCGGGAACTGTTGCCCGGTGGGCGACCGGCGGTCCAGTTCGGTCCGCAGATAGGCAGCCAGGGCCGCCGGAGTCGGGTGGTCGAAGACGACGGCGGCCGGCAGGCTGAGGCCCGTGGCCACGCCGAGCCGGTTGCGGAGGTCCACGGCGGTGAGCGAGTCGAAGCCGGCGTCGCGGAAGGCCCGCTGCGTGCTCAGCATCGCCGCCTCACCATGTCCGAGAACGGCGGCGGCCTCCGCCCGGACCAGGTCGGTCAGGATCGCCGTACGCTCGGCCGCCGACCTGCCGGTCAGCAGCGCGGCGAGGGCGGCTTCGGCAGGCTTTCCCGGCGTACCGCCCCTCGGGCGCGCACGGCTCGGACCCAGCAGGACGGCGGGCACCGCGCTGTCGGCGGCGTGGGACCGCAGCACCGCCGCATCGAGGCGGACGGGGTGGTACGCCGCCGCCGGTCGGGAGCAGGCGGCGTCGAAGAGGACGAGCGCGTCGTCCACGCCGAGCGGCACGAGCCCGGACCGGCGCAGCCGCGCCACGTCCGCAGCGCCGAGGCCGGCGGCCATCCCGCCGTCCAACGGCCCCCACGCCAGGGCGGTGGCGGGCAGCCCCTGGCCCTGCCGCCAGCTCGCGAACGCGTCGAGGAAGGCGTTCGCGGCGGCGTACCCGGCCTGCCCGGCGCTGCCGATCGTCCCCGCGACCGACGAGAACAGCACGAAGGCGGTGAGGTCGAGATGCCGGGTGAGTTCGTGCAGGTTGACCGCCGCGTCCGCCTTGGCGCGGAGCACCGCCGCGACCCGCTCGCCGGTCTGTGCGGTCAGCACGCCGTCGTCGGGCAGGCCGGCCGAGTGCACCACCGCGGTGAGCGGATGCGCGGCGGGAACCCCGGCCAACAGGCGCGTCACCGCGCCACGGTCGCCGACGTCGCAGGCGGCGACGCGGACGGACGCTCCCAGCTCCTCCAGTTCCCGGGTCAGGGCCGCCGCCCCGGGGGCGTCCGGCCCGCGCCGGCCGACCAGCAGCAGGCGGCGGACCCCGTGCCGGCGGACCAGGTGCCGGGCCACCGCGCCGCCGAGCATGCCGGTGCCCCCGGTGACGAGGACGGTGCCGGCGGCGGCCCACGGCGGGGCGGCACCGGTGCCGGCCGGCGCCCGCACCAGGCCCGGAACGCTGGCCGTGCCGGCCCGCAGTGCCAGCTGCGGCTCGCCCGCAGCGATCGCCCCGGGGAGGGCACGCAGCGAATCCGGGTGGTCGTCGGTGTCCACGAGGACGAACCGGTCCGGATGCTCGGTCTGGGCGACCCGCAGCAGGCCCCACACCCCGGCGGCGGCCGGATCGGTGACGGCTGTCCCGGCGTCCACGGCTCCGCTGGTGAGCACGACCAGCCGTGAGCCGGTGAAACGGTCGTCGGCGAGCCACTCCTGGACGACGGCCAGCGCCCGTCGGGTCCGTGCACCCACGTCACCGGGCTGCCGCCCTGCCGGGCCGTCGGAGCGGCGGAAGTCGACGAGCACGTGGCCCGGTGCCCCGTTGGTGGCCAGCGCGCCGCCCAGCGCGCCCAGGTCCGGGTACGCCTGGACGGGCACCCCGGCCCCCAGTGCATCGGACGGCAGCGGGGCGTCCGCGCCGACGACCGCGAACCGCGCCCCGGCGGCCACCGGGGCGGGCTGCACGGCGGACCACTCCAACCGGTACAGCGGTGCCTGGCCGGTGACGGCCGCCGCGATCCGGTCGGCGGCGACCCGGCGCAACGCCAGGGTGGCTGCGGCGAGGACCGGCGTCCCGTCGCCGTCGGCGACGGTCACGCAGACCGAGTCGGCATCGGCGGGCGCGATGCGCACCCGGAGCCGGTCGGTGCCGGAGGTGAACACCCGCACGTCCGTGAAGGCGAACGGCAGCATCCCGTGTGCCCCACCGGGAAACTGGTCACCGAAGACGATCGCGTGCAGGGCCGCGTCCAGCAGTGCCGGATGGACGGTGTAGTCGCCCGCCTCGGCGGCGTACTCCTCGGGGAGCCGGACCTCGGCGAACGTCTCGTTCCCGCGACGCCACACGGCGCGCAGCCCTCGGAAGGCGGGGCCGTATCCGATGCCGTTGTCGGCGAAGCGCTCGTACTCGCTCTCGACGCCCACCGGCTCCGCCCCCTCGGGCGGCCAGTTGCTGCCAGGGCCGGCGTCCCACGCGGGTGGGCCGGCGGCCGGCCCCGGCGCGGCGCTGTCGACCCGGCCCGAGGCGTGCCGGGTCCAGTGGGGAGGCTCGGGCCCCACCGGTGCGGAGTGGATCCGGACCTGGCGGGCCCCGTCGGCGTCTGGTCCGTCGACGACGACCCGCACGCGGACGCCCCCGTCGTCGGCCAGCACCATCGGCGCCTCGAAGGTCAGTTCCGCGACCCGGGTGCAGCCCACCTCGGCGCGCACCCGGTGCATGATCTCCAGCAGCGCGGTCCCCGGCACCACCGTGCGCCCCCACACGCTGTGGTCGGCGAGCCACGGATGCGTCCGCACGCAGAGCTGACCGCTCCAGACCGTGCCGGCGCCGTCGGGCAGGTCCACGGCGACGGCGAGCAGCGGGTGCCCGGCCACGTCGAGGCCCACGGCGGTCAGGTCGCGTGCACCGGGGCGCGGGTCGAGCCAGTAGCGGGACCGCTGGAACGGGTAGGTGGGCAGGTCGGTGGCGAGCGGGCCGTCGCCGAGCGGCGCGACCGGGTCGACGGGAAGCCCGTGCACGTGGACGGCTGCCAGGACCTCCCGCACGGCCACTGCGTCGTCGCGGTCCCGGCGCAGGGTGGGCAGGAACAGCAGGGGACGGTCGGGCTCCGCGGCCCCGGCGGGCTCGGCGGCGTCCGCGACATCCACCGGGTCGGCGGGATCCGCCAGGCAGTCGCGCGCCATCGCCGTGAGCACTCCGTCCGGGCCGAGTTCCACGAACGTGTCGACGCCCTCGGCCCGCAGCGCACGCATGCCGTCGAGGAAACGCACCGGCTCGCGGGCGTGCCGGACCCAGTACCCGGCCGTACGGAGGTCGGTGCCGGACGCGATCGCCCCCGTGACGTTGGCGACCACGGGGATCGACGGCTCGCCGGCCCGGAGATCGCCCATCGCCTTCTCGAACTCGGCGAGCATCCCGTCCATCCGTGCGGAGTGGAAGGCGTGGCCGACCCGCAGTCGCCTGGCCCGGCGGCCCCGGTCACGCCACAGCGCGACCTGCTCCTCGACGGCCGCCTCGTCGCCCGCGATCACGGTTGCCTGCGGCCCGTTGACCGCTGCGATCGACAGTTCGCCCTCCCGTCCCGCCAACAGGGGGCCTACCTCGCTCTCGGCGGCCTGGAGCGCGGCCATCGCACCGCCGGCCGGCAGGCCCGCCATGAGTCGACCGCGCACCGCCACCAGCCGGGCGGCGTCCGGCAGGGTGAGGACGCCCGCGACGTACGCCGCGGTGATCTCCCCGACCGAGTGGCCCAGCAGGGCGTCAGGCCGCAGCCCCCAGCTCGTGACCAGCCGGAACAGCGCCACCTCCAGCGCGAACAGGGCGGGCTGGGTGTACGCGGTGTCGTCCAGCAGCGCCGCCGCCTCGGTGCCCGGCTCGGCGAGCATGACGGCGCGCAGCGGCCGGTCCAGGTGCCGGTCGAGTTCCGCGAGGACGCCGTCCAGGGCCTGCGCGAAGGCGGGATGCCGGGCGTACAGCTCCCGGCCCGCGCCCGGTCGCTGGCTGCCCTGCCCGGTGAAGAGGAAGGCCACGCGCCGCTCCGGCACGGCCCGCCCGGTGACGAGCCCCGCAGCGCTGCGGCCCGCCGCGAGCGCGTGGAGGCCGTCGAGCCGCGCGGTGTCGTCCCGGCCCAGCACGGCGGCCCGGTACGCGAACGCGGTGCGGGAGCGCGCCAGCGCGCGGGCCACGGCGTCGGCGGGCTCCGGCCGGGTCCGGGATGTCAGGTGGGCGTGTAGCCGCCGAGCCTGCTCGCGCAGGGCCGCCTCGGTCCGGCCGGACAGGACCCAGACGGGGTCGTCGCCGGCCGTCCCCGCCGGTTCGTGGGCAGTGGGCACCGTCGCCGCCGGGGCCGGGGCCGGGGCCGAGGCCGAGGCCGGATGGTGGGCGACGGATGCCGGCGGGGCCGCAAGGTCCGTCGCCCCGGTCGCCCCCGCCGCCGCACCGGGGGCGCTCTCCAGGATGACGTGCGCGTTGGTGCCGCTCGCGCCGAACGAGGAGACCCCGGCCCGGCGGGGCCGGTCGCCGTGCTCGGGCCAGGGCCGCCCCTCGGTCAGCAGCCGCACCGCGCCCGACGACCAGTCCACCCGGGTCGAGGGGCGATCGACGTGCAGGGTCCGGGGCAGCCGCGCGTGACGCAGCGCCAGCACGGTCTTGATCACCCCGGCGACCCCTGCTGCGGCCTGGGTGTGGCCGATGTTGGACTTCAGGGATCCCAGCAGGAGCGGCCGGTCCGCCGGCCGGCCCTGGCCGTACGTCGCCAGCAGCGCCTGCGCCTCGATCGGATCGCCCAGCCGGGTGCCGGTGCCGTGTGCCTCCACCGCGTCCACCTCGTCCGCGGCCAGCCCCGCGTTGGTCAACGCCTGCCGGATGACCAGTTGCTGGGCCGTACCGTTCGGGGCGGTCAGGCCGTTGCTCGCCCCGTCCTGGTTGACCGCGCTGCCCCGCACGACTGCCAGCACCTGACGACGGTTGCGGACCGCGTCCGAGAGCCGTTCCACCAGCAGCATCCCCACGCCCTCGCCGAACCCGGTCCCGTCGGCGGCGTCCGCGAACGCCTTGCAACGGCCGTCCTCGGCGAGACCGCGCTGCCGGGCGAAGTCGACGAACATCGTCGGCGTGGCGAGCACCGTCGCCCCGCCCGCCAGGGCCAGCTCACACTCGCCCGACCGCAGCGCCTGCACGGCCAGGTGCAACGCGACCAGCGACGACGAGCAGGCCGTGTCGACCGTCACCGCCGGCCCCCGCAACCCCAGGGTGTACGCGATCCGGCCCGACGCGACACTGCCCGCGCTGCCGTTGACCAGGTAGCCCTCCAGGTCCTTCGGGACCTCCGACAGCCGGCTGCCGTAGTCGTCGTACATCACCCCGACGTAGACCCCGGTGCGGGTGCCGCGGGCCGAGTCGGGGGCGATCCCCGCCCGTTCGAAGGTCTCCCAGGCGGCCTCCAGCAGCAGCCGCTGCTGCGGGTCCATGGCCAGCGCCTCGCGGGGCGAGACGGTGAAGAACTCCGGGTCGAACTCGGCGCAGTCGTAGAGGAAGCCGCCCTCGCGCACGTAGCTCGTGCCAGTCGAGTCCGGATCCGGGTCGTAGAGCCTCCCGACGTCCCAGCCCCGGTCGTCGGGGAAGCCGGAGATCGCGTCGGTGCCAGCCTCGACCAGCCGCCACAGGTCCTCGGGCGTGCTCACCCCGCCAGGCAACCGGCAGCTCATGCCCACGATGGCGATGGGCTCACGCGCGCTGTCCTCCAGCTCGCGCAGGCGTCGCCGCGTCCCGGCCAGCTCGGCGGTGACCCGCTTGAGGTACTCACGCATCCGGTCCTCGTTCGCGGTCACCTGCCGGCCCTCTCCTCGGTCGGGGTTCACAGCTGCTCCTCGATCAGCGCGAAGAGTTCGTCGTCGGACGCCGAGTCCAGCCGCTCGGCGACCGTGGCATCCACCAGCCCGTCACCTGCCGGCCCGGACCGTGGCCCGCCGACCAGGGCGAGCATCTCCTCCAGCCGCCTGCGGACGATGTCCCGGCGAACGTCGTCCGTCCGCATCCCGCCGAGCGCCGCAGCCAGTGCGTCGAGTCCGGTCAGTGCCGCCGCGCCCTCGTCAGCCGCCCCCTCGGCGGCGAGGCGGTCCACGAGGTGCTCGGCCACGGCCGACGGGGTCGGATGGTCGAACACCAGGCTCGGCGCCAACCGCAGGCCGGTCGCCGAGCCCAGCCGGTTGCGCAGTTCGACTGCGGTCAACGAGTCGAATCCGACCTCGCGGAACGGTCTGCCCGGGTCCACGTCCGCCGCTTCCCGCAGGGCGAGCACCCCGGCGACATGGGCGCGTACCAGATCCAGCAGTTGCCGAAACTGGGCCTGTGCGTCCTTCCCGGCCAGTTGCCCGCGCAGCTCGTCCGCCTCCTGCGGCGCGGCGACGGCGGGCGCGGGCGCACCGCCGGCGGCGCCCGACGAGGCCGCGCGACGGAGCGGAGCCGCCGGCACCAGACCCCGCAGCAGGACCGGGACGGCGCCCGGTCCGTTGGCGGCCCACTCCCGACGCAGCGCCGCCGGGTCCAGCCGGGCCGGCACGAGCACCGGTTCGTCCCGGGCCAGGCCGAGGGCCAGGTCGAACAGCGCGAGGCCCTCCTCTCCGGTCATCGGGGCGATGCCGGAGCGCCGCATCCGCCGCAGGTCCTGCTCGCCCAGGTGGCCCGTCATGTCGCTGGCCAACCCCCAAAGACCCCAGGCGAGGGAGAGGCCGGGCAGGCCCCGGGCCCGCCGGTGCTGCGCCAGGGCGTCCAGGAAGGTGTTCGCCGCCGCGTAGTTGGCCTGGCCGGGCCGGCCCAGGATCCCCGCCGCCCCGGAGAACAGCACGAACGCGGCCAGCGGCAGCCCCGCAGTCAGTTCGTGCAGGTGCAGTGCCGCGTCCACCTTCGGCCGGAGCACCGCGTCGACCCGCTCGGGGGTGAGCGCCTGCACCGCCCCGTCGTCGAGTACGCCGGCCACGTGCACCACGGCGGTCAGCGGATGCTCGGCGGGGATGCCGCCCAGGACGCCGGCCAGCGCGGCGCGATCCGTGGTGTCGCAGGCGGCCAGCGTCACGTGGGCGCCGAGCCCGCTCAGCTCCTCGGTCAGCCGGCCGGCACCGGGGGCGTCCGGACCGCTGCGGCTGACCAGCAGCAGCCGGCGCACACCACGGGTGGTCACCAGGTGCCGGGCGAGCAGCCCACCGAGCGTGCCGGTCGCGCCAGTGAGCAGGACCGTGCCGTCGGGGTCCAGGACGGCCCCCGGTTCGGGTTCCGCCTGCTCCGGCTCGGGTACGGGCCGCACCGGCTCGATCTCGGGCAGCAGGATCTGACCGGCCCGCACCGCCAGTTGGGGCGCGCCCATGGCGAGGGCCGACGGCAGCGCCGCGAGCGAGCTGTCGTCCGCGTCGACGTCCACCAGCGCGAAGCGGTCCGGGTGCTCCGACTGGGCCGACCGGAGCAGGCCCCACAGTCCCGCGTGGACGAGGCCCGGCACGTCCTCGTCCGGCCCGGCGGCCACGGCCCGTTCGGTGACCACCACGAGCCTGGCCGCGATGAACCGCTCGTCGGCCAGCCAGCGTTGCAGCAGATCCAGCCCCGCCCGGGTTGCCGCCCGGACGGCCCCGGCCCGGGCGTCGCCCACCGCGCCGTCGCCCACCGCGCCGTCGTTGGGCGACGGGCCGGCGGCCAGCGAACTGTCGGCGCTCCAGCCGGCGGCCCTGCGGAAGTCGGCGAGGACGACGGCGGGCAGTTCCGCGCCCGCGTCCAGGGCCGCCCGCAGCGAGTCCACGTCGGTGTGCACGTCGACGGTGGCGACCGGCCACCGGTGCGGCCCGGCGGCCCCGTCCGCCTCGGCACCGTTCGGGGCAACGACCGCCCACCGCTCGTCGGCTGCCCCGGCAACGGCGGCCTGCCGTCGCCAGCCGACCCGGTACAACGCCCCGGCTCCGGCATCGGCGGGCAGCCCGAGGCGTTCCCGGACGAGCGGACGCAGGGCCAGGGCGTCCAACGAGAGGACCGGAGCACCGGCCGGGTCCACCGCGTGCAGGCAGACGGCCGAGTCACCGGACCGGCCGATGCGAACCCGCAGAGTGTCGGCGCCGGTGGCGTGGAGCACGACGCCCTGCCAGGCGAAGGGCAGCAGCACGCTGCCCTCGGGGACGCCGACGAGGTCGCCCGCCAACCACCCCTGTAGGGCGGCGTCGAGCAGTGCGGGATGCAGCCCGAAGCGAATGGCCTCCGCGCTGACCCGGTCGGGCAGCCGCACCTCGGCGAACACCTCGCCGTCCCCCCGCCAGACCCCCTGGAGCCCGGCGAACGCCTCCCCGTACTCGTAGCCCAGCGCCGCGAACCGCTCATACAGGTCGGCCACGTCGACCGGCTCCGTGCCCGAAGGTGGCCAGGCGTCGGTGTGCCAGGGCGCAGCCGGTGCGGGCCGCGACCGCGAGGCCAGGACGCCCACCGCATGCCGCGTCCAGGCGGACTCGGCCGGCGCCGCATCGTCCCGGGAGAACACGCTCACCGCGCGGCGGTCGGATCCGTCGTCGGGGTCGTCCACGAGCACCTGGAGCCGCACCCCGCCCCTGGCCGGCACCACCAGGGGAGCTTCCAGCCGCAGCTCCTCGACCTCCGGACAGCCAGCCGCAGCGGCGGCGTGCAGGGCGAGTTCCACGAAGGCCGTACCGGGCAGCAGCACGGTGCCGGACACGGCATGGTCGGCCAGCCAGGCGTGCGAGGCGAGCGACAGATGCCCGGCCAGAAGCAGGCTCCTGGAGCCGCCGACCGACAGCGCACCCCCGAGCAGGGGATGGTCCTCCCACTCCATGCCGAACCGGGCCGCCGCGGCCGTCCCGACGCCAGCGGGCGAGGTCTGGGCCCAGTAGTGGCGTCGTTGGAACGGATACGTCGGCAAATCCACCAACCGTGCGCCCGCCCCCGCGAACACACACTTCCAGTCAACGTTGATGCCGCCGACGAACGCCTCACCCACCGACGTCAGAAACCGGCTCCATCCGCCGTCGTCACGGCGCAACGACCCCACCACCACCGGCCGCACATCCGGATCCACCGCCGCCGCCGACTCCAACACCCCACCCGCCAACACCGGATGCCCCGAACACTCCACAAACCCCGAGAACCCGTCTGCGGCAAGCCGCCCCACCACATCCGAAAACAACACCCGCTCACGCAAATTCCGATACCAATACCCACCATCCAGACCTGTGCCATCAACCAGACCACCCACCAGGGAGGAATAGAACGGCACGAGGCCCTGCCCCGGGGACAAACCATCCAACAACCGCGACAGGGTCCCCTCCACCGCCTCCACACGCGGCGAATGCGACGCATAATCCACCGCCACCCGCCGCACCCACACCCCATCCCGCTCACACTCACCAACAAACCCCTCGGCGGCATCCACATCCCCCGACACCACCGTCAACGACGGACCATTCACCGCCGCCACACCCAACCGACCACCCCACCCCAACAACCGATCCTGCACAACCGCCACCGGCAACCCCACCGACACCATCGCACCACCACCGGCAAGGACCTCACCAATCACCCGCGACCGAACTGCCACCACCCGAGCGCCATCGGTCACACTCAACACACCCGCCACCACCGCCGCAGCAACCTCACCCTGCGAATGACCCACCACCGCATCCGGCACCACACCCACCGACATCCACAACCGCGCCAAAGACACCATCACCGCCCACGACACCGGCTGCACCACATCAACCCGAGCAAAGGACCCGTCACCCGCCCCGCCGCAGACCACCTCCAACAAATCCCAGTCCACAAACTCCGACAACGCCCGCCCACACTCCACCATCGACTCAGCAAACACCTCCGACTCATCCAACAGAGCCGCCCCCATACCCACCCACTGCCAACCCTGACCCGGAAACACAAACACCACCCGACCACCACCAGCAGCAACACCAGCGGCCACCGAACCCACCACCGAACCCGAAGCCACCGCCCCGGAAGCCACCGCCCCGAGACCAGCAACAACCTCCTCCACACCCCCACCGAACACCACCGCGCGATGCTCGAACACCGACCGCGACGACACCAACGACCAACCCACATCCACCAAACCGACACCACCGGAGCCACCACCGTCAGACAACCCCGCGCACATTTCACGCAACCGACCCGCATACGCCCGCAACGCCGCCGTCGAACGAGCCGACACCACCACCGGAACCACCGACAAACCCCTACCCACACCAGCACCGCCACCGGCACCGGCATCGGTATCGGAATCGGAATCGGAATCGGCAGGATCGTCGAACTCCGGAGCCTGCTCCAAAATCAGATGCGCATTCGTCCCCGACACCCCAAACGCCGACACACCCGCACGACGCACCCGACCCACCACCGGCCAACCCCGCACCTGGGTCACCAACTCCACCCCACCCGACGACCAATCCACCAACGGCGACGGCACATCCACATGCAACGTCGCCGGCACCACCCCCGCCCGCAACGCCATCACCATCTTGATCACACCCGCCACACCCGCAGCCGCCTGCGTATGACCAATATTCGACTTCACCGAACCCAACAACAACGCCCCACCCACACGACCCCGCCCATACGACCCCAACAACGCCTCAGCCTCAATCGGATCCCCCAACCGAGTCCCCGTCCCATGCGCCTCCACCACATCCACATCCGACACACCCAAACCCGCCGCCACCAACGCCGCACCAATCACCCGACGCTGCGCCACCCCCGACGGCGCCGTCAAACCATTCGACCCACCATCCTGATTCACCGCAGAACCCCGCACCACCGCCAACACCCGATGACCACGCTCCCGCGCCACCGACAACCGCTCCAACACCACCACCCCCGCACCCTCCGCCCACCCCGTCCCATCCGCACCACCCGCAAACGCCCGACACCGCCCATCACCCGACAACCCACCCTGCCGAGAAAACTCCACAAACAACCCCGGCGCCGCAATCACCGTCACCCCACCCGCCAACGCCACATCACACTCACCCAACCGCAACCCCTGACACGCCAAATGCAACGCCACCAACGACGACGAACACGCCGTATCAACCGAAATCGACGGACCCTCCAACCCCAACACATACGAAACACGACCCGACGCGACGCTCACCGACTTGCCGGTGAGCAGATAGCCCTCGAGTTCCTGCGGAGCCTCGTGCAGACGGGCGGCATACTCCTGGTGGGTCAGGCCGGAGTACACGCCGGTCCGGCTACCCCGCAGACCCGCCGGATCGATTCCCGCACGCTCCAATGCCTCCCATGACGTCTCCAACAAGAGGCGCTGCTGCGGATCCATCGCCATCGCCTCACGCGGCGACACACCAAAGAACTCCGCATCGAACATCCCCGCGTCATACACAAACCCCCCCTCCCGCGCATACGACTTCCCCGCGGCACCCGGCACCGGATCAAAGAAGGAGTCCACGTCCCAGCCCCGGTCGTCGGGGGCCGGGCCGATGACGTCAGCACCGGCCAGCAGGAGGTCCCAGAGCTTCTCGGGAGTGTCGGCTCCGCCGGGGTAGCGGCAGGCCATGCCGACGATGGCAATAGGCTCGTCGACGGGCTCGGCTGCGGTAGTCACCGGGACTTCCTCGGCAGAAGCGCCGACGAGGACGCCCTCCAGGAACTTCGCCAACGTGGACGGGGTGGGGTGGTCGAAGACCACCGTCGGAGGCAGACTCAGACCGGTCGTGCTGTTGAGGTGGTTGCGCAGTTCGAGCGCCGTGAGCGAGTCGAAGCCGGCGTCCTTGAAGGCCCGGGTGGGCGCGACCGCATCCACCGTCTCGTGCCTCAGGACCGCGGCCGCCGCCGCCCGCACCGTTTCGAGGAGGACCCGCTGCCGTTCCGCGTCGGGCATCCCCGCCACCCGCTGCGCAAGGCCGGCGCTCGGCGACTCGGTGTCCACTTTCCGGGCATCGAGCGCGCTCCTGGCCTCGGGCACCCCATCGAAGAGCCGCCCCGAGCGCAGGTCGGCGAGACGCGGAGCGAAAGCCGCCCAGTCGACGTCGGCGACGGTGACAGACACGTCATCGCGGTCGAGGGCCTGCTGCAGAGCGGCGATGCCGCGTTCCGGGTCCAAGGCCGTGATGCCACGGCGGTTCAGGTTCTGCTCGCCGATCCCCTCCGCCATGCCACCGCCGCCCCACAGTCCCCAAGCTATGGAGGTGGCGGGAAGGCCTGCGGCACGACGCCGCTCCGCCAGGGCGTCCAGCGATGCGTTCGCCGCCGCGTACGCCGCCTGGCCGCCGTTGCCCCAGACTCCGGTAACCGATGAGAAGAGGACGAAGGCGTCCAGCTCCTGGTGCTGGGTGAGTTCGTCGAGCAGCAGCGCGGCAGCGGTCTTCGGACGGAAGACTTCGTCGATGTGTTCGGCGGCGAGCGTGTCGATCACACCGTCGTGCAGGACTCCGGCGGTGTGGAAGACCGCAGTGGGCGGATGCGCCGCCAGGACCTCGGACAGCGCAGCCCGGTCCGCTACATCGCAGGCGGCCATGGTCACCTCGACACCGAGCGCGCGAAGATCAGCTTCCAGCTCTGCCGCACCCGGGGCGTCGGCACCCCGACGACTGGTGAGAACGAGGTGTTCGGCACCGTTGCGAGCGAGCCACCGGGCCACCCGGCCACCCAGGCTTCCCGTACCTCCGGTCACCAGGATGCTCCCGCGAGGGCGCCATTCCCGGCGCGCAGTGCCCGCCGCGCGCGTCACCCGACGCCCGTAGATCCCCGAACCGCGTACCGCGATCTGGTCCTCGCCGTCCGCTCCGGCGAGGGCGTTGGCGAGTTGGTCCAGCATCCGGGCATTCGGTACGGACGGAAGGTCGACCAGGCCGCCCCAGCGGTCCGGCAGTTCCAGGGCGGCCACCCGCCCGAACGCCCACACCTGCGCACCGAACACATCCGGCGCCTCCTGGGGCACCACAGCCACCGCCCCCTGCGTGACGCTCCACAAAGGAGTCTCGGCTCCCGCGTCACCGATGGCCTGCACCAGCGCCAGCGACGAGACCACGCCCATTCCGATGGAGGGGTATTGGGGATGCGCATCCTGCACAAGCCCGAGAAGAGACACGACGCCCGACAGCGGCAGCGACCCAGCCGTCGTGGTGGCGAGCAGTTCGGCGATCCGGGCCCGGCCCGCGAGCGGATCCACGGCCAGCAACTCGACCTCGGCGCCCCTGCGAACGAGCGCTGCTGTGATGTCTGCGGCAAGCTCCGAGTCGGCGGCCCCCGGGTCGGCGATGAGTAGCCAGCGGTTGGTGAGGGGTCGGGGGTCGTCGGTCGGCAGCGGTTTCCAGGTGATCCGATACCGCAGACCACCCACCGGGTCGGCGGTGGTGGTATCGCCCGTAGCGGGACGGGTGGCGGGGTTGGTGGGCGTCGGTGCCCAGTAGTGGCGTCGTTGGAACGGATACGTCGGCAAATCCACCAACCGCGCCCTCGCCCCCGCGAACACACACTTCCAGTCAACGTTAATGCCGCCGACGAACGCCTCACCCGCCGACGTAAGGAACCGGCTCCACCCACCGTCGTCACGGCGCAACGACCCGACCACCACCGGCCGCACATCCGCATCCACCACCGCCACCGACTCCAACACCCCACCCGCCAACACCGGATGCCCCGAACACTCCACAAACCCCGAGAACCCGTCTGCGGCAAGCCGCCCCACCACATCCGAAAACAACACCCGCTCACGCAAATTCCGATACCAATACCCACCATCCAGACCTGTGCCATCCACCACACCACCCACCAGGGAGGAATAGAACGGCACGAGGCCCTGCCCCGGAGACAAACCATCCAGCGATCGCGACAGGGTCGCCTCCACCGCCTCCACATGCGGCGAATGCGACGCATAATCCACCGCCACCCGCCGCACCCACACCCCATCCCGCTCACACTCACCAACAAACCCCACAGCAGCATCCACATCCCCCGACACCACCGTCAACGACGGACCATTCACCGCCGCCACACCCAACCGACCACCCCACCCCGCCAGTCGTTCCTGCACAACCGC
Source organism: Micromonospora sp. WMMD956 (assembly GCF_029626125.1). Taxonomy (NCBI): domain Bacteria; kingdom Bacillati; phylum Actinomycetota; class Actinomycetes; order Micromonosporales; family Micromonosporaceae; genus Micromonospora; species Micromonospora sp. WMMD956. Next base: position 4,088,628 of record NZ_JARUBI010000005.1, on the reverse strand, counting down.
CACCGGCAGTCCGACCGACACCATCGCACCACCACCGGCCAACACCTCACCGATCACCCGCGACCGAACTGCCACCACCCGCGCACCATCGGTCACACTCAACACACCCGCCACCACCGCCGCAGCAACCTCACCCTGCGAATGACCCACCACCGCATCCGGCACCACACCCACCGACATCCACAACCGCGCCAAAGACACCATCACCGCCCACGACACCGGCTGCACCACATCAACCCGACCAAACAACCCATCACTGACACCACTCACACCGCCCGCCCCGCCGCGGACCACCTCCAACAAATCCCAATCCACAAACCCCGACAACGCCCGCCCACACTCCACCATCGACTCAGCGAACACCTCCGACTCATCCAACAGAGCCGCCCCCATACCCACCCACTGCCAACCCTGACCCGGAAACACGAACACCACCCGACCACCACCAGCCGCCACACCCGACGCCACCGAACCCACCACCACCGAACCCACACCCGAACCCGAAGCCACCGCCCCAGAAACCACCGCCCCGAGACCAGCAACAACCTCCTCCACACCCCCACCCAACACCACCGCCCGATGCTCGAACACCGACCGCGACGACACCAACGACCAACCCACATCCACCAAACCGGCACCATCGGAAAGACCCACACACACCTCACGCAACCGACCCGCATACGCCCGCAACGCCCCCACCGAACGAGCCGACACCACCACCGGAACCACCGACAAACCCCTACCCACACCAGCATCAGCACCAGCACCGGCATCGGTATCGGTATCGGTATCGGTATCGGTATCGGCAGGATCGTCGAACTCGGGGGCCTGCTCCAAAATCAGATGCGCATTCGTCCCCGACACCCCAAACGCCGACACACCCGCACGACGCACCCGACCCACCACCGGCCAACCCCGCACCTGGGTCACCAACTCCACCCCACCCGACGACCAATCCACCAACGGCGACGGCACATCCACATGCAACGTCGCCGGCACCACCCCCGCCCGCAACGCCATCACCATCTTGATCACACCCGCCACACCCGCAGCCGCCTGCGTATGACCAATATTCGACTTCACCGAACCCAACAACAACGCCCCACCCACACGACCCCGCCCATACGACCCCAACAACGCCTCAGCCTCAATCGGATCCCCCAACCGAGTCCCCGTCCCATGCGCCTCCACCACATCCACATCCGACACACCCAAACCCGCCGCCACCAACGCCGCACCAATCACCCGACGCTGCGCCACCCCCGACGGCGCCGTCAAACCATTCGACCCACCATCCTGATTCACCGCAGAACCCCGCACCACCGCCAACACCCGATGACCACGCTCCCGCGCCACCGACAACCGCTCCAACACCACCACCCCCGCACCCTCCGCCCACCCCGTCCCATCCGCACCACCCGCAAACGCCCGACACCGCCCATCACCCGACAACCCACCCTGCCGAGAAAACTCCACAAACAACCCCGGCGCCGCAATCACCGTCACCCCACCCGCCAACGCCACATCACACTCACCCAACCGCAACCCCTGACACGCCAAATGCAACGCCACCAACGACGACGAACACGCCGTATCAACCGAAATCGACGGACCCTCCAACCCCAACACATACGAAACACGACCCGACACCACACTCGGCGACGTCCCCGTCAACAAATAACCCTCAAACCCGCCACCCGACTCCACCAACCGCGGCCCATACTCCTGACCCATCACCCCCACATACACACCCGTCCGCGAACCCCGCAACCCCAACGGATCAATCCCCGCACGCTCCAACGCCTCCCACGACACCTCCAAAAACAAGCGCTGCTGCGGATCCATCGCCACCGCCTCACGCGGCGACACACCAAAGAACTCCGCATCAAACATCCCCGCGTCATACACAAACCCCCCCTCCCGCACATACGACTTCCCCACCACACCCCGCACCGGATCAAACAACCCCTCCACATCCCAACCCCGATCCACCGGAAACCCCGAAACCGCATCCCCACCCCCCAACACCAAATCCCACAAACCCTCCGCAGACACCACCCCACCCGGAAAACGACAACCCATCCCCACCACCACCACCGGATCATCCACAGCAGCAATGGAGGTGACCTGCCCGACGTTCTCCGGTTGCCGGCCCTGAATTTCTTCCTGCAGTTTCCGGGCAGCGGCCATCGGGGTGGGATGGTTGTATACAAGCGAGGCGGGAACCCGCAGCCCAGTGCCGCGTTGCAGGTGGTTACACAGCTCGACGGCGGTGACCGATTCGAATCCATGCTCCTTGAACGTGCGCTCCGGATCGACCGCCTGCGCCGAGTCGAGGCCCAGAACGACGGCGGTGCTGGCGCGAACGGTCGCCAGGAGTCGGTTCAGTTGCTCGGGTTCGGCCAACGTCAGAAGCTCGGCCCGAATCCCTGGCTCGGGTTCGGCTGGTTCGTTCTCCGACTCCGCGTGATCATCGAGGACCGGAGCTGGCGCGCCGTCAGCGTTCGGTGCCCAATAGTGGCGTCGTTGGAACGGATACGTCGGCAAATCCACCAACCGTGCGCCCGCCCCCGCGAACACACACTTCCAATCCACACTCATCCCACCGACGAACGCCTCACCCACCGACGTCAAGAACCGCCCCCACCCACCATCATCACGGCGCAACGACCCGACCACCACCGGCCGCACATCCGGATCCACCACCGCCACCGACTCCAACACCCCACCCGCCAACACCGGATGCCCCGAACACTCCACAAACCCCGAGAACCCATCCCCAACAAGCCGCCCCACCACATCCGAAAACAACACCCGCTCACGCAAATTCCGATACCAATACCCACCATCCAAACCCGTGCCATCCACCACACCACCCACCACCGACGAATAAAACGGCACGAGACCCTGCCCCGGACACAAACCATCCAACAACCGCGACAGGGTCCCCTCCACCGCCTCCACACGCGGCGAATGCGACGCATAATCCACCGCCACCCGCCGCACCCACACCCCATCCCGCTCACACTCACCAACAAACCCCACAGCAGCATCCACATCCCCCGACACCACCGTCAACGACGGACCATTCACCGCCGCCACACCCAACCGACCACCCCACCCCAACAACCGATCCTGCACAACCGCCACCGGCAACCCCACCGACACCATCGCACCACCACCGGCCAACACCTCACCAATCACCCGCGACCGAACTGCCACCACCCGCGCACCATCGGTCACACTCAACACACCCGCCACCACCGCCGCAGCAACCTCACCCTGCGAATGACCCACCACCGCATCCGGCACCACACCCACCGACATCCACAACCGCGCCAAAGACACCATCACCGCCCACGACACCGGCTGCACCACATCAACCCGACCAAACAACCCCTCACCCACACCACCCGCCCCGCCGCGCACCACCTCCAACAAATCCCAATCCACAAACCCCGACAACGCCCGCCCACACTCCACCATCGACTCAGCGAACACCTCCGACTCATCCAACAGAGCCGCCCCCATACCCACCCACTGCCAACCCTGACCCGGAAACACAAACACCACCCGACCACCACCAGCCGCCACACCCGACGCCACCGAACCCACCACCACCGAACCCGAACTCACCGCCCCAGAAACCACCCCATCCAAACCCGCCACCACCTCCGCGACACCCCCACCCAACACCACCGCCCGATGCTCAAACACCGACCGCGACGACACCAACGACCAACCCACATCCACCAAACCGACACCATCGGAAAGACCCACACACACCTCACGCAACCGACCCGCATACGCCCGCAACGCCGCCGTCGAACGAGCCGACACCACCACCGGAACCACCCGAACCGAACCGACACCGGCATCGGTAACAGCCGTTTCCTCAGCCGCCACCGGAGCCTGTTCGAGAATCAGATGCGCATTCGTGCCGCCCATGCCGAAGGAACTCACTCCGGCGACACGCGGGCGGCCCGTCCCGTCACCCGGCCACGGCTGCAGTTCCGTCTGAACCCGGAGGTTCAGCTCGTCGAGGCGGATGTCCGGGTTCGGCGTACGGAAGTTGAGGCTCGGCGCCAGCACCCCCTCACGTACGCACAGCACCGCCTTCAGCAGGCCCGTGATGCCGGCCGCCCCCTCCAGGTGGCCGACGTTGGTCTTGACCGATCCGACCGCGAGTGGGTTGTCGCAGCCGCGGGCGACACCCAGCACCGCCCCGAGGGCCGCCGCCTCGACGGGGTCGCCGGCCTTCGTCCCGGTGCCGTGCAGCTCGACGTAGTCGACGTGTTCGGGGGCCACCCCCGCCCGCTCGTACGCCCGGCGCAGCAGTGCCTCCTGTGCCTCCCGGTCGGGATGGGTGAGGCTGGGGCCACCGCCGTCGTTGTTGACGGCACCGCCCCGGATGACGCAATGCACCTGGTCGCCGTCCTCGACCGCGCGGATCAGCGGCTTGAGGACCATGGCCACGCCACCCTCGCCACGGACGTAGCCGTTGGCCCGGGCGTCGAAGGTGAAGCAACGCCCGTCAGGGGAGAGTGCCCCCATGCGCGCCATGGCGGCGGTGCTCTCCTCGGCCAGGATGAGGCTCACCCCGCCGACGACGGCGACCGCGCTCTCGCCCCGCAGCAGGCTTTCGCACGCCAGGTGGACGGCGACCAGGGACGACGACTGCGCGGAGTCCACGGTGAAGCTGGGGCCGCGCAGACCCAGCAGGTACGAGAGACGGTTGGCCGTGAGGCTGCGGTTCAGGCCTGTCGCGGTGTGTCCGCTGATGGCCGTGCCGGAGCGGCGCAGCAGGGTGGCGTAGTCGTCGGCGGTGAGCCCCACGAAGACGCCAGTGTCGGAGCCCTTCAGGTCGGCGGGTCGGATGCGGGCGTTCTCCAGTGCCTCCCAGCCGAGTTCGAGCATCAGGCGCTGTTGCGGGTCGACCGCGGCGGCCTGGCGCGGGGACATGCCGAAGAACGCGGCGTCGGATTCTCCCTTCCCATCGATCACCGCCCGCCAACCGCCGTCGGGCTGGCGGTCGACCGCGCTCCGCCCGCTGCACAGCAGGTCCCAGAATTCCTCGATGCTCGGCGCGCCGGGAAGCCGGCAGGACATCCCGATGACGGCGATATCGCGGTGGCGCAACACGTCACTCTGCACGGTCATGAGGTCTCCTGGGTCGAAGAACGATGCTGGGAAAGCCCATCCGCGGTCCGGCGGGGACGGCTGCGCTGCGCTGCACGCGTCTGCGCCCACAACTCGCATCGTCCCGGCGGGCGCTTGCAGCGACGGCGGCCGGTGGTTTTCGGCTTCACCAGGCCATGTCAGCTCCGGGCCGGCCGAGCCAATGAACTGCTGATCCGTTCGTCACCTGATCCGGCGCCCAGGCCGGGTCACCACGTCACCGGAAGGGACACGAGGCTGCGTACCATCATTCCCTTGTTCCATTCAAGTTCGTTTTCCTCGACGGCCAGGCGGAGACCGGGAAGCCGCCTGGCCAAGGTGCCGATGGCGGCCTGTATTTCCAGCCTGGCCAGTGACGCCCCGATGCAGTAATGGGGCCCGTGCCCGAAGGCGATGTGCGGATTCGGGTCGCGGTCGAGCACGACGTCGGCGGCATTCGCGAAGACGTCGTCGTCCTGATTGGCGGACGCCAGGGAGAAGACGACGGCGTCGCCGGCCCGGATGGTCGTCCCGTTGAGTTCCAGGTCCTCGGTGGCGATGCGGGTGGGGCCGACCGAGGCCCAGAGCGGGGCCACCCGCAGCAGTTCCTCGACTGCCGTGGGGATCAGCTCCGGACGGGCATGGAGTTGCTCGTACCTGGTCCGGTCGCGCAGCAGGAGGAAGATCTGCGAGGCGATCTGGCTGGCGGTCGTCTCGTGGCCGCCGACGAGCAGGCCGCCGGTGAGCATGACGAGTTCGTCCTCGGTCAGTCGATCGCCGTCGTCTCGCGCCTCGACCAGGGCGCCGAGGAGGTCGTCGGTGCGGTGTGCACGGCGCTGCGCGAGGAGGCCGCCGAGGTACTCGACGAAGTCCTCTACCGCGCGGTCGACCTGGTCGGCCGTGTATCGGGTGGAGGACATCAGGGCATCGCTGAAGGCACGGAACAGGTGCTGCTCGTCGTACCCGATGCCCATCATCTCGCAGATGATCATCACCGGCAGGGGAAGCGCGAGTTGCTGCACGAGGTCGGCCGGCGGCCCGGTTTCGACCACGTCGTCGAGAAGTTGATCGGCGAGTTGGACGACGCGCGGGGCGATGTCCCGTACGCGCTTCGGTGTGAACGCCGTGGCAACGAGCCTGCGCAGTCGGGCGTGCGCGTCGGGGGGAAGACCCATCAGACCGTCGGGTTCCTGGAGACGGGGGGAGGCGCGCGGCACGTCCCGCCCGGCTCCGGCTGCAATGCTGAGTCGGGGGTCAGAGAGGGCCTTCTTGGCGTCGGCGTGCCGGGTGACCAGCCAGGCGTCCCCGCCGTAGGGCATGCGGACGCGGGCGACCGGCTCTTTCGAGCGCAGTTCGCCGTACGTGGGATCGATATTCAGGTCGGTACGGTCACTGAAGGGGTAGAACCTGCAGGACCCGGCCGTTACTGGGTGCTCCATGGCAGCTCTCTTCCAGGCAGGGTGCGGTTCCGCATTGATCAGGGATGCGGTTTTGCATTGATCTTGGCAACGCCCCCTCGAACAGCACGCCCCTTTCGTCGATTCAGCCAACACCCATCGATGATCATTGTCACGAATCCGCAGAAGACTATGTCAAGTCTCGATATAGAACCGCCCCGACCGTCGACAAAAATGACCGCAATCAACTGATAAAACGGGTGCTCCGAGCGTTGCAGACAGCACTATGTCAGGTCCGGCCTTGCGGCCATCACGATTCGGACCGAAGATTACGACGCCCCGGAGAAGCGCAGGGTCCGCCCTGCCCGCCGCCACAGCGCTGACTCGCCGCCCAGCACAACCGTCAATGCCGGCGAGGCGACCGAGCTGGCCACAGGTGACAGCGCCAGCCCGGAAGATCCCCTCCCCGACCGGACGCCCTCGCGAACCAAGGTTCTCTTTCCCTTCGGCCCGACGGCCGAGACCACCGAGGAGATGAGCACACCATGACGCAGACCCCGAACGCCCCGGCGGGACCGATCGACCTGCCGAAGGGCGCCGACGCCCAGGGGCTGCTGGACTGGTTCGCGTACATGCGGAAGAACTGGCCCGTCTCCTGGGACGAGACCCGTCAGGCCTGGCACGTGTTCTCCTACCGGGACTACCAGACCGTGACCACCAACCCGCTGATCTTCTCGTCGGACTTCACCTCGGTCTTTCCCGTACCGTCGGAGCTGGCCCTGCTGATGGGCCCCGGCACCATCGGCGGCATCGACCCGCCGCGGCACGCGCCGCTGCGCAAGCTGGTGAGCCAGGCGTTCACCCCCCGCCGGATCGCCCAGCTGGAGCTGCGGATCGGGCAGATCACCGCCGACGTGCTCGACCAGGTACGCGACCAGGACCGGATCGACATCGCCAGCGACCTCGCGTACCCGCTGCCGGTGACGGTCATCGCCGAGCTGCTCGGCATTCCCACCAAGGACCACGAGAAGTTCCGCGAGTGGGTGGACATCATCCTCAGCAACGAAGGGCTGGAGTATCCCAACCTCCCGGACGACTTCACCGAGACGGTGGGCCCCGCCATCGAGGAATGGTCCGAATTCCTGTACGCCCAGATCGCCCAGAAGCGCGCCGAACCGAAGGACGACCTGATCAGCGGCCTCTGTGCGGCGGAGGTCGACGGGCGCAAGCTGACCGACGAGGAAGTCGTCAACATCGTCGCGCTGCTGCTCACCGCCGGGCACATCTCCAGCGCCACGCTGCTCAGCAACCTGTTCCTGGTGCTGGAGGAGCACCCGCAGGCACAGGCCGCGGTCCGCGCCGACCGCAGCCTCGTGCCGGGCGTGATCGAGGAGACGCTGCGCTACCGGTCCCCGTTCAACTGCATCTTCCGGATCCTGAACGAGGACACCGACATCTTCGGCCACCCCATGCGCAAGGGCCAGATGGTGATCGCCTGGATCGCCTCCGCGAACCGCGACACCGAGGTGTTCACGGACCCGGACACCTTCGACATCCGACGCGAGTCGAACAAGCACCTGGCGTTCGGCCACGGCATCCACCACTGCCTGGGTGCGTTCCTGGCCAGGCTGGAGGCGAAGGTCTTCCTCAACCAGACGCTCGACCAGTTCACCGAGTTCCGGATCGACCACGCCGGGGTCGAGTTCTACGACGCCGACCAGCTCACCGCGCGACGCCTCCCCGTCCAGGTGGTACGCGACGGACGGCACCCGAAGTAGGACGTCGAGCCGGTGACGGCCGTCGTGCGCGACATCATGGCCCTCTTCGGCGCGGGGGTGGGGACCGACACCGGAACGTCGAGCAGACCGAGGAGCGCAGATCACCATGTCCCCGTCCGCCGATCCGTCCGAGCTGTGGCTACGCCGCTACCGGCCCGTCGACGACCCTGCCGTCCGGCTGTTCTGCTTCCCGCACGCCGGGGGCGCGGCCAGCGCGTACCTGCCGTTCGCCCGCCGGCTCGCCGCCGACGTGGACGTGCTGGCGGTCCAGTACCCGGGCCGGCAGGACCGCCGCAGCGAACCCTTGATCGAGTCCGTCGACGCCCTGGTGGACGGGCTCCTGCCCGCCCTGCTCGCCTGGGCGGACCGACCGGTGGCCTTCTTCGGTCACAGCATGGGCGCCACGGTGGCCTTCGAGGCCGCCCGCCGGCTCCCACCGGCCGCCGCCGATCGGCTCGTGCACCTCTTCGCCTCCGGCCGCCGTAGCCCGTCCGTCGGGCGGCGGGACCGGTTCTACCGGTTCGACGACGAGCTGATCGACGAGATCCGCCGGCTCCAGGGCACTGATTCCAGCCTCCTGGACGACAGGGAACTGCTGGACATGCTCCTCCCCGCCATCCGCAACGACTACCGGGCCGCCGCCGCCTACGAACACCGGCCAGGGCCCAGGCTGCGTTGCCCGGTCACCGTACTCGTCGGGGCCGCCGACCCCCACGTCACCGCCGACGAGGCCGCGGCGTGGGCCGAGGTGACCGCAGCGGCCACGATGGTCCGCACGTTCCCGGGCGGGCACTTCTACCTCAACGATCAGCTCGACGCTGTGTGCGCCGAGGTCACGACCACCCTCGCAGCGGTGTCCACGACCGCCCTAACGGCGGCGCCGGGTGCCGACCCCGGCTGAGACCCCGACCGTGCCGGGTCCGCCACGGCACCCCGGGCGGCTCGTCAGGCCCGGCTCGCCCCGGTGGCCACGCCCTGGTGCAGTTCCAGCCGAGCCCCGGTGAAGGTGCTCCGCATCCGCCGGTCGTGCGTCACCACGACCAGCGCTCCGGCGTAGCCGTCCAGCGCCTGTTCCAGCTCCTCCACGAGCAGGGGCGCGAAGTGGTTGGTGGGCTCGTCCAACAGCAGCAGGTCGGCCGGGCGGGCGACCAGCCGGGCCAGGTCGATCCGGCGGCGCTGCCCGACGGAGAGCGTCCCGACCGGCATGCGCAGGTCATCGGGCCGGAACAGACCACGGGCGAGCAACTCCTCCGCGTACTCCTCGGGATGCCCCGGCCGACCCGACGCGTACGTCTCCAGCAGAGAGCGCCCGGGCTGCCCGACCGTCACGTCCTGACGCAGGTGGCCGATCCGAGCCGGCAGCCGCACCGTTCCGCCGTCGGGCACGAGTTCCCCGGCGAGCACCCGCATCAGGGTGCTCTTACCCGCGCCGTTGGGTCCGGTCACCAGCAACCGTTCGGCGGGGCCGATGGTCAGCTCGGGCACGTGCAGGCGGCGGCCCACCCGGACGTCGGTCAACTCGACGCGGCGGGTATCGGCGTCCGTGGCGTCCGGGGCGACCGACGCGGTGAAGCGCAACGGGTCGGCGGGTCGCGGTACCGGATTCTCCCGCAGCCGGCGAAGTCGCTCGTTGGCGTTGCGGGCCTTACGTGACGTCGCCGTCGACGATGACCGGGAGCGGTGGGCACCGGCCCCGCTGAACGCCGCCGGTCCCTTGCGGGAAATCGACCGGAGCATCGTCCCGGCCCGCTCCGCGAGTTGGGACTGCCGCTCGACCTCGGCCACCCATTCCGCGTACGCGCGCTCCCGGCTCTCCCGGAGGGCGGCCTTGGCCCGCAGGTAGCTGGCATAGCCGTCGCCGTACCGGTGCACGGCCCGCGTGTCGGTGTCGACCTCGAGGATGGTGGGGGTGACCGACTCCAGGAACACCCGGTCGTGAGTGACCACGACGACGGTGCCCCGGTGCGACCGCAGGTGATCCTCCAGCCACTCCACGGCCTCGATGTCGAGGTCGTTGGTGGGCTCGTCGAGCAGCAGCAGTTCCGGCGCGGCGGCCAGGGTCGCGGCGAGCGCGAGCCGGGACCGTTCCCCGCCGGAGAGCGTGTCGACGTCGCGGTCGCGGTCGAGCTCGGCCAGGCCGAGACCGTGCAGGGCGGCGTCCACCCGGGCGTCGGCCTGGTAGCCGCCGCGGGCCTCGAACACAGTGAGCAGCGTGCCGTAGGCGTCCAACTGCTCGGGCGTGGCGGTGGCCAGGTCCGCCTCGGCGGCGCGCAACCGCGCCTCCAGGTCTCGCAGGTCGGCGAGCGTGTGGTCCACCACATCCCGTACGGTGCTGCCGCCGGCCGGCAGCCGAAGCCGCTGGGCGAGATAGCCGATGCCCCCGGGCGCCGAGACGGTCAACTCGCCGTTGTCCGGCGTCTCCAGCCCCGCGACGAGCCGCAGCAGGGTCGACTTCCCCGACCCGTTCTCGCCGATGACGCCGACCCGCTCCCCCGGCTTGACGGTGAGCGAAACGCGGTCCAGGACGACCCGCTCGGCGTAGTGCTTGGTGACCTCGCTCAGGACGAGCTGCGAATGGGCTGGCGGCGGGCTGTTCCGCAAGGGGGCCTCCTGTGTCGGAACTGGCACGTCCGAACGGTCGCGGACTCTCGGAGGGGAACCATCTTAGGGAGCTCCCCGCACCAATGTCCGATTTCCACCCCAGTCAACCATGTGGTCGGCATACCCACTTTGCTGACCGGCTCGACGCCACCGGCCTCCGACCTGGGTCAGTCAGAGAGCGTTTCGCATGTCTGTCAGTCGGGTGTGTTGAAGGTGCGGCGTTGTTGGCGGGTGGCGGGTCCGCCTCGGGTGAGACGGGCGAGCATGCCGGCGATCGCGGCCCAGCGGATCATGGCCTCCGAGGTCGCGGGGCGTGTTTCGTAGTCGCGGGCCAGGCGGCGGTGGGCGGTGAGCCAGGCCAGGGTCCTCTCCACCACCCAGCGGCGGCGGTGCACGACGAATCCTTGCTGGTCGGCGGGTTTGCGGACGATCTCCAGGGTGGTGCGCAGGATGTCGCGGGCCCAGTCGACCAGACGCCCGGCGAACCCGGAGTCGGCGAACACATGCCGGATCGGCGTCGCCGCATAGGTGGCGAGCAGGGCGCCCTTCGCGCCGTCGCGGTCCTGCCAGGATGCGGCCAGGACCCAGACGGTGACCAGCAGGCCCAGGGTGTCGGTCACGATGAACCGTTTACGACCGTTGACCTTCTTCCCGCTGTCGTAGCCGCGGGTGTCGGAGTGCACGGTGTCCGCGGCCCGCACGCTCTGGGAGTCGATGATCCCGGCGGTGGGCTGCGGCTGCCGGTCGTGGGCCAGGCGGACCTGCTCCCGCAGCTCGGTGAGGATCCGCTCGGTCACACCCCGGCGGTTCCACCGCTGGAAGTGGGAGTACACCGTCTGCCAGGGCGGGAAGTCGCTCGGCAGGTACCGCCACGCGCAGCCGGTACGCACCACGTACAGGATGCCGTCGACGATCGCCCGACGAGGATGCTTCTCCGGTCTACCCATCCACTGCGGCGACGGCAGCATCGGCTCAACGATCTCCCACTCGCCATCGGTCAGGTCAGACGGGTACCGCCGCACACGATCCACACCCGTCTACCGACCGAGCCCGGCCCATCGATCGCACCCACTGTGCGACACACCCGACGAGCACACATCCCAAACGCTCTCTCAGACGCGGAGAAGAACCACCTACCCGGTCCGTCTGCTCTGCCGGCTCCTCGGCGTCGGCCACAGCGCCTTCTACGACTGGCTGCGACAGGGACGCCGTCGTGCCCACGAACGGAACGCCACGACCGGCAGCGCGTCGAGTTCACCCAGCAAGCACGGCCAGAGCACCGTGGCGTCTACGGAGCCCGACGGCTCACGGCCGAGCTGCACGAACGCGGGCACCGGTGGAACCGCAAGTCGGTAGCAAGGCTGATGCGGCTGGCCGGCATCGAAGGCACCCACCGCCGGCGGCGCGGTAAGGGCCGCCGCAAGGCCGCGTCCACCGCGACCGCGCCGGACCTGGTCCAGCGGTAGTTCACCGCGACCGGACCCAACGGCTGCCGAGCACCCACCGAGCACCGGACCCGCGGCACGGAAACGAGAAAGGCCCCGACCCGGGGTGAAACCCCAGGCCAGAGCCTTGCTGCTGGTGCGCCGCCAGGGACTCGAACCCCGAACCCGCGGATTAAGAGATAGACATTGGTCGAGTCATTGCGTCCAACCCGGTCGCATGAGTCCATCTGTTCGTGGTCAGGCCCCAGCTTCAGCAGAGCGGCGCCCGGCCTGGTCCATCGCGCGCTGGCCCCGTCCATCGCGCCGGAGCACCCACGGAGCACCCCGCGATGCGCGTGCAGATGGTGGCCCGCCTGCCGACCATCGGGTCACGACCTACACATCGCGACTCGGCGCCACAGAGACCCTTGCATGACAATGGCCACTACCAGAGTGGCACCTGTTGACTGTCCTGCGCCCGGGCTGCTGCTCGGCTCGGCCGGGAGGACCTCCTGCCGGACGCACGCCATGAAGGACGCCGCCCAGATTCGTCGCTGAAAACGCCGACGCTTACGGACTTCCGTTGCTGCAGCGACAGTTCGATCTCCTGCGCGACGAGTGCCGTGGCGGAACCACTGGTGCCAACACAACCCAAGGCTACCAACTGGGCGAATAGGGTGCTGGTCAGATAGTCCCTGACTGTGTGGAAGTCCAGGTACTTGGGGGCATCTCGGCGCTCGAGATGCTTTTCGACCTGCTCGCGAGGCATGCACATCCCGGAGATCATCGAGGTACTCTCGACGTCCAGAGTGTCGAGCTGACAGATCTTCACGAAGCTGGGCGTCGGAACCATGCGGTAATCCCCACCTGGTTCTCGCTGTTCGCACTTCTTGTCGAGGTTCCGCATCTCGTCGAGTTGTTGCCGAAAGTGGTCGTCGACACGACAACGCCAGGACGAACCGTCCGGGACCATCCGCTTGTACTGCACCAGGACGAAACTGCGTCGTTGCTGGTGGTAGTAGATGAGGTCGATACCGAGCCGGGTTTCGATCGGCCACCGGTTGACGTTCATGATTTCCAGCGTACGCCCATTACCGTCGGCAAACCTCCGAACGGCCAGCCGGTCGCTTTCCTGGCGGGTCCAGCCGAGGAACGTGTTCGCGTCGTGTTCGACCATCGGATCTTCTCGTGGCGTCATGCCAGGCCGCGGGGGAAGGAAGGATTCGCGCTCGGAGATGCTGTCGATTTCATCCTCTGTAAGGAACCCGTCGGCCGGCAGCAGGTCGGGAGCGCCGGTGAACGCACACAGAGTTGCGAAAGAGTCTCGTTCCTCCGCCAGCGCCGCCTTGCGTGGTGCCGGCAGGTCGATGTCCCTGATGCCGAACAGTGATCCAATCACCGGGTCAAGCTCGGGGTCCTCAGCCAGCAGGATATCGAGCACGACTCTGCTTGCTTTGTCGGTCAGCTTGCCCTGACGCTCCAGCGGCCGTCGCTGGTCCTTCCGAAGTACGGCCCGCAGACGGCTGAGTTCCATCGGACGTTTGAGTTGAGTCAGCTCTCGCAGCTGAAACGCCCAACGGAGGTCATCGGCCCTGCTGTCGTCATCGACTCCTGCCACGAAATGTACGGCTTGCCGATATAATAGTAGGACTACGTCGACCCTGACCCGCGACTGGATTGGGAAGGAGACTCGGCAGCCACCCGTACCGGTGCCTCGTGCTCGCCGATCAGCGACCTCCTGTAGATACGACATGCACGTATCGTCGGCAAAAACTATCCCCAACTGGCGGCCGCCCACTGTGCCTCCCTGCGATCGGCCGAGGTGCGAGTTTCCGTTTTAGCTATTTCGCAGTCGCTCCGGGCGCGACGACCACTCGTTCGCGAACGTCTCCATCTGGCGGACGACCAGGTCAACGGCCGAACGCTCGTGATCGGGCGGATAGTCGTAGCGAGACAGCAGGCGGCGGATATGGCTGCGGAGCTTGGCACGTACCGGTTCACGGGAGAACCAGTCCGCCGTGATCGACGACTGGATCGACTTGACCAGCTGCCGGGTGATCTCCGCCAGGGTGCCAACTCCGTGGGAACATGGGTCCAGCTGACCACCGCAGACGCACCCGGTCAGTGGCATGTGCAGACGTTGATCGGTGTACGCTTCGGCGCGAGACGAGCAACCGCTGACGCTCATCGGTTGGTCAGCAGCAGCGGCAACAACGAGTCGCGTAGCTGCTCAGTCACCTCGACAATCTCCCGGTGTAGTGCGGCCTTGTCCTCGAGGGCGCTCATGATGTCCCCTATGGTCGCTTGCACTGCGAGCGGTGGCACGAGTACCGGCAAGGCCCGCAGAGTGCTGAGGGTCAGTGTTGGCACTGTGGCTGTGGATGCATGCCGGGCGGTCCAATCGCGTACCGTCGGATACCGCAGATAATGCAGCAGGTACCGGGGATCGATTTCCGGTTTCGGGCGTAGCCGAAAACAGGCGGTGCCGACGACCCATCCCTTGTGCTCCAGGCCGGCGAGGGCTTGCTTGCCGAGGTCTCCGGTGCGCACGCAGATCAGATCTCCGGGGTCGAGTCGATACCGATCCAGCCGAGCGGACGCCTCAGCTGCCACCAGCACGGTGCTTCTATCCGCAATACGCCCGTGTAGCAAGTGCTTTGGTGCGACGACTTCGACCGGCACACCGTCGGTCTCCACTGGCCGGATCATGCTGTTCGAAGGGCCGGCCACCACGTGACATACGTCGGCTAGCGGCATCTCCTGCCAGCCGTCCGGTACCGGACCGATCGGCGAGTTCACAGCGAAAGCTCCTTCAGATGGGCCTCGATGGTCCGGTCGAGACGAGCGGCTTGTTCGGCGAGCCGGTCGAGTCGCTGGGTGAGTTCGTCCACCTGCCGGGCTCGCGTCTGTAAGTCTGGTGCCTCATTTAGCGGAGTGACATAGACGCGGGGGTTGAGCCGGTATCCGTCGCTACGAATCCTTTCAAGTGGCACTGCGGCGGCGAACCCTGCGACGGTGTCAATCCGGTGTTCGCGCCAGCCCCGGTACGTCTCGACGATCTTGTCAATGTCTGCGCCAGAGAGGGTTCGGCGGGGCCGCTGCTGGACGCTGCCCATCTCGGTTGCGTCAACGAAGAGCACCTCCTCGGGCGGGCCGGCAAGCGAGCGCCGCAGGAGCCATAGCGCAACTGGGATGTCAGTGCCGGGAAACATCTGACCTGGAAGCGCGATGACTGCCGACACCACCCCATCATCGAGCATCGCGGCCCTGATATTCCGCTCCTGTGTGTTCTCCGAGAGTCCCGCACCGTACGGCATTACCACTGCAGCCCGGCCACCAGGGTTGAGTGAGGCGAAGATGTACTGCAGCCAGGCGAAGTTGCTGTTGTGCGCCGGTGGCGCACCGTACCGCCACCACCCACCAAGTCCGCGGTCACCACTCCAATTCGACAGGTTGAACGGTGGATTTGCCGTTACCACGTCATACCGGCTCTCCGGCGCCCCACTTGGCAGGCTTTCGGCGGCCCGCGGTAGCACCTGCGGCACCACCCCCCTCAAGCGCAGGTTTAGATACGCCAACGCGCACGAGCGCCCCGAGTAATCGGAGATCGCTACCGTCAACCGTTCGACCGCTTCGCCCTGCCCGATCAGCCGGTCAGCGATCGCGGCAAGAAAGCCACCAGTCTTGCAACAAGGGTCAAGCACCCGATCGCTCTGCGCCGGCTCAAGCAACCCCGAAGCTAGTCCTGTGATGGCCCTGGGCGTGTAGAAGCCCCCCCCACCCTTGCCGACTGCCCCGCTGACCTGGTCAAGCACCGCACCAAAGACCTGCGGAAGGGGGACTTCGTCGGGGTCAATCCGGTCGATCAACTCGAGAAGGGGCGCCATCTGACGCGCCTCGACGGTCTTGCGGAGCGGTTGCAGCAGAGGATACAGGAGATCGACGTCCTCCCCGTTCGCCGACCAGTCAGCGACGATTGTTCGCTCGACATTCGAGGAGCCATCGGCCAGTACCTGCCAAGCGGGACTGCCGCGCATGTACAACAGGACGAGCACGACGTCACCGAACTCCATGACGTTGAGCATCCCCCGGTATCGGTCGAGGCCCCGCCAGAGCGTTTCACTGTAGCGTCGCATCGTCGCGTCATCCGTCAACGACGAACGCGTCTGTTCATCCGATATTTGGATCATGTCCCCTGCCCTCGTCCTGCTTGCCCCGATCACCCTGCTTGTCCTTCGGGCCTTGTCGGCGCGGGATGATCCGCAGCCAGAGATTCAGGAGATCCTTCGACTCCCAAGGCAGTATCCGATGCGCCAGGGCGAGGAAGAACGCACCAACAGCTAC
This sequence comes from Micromonospora sp. WMMD956, assembly GCF_029626125.1. Taxonomy (NCBI): domain Bacteria; kingdom Bacillati; phylum Actinomycetota; class Actinomycetes; order Micromonosporales; family Micromonosporaceae; genus Micromonospora; species Micromonospora sp. WMMD956. The sequence continues at coordinate 4,071,927 of NZ_JARUBI010000005.1, read as the reverse complement.
CCCCCACGGAGCGTCAGCCAAGGCGATGCCAAGCGGCGCAACCACGCTGGTAAACATGCCAGACAACGGCTTGACGATCATCGGCATCCGCCGGGCAGCCAGAGGTTACAGCCAGAGAGGCATACCTGAACCCCTCGCGACACCACCCGAGACTTCGTCGCATCCAAGAGCCGCCCCTTCCGCCGTAGGCCACTCCACTGTAGACGCGTATGGGTCTGCGCGCAACGCGCAGACCCATACGCGTGCGGTGCATGTCCTCGGTCGCACAACCACCTCGAATCGGCGCCTGGGGAACTCCTCGCGCAGCGCCAGAAGCGGGGCGTCGCCACATTGCCCTGCGCTACCGAACTTCGGGTCTGCCGCATCGGCAGGTGACAGGTGTGGACACGCGGCCTGACTAGCCGGTGGATGCAGATGGTCTCGAATTCCATGGGGGTCGACCGGGACAGTGACCGCTGTCGTCGGTGGCTGTGGTGGATCCCGTTGGTCCAGGTCACGATCGCCATCCGTAGTTGCTCGCGGGTGGCCCACGATCGCCGGTTGAGGACGGTGTCCTACTCGACATGATCATCTGGACGGCAAGGGACGACGGATCGGCTGCGAGGGCGCGCCTTCCACCGAGGTGGTTCGGCATGCCCATCAGCAACCTCATCCCCTACGAAAGGGTCGCTCCAGAGCCGATCCCGCCTCAAGATATAGGGTAATGGTCCATGATCCCGCGGACCGAGCCTGGGCGCACAAAAGCCCTATGCGGACTGCCATACAGGCCTACCCATCCGCTGGACAGCCATCAAGGGACTGAGCCGGCGGCTCCTCGCCCTCATCGTGGTGAACCCCTGCCGCCCCACGGCGCCGGGCGGCACCACCGGGTGATGGAGGTTCCCCTGCACGCGAACCCGCCGAAGTCCCCCTCGCCAGCAGCGTAATCGGCAACGACCGGCTCCATGCCACTCATCGCCCGACAAGGTCTTCCCCGTCGTGAACGCCCCACCAACTCGGCGCGTGCCTGTGCAGCCTTCCGGAGAAGCGGGTCAGCAGCAGCCAGTCGGCGTCGAGGATCAGCGCGGCGTCCTCCGCTCGCTCGCCCAGCACCCGGGCCACAGACGCCAGCATCTCCCGCGTGGCCCGGTCGGAGGATTCGCCCTTACCCAGTCGGAAGCCGATGGTGACGTACCGCTCCGGTTCCCACTCCCACACCGAGCCGTCAGCATCCTCGGCCTCGAAGTAGCCGTGGGAACCGGCGTAGATGCTCACCGTGTAACCACACCGATCACTGAGGTCCGCACTCAACACCCGGGGCCTGCCATCTACCGCCGACTCCTCGACACCCTCCGGAGCGACGACGCCGGCCAGCACATCGAGGGGAACATCGCCGGCTAGCGTCAAGCGGTACTCGGTCGCCATGGATAGCCCTTCAGTCTCGTCGCAGGATCTGGATTATCGCCCCGCTGCGCGTCACCGCCACCAGTTCCTTCAACCCTGCGATCGGCCAGTCGTCGAACTGCTTCTGCAACGCCGCGAGATCACCGCGCCAGTCGTGGAGGTTGACCACCACCCGTTGGGTCTGCTCACTGGCGATCTTGTCGTCAACCCCGCTCCACACGCCTCGCACGCTCTTCGCCGGCGTCGGGGAGTAGCAGTCGAAGACGTGTCCCTCGATCAGATAGTCGGGATCCTTGCCCGGTTTACCGGAATCACCGGTACCGAGCCGGGCGTCGGCGACCTCCTGCCTGGTCGGGTTCTGGTGGAGCAGGTATCCCTCAGCGGCGACGGTATCGGCGCATTCGTTCTCCAGCTCTAGGGAGCGCCGCACGCGTTCGTCCTCCTTCGGAGGAATCCGGGTACGCCGACCGGTAGGCGAGCCACCGCGCTCTCCGGTGGGCCTGCGCGTCCACGACGTCGTCACACCCATGCCGGCAGACGATGTGGAAACTGAAGCAGGGCTGGCCGGTACGACACCGCCAGCCCCGCTCAATTTCCCGAGGACCCCAGCTGTCGCGCCTCGGCGATCGCCACGTCAACCACCTGACGGGTGGTAGCGGTGCGCTGGACCAGCACGACAAGCACCTGTTTGACGCTCTCCAGCGCCTGGAGGAGCGGCCCTGGCTGCCCGCCCTGCAACACCGCGACGACAAGCTGCTGCGCCTCACCGACGTGCATGATCGTGGCGGCCGTCTGGTCGCGGATGCCGTCGACCGCACTCCGCACCGGAGCCAGCCCATTGATTGTCTCCCCCGGACTGCCCTGCTGAGGGACACCAGCGGTCGCCTTCGTGGCATCACCGACGGCACCGGCGAGACCGCCCAGTCCGCCCCGGACAGTGGCGATGGCCCCGCGAATCCGCGCCACACCCGCAGCGACCGCAGCGAACCCGGCACCCGCAGCCCGCAGCCCGATCTCCTGCGTCTGCTGCTCAGCAGCGGCAGCCAGACTCTGCGCGCGTTCGACCCCGGCGGCCAGCGTACGTAGCTCCGCAGTGATCTTCTCGACGTACGACACGCTGCCGTATTCCTCCACCTGGCGACGAGAGCCCCTCAGGAGCTTCAACCTACCGGCACGGCACCGACCTCACCAGACGCCGCAGAGCAGTAGGCGATCCCGGCGACGCCAACCCGGTCCAAACGGCTCTCGAGCAGCCATCGAGCACCGGGCCACCTACCCGGAAACGAGAAAGGCTCCGACCTGAGAGGGTGGTTCGGTAGCTTTCGTCCAATATGGGTTTGGGCTGGCATGTGAATGTGAGCCGTGGTCGTAACCGGTAGGTCCGGCCGGCGTTGGGCTGATCATGGGTGAGCGTGCGGCGTATCCGAGTGACCTGACCGATGAGCAGTGGGCGGTGGTGGGTCCGTTCCTGCAGGCGTGGAAGGACCGGCATCCGTCGGTGTCGGGGCATCAGGGTCGCTACGAGCTGCGGGAGATCGTGAATTCGATCTTCTACCAGAACCGGACGGGTTGTCAGTGGGCGTACCTGCCGCACGATCTGCCGCCGAAGTCCGCGACGTATTACTACTTCGCCCAGTGGCGTGACGACGGCACTGACCAGGTGATTCATGATCTGCTGCGGTGTCAGGCGCGGGAGAAGGCCGGCCGTCGGGAGGATCCGACCGCGGTGGTGCTGGACACTCAGTCGATTCGGGCGGCCAACCACGTCCCGGCGGCGACGACCGGCAAGGACGCGGCGAAGAAGGTGCCGGGCCGTAAGCGGGGCCTGGCGGTGGACGCGCTGGGGTTGATCATCGCGGTGGTGGTCACCGCGGCGTCGGTCACCGACAATGCGATCGGTGTGAGGCTGCTGGACAACGTCCTCGCGCACACGCCGACGGTGACCAAGGCGTGGGTCGATGCCGGGTTCAAAGACGACGTGCAGATCCACGGCGCGGTCCGAGGTATCGATGTCGAGTAGGTCCTGCGGTCCGACACGACGGCCGGGTTCGTGCCGGTGAAGCGCCGGTGGGTGGTGGAGCAGACCAACGGCACGTTGATGCTGCACCGCCGTCTGGTCCGCGAGTACGAGAGCCGACCCGCCTCCGCGGTGTCACGCACCTGGTGGGCCTCGACGGCGAACCTCATCCGCCGGTTGACCGGCACCGCCACCACGTCCTGGCGCGACCAACGGTGACGCAGCCGACGCTGCTGGCCCTGCTCACCGAACGCGAGAACGCCGCCGGCCTGGCCGTCGAGCGGCTCCGCGCCCAGATCGCTTCCCTCGACGAGCAGCTCACCGCGGCCGAGACCGAGGTCGCCGAACTCGCCATCACCCGCAAGACGCTCCTGAGCCTGGGCGGCCCACTCGATCCGGCGGCACCTGCTGACCCGACCGTCGCCAGCCCCGCCTACCAACAGATCCTCGCCGTGTTCCACGGCGCCAACGCACCGATGCGCGCCAAGGACATCTGCCAGGCCCTCGCCGCCGGCACCACCGCGAAGGACACCGAGAATCTCCGCGCGAAGCTCAAACGCCTCGTCGCCCGCCAGATCCTCACCGAACCCGAGGCCGGACTGTTCACCCTGGCCCCGCCGACGGCGTCCGCGTAACCCCCACCACCAGGGCCGCTAACGAACCGTCAAACCCGCATCGGACAAAGCCTCCCGAACCACCCTCTGAGGCATAACCCCAGGTCGGAGTCCCTTGCTGCTGGTGCGCAGCCAGGGACTCCGCCGTGCCATTGCTCGCGATCCTCGGCGGGGTCATCTTTCATTGGCATGACGAGAGTGTCCGTTGCGCTTCGGGAACAGGTCGCGCTGGGGCTTGTGGCTTCAGCTCGGGTCTGTTGATCGATGCCGATTCGGGCAGGTCAAGGATATTGGGTAGGAGTCGGGGTGCTGCTGAGCCATTGCGGCTGTGTCCACAGTCTGGGCCGTCGAGCCGATCGCCCGGCTCAGCGCGAGGCAGCGGCCTCCGTCGCAGGTTCGGCGGTGTGCACCAGGCGTGGATGCCTAAGCGGCCGTGGCAGCAGCACAGCCTTCTGTTGCGGGAATCGTGTGCCCCCGTAGTGGAAGATCTGGGCGCAGTTCTGCCCGCGCGTCTCGGTTGCCAGGGCACGGCCGGCGAGCCGCGAGTACATGCGGCTATGTTTCAGCCAGGCAGCCTCTTCGCCGTGCCGGTCGAACCCACAACCGGTTGCCGCGTGTCCGAACACATCGTGGACGGCGCGAAACATGTCGTTCTCCCCGTCGCTGAGGTACGGATGCGGATTGCCGGTGGCCGCGCTCGCCCAGACCTTTAGCCGGCGCTTCCGCACGTCGTCCGTTAGCGAGGCCATGTCCGGGTACGGATCGGTGTCGATGATCCGCACGGATACGCCCAGGCCGCCGTACTCCTGCCGGCCCACCAGGTAGTGGTACTGCCGCACCGTCTCCCGGCAGAACGCGGCGTAGGCGGCATAGGCCCGCTCGTCCCGCACGGGCGCGGCCATGTAGGCGTCGGCAATAGCCGCGCCGACGACAGGGTCAAGGCGCACTCGCGCGTACGCCAGGGCGGTTGGGCCGCCCATAGAACCCGTGCGGTACCGCTGCGCGCCACGCCAGACGTACTCGATTGGCCGAATCGTGGAGGCCGCAGAAGACACAGGTACGAGCAAGGGGTTTCATGATCCTCCTTGGATAGTCAGGTTGGGGGGGCGGCTTCGGTCAGCGCACTGACGAGCGCACCTACAGCGGGGACAGCGCGCTGGCCCCGGACCTGGCTTCCTGCTCGCGGCGCAATTGTTCGCTGAGCATCCTGATTTCGGACGCCCGGCGCTCCTGAGCAAGCTTCGCGAACTTCCCGATGGTGGCACTGCGTCCTCGACGCGGCATCGTTCCTCCAAAGGCTGATAACCCGTAACCGCCAACAAGATAGCGTCTGTGAACCGCGTACACAAGCGATTCGTTCATGATCTAGTTCACGCGCGGGCATCGGACCAAGCAGGACCCCAGCGAGGCCACCCTCACCTCCAGCGACATCGCACGACTTGCGAACGTCAGCCGGGCCGCTGAGCAACTGGCGTCGGCGGTACGCCGACTTCCCCGCGTTCGTGGGCGGCACCCCGATCAGACCGGCCTTCGACGCACGTGACGTGGAACAGTGGCTACACCACCACCGTCGAATGCAGCACGTCGGCACCGCGCAACAGGCATGGCGGCGCATCGAGAGTTACCGACCCGCAGCACAGATCAGCGACAGGCTCGGAATCGCCGGCGCGTTCCTGCTCGTACGCGCCGATCGGGCCGAGGTTCCCACCGAAGGCCTACCCACTCCGGACCAGCTCACAAGCCATCTGTACACACTCGATGCCGGCCCGGCTGAGCTGGTCGGTGCATTGTTCCCGCACCAGAGGACCGCGCAGCTGTCCGCGCTGCTCCGCGCAGCCGATCAGCTCGATGCAGACCAAGGCGCGGAGACCGCCTGCGAACACCTGCACCGCCAGTACGTGACCTCCGCCCGCTGGATGCCCGGGCTTGCCGGCCCGCCAGACGTTGTCGCGGAAGTGATGCTGACTCTCGCCGGCTCCGGAGCCCTCACGTTCGACTTCACCACCGGCACGGGATCCCTCCTCCGGATGGCCACCGACCGGGCCCTGCACAACGGAACCACCAGGTGCTACGCCCAGGAGAACAATGCAGGGGTACGCGCTGATCACTCTGCTACGCCTGTGGTTCGTGCACCTACGCGCCCGACACGCCGGACACACATCACCGCCGCCCGTGGTACACGTCGGTGACAGCCTGCTCGCCGACGCCCTACCCGACCTACGGGCAGACGTCGTCGTAGCGAACTTCCCGTTCAGAACCTCGTCGTAGGCCCGTACCGCCTCGCGCCCCTGTCACGCCAGACCGCGGTAACACCGCGACCTCACGTGGCTATCGGGTGCCGGGGCCGCGCAGCCCGGACAACAGATCGGCGATCTCCCGGGCGCTGGGGTGGCTGGAGCTGTGCAGCCGGGTCACCTCGGCGAGGAGCCGGCTCAGGGTCTCCTCGGCAGCGCGTCGTTGACCCGCGCCGAGCTGGAGCAGTCCGATCTGACGACGCAGCTCCAGCGTGCGGGGGTCACCGGGGCCGAAGGCCTCCTCCTGATCACGCACCAGTGCTTCGAGCTGCCGCAGCGCCTCGCTCGTCTCGCCGAACAGGGCCCGGCAGGTGGAACTGCGGAGCCGGCACCGCAGCGCGAGTTCGGCGTGCGGCCCGTCCTCCCGCGCGATGTCCTCGGCGAGTTCCTCATACACCGGGGCGGCCCGCCGGTAGTCACCCTCCTCGAACAAGGCGTCAGCGAGTTCGAGCCGAGCCCGCACCACGTCACCGTCGGTCCTGCCGAGCGCGTCGATCGCCGGCTGGATCGCGGCGGCGAGCAGCTTCGATGCCTGCCCGTACCGAGACGACCCAGCCAGGCGATTTGCCTCCGCCCGTAGGCGCCGCAGCTCGGAGCGGCCGGTCTCCGACCGCGCCTCGTTACGCCGGTGCGGCGACGCCGGCGGCTTGGGCAGCGGTGCGGGTGGCATCGGCGGGCGGGCGGGCCCAGCGGGCGGCGGGCCGCCGAACACCCGCCCGAGCACCGCGCCGTACATGCGGATGGGGCTGATCGTCGACAGCGGGTGAAGGACACCCGGGAGCGGTCCAAGCTCGGTGGCGAAGGGCATCAGCCGGTCGTAAACGACTCGCGCACTCGTGGGCCGGTCCTCGGGCTTCTTCTGTAGCAGGTGCAGCAGCAGGTCTTCCAAACCGGCGGGGACGTCGTCGCGTACACCGCGCACCGGCAGTGGTTCGTGACCAACCTGCTTGCTCCACACCTCGTACGACGTGGAACCGGTGAACAGCCGCTTCCCGGTGAGCATCTCGTGCAGGGTGCAGCCCAACGCATACAGGTCGGTGGCCGGACCGCTCATGTTGGTCTGGATCTGCTCGGGTGCCATGTACTGAGGTGTGCCAGGCGGTAGGCCCGTCAACGTGATCTTCGAGAAGTCGGAGAGGGTCGGTGCCGCGGCGAGCCCGAAATCGAGGACCTTGACGGCACCATCCGGCTGGAGCATGAGGTTGCTCGGCTTCAAGTCTCGATGCACAAGCGAGGCCTGATGGGCGGCGGTGAGCACCGCGCAGACCTGGGCGGCGATCGCCGCCGACCAGCCGACCGGAAGGGCATCCTGCTCAGCCACCAGGTCTGCGACACTTATTCCGTTGATGCGCTGCATGACGAGGTAAGGCCTGCCCTCGTGGGTGCCGACGTCATAGACGGCAGGGACTCCGGGGTGCTCCAGCCGAGCGGTGATCCGGGACTCACGCACGAACCGTCGGATGTAGTCCCGGTCCGGCTCACCGCCCGGAGAGCGGATGAACTTGACCGCTACCGGCCGGTCCAGTTTGGTGTCATGGCCGAACCACACTTCGCCCATACCACCACGACCGATGGGCAGTTCATCCAGTTCGTAACGGCCGTTGACCAACGTCCCCACGGCGCCAGACCTTCCATTCTCGATGCACCCAAAATCCACGCCATTCCGCACGACCGCACCCGGACATCCGCGTCGGCCGACTCACCGGTGGCCCTTGCCACGCCGTCACGTAGCCGGGCATGTTCAGCGCCCCGGCCCGGCAACTGGAAGCGGGACCAGTACGCCTCGGCCCTGCAACTCGGCGATGTGCTCGGCCGCCCGCTGCGGCGCGGTCCCGCCCCGGACCAGCAGACCGGCTTCGATGTTGCGATTGACACCCGACTGGGTGAGGTTGGCGCTGGACAGCAGCAGCACTCCACGGTCGGCCACCGCGATCTTCGCGTGCATCCTGGCGTGCTCCCCGGCCCGCCGTTCGAGCGGCCAGTGCCACAACCGTACGCCGGGCAGGCTGGCGAAGGCCGCAGCCGGCTCCACCCCGTCCAGCGCTCCCCGCGCACCGGCCAGCGTCTCGACCACGACCGTCACGCTCACCCCCCGGACGACCGCTGCTGCGAGAGCCGACAGCAGCGGCGGATAGGGCCTGGCGGAGTACGTCATCAGCAGCAGCTCGGCCTGTGCCTCCGCGACCAGCTCGACGAGGACTTGGGCGGTCGCCCGAACCGGCACCGGATGGGTGCTGGGGCCGCTCCACACCGACTCGATGCGCACCGCGGCAGACCGTTGGGTGTGGCCGGCGGCCAGCCCCCGCAGATAGGCCGCCGCTTCCACACCCGACACACCCGTGGCTCGCCGCGCGGCGAGCACCGCCCGGGCGGCCTCGGTGAAGCCGGGCACCGGCACGGCGTACAGCGCGGCCTGCTCGGGCGAGTCGTCGCCGAGGCGGTCGGCCAGGACCCGCAGGTGCGCCGGGCCGAGCCGGTGCACGGCGGCCTCGGCCGCCGCTTCGAAGGCCGGCTGCCAGGTCACGGCAGCTCGGGGAAGAGCGCCAGGTCCGGCTGGTCGATCGGTACGACGAACCGTCGGTCCAGGAACCGGTTGCCCCGTTCGCAGGTCGTCTCGGAGACGAACAGGCAAACGTGGCAGGCGGCGCCGTGCAGGAAGTCCTCCGGGTGGTGCGGGAGCCGCTCGGCGCAGAGCGGGTCCGACGAGCAGTGCATGGCGTCGCGCAGGGCCCGTCGGGTGAGCCGGGTCAGCGCGTCGGGTTCCGCGAGCGACACCAGGCCGCCGAGGGTCCCTTCTCCGTCCGGGACGGCGGTGTAGATGAGGATGCCGGCCCGCTGTGGGTCGTCGGGGGTGCTCGGGTAAATCCGTTCGGACAGGCTGGCCGAGCTGTAGCCGCACTCCAGGGCGATGGTGCGGATCAGCAGGTGGGACAGGGTGTGCAGGGCGATGTACCGCTCGCCCGGCCAGTTCTTCATCCGCTCGAAGCCTCCCCGGATCCGCCCGGAGTAGCGGCTTTCCCGGAACCGCCCGTACGCCTCCCGGTGCGTCTGCAGGCACTCCGTGTCGGTGACTCGCCGTTCCCACTCGGCGAGCAGCTCTTCGGGAAGGCGCAGGAAGATGCCTTCGCCGCGTACCTCGCTGGCCGGGATCCAGTTCTGGGTGGTCTTGAACAGCGGCGCCCGTTGGACCAGGTCCGGGTCCATCGGGTCGGGGGCGTCGAGGCGGGTGAAGCCGACCAGGGCCCGGACCTCGCGCAGCCGCTCCGCCTGGATCACGTCGGCGTAGATCTCCTTCAGCTCACCGGGTACGCCGCCCGGATCCCGACGGAGGGTGAAGTCGTCGGCGGCCGGAGGCAGCTCCGCGGCGGAGAAGACCTCCCACTCCGGCGTGTGCAGGTCCGGGTATGCCTTCTCGTCATCCTCGTCGGTCCCGGGCCCGTTGCGGTGCCGTTCGATCGCCGCCCAGACCTGGGGGTCGGACCACCGGTCGAAGTCCTTTAGCGCCGGCACGACGGTGCGCAGGTAGGGCAGCATGTCGACGCCGGGCATGCCCTTGAGGGCCTCCCAGTGCTGCTCCACCTTGGTCTGCAGCTCGCTGGCACCGCTCTTGGGCACGGCCAGGGCGGAGAGCGTCTGAGCGAACCACTGGTTCGACGCGCCCACGATAAGCAGCTTCAGCTCGCCCCTGGTGCAGCCTCCCGGCTCGAAGTCGCCGAGGTGTGCCCGGCGGCCCCGACAGCGGGGCAGCTTCTCCGCGCCGCGACCGCCAAGTACCTCCTTCATATTGCGGCGGGCACCGCAGGGCATGCACCTGATCTCGACGTTGGCGCCGAGGTTGCCGCCCCGGTCGTCCATCCGCAGCCTCGGGTGGCTGGCGTCGGGGCAGCCGCCACCCTGGTGTACGTACTGCGAGTAGGGAAAGTCGTCGAGGTGGCCGGCGGTGCAGGCGAGCACAAACCGGGCGGCCACCGCCATCGGCCGCCGACCGATCTTCTTGCGTCCGCAGGTGGTGTGGAAGAACCGGGCCTCGTGCGGCTTGCGGGCCTTGGCGTTCTCGAACCCGAAAACACCCCCGTCGATGGGGGCCAGTTCGTCGCAGGCGGTGCAGCGCAGCCAGCCGGGGAACGGCGTGATCGGCACCCCGACCTTCGCGGCCGGGCCGTTGGGCTGCTGGTCCACGCCGTCCATCCACGGCGCCGGCCGCAGCTCCTTGATGGACTTGTCCCTGAGCAGCTTGCGCACGGCGGCGAGCAGCCGTGGCTCGGTGATCTGCTCCAGCTCGGGCACCGGGGTGTAGTTCCAGTCGTCGAGCCCCCGCACGAGCACGGAGAAGTTGGGCAGGTCGACGATGGCGCCGACGCCGGTGGTGAACATGAGGTGGCTGGGGCGGACCGATCCGACCCGCCGGAAGTGCCTGCCCGCCATCAGTGTCCCTTCCCCGCGATGGTCGATTCACCCAGTTCGTCCCCGTCGGGGAGGTCCTCGTCCCGCGCGTCGTCGCCCGGCGGGCCGAACGACCAGTCCGGCGCGCCGTACTGCGGGTCGAAAATCTTCTCCCCGGCGGGCAGCACCAGGTTGATCTCGTTCTCGGTCTCCCGCATCGACTGCCCGACGGTAAGGTCGGTCCAGCGTTCGCCACCGGCGACGGTAAGCAGGCCGACGAGCTTCTGCTGCTTGAAGGTGCCGTCGGCGTAGCCGAGCCGCGTGGAGCCGGTCCTGCGCTCGTTCCACCGGTCCCGCAGCCGGTTGATCCGCTCACCGAGATAGTCGCGGGCGCGGGTGCCACCGATGGCTTCGGCCCGGTCGAGGAACCGGTCGACGACCCGCTGCACCTCGGGGCCGTCGAGCGGCACGTCGTGGGCATCGGTGTTGCGGGAGAAGGCCTCCTCCGTGTTGCGCACGGCCGCGACCACGGTCGCGGTGGTCCCCCGGTCCAGCGCCCGCCGGGTGTACGGGGTCACCGACAGCGCTTCCACCTGCCGGTAGAAGGTGGCGTGGTAGTACTCGAAATCCTCGTAGTGGGCTAGGTCCCGGGGCCGGGTCCAGTTGTAGAGGGTCACCACCAAGCCGGGGCGGCTGGCGTCGCGGCCGACCCGGGAGGACGCCTGGATGTACTCGGCGGTGTTTTTCGGCTGACCGGTCACCACCATCAGACCGAACCGGGAGACGTCCACGCCGACCTGGAGCATCGAGGTAGCCAACACCACGTCGACCGGCAGCCTGCCGTCGTTCTGCCGCCGGTAGTAGCGTTCGGTCACCGGATGCAGTTTGAGCCGCGGGTTTGAGGCAGTCTTGGCCTTCATCGCCTCCCGCATGTCCTCGAAGATCGCCTTACGCCGGGCGGTCGTGTCGATCTCGGCGTCGAAGCCGATCTCCAGCCGTTTCAGCACGTCACTGATATCTCCGGACGAGATCCGGGAGGTCAACTCCTGGACATTGAGCATCACCGCTCCGGTGAGGCGGTCCGACATGCCTTTACGGCGGCCGTGGGTGCGTACCCGGGTGGTCACGTCGTCGTCCAGCAGCCGGCGCATGCCGGCCAGCTCGCGGGTGGCGCTGAAGTAGCCCACCGTGGTCAGGTACGGGTCGGCGGGCGCGCCGTACCGGTCGAAGAGGGTCTGCCCGGCGAGCAGCAGGATCTCCGCGACCCGGATCTCGGCCGACTTCATCCGCACGCCGTGGGCGCAGACGCCGAGGTAACGGCGGCCCGGGTGGTCCACGGTGACCGGCACCTGACGGCTGAAGAAGGTGTCGGCGATGTCGACGACCGGTGGCGGGAACACCGCCAGGTCCCGCCCGAAGACCCCGAGCACCTGCGCCCTGGCCCGCTTGGTGGTGGCCGTCGACGCGACGATCTTCGGCCCGGCCGTGCCGCCGCCGGGCAGCGGCCAGGTACAGAGCTGGTCCACGGCCGCCTCGAAGAGACCGACCATGGTGCCGAGCGCGCCGGAGATCAGGTGCAGCTCGTCCTGGATGATCAGATCCGGTGGGCGCAGGCGGACCACCGGCTGGCTGGTGACCGCCTCCAGGCTGCCCTTCTTGTTGTGCCGGTTGCTGCACCCGGTGCGCGTGTCCAGGTCGTCGTGCCGGTAGCCGTGCCGGGGGCAACGCTGCCGCACCCGGCCGAAGAGCAGCCCGGCGAAGCCGCGCCAGGGCAGTTGCGCGAGCTTGTCGACGGTGGCGATGACCAGGCTTGGCGCGTACCGGTAGATCTCCTCGTCGACAGTGAGGATGGGCAGGCCCTCGGCGCTTCGGGTACGGGAGAACGGGCAGGCGTACGCGCCCTCCGCCTCCGGGCAGAACAGCAGGACCCGCCGGAGGTCCTCCTTGGGTTCGAGGTCCCGCTCGGCCCGCAGCTTCGCGCCGCACCACGGGCAGCTCAGGGTTTGCAGGACGTTGGTGAACTTGCCGTGGCCCGCCTCGCGCGCCTCGGCGATCTGCGTGGCCGCCTCGTCGAACCAGTTCGGCGACACTCCCCCGCCGACCCACAGCCCGATCCGGAACGGTTCGACGCCCCAGGTGGTCTCGTCGCGGCGGCGCAGCACCTCGGCGGCGCAGATCAGCGCGGCGGCCCGCTGGAACTGCTGGGCGGTGAGCAACCGCAGCGTGTACCGCATCAGCACCGACACCCCCGCATCACCGCTACGGGCGTCGGCACCGGCACCGACCACGCCCTGAAGGCGGCGGATGGCGAAGGTGAACGCGGTCAGGCCGAGGTACGCCTCGGTCTTGCCGCCACCGGTCGGGAAGAACAACAGGTCGACGAGGGCGTCCCGGTTCGCGGCCCGCTCCGGGTGCGCCGGGTCGGTCAGCGACGGCAGGTTCAGCAGCACGAACGCGAGCTGGAACGGGCGCCAGGAGGCGGCGGCGGCACCGCGCGCGTCAACGGCGGCCTTCGCGTCCGCGTACGACAGGTCCTGCTCCTCCCGCAGCCCGGCCACCTCGCTGTGCCGGCGCTGCAACGCCATGGCCTCGTTGGCGAAGCGGAACGCCGCCAACGCCTCGCCGTGCCGATCGGCCGTCGGGTCGGTCAGCAGGGCGATGCCGGCCCGCAGCCGCTTGGCGGCCCGGCGGGCGGTGAAGACGGCGTGCCGCGCGGTGTCCCGGAACGGCTCCGGCAGGTCGGGGATCTTTGTTTCCTCGCCGGCGAGCCAGGCCTCGTAGCCGGCGGCGAGGGTCGTCAGCCCGGTCCGCAGCCCGTCGACGTCGGCCGTGGCCAGGGCGTCCATCGACAGCTCCACGCCGGCCAGCGGGGTGCCGGGGCCGGTCGGCGCCACCGTCGCGGGCACGTTGTAGGTGGGCAGCCAGGTGGTGAAGAGCTGGTGGGCGCGGCGTTCCCCGGCGCGTACCCACGGGTGCACGGCCACGTTGCGGCCGGAGGCGTAGCGGCGCTGCCCCCGATAGAGCAGCCGCAGATGCGTCTCCTCCTCGTCGTCGCCGATCCCCTTCACCCCGTCGAGCGGGTCGTCGATGGGGAGGAAGACCGCCGCGTGGCCGTCCGACGCGGTCACCGTCAGCGCAGACTGGAACAGCCACGCGGTGTCGGCGTTGCTCTCCGGCTCGGCCTGGGAGTTGATCAGGGCGAGCTGCACCACCCGCCGCCCGTCGCGCGGCCGGACCTCCACCGCCAGGTGGACCCCCGGCGCGTCCGGGTCGGCGACGGTCAGCGGAATCCGGTACGAGACATCGCCGTCGAGCCGGACCGCCCTGGCGTACGACACCGGCTCGCGATACCAGGCCCGACGCTTCCTGCCCTTGTCGTCCTCCGACTCGCGCAGGTCGTAGCGGCCCCACTCGGCCGTCACCGACAGCGTGTCGGTGTCACCGGCCACGGCGAACGACATGCCCATCGAGGATGCCCACATCTTGCCCAGGTTGAGCGGGGTGACCACCTCGGGCAGCTCGGCCTCGCTGCCGTCGCCCTGCACGGCGGCGTCCACGTCCTGCACCTCGGCGCTCCTGTCGGTGCGCGGGCGCTGCTTCGGCCCGAGCATGCCGACGAGGTACCGCTCCCGTGGCCCCATCGCGCCGGGCGGGAACTCCTCCCGCTCCCCGTCCCACGGCCCGAGCAGGTCCCGCCCGATCAGCTCCTCCAGCTCGTCGCGCACCTGGTAGGAGGTGGCCGCCGGGAACACCTGCGGCACGTCGAGCGGCGACCCCGGGCCGGCGCTTCCGTCACCCGCGCCGTCGCTGTCGCCGTCCCCGGACAGCGACAGCGACTGCTGCTCGCCCCGGGGGTGCGGGAACAGTCCGCCCTGGACATCGACCGTCACTGCGGCCTCCTTGCTCGGGGAATGTGCGACGTACAGCACTCGGTGACATCGGCTCGCAGCTGGTTCCACGAGCGGTTACTGCCGACCGGCTTATCGATGCAGTTCAGCGCCACCGCCTTCGCGAGGACACCGGGCGCGTCCGATTCCCGGTAACGCCGCCCGGCACCGCTGACGTTGCGCATCAGGATCTGCTTCGGGTCGCCCAGCGTGCCGGTGTCGCGGTTCCGGTACTGCTGCGGCACTCTCCACGAGGACACGGTGCCGGTCAGCGCGGCAGGGAACATCAGCAGCCAGGCCTCGACCTCTGCCACCGACAGGACGTAGTGGGCGTTGCCGAACTGCGCGTCGAGCGCGGACTGCACGCGCCGCCGGGCCTCGACGTACTCGTCTCCGTCGGGCCGGTCGAGATCTTCGTGCACGAAGACGCAGGCGAGGTCAGCCCGTTCGAGCTTCGCCCTTGCCTTGGCCTTGCTGGCCAACGTCTTGACCCGGCTGGTCAACTCGCCATGGCTCTTGGCGTTCAGCAGCCGGACTGGGTCTTTGATCTCGACCAGTCGACCGCTCATGGCAGGACACCATGCCTCGAGCAGGACGCGCAGGCACTCCCGGTCGTTCCGGTCCTCCCCGGCGAGCGCCACGACCGGCCGTTGGGTCGCACGAACGGACGTTCCTCCCCGACGGGTCACAGGTCACCGCCGAGTACGCCCGAGAACCACAGCTCACCGAGCGGCAGGTCCTCACTTTCGGCCACGATCTCCTCGATCCGCTCCGCCGTCAGCGCCGGGATTGCCGAGGATCCGTCGTCGAGCCGCTCACAGATCACCAGTTCCTCGGGCCGCAGCCGGTCGGCAAGCGCCGGGGAGTGGGTGGCGATGAGGAACTGGGTACGCTCGCTGGCCTCGCGAAGGCGTTCCACCAGCAGTTCGAGCGCCTGGGGATGCAACCCGTGGTCGATCTCCTCGACGCAGGTCAGTGCGGGCGGGTTCGGGTCGTAGAGCAGCGCCAGCAGGCCGAGCAGCCGGATCGTGCCGTACGAGGCGTCGGCAAGCTGGGTGGGCCGCCTCAGCCCACGTTCGTGCAGCACGATCACCACCTCGCGGGCCGCCCCGGAGGGGTATTCGAAGTCGATGGCGTCGAGCTGCGGCAACACTTCCATGGCGTCCTCGACCAGCCGCTGCCACGCGCCTTCGTTACGACTGCGCAGGGTCAGCAGGAATCCGGCGAGGTTGGCGGCGTCGTCGTCGAGGACCTCCCGGTCGGTACGCGGAAACCGCGACGGCCGACGGGCCACGTCCACCCGGACGTCGAACACCCGGAACGAGGCGAGCCGCTTGGCTACGGTGCTGACCTCGGTTCCCCCCTGGTCGTCGGCGAGCCGAGGCAGGGTGGACAGCCCACTGCTCAGGGCGCTGATGCCGATCTCCCGTTCGGTGGATTCAGCCCGGTCTTTGGCGATCCCGACGACGCTGACCTTCTGCCCCTTGATCGTGATCCGCCGGCCGCGTCCCTGGGTGCGCTTGAACTGGAAGGACTCCTGGCGTGACAACTTGCCCCCACGCAACCGCGTGACCCGCAGCGCATACTCGTCGGGCACGCTGCGACTGCTGTGCGTGGTCCACGTCGCTTTCAGCTTGATCTGGATATGCGCCGGTGGCTTCTCGCCACCCCAGAAGCGCACCTCTTCCAACCCGCCGCGCAGGTCCAGCGCGGGCTGAAGGTCAGTGCGGATCACATCAGCGAGGAAACGGAACACCTCCAGGACGTTCGTCTTGCCGGCTCCGTTAGGACCGACGAGCACGTTGAGCGGACGCAGGGGCAGGGACACCTTCCGCAGGCTGCGGAAGTTCTCCACCTCGATCTCGATGAGTCGCTTGTCCATGCCTCACCTCCTCCGTATCAATCCTTCACGCGATCAACTGTCGGGCCAGCTCAAAGGCACCGCCCACGAGCAGCCCACCGACGGCGATCACCGCCGCGCATCCGCTCTTCTTCTCGGCGGTCACGACCGGAGCGGCCGGCACCCGTGCGACGGGAACGGTGATCCGGATGGTGGACGACTCGTCCCAGTCGTCGTGTCGCTCGACGAACCTGGCGTGGTACTCGGCGGGACTCAGCTCCCGGGGCCGCCAGAACTCGTGCCACTCGGGACGCCGGGGGCGGTTGCCCGCAGCGCGTTCGGCGGCGAGCCGCCCGGCGACCTCCGCGCCGCTGGCGTCGGCGAACAGGCCACCAGCCGCCTTTGCTGCCTCCGTCTCCATCGCCTTGCGTGCCTGATCAGGCGACATGATGTCGATTCCGGCAGCGGCCGCCTTGGCGATGCGCGGATCGTCCTGCCCCGCGCCACCGTTGATCACGAGCCGGACGGTCTTGGTGACGTTGACGGCTACCTTTGCGCCGTGCTCGACGGCGTAGTCGACCACCTCGGTGACGTCGGCCGAGTCCCCGACCGGCAGGATCCGCCAGCCCTTGAGCGGGCCATTGCTCCGGGCCCGGTTCGCGGCGGCGGCTTCCTCCAGGTCACCGATGAGGTGCGAGGCAGCAAGCTCCTTCGCCGCCCGCTGAAGCTCCTTCAGCTCGACCGAGGTGACCACACCGTCCTCCTCAGCGCGGGCCCGCGCCTCGGCAAGGAACTCCTCGTGCACCTGCCGCGCCGTACCTTGGGTCAGCCCGGCCCGGGCGGCAGCGACCGCGAGTTGCGCCGCTTCCTCGCCGACGATCCGGCCGTCGGCGAGCGCGTGGGCGAGCAACGCCCGGTAGTCACGCAGCCCGTCCGGCCGGGGCGGCGGCGGGACCGCCATGCGCGGCAGCCGCGCCGTGAGGGTCGCCAGCCACCCCGCCGTGCCCTTGCGCAGCCCGGCGGCGCGCGGGGCGACGATCCCGGTGCGCGGCAGGCCGGGCAGCGGCACCGGCCGTGGCCCCAGCCAGGCCAGCGGCTGCGGCGCCTCGGCGATCAGCTTCGCCAGCGTGCCAGCGAGCGCACGGGAATCGCCGAGCGCCGAGTGCAACGCGGTCGGCCACTCCCCCGTGATCAGGTTGGCCACGTTCTCCAGCTTGTAGCCCCACCGGTCGAGGTGGGTGCGCGCGGTGACGAGCGTGCACAGCCCGGGAACCCCGGGCAGCGTGACGCCGAGCCGCCCGTACTCGGCGGTCAGGAACCGCTCCTCGTAGTCCAGGTGGTGACCGACCACGATGGCACCACCCAGGTACGCGAGCACGTCCCCGGCGACGTCCTGGAACGTCGGAGCATGCTTGACGTCCGCGTTGCTGATCTCGTGGTATTCCTCGTTGTTGATCCGCACGCCCGGGTTGACGAGGGTGGAGTACTCGTCGAGCACGACGCCGTCGCCACGCATCCGGACGATGCCCACCTCGCAGACCCGGGAACCCTTGTGGGGATACAGGCCGGTGGTCTCCAGGTTGAGGAAGGCGAACGTCAGGCCACGCGGGTCGACGCCACGCTGACGGGTGAGCTGGCCACGAACGAACACGGAAAGCAGCCTCCGGGAGGGGTACGCGGATCAGAACAGGGTCGCGGGGCCGGACGGCGGCTTGCGGCCGGACTTCTTCTTGTCATGCAGGCCCTGCGCGACCTCTTCGGCGTAGCGCTCGTGGTTCAGCTCCAACAGCCGGTCGAGGATCTCCCGCTGGACAGCCGGGCCGACGGTGTAGCGGACGTAGGCCCCGGCCTTGTGGAAGCCGTGGTCGAGGCCCTCCTCGACCAGGTCGTCCCAGCCGTAGGCCCGGCAGGTCGCCACGTCGATGTCCCGGTGGATCCGCCGCAACTCCACAATGTCGTCGTCCTGACAGCCCGGATCAAAGACCAGGTTGTACGTAGCCGTCAGCCCGGCGTCCCTGCTCAACATCACGTCCCGCCGGTACGTGTCGAGCCGGTCACCCAACGCCCGCAGCTCGGCCGTCAACTCCGGCAACGCAAACGTCGCGATCACATCCGACGGCGAATAACTTAGGTCGGCTTTCATCGTGGAGCTACGGCTGGTGGTCCACCAGTAGTGCGGGGCGCTTGAAAGCAGAGCCAGCATCGCCGTGTCGTCCACCGCGAACACAACAATCTTATTCGCGAAGACCTGGCCCGTCGGCACCAACAACGGCAGAACAGTCTTACTCACCTGCGCTAGCACGACAACCCGATTCAGCCCGGCAATCGCCTGCTGCATTGCCGGTTGCTTTTCTGCATACTGCCAATATTTCTCAGGCAAGGGCTTTCGGAGAACGAAAGTACCATCAGCCTTACGCCGCTGACGCTCGGGTCGAACCTCTCGCTCCACGATTTCGAACACTTCTCGAAACCAACGAGCCCGCTCCACCGGCCAGTCAAAGAAGTTGATCACCCATCGACTTCCCGAGCAGTCAGGGCGAGAGTTAAGGTCCTTCCCATTGAGATAGGGAAACAGAACTTCACGGTTACGCGAGTCCACGGAGATCAACTCCTCGGCCCGACTAGGCTCCATGACGAATCCCATACCCAAGACATACGAGCCAATGAAGGCCACTCGCTCATTCGCCACAAGTCGGTGGGGATTTCCCGCAGTACGGGTGACGGGGGCCAGGGACGACGTGATTCCCTTGACGATGACGCCGTCCGCGACACGCTCGGCGTTCGCACTGACCGTCGCGCGACTCGTCCAAACGGCACAGTATTCGAGTGCGGCGGACGGAGATGGCCACGGCTTACTCTTGATCGACTTCCGGAGGGCTGCACCGCCGGCAGTCACTTGATCGAGCCCGACCTCCCGGGTGTCACCCTGAGCAAGGGTATTGGTAGCAATCAGGCCGGTCTGCCCCCCGGGGTTGAGCAGGTCGTGCGCCCGCAGCAAGAAGTAAGCAACCAGATCGGCGTTCCCCTTGACGCCTCGCCCGAGTACCGTAACGAGACACTCCCGGTACGCTGTACCCAACGGGCCACTGATCTTCTTGCCGCCGAGAAAAGGCGGGTTGCCAATGATGGCGTCGAAGCCGCCCTGCTCGAAGACCTCCGGGAACTCCAGGGGCCAGTGCAGCGGGTCGCGGTCGAATCCGCCGTCCGGCTGGTCGGTGGCCAGCCAGGCGCGTGCCTGCTGGAGCAGCAACTCCACGTCGCCGCCCTTGGCCAACTGTTGGGCCAGCGCGCCGACCCGTTCGGCGATGACGACCTGGTCCCGGCCGCGTTTGACCGACGCGAGCTGCGCGCCCACGACCAGGTCGGCGTAGGCGTCGGCGCGCTGCCGCACCGTGCGTACCTCGTCGAGGAGCCGCCGCTTCTCGGACAGGGTGTCCGCGCGGTCCGGCAGGTCGGCGAGTTGCTGCCGCAGCTTCCGGGCCTCGGCGAGGTCGCGTTCCAGCCGCAGGTCGCGGGCGGCCTTGCCCGGCAGCGTCGCCGCGTTGCCGAGGCCGAGCAACGCGTCGCCGGCGACGAGGCGGTCGTCGAGGAAGGTGAAGGGGCGGTGCGGGTCCATGGAGACCAGCCAGAGGGACAGCTTCGCCATCTCCACGGCCATCGGGTTGATGTCCACCCCGTACAGGCAGTGTTCGATGATCTGCCGGCGGGCCTCGACGACGAGCGGGTCGTCGTCGGCGTCCACCGTGCGGTCGGCGTCGCGCTGCTGGTAGGCGAGCGCGACCTCGTCGCCCTCCCGCGACCAGGCCGCGATGAGGTGGCCGGCGAGGTAGCGGGCCGCCGCGACGAGGAACGCCGCCGAGCCCATGGCGATGTCGGCGACCTTGAGGGCGAGGATCTCCTTGCTGGACTTCGGCTTCCACTGTGCCCTGTCGGCGGTCTGCAGCGGGCCGGGCTCGTAGACCAGCGGTTCGAGCGCGCCCTCGACCACCTCTTCCGCGAGGAAGCGCGGGGTGTAGTGGGTGCCGGTGTTGCGGCGCAGCGCGGACTCGGTGACGAAGAGCGCGCCGGGCAGGATGACCACGGGCAGGCCGCGCAGGTCCGCACGGATGATGCCGTGGAAGGGCAGCAGCCGCTCCGAGAGCGGGTAGTCGCCGCCGGTCACCGCGAGGAGCTTTCTGCGGGCCTCCTCGCGCTCCGCCCCGTCGAGGGGGACGAGCTTCTTGGCCAGCGCCGCCGGAGAGCCGATCTTGGAATCTTTGTGCCGCTCGGCGAGCGCCTTGGCCAGTGACGCCACGTCGGGGTGGCGCTCGCGCAGCGTCTCCAGGTCGGCGAGGGCGACCTCGTCCTCCAGCCCTTCCTTGCCGATCAGCCCGACGGTGACGTCCTGGGCGCGGAAGCCCTCGAAGGAGAGCAGGCCCTCGTAGACGTACCCGATCTGCTCGACGTCGAGGGTGCGGAAGCTGACGGTGCGGCGTTCCCGGGAGCGGCCGGTGCCGACCTGGACGTACTGCACCGAGCGGAGCATGTGCAGCACGGTCCGGTCGTCGATGGCCAGCGGCAGCCAGTCGTACCGCTTCGGGTCGAACAGCGAGCCGTCGTGGCCGTGCAGGGTGAGCCGGGGGTGGTCGATGCCGTGGTAGACGGCGGTGAACAGGGCGAGCAGCCGGTGCCAGGCGGCGGAGCTGTGCTCCAGGTCCTCCTCGCTGCCCTCGGTGACCCGTTGTTCCAGCTCGGCGCAGAGCCGCCCAGCGGAGTACGCCGCAGCGTACAGCTCGTTGTCGGCGGGGAGCAGCCTGCGTTCCTCGGCGAAGAGCAGGAAGACGATGCGCATCATCACCGCGACAGCGCCCCGGTAGACCTCGTGGGCCTCCACGTGGGCCAGGCCGGGTCCGCCGGCGTCCCGTTCGCGTACGTCGGTGCGGCCGATCGCGGCGACGAGCAGCTCGACGGCCTGGCGGACCTGGACACCGAGCGCCTCGGTGATCTCCTCCTGGCTGCCGAGGCTGTCCCGCAGCAGCGGCACCAACCGCTCGGCGTCGGGCACGCCGAAGAAGCGGTGCCGGGACAGCAGCGAGACGAAGGCCCGGACCACGTCCCGCTCGGCCGCCTCCGGCCAGGCCACCGCGTCGAAGGTGGCGGTGGTGGTGACGCCGCCGCGCGGCGCCCAGACCAGGGTCCACCAGCGTCCGTCGGTGGCCAGGCCCAGCTCGACGCGGTGGTGCCGGCACAGCAGCGCGAGCCGGTCGGCGGGCGTAGCGGCCCAGGTGGAGCCCGTGATCCGGGCGGTCGGTTGCTGGCCAGACGGGCAGACCAGGCCGATCAGCCGTACGCCGTCAGGCTTGACCGCCTCCCCCGGCTTGACCAGCACGAACGACGGCCGCAGCTCGGTGTCGTGCTCGGCGACGGTGTGGGCGAGCGCGTCGAGCCCGTCGGTGTGCCGGGCGTCGCCCCAGCCGAGCAGCTCGTCCAGCACGTACCCGATCCAGTCGGCCTGGCCCGCGACGGTGTCGGCCTGCCAGGTGGTGTGCTGCTGGCGCAGCCGGTCGCGACCGCGCCGGTCGAGGGTGTCGAGGGTGGGCCAGGTGCGGCGCAGCACCGGCAGGCTGAGGAACGGCCCGCTGACCTCGACCAGGCTCAGCCAGTTGCGGTGCTGTTCGACGCCGTCGGGGGCGGGGCGGCGGAAGGTGCGGCTCATCGGGTGGCCTCCCGCTTCGGTACGACGCAGACCACGGCCACCGGGAAGCTGTGGTCCTTCGGGTCGCGGTAGCGGGCGGCGACCGCTTCGAGTTCGCGGTCGCGCTCGGCTTCGAGGGCCAACAGCCGGTCCTTCCAGGATTGGCGGTCCCTGCGGTACTGGGTGAGTTCTTCCTTGCTCTTGCTCGCCTCGGCGCGGCTGATCAGCGCCTGTTCGGTCTCGCTGTCGTCGGCGTCGAGCGCGCCGCGCAGCGCGGCAGCGAACTGGTCGAGGTTGTGGACGATGCGCTGCCGCTCGGCCTCCTGCCGCTGGGCGAGCTTGCGTTCCAGCGCCTCCTGCCGGGCCCTGGTGCGCCACTCGATGGCCGACAGCAGGCCGCCGCTGACGCGGGGCCAGCGCTCGGCGAGCCGCGCCCGCACGACCGGGGCGGCGGGGGTGCCGGCGGTCAGCGCCCGGTCGAGGATGGCCTTGAGCGTGCCGAGGTTCTCCAGGCGGCGGAAGCGGCCCTGCTCGGGGGCCCAGCCGCCGGCGTGCAGGACCTCCTCGTGCAGGCGGACGCCGTCCGCGCCTACCAGCACGAACCGGGAGTACGCCCCGATCAGCACGTCCTCCAGCACGGGGTCGTCGCTGACCACGGCGGTGACCCGGTGCAGGCCGATGTCGGGGTTGGAGACGGCGGCGCGCAGCAGCCGGGTCGACATGGCCACCAGAGGGTGGTTGAGGTGGGCGAGGACGATGCCGTCGCGGTCCTGCCTGGCCACCTGCGGGTCGAAGGTGACCGGCAGTTGGCGGGGCGGCTCGTCGCCGTCGACGAGTTTGGCGGTGAGCCCGGCGCCGGCGCGCTGCCAGGAGCCGGTCAGCGGCGGCACCGTGTAGAGGCCGTCGAGCAGGTGCCTGTCGTCGACGTGCCGCTGGAGCTTCTGCTGGCGGGCCAGTTCCAGGGCGGTGTCCACGACCCGCTTGACCGCCGTCGGGGTGATACCGAGCTCCTCGACGGTCTGGTCCAGGTCGGCTCGCAACCGGCGCACCTGCTCGCGCAGGTTGGACTCGACGGGCAAACCGCCGCCGGCCCTGTTCCTGCCGGCCTGGTCGATGTCGACGCTGACCTGCTCACCGAGCATCCGTCGCTGCACCGCGTCGGAGAGGACGGCGTTGACGGAGCCGAGGTCCTCCTCCATCCGGGCCACCTTCGTGGCGACCCGCGACAGGAACTCCAGGTCGGCCTCGAACGCGTCGACCGGCCTGCCGAAGCCGGTGCCGACGAAGTGCTGGATCTCCGGGGCGACCTGCTGCCCGTACCGGTCGATGCGGCCGATCCGCTGCTCCAGCTTGTTGGGGTTGAACGGGATGTCGTAGTTGACCAGCCGGTGGCAGTGGTTCTGCAGGTCGATGCCCTCGCTGGCCGCGTCGGTGGCGAGCAGGATCCGCACCGGACGCTCGCTCGGCTGGGCCTGGAACGCCAGCCGGATCTGCTCCCGCTCGTCGCCGGGGGTGCCGCCGTGCAGCAGCGCGAGCCCGTCGCCGCCGATGCCCTCCTGCCGGAGCAGGTCGGCCAGCCACGCCTGGGTGTCGCGGTACTCAGTGAAGACGACGACGCGTTCGTTGGTCCAGTGCCGGCCGTCGGGGCGGCAGATCGCCGTCAGGTAGGTGATCAGCTCGCGGGCCTTGGCGTCGGGCCGGGCTTCCTTCCGTTCCGCCCAGTCGAGCATCCTGCGCAGCAGGGCCGTCTCGTCGTCGGTGGGGTCCGGCTGCATCGGGCGGACCCGGTCGAGCGCGTCGTCCTCCGCCTCGGCGAGCTGCTCGTCGTCGTAGGTGGCCATGTCCTCCATGAGCTCGTCCATCCACTCCGGCACGTCGTCGCCGGCGGCCAGGCTGGGAGAGCCCTTCCGGTTGGCCAGGGTGTCGAGGTAGACGCGGACGGTGTGGGCGAACGCGGCCGGGCTGGAGAAAAGCCGCTTCTTGAGCAGCAGCGTCACCAGGTCGGTGGCCCTGCGGCCGCGTCGGGAGTGCAGGCGCTTGCGCCGCAGCTCGGCGAAGTGGGTCAGCAGGGCGTGGATCTGCCGCTCGTCCTCCGGGTACGCGACGGGGATCGCGGACGCCTGGCGTTCGACGAAGCGGGGCGTGCCGTCCGGCTTCTCGATGTGGCGCTTGAGCCGGCGCACGACGGTGTCCCGGACCGCGTTCGGGTCGGGCTTGACGCCACGGGCGAACCGTTGGTTGTCGAGGATCTCCAGGAGCGCGGTGAAAGACGCCTGGTAGCCGTTGTGCGGGGTCGCGGAGAGGAAAAGCCGGTGGGTGAAGTGCGGGGCGAGCCGGCGGATCAGCTTGGTCTGCTGTGAGTCGACGGCGTAGATCTGCTTGGGCGCGGCCGGGGCGACGTGATGTGCCTCGTCGAGGATGAGCAGGTCGAAGGTGCGCGGGTAGGTCGGGCCGTCGGCGGGCAGCACCTCGTCGAGGAGTCGCTGCGCCTTCTGGCCGCGCAGCCAGGGCAAACTGACGATGCTCAGCGGATGGACCTCGAACGGGTTGGCCGCCGAGCCGTGGCTGCGGCGCACGGCGGCGCAGCGCTCGGAGTCGACGATGGTGAAGTCGAGACCGAACTTCTCGGCCATCTCGTCGCGCCACTTCAACGTCAGGCCAGCCGGGCAGACGATCATGATGCGGCGGGCGCGGTGCCGCAGCAGCAGTTCCTGGGCGACCAGCCCGGCCTCGATGGTCTTGCCGAGGCCGACGTCGTCGGCGAGCAGCAGGTTGACCCGCGGCGCGTCGACCGCCCGGGCGACCGGTTCGAGCTGGTAGTCCTCGATGGCGACGCCGGAACGGAACGGCGCCTGCAGCGTCTTCACGTCGGCCGAGGTGACGGCGGACCAGCGCACCGCATCGAGGAACGCCGCCAGCCGCTGCGGCGAGTCGAACGCGTCCCCGGTGACCTGGGGCAGTGAGCCGCTGGGCAGCACCTGGCGGCCCGGTTCGATTTCCCAGATGACGTCGAGGGTGTGACCGTAGCGGCCGTCCTCGACGCTCTGCAGTGTGACCAGCGTGCACTGCCCGGACGGCTCGATGTTGCTGACAACCCAGCGCTGGCCCCGCACTGCGACCAGCTTGCTGACCGCCAGTTCGTCGGTCTTGGCCGACGTCATGCTCGGCATGGTGCTCCCATGTTCGTATCGCCCCCACGTGAACCCCGCGACCCTACGTCCGCCCACGATGACGGAGGGTCCCCTGAAAGGGTTGTTTGTTCTCTTTACGGCCCATCTGCAGGTGACTAGAGGATCACCCTGTTTCGGTCCGGTCAACGGGACCATGCAGTCAGCTGAACGACAACTCGGCCCCGGTCGCATCGGGATCACTGCGGAAGAGCAGCAGTTCTACCAGCTCGGGTGTCCATTGCTCACCGTCCTCTGCCAGTTGGACAGCCGCACGACCGAGGAAGGCGAGATAGACGTGATAGCGGTACGGCGACCACACCGATCCTCGCCAGAGCCGGTGCGGGGATTTCCCCTGTGCCGCGTACGTCTCGTCGGCGCGGCGCAGCCAGAAACCCCGCATTCGTCCCGCCAGCCGGTCGTCTAGGATCAGCGCCCCGGGCCGGCGATCGCCGGCCCGGCCGGCGAAGTAGAGGAACTTCGTGAAGAAGGCAGGGCCTAGACCGCAGACCTTGTCCTCCTCCGCGAGGTACCGGTAGGCCGACCAGGCGCTTTCGTGGTCGAGGACGTCGACGGCGTGGGCGAGGCGGCGCTCGACCTCCCCTGGTGGAGGCGCCGGCCAACGGGTGTTGCCGTGCAGGATCCAGGTCAGGCGGGTCGGGCCGAAGCCTCGCCGCCCCCAACCCCAGGCGAAGGAGGCGGCCAGCAACGGCAACCACACCCGGTTCTCCCGGCAATGGCGCGCGACCTCCGTGACGTCACGCCGGCTCACCGGCACCGGCCCCGCGCCCGGTGGGACCGGGAGGTGCTCGCCGAGCTGCGCCCATCGCGTCAGGTCGACGGGAATGCGGTGCTGGTCCGTCAGCTCGGTCACGTCCGCATACCGGCAAACCGACGACTGCGCCCGCTCTCGGCGCTGCCGACGGAACCAGTCGCGTTCCCCCGGAGTCAGACCGCCCTCGACTACGCCCCGGTCGAAGGGGGATGCGCCGTGCGGCAGCTTGACCGGCTCACCGTTCTGCCCGCCGCCGACGTGCACCAGCCCGATCATCGTTCGTCTCGCTCGGGCAGCAGCAGACCGCCCGCCAAGCCGTCAGCAGTAAGTCGAACGAGATCGCCGCCGAGCGCCGTGACCTCTCGTACCGTCGACTCGAAGTCGGTCAGCCGGCAATACACCTCGCCGTGGGCTCGCTGCTCCTCAAGGGGAAGACGCCGGATCTGGGCACGGCGGACGTCGATCCTCGTGCCCGACAGGCTGGTGGCCTGCCGGTCGTTGGCGGTACTGCGCAACTGCCCGGCGAGGAACCACGGATCCAGAGCGGCCGGATTGGGACGGAGCAGGAAGAGACCCGGGCCGAGCAGTAGTCCGCCCCTGGTGATGACCCGGGAGGCCAACCGCCGGGCCGCCACCGGGACGATGACGTCACCGGTCTGCAGGTCGATGCGCTCGGCCAGGCTGCCGTTGTCGTGGCCGGACGCCTCGATCCCGCTGACAACGTCCTGGCCGGTGAGTACAGTTGGCGGCCCTTCGCCCGGGGTGGTGCCGTCCCGCTCCGTCGAGTACCCGGTCCGTACCGGTCCGATGATCTGCAGTGCGCCGCTACGCGCCAGTTCGGCGACGGTCATGGTCTCCGGTGCGGGCCTGCTGTCGTCCACGGGTGTCACCCGTGGCACGAGCGCCGGCAGGTTACCGACGGCGGCGGCCAGACGCTGCTGGACGTTGGCCAGTTGTACGCCCGTGTCCCCGCCGGTGACCGTGGGCTGCCGACGGACGGGGGTGATGTCGACCTCTTCGTCAAGCAGGTCGATCACCGGCACGGCGCGGGCGAATCCCGGCTCCTCGAGTTCGGCATCCGGCGCGGCAACAAACGCCCGCCACACCTCCAGGATCCGCGGATAGGTGACATTCGGCTCACCTGCCGCAGCATCGACCAGCAGCGCTCGCTGTGGCGGTGGCGCCTCCGGTGTCGCCCGCCGCAGCACCCACAGGTGCAGCGGGACGTTGTGCGGTGCGGCCACGCCGGGCGGAAGTGCGACGACGGCACGTAAATGCCCCCGGCGAAGCAGCTCGGCGCGAATCCGCTTGCCGGCTCGACGCCCGGCGACGGTGGGTGGCATGAGCAGCACCGCATGCCCCTCGACGCGCAGATGGGCGAGAACGTGCTGGACCCATGCCAGCTCCGGCTCGGTACGTGGCGTGCTGCCGACGATCCAGCGTGGGTCGTGGCCCAGCTCGTCGTCTCCCCAGTTGGTGACACCGAAGGGCGGGTGGCAGACGACGGCGTCGAAAGTGCGGCCAGTGAACGCGTCGGCGCGCAGGGAGTCACCGGTGCTGACCTCCCCGGGTACGTCGCGCAGGGAGAGCCACAGACCGGCGAGCCGGGCCAGGCCCTCGTCAAGCTCCTGCCCGTGGGCGGAGGCGCAGCCGGCGCGGACGGCGGCACGCAGGACGGCACCGGAGCCGGCTGCCGGATCGAGGACGGCGCTGCCATCGACGTCCGCGAGCGCCACCATCAGGTCGGTCACGTCGTCCGGAGTGGCGAAGGGGCGGCCCGGCCCGGGAGCGGAGAACCGTTGCCACAGCGCGTCGAAGGCACCCTGCGGCCCGAGCTCTTCGACCAGGGCGTCGAGGTCGGGCAGTAGCGGCACCAACTGCGGGTCGGTTGCGCGGCTGCGTTGTCCACGGTGTCGGGCGAGCAGTAGATGACCAACGGTAGCCAAGCCGACGGCCGGTGATGGGATCGCGGTGGCGAGGTGCCGCCAGAGCCGGTCGACGGTCGCCAGCTCCGGAAGCTTGCCCTGGGCGCGAAGCCACTGTTCGACCTGGGTCAGGTCGAACTCGGGGCTGGCCGGGGTGCCGCCCACCGGGGTGGGGAAGTTCGCATGTCGTTTACGCCAGTTGCTGACTGCGGCACGACCAACCCCGGCGA
Organism: Micromonospora sp. WMMD956; assembly: GCF_029626125.1. Classification (NCBI taxonomy): domain Bacteria; kingdom Bacillati; phylum Actinomycetota; class Actinomycetes; order Micromonosporales; family Micromonosporaceae; genus Micromonospora; species Micromonospora sp. WMMD956. Next base: position 4,043,738 of record NZ_JARUBI010000005.1, on the reverse strand, counting down.
TCCGGGCGATCTCCGCTGCCGTGATTGTCGGTGTCTCCTGCACGTTCGCAGTGTGCCACACCTGTCAAGCAGTAGCTCCGTTGACAGCATTCACAGAGAGTGCTCTGATTGACGCCGCGACTTCACCGCAGGAGGATCTCGATGCGTAAGACCACTTCTTTCACTCTCATTGCCACCGCTCTCGTCGCCCTCGGGTGCGGTGCCGGCAGCACCGACAGCACCGACGCCGTCGGTGCCAAGGGAGACGACAAGCCGAAGACCGCGACCATCGGCCAGCCGGCCCGGGACGGCAAGTTCGAGTTCACCGTCAAGTCGTCGAAGTGCGGCGTCGCCAAGGTCGGCAACGACCCCCTCGGAGCCAAGGCGCAGGGCCAGTTCTGCCTGGTCACCATCAACGTCAAGAACATCGGCAAGGAGGCGCAGATGTTCGACGGCAGCAGCCAGAAGGCGTACGCCGCCGACGGTACCGAATACTCCGCCGACAACGGTGCCGCGATCTACGCCAACAAGAACGCCGAGACGTTCCTCAACGACATCAACCCCGGCAACCAGGTCAGCGGCGTGGTGGTCTTCGACATCCCGAAGAACGTGAAGCTCACCAAGCTCGAGTTGCACGACTCGCCGTTCTCCGGCGGCGTGACCGTCGCGCTCAGCTGATCCGCCATCCGCACCGAGCTGGTGCGGGCGCGCCCGCAGCCCGCCCGCACCACCGTTGACCACACCTGCTCATGGAGGAAATCGCCCATGACCCAACCCCCTGGCCCGCCACCGCCCATCCCGACCATCACCAAGCCCTCCCGGGGCCGCGCCTTGGTTGTCAGCGGCATCGCCCTCGTCATCGCCCTCAGCATCGGTGGTCTCGGAGTCGCCGCGCTGGGCAACGACTCGACCGATACCAAAGTCGGCATCGGTCCGGCGATGGCCACCACTCCGACCAGCAGCGCGCCGCCTGCGGCAGTGCCGACCACCGCTTCGGTGACGACGGCACCCACGCTCCCCCGATACGCCACACTGACCAAGAGGGACATCGCGCTCAAGGTGAAGATCCTGCGCAAGCAGTGCTTCGGCAGCGCCGGCTGCAATGTGACCTATCGAATCGACGTGGCCTACCGCGGCACCGCCGACCTGGATCCGAGCAGGACCTACGAGGTGACTTACCAGGTCAAAGGCGCCGAAGACCCGATCATCAACACCTTTGAGGTGACCGGTGACTCCGCCTCAGTGCAACAGGAGGAGATGGCCAGCACCAAGCGCTCCGGCGACACCCTGACCGCCGTCGTCACCGATGTCGCCGAGTTCTGAGGGGAGGTCGTCGTGCGTCCCGACGAGTTTCACCGCGCCCTGCACCTGCTCCCCGATCCGCTACACGCCCGCGCCCTGCCGCTGCGGGAATACGTTCGCCGCAACGCCTGCCCCGACTGTCAGGCTATCGCCGACACGGCGGTCCTCGTACTCACCGCAGTCCAATACGACGAGCTCGACTCAGCTGAGCAGCTCCTTCGGAACGCCGAACGGCTCGCTGCCACGCACGGCACACCCTGCCCGCCGCAACCAGACCCGCAGCGGGGCCGCGGCCGGATCGGCCGCTGGACTACGGCAGCCACGCCGGTCGTCGCCGCGACCGACGCCAGCTGGAAGGACCGCGCCGGCGGCATCGCGTACGTGGTCAGTGACGGCCACTACGGTCTGCGCGGCCGGGGCACCGGCTGGCAGGACCCAACCGGGGCCTCCAGGTGCTGGTCAACGAGCTGCGGGCGGTCGACTTCCTGCTCTCGGCATACGCGGAACCGCCTGCGGGGATGACGGTGCTGGTGGACAACGCCATCGCCCTACGCTGGTTGCATCGCTGGCAGGCCGGTGAGGTGTCCGCGATGCCGGCCGGTTACGACCTGCGGCAGCGCCGGTCGGCCGAGCAGCCGACGCTGGTCCGGCTCGCCGAGGCAGTCAGCCGTCGGCCCGACCTGTCTTTCCAGCACGTCAAGGGGCACAGCGGGCACCCCCTTAACGAGGCCGCCGACGGCTTGTCCCAGATGGCCCGCCGTCGTGTCGGCGAGAGCTTCGACGTACGCCCGAGGGCACACGCCCTGGCCGACGCTTTCCTGTCGGACTGGCACGCCAGCCTCGCCCGCTGACCGAACCCCCCAGCAGCCAAGTCGGATCAGCGTAGATGCCTGGACCCGGATTCTCCTCCAAAGAGAAGGTGATGAATGACCGGTTCGCCCACCGCACCATCATGGTTGCCCGACCCGCAGATCGCGGTTGCGCAGCTCGCCAGCGGAATCCTCGAGTACGCCCAGCAGACCGCGTCGGGTGACACGTTCCGGCTGCCGTACCCGGCGAACCTGCAGCTCGCGTTGGATCGGCTGACCCTGCTCGCCTGGCATCAGGACGCGACCGCGCCGGCCAGCGTGATGGAGCTCCTCCAGCTTGCACAGGAGCCGTTCGGTGACTGGAGGATCGACCTGGCCGGTGCGGACGTCGACCCGGACGAGTCGCTGCTGATCTACGGTCGCCCGACGGCGGCGTGCGAGGAGTTAGGCAGCCTCCGCGGTGATGTCGAAGGTGAGATCCGTGAGAACGCGCTGCTGCGGGCGGTGATGGACAAGGCGCGGGCCGCCGACGCACCGCAGTCCTACGTCGCGTTCCGTGAGCTCCTGATCCGACAGCCGGCGATCGCGGCGATCGAGCTCGACGCGTGGCTGGCGCATCCTGACCTGGCGCTGCTGGCCAACGAGGTACGGCAGGCGTACATGGAAGCGCCGCCCGAGACAATGGCGGACGGAGTAATCCGGACCTGTGGCGGTTGCGGCGGTCTCCGGCTGCCGCTGGATGACGACCGGACCTGGTTCTGCGAGGACGAGACCTGCCCGGCGCCCGGCACGGTCGGGGCGGAACACCCGGCCAGCGAGGGCGTGTGGTGGTTGCGACGTGAGCTGCGCACCTTCATCACCGCACCGGGTCGTGCGGAGCTGCGCATCGCCGACACGATCGGAAAGCTCGGCGTGCCGGTCGCGGTGTGGCCGGACTTCGACGCGTGCGACATCTCAGTCTTCGAGGAACGGCCTTGGGTCGCCGATGTCAAGGCCTGGCGCAATCCGGTACGGCTGGCCCGGCGGCTACGGGAGCGGCTGTTCGCCGTGCCGTCGGAGGTGGAAAGGGCCTACGTCGTCATCGGCCGGGAGCAGGTCAAGGCGCATCCGCGGTACGTGGCACGACTGCGAAAAGCGTGCCCCGAGGTGCGGCCCGGCCAGCGGATCGTGGCGGTATCCGAGGCGGAGTTCATCACTGCCGTGAAGCGGCGGGTGGAGGCCCAGGCATGAGACAGATCAACACCATCCGTAACCGTTTCACCCGCTCCCTCCGCGGCCACTACAACCCGACCGGCGATCAGCCTTCACCCGCACGGCTCATGGACATCGAACTGTGCCTGTATCTCCTGGAAGCGGTCGCCACCGGTCAAGCCGCCAGCGGAGTACCCGCGCTGCTCGACGGCTACCGGGCGCTGTGGGACGCGGTGCCGCACCCGCCAGCCGACGCGGCGGTCCGGCTCGCCAACGCACGAGCCCTGCTGTGGCCCAGCCAACGCCCATACGGGTGGGACGAGTTGCTGCGGGCCTACCTGTCCGCCGCTGAGACGGTGCGGGGCTACCGCTTGGACCCGCTCGGCCGACCGGTGCGCCGGCAGTGCAGTGTGGCGGTTGACAGGTGGGAGTGGTACGAGCAGCTACTCACCGAGCCCCTACCCTTCGCCACCACCGGCGTGCGGTTCGCCGCACCCGGCCGATACCGCATGAGTTCCACGGCGCGTGGGCAGGGCGTGGCGGTATCGGACGACCTTCCGCCCGCGCCGGCTCCGGCCCTGCATGACCTGGCCGTCCGGACGCGGGCACCGATCGAGGTCACCTGGCATGAGTTGGTGGAGACCGCCCGGGCTATGGACGCCGCTGACCTGCAGGCCGGACGCTCCCCTCATCGATGGGAGGAGCGCCTGCAGGATGTCACGCTGCAGATCCGGTTGGCCGACGATACCTTCGGCGACGCGACGACCCTTCGCATCGACCGGATTCTGCACATGGTCGGCATGGTCAGTGTCGGCAAAAGCACCCTCGTGACGATTCTGACGACCTGGGCAGCGCAACACGGCCTCCGGGTGACGATCGTGGTCGGCGACAACTCGGCAGCACTACGTGCGGCACACGAGCTGTCCTACTACGACGGCGTAGCGGCGGCACCGGTCATGGGGCAGAACCGAACCCGGCATGCGGAACGGTTGCACCGGCTCCAGCCACCGGCGCCTGGCCGGCTCCTACCCCCCGAGCCGTACGGATTCGACCTGGTCAGCACCGCGTGCCCGCTCGATGCCGTCCGAGGCGCACCCAAACCGCTCGAGGTACGCGAGGCGCCCTGTCAGCATTTGATCGAGACCGACCCAGACGCCCCGGTTGATGGCTGGCGTGAAGGAGTTCGGCGCACCTGCCCGCTGTGGTATCGATGCCAACGGCACGAGGCCGCGCGCCTGCTGGTCACGGCGAACGTGTGGATCGCGACGCCGTGGAGCCTTGTGCACACTACTGTGCCCGGACCGTTGAGCTACGAGCAGATGCGGTACCTGGAAGCGGCGTGGCGGCGCAGCGACCTGATCCTGTTCGACGAGGCCGACCAAGTGCAGGCAAACCTCGATGAGATGTTCGCGAGCGCCCAGGTGCTGCTCGGCCCGAGCCAAGAAGCCTGGATCGACGAGATCGGGGCACGGGTGGCGGAGAAGTTGCGCTCCACGGGTCGCGCGCCGGTCAGCTCCCGACAGATCCGCCGGTTCATCACGGCGCTGAACCAGGCCCGCTCCGCAGCCGACATCATCTACCAGTTGCTGCAGCGGGACCGGATTCGCGCCGGCAAGCCGGTGCTGAACTGGCTCGACCCCGACTACTTCACGGCTTGGACTCTGTTCAACAGCCTTGCCAAGGACTGGGCCGGGTACACCGCCGCGAAGGGCCGCAAACCGGATCCTGGCTGGGACAGCGACGAGCTCTACACGTTGCTGCGCGAGCAGTTCAACGCGTTCATCGACGACCCGACGGGAGCATCCGGTGAGTTAGCCGGAGGCTTGGCCACCCTGGCCGAGGCGCAACTATCCGACACCGAGGAGGAGAGACGAGAGAACGCCGTCCGGCAGTGGCTTACCGACCTCAGCGATCGAGAGCTGGTCGAGGGTAGGAAGATCACACCCGCGGAGCTCGACCGCAACGTATGGCGGCTGGAGTTGGCGGTCGCCGTGGCCGTGATGGCGCACCGGCTCAACCTGATGCTCGCCATCTGGCCGGAAGTCGCAGCAGAGCTCGACATGTTCGACACGCTTCCGGCGGAGGTACGCCGACCGCCCAGCGACCTCGCCGTCGCGGTACCCGAGTCCCCGATGGGAAACGTGCTGGGCTTCCAGTACGTCGAGGACGATCCCGACCGCCGCGACGGCCAGCTGGGCGAATTCCGCTTCTTCCGCTACACCGGCGTAGGGCGTGCCCTGCTGGTCGGCCTGCCAGACCTGTTTCCCGCCGATGGACGGGGCCCGAACGTACTGCTGTTGTCCGGAACAAGCTGGGCCGGCACCTCGCCTCGCTACCACATCGACGTGCTGGTCGAGGCGATCCTGCGTCCCTCCCCGCAGAAACTCGCCGCCATCTCCGAGACCACGTTCACCCTGGACATCCAGCACCAAGGCGAACGGAGTACCCCGATCTGGGTGTCCGGCCGGTACGGGGCAGAACGCGCAAGCGCCCTGCGACAGATGGTCGCGGCCCTGACCCAGCCAGGTGCGGGGCCCGGTCAGCCCAACCGCCTGGAACGGGAACGCGCCACCCTGCCGCCGGGCCGACAGAAGATCATGCTGCTGGTCGGCAGCTACGCCGAGGCCCGCACCGTCACCAACGAGCTGCTCCGACGCAAGTCCTCCTGGCAGGGGCAGGTGCAATGCCTCGTCGGCGACGACGAACTGGAGAGCGGCTGGGACGATGGCCATCTGCTGCGCCGCAGCGACGTCGCGGACTTCGGCACCGACGACGCGTGGCTGCTGGTCGCCCCCATTCTGGCCGTCGAACGGGGGCACAACATCCTCAACAACGAAGGCGTGGCCGCCGTCGGTGCCGCGTTCTTCCTGGTACGCCCGCACCCACGGCCGAAGGACCTCAGCTACGTCACCCAGCGGATTAACCAGTATGCCCTCGAACAACTACGCCCCTATCCGCTCGACGACGACTCTCTGGCACACGATCGACTCGCAAGCGCCGGCAACCGGCGACGCCGAGCCGCGCAGCGTCAGTGGCGGCGGTTGCTGCACGCCCTGGTCGCCTACAGCCAACTTGGCACGGACGAACGTAGACGCGTGGCCTGGACCCAACTCGTCACCATCTGGCAGGTCGTGGGCCGGCTTTTACGTGGCGGCCAAGCCGCGAGGGTCTACTTCTGCGATGCCGCCTTCGCACCGGTCACTGCCCGCAGGAGCGACACCGACACCGACCTCGACGATGCCAGCACCAGCCTGCTGCACGGCATGCGCGAGGTACTCGCCCCGTACTTCGAACCCACCGGCGTCCACACCGATCGGCATCTGGTCCAGGCGCTCTACCAGCCCCTGTACCGCGCACTCACCAATATGGGAGACCGCTGAATGGCACCCCGCTACGACAACCTCGCTGTCACCGTCCTGCGTCTCGATCCCGCAACCCCTATCGAACGCACCTACCACCTCATGCGGTTTCCGGGCCGCTGGAAGGAGCCGCTGCGTCGCCTCGCCCAGGCCCAGCGGGGCGGCGAGGTCGCCAGCATCCCGATCGCCTCGCTCAACGACGCGATCACCGCCCTCGTTCCCGACTGCGTCGTCACGCTTCCGTACGCCGGACGTGGCGACGACGACCAAGACTGGCTGCTCGCATACCGCGAGGTCAAACCGGCAGCGATCTTCAACCTGGTCGCGGCGTGGGCGCGCGCGCAGAAGGGCACGCCGGAGCAGATCGCCCTGGCCCTGTCGCAGCTGCACGCGAGGGACCTCAGCTGGTCGCCGGTTCACCTCAACCTGACCGCGCCCGACGAACGGCAGCGAGCCATGCGCCTGCTCCCAATGGAGATCGCGGCAACGTTGTCCCGCCCGGACACGACCTGCCCGCATAACGAGTTGCGGTTCCTGCGCTGCCCAAGCGCCGAAGGTTCAGAAGTCATGTCCTGGCCTCCGGAGCGGATCGAGGACCAAACCCCCTTCTCGGTCAAGATCGGCATTACCGCGCAGACCCTGCCCACCAGCGACGAGCTACTCGTCTATCTGTCATACGGCGTACGGCGCTGGATGCCCGTACGGGGCAAGCTCGCTCTCGACCATGGCCACTCGGTGTATCTGGCCCCGACCGTGCCGTACCTGGCCGGCCTAGAGAACTCTCGTCACTTCGGCACGGCGCGGATCAAGCGAGTCAAGGTGACGGAGAAGAACGGCTCGAACGGTTATGAGCCACGCTGGGACGACGCCGTAGCGAGCGTATTGAAGGAAGTCGGCTGTCTCGACCGGCTGCCCGACCCGCAGCAGCTTGTCGACAAGCCACTGGACTACCTGCAGCGTCACGGCGACGCAGCTGCGCTGGTGTACAGCACCGGAATGCTCTCAGCTGAGAAGGTCAGCGCCGGGCTATCGGTTGCCGACCGCCAGCCGCTGATGGACTGGGTCGTCGGCGAGCTCAGCCCGTGCCTCCGCCCGGCCGCGCCGCTGCCACGCGAGAGGTGCACCGTGTACAAAGGGCTTGGTGGCATCAGCCAGAGCCCGGTTTCGGCCGCCTATCTCAGTGAGATCGTCGGGCCACGCCTGGACATCGAGCTGCTCACCGATGACCAGGCCACGCAGTACGCCCTCGACCGACTCACCACCCGTCTCGGTGTCCCGATGCCCCGTGCTGAACAGCTTGGCGAGACGGAGACGCTCATCGACCTGGGCGGGGTGACCGTCGGGGTCCGTCGGCTAGCGGCACCGACGATCCGCGCCGACCTTGACCGGGTGGGACGACGCCCTCAGGCTGCGGTGGAGGCCCGGATCGTGCACATCGCCGACGCGCTCGGTCGGGCGGCCAACCCGACAGTCGCCCTGGTCGAGATCGCCGGCCCCGACGCCTACGAGGGCCGGCGGCGCGGCGACGACCCCAAGTTCGCGATCCGGCACGGCCTGTTGCGGACGGGACGACTCAGCCAGTTCGTCACCCCGGTCGCCGAGCACAAGCGCCCCCCACGCAAGGAGTCGTCCGACCCGAACCGCGAACGGTTCGCCGCAGCCGTCGATGAACTCTTCCGGCAGCTCGGCGTACGCCCCGAGCCGCTTCCTGAACCCGCGCGGAACACGCTTCTCCGGCAGCCTGCCCTCCTGGCCATCTGGATGATTCGTCAGAACAAGGGGCGCGTCTGGGGGCTCGGGCGACAGGTACCCGTCGCCGTACTCATCGATCCCACCGGTCAGCATGTACAGGTTCGTGCGCCCAAGGTGCCCTGGCAGCCTCTACACACCGGGCTACTGGAAATCGGTAGACGGTATGTCAACGTGGACCTCAAATGCGGTCCCGACGACGTGGTCCGGTTTGCCAAGGACGTCATCGACGAGGCCACCGGCGCATTCCCCGACACGCTGCTGCTCACCCATGCGCAGAACCTGCGCGGCGTCTGGACCACCCTCACCAACGGCCGCATCCAGCTCGACAACCTCGGCTTCGGTGCCGGCGACCCTCAGCCGGTCAGCAAGCTACCGGGCCTACGTCATGTGCGCGTTCGCACCGTTGAAGGCGGCGAGACACCGGAGTGCTACGGCATCACTGATGACGAGACAGGCCAGCCCAAGGGTCTGTGGCGCTTCCTGGTCCATCGGGTGTACGGCAGCACCACGGGCAAGCCCAGCACACACTCCGGCGCATTGAAGGGCGTCTCGAAGCTGATCCCCGGCGAGCACAACGGCAAGCTCACGGCCCCGAAACCGAAGGCCCAAGTATGGAACCCGCAGTTCATCGAGCTACTTGTGGCGGGGATCCAGGACGGCGACCAGCCCGAGCACTGGGCGGCGCTGGCTCACGACCTACGGGACGCCGCACCGTACGTGCGGAACACCACTATCCTGCCGTGGCCACTTCACCTCGCGGAACAGATCGAGCAGTACCTTCTGCCGACAAAGATCACTGGTCTCGATGCGCAGGAGGTTATCGGGGACGAGTAGGCGGCGTGGCCTCCCTGGCCCTCTGGGTGGGGAGGCCACGCCGGAGCATGTGCCGCTCGAACTGTCCTACTATGCCGACCGCGCTCCGCCACCCCGCTGTCGCGGTACCACAGCCGCTGTTGCTTCTGCGGCGGCGTGTGAGAGTTCGGGGAGGACGTCGCCGTAGAACTTGGCGGTGAAGTGTGGGCTGGAGTGGCGGAGTCGGTTGGAAATGACTTTCATCTGGACGCCGGCGGCGAGGCCCATGGTGGCGGCGCCGTGGCGGAGGTCGTGAAGCCGGATGGGTGGTAGCCCGGCTTGGGTGGCGAGGTGGTGGAAGTGGTCGGTGACATCGGCAGGGTGCAGCCGCCCGCCGGTCGGGTTAGTAAACACCAAGCCTGTCCCGGTCCAGGCTGCTCCGGCGGCGAGGCGTTCGCGGTGGTGCCGGGCGCGATGGGCACGCAGTACCGCGACAGTTTCGACATCGAGGGCGACGGCAGCTTCACTATCGGTGGTCTTGGGGGTGTCGATGGCGGTGGCCCAGCCGTGTTGGACGAGTTGCCAGCGAACGGTGAGAGTTTTGGCGTCGAGGTCGAGGTCGTCCCAGTGCAGGCCGCAGGCTTCGCCTCGGCGGAGGCCGGTGAAGGTGATGAGGTGGTAGAGGGCGTAGAGCCGGTCGTTCGCGGCTTGGGTGTGGTCGAGGAATCTGCCGGTGTGTTCGGGGGTCCAAATCATGACCGGACTCGGGGTCTTGCCCGTGTCACGCCAGGTCTTGACGCGTTGGTCGGTCCACACGGTGGGCTTGGGTGCTCGGGCGGCGGGTAGCTCGACCAGGAGGGCGGGGTTGATGTCGAGGTAGCGGTGGCGGCGTATCGCGTCGTTGAGGGCCTTGCGGAGGGTGGCGTGGATGAGGTGCATCGTCCTCGGTCCGACGACCCGCTGGTTCTTGACCTGGTCGCGTTTGGCCTGGTTGCGGCTGGCGCGCAGGGTGGTGATGGTGGTGTTGCGTTCGGCGATGGCCTCGTACATGGCGTCGATGTGACCGGGGCGGAGCCGGTCGATGCGCAGGTGCCCGAGGTGCGGGATGAGGTGTAGGCGGATGTGCCCTTCGTAGGAGCGGACGGTGCCCTTCTTGATGCTCTGGCGGCCGGCGAGCCAGTCGGTGAGATATACGGCCATGGTGGGGAGCTCGGTGGGGGTGATGTCGAGGTGCAGGGTCCGGCGGACCTGGTCGGGGGTGGGGACGGGTGCGCCGGTCTTGACGGCGGTTTCGACGAGGTCGCCAGTTTTGACCATGACGTGGGGGTCGGTGGGGTCGGGGACGGCGAGGGCGGCGCGGATGCGATCGAGGATGGTATCGGCGTCGGTTTGGGTGGGGTAGGGGCCGTGGCGCAGTGTGCGGCGGGTGCCGTTGGCGCGGGCGGGTAGGTCGATCTGCCAGTGCCACTGTCCGTGGTTACGGGACCAACCGCCGCCAGGCCGACGCAGATCAGGGCAGGAGCGTCCCAGCCGCCGACCCGTCGCGGTGTCGCGGCAGCCGCAGCGTTTGAACGTGGAGCCTTTCACTGGTCGTCTCCTGGGTGCTCGACGTGGTGCCGCCAGCGGTGGCGGGTGTAGTCCGCTGGTGGCGCGGTCGATGCATCCACGCTCGACACCGTCACGGGATCAAGTCGCCGACCGCCGTCGGGATCCGGGGCAGGCTGGTCGAGGAGGAGGAGTCGGATGAGGCCGGCGACGGGGACGATGATGCGGGTCCCGGCGCGGATCAGTGGCGTGGGGAAGGTGTCGGTGGCGGCGAGGCGGTAGGCCTGGGACCGGCTGATACCGAGTACCGCTGCGGCGGTGGGCAGGGTGGTGGCGGCACCGAGCGCGCGGATCCGCTCGACGGTCCACGGCTCGTTGGTAGGCGTGTGGTGGCCGGCCGGTTGGGTGTGGGGGTCTGGAGTGGTGTGGGCGTTCAGAGGGTGGTTCGGGAGGCTTTGTCCGATGCGGGTTTGACGGTTCGTTAGCGGCCCTGGTGGTGGGGGTTACGCGGACGCCGTCGGCGGGGCCAGGGTGAACAGTCCGGCCTCGGGTTCGGTGAGGATCTGGCGGGCGACGAGGCGTTTGAGCTTCGCGCGGAGATTCTCGGTGTCCTTCGCGGTGGTGCCGGCGGCGAGGGCCTGGCAGATGTCCTTGGCGCGCATCGGTGCGTTGGCGCCGTGGAACACGGCGAGGATCTGTTGGTAGGCGGGGCTGGCGACGGTCGGGTCAGCAGGTGCCGCCGGATCGAGTGGGCCGCCCAGGCTCAGGAGCGTCTTGCGGGTGATGGCGAGTTCGGCGACCTCGGTCTCGGCCGCGGTGAGCTGCTCGTCGAGGGAAGCGATCTGGGCGCGGAGCCGCTCGACGGCCAGGCCGGCGGCGTTCTCGCGTTCGGTGAGCAGGGCCAGCAGCGTCGGCTGCGTCACCGTTGGTCGCGCCAGGACGTGGTGGCGGTGCCGGTCAACCGGCGGATGAGGTTCGCCGTCGAGGCCCACCAGGTGCGTGACACCGCGGAGGCGGGTCGGCTCTCGTACTCGCGGACCAGACGGCGGTGCAGCATCAACGTGCCGTTGGTCTGCTCCACCACCCACCGGCGCTTCACCGGCACGAACCCGGCCGTCGTGTCGGACCGCAGGACCTACTCGACATCGATACCTCGGACCGCGCCGTGGATCTGCACGTCGTCTTTGAACCCGGCATCGACCCACGCCTTGGTCACCGTCGGCGTGTGCGCGAGGACGTTGTCCAGCAGCCTCACACCGATCGCATTGTCGGTGACCGACGCCGCGGTGACCACCACCGCGATGATCAACCCCAGCGCGTCCACCGCCAGGCCCCGCTTACGGCCCGGCACCTTCTTCGCCGCGTCCTTGCCGGTCGTCGCCGCCGGGACGTGGTTGGCCGCCCGAATCGACTGAGTGTCCAGCACCACCGCGGTCGGATCCTCCCGACGGCCGGCCTTCTCCCGCGCCTGACACCGCAGCAGATCATGAATCACCTGGTCAGTGCCGTCGTCACGCCACTGGGCGAAGTAGTAATACGTCGCGGACTTCGGCGGCAGATCGTGCGGCAGGTACGCCCACTGACAACCCGTCCGGTTCTGGTAGAAGATCGAATTCACGATCTCCCGCAGCTCGTAGCGACCCTGATGCCCCGACACCGACGGATGCCGGTCCTTCCACGCCTGCAGGAACGGACCCACCACCGCCCACTGCTCATCGGTCAGGTCACTCGGATACGCCGCACGCTCACCCATGATCAGCCCAACGCCGGCCGGACCTACCGGTTACGACCACGGCTCACATTCACATGCCAGCCCAAACCCATATTGGACGAAAGCTACCGAACCACCCTCTCACAGGTTGGGGTCTCCTGACTGCGGTGGAAGCGGTGCAGAGGTACGCGAGGTGGTAGGCGTGGCGGGTTCCGGTGCTGTCGGCGGGGTGCTGCGGTCGGCGGGTTCGGGAGTCTGCTGGCCGGTGGTGGGGGCTGGTGGGGCCTGGTCGGCTTTGAGGATCTTCAGTAGCTGGGACGCGCGGGTGTTGGACACGGTGTGACCGGTGGCGCGCAGCGCGGTGGCCAGGGCGGCGCGGGTCAGCGGCCGGCCCTCGACGGCGAGGTCCTCCTGGGCGCGCCTGGCGACCAGGAGCAGGGCATCGGTGTCGGTGGGGTGGGTGGACGGTCCGCGCCGGGACGGCCGGTGCCGGCGGACCGGGCTGTCGGTCCGGGAGTGGTCCGGTCCGGTACGCGGGTGGCCGTTGCGGGTGTCGGGGACGGTCCGGGCGGGCAGACGCCGGTCGGCGGTAGGGGCGGACCGGTCTTCGCTGCGGTCCGACGGAACCTGGCTTGCGGTGGCGGTGGGCTGGCCCCCTGGTCGGGCGGTGGACGGGTCCATTCCGGCTGGTGTGGGTTCGGGTGGGGTGTTGGTGTAGCCGAGGGCGATCTTGACCATGACCAGGAAGCCGAGCGCGGGCACGGCCGCGGCGGTCCAGCCGATCGGTGACGGCTCGGCCTCCACGACCTGCGCCGCGAGCGACAACGTCACCGCGCAGGCCAACACCGTGGCCGGGAATGCTGTTGAGACTTGGGCTCGTTTGCGGCGGCGTAGTTCCAGGCCGGAAGCGATGGACATCAGCTCCAGCACGATCGCGTCCGCCCACGCCAACCACCCCGGCTGACCGTGAGCAGCGGCCACGTTGTGGACATGGGTGAAACTGGCCGCACCCGCCGCCCCACCAATCGCCAACATGATCACGACCTGGACAGCTTTCTCTGCCGGACTCCGTCCCGGACCGACGTCCGAGTCACCGGGTGCGGTCGTGGCCGACCACCTCCCCCGGCCGGACCACCACCACGCCCCGTCCACCCGCGCCTGCGGACCGGACCAACGGACGGACGGTCCCCGCGTACCGGACCAGAGGCGTGGATGGCTCGGTCCGGGGCCGGTCCGCGGACCGGCCACGCGGAGGCCGGGACGAGACCTCCGTCCGCTCGCTGTCAGGGCTGCCCGATGCTGTCACCGGGCTGTCAGCAGCCTCCGATGAGACGCTGACAGCCCAGTGACAGAACGACCCCGTCGCCGTCGCCGTCGCACATGCCGACCGCACAATGAAGGGGTCCGGTGAAGCGATGTCGCTCATGCCGCCTCCCCGGTCGGGTCACGGTCGTCGAGGACCCAGGCCGACAAGTCAGCCAGCATGGACCGCTGTCCGCCGTCGCCGGCCACCGCCCACACCGCCTCAGCCGGGCCCAGGCCCGCCGTGATGGCGTGGTCGCGGGCACCGGTAGCCACCGGCACCAGCGGCGGCGTCTCGGCCCACATCCGGCGCAGGTTGCGTTCCCGGGCGGCGGAATGCAGCCAGAACAACACCGGCCACACCCGCCCCAACACGGCGAACCACTCCCGGTAACCGACCAGCTTCCCGATCAACACCGACAGCGGCTCACCACCGGTGTCGTACTCCACGAAGAACGGCACCCGACCACCCCGCACCATCCACAGGCCGTAGCCGTCCGGACGCACCCGGGGCTGATACGCGCGCACCAGAGCCGGATCCCCCAGCCGGGTGAACACCCCCGACCGCCGGCACGCCGCCTCCGACAACCACTCCCCCAACCGCACATCCGGATGAGTGCGGGCGTAACCGGCGAGGCCGGTGAAGAAGCCGTTCACCCCGAGGCGGTGCTCCAAGGTGCGACTGGACGTCCAACGGCGCCGCTCCACCCGGGCATGATCACGACGGGGCGGACGCTCATCACGACCAGCGGCGACGACCTCCGCGCCGAGCTGATCGATCACGTAGTGGTACGGGTACGAGTCACCGTCCGCGCGCTGCGGGCGGAACCGCGCCACCAACCGCAACCGGTACAACGTTCGCAACCGCCGCTGACAGAAATCCAGAGACGGAAACAGGGCCTGCGCGATCTGGAACGACGCCAACACACCGTGGTCGTAAAGCCAGCCCAGCAGCACACGGTCACGGGCGGTCAGTTGGGACTGGACCCGAAGGACCGGGTCATCCACCGGTCATCACCTCCTTCCCGGTGCGGATGCCAGCCCCAGGGGGAGGGACCCGAGACCAGGCAGGGTCTGTCGCAGGACAAGCCGATAGCGCTGACAGCCGGCCTGACCTGCGATGTGATACAGAACAAGGGGTCCGTTCCGGGGTCCGGTTGAAGACTGACCTCAACACCGACGCCAACCCGGACCCCGCAACAGGCACCGAAACGGAATCTGTCACCGCCACCAAGCCGAAGCGCAGAGACGAGATGCACGAGGAACACAGCAACTCCTTGATCGAAAGATGAGGAAACATCGAACGTCGGGACGCCGTAGCGGCCGCCTGCAGAAACCAAAAGACCGCGAGTATGTGCACTGTGGACTTGTCAACGAACACGTCGACCGATGCACCGGCCGACCCGAGAACAGATGAGGGCAGCAACGACCGCCACGACCACCAGAAGGGCGGTCGCGGCAGCTGGGACAGCGGCGACAAGTGCGGCGAGCAGGGTGGCATAGCGCCGCGCCGGTAGTGGGATCGTCTCAGCCTGGGACAGATGCTCCGGGAGCCGTCGACATCACGACGGTCCGGTAGGGCGTCGACTAACCCGCCGGAGAAACATCCTTCATGGCGAACCCCCTGTCACTCAGAACCATCGACGGCCCGCCCCTCCCGAGCCTCGAACGATCGGCGACGCTCCCGAAGGAGCGTCACCACACCGATCGATCGGACCCGGCGGGTAGGCCGCCACTCGGTCGTCTGTGTACCAGTACGCCTCCGTCGGCAGCACCCTGTCAACCAGCATCACCGGCAGTCGATCATGACGCTTACGGACCCAGCTGGACGCAGTAGTACCCGCTGACCCGTACTTGTCTCGAATGGGACGGATTCCCCGGCCGAAATAGGCAGAAGAATCTTGGCCAGCCGGATCGGCTGTCTCACATCATGAGAGGGCGTCCTCGCCGATAGACCGATCAGAGCCACGTCGCCGTTCTTCCAGCCGCCGACACCGCATGCAGAGCTCGCCAGCAACAGCATGGGCAGACCGGTGAATGCGCCCCGCCCCGACAGGATCCCACCTGCAGCGCGAAGGCGTGCTCAAGCGGCACGCCTTCGACCTCGGCCTGATCGGGC
Organism: Micromonospora sp. WMMD956; assembly: GCF_029626125.1. Classification (NCBI taxonomy): domain Bacteria; kingdom Bacillati; phylum Actinomycetota; class Actinomycetes; order Micromonosporales; family Micromonosporaceae; genus Micromonospora; species Micromonospora sp. WMMD956. The sequence goes on along the minus strand of NZ_JARUBI010000005.1, from coordinate 4,027,877 downwards.
AGTCCGTGAGCGGGTTCGTGGGTGAGCTCCGGTGATAGATTGTCGGGTATACGTTCTTGATGATCCAAGCTTGTCTGGCCGTGCTCGGGCAGTTCTCGCCCGACGGTCCCGCCCCCGGATGCCGCGCATGGCAACTACCGACATCCGCTCGATGGCCGTCCTCCGCGTCGATGACCGGATCGAGGCGGCACCCGATGAGTTGATCGAGGCGATGATCGGGTTCGAGGAGCGGTTCGGTGGGCTTTGGTACCCGGTCATCGGCTCCAACGGTATGGAGTACGGCCTTGATGGTGGTGTGGTGGTCCATCGCGGCCCGCTCGGGCTGGCCTTCACCGGAATCGTGGACGGCGACTGGACCTGGGGCATCGACATCCTTGCTGACGGCCGCACCGCTATGGGACCCGGCCAGTGGTCCTACCGCGTGATCGACCGCTCCGTCGACCAGCGTCTGGAGAGCCACGCCATGCTCGTGACGGTCAGCGGCTGGTTCCATCGGACGTTCACCTGCCACACGCCGCGCGAGGTGGTCCCGGTAGTGGACGAGCGGCGTCTACCGCGGCGCGTGCCCGAAGCGACCGGCCCGACCGAGTCCTGGTGGCTGGACGACGATGCCGGTATGGCTGTCCAGGTCCAGCTCAGCGCCTGGCCAAACGACCGAGACGTGTGGACCATCCGGTACTTCACCCGGGCACCGACGCAGACCGCCGACGCGAACCCCGTCGTCTTCGGAGCAACAATCCACGAGACCGTACCGACGCTGTGGTGCGCGCTGTGTTCCCATCAGGTCGGGCCGGGAGGCACCTGCCACCGTCCACGTCCCTGAACGATAAGAGTGGAACAGCGGATCCTTGTGCCGAGCCTTGCGGCCACGAATAGACCAAGGTACGCGGTTGTCTACCTGGCGATCTACCCGCCAGCAACCGATCTGCCGCAGACCACGCATGCTGCGCAGCGACGCCACAAACCCGATCGAGCACGCCTTCGGTCCTGCCGATGTCAGCGCGTGTTCGACGCCTCGATGATGGTGGCCGTTCCTACCATGGGCCGACCCTCGTGCATCGTGATCGTCATGCCCGGTTGTAGGTGCCTCCAGAGGGCTGGGGACAGCGGGCCAAGGCGGACCGACCCGGTGGCGCCTGGTGGCAACGCCGGCGCCGACTCCACCCAGATGCGTGCCACGAGCAGATCGGGGTCTCCCGCGGCCGTGCGCCTGCCGACATCCCACAGCGGTCGGAGGAAGCCCTTGCCCGGGATCGGCGTTCGCCGTCCTCCTTCGGCGGGCGACAGGAGCCGCAACTCTGCGCGGACGATCCCGTGGATGCTCTCCCACCGACCCCAGCGGCACCACGCGGCGGCATCAGAGAGCCCCATCAGCTCGGCGCTGTCGATCAGCAGATCCCACCAAGCGGTCGGCGGTTGCCAACCCGTGTCGAGGTCCGCAAGGAGGCCGAGCGCGACCTCCCACTCGTCGTGGTCGAGGTACTCGCGGACGTCCACCACCGTCACGCCGGCCTCATTGACGACATCAGCGGGGACCATGGCCGCAGCACGGGCGAGCGCATCGGCACCACCCACCTGCGGATTATTCAACGTCGTCGCAGCATCAGCGTGACATCTCCCACCGGCGCTCGGATCTGCCGCCCCGGATGTGACAACCGTCGGGCGGCGCGTTCGAGTCGGTCAGCTCACACGAGGCTGTCGAGGTAGCCGACGTCCGTGGAGCCCGACGCGACGCGGACCCGATACCCCCAGTGCCGGAGGACCTGGGCGACCTTCGCGGCACCGGCCGGATTGGCGGAGTGGACGTCGATGACGCCGACGTCGAAGGGGCGGTTGTCGAAGGCAGCCCGCTCCAGAACCTCCACGACCGGCCAGATCGTGTCGCCCCCACCGAGGTCGTGGTCCAGCCACAGCTCGTCCAGGTGCCGGTCGCGATACCGATCGAGGAGTTCCACTCCAGCGGCGCTGGTGCGGGCCACCTCCGCGCAACGGCCATCCACGAACGAACGGAGGTCATCGACCAGGACGATCGTTCGACGGGCATCCACGCGATGATGATGCCTGGCACCGTCATCATCTGACATCCGGATTTGCCGCGACGAGAGCGGGAGCCTTTCGTTGTAGGGGCTGCGGCGGCCATCATGGTCTGTCATGAGGTTCGAGACGCTCGTCATCGTGGAGGTGGTGGGTCGGCCGGCAAGCTACTCGTCGGCAGCCGAGCCTGCGTGGAAGGCCGCGGTCCGCGAGGCATTCACCAGGAGTGGCTTGGGGCCCTGGGCGGGGCGCTTCTCGGTTCTCGTCGAGTTTCGTACGCCAGAAGCGCGCAACGCCAACGAGGTGTGGGACCTCGACAACCTGATCAAGCCGACGTTGGATGCGATGGAAGGCGTCTTCGGGCTTCGAGAATGGCGCGGACCAGCGCAAGCGGCCGACGACCGCGTCGACCATCTCGAGGCGACCAAGCGCACCGTTCGCAGCGACGAAACGCCCGGCGCCCGGATCGAGGTAAGGCGCTTGGTTCAGTAGCGGGGGGACGCATGGACTTACGGCCGTTGGCTGGGCGCGGCGGGGAAGCCTTGCCGCATCACGCGACGTGGCGCTCGTGCCATGCCGCCCTCTCACCACAGGCCTACGTGTGGTGGTTCGGGGTGTCGAGGATCAGCAGGAACCGGGCTTTGACGTTGCTGTCGGCGAGCGTAAGCGTCTCGTCCAGGGCGGCTTGTGTGGCCATCGTCGGTGGCGGTGTGGGCGTGTGGTGGTGTTCCCAGCCGGAAACCGTCTCGGACGCTACCCCGAGGTGGCGGGCGAAGGCGGGGACGGTCATCCGGAGAGCCTCGCGTAACGCGCGGGTTTCCTGTCCGGTCCACCGGCCGACGACCACCGTCCCACACCCATAGTCAGCCGTCGCCGCGTGAGTGGCCCGGGTGGCGGTCCGGCCGGCGCGCCGCTGGCGTTCCTCGTCCCGCGCCTGCGCCCGCTGGGCGTTGAAGTCCCGTACCAGTGCAGCCATCTGGTCGAACGCCGCGAGCAGCGCCCCATGTGCATCGACCGCCCGGTCGGCGTCCTGCCAGAACCGACGAACGCTGGTGTCCCGGCCGATCTCGGCGTTGGCTACCGAACTGCGGGAGTAACAGATGCTCTTGGCGAGCTGCATCTGCGTCAGCCCCTGCTCGGGACGCCACGCGGCCAACCGCCGACCGAGGTCCCTACGCGCCTCGGCCACCTGCTGCTGACTGATCAGCCCCGGCAAGCGCAGACCCGACGAACTCCGACCGTCCACGGCCGGCTGCGTGACCCGCACATTCGTCATCGGTGCCGCCGGTACGAAAGCCGGGACACCTGGCAAAGGCTTGCCGTAGTCGACGGCACACTCGGTACAGCCGCGAGACGGTCCCGCGCGACATCCGACGGTTCGATCATCACTTCGACGGATCCCGTGAGGACCGCGACAGCGCCGGTCGTGCGTCGTGACGGACCAGCGCCGCAACAGTCTCGGCGTGGACGTTCAGGGTCACCCGCACCGCCGCCGCTCGGGCCATGATGACCGCACCGTCCGCGGTCACTACCGATACCGGGCAGCCCGGGTCGGCACCGGGTACGGGTGAGGTCCGGTTAGCTTCTGGCCCTGGTTTCTCGGGGCTCGCTTCAGGGTCTTGGGCATCTCCCTGAATGATGAAGAAGCCGAGGTCGGCGTTGGTCGCCTTACCGAGGACTTCCCGCAGCGCCGTGCGGTACGGCTCGAACGGCCACCGGTGCTCCCCTCGTTCGCGCTTGCCGATGTAGCGGGCGTCGACGGCGCTGCGGCATCCCCCCTGTGTGTGGGTGTGGGCGTTGACCGCGTCGGCCAACTCCTGCCGGGACATCGGCCGCCCCGAGCCCGACGGAGACGGCAGCGCCAGCCGAGTTGCGCCAAGCAGGTTGTTCGGCCCTGGGTGATAGGCCACGACGTCGTTCTCCTGATGTGTTCGTGTGCTCTCGTAGCCGGCGACCGGCCAGGGAGAAGGAGGGGCTATGTCACTGCTTGCGTACGGTCAGGTGGAGATCCTGAACGGCCAGGTGGGTGAGGTCGGGTAGCTGGTCCTCGTTGAGGGTGACCCCGTGCAGGTTGCCGAGACCGGTCTTCAGGTCGTACAGGCCGTTTCCTCGCAGGTCAGCGCCATGGAGGTGGCAGGAGTCGAGTTCCAGGCGGGCCAGTTGGCAGGACCGCAGGACGATGTTGGGGAGGCGGCAGGACGACCAGGTGGCGTCGGTAAGAAGGCAGTCCACGAAGGCCATGGCTCCGGCTGCGGTGACACGGGTGAGGGACGCGTAGTCGAAGCGGCATCCCTCGAACAGCACGTCCTTGAGCCGGATGTCGGTGAGCCTGGCGCCGGTGAACCGGGAGCCGGTGACGGCACAACGCTCGATGCTGACGCCGGACAGGGTGGCACCGGAGAGGTCGGCACGGGTGATCTCGCAGCCGAAGAGGGAACCACCGTCCCAACTGCTCTCGCTCACGTCGACACCGACGAGCCGGCTACCACGGATGGTGACGCCGTCCAGCATGACGCCACGCCATAAGGCGTCCTCAATGGTGGCGTCGCTGAGGTCGTCGGTTGGGTCGCTGATGGTGTCGAGATCATCAGGGTCCAGCTCCGGGAGCAGTATCCGCAGTTCGCCGACTGTCGTGGTCCGCATGTGGTCCTTTACCTGTTTCCGAGGGCGGTGCGAGACGGGCCGGCCGTCGCACCGCCGAGTGTCGGGAGTTCGCTGTCAGCGCTTCTTCTTGTCCCAGTTGTCCCAGCCGGGGCGGCTGTCGAATTTGCCACGGTTGTCCCAGGTGGGCCGGTTGTCGAACTTCGCGGCGTCGATCGACGCTACCGCCTGGGACGGTGCGACACCGAGACGGTCGAGGTGGTGCGGCGGAGCGTTGACGAGGGCGGCGAGGGCGTCGTTCATGCTGGTCCTCCGGTCGGGGTGAGATGGTCCGCGGTGGCGCGGACGAGGGCCTGTCGGGTGGTACGGCAGAAGTTGGTCTCGCGGACGGTGAAGGTGCCGTGTTCGAAGTAGCGGTTGCCGGCCTGCCCGCCACGGCAGAAGTCGTAGAACCCGCACCGGTCGGCGCACTCGTTGAGCGCGGTGACGAACTCGGTCATGTAACGCAGACCGCCGGCCCGGCCGATCATCGCGGTGATCTGTTCCGCGACCACGTTGCCGGCGATGAAGTCCCCGTACTCGGAATCGGTGATGCCGAGCAGTTCCGGTGACAGGAGCACGACCTGGCCGTCCCAGGACACCGTGGGAATCGGTTCATGGGCTGTGTGGTCAACCTGTCCGGCGCGGGCGGCGGTGAGATAATCGGCCAGCCGGTCCAGGTCACGGATACGCAGCCCGCTACCGGCGGTTCGGCGTTGCACGAGCCGCCGCCAGAACCGGTACGCGGCCTCCTCCGTCACCGGTTGCCGGGCGGCGCCTTCCTGCTCCTCGATGTTGAAGCCCACAGACTGGCACCCAGGCAGGTCGGTGAAGAAGTCGATGAGGTCGTCGGTGTGGTCGATGGTCTCCGGGGTGACGACGCAAATCACCGAGTACTCCAAACCCGCGTCAGCGAGCATCTGAACGCCGCGCATCGTCCGGTCGACCGTCGGCCTACCGGCGCGGTCGACCCGGTTGCGGTTCAGGGCGCCCGGGCCATCGACGCTGACACCGATCTCGAATCGGTAAGCGGTGAACAGGTCACACCACCGCTGGTCGACCAGGGTGGCGTTGGTCTGGATCTCGTGACGCACCCGCCCCGTCCGCCGAAGCGGCTCGAAGGCAGTGAGCAGGTTCCGGAAGTGGCCGATCGGCGTGGCGGTGGGCTCACCTCCATGCCAGACGACGCTGACGGGATGCTCGCTGCCCTGCTGCTCGATGGAGGTGGCACAGGCCCGCGCCACCTCCACGGTCATGAGACGGCGGGACCGACGGTCAGGCAGGTAGCAGTAGGCGCAGTCGAGGTTGCAGAAGCTCGTCGGCTGCACCACCAGGGTGTGAAACACCTCCGCGATCGCCGGTCCCCCCACAGCGGTGATCACACCGATGCCGCTCACCATCACTCCTCCCTCGAAGACACTGGTGCGTCGGTCGTCGCCCTGGCAGAGCCGGCGCGTCGCCTGGCCCAGTCGACGAAGCGGTCGAACAGGTCCTCGCAGTTGCTCGTCCCGCTCGCGTCCGGCTGGCTCAGGTCGTCGATGGCCTCGTGCAGACATCCGGCCAGATAGAGGAACAGGCCGATCCGATTGCCCGCGTACTCCGTCAGGAGCGCGCTCCTGGCCCCGTCGCAGGGCCATGGATGGCCGCAGGCGCGGCAGCCCCAGTGCGGACGCGACGGCACATGCTCATGGCCCGGGCTGCGACAGCCCGCCGTAGTCGCTGGAGGGCTTTGGTCGACGCTCACCGGGGGAGCTCCCGTCGGGTCCGCTGCGCGAAGAACCGACGCCACACGTGGGTCAACAGCGGCGGGTCCGCGGTCCCCGCCGGCATGGGTTCTGTCGACGCCGGTGGGCCGGGCCGCTCCTGCTGGCCGCTCGCGTAGCGGGAGACGTACACGGTCATGCCCGCTCCCCCGTCACGACGCGTCTTTCGCAGCGGTGGGTCCACCGGGATCCGGTTGACCCACCGCTGCCGGCCGGTGGCTCGGCAGCGAGGTGACCGCCACCCGCCCACGCAGCCCTTCTGGCGGTACGCGAACGAGGAGTCAACGGTGCTGCCGGCGGACTGGCCGGTGACGGCAGTTGCGGAGGCGTCGGGTCGCGTTCCGGCCTGTCACCGCTCGGCACATCCATCCGAAGCTCCCTGCTCTGAGACTGCCGCTGACCTACCGGCGCACCCTGGGAAGGTGGCCCGGCACACCCACCCTCGCCCGGGGCAGGGCGTGCACGGAATGTCCTGTCGGTGCACCGCCGGTGCACCTGCGGTAACCCCAGGTGCCGCTACGATCACCAGGCAGGAGACGGTCCGTCGGGAGGACGTGCGATGACTCCGATCACGACCTGGACCGGCCGGGATGCCACCGCCCTACGCCAGGCGGCGCGGATGAGCGTCACCGCCTTCGCCGAGCACCTGGGCGCGGCCCGCCGGACGGTGGCCAAGTGGAGCAGCCAGGGCGACAGCGTCATTCCCCGCGCCGACATGCAGGCCGCGCTGGACACCGTGCTGACCCGAGCCACACCCGACGTCCGCGAACGCTTCGCAGCCCTGCGGGCGACGGGCACCAACGGTGCAGCCGCGAGCACCACGCCACCGCACACCGACCCGGATGCCGATACTGGTGAGGACAGCCACCACAGCCCGGACTCGGATGGTGACGTGCAACGGCGAGACTTCCTGCGCAGCGCTGCGGTCAGCGTCGCCGCCGCCCCCGGCATCGCGCCGGTGCTCGACGCACTCGTCTCGCCCCGGCAACAACCCGCCACGGTGCTGTCCGTGCAGCAGCTCTCCGGCAAGGTGGCCGCCGTCAAACGCGACTACCAGGCCTGCCGATACGAACGGGTCCTCGACCAGCTCGGCACGCTGTTACCCGCTCTCGAACCCGCCAGGGCGGACGCGGAGGGCACGCAGCAAAGGCAGGTCGACGTCCTGGCCGCCGAGCTGTACCACGTCGTCGGTAGCGTCCTGCTCAAGCTGGGCGACCGTGGGATGGCCCTGGTCGCCGCAGAGCGGAGCACCCGCGCCGCCGCGACGAGCCAGGACCCAGTGGCGGTCGCCGCGAGCGCACGGATCATGACCCACGCCCTGATGAGCAACAACCACGACGAGCAGGCGGTGACCCTCGCCGCATCTGCAGCCGACGAGCTCGACCGGGGCACCCGCCTCGCGTCGACCGACGCGGTCGCCGTGTACGGCGCCCTCGTCCTACGCGGCGCCGTCGCCGCAGCCCGCCGCGACGACCGGGACACCGCACACACGATGCTCGACGAGGCCACCCGCGCCGCGACCCGACTCGGCTACGACGGCAACGACCGATGGACCGGCTTCGGCGCCACCAACGTCCTGCTGCACCGGGTCAACATCGCACTCACCCTCGGCGACGCCGGCACCGCCATCGCCATCGCCCGCACCATCCCCCTCGGCAAGGTGACCCTCGCCGAACGCAAAGCCACCCTCTACGTCGACGTGGCCCGCGCCTACACCCAGTGGGGACGCCACGAACAGGGCCTCAACGCCCTCCGCACCGCGTATGAGGTAGCACCCGAAGAGATCCGCTGCCGCCCAGCGGTCCACCGCCTCACCAACGACCTCGCCCGCCTCGCCACCGGCCCGGTACGCGCGGCCGTCGTCGACTTCACCCAGACCGCCGGGATCCCCCGGTGACCCCAGGGCACCTCCAGATCGTCGTCTGCGCCGCCGGTCCCGCCCCCGACGTCACCACCCTGATCAACACCGCACACGAGCAGTCCTGGACCACGGCGGTCACCGCCACACCCCACGCGACCAGCTTCATCGACATCCCGGCCATCGAAGAACTGACCGGGGCACCCGTGCGTTCCGACTACCGGGCATCCCCGGGCGTCCGCCGCTCGTTACCCGCCGCCGACGCACTGGTCATCGCACCCGCGACCTACAACTCGATCAACAAGATCGCCCTCGGCCTCGCCGACAACTACGCCATGACTACCATCGCCGAACTCATCGGACGACACATACCCACCGTCATCGTCCCCTTCGTCAACACCGCCCTCGCCACCCGACACCCCTACCGCCGCGCCGTAGCCAGCCTCCGCGACGAAGGCGTACACATCCTCCTCGGACCCGACCACGACTGGGAACCACACCCACCCGGCACCGGCAACGTCCGACGGCTCACATTCCCCTGGACCACGGCATTCCACGCAGCCGCCGCACTCGCTGAGAAAGCACAGCCGCAGAAGTAACGGCCGCTGGGCCGGGTGAACCCGGATCACCTCCGTCGACCGATGGCCCGACGCCCACACCACCCGACCATGCAGCAAGATCATCAAACAGCGGGCGGACGCACCACAGGCGATGCTGGGGTCCGCCGACATGCCGTTCGTCCACCGGAAGCCGTAACGGTCCAACGGCTCCCGAGCACCCACCGAGACACCGGACCACCGGCAGAAACGCCAAAAGGCTCCGACCCAGGGTGAAACCCCAGGTCAGAGCCTTTTTGGGTGGTGCGCCGCCAGGGACTCGAACCCCGAACCCGCGGATTAAGAGTCCGCTGCTCTGCCAGTTGAGCTAGCGGCGCTCGTTGGCAACGGAGAGAACCCTAGCACGCCTCCTGAGCGGGGTTCCAATCCGATACCCGGCTCCACCCTTCGGACACGCTTAAGGGTCAAAAGCCCCTAAATCCCTCACGATTGGCGGCGCGGGCGGTGGTAGCTGGCCGCCATGCGGCACGATGTCCGCCAGGTACGCGAGAACAGAGGTGGGAATGGGCATGTTCGCGCGGGCCGGGGCGACGGTAGGCGCCCTGAGCCTGATGGCGTCGCTGGCACTGACCGGGTGCGGTGACGACCAGAAGAAGGCGGAGTTCGTCGACGGTGCGCCCGCCGTCGGCAGCAGCGTCGCCGCCGAGACAGGAACGGCACCGGCCGATCCGGCCACGAGCGCCGACCCGACGCTCAAGGTCAGTCCGGCAGACGGGGCCAAGAGCAGGCCGGTCAGCACCGAGATCTCCGCGAAGCTCCCCGAGGGCGGCAAGGTGACCGACGTCACCCTCACCGCCGCGAACGGCGACAAGGTCGAGGGCCGCTTGCGCGCCGACGGCTCGTCCTGGGTGCCGAACAAGCCCCTGAAGTACGGCACCCGCTACACGGCCACCGTCAACGCCGCCGGTGCCGGCGGCGAGGCCAAGCAGGGCACCAGCACGTTCACGACGATGGCCAAGCCGAAGTCGATGATCGCCTCCGGGCTCTACCTGTTCAGCGACAAGACGTACGGCGTAGGCATGCCGGTCGTCACCGAGTTCCACCCCGGCATCCCGGAGAAGGACCGGGCGGCGGTGCAGAAGCGGATGTTCGTCCGCACCGACCCGCCACAGCCCGGCGCGTGGCACTGGGTCTCCAACGGCACCCAGGCCTACTACCGGGCGCCGGAGTACTGGAAGCCCGGGACCACGATCAGCGTGCGGATCGCGCTGGCCGGCATCCCGCTCAGCAACGGCAAGTACGGCAACGTCGACCGGAGCGCCACCGCCAAGATCGGTCGGGCGTTCGAGATGAAGGTCGACAACGCCACCAAGCAGATGAGCGTCTTCCAGGACGGCCAGCTGCTGCGGAAGATCCCGGTGAGCCTGGGCAAGAAGAGCACCCCCTCCTCCAGCGGCACGATGGTGGTGATGGAGAAGAAGGAGTCCACGGTCTTCGACACCCGCGACGACCCGGACCCGGCCAACCGGTACGTCACCGAGATCGACTTCGCCCAGCGACTCACCTGGGGCGGCGAGTACATCCACGCCGCGCCCTGGTCCGAGCACGTCCAGGGGCGGCAGAACGTCTCGCACGGCTGCGTCAACGTCTCGATGGCACAGGCGAAGTGGCTCTTCTCCCAGACCCGGGTCGGCGATCCGATCACTATCAAGGGGACCGAGCGCAAGCTCACTCAGGGCAACGGCTGGACGGCCTGGAGCCTGAGCTGGTCCGAGTTCGTCAAGGGCAGCGCCCTGCCGGTGCCGGAGGGCGGTGCCGGGCCGGCTCTGGCCTGACAGGACCGTCGACACGGGGCGGGCGCCGGATCCCGGCGCCCGCCCCGTCATATGCGAGCTCGGTTCGCCAGATGCGCCTTTCGCCGGTTTCCGCCATCCTGGATCGAGTGTTTCTCTTCACCCCCGGCAACGGGTACCTGTTTCCGTGCGTCAGTGAGAGACGATGGGCAACCGGGGCACCACGACAGTGAGGGAATCATGCGCGCAACCCAGGACCAGCTGACCCGGCGCGGTGGTCGACGCCGCGTCTTCGCGGCGGGGCTGCTCGCCGCCGTGTTGGCGCTCACCAGCGCCTGCACCGACGGCGAGGGGGGCAAGCCGTCGTCCTGGCAGGGCGGCGGCGAGAGCGCACCCAAGGCCACGGCGACCATCACCGAGCCCGCGGCCGACGCGAAGGACGTGCCGGCGTCCACGGGCATCACCTTCACCACGAAGGAGGCCGAGGACACCGCGGTCGAGTTGAAGGACTCGGCCGGCGCGCCCGTCGCGGGCGCGCTCGCCGCCGACGGCAAGAGCTGGCTGCCCAAGGGCGCCCTGAAGTACGGCGAGACCTACACGGCCACCGTCACGGCGACCGGCGACGACGGCAAGCCGGCGCAGGCGACCAGCACCTTCACCACCATGGCCAAGCCCGGCAACCAGGTACGCGTCAGCAGCTTCCTCGGCGACGGCCAGGTCGTCGGCGTCGGCATGCCGCTCATCGTGAAGTTCAGCCGGGCCATCCCGGAGGACTACCGCGACGACGTCCAGCGGCGGATGACGGTGACCTCCACGCCGGCCCAGGAGGGCATCTGGCACTGGGTCAGCCCCACCGAGATCCGGTACCGGCCGAAGGAGTTCTGGAAGGCGGGCAGCACCATCTCCTACCGGGTGCAGGCCGGCGGCCTCCCCCTCGGCGACGGCTGGTACGGCCGGGCGGACCTGACGGTCGACATCAAGACCGGCCCAGCGGTGATCATGACGGTCGACAACAAGACGAAGCGGATGACCGTCACCAAGGACGGCAAGGTGATCAAGACGATCCCCGTCAGCCTCGGCAAGAAGAGCACGCCGTCGTCCAGCGGCACGATGGTGGTCATCGAGAAGCTGCGCAAGACCGTCTTCGACACCTTCGAGGAGCTGGGTCCCGAGGACGGCTACCGCACGAAGATCGACTACGCGCAGCGTCTCACCTGGGGCGGCGAGTTCATCCACGCTGCACCCTGGTCCGAGGGGCAGCAGGGCAGCGTCAACGTCTCGCACGGCTGCGTCAACGTCTCGATGAAGAACGGCGCCTGGCTGTTCGACAACACCCGCGTCGGCGACCCGATCACCGTCAAGGGCACCGAACGCAAGCTCGCCAACGGCAACGGCTGGACCGACTGGAACATGAGCTGGGACGAGTACGTCAAGGGAAGCGCCCTCCCGTACGACCCGGACGCCGCCGCGCCGGACGCCGAGGAGGCCCCCGGCGACGCGACCGAGTCCCCCAGCGCCGAACCGACCGCCTGACCCGACCCCGGGGCCCTCGCCCCGGGGCGGCAACGACGAAGGCCCCCTCCGGTCGGAGGGGGCCTTCGTGCTGAGGGTGACTGATGGGAATTGAACCCACGACAACCGGGACCACAACCCGGTGCTCTGCCAACTGAGCTACAGCCACCATGCGCTCCGCTCCGGCAGGACCGGGCGGCGTGCGGGACTAATAATAGCCTCACCCCCGCCACCCACGTCCACCGGGTTCCCCGCCCCCGTCCCGGTCCCAGCCGTGGCGACGGGGGGTCTGGGTGCGAAGTGGCCCCTGAAGGGGTCGTTTCGTGCCAAGATCCGCGAGCGTGTCCGCCTGCTGCTACGGGGCGGCGATGGTCGGGTCCGCGCCGGGGTCGCCCTCCCGCTGCAACTGTTCCTCGAACATGACGAACGTCCGCCGCCTGATGCCCTGGACCAAGGCCCGCTCCTCCGCCGTCAGAGCACGCCGCTCAGCGGCAGCGACATCCTCGACGGCCCGCACGGTCTCGTACAACGCAAAGATCGGGCCATCGCCCCGCAGATAGTAACCGCGATACGCCTCCACCTCCTGAACGAAATCCTCCGGCGGCCGCGTGAAGATTTCACCGCCCACGGCAAAGACTATTTCCGCAAAGAGCTCATCTTCTCTGTTCCACCCGCCGTCATCTATGGAGACTCGCCACACGCACACTCCACCATCAGGCGACGATACGATCTTGACCGGCGATGCATAGTATCTGAAATACGAAGGAAGAACGAGGCCGGGAGTAGGATTCATGCACTTTCCTGCAGAGTGGACATTAATGCGTTCCAGAAGAGTTCCTGCTGACGCCTGATGATACCACCGACAATCGCCGACTCTCGCGCCGTCAACACCCGACCCTCCTCAAGCGCCAGAGCCTCGATGTCTCGCTTGACCTCAAAGAGTGAATGCTCCCAAACGGCCACCTCGTCCAACGCCGCCAGGTGCAGGCGAAACTCCGCCACATGACCATTGGACAACCTGAGCAGTAGTTGAATGTCGCGGTAGCCGCTCCCCTGCGGATTTCGGAAGCGGTCGTTGAACTCCACGATCCGCACCGCAGGATGCCCTCGCAGCCGGTCGAGGGCTCGATATAGGTCGCCAAGCGAATCGAACTCAACCTTTGCGGCGGCAAGATCGGTCAATCGCGATGCCTCCCCGTTGTACTTCTTGATCTTGTCTTCAGCGCGCTGCCTAGCCTTGGGCTCGGTCCGCCAGCCTGCCACGCCAACCACGCGATCGCCCTCGTGCGCAAGTTGCTGCGCGAGTACGGTCAACTCCTGCTGCGCGACCGCTGCCTCGCGATAGAGGGTGTCCAGGTATTCAGACCGGTATCTGGCATCCGTTCGACGGACATGGTCGAATCCTGGCTGGACCGCGCCACCCGCCTCTGGCGCGACGCTCTCACTGACCCTCCGGTGCTCTTCGGCAAGAGGCGTCGACTCCGGTCTCGATGCGCCCGGATCCTGGGGAGGTGCGCCCATTTCTTCAACCTCATGCACCACAGACTGGAGCACTTCGAGGGCCTGCGGGTGACTTGCCAGGTGATGCAGCGTAACCGGGCGCGCAATCAATGATCTGGCCAACTCCGGCGTCGCCAGTATCAGCCTCACCAACTTTGGTTCCGTCACCAACTGATTCACCAGCGTCTCGGCCAGACATGGTTCACCGGCCGGTGGAGACCGCCAGGTCTGGTCCAGCATGCGTCGGACGCGGCGGTCTTCAAAGAGCGCGGACAGATCCTGCACTGCCGCCTCGGTCAACTGCGGCGCAAGGCGCCGCAGCGTCGGCCCGTCCATTTCTGTCGCCAGCTCGACCGGCGTAACACCCGCACTGAAGATCTGGTCAAGGTCAGAGTTGGCCGTCACGACCTTTCGCGGAGAGATCCCACGCGACGTCAAGACCGTTCGAGCCTCTTCGCGGGCGCTACGGACCTGGTCGCCCGCGAGGTTCGATTCAATCGAACCTCGCGGGGGATCCTCGTCGGGGCTACCGGTGCCATCCCCCTGCGCCAGCACTGGATCGGCCGAGCCGGGGCCTTCCAGCAGGTGCATCCGGTTGACGTACAGCTCGTCGTCCGTGGGGTCGTCGGGGCCGGGCCGCCACTCCCGCGACCGGTCCTCCGGCTGCGGCCGTTGCCACTGCTCCGTCACCTCGGCCCGCTGGCTGAACTGCCCCGGCCCGACCCCGGCGAACGGCATCGGTCGCCCGTCCGCCCCGAGGACCAGAGCGTCGATGCCGGTCACGTTGTGCGGGGCCGGCAGCCCGCTGTGCAGGTAGATCGGCATGTCGGACACGATTCCGCTCTGCGGATCCAGGTAGAGCACGCCGCCGTCCTGGTTCAGCGCCACCCAGGCGTGCGACCCGCCACCCTCGTAGGTGGTGATCAGGAACGCGTAGCTGCCGTGCCCTCCGGCGCGTAGCTGCCTCTCGATGCTGCCGAACCCCCGGTTGACCACACTCCACCTGTCGTCGGCGGGGGTGCCGTCGTCGGGGTCGACGAGCTGCTGGAAGCGCCCGCCGGTGGCGTCCTCGACCCGCCCCGGGCCGCCGAGCTCGCCGCCGAGCGGCCGGCTGATGTCTCCGGCGGCGTACGCGTCGAAGGTGCGGGGCGCGGAGACCCGGGGGCGGCCGTGCATCCACGTCTCGTAGAGGGACAGCGTGCAGTCCAGGCAGTTGATGCCCCGGGTCGGGTCGGCGGCGGGCCCGCCGTCGTTGGCGAGCCGGAACCAGCCGCCCCGGCGGGGATCGGCGGTGCGCAGGACCTGCCCGCCGGCGTCGCGGGGCATCGCGCGTTCGAGGTCGGACTGGTGCAGGGCCAACGGGGGCCGGAGCCCGCCCCACTGCCCGTACCGGCGGGACCGGTCGATCGGCGGCGGATGGTCGTCTCCGGTGAGCGCCGAGGGGCCGCCGGCGTCCACCTCGCCGACGACGAGCGACGGATCGTCCGTGTTGATCGAGTAGAAGTCGAGGGGGTCGCTGACCTCGACGAACTGCGGCGTGACCGTGCCGGCTAGCACCGCCTCGGCCAGTTCACGCGACTCGTGGGCGGCCCGCTCGTCCGCCACCGCCATCCGGTGCCACGACGTCGCGAGGTAGTCCTGCCCACGGTGCTTCAGGCTGAGCGCGTAGGCGGCGTACTCGCTGGCGCGCCGCTGGAAGAACTCATACCGGGAACGTAGCTCCTGAGAGTCGTCGTATCGCCGGTTGTCCTCGTGCAGGGCGCGCTGCTGGTGGAAGCGGGCCTGGTAGCGACGCCGGTCGTACGCCTCGCGTTCGGCCCGCCGCCTGGCCTGCCACTCGGGCGACCTGCGCGGCGGCGGAACGGGATGGTCCGCGGACGGCGACCGCGGATCCAACGAGTGCAGCAGCGGAAAGCGGGGTGGCGGGGGCGGGGGCGGGGGCGGGAACGGGCCGTCGTGGCCGGGGGCGGGCGGCCTGGCCACGCCCACCGCGCCCGCGCCGGCCGCCGGCGGGGCCACCGAGGCCACCGGGGGCGGCGCGACGGTGCCGCTCGCCGGGGCCGGCAGGTGGGGCGTCGCCGGCCCCCCGGGCGCGCCGCCGTCGGTGACGGTGGCGGCGACGGAAGCGACGGGGGCGGTGGCAGCGGCGACGCCGGGGGCGGTGGCGACGGACGGGGGCGGCGGCCCGGCTCCCCGCGTGTCGAGCTGCCCGGGCTCGACCGGGGCGACGGAGGACAGCGTCGGGGCGGCCGTCGCGCGGGGGGCCACCGGCCCGTCGGTCGCGCCGGGGGTGCCCGGGGACTGCGCCGCCGGCTCCGTCGGCGCCCCCGCCAACGCGGTCGACCCGTGGCCGGGATGGGCGCCGCCGGCCGGGCCGGCGGAGGGGGCGTCGCCGGGCGGTGACTCGGGTGTCGCGGGCGGGGACGCCGGCTGGTGCGTCCGCAGCGCGTCGCCGGCCGCCTCGGCCGGGGCGGGCTCCTGCCCGGCCACCCCGAGCGTCGGGGCGACGGGGCCGGAACCCGCCCCGTCGCGCGGCAGCGGGACGGTGGGACGTTCCGGGCCTGCGCCGGGGGTGCCGTCGGTCGGGGTCGGGACGGGCGTCGCATCGGTCGGGGCCGGTGCGGGCCCGCCGAGGTCGGTCGGGGCGAAGGACGCCCCCCGCGAGAGCGGCCATCCGGCCGTCGAGGCGGTGGTGCAGCGCCGTGTCGGTCTGGGCGGTGGTCGATCCCGTCGCGCCGGACGCGGCGGCCCGGGCCGCGTCCTCCAGCGACACCAGGCCCTGCCCGGTGGCGACGTTGGCCGCCTGGTCGGCGATCACCTCGCCGGTCATCTCCCGGCCGAAGTGCTCGCCGACCCGGGCCGCCCGCCCGGTCGCGTGGCGGCCGAGGCCGGCCAGCGGCGCGGCCGCCCCGCCCGCGAGGCCGCCGAGCGCGGACATCCCCGCGTCGGTCACGTCCAGGCCGTGCCGTCGGCCGGTCGAGTTCTGGTACGCCTGCGTGGCGAGCGTGATCCCCGACTCCTCGGCCGCCTCCTCCAGCCCGCCGCGCGCCGCCTTGCGGGCGAGGCCGCGCATGCCGCCCTCGGCCACCCGCTTGGCGGCGCGCTCGCCGGCCTCCTTCAGGCCCTGCTTGAGGGTCTTGCGGGCGAGCTGGGCCAGCAGCTTCTTGAAGATCTGCTGCACGACGAAGCGGCTGGCGGCGATCGCGGCACCGGCGGCGGGCGAGGCGGCACCGGCGGTGAGCACCGCCGCCACCGCGAGGGAGAGCAGCTCGACGACGAGGATGCCCAGCTCGATCCAGACTTCGAGCTTGGCGCCCTCGATGTCGCAGCCGCACCCCTCGACCAGCCGGCCGAGGTCACCGCTGACCGCCAGGAGCACCGGCAGCGGTGCCTCGTCGCCCTCGGCCACCCGCTTCCAGGCCGCGTCGAACGCCTCCGCGACCGCACCGACCCCGCCGTATCCGCTGCGGACCTCCCCGGCGGCGGCGACCGCGTCGGCGCGCGGGCCGGCCAGGGCGTCGGCCACGGCGTACCACTGGTCGGCGAGGTCCCAGACCGCCTTCTCGTCGCCCTCCGGCCACTCCACCCCGATCACCCAGTCCAGCGCCTCGTAGACCCAGCCGGGCAGCTCCCAGGGCGAGTAGTCCAGCGGGTGCGGGATCGGGCTCGGCAGCAGGGTCACGGGGGCCTCGGGTCGTCAGCGCCCGGCGGGCCGCTGGTCGGAGATCCGGTCGAGCCGGCCGGCGTTGTGCGCGTCCGTGCGCACGGAGTTGTCCACCGACCGCACGACGTCCTCACCGAGGTGTTCCAGCGCCCGCCCGAGGCCCGTCCAGGCCCGCAGCAGCGTCTCCTCGAACCCCCGGTACTGCTTCTCGAACGCCGCGCCGATGTCGTCCCGCCCCCAGGGGCGGGCGGCGCTGGCGGCCGCAAGCTGGCCCCCCACCCGGGCCCGCCGGTCGGTGACGGCCTCGCCGGCCGAGGCCAGGTCGGCCCCGCCGCGCCGCGCACGGCCCGGATCCAACCAGAGCTGCCCGTCGGTCACGTCGCCCGCTCCCCGCCCCGCATGACGGCGTCGGCCCGGCCCAGCAGGGTGTCGAAGTCACCGGTGCGGAGGAACTCCATGGCCCCCGACCCGGCCGGCAGGTAGCCCGCCACGAGTTCCTGCGTGGCGGCGGCCGCGGCGGCGGTGGCGCGGTGCACCGTCGAGGTGATCTTGCGGCTCAGGGCTCCGGCGTCGCGGGCCTGGAGGGCGGCGGGGGTGAGCTCCACCGAGACGACGTCGCCTCGGGCGCCGGCCACCACCGTCACCTGGCCGTCGTCGGAACGCGCGGTGACCCGCAGCTCCGCGAGCCGGGACCGCAGCTCGTCCAGACCGGACCGGAGCTGGCGGTATTGCCCGTGCACCTCGTCGAACCGGGCTCGCAGCGCCCGGTTGGCCTGCCGGTCCACGCTCTCGACCAACGTCGACCTCCCCGTCACACTCGGTACGGCAGACCATACCGGGCGCCACGGATTCCGTGGGGTCCGGTAACTTCGGGTGGGTGATCGACCGTCAGCAGGCCGAACAGCTCGCCACCGTCTGGGCCCACCGGGACTCCCAGCGACTCGGGCACGAGTGCGCCCCGCTGGTCGAGGAGTTCGACCTCGGCTACCTGATCACGTCGACGGTGACCCCGTCCGCCGCGGTTCTCCCGGGCGACCTGCCGACCACCGTGGTGGACAAGGAGACCGGCGAGGTCTCGACGTGGCCGCGCCTGCCGTTCCCCGCCGTGCGGGAGATGTACCGGCGCAGCCGGCCGGCGCAGCCCGCGCCGCGCACCGTCGACCCGGCGAGCCAGTTGCTCCGTGAGATCCGCCGCCTGCCGACCCCCGGCACGGCCGCGCACCTGAGCGTGGGCGGCCGACTGCACCGCGCGGGGGGAGCCAAGGGCGAGGCGGTGCTGCGGCACCACCGGCTCGTCCGGGACTATCTCGACGCGCAGCCGCCCGGCCACCTGGTCCGGGGGGTGGACCGGCACGCCGAGCTGATCGTCGTGTCGGACGCCCTGCACGAGCACGACCACGAGCGCGCCGCCGCGGGGCAGGCCCCGGCGACCCTCGACGAGGCGCGGGTCCTCTTCGCGGGCAGCCTCTTCGAGCTGTACTGGGTGCGCGAGCCGGGCGACCCGGCGGGCGGGCCGGGCGACCGCCCCTGCGACTCGTGCCTCCGCTTCCTGGTGCACATGAACGTGCTCCCCTGGTCCGACCTGGGGTTCCGGCAGCCCCGGGTGCCGGAACCGGCCCCGGTGCCCGAGCCGGGCCGCTTCCCCGACGAGGTGGCCCACGCCCTCGTCGCCGCCGGCTGGGCCCCGCACGTCGGGGACGAGATCATGGCCGCCGCCGCCGTGCGGGACGTCACGGCCGTCGCCGGGGCCAACCACACCCATGTCGCGTTCCCCGCGGCGGTGGAGGCCATCACCCGGTTTCCCGGCCTGATCGGGTCCCGCCGCGGCCCCGGCCAGCAGGTGTGGATCTCGCGGTTCGACGTCATGCCGCACCTGGTCGCCCACAACGCCGACACGCTCGCGGACTTCGCCGCCGTGCTCGGCGCCCGGCTGTTCCCCCTCGGCACGGAGAATCAGGAGAGCATCATCGCCGTCGACGAGCGGGGCCGGGTCTTCGCGCTGGACCAGGCCGGCGAGTGGTTCCTCGGCGACGACGTCGACGCCGCCCTGACCACCCTGCTGCTCGGCCGGGCCCCCGCCCGCGTCCGCGACGACGGCACCTGGTGACGCCCGCCGACGAGCGCGACGCCGCCGCCGGCCGGAGGCGCTACAACTGCACCCCGGTGAGGACCAGGACCCGCGCCTCGGTGTAGTCGTCCATGGCGCTGCGCAGGCCCTCCCGCCCGACGCCGCTGCCCTTCACGCCCCCGTACGGCATCTGGTCGGCCCGGTACGACGGCACGTCCCCGACGATCACCCCGCCGACGTCGAGGACCCGGTGGGCGGCGAAGGCGACGTCGAGCCGGTGGGTGAACACGCCGGCCTGCAACCCGTACGCGGAGTCGTTGACGGCGGCGAACGCGGCCGCGTCGTTCTCGACCCGGGCGACCACGAGCACCGGCCCGAAGACCTCCTCGGCGCACACCTTCGCGTCGGCCGGCACGCCGGACAGCACGGTCGGCGGGTAGGTGGCCCCCTCGCGCCGCCCGCCCACCTCGATGGTCGCCCCGGCCACCACGGCCTCGTCGACCCACGCCTCGACCCGCTGCGCGGCCTCGACCGACACCAGGGGGCCGACGTCGGTCAGCGGGTCAGCCGGGTCGCCGGTGCGCAGCGCCTCCACGGCGGCGACCAGCCTCGGCAGGAAGGCGTCGTAGAGCCACTCGTGCACATACACCCGCTGCACGGCGATGCACGACTGCCCGGCCTGGTAGTTGGAGAAGGTGGCGATCCGCTGCGCGGCGAAGGTGAGGTCCTCGTCGGTGTTCCAGTCCTCGCAGATCACCGCCGCCGCGTTGCCGCCCAGTTCCAGGGTGACGTGCTTGTCGGGCGCGGCCCGGCGGATGGCCGCGCCGACCGGCCCGGAGCCGGTGAACGACACCACCGGCAGCCGGGGGTCGGCGACCAGCTCGGCGGCCCGCTCGTTGGGCAGCGGCAGCACCGAGAACATGCCCGCGGGCAGCTCGGTCTCGGCGAGGAGCTCGCCGAGCAGCAGCGCCGACAGCGGGGTGGCGGGGGCCGGCTTCACGACGATCGGCGCACCGACGGCGATGGCCGGGGCGACCTTGTGCGCGACCAGGTTGAGCGGGAAGTTGAACGGCGCGATCCCCAGCACCGGCCCCTTCGGCGCGCGTCGGACCAGCGCGATCCGCCCGGTGGCGGCCGGGTCGGTGTCGAGGCGTTGCAGCTCGCCGGAGCAGCGGCGGGCCTCCTCGGCCGCCCAGCGGAACGTCGACACCGCCCGCCCCACCTCGGCCCTCGCCCACCTGACCGGCTTGCCGTTCTCGGCGGTGATCAGGTCGGCGACCTCGTCGGCCCGTTCGGCGAGCCGCCGCGAGACGTGGTCCAGGGCCGCCGCGCGGGCGTGCGCGGGCAGGGCCGCGGCCCGCGCCGCCACTGCGGCCGCCGCGGCGACGGCGGCCTCGACCTGGTCGGGCGTGGCGAGCGTGGTACGCCCCACCGGACGACCGTCGTACGGGTGGGTGACGGTCAGCTCGCCCTCGCCGTGTGCGGGACGGCCGGCGACGAAGAAGGCTCTCGGCTCCACACCTCGGCAGCGTAGCCGAGCCGCCGCCGCACGGTAACCAGCAATTCCCGCACGGAAACAGTCGCTCATGCCCTTGTCTGCCGCGAATTCAGTAGCGAAGATGGCAGTCAGATTCCGATAACCTCCGCTGTCCGCATCCCCGGCATCCCTCGGAGACACCTGATGAGCGACCAGCAGCAGCTGCGCAACTTCGTCAACGGCGAGTACGTCGATCCTTCCGACGGCGGGTACGCCGACCTGGTCGACCCGTGCACCGGCGAGGTCTTCGCCCAGGCGCCGGTGTCCGGCGCGGCGGACGTGGACGCGGCGATGCGGGCGGCCTCCGCCGCGTTCGAGACGTGGCGGGACAGCACCCCCGGCGAGCGGCAGAAGGCGCTGCTGAAGCTCGCCGACGCCGTGGAGGCGCGGGCGGCCGAGCTGGTCGACGCCGAGGTGCGCAACACGGGCAAGCCCCGCCAGCTCACCGCCGAGGAGGAGCTGCCGCCGGCCGTGGACCAGTTCCGGTTCTTCGCCGGGGCGGCCCGGCTGCTGGAGGGCCGGTCCGCCGGGGAGTACATGGCGGGCCACACCTCGTACGTGCGGCGGGAGCCGATCGGCGTCTGCGCGCAGGTCACCCCGTGGAACTACCCGCTGATGATGGCGGTGTGGAAGATCGCCCCGGCCCTCGCCGCCGGCAACACGGTGGTGCTGAAGCCGTCGGACACCACTCCGGTGTCGACGCTGCTGCTGGCCGAGATCGCCGCCGAGTTCCTCCCGCCGGGGGTGTTCAACGTGGTCTGCGGCGACCGGGACACCGGTCGTACCCTCGTGTCGCACCCGACCCCGCAGCTGGTGTCGATCACGGGCTCGACCCGGGCGGGCATGGAGGTCGCCTCCGCCGCCGCGCCGGACCTGAAGCGGACCCACCTGGAGCTGGGCGGCAAGGCCCCGGTGGTGATCTTCGACGACGCGGACGTGGCGGCGGCGGCCGAGGCGATCGCCGTGGGCGGCTACTTCAACGCGGGCCAGGACTGCACGGCGGCGACGCGGGTGCTGGCCGGTCCGGGCATCCACGACGACTTCGTGGCGGCGCTCGCCGAGCAGGCCCGCAACACGCGCACCGGCGCGCCGGACGACGCCGACGTGCTCTACGGCCCGCTGAACAACGCCAACCAGCTCGCCCGGGTCAGCGGCTTCGTCGACCGGCTGCCCGACCACGCGAGCGTGCAGACCGGCGGGTCGCGCGTCGGCGAGCGCGGCTTCTTCTACTCCCCCACCGTCGTCTCCGGCGTGCGGCAGGCCGACGAGATCATCCAGCAGGAGGTGTTCGGGCCGGTCATCACCGTGCAGCGGTTCTCCGACGAGGACGAGGCGGTGCGCTGGGCCAACGGCGTCGACTACGGCCTGTCGGCGTCGGTGTGGACGCGCGACCACGGCCGGGCGATGCGGATGACCCGCCGGCTCGACTTCGGCTGCGTCTGGGTCAACACCCACATCCCGTTCGTCTCCGAGATGCCGCACGGCGGGTTCAAGCACTCCGGGCACGGCAAGGACCTGTCGGTCTACAGCCTGGAGGACTACACCCGGATCAAGCACGTCATGCACAACATCGAGGGCTGACCCGTGCCGTCCTCGGAGGAGCTGCACAAGCGGCGGGGCGCGGCCGTGGCGCGGGGCGTCGGCAGCGTCGTCGGCGCGTACGTGGACCGGGCCGGCGGCGGCACGATCACCGACGTCGACGGGCGGGAGTGGATCGACTTCGCCGCCGGCATCGCGGTCACCAACGTCGGCAACTCCGCGCCGCGCGTCGTGGCGGCGGTCCGCGAGCAGGTCGAGCGGTTCACCCACACCTGCTTCATGGTCGCGCCGTACGAGTCGTACGTGGCGGTGTGCGAGCAGCTCAACGCGCTCACCCCGGGCGGCTTCGAGAAGCGCTCCGCGCTGTTCAACTCGGGCGCGGAGGCGGTGGAGAACGCCGTGAAGATCGCCCGGCACGCCACCGGGCGGCCGGCGGTGGTGGTGTTCGACCACGCGTACCACGGGCGGACCAACCTGACGATGGCGCTGACGGCGAAGAACATGCCGTACAAGCACCGGTTCGGCCCGTTCGCCGGCGAGGTCTACCGGGTGCCGATGTCCTACCCGCTGCGCGACGGGGGTCTGTCCGGGGCCGAGGCGGCGGCGCGGGCCATCGAGACGGTGGAGAAGCAGGTCGGCGCGGAGAACGTGGCGGCGCTGCTGATCGAGCCGATCCAGGGCGAGGGCGGTTTCGTCGTACCCGCGCAGGGGTTCCTGCCGGCGCTGCGCGAGTGGGCGACGGCGGCCGGGGTGGTCTTCGTCGCCGACGAGATCCAGACCGGGTTCTGCCGCACCGGCGACTGGTTCGCCTGCGACCACGAGGGCGTCGTGCCGGACCTGGTGACCCTGGCCAAGGGCATCGCGGGCGGGCTGCCGCTGGCGGCCGTGACGGGCCGGGCCGAGCTGATGGACGCGGTGCACGTCGGCGGCCTCGGCGGCACGTACGGCGGCAACCCGGTCGCCTGCGCGGCGGCGCTCGCGTCGATCGAGACCATGCACGAGCTGGACCTGGCCGCCGCCGCCCGCCGGATCGGGGCGACGCTGGCCGACCGGCTGCGCGCCGTCGCCGCCCGCGACGCGCGGATCGCCGAGGTACGCGGCCGGGGCGCGATGCTCGCCGTGGAGCTGGTGCAGCCGGGCACCCTGACCCCGGATCCGGCCGCCGCGGCGGCGGTGTCGGCGGCCTGCCACGCCGCCGGCCTGCTCACCCTGACCTGCGGCACGTACGGCAACGTGCTGCGCTTCCTGCCCCCGCTGGTCATCTCCGACGGCGAGCTGGCCCGGGGCCTGGACATCCTCGACGCCGCCTTCGGCTGAGCCGGGTCCTGCGGAACAGCCGGCGACCCGTCATCGGTCGCCGGCCGCCCCGCCACCCGGCCTCAGGGCAGCACCTCTCTCCGCCCAGCGCCTCTCCCAGCCCAGCACCTCTGTCAGCGCAGGACCTCGACCACGTTGCGCCGCACGACGTTCTTGCCCGGCTCCCGGACGAGGTCCATCGCCGCCGCGTTCAGCAGCACACAACTGCCCGACGGCCCCGCCACCGACACCGTCACCGCACGACCATTGTCCAGATTGGTCACCCGCAACCGCGTACCCACCGGAAAACGGTCACTCGTCGCCGCCGGCGCACCACCCTCCGCCGAGAACGTCACCGAACCCTGACAGGCGCTCTGCCTCGTGGGTGGTGCCACCGTCGCCCCCGTGGGCTGGGCACCGGGCTGGGCGGGCCGCTCTCCGCCGGGCTGGGCCGGCACACCGCCGGGCTGCGCGGGTGTGCCGCCGCCGTCGAGGCGCTCCACCACGTTGCGCCGCACGACGTTCTTGCCCGGCTCCCGCACCAGCTCCATCGCCGCCGCGTTGAGCAGCACACAACTGCC
Organism: Micromonospora sp. WMMD956; assembly: GCF_029626125.1. Classification (NCBI taxonomy): domain Bacteria; kingdom Bacillati; phylum Actinomycetota; class Actinomycetes; order Micromonosporales; family Micromonosporaceae; genus Micromonospora; species Micromonospora sp. WMMD956. The sequence continues at coordinate 4,003,535 of NZ_JARUBI010000005.1, read as the reverse complement.
CGACGGCCCCACCACCGACACCGTCACCGCACGACCATTGTCCAAGTTGGTCACCCGCAACCGCGTACCCACCGCGAACCGGTCACTCGTCGCCGCCGGCCCACCACCCTCCGCCGAGAACGTCACCGAACCCTGACACACGCTCTGCCGCGCCGGTGCCGTCCCGGCGAAGCCGAGCCCCGTCCCGACCGCCACCACCGCCGAGGCGACCACGGCCATCCCCGCCGCCAGGACATGCGTCCGCCGTACCCTCACGTGCCTCTCCCGTCGTCCGATGATCGGCCTACGCCGAGCGGTACGGCCTGGGAGCGCTGCCGGGTTCAGCCATCCGCCAGGAAGGTTTCCAATCCCGGAATCCCGGAATCCCCCACCCTGCCCCGCCCCGCCCTGCCCCGCCCCCGCCCGCGCCCGCCCCCGCGCCCGCGCCCGCGCCCGCGCCCGCGATCTTGCACTTTCGGCCCCCGTGATGCCCGAATACGCCGCTTACGTCGGGGCCCAAGGTGCAAGATCGCCGGAGCACTGCGGCCGGCGGTCAGGGGAGGAGCGCACGGATCGTCGTGACTATGTGGGCGGGACGGCGGTAGAGGTCACGGTCGGTGAAGTGGCGCATCGTCCAGCCCTCGGAGGCAAGCCAGTTGGCGCGGTCCCGGTCATATCGGAGCCGCTCGCGGTCCAGGTGGGACAAACCGTCGTACTCGATGCCGATCCGCCGTCGGCGGTACCCCAAGTCCAGCCGGTAACGCCCGACCCCGTCCTCGTCGAGCACCCAGACCTGCGGCTCCGGAACGGGAAGGCCGCCATCGGTCAGCACCAGCCGCAGTTGGCTCTCCTGACGACACTCGGCCCGCCCGTCGGCCAGCGGCACCAGAGAGCGGGCTTGACGCACGCCCGGAAGCCCACCGTGGGACAACACCTCCTCGACGAGGCCATCTCGGCTCGCCACGCCCGCCCTCAGCACGGCATCGAGCACCGGCAAGGCGTCGAGTCGCCGAACCGTACGCGCCAGATCCACCGCGCAGCGCGGGGCCGGCGCGCAGGGCAGCCCACTCACCAGGACCGGCTCGACTGGCACCGCCGAGTGATGAACCACCACACCTGGCAGCCGGGGCCGGGGCACCTCAGGAGGCAACTGCACATGCACGGCACCCTCGGGAAGGACGCCGAAGCCGTGCAGGCGAGCCGCGGTGTGGCGGGACAGCATCGCCTCGGACGGCAGGCACAGCAGCAGCGCTCGTAGCGCGTCGAGATCCTCGATGGGGCCGTCCGCGTAGACGCCTCGTCGCGCCCGCACGACCTGCCCTGTCGCCAACCGCGTCCGAAGCCGCTTCCGGCTGGTCGACCTCAGCACCGATGTCGTACGCCAAAGCTGGGTTCCCATGCCTGCAGGCTGCCCGACGACCCGCCCCGACGCCTGACCAACCCTCGCCCCTGTGGACAACGATCGCCGCTGTGGACAACCCCCCAACCCCGCCCCACTGTGCTAGCGCCCCTCCCCTCCCCCTCCACCCCTCGGCGATCTTGCACTTGCGGCCCCAGAAGTGGGCGATTCACGGCTTTTGACGGGGCCCAAAGTGCAAGATCGCCGAGGGGGTGGAGGGGTGGTGGCGGGGGCGGGGGTGGGGGTGGGTTAGTCGTCGCAGCCGTAGCCGTCGTTGTCGCGGTCCAGGTCGTAGATGTCGTCGCCGATGACCTTCACCGGGCCCGTGACGTACGCGGGGCCGTTGCCGCCGCCACCGGCACAGTCGACGTCGCTGGCGATCGGCACGCAGCCGCTGTAGTTGGGGTCGCACCGGCGTTCCTGCTTCGTGCCCACCGCGACGACCTGGGTGACCGGCTGCTTCGTGACGGCCGACCGGAGCAGCTTCCGGCCGGTGGGCACCCCGTCGGTCAGGGTGACCTGGTACGTCAGCGTGCGGACCCCGTTGACTCCCCTGGTGCGGACTACCCGCTTGCCCTCGGCCAGGGACGAGTCCTTCACCGTTCGCTCGGCGTACCGGATCGTCTGCGTCTCCTGCTCGGTGCGCGTCTCCACGGTCGGGGGCGTGGCCGTCGGGGGCGCGACTGTCGGGGACGGCGGAGGCGTGGAGACGGTGGTCGCCGGCGCGGCCGCCTCGGACACGGCCGGCTCGGGGGCGGCGACGGGCGGGCTGGCCTTGGCGGCCACGGCGGTGCGCCCCTGCCCCGGGTCGTCGGCGAGGGCCCCGACGACGGCGGCTCCCGCGCAGCAGAACAGCACGGTCGACAACAGCACGCCGCCCAGGACGACACCGACCCGCTGCCCGGGCTGGAGGCGACGGAACCATCCCGCCCGGGCAACGGACGGCGCGACGGGGGCGGCGGGGTTTCGGTGGTACGGCGGCTGATGGGTCACGACACCGAGTGTCACCAGGGTGGGGCGGCTCGGTAACCGCCGTACCGATCCTCAACGACGCCGATCGGCAAACCGGCCGATACGTACAGTCCGGGGCGGAAACCGGGCAGGCGGCAGCGTGCCCCATCCGGGCGGGCACGGTCGTACGGGTCGGCGCGGCACCTCCGCACGGGGTCGACGCGGCCGGCCTTCCGGCCGTACGGGCCCCGTTAAAAGGGGGCCCTTCCTATACCGAAAGCGTTAACAAGGTGCCCTTCCTTTACCGCCGGTCCTCCAGGCCCCACGGGGAGCCGTAGGCCGTCAGCAGGTCTAGGAACGGGCGCGGGGGCAGGGCCTCGGGGCCGATCACGCCGGTGCCGGCCCACTCGCCCGTGGCGAGCAGTTCCAGGGCGACGACCGGGTTGACGGCGGTCTGCCAGACGACGGCCTGGTGGCCGTACTCGGCCATGGACCACTCGTTGTCGACGACGTGGTAGAGGTAGACCTCGCGGGGCCGGCCGTCCTTTCCCACGCCCGTGACCCAGGTGCCGGCGCAGGTCTTGCCGCGCATCCGGTCGCCGAGGGTGGCCGGGTCGGGCAGGGCGGCGGCGACCACGTCGCGCGGGGACATCGGCACGCCGCGCACGGTGACCGGCTCGGTGGAGTCGAGGCCGAGCTTGTGCAGGGTACGCAGGACCTCGATGAACTCCTCACCGAGGCCGTACTTGAAGGTGACCCGCCGGGCGTCGACCCAGCGCGGGATGAGCAGCACCTCCTCGTGCTCCACGTTGACGCACTCGACGGGGCCGATGCCCTCGGGGAAGTGGAACACCTCGGGCTCGCTGAACGGTTCGGTGGTGAACCAGCCCCGGTCGCGTTCCCAGATCACCGGCGGGTTGAGGCACTCCTCGATCGTGGTCCAGATGGAGAACGACGGGGCGAAGTCGTAGCCCTCGACGGTGAGGTTCGCGCCGTCGCGTACCCCGATCTCGTCGATCTCGGCGAAGAGTTCGTCGGCGGCGTAGCGGGCGAAGACGTCGGACAGGCCCGGTTCGACGCCGATGCCGCACAGGGCGAGCCGGCCGGCGGACGCCCAGCGGCCGGCGACGGCGAACTGCTCGTCGCCGAGCTTCACGCCGGTCTCGGCGTAGGGGCGCTTCGGGTGCGGGTGCGACAGGGACATGGCCATGTCGAGGTAGTCGGCGCCGGCCGCGTACGCGCCGTCGAAGATCGGCATGACGAAGCGCGGGTCGACGGCGTTGAGCACGTGGGTGATCCGGTGTTCGCGGCACAGCGCGGCGACGGCGTCGGCGGAGGAGGCGTCGACGGTCGCGGCGACGAACCGGTCGCCGTGGCCGGCGACGGCCCGCGCGGCGCGGGCGGCGTCGGCGTCGGCGACGACCATGGTGTCGAAGAATGTTCGGCGGGCGGCGATGGCGGCGGCGGCGGAGCCGACCCCGCCGGCGCCGACGAGCAGGATACGCATCAGGAATCGAACCCCAAACCAAGACGATCGAGCGTACGGAGCCACGGGTTGCGCCGGCCGTCGCGCGCGTCGGCGCGGGCCAGCGACCAGCGGGTGAGGTGGATGCCGGCGGCCCGGACGGGCTCCGGCGGGAACGGCAGCGGCTTGCCCCGGACGAGGCCGAGCCGGGTGAGCGGGGTGTCCGCGCCGGCCAGCAGGTCGAGCATGACCCGCGCGCCGAACCGGGTGGCCCCGACGCCGAGGCCGGTGTAGCCGGCGGCGTAGGCGAGGCGGCCGCCGTAGGCGGTGCCGAAGAACGGGCAGAACCGGGTGCAGGTGTCGATGATTCCGCCCCAGCGGTGGCTGAACCGCACGTCGGCGAGCTGCGGGAACGTGGTGAAGAAGTGCTCGGCGAGGGCGGTGAAGGTGGCCGGGCGCTGCTCCAGCTCGGGGGCGACCCGGTTGCCGTGGTGGTAGACGGCGTCGTAGCCGCCGAACAGGATCCGCCCGTCGCGGGTGATCCGGTAGTAGTGGAACTGGTTGCCGGTGTCGGCGAGGCCCTGCCGGTTGCGCCAGCCGATCGCGTCGCGCTGGGCGGGCGTCAGCGGCTCGGTCATCAGCGCGTAGTCGTAGACGGGCACGACCCAGGCCCGCAGCCGGCGCAGCAGCGGCGGGAACGCGTTGGTGGTGAGCACGACCCGGCGGGCACGCACGACGCCGGGGGCCTGCTCGACGCCGCCGGCTGTGCTGGCGGCCACGGCGGCGGCGTCGCCGCGCAGCCCGGTGACCCGGGTGTGCTCGTGGATCCGGACGCCCAGGTCGAGGCAGGCGCGGCGCAGGCCCCAGGCGAGCTTCGCCGGGTCGAGCATGGCCACCCGGTCACGGTCCCACATCCCGCCGAGGTACGTCGGCGAGTCGACCTCGGCGCGCACCTCGTCGCGGCCGAGCAGCCGCACGTCGTGGCCGAAGCCGCGGGCCAGCTCCGCGTCCTCGGCGAGCCCGTCGAGCTGGTACGGCCGCACCGCCACGGCCAGCTCGCCGGTGCGCTCGAAGTCGCAGTCGATGCCGTACGCGTCGACGGTGGCGGCGATCGCGGCGAGGTTCTCCCGGCCGAGGCGTTCCAGCTCGGCGACCTCGCCGGGGAACCGGGCGACGCCGTTGGCGAGGCCGTGGGTGAGCGAGGCGGAGCAGAACCCGCCGTTGCGCCCCGACGCGGCCCAGCCGCAGGTGCCGGCGTCGACGAGCAGCACGTCGGTGCCGGGGTCGGCCTGCTTGGCCAGCAGGGCGGCCCAGAGCCCCCCGTACCCGCCGCCGATCACCAGCAGGTCGGCGGTGTGCGCGCCGGTCAGCGGGGGCAGCGGGTCGGGGCGTCCGGGCCGGTCGAGCCAGTACGGTACGGGCGTCGCGTCGGCGAGCGCCCGGCCGGTATGCGGGAGGATCATGACGGGCCCTTCGCCCGCCCGCCGGTCGCCGGGGCGACCGGGAGGGTGTGCCGGCGGGCCCGCCGCCCGCGCAGCGAGCTGAGCCCGACGAGCAGCAGCGCGACGGCGAACATGGCCGTGCCGATGACGTTGACCTGCGGCGGGATGCCCCGCTGGGCGGCACCCCAGACGTACATGGGGAACGTGACGGTGGTGCCGGCGTTGAAGTTGGTGATGATGAAGTCGTCGAAGCTGAGCGAGAACGCCAGCAGCGCGGCGGCCACGATGCCGGGGAGCACCAGCGGCAGGGTGACCAGGCGGAACGTCTGCCACGGGCTCGCGTACAGGTCGGCGGCGGCCTCCTCCAGCCGGCGGTCCATGCCGGCGAGCCGGGCCTTGACGGTGACGACCACGAACGACACGCAGAACATGACGTGCGCGATGACGACGGTCCAGAAGCCCTGCGGCACCCCGGCGGAGACGAACAGGGCCAGCAGCGAGGTGCCCATGACCAGCTCGGGGGTGGCCATCGGCAGGAAGATCAGCACGTTGATCCCGGAGCGGCCGGTGAACCGGTGCCGCACCAGCGCGAACGCCATCAGCGTGCCGAGCACGGTGGCGACGACGGTGGCGATGAAGCCGATCTGCACGCTGCGCACCACCGCGTCGCACATGTCGGAGGTGGCGCAGGGCTGCCGCCAGTTGTCGAGGGTGAACTCGTTGAAGTCGTACGACAGGCGGCTCGACGGGCGGTTGAACGACAGGGCGGCGACCACGGCGATGGGCAGCGACAGGTAGCCGAGGACGAGCAGGGCGACGCCCATCACCCAGTGGTCGGCGAGCCAGCGGGAGAATCTCACAGCACCTCCTCCGTGCCGGCGCGGCGCAGGTAGACGAAGACCACCGCGAGGATCGCCGCCATCAGCAGGAACGACAGGGCCGCGCCCTGCGGGTAGTCCAGCCGGACCAGGAACGCCGAGTCGATGACGTTGCCGACCATGTACTCGTTGGGCGTGCCGAGCAGCTCGGCGTTGATGTAGTCGCCGGTGGCCGGAATGAAGAACAGCAGCGTGCCGGCGATCAGGCCGGGCATCGACAGCGGCAGGGTCACCCGGCGGAACGTCTGCACCGGGCTCGCGTACAGGTCGCCGGCCGCCTCCAGCAGCCGGTAGTCGAGCCGCTCCAGGCTCGCGTACAGCGGCAGCACCAGGAAGGGCAGGAAGTTGTACGTCAGCCCGAGCACCACCGCGACGGGGGTGGCGAGCAGCCGGCCGTCGGGGCCGAGCAGGTGCACGTCGCGCAGCAGCCCGACCAGAGCGCCGTTGTCCGACAGGATCGTCTTCCACGCCAGGGTGCGCACCAGGAAGCTGGTGAACATGGGGGCGACGACGCAGACCAGCAGCAGGTTCTTCCACCGGCCGGCCTTCTGGGCGATCGCGTACGCCAGCGGGTAGCCCATCAGCAGGCCCAGCACGAGCGCGATGCCGGCGTAGAGGAACGACCGGCCGAGCTGCGGCCAGTACGCCTGCACCGCGTCCGGGTAGTTGCCGAACGCCCAGGTCAGCGCGTACCCGGTGGAGAGCGAGCCGGCGGGGTCGTAGAGGCTCGCGGCGGCGAGCTGGAACAGCGGCACGGCGAAGAACAGCAGCAGCCAGGCCGCGCCGGGCAGGAGCAGCAGGTACGGCAGCAGCCGGTGCCGCCCGCCCCGGGGCGGCGGCGGGGGCGTCGCGGGTTGCCCCGTCGACGTGGGAACGTGGGCCAGCGCGGTCACGAGGACGCACCCACCGGCTCGTCGAACAGACCGGCGGTGGCGTCGTCCGCGCCGGGCGGGCGGGGCAGCAGGAACGCGTGCCGGGGGTCCCAGTGCGCCACCACGGACGCGCCGACGGGCACCCGGCCGCCGAGGCCGCTGTTGGCCGCGAACGCGGTCAGTTCGCTGCCCCAGCCGGTGCGCACCAGATACTGGGTGCTGACCCCCACGTACGAGGCGTCGGTGACCACCCCGGTCACGTACTGGTGGCCGGCGGGGACCCGGTCGGCGGCGTCGACGAGGTGCAGCTTCTCGGGACGTACCCCCAGGTAGACCGGGCCGGACGCGACGCGGGCGCGGCCGGCGGGCACGGAGTAGCGCGCGCCGTGGGCGGTGACCGGCACGTCGGACCCGGCGGGCCCGGCGGCCTCGGCGGCGAGCAGGTTGGACTGGCCGAGGAAGTTCGCCACGAAGGCGGTGGCCGGGTACTCGTAGATGTCGGCGGGCGCGCCGAGCTGCTCGATCCTCCCGGCGTTCATCACCGCGACGGTGTCGGCCATGGTCATGGCCTCCTCCTGGTCGTGGGTGACGTGCACGAAGGTGATGCCGACCTCGGTCTGGATGCGCTTGAGCTCGATCTGCATCTGCCGGCGCAGCTTCAGGTCGAGCGCGCCGAGCGGCTCGTCGAGCAGCAGCACCTGCGGCCGGTTGATCAGCGCCCGGGCGAGCGCGACGCGCTGCTGCTGCCCGCCGGAGAGCTGGGCGGGCCGGCGGTGGCCGAAGTCGTCGAGCTGCACCAGGGCGAGCATCCGCATGACCTCGTCGTCGACCGAGCGGATGCCGCGCCGGCGCAGCCCGAACGCCACGTTGTCGAAGATGTCGAGGTGCGGGAAGAGCGCGTAGCTCTGGAACACGGTGTTGACCGGCCGCTTGTACGGGCGCAGCCGGGCGATGTCCCGGTCGCCGAGGAGCACCTGCCCGCTCGTCGGCTGCTCCAGGCCGGCGATCATGCGCAGGGTGGTGGTCTTGCCGCACCCGGACGCCCCGAGCAGGGCGAAGAACGAGCCCTGCGGGATGGTCAGGCCGAGGTCGTCGACCGCGGTGAAGATGCCGAACCTCTTGGTCAGGTTGACCAGCCGCAGGTCGCCGGCCGGCGCGTCGTGTCCCGTCGTCTTCGCGCTCATCCCCGTCACGCCCCGATGACCTGCTGGAACTTGCCCTCGAACTCCTTCTCCTGCTTCTCGTCCAGGGCCATGAACACCTTGGACCTCGACAGCAGCGCCTCGTCGGGGAAGATCAGCGGGTTGGCGGCCAACTCCGGGTCGATCTTCTCCATCTCGGCCTTCGCGCCCTGCACGGGGCAGATGTAGTTGACGTACGCGGCGAGCTTCGCGGCGACGGCCGGCTCGTAGTAGTAGTTGATCAGCTCTTCGGCGTTCGCCTTGTGGGTGGCCTTGTTGGGCACCATCATGTTGTCGCTGAAGAGCATCACGCCGGAGTCGGGCGCGACAAACTTGATCTTGTCGTTCTCCCCGGAGAGCTGGATGACGTCGCCGGACCAGCCGATGCACGCCGCGATGTCGCCCTTGGCGAGGTCGGGGGCGTAGTCGTTGCCGGTGAACCTGCGGATCTGCTTGGAGTCGACGGCCCGCTTGAGCTTGTTGAGCGCGTCGTCGAACTGGGCGGTGGTGAAGTTCGCCGGGTCGTGTCCGTTGGACTGTATGAGCAGGCCCATCGTGTCGCGCATCTCCGACAGTGCGGTGACCTTGCCCTTGAGGTCGGGCCGGGTCAGCAGCTCGTCGACGGTGCGGATCTCCTTGGTGACCGACCCGTTGTACGCGAGACCGGCCAGGCCGGACTGCCACGGGATGGCGATGCGGTTGTCCGGGTCGAAGGAACGGTTGAGCAGCGACGGCAGCAGGTTCGCCGCCACGTTGGGCATCTTCGCCGGGTCGAGCTTCTGGATCCAGCCGAGCCGGATCATCCGGGCGGCCATCCAGTCGGTGAGCACGATGATGTCCCGCCCGGTGCCCTGACAGGCCGCGAGCTGGTTCTGCACCTTGCCGAAGAACTCGTTGTTGTCGTTGATGTCCTCGGTGTAGGTGACCTGGATGCCGCTCTTCGCGACGAACGCGTCCAGGCTGGGGCGCTTGGATTCGTCCTTCTCGTCGACGTCCATGTACTGCGGCCAGTTCGAGAACGCCAGCTTCTTCTCCGTGCCGGAGAGGTCGTCGCTGACGCAGCCGGCCTCGGTCTGCACGGCGCCCTTGGTGCCGCAGCCGGCGAGCGCGCCCGCCGTGGCGAGCATCGCGGCCGAGCCGAGGGTGCCGGTGAGCAGACCACGCCGAGTGAGCGGCCGGAGGGGAGTTCGCATGTGACGACTCCTAGGGGGTCATCGTCGGCGGGCGGGACGGGGGAGGCCCGACGGCGGGAGGGTCTTCAGGCGATGGACGACTGATCCTGACATGAGCTGACCTGCCTCACAAGGGATTCCGTTGCGGGCATAGCAATGCACCACGAATTACGCCAGACTGCGCCAGGGCATTACGATCCCGGTGGAGAACCGGACATGGGGAGCTGACGATGGCCATCCGACAGCAGGAGAGCGGCGGCGGCGGGGGTCGGCGCGTCGCTGTGCGTGAAGGTGCCAGTCACGCTCTGCTGGACGACGTCGCCAAGCAGATCATCGAGCAGCTCCAGGAGGACGGCCGCCGGCCGTACGCGACGATCGGCAAGGCCGTCGGCCTCTCCGAGGCGGCGGTGCGCCAGCGGGTGCAGCGGCTGCTCGACGCCGGGGTGATGCAGATCGTCGCGGTCACGGACCCGCTCCAACTCGGCTTCCCCCGGCAGGCCATGATCGGCCTGCGCACCGACGGGGACCTGGAGACGGTGGCCGACCGGCTCGCCGAGTTCGAGGAGGTCGACTACGTGGTCATCACCGCCGGGTCGTTCGACCTGCTCGCCGAGGTGGTGTGCCGCAACGACGCGCACCTGCTGGAGATCCTGCAACGGCTGCGCGCCGTCGACGGGGTGCTCGCCACCGAGGCGTTCGTCTATCTCAAGCTGCGCAAGCAGACCTACAGCTGGGGCACCGCCTGAGCCTGCCCGACGAAGGCCCGCCAGGCGGCCGGCGCGAAGCTGAGGGTGCCGCCGTCGCGGTCCTTGCTGTCGCGCACCAGCACCCGGCCGGGCAGGTTGTCGGCCACCTCGACGCAGTCGCCGCCGTTGTTGCTGCTTCGGGTCGCGGTGCGCCACCGGGCACCGGCCAGCGCGCCCATGGGTGCGTCCGTCGGCGCGTCGGTCAGCTCCACGTCGTCGCCACCTCCCTGATCAGCTCGATCGACTGGCGGCGGGGCAGCGCCTCGCCGGTGACGCTCTCCCACCTGCGCCCCAGGCTAGCAACGTCGACCGGGTCGCTGACGACCTGACCGCGTAGCTGGTTGTCGATATAAGCCAACTCTGCCCCGTCGGGCAGACCGGCGAGGACGAACGGCCCGGCCAGCCCGGTGTGCCACGGGCTCTCGGCCGGGATCACCCGCACCTGCACGTGGTCCCGCCCGGCCAGCGCCGCGAGGTGGGCGACCTGCCCGGCCATCACCGCCCGGTCGCCGACCACCCGGCGCAGCACCACCTCGTCGATCACCGCGACGAGTCGCGGCGGGGCCTCGGCGTCGAGGATCGCCTGCCGGTCGAGCCGGCCGGCGACGATCCGCTCCACCTCGGCCGGCGGCAGCAGCCCGCCGGTGTTGAGGACCGCCCGCGCGTACGCCTCGGTCTGGAGCAGCCCCGGCACCAGCAACGGCTGGTAGGAACGGATCGAGATGGCGACCTGCTCCAGCTCGGCCCACTTGCGGAACCAGGGCAGGTCCCGGCGGCGGAACGGCTCCGGCCACAGCTCGGCGGCCTCCCGGCCGAGCACCTTGGCCACCGCCAACCGGGTGCGCGCGTGCGGGATGCGCCCCTGCGACACCCACCGGCCGGCCGTCTTCGGATCGACCCGGACCTTGCCCGCCAGCGAATCGGCGGTCTCCCCCACGGCGGCCATCGCCACCCGCAGCGTCTCGTTGCCCATCGAGCCTCCTGTCGCGGTCACGTGTAGTGGGCACCATAGCGACGCAGGGTGCCGACGGTGGGCCCGAAACGGCAGGTGGCGGCGGGACCTGTTCCGCACGTCTCGCGCGCATTCGAGATGGTGTCGAACGCCCGCCGGATGCCCCGACAACGTCCACCACCCACCGGACTACCGGCCCCGCCCTTACCCACCCGCCCCGATCCGGCCTGGCCGGCCGCCCGACCCCCGCCCGCCGGACTGCCCACCCGCCTGCCTGGCCAGCCGGGCCGGGTAGCCGGGCCTGGCCGGTAGGCGGACGGGTGGCCGGGCGGCCGCAGGGGCGCCCGCCCGGCGGGGCGAAAGGTCCCTCGCGCCACTAAGGGATGTCTCGCAACTCGGTGGTGGGTCCATGGTGGATCATGTTGTGGTGCAGGTGATCACGGCGGCTCGCCCGGAGTGGATCTTCCCGTTCACCGGGCTGCAGCCCGCCCAGTTCCGCAGGCTGGTCAGGCTGGTCGCCGAACGTGGCGGGGACGCCATCGCCGACGGGCGGCCGGGCCGGCAGTGGTCCCTCGACCTCGCCGACCGGGTACTGCTGGTCGCCACGTACTGGCGCACGAACCTGACCATGCGGCAGATCGGCCCGCTGTTCGGGGTGTCGCACTCCGCCGCCCACCGGGTCATCGACACCCTCGGCCCCCTACTCGCCCTGGCCCCGGTCCGCCGACGCCGGATCGAACAGATCGCCATCGTCGACGGCACCCTGGTCCCGACCCGGGACCACCGGCTGGCCGCCCCGAGCAAGAACTACCGCTACTCGACGAACCTGCAGGTCGCCATCGACGCCCACACCCGCCTGGTCGTCGCCTTGGGTGACCCGCAGCCGGGCAACCGCAACGACACCATCGCCTACCGCACCTCCGGCATCGACCAGAAACTGGCCGGACGGCCCGTCATGGCCGACGGCGCCTACCGCGGCAACCCCGAGGTGATCATCCCGTACCGCAAACCCACCGACGGCACCGAACTACCCGACTGGAAGAAGGACCTGAACAAGCAACACCGCACGATCCGGGCGCAGGTCGAACACGCCCTGGCCCGCATGAAGACCTTCAAGATCCTCCGGGACTACCGACGCGCCGCCAGCACATTGACCGACACCGCTTCCGGCATCGCCCACCTCCACAACATCATCCTGCTCGGATGACACCGACACCGTTGACCAGCAGCCATCACCGAGTTACGAGACATCCCTTAGGGAGCTGATGTCGTAGATGACTCACCCCAGCCCCAGCCCCACGGTCCGGGGACGTGCGCGGGGGCAGGGCATGGACGGGAACGGGAGAGGGCGGGGGCCTGAGCGGGGCGGGGGGCAGAGGCTCAGCGGGGAGGGGGCGGGGACGGGTGAATCTTGGAAGATTCCGGCCCCTGGAGGGGCCGTTTCGCTCCAAGATCTGCGTTCGGGCGGCCGGATCGCGGCGGGCGAGGTGCCTGGGAAGCGGCGTGGGGGCGGGCGGGGTGGCGGGGGATGCGGCGGGGGCGACTGGGGTGGTGGCCGAGGGTTGGCGGCGTGGGGATGCGGCGGGAGTGGCGGGGATGCGGGGACGCTGCGGGAGGTGCGGTCGGGGGCGGGTGATGTCGTTGGTGACTCAGCTCCCTAGGGCCCACCGCGTGCCCGCACCCGGCCGTCCGCGCAGCCGGGAGATGCGAGAGATCAATCACGATGCGGATTCCGTTGCCGACAGCGTCACAGCGCGCCGAATCCGTTGCCCAGGGAGCCAAGGGCCACCGATACCACTTGCCTTTCGGCGTGCGGCTGTGGGATAACCGTGGGCAGAGCGGCCGGTGTCACCCCTGACCGGCCCGAGACCCGATGGGGCTGACATGGCCAACGCCACCGACCACCTCTGGATGCACTTCACCCGGATGGCCAGCTACTCCGCAGGCGAGGTGCCGACGATCGTGCGCGGCGAGGGCGCGTACGTGTGGGACTCGCAGGGCCGCCGTTACCTGGACGGGCTGGCCGGCCTCTTCGTCGTCAACGCCGGCCACGGGCGCACCGAGCTGGCCGAGGCCGCCGCGAAGCAGGCCGGCGAGCTGGCCTACTTCCCGCTGTGGTCGTACGCGCACCCGAAGGCCGTGGAGCTGGCCGAGAAGATCGCCTCGCTGACCCCCGCCGGCCTGAACCGGGTCTTCTTCACCACCGGCGGCTCCGAGGCCGTCGAGTCGGCGTGGAAGCTGGCCCGGGCCTACTTCAAGCGGACCGGCAAGCCCAACAAGCACAAGGTCGTGAGCCGTTACCTCGCGTACCACGGCACGTCGATGGGCGCGCTGTCGATCACGGGGCTCCCGGGCATCAAGACCGACTTCGAGCCGCTGGTGCCGGGCGCGGTGAAGGTGCCGAACACGAACTTCTACCGGGCCCCGGAGCACGGCGACTCGCCCGAGGCGTTCGGCCGGTGGGCGGCCGAGGAGATCCGGCGGGCCATCGAGCGGGAGGGGCCGGACACGGTCGCGGCCGTCTTCCTGGAGCCGGTGCAGAACTCCGGCGGCTGCTTCCCGCCGCCGCCCGGCTACTTCGAGCGGGTCCGCGAGATCTGCGACGCGTACGACGTGCTGCTCGTCTCCGACGAGGTGATCTGCTCGTGGGGGCGGCTCGGCGAATACTTCGGCGCGGTCCGCTACGGCTACCGGCCGGACATCATCACCACCGCGAAGGGCATCACCTCCGGGTACGCCCCGCTCGGCGCGATGATCGCCAGCGACCGGCTGATGGAGCCGTTCCTCACCGAGACGGGCATGTTCGCCCACGGGGTGACCTTCGGCGGCCACCCGGTCTCCTGCGCGGTGGCCCTGGCCAACCTGGAGGTGTTCACCCGGGAGGACCTGATCGGGCACGTCCGGGCCAACGAGGACGCCTTCCGCGCCACCCTGGAGAAGCTGCACGACCTGCCGATCGTCGGCGACATCCGGGGCGACGGCTACTTCTACGGCATCGAGCTGGTGAAGGACAAGGCGACCCGGGCGACGTTCAACGAGGCGGAGTCGGAGCGGCTGCTGCGCGGGTTCCTCTCCACCGCGCTGTTCGCCGCCGGGCTCTACTGCCGGGCCGACGACCGGGGCGACCCCGTCGTGCAGCTCGCCCCGCCGCTGATCGCCGAGCAGCAGCAGTTCGACGAGATGGAGCAGATCCTGCGCGCGGTGCTCACCGAGGCGTGGACCCGGCTGTAGCGCAGCCGCCGCGAACAGGTTCGGCTCATGCGCTACCAGGAGCTGTCGTACTGGTTGTCCACCGTGGACGAACCGTTGACGCCCCGTCCGCCGCTGGGCGGGGACGCCGACGCGGACGTCGTGATCGTCGGGGCCGGGTACACCGGGCTGTGGACGGCGTACTACCTCGCGCTCGCCGACCCGGCGCTGCGGATCACGGTGCTGGAGGCCGAGATCGCCGGGTACGGCGCGTCGGGGCGCAACGGTGGCTGGTGTTCGGCGCTGTTCCCGACCTCGCTGCCGGCGCTGGCCCGTCGGCACGGCCGCGACGCGGCGCTGCGGATGCAGCGGGCCATGCAGGCCACCGTCCGCGAGGTGGGCCGGGTGGCCGCCGCCGAGGGCATCGACTGCGACTGGCACCTCGGCGGGACGGTGACGCTGGCCCGCAGCGCGGCCCAGCTCGGCCGGGCCCGCGCGGAGGTGGCGCAGGCCCACGCGCACGGCCTGACCGCCGACGACCTGGTGCTGCTCGACGCGGCCGAGGCCGCCGCCCGCTGCGCCGCCGACGGGGTACGCGGCGGGACGTACACCCCGCACTGCGCCGTGGTGCACCCGGCCCGGCTGGCGCGCGGGCTGGCCCGGGCGGTCGAGCGCCGGGGGGTGACCGTCCACGAGCGGACGCCGGTGACCGCGATCCGGGCCGGTGCGGCCGTGACCCCGGCCGGGACGGTCCGCGCGCCGGTGGTGGTGCGGGCGACCGAGGGGTACACGCCGGGGCTGCCCGGGCAGCGGCGGAGCGTCGCGCCGGTCTACTCGCTGATGGTGGCGACCCCGCCGCTGCCCGAGGAGACGTGGGCGCGGATCGGGCTCGCCGGGCGGGAGACGTTCTCCGACCACCGCCACGTGATCATCTACGGGCAGCGCACGGCCGACGGGCGGCTGGCGTTCGGTGGGCGGGGCGCGCCCTACCATTTCGGGTCCCGGGTGCGGCCCGAGTTCGACCGGGAGCCCCGGGTCTTCGCCGCGCTGCGCCGGACGCTGGGCGAGCTGTTCCCGGCGCTCGGGCCGCAGGTGCCGGTGACGCACACCTGGGGCGGCCCGCTGGGCGTGGCCCGTGACTGGTCGGCCTCGGTGGGGCTGGACCGGGCGAGCGGGCTGGCCTGGGCCGGCGGGTACGTCGGCGACGGGGTGGCGACGACGAACCTCGCCGGGCGTACCCTCGCCGATCTGATCCTCGGCGCGGACAGCGACCTGACCGACCTGCCGTGGGTGGGGCACCGCTCGCCGCGCTGGGAGCCGGAGCCGCTGCGCTGGCTGGCCGTGAACGCGGGCCTGCGGGTGATGCTCTCGGCCGACCGGGCGGAGCTGCGCACGGGCCGGCCGGCCCGGCGGGCCGCCGTGTTCCAGCGCTTCCTGGGCCACTGAGCGGGCCGGGCCCCACGCTGACGGCGTGCGCGGTGCGACCGGCGGTCAGTGGTTCGGCGGGATCACCCGCAGGTGGCCGCGGCGGCCCGTCTGCGGGTTGTGGTGGTGTTGCGGTGCGCCGCCCTGGTCGTCGCTCGGCGGGCGGGGCGGCGCGGGCCGGGCGGCCTCGCGGACGGCCTCGGCGAGGGCGACGAGGTCGTCGGCGCTGGGCGGCGGGGGCTCGAACTCGCCCTCGTGGCGGACCACGTTCCAGCCCCGGGGGGCCGTCAGGCTGCGCGCGTGGGGCTCGCAGAGGTCGTACGTGTGCGGCTCGGCGAAGGCCGCGAGGGGCCCGACCACGGCCGTCGACTCGTTGTAGACATAGGTCAATGTGGCGACCGCTTGCCGGGGGCAGCCGTTTCTTGAGCAGCGCCGTGGTGACCTCACGGCGGGAGGGTATCTCCATTACCGGGTCCGGCGCACCGGTTCGCGTTGCGACACGCCCGTCATCGAGATCACAATTCGCAACATCCGACGCGTCGGGCGGTGACGGGCGGGTCGGCGCGCCGCGACAGCCGCACAGCCGTGGGCGGGGCGACTCGGCGGGCTACCCTGTGCGTCATGACCAGTCCGGAACACCGCCGCCCCGGCCCCGGCCGGCGCGCCCACCGGGACCGGCACGGGCGCGGCCTGCGCGGGCGGCTGGTGCCGGCGACCGTGCCGCTGGCCCGGACCAAGGCCGAGGTCTTCGACGACCTGGTGCTCGACACGGTCGAGACCCTGGAGCGGCGGTTCGCCAAGGAGCTGGCCGGCGTGGAGTTCGCGGTGGAGGACGTGCCGCCGGACCTGAACGTCTACGACTCCGACGTGCTGGAGGACGGCGAGGTGCCGCTGGCCCGGCTGTTGCCGGGGCGTCCCGGCCGGCAGGAGGTCCCGCCCCGGATCGTGCTCTACCGCCGGCCGCTGGAGTTCCGGGCCATGGACCGCGAGGACCTGGCCGACCTGGTGCACGACGTGATCATCGAGCAGGTGGCGAACCTGCTGGGCGTCGACCCGGACGAGCTGGCCTAGGCCGGCCCGGCTTTCCGGGCGCACCCGGCCCGCCCCGGCCGGAAGCGCCGCTGCGCCCCGGCGCGCGCCCCCCGACACGCGCTCCGGACGCCCGGGCCGGGCGGCCCCCACCGCCCCGGCCCGGCGACGCTCAGGCGGCCCGCCGCTTGAGCTTGCGCCGCTCCCGTTCCGAGAGCCCACCCCAGATCCCGAACCGCTCGTCGTGGCCGAGAGCGTATTCCAGGCATTCGGTCTTGACCTCGCACCGCGAGCAGATCCGCTTCGCCTCGCGGGTCGAGCCGCCCTTCTCGGGGAAGAACGCCTCCGGGTCGGTCTGGGAGCAGAGTGCCTGCTCCTGCCACTCCGGCGCGTTCCCGAGCAGGTCGGCCACCTCAAGCTGGCCGTCCATCTAAAGATGCCTCCTTGTCGCGCACCGGCGTCGTCGCCGCTGCAACCCCCCACGCGAAAGGCGTGCGTGTCCGTCCGGTCCCCATTTGTTGCGTTCCGTGCGAACAACCCCATTCAAATTACACGCGTGTAATGCGTGCGCCGTCAAGCCGAACTTGATAATGGAGTCGCCCTCCCGACACGCCGTGGACGGCCCTTGCGGCCGTCCGGCCTCGCAACCTGCCCTATCGATTCAGACCCCGGACGAGTAACGCCCTCCCCGGCGAGTTGCCCGAGTTTTCTTGCCGCGGCGGCCCGCCGGGCGGCTCCGGCGAAGCCGTCGGCGCGGCCTCGGGGGCGGGGCTACGACGCGATGCTGATCTTGGTGGGGCACAGGTTAACGCGACTTGGCCGAGACTGGCCATCGCGCCCGCAACGCCGACAGCGCCCCGTCCACATGATGGACGGGGCGCAGCGGTAGGAGCTGAGCGGTGGGTCAGATCGCCACCGAAGGTGCGCTGGTGGGCCAGGTGAACTCCGCGACCGTCCCCCCGGTCACGGTGACCGTCCCGGCGGGTGTGTCCTCATCCCACCAGACGGTATAGAGCCCCGCGGCAAGATCGGGGTAGACGGCACTGTGGAAGGTGCCGTCCTGCACGATGCGCTCACGCACCGCGACGTGGGTGCGCGGCGCGTCCGCGTCGTCGACCCGACTGATCTCGATCTCCCGGCCGTGCAGCTGCCGGCCGGTGTAGATGATCAGGGCACCCGTGTCGCCACCCAGATCGAGGACGACGGTGCCGGTCTCCGTCGGCCCGTACGCGTGGTGATGATGGTGGGCGTGCATCGGTCCGCTCCGTCCGGGTCAGGACGACGCCGGCGGGTTGTTGAACCCGTCGTACGGCGTGCCGAGGAAGGGGAAGTTGCGCAGGAACGGGGCCGTCACGTCGGCGGCGCTCAGGCCCGGGGTGACCGCGCCGGCCGCCGCGTCCGGGGTGAACCCCTTGTCGACCAGCGGCACGGTGACCCCGGCGATGGCCCGCAGCGCGATGCTGACCACGTCGTCGGCGACCCGCCGCCCGTTCGGGAAGCCCGCCAGGTCCCCGCCGAGCACCCCGAACCGGTCCGGCTTGGCGCTGGGCCGGATGGCCGTGTTCAGCCGCAGCATGTCGGCCTGCACGTCGCCGGTGTTGTTGGAGAAGCCCTGGATCAGCCCGGCCGGGATGCCGGTGAGCAGGATCGCCAGCAGGTCCGCGCGGGCCTTCTTCGTCTTGTTCAGCGCGTCCAGCTTGGGGAACACGCCCGGGTAGAGCACCGGGAGCAGGGCGGCCAGCTCCGGCTGCTCGACGAACTTCGCGAACCGCTTGTCCTCCGTGGGCGGCAGCGTGTTCCACTCGTCCTTCTTGGACATCGGCACGATGACCTCGTTGAACAACGGGTTGCCGAGCCGTGACACCTGCACGAACGGGCCGGTGGAGGTGTCCTTCGCCGAGCCGTTGCCGAGGATCCGCGCCTGCTGCCGCGACGCCGACGTCCACACGCCGATGACCGAGGCGCGGTCGTGCGTGCCGTACCGGTTGGCCCGGCGGCGCACCCGGCTCAGCGGCACCTGCACGGCGAGGGTGTGCACGTTCATCCGGTCGGTGGCGTTGACCGGCTCCCCCTCGGCCTTGAACAGCTTCTTGCCGGCCACGTGCAACTGCTGGAACGGCCGCAGGGTGCCCAGGTCGAAGATCGCCCCCAGGTCCACGAAGAACCCGTCGGCGCGCTGCCCGGCGAAGACCTTCTCCCCCGTCGACAGGCTGAACGTGGCCTGCCGGGCCAGGGCCGCGTAGTTCGGGGTGGACAGCGGGCCGACGTTGCACGGCGGGCAGGCCAGCTTGTTGGCCAGCCGGTGCTCCTTGCCGTCGGCGATGCGGGTCAGCGAGTAGAACTGCTTGCGGTTCCAGTTCTTGCTGTCCAGCGACTCGATCGGCCCGGTGTTGTAGAGAAAGCTGTTCGGGTTCGTGATCTCGGTGGTGAATTCGAACCGGTAGGTGACGTCCGGCTTGCCGTCGCCGTCGTTGTCGATATGGATCTCGTACCGCACGTCGTCGCCGAACTCGAAGAAGTTCGGGCCGCCGGAGGGGAGCTGCAACGGCACGTAGTTGGCGATCAGCGTGACCGAGTCGGGACGGTCGGGGCTGACGAACGCGTACAGGTCGGAGCTGTCGGCGACCGGATCCTTCGCGATCTCCGGGGCCTCGCGGTGGGAAGACATGGCGGACCAACCTCACTGGGCAGCAAGCGATCAGGGGAAGAGTGGAGGGGGCCGGCGCCGGGAGCCCGCGCCGGGGAAACGGGACCGGGCCGGTGTCAGCGCTTGCCGGCGGCGCGCCGCAGCCGGTCCGCCAGGCCGCGGTCGCGTACCTCGATGCGGGACGTGCCGACGAAGACGTCCATCGCGTCGCCGCCGCGCAGGTGCACGACGATGGGCTCGTCCTTCTTCCCGCCGGACGACGGGGAGTTCTGCGCCGCGGACAACCCGGGCACGGTGAGCGCGGCGGCCCCGAGGGTGGCACTCGCCGCGGCGGTCAACGTCTGCCGGCGGGTCAGTCGCGGCCAACGCCGCTTCCGCTGATCACTGGACATGGGCAACCTTTCCGGCGCGCGGCGCGTCCGCGCCCGCGGTGACGAAAGGCGGGGCCGGCCGACCGCCGGGCCCGCAGGGGGCCGCCGGCCGCGGCTCTGGCCTCAGCCGCCGCCGGCAGGCAGTGGTACGGCCCGCACGCCGGAAAGGTTCGACGCTACGGCCGGAGGTGACCGTACGCGGTCGTCCGCTTACGCGCCGGTCGTCCGGCCCGCGCCGCGATGGCCCGCAACTGCTCCTCGGTGCGCGCCGAGCCGTTGCCCGAGCCGGCCATCCGCGAGATCGTCTCCTCCATCAGCGTGCCGCCCAGGTCGTTGCAGCCGCCGTTGAGCATCGCCGCCGTCCCGGCGTCGCCGAGCTTCACCCAGGAGCACTGGATGTTGTCGATCCGGCCGTGCAGCAGCAGCCGGGCCATCGCGTGCACCGCCCGGTTCTCCCGCCACGTCGGGCCGGGCCGGGCGATGCCGGCGAGGTAGATCGGGGCGTTGGTGTGCACGAACGGCAGCGCCACGAACTCGGTGAACCCGCCGGTGCGGTCCTGCACCCCGGCCAACACCCGGAAGTGGGCCAGCCACTGCCCGGGGTGGTCGACGTGGCCGTACATCATGGTGGAGCTGGACCGGATGCCGAGCTCGTGGGCCGTCGAGACCACCTCGACCCAGGCGGCGGCCGGCAGCTTGCCCTTGGTGAGCACCCAGCGCACCTCGTCGTCGAGGATCTCGGCGGCGGTGCCCGGGATGGTGTCGAGGCCGGCCTCGCGCAGCCCGGTAAGCCACTCCCGCACCGGCACGCCGGCCTTCGCCGCCGCCGTGACGATCTCCATCGGGGAGAAGGCGTGCACGTGCATCCCCGGCACCCGGGCCTTGATCGCCCGGATCAGGTCCGCGTAGCCGGTGACCGGCAGCTTCGGGTCGATGCCGCCCTGGAGGCAGACCTCCGTCGCGCCGGCGGCCCACGCCTCCTCGGCCCGGTCGGCCACCTGGTCGACGGAGAGCCGGTAGGCGTCGGCGTCGCGCTCCCGCTGGGCGAACGCGCAGAACCGGCAGCCGACGTAGCAGACGTTGCTGAAGTTGATGTTGCGGTTGACGACGTAGGTGACGTCGTCGCCGACGGTGTCGCGGCGCACGTCGTCCGCGATGCGGCACAGCGCGTCCAGCGCCGGCCCGTCGGCGGCGAACAGGGCGAGCGCCTTCGCCTCGTGGGCCGGCGTCAGCAGCGCCGCCGGGTCGTCGGCGGCCAGCCGCAGCCCGGCCCGCAGCTCGGCGTCCCCGGCGCTGTCCCCGGTCGTCGCCGCCGCTGCGGTCGCCCCCGCGGTCGCGCGGCTCGCGTCGGCCTGCGCGGCCACCTCCGACCAGTCGCCGTAGACGTTGTCGAAGTCGCCGCGCCGGTCGCCGGTGCGGCCGGTGGTGTCGATGGTGGCGTGCAGGTCGGTCCGCCCGCCGCCGAACACCTCCTCCGGCTCCTGCCAGGGGCGGCCCTGCGGGCGGGCCGTCTCGACGGCGAGCCCGGTCGCCGGGTCGGCCAGCGCGGACACGTGCGGCAGCAGGCGCGGGTCCAGCCACGGGTCGCCGGCCCGGACGTACTCGGGGTAGATCGTCAGCCGCTCGCGCAGCGTGAAGCCGGCCTCCGCCGTGCGCCGGCCCAGCTCGTCGAGCTGCGGCCAGGGGCGCTCCGGGTTGACGTGGTCGGGGGTCACCGGCGAGACGCCGCCCCAGTCGTCGATGCCGGCGCGCAGCAGCAGATCGTATTCGCCGGCGATCAGGTTCGGCGGGGCCTGGATCCGGGCGCCGGGGCCGAGCAGCACCCGGGCCACCGCCACCGTGGCGGCCAGGTCGTGCAGCTCCGCGTCGGGCATGCCGCGCATCGCCGTGTCCGGCTTGGCGCGGAAGTTCTGCACGATCACCTCCTGGAGATGGCCGTACGCGCGCTGGGCGCGGCGGATCGCGAAGAGCGCGTCGACCCGCTCGGCCGGGGTCTCGCCGATGCCGATCAGGATGCCCGTGGTGAACGGCACCCCGACCCGGCCGGCGTCGTCGAGCACCCGCAGCCGCACCGCCGGCTCCTTGTCGGGCGAGCCGAAGTGCGGGCCGCCCGGCTCCGACCACAGCCGCGTCGCGGTGGTCTCCAGCATCATGCCCATGCTCGGGGCGACGGGCTTGAGCCGCTGGAGCTCCGACCAGGAGAGCACGCCGGGGTTGAGGTGGGGCAGCAGGCCGGTCTCCTCCAGCACCGCCACCGCGCAGGCGCGCAGGTAGTCGAGGGTCGAGTCGTAGCCGCGCGCGTCCAGCCACTCCCGGGCGGCCGGCCAGCGCTCCTCGGGCCGGTCGCCGAGGGTGAACAGCGCCTCCTTGCAGCCCTGCGCCGCGCCCTGCCGGGCGATGGCCAGCACCTCGTCCCGGTCGAGGAAGGCGGCCGGCAGCCGGTGCGGGACGGTGGCGAAGGTGCAGTAGTGGCAGCGGTCCCGGCAGAGCCGGGTCAGCGGGACGAAGACCTTCTTCGAGTACGTGACGACGCCGGGGCGGCCGGCGTCGCGCAGGCCGGCGTCGCGGATGTCACCGGCGACGCGGAGCAGCTCGTCGAGGGCGCCGCCCCGGGCGGCGAGCAGCGCGGCGGCCTCGTCGACGTCCAGCGCGAGCCCGGAGGCGGCCCGGCGCAGGGCGCGCTCGATGCTGGCCGCGGTGGGGCGGGGCTCGGTGCGATCAACCATCCGCCCAGCCTATGCGCCCTGCCGCCGGCCCTGATCCGCTGGCCAGGCCAGCTTCGGCGCGACGGCCGGACCGCACACGGGCGGTGACGGACGCGCGGCGGGCCACGGCGGCTCCCCCGGACTGACTGTCCGTCACACCCGACCCACCCCGGCAGACACCCGGGGCTCCCTTTGCTCTGCACCCACGGGCGCAACACCGGGGCTGGGCTGCGGCGATGCAGGATCGTTGATGGCCGGGGTTCGGCGATCGCATCGCGGTGCGCAGCGTGCTGCGTATCCGGGTGCAGAGCAAAGGAGGCGGGCGGGGTGGCACGCGCCGCCCTCGGGCAGTGACGCTCGGCCACGCGACGGTGACCGCTGTGTCGGAAACGCGTCGGGTGGGCTCCCGGCAGCCGTGCCCCGCCAGGGAACCCACCCGACGAACGGCGGCTCAGTCCTCGCGCGGGAAGCGCTGGGTGCGGTCGGCCTCGGCGTCAGGGTTGCGCTCGCCGCCCGACGCGCCCGGCTCGCCGGGCTGACGCGGGATCGCCTGGGTCGGGTCGGCCGACGGCGGCTGCCCGAACGGCGGCGCGGACGCCGCCATGGGCTGCGGCGGGGGGAACGGCGAGGCCGGCTGCGCGCCCGCCGGGGGCGGCGTGAACGGAGGGCCGGACTGCGGCGGGGCCGGGTACGGCGGCGCGGAGGCCGGGGGCGCGGACGCCGGCGGGGCGGAGAACGGCGGGGCGGCGGCCGGGGGCGCGGACGCCGGGGCGAACGGCGAGGCCGGCTGCCCGTACTGGCCGGGCTGGCCGGCGGGGGCGTGGCCGGGCTGCTGGCCGGCGACCGGGTAGCCGGCCTGCTGCCCGGCGGGCGGCCAACCGCCCTGCTGCGCCGGGCCCCAGCCCTGCGGACCGGGCTGACCCGGCTGACCGGGCTGCTGCGGCCAGCCCGGCTGCGGCTGGCCGTACATGCCGGGGGCCGGCTTCGGCTTCGGGGTGAAGTAGAGGGCGCGCCAGACCCGGAAGACCACGAACGCGCCGGACGCGAAGATCGCCAGCCACGCGGCCCGGGTCAGCAGGCCGAGGAAGGCGTCGAGCACCTCCGCCTTGGCGAGCCGGTCCACCGTCCAGACCAGCAGGGTGAGCGCGGCGAGCAGGGCGGCGAGGGCGTACTCGCCCAGCGCCACCTGGACGATCAGCCTCGCCCGCTGCGCCACCGGGGCGACGTGCGTGGCGAGGAGCACGGCCAGCACCGGCAGCACGGCCGCCTCCAGGCCGGCGAACGAGAAGAAGCCGCTGCCCGCCCGGCTGTAGAAGGTGCTGTACTCGGTCGGGGCGAGCAGCCGGATCAGGCCGACGAACAGCAGCACGGCGTTCGCGCCGAGCAGCGCCAGCGCGATCAGCTCGCGTAACGGGTCGGTGAGGCGACGGGCCGGGGTGGCGGGGTGGGACGCGGGCGTCGCGTCACCGGACGCGGGCTCGGCGGGGCTGGTCACGAACTCCCCCTCGGGGCGGTAACGGACAGTTGCCGAAGTGAGCCTAGTCTCCCCGGGCACCGGCGACCCCGGCACGGGGCGTGCGGGAGGATGGGCGGCATGCGCATCGTCGTACTGGCCGGCGGCATCGGGGGGGCCCGATTCCTGCTCGGCGTCCGGGCGTACGCCCGCGAGGTGGGCGCCGAGGTGACCGCCGTGGTCAACGTCGGCGACGACCTCTACCTGCACGGGCTCAAGGTCTGCCCCGACCTGGACAGCGTCATGTACACCCTGGGCGGCGGGGCCGACGCCGAGCGGGGCTGGGGCCGGGCCGACGAGACCTGGACAGTGAAGTCGGAGCTGGCCGCGTACGGCGCGGAGCCGACCTGGTTCGGGCTCGGCGACCGGGACGTCGCCACCCACCTGGTGCGCACCACGATGCTCACCGGCGGGTACCCGCTGTCGGCGGTCACCGAGGCGCTGGCGGCGCGCTGGCAGCCCGGCGTACGCCTGCTGCCGGCGACCGACGACCGGCTGGAGACGCACGTGGTGGTGAGCGACCCCGACGGCGGCGGACAGCGGGCGATCCACTTCCAGGAGTGGTGGATCCGGTACCGCGCCGGCATCCCCACCCACCGGTTCGTCTTCGTCGGCGCGGAGGCGGCGAAGCCCGCGCCCGGCGTGCTCGACGCGGTCGCCGCCGCCGACGTGGTGCTGGTCGCGCCGAGCAACCCGGTGGTGAGCGTCGCCCCGGTGCTGGCCGTGCCGGGGCTGCGCGAGGCGCTCGCGGCCGGACCGGCCCCGGTGGTCGGGGTGTCCCCGATCGTCGGCGGGGCGGCGGTGCGCGGGATGGCCGACCGCTGCCTGGCCGTGCTCGGCGTCGAGTGCAGCGCCGCCGGGGTGGGCGGCCTCTACGGCGGCCGGTCCTCCGGCGGGCTGCTGGACGGCTGGCTGGTGGCCCCCGAGGACGCCGACACGGTGGTGCCGGGCGTGCCGGTGCGGGCGGTCCCGCTGCTGATGACCGACGAGGCGGCGACGGCGGCGATGGTGCGGGCGGCGGTGGAGCTGGCGTGAGGCTGGAGATCCTGCCGGTGCTGGGCATCGGCGACGTCACCGAGGGTGACGACCTGGCGGCGCTGATCGCCACCGCCGCGCCGTGGCTGCGCGACGGCGACGTGCTCGTGGTGACCAGCAAGATCGTCTCCAAGGCGGAGGGGCGGCTGGTGGACGTGCCGGCCGACGGGCCGGAGCGGCTGGCCGCCCGGGACGAGGCGCTGGCCGCCGAGACCGCCCGGGTGGTGGCCACCCGGGGGGCCACCCGGATCGTGCAGACCCACCACGGCTTCGTGATGGCGTCGGCCGGCATCGACGCCTCGAACGTCGACAAGACCCGGCTGGTGCTGCTCCCGCAGGACCCGGACGCCTCGGCGCGGGCCCTGCGGGCGGCGCTGCGCGAGCGCTACGACCTGGACGTCGCGGTGATCGTCACCGACACGATGGGCCGCCCCTGGCGCAACGGCCTCACCGACGTGGCGCTCGGGGTGGCCGGGATGCCGGCGATCCGCGACCACCGGGGCGAGGTCGACCCGTACGGCAACGAGCTCCAGCTCACCCAGATGGCGGTCGTGGACGAGCTGGCCGGCGCCGGCGAGCTGATCAAGGGCAAGTGCGACCAGGTCCCCGTGGCCGTGGTGCGCGGCTACCTCACCGCGACCGCGCCCGACGACGGCGTCGGCGCGCGGGCGCTGGTCCGGGACGCGGAGCTGGACCTGTTCTCGCTCGGCACGGCGGAGGCGCGCGCGGCCGGGCTGGCTGCCGCCGCGACCCTGTCCGACGGCCCCGGCGAGGCCCCCGCCGACCCGGCGGCGGTGGCGCGGGCCATCGCCGCGGTGGCCGGCGTGGTCGCCCCCGGCACGGCCTTCACCCCCGTCACCGACGCCGAGGTACGCGCGGCGCTGGTCGCCACCGTGCCCGGCTGGCCGCAGCGGGCCACCGTCCTGGTGCTCGGGCAGCCGCCGACGCCGGTCGACCCGGCCGGCCTGGTGCGCCTCGGCGCGGATCTGCAACGCCTGCGCACCGCCCTGGCCGCCGAGGGCGTCCCGTCGACCCTGCTGCCGCCCCCGCCGGGCAGCACGGCCGCCGCCTGCCTGGCGCTCTGAGCCGAACGGAACGGCCCGCCGGCCCCCGGGCCGGGGCTACCCCCCGCCTGCTGACGCCGTGAGTCGCCCGCTGAGGCTGCGGCCCGCCTGCCGGGGCTGCGGGGCCGCCCGCTGACGCTGCGGCCCGCCCGGCCGGGCTCACGCGTCGAGGATGGCGCGGCCCAGCGGGGTGAGGGTGTGCAGGACGGTGTTGCGGTCACGGTGGCTCACCAGCAGGCCGGCGTTGCGCAGCACGGTGGCGTGCTGGCTCGCCGCCGCCGGGGAGATGCGCAGCCGGCGGGCCACCTCGCCGGTGGTGCAGCCGGCGTCGGTGGCCTCCAGGACCGCCGCCCGGGTGCGGCCGAGCAGCGCGGCCAGCGCGTCCCGCCCGGCGCCGGCCCGGGTCGACGCGCCGCCGCCGACCTCCGCCGGGACGAGCCCGCCCAGCCGGTCCACCGGATAGACGAGCACCGGCGGCAGGTCCGGGTCGGCCAGCGCCACGGGGGTGCCGGCGCAGAAGAACGACGGCACCAGCAGCAGGCCCCGGCCGTCGAGGTGCAGCTCCCGGCTCTCCGGGTAGCCGTGGATCTCCAACACCCCCGACTCCCAGCGGGCGAGCGGGCGGAAGCTGTCGAGCAGCCCCGCGACGCCCCCGTCGAGCAGGGCGCGGGCGCGCCGCATCCGGTCCGATTCGATTGCGGCCTGGATGTGCGCCCAGTACGGGCTCAGCGCCAGCTCGCGGTACCGCTCCATGGAGTCCGTCAGGTGGCGCAGCACCTCGGGCTCGCCCCGGGCCAGCGCCGCCGCCGAGGAGGGCAGCGGGTGCTCCCCGGCCATCCGGGTCATGTCGCGGCGCAGCAGCCGCACGGGGGTGCTGCGGACGGCCTCCAGGCCCTCCGTCAGCCCCTGAAGGCCCTCGTGCGGGGTGAGGAAGTCGGGGAAGTAGCCCCGCCCCGGGTTCAGCGCGAACAGCAGCCGGAGCGGCTCCGCGCCGACCAGCCGGCGCAGCTCCCGGGAGACGCCCCGCCGCCAGCCGGAGGTCAGCGGGTCCGGGCTGCGGACCTGGAGCACGTGCACGCTGAGGATCAGCTCCCAGAGCGGGTCCGCGCCCGGGGCCACCCGGGTCCGGAGGACGTCGTCGGGCGAGAAATAGATCTTCAGCATTGGGTCGCTCCCGTGCGGCGGGCAGAGAGGGAGGCACTGCCGACCGTTCGCACTGTACCCGGGCGGCAGTTATCTCCACTTTTAAGCGTGGGCTGAAAAACCTCGACGTCCCCGGTCGGCCTTCGGCATGCTCTGGGTTGTCCCGCACGGGCCGTCCGTCATAGACGCCGGCCCGAGCCACCGGGGCCGGGGAGGATCCGGCGGACGGGCGGCACCACGAGGGTCTGCGGCCCTTGCTCCGCAGAGGTGTCCCCGTCCGCCAACCCGGCCGGGCCGAGGCCCGCCCGGCTCTGGGTGCCCGGCTCTGGGCGGCCGGTCAGTCGATCCAGAGCGCGACCCGGTGGTCCTCGTCCGTGACGTACCAGCAACGGCCGTCGGCCTCGGCCAGCCCCTCCACGTGGTGGAACGGTGCCAGGTCCGCCACCAGCTCGCCCGGCACGAGGTGCCCGGCCGCCTTCTCCAGCCGGAACCGGACGTGCCGCGAGGTGACGTCGCCGCCCTGCGGGTGATCGTCGAGCAGCACCGAACCCTTGCCCAGCGCGTCGATCGAGCCGACGATCGCCGCGTAGCCGCCGTCGGGCAGCGGCACGAGCGCACGGAAGCCGGTGAGCGCCCCCGGCGGGGTCACGCCGGTCAGGGCGTACGCGCCGAGGGCCCGGGGCCAGTCCCCGCCGTCGAACATCTCCGGCACCCCGGCCACCTCGACCAGGATCGGCTCCCCGTCGACGGTCACCGGGAAGCGCAGGCCGAGCAGCACCGTCCCGTGCGGGGTGAACGCCGCCGCCTCGACGTTGAGCGGCAGGTCGCCCTCGGCGAGCCGGCTCACCCAGCCCTTCGCGCGGGCGGTGCCCCGGGCCACCGTCTCGCCGATGAACCGTTCCCGCACCCGCCGGCCCGGCGGCAGGGTGGCCAGCTCGGCGGCGGCCAGCGCGTCGTTGACCGCCCGGTGCAGCCGGAACCGGTTGCGCACCACCCGCACGGGCAGCCGGCCGCCGACGGCGTCGTCCTCGCGGAACCGGGCCACGAACGCGCGGCGGGGGCGCAGCGGGCCCGCCTTCGAGCCGAAGTGGGAGCCGAAGACGTAGACCCAGCCGTCGTGGTGGGCCAGCGCCTCGCCGTCCTCGGTGCGGCCGTTCTCGACGCCGGCGTCGGCGTCGACGTGGTGGGCGGACCACTCGCCGTCGTCGTGTTCGAGCAGCAGGGCCAGGCACTGCTCGACCGGGCCCTCGTCGAGGACGGTCCAGAATCCACGCCGGGCGCGGTGGGCGGCGAGCACGGCCGGCGAGCGCACCGGCAGCAGATCACTGGCCTCGTTGCCGGCGACGACGAACTCGACAAGTCGCAAGGTCACCCGCATAGGGTGGCACCCGTGCCAGACGCAAGGAAGGGCCCCCTGTTAACGCATTCTGTCGAGCAGGGGCCCCCGCTTAACAGCCATGTCCCCAGGTACGCGGCGCTGCACGGCGACGCGACCGCCGTACTCGAAGGGTGGACGCCGACCGGCGCGGCGGCCGGCGCGGCCCGGGACCGCACCCTCGAGCTGCTGGCCGCCGGGCCGGTGGCCCTGGCCCGCGAGCACCGGGCCGGACACGTGACGGCCAGCGCGCTGGTGCTCGACCCGACCGGCGGGCGGGTGCTGCTCTGCCTGCACGGCAAGTTCCGCAAGTGGGTGCAGCTCGGCGGGCACTGCGAGCCCGCCGACCGGACCCTGGCCGGCGCGGCGCTGCGCGAGGCCGGCGAGGAGTCGGGCATCGCCGGCCTGGTCGTCGACCCGGTCCCGATCGACGTGGACGTCCATGAGGTCGCCTGCCAGGGCGGGTCGCTGCACTACGACGTGCGGTTCGCGGTCTTCGCGCCGGCGGGCGCGACGGAACGGGTCAGCGACGAGTCCGAGGCGCTCGGCTGGTTCCCGCCGGACCGGCTGCCGGAGCCGCTGGCCGGCGGCACCGCCCAGCTCGTCGCCCCGGCCCTGGCCGCCCTGCGCCGCCGCACCGGCTGACCCGGCCCGCCCGGCTGACCCGGCCCGCCCCGGCCGCCAAGCTGCGGGCGACCGGGCGACCGGGCGACCGGGCGACCCGGCGGCGGGCGGCGGGCGGCGGGCGGCGGGACAGTGGGCCTGCGACCGGGCGGCGGGGCGGCGGGCGACCGGACAGCGGGCCGCCGCCCGCCCGGGGTCAGACCAGGTTCTCCTCGCCCCGGTCCTTCAGCTCGTCGACCAGGGCCTTCACGTCCTGGGCGCGGTCGCGGGGGCAGACCAGCACGGCGTCGGGGGTGTCGACGACGATCAGGTCGTGCACGCCGAGGGCGGCCACCAGCCGGCCGGAGTGCGGCACCACGACCAGCCCGCTGGCGTCGCGCAGCAGCACGCCCGGCTTGGCGTCGGTGCCGAGGACCACGTTGCCGGCCGCGTCGGCGGGCAGGACGTCGCCGAGGGTGTGGAAGTCACCGACGTCGTTCCAGCCGAAGTCGCCGGGGACGGTGGCGACCCGCCCGGCGGTCGCCGCGCCCTCCATCACCGCGTAGTCGACGGAGATCTTCGGCAGGGTCGGCCAGACCGTGCCGAGGACGTCGTCCTGCTCGGGGGTGCCCCAGGCGGCGGCGATCGCGGTGATCCCGGCGTGCAGCGCCGGCTGCTGGCGGGCCAGCTCCGCGAGGAACATGTCGACCCGCCAGACGAACATGCTGGCGTTCCAGAGGTGGTGCCCGGAGCGGAGGTACGCCTCGGCGACCTCGGCGGCCGGCTTCTCCTTGAACTCCAGCACCGGCCGCAGTGGACCGTCGGCGGCCGGGTCGCCGGTGTGCAGGTAGCCGTAGCCGGTCTCGGCGCGCGTCGGGGTGATGCCCACCGTCATCAGCAGCCCCTGCTCCGCGCCGGTCACCGCCTCGGCGACCGTGGCCCGCCAGACGTCGGCGTCGCGGATCAGGTGGTCGGCGGCGAAGGAGCCCATCACCGCGCCCGGCTCGCGCTGCGCGATCACCGCCGCGGCGAGGGCGATGGCCGCGCAGGAGTCCCGGGGTGAGGGCTCGACGAGGATGTTCTCCTCGGGCAGGCCGGCCAGTTGCCGCGCCACCGCCGCGACGTGCG
Organism: Micromonospora sp. WMMD956; assembly: GCF_029626125.1. Lineage (NCBI taxonomy): Bacteria > Bacillati > Actinomycetota > Actinomycetes > Micromonosporales > Micromonosporaceae > Micromonospora > Micromonospora sp. WMMD956. The sequence goes on along the minus strand of NZ_JARUBI010000005.1, from coordinate 3,973,271 downwards.
CGGCTCCGGTGACCACCAGGGTGCGCTCCGGCGTGGTCAGCGGAGCCAGCCGGTCCACCGTCGCCTGGAGCAGGGACGCGGGGGTGCCGGTGAGCGGGTGGAGGAACTTGGGATGGCCCGCACGGGACAACGGCCACAACCTTGTGCCGCTGCCGCCCGCCGGGATGACGGCGTAGAGCATCAGCACATCATGCCCGAACCCGCACGGTACGGGCGCATCGTCACGCCGCGCGGCGTCAGGCGCGGGCCCGGGTCCACGCCGCGATGTGCACCTCGGCGCTGGACTCCCAGGTGAACTCCTTCGCCCGGTCGAAGCCCGCCTTGGCCAGCGACAGCCGGCGCTGCTCGTCGTCGAGCAGGGCCGCCAGGTCGGTGGCGATCTGCTCCGGGGCCTCGCTCGTGTACGCCACCGCGTCGCCGCCGACCTCCGGCAGCGACAGCCGCGGCGTGGTCAGCACCGGTGCGGCGCAGGCCATGGCCTCCAGGATCGGCAGGCCGAACCCCTCGCCGTACGACGGGTAGGCGGCGACCAGCGCGCCGCCGAGGAAGCCGGGCAGGTCGGCGTAGCGCAGGTAGCCCGGGCGCAGCAGGCGCAGGTGCGACGGCACCTCGGCGACGGCCCGGTCGATGTCGTCGTCGTGCCCCTGACCGCCGGCGACCACCAGGGCGGGCGGGTCCTGCCGGTCGGCGACCGCGCGCGCCCAGCCCCGGATCAGGTTCGGGACGTTCTTGCGGGGCTCCTTCGCGCCGAGGAAGGCGACGTAGCTGCTGTCGCCGAGCCCCAGCCGGGCCCGGACCCGGGCCTTCTCCTCCTCGCCGGGCGCGTGGAAGGCGGCGTGGTCGACCCCGTGGTAGGCGACGTCGATGCGGGTCGGGTCGGCGTCGAGCAGCCGGATCAGCTCGTCCCGGGTGGCCTTGCTGGGCACGATCACCCGGGCGGCCCGGCGCAGCGACGTCTTGATCGCGCTGCGGAAGAACGTGCGGCGGGACTTGTCGTAGTGCTCCGGCTCGGTGAAGAAGGTCGCGTCGTGCACGGTCACCGTGACCGGACAACCCGCCCGCAACGGGCAGGTGTAGAAGGGCGAGTGCAGCACCTGCGCGCCGACCTGCTGGGCCAGCAGCGGCAGGCCGGTCTGCTCCCAGGCGAGCCGGGCCGGGCGGTGGGCCACGGCGGCCGGGGCGGCGACGATCTCCGCGCCGGGCAGCATCCGGGAGTAGCGCTCCAGGTCGGTGCGCAGGCCGACCACGGCCAGGTCGATCCCTTGGCCGCACACCTTCCCGAGGGCGCCGAGCAGGCCGTCGACGTATCGACCGACGCCGCCCCGGTCGGCGGGGACACTCGTGGCGTCGATGAGTACGCGGGGCGGACGACCGGCGGTCACGGGGCGACTCCTTGCGGTGGCGAAATCTGTGGGGAACAACACTCCGGGCAAGCCTACGCCGGTGCCCGGCCCGGTCGCTGACTGCGACCCGACCGTTCGTCGACTTGTCACCGTCGAGGGATACGGGTCCCGGCGGCGTATCGTTCGCGCCGATGGCCGACAACATTGCCCGGGTGTTCGCCGCGGCGATCGCACCCGATCCCGCGCAGCCCCTGCTGACCTGGTACGACGACGCCACCGGCGAGCGCACCGAGCTGTCCGGCGCGACGCTGGCGAACTGGGTGGCGAAGACCGCCAACCTGCTGACCGACGAGGTGGCCGCCGGCCCGGGCGAGTCGGCCGGGGCGCTGCTCCCACCGCACTGGCAGACGGCAGCCGTGCTGCTGGGCTGCTGGTCGGCCGGACTGGTGGTGGCCGACGCGCCGGGGGCGGTGGAGGTGCTCTTCGCCGCCGCCGACCGGGTCGGCGAGGCCGACGCCTGGCCGGCCGCCGAGCGGTACGCGCTGGCGCTCGCCCCGTTCGCCCTGCCGCTGCGCGAGGTGCCCGCCGGCTTCGCCGACTACGTGGTCGCCGTGCGCGCGCACGGCGACCACTTCACCCCGTACGCCGCCGGTGGGCCGGCCGACGCGGAGCTGCTGGGCCGCGCGGCGGCCCGGGCCGCGGAGCTGGGGCTCGCCCGGGGCGACCGGGTCCTGCTGGACGTGGCCGCCCACCCGGACCCGGTCGACTGGCTGCTCGCCCCGCTGGTGGCCGGCGCGTCGACGGTGCTGTGCGCCAACGCGGACCCGGCCCGGCTGCCGGCCCGCGCCGACGCGGAACGGGTCACCCGCACCCTGGCCTGACGGGCGTCCGGGCGGGGCGGGCCGGGGCAGCGGTCAGGAGCGGGCCGGCGCCTCGGGGGCGGGGCGGCGCTGGGCGAACGCGGCGAAGGCCGTCAGCGACTCCGGGTTGGCCAGGGCGCCCTTGGCCGCCGCGTCGTCCACCGGCGTGCCGGTGAGGATCTTCTTCACCGGCACCTCCAGCTTCTTGGCGCTCAGCGTGCGCGGCACGGCCCGGACCTGGTGGATCTCGTCGGGCACGTGCCGGGGCGACAGGGCGGTACGCAGCTCGCGGCAGATCTTCCTCCGCAGCGCGTCGTCGAGTTCGAGGCCGGCGGCGAGCACCACGAACAGCAGCAGCTCCCCCGCGCCGCCCTCGTCGTCCTCCAGGTGCACCACCACCGAGTCGACGACCTCGTCGAGGCCCTCGACGACGGAGTAGAACTCGGCGGTGCCGAGCCGCACGCCGCCCCGGTTGAGGGTCGCGTCGGACCGGCCGGTGATCACGCAGCCGCCCCGCTCGTTGATGGTGATCCAGTCGCCGTGCCGCCACACGCCCGGGTAGAGCTCGAAGTACGCCTCCCGGTAGCGGGACCCGTCGGTGTCGTTCCAGAACCCCACCGGCATGCTCGGCATCGGTGCGGTGATCACCAGCTCGCCCAGCTCGCCGAGGACGGGCGTGCCGTCGGCCGAGCGCGCCTCCACCCGCGCGCCGAGCGCCCGGCAGGTGATCTCCCCGGCGTGCACGGGCAGCAGCGGCACCCCGCCGACGAAGCCGGTGCACACGTCCGTGCCGCCGGAGAGCGACTGGAGCTGGAGGTCGGTGCCGACCGCCTCGTAGACCCAGGTGAAGCCCTCGGCGGGCAGCGGCGCGCCGGTCGAGCCGACGCCGCGCAGCGCGGACAGGTCGGCGACCTCCCGCGGCACGAGGCCGGCCTTGCGGCAGGCCAGCAGGAACGGCGCGGAGGTGCCGAAGTAGGTGGTGCCGGTCTCGGCGGCCAGCCGCCACAGCCCGCCCAGGTCGGGATGGCCCGGGTTGCCGTCGAACAGCACGATCGCCGCGCCGACCGCCGGCGCGGAGACCAGGAAGTTCCACATCATCCAGCCGGTGGTGGTGAACCAGAAGAACCGGTCGCCGGGGCCCAGGTCGTGGTGCAGGGCGAGCATCTTCAGGTGTTCCAGCAGGATGCCGCCGTGGCCGTGCACGATCGGCTTGGGCAGCCCGGTGGTGCCGGAGGAGTAGAGCACGTACAGGGGGTGGTCGAACGGCACGCCGGCGAAGGTCAGCGGCTCGTCGGTCGGCGCGGCCAGCTCCGCCCAGGAGACCGCGCCGTCGGGGGCCGGGCCGGCCGGGTCGAGGTACGCGACGGCGACGGTGTGCCGCAGCGACGGCAGGGCGGCCCGGATGGCGGCCACCTCGCCGCGCCGGTCGACGGGCTTGTCGCCGTACCGGTAGCCGTCGACGGCGACGAGGACCGTCGGCTCGATCTGCCGCCACCGGTCGGTGACGCTGCGGGTGCCGAACTCGGGCGCGCAGGACGAGAAGATCGCGCCGAGGCTGGCGGTGGCCAGCAGCAGCACGTACGTCTCGGGGATGTTCGGCGCGTACGCGGCGACCCGGTCGCCGGGGCCGACGCCGAGGCGGCGCAGCCCGGCCGCCACCCGGCGGACCTGCTCGCGCAGCTCGGCGGCGGTCAGGGTCTGCGGCGCGCGGGTCTGCCCGTGCGCGATCACCACCGGGTCGTCGTCGCCGAGACCCGGCATGCGCAGCACGTTCTCGGCGTAGTTGAGCGTGGCCCCGGGGAACCAGCGGGCGCCCGGCATCGCCGGGTCGGCCAGGGTGGCCGTCGGCCCGGTGTGCGCGACGACGCCGAAGTGGTCCCAGACGGAGCGCCAGAAGCCGTCGAGGTCGGTGACCGACCACTCCCACAGCGCGGCGTAGTCGGCGAACTCCAGCCCCCGGTGCTCCGCCAGCCAACGCAGGTAGGCACCGATCCGGGACCGCTCGCGCACGTCCGCCGGCGGTGTCCACAGCACGTCACCCACAGCTCCACCCTCCTCCAGGCCCGGACCGCGCCGTCACGTGGGCCGTGATGCCATCTTGCCCTATGTCGCAGGGACATTGTCCGCCCCGGTCCCCACCCACCGGGGCGTGCCCGCCCCACACCCCCGCCGCCCGCGCTGTGTGGGGTGCAAGGAAGGGCCCCTTGTTAACGCATACGGTAGAGAAGGGCACCCTTCTCACACCGGCCGGCGGGCGGCGGGCGGGGCGGCGGCGGGCGGGGCGGCGGCCAGGCGGGATGGCGGCGGCGGGGCGGCGCGGGGCGGGTCAGGCCTCGCGGTGGGCCTGGATCGCGCGGCGGCGGGCCAGCCGGTGGGCGCGGCGGATCTCCGCCTCCCGGTAGCGGCGCTCGTCCTCCGGGGTCTCCGGCAGCACCGGCCGGACCGGGCGGGGCAGGCCGCCCACGTCCACCCCCACGAAGACCAGGTACGCCGTGGCGACCGGCACCGGCTCGTCCTCGGCCGAGTCCCAGCGCTCGGCGACCACCCGCACGCCCACCTCCATCGAGGTCTGCCCGGTCCAGTTGACCTGGGCGTGCGCGTGCACCAGATCGCCCACCCGGACCGCCTCGGAGAACACGATCTCGTCGATCGCGGCCGTCACCGCCGTGCCGCCGCTGTGCCGGGCCGCCGCCGCGCCCGCCACGTCGTCGACGAACTTCATCAACACCCCTCCGTGCACGGTCCCGTACAGATTGACATCGACCGCGGTCATGATTCGACTGAGCGTGACGCGGGAGTACGACGTGGGTTTTCCCTGCGGGAGCACAGAGGGCTGCGGCGCGGCGGAGGGGTGATCTGTCATGCCGGAAACGGTACGGTGCGCCAATGCGACATCTCTGGAGCTTCCTCGCCGGGCTGGTGGTGGCGCCCGTCACCTGGGCGCTGCTCGCGCTCGGGCAGGACGGGTCGACCCGCACGATCACCCGGTGGGTGGAGATCGGCACGTTCAACACGGCCAACCTGATCGAGCCGGGCGTCTACCTGGCCGTCGCCGGCGTCCTGCTCGGCCTGCTCGGCACCCTGCGCTTCTCGCCGCTCGGCCCGCTGGTCGCCGGGCTGCTGCTGATCGCCCCGTACGTCGGGATGTTCGTCGCGCCGTTCGAGGTGCGCGACCGCGTCCCGGAGGGCTGGAAGGCGCTGGGCGACCCGCTGCCGCTGTTCCTGCCCGTGCAGAACGGCACGCTCTTCCTGGTCGGCGCGCTGCTGCTGATGGCCACGTTCAGCAGGCAGCGGTGGCGGCGCTGGCCCCGGCCGGCGGTCGCGCCCGCGCCGGCGCAGCGGCCGGAGGACACCGGCCCCGGCACCTTCACGCTCACCGACTGGCCGTCGGGCGGCAGCGCGGCGGAGCGGGACACCGCCCCGCTCACCCTGGGCTACCCGGACCAGCCGCCGCCGGAGCCGCTGCCCCGCCGCACGGCCGGCGAGTCTCCCTGGTCGGCCCCGCCGCGCCGCGCCGAGGACACCACGACCGAGCTGCGCTGACGAGACCACCGTCGGGCCCGGGGCGCGCGGGTCTCTCCGCCGCCGCGCCCCGGCCCGGCACGTCGAGTGGGCCAGACGCCGACACTCCTGGCCCGGCACGTCGAGCCAACCGGACGCCGGCAACCCGGGCCCCGCCGGCCCCGCCGTCGGCCGGGGCCACGCCGGGGGCCGGACCGGCGGGTCAGCCGCGCAGGAGCTGGCGGGCCATCACGATGCGCTGGACCTGGTTGGTGCCCTCGTAGATCTGGGTGATCTTGGCGTCCCGCATCATCCGCTCGACCGGGTAGTCGCGGGTGTAGCCGTACCCGCCGAGCAGCTGCACGGCGTCGGTGGTGATCTCCATGGCGGCGTCGGAGGCGAAGCACTTGGCCGCCGCGCCGAAGTAGGTCAGGTCGGCGTCGCCCCGCTCGGACTTCCCGGCGGCGGCGTACGTCAACTGGCGGGCCGCCTCCAGCTTCATGCCCATGTCGGCGAGCATGAACTGGACGCCCTGGAACTCGGCGACCGCCTTGCCGAACTGCTTGCGCTCCTGGACGTACCCCTTGGCGTAGTCGAGCGCGCCCTGGGCGATGCCGACGGCCTGCGCGGCGATGGTGACCCGGGTGTGGTCGAGGGTCTTCATGGCGGTGGCGAAGCCGGTGCCCTCCGCGCCGATCATGCGGTCGGCGGGGATGCGGACGTTGTCGAGGTAGACCTCACGGGTCGGCGAACCCTTGATGCCGAGCTTCTTCTCCGGGGCGCCGAAACTGACACCCTGGTCGGACTTTTCGACCACGAACGCCGAAATGCCCTTGGAACGGGCTGTGGGATCCGTCACGGCGAAGACGGTGTAGAAATCCGACACTCCGGCGTTGGTGATCCACCGCTTCACCCCGTTGAGCACCCAGTGGTCGCCGTCGCGGACCGCCCGGGTGGTCATCGACGCGGCGTCGCTGCCGGCCTCCGGCTCGGAGAGGCAGTAGGAGAACATCGCCTCACCGGCGGCCACCGGGGTCAGGTAGGCGCGCTTGAGCTCGTCGGAGCCGGCCAGGATCAGCGGCATGGTGCCCAGCTTGTTGACCGCCGGGATCAGCGAGGACGAGGCGCAGGCCCGCGCGACCTCCTCGATCACGATGGCCGTGGCCAGGGCGTCCGCGCCGGCGCCTCCGTATTCGACGGGGATGTGCGGTGCGTGGAAGTCGGCGGAACGCAACGCGTCGTAGGACGCCTTGGGGAACTCGCCCGTCTCGTCGGCCTCGGCGGCGTGCGGGGCCACCTTCGCCGCACAGACCTCACGCACCGCCTCGCGGACCGCCTCGTGTTCCTCGGGCAACCGGTAGACGTCGAACGACTGCTCTGCGGCCATGTCGGCCCCTCCCCTTCACGGCTATCATGCCCAGTCTGTAGCGTCTCGGAACCGCCGACCGCGCAGACTGAAGGATAGCGACCAGCGCTCAGTTGATCCTTACCGGCGCGTAGGCTCGGGCCTGACCGAAGCGTCGACGCGACGCGGCGCGCGGAGGTCGACGCGGCACGGCGAGCAGAAAACGACACAATTCCCCTTCGGTGCCGGCCAGGCGCCGCAGCCGAATGCGACGCGAGCAAGCGCCGCCAGCGCGAGCGGAGAAGACAGGCGTGACGATCCCGTACCCGAACACCCAACCGATGCCGGCCATCGCCGCGGTCACGCCGCCGTCGGGCGCGGCCCGCCCCCGGGTCACCTTCCTCGGCACCGGGTACCTCGGTGCGACGTACGCCATCTGTTACGCCGAGCTGGGCTACGAGGTGCTCGGCTTCGACGTCGACGCCGACAAGATCGCCAAGCTGAACGCGGGCGAGGTGCCGATCCACGAGCCCGGCCTCGACGAGCTGCTGCGGCGCAACCTGGCCGCCGGCCGGCTGCGGTTCAGCACCGACATCGCCGAGACCGCCGACTTCGGCGACGTGCACTTCATCTGCGTGGGCACCCCGCAGCGGGCCGACGGGATGGGTGCCGACCTGTCGTACGTCGAGGCGTCCGTGACCGGCCTCGCCCAGCACCTGACCCGCAAGGCGCTGATCGTCGGCAAGTCCACCGTCCCCGTCGGCACCGCCGAGTGGGTGGAGCAGCTCGTCGGCAAGCACACCCCGCCCGACCTCGGCGTCGAGGTGGCGTGGAGCCCCGAGTTCCTCCAGGAGGGCTTCGCCGTCGACGACGTGCTGCGTCCCAACCGGATCGTGGTCGGCGTCAAGAGCGACTGGGCCAACGGCATGCTCTACGCCGCCCACAAGGGTGTCTTCGACCTGGCCGCCACCGAGGACCGCGAGGTCCCGCTGGTGGTCACCGACTTCGCCACCGCCGAGCTGGTCAAGGTCGCCGCGAACGCCTTCCTGGCCACCAAGATCTCGTTCATCAACGCGATGGCCGAGGTGTGCGAGGTGGCCGGCGGCGACGTCACCCAGCTCGCCAAGGCCATCGGGTACGACCCCCGCATCGGCAACCGGTTCCTCCAGGCCGGGCTCGGTTTCGGCGGGGCGTGCCTGCCCAAGGACATCCGCGCCTTCCAGGCCCGGGCGCAGGAGCTGGGGGCCGGCGAGGCGCTGCGCTTCCTGCACGAGGTCGACCTGATCAACCTGCGCCGCCGGACCCGGGTGATCGCGCTGGCCGCCGAGCTGCTCGGCCGCCGCGCCGGGCCCGCCGGTCCGGACCTGTCCGGCACCCGGATCGCCGTGCTGGGCGCCACGTTCAAGCCCAACACCGACGACGTACGCGACGCCCCGGCGCTCGCCGTCGCCGGGCTGCTCGGCAAGGCCGGGGCGGACGTGCACGTGTTCGACCCGCAGGGCGCCGAGAACGCCCGCCGGGTGGCCCCCGAGCTGACGTACGAGTCCACGATGGCCGACGCGGTGACCGGGGCGGACCTGGTCTGCGTGCTCACCGAGTGGGCCGACTTCCGCAACGCCGACCCGGTGGCCCTCGGCGAGCTGGTCGCCGGCCGCCGCGTGGTCGACGGCCGCAACTGCCTCGACGCGACACTGTGGAGCCAGGCCGGCTGGGAATACCGGGGCATGGGCCGCCCCTGACCCCCTGACGACGACGGCGGCGACGGCCGGTCCCGGACGAGATCCGGGGCCGGCCGTCGCGTGTCCGGTCCCCCGGCCGACCGCCCGGGTCGCCCCGGCGGCGTCCCCGGCCGACCCCGACGGGCTCCCCCGTCGCCCATTCGTCACCGCCGAACCGCCGACAGGTGTCGAAATCCGCGCCGCCTCAGGGCATGCTGCGACAGTGGTAGTCCACAGTGCGGGCCGGCCGGGTGGAGGGGTGTCGTCGTGCAGACCTTTCAGTGCACCTCGTGCAGTCGGGAGATCAAGCCGGCCGCCCAGTGCCCGCACTGCGGCGCGCACCAGCCCCAGTGGGCCGGGCACCTCGCGGAGGTCGAGCGCTCGATCGCGGAGATGAAGGCCCGCGAGGCCGCCATCGCCGCCGAGCAGCGCCAGATCGCCGCGAAGATGCAGGCCGCGCTCTTCCAGCGGGACATCCTGAGCCACGCCACCGAGGAACGCCTCAAGCAGGCCGCCCGCCCCCGACGCGTGCTGCGCCGCCGCCCCGGCCGCCGTCCGCCGACCGCGACGACGGGGGCCCCGCCCCGGGTGCCCCGCCAGGGCGCCGCCCCGCCCCCGCCGCAGGACCCGCCGCCCCCGCCGCCGTCGGCGGCCCGCTGGCTGGACGCCGACGACCCCGAGAATCCACCGGAGGCGTCGTCGCGCGAGGTGCAGAACATCCCCCTCGGGCTGGGGGCGCTGCTGCTCGCCGTGGCGGCGGTGGTCTTCGCCCTGGTGGCCACCAGCTCGATGGACGCCCTGTCCCGGCTCGGGGTCCTGCTCGTCGCCACGGTGCTGCTGCTGCTCGCCCCGCCCGTGCTGGCCCGGCGCGGGCTCACCTCGACCGCCGAGACGATCTCCGCCGTCGGCCTGCTGCTGGTGCCCCTCGCCGGTTACGCACTGTGGACGGCGGACCTCATCGGCGGCGGGGGCGCGTCGGGCGCGGTCTTCGCCGGGGTGATCTTCCTGGTAACCGCCGCCGTCGGGTTCGGCTACGCCCTCTTCACGGGGCTGCGCGCCCCCCGCTTCGCCACCGTGCTGGCCGCGCAGCCGGTGCTGCCGCTGCTGGCGTACGACCGGGTGTCCGGGCCGGTCGGCTGGGCCCTGGTGCTGACCGCCGTCGCCGTGGTCGACCTCTGGCTGGCCCGTTCGCCGGTGACGGTGGAGCGTCCGGTGCGTCAGGACCTGCCGGACGGCCGGCTCGGCCCGCCCGCTCCGCCGCCCCGCCGACCCGCCGAGGACGGCCCCGCCGGGGCGGACCTGCCCGCCGAGGACGCCGTGCACCGACCCGCCCGGGCCGGCCGGACCACCCGGCCCGGCGGGGAGAGGCGGCCGGAGGGCGACCCGGAGGAGGCCGGCGAGGTGCTCGACGCCTCCGCCGGGGTGCCGGCCGGCGAGCCGCCGGCCCGCCCGGTGCCGGCCCTGCGCGAGCTGACCTGGCTGCTGCACGGCGTCGCGGTGGCGCTGGCGCTGGCGTACGCGGTGACGGCGGTGCTGCGCGCCGCCTCGCTGCCGACGGCGGCCGGGGCGGGCACGGTGCTGCTGCTGGCCGCCCTGGTGGGGCTGGGCGGCGCGCTGGTGCTGCGCCGGCCGCCGCTGCCGGACGTGGCCGCCGGCGTGCTCACCCTCGCGGTGATCGGCGCGCTGGGCCGGGTCGCGTCGGTGGCGTTCCCCGGCCGGGCCCTGCTGCTCGTCGCCGCCGTCATCACCCTCACCGGCCTGGCGGTGCGGGCCCTGCCGGAGGCCGCCCGGCGCGGCCCGCAGCTCGCCTCGGCGGCGGCGCTCACGGTCAGCGGCCTGGTGGTGGCCGTCGGCGCGCTGCGCGCCGGGCTGGCCCCGGCCCTGGCCGCCGTCCCGGCCTGGACGGCCGACCTCGACCGGTACCCCGCCGAGCTGGCCGCCTCCGTCGGCCCGGCGGCCTGGCAGCTCGCCGCCAGCGCCTTCCTGCTCACCGTCGCCGCCGTGCTGGCGCTGCCCGCGCAGATCCGCCGCGAGTTCGCGGTGGCCGGGGCGGCGCTGACCGCGCTGGCCGTCCCCGCATCGTTCGGCCTGGGCTGGGTGGCCGCGCCGTGGCCGCTGGTGGCCGCCGCGATCGGCATCGGTGCGGTCGGGCTCACCGCCACGACGACCCGGTCCGCCACCGTGCACGCGGTCGCCGCCGCCGTCGTCGGCCTGCTCGGCGCGGCCGCCGGGCTGGCCCGCCCGGCGCTGACCGCCGCCGTGCTGCTCGCCCTCTTCGTGGGCGGCGCGCTGGTGGCGGTGGTGCCCCGGATCCGGATGACCGCCGCAGCCGCCGCGGACACCGTCGCCAACTGGGCCGCCGGCGGGGCGGCGTTCGCGCTGCCGGGGTCGGTGGCGGCGTTCGTCGCCGCGACCGTGCCGACCGATCCGACGCCGACCCCGGCGAGCCTGCGCGTGGTCACCGTGCCGGTGCTGGCGGCGAGCTTCCTCGCGGTCTGCGTCACCCTCGGCTACGCGGCCCTCGTGCAGGTCTCCGAGCGGCGCATCCCCATGCCGCTGGCGCTGGGCACCGGGCTCGGGGCGCTGGTGGTGACGGCCGCCGCGTTCACCGCGCCGGGGGGCACCGCCGCCGACGCCTGGGTGGGCGGGCTGCTGTTCGTGGCCGGCCTGCTGGTCTTCCTCGCCCCGTCGATCGACGCGGGGCGGCGCGCGGACCTGACGCTCGACGGCTCCGACCTGGCCACGGCGGCGGTCACCGCGGCGCTGGTCGCGACCCTGGTCCGGGTCGCGGCGGTGCTCACCCCGGGCGGGCAGCTCGTGGTGGCCGCCGCGCTGGTGGCGGTGGTCGCGGTGGTCGCGCGGGCGATGCCGGAGGAGTGGCGGCGCGGGCCGATCCTCGGCCTCGCCGTCGGCGGCACCCTGATCGGGCTGCTCGCGGGATGGAGCGCGCTGCGCGGCGGCTGGGGCGTGCTGGCCGTCCCCGGCCCGATCTGGGCGGGCGACCTGTCCGGCTGGCCGGCCGCGCCGACCGGCGGGTCCACCTGGCAGGCCCCGGTCGCCCTGGCCCTGCTCGGGGTCGCCGCCGGGGTGCTGCTGCCGCATCCGTGGAAGCACGACGTCTCGGGCGTCGCCGCCGTGCTCGCCACCATCGGCCTCCCAGCCGCCTTCGAGCTGCCCTGGTGGTCGCCGGTGCTGGTCGGCCTGGCGGTCGCCACGGCCTTCGGGACGGCCGCCGCCGCGTCGCTCGACCCGCGCGCCGGGCTGTCCCGGGCGGCCGTGGCCGGGGCGGTCGCCCTGCACGCGGCCGGCGCCGGGCTCGTCCGGCCGTGGACGACCGCGCTGGCGCTGGGCGGCATCGCGCTCATCGGCGTGGTCGTGGCCGCCCTGTCCCGGGTGTTCGCCGCCCCGCTGGTGGAGGACGTCACCACCGAGGGGATGCCGCCGCACCTGGTGCAGATCGGCGGGGTCGCCGCCGGGGCGGCGCTGCTCGCGCTCCCCGGCGCGGTGGCCGCGCTGGCCGCCGGGTCCGGCCGGTCGCCCGGGGTGGTGCTGACGGCCGCGTTGGCCGCGTCGAGCCTGGGCCTGGCCGCGGTCGCCGCGGTCCGCCGGCAGGTGCCCCAATACCTTCCGTACGCCAGCGCGGCGATCGTCGGCGGCGCGACCGCCAGCGCCGTCGCCGCCATCGTGGCGGGGCTGCCCTCCGGCGTCTACGCGGCGGCCGCCGCGCTGCTCGGGGTGCTCGCCGAGCTGGTCCGCGCGTCGACCGTGCCGCCGGCCGGCTCGGCGCAACGGGTCCGGCGCTGGACGGTGCTGCTCGACGGCGCGCTGCGCCGGGCCCCCGACGACGACGGGACGGCGGTGCGTTGGCGGGTCAGTCCGGCGGCCGGCGCGCTGGCCGCCGCGGCGCTGCCCGTCGCGCTGGCCGTGTTCTCGCTCGCGCCCGCGCTGGAGGTGGCGCTGGTCGAGCCGTACCGGGCGCTGGGGCGGGTGTGGCAGGGGCCGCCGCCGGAGCTGCTCGCCCCGCCCGCCGACGCGGTCGACCCGACGCACGTGCTGACCGCGCTGCTGCTCACGTTGACCGCGGCGCTGGCCGCCGTCGGGCTCAGCGGCGGTCGGCGGTCCCGGGCGGTGCCGGTGGTGCTGCCCGGGGCGGCGGTGACCCTGCTGATCACGCCGACGGCCCTGGGCCACGGCTGGCCGGTGAGCGTGCTGGCCGCCCTGTCGGTGTTCACGATCTCGATGCTGGGGCTGGCGCTCAGCCCGCCCCCGCCGGTCGCGGAGCGGGCGCGGTCGCTGCGTACCGCCCGGGTGTTGGTCTTCGTGATCGGCCTGGCCGGCGGCGGGGCCGGGCTGCTGGGCAGCCTGGCCACCCGGGAGCTGACCCTGTTCACGCTGGGCGGGGCGGTCGGCGTGGGCGTCGTCGCGGCCCTGTACGGCACCACGCAGCGGGCCCGCATCCTCGGCTGGTTGTTCGCCTCGCTGACGGCGCAGTTGTTCGTGCTGGTCGTGGGCCTGGTGGTGGGCCTGGCCGCGGTGTGGTCCGCGTTCGGGGTGCTGGCCGTCGGCGCGGCCCTCCAGGTGTTCGCCGCGACCCTGCCCCGGCTGCGCCGGCCGGAGGCCCGCCGCGAGGCGGCCACGGTGGAGTGGAGCGGGTTCGCCGCCGCGCTGATCGCCCTGGCGCTGGCCTTCGACTCGCCCCGGCACATCGCCGCGCTGCTGGCCGCCTGGGGCGCCGTGCTCGGGGTGGCGGCGGCCCGGCCCGGCCGGCAGCCGGTGGAGCGGCGGATCCTGTTCTGGGCGGTGGTCTGCTGCGAGATCGTCGCCTGGTGGATCCTGATGCGGGTCGCCGACGTGGCGCTGCCGGAGGCCTACACCCTGCCGTTCGCGGCGCTGGCCCTGCTGGTGGGGGTGCTGGAGCTGCGGCAGCGGCCGGACCTGTCGAGCTGGGTGGCGTACGGGCCGGCGCTGGTCGCCGCGTTCGTGCCGACCCTGGCGATCGTGCTGGCCACCGACTCCAGCATGCTGCGGCAGGTGCTGCTGCTGCTCGGCGCGGTGGCGGTGCTGATCTTCGGCACCACCAGCCAGCAGCAGGCCCCGGTGATCGTCGGCGCGACGGTCACCGCGATCGCGGCGGTGCACGCGCTGTTCAGCCTGGGCCCCTGGCTGGTGCTGATCCCGGTGGGGCTGGTGCTGCTGGTGCTCGGGGCGAGCAACGAGCGCCGCCGCCGCGCGCAGGACCGCCTCCAGACGGCCCTGCGCGGCATGAGATGAAGCGGAGGGTCCCTGTGGCGTGGGTGCCCTGTTGCGCAGAGCGGGCCGGGTCCGCGCGCCGGTGACGGCAGCGGGGCCGGGTCCGCGTGCCGGTGACGGCAGCGGGGCCGGGTCCGCACGCCGGTCAGGGTCCAGCGGGCCGGGCGGTCACCTCAAGGAGGCGTGGAGGGCGGCTTCCTTGTCGGCGACGAGCTGTTCCAGGCTTGCCTGGTAGGCCACCATGCGCGCCCGCAGTTCCTCGTCGGCGGCGGCGAGGATGCGGACGGCGAGCAGCCCGGCGTTGCGGGCGTTGCCGATCGACACGGTGGCCACCGGCACGCCGGCCGGCATCTGCACGATGGACAGCAGCGAGTCCATGCCGTCGAGGTGCTTCAGTGGCACCGGCACGCCGATCACCGGCAGCGGGGTGACCGAGGCGACCATGCCGGGCAGGTGGGCCGCCCCGCCCGCCCCGGCGATGATCACCTTGAGGCCCCGGTCGGCGGCGGTGCGACCGTACTCGATCATCTTGCCCGGGGTGCGGTGGGCGGAGACGACGCCCACCTCGTAGCCGACCCCGAACTCGGCGAGGGCCTCGCCGGCGGCCTGCATGGTCGGCCAGTCCGAGTCGCTGCCCATGATCAAACCGACGGTGGTCATGCCGGCGTCCCCTCCGTCAGCCAGTGGGCGGCCCGGGCGGCCCGCGCCCGCACGTCCGCCAGGTCGTCGCCGAGCACCGTGACGTGCCCGATCTTGCGGCCGGGGCGCACCTGCTTGCCGTACAGGTGGACCTTCGCGCCCGGCTCGGCGGCGAACAGGTGGTGCAGCCGCTCGTCGATGGAGATGCCGCCCGGCTGCCCGCCGAGCACGTTCGCCATCACCACGACGGGGGCGGCGAGCGAGGTGTCGCCCATCGGATAGTCGAGCACGGCCCGCAGGTGCTGCTCGAACTGCGACGTGCGGGCCCCCTCGATCGTCCAGTGGCCCGAGTTGTGCGGGCGCATCGCCAGCTCGTTGACCACCAGCCCGGCCGGGGTCTCGAACAGCTCCACGGCGAGCAGGCCGACCACGCCGAGCGCGGTGGCCAGGTCGATGGCGAGCTGCTGGGCCGCCACGGCCAGCTCCTCGGGCAGGCCCGGCGCGGGGGCGAGCACCTCGACGCAGATGCCGCCCGCCTGCACGGTCTCCACCACCGGGTACGCGGCGACCTGCCCGAACGGCGAGCGGGCCACCTGCACGGCCAGCTCCCGGCGCAGCGCGACCCGTTCCTCGACGATCAGCGGGGTGCCGCCGGCGAGCAGGGTGGTCGCCAGCTCGGCGGCCTGCGCGGCGTCGTCGACCGGCCAGACGCCCCGGCCGTCGTAGCCGCCCCGGGCCGCCTTCAGCACCACCGGCCAGCCCTGCGCGTCGCCGAAGGCGACCAGGTCGGCCGGGTCGGCGACGGGCCGCCATGCCGGGTTGGGCGCGCCCAGCTCGCCGAGCCGCTCCCGCATGACCCGCTTGTCCTGGGCGTGCAGCAGGGCGTCGGCGGGCGGGAAGAGCTTCACGCCCTCGGCGGCGAGGGCACGGATGTGCTCCGTCGGCACGTGCTCGTGGTCGAAGGTGACCACGTCGCAGCCCTTCGCGAAGGTGCGCAGGGCGGCGAGGTCGGTGTGGTCGCCGTACTGGACGTCGGCGGCGACGAGGGCCGCCCCGTCGTCCGGGGCCTGCGCGAGCACGCGCAGCGACTGACCGAGGGCGATCGCGGCCTGGTGGGTCATCCGGGCCAGCTGGCCGCCCCCCACCATGCCGACAACTGGCAGACCGGTTCGGGTATCCATCTCGCGGGCCAGCCTAGCGGCGGCTCCGCCGCCAGCGGGGCGAGGGGTGAGCGGGGCGAGGGGTGAGCGGGGTACCCCGCTATACCGAAAGCGTTAACAGGGGGCCCTTCCTTACAGCTGGGCGAGGAGGTCGTCGACGGTCGTGACCGGGCGTTGGCAGACGAACCCCCGGCAGACGTACGCGGTGGGCCGCCCGTCGCGCATCGGCCGGTCGGCGAGCAGCGGCACGCCCGGCTGGTCGGGGCGGCCCGCGACCAGCACCGCGCCCGGCGGGGCGTGCCGGTACGCGGCGGCGACGAGCGGGTCGCCGGCCGGGTCGTCGGTCACCACGGCGATCTCGAACGGACCGGACAGCAGCGCCTCGCCGGCCGCCGCCGCGTAGCCGGTGAACCGGGCGTGCCGGGCGACGATCGGCGCGACGGTGGCGAGGGCGGCCTCGGCGGCCTCCCGGTAGCGGGTCTCGCCGCTCAGCGCCGCGTACGTGACCAGGGCGGCGGCGATCGCGGACCGGCCGGACGGGGTGGCGTTGTCGGTCGGGTCGGCCGGCCGGGTGACGAGCTGTTCCGCGTCGTCGGCGGTGTCGTAGAACCCACCGTCGGGGGCGGCGAACCGGGCCAGGGCGGTGTCGAGCAGGCCGCCGGCCAGCTCCAGCCAGCGCCCCTCGCCGGTGAGCTGGTGCATGGCGCAGAACGCCTCGGCCACGCAGCCGTAGTCCTCCAGCACCCCGGCCGGCGCGCCGACCACGCCATCGCGGGAGACCCGGCGCAGCCGGCCGTCGACGAGGTGCACCCGGGCCAGGTGTTCGGCGGTCTCCCGCAGCGCGCCGTCGGCGACGATCGTGACGCCCTCCAGCAGGTTGGCGTCGGCCTCGTCGCCGCCCGCGCCGGTTCCGGTGTCCGTGCCGGTGTTGGTGCCGAGGGTCTCGACGAGGCGGACGAACTCGGCGAGCGCGGTGACCGCCAGCCCGTTCCAGGCGGCCACCACCTTGTCGTCGCGGGCCGGCTGGGGGCGGGTGTCGCGGGCCGCGAGGAGCCGCCCGACGACGTCGCGCCAGCGGCCCCGGACCGCCGGGTCGGCGTCGTCGACGTCCCGGGCCAGCCGCAGCACGCTCGTGCCGTGTTCAAAGGTGCCGGACTCGGTGACCGCGAAGAGGTCGGCGGCCCAGCGGCCATCCTCCTCCCCCAGCGCCTCGGCGAGCTGGGCCGGGGTCCACGCGTACGTGAGCCCCTCGACGCCCTCGGTGTCGGCGTCCAGCGCGGACGCGAAGCCCTCGCCGGGCCGGTGCAGCTCGTCGGCGAGGAAGCGGGCGGTGTCGCGGGCGACGCGCCGGGCGAGCGGGTCGCCGGTGAGCCGCCACAGGTGGGTGTAGACGCGCAGCAGCAGCGCGTTGTCGTAGAGCATCTTCTCGAAGTGCGGCACCGTCCAGTGCCCGTCCACCGAGTAGCGGGCGAAGCCGCCGGCCAGCTGGTCGTGGATGCCGCCCCGGGCCATCGCCTCGGCGGTGTGCCGGGCGATCTCCAGGCTCTCGGCGGAGCCGGTGCGCTGGTGGTGGCGCAGCAGGAAGAGCAGGTTCAGGTGCGGCGGGAACTTCGGGGCCCCGCCGAAGCCGCCGTTTTCCCGGTCGTACTCCCGGGCGAGCTGGGCGGCGGCGGCGTCGAGCAGGTCGGCGGTGAGCGGGGCGGTCGGGCCGCCGACGGCCTGCGCCCCGCCGATCGCCTCGACCACGGCGGCCCCCTGTTGCAGCACGGCCTCGCGCTGCTCCCGCCAGGCGGTGCCGACGGACTCCAGGAGCCGGACGAAGTTGGGCTTCGGGAAGTAGGTGCCGCAGAAGAACGGGGTGCCGTCCGGGGTGGCGAAGACCGTCATCGGCCAGCCGCCCTGCCCGGTCATCGCCTGGGTGGCGGTCATGTAGACGGCGTCGACGTCGGGCCGCTCCTCGCGGTCCACCTTGATCGCCACGAAGCCGTCGTTGAGCAGCTTGCCGACGGCCTCGTCCTCGAACGACTCGTGCGCCATCACGTGACACCAGTGGCAGGCCGCGTAGCCGACGGAGACGAGCACCGGCACGTCGCGCCGCTTCGCCTCGGCGAACGCCTCGTCGCACCACGGCCACCAGTCCACCGGGTTGTCGGCGTGCTGGAGGAGGTACGGGCTGGTGGCGCTCGCGAGTCGGTTCACCGGTCGACCATATCCAGCGCCCGCCGGGGCGGCACCCCGGTCCCGGGCAGCCCTCCGGGCACCATTAATCGTCTTGTTGACACAAAGTCGCCCCACACCTACCGTGGACTTATCGTCAGATGCACATGAACACGTGCGGCGCGCGGCGTCGCGCGCAAGCGGCCACCCCCTCCACGGCCACCCACGACAGTCCAGAGATGGGACGTCATGACGAATCACGCACCGACCGGCCCGGTCCCGACCGTGCCGGCCGCCCACCCGGCCCCGACCCCGCCGCCCCCCGTCTCCAGCGCCACCCGGCACCTCTGCGCCGGCGCGTACCTCGACGAGGAGTTCCAGCGCGCCAGCCTCAACGAGGTCTACCACCAGCGCGACCGCCTGGTCGCCCCGTCGTACGGCTTCGACCTGCCCACGGTGCTGCACCACTGCCTCCGGGCGCGCCGGCTCGCCGTCGTACGCGACGTGGCGATCCTCGGCATGCTGCTGCTGTCCGCCTGCGTGTCCGCGCTGGCCACGACCGTCGTCATCGGCCTGCTGACCCTGGCCTACGTCTTCTCCTGCGTCTGGCAGGTCATCAGGCAGACCGCCCTGGAGCTCCGCAACGGCCAGTCCGCGAGCGCCGGGCTCATCGTCGGCCAGGCGACGATCCTGCGGTTCCGGCTCCTGTCCGCGGCCCTCATCTTCGTCCTGGTCAGCACGGCCATGGGCCTGTTCGCCACGCTGAAGTACGCCGCCGCCCCGTACTCGTACTCGGACGAGGTCGACCCCCTCGCCGGGCTGCACCCGGCCGTCGTCCTGGCGCTGCTGGTGCTCACCCTCGCGCCGCCGGTCGTGGCGAACCTGGTGCGGCAGAGCCAGCTCGACGGGTTCGCCCCGGGCCGAACCCCACCGGCCCCGGGCGCCACCAGCCGGTTCACCGAGATCCGGCAGCAGGAGGGCGGCAACACCGTCGTCTTCTCCGACTACCGGCCGTTCGTCGGCTCGGGGATCGTGCTGAAGAACTGGAGCTTCGCCCAGCGGCTGGTCCGGGCCGGCAACCCGCTGGCCGGCCCGACGCCGGAGGCCGAACGGGAGTTCCCCACCGCGCCCTTCGGCGCGGCCGAGCTGATCGCCCACCTGCGGGACGAACTCGGCACGCTGGCCAACCAACGGCAGGCCGAGGGGCAACTGCCCGGCCTGACCGTCGACGACCGGATCTTCCTCGCCGGCACCGAGGTCGCGTACCTCGTGCCGTACACCCGGCCCGAGTGGATCCCGGAGATCATCCGCCAGCCCACCGCGCCGGCCCGGCACTTCCTGGTCTGCCAGATGATCTCGTGGCGCGGTGAGCTGGTCACCACCGTCTACGTGCACGTGGCGGTCCAGGGTCGGTCGCTCTACATGGACTTCACCTCGACCGCGCTGCCGCCCTGCGACGAGCGGTTCCGGGTGGTCGACCAGGTCGGTGGGACCGGCCCCGCGGCATACCTGCGGGCCGTGGCACGGGGTCTCGTCGACGCTCCCGCGACCATCGGCCGCGCCCCGCTCAACCTCTTCTGGGCCGGGCTCGACGCCCTCGCCAACTCCTCCTGGTTCGGCTCCGCCGGGCCACCCCGACAGGGGTACGACCACGGGGCCCGCGTCAGCGTCCGGGAGCTGGGGATGGCCGCCGACACCCGGCACCACCTCCAGACCCAGGAGGTCGACAAGCACCAGCAGATCATCGAGCGTCGGCTGCTCGCCGCCGTCCTCGACTTCCTGGAGGACCGGGGCGTGGACACCAGCGAGTACCGCCAGCGGGCCGCGACCCTGCTCAACGCGGGCGCCGTCGTCACCGGCGGCAGCCTCACGGTGCAGGGCAACGTGACCAGCACCCAGACGAACAAGACGCACCTCGGCACGGGGGCGGGGCGATGAGCGCCGAGGGGGCCCGCAACACCGGCCTGCACGTCACCGGCGGGACCGTCTCGGTCGGCGGCAACGTCAACGCCGTCCAGCACCAGCACCACCATGCCGCCGCGCGGGAGTCCCTGGCGGCGGCCGACCGCCGGGCCCAGCGGCCGACCGACATCGGGATCCTCACGGTCCTCGCCGAGGAGATGGCGGCGGTCGTCGAGATGCTGGGCCGGGCGGCCGACCACCGGGTCGAGCAGACGTACAGCGGCCGGACCGTGCACCGGGCCACCCTCGCAGCCGACGGCGGCCCGGTCCGTGTGGTCGCCGCCCAGGCCCTCGAACCCGGCACGCACTCCGCCGCCTCCGCCTACCAGGAGTTGCGCCGACGGTTCGCGCCGCCGCTCGTGCTGCTGGTCGGCATCGCCGGCGGGGTCCGCGCCGACGTCCCGGTCGGCGACGTGGTCCTCGCCGACGAGGTGATCTGGTACGACAGCCGCCGGGAGACCGAGGACGGGCCCCGCCGCCGGGGGCGGATCCAGGCGACCGCGCCGGTGCTGCGGCACCGGATCAACGACTTCCTCGTCCGGCACGGCCCGGTCATGCGCCCCGGGCCCGACGGCGCCTTCCGCGTCCACCGGGGGCCGATCGGCTCGGGCAACGCGGTGGTGACCGATGCCGGCTCGGGCATCCGCTCCTGGCTGGCCGAGGTGCACGAGAAGACCCTGGCCGTGGAGACGGAGGCGGCCGGGGTGGCCCAGGCGTTCTACGAGGAGATCGCCGACGACCGGGCGTTGCGGGGCTGGATGACCGTCCGGGGCATCTCGGACCGGGCCGACCGGCACAAGGGGCACGCCGACCACGAGCTCGCGGCGCGGCACGCGGCGCTCGTCGTCGAGCGGCTCCTGCCCTACCTGCGCCTGGTCGAGGAGGACCGGTGAGCGACGCCGACGGCGTACGCCGCTCCGGGCGGTCCTCCGCCCGGAGGGCTGCGCTGGCCCGCAGGCTGACCGGCGGGGAGCTGGAGGCGTACCTCGTCTCCGGGACGGCGTTGGTCGTCGGCGCGCTCGGGCTGCTGAACGTGACCAGCCCGGACGTGGTCGCCGCCGCCACCCTGGCCGTGCTCGGCGTGATCACCTTCGACCTGCTGACCGGGCGACGCCGGCTGGGGCGCGTCGAGTCCGTCCTCCGCGGGGTGGCCGACGGCCTGCGCCCTTCGGGGGCCGGCTCCGTCGACCCGCTGCTCACCGCCGCCGCGCCGGAGGCGGCGGTGCTGGCCGGCGCGCGGGACATCCGACTGGTCGGGGTGACCCTGAGCCGGACGATCCGCAGCCAGCTCGACGTCCTGCGGCAACAGTTGGCCGACGGGGCGACGGTGCGGGTCGCGCTCATCGACCCGACCGGCCCGGCGCCGGAGGAGGCGGCCCGCCGCAACGGGCTGGACGCCAACGGCGGTGAGGTGTTCGCGCGCCGGGTCCAGCCCACCATCGACCTGCTCGACTACCTGGCGACGCAGGCGACCGGCGGCGGGCGGCTGGAGGTCCGGCTGCTCCACTTCGTCCCCGCCTTCGGCATGGTGCTGGTCGACCCGGAGGACCCGACCGGGCGGATCTCGATCGACATCTACTCGCACCGGCCCGACGGTCGGGAGGCGACGGTGACGTTGCGTGCCGACCGCGATCCGGTCTGGTGCCGGCACTTCGTGCGCGAGTTCGACCGGGTCTGGGCCGCCGGCCGCAGCGGCGATGACCGAAGCCGCGCCTGATCGGGATGGCCGCGTCGACCGGTGGCGCGGCCGCTACCCTTCCGGTGTGTCCGACCAGCGCACCGCCTTCCAGATCGCCATCGACCTGGCGATCCTCACGATCCGTGACGAGCGGCTGGCGGTCCTGCTGATAGAGCGCGGCAAGCCGCCGCACGCGGGGCGGGCCGCACTGCCCGGCGGTTTCGTCCGGGCCGGCGAGGACCTGGACGACACGGCGCTGCGGGAGCTGTCGGAGGAGACCGGCCTGGACGGCCGGACGCTGCACCTGGAGCAGGTGCGCACGTACGCGACGCCGGGACGGGACCCGCGCGGCCCGGTCGCCTCGGTGGCGTACCTGGCCATCGCACCCGACCTGCCGGTGCCGGTGGCCGGCACCGACGCGGCGCGGGCCCGGTGGGAGCCGATCGACCACGACCGGCTCGGCCACGGCTGGCTCGCCTTCGACCACGACACCATCCTGGCCGACGCCCTGGAGCGGGCCCGGGCCAAACTGGAATACTCCCCGCTGGCCACGGCGTTCTGCGGCGACACGTTCACCATCGGCGAGCTGCGCGCGGTCTACGAGGCCGTCTGGCAGGTCCGCCTCGACCCACGCAACTTCCACCGCAAGGTGACCGGGGTCAACGGGTTCGTGCTGCCCACCGGCCAGCGGCGCAGCCCGCCCACCGGCCGCCCGGCCGCGCTGTACCGGCGCGGCGACGCCACCCTGCTCTATCCGGCCATGCTCCGCCCGGGAACCGGTCGACAGTAGACCCATCGCTGTACTTCAATCGACGGGAAGCCGGGGCCCGTCGCCACGCCTGGCGTGGCGACGGGTTCCATCGCACGCCCCGCCGAGGAGACCCGCATGCGCCGACCCCGTTCCCTGCCCGCGCTCACGTCGATCGCGGTGCTCGCGGCGCTCGTCGCCGCAGGCCCCGCCGAGGCCGCCGTCGACCCCGGGGCCCGGCTCTCGGCGACCACCGCCGTCGGCACCCACAACGCGTACGACAAGGGGACGTACGACTACCTGGCGCAGGCCCTCGACGACCGGCCCGGGATGATCGAGCTGGACGTGTGGCCCGACATCGTGGCCAACCAGTGGCGGGTCAGCCACTCCAACCCGCTCGGCAACAACAACAACTGCGTCGCCGCCACCAGCGCCGCCCAGCTCTACACGGGCACCCGCAACAAGAACCTCGAACACTGCCTCGACGACATCCGGCTCTGGCTCACCGCCCACCCCGACGCCGGCCCGCTGCACCTCAAACTGGAGCTGAAGACCGGCTTCAGCGCCCGCACCGGGCAGGGGCCGGCGCAGCTCGACGCGCTGCTCGCCGCCCGGCTCGGTTCGGCCGTGTTCCGCCCCGCCGACCTCCTGGGCGGGCACGCCACCCTCGACGCCGCCGCCCGCGCCGACAACTGGCCCACCCGGCAGCAGCTCGCCGGCCGGGTCGTCGTGCACCTCATCCCCGGCACCGTCGAGGAGAGCAACCCCACCGACAAGCTGTGGACCGACATCGAGTACGCCCAGCACCTCGCCGCGCTCGCCGCCGCCGGCACCCTCCGCTCGGCGCAGGCGTTCCCGGCGGTGCACCGCGCCCAGGCCGGCGACCCCCGCACCCGCTACACCGACACCGCCCTGCGCCCCTGGTTCGTCGTCTTCGACGGCGACGCGTCGGCGTACGTCACCGGCGGCATCGACACCGCCTGGTACGACACCAACCACTACCTGCTGGTGATGACCGACGCGCAGAACGTCCCCCCGGCCGTGGGGAACACGGATGCGACCGCTGCGGCGGCCCGGGTGGCGCAACTGGCGCGGGCGCACGCGAGCATCGCCTCGGCCGACTGGGCGGCCCTGCCCAGCGTGGTCGACGACGTCCTCCCCCGCGGCTGACCGACCCGTCGCGCCGAACCCGACTGGGTGTACTGGGTCGACGCCACAGAGGGCGAGATCATGACCGGCCGTTGCTGGGCGGTGTTGCACCGGCCGGTCCGAGCAGTCCCCGCCCTTGAGCGGGCGATACTGCGCTTCGATGACACGTACGCCAGGGACAAGGCCCTCTACCTGTCCTGGTTGGCGGACGCCTACCTCGACGCCAACGAGATCGAGCAGGCCTGCGCAACCGCCGTCCTGGCGGCACGGCTGTCCGTCGATGTCGGCTCGCCCCGACCCGGCCAGCGGCTGGAAGCCGTCCTCAACCGGTTGTCGCCGCACGCGGCGCTGCCCTGCGTCGTCGAACTCAGCGCTCTCGTCGCCGAGGCCGCTAAACGTCCACCGACCGCGCCACCCACGCCAGATAAGCGGTAGAACCACGCACGATCGGCACGGCGGTCACCTGAGGATTGCTCCACGAGTGCTCGTCGAGCAGATACCGCTCCAACTCCGGGTAGCGGGCCGCGGTCGTCGAGGTCAGGAGGCGCCGTCGGCGCGCAGGGGGACGACGTTCGCCTGGGACGTGTCCACCAGCGACCCGAGCACCGCGCTGATCTTGTCGGCCGGCATGGGCTTGAAGAAGTGGTAGCCCTGGGCGGCCGTGCAGCCCAGCTCGGCCAGGGCGAGCCGCTGCTCGGCGGTCTCCACGCCCTCGGCGACCACCCGCAGGCCCAGCTCGTGAGCGAGCCCGACGGTGGCACGGACGATGGCCGCCGCCTCCGGTGAGTCCGCCATCCGGATCACGAACGACCGGTCGACCTTCAGCTCGTCCACGGCGATGCGGGTCACGAACGCCAGCGACGAGAAGCCGGTGCCGAAGTCGTCCACGGCGAGCTGCACGCCCATCGACCGCAGGGTGGCCAGCACCTCGTCGATGACCTCCAGCTCGCTCATCACCACCGTCTCGGTGATCTCCAGCACCAGCCGGTGCGGCGGCACCTGGTGGCGGCGCAGCGCCTCGCCGATCTCGACGGGCAGCCGGGGGTCGAGCAGGCTGCGGGCCGACAGGTTCACCGAGATCGGCACGTCGAGGCCGGCGCGGGCCCAGTCGGCGGCCACGGTGAGCGCCTTGTCCAGCACGTACCGGGTGAACGTGCCGAGCTGCTCGCTGTTCTCCACCGGCCGGATGAAGTCGGCGGGGCCGAGCCAGCCCCGGCGCGGGTGCCGCCAGCGGATCAGCGCCTCCACGCCGGTCGGCGCGCCGGTGGCGAGGTCCACCGCCGGCTGGAGCGCCAGCACGAGCTGGTCGTCGGCGGCGAGGGCCTCCCGCAGCTCCGCGAGCAGCGCGAGCTGGTCGGTGCTCGCGGCGTCCTTCGAGCTGTCGTACGCGGCGACGCTGCCGCCGCCCTCCTTCGCCTGGTACATCGCGATGTCGGCCCGGCGCAGCAGCTCCGTCAGGTCGGCGGTGCCGGCGTCGGCCACCACCACCCCCACGGACGCCTCGATGGACATCCGCACCCCGGCCACCTCGGTCGGGGCGGCGAGCCGCTCGGCGA
Organism: Micromonospora sp. WMMD956; assembly: GCF_029626125.1. Classification (NCBI taxonomy): domain Bacteria; kingdom Bacillati; phylum Actinomycetota; class Actinomycetes; order Micromonosporales; family Micromonosporaceae; genus Micromonospora; species Micromonospora sp. WMMD956. The sequence goes on along the minus strand of NZ_JARUBI010000005.1, from coordinate 3,948,205 downwards.
TCTCCCGGGCCTGGCGCAGCGCGTACGCCATGGGTGCGGTCCGGCCGCCGACCACCGGGACCGACGTCAGCAGCAGGGCGAACTCGTCGCCGCCGAGCCGGCCGAGCAGGTCCCCGGAGCGGGTCAGCGCGCCGAGCCGGTTGGCGGTCAGCCGCAGCAGCTGGTCGCCGGCGGCGTGCCCGAGGGTGTCGTTGACCTCCTTGAACTGGTCGATGTCGAGCAGCAGCAGGGCGACGGGGTGGTCGTGCGCGCGCTGCCGCAGCGCCTGGTCGCCCTTGCCGAGCATGGCGGCCCGGTTGAGCAGGCCGGTCAGCGGGTCGTGCACCGCCTCGTACGACGAACGGGCGGTGACCAGGCGCAGCTCGCGGTGGGTGGCGGCGTCGTGCAGGGCGGCGGCGAGGGCGTCGGAGAACGCGGCGGCGGCGTCCTGCTCGCGGGCGTTGGGCGGCGCCGAGCGGGGGAAGCGGACCCGCAGCTCGCCGACCTGGGTGCTGCCGACGGTCAGCGGGCGGACCAGCTCGTGCGGGCCGGCGGCGGCGCCGGTGGGCGGGTCGATCTCGCGGTCGGTCACCCGGCCGCCGCTGTCGCCCCGGTAGCGTCGCCACCGGCCGTCGCCCCGCGCCACGTCCACGTCGACCAGCTCGGCGCCGAAGAGGGTCAGCGCGCCGGTGACCGCCGCCGTGGCGACGCCCCGCTCGTCGAGCTGGTTGAGCGCGGCGGTGGCCTCGGCGAAGGCCCGCCAGGTACGCCGCTCCTGGTCGGCCCGGAGCCGGTGCCGGTAGGTCTGCTGGAGCAGCCAGAGCACCGGCGGGAACGCGAGCAGCCAGCGGGCGTCGAGTTCGAGCAGGGCGACGGCGGCCAGGCCGACGGCCACGTTCCCGACGAACATGAGCAGCTTGCCGCGCAGCGCGGCGAGCAGCGGCGGCCCCATCGGCACGCCGTGTCGCAGGGCGACGGCGACCCCGCCGAGCCAGGCGGTGGCGAGCAGGTACGTCACCGCGCCGGCCGCCAGCGCCAGCGCCAGCTCCGGGGTGGGGGCGGCGAGCAGGGGCGCGCCGAGGGTGGTGGTGACCGCGACGGCGAGGGCGGTGCCGGCGCTCAGCGAGGCGGCGATGCGGACCGTCTCCAGGGGCGGCTGGCGGTCGGCGGCCAGGGAGAGCAGCGCCCAGGCGAGCCCGGCGCCGACGAGCGTGGTGGCCGGGAGCCAGCCGGCGGGGACCAGGTGGAGCCCGACGACGAGGGCCGCCTCACCCCAGGTGGTGCTGACCATGCCCGAGGCGGTGCGGAACCGCAGCCGGGCGAGCTGGGCGACCACGACGACGGCGACGCCGATGCCGAACCGGGCGAGCGGCGGGAGCGGGTCGTCGGGCGGCAGGTGGGTGGGGAGGGTGAGGCCGATCGCGGCGGCCACGAGGGCGGTGAGCGCCACGGCGACGGTCAGCACGAGGACCCGGTGCGGGGTGCTCCGCTCCGCCGACCGGTCGGGGTGGTCGGCGACCGGCTCCGGCGGGCCGGGGACGGCACTGACCGGCTCCGGCGGGTCGAGCGGGTCGTCGGCCCTGGCGGAGGTCACCGACCTCCCCCGTCCACCGGTCGCCACGCCGCCGCGCGGGCGGCCGGTCGCGGCGCACGGCGGGCAGCCGGGCGGCGCGCCGCATGACGGGCAGCCCGTCGCACCGCGCAACGGGCAGCCGTCGCTGACCCGGTCATCGGTGCCCCCTCCCGCGCGGCCCGGGGACTTTTGGTCCCCCGGCGGAAGGCTAAGCCAAAGCCGGGGAGCGCAACAGGGGGCGACGGCCGGCTTCGGCGTGAATCACGCCCCGATCACCCGTTTCCGTGCTGCTGGGGGCCCTTCGGGGCGGTCGAGCGTGAGTCGTGCCCCAAGGTCCCGTCTGTCGGATCGACGACTGTGGCGTCGGCTCGCCCCGCTTCCGCGGCCGTCGGCCCGCCCCCGACGGCGTCGACCCGGCCGGCGTTCGCGGGCTCGCCGGGCGCGGGGAAGTGGTCGGGCAGGCGGCGCAGCCGGGAGTTCATGTTGCGGATGAGCAGCACGGTGGCGGTGCCCAGCAGCACGATGAGGAAGAGGCCCATCGGGCCGGCCAGGCCGCCCGTGCGCGTGTCACCGAAGTTGTTCTGCGCGAGCACCTGGGCGGCGGTCAGCATGGTGTTCCTCCGGATCGTGGCAGGCCCCCAGGGTAGCCCGGCCCCGGATCGGCGGTCACGGCCGGCTCACTGAGCCGCCCGGGCCGGGCGACCCGCGCGGCTCCGGCCGGCTCAGCAGGCATGGGCCGTCTCGCGGACGCCGGCGAAGAGGTCGGACTCGGGCAGCGGGCTGTCCACCACCGACCGGGCGAGCTGGAAATCCTCCGTGGGCCAGGCCTGCCGCTGGAGCTCCATCGGCACGTGGAACCAGAAGCCGTCCGGGTCGATCTGGGTGGCATGGGCGCGCAGCGCGTCGTCGCGGACCGGGAAGTAGTCGGCGCACTCGACGCGGGTGGTGATCCGGGGGCCCTTGTCGGGCCGCTCGTCCCAGCGCTTGAGCCACTCCTCGTAGGGCGACGCGAGGCCGGCGGCGAGCATGCCCTCGTGCAGCGCCAGGATCTTGCCCTTGGAGAAGCCCACGTCGTAGTAGAGCTTGAGCGGCTGCCAGGGCTCGCCGAGGTCGGGGTGGCGCTCCGGGTCGCCGGCGGCGTCGAACGCGGCGACGGTGATCTTGTGGGTCATGATGTGGTCGGGGTGCGGGTAGCCGCCCTCCTCGTCGTACGTGGTGATCACGTGCGGACGGAACTGTCGGATCAGCCGCACCAGCGGACCCGCGGCGACCTCGACGTCCTGGAGGGCGAAGCAGCCCTCGGGCAGCGGCGGCAGCGGGTCGCCCTCGGGCAGCCCCGAGTCGACGAAGCCCAGCCACGCCTGCTTCACGCCGAGGACGGCACGGGCGGCGTCCATCTCGGCGCGGCGGATCTCGGCGATGTTGGCCCACACGTCCGGCCGGTCCATCTTCGGGTTGAGCACGCTGCCGCGCTCGCCACCGGTGCACGTCACGACCAGCACGTCGACCCCCTCGGCGACGTACTTCGCCATGGTCGCGGCACCCTTGCTCGACTCGTCGTCGGGGTGCGCGTGGACGGCCATGAGACGCAGCTGCTCTGCCACTTACGGCGCTCCTCGTCTGTGCCCACCGGCGCTGCCTGCCGGCGTCGCCCGCCGACCTGTCATCCTTACCTCAGCGAAGGTGACTGAGGACTCGTCCACAAGCCGGCGCCGGGCTGGAAAGATTGGACTCTGCCATTCTTGCCGATGGGGCCGACAACAACGCCAGGAGACCGCCGCCGGTGACCGAGACGCACGCCACAATCACGCCGGGTGCGCCTGTGTTCCCGCCGGGCCGCTACGGCCGGCGCAGGGAGCCGGGCCGACGCCGGCCGGTGTTGGTCGCGCTGCTCGCGACGGCCCTGGTGGCGGCACTCGGGCTGGCGGCGTTCAGCATGTACGGCAAGTACGGCGACCCGGCCTACGACGCCCAGGTGATCACGTATACGGACATCACCGACTCCCAGGTGGTGGTCGACTTCCGGGTGACGGTCCCGGCGGGCGGCTCGGCGACCTGCGTGCTGCGGGCCCGCTCGCACGACGGGGCGGAGGTGGCCCGCGAGGAGGTCACCGTGACCGCCCGGCCGGGCGAGTCCCGGGCCGCCGCCCGGCATCGGCTGGCCACCACGGCCCGGCCTTTCATCGGTGAGGTGGTGCGCTGCCGACAGGCCGACTGAGCTGCTGAAACACCACCGCGCCACGCGCACCGCGGGTCTCGCCGCCAGCACCCGCGGTGATCGTCCGCACCCGGACGGGCACGGCACTGGTAACTTGGTAGTTCACCCGTCAGCCAGTCCGCACAACCGAGGAGATCGCCTGTGTCCAACAACGGGAACGAGGCGCCCGCCACCTGGCTGTCCCAGGACGCGCACGACCGCCTCCAGGCTGAGCTCGACGAGCTGATCGCCAACCGGCCCGTGATCGCGGCCGAGATCAACGCGCGGCGCGAGGAGGGCGACCTCCGGGAGAACGGCGGCTACCACGCCGCCCGCGAGGAGCAGGGCAAGCAGGAGGGGCGGATCCTCTACTTGAAGGAGCTGCTCCGCACCGCCAAGGTCGGCGAGGCGCCGAGCGCCGACACGGTCTCGCCCGGGATGGTCGTCACGATCTACTTCGACGACGACACCGACGACACCGAGACCTTCCTGCTCGGCTCGCGGGAGATCTCCTCCACCACGGAGCTGACCGTCTACAGCCCCGAGTCGGCGCTGGGCAAGTCGATCCTGGGCAGCCGGCCCGGCCAGACGGTGACCTACACCGCGCCCAGCGGCGCGGACATCAAGGTGACCGTGGTCAAGTTCGAGCCGTTCACCAGCTGACCGGCCGCCGCGCCGGACAACTGTTAACAAGGGCCCCTTGTGCAACGAAATGCGTTAACAAGGGGCCCTTCCTTGCACCGGCGGCAGCTCAGCGGTCGGCGGCGAAGACCACCTGGTAGCCGCTGGCCCGCAGGGCGCTGATCAGCGTGTCGGAGTGCTCGACGCCGCGGGTCTCCACCGACAGCGCCACCTCGACCTCGCCGAGCCGCAGGTGCGGGTTGGCCCGCTGGTGCTCCACGTCGACCACGTTCGCCCGGTGCTCGGCGATCTCGCTGAGCAGCGAGGCGAGCTGCCCGGGGCGGTCCGAGCAGCGCACGGTCACCCGCAGGTAGCGCCCGGCCGCCGCGAGCCCGTGCTCGATCACCCGCAGCATCAGCAGCGGGTCGATGTTGCCGCCGGAGAGCACCGCCACCACCGGCGTGGCGACCTGCACCGTGCCCGCCAGCAGCGCCGCCACCCCGACCGCGCCGGCCGGCTCGACGACCTGCTTGCCCCGCTCCAGCAGCATCAGCAGCGCCCGGGAGATGTCCTCCTCGGACACCGTGACGATCTCGTCGACGAGCTTGCGGACGTGGTTGAAGGTGATCTCCCCCGGGCGGCCCACCGCGATGCCGTCGGCGATGGTGCTGAACGCCGGCAGGCGTACCGGCTCGCCGGCCGCCAGCGAGGGCGGATAGGCCGCCGCGCCCGCCGCCTGCACCCCGACCAGCCGCACGTCCGGCCGCAGCGCCTTCGCCGCCACCGCCATGCCGGAGATCAGGCCGCCGCCGCCGACCCCGGTGACGATCGTCCGCACGTCCGGGCACTGCTCCAGGATCTCCAGCGCCACGGTGCCCTGCCCGGCGATCACGTCCGGGTGGTCGAACGGGTGGATGAGGATGGCCCCGGTCCGCTCGGCGAAGGTCTGCGCCGCCACCAGCGACTCGTCGACGGTGTTGCCCATCAGCTCGACCTGCGCGCCGTACCCCTTGGTGGCGGCGACCTTCGGCAGCGGCGCGTTCACCGGCATGAAGACCGTGGCGTGGGTGCCGACCAGCCCGGCGGCGAGGGCCACCCCCTGCGCGTGGTTGCCGGCGCTCGCGGCCACCACGCCCCGCTCGCGCTCCGCCGCCGACAGCCGGGAGATCCGCACGTACGCCCCGCGCACCTTGTACGAGCCGGCGCGCTGCACGTTCTCGCACTTGAGCCACACCGGCCCGCCGAACGCGGCGCTCAGCGGGCGGGAGGGCTCCAGCGGGGTGGTGCGGGTGACGCCGGCGAGCAGCTCCCGCGCGGCGCGTACCTCGGCGAGGCCGACCAGTTCCGTCATGCCCCGATCGTGCCACCACCGGCACCGCCCGACGGCGGCGACACCGGCCGCTACCTGCGGCTACGAGCCGGTCACGGCGGGCCGGCCGGTCACGCGACGGCCGGCGACCCCGTGCCGACGCGGGGGTAGCCGGGGGCGTGCCGGGCCCACGGGGCCTGCATCTCGAACTGGCCGGCGACGCCGAGCAGCAGCAGCTCCGAGCCGGGCGGCCCGACGAGTTGCACCGCCACCGGCAGGCCGTCGGGACGGCGGCCCACCGGCACCACGATCGCGGGCAGGCCGGCGATGTTCCACGGGGCGGCGAACGGGGCGTACCGGATGCTGGCCTTCATGTTCGCCGCCCAGGACCGGCCCGACCAGCCGGCGGCCTCCGGTGGCTGGCCCGCCAGCGCCGGGGTGAGCAGCAGGTCGACCGAGTGGTCGGCGAAGAAGCCGACGGAGCGCTCGCGCCAGGCGACCCGGTCGGACTCGCGGACGTACCCCCGGCGTTGCGCCCACTCCCCCAGCGCGACGTGCCGGCGGCTGCGCCGCTGGAGGGCGCGCGGGTCGAGCCCGGCGGCCCGCACGTCGGCGGCGGCCGCGGCGAACCAGGTGGCGAGGCCGGCCAGGCCGAGGCGGGTCGGGTAGACCGGGTCGGCGGGCACGGTGTCGTGGCCGGCGGCGGCGAGCAGCCGACCGGCGGCGGCGACCGCGTCCCGGTTCGGCGCGTCCGGGGCGACGCCGCGCACCGGGGACCGCAGCGAGACGCCCACCCGCAGCCGCTGCGGCGGGACCAGCTTCTCCTGCGGGCGGCCGGCGAGCACCTGGAAGCCGACCGCCGCGTCGGCGACGGTGGACGTCAGCATGCCGTGCTCGGTGAGGCCGAACCAGTCGTCGGCGCCGAGCTGGCACGGCACCACGCCCCGGCCCGGCTTGAGCCCGACGAGGCCGCAGCAGGCCGCCGGGATGCGGATCGAGCCGAGGCCGTCGTTGCCGTGCGCCATCGGCACCAGCCCGGCGGCCACCGCCGCCGCCGCGCCGCCGGACGAGCCGCCGGGGGTGCGCCGCGGGTCCCACGGGTTGCGGGTGACCGCGCTCGCGTCGTCGGTGAGCGCCCAGAGGCCCAGCTCGGGCATCCGGGTCACCCCGAGGATCACCGCGCCCGCGCCGCGCAGCCGCCGGACCACCTCGTGGTCGGCCTCGGCGACGGCGCTGCGCACCGCGGCCGAGCCGTGCCAGGTGGGCAGGCCGGCGACGGCGGTGTTCTCCTTGACCGCGACCGGCACCCCGGCCAGCGGGAGGTTGGCCAGCTCCTCCTGCTCGTCGACCTTCTCCGCCTCGGTGATCGCCTCGCCGCCGCGCACCGTGCGGAACGCGGCGAGGTCGGCGTCGGAGCGGGCGATGTGGTCGAGGTGGTCGGCCACGACCTGCGTGGCGGAGACGTCACCCCGGCGTACGCCGCGGGCGATCTGCTTCGCGGTCGCGCCCACCCAGGTCGGCATGAGGTCCTGCACGGCCACCCTCCCTCACCAGCGGTCAGCCCAGTGCCTGCTCCAGATCGGCGAGCAGGTCGTCGACCGTCTCGATGCCGACAGACAGTCGCACGAGATCACCGGGAACTTCAAGCGGCGAGCCGGCGGCACTTGCGTGTGTCATCCGGCCCGGGTGCTCGATCAGGGACTCCACCCCGCCGAGGGACTCGGCGAGCACGAACAGCTTCGCCCGGTTGCAGATCTCGACGGCGTGCTCCTCGCCGCCGGCCGCCCGGAACGAGATCATGCCGCCGAACCGGCGCATCTGCTTGGCGGCCACCTCGTGCCCGGGGTGCGACGGCAGGCCCGGGTAGATCACCTGGGCCACCTTCGCGTGCCCGTCGAGGTACGCGGCGATCCGCTCGGCGTTGTCGCAGTGCCGGTCCATCCGTACGCCGAGGGTCTTGATGCCGCGCAGGGTCAGCCAGGCGTCGAACGGGCCGTTGACCGCGCCCATCGCGTTCTGGTGGTAGCGCAGCTCCTCGCCGAGCGTCCGGTCGGCGGCGACCAGCGCGCCGCCGACGACGTCGGAGTGCCCGCCGACGTACTTGGTGGTGGAGTGCACCACCACGTCCGCGCCGAACGCGATCGGCTGCTGGAGGTACGGGGAGGCGAACGTGTTGTCGACCACCAGCAGCGCGCCGGCGTCGTGGGCAACGGCGGCCAGGGCGGCGATGTCGGCGATGCCGAGCAGCGGGTTGGTCGGCGTCTCCAGCCACACGATCCGCGTCGCGCCGGGCCGGATCGCGGCCCGCACGGCGTCGACGTCGGAGACCTTCGCCGGGGTGTACGCCAGCCCCCACCGCTCGGCGACCCTGGCGAACAGCCGGTACGTGCCGCCGTACGCGTCGTCGGGGATGACCACGTGGTCGCCCGGCTTGCAGACGGTGCGCAGCAGGGCGTCCTCGGCGGCCAGGCCGCTGGCGAAGGCCAGCCCGACCGGCCCGCCCTCCAGCGCGGCGAGGCACTCCTGGAGGGCGTCGCGGGTCGGGTTGCCGGAGCGGCTGTACTCGTAGCCCTGCCGGGGCGCGCCGACGGCGTCCTGGGCGTACGTGCTGGTCTGGTAGATCGGTGGGATCACCGCGCCGGTGCGGGCCTCCGGGTCCTGGCCGGCGTGGATCGCGAGCGTATCGAAGCCGTGGTTCATGCCGCAGACGTTAGCCGGTGGGAAGGAGGGGCCCCTTGTTAACGCCTACGGTAGAGAAGGGTTCCCCGCTCACCGCCTCCCTGGCCGGCCGCGCCTTCGTGAGGTTGTCCGACCGGTGTTCCACACTTGACGGGTGACCTCGACCCTGCCGCTGCCCTCTCGCCTGGTCGGCGCAGCAGACCGGATCCCGCCCTCCCTGGGGCTGCTAACAGGCCCCGAGCACGGGCGGGTCAGCCTTCCGGTGCGGCTGGCCTGGTCCGGTCCGGCCGACTTCGACGTCAGCGACCCTCGTGAGCGTTTGACGCTCTACTGCCTGTTGCTCGACTGCGGCCAGCGGGACGACCTGATCCGGTACGTCAACGCCACTCTGCTCCGACACGACTGGCCCCGCATCCGCCGGTTGACCGCTCGACGCCTGGTCGCTCTCTGGGAACGCCGGCTGCCCGGCCTCGCCGCCCTCTGATGGAGGAACTGCACCGCCAGTTGCTCAGAATCGGTTTCGACGCTGGCGACGATCTCGGCCTGGTATTGGCAGGTGGGTACGCCATGTGCGCGCATGAGCTGGTGAGCCGGCCGTCACAGGACATCGATTTCGCCACCGCCTCGACGCTGCCGCTTTCGACCGTGGTGAGCCGGCTGGCCGATGCCTATCGGCATGCTGGCTTCTCTGCCCAGGCCATCGAGGTCAGTCCACGGATGGCCCGGATGCTCGTATCGGACGGCACGGCGTCGTGCGAGGTGGACCTCCTCAAGGAGGCGCTCGGACCGCCAGCCCGGCTGAGCATCGGCCCCGTTCTCGCCTTCGAGGAACGAGTGGGACACCTATCTCGATCGGTGGTGACGTGTCCGGGGCAACGTGCGGCGCGGAACCGCGGTTCCGGTGCGGCCGGGCGCGGGGCTAGCCTGGCCGGGTGGGCGGGTGTGTGTTCTGCGGGATCGTGGCCGGCGACGTCCCGGCGTTCCGGGTCGTAGACACCCCGGATGGGGCGGCGTTCCTCGACACCCGGCCCGTGTTCAAGGGTCACGTGCTGGTGGTGCCGCGCGCCCACCTGGTCACCCTGGCCGACCTCCCGGCGGGCGACCTGCCCGGCTACTTCGGGCTGGTGCAGCGGCTCGCCGTGGCCGTCGAGGCGGGGCTGGGGGCCGGCGGCACGTTCGTGGCGATGAACAACAAGGTGTCCCAGTCGGTGCCGCACCTGCACACCCACGTCGTGCCGAGGACGAAGGGCGACGGCCTGCGCGGGTTCTTCTGGCCGCGCACCCGCTACGCCGACGACGCCGAGGCCGGGGCGTACGCCGCCCGGGTCGCCGCCGCCCTGACCTGAGGCCCCCGCCCGCCGGGCGTCGGCTACCCCCGCCCGTCGGGCGTCGGTTACCCGCTGCCGGGGCGGGTAAGGAACCGGGGCCCGGCGGTGTTGCACGCGGGGAGAGGTACGAGAGGAGTTCCACCGTGTTCCTTCGTCGCATGCCCGCCGAGCTGCCCACCCCCGACCGGGCCCTGCCCGGCCGCCCGATCGCGATGCCGGTCGGCGACCGGCATGAGGTGCTCGGCTCCTCGCTGAAGGGGCCGTTCCCGGCCGGCGCGCAGGTCGCCGTGTTCGGGATGGGCTGTTTCTGGGGCGCCGAGCGGCTGTTCTGGACCCTGCCCGGCGTGCTCACCACCTCCGTCGGCTACGCGGGCGGGATCACCCCCAACCCGACGTACGAGGAGGTCTGCTCGGGCATGACCGGGCACACCGAGGTCGTCCAGGTCGTCTACGACCCCACCGTGATCAGCTACGAGGACCTGCTGAAGGTGTTCTGGGAGAACCACGACCCGACCCAGGGCATGCGCCAGGGCAACGACGTGGGCACCCAGTACCGGTCGGCGATCTACGCCAGCACCGACGAGCAGCTCGCCACCGCCACCGCGTCGCGGGACGCGTTCGCGCCGATCGTGGCGCGGGCCGGCAAGGGCGAGATCACCACGGAGATCGACCGGCTCGGCGACTACTTCTTCGCCGAGGACTACCACCAGCAGTACTTGGCACCGACGAAGAACCCGAACGGGTACTGCAACCACGGGCCGAACGGGCTGAGCTGCCCGGTGGGCGTGGCCCGCACCGCCAGCTGACCCCACCGACCGAGCGCGCGGCGGCCCGGACGCGTGTCGCGTCCGGGCCGCCGCCCGTCAGGCGGGGCGGAGCACGACGGTCCAGGTGGTCGTGGTGGTGCTGGCCGCCGCGGCGGTCGCGCCGAGGCCGCCGTACGCGCCGGTGGGCACCGACGCGCCCGAGTCGGCGAGCAGCCCGGTGACCCGTCCCCCGCCGGTCTGCGAGCCGTTGCTGCGCACCTGCACCCCGGGCGGCGGGGTCAGCGCGGTCGAGGTGGCGTCGCCGTGCAGCCAGTACGACACGGCCCACCCGCGCTCGGCGGCGACCGGGGCGGTCGGGGTGACCCGGGTGGCGGAGCTGGCCGGGTCGGCGGCGCTGGCGAAGGCGGCCACCGGGGCGACCGGGTCCGTGCCCCGGTAGGCGGCCAGCACCAGGTTCCCCTTCGACTGCTTGCCGAGGGCGACCCGCAGGGTCGTCCCGGCGTCACCGGCGGCGGCGATCTTCCACCAGGCGGTCGTGGTGGCGTAGCCGCCGTCGAGGCGCTCCAGGCGCGTCCAGCCGGTGACCCCGGTGGGCTCCCCGGTGTCGGCGTGGGTGTTCTGGCTGAGGAACAGCAGCAGGGTGTCGCCCGGCTGGACTCCGGCGGGCACGACGACGGAGTGGTTGGTGACGTTCGCGTTGGCGGTGGCCTGCCCGACGTACGAGATCAGTTCCGGCAGCGGCGCGACGGTGACGTCCCGGGTGGCGGTGCCGGTGGCCCCCCGGTCGTCGGTGACGGCGACCGTGACGCGGTAGGTGCCGGCCTGCGCGTACGTGTGGGTGGTGGTAGGGACGCTCACGGTGCCGGCGGTCGCGCCGTCGCCGAAGGTCCAGGCGTGGTCCTGGACCGCGCCGTCGGCGTCGGTGGAGCCGGCGGCGGAGAACGCGCACACCAGCCCGGAGCAGGAGACGGCGAGGTCGGCTCTCGGCGGGGTGTTGGCCGCGCCGCCGGCGCCCTTGACGAGCCGGATCCAGTCGATGTCCCCGGCGAAGTAGTCGCAGGTGACGTTCACGCCGTCGCAGGAGCTCTTGCCGCCGATCGAGAGCTGCCAGTTGTTGGTGATCGTCCCGGTGGGGCCGGTGAGCCGGCTGGTGCGGACGCCGTCGACGTACATCTCGACGTAGCTGGCGGTGCGGTTGCAGGTGACGGTGTGCCACCGCCCGTCGGAGATGGACGTGCCGGTGTAGCCGGTGCGCGTCGCCCCGTCGCCGCCCCGGAACATGCACCGGGGCTTGCCCTCGGGCGCCTCGAACTTCCAGTAGCCGCCGGCCGTGCCGCCCTGCCCCTTCTGCATGATGTTGCCGAAGGACTTCGTGGTGCGGTAGCGGATCGAGAACGAGAAGTCGCCGGCCTCGGGGTTGAAGTCGTTGCTCGCCGGCACCAGGTCCACGTGCCCCGGCACGTACTCCTTGTCGGCGGGGTTGTGGTAGGCGAAGCGGTGGGCGGTGGCGCCGTCGTAGCGCGTCCCGGCCACCACCTCGTCGCCGACGCGGCCGTGCCGGCCGTTGCCGCTGCTGTCGGTGAGCACGGTGCCGCCGGCCGCCTCGTCCATGCTCCAGAAGGCCACGGTGCGGGTGGCGACGGCCTGCGCCGGGGAGACCCCGGCCAGCACGCCGGCCGCCGCGACCACCGCCGCCAGCGCCAGCCGGCCGACGGTACGCACGCCGCGTCCGGTCCGCACGCCTGTCCGTCGCGTCGCGCGCATGGTCATCGCCTCCTCGTGGGCCCGACCTCACCCTGGCACGACGTCGTTCGGCGCTGAATGCCCCGTCCGGGGGACAACGGGTCACCGGCGGCGGGCGGGGCGCGGCCGTCCGGCCGGGTACGGTCGGCCGTGGGCCCGGCGGCGTCGCACCGATGCGGGGTTTCTCACAACCGGCCGGGCAGGTCGGGCGGGCAGGTGAGCGCGGCGGCGGCGGGTCCGCGCGGAGGCGTCGACGGCGGCGGCCCGCCGGGGCGTGACGGCGCGCATCTTAGCAAGCACGTAACGCCGACGACATCATCTCAACAGGCGAGCGGGGCTCACCTCTGGCAGCATTGTCTGGCATGTGCGGACTGGCTGGGGAGTTCCGCCGTGACGGCTCGCGGGCCGACGTCGCGGCGGTGGAACGCATGGCGGCCACGATGAGCGACCGGGGGCCCGACGACAGCGGCGTGTGGTCCCAGGGGGCGACCGCTCTCGGCCACCGCCGCCTCAAGATCATCGACCTGTCGGCGGCGAGCGGGCAGCCGCTGGTCGACCCGGCGTCGGGGCTGACGGGCGTCTTCAACGGCTGCGTCTACAACTACCGCGAGCTGCGCGAGGAGTTGCAGGCCAGGGGGCACCGCTTCTTCTCCTCCGGCGACAGCGAGGTGGTCGTCAAGGCGTACGCCGAGTGGGGGCTCGACTTCGTCGACCACCTGGTCGGGATGTTCGCCGTGGCGATCAGCGAGCGGGACACCGGCCGCCTCGTGCTGGCCCGCGACCGGCTCGGCATCAAGCCGCTCTACGTGGCCGAGTCCCCGGGCGTGGTGCGCTTCGCCAGCACCCTGCCCGCGCTGCTGGCCGGCGGCGGCGTCGACACCGCCATCGACCCGGTGGCGCTGGCCCACTACCTGAGCTTCCACAGCATCGTGCCGCCGCCGCGCACCATCCTGCGCGGGGTCGCCAAGCTGCCCCCGGCCACCGTCCGGGTCTACGAGGCCGACGGCACCACCCACGAGCGGGTCTACTGGGACCCGGCGTTCACCCGGCGTGCGGAGCGGGCCGGGTGGTCCGCCCGCGACTGGGAGGACGCCCTGCTGGAGTCGCTGACCACGGCGGTGCGCCGCCGGATGGTCGCCGACGTGCCGGTCGGCGTGCTGCTCTCCGGCGGGCTGGACTCCAGCCTGGTCGTCGCCCTGCTCGCCGAGCAGGGCCAGCGCGGGCTGGCCACGTTCTCCATCGGCTTCGACGCCGTCGGCGGCCGCTCCGGCGACGAGTTCGTCTACTCCGACATCGTGGCGAAGACCTTCGACACCGACCACCACCAGATCCGGGTGGCCGCCCGGGACCTGCTGCCCCCGCTGGAGGCGGCGGTGGCGGCGATGAGCGAGCCGATGGTCAGCCACGACTGCGTGGCGTTCTGGCTGCTCAGCCAGGAGGTGTCCCGGCACGTCAAGGTGGTCCAGTCCGGCCAGGGCGCGGACGAGATCCTGGGCGGCTACCACTGGTACCCGCCGCTGGCCGGCGTCGACCGGGAGCGGGCCGTCGAGACGTACGCGAAGGCGTTCCTCGACCGGGACGCGGCCGGGCTGGCCCGGGTGCTGGACCCGGCGTGGCTGGCCGACGGCGACCCGGCGCGGGAGTTCGTGGCCGCCCACCTGGCCCGGCCCGGCGCGCAGACCGCCGTCGACGCGGGCCTGCGGATCGACACCCAGATCATGCTGACCGACGACCCGGTGAAGCGGGTCGACAACATGACCATGGCGCACGGGCTGGAGGCCCGGGTGCCGTTCCTCGACCACGAGTTCGTGGAGCTCGCCGCGACCTGCCCGCCGGAGCTGAAGCTGGCCCAGGGCGGCAAGGGCGTGCTGAAGGAGATCGGCCGCCGGGTCCTGCCGCACGAGGTCATCGACCGGCCGAAGGGTTACTTCCCCGTGCCGGGCCTCACCCACCTGGAGGGCAAGCTCCTCGACCGGGTACGCGACGCGCTGCACGCGCCCGCCGCCCGCCACCGCAACCTGTTCCGCACCGAGTACGTCGACGCGCTGCTGGCCGACCCGAACGCCGAACTCACCCCGTTGAACGGAAACAAGCTGTGGCAGCTGGGACTCCTGGAAATGTGGCTCCAGAGCCACGGAATCGACTGACCGTGAGCGACACCCTGGCGACCGGGACGGCGCGCACCGACCGGGAGCGGGTGCTGGGCCGCCGCCGCGAACGGGTGGGGCCGGGCGGTGACCCGGTGGCGCCCGCCCCGGCCCGGCCGGACGCCCCGGACGGGCCGGCCGAGGGGGAACAGCCGGCCGGCGGCGGCGTGGTGCTCGACTGCGGCTGGGGGCGGCTGGTGTTCGGCCAGACGTTCACCGAGCAGGCCGCCGTGGCGGCGGTGCTGCGCTCGGAGGCGGCCGGGGCGCGGGACATCTGCATCTACCTGCGCGACCCGCACGTGCTGGTGTCCCGGCTGCCCGACGAGCTGTTCATCGACCCGTCGCTGACGTACCGGCTGCGGCTGCCCGCGCCGCCGGCCGCCGCCGACGAGCGCGACGGGCTGCCCGGGCTGCGGATCCGGACGCTGCGCGACGCGGACGACGCCGACGCGGTGAACCGGATCTACGCCCGCAACGGCATGGTCACCGCCCCGGTCGACGTGCTCGTCGACAACGCCCGCACCGACCGGTTCCTGCACCTGGTAGCCGAGGACGCCACCGGGGACGTGGTCGGCACGATCACCGGCGTGGACCACGTCGCGGTCTTCGCCGACCCGGACAACGGGGCGAGCCTGTGGTGCCTCACCGTCGACTTCAACACCGCGCCGCCCGGCACCGGCCAGGCGCTGCTGACGGAGCTGGCGGCCCGGCTCACCGCGCGCGGGCGGGCGTTCGTCGACCTGTCGGTGCTGGCCGAGAACACCGGGGCGATCCGGCTGTACGAGCGGCTCGGCTTCTACCGCACGGCGACGCTCTGTGTGAAGCGGAAGAACCCGATCAACGAGCGGCTGTTCCTGCCGGCCGCCCCGAAGGGATACGACCGGCTCAACCCGTACGCGAAGATCGTCGCGGACGAGGCGATGCGCCGGGGCATCCGGGTGGAGGTCACCGACCCGGAGTGGGGCGAGCTGCGGCTGAGCAACGGCGGCCGGACGATCGTCACCCGCGAGTCGCTGTCCGAGCTGACCTCGGCGGTGGCGATGAGCCGCTGCGACGACAAGCGGGTCACCCGGCGCATCCTCACCGAGGCGGGCCTGTCGGTGCCGGCCGGGCGCACCGCGACCGGCGACGACGCCGACGTCGAGTTCCTGGCCGAGGTGGGCCGGGTGGTGGTGAAGCCGGCGCGCGGCGAGCAGGGCAACGGCATCACCGTCGGCGTACGCACGCCGGAGGCGCTGACCGCCGCCGTGGCGCTGGCCCGCGGCTTCTGCCCGGACGTGCTGATCGAGCAGATGCGCGACGGCGAGGACCTGCGGGTGATCGTCATCGACCACGAGGTGGTGGCCGCCGCCGTCCGGCGGCCCGCCCAGGTCACCGGCGACGGGGTGCACGACGTCGCCGAGCTGATCGAGCGGCAGAGCCGCCGCCGGGCCGCCGCCACCGGGGGCGAGTCGCGCATCCCCGTCGACGACATGACCCGGGAGGTCGTCGCCGAGGCCGGCTACGAGCTGAGCGACGTGCTGCCCGAGGGGACGGTGCTGGCCGTGCGCCGCACCGCGAACCTGCACACCGGCGGGACGATCCACGACGTGACGGGCGAGCTGCACCCGGCGATCGCCGAGGCGTGCGTGGCGGCCAGCCGGGCGCTGGACATCCCGGTGACCGGGCTGGATCTGCTGGTCAGCGCCCCGGACGGCCCGGAGCACGTGTTCATCGAGGCGAACGAGCGGCCCGGCCTGGCCAACCACGAGCCGCAGCCGACCGCCGAACGCTTCGTCGACCTCCTCTTTCCCGGCACGCGGGCACCGCAACGCCTCTGGACACCGGCGGGTGCGGCAAGCTCTCAGGCATGACCGCACGCAAACCCGTCCCGCTGAAGATCGACCTGGACTACCTCCGCCAGGTGCTGGTGGAGCTGCTGGAGATCCCGAGCCCGTCGGGGCGCACCGACCACGTGCAGCAGTACGTGGGCGAGCGCCTCTCCGCGCTCGGGATCTCCTCCACGCTGACCCGGCGCGGCGCGCTCAGCGCCTGCCTGCCGGGGCCCCGCCAGACCGGGGCGGACCGGGCGGTCGTGGTGCACACCGACACCATCGGCGGGATGGTGAAGCGGCTCAAGGAGAACGGCCGGCTGGAGCTGATGCAGGTCGGCACGCACAGCGCCCGGTTCGCCGAGGGCGCGCACGTGCGGATCTTCACCGACGACCTGGACCGGGTGATCAGCGGCCAGGTGCTGCCGCTGAAGGCCAGCGGGCACCGCTACAACGAGGCCGTCGACCTCCAGGGGGTCGGCTGGGAGCAGGTCGAGGTGCGGGTCGACGAGCCCGTGGCCGACGAGGCCGGGCTGCGGGCGCTGGGCATCGACGTCGGGGACTTCGTGGCGTTCCTGCCGAACCCGACGATCACCCCGAGCGGGTACGTCAAGTCCCGGCACCTGGACGACAAGGCCGGGGTCGCGGCGGTGCTGACCGCGTTCAAGGCGATGGTCGACGCGGGCGTCACCCCGGCGGTGACCGCGCACCTGCTGGTGACGGTCACCGAGGAGATCGGGCACGGGGCGAGCCACGGCCTCGACCCGGACGTCGCCGAGATCGTCTCCGTGGACGCCGCGGTGGTCGCCCCCGGGCAGCAGTCCCGGGAGGACGCCGCCACCCTGGCCATGGGCGACGGGGTGGGCCCGTTCGACTACCACCTGACCCGCAACCTCGCCGCGATCGCCCGCGAGCACGGGGTGGACCTGGTCCGCGACGTCTTCGAGTTCTACCGCTCGGACGTGGCGGCGGCGGTGGAGGCGGGCGCGCACGCCCGGGTGGCGCTGCTCGGCTTCGGGGTGGACGCCACCCACGGCCACGAGCGCACCCACCTCGACGGGCTGGGTCACCTCACCCAGCTGCTCTGCCTCTATCTCCAGAGCGAGCTGGTGTTCCCCGAGTGGGACGCCGAGCCGGAGGGCGACCTGGCCGACTTCCCGTCGCTGGCGGTGCAGCCGGCCAGCGAGGAGGGGCCACGCGAGGGCCCGATCGGCATCGCCGACTGACCGCTGCGGCCGCACCGGCCGCCCCGTCGGGCGGCCGGCGCGGCCGGGTCACCGGGCGCGGCGCTCCGCGGCGTCGAGGAGCGCGATCAGCGCCTCGGTCGTCCGCAGCACCGCGTCCCGGGCGGCCGGGTCGCGGGTGATCGACTTCTCCGCCCGGTCGGCCAACTGCTCCAGCAGCGCGCCCGCGCGGGCCGTGTTGCCGGCGGTGCCGGCCTGCTCGGCCCGCCGGAGCCGGTCCTCCAGGCGGGCCGCCGCGTACTCGCTGATCCGGCCGGCGGCCACGTACTCGCCGATCAGGTCACGCAGGTCCGAGTACCAGGCGGGGTCGCGGGTGAACGACCGGGGCAGGTGCCCGGCGTCGGCGGCGAGCAGCGTCGCGGCGACGCTGGCGTCGACGTACGACCGGACGGTCGGGTAGAGCGTGGCGAGCTGCGCGTCGGTCAGCGGCACCGAACTGCCGTCGAGGAAACAGAAGCCGGGCCCGCTGTTGCTGCCGCTGTTGATCCGCAGCGGCACCTCGTGCTGGGCGAGCCGGATGCCGCCGAGGGCGAGCCCGAGGTCGTCCCGGGCGACGGCCGGCGGCGTCGTGCCGGTCATGTCGATCCGGGGCGCGGCCGGCGGAGCGACGCCGTGGGCGACCCAGGCGACGGTGTGGTCGTACACCGCGTTCTGCACCATGTGCTGCGGCACCCGCGACAGGGAGGGCAGCGTGCAGGTCTGCGGCTCGCCCGGGTAGCCACCCGGGTAGCTGCCGATGTCCCGCTTGCGCAGCGGACCGTAGTCGGTGATCAGCTTCCAGTCGCCGTGCGACGCGCCGGCGACCTCCCAGGACCGCAGGACCGGCGAGTCGGCCTGGGACCGCGCCGCCGCGGGCAGGATGCCGCTGGCGACGTCCCCTTCGGAGTTGAGCCGGAACACCGGGGTCGCGAGGTCGGTGCGCAGCACCCCGCCGCCGCCGTGCAGGACGACCGCGTCGAGCACGTTCGCCGAGCGCTGGACGCCGTTGTAGTAGTTCGCGAGCCGGCCGGCCGACTGTGAGTGACCGGTGGCGATCACGTACCGGGGGGCGGGCAGCCGGCCCAGCGGGTCGACGCCGGTCGGGTGGCGGACCGCCTTCACCGCCTGGCTGAAGACGTCGTACGAGAGGCTGTCGTCGGTGACCGTGCCGCCCACCGTGAGGTCCAGCGGACCGTAGCGGCCCGGGCTCCACGCCTTGAGCCCGGTGGCCGAGTGCAGCCCGGCCCGCTGGGCGGAGACCCCGACCCAGGCGTATCCCTCCCGGATCAGGTGCTCGTGCGACTGGAACCAGTCGACCTCCTGGTCCCACTGGTTGCTGACGTTGTTCCACTCGGCGATCACGACGCCGTTGAACTTCCCGGTGTTGGCCGGGCGGCGGACGACCAGCCGGGTGCCGTACGGCTGGTCGGCGCCGAGCACCACCGCGTCCTGGGTGCCCTGCACGGCGTAGCGGGTGGCGGTGCCGAAGAGGAAGAACTCCTCCTCGACGTACCCGGCGGCGGCAAGGTCGACGTCGGTGGCGAGGAACGGGTAGCCGTGCCGGGAGTCGCCGACCGGGGTGGTCCGGGCGATCGGGCCGGCGACCACCGGATTCGCCACGTTCGCGCCGGTGGCGGTGGACTGCCGGGGCGGGGTCGGGCCGGCCGGTCGGCCGGCCGCGGCTGCCGGGGCGACCGGTCCGGCGGTCACGGCCAACGCGCCGGCCAGACCGAACGCGATCAGTGATCGTCGGGCGGGTGTTCGGGGGGTGGTGGCGGGGAGGACGGGCACGGTTCACCTCACTGGGAAGCGCCCGAGGGGACGACCCGGGCGGGGGCGAGATGCGGCTGGTCGAAGTGTGGCTGGTCGAGATCTGCTGCTCAGACTGCGTGGAACAGACAGTAATGCCCAGTTGAGGCGAAAGATAGGCCAGACAAGCACGAACTTTCGACGATCCAGACGAAAGTCTGCCAGCTCCGCCCGCCGAGAGTTCCTCAAAAATCACTACCGGCACCCGGGATCCAGTGGGTAGCGTGGCGGTACACGGGAAAGGAGGTGGTCCAGACTTGTATAGCAATCGGACTCGTGAGGTGGCTGTCCGCTAGCCGCTGTCCTCGACAGTGAGAACCTGCCCGCCGCGAGGCGGGTGCACGATCGTCGAGACCGTGTGGCAGCGGTGCGGCGAAACCACGACAGCCACCCGACCCCCGGGGTGCCGGCCAAGTCCAGCCGGCCCGTGCGCGAGCACGGAAGCCCCGGGGGTCGCTTCATGTATCCGCCGGGGAGAGCGCCGTGTCCATGCGTGAACTGGTGGTGCTCGGGACGGCCAGCCAGACCCCGACCCGGGCGCGCAACCACAACGGGTACGTGCTGCGCTGGGACGACGAGGTGATCCTCTTCGACCCGGGCGAGGGCAGCCAGCGGCAGCTCCTGCACACCGGCGTCACCGCCACCGACCTGACCCGGATCTGCGTCACCCACTTCCACGGCGACCACTGCCTCGGGCTGCCCGGCACCATCCAGCGACTGTCGCTGGACCGGGTTCCGCGCCCGGTGGCGGTGCACTTCCCGGCCGGCGGGGCCGACTACTTCGCCCGGCTGCGGCACGCCAGCTCCTTCCACGAGACCGCCGAGCTGGCCGTCGAGCCGATCAGCGCCGACGGTCAGCGGGTCGCCCTGCGCGGCGGCGGCGTCCTGGAGGCCCGCCGGCTGCGGCACCCCATCGAGACGTACGGCTACCGGCTCGTCGAGCCGGACGGCTGCCGGATGCTGCCCCAGCGGCTGGCCGCGTACGGGATATCCGGCCCGGCCGTCGGCGAGCTGCTGCGCGCCGGCCACCTCGACGTCGGCGGGCGGCGCGTCACCCGCGACGAGGTGAGCGTGACCCGCCCCGGGCAGCGGTTCGCGTTCGTGATGGACACCGGGCTCTGCGACAACGTGTACGCCCTCGCCGAGCACGCCGACCTGCTGGTCATCGAGTCGACGTTCCTGGCGAGCGAGGCCGCGCTCGCCGCCGAGGTCGGGCACCTCACCGCCGGTCAGGCCGCTCAGGTGGCGGCCGAGTCGGGGGTACGCACGCTGGTGCTCACCCACTTCTCCCAGCGCTACGGCGACGCCCGGCGCTTCGCCGACGAGGCCCGCGAGCACTTCGCCGGTGAGCTGGTCGTCGCCGAGGACCTGACGACCGTCCCGGTGCCGCCCCGGCGGGTACCCTCGGCCGGGTGACGATCACCCTCCGCCACGCCACCGTCGACGACCTGCGTGCCGTGGGGGCGCTGCACCAGCGCTCCCGGGTGGCCGCGTACTCGTCGTTCCTGCCGGCGGAGGCCCTCGCGGACCCGACGGAGGAGGCGATGGGGTGGTACTGGGTGGAGCGGTGGACCTGGGAGCGCGACGACCACCTGATGACCGTCGCCGAGCGTGACGGCCGGCTGGTCGGCTTCAGCTACGTGGGCCCGGACGACGCGGGCGACCCGGCGACCGGGCTGCTCAACGCCATCCACCTCGAACCCGCCGAGCGGGGCCGGGGCACCGGCCGGGCGCTGATGGACGACGCGCTGGCCACCATGCGCGACCGGGGCCGGACGCGGGCGGTGCTGTGGGTGCTGGCCGGCAACGCGCCGGCCCGGCGCTTCTACGAGCGGGGCGGCTGGCGGCCCACCGGCGAGCGCCGGGAGGAGCTGATCGGCACCGCCCGCACCCCCCAGCTCCGCTACGCCCGAGAGGTGTAAGGAAGGGCCCCCTCTTAACGCATACGGTAGAGAAGGGTCCCCTTCTTACCCTGACGCCCCGGCGAGGCGAGGCGGGGCGGGGCGGGGCGCGAGGCGGGGCGGGACGGGCAGGGCGGGCGGGTGCCTCACGAGCCGTCCCCGTCGGAGTCGACCGAGAAGTTGATCACGCCGAGGTGGCCGTCGCCGTCCTCGACGACCTTCATCAGCATGCTGTCGGCGTAGATCGTGTCGTTGTCGTTGAAGGTGTCCCGCCCGGTGTGCGCCGCGTACGGCGCGGCGGCGTACACCTTGGTGTTGAGGGCCTCGTCGAACATCATCTGGGTGGTCAGCACCCGATTGTTGTCGACGTGCACCATCGCGTGGATGTGCGTGGTGCGGCCCCGGTACCAGCCCGGCCAGATGGTGGTGAACTCGACGATCCCGTCGGAGTTGGTGACCTGGGCCCCGCGCAGGTAACGCTTGTCGTCGGTGGGCGTGAGGTCGGCCGCCGACCCCTCGGAGCCGCCGCCCGGCGCCGCGCCGCCGCCGGGAGCGCCGCTCGGCGGGGTCCCTCCGCCCGGTCCGCCGCTCGGCGGGGTGCCGTCGGGAGCGCCGCTCGGCGGGGTCCCTCCACCCGGTCCGCCGCTCGGCGGGGTCCCTCCACCCGGTCCGCCGCTCGGCGGGGTCCCTCCACCCGGTCCGCCGCTCGGCGGAGCGCCGCCGCCCTGCGCGCCACCCGCGCCGGACGACTGCGCCTCCGCACCCGAGTACAGCCCTGCGGCGTCGCAGTGCCAGATCTCCACGACGGCGTTGGCCAGGGGCCCGCACTGCTCGCTGTCCTGCACCCGGATCGCCACCCGCAGCCGGGTGCCCTCCCGGTCCTCCCGGATGTCGCTGCGGATCTTGTCGGCGTCGAAGTAGTACGGGCCCTGGGTGGTGCTCGCCGTCAGCGTGCACGTGCCGGCCTCGGCGAACAGCGCGGTCAGGTCGGCGGACGTGCTGGCGGTGGCCTGCGGGGAGAGCGTCTCGCCGGTGGACGTGGTGACCGTGCCGCCGTCCCGCCCGCAGGCGGCCAGCAGGCCGGCGAGCCCGACCGAGCCGATTCCGGCGATCAGCCGGCGGCGGCTGACCCGCTGCCCTTCGTGGTGGTCGAGGTGGTGGTGCATGGGTTCCTCCCGGGTTCGGCGCTCGTCGGCTGGTCCCGACGCTAGACACGCCCGGCCGGGGCCCTCTGTGCCCCGCTTGTGGCCGGGCTGTGAATGCCCGCCCCGCCGGTCGGCCCGACAACCACCCCGGGAGGCCGGCCCGGCGACCACCCCGGAGCGTCGGACCGGCGACCGCCCCGAAAGGTCGACCACCGCCCCGGAAAGTCGGCCCGGCGGCTGATCCGACCGGCGGTTATACCGGACGCATACCGGTGGCTCGCATGCTCGCGGCAGTCCGGCCGGCACGGGCCGGAGCGAGGGAGAAGGTTGCATGCGACACCGAGCAACGAGCCGGCTGCTGGCCGGCCTGACCGTCGTCGCCGTGACGGCGGTCGGCACCGGACGGCCCGCCGCCGCCGACCCGGCCGCCGGGCCGCCACCGGCCGCCGCCACGCAGATCACGACCGCACAGCTCTCGGCAGCCGACGCCGGCCGGGTGACGACCGCCGTCGCTCCGGCGGTCGTCGCACCCCAGTCGAAGACCGGGTTGGCCGTCATGAGCCCGTGGAGCCTGCGGCCCGCCGTCGAACCGAACCTCACCGACGCGCAGCGCGTCGCGTTCGAGGACCAGATGATCAAGGACCTGGTCGAGGCCAAGGTCAAGACGGTACGCCTGGAGATCGCCGCCCCCGGCGAGACGGCCGTCGACTTCACGCTCTACCGCCGGTTGATCGACAAGCTGCCCAGCGACGTCAAGGTCATCGCGGTGCTGAACTTCGCCCTGGTCGAGGGCGGGGTCAGCAACAGCGGGGTGCCGGCGAGCGAGCCCTACCTGTACCAGTTGCAGGACTCCGTGGCGGTCAGCCAGTACCCGGAGTACGGCACCACGACGAAGTTCATGAAGGTGTGGATCGACAAGGCGCTGTCGGTGGTCACCACGTTCGGCAGCCGGCTGGCCGCCGTCGAGGTGCTCAACGAGGCCAACAAGCTGTACCACCCCGGCACCGCCGCGCACCCCGGCCCGTACGTGGTGCCGGGCGACGCGTACGGCCGGCTGATCGGAAAGTTCTACCGGTACTGCCGGCTCGCCGGCAGCAAGCCCTGCGGCAGCACGGTCAAGGTGATCACGCACGGGATGCACCCCGCGATGGACGGCGGTGACTCCGGCACCGCCAACGACGACACCAATCACCTGAGCGGGGTGCTGAGCTCCGCCTCGGTCGCCGCGTTCCGCTCGGCCAACGGCGGGGCGTGGCCGTTCGACGGGATCGGCTACCACCCGTACCCCTTCGCGATGGGGCTGAGCCTGCCCGGCGGCTACGCCAACACCGCCACGGCGACGCTGCTGGCCGGCATCAACGGCCGCCTCGACGCCGTCCGGGCGGTGCTCAACGCCGCGGGCGTGCCGCAGTCCACCTCGCTGTTCTGGCTCACCGAGGTCGGCTTCAACTCCAACGACGTGGCCGCGTCCACCCTGGAGGAGAAGGAGGCCAAACAGGGCCAGTACGTCAAGGACGTCTTCACCGCCCTGGCCAACCGCGCCGACACCGCCCAGGCGATCTGGTACCGCTACCACCAGGGCAACGCCGACGCCCCGGCGGAGAACTGGGGGCTGGTGGCGCACACCGACCGCGTCTACTCGAAGCTGCCGCCCCGCTACAAGCGGGCGTACTGCGACTTCGTCTGGGAGCGGGGGGTCGGCGCCACCGAGCACTGCCCGCGCCCGAAGGAGGTCGTCTGGCGCACCTACTTCAACAACGTGCTCTACCCGGTCAGTTACTGGGAGATGCCGCAGTACGTGGTGGACGCCGGGGCGTCGTACCCGTCGTGGCATGTCCAGCAGGACATCGGCGGGCAGGTCAAGCAGCTCAGCGGCTACTGCTCGCCGGTCGACAAGTACCTCTGCTCGACGTCGGACTACAGCCGGTTCCCGGTGCCGTCCGCCCGGGACGCCTCGGCGCGGTTCCGGGTGCGCTTCGCCGGGCTCGGCATGACCGGCCCCTGGTCGGACTGGATGTCGTACAGCCCGCTGATCGGCTCGGGGGCCGGGGTCTACGGGCCGGCCTCGGGGGCGACGCTCAACTTCAAGACCCAGTACGTCTCGTTCCCGGTGGCGGTGCCGACCCAGTGGCTGCGCAACAACCCGGGCGGCCAGCCGTTCATGCGCTTCCACCAGAGCACCGCGAACGGCGGGTGGGTCCGGCTGTGGAGCCGGCCGAGCATGCCGACCACCGGGTCCGACTACCAGGAGACCTCCGACCACGTGCTGTACGTGTTCAACCTCAGCATCACCGCCGACTCCAGCCGGTCGTTCACCGCCGGCCCGGTGCAGTTCCTGTTCGGCATCGCCCCGGCGGCCTGCAAGACCGACGTCGCACAGTGCCTGCCGACCAACACGGCCGAGACCATCACCTACTCGTTCAACCACTCCTAGCGCCGCGGTGGGCGGCGGCGGCGCGCCGCCGCCCACCCGTCGGGACACCCTCGGCATGTCGGCGGGCGGGCCTACAATCATCGACTGAGTTGATCGTCAGGATGGGCTCGCGCCGGCTGCCGTGGGGGTTCGGATACTCGTTCGCATTCTCGGCCCGGTCGAGGCGGAGCTGGCCGGCGAGCCGGTTCCGCTGGGGCCGCCCAAGCAGCGTGCGGTGCTCGCCGTCCTGGTGCTCCGGCCGGGTCGGCCGACCGCCGTCGCCGACCTGGTGGACGCCCTGTGGCCCGCCGCCCCGCCCCGGTCCGCGCTGAAGAACCTCCAGCTCTACGTGCACCAGCTCCGCAAGCTGCTCCCCGGCGGGCTCACCTTCGGCAACGGGGCCTACCGGCTCGACCCGGGCGCCTACCGCCTCGACGCCGACGAGTTCGACGCCCGGGTCACCGTGGCCCGGCGGCTGGCCGCGGGCGGCGACCTGGCCGCCGCGCGCGACGCGTACGACGACGCCCTGCTCTGGTGGCGCGGCCCGGCGCTGGCCGACCTCGTCGGCCGGGGCCTGCTCTGCGGCGAGGCCGCCGCGCTGGACCAGGGCCGGCTGCGGGCGATCGGCGAGTCGGTGGAGACGGTGTTGCGCCTGGGCGGGCACGAGGACCTGCTCCCCCGGCTCGCCCGTCTGGTCGCCGACCACCCGCTGCACGAACGCTTCCGGGAACAGCAGGTACGCGCGCTCCAGGCGGCCGGCCGGCACGCGGAGGCGGTCGCCGCGTACCGGGAGGCCGAGCGGGTCCTCGCCGACGACCTCGGCGTGCCCCCCGGCCCGGCCCTGCGGGCGCTGGCCCCCGGGCTGCGCCGCCCGGCCGTGGCCGCCCCGGCGCGGGTCAGCCGGCCCGTGCCGGCGGAGCTGCCCGCCGACATCCCCGACTTCACGGGGCGGCACGAGCAGGTCGCCGACGCCGTCGCCTTCCTCGGCCGGCCGCCGGCCGCGGCGATGCGGATCTGGGCGCTCTCCGGCACCGCCGGGGTCGGCAAGAGCTGCCTCGCCGTGCACGTCGCGCACCGGCTCCGGCCGCACTTCCCCGACGGCCAGCTCCACGTGAGCCTGCACGGCCAGGGCGCGCACCGGGTCGACCCGGCGGACGTGCTGGCCCGCTTCCTGCGCGCGCTCGGCATGACCGACCAGCAGCTCCCGGTCGAGTTCGACGAGCGGGTCCGCTGCTACCGCAGCCGGCTGGCCGACCGCCGGGTCCTCGTGGTCCTCGACGACGCGGCCGACGAGCAGCAGGTACGACCGCTGCTGCCCGGCGGCCCGGGGTGCGCCGCCGTCGTCACCAGCCGGATGCCGCTGGCCGGGCTGGCCGGGGCGCGGGCGCTGCACCTCGACGTGCTCGACCGGGAGCAGGCCGTGGAGCTGCTCGCCGCAGCGGCGGGCCCCGCCCGGGTGGCGGCCGAGCCCGCGGCGGCCGGCGCGATCGTCGAGCTGTGCGGCCGGCTGCCGCTGGCCGTCCGGGTCGCCTCCGCCCGGCTGGCGACCCGGGGCCACTGGAGCCTGAACCGGTTCGCCGACCGGCTCGCCGACGGCCGGCGTCGACTCGACGAGCTGCGCGTCGGCGACCTCGACGTCCGGGCCAGCTTCCAGCTCAGCTACGACGGCCTCGAACCGGCCGCCCGCCGGGCGTTCCACCTGCTCGCCCTGCTCGACCAGCCCACCGTCACCGGCTGGCTCGCCGCCGCGCTGCTCGACGCCGCCCCGGCCGACGCCGAGGACACGCTGGACCAGCTCGTGGACGCCCAGCTGCTGCAACCGACCGGCGGCGACCGGGACCGGTACCACACCCACGACCTGCTGCGGGTCTACGCGGCCGAGCAGGCGGCCGTCGCCGAGCCGGCGGGCGACCGGGAGGCGGCCCTGGACCGCGCCTTCGCCGCCTGGGTGGCCGCCGCCGAGCGGTCCGCCGCCGCGCTGACCGGCGCCGCCGGGGCGGGCCGGTTCGGGGCGGAGGCGCGCCGCTGGTTCGCCCGGGAACAGACCGACGTCGTGGCGGCCCTGGGCCAGGCGCACCGGACCGGGCGGTGGGAGGTGACCTGGCGGCTGGCGCGGGCGTTGACCATGTTCCTGGCGGAACGGTCGCAGTGGAGCGCCTGGCAGGTCACCCACGAGCTCGCCCAGGACGCCGCCTACCGGGCCGGCAACGCCGACGTGGCCGCCGACCTGGCCGAGCGGCTCGGCGACCTGTACCGGGACCGGGGCCGGTTCGACCGGGCCGAGACGTACTTCCGGCGGTCGCTGGAGCTGGCCGAGACGACCGGCAGCCCCGTGCGCAGGGCGTACGCGCTGCGCGGCCTGGGCGACGCCCGGTGGGGGCACGGCGACGCCGAGGGGGCCGTCGGCCGCTACGTCGAGGCGCTCCCGCTGTTCGAGGCGGCGGGCGAGCACCAGGGCAGCGCGCACGCCCTGCGCGGGCTGTCGGTGGCGTACCGGGGGCTCGGCCGGCTCGACGAGGCGCTGGACGTGGCCCGGCGCAGCGTCGGCGCGTTCCGGGCCCTCGGCGACCGCTCCGGCGAGACGTACGCGCGCCGCACGCTGGGCGGCATCCACCTGGACCTCGGGCACCTCGACGAGGCCGAGGAGTGCTTCCTGCACTGCCACGCCGGCTTCGAGCGGCTCGGCGACCGGCTGGGCATGGCGGCGGCCCTGCTCGGGCTCGGCATGGCCCAGGTCGAGCAGGGCCGGCACGACGAGGCGCGGGAGACGTACCACCGCTGCCGGGAGACCTTCGCCGAGGTCGCCGACCCGCTCGGCGAGGCGTACGCCCGGCGCGGGCTGGGCGACGCGCTCACCGGGTCCGGCCGGCTGGACGAGGCGCACGCGGAGCTGGCGGCCGCCCTGGCGGTCTTCGTCGCGCACGCCGACCCGCGGTGGGAGGCGTACGCCCGGACCAGCCTCGGCACCCTGTTCCTGGCCCGGGGCGAGCCCGCGGCGGCCCGGGAGCACCTCCGCCGGGCGCTGGCGATCTTCGACCGGATGGGCGCCCGGCTGTGGTCGGCACGCGCCCGGGAGCTGCTCGCCCGGGCCGGCGCAGGCGGGGCCGGGCCCTCGCCCGGCTGACGGCGCGGTCGGCCCCTGCGACCGCCGCGGGTCGACCCCCGCGCCGATATACCAGCGCTATACCGGGGGCCGACATCCTCGCCCGGAAGGCGCCCGGCGCACGTGCCGGGGCCGAGTTGCGGAGGCAGGATGAACAGCTTCGGATTCCGGCGTCGCCGCCGGGTCGCCCTGGTGCTCGTGCCGGCGCTGGCCGGCACGCTGCTGGCGGCCGTGGGCCCGGCGGCACCCGCGCGCGCCGCCGAGGGGGGCGACCTGGTGATCGCCAACGTGCTGTGGCGGGTCGCCGTCGGTTCCCGGCCCGACCTGATGACCACCAACAACCCCGCCGAGCGGGACCAGTTCCCCGTCGACGGGCAGACCCACTACGTGCCGAAGTACTCGGGCTCCGGGCGGTCGGCCCTCTACCGGCTGCACAATCCGAACTGGAGCGGCAGCTCCGACCACATGGACTCCCGGATCGCCGGCGAGGCCGGCTTCGGCACCGAGTACGCCCTCGGCTATCCGTACACCTCGCAGGCCGCCGGCACGCAGCCGTACCTGCGCACCTTCAACGGGTGCACCGGCGACCACGGCACCCGGTCGCAGAACGAGGGGGCGAAGTCCTGCTACGGGGACGAGTCGCCCAGCTACGGGTACGCCTGGCCCCGGTACCTCAACACCGCGACGTCGCTGGCGTCGCTGAGCGCGGGCGGGGTAACCATCTCGTCCAACCGGGTCACCGGCGGGGCGCTGTGGAACTGGACGTACAACGGCACCCAGTACATCAACAACCTCGACTACGGCCGGCAGTTGCAGTCGTCGCTGTTCTTCTCCCGGGACGGGGTGACGGCCAACCCGACCGAGGCCGGCGACACCTGGTCCAACCCGGCCTGGCCGGCGTACCGCCGGCACGGGTCGCCGCTGCTGGCGCTGAACACGGACGCCGCGTCGAAGACCCAGTCCACCCGGTCGATGCCGATCGACTTCGTCCCGCAGAACTTCGGCGGCGGCGAGCAGAACCCGGCGATCTACCGGGACTTCCAGCTCGGCAAGGACATCACCCTGGACTGGGGCGGGCTCGGCCCGGTCGCCCGCTACCAGACGGTGCTGAACTCGCCGGCCCTGACCTACCCGGGCATCGAGGTCCCGACGGCTTACCTGCGGGCCGAGTTCAACCGCTACTTCACCTACGACGCGGTCAGCCAGACGCTGACCGAGCGCACCAACTTCGGCCAGTGCTCCGACGCGAGCTACTTCTCCTGGACGCCGCCGAACCGGGGCGGGGTGATCATCGCCAACGCCGACCTGACCAAGGCGATGGCGGTGTACGGCGCGAACACCAGCCAGGGCGGCTCGGTGTCGGAGATGCGGATGTACAAGTTCATCGGCGGCGGGTGCGGCACGGGCACCGGCGAGTTCGACATCGCCTCGTCGAAGTTCACCGTGCTGCGGCACGGCAACGTCGGGGCCGGCGAGAAGCGCTTCAACAGCTGGGTGATGACCGGCTCGGTCGGCCAGATCCAGGGGTGGATGAACACGCTGCGCTCCTGGGGAGCGGCGTGACCGTCGCCTGAGCGGTAAGGAGGGGCCCCCTGTTAACGCATACGGTAGAGAAGGGTGCCCCTCTCACCCTCACCCCCGGTGCGCCGGTCCAGCCGGCCGACGGTCAAGACGGTGATCCGGTGCCCGTTCGGGTTGACGTGGGTGGCGTCGTGGCCGTCCTGCACCCGGTCGGAGGCCGCCGGTGGCGGGTTGGCCGGGGCCGGGCTACTTCGCGGAGCTGTTCTTCGCCGTGCGGCAAGGGCCTTCAGTCGACCAGCCCCGCGCGGAACGCGGTGATCGCCAGTTGGACCCGGTTGCCGGCCGCGAGCTTCTCGAAGAGGTGCGTGACGTGGCTCTTCACGGTCGCCTCGCTCATCCGCAGGCGCCCCGCGATCTGCGCGTTGGTCGCGCCCCGCCCGATCTCGACCAGGACCTCGCGTTCTCGTCCGGTGAGGCCGCCCAGCCGGGCCAGGGCCTCGCGCCGGCGGCGGGTGCGGTCGTCCGCGGTGATCCGTGCGATGACTTGCCGGGTGACGCTGGGTGACAACATCCCGTCTCCCGTCGCGGCCAGGCGTACCGCGCGCAGCAGTTCGGTCGGTGGTGTGTCCTTCAGCAGGAAACCGCTGGCACCGGCCTCCAGGGCCCGGAACACGTCGTCGTCGGTGTCGAACGTGGTCAGCATGATCACCGGCGGTGGGTTCGTCCGGGTCTGGAGTGCCGCCGTCGCGGTGACACCGTCCATCCCGGGCATGCGGACGTCCATCAGGACGACATCCGGACGGTGCCGGGTCACCGCGTCCAGCGCGGCGCGTCCGTCTTGCGCGTCGCCGACGACGGTTAGATCGTCCGCGGTCTCCAGAATCAGCCGCAGACCCGCACGCACCAGCGCCTCGTCGTCGACGAGCAGGACCGAGATCATCGGGCTTCCACGTCCCGCGGCTCTCCCGCCGGAAGCACCACGAAATCCCTGGCGGACATCACGACCGGCAGCTGCGCCCGCAGCCGCCACCCGGTCCCGGCCGGGCCGGCCGTCAGCGTTCCACCGGCCAGGCGCACGCGTTCCGCCAGCCCCACCAACCCCACCCCGGAACCCGGCAGGTCCAGCGCCGCCTCGCTCACCGGGTTGGCCACGGTCACCGTCACCGCGTCGACCGACCGTACGACGGTCACGGTCACCTCCGCACCGGACGCGTGCTTCCGCGCGTTCGTCAACCCCTCCTGCACGACCCGCTGCACCACCCGCGCCGCCGGCGCCGGCAACGGCCCCGCACTGTCGCGCACCACCACGCGCTGCCCGGCCGACCGGGCGTCGGCGACCACGGAGTTCAGGTCCGCGTACGGCTGCGCGTCGGCCCGCAGAACACCGAGCACGCTACGCAGCTCGACGAGCGCCTCGCGGGCGGTCACCCGGATCAGCCCGGCGCCTTCCCGGACGCGTTCGACGCCACCGTCCACGGTCAGTTCCAGCGCCCCGGCGTGCAGGGCGATCAGCGAAACCTTGTGCGCCAGCACGTCGTGCATCTCCCTGGCGATGCGGTTGCGCTCCACGATACGGGCACGTTCCTCGCGTACCGCCAGGTCGGCGTCGGCCCGCTCGGCCCGCTCGCGCCACGCTTCCCGCAGTGCCCGGCGGGTGCCCAGGTGGACGCCGAGCCCGACGGTCGCGGCGGCCACGACGGCGGCGAACTCGGCGTCCCACCAGTCCAGACGCCCGGCCTTCACCGAGTTCAGGCCGCTCGCCCCGGCCCAGCCGACCACCACCAGCCACCAGACGTGGCGGCGGGATGCGTAGAGCCCGGCGGCGAACAGTCCGACCAGCAGCGGCCCCTCGTTGCCCGACAGCGCGTAACCCAGCGCTGCGATCACCACGACGGCGTACGGGTGGCTCCGGCGCCACCACGTGGCGAGTGCGGCCAGCGTGCCCGCGGCCCCGACGACCGGCAAGGGAAGCGGCGACCACGGCGTCGTGACCGCCAGCGTGGTGAGGACCAGGCAGGCGGCCACGATCAGCGCGTCACCCACCCGCTGGCGGCCGAACCAGGATCGTGCCGTTCGCCAGGACGTCAGCCGCATGGATCGCAGCATAGGCATGCCGCGCCCCGCGTCACCTGCCCCTCAGGTCTAGGCCGTACTCCGACTTTGATCGCGGTCCGGCCTCGACCGCGCGGCGATGCGCCCGGCTCGGGCCGACCGCGACACTGGCTGCGCCCTGCCCCCGGAGAAGGAGGACCTGTGCGTCTTCGAAGCGACTCGACCCCACCGTCCGCGCCTGGCGGAACACTCCCCCGGCGGCAACAGCCGGCCCGGCGAAGACCGCAGGGCGGTGCCGGCACGGTGCAGGCGCTGGCGGCGGGCGTGGTGGGGCTGGGGTTGGTGGCGGGCGTGTTGGGGGCATTGGTTGCGGGCGTGGCGGGCGTGGTGTGGGCCGCCCCCGCGTACGCAGCCCCGCCCCGTTGTGCCGCACCGACCACGAGCGCGGCCTCCGCGTACTTCGAGTCCGTGATGCCGGAACAGTTGCGTAGGACGGGGACGCCGGGAGCGGTCGTGTCGGTGGTCTCCGGTACAGACGTCGCATACGCCCACGGCTTCGGTCACGCCGACGTGGCTGCCGGCACCGGGATGGATCCGGAGCGGACCCTCGTACGTATCGCGTCGATCACGAAGTTGTTTACGGCGACGGCGGTGATGCAGCAGGTCGAAGCCGGTCGACTGGACCTGGACGCGGACGTGAACTCGTACCTCACCACGTTCCAGATCCCGCAGACCTACCCGCAGCCGATCCGGCTGCGTGACCTGATCGACCACACCGCGGGTTTCGAGGATCGCCTCATCGGCACCGGCGCCCGCACCGCCGACGGCGTCGTGCCGCTGGGCGAGTACCTGGCGAAGAACGTCCCGGCGCGGATCCGGCCGCCCGCAGTGGTGCCGGCGTATTCGAACTACGGGGCGGCACTGGCCGGTTATCTCGTGACGCAGGTCAGCGGTGAGCCGTGGGACGCCTACGTGCAGCGGCATCTGCTGACGCCGCTGGGCATGACGCACAGCACCGCGTCCGAGCCGTTGCCCGCGGCGCTGGCCCCCGACCTCGCGAAGAGCTACGGCGAGGGTGGCGCGCCGGTGCCGTTCATGTTCGACCAGCTCACGCCGGACGGCTCGGTCAGCGCGACGGCATCGGACCTGGCGAAGTTCATGATCGCGCAGCTCGGCCGGGGCGAAGGCATCCTGAAGCCGCAGACGGCCGCGCTCATGCGGACCCGGTCGTTTCCCGCGGATCCCCGGGTCGGTGGGTACGCGCACGGCTTCATGGACCGGGTGCTCAACGGGCATCGGGTGCTCATGCACGGCGGCGACTGGGAGGGTTTTGAAAGCGTGCTAGTGCTGGTGCCGGACTGCCGGCTGGGGCTCTTCCTGTCGGTCAACTCGCTGAAGGGGGCCGGCGCGCTGAACGAGGTCGTTCACGGGTTCCTCGACCGGTTCGCGCCCGGATCGCCGCCGGCGGTGTCCGGGTCGCAGCGCGCCGTGGTGCCGCAGGCGGGCTTCTACGCCCCGGCCCGGCGTAACGTCACCGGCGTCGAGAAACTGCTCACATTGCTCGATCCGGCGCGTCTGACGGTGACCGACGCCGGAGCGCTCCGGTTCAGAGAAAAGACGTGGACGCCCCAGGGTGACGGTTCCTACCGGGCCGGCGACGACCGTCTGGTGGTCGTGGACGGGGGCCGGTACGTGATGACCGACGGGGCCGCGTTCGAGCAGATCAGTGGCGCGCAGACGTTGCCGGTCAACCTCGCGGTGCTGGCCGGATTCGTGGTCGTGGCGCTCAGTGCGCTGGTGGTGCCAGGTGCCTCGGTGGTACGCCGGGTACGTGGCCGTGCCGACGGCGCACGTTCGTGGCGGCTGTCGCGCGGGTTGGCGGCCCTGGCGATGGTGCTGGGGCTCGGGTTCCTGGCCGGGCTGGCAACCGCCCTGTCCGGCAGTACCAGCACGTTTCTGCCCGGCGCGCCGGCGGGCCTGCGCGCCCTGCTCGTCGTACCGATCGTGGTGTTCGCGCTGGGGCTCGGTGCCGCCGGCACCGCGATCACCGGCTGGCGTGAGGCATCCGTCGCGGCACGCGTCCACCAGGGGGTGCTGCTGGCCGGGGTCGGGGCCCTGGCCTGGTTCTGCTGGCAGTGGAACCTGATCGGCTGGCAGTTCGGCTGAGGGGTCGCCGCGGCGGCCGTCCTCCCCGAACGGAGAAGGTCCCCAGCTCCACGCTGGGGACCTTCGGCGGCGTTCGGGGGAGTCAGCCCAGCGGGCTGCTCTTCTTCGCCAGGTCGACGAAGGACTGCCAGGTGCCGGGGGCGAAGCGGAGGGTGCCGCCGTCGCGGTCCTTGGTGTCGCGCACCAGCACGACGCCCGGCAGGTTGTCCGCGACCTCGACGCAGGACCCGCCGTTGCCGCCGGACCTGGTCGACTTCCGCCACTGGGGGGTCGTCATCGACTCCATGACTTGGCCACCTCCTTGATCAACTCGATGGATTGCCGGCGGGAAAGCGCCTCGTTCCGCACGATCTCCCACGTCTTCGCGAGCCTAGCAACGTCGGCGGGCGCATCGACGATCTGCGCGTTGAGCTGGTTGTCCGCGTGCGCCACCCGCGCGCCGTCGGGCAGCTCGGCGATGATGAACTGACCGGCCAGCCCCAGGTACATGCCGGCGTCGACGGGCACGACGTGCACCTGGACGTGCTCCCGCATCGACTGTTCGGCAAGGTGGTCGAGCTGTTCCGCCATGAGCCCCGGCTGATCGAGCACGGGTCGGCGCAGCACGCTCTCGTCCACCACGGCGATGAGCTGCGGCGGGCGCTCGCGCTCCAGGATCTCCTGCCGGTTGAGCCTGGACGCGACGATCCGCTCCACCTCGTCGGCGGTGAACCGCCCACCCGCCAGCGTCGCCCGCGCGTACCGCTCGGTCTGGAGCAGGCCCGGGAGGTACGACAGCTCGAACCACCGCAGCGTGGTCGCCTCGCGCTCGAACTCGATCCATTCGCGCAGCCAGACCGGCTCGGCGTCCAGTTTGGCCAGCTCGCGGAGCATCCGGCCGAACCGGTCACCGAGCTGGTAGTGGTCGTCGACCGCCTTCATGTACTCCTTCGTCGGCGGGCGTCCCCCCGTCTCGACGGAGCTGACATGCGAGCCGGAGTAACCGATGGCCCGGCCGAACTCTTCCTGGCTGGTCCCGAGCGACGCTCGGAACAGTCGCAGCTCCCCGAGCACGTAGTTCGTGGCAGTGCCCACCCATCCCCCAGTTTCGGCTCGTCCTCGTCGGCGTGTCCCGCACGCCCGCCCGGTCAGGCCGCTGACCTGCGCGGACCGGGCGAGCGCGTATCGAGAGTAACGGCACCCTCACCAGACTGTCACCACGCGGATTCGGTTTCGGCCCTGAGGCGGAGGCGAGTTCTGCGCCGGGGGTCGCCCGGTCCTTCCGCGAGCTGGCGACCCCCACCTACACCACGAGGAGGGGAAGGAAATGAGCCCTGAACGGGGACAGGCGTCGAGAGTGCACCCGCTGGTCACCGCCGGCGACGTGCTCACCCTCCAACCGTGCGACTACTGCATCGGGCAGACGGTGCTGTCGCTGCGGGTCACCCACGTTCCCCGGTACGCGAACTTCCTGGCGTCGCGGTGGGTGCGGCTCGAAGGGCTGGAGCTGCGCCCCGACGGAACGCCGTGGCGCGAGCGAGTCGTGATGGTCCGGGTGCAGGCCATCATCGACGGCCCGACGGCCCGCCCGGGGCCCGAGACGCGGGAGCGGTGATGGCCGCACACCCACCGAGGTACGCGGGCGGCCCGTGCTTCGTCTGCGGCGAGCCGTGGCCGTGCTTCGAGCGGCAGTTGTCGACTCTCGTGGAGTTCGCCGGCCGGGGCGAACTGCTCGTGGCGTACATGGGTGACTGGTACCGCCTGGGGGTCGAGGAGCGTCAGCGGCGCGGTCTGCCACCCGACCCGGACATGGAGCTGCGGCACCTGGGGTGGCTCGACATGGTCCTGCCCGCGCAGGGCGAACAGCGCAGCGGTGATGTCTGAGGCCGCGCCGCCCACCGGTCACGCGGACTTCGGCTCAGCCGAGGCGTCGCGCGTGATCGGCGGCGGCGTTAATAAGGGGCCCTTCCTCTACCGAAAGCGTTAACAAGGTGCCCTTCCTTGCAGGGTCAGCGGGCGCCGAGGTGGGCCAGCAGGTCCTGCCGGGTGAGCACGCCCTTGGGCTTGCCGTCGACCAGCACCAGCGCCGCGTCGGACTTCTCCAGCAGGGCGACCGCCTCGCTGACCGGCTGGCCGCCGCCGATCATCGGCAGCGGGTCGGCGGTGTGCCGCTCGATGGTGTCGTGCAGGTGCGCCTGGCCGGTGAACAGGGCGTCGAGCAGGTCCTTCTCGGCGACCGAGCCGGCCACCTCGCCGGTGACCACGGGCGGCTCGGCCTTGAGCACCGGGAGCTGGGAGACGCCGTACTCGCGCATGTAGTCGATGGCGTCGCGGACCGTCTCGGTGGGGTGCACGTGCACCAGCTCGGGCAGCCCGCCGGGCTTGCCCGCGAGGGCGTCGGCGACGGTCGGCTCGGTGCCGGAGTTGTCGAGGAAGCCGTACCGGGCCATCCACGCGTCGTTGAAGATCTTCGACAGGTAGCCCTTGCCGCTGTCGGGCAGCAGCACCACGACCACGTCGTCCGGGCCGGCGTCGCGGGCCACCTCCAGCGCGGCGACCACGGCCATCCCGCAGGACCCGCCGACCAGCAGCCCCTCCTCGCGGGCCAGCCGCCGGGTCATCTCGAACGACGCCTTGTCGGAGACCTCCACGATCCGGTCGGCGACGTCCCGGTCGTAGGTGGTGGGCCAGAAGTCCTCGCCGACGCCCTCCACCAGATAGGGCCGGCCGGTGCCGCCGGAGTAGACGGAGCCCTCCGGGTCCGCCCCGACGATCTGCACCCGGCCGTCGGAGGCCTCCTTCAGGTAGCGGCCGATGCCGGAGATGGTGCCGCCCGTGCCCACCCCGGCGACGAAGTGGGTCAGCCGCCCGTCGGTCTGCTTCCACAGCTCGGGGCCGGTGGTCTCGTAGTGCGAGCGCGGGTTGGCCGGGTTGCTGTACTGGTCGGGCTTCCACGCGCCGGGGATCTCCCGGGCCAGCCGGTCGGAGACGTTGTAGTAGGAGCGCGGGTCCTCCGGCGCGACGGCGGTCGGGCAGACCACCACCTCCGCGCCGTACGCCCGCAGCACGTCCTGCTTGTCCTGGCTGACCTTGTCGGGGCAGACGAACACGCACCGGTAGCCCTTGAGCTGCGCCACCAGGGCCAGGCCGACGCCGGTGTTGCCGCTGGTCGGCTCGACGATCGTGCCGCCGGGCCGCAGGATGCCGGCGGCCTCGGCGTCCTCGACCATGCGCAGCGCGATGCGGTCCTTCACCGAGCCGCCCGGGTTGAGGTATTCCACCTTCGCCAGCACGGTGGCCCGGATGCCCTCGGTCACGTTGCGCAGCCGCACCAGCGGGGTGTTGCCGATCATCTCGACGACGTTGTCGTAGTAGTGCACCTCGTTGTGCCCTTCGTTGCGGCGCCGGCGACGGCGGCCGGGCAGACGTTGATTCGACGCCCAGGGTACGTCCCGTCAGGGCACCACATGGCCCGGGATGACGGAGGCCCGGCGGACCTCCCACTCCAGGAACCGCTCGGTCTCCGCGAGCACCGCGCCGGCGAGCCAGGTCACCATCACCGCGTCGTCGGCCAGGCCGAAGACCGCCAGCGGGATCTCCGGGAGCAGGTCGATCGGCGAGACGATGTACGCCGTCGCCGCGGTCATCAGGGCCAGCCGGAGGCCGCCGTCGTACTCGCCGCGGGTGGTGGCCCGGATCATCCGGGGCAGCGCCGCCAGCCGGGCCCCCAGCGACGGGCCGCCCCGCGCCCCGGCGGTCAGCGCCCGGGCCAGCGCCGCGAACGCCGCGCCGCGCTTCAGTGTCTTCCCCATCTCCACGCCCCTTTCGACTCCACAGCGTGCGGTGTCCACGCAAGGGGTACCCGCAACAGTCGCCTCCCAGCCAGAAACCGGGCAGTACGACGACAGCGGCGTGTCGTATCGGCGCGATAATGTCGGTGCATGGGGGTCGCTGGGGTCGCTGGTTCAATCGCACCGGCCGGTC
This sequence comes from Micromonospora sp. WMMD956, assembly GCF_029626125.1. Classification (NCBI taxonomy): domain Bacteria; kingdom Bacillati; phylum Actinomycetota; class Actinomycetes; order Micromonosporales; family Micromonosporaceae; genus Micromonospora; species Micromonospora sp. WMMD956. Next base: position 3,910,755 of record NZ_JARUBI010000005.1, on the reverse strand, counting down.
CGCGCGGGCAGTCCGCCCCGCGCTGGCAGCTCGGCCCGCGCTCGCAGCGGGCGCGGCGGCTGGCCCGCGTCGCGGCGATCGGCACGGGCGCCACCGCGGCGGCCGCCGCGGCGACGACCGGGGTCCTGCTCGGCCAGGCCCGGCAGGCCCGGCGCACCATCCCGATGGCCGAGGCGCCCCCGCCGCGCTGCGACGGCGTCTACGGCGCGAAGCTCCCCGGCCCGCCGCTGACCATGGTCGTCCTCGGCGACTCCTCCGCCGCCGGCTACGGCGTGCACCGCCGCCGGGAGACGCCGGGTTCGTTGCTGGCCACCGGGCTGTCCCGCCGGCTGCACCGGCCGGTGCGGCTGCACCGGTTCGCCGTGGTGGGCGCCATCTCCTCGGGCCTGAAGCCGCAGGTGGAGGCCGCGCTGGAGGTGTCGCCCGACGTCGCGGTGATCCTGATCGGCGGCAACGACGTCACCAACCGCACCCCGCCGGCCCTGGCGGTGCGCTACCTGGTCGACGCGGTCCGCGCGCTGCGCGGGGTCGGCTGCGAGGTGGTGGTCGGCACCTGCCCCGACCTCGGTGCCATCCAGCCGATCCAGCCGCCGCTGCGCTGGCTGGCCCGGCGGTGGAGCCGGCAGCTCGCCGCCGCCCAGACGGTGGCGGTGGTCGAGGCGGGCGGCTGGACGGTCTCCCTCGGGGACCTGCTCGGCCCCCGGTTCGTCGCCGAGCCGACCCGGATGTTCGCCTGGGACCGGTTCCATCCCTCCGCGGAGGGGTATGCGGTGGCCGCCGCCGCGCTGCTGCCGACGGTGCTCTCCGCGCTCGGCGGGGCGTCGGAGCGCCGTGCCGGCCTCGCCCGGGGCGCGGGTGTCCGGTCGCTGCCGGAGGCGGCCCAGGAGGCGGCCCGGCACGCCGGCACGGAGGTCAGCGCCACCCAGGTCCGGGGCCGCGACCGCGGGCCGGGCGGGCGGTGGGCGCAGCTGCGCCGGCGGGCCTTCTTCGGCGTCGGCGCGGTGCCGCAGGCCGGCCCGGCAGCCGACTCACCCACACTGGAAGGACAGCCATGACCGAGCAGGGCGGCAGGCGCGGTGGCGGTGACCGGGGGCTCGGCGCGGAGCTCGCCGTCCGGCTGGGCCGGGCGGCGGCGATGTCCCTGGTCGCCGGGACGATCGGCGGCGCGGCCGTCCTGGCCGGCGAGGCGTTCCTGGCCCGCAACCGCCCGTACGCCCAGCCCGAGCTGGGCCTGGCCCTGCGCGCCACGATCGGCCGGGCCGGCGCGCCGCCGCTGCGGCTGGTCCTGCTCGGCGACTCGTCCGCGCTGGGGGTCGGGGTGGCCCGGCTCGGCGACACCGTCGGCGGCCAGTTGGCCAACCTGCTCGCCGAGGGTCCGACCGGCCGGCGGGTGCACCTGTCCAGCGTCGGGGTGTCCGGCTCCCGCTCCACCGACCTGGCCACCCAGGTGGCCCGGGCGCTGCTCGGCCCGCGCCCCGACGTGGCGGTGGTCCTGATCGGCGCCAACGACGCCACCGCGCTGCGCAGCCCGGCCGAGGCCGGGGCCTACCTCGGGTCGGCCGTGCGGCGGCTGCGCGAGGCGCAGGTCGAGGTGGTGGTCGGCACCTGCCCGGATCTCGGCGCGGCCCGCGCGATCGCCCCGCCGCTGCGGCAGCTGGTCGGCTGGTCCGGCCGGCGGATCGCCCGCGCGCAGACGACGGCCGTGTTGGACGCGGGCGGCACGGTGGTCGACCTGGGCACGGAGACCGGCCCGGTGTTCCGGGCCGACGCCGGCACGCTCTGCCACGACGGCTTCCACCCGTCCGCCGACGGGTACCGGATCTGGGCGCACGCCCTGCTCCCGGCTGTCGCCGCCGCCGCGGACGTCGCCCCCCGCCACTGATCCGGCCCGCCCGGCGGGCGGCGGGCCGGGGTGACATTTCCCGCTGGTCGCTCCGCTTCCGGGTAGGTTACCGCCAAGTTAACGTTGGTTCATGCCGACTGAGTCGTCCCGCGATGCCGTCATCGTCGCCACCGCCCGCTCCCCCATCGGCCGGGCGCACAAGGGTTCCCTGCGCGACGTCCGCCCCGACGACCTCGCCGCCACCATCGTCCGGGCCGCCCTGGACAAGGTCCCCCAGCTCGATCCGACCGAGATCGACGACCTCTACCTCGGGTGCGGCCTGCCCGGCGGCGAGCAGGGCTTCAACATGGCCCGTGTGGTCGCCACCCTGCTGGGCCTCGACGGCCTGCCCGGCGCCACGCTCACCCGCTACTGCGCCTCGTCGCTCCAGACCACCCGGATGGCCATGCACGCGATTCGGGCCGGCGAGGGCGACGTGTTCGTCTCCGCCGGGGTGGAGACCGTCTCCCGCTACGCGCGCGGCAACTCCGACGCGCTCCCGCCGCAGGCGCAGGAGCTGGTCGGGGGCGGCTGGGAGAACCCGCGCTTCGCCGCCGCGCGGGAGCGCTCGGCGCGGCGCGCCGAGGGCGGCGCGGAGGTCTGGGCCGACCCCCGCTCCACCGGGGAGCTGCCCGACGTCTACCTGGCCATGGGGCAGACCGCCGAGAACCTGGCCCAGGCGTACGACGTGAGCCGCGCCGAGATGGACGCCTTCGGCGTGCGCAGTCAGAACCTGGCCGAGAAGGCGATCGCCGACGGCTTCTGGGCCCGCGAGATCACCCCGGTCACCACGCCCGACGGCACCGTGGTCGACACCGACGACGGCCCCCGTCCCGGGGTGACCCTGGAGGGCGTCGCCGGGCTCAAGCCGGTGTTCCGCCCCGACGGTCGGATCACCGCCGGCAACTGCTGCCCGCTGAACGACGGCGCGGCCGCGGTGGTGATCATGAGCGCCCAGCGGGCCCGGGACCTCGGCCTCACCCCGCTGGCGCGGATCGTCTCCACCGGCGTCACCGCCCTCTCCCCCGAGATCATGGGCCTCGGGCCGGTGGAGGCGTCGAAGCAGGCCCTGCGCCGCGCCGGGATGACCATCGACGACGTCGACCTGGTGGAGATCAACGAGGCGTTCGCCGCCCAGGTCATCCCCTCCTACCGGCAGCTCGGCATCGACGAGGAGAAGCTGAACGTGATGGGCGGGGCGATCGCCGTCGGCCACCCGTTCGGCATGACCGGCGCCCGGATCACCGGCACGCTGCTCAACGCCCTGGACTGGCACGACAAGAGCATCGGCCTGGAGACGATGTGCGTCGGCGGCGGACAGGGCATGGCCATGGTCCTCGAACGCCTGAGCTGAGCCGCGCGTCGCCCCGCGTCGCCTCCCGGCGCTCGCGCCGACCGCACGGGCGGCCGGCCAGCGGGGTCGGCGCGCGGGCGTCCTGCCACGCGGGGCCGGCCTGCCACGCGGGGCCTGCGCGCGGGCGTCAGAGCGCGGACCGGGTCGCCGTCACCTCGGCGGCGGCCCGGGTCAGCACGGCGTCGGACGGGGCCGCCGCCAGCAGGTCGGCGGCGACCACCCGGAGCTGGTCGGGCAGGGCGAGGTCGTTGTCGAGCCGGGGCACCGCCCGGCGGGGCTGCCCCTCGGCGTCGGCGGCGAGGTTCGCGATCTCCTGCACCAGCCGGTGCACCAGGTCGGCCCGGGGCACGTTGCCGCCGCCGGCCGAGGCCGCCCAGCGCGGCTGCTGCCAGTGCCCGACCTGACGGACCAGCAGCTCCACGGCCCGGCCCAGTTCCGCTGCGCTCACCGCGCCGAGTCTACGGACGCCGGGCCGGCGTGCCCCGTGCGGTCGCAGGGTGCCCGGCGCGGCCGGCGGACGCCCGGGGCGGTGCGGCCGGGGCGGTGCGGCCGGGCCGGAACACGACGGCGCCCGCCGCCGCGGGATCGCGGGGCGGGCGCCGTCGAGCGACGAGGGTCAGTCGTCGCCCTGGAAGTAGCTCAGCAGGCGCAGGATCTCGATGTAGAGCCAGACCAGGCTGACCAGGATGCCGAACGCGGCCGTCCAGGAGTAGCGCTGGGGCAGCCCCATCCGGACGCCCTCCTCGACCTCCGCGAAGCTGAGCACGAAGCTCAGCGAGGCGACCACGATGCAGACCAGGCTGAAGCCGATGGCCAGCGGGCTGCTGTCGCGCAGGCCGGTGTTGACGCCGAACAGCGCCAGCACCAGGTTGATCAACATGACCGCGAACAGGCCGACCATCGCCGCGACCATGCCCCGGACGAACTTCGGGGTGGCCCGGATGACCCGCGCCTTGTAGAGCATGGCCATCAGGAAGAACACGCCGAAGCTGGCCACCACGGCCTGGAGCACGATGCCGTCGTAGAGCGAGTTGAACGCCTTGCTCACCATGCCGACGAAGACGCCCTCGACGACGGCGTACGCGATGACCAGCGCCGGGTTCGCCATCCGGGAGAACGAGATGATCAGGCCGAGGACCAGGCCCACGACCGCCGCGCCGATCCAGGCCACGCCGAGCAGCGCGTCCGGGACGAGCACCCAGGCCGCCGCGGCGGACGCGCCGAGGATGCCCAGCAACACGACGGTCTTGACCACCACGTCGTCGATCGACATCGGCGTCACGGTGGGCGGCGCGGCCGGGTAGCCCGTCGCGCCCGGGTACTGCTGCGGATAGCCGGGCTGCCCGTAGGGCCCGGTCGGGGCGTACCCGGTGGCCCGTTCCCGCTCGGCCGCCTGGCCGAGTCGGGCGAGCACCGGGTTCGAAGTCTTCACTGTCAGGCCTCCCTCAGGGGGTCGTCGCACGTGAACGTGCCCTTCCAGGGTAGACGGCCCGCCCGACGCCGTGGAGATCACCGACCGGCGCAGGAGCTGTGAAGAAGCTGAGAGACCCGCCGGGACGCCCTCGCCGGCACCGGCGTGGGCCCCTCCACCGGCGCGGGTCACCGTGCTGCGCGTGCCCGGGGCGGGGGTCGAACCCGCACGCCTTGCGGCAGCCGCTTTTAAGGCGGCCGTGTCTGCCGTTCCACCACCCGGGCTGGGCGGCCCCGCGCGTCGCCCACGCGCCGGTGCAGTGTCACCGTAGCGGGTCCGCCACGACCCGGCGTACCCCGGCGGCACTCCCGCACTAGGGTCGACCCGTGAGCAGCGCAGCCCCCACGGCCCCCGACGCCGCCCCCGACCAGGCAGTCCGTTCCGACGTCCCGACCCGGGCCGCCGGCCGGTGGGCCCGGCTGCGGGCCGCCGTCGCCCGGCACCGGGCCGACCTGCTCGTCGGGCTGCTGTTCGCGGCCCTGGCGGGCTGGCTCACCCACGGGCTCTGGCCCGACCCGTCCGGCCGGGTGCTGGCGCTCAACCCCGAGGACCAGACGCTGTACGAGTGGTTCCTGGCCGTCGACTCGCGCGCCCTGCTCGGCGACTTCGGGCTGCTCACCGACCGGCTCAACGCCCCCGACGGGGTGAACCTGATGGCCAACACCACGGTCATCGCGCTCGGCGTCGCCTTCGCCCCGGTCACCCTGCTGTTCGGCGCGCCGGTCACCTTCGCCCTGCTCGCCGGGCTCAACCTCGCCGGCACCGCCCTCGCCTGGCACCTGCTCTTCACCCGCCTCCTCGGGGCGCGACCGCTCGCCGCCGCGCTCGGGGCCGGGCTGTGCGGCTTCGGGCCGGGCATCGTCTCGCAGACCAACAGCCACCTGCACATGACCGCCCAATGGCTGGTGCCGGTGATCGTCTGGCTGGTGGTCCGGCTGCTGCGCGCGGCCGACCCGCTGGGCCGCGTGGGCCGCCCCGGCGGCACCCCGCACGACGGCGGCAGCCACCACGGGGGCGACGGCGGCCCGGGGCGGGGCGGCCCTGACCGCCGCCGCATGCTCACCTCCGCCGTGGGCCTCGCCGCCGTGATCAGCGTCCAGGTCTTCGTGGGCGAGGAGGTGCTCTTCCTCACCGCGCTGACGCTGCTGGTGATGGCCGTCGCGTACGCGCTGGCCGACCGGGCGCTGCTGCGCCGGGCGCTGCCCGGCTTCGCCGGGGGGATGCTGGTCGCCGCCGGGCTGGCCCTGCTCGTGCTGGGATACCCGCTGTGGTTCCAGTTCGCCGGCCCGCAGGGCGTCGCCGACGGCATGTTCAGCCCGGACTACTTCTCGGCCGACCTGGCGAGCTGGTGGACGCTCTCCCCGCTGTCGGCCGCCGGCAGCGACGAGGCGGCCCGGCTCACCACCGGCCCGGCCGAATACAACACCTTCCTCGGCTGGCCCCTGCTCGTGGTCACCCTCGGCTGCGCGGTCTGGCTGGGCCGCCGCCCGCTGGTGCTCGCCTGCGCGGCCGGGGCGCTGGTCATGGGCGCGCTGTCGCTCGGCCCGGACGTGGTCGTCGGCGGTGACCGGACCAGCATCCCCGGCCCGTACGCCCTGCTGGCGGGCCTGCCCGTGGTGGACGGCGCGCTGCCGATGCGATTCGCCCTGGCGGTGCTGCCGCTGGCCGGCACGCTGCTGGTGCTGGCCGTGGACCGGGCGCTGCGCGGCGCCGGCCGGGCCCGCCGGCTGGTGCCGGCAGCGGTCGGGCTCGCGCTGCTGCCGGTCCTGCCGGCCCCCCTGCCCACCGCCGAGCGGCCGGCGCTGCCGGAGTTCATCGCGGCCGACCACTGGCGGGAGTGCGTCCGCCCCGGCGGGGTGCTGGTGCCGGTGCCGCTGCCCACGCCGAAGGAGCCGTGGCCGATGCGCTGGGCCACGGCCGCCGACGCCGCGTTCGCCATGCCCGAGGGCTTCTTCATCGCCCCGTACGGCAAGGGCGGCACCGCCGCCATGGGCACCTGGAAGCGCCCCACGTCGTACCTGCTCAGCGAGGTGGCGAAGCGGGGCGGACGGCCGGCGATCGGTGACCGGGAGCGGCGGCAGGCCGCCCGGGACGCCGACCGTTGGGGCGCGTCCTGCTTCGCGGTGGCCGACGGCACCCGCCACGCCGACGACCTGCGCGCCACCCTGGACCAGCTCTACGGCCCGGCCACCCGGATCGCCGACGCGTGGATCTGGCGGGTCTGACGCTCCCGCCGGTCCGCTCCGACCCGCCCTGCCGGGCTGCCGCCGCGCCCCGGCCGGTCGCTCAGCGTGGGGCCGCCGCGTGCGCCGCCACCAGCCGCTGCGCGGCCGTGGCCGCCCCGTCGGCGCGGACGGCGGCGGCCAGCGCCCGGGCCCGGTCGGCGACCTCCGGGCGCAGGGCGACGGTGAGCGCCGCGACCAGCGAGTCCACGCTGGGCGGGACGGGCTCGTGCGCACTGCCGACGCCGAGCGCGTCGACCCGGCGCGCGAAGTAGTGCTGGTCGTACACCTGCGGGACGACGACCTGCGGCGCGCCGGCCCGGGCCGCGGCGGTCGTGGTGCCCGCGCCGCCGTGGTGCACCACCGCGGCGACCCGCGGGAACAGCGCCTGCTGGTTGACCTCGCCGACGGCCAGGCAGTCGGGCTGGCCGTCCACGGCCGCCAGCGACGCCCAGCCCCGCGAGACGAGCACCCGACGCCCGAGGGCGCGGGCCGCCCGGACTAGGGTCGTGGTCAGGTGCTGGTCCACGGCGATGCTGCCGAAGCCGAAGTAGACGGGCGGCTCGCCGGCGGCCAGGAAGCTCTCCAGCTCCGGGGGCAGGGCCCGCTCGTCCGGCAGGATCCACGCGCCCGTCTGGACGACGTCGAGGTCGGCGGGGCCGGGCCAGGGCGCCAGCGCCGGGTCGGCGGCCAGCCACGGCCGGTCGGTGAACATGTGGCTGCGCACGTCACCGGCCGGGGGCAGCCCCACCGCCGCCCGCCGCGCGTCGAGGGCGGCCCCGAACGTGTCGTTGAAGTGCCGCGCGTTCTCGGCCCAGAGCGCGGCGTTGTCGGCCGTCGCGGGCGCCGGCGCCTGGCCGGACTGGGGCAGCGGCGGCGGGGGGTGGTGCGGCGACGGGAAGACCGCCGGGCTCCACGTCGCGAAGACGTAGGGCAGGCCGTGCAGCTCCGCCACCGACCGGGCGGCGACCTGGAGGGCGGTCACCGCGACCACGGCGTCGCAGCCCTCGACCGCCGCCGAGAACACCTCGAACTGCACGGCGAGGGAGGCGGCCGCCAACTGCCGGACCCGGGTCGGCGAGGCCGGCACTCTGGGCGTCTGCCGGACGGACGAGGCCGACCGACGCCACTCGGGGCCGATCGGCACGAAGGGAAGCCCGAAGGACCCGATCCACTTGGCGAAGTCCGGGGGCGCGCAGAGGCGCACCTCCTGGTCGAGGGCCCTGAGCTGCATGGCCAGGGCCACCACCGGCTGGACGTCGCCGCGTGACCCGATCGCCGACAACAGAAAACGCACCGGAGCCCGCCTCTCCCCGTGGACCGGACCGGACGAGAATGGCCCTCGGGCCCGGGGCCGTCAAGGACGCCGGCACGGAGAGTGGCTGTCGGGTAGCGGACGGGCGGCGGGGGTGAGCGGCGTCACCCCAGGTGGGGCCGACCCCGCCAGGAGGCGGAATCGACCCCCGCCAATGCGCGGCCAAAGTGTGCCCTTGGTCACACCTCAGCCGCGCGGCTGGGACGCCTCGGCGAACTCCTCACGCGGGTCGTGCAGCTGGCCGAGCGCGACCACCTCGCGCTTGAGGAAGAACGCCAGCGACCAGTCGACCACGACCCGGACCTTGCGGTTGAACGACGGGATCCGCGACATGTGGTACGTCCGGTGCATGAACCACGCCGGCCAGCCGGTCATCTTGATGCCGTAGACCTGGGCGACGCCCTTGTGCAGGCCGAGGCTGGCCACGCTGCCCGCGTGCTTGTGCTTGTAGTCCACCGGCTGACGGCCCCGGATCACGTTGGCGATGTTGTCGGCCATCCGGGCGGCCTGGCGCACCGCGTGCTGGGCGCTGGGCGAGCAGAAGTTGCCCGGCTCCTTGGTCAGGTCCGGCACCGCCGCGCAGTCACCGGCGCTCCACGCGCCCTCGATCACCCGGTCGCCGTCGACGACCTGGAGGGTCGGCAGGCAGGTGACGCGGCGACGCTCGTCGCGCGGGAAGTCGGTGGCGTCCAGCATCGGCGACGGCTTGACGCCGGCCGTCCAGACGATCGTGTCGGAGCGGAAGCTGTCGCCGTCGGAGAGCTTCACCACCCCGTCGACGCAGGACTCCAGGCGGGTGTCCAGCCGGATGTCCATGTTCCGCTTGAGCAGCTGCTGCACCGTGTACGCGCCCATGTCCCGGTCGACCTCGGGCAGCACCCGCTGGGTCGCCTCGACCAGCACCCAGCGCATGTCCTCCGGCTCCAGCTCCGGGTAGTAGCGCAGCGCGTCGCGGGCCATGTCCTCCATCTCGGCCAGGGCCTCGATGCCCGCGTACCCGCCGCCGACGAAGGTGAACGTCAGGGCGCTGCGGCGCACCTGCGCGTCCTGCGTGGCCGCCGCCACGTCGAGCCGGTCGAGCACGTGGTTGCGCAGGTAGATGGCCTCGCCGATGGTCTTGAACCCGATGCCGTGCTCGTGCAGGCCGGGGATCGGCAGCGTGCGGGAGACCGAGCCGGGGGCCACCACGACGTGGTCGTAGGGGATCTCCCGGGTCGGGCCGCTGATCGGCTGCACCGTGGCGACCTTGCGGTCGTGCTCGATCCGGGTGACCGTGCCGGCCACCACCTTGCACCGCCGCAACTCCCGCCGCAGCGGCACCACGGAGTGCCGGGGGGAGATGTTGCCGGCCGCCGCCTCCGGGAGGAACGGCTGGTACGTCATGTGCGGCTGCGGGTCGACGACGACGACCTCCGCCTCCCGCGAGGAGAGCTTCTTCGACAGGCGAAGGGCGGCGTAGAGACCGACGTGCCCGGCACCGACGACAAGGATCCGCTTCGGATTCACGCCTACCATCTTTCCCCCGCCGGCCCCGCTAACCCCTGCCGAGACCCCCCTTTGTGACGGAGCACAACACCTGTGAGCTGCATGACGCGCATTGCCGTTCCGTCATCTGCGACGCAGCAGCCACCCCAGCAACGCGCTCACCGCCACCGCCACCAGCAACCCGGCGACCGTGACGCCGAGGTGGCCCCGGTCGGGCCCGGCATCGGCGACCCGGACGAGGAGCACCCCGAGCACCGCCGAGCCGAGCAGCACCCCGCCGGCCCGGGTGAGCCAGCGCACGACCAGCTCCGGATCCACCACCGCGTCGTACGGCAGCAGCGCCGCCAGCGCGGCCAGCGAGTGCGCGAGGTAGAGGGCCGCCGCCACGGCGAGCAGCCGCCACAGCGCGACCGGCCGGTCGTACCCCTCGGTGGCCAGCAGCCAGCCGCCGACCGCGACGAGGGCGGCGAACGTCGGCCAGATCCGGCGCGGCCCGACCGCCGGCAGCAGCGCCACCAGCGCGAGGGCGGCCAGCGGACGGCCGGTGAGGACCTGCGCCGGGTACGCCAGCAGCAGCCCCGCCAGCGTCGCGCCGAAGATCCCGGCGCGCACCAGCAGCGGGGCCGCGCTGACCCGGTTGACCGCCGAGCGGGCCGCCCGGGCGCGTTCGGTCACCGCCTCGACCGGGTTCACCGGCACCGCCCTCCGTCACCCGTGCGCCGGGCTGCCCCGTTCACCGGCCGCCCTGCCCCGCTCACCGGCCACCCACCCGCGGGGCGGTGGCGAGCCGGGCCACGTCGCGCAGCACCTGGTCGAGGCTGCCCGCGCCCGCCCAGCGGACCACCGGCACGCCGTGCTCGCGGAGCTGGCCGATCATCGTGTCCCGGTCGATCCGCCACAGCCGGAACGCCACCTCGGACCAGCCCTGCCGGCCCGGTGGCGGCAGGTCGTCCGGGAGCGTGTCCACCGCCACCACGAACCGCCCGGAACGGGCCATCCGGGCCAGCATCTGGGCGGACCGCTCGTCCAGCAGCGGGGTGAGCACCACCACCAGCGCGTCCGAGGAGAGGATCTGCGGCCCGAAGACCTGGTCGTACGGCTCGTGCGGCGACGCCTCGGCGCGCACGTCGAGCAGCCACTCCAGCAGCGTGAGGTATTGCCGGCGGCCGGTGGCGGGGCGCAGCCGACGGGCCGCCGGACCGTACTCCAGCAGCGCCACCCGGTCGCCCCGGTGCAGGTAGTGCTCGCCGATCGCGGCGGCGGCCCGCACGGTGGTGTCCAGCACCGACGCGGCCCCGCCGACGCCACCGGAGCGGCCCGCCTCGGCGAGCACGTCGAGCAGGACGACCACCTCGGCGTCCCGGTCCGACAGGGTGGCGGCCACGTGCAGCTGCCGGGCCCGCAGCGACACCCGCCAGTCGACGCGGCGCAGCCGGTCGCCGGGGCCGAAGACCCGCACCCCGGCCAGCTCGCCGCCCTCGCCGGGCCGGCGGGAGTGGTGCGCGCCGACCAGGCCGGCGGCGCGGGGCATCGCCTCCACCGCCTCGAACGGCTCCGTCTTCGGGTACACCCGGAACCGGACCGGCTCGGTGATCGCCGCCCGGGAGACCAGCATCCCCCCGGCGGCGGCGACCCTCGCCCCGGCCGGGCCGATCGGGTGCCGGCCCCAGCGCCGGGCCTTCCCGGCCAGCTCCAGGTCGACGGCCGTGCCCGTGTCGACGACGGTCACGAAGGGCCGGTCCACGCCGCTGCGGGACAGGTCGACCCGGGCCCCGCCGACGCCGGCCCGCTCGACCAGCAGCCACGGCGAGACGCGGGTGCGCACCACCGCCACGTCGTAGCCGACCGTGTCCGGGTTGCCGACGCTGACCGTGCCGGTGAACTCGCCGCCCTCGACGAGTTGCCCGTCGTCCGCGGTGATCCACAACTGCGGGCCCGCCGTGGGCCGGCGGCGCAGCGCGTACGCGGTGCCGAGCGCGAACGGCACGGCCAGCACGACCAGGTCGACCCGGCCGAGCAGCACGCCGGCGATCAGCAGCAGGCCCGCCAGCAGCACCGCCCGGCCCAGCGCCCAGGTGGGCGCCCAGGCCGCCGCCTGCGGCCCCTCGGGGGTGGACACGGCCGTCAGCGCCCCGGCCGGCCGGCGGCGTAGCTCGGCAGCGCCCCGCTGGCCGGGGCCGGGGTCTGGTCGAGCACCTCCCCGACCACGAAGGACGGGTCGACGCGGCGCAGCCACATCTCCGGGCGCAGCGTGATCCGGTGCGCCAGGGCCGGCGCGGCCACCTCCTTGACGTCCTCGGGCACCACGTAGTCCCGGCCGGCGAAGACCGCCCGGGCGCGGGCCAGCAGCAGCAGCGCCAGCGAGCCGCGCGGCGACGCCCCGACCAGCACCGACGGGTGCTCCCGGGTGGCCGCGGTGAGCGCCACGATGTAGCGGCCGATGGAGTCCTCCACCACCACGTTCTCCAGGGCGACCTGCATGGCCCGCAGGGTGGCGGCGTCGACGACCGGGGCGATCTCGGCCTCCTCGCGGCGGCGGCCCATCCGCCGGCGCAGCACCTCCCACTCCTCCTCGCCGTCCGGGTAGCCGAACGACACCCGCAGCAGGAACCGGTCGAGCTGCGCCTCCGGCAGCGGGTACGTCCCCTCGTACTCGATCGGGTTGGCGGTGGCCAGCACGTGGAACGGCTCGTCGAGCCGGTACGTCACGCCCTCCACCGAGACCTGCTTCTCCTGCATCGCCTCCAGCAGCGCCGACTGGGTCTTCGGCGGCGTCCGGTTGATCTCGTCGGCGAGCAGCAGGTTGGTGAAGACCGGGCCGGCGCGGAAGGAGAAGTCGCCGCTGCGCTGGTCGTAGAGGAAGGAGCCGGTGACGTCGGCGGGAAGCAGGTCGGGGGTGAACTGGAGGCGGCGGAAGTCCAGCCCGAGGGCCTGGGCGAAGGACCGGGCGGTCAGCGTCTTGCCCAGGCCGGGCAGGTCCTCCAGCAGCACGTGGCCGCCGGCCAGGATGCCGGCGAGGACCAGCTCCAGGGCCTCCCGCTTGCCCACCACCACCGAGCCGACCGCGTCCAGCACCGCCCGGGCCAGGTGGCCGACCTCGGCGGCGGGCACGGTCCGGTCCACGTCCTTCATCAGATCTTCTCCAGTTCGGCGACGATCGCCACGAGGTCGCGCGGCGACGGGGTGCGGCGGGGCGGGGTGTCCAGGAACGTCGAGAGCCGGTCGCCCAGCAGGGCGCGGGCGCGGGCCGGGTCGGACTCGCGGGTCACGCCGTGCCGCTGGCGCAGCCGCTCGTCGGCCAGCTCGCCGAGGCGGGGCAGGATCCGCTCGGCGAACCGCTCCGGGTTGCCCGCCGACCAGTCCAGTGGCCGTTCCCAGCCGTTGATCGCGGCGCGCAGCGCGTCCCGGGCGGCCCAGTGGTAGTGGCCGTCCTCCTCGCCCGCCGGGATGCGGGCCCCCGACCGGGGCGGTGGCGGCGGGGCCAGCGCGGCGGTGACCCGGCGCACGGCGAGCAGGGCGAGGACCCCGGCGACGACCACCCACAGCGAGAGCTGCAACCCGACGGCCCGCAGCCCGGCCACCACCACGGCGGTCAGCGCCCCGGCCACCAGGAGGGTCTTCAGCACGCCGCCGACCCGGCCGCCCCGGGCGGGCCGCTCCTGCGCCGGCTGCTCCTCCTCGGCGGAGCCGAGCAGGTCGTCGATGCTGGTGCTCACGCCGGGCCCCCGGCGACTGCACCCGCTCCGGCGGCCCCGGTCGCCACGGCCGTCCCGGCCGCTACCGCCGTCAGCTCGCCGCGCAGCCGGCGCAGCGCGGCGCGGGCCTGGTCGCGGGTGCGCTCGCCGACCGGCCGGGTGGCATACCGGGCCTCCCGGTAGACGTGGGCGAACTCGGCCAGCACGTCGGCGCTGGCGATCGCCGGCACCCCCGCGTCGGGGTCGCCGCGCAGCAGGCGGGTCACCAGGTCGGTGGGGGTGTCGCCGGTGTGCCGGGCCACCCCGGCCGCCTCGGCGGCCTCCTCCAGCCGCACCCAGCAGGCGATCACGGCGGTGCGCGGGTCGACGTCGGCGTCGTCCAGCTCGACCAGGCCGGCGTCGAGCGCGGCCACCACCTCGCGGGCGGTGCCCTCGGCGGTGCGCCGCGCCCGGTCCGCCGGCAGCGCCCGGCTGGTGCGGCGGGCCACCCCGCGCAGCAGCGTCCAGCCCACGTAGCCGAGGGCGACGGCGATCGCCAGGCCGAGCAGCACCATCGCGACGGTGCCCAGCCACTCGGGGATGTGCGCGCGGGTGGCCTCCCCGGCGTCGCGCGGCTCCACCGGGATCGACGGCGGCGGCTGCGCGGTCGGGTACTCCGGCACGTACGGGATGTTGTCGGCGGCGGGCGGGATGCGGCTCGCGCCGAGCGACGAGTGGCCGGCGGCCACCGCGGCGGCGGCGAGCAGGGCCGTCACCGCGACGATCGGCCACCACCTGCGCAGCACGCTGAGGTCCATCGGCACCGCCCCACGCCCGTCAGTCCACTCCGGCCAGTTGCTTCGCCCGGGCGAACACGTCGTCCAGCATCCCCGGTGTCAGCCGCCCGGTGAACGTGTTCTGCTGGCTGACGTGGTAACACCCCAGCAGCGCCGGTGCGGCCGTGCCGGACCAGTGTGCCCCATGGCCGAACGCCGGTCGCGGGCTGGGCGGGCGCACGCCGTACACCTCGCGCAGCGTCGGCCACCACGCCGCCCAGGCGAACGCGCCCAGCGCGACCACGACGCGCAGCGTGGGCCGGATCAGCGCGACCTCCCGGCGCAGCCAGGGCGCGCAGGTGTCCCGCTCCGCCGGGGTGGGCTTGTTGTCCGGCGGCGCGCAGCGCACGGCGGCGAAGATCCGGGTGTCGCGCAACGCGAGGCCGTCGTCGGCGGCGACGCTCGTCGGCTGGTTGGCCAGGCCGGCGCGGTGCAGGGCGGCGAAGAGCACGTCGCCGGAGCGGTCGCCGGTGAAGATGCGCCCGGTGCGGTTGCCGCCGTGCGCGGCGGGGGCCAGGCCGAGGATGCCGATCCGGGCGTCGGCGACGCCGAAGCCGGGCACCGGCCGCCCCCAGTAGGTCTGGTCGCGGAAGGCCGCCCGCCGCGTGCGGGCGACCTCCTCCCGCCAGGCGACGAGGCGCGGGCAGGCGAAGCAGTCGGCGACCGCGCCGTCGAGGTCGACCAGGTCGGTCGCCCGCGCGGCGCGGGCGACCACCTCGTCGGGGGTACGGGCCTCAGCCAAGCTTCGCCCGGAACAGTTCGAGGGTGCGGGCCCAGGCGCTGGCCGAGGCGCGCTGGTCGAACGCCTCCGGCCGGTCGTCGTTGAAGAACGCGTGCCGGCTGCCCGGGTAGTCGTAGAGGGTGCAGGTGCCGCCGGCCGCCTCGATCGCCGCACGGGCCGTCTGCACGCCCGGCGCGGCCGAGGTGCCGTCCTCCTCCGAGCAGTGGATGATCGCCGACTTGCCCGCGTAGTCGGCCCACTCGGGGCGCATCTTCTCCCACGGCAGCATCGGGTAGAAGCCGGCCGTGGCGACGATCCGCTCCGACAGCGTCGCCGACCACAGGGCCAGGCTGCCGCCCGCGCAGAAGCCGACGCAGCCGACCTTGCCCGCCACCTCGGGCCGCGCCGCCAGGAATTCCGCCGCGCCCGCGATGTCCTTCGCCGCCTCGTCCATCTGCAGGCCCATCAGCAGCCGCCGGGCCTCGTCCGGCTCGCCGGTCGACTCGCCGTGGTAGAAGTCCGGGGCGAGCGCCACGAACCCGGCCTCGGCGAACCGGTCCGCCACCGACCGGATGTGGGGCACGAGGCCCCACCACTCCTGGATCACGATGACCGCCGGGTTGGCCGCACCGCCGGAGGGTATCGCGAGATACCCCTCGCTCGTCCCGCCGTTGCTGACGAAGCTCACCATCTCGCCCATCGGCCCGTCCTCCTCGCGGTCAGTCATCGTTGGCTGGTCGCAGGGTGTTCCTACGTGTCGTGAGCCTGCCACGCCACGACCGCCGCCGGAAGACGCCCGAGCAGTGGCGTTCACCTCCTGTTTCGTTGCCGGTCGCCCGGGTCAGGCTGCCTTGCGGGTGAGGCAGAGCAGGTAGCCGGTGCTGCCCGGCTTGATGTTGTAGAAGAAGTACCCCGCCTGCCCGGGCTGGAGAAACGGCTCGCACGCCTCGCCCGTCCGCGCCTGCGCCTCGGTCTGCCCGTCGAGGCGACCGACCACCGTGTACACCGCCTCCGTCGACGTGCAGGCCACCACCTCCGCGCCGCGGGCGTCCTTGCGCTCACCCTCGGCCACGTCCGGCAGCTCGGCGAGGCAGTCACCGGTCTTCGCCTTCGCGGTCGCGTCCTCGTCGAGGGCGGCGGCCACGGCACCGCCGAGGCCGAACTTCAGCGCCGCCACCACCCCGACGGCGAGCAGCGCGGCGACCACGCCGACCACCTTGCGGACCACGGACCGCCTCGGCTCGACCTGGCCGCCTTCGGCCTGCCCGTCCTGCGGCTCCGCCGCGCCCGCGCCGGGCTCGTCCGCGCGCCCGCCCTGCCCGGTCTCACCCTTGACCTGTGCGCTCTCGGCCTTGACCTGCGCAGCTTCGGCCGCCGCCGGGCCGTTCTCGGGCTGCCCGGACTCGGGCTGCTCGGACTCCCGGGCCGCGGGTGGGTCGGCGGGGCGCGGCGCGTCCTCGGGCGGCGCGGCGGGGTGCGGGGCGACCGGCTCTGGCACGGGAGTTCCTTCCGAGGGGATGGACGAGCAGACGACACCGTAGCGACCAAGATCGGAGAACGTGGTCCCGCGCGACTCGTCCGTTCAGCCATTTGTAAGGAAGGGCACCCTGTTAACGCTTTCTGTATAGGAAGGGCCCCTTCCTAACGCCCCGCACGGTGGAGCAGTCGACGGCTGGCGGGCGGTCAGCGGGAGGGCGTCGAGGTGGGTGCGGCGGTCGGCAGCGGCCCGAGCGTGGCCCCGCCGGGCGGCGCCGGTGCCGGAGCCCGCCCGGCCGGCTCACCGGTCGGCGTCGGGGCGGACCGCCCAGCGGTCGCGCCGTCGGTCGGCGTCGGGGCCGACTGCCCTTCGGTCGCGCCGCCGGGCGGCGTCGCGGTGGGTGATGCCACCGTCGCGCCGCCGGTCGGCGTCGGGGCCTGCGGCGCGGGCGTCGGGCCGTCGGTCGGCGTCGTGGTCAGCGGCGGGGCGAGGGGCGGCGCGGGCGCCGGGCGCGCCCCGACCGGTCCGGCCTGGAAGGGCGCGTTCTCCGGGCAGTACGGGTAGACGGGCAGCGCCCGTCCCGACTCCGGCAGCCCCGCACGCTCGCACTCGGGGTAGCCGATCCGGATCGGGTTGCCGTTCTGGTCGAACAGCCGGGCATCCTCGACGAGGCGGCCCTCGCGGTCGTAGACGTAGACGTCGCTGACGTACGGCGACTCCACCGACGTGGACTCGTAGCCGGACTCGTTCCAGCCCAGCCGGTCGTCCGCGTCGACGAAGCCGACGAACGCGAAGATGGCGAGGACCGCCGTGCCGGCCCGCAGCGCGATCCGGGGCCAGCGGGTCAGCGCCGGGGTGCGCCTGCCCAGCCACACCGACCCGACCACGCAGACGCCGAGCAGCAGCAGCGCCGCCAGCGTGCTCCCGCCCAGCCTGGGCAGCAGCCCGAACGGCACGCCCGTCGTGACGACGGTGATCAGCATGGCCGCCAGGTAGCCGCGCAGCACCCACCAGGCGGGGCGGAGCAGGCGCAGGTACTCGCTCGCCGAGGCGTACCCGAGGATCGGGCCGACCCGGACGTCGGCCGCGCGCAGCCGGGCACGCACCCCGGCCACGGCGGCGGCGGCCCGCTGGTCCAGGTTGCGGGCGGCGGCCGGGCCCCCCGCGCCGGCCGCCGCGCGCAGTTCCATGGCGTACGCCTCGGGCGCGCCCAGCCGGTCGGCCAGCGACCCGTCGGACTCGGCGGCGACCTCGGCGAGGTGCTCCGGCAGGTCCTCGGTCAACTCGTCGCGGACGTGGGGCGGCAGGTCCGCCAGGGCGGCCCGGACCCGGGTCACGTAGTCCGCGATCTCCTGCTCCGTGACAGTCACGCTGCCATCCCCCGATCGTCGAGCAGAGTGTCCATGGTGGTGGCGAACGAGCGCCAGAGCTTGCCGGAGCGGGTCAACTGGTCCCGGCCGGCGGCGTTGAGCGAGTAGTACTTGCGGTGCGGGCCGGACTCGCTCGGCACGACGTACGTGGTCAGCAGGCCGGCGGCGAAGAGTCGCCGCAGCGTGCCGTAGACGGAGGCGTCGCCGACCTCGTCCAGGCCGGCTTCGCGGAGGCGGCGCAGGATGTCGTAGCCGTAGCCGTCCTCCTCCCGGAGCACGGCGAGGACCGCGAGATCCAGCACGCCTTTCAGGAGCTGCGTGGTATCCACGCATCGCACACTACTGCGCAGTGCGAAGTACCGTCAAACGACACCCCGGGCCTCGAACTTGGCCGAACACGTCTACCGATTGCCATGCTCACGACCGCCTCTGGAAGCGGGCCGGCGCGCGGGGTGTCCGACACACGCGCCGACCACGTGGCAGGGGTCAGCGGGCGTTCCCGGCGCGCAGCCAGGCGATGTAGTCGGCGGCGGCGGTCGCGGTGTCGTACCGGGGTTCGAAGCCGGTGTCCTCGCGCAGCCGGGTGATGTCGAGCCAGGTCTGCGGGCGGTCGCCGGCCGAGGGAAGCTCGCACCGGAAGCCGGGCTCGACGGACCGCAGCGCGGCGATGACGTCGGCGTTGCTGGTGGCGCGGCCGGAGGCCACGTTGTAGGTCGCGTGCCGCAGCTCGTCGGTGAGCTGCAGGAGCGCGAGCGCGCGGCCGGTGTCCCTGACGTAGAGCAGGTCGAGCGCGTCCTCGGCGTGCGGCGGCGCGACGAGCCCGGAGAGGTCGGGCTCGCCGCGCCGCGCCGCGGCGTGGGCGAGCGACGGCGCGGCGAAGAACGGGTCGGGCAGGTGCCCGCCGGGCCCCCAGGTGCCGGAGATCCGGGCGTTGACGATCTGAACCGCGGTGGCGGCCGACAGGTGGCCGGCGAGCAGCTCGAAGATCTTCTTGAAGGTGGGGATCGCGTGGACGTGACCCATCGGCAGGGGCATGTCCTCGGCGAGCGCGCCCGCCTCCGCGAAGCCGTAGACGCCGATGGTGCTCGCGGCCACGATGCGGCGCACGCCCCATGCCTGCGCGGCGCGAACGATGTTGAGGTATCCCTCCAGCGACCGCGCCGACGCGTCGATCGGGTCGGCGTCGTCGTCCGACCACGGCAGGGTGACGGCGAGGTGCACGATCCCGGTGATCGGGTGCCGCTTGCCGACCGCGAGCAGGGCGTCGAGGTCGGCGACGTCGGCCTGCACGGCGTGCACGGGCAGGTCGGCGAGCGGGGCGGGCACCACGGGAGCCCGGCGTTGCAGCAGGACGCACTCCTCGCCGGCTTCGGCGAGGGCGCGGACGGTGTGGGAGCCGATGAAGCCGGCGCCTCCGGTAACGAGGATCATGACAACTCCGGTCGTAGCTCTGATCGTCAGTATTACTGACGATCAGGTTAGCCGTAACATGGGACCGTGTCCACCGACTACAGCGCCGCCGCGGATCCGCGCGACCTCCTCGGCTATCTCCTCAAGCACGCGACCCTGCGGCTCACCGCGCTGACGGACGCGGCACTGGAGCACCTCGGGATCGACAGCAAGGACTTCGGGGCGCTGCGCGTGCTGGCCCACGGCGAACCGGCCTCGCAACTACAGGTGGCACAGAAGCTCGGCGTCGACCGCACGACGATGGTCGCGCTGCTCGACGAGCTCGAACGCAAGGGCATCGTCGTACGACGCCCGGACCCGGCCGACCGACGCCGCAACATCGTCGCGCTCACCGATCAGGGCCGGCGCACCTTCGACGCCGCGCAGGCCGCGTACCAGGACGCCGAGAACGCTTTCCTCGCGCCGGTCCGCCCCGGTGCGGCCGATCAGCTCCGCCGCACGCTCCAGGACCTGCTGTAACGCTGAAGAAGCGCGGCGGCCGGCGACCGGCCCGCCGGTCGGGCACGGGCGAGCGAGGCGGCCACGGGAGCCGCGCACCAGCTCGCGCTCGAACACGGATCGAGTGGCATCCGGCGCGGGCGAGGCCACTCGATCCCGGATCGAGCACGATCTCGGGCCTTTTCTTACCTGTCGATTACGCGTCGCGGCCCGGCCGAACGGGAGAAGACGGAAGGGCCGTACCCACCGTCGGACGGCACTTCACGGCGAAGTGCCCGGCACGACGGAGGAACCCGATGGCGGGCAGCGGAAAGCGGAGACGGGTCCGGGGCAGCCGGGTGGTGGCGGTGGTGGCGGCCGTCGGGGCGGTCGGCGCGCTCACGGTCACGTTCGTCTCCGGCGGTGGGCGGGGCAGCGCCTCGGCGGAGGCCAACCTCAACGACTTCGTCCCCATCGAGCGGGTCGCCGCCAACGTGCCGGCCCCACGACCGGGCCCCAACGCGTCCAGGGGCGTCTTCACCGTGGACTGCGGGACCAACCGCAACGGCAAGTTCAGCCCGGACAATCCCGTCGCCCAGCCCGGGATCCGCAACGGGGCGGAACACCTGCACGACTTCGTCGGCAACCTGGCGATCGACGCCAACACCCCCGACGCGGTGCTGGCGGCCTCCGGGACCACCTGCCGCAACGGGGACCGCTCGTCGTACTTCTGGCCGGTCGTCCGGATCGACAAGTCCGTGCGGGCCGGCCTGGACCCGCAGGCGCTGGGCGCGGTGCAGCCGACGGTGTCCTGCCCCCGGGTCGCCGACCGGCTGCCGGCGGTGCCCGCGTCCGCCCGCGACGGCGTACGGCGGGACCTGGCCGCCCTCGACCGGCAGCTCGCGTCGGCCAACGGCCGGATGGCCGCCAGCCGGGGGCGGATCGACCAGCGGCTCAACCAGTCCGTGCTCGGCGCCCTGCGCGCCGAGCGGGCCGAGACGATCAAGCGGATCTCCCGGACGATGAGCGGTGCCGGCAGTCGTCCCCGTGGCCTCGTGTCGCTGGTGGACTGCGAGGTCAGCTACGACGGCCTGCACGCCACGCACAGCGCGGCACCGGCGACGGCCAGCGGCGCGAGCCCGGGTGTGCGGTGCCCGAGCGTCCGCGACAAGCTGCCCGGGGTGCCGGCGTCGGCCCTCGACGAGGTCAACCGCAACCTCGACCTGCTCGACCAGCAGATCGCGGAGGCGAACGAGCGGCTGGTCACCACCAAGGGTCAGGGCGGCCCGAACTTCGCGCTCAACGCGATCGTGGGCCCGTTGCAGTCCAAGCGCGTCGCCACGCTCGACCGGATCGCCATCGCCATCGGCCGCACCGCGCCCCGGCCGCAGGGGCTGGAGGCGCTCGCCGCCTGCGCGCTCGACGAGCGACCCGTGGGCGGCCAGCCCGGCGGCAACGGCGAGGGCGACAACAACGGCAACGGCGACAACGGCAACAACGGCGGGAACAACGGGAACGGCAACAACGACGGCGGGGACAAGCCGCTGCCGGAGCCGCAGGGGCCGAACCTGGAGCTGCCGAACAACACCGGCCGGATCGTGCAGCCGTCGAAGGTGCTGATCGAGTACCGGGGCAACCCGGGCGCGAAGGTCACGCCGATGCCGAGGTTCCTGCGGGCGCTGACCGGCGACGCCAAGCCCACCAGCCGGGGCCCGGCCAACGCCCGCGCCACCTGGACCTGCTCGGGCTTCGCCGACCGGCTGTCCGACCGGTACCCGATCTGCCCCGACGGCAGTCAGGTCATGCGGGTGCAGGACTTCCCCGGCTGCTGGGACGGCCGGAACACCGACAGCGAGAACCACCGGGCCCACCTGGCCTTCGCCGACCCGGCCACCGGGGCCTGCCCGCAGGGCTTCGTGGCGATCCCGCAGCTGCGGATCAGCATCGCCTACGACATCCCGCGCGCCGTGCAGCTCCGGGGCCAGTACGCGCTGGACTCGTTCCCCGAGGAGAACCACAACCCGTTCTCGGACCACAACGACTTCGTCAACGTCAACTCCGACAAGCAGATGCGCAAGATCGCGGCCTGCCTGAACGAGGGGCGTCGCTGCTCCTGACCGGGCGACCGCCCGGGCGGGCCGGGCGTCAGCCCGGCCCGTCACCGAATGCCGGCCCGCCGGCCCGTTACCGGAGACTCCAGGCGATGCCGTCGAGGATGTCGTGCTCGCTCGCCACCACCGCGGACATGCCGGCCCGCTCCATGATCGTGCGGAGCACCAGGGCGCCCGCGCCGATCACGTCGGCCCGGCCCGGGTGCATCACCGGGATCGCCAACCGCTGCTCGCGGGTCTTCGCCAGCAGGTCGGCGGTCACCTCCGCCACCGCGCCGTACGACACCCGGGCGTGGTGGATGCGCTCCGGCTCGTACTCCGTGAGGCCCTCGGCGATGGCCACGACGGTGGTGACCGACCCGGCGAGCCCGACCAGGGTGGCGGCCTGCCGGCCCGGCACGGCCTCCAGCGCACGGTCCACCGCGACGGTGATGTCCGCCTGCGCGGCGGCGATCTGGTCGAGGCCGGGCGGGTCGCCGAGCAGGTGCCGCTCGGTCATCCGGACGCAGCCGATGTCCATCGAGATCGCGGCCTCGACGCCGCCGGCCCGGGTGCCGACCACGAACTCGGTGGACCCGCCGCCGATGTCGATGACCAGGTACGGCTCCAGGGCGTCGGCGGGCAGGCCGCGCACCGCGCCGGTGAAGGAAAGCCGGGCCTCCTCGTCGCCGGTGACCACCTCGGGCGCGACGCCGAGGGTGCGCTCCACCATCGCCCGGAAGTCCCCGGCGTTGGAGGCGTCCCGGGACGCCGAGGTGGCGCACATCCGCACCCGGTCGACGCCGAGCGTGTCGATCTCGGCGGCGTACGAGGCGAGGGCCACCCTGGTCCGCTCGATCGCCTCGGGGGCGAGCCGGCCCGTCTTGTCGACGCCCTGGCCGAGGCGGACGATCTCCATCCGGCGGCTCAGGTCGACCAGCGGCGCGTCCGGCCCGGCGGCGGGGTCGGGCAGGTCGGCGACCAGCAGTCGGATGGAGTTCGTCCCGCAGTCGATGGCGGCCACACGCGTCGTCACGGCAGCAACCCTACGGCAGCGGCCCCACCCCGCCGGCGGCGACGGGACCACGGGAGCCACCCGCGGCGGGACCACGGGGGTCGCCCGCGACGGGACCACGGGGGTCGCCCGCGACGGGACCACGGGGGTCGCCCGCGGCGGGACCACTGGGGCCGCCCGCGACGGGAGCACGGGGATGACCCGCGACAGGATCGCCGGGGCCGCCGGGTCGCCCCCGGCGGCGGGCGGCGCGGGCCGACAACCGGACCAGTTCGGGCAGCCAGCCGAGCGCGCCGACCAGCAGCAGCGCCGCCAGCAGGGGCAGCCGCCACCACCAGCGCACGGTGGCCGGGGGCGGGTCCGGCTGGTCGGCCACCCACGGACGGGCGGTCTTCGACCAGGCGAGGAACGCGTCGCCGACCGGCAGGACGCCGAACGCGTACCGGCGGGTGGCCGGGGTGTCGACGGGCAGCCCGACCAGGTCGCCGTAGCTGGCCAGCGCGCCGGCCAGCGCGGCGTCGCCCTGGGACTGGGCCGCGCCGAGGGTGACCACGGTCGCCGACAGGCTCACCCCGAGCAGCAGCGGCCCGGAGTCCACGTCGCCCGGCCCGGCCGTGCCGTCCGGGTATTCGCGCACGGCCGGGCCGAGCCCCAGCGGGGACGCGACGAACCGCTCCCGGAAGGTCAGGTACTGCGCGCGGGCGAACGCCGGGTCGACGTCCACCAGGAACCGCTGGATGACGCTCTGGGAGGTGGCGCGGGCCACCTCGGCCGGCGCCCCGGTGGCCGGGTCGACCCGGTGCGGCAGCAGGCCGGTGCGCGGGTCGAGGCGCTGCCGCACACCGTCCAGCCAGCGGGCCACGGTGCCGGCGAACCGGGGCGGCGGCGGATCACCGGGCGGGGCCTCGGTGGACGGCGCACCGGGCGACGACGCGCCGGGCCGCAACGGATCGGGCGGCAGCGCGCCGGAGGGCAGCAGCGCGTCGTGCAGCCGCAGCGACGCCACCGCCACGGTCGAGTCGACCGGCCACGCCTGCCCCGGGTACGCGGCCAGGTACGGCGTGTCGGACGCGTCGAACGCCGCCCCGATCGCGGCGGAGGCGTCGGCGAACCGGGCCGCCTCCGCCGGGTCCCGCCGCTCGGCCGGTTGCAGGGCGAGCACCCCGCCGCGCAGCCAGTTCGTCCAGCCCTGCCAGAAGATCCCGTACGCGGGGGTGAGGCCGGGGTCGAACGGGGCGGTGCCGGCGGGCGACTCCAGCCGGGCCAGCGCCCAGCGCGCCTCCCGCAGCTCGCCGGCCCGCTGCCCGGCCGGCTTGCGCAGGCCCAACTCGACGCGGGCCAGCCCGTACAGGGCGTGGGCGAAGAACCAGCCCTCCGGGAACAGCGCCTGGGCGTCCTCGCCCGCGCCGTCGTCGAGGGCGGCGCGCAGGAAGGCGAGCTGCCGGGCCACCCCGGGCGGCTCGCCGTCCGGGCCGGCGGTGGCCGGTACGACGAGGCGGACGACCCCGAGGAGGGCAGCGGCGGTCAGCAGCAGCGCGCAGACGCGGCGGGCGATCCCCATCCCGCCAGCCTGCCCGACGTGATCAAGAGATCAGAGGCGCAGCAGCATGCGGGTGTTGCCGAGGGTGTTGGGCTTGACCCGTTCCAGGTCCAGGAACTCGGCGACGCCCTCGTCGTACGAGCGCAGGAGCTGCTCGTACACCGGCTGCGGCACCGGCGCGCCGTCGATCTCGCGGAAGCCGAACGAGCCGAAGAACCGGGTCTCGAAGGTCAGCACGAAGATGCGGGCCACCCCGATCTCCCGGGCCGCGTCGATCAGCTCGCCGACGATGCGGTGCCCGATGCGCCGCCCCCGGTAGGCCGGGTCGACGGCCACCGTGCGGATCTCCGCCAGGTCCTCCCACATCACGTGCAGCGCGCCGCAGCCGACGACGGCGTCGGCGTCGGCCGCGACCCGGAACTCCTGCACGTCCTCGTAGAGGGTGACCGTGGCCTTGCTGAGCAGCCGCCGGTCGTCGGTGTAGGTGTCGACGAGCCGCCGGATGCCGCGCACGTCGGAGGTGCGGGCGCGGCGCACGAGGACGGTGTCGGTGGTCATCTCACCCCACCGCCGGGACGTCCACGCACGGCCCGGCCGCCCACCACTTCTCCACCAGCGCGAGGGTCTCGTCGCCGAACGGGTTGACCCCCGGGCCCGCGCCGAGCGCGTGGCCGAGGTGCACGTGCAGGCACTTGACCCGGCCGGGCATGCCGCCGGCCGACACGCCGTCGATCTCCGGCACGTGCCCAATCGCCTCGCGGCGGGCCAGGTAGTCCTCGTGCGCCGCCCGGTAGCGGGCGGCCAGCTCCGGGTCGGCGGCCAGCCGCTCGGCCATCTCCTTCATCACCCCGGCCGACTCCAGCCGGCTGCACGCGGCCGTCGCCCGGGGGCAGGTCAGGTAGAACAACGTCGGGAAGGGCGTGCCGTCGGCCAGGCGCGGGGTCGTCTCCACCACGTCGGGCAGGCCGCAGGGGCAGCGGTGGGCCACCGCCCGGGTGCCGCGCGGCGTGCGGCCGAGCTGGGCGGCCACCGCCGCCAGGTCGGCCTCGGTGGCCGGCTCCCGCTTCGGCGGGGGAACGGAGTCCGCCGCCGGGTCGGGCGGGGGTACGACAGTCACGGTGCCCATCTTTCGTCGGTGCGCGTGGAACGTCTGCGTGCGGGAAGTGGCGCGCTCACTGGCCTGGGCGGTCGGCGTTCGCGGCCCGCACGCTCGACCACAGGGTGTCGTACCAGGGATCGGGGGTCACCGGCCGGGCGGGGCCCTTCCCGCCGCCCGCGTCCCGGGCCGCGCCCGCCGGGTCGTTGAGCACGATCACCGGGACCTCGCCCGGGTAGACCATGTAGAACCGCTCCCGGGCCTGGATGCGGATGTACTCGTCGTCGCGCCACTTGGCCGCCTCGGCGGCGCGCTCGGCGATGAGCTGCCGCTGGGCGGCCTGGGCCGCCTCCATCCGCTGGATGTCCGCCTGCTGGTCCAGGTAGACCCGGACCGGGTAGGTGTAGGCGAGGGCGAGCGCGATGAGCACCGCGAACAGCACGGTGGCCCGGCCGGTGAAGCGTCGGGGGTGGGGTGCGGAGAGCCGCTTGACCGTGCCACCGGCGGCGGTACGCCGGGCGGCGGCGGGACGGTTCGCGGAGCGTACCGGCTCGGTGGCGCGGGCCGCGCCGGGTGACCGGCCGGCGGCGCGTGCCTCCGCGCGGACGCCGTCGCGGACCGACGCCCGGGTGCGGGCCCCGCCCGGCCGGCCGGACTGACCCGGCCGGCGGGCGGGACGCTGACCACCCGGTGTGCGGCGCTGCTGCATCGTCACACCCCTCCCCCGAGGCCCAATGGGTGTCTCAGGCCGAACGGTAACGCGGGAACGCGCCCGCACCGGCGTACCGCGCCGCGTCGGCCAGCTCCTCCTCGATGCGCAGGAGCTGGTTGTACTTGGCCACCCGGTCCGAGCGGGCCGGTGCGCCGGTCTTGATCTGGCCGCAGCCGGTGGCCACCGCCAGGTCGGCGATGGTGGTGTCCTCCGTCTCGCCGGAGCGGTGGCTCATCATGCACCGGAAGCCGGCCCGGTGGGCCAGCTCGACCGCGTCGAGGGTCTCGGTCAGCGAGCCGATCTGGTTGACCTTCACCAGCACGGCGTTGGCGGCCTTCTCGGCGATGCCCCGGGCGATGCGCTGCGGGTTGGTGACGAACAGGTCGTCGCCGACGATCTGGACCCGGTCGCCGATCGCCGCGGTCAGGGTGGCCCAGCCGCTCCAGTCGTCCTCGGCCAGCGGGTCCTCGATGGACACGATCGGGTAGTCGCCCGCCAGCTTGGTGTAGTAGTTGCTCATCTCCTCGGCGGACTTCGCCGCGCCCTCGAACGTGTAGGTGCCGTTGTCGAAGAACTCGGTGGCGGCCACGTCCAGGGCGAAGACGATGTCGGTGCCGAGCCGGTAGCCGGCCTTGTCGACCGCCTCGGCGATCAGGTCCAGCGCGGCGGCGTTGGTGGGCAGGTTGGGGGCGAAGCCGCCCTCGTCGCCGAGGCCGGTGGAGAGGCCCTTCTTCTTCAGCACCGACTTGAGCGCGTGGTAGACCTCCGCGCCGGAGCGCAGCGCGTCGCGGAAGGTGGGCGCGCCGATCGGCGCGATCATGAACTCCTGGACGTCGACGTTGGAGTCGGCGTGCGCGCCGCCGTTGAGGATGTTCATCATCGGCACCGGGAGCAGGTGCGCGTTGGGGCCGCCCAGGTAGCGGAACAGGCTCAGCTCGGCGCTGCCGGCGGCCGCCTTGGCCACGGCCAGGGACACGCCGAGGATCGCGTTCGCGCCCAGCTCGCCCTTGTTGTCCGAGCCGTCGATGTCGATCATCTTCTGGTCGATCAGCCGCTGCTCGCTGGCCTCGTAGCCGATGAGCTGGTCGACGATCTTGTCCTCGATGTTGGCGACGGCCTTCTCGACACCCTTGCCCAGGTAGCGGTCCTTGTCACCGTCGCGCAGCTCGACCGCCTCGAACGCGCCGGTGGAGGCGCCGGACGGCACCGCGGCGCGGGCGATCGTGCCGTCGTCGAGCCCGACCTCGACCTCGACCGTGGGGTTGCCCCGCGAGTCGAGAATCTCCCGGGCGACGATTCCCTCGATGGTTGCCACTGAGTCGCTCCTCGTTTGTGTGGTTCCGGTCCGGTATGGGCCGCGACGGTGCGGCTGAGGCAGGTGTTGAACGCAGCGTATCGGGCGACGGCGCGGCGCACCGCGTCGCCCGGCGCATCCGGCGGGACGGTGCGGGTCGGACATTCCCGGATTCTCGGCCCCGAACCGGCAACCGGTTTGCGCGAGGTGGACCCGATCGACAAGGCTGGTGGCCATGCCCGCCGCCTCGACCACGTTCCGCGCGCTCGCTCTGTCGGTCATCGCGTCACTCTCGGTCACCGGCTGTCAGGCCCTCGACGACGCCGGCCAGGCGATCGGCCGGTCGGACCTGGTCAACGACTTCGCCGCCCGGCTGGACCAGGCGCTCGAACTCACCTACTCGGCCGAATACCAGCTCCCCGGCGGCCGGACCGCCACCATCACCCAGGCGCAGGACCCGGCCCGGTCGGCGTACACCTGGCCGGGCGGGAAGTTGACCGTCACCGCCGACGCCACCACCCGCTGCGAGACCGGCACGGGCAAGGCCGTCTGCACGCTGCTCGCCCCGCCCCCGCCGAACGCCCGCCCGTCCGTCGAGCTGTTCACCGAAGCGAAGCGGCGGGGCCTGGTCACCCCGCCGGTGGTGGTCGGGCTGCTCACCGAGGCGGCGCTCGACCCGCAGGCCGTCATCAAGGAGACCGACACCACCCTCGCCGGGCACCACGCCGCCTGCGTGCAGGTCGAGCGCTCGGCCGGCGACTTCACCGCCTGCATGACCACCGAGGGCGTGCTCGGCAGCTTCACCGGCGAGGTGGACGGCACGCCGATGGAGCTGGCGCTCGACCGCTACACCGACACGGTCGACGGAGCGAGCTTCGAGCTGCCGGCCGGCGCGGGCGTCGTGGACCGCCGCACCGCCAACTCGTGACGGGGGACGCCGCAGGCGCGTTCGTCGCGGGGGCACCACACGGCGGCCCGCCGCAGCCAGGTGACCTCGCCCTCGTGGTCGCCGGACGGAAGCTGCTGACCGGCCCCGACGACCGCTTCCCCCGCGTCGGCGAGCTGCCCGCCGACACCGGCTGGGTGCCGCTCGGCACGCTCGACGGCGTGCCCGCCTGGGGTGCGGACGCCACCGACGGCCAGCCGCCCGAGGGCAGGTGGCGCAGCTGGCGGTCGCTCGCCGCCGCTCTGCCCGCCCCGCTGGCCGACCTGGCGGGCCGGGCGCTGGCCGTGCTCACCTTCCGCCGCACCCACCGCTGGTGCGGGGCGTGCCGGGCCGAGCTGGCCGACGTGCCGGGCGAGCAGTCCCGCCGCTGCCCCGGCTGCGACCTGTACGTGCCGATCCGGCTCTCCGCCGCCGTTTTGGTCGCCATCACCCGCCCCGGGCCGACCGGCGGCCCCGACGAGCTGCTGCTGGTCCGGCACGCGTCCGGCCCGACGGCGCTGTGGGCGCTGGTCGCCGGGTTCGTCGAGGCCGGCGAGTCACTGGAGGACGCCGCGCGCCGGGAGGTCGGCGAGGAGGTGGGGCTGGCCCTCGGGCGGCTCACCTACTTCGGCAGCCAGCCGTGGGCGCTGTCCGGGCCGGGCGTGCTGCTGGCCGGGTTCACCGCGACCGTCGCCGACACCGCCGCCGAGCCGGTCGTCGACGGCCGGGAGCTGGCCGAGGCCCGCTGGTTCCCGCTCGACCGGCTGCCGGCGGAGCTGCCGCCGGCGTACTCCATCTCCCGCTGGCTCGTCGACCACGTCGCCGCCCGCCCGGCGGGCTGACCGCCCCGGCGCCGGGGGCCGTCCGGCCCTGACCGCGCCGACCCGTCGGCGGATGCTGGCCCCGGGCGGCCCGCCCACGGTGTGCACTGGCGGGAGGACGAGGTGGGGGCGGTGGCGGTGCGCGCGACCGGATCGGCGCGGGACGAGGGGCGGCTCGCGGCGACCGACGCGGCGGCGCTGACCGTCGCCGACGCCGGCGTGCGCAGGCGGGTTAGGAGGGGGCCCCTGTACGACAGAATGCGTTAACAGGGGGACCTTCCTTACCCCAAGCCGAGCAGGGTGCGGAGGTGGCGCGGGGGCGGGCAGTCGTGGGCGAGCATCGCGTCGTGCCAGTCGCGCACCGACACCCCGGCCGGGCGCAGGGCGGCGATCCCGGCGATCTCGCTGTAGCCCACGAAGTAGGTGGAGAGCTGCGTCGAGGTGAGCAGCGCCCGCCGCCACTTGCCGGCCGCCTCGCCCTCCTCCTGGAAGCCCCGGCCCGTCATCAGCGCCATCGCCTCGGCCTCGGCCAGGTCGTCGCAGTGCACGAGCTGGTCGAGCAGGGCGTTGATGGTCATCCGCAGCTGCATCTTGAGCTGCTGCAACCGCACCGGCAGCCCGCCGTAGCCGAGGCCGGCCATCAGCTCCTCGGTGTAGACGGCCCAGCCCTCGACGAACGGGCCGGACCTGGCCAGCGCCCGGACCCGGGTGGGGCCGACGTGCCGGCGGGCGTGGGCGAGCTGGAGGAAGTGCCCCGGCATCGCCTCGTGCACCGTCAGGTTGCGGATCATGTGATCGTTGTATTCGCGGTAGAACGACTCGACGCGGGCCGCCGGCCAGTCGGCCGGGGTCGGCGCGATGCAGTAGAACGTCGGCACGGGCGCGAGCTCCAGCGGGCCGGGCGAGTCGCAGTAGGCCACCGCCACGCCGCGGGCGAACTCCGGCATCTCCTGGATCACGCACGGGTCGTCGACCAGCGTCACCAGGTCGTGCGCCCGGACGAAGTCCGTCGCCTCGTCGAGGGTGACCGAGGCGAGGTCGACGATCGTGTGGTCGTCGGGGTGCTCGGCGGCCAGCAGGTCGAGCGCCCGGCGCACGGTCTCGTCGTCGGCCGGGCCGCCGACCAGCTCGACGGCCGCCTCGCGCAGCTCGGCGGTGACCCGGTCGAGGTTGGCCCAGGCCCGGCGCTGCACCTCGGCGGCCCCCAGCTCGGTGTCGAGGGTGTGCCACAGCCGGGCCTCCCAGCGCCGCCGGCCCAGCCTCGGGTCCCGCCCCGGGCCGGCGTCGGCGGCCAGCCCGGCGCGCAGCCACGCCACGAACTCCTCCAGCGCGGCGATCGCGGCCGTGGCGGCGGGCTCCACCCGGTCGTGCAGCCCCGGCTCCTCGGCGAGCAGCCGGGGCACCTCGTCGCGGACCAGCGCCGCCGCGCCGGTGAACTGCCCCACCGCCGTCTCGGCGTGCACCCGGGGCACGTCGCGCAGCGTCGCACGCGCGGTCGCCAGCGCATCCGGTACGGCGGCGAGCCGCCCGGCCAGGCTGGTCAGCCGCACGTCGGCCGGGGCGAACGGGCGGGCGAGCAGGGCGTGCAGCAGCGGGGCCGGGTTGTGCCGCAGCGGGTCCCACTCGTGGTCACGGATCTCGTCGGCCTCGAACAGCTCCCGGTCGACCAGGGCGGTGAGCAGCGCGTGGTCGACGCCCTCGTCGGTGTCGAGGGAATCGGGGTCGAGCTCGGAGAGCGCGTCGGCCGCGTCCTTCAGCATCGCCCGGTCGGCGGCGACCGCGTCGGCGGAGAGGTCGGGCAGGCGGTCGTCGTAGCGGTGGTCCCCGGCGGAGCTGGCCAGCCCCGGCCGGCTCTCCAGCAACGCCTCGACGATCCGCTCGGCGAGCGGCACGAACGCTTCCATGGCCCGAACCCTACCGACCGCCCCCGACACCCGCTCCCCGGCGAGATCTTGGTACGGATCGGCCCCACTGGGGGCGCTCCGTACCAAGATCTCGGGGAGCGGGCCGAGCCGGCCGGGCGGCCCGCTTCGCGGACCCGCCCGGCGGGGACGGCGGCGGGTCAGGGGCGGGGGGCGGTGCGCTCGGCGGCGCGGACCGCGTCGGCGTAGGCCAGGGCGGTGCGGCGCAGCGCCGCTTCCGGGTCCAGGTCGGCGGCCCGGGCCGCCACCACGGCGGCCAGCAGCTCCGCGCCGAGCCGCGCCTCCGCGTCGACCCGAGGCCCCGCGTCGGGCCGCGCCTCCGGGTCGGTCGACGGGTCGGGCCGCGCGTCGGCCGCCGGCAGCGGGACCGTCAGGCCGGCGCGACCGGCGCGGTCGAGGATCTTGGCGGCCAGGGCGAGGGCGGGCAGGCTCGGCGCGATGCCGTCGAGCACGGAGTCGCGGGCCTTCTCCGCCCGCTTGATCCGCTCCCAGTTGGCGGTGATCTCGTCGAGCGTCGTGGCCCGGTCGTCGGCGAAGACGTGCGGGTTGCGCCGGATCATCTTGTCCACCAGGCCGCCGGCCACGTCGTCGACGGTCCACCGCGCCCCGTCGGGCAGCTCCTCGGCCATCCGCGCGTGCAGCAGCACCTGGAGCAGCACGTCGCCCAGCTCCTCGCGCAGCGCGTCGGTGTCGTCCGCGCCGATCGCGTCGTACGCCTCGTAGCACTCCTCGATCAGGTAGCCGGCGAGGCTGCGGTGCGTCTGCGCCCGCTTCCACGGGTCGCCGCCCGGCGAGGCCAGCCGGTCCATCACCTCGACCGCGTCGAGCAGCCGCGCGCCCGGCGGGTCCCACGAGCCGTACATCAGCTCCAGCTCGGCCAGGCCCGGCTCGCGGGCCAGCCGCAGGCCCAGCTCCCGGGCCAGCGCCTCGTCGCCGGCGGGCCCGGCCAGCCAGACCACCGCGCCGTGCGCCGCCGCCGCGTGCAGCAGCGCCGGCACCGGCGGGCCGTCGGGCACGGTCACCTCGGCGCCCGCCGCGCGCACGGCCGCCGTCAGCCCGCTCTCCGCGCCGGCCAGCACCGGGTTTCCGCGTACGACGTCCCAGGCCGCCGCCGTCAGCAGCCCGACCGGCAGCCGGGGCGAGGTGACCAGCAGGACGACCCGGGCGGTCATCCCTGCGGCACGGCCGGTGCGGTCGGCTCCGCCGGGGCCTGCGGGGTGGAGATGTCGGTCACCGGGCCGTTCTCGTCGACGTACGGCAACGAGTAGAAGACCAGCGACTGGCCGGTGCTGACCACCGACGGGACGCCGACCGGCCGGAACCGGGGGTTGATCGACGCGCCGGCCTTCTCGGCCTCCTGCTGGAGGGCGTTGCTGAGCGCGGTGGCGGCACGCACGAAGCCGCCCTGGCTGCCGGGGCCGCCGCTCTCCCCGAACGCCTGCCGGACCTGCGCCACGGTCATCCCGGGCTGGATCGCCCCGGTCTTGGCGATGGCCTGGTAGACGGCCATGACCGCCTCGTCGCTCACCTCGGCCGTGGGCAGCTTCGCGCCGAGCGCGCCGGAGATGTCCACCCACTCGCCCCAGAGCCGGACGTACTCGGTGCTGGCCGGCATCTGGAGCTGCTGCTCCAGCTGCTCCGGCTTGACCTCGTCGGCCACCGTGACGCCCTGCTCGGCCATCACCCGCTTGCCCAGCTCGATGCTGACCAGCAGGTTGAGCACGTCCTGCCGGGTGACCGTGGAGCGCAGCTGCTCCGCCGACGGGGTCGCGCCGCCCTGCCCGGCCTGCGCCCGGATCGCGTCGGCGTACTTGGTCTGGGCTTCGTCGTAGATCTCGTTGACCCGGTCGACGGAGTATTCCGCGTCGCCGACGTACGCGGCGACGTCCGGCGCGGCCTTCCCGCACGCGGCGAGGGAGAGGACACCGAGGGCCGCGACGCTGGCGGCGGCGATGAGACGGCGAGCACGCATGACCGTCACTCTCTCATGCGCCCCCACCGGCGGTGACGCCGCCCACCACGCATCGCCGCCCCGGCCCCGCCGCCCGGCCCTGCCCACGCCCCCGCTCACCGGGCGCCCGCCCCGGCCGGCTGGGCCACCGGGGCCGGGTCGCCCAGCACGTCGGAGAGGAGCTGGGCGCACCAGTCCAGCAGCGCCTGGTCGCGCAGCGGCTCGCCGCCGACCCGGCGGGTGCTCGGCCGGGGCACGCTGACCTGGTCGAGCGCCGACTTGTAGACCGAGTCGGGGTGGTAGCGCTTGAGCCGGAGCTGCTTGGAGTCGGGCAGCGGCAGCGGGCCGAACCGGAGGTGCTTGCCCTGCATGCTCACGTCGGTGAGGCCGTAGCGGCGGGCCAGCAGCCGGAACCGCGCGACCGCCACCAGGTTCTGCACCGGGGCGGGCGGCTCGCCGTAGCGGTCCGTCATCTCGGCGACGACCTCGCGCAGCCGGTCGGCGTCGCGGGCCTCGGCGAGTTTGCGGTACATCTCCAGGCGCAGCCGCTCCACGCCGACGTAGTCGTGCGGCAGGTGCGCGTCCACCGGGAGGTCGATCTTGACATCGGTCTCCTCCTCGGGGCGCTCGCCCTTGAACGCCTGCACCGCCTCGCCGACCATCCGGACGTACAGGTCGAAGCCGACGCCCTCGATGTGGCCGGACTGCTCGCCGCCGAGCAGGTTGCCCGCCCCCCGGATCTCCAGGTCCTTCATCGCCACGTACATGCCCGCGCCCAGCTCGGTGTGCTGGGCGATGGTGGCCAGCCGCTCGTGGGCGTGCTCGGTGAGCGGCTTCTCCGGCGGGTAGAGGAAGTACGCGTACGCCCGCTCGCGGCCCCGGCCCACCCGGCCCCGGATCTGGTGCAGCTGGGCCAGGCCCAGCAGGTCGGCGCGCTCCACGATCAGCGTGTTGGCGTTGGGGATGTCGATGCCCGACTCCACGATCGTGGTGCAGACCAGGACGTCGAACTCCTTCTCCCAGAAGCCGACCATGACCTTCTCCAGGGCCTCCTCGCCCATCTGGCCGTGCGCCACCGCGACCCGGGCCTCCGGCACCAGCTCCCGGATCCTGCGCGCCGCCTTCTCGATCGACTCGACCCGGTTGTGCAGGTAGAACACCTGCCCGTCGCGGAGCAGCTCGCGGTGGATGGACGCGGCCACCTGCCGCTCGTCGTGCGCGCCGACGAAGGTGAGCACCGGGTGCCGCTCCTCCGGCGGGGTGGCGATCGTCGACATCTCCCGGATGCCGGTGATCGCCATCTCCAGGGTGCGCGGGATCGGGGTGGCCGACATGCTCAGCACGTCCACCGAGGCGCGCAGCGTCTTCAGGTGCTCCTTGTGCTCGACGCCGAAGCGCTGCTCCTCGTCGACGATGACCAGGCCGAGGGACTTGAACCGGGTCGCCGTCTGGAGCAGCCGGTGGGTGCCGATGACGATGTCTACGGTGCCGTCGGCGACCATCTCCAGCGTCCGCTCGGACTCCTTCGGGGTCTGGAAGCGGGAGAGCTGCCGGATCTGCACGGGGAACTGGCTCATCCGCTCGGCGAACGTGTTGTAGTGCTGCTGCACGAGCAGGGTGGTGGGCACCAGCACGGCCACCTGCTTGCCGTCCTGCACCGCCTTGAACGCCGCCCGCACCGCGATCTCGGTCTTGCCGTAACCGACGTCGCCGCAGATCAGCCGGTCCATCGGGACGGTCTGCTCCATGTCCCGCTTGACCTCCTCGATGGCGGCCAGCTGGTCCGGCGTCTCCTGCCAGGGGAACGCGTCCTCCAGCTCCCGCTGCCACGGGGAGTCCGGGGCGAACGCGTGCCCCCTGGACGCCTTGCGGGCGGCGTAGAGCTGGATGAGCTGGGCGGCGATCTCCCGCACCGCCTTGCGGGCCCGCGCCTTGGACTTCTGCCAGTCCGCGCCGCCCATCTTGTGCAGGGTGGGCTGCTCGCCGCCGACGTACCGGGAGAGCTGGTCGAGCTGGTCGGTGGGGACGAACAGCCGGTCGCCGGGCTGGCCGCGCTTGCTGGCCGCGTACTCGATGACCAGGTATTCGCGGGACGCGCCGTTGACGGTGCGCTGCACCAGCTCGACGTACCGGCCGATGCCGTGCTGCTCGTGCACCACGTGGTCGCCGGCCTTCAGCTCCAGCGGGTCGATGGTGTTGCGCCGCCGGCTCGGCATCTTGCGCATGTCGCGCGTCGAGGTGCCCCGGCCGCCGGTGACGTCGTTGCCGGTGAGCAGCACGAACCGCGCCGCCTCGGCGACGAAGCCGCCGGTCAGGCCGCCGCAGGTGACCAGCACCTCGCCGGGGGCGGGCGCGGCCGGCACCTGCTCGACGAACCGGGCGCCGAGGCCGGCGTCGCGGATCACCTCGACGGCCCGCTGGGCGGGGCCGTGGCCCTCGAAGACCAGCGCGACCGACCAGCCGTCGCCGGCCCAGCGCTTGAGGTCCTCGGCCACCCGGTCGGTCTCGCCGTGGTAGAGCGGGGCCGGCTGGGCGGCCAGGGTCACCGCGATCGCGTCGTCGGGCGTGACGTCGACCTCGGCCGGCGCGTCCTCCCAGGGCTGCCGGGCGGGGGCCGCGTCGGCGTCGGCCAGCCCGAACGGGGCGAGGGTCCACCAGGGCCGGCGCAGGGCGCGGGCGTGCGCGCGTACGTCGGCCAGGGTCCTGAAGGCCGCGGCCCCGAGGTCGACCGGGGCCTGGCCCCCGACGGCCGCTGCGGCCCAGCTCGCCTGGAGAAACTCCTCGGAGGTACGCACCAGGTCGTGCGCCCGGGTGCGGATGCGCTCCGGGTCGCAGAGCAGCACGTGGGTGCCGGCCGGCATGCAGTCGAGCAGCAGCTCCAGGCTCTCGCTGCCGAGCAGCGCCGGGGTCAGCGACTCCATCCCCTCCACGGGGATGCCCTCGGCCAGCTTGTCGAGGATCTCGGCCAGCTCGGGGTGCTCGGCGGCCAGGGCGGCGGCCCGCCGCCGCACGGCCGGGGTGAGCAGCAGCTCCCGGCAGGGCGGGGCCCACAGCAGCGCGGCGGCCTCGATGGTGCGCTGGTCGGCCACGGCGAAGGTGCGGATCTCCTCCACCTCGTCGCCCCAGAACTCGACCCGGGACGGGTGCTCGTCGGTGGGCGGGAAGACGTCGAGGATGCCGCCGCGCACCGCGAACTCGCCGCGCTTGGTGACCAGGTCCACCCGGGCGTACGCCATGTCGGTGAGCCGGCGCGCGACCTCCTCCAGGTCGGCCTCGTCGCCAGCGGCCAGCCGCACCGGCTCCAGGTCACCGAGGCCCTTGAGCTGCGGCTGGAGCAGCGACCGCACCGGCGCGACGACCACCCGCAGCGGCCCGGTGCGCCCGTGCGCGTCGGCGGCGTCGGGGTGGGCGAGCCGGCGCAGCACGGCCAGGCGGCGGCCGACCGTGTCGGAGCGGGGCGAGAGCCGCTCGTGCGGCAGCGTCTCCCAGGACGGGAAGACGGCGACCTGCTCGGCCGGCAGCAGGCTGCCCAGCGCCGAGGCCAGGTCGTCGGCCTCCCGGCTGGTGGCGGTCACGGCGAGCACGGGCCGCCCCGCACCCCCGGCGGGGGCTCCCCGATCGGAGGCCCCCGGAGCGGTGGCCCCCGGAGCGGTGGCCCCCGGAGCGGTGGGCCCCGGAGCGGTGGGCCCCGGAGCGGCGGCTCCCGGGTCGGCGGCGACGGCGGCGACGGCGAACGGCCGCAGCGCCGCCGGTGCGGTCAGGTCCAGCCCGTCGACCTGCGCGGCACCGGAACGGGCCAGGTCACGCGCCCGGGCCAGCCCGGGGTCGGCCAGGGCGGCGGCGAAGAGTCCGGTGAGCAATCTGATCACTTCCCAGTGGCACGGTCACGGCACACGGCGGAGCCCCCGCGCCCCACGGGGACGGGGGGTCGACAGCATCCCAGCCTATCCCCGCTTGACCGGCGACCGGGGCACGTGGTCGAGTCGGGGCATGACGGGACGACGGCGGCTGGTCGAGCTGAGCCACGTGATCAGCGACGGCATGACCACGCTGCCCGGCTGGCCGACGCCCCGGGTCACCGAGTGGCTGACCCGGGAGGCGTCCCGGGCGAACTACGCCCCGGGCACCGAGTTCCAGGTCGGGCGGATCGAGATGATCGCCAACACCGGCACGTACGTGGACACGCCCGCACACCGGTGGGCCGATGGGGCCGATCTCACCGGCGTCGGGCTGGACCGCCTCGCCGACCTGCCGGGGATCGTGGTCCGGGTGCCCGCCGGCACCCGCACCGTGGATCGTCCGCTGCTCACCCCGCACGAGGTGGCGGGGCGGGCGGTGCTGCTGCACACCGGCTGGTCCGCGCACTTCGGCACCGACCGCTACGCCGCCCCCGACGCGCCCTACCTGACCGGGGACGGCGCGGCGTGGCTGGTCGAGGCGGGTGCGGTCCTCGTCGGCATCGACTCGATCAACATCGACGACATGAGCCCGGCCGCCCGGGGCGAGCGGCCGGCGCACAGCGGCCTGCTGGCGGCCGGCGTCCCGATCGTGGAGCACCTGACCGGCCTGGACGCACTGCCCACGACCGGCTTCCGGTTCACCGCCGCCCCGCCGATGGTGGCGGGAATGGGCACCTTCCCGGTCCGCGCCTTCGCCGTCCTCGCCGAATAGAACGTCGTCGCCTGGCCTCGCCGCACGCGGCGCGGACCGGCCTCGCCCCACCGGGGGCGGACCGGGAGATCTTGGTGCCAAACGGCCCCTTCAGGGGCCGAAAATCACCAAGATCTGCCCGATCTCTCCCCGTCAGCGACATCGCCAACGGAGACCTTGGACACTTACGGCTCCCGGGGCACCGGAACCGTCCAAGATTCATGTGGTTCCCGACGCCGCCGCTGGCGGGTCGCCAGTCAGGCAGCTCGTGCCGCAGACGAGTCGAGGCCGGTCAGCAGCCGACCGGACAGGTCGACCAGGGACCGGGACTGGGCCAGGTCGATCGGCCAGCGCTCGACGTCCGCCCCGGCCGAGAGTTCGAGCAGCAGGCCGGACGGCGGGGTGGGGCCCACGTCCATCCGCCACAGGCCGATCCGCACCTGAATGACCTCGTCGATCCGACGGGCGAACCTGCCACGGCCACCCGACGTCAACCTGGCACTACCTGTAATGCCAGGCCACCACCTGGGCGCACTTTTGATTGCCGCTTCGCACCGACCGTGATCACATGGCCTTACCTGCCACGGAAGTAAGCCCATGCCTGCGTACACGAAGAAACAGCGACTCATCGACGCCCTGACCAGCCGGATCGAGTCGGGCGAGTACCCACCGGGAGCCAAGCTGCCCTCCGGCACGGAACTGTGCGCCGAGTTCGACGTCTCCCGCCAGGTGGTCCGGTCCGCCGTCGACTGGCTGAAGGCACGCGGGCTCGTCGAGGGCGCCCCGGCGCGGGCGTCTTCGTGCGGGAGCCGGACGGTCAGTAGCGCACACTGATCCGCCGCGCGACCGCGTCGACGACGACCCCGAGCCGGTGGAGGTGGTTGAGCAGGTTGGTGTTGTCCGAGGAGCCGAAGTAGGGCTTCGGGTTGGCCCGCAGCACGGCGTCGTCCAGGTGCGGGGTGACCGTGATCAGGTCGTCCCCGCCGGCCGTGGCGAGCACGGCGGTGACCGTCGGGTCGGCGAAGGCGGCGGTGACGTCCCGGGCCCGGTCGCGCGGGTCCGCGCCCGGGAGGCGGGTCGTCGGGTACTCGACCGGTTCCAGACCGAACTCCTCGCGCAGCCGACGCAGGCCCAGCTCGTACACGTGGGGGAAGACCGCCGACAGCCCGGCGGAGGGTGACACGACCGCGACCCGGTCGCCGGGCCGGGGCTTCGGCGGACAGCGCAGCGACTCCATGATCGGACGCTACCGGCCGCCACCACCGCTTTTGCCCTCGCGACGGCAAGGCCGGCGAAACATCTCATCCGGGTCATATCCCCCCTAGGCTGGCCCTGTGGAGGAGGAGCCGGACATCCCGGTGCGCGCGTGGCTGCCCCGCACCGCCGCGCTGCTGCTCGGCACCCTGGCGCTGGCCACGGCGTTCATCGCCGCCTACGTGGGGGCGCTGCACCACCCGACGCCGCGCGACGTGCCCGTCGGGGTGGTCCTCGGCGACCAGCGCGCCCAGGCGGTCATGGCCGCCGTGCGCCGCGAGACCGACAAGATCGAACCCGTCGAGTACGACGACCCGGCCGCGGCCGACGACGGACTCACCGCCCGCGAGGTGTACGGCGTGCTCACCTCCACCCCCGAGGGCGGGCTGCGCCTCACCACCGCCAGCGCCGCCGCGCCCGCCGCCACCGAGGTGGTCGACCAGGTCCTCGCCGAGGCCGCCCGGCGGGGGAACCTGCCGCTGGCAGTCACCGACGAGGTGCCGGTGGAGCAGAGCGACCCGCGCGGCCTCGTCCCGTTCTACCTCGCGGTCGGGTACGTCCTCGGCGGCTACCTCGCCGCCACCGCGCTGGGCCTGCGCGCCGGCACCGCGCCCCGCAGCCTCGCCCGCGCCGGGCTGCGGATCGCCGCCCTCGCGGCGTACGCGGTGGTGCTCGGCGTGGCGGGCGCGCTCGTCGTCGGCCCGGCGCTGGGTGTCTGGCACCACGACGTGCCGGCCGTGGCGGCGGTCGGCGCGCTGGCCGTCTTCGCCGCCGCCATGATCGCCGCCGCCGTGCAGGGCTGGCTCGGGCTGCTCGGCACCGGGATCGTCATCCTGCTGCTCGTGGTGCTCGGCAACCCCGGCTCCGGCGGCATCTACGCCCCGGAGTTCCTGCCCACCTGGCTACGCGGG
This sequence comes from Micromonospora sp. WMMD956, assembly GCF_029626125.1. Classification (NCBI taxonomy): domain Bacteria; kingdom Bacillati; phylum Actinomycetota; class Actinomycetes; order Micromonosporales; family Micromonosporaceae; genus Micromonospora; species Micromonospora sp. WMMD956. Next base: position 3,870,880 of record NZ_JARUBI010000005.1, on the reverse strand, counting down.
ATGCACCGGTGGAACGTGCCCGGGCTCACCACCGACCTGATCAAGTCGGCGGTGTACTTCGACCGCCGGTCGATGGGCTGGCCGCTGGCCGGGCTCGCCCTCTGGGTGGCGGTCGGCGTCGTGGGATTGCTCACGGCCACCCTCGTCCGGGGCCGGCGCGCCGCCGCCCGACGCGCCGCCCACAGGCCCCCCACCAGCAACGATGCGCGCCCCGCCGGGTGAGCACGGTTAGCAGGGGCCCCCTGTACAACAGAATGCGATAACAAGGGGCCCTTCCTTCCGAAGGGGGCGGCGCGGATACGATCCAGGGAGTCGGACAGCGCTGTCCTTCGTCCCCGGCGTAAGGAGCGCACCCGTGACCGACCAGCACGACCACGACGGCCCGGACGCCGCACTGCGGGCCGACATCCGCCGCCTCGGCACGCTGCTCGGGCAGACCCTCGCCCGGCAGGAGGGCCGCCCGCTGCTCGACCTGGTCGAGGAGATCCGGGCCCAGGTCCGCGCCGATGCCCCGGCCGCCGCGCAGCGCCTCGGCGGGCTGGATGTGACCACCGGCACGAAGCTCGCCCGTGCCTTCTCCACCTACTTCCACCTGGCCAACATCACCGAGCAGGTGCACCGGGCCCGCGACCTGCGCCGCCGCCGGGCGATCCAGGGCGGCTGGCTGGACCAGGCGGCCAAGATGATCGCCGAGCGCGGGGTGCCGGCCGAGGAGATCGCGGCGGCGGCCCGCCGGCTCGCCGTACGCCCGGTCTTCACCGCCCACCCGACCGAGGCGGCCCGCCGGTCGATCCTGTCGAAGCTGCGCGCCGTCGCCGACGAGCTGGACGCCGAGACCGCCAACGCGATCCTCTACGGCGCCAGCGACGAGGGGCCGGCCAACCGCCGCCTGGCCGAGCTGCTGGACCTGATGTGGCAGACCGACGAGCTGCGGCTCGACCGGCCGGACCCGACCGACGAGGCCCGCAACGCCATCTACTACCTGCGCGACCTCTACGCCGAGGCCGCCCCGCAGGTGCTCGACGACCTCGCCGACACGCTGCGCACCCTCGGCGTGGAGACCTCCCCGACGGCCCGCCCGCTGACGTTCGGCACCTGGATCGGCGGCGACCGCGACGGCAACCCGTTCGTCACCCCGCAGGTCACCGGCGAGGTGCTGCGCATCCAGCACGAGCACGGCATCGCGGCCACCGAGGCGGCGATGGAGCACCTGATCAACGAGGTGTCCGTGTCCCGCCGGCTGCGCGGGGTGTCGCTGGACCTGTCGGCCAGCCTCGCCGCCGACCTGGACGCGCTGCCCGAGGTGGCCCCCCGGTTCCGCCGGGTCAACGCCGAGGAGCCCTACCGGCTGAAGGCCCGGTGCGTGAAGGCGAAGCTGGCCAACACCCGGGAGCGGCTGCGCCGGGGCACCCCGCACGTGCCGGGGCGCGACTACCAGGGCGCGGCGGAGCTGATCGCCGACCTGGACCTGCTGCGCGCCTCGCTGGCCCGCAACGCCGGCCAGCTCACCGCCGTCGGGCGGCTCGCCTCCACCATCCGCACGGTGTCGGCGTTCGGGCTGCACCTGGCGACGATGGACGTGCGGGAGCACGCCGAGAAGCACCACGAGGTGCTCACCCAGCTCTACGCGGCCGTCGGCGAGGTGGCCGACTACCCGGCGCTGACCCGCCTGGAGCGCACCAAGCTGCTCGCCGACGAGCTGACCGGCCGCCGGCCGCTGTCGACGCTGGACACGCCGCTGACCGAGAGCGCCCGCAAGACGTTCGACGTGTTCGCCACGATCCGCGAGGCGCAGGACCGGTTCGGCTCCGAGGTCATCGAGTCGTACATCATCTCGATGACCCTCGGCGTCGACGACGTGCTCGCGGCGGTGGTGCTGGCCCGCGAGGCCGGGCTGGTCGACGTGCACAGCGGCCGGGCCCGGATCGGTTTCGTGCCGCTGCTGGAGACCCCCGCCGAGCTGAACGCCGGCGGCGAGCTGCTCGACGAGCTGCTGTCGCTGCCGGCCTACCGGTCGCTGGTGGCAGCCCGGGGCGACGTGCAGGAGGTGATGCTGGGCTACTCCGACTCCAACAAGGAGGCGGGCATCACCACCAGCCAGTGGTCGATCCACCGGGCCCAGCGGGCGCTGCGGGACGTGGCCGCCCGGCACGGCGTGCACCTGCGGCTGTTCCACGGCCGGGGCGGCACCGTCGGGCGCGGCGGCGGCCCCACCCACGAGGCGATCCTGGCCCAGCCGTACGGCACGCTCGACGGCGCGATCAAGGTGACCGAGCAGGGCGAGGTCATCTCCGACAAGTACACGCTGCCGGCGCTGGCCCGGGAGAACCTGGAGCTGACCATGGCCGCCGTGCTCCAGGCGACCCTGCTGCACACCGCGCCCCGGCAGCCGGCCGAACAGCTGGAGCGCTGGGACGCGTCGATGGACGTGATCTCCGACGCGGCGTTCCGGTCGTACCGGTCGCTGGTGGAGGATCCGGACCTGCCGGCCTACTTCTGGGCGTCCACCCCCACCGAGCTGCTCGGCGCGCTGAACATCGGCTCCCGCCCGGCGAAGCGGCCCAACACCGGGGCCGGCCTGTCCGGCCTGCGGGCCATCCCGTGGGTGTTCGGCTGGACGCAGACCCGGCAGATCGTCCCCGGCTGGTTCGGGGTCGGCTCGGGGCTGGCGGCGGCGCGCGAGGCCGGGCTGGAGGACGTGCTGGCCGAGATGCACCGCAACTGGCACTTCTTCGGCACGTTCCTGTCGAACGTCGAGATGATGCTGACCAAGACCGACCTCGGCATCGCCCGCCGGTACGTGGAGACCCTCGTGCCGAAGGGGCTGCACCCGATCTTCGAGAAGATCGAGCAGGAGTACGAGCTGACCAAGCGGGAGGTGCTGGCGGTCACCGCCTCGCCGGCCCTGCTGGAGAACTCGCCGGTGCTCCAGCGCACCCTCGCGGTGCGCGACACCTACCTGGAGCCGCTGCACCACCTCCAGGTGGCGCTGCTGCGGCAGTACCGCGACTCCGGCGCGGCGGGTCGGGCGGTGGCGACGGCCCCGGGCGGGCGGCGGGCCCCGAGCGACGGCACGGCGCTGGAGCGGGCGCTGCTCACCACGGTCAACGGCATCGCCGCCGGCATGCGCAACACCGGCTGAGGTGCAAGGAAGGGCCCCCTGTTAACGCATTCCGCATAGCAGGGGGCCCTTATTAACGCCCGCCGGCAGGCGGGGCCGGGCAGGCGGGGCCGGAGCGGCGTCAGAAGTCGCCGCCGCCGAAGTCACCGCCCCCGAAATCGCCGCCACCGAAGTCACCACCGCCGAAATCGCCGCCGCCCGAGAAGTCGCCCGCCGTGCCGTAGTCACCGCCACCGAAGTCGCCCGCGGTCGCGTAGTCACCGCCACCGAAGTCGCCCCCGAAGTCCGCGCCGTCGCCGAAGCCCTCCTGGTAGCCGGCCTCGTAGCCGGGGTCGGCGAACGCCGGGGAGAAGAGCGCGTCGGCGATCAGCATGCCGCCGAGCACGCCCGCGCCCGCGCCGAGCGCCGTCTTCCACCACGGGGTCGAGTACCAGCCGGCCGGCACGGGGCGGCCCTGGTAGCGGCCGCCGGGGTAGTAGTAGGGCGTGCCCTGGCCGGGCTGCGGGCCGGCCCGGAAGGTCTGCCCCTGCACGTTGACCTCGCGCTCGCGGGTGAGCTGGCCGGTGCCCTGCGCGGAGGCCAGCGGCGGCAGCTCCGGGCCGGGGTCGATGCCGAGCGCGACGCGGGCCGCGCGCGCGTACGCCAGCCCCTCCAGGGCGGTCTCCCGGGCCAGCCGGTACTGGTGGACGGTGCGGGCCTGCTCCAGCTGGCTGCCCGCCGCGTTGTACCGCTCACCGGCGTCGACGAGGGCCTGCCGCACGGCCGGGGAGTCGCCGTGCAGGTTCATCACCTGGCCGCCGAGGCGCTCGTACCAGCGCTGGGCGTCGGCGCGCACGTCGGCCAGGCTGCGCGCCTCGCGGGCCGCGCTCTCCCGACGCCACCAGACGAGACCGCCGACGAGCAGCACCACGAGGATGACCGCGAGCAGAAATTCCATGCCTTGAAAAGTACCCGGGGCGCGCCCGTCGTACGCGTTTGGCAAGCTCTGGTGATGAGCTTCTCGACGCTGGCCGTGGTGGTGCTCTGCCTCGGCGCGGGCGGCGCGCTGGGCTGGTTCGCGGCCCGGTCCCGGTCGGCGACGGAGATCGCCCGGCTGGAGGCCACCCTGGCCGCGACCCGGGAGGGCGAGGGGCGGCTGGAGCAGTCGATGCGCGCGCTGAGCTACGAGGCGACCGCGCAGTCGCAGGAGGCGGTGGCCCGAGCGGTGGCCCCGCTGCACGAGACGCTGCGCCGCTACGAGTCCCGGGTCGCCGAGCTGGAGCACGCCCGGGTCGACGCGTACGCCGAGCTGCGCGAGCAGGTCCGCGCGATGGGCGCGGTCTCCGGCGAGCTGCGCACCGAGACCAAGCAGCTCGTGGCGGCCCTGCGCGCGCCGCAGGTGCGGGGGCGCTGGGGCGAGCACCAGTTGCGCCGGATCGTCGAGGCCGCCGGCCTGCTGGAGCACTGCGACTTCGACGAGCAGGTCACCGCCGCGACGGACCACCAGGGGGTACGCCCCGACCTGGTGGTCCGGCTGCACGGTGGCCGCTCGGTGGTGGTGGACGCGAAGGCGCCCTTCGACGCGTACCTGACGGCGATGGAGGCCCGCGACGAGCGGGGCCGGGACACCCACCTCGACGCGCACGCGCGGCACCTGCGGGCGCACGTCGACGCGCTGGCGGCGAAGACGTACTGGGCGGCGTTCGACCAGACCCCGGAGTTCGTGGTGCTGTTCGTGCCGGCCGACCCGTTCCTCGACGTGGCGTTGCAGCGCGACCCGACGTTGCTGGAGCACGCGTTCGCCCGCAACGTGGTGCTGGCCACCCCGGCGACCCTGGTGGCGCTGCTGCGCACGGTGGCGTACTCGTGGCGGCAGGAGGCGCTGGCCCGCAACGCGGTGGCGGTGCACTCGCTGGCCCGCGAGCTGTACGGGCGGCTGTCCACGCTGGGCGACCACGTCGGCAAGCTGGGCGCGTCGCTGGGCGGGGCGGTGACCGCGTACAACCGGGCGGTCGGCTCGCTGGAGGCGCGGGTGCTGGTCAGCGCCCGCAAGCTCGCCGAGCTGGGCGTGTCGGACCGGGACCTGGCCGCGCCGCCGCAGGTGGAGGTGGCACCTCGCCAGCCGCAGGCCCCCGAGCTGCTCGGCGGGGTCGAGGGGCCTGACCAGCGGCTCGACCGCCTCACCGGACCGTCCCCAGTGGACCCGTCGACCCGCCCTTGATAGCAGCACACATGTGACAATGCGCGCCTGTGCATGTCACGAAGTGGTCACAACGTACCGGCCGGTAGTGACACCGGACACAGCCAGCACAAAGGATTTCGCTCACGCGCGCCCTGTGACTTCAGGGCCCTGTTCTCTGGAGGAAAAGAGAACGTGAGCAGACCTCGAAACCTGGGCCGGCGCACCTCCGCCGGACTCTTCGCGTCGGTCGTGGCCGCCGGCGCCATGACCGGCCTCGGCGGTGCCGCGACCGCGAGCGCCGCCCCCGCCGCCGACCCGGAGGCTCCGCAGGCCACCGCCGTCGAGACACTGGGCGCGCACGACGCCAAGCTGCTCGCCGAGGCCGAGGCGAAGCACGCCGAGACCGTCACCCTGATCGTCGCCACCGACAAGGGCGAGGCGAAGGACGTCGCGGACGCGGTGCGGCAGCTCGGCGGCACGGTGAGCCGGCGCTTCGACTCCATCGGCTACGTCCTGGCGAAGGTGCCCACCGCGAAGGTGCTCAAGGCCGCCACGCTCCCCGGCGTCGCCGCGGTCGACCTCGACGAGACCATCCAGCTCCCCGACCCGGCCCCGGAGGCCGCGCCGGCCGGCGCGAAGGCCGCCGCGCAGGGTGGGACCCTGGCCGGGCCGGGCGTCGACACCGGCGCGGTTAACCCGTACATGCCGACCCACGAGACCGGCGCGGAGGCGTTCAAGGCCGCGCACCCGGCGTGGGACGGCCGCGGCGTCACCATCGGCATCATGGACTCCGGTGTGGACCTCGACCACCCGGCGCTCCAGACCACCACCACCGGCGAGCGCAAGATCGTGGACTGGGTGACCGCCACGGACCCGCTGGAGGACGCCACCTGGCGCGCGATGATCACCGAGGTGTCCGGCCCGAGCTTCACCGCGGGCGGCGCGACGTGGACCGCCCCGGCCGGCAGCTACCGGTTCAACACGTTCCGCGAGTCGATCACGGCGGGCAGCGATCCGGAGGGCGACGTCAACCGTGACGGCGACACCACCGACACCTTCGGCATCCTCTACGACCCCACGACCCACGACATCCGGGTCGACGCCAACGGCAACCGGGACTTCACCGACGACCCGGTGATGCGCCCGTACAAGGAGAAGTTCCAGGTCGGGCGCTTCGGCACGGACGACCCGGCCACCCCGGTCCGCGAGCAGATCCCGTTCGTCGTCGAATACCGCGAGGACGTCGACACGACGCCGGCCGGCGGCCCCGGCCTGGTCGACTACGTCAACATCGGCCTCGTCGAGTCCGCCCACGGCTCGCACGTCGCCGGCATCACCGCCGCCAACGACATGCTGGGCAACACCGCGTTCGACGGGGCGGCCCCCGGCGCGAAGCTGGTCTCGGCCCGGGCCTGTTCCTGGGGCGGCGGCTGCACCGCCGCGGCGCTCACCACCGGCATGGCCGACCTGGTGATCAACCGCAGGGTCGACGTGGTCAACATGTCGATCGGCGGACTGCCGGCGCTCAACGACGGCTCGAACGCCCGCTCCCAGCTCTACAACGAGCTGATCAACACGTACGGCGTGCAGCTGTTCATCTCGGCCGGCAACTCCGGCCCCGGGCTGAACACCGTCGGCGACCCGTCGGTGGCCGACAACGTGGTCAGCGTCGCCGCGAGCATCAGCAAGGACACCTGGCTGGCCAACTACGGCTCGGTCGTCCGCAAGGGCAACGCCCTGTTCAACTTCTCCTCGCGCGGCCCGCGTGAGGACGGCGGCTTCAAGCCGAACATCGCGGCCCCCGGCTCGGCGATCTCCACCACGCCGACCTGGCAGGCCGGCAACCCCGTCCCCGAGGCCGGCTACCCGCTGCCGCCGGGCTACCAGATGATCAACGGCACCTCGATGGCCTCCCCGCAGGCCGCCGGCGCCGCCGCGCTGCTGCTGTCGGCCGCAAAGGCGACCGACAAGGGGGTCACCCCCGCCGCGCTGCGCCGGGCCGTCTACACCTCGGCCAAGCCCATCGCGGGCGTCGCGACGTACGCGCAGGGCTACGGCATGTTCGACGTGCCGGGCGCGTGGGCGCTGCTGGACAAGGGCGTGCAGACCAGGTCGTACGTCTCCGACGCCCCCGTCTGCACCGAGCTGTCGGCCAACCTGACCCGCTACGACAAGGCCACCGGCACGTTCGTGCCGAACCCGCACCGGGGCACCGGCGTCTACAACCGCTGCGCCCTGGCCCAGGGCGGGCAGCCGCTGAAGAAGTCCAAGACGTACGAGGTGAAGGTCACCCGCACCAGCGGCCCCAACAAGAGCCTGCTGCACACCGTGACGCTGCGCGGTAACGACGGCACCTTCAGCGCGCAGAAGCAGGTGTGGCTGCCGCTGAACAAGACCCTCACCATCCCCGTGAAGGCCAAGCCGAAGACCGCCGGGGCGCACGGCGCGCTCCTGGTGATCGACGACCCGGCCACCTCGGTGGTCGACTTCGAGGTCTCCACCGTCGTGGTGGCGGGCACCGACGTGGCGAAGCCGGCGTACTCCTTCTCGGCCGAGGGCTCGGTCGAGCGGAACAGCTCCACCTCGTACTTCGTGACGGTGCCGGCGGGCGCGGGCGCGATCCAGGTCAACCTGTCCGGGATCGCCACCGGCTCGCAGACCCGGTTCATCGCGATCAACCCGTACGGCGTGCCGGTGGAGAGCACCGCGAGCACCGCCTGCTACACCAACTTCTCCGACGCCGCCGCCTGCAAGCCGCAGGAGCGGGACTACCAGAAGCCGATCGCCGGGGTCTGGGAGTTCGAGGTGGAGTCGCGGCGCACGTCGCCCGCGCTGGACAACCCGTACCAGCTCCAGGTGCGGGTGCAGGGCGTCACGGTCTCGCCGGCCGTGGTCGAGCTCCCGCCGATCACCGCCGGCGCCCCGACCCAGGTCAGCTGGAGCCTGGCCAACGCCTTCGGCCCGGTCTCGGTGACCGGGCAGGGCGGCCCGCTGGCCAGCGTGCACGCCGAGCGGCCCACGATCGCCCAGGGCGGGCGGCAGGAATACCTGGTCGAGGTGCCGGCCGGCGCGGCCAGCTTCACGGCCCGCATCGGCAACACCGCCGACCTGGGCGCCGACCTGGACCTGTACGTCTTCCGTGGCGACACCGAGGTCGGCCGCTCGGCCGACGGCGACTCGGAGGAGGCGGTGACGCTGACCAACCCGCCGGCCGGCACCTACCGCGTCCGGGTCGACGGGTACGCCGTCGACGGGCCGGGCACCAGCACCGCCTACGACTACCGGGACTCGTTCTCGGCGGCGTCGCTGGGCACGCTGACCGCTCCGGCCACCCCGCTCTCCCTGCCCAACGGGGCCACCGCCGCCCTCACCGGCACGGTGACCGCCCAGTCCGCCCCGGCCGCCGGTCGCGCCCTCTACGGCGACCTGGCCGTCACCACCACCGAGGGCGCGGTCGTCGGCCGCGGCTCGGTCTCGATCGGCGCGGTCAACTGAGCCGCGCCGCCTGACCTTCCCTCCGCCTCACCACAGGAGCCCGTCCCCGCCCCCGGCGGGGGCGGGCTCCTGCCGTCGGCCGCCGCCATACCGCCCGGGCCACCGCGCACCGGCCGCCGCCGGGCAGCCCGCGCGGCCCGCGCGGCTCGCGGGTCAGCCCCGGCGGGCGGACTCCACGACGAAGGGGATGCCCTGCTGGCAGGTGGTGAGCAGGTCGGGCTGCGCCCGGCCGGTGACCTCGACCTTGGCACCGGCGGCCAGCACGTCCGCGGGGCCGCCGACGAGCTGGTAGCCGTCCAGCAGGCGGCAGCCGGGCTCCACGCCCGCCTCGACGGTGCCGGTGAGCGTGGTGGCACCGACGCCCGGCGGGACGCTGGGGCCGCCCGGCTTCGGCGGGAGGCTCGGGCGGCCCGGGGGCGTCGAGCCGGACGGGGCGGCCGGGTCGGCCGGGTCGGCGCTGGGCGTGTCGGTCACCGCGGCTCCTCCAGAGGGGCTGGGGGCGGGGCTGCCGTCACCGGTGCCCTGGCCGCCGCAGGCGCTCAGGGCCGCGCAGGTGACCAGCGCGGCGACGATGGTCCGAGGAGTCTTCATGCCGATCAGACGCTGCCCGCCGCTGATCCGTTCCCCGGCCGCACGGCGCGGCACGGACCGGACCGGAGCGGGGCCGGGGCGGACCGGAGCGGGGCCGGGGCGGACCGGAGCGGGGCCGGGGCGGACCGGACCGGCACGGGCGGTCAGGCGCGGGCCGCGGCGGCGGCCTTCATGTCGCGCTTGAGCTCCTGCGGCAGCGAGAAGGTCAGCCGCTCGTTGGCGGTGACCACCTCGTCGACGTCGGTGAAGCCCCGCGCCGCGAGGTGCGCCAGGACCTCTTGGACCAGCTCGTCGGGGACGCTGGCCCCGGAGGTCAGGCCCACCGTGCGGGCCCCCTCCAGCCAGGCGTCGTCGATCTCGTGGGCGAAGTCGACGAGGTGGCCGGCGCGGGCCCCGGCGTCCAGGGCGACCTCGACCAGCCGGACCGAGTTCGAGGAGTTGCGCGAGCCGACGACGAGCACCACGTCGCAGTCGGGGGCGATCTCCTTGACCACGTGCTGCCGGTTGGAGGTGGCGTAGCAGATGTCGTCGCTGGGCGGCGACTGGAGCAGCGGCAGCCGGGACTTGAGCCGGGCCACGGTCTCCAGCGTCTCGTCGACCGACAGCGTCGTCTGGGAGAGCCACACCACCTTGCTCGGGTCCCGCACGGTGACCTTGTCGGCGTCGTCCGGGCCGTCGACGAGCTGGATGTGCGCGGGGGCCTCACCGGCGGTGCCGATGACCTCCTCGTGCCCCTCGTGGCCGATCAACAGGATGTCGTAGTCCTCCGCGGCGAACCGCTTGGCCTCCTGGTGCACCTTCGTCACCAGCGGGCAGGTGGCGTCGATGGCCTTCAGCGAGCGCGCCCGCGCCTGCTCGTAGACCTCCGGGGCGACGCCGTGGGCGGAGAAGATCACGGTGGCCCCCTCGGGCACCTCCTCGTTCTCCTCCACGAAGATCGCGCCCTTGGCCTCCAGGGTCTGCACCACGTGCTTGTTGTGCACGATCTGCTTGCGCACGTAGATCGGGGCGCCGTAGAGCTTGAGCGCCTCCTCGACGGTCTGCACCGCCCGGTCGACGCCCGCGCAGTAGCCGCGGGGCTTGGCCAGGAGCACGCGCTTGCCGGTCCGGGGAGTCGTCTCAGCCTGAGTCACCCGCCCATCGTACGTGCCGGGTCCGCCCCACCCCGGATGATCATGGGGTACGCGGACCGCCCGGCCGTCGGGGGTAGTCCGTAGGGTGGGGGCGTGAGTGCGGATGAGAGCGGGCGCAGCAGCTCCGACGAGCCGTGGCCGGTGCGGGTCGTCAGCCAGAAGGTCGGCGCGTGGATCGCCCGGCTCGGCTGGGTGTGGGTCGACGGGCAGGTGGCGCAGATCAGCCGGCGGCCCGGGGCCAGCACGGTCTTCCTCACCCTGCGCGACCCGTCGGCCGACCTGAGCCTCACGGTCACCACCAACCGGGACGTCCTCGACGCCGGGGCCCCCGAGCTGCGCGAGGGCGCGCGGGTGGTGCTGCACGCCAAGCCCGAGTTCTACGCCGCCCGGGGCACGCTGAGCCTGCGCGCCGACGAGATCCGCCAGGTGGGCCTCGGCGAGCTGCTGGCCCGGCTGGAGAAGCTCAAGAAGCTGCTGGCCGCCGAGGGGCTGTTCGACCGGGCCCGCAAGCGCCGGCTGCCGTTCCTGCCGGGCCGGATCGGGCTGATCACCGGCCGCGCCTCGGCCGCCGAGCGGGACGTGCTGACCAATGCCCAACGGCGCTGGCCGGCGGTCGAGTTCCGCACGGTCAACGTGGCCGTGCAGGGGCCGGGCGCGGTGCCGCAGATCGTCGACGCGCTGAAGGTCCTCGACGCCGACCCGGCCGTCGACGTGATCGTCATCGCCCGGGGCGGCGGCGGCATCGAGGACCTGCTGCCGTTCTCCGACGAGGCGCTGTGCCGGGCGGTCTTCGCCTGCCGCACCCCCGTGGTCAGCGCCATCGGCCACGAGACGGACGCGCCGCTGGTCGACTACGTCGCCGACGTGCGGGCCTCCACCCCGACGGACGCCGCGAAGCGGATCGTGCCCGACCTGGCCGAGGAGCTGCGCCTGATCCGGCAGGCCCGGCAGCGGGTGGAGCGCGCGGTCCGCAACCTGGTCGACCGGGAGGCGCACCGCCTCGACGGGCTGCGGTCCCGCCCGGTGCTGGCCCGGCCGCAGGTGATGGTGGAGCAGCGGGCCGCCGACGTGACCGCGCTGCGCCAGCGGGCGGGGCGCACCCTGCACCACCGGCTCGGCGCGGCCCAGGACGAGCTGCGGCACACCCTGGCCCGGCTGCGCGCCCTGTCCCCCGCCGCGACCCTGGAGCGGGGCTACGCGATCGTCCAGCGCGCCGACGGCCACGTGGTGCGGTCGGCCGGCGAGGTGAGCCGAGGCGACGCGCTGCGCGTCCGCCTCGCCGAGGGCGCGCTGGCCGCCACGGTCGACGGCTGAGCCGCGCGCGACCGCGGGGCGGGATGTGCTGGGATGGGACGGATGACTGACGACGAGAAGAACGCCGGGCCGGACGAGCGGCTCAGCTACGAGCAGGCCCGCGCCGAGCTGGCCACGGTGGTGGAGCGGCTGGAGACGGGCGGCACCTCGCTGGAGGAGTCGCTGGCGCTGTGGGAGCGCGGCGAGAAGCTGGCCGAGGTCTGCCAGCGCTGGCTCGACGGCGCGCGGGCCCGCATCGACGCGGCCCGGCGGCAGCCGGACGCCTGACGCCGGCAGGGCGGCCGAGGAGACTCGGCGGCCGCGGGGCACGGCAGCCGGCCAGGGGCTCGACAGCCGCACGGCTGGCGGCAGGGGCACGGCTGCGGGGCGGCGCACCGCCGCCCCGACAGGCACGCGCCGGCGTCAGTTGAACAGGTTGTACAGCTCGCTCGGGGCCTCGACGACCTGGTCGGCCGGCGGGCGCTGGGCGGCCGTGGCCGCGCCGTAGTCGGCGTACGTGATCCGGATGTCCTGGGCCTTGTTCTGCCCCGCCGCCGGGATCTGCACGACCAGCTCGCTGAGCCGGCCCTGCGGGTCCAGCTTGGCGGTGAACGGCACGGACTGGGCCTGCTGCCCGAGCGCCTTGATCAGCTCGGCGTTCAGCGAGCCGGCCTCGGCGGCCTTCGACACGTCGATGGTGCCCGCGTATGCGCCGTCGCCGGTCTGCCGCACCTCGGTGACGCCCTGGGTCAGCACCTCGCTGCCGGCCGGGTCGACCTTCTCGAAGTCGAAGCCCAGGTTGCGGTTGCCCTTGATCCGGCTCTGGTCGAGGTGCTGGTACTTGCCGAGGTTGAGGCCCTGCACGCCGGGCAGCTTGGCCGCCTGGCCGCCGAGGTCGAGCTTGACCCAGCTGTCCGGCTTGAGGTGCACCAGGTCGAGCTTCATCGAGACGTCCGAGGAGGCGTCGCCGATGCTCAGCTTGATCTGGGCGCTCTGGCTGGGCTGGTGCACCTGACCCTCGGCGGTGGTGCCGACGCCGGTCATGGTGAACCGGAAGTTGCCGTTGCGGATCTCGTTCGTGGAGTTCAGCAGGGCCTGCTTGGCGTCGGCCGTGCCGGGCGAGGCGCTGCCGGGGGCCGCGCTGCCGGAGACCGTGGGGGACGCGGAGGCCCCCGCCTCGCCGGTCCCGGTGCTGTCGCAGGCCGCCAGACCAGGAGTGAGCAGCGTCGCGGCGAAGACCGCCGCGCTGAAGCGTCGAATGGTCACGTGCACCTCTCCAAGTGGGTCGTCCGGTCCGCGTGGGCGCCGGAAGGGAACGTCTGCTTCTGTTCCCTTCCTGTTCCCTGTCGCCGGGTTCCGCAATCCCCGCCCGGTCCGGCCGACCCGCCGTCCGTCGGTGGGGACGGCGGATGCCGCCCCCACCGCGCCGGATCAGCCCTTGAACATCTCGTAGACGTCGTCGGAGGCCTCGACCACCAGGTTCGCCGGCGGCTGCGGCACGGCGGTGGCGGCACCGTAGTCGGCGTACGTGACCTTCAGGTCCTGCGCCTTGGCGGAGCCGGTGGCCGGCACCTTGACGAGGAACTCGACGAGCCGGCCCTGCGCGTCGAGCTTCGCGGTGAACGGCACGGCGCCGGCCTTGTCCGCCAGGCCCTTGACGATGTCGGCGTCGAGCACGTCCGAGTCGGTGACCTTGGTCGCGTCGAGGGTGCCCTCGTACGTGCCCTCGCCCGTCTTCCTCACGTCGGTGACCGCCTTGGTCAGCGCCTCGCTGCCGGCCGGGTCGACGTCGGAGAAGTCGAACTGGAGGTCCTTGGCGTCCTTGATCTTCGAGCGGTCGAGGTGCTGGTACTTGCCCTTGCGCTCCTTCGCGCCGGGGATCGCGTCGACCATCGGGCCCGCCAGGTCCAGCTTCACCCAGCTCTCGGTGTCGATGAAGACGAGGTGCATGTCCATCGAGAAGTCCTCGGTGGCGGCGTCGCCCCCGGTCATCTTCATCTCGGCGCTCTTCGACGGCATGTGCACCGTGCCGCTGCCGTCGAACTCGCCGCCGCTGATGGCGAAGGTGAAGTTGCCCTTGCTCAGCTCCCTGGTGGAGGCGAGCAGCGCCTCCTTGGGGTCGGCGGGCGCGACCGGGGCGGCGGCCCCACCGGCGGCCGGCTCGGCGGCCGGCGAGTTGTTGCAGGCGGTCAGGCCGGGACGAAAAGGGCGGCGGCGAGGACGCCGGCGCTCCACCGTCGAATGATCACGTCGTTCTCTTTCCGGAAAGGCTGCCCGGCCGTATCGCGCGGCCGGGGTCGAGCCGGGGCAGCCTAACGGAAAGGTCGGACGCCCGCCGTCCCCCGCCGGCCCCGGCCCGCCGCCCCGATCGAATCACTTTGCGTGACAACCGCCTAGTCATCCAGGGCGAGCGGTCAAGCTGACTCCCCGTAGCGCCCCGCCGCCTCACCAGACACAACCCGCCCCCTTTGCTCTGCACCCACGCAAGCATCACGTCTACGAGCTGGACAAACGTGCGGCGGCCGGAGCGAACGAGACGGCACCCGCGTCGCGCTGCGTAACCGTTGCGTATTGAGGTGCAGAGCAAAGGGATACGCGGGTCAGGTAGGTCGCCGGGCGGCGAGAACCACTCTGCGCGACGCGGGCTCGTCGGTGGCGCGGACCAGGTCGAGCCCGGAGCGCCGCTGCCGTGGACCGAACGGCACGGCAGCACAGCACGGCAGGCCAAGAGGGCCCCGCGCGCCGCGGACGGGCGCAGGGCCGCGTGACGCGACACGGCGCGGGGCCGCGGGACACGGTGTGGCGCGGTGCCGTACCGCTGGCTAGCTCACCGAGTCGGCGAGCCGGCGCAGCTCGTTCTCCCGGGCGTCCCCGACGACGATCACCGTGCGGCCCGGTTCGAGCAGCACCAGGGCCTGCTCGTTGCCCCGGGCGGTGTAGCGCTGCCAGTTGCGCCCGCCCACCTCGGTCGGGCCCTGGGGTTGCCCCTCGGCCGTCAGCTCCGCCGGCAGCAGCCGCTCCGGCGGCACGTTGCTCTGCACCAGCTGGGCGCCCCGCCCCTCCGGGGTCAGGTAACCGATCCGCAGGTTCGACCCGCCCTCCACCGTGCGGTAGCTCGCGCTGACCGTCCGCCAGTCGTCGTCGAGCCCGGCCGGCTGGCTCACCGGGAACGCGTTGGCCGCCCGGGCCTGCTCCACGGCGGGGGCCGGGTCGACGGTGCTCGGCTGGTCGCCGCCGAGGAAGCCCCGGTAGAAGGCGAGCAGCAGGGCGATCGGGACGAGCAGGACCAGCAGGGAGATCGCCATGTCCTTCGGCGACCGCTCCGACCGGGCCTTCTCCCGACCGGGCGGGCCCGGTGTCGGCTGGCTCTGCGTCGCCGGGCCCGGTGTCGGCTCGCTCTGCGTCGGCTGGCTCGGCGTCGACGGCGTCGGCTCGGCGGGGCTGGGCTCGGCGGGCTGGGCGGGATCCACCCGGCCATTGTTCCAGCCCCGGGTCGCTCCGCCGCGAACCGCCACCGCGGGAGTGACCGGGGTGATACGTCCCACGCCCGGTTGCCGGGAAGGTGGCCACCAGCGCCCCGGCCCGGCGATAGGTTGATCAGCGTGTGAGGATCAGCGGCAGAGCCGGCGGCGGCGACGGCCGCAGGCCGCCGGTCCACCCCGCAACGTCGCGAGGAGGAGGCCGTCATGACGAGCACGAGGACGCGTACCCCCCAGGATCTCGACCGCAACCTCGCCCTCGACCTGGTCCGGGTCACCGAGGCGGCGGCGATGGCCGCCGGCCGGTGGGTCGGGCGGGGTGACAAGGAGGGCGGCGACGGGGCGGCCGTCGACGCCATGCGCAAGCTGATCAACTCGATCCCGATGCGGGGCGTCGTGGTGATCGGCGAGGGCGAGAAGGACAACGCGCCGATGCTCTTCAACGGCGAGGAGGTCGGCGACGGCACGGGCCCCGAGGTCGACGTCGCGGTCGACCCGATCGACGGCACCACCCTGATGAGCAAGGGCATGCCCAACGCGCTCGCCGTCCTCGCGGTGGCCGAGCGGGGGGCGATGTTCGACCCGAGCGCCGTGTTCTACATGGAGAAGCTGGCCGTCGGCCAGGAGTACGCCGACGTGGTCGACATCAACGCCGGGGTGGCCGAGAACCTGCGCCGGATCGCCAAGGTCAAGGGCACCGACGTGTCCGAGGTCACCGTCTGCGTGCTGGACCGGTCCCGCCACGACGACCTGGTCACCCAGATCCGCCGCACGGGGGCGGGCATCCGGTTCATCTCCGACGGCGACATCGCGGGCGCGATCGCCGCCGCCCGGGGCGAGTCGGACGTCGACGTGCTCATGGGCATCGGCGGCACCCCGGAGGGGATCACCGCCGCCTGCGCCCTCAAGTGCATGGGCGGCGTCATGCAGGCCAAGCTCTGGCCGCGCGACGCGCAGGAGCGGGAGAAGGCCCTCGCCGCCGGGCACGACCTGGACCGCGTGCTGTTCACCGACGACCTGGTCACCGGCGACAACTGCTTCTTCGTGGCGACCGGGGTCACCTCCGGCGACCTGCTGCGGGGCGTGAGCTACCGGGCCGGCGGGGCGTACACCCAGTCGATCGTCATGCGCTCGAAGAGCGGCACGATCCGGGTGATCGACTCGTACCACCGGCTGGAAAAGCTGGCGCTGTACTCGGCCGTCGACTTCGACGGCCGCCCGCTCGCCGAGCAGGAGTGACGGCCACCGGGACCGCGTCCCCGCCGACCCTGCCGACCGCCCGCCGGATCACGGGCGTCGGGTTGGCCACCGCTTCCGGGGTCGCCGTCGCCGTGCAGTCCCGGATCAACGGCGAGCTGGGCGTACGCCTGGCCGACGGGATCGCCGCCGCCGTGCTCTCGTTCGGCGTGGGCCTGCTGGTGCTGCTGGTGCTGGTGCCGGCCACCCCCGCCGGGCGGCGGGGCCTGGTCGCGCTGCGGGCGGGCCTGGTCGGCGGTGCGCTGCGGCCGTGGCAGTGCCTCGGCGGCGCGTGCGGGGCGCTCTTCGTGGCCGCCCAGGGGCTGACCGTCGGCGCGCTCGGCGTGGCGGTGTTCACCGTGGCGGCGGTCGCCGGGCAGTCCGGCAGCAGCCTGCTGGTCGACCGGGCCGGGCTCGGCCCCGCCGGCCGGCAGCCGGTCACCCCGAACCGCCTGGTGGGCGCGGCGCTGACCGTGCTGGCCGTGGTGCTGGCCGTCGGCGGCCGGCTCGGCGACCCGGGCACGCTGGGCCTGGCGCTGCTGCCGCTGCTGGCCGGGGTGGGCGTCGCCTGGCAG
The DNA here is from genome assembly GCF_029626125.1 of Micromonospora sp. WMMD956. Lineage (NCBI taxonomy): Bacteria > Bacillati > Actinomycetota > Actinomycetes > Micromonosporales > Micromonosporaceae > Micromonospora > Micromonospora sp. WMMD956. Next base: position 3,853,796 of record NZ_JARUBI010000005.1, on the reverse strand, counting down.
CAGGCGATGAACGGCCGGGTCCGGGCAACCACCGGCAGCGCCCTGGCCGCGACGCTCGTCAACTTCGCCGTCGGTACCGCGGTGCTGCTCGCCGCGTTCGTGGTGGAGGTGGCCGTCCGGGGCCTGCCGGGCGGCGGCCTCCCGGCCGAGCCGTGGCTCTATCTGGGCGGCCCGGTCGGCATCGTCTTCATCGCGGTGGCCGCCGCCGTCGTGCGGTTCACCGGGGTGCTGCTGCTCGGCCTGGCCACCATCGCCGGGCAGGTCGTCGGGGCCGCCCTGCTGGACGTGGCGCTGCCGACCACGGCGTCGCACCCGGGGGTGCACACGCTGCTGGGGGCCGCGCTCACCCTGTTCGCCGCGCTGCTGGCCGCCCTCGGGCCTCCGGCCCGCCGGTAAGGAAGGGCCCCCTGTTAACGCCTACGGTAGAGAAGGTCACCCTTCTCACCGCAGCTCCCCGCCGCCGCAGCGATCCGGTCAGCGCAGCGGACGACGGGGGGCGGAGGTGGGGGCGGCGCGTAGGGCGGCGACGGTCTGCGCGAGAGCGCTGCCCAGCGGGGTCGGCTCGATGCCGAGCGTGGCGGTGGCCGCGGTCGAGTCCATCAGGAAGGGCCGGTCGAACTGGTACGCCGTCTCCCGCAACTCCCGCACGAACGGGTTGACCAGCCCGCCCAGCCACAGCGCCGGGTACGGCAGCCGGGTGAGCCTGGGGGCGGGGGCGTCGGCCAGGGCGGCGGCCCGCGCGGCCAGCTCACGCGCGGAGACGGCGGGCGGGCTGGGCACGTGCCAGGCCCGTCCCCAGGCGCGCTCGACGGCGGCGGCCCGCACGAGGGTGCGCGCGACGTCGTCGACGTACGTCCAGGTGTGCGGGGCGTCGAAGTCGACGGGCAGCACCACCCGGCGTCCGTCGAGCACCCGGGGCAGCAGCATCATCGGCACCGACAGCGCGCCGACGCCGAGGTAGTCGGAGCCGCGCACCTCGGTCACCCGGACCCGCCCCGCCCGGTGGGCGGCGACCGCCTCGGCCCACATCCGGTTGCGGACCTGCCCCTTCGTGCCGCCCGCCGCCGTCGGGGTGTCCTCGGTCATCGGCCCGTCGACCGGCCCGTACCCGTAGAGGTTGCCGACCGTGGCGAGCACGGCCCCGGCGCGCCCGGCGGCGGTGAGCAGCGCGGCGGCCAGCGGCGGCCAGTCCGTCGCCCAGCGGTGGTAGGCCGGGTTGGCGCAGTTGTAGAGGGCGACCGCGCCGTCGGTGAGCGCGGCGAGCCGGTCCGGGTCGGCGGCGTCGGCCGCGACCCGCTCGACGGCCGGGTGCTCCGGGCCGGTGCCGCGCCGGGTGACCACCCGGACCCGCTCGCCGGCGGCCGCGAGGAGGTGGGCGGTGGCGGTGCCGACGGGTCCGGCGCCGACGATCACATGCAGTGGCATCACAGGTCACCCTTCGAATCAGGGGTACGAAACGAGAGCATCGCTCTCGATCTGCTGCACCCCAGCATGGCCGTCGGGCACCCGCGCGTCAAGAGCATCGCTCTCTAAATTGATCCGCGCTCTCCCACGTGGCAGAGTGAGGGCATGCCCGCCCCCTCGATCCGCGCCCGCGTACGCGCCGAGATGCTCGACGAGATCAAGGCCGTCGCCCGCCGCCACCTCGCCACCGACGGCGGCAACCTCAGCCTGCGCGCGGTCGCCCGGGACATGGGCATGGTCTCCTCGGCCCTCTACCGATACTTCCCGAGCCGCGACGACCTGCTCACCGCGCTGATCATCGAGGCGTACGACGCGCTGGGAGCGGCCGTGGAGGCGGCCGACGCGGGCGCGGACCGGCTCGACCCGCGCGGGCGCTGGCACGCCGCCTGCCGGGCGGCCCGGGGCTGGGCCCTGGCCCACCCCGCCGAGTACGCCCTGCTCTACGGCAGCCCGGTGCCCGGATACGCCGCGCCGGACGACACGCTCGGGCCGGCGATGCGCCCGCCGGCAGTGCTGCTCGGCATCGTCCGCGACGGGCTGGCCGCCGGCCGCATCGCCGCCCCCGACCCCGGCGAGCTGCCCGAGCCGCTGCGGGCGGACCTCGCGGAGATCGCCGCCGCCCTCGCCCCGGGGCTGCCCGAGGCGCTGCTCGCCCGCTGCCTGGCCGGCTGGACGCAGCTCTTCGGGCTGATCAGCTTCGAGCTGTTCGGCCGGATCGACCGCACCCTGCCGCACCGCGCCGAGTATTTCGCGCACCAGACCGACCTGCTGGCCGACCTCATCGGCCTGCCCCGCTGACCGGGGCGCGGTCAGGGCGCGTCGGAGGAGTGGCCCGGGAAGAGGTGGGCGGACGGGTCGATGGCGACGGCGGCGTTGTTGACCGCCGTGGCGGCCTCCCCGAAGCCCGTGGCGATGAGCCGCACCTTGCCCGGGTATTCGGTGATGTCCCCGGCGGCGAAGACCCGGGGCAGGTTCGTGGCCATCGCGCTGTCCACCAGGATGTGCCGGCGGTCCAGCCGCAGCCCCCACTCGGCGATCGGGCCGAGGTCGGCGGTGAATCCGAGGGCGGCCACCACCGTGTCCACGGGCAGCGTCTCGGGCGGTGCGCCCTTCACGGTGATCTCCGCGGCGGTCACCGCGCTGTCGCCGTGCAGCCGGGTGACCTCGGCGTTGACGACGATCCGCACGGCCGACCGCTGCACCCGGGCGACGGTGGCGGCGTGGGCGCGGAACCGCTCCCGCCGGTGCACCAGGGTCACCGAGCGGGCCAGCGGCTCCAGCGCCAGCGCCCAGTCGAACGCGGAGTCGCCCCCGCCGACGATCAGCACGTCCCGGTCGGCGAGCGCGGCCGGCTCCGGCACGAAGTAGACGATCCCGGAGCCGGTGAAGCTGTCGGCGACCGGCAGCGGGCGCGGGGTGAAGCTGCCCAGGCCGCCGGTGACGACCACCGCCCCGCAGGTGAGCTGCTCGCCACCGGCGAGGCCGAGCACCGGCCGGCCGTCGGTGTGCGACAGCTTCTCGGCCCGGGTGCCGAGCAGGTATCTCGGCTGGAACGGCGCGGCCTGGGCGACCAGGTTGGCCACCAGGTCCCGCCCCTTGACGGCCGGGAACCCGGCCACGTCGAGGATCAGCTTCTCCGGGTACATCGCGGTGATCTGGCCACCGGCCTCGGGCAACGCGTCGACCACGGCGACGGAGAGCCCCCGGAACCCGGCGTAGTACGCGGCGAAGAGCCCCGTCGGGCCCGCACCGATCACTGCGACATCGACCTCGGGCATGGCGTACCGTCGCTTTCCGCTCACGGATCAACGCGTGCTGAAGCCGACGGTAGGCGCGCGCCGGGTCCGGATCAAGCACCGTCCCACGTCGAACACGGGCCGGGCGCGGCCCGGCGGCGGGTGAGCGCGGCCCGGCGGACGGCCCGGCGTGCGGGTGAGAAGGGTGCCCTTCTCTACCGCAGGCGTTAACAGGGGGCCCTTCCTTACGCCCGCAGGGGCGGGGTGTCCAGGTCGTACGGGTCGTCCTCGGCCCGGCGTCGCCGGAACAGGATCGCGGCGACCACGCCGCCGACCAGCCCGAACAGGTGGCCCTGCCAGGAGATCTGCTCGTCGGTGGGGAGGATCCCGAGCAGCTGCCAGCCGTAGAGCAGGCCGACCAGCAGCACGACGGCGAAGTTCCACCAGCTCCGCTCGACCACGCCCCGGGTGAGCAGGACGCCCAGGTAGCCGAAGATGACGCCGCTGGCCCCGACCACGACCGAGTTGGGTGAGCCGGTGAACCACACACCCAGCCCGCTGACCAGCACGATGACGAGGGTGGACCACATGAACCGGCGGAATCCCGCGGCGAGCACGAAGGTGCCGAGCAGGATCAGCGGCACGCTGTTGCTGTAGAGGTGGTTGAAGTCGGCGTGCAGGAACGGCGAGAAGAGCACCCCGTCGAGCCCGTCGATGTGCCGCGGGATGATGCCGCCGGCCAGGTCGAGGTCGATGCCGAGACCGGCGTCGAGGGCCTCGACCAGGAAGAGCACCGGCACGACGGCGCACATGGCGACGAAGGCGCGGCCGATCGAGGCGTAGAAGGCCTCGGTGCCGAAGCGTCGCGGGTCGCCGCCCGGGGGGCCGTCGTGCAGGGTCATGCCCAAACAGCTATCAGCATTCCCGCCCGACCGCCACCCGGGCGGCGGGACCGTCGGGAAACGACGACGGCGGGGTGGGCGCCGGGGAGGCGCCCGCCCCGCCGTCGCGGTGCGCGGTCGAGCGGTGCTCAGCGGATCAGTACCAGCCCTCGCTCTGCGACTGGCTCCACGCCGAGCACGGCGAGCTGTAGCGGCCCTTGATGTAGCCGAGGCCCCACTTGATCTGGGTGGCCGGGTTGGTCTCCCAGTCGTCGCCGACCGAGGCCATCTTGCTGCCCGGCACCGCCTGCGGGATGCCGTGCGCGCCGGACGAGGAGTTGTGCGCCCTGGGGTTCCAGCCGCTCTCCTTGGTCCAGAGCTTGTCCAGGCACGGGAACTGGTCGATGCCGAAGCCGGCGTCGATCATCAGCGCGCAGCCGATCTTCCGGTTGCCGCCGTACTCGTTGCACGAGGCGGGGATCGGGCCGTCGTACGGCTTGCTCGCCTTGGCCTCCGCCTTCTCGGCGGCCTTCTTCGCCGCGGCCTCGCGCTCGCGCTTGCGGGACGCCGCCTCGGCCTCGCGGGCCCGGTCGGCGGCCTCCTTGGCCGCCGCGGCGGCCCGCTTCTCGGCCTGGTACTCGGCGGCCCGCTTCTCGGCGGAGACGATCCGGTGCTGGGCCTGCCGCTCGCGCTGGTAGTCGAACTCGGCCTGGTCCACCTGGAGGCCGACCTGCGCGGTCAGGCCCTGTTGCTGGGTTTCCCGGTCTTCGCCCAGATAGAAGCCGCCGGCAACGCCCACGGAGAGCAGCGCGACGGCGGCGGTACGGGCGCCGAACCGGCTCCACAGCCGACTCACGAAGTGGTCCCTTCGTCGGGGGCAAGGACACGGCGCGACCCTGGCCCGAGGAGGGACCCGGCCCGCGCCGTGAGCGCCCCGACCCTGCCGGTCGCAGCCGACGCACTCACCCGGGCCGCTCACCGCCGTCGGGTGCCCGACGGGAACGGATGATCTTGGCGGTGCGTGGACGCTCGATGGACACCATTGCGCACAGTGAGTCTGATGGGAAACCACCAGCCCCAATTGTGATCTGGGCCACAGGCAGAATCACGCTAAAGGGTGACTAGACAGGCATGATCTCGGTCAGAACGGGATCTCCTCCAACAGATCCGTCACCATCGCCGCGATCGGCGACCGCTCCGAGCGGTTGAGCGTGACGTGCGCGAACAGGGGGTGCCCCTTCAGGGTCTCGATCACCGCGGTCACGCCGTCGTGCCGGCCCACCCGCAGGTTGTCCCGCTGGGCGACGTCGTGGGTGAGCACCACCCGCGACCCCTGGCCGATCCGGGAGAGCACGGTGAGCAGCACGCCCCGCTCCAACGACTGGGCCTCGTCCACGATGACGAAGGCGTCGTGCAGGCTGCGGCCCCGGATGTGGGTGAGCGGCAGGACCTCCAGGATCCCCCGGGCCATGACCTCCTCCAGCACGTTCTCGTGCACCACCGCGCCGAGGGTGTCGAAGACGGCCTGCGCCCAGGGCGACATCTTCTCCGTCTCGGAGCCGGGGAGGTAGCCGAGCTCCTGGCCGCCGACGGCGTACAGCGGGCGGAAGACGATCACCTTCTTGTGCCGGCGACGCTCCATCACCGCCTCCAGGCCCGCGCACAGCGCCAGCGCCGACTTGCCGGTGCCGGCCCGCCCGCCCAGCGAGACGATCCCGATCGACTCGTCCAGCAGCAGGTCGAGGGCGACCCGCTGCTCGGCCGAGCGGCCGTGCACGCCGAACGCCTCCCGGTCGCCCCGGACCAGCCGGACCGTCTTGTCGGGCAGCACCCGGCCGAGGGCGGAGCCGCGCCCGGAGTGCAGCACCAGACCGGTGTGGCAGGGCAGCCCCGCCGCGCCGTCCAGGTCGAGGGTCTCGCCGGCGTAGAGCGCGGAGATCTCCTCGTCGCCCAGCGCCAGCTCGGACATCCCCGTCCAGGTCGGGTCGCTGGCCTGGCCGTGCCGGTACTCGTCGGCGCGCAGCCCGACCGAGGCCGCCTTGACCCGCAGCGGCATGTCCTTGCTCACCAGGGTCACGTCGCGCCCCTCGGCGGCCAGGTTGAGCGCCACCGAGAGGATCCGGGCGTCGTTGGACTCGTTGCGGAAGCCGGGGGGCAGCACGCCGTCGTCGGTGTGGTTGAGCTCCACCCGCAGGGTGCCGCCGGCGTCGTTGGCGGGCACCGGCCGGTCCAGCCGGCCGTGGCGCACGCGCAGCTCGTCCAGCATGCGCAGGGACTGCCGGGCGAACCAGCCGAGCTCGGGGTGGTGCCGCTTGCCCTCCAGCTCGGAGATCACCACGAGGGGCAGGACCACCTCGTGCTCGGCGAACCGGTGGAAGGCCGCCGGGTCCGAGAGCAGGACCGACGTGTCCAGGACGAACGCCTGGCCGGCTGGTCGGGGCTCCTCGGGCTCGACCGGGGTCGCCGCGCGGCGGCTCCGGGTGGCACGGCGGGTCGTGGCAGTCGCGGCCGGGGTCTGGTCGGCACCGGCGGGGGTACGGCGAGTCGTCACAGGCCTGCTCCGGCGGATGGGCACCCGGCCACCCGCGTTCCGCCTCGTCCGGTGCCCGGGGACACGGGGTCGGATGCGGGCCCCGTGCGCGAGGTCGCAGATCCGGGCTGGCCGGCTGGCCCGGGGGAGATCCCGCGCCATGACTAGACGCTAGCCCCGCCACGGCGTCCCGGCTAGAGGTTGACCCGTGGATCTCGGGAGTCGGACCGGTGGACGGGCACGGCGGACCGGCCGGGATGCATGCCCCCTGCGCGCATCCCGGCCGGTGGCACCACCGTCACCGGTCTGAGGTGGCCCCCGCCGGTGCGCGTCCGCCGCGGACGGCGCACCGGGTCGTCGGCGGGCTCAGTTCTGCCAGCGGACCAGGACGGCCGGTTGCCGCCCGCGGACCGCCGCCGGGGCCCCGGTCGCCGCCCGGACGCCGGCGCCCGCCGTGGCCGCGACGACGCCGGCCGGGCTCGCCGGCGGGCCGGGGACGGGCGCGGTGGAGGCGGCGAAGGCGGAGCCGGTGTACGTGGTGCCCTGCCGCGCGCTCGGCCCGGAGCGGACGGCCGGCGGGGGGCCGGCGAGGGCCGAGGCGATGGCGGCCTGGGCCTCGCGGCGGCGGTTCCAGGCGCCCCGGTCACCGTCGAAGTAGCCCTGCCGGTAGCCGAACCGGTAGCCGATGCGGTAGCTGAGCTGGCCGTGCAGCCGCCCGGCGGCGTAGCTGGCCGAGCCGAGGACGAGGACGAGGACGACCGCGACGAAGGGGCTCACCGCTCCTCCGGCCCGATGCCGGAGGGGCCGGCGTCGGTGCGGTCGGCACCGGCGTCGGCGGGATCGGCTCCGGCGTCAGCGGGATCGGCTCCGGCGTCGGCGGGGTCGGCGACCAGGAGCCGCTCCAGGTCGTCCGTGCTGACCTCCTCGACCAGCTCGACGCTGATCCGGCAGCCGTCCAGCACGAGCTCGGCGACGGAGCAGCGCCGGATCTCGCCACCGGCGTCGTAGACCCGGACGCTGAGCTCCGGGCAGTTGAGGTGGGTCCGCCAGGCGTCCCACTCCGCCCGGTCGCCCACGTTGAGCGACAGGTAGCGGCAGCCGCGGGCGAGGTAGAGCCGCCAGGGGGCGCTCAGTCCCGCGGCCACTCCCTCCGCGACCAGGCCGAACGCCTGCTCACGGGTGGCGAGTTCGGTCACCGCGCCCCCCTGAGGACGGGGAAGGGACGCAGGCGAGCACCAGTCGTCTCGTGCACGTGACACACGGTAAACTGTCCCATGGGCGTGACAGTATCAGCTTTTCGTCCCATTACCCCGACACTGACGCACTCCTATCCTACGCAGGTGATACGCCGTGGAATCGCCCTCACGAACGGCCACTGGCGACCAGTTACGCGTGTCTCATTCACGTGACAACACCGTGCCCGGCGTCCCCAGTGGATCCGGCTGGCCGTACCGTCACGGGGTGACCGAGAGCGCTCACGCCCGGAAGATCGCCTTCGCCGCCTTCGTCCGCCGGGCCCTCGACGACGCCCGGGCCATGCGCGCCTGGAGCGGCACCGAGGTCTCCCGCCGCACCGGGGTCTCCCGGCAGACCATCAACCGCTGGGTGCGCGGCGACTGGGCCAGCGACCCCGAGGCCGAGCGGGTGGTCGCCTTCTGCGAGGGGCTCGGGCTCAACCCGACGACCGCCTTCGCGGCGCTGGGCTGGGAGCGTGCCGCCACCCAACGCGCGGCCACCGCGCCGCCCCCGATGGACCCGGACGTCGAGGCGCTGCTGCGCCGGCTCGTCGACCCGAACGTCTCGGACGCGGAGAAGTTCCACATCCGGGAAACCATCAGATACCTCGCGTATCGCCCAAGTCTCCCGACAGATGTCCGAAAAAGGGGCAATCGGGCGGGCTAGTTCCTCAGATGGCGAAAGAACGGCGGTCCGTACCCAATCGTTTCGCTCCGGCGCCGGAACGGGCACGCTAGCGTCCTATCCGTACTGCTTGGGCTCGTCATCGGCGGGGGGCGGGACAAGGCCGAACCCAGCCCTGCGGGACAGAAGGAGGGGTCTGTCCATGACCCTGAAGTGGTTCGCAGTCGTGGTCGCGGCGGTCGCGCTGACCTCGGCCCTGACCGGCAACGTGGTGATCGGCGTCGTCGGCGGCGGGGAGCTTCCCGTGGTCGCCAACCTCCTCGCCCTCACCACCGCCGGCACCGCGGTCGTCCTGGCCGTCGTCGCCGAGCTGCACGAACGACTCGACGACCGGGTCAGCGCGCTCACCGAGTTCCTGGTGGCCCGGCTCACCGAGATCGAGACGCGCACCGGCGACCGCAACGCCGGATTCGTGGAGGGTTACCTGCTCAGCCACGGTCAGGACGCCGACGTCCTGCCGTTCGGACGCCGGGGCCGGGGGGCCGCCGAACGCTGACCTGTTCCTGGCCGTAGCGCCCCGTCTCGACCACGAATGAGTGGCCCGCGCCGGGGTACGCTGTCGCGCGTGCCGCCGTTGAATCTGGGCAACCAACAGCCGAAGACCCCGCTGGATGCCGACCAGGCCTGGCAGGCGACCGCCGGCCGGGCGTCCGACACCGTCCTCTTCTTCGACTTCGACGGCACACTCGCGCCCGTCGACGACGACCCGACCGCCGTGCAGCCCGCGCCGAAGGTGCTGGCCGCGATCGAGGCCCTCGCGCCGCTGGTGCGCCGGGTCGCCATCGTCTCCGCCCGCCCGGTGGAGTTCCTCCGCGACCACCTCGGCGGGCTGGCCGGCGTCGACCTCTACGGCCTCTACGGCCTGGAGCACAGCCACTCCGGCGGCGAGACCGTCACCGAGCCCGCGGCGCTGCCCTGGGTGCCGACCATGCAGGAGCTGGCCGACCTCGCCCGCGCGGAGCTGCCGCCGGGCGCGCTGGTGGAGTTCAAGCGGCTCTCCGTGGCGCTGCACTGGCGCACCGCGCCCCAGCTCCGCGAGGTCGTGGAGGAGTGGGGGCAGGCCCAGGCCGAGCGGCTCGGGCTGCGCGTGCAGGCCGGGCGGATGGTGCTGGAGATCAAGCCCCCGGTCGACCGCGACAAGGGCATGGTGATCGGCGAGGTGGTCCGGGACGCCGGCGGGGCATGGTATTTCGGCGACGACGTCTCCGACATCAAGGCGTTCGCGGCGCTGCGCGCCCGGTCGGCGGCGGACCCGGAGTTCCTCGGGGTCTGCGTGGCCGTGGCCAACCCGGAGACCGGCCACGAGGTCGCCGAGGCCGCCGACCTGACCATCGACTCCCCCGCCGCACTCGGCGACTTCCTCACCGAGGCCCTCCCCCGGCTCAGGTGAGCCGGGCCCGCCCGGTCGGGGCGGGCACCACCGGGGGGCGGGTCAGACGCCGAAGCGGCGCTGCCGGGTGGCGTACGAGCGCAGGGCGCGCAGGAAGTCGACCCGGCGGAAGTCGGGCCAGTTCAGCTCGCAGAAGTAGAACTCCGAGTGGGCCGACTGCCAGAGCATGAAGCCCGACAGGCGCTGCTCGCCGCTGGTCCGGATGATCAGATCCGGGTCGGGCAGGCCCCGGGTGTAGAGGTGCTCGGAGATGTGGTCGACGTCGAGGGTCTCGGCCAGCTCCTCGATGGTGCCGCCGGCCGCCGCGTGCTCGTGCAGCAACGAGCGGACGGCGTCGGCGATCTCGCGCCGGCCGCCGTATCCGACGGCGATGTTGACCTGCGCGCCGCCGGTGCGGTGCCGGGTGCGTTCCTCGGCGGCCTTGAGCGCCGTCGCGTGGTGCGCCGGGAGCACGTCGAGCGCGCCGACCATGCGCAGCCGCCAGGGGTTGCCCTCCTCGGCCAGCTCGGTCGACAGGTCCTCGATGATCTGCAACAGCGGGTCCAGCTCCTCCGCCGGGCGGGACAGGTTGTCCGTCGACAGCAGCCACAGCGTCACGTGGCCCACGCCGGCGGCGTCGCACCAGCGCAGCAGCTCCTTGATCCGCTCCGCGCCCATGCGGTGCCCGTCGTTCGGGTCGACGAAGCCCATCTCCCGAGCCCAGCGGCGGTTTCCGTCGCACATGACGCCCACGTGCCGGGGCACCGGCTTGCCCGCGAGCGTGGCCGTCAGCCGCCGCTCGTACACGGAGTAGAGGAGATTCCGCAGAGTCATCACCTTGCAGAGTAGCGACCCCGCGCGCGCTTCAGCCCTCCGGTGGCCGATGCCGCGCCGAGAGACCGGCACCGATCATCGCGAGGGTCCGCGCGTCCAGCCGGCCGTCGCCGAGGCCCAACTCGACGACGGTGCCGAAGACCCGCTCGTCGCGCCGGGCCGCCCGCACCGCCGCGTCGACGACCCACCGGCGGCGGGCCAGCCAGGCCGCAGCCGAGCTGTGCCGCAGGTGTACGCCGAGGCGGCGGCGCAGCGCGGCGGCGTAGCCGGCGGCGGCGTGGGCGGGGTCGCCGGCCGCCGCCGCGCCGGCCAGCGCGCCGGAGAGCAGCGCGTAGAAGATGCCCTCCCCGGTGAACGGATTGATCAGCGACAGCGCGTCCCCGGCGAGCAGCAGCCGCCCCCGGCCGGGCGGCGGGCGGTGCGTGGACAGCGGCAGGTGGTGGGCGCGCAGCCCGGTCACCGTCGCCGGATCGGTGCCGGGCAGCAGCGCGGCCAGCCGGTCCAGCAGGTGCGCCCGGGTCAGCGGCTCGCCGCGCAGCACCTCCCCGTACCCGACGTTCGCCCGCCCGTCGCCGATCGGGAACGACCAGGCGTACGCCGGCCAGCGCGGGCCGGAGGTGACGATGAGCTGCTCGGGCGGGCCGGGGCGGGCCGGCGCGTACCCCCGGATCGCCAGGGCCAGGTGCCGGTCCGGGTTCACCGGGTGGCCGAGCGCCCGCCGCACGGCCGACGCCGCGCCGTCCGCCCCGACCACGGCCCGCGCGGCGATCTCGCCGTCGAGCACCACCCGCCCGCCGCGCTGCTCGACCCGCCGCACGGCGTGCCGGCGCAGCTCCGCGCCGGCCGCGACCGCCGCCGCCACCAGCCGGGCGTCGAACACCTTCCGGGGCACCGTGTACGCGGGCCGGGGCAGCGCCCGCGCCACCGCGTCGCCGCCGGGGCCGACCAGCCGGATCCGGGGCAGCGGGGCGTACCCGTCGACGGCCCCGGCGACGCCCAGCCGGGCGAGGACGTCCAGCGCGTGCGCGGCGACGCCGTCCCCGCACGCCTTGTCCCGGGGGAAGTCGGCCCGGTCCAGCAGCAGCACCCGGGCGCCGGCCCGGCGGGCGGCCAGCGCGGCGGCCGCGCCGGCGGGTCCCGCCCCGACCACCGCCACGTCGTACTCGTCTCCCACGGCGTCTCCCCCTGTCCCGCGCGGCTCAGCCCGGCGTCGGCGTGGCCTCCGCCCGGCCGGCGCGCCACAACCCGTACAACGCCAGGACGGCGGCGGCGAGCAACGGGGCGCCGTCGCGGACCAGGCCGTCGACGCCGAGCAGCCACCAGCACAACGGCAGGTCCACCGCGAGCACGCCGAGGGTGACCGCGACCAGCAGGCGGCGGGCCCAGCGCCGGCCGCGCAACAGGAAGGCGGTGCAGAGCAGCACGGCGTAGCTGACGGCGATCCCGGCGGCGAACCAGAACAGCACGGCGGGGACGACAGCCGGCCGGCCGTCGAACACGACGCCGACGGCCACCAGGGCCGGGACGAGCATCAGCGGGCTGTACGTGAACGCGGCGGCCCGGCTGGTCAGCAGCCAGCCGGTGACCGGCGGCCGCTTCGGGGCGACCTCCCGCCAGGCGATCGTCCCGCCCTCGACGACGAGGCCCCTACGGTGCCGGACGAGGTGGCCGGCGACGGCGTCGGAGCGGTAGAGCAGCCAGACGACCGCCACGCAGAGCCCGGTGAGCAGGGCGAAGCCGAGCAGCCCCGGCAGCGGTGGCACGCCCTGCCTCGGCACGACCAGGCGGCCGACGGCGAAGACGGTGGTGACGGCGAGGATCAGCCCGAACGGCCGGGCCAGGGCGCGGCCCCGGCGCACGTGCCCGATCAGCAGCAGGAAGCCCAGCGAGCGCAGCATCGCCCAGCCGGTGCGCACGGCCAGCCCGAAGCCCTGCTCCGGGGCGTACCACCAGTTGAGCAGCTCGACCACGACGGTGGCCGCCGCCGTGACGGCCAGCAGGGTGGTCAGGGCCCGGACGGCGGACGGCCGCCGGACCTCGGTGGTCACGGCGGCCGTCCTCATGGCATCCGATGGTGCCCGGTGCGGGCAAGCGTCACACCTGTCGGCGGGGCTGTTCCTGGTCGAGCCGGGCGCGCAGCGCGTCGAGCTCGGCCCACAGGACCCCGGGCAGCTTGTCGCCGAACTTCTCGAACCACTCGGTGACCAGCGGCAGCTCCTCGCGCCACTCGTCCGGGTCGACCTTCAGGGCGATCCGGACGTCCTCCGGGGTCATGTCGAGGCCGTCGACGTCCAGCGCGTCCTGCGCCGGGACCATGCCGATCGGGGTCTCGACGGCGTCGGCGCGGCCCTCGATCCGCTCGATGATCCACTTGAGCACCCGGGAGTTCTCGCCGAAGCCCGGCCAGAGGAAGTTGCCCTCGGCGTCCTTGCGGAACCAGTTGACGTAGTAGATCTTGGGCAGCTTGGCCTCGTCGCCGTCGGTGCCCTTGCCCATCTCGATCCAGTGCCGGAAGTAGTCGCCGGCGTGGTAGCCGATGAACGGCAGCATCGCCATCGGGTCGCGGCGCACCACGCCGACCGCGCCGGACGCGGCGGCGGTGGTCTCCGAGGACAGGGTCGCGCCCAGGTAGACGCCGTGCACCCAGTCCCGGGCCTCGGTGACCAGCGGAATGGTGTCCCGCCGCCGGCCGCCGAACAGGATCGCGTCGATCGGCACCCCGTTGGGGTCGTAGTAGTCGTCGGCGAGGATCGGGCACTGCGTGATCGGGGTGCAGAACCGGCTGTTCGCGTGCGAGGAGAGGCCCTCGCTCTGCGGCGTCCAGTCGTTGCCCTTCCAGTCGACCAGGTGCGCCGGCGGCTCGCCCATGCCCTCCCACCAGATGTCGCCGTCGTCGGTGAGGGCGACGTTGGTGAAGATGGAGTTGCCCCGGTCGAGCGTGCGCATCGCGTTCGCGTTGGTCTTCCAGTCGGTGCCCGGGGCGACGCCGAACAGGCCGTACTCCGGGTTGACCGCGTAGAGCCGGCCGTCCGGGCCGAACCGCATCCAGGCGATGTCGTCGCCGATGGTCTCGACCTTCCAGCCGGGGACGGTCGGCTCCAGCATGGCCAGGTTGGTCTTGCCGCAGGCCGACGGGAACGCCCCGGCGACGTGGTAGACCTTTCCCTCCGGCGAAGTGATCTTGAGGATCAGCATGTGCTCGGCGAGCCAGCCCTCGTCCCGGCCCATCACGCTGGCGATCCGCAGCGAGTAGCACTTCTTGCCGAGCAGCGAGTTGCCGCCGTAGCCGGAGCCGTAGGACCAGATCTCCCGGGTCTCCGGGAAGTGCGAGATGTACTTCGTCTCGTTGCACGGCCACGCCACGTCCTGCTGGCCGGGCGCGAGCGGGGCGCCGATCGAGTGCAGGGCGTGCACGAAGTCCGCGTCGTCGCCCATCGCCGCCAGGACCTTCGCGCCCATCCGGGTCATGATGCGCATCGAGGCCACCACGTACGGGCTGTCGGTGATCTCGACGCCGAACATGGGGTTCTCGGCCTCGACCGGGCCCATGCAGAACGGGATGACGTACATGGTGCGGCCGCGCATGCAGCCGCGGTAGAGCTGCGTCATCGTCCGCTTCATCTCGGCCGGCGCCATCCAGTTGTTGGTGGGGCCGGCGTCCGCGGAGTCCACCGAGCAGATGAACGTGCGCTCCTCGACACGGGCGACGTCGGAGGGGTCGGTGCGGGCGTAGAACGAGTTCGGCTTCTTCTCCGGGTTGAGCCGGATCAGGGTGCCGTTGGCGACGAGTTCGTCGGTGAGGCGACGCCACTCCTCGTCGGACCCGTCCACCCAGACGACCCGGTCGGGAGTGGTCAGTTCCGCTACCTCACGAACCCAGGTGAGCAGTTTGGGGTGGGACGTCGGGGCCTGATCGATCCCCCGAACGGTGGCCGGAGCAACCATGACACATCTCCTTGTGGTCGACGCTGACCGGTCTGTGGCATGCACGAGTGGTGACGGCGCGAGGCGTCGCCTTCGTGGAAACCTGGGATTGGCCTCAGCGTAAACCGGGCGACGTCGCGAGTCAGTGGGACTGGTTGTGAAGAACTGCACAAGGTGCGGTCACGCTGCGGCATCGCGATCTGATACCCGCTTTCACGCGCAGTTTCACGCAAATTCCTCCGCGACCTTCGCCGAGGTCCGGGCCCTACGGGAACCGGCGGGCCCGGCGCGACGGGTGGTGCTGATGAGAGTTGCGGTGACAACGGCGAACCGCCGACGGAACGCGCGAAACTGTGCGCGGATGCGCATTCCCGAAACGATCCGCGAATAACGGCCCGAGCGGTTACGCTCCGTTCGCTCCCGGCCCGCCGGGCACGCCACCGCCGCCGCCCGGTCGCAGCTACCCGCCCGCGCAGCGGGCAACCGGTACGCTCAGCGGGTGGCCGCGACGATGACCGGTGACCAATCAGGGTCCCCGCCGACCCGACCCGGCATCGTCCGTGCCCTCATCGACCGCTTCGGTCACCTGATCCGCGAGCTGAGCAAGTTCGCCACCGTGGGCAGCGTCGCGTTCGTCGTCGACATCGCGCTGTTCAACTACCTCGCCAACGCCAGGGGCATCGAGCAGGTCACCGCGAAGACGATCTCCACGGTGATCGCCGCGAGCGTGGCCTTCCTCGGCAACCGGTTCTGGACGTGGCGGCACCGCCAGCGCTCCAACCCCGCGCGCGAGTACGCGCTGTTCTTCTTCTTCAACGGGGTGGGCATGGGCATCGCGGTGGCCTGCCTCGCCATCAGCCGGTACGGCCTGGGCGCCATCTGGCCCGGGGTCTTCCAGACCGCGCTCGCCGACAACATCGCCAGCTTCGTCGTGGGCACCGGGCTCGGCACGCTGTTCCGGTTCTGGTCGTACCGACGGTTCGTCTTCGCCGAAGCGGGAACCCCGAAGGTCGCGGAAGCGGGAACCCGGACGGCCACGGAGGCGGCGACCGACCGGGATCCTCCGGCGTGACCCGCCGCCCATCTCGTCCGGCCGGACCGGCCCGGCCCGCCCACTCGCCTAAGGTGTTGCGCATGCGTCTTGTCCGTCTGCTGCCTGAGCGCTGGCAGAAGTTCATCCACGAGGCGCTCAAATTCGGCGTCGTCGGCGGCATCAACACCGCCATCAATTACGCCGTGTTCAACGCACTGGCACTAACGGTGTTCCGCGACGGCCAACTCAAGGCGACCGTCGTCGCCACCATCGTGGCGACGATCACGTCGTATCTGATGAACAGGCACTGGACGTACCGGGATCGCCCGAAATCGGCGCTGCGGCGCGAATACGCCCTTTTCTTCCTGTTCAACGCGACCGGCCTGCTCATCGAGCTCGGTGTCCTCGCGGCGGCCAAGTACGGCCTCGGCATGACCAGCCTGCTCGCCCTCAACGTGGCGAAGACCGGCGGCGTGCTGCTGGCCACCCTGTTCCGCTTCTGGTCCTACCGGACGTTCGTCTTCCAGCCCGCCCCCGCCGAACCGGCGGCCGACACCTGGCACACCATCCCGCGCGACGAGTGGGACACGATGGCAGAGCTGGACCCGGTGGCCGAGCTGGCCGAGTCCGTCACCGAGCTGGAGGAGTCCGAGCCGAAGCCGGGCCCCGCCGGGCGACGGCCGGCGGTCCACCCCGACGAGCCCGCCACCGCGTACGGGGTCCCGACACCCGCCCAGGGCCGGCCCGCGCCGGCCGACGCGGCGCTCGGCAACGCGCTCGACGGCGACCTGGCGGCCGAACTCGCCGAGGAGCTGCACGCCGGCACCCGCCGACGCCGGCGGTGAGTGAGGTGACCGAGATGACGACCGCGACCGCTGCTCCCGAGCCGACCGCAGCCCCGGAGCCGACCGCAGCCCCGGAGCCGACCGCAGCCCCGGAGCCGACAGCGGTACCCGCACCGGCCACAGCGCCCGCACGGAGCGCGGCTCCCGCACCGGGCCCGGCTTCCGCAGCGAGCGTGGCTCCCGCACCGGTCACGGCTGCCCCGCCGGTCGTGGCTGGCCCGCAGGCCGTGGCTGCCCCGCAGGCCGTGGCTGCCGCAGCGGCCACGGTTCCCGCGCCGAGCGCAGCCGGCGGCCCGGCGGGCGCGAATGGACCAGCCAGCGCCAACGGCCCGGCAGGCGCGAACGGCCCGGCGGTAACGAACGGGTCGGCGGGCGCGAACGGGCCGGCGGGCGCGAACGGGCCGGCGGGCGCGAACGGGCCGGCGGGCGCGAACGGGCCGGCGGGCCCGCCGGAGGTGACCGGGCCGGCCCGGTCGGGCACCGGCGCGCCGGCCGAGCTCTTCTTCGAGGACCTGACGCCCGGGCGCACCTTCGACCTCGGCGAGGTGCGCGTCGACGGCGCCGAGATGGTCGCCTTCGCCCGCCGGTTCGACCCGCAGTGGTACCACGTCGACGCCGAGCGCGCCGCCGCGAGCCACCACGGCGGGCTGATCGCCAGCGGCTTCTACACGGTCAGCCTCTTCATGCGCGCGTACGTCGACCACGTGCTCGCCCGGGCCGCAGCGGACGCCTCCCCCGGCCTGGAGGAGCTGCGCTGGCTGGCCCCGGTCCGCGCCGGCGACCGCCTGGCGGCCCGCCTGGACGTGATGGGCGCCCGTCCCTCCACCGCCCGCCCCGGGCTCGGCACCGTCAGCCTCAGCGGCACCATGTTCCGCCTCGGCCCCGACGGTCAGCCGGCCCAGGAGGTGCTGCGCACCCGCTTCCGCGGCTGGTTCACCCTCCGGCCCGGCTGACCGTCCCGTGCCCGTCACGGCCTGCTGTCACGCGCCCTGCCCGTCACGCGCCCTGCCCGTCACGCGACCGGGCCGGCCTGGCCGTCCTGTCTCCCGTGCGGGGCGGGGTCAGGCCGACGGGTCGCGCAACGGCTTGCCCTCGCGCATGTCCGCGAGGATCTCGCGCATCTCGCCGTCGCCGAGGGAGTGCTTGTCGTGGTGCGCCTCGACCAACTCGTACAGCTTGGTCTGGACCTTGTCGACGTGCGGGACGTCGGTGAGCACCGACTGCCCCCGCTCGCCGGCCGACTCGATGGTCAGGGTGCCGCAGCCGAGCAGCCGCTCGACGAAACGCTGGCTCATCGCGTGGTCGTTGATCCGGGTGAGCGGGATGTCCCGCCGGTCCCGGGAGAGGACGCCCTGCTGGAGCAGCACCCGTTCGTTCGTGAACAGGTAGTGGGTGCTGCGCCAGACCAGGAACGGCCAGAGCCCGAGCCAGAGCACCAGCACCGCCGCCAGCCCCGCGAGGACGTACAGCGCGACGGCCGCGGCGTCGCCGTCCGGGAGCAGGATCCAGCCCGCCACCACCGCCGCGACGGCGAGCACCAGCACCAGGACCGGACGCACCACGGCCTTCCAGTGCGGGTGCAGGTGCAACACGACGTGCTCGTCCTCGGTGAGCACGTCTTCGGGAAACGCCACGCCGAACCTCCTCGCCAGAAACGGACGAGCTGACCGTAGCGGGTCGACGCCCCCGCGCGGATCAACCGGTGCGGTGGTTCCCGCGCGTGCCGCGCGGCGACCGTCGCGGTGGGGCCTGCGGCCCCCGCCGGCCCGGGGTGTGAGAAGGGAACCCTTCTCTACCGTAGGCGTTAACAAGGGGCCCTTCCTTTCACCGCAGGTGCAGGACGTCGCCCGCCGCCAGGGTGCGTGGGCCGGCCGGCGTGTCGACCAGCAGCCGGCCGTCGGCGTCCACGCCGGTCGCGGTGCCGGTCACCTCCTGCCCGCCGGGCAGCAGCACCCGCACCGATCGGCCGACCGTCGCGCAGGCCGCCACGTACGCCTCGCGCAGGCCGCTGGCCACCGCGTCGCCACCGGCGCAGCGCCAACGGTCGTACCAGTCGGCGACGGAGCGCAGCAGGGCGCGCAGCAGCGGGTCCCGGTCGGTGGCGGCGGCACCGGCGAGCTGGAGCGAGGTGGCCGGCAGGCCGGTCGGGTTCGCCGGCAGCTCGTCGGCGCGCAGGGTGACGTTGAGGCCGATGCCGAGGACGATCGCCGGGGGCTGCTCCGGCGTCGGGCCGGGCACCGCCTCGGCCAGGATGCCGGCGCACTTGGCGTCGCCGATCAGCAGGTCGTTGGGCCACTTGAGGGCGGCGTCCAGCTCGGCGAGCCGGGCCACCGCCTCGACGAGCGCGACGCCGGCGAGCAGCGGCAGCCAGCCGTACCCCGAGGCGGGTACCGCCGGCCAGCCGCGCTCCGCGACGGCCTCGCCGGGCCGCAGCAGCACGCTGGCCGCGATGCCGGCGCGGGCCGGCGACTGCCAGACCCGGTCGCGTCGCCCCCGGCCGGCGGTCTGCCGCTCGGCGACCACCACGAGGCCCTCCGGCTCGCCGGACCGGGCCGCCTCCGCCACGTCCGCGTTGGTCGATCCGGTCTCGGCGCGCAGCTCCAGCCGGGCCCACGGGCCGTGCGGGGCGGTCAGCGCGCGGCGCAGCCGGGCCGCCGACAGCGGCGGGCGGTCCAGGTCGGTGTACGGCGAGCCGGGCATCCCGCCAGCCTACGGCCCGCCTGCCCACTGCGGCGGACGCCGCCCGCCCGACGGCCGGCACCGCCGGCCGCGTCCGGTGGCAGCTTCCCGCTCGCTCGGCGGCGGGTGCCGGCCCCGCTCGGCGGCGGGTGGCGGCTTCGCTGGGTGGCGGGTGGCGGCTTCGCTGGGTGGCGGGCCTGGTCCGGCGCGGTTACTGAGGCGTACTGCACACCGTCGGCCACCTGAACCATCGTTATATTCCGTGGGTGACCAACGAGACCGGGATCAACATCCACAGCACGGCGGGCAAGCTGGCGGACCTGGAGCGACGGGTCGACGAGGCGGTGCACGCCGGGTCGGCGCGCGCGGTCTCCAAGCAGCACGCCCGGGGCAAGAAGACGGCACGGGAGCGGATCGAGCTGCTGCTCGACGAGGGGTCCTTCGTCGAGCTGGACGAGTTCGCCCGGCACCGGTCCACCAACTTCGGCCTGGACCGCACCCGCCCGTACGGCGACGGGGTGATCACCGGCTACGGCACGGTCGACGGCCGGCAGGTGTGCGTCTTCGCGCAGGACTTCACGGTCTTCGGCGGCTCCCTCGGTGAGGTCTTCGGCTCCAAGATCGTCAAGGTGATGGACCTCGCCATGAAGATCGGCTGCCCGGTGATCGGCATCAACGACTCGGGCGGGGCCCGCATCCAGGAGGGCGTGGCGTCCCTCGGGCTCTACGGCGAGATCTTCTTCCGCAACGTGCGGGCCAGCGGCGTCATCCCGCAGGTCTCCCTGATCATGGGCCCGTGCGCGGGCGGCGCGGTCTACTCCCCGGCGGTCACCGACTTCACCGTGATGGTCGACCAGACCTCGCACATGTTCATCACCGGCCCCGACGTGATCAAGACGGTCACCGGCGAGGACGTGGGCATGGAGGAGCTGGGCGGGGCCCGCACCCACAACGCGCGCAGCGGCAACGCGCACTACCTCGGCGCGGACGAGGACGACGCGATCGAGTACGTCAAGGCGCTGCTGTCGTACCTGCCGTCGAACAACCTGGACGAGCCGCCGGTCGTCGACGCCCCGGCCGACCTGGCGGTGAGCGACGCCGACCGGGAGCTGGACACGCTGATCCCCGACTCGGCCAACCAGCCGTACGACATGCACCGGGTCGTCGAGCACGTCCTCGACGACGGGGAGTTCCTGGAGGTCCAACCGCTGTACGCGCAGAACATGGTGGTCGGCTTCGGCCGCGTCGAGGGCCGCCCGGTCGGCGTGGTGGCCAACCAGCCGATGCACTTCGCCGGCACCCTGGACATCGCCGCGTCGGAGAAGGCCGCCCGGTTCGTGCGCACCTGCGACGCGTTCAACATCCCCGTGCTGACCTTCGTGGACGTCCCCGGTTTCCTGCCCGGCACCGGCCAGGAGTGGGACGGCATCATCCGCCGGGGCGCGAAGCTCATCTACGCGTACGCCGAGGCGACCGTCCCGAAGGTCACCGTGATCACCCGCAAGGCGTACGGCGGGGCGTACGACGTGATGGGCTCCAAGCACCTCGGCGCGGACCTGAACTTCGCCTGGCCCACCGCGCAGATCGCGGTGATGGGCGCGCAGGGCGCGGTGAACATCCTCTACCGGCAGGAGCTGGCCGCCGCCGAGGACCCGGCCGCCGTGCGCGCCGAGAAGATCGCCGAGTACGAGGACACCCTCGCCAACCCGTACATCGCCGCCGAGCGGGGGTACGTCGACTCGGTGATCCCGCCGCACGAGACGCGTACCCAGATCGTCCGGGCGCTGCGGGTGCTGCGCACCAAGCGCGAGACGCTCCCGCCGAAGAAGCACGGCAACATCCCGCTCTAGGTGCAAGGAAGGGCCCCCTGTTAACGCATTCTGCATAGCAGGGGCCCCTTCCAAACGCCCCGGCACCCGTGGCCGCGCCACCCGCAGGCCCCGGCACCCGTGGCCGCGCCATCCGCGGGCCGCGCCACCCGCGGGCCAGCGGCGACGGGGCCGGCGGACGTCAGCAGGCCGGGTTGGCGGCGAGGCACATCCGGCGGGCCGCCGCGCGGCCCAGTTCGAGCAGCTCCGTGTCGCCCGCCCGGCGGTCGGCCGCCGGCAGGTCGAAGCCGAGCCCGCTCGCCGGCACGATCACGGTGACCAGGTCACCGACCCTGACCAGCAGCAGGGTCTCCGTCGACGGCTGCAGATCGAGCGGCTTCCCCGTCGCCACGTCCACGGGAGTCGACGAGGTGCGCTGCAGCACGACGGCCTGGTCGCCGGCGAAGTCGGCCGAGGCGGCCCGCCAGGTGTGCGTCACCGAGACCGTGACAGGCCCGCCGACCCACTGCATCGGCCGCGACTCGTGCCAGGTGTCGCAGGCCGCCATCGTCGCGGCCAGGTCGACGAACAGCCGGGTGGCGGCCCTCGGGGAAAGGCGGTAGACGTCCTGGGTGAGGACCCAGAAGCCGCCCGGCTGGTCCTTGTCGGGCGCGGCCCTCTGGAGCAGGGTCTGCGACCGGGAGTACCGGGACACGGGCGGCTCCGCCGCCAGCCCCCTTTCCCCGGCGCACGACTGGAGCAGCGGGTCGATCCGGATCGGCTCCTGGAGCCCCGAGTCGCCCAGCCGCACGTCGCTCGGCGCGCCCACCTCGGTCGGGTCCAGCAGGGCCTCCTGTGGGATCTCGGCCCGGCCGGCCGGCTCCGCGCCGTTCGAGGAGAGCCGCTGGCCCGCCGGTGGCGCGAGGTGCCCGGCCCGGCCGCCGGCCGCCACGGCGAAGCCCGAGAGCACGGCCAGCACGGCGGTCGCCGCCGCCAGCGCCGTACGCCGGCTGCGGCGGCGGGCCCGGACGCGGATCTCCGCCGGTTCGAGCCAGCGTACGTCCCGCAGGTCCCGCCGCATCCGTTCGACGAACGCCAGGTCGGCCAGGTGGTCCACGTCGTGGTCGTCACGCATCGGCGGCCTCCTCGAGGTCAGAGACGGCGAGCAGCCCGGCGAGCGCGGTGCGCCCCCGGGAGAGTCGGGCCTTCACGGTGCCGACCGGGGCGGCGGTCTCCCGCGCCACCTCGGTGACGGGCATGCCGAGCAGGTAGTACAGGGCGAGGGCGGTGCGCTGCTCCTCGGGGAGCTGACGCAGCGCGGCCACCACCGCGACGGTGTCGGTGCTCGGCGCGGGCGTGCTGTCGTCGACGCCGTGCCGCAGGTACGCCCGCGCGCGGCTGCGCAGGCTGCGCCACCGGCTGACCGCGATGCGGGAGGCGACGACGCGGACCCAGGCCTCGGGGTCGTCGTAGCCGGCCACCGTGGACCAGCGCTGCCACGCCCGGATGTACGCCTCCTGCACGGCGTCCTGCGCCTCGGCGAGGTTGCCGGTGAGCGCGTAGACGAAGCCGAGCAGCCGTTGCCGGCTGCCCCGGTAGAACTCGTCGAACCCGTCGACTTCCGGCATCCGTTGTCTCCCCCGCGTCCTGTCGCAGGGGACACGCGCGGGACGGGTCGGTCGGTTGCCCGGTCTGCCCACCGGTTCCCACCGCCCCGGTCGGCCGCCCGTTCCCGCCGGCCCCACCACCCGGTCGGGGTCGCCCGCTCCCGGCGGTGCGCCCGCCCGGTCGGGTCGGGCCGTCAGACGGTCAGGCCGGCGTCGGTGAGGATCGGGCCGGCCAGCAGCGCCGCGCCGACGGCCAGCGCCAGCAGGTTCACCAGCGCGAACAGCGCGACCCAGAACAGGGGCGGGAACGGGGTGAGCCGGGCCAGCTGGTCGGCGTCGGACTCCGGCATCCGGCCCCGGGAGCGCAGCCGCTGGAGCTCGACGACGGGCCGTACGCCGCCGAGGAGCAGGAACCACACCGACGTCCAGGCGAAGGCGGCCTGGACGTCCGGCGAGGCGTACCAGGAGACGACGAGCACCACCCCGCCGGTGGCCAGCAGCGACACCACGCCGAAGGCGTTGCGGACCATGACCAGCATGGCCAGCAGCAGCGCCACGGCGATCCAGAGCAGCAGGGTGATCCGGTTGCCGCCGAGCAGCCAGGCGCCGGCGAGGCCGACCAGCGACGGCGCGACGTAGCCGGCGAGCAGGGTGAGGATCATGCCGGGACCGGTGGGGCGACCGGCGGAGAGGGTCAGCCCGGAGGTGTCCGAGTGCAGCCGGATGCCGTGCAGCCGGCGGCCGGTCAGCAGGGCGGCGAGGGCGTGTCCGCCCTCGTGCGCGATGGTGACGGCGTTGCGGGCGATCCGCCAGGGTAGCCGGGTGGCGACCACGGCCAGCGCCACCGCGGCGGTGACGACGACGAGCAGCGGCGGCGGGTCGGGCTGCGCGGAGAACAGCTTGTCCCAGAGCGTGCCCAGCTCGTCGATCGCCACCATGGGGCGCGAGCCTACCGGCCCCGGCCGGGTCCGGGTCGCACCGCGCGGCAGGATGAAACTTTCCTTTGGACACCTTGTGATCTAGGGCAACTAGCTCCAAAGATGGATGTCAATCGAATGGCGTCCCTCTGGAGGAACCCATGATCCGTACCGGATTCACGCTGCGCCGACTGATCGCGGCGGGGATCACCGCCGTAGCGGCAGCGGCCACCGCCCTCGTCGCCACGACGGGCCCGGCGGCCGCCGCCACCACCGCCGGCGTCGACGTCTCCCACTACCAGGGGTCGATCAACTGGACGAGCGTCCGCAACGCGGGCATCGAGTTCGCGTTCATCAAGGCCACCGAGGGCACGAGCTACAAGGACCCGAACTTCAACGCCAACTACGTCAACTCCTACAACGCCGGGGTGATCCGCGGGGCGTACCACTTCGCCCGGCCGAACATCTCCTCCGGCGCCACCCAGGCCAACTACCTGGCCAGCAACGGCGGCGCGTGGTCGGCGGACAGCCGCACCCTGCCGGCCGCGCTGGACGTCGAGGCCAACCCGTACAGCGGCGGCACCTGCTACGGCCTCAGCACGTCGGGGATGCGCAGCTGGATCCAGGACTTCCTGAACACCTACCGGTCGCGCACCGGCCGGTACGCGGTCATCTACACCACCACGAGCTGGTGGAACCAGTGCACCGGCAGCTGGACCGGCCCGTGGGCGAACCACCCGCTGTGGCTCGCCCGCTGGTCGAGCACCCCCGGCACCCTGCCGGCCGGCGCGCCGGTCTGGAGCTTCTGGCAGTACACCGCGTCCGGCAGCGTCTCCGGCATCAGCGGCAACGTCGACCGCAACTACTGGAACGGCGACCGCAGCCGGCTCATCGCCCTGGCCAACAACACCTGATCCGCACGACTATCCGCCCGACTGTCGCGGCACGCCCGTGGCGGTGGTCGGCGGCAGCGGGATCGACTGCGACCGTACGGTCGGCGGTCGGTCCGGCTGCCGCCGGCTCGTCACTTCCCGGCGTTCACGATCGGCGCTCGCCTCCTGGCCGGGGTCTACACCCGGCGCGCGTCTACCAGGCGCGGGTTGACGGCCCGCGCCGGCATCGCGTCCTCCCGGGCCACCGTGGCCCGCCGCGTCAGGCGCCAGGCGGCCACCCCGGCGACGGCGGCCGCCACGACGCCCACCGTCACGAGAAGCACCGGAAGGCCCGCGCTGACCAGCAGCAGCACCACGTCACCGAGCGCGACGAGCATCCACAGTGCCAGCCGGGGCCGCGCGTCCCTGCGTCGGTATCCCATGTCGCACCTCCTTGCGTCGTCCGGGATCAGGTACCCCGTTCGATGCAAGGTCATGCGAGCGACTTTCACGGCGGCGGGAATCGCCTGCTCAGCGGGCCGGGCGCGGCAAGCGGACGACCCGGCCGGGCGCTCAGTCCTTCCGGTCCGGCTCGAAGCCCTCGGCGATCCGGTCGAAGTCGGCCAGCCGCGCCTGCCAGTCCTTGTTGGCCACCTCCCAGCGGAAGGCGTACCCCCGGTTCTTGGCCGTGACGAAGCCCCGGTTGCGGACGTGGATCCGGGTGTTGTCGCGGGTCTCCAGCCACTCCCAGTCCGCGCACGTCTTGTAGTAGTCGCAACGCTTGATGCTGAGATACTGGTAGTCGTTGACGTAGTTCTTCCGGGCCGGCTCCTTCGCCTTCCAGTCGGCGTAGGCGTCGTCAAGCGGGGTGCTCGTCCACTGCACCAGCAGCTCGCCCACCCCGTCGCGCTCGTCGAACACGATGGTGTTCTGCCCGACGCTGCGCCGCACCCATCCCTTCGGCAGGGGCAGCGAGAAGCCCGCCGGGTCCTTGTGCAGGACCCAACCCTCGGGCAGGGCATTCGGGTCGACCGACGGGCTCGCCGACGGCGTCGGGCTGGGCGGCGCTGCGCTGCTGCTGGCCGGCGCGGGCGAGGTCGGCGCGGCGGCCGACGGCGTCGCCGAGGACAGGCCCGCCTGCGGGTCGCCGGGCCCCGGGTCGTCGTCGCCCCGGCCGAGCAGCGGCACCGCCACCAGCAGGCCGAGCAGCAGCACCGCGACGAGCGCCCCGACCAGCAGGCTGCGGCGGCGGCGCTCGGGCTGCGTACCGGAAACGACCGCGGCCCGGCCCGTCGACGAGGATGGCGCATCGGCGGCGGCCGGCAGCACCGACGTCGGCGCGCCCCGCCCGCGGGCCCGGTCGGCCCACCCGCGCGACGGACCGGCCTTCTCGCGCGGCGCCCCGGTGTCCTCCGGCGACCGGTCGGCCGGGGCGTCGGAAGCGTCGGCCTGGTCGCGCGGCCGGTCGGCCTGGTCGCCGGAGGACCCGGCCCGCTCCACGGACGATGCCGGCGACGCGGACGACGCAGGCGACATGGGGGGCGATGCGGGCGACACGGGCACGGCGGGGCCCGGGTCGACCCGGGTGTCGTCGACCTGCCCGGCCGGGGCGGCGTCGACTCCGTCGACCGCGCCCCCGGTGCCCGTGACCGCGCCGGAACCGGCCTCGTCGGCCTCCTCGGCCGGTGGCTCCTCGCCCCCGTCGACCGACGCCCCCGCGACCCGGTCGGCGCCGGTCGCGGCGACCGGACCGGGAAGCTTCGCCGTGGGGTCGGCCGCCCGCGCGCCGGTGTCCGCGACCTTCGCCGTCGGCACGGCGTCCGTGCCCGACGCCGGCGGGTCGACCTTCGCGGTCGGCGCGGCGTCCACTCCGGGCGAGGGGACCTTCGCGGTCGGCGCGGCGTCCGTGCTCGGCGGGGAGACCTTCGCGGTCGCGTCGTCGCCGGCCACCGCCGCGCCGCCCGCGACCAGGCCACTTCCGGGGGTACGCGGCGCGGGCGGCACGACCGGCCGGCTCGTGCGCTGCTCGGCGGGGCGCGGTGCGGGCACCACCGGCGGCCGCGGCTCGCGCGGCCCGTTGGGCCCCGGCCGGCGTACGCCGTCGAGCAGCGAGATCGTCCTGGAGCGCCGCCCGGCGGCCTTCCGCAGCAGCCGCTCGGCCACCTCGGCGTCGATCCGTTCGGCCGGATCCTTGCGGAGCAGCCCGTTGAGCACCGGCTTCAGCGGGCCGGCGTTCCGCGGCGGCGGCATCGGCTCGGTGGCCAGCGCCGCCAGGGTGGCGATCGCCGACGGCCGGGCGTACGGCGACTTGCCCTCCACCGCCGCGTAGAGCGTCGCGCCCAGCGACCAGAGGTCGGCCTCCGGCCCCGCCGTGCCGTCGCGCGCCCGCTCCGGGGCAATGTACGCCGGGGAGCCCAGCACCATGCCGGTGCGCGTCACGTTCGGGTCGCCCGGGATCGTCGCCAGGCCGAAGTCGGTCAGCACCACCCGGCCGTCCGTGCCGAGCAGCACGTTGCCCGGCTTGACGTCCCGGTGCATCACGCCGGCCTTGTGCGCCGCGTTCAGCGCGCCCAGCACCCCCAGGCCGATCTCGACCGCCTTGGCCGGCGACACCGGCCCGTCCTCGGCGAGAGTGTCCTGAAGGGACTTCGACGCCACGTACTCCATGACGATCCACGGGTCGCCGTCGGTGCGCAGCACGTCGAAGATCCGCACCACGTTGACGTGGTTGAGCCGCGCGATCGCGCGGGCCTCCCGCAGCGAGCGCTCCCGCATCTCGCGGCGCTCCTCGGGGGTGAGGCTGGGCGGCGGGACCAGTTCCTTGATCGCCACGTCCCGGTGCAGCACCTCGTCGCGCGCCTTCCACACCCGACCCATGCCGCCCTGGCCGAGCGGCGAGAGGAGCCGGTACCGGTCGGCGACAAGTTGGGGAAGCGCGTTCGACATCGGTGGAGACGGTACCCGGCGGTTGCCCGCCGCACACCGCCGGCACGCCACTGTGCGACGAAGGTCAAGTTCGCGACGCGTACGCTGGAGGCATGTCTGCCGATGAGCCGCTGTTCCGGGTGACCCGGGGCGTGCCGACCGCCGAGGAACTGGCCGCGCTGGTCGGCGTCATCGTCGCCCGGACCCGCCCCACCGCAGCCCCCGAGCCGGCCGCGCCGTCGGCCTGGGCCCGCAGCGGCCGCCCCCGTGGCGCTGCTCTCGCCGCCGGGCCGGGCGCCTGGCGCGCCTCCGGTCTGCCCCGCTGATCCTCCGGCCGCCCTGCGGCGCGCCCCGCCGCCGTCGGGGACTCCCGGAGGTCGTCGACACCGGTTAGCCTCACTCAGGGAAACGGTGTCGTGACGGGTCGGGAGGGCCGATGATCCCCGAGGAGGACCGCCCAGCGCCCTGGTTGAGCGGCTACGGCAGCATCGAGGCCGACATCCGCCAGATGCGCGAGTTCGCCGACAGGCTCCAGGCGGAGGTCGAACGGAACTACGCTCCGCACCTGTCGTACATCGCGGACGACATGAAGGCGCAGATCCCCAACCCTGCCGACGCCTTCGTCGAGCTGGTGCAGTTCCTCAAGGCGCACAACGAGACCCAGCAGGCCACCGCCACGATGGTCTGGTCCGTCGGCGGGGCCACCGGCCACCTGGCCGCCGCAGCCGGCCGGATCGCCACGCAGTACGCCGACTCCGACGCCTTCTCGGCCGCCCGCGTCTCCGACGTGGAACGGGCCCTCGCCAACCCCGGCGGGACCGGACAGGGCCGACCCAGGCCAGCGCTGCCCGATCCGACCGGCCCGGACAGCGGGCCGGGGCAGGCGGTGCTGCCATGATCGAGCGGGGCAGCGGCCGGACGTCCGGCCTCACCGACTGGCGACTGATGGACCTGCTGAGCATGTGGGCCTGCATCCAGGACCACGACACCGCCGGGCACTGGAAACAGGTCGCCGGCTGGCGCAAGGTCTGCGACCTCGCGCGGGCGCACCTGGGTCGGCTCAAGGAATACCGGCGCGGCCTCGCCGAGGCGTGGCCCCCGGCGACCAACGCCGCCGCCCGGGCGTACCTCGGCGAGCTGGACGACCTCATCGACAAGGTGCAGCGCACCCACGACGCGGCGGCCGCGAACTACGACGCCCTCGCCGCCGCCACCCGGGCGATCAGCAGCGCGCGCACCGAGCTGAAACCGCTGCACGACGAGTACGTGGAGAAACTCCAGCAGAAGCGGACGTACGAGGCGACCGCCGCCGACCCGAAGGCGGCGATGGGCGCCCGCGTGCCGGACAAGCCGGTGACCGACGCCGACCTGGAGCGACTCAACGTCCAGGCCCGGAACCTGATGTACGGGTTGAGCGGCGAACTACAACAGGCCCAGGTAATGCTCCGCCAACCTCCGACCTCACCCAAGACACCCCGACAGCCAGATAATCCTGACATTTATGTCGACAGCGTGCCCATTATTCCACCAGTAGCGCCAGTCCCCCTAACAGCATCAAGGCCAGAAATAATCCACAAATCCATCAATAGAGCAACCCCCTCATTTCCGGCACCTCCAGGCATAGGCCCTGTGCTTGGTGGAACAACTTCCCCCTCGACCTTGAACAATCAATCCTTGCCTCAAGGAACATCGAACAAGCCAACCAGTTCACCACATTCTGTTGGAGTACCGCCCACCCTCCCATCCGCCCTAGTCCCCCTTAGGTCCGACCCAACTAAAAGTGGACCCGGACAGTTCAGCGTTCCAGCTCGCCCGACCGCCGGAGGAGCCGGCAGCAATCCACCCACGAACCCGAATCGCCCCCTACCCCCTAGCGGACTCATAGGGGGCACGCCGGGGGCGCATACCGGACAGTCCGGAGGAAGCTCAGCTTCTCGCAGAGTCAACCCTATCGGTGGTGTGATCGGAGGCGGCGGCGCTGGCACCACTCCGACAGGAGCAGCGGGCTCTAGGCCCGGAGGCGGTCGTGGCGCTCAGATTGCAGGCATGCATAGCCTGACCACCCCCAACAGCGGCACTCAACCCTTCGGAACTACACCTCGACAGGAGGGCACCCGAAGAAGCCCCGAGGGAGATCGAGCCTGGGACCCCGATCACCCCTGGGAGACTATTAATGGCGTTCGACCTGTCGTTAGACCGACAGATGATGATGGGCCCATAGATCCCGGCCCAGCTATCGGCCTTGATCGGTGAATCGCCACATGGCAGCCGGCTTAACACTGGCATTAGCAATGATTGGCGGCACAGCACCAGCCCTCACCGGCAAGGCAGAGGCAGAGGCCATCCGGGATGGAGCAAATCGGATCCGGAGTGATCAGTGGCACCTGCGCTTCCTGAAAGCCACTGAAGCCCATAAAATCGCTCAGGGATCTGGAGTCATTGTCGCCGTTCCCGACACCGGAGTAGATCCCCATCCCGACCTTGAGCGAAACCTGTTACCCGGGACAGATATATCAGAAGACGGAGATGGCCGCATAGACAACGACAGTCACGGTACGGCTATGGCTGGACTCATCGCAGCACACGGGCAGATAACAGGAGTCGGCGCCCTCGGCATCGCCCCGGAAGCCAAGATTCTCCCCATACGATCGAAGCAGATTGACGGCAAAGGCGACACCGAAGACCTAGCCATCAGCATCGAATGGGCCAGCCGCCACGGCGCTGACGTAATAAGCATCTCCGCAGTTGCCGGTGCCAGCCAGCGACTTCAGCGGGCCATTCGAACCGCACTTCAAGCAGATATCGTTATTGTCGCCGCCGCCGGCAACAAACCATTCGATATCGGCGTCGGCTATCCCGCTTCGGAGGAGGGCGTTCTAGCAGTAGGCGGCATTGACATGGCAGGGAATATTGCAGCGGTGTCGGTTGCAGGATCCGCCATCGACATTACCGCCCCAGCAGTAGATATTTATAGCACCAGCTATGAGGGGAAGTACTCCAAAGGGACGGGTACCTCCAGTGCCACTGCGATAGTCGCGGGGGCCGCTGCTCTTGTCCGGTCCAAGTACCCCGACCTGCCGGCCTCTGAGGTCGTCCACCGCCTCACCGCCACCGCCGTCGACAAGGGGCCGCCCGGTCGTGACGACGAATACGGCTACGGCGTCGTCGACCTGGTCGCGGCGCTCACGGCAGACGTACCCCCGGTGGGTTTCGAGTCGGCGACGGCGGGTGCGCCGGGCGCGACCGGGCCGACCACGGCGGCGGTCGCGGAGCCGGCCGGCGGGGGCGACGGCGGGGCGACGGCGCGTGGACTGGCCACGTTGGGGGTCATCGTGGCGGCTGCGGGAGCCTGGGCGCTGGTGGCGCGACGGCGGCGGGCGAGTGACGACCCGCCACCGCGGATAAGCCGATGAGCCGTGAGCGGTCACGCCATGTCGGCGACATGGGGGTGTCCCACCCGCCTGGATACCGCAATGTCGCCGACATGAAGTCGATCAAGGCGGCCGACGTGAAGTCGGTCAAGGCGGCCGACGTGAAGTCGGTCAAGGCGGTGGAGGGGGTCACGGCCAGCCAGCGGCGGCGCAGGTGAGGGAGGCGGTAGCGTCGGCGGCGTGTCGAACTCGATTGCGCTCCGACTCGTGCTCGCGTCGGCGAGCCCTGCCCGCCGCAAGCTTCTCCATGCCGCCGGCATCGAACCCGACGTGCTGGTCAGCGGGGTCGACGAGTCACAGGTGGTCAGCGAACGGGCCGAGGAGCTGTGCCTGGAGCTGGCCCGTCTGAAGGCACAGGCGGTCGTCGGCCGGCTGCGGCCCACCGCCGACGAGCGGACGCTGGTGCTCGGCTGCGACTCGGTGCTCGCCTTCGACGGCGAGATCCTCGGCAAGCCGGCCGACGAGGCCGACGCGACGCGGCGTTGGGAGCGGATGCGGGGGCGCAGCGGGGTCCTGCACACCGGGCACTGCCTGATCGACGTCATCCACGAGACGCGCGCCGAGGCGGTCGCTTCGACCACCGTGCGGTTCGCCGAGGTCAGCGACGAGGAGATCGCGGCGTACGTCGCGACGGGCGAGCCGCTCGCGGTGGCCGGCGCGTTCACCATCGACGGGTTGGGCGGGGCGTTCCTGGAGGGGATCGACGGCGATCCGGGCACGGTGGTCGGGCTCTCCCTGCCGCTGCTGCGTCGTCTTCTCGGTGAGCTGGACCTGCGGATCATCGACCTGTGGACGAAGGTCGCACCGGGCGGCCAGGAGGTCGAGGCGCTGGGTACGGTCCGGTCATGACGACGAAGTCGCTGCCGCTGACCCCGGAACTGCACGCGTACGTGGTGGCCCACGGATCGGCCCCGGACGAGGTGATGCGGGACCTGGTCGAGGAGACCCTCGCCGCGCTGCCCGCCGAGGCGAGGATGCAGGTGGCCCCCGAGCAGGCCGCGTTCCTGACGTTCCTCACCCGGTTGGTGGGGGCGCGGCGGGCGGTGGAGGTGGGCACCTTCACCGGCATGTCCTCGCTGGCGATCGCGCGAGGGCTGGCCGAGGGCGGGCAGTTGACCTGCTTCGACATCTCGGCGGAGTACACGGACGTGGCGCGGCGGTACTGGACGCGGGCCGGGGTCGACGACCGGATCGAGCTGCGGATCGGGCCGGCCGGGGACACGCTGCGCGAGTTGCCGCACGAGCGGCACCTGGACTTCGCGTTCATCGACGCGGACAAGGTCGGCTACCCGGTCTACTGGGCGGAGCTGGTGCCGCGCATGCGCCCGGGCGGCATCGTCGCGGTGGACAACACGCTGCGCGGTGGTCGGGTGCTCGCCCCGAGCAACGCCGACGACCGGGCCGTCGCCGCGTTCAACGACGAGGTGATGGCCGACGTCCGGGTGGAACCGGTGCTGCTGCCGATCGCCGACGGGCTGACCCTGGCCCGGGTGCGCTGACGACGGCCCTCGGCCGACTGATCGCTCCCGCTCACCGACGCTCAACGTGCCCCGCCACACCCCGATCACGCTGGGGTGCGGCGGGGCACGTTGTTAGGAGGGGGCCCTTCCTATACCGAAAGCGTTAACAAGGGGCCCTTCCTTGCACGCGTCGCGCGCATTGCGCGCGTCGCGCAGCTCAGCGGACGCTGCGGGCGAACTGGCGGGCGGCCCAGGCGACGCCGGCGGCGGCCAGCACCGCGATGATGCCGAGGCCCTGCCAGACCTTGTCGTTGCCGAGGTCGCCGGCGAACAGGGCCCGGGTGCCGTCGACGGCCCAGGAGAACGGGTTCCACTCGGCGATGCCCTGGAGCCAGCCGGGGGCGAAGGTGAGCGGCAGCAGGATGCCGGAGAGCAGCAGCACCGGCTGGGCGACGGTGTTCATCAGCGGGGCGAGCGCGTCCTCGCTCTTGACCTTGAGCGCGACGCCGTAGGAGACGGCCGAGGTCATCAGCGCGATGAGGGCGAGCATCAGGTACGCCAGCAGCAGGTCGCCGATGAACACGCGCAGCTCGAACAGGAGCGCGAGCACGGTGATGATGACGGCCTGGGCGAGCAGGGACACGACGTCGCGCAGGGACCGGCCGAGCAGCAGCGCGAGCCGGCTGACCGGGGTGACCCGGGACCGTTCGATGACCCCGGCGCGCAGCTCGGCGATCAGGCCGAAGCCCTGGAAGAGGCCGCCGAAGATGGCCAGCAGGACCAGCAGGCCGGGCACGAAGATCTTGTACGCCTCGGCCTGGGTCGGCGCGTTCAGCGCCGGCTTGAGCAGCGGGGCGAAGAGGAGCAGGTACATCACCGGCTGGAAGACTCCGACGAAGACCCAGACCGGGTTGCGGAGCAGGAGCCGCGTCTGGCGTTGGAAGACGAGCCAGGTGTCGCGGGCGAACTTCATGATCGACTCCGGGGAGGTCAGGACTCGCGCAGCGAGCGGCCGGTCTTGGTGAGGAAGACGTCGTCGAGGCTGGGGCGGTGCAGCTCGATGGAGTTGAGCGCGACGCCGGCGTGGTCGAGTCGGCGCAGGACCTGCGGGATGGCGGTCGCCCCCTCCTCGACGGTCAGCCGCAGGCCGCCGCCGTCGACGGTCTCCAGCTTGACGATGTACGGCTCGACGTCGAGCAGTTGGGCGGCCTGCGGGGTGGCGGCGACGTCGAGCCCGACGAGCAGCACCTCGCCGGAGATCTCGTGCTTCAGGCCCGTCGGGGTGCCCTCGGCGACCACCTCGCCGTGGTCCATGATCGCGATCCGGTCGCAGAGCGCGTCGGCCTCGTCGAGGTAGTGCGTGGTGATGAAGACGGTCATCCCCTCGGCGCGCAGCCGGCGGATCTCGTCCCACATGTAGGCGCGGCTCTGCGGGTCGAGGCCGGTGGTCGGCTCGTCGAGGAAGACGATGCGCGGGTCGTGGATGATGCCGAGGGCGATCTCGACGCGGCGGCGCTGGCCGCCGGAGTAGGTCTTGCACTTGCGGTCGGCGTACTCGGTGAGCTGGAAGGCGGCGAGGGCGCGTTCGGCGCGGCGGCGGGCGTCGGCCTTGCCGATGCCGTACATCCGGGCGTGCAGGACCAGCTCCTCGCGGGCGGTGGAGTCGTCCCAGGTGCTGCCGCCCTGGGCGACGTAGCCGATCCGGCGGCGCACCTCGGCAGGGTCGCGCAGCAGGTCGGCCCCGGCGATGGTGGCCTGGCCGCCGTCGGGGGCGATGAGGGTGGCCAGCATCCGCAGGGTGGTGGTCTTGCCGGCGCCGTTCGGGCCGAGGAACCCGAAGATCTCCCCCTCGGCGACGTCCAGGTCGACGCCGCGGACGGCGTCGACGGTCTTGTGCTGTCGACCGGCACGGGAGCGGAACGACTTCCGCAGCCCTCTGGTCTCGATCATCTTCGCTCCTGGTCGTCCTTGGCCGGACGGGCCGGCTTCCCCCCGGGGACGCCACGCCACACGGGTGACCCCGACACTCGCGGCGAGGCTAACGCGATATAGCTTTTATAGTCAACTTTGATTATGACTCGCCTGCCCCTCCCCGAGGTGCCAGTCGTCCCGTCCGGACAGCCCCTCCGGCAGGTACGGCACGCCGGCCTCGATCCGGTCGGCGACCCGCTCGCACCAGTCCGCCTCGGCCTCGCCCTTGGCGATCCACAGCTCGTACGTCCAGCTCACGCCCACCGGCTTGGAGTCACGGATCCAGGCCGACGCCATCGAGGCGCGCATGCTCTCCACGCCGGCCCGCAGCACCTGCCCCCGACTGCGCAGCGCGGCCGCCGCCTCCGGCCTGGGCAGCGCCGGCAGGAACGCGAACGCCGCCATGAACGGGTCGTTCGTCTGATGATTGCCCCACCACAGGTCGCGCAGCAGGGTCTCGAACTCGTCGACCCCCTTCGGGGTGATCTCGTACGTCGTCCGGGCCGGCCGGACGCCGACCTGCTCGGTGGCGACCTCGCGCAGCAGTCCCTCCTCGCCGAGCTTGCGCAGCGCGTGGTAGATCGAGCCGGGCTGCACGTTGGCCCACTTGTCGGCGCCCCAACTGAGCAGCTCGCGGCGGACGTCGTAGCCGTGCACCGGCTGCATCCACTTGACCAGGCCGAGAATCATCATCCGAGTGGCAGACACCGGAGAAGCGTATTAGGCAAGTTTGACTATGGGCGGCGGGACAGTGCCGCATCCCACACTGAGCGATCGTTAGGGCCGCGACCTCGGCCGATAAACTCCCCGTCAGTAACATCCCGGGAGGAGCCACCAGGTGCGCAAGGTACTCATCGCCAACCGAGGCGAGATCGCCGTCCGCGTCATCCGCGCCTGCCGCGACGCCGGCCTGGGCAGCGTCGCCGTCTACGCCGACTCCGACCGGGACGCGCTGCACGTCACCCTCGCCGACGAGGCGTACGCCCTGGGCGGCGACACCGCCGCCGAGACGTACCTGCGGATCGACAAGCTGATCGCCGTCGCCGCGCAGGCCGGGGCCGACGCCGTCCACCCCGGGTACGGCTTCCTCTCCGAGAACGCCGACTTCGCCCAGGCCGTCCTCGACGCGGGCCTGACCTGGATCGGCCCGACCCCGCAGGCGATCCGCGACCTCGGCGACAAGGTCACCGCCCGGCACATCGCCCAGCGGGCCGGCGCGCCCCTGGTCCCCGGCACCCCGGACCCGGTCGCCGGCCACGACGAGGTGACCGCGTTCGCGGTCGAGCACGGCCTGCCCGTGGCCATCAAGGCCGCCTTCGGCGGCGGCGGTCGCGGCCTCAAGGTGGCCCGCACCCTGGAGGAGATCCCGCACCTGTTCGAGTCGGCCACCCGCGAGGCGGTCGCCGCGTTCGGCCGGGGCGAGTGCTTCGTCGAGCGGTACCTCGACCAGCCCCGGCACGTCGAGGCGCAGGTCCTCGCCGACCAGCACGGCAACGTGGTCGTCGTCGGCACCCGGGACTGCTCGCTCCAGCGCCGGCACCAGAAGCTCGTCGAGGAGGCGCCCGCGCCGTTCCTCACCGACGCCCAGCGCGCCCAGATCCACGACAGCGCCAAGGCGATCTGCCGGGAGGCCGGCTACCACGGCGCGGGCACGGTGGAATACCTGGTCGGCGCGGACGGCACGATCTCCTTCCTGGAGGTCAACACCCGCCTCCAGGTCGAGCACCCGGTCACCGAGGAGACCGCCGGCATCGACCTGGTCCGCGAGCAGTTCCGCATCGCCGACGGCGAGCGGCTGCGGCTGACCGAGGACCCGACGCCGCGCGGGCACGCCATCGAGTTCCGGATCAACGGCGAGGACCCGGGCCGCAACTTCCTGCCCGCACCCGGCACGGTCACCGCGCTGCGGCTGCCCACCGGCCCCGGCGTCCGGGTGGACACCGGCATCTCGGCCGGCGACGTGATCGGCGGCAACTTCGACTCGCTGCTGGCCAAGGTGATCGTGACCGGCGAGACCCGCACCGAGGCCCTGGAGCGGGCCCGGCGGGCGCTGGACGAGATGGTCGTCGAGGGGATGGCCACGGCGCTGCCGTTCCACCGCCTCGTGGTGCGCGACCCCGCGTTCACCGCCGCGCCGTTCACCGTGCACACCCGGTGGATCGAGACGGAGTTCGACAACACCGTCCCGCCGTTCGCCGCCGTCGCCGGCCCCGCCGAGGGTCCGGCCGAACGGGAGACGGTCGTGGTCGAGGTGGGCGGCAAGCGGCTGGAGGTGACGCTGCCCGCCGGCCTCGGCGCGGGCACGGTCGCTGCCGTGCCCACCGCGCGCAAGCCGGCCCGCCGGGGCGGCGGGGCCAAGGCCGGCGCGGCGGTCGACGGCGACGCGCTCACCTCGCCGATGCAGGGCACGATCGTGAAGATCGCCGTCGCCGACGGGGACACCGTCGCCGAGGGCGACCTGGTCGTCGTGCTGGAGGCGATGAAGATGGAGCAGCCGCTGCACGCGCACAAGGCGGGCACCGTCAGCGGGCTGTCCGCCGAGGTCGGCGCGGTCATCACCGCCGGCGCCCCCATCTGCACCATCGCCTGAGGCGTAAGGAAGGGCCCCCTGTTAACGCATTCTGCATAGGAAGGGCCCCTTCCTAACACCCTGCGCGCCGCCACGCGGCGGGCACCGTGGGCAGGGCAGCGGCGGGCGCAGGGCAGCGGCGGGCGGGCTCGGGCTTGGGCTTGCGCGGACCCGCACGGGGGTGTTTTCCGTGCCCAGCGCGGGCGGCGGGGCCGGGGTGCGGCGATGATGGCCGGGTGCGGTTCCTTCATGGCGCGGTCCCCGCGCACGACCTGACCTACAACGACGTCTTCATGGCCCCGGCCCGTTCCGAGGTCGGCTCCCGGCTGGACGTCGACCTGGCCACCTCGGACGGCACGGGCACCACCATTCCCCTGGTGGTGGCGAACATGACGGCGGTGGCCGGCCGGCGGATGGCCGAGACCGTCGCCCGGCGCGGCGCGATCGCCGTGATCCCGCAGGACATCCCGATCGACGTGGTGGCCAACGTCGTCGGCTGGGTCAAGCGGCGGCACCTGGTGCACGACACGGCGATCACCCTCGGCCCCACCGACACCGTCGGCGACGCCATCCACCTGCTGCCGAAGCGGTCGCACGGCGCGGTGGTGGTGGTCGACGAGACCGGCCGACCCCTGGGCGTGGTGACGGAGGCGGACACCCTGGGCGTGGACCGGTTCGCCCAGCTCCGGCACGTGATGTCGACCGAGCTGCACACGGTGCCGGCGGACGCGGACCCGCGTACCGGATTCGACCGGCTCTCGGCGGCCCGACGGCGACTCGCGCCGGTGGTGGACGGCGACGGCCGCCTCGTCGGGGTGCTGACCCGCAAGGGCGCGCTGCGCGCGACCCTCTACCGGCCGGCGGTGGACGGCCGGGGCCGGCTGCGGATCGCGGCGGCCGTCGGCATCAACGGCGACGTCACGGGCAAGGCCGCCGCGCTGCTGGAGGCCGGGGTCGACACCCTGGTGGTGGACACCGCGCACGGGCACCAGGAGCGGATGATGTCCGCGCTGCGGGCG
Source organism: Micromonospora sp. WMMD956 (assembly GCF_029626125.1). NCBI lineage: Bacteria > Bacillati > Actinomycetota > Actinomycetes > Micromonosporales > Micromonosporaceae > Micromonospora > Micromonospora sp. WMMD956. Next base: position 3,816,002 of record NZ_JARUBI010000005.1, on the reverse strand, counting down.
GTGCGCAAGCTCGACCCGGGCGTCCCGGTCGCGGCCGGCAACGTCGTCACCGCCGACGGGGTACGCGACCTCGTCGCGGCCGGCGCCGACATAGTGAAGGTGGGCGTCGGACCGGGCGCGATGTGCACCACCCGGATGATGACCGGCGTGGGGCGGCCGCAGTTCTCGGCGGTGCTGGACTGCGCGGCGGCGGCGCGGGAGCTGGGCCGGCACGTCTGGGCCGACGGCGGGGTGCGGCACCCGCGTGACGTGGCGCTGGCGCTCGCCGCCGGCGCGTCGAACGTGATGATCGGCTCCTGGTTCGCCGGCACCTACGAGTCCCCCGGCGACCTGTACGCCGACGCGGACGGCCGGCGGTACAAGGAGAGCTTCGGGATGGCCTCGTCGCGGGCGGTCAGCGCGCGCACGGCCGAGGACGGCGCGTTCGACCGGGCCCGCAAGGCGATCTTCGAGGAGGGCATCTCCTCGGCCCGGATGTACCTCGACCCGGACCGCCCCGGCGTCGAGGACCTGATCGACGAGATCGTCTCCGGGGTGCGCAGCGCGTGCACGTACGCGGGCGCGCGCAGCCTGGCGGAGTTCGCGGAGCGGGCGTTGGTCGGGGTGCAGAGCACGGCCGGCTACACCGAGGGGATGCCCCTCCCGACGAGTTGGTGACCCGCGTTCCTTCCGCCCGCGCGCCCGATCGATTACTTGGCGAGCAGACTATTGCCGGATGCTAACTTTTACCCATGGAGCACGTTTCGCCCGCCTTGCCGGCGGGCGCTGGCGTGCCGGGGGCCCAGGCGAGCCCGGCGGACGGTGCGACGCCGGGCAACGGGGCTGCGGGCCCGCAGGCGGCGGACAGCGAGACGGTGGTGGCCCTGCGCGATGTGCTCCGGGTCGCCGGGGACATCCGCGCCGCGCTGGGCCGGCGGCTGGGCGTCGGGGCGACCGACGCCGCCGCGATCGACCACCTCGTCGCCAGCACGGAGCCGCTCGGCCCCGTGGAGCTGGGCAACCGGCTGGGCATCCGGTCGGCGTCGGCGACCACCCTGGTCGACCGGCTGGTGCAGGCCGGGCACGTGGCGCGCGCCCCGCATCCGCGCGATCGGCGGAGGCTGTGTCTCCAGGTGACCGACCACGCCGCCGCGCAGGTGGTCGAGGCGCTGCGGCCGATGCTCGCCGGGGTGGAGCGGGCGGTCGGTCGGCTCTCCCCGGAGCAGGCGGCGGCGACCGCCGCGTTCCTGCGGGAGACGGCCGAGGTGATGCGCGAGTACGCCGACGCCACCCCGGCCGAGCCGACGCAGCGCCGCGCTCCGCGCTGAGCCGGGGCACCGGCACGCTCCGCGCCGGGCCGACGTCAGCAAAGGAGGCGACGTCCGCGCCGGGCCGACGTCAGCAAAGGAGGCGACGTCCGCGCCGGGCCGACGTCAGCGAAGAAGCCGACGTCAACCGACGAGCCACCGGGCCGGCGTCAGTCGAAGAGGCGGCGGATGACCGTGCGGGCGGCGGCTTCCGGGTCCGGGCCGGTGCGGGGCGGGAGCGCGCCGGCCAGCCAGAGGGTCGCGAATCCGTGCACGATCGACCAGGCGGCGAGGGCGTCCGAGTCCTGGTCCGGGGCGGTGGCGTCGCGCGGGAGCGCGGCCACGCCGGCCCGCAGCGCCGCGCCGGCCCGCTCGCGGGCGGCGGCCACCTCGGGGTCGTCGTGCCGGTAGAGCTCCGGGCGGAACATCACCTCGAAGTGGGCCCGGTGCCCGACCGCGAAGCGGACGTACGCGACGCCGGCGTCGAGCAGGTCGCCGGCCCCGCACAGCGCTGCGGCCAGCAGGTCGAAGCCCTCGACGGCGAGCGCGGTGAGCAGCCCCGCCTTGTCGCCGAAGTGGTGGGCGGGGGCGGCGTGCGAGACCCCGGCGCGGCGGGCCAGGTCGCGCAGGCTCAGGGCCGCCGGCCCGGCCTCGGTGATCGCCTCGACGGCGGCGGCGAGCAGGGTGCGGCGCAGGTCACCGTGATGGTAGCCACGCGGTCCGGTCATGGGCGAAGCCTAACTTGTCATTGACAAGATAGCGAGCCCGGCGCAATCTAGTCAGTGACAAGTTCCCCCTGACCGAGGAGGCCTCGTGGCACCCCTGATCGCTCTCGTCGCCGGCTTCGCCGCGGCCCGGCTGGCCGGGCTGCTCGGCGTGGACGCCCTGGACGGCTGGCACCCCGCGCTGCGGGTCGGGCTGGCGACCCTGTTCGCGCTCACCGCGTCCGCCCACTTCACCGCCCGCCGGGCCGACCTGGTCGCCATGGTGCCGCCCCGGCTGCCCCGCCCGGAGCTGCTGGTGACCGTCACCGGCGTGCTGGAACTGGCCGGGGCCGTCGCGCTGCTCGTGCCGGCCACGGCGGGATGGGCGGCGGCCGGGCTGGGGCTGCTGCTGCTCGCCATGTTCCCGGCCAACGTCTCGGCCGCCCGGCGCGGGCTGACCCTGGCCGGCCGGCCGGTGACCCCGCTCGTTCCTCGCGCGTTGCTCCAGGTGGCCTTCCTCGCCGCCACGGCCGCCATTTTGTTTGGGGCCTGACTATCAGGGGGCTAACATGAGCGCATGGACCTGATCGGGCTGGGGGACGTGCCGCTGGGCCGGCTGTTGGTGACCGCCGGCCACGTCGTCGGGCAGCGGTGGAACCGCTACCTCGCCGAGGAGCACGGTCTGACCCAGGCGGGCATGGTCACCCTGCTGACCCTGGCCCGCCACGGCGAGCTGCCGCTCCGGGCGGTCGCCGAGGCGGGCTTCATCCGCCCGGCCACCCTCACCGGCATCGTCGACACGCTGGAGCGCGACGGCCTGGTCGAGCGGCAGCGCGACGACGCCGACCGGCGCAGCGTGCGGCTCGTCCTCACCGCCGCCGGCCGGGAACGCATCGCCGCGCTCACCACACTCATGCAGTCCGGACGACCGCTGACCTCGGTCGACGCCGATCCGGCGAAGGCGGCCGTGATCCGGCAGTTCCTGCTGGAGGTCATCGGCAGCGGAGAGGAACCAGACATGACGAACCCCGACACGAGACCGGAGACCTCTGCGTGCTGATCCGGCTGCTCCGCGCGTACCTGCGCCCCTATCGCCGGCCGCTGGCGGCGGTGCTGGCGTTCCAGTTCGTCGGCACCATGGCCTCGCTCTACCTGCCGAGCCTCAATGCCGACATCATCGACCAGGGCGTCACCCGGGGCGACACTGGCTACATCATGCGCACCGGCGGCTGGATGCTGCTGGTCAGCGTGGTGCAGATCGCCTGCTCCATCGCCGCGGTCTACCTCGGTGCGCGCACGGCGATGGGCTTCGGCCGGGACGTCCGCGCCGAGATCTTCGCCCACGTCAACCGGTTCTCCGCCCGCGAGGTGGCCCGCTTCGGCGCGCCCTCGCTGATCACCCGCAACACCAACGACGTGCAGCAGGTGCAGATGCTCGTGCTGATGAGCTGCACCGTCCTGGTCGCCGCGCCGATCATGAGCGTCGGCGGGGTGGTGATGGCGCTGCGCGAGGACATCGGGCTGTCCTGGCTGCTGCTGGTCAGCGTCCCGGTGCTGGCGCTCGCGCTCGCGCTCGCCCTGATCATCCGGCGGATGGTGCCCGGGTTCCGGCTCATGCAGACCCGCATCGACGTGGTCAACCGCGTGCTGCGCGAGCAGATCACCGGCATCCGGGTGGTCCGGGCGTTCGTCCGGGAGCCGTACGAGACGGAGCGCTTCGACCGCGCGAACGCCGACCTCACGGCGACCGCCCTGCGCACCGGCCGGCTGACGGCCCTGGTCTTCCCCATCGCGTTGCTGGTGCTCAACGTCTCCAGCATCGCCGTGCTCTGGTTCGGCGCGGCACCCGTCGACGCCGGCCAGGTCCAGGTCGGCGCGCTCACCGCCTTCCTGCAATACCTCATGCAGATCCTGATGGCCGTCATGATGGCGGCCCTCATGATGATGATGATCCCCCGCGCCGCGGTCTGCGCCGAGCGGGTCGTCGAGGTGCTGGACACCGAATCGACGGTCGTCCCCCCGGCCGCGCCGGTGACCGAGGTGCCCGACCGGGGCTCGCTGGAGCTGCGCGGCGTCCGGTTCCAGTATCCGGGGGCGAGCGCGCCGGTGCTGCACGACATCTCGTTCACGGTGACCGCCGGGCGCACCACGGCCGTCATCGGCAGCACGGGGGCCGGCAAGACCACCCTGCTCACGCTGGTCCCCCGGCTGGTCGACGCCACGGCCGGGGCGGTGCTGGTCGACGGGGTGGACGTCCGCGACCTCGCCCCGGACGAGCTGTGGCGGCGGATCGGGCTGGTGCCGCAGCGGCCGTACCTGTTCAGCGGCACGATCGCCAGCAACCTGCGGTACGGCAACCCGGAGGCCACCGACGCCGAGCTCTGGGCGGCCCTGGAGGTCGCCCAGGCGCGCGACTTCGTCGCCGAGCTGCCCAAGGGGCTGGACGCCCCGATCGCGCAGGGCGGCACCAACGTCTCCGGCGGGCAGCGGCAGCGCCTCGCGATCGCCCGCGCCCTGGTGCGCAAGCCGGAGATCTACCTGTTCGACGACTCGTTCTCGGCGCTCGACCTCGGCACCGACGCCCGGCTGCGGGCGGCGCTGCGGCCGGTCACCAGGGACGCGGCGGTGGTGATCGTGGCCCAGCGGGTCTCCACGATCGTCGACGCCGACCAGATCATCGTGCTTGAGGACGGGGGCATCGTCGGGATGGGCCGGCACGCCGAACTACTGGAGAACTGCCCGACGTACGCGGAGATCGTCGCGTCCCAGCAGACCGCGGAGGTGCCGGCATGACGGCCCTGCCGGACCAGCGGCCCACCGGGGCGACCCGGGCGGAGGCGGCCACGCCGAAACGGTTGCCTCCCGGCCGCCAGCGCGGCGGCCCGCCGTGGATGGGCGCCGGCATGCCGGCCGAGAAGTCGATCAGCTTCGGGCCGTCGGCCCGGCGGCTGCTGCGCCGGTTGCGGCCGCACCGCCTCCAGCTCGTCGCCATCGTCGCCCTCGCGCTGGTCGGCGTCGCGCTCAGCGCGTACGGGCCGAAGGTGCTCGGCCACGCCACCGACCTGATCTTCCGCGGGGTGCTCGGCCGGCAGCTCCCGGCCGGGGCCACCGCCGAGCAGGCCGTCGCGGCGGCCCGCGCGGCCGGCAACGACAACTTCGCCAACATGCTGGCCCGGATGGACGTGGTGCCCGGGGTCGGCATCGACTTCGCCGCCCTGGGCCGGGTGCTGCTGTTCGCCCTCGCCCTCTACGTGGCGGTCAGCGTGCTCATGTGGTGGCAGGGCTGGCTGCTCACCGGGGTGGTGCAGCGCACGGTGCTGCGGCTGCGCGCCGACGTCGAGGGCAAGCTGAACCGGCTGCCCCTGCCGTACTTCGACCGGCAGCCCCGGGGCGAGCTGCTCAGCCGGGTCACCAACGACATCGACAACATCTCGCAGACCCTCCAGCAGACGCTGAGCCAGTTGCTCACCTCGCTGCTGACCGTGGTCGGCGTCCTGGCCATGATGTTCTGGATCTCGCCGCTGCTGGCGCTGGTCGCCCTGGTCGCCGTGCCGCTGTCGGTGGTGGTCACCGGCGCGATCGCGAAGCGTTCGCAGCAGCGGTTCATCGACCAGTGGACGCACACCGGCCAGCTGAACGGCCAGATCGAGGAGGCGTTCACCGGGCACGAGCTGGTGAAGGTCTTCGGCCGGCAGCGCGAGGTGGAGGCCGCCTTCACCGCCAAGAACGAGGAGCTGTTCCGGGCCAGCTTCGGCGCCCAGTTCATCTCCGGCATCATCATGCCGGCGATGACCTTCATCGGGAACCTCAGCTACGTCGCGATCGTCGTGGTCGGCGGGCTGCGGGTGGCGTCGGGCACGATGAGCCTCGGCGACGTGCAGGCGTTCATTCAGTACTCGCGGCAGTTCACCCAGCCGCTGACCCAGGTCGCCTCGATGGCCAACCTGTTGCAGTCGGGGATCGCCTCCGCCGAGCGGGTGTTCGCGGTGCTCGACGCCGAGGAGCAGAGCCCCGACCCGGCCGTGCCGGCCCGGGTCGCCGACCCGCACGGCCGCGTCGAGTTCGACCGCGTCTCCTTCCGGTACGAGCCGGACAAGCCGCTGATCACCGACCTGTCGCTGGTCGCCGAGCCGGGGCACACGGTGGCCATCGTCGGGCCCACCGGCGCCGGCAAGACCACCCTGGTCAACCTGGTCATGCGCTTCTACGAGCTGGACGCCGGCCGGATCACCCTCGACGGGGTCGACATCACCACCCTGCGCCGCGACGACCTGCGCGGCCGGATCGGCATGGTCCTCCAGGACACCTGGCTCTTCGGCGGCACGATCCGCGAGAACATCGCGTACGGGCGGCCGGGCGCGAGCGAGGAGGAGATCGTGGCCGCCGCCCAGGCCACGTTCGTGGACCGCTTCGTGCGCAGCCTCCCCGACGGCTACGACACCGTCATCGACTCGGAGGGCAGCAACGTCAGCGCGGGCGAGAAGCAGCTCATCACCATCGCCCGGGCGTTCCTGGCCGAGCCGTCGCTGCTGATCCTCGACGAGGCGACCAGCTCGGTGGACACCCGCACGGAGGTGCTGCTCCAGCGGGCCATGGCGGCGCTGCGTTCCGACCGGACCAGCTTCGTCATCGCCCACCGCCTGTCCACCATCCGCGACGCGCACCTGATCCTGATGATGGAGAACGGCCGCATCGTCGAGCAGGGCACCCACGAGCAGCTGCTGGCGGCGCAGGGCGCGTACCACCGGCTCTACCAGGCCCAGTTCACCCAGCCGGACCCGGTCGCCGTCGGCGAACCGGGGCCCAGGCCCGTCGCGGTCCAGGGCTGAGCGTCGTGACATTGGCGGGCCGCCGGCACGGGACCTGCCGGCGGCCCTGGCGGCCCGGACGTCGGGAACGAGGGCCCGACGTGCGGGGCCGCGCCCCGACAACGGTACGCCGCTCGTCACGGACGCGCCGACCGCCTCCACCCGTTCGGGGAGGTTACCGGCCCGCCGGCCGTGTCGGCGGTCACCCGCAGCCGGGGTGGACTGCGGTGACGCTGGGCAGGCCGGCAGGCTCGGTGCATCCGATCGGCCGGACCCGGCGAGGTGGGAGTCGTGCCTGAGCTGCTGACCAACGTCGCCTCGCCGCTCTGGGCCTATCTGGTCCTGCTCGGCCTGCTGGCGGTCGACGCCTTCGTGCCGGTCGTACCCACGCAGGTCTTGATGATCACCGGCGGCGCGCTCACCGTGTACGGCGGGCTGAGCCTGCCGGTGACCATCGGCGTCGGCGCCCTCGGCGTCTTCGTCGGCGACCTCGCCTGCTACCTGCTGGGCCGGCGCGCGCCGGACCGCCGGCCGGCGACGACCACCGCGCCCGGCCGGGCCCGCCGGATCGCCGGCCGGGTGACCCGGGGGCTGCGCCAACCGGGGCCGCTGGTGATCCTGCTCTGCCGCTTCGTGCCCGGCGGCCGGATGGCCGCCTGCTTCGCCGCCGGCCGCAGCCGGTACCCCTACCGGCTGTTCATCACGTACGAGGCGCTGGCGGCGGCCGGCTGGGCCACCTACGGGACGCTGATCGGGCACCTCGGCGGCACGGCGCTGACCGAGTCGGCGTGGCAGCTGCTGGTGATCGCCGGGGCGGCGGCGGCCGGCTTCGCGGCGGCCGGCTGGGCGATGACCGCCTTCGGCACCCGCCGCGCCCGCCCCGAACCCCCGACCGACTGACCTGGCGCGCCTCCCACCTTGCCGAATAAGTCGAACTTATATTCGTGAGGTGTGGGACGTGAGGCTGCATCCCGAGGTCGAGACATGGTTCTTGCTGCTCTGCCGCTCCGATCCGGCTAGCGCCGACCTGGTCAGCGAGGCCATCGATCTCCTTGCCGAACACGGCCCGGCACTGGGCCGCCCGTTGGTCGACCGTCTCAAGAGCAGTTCCTTCCATCACATGAAAGAACTGAGGCCCGGCTCAGGCAAATCGACAGAGGTGCGGATGATCTTCGCCTTCGACCCTCGGCGGGAGGCGGTGTTCCTGGTGGCCGGAGACAAGTCGGGAAGTTGGCAGAGCTGGTACCGGACGGCCGTACCCTTGGCGGACGAGCGATTCCAGGAACACCTGATCAGCCTGAAGGAAGCGCAACGATGACCGGTGGAGCGGATTGGCGGGACGTCAAGGCCAAGGCCCGGGAGATCGACCCCGAGTGGGAGCACCCCGAACGAATGGCCCGGCGTGAGGAGCTGCGCGAACGGATGCTGGCCAAGGTCAGCGGCGCTCAGCTGGCCGAGATCCGCAAGCAGCTCGGCCTGACCCAGACGCAGCTCGCGGAGGCCGCGGGGCTGTCCCAGGCACGGATCAGTCAGATCGAGAACGGCCAGCACACCAGCCTGGAAAGCCTCCGCGCGTACGTCACCGGCCTGGGCGGACACCTCGACGTGGTCGCCCGGATCGGAAACATCCGACTCGACGTCGCGTGAAGTCACCGGGCTGACCACGAGGGGCACCGGGAGAGCGGGCTCGGCTACTCCAGCTCGTGGAGCATGAGCTGACGGGCCGCCTCGGTGATCGAGCCCGACAGGCTCGGGTAGATGGTGATGGTCTGGGCCAGCTCGTTGACCGTGAGGTTGTTCTCCACCGCCATCGTGATCGGCAGGATCAGCTCGCTGGCCTTCGGGGCCACCACCACGCCGCCGATCACCTGGCCGCTCGCCGGGCGGCAGAACAGCTTCACGAAGCCGTCGGCGAGGTCGTCCATCTTCGCCCGCGCGTTGCCCGACAGCGGCAGCATCACCTGACGGGCCGGGGTCCGGCCCGCGTCCACCTCGTCCTGGGAGACGCCGACGGTGGCCAGCTCGGGGTCGGTGAAGACGTTCGCGGCGACCGTGCGCAGCCGCAGCGGCCGGACCGCCTCGCCGAGCGCGTGCCACATCGCGATCCGGCCCTGCATCGCGGCGACGCTGGCCAGCGGCAGCACGCCCGTGCAGTCGCCGGCCGCGTAGACGCCGGGGACGTTGGTGCGCGACACCCGGTCGACGGTGACGTAGCCGCCCCGGGCCAGTTCCACGCCGTACTCCGCGAGGCCGAGGCCGGCGGTGTTGGGGATCGAGCCGACCGCGATGAGCGCGTGCGAGCCCTGCACCAGCCGGCCGTCGGCCAGCTCCACCTCCACCCCGTCGGCGGTACGCCGCACGCCCTCGGCGCGGGAGTTGTTGAGGATCGTCATGCCCCGGGACCGGAACACCCGCTCGATCGCCATGGCGGCGTCGGCGTCCTCGTGCGGCATCACCCGGTCCCGGCTGGAGACGAGGGTGACCGGGACCCCCATCGCCAGGTACGCGCTGGCGAACTCGGCGCCGGTGACGCCGGAGCCGACCACGATCAGGTGCTCGGGCAGGTCGGGCAGGTCGTACACCTGCCGCCAGGTCAGGATGCGCTCGCCGTCGGGCACGGCCGTGGGGAGCTGGCGCGGGGTGGCGCCGGTGGCGACCAGCACGGTCGACGCGTCGATCGAGTGCTTCCCGGAGCCGTCGGCCGGGGTGACGACGACGCGGTGGGTGTGGCCCAGCATGTCCTCGCCGAGCCGGGCCGTGCCGGCGACGAACGTGACGCCGGCCTTGACCAGCTTCGCGTGGATGTCGGCGGACTGGGCCAGGGCGAGCCGCTTGACCCGCTCGTGCACGGCCCGGGCGTCGACGGTGACCGCCTCCAGCCCGTCGGAGTGCACCCCGAACTCCTCGGTGTCCCGGTATCCGGTGACCACCTCGGAGCTGGCGATGAACGTCTTCGACGGTACGCAGTCGGACAGCACGCACGCGCCGCCGGCCCCCTCGGCCTCCACCACGGTGACATCGGCGTCCAACTGGGCGGCGACCAGGGCCGCCTCGTACCCGGCCGGCCCACCGCCGATGATCACGATCTGGCTCACAGCTGTCGCCCCTCGTCCATGCTCACAGTGACTTTCTTCTCCCCGACACGTCCGACACGCACCGTCGTATTCTCCCCCACCCGTCCGCCGGGCTATCGTCATCGCCGTGCGTCATTACGCCGCCTACGGCTCAAACCTGGATCCCGCCCGGATGCGCGCCTACTGCCCGCACTCCCCGATGGTCGGCGTCGGCTGGCTGGAGGGCTGGCGGCTCACCTTCGCCGGCGAGGGTGTGATCGGCTGGGAGGGCGCGGTCAGCACCGTCGTCGAGTCCCCCGGCGACCGGGTGTTCGTGGCGCTCTACGACATCCACCCCTACGACGCCGCCCAGCTCGACGAGATCGAGGGGGTGACCTCCGGGACGTACCGGAAGCTGCACGTCCGGGTCTCCACCCTCGACGGGGACGTGACCGCCTGGGTCTACGTCTTCGACGGCTACGAGGGCGGCCTGCCGACGGCCTGGTACCTGTCGGAGATCGCCAACGCCGCCGAGAAGGCGGGCGCGCCCGACGACTACGTCAGCGAGCTGCGGTCCCGCCCCACCGGCACCGCGTCGGCATAGCGCGTCTCCCACGCCCCAAGTCTGCTCTGTCCCGGATCGGGCCGCACGGCGGCCCGGCACCGGGTCGCCTGGCCCACACCGCCGGGCCGCCCGTCACGCGGCGGTGGCGGCCCCGTCACGCGGCGGCGGGGTTCCTGCCCGGTGGCGGCCGGTTCCCGTCACGTGCCGGTGGCGGGGACGCTGCGCTCGTACATGTCGGCCCAGTGCTGCTCACGCAGCCCCACGGAGTGGTAGAGCGTCGCCGGGGAGGTCGGGTTGGCCAGGTCCACGCCGAGGCCGGCGCGCCGCCGCCCCTTGGCCGCGTAGACCGCGAAGGCCCGCCGCAGCAGCGCGGCCCCCACGCCGCGCCGCCGGTGCGCCGGCAGCACCGACAGGGTGCGTACCCAGCCCATGTCCTGCTCCAACGCCTGGTCGGACGACTGCAACGCGCCGGCCGGCTCACCGTCGACCTCGGCGACGAACCACTCGTCCCAGGTCCTGGCGTACGCGGGCAGGTGCTCGCGCCACTGGTCGTACCCGACCGGCTCGTAGTCCGGCGTGTCCCGGAACGCCGTGTCGAAGATCCGGTGGAACAGCCGCAGGTCCGCCTCGTCGTCGGCGCGCAACGGGCGGACCGTCACCCCCGGCGGCAGCGGCGGCTCGGCGGGCAGGTCGGCCAGCTCCCGGCTCATCCGCAGGTACCGCTTCACCAGGGTGAACCCGGCCTCGGCCAGCTCGCCCGCCCACCGGGTCTCCGGCCCGTACGCCGAGACGCGGACGGTCAGCGCGGGCAGGCCCCGCTCGGCGGCCCGCTCGGCGACCCGGTCCAGCATCCGGGCGAGCAGCGGGGCGCGGACCGCCGCGCCGTGCTCCGGGTCGACGAGGACGTCGACGAACTCCCGGCCCACCCCGGTCGGGTTGTCCACCAGGGACCAGGCGACGAGCCGCCCCTGCGGGTCGCTGACCAGCCAGGAGTCGCGCGCCGGGTCGAAGTGGGGTGCCGTCAGCGCGGCCTCGACATCCTCGGCGTCGAAGTCCGGATGGCCGATCGCGAAGGTGTCGGCGGCGTGCACGACCGCGAGGATCGCGGGCACGTCGTCGAGGGTGGGGCGGCGTGCCGCCCAGCCGGCGGGAAGGGTCACGGGGCGATCCTGGCAGCCGGCCCGGGGCCCACGCCCCCCATTTTCTCTCCCCCGGCTCCCCCGGACGCGTCGACGCCGGGCCTCGCCCGCCGCGCCTCATCCCGCCGCATCCGCCGCGCCGCACCCGCCGCGCCGCGCTCGGCGTGGTGAGGAGGGGACCCTTCTCTACCTCAGGCGTTAAGAAGGGGCCCTTCCTTGCACGTGGGTGTGTGTGGCGGTCAGCAGGCCGAGCAGTTCGACACCCTCGGCCGGGGTGAGGGCCCGGAAGCCGACCGACATCAGGCGGTCGGTCACCGCGTCGGCCCACAGCCGACGGCGCACCAGGGGCCCGACCGGGGGATACGGCGGCGGCCAGCCGCAGGCGAGCGCGGCCGACTCCCCCTCCGGGCCGGTCAGCATCGCCTCCAGCGGCGTCAGCCCGGCGGCCCGCGACGCCAGCAGGCACGCCCCGACGACGTGTTCCCGGAGCAGCAGCAGCCCGACGGCGGCGCGGGCGGCCGGTGAGTCGGCCGGCGGCGGCATGGCCCGCCAGGCGGCGAAGAGCGGCATCGCGCTGGCATCGGCCGCGTCGACCACCCGGTGCAGCAGCGTCGCCAGCCGGGTCACCCCGGTCACGGCGGTCAGGTGCTCGGTGCCCCACCGGCAGCACTCGGCCAGGTATGCCGCCGCCACCTCCGGCGGGCGGAGCACCCGGGCGGCGGCGTCCCACCCGTCGGCGACGGCGTCGGGGGCGACGAAGCCGAGGGCGGCGGTCACCGTGGCGGCCCGGACGTCGCCCAGCGCCCCGGCCCGACCGGCGACGTGGAAGGCCCAGCCGGGGATGCCGAGCCGGCCGGCCCGGCGCAGGGTGGCCGGGCAGCGGGTGAACGCCGCCCCGAGCCCCAGCACCAACGGCTTGCTCGCGGCGGCGACCTGCTCCGGCGTCATCGGGTTCAGTCTGCCCCGCCGGGGCCTTCCGCCGCAGCCCCGTCCTCGGCGTCCACCGCCTCGATCGCGCCCTCGACCTCGCCGGTGCGGCGGCGGGCGGCGGTGACGGCCCGCTCCGCCGCCCGGCGGGCCAGCTTCCGGCGGCCCAGTTCCTGTTCGGCCCGGGCGCGCCGCCGTTCCAGCTCGGCCAGCGCGCGTTCGATGCCGGCCAGTTCCTCGCCGCCGTCGTGCTCGGCCTCCGCCGCGCCGGCCAGCTCCGCCTCGGCCCGCTCCTGGTCGGCACGCGCCCGCGTCAGTTCCCGCTCCAGCGCCCGGCGCTGCCGGGCCCGCTCGGCCCGCTCGGCCTCCCGGGTGGCACGGGCGGCGTCCCGCCCGGCACGGCCGGCCTTCCGGGCGGCACGCTCGGCGCGGTCGTCCTCGCGGGCGGCGCGGTCGTCCTCGCGGGCGGCGCGGTCCGCCCCGCGGGCGGCCTGGTCGGCGTGATCGGCGCGGCCGGGCTTCCGGTCGGCCTGATCGGCGCGGCCGGGCTTCCGGTCGGCGTGATCGGCGCGGCCGGCCCTCCGGTCGGCCTGATCGGCGCGGCCGGTGCGCTCGGCACGACCCGTCCTCCGGTCGGCGGCGCGCCGCCCGGAGCCGGCGGTCGGGCCGGCGGGTGGCGGCTCCTCTCCGCCGGAGACCAGGCGGAGCTGGGGGCGGGGCACCTCGCCGAAGCCGGCGTAGCTGGCGGCCCGCAGCAGCCGGCCGGAACGCACCTGCCCGGCCACCTCCGCGTCGGAGAGCGCGGCGTTGAGGGTCGCCTCCACCTCGCCCAGCGGCAGCTTCCCGGCCGGCTGGCCGGCGTCGGCGGCCAGCCGGCGGGCCTCGGCGACCAGCGCGGCGACCGCCGCCCGCCGCTGGCCGGAGAGCTCCCGCAGCCGGGGGCCGCGCAGGTCGCGCTGGGCGGCGCGCAGCGCCTCGGCGAGCTGGGTCAGGTCGGCCACCAGCTCGGGGCGGCGCAGGGCGAGCAGGTTGACCAGCCAGGCGGCCACGGTGGGCCGGCGCAGCCGGGCGATCTCGCGGGCCGTGGCCGGGTCGCCGGCGCGCCGGGCCTCGGCGACGGCGGCGTCGCGGGTGGCGACGAACGCCTCCGGCGGCTCGGTGTAGAGCCGCCGGAGGAGGTCCTGCGGGAGCGGCATCGCTCAGGCGTCGAGCCGGCTGCCCGGCTCGAGGCGCTGGTAGTCGGTGCCGGAGAGGGCGGCGTACTGGCGGTCGAGGACGGCGAGCCCGTTGTCGTTGAGCAGCCCGTCGTGCAGGGCGAAGGCGCGCCGCGGGGCGACCGCGCGGATGAAGTCGACGACCTCGGAGAACTTCGACCAGGGGGCGTGGATCGGCGCGAAGAGCGTGTCCACCTGGACGTCCCCGGGTGCCACCAGCGAGTCGCCGGGGTGGTAGACGACGTCGTCGAGCAGGTATCCGAGGTTGTCCACGACCGGGATGTCGGGGTGGATGACGGCGTGCCGGCCGCCGTAGGCGCGTACCGGCACGCCCGCCGCCGTGAACGACTGGCCGGGCGCGACCGGCTCCAGGGCCTCGGCCGCGTCGCCGAGGACGCCGGCGAGCGAGGCCGGGCCGTGGATGCGCAGCGGCCGGCGGTCGAGCTGCCGGGTGAGCGCCGCGACGTCGACGTGGTCGGGGTGCTCGTGGGTGATCAGCACCGCGTCCGCCCCGTCCAGCGCCGCCGGGTCGCTGAAGACGCCGGGGTCGACCACCAGCACCCCGCCGTCGTGTTCGACCCTGAGGCAGGAGTGGGCGTACTTGGTGAGCTGCATCGTGACTCCTCGATTGATCGAATCGTGATGTCCCTGAGCGCAGTCTGCCGGAACCGGCCCGGTGCCGCGCCGCGTCTGACGTATCGCCCGACGGGGGGCGCAGACGATCGGAGCTGTTGATGGACGGACACGATAGACGCAGGTGGTGGGCCGCGGTGGGCCTGGTGACGCTGCTGGCGGTCGGTGGGTGCAGCGCCGACGGCGGCGACGGCGGCGCGCAGGACTCGGCGGCCGTCGCGCCGCAGCAGGAGGCCCCGGCCGGCGGGGCGAAGGCGGGGCCGGGGGCCGACGCCGGCGGGGCGCGCTCCGGCGCGGGGGGCGGGTCGCCGGACCTGCGGGTCGACCAGCGGTCGATCATCTACACCGGAACCATGCGGGTACGGGTGGACGACGTGGACGCCGCCGCCCGGTCGGCCGTCACGGCGGTCACCGGCGTCGGTGGCTTCGTCGGCGGCGACGAACGCAGCAGCGGGGGAACCGCCAACGCCCGGGCGGAGCTGCAACTGCGGGTGCCGGCGGAGCGGTTCACGGCCGTGCTGGAGGAGTTGGCGCGGCTCGGCCGGCAGGAGCAGCGGGCGATCCGGACGGAGGACGTGACCGAGGAGACCGTGGACCTCGACGCGCGGATCGCCACCCAGCGGGCCCGGGTCGAGAGCGGCCGCAAGCTGCTGGCGCGGGCCACCTCGATCGGCGACCTGGTGACGCTGGAGAGCGAGGTGGCCCGCCGGGAGGCCGACCTCGCCTCGCTGGAGGCGAAGAAGCGCCGCCTGGCCGACCTGACGGCGCTCTCCACCATCACCGTCACCTTCGTGGGGCCGGAGGCGGACGTCCGGGACCCGGAGCCCGACACCGGCTTCCTGGTCGGCCTGCGCGGCGGCTGGACGGCGTTCGTCGCCTCGCTCGGCGTGCTGCTCACGGTGCTCGGGGCGCTGCTGCCGTTCGCGGTGGCCATCGGCGTGCCGGTGGTCGTGCTGCTGACGGTGCTGAGGCGGCGTCGGCGACGGACGCCGACGCCGCCCGTCAGCGCGCCGCCGCCAGTGCCCGCAGCGCGGTCTGCACCATGACCCGGACGCCGACCGCGATGGCCCGCTCGTCGACGTCGAACGAGGCGCGGTGCAGGTCGACGTTCGGGCCGGCGCGGCCGACGCCGAGCCGGGCCAGCGCGCCGGGGACGTGCTCCAGATACCAGCTGAAGTCCTCGCCGCCCATGCTCTGCGGGGTCTCGGCGACCCCGTCCGGGCCGAGCGCGGCGTGGGTCGCCGCGGTCAGCACCTGGATCGCCCTGGCGTCGTTGGTGACCGGGGGCCGGCCGCGCAGGTATTCCAGGTCGACGGTGGCGCCGGTGGGCGCGATGACGTCCCGCACCACCTGAGCGACGATCTTGGGGGCCTCGTCCCAGGTGTCGCGGTCCATCACCCGCAGGGTGCCGGACGCGGTCGCCTCGGACGGGATCACGTTGTACCGGGTGCCGGCCGAGGCGTGGCCGAACACCAGCAGCAGCCCGCTGTTGGCCGGCACCCGGCGGCTGACCAAAGCGGGCACCTCGGTGACCAGCCGGCCGAGCGCGTCGACCAGGTCGACGGTCAGGTGCGGGCGGGCCGTGTGCCCGCCCGGGCCGGTGAGCCGCACGGTGACGTTGTCGGCGGCGGCGGTGATCGGGCCGACCCGCAGGCCGACCTTGCCGACGGGCTGGTTGGGGTCGCAGTGCAGCGCGAAGATCTGCACGACGTCGTCGAGGCCGCCGGCCTCGATGACCTCCAGCGAGCCGCAGGGCAGGATCTCCTCGGCCGGCTGGAAGATCAGCCGGACCCGGCCGTCCAGCTCGCCGAGGTCGGCGAGCTGGGCCAGCAGCATGCCGACGCCGAGCAGCACGGTGGTGTGCACGTCGTGGCCGCAGGCGTGGCAGACGCCGTCCTTCGTGGACCGGTAGGGCACGTCCTTGACGTCGGTCAGGGGCAGCGCGTCGATGTCGGCGCGCAGCGCGACCACCGGGCCGTCGGGGCGGCCGTCGATGTCGCAGATGACCCCGTTGCCCTTCGGCAGCAGACGGGGACGCAGGCCGGCGAGGGACAGCTCGCGGGCGATCAGGGCCGCCGTCTCGAACTCCTCGCCGGAGAGCTCCGGGTGGGAGTGGATGTGCCGGCGGGTGGCGACGAGGCCGGGCATCCGGAGGGCGAGCATATGGTCGAGCTCGAAGGGCAAAGGCTGCGACCCGGACGGCGACTCCGGCCAGGCCGACGACGCCAGGTGGCTGCCGTTGGGCAGCGTCAACGCACTCGTCACGTCGAAATCTCGATCACTAGGAATGGATGGATCTTCGGGGATGACAGCCGCCAGCCTAGACCTTCGACGGTGACTCTGTGCAACATCATTCCCGTAGTGATCGGACCGCGCAGCGTCACGAAAGCCCTGGTGGGAGGGCTCCATAATCTGCGGGACAGCAGGTAGATCGCGGTTGAACGCCGTCATCTGCCCCACACCTCCTACAACCCGTAACCGACTCGGCGGTCACGAAATCACCCTCGATCCGGGGCCGTCGCTACCGAATTGTCGCATTAGTCGCTTCGGCTCACCGCCGCTCAGACAACTAACCGACCGCGCTCGGCGGCCGGGCGACTCCCGACGGTGACACGACGGGCCGGCGTGCTCTCACACACGCTGTCCGTCCCGTTCACCCGGACGGGTTACCCACGGCCCCTGGCGGACACACACCGGGGCCGCCCCGGTCGGGCTCACACCGGCGACCCTAGACCCGCCCGGTTACGCTTTGCGACCCCTCAACCGACGGAATCAGGGGTGGGTCAGAACCGGTCGCTGGGGCGGTAGGTGCCCCAGACCTGGCGCAGGGTGCCGCAGACCTCGCCGACCGTGGCCCGCGACCGCAGCGCCTCCTTCATCGGGTGCAGCACGTTGGCCGTGCCCTCGGCGGCGGCGCGCAGCTCGCCCAACGCCCGCTCGACGGCGGCGTCGTCCCGCTCGACCCGCAGCTTCGCCAGCCGCTCGGCCTGGGCCGCCTCGATCGTCGGGTCCACCCGCAGCGGCTCGTACGGCTCGTCGGCGTCGACCGTGAACCGGTTGAGCCCCACCACCACCCGCTCGCCCGAGTCGATCTCCTGGGCGATCCGGTACGCCGACTGCTCGATCTCCCGCTTCTGGAAGCCCGCCTCGATGGCGTCGACCACCGAGCCGTGGTCGGCCACCCGCTCCATCAGCTCCACCGCGGCCGCCTCGATCTCGGCGGTCATCGCCTCCACGACGTACGACCCGGCGAACGGGTCGACGGTGGCGGTCAGGTCCGTCTCGTACGCGAGCACCTGCTGGGTGCGCAGCGCCAGCCGGGCGGCCTTCTCGGTGGGCAGCGCGATGGCCTCGTCGAAGCTGTTCGTGTGCAGCGACTGGGTGCCGCCGAGCACCGCGCCGAGCCCCTGGATGGCCACCCGGACCAGGTTCACCTCGGGCTGCTGGGCGGTGAGCTGCACGCCCGCCGTCTGGGTGTGGAACCGCAGCATCATCGACTTCGGGTTCTTCGCGCCGAACTCGTCGCGCATCAGCCGGGCCCAGATCCGCCGGGCGGCGCGGAACTTCGCGACCTCCTCCAGCAGGGTGGTGCGGGCGACGAAGAAGAACGACAGCCGGGGCGCGAAGTCGTCCACGGCCAGCCCGGCGGCGAGCGCCGCCCGGACGTACTCGATGCCGTTGGCCAGGGTGAACGCGATCTCCTGCGCGGGCGTCGCGCCGGCCTCGGCCATGTGGTAGCCGGAGATGGAGATCGTGTTCCACTTCGGCACCTCCGCCCGGCAGTAGGCGAACGTGTCGGCGACCAGCCGCAGCGACGGCTTCGGCGGGAAGATGTACGTCCCCCGGGCGATGTACTCCTTCAGGATGTCGTTCTGGATGGTGCCGTTGAGCGCCGTGCCCGGCACCCCGGCCTCCTCGGCGACGAGCTGGTAGAGCAGAAGCAGCACCGACCCCGGCGCGTTGATCGTCATCGAGGTGGAGACCTTGTCCAGCGGGATGCCGGCGAACAGCAGCCGCATGTCCTCGATCGAGTCGATGGCGACCCCGACCTTGCCGACCTCGCCGTGGGCGATCGGGTCGTCCGAGTCGTACCCCATCTGGGTGGGCAGGTCGAACGCGACGGACAGGCCCATGGTGCCGGCGCGCAGGAGCTGGTGGTAGCGCGCGTTGCTCTCGGTGGCGGTGCCGAAGCCGGCGTACTGTCGCATCGTCCACGGTCGGGAGGTGTACATGGTGGAGTAGACCCCACGGGTGTACGGGAACTCCCCCGGCCCGCCCAGCCGGTCGGGCAGGTCCTCCGGCAGGTCCGCCTGGGTGTAGACGCCCTTGATCGGGAAGCCGGACTCGCTCGACCGCGGTTCGCTCATCCCCGGATGGTAGGACGTGCCGCCGCGCCGGAGGGTGAGGGATTCCGCACACCGGACCCCTGTCTTTCCCGGCGCCCCCGAGGGGTGAACACCTGGCCACGTAGGGTCCGGTTCGGTAAACGTCCGTCGCGTCGGGTTTCGCATCGGGCGTCGGAACCAGCAAGATAGGGGTGTTGTGTCCCAGCCCCCTCGATTTCCCCCGGTGGCTTTTCTGTGACTCAGATCCCGACGTGGAGCGGCGGACCAGTCAGCCCACCCCACGGACGTGCGGCAGCCGGCACCACCATCGGTGACCGATACTCGCTCCGGTCCGCGGTGGGCAACGGCGGCATGGGCACGGTCTGGCGTGCCACAGACACGCTGTTGCGGCGCGACGTGGCGGTGAAGGAGGTCGTCCTCCCGCCGGGCCTCGCCCCGAGCGACCGCGACGCCATGTACGAACGCACGCTGCGCGAGGCCCGCGCGGCGGCGGCCATCCAGCACCCGGCCGTCGTCCAGGTCTACGACGTGGTCACCGAGGGTGGCCGCCCATGGATCGTGATGGAGCTGCTGGACGCCCGCAGCCTCGCCGACATGGTGATCGAGGACGGGCCGGTGGCCCCCCGCGCGGTCGCCAAGATCGGCATCGCCCTGCTCGGCGCGCTGGAGGTGGCCCACGCGAGCGGGGTGCTGCACCGCGACGTCAAGCCGGCCAACGTGCTGATCTGCACCGACGGCCGGTGCGTGCTCACCGACTTCGGCGTGGCCAAGCTCCCCACCGACGTGCAGCTCACCACACCGGGGATGGTGCTCGGCTCGCCGCACTTCATCTCGCCCGAGCGGGCCATGGGCCAGGACTTCGGGCCGCCGAGCGACCTGTTCTCGCTCGGCGTGACCCTCTACACGGCGGTGGAGGGCCGGCCCCCGTTCGACAAGGGCGACCCGATCGAGACCATGCACGCCGTGGTCGAGGACCCGCCGGCCACGCCGCAGCGCAGCGGCCCGCTGACCCGGGTGCTGATGGGGCTGCTGGAGAAGGACCCGGCCCGCCGCCTCGACGTGCACACCTCCCGCGCGATGCTGCGCGAGCTGCTCGCCGGCCCGCTGACCAGCACCGCCACCGCGGTCAACTCGGTCACCGACCCGTACGCGGTGGTGCCGGTCAAGCCGCGCCCGCCCGTCGTCGCGCCGCCGCCCGCCGAGGAGCCGAAGCCCAGCGGGCAGATCGGCGGCCGGGCGATGCTCGCCCCCGGCGAGTCGCTGACCGACCGGCTGGCCGAGCTGCGCCGGGGCGAGAAGGGCAAGAAGAAGACCGCCGCCGCCGCGAGCGCCGCCGCGCTGGACGACACCAGCGCCGACGCGCTCGCCGGCCCGCTGCACACCCCCACCGGGGCGATGACCGCGCCGCCCCCGCCGCCGGCCGGCCGCACGTACGGCGGCCCGGCGGAGGCGACCCAGCGGGTCGACGCGGGCAACGCCGCGCCGGAGGCCACCCAGCGGATGACGTACGGCGGCCCCGCCGACGCCACCCAGCGCGTGACCCAGGGCGGATCGCCCGACGCGACGCAGCGGGTCTCCGGCTTCGGCGGTTCGCCCGACGCCACGCAGCGGGTCTCCGGCCTCGGCGGCGGCTCGCCCGACGCGACGCAGCAGGTGCCGTTCGGGCCCCGGCCGGAGGCGACGCAGCGGGTCACCTACGGCAGCCAGCCCGACGCCACCCAGCCGGTCCCCGGCTTCGGCGGCTCCCCCGACGCCACCCAGCGCGTCGGCGGCGGGGCATACGGCGGCGGCCAGTGGTCGGTGCCCGGCACCGGCCAGCCGTGGACCGCACCGGCCGCCGGCGCGCCCGCCCCGGCCACCGGCGGCGGCGCAGCCGGCCGCCTCGTCGCCACCGTCAAGGGCTGGCCGCGCAAGGTGCAGCTCGCCGCGGCGGGCGGCCTCGCCGTGCTGCTGCTGGTAGCCGTGTTCGCCCTCACCGGCGGCGACGACCCGGAGTCGCCGGCCACCCCGCAGGGGCAGCCGAGCGCGGGCGCGCCCGCCGGGCCCGGGGTGGAGATGCAGGAGCAGTCGGCCAAGGGCGTCACCGTGCAGGTGCCGAAGGGCTGGGAGCGCCGCAGCGCCGACGGGGCCGTGTGGGTCGACTACGTCGACCCGGAGGACAACGGCCGCAAGGTGCGCATCCTCTCCGAACGGTGGAGCACCTCGTCGATGCGCTGGGCCGAGTCCGCCGCGAACGGCCTGCGCAGCCGGTCGGCCTCCTGCCAGAAGCCGTACAACCAGGTGTCGATGACCGAGCAGGAGCTCGACGGCAAGGCGGCAGCGGAGTTCGAATACACGTGCGGCGAGGGCGACACCAAGCGGCACGGCGTGTGGCGCGGGGTGGTGCACGAGGGCAAGGTCTACTCGTTCTACCTCTCCTCGACCGACGCCCGGTTCGCCGAGAGCAAGCCGATCTTCGATCAGATGGTGGCGTCGTTCAAGCTCGGCGGCGGGAGCAACTGACCCCGGCCGGGCGACCCGACGCCGGTCGGCTCGGGCCGCCGCGACACCGGC
This sequence comes from Micromonospora sp. WMMD956, assembly GCF_029626125.1. Taxonomy (NCBI): domain Bacteria; kingdom Bacillati; phylum Actinomycetota; class Actinomycetes; order Micromonosporales; family Micromonosporaceae; genus Micromonospora; species Micromonospora sp. WMMD956. Next base: position 3,794,774 of record NZ_JARUBI010000005.1, on the reverse strand, counting down.
CCGGCCGGGCCGACGCGACGTGGTGATCCGCCGCCGTGCTATCAAGAGCCATGGCGGCGGAACCCACTGACCTTGACGAGACGCGCGACCGCGACGGCGCGCGCGGCCTCGACGACCTTCGCGACCAGGCCCGGCGGTGGCTCGACGACGACCCCGATCCGGCCACCCGCGACGAGCTCCAGGCCGTGCTCGACGGGCTGCCGGCGAGCGCGCCCGAGCTGGCCGACCGGTTCGCCGGGCCGCTGACCTTCGGCACCGCCGGGCTGCGCGGCCCGCTGCGCGCCGGCCCCAACGGCATGAACCTGGCCGTCGTCACCCAGGCCGCGGCCGGGCTCGTCGCCTGGCTCGCCGCCCAGGACGCCACCGGCCCGCTGGTCATCGGGTACGACGCCCGGCATGGCTCGCGGGAGTTCGCCGAGCGCACCGCCCAGGTCGCCACCGGCGCGGGCCGCGCCGCGCTGCTGCTGCCCCGCCCGCTGCCCACCCCCGTGCTCGCGTACGCGGTGCGGCAGCTCGACGCGGCGGCCGGCGTGATGGTGACCGCCAGCCACAACCCGCCGCAGGACAACGGCTACAAGGTCTACCTCGGCGCGCAGCTCGGCGGCGAGCTGGGCGCGGGGGCGCAGATCGTGCCGCCCGCCGACGCCGGCATCGAGGCCGCCATCCGGGCGGTCGGCCCCCTCGTCGACGTGCCGCTGGGCCCGGCCGGGCAGGTCGTCGGCGACGACGTCGTCGTCTCGTACGTCGACCGAGCCGCCGCCGTGGTCGACCCGGCGGGGGCCCGGCGGCTGAAGGTGGCCTACACGCCGCTGCACGGCGTCGGCGCGGCCGTGCTGACCGCGGCCTTCGCCCGCGCCGGCTTCGGCATCCCCGGCGTGGTGCCCGAGCAGGCGGTGCCGGACCCGGACTTCCCGACCGTCAGCTTCCCCAACCCGGAGGAGCCGGGGGCGATCGACCGCCTCGTCGGCCTCGCCCGGCGCACCGACGCGGACCTCGCCATCGCCAACGACCCCGACGCGGACCGCTGCGCGGTGGCCGTCCGCGACCCGGGTGCGGCGGGTGCTGCGGGCGCGGCGGGCGTCGCCGGCCCGGCGGGCGCGAACGGGTCCGGCGGCTGGCGGATGCTGCGCGGCGACGAGGTGGGCGTGCTGCTCGCCGACCATCTCATGCGCCGGGGCGTGCAGGGCCTCTACGCCACCACCATCGTGTCGTCGTCCCTGCTGCGGGCCATGTGCGCCGCCCGGGGCCTGCCCTACGACGAGACGCTCACCGGGTTCAAGTGGATCGTCCGGGCCGGTGGCGGGACCGACCCGCTCGTGTACGGCTACGAGGAGGCGCTGGGCTACTGCGTCGCCCCGGAACACGTACGCGACAAGGACGGCATCACCGCCGCGCTGACCGTCGCCGAGCTGGCCGCCGGGCTCAAGGCGCAGGGGCGCACCCTCACCGACCGGCTCGACGAGCTGGCCGCCGAGTTCGGGGTGCACCACACCGACCAGCTCTCCGTGCGGGTCGACGACCTGCGGATCATCGCCGACACGATGGCCCGGGTGCGGGCGGCCACCCCGACGACGCTGCTCGGGCAGCCGGTGACCGAGGCGCGGGACCTGCTCCCCGAGGCGGACGTGGTGATCCTGCGCAACGAGGCGGCCCGGGTGGTGATCCGCCCGTCGGGCACCGAGCCGAAGCTGAAGGCGTACCTGGAGGTGGTGGAGCCGGTCGCGGACGGCGACGTGCCGGCGGCCCGCCGCCGCGCGGCGGCGGCGCTGGCGGCCCTCCGCACGGAAATCGCCGCCCTGGTGTAAGGAAGGGCACCTTATTAACGCCTACGGTATAGAAGGGTCCCCTTCTTACACCTGAGGCGGGCGGCCCGCCGGCGTGGGAATCGTTTCTCTGCTGAGGCGCTCATTTCCTCTCGGCAAGGCACGAGGAGTGCGCGGCGGGCCCGTAGAGGGCGTTGCGGGCGGGTCCGCTTCGCCTTGCCGGGCCCGCTGGCTGCGCCGATCCGGCGGCCGTCCACGCCGGACCTGACATCACGACACACCAACCCGGCGTGATCTCTTGCTTACCTACGGTTCGTCTCACTAGCATCAGCCACATCGGTCTCCCCATTTCCCGACGCCTTTGGCATTCGCATTCTTCGACGTTGCGAATGCGGTGTCCGGGTGTTGCATTTCCGGCGGAAAGGTGTTGCACGGTGCGTGAAACACACGGCTCGACCGTGCCGCGGCGGCAGCTCGGCAGGCTGCTCACCCAGCTCCGCGAGAGCGCCCACGTCAGCATCGACGCGGCGGCCGGCGAGCTGGACTGCTCGCGGCAGAAGCTCTGGCGGATCGAGCGCGGCCTCACCTCGGCCAAGACGCCCGACGTGCGGATGCTCTGCGAGCTCTACCAGGCGACCCCCGACCAGGCGCGCGTGCTGCTCGGGCTCGCCGAGGTGAGCCGGGCGGAGGGGTGGTGGCACGCCCACGGCAGCTCCGTGCCGTCGTGGTTCTCGCTCTACGTCGGGCTGGAGAACGCCGCGAGCGGCATTCGGCACTACAACGCCGAGCTGGTGCCGGGGCTGTTGCAGACCCCCGGCTACGCCACCGCGCTGTTCGCGCACAACCGGCCCGAGCTGGGCGAGGAGGAGCGCAAGAAGGCGGTCGGCTTCCGGCTCCAGCGGCAGGGGCTGCTGACCCGGCGGCTGCCCCCGGCCCCCGAGCTGACCGTGATCCTCAGCGAGGCGGTGCTGCGCCGCCCGGTGCCGGGCCGGTCGGTGATGGCCGACCAGCTCCGCCACCTGCTGGCCGTCGGCGAGCGGCACAACATCACCGTCCGGGTGCTGCCGCTGGCCGCCGGGCCGCCGCTGGCCGCCGAGGCGGGCACGTTCGTGCTGCTCGACTTTCCGCTCTCGGCGCTCGGCGCACCGACCGAGCCGCCGACCGTCTACGTCGAGGGGCTCACCGGCGCGCTCTACCTCGACCAGCCGGCCGAGATCGCCGCGTACGAACGGGTCTGGAAGGGTCTGGAATCCCTCGCCCTCGGCGCGGCACAATCAGCGGAGCTCATCGATGCGATCCGGGGAGAGTGCTATGACTGACCTGACCGGCGCCCGCTGGCGCACCAGCACCCGCAGCGGCACCAACGGCGGCGACTGCGTGGAGGTCGCCGACAACCTCGCCGGCATCGTCGGCATCCGCGACAGCAAGGACCCGGGCGGGCCGGCCCTCACCGTCCCGCCCGCCGCCTGGTCCGCCTTCGTCACCGGGGTCAAGGCCGACCGCCTCGCTCCCTGACGGCCCCTCGCCCTCTGACGGCCCTCGCCCCCAGGGGCGATGCCTCAGGGGCCGCCGCCTCAGGCGCGCTTGCCGAGGGCGGCGTCGACCGCCTGGCCCAGGGCGGTGACGACCAGGGCCACCGACGGGCGCACCACCGAGTCGTCCAGGCTGACGGTGCCGGAGAAGCCGGCCCCGCCCGCGATCTCCTCCAGCCGCCGCCGGGCGTCGACGGCGGCGTCGCCGGTCAGGCCGAGCGCCGGCTCCATCCGCAGCACGGCGACCAGGGTGGCCAGCGCCGCCGTCGCCTCGTCGGGGAGCTGCCCGCCGGCCAGCGCCTCCGCGAGCCGCCGCCGGGTGTCCTCCTCCACCGTGGCGTCCGCCGTCGGGTAGCGGTGCACGTGGATGAAGCCCAGCTCCGTCTCCTCGACGTCGCGCACCACGCCCTGGGCGACCAGGGTCGCCAGGATCCGGTCGCGCAGGCCGTGCCGCAGCCGCTGCACCCACGACGACGGGCTGTGCGGGGTGTCGGCGGCCATCCGGCCCAGAACCTCGTCGAGGATCGGCTCGCCCGTGGGCGCGGGGTCCGTGACCACCAGGTTCCCGTCGGCGTACGCGACCCGGCCGGCGAGGGCCAGCTCGATCAGCACGGCGGCGGCCATCCCGAGGTCGAGGCTGATCCGCGGCATGGTCGCCTTGCCGGATTCATCGTCGTACGCGAGGAGCAGCAACTCCTCGGCCAGCGCAACACCAGTCATGGCCCGAGACGGTAGCGCCTGAGCGCACCCCCGCGCGCCCCAACTCGCCCCGACGAGCGCACCCGCCTGACGAGCCGGCTCGCCCCGCGCCAACCGCCCGGGTGAGAAGGGGACCCTTCTATACCGTAAGCGTTAATAGGGGGCCCTTCCTTGCACCTCAGAAGCGGGGCATGCCGCCGAACTGGCGGTCGCCCGCGTCGCCGAGGCCCGGGACGATGAACATCTTGTCGTTGAGACCCTCGTCGATCGAGGCGGTGACCAGGCGCAGCGGCAGACCGGACTCCTCCAGCCGCCGGATGCCGACGGGCGCGGCGAGCACGCAGAGCACGGTGATGTCGGTGCAGCCCCGGTCGGCGAGCAGCCGGCAGCAGTGCTCCAGGGAGCCGCCGGTGGCGAGCATCGGGTCGAGGACGAGGACGGGCAGGCCGGCGAGGTCGCGGGGCAGCGACTCCATGTAGGCGCGCGGCTCGTACGTGTCCTCGTCGCGGGCGAGGCCGACGAAGCCCATGGACGACTCGGGGAGCAGGCCGAGCGCGGCGTCGGCCATGCCGAGGCCGGCCCGCAGCACGGGCACGAGCAGCGGCGGGTTGGCCAGCCGGGTGCCCTCGGCACCGGTGACGGGGGTCTGCACCGGGTACTTCTCGACGGGGAAGGAGCGGGCGGCCTCGTACACGAGCATGGTGGTCAGCTCGTGCAGCGCGGCCCGGAAGGAGGAGGAGTCGGTGCGCGCGTCCCGCATGGCGGTCAGCCGCGACTGGGCGAGCGGGTGATCGATGACGTGTACGTCCACGATCGGTCAACCTACCGAACGGTCGGGTCCCGGGACACGGGGAGCGACGCCGCTCACCTCCACGGCCGACAGGGTGCCTCCATGACCGACGAGGCGATCACGTGACCAAGATCACGCGACGCGCGGGTGCGTAGACTTCGCGGCATGACGGCGACAGCGACGTCGGCCCGGTCGGATCTCTCCGAGCTGGGACGATCCGAGACCGCTCTGCGGACCTTCCTGCACGGCCTGCCGGGCGTGGACCAGGTCGGCGCGGAGCAGCGGGCGGCCCAGCTCGGCACCCGCTCGATCAAGACCACGGCCAAGGCCCAGGCGATCGACCTGGCCATCCGGATGGTCGACCTGACCACCCTCGAAGGGGCGGACACCCCCGGCAAGGTGCGGGCGCTCGCGGCCAAGGCGCTGCGCCCCGACCCGGCCGACCCGTCCTGCCCGCACGTCGGCGCGGTCTGCGTCTACCCCGCGATGGTGCCGCACGTGGCCGAGGTGCTGCGGGGCAGCGGCGTGCACCTGGCCAGCGTGGCGACCGCCTTCCCGTCGGGCCAGGCCCCGCTGGAGGTCAAGCTCGCCGACACCCGGGCCGCCGTGGCGGCCGGCGCGGACGAGATCGACATGGTGATCAACCGGGGCGCGTTCCTGGCCGGGCACTACCAGGAGGTCTACGACGAGATCGTGGCCACCAAGCAGGCGTGTGGGGACGCCCACCTGAAGGTGATCCTGGAGACCGGCGAGCTGGCCACCTACGACAACGTGCGCCGGGCGTCCTGGCTGGCGATGCTGGCCGGCGGCGACTTCATCAAGACCTCCACGGGCAAGGTGCCGGTCGCGGCCACCCTGCCGGTGACCCTGGTGATGCTGGAGGCGGTCCGCGACTTCCGCGCCGCCACCGGGCGGCAGGTCGGCGTGAAGCCGGCCGGCGGGATCAAGACCACCAAGGACGCGATCAAGTACCTCGTCCTGGTCAACGAGACCGTCGGCGGCGACTGGCTGGACCCGGACTGGTTCCGGTTCGGCGCGTCCAGCCTGCTCAACGACCTGCTCATGCAGCGCACCAAGCTGACGACCGGCGTCTACTCCGGTCCCGACTACTTCACCCTGGACTGAGCGTGATCTTCGAATACGCCCCCGCGCCCGAGTCGCGCGCGATCGTCGACCTCAGGCCGTCCTACGGCCTGTTCATCGACGGCGAGTTCGTCGCCGGCGAGGACCTCCACAAGACGGTCAACCCGGCCACCGAGGAGGTGCTCGCCGAGGTCGTCTGGGCCGGCGGGGCCGAGGTGGACCGCGCGGTCCGCGCCGCCCGCACCGCGTACGAGAAGGTGTGGGGCCCGATGCCGGGCCGGGACCGGGCCAAGTACCTGTTCCGGATCGCCCGGATCATCCAGGAGCGCTCCCGCGAGCTGGCCGTGCTGGAGTCCCTCGACAACGGCAAGCCGATCCGGGAGTCCCGGGACGTCGACCTGCCGCTGGTCGCCGCGCACTTTTTCTACTACGCGGGCTGGGCCGACAAGCTGTCCCACGCCGGTTTCGGCCCCGACCCGAAGGCGCTGGGCGTGGCCGCGCAGGTCATCCCGTGGAACTTCCCGCTGCTCATGCTCGCCTGGAAGATCGCCCCGGCGCTGGCCGCCGGCAACACGGTGGTGCTGAAGCCGGCGGAGACCACCCCGCTGACCGCGCTGCTGTTCGCCGAGATCTGCCAGCAGGCCGACCTGCCGGCCGGCGTGGTCAACATCGTCACCGGCGCGGGCGACACCGGCCGGGCGCTGGTGGAGCACCCGGGCGTGGACAAGGTCGCGTTCACCGGCTCGACCGAGGTGGGCAAGGCCATCGCCCGGTCCGTCGCGGGCACCCGCAAGAAGGTGACCCTGGAGCTGGGCGGCAAGGCCGCCAACATCGTCTTCGACGACGCGCCGGTCGACCAGGCGGTCGAGGGGATCGTCAACGGCATCTTCTTCAACCAGGGGCACGTGTGCTGCGCCGGGTCGCGGCTGCTGGTGCAGGAGTCGGTCGCCGAGCAGGTGCTGGAGTCGCTGAAGCGCCGGATGGCGCTGCTGCGGGTCGGCGACCCGCTGGACAAGAACACCGACATCGGCGCGATCAACTCGGCCGAGCAGCTCGCCCGCATCCGCGAGCTGTCCGACGCGGGCGCGGCCGAGGGGGCGCAGCGCTGGTCGCCGCCGTGCGAGCTGCCCGAGCGCGGGTTCTGGTTCGCGCCGACGATCTTCACGGGGGTCACCCAGGCGCACCGGGTCGCCCGGGAGGAGATCTTCGGCCCGGTGCTGTCCGTGCTGACGTTCCGCACCCCGGCCGAGGCCGTCGAGAAGGCCAACAACACGCCGTACGGGCTGTCGGCCGGGATCTGGACCGACAAGGGTTCCCGGATCCTGTGGCTGGCCGACCGGCTGCGCGCCGGGGTGGTGTGGGCCAACACGTTCAACAAGTTCGACCCGACCTCGCCGTTCGGGGGCTACAAGGAGTCGGGCTACGGTCGCGAGGGCGGCCGGCACGGGCTGGAGGGGTACCTCGATGTCTGAGCGGGTCGCGGTGCGCAAGACGTACAAGCTCTTCATCGGCGGGAAGTTCCCGCGCAGCGAGTCGGGACGGTCGTATCTCGTGCAGGACTCCAACGTGTCGCTGGCCTCCCGCAAGGACGCCCGGGACGCCGTCGTCGCCGCCCGCGCCGCCGTGCAGGGGTGGGCCGGGGCGACCGCGTACAACCGGGGTCAGATCCTCTACCGGGTCGCCGAGATGCTGGAGGGCCGCCGCGAGCAGTTCGTGGCGCTCGGCGTGCCGGGCGACGAGGTCGACGCGGCGATCGACCGCTGGGTCTGGTACGCGGGCTGGTCCGACAAGCTCCCCCAGGTCTACGGCGGCGCGAACCCGGTCGCCGGGCCGTACTTCAACCTGTCGGCGCCCGAGCCGACGGGCGTGGTGGCCGTGGTGGCCCCGGCCGCCCCGGCGCTGCTCGGCCTGGTCAGCGTGATCGCCCCGGCGATCGTCACCGGCAACACGGTGGTGGTGGCCGCGTCGCCGACGCAGCCGCTGGCGGCGGTGACCCTGGCCGAGGTGCTGGCCACCTCCGACCTGCCGGGCGGGGTGGTGAACGTCCTCACCGGCGCGCTCACCGAGACCGTGCCGACGCTGGCGGCGCACATGGACGTCAACGCGATCGACCTGACCGGGGTGGCCGACGCGGCGCTCGCCGCCGAGCTGGAGGTCAAGGCGGCGGAGAACCTGAAGCGGGTGCTCCGGCCGGCCGCGGCCGACCACGACTGGCACGCCGACCCGGGCGTCACGCGGATGACGGCGCTGCTGGAGACGAAGACGGTCTGGCACCCCAAGGGGGTCTAGCGCGGGGGCGCTGCCGTGGGAGGGGTCTACTACGGGGGGTAGGATTCATGCGTGACGCGGCTGGGTGATCTTGAGCGGGCGGTGATGGACGTGCTGTGGGACACCGTCCCGGGCACGTCGGACGGGGCGACCGTGCGCGAGGTCGCCGAGGCCCTCGACGGCCGCGAGCTGGCGTACACCACGGTGATGACCGTGCTGGACCGGCTCGCCGGCAAGGGCATGGTGCGCCGCCAGCGGGAGGGGCGGGCCTGGCGCTACCAGGCCGCGGCCAGCCGCGAGGCGCACATCGCCCAGCTCATGCTCGACGCCCTGGACCTCGGCGGCAGCCGGGACGCCGCGCTGGTGCGCTTCGCCCGGTCGGTGACCGGCACCGAGGCCGAGGTGCTGCGCGCCGCCCTCGGCGCCGAGGCGGCCGCCCCGCCGGCCGAGCGCGCCGGGGCGGGACCGCTGGCCGACCGGGTCGACGCCCCACGGGCCGACCGGGCCGGGCAGCCCGCCCTCGCCGACGAGGCGACGGACCGGTAGGGCCGGCGTCATGGCGTACGCCGTGCACTTCGCCGGGGCGGTCCTGGCCTGCTACCTGACGGCGCAGGTCCTGGCGGCGTCGACCTGGACGTGGCGGGCCCCCCGGGTGGCGATCGTCTGCTGGCAGGCGGTCGGGCTGGCGCTGGGGCTCTCCGCGATGGGCCTGCCGATGGCGCTCGGCGTGGCCCCGTACGAACGGCCCACCGGAGGCGCGCTGCTCGCCCTGGCCGACGACCTGGCCCACGGCACCCTGCCGGCCGGGCTCGGCGCGGTCCACCTCGGCCTCGTCGGGGTCGGCTTCGGCATCGGGGCGGTGCTGCTCGCCACGACGGTACGCAGCGTGCAGGCCACCGTCCGGGCCCAGCGGCGGCACCGGGACCTGCTCGCCCTGGTGGCCCGGCGGGACCCGGAGGTGCCCGGGGCGCTGGTGCTGGACCACCCGGGCGCGGCGGCCTACTGCCTGCCGGGCGTGCGGCCCCGGGTGGTGGTCAGCGCCGGGGCACTGAGCATGCTCGACCGGGCCGAGTTGGCGGCGGTGCTGACCCACGAGCGGGCGCACGCGCAGGAGCGGCACGACCTCGTGCTGCTGCCGTTCACCGCGCTGTGCCGGGCGCTGCCCTGGTTCCGCTGGGTGCGCGACGCGCACGAGCGGGTCGCGCTGCTGGTCGAGATGCGCGCCGACGACAAGGCCCGCGAGGTGCACGCCGAGGCGCCCCTGGCGGGGGCGCTGCGCCGGTTCGCGGCGGCCGGCCACCGGATCACCCCGGCCGGCACGCTCGGGCTCGGCGACCGGGACCTGGACGTACGCGTCCAGCGGCTGCTGGTCGCCGACCGGCCGCCCCGGCTGCTCGGGGCCGCCGCGCTGACGGTGGCGGCCAACCTGGTCGCGCTGCCGGTCTCCCTCTTCCTGAGCTGAATCGCCGCTCCCGTTGATCATGTCAGCGAGCAGCGGCAGATCAGGTCGGCGGGCTGGCGGGATCCGGCGGCCGGGACACCGCCACGACGCCGACATGATCAACGACCTCCTGGCGCTGCCGTTCCTGCCGGCCCTACTAGGCTTCCAGGCGATGTGCTGGTGGGTGTTCCGGGGACGGACCGACGGCAGGACACCGGTGTACCGGTGAACCGCCGTCCCTTCGACCCGCGTCTGCTGCGTCGGGTCCCCGCGGCCCGACGCGACCTCGCCGTGCTCGCGGTCCTCGGCGGGCTGACGGCGCTGCTGGTCGTGGGGCAGGCCACCGCCCTCGCCACGGTGCTGGCCAGCGCGCTCGACGGGCGGCTGGCCCGGCCGGCGCTCGCCGGGTTCCTGGCCGCCGTGGCCGGCCGGGCGCTGGTCGCCTGGGCGCAGGGCACGGTGGCGGCGCGGGCCGCCGCGACGGTCAAGGCCGCGCTGCGGGCCGACCTGCTCGCCGCCGTCGGCCGGCACGGGCCCGGCTGGGTCGCCGGGCAGCGGGCCGGGCAGCTCGCCACGCTGGCCGGGCGCGGGCTGGACGCCCTGGACGCGTACTTCACCGGCTACCTGCCGCAGCTCGTGCTCAGCGTCACCGTGCCGGTGGCCGTGCTGGCCCGGATCACCTTCGCCGACTGGGGCTCGGCCGTCATCATCGCGCTGACCCTGCCGCTGATCCCGGTCTTCGGCGCGCTGCTCGGCTGGCAGGCGCAGGCCGCCACCGAGCGGCAGTGGCGGCGGCTGTCGACGCTGGGCGGGCACTTCCTCGACATGGTCGCCGGGCTGCCCACGCTGCGCGCGTTCGGCCGGGCCCGCAGCCAGGTCGAGGTGGTCCGCCGGATGGCCGACGGGCACCGGGCCGCGACGATGCGGACGCTGCGCATCGCGTTCCTGTCCGCGCTGGTGCTGGAGCTGGTCGCCACGCTGTCCGTGGCGCTGGTGGCGGTGCCGGTCGGCATCCGGCTGCTCGGCGGCGGGATCACGCTCGCCACCGCGCTGCTGGTGCTGCTGCTCACCCCGGAGGCGTACCTCCCGCTGCGGGCGGCCGGCAGCCGGTTCCATGCCAGCATGGAGGGGCTCACCGCGCTGGACGAGGCGCTGACCCTCTCCGCCACCGACCCGGGCGCCCCCGCCGGGCCCACGGCCGCCGCGACGCCCGCCGGGGCGCGGCCCGCCCCCGACGGGCGCGGCGAGATCCGGTTCGAGGGCGTGACCGTCGCGTACGAGCGGACCGTGGCGCTGCGGGACGTCACGCTGACGATCCGGCCCGGCGAGCGGATCGCGATCGTCGGGCCGAGCGGGGCGGGCAAGAGCACCCTGCTCAACCTGCTGCTCGGCTTCGTCGCCCCGACGTCCGGGCGGGTCACCGTCGGCGGCGTCGACCTGGCCGGCGCGGACCCCGACGGCTGGCGGCGTCAGGTCGCCTGGGTGCCGCAACGGGCCCACCTCTTCGCCGCCCCGCTCGCCGACAACATCCGGCTCGGCGCCCCCGGCACGCCCGCCGCCGCGCTCGCCGACGCGGTCACCGCCGCCGCGCTGGACGAGGTGGTCGCCGCCCTGCCCGACGGGCTCGACACCGTGCTCGGCGAGCGCGGGCACGGCCTGTCCAGCGGCCAACGGCAGCGGGTCGCGCTGGCGCGGGCGTTCCTGCGGGACGCGCCGGTGGTGCTGCTGGACGAGCCGACCGCCCGACTGGACACCGCCAGCGAGGCCGGGGTGCTGGCCGCCACCCGCCGGCTCGTCGCCGGGCGGACCGCCCTGCTGGTGGCCCACCGCCCGGCGCTGCTCGCCGACGCCGACCGGATCCTGCGGATCGACGACGGCCGGGTCACCGAGCTGACCCCCGGCACAGCGGCTCCCGGCGCAGCGGCTCCCGGCGCGGGGGTGGCCGCCGCGCCGACCGGAGAGGAGGCGGCCCGATGAGCACCGGCGGGGACGCCCGGGCCGCCGAGCGGGCCGTGCTGCGGCTGGCCCGGCCGTACCTGGGCCGGCTGGTCGGCGCGGGGCTGCTCGCCGCCGCCACCGAGTTCGCCGGGTTGGCCCTGATGGCCACCGCCACCTGGCTGCTGATGAGCGCCGCCGGCCGGCCGCCGCTGGACCGGCTCACCGTGGCCATCGTCGCGGTGCGGGCGCTGGCGATCAGCCGGGGCGTGTTCCGCTACACCGAGCGCCTCGCCGGCCACGACGCCGTGCTGCGGATGATCACCGACGTCCGGGCCGGGGTCTTCGCCGCCCTGGCCGCCCGGCGCGACGCCGCCCGGCAACGCACCGGGGACGCGCTGAGCCGGCTCGTGTCCGACGTGGAGGCCGTGCAGGACCTGCTGCTGCGGGTGCTCGTCCCGGGGGCCGCCGCAGCGACGGTCGGCGTGCTGGCCGTGGCCGGGGCCGCCGTCGTGTCGCTCCCCGCCGCCGGGGTGCTGGCGCTGGGCCTGCTCGTCGCCGGGGTGGCCCTGCCGCTCGCGGCCACCGCGCTGACCCGGCACGCCGCCGACCAGGTGGCTCCGCTGCGCGGCGCGCTCGCCACGGACGCCGTGGACCTCACCCACGGCGCGGCCGACCTGGCCGCGTTCGGGGCGACCGGGCACGCGCTGGCCGCCGCCGACGACCGGGCCCGCCGGCTGGCCCGGCTGGAACGGCGGCTCGCCGCAACCGGCTTCGCCGTGGACGCCGCCGGGGTGCTGATCGCCGGGGCGACCGCCGGCGCGGTGGTGGTCACCGCGCTGCGCGGCGGCGTCGGCGGGGTGCTGGTCGGCGTGCTCGCGGTGGGTTCGCTGGCCGCCGTCGAGGTGGCGCTCGCGCTGGTCGGAGCCGCCCGGCAGCGCACCCAGCTGCGGGCCGGGCTGGTCCGGGTGGCCGCCCTGCTGACCGCCCCGGAGACCGGCGGAGCCGGCGGGGCGGGCACCGGCGGGACCGGAGCCACGGCCGACGGGGCGGGCACCGGCGGGAGCGGGGCCGTCCGCACCGGGGACGGTGGGGCCGCTCCGGCCGCCGGTGCCACCGCCACCGCCGTCGGCCCGGCCCCGCGCGACGTACGCTTCGACGAGGTCACCGTGCGGTACCGGGCCGGTGCCGCCCCGGCCCTCGACCGGTTCACCCTCGACCTGCCGGCTGGCCGCCGGATCGCCGTGGTCGGGCCGAGCGGCGCCGGCAAGAGCACCCTCGCCGCCGTCCTCACCGGCACGGTGCACCCGGCGGAGGGCCGGGTCACCCTCGACGGGGCCGACCTGTCGGCGTACCCGGTCGAGGAGCTGCCTCGGGCCGTCGGCGGTCTGCTCGCCGAGGCGTACGTCTTCCACGCCACGGTCCGGGAGAACCTGCTGCTCGGCCGGCCCGCCGCCGACGAGGCGGCGCTGACCGCCGCGACCCGGGCGGCCGGGCTCCTGGACTGGGTACGCGCCCAGCCGGCCGGCTGGGACACGGTGGTCGGCGAGGAGGGCGGTCAGCTCTCCGGCGGCCAGCGGCAGCGTCTCGCGCTGGCCCGGGCGCTGCTCGCCGCGCCCGGGGTGCTGGTGCTCGACGAGCCGACCGAAGGGCTCGACCCGGCCGCCGCCGACGCGGTGCTCGCCTCGGCGCTCGCGGCGACCCCCGCCGGGCACTCGGTGCTGCTGATCAGCCACCGGCTCAGCGGGCTCGCCGGCCTCGACGAGATCGTGGTGCTCGACGCTGGCCGGGTGGTCCAGCGCGGCCGGCACGACGAGCTGGTCGCCGCGCCGGGTTGGTACCGGGACCAGTGGCTGCTCCAGGAGGCGGCCGAGCGCGGTTACCTGGCGCTGACGCCCCGCCCCTGAGCCGGCTCCGGGATTCCCCGGGCGCGCCGCCCGTCACCCGCCGGCGCCGGTACCCAGCGCGCCCGTTCGTCACCCATCGCAACCGGGACCGCCCGACGCACCCACGTCCATTCCCTCCTTTGCTCTGCACCCGAATACGCAACGGTTGACGCAGGGTGACCACGTGCGAGACCCGAACCGGCACACCCGGTTCCCATCCGCACAGCCCGGCCAGGTGTTGCGCGAATGGGTGCAGAGCAAAGGGGTGGACAAGTCATCCCGGTCGAGTCCCATGCCGTCACGCAGAGCAAGCCACGTCCTCTCGACGACAACTGCCGCCGACCGTCACGAAGGGTGACCGGAGTGCGGCGGGTGGGGAGCGCGGGACAGGCACGAGGGGCGCAGGGCAGGTACGGGGGATGGCAGGGCAGGCGCGGGGATGGTGGGACAGGTCGGGCCCGCAGCACCAGCGGGGTGTCGCCGAGGAACTGCCGGCGGTCGCGCGGGACTTCCGCCAGTCGGCCCGCTCCCGGCGAGAGCACGGCGGGGGCGCGGCGACCCGCGCATAGGCACCTACCACTTGAGAGCCACGCGGACCGGCACCGGGGTGCGGGCACCGGCCTCCCGGAGCCGCACACTAGGGTATGTGCCCAGAGTCACTCGGCGGCCGGAGACGCCGCCGGGTGGGCAGCCCGAAGCACACGGAGGTCAGCGTGGCCCGCCAGTCGCCCCAACGGCCCGACGCCGACGAGCCCGAGCTCGACGAGACCGACGGCACCCTCGACGAGGTCGAGGAGGACGCCGAGCGCCCGTCGGCGCGCGAAGCCGACCGCGCGCTCTGGGACGAGCTGCGGATCGACCCGGTCGAGATCGCCCTGCCCGCTGGCACCGGCTTCACGCTGCGGGCGTACCGACCGGCACGGGAGCTGACCCCGACCGACGTCGCCGAGCGCGACCAGGACGACCCGTTCCTGGCCCGCAGGCAGGCGGTCGAGACCGACGACGAGGACGACGACGAGGTCGTCATCCTCGACGAGGAGCTGGCCGCCGAGTTCGCCGAGGCCGACGCCGAGGAGGCCGAGGAGGCCGACGGGAAGTCCAAGCGCCGCAAGCCGGCCGCTGCCGACGACACCGCAGAAGGCGACGCCGACGCCGAGGCGACGGAGGAGCCGGACGACGCCGAGGACGAGGACGAGGCGGGCGACGAGGAGGTGCCGGTCTTCCTCAGCCATCGGGGCAAGTTGCTGCTGTTCAAGACGCCCGAGTCGCTCGTCAGCTTCGTCAGGTCCGGCGCGCCCAACGACATGTCTCAACTGGACAGCTGGAATGAACTGTCCGAACGGGTGGAACCGGCCGACATCGTTCCGCTCGACGAGGACACCTACGAGCTCGACCTGGTCGTGGAGAACCTGCGGGGCGGGCACGACACCTGGGACTCGACCCTGCTGATCGAGGCCGGCGAGGTGGCCCGGGACATCGCGTACGCGCTGCGGCTGCCCGCGGTGCTGGACATGCTCTCCGCCGGCTCCAGCCTCGACGACCTGGACGAAGCCCTGCGGGCCACCGCGAACGGCGGGATCGGGGGCTTCCTCGGTCGGCGTCGGCTCAAGAAGATCGGCGCGCAGACGGCGAGTCTCGGGTGGCGCACCATTGTCGGCAAGATCTCTGCGGTCGTGGACTGGCGCGACTGACGCGTTCCAGGGAGCATCAGTCTCTGGCAGAGAAAGACCTCAGTCCCGGGAGGAGGACGACGCCGTGGCGCTCGTGCGCGTGTACTGCGGTCTGGCCTCGGCGGATCCGGCCGACCGACCGGCCTCGGCCGGTTCGACGCTGACGTCCGCTGTGGTCGACGACGCAGGTCGGCTGCTCCATGTCTGCGAGATCGGCGACGACCCGGCCGGCTACGCCCAGCTGGTCGCGCTGCTCGTGGAGCGGTCGGGCGGGCCGAGCGGGGCCGCGATCGCCGCCGACAGCGACGACCACACGGTCACCTCGCTGCTGAGCGCCGCCGGGCGTCCCCTGGCCATCGCGGACGACGACTCCGTCGACGACTTCGCCGAGCGGTTCGCCGACGACGACTCGCTGGAGGAGATGCAGTCCCCGCCGGCCGAGCGTCGGGCGGTCGGGCTGGCCCGGGCCCTCCAGGCAGGCGCGCTGTCGGCGGTCACGCTGCCGGCGCCCCGGGACCTCGCCGGCTACAAGCAGGTCCTCTCGGCGCACGCCGCGCTCGCCAGCGGCCGGCACTCCGCCGCCGTGGCGTTGCGCGAGGTGCTGCGGGAGCTCTACCCGGCCGCCCTGCGCGCGTACCCGGACCCGGCCGAGCCGGTCGCCCTGGCCGTGCTGGACGCCCTGCCCGAGCCCGGCATGCTGGGCGGGACGATCGCCCGGGGTCGAGAGGTGTCGGTGGCGGCGGACGCCATCGCCGCCCACCTCGCGGCCGACGGGGTGGCCGACGAAGGCAAGATCAACGATGCGGTGACCGCGCTGCGGGTCGCCATCGCCGAGACCCCGCGCCGCGCGGCGGTCAGCCGGGCGCTCACCTCCGCCGTGGCGGAGACCGTCCGCCAGGCGGTCGCCTCGGTGCGGGCGTGCGACGCGGGCTGCGAGGCCCTGGTCGGCGCGCTCGACGCCCGGGTCACCACCCCCGCTCCGCCGTCGGGTCGCCGGGCCGCCGCCCGCCGGGGCGAGCCGATCGCCGAGCTTCCCGGCTCCGGCCTGCGTGCGCTGCGGCCCACCGAGCCCGAGCCCGTCGCCGGGCGGCGCAGCCGGCCCGAGCCGGTGCCCGGCAGCGGCCTGCCCACCCAGCCCCGCCCGCTCGGCCCGCCGCCGGTCGCGCCGGAGCCCGTCGCCCCGCCGCCGGTCGCGCCGCGCCCGGTCGTCCCGGCCGCCTCGGCCACCCCGCCCGTCTCCGGCCCGCCGTCGCCCGAGCCGCGCCGCCTGATGGACGGCCCGCCGTCGCCGGAGCCGCGCCGCCTGGTCGACGGCCCGCCGTCGGCCGAGCCGCGTCGGCTGATGGACGGCCCGCCGGAGCCGCGCCGCCTGATGGACGGCCCGCCCGGTTCCGCGCCCGAGCCGCGTCGCCTGATCGACGGCCCGACCAACCGGCCGGTCTCCGCCCCGCCGCCCCCGCCGCCGGGCATCACCCCGATCGCGCCGAGCCAGCGCGAGCGCGGATCCGTGCCGCCGGCCGAGGCCGGTGAGCCGTTCCGGCCCACGCTGACCACGGCCGCGATCCAGAACGCGCGGGCCGAACGGCAGCGCACCATCATCCCGCCCCGGCCCAAAACGACGGGCGAGTCCGCGCCGCCACCCACCGGTGGCTTCAGCGCCACCGACCTGAGCGTCCCGCTGCCGGCCCCGCGCCCCGGCCAGGAGTCGGCGCCCCCCGGCTCGCGGGCGAACTGGCCGCTGATCAACAACCCCGAGGATCCCGCCGACAGCTCACCGAACAACCCGGTCGTACGCCCCTTCGAGGAGCGGGCGAAGCGGCAGATCGACGCGCCGACCGAGGTGGTTCCGGCGGCCGAGGGCCGGGTCACCCCGCCGTGGCTCGCCGACGACCTGCCCCAGGAGCCGCCGATGCTGCGGCTGGTCGAGCCGCCACCGCTGGCCGACCGGGCGCTGCGGGAGGGGTCGGGCCCGGCGGACCCGCGCCTGGAGCCCCCGCCGCTGCGGTTGGTCGACCGGGGCGAGGCGTCCCGCGCCGACCGTCCCGCCCCGGAGCCCCGCCCCGAGCGGCCGGCGATGGAGCACCGGTCCCCGCTCGCCCAGCGCGGCCCGGCGGAGCAGCGGCCCGCCATGGAGCACCGCTCGGCCCCGCCCCAGCCGCCCCGGTCCGCCCCCATGGAGCGGCGCACCCCGCCGGTCTCCGACGAGGGGGACGGCGACCTGCTGATCTTCGCCGCCGCCAAGTCGGCCTGGTTCGTCGGTCACGACGACGAGGCCGACCTGGACTGGTCGAGCACCGCCGACACCGGGTGGCAGGCCGCCGAGCAGGCCGCCCGCCCGGCGGTGGGTGCCGAGACCAAGGCCGGGCTGCCCAAGCGGGTGCCGCAGGCCAACCTGGTGCCCGGCTCGCCCCTGCGCGAGGAGCGTCCCCTGCGGATAGTCCGCGACGCGGCCAGCCTCGCCGAGAACACCACCGGCTACTTCCGGGGCTGGCGTCGCGGGCAGGAGATCGGCGGCTTCGCCGTCGGCGGCCGACCGGGCCGTGAGGCGGCCGGCGGCTGGGACTTCACCCGGGACACCGGCGACCGCGACGACGACCGGGAATACGAGTACCGCTCCGCCGGCTACCGCTCCTGACCATCCCGCCGGGGCGGCACGGCCGCCCCGGCTCCGCGTGTGGAGCGGGATCCACCGGGGCGGGCCGGCGTACGCGGCCCCACGGCTGCGGAGAGCTCCCGGGCGGACCTCCCGCGATACCCCGCGGCGGCCTGACGTCCCTCAGGGGCGGCGAGAGCGTCCCCTGGGGAGGGTGACGGCAGCCGGGGGCGCATCATGGGGGGCGTAGGGCCACGGGTTCCGGCGCGGGCGCTCCCGACCCAGCCGGGCCTGTGCCGGCCGACGGCGGCGAGCAGGCACCCGCCACCAACGGCAACGGGTCGCGGCCCGGCCCCGGACAGCCGGAAGCGCCCGACGACCCGGCGGAGTGCCGGTCGTCGGGCGCGTCCCGTCGTCGATCAGGCCGGCGCGACCGCGCGCGAGCGGCGCATCGTGAGCACGTACTCGACAAGCGAGATCAGCACGTGCTTCGTCGACTCCCGGTTACGGGCGTCGCAGGCCACCACCGGCACCTCGTGCGAGATCGCGAGCGCGTCCCGGACGTCCTGCGGGTCGTGGTACTGCATCCCGTCGAAGCAGTTGATGGCCACCAGGTAGGGCAGCCGCCGGTGCTCGAAGAAGTCGATGGCCGCGAAGCAGTCGGCCAGCCGCCGGGTGTCGACCAGGACCACCGCGCCGATGGCGCCCCGGACCAGTTCGTCCCACATGAACCAGAACCGGGTCTGGCCGGGGGTGCCGAACAGGTACAGGATCAGATCCCGGTCGATCGAGATACGGCCGAAGTCCATCGCCACCGTGGTCGTCGTCTTCCCCGGCACCTGCCGGGTGTCGTCGACGCCCACGCCGGCGGAGGTCATGATCGCCTCGGTGGTCAGCGGCGTGATCTCCGAGACCGAGCCGACCAGCGTCGTCTTGCCGACGCCGAAACCACCGGCGATAACGATCTTCGCCGACGTCACGCGCCCGCTCGGGACGGGCGGGCGGTGCGACATGTCAGAGCCTGCGAAGTCCACTCAGCACCCTCTCCAGCAGTTCAGTGCCCACCGCGTCGTCGGAGTCGTCCAGGATGGTCGGCTCGTGGACCGCGACCAGGCCGTCCGTCGCCATGTCGGCGATGAGCACCCTAGCCACGCCGAGCGGGAGCTGCATCCGCGCCGCGATCTCGGCAAGCGACTGCACACGTCCGTCGCACAGCGCGGCGATGTACTGGTGCTCCCGGCCCTGCCCGCCGTTGGAACCGGCAGTGGCCCGACCACGCACCGTCGTCTCGACGAGCGCCTCCAACGCGATGTCCAGCCGGGGGCGGGTACGACCGCGGGTCACGGCGTACGGACGGACCAACGCTCCGGTCGGCTCGTCACGATCCATGTCGCCGCTCACCTCCTTCGTCCCCGACACCGGCTGGACCCGGTGGAACCCGTCGTTTCTGTCGTTGCCGCCCCGCCTGACCCACCGGCCAGCGCGCGGGTCAGCCCATCATCCCCACAGCCGTACGCGGCTGCGGGGTCAACGCGTCGCCCACCCGGTCGACCAGGAGGGCCATCTCGTATCCGACCTGCCCGACGTCGCAACTGCGGGCGGCGAGCACGGCGAACGACGAGCCGTCCGAGATGGACATCAGGAACAGGAAGCCGTTGTCCATCTCGACCACCGTCTGCAGCACCGCGCCGCCCTCGAAACAGCGGGCCGCCCCCTGCGTGAGGCTGACCAGGCCGGACGCGATCGCGGCGAGCTGGTCGGCCCGGTCACGCGGAAGGTCTCGTGACGACGCGAGGAGCAGGCCGTCCGCGGAGACGGCGACCGCGTGCGCGACACCGGGCACCCGGTCGGCGAAGTTGGCCAGCAGCCAACCGAGATCCTGCGTAGTTGTCATCCTTGTTGCTCCTTCTGCCCGCTCCCGGCCACCGGGCCTGAGCCAGACTGCGAGGATTGCTGCCCACCCGAAGCTTCCTCCGGGTTGGTCGGGTTGCCGTCGGGCTGGGTACGCCCACGCTGCACGCCTCGATGGTATGCCGAGAGCAGACCTCGGACGCCCTCCGGTGTGCGGCGCTGGACCGAGGTGGTGGGCTTCTCCACCCCGCCGGGCACGAGCTGGGCCATCGGCACCCGCTTCGGCAGGCCCTTGCGGGTGGTCTCCGCCACGGGGACCTCGGTGGCCGCCGAGGCGGCCCGCCAGCCGTCGTCCGCGGCCGTCTCCCAGGCGTTGCCCTGCGACGTGGGCCGCCGGCCGCCGAACGCGTCGGCGAGGCCGGGGCGACCGCCGCCGTTGCTCGGCGATCCGTTGTCGCGTGGCACTCCTGCGGCCATCGCGGTGTCTGCCATCGGTGCGTTACCTGTCGTCCGGGGTGCTGGTGTCTGGACGGCCCGGCCGGTGACATCGACCGCGGAGAACTGCTGGGTCACGGCCCCGTTCGCCGGGCTTGCGGCGCCGTTGGCGGGTGCGGGCGGGGTGACCCCCGCCGCCTCCTCCGGGCCCGAGCGGCGGGTGCGGAACCAGGCCGATTCCAGCTCCCGGAAGATCGGCAGCTCCATCGTCTCGTCCGCGTAGCGCTGCTGCCGGTTCTGCGCCTGCGGGGTCGTCGGCCGGGCCGGCGTCGGCGGCATGACCGGCCGGGCGGCCGGCGCGCTCGGTGCCTCGGTGCGCGGCACCCGGGGCAGCTCGGTGGTCATGTCCAGGGCGGCGGCGAGGCGCTCCGGCACCGGCGGGGTGGCCGGCTCCGGGGCGGCCACCGGCGGCCAGGCCGGGGGCGCCGCGGGCCCCTGGGCCGTGGGCGCCGGCCGGCTGGGCAACGGCTGCGCCGAGTACGGCTGACCGGAGACGGGCGTGCCGGCCGGCTGCCCGGAGATCGGCTGCCCGGACACCGGGGCGGCCGAGACGGGCTGACCTGACACCGGGAAGGCGGAGACGGGCGGTGCCGAGACCGGCGGAACCGGGGGCGCGGAGACCGGCGGCACGGGCGGCGCGGAGACGGGCGGCACCGAGACCGGCGGCGGAGTCCAACCCCGGGCCTCCGGGCTGCTCGGCAGCTGCCGGGGGATGACGGGCTGCTGGCCGCTGGTGGCCGGGTCGCCGTCGCCGGGGGCCCGCCGCTGCGGCAGCGGGTCGATCTGCTGCCCGTTGGCGGTGCGGGGGGCGGGGGCGGCGCCGGCGGCGCCGGTCAGGTCCGACCAGGCCGGCATCGACCGCGTGGGGCCGGTCGACGCGGGCGCGCCGTGGCCGTTGCGCGAGGCCGGGTCGAAGGACCGGCCGCCCAGGGTGACCTGGTTGCCCGAGTGCCCCGGCCGCTGGCTGGGCGCGGGGGCCGCGGGGCCGTTGCCGAAGGCCGCGAAAGCGCCCAGGGTCGGGGTGGCCCCGCCCGGCTGCGGGCCGGTGAGCTGCGCGGGCGGGGCCGGCAGCGCGCCGGGCTGCTGGACCCGGCCGGAGAGCGCGCGGGGCACCAGCACGGTGGTGGGCAGGGTCACGTCGGCGACGGTGCCCCGGTCGGTGCCGGGCCGCAGCTCGACCTTCACCCCGTGCCGGGAGGCCAGCCGGGCGACCACGACCAGACCCATCATCCGGGAGACGGCCACGTCCACCTGCGGCGGCGTGGCGAGGCGGTCGTTGAGCTCGTGGAGCTGCTCGACGCTGATGCCGATGCCCCGGTCCTCGACGTAGAGGCTGGCGCGGTCGCCGACCCGGCGGGCCTCCACCATCACCTGCGAGTCGGGCGGCGAGAAGGCGGTCGCGTTGTCGAACAGCTCGGCGACCAGGTGGACCAGGTCGTTGACCGCGTGCGCGGCGACCTCGATGTCCCGGTCGATCACCCCGAACTCGATGCGGGTGTAGTGCTCCACCTCGGACTGGGCGGCCCGCAGCACGTCGATCAGCGCCGCCGGCTCCCGCTGCACGCGGGTGGAGTCGGCGCCGGCGAGCACCAGCAGGTTCTCGTCGTTGCGGCGCATCCGGGTCGCCAGGTGGTCGAGCTGGAACAGCTCGGCCAGCCGGTCCGGGTCCTCCTCGCCGCGCTCCAGCCGGTCGAGGTGGCCGATCAGCCGGTCGACCAGGATCTGCGAGCGGCGGGCCAGGTTGACGAACATGGTCGCGACGGAGGCGCGCAGCGCGGCCTGCTCGGCCGCCGTCCGCACGGCCTCCAGGTGGACCGCGTTGAACGCCTCGGTCACCTGACCGAACTCGTCCTTGCTGCGCACCGGCAGCGGCTCGGCGATCTGGTTGGCCGCCTGCACCGGGGAGAGCTGGCTGGACAGCTGCGGGTCGCGCAGCCGGGCGACGGCCTGGGGCAGGCCGTACTGGGCGATGTTGAGCGCGCCCTGCCGCAGGTCGCGCAGCGAGCGGGCCATCGACCGGGCGACCAGGTAGGCGAACAGGATGGCCAGCAGCAGCATGCTGAGCAGCAGGCCGGTCTGGAGGAACACCGTGCGCTGCACGTCGGAGCGGAGCGCGTCGGCCTGCTTGACGACGTCGCCGTCAAGCTTCGCCTCGACCGTGCGGATCAGCTTGGCGTTGGCGACCATGGCCGCGTCCCACTGGTCCGGCCCGAACGGCGCGTCGGCCATGCTGCCGTTGATGTTGCCGTCGAGCCAGCCGGTGTAGTTCTGCGCCTCGCGCCGGTCGCCGCCGGCGACGGTCTGGTCGTGCAGGTCCGCCTCGGCCTGGCTGGCCACCGCCTTGAAGCTCTGCAACGCCTGCTGCTGACCGGTGCCGCTGGCGATGTAGTCGGTGCGCAGGATGGGGGTCAGCTCGCGCTGGATGAGCGCCCGGTGCACCACGACCCGGCGGACCGAGAGGTATTCCTTCTCCCGGGCGACGGCGGCCGCGGCGCGCATCCGGTCGCTCAGGTCGTTGTCACCGGCGAGCTGGGTGGCGGAGTCGCGGATCGAGAGCAGGTCGTTGATCAGGCCCTCGTACGCCTGCATGGCGTCGATGATCTTCAGCTTGCCGTTGAAGACCTGGCTGCGGGTGCCGGGCAGGTCCTTGAGGTTCTGGTCGATGCCGTCGAGGAGGTTCTCCAGGCTGTTCGGCAGGTCCTCGACCTTGGCCCGCTGGCTCAGGTAGGGAGACTTGGCCTGGTCGACCCTGCTGTTGACCCGGTTGTACGCCTCCTGGTACTGCGCCTTGGCCTGGTCGCCGCTCGCGCCGAGCAGCAGCACCGCGGAGGTGCGCTCGTCCTGCAGGCTGTTGACCAGGTCGCCCGAGTAGCCCACCAGGTTCGCCAGGTCGCCCGAACGGTTGGCGTTGTTCAGCGTCTCCAGGTTGTCGACGAGGCCACTGGTGCCGACGACGACCGTGGCGATGGTCGGCACGATCATGATGAGACCGAGCTTGGACCAGATCGGCATGTCGCGGAGCCGGCCGGCCGGCCGACGCAGTCGCGACAGGAAGGAACCCGCCGTCTTCGGTCGTTTGCTCACGTCACCGCCCTCGCGATCACAGCGCCCGCGCGTTGCCCCGGGCAACGCCCAGCGACCGACCCGGCGGGTCGGACCTCCGAGATTCCATCACGCCGTGTTCCAAAGAGAAAGCCCAGCCTGGCCGTCGCCGAAGGTGTGATGAGATGTTGATGCAATTTGCTCGCAATCCGTCTGGCCGGAGTGACTGAGAGTAATGGAACACCCCCATCGCGTCATCCTTCTCGCCGGCCCTTCTGGCTCCGGAAAGTCGTACATAGCTCAACGAACCGGGCTTCCCATCCTCTGTCTGGACGACTTCTACAAGGACGGTGATGACCCTACGTTGCCGCGCCACGACGGCCTTGTGGACTGGGACTCACCCCGCTCGTGGAACGCCGGGGCGGCCGTGGAAACGATTGCCCGGCTGGCCCGCGACGGCAAGGCCGAAGTGCCGGTTTATGCGATCGGCGCGGACCGGCAAGTGGCCACCCGGACATTCGAGGTGGCCGGATCGCCACTCTTCGTCGCCGAAGGGATATTCGCCGCCGAGATCGTCGATGAATGCCGGCGACGGGGCCTGCTCGCCGGGGCGTACGCGCTGCGCCGGCCGCGCGGCGCCACCTTCCTGCGGCGGCTCGCCCGCGACCTGGCCGAGCAGCGCAAGGCACCCCGGGTGCTGCTGCGGCGCGGGCTGGCCCTGCTGCGGGCGGAGCCGGCGGTGCTGCGCCGCCAGGCGGGGCTCGGCGCCCGGCCGGCCCCCGCCGGCGAGGTGCTGCGCCGGGTGGCCGACCTGCTCGCCGGCCACCCGCACCACCCGTGATCAGCCCAGCAGCTTCGCGTACGCCGGCTTGATCACCTCGTCGATGATGACCAGCCGCTCGTCGAACGGGATGAACGCGCTCTTCATCGCGTTGATCGTGAACCACTGGAGCTCCTTCCAGCCGTAGCCGAAGGCCTCCACCAGCAGCGCCATCTCCCGGGACATCGAGGTGCCGCTCATCAGCCGGTTGTCGGTGTTCACGGTGACCCGGAACCGCAGGTCGCGCAGCAGCCCGATCGGGTGCTCGGCGATCGACGCCGCCGCGCCGGTCTGCACGTTCGACGACGGGCACAGCTCCAGCGGGATCCGCTTGTCCCGCACGTACGCGGCGAGCCGGCCCAGCGTCGGCCGGTCGCCGCCGGGGGTGATGTCGTCGACGATCCGCACCCCGTGGCCGAGGCGGTCCGCGCCGCACCACTGGATCGCCTGCCAGATCGACGGCAGCCCGAACGCCTCGCCGGCGTGGATGGTGAAGTGGAAGTTCTCCCGCTGGAGATACTCGAACGCGTCGAGGTGCCGGGTGGGCGGGAAGCCCGCCTCCGCCCCGGCGATGTCGAAGCCCACCACCCCGGCGTCGCGGTGCCGCACCGCCAGCTCGGCGATCTCCTGCGACCGGGCGGCGTGCCGCATCGCGGTGAGCAGGGTGCCCACGCGGATCGGGTGGCCGGCCTCGGCGGCGAGCGCCGTGCCCTCGGCGAACCCGGCGACGACCGCCTCGACCACCTCGTCCAGGGTCAGGTCCCGCTCCAGGTGCTGCTCGGGGGCGAACCGCACCTCCGCGTAGACGACCCCGTCGGCGGCCAGGTCCAGGGCGCACTCCCGGGCCACCCGACGCAGCGCGGGCGCGGTCTGCATCACGGCGACGGTGTGCGCGAACGTCTCCAGGTAGCGCTCCAACGAGCCGGAGTCCGCCGCCTCGGCGAACCAGCGGCCGAGCGCCCCGGGGTCGACGGTGGGCAGCTCGTGGCCGACCTCGGCGGCCAGCTCGACGATCGTCGCCGGCCGCAGGCCGCCGTCGAGGTGGTCGTGCAGCAGCGCCTTGGGAGCCTTGACGATGTCCTCGTATGAGATTGCGACCATGCTGAGACCCTAGTGGCCACCGGACGGGCCGCCGACGCGACCGGCTGGGAGGATGGCGCGGTGATGGACCCCCGCGTCGTCGGCCGGCTGCGCTGCCCGGTCTGCGCGGAACCGCTCACCGGGGCCGCCGCCGGGGCCGCCCGGGCGTTGCGCTGCCCGCGCCGGCACAGTTTCGACGTCGCCCGCCAGGGCTACGTCGACCTGCTCGCCGGCCGGGCCCCGCACGCGGGCGACACCGCCGAGATGGTGGCCGCGCGGGCCGACTTCCTCGCCGCCGGGCACTACGACCCGGTCTCGACCGCGCTCGCCGCCGCGGCGCGCGCCGCGTTGGAGGACACGCCGGCGGCCGACGGGGGCGCGGAGTCCGGCGGCGGCGTCGGGGCGTACCCCCTGGTGGTGGACGCCGGGGCGGGCACGGGCCGGCACCTCGCCGCGGTGCTGGCGGCGCTGCCCGACGCCGTGGGCCTGGCCCTGGACGTCTCCAAGCCGGCGCTGCGCCGGGCCGCGCGGGCCCACCCGCGCGCGGCGGCGGCGCTCGCCGACACCTGGCGGCGGCTCCCGCTGGCCGACGGCAGCGTCGCCGTGCTGCTCGACGTCTTCGCCCCGCGCAACGGCGCGGAGTTCCGCCGGGTGCTGCACCCGGCCGGCGTGCTGCTCGTGGTCACCCCGGCCGAGGACCACCTCGCCGAGCTGGTCGACGCGCTCGACCTGCTGAAGGTCGACCCCGACAAGGCGGACCGGGTCGCCGGGAGCCTGGTCGACCACTTCGACCGGGCCGCCGAGACGGTGCTGCGGGCCCGGCTGGACCTGACCGCGCCGGAGGTGGCCACGCTGGTCGGGATGGGGCCGAGCGCCCGGCACACGGACCCGGCCGTGCTCGCCGCCCGGATCGCCGCCCTGCCCGAGCCGGTCGGGGTGACCCTCGCGGTCCGGCTCGGCGTCTACCGCCCCCGCTGAACCGGGCGCCGTGCCCGCCGGCCACGCCCCTCAGGTGGACAGGTCGACCTCTTCCCAGCCCGGCGGTTCGTCGTGGTAGGGCCCGCGCAGGACGACCGCCCACTCCAGCGCCCACCGACGCTGACCGATCGCGTTGGCGTCGACCAGACCGGGCCGCGACCGCCCGTCCCGCTCCAGTTCCAGGTACGCCCAGTCGAGGCAGTAGTGCAGGTCGAGCAGGGCCGCCGCGTCGGCCGGGTGCTGGGGCGCGGCCAGGATGCGGGAGCGCCAGTGCTCGAAGCTCTCCCCGCCCGCGATGTGCGGCAGCCGCTCCACCAGCCGCTCGTCCACCGGCAGCGTCGGGTCGAGCTGCTTGGTCAGGCCGAGCACCCAGGCCAGCGAGAACAGCGCGTCGTGGTGCAGCACGAACGACCGGTGGTCGCCCCGGCCCCCCATCACGAACTGCCACTCGGGCGGGGTGACCATGTCGACGAGGTGGGAGTTGAGCAGCCAGCTCATCGCCGCCTGCGCGGGCATGCCGAAGCACCGGGCCAGGATCACGTGCAGCACGGCCATGCGCGCCTCGATCTCGACCGTCGGCCGCAGCTCGATCTCGTCGCCCGGCTCCCACACCAGCGGGAACTGCTCCGGTGGCAGCGGCAGCCCCAGCCGGGACAGCTCGTCCAGGCTGGCGTCACGGACCTCGCGCGGGTCGGGAGCGGGTACGCGCACGGCTCAGACCCCTGTCAGTCGCATCGGCTAAGCGCCGGTCGTCCCCCTGGCCTGGGAGAATAGCGGTTCACGACGGTCGGCACCACGGCAGGCGGGCACCGGCGCGCACCCGGGGACGGGTCAGCCGATCCGCTCGATGACCAGCGGTTCCGGGGCCGGGGCGGTCGACGAGATCCGGACCGCCCGGTCGGCCTCGGCCAGCGCCGCCGGGATCCGGGCCGCGTGCTCGGCGCGCAGCTCGTACAGCGGCTCACCGGCCCGCACCGGGTCGCCGGGGCGCTTGTGCAGCACCACCCCCGACGGGAAGCTCACCGGGTCCTCCTTGCGGGCGCGGCCCGCGCCGAGCCGCCAGGCGGCCACCCCGATGGCGTACGCGTCGACGGACGCGACGAAGCCGTCGGCGTCGGCGCGGACCACCTCCACCTCGGGCGCGGTGGGCATGGGCGCGTCCGGGTCGCCGCCCTGGGCGCGGATCATCGCCCGCCAGGCGTCCATCGCGCGGCCGTCGCGCAGCGCCGCCTCCGGGTCGGCGTCGGGCAGCCCCGCCGCGTCGAGCATCTCCCGGGCCAGGGCGAGGGTCAGCTCCACCACGTCGGCGGGCCCGCCGCCGGCCAGCACCTCCACCGACTCGGTGACCTCGACGGCGTTGCCGACGGCCAGCCCGAGCGGGGTGGACATGTCGGTGAGCAGGGCGACCGTCCGCACGCCGTGCGCGCCGCCCAGCGCGACCATCGTGCGGGCCAGCTCGCGGGCGTCGTCGACGGACTTCATGAACGCCCCGGAGCCGACCTTCACGTCGAGCACCAGCGCGCCGGTGCCCTCGGCGATCTTCTTGCTCATGATGGAGCTGGCGATCAGGGGGATCGCCTCGACGGTGCCGGTGACGTCGCGCAGCGCGTACAGCTTGCGGTCGGCCGGGGCGAGGCCCGCGCCCGCCGCGCAGATCACCGCGCCCACCTCGCGGAGCTGGCGGATGAACTCGTCGTTGCTCAGCGCGGCCCGCCAGCCCGGGATCGACTCCAGCTTGTCCAGCGTGCCGCCGGTGTGGCCGAGCCCGCGCCCGGAGAGCTGCGGCACCGCGCCGCCGCACGCCGCGACCAGCGGGGTGAGCGGAAGGGTGATCTTGTCACCGACGCCGCCGGTGGAGTGCTTGTCGACGGTCGGCCGGTCGACGGCGGAGAGGTCCAGCCGCTCGCCGCTGGCGATCATCGCGGCGGTCCAGCGGGCGATCTCCGGCGCGGTCATCCCGCGCAGCAGGATCGCCATGGCCAGCGCCGACATCTGCTCGTCGGCGACCAGACCCCTCGTGTACGCGTCGACGACCCAGTCGATCTGGGCGTCGCCCAGCACCCCGCCGTCCCGCTTGACGCGGATGACGTCCACCGCCGTGAAGGCACTCATCAGTCTCAACCACCCCACCGAGTCGGGATCTCCTGCGGCGGCTCCCCCTCGCCGGCCCAGAAGATCGTTCCGGTCTCGTCCACCACCACCACGCGCGGGGTGCGGGCGAGCCCCCAGGCGACCGCCTCGGCCGCGTCGGCCCAGCTCGGGCCCTCCTCCAGCACGCCGGTCTCGGCGCCCTCGGTGTCCCCGGCCGACCGCTCCCAGTAGGCCGTCCACACCTGCTTGCCGGCCGACAGATCGGCGTGCACGAAGACGGTGCCCCGCCCCCGCCAGGCGGCCAGCCGGTCCGGCACCACGGGCACCGGCCGTTCGCCGGTCACCGCCTCCAGGTCGGCCACGTCGAACGCGTGCGGCAGCAGCTCCGCCATCGTCAGCGGGCCGTCCTTGGCCTCGATGAGGCACTGCGGGCCGCCCTGCTCCCAGAGCAGCTGCCGGCACCGGCCGCACGGCATGAGCGGCTCGCCGGTGGCGTCGACGCAGGACAGGGCGACGATCCGGCCGCCGCCGGTGGCGTGCAGCGAGGAGACCACCCCGCACTCGGCGCAGAGCACCACCCCGTACGCGGCGTTCTCGACGTTGCAGCCGACCACGACGCGGCCGTCGTCGACGAGGGCGGCGGCCCCGACGGGGAACTTCGAGTACGGCACGTACGCGTGCCGCATCACCTCGGTGGCGGCGGCCCGCAGGCGTTCCCAGTCGATCTCGGTCATTCCACCATTCTGCCCAATTCACGCTGGTCGGCCCCACCAAGGGTGCCGCCGGACGGGGTACCGCCGTCAGCCCTTGATGTACGGCTTGCCGTCGGCGGCGGGCGCCCGGACCCGGCCGACGAGCCCGGCCACGGCCAGCATCGTCGCCAGGTACGGCAGCATCGCCAGGAACTGGCTCGGGATGCCGCTGCCGATCGCGCCGAGGTACGTGCCGAGCTGGTCGGCGAAGCCGAAGAAGAGCGCCGCGAGCAGGGCTCCGGTGGGGCTCCACCGGCCGAAGATCAGCGCGGCGAGGGCGATGAAGCCCTTGCCGCCGATCATGTTCTTGGTGAACGAGTAGAGCGCGAGCGTGTACGACGCCCCGCCGATCCCGGCCACCACCCCGGCCAGCAGCACGTTGCGGTAGCGCACGCGCAGCACCTTCACGCCGAGGGTGTCGGCGGCGGTCGGGTGCTCGCCGACGGCCCGCGTCCGCAGGCCCCACCGGGTGCGGAACAGCGCGATGTGGATGACCAGCACCAGCAGCAGGCCGAGATAGAGGAAGAGGTTGCTGCGGAACAGCGCCGGCCCGAGCACCGGGATGTCGGAGAGCAGCGGGATCTCCCACGCGCCGAACCGGGGCGCGGAGTTGTACTTCTGCGCGTCGGTCTGCATCAGCCGCTCGTAGAGGAAGCCGGTGACGCCGACGGCCAGCAGGTTCAGCACGATGCCCATGACGACCTGGTCGACCAGGTAGCGGATGGCGAACACGGCGAGCAGCAGCGAGATGAACGCGCCGCCGACCGCGGCGGCGACCAGGCCCACCCAGACGCTGCCGGAGAGGCTGCCGAACAGGGCGCCGCTGAACGCCCCCATCAGCAGCTGGCCCTCGATGGCGACGTTGACCACGCCGGACCGTTCGCAGAGCACCCCGGCGAGGGCGCCGAAGATCAGCGGCAGGGCCAGGATGAACGTGCCCCGCACCATGTTGACCATCGGCATGAAGTTGCGCCCCTCGGGGGCGGCCGAGACCTGCCAGCACAGGAACGACAGCACGAAGGCGACGATGCCGACCCCGAGCAGCGTGGTGAGCCAGCGCTTGGGCACCCCGGTGAGCAGGGCCACGCCGCTCGCCGCGGCGATGACGCCGAACAGGATCGCGCCGATCGTGCCGTCGATCTCCAGCGCCGCGCCGCCGTCGGTCTCGCTGAGGGTGAAGCGGGCCTGCTGGTCGGTGGCGAGGGCGCCGAAGACCACCGTCGCGACGACCCCGAGGGCCAGCAGCACCGCCCCGATCTTCCGGGTACGGGTCCAGAAGCCCTCGTCGACCTGGGCCACCGCCACGTCCGGGACAGCCATGGTTGACATGCCTTACCAGCCCTTCGCCAGGCTCGTCTGCAACCGGGCGGCGCGGGCGGCCCGGAGCTGGAAGATCGCCTTCACCAGGGCCGGCGCGGCGATGAAGATGACGATCAGCGCCTGGAGCACGGTGACCAGCTCCAGCGAGATGCCCGCGTACCCCTGCATCCGGTTGCCGCCGGCCTGGAGCGCACCGAACAGCAGCGCGGCCAGCAGCACGCCCCACGGCTTCACCCGGCCCAGCAGGGCCACCAGGATGCCGTCGAAGCCGATCTGCGCGACCACCAGCGGGGTGAGCGCGTTCGCCGTGGAGCCGAGCACCATCTGGCTGCCGCCGAGGCCGGCGAGCAGGCCGGCGATGGTCATCATCAGCACGTACGTGCGGGGGACGCTGATGCCGGCGGTGCGGGCCGCGTCCGGGTTGGCGCCGACGGCGCGCAGCTCGAAGCCGAAGGTGGAGCGGTTGAGCAGCCAGGCGACGAACCAGGTGGCGAGGACGGCGAGCAGGATGCCGGCGTGCACCCGCAGGTTGTCGCCGAGCAGCCGGGGGAACTGGGCGGAGGAGTCGACGGGCCGGCTGATGGCGTCGGCCCGGTTCGGGTTCTGCACGCCGCTCTGGATGATGATCCAGGAGAGGAAGTACAGCGCGACGTAGTTGAGCATGATCGTGTTGATCACCTCGTGGGCGCCGGTGCGCGCCTTGAGGATGCCCGGGACGAACCCCCAGAGCGCGCCGCCGGCCGCGCCGGCGAGCACGGCGACGAGCAGGTGCAGCACCGGGGGCAGCGGCAGCAGGAAGCCGGCCAGGGCAGCGAGGATGACGCCGATGGTGGCCTGGCCCTGCGCGCCGATGTTGAACAGGCCGCCGCGGAAGGCGAGCGCCACCGACAGGCCGGTGAACACCAGCGGGGCCGTGTAGGTCAGCGTCTCCGAGATCGGGCTGAGCGCGGCGGTGAAGCCGGTCGCCTCCGGGTCGAAGATCGCGCCCTTGAACAGGTTCGCGTACGCCTCGCTGACGACCGTCCAGCTGGAGTTCAGCGCGTCGGACGGTCGGGCGGTGATGTAGCCGTAGGTGGCCAGCACGTCCGGGTCCGAGACGATGATCAGCACGGCGCCGACGAGCATCGCCAGCAGCACCGCGAGCACCGTGACGGTCACCGTGTTGGCCGCCCACAGGTTGTCCAGGAAGAGCCGGCCCAGCGACGGGCGGGGCTCCTGCGCCGGCCGCTTCGGCGCGGTGGCCGTCGCGACGCGGTCGACGCCGCCGGCCGCCGCCTGCGCGGCCTGCGTCGCGGTCGCCGGTTCCTTGTCGGGCGAGCCCGACGCCGGGTTGGGGTTGCTCATGCCTCGTCCTCGCTACCGGGGCCGTCGGGGGCCGGGGTCGCCGCGTCGGGATCCCGCTGCCGCGCCCCGGGGGCCGGGGTTGCCGGGTCGGCGGCCGGGTCGGCGGCGGGTACCGGGGCCGCCGGGTCGGCGGCGGGGGCGGCCGGGTCGGCGGCGGGGGCCGCGTCGGGGGTGATGCCGGCCATCAGCAGGCCGATCTCCTCGCGGGGGGTGTCCGGGCCGACGATGCCGATGACCCGGCCGCGGTACATGACCGCGATCCGGTCGGCCAGGCCGATCACCTCGTCCAGCTCGCTGGACACCACCAGGACGGCGGTGCCCACGTCCCGTTCCCGGATGACCCGGGAGTGGATGAACTCGATGGAGCCGACGTCGACGCCGCGGGTCGGCTGGGCGGCGATGAAGAGCTTCAGCGGCCGGGACAGCTCCCGCGCCACGATCACCTTCTGCTGGTTGCCGCCGGAGAGGGTGCCGACCGGCGCGTCCGCCGAGGGGGTACGCACGTCGAACTGCTCGATCCGCTCCCGGGCCGAGGAGGCGATGGCGTCGGGTTGCAGGGACAGGCCCTTGCCGAAGGGCGGCCGGTCGTAGATGTCCAGCACCAGGTTCTCGGCGACGCTGAACTCCTTGACGAGGCCGTCGACGCTGCGGTCCTCGGGGACGTAGCCCACCCCGGCGCGCAGCACCTTCTTCGTCGACCAGCCGTGCACCTGCTCGCCGTCGAGGGTGACCGTGCCGGCGAGGACGGGCCGCAGGCCCATGATCGCCTCGATCAGCTCGGTCTGCCCGTTGCCCTGCACGCCGGCCACGCCGAGCACCTCGCCCGCGTGCACGGTCAGGTCGACCCCGTCGACCGCGCGGATCTGCCGGTCGTCGTCGACGACCAGGCCGGCGACCTCCAGGATCGGCTTGCCGGGGGCGGCGGGCTGCTTGTCCACGGTCAGCCGGACGCTGCGGCCCACCATCAGGGCGGCCAGCTCGTCGCGGCTGGCGGTCGGCGAGGCGGTGCCGACGGTCCGCCCGCGCCGGATCACGGTGATCCGGTCGGCGATGGCCTTGACCTCGCCGAGCTTGTGGGTGATGAAGACGATCGACTTGCCGGCGGCCTTGAGCGACCGCATGACCGTGAGCAGCTCCTCGGTCTCCTGCGGGGTGAGCACGGCCGTCGGTTCGTCGAGGATCAGCAGGTCGACGTCCCGGGTGAGGGCCTTGACGATCTCCACCCGCTGCTGGATGCCGACCGGCAGGTCCTCGATGATCGCGTCCGGGTCGACGCGCAGGTTGTAGCGCTGCGACACCTCGGCGACCTCGCGCCGGGCCCGCCGCCGGTCGAGGAACCCGGCGATGCCGCCCCTGACCTGCTCGGCCCCGAGCATGACGTTCTCGGCCACGGTGAAGACCGGCACCAGCATGAAGTGCTGGTGCACCATGCCGATCCCGGCCGCGATGGCGTCGGACGGGCCCTTCAGCCGCAGCGGCGCGCCGTCGACCAGGATCTCGCCCTCGTCGGGCTGGTAGAGCCCGTAGAGCACGTTCATCAGGGTCGACTTGCCGGCGCCGTTCTCGCCGAGCAGGGCGTGGATCTCTCCAGGCTCCACCGTCAGGTCGATGTGGTCGTTGGCGACCAGATCACCGAACCGCTTGGTGATGCCGCGCAGTTCGAGTCTCAGCGCAACCTCCTGGAGTGCGAGCGATGGTGCAGCGTAGCCGCTGCCGAGCCGCCGGTCACCGGGTCCGCCCGGGCGTCGGGTGGTGCGGACCGGCCGCCCCGACCCCGCGGGTGGTGTCCCCGCGTGCGTCGAGGCGGCCGGTCGTCGTGCCTGGGGTCCCGCCGGCCCCGCCGCCTCCGAACGCGGCGGGGTGGCGGGGCGGTCACTTGGCCGGCTGGGCCTTCGAGGTGACCGTGATGGTGCCCGCCGCGATGTCGGCCTTGATCTTCTCGACCTCGGCCTTCAGGTCCGCCGGGACCTTGCTGTCGAACTCGTGGTACGGGGCGATCGACACGCCGTTGTTGGCGAGGGTGCCCACGAAGCCCGGGGTGGCCTGGAGCTTCTCGCCACCGGCGGCCTTGACCACGGCCTCCTTGACGGCGTCGGCGATGTTCTTGACCACGGTGGTCAGCAGCGCCGAGCAGTTCGGGGTGCTCTCGCAGCCGTCGGCGTCGACCCAGATGGCCGAGTACTTGCCGCCGGAGGCCTGCGCCGCCGCGGTGGTGCCGAGGCCCGCGCCGCCGGCGACCGGCATGATGATGTCCGCGCCCTGGGCGACCAGCGTGTCGGAGACCTTCTTGCCCTCGTCCTGCTTGACGAAGTCGTTGGTGAAGGAGCCCTTCTGGGTCTCCTTGTTCCAACCGAGGACCTGGACGTTCTTGCTCTTGGTCTTGTTGTAGTACGCCACGCCGTCGGCGAAGCCGTCCATGAAGATCGTCACCGGCGGGATCGGCAGGCCGCCGTAGGTGCCGACCTTGCCGCTCTTGCTCATCCCGGCGGCCAGGTAGCCGGCCTGGAACGCGGCCTGGGCGGTGTCGAACTGCATCGGGTAGACGTTCGTCTCCGGCAGCTTCGAGTCGACGATCCCGAACTGCTGGTTGGGGTTCGCCTTCGCGATCTTCGAGGTCGCGTCGCCCATCAGGCCACCGACGGCCAGGATGAAGTCGCACTTCTGGTTGACGTACTGGGTCAGGTTGACCTCGTAGTCCGCCTCGGCCTTCGACGCGACGTACTTGATGTCGATGTTGCCGTTGGCCTTCTGCGCCTCCTGCAGGCCCTTCCAGGCGGAGGTGTTGAACGACTTGTCGTCGATGCCGCCGACGTCGGTCACCATGCAGGCGCTGTACTTCTTGGCACCGGTGTCACCGGTGCCGTTGTCGTCCTTGGGGGCCTCACCACACGCGGCGGCGCCCAGCACGAGCCCACCCGCCACGAAGGCGGAGGCGATCCGCATCCCACGCACAGAGCGCAAGACGTTCTCCTTCCCATTGCACACCGCTCTGCGCGGTGGCAGCCCTTGAGCCGGCCTGCTTTGTGGCCGCCGGCGTCCCACGTTACGGACGGGAGCGTACGCCCGCGCCCACCCACCGGCCGACAATCGTGCACGACTGTTGAGTGCCTGTTACCCCTACGTAACCCTTGGGTGGGGCACATCACTTCTCGTGCCGGTAGTGGCCAGGTCGGGCGTCACGAACGTCCGGTTCCGCGGCTCCTCCCCTGGTCAGGACGTTAGCGCCAGAAGACCGCCACCGCCGCGTTGACCAGGGTCAACCCGACGATCGCGAGGAAGTGGCCACGGTTGACCGTCTCCCGCTTACGGGAGAAGAAGACCATGACAAAGATCAGCAGCGCGAGCACCAACTTGGTAACAAGTTTGGCGGGAGCCGGTTCGTCGCCGTCGCGCAACGGGGCGGACAGCCCGATTCCGGTCAGCAGGCCGATGACCGACCCCCAGAGCATCGCCGCGTTGATCCGCAGCCGGCCGCTGACGTACTGGGCGATCGCACCGCCGAGTAGCAGCGCGAACCCGATCAGGTGAACGTAGAGGAGTACCAGGCGAAGAGCTTCCATCCGGCCATCCTCCCCCATCAACGACGTCTTGTAGTAGCGACCCGCCCGCCCCCTCCCCGCGCGCAAGGAAGGGCCCCCTGTTAACGCCCCCGCGTGAGAGGGGTCCCCTTCTCTACCGAAAGCGTTAATAGGGGGCCCTTCCTTGCACCTACACGCGCCAGAGTTGGAAGGTGGGGCCGTCGGCCGGGAGGGTCACCGTGCCGTCGGCGGCCGGGCGCAGCGCCGGGGCGCCCCCGTAGACGTTCTCCCCCGCCGGCAGGCCCGCGACCCGGACCGGGACGCCGGCCGCGCGCCGGGCCAGCGCCAGCACGCCGCCGGTGGGCGTCTCGCGGAGGAAGACCAGCGTGTCCGCGTCGACGTGCACCCAGCGCAGGCCGCCGTGGCGCAGCGCAGGCTCGGCGCGGCGCAGCGCGATCAGCCGCCGGTACGCGGCGAACGTGCCGACGTCCCAGGTGTCCGGCCGGTGCCACGGCATCGGGGTACGCGAGCCCTCCCCGTTCGTCCCGGTCAGCCCCAGCTCGTCCCCGGCGAAGACGACCGGGGTCCCCGGCATGGCGACGAGCAGCCCGGCGGCCACCTCCTGCCGGGCGGCGTCGCCGACCACGGTGCGGATCCGGGCCGAGTCGTGCGAGCCGAGGAGCTGCCACGAGTGCACGTACGACCGCCAGGAGAGCAGCGACCGGTAGCTGTCCATGGTGGCCCGCACGGCGTGCGCGTCGCGCCGCCGCACCCCGCCGGGGGTGCCGAGGAAGTTCGGCAGCGCCGCCGCGGCCACGCCATCGGCCGCCGCCGGGGCGGCACCGCCCGGCTCGGAGCCGTGGCGCAGCCAGGACCAGACCGGGTCGGTGAAGCCGACGTAGTTCATCGTGCCGTGCCAGCCGTCGCGGTCCAGGTCGCCGGTGTGGTCGTGGCCGTGCTCGGCGAGCACCAGCCCGTCGGACCTGGTCTCGGCCACCACCCCGCGCAGCAGCCGCGCCACCTCGTGGGTGTACGCGTCCGCGCCGCGCCGCCCGGTCATGTTCGCCACGTCGACCCGCCACCCGTCGAGCGAGTACGGCGGGCGCAGCCAGCGGCGCAGCAGCGAGTCCTCGGCGGTGGCGAAGCGGCGGCGCAGCTCCGCGCTGCCCCAGTTGAGCTTCGGCAGCGACCTCACCCCGTTCCACGACTCGTAGTCACCGGTCCCGGCGTCGAAGTAGTACAGCTCCCGTTCCGGGGCGGTCACGTCGGAGACGGCGGCGGTGAACCAGTGGTGGGCGTCGCCGGTGTGGTTGCTGGTGATGTCGCCGAGCAGCCGCCAGCCCCGGGCGTGCACCGCGTCGGCGAGCCGGGCGAGCGCGGCGTCGCCGCCGAGCAGCGGGTCGACGGTGTCGAAGCTGGCCGCGTCGTAGCGGTGGTTGGAGCGGGCCGGGAAGATCGGGGTGAGGTAGACGGTGTCGACGCCGAGCCGGTCGAGGTGGTCGAGCCGCTCGGCGATGCCGTCGAGGTCGCCGCCGTAGAACTGGCGGGGGGTCTGCGGGCCGCGCCCGACGACGGGCGTGTCCCAGTCGCAGGGGACGGCCCAGTCGGGGGCGGCGCGGCCATCTGCGGCGGCGGAGCGGGCGAACCGGTCGGGGAAGATCTGGTAGATCACCGCGTCGCGGGCCCAGGCCGGCGGCGGGGCGTGGGTGACCAGCTTGAAGTCGCCGTGGTCGGGCACGTCGTGGTCGGCGAGGCCGGCGGCGGTGAGCCAGCGGTAGTCGCCCCGGGCGTCGGTGAGCATGAACCGGTAGTTGCTGACCGGGTTGCGTACCTCGACGTCGGCGCGCCACCAGACGTCGGCGCCGGTGCGGCGGTCGACGACGGCCTCGGCGAAGCGCGGCTCGCCGTCGGGGGTGCTGCGCACGTGCACGGCGCGCACGTCGGCACCGACGGGGACCCGGACGAAGACGGGGACGGTCTGCCCGAGGGCGGGTTCCTGCTCGGGGACGTAGGTGGCGGAGCCGTCGTGGTGCGGGCTCAGGGAGACGGTGCGGCCAGGGACGGCGGTGCGGTCCGGGGAGACGGTGCGGCGCGGGGACATGGCGCGGCCTTTCGGGTCGGTTCGACGGGGAGTGGGCGGGCACCCGCCGCGGCCGGTCACCCGACCGCGGCGGTCCGCCCGGAAACCGCTCCGGTGTACGTCGACACGACGCCCTTGCCGCAGCGTGAGCCGAGGAGGCTCAGCCCTTGACCGCTCCGGCGGTGAGGCCGGAGACGATGTACCGCTGGAGGAGCTGGAAGACCAGCACGGTGGGGACGGCGGTGAGCAGGGTGCCCGCGGCGAACATCCCGAAGTTGTTGTTCCGCTCGCCGGCGACCAGCCCGAACATCCCGACGGCGAGGGTCTTCGACTCGGTGTCGGTCAGGAACACGTTGGCGATCATGAACTCGTTGATCGTGCCGATGAACGACAGCAGGGCGGTCACCGCCAGGATCGGCGCCACCAGCGGCAGCATGATCCGGAAGAAGACCTGGGCGTGCGACGCGCCGTCCATCGTGGCCGACTCGTCCAGTTCCCGGGGCAGCGTGTCGAAGAAGCCCTTCATCAGCCAGGTGTTCACGCCGAGCGCGCCGCCCATGTAGAGCAGGAACAGGCCCCACGGGGTGTTGAAGCCGATCGCCGGCCAGAGGTCGGTGACCGTGGTGAAGATCAGGAAGATCGCCACGATCGCCAGGAACTGCGGGAACATCTGGATCAGCAGCAGGGTGAGCAGCCCGACCCGGCGGCCGGCGAAGCGCATCCGGGAGAACGCGTACGCCGCCAGCGAGGACAGGAAGATCGACACGAGGCTGGCCAGCCCGGCGATCAGCAGCGAGTTGACGAACCAGTGCCCGAACGCCGTGTCGGCGAACAGGTCGGCGAAGTTCTCGCCCGACACCCCGCCGGTCGGCACGAGGGAGGTCGACGAGAGCGTGCCGAGCGGGTTGAGCGCGGCCGAGAGCACGAACAGGATCGGGAAGAGGCTGAACGCCACGGCCAGCACCCCGACGACGTGCCGCCAGCCGACCTGGGCCAGCCAGCGGTGGCGCCGCCGTCCGGCGGCCCTGCGGTCGGCGGCTGGGGGGTGCGCGTAGGTGGTCACGAGTAGACCTCCTCCTGCTTGCGGGTGTTGCGGAAGCTGATCGCCGACACCGTCGCCACGATCGCGAAGATGAAGATCGACACCGCCGCCGCCATGCCGAACTCCGCGCCCTGCGCGCCGAAGGCCAGCCGGTACGTGTAGGTGATCAGCAGGTCGGTCGCCCCGTTGCGCGGGTTGTCCGCCGGGAACGGGCCGCCCTCGGTGGTCAGCCAGACCGCGTTGATGTTGTTGAAGTTGTACGCGAACGACGCGATCAGCAGCGGCGACAGCGCGACGAGCAGCAGCGGCAGGGTGACCGCGCGGAACGACTGCCAGGGCGACGCGCCGTCGACGGAGGTGGCCTCGGTCAGCTCCTTGGGGATGGCCTGGAGCGCGCCGGTGGCGACCAGGAACATGTACGGGTAGCCCAGCCAGAGCTGCACGAGCAGCACCGCCGCCCGCGCCGACCAGGCCTCGCCGAACCAGTCGACGCCGAGGCCGAACAGGTTGTTCACCAGGCCGAAGTCGGTGTTGAACATGTCCCGCCAGACCAGCAGCATCGCGAACGACGGCATCGCGTACGGCAGGATCAGCAGCACCCGGTAGAGGTTGGTGCCGCGCATCCGGGGCGAGTGCAGGGCCAGCGCGATGGCCATGCCGAGTCCGAAGGTGAACCCGGTGGAGCCGATCGCGAAGGCGAAGTTCCACAGCAGGGTGCCGAAGAACGGCCCGGAGATGTTCGGGTCGGTGAGCACCCGGGAGAAGTTCTCCAGCCCGACGTTGACCTTCCAGCCCTGGGCGAGGCGCTCCCCGTCGGCGGCGACGAACGACCCGGTCGCCTCGTCGGCGGTCCACCGCTTGCCGCTCTCGCTGTCGGTGACGCAGTCGCACCCGGCGTCGTACGCCCGGATCGCCCGGCCCTCGTAGGCGCGGGACAGGCCGGACGAGCGCAGCGCGCCCCCGGCCGTGGGCACCACCAGGTCGGTGATCTCCTGGCTGCGGGCGCTGGCCTGGCCGAAGTTGAGCACGGTGTAGCCGTCGGCGGCGGTGACCTTGCCGCCCGAGCCGACGGTGACGTCGGCCGGGTCGAGCCGGCGCAGCCCGTCGGCGTCCCCGGCGGAGACGACGCCGGTGGCCGGGTCGGTGACCAGGAAGACCAGCGCGCCGGTGGCGGGGTCGCCCGCGGTGGCGACGGACAGGGCGTACTCGGTGGAGCCGGGGACCTGCTGCACCGAGGAGCTCTGGATCGCGACGACGGCCTCGTCCTTGCTGCCCCGGTGGCCGTCGCCGAAGTTCGTGAAGGCGGTGCTGGCGGTGTAGAGCACCGGGAAGACCTGGAAGGCGATCAGGAAGAGCGTGCCGGGGACCAGGTACTTGGCGGGGATGTGCCGGGGGGTGAGGTAGAGGTAGAACAGGCCGGCGGTGGTGGCCGCGAGCAGGGCCAGCCCGACCCACTTCTCGGCCTCGACGAGCGGGAAGGCCGCCCAGATCGCGATCCCGGCCACGAGGCCGAGCAGGATCACCTTGACGACGAGGCCGGTCGCGGTGACCGGCGCGTGGTGGCGCGCGGTGCGCGGGAGCCCGGGGCCGACGGGCCCCCGGCCCGGGGTCCGCGTGGACCCCGGGCCGGACAGCTTCGTGCTCATTACTTGATCTGGCCGGAGATCGTCTTGCCGGCCGCGGTGATCGTCTTGGCCGGGTCGGCGCCGCCGATGATCGCGGCCTCGGCCTTGCCGAACGGGTCCCAGATCGCGGCCATGGCCGGGATCGCGGGGAGCACCTGGCCGTTCTTGCCGGCCTCGGTGAACTTGGCCAGGTCAGGGTCGCTGCCCTTGACCTGGTCGAGCGCGGCGGTCAGCGCCGGCGGTCGCGGCTCGGCGTTGTAGAGGGCCACGGCCAGTTCCGGCGTGGTGGTGTAGTTCGCCACGAACTCCTGGGCCAGGGCCTTGTTCTTGCCCTTGGCGGCCACGTAGAACGCCTGGACGCCCACGAACGGCTGCGCCTCCTTGCCGCCGGCGAAGCCGGGGACCGGGGAGATGTCGTAGGAGATGTTGGCCTTCTTGGCGTCGGCGATGGCCCACGGCCCGGAGACCAGGAAGGCGCACTTCTTGCCGGTGAAGGTGGCGATCGAGTTCTCGCCGGTGATGGAGCGCTTGAGCGCGCCCTCGCCCTTCTCGCCGAGCTTCGCGATCTTCTGGAACGCGGCGATCGACTCCGGCTTGCCCACGCCCAGGTCCTTCGGGTCGTAGTCGCCGTTGGCGGCGGTGCCGAAGAGGTAGCCGCCGGCCGAGGTGTACAGCGGGTAGATGTGGTACGCGTCGCCGTTCTGGCCGGACTGGAGGCAGAGGATCTCGCTGGCCTTCTTGTCGGCCTTGAGCTTCTTGCCGGCGGCGACCAGGTCCTCGATCGTCTTCGGGGCCTCCGGGGCCAGCTCGGTGTTGCGGATCAGCGCCAGGTTCTCCATGGCGTACGGCACGCCGTAGAGCTGGCCGTTGAAGGTGACGGCCTTGACGGCGGTCTCGTTGAAGCCGCTCTTCTGGTCGGCGGCGAGCTGCACCGGGTCGATGGCGCCGTTCTGGACCAGGTTGCCGATCCAGTCGTGCGCGCCGACCACCACGTCGGGGCCGCTGCCCTGCTGGGAGGCGGTGACGAAGTTGGTCTGCAGGTCCTTCGAGACGGCCTGTACCTCGACGGTCACGCCGTTCTCCTGCCCGAACTTCTCGGCGAACGGCTTCAGGGCGGCGGTCCGCTTGTCGTCGGCCCAGATCACCAGCTTCCCGCCGGTGGCGCCGGCGGACTCCTTCGCGGCCGGCGCGCTGCTGTCGTCGTCGCCGCCACCGCAGCCGGAGGCGGCCAGCGCCAGGCCGAGGACGGCGACCACACCCGCGGTACGGATGCGCATCGGTACTCCTGTCGTCATGGCGGTCCGCCGGGGGAAGGACGGCCCGCCAGTGGGAACCTCTGTAAGTTCTTGCCAACCGGCGCGGGGATGCTGCGCCGCTGCTCTCGCGTGTTGCCGGGACGTTAGCAAGAGGTTGCGGATGATGGAAGGGCTTGCAGAAAGGTACGCAAGAACTTGCCCGTGAGCTAAAGTGCCGCCATGCGCGCTCGACTGTCCGACATCGCCCAACAGGCCGAAGTCAGCGAGGCCACGGTGTCGCGGGTGCTCAACGACCGCCCCGGCGTGGCCCCGGAGACCCGGCAGGCCGTCCTCACCGCCCTCGACGTCCTCGGCTACGAGCGCCCGGCCCGGCTGCGCAAGCGCAGCGCCGGCCTCGTCGGCCTGGTGGTGCCGGAGCTGGACAACCCGATCTTCCCGGCGTTCGCCCAGGTGATCGAGTCGACCCTGGCGCAGAGCGGCTTCACGCCGGTGCTGTGCACCCAGACCCCGGGCGGCGTCACCGAGGACGAGTACGTCGAGATGCTGCTCGACCGCCAGGTCTCCGGCATCGTCTTCGTCTCCGGCCTGCACGCCGACACCGCCGCCAACCACGACCGGTACCGCGCGCTGATCGCCCGGCCGCTGCCCGTCGTCATGATCAACGGGTACGTCCCCGGGATCGCCGCGCCCTTCGTCTCCTGCGACGACCGGGAGGCGAC
This sequence comes from Micromonospora sp. WMMD956, assembly GCF_029626125.1. Taxonomy (NCBI): domain Bacteria; kingdom Bacillati; phylum Actinomycetota; class Actinomycetes; order Micromonosporales; family Micromonosporaceae; genus Micromonospora; species Micromonospora sp. WMMD956. The sequence continues at coordinate 3,753,101 of NZ_JARUBI010000005.1, read as the reverse complement.
CGAGCTGGCCGTCGCCCACCTGGTCGCCCTCGGGCACCGGCGGATCGGGCTGATCACCGGCCCGGACCGGTTCGTCCCCGTGCAGCGCCGGGTCGCCGGCTGGCGGGCCGCCATGGCGCGCCTGGCGGGCCTGCCCGAGGCCGAGCTGGCCGAGCTGGCCGAGCTGACCCTGTTCGGCGTGGAGGGCGGCGAGGCCGCCGCGGGGCGGCTGCTGGAGCGCGGCGTGACCGGCGTGGTGTGCGGCTCCGACCTGATGGCCCTCGGCGCGATCCGGGCCGCCCGCCAGCGCGGCCTGTCCGTCCCCGGCGACCTGTCCGTGGTCGGGTACGACGACTCGCCGCTGATGGCCTTCACCGACCCGCCGCTGACGACGATGCGCCAGCCGGTGGCCGCCATGGCGGTGGCCGCCGTCCGGGCCCTGGTCGACGAGATCAACGGGCACGCCGCCCCGCACTCGGAGTACCTGTTCCGGCCCGAGCTGGTGGTGCGCGGCTCCACGGCGGTCGTCCGGCAGCCGGCCGCGCGGCAGCCCGCCGCCGCGCTGGCCAGGAGCGCCGGCTGACCGCCGTCATTTCTTGCGCAAGCCCTGCTTGACTCTTGCAGCAGCGGGACGGCATTCTGCTCTGACCACCGGAGGCACACCGCCGTGCCCCGCACCCACGCCGTCCCGCGCCACAGAACGGGGATCGCCACCCATGACCGCCAGCACCCCCACGCCGCTGACCTCCGACGACGACTGGTGGCGCTCCGCGGTCGTCTACCAGGTCTACGTCCGCAGCTTCGCCGACTCCAACGGCGACGGCGTCGGCGACCTCCAGGGCATCCGGGAGCGGCTGCCGTACCTGCGGGACCTCGGGGTCGACGCGCTCTGGCTGACCCCCTTCTACACCTCGCCGATGGTTGACGGCGGCTACGACGTGGCCGACTACCGCGACGTCGACCCCATGTTCGGCACCCTGACCGACTTCGACCACATGATCACCGACGCGCACGCGCTCGGCCTGCGGATCATCGTCGACATCGTGCCCAACCACACCTCCAGCGCGCACCCGTGGTTCGTCGCCGCGCTCGCCGCCGCCCCCGGCTCCCCGGAGCGGGCCCGCTACCTGTTCGCCGAGGGCCGGGGCAGGCACGGCGAGCTGCCACCCAACGACTGGGAGAGCATCTTCGGCGGACCGGCCTGGACCCGGGTGCCCGACGGCCAGTGGTACCTCCACCTGTTCGACCCGGCCCAGCCCGACCTCAACTGGCGGCACCCCGAGGTGCGCGCCGAATTCGAGGACGTGCTGCGCTTCTGGCTCGACCGGGGCGTCGACGGGTTCCGCATCGACGTGGCCCACGGCATGATCAAGGCCGAAGGGCTGCCCGACGTCGGCTTCAACTCGATGACCGGCGGCCGACGCCAGTCCGAGCTGCTCGGCAAGGGCCGGCTGCCGTACTTCGACCAGGACGAGGTGCACGAGATCTACCGGGCCTGGCGACCGATCCTGGACAGCTACCCCGGCGGCCGGATGGCCGTGGCCGAGGCGTGGGCCGAGACGCCGCAGCGGCTGGCCCGCTACATCGGGCCCGACGAGCTGCACCAGGCGTTCAGCTTCGACTTCCTCGACGCCACCTGGTCGGCCGACTCGTTCCGCAAGGTGATCGACACCGCGCTGGCCGAGGCGACCATCGTCGGCGCGCCGACCACCTGGGTGCTGTCCAACCACGACAAGCAGCGGCACGTCACCCGCTACGGCGACGGCGAGGTCGGCCTGCGCCGGGCCCGCGCGGCCAGCCTGCTGATGCTCGCGCTGCCCGGCTGCGCCTACCTCTACCAGGGCGAGGAGCTGGGCCTGCCGGAGGTGCTCGACCTGCCCGACGAGCTGCGTCAGGACCCGTCGTTCCTGCGCACCGGCGAGAGCCGGGACGGCTGCCGGGTGCCGATCCCGTGGAGCGGCGAGCTGGCCCCGTACGGCTTCGGGCCGGCCGGCAGCGAGCTGAGCTGGCTGCCGGCCCCCGCCACCTGGGCCGCCCTCTCGGTCGCCGCCCAGGCGGGCACGCCCGGCTCGACCCTGGAGCTCTACCGCGCGGCGCTGCGGGCCCGGCGCACCCACCCGGCGCTCGCCCGCGACGCCGACGGCGTGACCTGGCTGGAGTCGACCGGCCCCGGCGTGCTCGCGTTCCGTCGCACCGGCGGCGGCGCGGAGCTGACCTGCGTGGTCAACCTCAGCGACGCGCCGGTGCGGATCGACGGGTACGGCGAGCCGGTCGTGGCCAGCGCGGAGCTGACCGGGCAGGGCACGGGGCACGTCCTGCCGGTCGACGCCGCCGCGTGGTTCGAACGGCGCTGAGCCGGGTACAGCCCGCCCTGGACCCCTGGTCGTCCGTCGTGCCGCGCGCCGACGGGCGGCCAGGGCAGCCGACCCCTTGTGGTGGGGGGTGAAGGTGGCGTCGGCGCCCCGTGGAGTTCCGCTCCACGGGGCGCCGACGTCCGTCCGGGACGGCGCGGGGTCTCCCGCGACCGGCGCGGGGACAATCGCCGCATGGCGTATCTGTTCCTGGTGCTCGCGATCGCGTCCGAGGTGGTCGGGACGAGCCTGCTCAAGGCGACGCACGGGTTCACCCGGCTGTGGCCGACGCTCGGGCTGGCGGTTGCCTACCTGGCGGCGTTCGGGCTGCTCTCGCTCGCGGTGCGGGACATCCCGGTCGGCGTCGCGTACGCGATGTGGTCCGGGCTGGGCACGGCGGCGATCGTCGCGGTCGGGGCCGCCTTCCTCGGCGAGCCGCTCAGCGTGACGAAGGTCGTCGGCGTGGCGCTCGTCATCGCCGGGGTGGTCGTGCTCAACCTGGGCGGCACGCACTGAGCGGCAGGGCGCCGGGGGCCCGCCACCGGGCCGACGGCCGGCTCAGCTCCCCTTCTCGGTGAGCAGCTTGGCGATGCGGGCGAAGCCGGCCCGCAGCTCGGCCTCGGCGGGCGCGGGACGGGGCCCGGCCGGCTCCCCGGCCGCCTCGGCGGCGGCCTCCAGCTCGTCGTCGATCACGTCGTCGAAGTCGCCGTAGAGGTCGGACGCCTCGATCCGGGCCGCCTCGTCGGAGGCGGCGATGCGGGCGGCGGCGATCTCGCCGCGGATCTCGTCGGGCGACAGGGCGGGCACCAGGGGCTCCACCACGGCCATGAGCTGTTCCTCGGCCACCACCGACTCGGCGAGGGCCAGCGCGTGCGGGCGCTCGTAGGGGCCGCAGACCACCGGCTCCCACTCGTCGACGTCGTCGAGCGGGCCGAACGTGATGATCCACGGCAGGCCGAGCATCGGCGAGTCGTCCGGCAGGTCCAACGTCACGAGTGCGCCCACGCGCCCATCATGGCCCGGCCCTCACGTTCCCGGGTGGGGCATCCGCCCGAATCAGCCGAACGTTGCGCGGGTCATCCCGCCCCGCCGGGCGTGCCCGGACCGGTGTCGGCGTCGGCCTCCGCGTCGAGGTCGGCCGGCGCCGCCCCCTCGGCCAGGTCCACCACCCGGCCGTACGGGCTGGTCGCGGCGAGCGCCGCGCCGAACAGCACGAGCTGGTTGAGCAGGTAGAGGTAGAGCAGCAGGCCGACCGCCCCCGCCACCACCGTGTACGCCGGGTTCCGCTCGGTGCGCACCACGTAGAACCGCCCGACCGTGTTGAGCAGGGTGATGCCCACCGCCACGGCGAACACCACCGGGCGCAGCCGGCGGCGGCTCATCCGCAGCCGGGGCACCGCCACCAGCAGGGCGGCGGCCAGCACCGCGTTGACCAGCACGCTGAGCACGGCACTGATCACGGTCAGCCCCACCGAGCCGGTGCTGCGCAGCAGGAAGCGCAGCAGCGACTCCAGCGCGTCCACGGCGGCCACCGACAGGCCGAGCAGGACGAACACCCCCACCAGGACGCCCAGGTCGACCAGCCGGCGCACCACCAGGTTGCCGGGCTGCTGGTTGAGCCCGTACATCAGCCGCTGCGACGAGCGGATCGCCTCCACCCAGCCGATCCCGGTGAAGACCAGGATGACCAGGCCCACCACCCCGACCGTGTTGCTGCTCTGGGCGATCTGCGCCGGGTCGAGGAAGGGGAGGTTCTCCTTGAGGAAGCCGGCCGCCGCGTCGCTGACCTCGTCGTTGTCCTCCAGGATCGCCCCGAAGATCGAGTACGCGACCAGGGCCAGCGCGAAGACCGCGAAGAAGCCGTAGTAGGCGATCGCCGCCGCCAGCCGCCCGCCGAGCACCTCCGCGTAGAGGTTGCCGGCCCGCCACAGGTGGTCGAAGGTCCGCGACCGGCGACGCGCCGCGCTCACCCGCCGGTCGATGCCGGCCTCGATCCGCCCGAAGACCTCCACGCCGTCATCCTCGCCGATCCGCCGCCCGCACGGGAGAGCGTCGCCGGCTCAGGACACGCCGAGCAGGAAGTCCCGGCGCGGCTGCCACCGGGTCTGACCGCTGTGCGAGAAGAGCGTGAACGAGTCGACCTCGAACATCGCCGAGAAGTCGGCCAGGTCCTCGTACGCCCGGTCCAGCGCCTCCGGCGCGACGTCCTGGGCCACCGTGACGTGCGGGTGGTAGGGGAAGCGGGCCTCCCGGTGCAGCTCGGGGGCCGAGTTGATCGCGGCGGCGAGCAGCTCGCACTCGCTGATCCCGGCGGCCACCGCCACGAACACCACCTGCGTCACCGGGCGGAACGTGCCGGTGCCCCGCAGGTGCAGGGTGAACGGCAGGTGCGTGGCGGCCACCCCGGCGAGGTGCCGCTCGACCGCCGGCAGCGCCGCCGTCGGGATCTCGGTGGGCCCGAGCAGCGTCACGTGCGCGGGCACCACGAGGGGGTCGCCGGCCTCGACCCGCCGCCGGGTGAGCAGGCCGCCCCACGGCTCCGGGATGTCCACCGCGATCCCGATCTGGATGGTGTCGCCGGCCTGCGGCGCCCCGTCCCTGCGATCCACGCTCCGCGCCACCCCTCCGGCCACCGACCCGCCCGTCTCCACCCGCACCCGTCGCGCCGGGCGGTCAGCCGAGGCGGACCGGCGGGAGGAACCCGACCCGCTCGTACGTCTCGTGCAGCGTCGCCGAGGCGACCGCGCGGGCCTTCTCCGCGCCGGCCGCGAGCAGCTTGTCGAGCTGCGCCGGGTCGTCGAGGTAGGCCCGGGTGCGCTCCTGGATCGGCGTGACGAACTCCCGGACCACCTCGCCCAGGTCCTTCTTCAGGTCGCCGTAGCCCCGCCCCGCGTACGCGGCGACCAGGTCGTCGACGCTGCGGCCGGTCAGCGCGGAGTAGATCGTGAGCAGGTTGGACACGCCCGGCTTGGTCTCGGCGTCGAAGACGATCTCCCGGCCGGTGTCGGTGACCGCCGAGCGGATCTTCTTGGCCGAGCGGGCCGGGTCTTCCAGCAGGTCGATGATGCCGGTCGGCGAGGACGACGACTTCGACATCTTGGCCGTCGGGTCCTGTAGGTCGGTGATCTTCGCGGTGTCCTTGACGATGTGCGGCGCGGGCACGACGAACGTCTTGCCGAACTGCGAGTTGAACCGCTGCGCCAGGTCGCGGGACAGCTCCAGGTGCTGCCGCTGGTCCTCGCCGACCGGGACGGCGTGCGCCTGGTAGAGCAGGATGTCGGCGGCCTGGAGGATCGGGTAGGTGAACAGGCCGACGCTGGAGCGCTCGCTGCCCTGCTTCTGCGACTTGTCCTTGAACTGGGTCATCCGGCTGGCCTCGCCGAAGCCGGTGATGCAGCCCAGCACCCAGGCGAGCTGCGAGTGCTCGGGCACCTGCGACTGGACGAACAGCGTGCTGCGCTCCGGGTCCAGGCCGACGGCGAAGAGCTGCGCGGCGGCCACCCGGGTGCGCTGCCGCAGCACCTTGGGGTCGTGCCCGGCCGTGATGGCGTGCAGGTCGACCACGCAGTAGAACGCGTCGTGGGTGTCCTGCAACGCCACCCAGTGCCGCACCGCGCCCAGATAGTTGCCGAGGTGGAACGAGTCGGCCGTCGGCTGGATGCCGGAGAACACGCGGGGGCGGGCGGGTACGTCGGACATGCCGGCATTCTGTCAGCAACCCCCGGCGTCCGTCATGACGGGCCGGCGGGTCGGCTCTCCGCCGCCGCCAGCGGGCCGGTGACCTCGCGTCGCGGCTCGGGCAGGCGCACCACGGAGACCGCGAGCCGGGACACCCGGCGGCCCTCCAGCGCCAGCACCCGCAGCAGCCACCCGCCGGGCGGGTCGTCCGGGTCCCGGTCGCCGCCGTCCGCCGCCGGCGGGGCCACCGGCACCTCGTCCCCCACCACCGGCAGCCGGCCCAGCGCGGCCATCACGTACCCGCCGGCCGTCTCGTACGGGCCGGCGGCCAGCCGCAGCCCGGTGCGCTCGGCGAAGTCGGCGAGGTTGAGTCGGCCGTCGACCACCGTGGGCAGGCCGGTCGGCTCCGGCTCGGGGTCGCCGTCGTGCTCGTCGTGGATCTCGCCGACCAGCTCCTCGATCAGGTCCTCGCAGGTGACGATGCCGGCGGTGCCGCCGTACTCGTCGACCACCACCGCGAGGTGGTGGCCCTCGCGGCGCATCTCGGTCAGCGCGGCCAGCACCCGCTTGCTGCCGGGCAGCCGCTTGACCTCCCGGGTCAGCTCGCCGACGGTGGTGCCCGGGTCGAGGTCGGGGCGCAGCAGCACGTCGCGCAGGTGCACGAAGCCGACCACGTCGTCGTGGGTGCCGTCGACGACCGGGTAGCGGCGGTGCGTCTCGGCCCGGACCAGCCGCTCCGCCTCGGCGACGGTCATCGCGACCGACAGGAACACGACCTCGGTGCGGGGCATCATCACCTCGCGGACCAGGCTCGCCCCGGCGGCCAGCACCTCGTCGATGATCCGCCGCTCGTCGGCGTCGAGGACGGTGCTGGCGGCGACCAGGTCCCGCAGCTCGGCCTCGCTGATCCGCTCCCGGCCGGCGGCGGGGCTCGCCCCGAGCAGGTCGGTGACCAGCCGGGTCGCGCCGTCGGCGGCCCGGACCACCAGCCGGGCGACGGCGCGGGCCAGGGGGCCCGGTTCGCGTCGGAGCCGCCCCACCGGTCGCCGGCGGAGCCCGGGACCACCCGCTTCCCGCATGACAACTCATCGTAGGGCCCGCGACGCTTCGGCACAGGTCGTCCACCCGGAGTGACGGTGTGCGTATCTGTTCAGTCCTGAAAGATTGTGGTGGAATGGCGGTGCGGCGACGCCGGGCGCGGCCACAGCCGGCCGCCGTAGGGTGGGCGCGGACGGCCGCGGCGAGGCGCGGCCAGGCAGGAGGACCCCGACGTGAAACTGCTCGTCACCGGCGGCGCCGGCTACATCGGCAGCGTGGTGACCCGGATGCTGGTCGACGCCGGCCACGAGGTCGTCGTCCTCGACGACCTGCGCACCGGGCACCGCGAGGCGCTCGCCCCGGACGCCACCTGGGTCGACGCGCCCATCCACGAGGCGGCCCGGGTGCTCACCCCCGAGGCGGGCTTCGACGGGGTGCTGCACTTCGCCGCCCTCATCGCCGCCGGCGAGTCCATGGTCCGCCCGGAGCTGTACTGGCAGAACAACACGGTCGGCTCGCTCGCCCTGATCGACGCCGTCCGGGCCGCGCGGGTGCCCCGGATGGTCTTCTCCTCCACCGCCGCCGTCTACGGCAACCCGACCGAGCTGCCCATCCCGGAGACCGCCGTCAAGGCCCCCACCAACACGTACGGGGCCACCAAGCTGGCCGTGGACATGGCGCTCACCTCCGAGGCGATCGGGCACGACCTGGCCGCCGTGTCCCTGCGCTACTTCAACGTCGCCGGGGCGTACCTGCGCGGCGACGTCGCCATCGGCGAGCGGCACGACCCGGAGACCCACCTCATCCCGATCGCCCTCGACGTCGCCGCCGGCCGACGGGAGAAGCTCCAGCTCTTCGGCGACGACTACCCCACCGTCGACGGCACCTGCGTGCGCGACTACATCCACGTCGAGGACCTGGCCCGCGCCCACCTGCTGGCGCTCACCGCCGCCGTGCCCGGCCGGCACCGCGTCTACAACCTGGGCAACGGCGCCGGGTTCACCAACCGGCAGGTCGTCGACGTGGTCCGCGAGGTCACCGGCCGGCCGCTGCCGGTCGAGGTGGCCCCGCGCCGCGAGGGCGACCCGGCCGAGCTGGTCGCCTCCTCCGCCCTGGCCCGCGAGGAGCTGGGCTGGACGCCCGAGAAGCCGACCCTGCACGACATGGTCGGCGACGCCTGGGCCTTCTACCGCACGCACATCCTGGAGCGCCCGTGACCGACCCCGCGCACCCCTCGCCCCCGGCGGCCGACGCCGCCGCCCCCGCGCCGGCCGGGGAGGTCGCTCCCGCGCCGGTCGGGGACGTCGCCGACCGGGCCGCCGCCGGCTTCCGCCAGCGCTACGGCGCACCCGCCGCCGGCCGCTGGGCGGCACCCGGACGGGTCAACCTGATCGGCGAGCACACCGACTACAACGACGGCTTCGTACTGCCGTTCGCGCTGCCGCTGCGTACCGTGGTCGCCGCCGCTCCCGACGACGGCGACCGCTGGACGGTCTGGTCGGAGCTCACCGGCGAGCAGGTCGGGTTCGGCGTCGACGAGGTGGCCGCCCCCGGCCGGGTCGCCGGCTGGGCCGCGTACGTCGCCGGGGTGGTGTGGGCGCTGCGCGAGGCCGGCCACCGGGTGCCCGGGGCGCGGCTGGCCGTCGCCTCCGACGTGCCGCTCGGCTCCGGGCTGTCGTCGTCGGCCGCGCTGGAGGCCGCCGTGCTGGCCGCCCTCGTCGACCTCGGCGGGCTGGACCTGCCGGCCGAGGGGCGGCCCCGGCTCGCCCAACGGGCCGAGAACGCCTACGTCGGCGCGCCCACCGGGATCATGGACCAGTCCGCGGCGATCCGCTGCCGCGCCGGCCACGCCCTCTTCCTCGACTGCCGCACCGAGGCCGTCGAGCACATCCCGTTCGACCTGGCCGCCGCCGGGCTGGCCGTGCTGGTGATCGACAGCCGGGCCCCGCACCGGCACGCCGACGGCGAGTACGCCTCCCGCCGCGCCGCCTGCGAGAAGGCCGCCGGGCTGCTCGGGGTGCCCGCCCTGCGCGACGTGGCCGCCGCCGACCTCGACGACGCCCTCGCCCGGCTCGACGACGACGAGACCCGCCGCCGCGTCCGGCACGTCGTCACCGAGGACCAGCGGGTGCTCGACGCCGTGGCGCTGCTGCGCGCCGGCCGGGTACGCGACATCGGGCCCCTGCTGACCGCCTCCCACGCGTCGATGCGCGACGACTTCGAGATCACCGTGCCGGAGGTCGACACGGCGGTCGAGGCGGCCCTCGCGGCCGGGGCGTACGGGGCACGGATGACCGGCGGCGGCTTCGGCGGCTGCGTCCTCGCCCTGGTCGACGCCGACCGCGCCGACGCGGTGGCCGACTCCGTCACGACCCGGTACGCCGAGCGCGGCTTCCGCGCCCCCGGCTTCCACCTGGCCACCCCGGCCCCCGGCGCCCACCGCTTGTAAGGAAGGGCCCCTTGTTAACGCATTCTGCATAGCAAGGGGCCCCTGTTAACAACGCCGGGTGGGCGTCGGCCGGGCACCGGCGGGGGCCGGGAAGAGGCTCAGGCGGCCTCGACGATCATGCCCGCGCCGACGGTGCGGTTGGTGGCCTCGTCGATGATCACGAAGCCGCCCGTCGTGCGGTTGCGGCGGTACTCGTCCGCCAGCAGCGGGATCGTGGTGCGCAGCCGCACCCGGCCGATCTCGTTGAGCTTGAGTTCGGTGGCGGTTTCGTCGCGGTGCAGGGAGTTGATGTCGAGGCGGTAGTGCAGGCCCCGCACGATCGCCCGCGCGGAGCGGGTGGTGTGCTTGATGGCGTAGCGGCCGCCGACGGTCAGCGGGCGGGTCTCGTCCATCCAGCAGACCATCGCCTCGATGTCCTGCGCCACCGCCGGGGCGTTGTGCGGCCGGCAGATCATGTCCCCACGGGAGATGTCGATCTCGTCTTCCAGCCGCACGGTGACCGACATCGGGGGGAACGCCTCCTCCACCGGCCCGTCGGCGGTCTCGACCGCGGCGATGCGGGAGGTGAACCCCGACGGCAGCACCATCACCTCGTCACCGGCCTTCAACACCCCCGAGGCGACCTGACCGGCGTACCCCCGGTAGTCGGTCACCGTGGTCGACTGCGGCCGGATCACGTACTGCACCGGGAACCGCACGTCCTGCAGGTTGCGGTCCGAGGCGATGTGCACCCGCTCCAGGTGGTGCAGCAACGACGGCCCCTCATACCACGGCATGTCCTCCGACCGGGACACGATGTTGTCCCCCCGCAGCGCCGACACCGGCACCACCGTCAGGTCCGGCACGTCCAGCTTCGCCGCGAACGCCGTGAACTCGTCCGCGATCGCCTCGAACACCTCCCGGTCGAAGTCGACCAGGTCCATCTTGTTCACACACAACACCAGATGCGGCACCCGCAACAACGAACACAGGAACGCATGCCGCCGCGACTGCTCCACGAGGCCCTTGCGCGCGTCCACCAGGATCAACGCCAGGTCCGCCGTCGACGCCCCCGTCACCATGTTCCGCGTGTACTGAATATGACCCGGCGTGTCCGCGATGATGAACTTCCGCCGCGGCGTCGCGAAGTACCGGTACGCCACATCGATCGTGATGCCCTGCTCCCGCTCCGCCCGCAACCCGTCGGTCAACAACGCCAGGTTCGTGTACTCGTCCCCCCGCGCCGCCGACACCGCCTCCACCGCCGCCAACTGATCGGTGAACAACGACTTCGTGTCATACAACAACCGGCCGATCAACGTCGACTTACCGTCGTCCACACTCCCGGCCGTCGCGAACCGCAACAGGTCCATCGGCCGCGCCTCCACCTCGACCGGCGCCATGTCGATGCTCATCAGAAGTAGCCCTCCCGCTTACGGTCCTCCATCGCGGCCTCACTGACCCGGTCGTCGCCCCGCGTCGCACCCCGCTCGGTGACCCGCGTCGCGGCCACCTCCTCGATCACCGCCGCCACCGTGTCGGCATCCGACCGCACCGCCGCCGTGCACGACGCATCCCCCACCGTCCGGTACCGCACCACCTCCACGAACCGCTCCTCACCCGCCCGAGGGGTGAAGAACTCGTTCACCGCATACAACATCCCGTCCCGCTCCACCACCTCACGCTCATGCGCGAAATAGATCGACGGCAACGGAATCCGCTCCCGCGCGATGTAGTGCCACACATCCAACTCGGTCCAGTTCGACAACGGGAACACCCGGATCGACTCACCCGGATGATGCCGACCGTTGTACAACGACCACAACTCCGGCCGCTGGTTCTTCGGATCCCACTGCCCGAACTCGTCCCGGAACGAGAACACCCGCTCCTTCGCCCGCGCCTTCTCCTCATCCCGCCGCGCCCCACCAAACAACGCGTCGAACCGGTGCTTCTCCACCGCGTCCAACAACACCGGCGTCTGGATCCGGTTCCGCATCCCGTCCCCGGACTCCCGCACCAACCCCCGCGCCAACGCCTCCGGCACCGACGCCACGATCAACTGCAACCCCAACTCCGCCACCCGACGATCCCGATACTCCAGGACCTCGGGAAAGTTGTGCCCCGTATCCACATGCATCACCGGAAACGGCACACTCGCCGGCGCAAACGCCTTCTGCGCCAACCGCAACATCACGATCGAATCCTTACCACCCGAGAAGAGCAGCACCGGCCGCTCCATCTCCGCAACCACCTCACGCATCACGAAGATGCTCTCCGCCTCCAGGGCGTCGAGGTGGGAGACCTGGTACGCGGCGGGGGCGGTCATGACCCGGCCTCGATCCGCTCGGCTGCGCTCATGGATTCCAGACCTTTCCGGTCGGACACGTGAAGAAGACTGCTCAGGCTACCCGGAATGCCTCTGCAGCGCTGCAAGCAACCGGCTGGCGAGATCCTTGCGGCAGACCAGCAGATCCGGCAGGCGCGGGTCGGCCTCGTTGTATTTCAGCGCAGAACCGTCGATCCGGGAAGCATGCAGGCCGGTGGCCGTCGCCACAGCCACCGGAGCGGCCGAGTCCCACTCGTACTGGCCGCCCGCGTGGACGTACGCGTCGACCTCACCCGTCACCACAGCGGCGATCTTCGCCCCCGCCGAGCCCATCGGCACCAGATGAGCGCCCACATCCTCCGCCAGATCGGTCAGGAAAACCGGCGGACGGCTACGACTGGCCGCCAACCGGATGGTCCTTCCGCCGCCCGAGGTCGCCGCCTCCAGGGTCATCGGCGGGTACGCCGGTGGCAGGTCCGTGCCCAGCACCCGGTGCTGCGCCGGCAACCCCACCGCGCCCGCCACCAGGCGGTGCGGCGTCGACGCGGTGCGCGCCCACAGCGCCACGTGCACCGCCCAGTCCGAACGGCCCTCCTCGGAGAACTCCCGGGTCCCGTCCAACGGGTCGACGATCCACACCCGGTCGGCGGTCAGCCGGGACACCGCCCCGGCGCTCACCTCGGCCGCCCACGCCAGCCGCGACCCCTCGTCCTCCTCCGAACAGACCGCGTCCCCCGGCCGCCACTTCGCCAGCTCGGTGCGGATCAGGTCGTGCGAGACCTTGTCCCCCGCCGACCGCAACGCCCCCGGGTCGGCGAACCCCAGCTCGGCCCGGACGGCCAGCAACGCCTGCCCGGCCTGGGTCGCCAGCCACCGGGCGAACGCGCCGTCGATCATCGGAGGACTGCCCACCACTCGCTCCCGTCGCCTCGCCGCGACCCGCCCCACGGGCCGCAGCCACCTGCCGGCCACGCCCACCTGCCGGCCGTGGTCCGCCGGAAAGGCGCAGACTACCGGCCGCACGACCGCCCGCCGTGCCGCCCCGCCCGGCTCAGGCCCCGTGATACAGGTTCTGGGTCGGCTCCACACCCCGGGTGACCACCGACTCGACCACGTCCGCCGCCCGGTCCACCAGGAACTCCAGCTCCTTGCGCTCCGCGGCGGAGAAGTCCGACAGCACGTAGTCGGCCGGATCCTGCCGCCCCGGCGGCCGACCGATGCCGAACCGCACCCGCACGTAGTCCTTCGTCCCCAGCGACTTCGACATCGAACGCAGCCCGTTGTGCCCGCCCTCGCCGCCGCCGCACTTGACCCGCACCTGCCCGTAGCCGATGTCCAGCTCGTCGTGGATTGCGATCACCCGGCCCGGCGGCACCTTGTGGAACTGCGCCAACCCGGCCACCGGCCCCCCGGAGAGGTTCATGTACGTCAGCGGCTTCATCAGCACCAGCTTCGGCCCGCCCAGCCCCAGCCGCCCCTCGGCCACCTCGGCCACCGCCCGCCGGTGCCGGCCGAACTTCCCGCTCACCCGGGCGGCCAGCAGCTCGGCCACCATGAAGCCCACGTTGTGCCGGTTGCCCGCGTACTCCCGGCCCGGGTTCCCCAGGCCGACCACCAGCCACGGCCCCGCCTCGTCCGTCACGCCACACCCCTCCCGCTCCGCCGCCGCACCCGGCGGCCAGCTCAGACCCGGTCCCGATACGACGACAGGCGCCCCCGGGGTCGGGGGCGCCTGTCGCACGGAAAAACAGACCGGTCAGGCCTCGGTCTTCGCCTCGGCCGGGGCCTCCTCGCCCTCGGCGGCCGGCGCCTCGGCACCCTCGGCGGTCTCCTCGCCGGCCTCGGCCTCCTCGGCGGGGGCCTCGACCTCGGGCAGCGTGGCCTCCAGCTGCTCGGCGGTCGGGGCGGCGGTCACGGCGGCGACCGGCAGCTCCGGGTCGGCGGCCAGCTCGACGCCCGACGGCAGCTCCACGTCGGCGGCGGTGACCTGCGTGCCGGCCTCCAGGCCCTCGATCGACGCCTCCAGGTGGTCCGGCACCTTGGTGGCGTCGGCGGTCACCGAGAGGGTGTCGTGGTCGTGCACGATCAGGGTGTCCTTCGCGGCCTCGCCGGTCAGCTGGACCGGGACCTCGACGGTGACCTTCTCGCCACGGCGGACCAGCAGCAGGTCGACGTGCTCGAAGCTGTCCTTGATCGGGTCACGCTGGATCGCCTTCGGCAGCGCCAGCACCTGCGTGCCGTCGCTGACCTCGATCGCGAACAACTGGTTGGCGCCGCCCTTACGGATCGCGGCGGCGAACTCACGCGCGGGCAGCGCGATGTGCTTCGGCTTCTCGCCGTGGCCGTACAGCACGGCGGGCACCATGCCGGCCCGGCGGGTACGACGGGCACCACCCTTGCCGAACTCGGTACGGGGCTCGGCGCTGATCTTTACCTCGGACACGGGGAAACTCCTGATGCTTTTCGCTGCGGCGGCTTGTCGTCTTGCGGTGCTGGGGCGAGGGGGCTCGCTGGGGCTCATGCGTCATGAACGACTGCCCGGAGCACCGCGTCGATCACGGTGCCTCCGTGCGGTGCTTTTCAGCGGCCCGCCGGGCACCCTCGCCGTGGCAACCGCAACAGTCTACCCGAGCTGAATACGCGCCCGACGGCAGTCCCCGCCCCACCCGCTGTCAGGAGTGAAAACGCCCAACACCGGACCGCGCCGGCCACCGGGACGGCGGCCGGCGCGGGGTGCCCACCTCAGCTCAGGCCACCGAAGAGGGTCGTCACCGAGCCGTCGTCGAAGACCTCCCGGATCGCCCGGGCCAGCAGCGGCGCGATCGACAGCACCGTGATCTTGTCGAGCTGCTTCTCCGGCGGCAACGGCAGCGTGTTCGTCACCACGACCTCGGTGATCGGGCTGTTCTTCAGCCGCTCGACCGCCGGGTCCGACAGCAGCGCGTGGGTCGACGCCACCACGATCTCCGCCGCGCCCGACTCCCGCAGGATGTCGGCGGCCTTGGCGATCGTCCCACCGGTGTCGATCATGTCGTCGACGATCAGGCACACCCGGCCCTCGACCTCACCGACCACCCGGTTCGCGACCACCTGGTTCGGCTTCAACGGATCCCGCGTCTTGTGGATGAACGCCAGCGGGCAACCGCCCAGCCGGTCGGTCCACCGCTCCGCCACCCGCACCCGGCCCGAGTCCGGCGCCACCACCGTCATCGGCCGCCCGGCGAACTTGCGCTCCACGTACTCGGCCAGCACGTCCATCGCGAACAGGTGGTCCACCGGGCCGTCGAAGAATCCCTGGATCTGCGCGGTGTGCAGGTCCACCGTCAGGATGCGGTTCGCCCCCGCCGTCTTCAGCAGATCCGCCACCAGCCGCGCCGAGATCGGCTCCCGGCCACGGTGCTTCTTGTCCTGCCGCGAGTAGGGGTAGAACGGCAGGACCACGGTGATCCGCTTGGCCGACCCACGCTTCAGCGCATCCACCATGATCAGGGTCTCCATGACCCAGGTGTTGACCCCGTGCGTCACGGACTGCACCACGAAGGCGTCCGAACCGCGTACCGAGTCCTTGAAGCGCACGAAGATCTCACCGTTGGCGAACTCGTACGCGTCGGCGGGCGTCGGCGCGACGCCGAGGACCTCACCGATCTCCCTGGCCAAGTCCGGGAAACCACGTCCGGAGAAGAGCATCAGGCTCTTGCGGTTTTCGGCGACGATGCTGCCCATGGGCCCGTCTGCTCCCGTTGGTCGGTGTGCCCGGCTGCGGTGTGGGGCCGGGGACTAGTGGGTTTGCAGTATCTCCCCCGCCTGGCGGCCCCCGAACCGCCTCGGCGCCCTCGTGGATTGCCTCACCTTCCCTTGCGCCCCACTATGCCCCAGGAGCATCCTCCGCCGCAGCCCGCAAAGCGCGCTCCGCCGCCTCCGCCGACGCCGTGCCGGCCCGCCTCCGGGCCACCCACCCCTCGATGCTGCGCTGCGGCGCGCGGGTCACCCCGAGCGCCCCCGGCGGCACGTTCTGGCTGATCGCGCTGCCCGCCGCGACGTACGCGCCCGGCCCCACCTCCACCGGGGCGATCAGGCTGGTGTCGCAGCCGATGAAGGCCGCCTCCCCGACCGTCGTGCGGTGCTTGTTCACCCCGTCGTAGTTCACGAAGATCGTCGCCGCGCCGATGTTGGCCCGCGCCCCGATCGTCGCGTCACCCACGTACGACAGGTGCGGCACCTTCGCGCCCGCCCCGACCTCGGAGTTCTTCACCTCGACGAACGTGCCGACCTTGGCCTTCTCGGCCAGCCGCGCCGCCGGCCGCAGGTACGCGTACGGCCCGACGCTGGCCCCCGCGCCGACCTCGGCGTCGACGGCGTGGCTGCGCAGCACCGTCGCCCCCGGCCCGACCACCGTGTCGATCAGCGTCACGTCCGGGCCCACCACCGCCTCCGCGCCCACCACCGTCCGGCCGCGCAGCTGCGTGTTCTGGTCGATCACCGCGTCCCGGTCCACCGCCACCGTCACGTCGATCCACGTCGTCGCCGGGTCCAGGATGCTCACCCCGGTGCGCATCCACGCCTCGTTGATCCGGTCGCGCAGCAGCCGGCGCAGCGCCGCCAACTCGACCCGGTCGTTGCAGCCCAGCGTCTCCACGTGGTCGGTCGCCACGTGCACCCCGACCGGCTCACCGGCGGAGACCAGCAGGGCGAAGACGTCCGTCAGGTACTCCTCGCCCTGGTCGTTGTCGGTGGAGAGCTTGCCCAGCGCGTCGCGCAGCCGCACCGCGTCGAACGCGTAGCTGCCGGCGTTGATCTCCCGCAGCGCCCGCTGCTCGGCGGTGGCGTCGCGCTCCTCGACGATCTGCCGCAGCTGGCCCGCCTCGTCCCGGACGATCCGCCCGAGCCCGGTCGGGTCGGGCACCTCGGCGGCGAGCACGGTCGCCGCCGCACCGGCCGACTCGTGCGCGTCCACCAGCGCGGCGACCGTCTCGGGGCGCAGCAGCGGCACGTCCCCGTTGATCACGACCACGGTCCCGTCGGCGTCGGCGACGGCGTCGAGGGCGATCCGGACCGCGTGGCCGGTGCCGCGCTGCTCGGCCTGGAGCACCGGGACGGCCTCCGGGGCGACCTCGGCCAGGTGCGCCCGGACCCGGTCCGCGCCGTGGCCGACCACGACGACGGTCCGGTCCGCCCGCAGGGGGCCGGTGGCGGTGAGCACGTGGCCGAGCAGGGTCCGGCCGAGCAGGGGATGCAGCACCTTGGGCAGCGCCGACTTCATCCGCTTGCCCTCCCCGGCGGCGAGCACGACGACGGTGCGGAGGTGGGGCTGGGGCACGACGTGGCTCCCGTCGGGACGGCGACAGTCTCGCGGCCATGCTAACCACGCGAGGACGGCGATACAGCGGAAGCTCCCGGGAGAGGATTCGAACCCCTATAATCAGGACCAAAACCTGACGTCCTGCCATTAGACGACCCGGGACGGTCTAAAACGGACAAACCAATCGGTTGGCCGGACTAGTACACCTTAGCGCTCCACAGCTTCCACGCCAGCGCCCATTCCCGTCATGATCCCTTCGATCTTCCAGTAGAGCCGCCGCGATCTGGGCACCTCGACCGTCAGGCAGCCGCGATAGCCGTCGCCGGTGTTGCGCCGGACCGTCGCGGGCCGGTGCCGCTTGAGCGAGACGGGCCGGAAGTCGTCGGCGGGCACCCCCACCCGCTCCGCCCACCACCGGACCGCCTCCGAAGCGTCCGCGGACTCGTGGATGCTCACCCGGAACGACAGTGCCCCGCGGGGCACACCCATCGCCTCGACGAAGCGGAGGAAGACCTCGACCAGCGTCGGGTCGCTGTTGACGAACTTCACGCGGCAGTCGTGCGGACGCCACGGCTTGGCCTTGGCACCCTCCGCCCAGTAGAGCGCCGCACCGACCAGGATCAACTCCCGGCGCCGCAGCCGCCCCACCCACGCCGACGTGGCCCCGACGGTCTCCGCGCGGGCCGCGTCCCGTGCCTGCCGGTGGGCGTCCCACTGGGCGTCGGTCATCGCCCGGGAATGCGCCCGGCGCCGCTCGCGGGCCGCCACGGCGTCCGGCTCCCATGGCACGCCCTGGACCCAGCGGTACGCGGTCGACTTCGCCACCCCGAGCCGGGCCGCGATGTCGGGCACGGTGCAGCCCTGGGCGCGCAGTTGCGTCGCCTCGGCCCGGAGGGCGTCCTTGGCGTTGGGCCGGCGGGTCCGCTCCGGGGCGGGCACCCCGCGCAGCAACTCCTGGACGCGGTTGCGGCCGAGGCCGGTGCGGGCCCGGATCTCGCGCACGCTGAGCTGTTCGACGGTGCGCAGTCGGCGGACCTCTGCCGCCCGGGAGCCGCCCAAGAGCTGGAAGTCGTCCACGAACAGCAGGTTAGTACGGACGTACGACAGCGAACGCATCCACGCCGGAAACTGTCCGGTGCTTTTCCCTAGGCCCTAAGTTACGGTGACGTAGGCGTAACTTCGTGATCTCTGCCGTCCCGCTGCGAGGTGCCATGTCGACCGCTCTGACCGAGTCCCGCCCCACCGGTCCGAAGCCGCTGACCCAGGGCCCGCAGTCGCGGGGCATCCTGGTCGCCCTGTGGGCGTTCGTGGTCGTACCGTTCCTGGCCCTGCTCGCCGCGCTGCCGGTCGCCTGGGGCGGCTGGCTGGGCTGGACCGACGTGGCGGTCGCCGGGTTCTGGTACGTCGTCTCGGGGCTGGGCATCACGGTCGGCTACCACCGCTACTTCACCCACGGCTCCTTCCGGGCGCGGCCGTGGCTGCGGGTGGCGCTGGCGGTGTCGGGCTCCCTCGCGGTGCAGGGCGAGATCATCCAGTGGGTCGCCGACCACCGCCGGCACCACGCCTTCTCCGACCTCGACGGCGACCCGCACTCGCCCTGGCGGTTCGGCCAGAGCGTCCGGGGGCTGACGAAGGGGCTGTTCCACGCGCACGTGGGCTGGCTGTTCGGCCGGGAGCTGTCCAACCGGGAGCGGTTCGCCCCGGACCTGCTCGCCGACCGGGCGACCCGCCGGGTGGACCGGCTCTTCCCGGTGCTGGTGGTGGTGACGGTGCTCGGCCCGGCGCTGATGGGCGGCCTGCTCACCTGGTCGTGGCGGGGCGCGCTGACGGCGCTGTTCTGGGGCGGGCTGGTGCGGATCTCGCTGTTGCACCACGTGACCTGGTCGATCAACTCGGTCTGCCACGTCTACGGGGAGCGGCCGTTCGCGATGCGGCAGGGCGACCGGGCGGCCAACTTCTGGCCCCTGGCGATCCTGTCGTTCGGCGAGAGCTGGCACAACCTGCACCATGCCGAGCCGACGAGCGCCCGGCACGGTGTGCTGCGCGGGCAGGTCGACATCTCGGCCCGGGTGATCTGGCTGTTGGAGCGGACCGGCGCGGCATGGGCGGTGCGCTGGCCGAAACCGGAGCGCATCGCGGCCAAGCTGGCCGCCCCGGAGCGCATCGCGGCCAAGCTGACCAGCCCGCAGCCGCCCCGGCGGGGCCGGCCGGGGTGAACGGGTCGGTCGGGCCGGCCGTAGCCTGGCAGGATGGCCGGATGACCGACGACGGCGGCGTGACCAACGACGGCGGCAGCATTCCACGACAGGGCGTCACGGCGCGCCGGCGAGGTGACGGCATGGCAGAGGGTCCGGGCGGCGGGGCGGGCGGGCGGCGGCGCGCGGTGCCGGCGGCGGCGGGCAAGCCGCCGTCGCGGGTGCGGATGTCGGCGGCCCAGCGGCGCGAGCAGTTGATCTCGATCGGTCGGCAGTTGTTCGCCGAGCGGGGCTTCGACGCCACCTCGATAGAGGAGGTGGCGGCCCGGGCGAAGGTCTCCAAGCCGGTGGTCTACGAGCACTTCGGCGGCAAGGAGGGGCTCTACGCGGTGGTGGTGGACCGGGAGGTCCGGGCCCTGCTGGACCGGATCACCACGGCGCTGACCGCCGGCCACCCGCGCGAGCTGCTGGAGCAGGCGGCGCTGACCCTGCTGGGTTACATCGAGGAGGAGACCAGCGGTTTCCGGGTGCTGGTGCGGGAGTCGCCGCTGATGTCGGCGACGGGCAACTTCAGCAGCGTGATGAACGACGTCGCGCACCAGGTCGAGCACATCCTCGGGGCCGAGTTCAAGACCCGGGGGTACGACCCGAAGCTGGCCGAGCTCTACTCGCAGGCGCTGGTGGGGATGGTGGCGTTGACGGGGCGCTGGTGGCTGGAGGTGCGCAGGCCGCGCAAGGAGACGGTGGCCGCGCACCTGGTGAACCTGGCCTGGAACGGGTTGTCGCACCTGGAGGCGAAGCCGACGCTGATCACGTCCCGGGGCCGGTGACGGCGGGGCCGGCGGCCGCTCGGTCGTCGGGTCAGCGGTGGCCGGGGACGGGGTCGCGGCGACGCCGGTCCTCGGCCTCGGCGTGGTCGGCCGGGCCGACCTTGTCGTAGAGGCCGGTGGCGAGCAGCACCAGCCCGAACAGCAGCGACACGATGACGGTGGACATCGAGAAGTTGAGGAAGTTCGCCGAGGTCTGTAGGACGGCCATCATCAGGGTTCCGGTGACGAGGAAGACCGCGCCGGCGGTGAGGTTCATGTAGTGGCCGAGGTTGCTGCGCCGGGACGCCCCGATCAGCAGCACGATGCCGAAGGCCACCGAGACGAGCGAGAACGCCAGGTTGGTGCGGAGCCCGAGGGCCCAGTGGCTGCCCCGGTCGAAGAGACCTTCGCCCCAGGTCGCGGCCGTGCCCCACACGCCGAAGAGCAGGATGTAGAGCCCGACGAGCCCGGCGAGGACCCGGTAGAGCGGCCGGGCCGGGTGGTTGACCGGAAAGTGCGCCATGACCCCTCCGTCCGTTTGACACCAGTCGGAAGGATTGTCACCCCGCCGGGCGTCGGACGCGGGCCGAACCGCCGCAGCGGGGGCCGGCGTGTGCCGACCCCCGCTGCGGTGTGCGGGCCTACAGGACGAGCCGGGCCTTCTGCCAGGCCTCGTTCTCCTCGTCCGTGCCGACCTTGCCGTACATGCCGGCCATCAGCAGGACCATGGAGAGGGTGAGCACCACGATGTCGGTGGTGATGGTGAAGTTGAAGATGTTGGCGTCGGTCTGGAGGAAGGCCAGCTCGGCGAGGCCGAGGACCATGAGGGCGTACGCCAGCCACTGGTTGATCGCGACGTCGAGGTTGCGGCCGATCACGGTGCCGGTGAGGATCGCGACGCCGAGCACGAGGCTCAGCAGCGAGAAGCCGAGGTTGGTGCCCTGGCCGAGCACCTTGGTGTCGTCCTGGGCGAGGATGTCGTTGCCGGCGCTGGCGACGAGGCCGAGCACGCCGAAGGCCAGGAAGTACAGACCAACGAGCCCGCCGATCGCCCGGTAGATCGGCCGCGCGGGGTGGTTGACGGGGGTGTGGGCCATGTCTGAGTCTCCAAGACCGTGCGGGTGAGGGGTCGCCTGCGATTGTCCCGCACGACGGGCTGTGACGCCGCACACCCCCCGCCCGGTTGCCCTGGTCAGCCGCCGGGCACCTGCTCGGCGAGGGCCAGCCAGCTCTCCTCGACCTGTTCCCGTTCGGCCCGGACGTCCTTGAGCTGGGCGTCCAGCTCGGCGACCTTGGCGTAGTCGGTGGCGTTGGCGGCGAGCTGGTCGAGGAGGGTGCCCTCCCGCTGGTCCAGCTTGGCGATCTGGCGTTCGAGCCGGGTGAGTTCCTTCTTGGCCTGCCGCGCCTCGGCGGCGGACATGCCGCCCGCGCCGGTGGCGGGGGTGCCGGCGGCGGGGGCCCCGGCGGGGGTGGCCGGGGCGGCGGGCTGCCGGTCGGCGGCGCGGGCCAGGTACTCGTCGACGCCGCCGGGCAGGTGCACGAGGCGGCCGTCGCCGAACATCCCGTACGCGACGTCGGTGACCCGTTCGATGAGGTACCGGTCGTGGCTGGCCACGATGATCGTGCCGGGCCAGGAGTCGAGGAGGTCCTCCAGCGCGGCGAGGGTGTCGGTGTCCAGGTCGTTGGTGGGCTCGTCGAACAGCAGCACGTTGGGCTCGGCGGCGAGCAGCCGGAGCATCTGGAGGCGGCGGCGTTCCCCGCCGGAGAGGTCGCCGACGGGCGTCCAGAGCCGGCGGTCGTCGAAGCCGAACACCTCGGCGAGCTGGGCGGCGGAGACCTCCCGGTCGCCGAGCTGCACCCGGCGGGCGACCTCCTCGACGGCTTCGAGGACGCGCAGGTGGCCGGGGAGTTCGGCCAGCTCCTGGGAGAGGAAGGCCGGCTTGACCGTGGAGCCGGTGTGGAAGCGGCCGGCCTCGGGGCGGGTGATGCCGGCGAGCAGCCGCAGCAGCGTGGTCTTGCCGGCGCCGTTGCGCCCGAGGATGGCGATCCGGTCGCCGGGGCCGACCTGCCAGGTGGTGTCGTGCAGGATCTCCTTGGGGCCGGCGTGCAGCCGCACGTGCTCCAGGTCGTACACCTGCTTGCCGAGCCGGGCGGTGGCGAGCCGTTGCAGCGACATGGTGTCGCGCGGCGGCGGCACGTCGTCGATGAGCGCGTTGGCGGCGTCGATGCGGAACTTCGGCTTGGAGGTGCGGGCCGGCGGGCCGCGCCGCAGCCAGGCGATCTCCTTGCGGAGGAGGTTCTGCCGGCGGGCCTCGGTGGCGGCGGCGACGCGTTCCCGCTCGGCGCGGGCGAGGGTCCAGGCGGCGAAGCCGCCCTCGTAGGCCCGGACGGTCTGGTCGGCGACCTCCCAGGTGGTGGTGCAGACGGCGTCGAGGAACCACCGGTCGTGGGTGACCACGACGAGCGCGCCGCGCCGGCCGACGAGGTGCTTCGCGAGCCAGTCGACGCCGCCGACGTCGAGGTGGTTGGTGGGCTCGTCGAGGATGAGCAGGTCGGACTCGCGGACCAGCAGCGCGGCCAGGGCGACGCGGCGGCGCTCGCCGCCGGACATGGGGCCGACGGGCTGGTCGAGGCCGAGGTGGGGCATGCCGAGGCCGTCGAGGATGGCGCGGACGCCGGCGTCGCCGGCCCACTCGTGCTCGGCGCCCATGCTCTGGTCGAGCCAGCCGGTGCCGAGGACCACGTCCCGGACGGTCGCCTCGGGGGCGAGCGCGAGGGCCTGCGGCAGCCACAGGACGCGCAGGTCGCGGCGGTGGGTGACGCGGCCCTCGTCGGGGTCCTCCTGCTTGGTGAGCATCCGCAGCAGGGTGGACTTGCCGGCGCCGTTGAGGCCGACGACGCCGATCCGGTCGGCGTCGTCGAGGCCGAGCGAGACGTCGGTGAGCAGCGGCCCGGCGGCGCCGTACCCCTTGGACACCCGGTCCAGGTTGACGATGTTGGCCACTGCCCCACCTTTCATGATCAAGGCGTCCCGGTGCCGGCGGGCACCTGGGGACGCCTGGCTCCCAGGGTACGCGGACGCGCCCGGCCCGCCCCGGGGGCGGGTCGGGCGCGGGTGGGTCAGCCGATCCGGGCGCCGGCCACCGGGCCGTGGGCGGTGCGCGCCTCGCGGCACACCCCGGCAGCCTCCAGCTCGGCGGCGATCCGCTCGGCGTCGGCGGCGTCGGCGGCGAGGAAGACGCAGGTGGGCCCGGAGCCGGAGACGATGCCGGCGAGCGCCCCGGCGGCCTCGCCGGCCTTGAGGGTGGCGGCCAGCGACGGGCGCATGGCCAGCGCGGCGGCCTGGAGGTCGTTGCCGAGGGTGGCGGCGAGCACCCGGGGGTCGCGTTGGCGCAGCGCGGCGAGGAGCCCGTCGGTGCTGCCCAGCGGCGGACCGGCGGCGCCGGCGGCGCGGAGCCGGTCGAGTTCGGCGTACGCGGCGGGGGTGGAGAGGCCGCCGTCGGCGATGGCGACCACCCAGTGCCAGGAGGTGGGGCGGGCCAGCACGGGGCTGACGGCCTCGCCCCGGCCGGTGCCCAGCGCGGTGCCGCCGTGGATCAGGAACGGCACGTCGGAGCCGAGGTCGGCGGCGATCCCGGCCAGCTCGTCGCGGGACAGGCCGGTGCCCCAGAGCGCGTCGCAGGCGACGAGGGCCGCCGCCGCGTCGGCGCTGCCGCCGGCCAGGCCGCCGGCGAGCGGGATCTGCTTGCGCAGGTGCAGCCGGGCGTGCGGCAGGACGCCCGCGTAGCCGGCGAGGGCGTGGGCGGCCCGGATCACCAGGTTGGTGTCGTCGAGGGCCAGCTCGCCGGTGCCCTCCCCCTCCATGGTCAGGGTGAGGGTGTCGCCGCGGCGGGCGGTCAGCTCGTCGTGGATGGAGATCGCGTGGTAGACGGTGTTCAGCTCGTGGTAGCCGTCGCGGCGCAGCGGGCCCACCCCGAGGTGCAGGTTGACCTTGGCGGGGACCCGCACCCGGACGGGGCCGGCGGCCCCGCGTCGCTGCTGGTCGTCATCGTCGTCCGGTCGCCAGGCCTCGGTCACGGGACGATGCCCCGCAGGCGCAGGCGGATGTCGAACGGCTCGGTCACGATCAGCTCCTCGGCGGGGTCGGCGGCCGGCGCGGACGGGCCGTCAACCAGGTCGTACGCGTTGCGGGGTCCGGGCACCGCGCCAGCCTACTGCGCGGCCGGCGTGCCGGTCGGGGCCGACGCGGCGACGGCGGCGAACTGCTCGACGGTGAGTGACTCCCCGCGTGCGCCCGGGTCCACCCCGGCGGCGACGAGGACGGCGGCGGCCCGGTCGGGGCCGCCGGCCCAGCCGGCGAGGGCGGCCCGCAGGGTCTTGCGGCGCTGGGCGAACGCGGCGTCGACGACGGCGAAGACCCGCGCCCGGGGCACCTCCGGGCGGGGCGGCTCGCGGCGGGTGAAGGCGACCAGTCCGGAGTCGACGTTGGGCACCGGCCAGAACACGTTGGGCGGGACCCGGCCGGCGGCGCGGGCGTGGGCGTGCCAGGCGAGCTTGACCGACGGGATGCCGTACACCTTGGAGCCGGGGCCGGCGACGAGCCGGTCGGCGACCTCCTTCTGCACCATCACCAGGCCGTGCCGCAGGCTGGGCAGCGCGGCGAGCAGGTGCAGCACCACGGGCACGGCCACGTTGTACGGCAGGTTCGCCACCAGGGCGGTCGGCGCGGGGTCGGCCAGTTCTGCGGCGGTGACGCGCAGCGCGTCGGCGCGGTGCACGGTGAGCCGGTCGGCGTACGGGCCGGCGTGCCGGGCGGCGGTCTGCGGCAGCGCGGCGGCGAGCGTCGGGTCGATCTCGACGGCGTGGGTGTGCGCGGCGGCCGGGAGCAGGGCGAGGGTGAGCGAGCCGAGGCCGGGGCCGACCTCCAGGGCGACGTCGTCGGCGGTCAGCGCGGCGGCGGCGACGATGCGGCGCACGGTGTTGGGGTCGTGCACGAAGTTCTGGCCGAGCTTCTTGGTGGGGCTGACGCCGAGGCGGGCGGCGAGGTCCCGGATCTCCGCCGGGCCGAGCAGGCCGGGGGTCACCACGGGCCGAAGGCGCGTTCGCCGTTGGCCGACAGGGCGGCGCAGAGCGCGTCGAGGTCCGCGCCGGTGGTCGCGGCCAGCGCGCGGACGGTGAGCGGGATCAGGTACGACGCGTTGGGCCGCCCTCGGTGCGGGGTGGGCGTGAGGTAGGGGGCGTCGGTCTCCACGAGGAGCTGGTCGAGGGGGGTGAGCGCGGCGGCCTCGCGCAGCGCGGCGGCGCTGGCGAAGGTGACGGTGCCGGCGAAGCTGAGCAGGTAGCCCCGGCGGACGCACTCGCGGGCGAAGTCGGCGTCGCCGGAGAAGCAGTGCAGCACGACGGTGTCCGGGGCGCCCTCGTCGTCGAGGATCCGCAGCACGTCGGCGTGGGCGTCGCGGTCGTGGACGACGAGGGCCTTGCCGTGCCGCTTGGCGATGTCGATGTGGGCGCGGAAGCTCGCCTCCTGCGCGGCGCGGCCCTCGTCGCCGGTGCGGAAGAAGTCCATTCCGGTCTCGCCGATGCCGCGCACCCGGTCGCGGGCGGCGAGGGCCTCGATGGCGCGCAGCGCCTCGTCGAGGTCGGCGAGGCGGGGCGCCTCGTTGGGGTGCAGCGCGACGGTGGCGAGCACCGCCGGGTAGCGGTCGGCGGCGTCGGCGCTCCACGCCGAGGACGCGACGTCGACGCCGACCTGGACGAGCCGGTCCACGCCGGCCTCGGCGGCGACCGCGACGGCCGCCGCGACGGGGTCGTCGGCGGTGGCGTTGCCGCCCGCCCCGCCGGCCGGCGCGCCGGCCTCGGTGACGGTGATGTCCAGGTGGGTGTGGCTGTCCGGCACGGGGCCGGGCAGCGGCTCGGGCGCGGGCGGGAACTCGCCGGCCCGGCGGGCGGCCCGCTGCCGGCGGGGTTCGGTCGACTCGGTCATCGCCGCCAGCATCACACACCGGCGGTCGGCCCGGTCCGCCGCCCGGCCCCTCCGGGGTGTGCCGGCGCTGCGGCGGGCAGCGCGCCGACCAGGTGCCGGTCATCGGCCCGTCACCGGCCGTTCACCCGCCCGGAACGCGGCGGGCCTAGCGTCGCCGGAGTGAGCGTCGCCCCTCAGGCCCGTGGAGCCGCCGAAGCGCGGGCGGGGCTGCGCGTCACGTGCGGCGGCGTCACCTACCTGGCGGAGGCGATCGCCCGGGGCGCGGCGTACGAGCTGTTCAGCGCCGAGGAGGCACCCGGCTTCGAGTGGTCTCCCCGGCCGGGGGCGCCACTGCCGTGGCGGCGGTTCGCCCACGTCAGCGAGGTCGACGCGGTGCACGGCGCGGCCGACCCGACCGAGGAGCCGGACGCGCCGCTGCTGGTGCCGTTGCACCGCGAGCGGGGCTGGCCGCAGGTGCAGCGGCTCAGCCAGCAGCCGGCCTCGGCCGGCGACCCGACGCTGGCGGCGGTGCGGGCGTCGGCGGTGGTCCGGCGGGGCACCCGCATGGTCAAGGTGCTCTCCGCGCGGCAGCTCGCCGGTTACGCCCGGGGCTGGCTGCCGCACGGCTTCTGCCACCGCGAGCACGACGTGGCGCACCTGCGTACCCCGGCGGCCCTGGCGGTGCTGCGCACCGACTCGCCGGGCGGCCGCGACGACCTGGAGGTGGCGTACGCGCTGCGCTGGCGGGCGGCGGACCCGGCCGACTACGTGCGGCCCGTCGGCGCGGAGCACCGGGGGTTGACGGCGCTGCCGCCCCGGGACCGGCTCGGCCCGTCGGTGCTGGGCACCGGGTTCGTGCCGAGCGAGGCGCAGCTGGTCCCGGAGTTCGTCACCCGGGACTTCGCCGACCTGCCGATGCCGGCCAACGCCACCCTGCTGGCCTACCCGCCGTCGGGCGAGGAGGTCGTGCTCTACAGCTACCAGGCCGAGCAGCGGGGCTGGCTGCGGATGGTCGGCCCGCAGTGGCGGCACCTGCTGGCCGGGGTGCCGGACCTCTCCCCCGACCAGGAGTGGCTGCCGACCGGGGAGGCGGCCCGGTCGACGCAGCTCGTCGGCGGGTACGCCGGCGCCGTGTACGAGGCCGTCGCCGACCTGCCCGGCGGGTTCCGGGTGCTGGCGATGACCCGGGCCGCCCGGTACCCGGTAAAGGCGGTGGCCCGCCGGTTGCGGCACGCCGCCTGGCGGGGCGTGCCCTGCCTGGTCCTGCGGGAGGAGGCGAGCTGGCTGCGGCTGCGGCTGACCCGGCCCGATCCGGACGCGGTGGCCGCGACCGGGGCGCAGTGCCAGGAACGGGGCGTCTACGAGGTGTGGGCCCCGGTGGCCGAGGTGACCGACGACCGGATGGTCGACGTGTCCTATCCGCTCTGACCGGGCGGTCCCGGCGGGGCGGTCGGCGCGGCCCCGGCGGGGCGGGTCGGCACGGTCCCGGCGGGGGCGGCATATCGGGGGGCGGGTCGGGAATGCGCGGGGCGTCCGACGACCCGACCCCGCACCGGGAGACGAGATGCCCTTCATGACCGTCGGCGCGGAGAACACCGCGCCCATCGACCTGTACTACGAGGACCACGGCGCCGGCCAGCCCGTCGTGCTGATCCACGGCTTCCCGTTCAACGGGGCGACGTGGGAGAAGCAGACCAACGCGCTGCTCGCCGCCGGCTACCGGACCATCACGTACGACCGGCGGGGCTTCGGCAACTCCAGCCAGCCGGCCGCCGGCTACGACTACGACACGTTCGCGGCCGACCTGGACGTGCTGATGACCGAGCTGGACCTGCGCAACGCGATCCTGGTCGGGCACTCGATGGGCACCGGCGAGGTCACCCGCTACCTGGGCACGTACGGGTCGAACCGGGTGGACCGGGCGGTGCTGCTCGCCCCGATCGCGCCGTTCCTGCTGAAGACCCCGGACAACCCGCAGGGGGTGGACCGCAGCCTCTTCGACGGCTTCCAGCAGGCGATCCTCGCCGACCGGTTCGCCTACCTCACCAGCTTCTGCGACAGCTTCTTCAACTACTCCGACAACAAGGGCAGGCTGGTCAGCGAGGAGGCGTACCGGGCGCACTGGGACATCGGCGCGCGGGCGTCGGCGATCGGCACGTACCAGAGCGTGGACGCCTGGCTGACCGACTTCCGGCCCGACCTGCCCCGGATCGACGTGCCGGTGCTGATCGTGCAGGGCGACCAGGACCAGGTCCTGCCGTACGCGGTGACCGGCCAGCGGTTGCAGCCGATGCTGCCCGACAGCCGGCTGGTGACGCTGAAGGGCGCGCCGCACGGCATCCCGTGGACCAACGCCGACGAGGTGAACCGGGCGATCCTGGAGTTCGTGGTGGCCCCGGCGATGGCGCGGCGCTGACCTCCGGTTGGCCGGCTGGCCCGACCGGTCAGCCGGCGAGCCGGGCCAGCTCCTCCTCGACGATCGACGGGTCGAGCTTGCGGAACACCGGCTTCGGCGCGGCGAGCGGCCGGCCCGCCTCCAGCGGCACCGACTCCCAGCGCGCCCCGACCGTGTAGTCGCCGGTCAGCACCGGGTACGCGGGCCCGCCGTCGAGGTCGTCGACCTCCTCCAGCACCGGCATCGGGGCGTGCACGCCGGTGCCGCCGAGCAGCTCGTGGATCTGCTGGGCGGAGTGCGGCAGGAACGGCGTGAGCAGGGTGTTGGCGTCGCTGACCACCTGGAGCGCGACGTGCAGGATGGTGCCCATCCGGGGCTTGTCCGCCTCGGCCTTGAGCTTCCAGGGCGCCTGCTCCGACAGGTACTTGTTGGCCTCGGCGACGACCCGCATCGCCTCGCCGATGGCCTGCTTCTGCCGGTGCCGGCCGATCAGGTCGCCGACGGTGTCGAAGCCGGCGCGGGCGGTGGCCAGCAGCGCCTCGTCGGCCTCGGTGAGCCCGGCCGGGTCGACCGGCGGGATCGCGCCGAAGTTCTTCGCCGCCATCGACACCGACCGGTTGACCAGGTTGCCCCAGCCGGCGACCAGCTCGTCGTTGTTGCGGCGGAGGAACTCGGCCCAGGTGAAGTCGGTGTCGTTGCTCTCCGGCCCGGCGACCGCGATGAAGTAGCGCAGCGCGTCCGCGTCGTAGCGTTCGAGGAAGTCGCGCACGTAGATGACGACCTTGCGGGACGAGGAGAACTTGCGGCCCTCCATCGTGAGGTATTCGCTGGAGACGACCTCGGTGGGCAGGTTGAGCCGGCCCAGCGCGCCGGGTTCGCCGTCGTGGTCGCCCGCGCCGGAGTATCCGCCGAGCAGCGCCGGCCAGATCACCGAGTGGAAGACGATGTTGTCCTTGCCCATGAAGTAGTAGCTGCGGGCGTCCTTGCCCTCGGCGTCGACGGACCACCACCTGCGCCACGCCTCGGGGTCGCCGGTGCGGCGGGCCCACTCGATCGACGCCGACAGGTAGCCGATGACCGCGTCGAACCAGACGTAGATCCGCTTGTCCGGACGGTCGCGCCAGTCGTCGAGGGGGATCGGCACGCCCCACTCCAGGTCCCGGGTGATGGCCCGGGGCTGGAGGTCGTCGAGGAGGTTCCGCGAGAACCGCAGCACGTTTGGCCGCCAGCCCTCCCGGCCGTCCAGCCACTCCCGCAGCGCGTCGGCGAGCGCGGGCAGGTCGAGGAAGAAGTGCTCGGTCTCGACGAACTCCGGCGTCTCACCGTTGATCTTGGACTTGGGGTTGATCAGGTCGACCGGGTCGAGCTGGTTGCCGCAGTTGTCGCACTGGTCGCCACGGGCGCTGTCGTAACCGCAGATGGGGCAGGTGCCCTCGATGTAGCGGTCGGGCAGGGTCCGGCCGGTCGACGGCGAGATCGCCCCGGTGGTCACCCTGGGCACGATGTAGCCGTTGCGGTGCAGGCCGGCGAACAGCTCCTGCACCACCGCGTAGTGGTTGCGGGTGGTGGTGCGGGTGAACAGGTCGTACGACAGCCCCAGCGCCCGCAGGTCCTCGGCGATCACCCGGTTGTAGCGGTCGGCCAGCTCGCGGGGGGTGACCCCCTCGGCGTCGGCCTGCACCTGGATCGGGGTGCCGTGCTCGTCGGTGCCCGAGACCATGAGCACGTCGTGGCCGGCCATCCGCATGTACCGGGCGAAGACGTCGGAGGGAACGCCGAAACCGGAGACGTGGCCGATGTGGCGCGGGCCGTTGGCGTACGGCCAGGCTACCGCCGCGAGAACGTGACTCATGACCAGCAAGCCTAGTGACCGGCGCGGGGCCACCGCGAACCAATAGGCCGGCTCGCCGCGACCGCACCGGGCCGGTCGCCCGATTTGTCGCCGACACGCGGCCTGACCTGCCCTGTTGCTCTCGCCTGCCGGTGTCCAATGAAACCGTGACTGGCAGACGCGCCGCCCAGGGACACGAGGAGCCGCCCGGCGCAGCGGCGCCCGCCCCGCCCGCGCAGGCAGGCCCGCCCACCCAGGCGGGCCCACCCGGGCAAGCCGGCCAGCCCGGCCCGCCCACGCAGTCCGGCCCGCCGGCGTTGCCCGGGCAGGCGGCCGGCCCCGACCAGCCGGTCGAGGTGGAGCCGACCACCGGAGCCCCGGTCGACGCGGTGCCGCGCCGGGTGCCGGTCCGCCAGCCCGGCGGCCGGCTCCGCCCGACGCCCGCCCCCGACGAGGACGCGTCGGGCGACGACGACGGGCTGTTCTGGGCCCCGATCGAACAGGTGCACTGGGACGGCACCCCCCTGCGCGAGGAACACGGCCGCCGACGTTGGTGGTGGCGACGAGCCACCGACGCGGACCCCCGGGGAGAGGCCCGCCGACGGCGCGCCGACCGGCCCGCCCACCCGCCGGACCCGTGGCAGGGCCTCTCCGCCCTGCTGGCGCTCAGCCTGCTCGCCGCCTTCTTCGCCTGGGTGAGCGCCGGCCCGTTCTGGCTCGCCCTCGGGCACGCCACCACCGGCACCGTCGTGATCGGCGAGTGCACGGGCGCGGGGCTGACCCAGCGCTGCCGGGGGGTCTTCACCGCCGAGGGCGAGCGGTTCATCGCCTTCGGGGTACGCGTCAGCGGGGTGCCCGCCGAGCGCGCCGCCGCCGGCTCCACCCTGACCGCCCGGATGACCGGCCCGTCGGGCGACACCGCGTACGCCGACACCGGTGCCGGCCGGCACCTGCGCTGGCTGCTCGGGCTGCTGCTGGTGCTGGCCTGCGGGGCGGGGATCGCCCGGTACACCGGCGCGGCCCGGCTGGCCGACCGGCGGGCCCGCCGCTGGGCGGTGGCGATGGCGGTGGCCGGTCCGCTGGTGATCAGCGTCGGCTTCCTCGCCGCCGCCTGGTAGACGCGCCCGCCCCGGCTGCGCTCGCCGCCCCGCCGCCGCCCGCCCCGGCTGCGCTCGCCGCGCCCGCCGGTTAGGAAGGGGCCCTTCCTATACAGAAGGCGTTAACAAGGTGCCCTTCCTTGCACCTCAGGCGTGGACGGTGGTGTAGACGTCGCGGCGGCGCAGGCCGTACGCGGTGGCGACCTCGGTGATCGCGTCGCGCCGGGACAGGCCGGCCGCCTCCCGCTCGGCGACGGCCGCGCGCAGCGTCTCGTCGTCGGGGCGCTGTGCGGCGGCCGGCGGCGCGCCGGCCACCACGAGGGTGATCTCGCCGCGCGGCTCGCGCTCGGCGGCCCAGTCGGCCAGTTCGCCGAGGGGGCGGCGGACCACCTCCTCGTACGTCTTGGTCAGCTCGCGGCAGAGCGCGGCCGGGCGGTCGACGCCGAACTCGGCGGCCAGGTCGGCGAGCGCGCCCCCGATGCGGTGCGGGGCCTCGAAGAGGACCAGGGTGCGTTCCTCGCCGGCCAGGGCGCGCAGCCGGGACCGCCGCGCGCCGGGGGTGCGGGGCAGGAAGCCCTCGAAGCAGAACCGGTCGCTGGGCAGGCCGGACAGGGCCAGGGCGGTGGTGACGGCGCTGGGCCCGGGGGCGGCGGTCACCGGGACCCCGGCGTCGAGGGCCCCCCGGACCAGCCGGTAGCCGGGGTCGGAGACGCTGGGCATCCCGCCGTCGGTGACCAGGGCGACGACGTATCCCTCGCGGAGGACCTCGACGAGTTCGGGGGTGCGCCGCTCCTCGTTGCCCTCGAAGTAGGAGACGATCCGGCCGCCGACGGTGACGTCGAGGTCGCGGGCCAGCCGGGTGAGCCGCCGGGTGTCCTCGGCGGCGACCACGTCGGCGGCGGCGAGCACCTCGCGGAACCGGGCGGACGCGTCGGACGGGTTGCCGAGCGGCGCGCCGAGGAGGATCAGGCGTCCGAATTCGGACATTTCACCCAAGAGATGCGCTCCTTCATCGACAGTTGTACCGATATCGGGGACGATGGACGCCACCGGGCACCTCCGCAGCCTACGATCGCTGCGTGACGAGTGCGTCGACAGCGCAGAGCGCGAGCGCGGGCCGGGCGGGATCGGAGCACGCCGGGTCCACCGGCGACGCGACCGAGGAGTCCGGGCCGCCCCCCACCCCCGACGGCGGCGGCGGGGGCGTCCCCGCGATCGTGCGGCGGCGGCTCGCCACCATCGACGCCCGGCTCGACGTCAACTCGTGGATCGCCACCGCCGTCGTGGTGGCGATCGCCGCGATCCTGCGCCTGGTCGGCCTCAGCTACCCCAAGGGCAAGATCTTCGACGAGATCTACTACGCCCGCGACGGCTGGGGGCTCGTCGACAAGGGCGTCGAGTGGAACTACAAGGACAACGGCCCGTCGTACGTGGTGCACCCGCCGCTGGGCAAGTGGCTCATCGGCCTGGGCGAGTGGGCGTTCGGCTACTCCGACGCCGAGCACAACATCTCCGTGCCCGGGCACCTGATGACGACCGCTCCGGAGTTCGGCTGGCGCTTCGGCGCGGCGCTGGCCGGGATCGTGTCGGTGCTGCTGCTGGTGCGCATCGGCCGCCGGCTGTTCCGCTCCACCACGCTCGGCTGCGCCGCCGGCCTGCTGCTCGCCCTCGACGGCTTCCACCTGGTGCTGTCCCGCACCGCCCTGCTCGACATCTTCCTGCTGCTGTTCGTGCTGGCCGCGTTCGGGGCGCTGGTCCTCGACCGGGACGCCCGGCGTCGCCGGTGGAGCCGGGCGCTGGACGCCGGCCTCGACCCCACCGCGCCCGGCCGCGCCGGCCGGCCCGCCGGCGGCTGGCGGAACTGGCCGTGGTGGCGGCTGGCCGCCGGGGTGCTGCTCGGCCTCGCCTGCGCGGTCAAGTGGAGCGCCCTCTACTTCCTGCCGGCCTTCGCGTTGCTGGCCCTGCTGTGGGAGGTCGGCGTCCGCCGCTCCGCGGGGGTGCGCCGGCCGTGGCGCGACGCGCTCCTCGACGAGTTGCCCTGGCTGGTGCTGGCCGGCGTCCTCATGGTCGTCGCCTACGTGGCGACCTGGTCGGGCTGGCTGCTGACCGACGACGGCTACTACCGCCTGGCCGCCCGGTACCCGAACGTGCCGGGCCTGAGCGACACCCCGATCATCGGGGCGCTGAACAACCTCTGGGAGTACCACAAGGCGGCGTACGGCTTCCACAAGCAGCTCGACGACCCGCACAAATACCAGTCCTGGCCCTGGCAGTGGCTCCTGCTGGGCCGGCCGGTCGCCTTCCACTGGTCGGGCGAGGGGGCCTGCGGCGCGCCGAGCTGCGCCTCGGAGATCCTGCTGCTGGGCACGCCGCTGCTGTGGTGGTCGTTCCTGCCCGCCCTGTTCGGCGCGGCCTGGATCGGCCTCGCGCGGCGGGACTGGCGGGCCGGGGCGATCCTGCTCTGCGTGGCCGCCGGGCTGCTGCCCTGGTTCTGGTTCGCCTTCGACGGCCGGACGATGTTCTCCTTCTACGCCGCGCCGGCCCTGCCGTTCCTGGTCCTCGCGGTCGTCTACGTGCTGGGCGCGATCGTCACCCCGGCCACCGACGGGGCGCGGGCCCCGGCCACCGGGGAGGCGGCCGCCGCCGGCGAGGACGAGGTCGCGGAGCGCCGGCTCGTGGGCGGCGTCATCGTGGGCGCGTACGTGCTGCTGGTGGCGCTCTGCTTCGCGTACTTCTATCCGATCTTCGTGGGCAAGGTGCTGCCGTACGCGGAGTGGTCGGCCCGGATGTGGTTGGACGGCCGCTGGATCTGACGCCGGCGTCGGATATCGGACAACCGGGCCCCGGGGCGGGCCCGGTTGGCGGGCCTCCGGGGCGCGGGGAACGGCCCTGGACGCAAAGACGCGCGCCCCGATCGCCTGCCACGGGGGAAGCGGGCGATTGGGGCGCGCAATAGGAGCTTAACCACACGGCACCACCGGCACAACGGGTGGACTCGGGTCAGATTTCCGACGGAGCACACCAGCCTAATGGTTTACGCGGGGCAGCTAACCGTCAGTCATCCGGCGGGGACACACCGGGGTTTCCGGCCGCGCCCGCCGCCGATCCGCCCCGGCCCGGCGCGCCCGAGGGCCGCCTGAGCCTCCAAAGTGGATCTCACTACACTCGCCCCGGTGATCAACAAGAGACGATGGACAACCGTCCTCCGCGGACTGCTGGCGGCAACCGTCCTGGTCGGTCCGGCGGTCGCGCTGGGTGGTCCCGCACCGGCGCGGGCCGACGAGGAGAACCCCGTCGTCGAGCCGCCGCGGGTCGAGCTGGTGCTCGACGTCAGCGGCTCGATGCGGGCCCGGGACATCGACGGGCGCAGCCGGATCTCGGTGGCGCAGCAGGCGTTCAACGAGGTCGTGGACGCGCTGCCCGAGGAGACCCAGCTCGGCATCCGGGTGCTCGGGGCCACCTACAAGGGCAAGGACAAGCAGGTGGGGTGCCAGGACACCCAGCAGATCGTGCCGGTCGGCCGGGTGGACCGGGCCCAGGCCAAGGCCGCCGTGGCCACCCTCCGGCCCACCGGGTTCACCCCGGTCGGGCTGGCGCTCCGCTCGGCCGCCGCCGACCTCGGCACCGGCGCCACCGCCCGCCGGATCGTGCTGATCACCGACGGCGAGGACACCTGCGCCCCGCCGGACCCGTGCGAGGTGGCCCGCGAGCTGGCCGCCCAGGGCACCAAGCTGGTGGTGGACACCCTCGGGCTCGCCCCCGACGAGAAGGTGCGCAGGCAGCTGCTCTGCATCGCCGGCGCCACCGGCGGGACGTACACGGCCGCGCAGAGCGCGGACGAGCTGACCGGCCGCATCAAGCAACTGGTGGACCGGGCCCGGGACACGTACACCGCCGCGCCGACCGTGGTGGGCGGCTCCGCCCGGTGCCCGGACGCGCCGCTGCTCGCCCCCGGCGTCTACACCGACCGGGAGCAGTTCTCCGAGCACCGCTGGTACCGGGTCCCGGTGCGCCCGGGTCAGGAGCTGCGGGCCTCGGTGAGCATCGCGCTGGACCGCCCGGTGAACCCCGACCACGCGGTGCTGCTGCGCGCGACCGCCCCCGACGGCCGGGAACTGGTGCGGGGCGTGGACGCCGGCAGCGGTCGCACCGATGTGGTCTCCGCCGGCCTGCGCTGGTCGGCCGCCGCCGACGACGACGTGGACGCCGACGCCGACGCCGACGGCGACGGGGAGACGCCGGGTCCGGCGGCCGGCGACGCCGCCCCGACCACCGTCTGCCTGGTGGTCAGCAACGCGTTCGCGCCGCGCCCCGGCACCCGGGCCGCCCCGGGGATGCCGATCGAGCTGACCGTCGACGTGGTCGCCTCGTCGCCGGACCCGGGCGGGCCGGACCTGGGCCGGGGCTGGGTGCTGTTGCTGCTGCTGACCCTGGCCGGCCTGGTCACCGGGCTCGTCGCCGGGCTGCTCACCCGCTGGTGGGTCGCCACCTGGAGGGAGAACTGACGATGCGTACCCCGTTGATCCGGTCCTCGGCGGCGCTGGTCGCCGCCGCCGCGCTGACGCTCCCGGCCGCCCCCGCGCTGGCCGCGCCCACCCCCTCGCCTGGTGCCGCCACGGTCACCAAGGCCGGCACCTCGTTCCTGACCGCCACGTCGATCACCGCCGGCCAGCCGGTCCGGGTCGGCGCGTCCACCAGCGACTACCTCTACTGGTCGTTCCCGGCCAGCGCCGGGCAGATCCACGACATCGCGGCGACGGTCACCTTCCCGAAGGGCCGCACCGGCGACTCCACCTGGACGGTCGAGGTCTTCGACGGCCTGCGCCGCCGCCAGGCGTGCACGGCGGGGGCGCAGACCCCGACGGCCGGGGCGTCGGCGACGAGCGTGGCGCTGGGCTGCACCCTGCGCCGGGTCCGGTCGTGGGCCGAGCCGTGGTCGGCCGACCCGCTGCCCGGCACGTACTTCGTGCGGCTCTCCGTCGTGGAGCTGCC
The DNA here is from genome assembly GCF_029626125.1 of Micromonospora sp. WMMD956. NCBI lineage: Bacteria > Bacillati > Actinomycetota > Actinomycetes > Micromonosporales > Micromonosporaceae > Micromonospora > Micromonospora sp. WMMD956. Next base: position 3,716,721 of record NZ_JARUBI010000005.1, on the reverse strand, counting down.
GGAGCCGGACCTCGGCCTGCCGGTCGACGTGGATCTGCTGGTCGCCGAGGTCGGCGACGGCGACGCCCCCGCCGACGACGGGGAGCTGAAGGCCCCGCTGGTGCCCAACACGAAGGCCGGGACGGTGCTGACCGGGGACCCGGCGGCGGCCCCGGCCGACGAGGAGGACGACGGGAGCCTCCTCACCGGCTGGCTGCCGGACCTGTCGTCGCGGTGGGTCTGGACCGCGGCCGGTGGGGTGCTCGCGGCGGTGGCCGGCGTCGTCGGCTTCGCGCTGACCCGCCGTCCCCGCCGGCCCTGACCCCGCCGTGGCCCGTGGGGCCGGCGCGCTCCGGCCGCCGTCCCACGGGCCACCGGCGCGGGGGCGGGTGCGGTACGTTCGACGGCGATGAGCGGCGTGCGGGGCGGCCGGGGCCGCGACGGGAGCGGCGGGGGCCGCGATGCGTGACCTGCTGCCGCCCGAGGTCGCGGTGGCCGTCGCCGCCGGCGACGACTGGGACGGCGAGCTGCTGCCCGCCGAGCGGGCCTGCCTGAGCGAGCGGGCGGTCGAGCGCCGACGGCGCGACTTCACCGCCGGCCGGGTCTGCGCCCGGCGGGCGCTCGCCGGCCTCGGCGTCCCGCCCGTCGCGGTGCCCGCCGCGCCGGACCGCGCCCCGGTCTGGCCGCCCGGGGTGGTCGGCACCATCACCCACACGCCGGGCTACTGCGCCGCCGCCGTGGCCCGCGCCGACCAGATCCGGTCGGTCGGGATGGACGCGGAGCTGCGGGACCGGGAGCTCGCCCCGGGGGTACGCCGGCTGGTCGGCCTGCCCGAGGAGTGGGCCGACTGCGCCCGGCTCCCCGCCACCGTGCCCTGGGCGGCCGTGCTGTTCAGCGCCAAGGAGACCATCTACAAGGTGTGGCACCCGGTCGTCGGCACGTGGCTGGGCTTCCACGACGCCCGCGTCGAGCTGGACCCGGACTCCGGCCTGTTCACGGCCCGGATCTCCCCCGCCCGGCTGGACGCGGCCCCGGTGCCCGATCCGCCCGCTACGGTCACCGGGCGGTTCGCGGTCGACGCCGACGTGGTCCGTACCGCGGCCATCCTGTTACCCCGCTGAGACGGTCGGGGTGATCCCCGACTTGGGCAGGAGCGATACCGTCAGGGCGTTCGAGATCGCGATGAGGTGCCGAGGAGTACGGTGAGCCACCCCCAGGACCCATACGGGCCGCCGCAAGACCCCTACCAGCCGAACCAGGATCCAGCGACGGCACCCGTGCCTCCGTGGCCGGCCGATCCGACCGCCCCGCCTCCCCTGCCGCCGACCACCGCCCAGCCGCCGGTCTCGGGCGCGCCGTACCCGCCGCCGCCGGTCTCGGGCGCGCCCTATCCGCCGCCGGTGTCCGGCGCGCCGTACCAGCCGACGTCGGGGTCCCCGTACCAGCCGACGTCCGGTGCGCCGTACCCGCCGCCGGGTGGGTTCACGCCGCCGCCCACCCCCGACCCGACGTACCAGCCGGGCGTGGAGGCGGCGTACCCGCCGCCGGGTCCGGCCTACCCGCCGCCGCCCGGCGGGGCGTACCCGCCCGGCCCGGGCTACGCGCCGGGCCCGGGTTACCCGCTCGGCCCGCCGATGGGGGCCAAGAAGAGCAGCAAGAAGCCGATCGTCATCATCGTGGTCGTCGCGGTGGTGCTCGCGCTGCTCTGCTGCGTCGGCGGCATCGTGGCGCTGATCGCCTCGGCCAACGAGGCGGCGAAGGAGGCCGAGCGGCAGTTCCCGGCCCCGCCCCGGGTCACCACCGCGCCGAGCGGCCTGCCGAGCGCCGGCCCGACCTCCTCGTCGTCGTCCGACCCGGCCGACGGGGAGACCTTCAACATGAAGGCCGGCGAGACCCTGATCATCAACGACGAGGACGGCACCCTGGAGATCACGGTGCTGCGGTTCCGCACCTCGACGAAGGGCTGCAAGTCGTACTCGCCCGACCCCGACAAGGGGCTCTACCTGATCGCGGACGTCACCGCGACGGTGAAGAAGGGCAACATGTCGATCAATCCGTTCTACTTCCAGTGGGTGGCCGAGGACGGCACCACCGCGAACGGGATCGCCGGCGCGCTGGCCGGCTGCGGCGACCTGCTCGACTCCGGGGTCAACCTGCGGGAGGGCAGCAAGCGCACGGGCAGCGTCACCTTCGACGTGGCGAACAAGAACGGCGCGCTGGAATACCGGCACAAGCTGGAGACCGCCGGCTCCTGGAAGCCGTAGCCGCACCACCTCGCGTACGTGGGGGCCGGTCCGCCGCCGCGGGCCGGCCCCCCGTCCGCCCCCACCCAGCGGGGTGGCGGGCCGACCGGTCACCCCCGACCGGGGCCCGGCCCTTTCGGGCGGCGGCGTGCGGCGGGCCGCAGCAGGTCGACCAGGCCGCGCCAGGCGTGCCCGATCGTCAGCCCGGCCCGGATGGTCGCCAGGGGGTTCCAGAAGTCCCGGAAGTGGACGATCCGCCCGTCCCGGAACCGGACCACCGAGATGTAGACCTGGTGGAACGGTCGACCGGTGACGACGCCCCGGCCGTCACCCACGAACTCGGCGACCACCAGCTCCGGGTCGGTGGTCTCGTGGAAGGTCAGGCCGGAGAAGCGCACGTCGAACTGCTTCGGGAAGTCCTTCATGTGCTCGTACAGCTCCCGGTGGCCGGTGAACCGCGCGGGGATGCCCGGCAGGGGGTAGGGAAACTCCAGCACCCCCTCGGGGTCGAACAGCTCCACCCACTCGGTGATCCGGCCCTCGGAGATCAACTCCAGATTGCGGGCGAACAGGGCCTGGGCCTGGGTCCGGGCCTGCTGGTCGGCGTCCATGCTGGTCAGTCCTCACTGCTGGTCGGGGTGGGCCGCACGAGCGGGGCGAAGTTGCGGTCGAGCAGGGTGTCGGGCAGCAGGCGGGCCGCCAGGCTGCCCAGCCGCACGTCGCCGCCGACCGGGTACCGGGTCCTCGGCCGCGCGGCGGTCAGCGCCCGGGCGACCGCCCGCGCGAAGTCCGCCGGGGTGGTCCCGCTGCGCCGGGCCTGCGCGGCCAGCCGGGCGAGGAAGCGGCCGAACGGCTCCGCGTACAGGTCGCCGGTCCGCCCCGCCGCCTGGGCCATCGTCTCCGTGCCGGCGTCGGCGACCTTGTCCCAGATCGGCGTCTGGATCGCCCCCGGCTGGACCACCGACACCGCGATCCCGAACGGCCGCAGCTCACGCCGCAGGCTGTCGCTGACCGCCTCCTTGGCGAACTGGGCCGCCGCGTACGCGCCGAGGTAGGGCAGGGCGACCCGGCCCAGGCCGGAGGTGACGTTCACGATCCGGCCCCGGCCGGTACGCAACAGCGGCAGGAAGCCCTGGATCACGGCGACCTGGCCGACCACGTTGGTGTCGAGCTGCCGCCGCAGTTGCTCCGGCGGCAGGCACTCCAGCGGGCCGGGCAGGCTGATCCCCGCGTTGTTGACCAGCCCCCAGAGGCCGCCGGCCCCGACCTGCCGGGCCACCTCGTCGACGGCACCCCGGATCTGGTCGGCCCGGGTGACGTCGAGGCGGAGCGGGGTGAGCCGCCCGGCCGTGGTGGCGGCGGCCAGGTCGTCGGCGGCGGCCCGGTCACGCACCCCGGCGAAGACCCGGAAACCGGCCCGTTCCAGGTGGAGCGCGGCCTCGCGGCCGAGCCCCGACGAGGCCCCCGTGACCACTACCGCCCGGCCCCGCGCGGCGATCCGCCGTCCGGCCCCGATCATGTTCCCACCCTTCCGTCGGTCCCGGCCGGCACCGCCGCGGCATCCGCCGGCTCCCCGTCGCTCCCGACCGGCGCGCGGTCGATCTCGGCCAGCACCGCGTCGACGCAGGCGGCGACGAGGCGGGCCGCCCTGGCGTCCGGGACCGCCTCCGCCACGTGGACGAAGTTCCAGGCCAGCTCGCCGTGGCTGGTGTTCGCCGTGGCGACGAAGTAGCCGCAGACCGAGAGCCCCGCGACGAACTGCGCCCCGGCGAGCCGCCAGGCCCCGATCCGGTCCGGGAAGTCGTACCGGCCGAGGTTGGACAGGCAGAGGTTCACCGGCCCGGTCCGCTCGGTCAGCTCCACGAACCGGCCGCTGGCCGCGACCGACGGCGGGCAGGAGAGGCGGACGAGGTCGACCATGGCGAAGTGGCTGCCCCGCTGGCGACGGCCCGCGAGGTCCCCGCTGATCGACCGGGCCACCTCCCACAGCGACGCGCCCGGCCGGTAGGGCACGAACGAGGGGACGGTGGCGACGTACGCGCCGACGGCCCGTTCGGGCACGGGGGGCGTCAGCGCGGCCCGGAAGTCCACCGGGGAGCCGATCGCCACGTGCCCCGGGGCGGATGGGGGTGTCTCGGCGGCGACCGCGAGGACCATGGCGGCGGCGAGCGCGCCGTGCACCGTGGTCTGTTCCCGGCGGCACGCCCGGGCCAGCGCGGCGACCTGCTCGGCGGTGAACGTCCGGTGCAGCAGCCGGCTCCGGCGCTCGGTGAACGGCACGAACCGGCTCGGCGTCACCCGGGCCGGCCGGTGCCGGCGCACCGCGTACAGGTCCCGCAGCAGTTGCCCGCCGAGCCGCAGCGCGCCGGTGACGCCCCGGAACCGGCGGGGGAACATCCGCTCGGCCGGTGGCAGCGCGGGCTCCCGCTGCGGGGCGGTGCCGCCGGGGGTGCGGCCCTCCGTGCCGGCCGGGTCCCGGGCGGCCAGGCGGTCGGCGTGCTCGATCCACTGGCGCAGCAGCGACAGCGCGGTCGTGCCGTCGGCCACGCAGTGCGGCAGGGTCAGGATCAGGTCGTGCGTGTCCCCGGCGGCGGGCCCGGGGTCGGCGGGCACGGGCTGCCCGGGCCGCGCCGTCGGCGCGGCCGCGCCGGCGGTCAGCACGACCGCCCGGCAGAGCGGGCCGGTCCGCCAGTCGACCCGGTCGGCCAGTTCCCGCTCGTCGACCTCGCGCAGCCAGCCGGCGTCGGGGTCGCCGGGCCCGGCCGAATCAGCGGGCCCGGCGGGGTTGGCGGGATCGGCCGAATCAGCGGGCCCGGCGGGATCGGCGGCATCGGGCACGGCGGGGCTGGCGGGATCGGCGGGGGCGACCCGGCGCAGCGGGATCGGCCGGTCCGTCGGCACGAACCGGGGGCGGCGGCCGTCCGGCCGGGTCGCGATGGCCACCCGCAGCAGCGGGTGGCGGGCCTGGAGCTCGTCCAGCGCCGCCCGCAGCAGCTCCGTCGGCAGGTGCCCGCGCACCCGGACCCGGGCGATGACGTTGAGCGGGGAGACCTGGTCGGCGATCCAGTACCAGCGCTCCAGCGGGCTGAGCTCCCGGTGGGCCTCGCGCGCGGCGCTCACCGCCCGGCCGCCGGCAGGACGTCGGGGAAGGTCAGGTCCGCCAGGTTGCGGCGGTCGACCAGGCGCGTGGGCAGCCACCGCAGGTACGCGCGGCGGGCCAGGTCCCCGGCGGGGCTGGCGAGCTGCTCGATCCGGCTCAGCGAGTGCGCCTGGCGGATCATCCGCCGGGTGCGGTCGCGGCGGGCCGCCTCGTAACGGCGCAACGCGCCCGGCAGGTCGGTGGCCCCGGCCAGGCACCGGGCCAGCACCACCGCGTCCTCGACCGCCATCGCCGCGCCCTGGCCGAGGCTCGGCAGCATCGGGTGCGCCGCGTCGCCGAGCAGGGTGACCGCGCCGTCGCCCCAGCGCCGCAGGGCGGGGCGGTCCCGGGCGGGGACGCTGATGACCGCCGCGTCGGCGGTGGCGGCCACGGTGGCGACCACCTCGTCGGCCCAGCCCGCGTACGCGCGGAGGATCTCGTCCCGGCCGCCACGCCAGTCGCGGGCCGCCTCCGGCGGCATGTTGCGGGTGCCCCACCAGTAGACGTGGTCGCCGCCGAGGTGCACCAGCCCGAACCGCTGGCCCCGCCCCCAGTAGTGGGCGGCGTACCCGTCGCGGACCAGGTGGTGCCGGTACGCGACGGTCGCCAGCCAGCACACGTACCCGGGTTCCCGGGGCCGCTCGGGGCCGACGAGCTGCCGGCGTACCGCCGATCCGAAGCCGTCCGCGCCGATCAGCAGGTCGCCGTCGGCGCTGGTGCCGTCGGCGAACTCGACCCGGATGCCGCCGCGGTGGCGGTGAAACCGGCGGGCGGCGGACCCGAGCCGGATCGGCGGGTCCCCGGCCTCGGTGAGCAGGGCCTGGTGCAGTTCGGCGCGGTGGATGGCGACGTTCTGCGCGCCGACCCGGTCGCCGAGGTGCGCGAACCGGACCGTCCTGATCGGCCGCCCGGTCGCGGTGCGGAAGTGCAGCTCCGGGTAGACCTGGCCGCGCCGCTCGACGTCGAGGTCGATGCCGAGGCAGCGCAGCGCGACGCGGGCGTTGGCGGTCAGGGAGAGCGCCGAGCCGGCCGCCCGGAGTTCCGGGGCCTGCTCGTGGATCTCCACGTCGACCCCGACGCGGCGCAACGCGCTCGCCGCCGCGAGGCCGCCGATGCCGGCCCCGATGACGATCGCCTTCGGCCGGCGGCGGCCCGAACCGGCGGCCTGCACCGGACCGGCGGCGCGGGCGGGGCCGCCGGAACCGGCGGGGGCGATCATCGCGCGTCCCCGACCGGCCGGCGGGCCGGGGCGTCCCCCGCCAGCAGCCCGGTGATCCGCCGCCCCACCTCGGCCACGTACGGCTCGTCCATCAGCACCAGGTGGTCGCCCGGCACGTCGATCACGTCGACCCGGCCGGTGGTCAGCTCGCCCCAGCCGTTGCGCGGGTCGAGGTGCAGGGTGCCCGCGAGATCGTGCATCGGCTTCAGCACGGCGGGCAGCGGGTCGGCGGCCCGCAGCAGGGTGATGTCCTGGTCGACGACCTCGGGCCGGTAGGAGATGATCGCCTCCCAGTTGGCCCGGAAGACCGCGAAGAGGCGGCGCACCGAGCCGCGCGTGCTGCCCGGGCGCAGCACCCCGCTCTCGCCGGCCCGGCTCGCGATGAAGTCGAGCTTCGCCTCGGGCGTGGTCAGCTCGGCCGGCACGCCGCGCGCCGGCGGCCCGTCGTGGCCGAGCCGCATCAGCTCCCAGAAGAACCAGTCGAGCAGCACGTCGTCGGCGACCGGCACCGGGTCGCCGGGCCGGCGGGCGATCGGGTCGAGCAGGATCAGCCGGTCGACCCCGGCCCCGCTGTCGCGCAGCTGCCGCGCCATCTCGAAGGCGACCACCCCGCCGAACGACCAGCCACCGATGACGTACGGGCCGTCGGGCTGGATCCGGCGGATCGCGTCGAGGTAGGCGGCGGCCAGCTCCGGCACGGTGCGCAGCGGCTCGGTGCCGGCGTCCACCCCGGCGGCCTGCAACGCGTACAGGGGCTGGTCGGCGTCGAGGTGGCGGGCCAGCGGGACGTAGCAGAGCACGTTGCCGCCGAGCGGGTGCACCAGGAACAGCGGCCGCCGGTCGCCCCGGGCGCGGATCGGCACCAGCGGGTCGAACGTGAGGTCCGCGCCGCCGGAGCGCAGCAGCGCGGCCACGCCCGCCACGGTCGGCGTGGCGACGAACGCCGAGACGGGCACGGCCACCCCGAACCGCTTCTCCAGCATCACCACCAGCCGCATCGCGGTCAGCGAGGTGCCGCCCAGCTCGAACAGGTTGTCGTGCGCGCCGACGGCCGGCAGGTGCAGCAGGTCGGCGGCGATGTCGGCGACGACGCGCTCGTACCGGTCGCGGGGGGCGACGCGGGGCGCCTCCGCCAGGTCCAGCGGCAGTTCGCGCAGGGCGCGGTCGTTGCGCTTGCCGCTGGGGGTCAGCGGCATCGCCGGCAGCCACTGCCAGCGCGCCGGCACCAGGTGCTCGGGGAGGGTGGCGCGCAGCCGGCCGCGTACGTCGGCCAGGTCGACCGCGTCCGGGTCACCGACGAGGAACGCGGCGAGGTAGGAGTCGACGCCCTCCCGGCGGCGGGCCACGACGGCGGCCTCCCGGATGCCCGGGTACTCCGCCGCCAGCTCCATGACCGCCATCTCCACCTCCAGGGGCTCCACCCGGAAACCACGGATCTTGGTCTGGGTGTCGGTGCGGGCCACCCAGATCAGGTCCCCGTTGGGCAGGTAGCGGGCCAGGTCGCCGGTGCGGTAGAGCCGGCTGCCCGGCGGGCCGAACGGGTTGGGCACGCAGCGCTCGGCGGTGAGGCCCGGCCGGCCGTGGTAGCCCCGGGTGACCTGGATCCCGCCGTAGTACAGCTCGCCGGTCACCCCGGTCGGCACGGGCCGCATCCGCTCGTCCAGCAGGTGCATCTCGACCCCGTCGATGGCGGGCCCGATCGGCGGCAGGTTCGGCCACCGCGCCGGGTCGCCGGTCATCGGGTACGCGGTGACCAGGTGCGTCTCGGTCGGCCCGTACTGGTTCTCCAGGACCGCGCCGGCCGGCAGTGCGGCCAGGAAGCGCCGGATCTCGGCGGTCACCCGCAGCTGCTCGCCGGAGGAGATCACCACCCGCAACGCGCGGGGATGGATGCCGAGCAGCTCCGCGGCCTCGGCGAGCTGCTGCAACGCGACGTACGGCAGGAAGATCCGGGCGACGGCCTCGCGGTCGAGCAGCCGCAGCAGGGCCGGCACGTCCCGCCGGAGGTCCTCGTCGATGATCCGCAGGGTGCCGCCCGCGCTGATCGTGGTGAGGATCTCCTGGAACGACACGTCGAAGCTGAGCGGGGCGTACTGCAACGTGGTGCCGCCGACCGCCGCGCTGGCCGCCCGGATCTGCCACGCCTGGTAGTTGTCGAGCGCGCCGTGGGTCATCGCCACGCCCTTGGGCACGCCGGTCGACCCGGAGGTGAACAGGACGTAGAGCAGGTCGTCGGCGGTGACCCGGGGCAGCGCCACGGCCCCGTCGCTGACTGCGGCGTCCGCGACGAGGTTGCCAGTCGCCGGGCCCGCGAGGATGCCACCGGTCGCCGGGTCCGCGACGAGGTCGGCCACGTCGAGAACGGTGGCCGGGTCGCCGACCAGGCCCCGGTGCCGTCGGTGCGTCACGATCCGCGCCGGCCGGGCCTGCTCGACCATCGCGGCGATGCGCTCCGCCGGGTACGTCACGTCGAGCGGGACGCAGGCGGCCCCGGCGCGCGCGATGCCGTAGATCGCGGCGATCATCTCCGGCGACCGGTCCAGGGCGATCCCGACGAGCTGCCCCGGCCGGACCCCGGCGCGCAGCAGCCCGACGGCGATCCGGTCGACCACCTCGTCGAGCCGCGCGTAGGTCCACCGCTGCGGCGGGCCGCCGGGGGCGGCGGGACCGTCGGAGGCGGCGGCGCTCGGAGGCCCGGCGCCGGTCGCCGCGTCGGCGGGCGGGGCGTCGAAGGTGATCGCGACGGCGTCCGGGGTGTTCCGGGCGTGCGCGGCGAGCCGGCGTCCCACGTCGCCGGGGGTTTCCAGGGGCGGGCCGGCGGGCCGCGGCGCGGCGGCGAGGAAGCCGAAGTCCGGCTCGCCCTGCGGGTCGGCCACGATCCGGGCGAGGATGCGCAGGTAGGCGTCGATCAGCAGGTCGGTCTGCGCCGGGGTGAGGGTCCGCCCGTCGGCGTCGACGCGCAGCGACACGCGCCGGTCGGCGGGGCTGACGAACACGTTCACCAGCAGGGTGAAGTTGGTCTCCTCCCAGGTGTCGAAGCCGAGCAGCTCGACCTCGGGCAGCTCCAGCAGCGGGGTCAGCACGTGCATGTGGACGTAGTTGAAGGCCGTCTCGAAGACGGGCTCGCCGCCCCGGTCGCCGACGATGGCGTGCAGCGGGTAGCGCCGGTGCGGGTGGCACTCCCGCTCCTGCCCGTGGACCTGCCGGACCAGCTCCAGCCAGGTACGCGCGCCGGGGGTGACCCGCAGCGGCACCGTGTTGAGGAACAGCCCCGCGACGAGTTCCGCCCCGGGCCGGTCCGGCCGCCCGTGGGTGACCAGGCCGGTGGTGACGTCCGCCGCGCCGGAGTACAGCCGCAGCAGCAGGCAGTGCGCCGCGAGCAGGACCGACTTGACCGGCAGCCCGTGCGCGGCGGCGAAGCCGCGGACCCGGTCCTGGAGGTCGTCGGGCAGCGGGACGTGCCGGATGATCGTCCCCTCGTCGCCGGGCGGCTCGTACTGGCGGCAGCCCTCGACCTGGGTGAGCTCCGCGCCGTCGAGCCGGGCCCGCCAGAAGTCGCGGGTGGCGACGGAGTCGACCGCGCGGCGCTCCTCGACGACGTACGCCGCCGGGGAGGGCAGCGCGGCCGCCCGGGGCGGGTCGATGTCGACGCCGACCAGGCGCAGGTAGGTCCGCAGCAGGTCGCCGACGACGGTGGCCACGCTCCAGCCGTCGAGGAGCACGTGGTGGAAGCTGAACACCAGGTCGACGGCCCCGGACGGCAGCAGGTGCACCCGCATCAGGTGCAGCGGGGCGCGGTCGAACGCGTACCGGTGGCGTCGCCGCTGCCGCATGTGCGCCAGCACCTCGGCGTCGGCCGCGGCGGCGTCGAGGTCGCGCAGGTCGGCGACGTCGAGGCCGCCGGTCACCCGGGCGTGCACGACCTGGAGCGGCTCGGAGCAGCCGCCCAGGTCGAACGAGGAGCGCAGGGCCGGGTGGCGGTCGAGGAGCCGGGCGTGGGCGGCGCGGAACGCGACCTCGTCCCACGGCAGCCGCAGCGAATAGCGGAACACGTCGTGGTAGGCGGTGGCGTCCTCGCGTTCGCTGCCGTGGAACAGCAGGCCGAGCTGGAGCCGGGTCGCCGGGAAGGCGTCCTGCGCGTCGCCCAGCGCGGCCCGGTCCAGGTGCGACACCAGCCCGAACGGCTCGGGCGGCGCGTCCTGGTCCCCGGCCGGTGGCGTGGCGGCGCGGGCGTGGGCGGCCAGCGCCGCCACGGTGGGCCGGGCCACCAGGTCGGCGACGGTGACGTGCAGGCCGTGCCGGGCCGCCTCGGCGCCGACCCGCAGGGCGAGGATCGAGTCGCCGCCGACGGCGAACCAGTCCTGGTGGATGCCGACGGACGGCACCCCGAGCACCCGCGCCCAGATCGCGGCGAGGGTGCGCTCCACCTCGTCGCGGGGGCCCGGCCCGGTCCCGGCGTCGGCGCGGGCGGCACCGGCGGGCGGGCCGCCGTCGACGGGCCCGCCGGCGGGATCGGTGGCGGACCCGGCGGCCGGGTCGGGCAGGGCGGCCTGGTCGAGCTTGCCGTGGGCGGTGAGCGGGATCCGGTCGAGGCGGTGGAAGAGGGCGGGGACCAGGTAGTCGGGCAGCCCGTGCAGGAGCTGGGCGCGCAGCCACGCCGGGTCGAGGTCGGCGTCGGCCCGGTAGTAGCCGACGAGGTGGGTGCCCCGGGCCGGGTCGGTGCGGGCCACCACGACCGCCTCCCGCACGCCGGGCACGGCGGCCAGGGCGTGCTGTACCTCGCCGGGCTCGACCCGGTTGCCCCGGATCTTCACCTGGTCGTCGAGGCGGCCCAGGTATTCGACGGTGCCGTCGGCGAGCCAGCGGGCGAGGTCGCCGGTGCGGTACAGCCGGCCGCCGGTCACCGGGTCGACGCCGAACCGCTGGGCGGTCAGCTCGGGCTGGCCGAGGTAGCCCCGGGCGACGCCGATCCCGGCGATGCAGAGCTCGCCGGGCGCGCCGACCGGCTGCGGCTCGTCGCCGGGGCCGAGCACGTAGAGCTGGATGTTGTCGATCGGGCGGCCGATCGGCACGCGGGCGGTCCGCCCGGCCGGGTCGGGCCGGCACTCGAAGTGGGAGACGTCGACCGTCGCCTCGGTCGGCCCGTACAGGTTGACCAGCCGGGGGGCGGGCGGCCCGGCGGGCAGCAGCCGGTGGAACCGGTCGACGTGCCGGGGCGGCAGCTCCTCGCCGCTGGCGAAGACCAGCCGCAGTCCGGCGGCGTCCGCGCGGGCCGCGGGGTCGTCGGCGAGCAGGTCGAGGAAGGGCCCCAACATCGACGGTACGAAGTGGACGACGCTCACGCCCTGCCGGGCGACCGTCCGCAGCAGCACGGCCGGGTCCCGCCGCACCTCCGGCTCGGGCAGCACCAGCCGGGCCCCGGCGAGCGCCCACCAGAACAGCTCCCACACGGAGACGTCGAACGACACGGGCGTCTTCTGCACCAGCACGTCGTCGCCGGTCAGCGGGTAGCGCCGCTGCATCCAGGCGAGCCGGTTGACCACCGAGCGGTGCTCGATCAGCACCCCCTTGGGGCGGCCGGTGGAGCCCGACGTGTAACAGACGTACGCCAGGTCGGCGCCGTCGGCGACCGGCTCCAGGGGGGCCGTCGGCCGGTCGGTCATCGCCTTGAGGTGGCAGACGGCGACCCCGGGGCCGACCGGCGGCGGTGGCGTGTCGCCGGTGACCACGAGCACCCGGGCCCCGCTGTCGGTGAGCAGGTGCCGCAGGCGCGCCGGGGGATGGTCGGGCTCGACCGCGACGTACGCCCCGCCCGCCTTCAGCGTGCCCAGGATCGCGGTGAGCAGCCCCGGTCCCCGGTCGGCGAGGACGGCGACCCGGTCGCCCCGGCCGATCCCGGCGTCGCGCAGGGCGCGGGCCACCTGGTTGGCGCGGGCGTCGAGGTCGGCGTAGCTGACCGTCTCGTCGGTGCCGTCGACGACCAGCGCGGTCCGGTCCGGGGTGCGGGCGGCCTGCCGGGCGAACAGGCCGTGCACCGTCAGGTCGTCGGGCAGGTCGGCCCGGGTGTCGTTGAGCCCCCGGGTGAGCCGGTCCCGCTCGACCGGGGGCAGCATCGGGGTCCGCGCGAGCGGCCGGTCGGGCTCGTCGAGGGCGTTGCGGAGCAGCGTGACGACGTGCCGGCCCAGCGCCTCGATCGGGAAGTCCGCGTCGAACACGTCCGGGGCGTAGTCGAGGTCCACCGTCAGCGGGCCGTCGTCGAAGTCGTTGACGAGCACGGCGAGGGCGTGCCCGTCGTGCAGCCGGCTGCGCGCCATCGTCTGCTGCGCGACGCCGGGGATCGGCTCCGGGCGCGGCCAGCGCATCCAGGACAGGGTCACGTCGTAGAGCTGCCGGCCGCCGTCGGGCAGGGCCACGCCGCGCAGCAGGTCGCCCCGGGACACCCCCTGGTGGGCCCAGAGCGCGCGCAGGGTCGTCTGCACCTCGGCGGCCAGGTCCGCCAGCGACCGCGCGCCGTCGACCCGGACCGGCAGGGGCAGCTCGTTGGCGAAGTGGCCGACCGTGCGGCGTTCGACGTGGGTCCGGCGGTTGAGCACGGGTACGCCGAGCACGACCCGGTCGGTGCGGTGGATCCGGGCGAGGTAGGTGGCGAGGACCGAGGCGACGACGGTGAACGGGGACTCGCCCCGGGCGGTGATCCGGTCGATCAGGGCCCGGTCGATGGGGAAGCTGTGCCGCCCGCCGGCGGCGGGCCGGACGCCGGCCGGGCCGCCCGCACCGGCCGGGTGGCTGTCGCCGGTCGCGGCGCCGTCGATCGGGCTGTCGCCGGCCGGGCCACCGGTCGCGCGGCGCGGGAACAGGGCCGGCGCGACGCCCGCCAGCGCGGCGCGGTAGTGCTCGCGGTCCGCTTCCCCGGGTGCCGGGCGCGGGCGCTCGGCCCGGGCGCGGGCCACCGCCAGGTACGACGACGACGGCGGTTCCCCGGCACCCGCCCCGTTGCTCAGGAGGCGGGCGTAGTCCTCGCTGGCCTGCCGCAGCAGCAGCCGCCCGCCCCAGCCGTCGGTGACGAGGTGATGGGCATTGAGGTACGCGTAGCTGACCGATTCGCTCTCGATGAGCAGGGCCGATTCGTACATTCGGCTCCGGCGCAGCGGAAACGGACGGTCGAACGACCGGGCCATCCAGGAATGGCAGGCCGCGCGGGGGTCGGCTTCTTCCGAGAAGTCGATGGTGGCAATTACCGGCGGCTCGTCCTCGACCCACTGATATGGCTCACCGTTCTCTTCCTCGAAACGCAGCCGCAACGCGTCGTTCCGCAGGACGGCCCGTTCCATGCAGGTACGCATGAGGTCGAGGTCGAGGGGCCCGGTGAACCGCAGGTATCCCCCGACGTTGAACTGGGGCAGCTCCGGACATAGTCGGCCAGCTACCCAGATGTCGGCCTGAACTGTGGTCAACGGTGCCCGGTCGACATTCCTCACTGCTCACCCCTTACGACTGCACCGCACGACCGACGCACCGTCACATGACAATATTGATCGACTTTCGTCGTTGCCATGGCGCTGGACAGTACCGGAGGAGCGACGTTTACGTCAGCGAGTTCGGCACCTTCACATCGAATTCTCATGCAAAGAAGGACGTCGTTGCGCCGACGTCTCCGGCTGGGGTATAAGTGTTTTTCGAGATCACCTCGGCAAATCCCCCGCGCCGATAGGAATTGACGCGCCCGTGGCCACGATGGGAATTGCGCGGGCGTCCGACATGGCCGATGGCGGGAGGTTCGGGTGGAGCTGACCAGACCGGGGACCCTGCTGCGCTGGGTCGACCGGCACGGCCTGGCCCGGCTCGGCATCAGCGCCGCCGCCCGCCGGGGCGACGCGCAGGCCCGCCTCTTCTTCGACCCGGCGATCCGCGCCGACCCGTACCCGTTCTACCGGGAGGTCCGCGAGGCCGGCGCGCTGGTCCGGGGCCGGCTCATGTGGAGCACCACCCGGCACGACGCGGTCGTCGCGGTGCTGCGCGGCGAGGCGTTCAGCAGCGACCCCGGCTCGCTGCCGGCGCCCGGCCCGCTCGCGGTGCTGCGCCGCCTCAGCCACCGGGGGCGGCCCATCGGGCCGGCGGACCCGCCCTCGATGCTGGTCGTCGACCCGCCGGCGCACACCCGCTACCGACGCCTGGTCGCCAAGGTCTTCACCCCCCGGGCCATCGAGGGGCTGCGGCCCCGGATCGAGCGGCACGCCGCCGCCCTGCTCGACGGCCTGGCCCCGGACGCGGCCGGTGCCGTGGAGGTCGTCGGGCGCTACGCGAGCCTGCTGCCGCTCACCGTGATCGCGGAGATCCTCGGCGTGCCGCAGCACCTGCGGCAGCGGTTCCTGGCCTGGGGCGAGGCCGCCACCCCGACGCTCGACCTCGGGCTGACGCTGCGGGAATACCGTGCCGCCGAGGCCGCCGTCGGGCAGCTCAACGGGTGGCTGCGCGGGCACTTCGCCCGGTTGCGCGCCGACCCCGGCGACGACCTGCTCAGCCGCCTCGTGCACCTCGACAGCGACGGCGAGCGGCTCACCGAAGACGAGCTGCTGGCCATCGCCGGCCTGCTGCTGGTGGCCGGGTTCGAGACCACCGTCAACCTGCTCGGCACGGGCATCCACCTGCTCATCCGCCATCCCGACCAGCTCGCGGAGCTGCGCGGGCGGCCCGACGGGTGGGCCAACGCGGTGGAGGAGATCCTGCGCTACGACTCGCCCGCCCAGACCACCGCCCGCTACTGCCTCGCCGACACGGAGGTGGCCGGCGTGCGGGTGCGTGCCGGGGAGGTCGTCGTGCCGATGATGGGTGGCGCGAACCGGGACCCGGCCGTCTTCGCCGACCCGGACCGCTTCGACGTCACCCGCGCCAACGCCCGCGACCACCTCTCGTTCTCCAGCGGGGTGCACTACTGCCTCGGCGCGGCGCTCGCCCGGATGGAGGGCCAGCTCGGGCTGCGCGCGTTCTTCGAGCGCTACCCCGACGCGGCGCTGGCCGGGGCGCCGCACCGCCGCCCGACCCGGGTGCTGCGCGGATACGACCAGCTGCCGGTACGGCTCCGGCCGTAG
Source organism: Micromonospora sp. WMMD956 (assembly GCF_029626125.1). Taxonomy (NCBI): domain Bacteria; kingdom Bacillati; phylum Actinomycetota; class Actinomycetes; order Micromonosporales; family Micromonosporaceae; genus Micromonospora; species Micromonospora sp. WMMD956. The sequence goes on along the minus strand of NZ_JARUBI010000005.1, from coordinate 3,701,052 downwards.
GAGGGACACCCATGCGCTCCGTCCTCTTCGCCAGCCCCGCGCACCCGGGGCAGCTCAACCCCCTGCTCGCCATCGCCGGGGAGCTGTCCCGGCGCGGCGAGCCGGGCCTGTGGTTCGCCGCCGAGGAGGAGGCGCGGGACCGGGTGGCGGCCCACGCCACCGGCAGCCCGCTGCGCTTCCGCTCCACCGGCGAGACCGTGCTCCGCGTCGACGACGAGCTGTACGCCGCCATGACCCGGGGGCCGATGACCACCGCCGGCCTGGTCGCCCTCGCCCGGCAGATCCGGATCCCCGAGGTGGCCGACCGGGTCCGGGCGCGGACCCTCGAACAGATCGACGAGATCCGACCCTCGCTGATGGTGATCGACATGCTGAACCTGGGCGCGCTCGACGCGGCGCTGGCCCGGGGCGTGCCGTACGTGCTGAGCCTGGCGTTCCCGCCCAGCAACGTCTACCTGAGCCGGCTGCCGTGGGACTACCCGACGCCCACCTCGGGGTTGCCCCGCCGGCTGGGCCCCCGGCAGCGCTGGACCAACCTGACCTTCCGCGCCCGCCTGCGGCTGTCGCTGCTGCGCGCGCTCGCCGGACAGGCCCGGCACCGCCGCGCCCAGCGGATCGACAACGCGTTCGGCGACCCCGAGAAATACAGCGCCGCCGCGACGGCCGTCTTCGGCTACACGGTGTTCGGGCTGGAATACCCCTTCCCCGCGCCGGAGCACCTGCACCTGTTCGGCCCGATGGTGCCGCTCCGCGACCCCGCCCCGGGCGAGGGCCCGTCCGGCGGTCCGGGGCAGGGCGGGGAGCTGACCGGCTGGCTCGACCGGCAGACCTCGGTCGTCTACGCCTGCCTCGGCACCCTGGCCCGGCTCACCGGCCCGCAGGTGCGCGCCTTCGCCGAGGCGCTGGCCGCGATCGGGCCCGAGCACCAGGTGCTGTGGAAGCTGCCCGCCGCGCAGCGGCACCTGCTGCCCGGCCCGCTGCCGCCGCACGTACGGATCGAGGAGTGGATCCCGTCCCAGCTCGACGTGCTGGCCCACCCGAACGTCCGGGCGTTCGTCTGCCACGGCGGGGCCAACGGCTTCCACGAGGGCGTCCACTTCGGACAGCCGATGCTGATGACCCCGTTCTGGCTGGACTGCTACGACGTCGCGGCCCGCGCGGTCGACGCCGGGGTCGGGCTGGCGCTCGACCACCCACCGCACGTCGACGCGGGCGAGGTCGCCGGCAAGCTGCGCCGGCTGCTCACCGAGGAGAGCTTCCGGGAACGCAGCCGGCACTGGGGCGAGCAGTGCCGCCGGGCCGGCGGGGTGGGCCGGGCCGCCGACCTGGTGCTAAAGCTCGCCGCCAGCCACTGACGCCGCCGAGGCACCCGCCACGCTGGCCACCGACGCCGCCGAGGCACCCGCCGGCGCTGCGGCGGCCGGGGAGCCGGAGGCCGGGGCGGCGAGCTTGGCCCGGGGCCGGTCGGCGTCCGGATGGCGCAGCTCGTCGAAGATCGCCAACGCCTCCCGCCACGCCCGGCGCGCGGCGTCCAGGTCACCGGCGGCCCGCAGGCTGTCGCCCAGGTTGTCCAGCACCTCCGCCTCGTCGTACCGGTCGCCGAGTTCCCGGTGCAGCGCCAGCGCCCGCCGGTAGCAGTCCGCGGCCCGGTCGTGGTCGCCGAGGCCGTGCTGCACGTAGCCGAGGCTGTCCCAGGTCAGCGCCGCGCCGTGCCGGTCACCGTTCTCCTCGTGCAGGCGCAGGGCCGCCTGGCAGCAGCGCAGCGCCGGCTCCGGTTCGCCGAGCCGGGCGTGCATCCAGCCCAGGTTGTTGAGCGCCTTGGCCTGCCCGACCCGGTAGCCGGCGGCCCGGTACAGGTCGAGGGCCAGCCGGGTCTCGTCGAGCGCGGCCCGCAGCCGGCCCTGCCGCGCCAGCACCCAGCTCACCCCGAGGTGCGTGTGCGCCCGGCCGGTGTCGTCGCCCAGCTCCCGGTAGAGCTCCAGGTCGCGGCGGTAGTGCCGGTGTGCCGCCTCGTGGTCGCCCGACCAGGTGCAGGCGATGGCGAGCCCCCGGTGCGCCAGGGCCTGCCCGGCCAGGTCCCCCCGGCGCAGCGCCGCCGCCAGGGCGGTCCGCTGCGCGGCGGCCAGCTCGGGCCAGTGCCCGCTGCGGTCGAGGTACGTGGTGAGGGCCGCCGCCAGCGTCCACGCGTGCCGGTCCAGGCCGGTGGCCGCCGTCTGCTCCACGCAGGCCAGCAGGACGTGGTGCTCGGCGGCGAACCAACCGGTCGCCCAGGCGTGGTCCGGCCGGTCGCCCACCGTCACCCCCGGCTCCGGCGGCGGCAGCGCGGCGGGCCGGGCCAGCCGGTACGGGTCGAGCAGGTGGTCCGCCGCGTGCGAGGCGTGCAGGTAGTGGTCGAACAGGCGACGGCGGGCGGCCTCCCGTTCCGCCTCGGGGTCGAGCCCGTGGCACAGCTCCGACGCGTACGCGCGGAGCAGGTCGTGCATCGCGTACCGGCCGGGGGTGCGCTCGGTGAGCAGGTTCGCCCGGGCCAGCCCGGCCAGCAGCGTGCCGACCCGGGCCGGCGGCAGGCCGGTCAGGCTGGCCACCGCCGGCCGCGCCGCGTCGGGACCCGGATGCAGCCCGAGCAGCCGGAACAGCCTTGCCGAGTCGGCGTCCAACGCCCGATACGACCAGGAGAAGACCGCCCGCACGTCGGTCGCGGGGTCGCCGGTGGCCAGCGCGGTGAGCCGGTCCGGGTCGGTGTCCCGCAGCTCGGCGGCGAGCGCCGCCAGCGGCGCGTCGGGCTGCCCGACGGCCCGCGCCGCCACGATGGCCAGGGCCAGTGGCAGGCCCGCGCACCGGCGGACGATCTCGTCCCGCGCCGCCGGCTCGCGGTCGGCGCGGGCCCGGCCGAGCCGGCGGCCCAGCAGTTCCCGCGCCTCGGCCGGCGGGAGCAGGTCCAGCGCAACCGGGTGGGCCCCGTCGCTGACCACCAGGCCGGTGAGCCGGTTGCGGCTGGTCACCACGACCAGGCTGCCCGGCGAGCCCGGCAGCAGGGGGCGCACCTGGCCGTCGTCGCGGGCGTTGTCGAGCAGCACCAGGACCCGCCGGTCGGCGAGCAGCGTCCGGAACAGCGCGGCCTGCCCGGGCAGGTCGGTGGGCACCCGCTGGGGCGGCACGTGCAGCGCCTCCAGGAAGCCGCGCAGCGCCTCGCCCGGCGGGACGGCCCGGCCGTCGAGGTCGAATCCGCGCAGGTTGACGTAGAGCTGCCCATCCGGGAAGAGGTGCGCGACCCGGTGCGCCCAGTGCACCGCCAGGGTGGTCTTGCCGACCCCGGCGGTGCCGGCGATCGCGGAGATCACCACCGCCCGGCCCGCCCCGCCGTCCCGGCCGGCGTCCGCCGTGTCGGCGGGCAGCAGGGCGTCCAGTTGCCGCAGCGCCGCCGCCCGCCCGGTGAACCAGGCGGGCTGGCCGGGCAGTTGCGTCGGGGTCGGCCCGGCGGGCGGGGGCTCCGGGGGCGCGGGCCGGGCGGGCGGCAGCTCCGGGGGCGGTTCCGGGGACGCTGGCCCGGGCGGCGGCGGTTCCGGGGGCGCGGACCCGTCCGGCCACTGCCCCCGCAGCACCCGCAGGTGGGCCCGGCTCAGCTCCGGGCCGGGCTCCACGCCCAGCTCGTCGACGAGGCGACGCCGGGTCTCGACGTAGAGCCGCAGCGCGGCGGCCCGCTGGCCGCAGCCGGCCAGGGCGAGCAGGTAGCCGGCCACCAGGGGCTCCCGCAGCGGATGCTCGGTCACCAGGGGACGCAGGGTCCGCGCGATCGCGGCGAACCGGCCGAGGCCGAGCTCCACGGCGGCCAGCCGCTCGCAGGCGAGCAGCCGCTGCTCGTCCAGGTCGGTGGCGGCGGCGTCGACGAAGGCCCCGGCCGCCCCGGCCAGCGCCGGCCCGCGCCACAGCGCCAGGCCCGCGCGCAGCAGCCGCGCCGCCTCCGCCGGCCGGCCCGCCGCCTCCTCGACCCGGGCCCGCTCGACCGCCGCCGTGAACTCGGTCAGGTCCAGCTCCGTCCCGCGCACGGTGAGCCGGTAGCCCCCGCCCTGGGTGACCAGGAGGTCGCCCGCGCCCGCGTCCCGCAGGGCCGACCGGATCCGGGACACGCAGACCTGCACCTGGTTACGGGCGCTGGTCGGCGGCTCGTCGGCCCAGAGCGCCGCCACGAGCTGCCCGGCGGGCACCAGCCGGTCGGCGTTGAGGAGCAGCAGCGCGAGCACCGCGCGTTGCTGTGGACGGTCGATGGCGAGGACCCGGCCCCCGGCGGTCGCCTGGACAGGGCCAAGGAGGGACCACCGCATGGCTTTCCTCGTCGGTCGTGATCGGACGACCACAGTCTATGGACGGCGGGGCCGGCGCGGCCGGCGACAAGCGGTCGGAAAGCGGACGACAAGCGGGCCCGCCCAGGCTCTCCCCATCCGCCGCCACCACGGTCCGGCGGGAGGCCGGCCGGCACGACGCCGGCCACGGTGGACAGGGAGAGCGACATGCGAGTAACCAGGGGACAGGGCGCGCTGACGGTCATCGCGTCGACGGCGGCCGTGATCGCCACCATGGGTTGGGCGGCACCGGCATCGGCGACGCCGGCGGGGCTGGAGACGGTCGGCACGGCGACCGCCGAGAGCAGCGCGGACAAGTCTGCTTTCGCGGCGTGCCCGGCCGGCAAGGTGGTCACCGGGGGCGGTGGCTACCTTCTCGCCGGGTCGTCGGCCGCCGGACACGTCGGGCTGGACCGGCTGGAGCCGCTGGCGAACGGCACCGGGTTCAGCGCGACGATGCGGGAGGTCGGCCCGGTCAACTTCGCCGGTGACTGGGGGCTCCAGACCCTCGCCCAGTGCGCCACCGCGCCGGCCGGCTACCAGGTCGTCGCGGCGACCGGGGCGGTCGGGACGGAGTACGTCACGGCGAGCTGCGGGACGAAGAAGGTCATCGGGATGGGCGGGCGGGTCAACAGCGGCCTTGGCGACGTCGTGCTCGACCAGGTGGTGCCGTCGTCCGACCTGACGTCGGTGACCGTCCGGGCGGTCGCGGTGCAGGGCACCTCGCCGGCCGGCTGGAGCGCCACCGCGATCGCGGTCTGCGCCACCGCGCCCGCCGGCCTGGAGCGGGTCGTGACCACGGGGACGGGCGCGAGCAACCCGTCCGACTCCGCCGTGAAGGCGTGCCCGGCCGGCAAGGGGCTCTACAGCGCGGGGGCGGACATCAACGCCGGCAACGGTCAGGTGCTGCTCACCGCGGTCAACATCACCGGGGGCGACACGGTGCGGGTGCGGGCCGACGAGGACGCCGACGGCTTCGCCGGCTCGTGGAGCCTCAACGGGTACGGCATCTGCGGCAGCTGACCCGCGAGCGGGCCGGGGTCACCGAGCGAGGTGGCCCCGGCCCCGGCGGTTCCGGCCCGCGACGCGCATGGCCTTCTCGCGCGCCGCCCAGTATCGTGCCGATGTATCGGTGCGATACATCGGACACCGGCTGCGGACGGGGGCTGCGGATGAGGCGGGTCGACTACGACCGGGAGCAGCACCGGCACTACGCGCGCGGCCGGGCGCTCACCGCGCAGCAGTCGAGGGCGTGGCTGAGCGCCTTCGCCGACGCGCTGCCGCAGCGGCGTCCACTGGCGGGGCTGGACGTCGGTTCGGGGACCGGCCGGTTCACTCCCCTGCTGGCGAGCGCGTTCGGCCCGGTCACCGGCGTCGAACCCTCGGTACGCATGCGCGAGGTGGCCCAGGCGCAGCCCTCGCGCCCCGGTGTGCGCTACCTGGCGGGCGCCGCCGAGGACCTGCCCGTGCCGGACGGCAGCGCCGACTACGCGCTCATGTTCTGCGTCTGGCACCACGTCCAGGACAAGCCCCGCGCGGCACGGGAGCTGGCCCGGGCGCTCAGGCCGGGCGGGCGGCTGCTGCTGCGCGGCAACTTCAGCGACCACCACCCCGAGCCATGGTGGCTCGGCCACTTCCCGCGCGGCCTCGCCGCGGACCTCGCGCAGTTCCAGCCGCTGCACGAGGTCGTCGCGACGTTCACGGCGGCCGGCTGGCGGGTCACCGGCTTCGGCACGGTCACCCAACCCTCCGACGGCACCCGGGCCGACGTGCTCGACCGGCTGCGCCTGCGCGCGCTCTCCTTCTTCTCCCAGCTCGACCCCGACGAGGTGGAGGCCGGCCTGCGCAGCATCGAGGAGGCCGTGGCCGCCGACCCCGACGCGCCCTCGCCGCCGCTGTCCGAGCCGCTGCTCACGCTCGAACGGCGCTGACCGGCGTGGCCGGGTCCACTGACCCGAGCGCCGGTCTCGGCTGACGCGGCGCCAATCAATAGGAATCGCGATTCCCGCAATACCGAACACGCTCTTCCCACGCACCGCAAATGCAATCCGAAACAATCGATTGATGAACTCGGACAGAATGGCGACACTCGAATCGGCGGGCCGGCCGCATTCTTGCGCGGCGGTCGGGGCCACTGCGAGACTCTGACCAGGCGGGTCCGACGATCGGCACGATAGCCGACCATCCACTATGCCCCCTTTCCCTCCAGCGCTCCTGCACATCTGCGTGCCCGACTCCGGCCACTGCGGAAGACCGCCGCGGAAAAGGGTGACCGATCCACCGAATCCGTCGAACCCGGCTCGATCCAGCACCTCCCCGACCCGCTCGATCACGACACACAAAAGGACGCGTGATGACGAAAGTACGTCCAAGCTGGGCCCTCCGGTACATCGCCGCACTCTCCACCGTCGCCCTCTCGGCCGCACTGCTCGCGGTGGCCGGGCCGAGCCAGGCCGCGGGCAGCACCGCAAACGGCCAGCGCTCCGCCCTCTCCGCCGGCACGACGACCTATTCCGCCAAGGCCACGACCGCTCGCGGGCCGCTCGTCGCGACGGCGAGGGTGGGCGCGTTGGACATCACCTGCACGCTGACCCCGTCCAAGCCCTTCGTCTACTACGGCGGCCCGTACGGCGGCGGCGAGGAAGGCATCGCGACCGTGCGGTGCACCCAGCCCGTCTACGCGATCCAGGTCGAGGTGGCCCTGTTCCGCTACAGCAGCCAGGTCACGTACAACACCCACACGAGCTACAGCACCACCACCGCGAGCGCCGACACCGAATACCCCCGGATGTCCGGCGAATACCGCACCGGCGCGGACGCCTACATCACCTGGACCTACGGCGGCCCCACCAGCTTCATCCCGCTCACCTTCAGCGAGATCGCCTACCTCTGACGGGTCAGCCGGGTCGCAGCGCGGCGTCCAGCGCCGCCAGCTGATCCGCGACGCGGCCGACCGTCAACGCCCCGCTCGACGCGCCGGCCCACTCGGCCGCCGCCGGGGCGAGCGCCCGCCTGGCCCGTTCCATGGCGGCCCGGTCGGCCGCGGCGGTCGCGGCCCGGGCGAACAGGCACCACAGCGCCTCCGCGAGCAGGTCCGCAGGCGGGTCCGGCACGTCGGCGAGCGCGGTCCGGCCCGGTTCGAGCAGGGGCCGCACCCACGGCCCGTACGGCCCCCACCGGTCGTCCGCGGAGGCGAGTGGCAGGCCACGGCGCAGGCGCAGGCCGAGCAGCGCCAGCGGCAGCAGGCCGTCGCGCATGCCGGGCATGCCCGCCTGGTCCAGCCGGGCCGCCGCGCTGCGGTACAGCGACTCGGCCCGCTCCACCGACGCCTGCTCGGCGAGGTCGGCGCGCAGCGCCCGATACCACTGGGTGAACACGCCGACCAGGGGACGCTCGTGCCGGCCGGCCAGGTCGTCGGCGGCCTCCGCGTGCCGGTCGGCCCGGTCGAACGCGGCGGTCGCGCAACTGGACTGCAACCGGATCAGGTGACCCAGCACCTCCGCGGAGGCCAGGCCGTGCCGGTGTCCCAGGCTCACCAGCTCGGCGCCGATCCGATCGCGGCGCGCCGAGCCGCCGGTGCGGTGGCAGCTCTGCATGAACACCCCGTTCAGCGCGAACGCGAGCAGCGCGGGGTCGTCCAGCTGGCGGGCGATCGCCTCGGCCTGCCGGGCGTACTCGCGTGGCCGCGGGTCACGGGTGCCGCGCGACTCGATCGCGATGGTGGCCAGCAGCCGGGCCCGGACCGGGTCGGGGCCGTCCGGTGGGAGGACCACGAGGGCCCGTTCCGCGGCGGCGACGATGCCGGCGGCCTGCCCGGGGTCGTCGGAGCGAGGCCAGCTGGCCGGCACGTCGTACGCGCCGATCACCCGCGCGGTCAACGCCGGGTCGCCGAGCTCCTCGGCGGCGCTGATCGTCGCCGCGCGCTGCTCCCGGGCCGCCTCCAGGCCGCCCGCTCCGGTCACCGCGAGGTTGCGCAGCAGGCCGACCGCCGACTCCAGCCGCACCCGGGCGCCACCGGCGAGCACCCGGTCGTAGGCGGAGACGGCCCGCGTCAACGCCTCGCCGGCCGGATCGGGCCGGGCGGGCCCGGCCAGGCCCGGCTCCTGCCGCAGGATGTCCGTCTCCAACGCGCGCAGGGCCGGCCCCGGATCCACGCCCAGGTGGCCGGCGAGCAGCTCCCGGGCCCGGCGCAGGACCGCCAGCGCGTCGCCCTGCCGACCCGACCGGTACAGGGCCAGCGCCAACAGCCGCCACCCCAGTTCCCGCCACGGATGCGCGATGACGTGCTCGTCGAGGTCGGGAACGGCCTCGGCGGCCCGCCCCAGGTCGAGCCGGGCCTGGGCCCGCCCCTCGACGGCCTGTAGGCGCAGTTCGGCGAGTCGTGAGCGGTCGGCCCGCGCCCAGGCGGCGTCCGGGAAGTCGGCGTACGCGGGACCGCGCCACCAGGCGAGCGCCTCGTCCAACCGGGCCAGTGCGGCGGCCGCGTCCATGGTGCCGGCGTTGGTGACCGCCTCCTCGAACCGCCAGGCGTCCACCTGATCGGGCTCGCAGCGCAGCGCGTACCCGAGGCCCTGGGTGACCAGCAGGGTCGCCGGCGCCCGTGGCGGGCGGTCCGGCTCGACCGCCCTGCGCAGCGCCGCGACGAAGGTCCGCACGGCGGACACCGCGCCGTCCGGGGGCGCCACCCACAGGTCCTGGACAAGATCATTGACGGGTACGACCCGGCGGCGGGCCACCAGCAGCCGGGCCAGGACCGCGCGGTGCATCGGCCCCTTCAACGCGACGGGTCGGCCCTGCGCGTCCTCGGCGACCACCGGGCCGAGAACGCCGAACGTGACAGGCCCACGGTGCACGGAGCCACGCTATCCCGGCGCTCATCCGCTGCTCATCCGAACCTCGCACAGTTGTCGGCGACCCCGAGAGAAGGTGTGAGAAACATGAAGTTCGACCACGTACGCGTCCCCGTCGCCGACGGCGTGGAGCTCCACACCGCGGTGGCCGGCTCCGGCAGCCCGATCGTCCTGCTGCACGGCTTCCCGCAGACCCACCTGATGTGGCGGCACGTCGCCGCCGACCTGGCCGCGGAGCACACCGTGATCTGCCCGGACCTGCGCGGCTACGGCGCCAGCGACAAGCCGGCCGAGGCCGGCCCGGACACCTACTCCAAGCGGACCATGGGCACGGACGTGGTGGCTCTCGCGAAGGCGCTGGGCCACGACCGGTTCGCCCTGGCCGGGCACGACCGGGGCGCGCTGGTCGCGATCCGCACCGGGCTCGACCACCCGGAACACGTCACGCACCTGGCGTCGCTGGACGTGCTGCCGACGCTGGACATGTGGAACGTCATGCACGGGGTCAGCGCCCAGGTCGGCTTCCACCTCTACCTGATGGCCCAGCCGCCCGGCCTGCCCGAGAAGATGATCGCCGGGGCCTCCGACGACTTCTTCGGCCACTTCCTCGACCTGTGGACCAACGACCCGCAGGCCATCCCCGCCGACATCCGCCGCGCCTACCTCGACGCCGCCCGCGCCGCCATTCCGTCGATCGTCGCCGACTACCGGGCCTCGGCCGGCATCGACGTCGAACACGACCGGGCCGACCGCGACGCCGGTCGCACCCTGGCCATGCCGGTCACCGTGCTCCAGCAGGACTGGGGGGCCGTGCTCGGCTTCGACGCCGCCGGGCTGTGGAAGGCATGGGCCCCGGACCTCCACCACGTCCCGGTCACGTGCGGTCATTTCATGGCCGAGGAGGATCCCGGCCTGGTAGCCGGGGAGATCCGCGCTCTGCTGACCCGCTGAGCGAGCGCCTCGGAGCTGTGGTGCGGGTGGCGCAAGGCTGCGGGCAACCGCTCCGGGGCGGCGTTCCGGGCTGAGTTGTGCCGGATCTGTGCCAAATGATCAATGGCCAGCGTTTCCGCTGGCCATTGGCGTTAAGGGTGGAGCTGAGGGGATTTGAACCCCTGACCCCCTCGATGCGAACGAGGTGCGCTACCGGTCTGCGCCACAGCCCCTCCGCCGGCTAACCGGCTTCGGTCCCACCTGGCTTGCACCAGGCGGGCCGGCGACAAGACTAACAGCACACCCGCCCGCCATGCGAATCCGCCCCGCCCACCCGGCCCGTGCCTGCTCACGGGCCAGGTCGACGCTCACCGTGTCGGCGACATGGCGGTATCCCGACCCCTCAGACCCCGCCATGTCGCCGACATGAAGTCGATCAAGCCGAGCCGAGCGACCCGATCAAGCGCGAGCCGACGAGCCGGTCAGGAGAGGTCGGTCAGGCCGAGTGGGAGGTGCGGCCCGACTGGTACGGGCGGCCCCGCAGCCCCCCAGCCCGCCGGTACGACACCGAACCGCCGCTGGCCGCCGGTGGCAGGTCGGCGGGCCGGTCCAGGCCCATCGCCGTACGGCGGACCGCCTCGCGCTGGGCCGCCAGGCGGCGCTGGGCCTCCCGGCGGGCCGCTGCCCGGCGGGCCTGCTCCCGGCGCACCTCGGCCTGCCGGGCGGCCAGCCAGGCGGCCTCCCGCGCGTGGGCGCGTCGGCGGCGGCGCTCGGCGAGGGCCCGCTTGCGCAGGTGCACCACGTACGTCACCAGGAGGGTGGCCGTGACGGAGAAGCCGATCCAGAAGCCGGGGCCGACCACGGCCACCCCGATCAGCTCGACGACGTTGAGCAGCAGCAGGGCGGCGAGCACCCGCCGCCTGCGGTAGATCGCCGGGGTGTGCGGACGGCGGCGGGGTGCGGCCCGTCGACGGGACTTCACGGCCGGCGGCACGGCGCGCAGCCGGCCGCGTCGCCGCGCCGGCGCGGGCGGGGCGGACACGGGAGCGGAGAGACCACCCGTGTTCACATTCTCGCTCAAGGTGACAACGAGAGATCGGGAGGGGTTGACCGGCCGGCGTCCGGGGACAGTGCGTCGCCGCCGGCGGCGCTGGAGCACCCGCGCCGTCGACTGCGCCCGCTCCGCCACCAGCCGCTCGGTGGCGTCGTACCGGCGAACCAGCGCCGGCGCGAGGGCGAGCAGACCGGCGGCGGCGAGGACGGCGAGGAGCACCGAGGTCGGCACCCTCACCCCTCCCGTCACCAGGTTCGGGGCAACCGCCGTACGGCCGCAGAATCTTCGACTGGCACCGTCCCGGGCGGTCGAAGATGCGGTCGGGCAGCGCTTGCCGCAGCTTGCAGTTACTTGAGGTTACGGGCCGCCGACCAGGTTGATTGTGCGCCGCGCCGATCAGGCGGGGGTGGGACGGTTCACCCCGTGGCGGCGCTCAACCGGTGCCAGCGGGCCAGCAGGCCGCCCTCGGCGGCGACTTCCTCGCTGGTCATGGCGTATCCGATGTGGTCGCGCCACGCACCGTCGATATGCATGTACCGCACGTGGTACGACTCCTCGCGGAAGCCGAGCTTCTCCACCACCCGGCGGGACGGCTTGTTCTCCGGCCGGATGTTCACCTCGATCCGGTGCAGCCCGCCGGGGCCGAACGCGTGGTCCACGGCGAGCGCCAGCGCGGTGGGGATGACGCCCCGCCCGGCCACCCGGGAGTCCACCCAGTATCCGACGTACGCCGAGCAGAACGCCCGCCGGACGATGCTGCCGATGTTGAGGTGCCCGACCAGCCGCTCCCCGCCGTGCTCACGCAGGCAGACCGCGAACGGCATCCCCTCGCCGGTGCGCGCCGAGCGGCGCTGGTCCTTGTGGACCCAGCGGAACGCCGCCGGTGAGTTCAGCTCGTCCCAGTTGCCGGGCAGCGCCGACTCCCACGGGGCCAGCCAGGCCCGGTTGGCACGGCGCACCTCCGACCAGGCCGCCGCGTCCGAGCGTCGGTAGGGCCGCAGCAGCACGGGGCCGTCCACGAGCACCACCGGCCACCCCGGCGACCGCCCCGACCACAGTCCACTCACCGGGCCGACCTTCCGCTCACGACTGCGGGGCTCGCCAGCCCGCTCCTCGCGCTCATCGAGCCAGCCCTCCGCTCGCGACTGCGGGGCTCGCAAGCTCACTCCTCGCGCTCACCGGCGCCGGTCCAGCAGGAGGACGTCCACGGTGGAGCCGGCGGCGGCCGTGGTGACGCGCTCGCCGAGCACCATCAGCCCGTTGGCCTCGGCCAGGCCGGACAGGGTGAACTTCCCGCCCGGCAGCGGCTGGACGGTGTAGCCGCCGCCGCGCCGCTCGGCGACGTGCGCGGGGCGGAACTCGCGCAGCCCGCCGGGCGAGGTGATGGTCTCCAGCAGGTGCGCGCGCACGCTCGGCCGGAACACGGGCTCGGCCCCGGCCAACAGGTTGATGGCGGGCCGGGCCAGCACCTCGAAGCCGATCAGCGCCGCGCCGGGTTCACCGGGAAGACAGACCACCGGCACCTCCTCGGCGCCGACCGTACCGAACCCGAGGGCGGTGCCGGGATAGAGGGCCACCTCGGTGAAGGTGACCGGCCCGGCCCGGCCGCCCTCCCGGCGGGACAGGATGCGGCGCACCATGTCGCCGGGCCCGGTGCCGGTGCCGCCGGTGGTGATGATCAGATCGGCGCGCAGGGTCTGGTCCTCCAGCAGCCCACGCAGCCCCTCCGGGTCGTCGTCGCAGATCCCCACCCGGTACGCCAGCGCGCCCACCTCGGCGGCGGCGGCGGTCAGGGCGTGCGAGTTCGCGTCCACCACCTGCCCGGGCTGGCTGCCCCGGCCCACGTCGACCAGCTCGTCGCCGGTGGCCACGATGACCACCCGGGGGCTGGGCCGCACCACCACGTGCCCGATGCCGGTGGCGGCGAAGACGGCGACCAGGGCCGGGGAGACGTACGTGCCGGCGCGGGCGAGCAGGGTGCCGGCCGGCAGCTCCTCACCGGCGCGGCGCACCCCGTACCCCCGCTTGGGGGTGCGGAAGATCTCCACGGCGGCCATGCCCTGATCGGTCCACTCCACGGGCACCACCACGTCGGCGGCGATCGGCAGCGGCGCGCCGGCGGCCACCGAGAAGCAGGCCCCCGGGGTGAGCCGCACCGGCCGCCAGCTCGCCGCGCCGAGGTCGCCGACCACGTTGAGCCGCACGGTGCGGGACCCGGGCGGGCCGGAGCGGTCGGCGTATCCGCCCGCCGCCCGGCCCGCGCCGGAGAGGTCGTCCCAACGCGCCGCGTACCCGTCGACGGCCGCCTGGTCGAAGGCCGGGTAGGAGTGCGGCGCGACGACGTCCTCAGCGAGGACGTTGCCGTGCGCCTGGGTCAGGTCGAGGTCGAGCGGGGGCAGCGCGCGTAACCTGCGCAGCACGCTGCCCAGGTAGTCGGCGAGCGGCGTCAACTCGTTCGCGGCCGCCTCGGCGTCGGCCGTCGCGGTCATGTATTAGGACCGCCCGACGAGTCGCGCATGCCGTTGAGGATCGCCTCGGTGACGGTCTCGTCGCCGTTGTTGACGAACTCGGCGAGCCACTTGCGGAACTCCGCGCCGAGGTCCTCGCGTTCGCAGGCGAGCTGCACCACCGTCTGGAGGTAGCCCAGCGGCATCCCCGTGTCGTAGCGGGTGCCCCGGTAGACGATCGCGTGCACCGGGACGCCCTCGGTGCGCAGCAGCTCCATCGCGTCGGTGAGCTGGATCTCGCCGCCGCTGCCCGGCTCGGTGCGCCGGATCGCGTCGAAGATGCGCCCCGGCAGCACGTACCGGCCGAGGACGGCGAGGTTGCTGGGGGCGTCCTCCGGCTTGGGCTTCTCGACCATGCCGGTGACCTGCACGACCTCGCCGATGTCGGTCAGCTCCGGCTCGGCGGGCGCGACGGAGGCGATGCCGTACCGCTTGGTCTCGGCCGGGTCGACCTCGAAGAAGGCCAGCACGATCCCGCCGGTGCGGGCCTGTAGCTCCAGCATCGCCGGCAGCAGCGGCTCGGACGGCTTGACGAACTCGTCGCCGAGCAGCACCGCGAAGGGCTGGTCGCCGACGTGCGACTCGGCGTAGCCGATGGCGTGGCCGAGGCCGAGCTGCTCCGGCTGCCGGCAGGTGTAGATCTCGGCGAGCTCGCTGGGACGGCGCACCGCGGCCAGCCGCTCGGCGTCGCCCTTGGACTCCAGCCGGGCCTCCAGGTCGGGCCGGCGGTCGAAGTGGTCCACCATCGATGTCTTGCCGCGCCCGGTGATCAGCAGCACGTCGCCGATGCCGGCCTGGGTGGCCTCCTCGACGATGTACTGCAGGACCGGCCGGTCGACGACCGGCAGCAGCTCCTTGGGCACCGCCTTGGTGGCCGGCAGGAACCGGGTGGCCAGGCCGGCGGCCGGGATGACGGCCTTGACCGCGCGGGAACGACCGGTTGCGGTGGCCGCTGAGGGGTTCGCTGAGTGCTCCGACATGTCGCGAGACTATCGGCCAACGCCGTGTTGCGACGGGTGAGGACCGGAAGACGCGCCGCCGGCCCGGGGCAGGCCGTCGGCCGGGCTGACCGAACCGGCCGGCACGGCCAGCTCCTCCACCGGCGGCCAGGGCCGCGCCTCGGCCAGCCGCCAGGTGTCCCGGCCCGCCGCCTTCGCCGCGTACAGGGCGTCGTCGGCCGCGTCGAGGACCTGCTGACCGGTGGAGGCGTGGTCCGGGTAGACGGCGATGCCGACGGAGACGGTCACCCGGATCCGGGCCCCGCCGCCCGACTCCACGGGGACGGGAGTCTCCCGGGTCGCCGCGCCGAGCCGTTCGGCGACGATCGCCGCGCCCCGCGCGTCGGTCTCCGGCAGCAGCACCACGAACTCCTCCCCGCCCCGGCGGAAGGCCAGGTCCACCTCGCGGATCTCGCCCCGCACCCGGCGGGCGAACTCGACGAGCACCGCGTCCCCGGCGGCGTGCCCCCAGGTGTCGTTGACCTCCTTGAACCGGTCCAGGTCCAGCGCGAGGACGCTCAGCATCCGGCCGAACCGGCTGGCCCGCTCCACCTCCCGGCGGATCGACTCGCGCAGGTAGCGGTAGTTCCACAGCCCGGTCAGCGGGTCGGTCAGCGACAGCCGCTGGGCCTCCTCGTGCACCCGCACGTTGTCCACCGCCACGGCCGCGTGCCCGGCGAAGGTCCGCAGGGTCTCCAGGTCGGCGTCGTCGAACTCGTCGCCGCCGAGCCGGTCGTAGAGGACCAGCACGCCGAGCGCCGCCGCCGGGCCGCCGGGCACGCCCGGGTCCATCCCGGACCGGATGCCGGGGTCGGCCGGGCCGCCGGGGGCGGCGAAGGGCACCGCGACGTACGTCTCGCAGCGCGGTTCCCCGGCGGCCTCCGCCACCGGGTCGGCCCGCCCCCGGCGGGGCTGGCCGGTCGCGGCCACCGCGCCGACGATCCCGCCACCGACGGGCACCCGCAGGCCGGCCGCGCCGGTGTCCTCCGGGTCCGCCCCGGCGTCGGGCGACCAGCGCCCGTCGAGCCCCTCGGCGCACCGGCCGACCAGCACGCCGCCGTCGACCAGCAGCACCGCCCCGGCCCGCGCCCCGGTGGCCGCGATCGCGCTGTGCAGGATGACCCGCAGGATGCGTTGCAGGTCGTGGGTGCTGGCCAGGGTGTCGCCGAGCACGGCGAGGTGGCCGCGCAGCTGGTCCCGGCTGCTGGTGAGCGCCTGCACGTAGATGCCGGTCTCCCGGGTCATCCGGTTGAACGCGTCGGCCAGCCGGCCCAGCTCGTCGCGGCTGCGCACCGGCACCCGGGTGGCGAGGTCGCCGTGGGCCACCCGGTCCGCCGCGCCGGCCAGCTCCACCAGGGGACGGGTGGTGACCCGGGCCAGCCGCCAGGCGACGGCCACCGCCAGCAGCCCGGCCAGCAGCACCGCGCCGACCAGTGCCGCGTACAGGTCGGGGGGCTGCTCGCTGGGCACGGAGAGCACCAGCGGCAACGGTTGCCCCGGCGCGGGCGGGATCCGGCGGACGTAGCGGCCGTCGCCGGTGCCGGTGACCCGGTCGCCGGCGGCCCGGCGCGCCGCGGCGAGCACCCCGTCGCGTACGGCCGGGGCCTCGGTGGTGGCCGCGACCCCGACGGAGCCGGGCGCGCCGTCGAGGAGGGTAACCGCGACGCCGGTGACCGCCGCGAGCCGCCCGACGAGGCCGGGGTCGACCGGCTGGGCGGTGACCACCGCGCCCAGGTCGCCGCCGGCCCGGTCGCGCAGCGCGACCCGGGCGGCGAGCGCCGCGACCGGGCCGGCGGCCGGGTCGGCGGCGTCGCAGTCCCGCCAGGGGGCGACCGGGGCGCCGGGGGTCACGTACGTCGGGACGCCGGCCACGTCGGTGACCAGCACGGCGGCGGCGAGGCCCCGGCCGACCACCTGCCCGGCCGTGCCCGCCCGCCCGGCGGCGTCGGGGGCCAGGGCGACCGCGTCGGCCGCCGCGCGCAGCTGCTGGCAGAGGGCGTCGACCGAGGTACGCACGGCCGCGGCGGCCAGGCCGAGCTGCTCGGCCGCCCGGTTGCGGTCGACGGTCGTCATGGTCAGGCCGACGAAGAACGCCCCGAGCAGGACGGGGCCCAGCACCACCGTGAGGAAGGCCGCCGTCAACCGCCCGCGTAGCGTCAACGCTCCCCCCGGAAGTTCCGCGCCCGATGTAGCGATGCTGACACAGTGCGACCGTGAGACAAACGTTGCGTCAGGAGTGTTGCGTGCCGGATTTTTCTGATGGAGCGGAAGTGACCCACGAGGCCAAGCGGCGGGCCCGGGTGGAGCTGCTCGCCCGCCGCCGCGCGCTGCCCGCCCCGGAGCGGGCGGCGGCCGCGGCGCGCGTCCGGGCCGCGCTGACCGATCTGGTACGCCGGCTGCGCCCGGCCCGGGTCACCGCGTACGTCCCCGTCGGCTCGGAGCCGGGCGGGCCGGAGCTGCCGGAGGCGCTGCGCGCGGCGCTGCCGCCGGGCGGCGAGTTGCTGCTGCCGGTGCTCCGCGACGACCTCGACCTGGACTGGGCGGCGTACACCGGGCCGGGCTGCCTCGTCGCGGCCGGGCGGGGCCTGCGGGAGCCGACGGGCCCCCGGCTCGGCCGGGCGGCGGTCGCCGGCGCGCGGCTGGTGGTGGTGCCCGCCCTGGCGGTGGACCGGCGCGGGCGGCGGCTGGGGCGCGGCGGCGGCAGCTACGACCGGGCGCTCGCCCGCGTCCGCACGGACGCCCTCACGGTGGCCCTGCTGCACGACGGCGAGCTGGTCGCGCGGCTGCCCGTCGAGCCGCACGACCGACCCGTCCGCGCGGTGGTGAGCCCCTCCGGCGGGCTGCGTACGCTGACGGGCGGCTCCGTGTCGGTCCGGGCACTTCCGCTGGACGAACCCGGGTCCGATGACGCACCATTGGCACTCGAATGAGTCGAGTGCCAACCGGCCGTGCCAGATCCGGAGGAGACCGTGCCCACGTACCAGTACGCCTGCACCGAGTGCGGCCAGCAGCTCGAGGCGGTGCAGTCCTTCTCTGACGAGCCGCTGACCGAGTGCCCGGCGTGTGCGGGGCGGCTGCGCAAGGTTTTCAACTCCGTCGGCATCGTCTTCAAGGGCTCGGGCTTCTACCGCACCGACTCCCGTTCCGGCTCGGACGCGGCCAAGAACGGCTCGGGCAAGCCGGCCGCCTCGGAGTCGTCCTCCGGCGGCGACTCCGGTTCGTCGAGCGCCTCGGGCGGCTCGTCCGCCGGCTCCTCGGCGGCGTCGGGCTCGTCCGGCACCTCGGGTTCGCCGTCCGGCTCGTCGTCGGGCTCGTCCGGGTCCTCGGGCTCGTCGGGCTCGTCCTCGTCGAGCGGCACGGCCAAGGCCCCCGCCTCCAGCGCCTCCTGACGACGGCAGCTCCGGACACAGGAGATCCTGAAAGAAGAGGGCCGCCCCTCCGGGGGCCGGGATCTTCCACGATTCACCTCGATTCCGGGCCTTAACAGATCATCGGCCCCGGTGGGCGTTGTCCACAGGCGGCCCGGTTGTCCACAGGTTCCGTCCCCGGCCCGGCGGGACGGCCCCCGCGCGGCCTAGCCTGCTGCTCCCGGCACCGCCCTGGTGCCGGGGGCGGGCGGGAGGGCCGGATGGGGAACGCCGGGGCGGACACCGGATCACTGCGGCCGCTGCGCCGCCCCCGGCTGCCGGGGCGGGCGACGCTGCTGCGCGCCGCGCTGGTCGCCGCACTTCTCGGGCTCGCCGCGGCGGTCCTCCAGACCCCGGCCGGCTGCCCGCCGCCGGCCGGCGACCACTCCCCCGGGCCGGCCGCGCCCCCGGCCGCCGGGGCGACGCCCGGTCCCACCGCGCCGCCGGCCGCCCTGCCGCTGCCCGACGGGGCGGTCGGGGTGCCGATCCGGCTGGCCGAGCCGGCCGCGCTCGCGGTCGTCCGCCCGGGAGCCCGGGTCGACCTGCTCGCCGTGCCTGCCGGCCGGCAGGCCGGCGACGCCGACCTGCTGGCGCCCCGGGCGCTGGTGCTCGACGTGGTCGGTGCCGGCGCGACCGACGGCTCCTCGGCGCTCTACCTGGCGTTGCGGCCCGAGCAGGCGCACCGCGCCGTCGGGCTCCCCGAGGGCAGCCGCTTCGCGATCGTGGTGCGGGGGTGAGCCGCCATCGCCTCCGACGCGCGGCCGCGGCGGCGCTCAGCCCCAGTGCGGCGGGCGCTCGGCGAGCAGCCAGTCGTCGTTGCCGCCCGACGTCTCGCCCCAGCCCCGGTCCGTGTCGTCGGCCGTCTGCTCGGGCAGCACCACGAAGTCCTCGCTCAGGTCGACGGCGCGGTCGTCGTCGCCGCGCGCCTGCGCCCCCGGGTCGATGCTCACGAGCGGCAAGACTACCCGGGTTCCGGCCCGCGTCCGACCGGCCACGCGGCCCGACGGTTGGTAGCGTCGGTCGGCGTGACCACGCCCAGCGGTGACCGCCCCGAGGACGACTACTGGCGTCGCCCGCCCGACGACGGCGCGACCGACGACCCGAAGCGCCCACCGGAGCCCGGCCCGGCCGGCGCCGACCCGTCGGCCGGGTACGGCGGGCCGCCGCCCAGCACGCCACCGCCGCCCGGCTGGCGTCCCCCGTTGCACGTGCGGGCCGCCCCGCCCCGCCAGCTGCCGCCGCAGGACATGGCCGGGTTGGACGCGGTCGAGCAGCGGGCTCAGCACGTCACCTGGGTCGCCGGCGCGGTCGCCGGCGTGGTGCTGCTGGCCCTGCTCTGCCTGCTCTGCTCTAGGGCGTTCCGCTGACTGCGGCTCCCCCGCCCTCCGCCGACCGCGCGGTCGCCCGGGGCAGCGGCCCGGCCACCCGCGCCGGCCGGCCCCGGCCGCGTCGGCTCAGAGCACCCGACCCCAGGCCGCCTCGGCGCCGGAGTCACCAGTGAGGAAGACGTAGACCAGCGAGGCCACGCCCAGCGCGACCACCACGACCGTCAGCAGCAGGGGCACCCAGGACGGCAGCCGGGAGACCCGGTCGTCGTTGCGGGTCACCAGCAGCAGGGCGATGGCGGCCACGGCGAGCCCCACGGTGAACCAGAGCAGCGTCTCGGCGTACTCGGAGTGCTCGTGGATCTGCGCGAGCAGGGCCGGGTCGAAGCCCTTCTCCTCGAACGCCTCCTCCAGGGCCTCGCCCGTCTCGGTCGACACCCACGTGACGATCGGGGTCAGCACCGCGAGGCCCGCCACCGCCCAGCCCAGCCGGGGACGCCACCTCGGCACCAGCCCGTACGCGCTGGCCAGCAGCGCGAGCAGCGGCACGAACACCACCGCCGCGTGGATCACCAGGATGTGGCTTGGCAGCCCGTTGATCTCCCTGAACACCGACACCTCCGGCCGCGTACGTCATGATCCCCGCGGCGTCAGCGTACGCCCACTTCGGGCGCTGTGGCCCGGGCCACCCAGGTCAGACGCTCGCTTGTCGCCCGGTGCGCCCCGTGCTGTCATTGAGCTCATGTCCGGTGGCGAGGAACTGCTGCGGTCGAGGGGCCTGCGGGTCACCCGGCCGCGCCTCGCCGTGCTCGACGTCCTCGCCGCCGGTGGCCACCTGGAGGTCGACGAGATCACCCGGCGGGTGCGGGAACGCCTCGACTCGGTCTCCACCCAGGCCGTCTACGACGTCCTCGGCGCGCTGTCCCGCGCCGGGCTGTCCCGCCGGATCGAGCCGGCCGGCAGCCCCGCCCGGTACGAGGCGCGGGCCGGCGACAACCACCACCACGTGGTGTGCCGGGGCTGCGGCGAGATCGCCGACATCGACTGCGCGGTCGGCGAGAAGCCCTGCCTCGACCCGGACACCGCCCACGGCTTTGAGGTGGACGAGGCGGAGGTCACCTTCTGGGGGCTCTGCCCCACCTGCCAGGCCCGCCGCCGCGCCGACGACTGACAGCGCCGTCCCGGCCCGCCCGGGGACGCGGCCGGGCGTGGCACCCTTGGTCGGGTGGACTCCGATGACATCGGCCTGTTCGGTCCGGGATCGGTCACGTGGAAGGTGCACGAGGAGCCGATCCTGATCGTCGCCGGCCTGCGCTCGCTCTACCTCCAGGCGCTGCACCCCCGGGCCATGGCCGGGGTGGCCCAGAACAGCAACTACCGCACCGACGCGTGGGGCCGGCTGGTCCGGACGGCCACCTACGTCGCCACCACCATCTACGGCACCACCGCCGAGGCCGAGGCCGCCGGGGCCCGGCTGCGCCGCCTGCACGGCCGGATGCGGGCCACCGACCCGGACACCGGTCAGGAGTTCCGGATCGACGAGCCGGAGCTGCTGCGCTGGGTGCACGTCACCGAGGTCGAGTCCTTCCTCAGCACCGCCCGCCGGGCCGGGCTGCCGCTGACCGACGCCGAGGCCGACGGCTACTACACCGAGCAGCGCCGGGCGGCGGCCCTGGTGGGGCTCGACCCGGCGGACGTGCCCGGCACGGCGGCCGAGGTCGCGGACTACTACCGGCAGGTCCGGCCGGCCCTGCGGATGACCCGGGAGGCGGCGGAGACGGCCGTCTTCCTCACCGCCCCGCCCCTGCCGTGGAAGCTCAACCTGCCGGCCCGGGTCGGGTTGAACCTCGGGCCGGCCCGGCTGGCATACTTCGGCGTCGCCGGCACCGCGTTCGCGCTGCTGCCGCCCTGGGCCCGCCGGCTGTACGGCGGCCTGGGGCTGCCGACCACCGAACTGTCGGCCGACCTCACCGTCCGCGCCCTGCGGCTGGCGTTGGCGGCCCTGCCGCAGCGCTGGCGGGAGGGGCCGTTGCAGCAGGCGGCGAAGGAACGTGCCGCCCGCCTGGCCCCCCGCTGACCCGCACCGGCCGGGCCCGCCCCAGGCCGGCCCGCCAGGCCGAGGGCTCGGCGTGATGTCGCCGACATGGCGGCATCCCGCCGCTCGGATACCGCCATCCGCCCGACATGACACGCCCGTCCCACTGACCGCACGCCGGCCCCGCGCCCACCCCGCGCGAGGCCGATCGGGGCCGGCCCGGGGTCGGCAGGCCGGCGGGGTCAGTCCCGGCGGTCCATGGCCGCCCAGGGGTCCTTGCCCGGCGTCTGCGCGCCCGCCGGGCAGGTGCGGCGGTAGTCGCACCAGCCGCAGCGCGGCCCCGGCTCGGCCGGGAAGGCGTCGTCCGGGTCGGACCCGTCGGCGACGGCCCGCTCGGCGGCCATGATGTCCCGCGCCGTCTCCTCGGCGCGGGTGACCTGCCGGGCCAGCGACTCGACGGTGTGCTCGTGGGCCGCGATCGTGCCGGTGGGCAGGTGGTGCAGCTCGACCCGGCGGCACGGCCGGCGGAACACCCGCTCGGCGGCGTACGCGTAGAGGGCCAGCGCCTGCGAGCCGCGCGCGTCGTCGGCGTCCAGCCCCGTGCGGCCGGTCTTGTAGTCGACGATCACCAGCTCCGGCCCGCTCGCGCCGGTGCGCAGGTCGATCCGGTCGGCGCGCCCGTTGAACGCCAGCACCGCCGTCCTGACCGCCACCACCCGCTCGACGCCGACCGGGTCGGCCTGCGGGTCCAGCGTCTCGACGTAGGACTCCAGCCAGGCCAACGCCCGCCGGTACGCGTCGCGCTCCTGCTCGTCGTCGCGGAACCCGTCGCGCACCCAGGTGCCCCGCAGCAGCCCGGCCAGCGCCTCCGGGCGGCGACGGTCGACGGGCAGGGCATACCAGTTCTTCAGGGCGTTGTGCACGCTCGCGCCCAGCGAGTTGTGGGCCCACGGCGGGCCCTTCGGCGGCGCGGGCCGGTCCACGTACGAGTAGCGGTAGCGGCGGGGGCAGTCCGCGTACGCGCCGAGCTTGCTGGGGGTGCACACGAACAGCCGCTCCGGCATGCCGTCGAAGCCGAGCTGCTCGGGCTCGGCGGCCCGACGGGACTGGGCGGGCTGGCCGGCGCGGGGGCGCGGGGTCCGGCCCGCCCCGGCGGCGGGTCGACCGGCGGGGCGGCCGGATGAGGAGGCTGGTCGCACCCCGCGATCCTGCCACCCGGATACGACAGCCGGCCCGACCCGGCCGGCGGGTCGCGCCGCCGGATCGGCCACGCCCACGGTGGCGCCGCTCAGGTCGCGTTTGCGTACTGGGTGACGAAGGCCGCGATGGCGTCGGCGATGAGCTGCACCGCGATCGCGGCGAGCAGCAGGCCGGCGATCCGGGTGAGCACCTCGATCCCGCCCGGCCGCAGGATCTTGACGATCCCGCCGGAGAAGCGCAGCACCACCCAGACGGTGAGCATCACCGCCACGATGGCCGCGGCGATGGCGCCGTAGTCGAGCGCCCGGTCGGCCTGCTGGACGAAGAGCATGGTCGCCACGATCGCGCCCGGCCCGGCCAGCAGCGGGGTGCCCAGCGGCACCAGGGCGATGTTCGAGGTGGCCTGCTGGGTGGGGTCGTCCGCCTTGCCGGTCAGCAGCTCCAGGGCGACGAGGATCAGCAGCAGCCCGCCGGCCGCCTGGAGCGCCGGCAGGTCGACGTGCAGGTACGCCAGCAACGTCTGCCCGGCCACGGCGAAGACCACGATCACCCCGAGCGCCAGGGCCACCGCCTGCCAGGCGGCCCGGTTGCGGTCCCGGGCGGACAGGGGGCCGGTGAGCGCGAGGAAGATCGGCATCATGCCCGGCGGGTCGACGATGACCAGCAGGGTCACGAAGACCTCACCGAAGAGCTTCAGATCCACCCGGAGAGGGTAGCCGCGCAGGTGGAGGCGGATCAGGCCGAAGCGACCGGGGTCACGCCGGTGGCCCCGGCCACGATCCGCCCGTACGCCTGGGGCGAGGTGGTGAACGCGCCGAGCCGGACGGTCTTGTGCGTGCCGTGGAAGTCCGACGAGCCGGTGACGAACAGGCCCAACTCGGCGGCGAGCGCCCGAACGTGCGCCCGCTCGGCCGGGGAATGGTCCTCGTGGTCGGCCTCCAGGCCGGCGAGCCCGGCCGCCGCCAGCGCGACGATCAGCTCGTCGGGCACGATCCGGCCGCGCCGGCTCGCCCTCGGGTGGGCGAAGACGGGCACGCCGCCCGCGGCGCGCACCAGCCCGACCGCCCGAAACACGTCGATGTCGTCCTTGGGCAGCCGGTACCGCTCGCCCAGCCAGTCCGGCCCGAACGCCTCGGTGGTGGTGGCCACCAGCCCGGCGCGGATGAGGGCCTGGGCGATGTGCGGGCGACCGACCGTCCCGCCGGCCGCCCCGGCGAGGATCTCCGGCCAGCTCAGCTCGACGCCGTCGGCACGCAGCAGCGCGACGATGCGCTCGCCGCGCGCCTCGCGGGCGGCCCGCACCCGAGCCAGCTCCGCGCCCAGCTCCGGCTCGTCCGGGTCGAAGAGGTACGCGAGCAGGTGCAGCGCCACCGGCGGGTCGGCCCCGTGCCACCGGCAGGAGAGCTCCGCGCCCCGGACCAGGGTGAGGCCGGTGGGCAGCGCGGCCACGGCGGACGCCCACCCGGCGGTGGTGTCGTGGTCGGTGATCGCCACGACGTCCAGGCCGGCGTCGGCGGCGGCCCGGACCAGCTCGGCCGGGGTGAGGGTGCCGTCGCTGGCCGTCGAGTGGGCGTGCAGGTCGATCCGGGCGGCGGCCGGCACCGGGGGCGGGGTCATCGTCCGACGCTACCGGTGCCGACGGCAGGTCAGGGTGCGGGGTCGACGCCCACGGCAGGTCAGCGCGCCGGGTCGACGCTGACGGCAGGTCGGAGCGCCGGATCGGTGCCGGCTGCCCGTCACGGTGCGGGGTCCGTGACGACGACCGGCCGGTCGGCCGGCTCGACGCCGGTCACCGGGCTGGCGACGGCCGGTTCCCCGGCGACCACGCGGTCGGGCCGCACCGGCACCAGCCCGCCCCGGGCGGCCACATACCAGGCGGCGCCGGCCGGCGTCCAGCACACCGCCCCGGCCAGCGTCGGGCCGGCGGGGCGGGCGACCGGGGTGCCGCCGAGGGTGGCGAGGTCGACCAGGAGCGCCCCGGTGCCGTCGGGCGAGCCGGTGCGGCCGTTCAACAGCAGCCAGCGGCCGTCGGCGGAGACCCCGCCGAGCCCGTCGGCGCTGAGGGTCGGCCCGCAGGCCGTGCGGATCGTCGCCAGCGCCCGGGCGGGGTCGAGCAGCGCCAGGCAGGGGCGTCGGGGCGTGCCGGCGGGGACCAGGCCGACGAGCCGGCCGTCCGGCAGCGCCCCGTGGACCGCGAGGACGTCGCGCCAGCCGTCGGTGGTGAGCCCGCCGGTGGCCGGATGCCAGAGCGCGTAACCGGGTCCGGCCGGGTCGCGGCGTACCAGGACGGAGTTGCCGGCGAAGCCGACCGGCACGGCCGCGCCGGTCGCCGTCGTGCCGGAGACGGCGACGAGCCGGTCGGCGACGATCCCGGCGAGGGAGATCCGGTCGCCGTCGCGCCAGGCGACCTGGTCGCCGTCGGGGGCGACGGCGATCGCCTCCGCGCCGGCCAGCAGCACCCGCGTGCTGCCGTCGGGGTGCACGGACAGCAGGGCCCGGCCGGCAACGGTGGGCGCGCCCACCACCAGCCAGCCGCCCTTGTCCGCTACGCGCTGCGCCCGGTCGGCGGCGACGACGCCGAGGGGGATGTCCGTGTTCCCGGCGGTGTAGAGGGTGCCGTCGACGATCAGGTCCACCGCGCCGCCGGCCGGCCCGAGGGCCGGGCGGGGCGATCCGGCCGACGGGCTCGACACCGGTTCCGGCACCGGCCAGGAGGAGCCGCGCGGGTCGCCGAGCACCACGGTCGGCGGGGTGGACTGGCCGGACTGCGGACTGAGCTGCACCATGCCGACGCTGACCAGCACCGTGGCCACGCCGGCCAGGGCGGTGCCGGTGAGGACCCGGCGGCGGCGGACCCGGGTGGCCCGCCGGATGGCCAGGCCGGCCGGGTCGACGGTGCCCGGCAGCGGCGCGGCGGCCTGCCGGGAGAAGGTCTCCCGGAGGGCGCGCTCCAACTCGTCCGTCGTCACGACTGTTGGACGCGTGGGAACGGGCGTCCGGTTGTCACCGGGACCGGCCACCCCGCTCACCTCCGCTCCGCGCCGACGGCCTCGGCCGGCACCCCGAGCGGGGCGACGACGGCCTCGCCGGCCACCGGGAGCGGCGCGCCGCCGGCCGGGGCGGGCCGGTGGCCGGGGCCGGCCGGGGCGGGCTCGGCGGGTGCCCCGGCCCGGGTGGGGCGCGGCACGGCGGGCACCGCCGCGGGGGCGGCACGGGGCGGGGCCGCCGGGGCGGGGCGGGCGGCGGGGTCGGCCTGCCGGGCGGGCCGGGACCGGGCGGCGGCGGGCCGCGTCCGGGGGTCGGGCCGGTTGCCCGCCCGCCCGGCGGGCTGCGGCTCCGCTGCGGCGTCGGTCAGGTCGAGGGCGGCCTGCGCGCCCAGCCGTCGGCGCAGGGTGGCCAGCGCCCGGGAGGTCTGGCTCTTCACGGTGCCCGGGGAGATCTCCAGCAGCGCGGCGGTCTGGGCCTCCGACATGTCCTCGTAGAAGCGCAGCACCAGCACCGCCCGCTGCCGGCTGGGCAGCGCCCTGAGCTGCCGCCACAGCACGTCCCGGTCGAGCTGCTGCTCGATCTCGTCGACCCCGGCGCGTTCGGGCAGCACCTCGGTCGGCCGCTCACCGTGCCAGCGCCGCCGCCACCAGCTCGTCGACGTGTTGACCATGACGCGGCGCGCGTACGGCTCGATCGCCTCGATGCCGCCGAGCCGCTTGCAGGCGAGGTAGGTCTTGGTCAGCGCGGTCTGGAGCAGGTCCTCGGCTGTGGCCCAGTCGCCGGTCAGCAGGTACGCGGTGCGCAGCAGCGCCCCGGAGCGGGCCGCGACGAACTCGCGGAACTCCTCCTCCAGCGGGTCTTTCGCGGCCACCGCTCACCTCCCGCACCCCCGTGCCTGCATGGCAGGTTGTCATGCCCGGGGCGGACCGGGCGACGGCGAAAGGTGCGGCGTTCTCCGATGTTCGGACGGAAAGTTTCACGCCCCGTCGTCGGCCTTGGCCTCGTCCGCCTCCTTGCCCAGCCGGGCTTCGACCGCCTGCGGCTCGTACATCTCCTCGACGACGCGCAGGTAGAGCTCGTTCGGGTTGGGTAGGTTCTTGATCTCGCGGAGCGCCTGGTCCTGGCCGGCGGACTCCAGCACGAACGTGCCGTAGTTGAGGGCGCGGCCGGTGGGGCTCTGCTCGTATTTCATGTCGGTGACCCGGGCGAGGGGCATCATCGCCACCTTGCGGGTGACGATGCCGTTGACCACCATGACCCGCTTGTTGGTCAGGATGAACCGGTCGTACCACCAGTCGGCGACCTTCCAGGCCACCCAGCCCATCACGGCGAACCAGAGCAGCACCGCGATGGTGGTCAGCGCGCCCACGTCCCGCCCGGCGAGGAAGCCGGAGAGGTAGCCGAGGACGAAGGTCGCCCCGATGCCCACCAGGATCGGCGTGGTCAGGTGGATCCAGTGCCGCTTCCACTCACCCCGGTAGCGCTCGGTGGGGAAGAGGTAGCGCGCCACAAGCGAGCTCGGCTCGTCCTCCAGCGGCAGGACCCGGCGGGGGCCGAGCGGCATGCCGGAAGCGTCGACCCGCAGCCCGGCGAGCTCCTCTTCGGAGATCTGCGGCGGCTGGTAGTCGGCCTCCGGGTCACGGACCCAGGCCCGGCCGGAACGCGCCTGGCCGCCGAAGGGACCGTCGCCGTAGCCGGCGTCGTCGGAGAATGGCGGACCGTCGGCGAAGCCCGGCCCCGGGCCTGGGCCCGGAATGTCGTCGGGCCTGACCCTGGGGATCGGCTCCGTGTCTCGGTCCCGGCGCTCCCGGTCGGGGTCGTCGGGGTCGAAAGGCGGACCGGAGGGGCTGCCCATCGGCGGTTAGGCGATGAGGCTGGTGAAGAAGTCGCCGAACCCCTGGGCGATGTCCATAATGCCGCCGCCGATCGACTTGAAGACGTCTGCGGCGGAATTTGGCCGGTACGCAACAAAGAAGATCAAGAATGCGATACCGGCCCAGGTGAGGACCTTCTTGACCATGGCGGGCCATCCTCTCGCGCGGCGCCGGGTCCATTTACCGCAGCGGCACCCAGAGTATCAGTTAGGTGTCGTACAGTGAATCTCTGCGTCCGCTCTCCGACAGAACGGGCAGACTCGCCGAGCCTCTCGGCTCGTCAGGCCTTCCCGTGCAGGTACGGAGACGGAGCGCCGTACACGAGCTCGGACGGCGTCCACTCTGTGAGGTCGTGCAACTCCACGTCCTCGGCGAGCAGATGTCCCGCGCTCGCCGGCCAGGCTATCGCATGAAGCCACAATCCCCGAGCCTCGCCGGCGTACGCGCTTCGATCCGTCGGAGAATTCACGAGCCACAGTGGAGTCGGGTGGCCGGCGACACGGATCCTGGCCTGCCCGACATGCCCCGGATGCCCGGGGCCGGGATCGTCCAGCGCCTCGGCGAGTTGCGGGCCCGGGTCGGGGCCGGCCATGCCGGCGAACCGGGTGCCCAGCCCGACGCCCGGCTCCTCCGCCACGAACACCAGGTCGGCGGGGCCGCCGCCGAGCGGCTCGGGCCCGGCGAAGGCCACGGCGGTGGCCCGCACCCCGGCGCGTTCGTCCCCGGCGTACGCCACGCCGGTGAGGGTCCAGCCGGGCGGCAGCGGCCACGGGCACCAGACCGGCGTGGCGGGGCCGTCGGCGGGACCGGCGGCGGCGACCCGGCCCACGACGCTGGCCACGATCTCCGCTCCGATGTGCTCCGGCACGTGCAGCGGCGGCACGGGACCGCAGCGCGCGCAGCGCCACTCCGTGTGCATCAGGTCCGGCTCCCGGACGGATCCACCACACCTGGGGCAACTCACCGCGACACTCACGTTTCCACCGTCGCCCCGGCTCGGCCCACAGTCAAGTGGAGCGGCCGAATCCCCCGGCGCGTCGCGGCGGGATGCGGCACGGCGCGGCGGACGTCAGGCGGGCGGCGGGCCGGCGTGGGCGCGGATCCAGGCGTGCATGGCGATGCCGCTGGCCACCCCGGCGTTGATCGACCGGGTCGAGCCGTACTGGGCGATGGAGAAGAGCTGGTCGCAGGCCGACCGGGCGGCCTCGGACAGCCCCGGCCCCTCCTGGCCGAACAGCAGCGCGCAGCGGCGGGGCAGGCTCGTCGTCTCCAGCGGCCGGGAGCCGGGCAGGTTGTCGATGCCGACCACCGGCAGGCCCCGGTCCGCCGCCCAGGCGGCGAACTCCCCGATCGTCTCGTGGTGGCGGACGTGCTGGTACCGGTCGGTGACCATGGCGCCCCGCCGGTTCCACCGCCGCCGCCCCACGATGTGCACCTCGGCCGCCAGGAAGGCGTTGGCGTTGCGGACCACGGTGCCGATGTTGAGGTCGTGCTGCCAGTTCTCGATCGCCACGTGGAAGTCGTGCCGACGCCGGTCGAGGTCGGCCACCACGGCCTCCCGCCGCCAGTACCGGTACCGGTCCACGACGTTGCGCCGGTCGCCCTCGGCGAGCAGCTCCGGGTCGTAGCGCGGGTCGTCCGGGGGGTCGCCGGTCCACGGCCCCACGCCGACCTCAGGCTGATCACCGGTCACGATCTGGAGAGGGTACGGACCTCCCGGCCGCCCCGCGCCGCCGGGGGCGCCGGGGCCACCCGTCGGGTCGCTCCGGTTCAGCCCAGGTCGAGGGCCCCGCCCAGCCGGTGCAGGAACCGCCGGTCGGCCGGGGTCACGGCCCCGCCCGCCGGGGCCCCGGCGGTGGCCCGGCGGACCCGGGCCGCGACCGACTGCACCCACTGCCGGTACGCGGCCGAGTCGGCGGGGTCGGCCCGCCGGCGCAGCACCCGGACCGTGGCCCGGCAGGCGGCCAGCACGTCGACCAGGTCGGTGAGCCGGTCCTCGGGGGCCGCCCCGTCGTGCCGGGCGTAGATGGCGGCGACCACGGCACGCACCAGGTCGCTGTCGGAGGCCCGCCCGGCGGCCACGGCGTCGAGGCCGGCCAGCCCGGCGGCGACGCCCCGGGGCGGGCCGCCGGGGGCGGGCTCGGCGGCGGCCACGAGCACCCGGCCGGGCAGGCCGGTCAGCAGGTCCCACTCGGCGGCGGAGTAGGCGGCGGTGGTCAGCGGTGCGGCGCGGCGGCCGGCAGAGGACGGCTCTCCGGCGACGGAGTGGCTCATGGGCACCTCCGGCGCCAGCATATGACCTCGTACGGCCGGTCGGGGCCCTTCCCGCAACCGCGCGGCGCGGACCGCCGGCGGACGAACGGGGTCAGCGCGGCTCGGGGAAGCTCGGCCGCTCCGGGTCGACGCCCTCGGGCACGGTCGCGGCGGCGTACGCCTGCTTGGGGACCATCACCCGGCGGCGGAAGACGCAGACCATGGTGCCGTCCTGCTTGTAGCCGCGGGTCTCGACCGACACGACGCCCCGGTCGGGCTTCGAGGAGGACTCGCGCTTGTCCAGGACGGTGGTCTCGCCGTAGATGGTGTCGCCGTGGAAGGTCGGTGCGACGTGCCGCAGCGACTCGACCTCCAGGTTCGCGATGGCCTTGCCGCTGACGTCGGGCACGGACAGGCCGAGCAGCAGGGAGTAGACGTAGTTGCCGACCACCACGTTGCGGCCGAACTGGCTCGCCGACCCGGCGTAGTGCGCGTCGAGGTGCAGGGGGTGGTGGTTCATGGTGAGCAGGCAGAAGAGGTGGTCGTCGTACTCGGTGACGGTCTTGCCCGGCCAGTGCCGGTAGACCGCGCCGACCTCGAACTCCTCGTAGTAGCGGCCGAACTGCATCGGGGTCCCCTTCACGGGCGGGCGACGGAGTTCGGGCCAGCATGCCTTATCGAGGGTTAAGGCGAGGCCGGGGGCCGCAGGCGGCCGAGGAAATGTCACACCGGCCGCGCTCCCGGGGGGAGACGCAATGAGCGGCGGGGCCCTCCCCGGCACCCGCCGCCCACGCTCTGATGGGGAAGATTCTGCCCCACCGCGCGCCCCGGTCAACAGAGACCGGGGTCACATTTATCGTTTCGTAACAATACGAAGAGTAACGATCATGAAGTGTGGGAGCGATCACCGCAGGTCGAATCGTCGCTAGTCAGGCATCAGATCATCGAAGTTGATCAGCAATCAGGCCCTCCACCTGTGGAAACGCTCCCATCACGTCCCGTCACGCAAATGCGTCATGCATGTGCATGCAGCAAGGAGGCCGGCAACAGATGAGAATCGATACGCTGGCACCCCGTTCCCGGCCCCGCCGGGTTTCGGGGGCGGGCGCCCGGGAATGCGCCGGGTCCCGTCCTGGTTCCAGCAGGCGTACGTGATTCCGCGGTGATCGGAGAGTCCACATGGCAACCGTTGAGCTGACCACGACGAACTTCGACGAGGTGGCGGGCGGCGACGGCATCGTCCTCGTCGACTTCTGGGCGGAGTGGTGCGGCCCGTGCAAGCGGTTCGCCCCGGTCTACGAGCGCTCCTCCGACAAGCACCCCGACATCGTCTTCGGCAAGGTCGACACCGAGGCCCAACAGGAGCTCGGCGCGAAGTTCGACATCCGGTCGATCCCGACGATCATGGCGATCCGGGACGGCGTGATCGTCTTCGCCCAGCCGGGGGCGCTGCCCGAGTCGGCCTTGGAGAACCTCATCGAGCAGGTCCAGGCCCTCGACATGGACGACGTCCGCAAGAAGCTGGCCGAGCACAAGCACTGAGCGCCGGGCGCTCACCGAGCCCGCGCCGACCGGCGGCCGGGCCCCAAGGGGGCCCGGCCGCCGCCGCGTCGGCAGGGCCGCCGTCCGGCGGGGCGTCACCGGCCCGCGTCACCGGTACGGTTGGGGCGGGCCACCCGACGGAGGGACCCGAAGGGCGCCCTTCATCCCGTAGCGTCGGAAACCGATGGAAACGCTGACCCGCCGTGGCCGGGGGGCCCGACTGGCCGCCACCGCGCTCGGCCTCGTCGTGCTGCTCGCCGGCACCGCCTGGGGCACCGACGACGACTTCCCGTTCGGGCCGTTCCGGATGTACTCCACGTCCGACCCGCCGGACGCCGCCGCCCCCGACACCCGCGTCGAGGGCGTCGACCGCACCGGTGCCCTGGTCGACCTGGGCCAGGAGGCCACCGGCATCCGCCGGGCCGAGATCGAGGGCCAGCAGAGCCGGTACGTCGAGGACCCGGCCCGGCTGCGCCGGGTCGCCGACGCGTACGCCGAACGGCACCCCGACGCCGCCGCGCTGGTCGAGGTGCGCATCGTGATCCGCTGGTACGGCATCGCGGACGCCCGGCCGACCGGGCGCTGGACCGACGAGACCGTGGTGAGCTGGCGGGCGGACGGGTGATCGGCTGGCTCACCGAGGCGGTCCCCCGCGGCCGGGTGGCCGCCTTCCGCACCCTGGTCTACCTCTTCGTCGCCGCCGACCTGGTCTTCTTCACCCCCTGGGTGCGCGCCCGCGCGAGCGTGCCCGGCGACCTCTACCAGCCACTGCTCGTCGGGCGGGTGCTCCCGCTGCCGACCCCCACCCCGGCGCTGGTCGGCGCGATCTTCTGGGCGCTGCTGGCGCTCGCCCTGCTCGCCGCGACCGGGCGGGCACACCGCCTGCTCGGCTGGTCGGTCTTCGCGCTCTACCTGGAGTGGATGATCATCGCGATGAGCTACGGCAAGGTCGACCACGACCGGTTCGGCCTGCTCGTCGCGCTCGCCGCGCTGCCCACCGCCGGCCGGGCCCGGCACGGCGACCCGACCCGCACCGAGGCCGGCGGCTGGGCGCTGCGGGTCACCCAGATAGCGGTGATCTGCACCTACTTCCTGGCCGCCTTCGCGAAGTTCCGGTTCGGGGGCCTCGACTGGGCCACCGGCTCCGTGCTCGCCAAGGCGATCATCCGGCGCGGCACCGACCTGGCCGACCTGATCGCCGGCGTGCCCCACCTGCTGCTCGTGGCGCAGTTCGGCATCCTCGCCTTCGAGCTGCTCAGCCCGGTGGTCTTCGTGCTGCCGCCCCGCTGGCGGCTGGCCACGGTCGGCTTCTTCTATTCGTTCCACCTGGTCACCATGGCCACCATCACCATCTCGTTCGCCCCGCACCTGGTGGCCATGGCCAGCTTCCTGCCGCTGGAACGGGTGCGCCCGGTCGTCTGGCTGCGCCGGCTCGGCCGGGGCGGACCCCGGGGACGGCCGCGCCGGGGCGGGCCGGCGGGGCGGCCCGGCCAGCTCGACGACCAGCCCCGGGCGGTCACGGGCGACGGCCGCCGCCCCGCGCCGCTGCACCAGCCGTAGGCCCGCCGGGCGCTCCGTAGGGAACGGCCACTCGCCGCGCCGCGCAGCGGGCGTGGTGCGGGGCACGTCGCGCGCGTGGCGCGGGTGGGTGCAGGCGTGGCGAGGGCTTGGCGTGTGCGTGGTGCGGGCTCGGTGCGGCGTGGCGCGGGTCAGTCCCGCGGGGCCGAGGGCACGGCGCAGGCGGCCGTGCCGCCCGGCAGCCGGTGCCGGTTGCGGGCCACCCAGCGGTACACCGGCCAGGCGGCCAGGCGGACGGGCGGGAACCGCAGCCCGGCCCCGGCGACCCGCCACAGGGGACCGCTGTCGCCGAGCAGCCGCGCGATCGCGTCCGGCCCGGCGGCCCTTGAGCCGTCCGCGCCGACCCACTGCACCGCGTCGGCGCACTCGGCCGCCGTCAGACCCAGCGCGTCGAGGTCGGCGAACTGCCAGGGCAGCACCCGCGCGCGGGTCGGGATGCGGCGCTCGATGAACTCCGCGCACTTCGTGCAGAACGCGCAGTCGCCGTCGAAGACGAAGGTCGACCTCTCCATGCCCTCATCCTCCCCCCGACGCACCGCCGGCCGTACGCCGGTGTCCGGCACGTCACTTGCACTTCGTTCGTACGCGTGTTCGAATGTGGTGCATGCGCTGGGACAGCCTCTCCGCTCCCCCGGACGAGGCCGGTCCCGAGCGGGCAGCGCCGGCGGCTCCACCCCTGCCGCTGGCGCTGCCCGGCGCGGCCATCCGCACCTTCGACACGCCCGGCTTCGCTGGGATGACCTTCCACGAGGTGCGGGCGAAGCCGATCATCAACCCCCGTCCGGGCGCTGACCGACGCCGGCTTCTCCGTCGGCGTGCTGATGGCCCCCGTCCTGCCCGGCCTCTGCGACGACGACGCGTCGATCGACGCCACCGTGTCGGCCGTCGCCGCCGCCGGGGCGGCCAGCGTGACGCGGCTGGTCCTGCACCTGCGCCCCGGCGCCCGCGAGTGGTACGCGCGCTGGCTCGGCCGGGAGCACCCGCACCTCGTCCCCCGCTACCGCGAGCTCTACCGGGCGGGCGCGTACGCGCCGCAGGCGTACCAGCGGGAGGTGGCCGCCCGGGTGCGCATCGCCGCCCGGCGGCACGGCCTGGCCCCCGCCGGGGTGGGCGAGGCTCGGCGGCCGGCAGCCGAGCCGGGCCCGCCGCCGGCCGACCAGCTCACCCTGCTCTGACCCGCGCGGCGGGCTAGAGTCGCGGGATGCGCAGCGCCCAGCAGATCCTCGCCGACTCCGCCGTGATCGCCGTCGTGGGCGCGTCCCGCGACCCCGGCAAGGCCGCGCACCGGGTGCCGGCGCAGATGCAGCGCTACGGCTGGCGGATCATCCCGGTCAACCCGACGGTCGACGAGCTGTTCGGCGAGCGCGCCTACGCGTCGCTGGCTGACATCCCGCACCCGGTGGACCTGGTGGACGTGTTCCGGCCGGCGCGGGACGCCGTCGGGGTGGTGCGCGAGGCGGTGGCGATCGGCGCGCCCGCGGTGTGGTTGCAGCTCGGGATCGTCTCGCCCGAGGCACGGCGGATCGCCGAGGAGGCCGGCGTCGACTACGTCGAGGACCGCTGCCTGATCATCGAGCGGGCCGCCGGCGGCCTGACCCGCCTCGGCTGACGGCCGCCCGCCGGCGCGCCGCCTGCCGCCCGCCGGCGCGCCGCCTGCCGCCCGCCGGCGCGCCGCCTGCCGGCGGGTTTGCAGGGGGCCCTTCCTATGCAGAATGCGTTAACAGGGGGCCCTTCCTTGCACCGTCAGAGGCGGTAGTCGCGCAGGAGGCCGCGGGAGATGATGGTCTTCTGGATCTCCGAGGTGCCCTCGCCGATGAGCAGGAACGGGGCCTCCCGCATCAGCCGCTCGATCTCGTACTCCTTCGAGTAGCCGTAGCCGCCGTGGATGCGGAACGCCTCCTGGACGACCTCGGCGCAGTATTCGGAGGCCAGCAGCTTGGCCATGCCGGCCTCGACGTCGTTGCGCTGGCCGGCGTCCTTGAGCCGGGCGGCGTTGACCATGAGGGCGTGCGCGGCCTCGATCTTCGTGCCCATCTCGGCGAGCTTGAACGCGATCGCCTGGTGCTGCGCGAGCGGCTGGCCGAACGTCCGGCGCTGCTGGGCGTACGCGACCGCCAGCTCGAAGGCGCGGATGGAGATGCCGCAGGCGCGGGCGGCCACGTTGACCCGGCCGACCTCGATGCCGTCCATCATCTGGTAGAAGCCCCGGCCGACCCGCTCCTGGCCGCCGAGCACGGCGGAGGCGGGGACGGTGACGCCGTCGAGGATCATCTCGGTGGTCTCGACGCCCTTGTAGCCCATCTTGTCGATCTTGCCGGGGATGGTGAGGCCGGGCGCGGTCTCGCCGAAGCCGGGCTCCTTCTCCAGCAGGAAGGTGCTCATGTTGCCGTAGACCGAGTCGGCCCCGGCATCGGTCCTGACCAGGGTGGCCACCACCGAGGAGTACGCCCCGTTGGTCAGCCACATCTTCTGGCCGTCGAGGACGTAGGTGTCGCCGTCGCGGACCGCCTTCGACCTGATCGCCGAGACGTCCGAGCCGCACTCGGGCTCCGACATCGAGAACGCCCCCCGCACCTCCCCGGTGGCCATCCTCGGCAGCAGCCGGGCCCGCTGCTCGGCGGAGC
Organism: Micromonospora sp. WMMD956; assembly: GCF_029626125.1. NCBI lineage: Bacteria > Bacillati > Actinomycetota > Actinomycetes > Micromonosporales > Micromonosporaceae > Micromonospora > Micromonospora sp. WMMD956. Next base: position 3,665,547 of record NZ_JARUBI010000005.1, on the reverse strand, counting down.
CGTGCTGCGAGATCAGGTACGCCACGATGAAGTGGGTGTTGACGATGCCGGAGATCGACATCCAGCCCCGGGACAGCTCCTCGACCACCAGGGCGTACGTCAGCAGGGACTCGCCGAGCCCGCCGTGTTCCTCCGCGATGGTGAGGCCGAACAGCCCCAGCTCGCGCATCCCGTCGAGGATGTCCGTGGGGTACTCGTCGGCGCGCTCCAGCCGCTGGGCGTGCGGGACGATCTCCTTGTCGACGAACTCCCGGACGGTCTCCAGGATCGACCGCTGCACGTCGGTCAGGCCGGGCGTCTGGGCGAGTCTGGCCATCTCAGCCTCCGGGGGAATCGGCACGTCGCTCGTCGACACGTCACCCACGGGTGCGCTACTCGTGGGTAACTGAACGTTCGGTAAGTATCGGCCCGCCGGGCCGGCGGGGCCAAGGCGGCCGGTCCGCCCAACCGCTGTGAAAAGGTTCACCGCTGCGGGTAGCGTCCGCAATGGGCCAGGTCACGACGGGTAGCGGGAGGTGCCGGATGAGTTATCCACCGCGCGAGCCGGACGAACCGCCATCCCCGTACGAGCCCCCGCCGCCCGGCCAACACGAACCGCCGTCGCCGTACGAGCCGCCGCCGCCCGGCCAGTACGGGGCCCCGCCCCTGGGCTACGGGCAGTACGGCCCGCCGCCGGGGCAGGGCCAGTATCCGCCGCCTGCCGGCCAGGGGCGGGGCACCAACGTCCTCGCCGTGCTGTCGCTGGTCTTCGCGTTCGTCTTCGCCCCCGCCGGCATCGTGCTCGGCCACCTGGCCAAGCGGCAGATCCGGCGCACCGGCGAGGACGGCGACCAGCTCGCCACCTGGGGCCTGATCCTCAGCTACGTCTTCGCCGTGATCGGCCTGATCGCCTGCTGCGGCTGGCTCGGGCTGGTCTTCTGGGGCGGCTCCACGGACGGCGGCTCCTACAACTGATCCGGCCGGGCCCCGGGGCGGTCAGCGGAACTGCGCCTCCCGGACGCTGTTGCCGCCGTCGACCACCAGCATCTGCCCCGTGATGTACGACGCGGCCGGCGAGCAGAGGAAGGCGATCGCGGCGGCCACCTCGTCCGGGGTGCCGGGGCGACCCACCGGCGTGCCGAGGCCCTGCCGGATCTCCGCCACCGTGGAGGCGGCGGTGTGGATGGTGCCGGGGGCCACCGAGTTCACCGTCACCCCGTCGGCGATCATCTCCATCGCCAGCGCCCGGGTCAGCCCCACCACGCCCGCCTTCGCCGCCGCGTACGCCGCCTCGGTGGGCAGGGCGTTCACCGGACCGGCCGTGGCCGCGAGGTTGACGATCCGGCCCCAGCCGCGCTCGGCCATCCCACCGATGAACGCCCGGCTGCACAGGAACGCCGTGGTCAGGTTCCGGTCGATCTCGCCGCGCCACTCGTCGTAGCTGAGCTGGGCCACCGGGCGCAGCACCTCCGGGCTGGCCCGGCTCGCCAGGCCGGCGTTGTTCACCAGCACCTCGACGTCGCCGAGCTGCTCGGCCACCGCGTCGGCGAGCGCGCCGACCTCCGACTCGTCGGTGAGATCCGCGACGAAACCCGTCACCCCCAGCTCGCCGGCCCGCTCGTGGATGCGCCGGGTGGTGGAGACGATGGCCACCCGGGCCCCCAGGTCCGCCAGCCGGCGGGCGGTGGCGTACCCGATGCCGTCGGCGCTGCCCGCGCCCGTGACCAGGGCGACCCGGCCGTCGAGCCGCATGGTGACCGGCTCCGGCAGCGCCACCGGGGCGTCCTCGTCGGCCGGGCCGGCCCCGGCGGTGGGGCGGCTGCGCCGGGGCATCCCCGGGCGGCTCACGTCCCGTCGTGATCGGCTGCCGGAGCGGTCCGCGCCGCGCGCGTCGATTGCCATGCCGCGATCCTGCCTGTTCGCCCTGCTCCGGGCAACGCGGCACCCGGTGACGTGCCGCGTTTTGGGTCGCCCTGGCTACCCTGACCGCGCACCCTCGACGAGACGCGGAGAGAGCCCATGACATACCCCCCACCGGCCGACAGCCCGAGCGACCCCTGGTCCCAGCCGGCCACGCCACCGGTCGACCCGACGCTGCCGGCGAGCGGGCCGCCGGCCGGCGGCGACCCGTACGCGCCGGTCGACCCGTACGCGGGGATGAAGATGGAGCAGGCCGCGCCGGTCGCCGACCCCTACGCCGTGCCCGGCTACGCCCCGGCCGGTCACCCGGCCCCGGGCTACCCGGGATACGGGTACGCGCCGCCGCCGAGGACCAACGGGATGGCGATCGCGGCGCTGGTGCTCTCCCTCGTCGGCATCGGCTCCTGCATCACCGCGCCGATCGGCGCGATCCTCGGGCACGTGGCCCGCAAGCAGATCCGCGAGACGGGCGAGGGCGGCGAGGGGATGGCGAAGGCGGCCATCATCGTCGGCTGGATCCTCACCGGCCTGATGGTGCTGGCGATCCTCGGCTACGTGGCGCTGATCATCATCGCCATCAGCACGGGCAGCTCCAGCAGCGACCGCGGAACCGGCTACGGCTACTGACGGCCCGGTGCCGCCCCACCCGGGGCGGCACCGCCGCCCGCCGGCTCGCAGCTCACGGGGCGTCGGCTCACGGGGCGTCGGCTCACCCGGTGGGCGGCGTGAAGCGCGACGTGCGGGCCAGGCCGGCCGCCCGGCCCTTGGCGGCGACCACCAGGGCCATCTTGCGGGACGCCTCGTCGATCATCTCGTCGCCGAGCATCACCGCGCCGAGCCGGCCGCCGGCCTCCGAGGTGTAGTGCTCGTAGGCGTCGAGGATCAACTCGGCGTGGTCGTAGTCGACCTGGGCCGGCGAGTAGACCTCGTTGGCGGCGTCGATCTGGCCGGGGTGCAGCACCCACTTGCCGTCGAAGCCCAGCGCGGCCGAGCGCTTCGCCACCTCGCGGAACGCGTCCGTGTCCCGGATCTGGAGGAACGGGCCGTCGATGGCCTGGAGGTCGTGCATCCGGGCGGCCATCAGGATGCGCATCAGGATGTAGTGGTAGGGGTCGCCCGGGTAGTCCGGCAGAAGCCCGCCGACCACCAGCGACCTCATGTTGATCGAGGCCATGAAGTCGGCCGGGCCGAAGATGATCGTCTCGACGCGGGGCGAGGCCGCGGCGATGGCGTCGACGTTGACCAGCCCGGCCGCATTCTCGATCTGCGCCTCGATGCCGATCCGGCCGACCGGCAGGCCGAGGGTCTTCTCCAACTGGGTGAGCGTCAGGTCCAGCCACTGCACCTGGGCGGCGTCCTGCACCTTGGGCAGCATGACGCAGTCGAGGTGCGCGCCGGCCCCCTCCACGACGTCGATCACGTCCCGGTACGTCCACGGGGTCGTGAGGTCGTTGACCCGGACCACCCGGGTCTTGCCGGCCCAGTCGCCCTCGTTGAGGGCCGCCACGACGTTCTTGCGCGCGTCCGGCTTGGCGAGCGGGGCGACGGCATCCTCCAGGTCGAGGAAGACCTGGTCGGCGGGGAGGCCCTGGGCCTTGCCGAGCATCTTGACGCTGGAGCCCGGCACGGCGAGGCAGGACCGGCGGGGACGACCGGCGACGGTCATGGGGCCTCCTTACGGCGCGGCGGGCGGGCCGACGCCACCTGTTCGGCGACCGGATGACTGAACGATCGCAAAGGTGCTTGTGACGCCACGGTAGCCTCGTGCCGTGACTGGGGTGAACGGGCCTGTGGAGGATCTCACGGGGCGACGGACCGTGGTGGTGACGGGCGCCAGCTCCGGCATCGGCCTGGCCGCCGCGGTGGAGCTGGCCCGCCGGGGCGACCGGGTGGCGCTGGTCGGGCGGGACCCGGCCCGGCTCCAGGCCGCGGGCGAGCGGGTGCGGGAGGCCAGCGGCGAGCGGCCCGAGCTGTTCCGGGCCGACTACGCGGTCCTCGACGACGTGCGGGGGCTCGCCGAGCGGCTGCGCGCCGCGTACGACCGGATCGACGTGCTGGCCAACAACGCCGGCGCGATCGTGCTGCGCCCGGTGACCACCGTCGACGGTTTCGAGCTGTCCATGCAGGCCAACCACCTCGCGCCGTTCCTGCTCAGCACCCTGCTGCGGGACCGGGTCGGCCGGCTGGTGGTGACCGCCTCCGGCGCGCACCGCAGCGGCGTCCTCGACCCCGACGACCTCAACGGCAGCCTGCGCGGCTACCGGTCGATGCGCGCGTACGGCACCAGCAAGCAGGCGAACATCCTGTTCACCGGCGAGGCGGCCCGGCGCTGGCCGGACATCCCGGCGTACTGCTTCCACCCGGGCGTGGTGCGGACCCGGTTCGGCGCGGACAGCCGGCTGGTCGCCCTCGGCATGCGGATCATGCCGTTCCGCAGCCCGGAGAAGGGCGCGGAGACCCTGGTCTGGCTGGCCAACCAGGATCCGGCCCGGCTGGTCGACGGCGGCTACTACGCCGACCGCCGGCCCCGCCGACCGCTGCGCAAGGCCACCGACCCGCAGCTCGCCGCCCGGCTCTGGGTGGCCAGCGCGAAGGCGGTCGGCGTCGAGCCGTGACCGCCACGGTCGCCCAACACCCCGTAGGCGAGGCCGTGCCTACCGTCATGCGCATGGGTGAACCGGAGGTCCCGGGACCGGTCGTCGGTCCGGCCGAGATCATGAACATGCTCGGCGTGGGCCGTTCCCGGCTGCGCCAGATCGTCATGCACCCGAAGTTCCCGCGCCCGTTCCAGACCTTGCAGGCCGGCTCGGTCTGGCTGCGGTCAGACGTCGAGGCGTACATCAAGACCTACCGCCAACCCCGCCCACCGGCAGACGAGGACGAGCAGGCCTAGGGCCTGGGGCCTACGTCGAAGACCTGGGATGTAGGCCGAAGATCGTGCTCGGTCCCGGAAAGCGTGGCCTCCGGCTGCGAGTGACACCACTCTTTCCCTGATCGAGCGCGATCTTGTCCCTCCGCGACCGGGAGGGAAGCGTCATGCCGGCTGGTCGGGTGGGGAGCCGGGCAGCGGGGCCGCGTCGGCCGGGAGCGGGGTGAGGGCGGCGCGGCGGCCGGCGCGGGCCCCGCCGAGCACCACCACCGTGACGCCGGCCAGGATCAGCGCGAGCCCCGGCAGCGCGCCGACCCGGGGCAGCTGGCCGAGCCAGGCCCAGGCGAGCAGGGCCGCCCCGGGCGCCTCCAGCAGGATCAGCAGGCTGACCGTGGTCGCGGAGACCCGCCGGAGCGCGTAGTTGAACATCGAGTGGCCGAGCAGTTGGGCCCCGGCCACCAGGCCGAGGATCGCCAGCCAGGTGCCGGTGTCGTAGCCGCCCAGCGGCACGCCGCCGACCAGGCAGACGACCAGCAGGATCAGCGCGCACACCCCGTAGCAGATGGTGGTGTAGGTGGTGGTGGTGACGGTGGCCCGGGCCCGTTCCCCGAGGGCGGTGTAGATCGCCGCGAACAGGCCGCCGGCCACCGCGAGCAGGTCACCGGCGAAGGCCCGGCCGGAGACGGCGAAGTCGGCCCCGGAGGCGAGCACCGCGCCGCCGACCGCCACCGCGATGCCGACCCAGACGACCGGCGGCAGCCGGCGGCCCTGGCCCCGGGCGATCAGTCCCTGCCAGACCGGCTGGGTGGCGACCAGGGCGACGGCGGCGGCGACCGAGGTGAGCTGGACGCTCGGCATCCAGGTGGCGAAGTGGGCGGCCAGCGCCACCCCCGACAGCACGCACCACCAGCCCTCGCGCCGGCCGGCAACCGCCGGTGCGCGCCCGTCGCGGCCGGTGCGCGCCGGACCGTCGCGGCCCGTGCCCGCCGTCCCGTCGCTCCCCGTGCCCGACCGTGCCAGCGCCCGGAACTCCGCCCGCCGCCGGGCCAGCGCGAACGGGCCCAGCACGCCGACCGCGAGCAGGTTGCGCCAGAAGGCGATCGCCAGGGCGGGCGCGGCGGCGAAGGCGACCAGCGGCGCGGACGACGAGACCGCGAGGACGGCCAGGGCGAGGACCCCGCCGGTCAGCGGGCCCACCGGGCGGTGATGGTGAGGGACGGGCACGGGAAGCAATCCTCACACGAGCCTCCGTCGACCATCCGTCACCACAGAACGTCATCGTTCGACTACGATCGTCGCATCCTGCCGGCGACCCTCCCCCTCGACGTCCGGAGGCACCTCCCCATGCCCATCTTTCGCGCGGTGCTGTTCGACTTCTTCGGCACGCTCACCTGCTCCGTGCAACGCGGCACGGCCCACCGGTCCACCGCCGAGCTGCTCGGCTGCCCGGTCGACGCACTCGTCGACGTGCTCGACCGCAGCTACTACCAGCGGGCCAGCGGGCGGTTCGGCGACGCCGTGGCGACCCTGCGCTGGGTGTGCGCGCAGGCGGGCGTACACCCGCCGGAGAGCGCGCTGCGCGCGGCCGTCGCCGCCCGGCGGCGGGCGGTCCACGCCGACACCCGGCTGCGCGACGACGCGGTGCCCGTGCTGACGGCGCTGCGCGCGGCGGGCGTACGCACCGGCCTGGTCAGCGACTGCACCCACGAGCTGCCGGAGTTCCTGCCGCAGCTGGCCGTGGCCCCGCTGCTCGACGTGCGGGTCTTCTCGGTGCAGCTCGGGCGCTGCAAGCCCGACCCGGCGCTCTACCTGTCGGCGTGCGGCCCGCTCGGGCTCGCCCCGCGCGACTGCCTGTACGTCGGCGACGGCGGCAGCCAGGAGCTCACCGGCGCGCGGCGGGCGGGCATGACGGCGGTGCGGCTGGCCGCCCCGGACCTCGCCGGGCACATGGTGTTCAACGCCGAGCCGGCCTGGGACGGGCCGGAGCTGGGCTCGTTGAGCGACGTCCTCGACCTGGTGGGCCCGGTCGCCCTACCGGCCTGACCCCACGCCCGGCCCGCGCGCGGCGCGGGTCGGGTCAGCGACGACGGACGCGGTGCAGCCGGAACGGTCGGCGGGTGGCCCGGACCACCGGGGCCGCCCGGGGCGGCTCGGCCAGCGAGGCGTCCGGCAGCCGGTCGCCGGCGGCCGGTTCGCCGGCCGGGGTGAGCCGGACCAGGGCGCAGCCGTCGGTGGCCCACCGCTGCGCCAGGTCGGCCGCGGCCCCGGGGGCGTTGAGCCGCTTGGCGGCGACCGTCGGGGCGACGGTCGCCCACTCCTCGGTGCCCGGGGCCAGCCGGGTCACCCGGGCCGGCCAGGTGACGATCCGGCCGCCGTGGTCGCCGCGCAGCGTCACCTGCGCCTCGGCCGCCTCCGCGAGCCCGGGCGCGGCCTGCTCGCCGGGGCCGCTCACGACCAGGAGCGACCCTGGCGACGGTACGCACCACAGGGCCCGCGCCGGCCCGCCCGCGACGCCCACCCAGGCGACGGCGGCCTTCTTCACCGCCTCGTCGACCAGGGGCGTGCCGAACCGCCCGTCCACCTCGTCAGTCACCCCGGCATCCTCCCGCATGCCCGCCGGCCCGCGCGAGCGTACGGCGCCACCGCGATCACGGCGCCGTCCGCTCCCCTGCCGCTCGCCGCCGCCCGTGGCCGGTGAGAGGGGTTCCCTTCTCTACCGCAGGCGTTAACAGGGGGCCCTTCCTTGCACCTCAGCCGACGAAGGGCGGGACGGCGATCTCGCCACGCGCCACCGGCATCACGTCGCCGCGCACCGTCGCGCCGACCGCCGCACCGCCGGCCGCGGTGACCGTGCAGGCCAGCACGGACGGCCGGCGCAGCTCGGCGCCCTGCCGGACGGTGTAGGCGGAGCGCCCCTCCCCGGGGAGCAGCCCGCTGGCGACCAGCCACACGCCGAGCCCGAGGGCGGCCGAGCCCGTCGCCGGATCCTCCGGCACGCCGCGTCCCGGGACGAAGACCCGGGCGTGCGCGGTTTGCGCGTCGGCGTCCCAGGAGAAGACGCTGACGTGTTCGAGGCCGTACCGCTCCGCCGCCACCGGGTCGACCCGGGCGCGGGCCACCGCGTCCGGCCACACCGGCAGGTACGGGAACTCCAGCCCGCACCCGGCGACCCGGGGTGGCGGCCCGGCGTGGTCGGCGGCGGTGAGGCCGACCATCTCCAGCAGTGGCTCCAGGTCCAGCTCGGGGCCGAGCGTCGGCACGCCACCGGTCAGCGTCGCGCCGTACGCGGTCACCTCGATCGGCAGCACCCCGGCCCCGCACTCCTGGGTGATCTGCCCCACGCCGAACAGGCCCCGGCGGCTCGCGGTGACCGCCGCGCCGACGCTGGGGTGGCCGGCGAACGGCAGCTCGTCGGTGGGCGTGAAGATCCGTGCCCGGTAGGTGGTCCCGACCTGGGTGGGCGGCAGCACGAACACCGTCTCGGACAGGTTGAACTCCAACGCGAGCGCCTGCATCTGTTCGGTGGCCAGCCCCTCGGCGCCGAACACCACGGCGAGCGGGTTGCCGGCGAACGGGCGGTCGGTGAAGACGTCCACGATCTCGTAGGCCAAGGTCGACATGTTGATAAACAGTAGGCGCTTAGGCTGGTGCCCGTGAGCACGCCGAACCGGGTCTACATCGCCCGACTCGCCGGAGTCGCCGTCTTCGACCCCAACGGCGACCAGGTGGGCCGGGTGCGCGACGCGGTGGCCCGGCTCCGGCCCACCCAGCGCCCGCCGGAGGTGGTGGGTCTGGTCGCCGAGATGCCGATGCGCCGGCGGATCTTCCTGTCCATCAACCGGATCACCACCATCGACGCCGACGCGGTGGTGCTCGGCAGCGGGACGCTCAACCTGCGCCGGTTCGAGAAGCGCCCCAACGAGCTGCTGGTGCTCCAGGAGCTGCTGGACCGGCGCGTGCAGCTCGACCCGGGCGGCCAGCCCGGCTCGGTGGTCGACGTGGCGATGGAGCGCAGCCGGGGCGGCGAGTGGTCGCTGACCCGCGTCGCCGTCCGCGAGCACACCGGTCGGCTCACCCGCCGCGGCCACCTGCACCAGGTCGAGTGGGACCGGGTGCGCGGCCTCAGCGGCATCGGCGAGAACAGGGGCACGGCGAACCTGCTCGCCGTCCTGGAGGACATGCGCCCCGCCGACCTGGCCAACGCCCTCCAGGACCTGCCGGACACCCGGCGCAACGAGGTGGCGGCGGCGCTGGACGACGAGCGGCTGGCCGACGTGCTCAGCGAGCTGCCCGAGCACGACCAGGTGGAGATCCTCGCCGCGCTGGACCGGGAACGCGCCGCGGACGTGCTGGAGGAGATGGACCCGGACGACGCCGCCGACCTGCTCAACGAGCTGCCCCCGACCGAGCAGGACGTGCTGCTGGACCTGATGGAGCCGGGCGAGGCCGACCCGGTCCGCCAGCTGCTGAAATACTCGTCGGGCACGGCGGGCAGCGTGATGACCTCGGAGCCGGTGATCCTCCCCCCGGACGCCACGGTCGCCGAGGCGCTGGCCCGGATCCGGGAGGAGCAGCTCTCCCCCGCGGTGGCCGCGCAGGTCTTCGTGACCCGCGCGCCGCTGACCACCCCGACCGGCCGCTACCTGGGCATGGTCCACTTCCAGCGGCTGCTGCGGGAGCCACCGGCCGACCTGCTCGGCGGGGTGGTGGTCAACGACATCGACCCGCTGCGCCCGGCCACCCCGCTGCCCGAGATCACCCGCCGGATGGCCACGTACGACCTGGTCGCCATGCCGGTGGTGGACCGCAACAACCGGCTCGTCGGCGCGGTGACCGTCGACGACGTGCTGGACCACTCGCTGCCGCGCGACTGGCGGGACCGGGACGCCCCCACCGCACCCGCCCCGGTGCACGAGGGCCTGGACGGCGTCGATGAGTGAGCAGCGCCGGGCCGAGCGGCTCGACCAGCCGCGCGAGCCCCGGGGCGTGAAGCTGCCCCGGTTCGACCCGGAGGCGTTCGGCCGGTGGTCCGAGGGGATCGCCCGGGGCATGGGCACGGCGAACTTCATCGTCTACATGACGGTGGTGATCGCCGCCTGGTTCGGCTGGAACACCCTCGCCCCGGCGGACCTGCGCTTCGACCCGTACACCTTCACGTTCCTGACCCTGGTGCTCTCCCTCCAGGCGTCCTACGCGGCCCCGCTGATCCTGCTCGCGCAGAACCGGCAGACGGACCGGGACCGGGTGGCGCTGGAGGAGGACCGGCGGCGCGCGACGATGCAGAAGGCGGACACCGAGTACCTTGCCCGGGAGGTCGCGGCGCTGCGGATCGCGCTCGGCGAGGTGGCGACCCGGGACTTCCTCCGGTCGGAGCTGGCCCGGCTGGCCGAGGAGCTGGACGAGGCCGCCCAGCGCCGGCAGCGGCTGGAGCGTCGGCAGCAGGAACGCCCGCCGCACGAGCGCCCGCCGCCGCGCGGGGGCACGGCGCAGCTCGACGAGCCCCTCGACGAGCTGGACGGCGACTTCGCCCGGGGCGCCCGCCCGGAGGGGTCGACCGACGCCCGCTGACCGCCGGCCGGGCGGGGCGGCCGGGGCGGGTGGGCGCGTTGACCAGGCCGGGCGGGCCATCGATTCGCTCACACCGGGGCCCGCCGACGGCCGGCACCTATCGCCCCCGACGTAGCATTGCGGGCATGTCAGCACCCGTCAGCACCGTCGAGGACGCCGTCCAGGCCGCCCTGGCCACCGTCGACGACCCGGAGATCCGCCGGCCGATCACCGATCTCGGCATGGTCCGCTCCGCCCGGGTCGGCGACGACGGTGTGGTCCGGGTCGAGCTGCTGCTCACCGTGGCCGGCTGCCCGCTCAAGGACAAGCTGCGCGCCGACATCACCGCCGCCGTCGGCGCGGTGCCCGGGGTGACCGGCGTGGAGATCGAGTTCGGGGTGATGACCCCCGAGCAGCGCCAGGGCCTCCAGGCGAAGCTGCGCGGCGGCTCCGCCACCGAGGAGCCGGTGATCCCGTTCGCCCAGCCCGGCTCCCGCACCCGCGTCTACGCGGTCGCCAGCGGCAAGGGCGGCGTCGGCAAGTCCAGCGTCACGGTGAACCTGGCCGCCGCGCTGGCCGCCCGGGGTCTGAGCGTCGGCGTCGTCGACGCGGACATCTACGGCCACTCGGTGCCCCGGATGCTCGGCGCGGACGGCCGCCCGACCCGGGTGGAGGATCTGATCATGCCGCCGCAGGCGCACGGCGTGAAGGTGATCTCGATCGGCATGTTCACCTCGGGCAACGCGGCCGTGGTGTGGCGCGGCCCGATGCTGCACCGGGCGTTGCAGCAGTTCCTCGCCGACGTCTACTGGGGCGACCTGGACGTGCTCCTGCTCGACCTGCCCCCGGGCACCGGCGACGTGGCCATCTCGCTGGCCCAACTGCTGCCGAACGCCGAGATCCTGGTGGTCACCACGCCGCAGGCCGCCGCCGCCGAGGTGGCCGAGCGGGCCGGCGCGATCGCGCTCCAGACCCATCAGCGGGTGGTCGGCGTGATCGAGAACATGTCGTGGCTGGAGCTGCCCGACGGCTCCCGGATGGAGGTCTTCGGCGCCGGCGGCGGCGCGACCGTCGCCGAGTCGCTGACCCGGACGATCGGGGCGCAGGTGCCGCTGCTCGGGCAGATCCCGCTGGACACCCGGGTCCGGGAGGCCGGCGACGCCGGCAACCCGATCGTGCTCGCCGAGCCGGAGTCGCCGGCCGCGAAGGCCCTCGGCCAGGTCGCCGACCGGCTCGCGGTGCGGCGGGAGTCGCTGCTCGGCAAGCCCCTCGGCCTCAAGCCCGCCGCCCGCTGACCGCTGCCGGCTGACCGCTGGCGCCGACCCGGGCTGGTGCGGCTGGAGGCGATGTCGTATTCGACTCAGCTCCCTAGGGGCCGAGGCGCGCATCGGTCGCCCCGGGCCGGCGGACGCGCCCCGGGCCGGCGGCCGGGCCGGGCGGCCGGCGCCGGCGGCGACGAGGGCGTGGCTCAGGTGGCGTCGTCGTAGCTGGCCGTGCGGGGGGCCGGTGCCGTCGCCGCGCCGCCGGAGGTGGCCGTGACCGCGCCGCTGGTGCTGTTCGACCGCAGGTCGACCGCCTTGGCCACGTCCTTCAGGTCCTCGTGCACGCCGGTGACGTCCGCGCGGAGGCTGTCGTAGACGCCCTGCAGCGGCTTCCGGATCGCCTGCTCGTCCTCCTCGCTGAGCAGGTGCTTGCGGATGAACGCCTTCGGGTGCAGGTCCTCCAGCTGGATGTCGGTGCCCAGCTCGCGGCTCAGGTCGCCGGTCGCGTTGCGGGCCATGGCACGCAGGTTGCGGACCATGCGCAGCCCGTCGCTGATCACGTTGGGCAGCCGGTCACCGAAGATCAGCAGCGCCAGGAGCAGCAGCGCGGCGATCTCCCACCAGTTGAGGTTCTCGAACACTGCTGGGCCTCCTCGTCGGCATCAGGCCAAGCGTACGCAGGTGACGGCCCCTCGGGGAGGGGCCGGTCGGCTGTCGACTCTCACTTGGCGTCCGCGGCGAGCGTCACCGAGGCGTTCTGCCGGCTCGACCCGCGCCGGTACTCCACCGTCACCACGGACCCCGGGGCGAACTTGCGCACCAGGGCGATCAGGTCGGTCGGGTCCGTCATGGGGCGGCCGGCGAGCCGCAGGATCACGTCCCCCGCCCGCAGCCCCGCCGCGGCCGCCGGGCCCGCCGGCTCCACCGACGCCAGGCGTACGCCGCCGGTGCCGCCGCTGGCCGCGCCGCTGCCGCCGACCTGGGCGCCGATCACCGTACGGCGGGCCTTGCCGGTGCCGATGATGTCCTGGGTGACCCGCTTCGCCTGGTTGATCGGAATGGCGAAGGCGAGCCCGATGTTGCCGGCCTCCTGCCCGTCGGCGACGAGCGACTTGATGGTCGAGTTCACCCCGATCACCCGGCCGGCCGAGTCCACCAGCGGGCCGCCGGAGTTGCCGTGGTTGACCGCGGCGTCGGTCTGGATGGCCGCGTAGTAGCGGGTCGGCCCGCCCGGGTCGCCCGCCTGCATCGTCCGGTCCAGGGCGCTCACGATGCCGGCGGTCACCGTGTTGGCCAGGGACAGCGGCGAGCCGATGGCCAGCACCGGGTCGCCGACCGCGAGGGCGTCGGAGTCGCCGAACTCCACCGGCCGCAGGCCCGTGACGGAGGACACCTTGATCACCGCGATGTCGGACTCCGGGTCCTGCCCGACGACGCTGGCGGCGGCGGTGCTGCCGTCGTTGAACACCACCGACGCCTTGCCGGTGCCCCCGGCGACGACGTGGTCGTTGGTGATCACGTAGCCGTCGGCGCTGACGATGAAGCCGGAACCCTCGCTCGTCCCGCCCATGCCGGCCACCCGGACGGTGACCACGCTGGGCAGGACCCGCTCGGCGACCCCGGCCAGCGACTCCGGCTTGCGCTGGGCCAGCGCCGGGGCCTCGGCGGAACCTGCGCCGAGCACCGGGCCGCCGGCCGCGCCGCCACGCACCGCGAAGGCGTACCCCAGGGCACCGCCGAGGGTCCCGGCGAGCAGCGCGGTGACCAGCGGGATGAGCAGCAGCTGGCGCAGCGTCGGCCGGCGCGGCGCGTCCGGGTCGACGACCGGCTCCGGCTCCGCGGCGCCGTCGACGGGGCCGGGCACCACCACGGCCGCCGGGGCGTACGGGTCGCGCCACGGGTCGGCGAGCGCGTCGGACCACCAGGGCGAGGCCGGGGCGCCCCGGTGGACGCCGTCGGGCGTCGTCGGCGGTCCGGCCGGCGGCGCACCGGCCCCCGGCGGCGCCGCCGGGGTCGGAGCTCCCCCAGGCTGGCGCCAGTCCCAGCCGTCGGTCACGTCGGTGCCTCCCAGTCGTCCCCGGCCCCTCGCTCCGGACCGGCAGGGCTGACCGGTCCGACGACGGGGATACCGCATCCAGGATTACACGAATGCCGCGAGTGCAGTCAGTGGTTGCGGTGCGTGACCGCCCGGTGGGAACCGCCCGATCGGGCAGGTTCCACCGTGATCGTCGGGCACCGGACTCGCGGCTGCGTCCGTTCGGCCCCGCCTCTAGGCTCATACCGCCAACCCGCCCCCGACGGAGGTGTCCCATCGCCACGGCCGCCAGTTCCGGCAGCTCGACGACCCCGGCGTCGCAGTTCGCCGAGTCGTACGTCACCGAGGACCTCGTGCTGCGGACCGCCCGCAGCCTCGCCCGCGAGGTGGGCCTCGACGCGGTGACCCCGGGCACGGGGGCGGCGCTGCGGCTGCTGGCCGCCGCCGGGAGCGCGCGGGCGGTGGTGGAGATCGGCACCGGCACCGGCGTCAGCGGCGTGTGGCTGCTGCGGGGCATGCGCGCCGACGGCGTCCTCACCACCATCGACGTCGAGGTGGAGCACCAGCGGATCGCCCGTCGGATCTTCACCGAGGCGGGCTTCCCCGCAGGGCGCACCCGCATCATCACCGGCCGGGCCCTGGACGTGCTGCCCCGGCTCGCCGACGGCGCGTACGACATGGTCTTCGTCGACACCGAGGCCACCAACTTCAGTTCCTGCGTGGCCGCGGCGCTGCGGCTGCTGCGCCGCGGCGGGGTGCTCGCCCTGCACGGCACGCTGGCCGACGGGCGGATCGCCGACCCGGCGGCCCGGGACGTGGAGACGGTGACCACCCGGGAGACGATCAAGGCGCTCCGGGAGTCCGAGGACTGGACGCCGGCCCTGCTCCCCGTCGGCCACGGCCTGCTCGCCGCCGTGAAGTGCTGAGGCCCGCCGCCCGCCGCGGGAGGCCCTGAGCCGCTCCCGCCGCCGGGGAGGCGCACGTCACCCGAGGGTGGCCAGCCAGCGCAGCAGGCCGCGCACCCCCCAGCCGGTGGCGCCCCGGGTCAGCTCGGCGGCGTCGCCGTCGGCCCACGAGGGCGCGGACATGTCGACGTGCAGCCAGCGCTGCCGCAGGTCGCCGGTGAACTCACGCAGGTAGAGCGCGGCCAGCACCGACCCGCCGCCCTGGTTCGGGGCGCTGTAGAGGTCCGCCACGTCGCTGCCCAGGTATTCGACGTAGTCGGCCGGCAGCGGCATCCGCCAGGCCGACTCCCCCGCCGCGTCGATCGCGGCCAGCACGTCGGCGGCCAGCTCGTCGTTGTCGGAGTAGAGCGCGCCGGTGCGCTTGCCGAGCGCCACCATGTTCGCCCCGGTCAGGGTCGCCAGGTCGATCATCAGGTCGGGCTTGAGCTCGGCGACGGCGTACGCCAGCGCGTCGGCGAGCACCAGCCGCCCCTCGGCGTCGGAGTTGGTGGTCTCGCTGGTCACGCCGCCGTAGTGGGTGATCACGTCGCCGGGGCGGAACGCCGACCCGCTGACCGCGTTCTCCGCCAGCGGCGTCAGGGTGGTGATCCGGACCGGCAGCCGCAGCGCCGCCGCGCCCAGCGTGGCGGCCACGACGGCGGCGGCGCCGGCCATGTCCTTGCGCATCAGCTTCATGGCGGGCACCGGCTTGATGGAGATGCCGCCCGTGTCGAAGGTGATCCCCTTGCCGACCAGGACGACGTGGGTACGCGCGTCGGCGGGGTGCCAGTCCAGCTCGACCAGGCGCGGGCCGCTGGCGGAGCCGCCGCCGACGGCGAGGATGCCGCCGAATCCCTCGGCGGCCAGCTCGTCGGGCTGCCGGACCCGCAGGCGCAGGTCGGGGCGGCCGGCCGCGGCGGCCTCGACCTGCTCGGCGAACCACTGCGGGTTCTTCACCGAGGACGGGGTGTTGGTCAGGTCCCGGGCCAGGCGGGTCATCCGGGCGGTCACCTCGGCCCGCTCGACCGCGTCCGCGTAGGCGGCGGGGTCGCCGACGGCGACGTCGACGCCGCTCAGCGCCGGCGCCTCGCCGGCCTCGGTGAGCCGGAAGCGGTAGGACGCCAGCAGCAGCCCCTCGACGAGGCCGCGCACCGCGTCGGGCTCGACATCGACCGGCATCATGATCGTGAGATGTGTCTCACCGGACGCGGCGCGGGCCAGCGCCGCCCCCGCCGCCCGCCATCCGGCCTCGTCGCCGTCGCCGGCCCCGACCAGCAGCAGCCGCGCCGGGAGCCGCCCCGGCCGCAGGTGGACGTGCGTCTCGCCGGCCCGCCCGGTGGCCCGGGCCGCCGGGACCAGGGCGGCGGCCTCGGCCAGCACGTCGTCGGCGAGCGCCGGCAGGCCGGGCAGCAGCACGGCCCGCGCCGCCCCGTCCTCGGCCGCCCCGGCGGGTCGGATGGGCAGGGCCAGGGCGTCGGGCCGCTCGGGCCCACCCACCAGACGGATGGCAAGCACGCTGGAACGACCTCCTGATGGGTCGGAAGAGGGCCCGGACGCGACCGGGCCCAGGGCGAAGCCCTGAGCCACCGGCGGGGCCGGTGGCTCAGGGAGGTGTGAACCGCCCGCGCGGCAACCGCCGCCCGGACCGTGCCTCGGTCAGCCGGCGGCTGCCTTCAGTGCGTCACCGAGCGCGTTGGCCTCGTCGGGAGTCATCTCGACGACGAGCCGGCCACCACCCTCCAGCGGGACCCGCATGACGATGCCCCGGCCCTCCTTGGTGACTTCCAGCGGACCGTCGCCCGTCCGCGGCTTCATCGCCGCCATGTCGTCTCCCCTCAGACCTGCAACAGGGTCGGTGGGTTGCCCCACAGCCTCTTCGCCATCACCCACCGCGACGTGCACGGCGGGGTCGACCAACGATTTTCCCTGATGAACACCGCCGGACCCAAACCGAAGAGGCATTGATGTAACAGGACCTAGCTTATCTTGAGAAGGCCTGTCACAATGTGCGGTCATGCAGGCACGGTCGGCACTCTTCGACCTGTACGGCGACCACCTCCGACCCCGGGGCGGCCGCGCGCCGGTCGCCGCCCTGGTCAGGTTGCTCGCGCCGCTCGGGATCGCCCCGCCGGCGGTGCGCACGGCGGTCAGCCGGATGGTTCGCCAGGGCTGGCTCGACCCCCTCCGGCTGGCCTCGGGGCCGGGTTATTCGATCACACCGAAAGCCGCGCGGCGACTCGACGAGGCGGCCGCCCGGATCTACCGGACAGGCCGGGTCAGCTGGGACGGACGGTTCGACATGCTCGTCCTGGACAGCCCCGCCTCCCGCCGGGAACGGCAGCGGCTCGCCGCCAACCTCAGCTTCCTCGGCTACGGCTCCCTCGACGAGCAGACCTGGGTGGCCACCCGGCCGGCGGAGGACGTCGACGTCCTGCTCGACGAGGCCGGCGTGCGGTACGAGCGGTTCACCGCCGCGCACACCGCCGGCACCCCGGGCGCGATGGGCGTGGTCCGCCGGGCCTGGGACCTCACCGAGATCGGGCACGCCTACGAGCAGTTCGTCGCCGAACAGCGCCCCCTGCTGGCCGCGGTCACGGTGCGCAGCGACGACGAGGAGGCGTACGCGGCCCGGTTCCGGCTCGTGCACGCATGGCGTACCTTCCTGTTCCGGGACCCGCAGCTCCCACCGGCGCTGCTGCCCGAGCGCTGGCCCGGCACCGCCGCGGCCAGTTTCTTCGACCGGCACGCCACCCGGCTGCGGCCGGCCGCCGACCGGTACGTCGAGCAGTGCCTCGACGCCACCAACCGTGAGAGAAGGGTCGTCAAGACGTGACCGAGCCGCTGCTCGTCGACCGCACCGACGCCGTCGTCACCCTGACCCTCAACCGCCCGACGGCGATGAACGCGCTCGACGTGGCGCTCAAGGAGGCGCTCCGGGACGCCCTGGCCGAGCTGGAGTCCGACCGGTCCTGCCGGGCCGTGGTGCTGGCCGGTGCGGGCGGCTCGTTCAGCGCCGGCCAGGACCTGCGCGAGCACGTGCAGGTCCTGGAGTCGCCGGGAGTGAACCCGGTGGACACCGTCCGGGCCCACTACAACCCGATCGCCGCCCGGCTGGCCAACCTGCCGAAGCCCGTGGTGGCCGCCGTGCGGGGGATGGCCGCCGGGGCCGGGGCGTCGCTGGCCTTCCTGGCCGACTTCCGCATCGGTGGGCCGAAGACCCGGTTCCTGATGGCCTTCGCCGGGGTGGGGCTCGCCGCCGACACCGGCGCCTCCTGGACCCTGCCCCGGCTGGTCGGTCACGCCAAGGCCGTCGAGCTGCTGATGCTCGCCGAGCCGGTCGCCGCCGACGAGGCCAGCCGGCTGGGTCTGCTGACCCGCCTGGTCGACGACGACGAGCAGGTGCTGCCGGCCGCTCAGGAGCTGGCCGCCCGGCTCGCCGCCGGCCCGACCGTCGCCTACGGGGCGATCAAGCGGCAGCTCTCCATCGCCGACGCCGGCACCCTCGCCGACGCCCTGGCCGCCGAGGCGCAGGCCCAGTCGATCTGCGGGGGCACCGCCGACCACCGCGCCGCCACCCTGTCCTTCGTCAACAAGCAGCCGCCGGTCTTCGAGGGCCGCTGAACGCTGCCCGGACCTCGTCCTTACCGTTCTCGAACAGCGGCTCCGTACGGTCGGTGTCATGGCTGATCGGGAAGCGCTGGCGCACCTGCTGCGGCGGGCGACCTTCGGGCCGACCGCCGACGAGGTGGACGCCGCCGAGCGGGCCGGCCTCGCGGCGACGCTCGACGCCCTGCTCGACCCCCCGGGCCCGGACCGGGGGGCGGCGGCGACACCGCCCCCGGCGCTCGGTGCCGACCCGCACGCCGGGATCACCCGGCAGTCGAGCCGTGAGCAGCGGCAGCAGGCCAACGAGCGGCGGCGGGAGCAGGTGCTGCGCGTCACCGGGTGGTGGCTCGACCGGATGGTCGCCGCCGACGACGGGCTGGGCGAGAAGCTGCTGTTCTTCTGGCACGGCCACTGGGCGACCAGCGTCCGCAAGGTGCGCTCCGCGCCGCTGATGCTCGGCCAGCTCGCCACCCTGCGCCGGCACGGCCGGGGACCGCTCGGCCCGCTGGTCGAGGCGATGGTGCGCGATCCGGCCCTGATCCTCTGGCTGGACGGGCAGAAGAACACCCGGGCCGCACCGAACGAGAACCTGGCCCGGGAGCTGATGGAGCTGTTCACCCTCGGCGTCGGCAACTACGCCGAGGCCGACGTGAAGGCCGGCGCGCGGGCGCTCACCGGCTGGGTGGTGGACCGGCGCACCGGGGCGGCCCGGTTCGAGCCGCGCCGGCACGACACCGGCGCGAAGACGATCCTCGGCCGCACCGGCCCGTTCGACGCCGCCGGGTTCGCCGCGCTGCTCGCCGGGCAGCCGGCCGCCCGGGAGTTCGTCGCCCGTCGGCTCTGGTTCCGGTACGCCGGCCCGGAGACGCCCGCCCCGGCCGGGCTCGCCGGCCCGGACACCCTCGCCACCCTGCGCGCCGTGCTCACCGCCGGCGAGTTCGGGCGGACCGCCGGCACGCTGGTGAAGCAGCCGGTCGAGTGGGCCGTCGGCGCGCTGCGCCAGCTCGGCGTCCGGCCGTCCCGCCTGTCCGAGCAGCGGCGGCGGCAGCTCCTCGCCGGCCTCACCGCGCTGGACCAGGTGCCGCTGCGCCCGCCCAGCGTGGGTGGCTGGCCGGCCGGCGTGGCCTGGCTGACCACCTCGTCGTTGCAGGCCCGGCTGCGGCTGGCCGATCTGCTGGCCGGCGTCGCCGCGCCCACCGTGCTGGACCGGCTGGCCGCCGCGCCGGCCGCCGGCCGGCCCGATGCCCTGGCCCGGCTGCTCGTCGTCGACGCGTGGAGCGCACGCACGCGGGCCGCCCTGGACCCGCTGGCCGGCCAGCCGCGCAAGCTCCTGGCCGCCGGGCTGGTCAGCCCCGAGTACACCGTCAGCTGAGCGGGAGGAGACGAGACGATGGACAGGCTCACCCGACGCCGCTTCCTCGTCGCCAGCGGGGTGGTCGGCGCGACCGCCCTGGCGGCCGGCGTCACCGCGTACACGCTCGACGACCTGCTCGCCACCGCCGGGGACGCCGATCCGGACGCCCGCACCCTGGTGCTGGTCACCCTGTACGGGGGCAACGACGGGCTGAACACCGTCGTGCCGTACGCCGACCCGGCCTACGCCGCCGCCCGCCCGGAGCTGGCATACCGGGCGGAGGAGGTGAAGCGGCTCGACGACGCCGTCGGGCTGAACCCGGCGCTGGCCGGCCTGCACGGCCTGTACGCCGCCGGCCGGCTCGCCGTCGTCCGGGGCGTCGGCTACCCGAAGCCGGACCGCAGCCACTTCCGGTCGATGGACATCTGGCACACGGCCGAGCCGGAGCGGCCCGGCAGCACGGGCTGGCTGGGCCGCTGGCTCGACCGGGCCGGCGGGGACCCCCGGCTCGCGGTGTCGTTCGAGCCGGCGCTGCCGCCCCTGCTCGCGGGGGCCCGCAGCGCGGGCGCCTCGGTGCCGGTGACCGACCGCGGGGCCGTGCGGGGCCTGCCGGAGCCGGCGCTGGCCGCCCTCGCCGCCGCCCAGCCCGGCGAGTCCGTCGCGCGGGCCCGCGCCGCCGCCTGCTTCGCGGACCTGCGCTCGGTCGACGACCTGATCCAGGGGGTTCGCGACACGGCCGGCGCGGCCGAGGACGACCCGGACGGCGAGCAGGCCCCGGCCACCGCCACCGGGGGCGCGCGGACGCCGCTGGAGGCACAGCTCGACCTCGTGGCCCGGTGCGTGGAGGCCGGCGTGACCACCCGGGTCTTCTCGGTCTCCCTCGGCGGCTTCGACACCCACGCCGACGAGCGGCAGCTCCAGGAGGTGCTGCTCGGCCAGGTGGACCGGGCGCTGACCGGCTTCGCCGAGCGGATGGCCCGCAGCGAGGCCGGGCGGCGGGTGGTGGTGGCGGTCTACTCCGAGTTCGGCCGCCGGGTGCGTGCCAACGCCTCCGACGGCACCGACCACGGCACGGCGTCCGACGTGCTGTTGCTCGGCGCGGGGGTGCGCGGCGGGCTGCACGGCGAGCCGCCGAGCCTGACCGACCTCGACGACGGCGACCTGAAGTTCACCACCGACTTCCGGGACGTCTACGCGGCACTCCTGGCGCAGGTGCTGCACACCGACCCGGCCGAGGTGCTGGACGGCTGGTCGGGCCGCCTGGGCACCGTCTGGTGACCGGCGCGGGTCAGTCGTCCTCCTCCGGGTCCTGGTTGGCCTCGGCCCCCAGCACGAACGCCTGCATCGCCAGCTCGTCGCCGGACGGCGAGACGAAGGCCGGCAGCTCGCGGGGCCCCAGGTCGCGCACGTAGGACCAGAACAGCCGGACGGCCTCCGCCGGGGTGGCCGCCTCGATCGGGAGGTCCAGGCTGACCAGCCAGGACCGGCGGGCCGGCGGCGGGCCGAGCCGTGCGACCAGCGCCCGGTAGGCGTCGGCGGGCAGCGCGCTGACCGGCCCGTCGAGCGCCAGCCCGCCGGCCGGCACCGGCTCGTCGAAGACCCGCCGGGTGTACGCGACCACGAACGCGCCGGACGCCGGGTCGGACTGCGGGTCGTCCGGGTCCTCCCGGCGCTCGGCGGTCGCCCGGGCGACCCGGCCCAGGGCCACCAGCCGCAGCGGGCCCTCGGCCAGCACCGCCACGGGGTCGCCCGGCCGGGGACCGGCGGCGGTGACCCCGGCCCCGGCGGCAGTGGTGACGGTGGCCCCGGCCCCGGCGGCAGTGGTGACGGTGGCCCCGGCGGGATCGTCAGCCGTGCCGCCGGCGGTCAGCCCGGTCAGCTCCAGCGTGTCGTGGTGGACGAGCCGCTCGGCGTCGTAGCGGCCCGGCGGGAGGAGCACGGCCCAGGCGGTGACGGCCCGCCCGCCGTCGGGCCGGACGGGGACCGTGCTGTCGGGGCGGTCGTCGGTGTCGGTCATGGGGTCGATCCCATCACGCCGGCGACGGGCCGGTGACGTGGCAGCCGGCCAGGTGGTCGTCGACCATGCCGGTGGCCTGCATGAGCGCGTAGGCGGTGGTGGGGCCGACGAACCGGAACCCGCGCTTCTTCAGCGCCTTGGCCAGCGCGGTCGACTCGGGGGTGAGCGCTGGCACGTCGGCGAACGAGGCCAGCCGGGCGGGCCGGGGTGCCGGCGCGTGGGACCAGAGCAGCGCGGAGAGCCCCTCGGGCAGCTCCAGGGCGGCCCGGGCGTTGGCGACGGCCGCCTCGATCTTGGCCCGGTTGCGCACGATGCCGGCGTCGGCCAGCAGGCGGGTCACGTCGGCGTCGCCGTAGGCCGCCACCGCCTCGATGCGGAAGTCGTCGAAGGCCAGCCGGAAGGCGGGGCGCTTGCGCAGGATGGTCAGCCAGGACAGGCCCGACTGGAACGCCTCCAGGGTCATCCGCTCGAAGAGCGCGTCGTCGCCGCGCAGGGGCCGCCCCCACTCCCGGTCGTGGTAGGGGACGTAGTCCGGGGTGCTCGCCCCCCAGGCGCAGCGGGCCAGCCCGTCCGCGCCGATCACCAGGTCAGTCACGGCTCACACGCTAGCCGCAGCCGCCGGCAGGGCAAGGCACGCGGGCGTGGTGGCGGTATCCGCCCCCTCGGGACCCCGCCAGGTCGGCGACTTGGCGGTAACGCCCCGGCCCCGCACCCGACCCGCACCGGGCGGCGCGGTGGCGGCCGTCAGGGCAGGCGGCCCTGCTCGACCAGCCGGCCGAACTTCTTCAACGCCTGGGTGAGGCTGACCTTGGACCCGGGCCAGAGCACCGGCCACGCCACCCGCCCGGCCGCGCCGCCCGGCACGTGGAACCACTCGTGCCAGACGACCTGGGTGCGCCCGCCCTCGATCTGGGTGCAGCGCAGCACGCCGGGGCCGCGCAGCAGGCGGCCGCAGTGCACCACGCCGATCTCGTACGGCGCGTCGACCCGGACCACCCGCATCTCGTCGCGCAGCACCGCCGGCCCGAGCGAGGTGACCGCCTCCACGAGGCTGCCCTCGCCGCCGTCGCCCTCGACGACCCGGACGGTGGTGAACGGGATCCAGTCGGACTGTCGTTCCCAGGCCAGCAGCCCGGCGAACACCCGCTCGGCCGGGGCGTTGACGATCACCGTGGCGGTGACCTCGCCCGCGCCGGGCTGGGCCGCCTCGCGGAGGCCCTCGGCGTCCGCCGAGCCGGTCACGCCGGCTCCGACCGGACGGGGTGGTCGGTCGCCTCGCGGTCGCCGGCCTCGGGAGCGGCGGCGGTCACCGTGAGGTCGGCTCCGGTGGCAGGGACGGTGGCCGGGGCGGCGGCACCGGTGGTGTCCGCGCCGGTGGGGGCAGCAGCCGCGGTGGGGGCGTCGGCCCCCGCGGCCTGCTCGGCGGCGGCAGCAGCGGCGGCCTGCTCGCGGGTGTGCCGCAGCGCGTCGGCGTCGGCGACCCGTCCCTCGCGCAACGCGGTGACCTCCGCCTCCAGCACGCCGATCAGCTCGGACTTGTACCCGATGTCGTAGGCCGCCCGGCGCAGCGCCTGGTCGACCTGGGACATCCGGTACCCGCGCGGCGCCGTGTCGAAACGGACGCCTCCCACGTCGGACTCCCGCAGCGGCCGGCTGACCGGCAGCGGGACGGCCCGCCCGTCCGGCTCGACCGGCGCGAGGCCGGGATCGCGACCGGTGACCAGCACCGTCGCCCCGAAGACCACTGCCGCGACGGTGAGCGCGACGACCAGCGTGAGCAGCACCTGACCCATGCAAGAGATCGTGGCACGCGAACGGGCCCGGAGCGACCCCGCCGGGCGGTCCTCCCACAGATCGGTGCGGATCTGTGCCGTCGTACCGCCAGGAAGGATCACCGGACGACCCGCTAGCGTCGGGGGGCGGCCGGGTCGCCCGGCCGTACGGAGGACCGGCGGCCGCGGAATCGGCGGCCGCGGAGACCGGTGGCCGCGACGGATCTGCGGCTGCGGGAGATCGGGAGGCGACATGGCCGGGGCGCTTCGGCTCGGCAGCCGGACCTTCGCGCCGGGCGAACTGGTGGTGATGGCCATCGTCAACCGCACGCCCGACTCGTTCTTCGACCGGGGGGCGACCTTCGCGCAGGACAGCGCGCTGCGCGCGGTGGAGCGCGCGGTGGCCGAGGGCGCGGAGATCATCGACATCGGCGGGGTCAAGGCCGGCCCCGGCGACGAGGTCGACGTGGCCGAGGAGATCCGCCGCACGGTGGACACGATCTCCGCCGTGCGGGCCGCCTTCCCGGACGTGGTCATCTCCATCGACACCTGGCGGGCCGAGGTCGCGGTGGAGGCGGTCGCGGCCGGCGCGGACCTGCTCAACGACACCTGGTCGGGGGCGGACCCGGCGCTCGCCCGGGTCGCCGCCGAGACCGGGGCCGGGCTGGTCTGCTCGCACGCGGGCGGGCTGGAGCCGCGCACCCGCCCGCACCGGGCGGCCTTCGCCGACGTGGTGGCCGACGTGGTCGCGACGGTCACCGGCCTCGCCGAGCGCGCGGTCGCCCTGGGGGTACGCCCCGACGGCGTCCTCATCGACCCGGCGCACGACTTCGGCAAGAACACCCGGCACTCCCTGGAGATCACCCGTCGGCTCGACGAGCTCTCCGGCACGGGCTGGCCGCTGCTGGTGGCCCTGTCCAACAAGGACTTCATCGGCGAGACGCTGGACCTGCCCGTGGCCGAGCGGCTGGAGGGGACCCTCGCGGCGACCGCGCTGTCGGCCTGGCTGGGCGCGCGGGTGTTCCGTGCCCACCAGGTGGGGCCGACCCGGCGGGTGCTGGACATGGTGGCGTCGATCCGGGGCGACCGCCCGCCGGCCGTCACCCGGCGCGGGCTGGCCTGACCGTCGACCCCCGGCCGACCCCGGCAGGACCGGCCGGCCCCGACCGGGCGTCGGCGCTCAGGTCCAGCGGAGGATGTTCTTGCGCCAGGCGTAGAGGATGCCCAGCGCCAGCACGCCCACGAAGACGCCCATCTCGGCGACCGTGACGAGCCCGAAGCCGGGCCGGTCGAAGACCACCGCCCACGGGAAGAGGAAGACCGCCTCGACCGCGAACAGCACGTAGAGGTAGGCGTACACGTAGTAGCGGATCTGCATCTGGGCCCAGTCGCCGCCCACCGGGTCGAGGCCGCACTCGTAGCCGGCCCGCTTGCCGGGCGGGTCCGCCGGGCGGGCGGGACGCAGCACCCGGTTCGCGGCGAACGCCACGACGAAGAAGAGGGCGGCGGCGAGCAGCAGGAGCCCGAGCGTCGCGTACGAGCCCAGGTAACCGGTCACGGTGGGTCAGCCTACCGTGCCGGGGTCGGAGCACGTTACGAAACTGTTTCCCAGCGAGACTAGTGCCGCCGGGCAACTGTTACCGACCATTGAACCGTCACCGACTGTCGGCGGAGGAGTGGCCCGCGTGGACGTACGCCCCGTTCGGCGGGCAGCCGACCGACGCCGCGCGGCGCTGCTCGCCGCGTCCGTGGCGGTCGGGCTGCTCGTCTCGGCGGCGGGGCCGTCCGGCTGGGCCACGGCCGCGCCGACGCCGGCCCGGGCGGCCGCCGCGCCGGCGGACCCTCCGGCGGGACCGGCCGGCGACCCCGGCGACGAGACCCCACCGGTCGAGCCGACGCCCGCCGAGCCGTCGCCCACCGAGGCGCCGCCGACCCTGCCCCCGCCGGAGACCACCGCCCCGGCCCCCACCCCCACCGGGCCGCCGCCCAGCACGCCCGCCGAGCCCGCCGGCCCGCCCGCCACCACGGCCGCGCCCCCGACCACCGCCGGGCCGCCGCCCCCGACCACCACCCCGCCGGCACGCACGTCTGCCCCCGGCCCGGACGCGCCGGCGTCGGGCCGCCTCGGCGTGTGGGTGGGCACCGACGACGTCGTGCTGACCGACGCGTACTGGAACGCGGCCGACACCACGACCACACTGCGGATCACCGTCGCCAACACGGGCGACGTCGCGGCGCAGGTCCAGCTCTCGTACACCCTGCCGGCCGGGCTGACCGACGCGGGCACCGCCGGTTGCGCGCCGGCCGACGGCGGCGGGCACCTCTGCGGGGCGTGGACGGCGGCGGCCGGCGCGCGGTTCAGCGCGCTGCTCTCGGTGCGGGTCGACGGCGACGCGTGGCGACGGATGCCGCTCAGCGGCACGGTGCGGGTGAGCGCCACCGCCCCGGGGGTGGCCGGGTCGGTCGACGACAACGAGGGATTCGCGGTGCTCTTCCCGCCGGGCCCGCCGGTGCCGGGCATCGCGCTGCGGGCCGACGGGGTCGCGTTCGACATCAGCGGGAGCGCCAGCGAGCTGGGCGTCCGGCTGAGCAACACCGGAAAGGTCGACGCGGACGGGCGGATCGACGTGGTCCTGCCCGACGGCGTCACGGTCCCGGCCCCGCCGGCCTTCTGTGCCGCGCTGAGCGCCACCCGCACCAGGTGCGACGTCGGCGCGGTGCGGGCCGGCGGGGCCGCCACCCTGCGGCTCACGGTCAGCGCGACCGCCGAGGCGCAACGCGACGCGCCGCTGTCCGGCGCCGTGGTCGGCCGCCTCGATCCGCGCAGCGGGCTGGCCCGGCAGGTGCAGATGAGCTTCCGGATCACCGCGGCGGCCGCGATGGCCACCCCGGCCGCGACGCCCGCCCCGGCCGGATCGCAGGGGGTGCTCACCGCCGCGGGGGCCGGGCGGCACCCCGACGGCGGGCTCAGCTCGGCGCAGCGCGGCGCGGTCGCCCTGATCGTGATCTCGGTGCTGCTGGTGGTGCTGGCGCTCGCGCTGGCGACCGTCTCGCTGCGCCGCCGGCTCACCGGCCCGCCCGGCGACCGGTGATTCTGGTTACGGCGGGCAGGGCAAACAGCCCCAAACCATGACGTAAGCGCCCGGAATCCGTTCCCAGTCGGCGGACCACTGGGCAAGCTCGACATCTCATCCGACGTAGGCTCTCTGGTAGGAACCCAGACCGGACCGGACCACCCACGGGGCGGTGCGGGGCAGCGCTGTGTCAAGGAGGTCATGTGGCCGGGCAAGGCGAGGTCACCATCATGTTCAGCCGCCCGCGCGACCGCGCCGAGCGAAGCGAGGGGCAGGCGTGACGAAGCAGATCCGTCAACTCGACCGGGTGGTCATCCGGTTCGCCGGCGACTCCGGCGACGGCATGCAGCTGACCGGTGACCGGTTCACCTCGGAGACGGCCCAGCTGGGCAACGACATCTCCACGTTGCCCAACTTCCCCGCCGAGATCCGGGCCCCCGCCGGGACCCTGCCGGGCGTGTCGAGCTTCCAGGTGCACTTCGCCGACTACGACATCCTCACCCCGGGCGACGCGCCGAACGTGCTGGTCGCGATGAACCCGGCCGCGCTCAAGGCCAACCTGGCCGACCTGCCGCGCGGCGCGGACATCATCGTGAACACCGACGAGTTCACCAAGCGCAACCTCGCCAAGGTGGGCTACCAGGCCAGCCCGCTCGACGACGACTCCCTCGACGGCTACGTGGTGCACCCCGTCGCGCTGACCTCGATGACCGTCCGGGCGCTCGCCGACCAGCAGGTGTCCAAGAAGGACGCCGAGCGGGCCAAGAACATGTTCGCCCTGGGCCTGCTCTCCTGGATGTACTCCCGCCCGTACGAGTCGACCCTGCGCTTCCTGGAGCGCAAGTTCGCCAAGCGCCCCGAGCTGGTCGCGGCGAACGTCGCGGCGTTCCGGGCCGGCTGGAACTTCGGCGAGACCACCGACTCCTTCTCGGTCCGGTACGAGGTGAAGCCGGCGAAGATGGTGCCGGGCACCTACCGCAACATCACCGGCAACGCGGCGCTCTCCCTCGGCCTGGTGGCCGCGGGCGTCCGCTCCGGCCTGCCGGTGTTCCTCGGCGCCTACCCGATCACCCCGGCGTCGGACATCCTGCACGAGCTGAGCAAGCACAAGCGGTTCGGCGTGATCACGATGCAGGCCGAGGACGAGATCGCCGCGGTCGGGGCGGCGCTCGGCGCGTCGTACGGCGGGATGCTCGGCATCACCACCACCAGCGGCCCCGGCGTGGCGCTCAAGAGCGAGACGATCTCCCTCGCGGTGGCCTTGGAGCTGCCGCTGGTCATCGTGGACGTGCAGCGGGCCGGCCCGTCGACGGGCATGCCCACCAAGACCGAGCAGGCCGACCTCAACATGGCCCTGTACGGCCGGCACGGCGAGGCCCCCGTCGCGGTGATCGCCCCGAAGTCCCCGTCGGACTGCTTCCACGCGGCCATCGAGGCGGCCCGGATCGCGCTGACCTACCGCACCCCGGTGCTCCTGCTCTCCGACAACTACGTCGCCAACGGCTCCGAGCCGTGGCTGCTGCCCGACGTGGAGTCCCTGCCCGACCTACGGGTCGAGTTCGCCACCGCGCCCAACGGCGACGACGGCACGTTCCTGCCCTACCTGCGTGACCCGCAGACCCTGGCCCGGCCGTGGGCCATCCCGGGCACGCCGGGGCTGGAGCACCGCATCGGCGGCCTGGAGAAGGCCGACAAGACCGGCGACATCTCCTACGACCCGGCGAACCACGACTTCATGGTGCGCACCCGGGCAGCCCGGATCGAGGCGATCCCGGTGCCGGACGTCGAGGTGGAGGACCCGGACGGCAACGCTCGGCTGCTGGTGCTGGGCTGGGGCTCGACCTACGGCCCGATCGGCGCCGCCTGCCGGCGGCTGCGCCAGCGCGGCCTGTCCGTCGCGCAGGCACACCTGCGGCACCTGGCCCCGATGCCGGCCAACCTCGGCGAGGTGCTGCGCTCCTACGACCGGGTGGTCATCCCCGAGATGAACCTCGGCCAGCTCGCCCAGGTGATCCGGGGCAAGTACCTGGTCGACGCCATCGGCTACAACCAGGTCCGCGGCCTGCCGTTCACGGCCACCGAGCTGGAGACGATGCTGGAAGAGGTCCTGAAGAATGTCTGAGCCCGTCGCCCTCAAGCTCACCGCGAAGGACTTCAAGTCCGACCAGGAGGTGCGCTGGTGCCCCGGTTGCGGTGACTACGCGATCCTCGCCGCCGTGCAGCAGTTCATGCCGGAGCTGAACATCCCCCGGGAGCGGATCGTCTTCGTCTCCGGCATCGGGTGCTCGTCCCGGTTCCCGTACTACATGAACACCTACGGGCTGCACTCGATCCACGGCCGCGCCCCGGCGATCGCCACGGGCCTGTCGGTGTCCCGCCCGGACCTGTCCGTGTGGGTCGTCACCGGCGACGGCGACGCGCTGTCGATCGGCGGCAACCACCTCATCCACGCGCTGCGCCGCAACGTCAACCTGAAGATCCTGCTGTTCAACAACCGGATCTACGGCCTGACCAAGGGGCAGTATTCTCCGACGTCCGAGGTCGGCAAGGTCACCAAGTCGACGCCGGCCGGTTCGGCCGACGCCCCGTTCAACCCGATCTCGCTGGCCCTGGGCGCGGAGGCGAGCTTCGTCGGCCGCACCATCGACTCCGACCGCAAGCACCTCCAGTCGGTGCTGCGGGCCGCCGCCGAGCACCAGGGCTCGGCGTTCGTGGAGATCTACCAGAACTGCAACATCTTCAACGACGGGGCGTTCGACCAGCTCAAGGAGCCGGCCACCCGCGACGACTTCCTGATCCGGCTGGAGCACGGCCAGCCGATCACGTTCGGCGCCGACGGCCGGTTCTGCGTCGTCCACCCGCCGGGCGGCTTCGGCCTGGAGGTGCGGGAGACCGCGTCGGTCCGCCCGGAGGAGATCGTCGTGCACGACGCCACGGTCGCCGACCCGGCGTACGCGTTCGCGCTGTCCCGGCTGCCCGGGCTCGACCTGAGCAACACCCCGATCGGCGTGTTCCGGTCGGTCGACCGCCCGTCCTACGACAGCGTGGTCCAGGCCCAGGTCGAGGAGGCGAAGGCCAAGGTCACCGAGACCCCGGAGCAGCAGCTCGCCGGCCTGCTGGGCAGCGGCGACACCTGGACGATCCTCTGATCCGTCCCCGTGCGGGGGCGATCCGTCAGGCGAGCGAGGGGCCCGTCACCGAATGGTGGCGGGCCCTTCGTCGTGGAGCGCGGCGGGGGCGGCGGGCGGTCAGCCCGGCGTGCCGGCGGGCTGGGGCCGGTCGTCGCGGACGTGCACGAGCATGTCGCCGGTCTCGATGACCGCGCCGGCCCGGTCGGAGAGCGTGACCACCTTGCCCCGGCGGACCAGCGCGATGACCAGGGTGTCGTCCAGCTCGCGCGGGGAGCGGCCGACCTCGTCGCGCTCCGCCGAGCGCATCGCCAGGGCCATGCCCTGGCCGGGGGTCAGCAGGTCCTCCACCACGTCGATCAGCGGCGGCGCGGAGGTGGACAGGCCGAGCAGCCGGCCCGCCGTGGCGGAGGAGACGATCACGTGGTGCGCGCCGCTCTGCTTGAGCAGCGGCGCGTTCTCGGCCTCGCGGGCCGCCGCGATGATCCGCACCTGCCCGGCGGTGAGCTGCCGGACGGTGAGCGCGACCAGCACCGACGCGTCGTCGCTGTCGGTCGCGATGATCACCGCCTTGGCGTTGCGCACGTGCGCCTCGTTGAGAACGGAGGAGCGGGTCGCCGACCCCTCGATCGCGACGAGCCCCGCCGAGGTGGCCTGCCGCAGCGACGCCGGGCTGCGCTCGACCACCACGATCCGGGACTTGTCGAGGCCGTTCTCCAGCAGCGCCGAGACCGCGCTGCGGCCCTTGGTGCCGTAGCCGCAGATGATGACGTGGTTCTTCACGCTCTTCCTCCACCGCGTCAGACGACGGCCGGTCCGGTACTGCTCGGTCAGGACTTCCAGGGTGGTGCCGACCAGGATGATCAGGAAGAGCACCCGGGCCGGGGTGACGAACAGGACGTTGACCAGCCGGGCGGACGGCGCCGCCGGCGTGATGTCGCCGTACCCGGTGGTGGAGAGGGAGACCACCGCGTAGTAGAAGCAGTCGAGGAGGGTCAGGCCGTCCTCGTTGACGTCGCGGTAGCCGTCGCGGTCGAGGTAGACCGCGGTGACGACGGCGAAGACCAGGCCCAGGGCGGCGGCCAGGCGCAGGCTCAGCGCGCTCAGCGGGCCCCGCCGCTGCGCGGGAAAGTGGATCACCGCGGGACCTGCTCCGCCTCCGTCGCCTGCACGTGCACAACATAGCGGGTGTGCGCCCGACCGGCCCGGCAGGCCGGGACAACGCCGGTGGTCGGGAGCCGGTCGCCGCGCCGGGCGGCGTCGGCACCGCCGCCGTCGGCGCGGGCGGGGTGGGTGTGCCGCCCGCCGAACCGGCATGATGGGGGCAGGAGCGCCCACCCAGAGGAGGCCCGGATGTCGTTGCTGCGACGGGTGATCGGCGGCGTGCTGCGCCGGGTGCGGCAGCGTCAGGGCCGCACCCTGCGCGAGGTGGCCGAGGCGGCGGGGGTGTCCCTGCCCTACCTCTCGGAGGTCGAGCGCGGGCGCAAGGAGGCCAGTTCCGAGGTGCTGGCGGCGATCTGCCGCGCCCTCGGCATCGGCCTGTCGGATCTGCTGGAGGAGGCCCGCGACGACCTGCGCCGGGTCGAGCGGCGGGTGCCCGCCGCGCCCCGGGTGGCGCTGGCCCGCCTCGACGAGGTGGTCCCGGTGGGCGGCGAGCCCGGCCCGCGCCTGCGCGTCGGCTTCCACGCCGACCCGACCGCGCCCCCGCAGGGCGGGCCACGGGTGGAGTGCCGGGAGCCGGTGGCCGCCGGCCGGGTACTCCGGCTCGGCGGGGTCACCCCGAGCGCGGGCGGCCGGCTGCTGCACGTCGGCGGGGCCCGCTTCGGCACGCCCGTGGCGTCCGTGGGCGGTGCGGTGGCGCACCTCGGCCCGGCCGTGCACGTTTCGCCGGTCCGGCTGTTCGCGGCCGCGCCGCTGGGGCGTCCCGCCGCGCGTACCGTGCGGGCGCTGGCCCGGCGGCGGGCCCGGGCGGGCCGGCGGCTGACCGCCCGCTAGGCCCGGCCGGGTTCTGCCGTCGGCGGATCTGCCTCTGGCAGAAGCGCTGGGAACCGCGCGCCGGCAGGGCGGACGCTGGGGGGACCGGTTCCCCTGGGCGGAGTCCGTCGCCCGCCGGCAGCGTGGAGGTCGATCACGATGACCAGGTACGGCGTGTGGATGCGGGACGGCGGCCAGCCGTCCTTCGGCGACCAGGTGTTCCAGCGGTTGCTGCGGGAACGGATCATCTTCCTCGGCACGGAGGTCACCGACGAGTCGGCCAACCAGATCTGCGCACAGCTCCTGCTGCTGGCGGCCGAGGACAGCGAGCGGGACATCTACCTCTACATCAACTCGCCGGGCGGCTCGGTCAGCGCCGGGATGGCCGTCTACGACACGATGCGGTACATCCGCAACGACGTGGCCACCCTGGCGCTCGGCATGGCCGGCTCGATGGGCCAGTTCCTGCTCTGCGCGGGCACCGCGGGCAAGCGGTACGCCCTGCCCCACTCGCGGATCATGATGCACCAGCCGTCGGGCGGCTTCGGCGGCACGGTCGCCGACATCACCATCCAGGCGGAGAACATGCTGCACGTCAAGCGCACGATGCAGGAGCTGATCGCCCGGCACAGCGGGCGCTCCCTGGAGCAGATCCAGCGGGACTCGGACCGGGACCGCTGGTTCACCGCCGAGGAGGCCCGGGAGTACGGCCTGATCGACCGGGTGCTCAGCCGGGTCGACCAGCTGGCGGCCTGACCGCGCCGGGCGGACCCGCGGGACCGGTGCCGGTTGCGGCGGCGGCCCGGTGCCGGTGCGGCGCGGCCCGGTGGCGCCGGTGGGCGGCGGCGGCCGGACACGCCCCCTCGACCCCGTGTCCGACCTCCGACCCGGTGCAGCCTATGTCCGGAGTACGACCGGACGGGCGCTTCCGGAACGCAGCGCTTTGCAGCCGATTCCCGTTACATCGGATTCCCACCGGGCGCGCCGCCCAGCACCGGGCCGGCCCGGGTGGGCGCTCAGCCAGCGGCGTCGTAGCGGGCGCGGGCGGCCTCGACCTCGCCGAGGTGTGTCGTCGCCCACGCCTCCAGCCCGCCCACCAGGTCGAGCAGGCTGCGCCCGAGGCCGGTCAGCGCGTAGTCGACCCGGGGCGGGACGGTCGCGTACGCGGTGCGGGTGATCAGGCCGTCGCGTTCCAGGCCGCGCAGGGTCTGGGTGAGCATCTTCTGGCTCACCCCCTCGATGCGCCGGGCCAGCTCGCTGAAGCGCCTCCCGCCGTCGGCGAGGGTGAGGACGACGAGCACGCTCCACCGGTCGCCGATCCGGTCGAGGACCTGCCGGCTGCCGCAGTCGCGGGCGAAGGGAGTGGCTTCCATCCCAACACTCTCCATCAGTTAGTCCCTTACTTCAAGGTGCCTACTCTCCAACGGGAAGTGAAGGCGGTTGCTTCCCGTTGCACCGGACGACGGATCGTCCGACCCGGAGGACACCCCCGACCAGGGGATCGTCTCCGGCATCGAGAGGGAGCACACCATGTCCATCGTCGTCACCGGAGCCACCGGCCACCTCGGCGAGCTGATCGTCGCCGCGCTGCTGCGGCGGGGCGTGCCCGCCGGGGAGATCGTGGCGCTCGGCCGGGACGCCGGCAAGCTCGCCGACCTCGCCGGGCACGGGGTGGCCACCCGGCAGGTCGACTACACGGACCCCGGGTCGCTGCGCGCCGCGTTCGCCGGGGCCGACAAGCTGATGTTCGTCTCCGGCAGCGAGGTCGGGCAGCGCGTCGCCCAGCACCGCAACGTCGTCGCCGCCGCCCGCGAGGCCGGCGTCGGGCTGGTCGTCTACACCAGCATCGCCAACGCCGACCGCTCCGGCATGGTCCTCGCCGGGGAGCACCTCGCCACCGAGCGGGAGATCACCGCGTCGGGCCTGCCGTACGTGATCCTGCGCAACGGGTGGTACCTGGAGAACTACACCGACCAGCTCACGACGTACCTCCAGTTCGGGGTGACCGGCGCGGCGGGCGACGGGCGGGTCAGCGCCGCGACCCGCGCGGACTACGCCGAGGCCGCCGCCGCGGCGCTCACCGGCGCCGCCGAGGCCAACCGGGTGTACGAGCTGGGCGGCCCGGCGTTCACCCTGACCGAGCTGGCCGAGGAGGTGTCCCGGCAGACCGGCCAGGCCGTCGGCTACACCGACCTGCCGGCGGAGAAGCTCACCGAGGTGCTGGTCTCCGCCGGCCTGCCCGAGGGCTTCGCCGCCGTCCTGGCCGACAGCGACCTGGGCCTGGCCCGGGGCGAGCTGTACGTCGACGGCGACGACCTGGCGAAGCTGATCGGCCGCGAGCCGACCACCCTCGCCGAGGCGCTGCGCGCCGCGCGCTGAGCCGCCGCACGTGAGTCGCGCGCGCCGGCCGGTCCCGGGCCCGGCCGGCCCGTGCGAGATTCCCTCGCCGTCGCGGCTGCCGCCGCACCCGCGCCTGCTGGTACCGTCGCGAGGTGATCGTCGAGGAACACTGGTGGAACGGGGACGCGACCAAACGAGGGCGTCGCGACGTCTACATCCGCACCGATGGTCAGCGCTGGGAGGTCCAGGCGCAGATCGGTGGTGAGCACGGCCGCTCGAAGGTGCTGGAATGCTCCAGCCACAGCTCCGCGAGCATCCTCGCGGGGGCGTGGCGCGGAGGCAGCTCGGGCTGGCGCGAACTGCGACGCTGAGCGTCGCCCCCCGACGGGGGACGGGCGGCCGGCCCCGCGCGCCGGCCGCCGGTAGGCGTGCGCGGCGGCAGCGGCGAACGCCTATGCTCTGCTGGGGATTCGGACGGCGTGACCGGGGAGCAGTGAGCGGACCGAGGGCGGACAAGCTGCCGCACGCAAGCAGCAAGGCCGCGGTGCTGGACGCCATCCGGGCAGCCGGCACGATCAGCCGGGTGGGCCTGATCAGCGTGACCGGCTTCACCGCGCCCACCATCTCCAACCTCGTCCGCAAGCTCATCGACGAGGGCCTGGTCGTCGAGACCGGCCACGCCGAGTCGACCGGCGGGAAACGGCGGGTCCTGCTCCGGCTCAACCACACCTCCCGGTACGCGGTGGGCGTGTGCCTCGGCCAGGGCGTCATGACGTACGTCCTGACCGATCTGACCGGGATCGTGGTGGCCCGGATCTCCCGGCCCGGCGTCGGCGTCGAGGCGCCCGCGACGGTCGTCTCCCGGATCGCGGCCGAGATACCGACCCTCGTCGACAGCGTCGGCGTGGACCGGGCCCGGTTGGTCGGGGTGGGGCTGGTCTTCCCCGGCCCGCTCACCGGCCGGGGGGTCGCCGGCCTCAACCCCGAGCTGCGGCACTGGCGGGAGTTCCCGCTCGGCGCGGCGCTGGAGCAGGCGACCGACCTGCCGGTGGTGCTGGACAACGACGCCACAGCCGCCGCCCTGGGCGAACACTGGGCGGGCGGGTTCGGCACGGCGAGCGCCGCCGCCGCCCTCTACATGGGCAGCGGCCTCGGCGCAGGGCTGGTCATCGACGGGATCACCTATCGCGGACCGAGCGGCAACGCCGGCGAGCTGGGGCACGTCTGCGTGGCCGCGGACGGCCCGCCCTGCTGGTGCGGCGCGCGGGGGTGCGTGGAGGCCGTCGCCGGGCCCGCCGCCGTGGTCGCGGCGGGGCGGGCGGACGCCGGCCTGGCCCGGGCGCTCGGCCTCACGACCGGCGCCGGCCCGGCGGCGGTGGCCCGCGACTTCGCCGCGATCGGCCGCGCCGCCCGGCGCGGGGAGCAGCGGGCCCTGGCGCTGTGCGAGAGGTCCGCGCGGTACGTCGCGGCGGCCGCCCGCACCCTGGCCAACCTGATGGACCTGGAGGTCATCGTGCTGACCGGGCCGGGCTTCGCCGTCGCCGGCTCGGTCTACCTGCCCGTGCTCCGCCAGGAGCTGCACACGGTATTCTCCCGCTCCGCGCACCCCGTCGACGTACGGCTGTCCCGGTCCGCCGCCACCGCGTCCGCCGTCGGGGCCGCCGCCCTGGTCCTGGAGTCCGAGCTGGTCCCGTTCCACCGCGGGCTCCGGGTGTCGGAGAGCCTCGACGGGGAGTTCGCGCCGCTGCCCGGATCGGCCCGCTGACCTGTGATGGGGGGCGGAATGAGCACGACGAGCGCGGTCGGCCTGGTGCTCGCCCGGGCGCCCCGCCTGCTCGGCGCCGAGCCGTTCTTCATGGAGTTCATCTCCGGCATCGAGGAACGTCTCGCCGAACACGGCCGGTCGGTGCTGCTGCACATCGTCGCCGACCACGCCGCCGAGATCGCCGCCTACCGCCGGTGGGCACAGCTCCGGCTGGCCGAGGCCGTGGTGCTGGTGAACCCGACCGCCGCGGACCCCCGGCCGGCGGTCCTGCGCGACCTGGGCCTCCCCGTGGTCGTGGCCGGCGAGCCAGCCGGCGACACCCCGGCCGTGCGGCGCGACGACGTCGGCTCGGTACGGGCGGCGGTCGCGCACCTGGCCGGCCTCGGGCACCGCCGGATCGCGCGGATCAGCGGGCCGGACGGTCTGCGGCACACCCGCACCCGCACGGCCGCGTTGCTGGCCGCCGCCGCCCCGGCCGGCATCGACGCCGTGGTCCTGACCGGCGACTACTCGGAGGAGTCGGGCGCGGCGGCCACCGTCCGGCTGTTGCGCGACGGCGACCCGCCCAGCGCGATCATCTACGACAACGACCTGATGGCGGTCGGCGGCCTGGAGGTGGCCAGGGAGCTGGGCCTGGCGGTCCCCCGCGACCTGAGCATGCTCGCCTGGGACGACTCCAGCCTGTGCCGCCTGTCCTCCCCGCAGCTCACCACGATGAGCCTCGACGTGCACGAGTTCGGCGCGCTGGTGGCCGCCTCCGTGCTCGCCCTGCTCGACGGCGAGCCGGTCCGGGAACGGTGGTGCCCCACCGAGACGGTGATCGCCCGGCAGACCACCGGCCCCGCGCCGGCCGGGAAGCAGGGCTGGACGTCAGCTTGACTTAGTGAGGTAAATAAACAAAGCTCTTCGATGCGCTCCCATCGACGATCCCCTCTCGACCACGAGGAGATCAGATGAGACATCGTCATGCCCTGCTGGCCGTCGGCACCACCGCGACCCTGGTCGCCGCCGGCCTGGCCGGGCTCACCTTCCCCGCCTCGGCCGCGGCCACCGGCTGCTCCGTGGCATACACCGTGCAGAGCCAGTGGACAGGCGGGTTCAGCGGGAACGTCGCCATCACCAACCTCGGCTCCGCCCTCACCGGCTGGACGCTGACCTTCGACTTCCCGACCAGCGGCCAGCAGGTCACCCAGGGCTGGAGCGCCACCTGGTCGCAGTCCGGCACCAGCGTCTCGGCCGCCAGCCTGAGCTGGAACGGATCCCTGGGCACGGGCGGATCGACCACGATCGGCTTCAACGGCTCGTGGAGCGGCAGCAACCCCGTGCCGAAGTCGTTCGCGCTCAACGGCACGACCTGCACCGGCTCGGTGACCTCGCCGACCCCGGAGCCGACCACCACCCCGCCGCCGACGACCCCACCGCCCACCACTCCCCCGCCCACGACCCCGCCGCCGACCGGGGCCGCGCCCGCGCTGAAGGTCTCCGGCAACCGGCTGGTGACGGCGGGCGGGGCGACCTACCGGCTGCTCGGAGTCAACCGGGCCAGCGGTGAGTTCGCCTGCGTGCAGGGCAAGGGCATGTGGGACAGCGGCCCCGTCGACCAGGCCTCGGTCAATGCCATGAAGGCGTGGAACATCCGCGCCGTGCGGATCCCGCTCAACGAGGACTGCTGGCTCGGCCTCTCCGGCTCGCCCAGCGGCGCGACGTACCAGCAGGCCGTCAAGGACTACGTGAACCTGCTCGTGGCCAACGGGATCAACCCGATCCTCGACCTGCACTGGACCCACGGGCAGTACACCGGCAACATCTCCGCCTGCGCCGACGTCAACGCCACCTGCCAGAAGCCGATGCCCAGCATGCAGCACACCCCGCAGTTCTGGACCGGCGTCGCCAACGCCTTCAAGGGCAACGACGCCGTGGTGTTCGACCTGTTCAACGAGCCCTACCCGGACGCCGCCAACAACTGGTCGGACATGGCTGCCGCGTGGCGCTGCCTGCGCGACGGCGGCACCTGCACCGGCATCACCTACGAGGTCGCCGGCATGCAGGACCTGGTCGACGCCGTCCGGGCCACCGGTGCCAGCAACGTCCTGCTGGTCGCCGGCCTGACCTGGACCAACGACCTGAGCCAGTGGCTCACCTACAAGCCGAACGACCCGCTCGGCAACATCGTGGCGTCGTGGCACTCGTACAACTTCAACGCCTGCGTCACCGTCTCGTGCTGGGACAGCCAGATCGGCGCCGTCGCCGCGCAGGTGCCGGTGCACGCCGGCGAGATCGGCCAGGACACCTGCGCCCACGACTACATCGACCAGGTGATGACCTGGCTCGACTCCAAGCGGATCGGCTACACGGCGTGGACCTGGAACCCGTGGGGATGCAGCGGCGGCAACGTCCTCATCCAGGACTACAACGGCACCCCGACCAGCACCTACGGTGAGGGCTACAAGGCCCACCTGCTCTCCGTGACCCCGTAACGACGACAGCGTCGCCGGCCGGTGCGCCCCGCGAGTAAGGGCGTACGGCCGGCGACGCGCGGGGTGGGCGAGCCCTCACCATCGTGATCTTGAACGGTGGATCTAGGCGAACCGCTAGTAAATAGCCGGTACGGTCACCATCGAGTGATTCGACCGGCGGGGGGGCACATGAGCCAGACGTACGGCCGCAGCCCGCTCTGGGAGCTCTACAACAACACCCAGGTCACCAGGGAAGCCGTCGGCGACCTGAGCAACTTCAAGTCCAGCGAGGTCAACTACAAGCTGGCGCTCTGGGACCCACGGGTCAACGGTGTGCGCTATCTGAAAACGCTCGTCTTCACCCTCGCGGCCGGCCTGAGCCCGGCCAACTGGGCCCGGCTGCGCCGCATCGCCAACCGCGAGGTCGGCGATCCGTTCTCGATCACCTACGACGGCGAAGCGGTCTGCATGGACTACCTGCAGGCGGTGCTCGAGGTGGAGTTCATCGAGAGCCGGATGACCCTCGACGGCGCGCGCATCCTGGAGATCGGCGCCGGCTACGGGCGGACCTGCCACGCGCTGCTGTCCAACCACGAGATCGCCGCGTACCACATCGTCGATCTGGAGAACTCGCTCGACCTGGCCAGCCGCTACCTCGGCGCGGTGCTGACCGACGAGCAGCTCGCCAAGGTGCACTTTCACGGCGTCGACCAGGCGGAGGCCGGCGGCGCCCTGCGGGAGCTCCGGTTCGACCTGGCCATCAACATCGACTCGTTCGCGGAGATGACCCCGGACACCGTCGGCGCCTACCTGGACCTCATCGCCACCCACGCCGACCACCTCTACGTCAACAACCCGGTCGGCAAGTACCTCGACAAGAGCCTGGACGGGCACTCGCAGGGCGACGCGGTCGTCCAGCTCGCGTTGCGGACCGGCCTGCTGAGGGACATCGTGGACATCTTCGACGACCGCGCCGTCGCGGCGCAGTCCCGCCGGTTCATCGACGCCTACCGGCCGGGCCGCGACTGGGCGCTGCTCGCCGATGCGAGAGCCGTCCCGTGGAGCTTCTACTGGCAGGCGCTGTACCGGTCCGGAGCTGCCGGGCGATGACGGACCGCCCGCTGATCGCGGTGCTCGGCGCCTCCGGTTTCGTGGGCTCGGCCGTCCTGACCGCGCTGGCCGACCGCCCGGTCACCGTCCGGGCGGTGTCCCGCCGATCCGCCGTGGCGCCGGAGCCGGCCGCCGCGGATTTCGAGGTGGTCACCGCCGACCTCACCGAGACAGGCGCGGTCGCGGCGGCGGTCGAGGGCGCGGATGCCGTGATCAACCTGGTGCTCAACACCGCCGGGTGGCGCAGCGCCGACGGCGACGACACCGCGGCGCGGGTGAACCTCGGCGTCGTTCATGACCTGGTCGAGGTTGCGCGGGCCGGGACCGGGCCACGGGTGGTCGTCTTCGCCGGCTCGGCGTCACAGGTTGGCCGGGCGCAGCGGTTGCCCGTCGACGGGACCGAACCCGACCACCCGGAGACCGGATACGACCGGCAGAAGGCGGCCGCCGAAGCGCTGCTCGACCGGGCCTCCGCCGATGGCGTCCTCCGCGGGGTCACGCTGCGCCTGCCCACCGTCTTCGGGCCGGCCCGCCCGGGTGGCGGCGACGACCGCGGGGTCGTGTCGACGATGATCCGCCGCGCCCTCGCCGGCGAACCCCTGACCATGTGGCACGACGGCACCGTCCGGCGGGAGCTGCTCTACGTGGACGACGCGGCGCGCGCCTTCGTCGCCGCCCTCGACCATGCCGAAGCGCTCGTCTGCCGGCACTGGCCGCTCGGCAGCCGCTGCGGCGAACCGGTCGGTGACCTCTTCCGGACGATCGCCGCGCTGGTCGCGGAGGAGACGGGGCGTCCGCCCGTGCCGGTCGTCTCCGTCGCGCCGCCGGCCAGTGCCCGGCAGACCGACTTCCACAGTCTGGTGGTCGACGCATCCGCCTTCACCGCCGTGACCGGATGGCGCGCCCGGGTGGATCTTCTGCACGGTCTACGCCGTACGGTGCGGTCCCTGCGCGAAACGCGCCTCGATCTCGGCGCAGGTCTCGTACCGGGGGAGCACCCCGGCCGCGTGGGCCTGGGCGAAGGTGATCGCGGTCCGGTCCCGATCCGACAGGATCGGCTCGATGTCGGCGGGAACGGGCAGGCCGAGCGCGTCGTCGAGCGGTGACAACGCCCGTTCGTTCTCGAAGACGTACTCCGTGGAGAGCAGGTACGACATCACCGTGTCGTCCATCAGGGCGACGAACATGTGCGCCACCCCCGTCGGCAGGTACAGCGACCTGAAGTCCTGGGAGTCGAGGACCACGCTGTCCCAGCGCCCGAAGGTCGGCGACCCGACCCGGACGTCGAGCACCACGTCGAGGACCCGGCCGTACGGGCACGAGACGAACTTGGCCGAGCCGGGCGGCGTCGTGGTGTAGTGCAGCCCGCGGACGACGCCACGGCGGGAGACGCTGTAGCTGGTCTGCGCCACGGGGAACAACGGATATCCGAGCGTCTCGGTGAAGACCGAGTCCAGGTACGGGGACACGAAGACCCCCCGCGGGTCGGGAAAGACCCGCGGGGTGAAGACGTACGCGCCCTCGACGGCGAGTTCGGTTGCTACCTGCACGGCCCCACTCAATCCCGCACGTGTACATGCGGCACGTACAGGATCCAGGCCCCGCCGGCCTGCCGGAACGCCTGTTCCTTCGCCATGATCTCGTCGGCGTGGTTCCACGCGAAGAGCAGCGCGTAGTCCGGCGGGTCGGTCGGGAACTCGCTCGCCGGATGAACCGGGATGTGCGTGCCCGGGGTCAGGCGGCCCTGTTTGGCGGGCGTCGTGTCGTACACCCGCGACACCAGGTCCGGCCCGATGCCGCAGAAGTTCGCCACGGTCGCGCTCTTGGCGGTCGCCCCGTAGGCCACCACCCGTTTGCCCTCCGCCGTCAACCGTTCGAGCAACGCCCGCAGGTCGTCACGGATCCGGCCGACCTGGGCAGCGAACTGGTCCAGCCGGGCCAGCGTCGCGACGCCGCCCGCGTCCTCCTCGGCGATCAGCGCGGCCACCCGGTCCGCCGGGCGGCGTGCACCCGCACGGGCCAGCGTGTAGCGGACCTCGCCGCCGTGCACGGCCAGCCGGTCCACGTCGACCAGCTCGAACCCGAACGACGCGGCCAACGCCTGCACGGAGCGCGCCGAGAACAGGAAGAAGTGCTCGTCGTAGATCTGGTCGAACGACGTCTTCGCCAGGATGTCGCCCAGGTAAGGGTCCTCGAAGACGAAGACGCCGTCCGGCCCGAGCAGCGCGTCGACACCCCGCAGGATCGAGTCGAGGTACGGGATGTGGCAGATGGTGTTCGCCGCGAAGATCACATCTGCGGGGCCGTCGCTCGCGCGTACCTCACGGGCGGTGGACTCCTCGAAGAAGTCCCCGCGTACCCGAAGGCCCTTGGCCCTTGCCGCTTCGGCGACCTTGCCCGACGGCTCGAAGCCCAGGTGCCGGACGCCGGCCTCGTGCACGGTCCGCAGCATCACCCCGTCGTTGCAGCCGATCTCGACCACGAACGGGTCCGGGCCGGCGGCCTCCGTCTCCAACAGGTGCCGGGCGGTGTCGGCGAAGTGCTTCTGCATGACGGCGGAACCGGACGAGTAGTACGGGTAGTCCTCGTGGAACATCCGCTCCCGGGGGACCTCCTGCATGAGCTGCACCATCGTGCACGTCTCGCAGAGGCCGACGGCGAGCTGGAAGAAGTACTCCTGCGGGATCTCCGGTTCGGTCAGGAAGCGGTCGGACAGTGGCTGGCGGCCGAGGTCGAGGAACTGCACGACGGTTCCACCGCAGGCGCGGCAGGTGGCCTGTGGCCGTGCCCGGTCGGCTGGGCTGATCATGGGTGGCGTCCTCCAGTGCTACCGGCGGCTCAGAGCGTCGTGAGTACGTCGCGCAATGCACCTATCACCGTGTCCTGCACGTCGACCGGCAGGGACGGGTACATGGGCAGGGAGAAGATCTCGTCGGCGATCCGCTCGGTGACCGGCAGCGATCCGGCGGCATAGCCGAGCTTCGAGAAGCCGGTCATGGTGTGCACCGGCCACGGGTAACTGATGTTCAGCGTGATTCCACGCCGCTTCAGTTGCTCCAGGATCGCGTCCCGCTGCGGATGACGGACGACGTAGAGGTAGAAGACGTGCTCGTTGGCGTCGGCGAGGGCGGGCAGGACGAGCCCGGTCTCTTCGGCGATGTCGCCCAGCCCGGCGGCGTAGCGCTCGGCCACTGCGCGGCGGCCGGCGATGTACTCGTCGAGCCGGCGCAGCTTGCGCCGGAGAATCTCCGCCTGCACCTCGTCCAGCCGGCTGTTGTGGCCGGGCGTCTGCACGACGTAGTACACGCTCTCCATGCCGTAGTAGCGCAGTTGGCGCAGGTCACGGTCCACGGTCTCACTGCCGGTGAGCACGGCGCCGCCGTCACCGTAGGCGCCCAGCACCTTCGTCGGATAGAAGGAGAAGGCCGCCGCGTCGCCCATGGTCCCGGCGAGCTGCCCTGCGTGCCGTGCGCCGTGCGACTGCGCGCAGTCCTCCAGCACCAGCAGCCCGTGCTCGCGGGCCAGCCGCTGTAGCGGCGCCATCTCCACGCACTGGCCGTAGAGGTGGACGGGCAGCAGAGCCTTGGTCGCCGGGGTGATCACGTCGGCCACCTGGGTCGTGTCCATCAGGTAGTCGTCCGGCCGGATGTCCACGAAGACCGGGATCGCGCCGACGGCGTCGATCGCCAGCACGGTCGGCGCCGCCGTGTTGGCGACGGTGACCACCTCGTCGCCGGGCCCGACGCCCAACGCCTGGAGGGCCAGCTTGATCGCGTTGGTGCCGTTGTCCACCGTGACGCAGTGCGCCACGTCGTGGTACGCGGCGAACTCGGTCTCGAAGCCGAGCACGCTGCGGCCGAGCACGAGGTTGCCCGACTCGAAGACCGTCTCCACCGCGTCGAGCAGGTCGGCCCGTTCCTTCTCGTATTCCGGCAGGTAGTCCCACACTCGGATGGTCATGTTCACCTTTCTCCCGCCGGATCCGGGGAGCGGAGCGCCCGAACGCTCATGTAGTCGTTGTCCCGGTCCGCGCCCAGCGCCTGGCCGCTCAGGTAGTCGACGCCGTCCACATAGCTGTAGGGCTGCATGAACCCACCGGCCCGGACGTCGCGGTAGAGCCGTGCCAACGGGTGCTGCCCGTCGTACGCCTGGCCGCCGAGCAGCGAGAGGCAGTCGTCGACGACCGCC
Organism: Micromonospora sp. WMMD956; assembly: GCF_029626125.1. NCBI lineage: Bacteria > Bacillati > Actinomycetota > Actinomycetes > Micromonosporales > Micromonosporaceae > Micromonospora > Micromonospora sp. WMMD956. Next base: position 3,622,207 of record NZ_JARUBI010000005.1, on the reverse strand, counting down.
GGGGCCAGTTCGTTGACGGTCATCTTCGCGTACTGGAACGGGGTCATCATCCCGCGCCCGCGCTCGTCGAGATCGCCGGTCAGGTCCGCGGATAGGAGGTCCGCGTTGAGCAGCGCGGCGCCGGCGACGGCCCGGAGCGTGTACAGCCGCGTGTCGATGCCGGCCACCAGGGCGAGGGCGGCCGCCGGCCGCGATCGACGGCGCGCGTACGTCTCGACGGCGAGGTCCCGCGCGGCCTGCGCGACACCGGCGTAGATCCCGAGCATGGTGATCGAGCTGACCGTCTGCCCGGCCAGGACGGCGTCCCGGCGCGCGCCGGCCGGCCCGCGGTCGAGAACGTGGTCGGCGGCGACCGGACAGTCGTGGAAGCTGACGTCGAGGGTGCCGGAGGCCCGCATGCCGAGGCCGTCCCAGTGCGTGCCGACGGTCAGCCCGGGCGCGTCGCGCCGCACCACCGGAACGGCCAGCACCACGTTGCCGTCGGCGTCCCGGCGCTGGGCGTGCACGAAGAAGTGGGTACCGATCGGCGCCATGCTGACCAGGATCTTGCGGCCGTTGAGCAGCCAGCCGCCGGAGCCATCGGCGGTCAGTTCGGTGAGGACGCCCGGCGCGTCCTTCAGGGCCCCGCAGACGGCGGCCTCCCCCGTCGCCATCGCCCGCAGCAGCCGCTCGGCCAGCGCCCGCACCGGCGGGGAGCCGTGCATCCATTCGTAGGTCAGGGTGAGCCCGCGGCTGAGCTGGACGTGCAGTGCCAGGGCGGTGGAGGCGTCCGCTTCGGCCAGGCGCATCAGGGCGACGGCGACGTCGTACAGGCGGTGGACGCCGAGCCCGCCGAGCGCGGTGGGCACGGTCGCGCCCATCAGGCCGAGCTTGGCCAACTGCCCGAACACCTCGACCGGGAACGTGCCGTCCCGGTCGTTGTCACCGGCCTCCGACCGGATCTGCGGGAGTACGCCGGTCAGCAGGTCGACCATGGTGCGGCCTTCCGGTGTGCTCGGTGCCCGCAGGTCTCCCACCACCGGCGAATTCGCCGTGTCTGTAGCCATCGCCCGCTTCCTCTTGCACTATTCCGACCCTGGTCGCCTACCCACGACCGAAACCACCATTGCATGGCTGACGGTCGGGAACGACGCCAACGAACATGCGGCCCGCGAATGTGTGGACACCGGTTAGCGTAGGCCCTCCAGTAGCCGGTGGCGGTGAAGTCTAGGCGTATCACTCGAGCTTCAATGCGGGGCCGTTTCCGGCCTGTGCCGGCGAGCCGTTCCCATATACATTCGGCGGACACACACGGAGGGCCTCGTGAAGATACTGTTTATCGCAGGGCCAACGAAGTCAATTCCCTCTTCCGCCACGGATCCCCGTCCATGCGCGTCCTCGTGACAGGTGGCGCCGGCTTCATCGGCTCACACCTGGTCGACGCCCTGCTGGAGCGCGGCGACACCGTCACCGTGGTCGACGACCTCTCCACCGGCCGGTGCGGCCGGTTGGCCGTCCGTGTCACCTTCCATCAGGAGTCCATCACCGACGGGAAGACTCTCGCCGCGATCGTGGCGGACGCCCGTCCGGACCTGATCTACCACCTCGCCGCGCAGGCCGACGTCCGCACCTCGGTCGCGGATGCCAGCGGCGACACCGGGGTCAACGTGCTCGGCACCGTCAACGTCCTGGAGGCGGCCCGAACCGTCGGGGCCCGGGTGGTGTTCGCCTCCACCGGCGGAGCCCTGTACGGGGCGATCAGCGCGATCCCGTCCCCCGAGGACGCCCGCCCGGAGCCTGCGGCGCCGTACGGCGCCGCCAAGTACTGCGCGGAGCAGTACGTGGCCCTCTACAACCGGCTGTACGGCACCGCCCACGCGGTCCTGCGACTGGGCAACGTCTACGGCCCTCGCCAGGATCCCGCCGGCGAGGCGGGCGTGGTGTCCATATTCTGCGGGAACCTGCTCTCCGGCCGCCGGCCCACGATCTTCGGCGACGGCAAGCAGACCCGCGACTACGTCTACGTGGCCGACGTGGTCGAAGCGTTCCTGGCCGCGGCCGAGCACGGCGGCGCGGGCGTGTGGAACATCGGCACCGGCACCTCCACCAGCATCCTCGAGTTGCTGGAGGTGATCGCCGCGACGGCCGACCGGGCGGTCCAGCCGGTGTTCGCGGCCGCCCGTCTCGGCGAGCTCCAGCATTCCGCCCTCGATGTGACCCGGGCCGGCCGGGAGTTGAACTGGACCGCACGGACAGCGCTCGCCGAGGGAATCGCCAGGGCCTACCAGTGGATCAGGGACCAGGACGGTTGCGACGTCGAGGCATGAGCGGGCCGGCCTCAAGCTCGTTCCCGGCGGGTACGTAGCGGTGCTGCGGCGCCCGCCACACCCATTGCTACCCTGGCGTGCGGAGAGATCGGAGCAGGGTGGGCTATCGGTACGAGACGACACGGGACGACTACGGCGATCTCGCAAGCGGGGCGGTTCTCCGGTCCGCCCCGGGCTTTCCCGCCTTCCCCGTGCGGCTCGCGTCCGAGGTGTTCCAGCACGCGCTCGACGTGCGCGGCGGCACCGACCCGGTGGTCCTGTGGGATCCGTGCTGCGGCAGCGGTTACCTGCTGACCGTGCTCGGGATTCTGCACCGGCGGTCGATCGCGAGACTGCTGGCCTCGGACATCGATGCCGACGCGGCCCTGACATTGGCGGCAGCCAATGTCGGCCTGCTCGCCGAGGGTGGCCTGGCGGCACGGGCTGCGGAGTTGACCGAGCGGGCTCGACGCTTCGACAAGCCCGGCTACGCCGAGGCCGCGGCCGCGGCCGGACGGCTGAGCCGCCGGCTCGAGGCTGCCGGCGGCCCCCTGCCGTACGCCGTCCGACAGGCCGACGTCTTCGACCCGACGGCGCTGGCCTCGGCGGTCGGGGGCAGCGAACCGGATCTCGTCGTGACGGACGTCCCGTACGGCGAACAGACGGAGTGGACCGGCGGTCATGCCGGTCGGGGCCTGCACGGAATGCTCACCGCCGTCGCTTCGGTGCTTCGACCGGCCGCGGTGATCGCGGTGATCGTGCGGGGCCGCCGGGTTCCGCCGATCGGGGCGGCACGCCCCCGGCGAAAACTGAGGGTGGGCACACGAGCGGCGGCCCTGTTCGTGGCGGCCGACCTCAACGACGCCGGGCCGGCCCACCCGTAAGCGTGACGGATTGCCGGTTCTTCGCGCACGGCTGCACCCTCTAGTGAGCTCCCTATATTGCATTCGAGAAGGGTGATCCCTGCTCCATTTTCCAGTACCGTGAGTCACGGCAACGGGACATGCCTTTCCTCGGGGCAACCCGGTAGTTCGCCATCCCTCGACGCGATCACATCGAGGGTTGGTCACAGGGGCTGGAGATTATCCTGACTAGGCGAGCGCTGATCACAGGGATTACCGGTCAGGACGGTACTTATCTTTCGCGGCACCTCCTGGCCGCTGGATATGACGTCTATGGAATGGTGCGGGGCCAGAATTCGCCGAGCGCGCGCTGCGGCCGGCAGGTGCACCCCGACGTTCGGCTTGTCAACGGCGACCTGATGGACCAGTCGAGCCTGATCTCGGCGGTGGACAGGGTTCGGCCGGACGAGATCTACAATCTCGGCGCACTGTCCTACGTCCCCACCTCGTGGCGGCAGCCCAACACCACTGCGGAGATCACCGGGACGGGCGTGGTGCGCATGCTCGAAGCCGTGCGGATCGTCGCAGGCATCACCAGCTCGCGTACCCCCGGCCCGAGTCGGCCACGCTTCTATCAGGCCTCGTCGTCCGAGATGTTCGGCAAGGTACGGGAGACCCCCCAGAATGAGCTGACGCCCTTCCACCCACGCAGTCCGTACGGCGTCGCCAAGGTGTTCGGCCACTACACGGTGCAGAACTACCGCGAGTCGTACGGCATGTACGCGGTCTCCGGCATGCTCTTCAACCATGAATCACCCATCCGCGGACCGGAGTTCGTGACGCGAAAGGTGTCGCTGGGCGCGGCGGCGGTGAAACTGGGGCTCCGGGACTCGTTGCGACTGGGCAATCTGATGGCCGAGCGGGACTGGGGTTTCGCCGGCGACTACGTCCGCGGCATGTCGATGATGCTCGCCCAGGACGAGCCTGACGACTACGTCCTGGGCACCGGGATCGCGCACAGCGTGCGGGAGCTGGTCGAGCTGGCCTTCGCCCACGTCGACCTGGACTGGCGTGACCACGTCGTCCTCGACGAGGCGCTCCAGCGTCCGGCCGAGGTCGACCTGCTCTGCGCCGACGCGACGAAGGCCCAGCAGCGCCTTGGCTGGAAGCCGACGGTCTACTTCGAGGAGCTGGTCGGGATGATGGTCGACAGCGATCTCCGGCTGCTGTCGGGTCCGCAGTGCAGTGAGGGCGGCGTCATCCGCGAGCTGGCCGATCTGTGGTGAGCGAGCTTCCCGCGTTGTCCGAGGGCAAGCTCATGACGTCCGGGGACGACCCGATGGAGTGGTGGGAGCCGGCGGCGGGCGGGGTGAGCCCCGCCTTCCGGTCCTGGCTCGCCGAACGGTCGACGATGACCTCCTGCGAGGTCGAGCGGATCCGGCTGGACGAGCTGCGTGGTTGGGCGTTCGACGAGACCACCGGCAACCTGGCGCACGAGAGCGGCCGCTTCTTCGTGGTCGAGGGCGTGCACGTGCGAACGACGTACGGTGCGGTGGCGGAGTGGTACCAGCCGATCATCAACCAGCCGGAGATCGGGATTCTCGGCATGTTGATGAAGCTCGTCGACGGCGTCCCGCACTGCCTGTTGCAGGCGAAGGTCGAGCCGGGCAACATCAACATGATGCAGCTGTCGCCCACCGTGCAGGCGACCCGCAGCAACTACACGCGGGTCCACGGGGGCGGCGGCACGAGGTACCTCGAATACTTCACCCGGCCGGGCGCCGGACGGGTCCTGGTCGACGTGTTGCAGTCCGAGCAGGGCTCCTGGTTCCTGCACAAGCGGAACCGCAACATGGTCGTGCTGGTCGACGACGTGCCGCCCTCCGACTACCACTACTGGCTGCCGCTGCACGAGGTTCGGCGGCTCCTGCGCATCGACGTACTGGTCAACATGGACACCCGTTCCGTGCTGTCCTGCCTGCCGTCGACCTTCTTCGCCGGTTCGGGAACGGTCCCCGCGAACTCCGCCATGGCCGCCGCGCTGGCCCGGTCCGCCAGCGGCGAGGGTCCGTCGCACCGCTCCACGGAGGCGGTGCTGAGCTGGTTCACCGAGGCCAAGAGCCGGCACGAGCTGGCGGTGAGCCGGATCTCGCTCCGCGACCTGCGCGGCTGGCGGCGCACGCCGTATGAGATCTCCCGCGAGGACGGGCGACACTTCAGCATCGTCGGGGTCACGGTACGCATCGACAACCGTGAGGTCACCGAGTGGAGTCAACCGTTGCTGCATCCGCGGCAGCGGGGGATCATCGCATTCGCGCTCAGGATCATCAATGGGGTGGCGCACGTGCTGGTGCACGCTCGGTTCCAGGTGGGGCTGCTGGATGCCATGGAGATGGGACCCACGGTCCAGTGCACGCCGAGTTCGGATGCCGAACAGCGGCCTCCTTTCCTCGACCTGATACTCAACGCCCCGAGCGAGCGGATCCTGTTCGACACCGTCCTCGCGGAGGAGGGCGGCCGGTTCTACCGCGCCGAGAACCGCTACATGCTGGTGGAGGTCGGCGACGACCTTCCGGTGGTGCCGGACACCTTCTGCTGGGTCGCCGTCCATCAGCTCGCCACGCTGTTGCGGCACGGCTACTACCTCAACGTCGAAGCACGCAGTCTGCTTGCCTGCCTGCACAGCCTGTGGTGAGTGAGGTGCCCCAGCGAGCGGTGGTGAACGATCCGATCCGGTTCGGCGTATTGGGATGTGCCGACATCGCACGGCGGCGGACCCTGCCGGCGATCCTGCGTGAGCCGACGACCGAACTCGTCGCCGTCGCGGCCCGGGAACAGGCGAAGGCCCGCGCGTTCGCCGGTCAGTTCGGCTGCGCGGCGGCCGCCGATTACCGCTCTCTGCTGAGCCGGCCGGACGTGGACGCGGTGTATATCCCCCTGCCCGCCGGGTTGCACCACGAATGGGTCGGCCGGGCGCTTGAGGCCGGTAAGCACGTCCTGGTGGAGAAGCCGTTGACCACACGGTACGCCCACACCGTGGCGATGGTGGAAAGCGCCCGTTCCCTCGGCCTCGCCCTGATGGAGAATCTGACCTTTCTCCGGCACGGTCTGCACCGCGCGGTCCTGGACCTGCTGGAGGGCGGCGAGATCGGCGAACTGCGCGAGGTCAACGCCGCGTTCGGATTCCCTCCCCTCGGCCCGGACGACATCCGCTACCGGCCGGATCTGGGCGGTGGGGCACTGCTCGACACGGGCATGTATCCGCTGAGCGCCGCCCGTCTCTTCCTCGGTCCCGAGCTGGAGGTCGTCGGCGCGACGCTGAAACTGGACCCCGAACGCGGCGTCGACGTGTCCGGCAGCGCCCTGCTGTCCACTCCGGACGGCCGGACCGCCCAGTTGACCTTCGGCTTCGAGCACGCGTACCGGTCGGACTATGTGCTGTGGGGCAGCGAGGGGCGGATCGTCGTCGAACGCGCCTACACGCCTCCTGCCACGCGACGGCCCGTCATCAGGCTGGAACACGAGGAGGTCAGGCGGGAACTGACCCTTCCGCCGGAGGACCAGTTCGCCAACACGCTGCGTGCCTTCGTCGGAGCCGTCGCCGTCGCGGGTCAGCGGGCCGCCGAGACGGTGGAGATCTGCGCCCGGGCTCGCCTGATCGATGAAATTCGGGTCAAAGCAGGGCAACCGCGCGTGCGGCTGCCCCACGAGGTCTGAGGCGCGGCGAGGCCACGGTCGCACCGGGGAGACCTGCGCCGGCCCCCTTGAGGGCCCCGCAGAACGGGCGAAGCGTTCGGACGGCTCGAAAGCCGCCTTAGCCCTCTAGGGGTCATCGATGGCGAAAACACCCAGCTCAATGGATGATCCAAGCCCCGGAGACTAGGTGTTCCACTAAGCCTCAGTGCGAGCTCAGAGTCGCCATTCCGCCACTCAGGGTAGCGTTCGATCCGTCTGTGGCCCCTGCGGCCAAGCCGCTGGACCACCCCGCGCGCGGCCCGGAGCAGGGCGTACCCCCGGACGCAGGCATCGATGGGCCCGCATGGGTCAATTCCGATCAGAGAGCGATAACCGTCGATCCTCTACCCGATCAGGGCAGGCGATACGTGCAACTTTCGGTTACACTACTGCCACGTTAGGTCAGTTCTGGGAGTGGCCACACGGGTGACCTACGTATCGATCGCAGGCAAAGCGGGGGTGCGACTGCTACGGGATGTTTACTGTCAGCTAGGTTTTCCGACACCTTCAGCTCAACTCCGATGGCGGGTGAACCGGCTGCGCCGGCTTGCCGCACCCGGCAACCAATCGTCTCGGAATCCGCTGGTCGTGCGACGCTTTCTGCCGAATGTCCGGACCCAGCACCGCGTAACGTCGGCCGGCCGCCGGTTCGGTGGCCTCCATCGGGTTGAGCACGCCTGCGTCCGGCTGATTCACGGCCGGTTCGGCCTGGCCCATGCGTTGGAAGACGACACCGTGACGCAGTGCGCCGTTCCATCGACTCGTCTTGCGAATCAAGCCATGGTAGGGATTGGAGATGAAACTGTGGGTCTGAAGCTTCCCCTCTCCGAGTTGGATGCCCGCATCATCGAAAGCATCGCAGCGGGTGAGCGCACTGTGCATATCGCGAACAAGGTCTACCTGAGTCGTCAGGGCGTCGAATACCACGTCAGCAAGTTGTTGCAGCGGCTACGTGTGCCCAATCGGCCCGCGCTCATCGCCAAGGTGTATTCGATGGGCATCCTTTCGGTGGGGACCTGGCCCCCGGAGGTTTGCCGGGAAAGGCTCGACTGAGCGAAACGGAAACCAGCCCGTGCAACCCCGTGACCCATCGGCAGGGACGATTCGAGGTCTCATGGAAACGAAGAAAAAAGGGCCCTCCGATTATCCGATGGTAGTGGCTATATGCGCATTCAGTGTCGAGAATGTGCGTAAGCACCTACACCACAACCTGGCCCAGCTGTCCGGTGACGAGTACTTCGTGCAGTTGGACCGGCCGAGCACTCCGGAGGCGGAGTCGGTCGCGGCCGAGGTGGATGCCGCCGGCGGAACGATGCGCGTTCTCGGCGCCACCGGCGGCCTGTCCGCCTCGCGGAATCTCATGTTGGCCCGGTGGCCGAATCACCACGTGATGTTCGTCGACGACGACGTCCGGCTGGACGCCAAGGCCGTCACGGCGGTCCGCGAGAGCCTGCGCGCGGGCACCCACGTCGTCGGCACTCGGCTCGCCCGCCCACCACGCCCCCTGCCCTGGTACGTGACGTCCGGTCAGTTCCACCTGCTCGGCTGGCACCGGGACGACCGCGAGATCAAGATCTGGGGTGCCTGCATGGCGGTGGACACCGCCTTCGCCCATGCCAACGGCCTCGACTTCGATCTCGCGTTGAGCCGGACGGGTGGCAACCTCCAGTCCGGCGAGGACACCACGTTCGTCAAGCTCATGAAGGACGCGGGGGCCCGTGAGCAGCTCCTGCCGGACTGCTCCGTGACGCACGACGTGGATCCCGCCCGGCTGACCCTGCGCTACCTGCTGCGGCGGGCGTACTGGCAGGGCCGGTGCGAGTCACGGCGTGGCCAGGCGTGGGCGGGGTTCCGGAAGGAGTGGGACCGGCATCGCACCGCGCCGGAGTCCCGCCTGCGCCTGCCGCTGGCGTGTCTCTACGGTGCCGTGACCGCGTGGGGCGTCCTTCATGATCAGCTCCTGCTGAGGTGGGGGCGTGATCATCGCTCGGCGGCGGTCTGATGCGCGAGCACGTGTTCCCAGCATTCACGTACGCCGTCCGTCAGACCGATCCTGGCCCGCCAGCCGAGGGTCTCGTGTGCCAGCGAGGAGTCCAGCCAGTTGCCACCTCTGTCGAACTGGCGACCGCCTTCCCAGATCACCTCGATCCGCTGGTCGACCACGGTCGACACCACCGCGAGCAGATCGGCCAGGGAGGTGGGCGCCCCTGAGCCGACGTTCAACACGGTCGGGATTCCCTCCGGACCGGTGGTGGCCGTACGGCGGTGCACGGCCTTGAGGATCTCGGCGACGTCGTCCACGTGCACGTAGTCGCGGACCACCTCCGGATCACCGAAGACCCGGATCGGCTGCCGCGTGGCCGCGGCGTCCAGCCAGTGCGACAGCACGCCGTAGCCGTGCGCCGGGCGCTGACCGGGCCCATAGACGTTGCTGAGCCGCAGGATCACGGGACGGACATGGTCGGCGTGACCCAACAGTTCCCGTTCCAGCCCGAGCTTGGCGCGCCCGTACGCCGACGTGGGCCTGGTCAACGCCGATTCGTCGTACGGCGGGCACGCGTCCGGCGAATACACCGTGCCGCCTGAGCTGGCCAGCACGAACACCGGGAAGGGGGCGGAGTGCCGCAGGGCCGTCAGGACGTCGACGAGCAGCCTGCGCTCGGCGACGATCAGTTCCGGATGGCGCTCGGCGAGCGCCGGGCTCAACCGTGCGGCGAGGAACAGTACGATCTCGGCGTCGCACAGGCCGGCAGCCGGGCGCCCGTCGACCACCGGCGGGTGCGCCTGGTTGAAGCGGGCGACCGGGTGCCCCGCGCGGGTCAGTTGGGCCACGAGCCGGGAACCGATGAACCCGGTGGCGCCGATGACGGCCGTCGGGCATCTCCTCACCTGGGCTGCCGTCACGACGACTCGGCGCGAGTGACCGGGCGCAGGCCCGTGGCCGAGAAACGAGCCAGGGCCGCCAGCGTGGCGACGACGGACACCCGTTCGTCGTCACCGGCCGGCGGCGCGGTCCGGACGGCGCGGAGCGACGTGTACGCCCGGATCAGGTCGGGGTGGACGCCGGACGGCGGCCGGTAGCCGGGGTCCGCGCGGACGAAGGCGACCGGGCAGCCGAGCGCCCGCGCCGGTAGGACGTCGTGGTCGTGCCGGTTGCCGACGACCAGCAGGTCGGCGGGGGCGACACCGAGGTGCTCCAGGGCGATTCCCAGCAGCGCCGGATCGGGCTTGGCGACGCCCACGAGCGAATCGAGGAAGACCCCCGCGCAGGCCGCTGTCAGTCCCCAGGCATCCAGCACCCGCGCGCACTCCGGGGGCTGGTTGGCGACGATCACCGTCGGGACCTCGCGGGCCAGCGTCACCGCCGCCCGGACCGCGCCCGGCATCTCCTGGGCGAGTTCGTGCCAGGCCCGGCGAATCTGCGCCCAGGCTCGGGCGGCGGCCGGCGAATGCAGCAGCGTCCGGCCTGCGGCTCCGTCGTCCGGGGATTGGTAGAAACGCTCGACATGCTCGATGAAAACGGACCGGGTGATCGCCGGGTCGTCAGATCGGAGCAGATCGTACGTCGCTTGCAGCCACGCCAGCTCGAACGGCTCATCGTAATAGATGACCCCACCGACATCCAGCGCGATGGCACCGTATTCGGTCATCGTCAATGACTCCCGTGCCTTCGACAACATCCGCGTGATCCTCGCACGGTCCATCGTGACCGATCGAGCCCTCGGCTGCCGATCCGACATCTCGCCGGCGGATTCTAGGTCTTTCCCTATTCGCCGATGGTCATCGGATCGGCGACGTCGCCCGCCGCCCATGCCCGGGGCGCGTCCACACCAACCACCGCAAGCCGGGCACCCGCACGACCGGGCGGGGGTCCGGTTCCGGATCGCCTCGCGGGAGGCCCTGCCGGGGGCGCGTCAGAAAATGTCTAGGAGAAGTTCTATATCACTGTCATATAGACCGTTTGTAGAGTTCGTTGGATCGCCGTATGGGATATGGAGTCTGACGCGCGGTACGCCGCCCGGAGTCGCGGCGACCGGCCCGGTCGCGGCAGTCCTCGATCCGCCGCGGGGCGCAACCCGCCCGAGGCGATGCCCACCCGACCGTCCGTTCAGGCAATCGACAACAGGGGATATTCGTGGAACCGAAAGCAATCAAGCCGCTCGCGGGTGCCTCTCCATCGGTCGCGGTCATCGGCATCGGTTGCCGGTTCCCCGGCGACGTCAATTCCCCGGACGGCTTCTGGGACCTGCTCGCCGGCGGGCACAACACCACCGGCGAAGTGCCGGCCAGCCGATGGGAGCCGTACCGGGACCTGGGGCCCGAGTTCGAGAACGCCGTACGCCGGGCTAACCGTTCGGGCAGCTTCCTGAACGAGATCGACGGCTTCGACGCCGACTTCTTCGGCATCTCGCCACGCGAGGCCGAGCTGATGGATCCCCAGCAGCGACTGCTGCTGGAGGTGGCCTGGCAGGCCCTGGAACACGCGGGCATCGCACCGCGCGAGCTGGCCGGCACGGACACCGGTGTCTTCGCCGGTGCCTGCACCTACGACTACGGTGCCCACCAGCTCGAGAACCTCCCGTACATCGACGCCTGGACCGGGATCGGCGCCGCCGCCTGCGCGCTCTCCAACCGCGTCTCCCACGTGCTGGACCTACGGGGGCCGAGTCTCACCGTGGACACCGCGTGTTCGGCCTCGCTGGTGGCCCTGCACCTCGCCGCGCAGAGCCTGCGGCTGGGCGAGAGCACGGTGGCTCTGGTCGGCGGCGTCAATCTCATCGTCTCCCCGGGCCAGTCCATCACCCTCGGCGCCGCGGGTGCGCTGGCCCCGGACGGGCGGAGCAAGTCCTTCGACGCCACCGCCGACGGGTACGGCCGCGGCGAGGGCTGCGGCGTCGTCGTGCTGAAGCTTCTCGCCGATGCCGAGCGCGACGGAGACCGGGTGTTGGCGGTGCTGCACGGCAGCGCCGTGAACCAGGACGGTCGCACCAACGGGATCATGGCCCCGTGCGGGCAGGCCCAGGAGCACGTGATGGAACGGGCCCTGCGCAGCGGCGGGATAGCGCCCGGCTCGGTCGACTACGTCGAGGCGCACGGCACGGGCACTCCGCTCGGCGACCCGATGGAGGCCGCCGCGATCGGTGCCGTATACGGGCACGCTCGCGCCGACGGCGAGCCCTGCCTGATCGGTTCGGTCAAGGCCAACATCGGCCATCTGGAAGGCGCTGCGGGCATCGCCGGAGTGATCAAGGCGGTGCTCGCCCTGGACCGCGCCGAGATACCGGCCACCCCGGTCGTCACCGACGTCGATCCGGCCATCGCCTGGGACGCGCTGAACGTCCGCGTGGTGACCCGTCACCGGTCCTGGCCCGATCGCGGGAGACCGCGCCGGGCCGGCGTGTCCGGCTTCGGGTACGGCGGGACGGTGGCCCACGTCGTGCTCGGGCAGGCCCCACCGCGCACGCGACGGGAGCGCAGCCCGCTGACCGGTGAGTCCCTGTTCCCGATCTCCGCGTCCTCGGCGGCGTCGTTGGCCGAGCAGGCGTCGGCGCTCGCCGGCTGGCTCTCCCGGGACGCCGACCTGGCCTCCGTGGGACACACCCTGGCGATGCGGCGTTCGCATCTCGCGTACCGGGCGGTCGCCGTGGCCGCCGACGCGGACGGTCTCGGTGCCGCGCTACACGGCCTGGCCGCGGGCGAACCGGTCGACGGCGTGGTCACGGGATCGCCGCTCGGGGACCCTCCGAAGCTGCTCTGGGTCTTTTCCGGCCACGGTTCCCAGTGGGCGGGGATGGGCCGGGAACTACTCGTCACCGAACCGGCGTTCGCAGGGGTGGTCGACTCCCTGGAGGCCGTCTTCCTGGAGGAGATCGGCTTCTCGCCGCGGCAGGCGTTGCTGGACGGTGAGTTCGACGCGGTCGACCGGATCCAGACGATGATCTTCGTCATGCAGCTGGGACTGGCCGCGATGTGGCGGTCGCGGGGCGTGACCCCGGACGCCGTCATCGGCCACTCCGTCGGCGAGATCGCCGCCGCGGTCACCGCCGGCCTGCTGACGGTGGAGGACGGCGGCCGGTTGATCTGCCGGCGATCGGCGCTCCTGCGACGCGTCGCGGGCCAGGGCGCGATGGCCATGGTGTCGTTGCCGTTCGAGGAGGTCGCCGAGCGGTTGGCCGGTCGCAGCGACGTGGTGGCGGCCATCGCGTCGTCGCCGTCGTCGACGGTGGTCTCCGGCGATCCCTCGGCCCTGGATGCGCTGATCGCCCAGTGGGATGCCGAGCGGCTGGTGACCCGCAGGGTGGCCTCCGACGTGGCGTTCCACAGCCCGCACATGGATCCGCTGCTCGACGAGCTGACCGCCGCCGTCGACTTCACGCCGCACAGCCCGCGGATCCGGGTCTACTCCACCGCCCTGGACGACCCGCGTGCGGCGATGACGGCCGACGGGGCCTACTGGGCCGGGAACCTGCGCCAGCCCGTGCGGCTCGCCGCCGCGGTCACCGCGGCGTTCGCCGATGGCTTCCGCGCCTTCGTGGAGGTTTCGCCGCATCCGGTGGTCACCCACTCGATCCACGAGACGTTGGCCGGTTCCGACGACGAGGCGTACGTCGGCGTCACGCTGCGCCGCGATCAGTCCGAGGTACGCGGCTTCCTGACCGCACTCGCCGGGATGCACTGCATCGGGGTGCCCGTCGACTGGACGGCCCTGCACCCGTCGGGGGAACTGGTCACCCTGCCGGTCTACCGGTGGCGGCACCGCAGCCACTGGCACTATCCCGCCCCGGTCTCCCGGAGCGGGGGGCGCGGCCACGACCCTGATTCGCACACCCTGCTCGGTGCGCGGCGCAGCCTGGCGGGGAGCGCGGTGCGGGTGTGGGAGACCAGCCTGGACGACGCCAACCGGCCCTACCCGGGCAGCCACAGCCTCAACGGCGTCGAGATCGTGCCCGCCGCCGTGCTGGTGGTGACGTTCCTGGCGGCGGCCGAGCGGGACGGCGTGCCACCGGTCCTGGCCGACGTGGCGATGCGGCACCCGCTGATGACGGCGGACCTGCGGGAGATCCAGGTCATCCAGGAGGCCGACGCCGTCCGGCTCGCCTCCCGGGCCACCGGCGGGGATGCCGGCGAGGATCCGCCGTGGCTGGTCCACGCCGACGCGACCGTGGCCGACGGTGCTGCGGCGGCGCTCACGGGACGGACCCTCGTGGACCCCGAGCAGTACCGACTGGAGCCGGCCGACCCCGGGTCGATCCATCGCCGGCTCGCCGAGGTGGGCGTCCCGTCGACCGGTTTCGGTTGGTCGGTGGATCAGCTGCTCTCCGGGTACGGCGTCCTCCGGGCCCGCGTCCACACCGCCGAGACGTCCACCTGGGCGTCGGTGCTGGACGCGGTGATGTCGATCGCGCCGGCGGCGTTTCCCGGCATCCCGCAGTTGCGGATGGTGGTGCAGATCGACGAGGTGGCCACGAGTGGCCCGCCGCCCGAGACCGTCCTCGTCGAGGTGCGGCTCGACGAGGACCGCCCCGACACGGTGGACGCCCTCGTGGCCACCGCGGAGGGCCGGATCCTGGCCGCGCTGCCCGGCCTGCGCTACCCGGTGATCGACGAGCCGCCCGCCCCGGCCGGCACCGAGGAGGCGAGCCCCGCGGAGCCGGCGATGTCCTTTGCCGACCTGCCGCCGGCCGAGCTGCGGGAACGGGTGCTGGAGGAGGTTCGTCTCCAGATCGCGACCGAGATGCGGCTCGCGGTGGACGACCTGCATCCGAGGCGCCCGCTCGCGGATCAGGGCCTGGACTCCGTGATGACGGTGGTGATCCGGCGTCGGCTGGAGAAACGACTCGGGCTGGGCCTACCCACCACCGTCTTCTGGCAGCAACCCACCGTGACGGCCATCGCCGACCACGTGACCGGGCTGCTCTCGTCGAAGAGCTAGCCGACGAGCCGGGGCACCGGACGGATCGGCCGGGACATCGGCCGCGGCAGAGCCGATCTGCCGCGGCCGATGTGGGCACGTGCGCGGCGCGGGCCGCACAGGTTCGCGGAGGCACCCGGTGGGGTCGCCGCAGGCGGCATCCGCGTCCGGCCGGTCAGGACGGGAGGCTCGGCAGTGAGATCGCGGGATTCGCGAACTCGATGACGATGGTTCGGCGCCACTGGTCGCTGGGGTTGGGGCCCGAGCCGTGCACGAGCCGGACATCGTGCACGATCACGTCGCCCGCCTTCGACGGGACGGGCACTCGGGGCCCGCCGTCGCGGATCTCCGGGACGTCGATGTCGTCGGGCAGCAGGTGGGAGCCCGGAACACCTTCCAGACAGCCGTTCTCCGGGCCTGCGGTGTCCAGGCAGATGCTCAGGTTGCACACGGTGTGCGGCGCGACGTTGGCCCGGTCGCGGTGCCACGGGACGCCGGCCGCCCGCTTCGGCTCCTTCAGGACCAGGGCGAAGGCGGTGGGCACGACCGGTGACCCGACGAACGCGGCGGCCAGCTCCGCCAGTTCCGGGCGGAACAGCAGCTCGCGTTCGGCCCAGTCCTGCTTCTCCAGGTTGTGGATCCGGTAGAGCACCGGAGCCTCGTTCTCGACGTCGTAGTTCCAGTAGTCGTCCGAGACGTGGCCGTGCTCGGTGAAGCGGGAGATCAGGTCGATGGCACCGGCCTTGAGCCGCGCGATCGTGTCGTCGGCGAAGACCGGACCGGCGTTGACGAAGCCGTCCTCCCGGAATCGACGGATCTGCGCACCCAGCCGGGTACGGCCGACCACGACGATGTCGCAGACCTCCGCCGACGTGCGCTCGTGCAGCACCTCGATCTCGACGAAGCCGGCATTCTCCAGGGCCGCGAACAGCGAGGCCCGGTCCAACCAGCGCACGTCCACGCTCAGCCCGCGGGCCTGGGGCTCCGGGTGCTCCTCACGGACGTGCTTGACGGAATACCCGTCCAGCGTCTCCAGCCCGTCGGAACTGCCCCAGTAGTGGGTCGACAGGTAGATCCCGTTGGAAACCCGGGCGGCGTCCTTGAGCAGCGCCCAGGGCTCCCGGACGTGATACAGCAGGCCGGCGCAGAGGACGGCGTCGAACCGCCCCAGGGTGGCGAAGTCGAGCGTCTCCACGTCGGCGATCCGCAGTTCCACATTGGTGGCGCCGTGCACCTCCATCACGAACTCGGCGCGGCGCAGATTCTCCTCGCGGCCCTCGAGCCCGAGAATGCTGGTGCCGGGCTGTCGGGCCAGTGCGAGGGTGTCCGCACCCTCGAGCGCACCGAGCTCCAGGATCCGGGTCGCACCGGGAAACGCCTCGTAGAACGCCCGGGCCCGATCGGCTGGATCCTGGCTGAGGAGATATCCGTGGTCGGAGCCCTCCGCATAACGAATTCCCTCGAACTCGAATCCGTTCACCCACGGCTCGAGTTCCTTCGCGCGACGCTGAATCTCCCTACGGTCCATGGATTCCAAGCCTAGTGTTCGGGTGCGCGCGGGAAACTGGTGTTTTCACCACTGTCAGCGAGGCGCCGATCCCAGGCGCTTTTCGACAAGCCGCGCCCACTCCGGAACCTGATGGCCGCCGACCTCGATGTCGAACGACGATCGCAGTTCCGTCGGTCCCACACCGGCCGCCCACGTGGCGGTCCGGGCCAGTCCGTCCGCCAGCGGGGTGTCCGCCCAGTCGCCGAAGACCTTCCGGGCGCTGTCGGTCGCGGTGTACGCCACCCGGACCTCGTCGCGCGCGGGCAGGTGCACGATCGGATGATCCGGAACGCCGGCCGCCACCCGGACCGCCTCCGCGAGCTCCAGCACGGTGTTGGTGCTGGCCGCGCCCACGTTGAAGCTCCGGCCCCAGGCCTCCTCGACGTCGGGTGCCTGGCACACCACGTCCACGACGTCGCCCACGTACGTGAACGCCCGCACCTGACCGCCGTCGCCGTAGACCGTGATCGGCTCGCCACGCAGGATCTGGTTGAAGAAGATCGCGACCGCGTTCCGGTACGGGTCGCGCATGTTCTGCCACTCGCCGTAGACGTTGTGCATGCGGAAGGCGGTGAACGGAAGGCCCTGCGTCCGCGCCGTCACCTCGAGTTCGCGCTCGATGACGAGCTTGGCGTTGCCGTAGCTGTCCGCCGGCACCGGGATGGAGGTTTCCCGCATCGGCGTTTCACCGTGACCGTAGACGGCGACCGAGGAGGCGAAGCAGAAGAACGACACCCCGGTCTGCAACGACGCGTTGATGAGGTTGATGCTGCCCATCACGTTGGTGCCGTAGTTGAGCTTCTTGACCGAGTGGCTGATCGCTTCGGCTGCGAAGGCCGCGAAGTGGAAGACCCGGTCGAAGCGGTGCTCGGCGAAGGTCTGTTCCACCAGGTCGGCGTCGGTCACCGAGCCGACGATCAGATCGGCGCCCGCGGGCACGCGGGAGGCGCTGCCGCCGCTGAGATCGTCGAGCACGGTGACCCGGTGCCCGTCACTGGTCAACCGTCCCGCCAGGTGCGAACCGATGAAACCGGCGCCACCCGTGACCAGGCAGTGAGCCATACCGGGCTCCTTCGAAGGTTGGCTGAGAACATGGACAATCGCGGTGCCGCACCGTCAGTCGTGCGGGACGGCGTCGAGTTGCTTCCGCAGCGGCTCCCACCAGTGCCGGTTCGCGCGGTACCACGCGACCGTCTCGGCCAGGCCGTCGGCGAAGGGGACGCGCGGGGCGTAGCCCAGGGCCCGGAGCTTCGCGTCGGAAAGCGAGTAGCGGCGGTCGTGGCCCTTACGGTCGGGCACCCGCTCGACGGCGTCCCAGCTTCCGCCGACCGCGTCCAGCAGGTGCTGGGTGAGTTCCAGGTTGGTCAGCTCGGCCGTCCCGGCGATGTGGTAGACCTCGCCGGGCGCACCGCGTTCGACCACCGTCTGGATGCCACGGCAGTGGTCGGCCACGTGGATCCAGTCGCGGACGTTGCGCCCGTCGCCGTAGAGCGGGACCGACCGACCGTCCATCAGACGGGTGAGGAAGAGGGGGATCACCTTCTCCGGGAACTGGTACGGACCGTAGTTGTTGCCGCACCTGGTGATGCGGACCGGCAGTCCGTACGTCCGCGCGTACGCCAGGGCGATCAGGTCACCGCCCGCCTTGGCCGCGGCGTACGGCGAGTTCGGTGCCAGCGGCGCGTCCTCGCTCCACGATCCGGCCTCGATGCTGCCGTACACCTCGTCGGTGGAGACCTGGACGATGGTCGGCACTCCGGCGGTCAGGCACGCCTGCATGAGCGACTGGACGCCCTGGACGTTGGTCCGCAGGAACTCGGCCGAGTCGGCGATCGACCGGTCGACGTGGGTCTCGGCCGCGAAGTTCAGCACCACGTCGTGCCCGGGCAGAACCTCGGCGAGCAGTCGACCGTCGCAGATGTCACCGCGGACGAAGGTGACGGCGTCCCGCACCCCGGCGAGATTCGCGAGGTTTCCCGCATAGGTGAGGCTGTCGAGCACCGTGACCTCGCAGCCCTGCCACCCGGCGTACGCCCCGGCGACGAGCTCCCGCACGTAGTGCGAGCCGATGAAGCCGGCGCCACCGGCCACGAAGACCCTCGGCACTACACGCCTACCCGTACTTCACTGTGGTCGCCGAGGACGAAGCGGTACGTCTTCGGCGCGCGCGGGCCCGGGGTCAGGCGCGCCTCACGGCCGATCATCGACCACTCGATCCGGCCGATGCCGTCGATGAAGGCGCCACGGAGCACGATGGACTGCTCGATCTCGCTGTCGATGACGGTGCAGTCGCAGTCGATCGACGTGAACGGGCCGAGCTGCGAGTTGCGGATGATCGAGCCGGCCCCGACCACGACGGGCCCGACGATCCGCGACCCGGTGATGACCGCCCCGGGCCCGATCACGACCCGACCGGTGATCTCGGTGTCCGCACTGACCTCGCCACTCACCTCGGAGTCGAGGCTTTCCAGGATGAACCGGTTCATCTCCAGCATGTCCGCGAGGCTGCCGGTGTCCTTCCAGAATCCGGTGATGATGGTGGATTCGATACGCCTGTCGTGGTCGATCAGCCATTGGATGGCGTCGGTGATCTCCAGTTCGTTGCGCCACGAGGGCTTCAGCTCGGCTATCGCCTCGTGCACGACCGGGCTGAAGACGTACACGCCCACCAGAGCGAGGTCGCTCTTGGGATACCGGGGCTTCTCCTCGACGTCGACGACCCGGCCGTCCGGGCCCATCGTCGCGATGCCGAAGGCGTGCGGATCCTTGACCTTGGTCAGCATCAGCTGGGCGTGCGGGCGTTCCCGGCGGAACCGCTCGACCGCGTCGTTGATGCCACCGAGGACGAAGTTGTCGCCCAGGTACATCACGAAGTCGTCGTCGCCGAGGAAGTCCCGGGCGATCAGGACCGCGTGCCCCAGACCGCGCGGGGCGTCCTGCGGCAGGTAGGTCACCTTCAAGCCGAACTGCGAGCCGTCACCGACCGCCCGCTCGATCTCCGGCGCGGTGCTGCCGACGATGATGCCGACTTCCCGGATCCCGGCGTCGCGAATTGCTTCCAGACCGTAGAAGAGGACCGGTTTGTTCGCGACCGGAATGAGCTGCTTCGCTGACGTGTGGGTGATCGGGCGCATTCGCGAGCCGATTCCACCCGCCAATACCAGCGCTTTCACGAGTCGATCCTGGATGTTCGGACCGCGACAGGAACGTGGTTCACGATGGACTCCGGCAGTGGAGGCGACTGGTTCTTCGACCGTACCGAAGTCTGTCCCGTGATTTCCCTACTAAAGGGTCCGTTATCGATCGACTGCAACGCCGGGAGTCGGACCAGCCGACCAGGCCCAACAAGCGGCGCCCACGGACCGGTCGGCTATCCGTCCTGGCCCGTCCCGACCAGGTCGGCGCCCGCCGCCCGCAGCAGGGCCCGCACCATGCCGGCGAAGTCGACGCTCGGGCGCCAGCCGGTCGCGGCCCGCAACCGGCTCGCGTCGCCGACCAACGGCACGCTCGGCCGGGTGAGCACCGCGGCGTTCTCCTCGACGTGCTCGCGCCAGTCCAGCCCGGCCGCCGCGAAGGCGGTCTCCGCGAACTCGCGGACGGTGCGCCGCACCCCCGAGGCGACCACGTAGTCGTCCGCTGTCGCCAGGCCGAGGATCCGCCTCATCGCATCCACGTAGTCCGGCGCGTAGCCCCAGTCCGCCTCGGCCGCCAGGCCGCCGAGCACGAGCCGGTACGCCTCGCCGCGCTGGATGCGGACCACGGCGTCCACGATCTTGCGGGACACGAAGCCGGGGCGGCGGAGCGGGGACTCGTGGCTGTAGAGGATGCCGACCGAGGCGAACACCCCCCGCGCCCGGTAGGAACGACAGTGCAGCAGACCGGCCGCCTTGCTGATGCCGTAGACGGAGGTCGGTCGGAGCGGCGTGGTCTCGTCCTGTACCGGCGTGTCCGGCCTGCCGAAGACGTGCGAGGAGGCGGCGTAGAACACCCTGGTCGCCGGGCTGTGCCGCTCGACGGCCTCCAGGAAGTGCACCACGGCCAACGTGTTGACGGCGTACGACCGGTGTGCCAGCTCCACCGGATCGGCGACCGGGTCCTGCGCGGAGTTCTGCACCGCTGCCAGCAGGTAGATCTCGTCCGGTCGCAGCTCGGCCACCAGTTCGGCCACGTCGTCGGGCCGGACGATGTCGACCGGGCCGTGCCGGCCCACCGGCATCACCCGGTAGTCGTGGGCCCGCAACAGCCGGCTCAACAACACCCCGTCCTGGCCCTCGGCACCCACCACGATCGCCGTCGGCACGGTCAGCCCCGGCGCTCGGGCGGCAGCGGGAGCACCACTCGAACGCCGGTGACAGCACGTCGACCGCGTGACGTCACGTGCCGGAGCGCGCCGCCGCCGGGGGCCGTCCGCGCGGTGGGCCGCGCCCACGCGAGGAGGGCGCGCGAGGTGCCGCCGCCCGGGAGGACGGCGTGGTGTCGGGTCATGAATGGCTGCTTCCGCTCGAAAAGGGACACGGCGAGTGTGACACAACGGGTGGCGACATTCGACTTGTCCGCAGACTCTAGGCCGTTCCCTAATCCTGACCTGGGGTGATGACTGTCGGGTGCCGCACCCATATCGTGACTGTCGAGGTCATCCCTTGAAGGAGACGGCATGGACGCGATGGAACTGGTGGGCACCATAGACCACCGTGACCGGGAGGAGTTCCGCAGTCGTGGGTTCGCGATACTCCCGCAGGTCGCGAGCGAGTCGGAGGTGGCGTGGCTGCGCCAGGCCTACGACCGGCTTTTCGTCCGACGCGCGACCCCGGGCGCGGAGGACTTCTACGATATCGCCGGCCAACGCGACCGCGAAGGGCCGCCACTGCTGCCGCAGATCATCAAGCCGGAGAAATACGTACCGGAGTTGCTGGATAGCCCGCACTTCGCGCGGTGCCGGTCAATTGCGGCAGCCTTTCTCGATATGGCCGAGGAAGAGCTCGAGTTCTACGGGCACGCCATCCTGAAGCCGCCGCGATACGGCGCTCCGACGCCATGGCACCAGGACGAGGCCTACATGGATCCCCGGTGGAGGCGGCGCGGGTTGAGCATCTGGACGACCCTGGACGAGGCCACCGTCGAGAGCGGCTGCCTGCACTACCTGCCGGGGGGCCACCGCGGTCCGGTGCTCCCGCACCACCACATCGACAACGACGACCGCATCCGTGGCCTGATGACCGACGACGTCGACCCGACCAGCGCGGTCGCCTGCCCGCTGGCGCCCGGGGGCGCGGTGGTGCACGACTTCCGGACCCCGCACTACGCCGGCCCGAACCTGACCGACCAGCCTCGGCGCGCGTACGTGCTGGTGTTCATGAGCGCGCCGGCCGAGGTCGCCGACCCCGAGCCCCGCCCGTGGATGGACTGGGGATAGCCGGCCCGGCCACGCCCCGAACCCCCTACCCGAAGAAGGCCAGCAGGTTCCGCAGGACGCGGGGGTAGCCGTACTCCTCCCGCACCCGGTCCTGGATCCGACCGACGATCCGGGCATGCCGCTCGAAGTCCGTGGTGAGGCGGGCGAGCGTCGTGGCCGGATCGTCGCCGAGCAGCAGGGGCGCGCACTCGTCGCCGTAGACCTCGGCGAGGAACTCCGCGTCGGCGGAGAGAGCCGGCAGGGCGCCCGACGCCAGGGTCTCGAACATGCGCGGCGTCAGCAGGCCCGTGCCCGCCACCAGGGGACGGACCAGGACCGGTGAGATCAGCGACCGGCCCATCTCCGGGATCACCTGCCCGAAGGCCACCGGCGGGCAGAGCTCGACGCCGCGTTCCGCCAGCCAGCCCGGGACGCTCGTGGTCGCGTCCTCGAACCCGGGAGAGGTGGCGCCGTCCCAGAATCGGCCGCAGACCCGCATGCGCGGCACGGGACGCAGCGTCACCGCCGCCTCCACCAGGGCCGTCAGCGGCTCCCAACGCCACCAGTTGCTGCCGATGTACTGCAGGTCGTAGTCCCGCTGCCGGCCGAGGGTCAACGGGTGGCACACGGTCTCGGGCATGCCGATGCACGAGAAGAACTCCGCTCCCGGGGCCATCTTCCCGGTGAGCTTCGGCTGTAGCATCACGTCGCTCAGCTCGCTGTAGAGCGAGCGCCAGCTCTCGGCGGTGTACTTGCCCGCCGTGCCGTCCACGCCCAGCTCCGGATGCTCGTCGGCCCAGTGCAGGTCGAAGTCCACGACCAGGCGGCGCGACCGGGGGAACGTGCGGGTCGCCAGTTCGATCTGCTCGGGAGTCAGGAACTGCCGGGCCTCGAACATCACCACCAGGTGGGTGCCCCAGCCGAGGTCCGGCTCGACGGGCAGGAGCCCGGGCACCTGGTCGTCCATCCGCGACAGCGGGCCGCTGACCCGGACTTCGCAGCCCGCCGCGCCGGCGGCCCGGACGTAGCCCTCCACGGTGTGACTGAACCCGGCCTGCCAGTGGAAGTTGCCGGAGATGAGGATGCGGGGCCCGGTCACGACGCCACCTCACGCCGTGCCGGCGTACGGCCCGCGCGCAACGCCCGGTGACTGCGTCGACGTTCCGCTATGGTCGGCGCGTGGCCCGCCAGCCAGCGCACCGCCGCCAGGGTTTCCCGGGCCCCGGTCATCGGGTCCACCCTGCCGACCACGGTCCGGCCGACCAGGTCCGCCACCAGCCACCGGGCGGCCAGCCGGGTCGCCTTGGTCGGGTGCCAGTCCACGTCCGTGAGCAGGTAGTAGTAGCGGTTGCGCCGCATGTGCACCCGGGTGTACGCGCTGCGCGTGGCCGCACCGCCGCCGCCGTGGTGTTGCAGGCCCTCGTCGAGCAGGAGGGCCACCCGCCAGCCCGCCCATCTGGCCCGCCGGCACAGGTCCACCTCCTCGTAGTACGTGTGGAACACCTCATCGAACACACCCACCTCGCGCAGCATCGCCACCCGCGCGAACAGCGCCGCGCCCTGGACGTACGCGTGCTCCAAGGTCCTCGGCGCGCGGCCTTGCGGACTGCCGGCCGGGGACGGATGAGCCATCCCGTCGCCCGCGAACGCGTGCTGCTCGCCCAGCCAGAGCGCCGTGTTGGTCCAGTCGTTGAACTCGACGAGCTCGGTCGACTCGGCGTCGTAGCGGTATTGCAGCGGGCCGACGATGCCGTACTCCGGCCAGCGCTCGGCGAACTCGACCATCGCCCGGACGAGCCGTGGCGGGGTCCAGGTGTCCGGGTTGACCAGGAACACGTAGTCGGCGCCGGCGGCGAGCGCGGCCCGGATGCCGACGTTGTTGGCGCCGGCGAACCCGAGGTTGGTGGGATTTCGGGTGATCTTCACGCTCGGGAACTCCCGCGCGACCAGCTCCGCGCTGCCGTCGGTGGAGGCGTTGTCGATCAGGTGCACGTCAAGATCGAATCCTTCGGTGTCACTGTCGACAAGCGCCCCCAGGCAGCGACGCAGCCACTTGCTCTCGTTGGTGGTCACCGTGACGGTCGCCACCCGCGGGCGTCCCGATGTCATGTGCCGACCTCTCTCCTTCAACACCGCGTCCGATACCCTTACAGCAGCTACCGACGCAGCACGGCCCGGATGGCCTTGGTGAGTTCGAGGGCGTCGGGCAGCAGCGCGTGGTCCAGGTTCAGGGCGTACGGGATCACTGCGCCGTCGGGCCGGGACACCCGCTTCGGCGGTACCGCCAGGCCGAACTCCTCCGCCGCGGTCGCCGCGATCTCGGCGCCGAAACCACACATCCGGTTCGAGTCGTCGATCACCACCAACCGACCGGTCCGGCTGATCGACTTGCCCAGGGTCTCCCAGTCGACCGGGTAGACCGTGCGCGGGTCGATGACCTCGACCGACGCCTCACCGGCCAGGTCGGCGGCCACCTGGAGGGCGACCGGGACCAGATGGCCCACGGCGACCACCGTGACGTCGGTGCCCTCCCGGTGCGTACGGGCACTGCCCAGCGGCACGGCGTCGAGGTCACCGTCGATCTCCTCGGACGTGCCCATCAGCAGGGTCGGCGCGAACACGGCGACCGGATCCGGCTCCCGGATCGCCGACAGCAGCAGGCCGTACGCGTCGCTGGGCGTCGCCGGCACCGCGGTCTTGACCCCCACGTGCGCGAGCAGGCTGTACGGGTGGTCGGAGTGCTGCCCGGCCATGCCCGACCGGGACCCGGAGCCGGGCACCAGATAGGTGACCGGGACGCTGGCCTGGCCGCCGGTCATCAGCGAGAACTTGTGCGCCTGGTTGGCGATCTGCTCGAACACCAGGTACAGCAGGGACGGGATCTGGAACTCGACGACGGGACGCTGGCCGGCGATGGCGGCCCCGGTGGCCAGGCTGGTGAACGCCTGCTCGGACAGCGGCGTGTCCACCACCCGGCCATCGTGCGCCTCGGCCAGCCCCTTGGTGATGCCGGTGAGGCCCAGGCAGACGTCCTCGCCGAAGATGCACACCCGTTCGTCACGGGCCATCTCGTCGCGCAGGGCCTGGTTCAGCGCTGCGATGTAGGACAGAGTCGGCATCGGATCACGCTCCCGGCCGCGTCGGCGCCGTGCCGGCGTACAGGTAGTCCAGAGCGTCGCGCGGGTCGGACCCGGGACTCGATCCGGCGAACGCGACGGCTTCGGCGATCAGCGCGGCGATCTCCGCGTCGACCTCGTCGGCGACCGCCGGCGCGAGCCGCGCCCGCTGGCGCGCCAGCGGGTCACGTTCCGTCCAGCTGGCCACCTCGGCCTCGTCGCGGTAGTTGATGCCCATCAGGTGTTCCACCGTGTGGTGACCACGGAACCGGTAGGTGGCGCACTCGAGGAAGTGCGGTCCCCCACCGGCCCGGCAGGCGGCCACCGCCCGCCCCGCGGCCTCGGTGACCGCCTCCACGTCCATCCCGTCCACCGCTTCGGCGGTCAGGCCGAACCCGGCCGCCCGGCGCACCGGGTCGCCCGCCAGGCCCCGGTCGACCGGCAGGCTGATGGCGTACCCGTTGTTCTCGCAGACGAACAGCACCGGCAGCGACCACAGCGCCGCCAGGTTGAAGGCCTCGAGCACCACGCCCTGGCTGAGTGCGCCATCGCCGAAGTACGCCACGGCCACCTGCTGGTCACGGCCCTGACGCCGGGCTGCCCAGGCCGCGCCCACCGCGATGGGTGCGCCCGCGCCCACGATCCCGTTCGCGCCGTAGACGCCCAGCCCCACGTCGGCGGCGTGCATCGACCCGCCACGCCCCCGGTTGAGGCCCGTGCTCGCGCCGTACAGCTCGGCCAGGGTCCGCTTCGGATCGGCGCCCTTCGCGAGCACGTGGCCGTGCCCACGGTGGGTGCTGGTGATGACGTCGTCCTCTCGCAGGTGGGCGCTCACGCCCACCGCGACGGCCTCCTGACCGATGTAGGGGTGGATACCACCGACGATCGTCCCGGCGACGGCCATTTCGAGGCAGTGCTCCTCGAACTCCCGGATGAGACGCATCTGTCGGTAGAGGTATCGAGATCGATCCGGCTCGGTCGTCACATGAACTCCCCTTTCGCCAGGGCGGACGGGATTCGGCACCGACTGTAGGGCGGGACGGTCCAAGAAATCCCCAGAGATCACCGCGCCTTCCCGGCCAGGTCCCGCAGCACGTCGAGGACGGTGACCGGCAGGGGCAGCTCGGCGATCTCGTCGGCCAGGGCACGCGCGGCCGTGGCGTAGGCCGGCTCGGTCAGCAGCCTGCGGGCCGCATCCGCGAGGGCGTCCTCGGTGTCCGCACCGGGCGGCAGGCTGATCGCGATGCCCTTGGTCGCCAGCATCCCGGCCCAGTCCACGAACCGGCGCTCCTGCGGGATGATCAGCTGCGGGACACCGGCCTGCATGGCGGTGAGCGCGGTCATCGTGCCGGAGTGATGCACGATCAGGGCGCAGGTGGGCAGGACCATGTCCAGCGGAACCCAGCCCGCGTGCGCCACCCCGGGCATCTTCCGGACCAGCGCGCCGACCTCCTCCGGGGCGGCGACGACCAGTTCGACGTCCAGGTCCGCGAGCGCGGTCACGAGGTTCCACAACAGGTCCATGCCGTGCGTCGGCGTGACCAGGCTGCCCGCGGTCAGCAGCACCCGGCGCCGGTCCCCCGGCGTGACCATCCACGGTTCCACGGGCCGCTGCTCGCTGGTGGGCGTCCACCGCATCGGCTGCACCGGTCCGCCCGCGGGCCGGATGCTGGCCGGGAAGATGTCGATCGCCAGGTCGAAGTCGGGCACCCGGTCGAGGCCGAGCGCGCTCAGCTCGGGCTTGAGCTCGTCCTCGACACCGGGGTGCGTGCCGTCGCGGTCGATCGGGGTCCCGGTGAGCAGGTGCCGCGCGCACGGCAGGCCGAACTCGGCGGCCAGCAGCGGGCCGGCGTAGGCGTGCGGCCCGCTCACCAGGACGTCCGGCCGCCAGCCGGTGACGAGGTCGCGCGTCGGGCCGAGGTTGACGGCGGCCAGGCGGCCGAACATGTGGCCGACGAAGGTCGGCAACTCGGCGGGGTCGGTGGGAAACTCCAGCGCGTTGCCGGCGCGGTCGGTGGTCAGCAGCTGGGTCAGCGTCAGCTCACTCGTCGTCACGGCGGGCAGGCCGATGCCCGTCGCCGCGGCGGCGCCCTCCACGGTGGACGCGACGATGACCTCGTGGCCGCACACCCGTGCGGCGACGGCCAGGGCGCCCACCCCGAATACGTTCGATTTCACCGGCCCCGGCAGAAAGAGTATCTTCACGAACCCTCCATGCGCATTAATGTCTGGAAGACAGTGCCCGGCGCGGCGCACACCAAGCCCCCCGACAGCCGACAGCCGACCAATTCGAGGGTTTCGCCCAGCAATTCGGCGAGCACCCTATTCCGGGCCGAGCAGGCTGGGATCGGGTTGACGCCAGACGGTCAACCAGCCCCATCGTAGATCACTTCGGGCGCATCACACTAGCGCTCCCACTAGACCTTCCCGGTGATCGTAGAACGCCAATCTGGACACGTCGTACGGTGATGTTCTCAATAGAAGGATCACGTCCCGTCCTCCTCATCGATTGGGAGCCTCATGGTCAGCACGGTCTTGGTTATCGGTGGCGGTCCGGCCGGATCGACCGCCGCGGCACTGCTCGCGCGCGCGGGACTGTCGGTGACCCTGCTGGAGAAGGAGACCTTCCCGCGCTACCACATCGGCGAGTCGATCGCGTCCTCGTGCCGGACCATCGTCGACTTCGTCGGCGCGCTGAGCGACGTCGACGCCCGCGGCTACACCCAGAAGAACGGTGTGCTGCTGCGGTGGGGCAAGGAGGACTGGGCCATCGACTGGACCGAGATCTTCGGTCCCGGAGTCAGGTCCTGGCAGGTGGACCGCGACGACTTCGACCACGTGCTGCTGAACAACGCCGCCAAACAGGGCGCCACGGTCATCCAGAACGCCGAGGTCAAGCGGGTGATCTTCGACGGCGACCGCGCGGTGGCCGCGGAGTGGACCGAGCCGGACAGCGGCGAGCGGCGCACCACCGAGTTCGACTTCGTCGTGGACGCCTCCGGCCGGGCCGGCATGATCCCCGCCCGCCACTTCAAGCACCGACGGGCGAACGACACGTTCAAGAACGTCGCCATCTGGGGCTACTGGGACGGCGGATCACTGCTGCCCAACTCGCCGCAGGGCGGCATCAACGTGGTCGGCGCGCCGGACGGCTGGTACTGGGTCATCCCGCTGCGGGGCAACCGCTACAGCGTCGGGTTCGTGTGTCACCAGAAGCGCTTCCTCGAACGACGCAGCGAACACGACTCACTCGAGGACATGCTCGCCGCGCTCGTCGAGGAGTCGCCGACGGTGCGGAGCCTGGTGGCGACCGGGACGTACCAGCCGGGTGTCCGGGTCGAGCAGGACTTCTCGTACGTGTCCGACAGCTTCTGCGGCCCCGGCTACTTCGCCGCGGGCGACAGCGCCTGCTTCCTGGACCCGCTGCTGTCGACCGGCGTGCACCTCGCGCTCTACAGCGGCATGCTCGCGTCGGCGTCGATCCTGGGCATCGTCAACGGCGACGTCGAGGAGGAGCAGGCCTACGGGTTCTACGAGACGCTCTACCGCAACGCCTTCGAGCGCCTGTTCACCCTGGTCGCGGCCGTCTACCAGCAGCAGGCCGGCAAGGCGAACTACTTCGCCCTCGCCGACCGGCTGATCGGCGAGCACGACGAGGACGAGTTCGAACGGGTCGACGGCGCCAAGGCGTTCGCCCAGCTGATCGCCGGGCTCGCCGACGTGAGCGACGCCATGGCCGGTCGCTCGGTTCCGCCGCAGCTACCGGCGGCCGACGCCGGCAACTCGGTCGGCCAGCTCTTCCTCGCCGCCGAGCAGGCCCGCCGGATGGCGGAGGCCGGTGTTCCCAAGGCGCCGGTCAGCGAGGGGCTGAACAAGATCGACGGGCTCGAGCTGTTCGACCCGGAGACCGGCCTGTACCTGATGACGAGCCCGCGACTGGGCATCGGACGGACCCGGCCGGCGTGAGCGGCTCCCTGGCGGCCGACCCCGCCCAACGCAACGAGGACTACGACCGACTCACCGTCGAGATCATCGAGCGGGTCTGCGGCCGGACGGCCGTGTCGGTGGACCTCGGTGCCGGCGTCGGCGAGATCACCCAGCACCTGGTCCGGGTGGCGCCGGAGGGCAACCACTTCGCCGTCGAACCGTTGCCCGCACTCGCCGACGAGTTGGCAGACCGGCTGCCGTCGGTCACGGTCGTCAGGGCGGCAGCCGCCGACGCCGCGGGCCGGCACAGCTTCGTGCACGTGGTGTCCAACCCCGGCTACAGCGGCCTGCGCCGGCGTCCCTACGACCGGCCGGCGGAGACGCTGCACGAGATCACCGTGGACACGGTGCGCCTGGACGACGTCATTCCCGCGGACGTACGTGTCGACCTGATCAAGATCGACATCGAGGGGGGCGAGGTGCTGGCCCTGCGGGGGGCGCGCGACACGTTGCGGCGTGGTCGGCCGGTGATCGTCTTCGAGCACGGCGGCGACGCCGTCATGCGGGAGTACGGCACGACGACGGACGACCTGTGGTCACTGCTGGTGGAGGAGCTGGGTTACCAGGTGTTCACCCTGCCGGCGTGGCTCGCGGGCGGGCGGGCGCTGAGCCGCGCCGCGCTCACCACGGCCCTGGAGCAGGACTGGTACTTCGTCGCGGACCGCGCCGCCGGGCCCGCGACCGCTGATCAGAAGGGTGTGGACTGATGGATTCCGTCGGAGACCTGCGTGTCGTCAACCGGATCGCGGAATGCGACATCCGGCGGACGGGGCTGCTGCCCGAGCACGTCACGGCCTTTCGCCGGCAGGGTGTCCTGGTCGTCCGCGGGTTGCTCACGCCGCAGGAGCTGGCCGACGTCCAGGAGGCCGGCCGGGCCCTGATCGACCGGGCGTGGTCGACCCGGTCCATGGAGGACACCGTCTGGACGTTGGAGCCCGACCAGCCGGGCGCCGCGCCGGTGCGGATCGAGTACGTCGTCGACAAGGCCCGACCCATCGCCATGCTGGCCGGTCATCCGTTGCTGCTGCGGATCATGGAGCAGTTGGTCGGACCGAATCTGATCCCGACCTGGGACAGCATGGTCTTCAAGACACCCGCCGGAGCGCCCAGGCTGGCCTGGCACCGCGACGCTGGGCTCTACGACAACGCGGTCGGCGTCACCGGTGCGGGCCGGGTCATCGACGCCGGGATCTACCTCGACCCCGCCCCCGAGGACAACTGCGTCTGGTGCATCCCGGAGTCGAACTACTGGGGCGACGACCGGTTGACCGCCACCGCGGACCAGCTCAACGCGAGCGAATGGGACACCACGGGGGCGGTGCCAGCCGTGATGCAGCCGGGGGACCTCCTGCTGCACAACATTCTCACGCTGCACGGGGCGCCCGCGGTGGTCGGGAAGCAGCGCCGGGTCATCTACTTCGAGTACCGGCCGGCCGAGGTGGAATGGCAGTTGGGCCCGCACAGCGCGGAGTACATCGGGCTCAAACAGCAGGTCCTGCGGTCCTGCATCCAGATGCGGGCGAACGAGCCGCAGTTCGGCGACGAGGAGCCGTTCG
Source organism: Micromonospora sp. WMMD956 (assembly GCF_029626125.1). Lineage (NCBI taxonomy): Bacteria > Bacillati > Actinomycetota > Actinomycetes > Micromonosporales > Micromonosporaceae > Micromonospora > Micromonospora sp. WMMD956. The sequence goes on along the minus strand of NZ_JARUBI010000005.1, from coordinate 3,591,833 downwards.
ACTATCAGCCGGCCGAGTCGCTCCGGCACTGGGTGGACCGGCCGGAGATCGACACGCTGCGTTTCGCGCACGAGGAGCACTGGCGATGGTGAGCTCGGGGGGCATCCGATGAGCGTTCCGGGCGACAGCCACGCCACCCCGTCCCCGACGGCCGATCAGACCGCGTGCGTGCTGCCGTGGATCCACCTCTGCGCCTCCATCGACGGCGTCTACGGCCGGTGCTGCGTCGACGACTCGATGTACCACACGGAGCTGTACGACGAGCAGGAGGAGCCGGCGTTCGCGCTGAACGACGACGCGATCGGTTGCTCCCCGGGCTCGCGGTACGCCAAGGACAACCCGGACCGCGTGATGGGCATCCGGGAGGCGTTCAACAGCCCCAACATGAAGCGGACCCGGCTGGCGATGCTCGGTGGCGAGCGCGTGGAGGCGTGCAAGTACTGCTACTTCCGGGAGGACCACGGCGCCCAGTCCTACCGGCAGAACGTCAACCGCCGGTTCCACCAGGAGTACGACCTCGATGCGCTCGCCGCCCGTACCGCCGCGGACGGCACGGTCGAGGAGTTCCCGTTCTTTCTCGACATCAGGTTCGGCAACCTCTGCAACCTGCGGTGCGTCATGTGCACCTACCCGGTGAGTTCCTCCTGGGGCGCCAAGCAACGCCCGTCGTGGTCGTCCGCGGTCATCGACCCGTACCGCGACGACGACGAGTTGTGGGCGACGCTGCGGGAGAATGCGCACCTGATCCGCAAGCTGTACTTCGCGGGTGGCGAACCCTTCCTGCAACCGGGGCATTTCGCCATGCTCGAGCTGCTCGTGGAAACCGGGAACGCGCACAACGTCGACATCCAGTACAACTCGAACCTGACCGTCTCCCCGGACAACGCGATAAAGCTCCTACGGCACTTCAAGAGCGTGGGCATCGGGGCTTCCTGCGACGGCGTCGGCGAGGTGTTCGAATACATCCGGGCCGGCGGGAAGTGGGCGGACTTCGTGGCCAACCTGCGCCTGCTCCGGTCCGACTTCGACGTCTGGCTCCAGGTGTCCCCGCAGCGGCACAACCTGTGGGACCTGCGCAACGTGCTCGAGTTCGCGCGTACCGAGGGGCTGGAGGTGGACCTGGCCAACGTCGTGCAGTGGCCGCAGGATCTCTCGGTCGCCAGCCTGTCGGCCGAGGAGAAGGCGCGCGCCACCCAGGAGCTGACGGACCTGATCGCCTGGTGCGCCGAGCTCGGCTGGGACAAGCCCGCGACCCATCTCGACGCCCTGCGTTCGTTCATGAACTCGCTCGATCCGACCCGCCTGGTGGACGACGGGGTGTCCTGAACGACGACCTCCGCAACGATTTCGTACGGTGCCGCGACAGTTCCTGACCCAGAGCGAAGAATGGTTGATGCATATGCCAGGCGTTTCCTTGCCGCCGAAGATCAGGTGTGGGGAAAACGCTAGTCCAGGTCCGCTACTCTCGGTCGGGCAGCCGCCGACCGCAGCGGAGCCTGTCGCGCCGGGCCGGTCGATTCGCGCTTGTGTGGTGATCGGGCTCGGCACGTGAACAAGCGACCCGTGCAGGTACGGCGCTAGGGAAAGGTTCCGATGCGGATTCTGTTTACCGTGTCCAACTGGGCTGGACACTACATGTGCATGGTTCCGCTCGCATGGGCGTTCCGGGCGGCCGGGCACGAGGTCCGGGTCGCCTGCCCGCCCCAGCAGGTCTCGGGGGTCCAGGCGACCGGCCTGATGCCGGTGTCGATGCTCGACTCCGCCGACATGATGGAAAGCGCCCGGCTGGCCTACTGGTCGTTGGCGATCAACACCCCGCCGCAGAGCGGGGAGATGCCGCTGCCGCTGCATCCCTTCACCGGTGAGGCGCTCGGCTCCGTGCGCGATTTCGACACCGGCATGCTGAGCGACTTCTGGAAGAGGTCCATCGCCGCGGTCCAGCGCAGCTTCGACAACGCCGTGGACTACGCCGCGTCCTGGCGTCCCGACCTGGTGGTGTACGACATCATGGCAGTCGAGGGGGCGCTGGTCGGCATATTGAACGACGTACCCAGCGTCTTCTTCGGGCCGGGCTTCATCGGCACGGTGGAGACCGAGCCGGGGCTCAACATGATGGCGGGGGATCCCCTGTCCTGCTTCGAGAAGTACGGCGTGCAGTGGACCCGGCGCGACATCAAGTACGCCGTCGATCCGTCGCCGGACGTGACCATTCCACCCATGGGCGACGCGCTGCGGATACCCATCCGATACCACCCCTTCAACGGATCCCAGGACGTCGACCCCTGGCTGTTGGGCCCGGTCAAGGGCAAGCGGGTGTGCGTGGTGTGGGGCAACTCCGCGACGGGGGTGTTCGGCGAGCGGCTGCCGGCCCTTCGGCAGGCGGTCGAGACCGCGGCGCAACTGGCCACCGAGGTGGTGCTCACGGCGGCGCTGTCCGAGGTGGACGCGATGGGCACGCTGCCACCGAATGTCCGGGTCCTGCGCAACTGCCCACTCGAACTGATCCTGCCCGACTGCGACCTGCTCATCCACCACGGCAGCGCGAACTGCCTGATGAACGGCATCGCCATGGGGGTGCCGCAGCTGTCACTCGCGCTGAACTTCGACGGGCAGATCTACGGTCGGCGGCTGGATCCGCAGGGAGCGACCAAGACGTTGCCCGGGCTGCTGATCGACCGCGACGCGATCGACAAGGCCATCGGTGAGGTGCTGTTCGACCACCGGTACCGGCGTCGGGCGATCGAGCTCAGCGAGTCCGTCGGCGCCGCGCCGACCGCCGTGCAGGTCGCCGACCTGCTCGTCACCCTGGCCCGCGAGGGTGAGCTGACCGCCTCCGACGTCGCCGGGTTGGTGGCCGGCCGAGGGCCGCAACGTAAGGAAATCACCCAGGACACCGTGAGCGAGGTCTGATGAGCAACGCGCAAGGAACACCCGCCACCGGCCCCAAGCCGCCGCTGCGGAGCATGGGCGACCTCAACATGGTCTGGGAGTGGCAGACGCCGGACGAGATGCAGATCCAGCTCGCCGGCACCCAGCCCCGCGACGAGTACCTGCAGGACCGCGTCGACCGGGCGAAGTGGATCGCCGAGCGCCTCGGGATCACCCCGGAGTCGTCGATCTTCGAGATCGGCAGCGGCGAGGGGATCATGGCCAACGTCCTCGCGCCTTCGGTGCGCCGGATGCTGTGCACCGACGTCAGCCGATCCTTCCTGGACAAGGCACGAGTCACCTGCCAGGACCATGCCAACGTCGACTACCACCACATCGACAACGACTACCTGGCGGCCTTGCCGTCGGCGGAGTTCGACGCGGGCTTCTCGCTGAACGTGTTCATTCACCTCAACGTCTTCGAGTTCTTCCACTACTTCCGTCAGATCGCCCGGATCCTGCGGCCCGGCGGCAGGTTCGGGGTCAACTTCCTCGACATCGGCGCGTCGACGCGCAGCTTCTTCCACTTCTACGCGGAGCGGTACCTGACGGCGAACCCGGTCGAGTTCAAGGGTTTCCTCTCCTTCCACGGCGTCGACGTGATCTCCTCGTTGGCCGTCGAGGCCGGCCTGACGCCGCTGCTGGACGAGTTCGTCAACGAGGACGGGGTCTGCTATCTGATCCTGCGCCGCGACCAGAAGTAGGCGACGTGCACCACCCGCCCTCGGGGTGAGCGTCCAGGTGCCGGCGGGCACCTGGACGCTCCGGCCCGGCTTCCCGGCGTCACTTCGTCCAGGCTGGCGATTCGAGGACTTGGACGATGACACAGGACAGCACGACGCCGGGTGCGGTGCCCAGCATCAACATGTGGTCGCCGGGCCGGAGCTCCCCCGTGCGCACCAGGTGATCGAAGGACAGGATGGTGTCGCTGGCGCCGCAGTGCCCGATCCCGCGACCGTACTCCCAGGTCGAGCGCGACATCGGTAGGTCCCACATCGTCATCACCCGCTGCTCGACCACCTCGCGGGAGTAGTTCATGAACCCGACCCGGGCGATGTCGCCGATCCCGATCTCGGCCTCCGCCAGCGCCTGGTCGACCAGCTCGACGACCCGCTGCGGCACGTCGGCCATGGCTGCGGCCGCCGGGCTGCGGCTGGCGAACTGCTGGCCGATCCGGGCGCTGAAGTCCGTGGTGCGGCCGACCGTGATGCTGGGCGGGAACAGCGGCTCGTCGCCGCGGTGCAGGGCTTCGGCGGTCGTCATCGTCCGTGTGCACACCGAACGCAGCCGGGCGAACCCCGGTTGTTTGGTCAGCACGATGGCCGAGGCGGCGTCGCCACCGATGAAGCCGGGTCCCATCGACCAGCGGTCGATCAGCGGCGTGCCGTAGTTGTCCGCCGCGACGAGCAGGGCGCTCGTGCGTTCCGGAACGGCGGTGAGGTAGCTGGCGGCGAGCTCCATCGCGCTGAACAGACCGTTGCAGCCCTGCCGGATCTCCAGGGCGAGCAGGTCGCCACCCACCAGATGCCGTTGCAGGTACGACTGCGGCGGCCAGCCGTCCGGTCCCTGGTGCCACGTGCTGGCGTACAGCAGCAGGTCGAACTCCTTCGGCGACCCGCCCCACCGCTTGACCGCCTGCTGTGCGGCCCGGAGTGCCATCTCGGGGGGAGGCATGTCGCCCGCGACCGCGACGCCGACGAGTTCGTGCGCCTCGGCGTCCTCGGCCGAATAGAGGCCCCGGGCGACTGCCCAGTCGACGCTCACCCGCGGCGGAATGAACGTCCCGACACCGCCGATGAACATGTCCGGTGTCCGCATGAATTCTCCTCCTCACAATTCATGTTGATCATCACCGCAGCTCGGAGCCGCCCCGGCCTTCGTTCACCGGACCACGACTCTATGATGGCCGCATCGCAACTAGTCTGGAATTCCACCTAGATGTGGAACGGATCTTCGTGTGGTATTTCCCGCCGACGGAGCACGATGCGTTCGCCGGCGTCGGGCTCGGGGCCGCCGCCGAGAAGACGGCGGGTGCCACCCCGGCCGACGCCGACACTTGTCCCCGGCCCGCCGGCCCGCGCGGACGACCGGCATGATTGTCCCGCCGCAGGGCACGCAAGCCGGGTTCGTGGGAAGGGTCTCAGCCATGTCCAAGATCGGAGAAGGGCCGCGGAGGCGTGGCGTGGAGGCCCGGCTGGAGCGGCGCAACGCCAGATTCCAGCAGTGGGAGGCGCTGCTGACCAACCGGAACACGCGGCACCGGCTGGGTGAGTTCCTGGTGCAGGGCGTACGCCCGATCAACGAGGCGATCGCGCACCACTGGCGGATCCGGGCACTGCTGCACGCGGGGAACGTGAGATCGCAGTGGGCGCGTGACCTGGTCAGGGGGCAGGTCGCCGACGAGGTGATCCGGCTGTCCCCGGAGCTGCTGCACGAGCTCGCGGAAAAGGACGAGGACACCACCGAGCTGATCGCCGTCGTCGCGATCCCTCCGGACGACCTCACCCGGATCCGCGTACGCCCGAACGGCGTTCTGGTGGTGCTCGACCGTCCGATCAGTCCGGGCAACGTGGGCTCGCTCCTGCGCTCGGCCGACGCGCTGGGCATCGACGGGGTGATCGTCGCGGGCCGGGCGGCCGACCTCTACGACCCGAAGACGGTTCGGGGCAGCCGCGGCTCACTGTTCGCCGTTCCGGCGGTGCGGGCCGAGACGCCGACCGCCGTGCTGGAATGGCTGCGGACGATCGACGCGATGACGCTCGTCGGTACGAGTGAGGACGCGGTCACCGACATCTGGAATCACGACTTCACCGGGCCGACCGCGGTCGTCGTCGGCAACGAGACAAGCGGAATGAGCAGTTTCTGGGCCAACAACTGCGACGTGGTGCTCCGGATCCCCATGGTCGGGTCGGCGAGTTCGCTGAACGCGACGGTCGCCGCCTCGATCACGCTGTACGAGATCACCCGACAACGGGCCTGACCGCACCTCTGGTGGAATCGCTAGTCTTCCGCGGGAACTGCCTACCGTCGGCGCCGTCAGGATATAACCGGTCCGGCAGGGAGTTTCATGAGGAGGGGCGCATGCTGACAGCCGAGCAGATCGAGAGCTTCGTCGCCGACGGCTTCGTCCGGGTGCCGAACGCTTTCCCCGCCGCGCTCGCCGCCGAGTGCCGCAATCTGCTCTGGAAGCAACTCGACGTGGATCCCGACGACAGCTCGACCTGGACCAGGGAGGTCGTCCGGCTCGGTCTGCGGGGCGACGACGCGTTCGTGCGGAGCGCCAACACCCCGGCGTTGGTCGAGGCGTACGACCAGCTCGTCGGTGCGGGCCGGTGGCGACCGCTGGACATGGTCGGGACGTTCCCGATTCGTTTCCCGGTGGACCGCGATCCGGAACAGGCCGAGGACTACGGCTGGCACATCGACGCCAGCTTCCTCAGCCCTGAGGGCGTGGCCGCCATGAGCAGCGGTCAGGACTGGGAGGGCGAGCTCCCGCTCGTGCCGCCGGACTACGACCGGATCTTCCGCAGCAACCTGGTGTCGCGCGGCCGGGCCCTGCTGGTGCTGCTCCTCTACTCCGACACCGGCGAGCGTGACGCGCCCACGCTGATCCGGGTCGGTTCGCACCTGGACGTGCCGCCCCTGCTGGAGCCCTACGGCGCCGAGGGGACCTACCTCGCCTGCCGCGACGTGGGCGCGGACCGCCCCCTCGCGATGGCCACCGGGCGAGCGGGCGACGCCTACCTCTGCCATCCGTTCCTGGTGCACACGCCGATCACCAACACCGGCACCAGCCCCCGGTTCATGGCCCAGCCCTCGCTGCAACCGACCGGCGAGTTCGACCTGGACCGCGCCGACGGGCAGTACGTCCCGGTCGAGCGGGCGATCCGGGCGGGACTCGCCCGTGGATAGCGCTGCGAGCTCCCCGTGGCCGGCCGTGCTGCGGCTGGTGTTCGGCGGGATGGCGACGCACGTGGTCGCGCTCGCGGTCCGGCTGCGGCTGCCCGACGCGATCGGCGACGAGGAACGGGACGCGGCCGGTGTCGCCGCCGAGTACGGCTTCCAGGAGGGCCCGATGCTGCGGCTGCTGCGTGCGCTCGCCGCGCTCGACCTGCTCGCCGAGCCCCGCCCCGGCCGGTTCACCGTCACCCCCGTGGGCGCGCTGTTCCGCAGCGACCGGCCGGGATCGATGTACCCGCTGGCCCGGATGCTGACCGATCCGACGATGACGAGCGCGTGGCAGAACCTCGAGTTCAGCCTGCGCACCGGCGGCCCGGCCTTCGACGAGGCGTTCGGGATCGACTTCTTCGGCTACCTGTCGTCCCAACCGGAGCTGTCCGAGCTGTACAACGCCGCGATGAGCCAGGGCACCCGGGGAGTCGCCAGGGTGCTGGCCGGCGCGTACGACTTCGGCCGGTTCCGGACGGTCGTCGATGTCGGCGGTGGCGACGGGACGTCGCTCGTCGAGATCCTGGCCGCGCACCCCCGGCTGGGCGGGGTGCTCTTCGACAGCCCGTCCGGCGTCGACGCGGCCGAGCAGAACCTGGAAGCGGCAGGTCTGACGGCCCGCTGCCGGATCGAAACGGGAGACTTCTTCTCGGAGGTACCGCGCGATGGCGACCTTTACCTGCTCAAGAGCGTGATCCACGGCTGGGACGACGAGCATGCCGCGGTGATCCTGCGCAACTGTGCCCGCGCCGCCAGGGAACAGGGACGCATCCTGCTCGTCGACCACCTGATGCCGGACACCGTGCAGCCCGGGCAGAGCCCCACCACCTACCTCACCGACCTGGGCCTGCTCGTCAACGGTCAGGGGATGGAGCGGACGAGGGACGACTTCGCCGGCCTCTGCGCCAAGGCGGGTCTGCGGATCGCCGAGGTCGGGTCGCTGCCGTCCACGGGCTTCCACTGGATCGAGCTCTGTCCCGATTGACCGTCCGCCAACCGGTCGAGTCGTCGTCCAGGAGGTACGAGTGAGCGACAACAGCGTCATCGTGTTCGGAGGCACCGGCTTCCTGGGGCGCCAGATCGCGAAGAACCTCGTGGCCGCGGGGCACGACGTGCTCGTCGTGGCGAGAAACCCGCCCAGGGCCACGACCGGGTACCGGTTCCGGGCGATCGACGTCTCGGGGGTACGGCCCGGGGAGCTGGCCGCGATGCTGACCGCCGAGCGCCCGGCGACGATCGTCAACGCCACGGGCGGCAAGTGGGGCCTGACCGGACGGGGCCTCGAGGCGAGTTGCGTCGGGGCGACCGAGGCCATCCTGACGGCGCTGGCGATGACCTCGTTGGTGCCACGGTTCGTGCACCTCGGATCGGTGCTCGAGTGTGGGCTCGCCGCACCGGACGCGCCCGGGGCCGCCGCCCAGCGCTCGTCCCGGCCCGCCAGCGAGTACGACCGGTTCAAGCTCGCCGCGACCGAGGCCGTGCTGGAGGCCGCGGCGCAGGGGACCGTGGACCCGGTGGTGCTGCGCCTGGCCAACGTCACCGGCCCCGGTGTGCCGCCGGCCAGCCTGCTCGGCCTGGTGGCCGGCAGCCTGGTCGAGGCGGCACGTCGCGGCGGGCACGCGAACATCGAGCTAACGGCGCTGGACGCCCGCCGCGACTACGTGGACGTGCGCGACGTCGCCGAGGCGATCCGGGCCGCGATCCGGGTGCCCGGCACGACCGTTCCCATCGCCATCGGCCGGGGCGAGTCGGTGTCCGTGCGCACGCTGGTCGCGATGCTCGTCGACATCAGCCAGGTGCCGGCCACCGTGGTCGAACTGCCGGCGCCGGCCGCAGGCGCCGAGGACTGGACCCGGGTCGACCTGCGGCCGGCGCGTGAGCTGCTCGGCTGGACGCCGCGGCGGACGCTGTCCGAGGCGATCGGGGCGCTCTGGCGCCACGCGCTGGAAGGCGACCCGGTGGAAAGCCGGTGACCTGCGCCTCCGGCCATCGTCAACGGTTTACCAGCGGGTCGCCCCGCCCGGGCGCTCAGCCGTTCGTCGCGAGGGTGTGCGGCAGCGGCTGCACCTGGACGATCGGCGGGTCACACTCGTCCCACGGTCGGGTCAACATGGCCACGAAGGACAGCGACGTGATCGAGTAGACCGCGTGCATCACGCCGGAGGGCGTGCGCGTACACGTCCCCCGGGCGACGTGGATGAACTCCTCCGGGCAGTCGGGGTCGTCCGGATCGTCCTTGGTCACCAGCACCCCCTCCCCGTCGACGAAGAGCAGGTATTCGACGAAGTGCGGGTGGTAGTGCAGCCCGCGGACCTTGCCGGGGTGCATGGTAATGAGGTTGAACTCCAGGATCGGCTCTGGTGGCACCCAGGTGAAGATGCCGCCCCGGCCGTCCCGGACGGTGTCCAGGTTGCAGCTCGGGTGCAGGACCTCGATCTTCACGAAGAACTCCATTCGTCAGTGGGCCCGGATGTCACGTCCAGGTACGACCGGCGAGCACGTCGTGGTAGATGGCCTCGAACTCCTTGGCCACCACGACGTGGTCCCACCGCTCCAGCGCCGCCGCCCGGACCGCGTCCGGCCCGGGCAGCGCCGTCACGACGCTCCGGGCCTGTTCGACGGTGAAGTCCGCGCCCTCGGGCACGACCGTTCCGACCGCGGGCACGATCTCGGCCAGGCATCCGTTCGGCGTGCCGATGACGGGCGTCCCGCACGCCGCGGCCTCCGACACCACGGTCGATCCGGGCTCACACCACACCACGCCCCACGGCCCCATGGTGCTCTGCGACAGGACCATCATCGCGGTCGCGCGGGAGATCAGGTCGAGCCGTCGGTCGCCACCCACCTCGCCGACGAGGTCGACGCTGTCCCCGAAGTCGCGCAGGATCCTGGCCAGGTAGTCCTCTTCCCAGGACGGGCCCGCCACGACGAGGCGACGCCCGGCGGCGCTGGCGAAGGCGGCCGCCTCGTAGGTGCCCTTCCATTCCGAGATCCGACCGAGGTAGAGCAGGTAGTCGTCCTTGTCGGCCCGGAACGGGTAGCGCGCCTGGTTCACCGAGATGCGGACCACCGGCGCGACGTCGTTCTCCGCCTGGGCCCGTTGGGCATAGGACGCGTACACGCAGTTGCGCGGATACTTCGGCTTGCCGGTCAGGTGGTGGGTGGACAGGTACGCCATGCCCCGGGGCAGCCGGTCGGGATCGATCTGCCCGCAGGAGAAGTCGTGGACGACGTCGATCGTGGCCGCCTCAGGGCTGTTCAGCCAGGCGTGCATGTCCTCGATCTCGCCCGCGTCCACCACGGTGACCGCCGGTGCGACCGGCGTCGTGCCCGGCGCGCCGAGCAGGAACACCTCGTGGCCGAGTTCGAGCAGGCCGTCCATGTGGTTCGCCACGATCCAGTGGATGCCGGCATAGCCCTGCGGCGGGACCGTGATCCAGTGGCTCGGATCCGTCGGCACCCGCAGTGCCATCGTCACCAGCACGACACGCATGAGTCCTCACTCCCCCGCTGACCGCTGCGGTTTCGGCAGATCGCGCATCGGGTCGTTCCGCGGCCGCCACGTGGCGTTGGCCTGTTCGGTGTTGCGGCCCTTCTCGACGAACGCGAGATTGTGGTAGAGATGCAGCCCGGTCACGGTCAGGTCCGGGTACGTCGGCTGGTACGGACTGTCGTGAAGGCGATCGCGGTGGTGCAGACCGTCGACGAGTGTCTTGAGGAAGCCGACCGACGTGGCGGGGTCGGACAGGTCGGTGCCGTTTCCACCCCACTCCGGCCAGTACGAGGTGTGCAGGTCCTCGATCACGTACACGCCGCCGGGGCGCACGTGGGGGAAGAGCGCCTGGAACGCGGTGATGACGTGGCTGCTGACGTGGCTGCCGTCGTCGATCACGATGTCGAAGGGGCCGTGCCGCCGCGCGAGGTCGGCGAGCATCGCCGGGTCGGCCTGGTCACCACGGAGCGTGGTGAGCCGTGGCTCGTCCAGCAGCGACTTGTCGTACACGTCGAGCCCGTACACGCTGCCGCGGTGGAAGTAGTGCTTCCACATGCGCAACGAGGCCCCGCCGGCGTCCGGCTCGTGGTAGCCGCCGATGCCGATCTCCAGCAGGTTCAGCCGGTGGTCCCGGAACCCGCCGAGGTGCCGCTCGTAGTGGGAGGTGTACCAGTGCCCGCCCCACTTGTCCGAGCCGAACCGCAGTGCCAGCGCGGCCAGGTCGCCACGGTACGGCTCGCACGCGCGGAGAGTCTGGTAGGCCGCGCGGGTCGCCTCCTCCCGCCGTACCAGCCACGGGTCGTCGGGCTTGTACTCCACCGGGCCGGGCTCGTCCTTCATCACCACGTCCCGGCCGGTACCGGTCCACGGGCCGGCCGGCCCGAACACGTCCCGCACCAGCGCCGCCAGGTCGTACCGGACACGCACCCACGGGTCGTCGGTCCGGCCCGGCCGTGCCTGGCCCCCGTCCGGACCGGCCGCCAGGAGGTAGGAGATCTGTCGCGCGTCAGCGACGTCCACGTCGATCTGCACGGTCAGCGACGTCGCCGGGCCCGGGTAGAGGACGGTCCGGCCGGCCACCTCCGCCATGGCCACGGCCACCACTGCTTCCGGATCCTCGGCCGCGAGGTGCACGCCCGGGTCGGGAGCATCCGCCGCCGCGAGCAGCCGCTGGACGAGCGAGCCGGTCACGACCCCACCCGCGAGTCGGTCCTCGACGCCTGCACGACCCGCAGGCTGGGCAGCGGGAAGATCAGCTTGGTTCCGGCCGCCACCGTGGCCGCCTCGCGCGCCACGATCTCGTCGTGGAAGTGCCACGGCAGCACCAGGTAGTGGTCCGGGCGGCGGGCCCGCGAGTCGGCCTCGCTGATGATCTCGATGTCCGTACCGAGGGTCCGCGCGCCGACCTTGTCCGGGTTGCGCTCGGCGGCGTACGGGATCAGCGTGCGGTCGATCCCGCAGTACTGCAGGAGGGTGTTGCCCTTGGTGGAGGCGCCGTAGACGTGCACGGTGCTTCCGCTGTCGCGCAGACCATGCAGCATCTTGACGAGTTCGTCGCGGTGCGCCCGCACGTTGTCGGCGAACCGCTCGTACGGCTGGCTCTGGTCCAGTCCCAGCTCGCGCTCCTGCGCGGCGAGTTCCGCCACCGACCCGTCGGCGTGGTCGGCGCCCTCGGTGGACCGGGTGACGACGCAGCAGATCGAGCCGCCGTTCATCCCGTTGACGCTTGCCCGCCTGATCTCGAGCCCGGCCTGACGCAGGATGAAGGTCAGGGTGGAGAGCGAGTAGTACGACAGGTGTTCGTGGCAGATGCTGTCGTACCCGGTGGTCGCCAGCATCTCGCGCAGGTAGGCGACCTCGACCACCCAGACGCCGCCGGGAGCGAGCATCCGCTCCACCGCGCGGGCGAACGCCACCGGGTCCTCGACGTCGTAGAACATCGCGATCGACGTGACGACGTCGAACGTCCCGGCGTGCTCGTCCAGCGCCGGGCTGGGGAAGAAGTCCCGGACCAGGGTGATGCCCTCGGGCGCGTCGTCCGTCGCGTTCGACGGGTCGATCCCCCACAGCTCGGCCCCGCGCAGGTTCTGCAGCAGGGTGCCGTCGTTGCAGCCGATGTCCAGGGCCCGCCGGAGCGGCCGGCCGAGTGCCGCCACCCCGGATTCGGCGATCTCCCTGAGGTGCGTCCGCATGGTGTCGTTGATGCGCGAGCGGTACCAGTAGGTGTCGTACAGCAGACCGGGGGGCAGGGTGTGCCGCAGCTGCACGAGGCCGCAGTCGCCGACGCAGCGGGTGAGTTCGAGCGGGAACCTGACCGCCGGCGGCTCGGGTGTCCCGGGCTTGACGAAGGACCCCTGCAGATACTGGTCGCCGAGGTCGAGGATCGTACGGAGTGTGCCGCCGCAGACCCGGCAGTCCGTCCGCGCGTTCACCTGTCGTACCACGCTCTCGTCATACGCTGATGCGGTCCGACTCACGTAGCGGTCTCCTTCATGTGGGGTTTCCGGGCGACGAGCAGAAGGTCCAGATAGAACGGCGCGTCCGGGCCCTCGCGTCTCCCGAGATCGCCGAATGCGCGATCCAGATACGTGTCCAGGGAGCTGGGTAACAGGTGGTCCACCAACCACAGGGAGCGCAGCACCAACCCGACCGGGCCGATCGCGGGCCAGCCGTTCTCGCGTCCGTACCAGCGCAGCAGGAGCAGCAGTCCTCGCGGCCCGCAGGTCAGCTTCAGCACCCGGTCGACGGCGAACCCGGCCAGCTCGGCCTGCCGGGCCAGGCCGTCCGCCGTCCACCGCCAGAGGTCCTGACCGCCGTGCTCCTCCCACACGCCGTGGGTGGACAGCACCAACCGGCCCCCGGGCCGCAACAGCCGCAGCGCCTCACGCAGGTAGGCGTCCGCGTCGGTCACGTGTTCGAGGACCTGGGTGGACAGCACGCCGTCGAACGTCGCGTCGGGCGCCGGACAGCGTCCGTCGTGGTCGAGCGCGTAGTCGGCCGGGTAGGACTCGCCGCCGGGAATGTCTGCCGTCTTCAGATCGGCCGCGGTGAACAGGTTCCGGTACGGCGACGTGCCCGCGCCGTAGTCGAGCCAGTTGCCGGAAGCGTCGCCCAGCACCTCGGCGAGCGCGTCGCGCAGATCGATGAAGTGCGCGTAGGCCCAGTCGCCCCGGCGCGGATCCGTCCGTTCGCGGAAACGTTCGGCCATCACCTCGTCGAGGGTCGGCTCGGCCTGCTGCTTCGAGACGGCCCCGAGCAAGGCGTTCACCCCCGGGAGCCGGCCCAGCAGGCCGATCACCGCCGGGGCTCCTGCCCACGGTGGACCGGCGGTGTCCGGTCGGACCGGGGACGCGCAGCGCTCGGGGTGAGCGGGACCGGCGTCACGTCAGCGGCGTCGCGCCGGGGGGCGATCGGGCTGCACTCGACCCGCTCGGCCGGGTGCCGTACCACCATGGTCATGGCTGAGCCTGCCCCTTCGGGTTGCGGCGAAATCGCGGACTTCCGCGCTGTCAGCGTCGGCAGGTTCGCCTTTCGGCCGAGAATGTCAAGCCTCGCCACGTCCGCGGCGCACGACCTGACCCCGGGCCCGCCGAAGGCACGGACATTGACCTTGGGCTCGCCTGATCAGACCCTATCGAGCCGTGCCTGACAACTGACTAGGGATTCCCCCACAACCTCGGTTGCGCCAGGAAACCGTCCCGAGGATCGCGGATGTCGGCGCCGCCGCAGCCCACGAAGAGTACGAAATCGACTAGAGTTTGGCGGACCCGGTACGACTTCCCGCTGACGGTTCGAACAGCGGGATGTTTCGTGCCAGACTCACCCCGCCGCCTCGAAAGGCCGCCATGGCAGGTGGGCCGCGTGCATCGACCGCGTGCGGTGCGCCTTTCCAGATCCGGCACGCGTCCCCTGCCCCGTCACATTGACTAAGGTGCCCAGCCATGTTCAATCGACGACAGCTACTCGCCCTCGGAACCGCCACCGCCACCGGCGTGGCGGCCCGCCTGGTGTTCAAGGGTTCACCGACCGCTGAGGCAGCGCCGGTGAGCCCGCACGCGAATCACCTGCTGCCGGCAGTCAGCGAGGTCGGCGCGACCACGGTGACGGTCACCCCGTTCACCGAGCCGATGCCGGTGCCACCGCAGCTGAGCCCGGTCTCCCAGGCCGGCGGCGTCGACGTCTACGAGATCCCGATCGAACCGGCCCAGGTCCAGATCCTGCCGGGACTGTCCACCCCGGCCTACACCTACGGCGGCTCGTTCGTCGGCCCGACGATCCGGGCGCGGACCAACCGCCCCGTCCGGATCACCTACACCAACGGGCTGGACAGCCACACGAACGTGCACCTGCACGGCGGCCGCGTGCCGGCCAGCAGTGACGGGCACCCGATGGACATGATCGAGCCGGGCGGCTCGCGGGTCTACGACTACCCGAACGTCCAACGCGGGGCCACGCTGTGGTACCACGACCACACCCACGACTACGAGGCCGACCACGTCTACCGCGGCCTGCACGGCTTCTACCTCATCGAGGACCCCGCCGAGCGGCATCTGCACCTGCCCAAGGGGCGCTACGACGTCCCGATCCTGCTGCGCAACGCGCAGTTCGACGAATCCGGCGCGTTCGTCTTCGGCAACCCCGACGACCGCACGACGATCCTGGCCAACGGCAAGGTCCAGCCGTACTTCCAGGTGGCTCCCCGCCGCTACCGGTTCCGGCTGCTCAATGCGGCCCTCAAGCACGTCTTCCGGCTCAACCTCGGCGGCCAGCCGATGGTCCGGATCGCCTCGGACAGCGGCCTGCTTCCCGCTCCCACCACCCACACCGAGCTGGCGGTCTCCTCCGGTGAACGGGTCGAGATCGTGATCGACTTCGCCGAACACCGCGGGCGCGGCCCCGTCTACCTGTTCGACGGCGACAACCCGATCCTGCGCTTCGACGTGGCGTCCACCAGGGTCATCGACGCCAGTCGCGTGCCGGACCGCCTGCGCGAACTGCCGCCGCTGGGCACGCCGACGGTCGAGCGGACCGTGGAACTGAAGTTCGACATGTCCGGCCGGCCGCCGACGGCCTTCATCGACGGCAAGGTGTTCGACCCCAACCGGGTCGACATCCAGGTCAAGCGGGGCACCACGGAAATCTGGAACATCGTCAACGGCGACACCGATCCGTACCCCTTCGACCATCCCTTCCACCTGCACCTGGTGCATTTCCAGGTGCTCGGGCGCAACGGCGGGCCGCCGGCTCCGGAGGACACCGGTCTCAAGGACACGGTGTACGTGTCGCCCAAGGGCTCCGTCCGCTTCCAGGTCACCTTCGACGCGCCCTTCGTCGGCCGGTACATGTACCACTGCCACTACCCCGAGCACTCGTACCTCGGGATGATGGCCCAGCTGGAGGTCGTGCCCTGAGGGCTCAGCCGGACAGGGTCACCATCGCCGGATGGGTGCCGAACAGGCTGACCACCCGCACGTCGTCGACGCCCAGCCCGGCGGCGGCGACCGCCGCGGTCAGTTCCTCGAACTCGTGCAGCAGCAACACGGCCAGGCCGTCGGCCGCAAGCACCCGGCGGATCTCCCGGAAGAGCCGCGCCGGATCGTCCGCGAGGGTGCCGCGGGCCAGCACCTGACGGTCCCACGGTGGATTGCTGACCACGCGGTCCACCGTTCCGGCGCCCAGTGGCAGGCGCCCGGCGTCACCGACCGCCCAGGTGACGCCGGGCGTCCCACCTGCCGAACCATGGCCGACCCCGTCGAGTGCCCCCGCGTTGGCCACAGCCGCGCTTACCGCGGCGGGATCGTGATCCAGGCCGAGCAGGACGGCTCCCGGACTCAGCCCGCCGGACTCGAGCAGGATCGTGCCCGTGCCGCAGCACGGGTCGACCACCCGCATCCCGG
This sequence comes from Micromonospora sp. WMMD956, assembly GCF_029626125.1. Lineage (NCBI taxonomy): Bacteria > Bacillati > Actinomycetota > Actinomycetes > Micromonosporales > Micromonosporaceae > Micromonospora > Micromonospora sp. WMMD956. The sequence continues at coordinate 3,575,567 of NZ_JARUBI010000005.1, read as the reverse complement.
CGCGGATCCCGGCCTGCCACGCCAGCGCGGCGGCCAACGGCGGGTGCAGCGTGCCCGGTGTGGAGGATGTCTTGTAGGAGCGCCGGTGCAGCGGCCGGTCGGCGATCCGCACCGCCAGGGCCGCCTGGGTGCCCTCGACGGTGACCCGCAGCGAGAGGCTGCCCTCGGGCGGTGCCTCGCCGTTGCGGCGGGAGTGGAAGCGCAGGCCCAACCGGGCCGCCGCGGTGCGGCCGACGGCCTCCTCGACGTCGTACCGGTTGTAGTTGCGGCGGCCGAGGAAGGACGCCGCCACATCGAGTGTCCCGGCCCGGGCGGAGTAGCCGTAGGTCTTCCGCACCTCGAGCAGTTGCCGCAGCGGAGCGTCGCGCGCCAGGCGGGTGAAGGCAGCCAGGGCCGCCTTCGTGTGGTCCGCGTCCTCGGTCACCCCGGCGAGGAGGAACAGGTCGTCCACGGTACGCAGGTCGAGCAGGCTCGGCTCCGGACGGCTCGCGCGGAACCACACCTCACGGTGCCGCTGGTGCTCGACCCCGCAGCCGCGCCCGGCCACCTCCCTGGCCGCGACCTCCTCCAGGCCGCGCAGGGTCCGCGCCAAGAACCGCACCGTCACCATTCTCTCCCTCGGGCCCGCGTCGTCGCGTGCCCGAACGTACCAGCGCGGTCCCTCCAGGCGATGCACGCTGCACGGGGCAGCATGGCGTCCCGGGCAGCGGCCTCACCGCACCACCGGGCGGGTGATCAACTGCGCCTGGTTCTCCTCCCGCAGCGCCTCCTCGGCGTTGTGCTCGATCCGGCGCATCGCCCGCAGGAGCATCGGCGGCGCCATGACGGAGGTGAGGACGGCGACGAGCACCACGATCGTGTAGGTGGCGGTGTTGAGGATGCCCAGGCGCAGCCCGACCATCGCGATGACGATCTCCACGACGCCCCGTGAGTTGAGTCCCGCCCCGAGGGCGACCGCCTCCCAGTGGCTCTGGCGCGTCAGCCGGCCTGCCAGGTACGCGCCACAGAACTTGCCCAGGACGGCGAGCACCAGGATCACCAGACCGGCCACGAGCACCACCGGGTCGGCGAGGGCGCGCAGGTCGACCCGGAGCCCGGCGGTGGCCAGGAAGAGCGGCGCCAGCACGGAGAGCACCACGGTACGCAACGGCGCCATCCGGGCCGGCTCGACGCCTCCGGGCAGCCCGAGCAGGACTCCCGCCACCAATGCGCCGAAGATCGCCTCAAGGCCGAGCGCGTGCCCGGCCGCCGAGAACAGCAGGACGGTGACGACCGCGATGGCGACGGCTGGCCCCACGTCGCTCTGGGCGTTCGCCCACCGCATCGCACGCCTGACCACCGGGCGACCGATCAGCGCCGCCGCGACGATGAACAGGACGAGGTTGAGCAGCGAGGCCAGCACGTTCCCCAGGGTGAGGGCGCTGACCGCCATGGATGAGATCAGCGACAGCATGAACCAGGCCATCGCGTCGTCCAGAGACGCTGCGGCGAGGATGAGCTGACCGACGTCACGGTGCATCAGCCGCATGTCGGTGAGCGTCTTGGCGATCACCGGCACGGCGCTGACGGCCATCGCCACCCCGAGGAAGAAGGCGAACATCACGCGCTGGTCCGTCGCCGCCAACAGCGCCGCCGGCACCAGCAGGCCGGTGGCCACGCCCAACCCGAGGGGAAGCAGGAGGCCACCCATGGTCACCGTGGCGACCGTGCCGGCCCGGCGTCGGATCAGTCGCAGGTCGACGTGCAGACCGGCCACGCCGACCAGCAGCACGACGCTGAACTGCCCGAGCGCGTCCAGCAGGTGCATCTGCGACGGCTCACCGGGCAGCAGCCAATGCCCGACGGAAGGCGCCAACTGGCCCAGCAACGACGGCCCGAGCAGGATCCCGGTCAGCAACTCGCCGACGACCGCCGGCAGGCCGAAACGCTGCGCCAACCGGCCCAGAATGACGGCCAGCAGCAACAGGACCCCGACCTCGAGAAGAAACAACAACAATTGATGTGAAGCCAGGGGAGCCACGGGTGCGGCGCTCGCGATCATCAATCCTCCATTGCGCATGATCGGTGAACGGGCCCATCGTCGTGCGGCGTCCGCCAGACCGGTCAGTTCGTTCGGCGCGGCTCGGGCATCCGGCGACGGGTCTCCCGGTCGGCACTGGCGGAATCCTAGCCTCTTTTACTTAGATGAACCTCGATTGGTCGAAGGCAGGAAGATAAGGGGGCAGCGGATTCGCCAGGCGGCGGGCGTCGAGACCGTGCCCCACAGCAGAACAGGGCGCACCTTCCTGGCGGGCAAGGGCAGCGGGCGGCGGTCCGACCGACGGATCGACCGAGGTCCTGCCGCGCGGCGAGGGCCCTGGCCGGCGGGTTCGGGGCGGGGCTCCGGTGTCCCTGGCCGCCGCGACCGCGCTCGGCGCCACGCCGGCCCACCCGGCGTCGGGAATCACTTGTCTAGTGTTTTCCATGACATCGGCGAGCCCGCAACCGCGCCGAACACTAGGGAATTCCCTGACGAAGGGCGTGCGATCATATGCCAGATGAGTACAGACGTTCACTCGATCTGCGGCCGGGACCACCGCCCCGCACATCGATTCGTCTGGCGGTGCACGATTCCGGCCCCGAGTCATGCGCCCGCGTCACTCCGGTCCGGGGATCCGAGCGAGAACGAAGGTCCGGAACCGGATCCGCGCAAGCGGGTGGTTCCGTGAACTCCTCGGTGGACCGAGAATGCGGGGAAATGCCGACGGCCCCCGCAGGCCGCCCACCTCCCCGCTGAGCCCTCCGCCGTGGCCGCAGCCGATCCCAATGCGCGAAGGACCGTCATGGAGCATCCCCGAAGTCTCTATCTTGATCTCCTCGAAAAGGTCGTCACGAACCTGATCTACGAGGACCCGCCGGTGCCCAACCAGTGGCTGCACGAGCGGGAGTTCAAGGCGACCAACCGGGAGAACGGCAAGGACTGGCCGAGCATGGCGCACACCATGGTCGGGTTGAAGCGCATCAGGAACATCCGCGCCCTGTTGGAGCAGGTCATCGCGGACGGCGTCCCCGGTGACTTCATCGAGACGGGCGTGTGGCGCGGCGGCGTGTGCATCATGGCCCGCGGGGTGTTCGAGGCCTACGGGATCCGGGACCGGACGGTGTGGGTGGCGGATTCGTTCGAAGGGATCCCCGACACCGGGGCCGACGGTCACCCGATGGACCAGGCCCTGGGGCTGCACCACTGCAATGACGTGCTGGGCATCCCGGTGGAGGTCGTGCAAGCCAACTTCGCCCGCTACGGGCTCCTGGACGACCAGGTGCGGTTCCTGCCGGGGTGGTTCTCGGACACGCTGCCACACGCGCCAATCAGCCAACTCGCCGTGCTGCGACTCGACGGCGACCTCTACGAGTCGACCAGGGACGCCCTGGTCAACCTGTATGCGAAGGTCAGCCCGGGCGGATACGTCGTGATCGACGACTACGTCATTCCGGCCTGCCGCAAGGCGGTCCAGGAGTTCCGCGCGGCCCAGGGCGTCACCGAACCACTCCAGGTGATCGACGAGTACAGCGTCTACTGGCGGCGGGCGGCCTGAGCCTCGATCCACCGACGGGATCCGGACCGGCGGCACCTGGAGTCGCAGCCGGCGACGCCCATCCGCCGTTCCCGGAGGCGCTGCGGGTGCAGGCCGGACGGCGGGTCGAGGACGGCACCCGGTCACCCACCAGCTCGCAGTCCACGATCATCGCCAGCGGCACGGCCCTGATGCCTCGTCGCCGATGCCCCCGCTGGCGGGCGGCGACCAGGTCGGGCACGCGTCCTCGATGACCTCCAGCCCGACGAAGCGGGCCCAGCCGCTGACGTCACCGACGTGGTCCTCGGCACATACCCGCAGGTCGCCGTTGCCGGTCGTGGTGGCCGGCCGCCCCGAGACGCTCGGCACCAGCGACGGGGCGGCAGCCCCACCGGTGTCGGTGGCGCTGTCGAGACTGAGCACCGACATCGAGGGGCCGATCACCTGGGGGTGGCGGTGAGGGCGGCGGCCGCGGTCCACGGACAGTCACCGGCGTTGGCGCGGGTCACCGTCCGGGTCGACGAGGGCACACCGAGGGGGCCTCCCCGAGGTCGAGGTCGAGCGCGGCGGCGTCGGAGCGCAGCACGGGCACGTCCGGAGCCGCCCCGCTGACGGCCACGATCAGCAGCTCCGGCCCGCCCAGGGCGATGCCGTCCACGGAGACTCCGAGCCGGCAGACCTACTCGCCGTCGCAGGCTGCCGGTAGTTGTGCGGCTGAACCTCCCCAACGAGGTCGAGGCGGCGTCCGGACGCTGGTGGAACCTGGTCCGCCAAGGCACCCTGCGGGACAACCGCCACGCCGACCACCCGGACGCGCCGGCGACCTCGGTCGCCGTCCACCGTGCGGCCCCTGGCGCCACACCTCGCAGTGCCGGGGAGGTCCCGGCAATGGAGCGCCCATCCCCGACGCTGCGGTTATGGATCTCGGCCGCGACAGCGGGAAAGGCTTGACGCGCCCGCATCCATCGCGCATGGTCGATAATAATCGATAGACTTAAATATTTCCTCATGGGAGGACCGATGAAGGCCTTCATCACCACCGCCTGGGCTGCGGCCCTGCTGCTCGCCACCACGGGCGGCGCGTCCCACGACCGGACGGCGGCCGACGCGCCCTGCACCGGGCAGATCCACGCGAACCCGGGGTTCGAGCTGGGCTCCACCGGCTGGACCGTCGGTCCCCGCATGGTCGTACTCGGCGACACGGCCCGGCCCGCACACGCCGGCCTCGCGTACGCTGCCTTCGCCGGGCTGGACGTGACACACACCGACCTGCTGCGCACCACCGTCACGGTGCCGGCCGGCTGCGACCTGACGGTCCGCTTCTGGGTCCGGACCACCACCACGGAGACCAGCCGCAGCGACTACCTGAACGTCGGCCTCGCGGTCACCGGGATACCCCCGAAGACGAGGTTCTCGCTGGCCTTCGACGGCGGGTCGCAGTGGCGGCAGTACAGCATGTCGACCGGAACTGCGACGACCGACCGCACCGCGACCGCCAGCTTCCTCGCCAGCGAAACCGCCGGCAACGGCGTCACGGCCTTCGACGTCGACGACGTGACCTTCACCTTGAGCTGAGGGACTGCAAGGGCCGCCGTCACGGTCACAGGGACACCCTCGGACAACGCGGACCACCGCAGCGCCGCGCACGGCGCCGAGCGCGGCGGTGGCCGCCGCGCCGAGGGCCCGTCGGCCCGGTCGGACTTCACCGGCGACCGCGCCTGCTGCACGCCGCCACCACCCTGGCATCGTCCCGGTGCCGCAACGGCACCCCCATGACCAGACCCGCCAGGCTCACCGCCACAGGCACCAGCAAAGCCCACCGCCCACCACGGCTGAGGCGCGCATCCGACGGCATCGAGGGCTGGCACTCGAAGGCGGGACCCACTCAAAGCTCCTCAACCGGATGGAGCACCCAGACGAGTGCAACCTGCACCGAACCGCTCGTTCGCGCCGCCAAGATCGTTGCAGACGCTCTGCGGGGGTCGGCTGCGAACAGGAGTTCCGGGTGATGTCCGACCGCGCAGGAGGATCAATCGATGTGGGGGGCGTATCCGCTGTTCAGGTGGCGTTCCTGCTGATCTTCGAGGTGCCCCCGGCAGGATTCGAACCTGCGACACACGGTTTAGGAAGGCGACAGTGGCAGTGTGACCACTGTGGCCGTGACCTGGGCGGCCGGGCTGCTCACCTGCTCCGTGCGGCAAGATCGTTGCACGCACTCTGCACAGAGCGCTGCGGACGCCCGAGGACGGCCGGAGGCCGCCCGCAGGGCAGGCCGCGAGCGCGGCGCTTAGGTCTGTTGCAGAGTCAAGATTCCTGTCGGCCGGCGGCAGTCCCTGTCACTGACTTGCCGGTCGTGTCGGCTTCCGTCGACCCTGAAGCGGCGTCCATCGGTCGGCCACCTCGACTCTGACCGGCAGCATCCTCACACGTCGTAGCGATCCAGTCTCCACTGCTTCTCTTGTGTCGTACCCAGCGCTTAGCCTCCCCAGTCATGGCAGACAACCAGAGCACCTCATCACCTGATGCGGTCCGCGATGCGCTCCTCAAGGCCATCAAGCGGGGCGCGGAGCGCTATGACCCGGGCGTCCAGAGCGCCGGCATGGTCCGGGATCTTGCGGAGGCGTACGCGTTCGTCATGGGGACGCGTGACTCGGGCCCCTCGGCGAAGGGAACGGCTAAGCACTAACGGCACCCAGCGTGGGGAGCCCAGCCCCGCCGCGCCGGGCTCCCACCTTCCCACGCACCCTGAGCTGCAGGAGCAGTGTCAGGAACGACATACCGGTTACTCAAGGCGAAACGGCATCGCTGTCGCAGCCTGCAGGTACTCTTGAAGGCAAGCCGCTACCCTTGGGCACCGACGCGGGCACGCCCCCTCTACCCGCCGGGAGTGATCAAAATGGCTAACGTTCACGACGTGGCCGCCTACATTCTGTCCCGTCACGGACAGATGTCGGCCATGAAGCTGCAGAAGCTTGTCTACTACTCGCAGGCTTGGCATCTGGTCTGGGATGACAAACCGCTGTTCCCCGAGCGCATCGAGGCGTGGGCGAACGGGCCTGTTGTGCGTGACCTGTACGACGTACACCGCGGGCAGTTCTCGATCAGTGACTGGCCGCTGGGCGATCCGGGTAACCTCACTGAGTCGGAGCTGACCACCGTTGACGTGGTCCTGGACAACTACGGCCACCTAGACGGGCGCAAGCTCAGCCACCTGACGCACGGTGAGGACCCGTGGCGGGACGCGCGCGGCGGCCTTCCGGCAACAGCTCGATCAAGCACGGAGATCACCCCGCAGGCAATGCAGAACTACTACGCGAGCGTTGACACCGCAGAAGACGCAGTGCCGGTCGATGAAATCGCCTGGGATGATTGGGCGAACGAAGAGACCCCGCAGAAGTAGGCCCCTCTTCCGCATGTCCCCCCGCAAACCAAAGGCGAAGGCAGCAGCCCTCCCCAAGCATGCCGGCGAACGTCAGCCGAAGGCCCTCCCACGCCCTGACGGCAACGATCGACGCCTGACCTTGTCATTCCACCACGTTGACCGCACCTTTCAAGGCCCATGGCGATGGCCAGTGTCAGGGGAACCGGACGCGTGGGAGATCCTGGACTTCCTATGCCAGATCAGCACCCTCACATGGGGCGAGATCATGGCCCAAATGACCGGGCCTAGCCACAAGCGACACAAGAAGCATCACAGCTACCCAATCGATAGTGTGGGTGCGACGGCCCAGGCCCGGCTGACGCACCTACACCTAGACGAGGTGACCGACGAACTGTTTCGGTTCCGGCTATCAGGCGTCAAGCGACTGTGGGGCTTCCGGGCTGACGAGGTCTTCCACGTGTTGTGGTGGGATCCCGACCATCAGGTATGTCCGACGGATCGCAATTAGCGCGTCTGCAGCGGACCACTCCGCCATGAACGCCAGCATGACGCACCGTAGTTTGTTTTCCGCCGCCGTCCCATGCCGCTGAGCACGACCGCTACGCCGACCAGTGGCAAGCGTTGTCGGCAGCTTGCGGTCTCGCTGCCTCTGCATTGCAAAGATCAAGACTGCTGTCGGCCAGCGTCGGTCACTTGCGGCTAGCCTGCTCGTCGTGTCGTCTCCCGTCGGTCTCGGACCGAGTCCGTCGGCCGACTTGGCTGTACGGATGGCCGTACAGCCAAGGCAGCAGCACCCCTACGGCGACTGCATTAGTGACGAACCGACACTGCGAACCCTGACGCAGCCTAACTAGCCATCAGTGGAACTGCGACAGCCGATTAACAGTCTGCTGCATATCCCTCAGTATGCCCGGCAAGACGTCTGCGGCATGAGCCAACCCCTGAGCACTTTGCCTAAGGTCGCTTGATGAGAAAATCTCTGCGGAGTACGCCAACGCCCTCGCCGTGTGGGTGTCAACCCCACTGTCAGACATCGCAGCAATAATCTGCTTTAGCTCCCGTACTGTCTCCGCACTTGCCGTTCCGGTCTCCTCCAACCGCTTGGTGATCTCCTCAAGACGATCGAGCGGCGGGGTTGCAATCTCGGCCAGAAAATTCATCAGCACGTCCCCACTTGGCACTATCAGCCGGTTGAGGACCGCGTTGTTTTCTCCCTCATGCGCGACCTTCCACTTTTTCAGCACCTGTGGCGGATAGCGCAACTCATCGCCATCAACTTCTTCATGATGGGCGAGGCACAATAGGAGAAGGTTAGCGAACGAGTCCCGCTCCTCGGGGGTCATCTCGGCCCGATAACGGGCGGCTTTGGGCTTAACACCGTATATATGCGCAATCTGCGCGTTTTTCTGATACACCCCAGGACGCACCTCCAACAAGACGGGGATCGAGCAGCCCGGCGCGTAGCACTTACCGCTGCTGACGGCCCAAAGGGCGGCTTGGGTGGCTGGGGGAAGGTTCTTACGCGTGCCCGCACCATTGGCGGGCTGTCGAGGGGCATTGACCATGCTGACATAGTGTCAGAGAGGTGTGACACTGAGCCACAGAAGGCGGCTTCGCATCCCTGCTCTCCCGTCTTGCCGCCGACCCACACACCGTGGAGCAGGCCAGGGCCGGGGTGACAAGGTGGAGCGCCCTACCGGACGAACCACCTTGTCACCCCGGCCCTGCTCTGCTCGGCTCTGCCTGGGTCGGTGGCGGACGGGATGGCATCCCTCCTCAACTACCCAACCACCGGAACCGTTCGGCAACTCCATCCCGGAGTCGTCCGCCCCCGCCGGAGGCGCTCCAACCCCACGTCCGCCCCCGCCCGCCCCTCCATGAAACCGATCGGCAACTCCACCTCGGGCCAGACCAGCCACCGAATGACCACCCCGACGTACCCGGCGACCGTCCGACCAGCGCGAGGAGTCACCTCGACCGCCGCGCAGGGTGACCACTCCTCACGGTTCTTCAAGCCGGACACCTCCACCACCAAGCGGTGACGCTCGGGCAGCTCCCCACCCCCGCCCTTTCCCCCTCCCTTCACCTCTCTCCACCCTGGAACCCCGAGCGGCCTCGCGCTCCGTTCGGCAACTCGCCGCGGGCGTCCCCCGCCCGGTACGGCTTCGAGGCTCGTCGGGTGAATGCGACCGGCGGTGGGGCTTCGTCGTGTCGCCCTGGTCGAGCCAAGCTCGTCACCGGGTCACTCACTGACCCAGGGATGACGCGCGGGACGTGGTTGCGGGCCGGCTGACTTTCCGCCCCGGCGCGATCAGCGCCGGGCGGCGGCTCCGCAGGAGCCGGTTGCCGCACCCCGCGCCGCGCGTCAGCGCCTTGATCTCTACTGAGATTGTTTCGGCAACGTGGTGCCCAGCGATGCCTCTGGCTCCTACGTGTGGGCGTCAATCGTCCGCCGAAGGCGTTCCACTGCTGCGTAGATCGACTGCTCGGGGCCTGGCCGGTTGGGGCGCCATTCCACGATGACCGGGCGGGCGGCATCCGCCAGGCTGGCTACGGCTTCCTCGGTGTCCGGCTGGGGTAGCTCGCCGAGGGCATCGATCACGCCGATGGTCGTTTCGTAGCGATGGCTGTTGGCCGGGGTGTTGCGCCAGTTCGGGTTGTCCCGCCATTCCTGCACGCGGTCGCGCACCTCGGCGGCGGCTGCGCGGATCAGGTCGGCCCGTTGCTGGGGTGTGAGTGCTGCCGGATGCGAGGAGTTGTCGGTGGGTTCTTGCGGCGGCGTGTCGGCGTCGCGCATGGCGGCGATCGTACCGGCGGGCTGTCAGACATCTCCGGGCCCCGGACGTCACGTCAGTCGGCGGCGGGGGCCCATTCCTGGACGAGGATGGAGTAGAGCAGGGAGTCGCGCCATGCGCCGTTGGTGAAGACGTGGTCGCGTAGGCGGCCTTCGTACTGCATGCCGAGTCTTTCGGCAACGGTGATGGAGGCGGCGTTGTCGGGGCCGATTGCGGCGGTGATGCGGTGAAGCTTCAGCGTCTCAAAGCCGTAGTCGACGATGGTGCGGGCGGCGTCGGTGGCGTAGCCGTGGCCCCAGTGGTCGGCGCTGATGGCGTATCCGAGTTTGGCGGCCTGGTGGCCGGTGAGGCCGAGCCGTGCGAAGCCGATCATGCGGTCTGTGGTGTCGGTGACGGCTAGGTAGTACTCGGTGCGGGGGGTGTGCTGGGCGCGTTGGATGGTGCCTTCGACCATGGCGACGGCGGCGGCCTGGTCCCGGCTGTCGAAGGAAAGCCACTGGGTGACGCGGTCGTCTCCGACGATTGCCCACGCGTCGGCCGCGTCATCGGAGCGCATGTCGCGCAGGGTGATGACGCGGCCGGGGATGGTGATCGGGTCCATGCGCCGATCGTGCCCTATCGAGGCAGGGCGTTCGCCGGGGTGTGGGTGAAGTGTTCGATGCCGTCGATGAGGTCGCGGGCGTCGCCTGCGTGGCCGGCGCGGGTGATGGCCTGGTGAACGCGGCGCACGGAGTGGATGATGCCGTTGATGCGCTGGTCGGCGGGCAGGTCGAGCACGGGGGCGAGGGCGTCGGCGGCGGCGTCCAGGTCGCCGCTGGCCACGCGGGCGATGGCGAGGTTGGCGTGGGATCCGGCCTGGTCGCCGAACGCCCATGCGGGGTCGTTGGGGTCGGCGTACGCCTGGGTGGCGCGCAGGGCGTATCGCTCGGTGGCGGTGGCTTCGCCGGGGAGCCAGGCGAGGGCGTCGCTGGCGTAGTAGAGGGTGCGGGGCTGGTTGAAGGTGCAGATGCCGCCCATCTCGTCCATCTCGTCAGGGCGTACGCGGGACCAGGCGTCCTCGGCCTCGGTGATGGCGGCCTTGGCCTGCTCGGCGTTGCCAAGGGCGGCGTAGGCGCGGGCGGCGCTGGCAGGCAGCCACACGGCGGAGGTGCCGCCGGCCTGGGTGGCGTACTCGCGGCCGGCTTCGGCGTAGCGGACCGCCTCGGCGTAGCGGCCGGCCCAGTAGGCCACGAGGGATTGCAGGCCGCGCAGCCACGCCTGTAGCCCGGGGTGGCCGGCCTGCTCGGCGCAGAGCACGGCGGTACGAGCCTGGAGCATCGCCGAGTGGGGATCGGCCATGTCGTGGGAGACCTTGGCGAGCAGGCCGCTGGTGATGCCGGCGAGGAAGTGCAGGTCTCTGGACTGGTTCGGGGCCTGGCGGCGCTCCAGGAGGGTGAACAGGGTGTCCTGTGTCTCGACCAGGTCGGGCAGCACGTGGCTGACGGGGCGCTGCGGGTAGGCCAGGGCGAGGCGCTGCACGTCCTCGGCGAGCTGTTCGATGGCGGCGGGGCTGGTGGACTCGGCGGCGAGCATGGCGTACTGACGGGCGCGTTGTGCGGCCATGGCGAGGAGGTTCCTTTCCGGGCCGGCGCCGGTGGGGTCGACAACAAGGTGTCGCTCCGGCGCAGGGGTCATCTGGTGGGGAGCCCAGGGGCGCTGTAGTTCGTCGATGGACTTGTTGAACATGGCCTGTAGTGCCCGCCGGGTGGCGGGAGTCGATGAGGCCAGGTCGCGTTCGCCGCGTGCCAGTCGCCCGAGGTGCCGGGCGCTGATCGCCGCCCGGGAGTCCATCCGGGAGAACTCGTCGGCCAGTTCCTCGTACGTGCGGTCGCTCTGCTGGATCAGGTGCTCCAGCATCGTGCGAGGTTCGCGGCGTTCTCGTGCCATCCGTCTACGCCTTCCTGATGGGCTGTCTCCACGCTCGCCCGGGTGAGGTCCTTACGGCAATGCAGGTCCTCGTGGTGTCCGCTCGATGTCCGCCAGAGGTGTACGTACGGGTCCTCGATCGGTCCCGTAGGTCCCGGGCACTCTCTCCTACATGGACGGCTCACCCACCGCAATTGTGCATGTGCATCCCGGTGATGCCCATGGGCAGCCGCGTCGGCGCGCACACCGGGAGGTGAGCTCAGCGAGGAGGGGCGCTGAGCAAACCGGGGTTCGCGTCGTGCGGTGTGTGGAGGGGCCGCGCCCACAGCGGGGGCCGCATCGGTCCTCGCCGTCCGCGCCGGCGGCGTGTCCCGCGTGCGAGGGACGGGGCTGGAAGATGGCCAGCCCTCGGCGCTCGCTGCGGGCACCGGGTGACCCGAACCGGTTGCAGCGGCGCGACTGCCTCGACTGCGCAGGCACCGGCGCGCAGGGGCAGTGGGCGGGGCTGGCGGTCGTCGCCTGACCGGTGACAACCGCCAGCCCTCCGAGATCACGCGGCGTTGCGCCGTGTCGTGAGTTGGCCCGGGGCGGGTGCTGGTGGAGGCGCGGTGTCGGCCGTAGCGGAAGCCCGCCCGCCTCGGTGCCCTGACCAATTCGAGACGGGGAAGGCGGGCGGTCGTGGTTCCGAAGCCGGGAGACGTGCTGTACGTCAACCGGCACGCGTCGGTGCAGTTCGGCGGCGACCGGGCGTTGATCTTCCGGGTCATCAAGGTCCCCGACCAGCCCACCTACTACGGCTGGATCTGGCTGACCGGGTACGTCCTCGATCCCAAGGGCAACGCCCTGGATCGCCGGGAGATCTACGTCCAGAAGGCGGGCCTTCAACGGGCCACCCCGCCGGCCGCTGCGGTCCGCCAACCCGACCGGAAACCAGCGGCACGTACGACGGCCAGGAACGCCGTGCGGAAGTGAGCACGGCCGGCGGCCCGATGGGAGGGTTCGATGACGGTGGGAGTCTTTCGAGCGGCCTCACGGCTGGCTCCGATGGTCCCCGAGCAGGTGCGCCGGCTGCGGTTCCGGCGCTCCGGGTTCGGGCGGCGCGGCCTGGCCGAGGAACACGTCTACGCCTTCCTGCGGCGCGTCGTCGATGAGCTGATCGCCAGGGACGCCGCCGAGGCCAGCCTTCGGGAGGAGAACGTCCGGCTGAAGAACGCTCTTCGAGACTGGCAGAGCCAGTTCACGCCGAGGCCGGGTCGGGACGACGACAGCGCATGGACAGGAGATCAGCAGCGCAGATAGCCTGTTGACAAGCCAAGTTGCCGTCTGGGGTGAAACGGTGCCGATCGAGGTTGCGCCGCCGAAGTACGTGGTGATCGTCAATGCGGTGCAACAGCGCATCGAGGACGGCACCTACCCGCTAGGTGCGATGCTGCCCAGCGAAACCGAACTCATCCGCGAGTTCCGCGCGTCCCGGCCCGTCGTGGTCCGGGCGTTGGACCTGCTGCGGCAGGGCGGCTGGATCGAGAGCCGCCAGGGCAAGGGGCGCTTCGTCCTTGGCCCCCCAGGCGGCAACGAGCAACGATCGCAGGGGCGTCGGTACGGCCTGCTCGACGACGACGAACGGGCCGGATCGACGCTGCTGTCGGCCGGCACCGTACCCGCCCCGCCGCGAGCGGCCGTCGCCCTGGGCGTGGAACCGGGGACACTCGTCGTGGCGCGTCGGCGGCTTATCACGGTTGACGGAGTCGGCCCGGTGGAGCTGGGCACGGCGTTCCTGTCCGTCGAGCTGGCCGAGGGAACCGGCGTGGGTGCCGAGGACGCGATGCCGGAGGGGCTGCTTCGGCATGTGGCCTCTCGGAAGCGGCTCAAGTTCGACCACGTGACCGAACGCATCTCGGCGCGGCTGCCCAGCGCGGAAGAGGCCAAGCTGTTGCAGGTGCGCGAGAGCGATCCGGTGTTGACGGTGCTCCTGGTCATCTGCGACCGCAGCGCCACGCCGCTGCTCGCGGTGGACGTGCTCCTTCCCGCCTCTCGGCACGACCTGGAAGACGTCTACCCGCTCGACTGACCAAAGTGGATTAGCCACTTGACAAGTCAAGTTGGCAGTCTCTACCTTCGATGCAACTTAACAAGTCAACTAGTCGAGTTGCCTTGTCGAACTGGAGGTCTCGTCGTGGTTCCGATGACGTTGAAGGTGCCGGTCCCGTCCGAGTACGTGTTCCCCGCCGGGGCGCTCTGCCTGGGTGTGTCGCCGCAGATCGACTTTGAGCGGCGGGGTGAGGCGGACAACCAGGCGCGGGACAAGGACACCGGTGAGCGGGTCTGGGTGGTGCGGGTGATGGACCTGGATCCGGAGGCGGGGAAGTTCGGTCGGTCGACGGAGGTGAAGGTCAAGGTGGTCGCCGGGCAGCAGCCGGTGCCGCCGCCGTCGGCGGTGCCGGGGTATCCGCCGGCGGTGGAGTTCGAGGGTCTGACCCTCACCCCTTACGTGGATTCGCAGCGGTGCAAGCCGGGCCGTTCGGCGGGTGACTGCCGCTCGCGGATGGCGTATTCGCTGCGGGCGACGGCGATCCGTCCGGCGTCGGCGGTTCCCGGCTCGGTGGCGGCCTGACCGCTGTCTGTTGCGCGCGGGGCGGGTCGTTTCCCCGCCAAGAGTCCCGACCCGTCCCGCGCTCTCCCATCCCTCATCTGGTGAAGGAGGGCGTGATGCCCACCGTAGTTCCCCCTGCCCTGATCGCTGCTGTGCCCCTGCTCATCGGCGCGGCCCTCATCCTCACCCGTCTCCGGCTGGCTGGGCTGCGCCACGCCTACCGGGAGACCGAAGCCGTGCTGCGGTCGGTGTTGCGGTTGCCGCCGGCCTCGGGGCGGGTGTGTGCGATCCGCTGCCCGTACTGCTGCCGGTGGGTGAAGCCGCGCAGGTTCGACCTGCGCCGCATGTCGTGCCGCTCGTGCATCTCGACGTTGGCGCGTCCGGGCTGGGGTGGTGACCTGTGCCTCTGATCAACGTCATCCCTGGGGACAAGGTCCCCATGGCGCCGATGAACGTGCGTCTTCCGGCGTGGCGGGTTCCGGGTTGGCTGCTGGTGTTCTGGTGGCTCGCCCGGGGCCTGTTCCGCCTCACCGTCCTCGCCGTCCGGTACTGGTGGCTCACCGCCCCGGCCGCGCTCGCGCTGTGGATCCGTGCCGAGTTCGGGGGCCTGGTCCTGGCCGGCGTCGCCCTGACCGTTGCCGCCGGCTGTGTCGGTTGGTGGCGGTGGCACCCGTCGTCGTGGCTGCGCTTCGGCTGGTACCCGATCGTCGCCCGGGTCCGGATGCTGTTCGTCTACCGGCGGCGGTGGGCGTCGGTGATGGCCACCTGTGGTCTGGCGACGGCGTTCGCCGGTGACCGGTACGTGCCGCAGCTTCTGCGGGTGCGCTGCGACCGTTACGGCGATGAGTTGACCGTCCGGTTGTTGCCGGGGCAGATCCCGGATGACTGGGCGCAGGCCGCGGAACGCCTCGCCTACGCCTTCCGCCTGCGCACCGGCCAAGCCCGCTCCACTAACCGGCCGGATCGGGTGGTGCTGCGGCTCGTGCGCCGCGACCCCCTCGCCGAGGTCGTCGGGCCGTTGCCGGTGGCTGAGGTGCCGGACCTCGACGGGCTCGCCCTCGGCGTCGACGAGAACGGCCGCACCTACCGGCTGCGGCTGGCCGGGTCGCACGTCCTCATTGCGGGGGCGACCGGCTCGGGCAAGGGGTCGGTGTTGTGGTCGCTGATCCGCGCCCTGGCCGCCGGCATCCGGTCGGGCCTGGTGGAGGTGTGGGCGTTCGATCCGAAGGGCGGGATGGAGTTGGCGGCGGGGGTGCCGCTGTTCGCCCGGTTCGCCTACGACGACCCCGACAGCATGGCCGGCGTCCTAGAGGAGGCCGTGAAGCTCATGCGGCTGCGGGCGGCCCGGCTGCGCGGGGTGACCCGCCAGCACGTGCCGACGCCGCAGGATCCGTTGCTCGTGCTGGTCGTCGACGAGCTGGCGGCGTTGACGGCGTACATCACGGATCGGAAGGTCCGCGACCGGATCAAGGAAGCCCTCGGCCTCCTCCTGTCCCAGGGCCGGGCGGTCGGCGTCCATGTGGTCGCCGCGTTGCAGGACCCGCGCAAGGACGTGCTGCCGTTCCGGGACCTGTTCCCCACCCGCATCGGCCTGCGGCTGACCGAGCCCGAGCAGGTGGACATGGTCCTCGGCGACGCCGCCCGCGACCGGGGCGCGCTGTGCGACCGCATCCCCGAATCCGCACCGGGGGTGGGGTTCGTGGTCCTCGACGGCGTCCGCGAACCCGTCCGGGTCCGCTTCGCCTACCTCACCGATGACGACATCCGGCAACTCGGCCACGACTACCGCCACCCCAGCGACACCGCCCAGGGGGTGAACTCGTGAAGACCACCGCAGACCGGGTGGAGGGCGTGGTCCTGGTGCTCATCGTCCTCACCGTGGGCGGACTGGCCGGCGCGGCGTCGTTCACCCACGTCCACGACTGGACCATGGCCAACTCCCCGGCCGGTACCGGGGACTGGTTCGGCTGGGCGAATGCCGCCATCTCCGAACTGCTGCCCCTCGCGGCGCTGTTGACCATCCGGCGGCGTCGTCGCACGGGCGGCCCGGTCGGGTATCCGCTGTTCCTGCTCGTCTGCGCGGTCGCGCTGTCCCTGGCAGCGCAGCTTGCGGTGGCGAAGCCGAGTCTCTCGGGCTGGTTGCTGTCGGCCGTCCCGGCGCTGGCGTTCCTCGGCCTGTCCAAGCTCGTCTTCTCGGTAGCTCCGCCGGTGCCCCACGTCGACCAGCCGACCGACGTCCCCGACTGGGGCCAGTGGTCACCCGACGACGCCGCAACTGAGGACCGGCCGTCCCTGCGCCTCGTCGACGACCAGGCGGCGACCGCCGAACCGGTCCCACCACCGGCAGTGCCGGTGCAGCGGCCGGGGCTGGTGCCCGTCCCTGCGGCGGCATTCGCACCCCGCAACGGCACCTCGTACGGCGCGGAGCGTGACCAGTGAGCCAACAGCAACTCCTACCCACCACGACGCCAGCCGAGGTGCAGCAGCCCCGGCCAGGGTCACGGGCCGACCGGATGCGCAAGCCCTTAGCCAAGGACGCGCTCAAGCAGCTCGCCGAGCAACACGGCGTCTGCGTCCGCCCCCTCGCCCTACGCCGCACCGACACCACCACCGGACTCACCGAAGTCGTCGAAGTCCCCTGCGGCGCGACCCTCGCCGCGAAGTGCAAGCCCTGCGCCGAGAAGGGTCGGCGGCTGCGTATCCAGCAGATCCGGGAGGGCTGGCACCTCGCCGACGAACCCGCCATCCGCCCCGACAAGCCCGGTGAAGACGCGCTCGCCCTCGTCCGGGTCCGGGCGCATCTGGAGTTCGAACGCGAAGCCGCCCAGTACCAGCCGATGACCCCCGACGAGCGGGCCGTCCAGGTGGCCGAGATCGACGCCGCCATCGCGGAGCTGGACGAAGCGCTCGGCGAAACCAGCCTGCGCGGCCACCTCACCCCGAAGGAACGCGACGAGCGGCCCCGCCGCAAGCGGTCCACCCGGCGGCGACAGGACACCCCCGACCTGCCCCGACTGCCCGTCGACCCACGCACGGTCGGCCGCGCCTACCCGGGAAGGGCGGGCAAGACCTACCGGCCGTCGATGCTGATCACGCTGACCCTCGGCTCACACGGCCCCGTCCACTCCCACCTGCGCCGGGGCGCCTACGTCGCCCCGTGTGAGTGCGGGCAACGACACGGCCCGCATGACGACGTCCTCGGCACCCCCGTCGACCCTGCCGGATACGACTACAGGCGGGCGGCCCTGGATGCGATCCACTTCGCTCGGGTCCTGGACCGGTGGTGGCAGAACGTCCGCCGGGCCGCCGGTTGGAACGTCCAGTACGCGGGCGCGGTGGAGCTGCAACGCCGGCTCGCCCCTCACGCGCACTTCGCCATCCGGGGCACCCTGCCGCGTCGACTGCTCAAGCAGATCGCCGCCGCCACCTACCACCAGGTGTGGTGGCCACGCTTCGACCACCTCTCCTACCCGGTAGAGAAGCCGCCGGTGTGGGACGTCGACCGACAGGCGTACGTCGACCCCAAGACGCGCGACCCGCTGCCCACCTGGGGCGAGGCTCTGGACGCCCTGGAAGAACCCGACAGCCGCCCGGCGTATGTCGCGCGACTGGGGCGCATCGACGCCCGCGGCATCGAGCAGGGCACCCGCGACGCCGAACGCTCCATCCGGTACGTGACGAAGTACGTCACGAAAGACCTGACCGACCAGGCCAAGCCCCGATCCGATGCGCAGAAGGCACACTTCGACCGGCTCCACGCGGAACTGTCCGTGCTGCCGTGCTCCCCGACCTGCGCCAACTGGCTGCTGTACGGAGTCCAGCCCGACGGCGTCAAGGCCGGCTTGACCCCCGGCCGGTGTACCGGGAAGGTCCACCAACGCTCCACCCTCGGCTTCACCGGCCGCCGCGTCCTCGTCTCCCGCCAATGGTCCGGCAAAACCCTCGCCGACCACCGGGCAGACAACCGCGCCTGGGTACGCACCATCCTCGCCGGCGGCATGGCCGACACCGAGGAACACGACCAGGCGGCCGACGACGCGGACGGGTCGAAGCGCTACCGGTTCGAACTCGCCCGACCCGAAGACCCCGACGTGCCACCCCTGGAACACCGACTCCTGCGGGCGATATCAGCACGCATCCGCTGGCGCACAGACCTCGACACCGCACGCCTGCGAACAGCCGCTGTCGCACCGGCAACCGCCGCTCCCCTCTCCCCTGCCGCTTGATCATTTGGAAGGACCCCTCATGGATAGCGAGTTGCTGACCGTTCCGGAAGTCCTCGCCGTGCTCAACGGAGTGTCGCGGCGGACCTTCTACCGCTGGCGTGAGCTGGGCGTCGCCCCGGACTGCATCAAGCTCCCCAACGGGGAACTGCGGATCGAGCGGCGCAATCTGCGGGCCTGGCTGGAACAGCACCGGGAGGCGGCGTGAAGTCGCGTGAGGTGCGGATCCGCGGCATTCAGGTCAACGCGCTGGCGGGTCGCAAGAAGTCGTACACCGTCCGGTGGGTGGTGGGGACGGGGCCGAAGTCGCGGACGTTCGCCACCCGGGCCCTGGCGGACAACTTCCGGTCTGACCTGATGCAGGCGGCGAACCGGGGCGAGGCGTTCGACGGTGACTCCGGGTTGCCGGAGTCGATGATGGCGCCGAAGGAGTCGGTGAGCTGGCTTGGGTTCGTGCGCCGCTACGTCGACATGAAATGGCCGGGCGCGGCGGCCAAGTCCCGGGAGAGCACGACGGACGCGCTGGCGACCGTGACGGCCGCGCTGGTCGGCGAGGTGGCCGGGCGTCCTGATTCGGGCGTGCTGCGGCGGGCGTTGCGGGAGTGGGAGTTCCCGCCCGCGTCCCGGCAACTCGACCGGCCGGCGGATGTCGCTGCGGCGCTGCGGTGGTTGGACCGGGCTTCGCTGCCGCTGTCGGCGTTGGCGGAAGCTGCGACCGTGCGGCCGGCGTTGGACGCGCTCGGACTGACGTTGGACGGGCGGCCGGCGGCGGCGTCGACGACCAGGCGGCGGCGCTCGGTCTTCTACAACGTCCTTCAGTACGCGGTAGAGCTGGAGCTGTTGGAGTTCAACCCGGTCGACAAGCTGCGGGTGCGGTCGAGCCGGCGGAAGGTGGCCGGCGAGGTGGACCGGCGCGTCGTGGTGAACATCCGCCAGGCGCGGGAGCTGCTGATCGGGGTGACGTACGTCGGCCAGCGGGGGAAGAACGGCCGGCGTGGTGAGCGCCTGGTCGCCTTCTACGCCTGCCTGTACTTCGCGGCGCTGCGGCCGAGTGAGGCGCTGGGCCTGCGGGAGCGGGACTGCCATCTTCCGGCGACGGGTTGGGGGCTGCTGACGGTGGAGAAGTCCCGTCCGGCGGCGGGGAAGCGGTACACCGACAGCGGCGAGGTCCACGACGACCGGGGGTTGAAACACCGGGGCGAGACAGAGGCGCGGGAGGTACCCATCCCGCCGGAGCTGGTGGCGATCCTGCGGGCGCACGTCGACCGGTTCGGGGTGGGCGCCGACGGGCGGCTGTTCCGCAGTGACCGGGGCAACGTGGTGGCATCGTCGACGTACTCGCGGGTCTGGGAGGAGGCGCGGCGGTTGAGCCTGACCCCGGACCGGGTGGCCTCTCCTCTGGCCGGTCGCCCGTACGACCTCCGGCACGCCGGGGTGTCGCTCTGGCTCAACGCCGGGCTGCCGGCACCCGAGGTGGCACAGCGGGCCGGTCACTCGGTGGACGTGCTGCTCAAGGTGTACGCCAAGTGCCTCGACGGGGACCGTAGCCGGATGAACGAGCGGATCGAGGCAGCGTTGCGCTGATGATCACCGGTAGCGTGGGAGAGGCCGTGGCAGACGCTGCGGCCTCTCCGTCGTGCGCGGCTTTGACCTGCGGAAACTGGCGCTACTGGGCCGTCAAGATCATTGCACGCACTCTGCACGGACGGCTACAAACGGCGGCTCAGGGTGGCATCCGGCTGCACAGGATGATCAATCGATGCGGGAATGTATCCGCTGCTCAGGTGGCGTTTCTGCTGATCTTCGAGGTGCCCCCGGCAGGATTCGAACCTGCGACACACGGTTTAGGAAACCGATGCTCTATCCCCTGAGCTACGGGGGCGCGAGGGCCTAGTCTAGCGACCTGCGGGTTCACCTGGGGTGGCAGGGAGTGGCCCACGTTCACCCACAGCACCCGGACCCCCGTTTGCCCAGCCCAGGACCACAGCTCGAGCACACGACCCCCCGTTTGCCACCACGATCGGCTGCGGTGACCCGTGTTGGCACCGGTTGACCCTGGCTGGCATCCGCTGGCGAGCACACGTCGCGCACATCATCGAAGATCATCTAGAGGGCTCCCGCTGCAGCGGGCCGGCCGGAGGTGGTCGGATCTCGCTCGACGCTCTGCCCATCGGTCGGGAGACTGGCGGTCGTGACAGCCCGCAATGGTGTTCCCAAACGGTGCGTGGCAGGAGGTCAGGTTCAGCCTGTTCGTGCCGACCCTCGATTACGGCGGCAGCGCGTGGGGCCAGGATGTCCTCGATCCGTGGGTTGCTTCCCACTCGTCGGTCTTGGCCGCGTTGCGGCAGGTCGGGGAGGCGAGGATGTCCGCCGTCGCGTTGGCTCGTGAGGATCTGTGGGCGTTGTACGCGTTGAGCAGGGTGATGGAGTTGCTGATCCTGCCCGGCCAGCCGCCGGCTACCGATCCCGGCGAGCCTGCGGACTGGCTTGCGTCCTCGGCGTACGGGCGGTTCGTCGCGGCGATCGGCGGCACGTTCCCGGAGGGGGAAGGGTTCCATCCGTTCCTGCACGAGATCGTCGAGGTCGAGCCGGCGGACGATCCGCAGGCGCCGCCGGTGCTGGTCGGGCAGTGGTGGCCGGGCTGTCTGGTCGGGTCGCTGCTACTCATGCGCGGCGGCGTGAGCGTCCGCGCCGGTGCCCGCCACCTGGATCCCGCGCTGGCCTCGACCTCGACGTTGTACTGGGCGTGGCGGCGGCGCTACCGGCAGGTGGTCGACCTGTCGCACGGCTGGGGCGGCAACTCGCAGTGGCGCACCGCCTTCCGCCGTGACTACCGGCTGGCCGACCGGCTCGTCTACAACGCAGACGCCGCCATGGACCCGACGCCTCCGCATCCCGGCGGTCCGGACCCGTGCACGGACGTGGACCTGCTGCGTTACCGGTGCAGCACCCTGGCCGACCACGGCGACGACCAGTGGGTGTGGGACAGCCACCACGTCGAACCGATGGCACCCACCGCTGTACCACCTGAGTAAGCGATGGCCCGCCAGCCCGGCGACTTGTTCGCGTCGCAGAGTCGAGCGTCGTTCGTTGCGGTTGCCATCAGGCGGACCGAACGACGGTAGGACGGCTCCCAGGGCCGAGCCGCTCGGCACGCTCGGTGGCGACCACCGACTCCGCTCCGTGAGAGGCCCCACTGTGATGCTGCCTTCTACTCCCGCCGACGTGCCTGAGTACATCACCGACACGCTCCAGCCCTCAGGTGCTTGAAGAAGACCGGGGCGCCCCGGAAGGAGAACACGATGTGCGGGACCTGCGCAGCATCAGGGCATCACCGAGCGCAGGGCGGGCGTACGGCATGGTGCCCAGGCCGGCTGGTCGCCGGCCGCCGTTTCGCGACCGGGCCTGATTCCACGCGTACCGGGCTCGCGGCGACCGATCAGTACGGCTTCGCGTGGTATCACCGGGGCCGGCAAGGCGACCACGATATGGGGCTCTGGTCTGGGGCGGTGGCCGCGCGTGTCAGGTGCACCGTCACTCTGTGGCCGTGGGGGCCAGGTTGGCCGACCAGCGTTCCCCGATCCGGGCGCGCGCCAGACCGCGATGGCGACGAGCCAGGCGACGACGAACAGGCCCGTGATGCCGTAGCCGGCGTAGTCGAGGGGATGTCGGCGATCGCCGCCGGCGGACCGGAGGTGATGTTGGCCTGGCCGGCGAGGACGCCGATCAGTTCGATGGTGCCGATGATCAGGGCGACGGCGATCGAGGGAGGCGAGGGCGCCGGCTCAGGGCTGTCGGTCAGCGGCCTGCTTGAGCGTCTGTCGCAGCCCGGCGAGCGGTGGCACGCCGGAGGTCGCCGCGGCGTCGCGGTACAGCCGGCACGCCAGCGCCGGGCGCTGGCCGGGCTGCGCAAACGAATCGCGCCCGTCGGTGAAGACGCTGGACGAGCCGGTGAAGCCGAGCTGCTCGGCCTCGGCCTGGTCGCTGACGATGCGGGTGGTGAACCGCACCGTGGACAAGCCGACGTCGTCGAGCGCCCGGCGTAGCAGCACGGCGGCGGGCCCTTCGTTCGGACAGTCGGCGACCACCAGCAGTTGCACGTCCACGTACCATCATGCGCCGCCGCGAGGCTTCGGGTACGCGGCGGCCCCGCCGGAGGATCGGCGTCAGCCGGTCGGGCGGGGCGCGTACATGATGACCGCGACGCCGGCCAGGCAGATCAGCGCACCGATGACGTCCCACCGGTCCGGACGGAACTTGTCTACGACCATGCCAGCAGCACACGCCCTCCCGCCCGGTCAGGTCCGTGCGGTGGCCTCGGCTGCCGGGGGCGAGCTGCACCGCAGCCGCGTCGGCGCCGGCCGCTGCTGCCCGACAAGCGCGGTGGCGAACAGGTCATCGAACTCGGCCAGCCGCGGCGGCCGCTGCGCGGTGGGCAGGGTGCATGCCTCGGGCACCCATGACGGACCGGTTACATCGTCGTTCGTGGTCATGCCACGACGGTAAGCCTGTACCCAGGTACAGGATGCAAGCCCTTCAGGCCGACTTCGACGCCGCGCCTTCCCACCGCCCGGTGAACCGTGGCCCGGGCCACCCAAACAGCTCGGCCAGGTCCGGCACCCATCCGGGGCGAGCCAAGCAGACCGCCTCTGGGCCGCCAGCGTTGGTCGTGGCGGCCCCAGCGCGGGTCAGTTCCCCGTTGGGCGGGTCGGACAGGGCGTGGCGTCGAACACCTCGACTGGTACGCCGACCGACGCGCCGGAGGCATGTGGGCGGTGGTCACCCCCGGCGGTGTTACGGATCATCGCGTGCCGGGGGGACCGCCTGCGAGGTACGCCCACTCGCGGGCACTACCTGTGACCATACTTCGGCAATTGCCAAGTGTTTGCAACAAGGCTGTCTCGGTGGGGTGCGGGGGTACGGTCACGGGGTGACCGGGGGACTCCCCGCCGTCGTGGCCACGAGCAGGGACAGCTCACGGACCAGTTCGTCCATGCTCTGGCCGCTCTGGGCCCGGACCAGGCCCAGCGCGAGGTCGGCGAGCAGGTAGAAGCCAAGGGTGCGGGCCTGCTCGCTGGGGAACGCGGCGAGCAGTTCCTCGGCGCCGGCGGGGTCACCGCGGTGTTTGGCGGCGATGACCCCGGCGGCGCGTTGGAGCAGCTCCGCAGCGGCGGGAGTGGCTGCGCTCACCCGGTCAGATCTTCGGGCTCGTGGCGCGGGCGGCGTCGAAGCGGGCGATCACGTCGGACCAGTTGACGAGGTTCCACAGCCGGTCGACGTAGTCGGGGCGGACGTTCTTGTACTGCAGGTAGTAGGCGTGCTCCCAGGCGTCAAAGACCAGCAGCGGGGTGGTGCCCTGGCCGACGTTGCCATGGTGGTCGTAGACCTGTTCCACGATCAGCCGCTTCGACAGCGGCTCCCACGCCAGCACGCCCCAGCCGGAGCCCTGCACGCTCTTGGTGGCGGCGGACAGCTGGCCGGCGAAGGCGTCGAAGGAGCCGAAGTGCTCGTCGATGGCGGCGGCCAGTTCGCCGTCCGGTCGGTCGCCGCCGTCCGGGGACAGGTTGTTCCAGAAGATGGTGTGCAGGACGTGCCCGGACAGGTTGAACGCGTACGTCTTCTCCAGGCCGACGAGCTTGCTGAAGTCGCCCTTGTCGCGGGCCTCGGCAAGCTGCTCCAGGCCGTCGTTGGCGCCCTTGACGTACGCGGCGTGGTGCTTGTCGTGGTGCAGCTCGAGGATCTGCCCCGACATCGCCGGCTCCAGCGCGCCGTAGTCGTAGGTCAGGTCGGGCAGGGTGTAGACCGCCATCAGGATCCCTCTTTCGGTGATGCTGCCGCAGTTTCGTTGTTGCCAGTATCTTGCAACAAGACGGCGGGTGGTGGGAGGAGCCAGAGATTGATCACATCGCGGGCCGATCGGGTGGACGCGGCGCTGGAGCGGCTGCGCCGCGCCGGCCTGCGCACGACCCTGGCCCGGCGTGCGGTGCTGGACGCGCTCGGCGACGCCGCGGTCGAGCGGCGACACCTCAACGCCGGCGAGGTGCACCGGCGGCTCACCGGCCGGGGGCTGGCGGTGGAGCTGTCGACGGTGCACCGCGTCCTGGGGCAGTTGGTCGACCTCGGCGTGGCGCATGCCGTGCCGGTGGGTGGGGCGGCCACGTTCGGGTTGGCCGACCACCCGCACCATCACGCGGTGTGCGAGGGCTGCGGCGGCATGCGTCAGCTGCCGGTGCCGGCGGTGGCGGCCAGTGTCGCGGCGGCCCGGGAGGTCGGCGTCGAGATGGACGGCGGCAGCGGCGGGGTCGTCGTGTACGGGCGGTGCCCGGCGTGCCGCGCCACGACCACCTGAGCGCGCCGGCCGCGCGTACCCGACCGGCGGCCGATCCGAACGCGGAGGCGGAGCCGGTCGCCCGTGCGGCGGCGCGGCGCCCGCAGGCCTTCACCGACAGCCCCGAGTTGGTGGCGCTGGCGGTGCAGCTGGCCAACGCGCCGCCGGGGAACACCCCCGCGGAGGCAGCCGTCACGGTCGGGTGGCCGCGCCCGCGCGAGGTCGCGACGCCGGCTGATCTGCCGCTGCTGCACCAGGCGGGCCGGCAGCTCCGCGAGGTCTTCGCCCACGCCGGCGCACGCCGTGACCGCGAGGCGGTGCACGTGCTCAACCGGCTCCTGGCCCGGCACCGGCTACGGCCCGTCATCGCCGGCACCGGCCCGGCGGACCGCCACCTGCACGTCGCCGCGCCCGGCGCCACACCGGCGGCCGAGCACGTGGCCGCAGCGGTGTGGGCACTCGCGGTGTTCCTGTGCGAACAGGGCATCGACCGGTTCAAGACCTGCGCGGAACCCGGTTGCGGCACCGTGTTCCTGGACGGGACCACCAACCGCCGCCGCCGGTTCTGCTCCCCGCGCTGCGCCACCCGCGCCCACGTGCGGGCACACCGCAGCCGGCGACGGACGGTCACCCGCTGATCAGCCGGCCCGGACCAGGCCGGCGACGGTGGCCAGCGCGGCATCGGCGGTAAGACCCGGGGCGCCGCCCTGCGCGAGGCGGGCGGTGCCGCCGCCACGTCCGCCGAGCGCGGACCTCACCAGGTGTACGGCGCCGAACGCGTCCGACGTCGTCGCCGTGGTGGCGACGACCAGGCGGGTGCCGCGCTCGGCCGGTGCGGCGACGGCGACCACGCCCGGCCGGTCCTGCGGTAGCGCGGCCCGCACCAGTTCGGCGAGTTGCCGGGGGTCCTCCTCGCCGTCGGCGACGACCCCGACATAGCGGGTGACACCGACGGCCGGCGCCTCGGCGGCGAGGCGGCGGGCCCGCTGCGCGGTGAGCTCCCGGGCGAGTTGGTCGGCGCGGCGCTCGGCGGCCTTGGCGCGGCCGAGGAGCGCGACGATGCGTTCGGGTAGGTCCTCGCGCGGGGCCTGCAGCCGCGCGGCGAGTTGGGTGACGAGGTCGCGTTCCCGGGCGAGGTAGCGCAGCCCGTCGAGGCCGACAACGGCCTCGACGCGGCGGTGACCGGCGCCGACGGACGACTCGCCGGTCAGCGCGAGCAGGCCGATCTGGCTGGAGTGGGTTACGTGGGTGCCGCCGCACAGTTCCCGGGACCAGGCCCCGCCGATCTCGACGACCCGGACCTGCTCGTCGTAGGTCTCCCCGAACAGGGCCAGGGCGCCGAGTTCCCGGGCCCGGGTCAGCGGCATGACCTGCGCGGTGACCGGGAGGTCGTCACGCAGCGCCTGGTTGGCGACGTCTTCGATCTCGCTGCGGGTGGCCGGGGATAGGCCGCCGGGCCAGGCGAAGTCCAGCCGCAGGTAGCCGGGCCGGTTGTAGGAGCCGGACTGCAACGCGGTCGGGCCGAGGACCTGCCGCAGCGCGGCGTGCAGCACGTGGGTGCCGGAGTGGGCCTGTCGGGCGCCGAGGCGCCAGCTCGCGTCGACGTTCGCGGTGAGGCGGGCGCCGACCGTCAGGTGTCCGGCGGTGACGCGGACCTGGTGGGCGACGAGGCCCTTGACGGGGCGCTGCACGTCGATCACCTCGCCCGCGCCGTCGGTGCCGGTGAGGTGCCCGGCGTCGGCGGCCTGCCCGCCGGACTCGGCGTAGAACGGGGTGACGTCGAGGACCACGGTGACGATCTGCCCCTCGGTCGCGGCGGGCACCGGTTCGCCGTCGGTCAGGATCGCCACGATCGTCGATTCGGTCGTCAGGTCGGTGTAGGCACGCCAGTCCGTCAGGCCCGTCGTGTCGACGATCCGTCGGTACGCCGACACGTCGGTGTGCCCGGTCTTGCGGGCTTGCGCGTCGGCCTTGGCCCGGCTGCGCTGGTCGGCCATCAGCCGGCGGAAGCCGTCCGCGTCGACCTGCAGGCCCTGCTCGGCGGCGATCTCCAGGGTCAGGTCGATCGGGAAGCCGTACGTGTCGTGCAGCTGGAACGCCTTGTCACCGGGCAGCGCCGCCTTGCCGGCCGACTTCGTCTCGGCGATGGCGGTGTCCAGGATCGTGGTGCCGGCGCGCAGCGTGGCCAGGAACGCGTCCTCCTCGGCGTACGCGTACTGCGAGATGCGGCCGAAGTCCTCGGCCAGCTCCGGATACGACGGCGCCATGCAGTCGCGGGCCACCGGCAACAGCTCCGGCAGCGCCCGGTCGGCGTAGCCGAGCAGCCGCACCGCCCGGATCGCCCGGCGCATGATCCGCCGCAGGACGTAGCCGCGGCCCTCGTTCGACGGGGTCACGCCGTCGCCGATGAGCATCAGCGCAGTGCGCACGTGGTCGGCGACGACCCGCAGCCGCACGTCGTCCGGGTGCGACTCGTTGGCCGCGTGACCGGAGTGCACGCCGTAGCGCTTGCCGGTCAGCTCGGCGGCCCTGTCGAGGATCGGCTTGACCTCGTCGATCTCGTAGAGGTTGTCCACGCCCTGCAGCAGCGAGGCCATCCGCTCCAGGCCCATGCCGGTGTCGATGTTCTTCGCCGGCAGGTCACCGAGGATCGGGAAGTCCTCCTTACCGGTGCCCGGGCCGCGCTCGGACTGCATGAAGACGAGGTTCCAGAACTCCAGGTAGCGGTCCTCGTCGACCTCCGGGCCGCCCTCACGGCCGTAGGCCGGGCCGCGGTCGTAGTACAGCTCCGAGCAGGGGCCGCACGGGCCGGGGATGCCCATCGACCAGAAGTTGTCGGCCTTGCCCCGACGCACGATCCGCTCGGCCGGCACGCCGGTGGCCCGCCAGATGTCGTACGCCTCGTCGTCGTCCAGGTAGACGGTGGCCCAGATCCGCTCCGGGTCCAGCCCGAAGCCGCCCGCCTCCACCGACTTGGTGGCCAGGTCCCAGGCCAGCGGGATCGCCCCGGACTTGAAGTAGTCACCGAAGGAGAAATTGCCGTTCATCTGGAAGAACGTGCCATGCCGGCTGGTCTTGCCGACCTCGTCGATGTCCGGCGTACGGATGCACTTCTGCACACTCGTCGCCCGCGCGTACGGCGGGGTCTGCTGCCCCAGGAAGTAGGGCACGAACTGCACCATGCCCGCGTTGACGAACAGCAGGTTCGGGTCGCTGATGGCGGGCAGCGGAGCCGACGGCACCACGACGTGACCGTTCGCCTCGAAGTGGGCGAGGAACCGCCACTTGATCTCCGCCGTCCGCATACCGCCCCACCCCTTACTGCAAGTCTTTGGCAATTGCATAGTATGGGCGACTGTGCAGACACCGACCGGCACCCCACGACCCATCACCCGCTACGGCACCCCGGTGCTGCACCACCGCTGCGCCGAGGTGACCGTCTTCGACGACGCCCTCGCCCACCTCGTGGCGGACATGTTCGCCAGCATGTACACGGCGCACGGCGTCGGCCTCGCCGCCAACCAGATCGGCGTCGACGCCCGGATCTTCGTCCTCGACTGCCCCGACGCCACCGGCGCCCACACCGTCGCCCACGTGATCAACCCGGTCCTGCAGCTACCCGACCAGCGGAATCTCGTCACCGACAGCGAGGGCTGCCTGTCCGTGCCCGGCCAGTACGCCGAGGTCACCCGCCCGGCCACCGCCACCGTCACCGGCGTCGACCTGCACGGCCGGCCCGTGCGCATCGACGGCACCGGCACCCTCGCCCGCTGCCTGCAACACGAGGTCGACCACCTCGACGGCCTCGCCTACGTCGACCGGCTACCCGCCAAGCTCCGCAAACAACTGCTCGCCGCCGCCGCCGAACACCCCGGCGTCGGCGTCGGCACCGGACAGAACTGAAACATGCCGGTCGTCCTCGGCATCGAAACGTCCTGCGACGAGACCGGCGTCGGCATCGTCGCCGACGGCGTCCTGCTCGGCGACGCCCTCGCCACCAGCATGGACGAACACGCCCGCTTCGGCGGCGTCGTCCCCGAGATCGCCGCCCGCGCCCACCTGCACGCCATCACCCCCATGGTCGAACACGCCCTGCAGCAGGCCGGAATCGGCTTCGCCGACATCGACGCCGTCGCCGCCACCGCCGGCCCCGGCCTCGCCACCGCCGTTCAGGTGGGCCTCGCCGCCGGCAAGGCCTACGCCCTCACCCTCGGCGTCCCCCTCTACGGCGTGCACCACCTCGCCGGCCACGCCGCCGTCGACATCCTCGACCACGGCCCCCTCCCCCAGCGCAGCATCGCCCTCATCGTCTCCGGCGGGCACACCTCGCTCCTGATCCTCGGTGACCTCGCCCGCGACCCCGTCATCCACCTCGGCGACACCGCCGACGACGCCGCCGGCGAAGCCTTCGACAAGGTCGCCCGCCTGCTCGGCCTGCCCTACCCCGGTGGCCCCGCCATCGACCGGGCCGCCCGCGAAGGTGACCCCACGGCAATCGCCTTTCCGCGCCCGATGACCGGACCGCAGGACCCGCCGTACCGATTCTCGTTCTCCGGCCTGAAGACCGCCGTCGCCCGCTGGACCGAACGCCACTGCGGGCCGCTACCTGTGGCCGACATCGCCGCGTCGTTCCAGGAAGCCGTCGCCGACATACTTACCCGCAAGGCCGTCGCCGCGTGCCGCGACCACCACGTCGACACGCTTCTGCTCGTCGGCGGCGTCGCCGCCAACAGTCGCGTACGCGCCCTCGCCGAACAGCGCTGCGCTGCCGTCGGTATCACCCTGCGCGTCCCCGCGCCGCGACTCTGCACCGACAACGGCGCCATGATCGCCGCCATCGGCGGTCTTCTCGTGCGCGCCGGCATCCCCCCGTCACCGCTGACCCTGGGCGCCGACCCCAGCGCCCGGCTGACTCATGCCACCATCGGCAAGGACCTGCGCTGACTGTCCACACGGGCCCTCCGGACACGCGAGACACCGCTCACCAGGCTACAGAACGAACGAAGACTCCTTCAGAGGAGCAGTCGCACAACCGCAATCCACGCCGATGACGACCAACGCAACAACGATCCTGAGCGGTGGTGGCGAGGTGATCGGCGGGCGTCGCGGCGACAATGCGACAGGTCTCAGCCGTCCTCGGCACCGTCGAGTAGCGCCCGACGCAAGGCGAGACGGTGCTCGCGGCGGATCTGCGCCTCACGGTAGCGTCGCCGGTCGCCGTCGGTCTCGGCCAGCAGCGGCGGCACCGGCCGTGGTTGCCCGTCGTCGTCGACGGCGACCATGACCAGATGCGCGGTGGCCACGTCGACCGGCGGCACCGCCCGATCCCACCGATCCGCGCTGACCTTGACGGCGACCTCCATCGAGCTGCGGCCGGCCCAGGTGATCCGGGCGTCGACGTGGACGACGTCGCCGACCCGCACGGCGCGCAGGAAGGCGGTCTCGTCGATGGCGGCGGTGACTGCGGGCCCGTCGGAATGCCGAGCGGCCACCACTCCGGCGACGGAGTCGATGAGGTTGAGAATCCGGCCGCCGTGGACGGTGCCCATCAGGTTGGTGTGATGCTGGTCCATGATCTGTGACAGGGTCAGATGCGACGCCGACGGGGGCCGGCCGGCGAGAATGGCGCTCTCGTGCATGGTTCATCCGTCCTCGGGAAGCATGCCGTCGACCAGCCGGCACGCACGTCGAGGACCCGCCGCAGCGCGTCACCCGCCCGACCCGCCCGCGAGGTCGACGGCTGCGCACACACCTCTTGTGTGCGCAGCGCGGGCAGGTCTTCGGACTCGCGGGCATGACCGGGTACGCCGGTGTCTCCTACTGGCCGTCGCTTCCCGGGCCCTACGGGCCCAGTGCCGGTGACGGCGGTCGTTCCCACTCACCGCTGCGGGGCAGTCCCGGATTCCCACCGGGTTCCCTCTTACGACGCCCGAGCGTGACAACGCCTGGGCGAACCAGCGCCGGTAACCAGCCTAGCGTTCTTGGTCAGCTGACGGCCGGCTCGGACCTGGATGTGACCTACCTCCCCCATCGCCCTTGCCGATGGATCCGGGTGGCCTGGCGGGTGACGCAGAGGCCGGCCCGGCGGCGGGATCGGTCACGTCGGTGCCGGCCGGGCCTGCGACCTCGGCGCTGTCGGCGACCGGGTCCGGCGGCTGCGGTTCGGCTGCGACGAAGGTGACCGGAGCGTCGAACGCGGCCCGGCGCGCGGCGCGGCGCAGCGCGGCGAGCACCGCCGGGCCGGCCAGGACGATCGCCACCGCGGTGGTGATCGCGCGGCCGGTGTCCCAGCCGAAGGTGGAGGTGACTGCGGTGAACAGGGCGAGGCGGTGCAGGTTCTCCAGCACCGGCGCGCCCGCGACGTAGGACAGTTGGGTGTCCGCTCCGACGCTGAACGGCCAGAACCACAGGTTCATCAGCAGGCCGTAGCCGTAGGCGGCGAGCGCGCCGTAGGCCGCCAGGACGGCGGTCTCGGCCCGTCCGCGCAGCCTCGCCGGAAGCAGGCCGGCGCCCAGGCCGATCCAGGACGCGCACAGCATCTGGAACGGCAGCCACGGTCCGACACCGGCGGTGAGCAGGGCGGAGGCGAACAGGGACGTCGAACCGAGCAGGAAACCGAATCCGGGGCCGAAGACCCGGCCGGCTAGGACGAGGAGGAAGAACACGGTCTCGATGCCGGCGGTGCCCGCGCCCAGGGGGCGCAGCGCGGCGTTGACGGCGGCGAGCACACCGAGCATCGCCAGGGCTTTGCTGTCCATGCCACCGGAGGTGAGTTCGGCCAGCACGAGCGCCACGAGCACCGGCAGCATCAGGAAGAAGACCACCGGTGCCTCGCCGGTGCGGGCGGTGGATTCCGGCTGCGCGGGGACGAAGAACGGCCAGGTGAAGGTCGCCAGGGCGGCGGCCGAGGCCAGGGCCAGCACCACGGCGGTACGCGGGGCGACCCGCAACACGGTCACGCCGGTGCCTGGGTCTGGGTCAACGCGGTGGCGACCTGTTCCACAGTGAGCCACGGCGCGGGGGCGAGGACCTTGGCCACCTGCGGGGCGAACGCCGGTGACGCGAGCATGACCTCCGCCGTGCTGCCGTCGGAGACGATGTCCCCCTCGGCCATGACGATCACCCGATCGGCGAGGGCCGCGACGAGTTCGACATCGTGGGTGGCGACCACCACGGCGCGGCCGGCGGCGGCCAACGCGCGGACGACCTCGGTGAACTGCCGCTTGGCGTGGTAGTCCAGGCCACGGGTCGGCTCGTCGAGCAGCACCACCGGCGGAGCGGCGGTGAGCTGGACGGCGAGCGCGAGGGCCAGCCGCTGCCCCTCGGACAGGTCACGGGGATGCCGGTCGGCGGGCAGGCCGGGGGTGAGCTGGTCCAGCAGCGCCCGGCAGGTGCCGGTCGGCGCCGCGGTCTCCCGGTCGGCCTGGGCGCATTCGGCGTCCACGGTCTCCAGGTAGAGCAGATCGCCGGAGTTCTGCGGGACAAGGCCGACGTGCCGGCGGGCCCGGCCCGCCGGCAGCCTCTTCGGGTCGACGGTCCCCTGCGGTCCGGCCACGTCGACGGTGCCGCCGTGGCGGGGGCCGCTACCCTGCACCGCCCACAGCAGACTCGACTTGCCGGACCCATTGCGGCCCATCAACGCGACGACCTCGCCGGAACGCAGGTCGACGTCGACGCCGGCCACCGCGACCGTGCCCGGATACCGTACGACGATCTTCCGCGCGGTCAGCGCCGCCGCCCTCTCCGTCATCGTCTCGGGCGGCGGCGGGTCCACGTCAGCGAGCCGACGCCGCAGGCCGGACGCCTGCCGACGAGCGTCGCGCACCGACAGCGGCAGGGGTGTCCAGCCGGCGAGGCGACCCAGCTCGATCAGCGGCGGCGCGATGTCGATGTGCGCCAGCACCGTTGCCGGTGTCCCGTCGATCACGCTCCCGTCGCCGGGCAGGTAGAGCAGCCGGTCGGCGTACTGCACCACCCGCTCCAGCCGGTGCTCGGCCAACACCACGGTCACGCCGAGGTCGTGTACCAGCCGGGTGACGGTGGCGAGCACGTCCTCCGCGGCGGTGGGGTCCAACGCGGAGGTGGGCTCGTCGAGCACCAGCACCCGGGGATGGGCCGTGAGCACCGCGCCGATGGCGACCCGCTGCTGCTGGCCGCCGGAAAGCGTCCGCAGCGGCCGGTCGCGCAGGTCCGCGATGCCGAGCAGGTCGAGGGTCTCCTCCACCCGCTTGCGCATGACCGTCGGTGGCAGGGCCAACTGCTCCATCCCGTACGCCAGTTCCTCCTCGACGGTGTCGGTGACGAACCCGGCCATGGGGTCCTGACCGACCACGCCGACGACGTCGGCGAGGTCGCGTGGCGGGTGCCGGCGGGTGTCCCGGCCGTCCACGGTGACGGTGCCGTGCAGGGTGCCGCCGGTGAAGTGCGGCACCAGTCCGTTGATCGCCCGCAACAGGGTCGACTTGCCGGCGCCGGTCCGGCCGGCGACCAGGCAGAGCTCGCCCTCCTCGACCCGGAGCGTCACGTCCCGCAGCGGCGGCGACCCGCCCTCGACGTAGCGGACGGTGACCCGGTCAAAAATGATCATAAGGGGCCTTCCGTCACCGGCGACGACGTGGTGGCGGGGCGTGCCGTGTCCACCCGCGGGCCTGGGGCGGGGAGCGCCGGGACCGCCGCCGGTGGGCGGGCGACCCGCGCCGCGGGCGGTGGCGGCGCCAGCCAGGCGGGGGCCGCCGCGACCGCGACGGCGAGCAGCATCAACGGCGTCAGCTGGGGCCAGGTGAGCGGGCTGACCGGAGGGTAGAGCAGCTCCGGGGCGACCGCGCCGGCCAGCGTGGTCAGCGCGGCGGCGGCCACGCCGCAGCCGGCGACGAGCAGCTCGGCCGGGTGCCAGCGATCCGGCCGGTAGCGGCTGCGGAGGACCCTGCGGCCGGCCAGCAGCATCCCGGCCACGGCGGTGGCCAGGCCACCGAGGAGCAGTGGCAGGCCGAGGTAGCCGGCCCCGGTGTCGAGCAGCCCGTACGTGCCGGCACACACGCCGATCAGCCCGCCGAGCACCAGCGCGCCGGTGGTGGCGCGCTGGCCCGGGGGCACGGCCGCGGTCCGGCCGTAGCCCCGGGAGTCCATCGCCGCCGCGAGGGCCAGGGACCGGTCCAGCGCGTCGGCCAGCACCGGCAGGGCGATGCCCTGCAACGCCCGCATCCCGCGCCCGGACGCGCCACGCAACCGTCGTGCCCGGCGGACCCGTAGCACGCTCTCCACCAGCTGCGGGGCGACCGACAACGCGACCACGACGGCCGTGCCGACCGCGTACAACGCGCCGGGCACCGCCTTGAGTAGCCGTTTCGGGTTGGCCAGCGCGTTCGCCGCGCCGAGGCAGATCAGCATCGCGGCCAGCCGCAGCCCGTCGTAGAACCCGCCGAGGACCTGCTCGACGGCGACGGGCCCGAACAACCGGATGCCGGCCGCCCAGGCTGGCAGCGGGACCTCCGGCAACCGGATCAGCACGTGGTCGCCCTGCCCGCCGCCGAACACGATGCGAAACACCACCCGCATCACCACGATCACCGCGCCGAGCACCAGGTACATCCGGAACGCCAGCGCCCAGGGCGCGTCGCCGCGCCGCCGGACGACCACCAGCGCGGCGACGGCGATCAGCAGTGCCAGCGGCAACGGATTGGTGGTGTGACTGGCCGCCGTGGCCAAGCCCAGCGCCCAGAGCCACCACGCGCCCGGGTGCAGCCCTCGGGGCAGCGGCGCCGACGGCCACCACGACGCCGCCCGGCCGGTCCGGGCGGTCGCGCCCGGGTGGCGTCTGGCCCGGTCAGTCATCCTGGTCGGCGGTCCGCCGCCGCCTGGCGGCGATCACGCCACCGGCGGCGAGTGCCGCCAGCAGCAACACCCCCGCCGCCGTGCCCAGCGGGACGCCACCGTCGCCACGGGGTGCGGCGACACCGGTCAGCACCGGTTCCTCGGAGTCGCTCGGCGATGGGCCGCCGGACCCGCCGGTCGGCGGCGCGGTGGCCGGCGCGCCAGGTGTCTCCGGCGATCCACTGACCGGTGTCCTAGCGGAGGGCGCCGCAGACCCGGACGCGCGTGTCGTCGGCGCTGCCGAACCGGGGCCACCGCCGGCCGCCGACGAAGGCGCGACCGGCCCGCCGCCTGCCGGTGGCGTGACCGGTGCGCCACCGGTGGTGGGCGGTGGTGGTGGCGACGGTCGTTTCGGTGCGATGCCGGGACGGGGCGCGTCGTTGGCGGTGCGGTTGAGGGAGAACGACCAGCCCTCGAAGGTGCCGGCCGGCGGCTTGCGGTTGAGCACACCCTTGTCGCTGTACGTCCAACTGCCACCGTCGGCCGCGTGCCAGTACGACCAGTAGGCGCTGGCCGGAGGCGTGTCGACGCACTTCTCGGCCGCCGCCGACGGTTTGCCCTCGATCCGGCAGACGAACCCCTCGCCCCAGCGCAGCGTGCCGGTGACCTGGAAACCGGCGCTCTTCAGCGCCGTCAGGCCGGTCGGCTGCTCGCCCCGGGCGCACCGCACCACCGTTCCGCCGCCGAGTTCGTTGAAGTCGACCACCACGGTGACGCCGGAGGCGTCCGGGCAGTAGCCGGCCGCACCGGCGGCCATCGCCGGGCTGCCCGGTTCGCCCACCACGCCGACGGCGGCCAGGACGACGGCCAGCCCGGCGCGGACGATCCGGACGATCACGTCGCCCTCCATCGGCTGAGGAGCAGCAGCAGCGACCCACCACCGACCATCAGGAGCGCGATCAGCACGTACGTGGTGATCGCCGCGCCGGTCGTCGGTAGGCCACCCGCACCCCCCGGGGCGGTCGGCGCGGCAGTCGGGGCGGCGGTCGCCGACACGGTGGGTGACGGGGCCGGTGCCGTGGTGCTGGCGGACGCACTCGGGGTCGGGCTGGCCGGTGCGGTCGGCGTCGGCGACCCGGTGGGTGTGGGGGACGCCGTTCCGGTCGGTGAGGCCGTGCCCGTTGGAGTCGGCCCGGGCGACGACGGCGGAAGGTCGAGGCCGATGCGGCCGAGCGGCACCTGGGCGAGACCGAGCAGTGCCTGCGCGGTGGCCCGACGCCACTGGTCCCGGGAGACGTCGTCGATCCCGGACCCGACAGCGGCGGCCAGGCCTTCGGCGTTGTAGGCGATGGCTCCCGCGTCGGCGGCTGCGCCGCCGTGCGACGTGGTCAGCTGGAGCACGCGGAGCGCGCCCGCTGCGCGGGCGGCCTCGGCATGGCGTCCGGAGGCGGCGAGCGCCTGCCCGGCCAGGCCGGTGCTGTTGGAGTTCGCGCCGGTCGTCGGCCCCGAGCCGCCGAACGACCCGTCGGAATGCTGCTGGGCGACCAACCAGTCCACGCCCCGATCCGCCGCGGCCGCGGCACCCGTGGCCCCTTCGTCTGCGGCGGCCAGCAGCGCCTGCACGGCCATCGCGGTCGAGTCGACGTCGAGGGTGGCGCCGGCCTGCTCGTCGCACGACGGCGACGGGCCGTCCCCCGTGTCGGGGTAGAGCCGGAAGCCACCGGCCGCGCACTGCTGCCGGACGAGGAAGTCGACGGTGTCCTGCGGGACGTCGCCGCTGCGGGCCAGGCCCAGCACCGTGAAGGACTGGTCGAAGGTGTTGCTGGCGTCCGGACCGCTGTCGGCGGTGGTGCGGCTGGTGATCCGCCCCCGCTGATGCCCGGCGTCCGCCCCGGCGACCAGCGACAGGGCCTCGGCCCGCAGGTCGAAACCGCCGAAGTCGGTGGGATCAGCTCCGGCGGCGGCGGCCGCGTAGAGCAGCTTCGCGGTGGCCCCGCCGTCGGTGAAGCCCTCGATGCCCCAGTCGTCGTAGCTGTTGTAGGAGCGCACGTGCGCCGCGACCTGCGCGGTCGCCGCCTGCCGGGTCGGCACGGCCACCCCGGTCGCGGACAACGCGATGATTCCGTCGATGGTCAGGCCCCAGTCAGGGCTC
This sequence comes from Micromonospora sp. WMMD956, assembly GCF_029626125.1. Classification (NCBI taxonomy): domain Bacteria; kingdom Bacillati; phylum Actinomycetota; class Actinomycetes; order Micromonosporales; family Micromonosporaceae; genus Micromonospora; species Micromonospora sp. WMMD956. Next base: position 3,538,828 of record NZ_JARUBI010000005.1, on the reverse strand, counting down.
CCGAACGGCCCGGGAAGTGCCCCGTCGGCGACCTCACCGGCCAACCAGGACGCTGCCTCGCGTGCCGCGGCGGCGTCGGCCGGTGCCGGTGCGGCAACCACGGTCAGGGGCAGGGCGGCGATCGCGGCGAGGGTCGCCGCTGTGCTGGCGGCGAGACCGGTGCCGATCCGCCGGTGCCGGGACAGGGACATGGGGTGCCTTTCGCAGAGCGGTCGGTGAAGGCGCCGGAACGCAGCCGAGGAGTCGGCACCCGCTCGCATGACGACGCGTTGCGCGGGGTGGACGGACCTCGGCGGCCCGGACTTCACCCTGTAGACCTCGACAGTGGAAGCCGCTCGTCCCGGGCGAGGCATTCCGGCTCGCGGGGTCGATGCCTCGCTCACGGTTGCGGGTCAGCGCCGGCTTCAACCGACTTTCCCCCACACGGGACGTATGCAGTTGTGTGCCCGGCGTGAACCGGGTGCCGACACGGTACCGCCCGCACGTCGAGTGACGCCAGAGCGGTGGCCGGCACCCGGCACGTCGGTCGACGGGTCAGGGAGCGGCGATGCTCGGTGGGGCGCCCGCGCCGAAGGACCAGCCCTCGACGCTGCCCGGCGCGGGGTTGTAGCTGGTCGCGCCGGACGTGCTGTAGGACCAGGCGCCGCCGCTCGGCGCGTGCCAGTACGACCAGTACGCGGTGACGGGTGGAGTGTTGACGCACGGCTCGGTCGCGGCGGTGGGCTTGCCGTTGATCCGGCACACGAACGCCAGTCCCCAGCGCGAGGTTCCGGTCACGGTGAAGCCCGCGCCCTGGAGGGCGGCCAGCCCAGTCGCCGGGTCGCCGAGGGCGCAGGCCACCTGGACCCCGCCGCCGAGGGCGGCGAAGTCGACCACCACGGTGACCCCCGACGTGCCGGTACACGCGGCGGCGTGCGCGGCCTGCGGCGCAGGCTCGACGGCGGTCAGCGCGACGGCGGCGACGGCGGCGGCCAACAGTCCGGCAAGCCGCCTACGAATGACGATTCGAAACATGGGTCCTCCCCGAGAGCAGACGAATGAGAATCAGGCGAGCGACGGAACGGCTCACGGGCAGTCGGGGGTCGGTGCGCCGGTCGTCGCGCCGGCGGCGGACAGGTGGGCGTACCCAGCGCCGGTCAGACCGAGGACGGCCTGCGCGGTGGCGCGGGCGGCGGTGGCCGGGTCGAAGGCGCCGCCGTCGAAGTCGACCGCCCCCCGGTCGGCTGACGCGCCGGCGCAGTCGACCTGGAGTCCGGCGAGGAACGTGCGGGCCCGCGCCCAGGCCAGCGGCCGGTGACCATCGCGCAGCGCCTGCGCGGCGAGCCCGGTGCTGTTCGCGTTCGGTGTTCCCCCTACGTTGGCGAACCCGCCGTTCGCGCCCTGCACCGAGAGCAGCCAGCGCAGCCCCGGGGCGGCGTCGGCCCTGCGGCCGGCCGCCCGCAACGCCTGCACCGCGAGCGCGGTGGCGTCCACGTCGGAGGTGCAGACCGGCTGGGCGGGCAGCAGCGGGTAGCCACCGTCGGCGCAGCGGGTGCCGGCCAGCCAGGACGCGGCCGCTGCCGGCACGCCCTGTGCGGTCCGGTCCAGCGCGAGGATCGCGAAGGACTGACTGAAGGCGTTGCTGTAGTCGCCGAACGCCGACCGGTCGGTGAACCGGCCGGTCGGCGACTGGAGCGAGCGCAGGCGGGCGACCAGGTCCACCCCGCCCACATCCGTCGGGTCACCGCCGCGCACCGCGACGGCGAGGGCGAGTTTGGCGGTGGCGCCGACGTACGCCTCGGTCGTGCCGTCGCCCACGTAGGCGTCGCGGACGTCCGGCCGGCTGACCCAGGCCAGCGCCCGCGTGCCGGAGTCGTCGGCGACGCCGGCAGCGGCGAAGGCGAACACCGCGTCGAGGGTGAGCCCCTGGTCCGGGTAGGCGACCCCGTCGTAGACCACCTCGAAGCGTTCCCCGTCGATTAGTTGCCGGGCCAGCCACCCGGCGGCGGCCTCCGCCCGGGTCGGGCCGGCGGGCGCGGGAGCGGCGAGCGCGGGCGTGGTGACTGTGAGGGCGGCGAGCACACCGCAGAACAGCGCGAGCAGGCGGTGCCGGCTCAGGCGAACGACCATCGGAAGCGCCTTTCCGGCCCGGCGGTCGTCAGAACCCGAACGACCACCGTGGCACGGGGTCGACCGGGACTCCGACCCGTGGGCCACGACGGGTGGGGGAGCGAAATCGCGGGCACGTCGGGTATTCGGGCTTGTCATCGGAGCACACCCCGATGGCCTACCGTTGCGGGCCAGCGCCGGACTTCGACCGGACTTCCCCCTACGCGCACGCTGATGAAGTTGTCGCGTCAGTCTGGCCGGGCGGGGCAGCACGTGTCAATGCGTTGCCCGACATCAACACACGGTGACCATCGCGACAGGGTGACACGGTCGCTCGGCCGTGCCGGGCGGGACGGTGTCGGCGTCCCGCCCGGCCTGCGCTCACCTGCCGCGAAGCTCGACGGCGGCGGCGGCGAGGTGCGCCAGAGACGCCTCGACCTCGGGATAGCTGCGGGTCTTCAGGCCGCAGTCGGGGTTGACCCACAGCCGCTCGGCCGGCACCACCGCCAAGGCCCGGCGAAGCGCCTCGACGACCTCGTCACGTGGCGGGACCCGGGGCGAGTGAATGTCCCACACGCCTGGCCCGACTCCGCGGTGGTAGCCGGCCGCGGCTAGGTCGCCGAGGACCTCCATCCTCGAGCGGGACGCCTCGATGCTGGTGACGTCGGCGTCGAGGGCGTCGATGGCGGCGATGATCTCACCGAACTCGGAGTAGCACAGATGGGTGTGGATCTGGATGTCGTCGGCGACACCGCTGGTGGCCAGGCGGAACGCGCCTACCGCCCAGTCCAGGTAGGCATCCTGGTCCGCCGCGCGCAGGGGCAGGGTTTCCCGCAGGGCCGGCTCGTCGACCTGGATCACCCGGATGCCGGCCGCCTGAAGGTCGCGGCACTCGTCACGCAGGGCGAGGGCGATCTGGTCGGCGGTGACGTTGATCGGCTGGTCGTCGCGCACGAACGACCAGGCGAGGATCGTCACCGGTCCGGTGAGCATGCCCTTGACCGGCCGGTCGGTCAGCGATTGCGCGTAGGAGGACCAGGCGACCGTCATGGGAGCCCTGCGGGCCACATCGCCGTAGATGACCGGCGGGCGGACGCAGCGGGAGCCGTACGACTGCACCCAGCCGTGCTCGGTCGTGGCGAAACCGGTCAACTGCTCACCGAAGTATTGGACCATGTCGTTGCGCTCCGGCTCGCCGTGCACGAGTACGTCGAGGCCCAGCCGCTCCTGGAGCCGGATGACATGCTCGACCTCGGCGCGCATCCGCTGGACGTAGCCGGAGTCGTCGAGCCGGCCGGACCGGTGTGCGGCGCGGGCCGCACGCAGCTCGGCGGTCTGCGGGAACGAGCCGATGGTCGTGGTGGGCAGCGGCGGCAGGTGCAACCGGGCCTGCTGGACCGCCGCCCGCCGCCGGTGGTCGCCCCGTTGCCTGTCGCCTGGGCGCAGCGCGGCGAGCCTGCCCCGCACGGTGTCGTCGCGCCACGCTTTCGGGGCGGGTGGTAGCGGTTCAGGCAGCGGCGTCGTGCCGTCGCGCAGGGCGCGGCCGAGCAGGACGACCTCGTCGACCTTCTGCCGGGCGAAGGCCAACCGCCGTCGCAGCTGCGGATCGAGCGTGGTCTCGGCGGCGAGGTCCACCGGCGTGTGCAGCAGGGAGCAGGAGGTGGACACGGCGACGTGGTCGGCGAGCCCGGTGACCGCGGCACCGGTCGTTATCGCCGCCCGAAGGTCGGTGCGCCAGACGTTGCGACCGTCGACGAGCCCGGCGACGATCGTCTTGCCGTGCAGTGGGCCGGCTCCGGCGAGACGTCGCAGGTTGCCGGGCCCGGCAACGAGGTCCAGGCCGAGCGCCTCGACCGGCGTGTCCAGCAGCGCGGGCAGCGCGTCACCGAGTTCCCCGAAGTAGGTGGCGACGAAGATCCTCGGCCGCTGCCGCACGGAGCACAACCGCATGTAGGCATCGTGTAGCGCCTCGATCTCGGCCGTGGTGCGGTCGGCCACGTAGGCGGGTTCGTCCAGCTGAACCCACGTGACACCGGCGGCGGCGAGGGCACGGAGAACGTCGGCGTACACGTCGACGAGTTCGGCCATCCGATCGAATGACTCGACGCCTGGTGTGGAGGTCTTGGCCAGCAGCAGGAACGTGGCGGGCCCGACCAGCACCGGTCGGCTCTCGATACCCAGTGCGCGGGCTTCTCCGTACTCACGCAACGCCTTGTCGGGGTTCGCGGCGAAGACGGTGTCGGGTCCGATCTCCGGGACCAGGTAGTGATAGTTCGTGTCGAACCACTTCGTCAGTTCCAGCGCCGGTTCGGCGTCGACGCCGCGGGCCATGGCGAAGTAGGTGTCGAGCCCTGACAGGCCGAGTCGGGCGAAGCGTCGTGGGACCGCGCCGACGGCCACCGCCGTGTCGAGGACGTGATCGTAGTAGGAGAACGTGTTCGACGGGATCGCGTCCAGGCGGGCGTCGCGCAGCGTCCGCCAGACCCCGGCGCGCAGCGCGACCGAGGTGCTCTCCAACTCCGCGGCGTCGATGCGGCCCGCCCAGTAGGCCTCCACGGCCTTCTTCAGTTCACGGTTACCACCGATACGTGGATAACCGAGCACGGTGCTCTGACCGAATGTGGTGCTCATGGGTCCTTCCCTCGAAGCGTCCGAGGACTCACGCGAGGGCGGGAGGGAAGAGGCGCAGGGGCGCACCGGCTTCCGCCCCGGCCTTCCCGAGAGACCGTCAGCGGCGCACGCCGGCCGGCGTACGCGGTGCGGGCAGGTCTTCGGACTCGTGGGCATGACCTGTCCGGTCGCCTAATGGCCGTCGCTTCCCAGACCTCGCGGTCCAGTGCTTGATGACGGCGGTCGTTCCCACTCACCGCTGCGGGGCAGTCCCGGTCTCGCACCGGGTTCCCTCTTACGACGCCGCGACGCTTGAGCGTCACAGCGAACCAGCACTGCTGTCTATCCTAGGTGTCCAGAAGCGATCGGCGTTGGCGCGTCCCCCTTCGAGACACAGAGACATCGCGGCAGCAGCCTCGAGCTGTCCGACGGGAAGGTGACGAATGGGCAGTAGGATCGACAGGGTGGCCGTGCTCGTGGACGGCAGCGAATGGGTGGCGATTCGCCCGGAGGACTTCGAACGCCTCGACGCCTGCCGACGGCAGGTAGGCGCGACGGCTGCCCGCGCCACCCGGCTGGAGCACGAGGTGCGTCAGGCCCGGGCCCGGCTGGCGCGGATCGAGGCGATCGTCGCCGAAGGCGACTCCACCGACAGCATGTGTGAGCGTCTCACCCGGGTACTGGCCGGCTCGGATACGGCCCGGCCAGCTGTCAGGGGTCGAGAGGCGTGACGGAGTCACCCCTCAGCCGCTCGCGGTCGTGGTCGACTCCCCTGCCTTGAGTGCCCACGCGGACCACACCGGTGACCGGATCTGAACGACCCGCGTCGACAGGCTCCTCACCGCGGTCTTCTCTGTCGGACCACCGCCGGATGCCGGGGGTCGGTCAGCTGTGTGCCGTCATGCGTGGATACCGCCCGGTGAGAAGGTGGTCGCCGAGTTCCCGGGCCTTGTATGCGACAGGATCGTGCAGGGTGAGCGTGCGGGCGTCGCGCCAGAACCGGTCGAGGCCGGTGGCGCGGGCGGTCGCGCGCGCGCCGGTGAACTCGAAGATCCTGCTCGTCGCCTCCGTGGCCAGTCGGCTGGACGCGACCTTCGCGGCGGAGACGGTCAGTGCCGTCCGGCCGCGTTCGGTCGGGGTCAGGGCGGGGCCGCGGGCGTCGGCCTCGGTGAGGGCGCGGGTCGCGTGGTCGGCCAGGAGGTGCGCCGCGTCCAGGGCTGCGGTGAGCTCCCCGTAGCCCGTCAGCACGTGGGGATCGTCGACGGCTTGCCCGAGTCCGCTCGCGGGCCAGGGGCGCGAACGCTCGCGGGTGTATCTGGCGGCCTCGTTGATCGCGCCGGCAGTGATGCCGACGAGGACCTGCGTGAGGACTGCCTGGAAGGCCAGCGACACCAGGGACAGGCGTAGGTGGCGGGGGCTGGACTCGTCTTCGTCGGCCGGGAAGGTGCCCAGCACGTCGCCCTGGCTGACCCGGACGTCGTCGAAGGCGACGCTTCCACTCGCCGTCAGGCGTTGGCCCAGATTGTCCCAGTCCGGAGGGTGCGAGACTCCACTGCAGCTGCCGTGCATGACGACGACGAGACGTGCCGTGTGATCGTCGCGGATCGCGCTGACGAGCAGGCGGTCGGCGACGGCGCAGCCGGTGGCGAACGCGCCGCGGCCCGAGACGCGGAGTCCGTCGCTGGTCGTGGTGGCCGTGATGGTGTCGCGTGGGTTGCTGACCGCGGCTACGAACACCCGGCCGGTGGCGGCCTCCTGGCGTAGCGAGGTCGCCAGCTCGGCGTTGTCGTAGAGCGTGGCCCGCCACAGGTGCAGGTAGTGGTAACCGAGGAGGTGACCGATCGACGGGTCGGTGGCCGCCACGATCCGGGTCACGGCGTGTGTGGTGGGGTGGTCGTCGGGGTCGAGGGCGAGCAGGCCGCTGTCACGCAGCAGTTCGATCTCGGCGTGCGGGGGTTGGTTGGCGTGGTCCCGCTCGACGGCGTCCGCGCGGAGCCGCTCGGCGACGGTGTGGGCGGTGGTGATCGCTTCTGCCGGGTTCATGACACCCCTGTCGGTTCGGGTGTGGGGCGGCGGAGCATCCGGTCCGCGAGGATCACGACCGGTGGCAGCAGCAGGCACTGGGCGGCGATGGCCAGCCAGAAGCCGGCGAGGTTCCCGGCGGACTCGAACAGCTGGTAGAGGCCCCCGCCCGCGACGCCGCTGAGGAACGCGCCGGCGCCTTCGGCGAGCCGCTGCTGGCCGAAGACGACCGTGGGGGATCTGTCGGTGCGGGCGAGCGCTTCGAGGGTGTTCTTGAGGAAGATCACAGAGTTGCCCGCGCCGATGGCGAGGACGCCGGCGGCGACCGCGATCTCGTTGCCTCCGGTGAAGGCGAGCATGCCGACGGCCAGGCCGCCGAAGCCGAGGGCCATCGCGTGCGGGTACCGCATCCGCTCGACCCGCTGGGAGATCAGCGGCTGGATCACGGCCAGGAGCAGCGAGTACGCCATCATGGCCGACCCGTAGAACACGGCCGGCACCCGGCCCTCGGCGTACGACGACAGATACTGGTAGAAGTGCATGTGCAGGTAGAGGGTCAGGGCGGTCACGGCGAACGGCAGCACCGCGATCCCGTGCAGGGCGCGGCGCAGCGGCTCGACCACCTCGTGGTCGGCTCGTCGTTCCCGGGGCAGGAATGCGTGCCCGATCGTCATCGCCAGGTGCAGCACGGTGGCGACGGCGAACATCACGGTCGGGTCGTGGATGAACAGCGCGCCCGCCACCGGCCCGAGCGCGATGCCGACGTTGCCCGTGGCGTAGCTCGCGGAGACCAGCCGTGGCCGCTCGTCCGGGGTCGCGCCGAGCACCGTGTAGCCCCGCACGCTGGGCGAGTAGACCGCCGAGGCCGCCGAGCGCAGGAACAGCGCGGCGATCGTCAGCGCCGGCCAGGCGCCGCCGGCGAGGAAGCCCAGCGAGCCGAGCGTCTGCAGCACCATCGCGGCGAGCAGGCACCGTTGGAGGCCGAGCCGCTCGGCGAGGGCCGCGCCCGGCAGCCCGCCGGCGAACTGCACGAACGTGGCTAGCCCGAGGATGACACCCACCTGGTCCATGCCCAGGTTCATCCGGTCGCGGAGCAGGACCGCCAGGTACGGGTACACCGAGAAGTTGATCAGGTTGACGAGGAAGCCGCTGCCGAGCAGCGCGAGTTGCACCCGGGTGAACCGGCGGATGCCGGTCACGCCTTGGTTCCCCGGACGATCAGCCGGGTGGCCCCGCCGTCGTACGGCCCGCCATCGAAGTCGCCGAAGCACTCGACCTTTTCGAACCCGGCCTGCGCGACCATGTCCGTCAGCTCCGCGGCGCTGTAGACCCAGCAGGTGAGCGAGGTGTGCTCGGCGCGGTCGCCGCGGACCAGCGTCCAGTCGGTGCGGTACCGGGTCCAGTCGTCGAGGATCGTGTCGCGCATGACCACCATGCCGCCGGGCACGTCGACGATCTTCGGGGGCCCCACCCAGGAGGCGTAGACCTCCTTGCTCAACAGGTCGACGATCAGCGTTCCCCCGGGCACCAGGCAGCGGTACGCGTTGCGCAGGACTTGGAGGTTGTCGTCGTGCTCGTCGAAGTACCCGAAGGACGTGTACATGTTCACCACGACGTCGAACGCGTCCGGCGACACGTACTCGCGTACGTCCGCGCGGACGAACGACGCCCCGGGCCCGGTCCCGGCCGCCTCGGCTTCGGCCCGGTCGAGCAGCTCGCGGTGGAGGTCCACGCCGGTCACCCGGTGGCCCTGACGCGCCAGCGGCACCGCGAAGAAGCCGACGCCACAGCCCTGATCGAGCACGCGGCTTTCCGGCGGGAACGCCAACAGCGGCGAGGTGGTCACCAGGTCGGCGGCGTGCCGGGCCCGCTCGGCGGAGAAGAGCACGTCCGAGAAGCCGGACCACAGGGACAGATCCTCGTACCAGCTCACCGTGGCCTCCCATCGCGCGGCGCCCCGCGTCCTGTCGACATGTCGTATCGATGACCGGGAAAGTTCCTCACGACGGCACGACGCCCAGTCCGGGTGCGTCGCCCAGGACGATCCGACCGTTCTCCAGACCGAGGCCCCGGAAGGGTGGCTCCCGCAGGTACAGGTGGCCGTCTAGGTCGATGTGGTCGGCCAGCGGTGCGAGCTGCGCGGCCTGGCTGATGGCCAGCTCCGACTCGCACATGCAGCTGATCATGGTGCCGAGCCCGGCCCGCCGGCCGGCCTGCATCACCCGCCGGGCGCCGCGGATCCCGCCGGCCTTGCACAGCTTCACGACGAAACCGTCGGCGTACGACCGGGCGGCATGGACGCTCGCCTCGTCGGTGCATCCCTCGTCGAGGAAGACCGGCAGCCGGTCGGGCACCTCCCGGTAGCGGTGGTAGTCGTCGATCGCGGTCACCGGGAACGGCTGCTCGATCAACTGGATGCCGAGCCGCCGCAGGTGGGGGGTGAGCGCGCGGGCGGTGTCGAGGTCCCACGCCTCGTTGGCGTCGATGCGGACCGGCAGCGGGGTGACCGCCCGGATAGCTTCGAGGGCTGCGATGTCGCCGGGGCCGCCGACCTTCACCTTGAAGGCGCCCACCGCCGGAGCGTTGCGGACCGCGTTCGCCGCCTCCTCGGGTCCCGCCATGGAGATCGTGTAGACGGTCGGTCCGAGCGTTCGGGCCGCGCCGGACAGCTTCCAGGTCGGCTGCCCGGCGGCTTTGCCGATCCAGTCGTGCACGGCGCCGTCGAGTGCCATCCGGGCACCTGCGGGCGCGTCCCACCGACCGATCCGGTCGAGGACGTCCTCCGGGTCCCGCAGGTCCCGTCCGAGCACCGCCGCCGCGTCGGCGTCGATGGCCGCTACGACGTCGTCGGCGGTGACGCCGTCGTAGCCGGCCGGTGTGCCTTCGCCGAAGGCGGTGATCCCGTCGTGCGTCAGGGTGACCATGCAGGTCCCGACGGAGTCGATCTCGCCCCGGGAGCTGCGCACCACCTCGATGAGCCGCAGTGTCTCGCGGCGGACGGACAGTTCCATGGGCGAGTCCTCCCGATTGTGCGGCTTGCCGGAACCAGAGCAGGCCCGGCGACGACTATCAGACGCGGCGGACATCAACGGTGGCGGATGGAGTGGTGATGGAGTGGTTCGAGGACGAGACGTTGTGGACCGGGTTCGGGGAGGTGATGTTCTCCGCCGAGCGTGCCGCCGAGGCCGAGGCGCGGGTGTCGATGTCTCCGCTGCTGCGCGTGCCGGCCGGGGCCGCCGTGCTGGATCTGGGGTGCGGGCCGGGGACGTACACGATTCCGCTGGCCCGCCGGGGCGCGGCGGTCACCGGCGTGGACCTCAGCGCGGCGCTGCTCGACCGGGCCGTGACGGCCGCGTCCGCCGCGGGTGTCGGCATCCGGCTCGTCCGGGCCGACATGCGTGAGTTCGTCGAGCCGGACCGGTACGACCTCGCGATCAGCATGTACACGTCGTTCGGGTTGTTCGCCGACCACGACCAGAACATGCGGGTGCTGCGCAACGTCCTGGCCAGCCTCAAGCCCGGCGGTCGGGCGCTCATCGACCTGTACGGCAAGGAGATCGCGGCCCGCGACGGCCTCGCCCCGAAGATCGTCGACGTCGATGGTGGCACGCTCGTCGTGCGCGGCACGGTCCTCGCCGGCTGGACCCGGTTCCGGGACGACTTCCTCCTGGTCCGGGACGGTCAGGCGCGCACGGCCGTCGTCGAGCACGCGCTCTACAGCGCCGCCGAGCTCAAGGGGATGCTCCGCGAGGCGGGCTTCACCGACGTCGACTGCTTCGGCGGCTTCGACGGGGAGCCGTTCGACAACCACGCCCGGCGGCTGATCGTCCGCGGCCGACGCGGCTAGCACGACTGGCGGGTGCGGACGTGGACCGCGCCCGCCGCGGCGACGGCACGGTGGGTGGCGATCTCCGCCGTCGGTCCTTCGGCGAGCACGATGCCGGCGTAGCCACGCCCGTCGGCGACGTGCGCGATGCGGGTGCCGATGGCCTTGGTCGGATACCAGCGCGGCCGACCCGGATAGCGGTGCAGGTCATCGATCCCCTGCACGGCGACGAGCTCACCGGCCCGCTGCGGGTAGGCCAGGACGAACGCCACCGCCGGACCGCCGGGCAGGGCCGCGTCGAGCAGGCGGGGGCGACGGCCGAGCGCGAGGTCGACGAGGCCGGCGTAGACGTTGACCCCGAGCGCGCGGCACATCGCCTCGCCGACCAGCGCGCCGCCGATGCGGGGGTTCACCTCGATCAGCTGCGGACCGTCGGTGGTCATGGCGATCTCGATGTGCGCGAACCGGTCGGTGTAGCCGAGGGCCGCCAGCACCGCGCCGGCCCACGCCTCGATCTCGCGGAGCTCGTCGGGTGGCAGCGCCACGGGGAACGCCGTCACGTCCTCCCGGAACCACGGCTGGGCCGACATGAGCCGGCTCGACAGTCCCAGCAGCCTGGTCTGCCCGGCCCAGGTCACGGTCTCGGCGCTGTAGACGGGCCCGGGTAGGAACGGCTCGGCGAACAGGCTCCCGAACAGCGCCGCGTCCGTGGCCTCGCCGCGGAGGCGGGCGAGGTCGTCGGCGTCGCGGACGAGCCACACGTTCGCGCTGCTGGTGCCGGCGGTGTCCTTGACCACGGCGGGCAGCCCGACCGCCGACGCGAGCCGGTCGAGGCTCACCGTGGCCGCGTCGTCCACCGGGAAGGGCACGACCCGGCTCAGGTTCCTGCGGTGCAGCAGGTCGCGGACGCGGGCCTTGTCGCGGACCAGCCGGATCGTCGCCGGGTCGATGCCGGGCAGGCCGAGCTCGGCGGCGAGTTCGGCGCCGGTCACTCCCCAGGTGTCCGTCGAGCTGATCAGCCCCCGCAGGTCGCCGATCGCGCGCAGGGCCTTGCCGACCGCCTGGCGGTCGTGCGTGTCGACCGGGATGACGTCGATGGTGCCGGGCGGCAGCGTGGCCAGCTCGTGGAGGTAGAGCGGCTCGACGCCGGTCAGCAGCGCCAGCCGCTCACCGCAGGAGTGGGCGGCCCTGGCGAGGTGGGCGAGGCCGAAGGAGAGCATCTCGATGCACGCGATGGTCACGATGGATAGGTCGGGCGGGTGGGGCGAAGGGTTCCCATGGATCGACATCCATCGTTGATGCCGAGGGCGAGCAGGGTCTGCGTGTAGGGGTGGGCGGGCTGGTCGGTGACCTGGTCGGTCGGGCCATGCTCGACGATCCGACCGCCCCTCATGACCGCGATCCGGTCGGCGAGCTGCGCGACGACCGCGAGGTCGTGGGTGATGAACAGGCAACCGAACTCAAGCTGGTCCCGCAGGTCGCAGAGCAGGTTGAGAACCTTCGCCTGCACCGACACGTCGAGCGCGGTGACCGGCTCGTCGCAGATCAGCAGCCGCGGTCGCAACGCCAACGCGCGGGCGATCGCCACCCGCTGCTGCTGCCCTCCGGAGAGTCGCGCGGGGCGGCGGTCGCCCAGCGCGGGGTCGAGCCCGACGAGGTCCAGCAGCTCGTCAACCCGCGCGGACCGGGACCGGGTGTCACCGATCCGGTGGATCTGCAGCGGCTCGGCGATCGCCTGCCGGATCGTGTGCCGCGGGCTGAGCGTCAGGAAGGGATCCTGGAACACCATCTGGATCTGACGACGGTGTGCCCGCAACGCCCGGCCCCGCAACGCGTGCACGTCGACGCCCGCGAGGTGCACCGTCCCAGTGCGGGGGCGGTGCAGGCCGGTGACGACCCGCGCCAGTGTCGTCTTGCCGCAGCCGGACTCGCCGACCAGCCCGACGATCTCACCGGCCGCCACCCGCAACGTGACGTCCTCGACGACCGTCCGGGTGGCACCGTAGCCGGCGGTCACCCGATCGACTGCTAGCACGAGTCCTCCCTGGTCGGCGGGTGCAGGCACGCCGACCGGTGCGCGGTCGCCGGAAGCAGCGGTTGCAGGGCCGGGGGCTCGTGCTCGCAGCTGTCCTGGCGTGATGAGCACCGGGGCGCGAAGCCGCAGCCGGCGAGGTCGTCCGGGCCGCCTCCGGCGAGGCCCGGCATGGTGCGGAACCGGGTGCCCGGCGCCGTCCTGGGACGCGGCACGGCGTCCAGCAGCCCGCGCGTGTAGGGATGGTCCGGCTTGTCGATCACGTTGGCGGCCGGGCCCGATTCCACGATCCGGCCGCCGTACACGACGGCCACGGTGTCGGCGACCCGCGACACCACCACCAGGTCGTGACTGACGATGATCATCGCCATGCCCAGCTCGTCGCGCAGCCGCGCCAGCAGGTCGAGCAGCTGCGCCTGCACCGTCGCGTCGAGGGCGGACGTCGGCTCGTCGGCGACCAGCAGCTCCGGCTCACCGGCGAGCGCGATGGCGATCTGCGCCCGCTGACGCATGCCGCCGGACAGCTGGTGCGGGAACTGACGGGCGACCGCCACCGGATCCGGCAGGCCGGCCAGCCGCAGCAGCTCCCCGCTGACCCGGCGGGTCGCGGCCCGCCGTCCGCCCCGGCCGGCGTTGCGGACGGCCTCGTCGACGTGCGCACCGATGGTCCGCAACGGGTTGAGGAACGCGCCGCTGTCCTGGAAGACCACGCCGACCCTGCGGCCGTTGATCCGGCGCCGCTCGCCCGGGGGGAGACCGATCAGCTCGTGGGTACCCAGCAGTGCGGAGCCGGTCACCGTCGCGCTCGGGTCGAGCAGCCCGAACGGCGCGAGCGCGGCCGTGGTCTTGCCGCTGCCGGTCTCGCCGACGAACGCGAGCACCTGCCCGCGCCGCACCTCGTAGGACATGCCGGCGACGATGCGCCGGGAAGCGCTGCCGTCGGGGTACGTGACGGACAGGTCCCGCACCCGCAGCACGGTGCCCGGATCGGGGGACGCGGCCGACCGGGTGGCGCGGCGGATCCGTCCCGGGCGGACCAGACGGATGATCGACGGTCGTTCCGCACCGGCCGCGAGCCGTTCGCCGAGCAGGTTGCTGGCGAACACCACGGCCGTGATCGCGACACCGGGCGGGTAGGCCAGCCACCACGCGGAGGCCAGGAACGGCCGCCCCTCGATGAGCATCTGGCCCCACTCCGCGTACGGCGGGGCGACCCCGAGGCCGAGAAAGCTCAGCGTGGCGACGGCGAGCACGACGGTGCCGACGTCCGTACTGGCGTAGACCAGGCAGGGCCCCAGCGCCAACGGCAGCAGGTGCCGGCCGATGATCCGGCCGTGACCGGCGCCGAGCAGGCGCAGGGCGTCCAGGTGCGGGCTGCCGCGCATGCCGGCGACGCGAGCCCGCGCGATCCGGGCGTACGGCGCCCACGACCACAGCGCGAGCGCGAGGATCAGGTTGTCCACGCCCGGGCCGCGCACCCCGATCACCGCGAGCGCCACCAGCATCCCCGGCAGTGACACGACCACGTCGATCACCCGGGAGACCACGCGGTCGACCCAACCGCCCGCGTAGCCGGCCACGGTGCCGACGACCGCACCGGCGGTCAGGGAGATAGCCAGCACCGCCGCCGTGATCGCCAGGGAGATCTGCGCGCCGTAGAGCAGCCGGCTGAGCTGGTCGCGGCCGAGCTGGTCGGTGCCGAGAAGGTGCTCGGCAGACGGCGACGCCAGACCGGCCGCGAGGTCGTTGGCGGTGGGGTCCGCCGGGGCGATCAGCGGCGCCAGCAGTCCCGCCACCGCGAACACGACCAGCGGCACCGCGACCAGCGTCGTCCGCACCCTGCCGCGGTTCACGACGAGCTCCGGCGGGCGCGCGGGTCGATGAGGCCGTGCAGGACGTCGGCGCACCGGTTGGCCAGGATGAACCCCCCGCCCATGACGAGCACGGCGGCCTGCAGCGCCGGTACGTCCCGCGCCCCGGCCGCCTGCACGAAGTAGGCCCCGAGGCCGGGCCAGCCGAAGATCTTCTCCACCACGACGGTGGCCACCAGGAGGCTGCCGATGCCGAACCCCGCCACCGACAGGATCGGCCCCGCCGCGTTGGGCAGGCCGTCCCGGAGCACGATCGACAGCGGGCTGCTCCCCCGCGCCTGCGCCGCGCGCACGTACGGCCGGTCCAACGCCTCGCGCAGCGTGACCGCGACGACCCGGCTGAGCACTCCGGCCGCCGGCAGGCCGAGCACCGCCATCGGCATGATCCACGTCCGCGGGCCCGCCATCCCCGACGTCGGCACCAGGTGCAGACGCAGCGCCAGGAACAACACCAACAGGTAGCTCAGCCAGAACGCCGGCACCGACGTGACCAACAGCGCGCCGACCCGCAGGCCACCGCGCAGCGCGCCACGCCCCAGCACCGCCCCGGCGACGCCGACCGCCACCCCGACCACGAGCGCCACCGTCGCGGAGCCGGCGACCAGCCCGAACGTGACCCCCAGCCGGTCGGCGACCTCGGGTCCCACGGGCGTGTTCGTCCTCAGCGACAGCCCGAAGTCGCCGGTGCTGGCATGGGCGAGCCACCTCAGGTACCGCACCGGGGCGGGATCGTCGAGGCCGAGCTCGACGCGGACCGCCTCGATCTGCTCGGGCGTGGCCGGTCGTCCGGCCCGGGTCGCCGCGAGCACCGCCGCCGGGTCGCCACGGGCGAGCAGCACCAGGGCGAACGTGCCGACCGACATGGCCAGCAGCACCCCGACGGTGTCGGCGGCCCAGCGTGTGACGTATCCACCGGCGGCGACCAGGCGATCGGGGACCCTCACTCGACGGTGACTCCGGTCAGCTCCAGGTCGACGTCGGTGGGCGGCACCGCGAAGCCCTTGACGGCGTCCCGGGCGGCCCACAGGCGCGGCCGGTAGACCAGCGGCACGAAGCCCGCGTCGGCGGCCACCGCATCGTAGAGCGCCTGGTATGCCGCGCTGCGGGTGGCCGGGGCGGTGGCGTAGAGCGCCTTGTCGACCAGGTCCTCGGTGGCCGGGGTCGCCCACAGCGGGGCCCGGGCACCGGAGGTGAACAGCGAGACGATCGACCCGGACGGGTCGTACGGCGCGCCGAGCCCCTCGAAGAACGTGATGTCGTACGCGCCCTCGGCCCGCTCGTCGTAGTAGGTGGCGGAGTCGACCGGGGCGATCTCGACCGTGATACCGACCTCATTGAGGGACGCGGCGATCGCGGCGGCCATGGCGCGCGGGTCGAGCTGCCCCTCGGCCGGGGCGGCGGGGATGAGCATCTTGAGAGAGAGCTTCTTGCCGTCCTTGACGCGGGCGTCGCCGCTGGGCGTGTAGCCGGCCGCGTCGAGCGTGCGGCGGGCGGCGTCCTGGTCGACGACGACCGGCAGGTCGGTGCCGGAGTCGGGGACGCCCGGCGGGAACACCCGCCGGGCCGGCTCGCCGTAGCCCAGCAGCAGCGCCTTCGCCAGGGCGGCGGTGTCGACCGCCTGCCGGACCGCCTCGCGGACGGCACGGTCACCGGCCGGGCCCTTCGCGTTGAACCCGAGGATGATCGAAACGTCCGGCGCGCCGGTGAGCAGTGCGACGTCGGCGCGGTCGGCCAGCGACCGGGCCTCCACCGGCGTGATCGGGGCCAGGTACGAGCCGCCGATGAGATCGAGCTCGCCGTTGCCGAGCGCGTCGATGCGGGCCTGCGAGTCGGGGATGACCTTGAACTCGAGCTTCTCCAGCTTCGGCTTCGCCCCCCAGTAGGCGTCGTTGCGGGCCAGTGTGACACCGGTGGCTGACTGAGATTCCACCTTCCAGGGCCCGGTGCCGACCGGGTTGTGGAACTCGCCGCTCGCGGTCGCGGACTTCGGGCTGAGCAGCCGCACCGGCCGCACGATCGACATCTCCTGCAGCAGCGGCTCGTACGGCTCGGACAGCGTCAGCCGCACGGTGTCCGCGTCCGGGGTGTCCACGGCCGAGATGATCTGCGAGGCGCGGAAGAACGTGAACTTCTTGTTGCCGATCCACCGGTCGAAGTTCCACTTCACGGCGGCGGAGTCCAGTGGCGTCCCGTCGCTGAAGGCGACCCCGTCGCGCAGGTCGAACGTGACCTGCTTGCCGCCCTCGGCGACGGTCCACGACTGCGCGAGCCCCGGCTCCAGCTTGCCGCCCTCCGCGTAGGTGACCAGCGGCTCGTAGATCGCGTCGAGCAGCAGGAAGTTGCCGGTAAACGCGTGCGGATCCAGCGCGCCGGACTCCCCGCTCAGGCCGATGCGCAGCACCGTGGAGCTGGCGTCGTCGGCACCGGCGTCGACGGTGCACGCACTGACCAACATGATCGACGCTACGAGGGGGGCGAGCAGGCGTAGTCGTGACACGGGCTCTCCTGGGCGGACGCTGACCAGACGGCTCGGCGGCGATTCGTCGGCCACCGCTGAAGTAGTCGGCGGCACAATGCCCCTGGTTCCCCCGAGATCGGTCAATTCGTCATTCGCGAAGATTCCCTGTGCACCGGAACCGGCACGGCCGTGGACGCGACCTGAACGAAGCGCTAGACATCGACCTAGATGACTGGCCTTGGATGCCCGCGCTCCGCCGCCCCCACCAGCGGCACAACACGAGGGACGACCACCCATGCCATTCACGGTCCCGCCCGAAGCCGTCACGACCGTCCACAGCCATGTCACCGACGCCCTCAGGACGCCACGCCTCATCCGCCTGTCGGACAACACCATGCTCGTCCGGTTCGAGACGCTGAAGATCTACGCCGCCCTCGGCGCCGTCCGGGCCCTGCTCGCCGACGGCACCGTGCGGCCGGGAGACACCGTCGTCGACAGTTCGAGCGGCATCTACGCCCTGGCCCTGGCGATGGTCTGCCACCGCTACGACCTCCGCTGCCACATCGTCGCCTCGACCACCGTGACACCGACGATCCGGTCGCAGTTGGAAATCCTCGGCGCGACAGTGGACCAGATGCCAGCCGAATCCGATCTGCGCCTCGATCAGGACCGCAGGGTCGCGCGGGTACGCCAACTGCTGCACGACCACCCCGAGATGCACTGGATGCGCCAGTACCACGACCCCAACCACTACCTGGGATACGCAGAACTGGCCGGCCTCGTACGCATCGCGCTTGCCGGAAGGCCCCTGACGGTAGTGGCCAGCGTCGGCACCGGCGCGTCGAGCGCCGGCCTGATCCAGCCGCTACGCCAGCACGACCCGTCGACCAAACTCGTCGGAGTCCAGCCGTTCGGCAGCGTCAGCTTCGGCAGCGAGCGCTTCCAGGACCCCGAGGCCATCATCGCCGGCATCGGCAGCGCCATCCCCTTCGACAACGTCCGCCCCGACCTCTACGACCGGTTGCACTGGCTGACGTTCCACTACGCCATGGCCGGCACGGTCGACCTGATGCGGACACACGCCGTCTTCGCTGGCCTGTCCACCGGAGCGGCCTTCCTGGCAGCAGCGTGGGAGGCACAGCGTCACCCCGAACGCGAGCACCTCGTCATCGGCGCCGACACCGGGCACCGATACGTGGACCGGGTATTCGCCCGGCACGAGGAGGCCCTAGACCCGGCCCCGCTCAAACCCACCGAGATCGACGCCCTCACAGACCTGGCATTCCCATGGTCAACCATGGACTGGGACCGGCGCGCCCACCCGGACCATGCACTACCCACCCGCACCGTTTCACGTCCCTACCCGGAGATGTACCGAGCACCCGATCATGAACAGGGATGCTGAGGAGTCATCAGCCCGGTTGGCACGGACAGGTCGCCGTCGTGCAGGACCTCGACAGTGGAGATCTGACGGATCCCTGGAACCCGTGGCCTGGAAGGTGAGAGCGGTGATGGGAGGACGCTGCAGCAGCTTGCCGTCGGCGGTGCCGGCCCGTCGACGCGACCCGCCGCAAGGACTTCCTGCCGACGCCGTCCGGGCGGGTCTGCAGCGGTAGGAGCGGTGCTCTCACCGGGCCATCTCTTGCCATAGACAGCTCGCGGCGACGATGAGGATCACCAACAGCACCTCGATCCAGGCGAGAGGGCCGTTGGCAACGATCAGCCGAGCAGGCGCACCACCAGCCCCTCCACGGCGAGGATGATGGACCACAGGATCAACGCCCTGTCCAACGGACCACACCCAGGCCAACACGGAGAACTACGCAGTCCTAGGGCACGGAAAGAACTGTCGCCCAGACGCAGTCGCTCGAAGGTCGCCTCGCCGCCGAGGGTCAGATTCCCACGGCCAGTCCGGCGACGCCGGCAGTTTGTCGGCTCCGATAACGGACGGCTACGCGGTTCTGGGCCGGTTCTGTTGGATCTTCTCGGCGACGGCGTCGGCGGCGTCGTGGCGCATCTTCCTGGTGACGCTCTGGTAGGTGTCGCGGGTGAGGGTGGTGGTGGAGTGGCCGAGTTGTTCGGAGACAACCTTGATGTCCACTCCGGCGTCGAGGGCGATGGTGGCCGCGCTGTGCCTCAGGTCGTGCAGGCGGATCGGTGGGAACCCGGCCTGGCGGACGAGCCTGCGGAAGCGTTGGGTGACCCCGCTGGGATGCCACGGCCGGCCGTCGGGGCGGACGAAGAACAGGCCGGTGTCGGGCCACGCCTCGCCGGCGGCGAGGCGCCACTGGGCGCGGCGGGCCCGGTAGGCGGCGAGGACCCTGACCGTTTCGGCGTCGAGGGCGAGGTCGCGGTTGCCCGCCCTGCTCTTGGGCTTCTTGCGTACCGGCGTGTAGCCGTGGCTGGCGATCTGGTGGTTGATCGTCATCTCGCGCCTGTCGAGGCGGACCTCGGCGTCGAGCAGCCCACACGCCTCCCCACGGCGGGGGCCCCGGTAGGCCATGAGGTGCCACATCGGGTACAGGTCGGGCATGTGCTCGCGGGCGTGGTCGAGGAACGCGACGACCTGTTCGTCGGTCCACACCATGACCGGTCCGGGAACCTTCCCGGTGTCCTTCCACCGGTGTACGCGTTCGGCCTCCCACACGATCGGCACAGGCCGGTCGGCGGGGACCTTGACCAGCGCGGCGGGGTTGGAACCGACGATCACCTCCTCGGCGAGGGCGTCGTTGATGGCCTTGCGCAGGCAGGCGCGGATACGCTGCCGGGTCGACGCGCCGGTGGGCCGCACACCCACGACCGAGGCGCGCACGTCAGGGTCCGCGCTGGACTTCGCCGCAAGGATCTCCTGGTTGCGGCGTTCGATCGCGGCGAACATGGCCCTGATGTGGCCGGTGCGCAGCCGGTCCAGCGGGATCTCCCCGAGGTGCGGGATCAGGTGCACCCGGGTGAGCGACTCGTAGCCGACCGCGGTGTTGTCATCGACGGTGAGGTGGGTGAGCCACTCGGTGAGGTACTCGCCGACGGTGACCATGTCGGCCAGCGAACCGTCACCGCGCAGCCGTTGCCGGATCCGGTCCACCTCGGGCAGCGGCCGGCCCGCGCGCACGCAGGTCTGCAGCAGGTCGGCGATCTCGGTGCGGCGGCGCCGGTCCCCGACGGCGAGGGCGAGCAGCGCCCGCGCGTGGTCCAGCTCGGCGGCGGCGTCGCGGCGGGTCGACAGCCCGGACCGGCGCAACTGCCGACGGCGGCCGTCGCTGGTGGCCGGCAGTTCCAGCTGGTAGGCCCAGTGGCCGTGCTCGAAGCTCCAGGCCTTGTTGGGACGACGCAGCTTCGGGCAGTCGTTGCCCAGCGGCCTGCCGGTATCGGGATGGCGGCAGCCGCAGCGCTTGAAGATGCTCCCGTCTGGCATAGCGTGTGGTGCTCCTCGGGTTGGGGGTGCGGCATCGGTTTGTCGATCGACATCCACGCGTGACACGCCGCGACGATCAAGTCATCGACGGACCGGCCGCCGACAGGGTCGACGCTGCGGCCGGCGGGGCCGCCCTCCGGCCCCGGCGAGGCCGAAGGGCACCGTGGGACGTGGCTGACACGGTGAGGCGGTCAGGGCGGGTCACCGCAGTCGTCAGCGGCCCGTTCGCCGGGCCCGGTGTCGGTCGGATGCGGTAGGTGCAGCATGGCCAGGATCGGCGCGGTCGGTACCCGGTAGTGGGCACCGACCCGGTACAGCGGCGTGGGGAACGCGTCGCGGCGCGCCAGCTTGTAGGCGGCCGACCGGGACATGCCCAGGATCGCGGCGGCCGTCGCGAGGTCGGTGCTCGGACCCAGCGCGCGGATCCGCTCGACGGTCCAGGGTTGCCGCTCCTCACAGCGGGACGCCTCACCGGCGGCGGGCGTAGCGGTTCGGGTTCGTCGTGGCGATCGCATGATCGATCTCCCTGCTGAAGAAACTCGCGGTGACGTGGTGACAGCACCCGGCGGCGCGGCACGCCGGGTGCGAGCGGTGCGAGGCGTGTCCTGGCGTACGGGCCGTGACACGGCGGTAGCGTGGTCGGCCAGCGGCAGCGGGAGGTCAACGGTGGCCAGGACGTGGTTGTCGATCCGGGTCGAACTCGTCTCCGGGCGGGGCGAGGACTACTGGCCCCGGCCGGGCCGGATCCTCGCCGCCGCCAGATCGCACACGTTCGAGCAACTGGGCGCCGCCATCGACCTGGCCTTCGCCCGCTGGGACCTCGCGCACCTACGTCTGTTCACCCTCGCCGACCAGACCCCCGTCTGCTCCTTCCGCACCTGGGAAGACATGCCGGACGGCGCGATGGACAGCGACAGGACCACACTGAGCCGACTCGCACCGGGCGACCAGTTCGCCTACGTGTTCGACATGGGCGACGACTGGACCCACCTCTGCAGCGTCGCCGACCACCGCATCGACCCACTCGACGAACTCGGCCTCGTGGCCACCCAGCCCACCCCGTACCAGGGCTGGGGCGACCTACCGGACCAGTACGGCCGCCGCTGGGACGGCGACAACGGATCCCCCGCGCCAAGACGACCCAGCAACCCCCTGGCCGACCTGCCACCCATCCTGCCCGGGTGGGGACCCGACCGTGGTAGCCACAGCCGGCAACCGTCATGACCGAACACCACACATCCGCCCAGCGCCACAGCTAGAGGTGATGTCGACAAACACGGCGACCGGGTCGGACACTTTCTGCCCGCGACCGCAGAGCCATGAGACCCCGGCGCGGGGGCGAGGACACTCGCTGCGGCAACTGACCAGGCAAGCTGAGGTGATCCACATCGGCCCGCCAACTGCCGGCCAGCTCGCCGACCACGATGCGCTCACACCCCCAAACCGGGCTCTGTCAGCTCCGGCGAACACTTCCCAGCCTCACAGCCCACTCACAAAGCCTGACAAGGCCATCACTGACAGCGCAGAACATGCGGGGTAGCGGCTGCGGCGGTCAAGTCCCGTGACGTGCGGATCCGTCAGATCAACGAAGCGCTCTTAGGTGCCCCGCCCTTGACCCATACTGTGCTCGTCGGGGACGTGCAGGCACAGCATCGATACAGACGTCAGCGAAGCTCAACGCTGGGACCACGCGCTACGTGGCGGGCAGCTCTTCGTGGACCCAGGTCACGCTGGTGGGTCGTTGGCCTGAGGTGACGTACTCGATGACGGCGTTGCGGGCGGTTGCGGTGTTTACCCGGGCCAGCTCGGCGGGGATGTCGCGTAGGCCGGTGTCGGGCGACTCGTACACGGTGATCGGCCTGTCGGCATCGAGGCCGGTGGCGTGGCTGCCGTCGGGGAGCCACCGCAGTGCGGCCCGGTCGGCGTCCACGTCGATGTCGATGCGCAACACCGGCCCGTTGGCGGTGCCGATGGTGAGTGTCTGCCCGCATTCTCCGTGGGGCATGATCGCCGTGACCTGTTCGTCGAAGCGGCGTCCCGCCTCGTCCGGGCTGGTCAGGTCGTAGGGGTGCCCGTGGTAGTCGCGTAGCAGCGGGGTCATCGGCTGATCCTTTCTCCGGTGCCGGTGTAGACACGGTGCCACCAGGTGGTGCCGCCGTCGCGGGTGACCCACACCCGTAGGCGGCTTCCTGCGGGCAGGATGGCCGGCAGGATCTTGTCACACGTCCAGGGGTAGGCCTGGTCTCGGTCGTTGGTGCCGCAGACGGTGTTGTCGATGGCAAGGTCCGCCTCGCCGCCGCCAACGCGGCGCAGGTGCGCGGCGGCCTTTGACTCGACGTGGTCGTAGAAGGTGACCGGGGGTCCACGTAGCGGGTCGTGGACGAGGTCAGCGGCCAAGGACCGGTCGCCTCCTCCGGACGTGACCGGCATTCCGTCGAGGAATCCTTGGGTGGGACGGGTGCTGCCCGCCGGCCGAGGAGGCAGAGAGCCAGCGGTGGCACGGACGGTGTCGGGTAGTGCGCCAGGATCGACCTGCCGCCAGGCGGGGTCGACTGGTGCCGGGAAGGTGTTCTGCCCACCATCAGATGCCGATCCCTGACCAGGGGGCGGACCCGTGGGGTGGACGGGTGACACGGGCGCGGGCTGGACGGCGGACGCGTTATCGCCGCCTGTAGCCGAGGCGGCGAGCACACCGACGTGGTGGGCTTGCGTCAGTGCGGCGTTGACG
Organism: Micromonospora sp. WMMD956; assembly: GCF_029626125.1. NCBI lineage: Bacteria > Bacillati > Actinomycetota > Actinomycetes > Micromonosporales > Micromonosporaceae > Micromonospora > Micromonospora sp. WMMD956. The sequence goes on along the minus strand of NZ_JARUBI010000005.1, from coordinate 3,515,781 downwards.
GCGTGACGCGCGGCCTCCCCACGGGTTCGAAGGACGTGGAGAAGGTCGTTCACTCTCTGCAGGCCCGCCAGCGTCGGGCCGGGCTGACCTCCCCGCAAGGCGCCCACAACGTGCTGCTGCGCTTGCCCGATCTGCGCCGCCGACGCGGCGATGCCGTTGTCGACAACCGTGAGGGCCGCAGCCACCGACGCCAGCACGGCGGTGACCTCTTGCGGGGAGGACTGCTGCGGAACCGCCGCGACCACACGCGCCGTCTCGCCGAGGACACCACCTATCGAGGTCAGCTGCGCCTGCACCTGCCCGAGAACGCCCCGCACCGGTGTAAGCCCTGCCGCGACCGCCGTGAAGCCGGCGGCCGCGGCCCGGACGGCGATCTGCTCCACTGCGTCGTTCATCGCCCGCACGTGCTGCTCAGTACTGGCGACACCGGCGGCCATCGCCTTCAGGTCACCGATGATGTCGTCGATCAGCGACATCACCCGTCCTCACCCGCCGGCCCTCATGCCCCACTGCTTCGAGGCTATAGATCAGCATGGAGACAAGACAACGCCAGGCCAAGCGGACGACCCTGGCATCGTGTCGCCACGACCAGGGCGCGGAGCCTTTGCAGGCTCCGGTCAGGAGCCCTCCGGATTCTGCCAGTGGGCACCAGTGGCTCTGGATCGCAGCCCATGATCATCGCGCTCTGTCACAGCGAGATCACGATTTGTCGGGCGGTGTAGACCTTGCCACTGATTGTGAGCCTCTTCTGGGTAGCGACGATTCACGTCGTTCACGTCCCCGAGGAGGATGTCCGTGCGTGGTACACCGTGGTGCGGCGGCATGCACAGTTCGAAGCAGTGCGCCCGTCTCGTTGCCCGCCACGACTGGCGCAGGTCATGCCAAGGGCTTCGGCGTCCGGATCAGATCCGTCTGGCTGCTGGGGGCGCGGGCGTGGGATGCGGACGGTGACCAGCGATGAAGCGAACGAGCAGTTCATCTCCTTCTACACAGCGTGGCGAGGAAAGCTGTTCAAGGCGGTAGCGGCCTGGACCGGCGACCGGCATGCCGCGGAAGACGTCGTGCAGGAAGTCATGATCTTGGTGCGCCACTACTGGGGCCGCTACACCCGACCGGAGATCCTCATGTACCGGCTGGCCCGCCAACAACTTGCCCGCCGAGTCGCTATACCAGTACAGATGGACTCGCTGGAACAGCGCCAGGAGGCAGACGACCTGCCCGCTGGCCCCGCTCGCGACCTGGACCAGCAGCTGGATCTCCTCGCCGCGCTACGTCGGCTGCCCACGCGACAACGGGAGGTCGTGGTGCTGACCGAACTATGTGATCTCGACCAGTCCGCCGCTGCGGAGATCCTCGGCATCAGCGTGTCGGCACTCAAGACCCACAAGGCCCGCGGGCTACGCACCCTGCAGGAGCGGCTGGCTGGCGCCAGGGCCGACACCGAAGGAGGGAAAAGCGCGTGAGCATCGCAGACGACCTGAAACATGCGGTAGACACCTGCCTCGGCCCCCGATCGACCCGCAACACCTCGGTGGAGGCCCGTCGGGTCCTGCACCTGCACGCGCAGCGCGCGGCCGACCCGCTTCAGCGCCGACAGATGGACGACACCATCGCGGACGCCGAACTCGGCACCGCGGCCTACCTACTCGGCGTGCACTACCAGATTCACGGACGGCGGGACCAAGCCGAGCACTGGCTACACATCGCCGCCGTCCACGACGTCGCAGACGCCGCGGTACGCCTGGCGATGCTGCTCGAGTACCGCTCCGTCGTCACTGCCAATACCAGCATCGACACCCCGTCGACACCCGACGACGACCTGGCGCGGGCACGACGGTGGTACCAGGCCGGCGCGAAGGCCGGCTATCGCACCCACGACGCCGGTGACCCGGCGCCTCTTACCCCGCTGGCATTCGACTGCTGCCCAGCCGTGGCGCAGGCCGCCGGCACAGAGGAAGCCGACGAGATCATCAGCGGCGCCCGCCGTCAGGCAGCCGCTTTGCTGCGCCAGGCCCGCGCCGATGTGAAGGTGATCATCGACGCCGCCCGCCACGAGGTCAACGACCTCGCGCGACAACGCGCCGAGGTCGAGAAGCAGATGCGGCTCCTGCAACACGTCGTCACGGACATCGCCGCCACCGAGACCCAACCCCGACGACGCTGGCGACGACTCCTGGCCAGAGGAAGAACCCTCGCCCCCCGCAGCGTGGAACCCGACGCGTGGCAACAGATGCGCGATCACCTACGCGCACACGACAGCACCCCGCAACGACGCGCCGTACGCCGGTCGGTGATCACCCGGATCATGACCCTCCTGAAACTCGGAGACGCCGCAGAGCTGGACATCCTCGACCTCGACGTCGAGACCAAGGAAGCGATCTCACGCCACAACTGGGCACGACCAGACGTGCCGATACGAGCCCGCGCGGGGTGAAGGCGCACAAGCCGGCGGCGCTGGCCGGCGGGGCAGCATCGAGCAAGGCTAGGTGATCCACTCGACGATCACCGGGCCGAGCGTGCGGGGCCACCGCGTCAGCAGCGTTGCCGTTCCGTCCCGCCGTGCCCTCTCCGCCTCGATCGGCGGGCACACCCCTCCGGGTCTGGTCCGAGTTCCCTTTACGAGCTCGAACGCTCTACAGCCGTGACTGGGCGCGGGGCCGTGCGCATTCTGGCGTCGGCAGCCCCGCTCCCGGGGCTGCCGACGCCGAGATGTAGGGCGGTTCAGGACGAGCAGGTGTTGAGCATGCTTTGCAGGGCAGACTTCTCCGACGATTGCAGCCGCAGGCCCCAGGCGTACTTCACGGTGATCCACATCTTGCTGTAGGTGCAGCGGTACGACGACAGCGATGGTTGCCATGTCGACGGGTCCTGATCGCCTTTGGACTGGTTGACGTTGTCGGTCACCGCGATCAGTTGCGGGTGTGACAGGTCATTGGCGAAGCTCTGCCGGCGGCTGGTCGTCCAGGAGTTCGCGCCGGAGCGCCACGCCTCGGCAAGGGGGACCACATGGTCGATGTCGACGTCCGACGCGGCAGTCCAAGTCACCCCGTCATAAGGGCTGTACCAGCGGCCTGATGTGGCCTGACATGAGGTGTTGACGACGACTGAGGTGCCGTCGCGCTTGAGAACCTGCTCGCGCGTGTCACAGCTGCCGCTGATGGTGATCCAGTGGGGAAACAGGTCGCGGGAGTAGCCACTGGTGGAACCCTCGTTGGCGACGGCCAGGGCATTGAGCTGCGACTGCGCGGTCGCCTTGGAGGGGATCCCCGGTGGCGTCGCCTCCGCTGTGCCCACGCTGGTGGTCGAGAGGAACGCACCGACGAGCGTGGCGAGTGTCAGCGTCACGGCGCGCACACGGGGTCGTGTGAGCCCGGGCGTCTTCGTAGTCGGTCGTGTCATCTCATGCCTCCAGATCAACGACAACAGGCGGACTGATCATCATCGATCTACGTGGCGGTGGGATGGCGTTGCTGTGAAGAATCGGGAAGGCCGACCGCGCCGCGTGAGCCCGACGGCCATACCGAGGCGTCGCCCAGCATCCACCCAGCGCGGTGACAACCCGGGCCTTGGAGTGCCGGGTCTCCCCGGCCACGGTCAGGTCGGGGCCGATGGCCAGGACGTCGGGGCGGCGGCGCGCTCGCGGCCGTCACACCTCGACCTCGACGGTGCCGCCGACGGACTCCCAGGTGCGGGCCTTGCGTTCCTTGAGCGCTTGTGGGTATCGGTTTCGGGTTCGTGCTCCGGGCACGGTGAGCGGCCGTCCTCGTGCCGGAACATCGGGCCGTGGCGTCCTTCGACGAAGGTCAGCCAGACCGGGATGCGGGGGAGGTTGTTCTGGATCCGGTGGCGCACGCAGAGCAGACGGAGCAACTTCTTGCCGCCGATGCCATGGGGCCTGTCGTTGGCGAGCCGTTCGCGCAGGTCGGGCTGCTCAGGATGGCCCCAGAGGTTGAGCCGTGGCTGCATCTCGATCTCGACGGATACGCAGAACACTCCGTCGCTGAGGGCGAGCGAGTCGAGCTGCTCCCACACTGGTCGGGACACGAATCCCCCTGCCGAAGATCGGCAAAGCCGTTGCCATCGTTGAGTTACGCATCACCCACTCACCGCATCGGACGTCGACAGCCTTCGAAGTGGTCAGGTTTCACGAAGGCCCGTTCTTGGCTTGCGCTGCGCGTGGCCTCTGTGTGACTTGAGCTCTGCAACGGGCTGGGCCAGGCGGCGAACGCTGTCACTTCCCGTGGAGTCGTAGCTGCGTGGATCGTCGACGCGTCGCTGCAGGTAGATCCCGCTATCGCGAGCGGTCGGGTGCCAGAACTGGGCGGAGTTCAAGGAAGCGTGACCCGTGCCGGGTCGGTTGCTGGTGGTCGAGCCTCCGTAGGCGGGGGTGCGCCCGTGGGGCTACGGAGGGGGCGGTGGCTGTTGTCGGCTTCGCGGGAGCAGTGTTGGCAGCGTTGTGGGCAGGGTGTGCGGGGTACGGCGGTGGTGAGGCCGCTGTCGCGCAGGATGGTGGCGACGGTCTGGTCGAGGGTGCTGGTTTCGGGGATGACGGTTTCGGTGGGGGTGTGGAGTAGGTCGCGGTGGGTGTACCAGTGGCGCATCTCGTCGGGGGTGACGGGGATGGGTTCGGCGCGGGTGAGGTGGCGGCGGACGGTTTCGTCGTAGGACACGTCGAGGTAGAACACGGCGGTTGGTCCGGGGTGGTGGTCGATGAGGTGGTGCAGGGCGTCGGCGTAGCGTTCGGTGTGCAGGATGCCTTCAAGGATGACGTGGTAGCCCAGGTCGAGGGCGGTGCGGGCGGTCGCGGTGATGAACGCCGGCGCGACCGGGTTGATGTGCGCGGTGTCGTGCTCGCGTAGCAGGGTTCGGCGTAGGTAGTCCTGTTCCAAGAGCGCGGCACCGCGGCCGTAGCGGCGCCGCGCCTCCCGCGCCGCCGACGTCTTCCCGCTGCCGGAGTTGCCGCGGATGATCACGAGCGTGGGTGGGACAAGGTCCCCGGGGCGAGACGTGGGCATCAGGTACCCCTTCATGCGACGGTGCTACGGCGTCGGCGTGCGCATATTCGATCAGGCCGGTGTGACAGGGTTGGGTGCCTTACTGGCTGGTTCCGGCGGTGATGCAGGTCCCAGCCAGAGAGGTTCTCCTCGTGGTTGGGGACGAGGTTGGTGTTGAACCATGCGGCGTCGGGCCGTCGCGACTGTTCCCATTGGCGCAGCCCAGGTCCGTGGCGTGGTCAGGGACAGGGAGTGGGCGCTGTCGGTGAGGTTCGCGGCAGCGGTGGTCGCGGTGGTGTGTCCGACGCCGTGCTTGCCGTCACCCAGGACGGTGAAGGCGCGTTGTGGTCTGCCGGAGATGACGGAGTAGGCCGTCCATGACAGCCAGCCCAGGGGCGCGGTGGTAGGTCGCGATTCTGTGGCATTTCGCAGCGTGGCCAGACGCCTCACGTTCGCGGGAGACGGGTGTACCGGCACCTGGACGCGGTGTCGAAGTTCCATGTCGAGGATGGTCGACATCGTTGAGTTGGCGTTGAGTGATGGACATGACCCGGGCCTCAACCGTCGGCACCACTTCTCGATGAAGGGGCGCTTCGGCGCGGTGGCCTGGTTCCGCGAGGGCCGTGCGCCTTCGGGCTGGTGTAGGTGTCCCGAGGTCGTGTTCATCCTCGGGTGGATGAGCAAGAGCGTCCCGGCGGTGTGGTTGTGAGTGATGGGGAGAGTGGCGCGTACATGAGTGTCGACACGGTGAGCGGTAAGGGCCTTCGTGCCGCGATGGTTGATCAGCTGATCGCTGATCACGCGGCGAAGGGGCTGACGATGCGGCCGGAGGTGGAGGCGGCGCTGAGGGCGGTTCCCCGCGAGCTGTTCACGCCGGGGGTGGCGGTGGAGGAGGCGTACCGCGGCGACACCGCAGTGATCACCAAGCGGCGCGGCGACGAGACCGTCAGTTCCGTGTCGGCTCCGTGGCTGATCGCGGAGATGCTCGGTCAGGCCGCTGACGCCCTCGGCGGGTTGCAGGGGCGGCATGTGCTGGAGGTCGGATCGGGTGGCTACAACGCGTCGCTGTTGCGGGAGTTGGTAGGCCCGTCGGGTTCGGTGCGGACCGTGGACATCGACCCAGACGTGACCGCGCGGGCCGTGGCGTGCCTCGCGGCAGCGGGCTACGGCGATGTCACGGTTGTGTGCGCGGACGCGGAGCAGCCGATCGGGCCGGTCCGCCGCTACGACCTGATCATCGTGACGGCCGGTGCGTGGGACATTCCTCCGGCGTGGATGGCGCAGCTGGCGGAGGATGGTGTGCTCGTCGCGCCGCTGCGGACGTTCGGGATGACCCGGTCGTGGGCGCTGCGACGGGTTGGTGACCGGCTGGTCAGCCACAGCCAGCGGCTGTGTGGGTTCGTGGCGATGCAGGGCGCCGGCGCCCACGAGATGCGGTACGTCGACATCGCCGACGGCGTCCATCTGCGGCTGGACGAGGGTCAGCGGGTCGATCCGGAATCCGTCGGCGGCCTGCTGACGCAGCGGCGGGAGCAGGCGTGGGCCGGGGTGAGCCTGCCGCCTCGCACCGTTCTGGCCGACCTGGACCTGTGGCTGGCGGCCCGGCTCGCCGACGAGGCGGGTCAGTTCGTGGTGCTCTCCGCGCAGCAGGAGGCGGTCGATGCCGGAGTCGTCGCTCCCGCGTGGCGTTTCGGTACGCCCGCCGTCCTGCGTGAGGGCACGTTCACCTACCGGTCGGCGTTGCGCTGGACCGAGGACATGTTCGACTTGGGCGCATGCGCGCACGGGCCCGACGCTCCTGCTGAGGCGGGGTGCCTCGTCGGGCACATGCGCGCGTGGGTGGATGCTGGCCAGCCCTCGCCGGTGCTGCACGTCCTGGCCGCAGGTACTCCCGACGGCGACCTGCCGGCCGGGACGGTGCTGGACAAGCGGCACAGCCGTGTCGTCCTCACCTTCACCCCCGCATAGGAAGGACAGCGAGTGGACACCAAGGAACTCGAGGAGTACGACCTAGACGTCACCCTGGTGGACGCCGGACCCGCCGCGAGCGGGTACGCCACCAACACCGACGACAACTGCGGCTCGGGCAACACGGGCTCCAACGCCTGCTCCGGCGGCAGGTAACAGGCTTTCACCTTCCGGGCCCGGCGTTGGTCAACGCCGGGCCCCCGGTTTCGAGGGTGCGTCATGTTCTCCATGGCTGGTGCGGCGCTGATCAGAGCCGCCGCCTACCCGAGCGGTATGGCCCTTCCCGCATGGCCCGACCTGACGTCCGACCAGCCCGAGCGGTGGCGCGAGTGGCTGACGACGGCATGGGCGCTACCCGGGTTCGCCGTCGCCGTCGCTGGGGCCACACCGCAGCTGGCCGAGCAGATCACCCAGGCCGTGGCCGGCGAACCGGTCTCCCTGTGCCGACTGCGACGGGTGGTCGAGTCGGCTGTTCGGTACCTGCTGAGATGGACCACCCGCGCGACCCCGTTCGGAACCTTCGCCGGCGTCGCTCCGGTCGAGTGCGGTGCCCGCGCGTCGGTCCGCTGGGGCGAGGCGCATCACGAAGTTCCTCGACCTGACGGGCAGTTCGTCGCCGGCCACACCGCGCGGGCCGAGCAGGACCTGGCCCTGCTGCGCGACGTCGCGGTGGTGACGAACTCGTTGGGCTACCGCCGCGGCGACAGGTGGGTGCTGCCCTGCGCCCGCGCCGACGGCGACCGCCGGTGGGATGTGGAGATTCGCCTGACCGGGCCAATCCAGGCGGCGCTCGAAGCGGCGACGTCCCCGCTGCGGTTCGCCGAGCTCGCCACCCGGATCGCCGGGGCGACTCTCACCGAGGTCGGCGTGACCGAACGCCTGCTGGCCTCGCTGGTACGGGCGGGTGTCCTTCTGTCCGCGCTGCGGCCGGCGATGACCGTCACCGACCCGGCCACGTACCTGGCCCGCCACCTCGCGCTACCCGACCCCGGCGATCGCGTCGCGGTCGATCTGCGGATCGACGCCTCGGTGACGCTGCCCCCGGCGGTGCTGCGTGAGGCGGGCCGGGCCGCGTCGACGCTAGCGGCGATGGCACCACCCCATGCCGGATGGGCGGAGTACCACGCAGCGTTCATCGAACGGTGGGGTCCGGGCGCGGCCGTTCCGGTACGCGACGTGCTGAACGTCCTGGGCTTTCCCGCCGGATACCGGGGTTCGACCCGACGCGTACCCGCGGTGTTCACCACCCGAGACCGCCTGCTCACGCAGCTCGCCCAGCAGTCCGCGCTGAACGACTGCGCGGAGATCGTCCTCGACGACGAGCTGATCGGCCGCCTTCGCAGCGACGACCGACCGCTGATGCCGCACACCGAGCTACGGTTCACCCTCGCCGCCGATACCCCACGCGACTTGGACCGAGGCGCGTTCACCTTGACCGTGGTCAGCGGATCCCGCCACGCCGGTGCCGCCTCCGGCCGTTTCCTCCACCTGCTCACCAACGCCGAGCTGGCATCGTGGCAGCAGGTCTACCAGCGCCTACCGACCGTCCTGCCCGGCGCGCACGTGACACAGCTGTCCGGCCCGCCACTGGACGCTCGCCTGACCCCGCTAGCCCGGACCCCGAAACTGCTGCCGGTCCTGCCGGTCGGGGACTTCCACCCCGATCCGCCCTACATCGTCGCGGACCTCGCCGTGACCGGCGACGGCCAACGACTCTGGTTGGTGTCGCGCACGACCGGCCGACCGATCGAGCCGTTGCTGCTCAACAGCGTGCTGTTACCCGGTCTCCAACAGCCCTTGCTGCGGTTCCTGACCGAGATCTGGACGGCGTGGTCGGCTCCGTGCAGCAGATTCGACTGGGGCCACGCCCACGGCCTGCCGTTCCTGCCACGCGTTCGCCACGGACGCAGCGTCCTGCACCCCGCCCGCTGGGCCATCGACCGATCAGCTCTTGCCCGTACTGCGCCGTGGCCGGAGTGGCGCGACACATGGCTGCGACACCGTGACCGGCACCGCATCCCCGGCGAGGTCCTAGTGGGAGACGACGACGTGCGGCTGCGTCTAGACCTGGACGACGACGCCCACCTGGCAGTACTACGCACGCACCTCGCCCGACATGCCCGCACCATCCTCACCGAGGCCCCGGGCCCGGCGGGCTGGATCGGTGGCAGGCCCGCCGAACTCCTACTCACCCTCACCGCCGCGCCGCCGGCCGCCCCGCCGCCCCGGCCGGTCCGTGCCGTATCGGCCCTGCGGCACCGACCCGGCCAGTCACCGTGGCTGGAAGCCAGGGTGTACGGGCAGCCAGACGACATCCTCGCCGATCTCGCCCGCCAGCCCACCAACATCCTGCCAGCCGGCTGGTGGTTTCTGCGGTACCCCGACCCCGAACCCCACCTGCGGCTGCGCATCCCCCAACACCGGGTGGGGCGGTTCGCCGACACCGCCAGAGACCTCGCCCGGTGGGCACAGCGCCTGGAACACGACGGCGTCCTGCACGACTACACCCTGCACACATACCGGCCGGAAACCCGCCACGGCACCGGCCCAGCCCTCGCCGCCGCCGAAGCGGTGTTCGCCGCTGACTCCCGCGCGGCCCTACGACGGCTAACCGGCGACCGGCAAGCCGCCACCGCCGCCACGATGATCACCATCGCCGACGGATTCACCGGCGGCGACGGACCCCGCTGGCTCACCGAGCACGTCCCCCACCGCAGCGGCCCCCGCCTGAACCCCGCCCAACTCGACCGCGCCCGCATCCCCCACCGAGACAACGACCTCACCACGGCGTTGGCTACCTACCGGAGGCTGGCCCACACCGACGGCCTCGATCTCGACCACGTGCTGGCCGACCTGCTGCACCTGCACCACGCCCGGATGATCGGCGTCGACACCGCCTCCGAGCGGCACTGCCTGCGCCTGGCCCGCGCCGTCGCCCGCACCCACCGGGAAACGACATGACAACCGGCCAGTCACTCGCCGACGGCGCAGCCGGCGTCGCCCTCCTGCACCTGGAAACCGGCAACTGGCCAGCCGCGCACGCAGCCCTGCGAGACGCCACCGCCAACGGCGTCAGCATCGCCGACGGCGCCAGCCTCTACTACGGTGCCCCCGCGCTCGCCTTCGTTCTCGCCTCGACCAGCCACCCAGGCCTTGCCCGCGCACGAGCGGTCGCAGCGTCCGGGACCGCCACGGTGACCCGACGGCGGCTGCACGCAGCCCACCGCCGCCTAGACTCCCGCCTGCGGCCGCACTACGCCGAGTACGACCTCATCCGCGGCCTGACCGGACTCGGTGTCGCCCTGCGCCGCCTCGGCGACCACGACCTGCTCCGCCAGGTGTTGGACTACCTGGTCCGACTCACCGAACCCCTCAAGGGACTTCCCGGCTGGTGGTGCGCCAACAGCCCCGACCGCGACCAGCCGCCACCACCCGGAGGCCACGCTAACCACGGTATGGCCCACGGCATCACCGGCCCGCTCGCGCTCCTCGCCCTGACCCTGAGCGACCGCGTCACCGTAACCGGCCATACTGACGCGATTCACCGCATCTGCCGATGGCTCGACAGTTGGCAGCAACACAGCACCGACGCCGCCTGGTGGCCGCAAACACTCACCCTCGCCGACCTACACCACGGCACACCAGCACAGCGGCAACCGCTGCGCCCCTCCTGGTGCTACGGCACCCCCGGCATCGCCCGAGCACAGCAACTGGCCGCCCTCGCCCTGCGCGACACCATCCGCCAACGCCGCGCCGAAGCCGCCTTCACCGCCTGCGTCAACGACCCCGTCCAGACCCGCCGGCTCCACGACCGCAGTCTCTGTCACGGCACGGCCGGGCTGCTCGCCACCGGCCGTCGCATCACCGCAGACGCCCTCATACCGACATCCCTCACCCCACTGGCACGTCTGCACCAGAACGCCGATCCCACCAAGGAAGAAGGCACCGGGCTCCTCGACGGGACCACCGGCTCCGCCCTCGCCACAGCCGCAGCCACCTCCACCTCCTGGGACGCCTGCCTCCTACTCACCTGACGAAAGGCCAACCGTGGAAGAAGGCACCTGGAAGCAGGTCACCATCACCTATCCCGGACAGGACCGCCAGGAACGCGAGCGACACGCCGTGCCGCACCTACGCCACATCCTGCCCGCCGCCGAAACATCCGGGCTCATCACCTCCTGGTGGTTCATACGCAAAGGCGCCTGGCGCATCCGCTACCTGCCAACCCCACCGCATGACGGCCACGATCCAGTACACCGCCTACTCACCGACGCGGTCACCTGGACCACCGACATCTACGAACCTGAGATCCACGCCTTCGGCGGCCCCGACGCGATGAACGCCGCCCACACACTGTTCCACCACGACAGCCACCACCTCCTCACCTACCTCCACACCCCGCCGGTCGACCGTCGGGAACGCTCACTGACCCTGTGCACCGCGCTCATGCGCGCCGCAGGACTGGACCTCAACGAACAAGGCGACGTCTGGGCCCACGTCGCCCAGCACCGCGCCGAACACCTCAACCGGCCAACCACCCCCCACACCTGGGAGGCCTTCACCGGCAAGGTCCGCCACCTCCTACTCGGCTCAACCCGCGACACCCACGACTGGCAGGCCGGGTTCGACAACGCCGGAACCGCCCTCCAACACCTACGCGAGACAGGCAGGCTCACCCGCGGCCTACGCGCAGTCATCGCAGAACACGTGATCTTCCACTGGAACCGACTCGGCCTCCCCGCCACCACCCAAGCCACACTCGCCCAAGCGGCCACGGAGGCCATCTTCGGCAGCGCTCCCTCGTTGCCCAGGAGATAGAAGTGGAGTCCTACCCGCCACGCCAGCGAGCCATACGATTCAGCTCCACGCCCAGCTCGCCCGCCTTCCGATAGTGTCGAATCGCTGTGTACCAAGCACCGCAACAATCGGCTCGACGCGGGCCGATGCAAGCGGAAGGCCGAGCCCATGATCGATCGTCAGGACCTCCAGCACGCAAGAAACGATCTCGGTCGCAGGCTCGCCGCCCTGCGTACGTCGCGAGGCCTCATCCAGCAAGCCCTCGCACGCCAGGTACACACGACACGCAGCACCCTGGCCATGGTCGAACGCGGCAGGCAAGTCGTCGACCGGATCTTCTGGCTCCGCTGCGATGCGCTGCTGGAAGCAGACGGCCAGCTACTGGCCGCCTACGACGCCTACCGACATCTCCACACCGAGTTCAACACGCAAAGAGCCGAGGCCGCCCAGCGAGCACGGTGGGGAGCAATACCCGAGGCGGTCATGACAGCCAACGACGCCACAGCCCGCGAACACCGCGAACTCGGCAACAAGCAACACCACAACGAGCGGCCAGAGACCGACCTCACGACCACACGACACCGGCAGCCGTCAGCCGTTGACACGGAGGCTGGCCGCCGCGAGGAAGGCGACAATGGCACTGCCGCCCGCCTGCTGGCCCACCTTCGCCACCACCTGCTCGCACCCCACCAACCGAAACAGGCGATCGACCCGACCATGCTCCCGGAGGTCCGTCAACGGGTCGCGCACATCCACAGCCTCTACCAACGTGGCAACTACGCCGAGACGATCCGGGAGCTACCCGACACGATCGAGCAGGCGAACGTCCTGACCCGCGTCTGCGCCGACAACCATCGCATCCGAGCCGCTGCCGTCCTCTCGGCGGCGAACCTCGCCGCCTCCAAGGTCGCCGTCAAACTCGGCGACCCCAGCCTCGCCTGGATAGCTGCCGACCGAGCCGCTCGCATCGCCACCGACCAAGCCGAGGACACCGCCCTCGTCGCCGCAGCGGCATTCTCCGTGGGAACCGCACTGCTGGCCATGCCAAACCGCACCGACAGCGCAGAGGCAGTGGTGCTGTCGGCCCTTGACCGCGTCGCAGCGACCCCACATCCACACGGGCCCCGGACGCTATCGACTCAGGGAGCACTGACCCTGCTCGCAGCCTTGGTCGCCGCCCGCCAAGCCCAGCCCGCCACCGCCGAACGGCATCTCAACGACGCGTACGCCCTAGCCCAATGGATCGGCACTGACCGCAACGACCTCTGGACCGGCTTCGGACCAACGAACGTCATGATCCACCGCATCAACATCGCCGCCCGAACAGACCGACCACAGCTCGCTATCCATCTCGGCGAACAACTCGACACCTCATCGCTGCCGAAAGCGCTGATGAGCCGCCGCGCCCAGGTCCACCTCGACCTCGCAGCGGCCAACGCCACCTCACCCGACAACGATCCCGCAGCCGTGCTGCACCTGCTCGAAGCCGAACGCATCGCCCCCCAGACGGTGCATGTGCACGCCAGAACACGCCACCTGATCGGTGACCTACTCGCCCGTGAACGCCGCGCCGTCACCCCCGGCCTGCGAGCACTCGCCGAACGAGCGGAGATCACCGCGTAATGCCCGAACCTACGAACACGCGGCTGCTCTACCTGGTGACCTGCGCCGCTCCGCCAGCCCGGCACATCACCGAACTTGTGGAAGCGGCACAACGCGACGGCTGGGACGTGCACATCATCGCGACCGAAACCGCCTACACCTGGCTCCCCACCGAACAGTTGGCCGCCACAACAGGGCATCCCGTCAGATACCGACAGCGCCACCCCGACGAACCCAGCACCCTGCCACGCGCCGACGCCATCGCCGTCGTCCCGGCAACCTTCAACACCATCAACAAGTGGGCCACCGGCATCAACGACAGCCTGGCCCTCGGCATCCTCAACGAATCCCTCGGCACGGGCCTACCGATCATCGCCTCTCCCTACGTCAAACCCACCCTGGCCCGCCACCCCGCGTTTGACGCCCACCTGCGACTACTCGCCGACCACGGCGTACGACTCACCCCCACCCAAGTCCTACGCCCACCCCAGGACGATGAGCCCTTCCGCTGGCAAGTCATCCTCGACGTACTTCACGGACTACCTGCCTCCGGCAGAGCCGTCGGGACTGCAGCGAACGCCTGCGATTTCTGACCAAGCGGCACCCGGGCGATCGTCACGTCCCGCTGGTCACGGCCTTGATCGTGAAATTGCGCCCGAAGGGGGACTGTACAAATAGCGGCTGATCGACCGATCAAGGGAGAGACGCCAGATGGCGACCGAGACCACCGTGGGAGAGCCGGCCGCAGGGCCGGTGGGTGCGGTCACGGATGAGCAGTTGATTGCGATGCTGGTCGATCGGGCTCGTGGTGACGGGTTGAAGCTGACCGGTGAGGGCGGGCTGTTGCAGCAGTTGACCAAGCGGGTCCTCGAGTCCGCCGTCGATGGAGAGATCACCGACCATGTCGGCTACGACAGGCACGACCCGGCCGGTCGGGGCAGTGGGAACACCCGTAACGGCAGCCGGTCCAAGACGGTGCTCACCGACGTCGGCCCGGTCGAGGTCCGGGTTCCACGCGATGCGGCCGGGACGTTCGAGCCGCAGATCGTGCGCAAGCGCCAGCGGCGCCTGACCGGGGTCGACGACATGGTGCTGTCGCTGTCGGCCAAGGGCCTCACTCATGGGGAGATCGCCGCGCATCTGGCCGAGGTGTACGGCGCCGAGGTGTCGAAGCAGACCATCTCCACCATCACCGACAAGGTCATGGACGGGATGGCGGAGTGGCAGAACCGGCCCCTCGACAGGGTGTATCCGGTCGTGTTCATCGACGCCATCAACGTGAAGATCCGCGATGGTCAGGTCGCTAACCGGCCGATCTACGTCGTTATGGCGGTCACGGTCGACGGGCATCGCGACATCCTCGGGATCTGGGCTGGTGACGGCGGTGAGGGCGCGAAGCACTGGCTGCATGTGCTCACCGAGCTGAAGAACCGCGGCGTCGCCGACGTGTTGATGCTGGTCTGTGACGGGCTCAAGGGCCTGCCGGACGCTGTCGCGACGGTGTGGCCGCGCACGATCGTGCAGACGTGTGTGGTGCATCTGCTGCGCAACTCGTTCCGTTACGCGGCTCGCCAGGACTGGGACAAGATCGCGAAAGCGCTCAAGCCGGTCTACACCGCGGCGACCGAGGACGCCGCGACCGAACGGTTCCTCGAGTTCGCCGAGACCTGGGGACGCAAGTACCCGGCGATCGTGAAGCTGTGGGAGAACGCCTGGGCCGAGTTCGTGCCCTTCCTCGCCTTCGACGTGGAGATCCGCAAGGTCATCTGCTCCACCAACGCGATCGAGAGCGTGAACGCTCGCATCCGCAAGGCCGTCCGCGCCCGCGGCCACTTTCCGAACGAGCAGGCCGCGCTCAAGTGCGTCTACATGGCGTTGATGAGCCTCGACCCCACCGGCACCGGACGCCGGCGGTGGACCATGCGCTGGAAGGCACCCTTGAACGCCTTCCAGATCGCCTTCGAAGGCCGGCTCACCCCAGCCAACAACTGACCACCTCAACAACCAAGATCAGCCGTTAACTTGACAGACCCGGCGTGACCGTCGTCAGTCGTCGTGTACGGCGGGCGGCAGCATAGACGATCCGCCGTCTTCCAGGTTGGTATTGGTCGTTGCGGGTAGGCGGTCGCGTAGGTCGGCGAGGGATGTTCCGTCTGTGGTGTGCCACAGTGGCCAGGCTTGGGTGGGGTAGCCGGCGATGACTCGGGCGGCTACGTTCGGCGTCTCGCATTCGACGCCGTCGTCGGTCACCAGGTGGCCCTGCTCGTTGACGGTCACGGTGAAGACCTCGCGGCGGCGGGGTCGGTCCCAGGTCAGTTTCTGTCCTGGTTCCAGCAGTCCTGCCTGAATCAGGGGTAGCAGAGGCGGCCACGAGGGAGGTGGCGGGGCTGGCCGTGGGAGCGGGGGTAGCCCGAGTTCGTCGCGGATGACGTCGTTGTACGTGTGGTCGGGGTCGCGTCTTTGCTCTAGCCAGACCAGTAGCTGAACGTCGACTTTGATTTTGGGCATGGGTGGGCTCCAACGGGTGAGGTACGTGGCGTCGTGCCACGCTCGGCGACAGTGAGGGCAGCCTTCGCTCTCTCGTATGGCGTGGGGTTAGACGACCGGCTCCAACCGGTCAGCCAGGCACAACTGGGCAACCGGGTATAGGGCCGCGTGCTGGGCACGGTGGAAGTCGCGGGCTGCCAGTGGGCGACGTTGGTGGCGAGCGGTCACTGCAGGGCGTCGTGGACGCTGCCGGGTGTCGTGCGGCGGTGCGGCATCCTCATCTCCCTTCGGGTCGGGAAGGCTCACGGCCGGGCTGACGATGGCGTGGATGTGCCGCTGCCGGGTTCGCTGGCCGCCGGCCGGGGATGTCAGTGACGCTCGGCGGCACGGATCGGTCAAGTCGCCGCTACGCCCGCGACTTGAGTGGGGCGCACCGTAGGTGCTCTCGCCGGGGCGGTCACGGCGTGCGCCAAAGGGGTTCGCGAGTTCAGTCAGGGCCGCGTGAGGCCGGTGTCCGTGAGCCTTTGGTGGTAGCGGGAGAGGAGGGCGTGGGCGTCCTGGGCTCGGCCGAGTCTGGTGAGGGTATCGGCGGCTTGGTGGTGGAGGTGTTCGTTGTACGGGTCGAGGCGGAGGGCGTCTTGAAGCTGGTGTAGACGAGTGTTCGGGTCGGGTGTGTGGTCGGCGAGGACGGTGTGGGCGTCGATGACGTGTCGTCGGGTCTTCTCGCGGATGGGGTCGAGCCATGGCCAGGTGTGGTGGGCGGCGATGTCGCCGGTGTAGTGGTCGATGATCGTTTGGTAGGCGCGGGTGGGGTCGGTGAGGGCGGTGGCGGCTTGGTCGATGGCGGCGTTCAGCTGCCAGAGGTCGACGTCGATGTGCTGCTGGTTGAGGTGGTATCGGTCGTTGGTGTGTTCGACGGGGCTCGGGTGGCCAATGGCGGTGATGTCTTTGCGGAGGTCGCTGAGGGTGGTGTAGAGGCGGCGGGTGACGGTGTGGGGGGCCAGGCCGGGCCAGATGGTGGTGGCGAGTTCGCGGGTGGTGCGGCCGTCGGGGTGGGCGGCGAGGGCGACGAGGATCTGCAGGGCAGCGCTGCGGCGGATGGGCACTGGCGTGCCGTCTGCTCGCAGGGTGGGGTTGCCGAGGACTTGCAGGTTGAGGGGTTTCGGCGGGGACGACGCGGGTGGCGGGGCGGGTGTGGGTGGTCGTGGTCGGGGCACGGCTGTCGCGGGCGGGGTGGTCGAAGCGGGGGCGAGGACGGTGAGCAGGTCGCGGGCGGCGGTGTCCGTGAGTACGCACAGTCGGGTCGGGTCGCTGCTGGTGTCGGGGCGGGTATGTCCGTCGGCGTTGACGTGCCAGGTAGGCCCGTGGGTCCAGGTGCCGATGACAACGCCGACGGTGTGGGTCAGGGCAGTGGCGAGCCGGGCGGCGATGGTGGGGTCGGTGGGTGTGTGGGTGAGCAGCGTCGGCAATGTGCCGGACGGGTTGTTCGGCTGGGTGAGGGTGGTGATGGCCTCTTCGAGGGTGTCGGCAACCGTCAGGCCTGGTAGGGGGTGCAGGGTCGGGGTGTGGGGGCCGAGGAGCCTGTGGAGGTCATCTCTGCTGGTGACGAGGGTGGTGGGGTGGCCGGTGGGGCGTAGGGCTTGGAGCAGGGTGGTGAGGAGGATGCCGCGTGCGGCATCGGCGGCTCCGGGGCCGGTCAGGCCGATGCCTCCAGCAGGAAACACCAGCGTGGTCGTGGGTGGTGTGGTGGGTGGTGTGGCGGCTTGGACGACGGTGACGGTGGACGGTAGTGGGGTCAGGTCGCTGTCGTCGCGGGGTTGTCCGGGGGGTTGGGGTTGGTAGGCGCGGCGGCGGCGTAGCCAGACCAGCGCGCTGGCGGTGGCGATCTGTTGGGCGGTGTCGGCGGGGAGCCATCCGCCGGGGATGTCCACGCCCGGAACGGCTGCCTGCTCGTGGTTGGTGGTGGTCGGGGTGGGGGTGGGTGCGTCGATGGTCGCGGTGGAGGTGGTGGTGGGTGTCCAGAGGGCGGCGGCGCCGGCCATGCCGGTGGCGGTGGCCTGCATGGGGGTGGGCAGCGGTACCCGCCGCAGCCGCTGGACCGTCTTGATCAGTCGTGTCGCGGTGGCGCGGAGGGTGATGCCGGCGAGGAGGGCCCAGAGCATCCAGGCGAGCAAAACCAGGCCGGCGATCAGGGTGTTCTCGGTCAGTGGGTCGCTGATCCACTGGTGGAGCTGCTCCTGTGTGGGGCGGGTGGGTAGGGGCCATCCGACGGTGTGGGCGAGCACGATCGGTGGGCAGGTCAGGACGGTGGTGAGTGCTGCCGCGGTGGCGACCTGTCGGGGCCACCTCACCCTGCCCGCCCTCTCCTGCCGGGCCGCCTAGGCGAGCGGGGTCGGCTTGTGGCGGTGGGGTGATCACCGGTCATGGGTGGGCTGCCGGGGTGCGGACGAGGCGGGTCCACAGCCGGTACACCCACCACATGGCCACGGCGGTGGCGTAGATGCCGGCGAGGACGCCGAGCATGCGGTACGACGTGATGGCGGCGGTGATGACGGCCAGCGGCGCGCCGATGACCAGCCGCAGCAGCCAGGGGCGGATCAGGGCTATGACCGCGCCGACGCCGATCAGTAGGCCGCCGACGCGGCCGGCGACTTCGATGAAGAGCACCATGTCGGGCCACCGGTCGGCGGTCATGGAGTACTGGACGAGGCCCATCCCGATCGCGGCGGCGAGGACGGAGCCGGTGGGGAACGACAGCAGGGCCGACCATCCGCCGGGTGGGGTGCGCCATTGGAGGGCGGCCATGACCGCGGCGACGAGGGCGAGGCCGACGATCGGGGTGACGGGCAGCAGCGCCCACCGTAGGAACGGGCCGGCCGGCATGCCGAGGTACTGGGCGGCGACCACGGCGTAGAGGCTGGCCAGGCCCATTCCCAGCGAGACCGCCGACAGGATGCCGAGGCTGACCGTTCCTGCGGGTGACCGGTTGGTGTGTTCTGGGCTGTGGGCGGCGGCCAGTGCGCCGAGGAGCGTGCCGGCGGACAGGCAGGCGATGACCGCGAACACCGACGCCATGGCCAGCTGTCCCCAGGAGGGGGTCGCCCACTCGTTCGGGTAGACCCCGCGCCAGTCGATGGTGAGCAGCATCTGGCTGATCATCGCCAGTGACGCGAACCCGGCCACCGCGACGGGCAGCACCCGCCGTGCCGGCGGTACCTGCGGCTCCGGCCCTCCCCCGCTGCCTGCGGTAGGCGCGTTGGTGTTCGCGTCGGCCGCCCCACGGGCCGCGGCGAGCATCGGATCCTCGACGGCCTGCGGGGTGAGGCCGGTGCGCTCGGCGATCACGGCGGCGGTCGCGGGTAGGCGTGCGGTGCCGCCGACCAGGTAGATCCCGGCCAGGTCCGCCGGGGTGAGCTCGGCGGCGGTGATCGCGTCGACGGTGAGCTGCCCGACCCGCTGCAGGATCGGCCGCGCCGCCTGCTCCAGCATCACGCTGGTCGCGACCACCGCCGTTCCGGCGGGTTGGGGAACGGTGATGGCGGCGTGCTGGGCGAGGGCTTCCTTCGCGGTCCGCACGCTCGCCGCCCACGCCCACCCGCCGCCGTCGCCCTGCCCGGCCAGGGCTGCGGCGAGGGCGTGGTCGATGGCGTCGCCGCCGGCCGCGGGGTCGGCCAGGGTGGAGAGGACCTCGAACCCGGCGGGGCCGCGACGCAGGACCGTGACCTCCGCCCCGCCGCCGACATCGACGACCACCAGGTACGCGCCGACCGGCATCTGGATGCCGGTGGCGACCAGGTGTTCGGCTACCGCGACCGGCGCCTCGACCAGGCGGGGCTGTCCCAGGCCGGCGCGGTGCGCCGCCTGCCGCATCCACGTCCGCCGCCTCGGCCCCCAACCGGCCGGCACCACGAGCCGCACGTCCTCGATCGGCCCGCCGACCAGCTGCCCGGCGTGCTCGGCGATCCGCCGCAGGGTGGCCGCCACCAGGTCGGTCGCCTCGACCTGCCGGCCGTCGATGTCGATGCTCTGTTCGGCGAGGCGTTGCGGGGCCGGGACGAACCGGTGTGGCTGGTGCGCGGCGGCCTGCCACGCCTGCTGTCCGGTCCACACGCTGGTGTCCTCGGCGACCCACACGGCGCTGGGCATCGCTGGTACGCCGTCGACGGTCACCGGGGTCCACCGGCCGTCAGGCCCCGCCAGCACCGCCACCGTGTTGGCGGAGCCGTAGTCGATCGCGAGCCGCGCCTGCACCGACATGCGAGTCAGTCAAACATGAAGAAGATCCTCACGTCACCCGTGAAAAGCACTTTCACGTGCCTGACGCGGGCGTAACGACGTCGATGGGCGGGGCGGCCCTCGAGTAAGAGGACCCCGCGCGTCGATCCTGTCGGTTGCCGTTGCGGCACCAGCCTTACGTGGCGATGCCAGGGCGAAGCAGCCGACAGCACGACGGCGGAAGAGGCTCTGTCCGCGTTCGGCCCGCCTTCCCGTGCACGGGCAGTCGGCAGAGGCCCACGGGCGCGCCGGGGTCGTGACCTGCGGCTGTGAGGTCGTGTAAGGCGCTGTGAGCTTGTGTGATCCGCCGGAGGCGTCCCTACCGGCCTGTCCGGACCTAGCGTTGCGTTGCCGCACATCCCACCGGTCGGCAGGAAGGGACGTCATGAGCATCCGGACTATCGCTCGCATCGGCAGGACCCTGACCGCCGGTGTCGTCATCGGCGCTCCCGCACTGGTTCTGTATGGCCTCGGCCGTCCCTATCTGCGGTGGCCGGACGGCGACGAGGTCCAGGTGTGGCTCGGGCAGCCGTTGACCCCGGGATTCCTCACCGTCCTGACGCTCGCCGCCGGGTGGGCACTCTGGGCGCTGCTGGCCACCACCGTGCTCACCCACTTGCACCACCGGGCGGGTCACCGCCTGCGCCGGCTCGGCCAGCTGCGCCTCCCCGGACCGATGCAGGGCCTGACCGCGGCGCTGCTCGGCGCCACCGCCGTGACGGCCGGCGCCAGCGGCACCACCCCCGCCCTCGCCGTCACGGCCACGGATCTCGCGGACAACCCCATACCGTCGGCGGCCAACGCCGACAGCAGCCCCCGCACCATCGGGGCTTCGGCCGACCGAGACGACACCGGGACGACAGCGAAGCAGCACACCGTCACGGTGCGCCGGGGCGACACCCTGTCCGGGATCGCCGCCCGCCGCCTCGATGACGCCGACCGGTGGCGGGACATCTACTCCCTCAACCGCGGCACCCGCTTCGCCACCGGCAGCCTGACCGACCCCGACCTGATCCGGCCCGGCTGGAGGCTGCGCCTGCCCGCCGACGCGGACACGCCCGCCTCACCCGCGCCCTCCACAACCCCACCGGCCGCCCCCGACACCACCCCTGCCAGCACGCCATCACGGCCACCGGACAGGGACACCAGCCCGCCGACCTCACCTGATACCACCCGCGTCACGCCTGCCACCCCCGGGCCCGACAGGTCGGACTGCGACCAGCCCGGCGTGTCCCTCGACGACCGGGGCTGGATCGAGGCGACGCTCGCCGCCGCGCTGCTGGCCGCCGCCGCTCTCGCGTGGAGCCGCCGGAGACACCACTACACCCCGCCTCGTAACGCGTCCCCGAACGCCCAGGAGCACGGTCGGCAGCCACCGCGCCTGCCCGCCGTTCTAACCCTCATCCGCCGCGCGCTGCCCGACCTTTTGCCTGCTTATGGCCCTCCCACCAGCAGCGATTCTGGCAACGCCTCACATGCGGGCGAGACTGCGGCCGCCCTGGCGGTGGACCCAGCTACGACCACCGCAGCCCTCTCCCCCGACGATCCCGATCTAACCCTGACCACACCGTCGCAGAGCGGACCGATCGACCTGCCCGAAACAGGCCCGGCCACCGTCGCGCTGACTGGCCAACCGGCCGCGGCCTGGCCGGCGTCGGGCCTCGGACTGACCGGACCGGCCGCGCCGGCAGCGGCGCGCGGGCTCCTGGTATCCGCACTCGCCGCCACACCGGAGCAGCCGCACCGCAGCCAGGTAATCGTTCCGGCCAGGGTCCTGGCCAGCCTGTTGGATGACAAAGCCGGCCTCGTCGCGGACACGCCCGGCCTGGTCGTCACCGACACCCTCGCCAACGCCCTCACCGCGGTGGAGGAGCAGATCCTGCACCGCACCCGGGTCTGCGTCACGCACGAGGCCGACACCGTCACCGCGCTGCGCGACGCCCACCCGTCGGCCGAAGCTCTGCCGCCCCTGCTGCTCATCGCCGACGCCGCCGCGGCACACGAACACGCTCGCACCGCCGCAGTGCTCTCCCAAGGGCAACGACTCGACATCCACGGCGTCCTGCTCGGCACCTGGCCCTACGGAGACACCATCAGCGTCGCTGACAACGGGTTCACCGCCGACGACAACGGGCAGCGGAGCACCCGCCCGGCAGGTACCGGCCGATTGACCGTCCTGACCGCCACCGACACGCTCGACCTGCTCTCCACGCTCACCGCCACACAACCCCACCCACACCAACGCCCGACCGCGAACGGCGAAAGCACAGACAGCGCCCAAGACACGCAGCCTCGCCCGACCGCAAGCGACCCCGCCGCAGCCGACGCTGACCTCGCGCCCGATGTCGACGCCGCACCGATGTTCACCGCCTACCACCGCGCGACGATGACCACCGAGACCTCCCACCGCCCGAGCACCCCATCAACCGCCCTCGACGGTCAGCCCGGTGATCGCGGTGGGCGGGTGCAGGTGCAGGTTCTCGGTGGGGCACACATCCTGGGCAGAGACACCAGCCTGCCGCTGCGGGCGAAGGCCCTCGAACTGCTGGTCTACCTCACCGTCCACGACGGCGAAGCGACCCAGGACGCCATCCTCGACGACCTGCTACCCGACGCCCCCGCGTCGAAGGCACCCCACCGGCTGCACACCTACGTGTCCGCGCTCCGCAAGGCCCTCGCCCACACTGGCGGCCCCGCCACCTACCTCACCCACACCACCCACCGATACGCCCTCAACCGGCAAACCGTCGACACGGACCTGTGGCAGATGCGCGCCGCGCTGCGCGCCGCCGACCGAGCCACCGACACCGACCGGCTCACCGCGCTACGCCGCGCCGTCGACGCCTACCGCGGCAACCTCGCCGACGGCTTCGACTACGAATGGATCGAAGCCCACCGCGAAGGCATCCGCCGCCAAGCCCTCGACGCCCACCTCACCCTGGCCACCACCACACCAGACCCGAACGAAGCCCTCACCGTCATCCAGGCCGCCATCAGCCACGACCCCTACGCCGAACCGCTGTACCAGCAGGCGATGCGCATCCACGCCGCACTCGGACACGCCGACGACATCCACGCCCTCCGCCAGGACCTCACCCGCCGCCTCGCCGACATCGACGCCCAACCGAGCGAGGCCACCCTCGCCCTCGCCGACCAGCTCGTCGCCGCCCCGCGACCCCACCGACCCGCCGGACACCCGCGCCGCCGCGACCACGGACCCCGATCATGACGGCGCACTCCGTTCCTTCGCCCGTGACGGCACCAACCGGTCAGGCCATCGACACCACCTCGACCGAGACCGCCGCGCCCGTCACCAGCGACAGCGCCGCCTCACGACCCACCTCGTCCCTCGGCCAGCCTCCGTCGCGGGATACGAATCACCGGCCGGAGCGCGTACGAACACCCACCGGCGTCCCGGTGACCCGCGACGACCTCGACGCCGACGTCCTCAAAGCGGTCAGGCGCGCCGCCTGGACCCGGCAGGCCTTCTACGCCCTCGTCCTAGCCGTAGCCCTCATCGGGCAGGTCACCGGCGCCGCCCAAACCCTCGACGTCCCGCTGATCATCGCGATCCCCGCCGTCGCCACCCTGGAACTCGGCGGCGTCGTGGTCATGGCCGACGCCAACGTCAGACGCCGCCTCGGCGAACGGGCCCTCGCCTCCCGCCTACTCTCCGCCGCGATCGCCGCCAGCGCGGTGACCTTCAACTGGGCCGCCCACCCCGACCACCTCCTCGGCGGCTTCTACGCCGCCATGTCCGCCCTCGGATACCTCGTCTGGCTCCTCCACGCCGGCAACCAACGCCGCGACCGACTCCGCGCCACCGGCAACCTCCCACCCACACCACCCGCATACGAAGTGATCGGGCACTGGCTCCGCCACCCCGCCATCACCCTCCGAGCCCGCACGATCGCCAAAGCAGACGGCCTCGACCTCTACGACTCCCTACGCCACGCCCGCGCCACCATCGAACGGGAACACCGCAACGCCGCGATCGCCAAGGTGCTACACCGCAAGATCCGCGCCGCGCTGGACACCACCACGGCCGACATCGCCGTCCGGGTGTACGACCTCGACGAAGTCGCCGACCGCCTCACCGCCACCGCCGACTACAACGAAATCACCAACCTCCTCGCCGCAGACCTCACCCCGAAACGGATCATCACAGCCGACAACGCCAGAGGCCGTCGCTGGTTGAGCCGAGAAGGTCACGTCCCAGCGCCTCGGGCACCTGAGCCCCGCTCGTTTCCGCCGTCACCGTCCAGCTGGCTCACGGCGGCAACGTCAGCTGATGAGCAGCAGGTCTCGGAACCAGAGCCGGACCGAAGCCCAGTCCCCGATCCCAAGGACGAGCAGCCCCTGCAAGCCGAGAGTCGCAGCAGCGTCCCACCGCAGGCCGTGCCCGCAGCGGACGAAGCGATTGGCGCGGACGGCAGAGATGTTGCTGGCGACGATGAGGTCCCGGACGTCCCCAGGGAGACTAGGGAAGCGGTGGCCTACTGGCTGCGCCGAGAACCGGACATCGAGCCTGAACGAATCGCCGAGAGAATCGGAAAGTCTCTACGATCGGTCTACCGCTACCTGCCACCGGACTACCCCAGACGGCCGGGAATCGCCAGGCAACGGACACGGCGACACCTCGGCCCCGCGCGACAGAACAGCCAGCGCGAGTGACCTCAACGGCTGCCCGCGACCGACCCGACAAACGCGAAAGGGACCGGTCTCTTACTCAAGGCCCGCAGGTGAGCTGAGCGCCCACTCGCTCAGCCCACCTTGGTCGCCGCCGAATTGCCTCGAAAGGCCGGGCGTCTCCGCGCGAGCGTGGAGGCGGGGCGCGGATCGCGGCAGATCCGGGCACCAGGCGATTCCGCCGCGCGGTGACGCGTCGACCGAACTCACTGTGGGACCGATCCATAGAGGATCTGGCTGTGGCGCATGGCCGGTGTAGGGTCGCCTGCACGAGTGGCGGCATCGTTGTACGGAGGCAGTGGTGGAACGTCGTGGCGACGATGCCCGCAGGATCGATCTGCGAACGGACCGGGCGCACGGCGCACGAATCTACGACTACATCCTGGGTGGCAAGGACAACTTCGCCGCCGACCGCGAGGCCGGCGAGAGTTCGTTGCGGATCTGGCCCGCGTTGCGGGTCCACATGCAGGCGAACCGGTCCTTCATGCACCGGGTGGCGCGTTTCCTGGCCGCCGAGTGCGGGATCCGGCAGTTCCTCGACATCGGCACCGGGCTGCCGACATCACCGAACCTCCACGAGATCGTGCAGGCGGTCGATCCGGCCGCACGGGTGGTCTATACCGACAACGACCCGCTCGTGCTCGCGCACGCCCGTGCGCTGATGGTCGGGACGGCGCAGGGACGCACGGCATACGTGGCGGCGGACATGCGCGATCCCCAGACGATCATCTCCGCGCCGGAGTTCCTGCGGACCCTCGACCCGAGCCAGCCGGTGGGGCTGCTGCTGATCGCGATCGTGCACTTCATCGAGGACGACGCGGAAGCACTACAGGTCGTACGGCAGGTCTTGGACGTGCTGCCGGCGGGCAGCTACCTGGCGATGTCCATCGCGACCGACGAGTTCGACCCGATCCCGCTGGCCGAGGTCCAACGGCAGTACAACAGGCTCGGTGAGACCCTCGTCTTCCGCGACCGTGCCACGGCGCTGCGGTTCTTCGACGGCTTGGACATCGTCGAGCCGGGGCTGGTCCAGGTCCACAAGTGGCGTCCGGACGGATCCGAGGCCCCAGGGATTGCGGACAAGGACATCGCCATGTACGGGGCGGTCGCGCGCAAGGCATAGGCCTGCCTACCCGGCCTTTAGTCCGCCTGCGGGCGGACTGAAGGCCCGATCATGAGGAGGGGAGAGTCAGGCCGCCACAGTCTCCTGCGTGTGTTCACCGCGAGCTGAGCGCGACGGAGGTCAAGGCCTTCCGAGGGCGACAGTTCCCTGGCTACTGGCCTGCGTGCGATCGTGGAGTTCGGGCGAGCTTGATGGCAATCCATGCGCAGGGCCGGGGTCCTTCTTGACGGCGCTACCGCCGTCCGGACCGCCTGCGATCGAGGACGAGTAGATGCGAGGACTTGACTGGCTGCCCAACTCACTACTGGCTCCGCCGGTATGTTCACTGTCCGTGATACACGAAGGTCGAGCTACTTTATCTTGTAGCCGAGGTTCCAGGAGATCGAGATGCGCAGGCCGTCTCCGGTGAATTCGGGTACCGCGTGCTTGACCCAGCCGGGAAACAGCAGTAGCTCGCCGGGCCTGCACCGTAGCCGGACACGGCTGCCTTCGCCGGCGATGGTGATGCCGGGGTCATAGTAGTCGACGTGTGCGCGTGGGTCGATCAGGTCCAGCTCGCACGCGTCGGGTGCTTGGACGTAGTAGATGGCGGTGAGTGCGGTGTTGGGGTGGAAGTGGGCCTCGTGCTGGTCGCCCGTGCGGTAGATGCTGGCCCAACTGCTGCCCACGACGACTTCGAAGTCGGGCAGGTCGGGTCGTTGCTGGCGGCCGAGCGTCTGAACGAACTGTTTGGCTATCTGCAGCACCCAGGCGCTGAGGGCTTCAACGGTTGGGTTGTCCCACTGCATGAGGTCGGACAGGGTCTCGGTCTTGTAGGTGTACTGGTTGCCGGTGGTGTCGGCCTTGGCCAGTACCAGTTCGGCGAGTTGTCCGTTGATGATCTCTGCGTAGGGGCGGGGGATCCGAGCTACTGGGGTGGCGAAGGTCTGGGCGATCACCGCCGGTGAAGTCGGGATGGCGTCGGCGAGGTCGTCGTGCTGGTGGGTTGCCGTCACGGGTGTCCTCCTGGTTCATGCGGCGGGTTGTGCCGTTGCTGGTTGCGGTGAGGAGGTGTGGGGTGGGGTGGGCTGTCGGGTGATGCGGAGGGTGCCGAGGGTGCCGAGGGCAGCGATGAGGGCGAAGACGGCGGCGACGGCGGTCGGGGTGAGAGTGGTGACGAGCAGGCCGCACAGGGCGGCACCGGCGGCGGATCCGATGTTGTAGCCGGAGCCGAGCCAGGCGTTGGCTTCGGTGAGTTGACCGGGGTGGATGCGTTCGTCGACTAGGAGATAGCCCACGACGAACATGGGTGTCATGGCCGCGCCGGCAAGGAAGATGGCGGGCAGGGTCAGCACCGTCGAGGCAGTGGGAATGAGTAGTGCTACTCCGAGTGTGTAGCAGGCGGTGATGACGCCGTACTTGCGGCGCAGCGGCAGGTTCCATCGCAGCCGCCCGTAGACGAGGCCCGCGATGACGCCGCCGAGGGAGTAGGCGGCGAATCCGTATCCGGAGGTGGCTATGTCGCCGGAGGCCTTGGCGAGTGCGGGAAGGAGCACGCCGAGACCGCCGCCGACGGCGCCGAGGGCGAGGATGGGAATGACGATGCCCTGTCCGTCGGCCAGACGCATCACCGACCGGCGGGACCTGGCGCGGCCGTCGCTGGCTTCGGCGGCTGCGGTCGGGGTTGTGCTAGTGCCGGCGAACAGGGCAATGCCGAGTGTGGCGGGAATCAGCAGAAGAGCACCGAGTGGCAGCACCCACCGTGGTGAGATCGCGCCGAGCGCGAGCGCGGTAACCAGGGGCGCCACGACGAAGGTCATCTCCTCGACGATGGAGTCGAGCGCGTGGATCTGCTGAAGTTGGTCCTTGTCCTTGACCAGTCGGGACCAGCAGGTGCGTACCGTGGCGCCGATCGGTGGGGCGGTGGCACCGGCGAGGGTGATCGTTGCGATCGCAGCGGGCCACGCAGCGGTGTCGATCATCAGCACTGTCGTGACCACTAGGAGCACGTGCACGGCAGCCATGAGGGGCAGGACGCGCGGACCGTGGCGGTCGGTGAGTCTGCCGCGCAGGGGGGCTAGGAACGCGATGGCGGACATCAGCCCGGCTGAGGCGATGCCTGCGGCGAGGAATCCGTGGGCGGTGGAGAACGCTACGACGGTGGAGAACGGCACGATGCCGTAGGCGAGCCGGCCGAGGGTGCCTGCGGCCAGGACGGGAGGAATGCCGGGCAGCCGTAGCGTGGCGAGGTATCCGGGGCGGGTCATCGGCTGCTGCCTGCGGTCGCTGGTTCGCTGAGGCGGGCGCTGGCCCATGCGGCGGCGGTGTGGGCGGCGTGCCGCAGCCGGTCGGGATCGTGGCCGTCTATGAGCTGCTGCCCTTCCAAGTGGGCGGTGCCTTTGCTGGCGCGTAGGGCGATCCGGCCGATGATGTCGGTGCCGGCAAGTACGGGCATGCCGAAGTAGCCGCACTCTCGCTGTGCTGCGGGCTTGTATGCCTCGAGGACGTAGTCCACGCCGAAGAGGCGACGGGCTCGGGGTCGGTGCCAGATCAGGGAGTCGAACGGCGACAGCGGCGTGCACGCGTCGTCGTCCAGCGGTATCTGCTGCCGGGCTGCGGAGGTGATCCACGCCGGTTCGGTCCAACCCTGCACAGCTACCGGCTCGGCGTCGGGTATGTCGCGCAGGGCGGCGGTGACGGCGGATTTGGGCAGCCGGAAGTAATCGGCGATGTCGTCGGCGGTGCCGATGCCGAGGGCCCGTAGCGCGAGACCGGTGAGGTAGTGGAGGCAGGTGGCGTCGTCGGGGTCGTGCTGTAGTGACGCGGGCAGCACATCGGCGACGGGTTGGTAGAGGCGGCTGAATCGGCGTCGGGCGACGCACACGAATTCGCCGGTGGCCAGCAGCCATTCGGCGGCCCACTTGGCCGGGGCGCTGCGGTACCAGCCGCTTCCCTTCGCGCCGCCGAGATCGGTGACGGTCATGCCGCCGCTGGCGGTGACGGCGGCGCGGACGGCGTCGCAGGCGGCCGGGTCAACGGCAGGTCCGCTCCATCCGCCGGCCTGGAATCGGCGACGGCGTAGGGCGAAGTACGGCCACAGTTCCAACGGCAGCACACTGGCGGCGTGCCCCCAGTACTCGAACTGCGTTGGTGTGGCCCGCTCGTCGAGGAAGCTTTGTGCAGCTTGGTCGGCGACGCCGCGGGCGAGCAGCACCAGTTCATGGGAGCGCCGGACCACCTGGATGGTGTCCAGTTGGATCGTCGCACGGGCCCTCAACACCGCCGTAGCGTCAGTGTGCGGATGCGCGAGGTGCAGCCCTTGCGCCGCGACGGCGACGACGCGGGCCTCGGCCTGGCTGATCTCAAGCATCCGATGCCTCCGGTGCGGCGACGGCCGCTTGTAGTGAGTCGGGGTGCAGCAGCACCAGCCGGGCGATCGGATCGCCGCGGCGGATGCTGACCGGGTGCCGCGGGGCAACGGCGATGGAGAACCCGCCCTGGCTGGTCATGGCGTTGACAGTCTTCGCCGGTATCACCCCGACCGGCACCTCCAGTTCCGCTATCGGCCCGCCGATGACCAGTACGAAGTAGCGGTCCGGCACGCGCACGCTCCAGCCCAGCCGCCATTCGACTGTGCCGTACCCGTTGGGTAGAAACATGCTCTCCCAGCCGGCGGACGTTTGGAAATCATGGAAGCGCAGCCAATCCGTGTCGCGGGTGGCGATCCAGTCGGTGCCGCGTCGCCACAACTCGCTGCGGCCGATCTTGGAGGCGACGGGGCGAAGGTCCTCTTCCTCGGGCATGCTGAAGTCGATGTCTTCTACCGGCGTCATCCGCATGGTGACCGGCGAGCGGATCATCCAGCCGAGTTCCTGGCCGAGAACCCACGGGGGGCACTCCACTGGCAGCCGGGTGATTCGTTTGTAGCGGAAGTGGTCCTGGTAGAGGTCACGCTCGTCGCGGGCGGCTTTGCGGTCCACCCGGTGCGGCTGCGGAACCAGCGCCCATGGTTGGACCTGTGTGAACGCGACTTCGACCATGTTCTCTTCCTCTTGTGCGGGCAGCGTCGCGCCCGCCCCGATGCAGGTGGCATCGAAGCGGGCGCGGGGTGGATCAGGCTTCGACGTAGTCCAGCCGTCGCTGCCGTTCCTGCTCGGAGATCGTGTCGAGGTCGAACATCGTGACGCTGCACGGCCCGTACCCGACGTGGATCTCCTCGTAGGCGAACTCGCCCTCCTGCCGGTCCAGCGGGGCGGTCTTGAGGTCCACCATCGTCAGCGTGTTCGGCCCGTAGTCCGGCCCCTCGGGGTCGCGGTGGTACGCCCTCGCGAAGTTGCTGCAGTAGACGGTGAAGTCCTGGTGGTCCACGACCACGCCACGAGGGCCGGGGCCGACGGGGATGTGGCGGGTCACCTGCAGCGTCTCCACGTCGATGACGTAGATGCGGCTCACCGTCTCCACGGTGACCAGCGCGTACTTGCCGTCGGTGCTGAACGCCACCGCCCGGCCGCCGATGTGCCCGAGGTCGACGCGGTGCACTTCGTCGGTGGTTACGTCGATCACGGTGCAGTAGGTCGCCTGCGTGTTCGCCACGAACACCCGCGAGCCGCTTGGGTCGATGTTGAGGCTGTAGGGGTGCGCCTCCACGTCCACGGGAATCTGCTCGACCTCGCGCACCGACTCGACGGCTCCCTGGGACAGACCGCTGATGTCGATCTTGCTGACGTAGCCGTCGCCCCAGACGCACACGTACGCGTAGGCGCCATCCTTGGTGATCATCATGTGGCGCGGGTCGCGACCCATCGGAATCTGGGTTAGCTCGACGTTGAGCTCCAGGTCCACGATCGACAGGCTGTTCGATCCGGAGTTGCTCACCAGCGCGTACTTTTCACCAGGCACGATGCCCAGGCCCCGCGGCGCGAAGCCGACCTCGATGCGACGCACCTCGCGCAGCGCGACCGCGTCAATCTCGGAAATGGTGTTCTGGCTGGTGTTGCAGACGAAGCCACGCCCGCTAGCCGTGAACTTCACGCCCCCACGCGGCGCGTTGCCGACCCGGATCTGCTTGACCGTCCGGTGCTCGCCCGGTCCGGTCTTCGCGACGACCGAGACGACACCGTCGTCGGTGTCGGTCGAGAAGAACTGCACATTTCGCACCACTAAACCTCCAAGTGTCTAGCGTCGACATGTTGAACCGACCCTAGGAGAGGCCACGAGAGTAATCAAGGGGTCACGAAGAGTTCTCAGGTCGCGTATCCTGGGTGTCTGCTCATGCCACGGTGAGACCCCGGCCGACACGAACGGGGGTCTGTCGTTGTCGGTCAAGACCGACCGCTTCTGCTCTGTCTCAAGCTTTCGATAAACCCGTCTCCTACTCGAAGCGCCGTGCATGGCCTGAGCGTCTCTCCGCTCAGCCCATGCACGGACGCCGCCGGTATACCTTGCCGATCGGATCAGCGCTCGGTGACGCAGTCCGGTGTTCTCAGCCGTTCGTCGGGTCCTCGCCGGGCGGGTCGACCTCGATGAATCCGAAGAGCCGTTCGATTACCTGGAGGGCCTGGGTGGAATAGCGGTCGGCGAATCCCCGGCAGATAGCGGGCTTGACATCTGCATCCCGGTGGTAGGGCAGGGTGTCGTGGCAGACGACGAACGACTCGTTCTGCCGCGCCTCGGCCACCAGATCGCGCAGGCGCCCTTCGGTCAGGTGCATCGGGTTGCCGGGGCGGAAGATGCACGTAGCGCACTGGCGGGACAGCAGTCGGGACTTGCGCAGCACCGGGTCGCCGACGCTGAGGTTCCAGCCCTCGTCTGGTGAGGCATCGTCTTCATCAGGTGCTGTCGGGCAGGGCAGGGCGCCGCCTGGAACCTGGGGCAGTCCACCGTCGGTGGTCGTCTGGTCGAGCCAGCGGGTGATCTGGTCGATGTGCTCGCGTTGCAGGCCGGTGATGCTGTTGACGGGGACCAGCAGCGTGTTGGTGCCTCGGGCGGTGCGGTCGTCGGCCTCGGCGTGGTCCCGGCCGCCGAATTCGTCGTCGAGCACGGCCACGGGGCGTTCGCCGATGGCGTGGTACAGGGCGGCGAGTTTGAGTTGGCGGCCGAAGCGTATGCCGCCCGGTCCGGTGTCGATGACGGGCAGGTCGGTGGGGAGGCCGAGGCGGGGTGCGATCCAGGTGGCGGCGATCGTGCCCCAACTGGTGCACCAGACGAGGTCTGTGCGGCGGGCGAGTTCGGTGAGCCAGGTGCCGTGGTCGGGGTGCAGCCACACCTCGCCGCAGACGTGCCGGCCGGTGGGGTCGGGGCCGTCGTAGTGGTGCCGGTGGTAGCCGAGGTGGCGTGCGGTGGGCGGGTGGTCGGGGTTGAGGACGCCGTCGACGTCGATGGCGACCACCGGCCGCGCCTGGTCGGCTGCGGTGCGCGTCGGGTTCATCGGGCCTCGATTCCGCCAGCTCGGTCCATCGGCAGGACCGCCCGCCGGGTGTGGTGTCCCGACGGGGATAGGCGCCACATCGCAGCGGCCTGTCGGTCGGTGAAGAAGCCGACGAGGTTGTCGCGGTTGCGAGGATCCACATCGGGAAGGGTCGTCGTGCTGTCGGGCATGCTGCTCTCCGTTTCGAAGCGTGCGGGGGGATCCAGCGGCGGACCTTGTGGGCCGGCGGGGATCGGCTCCCGGCGCGTGGGCGGGAGCCGATTCCCGCCGGATTCAGGCCCCGTTCAGGGCGTCGATGGCGGCGTGGCCAATGAGGTTGACGCAGGTGGTGGGGTCGTCGACGGTGATGGTGGTGGTGTGGTCGTACACCCGGGGTGGCCAGCTTTCGTTGGCTGGTGCGAGCCACAGGACGGCGCAGCCGGTGTGGTGGAGTCGGGTGATGGTGGCCTGGGCTTCGTCGGGGTTGACGTAGTGGCCGGCGGAGACGACGACGAGTAGCCGTGCGGTGCCGGGGGCGGACAGGTGTAGGAGCCGGTCGGCTTCGGCGCAGGCTTCGACGAACCGTTCGGTGCCGGCGTCGGCTCGCATGTCGCGGACCTTCACGGGACGGCGGCCGGGTGGGATGAGCACGGTGATCCGGTCGCCGTAGGCGAGGGTGGCGGTGGTGGCTCCGGCGCGGGTGGCGGCTTGGGCGACGATCCACGCCGCCGAGGACATGGGTTTCGCGAAGTCGGTCATCGACCCGGACGCGTCGATGAGGATGCCGACGGTCAGTTCGGGGTCGGGGACCGGGCGGCGGACGGTGCGTTGCCAGGGCTGGGCGGTGGGGATGGCGCCGGCTGCGCGTTGGGCGGCGAGGGTGACCGCGGCGCGGGTGCGCAGTCGTCCGGGCGGTGCGGTGCTGGGTTCGCGGGTGCGGGCGGGTTCGCGGTGGCGGGCGCGGCGTAGCAGGGTGGTGAGTCGGTTGGCGGCGTGGCGTTCGGCGTCTGCGGGGTCGCGTTCGGTCCAGGTGATCGGCACGTCGGTGTCGACGTGGATGCCGGGCACGTCGGTCCGGGGCCCGCCGCGCCGGGGGTCGGGCGTGTCGGCGGGGTTGTGCAGGATGGCGTCGAGGGCGGCGGCGATGGCCGCCGCGATCGTGCTGGTGGCCGCGTCGTCGGCGGGTAGGCCAGGGCTGGTGGTGGGGTCGATGCCGAGTAGGCGGCACCATCGTTCGCCGAGGTCGATCATCCGTGTGGTGTCGGTGTCGACGACGGTCTGGGCTTCCCGCCAGATGTCGCGTAACCCCTTGAGGAGCTTGCGGCCGAGAACCTTGGTGATCAGGCGTCGCGGTGTGCGGACGTCGGCGGGGTAGAGGATCTTCGCGTCGACGCGGGCGAGGAGCAGTCCGGCGGCGTAGGCGGCGCTCCACGTGGTGTCGGTGGGGGTGTCGGTGGGGTCGATGATGCTGGTGATGGCGCGGCGTAGCCACCGTCGGTCGCGGGGTCGGGTGTCGCGATAGCGCCGTTCGACGCGGGATTCCTCCAGTAGGAGCGCGGCCTCCCGAACGACGGGGGGCACGCCGGGCGGCGGATTCCACGTGGAGTGGATGACGTGGGCGCACTCGTGCAGCAGAACCCCGTAGGCGACAGGGGCCTTCGACCGGTGGGCGGGTCGGCGGGGGTCGGCGATCGTCGGGTCAGCGACAAGGTCGGCGTCAATGTGGATCTGCGCGGTGGCGGGGTAGCTGAAGCCGGGTGGGCCGCCGGCGGCCGGGGTGACGGTGACGTGGGCGTCGGCCCGTCCGGTGATCCGGGCGGCCTGCTTCGTCCAAGCTGCCGACCACGGATCCCAGGGTGACGCCGCCGGGGGTGGAGTCGTAGTGGCTGGACTGGGCCCGGAGGTGCTCAGGTGCGCGGAGACGCTGGTCATGACGGTTTCCTCACTTCTGCTTGCCGAGGGTGAGGGGCGTGATGGTGGTGCCGCGATAGGCCCGTTGGAGGGCTTCGACGACGGCTGGGCGATCGGGTTCGGGTGCGACCGCCGCGAGGTTGGCCACGGCGGCGGGCAGCCCGAGGCTCGCGGCGACGCGCTTGAACGCGAGCAGTTCACGCAGCTGCGGTGCCCAGTCGATCTCGTGCTTGCGCATCCGCTGGTTGAGGGCGATCGCCGCGTCGATGGCGCCGTTCGGGACGCCGAGGGACCGGGCGAGGTCGAAGTCGGTGGTGACCTCGATGTGCACGGCGAAGCGGGAAGCGAGGGCCTCGGTGAGGATCGCGCCGTGGACGCCGGGGTTGTGGCCGGCGCAGACGAAGAACCCGGCGGCGGCGGTCACGATCTCGTTGTGGTGCGCGGCGATGGTGACCGTCCCCCGGCCGTCCATGGCCGGGTAGAGGGCGGCCAGGACGCGGGGTGGGATGAGGGTGGCGTCGTCGATGAACAGGGCGCGTCCTTGACGCATGGCGGTGATGAGGGGGCCGTAGGTGAACTCGAAGCCGCCGTCGGGTAGTGGCACGTAGTTGCCGACGAGGTCTTCGACGGTGGTGTCGCCGTGGCCGGCGACGGTGATCGCGTCGGTGTAGGCGGCCTCGATGAGGCTGGTCTTCCCGGTGCCGGGCGGTCCGTAGAGCAGGACCGGGATGTTGTCGCGTCGCAGCCGGCGCAGCACCCGTACGTCGGTGTCTTCGCCGAGTTGCCGGGGCAGGTACCAGACCCCGTTGGGCCGTAGGACGGCGCCGGGACGCGGCGGGACCGGGCCGGTCGGGGCAGGCACCGGGGTGGCAGGTGCCGGAGGCGTGCCGGTGGTGGCGGTGGTCGAGGGGGCGCGGCTGGCACCGGCTCCGGCGGCGAACGCGTCGATGCCCTCGGCGGTAATGGTGTAGCGGCGTGGCGACCCGCCGGACATCGTCGCCCAGCCACGGTCGACGAGGCGGTTCAGCACGGAGCCGATCGCCCCCGAGGACCGGCCGGGCAGGTGCCTGCCGAGGTCGCTGATGGAGAAGGCGCGGTGTGGTTCGGCCGCGAGCAGGGCCAAGACCGGCCCGAACATGGGGCGGGGCTTGGCCTTGGGCTTGGCGGGTCGAGCGGGCGAGGTCACCGGGCACCTCCGACGATGGCTACGGTCGGGGTGCAACCGATACCCGCGGTCCGGCAGGTGATCAAGTCGTCTGCGGGTAGTTGCGGTGCCGGCTGGTGGCCGGTCAGCGACCGGCGGGCGGGCGTGCTCGGGTGTGGCATGAGGTGCTCCTTGGCGATTGACGCCGCCGCGCGCCCCTTCCCGGGGTGCGCGGCGGCGTTGGTGGGCCACTGCGGGCGGGAAGAGCGCGCGTAGCCGTGCTCGGCTACGCGGAGCGGTGTTCAGGTCAAGCACCTACCGGGCGGGAAGGCGCGTCCGGAATCGGAACTCGCAAGCCGGCGTCCGACCCGAGCGAGGTGGCTCGGTTCCTTGCCGGTGGCCTGTCTGCGGTGGTCGTGCCGGTGTCGGTGCGGCGTGGTCGGGTCCGCGTCCTACGCCTGGTCGGGGCAGGGCAGGTCGCCGACGACCTGGTCGCATGCGTACGGGTCGACGGCCTCCCAGCACCAGATGTAGCCCATCATCACGTACCGGCCGTCGTCGTCCGGGGTGATGCGGTCGATGGCTTGCGGGTCGTTGGACAGGACACGCTGGTCGGCGACGATGACGTCGCCGTCGAAGGCCAGGTCGGCCAGGGCCTCGTCGACCCGCCGGTCCAGGTCGTTCTCCGGTACGCCTTGCTCGCGCAGGCTGTGGCGGTGCTGGTCGCGGTGCCGCCGCTGGTCGGCGACGATCGCCTCGGCCACCGGGCGGGTGCAGGAGAACACGGCCCACCCGTTCCAGTGGTCGATCAGGGTGCCCACGAACCCCACCGCGATACGGTCGTCGCCGTCCGGGCCGACGGTGCGCGCCCACTCGCCGGAGAACACGCCGACGCCGCCGATACGGACCCGGTCGGGGTGCAGGTGCGAGAGGTCGCGGCCGGTGGGGCTGGCCGCGAGACGGCACAGTTCGGCGACGCGGTCGGTAGCGGCGGTGTCGAACCCGTCGCGGTAGACGCCCATCGCCTCGTCACGCTCCTGGACGCGCAGCCCGAACCAGCCGGAGACGTCGCCGGTGGCGTCGGCGAACAGCTCCCATCCGCTGGTGTCGACCGACTCCCCCGCCCAGGTGACGTGGGGTAGGGCGTCGAGGACGGCGGGATCGCCGTCGCCGATGCCGGCCAGGATCCGACGGGCGGCCAGGCGGGTGTCGCCGCCGGCCCGGGGGCCGATGGTGTGCTGGGCCCACCGGTCGGCGGCGGTGCGGCCGGCCTCGGCACCGGCGGCGCGCATCCGCCGCAGCGCGGTGGCCCATCCGGTGGCCTCGCCGACCAGCCCGCCGGTCGGCTCCGGGGTGGTGGTGTGCTCGATGCGGTCGCCGGTGTCGAGGCACATCGACAGGGTCGAGCCGCTGTCCCAGATGACCTCGACGGTGTTGTGCCGCTGGTCGTGGCGGCGGACG
This sequence comes from Micromonospora sp. WMMD956, assembly GCF_029626125.1. Lineage (NCBI taxonomy): Bacteria > Bacillati > Actinomycetota > Actinomycetes > Micromonosporales > Micromonosporaceae > Micromonospora > Micromonospora sp. WMMD956. The sequence goes on along the minus strand of NZ_JARUBI010000005.1, from coordinate 3,478,945 downwards.
GTGCCGGTGTCGCCGGGCCGCAACAGGGTGTGCGGGTCGCTGGTGTGCACCAGGGTGACGCGCTGGCCGGGCTGGTAGATCATGGTGTTCTCCGATCGGTGCAGGGACGGGCCGTAGCCGGGTCGGTGTGGGCCGCGTCGGGCGAGTGGGTTTATCGGGTGCGGTCCGTCGCGTCGCCCGTCGTGGGGGTGTGGGGTGGCCAGGGCTTGCGGACGAGGTGGTCGCCGAACATCGGGTCGGTGGCGAGCGAGGAGCCGCAGCGGGTGCAGCTGGTGGAGGTGTCGTGGCCGTAGCCGGCCATGGACGGCACTTCGACGTGGTCGATCTCGTCGACCGCGCCGCACACGGTGCACACCGTCATCTCCGGTCCGCCGTCGTCGAGGGCGGGTGTAGTGACGAACAGGTCCTCGACCGGGTCGAGGTGGTGGGCGCTGTGCCGCAGCCAGCGGCCGTGGACCGTCGCCTCGTACACCACCAGCCGCCGTTGGTCGAGGTGCAGCAGGTACAGCCACTCGCAGTCCCCGTCGAGGTCCTCCCGCAGCGAGCCCCGGCGAGTCCTGCCGTCCTCGGTGACGGCCGGGTAGCCCAGTCCCGGTACGGGCGGATGCCGGTCCCATCGCCGCGGCTTGGGGTTGACGGCGAGGCTCCACCAGTCGTGGGCCAGCAGCGCGGCGGCCATGGCGTCGGTGCTGCGGCCGAACGTGTCGGTCCAGATCCGTCGCAGCAGCGGCACCAGGACCTGCGGCTCCTCGCCGAACTGGATGCGGCGGGCGGTGTACCTGCCGCGGAACGCGGCAACGCCGATCAGTACGGGTGTACTCACGTGCCTTTCCTCCTCAGGGGTGTGTGGATAGGGGGTTGTGGCGGTCGCCCCTGCCGGGGATGGCCGCCGAGCTGGGTGGCCATGGGCCGGTGGGCGTCGCGTCAGGGCCTGGTGCGGAGCGGGGCGTTCTGCGCGGCCATGAAGGGCACCGGGTCGATCGCGCCGTTCGGGCCGGCATCGGCGTGGTGGTGCACCTCGTAGTGCAGGTGCGGGCCGGAGCTGTGGCCGGTGGAGCCGACCAGGCCGATGGGCTGGCCGGCGGCGACCGGCTGCCCGAGCGTCACCATCGGGGGTTGGTCCATGTGGCAGTAGCGGGTGAGCAGGCCGCCTGGGTGGTCGATGTCGACGTACCAGCCGCAGCCGCGCGTGAGGACGGGGTCGCCGTCGCGGTCGCAGCCCCATTCGGCGCCGGTGTCGGCGTGGACGGCGTCGCAGCGCACGGTGCGGACGGTCCCGGCGGACGCGGCGCGGATGAGGGTGCCGCGCGGGGCGCTGAGGTCGACGCCGTCATGGCCGGGCCGGTCTGCGCTGCGGAACCCCGACCCGACAGGGGCGAGGACCGGCTGCGTCCACGGGCCTGCGGCCCCGCACCCGGCCAGGCCGTCGGTGGGTAGGCCGGTGGTGTCGGCGATCGCGGTGACCAGCCGGGTGGCCGGTCCCTCCCATTTCGCGTAGGCGTCGGGGTAGGCGCTGACCTGCACGGCCTGGGCGGCCTCGGTGAGCGGCATCGCCTGCCAGCCGCCGACCGCGACCAGCTTGCGGTAAAACTTGTCCGACGCGTAGACGGGGTCCTGCAGCTGTGCGGGGGTGCCCCAGCCTTGGCTGGGGCGCTGCTGGAACAGGCCCACCGAGTCGCGGTCGCCGCCGGACAGGTTCCGCAGGGTGCTCTCCTGCATCGCGGTCGCCACCGCGACCACCCACCCGCGAGCCGGTAGGGCGAGGCGGGCGCCGGTGGTGACGATCGTGGCGGCGTTGCCGACCTGGTCGCTGTCCCAGTCGCCGCTCGCCGGCCACGCCGTCGGCGGCGCCGACGCAGGCGGCAAGGTAGACGGCGCGGCGGCGGGTGAGACAGACACGGGGATGCAGCCGGCGGCGCTGCCGCCGCCGAGGACTCCGCCGAGACCACCGGCGCAGAGGATGACCACCGCGACCACCGCCACGGCGAGCGACACCAGGGCTCGAAGCGTCATCCCGTCCTCCGGCAGCCCATGCCGAGCCGATGCCTGGGGCGGACCCGCGTGGCGGTGTGGCCGCCAGACGCGGCGTGCCACGAGAAGAGGCAAGCCGCGTGCGGGCGTCGGGCGGGTCTCTCCTCCCGCTCTGCCGGGTCCTGGAGGCGGTGGATGCCGACCGGGTCGCCGTCCCCGCTGTGCACGGTGACGGTGCCGTCGGCGGGGTTGATCAGGTAGATCCACGAGGCGCCGAGGTCGACGGCGCGATGGAGGGGGAAGACGGTGGCCGGCTCCGGATCGGTGTCGTCGAGCGTCATCCCGACGCCCGCGACGGAGTGCTGGCCAGGCAACGATTGCGTGTCCGGGGTGATGTCGGAGCGGAGGTAGGCCCAGTCGTGGGCGAGGACCGCCTCGATGAGGGCGTTGGTGTCGCGGCGTGTGGCGGTGGCCCAGATGCCGCGCAGCTGCGGGATGAGCGACGAGGGACAGCCGTCGTGGACGTAGCGGGCGCGGACGATGGCCGGGCCGGCGGGGGCGCTGACTCCGACGTAGCAGGGTGTTCCCACGGTCTTCTCCTCGTGTCGGTAAGGGTGCGGATACGGCGACGACCGCGCTGGCCGTCGAGGGCCGCGCGGTCGTCGGGTCGGTGAGATGCGGGTGTTGGGCTACCGGGCGAGGACGGCGACCTTCTCGCCGTGCAGCAGCGGCGCGTCGTCGGGGCCCTTGAGGTGGGCGTGTATCCAGATCCGGTAGGCCCGCCCGTGCTTGTCGATCAGGCGGCGCCAGTGGCCGCGCACGACGAACCGGACCCGGTAGTGCCATCGGGTGTGGCCGTCGGCGGGTTCGGTCAGGGTGGAGGTGCGGCGCAGCATCACGACGCGGGTGTCGTGCACGACGTGTGCACGGGCGGCGCGGCGGCGCGCGGGCCGGTCGAGCGGCGCTGGGGCGGCGACGCTGATGGGTTGGGCCTGGATGCGCCAGAACGCGTAGGCGATCGCCGCGCAGACACTGGTGCGGGCGGTGGCGTCGGCGATGACGTATCGCCCGTCGGGGGCGGACTCCCAGTCGCGGTCGGGCTCGTCGATGTCCGGTTGCGCGATGGCGGGCACGGGTCTCGCGATCGGCAGCAGGTCGAGGTTCGTCAGCACGTACGGGCCGAGTCGTGACAGCAGGGTGGGGTCCTGGCGGGCGTAGTCCTGGATGCGGGCGGCGTGGGGGTCGTCGGGGTCGTCGCGGTGGGCCCAGCCGCAGATCAGCCAGGACCGTCCACGGGGGGAGGTGATGGTGGCCCAGGTGATCGCGGCGATGCCGCTGACCTGGCCGGTCAGGGCGCGGTGGTAGATCGGTTCGGGCAGGTAGAGCACACCGGCGTCGGTGGGGGCCGCGTCGGCGGTGAGCAGGTCGCCGGTGAGGTCGAGGGCTTCGGCCGCCGCGGCGACGATGGCGGTCATGGCGGGGGCGAGCACGTAGGCCTCGCCCTGCGCCCATACCGTGTGCTGCTGGCGCGGTTGATCACGTCGGTGAGCCTGTGGTGGGCGGCCTCGTCGTCGCCGTGGGTTGGCGCGAGGCCCGCCCAGTTGGTCTCGACGAAGGCTCGGGTGTACTCGCTGCCGTCGATGCTGGCGCAGTACTCGTGCATACGGGTCTTCATGTCGACGGCGGCCCCCGCGTAGCCGGCGAGGGTGGTCTCGGCGCGGAAGGTCACGGAGTCCTCCTGATGGGGTTGGGTGGTGTTCGGCGGCTGCCGGGGCTAGGCCGTGTTTCGTAGGGCGCGAAGCCATTGGTTGAGAGGGTGGTTCGGTAGCTTTCGTCCAATATGGGTTTGGGCTGGCATGTGAATGTGAGCCGTGGTCGTAACCGGTAGGTCCGGCCGGCGTTGGGCTGATCATGGGTGAGCGTGCGGCGTATCCGAGTGACCTGACCGATGAGCAGTGGGCGGTGGTGGGTCCGTTCCTGCAGGCGTGGAAGGACCGGCATCCGTCGGTGTCGGGGCATCAGGGTCGCTACGAGCTGCGGGAGATCGTGAATTCGATCTTCTACCAGAACCGGACGGGTTGTCAGTGGGCGTACCTGCCGCACGATCTGCCGCCGAAGTCCGCGACGTATTACTACTTCGCCCAGTGGCGTGACGACGGCACTGACCAGGTGATTCATGATCTGCTGCGGTGTCAGGCGCGGGAGAAGGCCGGCCGTCGGGAGGATCCGACCGCGGTGGTGCTGGACACTCAGTCGATTCGGGCGGCCAACCACGTCCCGGCGGCGACGACCGGCAAGGACGCGGCGAAGAAGGTGCCGGGCCGTAAGCGGGGCCTGGCGGTGGACGCGCTGGGGTTGATCATCGCGGTGGTGGTCACCGCGGCGTCGGTCACCGACAATGCGATCGGTGTGAGGCTGCTGGACAACGTCCTCGCGCACACGCCGACGGTGACCAAGGCGTGGGTCGATGCCGGGTTCAAAGACGACGTGCAGATCCACGGCGCGGTCCGAGGTATCGATGTCGAGCAGGTCCTGCGGTCCGACACGACGGCCGGGTTCGTGCCGGTGAAGCGCCGGTGGGTGGTGGAGCAGACCAACGGCACGTTGATGCTGCACCGCCGTCTGGTCCGCGAGTACGAGAGCCGACCCGCCTCCGCGGTGTCACGCACCTGGTGGGCCTCGACGGCGAACCTCATCCGCCGGTTGACCGGCACCGCCACCACGTCCTGGCGCGACCAACGGTGACGCAGCCGACGCTGCTGGCCCTGCTCACCGAACGCGAGAACGCCGCCGGCCTGGCCGTCGAGCGGCTCCGCGCCCAGATCGCTTCCCTCGACGAGCAGCTCACCGCGGCCGAGACCGAGGTCGCCGAACTCGCCATCACCCGCAAGACGCTCCTGAGCCTGGGCGGCCCACTCGATCCGGCGGCACCTGCTGACCCGACCGTCGCCAGCCCCGCCTACCAACAGATCCTCGCCGTGTTCCACGGCGCCAACGCACCGATGCGCGCCAAGGACATCTGCCAGGCCCTCGCCGCCGGCACCACCGCGAAGGACACCGAGAATCTCCGCGCGAAGCTCAAACGCCTCGTCGCCCGCCAGATCCTCACCGAACCCGAGGCCGGACTGTTCACCCTGGCCCCGCCGACGGCGTCCGCGTAACCCCCACCACCAGGGCCGCTAACGAACCGTCAAACCCGCATCGGACAAAGCCTCCCGAACCACCCTCTCACGTCCTTCGTGGTCAGCAGCGTGCTGACGGCCTTCCTGCCGTCCTGCCCCGCGGTCGGAGTCCTAGCGGGAGTCCGGGCTGCGCTGGTCGACGCGGTCAGATCCGTGGCGGCGGACCGCCGCCTCCGACTGGCGTCCCTGGTCGAGATCAGCTATTTCCTCTGCTGCGGTGGCCTCACCACGCTGGCCGTCGTCATCGCGGAAGGCAGCATCGGGGCCGACCTCAGCGGGCTTTACGTCGGCGGGCTGGGGTTCGGCTGGCTCGTCTGTTCGCTGTTCGTGGTACGGCGGTTCGGCGGGCATCCCCGCGCACTCCTCTTGGCCGGGGCGATCGGCTGCTGCGGCGTCGGCGTGGTGCTCTGGCAGGTGGTCGCCCTGCATCCCGTGGCCTGCGTGCTCGGCGGGATGCTCGCCGGCGCGGTCAACGTCCTAATCGTCACGGCGACAACCGTGGTCTACTCCGACCGGGTCCGCGTCGACGCGATGGGTCGGGTCTTCGCCGCACGGCGCGCATGGATGAACCTCGCCCTGGCTCTGTCGCACGGCACCCTGGCCGCGCTCTCCACGGCACTGGGGCCCGGCGCCACGGCGGTGGTCGCGGGTACGGCCGCTACCCTGGCTGGTGTCGTCCTGCTGTCGCCGGCCTTGGCCCGCGGCGCGTGGCGCCCCGGTCCCGGGAACCAACCGGAGGCAGCGTGCTGAGCACGCCGGACGTGATCGTGGTGCCTCGCGCGCGGGTCGTCGGCTGGGATTTACCGTTCCCCGACGCACCGGCCCTGCCCTCGGGCCTGGCGGCCGTGGCCGCCCGGTACCTCGCGGACCCCAGGTCGGATTCGGTCGGACAGTACGCCGCGACTCGCTACTGGAAGCTCAGGCACGCCCTTCTCGGCCCGTGGTCCTGTTTCTCCTTCTGGGCCCCGGGGCTCACGGCCGACGCCGCCGCCCGGCTCGCCGATGTGGCGCGACCCGCCCCGCAACCGGAGCTGCTCCGAGCGGTGACGGCGGCGCACCTGGCCGGCGTCGCCCGCCAGCAGGCCGATCCGACGACGGCCATCCGGCGGGCCCTGCACGCGGCAGCCTGGGGCGAGCCGGAGCCGTGCGGCGGGGAAGCCGGAGCGGACGGTGTCGCGGCGATCGACTGTTCCACCCTGGCCGACTACCTCACGGAGGTCGTACCGCGCGCTGAGCTGACGGTCCTCGACGCTGCGGCAGGCCCGGTGCCGCTGAGGCCGCGCACAGCCCAGGCTGAGCGCGCGGACGACCGCCGGGTGCGGGGCGGACCGTGCGCGCTCGTCGACCGGCCCTGGTCCCAGTTCGTCGTCGGGGTACTCGTCGGCTTCGACCCGGTCGAGGTCGACGAGGTTGCTCTGGCCGTGATAAGGGAGTTGCTGGGCAGCGGCACCGACGGGCTGCTCGGGGCGGAGCTTCGCGCCGCCCGCGGCCTCGTCTACGCCGCCGGGGCTGCGGGCGGGCTGGAGCACGGTAACGCCGTGTTGTGGGCCTGCGCGAACACCGACCGCGACCACGCCCTGGACTGCGCCCGGCTGTTGGGCGAGGTGGTGGACCGCCTGCCAGCGTCGAGCGCCGACCAGTGGCAGGCCGCCGCCCGACGGGCGAAGCAGCGCGTCGTGACCGCGCTGGACCAGCCCTTCGCCCGCCTGGACGAGCACCGGCGTGCCTCGCTGGGCCAGCTCACGCTGGCGGAGGTGCACTCCTCGGCCGACGCCCGGGCCGAGGAACTCGCGTCCCGGCCGCCGGTGCCGACGGGTGGGCGGGCCCGCGCCATCGTCGGCGGCCTCGACGACGCCATCCGCGCGGGGGCCGAGGCGTGGAACTGACCGGTACGCAGGTCCGGGTCGAGGAGGAGCGGCTCGGACTGACGGAACTCGCATCGTCCGGCCTGCGCGTCCTCCTGGTGCGCGTGCCCTGGCAGCGCAGCGTGGCGGTGCACTTGCGGGTTCTGCGCGGCTCGGGCGACGACCCCTACGATCGGGCGGGCCTGGCCCACCTGGTGGAGCACGAGCGGGTCGCCCATGCTGCCACGCGTGCGCCGTCGCTTCCACCGCTCGCCGGCCGGACGGAGGTCGCCTGGACCGACTACCGGCTATGTGTACCGGCCGAACACTGGCGCGACGCCCTCGGACAGGCGTTGGCGGTTCTGCACCACGGTCGGCTGACCGACACGCGGCTCGCCCATGAGCGGCAGGCCGTCGTGGTCGAGCTGGCGCGCGCCGTGGGGCGGCCTGCGCTGCGCCTAGGTCCGCTCCTCGCCTCCGTCGCCGCCGCAGGCTCGGACCTAGCTGCGGTCGGCGCTGCCACGCCGGACTCGATACGCTCACTGACCTCAAAGGACGTCGACAATTTCCTGCGGGACGCGTACCAGCCGCAGCACTGCCTGCTGGCTGTCACCTCTCCGATCCCCGGAGCCGAGGTCGGGCGCTTCCTCAAGGCTCATCCGCCGGAACCGCCGTACCACCTGACGCTGGCGAAGCGGTCGGTGGTCGACCGCCCTCCGGCGGGTCCCGAGGCCGCCCTCTCCGGGACACTGGCCATGACCATGCTGGCCGCGCGCCCGACGGACCCTCACGATCATCTCGCCGAACGGTTGGCCCACCTGTACCTGACCGAGCCGCACGGGCACCTCGACCGGCTCTCGTCGCCGTCGGGCGGGCGGATCGTCGGGTCCGCCATGCTCGTCGGCCGGCAGGCTCGGCTAACCATGCTGAGTTGGGGCCAGGTGACCTCGGCAGCGCGGCTCGGTGCCGCCCTGCACGGCGGCCTGCGGGCTGGCGGCCCGATGGCACCGGCGGAGCTCAGCCGGCTCCGCGAGCGGTTGTACCTTGACCGGAGCTTCGAGTCGCAGACTCCCCTCGGCCTGGCGGGGCAGGTCCTCCGTGCAGCGGCCGGCGAGGACGCCCCGCCGGCACCAAGGGCCGAGCTGGAACGGGTGTCCGCCCGGCAGGTCGACCAAGCCATCGGGAGACTGAGCGAAGCGGCCGTCTTGTGGCGGATCGCCGATGGTTTACCCCAACCTTTGGAGTCGTAGATGGAAGTCCTCGCGTGGGGCCGGGGCTACTCCGGGCTCGCCCTGCTCTCCGCTCTGTGCCAACTTCCGGGAGGCCCGAGGGTGGTGGGCGCCGTCGTTGACGCTGAGGCCGCCCGCGCGGCGCGGGCCGTGTCGGCGCTACGCGGGTTGGACGTCCGCGGACACCGGGACGACGTCGAGGAGCCGGCCTTCCCAGACGCGCCGGGTCATCGCCTGCTGTCGCTCGGCCCGCCGGCCGGCTCCGGGGACCGTCCGGCGGTGCCGTCCGTCGTCGTCAGTGTGATAGGCAGCAGCATTGACCGTGGCGCGGATCCGCTGCCCTGGGCCCTGGCCGCAGGCATGGACGTGGTCACGCTCGTCGTCGATCGCGTGCCCGGGACCCGCTGCGTACACCAGCTCCGCCTGCTGCCCGAGGGGGGCCTGCGCGACGCCGGGGAGGCAGCCATCCGGTTGCTCGCTCCGTGCCTCGGCGGACCATGCGGATCGCCAGTGGAGGCTGTCCGCCTTTCAGACGGCGCGAGGCGGGAACAGCCTGCCCTTCCTTGCCTCGCGCTGCCGACCCGGCTGGACTGGTCAATGCCCACCGACCGGATTATCCGCCTTGTCCGCGCCTGGGGTCCGCCCGCGCCCGGTGCGTGGACGACGTGGCGTGAAGTCCAGCTGTTCGTGTCGTCAGCGTTCCGCGATCCGGCCCCGGGCTGGCCGGTGGCGCCCGGGACTGTCGTCGAGGCCGCCGCGACGGGCATCGTCGTGGCGGCCGTCGACGGCGCCGTCCGCATGACCGGGCTGCGGGACGTCATTGGGTCGGTCGACGGCGGCAGTATCGCTGTCGGCGACCTCCTCGGCGGAGATCCGGTTGCGGAACTGGCGCGGCTGGAGCAGCGTGTACGTGACCTGGAGTGCATCGTCCGGCGGCTTGCGGACGGCGTGGCGTTCCTCTAGCCGGCCCGACGCTGATTCACCAGCCTCGGGTGCGCCACTCCTCCAGCGCCGGCCGTTCCGCGCCCAGCGTGGTGTCGCGGCCGTGGCCCGGGTAGACCCACGTGTCGTCCGGCAGCCGGTCGAAGACCTTCGTCTTGACGTCGGTGAACAGCGACGCGAAGTCGTCGGCGTTGCCGAAGGTGTTGCCGACTCCTCCGGGGAAGAGCGAGTCGCCGGTGAACAGGTGCGGGTGGCCTCCCGGGTCGTCGTACAGCAGGGCGACGCCGCCGGGCGTGTGGCCCGTCAGCCGGATGACCTTGAGGGCGATCTCGCCGCAGCGGATGACGTCGCCGTCGGCCAGGGGCACGTCGGTCGGGACGGTGATGCCGTCCACGTCGGGTGCGCCGGCGTAGGTGCGCGCCCCGGTGGCCGAGACGACGTCGGGCAGGCCGTGCTCCCAGTGGTCCCAGTGGTGGTGGGTGGTGACCACCGCGTCGAGCCGCCCGCCGCACAGCTCCAGCAGCCGCTCCGGCTCGTTCGCCGCGTCCACCATCAACTGGGCACCCGTCGCGCGGCAGCGCAGCAGGTAGCAGTTGTTGTCGCCCGGCCCGACCGAGATCTTGTTGAGGGTCAGCGCCGTCAGCTCGCGTACCCCGGGGGCTGATCCGTCGTATTCCGCCATGGTTGGAATATAGCCCGATCACACTAAGCGACGGCGCCCTGGACCGACCTGCCCCCACCCATGCGAATCGCCGAATTGCGCTCCACCCGTGAGTACCCCCGCTCTCAAAGCCTAAGGGCTTGGAGGTGCCACCGTCACGGTGATCATCGGCGCGCTGATGGCCGTCACCCTCCTGCTGTGCCCCGCGATGCACTGCTCCCACGCCAAGATTTCCAGGTCGAGCTGCAAGAGACGTCCGAGGCCCCAGCCGTTCTCATTGGTCGCATTCTTGAGGTTGTCCTCGACCTAGGCGTGCAGGTCCAACAAGTGCTGGTCGATCACAGGCCGGCTGGTCAAAGACGATCCCCCCAGGCGTTCGATGAGTGCCTTTAGTAGATGGACTCGATCTTTATCAGCCGTGACTGCCTCGTAGACCCGGTCGGCGGGCTGGGCGTTTTCCCGGGCCTTGTCCTGGATCTTCTTGCGGAGTGCGCCGGGTGGCGATGAGGACCCAAGCTGGCGGTGGCGGTGGAGCCGTGCCGGTGCAGCTGGGGCGGAAACCTGATGTAGGGGTGTCTGCGGTGATCATGATGCTTGAATGGTCGAGCAGGATCTCAGGTCGGGCCGGACTCGTGTGCGAGCGACGCGGCCACGTTCCGCAGTCATGCACCCGCACCAGTGGCAGCCTGGCGCCTTGGCCGAGCTTGCGGAAGCGGGTGGTGGCGTAGTTCGGGTTGATCGACGGGCCGTCGGCGCGGGTGAACACGTACCCGAAGTCGTGCTGACTTGTGCCGGCTGCGGCGTGCTGGTCCCGCCGCACCTCACGACGAGCACGCCCGGCTCCGCGCCATACGCCACAACGCAGCCCGCACCGGCCTCGCACGTTCCAGCTGATCTTCGGCAAGCGATCGCAGCAAGCCCGCGAAGCGACCGGCACGCACCGGCAGAAAACAGAAAGCCGCGGGTCATCGGCCTGCGGATACCGGCGGAGCGTCCGGTTAGGAAACCGATGCTCTATCCCCTGAGCTACGGGGGCGCGAGGGCCTAGTCTAGCGACCTGGGGGTTCACCTGGGGTGGCAGGGAGTGGCCCACGTTCACCCGCGTCACCCGAACCCCCGTTTACCCAGCCCAGGACCACAGCTCGAGTCTCCATGTGGCTCCGGTTGATCTTGGTGGGCAGGGTGGATCGGCCGGCGGGAGTGGGGTCTCGTCGGCGGGGAGCGGTCTGGTTCAGGCCGCGGCGCGGATCACCGGTGCCGGTCGGATAAAGGTCTTGCGGTCACGGACAAGGGCTGTCGCCGCCGGTGATCAGGTCGGTCAGGATGGCGTCCTTGTCCCGAGCGGGCAGCCCGACGACCCAGGTGCGTAGTTGCGCAGCGGTCGGTTCACCGGAGGCGGCCGGCGCCGACCCGGCCGCCGCAGCAGCGATCAGGTCAGGGTCGATGCGCAGGAACTCAGCCAGGGCGGTGAGGACCGCGTCGAGGGTGTCCAGCCCGGCGGGGACGGGCGGTTCGGGCTCGTCGTCGGCGATGTCCTCGGACTGTACGCAGCGCAGCCAGGCCAGGTAGAGCAGGCGCAGGTCTCCGGCGGTGAGGCTGGCCCGGACCGGGATGATGGAGGTGAGTAGACCGTGGCCGTCGAGGTCCCACTCGTCGGCGCCGTCCTCGTCCTCGTCATGCAGGTCGATGATGATGTGCTTGCCGGCGGTCCACGCGGACGCGCTGTCACCCTGGCAGTACTGGGCGGCGGTGGCGGGGTCGAGCACGTGTTTCGGTAGCCGGAGCATCAGCTGGCGGGTGCCCCAGTTCGCCAGGTACAGGTGCGCGTCGAAGTACCGTTCCATCAGCGTGCGCGGGTCGCCCTTGAAGTTGCCCCACTCGTAGGTGTTCACAAAGCTGGTGGCGGTGATGTCGGCGCGGGTCGACAGCGACCGCAGCTCGGCCCGCTCCCGGCCGGTGAGGGGCCGATCGACGGCGGCGAACTCGTAGTACTGGTACTCGCTCATCGCGGCCTACCTTCCGGCCCAGTGCCGGTAGGCGTCGATCCACGCGGCACCGTCCGGCATAGGGGTGGGTAGCGGCAGGTCGAGAAGGCCGACTCGTGCCGGTGGCGGCCCCGGGCGCAGACCGCGACGATGCTGTCCGCTGCCAGCTCGACCTTGCCTACGGTGACCTCGACGCCGAGGACGGTGGTGGTGAACGGCACCGCCAGATGCTCCTCGATCATGGTGAACAGGCCGGCACGCTCGTCCTCGTGACCGTCCGTGTCGACGGTGGCTTCCTCGATCATCGCCTCGAGCGCGGTACTCCGCTTCGATGCCATCGGCGCAGGATAGCGGACCGGTGCCGGGGTGTTCGGAGCCAGATGCGCGAGGATGGTCGGCATGGGTTCGGTGGCCGAGTTCGTCGATCTTCGGCGGGAGGTGGAGCGGTTACGGGCGGAGAACGCCCGGCTGGGGCGTCTGCTGGAGTTGCGTGGTCAGGACACGTCTGCGGCGCCGGCGCAGTTGTCCGCGCCGGTGGAGCCGCCGGGGCTGGTCACCATGGCTTCGCCCACGCAGGACAAGCTGGCGCTGTTCGCCGACCGGTTCCGGGCCCGGGCCGATGTGTACGCCGTGCGGTGGGACAACGCCCGTACCGGCGCTGCCGGGTGGATGCCCGCGGTCGCCGGCGGTTGGCGTAAGGGTATGGACCGGCGGGGCGCCGCCCACCTGCCCCGGACGACGGAGGTCGTCGCGGCGCATCTGGTCGGCGACGTGTTCATGGGCCTGTACCCGCTGATGCCCGGCAACACCTGCCACTTCGTCGTGGCCGACTTCGACGGGCCGACGGCGATGCTCGACGCCCTCGCCTACGTGAAAGCGGCACGAGCCAGCGCGGTGCCCGCCGCGATGGAGATCTCCCAGTCAGGCCGCGGCGCCCACGTGTGGATCTTCTTCACCGGCGCTGTTCCCGCGGCCACCGCGCGCCGTCGGCACGGTCCTGTTGCGCGAGGCGATGGTGCTGCGCGGGTCGATGAACCTGCGGTCGTATGACCGGCTGTTCCCCAACCAGGACGTCCTGCCCGAGGGTGGCTTCGGCAACCTCATCGCCGCACCGCTTCAGGGACGCCGCCGCAAGGATGGACTGACCACCTTCCTCGACCTCGGCACCCTCGAGCCGTACACCGACCAGTGGGCGTTCCTGTCGACGCTGGACCGGCTCAGCCCCGGCGACGCCGAACACGTCGCCCGGCAGGCCAAGCAAGCCGTCACCGGTGCCGACGTCGCCGCGATGAGCCAGTCCGCCGCGACGCAGGTCCATCCTCCGCTGCCTCCGGTGGTCCACGCGGAGACTGGTGCCGGGCTGACCATCGACGCCGGACAGCTCACCCCCGCCGCACTGGCGACGTTCAAGCACGCCGCTGCCATGGTCAACCCGAAGTTCTACGAGTTGCAGAGACTCCGCAAGTCCACGTGGGACACCCCGCGCTTCATCCAGGGCTACGACCTCACCCTCGATGATCACCGGTCCTCCCGCGGGGCCTGCGGCACACCATCGCCACGATCGTCGAGCGCGCCGGGTCCCGGCTGGCCGTCTCGGACGCACGAAACCCCGGGACCGAGATCGACGCCGCGTTCACCGCCGAACTCACCGGCAAGCAGGCCACCGCGGTCGGCGCGCTTCTCGCCCACGACGAGGGGGTCCTGGTCGCTCCACCAGGCTCCGGTAAGACCGTCATAGCCTGCGCCGTGATCGCCGAACGCAACACCTCCACCCTGGTCCTCGTCGACCGCAAAGCCCTCGCCGACCAGTGGCGCACCCGCGTCGAGCAGTTCCTCGGCATCAAGCCGGGTCAACTCGGCGGCGGCCGACGCAAGCTCACCGGCACGGTGGACATCGCGTTGCTGCCCTCCCTCGCCCGGCGCGACGACGTCGCCACCCTGACCCAGGGGTACGGGCACGTCATCATCGACGAATGCCACCACCTCGGCGCCGCCGCGTACGAGCACTCGGTCAAACGGATCGCCGCACAGTTCTGGCTCGGTCTCACCGCCACCCCCACCCGACGCGACGGCCTCGGCCAACTCGTCACCTGGCAACTCGGACCCGTCCGGCACACCCTGACCGACGAGGAACAAGGCACCCTCGCGGCAGCGATGCACATCGACGCCGGACCCCGACGAGCGCTGTTCATCCACGAGACCACCTTCCAGCCCGGCGACATCGACCTTGACGCCCCCGGCGCGCTCGCCGAGGTGCACCGGCGACTGGCCCTCGACGAGCCCCGCAACACCCAGATCACCGACGATGTCGCCGTTGCCCTGACCCGCGGTCGCAACTGTCTCGTCCTGACCCGGCGGGTCGCCCAGGTCGAGGCTCTCACCGCCCTGCTCGCCGCACACGGACATCAGGCGCTCGTGCTCCAAGGCGCGATGAGCACCGGCGAACGGCGGATCATCGTTGACCGGCTCGACGGCGCCAAGACCGGCGACGGCCTACTCGTCATCGGCACCACACCGTTCATCGGTGAAGGCTTCGACGCCCCTGCCCTCGACACGCTCTTCCTCGCCGGTCCGATCTCCTACGACGGCCTACTCGTCCAATGCGCCGGCCGTGTCATCCGCGCCGCGCCCGGCAAGGACGTCGCCGAGGTCCACGACTACCACGACCCGGCCACCCCCATCCTCGCCGCCTCACTCCAACGCCGTATGCCCGGATACCGGGCCCTCGGCTTCACCCGAACATGAGTGCATCCGATCCCGATCACCATGCCTGGTCCCGCCCAGTTGCCCGGGCATGACGAAGAGCCAAGCGTGCTTGGCCTAGCGTAGTAGGCTGGCAGGCATGGGCCGGTTCTCCGAAGATGAGCTACATGCGGTTGTCTCCCGGTACGAGGCGACGCGGGCGCAGGCATTGACCGAGCGGGACGAGCAGCTACGGGCGTTCCACGCGGCCGGCTGGCGGCCGGTGGATCTGCAGCGGGTCACCGGCTACAGCCGGGAGACGATCCGTCAGGCGCTACGACCGGAAGTCCGACGGGCCACCAACATCAGCCGACGCCGGACACCACCCCAGCCGCCGGCCGACTACCGACCCTACGGTGACCGCAGGCCATACGTGGTGGCCGAAACCCTCGCCGCGCTGCACGGCCCGACCGAAGGCACGGTGACGCTTCCGCGTCATCTCGACTGGTCCGGGCACGCCGAATACGACCTGAACCGGCCCACACGCCTGGCCAGCATGTACAAGGTGGTACTCGCCGAAGCCAGCACGGTCGAGGATCTGAACACCTGGCTCCATGCGGACCTCCTCCGGCGGCTCTGGCCCGCCCTCTGGCTGCCACCCCAGCTCCGCCGGCGCTGGGAGGAAGCCTTCCCCGAACTCGCCGCCACCCGTAGCGACGCAGCGTAGCGGTGGACCCCTTTCACGAACGCCTCGCCCGTACCGGGCTCGCGGCGGCCGATCGATACGGCTTCGCGCTGGCCGGCGGTTACGCGGTCCAGGCCGCCGGGCTGCTTGAGCGGCCCAGCGAGGACGTCGACCTGTTCACCGCCTGGGACCGCCGCGACGAGTTCACCGCCGCGGTCGCCGCCGTCGTGCACGCCTACCGAGACGACGGCCTGATCGTCGAGACCGAGCGCCAGTACGAAACCTTCGCCCGGCTGGCCGTCACCGACGGCGTGCGGGTTTCCAAGGTCGAACTCGGCGTGGACTGGCGCGCCAACGAACCGATCCTCATGGCGATCGGGCCGGTCCTCCACCCCGACGACGCGGTCGCGAACAAGATGAGCGCCCTCTACGGGCGCGCGTTCGCCCGGGACTTCATCGACATCGACGCCACCCTCCGATCCGGCCGCTACACCCGCGAAACTCTCCTCACCCTCGCCCAGCGCGCCGACCGTGGCTTCGACCCGCGCATCTTCGCCGATGCCCTCGGACAGGCCACCCATCTCGACCCCGACGACTTCGCCCAGTACGGCGTCACCGGCCCAGCGCTGGACGATCTCCGAGGCCGATTCGCGGAGTGGCGCCGCGAACTGCTCGACGACGAGGAAAGATGACTCGGTCCCCACTCGCGGCAACGTTAAGCCGCACCCGCAGGACCCACAACGTTCCAGCTGATCTTCGGCAAGCGATCGCAGCAATCCCGCGAAGCGACCGGCACGCACCGGCGGAAAACAAAAAGCCGCAGGTCGTCGGCCTGTGGATACCGGCGGAGCGTCCGGTTAGGAAACCGATGCTCTATCCCCTGAGCTACGGGGGCGCGAGGGCCTAGTCTAGCGACCTGGGGGTTCACCTGGGGTGGCAGGGAGTGGCCTGCGTTCACCCACATCGCCCGGCCCCCCTGTTCGCCCAGCCCAGGACCACAGCCCGAGCACACGAACCCCCGCTTTGCGACCACGAGCGGCTGCGGTGACCCGCGTCGGCACCGGGTGACCCGGGCTGGCATCCGCTGGAGAGCACACGCCGCTCACATCATCGAAGAGCATCTAGGGCTCCCGCTACAGCGGGCTGGCCGGAGGTGGTCGGATCTCGCTCGACGTACTGCCCGTCGGTCGGGAGACTGGCGGTCGTGACAGCCGGAATGGTGTTCCCGGACGGCGCGTGGCATGAGGTCAGGTTCGGGTTGTTCGTGCCGACCCTCGATTACGGCGGGAGCGCGTGGGGCCCTGCACCAGATCGCGGATGTCGCATTCAGCGCTGGTCGTGGCATCAAGCTACGCAGAACTCGTTGCCCTCGGGGTCCTGCATGACGACATGCCCGAGGACATCGCCGTACCACTCCTCGCGGACCACCGTCGCGCCGGCGGCAACCAGGTCGGGCACTTTCTGCCGGATTAGTCGGGCGCGCTCGACCATGTCCCAGGGGCCTGGACCGGCCACCCGGATATCGATATGCATACGGTTCTTGCCGGACTTTCCCTCGGGCACCTTCAGGAAACCGATGGCAGGGCCCCGGCCATCGGGATCGACGATGGAGGCGTTGTCCGGCTCGTCGAAACCGGGTTCCTTGACATAGCCGAGGGCTCGTGCCCAGAAGGCAGCGATCCGGTGAGGATCGTCGGCATCGCATCCCAGGGTCCACAAAGTCGCCACGGCGTCAACGTACGCGGGCTACGACGCGCTGTCATCGACCAATCCGCACGTCGAGGAGCAGACGGCTCAGCAACACCCGTCACGCAACGTCCCGATCTTGATCGCCGCGAAGTCGAGCGGGCAGTCGCCGTGCGTAGGTCGAGATCGGCGCGTGTGCGCTGGCAGCCGTACCCAACTCTGACCAGCTCACAGAACCACAACCAAACTGATCAGACGACAATGTACGGACGCGCGGGCGTCTTCGCCCTCCTGCGACACCGCATCCTGCTCGACTTACCACCACCCTCCATCACACCGAATGTGAGACAGGGCCGAATGTGAGACAGGGCCGTTCGTCTGGCAGACCCTCTCCCTACGCAAACAACAAGCCGGCCGATGTGACCACGCCCCGGACGGGCTACGGTCACATCGGCCGGGCAGGACCCGTCGGGTCGCGGCGGTTGGCCGTGAAAGCGATCACCCCTCGCATGCGCGGGGAGCTAGCTCCTCCCCGACTCGACGAGTCGGGCTTCACCGGCCGTGCCGGCTACCTCGATCCTCAGCGACGCTGGGGGACGATTTTCTCGGCGTCGACCACCGTGAAAGAGGCGTACGGGTCGACGCGACCGCTGATGACCTTGTCGGCCTGCCGGTCGCCCAGCAGCGCGGAACGGAAGAACGCGGTGACGTACCCGGTGCTGACCTGGCGCTGTTCGGTCTCGGTCAGTTTGCGGGTCACGTGCGTCCACTCGATCGGCGGCTCCGGGGTGCCGCTGTCCGGGTCCCAGTCCGGGATGATCGGGGTGCCGCACCAGCCCGGCGCCGGGGCGAAGCCCTGGTCGTCGACCGCGCCGACCTGCCCGCTCTCGGGAGACCACTGGGTGTTGAGGAAGTTGTGGTTGGCGCCGCGGACGTGCCAGGTGTAGATCGGCTTGTGGGTGTGCCCGGTTGCCAGCTTCGCGTAGTCGAGGCCCTGCTCGCTGTCGCAGCCGCCGACCCAGACCGCGAGGGGCGCCGAGGTCACCCGGTAGAACTTGGCATCCGGGGAACCCGGGTTGGTGGCCGCGCCCGGACCGGCGGCGGCGAGGGCGAGGACTCCGGCCACCCGCACGCCTGCCGGAAGGTCGGCGCGGTGGACGTCGGCGGCGTGCCAGGCCACCGCGCGGCCGCCACGTGAGTGGCCGAGCGTCCCGGTGCGGGAGAAGTCGATCTTGCCGGTGAGCTTCGGGGTCGGGCCGCTGAAGTGGCCGACCAGGGCGCCCCGGCCCGTACGGGCCAGTTCGGTCCAGAGCGCGAGGTGCTTGTTGATGAGCTTCGCGCGCGCGTTGTCGGACTCGGTGCCGATCTGGCCGGCGTTGATTCCGTTCGCGCTGATCGAAATGACGACCATGCCCTGAGCGGCGAGCTCCCGGGCGAGGTAGTCGTAGCCCCGATAGCTGGGCAGCGCCGCGACGCCGGGCGCGCAGGGCCACTGCGAGAGCCGGCCGGTGGCAGCCAACCAGCGCGGATCCTCGTAGTAGTCGTCCGGCGACTCCGCCTCGACGCGCTTCGCCTCGTCCTCGGCGGCCTGGTCCGCGCACGTGGACCAGTAGCCATGGGAGAGCACCACCAGCGGAAACGGTCCCCTGCCGGTGGCCGGGTAGTGCACGTTGCCGGTCAACTCGATCGGTGCCAGGGGCGAGTCCGGGCCGTCGGTGTGGAAACCGGCGACCGTGAAGGCGGTGTCGCCGAGGGTGTAGTCGAGCGACTTAACCGGATAGTTGCGGTCCTTCGCCTGGGCGGGTGACGCGGGCACGAGGCCGGCCGCGGCCAGAGCCACCGCGACCAGGCCCTTCAACAGTGCCAACTTCTTCTCCTTGGCAGGGACCGGGATTCCGCCGCCCCGGGCCGGCGGCGGGCCGTCGGGGGCGGGGTTCGGAAGCGAGACGAGTGTTCGTGCCATGACCGCAGAGCCTGACGGTCACTTGTCAGAGACCTGTTGTGATCCGGTGGTGGTCCCGTTCTCGACCTGTTTTCCCTGCTCGGGCGCCTCGTAGACTCTCCACCGTGAGTGCGAACGTGCTGGTCGCCGAGGACGACCCCAAGCAGGCCGAACTGCTCCGGCGATACCTGGAGCACGAGGGCCACCGGGTGTCGGTGGTCCACGACGGCCGGGCCGCCCTGGACGAGATCCGCCACTGCCCGCCGGACCTGCTGGTGCTGGACGTCATGATGCCGCGCGTCGACGGGCTCGACGTGTGCCGCATCCTGCGTCGCGACTCGGAGGTGCCGGTGCTGATGGTCACCGCCCGGGGCGCCGAGGACGACCTGCTGCTGGGCCTGGACCTGGGCGCCGACGACTACCTGACGAAGCCGTACAGCCCGCGGGAACTGGCGGCAAGGGTGCGCACCCTGCTCCGCCGGACCCGGTCCGTGGCCGCGCGGCCCGTCGCGCCGGTGCTGCGGGTGGGCGACCTCCTCCTCGACCCGGTACGCCACGAGGTCACCGTCGCGGGCGCCCCGGTGTCGTGCACGCCGGGCGAATTCGCCCTGTTGAGCGCGTTCACGGCGGAGCCGGGCAGGGTGTTCAGCCGCGACCAGTTGCTCCGCCGGCTGCACGGGCTCGACTCGTACATCACGGCCCGCACGGTCGACGTACACGTGATGAACCTGCGCCGGAAGATCGAGGCGAATCCCCGTCGCCCGGAACGGCTGCTCACCGTCTACGGCATTGGATACAAGCTCGCCGATGGCTGAGCGGCACGGGCGCGGCAGCCTCCTGGTCCGGCTGCTCGCCCTCAGCGTGGTGATCTCCGTACTCTCGATCTCGGCGACCGCCTGGCTCGCCGTACGTGACACGACGCGGGCGCTCCAACAGGAACGCGGCCGGGCACTCGCCGACGACGCGCGGATCTACGACGCCCTGCTCGGGCACGGCGCGACCCACCGGGACTGGACGGACGTGCTGCCCCTGGTGCGGTCCCTCGCGGCGGACACCGAGCGGCGGGTCGTCCTGACCGGCCGCGACCGCACCCCGATCGCCTCCTCCGGCGAGGGGACCCTGCCGCAGCGGGCCTCCGCCACCGTCGACCCCCTCGACGTCGACGCCGACCTGGCCGCGACGGCGGGACGCGACGGCATCGACATCCGGGCGACCGGCCCGTACCTGCTGCCGGACGCCGAACGAGCCGCGCTGCGCAGGCTGGCCGAACGGGCCCGGGACTGTCTGCGCGGCCCGGTCGGGCTCACCACCCCGGTCCCGATGATCGTGGCGGAGACGTCTCCGCCGACGTACGGCGACGCGGAGCTCGTCGTCGACCCCGGCGGTCGGCCCCGCATCGAGTCCCGAGGCGTCGCCGTCACCGGCGACACCGGGTGCGCGGAGGAGCTCGACGCGCTGGCCGCGCCCACCGCCACCGAGCGGAGAGCGCTGGATCAGCTCGACGACCTGGTCGACACCTGCCTGGGCCGCCAGCGGGCGCCGGCGGTGCGGATCGGCCTCGGTGGGCGGTGGACCCCGGTCGGGGCCGGCACGGTCACCTCCGAACAGCGCGCCGACGTCGACGGCTGCGTCCTCGACGCCCGGCGCGCCCAGCTCGCCGCGCACGTCGCGCCGCCCGTGCTGCTGTTCGTCACCGACCCGGGCGCGCCGACGCCGGTCGGAGCCTTCGACCTCACCCCGGCCAACCGGCTGCGGATCTTCGGGGTGGCCGGGCTGGTGCTGCTCGTCGCGGTCGGCGTCACCGTGCTGGTGGGACTACGCCTGGTCCGACCGCTGCACGCGTTGACCGCCGCGGCCGGCCGGATGCGCAACGGCGACACCACGGCGCGGGTCCGGGTCTGCGGACGCGACGAGATCGCCCGGCTCGGCACCGCGTTCAACGAGATGGCCGAGCAGCGGAGCCGGGTCGAGCAGTTGCGCCGTGACATGGTCGGCGACATCGCCCACGAGATGCGCACGCCGGTGACGAACATCCGCGGCTGGTTGGAGGCGGCCGAGGACGGGGTGGTCGAGCTGGACGTGGACCTGGTCAGCTCGCTGCTGGATGAGGCGCTGCTGCTCCAGCACGTCATCGACGACCTTCAGGACCTCGCCGCGGCCGACGCGGGCGAGCTGAAGCTGCGCCGGAGACCGGTCGAGGTGGCCGAACTGCTCCGGGAGGTCGCGGACGCCTTCGCCCCCGCCGCCGAGGCCGCCGGGGTCGTGCTGGCCGTCGAGGCCGCGCCCGGCACGCTCGACGCCGACCCGATCCGGCTCCGGCAGGCCGTCGGCAACCTGGTCACCAACGCGATCCGGCACACGCCCGCCGGCGGCCGGGTCACCCTCGGCGCGCGGCACCGGGCCCCCTACGCCGAGATCGTCGTGGCCGACACCGGGCCGGGCATCCCGGTGGAACACCGTGACCTGGTCTTCGAACGGTTCTGGCGGGCCGAGAAGTCCCGCAGCCGGCGGACGGGCGGCAGCGGCCTCGGGCTCGCCATCGTCCGCAAGATCGCCGAAGCGCACGGCGGCACCGCGGAGGTCTCCGGCACCACCGGGACGGGAGCCGTGTTCACCCTTCGCCTTCCCGCCCCGTCCGGTCAGGCCGATCCGCCTCGCGGACCTGTCCCATCCGCCCGCCGACCCTGACCGCGCGCCCGCGCGGAGGAGTTGATTGCTGCTCCGCCTGCTCCGCCTGCTCGGCGTGGTGCCGGCGCCGAAGCGCACGGGCCACGGCTGGTCACCCTCGCCCGTGTCGCCGGGGCGAGGTGGGCGATCGAGGAGTGCTTCCAGCGGGCCAAGAACGAAGCCGGCCTCGACGAGTACCAGGTACGTGACTGGCGGGCCTGGTACGCCCACGTCACCTCGCGATGGCCACCCACGCCTGGCTGTCCGTGGCCAGGTCCCTTGCGACAAGAGGGGATCCGGCGCTGGGGACGGCATGATGATCGGATACCCGGTACCGCGCTGCCGTCGCCGCAGTGGATGGGCAGACCGGAAGGCACCTCGTCGGGCGATCGTCGACGGCATCCTGTACGTGGCGCGTACCGGCTGCGCGTGGCGGTACCTACCGAGCGACTTCCCGCCCTGGCAGACCCGCGCTGGACCGGTGGTGACCGGCGGCACCGCCGGCACGGTGCTGATGCAGGGCGACCCTGGCATCGGCAAGACCCGTGTCCTGTCCGAGTGGCTGGGAGGGGCCGGCAACGCATCTTCCGCACGGCTGAGGTGATCGCCCGCCTCGGGCTGCTCGACGACGCTACGCAACCACCTGGGTGCCTCG
Organism: Micromonospora sp. WMMD956; assembly: GCF_029626125.1. Taxonomy (NCBI): domain Bacteria; kingdom Bacillati; phylum Actinomycetota; class Actinomycetes; order Micromonosporales; family Micromonosporaceae; genus Micromonospora; species Micromonospora sp. WMMD956. The sequence goes on along the minus strand of NZ_JARUBI010000005.1, from coordinate 3,456,814 downwards.
CTGCCCGCCCTCATCACGCCGGTTGTCCGCTTCTCCAGCGGCGATGGCGTGCGGATCCGGCGGCGCTGCGTTCGCTGGCTGGCCTGCGACGCTCGCATCCGCTGACAGGCACCCACCCCGCACCTGTCGAAGATCATCTACTGCTTTCCGCTCCAGCGGGCCGGCCTGAGGTGGTCGGATCCGGACCCGGAAAAGTGTCGGTGGTCAGACCTAGAGTTCAGGCATGACCACCAGGCCCCCGGGCAGTGCCGCCCCGGTCGCCGCGCGGCCCGCCAGTGGCCGGATCGATCTGCCTGACCACCTGGTGCCGTTGCTGACCGGATCGCCGCACCTCAACGTGTTCGGGCCGACCAGGCCATGGGTGCCGCCCGCGGGGTGGCTCGAGGACACCCGTGCCCGGCTGATGGCCGTCGCCGCCCGGGAAGGGCTCACCGACCTGCCCGCCCGGGCGGCACGACTCAGGCCCGGCACGTCGATGGCGGTCGAGGAGGTGAAGTGGCTGGCGCAGGGCGCGCTCGGCGCGTCCACCAGCGTGTCGGGCCCGCTGTGGCGGCTCGGTGACCTCCTGGTGGCCGACCGCCTGACGGCGCCCCTGACTCCGACGACGGACCCGGAGGCGACCTGGCAGACCCAGGTCATGCCGGTCCCACCGGGGCGTCTCTTCGCGGATTCCGACAGCCCGACGCGCCGGGACCGCATCATCCGCTACTACCGCGACTGCCTCGGGATACTCGTCGAGGCGCCACCGTTCGCCGAGCGTGGACACACGCTAGCCAGGTTGTACGCCCGGATAGCCGAGGACCCGGCGCTACTGGAACAGCACCGGACGGGGTCGCGGCGGCAACTCGCCGCCCAGTGGGGATCGGCCCTGCTCGGTGACGTGGAGCGGGCCGCCCTACCCGACTACGCCGGACCGGCCGACTACCTGTCCTGGACCATGACCGGCCTCCGGGCCGCCCACCAGCGCCTGGTGGACACGGTGGGTGCCGAGGTCGGCAGTTTCGACGAGTTGGTCGCCGCCATGCTGCTGAAGCTCGGCAAACCGGTGCCCGCCGTCATCGCCACGACCGGGCTGGGCCAGGACGGTTTCCACGCCGTCGTCCGCGCGTACGACATGCTCAAGCCCAGCTTCGACTACGACATCTGGTACAGGACGGTGTTCGCGTGGCTGGACCACGCGATCATCGCGGGCGAGGCGGAGACCGCACGCATCTGGGTGGGCCTGGAGTGGAGCTGCGCCACCGCGCTCAACGGCTGGCCGGGCCCGCACCGGGACGTGCAGAGCGGGCTCTTCTTCTGCCTGAGATACCTGCGTAGCCTGCGCATGCTCGGCCAGCCACGGCCCGCCGTCATCAACCCGCTGGTGTCCGCCCTCGCCGACGCTCCGGGACCGGCGCAGCCCACGACCGCCGCGCCCCGACCGGCCCGGCCCGGGGGCGCCCCGAGCGGGCACTCCGCGCAGGACGCCATGGGTGTCCTCGACGACATGATCGGGATGTCCCCGGTCAAGCAACGCGTCGTCCGGCTCCGCGCGGAGGCCAGGGTCGAGGCGCTGCGCCGCGAGTCCGGTCTCCCACCGGCCCGCAACCGACGGCACATGGTGTTCGCCGGCAACCCGGGCACCGGGAAGACCACCATCGCCACGATCATCGGCCGGGTCTATGCCGCGTACGGCGTGCTGGCCTCCGGCCACCTGGTCGAGGTGGCCAGGGCGGAGCTGCTCAACGGCGCCAAGGTCACCGCAGCTGTCCGCAACGCGCTCGGCGGCGTCCTGATGGTCAACGTCGGCCGGGCGGTCCCGGAGAACCCTGCCGCGCGCGAGGCCACCGCGACGCTGACCAGGTTGATCGAGGAGCACCGCGAGGACCTCGTGGTCGTCATCGCCGGGCAGCCCAAGGACGTCGCGGAGTTCCTGTCGAGTGAGGTCGGCCTGGCGGCGCGGTTTCCGAACACCTTCAACTTCGTCGACTTCACCGACGACGAGTTGGTGCGGCTCTTCGAGCGGGAGGCCAGGGCGTCCGGGTTCGTGCCCGCCGACGGCGTGCTCGACCGGGTCCGGAGTCTCGTCACGCGGATGCCGCGCGCCGCCGGCTTCGACAACGCCCGGGTGGTCCGCAACCTCGTCGACGAGTCCGCGTCGCACCAGGCGATGCGGGTCAGCCGGTCGGCCGCACCCACGGTCGGGCAGCTGGCCGAGCTGTTGGTGGAGGACATCACGGCACCGGCGTCCGTCGTGCTCGCGCCCGCCCACAAGGGCGACCCGATGGCGGAGCTGGACACGCTCATCGGGCTACCCGACGTCAAGGCGCGGGTGCGGCTGCTGGTCGCGGAGGCCCGGGCGGAGAGCCTGCGGACCCGGGCCGGGCTCGCGGTGAGCCGAGGATCCCGGCACATGGTGTTCGTCGGAAATCCGGGCACCGCGAAGACCACGGTGGCCCGGTTGATCGCCCGGATCTACGCCGACCTCGGGCTGCTCGGTTCCGGTCATCTGGTCGAGGTGACCAGGGCGGACCTGATCGGCCAGTACATCGGGCAGACCGGCCCGCGCGTCCACGCAGCGTTCGAACGGGCACTCGGTGGCGTGCTCTTCATCGACGAGGCGTACTCGCTGTCGATGTCCGACTCGCCGCGGGACTACGGTCACGAGGCCATCGCCACGCTGCTCAAGCTGATGGAGGACCATCGGGACGACCTGGTGGTGATCGCAGCCGGCTACGAGGTCGAGATGCGGCGGTTCCTCGAGGCGAACAGTGGTCTGGCATCCCGGTTCCCCACGGTCCTCGAGTTCCCCGACTACGACCTCGACGAGCTGGTGCAGATCTTCACCGTCCTCGCCCACGACGCCGGCTACCAACTCGCCGACGGCGTACCGGACCGGGTTCGTACGACGCTCGCCCGTCTTTCCCCGGGGTCGTCGTTCGGCAACGGCCGCACGGTGCGCAACCTGCTGGAGGCGACCGTCGCCAAGCAGGCGGCACGGATCATCGAGCTGGCCGACGCGCCGGCGGAGGTCGTCCGGAAGCTGGTGGTGGAGGACCTGCCGACCAACGTCGGCGGCCACGACCAACCGCCGGCGATCGGCCAGTATCTGTGATCAGCAGGAGTTCGGTGCCATGCCGCGGGGGCCGGCCGGCCATCGGTCTCCGGGCCCGTCGCGCCCCTTCCGACCTGCAAGGTCAGCTTGGAGAAGGCTCGGGAACGTGTCAGGAGCTGCCCGCCGCTTCCGTGGCGTTCTCGTGGGTGTGAGCGGCGACCATGGTGACGAGGGTGTCGATCAGCTCTTCGGCGGTGGTCTGCCATTTGTCGCCGCCGAGCTGGCCGGTGAGTTCCATGCCGGCGATGCCGTCGGCGCTGGCGAGGAGCAGGGCGGCGTATCGGCGGGCGTGGTGTTCGCCGGTCACGGCGGCGACTACCTGAAGGGATTCGTCCTGCGTGGGCTGGGCGGCCCGGGCGAGCGCGGTGGGATCGCTGGCGGGGCTGCTGAACATCAGGCGGTAGAGATGGGGTTGGCGGCGGGCGAGGTCGATGAAGGCGGCGAGGAGGGCCCGCAGCTTTGCGGCCGGGGTGCGGCCGGGGTCTCGGTGGATGGCGCCGATTCGTTGACCGAGTTCGTCCCAGGCATGGCTGCCGACCGCGATCATGAGGTGTTCCTTGTCCGGGAAGTGCCGGTAGGGGGCCCCACGGGTGACCCCTGCCCGCGCTCCGACGGCACGGAGGGTCACGGCTTCGAGGCCGCCCTGGTCGAGCAGCTCGGCCGCCGCCTCGAGCAGGGCCTGGCGTGTCGCGGCGGCGGTTTCAGCCCGGATCATCCGCTCATCCTATGGCCGGGTGGGGACGCCTTTGCCGACCGTGGGCGAAGGGCCGTGGCTACCCGCCCCTCGGGTCGCTACAGCTGTTCGGCCAGCGACTCGATGTGGTGGCCCAGGTTTCGTTCACACTGTGAACTGCTTCATGAAGGTTCCTTCCGCTGACCGGGTGGTGAGGGCGCGAGGTTCAGCGGCCTGCGTTGGAGGATTGCGTCATCTGCCGGAGTCCTTCCTCCACGGTGATCGCCGGCTGGTAGCCCAGTCGAAGTCGTGCGCGGCTGATGTCGTAGACGCGGTCGCGGCCCATGAACGAGATGATCCAGGGGGTGAGCGGTGGCACGGTGGCGCTGCGACGCGCTTTGGCGGCGGTCTGCATGAGCGTGGCCAGGGGTGAGGCGACTGCCCGGGGAACGCTGTTGGCCGCGCTGACGTCGATCCCGCGGGTGGCCAGCAGCGGGGTGAAGAAGTCGCGGGCGGGGCGAGGACTGCCGTCGGTGACGTAGCAGATCAAGCCGTGATCTCCACGGTCGAGTGCCAGCGTGATGATGTGGGCGAGGTTGTCGACGTGGCAGAAGTCGACCAGGTGCCGCCCTCCGTCGATCCAGGAGAATCGGCCGGCTTCGACGGAGTCGATGAATCCCTGCAAGGTGTGGGTCATGCCCTGGCCCCACAGGAACGGCGGCCGGATGACGACCAGGGACGTGTTCCCGTGCGGCAGCGCAAGCAGTTCCTGCTCGGTGCGGAGCTTCACGCGGCTGTAGGCGATGTTCGCCTTGCCCGTGTCGGAGTCCTCGTCGACGGTGTGGTCGCGATTGGTGCCGGTGGAGACACTGGCTGCGGACACCAGGACGAATCGCTTGACCCGTGCGGCCACGGCGGCCTGGTAGAGGGCGCGGGTCGGCAGCAGGTTGCGGTCGACGAAGACCTGGTCGGGTCCCCAGAAGACCATGAAGGCTGCCGAGTGCACCACGGCGTCGACCTCGCCGAGAATCTGTAGCCAGGCAGGCCCGCTGCCGGACCTGGCCAGGTCCGACAGGTCACCGCTGACCGGGAGCCCGCCGGCCGAGGTGATCGCGTCCGCGGCGGCCGCGGACCGCGCGAGCGCGTGCACCGTGTGCCCGTCGTTGACCAGCCGCCGGAGGATTGCTCCTCCGGCGAAGCCCGATCCACCCGTGAGAAAGATGTTCATCGATACTCCTCGACGATTGCGTGACACCCATGGCGTACGTGCGGCTGTCGACCGTCGCAGGCCGAGGTCCTCGGCACCGCAAGATGACAGCGTCAACACAGTCAGCGTAAGCAGTTGAGATGACGTCGTCAACGGTTCGGGATGACTTTGTCATCAGCAGGATGACTCGTCGCCGGCCCGAGCGCCCCTCGGACGCCGACACCCTTGCCTCCTCACGTGAACAGCCACGTCGCACGCCGGCGCCTGTCCGTTGCGGCCGGGCGCCCGGCATGGCCGGGCGGCTAGCATCGACGGATTACGGTGAATGCGCATGTGGGGTCCGTGACCGCTCCACACCGTCGGGCCGGGGGACGCATGAACACTGCAGGAACGCCGGAACGGGCATCCTCGGACGTCACCGTGCGGGACGTGGTCCGCGCGGTCATCGCCGACGTCGCGCCCGAGGAGTTGCCGGTCGTCGACGCGCTCCGGCAGTTCGACGACGAGACCGCAGTCAGCCGTCTTGGCCGGGGTGGCGCGCGCCGCGCGCCGCTCGGCTTCGGGTTGGAGGACGCGGTCTACCTCGTCACGCCGGTGCTGTGGATCGCGTTGGATCAGAGCGTCCGCAAGACCGCCGACCGCGCGGTCGACGGGTTCCCGCACAGCGTGCGGAAGCTGTTCCGCCGGGCGTCGCGCAGGCGGCCGGAGCCGCTGGCCGTGCCCGAGCTGACAGTGCATCAGGTGGCCGACATCAGACAGCGGGTGCTGGAGCTGGCCGCGACGTCTGGATTGTCGCCGGAACGAGCTGAGGCGCTCGCCGACCAGCTGGCGGTGCGTCTGCTGATCCCTGTCACCCCGGTCGAGGACGAGCGGCCCGCCGCTGCGGAATGACGACGCCCACGATCCCCGCCGCCGGTCGGGGGTTCGGCGCGGGCACGACCCCGCGGTTCCTGCTGCTGTCCGCCCTGGTGCTCGTCACGGCGGTGCGGCTCTTCGAGCGGGTCAATGCGGTGCTGTTCTACGCGCCCTCCCACGACCTGCTCGGCGGGATCGGGTGCTATCTCGCTGCGGGGGAGGACCCGGCCGGCGATCCCGTGGCCAACCAGCAGGCGCTGCAGCGCCCAGGCGTCAGGGAGGCCCTGGAGACCTGCCTCGACCTTCCCGGGCAGCGTGATCCCGGATGGCCGTTGGTCGTCGAGATGGGTCTGCTGGTCGTCGCGGCGGCCCTTCTGCACTTCGTGCTTCCGCTGTGGCGATCACGACCGGGCCGGGTCGTGGAGCTGGACGAACGGATCGACCCGTCCGGTGAGCTGCGGGAGCTCGTACACGGGCTGGTGGGTGTGGCCGGCCTGACCCGTCCGCCGCGGTTCGTCGTCGATCCGGCGGCCCGCACCCCGGGCGCGGTGGTGTTCGGTCGATGGGGCCGGTACACGGTGTGTCTCCACGGCGGTCTCCTCGTGCGCCGGGTCGAGGATCCGCTCGGGTTCCGTGCCGTCGTGCTGCACGAACTCGCCCATCTGCGCAACCGCGACGTCGACATCACCTACGCCACCGTGGCCCTGTGGCGCGTCTTTCTCGTCGTCCTGCCGGCCGGGGTGCTGCTGTCGATCGCCTACCTGCGGCCGGCCGCGCCGTCGCTCTTCGCCGCGCAGAACCACCGGAGCAGCCTTCAGGATCTGTTCGCGACCGCCTTCCTCGTCGTGCTCGTGTACCTGGCCCGCGCCGAGGTGTTGCGCGTCCGGGAGCTGCACGCTGATCTCGGTGCCGTGCAGTCGGGCGCCGACCCGCAGGCGTGGCACCGTGACGCGCGCCCGCCCCGGCGGCCCGCCGCCCGCCTGCTGCGGTGGATCAGCGGGCCGTGGCGTACGCATCCCGACGGGACACAGCGGCAGCTGGCCCTGAGCGATCCCACGCGGGTGTTCGCCGTGCCGCGCCTGCCGGTGTTCTTTACCGGAGTGACCGTGCTGGTCGTCGTCGGCACCGCGCGATCGTCGCAGGCCGTCACCCAGCGGGTGGGCATCGAGCCGGTCACCACCGCTGCCAGCGCGCTCGGCGCCGCACTGGCCACCGCGGTCGTCGGGGCCGTGCTGTGGCAGTCTGCAGTCCACACGCCGGCCACCTCTCGTCCCCGCGCGCCGGCGGTCCGTACCGGATTCTGGTTCGGCGCCGGGTTGGTGACAGGTGAGCTGGCGCTGGATCGTGTCACCGACGGGTGGCTGCCCGAGCGCCCGCAGTTCCTGCTGGTGCTGCTGCTCATCGGTGTCGTGATCACGTGGTGGACGGCCGAACACGTCGACCTGTGGGCACACACGCGACGCGGTCGCCGCAGCCGCCCGGCCGTGCTGCTCACCCTGACTGCGACCGGACTCGTGTTCGGGACGTGGTTCGCGTGGTGGCAGTCAGAAGGGCAGTGGTGGGTCCAGGGACGGCCGATCGTCGACCCCCAGGGTGTGCTCCGGCTGTACGACACACAGTTGCCCGGGCTGCTCGACGCGAACTCCGGCCCGCTGGCCCTCACCGCTGCGACCAACTGGGTGCTCGGCCGGCTCGGCACCGACCAGAGCGTGCTGCCGGGTGCCCACGGCCTGCTGCTGGCGGGCGCGCTGCTCTGGCTGCTGCCCCTGACGACCGCTCTGTCCCGTAACGGTACGGGGTTGCCTCTGCGCCGGATCGTCACCTGCGCGGCCTGCGGAGGGCTGCTGGCCGTGGCGGCGCTGGCCGTGGTCCGGCTGCTCCTGCACGACGCGGTCGCGCCGGGCCCTGGCCGGCCTGCGGCCCTTCTTCTGCACGACTCCACGTGGACGGTGGCCGTCCTCACCGCCGCCGCAGCCGTAGCGGGCGGAACGGCGGGTGCCCGCAGCAGCCGGTATCGACTGCCGACTGGTCTGGCGACCGCCGGCATCACCATGCTGTCAGGTCAGCTGGCGTCGTTCGTCCTGGAATCCGCGGACGGCTGCTGGGGGCCCTTCGACGTGCTGACCGACTCGTGCGGCTGGCGACCGGGGGGCGGGTGGTCGTACGTCGCCGGCAACACCCCGGAGCTCCTCGGGCCGGGAATCTTCCTGGTCGCCGCAGCCTTGCTCGTCCTTGCGGGCCGTCGCGAACGACCGGAGCCGCCCGCCCAGTCCACCATGCCTCGCCCGCGCCTCGTGGTGTCTGTCGTCGCGGTCACGGTCGTCGTCCTCGGCGCGGCCTCCTGGAAACCGGCGGTGCGGGTGTCCTCGCCGACCGCCGGGGGCATCGCACTCACCGCGGCGGACCTCCCGGTCGCCTCCTCGCCGACGATTCACCGACTGCGGGTGCTGGCGTGGCTGAAGTACGGAGGTCAGCGGCTCCTCGACGACATCTCCGGCAAGCAGAACACCTTCACCGTCCTGGTGACCACGCCACCGCTGACCTACCGGGACGTCGTCGACCGGGTGCGCCCGCTGTGCCTGGACATCGAACGCGACGTGGCGGCAGCACGCGCCTACTTCCCCGTCCCCGACGACGAGGCATGGCGGGACTGGACCGCCTACCTCGACGACTCGGCGAGAGCGGCCGTGACGTGCCGGCAGGCGGTCGACGCCAACGACGTGGCCCTGTTCCGCTCAGCGGGCCAGCAGATGCAGCAGACGTTCTTCTCCCACCGGAAGATCTACGACCGGCTCCAGCCGTTCCTGCGCTGATCCGCCCCTAGCGGCGAAGGTAGCCGAACGTGCGGCAGTCCTCGACCAGCCCGTCGAGGTACCCGCGTATCTTTGCGCGGATCTGGTCGGCCGGGTCTCCCGACCTGAGGGCCAGGTCCGCCGCGGTGGTGAAGTCACCGACCACCCGCGCCTCCCGGGCGAACTCGGTGTTCGTCGAGCGGGCACCGAGGTACGCCGCGTCGATGATGTCGCCGGCATCGAAGCGGCCCGGATCGGCTTTGATCTTCAACGCGGCTTCGCACGCCGGATAGCCGGCATCCGCGACCGCCGTTGCCGCCGTAGTCGGGGGCGCTGTCGACGTGGCGAGGGACGCTGTCGGGTCGCCCGCCGGAGTGGTGGACGGCCTGCCGTCAGTGCACCCGGCGACCACCGCAACCGTCACCAGACCCGCCAGCCGCGCTGCGTGCTGCATTCGCCCCATAGGGTGATGGTCGCACCGGGAGTCGTCACATGCACATCCGTCAGTTCTCGCGGTCCAGAAACTCCGCACTATTCCTCGGCCGGCCCGCGAGTGACACTCCCCCGGGCTGGCGACGGTTGGGGCAGCCGGAACCACGGGGGCGTTGTCCAGGCGGAGCCGACAGAGCCGGGTGCGCGCTCTCCTGGGAAAAAGCGGTGTGGACCGGCGCGGGCGTCAGAGGCCGAGGATGAGGTTTGCGGCCACCTCGGCGCCGTCCGGGCGGATGGTGGCGGCCGTCGCGGCGGCGCGGGACCGGGTCTCGGGCGACAGGGCCTGCCCGAGCGCGGCTGCCAGGGACTCGACCGTCGGAGACGGGCCGGAGTGGGCGGCGCCGATGCCGAGGGCAGCGACGCGGGCGGCGAAGTACGGCTGATCGGCCATCTGCGGAACCAGCACCTGGGGTACGCCCGCCAACGCGGCCGTCGTCGTGGTGCCGGCGCCGCCGTGGTGCACGACGGCGGCGCAGCGCCGGAACAGCGCCCGGTGGTTGACTTCGGCGACCACGCGGACATCGTCCGCGCCGGCGGACGGGGTCAGGCCAGCCCAGCCCCGGGAGATGACGGCGCGACGGCCATGGGCCCGGATCGCGGCCACGGCGACCTCCGCGGCGTGCCGCGGTGCGGGCATGCTGCCGAAGCCGACGTACACGGGCGGGTCGCCGGCGTCGAGGAATGCCCTCAGACCGGGGTCGAGCGGACGCGCGTCGGGGACCATCCAGGCACCGGTCTGCACCACGTCGACGGGGTTCGCGGCGTCGGCTGGCCACGGTGCCAGGGTCGGGTCCGCGGCCAGCCACGGGCCCGCGGTGAAGACGTGGTCGCGGACGTTGTCGACCGGAGGCAGGCCGATCGCCGCCCGTTCACGGTTGAGGGCGGTGCCGAAGACCGCGTGGTAGCCCTCGATCGCCAGCGCGTCGAGCTCCTTCCAGTCCGTGACATCCGGCGGCAGCGGCCGGGTCGGCGCCGACTGCGGGCGGTGGGCCGGCGACGGCAGGAAGATCGGACAGTACGCGGCGTAGACATAGCGGATGCCCAGCCGCTCCGCCACCGACTGCACGCTCGCCGTGACCGGGAACAGGCCCGTCGCCACCATGACGTCGCAGCCCTCAGCGGCCGCTGGGAGCTCGGCGAACTGCTCGGCCATCAGCTCGGCGGCCTTACGCGGCACGTCCGGCACCGTGGTCGGGGCCGGCCCGTGCACCATCTCGCGCACCGACTGGCCGATCGGCACCAACTCCACCCCGAACTGGTCCAGCCGCTCGGCGCAGTCCGGCGGGGCGCACACCCGCACGCCCGCGCCCGCCCCCCGCAGCGCGATCGCCAGCCCGACCAGCGGCTCGACGTCGCCACGGCCACCGAACGTCGACAGCAATACCCGCATGTCGCAAACCCCCATCTCCACGCGGATTCCCGTTACGGACAGCGATTCTGCGCGCACCCCCGGGCCTTGCGGCAAGCCCCCCGGTGCGGTATATGTTAGTTATGGCAGGGGGGATGCGGCTCCTTGCCCTTTTTGTTGCGCCGTGGCTGGAGCACTAATCTCGCACGTGCAGGCTGAAGCCCCTGCGGCCACGAGCTTCCAGGCCCTCCTTCAGCCGCAGTGACGGGATCTCGTAGTCACCGGAGTTCTGCCGCCGGAACGCGATGGGCGCGGTTGTCTCCAGCGTCAGCAGCCGTTCCTTCCACCTTTTCGCGGCGTCCGCGAATGCGCCTTCGGACATCCCTTCGGCGCCGTACAACACGAATGGCGGCAGCACCTCCAGGCCCGGGTAGTAGAGGATCCCGTGGTGGATCGGGAACAGCAGATCCTCGATGGGGCCGTTGATCCCGCGATCGGTGTAGTGCGACTGCGGGCCGCCAACGGTCACCGAGAGGACCGCCCGCCGCCCGCGCAGCGTTCCCTCGCCGAAACGCTCGCCGTAGCGGGTCTCGTCGTGCACCCCCACGCCGTACGCGAAGTGGAAGGAGAACACCCGGTCCACCCAGCCCTTGAGGATGGCGGGCATCGTGTACCACCACATGGGGAACTGGAAGATCACCGTGTCGGCCCAGAGCAGCTTCTCCTGCTCGCCCGTCACGTCGGGGGTGAGTGCCCCGGCGTCGTACGCCCCGCCCGAACTCGGTATCACCCGCAGCGGGCTCGTGGCGTAACCGCCGAAGTCGGCTGCGTCCACGACGGCTTTCCAGTTCATCGCGTACAGGTCACTCACCCGCACCTCGTGACCGGCGTCCCTGAGCGTGGACACCGCGAGATCCTTCAGCGAGCCGTTCAGCGAACGCGGCTCCGGATGGGCGTACACGATGAGCGTCTTCATGGCTGGTCCCTTCGACGACGTGTGTCGCCACCGATGCTCGACGGCCGGGACTCCGCCGTTCAGGGGCCCGAGTTCCGTCGGTCGGGACTTCCTGGTAATGGCAGGACCACCCGCACCCGTGTCGCCGGAGCGATACTGGAGGCCATGGACGATCTCGCGGGCTTCCTGCGCACCCGGCGCTCCCGGGTCGACCCGTCCGCCGCCGGCATCCCGACCGACAGCCGACGCCGCGTCGAGGGGCTGCGGCGCGAAGAGGTCGCCCATCTGTCCGGGGTCAGCGTCGACTACTACGTACGCCTGGAACAGGGCCGCGCCACCCAACCATCGGAACAGGTCCTCGACGCGCTCGCCCGCGTCCTCGGACTCGACGAGACCGCACGCGGTCACCTGCACCGGCTCGCCCGGCAACCCCGCCGTCGCACCAGGTCGCCCAGCAGCCGCCCACGGGCGGAGCTGCTGCGCGTACTCGATCTGATCATCGACGCCCCTGCCCTGATCTTGGACCATCGGATGGACGTGGTCGCCGGCAACCGCCTCGCCGGACTCCTCTACGGGCGAAGCACCACGGGCTTGAACACCGCCCGGCACATCTTCCTGGAGGAAGCCGAGCGTGGCCTCTACGCGGACTGGGAGACATGCACCCTCGACGTGGTCGGGCACCTTCGCCTGGCCGCTGGAAAACACCCCGATGATCCCCACCTGGCCTCGCTCATCGGCGAACTGTCCATGGGCAGCGAGCGCTTCCGCCGGCTCTGGGCCCGGGCGGACGTGCGCGCCCGCACACACGGACGCAAGGCCTACCGGCATCCGCTGGTCGGACTGCTGGAACTGCACCAGGAGAACTTCGCCCTGCCGGACGGGTCGGGCCTGGAACTGATAGTCCTGTCGGCGCCGTCGGCGAGCCCCGCCGAGGACGGCCTGCGCCTGCTGGCCTCGCTCAACGACGACGGAAGCCGCCCGGGTAAGGGCCTGCGGGTCACGAACTCGTCATGAGCCGGGCGCTGCCGAGCTCCGGCAGTCGGTCACCGCGACCTGCCCGGGCGACCAGGGCAGGGGGCCGCGACGCCGGTCGGGCCGGCCCCTGCCCCGGGCTCCCGGCGTCGGGCTCAGCTCGGCGGCACGTCGCCTCCGGCAGGTGTCGGAGCCGCCGTCATGTTCGCCGGCCAGCGCAGGTCGACCCCGCGTCGGCCCCGACCTGCGCGATCGACGGTCGGCGGCGGCCACCCGCGCGGCGGCGACGCCACACCAGGGCCACCGCCAGCAGCGCCACCCCCGCGCCGACGCCGGCCGGCAGCCACCGGGCCGGCCCCGGGGACGGGGCGACCGTGTCGGCGATCCACTCCCCGAGAACGTCGATGCGGGCGCTGAAGTCGGGACCCGGGTGCGGGCATCCCGGGCCGGTGCTGACCACGGCGACCAGGACGGGCGTTCCGTGCGCAGGCTCCCGGAAGTAGGGACCGCCGGAGTCGTGCGGACACGGACTGGTGTCCGCCCGGGGCCGCCGGCCGGACGTCTCGATGACGTCGGCACCTACCCGGCCGACGATGAACTCGCCGGTCCGGAGCCGCTGCGGCGGCGCGGCGGCGTCGGCGGCGGTCAGGCCGTACCCGGTCAACCGGAGGACCTCGCCGGCCACCGGCGGCACGTCGGCGAGGCGCAGCGGCACCACACCGGTGACCGCGGTGTCGAGTTCGACGAGGGCCACGTCGACGCCGTCCGCCTGACGGACCGCGACGACGTCGGCCTCGTGACCGTCCCGGCCGTCGAGGTCCACCCGCCCGACCGTGACGCTGGTCCGCTCCGCCACCACCCGGCTGACCCGCCGGCCGTCCGGGGTACGGAAGCAGTGGCCGGCGGTGATCACCCAACGCGGGGCGATCAGCGCGCCGGAGCACCAACTGTCCCGGGTGCCGCCACCGGCCACCGGCAGACCCGTCATGGTCAGCCGGGCCGAGAACCGGTACGCGCCGTCCGCCGCGTCCTCACCGTGGGCGATCGCCGACGCCGGCCGGGCCCCGAGGGGAACGACGGCAACCGCCGTGGCCGTCAGGGCGGCCATGACACACTGTGTGGCGAGTCGGAGCACGGGTTCACCAGCCTGAACGCAGGGGAGCAGGAACGCACCGATGCTGAGGTACCGGCCGTCCGGGCAGCGTCAGCGGCATCCTTATCGGTTCTTTATGCAGCGGGTGCCAGCCTCGCGGGCGGCCCCGGGCACGGGGAACGACGGAGAGGGGACGGCGTGCGGGTGCTGATGGCCGACGACGAGCGGGTGCTGGCCGACATGGTGGCCGAGGGGCTGCGCCGGTTGTCCATGGCCGTCGACGTGGTCTACGACGGCGACAGCGCCCTGGAACGACTCGCCGTCAACCGATACGACGTGGCCGTCCTCGACCGGGACATGCCCGGTCAGACCGGCGACGACGTGTGCCGGTGGATCGCCCGCTCCGACACCGGCACCCGGGTGCTGCTGTTGACCGCCGCCGCCGGTATCCGGCAACGCGTCGAGGGCCTGGGCCTGGGCGCGGACGACTACCTGACCAAGCCGTTCGCCTTCGCCGAGCTCGTCGCCCGGTTGCAGGCGCTGTCCCGGCGCTCGGCCCCGGCGCTGCCCCCGGTGCTGGAGCAGGACGGCATCGTGCTGGACGTCACCCGGCACACGGCCACCCGCGACGGCATGCCGCTGTCGCTGTCCCCCAAGGAATACGCCGTCCTGCACGTGCTGATGCGCGCCAGCGGCCGGGTGGTCAGCGCCGAGGACCTCCTGGAACAGGCATGGGACGAACACGCCGACCCGTTCACCAACACGGTACGGACCACCGTGATGACGCTGCGCCGCAAGCTCGGGGACCCGCCGGTGATCCACACCGTGCCCCGCGTCGGCTACCGGCTCGGGGCATGAACCTGCCCTCACCGGCCCGGCGGATGCTCCTGGTCGTCGCGGCGCTCCTGCTCGTCGCCCCGTTCGTGCCGACGGCCGCCGACCTGCTGCTCGGGCTGTGGCGGGAGTTCGGCCCGTCCTGGTGCGCCACCCCCGCGTTGCGGGCCCCGGCCGACGACGCCCCGTTCCTCTGCGTCCAGGTGTTCCGGCGGCCGAGCATCCCCCTGGTGATCGCCGTGACGGTCGTGCTGCTGGCCCTGCTGGCCGCCGCCTACCCGGCCGTACGCTGGTGCCTGCGTCCGCTGCGGGACCTCGTCCCGGTGATCGCCGACGTCGGGCCGCAGAACCTGGGCCACCGGCTCAGGCCCGGCCCCGGCCGCGACGAGCTGGCCGTGCTGGGTCGCACCATCGACGAGATGATGGACCGGATCGCGGTCGGGTACGAGGCCCAGCGCCGGTTCGCCGCCGACGCATCCCACGAACTGCGGACCCCGCTCGCCGTGCAGCGCACCCTGATCGAGGTCGGCCTGGCCCGCACCCTCAACGAGGACCAGCTCACGCTGCTCACCGCGCAACTGCTGGAGACCAACGAACGCAACGAGCGCCTGATCGAGGGGCTGCTGGTGCTCAGCGAGAGCGACCGTGGCCTGCTGACCCGCACCCCGCTGCGGCTCGACCGGACAGTCGCCACGGTGCTCGACGCGTACCGCGGCCGGGCCGGGGAAGCCGGCGTCACGATCGTCAGCCGGCTGAGCCCTCGGCTGGTCCTCGGTGAGCAGGTGCTGCTGGAACGGCTGGTCGTCAACCTGGTGCAGAACGGCCTGAAGTACAACCGGCGGGGCGGCACCCTCACGGTGCGGGTGGGCACCGATCCGGCGCTCGTCGTCGAGAACACCGGTGACGACGTCCCCCCGGACGAGGTCGCCGCCCTGTTCGAGCCGTTCCGACGCCGGACCGGCAGACGCATCGACCACAGCGGCGGCGCGGGGCTCGGGCTGGCGATCGTCCGCTCGATCACCCGGGCGCACGAGGGCATCGTCACCGCCTCCTCCACCGGGAAGGACGGGCTGCGGGTGCAGGTCACGTTCCCGACCGTGAACGTCGGCGTGACCGGGACGGACGACGGCTGAACCGGCGGGCCGGCCCCGTGGTTGACGGCCCGTCCGCGCTAACCCGCCCGGAGGGTGAGCAGGGTGATCTCGCTCGGCGCGAAGATCCGGAACGGCGGACCCCAGAACCCGGTCCCCCGGCTCGTGTAGAGCTGGGTCCTGCCGTGCCGGCTCAGCCCCTGCACGACCGGCTGGTCGAGTCGGACCAGGTAGTGGAACGGCCACATCTGGCCACCGTGGGTGTGCCCGGACAGTTGCAGGTCCGCGCCGGCCGCCACCGCGTCGTCGATCTGCTTCGGCTGGTGCGCCAGCAGCAGCACGGGCAGCTGCGGGTCGGCGCCGGCCAGCGCCGCCGCGTGGTCGGCGCGGTGACCGGCGACGCCGGACGAGGCGGCGGTCACGTCGTCCACCCCGGCGACGACGAGCCGGTCGCCACCCCGCTCCACCACGAGATGCCGGTTGTGCAGGGGCTCCCAGCCGAGGGTCCGCATGTGGTCGACCCAGCCCTGTGCCTGGCCGTAGTACTCGTGGTTGCCCGTCACGTACACCCGGGCCAGCCGCGCCTGCACAGCACCCAGCGGCGCCGCCTGCGCCCGACGCTGGTCGACCGTGCCGTCAGCGATGTCGCCCGTGTGGCAGACGATGTCCGGGTCCAAGCCGTTGACCACCTCGACCGTGCGGGCCGACCAGCGGGCCCGGTCGATCGGGCCGTAGTGGGTGTCGGTCAGCAACACCACCCGGACGCCGTCGAGACCCGCTCCCAGCCGGTCGATGGTGACGTCCACCCGCCGGACCCGGGGCACCCGCATCGCCTCGACGTAGCCCCAGACGGCCAGGACGACCGAGACGACCGCCGCGCCGGCCGCCACGTATCGCGACCGCACCGGGTCGGCGACCCCCGCCGCGGCCAGCGGGAGCCGGGCCACATTGCCGATCAGCGCCCAGACGAACAGGATCCACACCAGGCCGAGCAGGGTGTCCCCCGCGCGGGCCGCCGCGTCCAGCCGCCGGCGGCCGTGCCCGAGATACATCAGAACGGGCAACGCGACCAGCGCGACGACGAACACGCTCGTGCCGGCCGCCACCACCGGCGCCGGCCACCGCGCCGCCACCGTCAACGTCCACCACGGCAGGCCGAACAGCAACACCAGGACCGCGACCAGCGTCGCCCCGGACACCAGCGGTCGCAGCGACCGTCGCGCCGGCCTGACCTGTACGGCATCGCCAGCAGTCATCGCCGTCCTCCCGTCGGGTCCCGTGCAGCATGACACGATCCGGGCCGGATCGACCACGCCCGGGAACCGGGACCCACGCCGGGCGCTGGGTGCGACTGGGACGAAGCGCGCCGGCTGGCAGCGGTCGGCCGCCGTGGGGGGCCGGGGCCGGGCGTCCGTGACGCCCGGCCCGCTGGCTCACGCCCTGCTCAGCTCGCCGTGCAGGACAACGACGGCACGGCGTTGGTGCCGCCCGACGAGCCCAGGAAGCCGAAGGTCGTGCTGCCGCCGGCGCTGAGCGAACCGTTGTAGCTGACGTTGCGGGCGGTGACCGTGGCGCCGCTGGTGGTCAGCGTCGCGCTCCACGCCTGCGACACCTGCTGTCCGTTCGCGAACGTCCAGGTCACCGTCCAACCGCTGATCGCCGAGCCGCCGGCGGTCACCCGCACCTCGGCCTGGAAGCCGCCCTGCCACTGACCGGTGACCGTGTACGACGCCGCGCAGGACCGGCTGCCCGTCGGCGGCGGGGTCGTCGGCGGGGCGGTGGTCGGCGGAGCGGTGGTCGGGGGCGGCGTGGTGGTCGGCGGCGTGGTCGGGGTGGTGCTGCCGATGGCGCTCATGATGGCGTCGATGATGCCCTGCTGGGTGACCGTGGCGCTGCTGCGGTTGAACAGCCCGAACCCGTACGCCCCGTTGTAGCCGTTGTCCCAGTAGGCGGTGGCCGCCCCGTATTTCTTGGCGGTGGACACCAGGGTGCGCGCGTAGTCCGCGCGGTACCTGTTGTTCGTCGAGTCGGCCGACGTCTTGTCGACCGAACCGTACTCACCGACGAACACCGGGTATCCGCGCGAGACGAAGGTGTCGCGCACCTTCTTCAGTTGCCCGTCCATGAAGTCCTGCTGTCCCCAGGTCGACTTCCGGGCCGGGTTGGTGGCGGCCGGCCCCCACTGCGTGATGGTGCCGTTCTCCTCGCCGGCGAAGTCCCAGGGGTCGTAGTAGTGCACGGAGATCATGAGTCGCTGCTCGTTGGCGGGGATGGACGACGACCGGTACTGGTCGGTCGGCAGCACGAAGCCGTAGTTGCCCACGGTGTAGTCGATGTTGGTGTTCCAGCCGGGGACGAGCAGCCAGCGCGAGGCGTTGTTCCCGCCGGTCCGCCGGACGGTGTCCACGAAGATCTGGTTGTAGGCGTTGATGTTCGAGTAGCACGGCTGGGTGGGATTGCCGTACTGGCCGTCGAACTCCTCGTTCATGGATTCGAGGATGAGGCGCTCGCCGTAGCTCTGGAACCTGGTCGCGATCTGCTGCCAGACCTTCTGGTACTTGTCCCTGATCGTCGTCTGGTTCGACGAGTCGCAGATCAACCACGAACCGGTGATGGTCTTGTAACCGTCGCCGTGCATGTTGATCAGCACGTACAGGCCGCGCCCGTAGGCGTAGTCCACGATCTCCTGGATCCGGTTCAGCCAGGCGGAGTTGATCGTGTAGTTCGGGGCGGACCCGATGTTTCCCAGATAGGAGACCGGGATGCGGATCGTCTTGAATCCGGCCGCCTTCACCCGGTCGATGAAGGCCTGGGTCACGACCGGGTTGCCCCATGCCGTCTCGCTGGGGATCCCGTTGGCGTTGGCCTCCAGGGCGTTCCCCAGATTCCAGCCCGCCCCCAGGTCGGCGACGAGCTGGGTGGCGTTGAGCTGGGCCATGCTGTCGGCCGACGCGGAACTCGGCAGCACGGCTGCGGTTCCGGCCAGCGCCAGCACGCCGGAGAGCATGGCGAACTGGACCTTCCTGAGGGTGGATCTCACGAGCATCTCCCGTCTTCGAGCCAACCATCACGCTGGGTTGTCGAAGCGATTCGACGACATTCGATTGCCGGCACTGGCAGCCGATGGGCCGCCAAAGGATAGATGCATATTTATCGATGGGGCAAGGTCGCCACCAGCGCTCCCCCACCGAGGGCCCGGGGGCCAGCGGCGGCGACCGGTCGCAGCGACCGCCACCGGCCCGCCGAGGAATCCCGATCGGGGACGCTCCGCCGGCCTCGGGGCGGCGCGGTGGGCCACCCCGGGTGCTCGCGCTCAGGTCAGGTCGAGGTCCCGCAGCCGCGCCACCGGCACGTCGAGATCGTCGACGGCCAGGTCGAGCATCCGCTCGACGTGCGCGATGTAGTCGCGCATGCGGGCGTCGGCGTAACGCCGCCGGTCCCACTTCACCTTCAGCAGCGCCTGATCCATCAGGGTGGACGTGTTGACCTCCATGCCGGCCCCGCCCGCTCCGGCCGGCATGCTGGCCCACTCGTAGTGGTCCGACTGCACCGCGTGCTCCTCGGCGGGCTTGCGGGCGGTGTCCCAGTCCGTCGTCGGCGACTCCCAGTGGCTGAAGGTGAACACCGGGCGTCCGCCGATGCCCGCGGCGTCGAACTCCTCCTCGGCCCGGCGCGGGTCGAACCGGCCGTGCCGCAGGCTCTGCGCGAGGCGCAGCGTGAGCCGGTCGCGCACGGTGCGCAGGGAGTCCTCGGGCCGCAGGGTCTCGCTGAGCGCACCCCACTGCATGGCCAGGCCGACGAAGGACTCCGCCTCGGGGGTCGCCCGGTTGCCGACGACGATGGTGACCCACGCGCCGTCGGTCCCCCGGACCCGGCAGAACGCGATCAGCGCCAGGGCCAGGACGAGCGCGGCGCGGGCCAGGCGGGAGTCCGGTCGGCTGCGGGCCAGGGCCCGCAGGAGCTTGCGGCTGCGCAGCCGGCAGCCGTCCACTGTCGGCTCCGGGGCCGTCCCGCGCGGGTCGCTCAGGCCCCGCTCCTCGGCGCGGCGTGCGGTGGAGACGAGATAGCGGACGTTGCGCGCGGACAGCTCCGCGCCGCGCTCGCCGCGCTCGAACTCGAGGATGTCGTAGCAGGTCCGCTGGATCGGCGCGCCCTGCTGACCGCGCAAAACGGCCAGGAAGGCGGCGACCAGTGCGCCGGCCCCGCTGGCGTCGACGAAGGCGTGCGCGACCGAGATCTCGACGTCGCCACCGGTGTCCACGGGCGGCACCACGATCATCAGGTTCCCCGCGTCGGGGTCGGTCACGAACTGGCCGATCCGCCGGCCGGCGTCGAACAGCGCGTCGGTCACGAAGTCGAAGCACCACACCCCGAGCCGCTGCACCCCGTCCAGCACCACCGGGTCGTCGGGCGCCAACACCTCCTGCCGTAGCTGCCCGTCGACGCCGCGGCGCAGCCGCGACCGCAGCGGCGGGTAGCGGCGCACCAGTTCGCCGGCCACCGCCACCGTGTCGGGCACCGTGAGGCCGGGCCCGACGGGCACCGGGAGGCTGAGCTCGTAGCGCCAGGCGTCGTTCTCGTCCAGCGGCGGCGGACCGGCCATCCACTGCTGCTGGGCCCAGGTCAGCGGGAACTCCCCCGTGCCGGCGTCCGATGGCGACATGTCTGACGACCTCCTGTGTGGGTCGGTGGACCAGGGCGGGGGAAGCGGCCGGCGACCTGTGGCTGGCGCCCGACCAGCACCCGCACCCGGCTCACCGCCCGCGCCCGCCGGTGGGCGGCCCGGCCGCAGTCGTCGCGCCATCTCCCGGACAGTAATCGGCGGTCAGGGCTCAGGTCAGTGCGCAAACGGCCATGCCCGTTCTTCCGGCTCATCTGTCGTGGGACTCCGGCGCAGAACGGTGCACAATTCGCCGGGACCAATGTCGACGGGCGGGTGAAACGGCCGGGAATGCGTCGGGCGTCGCGCACCGACTCGCCGCGGACCGAGCCGAGGTGTGATGGACGACGAGCTGTGCTGGTGGCCGGCCCGACAGGTGGCGCGGGCGATCGCCGACGGGCAGCTCTCCGCCCGGGAGTACCTGCGCGCGCTGCTGGCCCGGATCGACCGCTACGACGGCGCGCTCGGGCTCGTGGTGACCCGCAACGAACGCGCCGAGGCCGAGGCGGCCGCGGCCGACGAGGCGGTGGTGCGCGGCGACCCGCTGCCGCCGCTGCACGGCGTGGCGATGACGGTCAAGGACAGCTTCGCCACCGCCGGGCTGCGTACCACCGGCGGCCTGCTGCCCGACTTCGTCCCCGACGAGGACGCGGCCGCGGTGGCCGGGGCCCGGCGCGCGGGCGCGATCATCCTCGGCAAGACCAACCTCCCCCGCGCCTCGCGCGACCTGCAGGCCTACAACGAGCTGTTCGGCACCGCCCGCAACCCGTGGGACCCGACGCTGACCACCAGCGGCTCCTCCGGTGGGGCCGCGGGCGCGCTGGCGGCCGGGTTCACGCCGCTGGAGATCGGCTCGGACGTCGCCGGGTCCATCCGGATCCCGGCCGGGTTCTGCGGCGTCACCGGTCTCAAGCCGACCTTCGGCACGGTCTCGATGTACGGCCACGTGCCGCCGATGCCGTTCAACCGGGCCCTGCCCGACATCGCCATGGTCGGGCCGCTGGCCAGGGACGTCGACGACCTGGAGATCCTGTTCGACGCGATCAGCGGCCCGGACCCCTGGGACCGGGCCGCCTGGCGGCTGAGCCTGCCCCCGGCCAGCCGGCCGCGCCGGGTGGCGGCCTGGTTCGACGACCCCTACTGCCCGGTGGACGGCGAGGTGCGGGCGGCTGTGGAACAGGCCGCCGACGCCCTCGCCGGGACGGGGGTCGCCGTGCGGGCCACCAGCCCGCTGGGGATCCGGCTCGAGCAGAGCGACCAGATCTTCCGCAAGCTCATCGCGGGCACCGCGATCGACGACATCTCCGGCGAGGAGGCCGAGCTGATCGCCGCCGGCATGCGGCCGCCCACCGGCGTGCTCGGCGGCGAGCACGTCCACCAGAGCCACCGCGACTGGGTCGTCGCCAACGAGCTGCGCACCCGGATGGGCCTGCGCTGGCGGGCGTTCTTCAGTCGCTACGACGCCCTGCTGCTGCCGGTCGCGCCGAACACCGCGCCGGCCCACGACCACCGCCCGTTCGCCCAGCGCACCATCACCGTCGACGGCCGGCCGCGGCCGTACTGGGACCAGCTGGTGTGGGCCGGCGTGACCGGCATGTGCTACCTGCCGTCGGTCGTCGTCCCGGTCCGCCTGGACGCGCGCGGCGTGCCGATCGGGGTCGCGGTGGCCGGCCCCCGCCTGGGGGACCGGACGGTGCTGGAGACCGCCCGGGTGCTGGCCCGGGCGCTGGGTCCGATCGGCCGTCCGGCCCTGGGGTCGGGACCGTCCGCGACGCCACCGGAGGGTGCGCGCCGCGAGCTGACGGCCGGCTGAGCCGCCGTACCATCGCCTGTTCCCCGCCCGCCGACGGGCCGGTCCACCGTGCCCGTCGCGCGGCGCGCCCGGCCGCGTCGACCGCGGCCGGTGTCCTGTCAAGCCCGGTCGGCCGGATCGCCGGCGCACCTTCGGCTATGGCTGGGATGTGCGGTTGTTGGCGCGCCCGGACGAGCATTTCGGGCCGACCGCAGCCGATCGAAAATTGCGTTCGTGCCGAGGCTCGGAAGAACTGCCGACGATCGCTTGCGCTGATCGTCGCCGATTCCCGGCC
The DNA here is from genome assembly GCF_029626125.1 of Micromonospora sp. WMMD956. Taxonomy (NCBI): domain Bacteria; kingdom Bacillati; phylum Actinomycetota; class Actinomycetes; order Micromonosporales; family Micromonosporaceae; genus Micromonospora; species Micromonospora sp. WMMD956. The sequence continues at coordinate 3,434,661 of NZ_JARUBI010000005.1, read as the reverse complement.
GACCCGATGAGTGGGAGTTGATGTGCGCGCAATCATCTTCGCCGGGGGCAAGGCGCGGCGCCTGCTGCCGCTCACCGCGGAGCGACCGAAGATCCTGATGGACATCGGGGGCCGGCCGCTGCTCGACATCCTCCTGCGGCAGTTGCGCGGTTGCGGGGTCGAGCGGGTCACGCTCTGTGTGTCGCACCTGCAGACGGCCATCCGCGAGCACCTGTTCGGGGCGATCCCGGCGGGCATGGTGGTCGACTTCTCGGTGGACGCCCAGCCCCGGGGCACCGCCGGCCCGCTGCTGCTGGTCGCGGACTGGGACGAGCCGGCCCTGGTGCTCAACGGCGACGTGCTCACCACCCTGGACTTCGCCGACGTGCACCGGGTGCACCGGAGCAGCGGCTGCGCGATGACGATCGCCTGTCGGCAGACCGAGGTGCCGATCGACTCCGGTGCCCTCGAGATCGCCGACGACCGGGTGTGCCGGGTGACCGAGAAGCCCCGGGTCCGGGTCGACGTCAGCATGGGTGTCTACGTCGTCGACCCGTCCGTGCGCTCGTTCATCGCCGCGGAGTCGGTGGTCGACATGCCCGACCTGATCACCTCGCTGATCGGCGCGGGCCGGCCGGTCGGGGCCTACCGGTTCACCGGCAGCTGGCACGACATCGGCACCCCGGGCCGCTACGAGCGGGCGGTGGCCGAGTTCACCGACACCCCCGAGGTCTACCTGCCCGGCGTCGACCGGGACGAGTTCCGGGTCTCGCATGCCAACTGACCGCCGCCCGGCGTACGCGCCGCACGCCGACCACGACGCCGTCGCCGCGCTGCGGGAGCGGCTGACGGCCCACGCCGACGAGCGCCCGGACGCCCCGGCCGTCCGCTGGCGTACCGCCGCCGGCTGGTCCGGGACGACCTGGCGGGAGCTGGCCGCGACCGCGCGGCGGGTGGCCGCCCGCGCGACCGCCGAGCTGCCCGCCGGCCGCGCGGTCGTGGTGGCGACGGTCAACACCGGCGCGCACGCGGCCGTGCTGCTCGGCCTGCTGGCCGCCGGGTTCGACGTCGTCCTGGTCGAGCACGACAGCTCCTACCTGGCCGACCCGTTGTCCGCGGTGTACGCGGCCCGACCGGGCGCGGTGGTGGCGGCGGTGGACGGCCCGCGGCCCGCGGCGACGGGGGAACTGCGCCGGCTGGCCGTCGAGGACCTGGTCGCCGGCGCGCCGCAGGCGCAGTGGCCGGACCGGACGCCCGGTGCGGCGACCGTGCTGCAACTGACCTCCGGATCGACCGGCGAACCCCGGGTGGCCGCGGTCCCGCTGGGAGCGGCGTTGCGCGGGGGCGCACTCTACCGGGACCTGTTCGGCCTGGACGAGCGGGACACGATCCTGGCCGCCGTGCCGCTCGCGCACTCGTTCGGGTTCGTCGGGGCGCTGTGCGCCGCGGTGCTGTCCGGCGGCACGCTCGCGCTGCTGGTGCGGTTCACCGGGCGCGGCCTGGTCGAGGGGCTCGACGCGGGCGCGACCGCGCTGCTGGCCACGCCGTTCGTGTACGGCCTGGTCCCGGACCTCCTGCACGGGCGGGTCCGGCCGGACCGGCTGCGGGTCGCCCTGTGCTCGGGCGGGCCGCTCACCCCGGCGGCGGCCGGGGCGGCCGGCGGTCGCCTCGGCTGCCCGGTCCGCCAGATCTACGGCTCGACCGAGACCGGGCTGATCGCCTGCCAGTCCGGCCGGTCCCGGCCGTGGCCGGCCGAGGGGGTCGGCGGCTTCGTCCCCGGCGTGCGGTGGCGGGTCGAGCCGGTCCGGGGCTCCGCCGCCGGGCGTCTGCTAGTGCGGACCTCGACGATGTTCACCGGCTACGTCGGCCGGGGCGGGGCCGAGGCGGTGCGCCCGGACGGCTACTACGACACCGGCGACCTGGTCGACGTCGACGACGCCGGAGACGTGACGATCGTCGGCCGCAAGGCGACCTTCATCAACGTCGGCGGCCGCAAGGTCAATCCGCGCAGGCTGGAGCGGCTGATCGGTGAGCTGCCCGGCGTGCGCGCGGTGCACGTCTGCGGGCTGCCGGACGCCCGCGGCAACGAGGAGATCCACGCCGTCGTCGAGCTGACGCCCGGCACCGACCCGGCGGCGGTGGTCGCCGGCTGCCGACAGCGGCTGACCGCCTACGAGGTCCCGCACCACGTCCATGCCGTCGACCGGCTGCCGCGCACCGCGCTCGGCAAGGTCGCCGCCCCCGCGCTGCGGGACCTGATCGCCGGTCGGGGCGCCGGTGCGCCGGGCGGCACCACCGCCACGAGGAGGAGTACCCGAACATGACCACACCCCCGCCAGAGGTCGCCGTCGTCGGACTCGGCTACGTCGGGCTGCCGCTCGCGGTCGCCCTGGCCCGCGCCGGAGTCCGCGTCGTCGGAGTGGACGTCAACCCCGACGTCCGGGACGCCGTGACGCGCGCCCGGCCGCCGTTCTTCGAACCGGGGCTGGCCGAGGCGCTGGCCGCGCTGGACGACGGCGCGCTCACCGTGGCCGACCGGCTGCCCGACGCGACGCCCGACGCGGTGATCATCTGCGTGGGCACCGCGGTCGACCCGGCCACCGGCCGCTGCGACCTGGGCCCGCTGCGGGCCGCCGTCACCGCCGCCACCGCGCGGATCACCCCGGACACACTGCTCGTGGTACGCAGCACCGTGCCCGTCGGCACCTGCCGCGATCTCGTCGAGCCGGCCATGCGACGGGTCACGGCCTCCCCGCTGCTGGCCTTCTGCCCCGAACGGATCATCCAGGGCTCGGCGATGGCCGAGCTGGCCTCGCTCCCGCAGATCATCGGGGGCCTGGACGACGCCTCGGCCAAGCGCGCCGAGGCCCTGTTCGCGGCGGTCTGCCCGGACCGGGTGCTGGTGTCCTCGCTGGAGGCCGCCGAGATGATCAAGCTGATCTGCAACGCGCACACCGACCTGATCTACGGGTTCGGCAACGAGGTGGCGCTGGCCGCCACGGCCTTCGGCCTGGACGCCACCGAGCTGATCGCCTCCGCCAACCTCCGCTACCCCCGGCCCGACCTGTCCCGACCCGGCTTCGTCGGCGGAAGCTGCCTGACGAAGGACCCGTACCTGCTGATGCACAGCGCGGCCACGGCCGGCCACAACGAGATGCCGATGGTCGCCGCGGCCCGGCGGACCAACGAACGCGTGCCCGGCCACGCGGTCGAGCGGGTGGTCGCGGCCCTGACCGACCCGGACCCCGGCCGGCTCGCCGACGCCAAGGTCCTGGTGTGTGGCATCGCCTACAAGGGCCGCCCGGAGACCGACGACGTGCGCGGCAGCGCCGCCACCGAGGTCGCCGCCCTGCTGCGCGGCCGGGTACGCACGCTGGCCGGCCACGACCCGATCGTCCGCCCGGAGCGGATCGCCGAGCTCGGCTACCGACCGGTCGGGCTGGACGAGGGGGTGGCCGACGCCGACGCGGTCGTGCTGCTGTCCGACCACCCCGGCTACGCCACGCTCACCGCGGACAGGCTGCTGGGCCGGATGCGCGGCCGCGGTGTCGTGTTCGACATGTGGGGCCTGCTCGACGCCGAGCTCACCGGCGTCGAGGGCCTCACCTACCTGCGGCTCGGCCGTGGCTGACCGCGCCCTGGTCACCGGCGGGGCCGGATTCATCGGCCTGCACCTGGTGCGACGACTGCTCGACGAGGGCGTGCAGGTCACCGTCCTGGACGACTTCTCCCGCGGCGCCGACGACCCCGAGTTGCGCGCACTCGCCGGCGACGTGCAGCTGGTCCGCCACGACCTGACCACACCGCTGCCCGCGGACCTCGACCGGTGCGACGCCGTCTACCACCTGGCCGGGGTGGTCGGCGTGCAGCGGGTCACCGACCGGCCGGTGCACACCATGCGCACCAACGTGCTGGCCACCGTCTCGCTGCTCGACTGGTGCGCCCGGACCCAGCCGAGCGTGCTGTTCCTCAGCTCCACCAGCGAGGTCGGCGACGGCGCCGCGACCGCGGGGCTGGCCGAGCTGCCGGTCCCGGAGGACGCGCCGTTCGTGCTGGGCGAGCCGCGATCGCCGCGCACGTCCTACGCGTTGAGCAAGCTCGTCGCCGAGTACCTGTTCCTGCACGCCGGCCCGCCGGGCCGGGTGCGGGTGGCCCGCTTCTACAACGTCTACGGCCCACGGATGGGCAACGAGCACGTGGTGCCGCAGCTGATCGAGCGGGCCCTGGCCGGCACCGACCCGTTCCCGCTCTACGGCGGGCAGCAGACCAGGGCGTTCTGCCACGTCGACGACGCGGTCGAGGCGGTGCTGCGGCTGTGCGCGTTGCCTGAGCCGGATCCGCTGGTCGTCAACATCGGCAACGACCGGGAGGAGGTCGAGATCCTCGACCTCGCCCGACGGATCTGCGCCCTCGCCGGGCTGCGCCCCGAGTTCGCCGTGCGGCCGGTCCCCGGCGGCCCGCGCCGCCGGCTGCCCGACCTGACCCGGCTGCGTGGGCTGACCGGCTACGAGCCGGCCGTCACCCTCGACGCCGGGCTGCGGGCGACGTTCGACTGGTACGCGGCGCACCGGAGCGCGTCGTGAGCCGGGTCCTGATCGCCTTCGGCGGCTACGGCGGCGAGTGGAGCGGGGCCGAGCGGATGGCCTGGAAGACCGCCGAGCACCTCGCGGTGCACGGACACACGGGTGCCGTGCTGACCGACTCGCTGCCACCGCAGCCGCCGGACGCCGGCCCGTGGCCGCGCATCGCCGACCCGCGCGAGTTCGGCCGCCCGGACGTGGTCCACGCCTTCGACCTCGCCCGCCCGAAGCAGGTGGCGGTGGCGCTGAGCACCGCCACCGACCTCGGGTGCCCGTTCGTGCTCACCCCGGCGACCGCCGTGGAGCTCTGGCCCGATCCCGAGCTGGGGCGGGCGGCCTGCCGGGCGGCCGCCGCGGTCTACGTGCTGACCAGGGCCGAGGCCGACAACGTCGTCGCCGCCGGAGCGGACCCGGCGGCGATCCGGTACGTCCCGCAGGCCCCGCACCTGGACGGGGCGGTGGACCCGAGCGGGCTGCGGGCCCGCTTCGCGGGGGCCACCGGAACCGTGCTGTTCCTGAGCCGCCGGACCGCGTTCAAGGGCTACCCGGTGCTGCTGGCGGCCGCGCCGCTGGTCCGGCGCAGCCGCCCGGGGACGGCGTTCTGGCTGGCCGGACCGGGTGCGGACGGCCCGGCCACCTCGGCCGCCGACGGGCTGCACGACTTCGGCGTCGTCGACGCCACGGTCAAGCACGAGCTGCTGGCCGCCGCGGACCTGCTCTGCCTGCCCTCGACCTCCGACGTGTACCCGCTGGTCTTCGTCGAGGCCTGGGCCTGCGGCACGCCGGTGGTCAGCGGCCCGTTCCAGGGCGCGCGCGAGGTGGTGCGGCACGGCGTGGACGGCCTGGTGGTCGACGCCGAACCCGGCGCGCTGGCGGAGGCGCTGGTCGGCCTGCTGGCCGACGAGCCGAGACGCCGCGCGATGGGCGCGGCGGGCCGCCGGCGCGTCGGACGGGAGAACACCTGGGCGCAGGTGGCGGCCGCGGTGGCGGCGGGCTACCCGACGGAGTCCGCGCGGCTCCCGGTCTCCGGCGGTGAGCGGTGACGGCGGCGGCGGGCACCGCGACGGATGCCGCGGTGCGGCTGGCCGACCCGGTGATCGGTCAGGAGGAGATCGACGCCGTGGTCGCCGTGCTGCGCTCCGGCTGGCTGTCGGCCGGGCCGGTGACCGAGGCGTTCGAGCAGGAGTTCGCCGCGGCCCACGACGCCCCGCAGGCGGTGGCGGTGAGCAGCGGGACCGCCGCGCTGCACCTGGCCGTCGCCGCGCTCGACCTGGGCCCGGGCGACGAGGTGATCATCCCTGCGCTGGGCTTCGTCGCCGCCGCCGAGGTCGTCGCCCTGCACCGGGCCACGCCGGTGTTCGCCGACGTGCGCGCGGCCGGGGACCCGGTGCTGACCGCGGCCGAGGTGGAACGGCTGATCACCCCCCGGACCCGGGCGGTGATCACCGTGCACTACGCCGGCTACCAGGCCGACATCGCCGCGCTGGCGCAGCTGTGCCGGGCCGGTCGACTGCGGTTGATCGAGGACAGCGCGCACGCGCCGGGCGTGTGCGTGGCCGGCCGGATGCTGGGCACCTGGGGCGACGTCGGCTGCTTCAGCTTCCACGCCACCAAGAACGTCACCGCGGGCGAGGGCGGCATGGTGCTGGCCCGCGACCCCGCGCTGCTCGACCGGATCCGCCGGATGCGCTCGCACTCCATCGGCACCTCGCCGCAGCAGCGGATGACCGGCGGGTCCGGTGGCTACGACGTCGCCGACCTCGGGCTGAACTACCGGCCGACCGACCTGACCTCGGCGATCGGCCGGGTCCAGCTGGGCCGGCTCGGCGTCGACCGCCGGATCCGACGGGCGCTCACCGCCGGCTACCGCGACCTGCTCGGCGCGCTGCCCGGGCTGGTCGTGCCGTTCGCCGACCGGGGGGCCGAGGATTCCGCGCACCACCTGATGCCGGTCGTGCTGCCCGCCGGGACCGACCGCGGGCCGGTACGCGCCGCGCTGCTCGCCGCGGGCGTGCAGACATCGGTGCACTACCCGCCGATGCACCGGCTCAGCTACTACGCCGCCGCGGCCGGCCCGTTGCCGGTCACCGACGCCATCGCCGACCGGCTGCTGTCGCTGCCGCTGCATCGCGGGATGGGTGAGGACGACGTGCGGCGGGTCGTGCACACCCTGGCGGCCGCGCTGCGCACCCCCGCGCGGGAGGGCTGACGCGATGACGTTCCGCCTGCACGAGGGCCGTCTGCTGCGTGACGGCGAGCCGTTCACCGCCCTCGGGGTCACCTACTTCCCGGTGCGTGCCGGCTGCCGGCTGTGGGTCGACTGGGATCCCGACGTCGTCGCGGCCGACCTGCGCCGGATCGCCGACGCCGGCCTCAACACCGTCCGGGTGTTCGTCTTCTGGCGCGACTTCCACCCGGAGCCCGGGCGCGTCGACGCGCAGGCGCTGGCCCGGCTGCGCCGACTGGTCGAGCTGGCCGACGCCGCCGGGCTGAGCTGCGTGCTGTCGGTGTTGACCCTGTTCATGAACGGCCAACTGCTGGACCTGCCGTGGCGGGGCGGGCGCAGCCTGTGGCGCGACCCGGAGATGCTGGCGGCCCAGGAGACGTTCGTGCGAGCGGTGGCCGCCACGGTCGCCGACCGCGCGAACGTCCTCGCGCTCGACCTGGGCGACGAGATCTCCAACGTCGACCCGGGCGAGGCCGCGACGCTGACGTCGGCCGAGGTCGCCCACTGGTACGGACGGCTGGTCGGCGCGATCCGGCAGGTGGCCCCCGAGGTGCTGGTCTGCCAGGCCAACAACGCGCTGACCGTGCTCGGCGGGTCGGCCTTCGGGCCGGCCACCGGCCGGGTCCTCGACCTGCTGGCGGTGCACGGGTTCCCGCTCTGGTCACCCGGGCACATCGAGTCCACGCTGTCGCCGAAGGCCACCCAGCTGCCGGCGTTCCTGGCCCGGCTGGCCGGCGCGTACGGGGTGGCCCTGGTCGACGAGCTCGGGACCTACGGCGCGGGCGACGAGGTCGCCGCGGCGTACCTGCGCGCCTCGGCCGCCTCGGTGCTGGCCAACGGCGCGGCCGGGGTGATCGTGTGGTGCTGGCAGGACAGCACCTCCACCGCCGAGCCCTACGACCGACGCCCGGCCGAGCGCATGGTCGGGCTGCACCGCGCCGACGGGACGCCCAAGCCGGCCATGGCGGCCTACCGGCAGGTCGTCGACGCCGCGCCGGCGCTGGTCCGCACGGCCGGACCGGCCAGGGTCGCGGTGTGGCCGGTGACCGGGCGGCCCGCCGGCGGCGGGTCCTACCTGGACCCCCACCGCGACGCCGTCTCGCCGTTCTTCGCCTACCTGTTGCTCAACCGCCTGCACGTGGACGCGGACGTGGTGGCGGCTCCGGCCGCCGGGCACCGCCTGCTGGTCTGCCCCTCGGTCGACCAGGTGACGCTTGCCGACCTGGAGCACCTGCGGGCCGCCCTGCACCGGGGCACCACCGTGTACTACTCGCTGGGTGACCACCTCCACGGCTTCCCGGGGGCGGAGCTGGTCGGCGCCGAGATCGTCGACTACGACCTGACCGGCCGGGACCGGCAGGAGATCCGCTGGGACGGCGAGGTGCTGCCGGTGGACTGGGCCGTCGCGGGCGCGGTGCCCACCACGCTCCGGGCGACCTCCGGCCGGGTGCTGGCCGCGTACCCGGACGGCACGCCCGCCGTCGTGGTCAACGCCGTCGGCGCGGGCCGGCTGGTGTTCACCAACGTCCCGTTCGAACGCCAGCTCGACGCGGCCGGGCGGTTCGCGCTCGCCCCGTGGGAACGGTTCTACCGGCGGCTCACCGAGCTGGCCGGGGTCGGTCCCGTCGTGCGCTGCTCGGACCCGGAGGTCGAGGTCGTGCCGGTCGACGGCGGCGTCGCCCTGGTCAACCACCGCGACCGCGCGGTGACCGTGCGGGTCGGCCGCGACGGCGACGACCCCGACGCGGATCTGGTCGTCGACCTCATCGAGAAGGGCTGGACCGTGGCACGACTCCCGATGACCCCCCGCAGGGCGGCCTCGACCACGGTGGGCATGGCGTGAGGGGGGTCGTCTACCGCGGCCCACGGCACGTCGAGGTCGTCGACGACCTGCCGATGCCCCGGCTGGAGTCCGAACGCGACGCCGTCGTGCGGGTCACCCGCGCCGCGATCTGCGGCAGCGACCTGCACCCCTACCGCGGCGAGATGCCCGGCTTCGCCCCGGGCACCGTGCTCGGGCACGAATTCGCCGGGGTGGTCACCGAGCGTGGGTCGCAGGTGCCGTTCGCGGTCGGCGAGCGGGTCGTCGCCTCGTACCTCATCGGCTGCGGCCGGTGTCCGCGGTGCGCGCGCGGCTGGCACTACCACTGCCCGTCGGCGACGCTGTTCGGCTACTCCACAGTCGTCGGCGCCGCCGTCGCCGGCGGGCAGGCCGAATACGTCCGGGTGCCGTTCGCCGACGTCGTGCTGGGGCCGGTGCCGGCGGCGGTCACCGACGAGCAGGCGCTGTTCGCCGGGGACGTCCTGGCCACCGCCCACGCCGCGGTCACCGACGCGCACGTCGGGCCGGGCCGCCTCGTCGGGGTCGTCGGGGCCGGGCCGGTCGGGCTGATGGCCGCCCTGTGCGCCGCCGAACTGGGCGCCACGGTCGTGGTCTGCGACGTCGACCCGGCCCGGCGGGAGCGGGCCGGCGCGCTGGTGCCGGCGGTGGTGGAGCCCGAACGGCTCGCCGCGACGATGCAGCGGATGCGCGGCCGGGACGAGGCTGCGGTCGTCATCGAGGCGGTCGGTTCCGGGGCGGCGCTGGCCTGCGCGGTCGACGCGGCGGGGCCGCACGGCACGGTGCTGGTCGTCGGCGCGCACGGCGCCGACGACGTCGCCTTCCCGGCCGGCCGGGCGTTCGTCCAGGAGCTCACCCTGCGGTTCGCGGTGGGGAACCCGATCCGCTCCCGCGACCCGGTGATGGCGCTGCTGCGCGCCGGTCGGGTCGACCCGAGCGCCCTGGTCTCGCACCGGCTGCCGCTGGCCGAGGCGGCCCTCGGCTACGAGCTGTTCGACACGCGGGTCGCCGACAAGGTCATCCTGCTGCCGTCGGCGGACCCGTTCTGATCACCGGACCAGCCCGGACTTGATCGCGTTGACCACGGCCGCGGTGCGGTTCGGCGAGCCGAGCTTGAGCATCAGGCTGGCCACCAGCCGCTTGGCCCCGTGGCTGGAGATGCCCAGGCGTCCGGCGATCTGCTTGTTGCTCATGCCCTCGGCCATCAGCCCCATCGCCTCGCTCTCCCGGGCGGTGAGCCGCGCCGGGTGCGTCGGCGTCGACAGCTCCACCCGGGCCTGGTCCATCAGCTCGCGGGCCAGCCGGTCGGGCACGTGGGTCTGCCCGGTCGCGGTCCGGTGCAGCGCCTCGCCCAGCCCGTCCGGCGTCAGGTCGGCCAGCAGCACGATGCCGTCGGGCGGGCGCGCCGCGACGCCGAACAGCTCCTGGACGCCGCTGCCGTCGTCGACCAGGACCAGGACCCTGGCCCCGCCCCCGGCCACCGACAGCGCCGCCCTGCCGGCCGAGCTGGTGACCAGCAGGACGTCGACCCGTCCGGTCGCGAGCGCAGCCTGGGCCTCGGCCACACCCAGGTGGTAGGAGACCTCGGCGACCCCCGGCAGGTCGGTCAGGATCGACTCGAGACCCCGTCGGGTGACCTCGTTGCCGACCAGCACGGCCACCCCGATCGGGGCCGGGACGTCGGCGGGCCGTACCGTTTGATTGATCGAGTCCGCATTCGCCATGTGACCGTCTCCCGAATCGTGTCGCTCCGGCTTCGACTCATGATCCCGTGACCAGGGTCGCTCTCCGGGCGGCCAACCGGAAGATCCGGACGAGCGCACGGATGACCCTGCGCGAACGGCTATGGCGTCGACCGTCGACGGTTCAGCGCAGCCGGACCACGCGGGGCGGCTGGCCGTAGGGGGAGTACTGGGTGACGGCGTCGCCGGGGTGCAGGCGCGGGTCGTCGCGGTAGCGCCGGGCCAGCTCACGCTCGGCGATGTCGTCGCCGGCGTCGGCCCGCACGAGCAGCTCGGCCAGCTCGTCGACCAGCGGGTCGTCGACCTGGTGCGCCGCGTCGCCCCAGGCGTCCCAGAGCAGCAGCTCGTCCTTCTGCCGGTGGGCGAGCTCGGTGACCACGCAGTCGCGGACGAACCCTGGCCCACCCAGCTCCGACTCCGGGGACACCCGGTACAGCTCGGCGTCGGTCTCCCCCGACCGGTGGGCCAGCCAGACCTGGGCCGCCGTCCGGAACGGTGCGCCCGGCCCGGTGGGCATGTCCTCGACGTCGAACTCGACCGAGCCGGGGGCGAACTCGGGGTCGACGCGACGCCACCGGTCGCCGGCCCGGTACTCCGCGACGACGTGGTCCAGGAAGTAGCCTTCGGCCAGGTAGGAGGCGAACCCGACGCGGCTGCGCGCCGCCACGCCACGGTCGCGCAGCGCGCCGACGACGAACAGCACGTGGTCGCGGCAGCAGCCGGCGACCTTCTCCGCGGTCGCCCTCGGCGTCGTCAGCGGCCCCGGGTGGCGCTCCTGGTCGAGCTCCAGGATGGCCTCCAACCAGCGGCTGTGAATCTCGTCGTGCCGCGCCGGGGGCAGCTCGGGCAGCTCGATGCGATAGTGCGCGATGACGTTGCGCGCGGCCGCGCAGATGCGCGGCACCTCGCCGCGCAGCTCCGCGAACAGCGCCCGGTGGCGGCCGGGATCGGAGTAGACGCTGTGCACGGACCAGCTGCTTGACATGCACGTCCTCGGTCGGCGCGGGTGTTCGGGCGGGCGGGAGCCGCCCCGCCAGGGTAGCGGCCCCACCGCAGCCGAGCCGCCGGTGTCGGATGCGGAGGGGAGTCACCCTCCCGGATGAAGCTCGTGGACGACCTTGATCCGCGTGTATTCGAGCAGCCCCCACCAGCCGTACTCGACACCGGCCCCGGAGCTGCGCACCCCACCGAACGGGGTGTCGTGGCGCAGCGCCCCGTGCGTGTTGATCCAGACGGTGCCGCAGGTCAGCCGGCCCGCCAGCGCACGGGCACGCCCGGCGTCACCCCAGAGCGACGCGCCGAGCCCGTAGCGCGTGCCGTTGGCCCGGGCGATCGCCTCGTCGAGGTCGTCGTAGGCGATCACCGGGATCACCGGGCCGAACTGCTCCTCCAGCTCCAGGTCGGTGCCGGGCGGGAGGTCGGTGACGATGGTCGGCGGATAGAACCAGCCGGGCCGGGGCAGCCGGGCGCCGCCGGTCACCACCCGCGCGCCGGCAGCGGCGGCCTCGTCCACCAGCGCGCTGACGCGGTCGAGCTGGGCCCGGCTCACCAGCGGGCCGTACTCGGTGGCCGGGTCGCCGCCGTCGCCGACGACCGCCGCCGCGGCCAGCTTCGCCAACGCGGTGACCAGCTCGCCGGCCTGCGCGCCGCTGACGTAGATCCGCTTGACGGCCGCGCAGAACTGGCCGCTGTTGACCATCGCACCGGCGAACAGCGCCGGGGCCAGCGCCGTCACGTCGGCGTCGGGCAGCACCACCGCGGCGTCGTTGCCCCCCAGCTCGAGCACCACCGGCAGGAAGCGGCCCGCGGCCTGCTCGGCGATCGCCTGCCCGGTGCCCACCGAGCCGGTGAACGACACCATGTCGATGCCCGGGTGCGTGGTCAGCGCCTTTCCGAGCGCGTGGTCGCCGGAGACGACCGACAGCACGCCGGGGGGCAGGTGCGGCGCGAGCAGCTCGCCCGTCCGCAGCGTGGCGAGCGGCGTCTCCGGCGACGGCTTGAGCACCACCGCGTTGCCCGCCAGCAGCGCCGGTGCCACCTTGCACACCGCCAGGATGATCGGGAAGTTCGAGGGGGCGATCGCGGCCACCACACCGTGCGGCACCCGGCCGATCATGATCGACGCGGCGGGGCCCGCGGCCACCACCTCGTCGGTGCCGGGCAGATCGGCGGTGTGCCCGAACCAGCCGGCGGACAGGTCCACCTCGGCGCGCGCGGCGGCCAGCGGCTTGCCCTGCTCGCGGCTGAGCAGCGCGGCGACCTCCTCGGCGGCGTCGGCGAGCGCCGCCCCGCAGGCACGCAGCCGGGCGCGGCGCTCATCGAGCGGGAGCGCGGCCCACCCGGGAGCGGCCGCCGCAGCGGCGGCGACCGCGGCGTCGAGCTCGGCCGTGGTGCAGGCCGGCGCGGAGGCGAAGACGGCACCGGTGGCCGGGTCCACCACGTCGAGCGCGCTCACGCCGGGCCGTCCCCGGTCACGCCCGCCGCCACGGGACGCCCCGGGCTCAGCCGGCCCTGCTCCCCGGCATCCGCCGCGACGCGTCGCGCCTCGGCCGCATCTCGGTCGTCCATTGCGAGACCTCCCCGCTTTCCGGAGCAGTGGTGAAGTGGGCCGCCGCGCCGGACGCGACGCGCGATTTCGAGATCGTCGGGCCCGGCGCCGCGGTCGGCTCGCTGCTCGCGCGGAGCAGCGCGGCGTCGCCGTCGGCACCGGCACGTCGTGCTCATCGCGCGGAGTGATCGCACGGGACCCCGGAGCTCGCAGAGCTCCTGCGGTGGCCGGCGCAGGGCGTCCGGAGCAGTGCCCGGCAACCGTATCAGGCGTGTCGGGACGGCACGAGGTCGTCAGACCGGCCGGCCCGGGCCCCGATGTGGCAGGCCGGAGGGTATCCCCGAATAGGCACTCGCCAATCGGATCGGCCTCACCTAGGGTTTCCCGATGAGCGCTCGCAGTTCCTTTGTGGACCGTCGGCGGTGACCTCCACGCGCGACGGTGTCGACGGCGGCGGCGACCTCCGCGGCCGTTGCGTGCCCGCCGCCCGGGTGGCGGCAGGGTGACCGTCGCCCGCCCCCGCCCCGCGATGTGCCGGGTGGCCGAGAACGCCCCGCGCAGCACCGGAAAGGACAGGCGATGGGTGAACACGTGCGGGACCCCGGGCGCATCGTGCTCCGCGGCGTCCGCCAGCACAACCTGCGGATCGGGGAGTTGTCGCTGCCCCGGGGCGGCCTGACCGTCCTCACCGGAGTCTCCGGCAGCGGCAAGTCGTCGCTGGCGTTCGACACGATCTACGCCGAGGGACATCGGCAGTACCTCGACAGCCTCTCCGCGCACGTGCGGCGCAGGCTGCCGAAGGTCGCCAGACCCACGGTCGACTGGGTCAGCGGCCTGAGCCCGACCGTGGCGATCGAGCAGCGGACGATCAGCCGCAACCCGCGGTCGAACGTCGGCACGATCACCGAGATCTCCGACCGCCTGCGCCTGCTCTTCGCCCGTGCCGGACGGCACGACTGCCGCAAGTGCGGCACCGGGGTCGCGCCGCTGGACACCGCCGCGCACCTCGCCGCGCTGGCCGAGGCGGCGGCCGAGGAGCCGGTACGGCTGGTGGCCACCGAGCCGGACGGCGGCGAGACCGAGGTGCTGCGGCTGGCGGCCACCCCCGACGCCGACACGCTGGCCGACGCCGGGCTCCTCGTCGAACGGGAGCTGCGGGCCGAGCGGCGGCTGACCGTGCTGCGGGACCGGACGCCGGTGCGGCACCTCGCGGCCGGCTGGGTCTGCCCGCACTGCGGCACCGAGGTGCACGCGACGTCGTCGGACTGGTTCACGCCGAACTCGCCGGCCGGGATGTGCGACCACTGCCAAGGGCTCGGCTTCACCTACCGGGTCGACACCGCGCGGCTCGTCGGCGACGCCCGCGAGTCGGTCCGCTCCGGAGCGCTCACCTTCTACGGCGACCGCCGCCGGGGCAAGAAGACCTGGTGGCCGCAGCGGGACCTGCCGGACCTGCTGGCCGAGGCGGGGGCGGGCCTGGACACCCCCTGGGAGGACCTGCCCGCCGCGGCCGCCGACCGGATCCTGGGCGAGCTGACCGAGCACATCGAGCGGCTGTTCAAGGACGCCGACTCGCCCGAGCGCAAGGCGTTCTACCAGGGCTTCATGGTCCAGCGGCAGTGCGGCTCCTGCGGCGGCACCCGGCACTGCGCGGAGGCGCTCGCCGTGCGCCTGGCCGGCCGCAACATCGCGGAGGTCAACGGGCTGGCGATCTCGCGGCTGCGGGACTGGGTCGGCGAGGTCCGCGCCGAACTGGCCGGCAACTACCTGGCCGCGCTCTCCGCCGAACTGCTCGACCAGGTCGACGCCCGGGTCGAGTTCCTCCTTGAGGTGGGCCTGCACTATCTCTCGCTCGACCGCGCCGCGCCCACGCTCTCGGCCGGCGAGGGCCAGCGGCTCCGGCTGGCCCGGCAACTCGGCTCGGGTCTGGTCGGCGTCGTCTACGTGTTGGACGAGCCGTCGATCGGCCTGCACGCGCGGGACAACGGGCGGCTGATCGGGATGCTGCGCCGGCTGGCCGACGCGGGCAACACGGTGCTCGTCGTCGAGCACGACAGGGAGACGATGGAGGCGGCCGACCACCTGGTCGACATGGGGCCGGGCGCCGGGACGCGCGGCGGCCTGGTCGTCGCGTCCGGTCCGACCGCCGAGGTCGTCGCCCACGGCACGTCGGCCACCAGCGCGTACCTTCGCAACGAGCGGGCGGTGGTCTCGCCCCGGCCGGAGCGCCGCCGCCCGGACGACCGCAGGCTGGAACTGACCGGCGCCCGGCTGAACAACCTGCGCGGCGTCGATCTCACCATCCCGATCGGGGTACTGACCTGCGTCACCGGCGTGAGCGGGAGCGGCAAGAGCTCCCTGATCACCCGGACGCTCCAGCCGGCCGTCGACGCCGCGGTGCGGTGGCGGCGCACCCCCGTCGGCCCGTTCGACCGGCTCCGCGGCGCGGAGCACGTCCGCCGGGTGACGACCGTGACGCAGGACTCGATCGGCGGCTCGTCCCGGTCGACGCCCGCGACCTACCTGGGGGTGTTCGACGAGATCCGCAAGTTGTTCGCCGGCACCGACGAGGCCGTGCGGCGCGGGTACTCCACGGCGATGTTCAGCTTCAACACCGAGGCGGGCGGGCGCTGCGACCGCTGCGCGGGCAAGGGCGCGGTGCGGATCGAGATGCTGTTCCTCGCCGACGTCTCGGTGCGCTGCCCGTCCTGCGACGGCCTGCGGTACTCGGCGCGGGTCCTGGAGATCACCCACCGGGGACGCACGATCGCCGAGACCCTCGCCCTGGAGGTCGGAGAGGCGATCGAGCTCTACGCCGACGCACCGGCGATCTCCGGTCCGCTCCGCACGCTGTCCCAGGTGGGGCTCGGCTATCTGCGGCTCGGGCAGGACACCTGCACCCTCAGCGGCGGGGAGGCGCAACGGCTGAAGCTCGCCCGCGAGCTGCTCCGGCGCGACGAGGGCGGGACCCTCTACCTGATCGACGAGCCCACCACCGGCCTGCACTTCTCCGACGTCCAGGTGCTGCTCGACGTCCTGCACGACCTGGTCGACCGGGACAACACGGTGGTCGTCATCGAGCACAGCGTGGAGTTCGCTGCCGCGAGCGACTGGCTCGTCGATCTCGGACCGGGCGGCGGCGAGGACGGGGGCCGGCTGGTCGCGGCCGGCCCGCCGGAGCTGCTCGCTACCCATCCGGACAGCGCGATCGCGCCCTACCTGGCCCGTCAGCTCGCGCTGACCGCGGCCCGCCGGCCCGCCCCGGAGACGTCGGGGCGTCGCTAGCCGCCCAGTCCGCCGACCAGCTCCACCTCGACGGGGGTCGGCGCGGACGGGCTGTAGCTGAGCACCCGCCGGGGCACGGTGAGCAGCTCGGGCTCCCCCGCGTACAGCCGTCTGGCCTCGTCGAAGGGGACCTCCGGGGTGGTCACCGCGGCCACCCGGTCGAGCAGCGCGGCGTCCGCGGCGCTGATCTCGCCGCGGCGGGTCATGCCCCAGTAGTCCCAGCGCAGCATCTCCACCTTGTTCAGCCCGGCCAGGTCGTCGACCAGGTTGTGCCGCAGGAACGGCCAGCCCTTCGTGAGCCCGTCCTCGAAGTCGGGGTCGACGACGAACGACATCGGGTCGGCCAGGCCGCTGCGGCAGCGCCGCCAGGCGTCGCCGGCGACGATGAAGCGGTCGGGCGGGACGTCCGACGAGCTGAAGCTCACCCCGTCGGTCTCGTCGACGTGCACGTCGGGCAGCTCGACGTCGACCCGACGCCAGCGGCGCTGCCCGGCGTCCCACACCTCGACGAGCTCGTGGTCGATGGTGCAGCCCGGGATGATGTACGAGGCGAAGCCGGCCCGCGCCCTGGCCGGCACACCGGCGTGGCGCAGCAGGGTCAGGTAGAGCACCGCGTAGTCGCGGCAGCTGCCGACCATCCGCCGGTTGGGCGGGCGCTCCTCGACGATCGGCCGGTCGTCGAGCTCGACGATGCGCCGCAGCATCGCCTCGGAGTAGCGCAGGTCGACCTCGGCCAGCCGGCCGGCCGGGATGCCGAGGGCGGCCAGGTCGGTGGAGCGGAAGTGGGTGAACAGCCCGCGTACCACGGCGCGCACGGCCAGCGGGTCGGCCGGCAGGTCGACCAGGCGGGCGGCCTGCGGTCCCGGGTCGGTGACCGGGCTCTGCGCGGCGTAGTAGGCGAGCTCGTCGATCGCGGCGGGTCCGGCCCCGGCCGCCACGTCGTCGCGCGGGGCCGCCGTCACGTCTCCACCTCGACGCCACGGTGGTCGACGATGACCGAGGCCAGCGCGGCGGGGCTGGCGTCGTCGAAGATCGCCGTGAGGAGCTCGGAGCGGAGCCGCTCGACGGCGTCCTCGCCCACCGGCTCATAGCGCTCGATCAGCCGGGAGAGCACCTCGACGGCCCGCATCGAGTCGCCGCCGCAGTCGAAGAAGTCCTCGGTCGGCGCCAGCGGCGCACGCAGCAGCACGTCGCCCATCGTGTGCGCGACGACCGACATCAGCTCGCCGATGTCGTCGGTCATTGTCCCCACCTGTCCTCCGCGGTCGGCATGGGTCGGATCAGCTCTCGGTCGGCAGCCGGGCGGCCTGCAACGGCGGGAAGGCGCCACGCAGCAGGCCGCCGAAGACGCCCAGCCGCTGGATGTTGCTGGTGCCCTCCATGTACTCCACCGAGCCGGCGTCGCGGACCAGCTTGTCCAGCAGCGGGTGTTCCAGCCGGGCCCCGGGGCCGAAGAAGTCGAGGGCCGCCAGCGTCACGCGTTCGGCCAGCCGCGCCGAGGTGGCCTTCGCCGCCGACGCGAGATGCCCGGCGGACGGGTCGTGGTCGACCGCGGCGGCCGCGGCGCGCAGCATCCGCCGGGTGGTGGCGATGGCCCGCTCCATCCGCTCCAGGCGCAGCCGCTCGGCGACCCGCAACGAGCTGCGCTCGGCCAGCACGTACTCGTAGGCGGCGCGGGCGACGCCGACCCCCATGACCGCCACCGCGGGGCGCAGCAGGTTGAACGTGCGCAGCCAGGCGGCCATCCCGCGCCGGCTGGGCCGCAGGTGGGCGCCGAGCACCCGGTCCGGCGTCAGCTCGACGTCGTCGAGGGTGATCTCGCCGAGCCCGGCGCCGCGTACGCCGATGGTCCGCACCGGGGTGGTGGCGAACCCCGGTGCGGTCGCATCGACGAGCACGGCCGCGAACCCCAGCGGACCGGGCCCGGTCCGGGCGAAGACGACGCCGAACTCGGCCCGGCCCGCGTTGCCCACGTAACGCTTGACGCCGTTGAGCCGGGCCGGGCCGTCCGGGTCGGCGGACGGCGTCAGCCTGGTCGCCATGTTCGCGGCGTCCGAGCCGTGCTCGGGCTCGGAGAGGGCGAAGAACGTCCAGGTCGGACGCAGCAGCAGCCGACCGTAGAACCACTCCTTCTGCTCCTGGCTGCCCAGCGCGTCCACCACGACGCCGCTCATGGGACCGCCCGGCGAGCCGAGCATCATGCCCAGGTCGGCGCACGCCCCCTCCTCGAAGAAGACGACCCGCTCGGACGCGCTCATGAGGTAGTAGGTCTGGTCGCCGAGCACCAGCGGCTCCGGGTTGAACTCCGGCGGGATCTGGAGGGCGGCCACCCGGGCCAGCGCCGGCAGGTGCGCCACCCGGGTGACCGCGTCCGGGTCCCGGTCCACCTCGAGGGCGTACGGACGCATCTCCGCGGCCCATTCCCGGGCCTGGGCCTGCAACCGGCGGAGCCGCGGTTCGAGCTCGGTCATTCGTCGAACCCCCCTGGCATCGACCCGGTCCCGGCGCGGTAGGCGTCGGCGAGCAGCTCGGACACGTACACCGTGCTGCCCGGACCGCCCTCGACGTAGCCGTGCGCGCCGAGCAGCCGGACCCCGGCCCGGTCGACGGCGGTGATCTGCGCGTGCAGGTCGGCGACGGCCGGGGCGTCGAGGCCCTCGGGCCCGGCGCCGTCGAGCGCGCAGCGCACCTGCAACTGCTCCATGACGACGTCGGCGACGGCGCTCTTCACCACGCTGTGCTGCAACAGCACCACGTCCCCGGTGTACCGCCGGTCGAGGTAGCGCAGCGCGCCTTCGAGCAGCCGGTAGGACAGGCCGAGGCGCAGCCCGGCCAGCGCGGTGGTCCACGAGCGCGCCTCCGGCACCCGGACGGCGGTCACCGGCCGGCGGGCCCGCAACCCGGTCAGGCCGGGCACGCCGGTGTCCAGGCGCTCGACGGTGTCGGCCGCGGCCCACTCCCACTCGCCCTGGCGCAGCCGGTCCGCGGTCGCGGCCAGCTCGTCGGGCGCCAGCCCGTGACCGGCCGGGCCGAGGACCACGACCCCCGGATCGACGGCGGCGTGCAGCGCCGTGAGCGCCGCCGACCAGCCGCTCGCGTGCGCGACGGCGAGCATCGACGGCCACGCCGCGCCGAGGGCCGTGCCTGTCCTGGTCATCGCAGCTTCTCCTGCTCCTCGGGGTCGACGACGTGCCCGTCGGCACCGGGCTCGACGGGGCCGGCCTCGACGGTGATCGCGCAGTGGGCGAACTGACCCAGCCCGGGGTCGTAGTCGGCGAGCAGCACCCGGCGGCCCGTGCGACGCCAGCCGTCCCACTCGGCGGCGAGCACGGACCAGATGCCGCTGGCCGGGCGTCCGGCGGGCACCGCGACGGTGCCCGCCGGGAGCCGGTCGCCGCAGGCGGCCACCAGGCCGGGCCCGGCCAGCGCGGTGACCGCTGCGGGTCGCTCCCCGGCCAGCAGCGCCGACCAGCGGGCCGCCACCTCGTCGGGCGGCACGGGATACGGTTGCGCCGTCTCGACCCGGTGCGCCGCGTCGGCGTCCAGGACCAGCACGGTCACCGCGTCCTCGGCGACCCGCAGGTGCGCCGGCACCGGTTCGGAGTGCAGCACGCTGGCCTGGTCCAGGGCGAACACCAGGATCCGGCGGGCGTCCAGCCGGCTGCGGTTCTCGGCCAGCCACAGCGCGGTGAACACCCCGAGCAGGCCCAGGTCGGCGACGCCGAAGACCAGCCCGACGTCCGGGACGGCCGAGTCGAGGAAGCACATCGGGAAGCCGGGCTCGGCGTCCGGCGCCGCGCTGGCCATGACGGCGAGGTCGAACCGGTCGCCGTGGCCCTTCAGGTCGGGCAGCACGGCCTCGACCAGGTCGGTGAACGACACCCGCCCGGCCGCCAGCCCCTCCTGGTCGGCCGCCAGCCCGAAGGTGCCGTACAGGTCGCGGAAGTAGTCGTGGTCCTGCGGGCGGAACTCGCGCCGGTCGATCCCGGTGCGCTGGGCGACCGCGGCCAGGCGCAGATCCCGCGGCCCGGCCCGGCCGTTGTCGGCCGGTCGGGAAACCGTGATGTACATGCCGGTGGCTCCTCCTGCGGGCTCGATCGGGTCGGTGCGGCGGCAACCGGGCTCAGTGCTCGAGGACCATGGCCGAGAAGGTCGCTCCCAGCCCCACCGAGGTCATCAGGTAGCGGTCGCCGGGCCGCAGCCGTCCGGCGTCGACCGCGGTCCGGTAGTTGATGAAGCTGTCGGCCCCGAAGCAGTGCCCGCAGCCGGCCAGGTTGTCCATGAACAGCCGATCGGCGCCGCGCACGCCGAGCAGCCGCAGCACCCGCAGCCACGACATCCGGTTGACGTTGTGCGGCAGGATCAGCGCGATGTCGTCGAGGTC
Organism: Micromonospora sp. WMMD956; assembly: GCF_029626125.1. Taxonomy (NCBI): domain Bacteria; kingdom Bacillati; phylum Actinomycetota; class Actinomycetes; order Micromonosporales; family Micromonosporaceae; genus Micromonospora; species Micromonospora sp. WMMD956. Next base: position 3,414,076 of record NZ_JARUBI010000005.1, on the reverse strand, counting down.
GAGCCCGGCGCTGCGCACCGCGGCGTCGATCACCTCGGCAAGCAGCGCCGGGTACTCGTCGTGGAAGGCCGCGGTCAGTTCCTCGTCGAGCCAGGCGCCGCGGTGGAACTTCCCGCAGGTGCGGGTCGCGTAGGCCAGCATCCGGTCCCGGTCACCACCGGCGGCGACCAGGACGGCGGCGGCGCCCTCGCCCATGACGCCGGTGTCGGCCAACACCTTGCCCGCCGTGGTGAACGCCTTCTCCCCGGCCACCAGCAGGGCCAGCGCCTGCGGATCGGGGTCGGCGGCCAGCAGCTCGCCGGCCACCTCGACGGCCAGCAGTCCGGAGGCGCAGGCGTGCTGGGTGAGGCAGATCGCGGTGGCGCCCTCCAGCCCCAGCCGCCGGCACGCCTCGGCGAGCGGGTTGACCGGGTGCGGGGCGACCACCGGCATGGTTCGCGCCTGGATCACGTAGCGGATCCGCGGCCGGTACGCGGCGAAGTCGGGCAGCCCGTTCGCCGCCGCGACCAGCAGGTCGGCCGGGCCGGCCGCCGGGTCGAGCGGGATCCGGTCGAACCCGAAGAACCGCTCGTACATCCGTACCCGCGGCTCGGGGATGCCGTGCTCGCGCAGGAACGCGGCCACCGGCACCGTCGCCTCCGGGATGTGGCTCGCCACCGCGACCAGCGACGTCATCGCGTACCGCCGGCGAGCGGGGCCTCGACCATGGCCACCGGGCGCATCCGGCGCACCCGTCGTACGGCGATCACCACCACGACCAGGCCGACCACGTTGCCCACGGCGGCGGTCGCGTAGAGCGCCGTCGGGTCGTCGAGGGCCCGCGCCAGCACCCCGCCGACGACGACGATCTCGGCGAAGTAGACGACGTTGAGCAGCAGGGCGAGCGTGCCGTTGCCGATGTGCTCCAGGAAGGTCAGCGAGGCCAGCACCGGGCCCTGCGCCAGGTAGGTCAGGGCGACCACGCCGATGTAGAGCCCGACCGCGGCGACCACCCGCGGGTCGTCGGAGACGATCCGCCCGACCGTGTCGCGCAGCAGCCAGATGACCGCCGCCACCACCGCGTAGAAGACGAAGGTCAGCTCCAGGCCGGCGCGCAGGATCTCCCCCGCCCCGTCCACCGAGCCCGCACCGCGCCGTTGGTTGATCACGATCGCGGTCGCCCCGCCGAGCTGGATGCCCGGGATGATGATCAGCGCCTGGAGCGTGGACGCCGCGGCGTAGCCCGAGATCGTGTCCGGGCCGAAGGGCGTCAGCACCCACAGCATGCCCACGTTGAACAGGGAGATCAGCACGTAGGACAGGGCGACCGGCAGCCCGACGCCCCGCAGGAAGCCGGCGACCTCGCCGCGCACCGGCACTCCGGTGAGGCGACCCCACAGCCGGTGGCGACGCATGAACCACATGCCGGGGACCGCCGCGGCCGCGCTCGCCACCGCGGTCGCGATCGGCACGCTGAACAGCCCCAGCCCGGCGCCGAAGCCGAGCAGGCCGACGAGCGCGAACTCGACCGCCGCGCTGGTGAGGGTGACCACCGCGGCCGCCCGGGCGTGCCCGAAGCCGCGCAGCGCCGCCGAGCACAGCGCCGGCAGCACCACGGTCAGGCTGGCCAGTGACGTCCAGCGCAGGAACCGGACGAACTCGGCCCGCTCGGCCGCCGGCACGTCCAGCAACGCGCCCAGCGCGGGGCCACCGAGGTAGAGCACCAGGCACAGCACGACCCCGGTGACCACGAACACCCGCAACAGCGCCACCGCGGTCGGCACCAGGTCCTCCGGTCGTTCGCGGCCCCTGCTGATCGACGCCATGACCTGGTACGTGATGGCGAACGCCGTGCTCATGGCGACGAACAGCAGCAGGATCGGCATCGTCAACGACCGGATGTAGAGCGCCTCGTTGCTGACCCGGCCGAGGAGCGCCACCACGCCGATGATCTCGACGAAGAGCACGACGTCGGCGATCGTCATCGGCAGCGCCAGCCCGGCGATGGCGCGTCGGGTCCCGGACCGGTCGGCCGCGACCGAGCCGCTGCGGTCGGCCATGCTACTCCTGCTCCTCGGCCTGACCGGCCACGTACTCGGTGAGCGTCCCGATCGTTTCGAAGTGACGGGGCTCGAAGGTGTCCGGGTCGAACTCGACCCCGAACTCGTCCTCCAGCTTCATCAGCAGCTCGAGGATGCTCGTCGAGTCCAGACCGAGGTCGTCGACGATGCGCTTGTCGGCGCTCAGCGCGCCGACGTCGCGCCGGATCATCTCCGCGAGCGTGTCGACCACACGGCTGTGCGCCTGCGTCAGGGCGGCTTCGGTGTTCGTCATGCCTGTGCCTTTCCGGAAGGAGGGTTCAGGGGATGGAGGCGGAGGGCACCTCGGGTGCCCGCTCGTACAGGCGCTGGCGGTCGACGATGTCGGCGGGCCGGTCCCGATCCCTGATCAGGTACGGCCGACCGGCATCGACCAGCACCTCGGCCGGATGGCCGTGGCTGAGGAACAGCACCGGTGAGGCACTGGGCCCGTAGGCGCCCGAGCGCAGCACCCCGAGCAGGTCACCGGGGCGCAGCGGCGGCAGCGGGGTGTGCGTGGACAGGGTGTCGTTCGGGGTGCACAACAAGCCGGTGACCCGCCAGTTCGGGGCCGGTTCGGTCGCCTCCCGGCCGAGCAGCCGGATCGGGAAGTCCCGCTTGACGAACGAGCCGACGCCGACCGCCGCCATGTGGTGGTGGGTCCCGCCGTCGGTCACCGCGAACCACTCGCCCATGGACTCCTTGACCTGGCGGACGCGCACCACATAGGTGCCCGACTCGGCGGTGAGGAAGCGGCCGAGCTCGGTGAACAGCCGGGTCCGCGGGTGCCGGGCCCGGAAGGCCGCGAACGCGGGGTTGACCAGGTCGGCGAGCCGGCGCAGGTCCAGGTCGCGTTCGCCGTCGAAGTAGGCGACCCCGAGACCGCCGCCCACGTCCACCGTCTCCAGCTCGAAGCCCAGCCGCTCGGCGACCCGTTCGGCCAGGTCGAGGATGCGGATGGTGTTCTCGGCGGCCACCTCCTCGGCCAGGATGCGGGTCCCCATGTAGACGTGCACGCCGATCAGTCGGACGTTCCGCAGCCCGGCCACCCGGGGCGCAGCCTCCAGCGCCTGTTCCTCGTCGATGCCGAACTGGCGTGGCTTGCCGCTCATCGTGAGCCGCGAACCCTTGACGGTGAATGACGGGTTGATCCGCAGCACGACCCGGGCGACGGTGTCGCGTCGGGCCGCGAGCGCGTCGATCTCGGCCAGCTCGCCCCACGACTCGCAGACGATGGCGTGCACCCCGGTGGCCAGGCAGGCGTCGATCTCTTGGGCGGACTTGCCCGGCCCCAGGAAGATGGTGTCCTCCGCAGCGACCCCGGCCCGGCCGGCGATCAGCAGCTCGGCCAGTGACGACACCTCGGCTCCGGCCCCGAGCGACCGCAGCACCGCGCAGATCGACACGTTCGGGTTCGCCTTCAGGGAGAACAGGATCCCCACCTCGGGGTGCAGCACCTCGCGCAGTTGCCGGTAGCGCTCGCGCAGCACGTCGGCGTCGTAGACGTATAGCGGCGTGCCGAACTCGCGGGCCAGGTCGGTGACGGCCAGGCCGCCGATGGTGTCGGTCATGCCGCACCGCCGACCAGCTCGGCGACGCGCTCGCCCACCCGCCGGTCCAGGTCGGCGACCTCGTCGGCCGAGCGACCGATGACCATGCCGTAGAGCCGACCGTCGAACGTCGGGTGCGCCGCGGCGTCGCGGCCGTCGCCGGGTGCCGGGGCGGCCGCGTTCACGGTGGCGAAGTTGTTCACCAGGAAGCCGACGCCGCTGCGGCGCTCGAACTGCAGTTCGCCCAGCACCGACCGCAGCCGGTGGAAGGCCACCGGCTGGCGCAGCCGCAGCGGATAGTGCCGGGCCAGCGCGATCGCGTCCGGCGGGATCAGCCGCTCCTGGATGCCCACCTGGTAGGTCGACATGTTGTTCCGGGCGTTGATCTCCACCAACGGGTAGAGCCGGCCGTCGGGATCGATCATGGCGTCGATCCCGGCCACGCCGAAGTATCCGTCGCGGTGCAGCCGCGCGCCGACCGCGGCGGCGACCTCGGCCAGCTCGGCGGCCTGCGCCCGGGACAACCGGGCCGGGATGCGGTGGCCCTTGTGGATCCCGCCCTCGGTGATCGCCTCCTTGACGAAGTCGAGGTGGACGGCGCCGTCGCGGCCGACCGTCACCTGGTAGTTGAGGTCGGTCTCCTTGGCCACCCACTCCTCGACGACGACGTCGGCCCGGCTGCAACCGGCCCGTCGTTCCCGGGCCAGGATCATCCGGCACAGCCGCTCGAACCGACGGACGTCGTCCACCAGGGTGATGCCCCGCCCGGACACCCCGAGGGCGTCCTTCACGGCGAACCGGTGGCCGGCGGCGAGCAGCTCGGCGACCGGACCGGCGACCTTCTCCAGCTCGTCGAGCGTTTCACAGGCCCAGCCCGTCGGCTGGCGCAGGCCCAGCTCGTCGCCGACACGCCGGCTGTAGATCTTGCTGTTCACCCGGATGCACAGCCGGGCGTCCGGCGCCCCCAGGGGCAGGCCGGCGGCCTCGGCCAGCTTCTCCTCCACCGCGGAGACGCCGTGCGGCCACAGCCGCGCGCCACCGGCGGCGAGCCGGCGCAGCTCGTCGACCAGCCGGGAGTCGGCCAGCGCGTCCTCGGTGACGGTCTGCTGGGCATCCTGGGAGCCGCAGGCCAGCACCCGCGGCACCGGGAGTTCGAGCTCGTGCAGGTAGGCCAGGTAGTCCGGATCCGGGGCCGCCTTGACGACCACGGTGTCGCCCGCGTCGCCGAGCAGCAGCGCGAACTCGTCCATCCGGTTCACCACGGCGCGGCTGCCCGCCGAGGACAGCCGCGGCAGGCCCGGCTGTTCCCGGGCCCACTGGTCCTCGACCTCGAAGTTGCCGAGCAGCACCAGTGGCCCCGGCGCACCGAGCGCGGACCGAATCCGTCCGAGGAAATCTGGTGGAGTCTCCGCCACGTGTCCCGTCCCGTCTGCGTTCAAGCTGCCGGATGACGCCGATCAACATAGGCACCCGGTGTGATCCGGGGTAAGGACGGGAAGCGCGCGCTTCCGAACCCGGCTGATCGGGTATGGCCGCCGGTCGCGCCGGACCATCGCCCGAATGTGTGCCCCGCACGACCGGGGGTGGTGTCGCCAGCGCTGCGTAGCATGGCCGGGGAAGAGTCGAGCCAATTGGTTCGAGGCTTGCCCAGGATGCCCGAAAGGGCGTCCTCACCGGCCACGGGTGCCTAAAGGCGATACCGATTCCTCGTATCCGGGCGGTCGGCGCACAACCACCAACCGGACGCGGGAGCAATTTCTGTGAATGATTCGGAGAAACGTCGCCTTCGACACGCGCTGGTCCGCGCGAACATTGCCATTCGCGCTGGACGCCCGCTCTACCCCGAATACAACAATGTATTCCTGCGCACCTATCCGGTAACCTTCGGCGCCCCCCGGATCGAATACCAGATGTATCAGTTCTGGTTCCGCACCCGAGGCTGCACGTACGACCGGGCCGGCCAGTGCAGCATGTGCAACTACGGCATCGGCCCCGAAATCCGCCCGGAGGTCGTCGCCCATTCGGTCGAGCGCAAACTGGCCACCGTTCCCGAGGGCGCCTGCCTGTATCTTTCGCCGTCCGGGAGCCTGCTCGACGACCGGGAGGTGCCTGCGGAGATGCGCGACCGGCTGCTACACGCAGCGGCCGCGCGACGCCCGGCCACGTTCGCGTTCGAGAGCCGCCCCGAGGTCTGCGACCGCGACAAGCTCGACCGGCTGCGGCGGCACTTCGCCCCCGGCACGCGGCTGGTGTGCCAGATCGGCGTCGAGTCGTGGGATCCGCAGGTGCGCTCGATGTGCCACCTCAAGCCGACCCGCCAGCAGGCCTACCTGGACACCGCGCGCACACTGCTCGACCTGGGATTCGACCCGATCGCCAACATCACCCTCGGCGGTCTGGGCCTGTCGCCCCGGGAAGCCTACCTGGACACGCTGGCCGGGGTACGCGGTGCGCGGGCGGCCGGGTACCGCACCCAGATGGTCTTCCCGCTGAGCGCGAAGGCCGGCACGCTGCTGGGTTGGGCGCACGACCAGGGGCTGTGGGAACCGCCGACGCTGTGGATGCTGGTCCGGCTGCTCGCCGCGTGCGCCGACGACGCCATCGGCCCCGACGGCTACGGCGACCTCGACATCTCCTGGTTCAACCCGCAGCTGGACGACGTCGTGCAGTCCCGGCCGGACAGCTGCGAGCTGTGCCGTCCGGTGCTGGTCGAGTCGCTGTCGGCGTTCCGGTTGCACCCCCGGGCCGACGCGCTGGCCCCGGCGATGGCGTGGGACGACTGCCCGTGCCCGACCCGGACCGACCGGCTGCTGGCCGACCCCGACCCGCTGGGCCACCTCGATCGACTGGTCGCGGTCGCCTACCGCTGGGCCGGCCAGGGCGACGCGCCGGACCGGCACGGGCTCGGCGTCGGCTGACCGCGCGGGAGCCGCACCGCACCACCGACAGGCGCGGGCGGCCGCCCCGTCGCCGCGCCTGAGACGCGTGTGGCAACCCGCGCCGCGGCGGCCTCGGACGCGGTCGTGAACCGGACCCTTGCCGCCGCCACGCCACCGCGCCCGTCCTCGGACCGTGCGCCGCGGCACCCCCTGCGCGGCACCGCCCGGACGATCATGGATCCCGACCGTCGGCCGACCTGGATAAGGCACTGCGCCAACCAGTCTGAACGCCTCGAAACTCCCCGCAGGGGACACCACGGACGCGCCCGGTCAGCCCACCAGAGTCCTCATCACGCTCGAAACCCGAAACGTTACCCAAAACAGTGACAACAGTCAATTAATATCCCACGTTGTCAAGATCGATACGGCCACTCAGCCGTTTCACATGAGCCAACTGTTGACCAACGGCTCCAAGGGGGGTTGTCTATATAGGACAGAAGCTCGCCGACCGCCGCACGCCACAGCGGGGATAACCGTGGTCGGCTGGTGACGAAGGGGGATCCATAGTGGATTTCGGAAGTCTGCCTTCCTTCGGAAGGCTCAGCAGCGAAGACTCGGGATACCGATCAGGGTTCGGCAACGCCGAATGCGGTCTGGTAACCGCGCTGCCGCTCCCGCCGTTCTCTGCGCACCCGGTCGGCAACCGACTCCGGCCGAACCGCGGCCTGAAGGGAATTCGCAAGCGATGACCCAGATCGGATCGCGGGAAGTGCCGGTCGACCTCCGCCTCACCGTCGCCGTCTGCACCAGCAATGAGCTCGTGCGCCGCGGCCTGAACTCCATACTGGACGACCTCGCCATCGTCGGAGACGATTTCTACTGCGAGAGCTGGGAACATGCCTGCCAGCTCATGTCGGCCACCCCGGTCGACATCCTGATCATCGCGGAGGCCGGCTACGGCGGCTGCCAGCTACCGGACGGCGTCCAGACCAAGGTCCTCGTCCTGGTCGACGCGACCGACCTGCGCACCGCGCTCAAGGACGCGCCCCCGTGGGCCCACGGATTCCTGGCCCGCCAGGACCTGACTCCCACCAGCATCGACGAGGCGGTCCGCCGGGTGGCCCTCGGCAAGAGCCAGATCCCGGCCCGACTCGCGAGCGAACTGATCCGCCGCGCGGCGGCCCCGCTGCCCGCGCGCGCAGCCCGACCGGCCAAGCTGACCAGCCGGGAGAGCGAGACCCTGGCGCTGCTCGCCGACGGGCTCAGCAACAAGCAGATCGCCCGTCGCCTGAGCATCTCCGATCACGGGGCGAAACGACTGGTGGCAAGCCTGCTGCTCAAGCTCGGCTCGCCCAATCGGACGATGGCCGTGGTCACCGCGATCAAGTCGGGGCTGATCGAACCGTCCCTGCTGTAACGCCTCGGTCGCACCGCGTCCACCATGTGAGCGCTCACCTCGCTGGGTTTGCACGGAGCTCCCGACGACGTGCAAACACCAGCGAGGCCACGTGAGCCCCGGCGAACGAGGGCTCCCGCTGGCGCACATGTGCCGTGGTGATACCCGCGCTAGAGGCTGACATGGTCGAGAAGCCACGAGGTCAGCGCTCGCGCGACACCGGACGCGGCGCCAGCGGTCACCACCGGGAACACCTTGTTCCGGAGCACTCGGTCGCGGCCGCTCTCGGCCTCCGCAGGCGCTTTCTGCTGACAGGACTCTGGCGCGAACGACTTGTTGGTGGGCATGAAACCAGCAGGCATCTCGGACCACCCGTCCGACAAGAGTCTCCTTGAGGCTCAGACACCACCGCCGTCCGGTGGCACACCAGCGGTTCAGCCGAGCGACAAAGGCTCGATGTGTCCGACCGGACGCCCGAGCGGGTGCCGGACACACCGAAGGTCGCCAATACTCGGTCGCATCCAGCTTTCCCGGGGAGGGACCATGGCCGACCGCAGCATGGCGTCCGAACTCCAGTCGGTGCAGACGACGGAGGCACTGGCCGGGTGCATCCGGAACCTGTTGTCCTGCAACGGCAATCTGTCCCTGCGGGAGTTGGAGTCGTGGGGGATCGCGCACAACCGCCCGATGCCCCGGGCTTCGCTCGGAGAGGCCCGCGCCGGAGTCCGGCCACCTGGCAGGCAACTTCTGCTCAATCTCCTCGTCGCCTGCGACGTCCGCGACGACCAGGAGGTGTCGGCGTGGCTCGACGCGCTCGACCGCATCCACAAGTCGAAGTCGATCCAGACCAGGCACCGCAGCTTCGGCGATCTGCAGCAGCCCGCCTCCGCCAACCGGTTCTTCGTGGAACAGGACGACCTGATCGAGATCTCCCGCCTGATCCAGGGCGCCCAGGACGAGGTGTGGCTGTGGGGCACGACCCTGTCGATGCACATCCCCTTCCTCGACAATTATCTCGGGCAGGCGCTGGCCCGCGACGTCCGCGTCAAGGTGCTGCTGATCCGCCCCGGCGGAGCGGCAATGTCCATGCTGGCCTTCCGCGCGGGGCCGGCTTGGGGCCTGACGAGGCTGGAGGAACACCTCGCCATCAACCTCGGCCTGCTCGACCGGCGGCTCGATCAGGGCAACGCCCTCGAGGTGCGCCTGGTCGACTACCTGCCCCCGTACACCCTCTACGCCTACGATCCCGGACTGGACGACGGCTCCATGGACGTTCGCCTCGGCTCCTTCGGCGGCCAACACGAACTGCGGCCCACGTTCAGACTGAACCGCAGACGCGAGGGCGAGTGGTTCGACTATTTCTACGAGCAGTTCACCGGCGTCTGGAACGCCGCCAGCCCGTACCGCCAAGGTCAGGCACCCGACGCGCCCACCGCCGGCTCCGCGGCCGCCCGGCGGGCGGCCCCCGATGGCCACACCGACGGACGCCAGGTCGGCAGCGCGCGCTCCGCGCCGGCCCGGCCCGCCGGAGCGCCCCCTCACCCGGACCCTACGGGCGTCGCTGGCACACTTGGCCGGGAGGGTGATGACGATGCCGAGCGACACCCCAACGGGGACTGAACGACCACCGTCCTGGTTGCACCGTGTCCTCGCCATGATCGGCGTGGTGGCGGTCCTCACCGTCATCGGGCTGATCGCCGACCTGATGGGTATCGTCAGCTTCGTCACCGGAAAGAACGGCCCTGAGCTCGTCGCGCCGGCGTCCCCGTCGGCGGGGGTCACCACCCCTCCAGCCCTGGGCGTCACCAGCACTGCGCCGCCCACGGCGTCTCCCCAACCGGAGGCCACCCCGGGGCAGTCCGCCAGTCCCACGGTGGAGGCCGTGTACGCCACTGATCTGGACCTGCTCAACCGTGCGACGGACATCGATGTCGGGTCAGCGGAGATCCGGGGAGCGCACTACGGCCACAGTGTCGTCTACCGCTGCTCCGTGTTCTGCAACAGCCCTCGCGGCACCGTGGAGTTCAACCTCGGCGGCCGATACCGCACCTTCGAGGCCACCGTCGGCGTCCTCGACGACGCCCAGGACGCCGACCAGGTCGGATACTTCGAGGTGTTCGTCGACGGCTCCCCGGTGAAGAAGGTCAGCGCGACCCTCGGGAAGCCCAGGTCGATGAAGATCGACCTTCCTCCTGACGCGGTGCGGCTGAAACTGCTGGCCTACCGGACCGACACCGTCGACAACCCGCTGCAAGCGGGCGCCAACGTCGCGGGCGGCCGGTCCAACGGTCTTCCCGAGTTGGCCTGGGGTGACCCCCGGTTGACCGCGTAGCGCTCCGGTCACGGCGTCGGGAGGTCCACCGCCCGCGTCGCCCAGCGGCGCAGCAGCGCCGGGTCGTGGGTGATGAGCAGGACCCCCGCGCCGGTGCGGCGCTGGTAGTCGCCGACGACGGCGGCGACGTGGGCCTGGGTGGAGGCGTCGAGCATGGCGGTGGCCTCGTCGCAGAGCAGGTAGTCGGGCCGGTGCACGAGGGCGCGGGCGAGGCAGGCGCGTTGCAGTTGCCCGTCGCTGACCGCGTGCGGGCGGCGGGCGAGCAGGTCGGGGGTGAGGCCGACCAGGTCGGCCAGTTCGGCGGTACGAGCGGCCGCCTGGTCGCGGCGGACGCCGGTGGCGCGGAGCGGTTCGGCGACGAGGTCGGCGAGGCTCAGCCGGGGGTCGGTGGCGGCGCGGGGGCTCTGGAACAGGATCGCGACGCGGGTCCGCAGGGCGGCGGGCACCCGGTGCCGGACGCCGGCGACGGGCCGCCCGCCGATGGCGACGTGCCCGCTGTCGGGGGCGTGCAGGAGGGCGAGGACGCGGGCGAGGGTGGACTTGCCGCTGCCGGAGGGCCCGCGCAGTCCGACCGTCTCGCCGGGGGCGACGTGCAGGTCGACCCGGTCGAGGACGCGCTGCCGGCCGTAGCGGACGGTGACCCGGTGCGCGGCGAGCCCGCCGGCTGCGGCCCCGTGCGCGGTGTCGTCGGTCGTCGCGGTCATCCGGGCGCTCCGGGGGTGGGCCGGTGGTGGCAGGCGACCCGCCCCGGGCCGTCGGGCACGAGGCGGGGTGGCGTGCGGCAGGCGTCGCTGGCGTGGGGGCAGCGTGGGGCGAAGGCGCAGCCGTCGGGCAGGTCGGTGAGCATGGGCGGATGACCGGGCACGGGCGTGAAGGCCCGGTCCGGCAGGGCGTCGAGCAGCCCGGCGGTGTAGGGGTGGGCGGGGGCGTCGAACAGGGCGGCGGTGGGGCGGTGTTCGACGATGCGGCTGGCGTACATGACGGCGACGGTGTCGGCGACGCGGCGGGCGGCGGCGAGGTCGTGGGTGATGAGCAGGACGGCCGCGCCGCTGTCGCAGCGGCGGCGCAGCAGGTCGAGGGTGTGGTCGACCAGGGGCCGGTCGAGGCCGGTGGTGGGTTCGTCGGCGAGCAGCAGCGGCGGGTCGGGCGCGAGGGCCAGGGCGGTGGCCAGCCGCTGGGCCGTGCCGCCGGACAGCTCGTGGGGGTAGCGGTCCAGGTCACCGGGGTCGAGTCCGACGGCGGCGGCGATCCGGTCGGCGGCGGCGGGGGCGGCGCGGCGGGCATGCCCGTGGGCGCGCAGCGTCTCCTCCAGCAGCCGCCGGCCGCTGCGCACCGGGGTGAGCGCGGTGGCGGGGCTCTGCGGGACGAGGCCGACGACGCGGCCACGCACGTGGCGGGCGAGGTGTCGTTCACCGGCGTCGACCAGGTCGACGGGACGGCCGCCCGGCGGGTGCAGGTGGGCGCGGCCGGTGACGGTGGCGTTGCGCGGCAGCAGGCCGAGCAGGGCGTGGGCGAGGACGGACTTTCCGCAGCCGGACTCGCCGACGACGGCCAGCAGCTCGCCCGGGTGCAGGGCGAGGCTCAGGTCGGTGACGGCGTGCACGGTGCCGGCCGGGAGGCGGAAGCGGACGGTGAGCCCGTCGACGCCCAGCAGGGCCGGCGCGCGGCGGGTGTCGGTGCGGACGGCGGCGGTCACAGGTGCAGCTCCGCCCGGACGCGGGGGTCGAGGCGGTCGCGCCAGCGGCCGGTGAGCACGGCGAGGGCGAGGGTGACCGCCACGAGGAGGAGGCCGGGGACGATGCTGGCCCACCAGGCGCCGGTGAGCAGGGACCGCTGCCCGTCGTTGATCATGTTGCCGATGGAGGCGAGGTGCGGGGGCAGCCCGAGGCCGAGGAAGGACAGGGCGGTCTCGTGCCAGACGGCGTGCGGCACCATCAGGGTGGTGGCCAGGGCCAGCCGCGGCAGGACGTGCGGCAGCAGGTGCCGGGTGAGCACCCGGGCGCGGGAGGCCCCGCCGGAGATGGCGGCGTCGACGAACGGGCGGGTGCGCAGGCTGAGCAGCTCGGAGCGGACGATGCGGGCGGTGGACAGCCAGTGCGTCAGCCCGATCGAGGCGACGACGGCGCCGAGGCTGGGGCGCAGCATCGCGACGACGAAGATGCCCAGCAGCAGGTGCGGCAGGGCGGCGACGGTGTCGACGACGCGCATGAGGGCCCGGTCGACCCGGCCGCCGAGGGTGCCGGCGACCGCGCCGACGAGGCCGCCGACGACGGTGGCCACCAGGGCGGCGACCGCGCCGACCAGCAGCGACACCCGCAGGCCGTAGAGGCTGCGCAGCGCCACGTCGCGGCCGAGGTCGTCGGTGCCGGCCAGGTGGTCGGGCGAGGGCGCGAGGCGGGTACGGGCGAGGTCCACCGCGCTCTGGTCGAGTGGCCACAGCAGCGGCGCGAGCAGGCACGCGGCCACCGCGGCGGCGAGGACGCCGACGGCCGCGCCCGCGCCGAGGCGGCCACGGCGGGACCGGGCCGACGGGCGGCGGGCCGGGCGGGTGCGGGCCGGGGTGGCGGCCGGCGGCGGGGCGAGGTCAGTCATCGAGCCGTGGTCAGTCATCGAGGCGTACCCGGGGGTCGGCGGCGGCGTAGGCGAGGTCGGTGGCGAGGTTCGCGGCCAGCACCACGACGGTGGTGGCCAGGGTGGTGGCCGCCAGCAGCGGGAAGTCCGCGCCCAGCGCGGCCGCGACGGTGACCGCGCCGAGGCCGGGCAGGGAGAACACCGTCTCCACCAGGACCGCGCCGCCGACGAGCTCGGGCAGGTGCGTGCCGACCAGGGTGAGGAACGGCAGCAGCGCGGTGCGCAGCGCGTGGCCGAACAGGACGGTGCGGCCCGGCAGGCCACGGGCGCGGGCGGCCAGCACGTGATCGTCGCGCAGGCTCTCGGCGACGGCGTCGCGGACGAACAGCACGAACCACGGGGCCTGGGAGACCGCCAGCACCGTCACGGGCAGCACGAGGTGCCGGGCCACGTCGGCGGGGTCGGTGCCGGTGGCGGTGATGTCGGTGAGCCCCCCGGCGGGCAGCCAGCCGAGGGCGAGGGCGAACACGGCGATCGCCGCGAGGCCGATCCAGAACACCGGCATCGACTGCACGGCGTACGCGGCGGCGCGCAGCGCCCGGTCGAACCAGCCGCCGCGCCGGTACGCGGCGAGGGTGCCCAGCAGCACGCTGGCCACCAGGACCAGGGCGAGGGCGGTGCCGACGAGCAGCAGGGTCCAGCCGGCACGGGCGGCCAGCACGGAGGTGACCGGCTCGTGGCGGCTGGTCGACCAGCCCAGGTCGCCGCGCAGCAGGTTGCCGATCCAGCGGGCGTACTGCACGGGCAGCGGGTCGTCGACTCCCCAGTTCGCGCGGAGCTGGGCGAGGTTCTCCTCGCTGGTGGTGAACGCCGCCGCGCCCGCGTACTGCTGGGCGGGGTCGATCGGGGAGGCCGCGCCGAGGGCGAACATGCCCATGCTGGTCGCGGCCAGCACGGGCACGGCGACCAGCAGCCGCCGCCGGACCACCGCCCCGGCCCCGGCCAGCCGCCGACGCCCGGCCGTCGCCGCGGTCACGGCCGCTTCGTCCAGGTGTGCACGTTCCACCAGAGGCTGTTGGCGACGTCGTGCTCGTGCGGCTCCACCCGCGGCGTCACGCCCGTCACGGTGTCCTTCACGACGTAGGTGTGCTGCAGGTAGGTGAGGAACACCCACGGCACGTCGGCGGCGAGCTGCTGCTGGAAGGTGGCGTAGGCGGCCCTGCGGACGGCCGGGTCGGCGCTGTCGCGGCCCTGCTGCAACGCGCGGTCGGTGACGGCGGACCGGTAGGAGCCGGGGTTGAAGAAGCCCTGCCCGGCGAAGGCCGAGCCGAACAGCTTGTAGGAGACGAAATCCGGGTCGTACGGGGTGCCGTAGCCCATCACCAGCGCGTCGGTCTTCATCCGTGGGGTGATCGCGTCCCAGGTCAGCCCCTCCGGGGTGACCCTGATGCCGACCTTCTTCGCGTCGGCGGTGACGGCGAGGGCGAGCTCCTTGCGCAGGCTGTCGGTGGCCGGGTACATCAGCGTGAACGCGGCCTGCCGGCCGTCCCTGACCCGGATGCCGTCCGGGCCGGGCCGCCAGCCGGCGGCGTCCAGGGTGGCGGTCGCGGTGGCCGGGTCGGCGGCGGGCCTGCCGGCGATCGACGGCGCGGCGAACTCCGAGGAGGGCGGCACCGGCCCGAACGCCGGCTCCCCCGCGCCGCCGAGCACGCCGGTCACCATGGCCTGCCGGTCCACCGCCGCGGTCAGGGCCCGCCGGATCGCCAGGTCGCCGGTGACCGGGCCGCCCATGGGCAGCATCACGCCCCGGTAGTCGGCGGTCGGGACCCGGTGCACCCGGTAGCCGCCCTGCCCGTCGAAGCCGGTGGCGAGCCTGGGCGGCAGCTCGGCCGCGTCGAACTCCCCGGCCCGCATCCGCTGGGCGCGCACGTTGTCGTCGGCGACGAACGCCACCACGACACCCGGGTTCTTCGGCCTGCCGCCCCAGTGTTCGTCGTTGGCCGCCAGCACGAGCCGGTCGCCCGGCGTCCACGACGTCACCCGGTACGGGCCGGTGCCGACCGGCTTGCGGTTGAACTCCGCCTTGTTGACGTCCTGCCCGGCGAACGCCTTCGCCGGGACGATGCCCAGCGCCAGCCGTTGCAGGAACGGCGCGTACGGGTGTTTCAGGGTGAACACCACGGTGGCCGGGTCGGGTGCGGCCACGGAGGCGAGCATGTCCAGGTCCGAGCGGAGGGTGGAGTCGACCTTCGGGTCCAGCACCGCCCGGTAGGTGAAGACGACGTCCTCGGCGGTGAGCGGGGTGCCGTCGTGGAACAGCACACCCTCGCGCAGCCTGGCCGTCACGGTCCGGCCGTCCGCCGACACGGTCGGCAGCTCGCGGGCCAGGGCCGGCACCAGCCGGTTGCCGGCGTCCCGGGCGACCAGCCCGTCGAAGATCAACGACGCGCCGTCGACGCCGTAGTTCAGCACCGGGTTGAGGGTGTCCGGCTCACCGGCGGTGGCCACCACCAGCGTGCCGGCGTCGCCCGTCCCGCCGGACGACGTCGCCCCCGACGAGCAACTGGCGACGGCGAGCAGTGCGGCGACGGCCGTCGCCGTCACGCGCGCGGGCAGGGGCCTGACCATGCGGGGCGGCTCCTCGGATCCTCGTCGTGGCACGAACCGGGCGGGCCTCCGGCGATGGTTCGATCATCGCGTCGCCGGAGCACCCGCCCACTGATGCCACTATGGCGCAGTTGCCAACTCTTGGCAACAACCTCATCGAGGCGTCACGCGGGACGGAGACGGCACGACTCGCGGACGGCCCGAACGGACGCGACGGCCGATCGACGAAAGTGAAGCGATCGCCGATAGTGTTCTCAGCCCCACTGCCCGCGCGTTCCGAAGGGTCCTGTCATGAGCCTTGGTCGTCGGCGGCCGCCGCGAACCGTCGCCGCCGCGTTGCTCCTCCTCGCCGGGGTGGCCGTCCCCGCCGCTCCCGCCGAGGCGGCCGGGCGGGGGCCGGACCTCGCGGTCGACGCCTCCGGGACGACGATCCCGCTGGGGGTCGAACGGAAGGTCGCCCACCTGAAGATCAGCAACCTGGGTGACGAGACCCCGGGCGACGTCGTCGTCAGGGTCCGCCAGCCGCAGGAGGGCCCCGACCCCCTGCCGGTCACCCTGATCTGGCACTCGGGAGGGGGCGTGGGCGAGTGCGACGGCGACTTCGGCGGGTTCTACTGCCAGCTGTCGCCGGAGCTGATCCCGGGGCCGGGCGAGACCGTCGACGTCCCCATCGACGCCACCGCCGCGGGGGCCACGGAGCCCTACGCGGGCAGGTTCGAAGTCTCGGTCACCAGCGGGCCGGGCGAGGACGCGAATCCGGCCGACAACACCCGGTGGTTCCCGCTGGAGCTGGTCGACCGGTCCGCCGCCGACCTCTCGGTGGTCGCCCGGGACGTGAAGCAGTCGGTGCGGACCGGGGCTGACGGCACGCCCGAGCCCACCGGGACGCTGCGCCCGGGTGAGCCGGGCGCGGTGCGGCACACGGTCGCCAACCAGGGCCGGAAGGCGGTCAGCGGAGTGCGGGTCACGCTGCGCCTGCCGGAGGGGGTGACCTTCATTAGCCCGCCGACCGAGTGCGTGCTCTCCGACGCCGGGCGGTCGGCGATCTGCACCTACAACAGCCTCACCCTCGTCCCGGCCACCGAGGACACCGACCCGAACGACACGAGCTACTCGGCGGTCGAGCTGTTCAACCTGGTGACGACTGCGGCATCCGCCACCGCCCCGGCGACGTTGCGGGGTGGGACCGTGCAGGTGGAGGGCCTCGCCGAGCGCTCGACGGACGACCGCGCCAAGGCTGCGCGGGCCGAGCTGCCCGCGAACGCCGTCGCCGCGCGGGTGGCCGACACGGACGACAGCGACAACGAGGACGGGTTCGCCGTGGTGCTGGCCGCGAAGAGCGGCGACGGCGGCGAAGGTGGCGGCGAAGGTGGCGGCGGCGGTGGGTTGCCGGTCACCGGGCCGCAGGCCGGGCTGATCGGCGGCATCGGCGTCGCGGCGCTGGCGGCCGGTGGCGTGTTGTTCCTCGCCGCCCGGCGTCGCCGGACGATCCTGGTGGCCCCCGGGGACGAGGGGCCGGCAGCCTGATTGCTCACCGGTGAGCCGGCCGGCCCCGCTCGTCGGACGAGCGGGGCCGGCCGGCGATCGCCACCGCGTCAGACGGTGCGGCCGGGCCCGGCGGCGACAGCCGCCCGGCCCGGCCGGAGCCCGTCGACGACGATCGTCACGCGAGGGGCGTGAGGCTGAACCGCTGGTTGGTCTGCCCGTGGCAGTCGTAGAGCTGGATCTGCGCCCCGTTGGCCGTGCTCCAGACGTCCAGGCAGCGCCCGGACTGCACGCTGCTGATGGTGCCGTTGGAGTTGACGTTCCACTGCTGGTTGGTCTGGCTGTGGCAGCCGTAGATCTGGACCGCCGCGCCGTTGCCCGAACCCGCCGCGTCCAGGCACATGTCGCCGTACACCCGCAGTTGCTTGGTCGAGGTGTACGTCCACGACTGGTTGGACTGCCGGTTGCAGTCGTAGAGCTGCACCCGGGTGCCGTTGGCACGGGAGGCGTTGGGCACGTCGACGCACCGGCCCGACTGCGCGCCGACGATCTGGCTGGCGGCGCCGGGCGGGCTGGTGGGCGGGGGCGTGGTCGGGGTGGTGGTGGGCGTCGCCGTCGGGCTGGTCGGCGGGGTGGGCAGCAGCGGGCACGTGCTGCGGTAGGTGACCACGCCGCTGGAGTCCAGCAGCGGGCAGAGGAACTGGCTGTACCGGGCGTCGTTGTCGATGAAGATCTTGAGGAACGGCAGCATGGTCCGGATCAGCACCGGGTTCGACCGGCCGACCATGAACCCGTGGTCGGCGCCCGCGACCTCCAGATAGGCGCTCTCCGTCGTGGTCGGGAGGCTGTTGTAGAGGCCGGTGGCGTAGGACGGGGTGACCACCGTGTCCGCCTGCCCGGAGAAGACCATCGTGGGCACCCGGTCGGTGGCCAGGTTCGACGACGGCGAGTACGGCGCGATGCCGACCGCCGCCTTCAGCGACGAGCGCCGCATGGCCGCGCTCAGCGCCCCGCCGCCGCCCATGGAGTGACCGGCGACGGCCAGCCGGCTGGCGTCGACGCGGTCGCGTACCGGGCTCTGCTGGGTCAGGTAGTCCAGCGCGGCGAGGAGCTGGGTGCCCCGGGCCGTGTCGAAGTCGTTGCGGCTGTTGGTCTCGATGCCGATGACGACGAAGCCGTGGGAGGCCAGCCACGGCCCCATCCAGGCCAGCTCGACCGAGAACAGCGCGGTGTAACCGGGCGAGATCGCGATGGCGCCGAAGGTGCCCTGGCTGGTGTCGGTCGGGTAGTAGATGCGGCCGCCGTTGAAGCCGTAGCCGGTCGGGACGGCGACCGACGTGTTGGCGAAGGGGCCGTTCTCGGACGCGACGCTGGCCCGGGTGGGGTCCGGGCCCCGCTGGTACGGGTTGTCGGCGGCCGACGCCGAGCCGGTCGCCACCGCGATGGTGAACAGCCCGACGGCGGCGGCGATCCCGGCCGCGGCCAGCTTGGCCAGCCGGCCCCGGAGGCCGGGGGGCACCCGGTCGGTCCTGGTGTTCCCCGGGGGCGGGGGGTGCGCGTGTCCTCGCACTGTCGGTACCTCCTGGTGGTGGGTGGTGTGGTGGGTCCAGCCGGGCCGGGACGGGGCCTGGTCAACGTTCACATCGATCGATGGTTACCTAGGCTGACAGACAACCCCGGGCGTTTCAACCGGTAGTTTCGAACGAGGTGCCCGAAAGTTTCGACCACCGGCCGGACGTCGGCCCGCAACCCGAAACGGCGACAACGGCACTGCCGGTGACGCGCAGTGCCGTTGTCGCCGTGGCGCTCGGGCCAGCTCCAGCTCCCCACCCCCACCCCCGGGGGTCTGCTGTGCCGGGCGGCCGTCGCGGCCCTCAGGTGCCGACCCGCTACGGGCGCAGAGCCTTCGCCGCCGGGGTCCAGGTCGACTCGTCCGTGACGTCGGCGACCGTGATCCCCCGCGCGACCTTCTCCACCTCGGCCAGCGGCAGCCTGTTGCCGAGGCCCTGGCTGCTGACCTGGACGACGACGGTGCCGTCGGCGCTCCAGACGTTGCAGAAGCCACCGCGCGCGGGGCCGTCGGTGCTGCGGTGGCACTTCGTCGTGCCGGGTTCCGGCGACTGGTTCGAGCTGGTGCTCGGCGTGACGAAGATGTGGAACCCGTCCTTGATGGCGCCCTCGGCCTGGTCGTACGGCGCGGTGAGGCCCGTGGTGGGCATGGCCGGCCTGGTGTAGGTCGCGCCGCCGTAGTCACCGGCGCGGGCCGCGGCGATGCCGCTGAGGCCGGGCATGGCGTGCGTGCCGCTCTGCAACGGCACGTAGCCCGCCGGCACGTAGCCCACCGTGAACGGCACCGGGGCCGGCTCCGGCTTGCTGGGCCTGAGGCCCTCGACCAGGCCCCCGAGGTCCTGGAAGCTCGGCGTGGCCTCGTCGCCGGAGACCGACGTGACGGCCGCCCAGGCGTCGTGGGCGTACTCCCAGGCGAAGAGCTTGTTGCCCGCGACCGCCGGGCCCTGCGGGTCGAGGCCGACCGGCAGCGTCGCCTCGACGGCCCGGTGCCCGGCCACGGTGACCGTCCTGCCGTTCCTGATCCCGGCGGGGTCGAAGGCGCCCGGCCGGTAGACGGTCAGGTACGCCCACAGGCTCGGCTTCCCCCGGGCGGCCCGCTTCTTCTGCTCGACGCTGTCGCCCTGCGCCTCGGCCTCCTCCGCCGTGACGGGCTTGTCGTTCGAGGTGTGGAGGTCGGAGTAGACGGAGGCGATCTGGTAGGTGGTGGACGCCACGATCGGGTCCTGCACGTGCAGGATGCCGGCGTCGTACCCCCGGAAGGTGAAGGTGAACGGCGCGGCGGCGGGCCACTTCGCCTCGCCCGGCCGGGCCGCCGCCGGGCCGGCCGGCGCGGTGGCGGTGTTCCGCCCGGCGCCGAAGGCAGGCAGCAGGAACGCGCCGGCGACCGCGACCACGACGAGACCGGCCGCGCCCGCCGAGGCGAAACCGGCCCGGCGCCGCCGCTCCGCCCGCCGCCCGGCCGCGACGATGTCGTCGACGGTACGGACCATCGGCGGCTCCTCACCCGTCACGGCGTCCACGAAATCACGCAACTGCACTGGTCCACTCCTCCATCTGCTTCCCGGTGAGACTGATGTGCTCGCTGGCGAGGGCCTCGCGCAGCTTCGCCAGGCCACGGGAGACCTGGCTCTTGGCCGTGCCGACCGTGCAGTCGAGGACGCCGGCCGTGTCCTCCAGGCTCAGGCCCAGGTAGTGCCGGAGCACGACCGCGGCCCGCTGCCGGGCCGGCACGGCGTCGAGCGCCGCCCGCAGGCGCATCCGCTCGTCGGTCGCGGCGGCCGGGTCCCGCAGCGCGACGTCCGGCATGGCGTCGCCGACCGACCGCTCGCGTCGCCAGGGCCGGCGGGTCTCGTCGATCGCGGCCCGGTAGACCATGGTCTTGACGTAGAGATCGGGCCGTTCCAGCCTCCGCCAGCGGGGATAGAGCTTGATCAGCGCATTGGCCACGGCGTCCTCCGCCGTGTGCCAGTCGCCGCAGGTCATGTACGCCAGCTTGCGCAGCGACGCCATCTGTGACGTCACGAACTCGCGGAACGCTTGTTCGTCATCGGCTTTCAAGTCGCCTGCCTCCTCGTGACGGAGGTAGAACGGAGCCGACCGCCCGGGGAGTTGCACCGCCGGGAGAAGTAGTCGATCAGTCACGCTGCGCGCACGCGCCGCGCCGCGCGTGCGCGCCGCCGACCCAAGATCGAAACTATCGCTTGATGAATCCGCAACTTTCTGAAAACATACGACCATCGATGCGTGAGCGTTAACACGGCTGCACCACTTCCGGCACGCGCGGCACGGTCGCCCCAGGGCAGGGCGACGGGCGGCACGGTCGCCCCCCAGGGCAGGGCGACGCGCGGCAGCGTCACGGCCATGTCGTCCCACGCCACCCCGGCCCCGGCCGGCGATCCGACCCCACCCCACCCGCACAGGACGACCGATGAAAGGAGCCAGGCATGGTGAGGCACTGGAGACACAGATACGTTCTCTCCTCCGTCGCGGCCGCGGCGGCGCTCGTCGTGGCCACCGCCGGCGGCGTGCTGACCGGCGGCCTCGGCGAGGCGGCGGAGGCCGCCACCAACGGCACGCTCGCGGCGACCGCCGGCTGTGGGAAGGCCCCCACGCTGACCAGCGGCACGCGCACGATCTCCAGCAGCGGACAGAACCGCAGCTACATCCTGCGGATCCCCGACGGGTACGACAGGAACCGCCCCTACCGGCTGATCTTCGGCTTCCACTGGCTGAACGGCTCGGCCAACAACGTCGCCTCGGCCGGCTACTACGGGCTGCTGCCGCTGTCGAACAACAGCACGATCTTCGTCGCGCCGCAGGGCATCGACAACGGCTGGGCCAACACCAACGGCCGTGACCTGACCCTGTTCGACGACATCTCCCGGGTGGTCGAGAACGACCTCTGCGTCGACACGACGCAGCGCTTCGCGCTCGGCTGGAGCTACGGCGGGGCCATGAGCTACGCGGTGGCCTGCGCCCGGCCGAACGTCATCCGGGCGGTCAGCGTCCTGTCCGGGGCCAACCTCAGCGGCTGCAACCCCGGCACCCAGCCGGTGGCGTACTTCGGCATCCACGGCATCTACGACAGCGTGCTGAACATCTCGGCGGGCCGGTCGCTGCGCGACACGTTCGTCAGGAACAACGGCTGCACCGCGCAGAGCCCCCGCGAGCCGAGCCGGGGCAGCCTCACCCACATCACGACCCTCTACTCCGGCTGCCGCGCCGGCTACCCCGTGCAGTGGGCCGCCTTCGACGGCGACCACACCCCCAGCCCGGTGGACGGCTCCTCCAGCCCCAACGACTCCCGGACCTGGACCTCGGGCGAGATCTGGAAGTTCTTCAGCCAGTTCGCGTCGACCACGCCCCCGACCACCCCGCCGCCCACCACCGCGCCGCCGACCACGCCCCCGCCCACCACGCCGCCGCCGACCACCCCGCCGCCCACCGGCGAGCCCGGCGCCTGCACCGCCACCTACCGCGCGGTCAACAGCTGGCCCGGTGGCTTCCAGGGCGAGGTCACCGTGGCCAACGGCACCTCCGCCACGCTGAACGGCTGGACCGTGCGCCTGACGCTGGGCAGCGGCCAGGCCATCAGCAGCGTCTGGAACGGCGTCAACACCGGCACCACCGGCAGCGTCACCGTCAAGAACGCCCCCTACAACGGCACGTTGGCCCCGAACGGCTCGACCACGTTCGGGTTCACCGCCACCGGTGACGGACCCGCGCCCAGCGGCGTCTCCTGCACCAGCCCCTGAGCACGGCACGACGCGGGCCCGGAGCCACCCGGCTCCGGGCCCGCCCGCTGTCAGCGCGCCGGTCCGGCCCCGGCCGGCGGCGTCCCGTCCGCGCCCCCGGCATCGCCGGGGGCGTAGTCGAACCAGTCGAAGCGGACGCTGCCGGCCCCGGCGTACATGCCGACGACCCGGCCGGTGAAGCCGCCCGCGACCTCCGTGGACAGGTACCGGCCGTCGAGCTCGCCCAGCACGTCGTACGCGCCGTCGGCCGCCTCGATGCCGAACCGGAGCACGTCGGGCTCCTTGGCCGGGTGCCAGTCGCCGGGCGACGGGGAGACCACGTCGACGCGCAGCCGCACCGGACCGGGCGCGACCGGCCGGGTGGCCACCGTGGACAGCACCGAGCCGATCCGCGCCAGCAGCCGCACCTCGCCGTCGCCCGCCTCGATCTCGTAGTGGTGCCGCTCGTCGAGGCGTACGGCGAGGCCACCGCGCCCCCCGGTCGCGTCGACAAGCGTCCGCACCCGGCACGACAGGTGCTGCTGGCGACGGCCGACGAACGTGACGTCGGGCTCGTCCAGCGACGCGCCGCGCGCCCGCAGCGTGAGCCAGCCCGGCTGTTCCGTGAGCGACCAGCTCCCGGCGGGCCGGGACCGCACCGACACCCAGCGCGGGTGCAGCCCGTCGGCGTCGAAGTCGTCCCGCACGGGCGGGGGCGGCACCGGGCGCGCGGGCCACGACGGGGCCGGCATGACGGGCTCGACCGCGCCCACCACCGGCCAGTCGTCGACCCAGGTCACCGGGGCCAGGAACGTCTCCCGCCCGAGCACGTGCCAGCCGGGGGTGCCGCCGCCGGGGCGTACGCCGAGCAGCACCATCCACCACGTTCCGTCGGCCGCCTCGACGAGGTCGGCGTGGCCGGTGTTCTGGATCGGGCGGTTGGTGCCCCGGTGGGTGAGGACGGGGTTGGCGGGGCAGGGCTCGTAGGGCCCGTCGGGCGCGGTCGAGCGGGCGATCGAGACGGCGTGCCCGCGTTCGGTGCCGCCCTCGGCGATCAGCAGGTACCAGTAGCCGCCGATCCGGTACAGGTGCGGGGCCTCCGGGGCCTGGGCCCCGGGCGCGCCGGACCACAGGCGGCGGGGCGCGCCGAGCGTCCGCCCGGTGTGCGGGTCGATGGGCACCTGCTCGATGCCGGCGTAGGTGCACCAGCAGGTGCCGTCGTCGTCCCAGGCGAGGTCCGGGTCGATGCCGGCGACGCCGGGCAGCCGGACGGGATCCGACCAGTCGCCGGCGGGGTCGGTGGCGGTGCAGAGCAGGTTGCCGCCGCCCTCGGCGCAGTTGGTGACGACGAGCCAGAAGCGGCCGGCGTGGTGGCGCAGCGTCGGCGCGTAGATGCCGGCGGACGACGGCATCGTCGCGGGCAGCACCAGTTGGCTGGGCCGGTCCAGCACGTTGCCGATCTGTTCCCAGTGCACGAGGTCGCGGCTGTGGAAGATGGGCACCCCGGGGAAGTACTCGAAGCTGGAGCAGGCCAGGTAGTAGTCGTCGCCGACCCGGCACACGCTCGGGTCCGGGTGCAGGCCGGCGAGCACCGGGTTGCTGAACGCGCCGTCGCTCCAGCCGGCGGCGCCGGGGGACGGGTGGGCCTGGGCCGGAGTCATCTGCTGCCTCCCGGGGTCGAGGTGGCCCGCGCGGTGCGGGCCGTCTCGCAGTCTGCCCGGCGGCCGGCTGCCGGGTCAGCCCTCCCCGGTGGCGTCCGACGGGCGGCCCGACGCCCCGGAAAATGCAACGGCACATCGACATAACTCATTCTTAATTGCGCCGGTCGGGTGTTTGTGAGGGGACGACACCGCCATTTCGTGACGCCCTGTGGACCGGATCGTGTTAGCGCAAACATCCACGCCCGATATTAGACAATCGACAGCTCTTGCCGGATAGGTCGCACTAAGGCGACTCGTCGGGAAGTGGGCGGCTTGCACCTGATCGCCGCGCGCCTGATCTGCCCCTTCGGGAGCGCTTCCACGCTGCATCACGCCTGTTTCACGAAGATTTCCGGCAAGTCTCGGGAACGTCTTGACAGCGCATGTGAGCGATAACACTATGAGCTTCCCGTTACGTTGGCGGCAGGAGTTCGCATGAAGGTAACCGTGAGTCGTGGTGCCTCCGGAGGGCTACGACGGGTCTCGCTGGCGGCGGTGGGAGCGCTCCTGCTGTGCGCCGGCCTCGTGACCACCGGCACGGCGGCGCAGGCGGCGGACGACTGGTCGCCGGAGTCGTCCCACACATCGACCGACCGGGGCGACGGCAGATATTCCGTGCCGCTGCTGCGCTCCGACGTGCCGGACATCAGCGTCGAGCGGGTCCCGGCCGCCGAGAACGACGAGGGCCGGGACATCTACTACATGATCAGCACGACGATGCACCTGAGCCCCGGTGCGCCGATCATGAAGTCGTACGACCTCGTCAACTGGGAGACGGTCAACTACGTCTTCGACCGGGCCAGCATCGGCGACTCGTTCTCCCTGCGCAACGGCCAGAACTCCTACGGGCAGGGGCAGTGGGCGTCGTCCCTGCGCTACCACGACGGCATGTACTACGTCGCGTTCAACACCAACAACCTCAACGGCGCGTACATCTACCGCACCGACGACATCGAGAACGGCGCGTGGCAGCGCACCGCCCTCGGCCGTGGCCTGCACGACCCGTCGCTCTTCTTCGACGTCGACGGCACGCCCTACATCTTCTACGGCTCGGGCGGCACCAGCGCCGTGCGCCTCAATGCCGGCCTGACCGCGATCGAGCAGGACTACCCGAACATCTTCACGGCGGCCGACTACGCCGGCCAGCCGTTCATCGGCGGCCTGTTCGAGGGCGCGCAGTTCTACCACATCGACGGCTGGTACTACGCCGTCATCATCACCTGGCCCTCCGGCCAGGGGCGTCAGGTCGTCATGTTCCGCTCCAAGGACCTGCTCGGGCGGTACACCTCGGCCGGCGGGGGCAACACCTACGAGGCGCGCGGCGTGCTCAACTCCAACGGCTTCGCCCAGGGCAGCCTCGTGCCGGTCGCGCGCGCCGGCGGCGGGACCGACTGGCACGGGATGTTCTTCCGCGACACGTTCCCGATCGGCCGCATCCCCGCGCTCATCCCGGCCACCTGGTCCGACGGGTGGCCGACGTTCGGCAACAACGGGGTCGTGCCGGTCGACGGCCTGTTCGACAAGCCGATCCGGCTCAGCCCGGCCGAGGAGACCCTCGAACGGCAGAAGAGCATCGTCGCCTCGGACGACTTCGCCAACGACGCGCCGCACAAGGCGTACCAGGACGAGGAGTGGACGATCCCGACGCCGCCCGACCTCGACGAGTCGCTCCTCGGCGTCGAGCTGCTCGGCAACGCCGGCTTCGAGTCCGGCGGCGTCTCGCCGTGGGCCGCGCAGTTCGGGGCCGCCCTCGCCCTCGACCCGGCCGACGCCGCCTCGGGCGCGGCGGCGCTGCGGGTCGGCAACCGCACGCTCAACGGCTCCGGCCCCCACCAGAATCTCGCCGGCAAGCTCCAGCACGGTGTGACCTACACGGTGTCGGCGAAGATCAAGTACACCTCGGGCCCGGCCAGCGTCCGGTTCAACCTGGCCGCCGACTGGGGCTCCGGCGTGCAGGTGATGGCCTTCGGCACCGTCCCGGCCGGGCAGTGGACGACGGTCACCGGCCGGTACACGTTCCCGGCGACGGCGAACCTCGCCAACGTCAAGTTCGCGGTGGAGACGCCGTGGGGCAACCCGCAGCCGGCGTCGTCCAGCGTGGAATACCTGATCGACGACGTCTCGGTAGTCGGGCAGCCGGTGACCACCGAGTACCCGACCGAAACGGAGATCGCCCCGAACGGCTCGCGGCTGGACCTGGCCTGGGAGTGGAACCACGCCCCCGACAACCGGTACTGGTCGCTCACCGACCGGGAGGGCTGGCTGCGGCTGACCACCGGCAAGGTCGTCACCGGCGAGTACGTCTACACGAAGCTGTCGAACCGGGCCGAGCTCGCCTGGTTCGAGGAGGCCCGCAACACCCTGTCGCAGCGCACCTTCGGCCCGCGCCAGTCGGCCGAGACCCGGATGGACATCTCCGGCATGCGCGACGGCGACGTCGCCGGTCTGGCCGCCTACAACCGGGGCTTCTCGTACGTGGCGGTCAAGCGCGTCGACGGCCGGAACACCCTCGGCGTGGTCAACCGGGGGCAGCCGTTCGCGGTCGACCTCGACCAGGCCGCGCTGGAGAGCTTCCTGCCGGGCACGACGGTGCCGCTGGGCGACGCGACCGTGGTACACGTGAAGGCCGACCTGGACTTCGCCGCGCCGGTCGGGCAGCTCTGGACCACCTTCTACTACAGCCTCGACGGGCTCACCTGGACGCAGCTCGGCAGCCGGGTCGGCCCGCAGACGCTCGACGGCAGCCTCGCGCACTTCATGGGCCACCGGGTCGGGCTGTTCAACTACGCGACGCAGACCACGGGCGGGCGGGTCGACTTCGACCACTACCTGCTCAGCGACGCGCTGACCGCGCAGGGCCTGCCGCTGGACACCGACGCGCTCGACGCGGCCATCGCGCACGCCGAGACGCTCGACAGCCGTCACTACCCGGCGGACGCCTGGGCGGCGATGCGCGCCGCCCTCGCCACCGCCAAGGCCGCCCGGGCCGGCCGGTTCGGCACCCAGAACCAGATCGACGCGCCGGAGCGGTCGCTCAGCTTCCAGCTGGCGCGGCTCGGCGTGCTCCGGGCCGCGCCCGAGCTGCCGGTGACGGCGAGCGCGCAGACCCGCTGCGTCGGCGGCCGCGCCTACGTCGCCGTCCAGGCCACCAACGGCCACACCACACCCGTCGACATCACCCTCGAAACCGCGTACGGCACCCGCACCGTCACCAACGTCGCACCCGGCACCAACGCCTACCAGTCCTTCACCACCCGCGCCACCTCCATCCCCGCCGGCACCGCCACCATCCGCGCCACCGGCACCGTCGACGGCACCACCGTCACCACCGAAGTCACCGCCAACCACCCCGCCCAGAGCTGCGGCGCATAGCCGACCGGTCCGAGACGGGACCGGCGTACCACCACCACGTGCACGTCCGAACGAAGGAGCACACCGAGTGAGACAACGCGTGCGAGGGGCCGCCCGGCGACGGGTGACCGCGATCGCGGCGGTCGGCGTCATGCTGGCCGCGGGACTGGCCGCCGCGTCGGCGCCGGCCCAGGCCGCCGAGGAGAACCTCATCGTCAACGGCGGGTTCGAGGCCGGCGTCGCCAACTGGTTCGTGAACAACGGCAACTCGACCGACGGCGCGACGCTGTCGGCGACGTCGGACGCCTACGCCGGGTCGGGCGCGGCGCTCGTCACCGGCCGGGCGACGACCGGCTCCGGGCCGATGCAGGACCTCAGCGGCAAGGTGCAGGCGGGGCAGACCTACGCCCTGACGGCCCGGATCAAGTACGAGAACGCCGCCGGGCCGGCGACGAAGCAGTTCTTCGCCACCATGCACTACGGCGGGTCCACCTACACCAACCTGGTCAGCGTGACCGCGACGAAGGGGCAGTGGGCGCAGTTCAACGGGACGTTCACCATCCCCGCGTCGCAGAACGTGTCGACGGCCCGGATCTTCTTCGAGACGCCGTGGACGAGCACCCCGTCCAGCGACCCGGCCCTGCACCTCATGGACTTCAAGCTCGACGACGTGTCGGTGATCGGCGCGCCGCCGCCCCCGCCGCCGTCGAGGACCATCGAGGTCGTCGGCAAGCTGCCCGGCGAGCACAACCCGTTGATCGGGCACAAGTTCGGCGCCGACGGCTTCGGCTTCGTGCACGACGGCCGGGTCTACCTGTACCTGACCAACGACACCCAGGGCTACGCGCCCGACCCGGTCACGGGCATCTCGCCGAGCATCAACTACGGCAACATCAACCAGATCACGCTGATCTCCTCAGAGGACCTCGTGAACTGGACGGACCACGGCGAGATCCAGGTCGCCGGCCCGAACGGCGTCGCGCCGTTCACCGGCAACTCGTGGGCGCCCGGCATGGCCAAGAAGATGGTGAACGGGAAGGAGAAGTTCTTCCTCTACTACGCCAACGGCGGCGGCTCGAGCAACGTCATCACGGGTGACTCGCCGCTCGGCCCGTGGACCAGCGAGCGGACGAGCACGCTGATCAACGGCAGCACCCCCGGCGCCGAGGACGTCGCGTGGAAGTTCGACCCGGCCCCGCTGGTGGACGACGACGGCCAGGCCTACCTCTACTTCGGTGGCGGCCCCGCGTCGACGAGCATGCCGGCCGCCGAACGCTTCAACAACCCGAAGAACATCCGGGCGATCAGGCTCGGCGACGACATGGTCTCGACCCAGGGCTCGGCCGTGGTGGTCGACACCCCGGTCTCGTTCGAGGCGGCCCAGGTCTTCAAGCGCCAGGGCAAGTACTACCTGTCGTACTCGTCGCACTTCGGCGGGGCGGACTTCGGCGGCAACCAGACCCCGCTGCCCGGCTACCCCGGCGGCGGCCAGATCGGCTACCTGATCTCGGACGACCCGATGTCCTGGCCGAAGGAGACCTACGCGGGCGTGCTGTTCCCGAACCAGTCGCAGTTCTTCGGCGCCGGCACCGGTGGCAACAACCACCAGTCGGTGTTCGAGTTCGGGGGCAAGTACTACTTCACCTACCACGCCCCGACGCTCAACAAGCGCATCAACGGCAACACCACGCAGGGCTACCGCAGCCCGCACATCCAGGAGCTGACGTTCAACCCGGACGGCACGATCCAGCAGGTCGTGGGCACCTACGCGGGCGTGGACCAGGTCCGGGACTTCGACCCGTACCGGGTGTTCGAGGCGGAGACGTTCGGCTGGAGCAAGGGCATCGCGACCGCGAAGGTCGACGGCGGCTCCGCCCAGTTCGGCACCTCCGCGCCGAACCTGGCGGTGCGTGACATCGACAACGGCGACTGGACGGCGCTGTCGTCCGTCGACTTCGGCACGGCCGGCGCGGCGAGCGTGACGGCCAAGGTGCGGGCGCTGGCCGCCGGCGGCCGGATCCAGGTGCGCCTGGACGACGTGGCGGGCCCCGTGGTCGGCACGGTCGAGGTCGACTCCCCCGTCGGCGAGTGGGCCGAGGTGACCGCCGCGCTCCAGGGCGTCAGCGGCGTGCACGACGTCTACTTCACCTACTCGGGCCCCACCGGCACGGACCTCTTCGAGCTCGACTCCTGGAAGTTCGCGGCCGCGACCGCCCAGCCCGAGCTGCCGGTGACGGCGAGCGCGCAGACCCGCTGCGTCGGCGGCCGCGCCTACGTCGCCGTCCAGGCCACCAACGGCCACACCACACCCGTCGACATCACCCTCGAAACCGCGTACGGCACCCGCACCGTCACCAACGTCGCACCCGGCGCCAACGCCTACCAGTCCTTCACCACCCGCGCCACCTCCATCCCCGCCGGCACCGCCACCATCCGCGCCACCGGCACCGTCGACGGCACCACCGTCACCACCGAAGTCACCGCCAACCATTCCGCCCAGAGCTGTGGCGGATGATCATCAACCCCCACCCACCACGGACGTCAACGGAGATCGCATGAACACATGGAAGCGTAAGCGGCTGTACGCGGCGGGCGCCGCGGCCGCCATCCTGGCCGGAGCGGCGGCACTGCCGGCACCGGCCCTGGCGGAGGACGGCGCCGACGTCCGGGTGACGGTCGACATCGAGGAGATCCGGGAGCCGGGCGTGCTCGCCCTGTCGGTCGCGGGCGACTCGGTGGCGCTGTCCGAGGACGGCTCGACCCTGCTGGTGCGCCAGTTCGTCGGCACCCTGCCGACGGTGACGGTCACCGACACCCGCACCGCCGACGAGGTGCCGGCCGGCGCGGCCTGGGCCGTGGTCGGCAGCGCGAGCGACTTCGTCGGCAGCTCGGGGCAGGCCCCGATCAGCGCGGGTCACCTCGGCTGGAAGCCGCGGCTGATCGACGGCGGCGCCACCGGCTCGGTGACCGAGGGCGAGGAGGTCGTGACCGTCCTGGACGAGCCGACCCAGCCCGGCAACAATGTCGGCCTGGCCGACCAGGAGCTGCTGATGTCGACGTACGACTCGGGGGCGGTCGCCGGTGACTCGTACTCGGTCAACGCCGACCTGTACCTGCGCACCCCGGCGGACGTCGCCGCGGGCGCGTACACCTCGACGTTGACCCTGTCCCTGTTCGAATGACCGCGCGCGGGGGCGGGGCCGGCAGCGGTCCCGCCCCCGCACCCCGCCGGAGGACGCCCGATGATCCGTTCCGTGCCGCAGGCGCTGCCGAGGCTGCTCGCCGTGCTGGCGGCGGTGCTCGTCACCGTGCCGGTCGCGCCCGCCGACGCCGGCGCGGAACCCGCCGCGCCGAAGCTGACCTGGGCGGTGCAGCCGGCCGACCCGGACGGCCCGGACGGCCGGCGGTGGATCGAGCGCACCCTCGACCCCGGCCAGGTGGTGACGGAACACCTGGCCGTGCGCAACTTCAGCGCCGCCGCCGCGGTCTTCCGCCTCCAGGCCGCCGACGGCTACCTCACCGACAAGGGCCGCTTCAACATGCTGCCCTCGACCGAGACGTCGAAGGACGGCGGCACCTGGATCTCGGTGCGCGACACGGTCACCGTCGGCGCGAACGAGACGAAGGTGGTGCCCTTCACCATCACCGTGCCCGCCGACGCCACGCCGGGCGACCACCCGGCGGGCATCGCGGCGTCGGTCACCAGCACCGGCGGCACGGTCGCCGTGGAGAGCCGGGTCGGCTTCCGGGTCATGCTGCGCGCCAGCGGCACGGCCACGGCGGCGCTGGCCGTCGACGACCTCACCGCCACGTACTCCCGGTCCTGGAACCCGTTCGCGGCGGGCACGCTGCGCCTGCGGTACGCGGTGACCAACGGCGGCAACGTGTGGGCCGCCGGCACGGGCCGGGTGACCGTCTCGGAGGCGTTCGGCCTCGCCGGGCGGGACGGCACGGTCGAGGTGGCGGAGCTGCTGCCCGGCGGCAGCCGCGTGGCCGAGGCCAGCGTCGGCGGCGTCTGGGGGCTGGGCCCGCTGCGCACGACCGTGGCGGTGACCCCGGCGGCACTCGGCGACGCGACGGTCGCCGACGTCCGGCAGGCCACGGCCACCGTGACGGTCTGGGCGGTGCCGTGGCCGCAGCTCGCCCTGCTGGCCGTTCTCGTCGCGGCCGCCCTGGCGCTGCGGGTCGTCCGTCGGCGGCGGCAGCGGCGGCTCGCCCTGCTGCTCGACCGGGCCCGGCAGGAGGGCCGGGCGTCCGCGACGACGGTGGGAGCCTCGACGGATTGAGGCCGGCGACGTCCGGCCGCCATGGATGGGGGCGTCGCCGGGTATGGTGCGGGGTGACGGTGTCGGCAGGAGGTCCCTCCGCAGCCGGGCATCGTGATCGGGCGCCGATGTGAGCGCCGACTGGGGCGCAAGCGGCAGCACCATCCGCAGCCGCCCAGGTTCTCCTCTTTAGAAACGGGACTCCCGCATGACTCTCCACGACGACGACCGCTCGGCCCTGTTCCTCGTCACGCCGACCGCCGACGACCGCGACGACCGGGGCGTGACCTTCGACGGCAGCGAGGAGGCGATGCGGCGGCTGCGGCACCCGTTCGCGGTGGGCCCGGTCGACCAGGCTGCCGCCCCGACGGCGGCGGGCGACCACCCGGAGCGGAACGCCTGACGGGCCCGCCACCTGTGGTATATATTGACATCGATTGATGTCCGGCGGTGCCGCGCCCCGGCCCCGCGCCCGCCACCGAGGAGGTCGGGATGACCCGGCGCCGCTCCCGCCCGCACGCCTGGATCGCCGCGTTCCTCGCGCTGGTCGCCCTGCCGGCCGCCCTGCTCGTGCCGCCCGCGCCGGCGTCGGCCGCGAACACGCTCACCATGCTGGGCGCGGACGTCTCCAGCGTGCAACGCAGCCTGGACCTCGGCGCGCGCTACTACGACGCCGCCGGCACGGCGCGGGACCCGCTGGACATCCTCAAGGGCCTCGGCGTCAACTACGTCCGGCTCCGGGTCTGGAACAACCCCGCCAGCGGCTGGAACAACAAGGCCCGGGTGCTGGCGTACGCGCGGACGGTCAAGGCCAAGGGCCTCAAGCTGATGGTCGACTTCCACTACTCGGACACCTGGGCCGACCCGGGCAAGCAGTACAAGCCCGCCGCCTGGGCCAGCCACGGCATCGGCCAGTTGCAGCCGGACGTCTACAACTACACCTACGACGTCTGCGCGAGCCTCAAGGCGCAGGGCACCACGCCGGACAGCGTGCAGATCGGCAACGAGATCAACGTCGGCATGCTGTGGAACGACGGCAAGGTCGTCAACAACGACTTCACCAACCTCAGCCTGCTGCTCAAGGCCGGCTACCAGGCGACAAAGCAGTGCAACGGCGGCACCCAGGTGATCGTCCACACCGCCAACGCGGACAGCATGGCCAACGCGCGCTGGTTCTACGACGGCATCCGGGCCAAGGGCGTCCAGTGGGACCTGACCGCCCTGTCCTACTACTGCATGTGGCACGGCAGCCTGGCCAACCTCTACAACGTCATCACCGACGTGCGGACCCGCTACGGCAGGCCCGTCGTGCTCACCGAGACGGCGTACCCGTTCACCGCCGCGAACGCCGACGGCGAGCCGAACTCGGTCAACGGCGGCGAGCCCTGCGCCGGCCACCCCGCGAGCTGGAGCGGGCAGGCCACCGAGTTCTCCTGGGTGCAGAACACCGCCCGCGACGCCGGTGCCGTCGGCGTCTTCTACTGGGAGCCAACCTGGTACGCCGTCCCCGGCAACGGGTGGGACCCGGCGAACATCAACGGCACCGGCAACCAGTGGGACAACATGGCCATCTTCAACTGGACCGGCCAGGTGAACCCCGGCATCCGCTGGACCCCGTGACCCGCCCCGCCGCAGTGGGCGGGGCGGCGCACGGGGTCAGGCGAAGTCGAACACGAGCGGGAAGGCCAGGACGACGACCCAGGCCCAGCCGGCGTACACGGCGAGGTAGCGGGTCTGCCAGCGTTCCAGGCGGGCGAAGGGGGTGCGGCCCCGGACGAAGCCGAGGAACAGCCACGCCGACCAGGCCAGGTTGGTCAGCAGCACGATGTTCTCGCCCAGCGCCGCCGTCTTGTTGGGGCTGAAGCCCCACTCGGTGATCCGGCCGGTGATCGCCACCAGCACCAGGACGTCGATGACCAGGGCGCTGACGACGAGCGCCAGTTGCAGGCGGTCGAACGGGCCGGGCCGGGCCACGGCGTCGCGGGCGGAGATGGCATACAGCAGCAGGCCCAGCACGACGACGAGCAGCAGGTCGAACAGGATGAGCACGTCGCGCTCGACGTCGATGCCGCTGGTGGTCCAGGCGACGGCGGCCAGGAACGCCACCAGGGTGGCGGCGAACAGCGGGGTGAAGACCCGGGTCAGCACCGGGGCCATGTTCTCGATGACGCTCTGCTTCGCCTCCACCAGCCACGCCGACACGACGACCGCCGCCATCGCGCCGCACGGCAGCAGCCACGAGCTGATGAAGCCCTCGGCGTCGATGCCGATGGCCCGGAAGGTGCCGGCGGTGAAGGCCGTGAGCACGCCGCCGCCCAGGGCGAGGAGGCTGAAGTAGATCACCCACTCGCCGGTGAACCGGATGAAGTCCATCCGGCGCCGCTCGGAGCGCCAGTCACCGCCCACGTAGGCGACGCCGACGACCAGCCACAGCGCGAGCGGCAGGTGGATCGCCGTGAGCCCGAAGGACTGCGAGTCCGCGGCGAGCGGGTACGCGTTGGCGGCGACCGCGCCGAGGGCGAACAGCGCCGCGAGCGCCCCGACGACGCGGACGCCGACCCGGCGCTGCCAGGCGAAGTACGCGGCCAGCGCCGGCAGCGCGAAGAGGCTCAGGTTGCGGGCGTAGAAGGCGGCGTCGTCGTCGGCCAGGTCCAGCCCGAACCAGCTCGGCACCTTGATCGCGAGCGCCGCGAGGGCCGCGCAGAGCACCATGACGGGCAGTTCGCGGCGGGTGCGGGCGGCGGCGGGCGCGTCCGGCTCGCCCGGCAGCACGAGTTGCTTCCACAGCCGCTCGGAGTGCTCGCGGGCGAACTCCCGCGACAGTTCGTCGAGGCTGCCCATGCGCTTGACGGCGATGAGGAACGCCTCGTCGGTGCGCAGGCCCGCCTCGGTCAGCTCGGTGATCCGGCTGCGCAGGTGGTCCTCCAGCTCCTCGGTGTCGGCGTGGTGCAGCTCCCGGCGGCGGCGCGTGTAGGCCCGCCACTGCGCGATCTGGCCCTCCAGGTCGCTGTCGCTGTCGAGGGTCATCGTCCCGCCTCCCAGGCCGGCGCCGCGATCGGGTTGATGGACCGGGTCGTGTTCCAGACGCCGCGCAGCGCGTCGACGACCGCGGCCCACTGGCGGTGCTGCTCGACCAGCTCGGCCCGGCCCTGGTCGGTGATGCGGTAGTACTTGCGGCGACGCCCCCCGGGCGGGGTCTGCCAGTACGACTCGACGTGCCCGAGCCGCTCCAGGCGGTGCAGCAGCGGGTAGAGCAGCCCTTCGGTCCATTCGAGCTGCCCGCCCGACAGGTCGTTGACCTGCTTGAGGATCGCGTAGCCGTAGCTCTCGCCCTCGGCGAGGATCCCCAGCACGAGCGGCGTCGCCGAGGCGGCGACGAGGTCCTTGGTGATGTGCATCCGACCCCCTATCCCTAGAACTGCAATGCATAGTAGTTCTAGGTAAAGCGGCCCCGCAATCCCCTCGGCGGGGTCGCCCCGCCCGGTCGGAGTTTGCCGTTTCGGCAACTTCTCTTGTCGATTCGGCCGGGTGCGCGGCACGGTGGGCGCACGACGAGCGGAGGAGGCGCGCGGTGGACGAGGCGTACGACGTGGTGGTGGTCGGCGGGGGCGCGGCCGGGCTGAGCGGGGCCCTGGCCCTCGTCCGGGCGCGGCGGTCGGTGCTGGTGGTGGACGCCGGGCAGCCGCGCAACGCCCCGGCCGGGCACGTGCACAACTACCTGGGCCGGGAGGGCACCCCGCCGGCCGAGCTGGTGGCGGCCGGGCGCGACGAGGTGACCCGTTACGGCGGCGAGATCGTCGCCGGCCGGGTCGAGGCGGCGGCCCGGGAGGGCACCGGCTTCGTGGTCACGCTGGACGGCGGGCGGGCCGTGCGGGCGCGGCGGCTGCTGGTGGCGACCGGGCTCGTCGACGAGCTGCCCGACGTGCCGGGGCTGGCCGAGCGGTGGGGGCGCGACGTGCTGCACTGCCCGTACTGCCACGGCTGGGAGGTCCGGGACCGGCGCATCGGCGTCCTGGCCACCGGGCCGACGGCCGTGCACCAGGCGGAGCTGTGGCGGCAGTGGAGCCCGCACGTGCTGCTCCTGCTGCACGACGCGACGCTCGCCGCCGAGGACGCCGAGCGGCTCGCCGCCCGGGAGATCACCGTCGTGGCGGGCCCGGTCGCGGCGGTCGAGGTCGCCGACGACACGCTGACCGGGGTACGGCTGGCCTCCGGCGAGGTCGTCGCGCTCGACGCGGTGGTCGTCGCGCCCCGGTTCACCGCCCGCGCCGCGGTGCTGGAGTCGCTGGGGTGCAAGCCGGTCGACGTCGAGTTCGACGGGCAGGTGATCGGCAGCCAGGTGCCGGCCGACCCGACCGGGGCCACCGCCGTGCCCGGGGTGTGGGTCGCGGGCAACGTGGCCGACGTGCGCGCCCAGGTAGTCTCCTCCGCCGCGGCGGGCCTGACCGCCGGCGCGGCGGTCAACGCCGACCTCGTCGCCGAGGAGGGCCGGGCCGCCGTCGACGCCTACCGGGAGCGGCTGCGGACGATGTTCGAGGAGGCCGCCTGGGAGGAGCGCTACCGCGCCCGGCCGACGGTGTGGAGCGGGCGACCGAACCCCCAGCTCGTCGCGGAGGTGACCGGGCTGCCGGCGGGCCGGGCGCTCGACGTCGGCTGTGGCGAGGGCGCCGACGCCGGCTGGCTCGCCGGGCGGGGCTGGCGGGTAACGGCGGTCGACATCTCCGCCACCGCCCTGGAGCGGGCCGCCGCCCACGCCGCGGCGGCGGGCCCCGAGGTCGCCGACCGCATCGAGTGGCTGCACGCCGACCTACGCGTCCGGCCGCCGGCCGAGGGCGCGTACGACCTGGTGTCGGCGCAGTTCATGCACCTGCCGGGCGTGGCGCGGCGGGAGCTGTTCGCGCGGCTCGCCGCGGCGGTCGCGCCGGGCGGGACGCTGCTGATCGTCGGGCACCACCCGCGCGACCTGCGCACCACCGCCCACCGGATGCACCTGCCGGACGCGATGTACACCGCCGAGGAGGTCGCCTCGGCCCTCGACCCCGCCGCCTGGCAGGTGCTGACCACCGAGACCCGGGCCCGGAACACGGTCGACCCGGAGGGCCGCGAGGTCACCATCCACGACGCCGTGCTGGTCGCCCGCCGCCGGGCGTGACCGGCCCCGCCCGGTGCGACGCACGCGCGCACCGGGCAGGGCCCGGCGTCAGGCTCGGGCCGTCACGCTCCCTCAGGGGCGGGAGCAGGGGCTGCCGTTGAGGGTGAAGGCCGCCGGCGCGGCCGAGTCGCCGGTGTGGTTGGCCTGGAAGCCGATGGAGACGGAGCCGCCGGGCGGGATCGTCGCGTTGTAGCTGACGTTGGTGGCGCTGACCTGCCCGCTGGTCGGGGCGTAGGTGGCGTTCCAGCCGCCGGTGATGCTCTGCCCGGCCGGCAGGGTGAACGTCAGGGACCACCCGTTGATCGCCGAGCTGCCCGTGTTGGTGATCGTGATGTCCTCGGTCAGGCCCGTGCTCCACGCGTTGACGGTCGCGCCGACCCGGCACCCGGCCGCCGGCGGGCCCGTCGTGGGCGGCGGGGTGGGCGAGGGCGGGGTGGGCGGCGGGGTCGTGGTGGGGGGCGGGGTGCTGCCCGGGCCGCTGACCCGGTAGACGACCGTGCCGTGGCTCGGGACGCTGGCCGAGATCGTCCCGTTGGTGGTGGTGCTGGTGCCGTTGGTCCACGCGTCGCGCAGGGTGAGGGTGCTGCCGCTCATGCCGATCGCGGGGGCCGTGGTCGAGATCGTCGTGGTCGCGCTGCCCTGGTTGAACAGCGCCACCGCCACGTCGCCATCGGCCAGCTTCTTCGCCAGCACCCGACGGGTGCCGTCGTTGGACACCTGCACCCCCTGGAGGCCGAGGGGGTCCTGGTTGATCGCGATCAGGTTCTGGTTCTTGAGGATCGTCTGCGTCGCCGCGTTCATCGACCGGATGTCGTTGCCCGCGATCAGCGGGGACGCCATCATCGCCCACATCGCGAAGTGGCTACGCATCTCCGTGTCGGTCATCCCGCCCCGACCGACCTCCATCATGTCCGGGTCGTTGAACGCCCCCGGCCGGGCGTACGACGCCAGCGGCACGGTCACGTTGATGATGTTCTGGATACCCATCGGGTAGCCGTTGGTCTGCCCGGTGTTCCACGCGTTGGTGATGTCCTCCGTGGTCCGCCACATGTTCGCCACGTCGCCCCAGTTGCGCTGGGGACCCGTCTTCGCGTGGATGCTGTTCGGGTTGATGCTGTAGACGATCGGCCGGCCGGTCGCCGCCAGCGCGTCGCGCATCTTCGCGAACGTCGCCACCTGGTCGTTGATCGAGCCCTCCGGGGAGCACCAGTCGTACTTCAGGAAGTCGACCCCCCAGGCGGCGAACTGCCGCGCGTCCTGGACCTCGTGCCCGCGGCTGCCGGTCGCCCCCGGGTAGCCGCCGAAGTACTGCGCGCAGGTCTTGTCCACCGGCACCTGGTAGATGCCGAACTTGAGGCCCTTGCCGTGGATGTAGTCCCCCAGCGCCTTCATCCCGCTGGGGAAGCGCCCCGGATCGCCCTGGAGGTTGCCGGCGGAGTCCCGGTTGGGGTTGAACCAGCAGTCGTCCACCACCACGTACTGGTAGCCCAGGTCCCGCATGCCGGTGCTGACGATCGCGTCCGCCATCTGCCGGATCAACGCCTCGTTGATGTTGCAACCGAACGTGTTCCAGCTGTTCCAGCCCATCGGCGGGGTGCGGGCCACCCCGTTCTCCAACGCCTGGCCCGCCGGGGCGTACATGCCCACGGCGGCGCCGACCAGCAGGGACCCGGCCGCCAGGGCGGTCACCCACCGGCGGCGGGAAGTGGCACGTCTCATCGTTGTCTCCTCTTCGGCGGCGGAGCCGACCGCCGCGGACGCCGGACCGGGCACCCCGGGCCGGATAACTATCGGCGTCTATGTTATCGATAACAGCACCGCCGCCGGGGCATCCGCTCCCCGACCCCGCCGACCCGGGCCACCCCACCGCAACCCGGCGATGGACCGGCGGGGCGGACCGGCGGCGGACCGGCGGCGGTACTCGGTGGCTGTGACGTGCCTCACTGCGTTTGGGAAACCGGGGCGGCACCGGGAATCGTCTTGCCTGTTGTGAGACAGAGCTTGGAGACCCTCGACGAGGGTGCGCTGCTGCGCCGCGTCGCCCGGGGCGACCGGCGGGCCTTCGACGAGCTGTACCGCCGCACGTCGCCCTGGTTGACCGCCCGGCTGCGGCGACGCTGCTCAGACGACGACGTGGTTGCCGAGGTGCTCCAGGACACCTACCTCGCGGTGTGGCGGTCGGCCGCCAGCCAGGCCCAGCACTCGGGCGGCGGCAGCGCCGTCGGCTGGCTCTGGACGATCGCCGCGCACCGGCTGGTCGACGCGTTCCGCGCCCGCGCCCGCGCCGCCCGGGTCCCGGCGGTGCAGACCTTCGCCACCGTCGCCCCCGCCGCCGAGGAGGAGGCGCTGGCCGGCGGGATGGACGCCGACCTGGAGCAGGCCCTGCTGGCGTTGCCGCCCAACCTGCGCCGGGTGCTGCGCGCCATGGTGCTCGACGGGCTGACCACGCGGGAGACCTCGGTGCTGCTCGGCATGCCGGAGGGCACCGTGAAGACGTACGCGCGGCGGGCCCGCATCGCGCTCCGGGAGGCGCTGTCATGACCGACCACCCCACCCCCGCCCTCCTCTCCCGGTACGCCACCGGCGACGACGGCGACGACGGCGTCGACGACGTCACCGTCTGGGCCGTCGAGGCGCACCTGGAGTCCTGCGCCGGATGCCGGGCGCTGCTGGCCGGCGCGGTCGACCCGGCCGCCCGGCAACTGCTGGACCGGGTGGCCGTCGGGATCGCCGCCGGCCTCGACGCCGGGCCCGGACCGGTGCGTCGTCGGCGGCTGCGGCGCACCGGTGTCGCCGCGCGGCTCCTGCCCTGGCTGGCCACGGCCACCGCGCTGGTGCTCGTCGCGGTCCTGCTGGAGCTGGTGTCGGTACGGATGCCGTCACCGGTGCTGCTGGTCGCGCCGCTGGCGCCGCTGCTGATGGTGGCCGCCGCGTGGAGCCGACGCACCGATCCGGCCTGGGAACTGATCGCCACCACGCCCCGCGCCGGGCTGTCGCTGCTGCTGCGCCGGGCCCTCGCGATCCTGACGGCGGTCGTCCCGGTGCTGGCCGTGGCGGGCTGGTGGACCGGGCACGCGCCGGCGGTGTGGCTGCTGCCGTGCCTGGCCTTCACCGCGGGCGCCCTGGCGCTGGGCGGGCTGGTCGGGGTGGACCGGGCAGCGCTCGGCCTGGCGGTCGCCTGGTCCGCCGGCGTGATCACCCCGAGCCTGGTCGGCCAGGAGCTGCCGATCCTCCTCGAGAACCGTAGCTGGCCCGGCTGGGCGCTGGCCACCGTCGCGCTGAGCGCGGCGGTGCTCCTGCGGGCCACCGACCACAGCCGGCTGCGCGCAGACCGGAGCTGACCGGCCCGGGCGGCACCGGCGACCCCGGCCGCCCGGGCCGGCGCCACCCTTCTCCGTCGGCGGACACCGCCGACGACACGACGAACGGAGAGATGATGATGCGTGCCGTCAGCGCGGCGGAGACCGCACCGACCACGTACGCGTGGACCGTACACGCCGACAACCTGGCGGTCCGCGCCGGCCGACGCCTCGCGGTCAACGGACTCGACCTGGCGCTGGGCACCGGTGTGCACGGGCTGCTCGGCCCGAACGGCGCCGGCAAGACCACCCTGATGCGGGCGCTCGCCACCGTGGTGAAGCCCGCCGGCGGGCGGCTCGACCTGCTGGGCGAGGACGTCAGCGGCCGCGCCGACCTGCGGCGGGTCCGCCGCAGGCTGGGCTACCTGCCGCAACACTTCGGCTTCTACCCGCGCTTCACCGTCCGGGAGTTCGTCGAGTACATGGCCTGGCTCAAGGAGATGCCGAAGGCCGACATCCCCGGCGCGGTCCAGCGGGCCGTCGACCGGGTGGGCCTGACCGACCGGGCCGACGCCAGGATGAAGACGCTCTCCGGCGGCATGGTGCGCCGCGCCGGGATCGCCCAGGCGATCGTCAACGACCCGGAGCTGCTGCTGCTCGACGAGCCGACCGTCGGCCTCGACCCCGAGCAGCGGCTCGACTTCCGCGAGTTGCTCCGCGACATCGGGTCGGACAGCTGCGTGCTGGTCTCCACCCACCTGGTCGAGGACGTCGCCGTGGCCTGTAGCGACGTGGTGCTGGTCCACGAGGGCCGGCTGGTGTGGCAGGGCACCACGGCGCAGCTCGCCGAGCAGGGCGGCACCGGCGACGCCGGGGACAGC
Source organism: Micromonospora sp. WMMD956 (assembly GCF_029626125.1). Classification (NCBI taxonomy): domain Bacteria; kingdom Bacillati; phylum Actinomycetota; class Actinomycetes; order Micromonosporales; family Micromonosporaceae; genus Micromonospora; species Micromonospora sp. WMMD956. The sequence continues at coordinate 3,373,248 of NZ_JARUBI010000005.1, read as the reverse complement.
GCGGCCGAACGCGGCTACTCGGCGCTGCTGCGCACCCACCGGGAGCAGGTGGCGGCATGACCGGGCGGATCATGCGGATCGAGGTACGCCGCTCGGCGGTCCCCGGCATCGCCCTGCTGCTGGTGATCGTCGGCGCCGCGCTCATGCTGACCGTCACCGGTGGGTACGCGGGGCGGTGGACGCAGTTGGCGGTGTACGCCCGGTCCACGCTGATGATGCTGATGCCGCTGGCGCTGGCCGGCGGCGCCTGGCTGGGACGCCGCGACCGACGGCACCGGGTCGACGAGCTGTTCGGCACCACCGTCCGGTCCCGGTGGCGGCGCAGCCTCCCGCTCGCCGCCGGATACGCGCTCGCGCTGGTCGCCGTCTACCTGCTGACGTTCCTCCTCGGGATCCCCTGGGTGGCGCCGAGCGCCGGATACTTCCCCGTCTCGACGATCCCGATCACCGCGGTCGGCGCGCTCGCGCTGGTCGCCGCCGGCTGGCTGGGCATGGCCGCCGGCCGGGCGGTGCCCCGGGTGGCCACCGCCCCCGTCCTCGCGGTGGTCGCGTTCGCCGTGCTGACCTTCGTGCCCGACTACGTCTCGATGTCCGGCTACGACGAGAACTTCACGAAGGTCCGGCCCGACCCGGCGGCGCTGCTGCTGGCCCCCGGCATCAATTCGTTGAACGACTTCATGACGGTCCCGTCGTCGGTCAGCCTGCTCCAGGCGCTGTGGCTGGCGGCCCTCGCCGCGACCGGGCTGCTGCTGCTCGGCGCGGTCGGCCGCCGCGCCGTCGCGCTGGCCGTGCTGCCGGCCGTGGTCGGTGCCGCCGTCGCGGTGCCGTTGCTGCCCACCGGCGGATACTCCGGGTCGGCCGTGCTCGATCCGGTCGCCGTCGAGCTGGTCTGCGACGACGACGGCCCGCAGGTCTGTGTGACCCGGGCGCACGCCGCGCTGCTGCCCGAGGTCGTCGGCCCGGCCCGGGAGGCGCTGGCCCTCATCGACGCGAAGCTGCCCGGCACCGCACCCACCCGCGTGGAGGAGGGCCGGCAGCTGCTCGACAACACGGTCCGGGCGGACGCGAGCCACGTCCGCGACGACGGAACCCTGGTCTTCGACGCCCTGTCGATCGGCTGGACCGGCTTCTCCGACGTCTCGCCCGAGGAACTGTCGGCAGCGCTGCTCGACGCCGCCTGGTGGCGGGAGTGCGAGACCGAGCACCCGACCTTCCTGGCCCGTGCGGTCGCCGTCGCCTGGCTCACCGGCGGGCAGCCGGACCTCGGTCGGGGGTCGTCGGCCCCCGAGGAGCGGGAGAAGGCGGACACCGCCCTGCGGGAGCTGCGGAAGCTGCCCTCCGACGAGCAGCGTAAGCGGGTGCAGGCGGCCCGGGCCGCCGCGCTCGGCTGCGAGATCGGCCGGTTCCACTCGCTGCTGTTCCTGGCGCAGCCGTGAGGTGGCTCCGGCTGTACCTGCGGGCCCGCCGGGTCCCCCTGGCGCTGGCCGGCACGGTGTGCGCGATCGGATCGCTCTGGGCGAGCTGGCCGCACTTCTCCGACGGGCAGACCGTCAACGCCCGGGTGGTCAGCGCCGCCGCGCTGATCGCGGCGGTCGCCGTCGGCACCACGCTCGGCGGCGCCGACGACGCGCTCGACCACACCGCGTCGGTCAACTGGCCCGCCCGCCGCGCCGGGCACGTGCTGGCGGCCGCCGCCGCGGTCGTCGCGCTGCTCCTGGTCAGCACGCTCACCGACGTGCGGTTCGAGCCGCTGGGCGTGGTGGCGCGCAACACCGCCGGGCTGCTCGGGCTCACCGCGCTCGGCGCCGCGCTGCTGGGCGCCGCGCTGTCCTGGATCGCCCCGCTGATCTGGACCCTCGTCGCACTCCTGCCGTGGCTGGGGCCGAGCGACCAGGTGCGGTTGCAGATCGCCGCCTGGCTGGTCCAGCCGGCCGGCACCACCGCCGCGACGGCCTGCGCGACGCTCCTCGCGGTGGTCGGGCTCGTCGCGTACGCCCTGCGGGGGTGCCCCCGTCGCCCGGCCGCGGAGACGGCCCCCGACCGGTGACGTGGCCCGCTCCCGGTCGGGCGGCCGGATGCGGGCCGGGCCGCGTCGGGGCGGAGATCGCCCCGACGCGGCCCGGGTGAAACCGACGTCAGCTCAGCTGACGGTCACCGAGATGGTGGTGGGCGGCTGCTGGAGCTGCCCGTAGTTGTCGACCGCCCGCACCGAGATGGTGTACTTGCCCGCCGGCACCACCGGCGACGTGTAGGCGAAGTTCGACCCCGGCGAGCCCGGGCTGGTGAGGAACGTGGCGATCCACGGGGCGGAGCCGCCACCGAACGTGCCGGAGGAGCTCATCCCCTGGCCCGCGCCGTTGACGATCTGCACCTCCACCTTCGACATGCCGACGTCGTCCACCGCGCGCCCGGTCACCACGATCCGCGAGTCGCCGAAGACCGCGCCGTTGGTCGGGCTGAGGCTCGGCTCCAGGCGCGGGTCGAGGTCGCCCGGGTAGACGAGGTACTTGGCGGTGGCCCCGGAGGTCGAACTGTCCTGCTGGCCCGACGTGTCGACGGCCCACGCCTCGACGCTGTACTCGCCCTTGGTCGGCAGGTCGATCGACAGGGTGAAGGCGGTGCTCTTCGCGCCGGGCGCGGCGAGCGTGGCGTTCACCGTGGCGAAGCTCGCCGCCATCGTGCCGTTGGGCTGCACGTAGCGGCCGGTGTCCAGGTCGCGCAGCGCCACCCGGACGGCCTGCACGCCCTTGTCGTCGGTCGCGGTGCCGGCCAGGTCGAGGTGCAGCTGCTCGACGTTCTGGTCGGTGCCGGTGAAGTTCAGCTTGCCGTTCGGGAAGGCGTCGCCCGGCACCTGGGCGGTGACGCTCAGCTTGCCCAGGTCGGCGTTCGTCGTGACCAGGCCCAGGTTGTCGGTGGCGCGGACCCGGAAGTCGTAGATGCCCGGGGTGAGCGACGCCGTGGTGAACGACCAGTTGTACGACGCGGCGTTGAGGTTCGTCGGCGACACCCGGTGGTACGCCGCGACCGCGTCCACGCCCCACGTGCCGTCGGCGGCCAGCGACTCGCGGGTGGTGGTGTTGCGCAGGTAGACCTCGACCGACTTCAGGGTGCCGTCGTCGCTGGCGGTGCCGGAGAAGGTGACCGGGCTGCCAGGGGCGACCGTGATCGGCGCGGCGGCGGTGGGCGGGTTCATCGCGGCGGGCGCGGTGATGGCCACCGTCGGCGCCACCCCGTCCTCCGCGATGATCCAGTCGCGGACCTCGCCCTTGAGGTCGGCCTGGCCGGCGGTGTCGACGGCGGTGGCGGTCATCCGCCACTCGCCCTCGGTCGGCAGGGTCACCTCGACCTGCCAGGTGGTCGACACCGCGCCGATCACGTCCGGCTCCGTGCGGAACGTGTTGTAGACCGGCGCGACCGTGCCGTCGTCCTGGAGGTAGTGGTTGTCCGGGGTGCGGAACGAGTAGGTCAGCGCCTCGACGCCCTTGTCGTCGGTGGCGGTGCCGGTGGCCACGAAGGTCTTCGTGGCGAGCAGGCCGGCGGCCGGCGCGCTGATCTTCGTCGTCGGGGGCAGGTCGTCGAAGCTGAACGTCTCGATCTTCTTGACGGCCTTCGTCGCGTCGGTCTCGCTGCTGGTGCGACCGAACGTCTTCGCCTGGATCTGGTATTCGCCGACGGGCAGCGAGACGGCCAGCGACCACATGGTCGAGGTGGCGTTCGGGCTGGCCAGGGTCGACACGATGACGGCGGACGAGCCCCACGTCTTCAGGTCCGGCTGGAGGTACTTCTTGGAGCCGCGGTTCTGGATCTCGACCTGCACCTTCTTGACGCCGGACGGCGCGGTCGCCTGGCCCTCGATGGTGAACGAGCCGTTGGCGGGCTTCACCCGGCCCTCGATGGGCGTGTCGATCGTCGTCTCCACCGCCGAGGGCGCCGGCACCCGGCCCAGGTCGAAGAAGCCGACCCGGCCCACCGTCTGGCCGCCCTTGGTGTTGCCGTCGCCGCCGACGAAGAGGCCGCGCGGGGTGGCCAGCATCGCCTTCTCGCCCTCGTAGGAGCTGGAACCCGGGTTCCACTCCAGGGCGGTGCCCGTCGCCGGGTCGAGCGCGCCGAGGTGGTCGCGGCGGACCACCTGGTCGCCGAGGCCGTAGCCGCTGAGGCCCTGGCCCGTGCCGTACCCGACGTTGTCCAGGCCCGGCCACGGGACGTTGGCGGTCGGCGACTCCTGCCAGCTGAAGTGGCCGCCGACGTACACGGCCGCCTCGGTGACGGCGACCGAGTAGATGCTGTCGAAGTGCCGGGAGATCCAGATCGGCTCGACGTTGTCGCCGCCGGCCACCGGGAACGCCATCGCGGTGTCGTTGATCGGCGGGCGGTCGCCGCCCGAGCCGCTGGTGACCACGAAGTACGAGTCGTCCGGCGCGATGTCGCCGCCGAAGGCCCGCTGGATGCCGCCGACGAACGAGAGGTTGTCCTCCCACAGCCGGGTGCGCCACGGCAGCAGGGTCTTGGCGGCGGTGTCGATCAGGCCGACGCCGTAACGGTCCTGGCCGGCGATCTGCCGGCCGGTGTGGACGACCATCAGCTTCGCGCCGTCGTGGGTCAGCTTGAGCTGCTGCACGGTGAGCATGCCGCCGACGCCGATGCCGCCGGACAGTTGCAGGTCGAAGCCGGTGTCCACCGCTCCCGTCGTCGGGTTGAGCGCCGCCAGGCCGGTGCGGTTCGTGCTGTTGATCTTGGTGAACTGGCCGCCCACGTACACCGCGTCGTTGGTCACGGCCAGGGCGGTCCCGCGGCCGTTGCCCTGCGCGGTGAAGCCGGCGACCGGGGCGCCGGTCACCGGGTCGAGCCGGGCGACCTTGCGCTTGGTGAGCCCGCCGACCGTGTTGAACGTGCCGGCCACGTAGAGCGCCGAGCCGTCGGGCGACGCCTCGACCGACTCGACGGCCCCGTCGAACGTCGGCCGGAAGGCGGTGTCCACCTTGCCCGTGTCGATGTTGTACGACGCCAGCCACCGCTGCGCCAGCGCGGTCTGCCCGACGTTGGCGATCCCGGTGAACGAGCCGGCGATGAAGACCCGGTTCCCGATCACCTCGATGTCGGTGACCTCACCGTCGGTGATCCTCGGGACGTCGTTGCGCGGTGCGCTGGGCACCAGCCCGGTGTGCCCCGGCCTTTCCACGACGAGCGCCTTGGCGGCAAGACCCGCCTGCCAGGCAGACACCGCCGCGATGACCGGTTGGCCGATCAACACGACAGTCCCGGCCACCAGACCCGCGATGACGCGGCTCCGAACACGCATCGAGACAACCCCCTGTAAGCGCCCGCATCGCGCCACCGGGTCGGCCCCGGCAGCGTCCACCTGCCGGCATGCCGAGGACACCGTAAGAGGCGCAACCGCCTCACCACCCCGCGCCCCGCCGGAATCCGGCCGATCGCCATCAGACATGATCCCGGCGACGGAACGCACCACCATCGGAGCGAATCTCACTCCACCGAACGGATCGGCCGGCGGTTACGTTCCGTGCTGACCCCGCTCCGGGGCCGGCCTCAGGCCCTGCTCAGCCGGGCGTAGACGTCGCCGGAGCGGCCCGCCGGGCGGAACCGCTCCAGCAGCCGCACCAGCCCGGCCGCGTCGAGCCACTCCTCGCTGGCGTAGCGCATCGTCTCCACCGGCGAATAGTTGTAACGGTACCCGCCGGCCATGCCGCCCAGTCGGTCCACGATCGCCAGCGCGGCGAGGGCCGCGTCGTGGGCCGGGGGAAGATACTCGAAGGACAGCGCGGGCAGGGCCCGGCTGAGCCCCGACAGCACGTCCACCTCGAAGCCCTCGACGTCGATCTTGCAGAACGCGGGCACGCCGTGCGCCGCGACGAGGTCGTCGAGGGTCACCACGTCGACCTCGACCGACCGGTCCCAGCGGACCCGGGAGAAGCTGTCGTCCGCCGCGACCGACTCGATCCAGTCGGTCGACATCGTCGAGACCGTCGGGGTGGCCGTGGACAGGGCGAGCCGCGCCGTCCCGGCGTGCGCGCCGACGGCCTCGGGCACGATCGTCACGTCCGGGTCCCGGCCGAAGAAGAGGCGCAGGGCCCGCAGGCAGTCGGGTTGCGGCTCCACCGCGACCACCCGCGCGCCCAGCCGCCGCCAGGTGCGCACCCGGCCGCCGACGTGGGCGCCGATGTCGAAGCCGACGTCCCCGGGCCCGAGGAACTCCCGGTAGAGCTCCAGCGCCCGGCGGTGCTTGTGCGGTTGGCCGTGGTAGATGGCCAGTGAGCGGGTGAGCCCCCAGGCCCGGCGCAACGTCCGTCGTCCGGGCCGCGGGTCGCTGGTCATGGTGGTCCTCCCGTCGCCCCGCCACCGGGACACCTCGGATCGTCGACGCCGCGCCCGTCGCCCCGCCGCCCAGCCGGACGCCGCACGGCGCTGACGATGACTACGCGGGCAGCGGCGAAACGGTTCATCCGCCCACGGGATGCCCTCCGGTCCACGAAGAGGTGAGAGGGGAACCCTGCTATGCCGAATGCGTTAACAGGGGGCCCTTCCTTACCGGCCCAGCAGCCGCCTGGCCACCCGGCGCAGGCGGTTGCGTACGCGCTGGTGCAGGGCGGGCTTCTGCTTCGCGGCGGGGACGACCCGTGCCGGCGGGGCCCCGTCGGCGGCGCACCGGAAGGTCAGCGGGAGCCGCGTGTCCTCGGTCCACCCGTTCTCGGTGAGGCGGGCCTTGAGCAGCCAGGTGCCCTCGGTCCGGCCCCCGTTCAGGGTGGCGAAGTCCACCGTGGCGGTGGCGTGGTGCACGAGATGCACCCGCCCCGGCCCCGCGTCGGGGACCGGTTCGTCCTCGACCCGGAACTCGACCGGCAGGAAGCACTCCTCGCCGCCCTCCTTGCGCCGGGCCACCACGTCGAGCCGGGTCATGGCCCGGCGGGCGGTGACGTCGAGGACCTCCGGGTCGAGGTCGACGGGCAGGACGATCTCGTAACGCCCGTCGGAGGCGGTGAGGGTCACCGGCTGGTCGCCGGACGCGAGGTGCGCGGTGACGTCGACGGTGAGGACCGTCCCGTCCACCCGGTGCCCGTCGACCCGGGCCCGGACCCGGACGCCCGTCTCCCACTCGGCGAGCTCGCGCAGCCCGGCGAGGTCGTCGGCCGCGGCGAGGGCCGTGATCGCCCGTTGCAGCGGCGGGAGCCCGGCGGCCACGCCCGGCGCGAAGCGCTCCCGGATGATCTTGCCGCACTCCAGCGCCACCTGCTCCACCCAGTCGGCCGGCTCGCCGAGGAACCGCTTGCCGCGCAGCCGGCTGACCATCTCGTTGCGCAGCCAGCGCCGGTGCAGCCTGTCGCGCAGCGGCCCCGGCTCCGTGTGCGCGTCGACGACGTCCAGCACGTCGCGCAGGTTGGCGTAGTAGCCCGCCGGGTCCAGCCCCTGCGCCGTCACGTTGCCGGCGTCCTGCCGGCGGATGTGGTGGTAGCAGACGTAGTTCGACAGCACGGAGGTGCGCTTGGACAGCAGGAAGGCCCGCACCACGAAGAGGTGGTCCTCCAGCCGGCGCTTCTCCTCCACGAAGCGGATCTCGTGCCCGTCGAGGAAGGACCGGCGGAACAGCTTGTGCGCCGTCAGGCTGTCGATCAGCGGCGCGTTGTCCAGCGTGGCGTCGGGGCGGTCCCGGCGGAACAGCTCACGCGGCACCGAGCGCCCGTGGCCGGCCATCTTGCCGATCACGATGTCCGCGTCGTTCTCGACGGCGTACGCGTAGAGACGCTCCAGCGCCTCGTCGCCGAACCAGTCGTCATCGTCGGAGAAGAAGACGTACTCGCCGCGGGCGTTGGCCACGCCGACGTTGCGCGGCCGCGACGGCCAACCGGAGTTCTCGATGTGCACCACCCGGATGTGCGGGTGCTCGGCGGCCAGCTCGTCCAGCCGGGCCCCGGTCGAGTCGGTGGAGCCGTCGTCGACGAAGACCGCCTCGAACTCCCCCGGCGGCAGCGACTGGCGCAGCAGCGAGGCGATCAGCCTCTCGATGTGCGGGCCCGAGTTGTAGGCCGGCACCACCACGCTGACTTTCGGAGCATTCGTACTGGCGGTCATCGTCTTCTTCCCCGTCGGGTCCGTGAACCGGTGTCTGCACAACCGACGAACATCATGGACCCGGAGGCGCACCCTGCGGTGCCCCACGTGTGTCCACGCCGTTACGCCGGTCGACCCGTCCCGCTGCCCCTGGACTTGCCTCGCCCCGGCCGGAACACGGAACACGGTAGCGGTCCGGACGACGGCGGGTGAGCGCCCCCCTGCCGCCCGGGCCGCCCGGCCGGACCGCGATTGTCATCAGGTGAGGTGATTGGGCGTGTCCGACCGGGGAAGTCCAGTGGTGTACCACCGGCCCCGGAGGAAAGGGATGCGGCCGTGACCCACGACCAGTACGACAGGCAGGACCCCCAGGAGCAGTTTCCCGCCCCCGACGAGCAGACCGGCGGACAGCAGTCGGCCCCCGGGCGGACCGGACGGATGCCCGACACCCCCGACCACGGCGAGGACAGCTACCGGGGCACCGGCCGGCTGACCGGCAAGCGGGCCGTGATCACCGGCGGGGACTCCGGCATCGGCCGCGCGGTGGCCATCGCCTTCGCCCGGGAGGGCGCGGACGTGCTGATCACCTACCTGCCGGAGGAGAAGGACGACGCCGAGGAGACCGCCCGCCTCGTCCGTGCCGCCGGCCGCACCGTGGTCACCGTGCCCGGCGACATCCGCGAGGAGGAGCACTGCGCGGAGATCGTCCGGCGGGCCGTCGACGAGCTGGGCGGGCTGGACATCCTGGTGAACAACGCCGCACACCAGATGGCGCAGGAGGGCGGCATCACCGACATCACCACCGAGCAGTTCGACCGGGTCCTCAAGACCAACCTGTACGCGCTGTTCTGGCTCTGCAAGGCCGCCGTGCCGCACCTCGCGCCCGGCTCCACGATCATCAACACCGCGTCGATCCAGGCGTACCAGCCCTCCCCGCAGCTGCTCGACTACGCCACCACCAAGGCCGGCATCGTCAACTTCACCAAGGGGCTGGCGCAGAACCTGGCCGACCGGGGCATCCGGGTCAACTGCGTGGCGCCGGGGCCGGTCTGGACGCCGCTGATCCCCGCCACCATGCCGGAGGAGGCCGTCGAGTCGTTCGGCCAGGACGTCCCGCTGGGCCGGGCCGGCCAGCCGGCCGAGCTGGCCCCCGCGTACGTCTTCTTCGCCTCGCAGGAGTCCAGCTACGTCACCGGCGAGGTGCTCGGGGTGACCGGCGGCAAGCCGCTGGCCTGACCGCGGCCCCCCGGCCGGGCCCGTCGGGCGACGGGGCCCGGCCGGGGGGCCGTGTGAACGACGAGCACGCAGGGTACTGCCCGGTCATGGGATCGCTGCGGACGTCGCCGCCACCGCCCCGGGCCGTCGAGATGCGGACCTGGGCCCTGGCCAGTGGGGCGGAGCTGCGCGGCCTGCGCGCCTCGCTGCACGAGGCGTTGACCGGCCACGCGCTCGCCGAGGGTGAGGAGCTCGACGACATTCCCGAACGGATCGTGCTCGTCGCCACGGAACTGGCCACGAACGCCCTGCTGCACGGGCTGCCGCCCACCACCGTCCGGCTGCTCCGCGACGACGACCTGTTCATCCTCGACGTCGCCGACCACGACCTGACCACCGTGCCCGAGCTGGCCGACACCCGCCCGCTGGGGGCCGGCGGCCGCGGCCTCCAGCTCGCCCGGGCCTTCTCCCTGGACGTCGGCTGGTACGCCACCCACGACACGAAGCACATCTGGGCGTCCTTTCCCCGGCGGGAGGCCGGGGAGGCGGGCGGCGCCCGCTGACGCCGACGGGCGTCCGCCGGCGGTGGGTCGCCGGGGATTGGCCGGACGGCCGCCCGGGTATCGGTCCGGGGCCGTCGGCGCGGAAGGAAACGGCGGCGGAAGGGGTCGTCGTGAACGTCGAGAGCCGCCCGGACCCGGTCCGGCCACGCCGGATCAGGGCCACGTCGAGCCGTCGACCCCGCGCCACCGGCCCGGACGACGCCCTCGCCGCCCGCCTCGCCGAGGCCGCCCGCGTCCTCCAGGACGAACCCGGCCTCGACGCCACCCTCGACGGGATCGTCCGGTGCGCCGTCGGGACCGTGCCGGGCGCCTGGCACGCCGCGATCACCGAGGTCGAGGGCCGGCACCGGGTGGTGACCAGCGCGGCGACGGGCAATCTGGTACGCCGGGTCGACCAGGCGCAGTACGACACGGGTCAGGGGCCCTGCCTGACGGCTCTCTTCGAGCACCGCACCGTGCGGATGCCCGACGTCGCCGCGGAGACCCGCTGGCCGGAGTTCGTCCGCCGGATCGACGGGCTGGGCGTGCGCAGCATGCTGTCGTTCCAGCTCTACCTGGCCCGGGACAGCCTCGGCGCACTGAACCTCTACGCGCGTGAGCCGGGGGCGTTCACCGACGAGTCGGAGCGGGTCGGGGTGCTCTTCGCCGCGCACGCGGCGGTGGCGATGGGGAACGCCCGGAAGCTGGCGCAGCTCTCCCAAGCGCTGGACGTGCGGGACCTGATCGGCCAGGCGAAGGGGATCCTGATGGAACGGCACCGGCTCACCGGGGAACAGGCGTTCGCGCTGCTCGTGCGGGCCAGCCAACGGCTCAACGTGAAGCTGCTCGACGTCGCCCGCGACCTCATCGAGACCGGCGAGCTGGTGGACGTGCCCTGACCGGGCGTCGCGCCGTCAGCGGGCCGGCGTGGGGTCGTCAGCGGCCTCGGCGGAGACGCCCAGGCCGAGCAGCTCCAGCACCCCGGTGATCTCCAGCACCCGGTGGACGGTGGGCCGCACGTCGGCGAGGGTGAGCCGGCAGCCCAGGTCGGCGGCCCGGCCCTGGGCCCGCAGCAGCACCAGGATGCCGGAGGAGTCGAGGAACCGGACGCCGCCGAAGTCGAGCTCCAGGGCGGCCGGCGGCGCGCCGTCGAGCAGCGCGGCGAGGACCACGGCCAGCTCGCCCGAGGTGGCGATGTCGATCTCCCCGGTCACGACGAGTCGTCCCCGGCCGTCGGCGACCGTGAGCGGGCCGATCGACAGGCCACCGGGGGGCGGTGGCGAAACGGGCAGTGGTGTGACGGGGCCCAACGGGAACTCCCCTGATCGGCCGCCGGCAGCGATCCCTCGTAGCAGAAGGCAGGTGCCGGTCGTCCCCCAGCGTAACGGGCATCCCCGCCGATCGCACTCACCCACCGTGGCGGCGGTACGCCCGCCCGGCGGACGGCCGCCGGGGCGGACGCCGTCACCAGCCGGCCGGCACCGGGTCGTCGTACTGGCCGGGCGGGCCGGTGAAGACGGCACCGTCCACCTCGGGCCAGGGATTGGGGAGGCAGCCGTGCAGGCCCAGGGTCTGCTGCTGCATCACCGGGGCGGGACCCCCGGCGCCCGGGCACAGCTCGTGCCCCCGGCCGAGCCGGTGGCCCACCTCGTGATTGAGCAGATACCGGCGGTAGGAGGCCAGGTCGCCGTCGAACTGCGGCACGCCGCCCGCCCAGCGCGCCACGTTGATCACCACCCGGTCGCCGTTGCGGCAGGACGTGTAGTGGTCGGTGACGTCCCCGCAGAGGACGCCCCGGGTCACCGGGGTGGTGAGCGCGACGGTGAAGTCGGCCGGGTCGCCCGGGCCGACGCGTTGCAGCCGCCACCGGCCCGCCCCGGTCCACCCCCGGGGGTCGGCGAGGATCGCGCCCACCTCCCGGCCGAACCGTTCCACGTCGACGCCGTCGATGCCCTCCTCCACGGTCACCCGGTACCGCAGCAGCTCACCGGAGCGCCCGGCGACGGCCCCCCGCAGGGTGGCGGCGCGGAAGTCGCCCGTACCCCGGGGTGGGAAGGTGATGTCGGCCGGCGCCTGCGCGGTCGGGGTCGCGGACCGGCCCGGGGCCCGGGTGGTCGGCGCGGCGAGGGTGGGCGCGGCGACCCCCGCGGCGGCGACCGGCCGGCCCGCCTGGTCCGGCCCGCCCCGGCGGACGGCCCCGGCGCCGGCCGTCGCCAGCGCCACCACGGCCAGGGCGACGCACGCGACCAGCGGCCCGTTCCGGGTGGCGGCGCGCCGCCGGCGGTGCCCGCCCGGGCCGGACCTGCCATGGGTACGACTCGACAACTCGCGCTCCGTCCCGTCGATCCGCTGTCGGCGCACGGGCGGATTCCGCACCCGTGCACGGATGGATACGGACGGCGACCCGCTGCGGATGAGGCGTCCGGCGGTCATTTCACCGGCGGTGGGGCGCTCCCGCCCGGCCGGCGCTGCTGCGGCGGTACGGTTTCCCGGCGGACCGGTTCCCGGCCGAACCTGTCGACCGGCTCCGCCCCGGCCAGCGGACGTTGCGCCACCCGACCCTGAGGAGCAGCTCGTGCCGGACGCCAACGCCCTGGACGCCGAGGCCCTGGTCGCCGACGCCCTCGCGGCGGCGCGCGGCACCGACGTGCGCGCCGCCGAACGGCAGTTGGACCGCCTGGTGGTCGGCGGCGGCGTGCCGGACGGGCCGGCGGCCGTCGACGCGGCCCTGACCGCGCGCCTGGTGCGCGGCGTGGGCCGGCTCTGGCCCCGGGGCTGGCAGCCCGTCGACCTGGTCCGCATCGCGACCCGCCGGCTCGGCCCGGCGGCCGGGCGGCTCGTGGCCGACCTGGCCGCCGCCCAGCGCAGGGTCCAGCCCGAGCCGGTGCCGCTCTGGTGGGACGACCAGCTCGCCGGCCTCGACGCGGCCGTGTGGTGGGACGACGACCGGCGACACCTGACGGCCTGGGCGGCCCGGGAGGGCACCGACCGGATCGCCGCCCTGCGCGCCGCCGTCGACGTGCTGGCGCTGGTGGAGGGGCTGCCGCCGATCGCGGTGCTGCGCCCGCCGCCCGGCGTGACCGCCCCCGCCGCGGCCGTCGGGCGCGGCGGCAGCGGGTCGCGGATGCTCGACCGGGTGCGGGCGCTGCTGGCCAAGGCCGAGTCGACGACCTTCCCGGCGGAGGCGGAGGCGCTGACCGGCAAGGCGCAGGAGCTGATGGCCCGGCACAGCATCGACGCGGCCCTGGTCGAGGCGGCGGCCGAGCGGGGCGACGCGCCCGGCGGCGTGCGGCTGGGCACCGAGCCGCCGTACCCGGGGGCGAAGGCGCTGCTGGTGCAGGAGGTGGCGGCCGCGAACCGGTGCGAGTCGGTGTGGTCCGACGACCTGGGCTTCGCCACGGTGCTCGGTTTCCCCGCCGACCTGGCCGCCGTCGAGCTGCTCTACACGTCGCTGCTGGTGCAGGCCACCGCCGCCATGCTGCGGGGCCGCACCGAGCGCCGGACGCGCGGCGGCAGCCGGCGCACGAAGGCGTACGACGAGTCGTTCCTCAACGCGTTCGCGCTGCGCATCGGCGAGCGGCTGCGGGCCGCCGCCGACGAGGCGGGCCGGGAGGCCGCCCGGGAACAGGGTGGGGAGCGGCTGCTGCCGGTGCTCGCCTCCCGCGCGACCGCCGTGCGGGAGCGGCTGGACGACCTCTTCCCCGGGGTGACCAGCAAGCGGCTCACCGTCGCCGACGAGGAGGGCTGGGCCTCCGGCACCTCCGCCGCCGACCGGGCGACGCTGCACCCGGGCGGATCCGCCCCGGCCCGGGTGTCGGGCGCGGCGCACCGGCCCCGGCCCCCCGCCGGGACGCGCCGGCGGGGCCCGGCCGACAGGTGAGGCGCACACCGGGCAACACCTACTGCTGGAGTCGGCCGGGGACCGGGCCGCAACCGAGCGGCGGCACTACATCTCAGACATGTACACCCGCACCATCTCAGCCAACAGGTGAAGCACGGGAGGCCAATCTGGCCAAGGGGATAGCGCGGTTATCGCCGACCCCGGGCTACCAAGAACGAACCCGATGCCGCAGGCACCGGCGGCGATCAACGCCGATGAGGCAAGACGGACAGCAAAGCTCGGAGCTGCCAACCGCTTGACAAGACCAAGGGACGAGCGCAGAGCACCCACAGCCAGAAAATGGAATGCCGTCACAAGCTTGAGAAACCCGCCAGGCTGGCTTTCAACGATCGACTGCCATTCCTCGACGTATACGGCGCGACTCTCGGCATCGCAGGTCCACAAGCGCGCGGCGAACGGAACGAGTCGCCACGCCAACCAGGCTGACAGAGAAGATGCTCCGTTCACAATCAGGCTGAGAACCATTGCACTTACGATCTCCCGAAGGCTCACGCTTGACACCCGAAGGCAGGGCGGGGGTATGCGTTGGAGGGCCGCGGCCGACGGGATGCCAGAAGGCTGCGCGCCTCGACGACTCCCAAGGGGGTCAACCGATAGAAGCGCCGTCGAGGCCTGCTCTCGTCGGACCGGAGCACCTCCCACCGGCCCTCGACCCACTCGGAGGCCGCTAGACGCTCCAGAATCTTGTAGATGGTTGGTCCAGACCTTCGCGTAGCCTTCATGATCGCCCAGCCGTGGAGATCATGATCCTCGGCGACAAGCAGGACTTCGAGAACGTCCAACAGCGGCTGGGTCACCCTGGTCGGTCCATGTGACATGGCTTAACGATACTAGGTGAAATAAGCCCGCGTACAGAGAAGCCTAGCGGCCACCCAACGTTCTTCCTCCCTAGGCCGACGTCAGGCGTGGCACTCCCGGGCCAGCTTCGGCGGGATGTCGACGAACGTCTCCCCCAGCCACTTCGCCGGGCTGGCGGCCTTCGCGCCCCCGTCGAGCTGCTTCGCGACGTCCCCGATCAGCTTCTCGATCTCCGGGTCCTCGGCGCGCGCCGCCTGCCTGCGGACGTCGCCGGCCAGCCCCGCGATGGTCCGCTTGAGCCGGTCGTTGAGCTCGTCGGGGGTGGTCTCCTTGTCCTTGGTGGCGGCGGCCGAGTCCGTGGCGAGCTTCTTGCTGCCGGCGAGGATCAGCCGGTCGACCTCCCCGCACACCTCGGCGGTGTTGGCGGCGGTCACGGCGGGCGTGGACGCGGACGGCGTCGAGGTGGCGGCGAACGGCTCGACGGAACCGGTCGGGGCGTCGGCGGTGGGCGCGGCGGTGGCGGGACCGGCCGCCGGATCGTCTGCGGTGTCGTCGGACTGGCAGCCGGCGGCCAGCGCGAGCAGGGCCACCAGGGCGGCGGCGCGGAGCGTGGTCACGGCAGGACGAGACATGTTCTCCCCGTTCGGTGGTGGGACCGTCCCAGCATGCCGGTCGCCGTCCACCCCGGGCGCACCGGCTCGCCGCAGCACAGACGCGCGCCGGGCCGGCAGGAGGGGCCGGTCCGGCGCGCGCGACGGGACGTACGGAATCAGCTCTTGAAAGCGTCCTTGATCTTCTCGCCGGCCTGCTTGAGGCTGGCCTTGGCCTGGTCGTTGCGGCCCTCGGCCTCCAGGCGCTCGTCGTCGGTGGCCCGCCCGGCGCCCTCCTTCAGCTTGCCGGCGGCGTCCTCGGACGCGTTGGCGATCTTGTCGTCGAAACCCATCATGAACCTCCAACGTCCTGGTCACTGGGGTGGTGCAACACCCATCCAGTACCCCGACGTGGCCCGCCAAACCCTCAACCGACGCGGGCCGGCCGGAAGCGGCGCAGGCGGAGGCTGTTGGCGACGACGAAGACCGAGGAGAACGCCATCGCCGCCCCCGCGATCATCGGGTTGAGCAGGCCGGCGACGGCCAGCGGGAGGGCGGCCAGGTTGTAGGCGAACGCCCAGAACAGGTTGCCCTTGATGATCGCCAGGGTGCGGCGGGACAGCCGGATCGCGTCCACGGCGGCGGTCAGGTCGCCCCGGACGAGGGTCAGGTCGCTGGCCTCGATCGCCACGTCGGTGCCGGTGCCCATCGCCAGGCCCAGATCGGCCTGGGCGAGGGCGGCGGCGTCGTTGATCCCGTCGCCGATCATCGCCACCGTCCGGCCGGCGGCCTGGAGCTGCTTCACCACGTCGACCTTGTCGGCGGGCAGCACCTCGGCGGTCACCTCGGCGATGCCGACCTCGGCGGCCACCGCCCGCGCCACCGTGGCGTTGTCGCCGGTGAGCAGGATCGGCGTGAGGCCGAGGGCGCGCAGTCCGGCGACGGCCGCCGCGCTTGTCGGTTTCACCACGTCGGCCACCGCGAGCATCCCCCGGGCCCGGCCGTCCCAGCCGGCCAGCACGGCCGTCCGGCCGGCGGCCTCCGCGCCGGTCACCGCCCGTTCGATCTCCTCCGGTACGTCGAGTCCGCGCTCCCGCAGCAGCCGGGGCCGCCCGACGGTCAGCTCGCGGCCGTCGACCGCGCCGGTGACGCCGAGCCCCTCCACGGTGGCGAAGCCGGTCACCGGGGCGAGCGGGCCGGCGTCGGCGGCCCCGGCTGCCACGGCGCGGGCGACGGGGTGCTCGCTCGCGGCCTCCAGCGAGCCGGCGAGCCGGAGCAGCGCGGCCCGGTCCTCGCCGTCGGCGGCAACCACGTCGACCAGGGCCATCCGGCCGGTGGTGACGGTGCCCGTCTTGTCCAGCACCACCGTGTCGACCTGCCGGGTGGATTCCAGCATCTCCGGGCCCTTGATCAGGATGCCGAGCTGCGCACCGCGCCCGGTGCCGACCAGCAGGGCGGTCGGGGTGGCCAGGCCGAGGGCGCACGGGCAGGCGATGATCAGCACCGCCACGGCGGCGGTGAACGCGGCCGCCGGGCCGGCCCCCGCGCCGAGCCACCCGCCGAGGGTGCCGGCGGCGAGCGCGATCACGATCGGCACGAACACCCCGGAGATCCGGTCGGCCAGCCGCTGCACGGCCGCCTTGCCGGTCTGGGCCTGCTCGACGAGCCGCGCCATCTGGGCGAGCTGGGTGTCGCCGCCGACCCGGGTCGCGGTGACCACCAGTCGGCCCCCGGCGTTCACGGTCGCGCCGACGACGGTGTCGCCGGGACCGACCTCGACCGGCACGGACTCGCCGGTGAGCATGCTGGCGTCGACGGCCGAGGTGCCCTCGTCGACCACCCCGTCGGTGGCGATCTTCTCGCCGGGGCGGACCACGAACCGGTCCCCCACGGCGAGCCGGTCCACCGGGACCCGGGTCTCCACGCCGTCGCGCAGCACGGCGACGTCCCGCGCGCCCAGCTCCAGCAGGGCGCGCAGCGCGGCGCCGGCGGTCCGCTTGGCGCGGGCCTCGAAGTAGCGGCCGGCGAGGATGAACACCGTCACCCCGGCCGCCGCCTCCAGGTAGATGTTGCCGGCCCCGTCGGTGCGGGTGATGTCGAGCCGGAACGGGTGGGTCATCCCCGGCTGGCCGGCGTCGCCGAGGAACAGCGCCCACAGCGACCAGCCGAACGCGGCCAGGGTGCCCAGCGACACGAGGGTGTCCATGGTTGCCGCGCCGTGGCGCAGGTTGACCAGCGCGGCCCGGTGGAACGGCAGTCCGCCGTAGACCACGACCGGGGCGGCCAGGGTCAGCGACAGCCACTGCCAGTAGTCGAACTGCCAGGCCGGGATCATGGCGAGCACGACCACCGGCACGGCCAGGGCCACGGACACCCAGAGCCGGGTACGCAGCCCGCGCAGCTCGTCGACCGGCTCGGCGACGGTGGTGGCGGGCGGCTCGGGCGGGGGCGGCAGGGCGGCCGTGTAGCCGGTCTTGGTGACGGTCGCGATCAGGTCGTCGGGGGTGACGTTGCCGGGGTACGAGATGGTGGCCTTCTCGGTGGCGTAGTTGACCGTGGCGGTCACGCCGTCCATCCGGTTGAGCTTCTTCTCGATCCTCGCGGCGCAGGACGCGCAGGTCATGCCGCCGATCGCCAGCTCGATGCGGTTCGGTGCGACCGGTAGCGGTCGCGTGGGCGAGCTCATCGCTGCCTCCCGTCAGTCGTGCCCGTGCCCGGGGACGCCGTGGCCGGCGTCGGCGGTCGGGGTGCTGGTGGCGGCCGGTGTGCCGGTCGCCGTCGGTGTGCCGGTCAGCGTCGGCGCGCCGGTCGCCCTCGGTTCACCGGTCGTGGCCGGTGCGCTGGACGCCGTCGGTGCGCCGGTCGCCGTCGGTCCGCCCGACGCGCCGGGGCCGGCGGGGGTGTCGGCGACGACGGTGAACTCGGCGGTGCGCACCGCGTCGCCGTGCCGGAAGTCGAGGTAGAGCCGGTAGGTCCCGGCCGAGGGGAACTCGGCGGAGAACGTGACCGCCGGCCCGGCCGCGGTCACCCCGTCGCCGGGCGCGCCTGCCGGATGCACGTGCAGGTACGCCAGGTCGCCCTGGCGCAGGGCCACCAGGTGCCCGTACGCGCCGAGGTACGGCTGGAGGTCGGTGACCGGCGTGCCGTCCCGGCTGACGGTCAGGGTGAGCCGGCTGGCCCGGCCGGGCTGGGCCGTGCCGGCCAGGGTGACGGTGTAGCCGTCGACGGTCGTGGCGGTCGTCGGCGGCGGCAGCGGCCGGGCGGCGAGCGCGCCGGGGACGGCGACGTCGACGCCGAGGGTCAGCGCCGGCCCGCCGGCCGGGGTGAAGTCGGCGAACGCCCGCCAGACGCCGGGGCCGGCGAGCGGGGACGTCACCCGCCAGGTGCCGTCCGGCCCCGCCTCGGGGTGGACGTGCCGGAAGCCGGAGAGGTCCCGCCGGGCGACGATCAGGTGCATCCGCTTGTCGTGCGCGACCTCGTAGCGGGTGACCGGCCGCCCGTCGGGGCCGGTGATCCGGAAGGCGAACTCGCCAGCCGGCGCGGCCAGCGGGGCGAGGGTGTAGCCGCGGTCGGAGACGAGCAGCCCGCCGGGCAGGTGGGCGGTGGGGGCGTCCCCGGTGTCGGCCCCGGTGGTGCCGCTGGCGTGGTCGGCGTCGTGGCTTGTGTCGGCAGCGGGGGTGACGGGGCCGACCACCTGGCCGACCCCGTACGCCGCGCCGAACACCGCGGCCAGGCCGAGGGCGAAACCGCTCAGCTTCGTCGCCGTGTTCATCGGGTGCCTCGTTCTCTCCGCAGGGGCGGCGTCACGCGCCGACGAGGGTGTATCCGGCCTCGTCGACGGCGGCGCGCACGGTTTCGGTGTCCAGCGGGTTGTCGCTGGTGACGGTGACCCGGCCGCCCTCCAGGTCGACCTTGACGTTGGTGACGCCCTCGATCGCGCCGACCTCGGTGACGACCGAGCCGGCGCAGTGCCCGCAGCTCATCCCCCGCACCTCGTACGTCGTGCTGACCATCGCTCTCTCCTTCCGCTGCACCTCACGTTACCCCCGGGGGGTAATCGGGAGGCGGGCCGGTCGCCTTCGAAACGCCGGCGATACCGGGTGGGGGTATCTGGCGCAGGGAACCGTACCATACCCCCAAGGGGTATGCTAACCTCGGCCGCATGACCGGACCCGCGCCCACCCCGACCCGGGGGTACACCGCCAGCAAGGACCAGTTGCTCGCGCGGCTCCGCCGCGTGGAGGGTCAGGTCCGTGGCATCGAGAAGATGGTCGACGAGGACCGCTACTGCATCGACGTGCTCACCCAGATCTCCGCGATCCAGGCGGCCCTGGACAAGGTCGCCCTCGGCCTGCTCGACGGGCACGCCCGGCACTGCATGCACGAGGGCGCCGTCGAGGGCCGGGCCGACGCGATGGCCACCGAGATGATGGCCGCCGTCGGCCGCCTCATGAAGCGCGGCTGAACCCGCCCGGCCCGACTGACTGACGCCCCCGGCCCTGCTGGCCCCGCACGCCCCACTGACCCCGCCCGGCCTGATTGACCCCGCCCAGCCCGGCTCGGGGCTCGCCCCGCGCGCCGGCAGGCGCTTGATCGACTTCATGTCGGCGACATGGGGGCATCCCGAGCTGCGGATACCCCCACCTCGCCGGCATGACGCGTGGTGCCCGGCCGTCAGAGCCCGGCGAGGATCTTCCTCATCTGGTCGATCTCGCCCTGCTGGCTGGTGGCGATCTGCTGGGCCAGCGCCTTGGCAGCAGGGTTCGTCCCCGCAGCCAGTTCCTCCCTCGCCATGGCGATCGCGCCCTCGTGGTGGGCGATCATCATGGTCAGGAACTGCCGGTCGAAGTCGACGCCACGCGCGCCGGCCAGCTTCGTCATGGCCGCCTCGGACATCATCCCCGGCATCTCGTGGTCCATCTCCGGCATGCCGTGCCCGTGCCCCGGGGCGGGCGACGGGACCGGCCGGCCCCACCCGGTCAGCCAGCCGGTCATGGTGGCGATCTCCGGTGCCTGGGCGGCCTTGATCGCGGCGGCGAGCCGCTTGACCTCCGGGTGGGCGGCGCGGGTCTCGGCCAACTCGGCCATCTCCACGGCCTGCCGGTGGTGCGGGATCATCATCTGGGCGAACATCACGTCGGCGTCGCCGAACGCAGCCGCCCCGCGCGTCGGAGTCCCGGCGGCAGTGGCACCAGCCGTGGTGGTGCCGGCCGTGGTCGTGCCGGCGGTGGTCGTGCCGGCGGCGGCCGGCTCGTCGTGGCTGGGCGAGCCGTGCTCGGTGGAGCCGCAGGCGGCCAGGCCGAGGACGGCGGTCAGGGCCACGCCGGCAAGGGCGACGCGGCGCGCGAACATACGAGTAGTCATGGTGGATCCTTCGGTCTCGGTCACGTACGTGGGCAGGACGGAGACACGGGTCACCGGCGGAGCCGGGCACCGCGCCGGGGCGTCCTACGTACGCGACACCGAGACCTCGGCAAGCCGAAGGCCGAGCGGGCGGGGTGGCGGGGCGCGCGGTCCGGCGGGCCCGCCATCGGGCCGCCTGCCGGGCGGACCGGCCGCCCGGGCCCCGGTCAGCAGGAGCACGGCGACGAGCAGGGCCGCCCCGAGCGCGCCGAGCACCGCCAGGCAGGCGCTCCACCCGGACGGCCCGTCGGCGCGACCACCGTCCGGCAGCAGCCGGGCGGACGCGCACCCACCAGCCGGACAGCCGGCGCGGGCACCCAGGGCGACGACGGCGACCACTCCACCGACGCGGACGGCCACTCCACCGACGGGGACGGCCACTCCATCGGCGAACGCCCGGAGCGCGTCCGCGCCCCCGGCAAGCGCCACGGGAACAGCCGCGCCGCCGGCGAGCGGCACAGGGACAACCGCGCCGCCGGCGAGCGCCACAGGGACACCCATTCCGTCGGCGAGCGCCACGGCCCCACCCGCGCCGTCGGCGAGCGCCGCCGGGGCCGGGTGGGCGTTGCGCGGGGTGGCCCCGTCGTGGCCGGAGTGGGTGCCGCCGGAGTGCGCGCCGTGGCCGAGGGTGTGCATGGCGGCGAGGCCGATCAGGGTGCAGAGCAGCAGCGCCAGGCGGCCCCACCGCCCGCCCGCCACCGCCCTCGTCCGCACACCACCACGCTAGAGCCTCGGCTGAGGTCGACCCACGCCGCCTCGCGGATGCGGGCGCGGAAGGTGACCCGGCACCACGAGCCGGGCCTGTGCCCGGCACTCCACTCACCAACACTCGTTGAGGCCCTCACCCCTGCCCGGCATCAGCAGGGGGTGAGGCGGACCCGGCGGAGCAGTTGGGCGTTCAGCGCCACCACGATCGTGGAGGCCGACATCAGGATCGCCCCGACCGCCGGGCTCAGCGCCACCCCCGCCCAGGCCAGCACCCCGGCGGCCAGCGGCAGGGCCACCACGTTGTAGCCGGCCGCCCAGGCCAGGTTCTGCACCATCTTGCGGTAGGAGGCCCGGGAGAGCCGGGCGACCGCCGCCACCCCGCGCGGGTCGGACGAGGCGAGCACCATCCCGGCGGACTCGATCGCCACGTCCGTGCCGGCCCCGATGGCGATGCCCACGTCGGCGCGGGCCAGCGCCGGGGCGTCGTTGACCCCGTCGCCGACCATCGCCACCGTCAGCCCGCGTCGTTGCAGCTCGGTCACCTTTCCGTCCTTGTCGGCCGGCAGCACCTCCGCGAAGACCTCGTCGACCCCGGGACGGAAGCCGAGGTCGGCGGCGACCGTATCGGCCACCGCCCGGGCATCCCCGGTGATCATCGCGATGGTCCGGATGCCCTGGGCGCGTAGCTCATCGATCGCCTCGCGGGCCTCGGGGCGTACTTCGTCGGCGAGGGCAAGCACGCCCAGCACCGTGCCGGGGAGGCGGACGAGGTGCAGCACGGCGGCCCCCCGCCCCGCCCAGCCGGCGGTGGCCTGCTCCAGCTCGGCGGGAAGGCCCGCGCCCAACTCGCGCAGCAGCGCAGGCCCGCCCACCGCGTATTCCGTGCCGTCGATCGTGGCCCGCACCCCACGGCCCGGCAGGGCGCGGAAGCCGGTGGCGTCCGGGTGCCCGCCGCGCTGCTCGGCGGCGGCGACGATCGCGCGGGCCAGCGGGTGCTCGCTGTCCGCCTCGACGCCGGCGGCCAGCCGCAGCAGCTCGTCCTCGCTGGTGCCCTCGGCGGCCGCGACGCCGGTCACGGCGTGTTCGCCCCGGGTCAGGGTGCCGGTCTTGTCGAACAGCACCACGTCGACGGTGCGCATCCGCTCCAGCGCGAGACGGTCCTTCACCAGGATGCCGGAGCGTGCCGCCACCGCCGTGGACAGCGCGATGACCAGCGGGATCGCGAGCCCCAGCGCGTGCGGGCAGGCGATGACCAGCACCGTGACGGTCCGCACGACGGCCTCGTCGGGGTCGCCCAGGGCGGACCAGACCACAACCGTCAGCACGGCGGTGGCGGTCGCGACGTAGAACAGCCAGGCCGCGAAGCGGTCGGCGAGCACCTGGGCCCGGCCGCTGGAGCGCTGGGCCTCGGCGACCATGCGCTGGATGCCGGCGAGGGTGGTCTCCTCTCCGGTGGCCTGCACCTCGACCCGGATCGCCGAGTCCGTGGCCACCGTGCCCGCCACCACCCGGTCGCCGGCCGACCGGTCGACCGGGCGGGACTCGCCCGTGATCATGGATTCGTCCAGCTCGGCGGCCCCGCCGACGACCCGGCCGTCGGCCGGCACCCGACCGCCGGGCCGGACCAGCAGCACGTCGCCGACGCGCAGCGCGGCCACGGGGACCCGCTCGGTGCCGCCGTCGGGCCCGACCCGCTCCGCGTCGTCGGGCAGCAGCGCGGCCAGCGCCGCGAGGGCGCCCCGGGCCTGGCCGATCGCCTTCATCTCCTGCCAGTGCCCGAGCAGCATGATGGTGACCAGCGCCGCCAGCTCCCACCAGAAGTCCAGGTCGAACGCGCCGGCGCTGGTGGCCAGCGACGCGGCGTACGCCACGCTGATCGCCATCGCGATGAGCAGCATCATGCCCGGTGCCCGGTCGCGCAGCTCCCGGACCGCGCCGACCAGGAACGGCCACCCGCCCCACCAGAAGACCGCCGAGCCGAGCACCGGGCCGACCAGGGCCCGGCCGGGGAACTCCAGCGAGTAGCCGAACCAGTCCATCACCATGTGGCTGGTGACGACGATCGGCAGGGTCAACGCGAGGCAGACCCAGAACCGGCGGCGGAACATCTCCGGGTCGTGCCCGGCGTGCTTGTCGTGCCCGCCGTGCCCGGCGTGGTGGTCGCGCTCGGCATGGATGGCGTGCCCGACCTGGGTGGGGTGCCCGGTGCGATCGGCGTGCGCGTCGTGGGCCATGTCTCCAACATGCCCTGCCGCCCGTCGATCCGGCGGCATGTCGGCCATGTGGCGGTATCACGGCGGCCGGAACACCGCCATGTCGCCGACATGGTGTCGGTCGACCTGCGTTCGCAGGTGAGGGTGGCTACGATTCCGGGCGGTGGGACGCGGGATGCCGCTCCGGACGGCCGGCGGAGCGGTAGACCGGGGCCGACGGAGAGGGAGACCAGGGGCCGGAGGAACGGAAGGCCGGGCGGCGGGAGCCGGGCGTCCGGCGCCGACCGATCGCCCGCCACGCTGAACCGTCCGGGCCGCCGGGCCGTATCCCGCGCTGACACCGTTTGGAGATCGTCGATGGGCGCCGACCACAACCGACCCGCCCCGCCCACCCCGCCGGGGGTGCGGCGGGTCCTCGTCGCGACCGTGGTGCCCCTCTTCGTGATCACCGTGATCGCGGCGGTCGTCCTGTGGCCCCGCGCCGGCGGCCCGGAGGTCGACGGCGGTTCGCCGGTGCCCCGCTACCACGGCACGGTGACCCGGGTGGTCACCGAGGAGTGCCCGCCGCAGCCCGAGACGCCGGAGGGCGGCGGGCCGGGCGTCGCGGACGGCCCGTGCGGCACCGTGACCGTCCGGGTGGAGCAGGGGCCGGACGCCGGGCGGCAGGTCGAGACGCCGGTCCCGACCGGCCCGGGCGCGCCCACCGTCGCCGTCGACGACCGGATCGTGCTGGTGAAACTCACCGATCCGGCGGACCCGACCGCGAGCGCCTACAACATCGCCGAGCACCAGCGTGGCGCCCCGCTGATCTGGCTGGCGGTGGTGTTCGCGCTGGCGATCGTCGCGTTCGGCCGCTGGCGGGGGGTGGCCGCCCTCGCCGGGCTCGCCGCCACCTTCGCCATCCTGCTGACCTTCGTGCTGCCCGGCATCGGCGCGGGCGGGTCGCCGCTGCCGATCGCCGTCGTCGGCTCCGCGCTGATCATGTTCGTGGTGCTGTACCTCACCCACGGGGTCACCGCGCAGACGTCGGTGGCCGTCCTCGGCACCCTCGGCAGCCTGGTGCTCACCGGCCTGCTGGGCACGCTGGCCACGGCCGCCACCCACCTCACCGGGTACGGCAGCGAGGACGCGACCACCCTGTCGATGTTCCGGGGCGACGTGGACCTGCACGGCCTGCTCCTGGCCGGCATCATCATCGGGTCGCTCGGGGTGCTCGACGACGTCACCGTGACCCAGGCGGCCACCGTCACCGAGCTGGCGCACGCCAACCCGGGGCTGTCCCGGTTGCAGCTCTACCGGGCGGCCACCCGCGTCGGCCGGGCGCACATCGCCTCCACGGTCAACACGATCGTGCTGGCGTACGCGGGCGCGTCGCTGCCGCTGCTGCTCCTGCTCACCGCCGACTCCCGCCCCGTGACCGAGATCCTGACCAGCGAGTTCCTCGCCCAGGAGATCGTCCGCAGCGCGGTCGCCACGCTGGGTCTGATCGCCGCCGTGCCGCTCACCACCGGGCTGGCCGCCGTGGTCACGGCGGCAGGGCGCACGGCAGCGGGTCCCACGACGGCGGGACCCACGGCGGGGCACGGGGCCGCGCCCCGGACCCGCCAGGCGGGCGGCGGGGACGTGCCGGCGGCGCGTACCCACGGGGGCGGGCGGCGGACCGCGGACCGCGATCTCGCGCTGGAGGCGCTCGGCGGCGGCCGGGCGGCCGAGGGATTCCCCGACGACCACGCCCCCACCCACCCCCCGGCCGGACGGCCGCACCGAGAAGGAGGCACGGAGACCGCATGGTGACACTGCGCAGCGTGACCGGCGGCGGCATCCGCCCTGAGAAGCGCATCACTGATTACCGACGGCGATTACGAAATGACGCTTTTAGTCGGCATCCGGACGTAGCTCCCCGCATGTGCTCTCGGGTAACCTCGCTGCCGGTCACCGCCGAAGGCGCGAAGCGGCGCCTGCGGTGCCGCCGCCCAATCGCCGCGAGGCGAGCCGGGGAACCAGGTGCCCGGGGTGAATCCGCGCGAGCGGTAGGGGCCGCTTCCGCCCCGAACCCGTCAGCTAACCCGGTCGGCGGTCGATGGAAGGGAACACTGTGACGGCACCCCTGCACCGCTGGTTGACACCCGTGGTGGCCGTGCTCGCTGCCCTGGCGGTCGTCGCCGGGCCGGCCGCCCCGGCGCTCGCCCTGCCCGCCGCTGCCCCCCAGCCCTCGGGGCACGAGGAGGACGACGAGCCCCAGCTCATCACCGACGTGATCGAGGCGACGAACCGGGACTACGTCCAGGCCAAGTCGAAGCTCGAAAAGTCCAAGAAGCGCCAGGCCCAGCTCGCCGACGAGGTGCGGAAGGCCCAGGAGGAGCTGGACGCGCTCGCGCCGCAGGTCGGCGAGATGGCCGCGCAGTCGTACCGGACCGGGCGGGTCGGTGCGATGGCGATGCTGCTGGAGAGCAACAGCCCGGACTCGTTTGTCAAGCGCGCCTCCGCCCTCGACGAGCTGAACATGGTCAACGCCAACAAGCTGGCCGAGGTCAGCGCGGCGAAGAACCGCGCCGAGCAGGCCAAGCTCGCGCTCGACGCCGAGGTGCGCGAGCAGCAGAAGCAGGCGTCGGTCATGGCGAAGAAGAAGCACGACGCCGAGAAGGCGCTCGCGCTGGTCGGCGGCAAGGGCTTCACCGGCGGCCTGGTCAACGCCACGTCCCCGGTCGCGCGGATCGCGCCGGGCCGGACGTCGGACGGCACCTGGCGGCCGGAGTCGTGCAGCGAGAACGACCCCACCACCTCCGGCTGCGTGACGCCCCGCACGCTGCACGCCTACAAGGAGGTCAAGCGGGCCGGCTTCAACCGGTTCGTGGGCTGCTACCGGCCGGGCGGGCCGTGGGAGCACCCCAAGGGTCGGGCCTGCGACTGGTCGCTCCAGAACAGCGGCTTCTCCCCCTGGCACAACAACGACACCCGGATGTACGGCAACAACCTC
The DNA here is from genome assembly GCF_029626125.1 of Micromonospora sp. WMMD956. Lineage (NCBI taxonomy): Bacteria > Bacillati > Actinomycetota > Actinomycetes > Micromonosporales > Micromonosporaceae > Micromonospora > Micromonospora sp. WMMD956. Next base: position 3,346,837 of record NZ_JARUBI010000005.1, on the reverse strand, counting down.
GCCGCGTTCCTCATCCGCAACGCCGACCGGCTCGGCATCTACTACGTCATCTGGAACCGGCAGATCTGGTTCCCGGCGAACGGCTGGAGTTCCTACAGCGGACCGTCCAACCACACCGACCACGTGCACATGTCGCTGCTCTGACGCGGCGCGCCGCGCACGACGAGAGGGGCCGTCCCGCTACGGGGCGGCCCCTCTCGCGTCTCAGGCGGCGGCGGCCGCCGGGGTGGGGTCCGTGGCCATGGCGGCCGGCACGGCGGCCACCGTCCGCACCCCGCCGGCACTGAGCCGGTACGACATCCCGACTACCGCGCACCGGCCCGCGTCGACCTCGGCGGCCAGCACGGGCGACCGGTCGAGCATCGCCTCGACCGTGCACGCGATGTGGATGTCGACGATCTCGTCGATGCTCTCGACGCCCCGCTCGGCGGCCCGGTGCAGGCTGGGCACCACGGCGTCGACCACGGCCCGCAGGTTTCCGGCGGGCTCGCTGCCGGTGCCGGTCGCCGCCTTGGCCGCCTGCACCGCCCCGCAGGAGTCGTGGCCGAGCACCACCACCAGGGGGGTGCCCAGCACGGTCACGGCGTACTCGACGCTGCCCAGCACCTCGGGGCCGACGGTGTGCCCGGCGGTGCGCACCACGAAGAGGTCACCCAGGCCGCGGTCGAAGATGATCTCGGCGGCGAGGCGGGAGTCGGAGCAGCCGACGATCACCGCGAACGGGTTCTGGCCGTCGGCGACGGCCGCCCGGTGACCGGCGTCCTGGTTGGGGTGGCGCGGCGTCCCGGTGACGAAGCGGTGGTTGCCGGCGTGCAGCTCGGCGAGGGCCCGGGCCGGGGTGCAGCGAGCACCCGGGGTGCCCGGTTCGCCCGGTCGCCCGACGGACGTGCGGGGATCGAGCTGCCCGGAGCCCGCCTGAGCCATCGACATGCTGGACTGCTCCATGCCCCATCACCTCGTCATTCACGCGCACGACCAGTTCCCCCACGGTCACACGCAGCAAAAGGCACGTCAAGCGTTACGTGATACACATTTCCTGCGTTGGGAAGGGGTTGCGCAGGCCCGCGCCTCGGTCCGCGCAGGCCCAGGAGCGTGGGCGTCGTCGCCGAGCCCTAACATGTCGGACATGGCGACGACAGCAGGCGGGAACGGGAGCACCCGGAACTGGACGTTCCTCACCAACCACGGTCACGTCCTGCTCGCCATCGCCCGCAACCCGACCGCCCGGCTGCGGGACGTCGCGGACGAGGTGGGCGTGACCGAGCGTGCGGCCCAGGCGATCGTGGCCGACCTGGAGGCCGGCGGCTACCTGCGGCGGACCCGGGTCGGCCGGCGCAACGAATACACGGTCAACCCCAGCGGCCACTTCCGCCACCCGGCCGAGGCGGACCGCCAGGTCGGCGACCTGCTCGCCCTCTTCACCACCGAGCAGGCCGAACGGCGCACCCCGGACCAGGCCGAACGACAGGCCCCGGACCAGGCCGAACGGCGCACCCCGGACCAAGCCGGGCGGCAGGCCCCAGGCGGGCACGCCCCGGGCCAGGCCGGGCGGGACGCCGGGTGACCGGGCGGGCCGGGCTGCGGCGGGTCGCGCCGCCCGCGCTGGCGGCGCTGCTCGCCGCCGCCGTCGTGCCGCCCGCCCCGGCGTCGGCCGCCCCGACCTGCGGGCCGATCGGGAACCCCGCGCCCACCGAGGCGCCCTGGGCGCTGACCCGGCTCGACCCGGCCTCGGCCTGGCGGGTCACCCGGGGCGAGGGCGTCACCGTGGCGGTCGTCGACTCCGGCGTGTCGGCCACCCACCCGCTGCTACGCGGCCAGGTGCGCCCCGGCCGGGACTTCAACGCGCTGCCCAGCAACGCGGGGCAGTGCGACGCGGCCGGGCACGGCACGATCGTCGCCGGCATCATCGCCGGCCGGGAGGGCACCGGCTCGCCGTTCACCGGCATCGCGCCGGCCGCCCGGATCCTGCCCGTACGCGTGCTGCCGGACACCCGGCGCACCAACGACGAGGGCCTGCCGGCACAGATCGGCCTGGCCATCCGCTGGGCCGTCGACCAGGGCGCCGACGTGATCAACCTGTCCCTGGTCACCCTGCCCCGCCCGGAGCTGGCCGCCGCCGTCGAGTACGCCCTCGCCAAGGGCGTCGTCGTGGTGGCCGCCGCCGGCAACCGTCAGGAGCAGCAGCAGGACCTGCCGGCCTACCCGGCGGCGTATCCCGGGGTCATCGCCGTGGCCGGCGTCGACGCGCAGGGCGGCCACGTCGGCAGCTCGGTCAGCGGGGACTACGTGGACATCGCCGCCCCGGGGCTGGACATCATCGGCCCCGCGCCCCGGGGGCAGGGCTACCTCGCCGAGCCGCAGGGCGGCACGAGCTTCGCCGCCGCGTACGTCTCGGGGGTGGCCGCGCTGGTCCGCGCCGCGCATCCGGATCTCACGCCGGACGGGGTGGCCTACCGGCTCACCCGCACGGCGGACAACCCGCCGGACGGGCACAACGCCGAGGTCGGGTACGGGGTGGTGAACCCCTACCGGGCGGTGACCAGCGTGCTCGGCACGCGCAGCGACCCGCCGCCCGGGGCGCTGGCCGCGCCCGCCCCGCCGCGCGACCCGCTGGGCTGGCAGCGGGCCGTGGCGGTCTGGGTGGCGGCGGTCGGCGCGGTCCTGGCCGGCGCGCTGCTGGCCGTCAGGCCGATCCTGGCCCGGGGACGGCGTCGGGGGTGGCGGCCGGGCCGCCGCCCCACCACCGTCGAAAGCTGACCCCGGCCGCGCCGCAGCGTCAGCGCAGGATGCCGGGGGTGGCGTCGCCGCCCGCGCCCCAGACGTCCTCGTCCTCCTCCAGCCAGGTGTTGCGCACCTGCTCCTCCTCGCCGTAGCCGGCCCCGCCCGCCGCACCGGCCAGGCCGCCCCGCCCGGCCGTCGCGCCGCCCGGCCGGCCGGCGCCCGCCGCGCCCCGGCCGCCCGCGCCCCGGGCACCGGCGCCGCCGGCCGCGCCGGGGGCCACCATGCCGCCCATGCCCGGCTTGCCCGCGCCCAGCCGACCGCCCGCGCCCCGGCCCGCGGCCCGGCCCGCGCCGGCCGCGCCGCCGCCGAGCATCGGCGGCAGCCCCGGGCTGACCGTCTTGCCGAGCGCACCGCCGCCGGGAATGCCGCCGCCCGCGCCGCCGGTCGACAGGCCCGCGCCGCTGCCGCCGCCCAGCCCGCCCCCGCCGAGGCCGGTGGTGGCCGGCCCGCCGGCACCGGCCAGGCCCGTCCCGTAGTCGTCGTCCAGCCCGCCCGGGTCCACGGACCCGGTGTCGGGAAGGTCGGCGACGGGGGTGAGGTCCGGGTGGGTCGTCGACCCGAAGTCGGGCTTGCCGTCGCCGACCTCCGGCAGGGTGCCGATGCCGCCCGGGGAACCGCCGCCGACGCCGCCGGTCGACGGCATGCCGCCCACCGACGGGACCCCACCGACGCCACCGGCGCCCGGGCCGCCGCCGAGGTCCGGCACCTCCGTGGGGCCCGTGCTCAGGCTGCTGGGGGTCACCGAGCCCGGCGCCTCCATCGTGCGGTCCCTGAAGTTGCCGTTGACCTCGTCGTAGACCTTGCGGGCGTCGCCCTCCTGGTCGGAGAACCAGCCCGTGACCCAGTCGCCCACCTTGCCGAGCTGCTCGACGGGCCAGCTGCCCATGACCTCCGCCGTGACCCGGGTCTCGAACAGCCCCACCCCGAGGGTGATCTCGCCGTTGCGGGCCGCCAGGACGTCACCGACGCAGGCCGCCGGGATCGGCATCTTGTTCTGGGCGTCCTCCAGCTGGCTGGCGGCCGTCTCCAGGGTGGTCACGATGCTGACCTTGCCCCGCCCCGGGTTGTCGATGTCGTCGACCATCGACTTGGCGTTCTTGGCGAGCCCCTCGATGTGCGTCTTGAACGCCTCGTAGGCCGGGCCCTTCCAGACCACGCCGAGGTCCTTGACGTTCTTCTCCAGGCTCTCCCGGACCTGATCGACGTTCTTGATCAGCTCCTTCCAGCCCAGCGCGGCGCTCTGCACGTCGGCCGGGCGGCCGTCGACGAGCACCTCCCGGGCCATGTCCTCCCAGCTCTTGTCGCCCACGTTCCGCTCCCGTCGATCTAGCTGCCGCCGCGGGCGGCGTCGGTGAAGGCCTGCTGCATCTCCTGCGCGGTCATCTCGTTGGCCCCCTCGGCGGTCTCGTAGTTGCGCTTCACGGTGCGCAGCGCCTCGGCCGCCGAGTAGAGGTTCTCCGAGAGGGTGCGCAGCCCGCTCTCGGTGCCGCTGTAGACCTGCTGGTGCCGCTGGGCGAGTTGCAGGGCGTACGGGAAGCCACCGAGCGGCCCCTTGCCGGCGACGGCCTCGCCGCCGCCGAGCTTGTCGGAGATGTCGGCCATCTCGTAGGAGAGCCGGTTGAGGTAGCTGGCGTGCGTCTCCAGCCAGGTGATCGCGGAGTCGAGGCTGCCGGCGTCCCACTCCGTCTCGACGCCCTTCTCGCCCTCGCCGGCGACCAGCCCGCTCGGCGTCTCGGCCTGGTCGACGCCGGTGCGGTCGAAGCTGATCCCCCGGATGTCGACCATCCCCGGGTAGGCCGCGTTGACCGGCAGCGGCACGGGCAGGTCGATCTCCACCCGGTCCGGATCGTGCTGTTCGTCGCTCATGATGCCCCTCCCTGGCCCCGTTCCTCAGGTGTCGGTGTCAGCGCGGCTGCGGCCCCGCCGGGCCGGGCGGCCGTGCCTGCGGCGGCGGCCCCGGCGGGTACGGCCCGGGCGGGTGCGGCGGTGGGACGCCGAGCGGTGGCCCCGGCGGATACGGCCCGGACGCGTAGGGCCCCGGCGGGTGCGGGCCGGGCGGGACACGGCGGCGCGCCGCCCGGCGGTTGACCACGACCAGCCCCACCACCAGCGCGCCGGCCAGGAGCACCACGAGCAGGCAGAGCGCCAGCCGGAACGGGGCGTTGTCGCCCAGGCTCACGGAGACCGCCGGCCGCCCGTCGGCGGGGTCGTCGCCGTCGTCGGTCGCGGCGGGGCCGCCCGGCTTCGCGGACGCGCTGGTCAGCAGCGGGTTGCCGGTCACCTCGGGCACGGCGGCGGTCAGCGCGGCCAGCACGTCGACGCCGCCGAAGCCGTACTCCGGGTCGCGGCCCGGGGCGCCCCGGTCCCGCGCGGTGCGGATCAGCCGGTTGACCACGTTGGCGGCGTCGAGCCGCGGATAGCGGGACCGCACCAGCGCGGCGACCCCGGAGACGATCGCCGACGCGTTGCTGCTGCCGTCGCCCACGCCGTAGCCGTTCGGCGACACCGGCGGCGGCACCGTGCTGATGATCCGTTCCCCGGGCGCGGCGATCCCCACCTCCGGGCCCGTGACCGACCCGCTCCACCGCGAGCCGTTCTTCCCGGTGCCCGCGACCGCGAGCACGCCGGGGACGTTGGCCGGCGTCGGCACGCCCTGGCTGGCGGCGCGGTTGCCGGCGGCGGCCACCAGCACCGCGCCCTTGCCGAGAGCGTATTCGACGGCCTCGGTGACCTGGGGGTCGTCGCCAGGGGTGCCGACGGACAGGTTGATCACGCCTGCTCCGGCGTCGGCCGCCCAGCGGATGCCGCCCGCGATGTCCCACTCGCGCGGCTCGCCGAGGGCTACCGGCAGGATCTTCGCCTCCGGGGCGATGCCGAGCAGCCGCATGGACCCGCCGCCCCGGCCGGCGATGATGCCGGCCATCGCGGTGCCGTGGCCCTTCTCGCGGTCCGGGTCGGCCTGGCCGTCGGCCCGCACCCCGCTGGACCGCGAGGTGCCCCTCAGGACCTGCCCCCGCAGGTCGGGGTGGGCGGCGTAGACCCCGCCGTCGATCACCGCGACCGTGACGCCCGCGCCCCTGGTCAGCTTGTGCGCCTCGGGGATGCGCAGCGTGTCGAGGTGCCACTGGAGGCCGCGCACCGTGTCGGCCGCGCGCGCCGGGGCGGGCGCGGTCAGCAGGCCGCCGGCGACGGCGGCCAGCGCCAGCATGGCGGCGGACCGCCGCAGCGGTCGCCGGTGTCCCCCCGTGTGCATCTTCTCCCCCGGCCCTCGTCGACCGTCACGCAGAACGGCTCCGGGCCGGTCGAGCCGGACCGGAGCCGCGTCGGCGTCAGCTCAGCTGTTCCACACCCGGGAGTTGCTCATCTCCGTGGTGACGTAGTTCTCGCGGGCGATGCCGACCGCGCCACCGATGTCGTTCAGGATCTTGTTGATGTCCCGGACGGCGGCGTCCCACTGCGCCTGGTGCTGCTCGTAGGCGGTGCGGTCCTCGCCTTCCCAGTGCAGCTTGCTCAGCATGGAGCGCAGCGTGTCGAGCTTCTCGTCGATGGTCCGCGAGATCGCGGTCATCTGCTGGTGGCTGCTTTCGAGGACCGCGTAGTCAACCTTGATGCTCATGATTTCCTCCCCTACGCCTGGCTGCCGGTCACGGGTTCAGCGCAGCGTGGAACTTGTCCAGCATCTGCTGCTGCTCCTCGTCGTTGACCTGGTGGGTCGTGCCGGACTTGTCGAGCAGGTCGGCGATGTTGTCCATCGCGGTCAGCAGCTTGGCGGTGTCCTCGTTCCACCGCAGCATGAGCTGCTGGAAGCCGGAGGAAGCCTGCCCCTTCCAGGCCATCGCCAGGTCGTCGACCACGTTCCACAGCTTCTTCAGCTCACCGTCGACATCGCCGCGCGTGGACCGCACGTCATTCGCCGCGGTATGCAGAGTCGATGCGTCGACCTCGAACGCCATGCTTCACACCCTTCCGTCATCGTTGTGGCGGCGGAACTCTGCCGCGCCCCTCCCCCGTGGCAAGGCGACCAACCCCACCGACGGACATTCAGGATGCACCGTAACCGACCTCGTCCAACCCGCGCAGCCCTGCCGCGGCGTCGTGGCCGCCCGAACAGGGTCTCCCCGGAGGGATCGCCCCAGCGCGGACCGTCCCCAGCGGACCCGGGTCGCGCCCCGGCTCAGGAGGGCCGACGGTACGACCGCACATGCAGCGCCACGCCGAACACCAGCAGCGCGGCCAGCAGCACCACGGCCGCCCAGAGCACCGGCTTCTCCAGGGCCCGGTCCAGCACCACCGGCAGCAGCGCGGCGATGCCGACGAGGACCGTCGCCTCGCTGGCCCGCTTCGCCCAGGTCGCCCGCGTGAGCTGCGCGACCAGCCCCAACACGAGGAAGACCGGGATGGTGACCAGGGCCAACACGAAGAGCGTCACCACGTCGCCCACCTCTCACTGGTAGAAGTTGGAATCCTTGACCCAGTCGATCTTGATGTCCTTGATGTCGGGGTCGGTGCCGGTGGCCGCCCAGCCCGGGCGGGAGTCCGACACGAAGGCGAACCGGTTGTTGTGCTGGAACCCCGCCATCACGGTGGTGAACAGCGCGCTGATGTCGCCGAAGACCAGGGCGAGGATCGCCACGCTCACGGTCAGCCCGGCCACCCCGATCGCCTCGGCGATGGGGGCGGTCGGCGGGAACGCCTGGAGGGCGACCGACGCGATCACCGCGATCAGGATCGGGATCAGCGCCTCGACCAGCGCGTCGACGGCGTCGTTGAAGGCGTCCCGGGCGGCGGTGAGGCTCTCCTTGTTGGCGTTGAACGCCTCGGCCAGCGAGTTGATCTCCGCGCCCAACTTCCGGAGGAACAGCTCGAACGCGTCCCGGTCGTCGAAGTCCCACTCCTCCGCGGACGGCGGCACCTCGCCCAGGGCCGCGCCGAACTGGTCCGCGCCGAGCAGGCGGGCGGCGTCGCCCCACTCCTTGATGGACTTGTTGACCTCGTCGTTGTCGAACGTCTCCAGATAGGCGATCATCACGCCCAGGAAGCCCGCGCCGACCAGCCACATCCAGTTGGCCCGGGCCGCCGGGAGCAGGCCCCGCACCGGGGCCGTCGTCGCGGCGACCGTGTGCGTGCCGGTCACCGCGCCGGACGCGTTGGCGATCAGGATCTCCGTCATCGGTGCTGCCCCCCGTCGCGCCCCCGGCCGGTCACTTGACCACCCAGGGCTGATCCGACTTCTCCCAGTTGTTGGCGGTCTGTTCGAGCTGCTGGGCCGCCCGGTGCAGGTGCTCGATGCCGGTCTTCACGTTTTCCAGGTGGCCGTCGACCGAGGCGTTGTGCGCCTCGACGGTCGCGCCGCCGAAGAGGGTCAGCGACCCACCCGGCAGCTTCACGCTCTCCAGCAGCGACTGCACGTTGCGCAGGTACTGGATCGGGCCGTCCGGGGCGTCGAGCTTCTGGCCCGCCCTGCGGATCGCGTCGACGTCGACCGTGTTCGCCATCGTGTCCCCCTGCCGGACTCAGCGGCGCAGGCCGCGGAACGGGTCGCCCAGGTCCACCCCGAACCGGCGGAACCAGTCCTCGGGCGTCAGCGTGCCGGCCTGGGCCTGCCGGACCAGCTCGGAGCCGCCGAGCATCTCGGTGAGCAGCTCCTGCTGGTGCTCGCCGAAGGCCGCGTACGCCGCGTCGATCGCCGCCTGGAGCGACTCCGCGAGGGAGAAGCTGTCCAGCCGCATCGCCCGCGCGTTGATCTCGATGTCGCCGACCTTCATCTCGCCGTCGACCGTGACGCTGACCAGGCCGTCCGGGCTCTCCCCGGTCACCCGCAGCTCGGCGCGCTGCCGCTGGAACTCGGCCAGCCGACGCTGCTGCTCCTGCGCCTGACGCAGCATGCTCTCGACGGCGCCGTTGAGGCCGCCGTATCCCCCCGAGGTGCTCACCACGGTCCCTTCTGCACAACCGACGATCGGCCCGACGCTACCGGACCGGGGCACCCGGCGTCCGTCCCCGGCCGTGCCGGACCGTGGCCTAGGCCGGTTCGGACCAGGCCGTCTGGACGAGTTGCTGGCCGTCGCGCCGCCGCACCAGCGTCCCCCGGCCGGGCGGCTGCGGGCTCGGGCGCAGCGTGCCGAAGACCGGCCCCTCCTCCCGCGCGCCGGACATCAGCAGGCCGGGCGAGTCCAGCTCGCGCAGGCGTTGCAGCACCGGCTCGTACAACGCCCGCGCCACGCCGCCGACCCGGCGGGCGACGATCAGGTGCAGGCCGATGTCGCGGGCCTGCGGCAGCAGCTCGTGCAGCGCGCTGAGCGGGTTGTTGCCGCCGGAGGCCACCAGGTCGTAGTCGTCGACCAGGAGGTAGAGGTCCGGCCCCTTCCACCAGCTCCGGTCGCGCAACTGGGCGGTGGTGACGTCCGGGCCGGGCAGCCGGTTGGACAGCGCGCTGCGGATCGACGCGAGGCCCTGGGCGAAGACCTGGTTGGACGGGGCGTAGTCGAGCAGGTGCTCGCCCTCGACCGCGCCGAGCAGGCCGCGCCGGTAGTCGGCGATGACCAGGCGGGCCTGCGCCGGGGTGTAGCGCTCGACGATCCCCCGGGCGATCACCCGCAGCAGGTTGGTCTTGCCGCACTCGGCGTCGCCGAACACGGTCAGGTGCGGCTCGCTGGCCAGGTCCAGGTAGACCGGCGCGAGCGTCGACTCGTCGACCCCGATCGGCAGGCCCGGCGCGGTGCGGTCGGCCACCCGGGCCAGCTCGGCCAGCGGCAGCCGGCGCGGCAGCAGCCGTACCTTCGGGGCGGGGGTGCCCGGCCACGCCCGCGCCACGTGCCCGGCCAGGGCGACCGACGCCTCGGTCAGGTCGTCGACGTCGCGGCGGCCGTCGATCCGCGACACCGCCGCCAGGAAGTGCAGCTTGTCGCGGGTCAGGCCGCGGCCGGGGGTCTTCTCCGGCACGTTCTGCGCGGCCCGCCGGTCGATCTCCGACTCGGCCGCGTCGCCGAGGCGCAGCTCCAGCTTCGTGCCGAGCAGGTCGCGCAGGTTGATCCGGATCTCCGCCCAGCGCACCGCCGTGATCACCACGTGGATGCCGAAGCCCAGCCCCCGGTTGGCCAGGTTGGTGATGGTCTGCTCCAGCTCCTCGTACTCCTGGCGCAGCGTGTTCCAGCCGTCCACCACGAGGAACACGTCGCCGAACGGGTCGTCGGCGAACTCGCCGGCCGCCCGCCGACGCCGGTACGCGGCCACCGAGTCGATGCCGTGCCGGGCGAACCGCTGCTCCCGCTCGTCGATGATCCCGACCACCTCGGCGACCGTGCGGCGGACCGCCTCGGTGTCCCGCCGACCGGCCACCCCCGCCGTGTGCGGCAGCCCCTCCAGGCTGCGCAGCGCCCCGCCGCCGAAGTCGAGGCAGAAGAACTGCGCCTCGCGCGGGGTGTGGGTGAGCGCCAGCGAGGCGAGCAGCGACCGCAGCAGGGTGCTCTTGCCGGACAGCGACGCGCCGACGATCACCACGTTGCCGCCCGCCCCGGCCAGCTCCACCATCATCGGGTCGCGGCGCTGCTCGTACGGGCGGTCGACCACCCCGACCGGGACGGTGAGCCGGCCCCGGCCCGCCCAGCCGACGGTGGTGAGCCCGCACGTCGGGTCGACGGCGAGCGGGCCGAGCAGGTCCGCAAGGCTCGGCGGCTCCGACAGCGGCGGCAGCCACACCTGGTGGGCGGGGCGGCCCTGGCCGGCGAGCCGCCCGGTCAGCACGTCGAGCATGGACACGGCCTTGCCCTCGGCCGGCTGCTCCGGCTCGGCCACCGGCTCCGCCGCCAGGTCCGGGGCGGGCGCCGGCACGAACTCCGTGCCGTACGGCACGATGCGGCGGCGCACCGACGCCTGCGCCGAGCGCGCCTGCTCGCCGGGGGCCCGGTACGGGCCGGACACGTACGCCGCGCGGAACCGCAGCATGGTGGCGGTGTCGGTCTTGAGGTAGCCGTGGCCGGGGGCGCTGGGCAGCTCGTAGGCGTCGGGCACGCCGAGCACGATCCGGCTCTCCACCGCCGAGAAGGTGCGCAGGCCGATCCGGTACGACAGGTGCGTGTCGAGGCCGCGCAGCTTGCCCTCCTCCAGCCGCTGGCTGGCGAGCAGCAGGTGCACGCCCAGCGACCGGCCCAGCCGGCCGATCATCACGAACAGGTCGATGAAGTCGGGCTTCGCGGCGAGCAGCTCGCTGAACTCGTCGCAGATGATGAGCAGGCTCGGCATCGGCTCCAGCGCCTCGCCGGCGGCCCGCGCCTTCTCGTACTCGTAGCGGGAGACGTAGTTGCCGGCGGCCCGCAGCACCTCCTGGCGGCGGTTCATCTCGCCGGCCAGGGCGTCGCGCATCCGGTCGACCAGCGGCAGCTCGTCGGAGAGGTTGGTGATCACCGCGCTGGTGTGCGGCAGCGCGTCCAGGGAGGCGAACGTCGCGCCGCCCTTGAAGTCGACCAGGACGAAGTTCAGCTCCTCCGAGGAGTGGGTGACGGCGAGGGCGGCGACCACCGTACGCAGCAACTCGCTCTTGCCGGAGCCGGTCGCGCCGATGACCAGGCCGTGCGGGCCCATGCCCTCGTGGGCGGACTCCTTGAAGTCCAGCTCGACGACGGTGCCGTCGGGGCCGACGCCGAGGGGGATGCGCAGCCGGTCGCGGTGGCTGCGCGGCCGCCACGTCTGCCGCACGTCGACGGTGGCGGCGTCGCCGACGCCGAGCAGGTCCGGCAGCTCGGTGCTGCGGGCCAGCGGCTCCTCCGCGCCGGCCTGCTGCTGGGAGAGGCGGTAGGGGGCGAGCTGCCGGGCCAGCCCCTCGGCCGCGGCGGCGGTGAGCCGGTCGGGGCGGCCCAGCCGGGTGCTGGTCGCGCCCCGGACCAGGTCGACGGCGGTGCCGTCGCCGACGTCGAGGCAGAGCAGCCAGCGGCCGGCGTCGCGGGGGACGGCCCCGGAGAGGTCCACGACGGTGGTGCCGAGCAGGCTCGGCCCGGTGAGCTGGCAGGTGGCGGCGACCTCGCCGCCGTCGACGACCACCACCAGGTGCGGCGCGGTGGTCAGCGGCTTGGCGTCCGGGCTGAACCGGGCCCGGCCGGCCAGCTCGTCGGCGAGGGACTCCTCGGCCTCGGCGAGGGTGGCGAAGACGAGGCGGCGGGCCCCGGCGGCGTCGGTGCGGCCGGGGTGCTGGGCGTGCGGCAGCCACTTCACCCAGTCCCAGGCCGGCTGCCGGTCGTCGGCGGCGACCACGACGACGACCAGGTCGTCCGGGGCGTGGAAGGTGGCGAGCTGGCCGATCGTCGCCCGGGCCAGGTCGAGGACCGGCTCCCGCTCGCCGCGCAGCACCACCCGGGAGAACGCCCGCACCGACAGCGCGGTGGGCAGGTCCGGCACCGTGGAGTGGGCGCGGACGAACCGGCGCAGCGCGATCGCGCTCATCGGCTCCAGGTCCTCCACCGGCTTCGTCTCCGGCGGCACGATCTCCACCGCCAGCCGCTGCGGGCCGACCGCGATCCGCGCCTCGCCGAAGTCGTCCTCGGTGACCCGGCGTTCCCACAGCCGGCGGGACGCGGCGATCGACCAGAGCGCGTCGGGCTCCGGGTGCCGCCACGTCATCGCGGCCCGCTGCTGCTCGGCCGCGCGCCGGGTGCGCTTGCGCATCTGGGCCAGGTAGCGCATGTAGTCGCGGCGCTCGGCGTTCAGCTCGGCCTTGTCGTTGCCGCCGTTGCTCAGCGAGCCGACCGCCATGCCGAGCATGGAGACCCCGAAGAGCCCACCCGCGACGTACGTCATCATGCCGCCGCCCCGGCCGGCGTAGAGGAACGCCATCGCGCCGACGCCGCAGACCATCGGCAGGATCATCAGGAGCTGGCCCATGCCCCGGGGGGTCGGCTCGGGCAGCTCCGGCGGGGATTCGAGCAGCACCTCGCCGCGCGGCAGGGCCGGCCCCGGTTGACGCGGAAGCCGACGGAACACGACGGTGCTCACGGCGTTCTCCTCCCCCAGAAGCGGCCCGGACGCCGGCCGGCGCGGCGTGACGTGCGGCCGGGGTGGCGCGACGACCGGGCGCGGGCCGTCGGGTGGGCATCGTACGTGGGGGTCATCGTAGGTAATCTCCCGTGGGCGTCGGGGACCCGCTTCGGCGGCGGCCCGGGCCGGGTGCAGCGCAGGCGAATGCGAGGAGGCCACAGTGGCGACGAGGACGGCGACCGGCGGCCTGAGCCGGGTCACCATCGTGGCGCCCCGGACCAGGATGGACCTCGCCCTCCCCGCCGACGTGCCGTTGGCGGACCTGCTGCCGACCCTGCTGCGGTACGCCGGCGAGGACCTCGCCGACGAGGGGGTGCGGCACGGCGGCTGGAGCCTGACCCGGCTCGGCGGGCAGCCCCTCGACGGTGGTCGGACGGCCGCGCAGCTCGGCGTCCGCGACGGCGAGGTGCTCTACTTCAACCCCCGCGCGGCGGCAGCCCCGGAGATCGTCTTCGACGATGTGGTGGACGCCGTGGCGACCGCCACGAACCAGCGCCCGGGAAGCTGGCAGGTGAGCACCAGCCGGGCGTTCGCGGTGCTGTTCGCGGCGGCGGCGCTGTCGGCCGGCGCGCTGGCGGCGCTGTTCGCGGGCCCGCCGCAGCTGCCCGGGGCGATCGCCGCCCTGCTGGTGGCGGTCGCCCTGCTGGTCGGCGCGGCCGTGCTGTCCCGGGCGGCCGGCGACAGCCGCACCGGCGCGGTGCTGGCCCTGGTCGGCCTCGGGTACGCCGCCGTCGGCGGCCTGCTGGTGCTGGCCGGCGACCGGGGCCTGGGCGAGCTGGCCGCCCCGCACGTGCTGCTCGCCGCGACCGCCGTGGTGGTGTTCGGCGCGGTCGCCGCGCTGGCGGTCGGCGACCGGCTGCCGCTGTTCTTCGCCGCGGTCGCCGTCGGCGGGGCGGTCGGCTTCGGCGCGGTGGTGGGCCTGGCGTTCTCGGTGGGCGCGCCGGCCGCCGCCGCGGTGGTCGCCACGGTCGCGTTCGCCACCCTGCCGGCCCTGCCGATGGCGGCGTACCGGCTGGCCCGGCTGCCCGTGCCGTCCATCCCGACCGGCCCGGACGACCTGAAGACCGACACCGAGACCGTCGACGGCCGCAGCGTGCTGCGGCGCAGCGAACGGGCCGACGAGTTCCTCACCGGCCTGCTGTGGACGGTCGCCCTGCTGGTGCTGGGCGGGGAGGTCGTGCTCGCTCTCGACGGCCGGCTGCCGGCGGTGCTGCTCTGCCTGGTGCTGGCCCTGCTGTCGCTGCTGCGCGCCCGGCCGTTCCTCGGTCGCGCCCAGCGCGTGCCGGTGCTGCTGGCCGGCGGCCTCGGGCTGGGCCTCACGGCGGCGGCCACCTTCGCCGCGGGCGGCGCGGCCGTCCGGCTCGGCGTGGTCCTCGGCGGGCTGGTGGTGGCGGCCGTGGTCAGCCTGGTCTACGGGCTGACCGTGGCGGGCAAGCGGATCTCGCCGGTGTGGGGGCGGCTGCTGGACATCGTCGAGGTGCTGCTCATCATCTCGCTGGTGCCCCTGGCGGTCTGGGTCTGCGGCCTCTACGGCTGGATCATCAACCTCCGCCCCTGACCCCGTCGCGGTTCAGTCGGGGCGGTGGTCGAGGACGCGGCGGGCCGTCGGGGCGGTGGCCCAGGCGGCGGGGCCGTGCTCGCCGTCCAGCGGCCGGGCCGGGGCGCCCGCCCGGCGGGCGACGTCCCGGACCACCTCGACCAGCGCCTCGACGTGGTCGGCCGGGGCGGCGACGCGCAGCAGCGGCGGGCCGGGCCGGTCGCCGGGGCGGACCACCGCCGCGAAGGTGTGTGACGGGGCGGCGGTGGCGGTGACGGCGTCCACCAGGGGCCCCCAGGCGGCACCGGCGCGGGGGCGCAGGGCCAGGCAGCGCTGGGTCCAGCCGCCGCCGCGCAGCCCGGTCCAGGTCTCCGCCTGCGGCTCGGGCGTCAGGTCCAGCCCGGCCGCCGAGAGCAGCGCGGCGCGCAGCTCGTCCCGGCCGAGGACCCGGTGGCCCAGGCCGGCGGCGTGCAGCGCCTTGCCGAGGCGGCCGACCGCCGCCGCGACGGTGCGGTGCACGCCGAGCGTCCCGCCGCCCCGGGTCACCGCCTCGGTGCGGGCGTCGCGCACCGACAGCCGCACGGCCACCCAGACGGTGCGGTGGGCGGCCGGGGGCGCGCCCGGGGCCGGGTACCAGACGAGGGTGTGCGAGACGACCTGGGCCAGCGACACCGGCGCGGTGAAGTCGGCGAGCACGGCCAGGGCCCGGTCCACCGTCGCCGCGTCGACCGAGCCGGCGGGCGCGCCGGGGGGCGGGTCCAGCGCCACGGCGGCGAACCAGCCCCGGACGTCCTGGCCGACGCCGAGGCGGGTGCCGCGCTCGGTCAGCTCGACCATGGTCAGCTCGGGGGCGACGACGGCCAGCCGGGTATCGCCCGGGTCGCCGCCGGCCGCCGCCCGCGCCTCCTCCCGGCGCAGCCGCAGCCGGCGGCGCAGCAGCAGGTCCTCGTACCACCAGCGGCCGCCCCGGCGGGCGAAGGCGGCGGCGACGGCCGCCACCGCGACGACCCCGACGACGGCGGCCAGCCACGTGGGTCCGCCGAGCGCGGCGTAGCCGGCCACGGCGGCCAGCTCCGCCACGACGAGCTGGCCGACGACGACCGGGCCGAGCCGGCCCCGGCTGCGCCGGTCGGCGGGGACCACCGCGCGGTCGGGCGGCGCGGGCCGGGCGGGCGGATCGGCCGGGCCGGCGGCTGGGCGACCGGGTGGCGCCTGGACCTGCGTCATCGGTGGCGTCCCTTCTCGACAGCGGGTCTGCTGGCAGCCGGCGCGATCCGTGCGCCCCGTCCCGGACGGGCGGCGGGGCCCGTCCCCGGGCGGTGGCCCCGGTGACCGGCCGGCGGCCCCTTATCGTAGGGAAGCCCGTGGCGACGCTCGGACCTGATCGCCACGGCCCACCCCGTCGTCGGGCTCGATCGTCGCGGCCCGACCCGCCGCCGGAGGTAGCCCATGCGGACCCGCCGCGACCAGGTGCAGGCGTACCGCTTCGTCACCCGCCGGATCGTCTCCGCGCTGCTCTCCGGCGACCCCGAGACGACGAACCTGCCGATGCGGCGGCTCGGGCTGGCGGTGGTCGGCAGCGTGGTCGCCGCGGCGGTGGTGCTCGGCGGCGTCGGCGCGTACGGCCAGCTCACCGGCAACGCCGCGCCGCTGGAGGCGAACACGCTGGTGATCGAGCGGGAGACGGGGGCGACGTACGTCTACGTGGACGGCCTGCTGCACCCGACCCTGAACTACGCCTCGGCCCGGCTCGTCCTCGACGCGGCGGACCCGACGGTGCGGACCATGTCGCGGGCGTCCATCGCGGACCGGCCGCGCGGGCGCACCATCGGGATCGTCGGCGCCCCGGACGCGCTGCCCGACCGCAAGGCGCTGGTCGGGCTGCCCTGGTCGGTCTGCGACGTGCCGGACCCGGCCGCCCCCGACCGGTCGACCACCCACCTGGTGATCGACCGGCCGCTCGCCGGCGGCACGCCGCTGGGCGACCGCGCGGTGCTGGCCACCGTGGACGGCCGGCGTTACCTGCTCACCGGCGACGCCCGGCTGCGGATCGCCGGCGGGGACCCGGCGACCGCCGCGCTGCGGATGGCCGGGGCCACCACGCTCACGGTCGGCGAACAGCTGCTCAACGCGGTGCCGGCGGGGCCGGTGCTGCGCGAGCCGCAGCTGCCCGGCGAGGGCGAGACCGGCCGGCAGGCCGTGGGCGACGGGCCGGCCCGGGTCGGCGACGTGTTCCGGGCCGCCGGCCAGCACTACGTGCTGACCCGGGAGGGGCTGGCGGCGATCGGCGAGGTCAGCGCCCTGCTGCTGCTGCGCGACGGCGGCCGGATCACCGACATCACCCCGGACGAGGCCGGCCGGCTGCTGACCCGGCAGCGGGTGGAGGCGGAGGGCACGCCGCGCACCCTGCCGGCGCTGCACCCGGTGCAGGCGGGCCGGACGGTGCTCTGCGCCACCTACCGCCGGTCGGCGGCCGACGCGCCGCCCACCACCACGCTGGAGGTCTTCGACCGGGCGCCGACCGAGCTGACCGGCCCGGCCGGGAACCCGGTCCGGCAGGGGGCCGGCGACGCGGTCCGCACCGCCGAGCAGGTGCTGCTGCCGGGCGGCCGGGGCGTGCTGGTCCAGGCCGCGCCGGGCGCCGGGGAGGGCGGCGCGGGCGCGCCGGGCTCGACGGTCTACCTGGTCACCGCCCAGGGGGTACGTCACCCGCTGGGCACCCGGTCGGGCGACGCGCTGACCGCCCTCGGCTACGGCGGGGTGCAGCCGCTGGCGGTGCCCGCGTCGCTGCTGGCCCTGATCCCGACGGGTCCCGCCCTGGAACGCCAGGACGCGCTGGCCTACTTCGCCCCGGGCACGTAGCCGCCGCCGACGGGCGCGTAGCCGCTGCTGGCGGGCACGGCGGCGCTGCCGCCCGGGCGCGCAGGGGCCGCCGGGGGGCGTCGTCACGGGTCGCCCGGTCTGGTCGCCGTCCACTAACCTGATCCTCGCCAACGGTTATCGACGACGTACGGGGAATGCCATGACCGGGCGCACGACAGTCGACGTACTGTCCCTGGAGGACTTCCAGCGACGGTTGGCCGCGCGGCTCAGCGAGGCCGAGGCCGTGCTCAGGAAGCTCACCACCGAGTTGCAGTGCCGGCCGCCGGATCTGGGCACGTTCGCCGACGCGACCAGCAACGCCCGCCGCTACTCGGCCCTCCAGACGAGCTACGCGCAGCGGGTCGAGCGGCTGCGCGACGCGGTGCGGGCGGCGCAGAGCGCGACCGGCACGATCCTGACCAACTACCGGACCACGGAGGCACGCAACGCGGCCAACGCCGCCGACATCGCCGCCGCGCTCACCGGCGTCGACGACGCGCTGAACGGGAGGGACGACCCTCGTGTCTGAATACACCGCGCGCTACGAGGACGTCAGCCACCAGCGGCTCTACGACGCGGTGCGGGCCGGCGACCCCGAGCAGATCGACGGCCTCGCCAGCAGCTGGAGCTCCATGAAGGGCACCCTCGACGACCTCGCCCGCGACCTGCGGGCCGACCTGGAGAAACTGGCCAACGGCTGGACGGGCGACGCCGGCCGGGAATTCCAGCGGCGGGTGTCGCTGATCGTCGACTACTCGACGTCCCTCTCCGAGGGGATGGCCGACGTGCGCCAGGGGCTGACGCTGATGGCCACCGACCTGCGGGCCGCGCAGAAGAAGGCGGAGAGCCCGGCCGAGACCGACGACCACGACAAGACGGTCTCCGGGGCGATCACGGGCGGCCTCACCGGGGGCCTGCCGGGCGCGATCGTCGGCGGCTTCCTGGGGCACGAGCAGGACAAGGCCGAGCAGGAGAAGGCGCACCGGCGGATGGTCCAGGTGGTCGCCGAGCTGGCGGCCGGCTACGACCTGTCGGCGTACGGCCGGCTGGTCGATCCGCCGCCGCCGGACGGCGACCTGCCGTACGACCCGAGCACCAGCACGTCGACGCCGTCGGCCGGCCCCGGGGCCCACGCCCCGCGGAGCGCGCCGGGCGGCGGCTTCGGCACCCCGACCACGGGCCAGGCATGGCTGGACGCCCCGGGCGGCCTGTCGGACGGGCCGGACACGCAGCAGCCGGGCGGGGGCCACGGCGGCTCGGTGTCGCCGGGCGGCACGGCCGGGGCCGGCGACACCGGCCTCGACACGGGCACGTCCCTCGCCGGCGCCGTGCCGCTCGACGGCGGCCTGCCGGCCGGCCCGGTGGGCGCGGCGGGCGGCGTGACGGCCGCCGCCTCGGCCGGGGCCGGGGCGGGGCTGCTCTTCGGCGCGCCCGCCGGGGCGTCGGTCGGCGTGCTCGGCGGCGGCACCGGCTCCCTGGCCGGGTCGGTCCGCACCGGCGCGACGGTGGCGGCCCGGCCGGCGGGTGGCCTGGCGGGGGCGGAGCACCGGGCCGCCACGGGCGTGGGCCGGGCGGGCGCGAACGGCACCGGCGGCGGGCGCACGGGCGTGCTGGGCGGGCGCGGGCGGGCCGACGACGACGAGTCCGACGAGCGGCTGACCTGGCTGACGGAGGACGACATGGTCTGGCGGGACGGCGACCCGGGGGTCCCGCCGGTGCTCGACGCCGGCTGACGCTTCCGCCGCGCAAGGCTGCCGCTGAAGGCTGCGGGGCCCTCTCCGACGGGGAGGGCCCCTTTTCCGACCTGCCTATCCACCCCGTGTATACGTGGTGTGTATAGTCGCGGCCATGTCGATCGGTCAGACCTTCCTCGGGCTCCTGGAGTCCACCCCCCGCCACGGCTACGACCTGAAACGCGCCTACGACGAGCGCTTCGGCCAGGCCCGCCCGGTGCACTTCGGCCAGGTCTACGCCACCCTGTCCCGACTGCTGCGCAACGGCCTCGTCGAGGTGGACTCGGTCGAGGCCGGCGAGGGCCCCGACCGCAAGCGGTACGCGATCACCGAGGCCGGGGTCACCGACGTGCGGCGCTGGCTGTCCCAGCCGGAGAAGCCCGAGCCGTACCTGCACAGCGTCCTCTACACCAAGGTGGTGCTGGCGCTGCTCACCGGCCGCTCCGCCGCCGACCTGCTCGACACGCAGCGCGCCGAGCACCTGCGGCTGATGCGCGAGCTGACCCGGCGTCGCGACTCCGGCGACCTGGCCGAGCGGCTCATCTGCGACCACGCCCTGTTCCACCTGGAGGCCGACCTGCGCTGGCTGGAGCTGACGGCGGCCCGGCTGGACGAGCTGGCCGAGGCGGTGCGGCGATGACGGGCCCACGCGGCGGGGCGGCGGCGACGGGCCCACGCGGCGGGGCGGCGGCGACGGGCCCGCGCGCCGGCGACGGGGCGACGGCGGCGGCCGACCGGGGGACCCCGGGGGAGGCGCTGCTCGTCGCCGAGGAGCTGCACCGGGCCTTCGGCCCCACCCCGGCGCTGGCCGGGGCGTCGCTGACCGTCCGGGCCGGCGAGGTGCTGGCGGTGCTGGGCCCGTCCGGCTCCGGCAAGTCGACCCTGCTGCACTGCCTCGCCGGCATCGTCCGCCCCGACTCGGGGCGGGTGCGCTACCGGGGTGCGGACCTGACCACCCTGTCGGACCGGGAGCTCAGCGCGCTGCGGCGGGGGCAGTTCGGCTTCGTGTTCCAGTTCGGGCAGCTCGTGCCCGAACTGACCTGCCTGGAGAACGTGGCCCTGCCGCTGCGGCTGGAGCGGGTCGGCCGGCGGGAGGCGGAGCGGCGCGCCGCCGAGTGGCTCGACCGGCTGGAGGTCACCGACGTGGCCGGCAAGCGCCCCGGCGAGGTGTCCGGAGGGCAGGGCCAGCGGGTCGCCGTGGCCCGGGCGCTGGTCACCGGCCCCCGGGTCATCTTCGCCGACGAGCCGACCGGCGCGCTCGACTCGCTGCACGGCGAGCGGGTGATGCGGCTGCTGACCGGGGCGGCCCGGGACACGGGTGCCGCAGTGGTCCTGGTGACCCACGAGGCGCGGGTCGCCGCGTACTCGGATCGGGAGGTCGTGGTGCGCGACGGCCGCACCCGCAGCCTGGAGGCGGCGGCGTGACCGGGATCCAACCGTCGGGCCGGCGCGGCCGGGTCCTGGCCGACCTGTGGCTGGGCGCGCGGATGGCCGTCACCGGCGGCCGGGACGGGTGGACGCGGGCGGCGCTGACCGCGCTCGGCGTCGGCATCGGGGTGGCCATGCTGCTGTTGGCCGCCGCGGTGCCGGGCGCGCTCGACGCCCGGGCGGCCCGCACCGAGGCCCGCAACGACACCGGGTGGCGACCCGAGCAGACCGCGGCCGCCAACACGGTGCTGCTGGCGTTCGCCGACACCGAGTTCCGGGACCATCCGGTGCGCGGCCGGATCGTGCGCGCCGAGGGGCCGGCCGCGCCGGTCCCGCCGGGGCTGACCCGGCTGCCCGGGGCCGGCGAGGTGGTCGTCTCCCCGGCGCTGCGGGACCTGCTCGACTCGCCCGACGGCCCGCTGTTCGCGCCCCGGCTCCGCGGCGCGCAGGTCACCGGCACGATCGGCGCGCAGGGCCTCTCCGGCCCGGGTGAGCTGGCCTTCTATCTCGGCAGCGCGGACCTGACCGACCAGGGGGCCGTGCGGCGCGACAGCTTCGGCGGCGGGGAGCCCGGCGAGGAGTTCTCGCCCGTGCTGATGGTCCTCGTCGTGGTCGTCGTCGTGGTGCTGCTGCTGCCGATCGTCGTCTTCGTCGGCGCGGCGGTCCGCTTCGGCGGGGACCGCCGGGACCGCCGGCTCGCCGCCCTGCGCCTGCTCGGCGCGGACACCGCGATGATCCGGCGGATCGCCGCAGGGGAGGCGGCGGCCGGCGCGGTGTTCGGCCTCGCCGTCGGCGGCGTCCTGTTCGCCGCCGGCCGCCAGCTCGCCCCGCTGGTCACCCTCCGCGACATCAGCGTGTACGCGGCGGACCTGCGCCCCGCCCCGGCCCTGGTGGCGGCGGTGGCGGTCGCGGTGCCGGTGCTCGCCGTGCTGGTGGCGCTCGTCGCGCTGCGCCGGGTCGTCGTCGAGCCCCTCGGGGTGAGCCGCCAGGGCGCGACCGTGCGTCGCCGCCTGTGGTGGCGGCTGCTGCTGCCGGCCGCCGGGCTGGCCCTGCTCTACCCGCTGACCGGCGTCGGCGAGGGCGGCACCGGCTCCGCCGACTACCAGGTGGCGGCCGGGGCGGTGCTGCTGCTGGTCGGCACGGTCACCCTGCTGCCCTGGCTGATCGACCTCGCCGTACGCCGGCTGCGCGGCGGCCCGGTCCCGTGGCAGCTCGCGGTGCGCCGGCTGCAACTGGACAGCGCCACCTCCGCGCGTCTGGTCAGCGGCGTGGCGGTGGCCGTGGCGGGCAGCATCGGCCTCCAGATGCTCGTCGCCGGGGTGGAGGCGCGGTTCACCACCCGCACCGGCCAGGACACCTCCCGGGCGCAGGTGTTCGTCAACCTCGCCGAGCTGCCCGACCCCGGCGCGGCGCTGGCCCGGCTGGCCGCCGTCCCCGGCGTGGTGCGCAGCGCGGGCACGTCGGGCACCTTCGCGCTCGGCAGGGGCGCGGCCGACCGCACCGCCGAGGTACGCATCGGCGACTGCGCCACCCTGGCCGAGTACGCCCGGCTCGGCTCCTGTGCCGACGGTGACGTCTTCCTCGTCCAGCCGGCCGGCGAACCGCAGCTCGTCGGCTTCGGCCCCGGCGACCGGGTGACCGTGGGCCCGCAGAACACCGCCTGGACCCTGCCGCGGCGGCTGCCCACCGTGCCGGCGATCCCGGACCCCGTCGGCTGGACCGGCACGGGCCTGCTGGTCACCCCCGGCGCGGCCGACGCCGGCTGGACGGGACTGCGCGCGCAGGCGCTGATCAGCCTCGACCCGGCCGACCCCGACGCGCTGGAGCGGGTCCGCAACACCGCCGCCGAGGTGGACCTGCGCGCCCAGGTCCTCGCGCTGGAGGACGAACGCCAGGCCACGCAGTTCGTCAACGTCAAGCGGGGCCTCGTCGCCGGCGTCGCGGTGACCCTGCTGCTGCTCGGCGCGAGCATGCTCGTCGGCGTGCTGGAGCAGTTGCGGGAGCGCCGCCGCCTGCTGGCGATGCTGGCCGCCGTCGGCACCCCGCGCCGCACGCTGGGGCTGTCGGTGCTGTGGCAGGCGGCCGTGCCGGTGCTCGTCGGGCTCGGCCTCGCCGTCGCCTTCGGCCTGGGCCTCGGTGCGGTGCTGCTGCGCATGGTCGGCGCGCCGGTCTCGGTGAGCTGGCCGGTGGTCGGCCTCGGCGCGGCCCTCGGCGGCGGCGTGGTGCTGCTGGTCACCGGCGCGAGCCTGCCCGCCCTGTGGCGGCTGACCCGGCCGGAGGGCCTGCGGACCGAGTGACACCGGCCGGGAGCCGGCGGGCACTGTGCCCGGTCGCTCCCCGCGCCGGCCGACGCGCGCCCGCCCGGGGGCGGGCAGCCGGCCCGTCGAGTCCCGGCCTGCGGGCCGGGCGTCGACGGGCCGGCCGGGCGGTCAGCAGAAGCTGCCGGCGTCGGCCCCGCCGTCCTGCCGGGTGGTGCGGAAGTCGCAGAGGTCGTAGCCGTTGGCGGTCAGCACCGCCTTCGCCTCGGCCAGGTCGGCCCCGCCCAGCGCCGGCCCGCGCGACAGCACGAAGCCCGTGCGGCGCTCCGGGTCGCCGACGACGGCCCAGCCGTAGTCGGTGCCGAGG
The DNA here is from genome assembly GCF_029626125.1 of Micromonospora sp. WMMD956. NCBI lineage: Bacteria > Bacillati > Actinomycetota > Actinomycetes > Micromonosporales > Micromonosporaceae > Micromonospora > Micromonospora sp. WMMD956. Next base: position 3,323,845 of record NZ_JARUBI010000005.1, on the reverse strand, counting down.
CCCATGACCACGTAGTTCGGCCCGCCGAAGTACAGCCAGCGCCCGCCGACCTCCAGGAACGAGACGGTCAGGACCGAGTTGGCCGGCGGGTTCTCGCTGCGGGCCCGGCCGGTGACCGCGCTGGTGGTGCCGAGGATCGTCCGGCAGGTGTTGCGCACCCCGACGGTGCCGTCGGGCTGGACGTCGTACCGGGCCTGCACGTTCTTGAAGCACTGGAGCTCGAAGATCGCCGGGATCGCGGCGATCTGGTACCAGTCCCCGGCGTAGCGCTGGAGGTCGACCGCAGCCACCGGGGTCACCGCTGCGGTGTCCACCGAGGGCGCGGCGCTCGCGGGCGCGCCGGTGGCCGCCACCGTCGCGGCCACGAGCAGGGCGGTGGCGGCGACGGCGTGCGCCACCTGTCGACGTACTCCCATGGGGTCTCCTCCGGTCTTGCGCTCCACCGTGGGGTGCGGCACCCCACGGGCGACGGCGGGGGCCGCGCTGCCCGTCAGGTGCCCGGGGGCGCCGCCGGGAAACTGTCGGCCTTCTCATGGCCGTCGATGCATCCGGCGGCGGTGCGACCGTCGTATCCCGACGGGACGGGTCTGTCCACTGCGCCGGGTCGTGGCCCGGGTCACCAGCCGGGGCGGCCGGCGAGGCTGCGGACGGGCCGCAACGGCGATAGGTTGGTGTCGTGCAGTCCGTAGCGTTCGCCAGGCCGTCCCTGCCGGCGACGCTGCGCGGGTCGCGCCGCTCGTGGCGCTCGACGCTGCGCCACATCGGGGAGTTGGGTCGCCTCGCGCTGACCACCCTGGTCCTCGCCGTCGGCCTCGGCGGGGTCGCCGCCCTGGGGCCCGGCGCTCCCGCCGTGACGGCCGCACCGGCCCACCCCGTCGTGGTGGCCAGCCGGGTCGACTCGCTGGGCCCCGACGCGCCGGCCGGGCCGCGCGCCGATTCGGCCGCCCCGCAGGCCCGCCCGGCCGTCGGCGACGCGCGGCGGCCGGTCCCCGCCCCGGCGGGCGGGCCCGTGACGGCCGCCCCGGCCGACCGGCCCGCCGTCGACCCGACCGGCGGCGGCGTCGTCCGGCGCGGGCCGCCCCGGCACTGACCCGGGCCGCCACCAGCCGCCGATCCGGTCCGCCCCGGCGTCGTAGCGCCGCACCGGCACCGCACCGGCCCGCCGCGAGCCCACCGCCGGCCGCGCCCCGCGCCGCCGACGACCCCGCCCGCCGTCCCGCCCAGGTGACGACCGCGGCGGCGACCGTCCGGCACCGGTCGACGCGCGGCCCCGCCCGCACCGCGGGCCCCGACCGTCAGTCCACTTCGTCCCCTCCGAGGTGCCCCTCATGCAGACCGCGTTCTCCTCCGTCCTGCTCGACGTGCCCCGGGCCGCCGCGATCTGGCTGGCCCTGCTCGTCCTCGCCGTCGTCGCCGTGGCGGGCCTGGTCGCCCGGCCCGACCTGTTCCGCTCCGTGATCGGCGGGCGGATCCGCGAGGCCGCCATGCCCAGCCTCCTGGAGGAGGCCGCCGAGGAACGCGCCCACCGCCGGTACGCCGACGAGGTGGCGACCGCGGCGGAACGGGCCGCGGCGACCGCCGGCCGGATGCGGGCCGAGTGGCTGTCCGCACAGGACGAGGTCGAGGCCGCGTGGCAGGCGTACGAGGTGGCGGAGGACGACGTCCGCCGGCTGGCCGCCGCCACGGCCCTGCCCCGCCCGCACACCGGGCGCACCCCCGCCGAGTACGCCGACCGCGAGCGCTACCTGCACCGGGCCGCGCTGGCCGCGTACTGGCGTCGGGAGCTGTCGGAGGAGCAGCTCAGCGACGTGTTCGCGCACCGCAACGGGTGGGACCCCCGGCTGCACCCGGTCGACCAGGAGCTGGTGCTGCGCCGGGCCGTGCGCGACCACCTGCGCGCCCGGCAGGAGGCCGCCCGGGAGCGGGAGCAGGCCGCCTGGCGGGCCGCCGAGCAGGCCGCCGTCGCCGCGCGCAGCCTGCGGGACGAGGCGCTCGCCGCGACCGTGCCCGCCCCGCAGGAGCAGGCGTCGCTGCTGCCCGGGGTCGCCGACGAGCCGTCGCCGGCCGCCGAGCAGACCCGGGAGATGCCGGTGGTCGCCCGGCAGAAGCCGACAGTGGCGCGGGGCCGGGCCGCCGTCCCGGCCTGAGCCGCCCCGGGCGAGCCGCTTCCGCTGGCGCCGCCTCCGGCAGCGCGGCCCCGGCGGCCGGCGCGCCGCCCCGGCCGCCGCCCCGGCCGCCGCAGTGGCCGCCGCGGTGGCCGCCGCAGTGGCCGCCGCAGTGGCCGCCGCGGTGAGAAGGGGACCCTTCTCGACCGGAGGCGTTAACAGGGGGCCCTTCCTTACCCGGCGTCGGCTAGCGTGGGCGCATGACGGAGCGCACCTGGCTGCTGGTCGTCGTCGGCCTCTTCGCGGCGGCGACGCTCGTCGGGGCCGTCGTGCTCGCCGTACGGGTGGTCCGCACCCGCAAGCTGCTCGGCACGCTGGGCGTCGGCGGCAAGGTCGCCTTCTGGGGCGCGCTGGCCTACACGGTCTTCCCGATCGACGTGCTCCCCGACCCGATCTACCTCGACGACATCGGGGTGCTCGCCGCCGCCCTGCTCTACCTGGGCCGACTGGTCCGGCAGCACCGTGCCGCCCAGCGGCAGCTCCCCGGCCAGCCCGGGTCGCAGGAGGGCAGGACCCGCCGCCCGGTCGGCTGAACCCGTGCCATGATCGGGGCCGGGCCCCGCGTGCGGGGACCGCACAGGGCCCGCGCGGGGCAGCCGGATCGGACGGAGGCGGGACAATGCCGGGCGACCATCGGTTGGGCATCGACGACGAACGGGTCCTCGCGTTCTGCCGGGAGCGGCACCTGGCCACCCTGACGACGCTGCGCGCGGACGGCACCCCGCACGTCGTACCGGTCGGGATGACCCTCGACCCGGCGGCCGGGCTGGCCCGGGTGATCACGTCGGGCACGTCGGCCAAGGCCCGGCACGTCGCGGCGGCCGGCGCGGCGGGCGCCCCGGTGGCGGTCTGCCACGTCGACGGGAGGCGCTGGCTGACCGTGGAGGGGCGGGCGGTGCTGCGGGCCGACCCGGCGTCGGTCGCCGAAGCCGAGCGCCGCTACGCCGAGCGCTACCGCGTTCCGCGCCCCAACCCGCAGCGGGTCGTCATCGAGATCGCCGTGACCCGGGTGCTGGGCGGTCTCTGACCGGTTCGGACGGTCGGCTCGGGGTACCAGCCTCAGCACCGACCGATCCCGCAACCGGTAAGGGGCACCGACATGACCGACGCAAATGGCACGACCGGCCAGCCGCAGGGCGTGGCCGACCAGGACGTCGTGGACGTGCTGGTCGCCGACCACCGCGAGGTGGAGGCGATCTTCGTGGAGTTGGAGGGCCGGCAGGGCACCCCGGAGCACCGCCGGCAGCTCGCCGACGTGGTGATCGCCGAGTTGGTCCGCCACTCGGTCGCCGAGGAGCAGTACGTCTACCCGGCGGCCCGCCGCGCGCTGCCCGACGGCGACCAGCTCGCCGAGCACGAGATCGCCGAGCACGCCGAGGCCGAGCGGACCATGAAGGAGCTGGAGTCGGTCGACCCGTCGGAGGCCCGGTTCGAGCCGCTGCTGGCCCACCTGACCAAGGCGATCCGCCACCACGTGCAGGAGGAGGAGTCCGACCTGTTCCCCCGACTGCGCGCCGCGATGGCCCGGGAGGAGCTGGTGGAGCTGGCCGGCAAGGTGCAGGCCGCCAAGCGCACTGCCCCGACCCGGCCGCACCCGGGCGCGCCGGACCACCCGCCGGCGAACCGGCTGCTCGCCCCCGGCACCGGCCTGGTGGACCGGCTCCGGGACGCCCTCGCCGGCCGCCCCACCTCCATGGCGGAGCTGCGCGACAGGCAGCTCTGACGACACGACCCGCGCTGCCGCCGGCCGGTCCTCCCCCGGGCGACCCGGCCGGCGGCGACGGCTGTCGTCTTCAGTGGACGGTGGCCGCGTCGCCGGTCAGGGCTCCGGGGCGATCTGCCGGCGGCTGTCCGCCTCGGAGACGAGGATCGCCTCCATCGGGCAGGAGTCGGCCGCGTCGAGCACCGCCTGCGCCGGGGCCACCCGCTCGGCCAGCGGGCGGGACAGCCCGTCGACCAGTTCGAAGTGCTTGGGTGCCGTGCCGGCGCAGATGCCCGAGCCGATGCACCGGGTCGGGTCGACGTGCAGCTGCCAGCCCGGGCCGGGCTGTCCTTCCTCCGTGCTCACCTGTTCCTCCCCCTCACCAGGCCACCGGCATCGCGGTGAGGCCGCGTACCAGCAGGCCGCTCTTCCAGGTCAGCTCCGGCTCGGGCACCGCCAGACGCAACTGCGGGGTGCGGTCGAGCAGGGTGTCCAGCACCACCTGGAGCTCCATCCGGGCGAGCTGGGCCCCGACGCAGTGGTGCACCCCGTGCCCGAAGCCCAGGTGCGGGTTGACCTCCCGGCCCAGGTCGAGCCGGTCGGCGTCGGCGAAGACCGTCTCGTCCCGGTTGGCCGACGGGATCGACACGACCACCGGCTCGCCCGCGCGCACGAGCACGCCGCCGATCTCGACGTCCTCCTTCGCGTAGCGGGCGAAGGCGGCGGTCGCGCCGAGCGGGACGAAGCGCATCAGCTCCTCGACCGCGCGGGGGACCAGCGTCCGGTCCGCCCGCAGCCGGGCCCACTCGTCGGGGTGGTGCAGCAGGACGTACACGAAGTTGGGGATCTGGGTGACGGTGGTCTCGTGGCCGGCGGCGAGCAGCCCCGCGGCGAGCTGGACCACCTCCCCCTCGCTGAGCCGGTCGTCGGCGTCGCGGGCCCGGACCATCGCGCCGATCAGGTCGTCGGTCGGCTCGTCGCGTCGCAGCGCGATCAGCTCGCCCATGTACGCGAACAGGTTGTCGATGTACTGCTGGATCTGCTCCTGGCTCAGCGAGGTGGTCGAGACGATCGCCTCCGACCAGGTGTGGAACCGGTCCTGGTCGGCGACCGGCACACCGAGCAGGTCGCAGATGACCCGGATCGGCAGCGGGGTGGCCAGGTGCTCCACCAGGTCGGCCGGCGGGCCGGCGGCGAGCAGGTTGTCGACCAGCTCGTCGGCCACCTGCCGGGTGCGGGGCCGCAGCTCCTCGACCCGGCGCGCGGTGAACGCGCGGGCCACGAGCCGGCGCAGGCGGGTGTGGTCGGGCGGGTCCATGGACAGGATGCCGCCCTGGATCTGCCGGGCGGTGTTGCGCGGCTCGTCGCGCCCCACGGCGGCGGCCCGGCTGAACCGGGCGTCGCCGAGCACCGTGCGCACGTCGGCGTGCCGGGTGGCCAGCCACGCGGGCTCGCCGTACGGCAGGCGGACGCGGATCAGCGGCTCGTCCCGGCGCAACCGGGCGTAGCGCGGATCGAGGTCGAGCCGGTCGGGATCGCCGAACGGGTAGCGCTGGATCGTCGCCTCGGATGTGTCGGTCACCGGATGACCCCTCTCGTCCGCGGCCCCGCCGTCGGGCCGCCCGGTCCGCCGGGGGCGACCCACCTGGAGTCATGCCCCGAATACGGATCGTAGCGAGAGAGCTCGATGGTCGGCCAGTGAGCGGGACCGGTTTTCCGGTCCCGCTCACTGGCACGACGGTCCCGGGCCGCCGCAGGGCGACGGCCCGGGACCGGGCTGGCCGGGTCAGCGCGGCGAGGTGTCGCCCCCGCCGGTGCGCCGCTGGGCCATGTCGACGCCCTTGTCGACCTGCTTGTCGTACTTGCCGCCGCTGCGCCGGTCGGCCATGTCGCCGGCCTTCTCGATGCCCTGGTCGACCTGCTTGTCGTGCTTGTCGGCGAGGTCCTTGGCCTTGTCCATGAAGTCACCCACGCGCGTCCCCTCCTCCGCTGGTTCCCTCCGCCGCCTGCCCGGCGGAGGCGTCGCCTGGTGGCGGCGTTCCCTGCCCCATCCCCCACAAACCGCCGCCGGGCCGGTCGCCCGCCGGGCGGCCTTGGACAGTTCGCGTTCCGTCCGGACGACAACTGTCCAAGATTGGTACGGGGAGCGCGGGGTGTCGGGGGAGCGGTGTCCGGGTAACGGGGAGCTCGCCGAGAGTGGGAGGCTGACGTGGTCGACGACGGTGGCGGGGACACGACGGACGGCGGGCGACGCGCCCGGCCCGCGACGGACGGCGGGGACGTCCGGGCGGCGACGGCGGGTGGGCGCGTCCCGCCGCCGACGGACGAGGGGCGGGGCGGCCCGCCCGTGACCGGCGCGGGGCAGGGGGCGGGGCCGCGCCAGGCGTGGGCCGGGCTGCCGTGGCTGGTCCGCTCGGCCGTGCTGTGGAGCGCCTGCCTGGTGGTGGTCGTCGCCGGGCTGTACCTGGTCGGGAAGATCGCCGTGCTGCTGGCCCCGCTGGCGATCGCGCTGGCCGCGACGCTCTTCCTCACCGCCCTGCTCGACCCGGTGCTGCTCCTGCTGCGCCGGCTCCGGCTGCCGGCGGCGCTGGCCGCCGGACTCACCGTGCTGTTCCTGCTCGGCATCCTGGTCGGCGTCGGGGTGCTGGTGTGGAACCTGACCGCCAGCCAGTTCAGCGAGCTGAGCCAGGAACTCGACCAAGGGCTCCAGCGGACGCGGGACTTCGTCACCTCCACCCTCCCGGTGACCGACGACCAGCTCGACAAGCTGATCCGGCAGACCCGGGACGGGCTGGGCGGCGCTCCCGACCCGGTCGGCGGGGCGCGGACGGCCGCCGAGGTCGCCGGTTCCGTCCTGCTCTCCCTGGTGCTGCTCTTCTTCCTGCTCAAGGACGGTCGGTCCATGTGGCACTGGGTGCTGCGCCGCACGACCGGCCCCAACCGGGACGTCGCCGCCGAGGCCGGCCGGGTGGGCTGGCGGACGCTCGGCGCGTACAGCCGGGGGACGATGATCATCGCGGCGATCGACGCGCTCGGGATCGGCCTGGCCCTGGTACTGCTCCGGGTGCCGCTCGCCCTGCCGCTGGCCCTGATCACCTTCCTCGGCGGGTTCGTCCCCATCATCGGGGCCACCGTGGCCGGGGCGGTGGCGGTGCTGGTGGCGCTCGCCGCCAAGGGGCCGACCGTCGCCCTGCTCACCCTGGCCGCCGTGATCGCCGTACAGCAGGTCGAGGGCAACCTGCTGGAGCCGCTGGTGATGAAGCGGCAGGTCCAGCTGCACCCGGCGGTGGTCCTGGTGGCGGTGACGGCCGGCACGCTGATCGCCGGCATCGCCGGGGCGTTCGTCTCGGTGCCGGTCACGGCGGTCGCGTACCGGGTGATCGACACCGTGCAGCGGCACCGGCAGGCCGCCGCCCGGCCGCCCGCGCCGGCCTGACCCGCGGTCGGCCGCCGCCGGGCCCGGCGTCAGGCGGGCGGGCCGGGGTCGTCAGGCGGGCGGGCGCAGGTGGGTGGCGAACCAGTCGGCCGCCGCGTCGGCGACCTGCTTCAGCGCGCCCGGCTCCTCGAACAGGTGGGTCGCGCCGGGCACCACCCGCAGCTCGCCCGCCTCCCCCAGCTCCGCCACCGCCTGTTCGTTCAGCGTGATCACCTGCTCGTCCAGGCCGCCCACCAGCAGCAACGTCGGGGCGGCCACCCGCGACAGGGCGACGCCGGCCAGGTCCGGCCGGCCGCCCCGGGAGACCACGGCCCGCACCCGCTCGGGGCGGGCCGCCGCGGCGACCAGCGCGGCGGCGGCGCCGGTGCTCGCGCCGAACAGGCCCACCGGCAGCCGGGCCAGCGCCGGCTCGACGCCCGTCCAGTCCACGATCGCGGCCAGCCGGTCGGCGAGCAGCCCGATGTCGAACCGGAGCTCGGCCGTACGGGCGTCGACCCGGTCCTCCTCCGGCGTGAGCAGGTCCACCAGCACCGTGCCGAGCGCCCGCTCGTTCAGCACCCCCGCCACGGCCGTGTTCCGGGGACTGTGCCGGGAGCTGCCGCTGCCGTGCGCGAAGACCACGACACCCGTGGCCCCGGCCGGGACCAGCACGTCGGCCGACAGCCCTGCGTCACCCGCCGGGATGGTGACCTCGCCGCCCCGGGTCGTCGTGCCCACCTGTCCACGTGCCGCCATCGCACACCCTCCCCACGGACTCCGCCTCGTCCGGTGCCGCTTACCCGCCCCGGCGGCCGGGATTCGCCGTTGCCTTGACATCGGCGGCAAGGTCTAGCGTGACGGTCGGTGGCGGCGAAGGAGGTCGGATGCTGATCGGTGAGCTGGCGGAACGCGCCGGCACGAGCACCCGGACCCTGCGGTACTACGAGGCGCAGGGGCTGGTCCGGCCCCGACGCTCCGCCAACGGCTACCGCGTCTACGACGAGGCGGAGCTGCGGGTCGTACACGAGATCCGGGCCCTGCTCGCGGTGGGCTTCGGCCTGGACGACATCCGGCCGTTCGTGGCCTGCCTCCGGGCCGGGCACTCCTCCGGGGACGTCTGCCCCGACTCGGTGGCCGTGCTGCGCCGCAAGCTGGCCGAGGTGGACGCCTACCTCGACCGGCTCGGCGCGGTACGGCGACAACTGCACGACCAACTCGCCCAGGCCATCGCGTACCGGGAGGAAACATGCCTCAGGAAACGGGAACGTCCCCGCTGACCGCCGTCACCGACGCCTCGTTCGCCGCGACGGTGCTCGCCGCCGACCGGCCGGTGGTCGTCGACTTCTGGGCCGAGTGGTGCCCGCCGTGCGTGGCGGTCTCACGGAGCCTCGCCGAGCTGGCCGTGGAGTTCGGCGACCGGCTGCGCATCGTCGCGCTGAACACCGACGAGAACCCGGCGACGACCCGGGCGTACCGGGTGATGTCGATGCCGACCCTGCTGGTGTTCCGCAGCGGGGAGGTGGTCGGCTCGACCGTCGGGGCGCGCCCCAAGAGCAACCTGCGGCTGAGCTTCGCCCGGCACCTGGAGCCCTGGCGGCCCTGACCCGCCCGCCGCGCGCCGCTACCCCCATGCCGCCGCTGTTTGCCGCCGGGCCGGGCGGGAAGGCCCGGGGCGACCGCAGCACCGGCGCAGCCGCGCCCCGACGGATCGCGAGGATCGTCATGGCCCGACGACAGGACAGGTCCAGGCAGCAGACCGCCGAGCGGGACGAGCAGCGGGAACGGGACGCCGAGCGCAGCCGGGACTGGGCGGACGAGGCGGCGCAGGCCCGCACCGCCGACGACCCGCGCGCCGTCGCCCCGCACGACGCGGCCGGTCGGCCCTCCAACGGGCCGCAGTTCTGACCCCTCCCCGGTCGGTCGGGGGCCCGCCCCGGCCGACCGGGAGAGCCCGCCGGGGCGGGCTCAGCCGAGGTGCTCCGGCAGGTGCAGCAGCGGGGCCCGGCCGGGCGGCTGCTCCGGCTCGGTGTCCGGCGGCGTGAGCGGCGGCACCGGCACGGTGACCGGCTCCGCGTAGGTCACCCGCACCTTCTCGCCGTGGTGCCGCAGCTCCACCACGTCGTCGGGGCCGCCGTGGCGCAGCGCGTACGTCGTCTGGTGCGCCCGGACGTCGACCCGCAGCCGCAGTCCCCGCCACTGCAACGAGAACTCCAGCCGGTCGAGCCGGCTCGGCAGCCGGGGGGCGAACGTCAGCAGGCCGTCGTGGTCGCGCAGCCCACCGAACCCGGCGACCAGGGCGATCCACGCCCCGGCGAGGGACGCCATGTGCACCCCGTCGCGGGTGTTCTCGTTGAGGTCGTGCAGGTCCATCAGCGCGGCCTCGCGCAGGTACCGGTGGGCCAGCTCCAGATAGCCGACCTCGGCGGCGATCACCGCCTGGGTGCAGGCCGACAGCGACGAGTCCCGCACGGTGCGCCGCTCGCAGTAGAGGAAGTTACGCCGCTTCTGCTCCTCGGTGAACGCGTCGCCCCGCCAGTGCATCGCGAGCACCAGGTCGGCCTGCTTGATGACCTGCTTGCGATACAGGTCGAAGTACGGGTAGTGCAGCAGCAGCGGGTACTTCTCGGTCGGCGTGTGCTCGAAGTCCCACTCCTGGAGCCGGGTGAACCCCTCCACCTGCTCGTGCACGTCGACGCCCTCGTCGTACGGGACGCACATCGCGTTCGCCGCGTCCCGCCAGGCCGCCGCCTCCTCCTCGGTGACCCCCAGGTCGATCGCCTGGTCCCGGAAGCGCATCGCGCACTCGGCGGCGGTGAGCAGGTTCCGCTGCGCCATCAGGTTGGTGTAGACGTTGTCGTTCTTCACGGCCGTGTACTCGTCGGGGCCGGTCACGCCGTCGATGTGGAACCGGCCGTGCCGGTCGTGGTGGCCGAGGGAGCGCCACAGCCGGGCCGTCTCGATCAGCAGCTCCAGGCCGATCTCCCGCTCCAGCGCCTCGTCGCCGGTGACCAGCATGTACCGGCGCAGCGCGTCGGCCACGTCGGCGGCGATGTGGAACGCCGCCGTCCCCGCCGGCCAGTACGCCGACGACTCCGGCCCCTCGATCGTGCGCCACGGGAACGCCGCGCCGGCCAGGTTCAGCGTGCGGGCCCGCTCCTGCGCCTGGGCGAGGGTGGAGTACCGCCAGTACAGGGCGTCGCGCACCGCCCCCGGCTGGGTGTAGGTGAGCACGGGCAGCACGAACATCTCGGTGTCCCAGAACGCGTGCCCGTCGTACCCCGGGCCGGTCAGGCCCTTCGCGGAGATCGGCCGGCGCTCGGCCCGCGCCCCGGCCTGGAGCACGTGGAACAGCCCGAACCGCACCGCCTGCTGCACCTCCGGGTCGCCCTCGACCCGGACGTCGGCGGCGTCCCAGAACTCGTCGAGGTACTCCCGCTGCTCCCGGCGCAGCCCGTCCCAGCTGTCGAGGCGGGCCGCGGCGAGGGCCGCCCCGACCTGGTCGCGCAGCGCCGGCAGCGACCGGCGGCTCGACCAGCCGTACGCCAGGTACTTGACCACCCGTAGCTTCTCGCCGGGCTTCAGCACGCAGCCGACGGTGGTGCGCACCCAGTCCTCGTACCCCTCGGTGGTGACGGTGGTGTGCTCCGGCGCGTGCACGTCGTGGTCCATGGCGGCGGCCACCCGCAGCCCGCTGACCTTGGTGCGGTGGATGAGCAGCCCGCCGTCGTTGGTGGTCAGCTCCTCCTCGGCCTGCAACGGCGACTCCAGCACCGCCGCCACCCGAGGGTCGCGGCTCTGCGCCGGCAGGGACTCGTTGGCCACCAGCTCCGACTGGAGGATCAGCCGCAGCGGCCCGTCGACCGCCTCCACCTCGTAGTTGATGGCGGCGACGGAGCGCTGGGTGAACGACACCAGCCGGGTGCTGCGCACCTTGACCTCGCGCCCGGCCGGGGTACGCCAGTGCAGCTCCCGGTGCAGGGTGCCGGCGCGCAGGTCGAGGACCCGCTCGTGGGCGAGGAGTTCGCCGTACCGGACGTCGAGGGGCTCGTCGTCGACGAGCAGCCGGATCAGCTTGCCGTTGGTGACGTTGACGATGGTCTGGCCGGACTCGGGGAAGCCGAACCCGGCCTCCGCGTACGGCAGGGGGCGCAGCTCGTAGAAGCTGTTCAGGTACGTGCCGGGCAGGCCGTGCGGCTCGCCCTCGTCGAGGTTGCCGCGCAGGCCGATGTGCCCGTTGGAGAGCGCGAAGACCGACTCGGACTGCGCCAGGACGTCCATGTCGAGCCGGGTCTCCCGGATGTGCCAGGGCTCCACCGGATAGGCGCGTTCCCGGATCATGCGTCGGGCCTCCTGTCCACCAGGTCGGCGAGGTCGGTCACCACGACGTCCGCCCCGTGCGCGCGCAACTCGTCGGCCTGGCCCACCCGGTCGACGCCCACGACGTACCCGAATCCGCCGGCCCGGCCGGCGGCGACCCCGGCGAGGGCGTCCTCGAAGACGGCGGCCTGCGCGGGGTCGACGCCGAGCAGCTTCGCGCCGGCCAGGAACGTGTCGGGGTGCGGCTTGCCGCGCAGCCCCTGCTCGCGGGCGACCACCCCGTCGACCCGCGCCTCCAGCAGCGGCTCCAGCCCGGCGGAGGCGACGACGTCGCGGCAGTTGGCGCTGGCCGAGACGACGGCGCGGCGCAGGCCGGCGGCGGCCGCCGCCCGCAGGTACGTCACGGAGCCCGGATAGACCTCGACCCCGTCGGTGTGGATGCGCTTGAGCAGTACGGCGTTCTTCCGGTTGCCGACGCCGTGGACGGTGTCCGCGTCGGGCGGGTCGTCGGGCGAGCCCTCCGGCAGGACGATGCCCCGGGAGGCGAGGAACGACCGCACCCCGTCGGCACGGGGCTTGCCGTCGACGTACCTGTTGTAGTCGGGCCCTGGGTCGAACGGCCGGTACGGCTCGCCGGTGGCCGCCGCGCGACGCTTCAGGAACGCGTCGAGCGTCTCGGTCCACGCGGCGTTGTGCACCCGGGCGGTCTGCGTCAGCACACCGTCCAGGTCGAAGAGACACGCGGTCACGTGAGCAGGCAGGCCCAGCACGCTACGAATCTATCCACCCCCGGAACCCCCGAAACCCCTCTGAGAAGGAAGGGCCCCCTGTTAACGCCTACGGTATAGAAGGGTCCCCTTCTCACCGCGCGAGGCGCGCGGGGGCGCGGCGAGCGAGCGGGTGGGCGCGGGGATCGGCGCGCGGGGCGCGGGGACGAGCGGGCGCGAAGCGCGGCGGGCGCGGGGGCGAGCGGGCGCGAAGCGCGGCGGGCGCGGGGATCGGGGCGCGGGGTCAGCGGTGGGGGCGCAGCGTCCACACGACGGTCATCGCCGAGGTCGGGGTGCCGTCCTCGGTGCCGATCTCGACGTCGACGGGGAACTCGGGCCGCTGCCCGGCCTCCAGCTCCGCGAGCACCTCGGGCGCCGGCCGACCGAGCCGCGCGGTCGCCAGCACCGGCCCCGTCGCCACCTTCCGGTACGCGATCTCGGCCCGCACCGCGAGCGGCACCACCCGGTCGAGGAGCTGCCCGAACGCGGCGAGCACCACCGCGCCGGAGGCGGTCTCGCCGAGGGCGAACAGCGCCCCGGCGTGCGGGCCGCCGACGTGGTTGTGGTTGGCCGGCGAGTCGGGCAGCCGGACCACGGCGCGCACGCCGCCCTCGGCCTCCGGGGCCACCTCGACGAATTCGACGCCGAGGGTGCGGGCGAACGGCACCGCCTCCAGCATGCCGGCGGCGACCTGGCGCGAGTCGATGGTCATGCCCGCACGCTACTCCGCAGTAACTTGTGGCTCAAGCATCAGGCGGGCCAGCGGGGCGGGAAAGTCCACCGTGCGCTCCACCACGGTGCCCGACCCCCGACAGCTCGAACCCCGGCAGCTCGACCCCCGGCAGCTCGACAGCCGACAGCTCGACAGCCGGCCCCGGACAAGCCCGACCGCACGGGCGCACACACAGGACCGCGCCCGATCAGGGATCGAGTGGCCACGTCGCGCCCGAATGACAACTCTTTCCGCGATCGAGCACGATCACGCGGGGTCGAGCGCCATCACTCGCGACCGAGCACGATCACGCGGGACCGAGCGCCATCACTCGCGACCGAGCGCGACCACGCGGGACCGAGCGCGGTCAGGCGCGCCGAGCCGACCCGCGACGGGCCCGGGAATCCCCGGGCGGGCGTCAGAAGAGGTTGCCGATGGTACGGATGATCTCGGCGTAGAAGTTGCCCTCGATGCTGCGGAACAGCGCGAACCCCTCCCCGGGGCTGCCGAAGAACGGGCGCAGCGTCCAGGCGAGCTGGGTGCCGACGAAGCCGAACAGCAGGATCCACACGTACAGCAGGGTCATGCTGGCCGGACGCTGCGCGTCGGGCACGGGGCGGCGGGCCGCCGGGTCCGGCCACTGCCGGTACTGCGGTGCCGGGTAGCCGGGCGGGAGCAGGCCCGGCCCGGCCGGCACCAGGTGCTGCCCGGCCACCACCTGCTGCGGCGGGAGGCCGACCGGGACGGGTACGGGCGCGGCGGTGGGCTCCCCGGCCGCGGTCGCCGGGGCGGCGGGGGCGGCGGGGGTGGCCGGAGCCGCCGTTACCGCCGGAGCAGCAGGAGCAGCCGGAACCGCCGGGGCGGCCGGGACCGCCGGGGTCGCGGCGCCCGCGCCGTTCGCGCCGACCGCCACCGGCTCGGCGGGCTGGTCGACGGCCTGCGGCGTCACCTGAGCAGCCGGCACCGCCAAAGCCGGCGCGCCCGGAGCCGCCGGAGCCGAAGCCGCCGGAGCCGGAGCAGCCGGAGCAGCCGGAGCCGGAGCAGCCGGAACCAGGGCAGCGAGAGCCGGAGCAGCCGGGGCTACGGCCGGCGCGGCGACGGGGGGAGCCGCCGCCGGGGTGAGCAGGCCGTGGGCGTTGAGCACCTGCATCCCGCCGGTCAGGAAGCGCAGCCCGACCACCGCGCTCAGCGTCAGGATCGCGACGTTGAGCAGCTTGAAGAAGCCGTAGTCCGGGGCGGTGATCAGGAAGAACAGGCTGATCGGCGCGAACGCCACGGCGAGCATCGAGGTGACGGTGATCGCCACCATCACCAGCGCCAGCGACTGCCGCACCGACAGCCGGGCCCCGAACACGAGGTTGAACAGGTAGAGCGTGGGCAGGCAGATGGCGAGGGTGACCAGGAACAGCAGGGGCAGCTTGACCGCCGACGTCAGCGCCATCAGCACGCTGTGGAACGCGCCCAGCACCGCGCCGTAGCAGGCCAGGGCGACGCCGGAGCTGGCCAGCATGCGCAGGGTCAGGCCGTTGAGCTCACGGTCGGCCACGATCTGCTGCCAGACGCCCTGCCGGTCGCGCAGGATGCGCTCGATGACGAGCGGGCTCGGACGGTCACCCGACACGGGCTGACCCCTTTCTGACACCGTGCTCAGTGGACGAGGTCCGCTGACCGTAGGGCACCGCCCACCCCGCCCGCCACCCCGCGCCGCGCCGGACCGCGCCGGACCGCGCCGCGCCGGACCGCGCCGCGCCGGATCAAGACGGGCCGCTCAGCGCCAGCCCGGACCGAGACGCCAGCCCGGACCGAGACACCAGCCCGGACCGAGACGGGCCGCTCAGCGCCAGCCCACGTCGATCCGGTCGCCGCGCTCGTCGAAGAAGTGCAGGGCGTCCATGCGTACGGAGATGGCCAGCGGGTGCCCGGGGCTGACCGCCGGGTACGGGGCGAGCCGTACCGCCAGCTCGGCGGGGCGGCGGTGGTGCCGGCCCGGGTCGTTGAGCACGCTGGTGCGGTTGCCGCGGTCCCGGTTCTGCTCGGCGGGGGCCGGCTCGGCGTCACCGGAGCGCCCGGTGAGCCGCTGGATGACCTGCCCGAACCGGCGCAGCCCGCGCTGGCCGCCGCTGGTCTCCTCGGCCCGGTTGCCCATCTCGTCGACCACGATCGCGGTGGCCCCGATGTCGAGGAAGGCCAGCGATTCGTGGCCGTGGTGCTCCAGGTAACGGATCCGGCCCTGGAGGACGTGCCCGGGGGTGTCGGGCGCGACCGGGGTGAGCGCCTCGGCCCGCATCCCGACCACGATCCGCTCGCCGTGGTAGTGCGCGACGGCCCGGCTGCGGATGTCGTCCCAGGGCAGGTAGAGCGACTGCTCGCCGAGGTTCAGCGCGACGTACCGGTCGAGGTGGACGTAGACCGACGCCTCCAGCAGGTTCATCCTCGGGCTGCCGAGGAACGCGGCGACGTAGAGGGTGGCCGGCCGCCCGTACACCTGGGTGGGGGTGCCGACGTCCTGGAGGACGCCCTTGCGCATGATCGCCACCCGGTCGGCCATGGTCAGCGCCTCGGCCTGGTCGTGGGTGACGTAGATGGTGGTGACGCCCAGCTCGCGGGTGAGGGCGGAGATCTCCGCGCGCAGCTCCGCCCGCAGGCCGCTGTCGAGGTTCGACAGGGGCTCGTCCATCAGGAACAGGCCGGGCCGGCGGACGATGGCCCGGCCCATCGCGACCCGCTGGCGCTGCCCGCCCGAGAGCTGGCTGGGCTTGCGGCCCAGCACGTCGCCGATGCCCAGCGCGCTGGCCACGTCGGCGACCCGCTCCCCGCGCGGCGACGGGTCGACCCCGGCCAGCCGCAGGGGGAAGCCGATGTTGTCGCCCACCGTCATGTGCGGGTAGAGGGCGAAGTCCTGGAAGACCATGGCGATCTTCCGGTCCCGGGGCGGCAGGTCGTTGGCCAGCTCGCCGTCGAGCAGCACCGCGCCGGCGCTCGGGTCCTCCAGCCCCGCGATCATCCGCAGCACCGTCGACTTCCCACAACCCGACGGGCCGAGCAGGACCATGAACTCCCCGTCGTTCACGTCCAGATTTATCTTGTCGACGGCCACCGTGCCGTCCTGAAATACCTTGGTCACATCCTTGAGCGCGACGGTTGTCACCGTCTCCTCCCCCAGCCCCTCGGTTGAACCCCGAATGAATGTGACCAGGATCATGGACGCCGCACATCGGGTAAACGTGCCATGTTCGGCTCGTGACAGACCTATTACATGAACCTGCGGTTCAGCCACCTTCCCCCAGGAACACCCGCCGGACGACCCGCTCGGCGGCGTGCCCGTCCTCCAGCGCGCAGAACCGCTCGCGGAACCGGCGGCGGGCCGCCGTGGCCGCCTCGGCGTCGACCGCGCCGGAGCGGAACAGGTCCAGCAGGCCGGGGAAGCTGGTGGTCACCGCGCCGGGCGGCTCGGCGAGCAGGTCGAGGTAGACGCCCCGGGCCAGCCGGTACGCCTCCCAGTCCGGGGCGTAGACCACGATCGGCCGGTCCAGCACGGCGTAGTCGAACATCGCCGACGAGTAGTCGGTGACCAGCACGTCGGCGGCCAGGTAGAGGTCCTCCACCCGGTCGTGCCCGCTGACGTCGCGCACCCGCGCGGGACCGGGCGACGGGCTGGCGGCCGCCGACCGTCGGTCCCGGTCGGCGAAGTAGTGGCTGCGCATCAGCAGCACGCCGGCCGGGCCGAGCGCGTCGCACAGCAGCTCCGGGTCGAACGGCGGCCGGTAGCCGGGCAGGTGCTCGCGGTGCGTCGGCGCGTACAGCACGACCCGGTCGCCGGCGGCGAGGCCGAGCCGGGCGCGCACCTCGCGCGCGTCGCTGTCGGTGGCGGTGACCAGCCGGTCGTTGCGCGGGTAGCCCACCTCCAGGGTGGTGTACGCGGCCGGGTACGCCCGCTCCCACATCTGGGTGGAGAAGCTGTTCGCCGAGACGCTGTAGTCCCAGCGGTCCACCCGGCGCAGCAGCTTCGCGAAGTCCATCCCGACCGCGCCGACCGGGTACCGCTGCTGGTCCAGCCCCATCACCTTCACCGGGGTGCCGTGGTGGGTCTGCACGTGCACCGACCCGGGACGCTTGCGCACGAAGTCGGGGAAGTTGACGTTGTTGACCAGCCACGTCGCCCGCGCCAGCACGCGGTGGTACTCGCGGGTGCCGGCGACCACGTACTCCACGCCGGGCGGCAGGGACGCGACCCGGTCCCGCCGGACGATCCACACGCCGCGCACGTGCGGGGCCAGCCGGCGGGCCGCCTCGTAGATCGCGGCCGGGTTGCAGGCGTACCCCCGGAACCAGTAGGCGGCGTAGACGGCGAGCTGCGGGTCGAGCGGCCGGCGCAGCTCGGCCAGGTAGTACTCGCGCAGCACCGCGTCCCGGCCCAGCCGGGCGGCCCGGCGGGCAACGGGCCTGCCCCGGCGGACCTGCCGCCCGGCGGCCTCCCGGGCCTGGTTGGCGGCCCGCAGCGCGCTGAACGTCCGCCATCGGCCGGCGGCGACCAGCCGGTGCTTGAGCCCCTCGACCCCCGGCGGGGACGGGTAGCCGCCGGGCGGCAGCCAGCGGGCGTGGTCGGCGGTGATCCGGTCGAAGAAGGCCGGCCGCAGCTCGGGGGCGATCCGCTCGCCGTTGCCGAGCACCGTCAGGTAGTGCCAGATCATCCGCTCGAAGACCGCCGGCCGCAGGCCGTCGACCGGCGGGGTCCGCCCGTCCATCCACCGGAACACCCGGTGCCACTGGACGAAGACCTCGAAGTGCCGGTCGCCCCGGGTGCGGGTGATCGCGCCGGCCCGCCGCTGCCGGTAGTTGAGGCAGACCCGGTCGAGCACCCCGATCCGCTCGGCGGCCAGCAGCAGCGGGTAGCTGAACGCGACGTCCTCGTACCAGCCGGGCTCGAAGCGCAGCCCGAGGTCGACCAGGAACTCCCGCCGCACCAGCTTGTTCCAGGCGGTGTGCAGCAGCCGCAGCGCCTCCGGCCGCTCGGCCAGCCGGAACGGCTCCTCGCCGGGCGGGGTGGGGAAGACGTCGGCCATCGCGCTGCGGGTGGCCCGCCCGTCCCAGCGCACCCGCACGTGGTCGACGAGCAGCACGTCGGGGCGGGCCCGGCGCAGCCGGGCGGCCACCTCGGCGAGGCAGTCCGGGGCGAGCCAGTCGTCGCCGTCGACGAACCAGACGTACTCGCCGCCGGCCCGGTCCAGCCCGACGTTGCGGGCCGGACCGAGGCCGACGTTGTCGTCGAGCCGGACGGCGTGCACCCGGTGGTCTCGGGCCGCGTACTCGGCGAGGATGTCGCCGCTGCCGTCCGGCGAGTGGTCGTCGACGCCGATGACCTCGACGTCGTCGAACGGTTGGCCGAGGATCGAGTCGAGGCACTCGCTCAGGTAGGCCTGCACCCGGTAGGCCGGTACGACGAAGCTGATCAGCGTCATCGGCCGGCCCCTCACGTCAGCCCGGCTGGCGGACCTCACCGCCCGCCGGGACCCCCACGCCCCGCCGGGCGCGGGCGGGCAGGACGACCCAGGCCAGGACCACGCTCCCGACGAAAACCACGAGCAGGTACGCACCGAGTGTAGCCATGGCAATCCCCGCGAAACCGGCGAAAGCCGCTACCGCGAGCACCGCCGAGCGCCCCTCCCAGCCCAGCGTGGCGCCGTGCAGCGGCGGGGCCGCCTGCCGCTTCTCCAGCCGGGCGGTCAGGTCGTAGTGGTGCAGGGTGAGCACGAAGACGTAGCCGAAGACCACCCAGGCGGGGGCCCCGCCGACCACGCCGGCTCCGATCGCGAACAGGTATTCGCCGGCCCGCAGCGCCGCCGGCACCAGCCAGTCCAGCGGCCCGTTGTGCGCCGCCCCCGCCCCGAGCGCGGCGACCAGCAGCACCAGCAGCGCCACCGGCGTCGCCCAGGCCAGCCCGCCCGCGTCGTCGCCGGCACGCACCCGCAGCCCGGCCGCGACCAGCAGCGCCGCCGGGCCGAGCGCCCCCAGCACGGCGAGGGTCAGCGGGCCCATCGGCCGCAGCGCCGGGAACCGGGCCGCGATCGGCCCGTCGTCGCGGTGCAGCGTCGCGTCGACCGTGTCCAGCACCGGCACCCACATCCAGCGGGCCCGCAGGGTGCGCAGCGCACCCGTGTACGCGAACGCCAGCACCCCCCAGGTCAGCACGGCGACGAGGCTGACCAGCGGCCCGAACAGCGCCACCGTCAGCGCGATCAGCGCCCACCGCTCCCCGATCGGGAACACCACCGTGCGCTTGAGCCAGTAGGACAGCGAGCCCGTGTCGGCCTGCACCCGGGTCGACGCGGCGTTCAGCCGGTCGCCGATCCCGCCGCCGCCTCCACCAACCGCCTTGGGTCGGCGGGCCGCCTCGTCGTGCAGCACCCCGTACCACGTGTCGGTCATGTGCCGGACGGTCTGCAACGTCATCGCGGCGACGGCCAGCGCCCAGCCGTACCGGAACCCGGCGGCCGTCGCCCCGTAGCCGAGGCCGGCGTAGACCAGGTATTCCTTGGCCCGGTCGGCCATCGTGTCCAGCCAGCCGCCCCACGCGCTGAAGTGCCGGGTGTAGCGGGCGAGCTGCCCGTCGACGCAGTCCAGCACGAAGCCGAGGTAGAGCAGCACCGCGCCGGCCACCAGCGCCGGCCGTCCGCCGACGCCGAACAGCACCGCCGCGACGGCCGCGAACAGCACCGAGATCGCGGTGACCCCGGTCGGCGTCAGGCCGAGCTTCGCCGACGCCTTCGTCACGTACGGCGACCAGGTGCTGACGAAGAACGTGGTGAAGAAGTCGTCCTTCTCCTTCACCGACAGCCGCAGCTCGGCCCGGTCCTCGTCGACGGCGGCGACGGCGGCCTCGGCGGCGGCCAGCCCGGCCGGGTCGGCGACCCGGTGGGCGACGAGCAGGCGTACCCGGTGGGCGAACGTCAGCGTGCCCAGCGCGGTGAGGCCGGTGAACAGCCGGTCCACGGCGGACCCGGCCGCCTCGGGCCCGGCGGCCGGCGGCGTCGCGGCGACGGCGGCCGGGTCCGTGCCGGCGATCGGCGTGCCCGCGACGGCGGCGCGGGCGGCGGCGGCCAGCGCCGGCAGGTCGTCGCGGCCCACCCGCAGCGCGCCGCCGAACACCCCGGTCTGCCCGCCGTCGAGCCGCCCGTCCGGGCCGGCGTCGACGACCTGGCCGCGTTCCTCGCGCACCACGGCCTGCCCGGGGGCCGGCGGGTCGGTCAGCACCAGGGCCACCGTCGGGCCCACCGGGCTGGTGGCCAGGTGCCGCAGCACGGCGGTGTGCGCCACCAGGTCCGTCCCGCTGACGATCACCGGGCCGGTGGCGGCGTCGACAAGCGTCGCCAGCTCGGTCAGGTTCGCGGCGCGCCGCACGTGGGTCACCCCGGCCCGGTGCCACTGCTCGGCGAGCCGGTCGGCGAGGGCGGCCCCGAGGGTTTCCCCGCCTCCCGCCTGCGCGCCGGCGGTCGTCGGCTGGCCCGCGGCCGGCGTTCCGGCGGCGAGCACGATCGCGACGGTCACCGCGCGACCGCGGCGTGGTACGCGTCGAGCGCCTCGGCGATCGTCCCGTCGACGGTCAGCCGCCCGGCGTCGAGGTAGAGCCCCCGACGGCAGAACCGGGTCAGATCCTTTTCGTTGTGTGACACGAGCACGAGTGTGCGTCCCTCCCGAAGCAATCTCTCGATCGTCGCATAGCACTTCTCGCGGAACTCCGCGTCCCCGACCGCCGTCACCTCGTCCATCAGCAGGATCGGATGCGGGAGGTGGGAGATGATCGCGAAGCCGAGGCGGACCTTCATCCCCGACGAGTAGTGCCGCACCGCCGTGTCGATGGCCCGTTCCACCTGCTCGCCGGCGAAGGAGACGATCTCATGAAAGTGTTTCCGCAGGTAACGCGCCGACAGGCCGTGCAGGCCGCCGACGAGGTAGAGGTTCTCCCGCCCGGTGAGGTCGTTGGAGAAGCCGGCCGACAGCTCCAGCAGCGGGGCCACGTCGCCGCGGACCCGGATGCTCCCCTCGTCGGGGATGAGCACCCCGGCGATCAGCCGCAGCAGGGTGCTCTTGCCGGTGCCGTTGCGGCCGACCACCCCGAGTGTCTCGCCCGGCGCGACGCGGAACGACACGTCCCGCAGCGGCCAGAACCGCCCGTCGTCGGCGGACCGGCCGGCGTTGGCGTCGCGCCCGCCGGGGCGGATGAAGAACTCGCGCAGCCGAAGCTGCCGCCGCCGGTTGCGGACGAACCGGATGCCCAGCCCGTCCGCCTCGATGATCGGGTCGGCCGCCATCACAGCTCCTTGAGCACGGCGGGTTCGAGCCGCCGGAACGCCCACCAGCCGGCCACCAGCACCAGCACGCTCACCGCGACCGTGGTGGCGAGCAGCCGGGCGTCGGGGAACTGGTCCGGGTACCAGACGGCGTGGTGCAGCTGGAAGATGCCGACCAGCGGGTTCAGCTCGTACGCGGCCTTCACCCAGCCCGGCAGCGTCGACTCGCGCACCAGGCTCAGGGGATAGATGATCGGGGTGGCGTAGAACAGCACCCGGATCACCAGCCGCATGAACCGCTCGATGTCGCGCATCAGCACGTTCAGCGCCGACAGCAGCAGCGCCAGCCCGACCAGCAGCACCGCCTGCACGGCCACGGCCAGCGGCAGGGCGAGCACCGACCAGCCCGGGTGCACCTCGCCGCGCACCGCGTACGCGACGGCGATGGCGGCCAGGATCGGCAGGCCGGCGGCGTACTCGGCGAACCGGCCGGTGATCCGGCCGATGGGGAACACCTGGCGCGGCACGTTCATCGTGGTGATCAGCCGGGCCTGGCCGGTGAGCGCGTTGGTCGCCTCGCTCAGCGCCGAGCTGGTCCACATCCAGGCGAAGATGCCGGTGATCAGGAACAGCGGGTACGACCCGGCGGCCTGCCCCAGGTGCCGGCTCGTGTCGCCGGAATAGAGCACCCCGAAGACGAACCAGTAGATCGCGCCCATGCCCAGCGGCTCGATCAGCGACCAGAGGTAGCCCAGCACCGACTGCTGGTATTTCACCGCGAGGTCGCGGCGGACGAGGATGCGCAGCGAGCCGCGGTGCGCCCACAGGCGGGCCGCCGGCCCCTGCGGGCCGGCCGCCCGGACGCCAGACGTCACCGCCCGCCTCCTCGCCCGCTCAACACTCGATCACGTTGACGGCCAGGCCGCCCCGCGCCGTCTCCTTGTACTTGACCTTCATGTCGGCGCCCGTCTCGCGCATCGTCTTGATCACCTTGTCCAGCGAGACGTGGTGCACCCCGTCGCCGCGCAGCGCCAGCCGGGCCGCAGTGATCGCCTTGATGCTAGCCACCGCGTTCCGCTCGATGCAGGGGATCTGCACCAGGCCCCCGACCGGGTCACAGGTCAGCCCCAGGTTGTGCTCCATGCCGATCTCGGCCGCGTTCTCCACCTGCTCGGGGGTGCCGCCGAGCGCCTCGGCGAGCCCGGCGGCGGCCATCGAGCAGGCCGAGCCGACCTCGCCCTGGCAGCCCACCTCCGCGCCGGAGATCGACGCGTTCTCCTTGAACAGCACGCCGATCGCCCCGGCCGCCAGCAGGAACCGGACCACGCCCGCCTCGTCCGCCCCCGGCACGAACCGGGTGTAGTAGTGCAGCACCGCCGGGATGATCCCGGCCGCGCCGTTGGTCGGCGCGGTCACCACCCGCCCGCCGGCCGCGTTCTCCTCGTTGACCGCGAGCGCGAACAGGGTCACCCAGTCCATCACCCGCAGCGGGTCACCGCTCCCGGCGTCCGCCTCCAGGCCGCGCCGCAGCTCCGCCGCCCGCCGCCGCACCTTCAACCCCCCGGGGAGTACGCCGTCGCGGGCGCACCCGTTCTCGACGCACTCCCGCATCACCCGCCAGATGTCCAGCAGCCCGGCCCGCACCTCGCCCTCGGTGCGGCGGGCCAGCTCGTTGGCCAGCATCACCTCGCTGATCGACAGCCCGTTGCCGGCGCTGACCGCCAGCAGCTCCGCCCCGGTGCCGAACGGATGCGGCACGCGCGTGGTGTCGGGCACGATCCGGTCCGCGCCGGCCGCCGCCTCGTCGACCACGAACCCGCCGCCGACGGAGTAGTACGTCCGCTCGCGCAGGAGCGCCCCGCCCCCGTCGTACGCGGCGAAGGTCATCCCGTTCGGGTGGTACGGCAGCGACCGGCGGCGGTGCAGCACCAGGTCCCGGTCCGGGTCGAAGTCGACCTCCTGCGCGCCGAGCAGGGTCAGCCGCCGCGCGGCGCGGATCGCGGCCACCCGGGGGGCGACGGTGTCGGTGTCGACCGTCTCCGGGGCCTCGCCCTCCAGCCCGAGCAGCACGGCGGGGCCGCTGCCGTGGCCGTGACCGGTGGCGCCCAGCGAGCCGAACAGCTCGGCACGCACCCGGACGACGCCGGCGAGCAGGCCGTCGGCCTTGAGCCCGGCCACGAACGTCCGCGCCGCCCGCATCGGTCCCACCGTGTGCGAGCTGGACGGGCCGATGCCCACGCTGAAGAGGTCGAAAACGCTGATCATCTGCACTTCCTCGCCGTCGTACGCCCTTGTACGGACCCGACGGGCGAGCCTACCCGCCGCCCGCTTCCCTCCCCGGCGCGTCGGGGCGGGCCCGCCCGGGTAAGCACCTACGGGTCAGGGGTCCCGGGATCCCCCTCGCGACGGAGGGCGGGCGCGACGGCGGTTCCTACCGTTGAGTCAGAGGCGGCGGCACGCCGCAGAGTGGGAGGACGACGATGAGTCGCAAACTGGTCCGGCCCCGCGAGGGGCGCATGCTCGCCGGCGTCTGCGTCGGCCTGGCCCGCCGGTTCAACACCTCCGCCAACCTGGTCCGCCTGCTGTTCCTGCTGTCGCTGCTGCTGCCCGGCACCCAGGTGATCGTCTATCTGGTGCTGTGGGTGCTCATGCCGAACGAGGACCGCTACGCCACCGCCCGCTACTGACCCTGCCGCACAGAGACGCCCGCCCCGGCTCCCCCCGGGACGGGCGTCTCGCCGTTCGCGTCGGCGGTCAGGGCGCGACGTAGGTGACGGTCACCTTCTCGTATCCCAGGGAACGCAGCAGTCCCTCCAGCATCTTGTTGGTGTTCTCCTGCGCGCGGTCGGTCAGGCCGCTGTCGCGGGCGGCTGCCGTGATCCGGTCCTCGGCGAGCTTGTAGACCTGCTGCTGGCGGTTCGGGTCGCCCTTGACCAGGTCGTTGATCCGGTTGAGCAGGCCGCGCTGCTCCGCCACGACATAGCTCTTCTCCATGTCGAGGTTGGTCTGGCCGAGCTGCGGCGCGGGCAGCTTCACCTCGACCGACTTGCCGTCGGGCGACACGACCACCGCCCCCTCACCGATCTTGGTGAAGTCGACGTAGGCCTCCACGCTGCCCGCCCCGACGAAGAGGGTGCGCTGGTTGAGCAGGAACTCCGGCACGTTGTCGCGGTCGTTCTGGAGATCGACGACGACCTGGAAGTTGCCCTCGGCCGCGACGTAGCGGCTGAGGTCCTGGATCGACTTGAGCAACGGCGGCTGGCTGCGGTCGGTCTGCTCCTTGGCGAAGGGGTTGCGGAAGTCGGGGAACACGTTGGTGGCCTGCGCGCCGAGCAGCACGACCACGGCCACCGCCGCCGCGCCGAGCACCACGAGCAACCCCCGGGCGGGCCCGGAGGGGCCCTTGGGGGCGGGCCGGTCGACCTCACCGTCGTGGGACATCGCTCACCATCCTCGATCGAACATCGTCTGAGGATGACGTTACGGCCATCGTGCGACACCCGCCCGCCAACCCGTCCCGCCAGACCACGACTACGGTGACCGCTAGGCAGGTGGTTTTCATTCAGTCTCCCGTACCCCAGAGAGGGTCATGGTGCCCAGCGGTCGTCTCATGCGGATCCACAGCGCCGAGTTCGAGGCCATGGCCGCCCGGGTCCGGCGGGTCACCGAGCTGACCTCCCGCCTGAACGTGCTGCCCTTCGAGGACGAGGCGGGCAAGGCGGAGCTGTTCGCCCAGATCCTCGGCAGGCCGCTGCCGGCGCGGGTCACCATCTATCCGCCGTTCTACACCGACCACGGCCTCAACCTCGACCTCGCCGAGCGCGTGTTCATCAACCAGAACTGCACGTTCCTCGACTACGCCGGCATCCGGCTCGCCGAACGCGTGATGGTCGGCCCGAAGGTCACCTTCATCACCAGCGGTCACCCGGTCGACCCCGAGGAGCGGCGGCTGTATCTCACCGGCGCGCCCATCGACGTGGCGGAGAACGTCTGGATCGGCGCGGGCGCCACGATCCTGCCCGGCGTCAGCATCGGCCGGGACGCCGTCGTCGCGGCGGGCGCGGTCGTGGCCGACGACGTCCCGCCGGCCACCCTGGTCACCGGCGCGAAGGCGACCCCGCGCCGCCAATGGTGAGCGCCGCTCCCGGCAGCACCCACTTCCGGTAGCGCCCGCTCAGGGAGCGCCCGCTCAGGGAGCGCCCGCCCAGGGAGCACCCGCCCAGGGAGCACCCGCCCAGGTAGCGCCCGCTCAGGGAACAAGATCGTGCTCGATCAGGGAAAGAGTGCCCTCGCCCCCATTGGACACGACTCTTTCCCGGATCGAGCACGATCTTGCGGGTCGACGCCATCAGGCCAGCCGTACGGTCAGTCCAGGATCGCCGTCGCCTCGACCTCGACCTCGACGTCGGGCTCGAAGAGGTGGTCGACACCGATGAGCGACGCCGGGGGCAGGGGCTGCGGCAGGCCGAGTTCCCCCGCGACGTCGTCGACGCCGGCCATGAAGTCGCCGATCCGCTCCGGCGCCCAGTTCGTGACGTAGAACGTCAGGCGGACCACGTCCGAGAAGCTCGCGCCGGCCCCGGCGAGACCGCGGGCCGTGTTGCGGAGCGCTTGGGCGACCTGCCCCCGGAGGTCACCGGACGCGACCGGCCGCCCCGCCTCGTCGCGGCCGATCTGGCCCGCCACGTGAACGTGGCGCGACCCCGACGCGACCGCGACGTGGTGGTAGGGGACGGGCTGCATCATGCCCCGGGGGGAGAAGAGCTGGACACTCATCATGTTTCCTTCCTCGCACCAACTTGGTATCTCATTGATACCTGGTGCTTGGAGGAAACTTCAACGAGACTAGGTGTCATGGCAGATACCGACCCCGGCACGGCGGAGCGCCTCGACCTCACGCGGGCACACCGGGAGCTCCTGGACCAGGTCCTCGACAAGTGGTCGCTGGAGGTGCTCAACACCCTCTGCGAACGACCCTCACGGTTCAACGAGCTACGCCAGGCGATCCCGGCCGTCAGCCAGAAGTCGCTCAGCGCGACCCTGCGCCGCCTCGAACGCAACGGCATCGTCGAGCGGCGCGTCCTCTCGTCGCGCCCGGTCGCCGTCGAATACCGGATCACGCCGCTGGGCAAGACCCTCCGGCAGCCGGTCGACGTCCTCCTCGACTGGGCCGACGAACACCTGGGCGCGATCGAGGCGGCCCGCCGGGCGTACGACGGGGCAGACTCCACCGCCTCGTGACAGCGGGCAGGCCCGCAGCTCGACAGCGAGCGCCCGCCCCGAGCACGGGACGGGCGCGACGCCTCCGTGTCGGGTCAGGCCCGCCCGGGGACGTGCGCGACGAACGCGCGCCACGCGACCGGCCCGAAGACGAGCGCCGGCCCCGCCGGGTCCTTCGAATCGCGTACGCCGACCACGCCCGGAAGATTGTCGGCGACCTCGACGCAGTTGCCGCCGTTGGAACTGCTGCGGATGCTGGTGCGCCACTGGGCGCCGGTCAGGTCAGCCACGGTCGCTCTCCCAGAAAGTCGATGGACTGGTCTCGCGGCAGCGCGAGCGACCTCACGGTATCCCAGACCGCCCACAGGGGAGCAACGTCGCTCGTGATGCGCCCTGCGGCCTGATCGTCGAGGTAGCCGACGTCGTCCCCGTCGGGCGCCGTCGCGATGACGAATGGCCCGGCCTGCCCAGGGTGCAGGCCGGCGTTCAGCGGCAGCACGTGCACCATCACCATGGGCCGTTGGGCCATGGTGAGGAGGTGATCGAGCTGCGGGCGCATCACCTCGGGCTCGCCCCGGCGCAGGGCAGCTTCGTCGATCACGAATACGGACAGCGGTGGCCGCGGCCGATCGAACACCCCCGCGCAACGCCGAAGCCGCGCCTCCACATGGTCGTCCGCGTCCGCCACCAGCGGACCGCAGGCGAGTACCGCGCGGGCATACGCCTCGGTCTGAAGCAGGCCCGGAATGACGACCGACTCGAAGCACCTCAGGCCGGTGGCCTCGCGTTCGATCTCCGTCCACGGGCGGAACCACGCCGGCTCCTTCCGGCGCAGAACGTCCGGCCACAACTCCAGCACGTCCCTGCCGAGAAGCTCCGCGACCTTGGCACGGTGCCTGGTCTGCGGAATCCGTCCTTGGCTCACCCAGCGGGCCGCCGTCTTCGGGTCCACGCCTATCTCGGCCGCGAGGCTCTCCGCCGTGTGCCCGGACTCCACCATCGCCACCTGCACGCCTTTGTGCACCACGCACCCTCCCGCAGCATTACGCGACGTCCCGCACGCCAGGGAGACATAGTGCAACGCAACGTGTTCGCTCCGCAACCGGAAGGTCAGGCGAACGCGCTGAGCCCCGTCAGCCGCTGCCCGACGACGAG
Organism: Micromonospora sp. WMMD956; assembly: GCF_029626125.1. Classification (NCBI taxonomy): domain Bacteria; kingdom Bacillati; phylum Actinomycetota; class Actinomycetes; order Micromonosporales; family Micromonosporaceae; genus Micromonospora; species Micromonospora sp. WMMD956. The sequence continues at coordinate 3,296,104 of NZ_JARUBI010000005.1, read as the reverse complement.
CTGGTGGATCTCGGAGGTGCCCTCGTAGGTGAGCACGCTCTCCAGGTTGTTGGCGTGCCGCATGATCGGGTACTCCCCCGAGACGCCGTTCGCGCCGAGGATCGTGCGGCACTGCCGGGCGATGGCCAGCGCCTCCCGTACGTTGTTCAGCTTGCCGACGCTGACCTGCTCGGGCCGCAGCCGCCCGGCGTCGGCGAGCCGGCCCAGGTGCAGCGCCAGCAGGAAGCCCTTCTGCCACTCGACGGCCATGTCGGCGAGCTTGGCCTGGGTGAGCTGGAAGCCGGCGAGCGGCCGGCCGAACTGGGTGCGCGTGGTCGCGTACGCCAGGGTGGTCTCCAGGCAGTCGCGGGCTGCGCCGAGCGCGCCCCAGACGATGCCGTGCCGGGCCTCGGTGAGGCAGCTCAGCGGGGCCTTGAGCCCGGCCGCGCCGGGCAGCAGCGCGTCCGCCGGGAGCCGGACGTCGTCGAGCGCGATCTCGCCGGTGACGGAGGCGCGCAGCGACATCTTGCGCCGGATCTCCCGCACCGACACCCCGGGCGCGTCCAGGGGTACGGCGAACCCGCGCACCCCCTCCTCGGCGCGGGCCCAGATCACGGCGACGTCGGCGACCGGTGCGTTGGTGATCCACATCTTGCCGCCGTGCAGCAGCCAGTCGTCGCCGTCGCGGCGGGCGCGGGTGGCCATCGACGCCGGATCGGAGCCGTGGTCGGGCTCGGTCAGCCCGAAGCAGCCGATCGCCTCGCCGATCGCCATCGGGGGCAGCCAGCGCTGCTTCTGCTCCTCGCTGCCGTAGCGCCAGATGGCGTACATGGCCAGCGAGCCCTGCACCGAGACCAGGGACCGCACGCCGGAATCGCCGGCCTCCAGCTCCAGGCAGGCCAGCCCGTACGCGACGGCGGTGGCGCCGGCGCAGCCGTACCCGGTCAGGTGCATACCGAGCAGGCCGAGCCGGCCGAACTCCCGGGCCAGCTCGCGGGCCGGCACCTGGCCCCGCTCGTACCAGTCGGCGACGTGCGGCCGGACCCGGTCGTCGACGAGCCGGCGCACGACGGACCGGATCTGGCGCTCCTCGTCGTCGAGGAGGGAGTCCAGGTCCAGCAGGTCGACAGGAGTCATCCCGCCACCCTAACGAAGGCTCAGGAGCGGGTCACTCGTGCTGACCGGCCAGCACCAGCACCCGGGCGTGGATCTGGTTGCGCTGCTGGAGGGCGGCGCGCAGCGCGCGGTGCAGCCCGTCCTCCAGGTAGAGCCCGCTGTTCCACTGCACCACGTGGGGGAACAGGTCCCCGTAGAAGGTGGAATCCTCGGCGAGCAGCTTGTCCAACGCCAGCTCGCGCTTGGTGGTGATCAACTGGTCCAGCCGCAGCGGACGCGGCGGGATCTCCGCCCACTGCTTGAGCGTCAGGTTGTGCTCCGGATAGGGACGCCCGTCCCGGACCGCTCTGAAGATCACGACGGCACGCTCCCCTCCCCCTCACCGTTCCGACCCACCGCGCCGGGTCGGATCGCGGCGTGGCACCGCGCGGCACAGCACCGATGACCGTGCCAGCGTAGCCGCCCCCGCCACACCGCGTTTTACTCCCTCATGTCGCTTTCGCGACCACTGTTGGTCAACCCCGCCCGGCGACGGCGGGCCGGGCCGCCGACACCTTCCCTCCGACGGCGGGCCGGGCCGCCGACGCCCCCGGCGTCAGCTCCAGCGCCCCCGCCGGACCACCTCGTCGACCGGGCGACGCCCCCGCCGCAGCGACGGCGACCGGTGGTCCGGCGCACGGTAGCCGACGGTGAGCGCGCCGACCGGGTCGAACTCCGCCGGCACCCCGAACGCCTCCCGGTACGCCTGCGTGCGCTGCGCCGGGATGCCGAAGAAGCACGCGCCCAGCCCCTCGTCCACGGCGGTGAGCAGCATCAGCAGGGCGGCGAAGCCGGTGTCGACATACCAGTACGGCACCGGCCAGCGCTCCTGCGCGCGGTCCGTCCAGCCCTTGTCCGGCTCGGCGTAGCGCTCCAGGTACGCCGAGCGGTTGGCGTGCGGCACGACGATCAGCGGGGCCCGGCGCATCCCGGCCAGCCACCGCTCGCGCCCGCCGCCGTCCGGGGTGGTCGCCGCCCAGAACCGCTCCCGGTCCGCCGGCTCCTCCAGCACCAGGAACCCCCAGCCCTGGGCGAACCCGGCGGACGGGGCCCGCACGGCGTGGTCGAGCAGCCGCCGCACCACGTCGGGCGGGACGGGGCGGTCCGGGTCGTAGTTGCGCACCATCCGGCGTCGCCGGAGCACCTCGGCGAACTCCACGCCGCCCGCCTCCGCTGCTACCGGGCCCCGGGCCGGATGCCCATGGTGCCCCGCCAGGTGTCGCCCGGCTCCAGGGTGATCACGTCCTTGCCCGAGCGGTACGCGTCCGGCGGGCAGGTCATCGGCTCGACCGCCACCGAGCGGCGGTGCCGCTCGCCGGTGAGGGTGTCCCCGGAGAAGATCTGCCACCAGCCGAACTCGCGGTCCGCCCAGACGGTGACGGCCGCCGCGTCGTCCGGGGCGGCCAGGGTCACCGAGGAGCCGCCGTCGGCGTCGCGGACCACGTCGCCGAACGCCGTGTCGAGCACCGCGTGGCCGATGCGCCGGGGGCTGGTGTAGTCGTACTCGGTGCCGGCGACCGGGGTCGCCCCGACCGGCAGCAGCCGCCCGTCCACCTGCACCCGCAGCTTCGCCGGCACCCGCAGGGCGAGATCGTCCACCGCCACCCCGGGAAGTTGCAGGTAGGGGTGCATCGAGAAGCCGAACGGGCAGGGCTGGCCGCTGACGTTGGTGGCCTCGTGCTCGATGCGCAGACCGCCGGGGCCGACCGAGTAGCGGTTGCGCAGCCGCAGCGCCCACGGGTAGCCCGGATGCGGGGGAAGGTCGTAGCCCAGGGTCACGGCGTCGTCGGACTGCTCGACGAGGTGCCACGGCACCCAGTTGACCAGGCCGTGCAGGGCCACGCCCCGGCCCGGCTCGGTCAGCGTGAGCTGGAACTCCCGGCCGCCGAAGGCGTACTGGCCGTCGCGGATGCGGTTGGGCCAGGGGGCCAGCACCTGCCCGGCCCCGCCGGGGCAGAGCTCGTCGGCGGCGAACCCGTCGACGTAGTCGACGCCGTCGTGCCGGTACGTCCGCAGGCCGCCGCCGACCTCGACGAGCACGGCCTCGTGGCCGGCGGCGGAAATGGTCCACTGGGTGCCTGACGGCGGGCGGGGTGCGGCGTTCTGCATGCCGGTGACCTTAGTCGGTCAGCTCTGTGCACGGGGTGCGCGGTCCGTCACCGCGCGCACCCCGCCGCCGCCGGTCACCCCCGCGCCCCCGACGTGGCCGCCCGGTAGCGCACCAGGGCCGGGAAGACGGCCGCCAGCAGCACCGCGAGCACCGCCGCGGCGAGGCCGCCGCCGACCCAGGCGACGCCGGTGCCGAGGCCGGCGGCCGTCGCGCCCGCCCGCAGGTCGCCGAGGCGGGGCCCGCCCGCCACCACCACCGTGTTGACGCCCTGGAGCCGGCCCCGCATCCGGTCCGGCGCGTGCACCAGCAGCATCGTCTGCCGCAGCACGGCGCTGACCAGGTCGGCCGCGCCGGCCACGGCGAGCAGCCCGACCACCAGCCAGAGCTGGCGGGCCAGCCCGGCGGCGGCGATGGCCAGCCCCCAGCCGACGACGGCGCACACCAGCGCCACCCCCTGCCGGTGGAGCCGGCCGATCCAGCCGGAGGTGAGCCCACCGAGCATCGACCCGATGGCGATGGCGCTGAACAGCCAGCCGACGGCCGCGCCGCCGCCGAAGCGTTCCTCGGCGATCTCGGGGAACAGCGCCCGGGGCATGGCCAGCACCATCGCGACGAGGTCGATGGCGAAGGAGAGCAGCAGCACCGGCGTGGTGGCCAGGTAGCGCAGCCCGTCGACGACGCTGGCCAGCCCTGCCCTGCGGGGCGCGCCGTCGCCGTCGGGGTCCGGCTCCGGCGGCAGCGCCGGCATCCGCAGCGTCGCCCAGACCGCCGCCGTGAAGAAGACCGTGTCCACGGCGTACGCGATGGGCAGCGCGACCCCGACCTCCCAGGCCGCGAAGATCAGCCCGGCCAGCAGCGGCCCCAGCACGGACGCGGCGGTGTGGGTGGTGAAGTTCAGGGTGCTCGCGGCCGGGACCAGCTCGGCCGGGACGAGCCGGGGGATGCTCGCGGTGCGGGCCGCACCGCTGACCGCGAACCCGACCGACTGCAACGCCACCAGGACCAGCAGCAGCACCGGGCTGCCCACCCGGAACACGGCCTGGGCCAGCAGCCCCACCATCGACGCCCAGAGCACCGCCTGGCTGACCAGCAGCACCGCGCGCCGGTCCCGGGCGTCCGCGACCGCGCCGCCCCACAGCCCGAAGACCAGCAGCGGCAGGAACGCGGCCACGCCGAGCAGGCCGACCCAGAACGAGTCCCGGGTCAGCGCGAACATCTCCACCGGCACGGCCACGGCCGTGAACTGGAAGCCGAGCATCGCGACGCTGTTGCCGACCCAGATCCGCCGGTAGACGGGCACCCGCAGCGGGCGCAGGTCGATCGCCCAGCGGCGCGCCCCGCGCGGCCGGGTCTCCTTGACGGCGGTCACGGGGCGAGCCGCTCCACGACCCACCGGCCGTCGTCGGCCGGGCCGGGGTCGGGCGCGGTGCGGCGGAACCGCAGCCGGTCGTGCAGCCGGCTGGCCCGGCCCTGCCAGAACTCCACCGTCTCGGGGCGCACCCGCAGGCCGCCCCAGTGCGGGGGCGCGGGCACCCGGTCCACGTCGGCGAACCGCTCGGCCGCCGCCCGGTAGCCGGCGTCCAGCACGGCCCGGTCGCCGATCACCCGCGACTGCTCGCTGGCCCACGCGCCGAGCTGCGAGCCGCGCGGCCGGCTGGCGAAGTAGGCCTCGGTCTCGGCCCGGTCGACGGGCTCGATCCGCCCGGCGACCACCACCTGCCGCTGGCGGGGAAACCACGGGAAGACCAGGCTGGCGTACGGGTTGGCCAGCGCCTCCGTGCCCTTGCGCGAGCCGTGGTTGGTGAACAGCACGAAGCCCTGCGGGTCGTACCCCTTGAGCAGGACGGTGCGCCCGCTGGGGCGGCCGGCGGCGTCGGCGGTGCCGAGCACCATCGCGTTCGGCTCGGGCAGGCCGGACGCCACCGCGTCGGCGAACCAGCGGGTGAACTGGGCGTGCCAGTCGGCGGCCAGGTCCGTCTCGGAAAGGCCCAGGTCGGCGGCGTACTCGTTACGCATCCCGGCCGGACCGGGTGTGTCACCCGTCACAACTACCCTCCCCTTCGGTGGCCCCGTCACCCTCGGCGACGCTGGCCAGCCCCTACCGCCCAGTCTCATCACCCCCGCACGCTTGTCCACCGGCGGGGATGTCGCGTGCAGCACAGTCGTCGCGGGTCGCGCAGCCGGTTACCCACCAGGCAAGATGTCACGAACACGTCCCTGAGGGTCGCCTAAGGCGCTCGGCCGGCCGGGCCGGATGAGCCCAGGCGGGCGCATCGAGCAGATCCAGGAGTAAGAATGGCCGACTTCAAACCGGGTCTGGAGGGCGTCGTAGCCTTCGAGACCGAGATCGCCGAGCCGGACCGCGAGGGCGGCGCGCTGCGCTACCGCGGCGTGGACATCGAGGATCTGATCGGTCAGGTCTCCTTCGGCAACGTCTGGGCGCTGCTGGTCGACGGCCGGTTCGGCCCCGGCCTGCCGCCGGCCGAGCCGTTCCCGGTGCCTGTGCACTCCGGCGACATCCGGGTCGACGTGCAGTCCGCCGTCGCGATGCTCGCGCCGTACTGGGGGCTCAACCAGCTCCTCGACATCTCCGACTCCCAGGCCCGCGAGGACCTCGCCCGGGTGTCGGTCACCGCGCTCTCCTTCGTCGCCCAGTCCGCGCGCGGCCTGGGCCTGCCGGCCGTGCCGCAGAAGGAGATCGACAAGGCGGAGACGATCGTCGAGCGCTTCATGAAGCGCTGGCGCGGCGAGCCCGACCCCCGCCACGTGAAGGCCGTCGACGCCTACTTCATCTCGGCCGCCGAGCACGGCCTGAACGCCTCCACCTTCACCGCCCGGATCGTCGCCTCCACCGGCGCCGACGCCGCCGCCTGCATCTCCTCCGGCATCGGCGCGCTCTCCGGCCCCCTGCACGGCGGCGCGCCGTCGCGGGTGCTCAGCATGCTGGAGGCCGTCGAGCGCAGCGGCGACGCCGAGGGCTACGTCAAGGGCGTCCTCGACCGGGGCGAGCGGCTGATGGGCTTCGGCCACCGGGTCTACCGGGCCGAGGACCCGCGCGCCCGCGTGCTGCGCCGCACCGCCAAGGAGCTCGGCGCGCCGCGCTTCGAGATCGCCGAGGCGCTGGAGAAGGCGGCCCTGGCCGAGCTCCAGGCCCGCCGCCCGGACCGGGTGCTCGCCACGAACGTCGAGTTCTGGTCGGCCGTGGTGCTCGACTTCGCCGAGGTGCCCGCGCACATGTTCACCTCGATGTTCACCTGCGCCCGGATGGGCGGCTGGAGCGCGCACATCCTGGAGCAGAAGAAGCTCCAGCGGCTGGTCCGCCCGTCCGCCCGCTACGTCGGGCCGGGCACCCGCAAGCCGCAGCAGGTCGAGGGCTGGGACGCCATCCCGCACGGCGTGTAAGCGCAAGGAAGGGCACCCTGTTAACGCCTTCTGCATAGCAAGGGCCCCCTGCAAACACCCACCACCTGGGTGCGCGACGCCCGTCCGATCCACCCGTCGACGCGACGACGGAAGGGGCCCCGCCGGTTCGGCGGGGCCCCTCCGCGTACCAGAAGGTCCGTCCGGCCCGCGTGACCGGGGTGGGGTGGCGACGTAACCGGGCGGATGTGTCATACGCCTCAGCTCAGGCGGCGGGACCGTCGGGTGCCCGGGCCGCCCCGGGTGCAAGGATGGGGGCTCGGCAGTGCCGCCGGACCGGGCTCGGATCCGGCCGCCCGTGCGTCCCGCGCACGCGTCCGTCCTCCGCGCCCGACCACCACCTGTGACCGGGCCCCGCCCACGCGGAAGGATCTCGACAACCGTGGCTGACGCACCGACCATCCGGATTCCCGACGACATCAAGCCCGCCGACGGGCGGTTCGGCTGCGGGCCGTCCAAGGTCCGTCCGGCGGCCGTCTCCGCCCTCGCCGACGCGGCGACGGGCTTCCTGGGCACCTCGCACCGGCAGAAGACCGTCCGCGACCAGGTCGCCCGACTGCGGCGCGGCATCGCCGAGTTCTACTCCCTCCCCGAGGGCTACGAGGTGATCCTCGGCAACGGCGGCACCACCGCCTTCTGGGAGGTCGCGACGTTCGGCCTGATCCGCGACCGGGCGCAGTTCGCCACCTTCGGCGAGTTCGGGGCAAAGTTCGTCAAGTCGGTCAAGGACGCCCCGTTCCTCGGCGAGCCCACCGTGCGCAAGGCCGAGCCGGGCAGCGCCCCGGCGCTGGTCGCCGAGGCCGGCGTCGACGCGTACGGGCTGCCGCAGAACGAGACCTCCACCGGCGTCGCGGTGCCGATCAGCCGGGTCGCCGGGGCCGACGAGGGCGCGCTGCTGCTGGTCGACGCGACCTCGGCGGCCGGCGGCCTGGCGGTGGACGTCGCCGAGACCGACGTCTACTACTTCGCCCCGCAGAAGTGCTTCGCCTCCGACGGCGGCCTCTGGCTGGCCCTGATGTCGCCGGCCGCCCTGGACCGGGCCGCCGAGATCAAGGCGTCGGGCCGCTACATCCCGGCGTTCCTCGACCTGGTCACCGCGATCGACAACTCGCGGCTGGAGCAGACCTACAACACCCCGGCGCTGGCCACCATCTTCCTGGCCGCCGAGCAGACCGACTGGATGAACGAGCAGGGCGGCCTGGCCTGGGCGGCCAAGCGCACGGCCGAGAGCGCCGGCATCGTGTACGGCTGGGCCGAGCGCTCCGCCGTGGCGACCCCGTTCGTCACCGACCCGGCGCTGCGCTCCAACGTGGTCGCCACGATCGACTTCGCCGACGGGGTGGACGCGGCGGCGATCGCCAAGGCGCTGCGGGCCAACGGCATCGTCGACACCGAGCCCTACCGGAAGCTGGGCCGCAACCAGCTCCGCATCGCGCTCTACCCGGCCGTCGAGCCGGCCGACGTGGAGGCGCTGACCGCCTCGATCGACTACGTGGTCGAGCGGCTCTGAGGCATCGTCACACTGGGTGGCCGCCGCACCGCCGCCGGCCACCCAGTGTGATCATCTTCGCAGCTCATCCGCGACATGCGGGTGTCGCATCCCCCACCGGGTTGCGGATGGGCGTACCGTGGTGCGGGACGCCCGGGTGGCCGACCCGTGGCGTGCGGCCAGCGAAGCGGGACGGAGGCAACGCTCATGCGCCCAGTACGCTTCGTCGCCCTCTCCGAGGACGGCCAGGCTCTGGTGCTCGCCGACGAGGTCGGGCGGCTGCTCGCCCTGCCCATCGACGAGCGCATCGCCGGCGCCCTGCACGCCGAGCCGGGCGCGCCCCCGCTCGCCGTGGTGCCGAACACCACCGACCACCCCCTGCCGTCGCTGTCCCCGCGCGACATCCAGGCCAAGATCCGTTCCGGCGAGTCCGCAGAGGACGTGGCGCGCGTCGCAGGCGTCCCGGTCGACCGCGTGCTCCGCTACGCGGGCCCGGTGCTCCAGGAGCGGGCGATGCTCGCCCAGCACGCCCGGCGCACCCGGCTCAAGGGCGCCGAGAAGCCGACGCCGCTGGCCGAGGTGGTCAACGGCCGGCTGGCCCAGCACGGGATCGACACCGAGAAGATCTCCTGGGACGCCTACCGCCGCGACGACGGCACCTGGCGGATCATCGCCACCTGGCCGTCGGGCAAGGCCACCGCGCAGGCGGTGTGGGACCTGGACAAGACCCGGCAGCACGTCGTCCCGCACGACGACATGGCGCAATACCTGTGCGCCGAGCGCCCCACGCCGATCCTCGGCCAGGAGCCCGCCCCGGAGCGCGGCGGCCACGCGCTGCCCGGCCCCTCGCGCGGCGAGCCGAGCCGGGGTGGACACGGGCTGCCCGCGGCTGCCGGCGACCACAACCGACCGGGGCGCGACCCGATCCGCGCCGGGCGCGACGCCCTGCTCGCCTCCCTCGACCGGCCGCTCGGCTCGACGTCCGGCCGGGGCCTGGAGCCGCGCACGCCGGCGGCGGCGCTGGCCGGCTCGGACGCGCCCCGGCAACGGCCGGTCGGCGGCGGGGCGGCGGCCCTGCTCGGCGGCGGCCAGGGCTCGGCGTTCGACGACGACTCCGACGCGCCCAAGGAGGTCCCGGCCGTGCCGTCGCTGGCGGTGCTCCGGCCCCGCCGCACGGGCGCTGCCGCAGCGGCGGCCTCCGGCGGCGAGGCCACCGACGCCTCCGGCAAGCCGCGCAAGCGCCTGCCGAGCTGGGACGACGTGCTGTTCGGCAGCGGCCCGGCGGCCCGCGAGTCCTCCTGACCCACCCGTGGCCGGGCGGTGCGCCGCCCGCGCGCCGCCCTGCCACGGCGAGGCATTCGGCGTCCCGCCGTGGCAGGGTGGGCACATGAAGTACACCAATCTGGGACGCACCGGCCTTTCGGTGAGTCGGCTCTGCCTCGGCACGATGAACTTCGGGCCGCAGACCAGCGAGCCGGACAGCTTCGCCGTCATGGACCGGGCGATCGAGCACGGCATCAACTTCTTCGACACCGCCAACGTGTACGGCTGGCAGACCGGTGAGGGGATCACCGAGCAGATCATCGGCCGCTGGTTCGCCCAGGGCGGCGGCCGGCGGGAGAAGGTGGTGCTGGCCACCAAGGTCTACGGCAAGATGGGCGACTGGCCCAACGAGCAGGGCCTCTCCGCCCGGCACATCATCCGGGCCTGCGAGGACTCACTGCGCCGGCTCCAGACCGACGTCATCGACCTCTACCAGATGCACCACGTCTCCCGGGCGACCCCGTGGGAGGAGATCTGGCAGGCGATGGAGACCCTGGTCGCCCAGGGCAAGGTCGTCTACGTCGGATCGTCCAACTTCGCCGGTTGGCACATCGGGCAGGCGCAGGCGGCGGCGCAGCAGCGCAACTTCCTCGGCCTCGTCTCCGAGCAGTCCATCTACAACCTGCTGACCCGGGCCGTCGAGCTGGAGGTGGTGCCGGCCGCCCAGCACTACGGCCTCGGCATCATCCCCTGGTCCCCGCTGCACGGCGGGCTGCTGTCGGGCGCCCTGCGCAAGATGGCCGAGGGCGGGGCGGCCCGCAGCACCTCGGGCCGCGCCGCCGAGAGCCTGGCCGAGCACCGGTTGACCATCGAGGCGTACGAGAAGTTCTGCGCCGACCTCGGCCACGACCCGGCGGACGTGGCGCTCGGCTGGCTGCTCTCCCGGCCCGGGGTGACGGCCCCGATCATCGGCCCGCGCACCATCGACCAGCTCGACCGGTCGCTGGGCGCGCTGGACGTCCGGCTCGACGAGGCGGCGCTGACCCGGCTCGACGAGCTGTTCCCGCCGGTGGGCAAGGGCGGCCCCGGCCCGGAGGCGTGGGCCTGGTAGACGCGCGACGCGCCACCTGGCGGGCCGCCGCACGTCGCGCGGCGCGCCACCTGGCGGGCCGCCGCACGTCGCGCGGCGCGCCACCTGGCGGTTCCCCGCGATGTCGGCGACATGGCGGCTTCCCGTCCCGGGGATACCGCCATGTCGCCGACATGACGGGCCACCCCGAGCCCGACCGGCCCGATCCGGCCCCGGCCCGGCCCGACCGGGGGCCGGTCGCCGGTCCGGGTCAGATCGGCCAGGCGGCCACCCGGTCGTACGTCGGCTTCGGACCCTGGTGGCTGCGGACCAGCACCAGCTCGGTGGCCGGCCACGGCGGCCCCAGGTAGTCGTGCAGGGCCTCCCGGTCGGCGGCCACGTCGGCCCGGTCGATCCGGTCGCCGGGGCGGGCGATGGTGAGGTGCGGGGTGAACGGCTTCTCGTCGTACGGCAGTCTGCCCCGGCGTAGCCCCACGCGGACGAGCCGGGCCAGGACGCGCAACGCCTCGACGTCGCCGCGCACGCCCACCCAGAGGACCGTGAACCGGCCCCGGCCGAAGCTGCCCCCGCCGCCGAGCCGCAGCACCGCCGACCCGGTCCGGCCGCCCACCAATCGGTCGGTTACCGGCAGCTCGGCCACTGCTCGACCGGTCGCCGGCAGATCGGCTACCGGTCGGTCGGCCCCCGGCAGGTCGACCACCGCTCGGCCGGCTGCCGGTCGGTCGGCTGCCGGCAGGTCCCGGGTGCGGAACGCTTCGGCGGCGGGGCCGAGGGCGTTCTCGACGTCGACGAGGCGGCTGACGTCGACCTGGCCGAGGAAGGCCACGGTGAGGTGCGCCCGCGCCGGGTCGGCGAGCCTGACGTTGGTGCCGGCCGCCGCCGCGCGCCCGACCCGGAGCCGGGCCACCGCGGTGCTCAGGTCGGCGACGGCCTTGGGCGGTGGAAAGACCCCCACGAAGAGCCGCATGCCCGCGTCGGGCACGTCCACGCCGGTCACCGGTGCGCCGCGCGGTCAGTGGTGCCGCTGGCGGTGCCGGGGGCGGGCGGCGGGCAGGGTGAGACCGGCCGCGTGCAGCATCCCCTCGACCCGGACCCGCTCGATCTGCCGGTCGACGCCCTCCAGCTCGCCCAGGTGCTCGGGGAGCCCGAGGCAGCGGCAGGCGGCCCGCAGGTGCGCGTCGTACGCGTCGACGACTGCCGCGTGCCAGATCACCGTCCGGCCGCCCGGGTTGACCCGGTGCCCGGCGAACCGGTGCAGGTCGGCGGCGATCTGCTGGAGGGACCGGCGGTCCTCCCGGTCGAACTCGGTGAGGTCGATGCCCCGGGTCAGCCCGTCGGCGTCGACGGCCCGGTTCAGCCGGGCGATGGTGCGGCGTTCGCGGCGTCGTTCGCGCCACTCGGCGTAGCCGCAGGCGACCCGGTCGATGATCTCGTCGGCGCAGAACACCAGCGCAAAGGCGACCGGAAGACTCGCTACAGCAACGAACGCCAGGGCAAGGAGCATCGCTCGGCCTACCTCCACGTATCGACGCTATGCTCCCGCGAGCCGCACCGCCACCGGTTTGTTGACATTCATCGATGTCAATTTCTCGGCACCCGCCGTGAGCTGCCCGAGTGGCCAGAATTGGGCCCCTGCTATGCGGAAGGCGTCAACAGGGTGCCCCTCCGTGCTTCCACCACGTAGAAGCGGGGGGACGGGAGCACCCGCAGGCGCAGCCGGGCCCCCGAGCGGCGCAACTGCCAGGTGAGCGCCAGCAGGGCGGTGGCCAGCGAGATCAGCCCGCCGATCCAGATGCTCGCCCCGGCGCCGAACCGCTCGGCCACCCAGCCGATGACCGGCGCGCCGACCGGGTTGGTGCCGAGGAACACCAGCACCCACAGCGCCATGACCCGGCCCCGGAACGCGGCGTCGGTGCCGAGTTGCACCCGCTGGTTGGCCGACTGGGCGAAGAAGACCATGAAGAACCCGGCGGGCAGCAGCAGCGCCACCACCATCCAGTACGCCGGGGCGAGCCCGACCAGGGTGCCGAAGACGGCGCACCCGACCGCCGCGCCGAGCACCAGCCACACCGAGGGGCGGCTGCGCCGCCCGGTACTGGCCAGCGCCCCGGCGAGCGCGCCGACGGCCAGCGCCGTGCTGAACAGGCCGAACGATGCGGCACCGGTGTTGAACACGGTCTTGGCCAGGGCGGCGAGGGTGAGCTGGAAGTTGAACAGGCTCATCCCGATGACCGACATCACGGCCATCGGCAGCAGCAGGTCGGGGCGGCGGGCGACGTAGCGCAGGCCGTCGACGACCCGGGCGGAGTCCCGCTCGGCGACCGGGAGGAGGTCCTTGCGGTGCAGCTCGGCGGGGCGCATCCGGACCACGGTGGCCAGCGGCCCGAGCGAGCTGAGCGCGGTGAACAGGAACACCGGGCCGACGTCGACGGCGGCGATGGCCAGGCCGGCGACGGCGGGGCCGACGATGCGGGCCGAGTTGAACACGGCAGCGTTGAGCGACAGCGCGTTGGGCAGCAGCGACGTGCCGACGAGTTCGGAGACGAACGCCTGCCGCACGGGGGTCTCCACCGCGTTGGCGACGCCGAGCAAGGCGGCGAAGACGAAGACGTGCCAGAGCCGGACGAGGCCGGTGAGCACCAGCAGGCTCATCCCGAACGACAGCACCGTCCAGAACGCGTTCGCGACGAAGAGGAGCAGACGCTTGTCGTACCGGTCGGCGAGCCGCCCGGAGAGCAGGGTGAGCAGCAGCACCGGGGTGAACTGGAGGGCGGTGACCACGCCGAGGGCGGTGGCGGAGTCGTCGGAGAGTTCGAGGACGAGCCAGTCCTGGGCGATGAACATCATCCAGACGCCGATCAGTTTGATCAGCTGCCCGGACGCGAATAGCCGGTAGTTGCGGACCTGCAGTGACTGGAACATCGTGCTCAGCTTCGCCTGCACCCTGGATGCGCCTCCTCGCTCGTACGCCTCATCGACGGCGGACGGCGCGGACCCGGCGGCGACGCCCCGGCGGGCGCGGCGCGCTCAGGCGCGGGCGAGCTGCTGAAGGATCTCGGCGGCCCGTTGCAGGGTCTCCCGGTCGGCCTCGGGCAGCTCGGCCAGGCGGCGGGCCAGCCACTCGTTGCGGGCCCGTTCGAACTGGTCGAGCACGGCCCGGCCGCCCTCGGTCGCCGAGAGGATGACCTGCCGGCCGTCGGTCGGGTGGGGGGTGCGGCCCACGAGGCCACGTTCCTCCAGCTTCGCGACGATCTTGGTCATCGTCGGCGGTTGCACCCGTTCGACGTCGGCCAACTCCCGGGGCGTCAGCGCGCCCGCCAGCACGAGGCTGGTGAGCGCGGAGAGCTGGGTGACCGTCAGGTCGCCGACCGGTCGGGCCTGTCGGACCCGCCGGTTGAGCCGGGTGATCGCATCACGCAGCTGGGGAGCCAGCTGCGCCGGTGGCACGCGTCTCGCCGTCACCGTCCGCTCCGTCACGATAGTTAGCCTAACTAATGAGCCTGGCTAACGACAGCCGATATGACCATGCTCACCAGGGGGTGTGCGACCCGGGGGTCGGGGTACCGGTCCGGCACCCCGACCCCCGGGACACGTGGTGCGTCAGAGTACGACCGACTCGATCGGCCCGCGCAGGAAGTACAGGACGAACAGCGCCGCCACCGCGTACAGCAGGGGGTGCACCTCCCGGGCCTTCCCCTTCGCCAGCTTCACCACGACGTACGAGATGACGCCCGCGCCGATGCCGTTGGAGATCGAGTACGTGAACGGCATCAGGGTGATCGTGAGGAACGCCGGGATCGCGATCTCGTAGTCGGTCCAGTCGATCGTCCGCACCGCCGTCATCATCAGGAAGCCGACCACCACCAGCGCCGTCGACGCCGCCTCGAACGGCACCACCACCGCCAGCGGCGCGAGGAACATCGCCAGCAGGAACAGCGCGCCCGTGACCAGGTTGGCCACGCCGGTGCGGGCCCCCTCCGCGACACCGGCGGCGCTCTCGATGTACGACGTGTTGCTGGAGACGCTCGCCGCGCCACCCGCCGCCGCGGCGATCGAGTCGACCAGCAGGATCTCCTTGGCCCGCGGCGGGGTGCCCCGCTCGTCGAGCATGCCCCCCTCCTGGCCGATCGCGACCATCGTGCCCATCGTGTCGAAGAAGTCCGTGATCAGCAGCGTGAACACGAACATCAGCGGCACCAACCAGCCGACCCGGGTCCAGGAGTCCAGCACGTTGAAGTTGCCCAGCAGCGACAGGTCGGGCACGTCCACGACCGTCTTCGGCAGCTCCGGCACGTTCAGCGACCAGCCCTTGGGGTTGGGCTTGCCGTCGACGAACGACGGGCCGACGTTCGCCACGGCCTCCACGACGATCGCCAGCACGGTCGAGGCGAGGATGCCGATCAGGATCGCGCCGCGTACCCGCCGCACCACCAGCACGATCGTGACCAGCAGGCCCACCACGAAGACCAGCATCGGCCAGCTCACGATCTTGCCGCCGATGCCCAGCCCCACCGGGACCGTGGTGTTCGCCGCGTCCGGGATCCGCCGGACGAAGCCGGCGTCGACCAGCCCGATGATCGTCAGGAAGAGGCCGATGCCGACGCCGATCGCGGTCTTGAGCTGCGTGGGCACCGAGCGGAACACCGCCGTACGCAGGCCGGTGAGCACCAGGATCGCGATGAGCACACCCTCGATCACCACCAGGCCCATCGCGTCGGCCCAGGTCATCTGCGGGGCGATCTCGTACGCGACCAGCGCGTTCACGCCCAGGCCGGCGGCCAGCGCCATCGGGAACCGGCCGACCACCCCCATCAGGATCGTCATCAGGCCCGCGACCAGCGCCGTCGCGGCGGCCAGCGCCGGGATCGCCAGCTTCTTGCCGTCGCCGTCGACGGCACTGCCGATGATCAGTGGGTTGAGCACCACGATGTACGCCATCGTGAAGAACGTCGCCAGGCCGCCCCGCACCTCCCGGCCCGGCGTGGAGCCGCGCGCGGTGATCTCGAAGAAGCGGTCGAAGGCGTTGCGGGGGTGAGCGGGATCGGGTGGAGTGCCGTTGTCCGGCGGCGCAATGGCCATCTGGTCCTCGCAGGTGATCATCCGTCTGTAGCGCGCATCGTCCCAGATCACGAGCCAACTGGGAAAGTTGATCGCGTACGCTTGCCCCCGTGCGACAGGAGCAACCGCCGCGGCCCGAGCCGCTCGACCCGCCGATGGTGCCGTTCGCGGTCGCCGGGCTGGTCGCCTGGGCGGTCGCCGGCCTGGTGCTGCTGCTCTTCTTCCGTGGCTGGCTGACCGAGCACGGCCACCGGGACTGGCTCTGGATCTGCCTGGCCGGTTTCCTCTGGGGCT
The DNA here is from genome assembly GCF_029626125.1 of Micromonospora sp. WMMD956. Classification (NCBI taxonomy): domain Bacteria; kingdom Bacillati; phylum Actinomycetota; class Actinomycetes; order Micromonosporales; family Micromonosporaceae; genus Micromonospora; species Micromonospora sp. WMMD956. The sequence goes on along the minus strand of NZ_JARUBI010000005.1, from coordinate 3,280,246 downwards.
TCCCCGGTCTCGCCGTGATGATGCGTCACGACGCCAACCGGCGTCGCCGCCGCGCCGCCGCGCAGGCCGGTCAGGCCGCCGACACCCGCCGCTGAGCCCGCCCGGTCAGGGGCGGCCGTGCGGCTCGCCCGGCTCCGCCACCTCCACCGAGCCCGGCGCCCGGCTCACCGACATCGCCTCGACGGCGCTGTCGTCGTAGATCGTGGGCAGCTCGTCGACCGGGCTGTCGGGCGTCTCGACCAGCGTCTCCGAGTGCGCGCCGCAGCCGTGGTCGGTGCTGACCACCCGGCCGTCGTCGGGGGCGTAGAAGTTGCCGCACGCCCCGAACGCCTGCCGCAGCGCGCCGGCCAGCGGCAGGTAGAAGCCGCAGGTGCCGCAGCGGGCGGCGGCCGGGGCGGCGGTGGAGATCGGCGCCGACGGGCCGTGGTCCCCGTCGTACCAGCGCTGCGCGGCCTCGCTGCGCCCCTCCCGGGACAGCACGCGCGGCCGACCGAGACCCAGCTCCCAGGCGGTCTCCTCCACGGCCGGGTCGTCGGACAGGACGTACCCGGGGGTGAGCCGCTCGTCGTCGGGCGGGGTCGGCAGCAGGTCGCCCGGCCCCAGGTCGCCCGGCTTGAGCCGCTCCTGCCAGGGCAGCCAGCCCGGCGCGAGCAGCGCGTCGGGGCCCGGCAGCAGGACCGTCTCGCACACCGTGACCTTGCGGCTGCGCGGCACCCGGGTCACGGTGACCGCCCACCGCCAGCCCCGGTAACCGGACAGCCGGCACTCGAAGTAGTGGGTGACGACGCGGTCCGCCTCGGCGACGGCCTGGAGGTGGTCGCCGACGTCGGACGGCTCCACCTCGGTGATGGCGTCGCGGGCCACCTCGACGGCGGCGGCGCAGACCTGGTCGAGGCGGGCGGCACGAGCGGAGGCGGGCCTGGTCACCCTTCCATTGTTCCCCATGGGTGACGAAGACCGACAGGCACTCCCCGCAAGGTCGTTCTCCGGCGGTGCTGGCGCGGGGGTGGGGTACATGGGCGAGGATGGTGCACATGCCGCTGTTCTCCCGCTCCGATCGGTCCATGCTGGGGCGGACCGTCGGCACCGGCATCCGTGCCGCCCGCCTGCTGCTGCGCGGCTCGGCGCGCGGCGGGCGCTGGATGACCCGCCAGGCCGGCTCGGCCCGGGCCCGGGGCGCGGGCGGCGAGGTCGGCATGGTGCGCCTGTTCGACCTGCACGCCCTCTCCTGCGCGGGAGACACACTGATCGCGATCGGCCTCGCCGGGACGATCTTCTTCAACGTCCCCCTCGGCGAGGCACGCAGCAAGGTCGCGCTCTACCTGCTGGTCACGATGGTGCCGTTCGCCATGCTCGCGCCGGTGGTCGGCCCGCTGCTCGACCACTTCCGGCACGGCCGGCGGTACGCGCTCGCCGCCACCATGCTCGGCCGGGCCTTCCTGGCCTGGCTGATCTCCGACTACATGCACGGCTTCGGCCTCTACCCGGCAGCCTTCGGGGTGCTCGCGCTCTCCCGGGCGTACGGCGTGGCCCGCTCGGCGGCCGTCCCCCGGCTACTGCCCGAGGGCCTCGGCCTGTCCCAGGTCGGCGCGCGGGCCAGCGTCTACGGCACGGTGGCCGGCGCACTCGTCGCCCCGCTCGGGCTGGCCGCGTTCTGGTTCGGGCCGCAGTGGCCGCTGCGGGTCGCCTCGGTCATCTTTTTGGTCGGCATGGTGATCGCGTTGCGGCTCCCGCCCCGGGCCGACTCCGAGCCGCCCGAGCGGGTGCCCCGGCCGCTGCGGTCCCTGGGCCGGCGGGCCGCCGGGGACCGCCCGCTGGGGCGTGGCCGCCCGTCCGGCCGCCTCGTCATCGCCAGCCTGCTCGGCGCGGCGCTGCTCCGTGTCGTCTACGGCTTCCTGCTGCTCTTCCTCGCGTTCGCGCTGAAGAAGGGCGACCTGACCACCGAGTTCTTCGGGCGCGACCTGAGCGCGGAGATGGCGCTCGGCCTGGTCGGCGGGGCGCTGGCGGTGGGCAGCTTCCTGGCCACGGCGATCGGCACCCGGCTGCGCATCCACCGCCCCACCGCGATCCAGTCCAGCAGCACGATCATCGTGGCCGGCACGGCCGTCCTCGCCACGATCCAGTTCTCGCTGCCGATGGTCGCCCTGCTCTGCCTGGTCGCCACGCTGGCCAGCGGCGTGGCGAAGCTCGCGGTCGACGCCTCGATCCAGGAACGCATCCCGGAGCGGCTGCGGGCCAGCTCGTTCGCCCACTCGGAGACGGCGCTGATGCTCGCCTTCGTGGCCGGCGGCGCGCTCGGCCTGGTCCCGTTCGACGGCCGGCTGGGCATCGCCGTGGCCGCCGGGGTGGGCGTGCTCGCCGCCGCCCGCGGCGCGTACGTCGCCGGCAGGCTCCGCGACCAGCGGCTGCTCGGCCGCCCGCTCGGCGACGACGAGCTGGCCGACGACCCGGCCGAGGAGCCCACCGGAAAGCCGGCTGCCGGGGACCGTGCCCCGGCCGACGATCCGCCGGCACACGACCGGACGCCACACGACCTGACGGCACACGACCCGGTGACCGACGTCGCCCCCACCTCGCCCGCGCCCGCCTCCTCCGCCCCGCCCGGGTACCACGTCTACCGGCCCTCGTCGGCGGTCGCCGGCGGGGTGGGCACGGCCGACGACGAGACCCGCCGGGAGCCCCGGGGGCCCCTGGCGTGACCGGCCTGCTCGTGGTGACGGCGGTGCCGGCCGAGGCCGAGGCGATCCGCGCCGGCCTCCTCGCGCCACCGGCCGGGGCCGCGCCGCACGCGGCTGCGCCGGCCGGGACCTCGCCGGCCGCCGCCGGGGTGACCGTGCTGCCCGCCGGGGTGACCGCCGGGGTGACCGCCGGGGTGACCGTGGTGCCCGTCGGGGTGGGCCCGGCCGTCGCCGGGGCGGCCACCGCCCGGCTGTTGGCGCTCGCCGAGGCCGCCGGCCGCCCGTACCGGGCCGTGGTCAGCGCCGGCATCGCCGGTGGCTTCGTCGGCCGGGCGGCAGTCGGCGCGACGGTGCTCGCCAGCCGCAGCGTCGCGGCCGACCTCGGTGCCGAGTCGCCGACGGGCTTCATCCCGGTGGACCAGCTCGGCATGCCTGCCGAGCTGCTCGGCGCCGGCACGGCGGTGCCCGCCGACCCGGGCCTGCTGGCCGCCCTGCGCGCGGCCCTGCCGGCGGCCACGGTCGGCACGGTGCTCACCGTCAGCACGGTCACCGGCACCGCCGCGAGCAGCGCCGCGCTCGCCGACCGGCACCCCGACGCGGTGGCCGAGGCCATGGAGGGGTACGGCGTGGCCGTCGCCGCCGCCCAGGCCGGCCTGCCCTTCGCCGAGCTGCGCACCGTCTCCAACCCGATCGGCCCCCGGGACCGGGGCGCGTGGCGGATGCGCGAGGCGTTCGCCGCCCTCACGGCGTCCGCGGTCGCGCTGGGTCAGGCCGTCGCGGGGCCCGCGCAGGGCTGAGGCGCCCGGTCGAGGCGCATCGCGTAGTGCCCCCGTCCCTCGATCCGGTATCCGCAGGCGAGCAGCAGGTCGACGCCGCCGTGATCCGCGACGGCGTGCGCCACCCGGATCCCGGCCCGCTCCATCTCCACGGTCAACGCCTCCACCAGCCGCCGCCCGATCCCCAGCAGCCGGCATGGCCCGGCCACGAGCACGCCGTCGAGCACCACCTCCCGCTCACCCGCGTCGATCAGGTCGCCGTACAGCAGCCGGGGGTTGCGCTCGTGGGCCCGCAGCTCCCCGAGCAGCCGGCCGTCGGGCAGCTCCGCCACGAACCGCCAGCACGTGTCGGGCAGCCCGTCGTCGGTGACGCGGCGCACCGCGACCTCGCGGCGGATCCGCTCAGCCCACCGGCGGTGGTCCCGACGCTCGCGGCTCAGCTCGTACGTCGCCGCCGGCAACCGCCGTGGCCAGTGCTGCGGCGGCAGCTTCCACCATCCCGCCCACCAGGCGCCCGGCCAGTCCCTCGGCCCGTGCACCGCCCAGGCGTCCAGGTGCGCCGGGTACCGCCGCCCCGCCTCATCCCGCAGCCCGTCGTGCGGCACCCGGGGCACCGGCACCACCTCCGGCACCCGGTCGTCGCCCGTCAGGTCGCCGGTGTGGTCGCTGGCCTGGGCGCCGGTGCCGTCGCCGGCGTGGTCGCCGGTGTCGTCGCCGGTGTCGTCGCCGGCCTCGGCGGCGGGCGTCCCGATCGCCACCCGCCCACCGGCTGCCCGCACCAGCCGCTCCATCGTCCGGAACCGGACGTCCCCGGAGCGGCCCGACTCGATCCGCGCGAGCGTCGCCTGTGGCACCCCGGCGAGGTCTGCCAGCTCACGCTGGCTCAGGTCCGCGCGGCGACGCAATGCCCGAAGCGATCCGCCCAGGTCGACCCGGTCCCCTGTCTCTGCCATGCCTCGATGCTGTCGCCTATTCCGGCCGGTCATCAACAACCCCCGTCAGGCTGTGGACAACCTGTGGATAACTCGACTCACCGCGAGGACCGATACTGCGTGCCGCTCACTAGGGAGCTGAGTCATCTACGACATCACGGCACCGGAGCACGGCACCGGAGCCACCTGCCAGGCACAGGGCAGGAGGCGGCACGAGGCAAGGCTGCGCGAGCGAGGCAAGGCGGCGCGGCAGGCCCAGAAGCCAGCGCAAGGCGGCGCGGCAGGCCCAGAAGCCAGCGCAAGGCGGCAGGCGGGATTCGCAAGACGAGCACACGCGGCGCGGCGGGCTCGCAAGGCAGCGCGGGGCTGCACAAGCGGCCCGCAGCCCCGGACGAGCGGGGCGGGGCAGCGGGCTCGCAAGACAGCGGGGGGCGGGGCGACGCGGGCCGGCGAGGCCGCAGGGCGGCGCGCAGCGAAGGATGACCGGCATGCCCATTCCCGGCATGTCGGGTACCGCCCTTCCCCGGGTTCCAGCCTGCCCGGCATCAACCTGTTCAGCACCAGCCCGTTCGCTGAGTCATCCACGACATCAGCTCCCTAGCGGGCGGAAGAAGTACCCGGAGCCCGCCCGCACCGTCGCCGCCCGGGCAGAACCGTCGCCGCCCGGCGGGCACCCCGCGGCGTGCGGGTGGCGGGGCAGAGCGGGGGCGGGGGCGGGGGCGGGGGCGGGGGCGGGGATACGGTGGGGGCGTGGCGCTCACCCTGGCGATCTCGCCCTGCCCCAACGACACGTTCGTCTTCGACGCCCTGGTGCACGGCCGGGTGCCCGGCGCGCCGCCCGTCGAGGTCACCTACGCGGACGTGGACGTCACGAACACCGCCGCGGAGCGGGGCGCGTTCGACCTGGTGAAGGTGAGCTATGCGGCGCTGCCGTGGCTGCTGGACGACTACCACCTGCTGCCCTGCGGGGGCGCGCTCGGCCGGGGCTGCGGGCCGCTCGTGCTGACCCGCCCCGACCGGGCCGGCACCGGGCAGACCGGCAACGGGCAGACCGGCAACGGGCAGGCCGGCACCGCCGACCTGGGTGGGGCCACGGTGGCGGTGCCCGGCGACCGGACGACGGCGTACCTGCTGTTCCGGCTCTGGGCGGCCGAGCGGCCGCCGGCGCGGATCGAGGTGGTCCCGTTCCACGAGATCATGCCTGCCGTGGCGGCCGGCCGGTACGACGCCGGTCTGGTGATCCACGAGGCCCGCTTCACCTACCAGCGGCACGGGCTGACCGCCCTGGTCGACCTCGGCGAGTGGTGGGAGGGCAGCACGGGGCTGCCGATCCCGCTCGGCGCGATCCTGGCCCGCCGGGGCGCGGTCGACCCGGTCGAGGCGGCCGGCTGGATCCGCGAGTCGGTACGCCAGGCGTGGGCAGACCCGGAGGCCAGCCGGGCGTACGTGCTCGCCCACGCGCAGGAGATGGAGCCCGACGTGGTGGACCGGCACATCGCCCTCTACGTCAACGAGTTCACCGCGGACCTGGGGGACGCGGGGTTCGCCGCCGTGGAGGCGCTGCTGGGCCGGGCCGCCGACGCCGGGCTCGTGCCCCGGACCGCAAGCCCTCGGACCGCCGGCCCTCAGACCTCCAGCTCGCGCGCCACCGCGTGGACCAGCTGAGCGATCTTCTGCGCCGTCTTCTTGTCAGGGAACCGCCCCCGCCGCAGGTCCGGCTGGACCTTCGCCTCCAGCACCTTGATCATGTCTTCCACGAGGCCGTGCAGCTCCTCCGCCGGCCGGCGACGCAGCTCCGCCACCGACGGCGGGGCCTCCAACAGCTTGACCCCCATCGCCTGCGCGCCCCGACGGCTGTCCACCACGCTGAAGTCGACCCGCTGACCACCCTTGAGGTCGGTGACACCCGCCGGCAGCGCGCCCTTCGGCAGGAACACGTCGCCACCCTCGTCGCTGGTGACGAACCCGTATCCCTTGGCCGCGTCATACCACTTCACTCGACCCGTCGGCACCTGAGAACCCCTGCTTCACTTGAGACGTCTACTGCTCCAAGGCTAGCCGGATCATGGTGGTGAGCGCCGCCGGGAATCCGGTGAGGTCGGCCAGGACCAGGCTGGCCCCGGCCGAGCGCAGCTCCTCGGCCGAGCAGGGGCCCGTGGCGACCGCCACGCCCGGCACGCCCGCCGCCTCTGCGGCGACCATGTCGGCGGTGTGGTCGCCGACGTACAGGGTCGCGCCGTGCGCGCGCAGCGCCGTCGCCTTCCCCTCGGCGAAGAGGTCACCGGCCAGCTCGTCGACGGCCAGCCCGAGGTGGTCCAGGTGCAGCCGGGCCAGCCGGCCCAGCTTCGAGGTGACGACCACGACCCGGCCGCCGTGGGCGTGCACCGCCTCGATGGCCTCGACCGCGCCGGGCATCGGCAGCGTGGGCGTGACCGCGTACGCCGGATACAGCTCGCGGAACGCCTCGACGGCCGAGTCGACCTGCTCCGGCGGAAACCAGCGGGCGATCTCCACCCGCAGCGGCGGGCCGAGCCGGGACACCGCCGCGTCGGCGTCCACGGGCACGCCGGTGCGCGCCGTCAGCGCCCGGTACGCCGCGGCGATGCCGGGACGCGAGTCGACGAGGGTCATGTCGAGGTCGAAGCCGACGGTCAGCGGGGGCATGCCGAGAACCTACCCGGCCGGCGGGTCCAGCCGGACGTCCGAGGGGCGCGCGGGCCCCGTCCCGGGCTAGCGTGGAACGACGATGACGACCTCACTCGCCGACCACCTGCGGACGCTGCCCGACGAGTCCCTGGCCGCCCTGCTCCAGCTGCGGCCGGACCTCGTCGTGCCCGTGCCGGCCGACGTGTCCGCGCTCGCGGTCCGGGCCCAGTCCCGGGTGTCGGTGGCCCGGGCGCTGGACGGGCTGGACCAGTTCACCCTCCAGATCCTCGACGCCGCCCGGCTCACCCGGGACCCGGACGACGGCACTACCTCCACCGAGGCCGTCCTCGCCATGGCCACCGCCGGGCCGCGCCCGCCCGCCCCGGCCACCATCCGGGGCGCGGTGCACAAGCTGCGCGCCCTGTTCCTGCTGTACGGGCCCGAGCACGCCCTGCGCGTGGTCGACGGCGTCGACGAGGTCGCCCCGTACCCGGCGGGCCTGGGTCGGCCCGCGACGGAGCTGGACGCGCGCGCGGCGGCCCTCTGCGCGGACCCGGCGAAGCTGCGCCGCACGCTGCTGGCCGCGCCCCCGTCGGCGCGGGCGATCCTGGACCGGCTCGCCGCCGGCCCGCCGGTGGGCAGCGTGCCCCCGGGCGCGCTCCAGGCCCCGCCGCTCGGGGCGGAGGACAGCGTGCCGCCGGACCCGACCAACGGCGGCGCGCCGACCGGGTCGCCGGTGCGCTGGCTGGTCGACAACCGGCTGCTGGTGGCGGTGTCCGCCGGCACGGTGGAGCTGCCCCGCGAGGTCGGCCTGCTGCTGCGCCGCGACAGCGGCCCCCTCGGGCCGCTGCGCACCAGCCCACCTCCGGTGGCCGCCGTCGCGCGCGAGGCGAAGGCCGTCGACTCCGCCGGGGCCGGGCAGACCATGGAGGTGGTACGCCACACCGAGGCGCTGCTGGAGCTGCTCGCCGCCGAGCCGGCTCCCGTGCTGCGCTCGGGCGGGATCGGGGTGCGTGACCTGCGCCGGCTGGCGAAGGCCCTCGCCCTGGACGAGGCGACGACCGCCCTGCTGCTGGAGGTGGCGTACGCGGCGGGGCTGGCCGGCGAGCTGGAGCTGTCCGGGGCGACGACCACCCGGTACGGCGCCGACCAGCAGGTCCTGCCCACCGGCGGGTACGAGGTGTGGCGGGCCGTGTCGCTGGCCCGGCGCTGGGAGCAGTTGGCCCGGGCCTGGCTGCTGATGACCCGCCAGGTGGGCCTCGTCGGGCAGCGCGACGACCGGGACCGACCGATCGGCCCGCTCTCGCCGGAGGCGGAACGGGCCGGGGCGCCGGCCGCCCGCCGGGCCGTGCTGGCGGTGCTGGCCGACCTGGAGCCGGCCGTCGCGCCCACCCCGGACGAGGTGCTGGGGCTGCTCGACTGGCGGGCCCCCCGGCGCAGCCGGGGCCGGGAGGCCGCGCACCGGGAGGCCCTGGTCGAGGCGGCCCGGCTGGGCGTGACGGGGCTGGGGGCGCTCACCTCGTACGGGCGGCTGCTGCTGGCCGCCGTGGCCGAAGCCGACGAGCGGGGCGGCGACGACCCGCTGGGGTTGCGCGCCGACGCCGAGGACGCGTCCACGGCCGTGCGGGCGCTGGACGGGCTGCTGCCCGCCCCGGTCGACCACTTCCTGGTGCAGGCCGACCTGACGGTGGTGGTGCCCGGCCCGCCCGACCCGGCGCTCGCCGGCGAACTGGAGGTGGTGGCGGAGCACGAGTCGGCGGGCGGGGCGAGCGTGCACCGGGTCACCACGGCCAGCGTGCGCCGGGCCCTGGACGCCGGCTACACGGCCGACGACCTGCACGACCTGTTCCGCCGCCGGTCCCGCACGCCGGTGCCGCAGGGGCTGACGTACCTGGTGGACGACGTGGCGCGCAAGCACGGCGGGCTGCGGGTCGGCTCCGCCGGTGGATACGTGCGCAGCGACGACGAGGCGCTGCTGGCGGAGGTGCTCGCCGACCGGCGGCTGGAGGCGCTGGCGTTCCGGCGGCTGGCCCCGACGGTGCTGGTCACGCCCTACCAGGTGAACCGGATGCTGCTGGCGTTGCGCGACGCCGGGTACGCCCCGGTGCCGGAGGACGCCGCCGGGGCGGCGGTGCTGACCCGGCCACGGATCCGGCGGGCCCCCGGGCGGGCCCCGGTGGGCCGGACGGTGGATCCGTTGGCGTCGCCGAAGCTGGCCCTGCCCCGCCTGCTCGGGGTGGTGGAGCAGATCCGGCGGGGCGAGGCGGCGGCGCGGGCCGCCCGGCGGGCCCCGGCGGTGGTACGCGGCACGCCGGCGCGCACCGGCCCGGCCCCGGTGCACGGCCACGCCGACGCCCTGGCGGTGTTGCAGCAGGCGGTACGGGACAAGGCGCTGGTCTGGGTGGGCTACGTCGACGCGCACGGGGCGACAGCGTCGCGGCTGGTCCGGCCGGTGTCGATCGGCGCGGGCTACCTGCGGGCCGAGGACGAGCGCACGGAGATGCTGCACACGTTCGCGCTGCACCGGATCACCGCGGCGGTGCTGGAGGGCACCTGAGCCGCCCGGCCGCCGGGTCGGCGTCGCCGCCGGCGGGTGGCGTCAGCGGCGGCTGCGGCGCACGGTGCCGACCACCGACACGGCCAGCAGCAGGGCGAACCCGGCCCCGGCGGACTCGCCGACGGAGGCGACGAAGCCCTGCCGCTGGACGAGCCAGCCGTAGAGGAACCAGCCGACGAGAAGCACGGCGGCGGTCGCGTACGCGAGCAGGGTCGCCGCCGACACCTCGTCGGCTCGTGCGGGCTCGTCGTCGCTCGTCACGTGCCGGGCCGGCGGCCGAAGAGGACCACCCGGCTGCCGACCTTGCCCAACTCCCAGGCGCGGAGGGCGTCGGCGGGGAGGAGGTTGACGCAGCCGTGCGAGCCGATCGACTTGTCGTGCAGGTAGGTCGTGGTCTGGTGGTAGCCCATGCCCTGCGTGAAGTGCTGCCAGTAGGGCAGCCACACCTCGTACGGGTCGGACCACTCCTTGACGTTGCGGTAGTTGATCGTGAAGGTGCCGGCGGGGGTGGCGTAGCCCTTCATGCCGGTGCGGGTGACCGTCGGGCCCCACACCACCTTGCCGCCGCGCAGCGCCCACGTGGTCTGCCGGGTCAGGTCGATGCAGAACGTGGTGCCGGAGGAGGCGGCCTTGCAGCGCTTCGTGTCGGTGGTGGCGAGGCGCTTCGCCACGTCGTACGTGGTGGGGCCGGCGCGACCGGCGGCGGGGCGGACGTCGTACCGCTGCTGGAACTTCTTGATGGCGGCGCAGTCGGCGGCGGACTGGCGGCCGTCGACGGTCACCCGCCCGAAGCCGCCCAGCTTGGCGAGGTAGGTCTCCACCTCGCGCTGGTGCTCGCCCAGCGGGCACCCGGCCGGCGTCGGCTTCGGCGCGGGCTTCGGCTTCGCCTTCGTCGGGGTGGGCTTCGGCTTCGGCTTGGCCTTCGTGCGGGTGGGTTTCGGTTCCGGCCGGGTCCGCTGGTCGGAGCCGGACGAACCGCCCGCCCCCGTTTCCCGTTCCGCCGAGCCGGCCTGGGCGAGCCCTCCTCCACGGCCACCCGGGTCGGCCTGGCGTTCGGGCGTGCACGCACCGACACCGACCAGCGTGACCACGGCCAGGGCGACGACCCGGGCGCTGAAGCGAACCTGTCTCATGGGGCCTCCCCGGGGCGGTCGTCCCACTGCCTAGACGCCGGACGTACCGGAATGGTTGCACCTGGTGTCCGAATTTTCGGCCCCATTCGGGCTTCGTGCAACACTGGATGGTCGGCCCGGGGCGGGTAGCCGCCCGCCGGAGGGCCGTTGACCAGGGCAGAGGGAGGGCGCCGGCGTGAGCGGTGGACCACTGATCGTGCAGTCGGACAAGACGCTGCTGCTGGAGATCGACCACCCCGACGCCCAGTCCTGCCGGATGGCGATCGCCCCGTTCGCCGAGCTGGAACGCTCGCCGGAGCACGTGCACACCTACCGGCTGACCCCGCTGGGCCTGTGGAACGCCCGCGCCGCCGGCCACGACGCCGAGGCCGTGGTGGACGCGCTGCTGAAGTACAGCCGCTACCCGGTGCCGCACGCGTTGCTGGTCGACGTGGCCGAGACGATGGACCGGTACGGCCGGCTCCAGCTCGCCAACGACCCGGCGCACGGCCTGGTGCTGCGCGCCCTCGACCGGGTGGTGCTGATCGAGGTCGCCAAGAGCAAGAAGCTGGCCGGGATGCTCGGCGCGAAGCTCGACGACGACACGATCGCGGTGCACCCGTCGGAGCGGGGGCGGCTCAAGCAGGCGCTGCTGAAGCTGGGCTGGCCGGCGGAAGACCTCGCCGGGTACGTCGACGGCGAGGCGCACCCCATCGAGCTGGCCGAGGGCGGCAAGGACGGTGGTAAGCCGTTCACGCTGCGGTCGTACCAGCGGGAGGCCGTGGAGGCGTTCTGGGCCGGCGGGTCCGGCGTGGTGGTGCTGCCGTGCGGCGCGGGCAAGACCCTCGTCGGGGCGGCGGCCATGGCCGAGGCGAAGGCCACCACGCTGATCCTGGTCACCAACACGGTCGCCGGCCGGCAGTGGAAGCGGGAGCTGATCGCCCGCACCTCGCTGACGGAGGAGGAGATCGGCGAGTACTCGGGCGAGCGCAAGGAGATCCGGCCGGTCACCATCGCCACGTACCAGGTGCTCACCTCGCGGCGCGGCGGTGCGTTCACCCACCTGGACCTGTTCGGGGCCCGCGACTGGGGCCTGGTCGTCTACGACGAGGTGCACCTGCTGCCCGCGCCGATCTTCCGGTTCACCGCGGACCTCCAGGCCCGCCGCCGCCTCGGCCTCACCGCGACCCTGGTCCGCGAGGACGGCCGCGAGGGCGACGTGTTCAGCCTGATCGGGCCCAAGCGGTACGACGCGCCGTGGAAGGACATCGAGCAGCAGGGCTGGATCGCCCCGGCGCAGTGCACCGAGGTACGGGTGACCCTCACCGACGCCGAGCGGATGTCGTACGCGACGGCGGAGGCGGAGGAGCGCTACCGGATGGCGGCGACGGCCCGCACGAAGCTGCCGGTGGTGCGGGCGCTCGTCGACCGGCACCCCCAGGAGCAGGTGCTCGTCATCGGCGGCTTCCTCGACCAGCTGCACCAGCTCGGCGAATACCTGGACGCCCCGATCGTGCAGGGCTCCACGACGAACAAGGAGCGGGAGCGGCTGTTCGACGCGTTCCGGTCGGGCGAGGTACGCACGCTGGTGATCTCGAAGGTCGGCAACTTCTCCATCGACCTGCCCGAGGCGGCGGTGGCGATCCAGGTGTCGGGCACGTTCGGGTCGCGGCAGGAGGAGGCGCAGCGGCTGGGCCGGGTGCTGCGGCCGAAGGCCGACGGGCGGCAGGCGCACTTCTACACGGTCGTCTCGCGGGACACCATCGACACCGAGTACGCGGCCCACCGGCAGCGCTTCCTGGCGGAGCAGGGCTACGCGTACACGATCGTGGACGCCGACGACGTCCTGGGTCCGCCCCTGCCCAGCGTGGACTGACGCCGGCGCGACCGGCTCAGCCGCTCAGCGGCTCAGCCTGGTCTCCTTCGCCATGTGCGACAGCTTCTCGGGATTGCGTACGGCGTAGAGCCCGCCGATGCGGCCGTCGTCGACGTGCACGGCCAGCACGGTGTCGAGTTCCCCGTCGAGCCGGACGACGAGCGCCGGGCTGCCGTTGACCTGCGTCGGCTGCAACGACGTGACAGCGGCGACCCGGCCCCACCCGCCGGTGAGCAGGCGGGCCACCTTGTCGGCTCCCACGACGGGCCGCAGGACGGCCTGCTTGACTCCGCCGCCGTCGCCGAGCAGGACGACGTCCGGGGCGAGCAGGTCGAGCAGCCCTTGCAGGTCGCCGGTCTCGACCGCCCGCCGGAACGCGTCGAGCACGGTGCGGGTCTCGGCCGCCGGCACGACCCGGCGCGGCCGGCGCGCCGCCACGTGCGACCGGGCCCGGTGCGCGATCTGCCGGACCGCGGCGGGACTCTTGTCGACGGCTTCGGCGATCTCGTCGTACCCGAGGTCGAACACCTCGCGCAGCACGAACACCGCCCGTTCGGTCGGACCGAGGGTCTCCAGCACCAGCAGCATCGCCATCGACACGCTCTCGGCGAGCGCGACGTCGTCGGCCACGTCGGGCGCGGTGAGCAGCGGCTCGGGCAGCCAGGGGCCGACGTAGGACTCCCGGCGACGGCCGACCGCGCGCAGCCGGGTGAGCGCCTGGCGGGTGGTGATCCGCACCAGGTAGGCGCGTTGGTCCCGCACCACACCGAGGTCCACGCCCGCCCACCGCAGCCACGTCTCCTGGAGGACGTCCTCCGCGTCGGCGGCCGAGCCGAGCAGCTCGTACGCGACGGTGAACAGCAGGTTCCGGTGGGTGAGGAACGCCTCGGTGGCCGGGTCCGGCGACCCGGTGCCCCGGCCAGCGTCGGCTGCGGTCTGCGGTGTGCCCGCCATGGGTGGCCCCCGTTCGCTCTCGGCTGCGTCGCTTCGCTTTCGGCTGCGTCGCCCATCAGACGCCGGACCACGCCGCCGTGTGACACCTCCGCCTGTGGCGATCGTCACCCGACCCCGGCCGTCACGGGGGGCCGGATGCCGGCATCTCGTGTTCGTCCCATCTCCGGGGCAACGAGCGAAGGACGGAAGCCATGGACGCCCGATTCGACCTGTTCAGCAACGAGCTGGCCACGAGGTTCGCCAAGCGGTTCGCCAACGCCGGCATGGTGATCCACCAGTCGCCGCTGCCGAAGGCCACGCAGGAGCTGGTGTCGCTGCGGGCCAGCCAGATCAACGGCTGCGGCTGGTGCATCGACATGCACACCAAGGAGGCCGCCGCCGACGGCGAGAGCCAGGTCCGGCTGCACCTGGTCGCCGCCTGGCGCGAGTCGACGGTCTTCACGGAGGCGGAGCGGGCCGCGCTGGCGCTCGCCGAGGAGGGCAGCCGGCTCGCCGACGCCCACCAGGGCGTGTCCGACGAGACCTGGGCCGAGGTGCGCAGGCACTACGACGACGACCAGATCGCCGCGTTGGTCTGCCTGGTCGCCCTGATCAACGCCGCCAACCGGCTGGCCGTGATCGTGCACCAGCGGGGCGGCTCCTACCAGCCCGGCATGTTCGCCGCGGCCCTCGGCTGACCGGCCACCCTGCTCGGTCGGCCCCAGGTCGGCGGGGTGGCGGTATCACGGCGGCCGGATGCCACCACCCCGCCGCTATCGAGGATCTTGCATGGGTGCCCGGATGTCAGTCCACAGTGGCACAATCGGGGACCGTCACCGACACCCGTCGAAGGGACCCGAGTGAAGCGCCGAATCCTGTCCGCACTGACGGTCGCCACCGTCGCTCTCGCCGGCTCCGCCGTGGCTCCCACGGCCGCCTCGGCGAGCGACGCGTGGGGCATCGTCTGCAACCTCACGCAGAACACCTGGCTGCGGGCCGCCCCGCACGCCCAGGTCCTGCGCACCCTGACCGCCGGGCGGGGCTTCCGCTGGCACGGCCAGGTCTGGGCGGAGGACGACGACGTCTGGATCTACGGCCACGGCGCCGAAGACCCGGCCATCGACGGCTGGGTCCCGGGCGGCAACACCACCTGCTGAGGCCCGCTCCCCACACCCCGATCGTCGCGCCCACGCAGGGCCTGGCCTGAGGTTGTTCGCCCGCCGTTCACGGCCGGGACAGCTCACGCTCGGCCCTGCGTGCCAGCCTCCGTCGCAGCGACAAGACGGAGGACGACGTGACACCGAAACACACCCTCACCCCGACGGCCGGCATCGTCGCCGCGGCGCTGGCCATCACGGGCACGCTGGCCGTGACCGGCACGCTGGCCGCCGCCGGCCCCGCCGACGCCGGCCGGCACCACCCCGCCGGGGGCCGCATCTTCGACCGCGCCGCCACCTACCCCGTGTTCCAGAACCGGCCGGCCGGCGAGGACCCGGCGACGGAGACGGTCGCCGAGATCTCGGCGGTCAGCCCCGACGGCCGCACCCTGGTCCACACCGACGCGGCGGCACGCCGGATCGGGTTCCTCGACATCGCCCGCCCGGACCGGCCGCGCGGGCTCGGCACGCTCTCCCTCGCCCAGCTCGGCGACGCCGAGGACGAGCCCACCTCGGTGGCCGTCGTCGGCCGGTACGTCCTGGTCGTGGTCAACACCAGCGCCGGCTACACCGCCCCCTCCGGCCGCCTCGACGTGATCGAGCTGGCCACCCGCCAGCGGGTCCGCAGCATCGACCTCGGCGGCCAGCCGGACTCGATCGCCATCAGCCACGACCAGCGGTACGCGGCGATCGCCATCGAGAACGAGCGCGACGAGGACGCCACCCCGCCCGGCCGGAAGAAGGGCGACCTGCCCCAGGCCCCCGCCGGCTTCGTGCAGATCGTCGACCTCGACGGCAGAGCGACTCCGCAGCGGTGGAAGCTGCGGACCGTGCCGCTGACCGCCGCCGACGGGCAGGCCCTGCCGGCGCTGGCCGCCGCCGGGATCACCGAGCCCACCGACCCGGAACCCGAGTACGTCTCGATCAACGGACGCAACCAGCTCGCCGTCACCCTCCAGGAGAACAACGGCATCCTCCTGGTCGACCTGCCCACCGGCCGGATCACCCGGGCCTTCAGCGCCGGCACCGCCTCGGTCGGCGGCATCGACACCGGCAAGGACGGCCGGATCGAGCTGACCGGCTCGATCACCGACGTGCCCCGCGAGCCCGACGCCGTCGCCTGGGTGGACGACCGCTACCTGGCCACCGCCAACGAGGGCGACTGGCGGGGCGGCACCCGCGGCTGGTCCGTCTTCGACAGCCGCACCGGCCAGGTGGCCTGGGACGCCGGCAACACCTTCGAGCGCCTCGCCGTCCGCCACGGCCTGCACAACGAGGACCGGGCCGCGAAGAAGGGCACCGAGCCGGAGGGCGTGGCGATCGCCGAGTACGGCGGCGTGCGGTACGCGTTCGTCGGCTCGGAGCGGAGCAACTTCGTCGCCGTCTACGACCTCAGCCGGCCCACCGCCCCGGTCTTCCGGCAGGTCCTGCCCACCACCAACGGCCCGGAGGGGCTGCTGCCGATCCCGTCGCGGGGGCTCCTCGCCGTCTCCAGCGAGACCGACGACGCCGACGCGGGCGTCCGCGCCTCCGTGTCGCTCTACCGGCTCGGCGGGGGCACCCCCGGCTTCCCGAGCATCGTCTCGGCTGACGACGCGCAGGGCGCGCCGATCGGCTGGGGGGCGCTCGGTGCCCTCTCCGCCGCCCCGGGCCGGCCGCAGCAGCTCTACAGCGTCACCGACGCGGCGTACACCCCGACCCGGATCTTCACGGTCGACGCCGGCCGGTCCCCGGCGGTGATCACCGACTCCCTGCCCGTGACCGACGCCGACGGCAACCCGGCCGCCTACGACGCGGAGGGGATCTTCGCCCGCCCGCAGGGCGGCTTCTGGCTCGCGGTCGAGGGCGCCAAGGGCGCGGAGAACAAGCTGGTCCGGCTCGACGCCGCCGGGCGGACCCGGCAGACCGTGCTCCTGCCGGCGGAGGTCGCCGCCGGGCTCGGCAAGCAGGGCTTCGAGGGGGTCGCCGCCAGCACCGACCGGCACGGCCGGGAGATCGTCTGGGCGGTGCTCCAGCGCGAGGTTTCCACCGACCCGGCGGGCGTCACCCGCATCGGCCGCTACGACGTGACCGCCGGGACGTGGAGCTGGTTCGGCTACCGGCTGGAGTCCACCGCCGTCGCGGGCGACTGGATCGGGCTGTCCGAGGTGACCGTCGTCGGCGACCGGCTCGCCATCATCGAACGGGACAAGCTGAACGGCCCGGCCGCCGCGCTCAAGCGCGTCTACACCGTGCCGATGCCCGCCGACCCGGCCGCGCCGGGCCCACTGACGGTGCTGCCGAAGACGCTCGCCGTCGACGTGCTGCCGGCGCTGCGCGCCACCAACGGCTGGACCCAGGAGAAACTGGAGGGCCTGACCGTGGCCGGCAACGGCCAGGTGTACGCCGTCACCGACAACGACGGCGTCCAGGACGCCACGGGCGAGACGGTCCTGCTCCGGCTCGGCCCCGCCGCGAAGGTCTTCGGCCGCCGCTGACGCCCCGTCGCCCGGGCACTGACGCCGTAGCGGATGCCGGGCAGGTGGCGGTATCCCGGCCGCTCGGATACCCCCACCTGCCCGGCATGGCGTCGCCGGTCAGAGCACCCGGGTGATCCCCTCGGCGGCGACCCGGGCGTCGAGGCGGGACCGGTCCAGGTTGGCGCAGACGACCACCGACGCGCCGACCGACAGCGGGGCCAGGAGCCACTTCAGCGGCTGCTCGTGCTCGGCCGCGTCGACCAGCAGCCGGTCACCCGACCGCAGGCCGAACTGGTCGGCCATCTCCCTGGCGAGGGCACCCCACGCGCCGAAGCTCGTGCCGTCGGGGGTGGCCGCCTCCCCCGGATGGACGCCGGCATAGTCGGGCGGCGCGTCGGTGTGCCGGAGCACCTCGACGTCCCAGTCGAGCCAGCCCACCGGCACGTCCGCCAACGGGCCCGGCCCGGTGCCGACGAGGTAGCGGTGCACCCCGTCGGGCACGTCCTCCAGCCAGTCGTCGAGCCGCTCCGGGGTGACGAACACCGCGTCGTACGGCCGGTCGCCGCCCGGCTCCAGGACCGGCAGCCCAGCGGTGGCCCGGGGCCGGAACGACACCGCCAGCCCCACCGACCAGGCACCCAACAACACCGCGGCGGTACGCCAGTGCGGCGGCAACAGCACCGCGACCCGGCTGCCCGGGGCCAGCCCGCAGCCGTCGCGCAACAGCCCGGCGGTGCGCGCCGCCCAGCCACCCAGGTCAGCGGCGCTCAGGGCGACCCGGTCGCCGGTCGCGTCGTCGCAGAAGGTGAACAGCAGCCGGTCGACGTCGTCGGGTTGGGCGACCGGCAGGGGCATCACGTCCGGCGCTCCCATCGCGCACCTCCCTGTGAGCGCGGCCCGCTCGGGCCACGGAAGGTCACCGTACCGCCACGAGCCGGCGCTACAACGACGGGCATGCGACGCCTCAGCACCGCCGCCAAGCGTGAAGCGATCAGGCGGCCCGGAGCTTCCGGATGACGTACTGGTTGAGGCTCATGCCGTCCTCGGCAGCCTGGATGGCAAGCTCGCGATGCAGGCTCTCGCCGACGCGGAGGTTGAACTTGCCCGAGTAGCTGCGGTCGGCGATCGGCTGGGGCACCTGCTCGCCCTGCTCCGCCAAGTCCGCGATCACCTCGCGTAGCAGGTCCTGAAGCCCTTGAAGCGCTTCGATCTGGGAAGACGCGAGCCAGGAGAGCGACGGGAACTCGGCACAGGTCGCGACGAACTCGCGATCCTCGGCGGACCAGGTGACGCGGTAGGTGTAGTGGGTGATGTCGAGACGGGCTTCGGGGTCCATCACAGGGCCTCCTTCTTGTCAATCGCCTTGAGCACCTGCCGTACCTGGTATGCCTTGGCCTTGCCTTTGTCGTTCTGGATATTGACGCGCGGGTCACCCGCCCAGGGCATCTTGAACACCGCGTGAGAGGTGCCGGCCTGCCGGGGCTTCCCGAAGTAGTGCTCGCACACCGCGTAGAGATCGTTGTAGGCAACGTTCTGCTGATTGCTCCGCATCGTTGCAACGAGCTTGGCCACGGACGGCACGAGCTGATGGTACTGCAGGCGGTACCATTAACGCTACACTTCCCGTCAGTCGGCCCATCCACATGACCGGAGCCACCCGGGTGCCTCCATCTCACCAACCTGAGCCACCTCGACAGATCACAGAACCCGCGTGACCCGCTCAACGTTGATCAGCATGCCTCGGCGAGCGGGGCCAGAAGCTTCCTCGGAAACTCGGAGCACCCCCACCCACACGGGGATAAGTGAATCTCGGCCATCTCGTTGTCGGGCAATACCGGATCAACCCCGCGTACACGAGGAGCATCGATCCCTCCCGGGGTGATGAGCAACCCGAACCGGATCACCCCCGCGTGCGCGGGGAGCAGCTGGCGCAGCTGTGGGGGCAGCGCCGCTTCCGGGGATCACCCCCGCGTGCGCGGGGAGCAGATCGATCCGCCGTCCGCGTGGGACGTCGACATTGGATCACCCCCGCGTGCGCGGGGAGCAGATCACCAGCGCCGAGCGGCCGGGTGACTTCCCGGGATCACCCCCGCGTGCGCGGGGAGCAGCCGACGGCACGACGGCCGGTGAGGTGCGGATGGGGATCACCCCCGCGTGCGCGGGGAGCAGAGGATGCCCTCGGCGAAGGGCGTGAAGTAGCCGGGATCACCCCCGCGTGCGCGGGGAGCAGGAACCCCCCGCCGAGATCCTCGCCGGCGACAGCGGATCACCCCCGCGTGCGCGGGGAGCAGCCGGCGCCCCTGCTCGGCGCGCTGCTCGGCCCGGGATCACCCCCGCGTGCGCGGGGAGCAGTGAGCATTGACCCTAAGGCAACCTTTATGACACGGATCACCCCCGCGTGCGCGGGGAGCAGTGTGTCCGATTGGAGGGGTAATGCATAGTTGTAGGATCACCCCCGCGTGCGCGGGGAGCAGTACGAGGGTAGGTCATCGTTCGTCAGAGGGCCGGGATCACCCCCGCGTGCGCGGGGAGCAGACTTCCTGAGCTGGGGCGCTAAAGATCAACTACCCCATTTTCCTTCACTTTGCTCGGAGGGTGTCGACGATCCACTGGCTCCGCCCGGAGCCCTCCGCCCGAATTTCCGGCGCTTGGACGCCTTGCTCCACCCCGGGCCTACCGCCGGGTTGTACGACCTCCGATCCGTAGGCCGACGCATCAGCGCGATCCCGTCGAAGTCCACCGGCTCCCAGTGGTGGTCATGCACCTCGAAGGCAAGTCGTTGCTCGCCTGGTCGCTGGTAGACGAGCAGTGCCCGGCCTGGCCCGGCCATCTCGACGACCTTGGCCCAGAGCCGTTGTCGGATCCTGCCGTTGACGTGTCCCACGTACACCCCGGCAGAGATTTCCAGCAGCCACTGCGTCAGGTGCCCACGCAGCCCTTCCGGGCAGGCGGTGAGGATGATGACGGTCATCAGAAGTCCACGTCCCCGGAGTAGTTCCGGCCGCCAGCGAGTTCGTAGCCTTCCTCGTCCCACAGACGTACGGCATCGCTGCCGGCTTCATCGTCGAGCTGTTCCTCGTCGATCGGTCCGGCCGAGCCATCGGTGAGCAGCAGGCTTCGGATGTCGCGGACGCACCGGTCGAGGAGCGCGCCGTCGTGGACCCGGTCACGGACGGCCCGACGGGTGTCCGAGCCGATGTCGGTCGACTCGCCGGCCGCGATGTCGAAGGCAACCGGAATGCTAATTTCGGCCTTGTACAGGTCAGCGACGTCGTAGACGAACGACCGCTCGTGGCCGGTGTGGACGAATCCGAGCCCCGGCGACGCGCCGATGGCGACGATGACCGCGTGCACGATGCCGTACAGGCAGGCGTGCGCCGCCGACAGTGCCTGGTTGACTCGATCGCTGCCATCGAAGTTGTCCGGGTCGTACTCCCGGTTGTTCCACGACACGCCCGTGCGCAGCGAGTGTTCCCGGTAGCAGCGGCGGACCCTCGCTCCTTCCTTGCCGCGCAACTGCTGCATCGTGAGCCTGCTGGTGTCTTCCCCGGGAAAGCGCATCCGATACATCGCGCGCGCCACCTGGAGTCGCCGGTCCCGGTGCGAGACGGCGGCGGCCTGGGCGACGAGGAGGCGGCTTGACCGGGCGAGCGAGCGCCCGTGTGCGTAGTACCGGATGCCGTGCTCACCGACCCAGACGACCGTGGCACCATTGTCGGCGATCAGCATCATCGCCTGCTGGGTGATGCTGGTGCCGGGACCCAGCATGAGGACCCCGAGCGTGGCCGCCGGCAGATGCACGACGCCTTTCTCGTCGGTGGCCGTGATCGCGTTGCTGTCCCGGTGGATGACGCATCGTTCGAGGTAGACGAAACTGATCCGGTCCTGCGCACGGTTGAGTTCCGCCAGTTCAGCCGGCGGCACACCCGGGATCTTCTTCACGAGGTCGGCTGCACGGGCGCGAGGGTCAGCAGCCCGCACCCGTACGCCTTGGCATGCCCGACCCCGCCGGTCAGTGCCCGCCGGAAGGTGTCCGCGTCGATGATCCGGAGCAGGCCGTCGAACGTCGCCGTGGTGAGGGTGACCGTGCCCAGGCCCCGCTTGAAGGATTGTGTCTGGCGACGGTGCAGCCGCAGGTTGGGCCGCCCGTCGCGCTGGCTGGCCAGGGCGAACCCGTGCCGGTCGGCCCGCCTGGCCAGCCATTCGACCTGTTCCTGCTCGCGCAGGTAGCCGAAGCGCTGGGTCTCCTTGGCGTCGGCGGTCTTGCGTCCGCTGTGCGTGGGGTTCGCGGTAAGCCGGAAGGCCCATTCCTGGCCCGCGCGCAGTGAGCTGAGCAATCCGTCGTACTCCCGGGTCACCCAGGCCTCGGTGGTGGGCCAGCCGGCCTGCTCGACCAGGTGGGTGAGGTCGGGTCGGCCGGGACTGGCGATGTAGAGGTGGACGGTCGCGGTGCCCGGGGTGTCGAGCCGCCACAGCGTACGGGCGTCGGCGCACTCGTAGTCTTCGACGGCGGCGAAGGCGCTTCGGACCGCCGCGTGCATGGCGTGCGGCGAGGAGAGCAGCTTGCGCGCGTTCCGGCGAGCCGGGTTGATCTGGAATCGGGTCAGGAACATGCTCAGCCTCCCAGCAGGCTCAGCGGGTCGTGCTCGGCGACCCCGGCCCGCTCCGCGAGGTCGTTGGTGATGTCGGCGTGTCGGCGCAGCACCGACCGCCAGGTGTGCTCTCGGTGCGCGGGGTCGAAGCTGACCGGCTCGTCGGGCACTGTCTCGGTGACGGGCTCGCCCGGACGGGCGTCCCGGATGATCTCCAGCCGGACCCTCCGGGCCGCCTGGCGGCGGTACCACTCGGCCGCGAGCCACGGCCAGTCCGTCAGCGCCTCGTCGAGGGTCAGATCGTGCACGCCGAGGCTGATCGGCCCGACCGGCGGGCACGACCGGCGACCGAGGTAGAGCGGGAACCGTGGACGGTCCAGCGCCTCGGCCAACCCGTCCAGCAGATCTCGCTCCCCGCCGACGGCCACGAGGAAAGCCGCGTCGGAGAGGTAGAAGCGGTAGGTCAGCGGTGCGCTGTGCCGACCGTCGAGGCTGCGGGCAGTCTGGAAGTCGCGCAGGATCTGACCGGGCTGGTCCAGCCGCACCCCGAATTCGAGGCCGAGCAGGTCGGTGAGCGGTTCGGTGCGTCGGACCCCCCGGGCGGCAGCAAGCAGCCCGATCACACCGCTCTTGGTGGGGGCGATCTCGGTCCCCCGGCGGGCGAAGCGGCTGGACGAACCCCAGGATTGCAGCGGGCCGGCCAGCCTCATCAGCAGGACGCTCACGCTGGCTGTCCGAGCGCGACGGCGACCTGCTCCCCCACCCCGGCGACCAGTTCGGTGAAGCTGACCGCCTTGCCGAGATCGGCCAGCGCGGCCGTCTTGTCCCCGACCTGGGTCACCCAGCTACCGATGGGCCGTTCCCCGTAGGCGTTCTCGACCGCGACGGTGTGCCGTGCCAGCGCGGCGGCGGCCAGCTCGACCCGCCCGGCGGCGTGCGTCTCGACGATCGGCGTCTCGAAGGCCCCGACGAGGTTGATCGGCTGGGTGTCGCGCAGCCGCACCAGTACGGCGTCGGGCAGCGTCCGGTGGGCGAAGGTGTTCTGCTTGCCCGTCGGCATGCTGCGGGCGAACGCGGTCAGGAATGCCTCGACGGCTGCCCGGGTCGCGCCTGCGTCACCGAGGGTTCGGTGCAGCGCGTCGACGTCGACCGTCGCGTACCGGTACAGCGTGGACGAGTTGAACTCGATGGTGCCGATCATGCCGGCGCCGGTCTCCGCGGCATCGGCCTTGCGGTCGTCGACCGCGGTGAAGTAGTCGAACTCGTTGTCGACGGCGTGCACGCTGATGGCGTGGGAGACCTGGCAGGCGGCGTCGACGTTGATGTCGGCCATGTCGGCCACCATCCGGCCGAACATCGCGATGTCGACCGAGTGTTCGGTGTTGACCAACTCCTTGAAGCGGGCCTTGTCGAGGGCACTGCCGGCGCGGGACGCGTCCAACGCGGCGGCGGCGAGATTGTCCAGCTGCCGGTGGCTCAGGAACAAGAGGTAGCCGGACTCGACATCCTTCATCTCCCCCTTCTTTTTGTCGATCTTGGCCAGGCCGCCGGCGACGAAGACCTCGGCGGCGAGTGCGGACGCAGCCTCGTCGGTCAGGCCCGGGTCGAGGGCTCTGATCCGGGCGGCGAGCGACTCGCCCACCCGCTTGGTGCGTTCGCCGAGCTGGGATCGGTCGAGCAGGCCGGCGAATGCGAGCCGGATCGCCCGCTTCCATGCCTGGCTGGAGACCCGCGCCCGGCGCACACCCCCGTAGACGGCGGTCTTCGGCGAGCCGGTGTCGTCACGGTTCAGGTTGCTCGGGGGCACGGTCTGCAACGCGTAGACGTCGATGATGGTGCGGCTCATGAAGGGTCCTCCTCAGAAGGGTCGGTGGCGTCGGGGGTGGGCCGGCTACGGAAGAACTCCCGGCCCCAGATGGCCTGGACCTTTGACGGTCCATCCGGCGCACGTAGGGTCCGCAGGTCGTCGGCGAGCAGGCCGTAGTCGAGTGGGATCTGGTGCTCACGCAACATCGTGACGAGGCTGCGTAGGTGATAGAGGCTCTCGCGGTAGCTGCTGGCGGTGCCGAGCGCGGCGAAGCGCCGCCGCACGCCCTCCGGCCCGGCTGTCTTGCGGACGAGGTCGGCCAGGGCCTGGCCCAGCCCGCGTCCGTCCTGGTGCATCCGCTCCCGGCGCGACTGCTGATGCAGCGCGTACAGGGTCACCGCGTCGTGCACGGCGTACTCGGTGTCCGCCGCCTCCGAGTCGTCTTCCGGCCGGCGGCCCAACAGTTCCTCGGGCACCTGGAGGTAACGCTCCAACGTGAAGTCGAAGCCCGGGGCCCGGCCAATGCCGCGCCGGAGCCGGGCCAGTGCGCTGACCGCCTCGGGCTGGGGCACGGTCGCCAGCATCCGCGCCTGCAGGGTGCCGATCGTCCGGGCGACGTGGTCGCCGAGCCTGCTGCGAGGCCGCCCCCACGGCCTGCGGCTCGCGCCGGGCGGCTCGTCGCCATCGAGCCGGGCCGGCGGCTCGGTGTCGAGCATGGTCATGCTGCGGTCTCCTGCCTCTGGTGTGGTGACCCGGTTGCTGGCTGCTGTTCGGCCGCCATCGGCAGCGCCTTGGCCAGGCCCGAGCGGAACCAGGCGTCAGCCTGCGAACTGGAGTAGTGCACCTCCCGGCCGGCGCGATCGGTGCCGACCCGGCCGACCCAGGCCGCCGGCCCGGCCGCGTCGACCAGATCACGGCCGAGCCGGACGATCGCCCTGCGAACCAGCCGCTGCCACCACGCGCGCTCGCCCGCCGGGTCGCGGTCCGGACCGAGCCTGGCCAGCCAGTCGCGAAAGGCGCGGTCCAGCAGGGCGTACGCGCGTTCGGCCGCCCGGTCGGCCTCGCCGACATCGGTGGCCCGGTTACCGGCGGCGCGGGCCAGGTTGTCGGCGAGCCGGCGCAGCACCCTCACTGCGGCCTCGGCGTCGGCGGTGGCATCGACGGCTACCGCGCGCAGTGGGGAGTCCTCGACCAACAGCAGCACGTTCATGGTCAGCGCGTCGCTGAACACCTCGTCCACCACCGCCTGCTGCGTGCCGTAGGTGACGCTGGTGGCGCGCGTCCGGGTCTGGAAGTCCGGCCCGACGACACCGGTGACGGTCAGCCGGGCCAGCCACTGCACCACCATCGGGGAGAGCCGCTGCGGCGCCTCGGAGACGGACGGCGGTGGTGCCGGCAGCAGGGTTTGCAGCCCGCGCCACAGTGCCCGGCTGTGGTCGTGCGGCCGGGGCAGATAGATCGGGCTACGCTTCTGCTTCTGCTCGCGTGGGGCGCTGCGTCCCCAGACGCTCATCGGCTCCAGCAGGTGCCGATCCTGCCACTCGATCTGGTCGCCGTTGGCGATCATCGCACCGGTGACGCCGTCGGCGTCGCCGAAGAGCCGGATCCGGCGGGACTGCCAGGTGTAGAGGCTGAGCAGGCCGAACGGGCCACGGGTGGAGTCGGCTTCCTCTGCGGCGGTCTGCGGTTCGCGCTCCCAGACCGGCAGGTCCCGTTCGTCGGCCACCTGCCAGCCGGGCGCGATCGGCACCAGGTTGAGCAGCAACGTTTCCAGTAGGGTCGAGCCCTCCAGATGGACGCCGCCCAGGGCCCCGAGCGACGCGACGCCGATGGGATAGCCCTTGCCACCCTTCATCCGTGGGTCGCCGACCGCCCCGGTCTTGATGCCGGAGGGGTCGTAAGCCTGGCAGTGCACCAGCCAGCGGGCCGCCTCGGCGGGGGTGATCGAGTCCATGCCCGGCCCGGCGCGGGTGGTCAGGAACGGCATGCCGTTCGGCACGTCGGCGATGAGCCGCTCCAGCCCGTACGTGTTGTTCTTCGCCGCCCGCAGGTCGGCGACCTGGTAGAACGGGTGCTCCGGGTGGAACAGATCGAAGCGGTCGCGGAAGGCGTCGAGGTAGTCGGCGATGTCCGGGAGCGGCAGCCGTCGCTGCTTCCACAGCGCCCGCCAGGCTGCCTCACCGGGTGGACCACCGGTGGCGCGGTGCAGGATCGCCAGCG
This sequence comes from Micromonospora sp. WMMD956, assembly GCF_029626125.1. Lineage (NCBI taxonomy): Bacteria > Bacillati > Actinomycetota > Actinomycetes > Micromonosporales > Micromonosporaceae > Micromonospora > Micromonospora sp. WMMD956. Next base: position 3,254,501 of record NZ_JARUBI010000005.1, on the reverse strand, counting down.
CGAGCCGCAGGATCGCGAAGGTCTGGGTGGGCAGTTCGCAGGCGATCATGCGCGCTTCGCCGGCCTGCTCGAACAGGCCGCGCAGCGACACGTCGCGGCGCTGACCCGCGACGTCCAACACCGGGATCCACGGCTCGTCGACCAGCGAGAGTCGAGTGTGTCCGAAGCGGACCGTCATACGGAGAACCTCCTTGCACGAAAGACTAACCGAGCACAGTGAGTCGCTAGCTATCAGCATCGTCTACTTGCGACTCTGATCTGTGCCATATAGCCTGTCGCCACCGCCGCCACGAGGTGGCGGGGCAATCCCTTGGACTGAGGGGTGATCCTCGAGCTCAGTGGGTCGCAAAGCCGTTCCCCGCGTAGGCGGGGTTTCTCAATCAACGCGGACAACTTGGAGACCCCCGTGCAGGTCGTAGTGAAGATCGAAGGGGCCCACGCGGGCATGGCCGTCACCGTCGATCTCAAGGACGAGCTCTCCGGCGAGCCAGGGATTGTCCTGCCAGGCGCTCAGGTCGATCCGACCCTCCAGCTCGGCGATGATCTCGTCGATGACGTCGGTCGCGGTCATGGCTCGTGGCAGTGGCAGGGTGCAGCCGGCAACGAGGCGGCTCAGCCGCCAGCCGGGCGCGGACGCGGTGGGGACGGCCACCCCGCCGCCGTCGATCCATGGGGGGACCACTAGCCCGTCCGGCGTGCGTACCAGCAACAGGACTTCGAGCGACTCGCCGTCGGTGTCGCGGACGTGGCCCTTCGCCACGTGGTCGTCGGCGTTGCCGACGCCACCGGAGAGCCAGCCGATCAGTGGCACTCCGGCCTCGGCGACGGCGGCGAGGCGGAAGCCGTCGGCCTTGAGTTCCTTGGCGGTGATCTCGTCGCGCTGCTTCGCCTCCGCCTCGACCATCACCGGCTGCCAGGACGGCGGGCCGACCGCCCCGTCGCCGTAGGCGGCCTGGGTGAGCGGGGCGATGTCCTCCGGCAGCCGCAAGGGCGTGCCGTCGAGGTGCGGCAGCAGCACCGCGGCGCTGCGAAGCAGCATGGCCGGTTGGTAGACACGGCGCGATCCGGCGACCGGTTGCGGCGGCTCGGTCGTCCAGTCGACACCGGTGATCCAGCACGTGGGCGCGGCAAGCCGGGCGGGGCGGTTGCCGCGTGGGTGACGGTGCAGCCGGCCGATGCGTTGCAGCACCAGGTCGACCGGGGCAAGGTCGGTGACAAGCAGGTCGAGGTCGATGTCGAGGGACTGCTCGGCGACCTGGCTGGCCACCACCACGTGCCGGGAGGGCCGGCTGGCGACCCCCGGCGGGCCGAAGGTGTCGCGTAGCCAACGGTCCTTCGCCGCGCGGTCGATGGCCATGAAGCGCGAGTGCGCCACCGACACGGGAGTGTCGGCTCCGAGCGCCGCGCGCAGCGCGGCTGCGGTCTCCTGGACCCGGGCCACGGTGTTGCGGACCACGAGGGCGCAGCCGCCGCCGGTCAACTGGTCACGCAGCAGCTCCACCAGCGCCGGCAGGTCGTCGGCCAGCCGCCGCAGGCGAACCTCGCTGCCGCGTCCGGAGTCGGCGCAGCTCGTTGCGGTGACACCGCGCTCGGGCGTGGAGACCGAGACCAGGGGGTACCGCAGGTCGGCGCGGAGCGCGGCGTACAGGTCGACGCGCGGCTTGCCCCGGTCGCGCCAGGTGAGCGGGGGCGGCGGCCCGAGCCGGCCCGTGTCGTACGCCTTCATGAGCTCGGCGCGTCGGTGGGCCGGCAGGGTCGCCGACAGCACGATGACCGGCACGCCGTACGCGCCGAGCCACTCCAGCGCCCGGTCGAGGAACCGCCCCATGTAGACGTCGTAGGCGTGTGCCTCGTCGATGACGACGATCTTGCCGGCGAGGCCGAGGTGGCGCAGCACCAGGTGCTTGCTGCGCAGCGCCGCGAACAGCAGTTGGTCGATGGTCCCCACGACGAAGCTGGACAGCAGGGTCCGTTTGGGGCCGGCGAGCCAGACGTGCACACCGATGTCGGCGCCGCCGGCGTCCTCGGCGATGCCGCTCGGCATCGACCTCGTGCGCAGCTGGTCGTACTCGGGGTTGAGGGCCGCCTTGCCGTGCGCCAGCCGCACATCGCGGTCGCCCCGGCCGGCCTGCGCGTCGGGCAGCCGGCGCAGCCAGGACAGCATCCGCCCGAACATGGCGTCGCTGGTGGCTCGGGTCGGCAGTGCCAGGTAGCAGCCGGACGCCCCGGTTCGCCGGGCGAGGATCTCCACCGCCGCCAGGGCCGCCTCGGTCTTGCCCTCGCCCATGGTCGCCTCGACGATCATCATGCCGGGTACGGGCATGGTCGCAGCCAGCTCGGCCACCGTTCGTTGCACCGGGCGGGGCACGGCTCCGGCCGGCAGCGCGAACCGCGCCGCGAACAGCTCCGCCACGCTCGACGGCGGTGCTGCTGGTTGCCAGGGAACGGGCAGATCCAACAGTTCCCAGCCGGATCGCAGTCGGCCCTCGTCGCTGCTGTCCGGCACGTACGGGAAGAAGTCCTCGTTGCTGGCGATCCAGTCTGCGACGATGACGAGGCCGGTCAGGGCGGCCTGCACGGGCTGCGACAGCGCGACGCCGCTCCACTCGATGAGCCGTTCCCCCGCGCCCGAGCGCTCCGCCATCCAGGTCAGCAACTCCTGCTGCACCTGCTGCCACGCCGGATCGCCGAGCAGATGTGGACGCACCTGCACGTCCCGGAGGCCCTCGTCGGTCGGCGGCACTCCGTGGTGGCCGCCGACGATGACGGCGTACGGGTGGGGGTCGATCCAGCCCTGCTGGTCCAGCCAGTCCGTCAGCACGATGTGGCCCGCCGTGGCATGCGGGGCGTATCTGCGGTCGGCGCGGATCAGGTCCCGGTGGTAGCCGAGCCCATGGTCGCGCATCCGGTCCGCCAGCGCATACGCCTGACAGGCGAAGGCGGGGGTGGCCTTGCCGATGTCGTGCACCCCGGCCACCCAGACGGCCAGGGTGCGGGCGTCCGCGTCGCCCCCGGGCAGCTCCTCAGCGATGCGTCGACGAACCGCCCGACCCAGCCAGTGGTCCCACAGCTCACCGGCAACATCGGCGGTGTCGGCCAGGTGCCGCCAGAGCGGCAGCCAGCCCACCGGGGAGATGCCCCTCCGGTCGGTCTTGCCCCAGACGGAGCGTGCCGCGTCGCCCAGCCGGGGACCGCTGGCGACGACACGGACACTCACCGGCCCGCCTGCGGCAGCAGCGGGCTCGGCGTGCCGCTGTGCGACAGGTAGAGCACGTCCCGGGCGCGGGTCAGGGCGACGAAGAGGAGGCACCGTTCGCGTTGCAGGTCCTGCCGGTGGGCGTGCGGGTCCTCGGCGGCGGAGGTGAGCGCGTTCGGTGCCGGAAGCACGCCAGCGTCGAGCCCGACGACAGCGAGGCACTGGAACTCCAGCCCCTTCATGCGGTGCATGGTCGCCACGTGCACCCCGTCGATGCCCCGCTTGTCGTCGGCGACGTCGATGTGGGCCTCGCTCAGGATCCTGCCGATCACCTTGACCAGCTGGCCGGTGCGGACGGCCACGCCGATGGCGTGCGGCTCCACCCCCTGCTCCAGCCAGGTCCCGACTCGTTCGATCAGCGCCTCCCATTCGCCGTCGCGGCTGTCGGCGACGGCGATCTCGGGCACGCCACCCCGGGTGATCGAGCGGTAGCCCCGCAACGTGTCGTCCCGCCCGTCCAAGCCGACGGCGGCGTCGCCGCCGAGGACCCTGGTCGACAGTTCCAGGATCTCGTGGGTGGTCCGGTAGTTGATGGTCAGCCGCCGCGTCCGGCCCCGCACCTCGATGCCGAGCTGGGCGAGGGAGACGTGGCTGTCGTAGATGCGCTGGTAAGGGTCGGCGAGCAGGAACATGTCGTTCGGCCCGGGCGCAACGAGCGCTCGCAGCAGACGCCACTGCGCCGGGTGCAGGTCCTGCCCTTCGTCGACGACGACGTGACGGTATCGGGCCGGCGAGCCGCGCAGGATCGCCGCCGCGTCATCGGCGAGCTGGGTGTGGGTGCGCAGGCGGCGCTTCGCCAGCTCCTGCACGAAGGCGTCGATCGCGGCCCACACCTGGGCGCGTTGGGCCGCGCGCAGCCCCGCTCCACGGCCCTTGCGGGGTGCGTCGCGATAGGCGTCCAGAGTGGTCAACCGCTGCGCCAGCACGACCTGATCCCACTCGTGCCGCAGGAAGGCGGGGCTGAAGGTGGTGACCTGGCCGGCGCGGTTCACGAAGGTGGGGCCGGACTTCGCGGTGACCTGCCAGAGCTGGTCGACGACCTCGCTCTCGGCGACCGACACCCTCTTGCCGGCCCGGGCGACGATGTCGTAGGCCAACCGGTCGACGCTGATCACGTCGATGCGTGCCCGCACCGCCGGGTCGGTGGCAAGCCGGTGGAGCTGCCGGGTGAGCGCGTCGGCGAGCGCGCGGGTGAAGGTGGTCAGCAGGATCTTCTCGCCCTCCGGCAGCCGCCCGGCGAGGAACACCGCCCGGTGCAGGCCCGTCACCGTCTTCCCGGTGCCGGCACTGCCGGTCACCAGCGCGGGGCCGCTGTAGGTGTCGCGGTAGGCGATGTCGCGTTGGGTCGGGTGCAGGAAGGTGCGCCACACGTCGAACGGGTGGGCGAGGATGGCGGCGAGTTCCACCGGGCCGGAGACGAAGGCGATCCGCTCGGGCGTACGCCGCGCCGCGGTCAGGAGATCGTCGGTGTCCACGCCCGAGACGATCCGGTCGGCCTGTTCCGCCCAGACCTCCTCCACGGTCATCCCGCTGGCCAGGCCCAGCAGGATGTCGAGCTGTGCCTCCGGCAGCCGGCCGGCGAGGCTCTCCAACTGCTTGTCCGTGGCGATGACGCGCAGCAGCGGCACCAGGTCCGCGTCGACGCCGAGGCGCACGAGGTCGGCGTTCGTGACGTGGTCGAACAGGCCGACGCTCGGGGGGTGCACCGGCTCGGCGCGGACGAACTCCTCGATGCCGTCCTGATCGCGCATCTCCAGCACGCCGAGGACCTGGTTGACCGTGAACCGGCGGCTCACCGCGAAGGAGATGGCGTCGTCGTGAGGCAGGACGTCGAGAAGCGCGTATTTCTCCTCGCCGAGGGCGAGCACCACGCCGCGATAGAACTTGTCGATCCGGATGGTGCGGATGTTGGGGTCTCGCGCTCCGGTCAGCTTCTCCAGGTGCAGGCCCGCGTGGGTGTGCTCGGCGAACCTGCTGATGGCCGCGAGAACGGCATGCTGCACGCGGCGTTGCAGCCTGGCAAAGGCGGGCAGAAATCCCCGACCGATGGCCAACTCAGCCATACCAATCCCCTGTTTGCCTGGCGCCTGGGCGTAAGCCAGAGCGCACGAGAGTCAGATTTGTCGCGAACCAGACACGGTCGGCCGGCGCTCTTTCCCGCAACATGAACGGCGGCGCAGGCGAAGCCGATCCCCGCCGACGCATATTGAAGCATCTTGTGAACACAGTTTGCAAGGCTGATCCTGTGTGCGAAGTTCACCGTACGCTCGAAATCGAGCCTGCCGCCGTCGACGGAGGCGGTCCGATCAGGGGTTATGCTGGGCGTCGTGGTGCCCGGCACGAGCCTCAAAGACCGGTATGTGCTGGGCCGCAACCCCTTGGCACACAAGGGGATGGGCGAGGTCTGGCCAGCCCGGGACACCCTGCTCGATCGCCAGGTCATCGTGAAGTTCGTCAGCGCCGCCAGCCCGGCCCCGGAGGCCGTACGCCGGTTCCGGCGGGAGGCGCTGCTGACCGCCCGCCTCGACCACCCCGGCGTGCCCGCCGTCTACGACCTCGGCCACGAGACCGGCCGGCCGTACGTCGTCTTCCAGAAGATCGACGGCGTCACGCTCACCGACCTGGTCGCCGAGCAGGGCCCCCTCCCATTCGGGTGGGTCGCCGCCATCGGCGCGCAGATCAGCAGCGTCCTGCTCGCCGCGCGCCGGATCGGCCTGGTGCACCGCGACCTCAAGCCGAGCAACGTCATGCTGGACACCAGCGGCGCGGTGAAGGTGCTGGACTTCGGCCTGGCGGCGATACACGGCGACGACCGATACTCGCGGATCACCCAGAGCGGGCAGAGCCTCGGCACGGTGGGTTACATGGCACCCGAACAGATCCTCGCGGAACCCACCGACCACCGCACCGACCTGTACGGCTTGGGCGCCACGCTCTTCGACCTGCTCACCGGCCGCCCGCCATTCGACGGTGTGACGACCATGACGACGGTGCGGCATCAGTTGGACGGCCCTGCGCCACGCCCCGCCCGGCTGCGGCCGGACACCCCCGCCGAGCTCGATGACCTGGTGCACGCCCTGTTGGCGATCGACCCCCGGGACCGGCCGGCCTCCGTCGCCGACGTCTACCCGGTGCTGGCGCCGCTCTCCCTGGACCGGCCCCCGATCTCCGGAGTGCTCACCGACACCGCCGAAGCGGTGCAGAGCTATGCCGCCATCGTGGGACGAGTCCCGCAGCAGACCCGCCCCACGACGACAACCGTCCCCGGCCAACCCGAGCCCGGCGTGGAGCTGACCGCCAGGAAGGCGGACCAGCTCCACGCCGCAGGTGAGTTCCGGGCCGCCGCGCGGCTGTGGCGACGGCTCGCCGACCAACGCGCCGAGCAGCACGGCGACGACGATCCCGCCGTCTTCGACCTGCGGCTGCGGGCCGCTCGGGCGCACGTGGCGCTCGGCGAGCACCGTCGGGCGATGCGCCAGCTCCAGGCGCTGCTGGACAGCCGCGTGCGGGCCGACGGCCCGGACCACCCCGACGTGCCGGGCCTGCGGCAGGAAATCGCGCGGCTCACCGAGCAGGGGTCACCCTCCTCTCCGCACTCGCGTTCCACACCCGGCGTGGATCACTGAACGCCCGGGGCAGCAACACCGCCTTCTGCTCGGGAAAGTGACCGGCCGGGTAGTGGTAGACGCGGGCACAGTTCTGCCCGCGCGTCTCGGTCGCCAGGGCACGCCCCGCCAGCCGCGAGTACATCGCGCTGTGCTTCAACCAGGCTGCCTCCTCGCCGTGCCGGTCGAAGCCACGCCCGGTCGCCGCGTGCCCGAACACGTCGTGGACGGCCCGGAACATGTCGTTCTCCTCGTCGCTGAGACAGGGATGCGGGTTGCCGGTGGCCGCGCTGGCCCACACCTTCAACCGGCGTCGCCGCACGTCGGCGACCATCGACCCGGCGTCCGGGTAGGGGTCGGCGTCGACGATCCGCACCGTCACGCCCAGGCCACCGAACTCCACCCGGCCCACCAGGAAGGCGTACTGCTGGACCGTCTCCCGGCAGAAAGCGGCGTACGCGGCACGGGCACGCTCGTCCCGGACCGGGGCCGCCAGGTAGGCGTCCGCGATGGCGGCACCCACGACCGGGTCAAGGCGCACCCGTGCGTACGCCTGGGAGTCCATGCCGTCCGGGGCACGGGAGCCATACCGCCGCGCGCCTCGGCGGACATAGTGGATCGGCGGAAAGCACGACGACAGGACGGTTGGCGACGGCGGTACGAGCAAGGGTGTTCATGGTCCTCCTTCGGTTGTCGGTGCGGGTTCGGCCCTGCGTGTGGAGCAGGTCCGGTCAGCGGGCTGCCGAGACCTCCCGCGCGCCAGGTGGCGGCTGCGCAGCAGCGTCGGGGGCGGTGTGGCCTTCGCGGCGCAGCGCCTCGCCGAGCAACCTGATCTCGGACACCCGACGGTCCTGGTGGAACTTGGCGAACTTCCCGATGGTCGTGCTTCGGCCACGGCGTGGCATGGGCCCTCCAAAGGCGTGAATCCAGGGAGTCACCAAGGAAGATAGATCCTGTGAACCGACTACACAAGGTCAGTTGTCGTGATAGCGTTCACGGGTGAGGAAAGCGCGGAGCACGACCGCCTCCAGCGAGGCCACTCTGACCGCCAGCGACATCGCCCGGCTGGCCGACGTCGGCAGGGCGGCGGTCAGCAACTGGCGTCGCCGGTATGCCGACTTCCCGGCACCCGTGGGCGGCACCCCGGCCAGCCCGTCGTTCGACGCCGGAGAGGTGACGGACTGGCTGCGCCGACACGGCCGGCTGCATCAGGCGGGCACCGCACACTGGGCCTGGCGACACATCGAGAGCCACCAGCCCGCCACGCAGATCAGCGACGTGCTCATCGTTGCCGGCGCACTCCTGCTCGTCCGAGCCGACCAGGCCGATCCCGGCGGCGGCGACCCGCCGGCCCCGGGGCAGCTCGTCGACCATCTCCACGCCCTCGACCCCACCCTGGCGAAACTGGTCGGCGACGTGCTGCCGCGGCAGTGGACTCCGCAGCTCACCACGCTCCTGCACACGGTCGACCAGCTTGGCTCGGAGCGGGGCCCGGAAGACGCCTTCGAGCACCTGCACCACCGGTACGTGACCTCCGCCCAGTCGCTGTCCGGCCTGGCCGGCACGCCGGACGCCGTCGCCGACGTGATGCTGACCCTCGCCGGCACAGGGGCCCAGGTCTTCGACTTCGCCAGCGGCACCGGATCGATCCTGCGCATGGCCGCCGACCGGGCCCTACGCGACGGCACAGCCATCCGCTGCTACGCGCAGGAGATCAACCCGCAGTACGCCATGATCACCCTGCTGCGGCTGTGGTTCGTGCACCTGCGCGCCCGTCAGGCCAGGCAGGACGCGGAGCCACCCGTCGTACACATCGGAGACAGCCTGCTCGCCGACGGCCTGCCCGACCTGCGGGCCGAGGTCGTCGTCTCCAACTTCCCCTTCGGCATCCACGACTGGGGCCACGACCGCCTCGCCTACGACCCGCGCTGGACCTACGGCCTACCCCCGCGCACCGAGCCCGAGCTGGCCTGGGTGCAGCACGCCATGGCCCATCTCTCCCGCTCGGGCACCGCCGTGGTGCTGATGCCCCCGGCCGCCGCGTCACGCCCGGCCGGCCGCCGGGTCCGAGCGGAGTTGATCCGCCACGGGGCGCTGCGCGCAGTCGTCGCCCTCCCCGCCGGCATGATGCCGCCGGCCGGCATCGGCCTACACATCTGGGTCCTGGCCCAGCCCGACCCGCACCGGCCGCGCGCCGGAGAGCTGCTCATGGTCGACGCCACGACCGCCTCAGCGGACCGGCCGCCCAGCGAGATCGTCGGCTCCGCGTGGGATTCCTACCGATCCGATCAGTACGCGGAAGCGCCCGGCGTCCACCGCGCCCTGCCGGTCATCGACCTGCTCGACGACCAGGTCGACCTGACACCGCAGCGGCACCTTCCGCAGGGCAACGCACTGGCCACCAGCCCGGCGCAGGTCGTTGCCGGCATCGCCGAATTCGGCGAGCGCCTCGACAGGCTGAAGCGCACGCTGCCCGCCGTCCGGGAAGCACCAGAAGCACCGCTACGCGAGGCGTCCCAGGCCGATGTCGCCGACCTGATCCGATCCGGCAGCATCACCGTGCAGCGGGCCGTCTCCCGCAGCCGATCGACCGGTGCCACCATCAGCGCCACCGTGCTGACCGTCACCGACATCCTGTCCGGCGGCCCCGCGACCGGCTCGGTGGCCCGCACGGCGACCGAAGACTCCGGGCCCGAGGTGCTCGCCGGTGACATCCTCATCCCCGTGGTCGGCCACACCATCAACGCCCGCGTAGCCACCCCGGACCAGGTCGGCGCCGAAATCGGGCCGGGCATCCAGTTACTGCGCGTCGACACGACCCGCTTCGATCCGTGGTTCGTCGCCGGGGTCATCTCCCGCACGGACAACCTGCGCGTCGCCGGCCGCAGCTCCAGCTCCGCGAGCGGCGCGCTGCGCATCGACGTACGGCGGCTCACCATCCCGGTGCTGCCGCTGCACCAACAGCAGGCGTACGGCCAGGCATTCCGCCAACTGGCCGAGTTCCGCAGCGGCCTTGAGCAGGCGGCGGCGACCGGTGCCGCTCTGGCCCGCGAAGTCGGCGACAGCCTCGTTGTGGGCACCCTCGGCATCGCCTCGCCATCATCGGCCCATCCCGCCTGAGACCGGCGAAGCCCAGCGACGCCCTCCCGGATCGGTGTCGGGAAAAGATCCCATCGGTACGCTGAACCGACTGCGACCCGACCGCCGCACCCCTCGAACGGAAATGACCTTGAGAGGCAAAATGAAGGAAAACGAAGGAGTTGATCTTTAGCACCGCAGGTCAGGAAGTCCGCTCCCCGCGCACGCGGGGGTGATCCCACCCCGATGGCGTCGCGGATGGCCCGCACCTGCTGCTCCCCGCGCACGCGGGGGTGATCCCCTCCAACCGCAGCTGATACATGCGTTAAATGCCTGCTCCCCGCGCACGCGGGGGTGATCCCGACAGCGCCCCCGCTCGGCCGTGAGGCTGGCGCTGCTCCCGCGCACGCGGGGGTGATCCCCACGGCCTGTCCGCCACGGCCAGCGCCGCGCACTGCTCCCCGCGCACGCGGGGGTGATCCCTTGGCCATGGCGTCGATCGCGCCCCGGAACCCCTGCTCCCCGCGCATGCGGGGGTGATCCCGTGACGGCGTGCAGGCCGGGCAGAGACGCGCCCTGCTCCCCGCGCACGCGGGGGTGATCCCGCGCACGCCCGGCGCGTGATCCGGGCGATCACCTGCTCCCCGCGCACGCGGGGGTGATCCGGCGAAGCGGGCAACCACGGTCGCGAAGAAGATCTGCTCCCCGCACACGGGGGGTGATCCCTGGCACTCCCACGACGCGCTCATGCAGGGCGCCTGCTCCCCGCGCACGCGGGGGTGATCCGGTCGCCGCCGCCCACCGGTACTACGAGGAGCACCGCTCCCCGCGCACGCGGGGGTGATCCCCCCGAGCCGCCGCGTCTCGTCAATACCCGTGGCCGCTCCCCGCGCACGCGGGGGTGATCCGCCGTACGCGGGGATCTCGACGGTGAACGGCGTCCGATCCCCGCGCACGCGGGGGTGATCCCGGCGGCCGACGCGGCTTCATCGTCGGCTGCTGCCGCTCCCCGCACACGCGGGGGTGATCGCTCGTTACGGTGGTACGTCTGGTTCGCGTCGCGCTACTTCCCGCGCTTTCGGGGATGATCCACGCGCCCGCACCCCGGAGCGACCTCCACCCGCCAATTTTCCGTGCACGCAGAGGTAGCCCTCTGCACATCAACTACGCACCGCACAGGCCCCCAGGACAGTGCCGGCTCCCGCGTTGCTATGACTCCGCGACGAAGACGCCGCGCCCAGGCCGACCGACGAGGACGCCTCGCTGCCGCAGAGTTGCTACCGCCCGCTGAATCGTCGAATGCGAGACGTTGTACTCGTCGGCCATGCTCCGGCCGGAGGGCAACTGCGACCCAGGTGGGTACTCGCCGCTCTTGATCCTCCTCACGAGATCGTCCAGCAACTCGTCCATTGTGGGCGGAATAGGCACTTCATGCCCCTTGCAGTCGGTTGGCCCTCCCAGTATCGATCCGCAATCTGAGGTAGGCAATGCACCTACTGAAGAAGGTGACGATGATGAAGCTGCTGATAGAGCCGCAGGATCTGCACTTGACGTAGGTGATGCATGACGCTAGCGTCGCTGACAGTGACGCGCTCCATGCGGTCGGTTAGCGCTTCCCGTGCGGTCGCTCGTCACCACAGCGCATTCCCCCAGCCCGGGGTGGCCGGACTCCCCCGGCCCGGCCACCCCGGGCACCCCGACACGCCCTGCCGCCGTGCTCGCCGAACGAGGCTGCGGCGGCAGGGCCCACCCCGAGCTCCGAACGGAAGGCGGCCCCGAGTGCGACCACAGCCCGTCCCGAGAACATCCAACTCGTACGAGCCCGCTAACCGCCACGAATCGGTCGGCCGATGAGAGGCCCCAACAGTCGGTGGGTCGTGCACGTGCCGATCGTCGTGCCGGACCTGCTCCGCGCCCGGATCCTCGCCCGCACGGCGGCGCGGGTCCTGGCCCAGCTCACTCGGTGTGTCGATGCCGGGGAGGTGACCGTGTCGACCGAGGACGAGCAGCGCGTACATCATCGGGTGTTCTGTGACCGGCGACTGGCCGGCGGCGCGCGGTGCGGCCTGCCCAGCGACCACCTCGCGCCGTGCGCGATCCGGCGCAACCAGCGGGCCTACGGGTGGCACGAGCGGCAGCCCCCGGGGGCGTAGACCTGCGGCTGTTGCCCGGCGACCGTCGAATCCGGACAGTGGACGGATGACTGGTCACGGGGAGTCACGGATCGCCTCACCTGCCGAGGGATGCGGGCCACCGACGCCGGGCCGGTGGCGTCGGCTCGCGCCGGTGCTGGCCCTGTTCGCGCTCGCGCCGTGGGCCGCCGAGTGCTCCTAGGGCGGGTTCGTCGTCACCGACTACCCGCTGGTGCTGATCTTCCTGAGCCCTCTGTACGGCGGGGCCGCCCTGCTGGTCCGGGAGGTCGCCCGGCCCACCGGCGGCGGCTGGCCGGCGATCGTCTGCTGGCCGCCGCGTTCGGGGTGGTGCAGGCCGGGCTGGTCGACCAGTCGCTGTTCAACACCGGCTTCCTCGACGACACGGAGTTCGCGGACTTCGACGCCGCCGCCGCGCAGACCCGGGTGCCGGTGCTCGGGTTCAGCGTCGGGCAGGCGTTCGACTACGCCGGCAACCATGTCGCGCTGAGCGTCTGCGCGCCGATCGCCGTCGTGGAGTCGTTCGTCTCGCCGTACCGTCGGCACCGGTCCTGGCTGCGGTGGCCCGGCCTGCTGGTGGTCGGCGCGCTCTACCTGGCCGGCAGCCTGCTGATCTTCGCCGACGGCGAGGACGGCCGGAAGGGGTTCGTGCTCGCCCCGGCCCAGCTCGTCTTCGCGGTGCTGGTGGTGCTGGCGCTCGTCGCCGCCGCGCTTCTGCCGCGCTGGCGGCGCGACCGGCCCGCGCCTGTTCCGGGCCGGCGGGCGGCACCGGCTCCGCTGTGGGTCGGCATCCTGGTGTACGCCCGCCGGGCTGCTCTCCGTCGCCAGTTTCGCCTACGTCGTGCCGAGCTACGCGCCGTCGTCGCCGCTGGCGGCCCTGCTCAGCGACATCGCGGTCAGCGTCATCGCGGTTGCCCTGGTCGGCGGCGCGTTCCTGCGGCTACGCCGCGAACGGCGGTGAGAAGAATCGCTGGACATTCCGGGTGTGACACACAAACTGCTGCTAGCCTGGAGGTCGCAGGACGCCCTTCGGGGCTCCCGCACCCGCCTTAGGGCCCGCGTCAGCGGGCCCTTCGTGCATCCGGGGCACGGTCACGCAACCTTGGCCAGCGGGTCCCAGCACCAGCAGTGGTAGCAGCGGGAGGCGACCAGGGACCAAAGGCGCTCGTTGGCCGCCGCCTCCCGCGGATCGGTGCCCGGCCGGTCAAGACGCTGGTAGAGGAACGTCACCAGGTCGACGGCTGGACGAGCCGGCTGGCGTGCGACGGGGCGAAGTGCAGCGTATCGACGATGCGCGTGAGCTTCCTCGACCGGTACCCGCCGGTCCCGGACACCCGGTACCGCGTGAGGTCGGCCCGGTGCGCCGCCTGTTCCTGCACCTCGTCGGCGATGACCAGCGCATACTCCTCCCGGCTCGCCGCATACCCGTCGACTCTCTCCAGCAGGTGTGACAGCACCACCTCGTGTGCTGGCCGGGCGGATGCGGCGTATCTCTTGGCCAGGGCTGGCCGTTTCACGCCACGCTCGGTGAACGACTCGTCGACGTACGTGAGCAGCACCAAGTGAGCGTACGACGCTCTTCCGTCGGCGAGACGGACTCAGCCGGCGCGTCAGCCGGCGGGCACCTCCGGGCCGGCGGTGAGCACGCCGGCGAGCAGGTCGCCGTGCTTGTCCACCCGCTTGAGCACCTCTTCCGCCGTGTAGGGGCGAGCAGCCGGGCGCTTGCCCGCCGCGCCGGCCGCCACCTCGTCCCAGGTCAGCGGCGTCGACACGGCCGGCACGGGCTGGGCGCGCAGCGAGTACGGCGCGACGGTCGTCTTCGCCGCGTTGTTCTGGCTCCAGTCGATGAAGACCTTCCCGCCGCGCAGGTTCTTCGCCATCTTCGACACGACCAGCTTCGGGTGGGTCTCCGCCAGCTCGCGGGCGACCCGGTGGGCGTAGTCGGAGACCGTGTCCGAGGACTGGGTGCCGGCGATCGGGCAGCAGAGCTGCATGCCCTTCTTGCCGGACGTCTTCGGATGGGAGTCGAGCCCGTCAACAGCCAGCCGGTCGCGCAGCAGCAGCGCCACCTGGCTGCACTCGCGCAGCCCGGCCGGGGGGCCGGGGTCGAGGTCGACGACCAGCAGGTCGGGGTGGCTGCCGATCTTCCACTGCGGGGTGTGCAGCTCCAGGGCGGCGAGGTTGGCCAGCCAGACGAGGGTGGGCAGGTCGTCGGCGACGACGTAGTCGATGGTCTCGCGGCCCCTGGTGGAGCCGGGGGCGGGGAGGTTCTCGGTGCGTACCCAGGCGGGGGTGGCGGCGGGTGCGTTCTTCTCGAAGAAGCTCTTGTCCTCGACGCCGTTGGGGTAGCGGATGCGGGTGAGGGCCCGGTCGGCGAGGTGCGGCAGGAGCACCGGGGCGATGCGGGTGTAGTAGTCGATCACCTCGCCCTTGGTGAAGCCCGCCGCCGGGTAGAGCACCTTGTCCAGGTTGGACAGCTCCAGCGGGCGGCCCTGCACGTCGACCTTGAGCCGGTCAGCCGGCATCGTCCACCTCCTCGGGCGGCTTGTCGGGGCGCAGCCGCAGCACCCGGGGGAAGCGCAGCCGGCCGTCGGGGGTGCGCTGGCCGTACTTCACCTCCACCACGACCCTGGGGTCCACCCAGTGTGCGCCCCGGGCGTCCTCGCGGGGCACGTCGCCGGCGAACGGGGAGCTGTCGGCGCGCAGGGGTTCCAGCTCGCGTAGCAGCTCGCGTTCGAGGGCCGCGCCGATGCCGCCGCCGACGCGGCCCCGGTAGGTGAGCCGGCCGTCGGGGCGGGGCACGCCGAGGAGCAGGCCGCCGATCCTGCGGGCCCCTGGCCGCCAGCCGCCGACGACGAAGTCGCCGGTGACCTCCAGCTTGACCTTGACCCAGTCGGGCGAGCGGACGCCGGGCCGGTAGGCCGAGCCGACGCGCTTGGCCATCACCCCTTCGAGGCCGTGCTCGCCGGCCGCCTCGTAGGTGGCGGGCCCGTCGGCGAAGGCGGGGGGCACGGCCCAGCGCGCGCCGCCGAGGCCGAGGGCCTCCAGCAGGGCGCGGCGGTCGCGCCAGGGCCGGCCGGTGAGGTCCGCGCCGCGCAGGCGCAGCAGATCGAAGATCAGGTACGTCACGGGTACGCTCGCCGCGAGCCGGGCCGCCTTCGCCGGGTCGCGTACGTGCATCCGTTCGGCGAGCGCGGTGAAGGAGGGCTGACCGGCCCGGTCGAGCAGCACCACCTCGCCGTCGAGCAGGGCGTCGTCGACCTGCTCGGCGAGGGTGATCAGCTCCGGGTACGCGGCGGTGATCTGCACGCCGGAGCGGGCGTAGAGGTGTTGCCGGCCGCCGACGATGTCGGCGAGCGCGCGTACGCCGTCCCACTTGAACTCGTACGCCCAGTCTTCACCGGCGGGCAGCGGGCCGGTCGTGGCGAGCATCGGCTTCAGCGGCGCGCCGGGCATTTCCTGACTGTAGTAGGGCAACAGAAGTCATCGCGCCCGCTTCGATCCTTTGCGATCCTGATCTGTAGCCGGGGAGAGGAGCGGGGGATGCGGGCGATCTGGAAGGGGGCCGTCTCGTTCGGGCTGGTCTCGATCGCGGTGAAGCTCTATTCGGCCACCGAGGAGAAGGACATCCGCTTCCACCAGGTGCACCGGTCCGACGGGGGGCGCATCCGGTACAAGCGGACCTGTTCGGTGTGCGGTGAGGAGGTCACCTACGACGACATCGCCAAGGGCTACGACATCGGCGGCGGCGAGATGGTGATCCTCACCGACGAGGATTTCGCGGACCTGCCGCTGACCACCTCGCGGGCGATCGACGTGCTGGAGTTCGTCCCGGCGGAGCAGGTCGACCCGATCCTCTACAACAAGGCGTACTTCCTGGAGCCGGAGGGCGCGGCGACGAAGCCGTACGTGCTGCTGCGCGACGCGCTGGCCGACTCGGAGCGGGTGGCGATCGTCAAGGTGGCGCTGCGCCAGCGGGAGCAGTTGGCGACCCTGCGGGTACGCGAGGGGGTGCTGCTGCTCAACACGATGCTGTGGCCGGACGAGGTGCGTACCCCCGATTTCGGTTTTCTGGGCGAGGACCTGAAGGTCCGGCCGCCGGAGCTGGCGATGGCGAGTTCGTTGATCGACTCGATGGCGGGCGAGTTCGAGCCGGAGGTCTTCACCGACGACTACCGGGCGGCGTTGCAGGAGGTCATCGACGCGAAGGTGGAGGGCCGGGAGGTCGTCGCGCCGGAGGAGGCCGAGGAGGCCCCGGCGGCGGCGGTGGACCTGATGGCGGCGCTCAAGGCGTCGGTGGAGCGGGCCCGGGCAGCGCGCGGGGAGCAGCCGGAGTCCGGCGGCGGGCCGACCCCGATCACGTCGGCCCGGTCGGCGCAGAAGGCCACGAAGGCGGCGAAGGCTCCTTCGCGGAAGGCTGCCGAGAAGAAGGCGGCGAAGAAGGCCGGCGGGAGCGGCGGCGGGACGAAGGCCGCCGAGGGTGCGCAGAAGGCGGCCCCAGGGAAGGCCACGACGAAGGCGGCGGGGGCGAAGGCCGAGAAGAAGGCACCGGCGCGGAAGGCCGCCCCGAAGAAGGCGGCGCCCCGCAAGTCCGCCTAGCCGGGGCCGGTGTCACCGGCAATCGAGGCGTCCCGGAGTTGACCGGGCCGGGATGAGTGGCTGCCTCCACTACACGACACGCCGGTGCGGTTCCACCGCAACCGGCCACCGATCGCGCGCACCCCGGGCGGGCCCCGCAAGGGGAGGTCAGGTCTGTTCGGCGAGCCGCCGCCGGTCGAGCCCCTCGATCAGCAGGTCGAGGGCGAAGGCGAACTCGTCCTCGTCGTCGCAGCCGCCGAGGGCCCCGCTGTGCGCGACCGCGGCGGCGAGTTCCGCGATGTGCGGCATGGTCTCGGCCCAGGCGGCGGCCTGCGCGGCGGTCTCCGCCTCGGTCGCGGGGGTGTTCGGCGAGTCGTCGAACAGGTCCTGGCTGAAGCCGAGGATGCGGCTGCCGAGCAGGTGCAGGGCGTGGTGGCTCAGGCTCACCGAGCAGCCGCCGCCGCGCATGACGGCGAGCACCCGCTCGATGTGGCGCAGCACGGCCGGGGTGGGCGTGTCGCGGGCCTCCAGCACCCGGGCCGCCCAGGGGTGGCGCAGCATGGTCCGGCGGGCCCGCGTGATCAGCGCCCGCAGCTGGTCGGTCCACGGCCCGGGGCCGAGCGCGCCGGCCCCGGCGTCGACCCGGCCGTCGGCGTCGGCCTCGACGGCCACGGCGTCGGCCGTGACCCCGGCGGCCACGGATTCCGCCGCCCCGATCTCGGCGGCCGGCACGTCCGTCTCGGTCCCGACGGCCGGCACGTCCCTCTCGGTCCCGACGGCCGGCACGTCCCTCTCGGTCCCGACGGCCGGCACGTCCCTCTCGATCTCGGCGGCGACGGCGTCGACCATGGCGGCGAGCAGGGTGTCCTTGTCGCGCAGATGGTAGTAGATCGACATCGCGTCCACGCCGAGGTGCTGGGCGAGCCGCCGCATGCTCAGCCCGGCGAGGCCGTCCCGGTCGGCGAGGTCGATCGCGGCGGCGACGATCGTCTCCCGGCTGAGGCGGGCGGGGGCGCGGGTCGCGGAGCGGTCGTCGGCGCGTCGGGGCATTTCCGGATCCTACTTGCCGCCCTACGACGTAGGGCTTACTCTACGTTGTAGACCTACAGCGTAGAAAGGAGGTCGTCATGGGCACCTCCCCCAAACCCCCGCCGAGGTGGTTCGTCCGCAGCGCCTGGCTGGGCCACAAGGCCCTGCTCCGCCTCACCGCCGACCGGGTGGGCCTGAGCGCCCCGACGCCGGGCGGGCGGTTCGGCATGCTGCGGCTGCGCACGACCGGCCGTCGCTCGGGCCGACCGCGCGCCGTCATCGTCGGCTACATCCGCGACGGCGACCGGTTCGTCACCCTCGCCATGAACGGTTGGGACGCGGCCGACCCCGCCTGGTGGCTCAACCTCCAGGCCCACCCCCGGGCGACCGTCGACCTCGGCGGCGGGTCCCGCGAGGTGACCGCCCACCGGGCCACCGGCGCGGAGCGCGACCGGCTGTGGTCGGCGCTGCACGGCTACCAGGGCTACGGCGACCTCGACGGCCTCGCCGCCCACCGGGGCCGGGAGACCGCGATCGTCGTCCTGACCCCGGTGCCCGCATAGCTCCGCCCGACGCTGGAGGAACGGCGGCGGCCGGACCGATCAGGAATCAAGAAGCGCAGGTCAGTCGGCCGCAACTAGCGTCATCGGCATGGACATCACCATCCACACGAGCTTCCTGCCGCACACCGACCCGGAGGAGTCCCTCGCGTTCTACCGCGACGTGCTCGGCTTCGAGGTCCGCAACGACGTCGGCACCGGCACCATGCGCTGGATCACCGTCGGCCCCGCCGGCCAGCCCGGCACCAGCATCCTCCTGGCCCCGCCGGCCGTCGACCCGGGCATCACCGACGACGAGCGGCGCATGATCGCCGAGATGATGGCGAAGGGGACGTACGGCTGGATCCTGCTGGCCACGCCCGACCTGGACGGCGTCTTCGAGAAGATCCAGGCCAGCGACGCCGAGGTCGTCCAGGAGCCGACCGAGCAGCCGTACGGGGTGCGCGACTGCGCCTTCCGCGACCCCGCCGGCAACCTCGTCCGGATCCAGGAGCGGCGCTGAGCATGGCAGCGGCAACGGGGCCGGGGCCGACCGCGCCGGGCGTCACCCGGGGGCACGACCTGATCCGGGTGCGGGGCGCCCGGGAGAACAACCTCAAGGACGTCAGCGTCGACCTGCCGAAGCGGCAGCTCACCGTGTTCACCGGCGTGTCCGGCTCCGGCAAGAGCTCGCTGGTGTTCGGCACCATCGCGGCGGAGTCGCAGCGGCTGATCAACGAGACGTACAGCGCCTTCGTGCAGGGCTTCCTGCCGACCCTGGCCCGGCCCGAGGTCGACGTGCTCGACGGGCTGACCACGGCGATCGTCGTCGACCAGCAGCGGCTGGGCGGCGATGTGCGCTCGACGGTCGGCACCGTCACCGACGCCAACGCGATGCTGCGCATCCTGTTCAGCCGGCTGGGGCGGCCGCACGTCGGGCCGCCGGCCGCGTTCTCCTTCAACGTGCCGTCGGTGCGGGCGAGCGGCGCGATCACGGTGGAGCGCGGCGGCGGCCGGACCGTGCGGCAGACCTTCACCCGCACCGGCGGCATGTGCCCGCGCTGCGAGGGCCGGGGCACGGTCTCCGACCTCGACCTCACCCAGCTCTTCGACGACTCGTTGTCGATCGCCCAGGGCGCGATCACCATCCCCGGCTGGAAGGCCGACAGCTTCTGGACGGTGCGGGTCTACGCCGAGTCGGGGTTCCTCGACCCGCACAAGCCGATCCGCGAGTTCACGGCGCAGGAGCGGCACGACTTCCTGCACCGGGAGCCGACCCGGGTGAAGGTGGAGGGCGTCAACCTCACGTACGAGGGACTGATCCCCAAGATCCGCAAGTCGTTCCTCGCCAAGGACCGGGAGGCGATGCAGCCGCACGTCCGCGCGTTCGTGGACCGGGCGGTCACCTTCACCGCGTGCCCGGAGTGCGGCGGCACCCGGCTCAGCGAGGCCGCCCGCGCCGCCCGGATCGGCGGCGTCAACATCGCCGACGCCTGCGCCATGCAGATCAGCGACCTGGCCGGATGGGTGCGTGGCCTCGACGAGCCGTCGGTGGCGCCGCTGCTGGACAAGCTGCACCAGACCCTCGCCTCGTTCGTGGAGATCGGGCTGGGCTACCTGTCGCTGGACCGGCCGTCGGGCACGCTGTCGGGCGGCGAGGCGCAGCGGGTGAAGATGCTGCGGCACCTCGGCTCCCCGCTCACCGACGTCACGTACGTCTTCGACGAGCCCACGACGGGCCTGCACCCGCACGACGTCAGGCGGATGAACGACCTGCTGCTGCGGCTGCGGGACAAGGGCAACACGGTGCTCGTCGTGGAGCACAAACCGGACACCGTCGCCATCGCCGACCACGTCGTCGACCTGGGGCCCGGCGCGGGCGCGGCCGGCGGGGCCGTCTGCTACGAGGGCACCGTCGAGGGGCTGCGGGCCAGCGGCACCGCGACCGGCCGTCACCTCGCCGACCGGGTCGCCCTGAAGGAGACGGTACGCACGCCCACGGGCCGGCTGCCGATCCGGGGCGCGTCGACGCACAACCTGCGCGACGTCGACGTCGACATCCCGCTCGGCGTGCTCGTCGTCGTCACCGGCGTGGCCGGCTCGGGCAAGAGCTCGCTGGTGCACGGCTCGATCCCGGCCGGCGCGGGGGTCGTGTCGGTCGACCAGAGCCCGATCCGGGGCTCGCGGCGGAGCAACCCGGCGACGTACACCGGGCTGCTCGACCCGGTCCGCAAGGCGTTCGCGAAGGCCAACGGCGTGAAGCCGGCGCTGTTCAGCGCCAACTCGGAGGGCGCCTGCCCCGGCTGCAACGGCGCGGGCGTGGTCTACGTGGACCTGGCGGTGATGGCCGGGGTCGCGACGGTGTGCGAGGAGTGCGAGGGGCGGCGGTTCGAGGCGTCGGTGCTGGAACACCGCCTCGGCGGCCGGGACATCGCCGAGGTGCTGGCGATGCCGGTGGCCGAGGCGCGGGAGTTCTTCGCCGCCGGCGAGGCCCGTACGCCGGCCGCGCGGGCGGTCCTCGACCGCCTCGCCGACGTGGGGCTCGGGTATCTCACCCTGGGCCAGCCGCTCAGCACGCTCTCCGGCGGCGAGCGGCAGCGGCTCAGGCTGGCCACCCACCTGGGCACCCAGGGCGGCGTCTACGTCCTCGACGAGCCGACCGCCGGCCTGCACCTCGCCGACGTCGGGCAGCTGCTGGGGCTGCTCGACCGGCTCGTCGACGCCGGCAAGTCGGTGATCGTCGTCGAGCACCACCTGGCGGTCGTGGCGCACGCCGACTGGATCGTCGACCTCGGCCCCGGGGCGGGCCACGACGGGGGCCGGATCGTCTTCGAGGGCACTCCGGCCGACCTGGCCGCCGCCCGCTCCACGCTCACGGGCGAGCACCTGGCCGCGTACGTCGGGGGGTAAGGAAGGGCCCCTTGTTAACGCATCCGGTAGAGAAGGGTCCCCTTCTCACCGCAGCCTGTTAAGAAGGGGCCCTTCCTTGCAAGCGGGGTCAGCCGCGGCCGAGCTTCTGGGTGGGGGTGATCCGGACGATCACCCGCACCTCGCCGGGCTGCCCGAACGGGTAGGTCTCCTGGCCGAGATATTTCTGCGCCATCCTGTCGATGTGCGCGTCGGCCCCCTCCTCGACGAACTCGGCGGTGCCCTTGACCCACAGGGTGCGGAAGTCGTTGGCCTTGTCCACCACGGAGACGGCCACGACCGGGTTCCGCTGGATGTTGTTGTACTTCTGCCGGCCCTTGGCGGTGTTGAACACGATGTGCTCGCCGTCCGTGTCCACCCAGACCGGCGTGACGTGCGGGCTGCCGTCGGGCTCGATGGTGGCCACGTGGGCGAGCTGCGGTTCGGCCAGCAGGGCCAGGTCTTCTTCGGTGAGGATCGCCATGGTCGAAAAACTACCCCCGTCGACGCCCGCGCGCCGGCAACCGCAGCCCGCCGGACCGGTACGGGTGGCGGCCGAGGCAGCACCGTGGGCAGCAGGGCGGGTACCGTGTGCGCTGGCCTCGGCAGCGGCCGCCGGGCCCCCCACCTCTTGATCAGGGAGTCGACGTGAGCGAGCGTGTGCAGAACCGGTCGGCGGGCCAGGGCCCGGGCAAGGCGGAGCGCCGGCTGGCCGCCCAGCTGGCGGCGAAGAAGGCCGCCGAGAAGAAGCGCCGCCTCCAGTCGATCGTCGGCGCGCTCGCCGGTGTCGCCGTCGTCGGCGTGCTGATCACCGTTTTCGTGGTGGTCAACCAGGGTAAGGACGACGCGCCGGAGGAGGTGGCCTCCGCCCCGTCGGCGACCGCGCCGGCCGAGGAGCAGCCCCCCAGCGCGCCGCCCGCCCCGCAGCTTCCCGAGGGGTCGGACCCGGCACTGGCCACCAAGCCGAAGGTCGAGGCGGGCAAGGGCGAGCTGAAGAAGCTCACCGTCAAGACGCTGATCGAGGGCAAGGGCGCGGCGGTGAAGTCCGGGCAGCAGATCACCACCAACTACGTGGGCGTGTTCTACGCCGACGGCAAGGAGTTCGACGCCTCCTGGAACAGCGGCCAGCCGGCCACCTTCCCGATCGGCGTCGGCCAGGTCATCAAGGGTTGGGACCAGGGGCTCGTCGGGGTCAAGGTGGGCAGCCGGGTCCAGCTCGACATCCCCGCCGACCTGGCGTACGGCAACGACTCCTCGGGCGGCCGGCCGGCCGGCCCGCTGCGGTTCGTCGTCGACGTGCTCGCCGCGCAGTAGCCCGCACCTGGTGCGGTAGTTCACAGGAGTCTTCTTCCCGTCGCCTACGACCAGTAGGTTCGGGGTCACCGTGGGCGGTCCCGCCCGCCGCACGGTGACCCCATCGACGCGGAGGTGCACGTGGCGGCGCTGGACGATCCGGGGCTCGCCCGGCTGATGTGGACGCACTTCGAGCCGGTGCACACCGTGACCTACTTCCATCCGCGGGCGCGGGCGGCGTTCGAGGCGGTCGGGCTGCGCGGCTTCTGGCGGGGCTACTTCGCGGGCCGGGTCGCCCCGCTGGGCGCCGTGGAGGCCGCCCCGGTGGTGGCCGCGTTCTTCAGCTTCGCCCCGCCCGTGGTGGCGCGGGCGGTGCCGGCGGTGTGGCAGCTCGTGACCCCGGCCGAGGCGCTGCGGGCCCGGCTCACCGGTGCCGTGCAGGCGCTGGCGGAGCTGGCGTACGAGCTGCCGGAGCGGCACCTCGCCGAGGCCGCCGAGCTGCTGGAGGAGGCCGCCGGCGCGGCGCGGCCGGAGGGCCGGGTGCTGGGTGCGGCCAACGCCGCCCTGCCGGCCGCCGAATACCCGCTGGCCCGGCTGTGGCAGGCCGCGACGACGCTGCGGGAGCACCGGGGCGACGGGCACATCGCGGCGCTGGTCGCCGCCGGCCTGGACCCGGTGGAGACGCTCGCCTGGCGGGTCGCCGAGGGCATGCCGGAGCTGAACCTGCTGGGCCGGGGCTGGTCGCCGCAGGAGTGGGAGGCGGCGGCCGGGCGGCTCGCCGAGCGCGGCTGGCTGACCGGCGACGGGAAGCCGACCGAGCACGGCCGGGCGGAGTTCCGGGCGGTCGAGGACGCCACGGACGTGGCCGCCCTGCACCCGTGGCAGGCGCTCGGCGCGGAGCGCACCGACCGGCTGCGGGAGCTGCTGGAGCCGTTGGCCCGGGCCGGGCACACGGTGATCCCGCCGGAGAACCCGATCCGCCTGCCGCCGCTGCCGGCCTGACACCCCGGGGTCGCGGCGCACGCCGCCGGACCGCCGGCCGGGCGGCCGGTGGCGGGCCACCCGCCGCCGAGCTGCCGGTGGCGGACCACCCGCCGCCGACGAGGCCGGTAGCGGGCCGCCCCGGAGGGCGGGCTGCCGGCGGTTCGGGCAGGATGGTGCCGTGGCGGATGCGGTGGTCTTCGACCTGGACGGCGTGATCGTGGACTCCGAGCCGGTCTGGGAGGAGGTGCGCCGGGCGTACGTGGCGACGCACGGCGGCACCTGGCAGCCCGACACCCAGCGGCGGCTGATGGGGATGAGCACGGGCGAGTGGGCCCGCTACCTCAGCGGCGAGCTGGGCGTCGACCGGACGGCCGAGCAGGTGGCCGTCGAGGTGGTCGACGAGATGGCCCGGCGGTACGCCGAGCGCGTACCGGTGATCGACGGGGCCGACGAGGTGGTGCGCCGGCTGGCGGCGCGGTGGCCGTTGGGGCTGGCCAGCTCCTCGCCGACGCGGCTGATCGCGGCGGCGCTGGCGGCGACGGGCCTGACGGAGGCGTTCGGCGCGACCCTGTCGACGGAGGAGACCGAGCGGGGCAAGCCGGCCCCGGACGTCTACCTGGAGGTGGCCCGGCGGCTCGGCGTCGATCCGACGCGCTGCGTGGCGGTGGAGGACTCCTCGAACGGGGTGCGGTCCGCCGCCGCGGCGGGGATGCGGGTGGTGGCGGTGCCGCACGGGGCGTACCCG
The DNA here is from genome assembly GCF_029626125.1 of Micromonospora sp. WMMD956. NCBI lineage: Bacteria > Bacillati > Actinomycetota > Actinomycetes > Micromonosporales > Micromonosporaceae > Micromonospora > Micromonospora sp. WMMD956. Next base: position 3,230,337 of record NZ_JARUBI010000005.1, on the reverse strand, counting down.
TTGGATCCGGACGCCGAGGCGCTCGCGGCCGTGGTGCTGCCGGCGGTGGGTGACCTGACGCCGGAGGTCGTCGCCGACCTCGGCTGACTGCGGGCCGGCGGCGCGGCCACGGGGCCGGGCCGACGGATCAGGCGGATCGGCCGACCGGTCTGCCTGAATCGCGGTCTTCACCCGGCTTGCCCACCTACCGTCGGTGGCATGAGGGCTGTGGTGTACCAGGGGCCGCACGAGGTGGCGGTGAACGAGGTCCCCGATCCGCGGATCGAGGCGCCGAACGACGTGATCGTCAGGATCACCACGACCGCGATCTGCGGCTCGGACCTGCACATGTACGAGGGCCGCACGCTGGCCGAGCCGGGCATCGTCTTCGGCCACGAGAACATGGGCGTGGTGGAGGAGGTCGGGCCCGGGGTCGTGCACATCCGCAAGGGCGACCGGGTCTCGATGCCGTTCAACGTGGCGTGCGGGTTCTGCCGCAACTGCCGGGAGGGGAAGACGGGGTTCTGCCTCACGGTGAACCCGGGCTTCGCCGGGGGCGCGTACGGCTACGTCGCGATGGGGCCGTACCGGGGCGGGCAGGCCGAGTACCTGCGGGTGCCGTTCGCCGACTTCAACTGCCTGCGGCTGCCGCCCGGCACGGAGCACGAGAACGACTTCGCGATGCTTGCCGACATCTTCCCGACCGGGTATCACGGGGTGGCGATGACCGGGCTGCGCCCCGGCGAGAACATCACCGTGATGGGCGGCGGGCCGGTGGGGCTGATGGCCGCGTACTCGGCGCTGCTGATGGGCGCGGCCGAGGTGTTCCTGGTGGACAAGGTCCCCGACCGGCTGCGGCTGGCCGAGTCGATCGGCGCGATCCCGGTCGACTTCACCGCCGGCGACCCCGTGGAGCAGATCCGCGAGCAGACCGACGGGGTCGGCACCGACCGGGGAGTGGACGCGGTGGGCTACCAGGCGTCCGGGGCGGGCGGCGAGGAGCACCCGGCGGCGGTGCTGAACAGCCTCGTGGAGGTCGTCCGGCCGACCGGGTCGCTCGGGGTGGTCGGGCTGTACCTGGCGCACGACCCGGGCGCGCCGGACGAGCGGGCGGGCCGGGGCGAACTGGTGTTCAAGGTCGGCAAGTTCTTCGAGAAGGGCCTGCGGATGGGGACGGGGCAGGCCAACGTGAAGTCGTACAACGAGTACCTGCGGAACATGATCATGGCGGGGCGGGCGAAGCCGAGCTTCGTGGTGAGCAAGGAGCTGCCGCTGGCCGACGCGCCGGAGGCGTACCAGCGCTTCGACAAGCGCGAGGCCGGCTACTCGAAGGTGGTGCTGAAGCCGGCCGCGTAGGCCGGCCCGGCGCGGGCGGTGGAGCCGGCCGGATGGCCACCCCGCCCCCGCGCCGGGCTCAGATCGCCCGGCTCCGGCTCGTCCACGGCAGCCGCCGCCCGGCCGGATCCCCGGGGGCCGGCGGTGGTTCCGGACGCGGTGGTTCCGGACGCGGTGATGCTGGGCGCGGTGGTTCGGCACGCGGCGGTGCGAGGCGTCCCGCCCCCGAACTCGGCCGGTCCGCGCCCGGCACCGGCCGGGCTGCCCCCGGCGCGGCCCGGCCCGTCGGGGGCGGCGTCACGCCCGTCACCGGTTTGTCCCGCATCAGCACTCCCCTACCTCCGTGTACCTGGTTATACGGTGCCGGTGGCGGGTGGGATCGGAATGAAGCGAGATCACCCGGGTAGCGGACCGGGGACGGGTCCGCGACGGGCCCGCCGCAGGCGAGGGTGAGGAGCGACGGCGATGCGGGCAATCGTGTACGAGAGCAACGGCGACGCCTCGGTGCTGCGCCTGGTCGACCGGCCGGTGCCGGAGCCGGGGCCCGGCGAGGTGCTCGTCCGGGTGGCCGTCTCCGGGGTGAACCCGACCGACTGGAAGGCCCGCCGGGCCACGCCCCCGCCGGCGGGCTGGCAGATCCCCGGCCAGGACGGCGCCGGGGTGGTGGAGGCCGTCGGGGCGGGGGTCGACCGGCACCTGATCGGCGAGCGGGTGTGGCTCTGGGAGGCCGCCTGGCAACGCCCGTGGGGCACCGCCGCCGAGTACACGGTGGTGCCGGTCCGGCAGGCGGTGCCCCTCGGCGACGCCTCCTTCGACGTGGGGGCGGCCCTGGGCATCCCGTTCCTCACCGCGCACCGTTGCCTCACCGCCGGGGAGACGATGCCGGGCCGGCTGCACCCCGGGGCGCTCGCCGACCACACCGTGCTGGTGCAGGGCGGGGCGGGCGCGGTCGGCAACGCGGCGATCCAGCTCGCCCGCTGGGCCGACGCCACCGTCGTCGCCACCGTCAGCAGCGCGGAGAAGGCCAACCTCGCGGCGGCGGCCGGCGCGTCGTTCGTCGTGAACTACCGGGAGCAGGACGTCGTCGAGGAGGTCCGCAGGATCGCCCCGGACGGCGTGCACACGATCGTCGAGGTGTCGGCGGCGCGCAACGCGGCGACCGACGTGCGGGTGCTGCGTGCCGGCGGGGCGGTCTGTGTCTACGCCGACGACGGCGGGGGCGAGGTGACGCTGCCGATCCGGCCGCTGATGGCCCCCAACGCCCGCTGGCAGTTCGTGCTGGTCTACACCGCCCCGGCGGCGGCCAAGGCGCAGGCCGTCGCCGACGTGTCGGCGGCCGCCGCGCAGGGCGGCATCCGGGTGGGCGCGGAGGCCGGGCTGCCGCTGCACCGTCACCCGCTGGCCGCGACGGCGGCGGCCCACGCGGCGGTGGAGCACTCGGTGGTCGGCAAGGTGCTGGTCACGACGGCCGGGGAGACGGACGCCGGGTAGGGCGCGGGCGTCGACCGGGCCGGCACCGGAGTGGGGCGTTCACCGGCTGTTTTCCCCGTCGCCAGGACAGAGCCGAACAAGTTTCGCAAGAATGGAGGGGCGGGTGAACCGCCCCTGGGCGGGCGGCCCCGGCGCGGTGCGAACGCCGGGGCCGCCCTTGGGGGGAGGGAGGTCTAGGAGTACTTCCCTGCCCATTCAGGCGGCGGTGCGCCTGAAATTGTTACGGCGTCGTCAACTCCCGGACAGTCAGGCCCCCCTCGGCGTACCGGGACCGGACGACCTTCTTGTCGAACTTGCCGACGCTGGTCTTCGGCACCGCCTCGACGAACGCCCACCGTTCCGGCAGCTGCCAGCGCGCCACCGAGCCGGCCAGGAAGTCGCGCAGCTCCTCGGCGGTCACCTCGGCGCCCTCGCGGACCACCACCGTGGCCAGGGGCCGCTCGTCCCAGCGCTCGTCCGGCACGCCCACCACGCAGGCCTCCAGCACCGCCGGGTGGGCCATCAGGGCGTTCTCCAGCTCGACCGAGGAGATCCACTCGCCGCCGGACTTGATCACATCCTTCGCCCGGTCGGTGAGGGTGAGGTAGCCGTCGGGCGACAGCGTCCCGACGTCGCCCGTGCGCAGCCAGCCGTCGCGGAACTTCTCCTCGTCCGGGGCGTCGTCGCCGACGTACCGGGCGGTCACCCACGGCCCCCGGACCTCCAGCTCCCCGACGGAGGTGGCGTCGGCGGGCAGCGGCTCGCCCAGCGGGCCCACGATCCGCGCGGCCACCCCGGCCGGGACGCGGCCCTGCGTGTACCGGTAGCGCCAGGCGTCCTCGCCGGTCGCCCCCGCCGGCGGCCGGGCCACCGAGCCCAGCGGGGACATCTCGGTCATCCCCCAGGCGTGGATCACGTCGACGTGGTGCCGCTCGTCGAACGCGTGCATGAGGGCGGGCGGGCAGGCCGAGCCGCCGACGATGACCTCCTTCAGCGAGGAGGTGTCGACGTCGTGCGCGTCGAGGTGGGCCAGCAGGTCGGTCCAGATGGTCGGCACCGCGCCGGCCAGGGTGGGCCGCTCGGCGGCGATCATCGCGGCGATGGGGGCGGCCTGGAGGAACCGGTCCGGCATGATCAGCGACGCGCCGGAGAGGAACGCCGCGTACGGCAGCCCCCAGGACATCGCATGGAACATCGGCACGATGGCCAGCTCCCGGTCGGTCGGCCCGAGGCCGAACCCCTCCGGCATGCAGATCTGCAACGAGTGCAGGTAGATCGACCGGTGCGAGTAGGCCACCCCCTTGGGGTTGCCGGTGGTCCCGGAGGTGTAGCAGAGGGCGGCGGCGTCGCGCTCGTCGACCTCCGGCCAGTCGAAGACCTCAGGCTTGCCGGCCAGCAGGGCGTCCCAGTGGTGTACGGCGATCCGGTCGCCCGCCGCCGCCACCAGCGGGGCGGGGTCGCCCCCGCCGACGACCACCACGTGCCGCACCGTGGCCAGCTCGCCGATGACCCGGGCCAGCAGCGGGATCAGCGTCGAGTCGACGAGCACCACCCGGTCCTGCGCGTGGTTGGCGATGTAGGCGACCTGGTCGGGGAAGAGCCGCAGGTTCAGCGTGTGCAGCACCGCGCCCATGCTGGGCACCGCGAAGTAGGCCACCAGGTGCTCGTTGTTGTTCCACATGAACGTGGCGACCCGCTCGTCGCCGGTCACCCCGCACTCGTCGCGCAGCGCGTGGGCCAGCCGGGCCGCCGCCCGCCCCACCTCGGCGTACGACATGCGCCGCGGCTCGCCGCCGGTCCAGGTGACCACCTCGGCGGCGCCGTGCACCGTGGCGCCGTGTTCGAGGATCCGGGCGACCTGGAGCGGGGCGTCCATCATCGTGCTACGCATGGGTAACAAGCTAGTGTCGGCGGTCATCCGTTGGGAACCCCCGTTAGGTTGTCCGGGTGAGCATCTCCTGGGCCGACTCGTACGTGGGGCAGCTTCGCGCCCTCGCCGGTGACCGCACCCTGATGTTCGTCGGCGCTCGCGCGGTGGTCCGCGACAGCGCCGGCCGGGTGCTGCTGATCCAACGCTCCGACAACGGCCACTGGGCCATGCCGGCCGGCGCGATGGAGCTGGGCGAGTCGATCGCCGACTGCGCGGTGCGCGAGGTGCGCGAGGAGACGGGGCTGCGCGCCCTGCGGGTGGGGGCGTTCGCCCTCTACACCGGACCGGACCGGATCACCACCAACATGTTCGGCCATACCTACCAGCTCTTCACCGTCGCCTTCCGCGTCGAGGACTGGGACGGCGAGCTGGTCCGGGTCACCGACGAGACCACCGACGCCGGCTTCTTCCACCGCGACCGGTTCCCCGCCCCGCTGTCGGCCTCCGTCACCGAGACCCTCGCCGACCTGGACGTCTTCGAGCAGGCCAACCGCCTCATCCTCAAGTAGCCGGGGGCCGGGGCCCGGCCGCCCGGCTCCACCACGCCCGGGAAGGGGCGGGGCGGGGCTCACAGCATCGTCTGGCTCTTGGCCTCCATCTCGGCGGCGGCCTCCGCCCGCGACTCCTTCGCCAGCGGCTTGCCGCCCGGGGCGGGAGCCTTCCCGCCCAGCGGGTCGGCCCCGCCCGCCGCGCCGCGCGGCCCCGCCCCGCGCAGCTTCTCGTTCGGCAGCGCCAGGGTCACCAGCACCGCCACGACGGCGATCAGCCCGGTGGTGAGGAAGACCAGGTGCAGCGACTCCACGAAGGCGGCCTGGATGGCGGCGCGCACCGGGCCGGGCAGGGCCAGGATCGTCGCCGGGTCGTTGATCGACACGTTGTTCCCGCCGCCGGCCAGCACCGCCGCCCGCTGCTGCGGCGGGAGCTGCGCGAGCGCGGCCGGCATCCGGGCGGCGAGCTGGTCGGCGAGCCGGGACGACAGCACCGCACCGAGGATCGCCACCCCGAACGAGCCGCCCAGCGACCGGAAGAACGTCGCCGAGGAGGTGCCCGCGCCGAGGTCGCGGGGGCCCACCGAGTTCTGTACGGCGAGGATCAGCGACTGCATCGACAGCCCCAGCCCGACGCCGATGACCGTCAGGTAGCCGAACGCCAGCCACAGCGACGTGTCGACGGCCAGGCGGGTGAACAGCAGCATGCCGACGAGCAGCACCGCCGACCCGGCGACGGGGAACCACTTGTACCGGCCGATCCGGGTCATCGCCCGGCCGGTGAGGATCGAGGTGACGATGATGCCGGCCATCATCGGCAGCATGAGCAGGCCGCTGCGGGTCGGCGAGGCGCCCTTGACGATCTGGAGATACAGCGGGATGAAGATGATCGACCCGAACATCACCAGGCCGAGGACGAAACCCGCCCCGTTGGCCAGCGCGAACGTCCGGCTGCGGAACAGCCGCAGCGGCAGGATCGGCTCGGCAACCCGGGCCTCCTGGAGCAGGAAGAGCCCGCCCAGCACCGCACCGGCCGCGAACAGCCCGATGATCACGGCGGAGCCCCAGGCGTACGAGGTGCCGCCCCAGCTCAGCGCGAGCAGCAGGCAGCTCACCCCGGCGACCAGCAGCGCCGCGCCGAGCCAGTCGATCGCGTGCTCCCGCCGCTGGAACGGGATGAGCCGCATGACGTGGTAGCAGACCACGATGGCCAGGATCGCCAGCGGCACGTTCAGGTAGAAGATCCACCGCCAGTTGGCCTCGGCGAAGTAGCCGCCGACCAGCGGCCCGGCCACCGAGGCGATGCCGAACACCGCCCCGAACAGGCCCTGGTAGCGACCGCGTTCCCGGGGCGACACCACGTCCGAGATGATCGTGAAGGCGAGCGTCATCAGGCCGCCCGCGCCGAGGCCCTGCACGCCCCGGGTCACGATCAACTGGGTCATGTCCTGCGACAGCCCGGCGAGCAGCGAGCCGAGCAGGAACGTCCCGATGGAGAAGAGGAACACCGGCCGGCGGCCGTACAGGTCGGCCATCTTGCCGTACAGCGGGGTGGAGGCGGTGGAGGCGAGCAGGTACGCGGTGACCACCCACGAGTAGTGGTCGATCCCGCCCAGCTCGCCGACGATGGTGGGCAGCGCCGTGCCGACGATGGTCTGGTCCAGCGCGGCGAGCAGCATGCCCGTCATCAGGCCGAACATGAGCAGGCGTAGCTGCCGGGGGTGCAACACCGGGCTTTCTTGCGTGGTCATCCCGCCTTCTATCCCGCCCGGCGCGGATCATGCCGGCCGGGCGGGAAGAAGCGTGCCGCGCTCAGTGCCGGCCCTCGGCGAACTCCTCGACGATCTTGGCGCAGAAGGCCGGCAGGTCGTCCGGCTTGCGGCTGCTGACCAGCCCGTCGTCCGTGACGACCGGCTCGTCGACCCAGGTCGCGCCCGCGTTCGTCAGGTCGGTGCGCAGGCTCGGCCACGAGGTGATCCGGCGGCCCCGCACCACGTCCGCCTCGACCAGCGTCCACGGGCCGTGGCAGATCACCCCGACCGGCTTGCCGGCGTCGAAGAACGCCCTCACGAACCGGACCGCGTCGGGGTCGGTGCGCAGGAAGTCCGGGTTCGCCACCCCGCCGGGCAGCACCAGGCCGTCGTACCGGTCGGCGTCCGCGTCGGCCACGGTCACCTCCACGTCGTACGTCCCGCCGTGGTCCAGATGGTCGAATGCCTGGATCTTGCCCGGCTTGAGCGAGACCAGCTCAGCCGTCGCCCCGGCGTTCTCGACCGCCTCGCGTGGTCGGGTGTACTCGACCTCCTCCACGCCGTCGGTGGCCAGGAAGGCGATCCGCCTGCCGCGCAGTGTCGTCGCTGCCATGTCGTGTCTCCTCTCCGGGGTTCCTCTGGACGGTTCCCGGGGCCCGCCGCCCGAAACCGGCCAGGTTTGATCGCACGGGTCGGGGGGACCCGGGGTGACATGGCAGGAGCAGCAGCGGAAGAGCGCCGGCTCGCCACCGTCGTGGAGAGCTGGCTGGGTCGTCCCGTGCTGGTGATCGGCGACGCCATGCTCGACGAGTGGCGGTTCGCCGAGTCCGACCGGCTCTGCCGGGAGGCCCCGGCCCCCGTCCTCACCCTGCGCCGGCGCATCTCGGCGGCCGGCGGGGCGGCGAACACCGCCGTCAACGTGGCCGCCCTCGGCGGACGGGCGGTGCTGGTCGCCCCGGTCGGCGCGGACGTCGCCGGGGACGAGCTGCACGACTGCCTCGACCGGGCCGGGGTCTGGGACCGCACGGTCGCCCAGCCCGGCCGGCACACCCCGGTGAAGCGGCGGATGCTCGCCGGCAACCAGATCCTGCTGCGCGAGGACTCCGGCGGCCCCGACGACGCGCTCGACACCGACGGGGTGCAGCGGCTGCTGACCGCCCTGGAATGCGCCACCGAGGAGCTGCGGGCCGCCGCCGGTGGCGAGACGCCCACCCTGGTCGTCTGCGACTACGGGCTGGGCGCGCTGCCCGCGCCCGTCCGCGCCTGGCTGGTCGCCGCCCGCGACCGGTACGCCACGATCGCCCTCGACGCGCACGACCTGGCCGACTGGCGGGGGCTCGCGCCGACCGTGGTCACCCCGAGCTTCGCGGAGGCGACCCGGCTGCTCGCCCGCGCCGCCTCGCGTACCGACTCGCACCTGCACCTGGACCACCCGGCGGCCGACCCTACGGACGGGCCCTCGGAGCTGAGCGTGGGCACCGCGCCGGGCGCGGCGGGTTCCCCGGCGGTCTCCGCGCCGGCCGGGATGCCGGGGGCCGGAGCGCCGGGGGCCGGAGTCCCGGGGGCCGGAGTGCCGGGGGCCGGAGTCCCGGGGACCGGAGTCCCGGGGACCGGAGTCCCGGGGGCCGGAGTCCCGGAGGCCGCGCCGCCGCCGGCCGGGGCGCCGCTCGGCCCGCCCACCGGCGGGACCGGCGAGCCGACGCCCGGCGAGGACCGGGTGGCGATGACCGGCGACGGGCTCAGCGTCACCGGGACCGGCGTCACCGTGAGCGCGCTGGCCGGCGAGGGGGTGGACCGGGCCGTGCTGGCCGAGGCCCGCCTCGCCGAGCTGCGCGCGCACACCGGGGCGGACGTGGTCGCGGTGACCCTGGACACCGAGGGCGCGGTGGTCGGCGGCGCGGACGGCGCCTCCCGGCGCAGCCACAGCACCCCGGTCCCGGCGAGCCACGCCGTCGGCGCGGGGGACGCCTACCTGGCCGCGATGACGCTGGCGCTGGCCGCCGCCGCGCCCCTGCCGACCGCCGCGCAGCTCGCCCAGCTCGCCGCCACCATCACCGTGTCGGACACCGGCACCTGCGTGTGCCGACGGGAGGACCTGCTGCACGCGCTCGGCGCGCGCGGCGACGACGCCGGGCACCCCGTGCTGGTGGCCCCGGACGAGCTGGCGGCCATCGTGGAGACCCAGCGCGGCGCGGGCCGGGCGGTGGTCTTCACCAACGGCTGCTTCGACGTGCTGCACCCGGGGCACGTGCGCTACCTGGAGCAGGCGCGGGCCCTCGGGGACCTACTGGTGGTGGCGGTCAACTCCGACGGCAGCGTACGCCGGTTGAAGGGCCCGGACCGGCCGGTCAACCCGGTGGAGGACCGGGTCGCCCTGCTCGCCGCCCTGGCCTGCGTGGACCACGTGGTGATCTTCGAGGAGGACTCCCCGGCGGGCCTGATCGAGGTCGTCCGCCCCGACGTGTACGTCAAGGGCGGCGACTACCCGCCGGAGATGGTGCCGGAGGCCCCGCTGGTGCGCCGGCTCGGCGGACAGGTCCGCACCCTCGGCTACGTGCCCGACCGGTCCACCTCCGCGATCATCGACCGCATCCGGGCGCACGGCCACGGGACCGTGCCGGGCGGGCCGGAGCGGGTGGACGCGCGCGGCCGACCGGCTGTCCCGGGCGAGGCGGAGCAGGTGGACGCGCGCCGCCACGCGGCCGTGCCGGTCGAGCCGGAGCAGGTGGACGCGCGCGGTTCCCGGGCGTCGACGCCGGGCCGGCCGGCGTGAACCGACCGGCCTCCCCCGCCTCGGGTCGCGTCGACCGACCGCTCGACCCCGGCACGGCCGACGGGTTCCGCCGCGGGCGGCAGCTCGACGTGCTGATCCCGACCCGCAACCGGCCCGCCGAGCTGGCGGTCACCCTCGCCGGGCTGGCCGCCCAGGAGGGCGTCGCCGGGTTCGGCGTGGTGGTCAGCGACCAGTCCGACGGGGACCCCGCGTACGCCCACCCGGCCGCCGCGACGATGGTGCGGGCGCTGCGCCACCGGGGCCACCCGGTGCTGCTGACCCGGCGGCTGCCGCGGCGGGGGCTGGCCGAGCACCGGGCGTACCTGCTGGCCGCCTCGGTCGCCCGGTACGTGCTCTGCCTCGACGACGACGTCTGGCTGGAGCCGGGCACCCTGCGCCGGCTGGTCACCGCGATCGGCGAGCTGGGCTGCGGCTTCGTCGGCAACGCGGTGCACGGGCTGTCGTACGTCGACGACGTCCGGCCGCAGACCCACCGGCACTACGAGGAGTGGGCGGGCCGGCCGGTGCCGGAGCGCGTCCGCCCCGGCACCCCGCAGTGGCAGCGGGCGTCGATCCACTCGGCGGCGAACCTGCTGCACGTCACCGCGGGGCTGCGCCTGCCGGCGGGGGCGTGGCGGGCGTACAAGGTCTCCTGGGTCGGCGGGTGCGTGCTGTACGACCGGGCGGCGCTGGTCGACTCGGGCGGCTTCGACTTCTGGCGGCGGGTGCAGCCCAACCACCAAGGCGAGGACGTGGCCGCCCAGCTCGCGGTGCTGGAGCGCCACGGCGGCGCGGGCGTCCTGCCCAGCGGCGCCTACCACCTGGAGTCGCCGACCACGGTCACCGAGCGGGACGTCGAGGCGTGGGAGGTCGTGCTCGCCGACTCCCCCGAGCGGGTGTGAGAAGGGGACCCTTCTCGACCGAATGCGTTAACAGGGGGCCCTTCCTTACCCGGCCAGCAGGTCGTGGGCCGCCTCCAGCACCTCGATCGCCGGCACGTCGGCGACGAACGAGTCCCGGTGCGGGCACTCGCCGTCGCCGGGGCGGTGCGGGTAGATCCCGGGGGTGCAGTCGACGCCGCAGACCGGGCAGCGCACCGTCCAGGAGGCGATCGGGCGGTGCCGGCCGCGCAGCAGGTGCCCCCCGTTGATCAGGTTGCCGATCCAGTAGACCCCCACCGTGGGGGTGCCGACGGCGCCGGCCAGGTGCAGCGGGCCGGTGTCGTTGGAGACCACCAGCGCGCAGCCGGCGTAGCAGGCGGCGAGCCCGCCGAGGCCGAGCGCGCCGACGAGCGGGCGCACCGGCACGCCGGCCGCCGCGACCACCCGGTCCACCACGTCCCGTTCGGCGGGGGTGCCGGTGACCAGCACCTCGTAGCCGTCGCCGGCCAGGGCGCGGGCGACCTCGGCGAACCGTCCGGCCGGCCAGCGCCGCCGCGTGTCGGTGGCCCCCGGGTGCAGGGCCACCCGGGGCCGCCCCGGCGGGCCGAGCACCCCGTCGGCCTCGGCCCGGTCGGCGGCGGTGACCGCCAGCGTGGGGACGATCCCGGCGGGTGGCGCGCCGACCAGGCCGACCACCTCCAGGTAGCGCAGCACCTCGTGCTGGTAGTAGACGTAGCGGATCCACCGGTCCAGCGGCGGGGCGTCCTCGGCGCGCAGCCCGGCGGTGACCCGCGCGCCGAGCGCGCCGACGATCGGGTTGGAGTTGCCCCCGCCGCCGTGCAGTTGCAGCGCCAGGTCGAAGCGTTCGGCGCGGGCGGCGGCCAGGAAGTCGTCCATCGGCGTCTGCGGCTCGTCCGCGACGGGCTCGCGGATGCCGGGCGCGGGCGGGACCACCAGCACCCGGTCCACCGGGCCGGGCCGGTCGCGCCAGAGCTGCGCGTGCCACGGCGCGCCGAGCAGCACGATCTCCGCCTCCGGGTACGCGGCGCGCAGCGCCTCCAGCGCGGGCAGGATGAAGATGAAGTCGCCGAGCGCGTTGGCGCGCAGCACGGCGATCCGCGCGACGCCGGGGACGCGCCCGCCGGGCGCGGCCGGCGCGGCGGCGCCGCCCAGCGGGCCGGACGTCGACGGGGTGCCCATCCCTGCCCGGCCCGCTACGGCCGGTCGATCTCGTCGACGGCCGCGTCCGGGTGGTGGAGCTCCCGGTCGGCGGCGGGGTCGACGGGGGCGGGTGCGCCCGTGCCGGCGTGACCGGCGGTGCTCCCCTGCCGGCCCGCCCCCCGGTAGCCGGTGCGGCCGACGGTGATGGTGCGCGGGGTGGGCCGGGCGGCCCGGGGCAGCCGGACCCGCAGCAGCCCGTGGTCCATCACGGCGTCGATGCGGTCGGGGTCGACCCGGGCCGGGAGGCCGACGCGGTACTCGAAGCCCCGGGTCTCGAAGCCGCCGGGGATGCCCTGGTCGGCGTTGACCTCGGCCTCCGACCGGGCCCGGACGCACAGCTCCCGGTCGTCCAGCTCGACGGCCACCTCCTCGGGGGCCACGCCGGGCAGCCGGACGACGACCTCCCAGCCGTCGGCGGTCTCGCCCAGCTCCACCTCGGGCGGGCCGGACCGGCCGCCGCCGACGAGGCGGCTCAGCTCGGCGCGCAGCGACTGGAGCTCCCCCATCGGGTCCCAGCTCTGCTGCCGGCCGCGCCGGCCACGGCCGTCGGGCTGCTGGCTCATCGCACGTCTCCGATCCGCTGGCCGGCGGCCTGGGGCCGCAGCGAGCTGGGCGCGTCGAGGCCGGCGTCGGTGTCGACGCCGACGCCGAGCCGGTCGACCAGTTCGCCGCCGAGCCAGGCGCTCGCGCCGAGGATGGCCAGCGCGACGACCTCGATGGCGATCAGCGCGCCGCCGGCGGCCCGCGACTCGGCGTTGAGCCGGACGACCCAGACGGCGGCGAAGAGGAGGATCACCGCGAGGTTGGCGGCGGCGTGGGTGAGGCCCACCCGCTTGGCGCGGGTGCCGGTGGGGATGGCCAGCAGGTCGAACGCGCCGGCCGCCGCGGCCAGCAGGCCGCCGATCAGGCCGACGGTGATGTTCCAGTACGCCACCTCGCCGAGGAAGGCCGGGCCGCCGACGGTGTCGACGACGTCGAAGATCACGGCGGTGACCAGCAGGCCGACCGGGAACGTGATCAGCATCGGGTGCACGGGGTGCCCGAGCACCTTGAGTCGGCTCTCCATCGCGGCCTCCGTTGGTCGTCCGTGCACGGTTGCGGGCTGGCTGCTGGTTCTCGGCTGGACTGCTGTTCCGGCTCGGCTGCGCTGCGTGGGGCCGTACCCGGGACGGCCGGTGACAAACCTCGCGCTCGCGGCGCTCGCTAGGCTCGACCCGACGGCCGGGCAGCGCCGCCGGGGCCGCCACCGGGATCAACGGTTACGGGGAGGCTGACGTGACGGTGGAGATCACCTCGCACGAGGAACTGCGCGAGCTGCTGGGCGCGCCGCTGCCCCGGGCGGTGACCAAGGAGCGGCGGGCCCTGCACGAGCGGGACCGGCAGTGGCTGGCGGCCTCGCCGTTCTGCCTGGTCGCCACGGCCGGCGCGGACGGGGCCTGCGACGTCTCGCCGAAGGGCGACCCGCCCGGCTTCGCCCTGGTGCTGGACGACACGACGATCGCGATCCCGGAGCGCCCGGGCAACCGGCGGGCGGACGGCTACCACAACATCGTGGCGAACCCGCACGTCGGGTTGATCTTCATGATCCCCGGCCGGACGGACACGCTGCGGATCAACGGCCGGGCCCGCCTGGTGCGCGACGCCCCGTTCTTCGACGACATGGTGGTCCGGGGCCACCGGCCCGTCCTGGCGATCGTCGTGGAGATCGAGCAGATCTTCTTCCACTGCGGGAAGGCGTTCCTCCGCTCGGAGCTGTGGCGGCCGGAGACCTGGCAGCCCGACGCGCTGCCGTCGCGGGCCCGGCTGGCCAAGGAGCTCGAAGTCCCGACGGAGAGCCTGGCCGACCTGGAGGCCTACTACGGCCCGGCCTACGAGCGCAAGATCTACGGCTGACGCGAGCGACGGGGCGGCGGCGGCATCCCCGTTTCCGGATGCCGCCACCGCCCCGACCCGACCGGGTTACCCGACCACGCTGTGCAGGTCCTTGAGCACGGAGGCCGGCACCGGCTTGCCGAGCATGGCGCAGACGGACGCGTCGGTGGCGGCCATGGCCACGGTGTAGTAGCGGTCCCAGCCGGCGTTGGGCTCGGCGTCGAACGGCTCGGCGTTGGCGACGCTGACCACGGTGCGCCGGCCGTCGGCGGTCGCCAGGGCGATGCTGTGGTGGCCGAGGGTGTCGCCGCCGTGGCCCCACACCGTGCCGCACGCCGAGTCGAGCCTGATCAGCCCGAGTCCGTAGCCGCCCTTCATGGGGAAGTCCGCCGGCAGTTCGACCGTGGTCGTCATCTGCCTGAGCTGCGCGGCCGAGAACAGCTCGCCCCGCAGCACGGCGGAGAAGAACCGGGCGAGGTCGTCGGTGGTGGAGATGACGGCCCCGGCGGCACCGCCCCAGCCGCCGATCGGCCAGGTGGCCGTGTCGACGTAGCGGGGCTGCGGGCCGGCGAGCTTCACCCCGTAGCCGTGGGCGTAGCCGGGGCCGGTGCGGACCGCGCGCGGGTCGGCGAAGTAGGTGTGCCGCAGGCCCAGCGGCGCGGCGATGCGCTGCCGCACCAGCTCCGGCAGGCCCTTGCCGGTCAGCTTCTCGATGATCATCCCGAGCAGCGTGTAGTTGGTGTTGGAGTAGGACCAGCCCGCACCCGGGGCGAAGTTCGGCTCGTGCGCGAACGCCACGGCGAGCAGCTCCCGTGGGGTCCACACCCGCTGCGGGTCGCTCGCCAGGCCGGCCATGAAAGCCTCGTCGCCGGTGTAGCTGAACAGGCCGCTGGTGTGGTTGAGCAGCATCCGGACGGTGACGTTCCGGCCGTTCGGCACGACGCCCGGCAGATACCGGGAGACCGGCGCGTCCAGCTTGAGCTGCCCACGGTCCACCAGTTGCAGGGCGAGCACCGCCGTGAACGTCTTCGTGTTGCTGCCCGCCTCGAACTGGTCGCGGGCGGACATGCGTCGCCCGGTGGCGATGTCGGCGAGGCCGGCGGCCGTCCGGGTCACCCGGTGGCCGTCGCCGATCCGGGCCGCGTACCCGGGCGGGCCGACCGCCAGCATCCGGCGGGCGACGTCCTCCAGCACGGCGTCGCCGCCCGGCCGGGCGGCGGTGGACGCCACCGGGCGCCCGTCGGCCCCGGCCGTGGCGACCCCGGGGGCGGCCAGCACGGCTGCGGCGGTCGCCAGGATCGCGGTGGCACGCACCAGGCGGGACTGCTTGGGGGTGGTTCTCCGCGTCGTCGTCATGCATTCGAGCATGTCGACCTTTCCGGGCCGGGTCATTGCCGCCCACTGCCCGACCGTCGTCCAGGGCACACCACCGCCCATGGTGGTGCCAGCACCACCAGCCCCGCTTCCGGTAGCGTCGCGGCGTGCTGATCCGGGAGTTCACCGACACCGACTGGCCCCGGGTGTGGGAGATCGTCGCCGGGGTCGTCCGGGCCGGGGACACCTTCACCTACGACCCGGCGATGACCAGGGAACAGGCGTACGACGTCTGGGTGGAACGCCCGCCCGGGCGGACCGTCGTGGCGGTCGACGGCGACCGGGTGCTCGGCACGGCCAAGATGGGCACCAACCGGCCGGGGCCGGGATCGCACGTGGCCACCGCGAGCTTCATGGTGGCGGCCGACGCGCGGGGGCGCGGGGTCGGCACGGCCCTGTGCCGGCACGCGCTGGACTGGGCGCGCGGGCGCGGCTACGCCGGGATGCAGTTCAACGCGGTGGCCGAAAGCAACCGCGCGGCGGTCGGGATCTACCGCCGGCTCGGCTTCGAGGTGGTCGGCACCGTGCCCGGCGCGTTCGCGCACCCGGCCCTGGGCCGGGTCGGCCTGCACGTCATGTACTGCGCGTTCTGACTGTTCCCGCCAGCCGTCGGGGTCGTTGAACGACTCCCGGCAGATGCCCGACCCGGTGCGCGGCCAGTCGCCGAACCGCTTGTCGTGCGCGGGTCTACCCGGGTACGGCATCGGCGTCCGCCGCCAACGACGAGCGAGACAGCGCCACCGAGCCGTCGTCGGCGAACGTCCAGCGCGACGAGGCGAAGGCGCCGCCGGCCTGCCAACTGCGCGCCGCCGTCGGCCGCACGGCCCAGACCGTCATCCCCATGCCGTGGGCGGCGACGAGGTCGTACGCTCCGCCGCCGAGCGCGCGGTACTTCGTCGTGAAGCACTCGCCGAGCTCGACCAGGGCCTCCCGGTCGGTGACCTCGGTGGCGTGGCCGTCCAGGATCACCACGCTGCTCGCGCTCTCCAGGTGCACCGACACCCGGTCGTTGTGCCGGAGGTTGCGCACCTTGACACTGGCGCCCACCGAGGAGAACGCCAGGGTGCCCCGCCACCACACCCCCCAGACGGGCACGGCGTGCGGTCGCAGGTCCGCCCGCACGGTACACACCCAGTAGCTGGTGGCGGCGGCGAACCGCCGCTCGACCTCCGTCCAGTCAGCCGACGTCTCCATGCTGGTCCCTCCTGCTCGTCCGGCCGGCCGTGCCGACCGGCTGCTCCCCGTAGGCCCGCGCGGCGGCGACGAAGGCGTCGTTCTCCGCCGTGGTGCCGATGGTCATCCGTACCCCGTCTGCCCCGAAGGCCCGTACGGCGATGCCGTGGTCGCGGCAGTGGGCGGCGAAACGGGCGGACCGGGCGCCGATCGGCAGCCACAGGAAGTTGCCGTGGCTCGGCGGCACCTGATACCCGGCGTCGACGAGCAGCCGGCGCACGCGGTCCCGCTCGCGGACGATCGTCCGGCACCGTTCGACGACCTCGTCCTCCGCGTCGAGCGAGGCGAGCGCGGCGGCCTGGGCCACGGTGCTCGCCCCGAACGGCACCTGGACCCTGCCGAGGGCCGCCGTGACCGTCTCGGCGCCGACCAGGTAGCCGAGCCGCAGGCCGGCCAGGCCGTGCGCCTTGGAGAAGGTGCGCAGGACCGCCACGTTGTCCCGCCCCTGACGCCACAGTTCCCGGGCCAGCGCCACCCCGTCGGGAACGTCGGGTCCGACGGCGAACTCCCGGTACGCCTCATCGATGATCACCAGCACCGAGGGCGGAACCGCGGCCAGGAAGTCCCGCAGGGCGTCGGCCCCCGGTTGCGCGCCGGTCGGGTTGTTGGGGGCGCACAGGAAGACGACCCGGGTCGCCGGCCCGATGGCCGCCAGCAGCGCCGGCAGGTCGGGCGACCAGTCCTCGGCCAGCGGCACCGGTCGCGGGGTGGCCCCGACGATGCGGGCGATCACCGGATACGCCTCGAACGACACCCAGGGGAACAGCACCTCCTCGCCGGCCGCGCAGGTGGCCTGCACCGCCTGGTGGCAGAGCGTCACCGAGCCGCAGCCGACCACGACGTTCCGCGTGGCGACGTCGAGCCGCTCGGCCAGCCGGGCCACCAGGGCTGACGCCGTCGGGTCGGGATACCGTCCGCTGCGCGTCGCCGCGTCGCCGATCGCCTTGAGGACGCTGTCGGGCAGCTCGGCCCGGACCTCGTTGCCGGCGAGGTTGATCGCGACGGGCGGCATCGTGCCGGGCGCGTAGGGCGGCAGGGCCGCCAGGTCGGGCCGAAGGCGGATGGGCACGCCGAACCTCCAGGTGAGTGTCAGGCCAACGGGTCGTCGACGCCGTGGGGAACGAGGCGCAGCGTCCGGATGCCGTCCGGGAGGCCGGCGCGGGCGCGGGCCGCGAGCTCGGCCAGGTCGTCGACCCCGACGTGCAGGTACCTGCCGCTGAGCGGGTCGAGTTCGCCGCGGGCCACCGCGATGACGGCGCCGACGACGAGGTCGACGCTCACCCACTGGTTGCGCTCCAGGCAGGCCGTCATCCGTGCGGACATGTCGGTGAGGACCATGCCCGGGCTGATGTCGAAGATCGACACCCCGTGGGGGCGGAGCGGCCCGGCGAGGGTGTCCGAGAGCGCGAGCAGGGCCGCCTTGGAGGTACCGTACGCCGAGTACCGGATGTCCCGCTTCGTGGCCACGTTCGAGTTGATGTTGACGATCCGGCCGGCGCCGGCTTCGATCATCGCCGGCAGCACCGCCCGGCAGAGGTTGAACGAACCCCGCAGGTTCGTCTCCAGCACGTCCCACCAGCGGTCCGGATCGACCTCCCATGGCGGCTTCTCGTCGTGGTCGGCGATACCGGCGTTGTTGACCACGAGGTCGATCCCGCCCAGCCGGTCCGCCACCTCGTCGACCACCGCCCGGACGGCGGCGGGCTGCCGGACGTCGACCGGGCACGTGCGGGTCCGCACTCCGAACCGGGCACACTCCCGCGCGGTGTCCGCCAGTCCCGCCGGCCGCCGGCCGAGCAGCGCCACGTCCATGCCGGCGCGGGCCAGACCGAGCGCCAGGTGCCGCCCGATTCCGCGCCCGGCCCCGCTCACCACCGCCAACCGTCCACCCAGGTCTCCGGTCATCGGCTCGTCCTCCTCTCTTGCGGCCCGTCCGCCCCGACGCTCGGTCGCCCCGGATCAGCCGGTCGCTGCTTCGAGCACGCCCCGGTCATGGGCCTCCTGGAGGATCGACCGACGCTCCCGCCAGTGCGACCAGAAGGCGCCGGAGTAGCCCAGTCGGCACAGGCTGAGCAGGAACGGGTTGTCGGCGTAGTTGTTGTCGTGTTCGCTCATGCCCGCGACGGTGGGCAGCATGACCCGGTAGTGCTCCCGGGCGGGTATCTGGTCCCAGAGGAACTGCACCGACTGCCGCCAGCGCCCCGCCGGGTCCGACACCCGGGCCGGGTCTTCAGGCAGGTCCGGTGAGAAGTAGCAGACCAGGCGGAAGCCACCGTCGTCGTCGAACATGAACTGCCGCTCGTACTCGACGGGGCCCGAACACATGGCGAGCGGCTTCAGCACGATCGGCTCCCGGGCGTTGTTCGACTGCAACCCGGGCACCGTCCGCACCCCCGCGCACTGCTCGGCCATCCGGATGCCGAGCGCCGTGTACGGGAAGAGCCGCAGCCCGAGGCTGAACCCGGTGACGTGGGCGTCGAGCGCCATGAACTCGTCCACGCACCGCCGCATCGTCTCGCGGGTCTCGCCGGGCATACCGAAGAGCGCCTCGACCATGGTCCGCATGCCGTAGCGGTGACTGAGTTCCACCAGGCGCACGGTGTCCTCGAAGGCGTAGAACTGCGAGCCACCGGCGGTGACCTTCCAGCCGTCGAGGAGGTCCCGGCGGACGTGGTCGGCACCGACGTTCACTCCGGCACAACCCGCGGCGGCCAGCAGTTCGGCGAACTCCTCGTCGAACGGGGCCGGCTGGCAGTAGATCCACAACCGCAGGTCGTGCAGGGGCCCGGAGTGGTCGGTGTTCCTGCGGCGGACGATCTCCCTGAGCAGCGCCTTGCTGTGGCCGATGGCGAGGTTGAACTCGCTGTCGGTGGTGTGCAGGTCGTGCACGCCCTGAGCGACCAGGGACTCGATCTCGTCCACCACCGCCGGAATGCCCCGCCGGGCGAACTGGGTGCCCTTCGCATCCGGCTCGACGCAGTGCGAGCAGCGGTAGACGCACCCGTTCTTGGTCAGGATGCTGCCGATCCCGCTCTGCCGGTAGTAGGCGAGGTTGTCCACCTTCAACGGGTCTCCGGAGCGACGGTGGTAGCTGTCGCGGCGGTTGACCTGCCAGAGGCGGCTCTCGTTGTGCCCGGCCCGGGCCAGCGGACCCGCGCCGGCGACCGGCGGCCGGGCGGGGACCGACACGACCCGTCCGCCGCCCTCGTTGACGAGCAGGCCACCGACCGACCGCGGGTCGCGTCCCTCGGCCAGCGCATCGGCGAGGTCGCAGATGATCACCTCGCCCGGCCCCTTGACGCCGAAGTCGACCCCGAAGTAGTCGACCAGGGCGAAGGGCATGGTCGAGAAGCCGATCCCGCCCGCCACGAGCGGCGCGTTCGTCCGCTGCCGGACCGCGCGGATGATCTCCCTGTGCTCGTCGACGAAGGGACGCTGCTCCAGCGCGTACGTGGTGTCGGTGTTCCGCACCGTCACCCCCACGAGCAGTGGTTGCCGCACCGAGAAGTACTCGGCGACAACGACCTGCCAGTCGTCGCGGCGGAAGGTCAGATCGACCACCTCGACGGTATAGCCGGAGTGCTCCAGCGCGGTGGTGAGCACGTCCAGGGCGTACGGCGCGATCGGTGGATGAACCTTGTTCGGGTTCACCAGGGTGACCAAGCCCCTAGTCACAGGTACACCATCCATCCTTGGTTCGAGGATCGCTATGCGCGCCGGTCATGTCCCCGCCGGTGGAGGCGGGGCGACGGCGCGGTCCGGGGCCACGGCGACGCCGACCACGTGCGGGGTCACCAGCGGTGGGAGCGCCTCCTCCCACCAGCGCAGGCCGAGCCGTTCGGCGCAGTCCCGCACGAACCGGTCCCCGGCGGGCCGGCCACCTGCCGCCGGGACGAGCGCGCCCGGGTCCACGGACGGCAGCTGGCGGCACGCCTGCGCCAACAACCACGCCCGCCCGGCGGCATCGTCACGGTCGGTCCCGACCGTCCAGCGGTCGCCGTCGCCGACCAGCGCACGCCACAGCCCGCTGGGATGTCGCTGGCACCGCACGACGCCCCGCGCGAGGACGTCGGGCGCGGGCCCGTCGGCATCGGCGGCGATGTCCTCCGACCACCCGTCGGTCAGCCGGTCGGCTGCCCATCGGCACAGCGCCCGGGCCAGCGCCGCCGTGACGGTGGGGCCGACCCCGAGCACCGCCGGTCCGGGCATCGGCGCCGTCGTCTCCACCGCAAGCAGGGCCGCCTCGTCGCGCGCCGCCTGCTCGGCCGACGCGACCACCACCGCGCGCTCCTCGCCCTGGGCGGCCGGGGCCGGGCGACCGGCCGGGTTGACCCACAGCCGCAGCGCCACCAGGGGGCCCTGGTCCAGCCCGCGCGGGGAACAGCTGATCAGTGGCCCGAAGCAGCGGGCGGCGGAGACCACGCCAGGGAACGGCTGCCGGCGGGCCGGCACCACCGGCGCAGCCGGGTCGGTCGCGTGCGGCGCGGCCGGGCACGACGGGTCGGGATCCACCGCGGTACGCCAGATGCTGAGCCGGGTCAGGTCGACCACCACCCCCTCGGCCAGGCGGGCCTGGTCCCCGGCACCCACCTGCTGGAAGAGCTCCTGGGCGATCACCGCCGCACCGACCGCGGTGGGTACGTGCCCGAGGCTCGCGTTCTCGGGCAGTCCGACGGCCGGATGGACCAGCCGACGCCAGGCACACCGGACGCAGGCCAGCCCGGAGCCGGGGACCTGGCCCTTGAGCAGCATCGCCTGCCCACGTACGACGCCCACCCACGCCGGGGCCCCGGCCCGGTCGAGGAAACGCCACGCGGCGTCGAGCTCCGCGGCGGAGAACAGGCCCACGAGACGCATCCGGTCGGCCGGCGGGCCGGCCGGCCCCCGCAACCGGACCGACAACCCGGCGGCCCGGTGGTCGTCGACGAGTTCCCGCAGTTCTGCGGTCGGCTCGGCGTCACGCAGGACGATGTCGCCGAAGCCCGTCTCGATCATGGCGGCGGCGATGAGCGAGGCGCGTTCCGACGGCCCCGCGACGGACACGGGGCAGCTGCGGACCCGGGCCAGCGCGGCCGCCGGGTCCGGGACGACGTGCCGGAGGTACTCGATCTGCTGGCCGAACGCCCGGGTCACGGGCGAGTCTTCGGTCAGCTCGTCGATGCGGTGCCGCCGCACCACCTGGCGCTCCTCCAGAACTCCGATCAGCTTGCGGACGTAGGTGGCCTGTTCCGGCCGGAGCGCCCCGAACAGGTGCTCGGCCGGGATCCCGCGGTCCAGCAACGGGGCGATCCGCTCCACCCACCGGGCCACCGCCGAGCCGCGCAGGGTGAAGGAGCCGTCGGTGGTGCGAACCCACACCCCGTCGCGCACCGATACGTAGTAGGCATCCGCCCGCAGGCGCAGCAGCGTGTTCGTCATGAGTCGCCTCCGCCGCCCGTGGCCACCGGGTGCGTGCTGCTCTCCAGGTAGAGCGCCCGCCGGTACTGGCCGATCCCGACCAGCAGCAGGGAGGTCAGCCCTCGCGCCGCCAGGCCCAGGGCGTCGTCCAGCGGACCGGTGACGAAGCCGAGCACCGGGTGCGCCGACAGCCCGTCCCTGGTCGCGGCCACCGACAGCCGTTGGGCGAGCAGGCCGGCGAGCAGGTGCTGTGCCCGGTAGGCGAGGGCACCGCCCGGGCCCCGGTGGACGTCCGCCGCGCCGACCATGATGACGATCAGGGGCACCTGGGCGAAGTTCATGTAGGACCCGAACAGGCACTGCTGCACGAGGGCGCCCCAGTCGCCCCCGGCGGTGCGGGTGAGTCCGCGGCCGTCGCCGTGCAGCAGGTACGCACCGGCCGACAGCCCGGTGACCGACCGGGCGATCAGCAGGCACCGGGGGTGGGCGGGAACGCCGGCGGATTCGGTGGGGACCGCCCCGTCCAGCGGGGCGAGCACCTCGGCGCACCAGGTCGCCACCGCTGCGATGCTCACCGGGGAGCCCCGGTACTGCTCGCCGAGAGCCGTGCGGGCCCAGGCGTCCGCGACCGTGGGGGGAGCGCTCGCCGTGGCGGGCAGTTGGGCGTCGGCCGGTAGCCCGTCCAGCGGGACCGGCGGCAGGTCGATTGCTTCTCCGGCCGCGGCCAGGCAGGCGGCGTGCATCCGCCGAGCCCCCGAGCGGTGGTCCGGCATCCCCATCGCCCCGCGCCACGGCAGGTCCGGCACCATCGCGGTCCGGATGCCCGTGCCCGGCGCGGGCCCGCCGTCCTCCACCGTGTCGGGCGCACCGCCGATCGGCGCGGGCCGGACGTCGAGCACGACCGGCGCCGCTTCGACAGACGGGTCCAGGCCCAGGCCACGCAGCAGGGTCGGCTCGGCACCGACGAGCGACACCCCGCAGGACCAGCCCCACCGCCGGGCCGTCAGCGCGAACTGGCCCACCACCGTGCCGCTGTCCAGTGCGGCCAGCCGGTAGGAGAAGTCCCCGTACTTGAAGTAGTTCTTCCACAGGGGAATCGTGAGGACGATCCGGACGCCGCCGCCGGTCGGTGCCAGCCCCGCCGGGGGACGGCCGGCCGCAAGGCGGGCCAGGGCGTGACGATTCGCGTTGTAGTGGTAGACGCCGGCGGTCAACTCTCCGCTTCCGTCGGTGCAGACGTAGCATTCGGCCGGATAGGTGACTCCGCCGGACGGCACCGCCCGACGGAGCTGGTAGTGGGCGTCGCGGTGCACCGGAGCAGGCTGCTCGGGGCTGCTCTTGGCGGTCCCCTCCGGATACCAGCGGACGCCGGCCACCCCGTAGCTGGCCTGGAGAAACGCGCCCAGCCAAGACAGCTGTCCCGCCCGCGCCACCGTCATCGCCTGCTGCGCCCCGCCCCGGACGAGCCGGCGCGGCAGGGGCGGCAGGTCGATCTGTTCCGCCGTCTCGTACCAACGGAACGGGCTGGGGATGTTCTGCCAGTCGATCTGCCACGAATCCCCGTAGATGTCGTCGAAGCTGCCACGCAGCCGATGGACGAAGGCATCCACCTCGTCCCGGTCGAACGGCCGTACGCCCGGCTTTCCCGCACCGGTCGCCATCACCGGACCTCGGTTCCCGGCTGGACCGAGCGGATCAGCTCCGCCGCGTCCAGCCCGAACTCCTCCTCGAAGCTGCGCGCCACGAGGTAACACAGCGTGTATCGATCGGACAGGAGGAAGCCGAGCCGGAACAGATGCCAGTGGCCGTACGCCTGGGCGACCCGGGACGCCTGGAACCGGCGGTCCTCTCTGATCATTCCCTGGTAGTACGGGTTGTCGGCGATGGCACGGTGGATGCCCGCCACCGGCGGCTCGGGTGCGTCGGCGAGCCACGGCAGGTCAGGTCGGCGGTACAGCCCGTCCGGCGCCGGCGTCAGCTTGCTGAAGTCGTCCTTGCGCGGCGTCGCGTAGAGATAGAACCTGCCCTCGTCGAAGCCCTTCTGGACGGCGGGCAGGTGCGACCGCAGGCTGTTCATGTACCGCAGGGTGGGTTCGGGCAGGCCGTCGAGGTTCCCGTCCGGCTCCCGCATGATCTCCATGAGCCGGCGCAGGCGCGGGCGTAGGGCGTCCCGGTTGAGCTCGTACCGCCTGACGTGCCGCTCGCGGGCCTTCTCGGGGTCGCGGATCAGCAGCATGTACCCCTCGAAGGTGGCCAGGTACGACAGGTAGCCGGCCCGGTAGCCGAACCGGCTCACGCTCTCGGGCAGCCGGGTCGCCAGGAAGGCGCCGCTGCACGCCAGCATGTCGAAGGCCAGGGCCATGCGCAGCGCCCGGTTGCCCCGGGTCTCGCGCAGCGACGCCACCGCCAGCGGGGTGGTGTCGGTCCAGAACGACTCCGCGATGTGCAGCGCCGCGGGCCCGCCGAGCCAGTCGTGCTCCTTGTTGTACGGGCGGTACTCGAACAGGTTCTCCCGGCCCGCCTCCCCCACGGCCTCGCTGATCCGGGCCCGTAGCCGCGCCTCCACCGAGGGGCTCCGGGTACGGAACTTCAACCGCAGGTAGGAGTTGCTCTCCTTGGTCTCCCGCAGGTAGAACCAGGATTCGGTCTCGCCCCGCTCGACGGACTCGTCGAGGGTGGGAGCCGCGACGTCGAGGAGGAGGTCCTCCTGGCTGGACCAGGGGACGTTGACGGTCAGGTCGCCGAACTTGTCTGTGGTCACGGTTACTCAGCTCCTGTTCCCGCCGCCAGCCCGGACAGCTCGGGGACATCGGCGCCGCGGTCGGTGGCCGCGCGGTGCGCCAGATACGCCACGAAACACTCCCCCTGGGGGCGAACGTTCATGCGGTTGTTCGTCGTGTGCAGGTACTGGCTGACCAGGGCGGCCAGGGCCACGAAGGGCGGCGCGGAGGGCTCGACCTCGGCCGGCCACACCTCGCGCCGTTCGACGAGCGGGCGGAGCCGGCCGACAGCGTCCGCGATCAGGTCCTCCCACCGGCGGCCGAGGCCCCTGCCGAGAGGCCGGCCGCGCTCCAGGTCGCCGAGCATGCGCCGGTAGGTGTCGCGCTGGGCGTCGTACTGGTGTGCCCAGGCCCCGATCAGGGCCGGGTCCGGCACGTACGAGCGCCACCGCTCGTGGTAGTGGCGGAAGAAGACCGGGCGCTGCGCCTCGGTCAGCCCCAGTGCGCGGCTGGCCAGCAACAGGAACTGCATCGCCACGCCGAGCCGGGCCCGGCCCTCGCCCACCCGCTGGACCACCTCGCCGGCCAGCAGGGTGCTGGTGTCGAAGACGTCCTCGGCGACCGCGACGCCCCGCGGGCCGCCGTACTTGGCCAGCTCGGGCCGGTACTCGATCCACCGCAGCGTGTTGGGGGGCTCGGCCTCCAGCACGTCCGTGCCCACGCCGTGCTCCAACTCGTTGAGCCGGTGCAGCGCGGTCGCCAGCCGACCCTGGTCGGTGTCCGTGGCACCGGGGTGCTCCGCCAGATACTCGGTGACGCGTCGCTCGATCTCCGCACGCACCTGATCCCGGTGCGCGGGCAGGGTCCGGGTCCGGACCCGCACATGCGGTCCCCGTTCCCAGTGACGCAGGTAGAACTGGCGCTGCGTCAACCCACGCCGCCGCAGCTCGGCGAGCATCGGCAGCAGCAACTCGGTCAACAGTCGGTCCGCGTCGTCGTGATAGAAGACGTGACACGACAACCACACCGGTGCGGTAGTCACCCTGCCTCCGACGTCGTCTCGATGGTGAACTCGGTGACGTGCCCGCCCGGGTCGCCCGCCCGGCCGGTCGCCACCTCGGGCAGACACTCCTGAAAGGTCAGTTCGGTGGTGCCGCGCCGCAGTGTCCGCAGCCACGAACTCACGCTGGTCACGCTGGCGAAGTCGACGAGTGCGGGCTTGCGCTCACCGGAGGTGGGGAACTTCTGCAGCCGCTGGCTCCAGCTCTCCTGCTCGTCGTTGGTCCGCGGCACGAGCGGGTCGGGCACGGTCATGCTGCGGCAGAACACCTGCTCCGGCAGCCCGACGTCGGCCCGCCAGCGACGTACGGCCCGGTGCGTGTCGAGCCGGCTGAGGCCGTTCAGATCGGGCAGCTCGGACACCGGGACCTTCCAGGCCCGCCGCGCCAGCACCACGTCGTCCAGCCGTACCCGCGGATAGCGGCGGATGCCGCTGCGCTCCGGCCGACGCTGGTCCACCCGGTCCCACCAGGCAATGTTCGCCAGCGCGCCGGTGCCGAAGAAGTTGAGGAAGCGGTAGAACTGCGGGGCGAGGTCGTTGAGCAGGAAGTTCAGCGGGACCAGCCGCAGCGCCGGGCCGCTGCGGCCGTGCCGCAGGCGCAGCCGGCCAGCCGGCACGTCGACCTCCGCCCAGCACTCCTCCAGCGAGATGCCGGCGTCACCGCCCCACCGCTCCGGCGTGCCGCAGGGGTAGCGCAGGTGGCGGTCGAGCAGGGGCGGATGGATGTTGGAGTTGATGCCGAGCACCGCGCACAGGTCGGTCAACGGGGCGTTCGGGTCGTCGTGCCGCGCGATGTCGGCACGCACCCGCCCGGTGAACCCCGCCGAGGCGGGATCGGCCAGCTCGTACGCCCCGCAGAACCGGGAGATGGCCCGCGCGTACCCCACCGAAACGTCGTTGACCACCAGGATCTGGTCGGTCTCCCGCGCCCGCTGCACCTGCCAGCCCACCCGTTCCCAACGGGTCACCCAGCCCGGCAGCCCCGCCACCGCTTCCATGAGCTGCCCCCGGTCGAGCGTGCTCTCGGCCCCGTCGTGCACCGCCGCCTGGCCCAGGATCGCGTCCTGGAGCCCGCGCAGCTCCATCGGCACGGGTGCGGACAGCTCACGCAGCCGCTGCATCAGCAGGGCACGCATCTTGGGCGCGGAGAGGGCCGAGTACAGGGTCAGCAGACGGTGCGGCCCCGGGCCGAAGGCCCGGCGGACGACGTCGGCGACGATGGCCCGCACGTGCGCGTCGTCGTCGAACAGGGGGACCAGCCCGTGCAGGGTCGACAGGGCGGGCAGGTGGCGCTTCCAGGTCGCCCGGCTCTCCCGGCGCGGCTGGGTCGTCACCAGATCCTCGTAGATCAGGCTCCGTGCCGCCTCCATCGGCGGGAGCGGCACGTCGCACAGTTGCGCCAGCTCGGCGACGCAGGTCCGTACGTCGGCGAGGGCCGCTTCCCGCTGCTCGGCGCCCATCGCGCCGAAGCCGGTCTCGATGTCGCACAGCCGACCGACGACCGTGCGCAGCCGAGGATCACCACCCGGCGGCAGCAGGCGGGTGAGCCGGTCCATCGGTGCCGGCTCCTGTTCGCCGACGCCGAGATCCGCTGCCAGCACCCCCGACTCGACCAGTGCCTCGACGCCGGCCCGCAGGGCGGAGGAGTCGACGCCGGACCGCGCGGCGCAGCGCCTGTGCAGCTCGGGCACGCTGATCGGTTGGTCGGCGGGCAGCTCGAGGACGGCGGTGAGCAGGGCGTCGTCGTCGGCCCGGACGATCCGCTCGGCGCTGGCCGGCTGGTCGGTGCCGTCCCGCCCCCGGACGAGCAGGGCCACGCCGCCCCGGGCCCGCGCCACGATCGGGGCGCGGCGGAGCACCACCGCGTGCCGCAGGTCGGGGTGCCGGCACAGGGTGCGCTCGACCCAGTCGACGAGTTGGCGGGGCAACCGGCACACCGACCGCAGCGGGCCGGGCGCCGTCGTCCCCTCGGCCGCGTCGGCCTCCGGGGCATCGGTGAACACCACGGGTCGGGTGTGCACGAGCCGGCCGAACGGGGAGGGTTTCAGCGCGCTACGCGAGATCAGGTTGACGAGGGTCGCCTCGGTGGTCCGGGACCGCTTGTCGTTGGCGTCGCCGGCCGCGACGTCCCGGGCGAAGCGACGGATGTTCTGCGCTACGTTCGCCCCGGTGAGCTGGGCGCTCATCACGATCGCCGGATCCACGCCGAGTTCGGCGAGGACCGCCTGCTCGGCGTGCCGCGCCTGCTCGTACTCCTCGGCGAGTCCGCTGGTCACCTCGGCTCGGCAGGCGCGCAGGGCCCGTAGCCGGCGCGCCCCGTCGATCTCCCCGGCCGCGTCGGGAAGTGCGGCCAGCTCGGCGAGCTGTTCCTCGGTGAGGTCCGCGCCGCGGTGCAACAGGCGGCGGATGTCGAGGGTGCGTCGGCGCTGTTCCCGGTCGGTGAGGCGGGGCACCACCGCGGTGAGGGCCTCCGCCACCTGGCGGGACTCGGCGCGCCATTGGGCATCCAACGCGTCGGCCTCGTCCATCCGGTGCGCCAACCGGTGCGACGACAGCCCGGCGATCGCCGCCGCAGGCAGCGAGCACACCCGCGCGACCCCGTAGCTCGCGAGCAGGTGCCGGGCCGCGGCTCGGGGCGGGGCGGTTTCCTTCCCGGGCGGCGCCGCGGGCGATCTCTCGACGCTCGTGGGCAGCGCAGCCGGCAATGCGGTGTCGGGCGTCGTCGCCGGCCGGTCGGAGCGGTTCTGCGCGGCGGCCGGCACCCCGCCGGCGGCCGTCGGGGCCTCGGGTGCAGGGGCGGACGCCGTCGGGACGGTCGCGCGGCGGCGTTCGTGGAAGACCGTGCGTTCCTGATCGATCCGGGCGCTGAACTCCTCGACAGCGGCGACGAACGAGCGGGGACAGTCCCGGGGGACGAGATGCCCTGCGCCCGCGACGACCGCGACGTCGGCCCCGGACTGCGCCGCCGGCTGGACGGCGAGCCGCTCGGCCTCCAGCAACGCACCGTTGACCAGCAGGACGGGCAGGTCGAGGTGTTCGAGGTCGGTCCGGTCCGGCACGCGGAGCAGTCCTCGCCGCAGTTCCTCAGCGGTGGAGCTGATCAGCCGGGGCCACTTCTCACCATGCAACTGGGTGAAGTAGGCACGGCTCGGCTGCTGCTCACGCGCCATCCGGGTGAAGGCGGTCAACCAGCGTTCGAGCGCGTCGGGCGCCATGGTGAACGAGTAGCCCGAGATCACCAGCCCGTGCACCGCCCCGGCCGCCTTCTCGGCGGCCCGGAACGCGACGGCTGCGCCCAGGTAGGAGACCCCCACGAGCAGCGGTCGTTCCCGCTGGGCGTGGACGAGCGCACAGAGATCGTCGACGGCGACGGCCGTCTGGTCCGTGGCCGCCTCGTGGCGAGGTCCGTGCCCGGGGAGGTTGAACGGCACCACAGGGTGGCCCCACCACGGGGCACAGTCGCCGAAATGCGCTTCGGGCGTGCCGAGCAGCCCGTGCACCAGCACGACAGGTCGCATCGGGATGTCCTCCCAGGAACACGGATCGACGGCTCACTACGGGGAACGGCGCAGGTGTCTCGAATCAGACAGGCGCCAGCGCCCAGAGCCCTTCAGGTGGGCGCCGAGCCCGCCCGCGGCACGGCCTTGCGGCACGGCCGTTGCCGGACCGGACCGGCGGGCGGGCTCGGCCTCAGTGACTAGGTCACGAGGAGCAGCTGCAGGTGCAGATGCAGGTCGTGCAGGACGCCGAGGCGATCATCGTCTCGGTCAGGTCGTGCGTGTCGAGCATCGACTCGTCCAGGTAGTCGCTGATCTCCAGCGTGTCGATGTCCAGACCGGTCAGCTCCTCGACACCGAGCTCGGTCTGGGGGTCCACAGAAATGCTCATGGCATTGACCCTTCGGTAATGTGGGATTCATCCGAAGCCCACGACTGATAACTGTCCTCGACTCTGCAGAGATGCCAGTCGGCCTGGCGGGTGAGATAGCGCCTCATCAGGCGTCACGCGTCGACTGGGGTACCGGTCGCCTACGACCTCCCGAGGACTCGACCGATGTTACAGGCTGATCACAGGGCGTGTCTACATCGCATCGACAACCCTCGTGAACCGCTCGTAGATCACCACTTAGAACCTAGCCGCGCCTTGACTCTCATCAATCCCATGCTAGGCTCCACAGCGGGATCAAGTCGATTGTGTCAGCTTTCGCACGACAACCAGCGGAGCCTCGGTCCCCAATATTTAGACACCTTCGCTGAGACTGACATCAGTTCCGAGCAAGCCGGCTCAGCATCTCCTGCCATTCCCATGGCCAGGGGTCGACAGGCTTAATTTCACGCTCATGGGGGAATGGTGCAGATGCGCGTCCATCATATTCCGATTCCGGCCGGATCAGCGCTGGCCGCCTTCCGGGACGAGGCCCCCCATGTCAACGCCGAGGCGGTGGCGGTGACGCTTCCCGCAGGCGCGGCGGTCGATCCCCAGGAACTGGCAAGGATCGCGATGACCCGCCCCAGCGACACCCCCGACGCCCTGTTGCCGCTGGTAGATGCATGGATCAAGGTCCAGCGGATCATCCTGCGGCCCTTCGGGGTCAGCCCGAACACGATGAACCGCAAGAAGCCCCAGGAACGCCCGGTGGTGGGCAACCGCCTCGGGCCGTACCAGGTACTCGCGGTTGATGGACACGAGGTGCTGATCGGGGACCGCGACCGCTTCATCCACCACCGGATGTCCTTCATCGTGACCGACTCGAAAGCGATTCTCGGAGTCGTGCTCCGCAGCTTGAATCGGGGCGGCGACTTCTACTGGGCGATGGTCCGCAAGCATCAGACCCGCATTCTGGAGCAAACACTCACGCGCAGCCTGCAACGAGTTCTCGACGGGCAGCACGAGCAGAGACCGAAGGCGAATTGACGTCTCCAAGAAGGCCGTTTCCGAGCGGAGAATAGCTGAGCCCGAGGGAGCGATGAAACAGACAAGCATGACCGCGCACTGGATAGCTGTCGCCCGCGCCGCCGAGACACTCCGCCCAGACCCACTGTTCGTCGATTCCTTGGCGGTCGAATTCGTATCCCGCGCCGACCCCGCCCTGTTGGCCGATCTGCGCGACAATCCGACGCCCCGTTTCGACGTACTCGCGGTGCGGACGAGATTCTTCGACGACTTCCTGTCCGCCGCCGTCGGCAACGGGCTGCGGCAAGCGGTGATCGTCGCCGCGGGAATGGACAGCCGGGCCTATCGACTCGACCTTCCCACCGATCTGCGGCTGTTCGAGATCGACCTGCCCGATCTCCAGGCCGGCAAGGAAGCGCTCCTGACGGACCTCGGCCTGACCAGTCCCCGCTGCCGTCGACACGTCGTCGCCGCGGACGTGACCGGCGACTGGTCCTCCCGCCTGCGCCTCGCCGGGTTCGACCCGAGCGCACCGACGGCCTGGCTGATCGAGGGCTTCCTCTACTACCTCACGAACGAGCAGGTCGAGGGCGTGATCAGCACGGTTTCACAGTTGTCGGCCGAGGGCAGCGTCCTGGGCCTGGAACACGTCAACACGGATCTCTACCGGGCCCCCTGGATGCGGCAGTGGCTGGCGGACATGCGCCGGGAGGGCCGGCCCTGGCAGTCGGGAGTGGACGATCCGGAAGCCTGGTTGGCCCGGCACGGTTTTCGGCCACAGGTCCGCGAACCGGCCGACCTTCCGGAGGCGACGGGACGGCGCGTTCCGAAGACCCCGCCGAGACCGACGCCGGGGGCCGCCCGAACCTGGCTGATAACAGCGGAGCGTATCCGTAAGGAAACTCTGAGAGATCGGGATTCCGACGTCCGACCGAAGGGAGTTCGAACGTGAGTGCCGAGTCCGCGCCTCGCGCCGAAAGATTCCTAGGGATGGTTCGGGGCCTCTCCGAGTCGTGCGCGCGCCGCGCGGCCAAGTACGACGAGTCCGCGGAATTCCCCTACGAGAGCTTCGACGCCTTGCGGAAGTCCGGATATCTCGGCCTGACCGTGCCCGTGGAGTTGGGCGGTCTGGGCGGGGATCTGCGGGACCTGGTCGTCACCCAGGAACGGCTGGCGGCCGGCTGCGCCTCCACCGCCCTTACGGTGAACATGCACCTCTCCATGGCCGGACAGCTCGCGCGCAACTGGCGTACCACGCCGAACGATGCCGCCGAACGGATGCTGCGCGACATCGCCGTCGGCGACGTCGTCCTCGGCGGGGCCACGGCGGAACCGGGACATCCGCTGGTCCGCAGCACGGGCAGCCGGGCGTCGCGGGTCGACGGTGGCTTCGTGGTCTCCGGCCTCAAGACCTTCGGCACCGGATCTGCCGTCATGACCCACATGACCTCGATGGCCGTGCACGAGGAGCATCCCGGGGGGCCACGGCTGCTGGTGTTCCGGATACCCATCGACGCGGCGGGCGTGGAGATCCTCGCCGGCACCTGGAACACCTCCGGCATGCGGGCCACCCGCAGCGAGAACATCGCCCTGCGGGATGTCTTCGTGCCCGACGAGGCGGTCCTCCTGGCCTTCCCCGTCGGCAGCCTGGACGGCAGCCTGCTGCAGAACCTGTGGGGTTGGTCGATGCCGACCTTCGGCGCCGTCTACCTCGGTGTGGCCGTGGGTGCGTTCGAGCACTGCCTCGCCGACGTCCGCAGGCGCGGGTGGGAGGCACGGCCCTTCGTCCGGACCACGATCACCGAGTGCACGCTGCTCGTCGAGTCGGCCCGGGCGGTCCTGCGGCAGACCGCCGAGGAGGTGATGGGCAACGACCTGTGGACCCGGATGACGATCCAACAGGGGATGTCGCGGGTGGTCCTGGCCAAGGTGCTCGCCACGAACCACGCCGTAGCGGTCGTCGACCGGGTGGTCCAACTCGTCGGCTCGGCCGCGCTGCGCGCCGGTTCCGTCTACGACCGGGCGCTGCGTGATGTCCGGGCCGGAACGATGCACCCCTACAGCAACGCCGACGCGCACGAGCTGATCAGTGCGACCTGCCTCGGCATCCAGGTCGCCGAGGAGCACCCGCCCCTCCGGCCGGCGCTGGCCGACCCCTCCGACCCTCTGACGACCTCCTGAGAAAGCAGCGTGCAGACATGGACAGGGCCACCGTCACCGAACTCGTCGGCCATGTGCTGGCGGCGTTCAACGAACGAGACCTCAGCCGCCTCGACCAGTGCATAGCACCGGACTACCAGCACCCGAACCCGGCGCGGGCCCGTGGTCGGCAGGGCATGCGCGACGCGGTGGCCGACTGGTTGGCCAACGTCGAGAACACCCGCCTCGACCTCGACGACCTGCTCGTCGACGGCGACCGGGTCGCGGCCCGGATGACGTTCAGCGGCCGGCAGGTGGGCGAGGTGCTCGGCATTCCGCCGAGCGGCCGCGAGTTCTCGGTCAGCGTGCTGGACATCT
Organism: Micromonospora sp. WMMD956; assembly: GCF_029626125.1. NCBI lineage: Bacteria > Bacillati > Actinomycetota > Actinomycetes > Micromonosporales > Micromonosporaceae > Micromonospora > Micromonospora sp. WMMD956. The sequence continues at coordinate 3,197,443 of NZ_JARUBI010000005.1, read as the reverse complement.
TCGTGGTGCGCGACGGCATGTTCGTCGAGCACTGGGACCTGATGGACCGCTTCGCCCTCCAGCAGCAGCTCCACCCGACCGACGTGAAGGCCGATGCGACGCGCCGACCGTGACCGACCGTCCCGGCCCAGGGGAGGCACGAGGTGACCGAAAGACAGTTGCTCCTTCGCGGCGACGTCTACTACCTGCCGGTGCGCGACGGGGTGTGGCTCCGGACCACCGAGGGGTCGTTCGTGCTACGGGGACGCGGCGTCGCCGCCTGGCTGGCCCGTCTCGGGCCACTGTTCGACCGTGGGGTGGCACCTGAGCAGCTGTTCGACTCGCTGGCCCCGGCGCAGGCCCGGTACCTCCGCGACCTGGTCGATCTGTTGGAGCAGCGGCGGGTCCTGCGCAGGGAGCCGCCCGGCGCGCGGGCCGGCACCGCGGGTGAAACCAGGCGGCCCCGAGCCGAGGGGCGCACCGCCGGTCGGGCGACGGCGGGGATCGTGGTCGCCGGACCCGAGGGGTACGCGGTCCTCCTGGCCGGCGCACTGGCACAGGCCGGGTTCCGCGACGTCGTGGTACCTGCCGAACCGGATCGCCCCACGGCAGCCGAACTCGCCGGTCGCCATCTGGTCGGGCTGTTTCCCGCCGAGCAGGCGGACCCGGCACTGGTCCTGGGCGACCGGGTGGCCGCTGAGGGCATCGGCACCTGGCTGGGGCTGACCCGGGGCCGCGCCCTGCTGCTCAAGGGCCACCTGACCGGCTATCCGTCGGCGTGCCCCCGGTGTGCCTGGCGACGGCTGGCCCACCGGTCGGTCGCGCTGCCGGCCGGCGACGGGATCGGCACCGCCGCACCACTGGCCGCCGGGGTGCTGGGCCAGGAGATGACCCGGGTCCTCGTCGACGGCGACACCCGACCGCTGGCCGAGGCGGCCGTGGTCGACCTCGACACGCTCCGGATCTGGCGGTCGGCCGTGGACGTCGACCCCACCTGCCCGGCGGCCGGCCGGCACCACCGCGCCGGTCCGCTCACGCCGCGTGCCGCACCGTTCCCCGACCTGGTCTACGCCGCCCGCTGCTTCGGGCCACTCGCCTCCTGCTCTCCCGAAGGGCTGCCGCAGCTGCCGCTGACCACGCTCCGGCTGGTCCTCAACCCGTTGGGGCGAGCGGAGCCGACCGTGCGCCGGGACGGGCCGCTCCTGGTGGCGGAGACGATGGCGGAGGCCCGGGCCGAGTCGCTGTCGCTGGCCGTGGAGCGGCACCTGCCCGCCGCGCCGGGGGCGGCGGTCGGCGTCGGGGCAGACACCACCCGGGCGACGGCCCGCGCCCTCACCCGCTGGGCCGACACCCGGCTCACCGACGGCTGGTCCGACCGCGTCGTGGACCAGCCGTCGGCGGCGCGGAACCGGCTGGGCAGCCTCGCCGGCCACCTGCCGCCGGTGCGGCACCAGGCGCACCCCAGCGGGATGTGGCGAGCGTGGGCTCCCGGCGGGACTCCCCTGACCGCTCTCGACCCCGGGCAGGCCGAGCAGCGGGCGCTGCTGGCGGCGCTCGCCCGTCGACAGCATCCCGGGTGGGTCGGCGAGATCGTGCCCGGCGCACCGCCGTACACCGGCGAGCACCTCCAGCGGCACACGGCGGCGCTCGGCCTGTGGACGCGGCCGGTTCCCCTGCCGGCCTTGGTGTCCACGCACCTGGTCGGCGTCGAGGTCGGAAAGGACGGTGGGCGGCCATGAGCACGATGACGGCACACCCCATGCCGGGCAGGGCTGCGGGCCTGCGGGCCGCCATCACCCTGCTCGCCGATGATCTCGTTCGGCTGGTCGGCCCGAGCGCGGTTGCGCAGCCCGGGTCGGATCACCGGCTCGCGGTGCTGGTCGACCTTTCCTGGGACGCCGACCTGCGGACGCTGCCCCGGCAACAGTCGCCGCTGCTGCCCGTGTACGGCTGCCGGGGACGACTGGTGGTGGGCCCGCTGGTGGAGCCCGGCCGGCCGAACTGCCCGCACTGCCTCGCGCTGCGGGTGCGGGTGGCCAACCAGCCGCAGGGGGCGACGACCGATGCGGAGACCGCGTGGCGTCCGTTGTCCGGCCGCCGGGACGAGCCGGACTGGCCAGCCACCACCGGATACGTCGTCGCCGCCCTGTTGCGGGCGGAGGCGCAGCGGCTGGCCGCCGGCGAACCACCCCTCAGCCGCGACGCGGCCTTCGTGCTCGACGACGGTGGCCTGGCCGGTGACTGGCATCCGGCCATCGCCCACACGCTGTGCCGGACACCGCACTGCGTGGCGACGGCGACCCCGATCCCGCCGCCGCTGCCGGACCTCGGCACGGCGCTGCCCGCCACCGGCCCGACCTCGACCCGGCGGTTCCCGGTCACCAAGCTCGCCGACCGGCTGGAGTCCGAGTACGTCGACTCGTGGTCGGGCATCACCCGGGCCCCGAGCCTCGCGGGTGACGCCGCCCTGCCGTCCACACAGGTCAAGGTGCCCACCAGGTGGGGTTTCGAGGAGATCGCCATCGGGCGGGCCGACGACTACGTCACGGCGCGGGCCGGTGCCGTGCTGGAGGGCCTGGAACGCTACGCGGGCTGGCACTGCGGTGGACGGGACCCGGCCCGGTTCGCCGCCTTCGCCGACCTCACCGCCGCCGTCGACCCCCGCACGCTGCTGTTGCACGAGGACGACGCCTACGACCAGCCCGGGTTCGAGTACGCGCGGTTCGACCCGCACACCCGGACCGGCTGGGCGACGGCCCACTCCGTCCTGACCGGTCGGGCCGTCCACCTGCCCTTCCATGTCGCCTACTACGGCGCGACCCAGCGACCCGAGACCGGGCCGGCGTTCGTCTACGAGAACTCCAACGGCTGCGCGCTGGGCAGCGGGGTGGAGGAGGCACTCCTCGCGGCGCTCCTGGAGATCGCCGAGCGGGACGCGTTCCTGACCGCCTGGTACTCGCGTAGCCCGCTGCCCGAGATCGATCTGGGCCAGGTGGCGGAGGCCGACGCCGCCGCGCTCCGCGGCCTGCGCCACCACACCGGGCGGGAACTACGTGCCTTCCAGGCCGTCGGCCTGTTCGGGGTGCCGGTGGTGCTGCTCGTCTCGCTGGCCGACGACCCCACCCTGCCGGCCACCCTGGTCACGGCCGGCTGCGCCCTGACCGTGTCCCGCGCCCTGCGTGGCGCCGTCCAGGAGATGGCGGCGGCGGCACCGGCGATCACCGTGCTGTACCGGCAGCAGCGGCCCTCCGAGGAGGCCCTGGCCCGTCCAGCGCTGGTCCGGCACATGACCGACCACGCGCTGGTCGCCGGCCTTCCGGAGGCGCGCGGACGGTTCGACTTCCTGCTCGCTCCCGCGAACCGGCCCGCCCCGGTACGGGCGCCGCATCTACCCCGCGGGGACGTCGCCGCGGACCTGGCGGCGATGCTCGACGTGGCCCGGGCCGACGGCCAGGAGGTGTTCGTCGTCGACCACACGACCAGCGAACTGCACCGGGCGGGCCTGCGGTGCGTCAAGGCAATCGTCCCGGGTGCCGCGCCGATGACGTTCGGGCATCTGCACCGCCGGATGCCGACGGACGCGGCGATCGCACGCTTCCGGCTCCGTAACGGGGCCGGTCCCACCCTCACGGCGGACAGGGAGGTCCGGCATGAGCCACATCCGTTCCCCTGAGGCGGCCACTCCGCCGGGGATCAGTCCCCTGCCCGGCGGCCTCGGCTGGGTGGTCGCGGACCGGGAGGCCGCAGTCGGTCTGCTCAGCGACGACCGGCTGGGGGTCGTGGAGTCCACGGCGGTGATGGCGTCGCTGACTCACGGCCTGGCCGACGACGTACGCCCGATGGCGGAGGAGCTCGGGGCGTTCGCCGAACGGATCATGCTCCAGGCGTCGCCCGAGCGGCACGCCGGGCTCCGCCGCGCCTTCGGGCGGTTCTTCACCGCCGACGCCGTCGAGGCGATGGTGCCGGCCCTGCGTGCCCTGGCCGACCGGGTGGTCGGGAGGTTCGCCGCCGCGGGCGGTGGCGAATTCATGACGGCGGTCGCCTTCCGGTACGCCATCGAGTGCGGCGCCCACCTGCTGGGCCTGTCGCCCGAGGAGTTCCACCGACTGCACAAGTTGAGCCAGCGCCTCGCGCTGGTCGCCTACGCCGCGCGGCTGCCGGACCCGGCGGCGGCGGTCACCGAGGGGCACGCCGCGCTGGCCGAGATCCGCCGGTCGCTCCGCCGGGCCCGACCCCAGGCACCACCCGGGAGCGTGCTGGGCGCCTGGCACGCCGGCTGGACGGGCGGGCTCGCGGAGGAGGACTTCGAGGCCAACATCGTCATGCTGGTCCAAGCCTCGCTGGAGACCGTGGCCGGCATGCTGGGCAACGCGGCGATATTCATCCTCGGCTCCCCCGCAGCGTCCGACCCGGCGCACCGGGAGGCCATGCTCGACGAGGCCCTGCGCAGTGAACCGCCCCTGAAGACCCTGGAGCGGGTCGCCCACGCGCCGATCACGTTCGGCGACCTGCACGTCCGGGCGGGTCAGATCATCAGTGTCCGGGTAGCCGAGGCGAACCGGCCCGACGACCGGGTAGCGGGGCGGGCGGTGCTCTCCTTCGGCTGGGGCGCCTACCGGTGCCTGGGTGCCCGGCTGGCCCGCTACCAGGCCATCGAGCTGTTCGACGCCCTGCACCGGGCGGCACCCGGCGCGGTGCTCGTCGACGACGAGATCGAGCGCATCCGGCACATCAGGTTCAACATGCCGCGGCGGCTGATGGTGCGCTGCCCCGCCGAGCCCGAGCCGGATCTGGCCCGGATGCTCACGGAGAGCCTCGCGGAGCACGACCTCGACCGCCCGCTCAGCTCCGTCGAGCGGGTCATGGCGGCGGCGACGCTGGAGCAGAACGGCCACACCGTTCCCGACCACGCCACCGCTCCTACGACGATCAGGGGGTGGCTGGCGTGGGCGACGACGCACCGTGGCTGAGGCCCGTCGCCGAGCTGCTCGCCCGGTCCGATCACGGGGTGGTCGACGAGAGCGGCCGGGTTCCCTGGCGGGACATCGTGGGACGGGCGAGGGACCTCGCCGCCGAGCTGCCCCGGACGGCGCACGGCTGGGTGGTGCCCGCCGACTGCACGGTCCGCTCCCTGGTCGGGCTCCTGGCGATCGGGCTGGCCACGCCCTCGCCACGCTGGGTGCTCGGTGACCCGGCCCGATGGGGCGTCGGGCGGGCCTTCCACGATGTCGCCTGGGCGGCGGGGGCGCACTCCGCACCGCCGGACGAGGTCCGGGGGCCGACGTACGCCACGGCCACCTCGGGGAGCACCGGCAGGCCCCGGCTGCTCTTCGGCCGCCCGCACGCGCTGCACGAGGCGGTCCGCCTCTACGTCGAGGGGATGCCCGAGTACGGGCAGGCGGAGGTGTTCGCCGCGTGTTCCAGCCTGGACTTCGCGGCGGCGTTCTACGTCGTCATGGTGCCGGCGCTGCTGCGGGGCCGGGACCTGCTGCTGTTCCGACCGCATCAGTGGGCGCTGGCCGGGCGGCACCTCGCCGACCGGCCAGGCATCTGCCTGGCCCCGCCGGCGCTCGCCACGCTGACCGCCGGTGCCGCCCCGGCCGGGGCGCGCTACGACCGGACCACGTTCGTTCCGGCCGGGGGTGGGCTCACCCCGGACCGGGCCCGACGGATCTCGGTAGGGCTGCCCGGCTGCCGGTTCCTGACGATGCTGGGCTCGACGGAGACCGGTCTGCTCACCGTGCGCCGCGAGGTGGACGCGACCGGAAACCTCGGCGCGCCGTTGCCGGGCAAGCAGGTCTGGCTGGAGGATGTCGGACCCGACGGGGTCGGCATGCTCTGGACCCGGGGACCCGACACGCGGTTCGCCGCCGTCGGTGGCGAGTTGCGCGCCCGGCCCGATGGCGCGGTGAGCGCCGGCGACCTCGTACGGCCCGCTCCTGATGGCACCGGTTACCTGCTGGAGGGCCGGGTCGACGACCTGATCAAGGTCGACGGGGTGACCGTGTACCCGGCGAGCGTCGCCGCCGCGGTGCAGGCCCTCCCGGGCGTCACCGACGCCCGGGTCTCCGTGGACCGTTCCGGCCCGGTCGACCGCATCACGGTCCTCGCCGTCGGCGACGTCACCGAGGAACTGGTCCGCTCGGCCTGCGCCGGCCTGCCCAGCCCCGTGGTGCCGGCGCGGGTGCTGATCCGGGCCTCGACCGAGGCCGCCTTCAACGACAGAGGGAAGGCCCTGCTGTGACCTCAGCGACCGAGCACCCGGCGCCGGCCGACAAGCGGGCGGCGGTGGCGGCCCATGTGCTACGCCGGCCGGCGGTGCTCTACGAACAGCTGCGCCGGCAGGGCGGTCTCGTGTGGAGCGACTCCGGCGGATGCTGGCTCGTCGTCGGCTACGAGCCGGCCCGGATGGTGCTGCGTGACGAACGGTTCCGGATGCCCGGGGCGGATCCCACCTCCGAGTGGGGCGCCGGCGCCCGGCACGGCGACTTCGTCCGGAGCCTGCTGTTGTCGGCGGAGGGCGCCGACCACGACCGGATGCGCCGTACCCTCGGCCCGGCCTTCTCGCCCCGGGCCGTGCGGTCCCGGCGGGAGGCGGTCGAGGCGACGATCGACAGGTTGCTCGCCGGCATCGGCCCGGACGGCCGGTTCGACGGCGTGGCGGCGATCAGCGGCCGGCTGCCCGTCGCCGTCGTCGGTGACCTGGTCGGCGTGCCGGGGCCGGAGCGGGGCCACGCGAGCGAGCTCTGCCGGACGATCAGTCAGGGTGGTGGCCTGGTCAACGGCCCCGCCACCGAAAGCGCCGTCCGCAGCGCCCTCACCGCGCTCGACGAGCTGACGGTCCTGGTCCGGCAATGGCTCACCGAGCCCACCCCGGACTCGGTGCTCGCCGCCATCCGGGCCGCCGCAGGAACCTCGCTCGCCCTGTCCGAGACCGAGACGGTAGCCAACGTCTTCAGCCTCTACCTCGCCGGGCACGACACCTCCCGCAACATGATCAGCGCGCTGCTGCTGCGCCTGGCCACCGCACCGGAGTTGCTGGACGGCCTGCGCGACGGACGGCTCACCGCCGAGGCGGAGGTGGATCGGGTGCTGCTCACCGAGTCCCCCCTGACCTTCACCGCGCGGGTGGCGGTGCGGGACGTCGAGGTGGCCGGCCAACTGATCAGGCGCGGCGACCGGTTGCGGGTGATGCTGGGCGCCGCCAACCACGAACTGGTCACCACCGACCAGCCCGCCGGGCCGCTCGCCGGCGTCGCGTTCGGGGAGGGACGACACGTGTGCCTGGGCGCGCACGTCGCCCGGCTGGAGGGGGTCGCCCTGCTCACCGTCCTGGCCCGGCGCTGGTCCACGGTGCGCGTCGCCGGCGCTCCGCGCTGGACGCCCCACTTCCTGCACCGGGGTCTGGAGCGGCTACCTCTGGAGGCGACATGGTGTTAGGCCGGGCACCCGCCCCGACCGGCGTACGGGTCGGGCCGGTGATGGTCCGTCGCCGCTGCCGGATGGGCCCACAGCTCCTGCGGGACCTCACCGACGAACGGGTCTGGGCGGCGGCGGCGCGTACCGCCGAGGCCGAGGACGCCTGCCGCTCGCGGGGCGCGGCGGCGGCGGACGTCATCGGTGCTTTCGTGCCGCTGGCGGCACCGGCCGAGCGGCGTCGCCTGCTCCGCGCCAGGCGGGACGCCTACAACGGTCGTGCGCTGACGACCCTGGCCGGGGACATGCTCGATGTCGGAGCGGTCGCCGCGTACGAACGGGCGCGCTCGGAGCTCGACCGGCGGCGGGCCGAGCTGCGGACGGCCCTGGCGGAGTTGGACCACGCCACCCGGGCGACCATCCACGACCGCCTCACCGAACCGGACTTCGCCGCCTCGGTCGAGCTCTCGGTGCCCGGTCTGCTGGCGGAGATCCGCCGCAGCGGGCGTCGGCACCGGCCGGGGTCGGCCCGGGAGCGGCGGCGTCTGCTCACCGTGTTCCGGCTGCTCCAGCGCGCCGCCACCAAACCGTCGCCGTTCGCCCGGCTCGCCGAGGCCGCGCTGCTCGTCGCCGGGGCCGGCCGACGGCCACCCGACCGGCACGTGCGGGTCGACCGGCGGGCACTCGACTGGGTCCAGCACTGGGTTCGTGGCCCGGGCCTGCGGTCGGTGGCACCGGACCAGGTGTGGGTGACGACGAATCCCACCGTCACCGTCGACGAGCCGGCCCCCGGCCGGGTGAGCTGGCTGATGACCGGCGGACCGGCGGACGACCTGCGGAGCGCAGCCTGCCCCGACCAGCTGGCCCACCTGCTGCGCCGGCTGCGCTCCCCGCACCGGCTCTGCGACCTCTCCCCCGACGGCACCGTCCCGCAGCAGCTCTCCGCGCTCCTCCGCAGTGGGCTCCTCGAGGTGGGACTGCGTCCGCCCGGGCACGGACGGCAGGTCCTCGACGGCGTACTGTCGGCGCTGCCGGCCACGACCGACGGCGGCACCGGCGAGCTGCGCGCGGCACTGCGCCTGCTGCGCGACATCGAGGCGGACCCCTCTCCCGCGCCGGGTGCGCTGACCGCCCCCGCCCGGGTGGGCCTCGACCGACTCGCCGCGGCCTGCGGGGTCAGCACCGGGGGAGCGGACCGCCTGCTGGTCACCGAGGACCTCGTACGGGTCGTGGACGAGCCCGCCCCACCCCTCGACAAGGAGGTGCTGGCAGACCTCGGACGGGTCCAGCTGATCGCACCGCTGCTCGCCCCCGAGCTGCCCTTCCAGCTTGCCGGCATGCTGTGTTTCCGGGAGCGGTTCGGCACCGGATCCGTTCCGCTCCTGACCGCGTACCGGTGGTTCGTCGAGTCCGGCCGCGCCGCGGCGGACACGATGATCGCCGAGTCGACCCATCCGCTGCTGCGCCGCGCGCTGGGGCTCCGCGCCGACCTGACCGACCGGCTGCGGACGCTCGTGGCCCGCGCACCGCAGGCCGACGAGGTCCGACTCGACGGCGCGGAGCTCGACCGCGTCGCCGCCGCCCTGCCCGACGAGCTGCCGGACTGGTCCTGCGCGGCGTGGCCGGTGCAGCTCGCCGGCGACCGCATCGTGCTCAACGGCCTCGGTTGCGGGTACGGTCGGTTCGCCGCCCGGATCGCCGCCGGCCTGGTCGACGCACCGGTCGGACTGCTGCGGGAGTGGGCCGGCGCGGCGGACGTCGCGGAGCCGGACGCGCTGGCGGTGGACGTCACGGCACGGTTCGGCGCGACCGCCAACGAGCGGCCCCGGCTGCTGCCCTACAGCCTGGCCTTTCCCGGGCACGCCCTAGAGTGCGACCCGGAGGCCCGGATCGACCCGGGCGACTGCACGGTTCGGGTCGACGAGGAGCGCGGCAGGCTTCTGTTGCACAGCCCCGCGCTGCCGGGACGGGCGCTGCTCCCGGTCCCCCAGAACGCCACGCTGACGGCGCTGGCGCCACCGTTCTTCCGGTGGCTGCGCAGGCTGGGCCCGGCGACGGGCAGCACGCTGGCGTTCTGGGACCATGTCGACGGCAGCCTCGGCGCGGACGCCCCCGGGCTCCGCCACTATCCGCGGCTGGTCCTCGGCCGGCTCGTGCTGGCCCGCCGGACGTGGAAGGTGCCGCAGGCGGCGCTCCCCGGTGGGGCCGACGACGACGCCGCCAGGATGGTGGCCTGGCACCGGTGGTGCGCCGAGACCGGGGTGCCCCGGCGGTCCTTCGTCCGGGCGGTCACGCTGCCCGACCCGTGGGACGTCGTCCGGGGCCGCGCGTCCAGCGAGTGGGTTGGCCAGGCCCGGTCGCGGTCGGGCGGCGCCGTGCGCAAGCCCGTGTACGTGGACCTCGCCCAGCCGAAGTGTTGGCCGGAGGGGATCGCCGCCGTGTTGACCTTCGCCGAGCCGTTGCCCGACCCGGCCGCGCCGGATCCCGGGACACACCCGACGGAGTACGTGATCGAGACGTCCCAGTCCCCACGGCGGAGGAGCAGGGTATGAACGAATCGTCCACCCTCGACGTGGAACCGGTCACCGCGGACCGGAACGTGAAGAGGTACTTCGCCGGCACGCACCGCACCCGGCATCCGGCGGACACCTGGCGGCTCGCCGAGCGGCTCTTCACGCGCTGCGGCCTGACCCGGGTGGCCGACGTGACCGGCCTCGACGTCATCGGCATCCCGGTGTGGGTCGCCGTCCGGCCGATGGCCCGTACGCTCAGCGTCAGCCAGGGCAAGGGCGCCACCGACCTGGCCGCCAAGGTCTCGGCCGCGATGGAGGCCATCGAGCTGTGGCACGCCGAGGAGCTTCCGGCGACGACGCCGGGGCCGGTGGGCGTGGCCGCCTCGTCCCTGCGCCTGCCGTACGACGTCATGTCCCTGCAACGCGCCGCCCGGAGCCTGCTCACGCCGGACGTCCCGCTGGACTGGGTGCCTGCCCGGGTGGTCGGCGAGGACCGGGAGACGCTGGTGCCGCTCGCCTGCGTGGCCATCTCGTCCCTGGCCGCACCGGCGTGGTCCGTGCCGCTGTTGCGGGTTTCCAGCAACGGCCTGGCCAGCGGAAACTGCCCGGCGGAGGCGGCCCTGCACGGGCTGTTCGAACTCATCGAGCGGGACTGCACGTACGACCTCGGCGACCGGCCCGTGTCCACCCGGACGCATATCGACCCCGAGACGGTGACGGACCCGGACTGCCACCGCTTGATCGGGCAGATCACCTCCGCCGGGGCGTGGCTGGAGCTCGTCGACAACACCCGCGACCCCGCCTTCCCCTGCTTCGTCGCCTATCTGTGGTCCCCCGAGGACCCGTCGATCTATTCGGGGTCCGGCTGCCACACCGACCCGGCGACGGCCCTCTCCCGCGCGGTCACCGAGGCCGCGCAGAGCCGGTTGACGGTCATCAACGGCACCCGGGACGACGTCCGGGGCAGCCTCTACCGCTCGCACCGCTGGGACACGCATCGGCCGGTCACCCCACCCGACCGGCTCCGTTCGTGGGACCAGACGCTGGCCGCGTTGCGAGTCCGCCGTTTCGGCTCCGTCGACGAGGAGTACCGGTGGTGCTCGCGGCAGGTCCGCCTGCGAACCGGCCAGCCCGTGCTGGAGGTGCCGTTGTCCCCGTCCGACGAGCCGCTGTCCGTGGTCCGGGTCATCGCTCCCGGGCTGCGGTTCGGCACCGGCGACGAATGCCCCAGGCCCGTTCGACCGGAGGAATCCTGATCACGATGGCGACCCATGTCTTCGCCGGCCCCACCATCGACGCCGACGACATCCGCCGGATCGTGCCCGACGCGGTGCCGCACCCGCCGGTGCGCCACGGCGACCTGCTGCGGCTCCGGCCCGGGCCGGCGGACACCGTCCTGATCCTGGACGGGCTCTTCTTCCAGGCGCCCGCCGTCCGGCACAAGGAGATCCTGCATCTGGTCCGCGAGGGGGTGCGGGTCGTCGGCGCCAGCAGCATGGGCGCGCTGCGCGCCGCCGAACTGCACCCCTATGGCGTCGTCGGCGTCGGCCAGGTCTTCCAGTGGTACGCGGACGGCACGGTCGTCGCGGACGACGAGGTCGCCGTCGCCCACCTCGACACCGACGACGGCCACGCGCAGCTCTCCGACGCCCTGGTCTCGATCCGGTACGGCCTCCTGTCGGCCATCGGCGAGGCACTCGACCAGGACGAGGCCGACGGCCTGCTGGCGCTGGTCCGCGACCTGCCGTTCCCCCGCCGAAGCTGGTCGGCCCTCTGGCGGCTGGCCGAGCACGGCGGCCTGGCGGCTGCCGCCGGCCGGATGCGCGGGTGGCTCGACGCGCACCCGGACCAGCGGGACGTCAAGCGGCTCGATGCGGTGCGGGCCCTGCACCTGGTACACGACGGGACCCCGGTGGCCGCGGCGCCGGTCGACGTCGCGCGCTACGCCACCCTCGACACGGTCTACCTCGCGGACTGGCGCTGGGAGAACGAGGGCACCGAACTCGGCGGCCGGGTCGTGACCGACTACCACGCGCTGGGGTTCCTCCGGCTCTTCCTGCCGGCGTATCCCTCGCTGCACCGCCGGGCGACGCTCGACGCGATCGCCCGGGACGGGGCTCCGGAGGGCAGCGGCGACGCCGGGGCCACGCTCGTCGGGCGGGCGCTCGACGCGGCCCGGGCCCGCAGGGTGCTGGGCTCCGACGACGGGCCGACGACCGGCATGCGCGAATGGTTGTCGGCGGAGGAGCAGGCCAGCCTCCCCGATCGGGAACTCGCCGTCCGGGCCCTGGTGCGTTCCTTCCGGACCGAACCCGGCGTCCGCACCGGGCACCGCGTCCCGTCCCTGCTGGCGGCGCAGCCGGCCCTGCTACGGCTGGCCCGGACCTGCGCCGCCGCCGCGGGTGCCCTCAACGAGACGGCCATGCGGCGCAACAGCGGATTCCAGGTCGAGCACATCCGTCATGACCTGGTCGAAACCTTCTTCCGGGACCGCTGGGACTGCCCCGACCTGGAGATCGCCTGCTGGGACCGGGGGCTGACCGGGCTGGCGCAGCTGCACGAGCTCGGCCGGTACTTCCTGCTCCTGGCGCGCTCCGGCAAGCTGCCGGAGGAGACGCTGAACGCGGTGCCGGGCTGGCCGGACGGGCACCGGACGCCGGGAGACCCGGCCGGTCCCTCCGTTCCCGCCCCTGCCACGAACGCCCTTCCCGGGCCCGCCACGAACGGACGTTGAGATCGCCATGTGTGGAATCACCGGATGGATCGACTTCGGGCGCGACCTACGCACCGCGAGCGCCGCGATCGCGTCGATGACCGCCACGATGTCCTGCCGGGGGCCGGACGCCGAGGGCACCTGGATCGGCCCGCACGCCGCGCTCGGGCACCGGCGGCTCGCCGTCATCGACCTGGAGAACGGCACGCAGCCCATGCTCGACGACCCGGACCGCGACCCGACGGCCGTCATCACCTACAGCGGCGAGGTCTACAACTTCCAGGAGCTACGTGACGAGCTCGCGGCCCGCGGGCACCGGTTCCGGACCCGCAGTGACACCGAGGTCGTCCTGCGGGGCTACCTGGAGTGGGGCGAGGGGCTGCCCGAACGGCTGGTCGGCATGTTCGCGTTCGCCGTCTGGGACAACCGCGACCAGCGGCTCCTTCTTGTCCGGGACCGGCTGGGGGTCAAGCCGCTCTACTACTACCCCACGCCCCGGGGAGTGCTCTTCGGCTCCGAACCGAAGGCCATCCTCGCCCATCCCGAGGCCCGCGCCCAGCTCGGCACCACCGGGCTACAGGAACTCATGACCTGGGTTAACACGCCCGGCCAGGCGATCTTCGAGGGGATGCGGTCGGTCCTGCCCGGTCACGTGCTGAGGTTCGACCGGACGAGCACGTCGGAGACGGCCTACTGGCGCCTGCCCGCGACGGCGCACCATGACGACCGGGCGACGACCGTCGAGACGGTACGGCGGTTGCTGAGGCGGGCCGTCGCGGGACAGACCGTGGCCGACGTGCCGCTCTGCTCGCTGCTGTCCGGCGGACTCGACTCCAGCACCGTCACCGCGTACGCAGCGGAGGCGCTGGCCGAGCGGGGGGAGGGCCCGCTGCGGTCCTTCGCCGTCGGCTTCTCCCGCCCCGGCATCCCTGGCCAGGATCCGGCCGAGGACGCGTCGTTCGCCGCCAAGCTCGCCGCCACCGTCGGGACCGCCCACGAGACCATCACGCTCAATGCCGCCGACCTGACCGATCCGGCCGCGCGCCTCGCGGTGCTCCGCGCCCGCGACCTGCCGCTCGGGCTGGCCGACATGGACACCTCGCTCTACCTGCTGTTCCGGACGGTGCGCCGGCACTCGACCGTCGCCCTGTCCGGCGAGGGCGCGGACGAGCTCTTCGGCGGGTACCCCTGGTTCCACGACCACGGTGCCACGACTGCGGACACGTTCCCCTGGATGCATCACAGCGCACCCATCGACGTCAGCGGGCCGTCGTTCCTCGACCCGGACCTGCCCCGCCGGCTGGCACTCGACGACTACCGGGCCGACCGGTACGCCGAGGCGGTGCGCGAGGTCCCGGCGCTCGCCGGCGAGAACGAGCTCGACGCGCGCATGCGCCGGGTGTCCCACCTGTTCCTCACCCGGTTCATGCCGATGCTGCTGGAACGCAAGGACCGGATGAGCATGGCCGTCGGGTTGGAGGTCCGGGTGCCGTTCTGCGACCACCGGCTCGTCGAGTACGTGTTCAACGTGCCCTGGTCGACGAAGTCCTTCGACGGGAGGGAGAAGAGCCTGCTCCGCGCTGCGGTGGCCGGAACCGTGCCGGGCTTCGTGCTGGACCGGCGGAAGACCCCGTATCCGGCCATCGTGGATCCGGCGTACGACCAGGCGATGCGGCAGAAGCTCGGTGACCTGATGGCGGATTCGAACGCGCCGGTCCGGCCCCTGATGGAACAGTCCAGCGCCCGCGCAGCCTATGCCCTGGTCGAGCAGGCGGAGCCGAGTCAGCTCCAGTTCCTCCGGCTGGGTTTCGAGTCCCTGTTGCGGATCAACGACTGGATGCGCGAATACCGCGTCGAGCTGCTCTGAGGCTTTCCGGAGGCGGTGCCCCGCCAGCAGACCCGACCGAAGGAGGACGACATGCCCCAGCCCCGGTTCTGGAAGTTCGACGGCACGCAGACGACGATCTCGGTGCGGACCTGGGACCACGAGGATCCCCGTTACGTAGCCATCGTGGTGCACGGCTACCCGGAGCACGCCGGCCGTTACGCCGACGTCGCCAGCCGGCTCGTCGCGCACGGCGCTGCCGTGTACGGCCCCGACCACATGGGGTTCGGGCTGTCCGACGGCGAACGCGCCTACGTCAAGGACCTTGAGGACATCGTCACGGATGTGCGCACCGTGGCCGAGCAGGCACACGCCGACCACCCCGGAAAGCCGCAGATCGTCATCGGCCACTCGGTCGGTGGCCTCATCGCCGCCCGGTACGCCCAGCGTTACCCGGACGCCGCGACGGCTCTCGTGCTCGTGGCACCGGTCCTCGGCACCTGGCAGACCGCGACGATGCTGCTCTCGTTCGAGGAGTTCCCGACACAGGTGCACGACATCGGGCCGATGCTGTCCAGGGACGGCCAGGTGGGCGCGGACTTCAACGACGACCTGCTGGTCTGGCACGGCCCCTTCCGCCGGGTGACCCTTGAAGCCATCGCCCGAATGTTGACGGTGGCCAACAACGCCGGTTCCCTCGGCCCGCTGCCGACCCTGTGGTTGCACGGTGACGAGGATGCTCTGGTGCGCCTGGACGACACCCGGCAGGGGATCGAGCTGATCGGCGGCGAGGAGCTGCACCAGCGGCGATATCGCGGGGCCTACCACGACCTGTTCCACGAGACGAACCGGGAGCAGGTCTTCCGCGACATGATCGGCTTCATCGACCAGTTCGTCCCCGAGCCGGACGGACGGTGATCGCGCAGGCGGACGCGTCGGTGGCGGCCGTGACCACCGTGTGGGGGCGGTCCCAGCCGGCGTTGGGCTCGGTCCCAGCCGGCGTTGGGCTCGGTCCCAGCCGGCGTTGGGCTCGGCGTGGAACGGGCTCGGCGTTGGCGACGCTGACCACGGTGCGTCGGCGGTCGCCACGGCGATGCTGTGGGTGGCCCAGGGTGTCGCCGCCGTGGCCCGCACCGTGCCCGGCGCGTTCGCGCACCCGGCCCCGGGCCGGGTCGGCCCGCACGTCAGGTACTGCGCGTTCTGACTATTCCCGCCAGCCGTCGGGGTTGTTGAACGACTCCCGGGAGATGCCCGACCCGGTGCGCGGCCAGTCGCCGAACCGCTTGTCGTGCAGGTGCGCGAAGAGGTAGCAGAGGCTCTCGCACTCGGCGTCGGTGACCGCCAGGGCGGGGTTGGCCCGCACCGCCTCGTAGAACTCGCGGCCGAGGGCGACGATGTGGCCCCGGGCGTAGAGGAAGCCGTCGTCGGAGCCGTCGGTGACGGCGTGGACGTCGGCGCGGTCGAGGTCGTAGAGCTTCCGCTCGACCACCCGGTCCAGGGCGGTCAGCTCCTCGCTCGACAGGTCGGCGGCGAGGGCACAAAGCTGTTCGACGAACGGGCTCAACCACTCGTCGAGGGCGTCCGGGTCGACGTCGTCGGCCGCCGGGTCCCGCTCCCGCAGGGCCCGGCGCAGCGCCGCCGGCTCGGGGCCCAGCCGCTCCCACGCGGCCTCCACCATGGCCCAGAACCGGGCCTCGTCCTCGACACCTGGCAGCTTCGCGACGCCGTCCACCGAAACACTCATGGGCCGCAGGCTAGCGGTAGGCCCCGACATCCTGTCCGGCCACCGGCGGCGGGGCAGTCACCGGCGACGGGGCGGTCACCGGCGGCGGGCCAGCAGGTCGGCCACGGTGGCCGGCGAGTACACCCGGCCGCGGGCGAGCACCGCCACGACCAGCGGGGCGAGCACCGCGACCAGGCCGAGCAGCGCGGTCTGCTGGTCGGCCGACACCGGCAGCCCGAAGGCGACCAGCAGGCTGAGCACGGCAGCGCCGGCGGCGGTGACCCCGCCGACGGTCAGCAGCGGCTCGGAGGCCGCCGACGCGTGCGCGGGAACGGGGACGGGAACGGACTCGGGCATGGCGGGCCTCCTGCGGGCTCCGTCGCGGACAGTGTCGATCGTTCATTCGGTCACGCAGGCGACGATGCGCTGCGCGCCTCCGGCGGTGACGACTGTGACGACCTGCACCGTCGTACCCTCGGGGCACCAGGGCCCCGGCGGGCCGCTCGGGCCGACCGGCCCGGCCTCGCCCTGCGGCCCCCGCTCCCCCGGCGGGCCCGCCTCGCCCCTGGGCCCCTCCGGGCCGGACGTCCCCGGTGGGCCGGCCGGACCACCCGGGCCGCTCGGGCCAGCCGGACCGCTCGGGCCGCTCGGGCCGCTCGGCCCCGGCGGGCCCTGGTCACCGCGTGGCCCCGGCGGGCCGGTGGGACCGCCGGCGCCGTCGAGGCCGGGGACCCCCGGTGGCCCCGGCGGACCGGCCGGTCCGGGATTCCCGGGTACGCCCTTCAGGTCCTCCGGGTCGACGACGCACGTCCCGCCGAGTTGCCGGACCTGCTGGCACAGTTGCTCGGCGCCGGACAGGGCGGTGGCCGCGCGGTGCTGCTGCTGCACGGTCTGCCGTCCCATCGACGCCGCCCACCAGCCGATCGTGGCGGCGATGAGGGCGGTGGCCGCCACGGCGACCACCGCGCGGCGGCGGCCGAGGCGGTTCATCCGTAGTCGTAGCTGAAGGGTCTCGTCGGTCACGCATCACCGCCTGGCTCGTGCGGACGCAGTCTCGTCAGTTCCCGCAGCAGGGAGTCGGCATGGTCCTCGGCCGCCCGCCGGGCGGACCGCGCCTCGTCCACGGCCTGCTGGAGGGTGTCGAGCCGGGCCTCGGCGGCCGAGCGGCGCACCTCCGCCTCGTCGGCGCGCCGCTCGGCCCGGTCGATGGCCTCCTGGTACTCCCTGCGGTCGGCCCGGTTCGCGTTGAGGAGGTACAGGACGACCATGACGAGCAACCCGCCGGCTCCGACCGCGCCGAGACCACCGGGCGGGACGAGAGTCGCCAGGTCCACACGACGTCAGCTCGACAGCCGGGCGGTCAGCTCGTCGACGACCTTGCGGGCCATGTCCTGCGGCACCGCCGCCGCGATGGCCGCCGGGGTGAGCCCGGCGGTCGCCAGCGCCTCGGCGAGCCGCTGCGGGGACAGGCCGGCGAGCACCCCGGCGATGATGGCGGGCTCGTCCGTCCAGTCCTTGCCCTGGAGGGTGGTGACCCCGGCGACGACGCCGTCGAGGCGGGCCATCAGGTAGTCGAGCTTGGCGACGACGCTGTTGCTGGCCGCCGCCGGTCCGGCGCCGTCCGGGTCGACGGCCCGGCCCATGCTGCTCCCGCCGTAGAACGTGCCTAGGTAGACCTGGTGGATCTCGTTCTCGGCCTTCTCGCTCATGTCGTCCTCCGGTGCAGGTGGGGTGATCAGTCCGATTTCGGTCAGGTAGCGGCGGAACAGCGGGGTCTGGTCCCGGCCCGCCTTGGTCGAGTCGCGGAAGAAGCTGAAGTGGGTGTGCCAGAGGTGGGAACTGTCTCCGGTGCTGCGCTTGCCCAGCCGGTCCCACCGCTTGACCGTCTTGCCGTCGGGGGAATAGATGATCTCTCTGAGGTCCCGCGTGTCGGCCGTGCCGGCGGTGCACTGCCGCACGCACCAGACCGAGAACGAACGCAGGTCGTGGGTGCTCCCGCCGGACTTCACGCTGAAGCCGCCGACGTCCAGACCGGACGCGTCGAGGGTCAGCCCCGAACTGTCCCGGGTGGACTCCACCACGGAATAGTCACCGGGCACCACGCGGTCGGAGCCGCAGTGGTAGCCGCCCCGGTGGGAGGCGTCGCCCACGATGCCGACCTCGGCAGGTTCCAGATCCTGTGGGCGTGAGGTAGTGGGGTCGAGGTCCAGGTGGGCCAGGAGCAGGCTGCGGACAGCCATCAGGTTCGCCGGGGCCCGGGTCATGGGCGCTCCCTTCGGGTGATGGGGAGCCGGGCCAGATGACTACCGAGTGCGATACCCTCCGTTAGGCACAAGCCCGACCAAGTGGTGCACAACGGCGGGCATTTGACCCAAGAGTAACTAGGTCATCACGCTTTCACCAGGGCAAACGCCCCACCTTCGGATAGTGCGACCCAAGCCGACCGCCCGGACGCCCAGTCACCGCCCGTGTCGGTGACAGGGCCGCATCAGCCGGACCCGCTTGGAGATCTTGTCGTAGGCGATCTCGTCGGAGCCGTCGTCCCGGCGGCCGGGACGCCGCGCCTAGGCCGACGTCGCCGGCGGACGCCGCCGCCTCCAGGCGTGAGCGAGGGCGAGGGCGACCAGGCCCAGGAGGGCGAGAGCGCCCGCGACGGCCACGCACACGGCGAGCCGGCGTTCGGCCGCCGCGACGTTCGCCGCGTGCTGCCGCAGCAGCTCGGGCGTCGGGTCCTGGTAGGGCAGCGACATCCCGGCCACCTGGAACAGGGGCAGGCACGGCAGCAGGCAGGCGGCGAGGAGCAGGAGAATCCCGACCGACAGGGCCAGGCGCGCACGCGACATCGCGCCAGACTCCCACAGCCCGGCCCTCACGGCTGGGGGTGGCTGTGGTTGCCCCGTGGGCTGCGCTGGCCGGCGAGGTACTGCTCCAGGGTCTCCCGGCGGGCGCGAATGCGTCGCTCCTGCTCCAGCAGGTCGTCGCGGACCCGTTGGGCCTGGCGAAGCACGTCGGCGCAGGCGGTCTGGCCGCCGTCGGCGGTGACGCAGGGCATGATGTCGCGCAGGATCTGCGAGGAGAGCCCCGCGGCGAGAAGGTCCTGGATGAACTCCACCTTCTCGATCGCCTCGGGTCCGTAGTCGCGGTATCCGTTGGGGAGGCGCTCGCTGCGGATGAGCCCCTGCTCCTCGTAGTAGCGCAGGGCCCGGGTGCTGGCCCCGGTGGCGTGGCTGAGCTCTCCGATACGCACCGGTTCGTCGCCCCCTCCGGCCGCTGGCGCCGACTTGACCTTCACGCTGACGTCAACGTTTAGGTTAGCCGCATGACCACGGCATCCGACATGAAGGGCCGCTCCGCCCTGATCACCGGCGGATCGAGCGGCATCGGCGCGGCGATCGCGGAGCAGCTCGCCGGGCACGGGGCAGACCTGGTGCTGGTGGCCCGCGACGCCGAGCGGTTGGCGAAGACCGCCGCCGGCCTGCGCGAGCGACACGGCGTCGCCGTGCTGAGCGTCCCCCTCGCCCTCGACGAACACGACGCTCCCGTCCGCCTGATGAAGACCGTGCAGGACGCCGGCATCGAGGTGGAGCTGCTGGTCAACAACGCGGGCATGAGTTCGCTGGCCACGGTGGCGGACAGCGACCCCGCCACGCTGCGTCGACTGGTGGACCTCAACGTCGGCGCTCTGACCGAGTTGACCACGCTCGTGGTGACCGGGATGGTTCAGCGGGGGCACGGTTCGGTCATCAACGTCGCCAGCACCGGGGCCTACACGCCGGCACCCGTCCTGGCCGCCTACGCGGCGTCGAAGGCCTACGTCCTCTCGTTCACCCAGGCACTGTGGGCCGAGACCAGGGCCAGCGGCGTCCGGGTGGTGGCGGTGAGCCCGGGGCCGACCCGGACACCGATGAACCCCCGGCCGGGCGGCGGGAAGCGCCAGCCGGCCCAGGTCGCCCGCACCGCGCTCGCCGCCCTGGAGGGAACCGGACCTGCCGTGGTCGACGGGCGGCGCAACAAGGTGACGGCGTTCATGATCCGCATGGTGCCGCCACGGCTCATGGCCCCGTTCGCGCTGCGGATGATGGCGCGCGGCCGCTGACCTCACGTCGTCGCCGTCGCACCGACCGGGCCCTCCCGCACGGGAGGCCCGAAAAACAAGGCCCTGACCAGCGCTGAGCTGGCCAGGGCCTCCTGGAGCCGCCTGACGGAATCGAACCGTCGACCTACGCATTACGAGTGCGTCGCTCTAGCCGACTGAGCTAAGGCGGCAACGACCGCCAAGTGTACGGCACGCCCCGGCCGCCGCCACAGCGGGATGCCGCCCGCAACGGGCGGCGCAACGGGACCCGCGACGGCGACGGCACCGGGCCCCGCCCCGGGCACCGGCATCCCGGACATCCGGCCCGTCCCTGCCCACACCCGACAGCGGATCGGCCCCGCCCGGACTACGCTGCGGCTGGTGACCGACGATCGCACCCCCGTCGACGGCCCGGCCCCTCTCGATGATCCCGACGACGAGCGGGCCTTCGCCCGCACGGCCCGCCGGCCGCGCAGCATCGACCCGCCGGAGCTGGGCTTCACCCCGCGCAGGCCGGTGCCGTGGCTCGCGCCGCTCCTGCTGATCAGCACCGGCCTGCGGACGCTGCTGGCGATGCTGTTCGGGGCGTACCTGGACAAGCGGGAGTTGCAGAACTCGCTGGAGGCCCGCATCGAGCGCCAGGTCGGGCCGGACGGCGGGCTGTGGCTCGACTACGTGGCCGACCTGGGCGACGGCTTCGACGCCACCTACTCGGTGGCGTACCTGCTCGCCCAGCCGGAGCTGACCGTCGACGGGCACCGGCTGCCCCGGGCACAGACCCTGGTGATGGGGGGCGACCAGGTCTACCCGTCGGCGTCCTACGAGGCGTACGAGGACCGCTGCAAGGGGCCGTACCAGGCCGCGCTGCCGGTGACGCCGCCCGAGCGGCCCACCCTGTTCGCGGTCCCCGGCAACCACGACTGGTACGACGGGCTCACCGCCTTCCTGCGGCTGTTCGTCCGCTCCCGGGACCGGCACTTCGGCGGCTGGGGCACCGGCCAGTCCCGCTCGTACTTCGCCGCCGAGCTGCCCGCCGGCTGGTGGCTGCTGGGCCTCGACGACCAGTCCGGCTCGTACCTGGACGACCCGCAGCTCACCTACTTCGACACCGTCGCGAAGCGGCTGGGGCCGGGGAGCCGGGTGATCCTGGCCGTGCCCGCGCCGACGTGGGTCAAGGCCGTCGACCACCCCACGGCGTACGACTCGATCGACTACTTCGTCCGCACCATCGTCGCGCCGACCGGGGCGCGGGTGCGGCTGCTGGTCTCCGGGGACCTGCACCACTACGCCCGGTACGCCGGCCCGGACCGGCAGCTCGTCACCTGCGGCGGCGGCGGGGCCTACCTGTACCCGACCCACCACCTGCCGGAGCGGATCGAGGTGCCCCCGCGCGACACCCTGTCCCGGCGGGCCAGCCGCAGCCTCCCGTACGACCTCGCGGCCACCTTCCCCGACCGGGCCCGCTCCCGCCGGTACGGCTGGGGCGTCTTCGCCCGGCTGCCGAGACGCAACCCGGGTTTCGGCACCCTGCTCGGCACGGTGCACACCCTGCTCATGCTGGCCATGGCCGGGGTGGCGGCGGGTCGGGCCGGTGGCACCGAGCAGCGGCTGCTGAGCGTCCCGCTGGTGGCGATGCTGCTGGTGACGATGCTCGGCGCGGTCTTCTTCGCGAAGCCGCCGAGCGCCGGCGGCAAGCGGCAGGTGCGGCACTGGATCCTCGGCGTCGCGCACGGGCTGGCGCAGGTGGCGCTCGCCGCCGCCGGCACCTGGGCCTGGCTGGCGGTGCCCCTGCACGACTGGCCGTGGCCACTGCCGGTGGCCGCCGCGGCGGTGGTGTACGGCCCGCTGATCGGCCTCCTCGCCAGCGAGCTGGTGGCGGCCTACCTGCTGGTGGCGGGGGCCTTCGGGGTGAACGTGAACGAGCTGTTCGCCGGTCAGGGCATCGAGGACGCCAAGGCGTTCCTGCGGATGCGCATCGACCCGGACGGCACGCTCACCATCTATCCGATCGCCGTGGACCGGGTCTCCCGCGGCTGGCGGCTGAACCCCGACGACTCCCCGACCGCCTCCTGGCTGGCCCCGAAGGATCCGCTGACCCCGCGCCTGGCCGAGCCACCGGTCGTGCTGGCGCCCTGAGCCGGCTCAGGCGTCGTAGCGCTGGTCGTGGGCCTGGCGGGAGCCGCAGACGGCGGCGCGGGAGCACATGGAGCGCGTGCCGTCGGCGTCCAGCCGCACGGTCACGGCGTCCCTCGGGACGCTGTGGCCGACGACCCGGCCGTCCCCCTCCGGGGTGCTCACGCGGGTGCCGATCGCCGGGGCGGACTCGGCGAACTTGGCGTAGAGCGGGTGCTCGTATTTCAGGCAGCACATCAGCCGGCCGCAGGCCCCGGAGATGCGCAGCGGGTTGAGCGGCAGGTCCTGGTCCTTCGCCATCCGGATCGTCACCGGCTCGAAGTCGGTGAGGAAGGTGGCGCAGCACAGGTCGCGCCCGCAGGAGCCGATGCCGCCCTGCACCCGCGCGGAGTCGCGGGCGGAGAGCTGGCGCAGCTCGACCCGGCAGTGCAGGGTGGCGCCCAGGTCGCGCACGAGGGACCGGAAGTCGACCCGGTGCGGGGCGGTGAAGTAGACGGTGGTGCGGTCCCCGCCGCCGTCGGCGGTGGCGAGCACGTGGTCGACGGCGACGACCTTCATCGGCAGGCCGTGCTCACGGATCAGCCGCTTCGCGGCCACCTTCGCCTCGGCCTTGCGCCGCCTCAGCAGCTCGTCGCGGCGCAGGTCGTCGTCGGTGGCGAGGCCGGCGAGCCGGGGGAAGCCGTCGGTGTCCTCACCGACCCACTGCGCGGCCCAGACGCACTCCGCCACCTCGGGGCCGTCGTCGGTGGGGACCAGCACCCGGTCGCCCACCTGCGGGCGGAACTCGCCCGGATCGAGGTAGTAGAGGCGCCCGTACCGGTTGAAGCTGACCGCGCAGAGCATGCCCATGCCTTCACCCTACGACGCGGTGCGGCCCGGCACCCAGCCCCGCGTCACCACGCGGTCACCGGACCCGCAGCGGGGAGCCGTGGTAGGGGCCGCCGACCGTCGACCCGCGCCAGGTCGTCTCCGCGAGGCTCGGCGACCACTGGCGCAGCAGCGTCTCCGCCCCGTCGTAGGCCACGCCGAGCACGGCCAGCACCCGGTGGGCGATGTCGGCCGCCGCGAGCAGCCCCGCCGCGCCCGGCCCGGTGTCGCCGGCGGGGGCGGGTGCGGTGGCGGCCCGCACCCGGACCGCCTCGGCGGAGCCGAGCACGTCGGCGAGCGCGCGGGCGAGCGCGAGGCGGCTGCCCTCGACCCAGTCGGCGAGGGCGTCGGCGTAGCCGGCCGTGGCCTCCAGCCGGCCCACCAGACTCTCCGGCCCCTCGTCGAGGTGGCGCAGCAGGGCGGCGCGGGCCTGGTCGTAGGCCGAGGCGGCCGGCCCGGACCAGGCGGCGGGGTCGGTGAGGGTGCGGCACACCTCGTCGTACGCCCGGACGAGCCCGCGCACCGCGTGGCCGGCACCGGTCAGCGGGGCGGGGTGCAGGTCGAGGAAGCCCCGCACGGCGTCGCCGGGGAGCACCTGCATGCGGCGCAGCAGCGGCCAGAGCCGGTGCCCCTCGGGCGCACCGCCGACGAGCAGCGTGTCGACGCGGTCGAGCAGGTCGAGCCCCGGCTCGGCGAGGCGGTCGAGGGCGTCCATCACCGCTCCCGGCCGAGCCGGCGACGGACGGCGTCGTCGACCCCGGTGTAGCGGTCGGCGGCGCTGCGCACCGCGGACGCGGCGGCGGCGAGCCGGGACGCGGCGACGGTTGCCTCGCGGGCCCGGTCGCCGGTGGCGTCGGTCCACCGCCGGTGCAGGGCCCGGCCGATCTCGCCGGGCCGGCCGGGGACCTGCGCGCCGAACGCCGGGTGCGGCGGGTCGGTGGCGGTCACGGCGCGGGCCAGCGTCTCCAGGGTGGCGCTCGCCTCGTCCAGCCGGGCGGCGAGGGCGCGCAGCTCGTCCACGTCAGGCCCCCGCGAGGGGCCGGTAGGCGGCGAACGTCTCGTTGTGCAGCTTCTCCCGGGCCCACTGGGCCGCGTCGGCGGCGGCGGCCACGGCGGCGCGCACGGAGGCGGCCACGTCGCGGTGGTGGCGCTGGTGCAGGGGGCCGAGAAAGCGCACGTCGGTGATCCGGCCGTCGGCGGTGACCGCGACCTCGACCAGCCCGTCCGGGGAACGCACGGTGACCTCCACGGTCGACACCGCCTGGTCGAACTCGGCCTGCAACGCCTCGATGCGGCGGTAGCGCCGCACCGCCTCCTCGATCCAGGCCTCGTCGATCTCCCCCCGAGGCATCGCGGACTCCTCCCGGCAGTGCACTCACTGAGTGTGCCGCCACGGTCACCACGGCATCACCGGACCGTACCGCACACCAATCGGGCCTGTCGATGCCCTGTGGACGGAGCAGGGGTGGGCGGTCAGCCCTTCCAGAGGGCGAGCATCATCGCCTCCACGGCGATGCGCGGCTTGACGTTGGCCTCGATGGCGGCGCGGCACTCCAGCACGGCCTCCAGCCGGCGCAGCGCCCCCTCGGCGTGCCACTTCTGCCCGCCCGCCTCGGCCAGCGCGGCGGTGTCGGTGTGCACGGGGGCGACGGGCGCGCGCAGCGCCGCGACGAGGGCGTCGCGGTAGAAGCCGGCGAGGTCGACCAGGGCCCGGTCCAGGGCGTCGCGCTGGGCGCGCGTGGCGCGCGACTTCTGCCGTTTCTCCAGGTCCTTGAGCTGGCCCTGGGCGCCGCGCAGCGCGCCGGCCGCGCCCCGGCCGGTGCCGCCCGCGCCGAGCGCCGTCTGCAACGCGGCCTTCTCCGCCTCGTCGAGTTCGGCGACGGACGCGGCGGCCTCCGCCTCGGCGGACTCGATCAGCGCGGACGCCGCGTCGAAGGCGGCGCCCACCCCGGTGAGCCGGCGCGGCACGGCGAGCACGGCGTCGCGCCGGCTGCGGGCCTGCGGGTCGCCGGCGAGCCGCCGGGCCCGGCCCACGTGCCCCTGCGCGGCCGCCGCCGCCCAGCGCGCCACGTCCGGCGCGATCCCGTCCCGGCGGACCAGCACCTCGGCCACCGCCTCGGGCGCGGGCTGCCGCAGCGGTACGACCCGGCAGCGCGACCGGATGGTCACCGACACGTCGTCGGGGTGGGTGGACGGGGCGCAGAGCAGGAACACCGTGCGCGGCGGCGGCTCCTCGACGGCCTTGAGCAGCGCGTTGCCGGCCGCCTCGGTGAGCCGGTCGGCGTCGGAGATGATCACCACCTGCCAGCGCCCGCCGGACGGGGTGCTGGCCGCCCGCAGCACCAGCGCGCGCATCTCGCCGACGCCGATGCTGAGCCCCTCGGGCGCGACGAGCCGCACGTCGGCGTGGGTGCCGGCCATCGTGGTGTGGCAGCCGGGGCAGGTGCCGCACCCGGTGCCGGAGGCGCACTGGAGAGCCGCGGCGAAGGCGCGGGCGGCCACCGAGCGGCCCGAGCCGGGCGGCCCGGTGAAGATCCACGCGTGGGTCATCCCGGCCCCGGGGTCGGCGGCGGGCTCCGCGCCGGGGGCGGCCTGCCGGAGCTGGGCGGCGGCCGCTGCGGCGGCCCGGCGCAGCGTGGCGACCGCCTCGTCCTGGCCGACCAGGTCGGCGAAGACGCCAGCGGCGGCGGCTTCCGGCCGCGCGGCTTCCGGGGCGGCGGCTGCGGAGACGTCCGGCATCAGGTGCGGTGCTCCATCGTCACCAGCTCCGAGTCGGATAACTCGGGCTGCACCGAGGTGTCGGGCCCCTGGGCGGGCCGGGGGTGCACGATCCCGGCCGGGTCGACCAGGAACTCCGCCACCCGGCGGGCGACCAGCCCGGCGGTCTCCTCGACGGGGCGGGACGCGTCCAGCACCAGGTAGCGCTTCGGGTCGTTCGCGGCGAGGTCGAGGAAGGCGTACCGGACCCGCTCGTGGAAGGCGACGGACTCGGCCTCCAGCCGGTCGGCCCCCTCGTTGCGGGCGGCCACCCGGGACAGGCCGGTGTGCGGGTCCACGTCGAGCAGCACCACCAGGTCGGGCTTGAGGCCGCCGGTGGCCCAGGAGGAGAGCCAGGAGACCTCGTCGACGGGGAGCGTCCGCCCGGCCCCCTGGTAGGCCAGGGACGAGTCGACGTACCGGTCGCTGATCACCACCGCGCCCCGGACCAGCGCCGGCCGGACGACGGTGGCGACGTGGTGCGCCCGGTCGGCGGCGTAGAGCAGCGCCTCGGCGCGCGGGGACGGGCCCTCGGCGGTCGCGTCGAGCAGCAGCGCGCGGATCCGCGCGCCGACCTCGGTCGCGCCCGGCTCCCGGGTTACCACCACCTCGCGCCCCTGCCCGCGCAGCCGCTCGGCGAGCGCGGCGAGCTGGGTGGACTTGCCGGCCCCCTCGCCGCCCTCGAAGACCACGAAGAGCCCGCTGGAGACGAAGTGCTCGGCCGGCATCAGCGGGCGGCCCCGGATCGACCCCCACAGGTCGGCGAGGACCGGCACGCCCTTCTTGTCGTCCATCTGGCCGAAGGCGCTGATCCCGGCGAAGATGCCGGCCGCGCCGGCGGCGAGCAGCAGCAGCCGGGTGGAGGAGACGGAGATGCCGAGGTCGGCGATGGTCAGCTTGCGGGAGCCGCCGACCCCGACGAGGAGGCTGCTCAGCGCGATGGCGAGGATCAGCACCAGCCGGGTGCCGATCTGCACCACCGCGAAGACCCGGCCGCGCACCTCGTCGGCGACCTCGCCGCCGAGCAGCGTGGTGCCGGCGAGGAAGGCCATGCCCGCGCCCGCGCCGACCAGGATCGCGCCGAGCATCGCCATGGACAGGTGCACGGCGAACGCGAGCACCACCACCGACGCGCTGGCCAGCACGATGCTCATGCCGAACCAGCGCCGCCGGGACATCTCCCGCACGATCATCGGGCCGAGCCCGATGCCCAGGGCGAGGCCGATGAACATCGCGCCGAAGAGCAGGTAGAAGGCGGCGTCACCGGCACCGAGCGAGGCGGCGAAGAACTTGGCCGTGCCGATCACGATGCCGCCGCCGGCGAACGCGCCGAAGATGCCGAGCACCAGGCCACGGACCAGCGGGGTCTGGCCGATGTACTTCCAGCCCTCGGTGAACTGGCGCATGACGCCCTGTTCGGTGCGCTCGGCCTCGCTGGCCTGCGCCTGGCTGATCTCCTTGATCCCGAAGGCGACGACCAGGGCGGTGGCGAGCCGGGAGAACGCGTTGAACCACAGCGCGAGCTGCGCCGGCTCGGCCCAGGACGGCATCTCCCCGCCGGTGGCCGCCCGGACGCTGCGGTCGAGCAGGGCCAGGCCGAGCGCGGCGGCGATCGGGGTCAGCCCGTACGTGGTGATCAGGGTGAGCTGGTTGGCCGCCTCCAGCCGGGCGCGCGGGATGAGGTTGGGGACCGCGGCCTCCTTGGCCGGGATCCAGAGCAGGGTGATCGTCTCGATCAGGAAGGTGGCGACCGCCGCCCAGCCGACCACCAGCCCGCCGCTGGCCCCGGTGAGCGCGAACAGCGGGATGGAGGCGAACAGCAGGAAGCGCAGCACGTCGCAGATGACCATGGTCCAGCGCCGGTCGAACCGGTCGGCGAGGACGCCGGCCACCGGGCCGAGGATCAGCGCGGGCAGCAGCCGGATCGCGATCAGGGTGCCGAACGCGGCGCCCTGGGCGGTGCTGCCGGAGACCTGGGCGGCGGCGAAGACGGAGGTGGCGAGCAGGCCGAGCCAGTCGCCGAAGGAGGCGGCGCCGAGCACGATCCAGAGCCGGCGGAACGGTCGGATGCGCAGCACGGAGCGGATCGCGGCGGCCCCGGACCGGTCGGCCGGCTGCGTCCCGGCCGGCGGGGCGCCCGCCTGGGCGCCGGTGCGGCCGGTGTCCTCGGCGCCGGGCGGGCCGGCCGACGGCGACTCGCCGGGCGACTCGCCGCTGTTCTGGCTTTCGATGGCCGTACCTCCACGTGCCGGCCCAACGTTGGGCATCCCGGTGCAACACTCTAGTCCCGGTCGGGGGACTTCCCGCCCGTGACAGTGCCTGCTCGCCGAGCCTAGGCCGCAGCCGCCACCCGTCGCCGCCGGTGTCCCCGGGCCGCCGGGCGGAAGCACGCCCCGGCAGACGCGAGGCTCTTTCACAATTGACCGATCGACAGTTAGCGTGCACACGTGACCAGCGAAGGCGACAAACTGCGCGAACGCCTGGAACGGGCGACCGCCCACCTCGACCCGCCGTACGCGGTGGTCGACCTGGCGGCGTTCGACGCCAACGCGGCGGCGCTGCCCACCCGGGCCGGCGGCAAGCCGATCCGGGTCGCCAGCAAGTCCGTCCGGTCCCGCGAGCTGCTCCGCCGGGTGCTGGGCCGCCCCGGCTGGCGCGGGGTGATGGCGTTCACCCTGCCCGAGGCGAACTGGCTCGTCCGGGCCGGCGTGACCGACGACGCGCTGGTGGCGTACCCCACGGCCGACCGGGGGGCGCTCGCCGAGCTGGCCGCCGACGAGGGGCTGGCCGGGGCGGTCACGCTGATGGTCGACGGGACCGACCAGCTCGACCTCGTCGACGCGGTGTGCCCGCCGGGCCGCCGGCCCGCGCTACGGGTCTGCGTCGACCTCGACGCGTCCTGGCGGCCCCTGGGCAGGCGGGTGCACGTCGGGGTGCGCCGCTCGCCGGTGCACAGCGCCCGCGCGGCCGGCGCGCTCGCCGCCGCGATCGCCGCCCGGCCGGGCTTCCGGCTGGTCGGCCTCATGTCGTACGAGGCGCAGATCGCCGGGCTGGGCGACGCCCCGCCGGGCCGGGCGGCCCTCGCCGCCGCGATCCGGGCCGCCCAGCGCGGGTCGTACCGCGAGTTGCTGGCCCGCCGGGGCGCGGCGGTGTCGGCGGTACGCGAGCACGCCGACCTGGAGTTCGTCAACGGCGGCGGCACGGGCAGCGTGGCGGCGACCAGCGCCGATCCCGCGGTCACCGAGGTCACCGCGGGATCGGGCCTGTACGGGCCGACGCTGTTCGACGCGTACCGGGCCTGGCGGCCCACCCCGGCCGCGTTCTTCGCCTGCGCCGTGGTCCGCCGGCCGACGCCGGAGCTGGCGACCGTGCTCGGCGGCGGCTGGATCGCCTCCGGCCCGCCCGCCGGCAACCGGCTGCCCACCCCCTGGCTGCCGACCGGCCTGAAGCTGCTCGGCGCGGAGGGCGCCGGCGAGGTGCAGACCCCGCTGACCGGCCCGGCGGCGGCCGGCCTGCGCGTCGGCGACCGGGTGTGGTTCCGGCACGCCAAGGCCGGCGAGCTCTGCGAGCGCGTCAACGAGCTGCACCTGGTCGACGGCGACCGGATGGTCGGGACCGTCCCCACCTACCGGGGGGAGGGTCACGCCTTCCTCTAGTCCCGCCGCCGCCCGTTCAGGCGGTGGGGGCGGGGGCCGGGGTGGTGACGCCCGCAGCGGCGGCGGCCGACGCCTCCACGTGCCGGTGCAGGTATTCGCGGATGAGCGCCTTCGCCTCGGCGAGCACCCGCTCGTCGCCCTCGGCGTTGCGCCGGAACGCCAGCTTGATCAGGGCGTCGGCGGCCTCGACGGCGATCTCCAGGCAGAACCGCAGGCGCGGCTCGTCGACCATGCCGAACCGCTCGGTGAGCACCCGGGCGAGCTGGTCGGCGATGACGCCGTTGTTGTCCCGCTGCTCGTCCAGCAGGTGCAGGTCGACCACGTCGCCGAAGTGCAGGGTACGGAACCCGGGGACGGTGCGGTGCATCGTGATGTACTCGTCGATCCCCGCGTCGACGCCGTCCCACCAGTGCGTCAGGTCGTCCGAGGCGAACCGCTCGTCGAGCCGCTGGAGGTAGGATTCCATCGTGCGCAGGGTCAGCGCCTGCACGATCGCCCGCTTGTCCGGGAAGAACTGATAGACCGACCCGATCGCCACCTCGGCGCGCTCGGCGAGCAGGGTCGTGGTCAGCCCCTCGTACCCCACCTCGTCGACGAGTTCGGCGCAGGC
Organism: Micromonospora sp. WMMD956; assembly: GCF_029626125.1. NCBI lineage: Bacteria > Bacillati > Actinomycetota > Actinomycetes > Micromonosporales > Micromonosporaceae > Micromonospora > Micromonospora sp. WMMD956. The sequence continues at coordinate 3,167,176 of NZ_JARUBI010000005.1, read as the reverse complement.
GTCCAGCATCCGCTGGACCCGCGCGACGCTTCGACCCTGGACCGGCACCCGGCGCAACGGCCCGGTCGTGGCGGCTGGTGTGGACACTCGGCGCCACCCCCCTTCGACAGATGAACATATCTGCACGTCACGAGTACGTGACTACCGGTACAACGAGCGGACCTGGATTGCGGTATTTACCAGGCACAACGTTCCTGATATGAAGACATCTCACATTCACGTCGAGGAGCGCGCATGGGCAGCACGACCCCGCCGAGCCCCCACTGGCGCAACTGGGCCGGCAACCAGCGCAGCACCGCCACCACCATCCTCCGCCCCCGTACGATCGCCGACGTCGCCGCCGCCGTCCAGGCCGCCGCCGCTGCCGGCGAGCGGATCCGGCCCGTCGGCAGCGGCCACTCCTTCACGGCCGTGGCGTGCGCCGACGACCGCCGGATGGAGCTGACCGACCTCGACACCGAGACCCGGGTCGACCGCGACCGACGCCTGGTCACCGTACCGGCAGGGATGCCCCTGCACCGACTCAACGCCCTGCTCGCCGGGCACGGGCTGGCGCTGCCCAACCTCGGCGACATCGACGCGCAGACCGTCGCCGGGGCGATCTCCACCGGCACCCACGGCACCGGCGCGGCGTACGGCTGCCTGTCGACCTTCGTCGAGGCGCTCACCCTGGTCACCGGCACCGGGGAGGTGCTGCGCTGCTCCGCTGGCGAGCACCCGGACGTCTTCGCCGCCGCCCGTGTCTCCCTCGGCGCCCTCGGCGTGCTCACCGAGGTGACGCTGCGCGTCGTGGACGCCTTCGTGCTGCGCGCCCACGAACGCCCCGCCGCCCTCGACGACGTCCTCGCCGACCTGCCGTCGCTGGTCGCCAAGCACGACCACGCCGAGTTCTTCTGGTTCCCCTACACCGACCGGGTGCAGCTCAAGACCAACGACCGGGTCCCCGCCGACGACCGGCCGCTGCCCCGCTGGCGGGCCTGGCTCGACGACGACTTCCTCGCCAACACCGTCTTCGCCGGCCTCTGCCGGCTCGGCCGCGCCGCGCCGCGCCTGGTGCCCGCGATCAACGCGGCCTCCGCCCGGGCGCTCAGCGAACGCACCTACACCGGCCGCTCCGACGCGGTCTTCTGCACCCCGCGCCGGGTCCGCTTCATGGAGATGGAGTACGGCCTGCCGCGCGCCGCCCTGCCCGAGGCCCTGGCCGAGGTGCGCCGCATCGTCGGCAGGCTCCCGTTCAAGGTGCAGTTCCCGGTCGAGGTGCGCTTCACCGCCGCCGACGACATCTGGCTCTCCCACGGGTACGGGCGCGACTCGGCGTACATCGCCGTCCACCAGTACCTAGGCGCGCCCTACGAGCCGTACTTCCGGGCCGTCGAGGAGGCCGCCGCCGGGCTGGGCGGCCGCCCCCACTGGGGCAAGCTGCACTGGCGCGACGCGGAGTCGCTGGCCCCCGCGTACCCGAAGTTTGCCGACTTCCGCTCCCTCCGCCACCGCCTGGACCCGCAGGGAGTCTTCGTAAACCCCCACCTGACAACTCTCCTGGGCCCCTGACAGGCACCCCTCGCAGATCTTGGAAGAAACTGGCCCCTGGAGGGGCCGGAATCTTCCAAGATTGTCTCGACGGCGTCAGCCGGGCCAGCCGGCGGCACGCAGGGCGGCGCGCAACTGGTCCACCACCTCCTCGGGGCGGTCGCGGACGGCCCAGGACGGGAAGCGGAGCACCCGGTCGCCGTCGATCCAGAGCGCGTTCTGCCGGCGCATGTCGGCCCACGCCGCGCGGGGGTCGAGGTGCTGACCACCGTCGACCTCGACGTGCACCCCCCACTCGTCGAAGTAGGCGTCGAGGTAACGACGCCGCCCGGTGGCGTCGCACCGGACCTTCTGCCGGGTCGGCTCGGGCAGCCCCGCGCCCCGGACGAGGCCCAGGAAGCCCAGCTCGGCAAGGGAGTGTGCGCCGCCGGCCGCGTCTGCGGCGGTGCCCAGGATCAGCCGCCGGCGGCGGGCCCGGGGCAGCCGGTCGAGCACCTGCCGCAGGTCGTCGCCCCCGACCAGGCGTTGCTGAAAACCGGCGGCGATCACTGCCCTGGCCTCGTCGTCGCTTCCGGCCCACTGCGCGGCGTCGACGATCGACCGGGCCGGCATCGTGCGGCGGGGCTGCCCGATGGCGTACACGTCCTCGTCCGGTAGGCAGGTCGTCCGGTGCGCCACGACTCCCGGCGGCAGCGGCCCTCGCCGACGGTCGGCCGGCAGCAGTAGGTGGACGGGGCGACCGGGGAAGCCACGCAACCCACCCGCCTGGGCGGCGGTCAGCCCACCGAGCACCGCCGCCGGTCCGGCGGCGAGCACGCCGATCCACCGGAGCTGATCCGCGCCCACCGGACCGTTGTGGGTCACGAACACCGCCCGGTGCACCTGCCGCCAGCGGTGGCTGTCGACCCGGTGCCGGATCGCCTTGCGGGACAGATGCCGCAGCGCCTGGCTGAGACTGATCACCTCATCCTGGTGGAAGAGCAGCCAGGTCAGCTCGTCGGCGTCGTCGCCCGGCAGCGCCCGCCGCCACCCCGCCCAGCCCCGCCCGCCACGAAAACCCACGGCAGAAACCCTGCCGCACGGCCCGCCATCCCCGCTGCCCCTGTGGACAACGGCGAGATCATGGAAGAAGGTGGCCCCTCCAGGGGCCGGAATCTTCCAAGATCTCAGGTGGTGGCCTTTCTGGGGGGTGTCGCCTTCTTGGCCGGGGTGGCCTTCTTGGCCGTCGTGGCCTTGGTGGCCGTCGTGGCCTTGGTGGCCGTCGTCTTCGTGGCGGCGGCGGTCTTCTTTGCCGCCGCCGTGGTCTTCTTCGCCGTCGTCTTCTTCGCGGCCGGGGCCTTCTTCGCCGCCGCCTTCTTCTTCGGGGCCGGGCCCTTCGCCCGCTTCTCGGCGAGCATCTCGGAGGCTTCCTCGACGGTCAGCGCCTCCGGGGTCTGCCCCCGCCGCAGGGACGCGTTGAACTCGCCGTCGGTCACGTACGGGCCAAACCGGCCATCCTTGATCACCAGCGGCTTCTCGGTCAGCGGGTCGACGCCCATCTCCCGCAGCGGCGGCGCGGCGGCCCGACGCTGGCGGGTCTTCGGGGCGGCCAGCAGGGCCAGCGCCTCGTCCAGCGTGACGGTGAACATCTTGTCTTCCGAGTCCAGCGAGCGGAACTCGTCGCCCTGCTTGACGTACGGGCCGTAGCGGCCGTTGTTGGCGAGGACCTCCGCGCCGTCGGGGGCCACCCCGACCAGCCGGGGCAGGCTGAGCAGCTTCAACGCCTCGTCGAGGGTGAGCGAGTCCGGCGACTGCGTGCGCAGCAGCGACGACTTGCGCTCGCCGCTGGCCACGTACGGGCCGAACCGGCCGGACTTGAGCAGGATCGGCTCGCCGGTCGACGGGTCGTCGCCGAGCTTGCGCTCGCCGCCCCCGCCGAGGAACAGCTCGTGCACCTTCTCCGGGGTCAGCTCGTCGGGGGCCAGCCCCTCGGGGATCGGCGCCCGGTCGCCCTGGCCGCCGCCCTCCTCGCCCTCACCGTGGGCCGCCGGCTCCTCGCCGGGCGCGCCCCGCTGGAGGTACGGCCCGTAGCGCCCCACCCGGACGACGACCTCGCGGCCCTCGTCGTCGGTGTGCAGGGGGATCGAGTTGACGCTGCGTGCGTCGATCTCGCTGAGGTTCTCCGTCACCAGCTTCTTCAGCCCGCCGGCGTGGGCGATGGTCTGGTCGCCGGCCCCGTTGGCGCTGCCGAAGTAGAACGCGGTGAGGAAGTCGACGGCGGCGTGGTCGCCACCGGCGATCTCGTCCAGCTCGTTCTCCATGCTGGCGGTGAAGTTGTAGTCGACCAGCCGGGGGTAGTGCCGCTCCAGCAGGCCGATCACCGCGAACGCCAGGAACGACGGGATGAGCGCCTGGCCGCGCTTGCTGACGTACCCCCGGTCCTGGATCGTCTGCATGATCGACGCGTAGGTGGAGGGGCGGCCGATGCCCAGCTCCTCCAGCGCCTTGACCAGCGACGCCTCCGTGTACCGCGACGGCGGCTGGGTGTGGTGGCCCTGGGCGGCCAGCGCGTCGGCGGTCAGCGGCTGGTCCTTGACCAGGTTGGGCAGCCGGCGCTCGGCGTCCTCGGCCTCGGCGTTCTCGTCGTCGGAGGACTCGACGTACGCGCGCAGGAAGCCCGGGTCGGTGATCGTCTTGCCGGTCGCGCCGAAGTCGGCCTCCTCCTGCGCGGAGGAGACGGCCCGGATCCGCACCGAGACGCTGGAGCCGACCGCGTCGGTCATCTGGGAGGCGATGGTGCGCCGCCAGATCAGCTCGTAGAGCTTGAACTCCTCGCCGGACAGCTCCCGGGCCACCTCGCCCGGGGTGCGGAAGTTGTCGCCCGCCGGGCGGATCGCCTCGTGCGCCTCCTGCGCGTTCTTCACCTTGCCGGTGTAGCGGCGCGGCTCCGGCGGCACGCTGCGCTCGCCGTAGAGCTCGACGATCTGCCGGCGGGCCGCCGCGATGGCGGTCTCCGACAGGTTCACCGAGTCGGTACGCATGTAGGTGATGTAGCCGTTCTCGTAGAGCCGCTGCGCGGTGCGCATCGTCTGCTGCGACGAGAACCGCAGCTTGCGGGCCGCCTCCTGCTGGAGGGTGGAGGTGATGAACGGCGCGTACGGGCGGCGGCGGTAGGGCTTCTCCTCGACCCGGGTGACCGTGAACGGCCGCCCCGCGAGGCGGGCCGCCAGCCCGCGCGCGCCGCCCTCGTCGAGGTGCACGACGCCCGCGCCGGGCCGCACCTTGCCGGTGGTCGGCTCGAAGTCCTTGCCGGTGGCGATCCGGTCGCCGTTCAGCGCGACGAGGGTGGCGTTGAAGGTGCGCGGCCCCTCGCCCGGCCTCGCCACGGCGAGGGTGGCCAGGATGTCCCAGTATTCGGCGGTGCGGAAGGCCATCCGCTGCCGCTCGCGCTCGACCACGATCCGGGTCGCCACGGACTGCACCCGGCCCGCCGAGAGCTTCGGCATGACCTTCTTCCACAGCACCGGGGAGACCTCGTAGCCGTAGAGCCGGTCGAGGATGCGCCGGGCCTCCTGGGCGTCGACCAGGTCCCGGTCGATCTCGCGGGGGTTGGCCACCGCCGCCTGGATCGCCGGCTTGGTGATCTCGTGGAAGACCATCCGCTTGACCGGCACCTTGGGCTTCAGCGTCTCCACCAGGTGCCAGGCGATCGCCTCGCCCTCGCGGTCCTCGTCGGTGGCCAGGAAGATCTCGTCGACCTCCTTGGCCAGCTTGACCAGCTTGCTGATCTGCTGGCGGCGGTCGGGCGAGACCACGTAGAGGGCGTGGAAGCCGTTGTCGACGTCCACCCCGAGCCGGGCCCACGGCTCGCCCTTGTACTTGGCGGGCACGTCGGCGGCGTTGCGTGGCAGGTCGCGGACGTGACCGAAGCTGGCCTCCACGACGTACCCCGGGCCGAGATAGCCCGAGATCGTCTTGGCCTTCGCCGGTGACTCGACGATGACCAGACGGGTGGTCCTGGCGTTGCTCGGCACGTCTCCTGCGACCTCACTCCTGCTCGTGGCCGGCCGATCCGGGGCGCGGACCACCCGCGGTCCGCCGGAACCGCCGGCGGTCCGGATGTCCAACGTAACGCGCCGTCCGGGTTCCGGGTTTCGCGGGCGGCAAACCGCCCACGCCGCTTCCCGGGGCACCGGCGACGGTCTTGCCGGACGGCGCCACCGTACACCGTGGGTAGGCCCTCGGGCGGGCCACTGTGACGACGCCGCCTCTCGGTGGACGCCCGACCAGCCGCTCCGCCGCCGTCGCCCGACGGCTGGAGTGTCCTTGATCGGACACCCGGGGGAGGCCCGACCGGCGACGTCCCGGCCGGCTCGGGGCGTGCCGCCCCGCCCGGCTCAGCCGGCGGCGGGCCAGTCGGCGGCAGGCCAGTCGGCTCAACCGGCGGCGGGCCAGTCGACGGCGGGCCAGTCGGCTCAGCCGGCGGCGGGCCAGTCGGCGGCGGGCGCGGCGGGTGGGCGGTCGCCGATGAGGTCGGCGAGGCGGGCCAGCCGGCGGCGGCCCGTGATCCGGTACGCCGGCCCGCCCGCCTGCGCGTCGAGCAGCACCGCCGGCAGGCCGACGGCGGCCAGGGCCGCGCCGGCCGGTTCCCGGCAGTGCTCGTCCGCCGCGCCGAGGCGGAGCAGGAACCCGGGCGGGTCGGCCGCACCGGCGGCGGCCACCCAGAGCCGCAGCCGGCGGCCGTTGAGGTGGAACCCGGCGGGCGGCCGTTTCACCTCACCCGCAGGCTCGACGGACGACGCCGGGTCGCGCAGCCAGGCCAGCGCGAGCGGCGCGAGGGTGCTCGCGTACGAGGTGCGCACCAGGTGCCGGCCGTCGGGGGTCGCCTCCCAGGTCGCGGCGATGCCGCGCCGGGACAGCTCGGCGACGAGCACGTGCACCCGCCAGGCGGCGTCCAGCACGATCGACAGCCGGGCGGTGCCGCCCATCCGCGACACCTCGCCGGGCCCGGCGAGCAGCCCGGCCAGGTCGGCGACGGACGGGTCCGCCGCCTCGGCGCCGAACAGGGAGAGCTGCCGCACCGGGTCGGGTGGTCGGTCGGGGGACGTCAGCGGCACTCCGGGACCTCGTCGAAGGCCTGTCTGAGCTCTTCGGAGTCGAGCCGGCTGGTGTCCAGCGCGCTGGCGTCGTACTCCTTGTCGAGGGTCTCCACGGCCGCGCGCACCCCGTCGTAGAAGGCGGTGGCCTCGCCGGTGCCCAGCCCGTCGATGGTGTCGCGGGCCCGGCCGTACGCGTCGCGCACCTTGCCCAGGGACGCCTGGAAGCGGGCCGAGATCTCCTCGCCGTGCTCGGTCTCGGGGACGCCGGCCTGGTCGATCTTGCGACGGGCGGTCTCGCTGGCGTCCGCCGCGCCGGCAAAGAGCCGCACCAGGTTCTCCTTCGCCTGCGCCGGGGTGGTCTGCGCGGTCATCTGCTGCTGGGTGCTGCTGGTCAGCTTGTTGATCTCGGCCCGCCACGGGCTGAGCGCCTCGCAGACCGACGCCGCCCACGCCTGCGGGCTGGGGCCGCCGCCGCACGCGGCCAGCGCCAGGACGAGCGTGGCGAGGACCGCCGTCAGCTTTCCGGCGGTCGCCGCCCGGCACGTGCGCATGCGTTGCAGCGTACGGCCTCCGCGCCGTCGTGCCACGGGTCGGTTTGCCGCCCCGGGCCCGCCACGGGGGTGCGGGCTCCCGGCCGGCGGTGGTCGACCGGCCGGGAACCCGCTGTGTCACCGCTCAGGCGTTGACCGTCTCCGGCCGCTGGTCGGCGCTGCCGGCGCCGGTGCCGCTGTCGTCGGAGTCGCCCATCGCGATGCCCTTGCGCTTGCTGAACACCACCGCCGCCACGACGATCAGCGTGGCCACCACCGCGATGCCGACGCGGAGGCCGACGTTGCGGTCGTCGCCGACGCTCCACGCCACGACGGCCGGCGCGATCAGCAGCGAGACCAGGTTCATCACCTTGATCAGCGGGTTGATCGCCGGGCCGGCGGTGTCCTTGAACGGGTCGCCGACGGTGTCGCCGATGACCGTGGCGGCGTGCGAGTCGGAGCCCTTGCCGCCGAACGCGCCGTCCTCGACGAGCTTCTTGGCGTTGTCCCACGCGCCGCCCGAGTTGGACAGGAACACCGCCATCAGGGTGCCGGCGCCGATCGCCCCGGCCAGGTACGCGGCCAGCGCGCCCGGCCCGAGGCCGAAGCCGACGGCGATCGGGGCGAGGATGGCGAGCAGGCCGGGGGTCATCAGCTCGCGCTGCGCGTCCCGGGTGCAGATGTCGACGACCTTGCCGTACTCGGGGCGCTGGGTGCGGTCCATGATGCCGGGCAGCTCGCGGAACTGCCGGCGCACCTCCATCACCACCGCGCCCGCCGAGCGGGACACCGCGTTGATGGCCAGCCCGGAGAAGAGGAACACCACGGCCGCGCCGATGATCAGGCCGACGAGGTTGCGCGGGTTCGCCACGTTCAGCGAGTTCAGGATCTCCGCGCCGACGTCGCCGACGCCCGCGTCCGAGTACGCCGTGCGCAGCGTGTCGGTGTACGAGCCGAACAGCGCCGTCGCCGCCAGGACGGCGGTGGCGATCGCGATGCCCTTGGTGATCGCCTTGGTGGTGTTGCCGACCGCGTCCAGCTCGGTGAGGATGCGGGCCCCGTTCTCGTCGATGTCGCCGGACATCTCGGCCACGCCCTGCGCGTTGTCGGAGATCGGGCCGAAGGTGTCCATCGCGACGATCACGCCGACGGTGGTGAGCAGGCCGGTGCCGGCCAGCGCCACCGCGAACAGCGACAGGGTGATGGAGCTGCCGCCCAGCAGGAACGCGCCGAAGACGCCCGCGCCGATCAGCAGCGCCGAGTAGACGGCCGACTCCAGGCCGACGCTGATGCCGGCGAGGATGACGGTCGCCGGGCCGGTCTGCGAGCTCTTGCCGATGTCCTGCACCGGGCGGCGGTTGGTCTCGGTGAAGTAGCCGGTGAGCGCCTGGATCGCGGCGGCCAGCACGATGCCGATGATCACGGCGGCGATGGTCACCCCGCGCGGACCCAGCGGCGGGTCGCCGCCGTCGACGCCGAGGCTGGCCCGCCACTCGGGCCCGAGCAGGTCGGCCCAGGTCGGCTTGAGGTAGACGAAGGAGGCGACCGCCACCAGCACCGCCGAGAACAGGGCGGAGAGGTAGAACGCCCGGTTGATCGCGGTGAGGCCGTTGCGGTCGGAGGCGCGCAGCCGGGTGATGAAGACGCCGACGATCGCCACCAGCACGCCGATCGTGGAGATGATCAGCGGGAGGACGAGGCCGTCGTTGCCGAACGCGGCCCGGCCGAGGATCAGCGCGGCGACCAGCGTGACCGCGTACGACTCGAAGAGGTCGGCGGCCATGCCGGCGCAGTCGCCGACGTTGTCGCCCACGTTGTCGGCGATGGTGGCGGCGTTGCGCGGGTCGTCCTCGGGGATGCCCTGCTCGACCTTGCCGACCAGGTCGGCGCCGACGTCGGCGGCCTTGGTGAAGATGCCGCCGCCGACCCGCATGAACATGGCGAGCAGGGCGGCGCCGAAGCCGAAGCCCTCCAGCACGGTCGGCGCGTCGCCCTTGAACAGCAGGACGACCAGCGCCGCGCCGAACAGGCCGAGGCCGACGGTGAGGAAACCGACCACGCCGCCGGTGCGGAAGGCGATCTTCATGGCGCCCTCCCGGCCGCCGGTCGCCTCCCGGGCCGCGGCGGCGACCCGCAGGTTCGCGCGGGTGGCCAGCCACATGCCGGCCCCGCCGATGAACGCGCTGAACAGGGCGCCCACCACGAAGAAGGCGGACCGGCCGATCTTCACCGCCAGCTCGCTGCCGTCGGTGTCGTGCACCGGCAACAGGAAGAGCAGCACCACGGCGATCACCACGAAGATCGCGAGGGTCCTGAACTGCCGGAGCAGGTAGGCCGAGGCCCCCTCCTGCACCGCTCCGGAGATCTCCTGCATGTTGGTGGTGCCCTTACCGGCTGCCAGCACGGCCTTGGTCAAGGCGGCGGCGAAGACGAGTGCCACCAGCGCGATGACCGCGGCGATGACGACGTACGTCAGGTTGGCTCCGGTAAGGGACAGTGCGCCGCCGTCGGCGGCCATGGTCCCGGACATCTGTGTCCTCCTGTACCGAACACTCGCGCCGGCCGGTGGAGACGCACGGACCGACGCCTGGATGCGGACTCGCAAGCGCGCCAACCCACTCCAGCGGACCAGCGATGAACACCCATACCCGCTGGCTGCGGGAAGGATCACTTGCTGACAACCCGCGTACTGTAGCCCTCCGTAGTGCCAGAGGTCACATTGAGGGGCACCCTGTTCGGATGATCTTCGTCGCTGTGTTACGCGAAGAATTCTGATATAAGCCCCGACCACGACGAACGGGCCGCCCTCCCGGTCGGGAGTGCGGCCCTGAGCAGGCAATCAGTGAGTTGAGCGCGGAGTCAGCCCGGACGACTGATCATGCGATCAGCAAGGGTTGAGCAGAGAGTCAGCGGTGCACCGGCCATACCATGCGGACCTCCGTGCCGACGCCCTCCTCGACGGGGCGCACCTGAAGATCCTCGACGAAACCGGCCAGCAGCGCGAAGCCCACGCCGGTGGTCAGATCGTCCTCGTTGAGCGACTCGTTGGCGAGCTGGTCGGCGTCCAGCGCGGCCAGGCCGATGCTCGCCTCGATCGGCGCCCGGTCCACCACCCGCACCGCGTACGCCCCGCTGTCGGACATCTCCACCAGCACCGGATCCGGCACGTTGTACTGCCGGTGCAGGGCCACCGCCCGGGTGCACGCCTCGCCGATGGCCAACCGCACCTCGTCGAGCAGGTCCTCGCGAACGCCGGCGCGGCGGGCCACCGCGACACCGACCAGCCGGGCGGTGCGCACGTGCACCGGGGCCGGCGAGAAGGAGAGCCGGACCGTCGCCATCAGGCGCCGGAGCCGGTCGGATCGGCCCCGATCGCCGCGTCGACGGTCGGGTACAACGGGAAGACCTGATCCAGGGCCGTGATCCGGAAGATCTTGAGCAGCGGCTCCTTGCCACAGACCAGCGCGAAGCTGCCGCCGGCCGCGCGCAGCCGCTTCAGCGCGCCCACCAGCACGCCCAGGCCCGTGGAGTCGAGGAAGTCGACCCGCCCCAGGTCGACCACGACGTGCCTGGCCCCGCCGTCGATCAGCTCCAGCAGCCGTTCCCGCAGGCGAGGGGCCGTGTAGACGTCGACCTCACCGCCGACCTCGAGCACCGTGTGCTCCCCCACGGCACGGGTCGCCAGCGACAGCTCCATCGGTCCTCCTCGCAAGAGTCGTAAACTCTCCTGGGCATCTAACCATCCCCGCCGGGGCCGTCCGCGAGGTCACCGGCGAAGGGCTCCCCCTTACCCACACCCCCGCCGGTCAACTCCGAACACTTGTGCGAGAGTGCAGGACATGCCCCCCGCAGCCACCGTAGCCGCAGGCCACGGCCCCGACCGCCCGCCCGGCGCGGCCCCGGCCGAGCTGCTGCGTCGGCTGCGCGCGCGCACCGGCGGCGACGCCGACCCGGTCACCCACGTCGAGCGGGTGCCGGCCCGGCCCGGCGAGCAGGCGTCGTGGCCGCCGTGGACCCCCGAGGAACTGCGCGCGGCGTTCGCCCGCCGCGGCGTCGTCGCGCCCTGGCGGCACCAGGCCGAGGCCGCCGACCTGGCGTACGCGGGCACGCACGTCGTCGTCGCCACCGGCACGGCGTCCGGCAAGTCCCTGGCGTACCAGCTTCCCGCGCTGGCCACCCTGCTCGCCGACCCCCGGGCCACCGTGCTCTACCTCGCGCCGACCAAGGCGCTCGCCGCCGACCAGTTGCGCGCCGTCGCCGGCCTGGACCTCGACGGGGTACGCCCCGCCACCTACGACGGGGACACCCCGCGCGCCGAGCGGGAGTGGATCCGCCGGCACTCCCGGTTCGTGCTGACCAACCCCGACATGCTGCACCACGGCATCCTCCCCGGGCACGCGCACTGGTCGGGGTTCCTGCGCCGGCTGGCGTACGTCGTCGTCGACGAGTGCCACACCTACCGGGGCGTGTTCGGCTCCCACGTCGCGCACGTGCTGCGCCGGCTGCGCCGCCAGTGCGCGCGCTTCGGGCGTACCCCCGTGTTCCTGCTGGCCTCGGCCACGTCGGGTGACCCGGCGACGGCGGCCGGGCGGCTCACCGGCCTGCCCGTCGCGGCCGTCACCGACGACGCCTCGCCGCGCGGCGGGGTGACCTTCGCCCTGTGGGAGCCGCCGCTGCTGCCCGGCGACCAGGCCCCCGGGGCCGGCGACCAGGCGGGCGGGGCCGGCGACCTCGCGCCGGTGCGCCGGTCGGCGCTGCGGGAGACCGCCGACCTGCTCGCCGACGCGGTCGCCTCCGGCGTGCGCACCCTCGCATTCGTCCGGTCCCGCAAGGGCGCGGAGGTGGTGGCCGCCACCGCGCGCCGCGCCCTCGACGAGGCCGTCCCCGGGCTCGGCGACCGGGTGGCCGCCTACCGGGCCGGCTACCTGCGCGAGGAGCGGCGCGAGCTGGAGCGCGCCCTGCTGCACGGCGACCTGCTCGGCCTCGCCTCGACCAACGCGCTGGAGCTCGGCGTCGACCTCGTCGGCCTCGACGCCGTGCTGATCTGCGGCTGGCCGGGCACCCGGGCGTCGCTGTGGCAGCAGGCCGGGCGGGCGGGGCGCTCCGGCGACGAGGCCCTCGCCGTGCTCGTCGCCCGGGACGACCCGCTGGACACCTACCTCGTGCACCACCCGGAGGCCCTGTTCGGCCGCCCCGTCGAGGCCACCGTGCTCGACCCGGCCAACCCGTACGTGCTCGCCCCGCAGCTCGCCTGCGCGGCGGCCGAGGCCCCGCTCACCCCCGCCGACCTGGACCTCTTCGGCGACGGCGCGAAGGAGGCCGTCGACTCGCTCGTCGCGGCGGGCGCGCTGCGGCAGCGGCCGACCGGCTGGTACTGGCGGCACCGGGAGCGCCCCGAGGTGGACCTGCGCGGCGAGGGCGGGGCACCGGTCTGCGTGGTCGAGGCGGCCACCGGGCGGCTGCTCGGCACCGTCGACGGCGGATCGGCCCACTTCCTCGTCCACGCCGGCGCGGTCCACCTGCACCAGGGCGTGTCGTACGTGGTCGACTCGCTGGACCTCGACGACGGGTGCGCGCTGGTGCACCCGGAGGAGCCCGACTGGTCCACCCACGCCCGGGACGTCACCTCCCTCACCGTGGCGTCGGTCCGCTCCTACGTCGACGCCGGGCCCGTCGGGCTCTTCCTCGGCGAGGTGGACGTGACCAGCCAGGTCGTGTCGTACCAGCGACGCCGGATCTCCTCCGGCGAGGTCATCGACACCCGCCCGCTGGACCTGCCGGCCCGCGAGCTGCGCACCGTCGCCGTCTGGTTCACCCTCTCCCCGGAGTCGCTGGCGGCAGCCGGCGTCGAGCCGGCGGACGTGCCCGGTGCGCTGCACGCCGCCGAGCACGCCGCCATCGGGCTGCTGCCGCTGATGGCCACCTGCGACCGGTGGGACATCGGCGGGCTGTCGACGGCACTGCACCCGGACACCGAGGCGCCCACCGTCTTCGTCTACGACGGGCACCCGGGCGGGGCGGGCTTCGCCGAGCGGGCGTACGGCACGGCCGCGCAGTGGCTGCGGGCCACCCGCGACGCGATCGCCGAATGCGGCTGCGAGGCGGGCTGCCCGTCCTGCGTCCAGTCCCCGAAGTGCGGCAACGGCAACAACCCGCTGTCCAAGCCGGGCGCGCTCCGGGTGCTCGACGTGGTGCTGGCCAACCTGCCCGCGCCGACCGACCCGGGGGCCACGCTGCCGAGGCAGGATGACCGACGCACCAGGGCTGGCGGCGTGCCGGGGTAGGCGGCCTCTGGGGCAGCCGGCGGCCACCCGGGTTTCGGGAGGCGTGCATGACCAAAAGGCGTAGTGGGCATTGATACATGGGAGCGCTTCCATGCCAGGCACCCACCCCACTACCCTGAGATCGCCGTTTCCAGCCGCCGGAGGAGGAGTCGTGGCCGACACCATCGCCGAGACCGTCGACCTGCTCTACACCATCGACCAGGAACACCTCACCCCCGACCAGCAGATCGCCCTCGGTGCCGCCATGGCCACGCTCGCCCAGGCGGAGCGGCTGGAACAGATCAACGAGCGGCTGCGCGGCATCCACCAGGTGCTCAACGCGTGGGCGCTCAAGGCCACCGTCGACGGCGGACGCTGACGCCGACGGGCGGACGACGACTGCCGGCCTGGCTCGCGGTCGTTGGTGGGCCAGCGGTTGTCGGCGGGCGGGCGGTTGTCGGCGGGCTGTGCGAGACTCCGGCGACCCTCTGGAGGAGAACTCATGCAGCTCGACACCTTGCAGCAACAGCAGCAGTTCCACATCCGGCAGCGCATCCGGATGATGGTCAACCAGTACGAGGTCCACTCCGTCGCCCCCGACGGTTCGGAAGGCGGGCTGCTGGCCTTCGCGCAGCAGAAGCGGCTGGCGTTCAAGGAACAGGTCACCATCTACACCGACGACAGCAAGCAGCAGCCGCTGCTCGGCTTCAAGGCCCGGCAGCGGCTGGACCTCGGCGCGACGTACGACGTGACCGACCACGCCGGCACCCCGATCGGGCTGTTCCGCAAGGACTTCGCCCAGTCGCTGCTGCGGTCCACGTGGCACGTCGAGCAGGCCGGCCTGCCGCAGATCACCGGCCAGGAACGCAGCATGCCGGTGGCGCTGCTACGCCGGTTCGTCGACTCGCTGTCCTGGCTGCCGTACCACTTCGACTTCACCGCAGGCGGCCAGCCGGTGTTCTCGGTCGTCAAGAAGTGGGGCCTGCGCGACCGGTACGTCGTCGAGGTGCACAACCCGCAGATCGACCGGCGACTCGTGATCGCCATGGCGATCGGCCTGGACGCCCTCCAGGGCCGCTGAGCCCTGCGGGCCGCTGAGCCCGACGGCCGCTGAGCCCCGCGGGCCGCCGGCCCGGTGGCGCTCGGCTTCCGGCTCGGCCGGCCTGGCGGCCCCCTGCCCGAAGGGCTGCCGGGCCGCCTCCTGGCCGATGCCCCGGGCCTGGGCCTGGGCCCCGGCCCCGGCTCCGCGACCAGGGCCGGGGCCGAGCCAGGGCCAGGCCCGGGAACCAAGCCAGGATCGGGGATCGGGGTCGCGCCAGGGCCGGGGATCGGGGGCCGGGACGGGCCGGCGCGGGCGGTCGCCGTGGCGACCCGGGTGAGACCGGGCAACGGCGTGACGACCACCTCCGTCGTCACCACGGCGTCCAGCCCGTCGAGCCGGCAGCCAGCCAGCCGCGCCCCGTTCGCCCGCGCGATCTCGCCGGCGGACGCGCAGGCCGCCTCGCCGCCGGTCAGCGCCTGAGCCGCTGCGGCGAGCGCGCCGAAGTCCGCCGCCACCGCAGCCCGCTGCTGCGCGACCCGGGCGGCACCGACGGCCACGCCGAAGACGCCCACCAGCACGAACGCCAGCCCGACGGCGAGCAGACACACGGTCGCCCCACCCCGCTCACCGTCCGGTCGCGGCCCCTGCGGGCCGCACGAGCGCCAGCCACGACATGATCGACACGAGTGTCGAACGCGACACGAACGCCGGGCGGGACACGAGCGGAACAGGCCCCGACGGGTCGGACGCTTCGTCACGGCCGTGGCCCCGGGGCACCCGGCTCGACGGCGGCGACCGCCGTGGCGGTGACGGTGACGAGGGGCAGCCGGGCGCCGAGGGCGCGCACGGGCGCCCGTACCGTCGCGGTGACCCGGTCGTCGCCCACCGAGACCGAGACCTCCGCCCCGGCGGGCGCCGCCGCTTCCCCCGCCGCCACGCCGGGCTGGCCCCGGGAGGCGGCGAGGGCCGCCTCCCGGGCCGCACCGAGGCAGCCGGCCTGCGTCGCGACCGCGTTCACGGCGGTGAGACCGGCGAGCAGGAGCAGCAGCACCGCCGGCAGGCCGGCGGCCAGTTCCGCCGTGAACGACCCGCGCTCCCGGGGCGACGGGGACGGCTGCCCGGCCGGCCGGCCGCCCTCGCCCGGCCCCGGTTGTCGCTCCGGCGCACCCCGATCGGGACCGACCTGCCGGCGGGCGGTCACTTCAGTGCCCGGTCGATGACGGCGGTCAGCGCGGACTGCACGTTGCCCGAGGTGAGCACCTTGAGCAGGATGCCGGCGAACGCGACGGCGGCGAGGGTGCCGACGGCGTACTCGGCGGTGTTCATCCCGGCGTCGCCGCGCAGGCGGTTGAGGATCTTGCGCATGGGCGTTCTTCCCTTCTGGACGGTCGCCGCGCAGCCGGTCGGCTGACGGCGCTCAGAGCACGTCGCCGAGGACGGCGACGATCACCGGCACCAGGCCGGCGAGAATGAAGGCGGGCAGGAAGCAGAGCCCCAGCGGCAGCACGATGAGCACGCCGGACCGCCGGGCGGCGGCCTCGGCGGCGGTCGACCGGTCGGCGCGCAGGTCGTCGGCGAGCCGGGTCAGCGCACCCGCGAGCGCGGCACCACTGTCGGCCGAACGCAGCGCGGCACCGGCCAGCCGTTCGGCCCCGGGCACCGGGAGGAGATGCGCCCACGCCTCCTCGGGCCGACCGCCGAGCAGCAGGGTCCGGCCGACCAGGCCCAGACGGTCGGCGAGCGGCCCGCCGAGCGCGTCTGCCACGGCCAGCACGGACCGGTCCACCGGCGCACCGGCCCGCATCGTGGCGGCGAGGAGATCCGCGGCGAGGGGCAGGTCGACGGCCTCCCGGAGCCGCCTCTCCCGGACTGCGGGCGGCTCGATCCGCCGCAAGCCCCGGTCCGCCGCGACGGCGGCGACGACCCCGCCGAGGAGCCCCGCCCAGCCGCCGAGCACCACCAGGACGGCGAGCCCGAACAGCCCCGCCCCGAGACGGATCGGGTCCGGCCACCACGGCGGCCGGGACCGGCCGGCCGCCTCGGCCGGCCCCGTCGCCGCGTGCGGCGCGTCCGCCCCGCCGAGGCCGGCCGGCCTGTCCGGCGGGGCCGTCTCCCCCGCACCGGCCGCCTCCCTCCGCCGGCCCAGGCTGCGCAGCCGGCGGGTGGAGCCCGCCCGCAGGCCGACGGACAGGGCGAGCACCGCCGCGACGACGAGGCAGCCGGCAGCCACCGCCTGACGGGTCATCGACTGCTCCCGCCGGGCACGGCACCGAGGCGTTCCGTCCACAGCAGGCCGGCGAGCTGAAGGACCACGGCCGCCACCGCGCAGCCGCCGCCGACGGGGGTGTGCAGCAGGACCGCGACCGGGTCGACGCCCACCCCGTAGCCGAGCCCGATGCCGCCGAGCGGCAGGGCGGCGAGCAGCCAGGCGGTCGCCCGTGCTCCGGCCGCCTGCGCCGCGGCGGCGGCCAGCCCCCGGTCGCCGGCCCGGGCGTCGGCCTCGATCCGTTCCAGCAGGTCGGCCAATGGCGCGCCGGTGCGGTCGGCGAGCCGCACGGCGGCCCGGGCCAACTGGCGGAGCCGATCCGCCCCGTCGGGCGGGGCGGCCGGAGAGTCGGGCTGCCCGTGGGCACCCGGCGCGGCACCGTGGGGAGCCCCGCCCGGCGCGCCGCTCAACAGGCCGGCGTCCGGGGCCGGGACGGACCGGCCGCCCGGGATGAGGGTCGCGGAGGCGGTCAGCACCGGCACGCCCGCACGCAGGTCCGCGGCGAGGGCGCAGAGCTGGTCGAGCCCGTGCCGGCGGGCGTGCTCCTCCTGCCGGACGCGCTGTCTCCGGGCCAGCCCCCGCACGAGGAGCGACCCGTACGCGCCGACCACCACGGCGGCCACCGGCCCGGCCAGCAGGCCACCCGATCCCGCACCTACCGCGCCGGCGACGAGCAGGGCCCGCCCGGGCGAGGCCGCCAACCACCCGGTCAGCCGCAGCGAACGGGGACCGGAGGCGGACAGCGCCCACGGGTCGTACGCCCCCTGGTAGGTGTCGACGGGCGCCCCGCCGGGACGGGAGCCGAGCTGCCCCGCTGGCGGGGCCGGGTGGTGTCCCGCCGTCGGGGGGCGGTCCGGTGTGCCGGCGGGCCGGCGCGGGTCACGGCGGCCGGGTGGGCCCGGTCGCCGGCCGCCACTGGGCTGGGTGACCGGGCTGGGCCATCCGCTCGGCGCGGTGGCGGGGCCGGTGCACCGGCCGGCCTGCGCCGACCGACCCGGCGGACGGAGGTGGCCGACGGGCCGCCCGGCCGCTGCCGGCCGCCCGGCCGGGCCCGGTGCGCCACCTGGGTCAGAGAGGTCGGACAGGTCCGAGAGGTCGGACAGCTCAGAGAGGTCGGACGGGTCAGGCCGCCGGGCGGCCCGGTCGTCGGCGCTCCGGTCGCCTGGTGGGTGCGGCGACGCGGGCGACAGCGTCCCGAGGACGGACCGCCGCCGGGCCCGGCCGTTGCGCAACGGCCACACCACGATCGCCGCGGCGGCGACGATGCACACGGCCACCAGCCAGCCCGCCGTGGTCACGTGGAGCCGCCACGGCGGTGGGCCGCCCCCGGAACCTCCGCCGGGTCGGCCCGGTCGGGACGCTCCCGCTGCGGCCACCCCGCGCCCAGGACCGGCGGGACCGCGACGTCCCGCTCCCGCAGCAACACGCCGAGGGCCTGCGCGGCGGGGCCGGCGCCGTGACCGCGCACCCAGGCGGGGACGACCGTGACGAGGCGGTCCGGGCCGTCCGGGAGCAGCAGGCAGACCGACTCCAGCACCCGGCCCCGCGCGCCCCGGCGGACCTGGAGCAGCACCTGGAGCGCGGCGGCGACCTGGGCGTGCAGCGCCGCCCGGGGCAACCCGCCCAGCATGCCGAGCGCCTCCAGCCGGGCCGGCACGTCCGAGGGCGTGTTGGCGTGCAGCGTCCCCGCACCGCCGTCGTGGCCGGTGTTCAACGCGGCGAGCAGATCCACGACCTCCCCGCCCCGGCACTCCCCGACGACGAGCCGGTCCGGACGCATCCGGAGCGCCTGCCGCACCAGGTCGCTGAGCCCGACCGCGCCGGAGCCCTCCACGTTGGAGGTGCGGGCCTGCAACCCGACCACGTGCGGGTGCACGGGGCGCAGCTCGGCGGCGTCCTCGACCAGCACGATCCGCTCGTTGCCGGGGACCAGCCCGAGCAGGGTGTTGAGCAGGGTCGTCTTGCCGGAGCCGGTGCCGCCCACCACCAGGTACGCGAGCCGGGCGGCCACCACGGCGGCCAGCACCGGGGCGACCGGCCGGGGCACGGTGCCCTGCCGCACCAGGTCGTCCAGGGTGAACGGGCGCTGCCGGAAGGTGCGCAGGGACAGGTAGGGCCCGTCGGTGGCCACCGGGGGCAGCACGGCGTGCAGCCTCGTGCCGTCCGGCAGCCGGGCGTCGACGCAGGGGGAGCCGTCGTCGAGGCGACGGCCTGCTCCGGCGGCGAGGCGCTGCGCCAGGCGGCGCACGTCGTCGACGGTGCCGACGGGCACCGCGACCTGGTGCAGGCCGTGGCCCCGGTCGACCCACACCCGGTTGGCGTTTACGAGAACGTCGGTCACCTCCGGGTCGGCGAGCAGGGGTGCCAGCGGCCCCGCGCCGACCAGGTCGTCGTGCACCCGGCCGGCGATGCGCAGCACGGCGGTGTCGCCGAGGACCGCCGCCGCCGGTTCGGCGCGGACGGCGGAGACCACCGCCGCGGGAGTGACCGGGGCGGCCGTGGCGGCGAAGCGTTGCCGCACCCGGCTGGCGATCTCCTCGCCGTCGGTGTGGCCGTTCACGCCGCACCCGGCACCGGGACGCCGGTCAGCTCGCCGACGATTCGCTGGCAGAGCGCGGCGAGGGGGCCGCGCCCGTCGGCGGCGGGGGCCTCCCCGCGCTCCAGCCCGCGGCACAGTCCCGGTTCGGGCCGCAGCGCGCCGGCCAGCGGCAGTCCCAGCGCGCGGGCCACCTCGGCGGCCTTGAGCCGGCCCGGGGCCGGTCCTCGCACGACGACGGAGAGCTGGGCGCAGTGCGGCGCGGCGGCCGCCGCCACCCGGGCGGCTGCGGCGGTGGCCCGCAGCTCGGCCGGCACGACGAGGAACGCCTGGTCGGCGGCCTGCAAGGCGAGCACGGCCGGGTCGTCGAGGTGCCGGGGCACGTCGACCACGACGAAGTCGCGCCCGCGCCGGGCCGCGTCGAGGGTGGCCGCCATGGCCGGGGCGGGCAACGGCAGGGGGTCGCCCCGGTCCCACGAGAGCACCACCAGGTCGCCGCGGCTGGGCAGGGCCCGGACCAGTGCCGGCGGGTCCACCCGGCCGTCGGCGTCGGTCAGCGCCGGCCAGCGCAGCCCGTCGAGTTGCTCCCAGCCGAGCACCAGGTCGAGCCCGCCGCCGAGCGGGTCGGCGTCGACGAGGAGCGTGCGCAGCCGGGCCCGGGCGGCGGTGACGGCCAGCCCGCCGGCGAGGATGCTGGCTCCGGCGCCGCCCCGGCCGCCGAGCACCGCGACCACCCGGGCGACGCCGTCGCCGGCCCGGTCGGGCGCGCACTCGGCGAACCGGTCGACCAGCCAGGGCTCGGCGGCCGGCAGCGTGGCGACGTGCTCGGCGCCGATCAGCTCGGCGATCTCCCAGCCGGGGTCGAGCTGCCCGGTCCGGCCCACCAGGACCATCCGTGACCTGCGGGGAAGCCGCGCCCGCAGGCAGGGCTGGGCCTGGTCGTCGCCTACCAGCACCAGCGGCGCCGGCGTCCACCGGGACCGGGCGGCGGCCGGGTCCGCGGCCACCTCGACCTCGGTGCCGCCGGCGGCGGCGAGCCGGAGCAGGTCGTCGAGCAGACCGTCGTCCGAGGTCACCACCAGGGGCAGTCGGCGGCGCGGCGGGAGTGGGGTACGGGGTGGTGGCATCGCGGCCTCCAGCAGTCGGGCTCGGGGGTGCTGCCGGAGAGCGTGCCCGGGTGGGACCCCGTCCGGCCGCCCACGATGGCTTCCCTGTGGACAGCCGGGGGCACTGTGGACAACGCCCGCGAGCCGAGTGGATCTGCTAAGGCGGGCCGAAGCGGCGCAGGTGGGAGGGGTCAGCCACGGCGGGCCCCTGGGCCTCGTCGCATGGCCCGCGCCCGAATACCCGGTCGGCCGGGTGCCCGATGGGCGGCCGAGGCAGAATTCCTCCCGGCAACCATTGACCTCCGGGAAACCCATTTCGCATAATTCGCTCTTCCGTGCCGCTGATTCGAGTGGCACCGTGCGCGGATCGGGGCCATGACCCACTCACGAGAGTTCGACGATCGGCGCAGGCTCGACATCTCCAGGGGCACCGGGGAAGGCGTCGGGACTGCGGCGCGCCTGCGCATCGGCGGCTGGGTGCCGCCGTCGGTGGAGCGCGCGGCTCTGCCGTCCACACCCCACCAGGCGTTTCCCGTCGGGGACGGCTGGGCCGCGGCGGGTCCGGGGGCGGCACCAGCCGCCCCACCGGCGGCCGCGCCGTCGAGGCGGGCCTACGGCAGCGAGGGGCCGCAGCTGGCCCTCGTGCTGGTCTCGGTGGTGGTCGGCCTGGTGGCCACGCTGGTCATCACGCTGCTGCCGCTGTTCAACGCCTACCAGCCGTACCAGCCGGGGCCGATCGCCCAGGAGCCCATCCGGGTGGGTCTGCCCACGGACAGCGCGACGCCCACGCCCACCCTCTCGCCGGCGCTGGGGTCGCTGTCGAACCGGGCGTCGGCCCGGGCGTCCGCGTCGAGCCGCCCGTCGACCGGCCGGCCCCGGGAGAGCGGCCCGGCCCCGACGGCCCGCGCTACCACGGGCCGGCCTGCCCCCGCGACGACCGGGCCCCGGCCGCAACCCACCCAGGCGGGTGCGCGGGAGCTTCCGGCGCTTCCGCCGTCCGCGGAGTCGCGCCTGCGGTCGACCAGCGGCGGGCGTTCGACGTACGTCGACTTCGTCAACGCCCGGCGCGAGCGGGTCGTCGTGTACTGGCTCGACTGGGACGGCCGCCGCCGGCAGTACCGGACGCTGGGGCCGGGCGAGTCGTACCGGCAGCAGACCTACGTCGGGCACCCGTGGGTAGTCACGAACGACCGGGGGTGGGGGCTGGCCTGCTTCCAGCCGGAGCCCGAGCCGCGCCGGGCCGTGGTGCGCTGAGACGACGGTGGCTCACCGTCGTGGCCGATGCCACGACGGTGAGCCACCGTTCCCCGCTAGTTGGCGACGAGCTAGTTGGCGACGAGGCGGAACTGCTGGTTCGCCTGCCCGTGGCAGTCGTAGAGCTGGACCTGCTGGCCGTTGCCGGTGCCCCACACGTCGAGGCAGCGGCCGGACTGGACGCCGGAGATGGTGCCGTTGGAGTTGACGTTCCACTGCTGGTTGGCCTGGCCGTTGCAGCTGTAGATCTGGACCGCCGCGCCGTTGCCGGAGCCGTTGGCGTCCAGGCACCGGCTGCCGCCGTACACGGTCAGTTGCTTGCTCGCGGTGTACGTCCACTGCTGGTTGGTCTGGCCGTGGCAGTCGTAGAGCTGCACCCGGGTGCCGTTGGTCTGCGACGAGTTGGGCACGTCGATGCACCGGCCCGACTGGCTGCCGACGATCCGGTTGGCGCCGCCGGAGGGCGGCGGCGTGGTCGGCGTGGCGGTCGGCGTCGCCGTCGGGGTGCCGGTGGGACCGGGGCCGGCGGCGTTGAGGGCGTTGAGGACCGAGGTGTACGCGGCCTTCTTGTTGCCCCCGCCGTCGAACAGCAGCGGGTTCTCGTTGGAACGCCAGGAGTCGCTGTCGCGGACGCCCCAGACGGTGATGCCGATGCAGCGGGGCACGTTCAGGCACGCCTGGGTGAGCCCGGCGTACTGGGTGGTCGAGGCGTTGGTGACGTCGACCTCGGTCAACGCCACGTCCACGCCCAGCGCCGCGAAGCTCGACAACGTGGTCTGGAAGTTGCTCGGCAGCGAGCTGCCGCCGGTGAAGTGGGTCTGCAAACCGACGCAGTCGATCGGCACACCCCGGGACTTGAAGTCCTGGATCATCCGGTAGACACCCTGCGTCTTGCCGTAGCTCCAGTTCTCGATGTTGTAGTCGTTGTAGCACAGCTTCACCGACGGATCGGCCGCCCGGGCGGTGCGGAACGCCACCTCGATCCAGTCGTTGCCGGTGCCCTGGAGGTTCGACTGCCGGCGACTGCCGTCCTCGTTGAACGCCTCGTTGACCACGTCCCACGCGGCGAGCTTGCCCTTGTAGTGGGCCATCACACCGTTGATGTGGTTGATCATGGCGGAGCGCAGCGCACTGCCGCTCATCCGCTCCATCCACGACGGCTGCTGAGCGTGCCAGGCCAGGGTGTGCCCCCGGACCTTCAGCCCACGCTGGGTCGCCCAGTTGTAGATCTGGTCCCCGGCCGAGAAGTTGAACTGGCCCTGACTGGGCTCCGTCGCGTCCGGCTTCATCTCGTTCTCGGCCGTGATCATGTTGAACTCACGCCCCGCGATCGTGCTGTACGTGGAGTCGTTCAACCGGCCCCCGGCGATAGCCGTGCCGAAGTAGCGACCCGACTGCGCCGCGGCGGCCCCCAGTGTGGTGGCCGCCTGGGCCAGGCTGGGCACCACCAGCGCCGCACCTGCCAGCACCAGCGCGCTGGCGGCGGTGGCCACCACCACGCGACGGCGGCCGTTACTCAGTAGACGTTTCATGACACTCCTTTGCATATCCATCGACGATGCGCAAAGTTGGAGGGAAGCGCGGATTCACGGGCCGGTTTCCGAAACTTTCGGAAACTGCCGTAACTGGACTGCAACATACCCGCAACTACGTAATCGGTCAACGTCGATGGCGCTGTCGGTCGAGGCCAGGAAGGCGTCGCCAGCCCACCACACGCTGACGGCACGCCGAAAACCCGGTCGGGGGCCTCCCCCGCCGGGCCTGACGATCGCTCCGCCGAGAGCCGAAACTTTCGGCCAGTGGCGCGCCCCGGTTCAGCCGAGGGCGGTGTGTCGCGGCGGGAACCGCAGTTCGAGCTCGACCGACTGCACCTCGTCCCGGCTCACCGTGATCGGTTCGGGCCGCCCCGTCCAGTAGCCCTGGGCGAAGTCGACGCCGTAGCTCTTCAGGCGCTCGACGGTCGCGTCGTCCTGCACGTACTCGGCCGCGACGCGGATGCCCAGCGTCTGGCACAGCTCCACCAGCTTCGACACCACCGCCTGATCGGCCGGCGACCGGCAGAGGTCGACGATGAACGTCCCATCGATCTTGACGAGGTCCACCGGGAGGTACTTCAGGTGCGCCAGCGCGCCGTACCCGGTGCCGAAGTCGTCGAGCGCCAGGTGGCAGCCCGCCGCCCTGATCCCCCGGGCGAAGGCCAGCGCCTCGTTCCGGTTCTCGATGAGGGCGGTCTCGGTGATCTCGAACGTCAGGCGCTCCGGCTTGACCCCGTGCCGGTCGATCGCCTCCGTCACGAAGGTGAGCAGGCCCGGGTCGGCGAGGGACTTCCCCGAGATGTTGACCTGGTAGTGGGAGGTCTGCGCACCCCGGCCGATGAACGCCAGGGCGTGATCGACCACCCACTTGTCGACCATCAGGATCTCGCCGACGCGTTCGGCCATGTCGAGGAAGGCCACCGGCGCGACCGGCTCCCCGGTGTCGCTGCGCACCCGCAGCAGGATCTCGTGGCGGGTGACCTGGTTGAGGCTGAGGTCGACGATGGGCTGGGCGTAGAGGGCGAACCTGTTGGCCGAGACCGCGTGCCGGATGCGGGAGCGGCACCGGGCCGTCCGTTCGGCGTCCGCGACCGGCTCGTCGAGGACGACGACGGCGGCGGTGTCGCGGCGCGCGTCCCGGGCCGCGTGCTCGCCGTCGACGAGCAGGTCGAAGCCGGTGGCGGGCACGCCGCTGGCGAAGCGCACCACGCCGGCCGAGGTGGTGAGCCGCAGGGTGTTCTGCCGGACGCCGAACAGGTGGTTCCGGAACGTCTCCACGATCCGGGCCGCCAGGCTCTCGGCCGCCTCCGCGCGGTCGTCGGCCGGCGCGAGGAGCACCCCCCACAGGCCGGAGCCGACCAGACCCGCGGTCACCCCGGGCCCGACGACCGTGCGCAGGAGCTGGGCGACCGCCGCCGTCAGCCGGTCGCGGTCGGTGTCGGTGAGGGCGTCCGGCAGCCGGGTGGCGGGCTCGGTCGCCACCACGACCAGGGCACCCCCGGTGGTACGGCGGGCCCGGTCGACCTCGTCGATGACGTACCCGCGGTTCGGCAGCCCGGTGAGGGCGTCCAGCACGGCCAGGTCGGCGCCGAGCATCCGGCTCCGGATGGCGAGCCGCCGGCGTTCCTGCCGGGCGAGTTCGAGAGTGGTGACGTCCTCGCCGGTCACGACGATCCCCGACGGCTCGCCCTCGCAGGTGGTGATCTCCAGGTGGCAGTGCACGTGGCGGATGCTGCCGCCGGGCTGGACCACCCGGAAGTCGACCTCACCCGGCCGGCACCGCGTCCACGCCGTCCGGACGGCGGCGCGGACCCGCCCGGCGTCGACCGGATGGACGAGCCCGAACAGCGTCTCGGGCGTGAGGCGCAGCGTCCCCGGCGCGTGCCCGAAGATCAACGCCATCTCGTCGGACCAGCTGAGCCGGCCGAGGCCGTCCCGCCCGCCGGCCACCCAGGTGACGGTGCCCGACTTCGCCAACTGGGCGGCGCGCGCGACCCTGGTCGCCTCGTCGACGTCCCAGGTCAGCGGGTCGACGAGGTCGGCGTCGACCATAATCTTGTAGCCCTCGGCGAGCGCGAGGTCGTACTGGCTCTGCGCGGCGCGCGCGACGCGGCGCGCGCGGGCGAGCTCCAGCGGGCTCGGCCGGGTCTCGGCCAGCGCCAGGATGTCATCGAGATCCACGACCTGCCCCCTGCCGCCGGTGGCCGTCCGGGCCGACGTAGCCGGCCTCTTCGGCCAGCTCGCGCAGCCCCCGCCGCGCGGCGACCTTGTAGGAGCGGACGCTGTTCTCGGTCAGCCCGAGGACGCGGGCGATCTCCTGGTTGGAGAAGCCCTCCTGCGCCATCTGGAACACCTCGGCGTGCCGCGCCGGGAGCCGGTGCAGCCAGCCCCGCAGCAGCTCCTGCGCCTCCCACACGTCGGCGATGTTCGAGTGCGGCGTCGTCGGCAGGTCCTCCGGCGCCATCGCGGCCTCCCGCAGGTGCCGCTGGTGGTCCTTGCGGATCTTGTGGCGCGCCGTGACGATGATCCAACCGATCGGCCGGTCGTGGACGCGCAGCTTGGACCACTGGACGCGCCCGTGCAGGTACGCCTCGTTGAGCGCGTCCTCGACCACCTCGCGGTCCCGGCACGCCGACCTGAGGATCCGCTCCACCTGGTGGTAGGAGGCCTCGGTGAACGCGGCGAACTCCTGGTCGTGCACGGCCTTCAGGCGCGCGGCCTCCGCCTTGCGTGTCGCCTCGCAGTCGACCTGCTCCGGGGTCAGGGCGGCGGTGCCCTCGAACTCGATCACGCCGCCTCCCCCGCGGCACCGGAGCTCGGCACGCCACGGCCGCCCAGCTCCACCTCGCGGTGCCCGTCGCGGTCGCGCTCCACGATCCGCACGACCTCGTGGTCGGCCTCCGCGAGCCTGACCAGCCACGTGACCCGGGCTGTCGTACGTGTCGTCAGCTCCCGTTCCTGCTGTATCCGCGCCCGGTACGCGACGCAGGCGCGCACCAGGCCGGCCACCACCCCCGCGACCGTGACGGCCACGGCCATCACCTGGAATCCGGTGAGCGGTTCCGCCAGCGCTTCGTTCATCGTTCCCCCTGCCCGTCTCGGTGTGACAACTACTATCCGTGGCGGGCAGCGGATGTAGACGCCTCAGCGTCCACAATGTTCCGGAAGATCCTTGATCAAGCCTTTTACCTGCTCGTACGGCGCAAAGTAGTGGGGGCGGAACGCTACGCGAAGGGGGCGTGGCAATCCCATCGGGGCAATTTGCACATCACCCAAAGTTACTCTCGGCTATCGGCCCGCCACTCCGGAACCGGCCCTCGCGCGGGCCCGGCCCAGCACCTCCTCGACGGTGAGCGGGCTGCGGGGATGGTGGGTCAACGAGAGCGGCGTCCGGATCTTCCGCGGCGCCGCGCCCTCGGCGGCGAGATAGAACTCGCCCACCGTCAGCCGGGAGATGTCCGGCACGTCCCCGCCCTTGGCCCGGGCCATCTCGCGGGCCGCCTCGATCTGGATCGGGCTGTTCATCAGGCCGTACAACTGCGTCGCCGCGTTGCCCGGGATGCGGTTGTGCAGCCCCTTCGGCGCCTGCGTGGCGAAGACCAGCCCCAGCCCGTACTTGCGCGCCTGGGCGGCCAGCGCCAGCGTGCTCTGGGTGCAGGCCGTCATCGCCCCGGACGGGGCGAACGTCTGCGCCTCGTCCATCACGAGCAGCCCCAGCAGCGGCCGGTCGCCGGCCGGGTTCCTCTTGATCCAGGCGAACAGCGCCATCTGGAGCTGGTTGACGAAGCTCTGGCGTACGTCGTCGGAGGGCAGGCCCACGAGGCTGACCACCGACACCCGGGCCCGCTTGCCGGGTGCGGGCGTGAGCAGCACCCCGGGATCCATCGGGGTGCCCTCGCCCCCGAAGAGCGGATCGTTGACCATGGCCGCCGTCAGGTTCTGGGCCAGGCTGAGGCCGATCTTCTCGGCGTCGTCGAGGTCGATGGTCCCGTCCGGCAGGTCGGCCAGCGTGTCGACGAGGCCCTTCAGCCGGGAACCGCCGCGCCGGCCGTAGTGCTCGACGGCCTTGCGCAGCACCGCCAGCCCCAGGTGCGCCCTGGTGGCCCGGCCGGTGACCATCGCGCGCGGCGCGAGGGCCGCGACGGCCGCCTCGACGGCCTCACCGAACTCGTCCGGGTCGTCGCGCACGCCGGTGAAGTCGGGCAGCGGCTGGAAGCTCAGCGGGCGGCCCGAGTTGCGGCGCGGCGTCCAGACCACCACGTCGGTGTACGTCAGGTAGTCCTTCGCCCGGTCCGCGTCGCCCGGCCGCCATCCCGTGGGCGGATCGGGCCACTCCTCCCCGAGGCGGGCGAGGTCGTTGTTCGGGTCGAGCACGATGGCGGAGACACCGGCGAGGGCGCACTCCTCGACGATGCGGCGGATCAGCACGGTCTTGCCCGAGCCCGAGCCCGCGAAGATCGTGGTGTGCTTGCGGAGCGCCTCCAGGGCCAGCGGCACGGGCGCGTCGTCGTCGTACCCGTGTCCGACGACGAACGCCGGCTCGGCCGGGACGGCGGTCGCCGGAGCCGGTGTGGCCTGGGCCGGGTTGGCCTGGGCCGGTGCGGCCTGGACCGGTGCGGCCTGGACCGGTGCGGCCTGGACCGGAGCGGCCTGGGCTGGCGCGGTGGGTGCCGCCACGGTGGGGATAGGCCCGTTGGGGATCGGCGTGGCCGGGCCGGCGGCGGGCCCCGGAGGCGGTTCGGCGTCCGTCGTCCAGCGGTCGACGTCGGCCAGCGCGTGCTGGAGGAACTTCAGGTCGCGGGTCGGGCGGCGGTCGACCAGCCAGCCCTGGAAGTCCATCGTGGCCTCGGCGAGCATGACCCGCAGCGCCGAGAGGATCCGCAGGTCCTCCTCGCCGACGCCGATGGTCTGCCCGCCCGCCGCGGTGAACGCGGCAACGGCCTTCCGGGTGGCGGCGCTGGTCGACCAGCCACGGTTGCGCAGCAGGAACAACGTGCGCTTGGCCGAGCCGGTGTCGAGGGCCGCCGCCACACTCGCCTTGCGGAGCCGGGCGAGCGCCGCGTTGCCGTGGTGGTCGTCGCTGATCGCCCGGAAGCACCAGTGCGCCTGGTCCTCCGTGCGCTCGTCGAGCGTCAGGCGCAGCCGGGCGTGCAGCGGCGGGTCGGTGCTCGGGGGCGGGTCGACGCTGAACGCCGCGCCGGCGTCGCCGCGTTCCAGGATCCAGGCGGTGAGCCCGGCGGCGAGCAGCGGCGGCATCGCCTCGTCCTCCGTCGCCCGCCCGAGCGGGGCGGCGACGTCGGCGGCGGCCCGCAGCTCGGCGAAGCGGGCGTCGTAGCGGTCCATCTCCTCGGCGGTGGCCGTGACCGGGGCGGCGGGGCGCGGCGCCCGGGGCTCCGCGGCGGCCGGCTCGCCCAGCGTGGTCATCTCCCGCACCTCGTCGGTCGCGAGGCAGCCCCGGATGTGCCGGTCGATCTCGATCAGCAGCTGGCGCGGGGTGAAGGCCCCCGCCTCGGCGAAGGCGCGCGGGGACACCGGCCACGAGGGATACGGCGGCGCGTACCCGACCTCGCCGTAGCGGACGGAGAACCGCTTCTCGATGATCGCCCGCGCGAGGTCGGCGTCGTCGATCCGGCGCAGGACCGGGGTCTCCCGGAACCGGTCGGCGACGGTGTCGGCGGCGGTGGACCGGATGATCGTCCACGAGTTCGGGATGCAGGCGAGGACGGTCAGCGTGCGCCGCGTCGCCTGCCGCAGCGACATCAGGCCGTCCGCCATCCGGGCCAGCATGAGCGACTGGTCCGGGCTCATCGCGGCGGCACCCACCACACTGGGGTCGCTCTGGATCGCCAACTGGGCGATCAGCGTGTCGACCTGGTCGATCGCCACCACCGACGGGCCGGTGAGCGCCAGCAGCCAGGACAGGTCCTGCACGATCTGCTGGGCCGGTCGCGGCGCGCGCCGCATCCCCCACGCCGCGCGTTCGCCGGCCACCACCTCCTCGCCGGAGAGGAAGTAGTTCTCCGCCAGGTCGCGGTGGACGATGTCCTCCGAGGCGGCCAGCGCGAGGGCGCGGGCGGTCTCCTGGCAGGTGCGGGCCGCGTGCCGGTCATAGTCGCCGAGCCCGGTGAGAAAGGCGTCGAGCGCCGGCCGGGTCAGCTCGGTGTCGCCCATCACGGCCCGGCGTGCCGTCCGGGGCGCGCCCACCAGCGCCGACAGCCGCCGCAGCAGCAGCTTGAGCTGCGTCTCGGGGCTGCCGGGCACCGGCCGGGCCAGGCCGTCCAGCAGGGCGGCGAGGACGTTGTCCCAGAAGCTGCCCGCGTCGAGCAGGCCGACCAGGAAGAAGTAGCCGCCCGCCTCCTGCACCCGCTGGCGGACCACGCCCAGCAGGTGGGTCTTGCCGGCCCCCCGCTGCCCCTGCACGACCAGGCCGAGCGGGCTGCCGTGCGGGCTCGACGCGGCCTCGTCCACCCCGGCGAGCACCTCCCGGACGACCGGGACGTGCAGGCCCTCGACGTGGAAGGGCAGCGGCCGCCACACGTCGTCGGGGACCGGCGCCCAGTCGAACCGCAGGGCCGCCAGCGCGGTCCGCTCCGCCTCGTCCATCACACGCCGATCGCCAGCAGATGGTTGTCCTGCCCGCCGAGGCGCAGCGCGGCCGCGATGTCCACCTCGGTGAGCGTCTTCTGGTTCGACTCCGGCGCGAGGGCGACGCCCTCGGAGCGGCTGAGCCGACGCAGCGCCTCGTCCAGGTCCTCGCGCGGCACGTCGGCGAAGAACGGGCGGAGGCGGCGCAGGCTCACCCAGGCCCCCGGGGCGTCGGCGAGCGCCCGGTACGCGCTGACGACCCGCGCCGCCAGCGCGCCCGCCGGGTCGACGGCGGCCGTGGACGCCGACGCGCGCACGTCGGTCACGGCGAACAACTCGGCCAACGTGGCGCAGCCGCTGCGCGCCAGGACCCGGTCGCGCAGGTTGGCCTGGAGGGCGGTCAACGCGGCGCCGAGCGCCGACGCGCCGCGCAGCGCGAAGTCGAGGTCGCTCTGCATCCGCACCCAGCCCTTGTCGTCGAGCTGGAGGGCGTACGTCGATCCGCTCTTGCGGCTCGCGACGTAGTGCAGGCGGGTGAGCTTGTCGCGCTGCGGCTTGCGTACGTCGAGGTGGTAGCGCTCGCGGAGCTCGGTGTTCAGCACCTCGCGCGCCTCGGCCATGAGCACGACGAGGATCGCGCTCTCCGATGCCGTCAGATCATCGCCGGCCATGCTGCCGTCCTTCCGCCATGTCCCGCCGACACTCCCGCAGATACGTGCCGATCTGCCGGACCACGGCACCGACGTCGTGGGTCACCCGGGCGTTGGTGAAGCGCAGGACGGCGTAACCATCCAGTTGCAACTGGACGTCGCGCTGCCGGTCGGCCTCGAAGCGGACCGGACGGCAGTGCTCCGGCCCGTCGATCTCCACCACGCACCGTTCGTCGGGCCACACTAGATCCAGCCGGATCGGCGTGGCCAGCTCGTGCGACCGGTAGCTCTGGTTCCACCGCCGCCCGACGGCCCAGCTCTCGACGGCGAGCGCCGCCTCCAGCCTCTTCTCGGCGTCGCTCGCCGGATGCGGCCGGCCCACCACCGCCCCGGGCACGGGTGACCCGTCGCGCGGCGCGGATGGCACGTCGCGCAGCGCGAATCGCACGTCGGGCGGCGCGAATCGCACGTCGGGCGGCGTGGGTAGCGCGTCGCGCGCTGTGCGGGGCGGCGTGAGCGGAGCGGCGCGCGGCACGGGCGGCAGCGCGACCGAGAACTCCGGGACCGCCTCCAGCCCGGCCGCGCCGGCACCGAGCAGCCAGGTGACCGGGCCGCCGTGCTGCACCAGCCAGGCGGCCCCCGCAGCGGAAACCGCGCCGGTGCCGGCGGTCGGCTCGACGAGCAGCACCACCCGACGCCGGCCGAACGCTCCCGCGACGAGCCGCGCCAGCGCCGCCGCCCGGGTACGCAACGGCAACTGCGCGCCGGACGGCCGCCGGGCCGTCACCGCGAAGACGGCCAGGTCCGGCAGGAAGGAACCGGGATAACGGTCGCGGCGGGACCGCGCCGCAGCGGCGGCCCGCACCGCTGCCAGCCCGGACGTGTCCGGGCGTACGCCGTCCGCAACCTCGGGCAGCCAGGCGGGCAGCACCTCGACGGCGATCTGTTCGAGCCGGTCCAACGCGGCGTGCACGAAGTCCACCGGCAGCGCGATCCGGGCGGCCGGGCGGTGCACCACGGCGGCCAGCTCCGCGTGGTCCCGCGCGATCAGCATGGCCAACGCGTCGGTGTCCGCGTCGGGCAGCGCGACGACCCGGTCGGCGGGGACGTCGGCGAGGCTCCGGTTAACCAGCAGGGTCCGGCCCTCCCCAACATCGACGCACGTCCCGGACAGAGTACGAACGCGCCTCGGACGACGCCACACCGTTGCGGGCCCGCTACGTAGGGCGTCGGGGGACGGAAAGGCTCTCCCACCAGCAGCGGGACGCTCGGGCAAGGTCGGAGAGTCGGCTTTCGGACCATGAGGTGCTGACGTCCCGACGCGCTGCCCGATAGCACCGACGTGAGCGATCGACCTGCCAGGACGTGCTGGCGTTCCCCACCACCCGCGCAGCCGCCACAGCTCATTCAGTAAGAGTCAGTCGCCCTTGGCAGGCGGGCCGTCCCCGTCCTCCTCCTTGCCGGCGGCCGCCTCATCAAGTAGACCGTCGATTTCCACCGTCGTCGCATCCACGACCGGTTCGGACGCCGCCGCGTCGACCACCGAGGTTGGCTCGACGATCCATGCCTCCCACGACAGGCCGTGCTTCTCGGCCAGATAGCGGGCGCGGTAGAGCCGCGTCGCGTCGTCGACAGCCGAACGGAGCATGTTGAAGCTGAGCCCCGCAGCGAGGACAACCCCGGCGATCGGCACGACCTGGGCGAGCCGCGCCTTGGTGAGCCGCAGTCCGAGCAGCTTGAAGATCTGCACGAGGACCGGCACCAGAGGCTCCTTTCCCAGCTGTTTCCACGTTGCACGGCGCATCATCTGCTGGGTGAGGCGGGACAGACTGGCGAGAGCGGCCGTCTTGCTCGTGGACGATGACGCTGTGCTGTAGTTCAGGACTCCCATCAGGAACAGTTCCTCTTCGGGCTCCCGAGGGTCGTAGCCGTAGTGGACGGCGACCTCGGCCACGGCACGACCGAGGAGGGCCAGCGAGAGCACGGCGTCCGACGCCACCGCCGCCACGGCTACAGCTGCCGTCGTGCCACCGCTGACGGTCGTGCTGACCACTGCTCCGGTGACCGCGACCGAGGCGACGCCGGATTGAAGGACCCCGATGAACGGGACGGTCAACATGGGTCGGCCCTGGTCGAGGTCCTTGAGGTCGAGCGACTCGAACAGCGACTCAGCGCCCAGATCCTGATGCTTGCGGCGCAACCTCTCGACCCGCTTTTCCAGCGAAGCCGAACGCACTGCGGGCAAGAAGATGGCCTTGAAGCCACCCTGCAACGCCTTGACGATGGTCTCGTCGCCGAGTTCCAAGGCCTTCTCCGCGCCGGGAGCCTTCCGGAGCTGCTCGCCGGCACGCTTGGCGACAAGCGCGATCTTGCTGGTAGCGCGTGCCTTTAGGCCATCCCGACGCTTGCGCTCACTGTCGAGCAGGGCGGACCAAGCCCGAGCCTCGTAGTCGGACATGACTGCTCGCATTTACTACGCCCCTCACCAACCATTGGACTCGCCCACCGGAGGGCAAACCTAGGCGACGCCCCTCGCATACTGAGCCTCTTGTCCGCCACCCGACGCCCGGCGCACCTCCGGCGCCTGTGCCGTAACAAGCCGGGATGAGACGCGAAACCCGGACCCTCACGCCGGCTGACACCCCTGCCTGCAGCAGGCCGCCCTCTAGGAACAGGCCGCGCCCGACTGACGCGTACATCTGAAAAGGGACGACCCCCGTCGGGGGGAGACGGGGGTCGTCGGGAGGTTCGGCTCCGGGGGGGTTGAGCCGAACCGGCTCGGCGGTCACGGGGGGTGCGATCGCCGAGGGCCTGCTGTCGTACGACAACGCGAATGTGCGTCGCAAGAACAAGCATGCCTGAGCAAACCGGTATACGTCGAGTGGTGTCGCCTCCACTCCCTGCGAAATCATCGCCGGAGAGTGTGACCGCCGTCACTGACGGCAGGGGGTGGTGACGGTTGCCGTTGGGGCCGGGCCGGAGTCCGTACCCCGGGCACCCGCCGACCATAGACCATCCGGCTAGACTTTCGCGCCGTGGGCCGAAGTGCCGCTTTTTTCGATCTGGACAAGACCGTCATCGCCAAGTCGAGCGCCTTGGCGTTTGGTCGGCCGTTCTACCGGGATGGGCTGATCACCCGGCGGGACGTGGTGAAGTCGGCGTACGCGCAGCTGATGTTCCGGCTGGGCGGCACCGACGAGCAGACCATGGCCAAGACCCGGGACTACCTGGCCGCGCTGTGCAAGGGCTGGCAGGTGGAGCAGGTCCGCCAGATCGTCGCGGAGACACTGCACGAGCTGATCAACCCCTACGTGTACGCGGAGGCGGCGGCCCTGATCGAGGAGCACCAGGCCGCCGGCCGGGACGTCGTGCTGGTCTCCGCCTCCGGGGAGGAGATGGTCCGGCCGATCGGCGAGCTGCTCGGGATCACCGACGTGATCGCCACCCGGATGGCGGTGGCGAACGGCCGGTACAGCGGCGAGGTGGAGTTCTACGCGGCCGGTCCGAGCAAGGTCGAGGCGGTCACCGAGCTGGCCAGGGTGCGCGGCTACGACCTGGCCGACTCGTACGCGTACTCCGATTCGATGAGCGACCGGCCGCTGCTGGAGTGCGTGGGGCATCCGTCGGTGGTCAACCCGGACCGGGCGCTGCGCAGGCTGGCCACCGAGAACGCCTGGCCGGTGCTGGAGTTCCGGCACCCGATCCCGCTGGGCCGCCGGCTGCGGGAGCGCCCGGCGGTGCCGGTCGCCGCGGCGGCGCTGGGCGTCGGCGTGGGGGTGGCGATCGGCATCGCCTGGTACGGCCGGCACCGCCGCACGCGCACCACCCCCGTGGCCTGACCGGCAGCCACACGAGCGGTCCGGGCGGCCCGGCCAGGCCAGCCGGGTCAGCCAGGCGGTTCAGGCGGCGGCGAGGATCTCGTCGCCGACGGCGGTGAGCTGGTCGGCGCCGAGCTCGACGGCGGTCATGTAGTGCCGCAGCCAGGAGCGCAGCCCGTCGGGGGTGCCGGTGGCGAACGCCCCGGCCGCGCCGACGTACTCGGGTTCGCGCTCGCGGTGGCCGACGTCGACGCCGACGAGCCCGCGGGGGTCGAAACCGGTGGACATCAGGACGAGCCGGGCGGCACCCCGGGCCACCAGGCCGGACGGCCCGGCGAACGGGCGCAGGTTGAGCAGCTCGCCGTGCACGACGGCGGCGAGCACGAGCGGGGGCACGGTGGTGCCGCCGGCGACGAGCCCGGCCAGGCCGTCGAGCCGGGCGGCGACCACCGGGTCGGCCACCGGCCGCCCCAGCTCGTTTTCGGGTACGACGTCCCGGGCGGCGAGCACGTGCAGCCGGGCGAGGACCTGCCGGGGCGACGTCGGCCAGCGCTCGGTCAGGCCGGGCAGCGCCCCGGCGACCCGCAGCGCGCCCTGGCTCACCGGGTCGGTGACCGTGCCGGCCCGGACGGACTCGCGGTCGTGGGCGTACCCCTCCAGGGCGGCGCTGGCCACGGCGCAGCGGAGGCTGACCTCGGCGGCGACCTGGCCGCCGTGCCGGCGCAGCGCGCGGTGCCGCAGCGCCTGGTCGACGCGGTCGCGGGCCCGCCCGACGGCGGGGGCGACGTCGGCGAGCGCGAGCAGGGGCGCGAGCGGATCAGCGGTCACGCTGCCACGCTAGCCACCTGCGGGGACGGCGGGTAAGAAGGGGACCCTTCTCTACCGTATGCGTTAACAGGGGGCCCTTCCTTACAGCTCGGCGCGTGGCGGGGGCCGCTCGGCGCGCGTGGGTTCGGGGAGCTGTCGCGGCCTCCGGCCGCCCCGACTAACCTCTGCGGGGGTAGGAGACGCAGGTCACGCGAGCGACGAGGGAGTCACGGCATGAGCGAGGCACTGGCCAACTTGCTGAACGAGACGCGGCAGTTCCCGCCGCCGGCCGCACTCGCCGCCAACGCCAACGTGACCGCCGACGCGTACGCCGAGGCCGCCGCCGACCGGCTGGCGTTCTGGGAGCGGCAGGCCGGGCGGCTGGCCTGGGCGCAGCAGTGGGAGCAGGTGCTCGACTGGTCGAACCCGCCGTTCGCGAAGTGGTTCGTCGGCGGCCGGCTGAACGTGGCGTACAACTGCCTGGACCGGCACGTGGAGGCGGGCAACGGCGACCGGGTGGCGATCCACTGGGAGGGCGAGCCGGGCGACACCCGCACCATCACGTACGCCGACCTGCACCGGATGACCTGCCAGGCGGCGAACGCGCTGACCGACCTGGGCGTGGTGGCCGGCGACCGGGTGGCGATCTACCTGCCGATGGTGCCGGAGGCGGCGGTGGCGATGCTGGCGTGCGCCCGGATCGGGGCGACGCACAGCGTGGTCTTCGGCGGTTTCTCCGCCGACTCGCTGAGCAACCGCATTCAGGATGCCACCGCCAAGGTGGTGATCACCGCCGACGGCGGGTACCGCCGGGGCAAGCCGTCGGCGTTGAAGCCGACGGTGGACGAGGCGGTGGCGAAGTGCCCGTCGGTGGAGCACGTGCTGGTGGTCCGCCGCACCGGTGAGGAGGTCGCCTGGTCGGAGCGGGACCACTGGTGGCACGAGACGGTGGAGACCGCGTCGGCGGAGCACACCGCGCAGCCGTTCGACGCCGAGCACCCGCTGTTCATCCTCTACACCTCGGGCACGACGGCCCGGCCGAAGGGCATCCTGCACACCACGGGCGGCTACCTGACGCAGGCGGCGTACACGGCGCACGCGGTGTTCGACCTGAAGCCGGAGACGGACGTCTACTGGTGCACCGCCGACATCGGCTGGGTGACGGGGCACTCCTACATCGTGTACGGGCCGCTGGCCAACGGCGTCACCCAGGTCATGTACGAGGGCACGCCGGACACGCCGCACAAGGGCCGGTTCTGGGAGATCGTCGACCGGTACAAGGTGAGCATCCTGTACACCGCGCCGACGCTGATCCGCACGATGATGAAGTGGGGCGAGGACATCCCCGCCGGGCACGACCTGTCCTCGCTGCGGCTGCTGGGCAGCGTCGGCGAGCCGATCAACCCCGAGGCGTGGATGTGGTATCGGCAGCACGTGGGCCGGGGTGAGCTGCCGATCGTGGACACCTGGTGGCAGACCGAGACG
Source organism: Micromonospora sp. WMMD956 (assembly GCF_029626125.1). Lineage (NCBI taxonomy): Bacteria > Bacillati > Actinomycetota > Actinomycetes > Micromonosporales > Micromonosporaceae > Micromonospora > Micromonospora sp. WMMD956. The sequence continues at coordinate 3,130,691 of NZ_JARUBI010000005.1, read as the reverse complement.
GGCGCGATCATGATCTCGCCGCTGCCCGGGGTCACCGAGACGAAGCCGGGTTCGGCGATGACCCCGCTGCCGGGCGTCGTGGCCGACGTGGTGGACGACCAGGGCCAGTCGGTGCCGAACGGCGGCGGCGGTTACCTGGTGCTGCGCGAGCCGTGGCCGTCGATGCTGCGCACGATCTGGGGCGACGACAACCGGTTCGTCGAGACGTACTGGTCGCGGTTCGAGGGCATGTACTTCGCCGGGGACGGGGCGAAGAAGGACGACGACGGGCACATCTGGCTGCTGGGCCGGGTGGACGACGTGATGCTGGTGTCGGGCCACAACATCTCCACCACCGAGGTGGAGTCGGCGCTGGTGTCGCACCCGTCGGTGGCGGAGGCGGCGGTGGTGGGGGCGACCGACCCGACGACGGGGCAGGCGATCGTGGCGTTCGCCATCCCGCGCGGCTCGGTCGACACGGCCGGCGAGGCGGGCGAGCAGCTCATCGCCGACCTGCGCAACCACGTGGCGCGCACGCTCGGCCCGATCGCCAAGCCGCGGCAGATCATGCTGGTGCCGGAGCTGCCGAAGACCCGCTCCGGCAAGATCATGCGCCGGCTGCTGCGGGACGTCGCGGAGAACCGGTCGCTGGGCGACGTGACGACCCTCCAGGACTCCTCGGTGATGGAGCTGATCTCCTCGGGGATGGGCGGCGGCAAGTCCGACGAGGACTGACGGCAGGCGTACCCCTCGGAGGGTGGCGGGCCCCGCGCGGGCCGCCACCCTCCGTGCCTGTGCGCGCGGACGGTGCGTGACCGCGGGGTGTCGGTCGGTCGGTTGGGGGGCACCAACTGAACGGACACAGGGGAGGCCACCCCCTGTCGGAAGGGTTGTTTCTCCTTTAGGTTCAGCCGCATCGGTCGGTTCGACGGATGTCTCTGCCGTGCGCGCCGGCCGGCTCCACGCCCATGCCCGAGAAACGGAGCGGCATGCACATGATTCCGCAACGACGGTCACGCCGACGCCTACTCGTCGCGCTGCCCGCCATCGCCCTCGCGGCCACGTCACTGACCGTGACGGGGACTGCGTCGGCCCAGACGTCCGGCCCGGCTCCTGCCACGATCGGGGCGGACGAGCACTACATCAACTACGCCGAGCCCGAGGTGCAGCCGGACACCGCCGGCAAGGAGGTCAAGGGCGCCGACGGCGTGTACACCACGGCGGCGGACGAGGCCCGGGCCTACGACCGCAAGTACGCCGCGGGCAACCCGACGACCGCCAAGCAACTGGCGAAGCTGGAGGCCCAGTCGATCCGCTCCGGCAAGAGCCCCCGGTGGATCAAGAAGGCCCCGACCACCCAGAAGGCGAAGCTGCTCACCCTGCTGGTGGAGTTCAACGACCAGGCCAACGACGACTTCACCGGCACGATGGTGCCGAAGACGGTCTTCGAGGACCGGACGTGCGTCCCCGGCACGGTGCAGAACGGGCCGAAGCACAACAACATCCCGAACCCGGCGAGCCTGCCGCACAAGGACAACAACTCGATGTGGGTGCCGGACTTCTCCCCGGCCCACTACAACAAGATGCTCTACACGAAGACGGGCATCACCGAGCGGGTCCGCAAGGACCTCAAGGGCCCGGACGGCAAGAAGGGCATCAGCCTCGCCGGCCGGACCATGCACAACATGTACCTGGAGATGTCCAAGGGCGCGTACACGGTGGACGGGCAGGCCAGCCCGTGGATCACCGTGCCGCACTCGGAGGGCTGGTACGCGGCGTCGCGCTGCTTCCAGGACGAGAACGGCAACTGGGTCGCCGGGCGTGAGCAGGCGATGAACGGCCACCCGGACAACCCGGCCGGGGCGGGCCGGCTGGCCACCGACGCGATCGACGCGCTGGCGGCCATGGACCCGAGCTTCCCGTGGGCCGACTACGACATCGAGGACCAGAGCGACCGCGACGGCGACGGCAACCTCTTCGAGCCCGACGGCGTGATCGACCACCTGGTGCTGGTGCACGCCGGCCAGGGCAAGTCCCGCGGCGGCGGCGCCGAGGGCGTGTACGCGGTGTGGGCGCACTCCTCGACCGTTCCGGGCGGCTACACCATCCCCGGCACGCAGCTCAAGGTGTCGAACTACATCGTGCAGCCGGAGGACGCCGGCGTCGGCGTCTTCGCCCACGAGTACGGGCACGACCTGGGCCTGCCGGACCTCTACGACACGTCCGGCAACGCCGACTCCGACGTGGACTTCTGGGACCTGATGGCCTCCGGGTCGCACAGCGGCGAGATCTTCCAGGCGCTCCCCACCCACATGGGCATCTGGGACAAGTGGGTGCTCGGCTGGGCCGACCCGGTGACGGTCGCCCCCGGTTCCGCCCCGCGCACCATCAAGCTCGGGCAGACCTCCCGCACGCCGGTCGGCACGGCCGACGGCATCAAGGTGGACCTGCCGGACAAGGTGATCACCCTGGCCACCCCGCACAGCGGGTCGAACATGTGGCACAGCGGCGCCGACCAGAACTGGGCGGACGTCAAGCTGAGCCGCTCGGTGAGCGTCCCCTCGGCCGCCGACGCCAAGTTCTGGATGTGGAACAACTACATCATCGAGGAGGACTGGGACTACGGCTTCGTCGAGCTCTCCACCGACGGCGGGGCGACCTGGTCCGAGCAGAAGGTCTACGACGCGGACGGCGCCGTGGTCACCACGCCGGACAACTACGCCGACCCGAACGGTCGGATGGCCGACTTCGGCGGCAAGAAGTACGGCCTGACCGGCTCGTCCGGCGGCTGGCGGCACGACTACGTCGACCTGTCGGCGTACGCGGGGCAGACCGTGCAGCTGCGGCTGCGGCAGGCCACCGACGAGGCGTTCGTGGAGCGCGGCTGGTTCGCCGACGACTTCTCGGTCACCGGCGGCGGCGCGACCACCTGGAGCGACGACGTCGAGGGCGGCGCGAACGGCTGGACCGCGACCGGCGGCAGCTTCACCGACACCACCGGCGCGGGTTGGAAGACCAACTCGGGCACCGAGGTCCGGGCGCACTACTACCTGGCCGAGTGGCGTAACTTCGACGGCTTCGACAAGGGCCTGAAGTACGCGTACGACACGGTGTACTCGCACGAGGCGTGGAAGGTCGACCGGATCTCCTACAACGCCCCGGGCATGCTGGTCTGGTACCGCGACACGGCGCTGGGCGACGTCAACCACGTCACCGGCCAGCTGACCGCCCTGCCGAGCTACGGCGCCAAGGGTGGCCTGCTGATCGTCGACTCGCACTTCGACCCGCTGCGGCGGCAGGGCACGGCGGCCGAGAAGGACCCGTCGGTGCTGGACAACCTGCCCAGCCGGCCCCAGTCGTCGAACGCGGCGTTCGGCCTGAAGAAGACGTACTCCTTCAAGGAGTGCCTGGAGGCGGCGGACGAGCCGTACAGCGAGTACTGCACGAGCTTCCCGGCGCAGCCGGCGGTGCCGCAGTTCACCGACTCCAAGGGCTGGTACCCGGGCATCGAGATCCGGGACGGCTCGCCGTACGCGCGGGACAGCGACGCCTCCGTGGTGCTGCCGTCGCGCGGCAACGTGCCCTACACCACCCGGGTGGTCAACCCGGACGGCACCCCGGCGCCCTCGTACTACGGGGTCACCCTGGGTGGCGGGGCGATCGTCCTGGGCACCGGCAACCCCGGTGACGCGAGCGCCGCCTACGGGGTCTCGCTGACGGTGAAGAAGACCGCGTGGAACAACGCGGTCGCCACGGTGAAGGTGACCGCGGCGACCCCGTGACGACGGGCGGTAACTGATCGGAAGATCAGCGGAGGGGCCGGCGGCGGCGACGCCACCGGCCCCTTCCGCATTTGTCGGGCCATACCCATCGAGATTCGTCGCTGCAATTCACCGTCGGGCGTCCGCGCTGCTCAGCCGGCCGGCGGAGGCGATCGGTGTGACGGTGAAAAGCGTTCCCACCAAAAGTTTGCAACAAATCGACGCACGCATCTTCCCACCCGTCCCGGGAGACTCTATGTTCACCATTGGTCCCACAGTCGGGACGACTCACCGGCTCCGACCATCGTTGGGCCGGTTCCCTCACACCGGAGGTACCACGTGCGGAAAGTCGCAGTGGGTCTGCTCGGGCTTTCGTTGACGGCGACGGGCCTGGTGGTTGCCACCACCGCCAACGCGGCGCCGACCGCGAAGGTCCCGACGGCCGCCCCGTCGGCCGCCGAGAAGGCCCCAGCGGATCACGATCTGCCGGACAAGTTCGAGGACAAGCGGCGCGCGCTCCGCCAGGAGGGCCTCAGCGAGGTCCTCTCCGGCCGGGCCAAGGCCCAGAAGATCAACGGCAGCACCGTCGTCAAGGTCGGCAAGACCGCCGGCGGCACGGCCACCGCGGCCGGCGCGCGCAGCGCCAAGAAGGGCCAGAAGGACCAGTACGTCGAGCTGGCCCGGGAGCGCACCGACAAGATCTTCGTCATCCTCGCCGAGTTCGGCGACGAGCGGGACCCCGCGTACCCGGACAAGGACATCAACCCGAACATCGCCGGGCCGACCACCTTCAAGGGGCCGCTGCACAACGAGATCCCCGCCCCCAACCGGTCGGTGGACAACTCGACCGTCTGGCAGGCCGACTACAGCGCGGACTACTTCCGCAAGCTGTACTTCGGCACCGGGCAGGGCGACGAGTCGCTCAAGCAGTACTACGAGGCCCAGTCGTCCGGGCGCTACAGCGTCGACGGCATGGTCACCGACTGGGTGAAGGTCAAGTACAACGCGGCCCGCTACGGCCGCTCCGACGACCCGATCGCGGACGACGACACCAGCAACCCGGCCAACGACCCGGCGGTCTGCGCGGACAACATCTGCCAGAACACCTGGGACCTGGTCCGCGACGCCGCCAACCAGTGGGTCGCCGACCAGAAGGCCAAGGGTCGCACCGACGCCCAGATCAAGGCCGACATGCAGTCCTACGACCAGTGGGACCGGTTCGACTACGACGGCGACGGCGACTTCAACGAGCCGGACGGCTACATCGACCACTTCCAGATCGTCCACTCCGGCGGCGACCAGGCCGACGGCGACCCGCACCAGGGTGAGGACGCCATCTGGAGCCACCGCTGGTCGGCGTACAACACCTCGCGCACCGGCCCGGCGAACTTCCCGATCGGCGGCACCCAGATCGGCAACACCGGCGTCTGGATCCGCGACTACACGATCCAGCCGGAGAACGGCGGCCGGAGCGTCTTCTACCACGAGTACGCTCACGACCTGGGCCTGCCGGACGACTACAACAACCTCAACGGCGGCGACAACAACAACGAGCACTGGACCCTGATGGCCCAGAGCCGGCTCGGCGCCAAGAACGACGCCGGCATCGGCGAGCGCGGCGGCGACCTCGGCGCCTGGAACAAGCTCCAGCTCGGCTGGCTCGACTACGAGGTGGTCAAGGCCGGCCAGAAGAAGACCCTGGAGCTCGGTCCACAGGAATACAACACGGCCAAGCCGCAGGCCGCCGTGGTGGTCCTCCCGCAGCGGGAGTACACCTTCGACTACGGCGCGCCGTTCGAGGGCAGCAAGCAGTTCTTCTCCGGTAACGACGACGACCTGGACAACACCCTGACCAGGACGATCGACCTGACCGGGAAGACCTCGGCGGCCCTGTCGCTCAAGGGCCGGTTCGACATCGAGTCCGGCTACGACTACCTCTTCTTCGAGGCGTCGACCGACGGCGGCACCACCTGGAACGCGCTGCCCGGCACCGTGAACGGCAAGCCGATCCCGCCGGTGTCCGGCAGCGACCCGACCCCGGGCCTCAGCGGCAGCAGCAACGGCGCGTGGACCGACATCAACATCCCGCTCAACGCCCTGACCGGCAAGAGCATCCAGTTCCGGTTCCACTACATCACCGACGGTGGCGTGGCCGAGGGCGGGTTCTTCGGTGACAACATCACCGTGACCGCCGACGGCCAGACGCTGTCCAGCGACGGCGCCGAGAGCGGCACCGGCGACTGGGCGGCCAAGGGCTGGAGCATCGTCGAGGCGACCTACACCCGGCTCTTCGACAACTACTACATCGCCGGCCACCGGTCGTACGTCTCGTACGACCAGTACCTCAAGACCGGCCCGTACTACTTCGGCTACGGCAACACCCGCCCGGACTACGTGGACCACTACGCGTACCAGGAGGGCCTGCTGATCTCGTACTGGAACCTCCGGTTCGCGGACAACGACACGTTCGAGCACCCGGGCGAGGGTCGCAACATGATCATCGACTCGCGTCCGGAGCCGCTCTACAACCTGACCGGCAACCCGTGGCGGGCCCGCGTCCAGGTGTACGACGCGCCGTTCAGCACGAAGAAGGCGGACTCGTTCACGCTGCACATCAACGGGCAGGCCCAGTACGTCCGGGGTCAGGCCGCGCAGCCGCTGTTCGACGACACCAAGCAGTACTGGTTCCCGGAGCTGCCGAACCACGGCGTCAAGGTCCCGGCCACCGGCACCAAGATCAAGGTGCTGGAGCAGAACGGCACCTCGATCAAGGTCCGCTTCTCCTGATCCGCTGATCAGCACACGCTGATCCATTGATCAGCACGCGCTGATCGACCGCTCCACCGCGATGCCCGGGCAGGCCACCTGCCCGGGCATCGCCCTTTCCGCCCCGGTGCCCGGGGGTCCTAGGCTGGGGCCATGACCGAGCAGCGCGGCGGGGCCGTCGACGAGTCCTGCGTCCTGACCGAGGGGCCGTGGACGCACCGGTTCGTCGGGGCCAACGGCAGCCGCTTCCACGTCGTCGAGGCCGGCACCGGCCCGATGGTGCTCCTCCTGCACGGCTTCCCCGAGCACTGGTGGGCCTGGCACGACGTGCTGCCGGCCGTCGCCGACGCCGGCTTCCGGGCCGTCGCGGTCGACCTGCGCGGCTACGGGGCCAGCGACAAGCCGCCCCGGGGGTACGACGGCTACACCCTCGCCGCCGACGTCGCCGGCCTGATCCGGGGACTCGGCGAGCGGTCCGCCACCGTCGTCGGCACCGGCGCCGGCGGGCTCATCGGCTGGACCGCCGCCTCGTTCCACCCGTCGCTGGTCCGCCGGCTCGTCGTGCTCGGCGCGCCCCACCCCCTGCGACTGCGGGCCGCGATCTTCGCCGACCCGCGCGGCCAGTTCGCCGCCGCCACCCCGGCCCTGAAGTTCCAGCTTCCCCGCTACGAGCACGTGCTCACCCGCGACGACGCGGCCGCGGTCGAGGAGATGCTGCGCCGCTGGGGCGGCCCCCGCTGGGTCGACGGCCCCGACTTCGACGCGTACGCCCGGCGCTGCCGGGAGGCGATGCGCATCCCGCAGGCCGCGTTCTGCGCGCTGGAGGGCTACCGCTGGGCGTTCCGCTCGGTGCTGCGGCTGCACGGCTACCGGTTCGTGCGGCTGATGCAGAAGCCCCTGGTCACCCCGACACTGCAACTGCACGGCGCACTGGACGTCGCGTCCCTGCCGCGCACCGCCCAGGGCTCCGGCCGCTACGTGACGGCCCCCTACGAGTGGCGGCTGCTGGACGACGTGGGCCACTTCCCGCACGTCGAGGCGCGGGACGTGGTGCTCGGCGAGATCCTGCGCTGGGCGAAGTCCTGAGGAGGTCCCGCCCCGACCCCGGGTCGCGGCCCGGCCGCCCGGCGGGTCAGAGCCGCTGCTCCCGCAGGTCGGCGACCGCGCCGGCCGGGGCCCAGCCCTGATAGACCCCGAAGTCGAAGACCTCCAGCCCCATCGCCTGCGCCACCGGCCACCGGCCACCCGTGTATTCCACCCGCAGCCAGCCGTCGTGCTCGGCGAGGACGATGAACGGCTGGCCCTGCCACGTGCAGGTGGTCCGCACGTACGCCAGTCCCTCCACCTCGGACGCCGGCAGCACCCGCACGTAGCGGCCGGGGCGGATCTCCTCGAACCCCTCGCCGGGCTCGGGCTGGTAGAGCCGCACGTCGTCGCCGTCGGGGCTGGCCTGGTATTCCCGGCCCCGCCAGCGGGCCACGTAGCCGTCGCGCATCAGCCGTCACCGGCCCGACGCCACAGCAGCGCGTCCGTGTCCAGGGTCGCGACCACCCGTTCGGTGCCGTCCGCCCCGATCCGCCAGAGCTGCGCGCCGTGCGGCAGCCGGGCGCTGTCCACCTTGAACTCGGCCACCACGTCGCTGCTGTCCCCCGGTGCGAAGCCGTTGCCCCGGAACGGCGGGCGCTCGATCACCCACCCCTCCATGGCCCGCATGGCGCCCTCGTTCTGGCCGCCGTACGGGATGCGGTAGAGGCTCGGCCGGTGGGCGGGCCAGCGCAGGACGTAGATCTCCTGCGCGTCCCGCGAGAACGGCGAGCCCGGGTGGCTCAGGCCGAGCGCGTCGTGCAGCTTGGCCGGGGTGTTCAGGTGGGCCAGCTCGCTGGCGCGGTGCACGAAGCCGGAGACCCGGTCGTAGCCGCGCTCCAGGTAGTAGGAGAGCTGGCTGGGTGCGACGGCCTTCTGCATCACCACCGGCTGGTTCGGGTCGACTGGCGGCGGCGTCTGTCGGGACGCGCCGGCCGCCGCCTCGGCCGCCGGTGGCGGCTCCGGTTCGCTCTCGACGTCGTCGCCGAGCCCCACGTCGGCCGCCCAGTTCGCCAGCGCGACGATCTGCTCCCCGGGCAGCTTCGCGCCCACCGGCGTGTTCGGGTTCACCGCGAACGACCAGGCGTCGTCGGGCCAGCGGCGGATGAGCTGGGCGAACTTGACCGACACGGTCTCCACCGGACCGTCGGCGTGGTCGGCCATCCGCTCCGGAGAGGTGTAGACGACGACGTACCGCTCGCCGTCGAGCCGCTCGGTCCGCCAGACGAAGCCCGGCTCGCCGGGTCGGCTGCCGTCGGCCGAGTCGGGTGCCACCGGGAGCAGCACCCGGGCCAGCAGCAGGGTGGAGAGGAACGTGTCGGTGCTGCCGGTGCCGGCGGCGGCGAGCAGGTCCTCCTCGACCTCGTTGGCCGGCTGGAAGTCGGGGGCGGGCGGCGCCGCCGGCGCCGGCTCCGGGTCCGGGTCCGGCTGCGGATCGACGACGGCATCACCGGCCAGCACGGACCCGTCGGCCGGCTCGGACACGCCGGCCGATGCGGGCGTGTCGGCCGCCGGCTCGGGCGCGTCGGTCGGCGTCGGCAGGTCAGGCGCGGCCGGTGCCGGATCGCCGGGGATTCCCGGCTGGAAGAGGGACCCGGCCGACGCGTCGGACGCGGGTCGCCTCGCCGGGGTGAACAGCGACACCGTCGCCTCCGCGTCGGCGACGCCGACGGGCGCGGCGGCTGCGGAGCCGGCCAGGCTGCCGGGCGCGGTCACGGGTTCGGCGGGGGGCGCGGCGACGGACGGGTCCGCGCCGACCGGATCGGGGACCGACTCGGTCGGAACGGTCGTGCCCAGCGCGACGGTCGGTTCGGTCGGAACGGTCGTGCCGAGGGGAACCGTCGCGTCCGGCGCACCGGTCGAGCCGAGCGGCACCGTCGTGCCCAACGAGACGGTCGCGTCCGGCGGCACCGTCGTGCCCAACGAGACGGTCGCGTCCGGCGAGACCGTCGTCCCGAGCGGAACCGTCGCGTCCGGCACAGCGGTCGTGCCCAGCGGAACCGTCAGGTCCGGCGACACCGTCGTGTCCAGCGCGACCGTGGCGTCCGGCGCGGCGACCGGGTCCGGGGCAGCGGCCGGGTCCGGGGCGGGCAGGTCCCGCGCCTCGATGATCGTGCCCTCGATGACGATCGGCGAGAAGGACGGGCGGGGCGCGGGCGGCCCGGAGACCGGCTCCGCGATCGAGGCGGTCACCTCCTCGACCAGTTCGTCCACCGGAGCGGGGCCGGGACGCTCCGCCAGGGGCCGGGTCGGCTCCTCGTCGGCCGCCCCGGGGCGGGGACGCACGAAGCCCCGCTCGGCCCCCGGCGCGGTGCCTCGACGCGGTGGCCCCTGCGCCGCACCGGCACCGGTCGGGCCGATGGGACGGGTCGGCTCGTCCGCGCCACCCGCCCGGCCGAAGAGGCCGGCCGGCGCACCGGCGCCGGTGGCCGCCGCGAGGGGACGGGTCGGCTCGTCGGCCGGCGGCACGGCCCGGAAGGCCCGGGTCGGCTCCTCCGCCGGCGACGGCCGGGGCGGCACCGCGCCGCCGGGCCGCAGGAGGCGGGTCGGCTCGTCGTGGGCCGCAGCGGGGCCGGACGCCTCGGCCGGCGACGCCGGCGGTGCCGCCCCGGCCCGGGAGATCGGCACCGTCGGCGGCTCGGGGGCGGGGGCGGGGGCGGGGGCGGGACGGAAGGGCTGGGTCGGTTGCTCGGCGAGCGGGTCCGGCGCGGGGCGTCGCCGGGGGAACGCCTGGCCGCCGCCGAAGCCCCGGGACTGCGGGGCCGGGCGCTCGGCGGGACGGCGGGGGTCGCCGAGCACCCGCGCCGCCCGGCTGCGGCCGGAAGCCGGTTCGAAGAAGGAGGTGGGCTGGCCGGGTGGCCCCGGCGGGGCGGCGGGCGGGCCGTTGCCGGCCGGCGTCGCCTCGCTCGGCGGGGCGTCCGCCGGCGGCCGCCGCCGGGGGACGTTCAGCCACGCCGAGCCGCCCGGCGCGGGCTCGCCGCCGGTCGCGGCGGAGGCCGCGGCGTCACGGGCGCGGCCACCGCCCGGCCCGTCCGGGCGCGGCGGGGCCGGGGGCGCGTCGGCCCCGGGCGGGCGGGGCGGGGCCGCCGCCGGGACGGTGAGCCGGGTGGTGGGCGTGCCGGCGGCGTCCGCGGGGACGGTGGCCGGCGCGCCCGGCAGCGGGCCACCGGCCGCCGTGCCGGGCGCGGGCGACACTGGCGCGTCCCGGCCGGGGACCACCGCCGTGGCGCGGGCCTTCGCGGCGGACTCGACGCGGTCCAGGCGGGCGCGCGCGCCGAGGGTGCGGCCCGGCAGCCGCACGTCGCCCCGGGAGAGCTGGGAGACGAACCAGGCCGGCAGGTAGCCCTCGATGGGCAGGCCCGGGTTGACCGCCAGCCACCACTCGTGGTTGGGCCACTCGGCGGCGAGGTCGGCGTATGCGCTGCGCCGGCTGGGCGCCGGGCTGCCGCCGAGGCAGGCCCGCAGCGCGGCGGGCGACGTGAAGGCCAGCACGTGTGTGCGGCCGCCGGTGGTCCAGGTGCCCCACCCCATCGGGACCTGCCCGGCCAGCGCCTCCGCGGAGACCGGCAGCAGCAGGTCGGTGCGGGCCAGGATCCGGAAGTAGAGCTCCTGGTCGTTGGCGCGGAGGGCGTCCCGCATCGCCGCTTCGGCCTCGGTAGCCGGCTCCCAGTCGGTCACGGCCACCTCTCCTCCCGCCATCAGGCCATAGCCATCGCGTACAACCTACAAGGTGGTAACAAGATCACAATGGCTGGCCGGGGACGCCCCGCCGGACAATCCGGATGCGGATAACATCCGGTTTCGAAGCCGACACGATACGGAGGCGTGATGCCCCGGCCCACCGCGCGTCCGGCCCTCGCCGCAGCGGCCGTGGCCCTGCTGTCCGCGTTCCCCGCCGCCCCGGCGCAGGCGGCCGGCGCGCATCGCGCGGCCCCCGGCTGCGCCACCCCGCCGACCCCGGACCGGCCCGTCGCGGAGACCCCGTGGCCGCAGCGGCGGTATGCCCCGCAGCGGCTCGCCGCGCTGGCCAGCGGGGCCGGCGTCACCGTCGGGGTGATCGACTCGGGGGTGGACCGCCGGCACCCGCAACTGGCCGGGCGGGTCGACGCCGGGGCGGACTTCCTCGACCCGGGCGGCGACGGCAGCGGCGACTGCGCCGGGCACGGCACCGGTGTGGCGAGCATCATCGCGGCCGAGCCCCGCGTCGGCGTCGCGTTCCAGGGCCTCGCGCCGGGTGCCCGCATCCTTCCGGTACGCGTCAGCGAGCAGCAGGTGGTCGAGGGGCGGGAGTCGGGGCGCACGGTCAGCGCCGTCGACTTCGCCCGGGCGATCCGCTGGGCGGTCGACCACGGGGCCGACGTGGTGAACCTCTCCGTCGTGCTCTACACCGACGACCCGGCCGTCCGGGCGGCGGTCGGCTACGCCGTCGCGCGGGACGTGGTCGTGGTGGCCGCCGCCGGCAACCTGCACGACGGCGGCGACCCGCGACCGTACCCGGCCGCGTACGACGGGGTGCTGGGGGTGGGCGCGATCGGCCCCGACGGGCGGCGGGCCGACTTCTCGCAGACCGGCCCGTACGTCGACCTGGTCGCCCCGGGCGGCGAGGTGCTGATGGCCGCCCCGGGACAGGGCCACCGGCGGGCCGAGGGCACCAGCTACGCCGCCCCGTTCGTGGCGGCCACCGCCGCTCTCGTCCGGCAGTATCGGCCGGAGCTGACGGCCGCGCAGGTGACGCGGCAGATTCTCGCCACGGTCGACCCCGCGCCCGGCGACGGGTACGGCGACGGGTACGGCGCGGGCGTGCTCAACCCCTACCGGGCGGTCACCGAGACCGGGGCGGGCCCGCAGGGGCCGGCTCGCCGGGCCGTGGCCCTAGCGGCGGGCGAGGCCGATCCGGCGCTGGCCGCCCGCCAGGCCCGGCGGGCGGCGGCCCGGGACCGGGCGGTGGTCGTCGCGGCCGTCGCCGGGGCGGCCGTGGCGGGCACGGCGCTGCTGGCGGTGGTGCTGCCCCGGGGCGGCCGCCGCCGCTGGCGGCCGGCGGCCTGACCACCTGCGGTGGCGGCGTTCGGCGGCCCTGCCGAACGCCAGAACGCCAGAGCCGCCGAACGCCGCGGCGGGCCGCAGCCGCTCACTGGAACAGGTTGACGTTCCGCTTCTCGGTGTCGAGGTAGTCGGACGCGGAGTCGTGGACCGCCAGCTTGATGTCGCGCAGCATCGCCTGGAGGTCCTGGGAGGCGGAACGCCACCGGGCCTGCCGCTGCTCGTAGGCCTGCCGGGCCTCGCCGTCCCAGCTCGCCACCAGCGGGGCGGCGTCGCGTTCGAGCTGGCCGAGCTGGCTGTCCAGCGTGTTCAGCGCCCGCTGGATGTCGGCACCCGCCTGCTGGAGGGCGGCGAAGTTGACGACCAGAACGCCATGGTCCATCGGATGATCCCCTTTCCGGGAGGTGCTACAGCGGCAGTTGGATGCCGCGGTTGGTGCCGGCGACCCGGCTGGCGGCTTCGTTGTCGGACACGTCGTACTGCTGGCCGGCGGTGCGGATGGCGGTGGCGGTCTCCCGCAGGGCCCGCTGCAACGCCGCCTGGTCCTGCGACCACTGCCGCTTCACCTGCTCGAACGAGCGCCCGCCGGCCCCCCGCCAGGCCTGCTGCAACACCTCCAGCTCGGCCAGCAGGCTGGTCAGCATGGCCTGGAGGGACTGGTCAACCTGCTCGAACTTCGCGGCGGTCTGCTGCAACACCGCGGCTTCTGCCTGGGTCTGGGACACCCGGACGTCACCTCGTCTCCTCGATCGTGGCTGGCCGTCGGACGCGCCCGCGGCGGACGCGCCGCCCGCCTGTCCCGGCGGCGACGCCGGGGCGGGATGGGGTCAGCCGGCTCGTCGCTGACGGTAGCGGCCCGGTGGCGGTTCTGCTACCCCGCCCGGCTCCCCTGTGGACAACCACGGCTCCCGCGATGGCGGGGCGGAGCCATACGATGACGCTGCGGAACCGCCCACGGTCACGCCCCGGGTCACGGCGGCGTTCCGGGCGGGCGTTGAGGAGGCGCGGTGACGGCCAGCACGACCACGGCCCCGGTCCAGCCGGCGCACCGGCAGCCGTTGCCCCCGCGGTGGATTCCGGCCGCCACCCGGCGGGGTCCGGCCGGGGTGCGGGCCGGTCAGGTGGTCGCCACGCAGGCGGCGGTGGCGCTGGCCGCCGCCGGGATCGGCCGGGGCGTGGGCGTGACCATGGCCGTCGTCGCGGTGGCCGCCGCACTGCTGGCCGCCACCTGGGTCCGGGTGCGGGGGCGCTGGCTGTTCTCCTGGCTGGGCGTCGCCGCCGGCCACCTGTCCCGCCGGCGGGCCCTGGCGTCGGCCAACGGCCCGGGCGCGCTGCTGGAGCTGCTCGACCCCGGCGTGGTGATCCGCGCGGCGGAGCTGGCCGGCCGTCCGGCGGCCGTGGTCGACGACGCGGAGGGCCTGACCGCCGTGCTGGAGGTCGGCGACCCGGGCGACCTGCTCGGCGACGGGCCGGGGGCGCTGCCCCCGCCGTCGACGCTGCTGCCGCCGGTCTCCCCGGAGCTGCCCCCGGTGCGGCTCCAGCTCCTGTTCGGCGGCTCGCCCGCGCCGGCCGTCGCGGTCGGGGGGAGCACGGTGGCGACGTCGTACCGGCAGCTCACCGACGGGCTGCTGGCCGGGCGCGACTCGGTGCTGCTGGCGGTGCGGGTGCTCCGGGTGGACGGGTGGACCGACGCGGACCTGCGCGCCGCCCTGTCCGGGGTGGTCCGGCGGATCGTGCGCCGGCTGGGGCCGGTGACCGCCCGCCCGCTCGGCGAGCACGCCGCGCCCCGCGTACTCGCCGAACTGGCCCACCACGACGGCGGCGGGCCGCTGGTGGAGACCTGGCCGGCCGTGCGGACGGGGGAGCTGCTCCAGACCACCTTCCGGGTGCGGCGCGGGCCGGACCCGACCACCGACGCGGGGCGGCTGCTGGTGCCCCGGCTGCTCACCCTGCCGGCCGCCGCGACCACGGTCTCGCTCTGCGTGGGGCCGCGCGCCGGTGCCGGCGGCGCGACCGTGCCGGCCGAGCTGACCGTACGCCTGGCCGCCTGGACCCCGGCCGGGCTGACGGCGGCGACGCAGGCGTTGCGGCGGCTGGCCGGCGGCGCGGGCGCGGAGCTCGACCGGCTCGACGGCCAGCAGCTTCCCGCGTTGGCGGGCACGCTGCCCCTCGCCCTCGCCGTTCCGGGCGCGGCGGCCGACCCGGCGGTCCTCGACGGGTTGGAGCTGCCGGTCGGCGACGCGGGGCTGATGGTCGGCGCGAACCGGCGCGGGGCGGCGGTGACGGTCCGGCTGTTCCGGCCGGAGGGCACCCGGTTGATGCTGGTCGGCGGGGTGCGCGCGGCGCAACTGCTGGTCCTGCGGGCGCTGGCGCTGGGTGCCCGGGTGGCGGTCCAGACGACCCGGCCCCGGGCGTGGGAGCCGTTCGTCCGGGGCGTCGCCACGCCCGACGGGCCGATCCCGGTGCTGCCGCCGGGCCGCGCGACGGACGCGGTGGCCGGCTCGGCGCTGCGGCCGGTGCTGCTCGTGGTGGACGCGGGCCCGGTGCCCGCCGACGCCGGTCCCGGGCCGGCCTGGCGCTCCACCCTGGTGGTCCGGGACGGCCTCACCGCGTCCGACGTCGACCAGCTGGGCCGGGCCGACCTGGTCGTGCTGCAACCGTTGCGCCCCGCCGAGGCCGCCCTGGCCGGCGCCGCGCTCGGCCTCGGCGGCTCGGCCGACTGGCTGACCCGCATCCGGGAGGACATGGTGGCGGTGGTGAACCGCCGGGCGCTGCGCTGGGCGCTGCTGTCGCCGACCCCCATCGAGTCGCAACTGATCGGCCGCCCCGACCGGGGTTGACGGGTCGGGCGGGACCGACGGCGGGTTCCGCCGGTGGCGGGTCCATGGCACCATCCGTGACCATGGGTTTCCTGAAGGGTCTTCTGATCCGGCTGGGCAGCACGGCGGTGGCCTTCTGGCTGGCCACCCTGGTCATCCCGGGCATCACGCTCGACACGGGTTCGGCCGTCGAGGCGATCGTCACGCTGCTCCTCGTCGCGGTCATCTTCGGGGTCGTCAACGCGGTGCTCCAGCCGATCGTCAAGACCGTGGGCTGCGGCTTCTACCTGCTGACCCTGGGGCTGATCGCCCTGGTGGTCAACGGTCTGCTCTTCCTGTTGACGAGCTGGATCGCGGGCGAGGCCGGGCTGCCGTTCCACGTGGACGGGTTCTGGCCGGAGGCGGTGCTCGGCGCGTTGTTCGTCGGCGTCGTGACCTGGCTGCTGGGCGCGGCCCTCGACCGCGACTGAGGCCGGGCCGGGGCGGTCCCGGCCCGGGCGGCGTGGGCGGATTCACGGCGCGCGGGGCCGGGCGGGCAGGCTAGCGTCGCAGGGTGTTCACCCTGACCCGCGACGACGGCCACCAGCTCAGCACCGACCCCGCCCGCCTCGACCTCGACCTCGTGCACCACTGGCTCTCCACCGACGCGTACTGGGCGTTGGGGCGGGACCGGGAGACCGTCGGGCGGGCGTTCGCCGGCTCGCTGCCGTACGGCGTGTACCGCCCCGGTGACGGCCGGCAGGTGGCGGTGGCCCGGGTGGTGACCGACCGCGCGACGTTCGCCTGGCTCTGCGACGTCTACGTGGACCGGGCGGCCCGGGGGGTCGGGCTGGGCACCTGGCTGGCCGGCGCGGTCCGTGACCACCTGGCCACGATCGGCGTACGCCGGATCGTGCTGGCCACCTCCGACGCGCACGGGGTCTACGCGAAGATCGGCTTCGCCCTGGTCGAGCCGGACCGCTGGATGCAGTACGACGGGCGGGGGCAGGCGTGAACCCGCTGCGCCTCGGCTACCTCTACGGCATCGGCGCGTACCTGCTCTGGGGGTTCTTCCCGCTCTACCTCAGGGCGCTCCAGCCGGCCGGCCCGCTGGAGATCCTGGCGCACCGGATCGTCTGGTCGGTGCTCTTCGTCGCGCTGCTGCTCGCCGCGCTGCGCAACGTGGGCTTCCTGCGGCGGTTGGCGCGTCGCCCCCGGGCGCTGGCCGGCATCGGCGTGGCCGCCGCGCTCATCGCGGTCAACTGGGGCACCTACATCTACGGCGTGAACTCGGCGCGGGTGGTGGAGACGGCCCTCGGCTACTTCATCACCCCGCTGGTGTCGGTGCTGCTCGGGGTGACCGTGCTGCGGGAGCGGCTGCGCCCCGGGCAGTGGCTGGCGCTGGGCATCGGCACGGCGGCGGTGGCCGTGCTCACCGTCGACTACGGCCGGTTGCCCTGGCTCGCGCTCACCCTGGCCGTCAGCTTCGCCGCGTACGGGCTGGTCAAGAAGCGCCTCGGGCTGCCGGCGGCGGAGGGGCTCTTCGTGGAGTCGGCGGTGCTCGCCCTGCCGGCCCTCGGCTATCTCGGCTGGCTTGCCGCCGACGGTGGCCTGGCCTTCGGCCACGTCTCGGCCGGGCACACCGCGCTGCTGGTGCTGGCCGGCGCGGCCACCGCGACCCCGCTGCTGCTCTTCGCGGGCGCCGCGAACCGGCTGTCGCTGACGGCGCTGGGCATGCTCCAGTACCTCGCCCCGATCCTCCAGCTCGGCTGCGGGGTGCTGATCTTCCACGAGCCGATGCCGCCGGCCCGGCTCGCCGGCTTCGCGCTGGTCTGGCTGGCGCTGCTGACCTTCACCGCCGACGCCCTCCGCCACGCCCGCAACTCCCGGCGCTCCCGCAGCCCCGCCACGACCCGGCCGCTCGCGCCGACGCCGGTGGGACAGGGGACGACGGGCCCCTGAGTGCGCAGCCGCGGCCCGTCGCTTTCCGTGACGGGATGCGGTGCCGAGCGCGGCAGCCCACCGGACTGACCGTCGGTCACCACTGTCCGACCACACGACGGACCTCGCGCCCCCTTTGCTCTGCACCCACCCACGCAGCACGCACCGCCGGCAGCACCGACGGGAGATCACTCCTGCCCGGGCGGCCCGGCGGCCGGTTGCGTGGGGTGACCGTTGCGTATCCGGGTGCAGAGCAAAGGGGTGAATCCGGGTGGTGTCCGGTCGGGTAGGACAACTACGCGCCGCAACATCGCCAAGGCGAGCAACGCCCACGATCACAGCCCCGCGCACAGTCACAGCCCCGCGCACGATCACGGCCCCGCCCACGATCACGGCCCCCGCAGGGGCACCGCCCCGCCCAGCGGAGCCCAGGCGGGCTCAGCGGGCGTCGTAGGCGAGGACCGGGGTGCCGTCGGCGCGCAGCAGCTCCAGCCGGACCAGCTCGCCGTCGGTGAAGTGGGTGGTGGCGGTCAGGCTCAGCTCGTCGCCGGGGGCGGCCAGCCAGGAGCCGATCTGCTCCGTCGCGCCGTCCGGGCCGTGCGCCACCAGCCGGAAGGTGTACGCCTCGCGGTGCCCGGCCCGCCGGTCGTAGCCGCAGCGCATGGTGACCTCGGTGCCCCACGGCGTGCCGGTCAGCCCCACCTCGGCGTGCACCGGCACCGTGCCGGCGATCGGCCGCATGGACGCCAGCGCGATCTGCGGGGTGGGCGTCGGGGTGATCTCGACGGGGGGCCGGAGGGTGGCCGCGCCGAACCCGGCGAACAGCGCCAGGACGGCGGCGGCCAACGCGGTCAGCGCGTACCGGCGGCGGGCGGCCGACCGCTCGCGGCGTCGGCGGCGGCGGGCGGCGTCGAGCAGCGCGGGCACCCGGGAGACCTCGGCGGGCGGCTCCAGGAACTGCTCCAGCCCGGCCGGGTCGAGCCGACCGAGCAGCCCGGGAAGCACGGCGATCTCGGCGACCGCGTCCCGGCAGGAGGCGCAGCCGGCGAGGTGCCGCTCGTAGGCGGCCCGGTCGGCCGGGGCGAGCGCGCCCAGGACGTACGCGCCGTCGTCGTGCGCGAACTCGCAGCGGGTCATCCCGTCACCCCCATCTCGGCCAGCGCCAACCGCAGGGAGCGCAGCGCGTAGTGGGTGCGGGACTTGACGGTGCCCGGTGGCACGCCCAGCCGGACCGCCGCCTCGGACACCGAACGCCCCTGGTAGAAGCACTCGATGAGCACCTCGCGGTGGGTCGGGCTGAGCCGGTTCAGCGCCTCGGCGACCGTCCACGCCTCCACCGCGCGTTCCGCCTCGTCGATCGTCTCCGGGGGCTCGGGCAGCTCGTCGGTGTAGATCTCGCCGACCCTCGTGGACCGCCGCCGCCACGCGTCGATGGCCAGGTTGCGGGCCGTGGTGAACAGCCACGCCCGCACCGATCCGCGCGTCGGGTCGAGCGACTCCGGGTGCCGCCAGGCCCGCAGCAGGGTCTCCTGCACCAGGTCCTCGGCCCGGGTCCGGTCGCCGTTGACCAGCCGCAGGGCGTGCGCGTAGAGCGCGTCGGCATGCTCGTCGTGCAGCGCGCGCAGCAGTTGGGCGTCGTGGTCGCTGATGACGACCTCCTCGCTGTCGCCGGAGTCCAGCGGCTCCCGCTGTCGAACGCGTCCAGCGATGCGTTCGCCCGACAGTACGTGCGGTGTCGCCGATCGGTTCATCCGCAGGTCGACGGGGAGGTCAGGCGCAGGTGTTCACATCCGGTTCATGTTCGGGCCGACCCGCGCTCACCGCGCCCTCCTAGCGTCCGCCGGGTACGCACGTCGGAGGGTCGACCCCGGCGTGCACCGACTTCCTTGGAGGCACCTCCCGATGAGCGACCGACCTCGGCTGCTCCCCCTGCTGGGCGCCACCCGCCACGGCAGCCGTGACGCCATGACCTGTCTCTACCGGTGCGGCAACGCCTGTGACCACCCGGTGCCCAACACCTCCGACAACCCGTACCTGGGCGACATCGTGGACGCCGAGGTGTCCCGGCGCGGCGTGGTCCGGGCCGGCGCGGTCGGTGCGCTCGTCCTGGGCTTCGGCGGCGCGGCCGCCGGGGCGCTGGCCGGCGCCGGGGCGGCGTCCGCCGCGCCGGCCACGCCGGTCGTGCCGGAGGCCGCCGGGTTCGGCCGCCCGGCCGGCGGGGTGGGCAGCGGCGCGCTGACCTTCCGGCCGATCCCGCCGAACAAGCTCGACACCCTGGTCGTGCCCAACGGGTACGACCACAGTGTCGTGATCCGCTGGGGCGACCCGGTGGTGCCGGGCGCGCCGGAGTTCGACGTGCACGCGCAGACCGCCGCGAAGCAGGCCAAGCAGTTCGGCTACAACAACGACTTTGTCGGCGTGCTGCCGCTGGACAAGCGGGGCCGCCGGGCGCTGCTCGTGGTCAACCACGAGTACACCAACGAGGACCTGATGTTCCCCGGCTTCACCAGCCTCGACGCGCTCACCGTCGAGCAGGTGAAGGTCGCCATGGCAGCGCACGGCATGTCCGTGGTCGAGCTGGAGCGGGTCGACGGCACCGGGCAGTGGCGGCCGGTATCCGGCGGCCGGCGGCCGTACAACCGGCGGGTCACCGCGCTGGCCACGAAGTTCGAGCTGACCGGCCCGGCCGCCGGCTCGGCGTGGCTGCGCACCGCCGCCGACCCGAAGGGCCGGACGGTGGTCGGCACACTGAACAACTGCGCGGGCGGCGTCACCCCGTGGGGCACGGTGCTCTCCGGCGAGGAGAACTTCAACCAGTACTTCGTCGGCGGGGACGCCGCGCCGGAGGAGCTGAAGCCGAAGCTGGCCCGCTACGGCATCAACACCACCGAGCGCTACCCGAGCGGCAACCGCAAGTGGGACCGCGCCGACGAGCGCTTCGACCTGGCGAAGAACCCGTACGAGGCGCACCGCTTCGGCTGGGTCGTCGAGATCGACCCGTTCGACCCGGAGAGCCGGCCGCGCAAGCACACGGCGCTCGGCCGGTTCAAGCACGAGGGCGCGAACGTCATCGTCGCCCGCAGCGGGCACGTGGTGGCCTACATGGGCGACGACGAGCGGTTCGACTACCTCTACAAGTTCGTCTCGGACAAGAAGTTCATGGCCGGCGACTCGTGGGTGGCCCGCAAGCACAACCTGACCCTGCTGGAGTCGGGCACCCTCTACGTGGCGCAGCTCGAAGGCAACTCGGCGGCCGAGATCGACGGCTCCGGCAAGCTCCCCGCCGACGGGGCGTTCAACGGCCGGGGCCGCTGGATCAAGCTGGTCAGCGGCACCCGCTCGTACGTCGACGGGATGACCGCCGCGGACGTGCTCACCTTCACCCGGCTGGCCGGCGACAAGGTCGGCGCGACCAAGATGGACCGCCCGGAGGACGTCGAGCCGAGCCGGCTGACCGGCAAGGTGTACGTGGCGCTGACCAACAACACCGACCGCGGCAAGGCGGGCAAGGCCCCCGCCGACGAGGTCAACCCGCGCAACCTCAACAAGCACGGGCAGATCCTGGAGCTGGTCGAGGACGGCAACAACAACGCCGCCGAGACGTTCGCCTGGTCGCTGCCGATCGTCTGCGGCGACCCGACGGACCCGTCGACCCACTTCGCCGGGTACGACAAGGCGAAGGTCTCCCCGATCTCCTGCCCGGACAACGTCGCCTTCGACGCCACCGGCAACCTCTGGATCTCCACCGACGGCAACGCGCTGGGCAGCAACGACGGCCTGTTCGCCACCGCCGTGGAGGGGCCGGAGCGGGGGCACCTCAAGCAGTTCCTCACGGTGCCGCTGGGCGCGGAGACCTGCGGCCCGTTCATCACCGACGACAACCGCTCGGTGTTCGTGGCGGTGCAGCACCCGGGTGAGATCACCGGGGCGACCGTGGAGAACCCGGCGTCGACCTGGCCCGACGGCGACTACGCCAAGCCCGGCGTGGTGGTCACCTGGCGGCTGGACGGCGGCCCGATCGGCAGCTGACCCGCTGGGCGTCGCGGCGGGCCCCCTCCCCACCAGGGCGGGGGCCCGTCGTCGTCCCTGCTTCCGGGTTCCCCGGCCCCGGCTTCCGGCCGCCGGTCCTCGGCTCCCGGTCCCCGGGCCTCGGCTCCCGGTGGCTGCGGGGTCAGTTCTCGGCGGCGACGGCGTCGGCGATGGCGCGGGCGGCGGTGAGCAGCTTGGCCCGGACCACCCGGGCGGAGGTCATCATCTCGCTGGCCGGCAACGAGCAGGCCAGCACCATCCGGCGTTCCATGTCCTTGTCGGGGACGACCAGCACGGCGGCGCACGCGACGCCCTGCCGGAACTGCCCCAGCTCCAGCTGCATGCCCCGGCGGTCGCCGGCCGCCACGTCCGCCTCGAACGCCTCGGGGGTGGTGAGGGTGGCGTTGGTGAACGGGCGCATGCCGTATTCCCGCAGGTAGCGGAAGCGCTGCTCGGCGGTGAGGGTGGCCAGCAGCGCCTTGCCGAGCGCGGTCGCGTGCGCGCCCTCGTCGAACCCGGGGACCAGGTCCTCCAGGTGCGGGGAGCGGTGCCCCTCGGCCACGGCGGTGACGGCCACCTGGCCGCCGACGAAGCGCCCGAGATAGTGGCTGTAGCCGGTGTCCAGGGCGGCGCGGCGCAGGCACTCGCCGACCGCTGCGGGCCCGCGGAACGCGGTGACCAGCTCGCGGTACCGGTCGGCGATCTCCAGGCCCACGATGTACGTGCCGTCCTCCCGGCGGATCACGTAGCCCTCGTAGGCCAGCGTGCGGACCAGGTGGTAGGTGGTGGCCACGGTCAGCTCGCAGCGCCGCGCGATCTGCTTGACGGTCAGCCCCTTCGGGGCGCGACCGACCGATTCGAGCACGCGTAGCGCGCGGGAGACACTCCGGATGAGGTCCGAAGGTTCCGCCAAGGGGTCGCGCACAACCACCTCCGCCGCCGGGGGACTTACACCATATGAAATCCAGGCGTCCGGCGAAATGCCTGTTCGGGTCGACGCTGCCAGATCATCCTAAACGGTCAGTGCGCCGAGCGACACGGTGAGTTGTCCGAGTCGGACTCACGAAGGGTTCGCGGAACCCGTACCGAAGGCTCGGGAGGCCTCAGCCGGTGCGGTCGGCGATGTAGTCGCAGAGGGACTCCAGCGCGCGGCGCGACGGCGTCTCCGGCAGCAGCGCGAGCTGCTCCCGGGCCTCCTCGGCGTAGCTGCGGACGGTCTCCCGGGCGCGCTTGAGCGCCGGGGACTCGCGGAGCAGGCCGAGGGCCTCGGCGTGCAGGGCGTCGTCGACGAGCGGGCCGGTGGCCAGGATCTCCCGCAGCCGCACCGAGGCGGCGTCGGAGTCGTCGGAGGCGAGCGCGTAGAGCACCGGCAGGGTAGGCACGCCCTCCCGCAGGTCGGTGCCGGGGGTCTTGCCCGACTGCACCGACTCGCTGGCGATGTCGAGCAGGTCGTCGGAGAGCTGGAAGGCGACGCCGATCGTCTCGCCGTAGCCTGCCAGGGCCTCGGTGTGCGCGGCGGACGCCCCGGAGAACAGGCCGCCGAAGCGGGCCGAGGTGGCGATCAGCGAGCCGGTCTTCTCGGCGATCACGCCGAGGTAGTGGGTCACCGGGTCCTGCCCGTCCCGGGGGCCGACCGTCTCGGCGATCTGACCGTGCACCAGGCGGGCGAACGTGCGCGCCTGCAACCGCACCGCCTCCGGCCCCAGATCGGCCGAGAGGTCCGCGGCGCGGGCGAAGAGGTAGTCGCCGACCAGGATCGCCACCGAGTTCGTCCAGCGGGAGTTGGCGCTCGGGGCGCCCCGCCGCACGGCGGCCTCGTCCATAACGTCGTCGTGGTAGAGCGTCGCCAGGTGGGTGAGCTCCATCACCACGGCGGCGGAGACGACCCGCGGGTCGGCCGGATCGCCGAACTGGGCCCCCAGCGCGACCAGCAGCGGGCGGAACCGCTTGCCGCCGGCGTCCACCAGGTGCCGGGCGGCCTCGGTCACCAGCGGGTCGGCGCTCGTCACGGTGGCCCGCAGCTCCGCCTCGACGGACTCCAGCAGGCCCAACACGGACGCCTCGACGCGGGCATCGGCCAGGTGCAGGCCGAGCGCGCCGAACTGACCCGTGCTCTCCCGACCCCGCCGAGCGGAGCCGGTGGCACCTGAACGCTCGCCAGCCGGATTCACCACGCTATCCACCATGCCACACCCGTTCGACCTGCTCCGGGGCGGGGATGCGGCGACGGGGCCGGCACGCTGTCGCGTACCGGCCCCGTCGCGGGGAAACGTCGGTCATCGCACGAATTCGGCGGCGCCGTTGGCGAGGTCGAGCAGCGGGCCCGGCACGACGCCCAGCACCAGCGTGGCCAGCACGCCGATCATGAGCGCCGCCGAGGTCAGCCCGCCCGGCACCATCACCGTCGGGGTGGACTCCCCCGGCTCGGACAGCCACATCATGACCACGACCCGCAGGTACGGGAACGCGAGCACCATGCTCGTCAGCACGCCGGCCACCACCAGCCACGCCTGGTCGGCGTCGAGGGCCGGGGCGAAGACGGCGAACTTGCTCATGAAGCCGCTGGTGAGCGGGATGCCGGCGAAGGCCAGCAGGATGAAGGTGAAGATCGCCGCGAAGAACGGCGACCGCTTCCCCAGCCCCGCCCAGCGGGACAGGTGGGTGGCCTCCCCGTCGGCGTCGCGGACCAGGGTCACCACCGCGAAGGCGGCCAGCACCGAGAAGCCGTACGCGGCCAGGTAGAACATCGTGCCGGCGAGCCCGTCCCGGCTCGGTGCGAGCACCCCGACCAGCAGGTAGCCCGCGTTGGCGATCGACGAGTAGGCCAGCAGCCGCTTGATGTCGGTCTGGGTGACCGCCAGCACCGCGCCGACCAGCATGGTGAGCACCGCCACCGCGCCGAGGACCGGGGTGAAGTCCCACGCCGCCCCGGCGAACGCCACGTGGAAGACCCGCAGCAGGGCGCCGAACGCGGCGACCTTCGTGCAGGCCGCCATGAAGCCGGTGACCGGCGTCGGGGCGCCCTGGTAGACGTCGGGCGTCCACACGTGGAACGGGGCGGCGGCGGCCTTGAACAGCAGGCCGATGGCGAGCAGCGCCATGCCGGCGAAGAGCAGCACCTGGCTCGCCGGGGACTCGGTGACCGCCGCGTGGATGGTGGCGAAGTCGACGCCGGCCGGGCGGCCCGGGATGCCGGAGGTGAAGCCGTAGACCAAAGCCACGCCGAACAGGAAGAACGCCGAGGCGTACGCGCCGAGCAAGAAGTACTTCATCGCCGCCTCCTGGCTCAGCAGCCGCCGGCGACGGGCCAGCGCGCAGAGCAGGTAGAGCGGCAGGGAGAAGACCTCCAGGGCGATGAACATGGTCAGCAGGTCGTTCGCCGCCACGAAGATCAGCATGCCGCCGATGGCGAAGCTGGCCAGCGGGTAGACCTCGGTGGCCCCGTTGCTGCCCTCGGCCTGCCGCCGGTCCTCGGCCGACTCGGCGGTGACGGCGGCCTGGGCGACGAACGCCCCGCCCCGCTCCACCGAGCGCTCGCCCATGAGCAGCAGCGACATGGCGGCGAGGACCAGGATCGCGCCCTGGAGGAACAGGGTCGGCCCGTCCACGGCGAGCGCCCCGCCGGCGGTGATCAGCCGGTCGTCGGCGTTGAAGATCACCATCACCAGCGCGGCGAGCACCGCGAGCAGCCCCAGCGAGAGCTGGACGAGGTGGCGGCGCTTGCGGGGCACGAAGGCCTCGACCAGCACGCCCAGCAGGGCGGCGCCCAGCATGATCAGGATCGGAGCGAGCGCCGCGTAGTCGATCGACGGCAGCTTGAGCTCGGTCACTTTGCGGCCTCCTGCACGACACCGCCGACCTCAGGGGCCGGATCGGTCCTGCCGACGTCCTCCATGGTGGCCCGGACGGCGGGGTTGATGACATCGGTGACCGGCTTGGGATAGAAGCCGAGCAGCACGATCAGCGCGATCAGCGGCGCGACCACGAACTTCTCGCGCAGGTTGAGGTCGCGGCGCATCGGCTCGACCTCGGTCAGGGCCGGGTTGAGGGTGCCCTGGGTCGTCCGCTGCACCATCCACAGCACGTACGCGGCGGCCAGGATGATGCCGAGCGTGGCGATCACCGCGACCGGCTTGTTCACCGTGAAGGTGCCGATCAGCACCAGGAACTCGGAGACGAACGGCGCGGTGCCGGGCAGGGCCAGCGAGGCCAGGCCGGCGAAGAAGAGCACCCCGGCCAGCAGCGGCACCAGCTTGCCCGCGCCGCCGAAGTCGCTGATCAGGGCCGAGCCGCGCCGGGCCACCAGCATGCCCACCACCAGGAAGAGCAGGCCGGTGGCGAGGCCGTGGTTGAGCATGTAGAGCACCGCGCCCGTGCCGGCCTGCGTGGTGAAGGCGAAGATGCCGACCCCGATGAACCCGAAGTGCGCGATCGAGGTGTACGACACCAGCCGCTTCAGGTCGTTCTGGCCGACCGCCAGCAGCGCGGCGTAGATGATGCCGATCACCCCGAGCGCGAGCGCGTACGGGGCGAACCACTTCGACGCCTCCGGGAACAGCGGCAGGCAGTAGCGCAGGATCCCGAACGTGCCGACCTTGTCCAGCACGCCGACGAGCAGCGCGGCGGCCCCGGCGGGGGCGGCCCCACCGGCGTCCGGCAGCCAGGTGTGGAACGGGAAGAACGGCGCCTTGATCGCGAAGGCGAGGAAGAAGCCGAGGAACAGCCAGCGCTCGGTGCCGGTGGAGATGTCGATCTGGGTGAGCGCCTGCCAGTCGAAGGTCTTCCCGCCGACGACCCACAGGCCGATCACGGCGGCCAGCATGAACAGGCCGCCGACCAGCGAGTAGAGGAAGAACTTCACGGCCGCGTACTGTCGCTGGTGGCCGCCGTAGCTGCCGATCAGGAAGTACATCGGCACCAGCATGACCTCGAAGAACACGTAGAACAGGAAGACGTCGGCGGCGGCGAAGACGCCGATCATCGTGGATTCGAGGACGAGCAGCAGGGCGAAGTAGACCGGGATCGAGCGCTTCGACGACTCGGCGTCGTGCCAGGACGCGAGGATGACCAGCGGCACCAGCACCGCGATCAGCATCAGCATCACCAGGGCGATGCCGTCGGCGGCGAAGGTGAACCGGGCGTCCCACTGCGGGATCCAGGTGTACGACTCGCGGAACTGGAGCCGCTCACCGCCGGTCTTGAAGGCCAGCCACATGACCACGGACAGGGCGAGCACCAGCAGCGACCACCCGAAGGCCACCTGCTTGGCCAGCTCCGGCCGGCGGCGCGGCAGGACGGCCACGACCAGCGCGCCGACCAGCGGCGCCACGGTCAGCACCGAGAGGAACGGGAAGTTGGACATTATGCGGCCTTACCTCCGTCGTCACTGCGTGGTCCGCCGGCGGGGGCGGCCGTAGAGAGGTCGATCACGCCAGCCACCCCGCCTGCACGGCCAGGAACGCCGCCACCACCAGCAGCGCGCCGGTCAGGATGGACGTCGCGTACGACCGGACGAAGCCGGTCTGCAGCCGCCGGAGTCGGCCGGAGCCCCCGCCCACGGCGGCGGCGAGGCCGTTGACCAGCCCGTCGACGCCCCGGTTGTCGAGGAAGACCAGCGCCCGGGTGAGGAAGATCCCCGGCTTCTCGAAGACCGCCTCGTTGAAGGCGTCGGTGTAGAGGTTGCGCCGGGCGGCGGTGACCAGCACACCCGCCGGCTGCGGCTCGGTGGCCGTGCCGTTGCGGAACAGCGACCAGGCGAGCCCGGCCCCGGCGATCGTGACGACCAGCGACAGGATCGTGATCACCGTGTGCGACAGCACGGCGTGGTGCTCCTCGCCGGCCTCGCCGAGCACCGGCGTCAGCCAGGAGGCCAGGCCGTCGTTCCACACCATCAGGCCACCGGCGACCACCGAGCCGATCGCCAGCAGGATCAGCGGGATCGTCATCAGCTTCGGCGACTCGTGCGGGTGCTCGATGTCCTCGGTCCACCGCTTCGGGCCGTGGAAGGTGAGGACGAACAGCCGGGTCATGTAGAACGCGGTGAGCCCCGCGCCGAGCAGCGCCGCGCCGCCGAACAGCCACGCCGTCCAGTCGTCCCGCGTGAAGGCGGCGACGATGATCGGCTCCTTGGAGAAGTAGCCGGACAGCGGCGGCAGGCCGATGATGGCCAGCCAGCCCATCATGAACGTGATCCAGGTGACCTTCATGTACTTCGACAGCCCGCCGAAGCGGCGGATGTCCACCTGGTCGTTCATGCCGTGCATGACCGAGCCGGCGCCGAGGAACATGTTGGCCTTGAAGAAGCCGTGCGCGAGCAGGTGGATGATCGCCAGGGCGTACGCCCCGCCGCCGAGGCCGACGCCGAGGAACATGTAGCCGATCTGGCTGACCGTCGACCAGGCGAGCACCCGCTTGATGTCGTCCTTGGCCGCGCCGATGATGCAGCCGAGCAGCAGGGTCAGCGCGCCGACGCTGACCACCACGAGCTGGAGCGTCGAGTTGGCCGAGAAGACCGGGTTCGACCGGGCGATCAGGTAGACGCCGGCGGTGACCATGGTGGCGGCGTGGATGAGCGCCGACACCGGGGTCGGGCCCTCCATCGCGTCCGGCAGCCACGCCTGGAGCGGGAACTGGCCGGACTTGCCGGCCGCGCCGAGCAGCAGCAGCAGGCCGAGCACCAGCACCGTGGTGCCGGTCAGCGAGCCGACGCCGTTGAACACCTCGTCGTACTGCGTGGTGCCGAGGGTGGCGAACATGATGAAGATGCCGATGGCCAGGCCGGCGTCGCCGACCCGGTTCATCAGGAACGCCTTCTTGCCGGCGGTGGCCGCGCTCGGCCGGCCGTACCAGAAGGAGATCAGCAGGTACGACGCCAGGCCGACGCCCTCCCAGCCGAAGTAGAGCATCACGTAGTTGTTGCCGAGCACCAGCAGGAGCATCGCGGCGACGAAGAGGTTGAAGTAGGCGAAGAACCGCCGCCGCCCCTCGTCGTGCGCCATGTACTCGACCGCGTACAGGTGGATCAGGAAGCCCACCCCGGTGATCAGCAGGACGAAGACCGCGGCCAGCGGGTCGAACAGCAGGCCGAAGTCCACGTGCAGGTCACCGACGGCGATGAAGTCCCACAGGCTCAGCTCCGCCGACTTGTTCTCCAGGCCGCGGAGCTGGAAGAAATAGGTCAGGCCGAGCACGAAGGCGGCCCCGATCGCGGCCACCCCGAGCCAGTGCCCCCACCGGTCGGCCCGCCGACCCAGCAGCAGCAGGACCGCCGCGCTGGCCAGCGGGATCGCCACCAGCAGCCAGAAGCTGCCCAGCAGGCCGCTCGCCGCAGCGTAGGCGACTTCACCTGCCGGCTCAGCCGGGGCGTTCATCAGAATCGTTCCCACCGCAGGGCCCCTTAGTACTTCAGCAGGTTGGCGTCGTCGACGCTGGCCGAGCGCCGGGTCCGGAAGATGGACATGATGATCGCGAGGCCGACCACGACCTCCGCCGCGGCCACCACCATCACGAAGAACGACATGATCTGGCCGTTCAGGTCACCGTTGATCCGGCTGAAGGTGACCAGGGTCAGGTTGGCCGCGTTCAGCATCAGCTCGACGCACATGAACAGCACGATCGCGTTCCGGCGGACGAGCACCCCCACCGCACCGATGGTGAACAGCACCGCGGCGAGCACGAGATAGTAGTCCGGGGTCACCGGTCCGTCCCCTTCAACGTGGTCTCCTCGGCGGTCAGCTCCCGGGCCGGCAGGATCTCCGGGATGCTGCGCTCGGTCAGCCGGCCGTCGGGCAGGCGGGCCGGCGTGGCCACCGAGGACGAGGTGGCGAAGACACCCGGGCCGGGCTTCGGGCCGGGGTAGTTGCCCGGGGCGAAGCGGGCCTTCATGGTGGCGATCTGGTCCATCTTGTCCTCCCGACGCCGCTCGATGTGCGCCAGCACCATCGCGCCGACCGCTGCGGTGATCAGCAGCGCCGAGGTCAGCTCGAAGGCGAAGACGTACTTGGTGAACAGCAGCCGGGCGATGCCCTGCACGTTGCCCTCGGCGTTGGCCTGCTCCAGGCCGACCGCCGAGACGCCGCCGAGGCCCCGGTAGAGGCCGCCGCCGACCAGGCCGGCGAAGCCGAGGCCGAGCACCACGGCGGCGACCCGCTGGCCGCGCAGGGTCTCGATCAGCGAGTCCGAGGAGTCCCGGCCGACCAGCATCAGCACGAACAGGAAGAGCATCATGATCGCGCCGGTGTAGACGATGATCTGCACCATGCCGATGAACGGCCCGGCCTGGAGGACGTAGAACACGCCCAGGCAGAGCATCGTCAGCACCAGCCAGAGCGCCGAGTGCACGGCGTTGCGGGCCGCGATCATGCCGATCGCGCCGAGCAGCGCCAGCGGGGCGAGGATCCAGAAGGTGACCTCCTCGCCGCCGGAGACCCCGCCCGCCGCGGCGAGCACCGTCTGCGTGGTCATGCCTCGTCCCCCTTGCCCGCCGCCGCCCGCTGGGCCTGCTGCTCGGCGCCGGGGAAGGTCACCCCGGGGTGCTCCTCGACCTGGTAGCGACCGGGGCTGTTCGCCGCGTGCTCGGCCCCGGCGGAGGTGCCCGGGTTGCTGAGCGCGCCGACGTAGTAGTCCTTCTCGCTGTCGCCGAGCCGCATCGGGTGCGGCGGCTGCTCCATGCCCGGCAGCAGCGGCGCGAGCAGCTGCTCCTTCGTGAAGATCAGGTCCTGCCGGTTGTCCCGGGCCAGCTCGTACTCGTTGCTCATGGTGAGCGACCGGGTCGGGCAGGCCTCGATGCAGAGCCCGCAGAAGATGCAGCGGGCGTAGTTGATCTGGTAGATCGACGCGTGCCGCTCACCCGGAGACAGTCGGTTCTCCTCGGTGTTGTCCCCGCCCTCGACGTAGATCGCGTCGGCCGGGCAGGCCCAGGCGCACAGCTCGCAGCCGATGCACTTCTCCAGGCCGTCCGGGTGCCGGTTGAGGATGTGCCGCCCGTGGTAGCGCGGCGCCGAGACCGGCGGCTTGAACGGGTAGTCGGTCGTGACGACCTTCCTGAACATGTGCGAGAAGGTGACCCCGAAGCCCTTGAACGTTCCGGTGATCGCGCCCACGTCACACCTCCCTGGAGTCCGAGCCGGCGGCGACGTTGGCCGGCTCCCGCTCGGCGACCACGCGCTTGGTGCGCGGGCTCGGTGGCACTTGCAGGTCCATCGGTGGCAGCGGGAAGCTGCCGTGCGGACGGCTGTTGACCTGCTCCTGGAGCGTCGGCTGCGGCTCCTTCTTGCGGCTCGGCCACAGCAGCGTCACCAGCAGCAGCACGCCCGCGCCGAGGCCCGTGGCGAGCAGCCGGTCCCGGGTCTGCCAGCCCTCGATCGAGCGCAGGCCGGCCAGGACCAGGATCCAGACCAGGTTGATCGGCAGCAGCACCTTCCAGCCGAACCGCATGAACTGGTCGTAGCGGAGCCGGGGCAGGGTGCCCCGCAGCCAGACGAAGACGAAGACCAGCGCCAGCACCTTGCCGAAGAACCAGAGCATCGGCCACCAGCCGGTGTTGGCGTCCGCCCACAGCGTGATCGGCCAGGGGGCCCGCCAGCCGCCGAGGAACAGCGTCGTGGTGACCGCGGACATGGTCACCATCGCCACGTACTCGCTGAGCATGAAGAGCGCGAACTTCAGCGAGCTGTACTCCGTCATGAAGCCGGCGACCAGCTCCGACTCGGCCTCGGGGAGGTCGAACGGCGCCCGGTTGGTCTCACCGACGGTGGCGATGAAGAAGATGATGAAGCTCGGCAGCAGCAGGATCGCGTACCAGCCGGGGGCCGGCACCTCGACGCCGGCGACGGTGAACCGGGTGGCGTCGCCCTGGGCGGCGACGATCCCGCTGGTCGACATCGTCCCGGCGGTCATGAACACCGCCACGATGCTCAGCCCCATCGCGACCTCGTAGGAGATCATCTGGGCGCTGGAGCGCAGGCCGCCGAGCAGCGGGTACGTCGAGCCGGAGGCCCAGCCGCCGAGCACGATGCCGTAGACGGCCAGCGACGAGCAGGCCAGCAGCACCAGCACCGCCACCGGCACGTCGGTGACCTGCAACGGCGTCCGGTGACCGAAGATGCTCACCATCGGGCCGAAGGGGATCACCGACAGCGCGGTGACCGCGCAGACCACCGAGATGACCGGCGCGAAGAAGTAGACGACCTTGTCCGCCGCCTTCGGGAGGATGTCCTCCTTGAAGGCCATCTTCAGGCCGTCGGCGAGGGTCTGAAGCAGGCCGAACGGGCCGACCTGGTTGGGGCCGGGCCGCACCTGCATGTAGCCGACGACCCGCCGCTCGAACCACACGCCGAGCAGCGTGGCCAGCAGGCCGAAGACGAAGGCGAACAGGACCTTGATCAGGACCAGCCACCACGGGTCCTTGCCGAAGTCGGCCAGCGTCGGGTCCTGCGCGAGGTAGACCGCGTTCACTGGGAAACACCCCCGGAGTTGAGGAGGGGACCCGGGCGGCCGGCGACGTCGGCGGCGACCGGGGCGGTCGCGGCGGGCGCGCTGATCCGTACCACCGTGCCGGACGTCGCGCCGAGGCCGCGCCGGACGGTGGAGCCGGGTGAGTTGGTCGGCAGCCAGACGACGCCGTCGGGCATCTCGGTGATCGCCGCCGGCAGGGTGATCGCCCCACGGTCGGTGCCCACCGTCACCGGGTCGCCGTCGGCGACGCCGAGGGCCTCCGCGGTGCCCTTGCCCAGCCGGGCCACCGGCGGGCGGGCCGTGCCGCCGAGGTGCTCGTCGCCGTCGGTCAGGCTGCCCAGGTCGACGAGCTGGTGCCAGGTGGCCAGCACGGCCTCCCCGGCACCGGGCTGCGGCACCGTGGCCGGCTGCACCGACGGCGTGGACGGCCGGTCGGCCCGGGTCGGCGGCAGGCTGCCCAGCTCGCGGCGGACGCTGAGCACGTCGCCGGTGCCGAGCTGCACGTCGAGCAGCGCGGCGAGGGCGTCGAGCACCCGGCCGTCGGTCATCGCGGCGGTGTGCAGGACCGCCTCGAAGGGCCGCAGGCGGCCCTCCCAGTCCAGGAAGCTGCCGGCCTTCTCGACCACCGGGGCGACCGGGAGGACCACGTCGGCCCGGCGGGCCACCGCGCTCATCCGCAGCTCCAGGCTGACCAGGAACGGCACCGCGTCCAGGGCCTGCTCGGCCAGCCGGGGGTCGGCCAGGTCGGCCGGGTCGACGCCGGCCACCACCAGCGCGCCGAGCTGACCGCCCGCCGCCGCCGAGAGGATGGCGTCGGTGTCCCGGCCGGCCTGGCTCGGGATCACGCCGGCCGGGATGTCCCACGCCTCGCCCAGCTCGGCCCGCGCGGCCGGCTCGGTGACCGGACGGCCGCCGGGGAGCAGGTTGGGCAGGCAGCCCGCGTCGACCGCGCCCCGGTCGCCCGCGCGCCGCGGCACCCAGGCCAGCTTCGCGCCCGTACGCCGGGCCACGTCCGCCGCCGCCGACAGGCCGCCGGGCACCTCGCCCAGCCGCTCGCCGACGATCAGGATCGCGCCGGGGGTGCTCAGCGCCTCGGCCACCGTGGCGTGCTCGGCGAGCACGCTCGCCTCCTCGCCCGGCACCACCCGGGCCAGCTTGGCCCCGAGCTTCTCCAGGCCGCGCGTGGCGAACGGCGCGATCGCGTACACCGTCAGCTTCTTCTTCAGGTACGCCTTGCGCAGCCGCAGGAAGAGGATCGGGCACTCCTCCTCCGGCTCCAGGCCGACGAGCACCACGGCGGGGGCGTTCTCCACGTCCGCGTAGGTGACGTCGGTGCGCCCGGCGACCGAGCTGGCCAGGAAGTCGGACTCCTCACGGGAGACCGGCCGGGCCCGGAAGTCGATGTCGTTGGTGCGCAGGGCGACCCGGGCGAACTTCGCGTACGCGTAGGCGTCCTCGACGGTGAGCCGGCCGCCGGTCAGCACCGCCGTGCCCCGGGCGGAGTCCCGGGCCGCGGCCAGCCCCTCGGCGGCGACGGTCAGCGCCTCGCTCCACGACGCCTCGCGCAGCTCACCGGTCTCGGCGTCGCGCACGAGCGGGTTGGTGATCCGGTCGAACGCGCGGGTGTACTGGAAGCCCCAGCGGCCCTTGTCGCAGTTCCACTCCTCGTTGACCTGCGGGTCGTCGCCGGCCAGCCGGCGCAGCACCTTGCCCCGCCGCCAGTCGGTGCGCTGCGCGCAGCCGGCCGAGCAGTGCTCGCAGACGCTGGGGCTGGAGACCAGGTCGAACGGGCGGGCCCGGAACCGGTACTGCGCGCCGGTCAGCGCGCCCACCGGGCAGATCTGCACGGTGTTGCCGGAGAAGTAGGAGTTGAACGGGACGTCGCCGCTGTCCTCGCCGGCCTCCGCGCCGTACTCCTCGTCCCGGTAGATGTTGATCTCCTCGGCGGACGACCGGCCCATCAGGTCGATGAACTTGTCGCCCGCGATCTCCTCGGAGAACCGGGTGCAGCGCTGGCAGAGCACGCAGCGCTCGCGGTCGAGCAGCACCTGGGTGCTGATCGGCAGCGGCTTGGGGTATTCCCGCTTGTGCTCGTGGAACCGGGAGTCCGTGCGGCCGGTGGACATCGCCTGGTTCTGTAGCGGGCACTCGCCGCCCTTGTCACACATCGGGCAGTCGAGGGGGTGGTTCATGAGCAGCAGCTCCATGACCCCCTCCTGCGCCTTCTTGGCGACCGGCGAGGTGAGCTGGGTGCGCACCACCATGCCCTCGGCGACGGTCTGGGTGCAGGAGGCCACCGGCTTGCGCTGGCCCTCCACCTCGACCAGGCACTGCCGGCACGCGCCGGCCGGGGCCAGCAGCGGGTGGTCGCAGAAGCGCGGGATCTCGGTGCCCAACTGCTCGGCGACCCGGATCAGCAGCGCGCCCTTGGGTGCGGTGACCTCGACGCCGTCGATGGTGAGCGTGACGGTCTCGGTCTGCTTGGCTACGTCGGTCATCAGTGCGCTCCCACCAGCTGCTTGTCCGACAGCTTCGGCGCGGTACGTCCCTCGATGTAGTCGAGGTAGTCCTGCTTGAAGTACTTCAGCGACGAGGTCACCGAGCTGGTCGCACCGTCACCCAGGCCGCAGAACGAGCGGCCGAGGATGTTGTCGCAGGTGTCGAGCAGGGTGTCCAGGTCCTCGTGGGTGCCCTGGCCGGCGAGGATCCGCCGGTAGACCCGGACCATCCAGTAGTTGCCCTCGCGGCACGGGGTGCACTTGCCGCACGACTCGTGGTGGTAGAACTCCAGCCACCGGTAGGTCGCGTAGACCGGGCAGTCCTGGTCGGAGAAGAGCTGGGTGGCCGTGGTGCCCAGGATCGAGCCGGCCGCCGCCACCCCCTCGAAGTCCAGCGGCACGTCCAGGTGCTCGGCGGTGAGCAGCGGGGTGGACGAGCCGCCCGGGGTCCAGAACCGCAGGTTGTGGCCCGGCTGCATCCCGCCGGCCAGCTCCAGCAGCTCGCGCAGCGTGACGCCCATCGTGCACTCGTACTGGCCGGGGTTGGCGACCCGGCCGGAGAGCGAGTAGATCATCGGTCCGGACGACTTCTCCGTGCCCATGGTCTTCCACCAGTCGGCCCCGCCGAGCACGATGTACGGCACGCTGGCGATGGTGCCGACGTTGTTGACCACGGTGGGGCTGGCGTAGAGGCCGTGGGTCGCCGGGAACGGCGGGCGCAGCCGGGGCTGGCCCCGGAAGCCCTCCAGCGAGTCCAGCAGCGCGGTCTCCTCGCCGCAGATGTACGCCCCCGCGCCCGAGTGCACCACCAGGTCCAGGTCGAATCCGGAGCCGAGGATGTTGCGCCCGAGGTAGCCCTTGGCGTACGCCTCCTGGACGGCGCTGCGCAGCCGGCGCGCGGCGTGCACCGCCTCGCCCCGGATGTAGATGTACGCCCGGCTGGCCCGGATCGCGTACGACCCGATGATCACGCCCTCGACCAGCGAGTGCGGGTCGTGGGTCATCAGCGGCAGGTCCTTGCAGGTGCCCGGCTCGCCCTCGTCGGCGTTGACCACCAGGTAGTGCGGCTTGCCGTCGCCCTGCGGGATGAAGCCCCACTTCAGGCCGGTCGGGAAGCCCGCGCCGCCGCGACCGCGCAGCCCGGAGTCCTTGATGAGCTGGATCAGGTCGTCCGGGTGCGCCTTGAGCGCCTTGCGCAGGGCGGCGTAGCCGTCGAGCTTCTCGTAGGTGCCGATCCGCCAGGCGTCCGGCGACAGCCAACGCTTGGTGAGCACGGGGGTGAGCTTGGCCAGGGTCTCCGGCCGGGGAGTCGTCACTGCTGGGCCTCCGCTTCCTTGAGGGAGCGCTCCTGGGCTTCGGCGTCGTCGCCGGCGGGCTTGCGGTCGCCGGCCGGCGGGTTCGCGGCGGCGCCCGCGGCCTGGGCCTGCTGGGCGTCGCGCGGGACCGGGGGCGCCCCGTCGACCGGCACCGCCACGCCGGGCGCGGCCGGCGCGGGCTCGGCTGCCGGAGCCGGCTTCGCGGCCTTCGCCTTCTCGGCGTCCGCCTGGGCCTTCGCCTCGGCAGCGGCCTTGTCGGCCTCGGCCTTCGCCTTCTCGGCGTCCGCCTTCGCCTTCGCCTCGGCGGCGGCCCGGTCGGCCTCGGCCTTGCTCCGGATCGGGGTGTTCGGGTCGTAGCCCGGCACCGAGATGCCGTGCTGCTCGGCCAGCCGCAGGCCCCGCAGGGTGGGCTCGCCCGGGCCGCCGTCGGCGACCGCGCCCTCGCGCTCGTCGGCGAAGCCGGCGAGCTGCACCGACATCTCCTTGAGCGTGCAGAGCCGCGCGCCCCGGGTCGGCATCGGCCGGCCGCCGGCCCGCAGCTCCTCGACCACCCCGACCGCGGTCTGCGGGTCGACGCCGTCGAAGAAGTCGTAGTTGACCGTCATGACGGGGCCGTAGTCGCAGGCCGCGAGACACTCGGCGTGCTCCAGGGTGACCTTGCCGTCGGCGGTGGTCTCGTCGTGCCCGACGCCCAGGTGCTCGGCGAGGGTGTCGTAGACCTCCTGCCCGCCCAGCACGTTGCACATCGTGTTGGTGCAGACGCTGACCAGGTAGTCACCGGTCGGCCGGCGCTTGTACATCGTGTAGAAGGTGGCGACCGCGCCGACCTGGGCCTTGTTCAGGCCGAGCACCTCGGCGCAGAACTCGACGCCGGCCGGGGAGACGTACCCCTCCTCCGACTGCACCAGGTGCAGCAGCGGCAGCAGCGCCGACCGGGACCGGTCGGCCGGGTAGCGGGCGATGATCTCGCGCGCCCGCTCCCGCGTCTCGTCAGTGAAAGTCGTCATCGGTCACAACCACCCATCACGGGGTCCAGCGAGGCGCCGCCGGCGATCACGTCGGCGATCAGGCCGCCCTCGGCCATCGCCGGGAGGGCCTGGAGGTTGACGAAGCTCGGCTCCCGGTAGTGCACCCGGTAGGGCCGGGTGCCGCCGTCGGAGACCGCGTGCACGCCCAGCTCGCCCCGGGGCGACTCGATGCCGACGTACACCTGGCCGGGCGGGACCCGGAAGCCCTCGGTGACGAGCTTGAAGTGGTGGATCAGGGACTCCATCGACTGGCCCATGATCTTGGCGACGTGCTCCAGCGAGTTGCCCATGCCGTCGACGCCGATGGCGAGCTGCGCCGGCCAGGCGATCTTCTTGTCGGCCACCATCACCGGGCCCGGCCTGAGCCGGTCGAGCGCCTGCTCGACGAGCTTCAGCGACTCCCGGATCTCGGCGACCCGCACCAGGTAGCGGCCCCAGACGTCGCCGTCCGGGTGGGTGGGCACGTCGAACTCGTAGGACTCGTAGCCGCAGTAGGGCATCGTCTTGCGCAGGTCCCAGGCGAGGCCGGCGGAGCGCAGCACGGGGCCGGTGACGCCCAGCGCCAGGCAGCCCGTCACGTCGAGCACCGCCACGTGCTTGGTGCGCTCGGTCCAGATCGGCTGGCCGGAGAGGAGGTCCTCGTACTCCTTGAGCTTCTTCGGCATCATCTTCAGGAAGTCGCGGATCTTGCGGATCGCGTCGTCCGGGACGTCCTGCGCCACGCCGCCCGGCCGGACGTACGCGTGGTTCATCCGCAGGCCGGTGATGGTCTCGAAGATGTCGAGGATGTACTCCCGCTCGCGGAAGCCGTACAGCATGATCGAGATCGCGCCCAGCTCCATGCCGGTGGTGGCCAGCCAGACCAGGTGCGACGAGATCCGGTTGAGCTCCATCATCAGGACCCGGATCGTGGTGGCCCGCTCGGTCACGTCGTCGGTGATGCCGAGCAGCTTCTCCACCGCGAGGCTGTAGGCCGTCTCGTTGAAGATCGGGGAGAGGTAGTCCATCCGGGTCACGAACGTCGAACCCTGCACCCAGTTGCGGTATTCGAGGTTCTTCTCGATGCCGGTGTGCAGGTAGCCGACGACCGACCGGGCCTCCCGGACGGTCTCGCCCTCCAGCTCCAGGATCAGCCGGAGCACGCCGTGCGTCGACGGGTGCTGCGGACCCATGTTGACGACGATCCGCTCGTCGTTGATCGGGTCCGTGCCGGAGACCACCTGGTCCCAGTCCCCACCGGTGACGGTGAAGACCTTGCCCTCGGTCGTCTCGCGCTCGGTGGCGTAGTTCGACGTCGTCACTGGTACGACCTCCGTCGGTCCGGCGGCGGGATCTCCGCGCCCTTGTACTCGACGGGCACGCCGCCGAGCGGGTAGTCCTTGCGCTGCGGGTGCCCCTCCCAGTCGTCCGGCATGAGGATCCGGGTCAGGTTGGGGTGGCCGTCGAAGACGATGCCGAACATGTCGTACGCCTCCCGCTCCTGCCAGTCGGCGGTCGGGTAGACGGCGGTGACGCTCGGCAGGTGCGGGGCCTCGGCGGAGACCGCGGCCTCCAGCCGCAGCCGGCGGCGGTAGGTCATCGAGGTGAGCTGGTAGACCACGTGCAGCCGGCGCTCGTCCGCGCCCAGGTAGTCGACGCCGGACACCGAGGAGCACAGCTCGAAGCGGAGCGCGAGGTCGTCGCGCAGCACCTGGCAGACCTCGGCGATGCGCTCCGGGCGCACGTGCAGGGTCAGCTCGCCCCGGTCGACCACGACCTTCTCGATCGCGTCGCCGAAGTCCGGGTACGCCTCCTCCAGCGCGTCGCGGACCTCGTCGAAGTAGCCCCCGTAGGGCCGGGGGGTCTCCTCGATCGGCTGCTGCCGGCGGACCAGGCCGCCGAAGCCGGAGACGTCGCCGGTGCCGTGGGTGCCGAACATGCCGCGCCCGGCCGGGCTCGACGGCGGGTGCTCGGCCGGCGCGCCGCTGCTGGCGCCGGCCGGCGTCACCGGCACGGGCAGACCGCCGGTGCTGTTCCTGTCGTTCGGTGCGGTCACTGTGCCTGCCCTCCGATCGCGACTGCGGGGCTCCGCTCCGCTGCACTCCTCGCGCTCACTTGGGGCCCCCGTGCGGGTGGAGGTGGTTCTGCGCGTTCATCCAGTTCTCGATCCGCAGCTGCTCCTCGCGCCCCTCGCGGACCGCCCGGGTCCACTCGGCGCGGCGGGCCTTGTCGTTGCGGTACGACGAGGGCATCGAGCCGTACGGCACGACGGGGACGTCGCCGCGCTCCTGGCGGGCCTGGAGCATCTTGCGGCCGTTCGGGCCCAGCGGCTCATACATGATCTTCTCGCGGAGCTTGAGGATCGCGTCGATGAGCATCTCCGGCCGGGGCGGGCAGCCCGGGAGGTACATGTCGACCGGGACGATGTGGTCGACGCCCTGCACGATGGCGTAGTTGTTGAACATGCCGCCGCTGCTGGCGCAGACGCCCATCGAGAGCACCCAGCGGGGCTCGGCCATCTGGTCGTAGATCTGGCGCAGGACCGGGGCCATCTTCTGGCTCACCCGGCCGGCGACGATCATCAGGTCCGCCTGGCGGGGCGAGGCGCGGAACACCTCCATGCCCCAGCGGCCCATGTCGTAGTGCGGGCCACCGGCGGCCATCATCTCGATGGCGCAGCAGGCCAGGCCGAAGGTGGCGCCCCAGACGGACGACTTCCGCGACCAGTTGACCAGCTTCTCCACGGAGGTGAGCAGGACGCCGGCGGGAAGCTTCTCCTCGATACCCATCTGACGTACCTCCCTCAGTCCCAGTCCAGGCCGCCGCGCCGCCACACGTAGGCGTACGCGACGAAGACCGCGACGATGAACAGGACCATCTCCACGAAGCCGAAGATCGGCAGGGCGTCGAACGAGACCGCCCAGGGGTAGAGGAAGATGATCTCGATGTCGAAGACGATGAAGAGCATCGCCGTCAGGTAGAACTTGATCGGGAACCGGCCGCCCCCGACGGGCTGCGGGCTGGGCTCGATGCCGCACTCGTACGCCTCGAGCTTCGCCTTGTTGTAACGGCGGGGGCCGGCGAAGCGGGCGGCGGCCACGGAGAACAGCGAGAACGCCGCGGCGAGGGCGAACAGCCCGATAATGGGTGCGTAAGGCGAGAGCGTCATCGTGGTCTCCTGCTCGTCCTTCCCTGCCCTCGGCGGTGGTGGGCCAAAATCACACTATTCACGTCCCTCACGACGGCTGTCGGCGGGGGTCGATCTCTGCCTGGCCGGTGTCCTCGTCGACCTCGGCCCGATGGCTCACACGGCGGGTGCCGCCTTCGTCATCGCGTTGATGACCCGGTCCATCGCGTCCCCGCCGCGCGGGTCGGTCAGGTTGGCCAGCAGCTTGAGCACGAAGCGCATGAGGGCGGGGTGCGGCATGCCGTGCTTCGTGGCGACCCGCATGATCTCCGGACGGCCGATCAGCTTCACGAAGATGCCGCCGAGCCGGTAGTAGCCGCCGAAGCGGGCCTTCAGCTCCTGCGGGTAGGCCTGTAGCGCCCGCTCCCGCTCGGTGCCGGCCGGCCGGGCGAGGGCCTGCACCGCGACCTCGGCGGCCAGCTCGCCGGACTCCATCGCGTAGGCGATGCCCTCGCCGTTGAACGGGTTGACCATGCCGCCGGAGTCGCCGACCAGCAGGACGCCCCGGGTGTAGTGCGGCACCCGGTTGAAGCCCATCGGCAGCGCCGCGCCGAGGATCGGCCCCTCGGCGTTCGTCTCGTCGGTCAGCCCCCACTCCTCGGGGGTGTTGGCCAGCCAGTCGGTGAGCAGCCGCCGGTAGTTGGTCTTGCCGAAGGCGGTGGAGGAGTTGAGGATGCCCAGGCCGGCGTTGACCCGCCCGTCGCCGAGGCCGAAGATCCAGCCGTAGCCGGGCAGCAGCTCGCCGTTGCCCTTGCCGCGCAGCTCCAGCCACGACTCCAGGTAGTCGTCGTCGTGCTTGGCGGGCGAGCGGTAGTAGCGCCGGACGGCCACGCCGATCGGCCGGTCCTCGCGCTTGGCCAGCCCGAGGGCGAGCGGGAATCGGCCGGAGACGCCGTCGGCCGCGACCACCAGCGGCGCGCGGAAGGTGGCGGGCTCCTTCTCCGGGCCCACCTCGGCCACCACGCCGATCACCCGGTCGTCGGCGTCGAGCACCGGGCCGGTCACGTTGACGCTGGTGCGCAGCTTCGCCCCGGCCGAGACGGCGCGCTGGGCGAGCAGGTCGTCGAAGTCGAGCCGGGTGCGGACCAGCCCGTAGTTGGGGAAGCTGGCCAGGTCGGGCCAGTCCAGCTCCAGCCGGACGCCGCCGCCGATCACCCGCAGGCCCCGGTTGTGCAGCCAGCCCGCCTCGGTCGAGGTGTCCACGCCCATCCGGATGAGCTGCCGGACCGCGCGCGGGGTCAGCCCGTCGCCGCAGACCTTCTCCCGGGGGAACTCGGTCTTCTCCAGCAGCAGCACCCGCACGCCGTGCCGAGCCAGGTGGTACGCCGTCGCCGAGCCGCCGGGACCGGCGCCCACGACGATCACGTCGGCGTCGTTCTCCACCGCGGTCATCTGCGCCTCCTCCCCATGCTCGTGAAATGCTTCACAAGCCAGTCGGGTGGAGTCTATGACCGACGTGACACGCGCGCCCGGTTAGGTGGCCCTAACTTGCCGAGGTGAGGGCCACCAAGGTCCACTTCGGTCGTCAGCGCGGGACGGGAACGGTGACGTTCAGCCCGGCATCGGCCACGGCGTCCAGTCCGGCGTCGGCCCGGATCGACTCGGGTAGGTGTTCGCGCAGCGCGCCGCCGGCCACCCGGTCGAGCGCGGCCAGCACCTCGGCGACCACGCGGCGCACGTCGGCGGGATCGGCCCCGGCGAGGTCCCGGAGCTGCGCGACCAGCTCCGCCGCGTCGTCGTCGGGCGACACGCCGCCCGCCTGATCTGCTCCGGTCATGCCGCGAGCCTAAGCGGCAAAGTGGACTATTTCCGCACAATTGGGAAAGGTGTGGGCGACTCGGGTCAGGCGCGGCGGGTCGCGCGGTGCAGCGCCACGACGCCGCCCGTGAGGTTGCGCCACGCCACCCGCTCCCAGCCGGTCGCGCCGATCCGCCCGGCCAGGGCCGGCTGGTCCGGCCACGCCCGGATCGACTCGGCCAGGTAGACGTACGCCTCCGGGTTGCTCGCCACCGTGCGGGCCACCGCCGGCAACGACCGCATCAGGTACGACAGGTAGATCGTCCGGAAGGCGGGGTTGACCGGCGTGCTGAACTCGCAGACCACCAGCCGGCCGCCGGGCCGGGTGACCCGGGCCAGCTCGCGCAGGGCGGCGTCGGTGTCCGACACGTTGCGCAGCGCGAAGGAGATGGTCACCGCGTCGAAGCTGGCGTCGGCGAAGGGCAGCCGCAGCGCGTCACCGGCCAGCAGCGGCACCGTCGGGCGGGACCGCTTGCCGGCGTGCAGCATGCCGAGGGAGAGGTCGACGCCGACCGCGTACGCGCCGGGCTGGGACAGCTCCTCCGTGGAGACGCCGGTGCCCGCGCCCACGTCCAGCACCCGGTCGCCGGGGCCGAGCCCCAGGGCCGCCCGGGTGGCCCGCCGCCACGAGCGGTCCTGCCCGAAGGAGAGGACCGTGTTGGTCAGGTCATAGCGGGCCGCCACCCCGTCGAACATCGCGGCGACCTCGTGCGGCTGCTTGTCCAGGCTGGCGCGCTGGCCCTGCGGGGTACGGCTCACCCCTCCACTCTGCCAGCCGCCGCCCGGACGCGGTACGGGCGGGGTGGTCGCCCACCCCGCCCGTACCGTCGTGCCCGGTCGCTGACCGGCTGTCGTGCCCCGGGTCAGTCGGTCGACTTCTCGTCGCCCGGCGTGACCAGCACCACCCGGCGACGGCGGGCCAGCATGAGCAGCACGCCGCCGGCCAGCAGCACGGCCGCGCCGACGCCACCGATCAGGCCGGCCTGCACACCGGTCACCGGCAGCCCGCCGCCGCCACCGCTGCTGCTCGGCGAGGGGGTGACGCCCGGCCCGCCGGAGGGCGACGCGGTCGGCGTGGCGCTCGGCTCACCGGTCGGGGTCGGCGTGGGGGTGGGCTGGGCCGACAGGTCCACGAACACGTCGAAGACGGCCTGGTTGTCGACCTCGTCCGTCTCGGCGAAGGCGCGACGCTGCGCCGAGGAGGCGACGCGCGGCTCCTCCTCGGGCTCGCCCTCCGCCCCGTCCAGCCCGTACGCGAACAGCTCGCCCGGGCGCAGGACCGGCTCGGCCGCGTCCTCGGCGACCTTCACCTGCACGTCGTCGGTGTAGTACTCGCCCGGCTTCACCACCGCGCCCGCGTCCTCGCAGAGCGCCTGGGCCAGCCCGCCGATCTCCTGCTCGACGCAGTTGTCGGGGAGCTTCGCGAAGCTGACCTTCGCCGGCAGGGTGAGCATGTAGAAGATGCCCGTCGCCCGGCGGCTGCCGTCGTTGTAGACCGCCCAGTCCAGCGGGGCGGTGCCGCCGCGCGGGATCGGCTTGAGGTCCGGCTCGCTGTTCTG
This sequence comes from Micromonospora sp. WMMD956, assembly GCF_029626125.1. Taxonomy (NCBI): domain Bacteria; kingdom Bacillati; phylum Actinomycetota; class Actinomycetes; order Micromonosporales; family Micromonosporaceae; genus Micromonospora; species Micromonospora sp. WMMD956. The sequence continues at coordinate 3,087,475 of NZ_JARUBI010000005.1, read as the reverse complement.
CGCGCCGTCGACCACGACATTGGCGTACCCGTCCTGCACCCAGGAGGTGAGGTCGTAGCCGGGGCGGGTCACGGTGATGTCGACGGTCTCGGAGTTGTCGTCGGCGTTCGGGTCGGCGGTCGCCGAGGTGATCGTCACCTTCAGCGAACCGCCCTTGCCGCGGAGGCCCGTGCTGAACAGCGGGATGCCGAAGTCCTCGGTGGTGCCCCCGGCCAGGTCGCCGAGCAGGCAGGTGAACGTGGTGCCGGCGACGTCGCAGCCCTGCGGGACGACGAAGCCGACCCGCTGGGTCAGCCCCTTCGTCTCCACGGTGACCCGGACGTCGCGGGCCACGGCCGAGCTGCGGGTGTTGTCGACGGTGAACTTGAAGGGCTTGGCCTTGGCCGCCTGCACGCCCCGGGCCAGGTTCTGGCTGAGCGGGACGAGCGCCAGGTCGGCCTGGTCGGCCGCCTGCGCCGGGGCGGCGGCGGTGGCGAGGCCACCGGCGGCCAGCAGCGCCGCGGCGCCGACACGGGCCAGCGCCGAACGGTGGAACGAGGTCATTGATCCCCCGAGACAGGAAGAGGGAGGTTGCGGAATCGAGCGGACGTTATCCGAGGTAGATCGTTCGCGCCAGCGGCGGCACGGGTTGTTCACCGCTTCGACCACGGCCCGTACCGACAGTGAGGGCGGGATGGTCGCCCATCCCGCCCTCGCTGCGGTGCGTTATGTGAACGGCCCTCATGGGCCGATGGAGGATGTGGCCCGCCGGCCGTTCCACCTCGGCCGACCCGCTCCGACCTGCGTCGGAGGGTGCGCGCCGCACGTTATCGGCCGCTGGGCGACGCCGCCACCCCCCGCGCCGACGATGCCCGGACCATACGTTCGGTCACCTTCAGGGATTGTCGGGATTCGCCGCTTGTGGGGCGGGCCCGCAACCAGGCGCGTCCCCCGAACGGCGACCACTAATGGCCTCCCGACGACCGGTCACGGGACTTTCGGGCGGTCACGCTGCGGACCGCCGTCGACACCGTGCGTCACGGCCGGGTGCGGCCCGGGGATCGCCCTCCCGTCAGCGGGCGTCGACCAGCGGCAGGGTCTTCCCGACCCCGCCGCCCGGCAGCGCGATCGAGGAGAAGTGCGAGACCACCCGGTCGTCGGTCGGGTCGTCGGCCGGGGTGTGGTGCACCGCGAGCCGGCGGTAGAGGGTGTCCCGCTGGGCGGGGATGCGGTCCGCCGACCGGATCATGCCGATCAGCTCGTGCAGGTTGGACCGGTGCCGCGCGCCCGCCGAGGAGATCACGTTCTCCTCCAGCATGATCGAGCCGAGGTCGTCCACGCCCATGTGCAGGGCGAGCTGGCCGACGTCCTTGCCGGTGGTCAGCCAGGACGCCTGAAGATGCGGCACCGTCTCGAAGAAGAGCCGGGAGACCGCAACCAGGCGCAGGTATTCCAGCGTCGTCGCCTGGGTGCGCCCCTTGAGGTGGTTGTTCTCCGGCTGGTACGTCCACGGGATGAACGCCCGGAAGCCCCTGGTGCGGTCCTGCACGTCGCGGATCATCCGCAGGTGCTCGATCCGCTCGGCGGCCGTCTCGCCGGTGCCCATCATCATCGTGGCGGTCGACTCCAGGCCCTGCCGGTGGGCCAGCTCCATGACCTCCAGCCAGCGCGCGCCGGACTCCTTGAGCGGGGCGATCGCCTTACGCGGCCGGTCCGGCAGCATCTCCGCGCCGGCACCGGCGATCGAGTCGAGCCCGGCCGCCTTGATCCGCGCGATCGCCTCGTCGAGGCTCACGCCGGAGACCTTGGCCATGTGCAGGATCTCGCTCGGCCCGATGGAGTGGATGGCGAGCTGCGGGTACGCCTGCTTGACCGAGGAGAACAGCTCCTCGTAGTACTCCACGCCGTAGTCGGGGTGGTGGCCGCCCTGGAGCATGACCTGGGTCGCGCCCAGCTCGACCGCCTCGCCGCAGCGGCGCAGGATCTCCTCGGTCGGGTGGGTCCACCCCTCCTTGTGCTTGGGCGCACGGTAGAAGGCGCAGAACTTGCACGCCGTCACGCAGACGTTCGTGTAGTTGATGTTGCGGTCGATCAGGTAGGTGACGATGTTGTCGGGGTAGCGCCGCCGGCGCACCGCGTCGGCCGCCTCACCGAGGGCGTGGAAGGGCGCCTCGGTGTAGAGCAGCAGGGCCTCCTCGGGCGTGATCCGCCCGCCGTCCGCGCCGCGTTGCAGGATGTCGTCGATCTCCCGGCTCACCGTCACGCCTCCGAGCGTACGTCGCACGCGCCGACAGCCGCCCGCACCCTACCCAGAGCCGTTCCGGTGAGCCACGACACGTGGCTCCATGGGCCACCAGCAGGCCCTGAGCGTCACTTTCTGACGCGCAGGGGGGTGAGAGGAGGTAAAGTATCCACTGTTAGTGGATTGGGGGTGCGGGCGATGCTTCTACGCTTCCGGGTGACCAACTTCGCCTCGCTGCGGGACGAGGCCGAGTTGAGCCTCGTGGCGACCGACCCGCATCCAGGCCTCGCCACCCGCCCGGTGCCGCGAGAGAAGTTGGATGCCCTGCCCGTCGCCGGCATCTTCGGGCCGAACGCCTCCGGCAAATCCAACGTGATCAAGGCCTTGGGGTTCGCCCGCGACGCGGTGCGCCTCTCCCACCAGCGGTGGCTGCCAGAGGAGCCGATCCCGGGCAGGTGGCCGTTCCGGCTCGACGACGACAGCGGAACCCGACCGAGCGAGTTCGTCTTCGACCTCGTCGTCGACGACGTCAGATACGAGTTCGGCTTCGCACTGGATGACGAGGCGATCCAGCAGGAGTGGCTGTACGCGTTCCCCAAGGGGCGGCGGCAGGTCTACCTCGAACGCGAGGGCAGTTCCCTGCACTTCGGCAACCACCTGACGGGGCCACGTGAGCTGATCGCGGAGACGGTGCGGCCCAACAGCCTGTTCCTCTCCGCCGCCGCCACCCACAACCACGCCCAACTCGGCCGCATCTACCGCTGGTTCAGCCCACGGCAGATGATCGCGCCGGGAGACGAGCCGCCTTCTCGGCGTCCGCCGCACACCCTGCCGGACGAGCGGATGCTTGCGCTACTGCGCTTCGCAGACCTGGGCATCGTCGGCGCGGCGGTCGTCCAGAGCGATGCGACCAGGGGGCCTGCGCCGTTCGAGCCGCAGATCGAGTTCCTGCACTCCGCGTCCACCGAGAACGGCAGGGCCACCCTGCCCTGGCAGTGGGAGTCGGCAGGCACGCGCAGTTGGTTCGATCTGCTGCAACTGGCGGTGCGAGCCCTCGACGTCGGCGGTCTACTGGCCGTCGACGACCTGGGCACCGAGCTGCACCCACTCCTCACCGCCGCGCTGATCCGCCTGTTCCATCAGCCGGAAACCAACCCTCATGGGGCTCAGCTCATCTTCAACAGCCACGACGTCGGCCTTCTCGGCCGCCACCGCGAGATCCGGCTCGCCAGGGACCAGGTGTGGCTCACCGAGAAGGACGGCTCCGGGGCAACCCGGCTGTATCCCCTCAGCGAGTTTCGGGTGCGTGGGGGGCTCGACGATGTCGAGGGCAGGTATCTGAAGGGCCGCTACGGGGCGGTGCCCTTCCTGGATCACGAGTTGCTGGACCTCCTGGTCCCGCCGACGCGAGCGGCCTGACCCCCGCGAAAACTTTAACCACTGAAACATCCGACATTGATGCCTAAGGCTAGGGCGCGTAAGGTTAGGGGCATGTCCACCGAACCGTGCCGCTCTCGAACCGTCCGGCAATGACTCGGGCCGGCAGGCCGTTACGACGTCGACCAGGTCGCCGCGACGAGCGGAAGACCTATCTGATCTGCTGCGAAGGCGAGAACACCGAAACCCTCTACTTCAAGGGGTTACGGCGTGAGCTTCGGCCAGCACGATCCGGGTCGAGGTCTTCTCGGGCCGGGGTGAGCCGTACGGCGTGGTCGAGAAGGCCATGGCCGAAGCGGCCCGGGCCGCAGCCAACGGTGACGAGTACGACGAGGTGTGGTGTGTCTTCGACGTGGAAGCTCCCCGCGCGCACTCCCGGCTCGCTCCCGCGCTCGCGTTGGCGGCACGCCACGACATCAGGTGCGCCATCTCGAATCCGTGCTTCGAGGTCTACCTGCTCCTGCACTACGAGGAGCTCACCGCCTACCTGACCACCAGCGAGGCGTCCCGTCGGCTCGAACAGCACCCGTGCGGATACAGCCTGCGAGGCAAGCAGGTGGACTTCGAGGCCCTACGGCCTGGCCGCGCGAAGGCATTCAGCAGGGCGGCCATGCTGGATCGCCTGCACCTGGGGAAGCCGGTGACCGCCCGCAACCCCTCCACCTCCGTCCCAGGCCTGGTGACCGTTCTCATGTCACACACCGGCCTCCACTCCACCAGATGACCGTCGATCAAGAGGAGCGGGCAGTGGCAATGCACAGGATCGAGATCGACGACGAGGTGTACGCCCTGCTGCAACGACACGCGCGACCGTTCGTCGACCGCGAAAACGACGTTCTTCGCAGGTTGTTGCAGCTCGATGCCGGCACCGTGGCGGCAGCTGCCCGGGGTGCCGGCGACCTCGCCGACCTTGTCAAGGCCGGGCTGCTGAAGCCGGGCGACGAACTCGAACACGTGCAGACACGCAAGCGTCTGACTCATCGCGCCGTCGTCACGGCGGACGGGAAGATCAGGCTGCCCGACGGGTCCACCTTTGCCAAGCCATCACCCGCGCTCAAGGCCTGCGTGGGCCACGACATCAACGGCTGGGGGCAGTGGACCCACGTCCGCAGCCGTCGCACCCTCCAGGCGCTCCGCGAAGAGGTGAGGGGTCGATGAGCACGACCTGAGCGTCGCCGCCGGACGGACCTGCCCGAGAGCACAAACCAGGCCCACACGCAGACGGTCAGGCCCGGCCCGGCAGGCCGGCGACGAAGGCGGTCCAGGCCCGCCGGTCGAAGGCCAGCACCGGCCCGGTCGGGTCCTTCGAGTCGCGTACGCCCACCGCCCGCGCCGTCTCCGCCACCTCCACGCAATCACTGTCGGATCCGCTGTGGGACGACTTGCGCCACGTCGTTCCGCGAAGGTCAGGCGTCGTCATCGGAGACTCCCTCTCGCTCGTGCTCCGCCGCGATCCGCGCGACGATGTCCTTCGAATCGGCTGGGCTCAGGGCGACCGCAGCCAAGGCGTCCACCGCCTGGCGGAACACGGCCACCTGATCAGGTTCCTCCAGAAAGATGCCCGAGATCTTGTGCTCCAAGTGCACCACGGATGGATGACGGTGGAAATCGAACAGGACGAACCCGCCATCCAGGCCGGTGTGTCCGCCGCACGCGAGGGGCAACACCTGGAGGCTGAGGTTGGGCCGCTCGGACATCTCGATGAGGTGTCGAAGCTGACGAGTCATCACCTCATGACCGCCGAGCGGCCGGCGCAGCGCGGTCTCGTCGATGATCATGTGCAGCTCCGGCGGCTCGTCCCGAGCGAGGATCGCCTGACGCGCCAGCCGGGCAGCCACGCGGGTCTCCGCCTCCGCCGCATCGACGTTGCAGCCCTTCATCAGGGCGGTGGTGTACTCAGGTAGCTGGAGCAACCCCGGCACCAGCAACGGCTGCCAGCTCACGATCCGCGTCGCCTCGGCTTCGAACAAGTTGAAGGTGCGCGACCAAGCAGTCAGACCCGTCCCGTGAGTCTCCCACCAGCCCTTGTCGCGGGATCGCTCAGCCATCGTCAGCAACCGCTCGCGCTCCTCCCCGACGACGCCGTAGACCGTCAGCAGCGCGGCGACCTCCTCCACCCGAACACCCTGCTGGCCGGTCTCGATCCGGGAGAGCTTCGACGACTGCCAACCAAGTTGGGCAGCCACCGATGCCCCCTTCAGCCGCCTGGCTCGGCGCAGCTGCCGCAACTCGCCACTCAACCCGCGTCCGGCCACCGACGGCACACTCCGCTTCGCCACCGAACCCCTTACCGAGAGCTATTGACACAGAACCCTACGCGAACCATCATAGTCGCAAATTGCGATTCTTAGAAGCAATATGCGATCGATCGCGAAGGAGTCTCGAAGTGGACACTCTCGGCGCAAGGCCCGCCCCGCCCCCTCCCACCTGGCTTCGCCCGTACGATCCGGCGGACTCGCCCGGCCCCATCCCGTCCGTGGTCGAACGCTTCCGCCGCCGACGGCGGGACGAGCCGGAGCCACCCACCGAGGCGGAGCGGGAAGCCGCCCGCTACACGGTGGTGCTGGTGCCGCCCGACGCAGCCGAGGCGCTCGGCGACGACCGGGGCGAGGTCGGCCTGCACCTGTTCTGCGACGACGACTGGGATCACCAGCCGGCACACCTGGACGACGCGGCCAAGATGATCGGGGAGGCTTGTGGCGAGCCGGTCGTCCTCACGGAGCACCACTCCGACCTCACCTACTGGACCGCACACGTACGCAAGGGTTGAAGCCCGCGCCGCGCCTCTCACAAAGAGGAGATCTTGGAAGAATGAGGCCCCTCCGGGGGCCGGAATCTTCCAAGATTCACCCCGACCCCGACCCCGGGTGCGGCGCGGGCCGGCCGCGCCGTCCAGACCTTGGACACTTGCTGTCAGCTCCTCGCAGCAACTGTCCAAGATTCGGAGGGCCACGCCCGGCGTCGGGTCAGGGCGATGATGGGAAAGTCGTACCAGGACAGTTCGAGCAGCGAGCCGGTCGTCCTCACGGAGCACCACCCCGACCTCACCTACTGGACCGCACACGTACGCGAAGGCGCCTGACCACCCGCAGCCTGAAACGCCTCCATGATTCCTGCATGCTGTACGCGACGCCGAGGCTGACCAGCGAGGACCACCGCGTCCTAGCCGAGCTGGAGACAATGCGGGAGGCTCTTCGCTATCAGGCCGCCGAGCCACGCCGGTGGATCAGGCACCTGCGCAGGTCCCTGATCGCCCACGCCATCCAGGGGTCCAACTCGATCGAGGGCTATCAGGTCGGCCTGGACGACGCCGTAGCCGCGGTGACCGGGGAAGACCCGATGGAGACCAGTCCGGGCACCTGGGACCTCATCACCGGATACCGGGACGCCCTCACCTACGTACAGCAACTGGGGCATTCCCGGGAGTTCGCCTGGCATCACATGCTCCTCAACGCCCTGCACTTCATGATGATGCGCAACGAGCTGGCCAAGTGGCCGGGTCGGTACCGCCCCGGTGACATCTACGTCGACGAGGCCCACACGGGCCGACGCGTCTACACGGGGCCCGACGCCGACGAGGTGCCGGGCCTGGTCTCCGAGTTGGTCGACTGGCTCGCCGACGGAGAGCCCGACAGCCCGCTTCTGGTGCGCGCGTCAATGGCGCACCTGAACCTGGTCAAGATCCATCCGTGGCGCGACGGGAACGGGCGCATGTCGCGGTGCCTGCACACCCTGGTCCTGGCCCGCGACGGCGTCCTGGCCCCCGAGTTCTCCTCCATCGAGGAGTGGCTGGGCAACGGGCGGAACACCTACGCCTACTACGACGTGCTGGCCGAGGTGGGTGGTCCGAGCTGGCAGCCGGCCAACGACACCGGGCCGTGGATCAGGTTCTGCCTGAGCGCCCACCACCAGCAGGCGCAGTTGGTCCGGCAGCGCCTCGACCAGGCCGCCCGTCTGTGGGAACTGCTCGACGACCGGGCCCGTCAGGGCGGGCTCCCCGAGCGCGTGGTCAGCGCTCTGCAACTCGCGGCGACCGGCGGTCGGGTCCGCCGCACCGTCTACCAGCGCGACGAGGCCCTTACCGACGACCAGGCAGTTCGTGACCTTCGCGCCCTGCTGAGGGCGGGGTTCCTTCAGCAGCACGGTCAGACGCGCGGCAGGCACTACGTCGCGTCGGCCACGCTGCGCGAACTCGCCGCCCCCGCGCTCCGACCCCAAGGGATTACCGACCCATACCGGCGCTGACGGTCTTCGACCACCCGGCCAAGGTCGCGGTATGCACCGGACATTGGAACTATATTCACATTACCAGAATACGACATCCTTCATAACTTGACATGTTGTTGGCAGCTCGCCAACATAATGCGGTGCGCCGATGGGGGAGGAAGCATGAGCGAGGACATCGCTTCGGGCATTGCTGCCCGATGCCGGGCCAACGGCGGACTAACGGAGGCCACCCTCGGCGAGTTACGGGACGAACTTGGCTACCGAAAGCTCGGCCGTTGGGTACTGGCGGAAATCGCCGAGACGCTCAGGACGACCGGTTTCGGCTTCTTCCCGCCAGACCGGCTCAGAGCAGAGCTGAATACCGAGCCACGTCAGTGGCAGACGGTTTGGATCTACGACCGCGATGGGGGACCACGGGCACGAATGATCGATGCCGTGCTTCAGCCTGACGACTGCGACGTTCGAGGAGAACTTGAAGCCCTCGGCACCGATAACCTGGCGGGGCTGACCCCTCGGCAAAAGCTGGAAAGGATCCGAGACATCGTCAACGCCTGAACCGAGCCTGTCGGCCCACGCAGGGAAAGGCCTGGCCCGGTGAACAGGCACATCTTTGTAGATGAGACGAAGGAGCGGGGCCTCCTCGTTGTCGCCGTCGCCGTGCTCCCGTCGGACCTGACCGCTGCCCGCCGGACGATTCGCAGCCTCATACTGCCCGGACAGCGACGAATCCACTTCCACAAAGAACGAGACGACAGGCGACGGCAGATCATCGACGCCATCGACACGCTCTCCGCCCAAGTTGTCATGTTCGACGCCAAGCGTCACACCAATGCCAGGGCAGCTCGCGAAGCCTGCCTAGTCGAACTTGTGGAACATTCCGCGAAGATCAACGCTGCCCGCCTCATTCTGGAACGAGACGATTCGACCTTCTTGGCCGATCAGCGCCTACTCTTCGAGCAGGTCAGAAGGGCGGGCATATCGGACACGTTCCGCTACGAACAGATGCGAGCGCATGAAGAATGCCTGCTCGCCGTTCCCGATGCGCTGGCTTGGTGCTGGGCCAAAGGCGGACGATAGAGAAGTTCCATCCGGCACATGATCAGTGAGTTGCGGCAGGTCTGACAAGCTTAGGAAGCGCGAAACCCGGCCCACCCACCGTCCGGAAGGCTGCCGGGTCCACTTCCAGAGGCTACTGCCCCTGGCAGACACAGCTTACCTTCAGCCAAAGCTCCCGGACAAGGAAACTGGGTCAGGCACCGCAGTCGATCGTGAAGGTATCAGTGGCCGGGTGCAGCAACCGTCCAGGATTCGGAGAGCCGTGCCCGCCCCGGTGCCGGGTGGCGCGTCAGCGGAGGGTGAGGTCGGTGGCGGGGAAGTCGTACCAGGACAGGTCGAGCGACGAGCCGGCCTGCGGCGCGACCGGGAACACGGCCCAACTGGCCAGGTCACGGCCGGGCGCGAGCTCGATCGACTCGCCGGGCCGGGTGGAGCAGTAGGTGCTCTCCGGGCGCACGGTCCGGCCGTCGGCCAGGGTGAGCAGCACCAACTCGCGGTCCTCGTCGACGGGCGAGCACTCCAGCGCCCAGGGGGCCGTCGCCGAGCCGTTGCGGTAGCGGACGTTCAGCCGCAGCTTGCTCCCGGTCACCTCGGCGCTGACCAGGGTGACCGTCATCGACGACTGGTTGTAGAAGGTCCGGTCGAGGCGGTACGTCCGCGTCCCCCCACCCGACGAACCCGATGAGCCCGAGGAGTCGGAGGAATCGGGCGAGGCCGTGGTGGCGCCGGACGACGGGCGCGCCGGCTGGGCCGGGGCGGCTCCCCCGTCGGCTTCGGGTCCGCCCGTCTGCCGGCCCGCGTCCATGGTGCTGCCGGCGTCCACGGTGCGGTCCGTCGTCGCGCTGTCGCCCCGGGTGGCCAGGTAGGTGCCGCCGACCGCTCCGACGACCGCCACGACAGCCAGTACGACGACCAACGTGCCGACGTGCCTCTTCTCCATCATCGCTCCCAGTCCGACCGACGCTGCTGGCGTGACCGTAACAAAGCCTGGCCAGCCGCCGTCGCGGCCGACTTCACCGCTGCGGCCGATCTCACCGGCGCGCCCGCACGTTCAACACCACCCCGCCGGTACGCGCCAGCGCCGCCATCCGTCGCGGCCGTGAGACGACCGCCGCGCGGGTACGCAGGCAGTCCAGCACCACGTCGGCGGCCTGGTCCACCGACAGCATCATCGGCTTGACCCGCGCCTTGGCCATCTTGGTGTCGACGAAACCGAACCGGACGACGCTGACCCGCACCCCATGGGACCGCAGGGCCCCGCCCAGCCCCAGCAGGTACGACGACAGCCCGGCCTTGCCGGCGGCGTAGCCGGGCGCCTCGGCCGAGGGTGCCACGTCGGCGAGGCTCGACAGGCCGACCACGTGCCCCGCCCCGGCGCGGGCCATGGCCGGCACCACCACCTCCACGGTGCGCGCGGCGCCGACGAGGTTGACCTCCAGCGCCCTGGTCTGCGCGGCCAGGCCGTCCACGTCGAAGAAGTCACCGATCCCGGCGGCGTAGATGCAGACCTCGACCCCGCCGAGGGTGTCCAGCGCCCCGGCGAGCACCTCGCGGTAGCCGGCATCGGTGACGTCGGTGCGGTGGTGGGCGTAGCCGTTGCCCGTCAACGGGCTGCTGCTGCGCGACAGGCCCGCCACCGTCCAGCCGTCGGCCAGCAGCCGACGGGTGACCGCCAGCCCGATGCCGTCACTGTTACCGACCACGATGGCCCGTCGCTTGTCCACGCCGCCTGTCATACCAGCACGGCGGTCACTCCACGAAGCCGCCAGCGGCCCCGCCGCGCCGGCTACGCGTCGTAGTCGACGGTGAGGGTGTCGCTGGTGGGGGTGGACTGGCAGGTCAGCACGTACCCGGCGGCGACCTCGTCCGGCTCCAGGGCGTAGTTGCGGGCCATTGTCACCGCGCCCGAGACCACCTTCGCCCGGCAGGTCGAGCAGACCCCGCCCTTGCACGCGTACGGCAGCTCGCCGCGCACCCGCAGCGCCGCGTCGAGGACCCGTTCCTCGCGGCCCATCGGGAAGGTCGACGCCCGGCCGTCCAGCACGATCGTCACCTCGGCGTCCCCGGTCGGCCCGGCGGGGCGGCGCTGCGTCGGCGCGGGCGTCTCGGCGACGTGGAACAGCTCCGCGTGCACCGCCGACTCCGGCAGGCCCCGCGCGGCGAGCACCGCCTTCGCGTCGACCACCATGCCGTACGGGCCGCAGAGGAACCACTCCTCGATCGCGTCGCCCGGCACGATCGTGTCCAGCAGGCGGCCCAGCCGGTCGGCGTCGATCCGCCCCGACAGCAGCGGCGACTCGCCGGGCTCCCGGGACAGCACGTGCACCAGGTGCAGCCGCGTCGGGTAGCGGTCCTTCAGGTCGGCCAGCTCCTCGGCGAACATCACGGAGTTGGCCGTGCGGTTGCCGTACACCAGGGTGAAGGTGCTGGCCGGCTCGACGGCCAGGGCCGTGGCGACCAGCGCGAGCACCGGGGTGATGCCGGAGCCGGCGGCGACCGCGCCGTAGCGGCGGGTCCGGCCCGGGTCGAACGCCGTGGTGAAGTGCCCGAGCGGCGGCAGCACCTCGACGGTGTCGCCGTGCCGCAGCACCGAGCAGGCGTAGGCCGAGAACGCGCCGCCGGGGACCTCCCGCACCCCGATCCGCAGCCGACCGTGCCGGGCCAGGTCGTCGGGCGTCGAGCAGATCGAGTACGACCGCCGCACGTCCGCCCCGCCGGCCGCGCCGGAGCCGGTAGCGCCCGGGGCGCTGGCGGGCAGGCGCACGGTGAGGTGCTGGCCGGCGGTGAACGTGAAGAGCGCCCGCAGCTCCTCCGGCACGGCGAAGGTGATCGCCACGGCGTCGGCGGTGAGCCGGTCGACGGCGGCGACGGGCAGCGGGTGGAAGGCCGGCCGGCGGCGGGCCGGGCGGGTGATCGTGACAGTCACAGCGCCTTCAGGTGGTCGAAGGGTTCGCGGCAGGCGCGGCAGCGCCACAGGGCCTTGCAGGCCGTGGAGCCGAACCGGCTGACCTGCTCGGTCTCCGCCGAGCCGCAGAGCGGGCAGCGGACGGCGAGGGTCAGCGGCACGACCGTGCCGGCCCCGGCGGCCGGGGCGGCCCCGCCCGGGGTCGCGGGCGGCGGGGCGATGCCGGCGGCGGCCAGCTTGGCCCGGCCCGCGGCGGAGATCCAGTCGGTGCTCCACGCCGGGCTGTAGACCGTGCGGACGTCGGCGTCGGGGTGCCCGGCGGCGGCCAGCGCCCGCCGGATGTCGGCCCGGATCACGTCCATCGCCGGGCAGCCGGTGTAGGTGGGGGTGATGGTCACGGTGACCCGGCCGGTGGCCGGGTCCTTCTCGACCGCCCGCAGGATGCCCAGCTCGTCGATGGTGATCACCCGGATCTCCGGGTCCACCACCGCCGCCACGGCGTCCCTCGGGTCTACCACGTCGCCCCCGGGTGGGCGCGGTGCAGCACCTGCATCTCCGCCAGGAGGTAGGACAGGTGCTCGGTGTGCACGCCGTCCCGCCCGCCGGCCGGGGCCCAGCCGTCCGCCGGCCGGGTCAGGGTCGCCTCGGCCAGCACCGGCCCGACGTACGCGTCGAAGTCGCCGCGCAGGCCGGCCGGGTCGACCGGGGCGCCCGGCCACGGCGCGAACAGCTCGTGCGCGTACGGCCAGACGTGGTCGACGGCGGCCTGCATGCGGCGGTGCGACTCGGCGGTGCCGTCGCCGAGCCGGCGCACCCACAGCGCGGCGTGGTCCCGGTGGTAGGCGGACTCCTTGCGCGCCTTCGCCCCGATCGCGGCGAGCCGCTCGTCGGCGCACCCGGCCAGCGCGGAATAGAGCGGGAGCTGGTAGGCGGACAGGAACAGCAGCTTTGCCATGGTCACCGCGAAGTCGCCGTTGGGCAGCTCGACCAGCAGGCAGTTGCGGAACTCCCGGTCGTCGCGCAGGTATGCCAGCGCGTCCTCGTCGCGGCCCGCCCCCTCCAGCTCGCCCGCGTAGGTGAGCAGGAGCCGGGCCGCCCCGAGCTGGTCGAGGGCGATGTTGGCCAGCGCGACGTCCTCCTCCATCTCCGGGGCGCGGCTGGTCCACTCGCCGAGGCGCTGCGCGGCGACCAGCGCGTCGTCGCCGAGGGCGAGGGCGAAGTCGAAGGGCTGCCTCACAGGTGGGCCACCCCGTCCGGCACCTCGTAGAAGGTGGGGTGGCGGTAGACCTTGTCGGCCGCCGGGTCGAAGAAGGCGTCCTTCTCGTCGGGGCTGGACGCGGTGATCGCGGCGGCCGGCACCACCCAGATCGACACCCCCTCCTGGCGGCGGGTGTAGAGGTCCCGGGCGTTGCGCAGGGCCAGCTCGGCGTCGGGGGCGTGCAGGCTGCCGACGTGGGTGTGCGCCAGGCCGCGCCGGGCCCGCACGAAGACCTCCCACAGCGGGTTCGGGCTGTCGATGCCGCTCATGCCGCCACCACCTCTCTCGCGGCCGACCGCTTCGCGGCGTACGCGGCGGCGGCCTCGCGGACCCACGCGCCCTCGGCGTGGGCGCGGCGGCGGTGCTCCATCCGCTCCCGGTTGCACGGGCCCTCGCCGGAGATCACCCGCATCAGCTCGGCGTAGTCCGGCTCGGTGAAGTCGTAGGCCTGGCGCTGCTCGTTCCAGCGCAGGTCGGGGTCGGGCAGGGTGAGGCCGAGGATCTTTGCCTGCTGCACGCACATGTCGACGAAGCGCTGGCGCAGCTCGTCGTTGGAGAACCGCTTGATCTTCCACGCCATCGACCGGGCGGAGTGGGTGGAGTCGCCGTCGGGCGGGCCGAACATGGCCAGCGACGGATACCACCAGCGGTCCACCGCGTCCTGGGCCATGGCCTTCTGCTCCGGGGTGCCGTGGGCGAGGGTGTGCAGGATCTCGTAGCCCTGGCGCTGGTGGAACGACTCCTCCTTGCAGACCCGGATCATGGCCCGCGCGTACGGGCCGTAGGAGCAGCGGCACAGCGGCACCTGGTTGACGATCGCCGCGCCGTCGACCAGCCAGCCGATCACCCCCACGTCGGCCCAGCTCAGGGTCGGGTAGTTGAAGATCGAGCTGTATTTCTGCCGCCCGTCGAGCAGGAGCTGCACCAGCTCGTCCCGACTGACGCCGAGGGTCTCGGCGGCGGCGTACAGGTAGAGGCCGTGCCCGGCCTCGTCCTGGACCTTGGCCAGCAGGATGGCCTTGCGCTTGAGCGAGGGGGCGCGGCTGATCCAGTTGCCCTCCGGCTGCATCCCGATGATCTCGGAGTGCGCGTGCTGGGCGATCTGTCGGATCAACGTCTTCCGGTACGCCTCGGGCATCCAGTCACGGGGCTCGATCTTCTGGTCGGCGTCGATGACGTCGGCGAAGTATGCCTCCAGGTCGGCGTCGGGGCCGGGGGCGTCGCCGCCCCGCTGCCGGGCCGCCGCCTCGCGCAGCGCCGCCTCCGCCGCCGCCACCTCGCCGAGCAGGCCACCGCCGGGCGCGTCCTCCGGGGCGGAGAAGTCGTTGCCATACATGACCACAAGTGTTACAGCTCGCACCCGTCGACACCAGAGGGTGTCACAGGTTTCCAAACACACCTTCCGTCACGGGTCGACCCCTTTTCGTATTGACCCAGGCCAGCGCGCAGGTATGACATGGGTCACTAAGCAGAGATGAATCCCCCCAAGACCGGCATAACAGGTCACAATCCCGCCTTCATAGCGACTTGACAGGCGTCGGTTCCTGGCGTGTCGGCCATCCGGACGTAGACTTTCCCGGTCACACCGACCGGCTGCGACGACCGCCGGCGTGTGACGCGGGCCACTCCCCCGGCCCCCAGCGATCAGGACGAACCAGTTCGGAAAGCAGTCGGTCCCCCCGGCCCCTGACATCTGGAGCTCACCCACTCATGCGACCTCGCGTGGCCCTGGTGCTCGCCGTCGTGGCGATCCTCGTCGGCAGCGCCATGCTGGTGCCCGCCGCGTACGCCAAGCTCTCCGGCGACGACGACGGATCCGGCGGGGGCGAAGCGGAAGCCGTGGCGGCCCCCGAGCCGACCGCCCCGCCGCCGCCGACCCTGGCCGCCGGCCCCGTCTCGGTGAACTTCACCGGCGAGTTCTTCTCCTGGGCCCTGATGGACCGCGAGAGCGGCAGCATCTCCGGCTCGAAGAACCTGACCAGGACCAGCTCGACCGAGTCGATGATCAAAGCATGGTTCGCGGCCGACTACCTGCGGCAGCTCGGCGGCAGGGAGCTGACGGCCACGCTGAAGAAGACGATCAGCGCCGCCATCCGGGACAGCGACGACGATGCCGCCAACTTGTTGTACAAAGTTGCCGGCCGGGAAGACTCGATCGAACGGATGATCAAGATCTGCCGGCTGACCGACACCGGACCCGGCAACGTGCGCCCGTACATCGGGTGGTGGAGCTTCACCCAGATGTCCCCCCGCGACGCCGTCCGGCTCGGCGACTGCATCGGCGACGGCAAGGCCGCCGGCGCGAAGTGGACGCCCTACCTGCTGGACGAGATGAGTAAGGTGCGGGGCAGCGTCAAGGATCAGCGGCAGCGCTCCGGCGGCGGCAAGTGGGGCATCGTCGACGGCCTGCCCGCCGAGATCAAGGCCCAGGGGCCGGTCAGCATCAAGAACGGCTGGACACCGTTGAACTACGACGGCAACTGGCACGTGAACTGTCTTGCGGTCACCGAGAAGTGGAGCCTCGCCGTCATGTTGCGCTACCCGCAGAAGTTGGGGCTGTCGTACGGTGCGAAGGTCTGCGCCAGCGTCACCACCCAGCTGGTCACCCCCCAGCCCGGCGCCGCCCTGAAGGTGCCGCAGCAGCCGATCGGCAAGCTCTGATGGCGGGCAGCCGCCGCCGGGCCGGCGGTGGAGACCCGGCGCGGGAGGGCTCGGCGCGCAAGGGCCCGGCGCGGGGCGAGGCGTCGCCGCTGCGGCTGATCGCGGTCGCGGCCGTCCTGATCGGGCTCGTGCTGGTGTCGCTGCGGCTGCTGCCCGGCTCGCCGATGGCGTCGACCGCCGCCGCGCAGTGGGGCGACGCGTCCGCGCCCGTCGACCGCGCCGCCGACACGGCCTCGGACCGTAAGTCGCGTCCCACCGCCTCGCCCAGCCCCTCGCCGACGCTTGAGCCGCTGCCGTTCGCCGACAAGCAGATCGACCTCGACATCGAGGGCTGGTACGCCTGGAGCGTCCTGGACACCCGCACCGGCGAGATCATCGGCTCGAAGAACATGGACGAGACCAGCACCACCGCGTCGCTGATCAAGTCCTGGATCGTCGCCGACTACCTGCGACGCACCGACGAGGCGGGGCAGAAGCCCAGCGACGCCAAGCTCGCCGACGCCAGCCTGATCATCCGCGACAGTGACAACACCCGCGCCGAGCAGTTCTACAACTCCGTGGGCCGGTCCGCGTCGATCAAGCGGATGATCTCCATCTGCAAGACCACCGACAGCAGCGTCGCCGCCGACGGCGGCTGGAGCCGGACGAACCTCTCGCCCCGGGACACGGCGCGCCTCGGCGCCTGCATCAAGGACGGGCGGGCGGCCGGGCCGGAGTGGACCAAGTGGCTGATCAACGAGATGCGGCTGGTGCGCGGCTCCGGTGACTTCGGCATCCGCAAGGCGTTCCCGGCGGCCGAGCGGAAGAAGATCGCCATCAAGAACGGCTGGATCGACCGGACCCGCGAGCAGGAGATGCACATCAACTGCCTGGCCATCGGCGACAACTGGACGATGGGCGTGATGGTCCGCTACCCGATCAACATGGGCTACGAGTACGGCATGAAGAACTGCCAGAAGATCACCGAGGCGGTGCTGCGCTCCGGCACCTGACGCGTGCCCCGCGACCGTCTCCTCCCGGCGGCGGTCGCGGCGTGCACCGGACCGGGCGGCGGTCGGTCCCGGCGGACGCCGGGTCGGCTGCCTCAGCCGGCGAAGAACCGGGGGCCGTCCGCCGGCAGCGGCGGGGCCTCGCCGATCTCGGCGGCCCGGCGGGCGAACTCGCGCAGCCCGGCCACCTGCCGCTCGCCGAGCGAGAAGTCCAGCGCCCGGAAGTACGTGGCCAGGGTGGCGGCGTCGAACGACTCCCACCGGGCGGCGGCCTCGGCGACCTGGTCCAGCTCGGCCAGACACAGGTCGCGGGAGCGCAGGAACGCCTCGTGCACCTCCTTGACCAGGCCGGGGTGGGCGGCGGCGAACTCCCGGCGCACCGCCCAGACGGCGAAGACCATCGGCAGCCCCGTCCAGTCCCGCCAGGCCTGCCCGAGGTCGGTGACCTCCAGCCCCCGCTGCGGGGCCTCGTACAGCGCCCGCAGCGCCACGTCGCCGATCAGCACCCCGGCGTCCGCCTCCAGCAGCATCTGCGTCAGGTCGGGCGGGCAGCGGAAGTAGTCGGGGTGGACGCCGTACCGCTCGCCGAGCAGCAGCCGGGCGAGCAGGACGCCGGTGCGCGACGTCGAGCCGAGGGCCACCCGGCCGCCGCCCAGCTCGGCGAGGGGCCTGGTGGACACCATGTTGACCGAGAGCACCGGGCCGTCACTGCCGACCGCCAGGTCGGGCAGGAGCAGCAGCTCGTCGGCGTGGCGCAGGTATTCGACGTGCGAGATCGGCCCGATGTCCAGGTCACCGGCGACCAGCGCGGCGCTCAGCCGGTCCGGCGAGTCCTTGTGCAGGTCGACGTCGATCAGCGCGCCGGAACGCATCAGGCCCCAGTAGATCGGCAGGCAGTTCAGGAACTGGATGTGTCCGACCCGGGGACGGGCGATGCGGTCAGCCATGCTGCGACCGTATCCCCGCCCTGCCGGCCGGGCTCAGCGGGTGGGCCGCGGAGTGGCCAATCCCGCACGGCGTCGCGCCCGTCGCCCCTCCCGTCGACCATGGCGGCCCGCCGGTCATACCACCGCCGGGATGGACAAGTCGGTATGTTTATCCATCGATGACCGTATTCCCAGTCCGTCCCCGGCGGACGAGGATCTCGCTATCGACAGATGCGAGTGCATCTCGTATTGGGGAGGTCATCTTGAGATCAGCCCTGGCGCTGGCCGGCGTCACCATGCTGGTCGGCAGCGGCCTCGTGGTCACCACCACGAGCGCGTCCGCCGCCCCGCCATCCACCCCGGGACCGGCGCTGGTCGCCGCCGCCGACACCGCCCTGAAGGAGCACTCCCGGGCCGTCAGGTCCTCGGCGAAGGACCGCTACACGGTGCACAGCAGCAAGCGGGACGCCGAGGGCCGGGGCGTGGTCCGCTACACCCGCACCTACGACGGGCTCCGCGTCTACGGCGGGGACGTCGTCATCCGCACCGAGGCCGACGGCGACTACGCGGGGAGTTCGGTCGGCCTGGCCGCCCCGCTGAGCCTCGCCACCACCCCGAAGATCAGCGCCGCGAAGGCCCGCAAGGCCGCGGTCGCCGGGTTCTCCGGCAGGGTCACCGGCACCGGCCCGGCGGAGCTGTTCGTCGACGCCAGCAGCGGAACCGGGCGGCTCGCCTGGGAGACGGTGGTGACCGGCTGGGCCCCGGACGGCCAGACCCCCGCCAGGCTGCACGTGATCAGTGACGCGCTGACCGGCGCCCGGATCGGCTCCTTCGACGAGATCGAGTCCGTCGTCGGCACCGGCAACAGCATCTACGCCGGCCCGGTCTCGATCGACACCACCCTGTCCGGTTCGACGTACAGCATGATCGACCCGACCCGGGGCAACGGGCGCACCTGCGACATGAACAACGGCACCTCGACCTGCACCACCTTCACCGACGCCGACAACGTGTGGGGCACCGGCGCGACCTCGAACCGGCAGTCCGCCGCGGTCGACGCGCACTTCGGCGCGGCCACGACCTTCGACTACTTCACCGAGGTGCACGGCCGCAACGGCATCTTCGGCAACGGCACCGGCGTGCCGAGCCGGGTGCACTACGGCAACGCGTACGTCAACGCTTTCTGGGACGGCGCGCAGATGACCTACGGCGACGGCGCGGGCAACGCCCGGCCGCTGGTCGCCCTCGACGTCGCCGGCCACGAGATGTCCCACGGCGTCACCGAGAACGTGGTCCCCGGCGGCCTGACCTACTCGGGCGAGTCCGGCGGCCTGAACGAGGCCACCAGCGACATCTTCGGCAACATGGTGGAGTTCTACGCCAACACCCCGGTCGACCCGGGCGACTACCAGGTCGGCGAAAAGATCAACATCAACGGCAACGGCACCCCGCTGCGCTACATGTACGACCCGACGCTGGACGGCAAGTCGCACGGCTGCTGGTCGACCGGCACCAACAGCCTCGACGTGCACTACTCCTCGGGCGTGGCCAACCACTTCTTCTTCAACCTGGCCGAGGGCTCCGGCGTCACCCCCTACGGCACCTCGCCGCTGTGCGGGTCGGCCCCGCCGGTGACCGGGATCGGCCGGGAGAAGGCGGAGAAGATCTGGTTCCGGGCGCTCGACGCGTACTTCGTGTCGAACACCCGCTACGTGAACACCGCGCAGCCGACCAACACCGCGCGCCTGCACAGCCTGTCGGCCGCCACCGACCTGTACGGCCTGTGCAGCACCGAGTACAAGGCGGTGATGGCCGCCTGGACGTCGGTGAACGTCACCGGCACCGAGTCGTGCGCGGCCAACGACTTCACCGTCTCGGCCACCCCGGCGGCGCTGACCCTGGACCCGGGCACCTCGGGCACCGCCACGGTCGCCACCACGGTCGTCCGGGGCACCGCCGAGCAGGTCACCTTCTCGACCGGCCCGCTGCCGGCCGGGGTGAGCGTGTCGTTCGCGCCGTCGTCGGTCACCGCCGGCGGGTCGACCACGGTCACGGTCACCGCCGCCGCCACCGCCGGCAGCGGCACGGTGGCGATCACGCTGGTGGGCACCTCCCCCTCGGTCGCCCGGACCACCACGCTGAGCCTCACGGTGAACGGGCTGCCGGGCTGCTCCGGCACGAACGGCACCGACGTCGCGATCGCCGACAACACGACGGTGGAGAGCGCCATCGTGATCAGCGGCTGCGCGGCGACCCCCTCGACCGCGAGCAAGGTCGAGGTGCACATCGTGCACACCTACATCGGTGACCTGGTGGTCAGCCTGGTCGCGCCGGACGGCAGCGCGTACGTGCTGCACAACCGCTCCGGCGGTGGCACCGACAACATCGACCAGACGTACACCGTGAACCTCTCCTCGGAGGTGGCGAACGGGAGCTGGCGGCTGCGGGTCCAGGACGCGGCGAGCCTCGACACCGGTTACCTCAACAGTTGGAGCCTGAACCTCTGACCGTGACGACGCGGGAGCGGGCCACCCGGGTTTCCGGGTGGCCCGTTCCGTGGGCCGACACCGGGGCGCGGCAGGAGCCGGGCGGGCCGGCGGCCGTGGTCACCGCCGGCACCGGCCGCCGGGCGTCCGCCGCCGGCCACTACCCTGACGCGATGCGCTACCAAGAGGTCGAGAAGGCCATCCAGCAGCTGATCGACGCCGCCGGCGAGGACGAACTGCACGCCTTCGGCTTGGCGACCATCACCCGCCTGACCACCGCCGACCTGGTGGACGAGGCCGACGAGGAGGACCTCGACGAGGACGCCCGGGCGGCGCTGGCCACCGCCCTGGAGACCGTCACCACGGCCGGCGCGGCCGAACTGCGCGCCCTCCTGGACCGCATCGACGAGGGCACCCTCGCCGACGGCGACATGGACCCCGGCCTGCTGATCGTCCTCACCGCGCTCGAACACTGGACCACCTACCTGGAGGAGCACCGGCGCGGCGAACTGTACGAGCTCGCCATCCGCTCCCTGGAGGAGGTCGACTACCGGGTCTCGGCCGAGCTCGACGACTTCCTGGCCGATCCGGAGATGGCCGCCGAGTACGCGCGGATCCGGCAGTCGCTCACGGCTTAGCACCCGCCGCGCGGGCCGCCCCGCGCCGCTGCCCCGGGCCGTCCGCGGCCCGGTCGGCGCGGGCCGCGCGGAGGACCGGGACGGCGAAGGCGGCCACCGCGAGCAACCCCACGGTGCCGCACGCCGCCACCAGCGGCCGGGGGTCGGCCAGGTCGAGCAGCAGGCCGCCGACCGCGAGACCGACCATGCCCGCGCCCTGCACGGCCGCGCCGAGCACGGCGTACGCCCGGCCGCGCGCCGCCTCGGGCACCCGGCGGGCCAGCAGCACGTTGCTGACGACGTTGTTGCCGCCGTTGAGCAGCCCGCCGAGCAGCCAGATCGGCACCAGCAACCAGGCGGACGGCACGGCGGCGGAGACCAGCACCGCGAGGCAGCACCCGCCGAGCAGGAGCAGCCCCACGCCGAGCAGCCGACCGTCGTCGGTGAGCCGGCGGGTCAGCGGGGCGAGTGCCCACGCCCCGGCCACGATGCCCAGCGGCCAGGCCCCGGTGACGAGCCCGTAGACGGTGGTGGAGCTGCCCAGCGTCTCCCGGATGAAGAACACCTCGATCACGTTGATCGCCCCGACCGCGCCGACCACCCCGGCGAGCGAGGCCACCATGGCGAACAGCAGCCGGTCGGGGCGCAGCCGCCAGCCCCGGGCCGGCCCGTCGGGGGCCGGCGTCGGGTGGGCGTCGGCGGCCGGGCGCGGCTTGGCGGTCGGTTGGGGCTTGACGGCCGGGCGGGGCTTGGCGGTCGGTTGGGGCTTGGTGGCCGGGCGGGGCTTGGTGGTGGCCGGGCGGGCGCCGCCCCGACGGGTGCGGATCAGCAGGCCGGCGGCCACCAGGGCGAGGTAGCTGACGGCGTCCAGCAGCAGCGGCACGCGGGTGCCGAACTGCCCCACCAGCAGCCCGGCCAGCGCCGGGCCGGCCAGCGCGCCGAGCGTGCCGGCCGTCTGGTTCAGCGCGCTGGCCCGGGGCAGGTCCCCGGGCGTGACCATCGCCGGGACGAGGGCGGCGAGCACCGGCTGGGTGACCGCGAGCCCGGCGGCCAGCAGCGCCACCAAGGCGATCACCAGGGCCGGGTGTCCGGCGTACGCGAGGGCGAGGCAGATCGCCGCCTGGACCACGCCGGCCGCGACGAGCAGGGTGCGGGAGTCCACCCGGTCGGCGAGCCGGCCGGTCAGCGGGGCGAGGGCGACGAGCGGCAGGCTGGCGGCGATCAGCAGCCCCGCCACGGCCGGGCCGCCGGCCCCGGCGGACTGGAGGGCGAGGGTGAGCGTGCTCGCGGCCAGGAAGTCGCCGCAGCTGGAGATGCCCCGGGCGGCAGTGGCGAGCCAGACGTCGGGCCAGCGCGACCGACCAGATGCGAAGGACATACTTCGAAAATAATCCTTCACACCCGGTGTGGGCAATCCCCGTCGCCGCCCGTTCAGTCCACGGGCACCGACCGGTACTGGATGGCCACGGAACGCGCCCCGGCCGGCGGATCGGTCCGCAGCCGACGCCGGTAGGGTGCCAGCAGATCCTGGACCGCCTCGTTGAGCGCCGACAGCTCCTCGGCGGTGAGCAGCAGCACGGTGTCGCTGAACGACCCGGCGCGATACCACTCCGTCGGCTCCCCGGCCATCCGGCGGAACCACTCCCGGGTGCGCTGCGCGTCCCGGGCCAGGTGCGCCTCCACGAGAGCCAGCTCGGCGGCCCGCGCCTCGGAACCGGCCTCCTGCCCCGCCTCCACGTCGTACGACGGGCTGAACGCCCGCCACACCCGCTCCCGGGCGTCCCCCCGGCTCGGGGCCTGCTCGATCAGGCCGAACTTCGCCAGCTCGCGCA
The DNA here is from genome assembly GCF_029626125.1 of Micromonospora sp. WMMD956. NCBI lineage: Bacteria > Bacillati > Actinomycetota > Actinomycetes > Micromonosporales > Micromonosporaceae > Micromonospora > Micromonospora sp. WMMD956. The sequence goes on along the minus strand of NZ_JARUBI010000005.1, from coordinate 3,064,860 downwards.
GGTGGTAGCTGGTCGCGCTCGGCGACAGGCCGGCGATCTCCGCGCACTCGGTGGCGGTGGCCCCCGACTGGATCGAGGCGAGATGTTCCATGATCGCGAGCCGCGCCGGGTGGGCCAAGGCGCGCATCACCTGCGGATCGCTGATCGTCACCCGCTGCCGCTCGGGCGGTGCCTCGCTCATGCCCCCATGATCCCGCCCGCCACCCGCGCCTGCCATCGGCCCCGCCGCTACGCTCGACGGCGGCACCTCGACGGCGGCGCGGAGCGCGACCGCCGGCACGGCGACGAGCGAGGCCCCGTGATGGACACCGCCACCCCCGGCGACCCAGTCGCCCCCGGCGGTCCCGCCACACCGGGCAGCCCGGCCCACTCCGACGGCCCCGCCGCGCCCGGCAGCGCGGCCTGCTCCAACGGTGCCCCCGTGCCCGGCGGCCCTGCCTCCTCCGCTGATCCCGCCGCACCCCGGAGCGCCGTCGAGATCGCCGAGCTGGTCAACGCCGGCCGGCTCCGCCCGGTCGACGTCGTCGAGGCGGCCCTGGCCCGCATCGGCTCCGCCGACGGCACGCTGCGGGCCTTCCGCGAGACCTGGCCGGAGCGGGCCCGGCACGCCGCCCGCGAGTTGGAGCGCGCCCTCGCCGCCGGACCGCTGCCGCTGGCCGGCGTGCCGCTGGGCGTCAAGGCCACCGAGGGGGTCGACTCGCTCCAGGCCCGCCGGCTCGTCGCCGCCGGCTGCATCCCGGTCGGGGCCACCGCCGTACCCCGGGGCACGCCGTGGCAGACGTGGGGCCACACCGACCGGGGCCCCACCGCCAACCCCTGGCGCGCCGACCGTACGCCCGGCGGGTCGTCGGCCGGGTCGGCGGCCGCCGTCGCCGCCGGGCTCGTGCCCCTCGCCACCGGCAACGACGGGGCCGGCTCGGTGCGCATCCCCGCCGCCTGGTGCGGCGTCGTCGGCATCAAGATCACCAACGGGCTGCTGCCCGCCTCCGACGCCGCCGGGCTCAACGCGCCGGGCCCGCTGGCGCGTACGGTCGCCGATGCCGCCGCCTATCTCGACGCCCTTCTCGGCACCCGCCTCGCCGGCCAGGCTCGCGGCGGCCTCCGCGCAGCCGTCGGCCGGCACGACCTCGACCCTGCCGGCGGCGGGCCGCTGCGGGCGGTCTGGTCGACCACGCTCGGCCACGCCGAGGTCGACCCCGCCGTCGCGGGGCCCGCCCGTGCCGCCGCCGGCCGGCTCGCCGACGCGGGCCTCCTCCGATGGGTCGCGCACGACCTGACGCTCGCCGACCCCGCGCCCGCCTGGCGGGCCCTGCGAGCGCCCGACGACCGGGCCGCCGCCGCGCGCCTGCGGGCCGGCAACGACGCGCGCCTGGCGCGGCTCTTCGCCGTCGCCGACCTGCTGCTCACCCCCACCACCCCCGACCCGGCGCACGGCCACGCCGGGCCGGGCGACCGGATGAGCGTGGCGCTGACCTGGGCGTTCAACCTCAGTGGACACCCCACCGCAAGCGTCCCGGCCGGGTTCGCCCCCGACGGCACCCCGGTCGGCCTCCAGATCGTCGCCCGCCACCGCCACGAACACCTGCTAGTCCACACGGCCGCCGCCCTGGAGGCGCTGCGACCCTGGCCGGATGCTCAGGTCAGAGGAATCGTCAGGGGGTGGCGGCTCAGCCGGGGCGCAGGTTGGCGGCCCGACGGCCGGGCTGGACGATGACGCGACGCGCTGGCGGGTTCACCTTTCGGCGCGTTGTTCCTGCTCTGCGCCGAGGGCCTGACCGAGGCCGCCGAGAAAGGGCACATTCGTGCTCGCCCCCGCGAAACGACCCACCCCACCCCCACCCCACCCCCACCCCGAGCCCAGCGATCAAGAGGTTTGCGTCATCGCAGAGATCGACTCTGACGCTTTTCTCTTGATCACCGGGCTCGGGGTGGGGTGGGTGGGTGGGGTGGGTGGTGGGTGGGTAAAGCGGCTGAGCCGAGTGGGTGGGGAGGAGTAGGCTGTTTTCCCCGCCGACGGCCGAGGTGTCGAGCACCGCAGCGGACGTCCCCGCGCCGGCCATCGTTGCCGGAAACGCGAGCGGCAGTGTTGTCCCCCGCGCCGAGGAGTAGGTCGGATGACCCCGCACGCCCCCATGTCCCTGGACACCGAGCTGGCCGCCGAACGGGCCCACCTGGACGCGTCCCGCGCCGCGCTGACCCGCATGCGCGAACGCACCGAGGCCCTCTTCGCCACCGGCCACAACGTCGCCGGTGACGCGTACACGGCGGAGACCCTGGGGCGCACCCTGTCCCGCCGCGTCGCCGAGCTGGCCGACCAGCCCGACACCCCGCTGTTCTTCGGGCGGCTCACGTTCGGCGACGAGGAGCACCACATCGGCCGCCGGCACGTCACCGACGATCTCGGCGAGCCCATGGTGCTCGACTGGCGGGCCCCGATCTCCCGGTCGTTCTACCGGGCCAGCGCCCGCGACCCGCAGGGCGTGACCGTGCGCCGCCGCTTCGGCTTCAGCGCCGGGGCGCTGACCAGCTTCGAGGACGAACACCTGGACCGGGGCGAGGAGCTGGGCACCGCCAGCCGCATCCTCACCGCCGAGATCGAGCGCCCCCGCGTCGGCCCGATGCGCGACATCGTCGCCACCATCCAGCCGGAGCAGGACGAACTGGTCCGCGCCGATCTGGCCGCCTCGATCTGCGTCCAGGGGGCGCCCGGCACCGGGAAGACGGCCGTCGGCCTGCACCGGGCGGCGTACCTGCTCTATCTGCACCGGGAGCGGCTGCGCCGGTCCGGGGTGCTGATCGTGGGGCCGAACCGGGCGTTCCTGTCCTACATCGCGGCGGTGCTGCCGGCGCTCGGCGAGGTCGAGGTCGAGCAGGCGACCGTGGAGGACCTGATCGCCCGGGTACCGGTGCGGGCGGTGGAGGACCCGACCCAGGCGGCGCTCAAGCACGACGCGCGGATGGCCGAGGTGCTGCGGCGGGCCGTCGAGGCCCGGATCGCCGCCCCGACCGAGCCGATCATGGTCTCCGACGGCTCGTTCCGCTGGCGGATCGGCCTCGACCCGCTGCATCGAGTGGTCGAGGAGACCCGCCGGGAGGGGCTGCCGTACGCCACCGGCCGGGAACGGGTCCGGGCCCGGGTGGTGGGCCTGCTGCAACGCCAGGCCGAGGCCCGCCGGGCCGAGTCGCCCGGCGACGCCTGGCTGCGCCGGATGGGCAGGTGCCGTCCCGTCGCCGACTTCCTGGACGCGGTCTGGCCGGCGCTCACCCCGGAGGGGCTGGTGCACGGGCTGCTCGCCGACCCGACGGCGCTCGCCGCGGCCGCCGACGGCGTCCTCACCGGGGCCGAGCAGGCGCTGCTGACCTGGGCGAAGCCGCCGCGCACCCCGAAGGCGACGAAGTGGACGGCCGCCGACGCGGTGCTCGTCGACGAGGCCGCCGGGCTGCTGGAGCGCCCCGCCGGCTTCGGGCACGTGGTGGTCGACGAGGCGCAGGACCTCTCCCCCATGCAGTGCCGAGCCATCGCCCGGCGCAGCGAGCACGGGTCGATCACGCTGCTCGGCGACCTGGCGCAGGGCACCGCCCCGTGGGCCGCCCGCGACTGGCGGGAGTCCCTGGCCCACCTGGGCAAGCCGGACGCGACGGTGGTGCCGCTGAGCGTCGGCTTCCGGGTGCCCGCCGCCGTGGTGGCGTTCGCCAACCGGCTGCTGCCGGCGCTCGCGGTGGACGTACCCCCGGCGGAGTCGCTGCGCCGCGACGGCGAGCTGGACGTGCGTACGGTGGATGACCTGGTGGCGGCGACGGTGGACGAGGTGCGGGCGGCGCTGGCCCACGACGGCTCGGTCGGGGTGATCGCCGCCGACGACGCGGTCGGCGCACTGCGGGAGGCGCTGGCCGCCGGCGGGATCGACACCGCGACCGCCGACGACGTGGCGGCCTCGGCGCGGGTCACGGTGGTCCCGGCGACGCTGGTCAAGGGCCTGGAGTACGACCACGTGGTCACCGTGGAGCCGGCGGCGATCGTGGCGGCCGAGCCGCGCGGGCTGCACCGGCTGTACGTGGTGCTGACCCGGGCGGTCTCCCGCCTGACGGTGCTGCACACCGCCCCGCTCCCCGCCCCGCTGTAAGGAAGGGCCCCCTGTTAACGCATACGGTCGAGAAGGGTCCCCTTCTTACCGCCGAGACACCATCGGTGGGGTGGGTTGTGGCGGTCGGTGATGATGGGTGCACCTCGTCCGCCTGGGAGGCAGCATGCACCTGTCACGCCGCGATCTCCTGCTCGCCGGGGCCGGCACCGCGCTGGCGGCCACGCCCCTGCTGGCCGCCGCCCCGGCGACGGCCGCACCCGCCGGGGCCGCCACGCCCGCCGGGCCGGCCGCAGCCGACGGATCGGGCGCGGCCACCGGGTCGGGAGCGGCGGCGGGGCGGCTGCCGGCGGACGCGCTCGACGCCGGGATCGGCGCGATCACCGACACCGGCATGGTGGGGGCGTTCGCCGAGGCCCGCGACGGCCGGGACCGGTGGCGCGGCGCGAGCGGCGTCGCCGACCTCGACACCGGCCGGTCGATGCGGCCCGGCTTCCAGCACCGGGTCGGCAGCATCACGAAGACGTTCGTCGCCGCCACGCTGCTGCGCCTGGCCGGCGAGGGCCGGGTGGCGCTGGACGCCCCGCTCGGCCACTATCTCCCGCAGTACGCCGTGCCCGGGGTCACCGTCGCGATGCTGCTCAACCACACCAGCGGCATCGGCGACTACGACACCGTGCTGTTCACCAGCGGCTACGACGTCGAGCGGCTCCGGTTCACCACGTTCCCCCCGGACCAGCTCGCCCGGATCGGGCTCGGCGAGCCCCGCACCGGGGCGCCGGGGGCGGGGTTCGCGTACTCGAACACCAACTACATCCTCGCCGGCCTGGTCGTCGAGCGGGTGACCGGCCGCAGCGCGGCCGACGAGGTGCACCGGCGGGTCATCCGGCCGCTGGGGCTGCGCCAGACGTACTTCCCGGGGCGGCGCACCCGGATCGCCGGGCCGCACAGCAAGGCGTACCTGCCCTGGTACGACGGCCAGCTCCGCGACTTCAGCGTGGCGAACATGTCGTGGGCGTGGACGGCCGGCGCGCTGGTCTCCACGGCGGAGGACCTCAACCGGTTCTTCCGCGCGCTGCTCGGGGGCCGGCTGCTGCGCCCGGCCGAGCTGGCCCGGATGCGGACCACCGTGCCGCTGGACCCGGCGCAGCCGGAGGCCGGCGGGTACGGCCTCGGCCTGCTGTGGCTGGCGCTGCCCGGCGGCCGGTTCTGGGGGCACGACGGGGTGGTCTTCGGGCACGCCACGATCTCGCTGCACGCCCCCGACGGCTCCCGCCAGGTGACGCTCGGCACGAACGTCACACACTACCAGGTGCCCGGCCAGCCCGACCCGATCGGGGCCGCCACCGGCGCGTTCCTGGTCACCGCCCTGTCCGGTCCGGCCGCCGCCCGGTCCCGGGGCGCGACCGGGGAACTCCCGGCGACCCCGACCCCGGCCCCGGGCGGCCCGGCGCTGGTCCGGCCCGCTCCGGCGCTGGTCCGGCCGCCCCGCTGAGCCGGGGCCGGTCCGACCGACCGCTGAGCCGGGGCCGGTCCGACCGACCGCTGCGCCCGCGCTGGTCCGACCGACCGCTGAGAAGGAGCGTTCATGATCCTCGCCCGCGCCGACCAGGCCACCCGCCGGTACGGCGACGTGCTCGCCCTCGACCGGGTCGACCTCGACGTGCGCGCGGGTGAGCTGGTCGGCCTGCTCGGGCCGAACGGCGCCGGCAAGAGCACCCTGCTCAACCTGCTCGTCGGGCTGCGCCGGCCCACCGCCGGCCGGGTCGAGCTGTTCGGCGGCGACCCCCGCGACCCCGCTCACCGCCTGGCGGTCGGCGTCACCCCGCAGGAGACCGGCCTGCCGGCCACCCTCCGGGTCGGCGAGGTGGTCGACTTCGTCGCCGCGCACTACCCGGACCCGGTCCCCCGGGGCGAGCTGCTCGACCGGTTCGGCCTCGCCGACCAGGTACGCCGGCAGACCGGCGGGCTCTCCGGCGGCCAGCGCCGGCGGCTGGCCGTGGCGCTCGCCTTCGTCGGGCGGCCCCGGCTGGTGCTCCTCGACGAGCCGACCACCGGGCTGGACGTCGAGGCCCGGCACACGCTGTGGGAGGCGATCCGCGGCTTCCACGCCGACGGCGGCACGGTGCTGCTGAGCAGTCACTACCTGGAGGAGGTGGAGGCGCTGGCGCACCGGGTGGTGGTGATCGGGCAGGGGCGGGTGCTGGCCGACGACAGCACGGCGGCGATCCGCTCGGTGGTCGGCGTACGCCGGGTCAGCCTGGTCGCGGGCGACCTGCCCGACCTGCCGGGCGTGGTCCGGGTCGAGCGGGTCGACGACCGCACCCACCTGCTCACCAGCGACTCCGACCGGCTGGTCCGGGAGCTGGTGACCAGCGGGGTGGCCTTCCGCGACCTGGAGGTGCGCCCCACCTCGCTGGAGGAGGCGTTCCTGGCCATCACCTCCCCCGGCGGGCACGGGCCAGCCACCCCCGGAGGACACGGGCCAGCCACCCGGGGTGGGCAGGGCACCGCCACCCCGACCGCCGCGTGAGGAGACCGCCCCCGTGAGACTCGCCCTCGTGCACGCCCGCTACCAGCTGTTGCAGACGCTCCGCATCCCGGTGGCGGTCTTCGGCAGCGCCTTCTTCCCGGCCGTGGCGATGCTCTTCTTCGTGGTCCCGTTCGCCGGGGACGACCCGACGGGCGCCACCTACGCCACCGCCGCGATGGTCACGTTCGCGGTGATGAGCGCCAACATCTTCCAGTACGGCGTGGGCGTGGCCGAGGACCGCGACCAGCCCTGGAACCCGTACACCCGGACCCTGCCGGCCGGGGCGGCGCCGGCCTTCGCCGGACGGGTGCTCGCGGGCCTGGCGCTGACCTTCCTCTCCCTGCTCCCGGTGGTGGTGATCGCGGCGCTGTTCACCGACGCCCGGATCAGCCCCGGGGCGTTCGGCCTGGCCGTGGCCGTGGTCGGGCTGATCTCCGTGCCGTTCACGCTGATGGGGCTCGCCATCGGGTACGCGCTGCCGAGCAAGGCGGCGATCGTGGTCGCGCAGATCGTCTTCTTCCCGCTGGCGTTCGGCGGCGGGCTGCTCTCCGCCCCGGACGCCGCGCCCGCCTTCGTCAGGGCGATCGCGCCGTACCTGCCGACGCGGGGCGCGGTCGAGCTGATGTGGGCGGCGGTCGGCGACTGGCGTCCCGCGCCGGTGTCGGTGCTGATGCTCGGCGTCTGGGTGGTGGCGCTGGCGGCGCTCGCCGGCTGGGCGTACCGGCGCGACGAGGGCCGCCGCTTCCGCTGAGACGCCCGGTCAGGTGGCCGGCGAGCGCCCGTGGGCGCGGGTCGGGGCCGGCGGCCCTGTAACGGACGGGGCCGGCGGTCGCCGGCAAGGGACCGGGCCCGCCGCCCGGCCGGGGCGTTTCGTCCCGTTCCCGCCCGTTCCATCGGGTGACGGTGCCAGGATGCGGGCAGGGCGTCCCGCCGGGCCGCCACCTGTGGAGGGAGGGCAGCGTGAGCAGCGTCCCGCCGCCGCCGGGCACGCCGTGCTGGGCCGACCTGGCCACCCCGGGCCTGGCGGACGCCCGGCGCTTCTACCCGGAGCTGTTCGGCTGGACCACCCGGATCGCCCCGCAGCCGGAGGCCGCCGGCTACACCACCTTCCTGCTCGGCGGGCGCGCGGTGGCCGGGGCCGGGCCGCCGGCCGCGCCCGACCAGGTGCCGATCTGGTCGACGTACGTGGCGACCGACCATGCGGACCTCGTCACGACCCGGGTCGAGGCGGCCGGGGGGCAGGTGCTGGTCGGTCCGTTCGACGTGTTCGACCAGGGGCGGATGGCGGTCTTCGCCGACCCGGCCGGCGCGGTGTTCAGCGTCTGGCAGCCGATGGCCCACCCCGGGGCGGAGCTGTTCGACACCCCCGGTGCGATGAGCTGGAACGAGCTGGTCACGCCCGACCCGGAAGGCGCGAAGGTCTTCTACGAGCTGGTCTTCGGCTGGCGTCCGGAGGAGCAGCCGGCGGGCCCGGTCCCGCCGGAGACGGGCGGGACCACCCGCCCCTCCTACACCGGCTGGCGGTGCGGCGAACGGATCGTCGGCGGGATGATGCCGCCGCTGGCCGACGACTTCCCGGCCGACCTGCCGGCGTACTGGACGGTGTACTTCGCCGTGGCCGACGCCGACGACGCCGCCGCCCGCGCCACCGGGCTGGGCGGTTCCGTCCTGGTGCCGCCGCACGACACCCCGCAGGGCCGCCTCGCCGCGCTGCGCGACCCGCAGGGCGCGCTGTTCTCCGTGATCACCCGGCCCGCGCGCGGCTGACGGCCGGCGGCTCCGCAAGGCGGGCGGCTCCGTTCCGGCGGGCGGCTGCGCAAGGCGGGCGGCTTTGATTGCAGGGGCCCCTTCCTATACAGAATGCGTTAACAGGGGGCCCTTCCTTACACCTCAGCGGGGGCGGACCGGGACCACCAGGGGGCCGTGCTCGCCGGGCAGGACCCGGACCGAGGCGCGGTAGTGCCTCGCCAGCAGGTCCTCGGTGAGCACGTCGCGTGGCGGGCCGGCGGCGGCGACCCGGCCCGCCGCGAGCAGGACCATCCGGTCGGCGTACTCGCCGGCCAGGGAGAGGTCGTGCATGGTGGCGAGGACGGTGAGACCGTGCGCGCGGCGGAGCTGGTCGACCAGTTCGAGCACCTCCTGCTGGTGGCCGATGTCGAGCGCGCTGGTCGGCTCGTCGAGCAGCAGCAGGGTCGCCCCCTGCGCCAGCGCCCGGGCCAGGAAGACCCGCTGCCGCTCGCCGCCGGACAGGGTGGCCAGCTCGCGACGGCCGAAGCCGTCGAGGTCGAGGCGGGTCAGCACGTCCCGCACGGCGGCGAGGTCGGCGGCGGACTCCCGGCCCAACGGGGGGACGTACGGGGTGCGGCCGAGCAGCACGTAGTCGAAGACGGTCATGCCGGCCGGGACGACGGGGGACTGCGCGACGGTGGCCACCACCCGGGCCCGGTCGCGGCGGCGCAGCGCCTCGCTCGGCGTACCGAAGATGCGGATCGCGCCCGGCGCGGGCAGCAGGCCGCCGAGGGCGCGCAGCAGGGTCGACTTGCCGGCGCCGTTCGGGCCGATCACGGTGACCCACTCGCCCCGCTCGACGGTCAGGTCGACGCCGGCCAGGATCGGCGTGCCGTCCAGGCTGACCCGCAGGTCCCGCACCTCGACGGCGGGCGGGGCGCCCGGTGGCGGACCGGCGGGCGGGGAGGCCGATGCGCCCCCGGTCGACGCGGCGGTCACGTCAGCACCCGACGGGCGGTGCGTAGCACCAGGACGAAGAACGGACCGCCGAGCAGCGCGGTGACCACGCCGATGGGCACCTCGGCGGGCGCGGCGGCGGTCCGGGCGACCACGTCGGTCAGCGCCAGGAACGCCCCGCCGAAGAGCAGCGACAGCGGCAGGATCACCCGGTAGCTGGACCCGGCGAGCAGCCGCACGGTGTGCGGGACGATGATCCCGACGAAGCCGATCAGCCCGGACGCGGAGACGGCGGCGGCGGTGCCGAGCGAGGCGGCGGCGATCAGCAGGTAGCGGGAGCGCTGCGGGTGCAGGCCGAGGCTGCGGGCCTCGTCGTCGCCGACGGAGAGGACGTCCAGCTCGCGCCGGTGCAGCAGCACGACGACCGTGGTGAGCAGGAAGTACGGCAGGACCAGCCGGACGTCGTGCCAACCGGCGGTGGCCAGCCGGCCGAGCAACCACGAGTAGACCTGCTGGATGCTGTCGGAGTTGCGCTGGAGCAGGTAGGTCTGCCCGGCGGAGAGGAACGCGGAGACGGCCACCCCGGCCAGGATCAGTGTGGCCGTGGAGCGCCCCCGCCCGCCGGCGACCCCGAGCAGGTACGTCATGGCGACCGCGCCGAGCGAGCCGACGAACGCGGCGAGGGGGACGGTGAGCGGCAGCCCGGTCGGCGCGCCGCCCGCCACGGCTCCGAGGGAGATCACGGCGGTGACGGCGAGGCCGGCGCCGGCCGCCACCCCGAGCAGGTACGGGTCGGCCAGCGGGTTGCGGAACACGCCCTGGTAGCAGCCGCCGGCCAGGGCGAGCAGGCCACCGACGAGCAGCCCGAGCACGACCCGGGGCAGCCGCAGCTCGGTGACGATGGCGATCTCGCGTTCGCTCAGTCCACTGTCGAGGCGTACCCCGGGCAGGAGGTTGAGCAGTTCGGCGGCGACGCTGCCGGGGGGCAGGCTGACCGGGCCGAGCGACACCCCGGCGACGAGCGCGACCAGCACGGCGGCCACCCCCGCGGCCAGCCAGCCGGGCCGCAGCCCGGCCGGCCGGTGCGCGAAGGAGGGGCCCCTTGTTAACGCTTTCTGCATAGCAGGGGCCCCTTCCTAACGCCCCTCAACGCGAGCTGCGAGCCGCTCACCGCGAGCTGCGCGCCGCTCACCGCGAGCCGCGAGCCACGCCGGCAGCGACGGCAGCGGCGGCAGCGGCGGCAGCGACGGATGGGCAGCCGCGCGCCGAGGAGAGCACGCCGAGGGTCACGCCGGCACCTTGGCGACGGCGTCGACGACGGCCCGGAGCAGGTCGACGACCCGGGGGCCCCAGCGCGAGGCGATGTCGTCGTCGAGCGCGACGACCTGGTTGTTCTTGACGGCGGTGACGCCGGCCCAGCCGCTGCGCGCCTTGACGGTCTCGGGGCTCTGCTTGCAGCACTTGGTGTCGGCCAGGAAGACGAAGTCGGGGTTCGCCTTGACGATGATCTCCTGGGAGAGCTGCGGGTACCCGCCGTTCTTGCCGTCGGCGTCGGCGGCGTCGGCGATGTTCTCCAGCCCGGCGAGGGCGTAGATCGAGCCGATGAACGTCTTGCTGGTCGCGCTGTACAGCTCCGGGCCCAGCTCGTGGTAGTAGGTCAGCTTCGCCGACCGCTGCGGCAGGTCCTTGGTGAGCTTGGCGATGTCGTCCTTCATCCGGGTGACGACGTCGGCGGCCTCGTCCGGGTGGCCGGTCAGCGTGCCGAGGTCGGCGAGCTGCCGGTAGGAGTCCTCCAGGGTGGTCGCCGCCGGGGTGACCAGCACCGGGATCTTCAGCGTGGTGAGCTGGTCGACGATCTTGTTGGTGTCGTTGGAGAGCACCACCAGGTCGGGGCTCTTGCCGGCGATCGCCTCGGCGTTGGGCTGGAAGCCGGACAGATCGGTCTTCGGCGCGTCCGGCGGGTAGTTGGACTGGTCGTCGACGGCGGTGACCTGCTTGCCCGCGCCGATGGCGAAGAGCATCTCGGTGGCGGTCGGCGAGAGCGAGACGATCTTCTCGGGCCGCTTGTCGAGCGTGAGCTTGCCGACGGTGGCCGGGAAGGCGGCGGCGGCCGAGCTGCCACCGGGGGCCGGGGCGTCGTCGGAGCTCTTCTCGGCGCACGCACCGAGCGCGAGCGCGGCCACCGCGAGGGTCGCGGCGAAGAGCCGGGGGGTACGTCGGAACACTGGTCCTCCTGTCGGTCGAGGAGCGTGGTGCTTCGCCGACAGGAGCCCGGTGGGTGCCCGTCCGCGAGGCGCCCTTCCTCGAGAGCGCGTGTCGCGACCGTGCCGCAGGCGACCTGGCTCGCCCCACACACGTCGGCGTCGGCCGGCGGGCCGACGCCTGGTCGACGGCGGCCGGGGGCCGACGCCGCGGGTGGGGCATCACAGTTGCGGGACAGCGCCGGATTCGCACCGGCTTCGCTGCGGTTTGGTCGGTGCCACCGTAGCGCACGCCCCGCCGGCACCTCGTTGATCTAGGGACTACGTCTCAGCGTGACGATGCCGACACGGGTGCGGGGCCCCGGGCGGGGCCCCGCACCAACGGGCGGTCAGGAGCAGTACTGCGCCTGCTTGTTGATGACCCGGTACGGGCAGTCGGCGTACTCGGAGAGCAGCAGGACCGCCTCCTTGTTGCGCGACGTCTGGGCCGGGATGACCTCGTCGGGCGGGTAGAAGCCGCCGCCGGCGCCGGACGAGCCGGGGTACATCTCGAAGGTGTACGCCCAGATGCCGTGCGTCGCCCACATCCAGTCGAGGCTGTCGCCGTCGGTGATGTAGAGGTCGCTGGACTGCTCGGGGGTGTAGCCGTTGGTGGCGGCCATCCGCTGACCGAGGGTGGCGAAGGTGTTGTACTGGTCCGCCGTCATGCCGGTGGTGGTGTTCGCCGTCGTGTAGCCGAAGGGCCAGAGCACGAGCTGCGAGTACGTGTGCCAGTCGATGTTGGCCTTGATCTGCTGGACCCCGCCGACGACCCGGCTGTTGACGAAGTCACGCAGCGCCTTCGTCTCGGGGGCGGAGAAGGCGGACGGCCCGCGGTAGGTCGACGACGACGGCACGCCGGACGACCCGCCGCAGCAGCCCCAGTTGTAGCCCCAGTTGCGGTTCAGGTCGGTGCCGACCGCGGCCGCGCCGCTGTTGGGCTGCCGGTTCTTGCGCCAGGACCGGTACGAGCCGGTGGCGATGTCGTACTCGCTGCCGTCGGGGTTGACGGTGGGGACGATCCAGATCTCCCGGCTGTTGACGATGCTGGTGATCCGGGAGTCGCTGCCGTAGCTGTCGGTGAACAGGTCGAGCAGGTAGATCGCCATCTCGACGGTCAGGTGCTCGCGGGCGTGCTGCTGCGAGTTGAACAGGATCTCCGGCTCGGCCTCGTCGGTGGCCACGTTGTCGGAGATCTTCACGGCCATCAGGTCGCGGCCCTCGTACGACTTGCCGATGCTGATCTTGCGGGCGATGGTCGGGTGGTCGGCGACCACCTTGTTCACCACCGTGGTCAGCTCGGCGTAGTCGTGGTAGTTGGAGTCGGCCGACGGGAAGCCGGTCGTGCCGACGCCGTCGGAGTGGACGGGGGCCGCCTGCTTCTCCACCTGGTAGCCGAGTCGCCGGATCGCCGCCGCCTCGGCGTCGGTCGCCGTGACGTGCAGGATGCCGTGCTCGGCGGCGTCGACGGCGGCGCCGGTGCGGGCGACGGCGTTGCGGGCGGCCAGGGTGCGCACGCCGAGCACGTCGTACTCGGCGGCGACCGGCTCGGCGGCGGGCTCCGGGGCGGGGCGCGCGGAGACCGGCCCGGTGGCGACGGTGAGGCCCAGGCCGGCGGCGGTGGCGAGCACCAGTGCGCGACGCAGGCGGGTCGAGGTGCGGAAGGCCATGGACAACCTCCTGGGGGTACGGGGATATCCCGTCTCGTGGTCAACACTTCACCACTTGTCACATGGTCAGATCAATATCTTTCACTATGTGATCCATCCCGACCGCATCCTCACTCCGGCAAGGAGTTTCCTGACGCGAACATCTGGCGAAACTTCCCGACGGGCGGGATAGTGACCGGCAAGCATGCCCCGACCCGCCTCACCCCGCGGAGATCAGATGGCCAGCACAGCCCTACGCGCGCTCGCGCTCACCGGCGTCGCCGCGCTCGCCCTCGCCGGCACGGCCGTTCCCGCCCACGCCGGCCGCCACCGCCCGCCCGTCGAACACGACGAGCAGATCACGTTCCAGGAGTGGTCCCGCCACCCCGACTGGCGTACCGGCACCCACCGGGGCACCCGGGCCGTGCCCGGCCACCGCGCCGGGATCACCATCGGCCGGCCCGCCGGGACGACCGAGTTCACCGACGAGCACGCCGGCACCACCGGCACCTGGGAGTACGCCACCTGGACCTCGCCGGCCACCCGGATCGGCTTCGACGCCACCGAGCTGGTCGCCTCGTGGAACGCCGACACCCCGGCGGGCACCTGGCTCCAGGTCGAGCTCCAGGGCACGTACAACACCGGCGACCGGACCCCCTGGTACGTCATGGGCCGGTGGGCCTCCGGCGACGCCGACATCAAGCGGGCCACCCTCGACGGTCAGGGCGACCCGTGGTCGAGCGTGTGGACGGACACGTTCGCCATCGACGACGCCGACGCCGGGGTGCTGCTGCGGTCGTACCAGCTTCGGCTCAGCCTCTACCGCAGGCCCGGCCAGACGGCCTCGCCCCGGGTCCGGATGCTCGGCGCAATGAGCTCGAACGTGCCGGACCGGTTCACCGTCACGCCGAGCCGGGGCGGCATCGCCTGGGGGAGGGAGCTGCCCGTTCCGGCCCACTCCCAGATGATCCACAAGGGCAACTACCCCGAGTGGGGCGGCGGCGGGCAGGTCTGGTGCAGCCCCACGTCGACCACGATGGTGCTGGAATACCACGGCCGGGGCCCGTCGGCCGAGGACCTGGCCTGGGTCACCCCCGGCTACACCGACCCGCAGGTCGCCCACGCCGCCCGGATGACCTGGGACTACGAGTACGAGGGCGCGGGGAACTGGCCGTTCAACACCGCGTACGCCGCGAGCTTCCCCGACATCGACGCCCGGGTGACCCGGCTGCACTCCCTCGACGAGCTGGAACGCTTCGTCGCCGCCGGCCTGCCCGTCATCACCTCGCAGTCCTTCCTGGACACCGAGCTGGACGGGTCGAACTACGGCACCTCCGGGCACCTCTTCGTGGTCGTCGGCTTCACCGCCGACGGCGACGTGATCGTCAACGACCCGGCGTCGTCGTCGAACGCCGAGGTACGCAACGTCTACCGGCGGGAGCAGTTCGAGCAGATCTGGCTGCGCACCAAGCGCTACCGCGCCGACGGGACGGTGGCCAGCGGCTCGGGCGGCATCGCGTACCTGATCAAGCCGGCGGACCAGCCGTGGCCGGTGGTGCCGGGCTCGACCAACTGATAGCCGTCAGCTCTTGTCGACGGGCTGCTCGTCGTCGCCGGCCAGGGCGGAGCGCAACCGCTCCTTCTCGGCCCGGCGGCGCTCGGCGGCCCCGGCCATCTCCCCGGCCATCTCGTCCCGCCAGCCCCGCAGCAGGAAGAACGAGAGCGCGGCGGAGAACGCCAACGCCAGCATGAGCTTCAGGAAGATGTTCAGGTCGACCGGCCAGAGCGCCGCGACGACCACCACGAACAGACCGATCCGGCCCAGCGTGTACTTGACCGCCGCGCTCACGTCGCACTCCGTTCTCCGCCGGCGGGGCCGGCCGTAGGATTCGCCCCGGCTGGCCCCGCCGGGCGGGGGTTTCAGCCCGTCCGGCGGGCCAGCCAGTGCACCCCGGGAAACCAGACCACCGCGTAGACCACGGTAAAGGCCGCCGCGCCGAGCCCGCCGCCCAGCAGCGGCGGCAGCCCGTCGGCCAGGCCCGCCACCACCAGGCCGGCGACCACGGCCAGCCCGGCCGCCGCCAGCGCGGCCACCACCCGGGCCGCGCCGAACTCCCAGGCCCGGAAGTCCTCCCAGTAGAGCCAGGCCGGCAGGATGATCGCCAGCCAGCCGTTGGCCCGGCCGAAGTCGCCCGCGCCCACCGTGGCGAAGCCCCAGTCGAACAGCAGCAGGGCGAGCAGGCCGATCACCAGACCGGCGAGGCTGATGCCCAGCAGGTCACCGAGGGCGACGATCCGCCCGTCGGCGTCCCGCCGCGGGAACCCGCCCTGACCCTGCCGGCTCGACTCGCTCATGACCCACCAGGGTACGGGCTGCTCAGGCCCACACCTGCTGCGGCTCGGACCGGCGCTCCGCCAGCGACGGGGGCCCGTCGTACTCGCGGACGATCTCGTAGCGGGTGTTGCGCTCGACCGGGCGGAAGCCCGCGTCCCAGATCAGGTGCAGCAGGTCGTCGCGGTGCATGGTGTTCGGGGTGCCGTACGAGTCGGCGTCGTGGGTGATCTTGTATTCCACGACGGAGCCGTCCAGGTCGTCCACGCCGAAGTTCAGCGAGAGCTGGGCCACCGACAGGCCGTGCATCACCCAGAAACACTTCACGTGCGGGACGTTGTCGAACAGCAGCCGGGAGACCGCGAACGTCTTCAGCGACTCGGCCGGCGAGGCCATCGTGGTCCGCGCCTGGATCCGGTTACGGATCTTGCCGTCCGCCGAGTCCACGAAGTCGTGCTGGTAGCGCAGCGGGATGAAGACCTGGAAGCCGCCCGTCTCGTCCTGCAACTCGCGCAGCCGCAGCACGTGGTCGACGCGGTGCCGGGGCTCCTCGATGTGGCCGTAGAGCATCGTCGACGGGGTCTTCATGCCCTTCGAGTGGGCCAGCCGGTGGATCCGCGACCAGTCCTCCCAGTGGCAGGCGTGGTCGACGATGTGCTGGCGGACCTCCCAGTCGAAGATCTCCGCGCCGCCGCCGGTCAGCGACTCCAGGCCGGCGTCCATCAGCTCGTCGAGGATCTCGTCGGCGCCCAGGCCGCTGATCTTCTCGAACCACTGCACCTCGGTCGCGGTGAACGCCTTCAGGTTGACCTTCGGCAGCGCCGCCTTCAGCTCGCGCAGCACCTTCGGGTAGTAGCGCCAGGGCAGCGTCGGGTGCAGGCCGTTGACGATGTGCAGCTCGGTGAGCTGCTCGTCCTCCATCTCCTTGGCCTTACGGACCGCCTCGTCGATGCGCATCGTGTACGCGTCCTTCTCGCCCGGCTTGCGCTGGAACGAGCAGTACGCGCAGGAGGCGCTGCACACGTTGGTCAGGTTGAGGTGCCGGTTGACGTTGAACATCACCCGGTCGCCGTTGAGCTCCGTGCGCCGGTGGTGCGCCAGGCGGCCCAGCCAGGTCAGGTCGTCGCTGTCGTAGAGGGCGATCCCGTCCTCTCGGGTCAACCGTTCGCCCGCGTACACCTTCTCTTCGAGCTCGCGCTTGAGTCCGGCGTCCATCGAAAGCCACGTCCCTTCCACCTGCGGTCCCGTCGAGCCTACGTCGGGTCGTCGACCCGCCGCCGGTCCGGTCGGCCCCAGCGACGTACCTCACCGGACTCTCAGCCGCTCGTGACCTGTTACGCCATCGACATCACTGCCCGGGTGCGGTAAGACAGGGTGGGGCGCGCCACATTCGGGGCCGCCCCCGCCGTCGCGCCACCCGAGCGCGGCGCCCACCCACGCCGGACGGGGAGCGGAATGGTGCAGAGCACGCGACGACAGCGACGGCAGCGACGGAGGGCGCCCCTGTTCTCGCCGGTGCTCCGGCCAGCGCTGTGGTCCGCCCTGCTCAGCGCCGTGGCCACGGCCGCGCTCGCCACCCCCGCGTACGCCGAACCGCCGCTGCCCAACGTCGTGCCCGACACCGGTTCCCGCCCTGTCGCCGTCGGCGGGCTCCCGGTGCCCGGCCTGAACGGCCCGACCGTCCCCGGTGCCGGCGCGCCGGTGACGCCGCTCGGCACCGGCCCGCTCGCCGCCGCCATCGCGGCCGCCGAGGCCCAGGTCGGCCTCCTCGGTGACCAACTGCTCGGGCTGCGCCAGACCCGCACCGAGGCGGAGGGCCAGCTCGCCGCCGCCGACCGGGACCTGAAGGCGGCCCGCGACGCCCTGGCCCGCGCCCAGGAGGGCGCCGACGCCGCCGCGGCCGGCGCGCTCAAGGCCGCCGCCGCGCTGCCGCCCGGCGAGTTCGCCGAGGACCTGCACGGGCTCAACATGCTCCAGCAGATCACCCGCGGCGAGGAGGCGGAGGGGGCGACGACCGCCGCGGCCGGCGAGCTGACCCGCGCCCGCGCCGCCGAGCAGGTCGCCTACCAGGCATGGCTCGCCGCCGACACCCGGGTGCGTTCGGTCCGGGACCAGTACGCCGCCGTGGAGAAGTCGCTCCGCGAGCAGGAGAAGAAGCTGCTCAAGCTGCGCAAGGACAACGCGGCGCAGATCATCGAGCTGGAGCGCCAGCAGGAGGCCCTGGAGCAGCAGCTCGGCGCGGGCTACGTCGACGGGCAGAGCAGCAACGGCCTCACCGCGAGCCCGACCGCGCTGGCCGCCGTCCGCTACGCCCTGGCCCAGCTCGGCGACCCGTACGTCTGGGCCGCCGAGGGCCCGGACGCCTTCGACTGCTCCGGGCTGATGTGGGCCGCCTACCGGTCGGCCGGCTACAACCAGCTGCCCCGGGTCTCCCGCGACCAGTACTACGCGACCCGGGGCCGCACGGTGAGCCGCAGCGCGCTGCTCCCCGGCGACCTGCTGTTCTTCGCCTCCGGCAGCAGTTGGACGACGATCCACCACGTCGCGATGTACATCGGCAACGGCAAGATGGTGCAGTCCCCCACCACGGGCCAGACGGTGAAGATCAGCACGGTGGGATGGTCCCGGCTCTACGCCGCGACCCGCGTGGTCGGCGCGGTGCCCGCCCCGACCCCGACCCCTACCCCGGCTCCGACCACTCCCAAGCCCACCGCCACCCCCAAGCCGACGAAGACTCCGACGCCGAAGCCGACCACCCCGACGCCGAAGCCCACGACGCCGACGCCGAAGCCGACCACGGCGAGCCCGACGCCGACGCCGACGCCGAGCCCGTCGGACACCCCGTCCCCGTCACCGGCGCCGACCACCCAGGCCAGCAGCCCGGCACCGGAGGACAGCGCCTCGCCGGACGCCTCGGCGAGCGTGGCCGGCTGACCATCCGTCCGCTCCGGCTGTGCTGCCGGGCGGGAATGTGGCACCGTGACACCCATACACTTCCGGCCCGACGCCTCGGGCCGGAGGCGAGCGTGGGCACGGAGGACGACCATGGGCGAGCAAGAGGTTCCGGCGGGAACGACCGACCCCGGATCCCGGCTTGACCCCGGATCCACACCCGCCCCCGGCGGTGGTCCGGCCGGCTCCACACGCACCCCGGTCGGCACCGCGCCGGCCGAGGGGTCGCCGCCCGGGTCGGCAGGGCGGGCAGCGGTGCCCGCCGCGACGGCACGGGCCCGGGTGAGCGTCACCGGCGTGACCGCCCCACCCGACGGCGTCGCGTTGCCGGTCGCGGGCAGCAGCGGGACCACGTACCGCGCGGGTGCCCCGGCGGTCGATCCCGTTCCGGGCCAGCCGTCGACACCGCCCGCCGGGGCGGCCGGGGGCGTCGCCAGCGGATCGACGCCGGGCCCGGGGGACGGGGCACGCCCGTCGGGCAGCGCGCCCGTGACCGGCGGGTCGACCGGGCCGGACGCCCGGGTCACGCCGGATCCCGGCGGCGCGGCAGCCGCGTCGGGAAACGCCCGGCAGGGCGTCATCGTGCCGAGCCAGCGGAGCGGCGGCACCGGCGCCGCCCGCGCCAGCGCCTCGGTGCCCGGCCTGAACCGGGTCTCCGCCGGTGAGGCGGCCGGCGTCGTCGGGGCGGAGGCGGCAGGCGGCGCGAAGCCCGGCAACGCCAGGGTGTACCGGTCGGCCCCGGTGAGCCCGGAGCCGCCCGAGCCCGCACGGCCCCCGGGGCCGGCCGAGCCCCCGACGCCGACCGAGCCCCCGACGCCGACCGGGCCGCCCGCGCCACCGGAGCCGGAGCCCGCCCCGGCACCCACCCCCGTTCCCGGGCCGAACCCACCCACACCGCCCGTGCCGGGTCCCACCCCGCCGTCGCCGAACCCGCCGGTTCCCGAGCCGACGCCGCCCGCCCCCGCCCCGTACCCGCCGGTCCCGACGCCGCCGCCCGGCCCGGCCGTGCCGCCGCCCCCGGCGCCCGGTCCCGTGCCGCCCGTGCCCGGCCCGCCGGTCCCCCCGCCCGGCCCGGCGGTGCCGCCGTCCCCGCCGCCGCCCGGCCCGCTGCCGGCACCGCCGTTCCCGCCGCCACCGCTGACCGCCCCGGCCACCACCGCGCCGCCGCCGGCCGCCCCCGCATGGCCGCCGGTCGGCCCGGCCGGCACCCCGCCGTCGTCGGCACCGCCGTCGTCCGAGGCCCGGCCGTCATCCGGGGCCCCGCCGTCATCCGGGACTCCGGCCGGCTGGTCGGTGGGCCACGCCGCGCCGCCGTTCCCGACGGAGCCACCGTCGCCGGCCGCCCCGCCGCCCCCGGTCGTGCCGGCCCCGGCGCTCCCGGTCTGGCCGCCGCCGACCAACCCGGCCACCCAGCGGGACGGCACGCCCGCCGCCAGCGGCGTGGCAACGACACCGGCACCCGCCGCACCGGCGTCGGGCGCTCCCGCCCCGGGCATCCCGGCGTCGGGCGCTCCGGCTCCGGGCATTCCTGCGTCGGGCTTCCCGGCATCGGGCGTCTCCGCACCGGGCGCTCCCGTCTCGGGCATTCCGGCGTCGGGCGCTCCGGCCTCGGGCGCTCCGGCCTCGGGTGTTCCCGCGGCCGGGCCGCAGGCCGCAGGCCGACCGACGTCCGGCCTGTACGGCGCAGCCCCGACCACCGCCTGGCCGGTGGCACCCCCGGATGGGCCGCCCGCGCCGCCGGGCGGGGCCCAGGGCGGCCGGGCCACCGTCGGCAGCCCCGCCGCCCGGCCGGAACCGGGCACGGCCGACCTGGCCAGCACCGCGTACGGCACCGACGGGCCGGGCTTCGCCACGGTCTCGCTGCCCACCGGCAACCAACTGGACAATTCCGGCTCGCTGACCGGGCACATCCTGGCCCAGGGCTGGACGGACGCCCCGACCGCCCGGTCCAGCACCGCCAAGGTGTTGATCGTCCTGGTGGCGTCGCTCGGGCTGCTCGTCGCGATCGGTGTGCTCGTCGTGCTGCTGGCCGGCGACGCGATGGACGGTCTGGTCGGCGGCCTCCTCAACAGCTGAGCGGGCCGGAGGGGCGACTGAGCGGGCCGGGAGAAACAGCCGGGCAGGTCGGGAGAAGGGGCCGAGCAGGACTGGAGCGCGGCGGGGCCGACCCGGGGTGGTAAGCCCGGGAGGGTGAGCCCGCCCACTCCGGTCTCGTGACACGGTGGCAGGTTTGCTATGTCGCCGTACACTTGTCGGGATCACTGACCCGGCGTGCATGAGGCGCGCCCATGGGCGATCTTGCGGGCGATCCGGCGGCGTTCAGCTGCGGCAGGCCATCGCGAAGATGCGCCCCGCTTGAAAGGCATTTCTTGACCACGTTTGCTGACCCCAGCACGTTCCCGTCCGTCTTCGACACCTCGGCCGAGCCGAACAAGCCGGCCGACACCGTCGCCGCCGAGGCCGCCGCGCCCGACGTCGCCGCGACCGCTCCCCGCGACACCGCCGACGGCAGCGCGCCACTCGCGCTCACCACCGCCGACGAGCCCGTAGCCGCCGAGCCCGTAGCCGCCGAGGCGGGGGCCGGACCCGTCGCCGCCGAGGCTGTCGCCGCCGAGGCCGGGGCTGAACTCATTGCCGCCGAGGCCGAGGCGGTTGCCGCCCGGGCCGACGCCGAAACCGTCGCCGCCGAGGCCGACGACGCGGACACCGCCGTCGACGCGGATGTCGCCGTCGACGCGGATGTCGCCGTCGACGCGGATGTCGACTTCGCCGCGGATGTCGACTTCGCCGCGGATGTCGACTTCGCCGCGCTCGGCCTGCCCGACCCGCTGGTCCAGGCTCTCGGCCGGCTGGGCATCACCACGCCGTTCCCGATCCAGCGGGCCACCGTGCCGGACGCCCTCGCCGGGCGCGACGTCCTCGGTCGGGGCCAGACCGGCTCCGGCAAGACCCTCGCCTTCGGCCTGCCGGTGATCGCCCGGCTCGCCAAGCGCAACCGGGCCCGCCCGCTGCACCCCCGGGCCCTGGTGCTGGTGCCCACCCGGGAGCTGGCCATGCAGGTCAACGACGCGCTGGTGCCGCTCGGCAAGGCGGTCGGGATCTTCCTCAAGACCGCCGTCGGCGGCGTGCCGTACGACCGGCAGATCGACGCGCTCCGGCGGGGAGTGGAGATCGTCGTGGCCACCCCCGGCCGGCTGGGCGACCTGATCAACCGGGGCGTCTGCCACCTCGACGACGTCGAGGTGACCGTGCTCGACGAGGCCGACCAGATGGCGGACATGGGCTTCCTGCCGGAGGTCACCGAGCTGCTGGCCAAGACGCCGGCCGGCAGCCAGCGGCTGCTCTTCTCGGCCACCCTGGACGGTGACGTGGACTCGCTGGTCAAGCGGTTCATGACCGACCCGGTCACCCACTCGACCGCCCCCGCCACCGCCGCCGTGTCCACCATGGACCATCACCTGCTGCTGATCCCGCCGCACGACAAGTTCGCCGTGGCGGCGTCCATCGCCGCCCGGTCCGGCCGGACGATGCTCTTCGCCCGCACCCAGCTCGGGGTGGACCGGCTCGTCGAGCAGCTCGCCGCCGTCGGCGTCCGGGCGGGCGGGCTGCACGGGGGCAAGACGCAGCGGATGCGCACCAAGACCCTCGCCGAGTTCCGCGAGGGCCGGATGAGCGTGCTGGTCGCCACGGACGTCGCGGCCCGGGGCATCCACGTGGACGGCGTCTCGCTGGTGCTGCACGTGGACCCGCCGAAGGACCCGAAGGACTACCTGCACCGGGCGGGGCGTACCGCCCGGGCCGGCGAGTCGGGCGCGGTGGCCACGCTGGTGCTGCCCAAGCAGCGCCGGACCACTCTCGCCATGTTGCAGAAGGCCGGCGTCGAGCCGGCGGAGACGCGGGTCCGGGCCGGCGACCCGGCCCTGGCCGAGCTGACCGGCGCCCAGGAGCCCAGCGGGGTGCCGGTCCGCGACGAGCCGCCCGCCCCGCGCCGCTACGGCGACCGTCCGTCCGGTCCGCGCCGGTTCGAGGAGCGGGGCGAGCGCCGGCACGGCGACCGGGACGGCCGGGGCGAGCGCCGCTACGGCGACCGGCCGACCGGCGACCGGCCCGGCGGCGGCGAGCGCCGTTTCGGCGACCGGCCGTCGGGCGAGCGCGGCTTCGGCGAGCGCCGCTACGGCGACCGCCCCACCGGCGAGCGGTCCTTCGGCGACCGACCCACCGGCGAGCGGCGCTACGGCGACGGCCCGACCGGCGAGCGCCGCCACAGCGACCGGCCTACCAGCGAGCGGTCCTTCGGCGACCGGCCGACCGGCGAGCGCCGCCACAGCGACCGGCCCGGCGGCGACCGCGCATTCGGCGAGCGGCGGTACGGCGACCGGGAGCAGCACGCCGGCGGGGACCGCCGGTTCGGTGACCGACCGACGGGTCAGCGCCGCCACGAGGACCGGGGCGAGCGGGGCTTCGGCGACCGGCGGTTCGACGAGCGCGCCGGTGGCGACCGCCGCTACGGCGACCGACCGACCGGCGAGCGCCGCTACGGCGACGGCCCGACCGGCGAGCGCCGCCACAGCGACCGGCCTACCAGCGAGCGGTCCTTCGGTGACCGGTCGACCGGTGACCGGGCCACCGGCGAGCGCCGCTTTGGCGACCGGCCGGCCGAGCCGCGTCGGTTCGACGAGCGCGCCGGCGGGGAGCGCCGCTACGGCGACCGGCCCACCGGCGATCGCCGCCACGACGACCGGCCCGGCGGCGACCGGCCCATGGGCGAGCGCCGCTTCGGGGATCGGGCCTTCGGCGAGCGGGGCGGGGACGCCCGTACCGGCGACCGACGGGGTGGGTTCCGCCCCGAGGGGCGCGGGCGGGACGACCGGCCCCGGGACGACCGGCGCGGCTTCGGCGGGCGACCGCCGGCGCGTACCCACTGATCGGAACGCCGCCACTGGTCGGCACGCCGCTGCGGAGCCCACGCTCCGCGGCGGCGTTTCCGCTTGTGCTGCCGGCGGGTCCGGCGTGCCGTAACGTCCGGTTCATGCCGACAATGCCGAAGTCGCTGTTCTGGGCCCGGACGGACACCGCCGGCAGCGAGCACGTGGTGTTCGACGACGGCGCCGGGCTCGGCGCGCGGGGCGTCGTGCTCGCGGTCGACCCGATCCCCTACACCTGCCGGTACCGGCTGACGGCCGGGTCGGACTGGGCGACCAGCCGGCTGGAGGTCGAGGTGGAGGGCGCGGGCTGGCAGCGGAGCGTACGCCTGGAAGCGGCGGGTGGCCGGTGGCGCGTGACCGCCGCCGAGCAGGGCGACCTGGACGCGGCCTTGCGGGCGGCCGGGCATCCGGCGGCCGGTCTGCCGGGCGCCGACGATCCGGAGCGGCTGGCCGACGCGGTGGACGTCGACCTGGGCGGTTCGCCGCTGTTCAACACCCTTCCGGTACGCCGGCTCGGGCTGACCGCCGCCTCCCCGACCACGACGTCATCTCCGGCTGCGGCGGAGCCGGGGGCGGCGCACCGGATCACCGTGGCGTGGGTGCAGGTGCCCAGCCTGCTGGTGCTGCCCGCCGAGCAGGTCTACACGGCGCTTGGGCCCGGGCGGGTCCGCTTCGCCAGCGAGACGTTCACCACGGAACTGGCCGTCGACCCGGGCGGCTGGGTGCTGCACTATCCGGGCCTGGCCGACCGCATCGCGCCGCGCTGAACGCTCCCGGCCTGACGCGAGTGTTAGCAGGGGTCCCCTGTACAACAGAATGCGTTAACAGGGGGCCCTTCCTTTCACTCGGGCCAGGTGCCGGTCGCCAGGAAGCGGTCGACGGTCGCCAGGTGCGGGGCGAGGTCGAGGCCCTGCCCGGCCACCCACTCGTCGGCGTAGTAGGTGTCGGCGTACCGGTCCCCCGGGTCGCAGATCAGGGTGACCACCGAGCCGGTACGGCCCTCCGCGAGCATCCCGGCGATCAGGCCGAACGCGCCCCACAGGTTGGTGCCGGTGGAGCCGCCGACGCGGCGGCCGAGCAGGGCCGAGCCGGCCCGCATGGCGGCCAGGGACGCGGCGTCGGGCACCTGGACCATCCGGTCCACCACGGCGGGCAGGAACGACGCCTCGACGCTGGGCCGGCCGATGCCCTCGATCCGCGAGCCCCGGCCGGTGCACACCGCCCAGTCGGCGGCCTGCCAGGCGGGGTAGAACGCCGAGTTCTCCGGGTCGACCACGCAGAGCTTGGTGGGCAGCCGCCGGAACCGGGTGTAGCGGCCGATGGTGGCGCTGGTGCCGCCGGTGCCGGCCCCGACGACGATCCAGGCCGGCACGGGGTGCCGCTCCAGCGCGAGCTGGGCGTAGATCGACTCGGCGATGTTGTTGTTGCCCCGCCAGTCGGTGGCCCGCTCGGCGTACGTGAACTGGTCCATGAAGTGCCCGCCGGAGTCCTCGGCGAGCCAGCGCGCCTCGACCACCACCTTCGCCGGGTCGTCGACGAGGTGGCAGCGCCCGCCCTGGAACTCGATCTGGGTGATCTTCTCGGGCGAGGTGGACGCCGGCATCACCGCGATGAACGGCAGCCCCAGCATCCGGGCGAAGTACGCCTCGGAGACCGCCGTCGAGCCGGAGGACGCCTCGACGATCGTCGTCCCCGGGCCGATCCAGCCGTTGCAGAGCCCGTACAGGAACAGCGAGCGGGCGAGCCGGTGCTTGAGCGAGCCGGTGGGGTGCACCGACTCGTCCTTGAGATAGAGGTCGATGCCCCACTCGCGGGGCAGCGGGAACGGCAGCAGGTGGGTGTCGGCGGACCGGTTGGCGTCGGCCTCCACCGTGGCGATCGCCTCGGTCACCCAGCGCCGGCTGGCCTCGTCGCACCGGTCGAGATGAGTCATGTTCGGAAACGTAGCAAGCTGATCGGCCCTGGTCGCGGGCCGGTCAGGACCGGGTCGGGCAAAGCCGGTCAGGGCCGCTCGCCGGGGGCGTCCCGGTCGCGGGGCGGGCCCGTCAGGTCGCGGGGCGGGCCAGCGGCTGCGGGCGGTTCTCCCACTTGGTGGACAGCGCGATGCCCGTCCGGGTCGAGGCCACCCCGGGGGTGCGGTTCAGCCGCATGATCAGCTGCTCCAGCTCGGCGATGGTGCCGACCCGGGCCTTCAGCAGGAACGACTCGACGCCCGCCATGAAGTAGCAGGACTCGATCTCGGGCATCCGCCGGAACGCCTCCAGCACGTCGTCGGTGTCGCCGCCGGAGTCCTCGACGATGCCGATGAGCGCGGTGACGCCGAGGCCGATGGCCTCGGGCTCGACCTCGGCCCGGTACGCCCGGACGACGCCGCTCGACTCCAGCTTGCCGACCCGCTCGTGCACGGCCGGGGCGGAGAGGCCGACCTGGCGGGCCAGCTCGGCGTACGAGAGTCGGGCGTTGCCCTGCAACAGCTCCACGAGGCTGAGGTCGATGGCGTCCACGGACTGTGACCCTAGTCGTTGGGGCGTAACGCCGGTCGCCCGGCATGCGTTGCACATGACAGTAGGTGAGTGTCCGCAGACCTTCGGTCGAGGGAGAGCAGAACCGCCCCAGTTTACTAACTTCCCACTCAGTGCGTTTTTCGCGTTTGGCGGACAGGCCAGGTCGCTGGTGCTGTAATTGCCATACGTCCCTCATGACGGCTCTGGGCTCGCACCGGCCGGGGGCAGTGTGTTCAGCCGGGGGCTTCGTCGACGCGAGGAGGGGGCTGTGGACACTGGAGATCGCCTGCTGACACCGGGTGAGGTCGCCGCGCTGTTTCGGGTTGACCCGAAGACTGTGACGCGCTGGGCGGCGGCCGGCCGGATAGGCAGCATCCGGACTCCAGGCGGGCATCGCCGGTTTCGGGAATCCGAGGTGCGGGCCCTGCTTGAGGGGGAGGGCATGCTGGACGAGGCGGACGAGATGGGGAAGGCCCGTAACGTCGGCCCCGCCGCGTCGACCGGCCCTGGCCCGGCCAATGCCGGGATGTACTGAGCAGGTGTGCTGACGGGCACGGGCCGGCCAGTCCGGCCCGCGTCCGGCCACCGGCCCCGGCGTCGGGAGTGTCACGGCGGCGGGGCCGACGACCGGCCCCGGACCGTGGGGCGGGAGCGACCGGCCCGGGCCCGGTTCAGGAGCGGGCGGTGCCCAGCTCGCCGGACCAGCGGCGGAACAGCGTGTGCGGCACGCCCAACGCGTCGAGCACCTTTCCCGCCACGAAGTCGACGAGCTGCTGCGCGGAGGCGGACGCCCCGGCACCGTAGAAGCCGGGGCTGGCCGGCAGCACCACCGCCCCGGCGTCGTGCAGGGCGATCAGGTGCTCCAGGTGGCTGCGGGTCACCGGCGTCTCCCGGGGCACGACCACCACCGGCCGGCGCTCCTTGAGGTTGACCTCGGCGGCCCGCTGCAAGAGGTCCTTCGACAGGCCGATGGCGATGCCGGCGCAGGCCGCCGTGCTGGCCGGCACGACCGCCATGCCGCGTACCCGGTAGGAGCCGCTGCTGGGGCCGGCGGCGAGGTCACCGGCGGGCCAGTGCCGCACGTCGGCGTCGCCCAGGTCGCGCCCGAGCCAGGCCGCGAGGTCCTCGGCCCAGTGCCCGTCGCGGAACGCCCGCCCGGTCTCGTCGAGGATGGTCAGCCGGGCGGCCCGGGAGACGACCAGGTCCACCGGCTCGCCCGCGTCGAGCAGCCCCCGGACGACCGCCGCCGCGTACGGCGTGCCCGATGCGCCCGAGACTCCCACCACCCATGGTTCCCGCATGCCCTCCAGCCTGCCTGGTCACGGCGGCGGGCCGCCGACCGCCCCCACCCCGGGGACGGGGCGGGGGCAGCCGCGCGGGGCCGACCTGCCATGCTGCCGAGAACGATTCACATCCCACAGGGGGAATCGGTGATGACCGACGACATCCTCCGGTCGCTGCGCGCCGACTGCCCGATCCCGCCCCGGCTGTCGCCGCACGCCGACCGGGTGCAACGCTGGCTCGACGACCGGCTGCCCGGCGTCGGCCTCCCGTTGGACCCCCCTGCCCTGGAACGGCTGTCCCGCGCCCGGTTCGCCCGGTACGCGGGCCGGCTCTACCCGCAGGCCACCGAGCCCGACCTGCGGGTCATCGCCGCCCTGTTCACCTGGTTCTTCCTGGTCGACGACGCCTGCGACAGGCCGGGCCGGCTGTGCCCCGACGAGATCCTCGCGCTGCGGGACGGGACGCTCCGGCTGCTGCGCGACGGGCCACGGGGGCGGCATCCGGGCCTCACGGGTCCGCTGCGCCGGCTGCTGGTGCGGGCGTGGCGGGAGCCGCGCCGCCGGATGCCGGCCCGCTGGCAGGAGCGGTTCACGGACGCGGTCGGCCAGCACCTGCACGGCGCGTGGCTGGAGGCGGTGGGGAAGACCTCCGGCCGCCCGCCGGACGTCGCCCGGTACGTCGAGCTGCGCCGGGCCACCTCGGCGGCGTACGTGTCGTATCCGCTGATCGAGTTCGTCACGGGCCGGCCGCTGCCCGACGCGGTGTACCACCACCCGCTGCTGCGCGAGATCGGCGATCTCGGCAACGACCTGCTCTCCTGGTACAACGACATCGCCTCGCTGGAGCGGGACCGGGTCACCTCCGGCGGGCACAACCTGGTGCTGGCGCTGGCCGCCGAGCGGGGCATCGGGGTGGAGGCCGCGCTCGGCCCGGCCGCCGAGCGGTGGCGGGCGGCGATGCGTCGCTTCGGCGAGCTGCGCGCGGGCGTGCCGTCGTTCGGGCCGGCGCTGGACGAGGCGGTCGCCGACCACCTCGACGGGGTCGCCGCCGCCGTCCGGGGCACGATCGACTGGACGCTGGAGAGCGCCCGCTACGGGGGCGACGGTAAGGAGGGGCCCCTTCTTAACGCTTCAGGTAGAGCAGGGGCCCCTTCTTAACCACGCTGGGCAGCGGCCGCGGCAGCGGCGCAAGCGGCAGGCGCGGCGGGGGGCAGCGCGGGCGGGCGGCGGGGGCGGGGGCTGGCTCAGGGGCGCAGGCCCAGCCTGGCCACGAGGTCGACCAGCGCGAACACGAACAGCGCGATGCCGACGAACCCGTTCGCCGTGAAGAACGCCCGGTTGACCTTGCTCAGGTCGGTCGGGCTGACCACGAGGTGCTGGTAGCCGAACGCGGCGGCGGTGAGCGCCAGCCCGATCCACCACGGCCAGCCGAACCCGACGAGCGCCCCGAACCAGACGAACAGCGCGAACGTCACCACGTGCGCGACGGTGGAGGCGTGCAGGGCGAACCGCAGCCCGTACCGCGCGGGCACGCTGTGCACGCCGATCTCGCGGTCGACCTCGGCGTCCTGGCAGGCGTAGATCAGGTCGAAGCCGCCGATCCACAGGCCGACGGCCGCGCCGAGCAGCCACGCCGGCCACGAGCCGGCGAAGGTGCCGGTGACGGCGAGCCACGCGCCGACCGGGCCGACCGCCTGGGCGACCGCGAGGATCGCGTGCGGCCAGTTGGTGAACCGCTTGCCGTACGGGTAGACGACCAGCGGGACCACCGCCAGCGGCGCGAGCGCCAGGCAGAGCGGGTTGAGCAGGGCGGCGGCGGCGAGGAACACCACGAGCGCGACGCCCGCGCCGGTCCAGGCCGTCCGCACGCTCACCGCCCCGGTGACCAGTTCCCGGGCGGCGGTACGCGGGTTCCGCGCGTCGATCCGCCGGTCGAGGATGCGGTTGGCGGCCATGGCGAACGTCCGCGCCCCGACCATCGCCACGGTGATCAGCAGCAGGTCGAGCCAGCGGACCCGGCCGCCGTCGACCTGCATCGCGGTCAGCGCCGACAGGTACGCGAACGGCAGCGCGAAGACGGAGTGCTCGATCGCGACGAGCTTGAGGAAGGACTTGACGCGGCCCGGCCGCGCCGGCGCAGCGGCGGCGGTGGCCATCAGATCCCGTACTCCTTCCAGCGCTTGTCGACCAGGGAGACGACCTCGGGAGCCATGGTCATCTCCTCGGGCCAGCCCCGGGTGTAGCCCTCGGTGGGCAGCTTGCGGGTGGCGTCGACGCCGACCTTGCCGCCCCAGAACTGCTGGTAGGAGGAGTGGTCGAGGTGGTCGACGGGCCCCTCGGTGAGCAGCAGGTCGCGGGCGTAGTCGACGTTGCCGAACGCCCGGAACGCGACCTCGTGGTAGTCGTGCACGTCGCAGTCCTCGTCGACGATCACGATCAGCTTCGTCAGCGACATCAGGTGCGCGCCCCAGATGGCGTTCATCACCTTCTGGGCGTGCTTGGGGTAGCGCTTGCGGATCGACACGATCGCGCAGTTGTGGAAGACCCCGGCGGCCGGCAGGTCGTAGTCGACGATGTCGGGGATCAGCAGCTTGAGCAGCGGCTGGAAGATCCGCTCGGTGGCCTTGCCGAGGCCGTGGTCCTCCTGCGGCGGCTTCGAGGTGACGATCGAGTGGTAGACGGCGTCGCGCTGCATGGTCATCGTCTCGATGTGCAGCACGGGGAACGGCTCGACCGGGGTGTAGAAGCCGGTGTGGTCGCCGAACGGCCCCTCGGGCAGGCGCTCGCCGGGCTCCAGGTAGCCCTCCAGCACGATCTGGGCGTGCGCGGGGACCTGGAGCGGGACGGTGAGGCAGTCGACCATCTCGACCCGCTCGCCGCGCAGGAACCCGGCGAACAGGTATTCGTCGATGTCGCTGGGCAGCGGCGCGCTGGCCGCGTACGAGACGACGGGGTCGCAGCCGATCGCGACCGCGACGGGCAGGCGCTGGCCGAGCCGCTCGGCGACCGCGTGGTGGGCGGTGGAGTCTTTGTGGATCTGCCAGTGCATGCCGAGGGTGTTGCGGGAGTGCTGCTGGAGCCGGTAGAGGCCCAGGTTGCGCTTGCCGGTCTCGGGGTGCTTGGTGTGGGTGAGCCCGTAGTTGTGGAAGATCCCGCCGTCGCCGGGCCAGACCTGGAGGCCGGGCAGCCGGCCCAGGTCGACGTCGTCGCCGGAGTAGACCACCTGCTGACAGGGGGCGGTCTTGACCTTGCGCGGCGGCACCGACTTGAGCTGCATGACCTTGCCGAGGCCCTCGCGGATGCCGGACCAGCCGACCGGCAGCTCCGGCTTGATCAGCGCGCCGATCCGCGCGCCGACCTCGTCGAGCGAGTCGACGCCCAGCGCCATCGCCATCCGCTTCTCGGTGCCGAACAGGTTGATCGCCACGGGCAGCTCGCCCCGGGTGGGGCGCTCGAACAGCAGCGCGGGGCCGCCCTCGCGCACGGTCCGGGTGACGATCTCGCTGATCTCCAGCGTCGGGTCCACGGGGACGCGGACGCGGCGCAGCTCCCCCGCCCGCTCCAGGGCCGCGAGGAAGTCCTTCAGATCGGTGTACGGGAACCCACGAACCGCCATGCCCCCAGTCTCCCGCACCGCGCTGAGGTGCAAGGAAGGGCCCCTTGTTAACGCCTTCTGTAGAGGAAGGGCCCCCTGTTAACAAGCCCGGCCACCCGGGCGGCGCGCGTCTCCCCAGTCGACCGGCGCTCGTTGGTACGGGTGGCGGCGCGCCGGGTGATCGGCCGCCGGGGTCGGGACGGGGGCGGGACGGGGGCGGCGATGGGCGACGGACGGGTGCCGGCGGGGTTCACCGAGCAGCGGACCCAGGTCGGCGCGGTGGCGATCAACTACGTCCGGGGCGGCCGGGGGCCGACCCTGGTGCTGCTGCACGGCTACCCGCAGTGCTGGCGGATGTGGCGGGGGCTGCTGCCGGAGCTGGCCGACTCGTACCACGTGATCGCCCCCGACCTGCGCGGCTTCGGCGACAGCGACGCCCCGCCCGGCGGGTACGACAAGAAGACCCTCGCCGCCGACCTGCACGGGCTGCTGACCGGCCTCGGCCTGGCCGGGGACATCCGGCTGGTCGGCCACGACGTCGGCACCATGGTCGCGTACGCCTACGCCGCCGCGCACCCCGACGAGGTGTCCCGGCTGGTGCTGACGGAGGCGCCGATCCCCGACGAGAGCATCTACGCGTTCCCCGCGTTGACCGCCGCCGGGCCGGCGGTGTGGAACTTCGGCTTCTTCAACCTCACCAACGGCCTGCCGGAGGAGCTGGTCGCCGGCCGGGAGGCGCTCTGGGTGGACCGCTTCACCGACTCGCTCATGGTGCGCAAGGGCAGCATCGACGCGGGCGACATCGAGGAGTACGCCCGGCATCTGAGGGACCCGGCGCGCCTGCGGGCCAGCTTCGCCTACTTCCGGGCGTTCGGGCAGGACGTCGCGGACAACGCGGCGTACCGGAAGCGGCCGTTGCCGATGCCGGTGCTCGCCGTCGGGGCCGCGGCCAGCCTCGGCGGGCAGGTGGCCGACCAGGTGCGCCGGTACGCCCGCACGGTCGAGGGCCGGGTCGTCGAGGACAGCGGTCACTGGCTCTTCGAGGAGCGCCCGGCCGAGCTGACCGCCCTCCTGCTCCCCTTCCTACACTACTGACCCCACCCCACCCCTGCCCCTCACCGCCCCGGATCGAGAATGAGCCGGGTCGAGGGGGGCATGCAGCAGGCGGTTGGCGAAGGTGGAGATGGTGTACGCGCCGATGCCGAGCACGGCGTCCAACGCGTGCCGGGGCCGCCAGCCGGCGGCGAGGAAGGCGGCCAGTTCCTCGTCGGGGACGTCGCCCAGGTGATCGAGCACGGCGGCGGTGAAGCGGCGTAGCGCTTCGAGGCGCGGCTCGGGCAGCGCCGCCCCGATGCGCAGCGCTTCGATCAGTGCCGTGGTGCCGGCGTGTCGGGTCAGGATGGCGGTGTGCATGGCCACGCAGAGGTGGCAGCCGTTAGCTGCGGCCGGTGCACGGCTTCGTCCTCCAGGCCGTCGGCCCGACCGGCACGACCGCCAGCGAGCTGGGCCACCGCCTCGGCGTCTCCAAGCAGGCCGCCGGCAAGACCGTCGACCGGCTCGTCGCCCTCGGCTACCTGGAACGCGCCGACGACCCCGCCGACGCGCGGCGCAAGCTCATCCGGGGGCATGAGCGACGCGTACGTCTCCGGCGACCCGGACGGCCTCTCGCCCCTGCTGGTCCGCATCCGCGACGCCGTGGCGCGGGAGCTGCACGCCCAGCTCGCCATGCGGTCGGACCGGATCGAGCTGGCCGACGTGCCGGAGATCGCCTACCAGGTGACGCGCCGGGTCGACGAGGTGCTGAGCCGACGGTGACCGGGCGTTGACACGACGGTGACGGGCCCCGGGGTCCACTCGCCGGGCATGGGCGGGCCGGGAGGCAGCGCCGCGACCCGTGGCGGTCGGCCGGCCCGGACGGAGATCACCATGAGCAGACGCGCTCCCCACAGCGTGCTGGCGGCCCTCGCCCTCGTGGCCGGGCTGCCGGCGGCGCGCCGCCGGCAGCGGCGGCGACCACCACCGTGACGTTCCTCCCCAGCCAGGACACCTACGTCAGCTCGTCGAGCCCGAACACGAACTTCAACGACACCAACTCGCTCATGGTCGGCGCGTCCCCGACCCGGATCTCCTACCTCCAGTTCACGGTCACCCGGCTGGTCGATCCGGTCGCCAGCGCCCGCCTCCGGCTGCACGTCCAGAACACCGCCAACGCGCCCAGCCCGGCCGGCGGCACGGCGCGGGAGGTCGGCACCGACTGGTCGGAGCGCACGCTGACGTACGCCACCCGGCCGCCGTCGATCGGCGGACCGCTCGGCTCGCTCGGCATGGTGCGCAGCAACACCTGGTACGAGCTGGACGTCACCAGGGCCGTCACCGGCAACGGCTTCGTCGCCTTCTCCCTGTCGTCCGACAACCCGGACGGCGCCTTCTACGACAGCCGGGAGGTCCCCAATCTGTCCCCGCAACTGATCGTCCAGACCGGGCCGCCGGCCACCGGCAGCAACGTGCTGCTCAACGGCGGGGACATCTCCGCGTGCAGCACCACCGGGGCGGCGCAGACCGCGCAGATCGTCGCCCGCGAGCCCGGCACCGTCATGGCCGGCGGCGACCTCACCGACAGTGGTACGGCGGACCAGCTCGCCAACTGCTACGACCCGACGTGGGGCCAGTTCAAGGACCGGACGAAGCCGATCCTCGGCAACCACGACTATCTGACCGCCAACGCCAAGCCCACCTTCGACTACTTCGGCCCGGTGCTGCCGCCCGGCAAGGGCTACTACTCCTTCGACCAGGCCGGCTGGCACGTCGTCGTGCTCAACTCCAACTGCTCCGAGGTGGGCGGCTGCCAGGCCGGCTCGGCGCAGGAGCGCTGGCTGCGCGCGGACCTGGCCGCGCACCCGACCCGCTGCACCCTGGCCCAATACCATCACCCGCTGTTCAGCTCCGGCGGCCGGCAGTCGTCGAACGTCCGGCCCCTGTTCCAGGCGCTCTACGAGGCCGGGGCCGAGATCGTCATCAACGGGCACAACCACCAGTACGAACGGTTCGCCCCGCAGGACCCGTCCGGGGTCGCCGACCCGGCCCGGGGCATCCGGGAGTTCGTGGTGGGCACCGGGGGCCGTTCGCTGCAGAGCTCGTTCCCCGACCCCGCCGCCAACAGCGAGGTCAAGAACGGGCGCACCTTCGGGGTGCTCAAGCTGACGCTCTCCCCGGCCAGCTACACCTGGCAGTTCCTGCCGGTGGCCGGCGCCACCTTCACCGACTCGGGCACCGGCACCTGCCACTGACCCGGTCCGGGTCCGGCCCGCGCGTGCGGGTCGGACCCGGCGGGGGTCAGCTCACCCCGGCGTACGAGTGCAGGCCGGTGAAGAAGAAGTTGACGCCGAACAGGTTCATCAGCACGGTGAGGAAGCCGACGACGGCGAGCCAGGTCGCCACGTTGCGGCGCACGCTCGGGGTGGCCCGGGCGTGCAGGTAGCCCGCGTAGACCACCCAGGAGATGAACGCCCAGGTCTCCTTCGGGTCCCAGCCCCACGGCCGGCCCCACGCGGCCTCCGCCCAGATCGCCCCGGCGATCACCGCGAAGGTGAAGACGGGAAACGCGAAGGCGTGCAGCGAGAAGGTCAGCCGCTCCAGGCCGGCAGCCGTCGGCAGCCGCTTCGCCAGCGTGTACGGGAAGCTGCGCTTGCCCTGCTCGTAGCCGTTGCGCATGAGGAACGCGACCGCCGGCACGACGCCCAGCAGGAAGATGCCCGACGAGAAGCTGATCGTCGACACGTGCACGACGAACCAGTAGGAGTTGAGCGCCGGGGTCAGCGGCACCACCTCGACATAGAGCTTCAGCTCGGCGAACGCCAGCAGCAGCACCATGACGAGGGTGAGGAACAGCCCGAGGCGGCGCAGCGGGGGGCGCTTCCACAACACGGCGAGCCACGCCGCCGTGCCGATGAACGACACGGTCAGCACGAACTCGTACATGTTGCCCCAGGGCATCCGGTCGGCGGCGATGCCGCGCGTGACCGTGGCCCCGAGGTGCAGCGCCGCGGCGAGCGCGGTGATCCACACCGCGACGCGGCCGGCGAGCCGGCCCCGGGCCGCCGAACGGTCGACGCCGGCCGGCGGGGCGGTGCCGGCCTTGGCGACAGGCCCGGCGGTGCCCCCGGCGCCCACCCCCGCCCCGACCAGCTCGCGGGCGGGCGCGGCGGGCCGGGCGACGGCGCGGGCGTTGCCCAGGGCGTACTCGACGGCGTGGCTGATCATCGCGATCAGGTACGCCAGGGTCGCGAACGTGACCAGCTGGTCGGAGAGTGCGGACATCACTGCGCTCCTTCTCGCGTCCCGGCCGGGCCACGCGCTGTCGCCTCGCCGGCCCGCTCGCCCGGCGTCCCGTCGCCGCGGATGGCGGCGACGAGCTGCGCGAACTCGTCGGCGAACCCTGGATAGTCGGTGCGCGGCAGGCCACCGGCCTCCACCAAGCTACTACCGGCCGTCGGAGATCCACCGGCGGGGTCCGCCGCGGCCTCCGTCGCCCCGGTCGCCGGGGGCGTCCCGGCCGGCGTGACGCGGAACCAGACCCGGCGGCGCTTGCCGAACAGCGCGCCCATGAGGCCGATCAGCAACGTCGTCGAGCTGACCAGCAACAGGGCCGAGCCGGGGTCGTACCGGACCGAGATCGTGACGTACGGCTGCGTGCCGACGAACTCCAGCACGCTGCCGTCGTCCAGCGTCCACTCCTCGCCGACGGCGAGCTTGCGGTCGCCGATCTGCTTGAGCTTGCCGTTGCTGACCTGACGCTGGTCGAGCTGGTAGACCGAGCCGGGGATGCCGGCGTCCATGCCCAGGTTGCCCCGGTAGGCGACCAGCACCACCGCCGGGTTGCGCTCGGTCGGGAACTCCGACCGGGTGAACGGGGGCTGCTGCGGCGCGGTGGGCAGGTAGAGCCCCTCGAAGGCGACCTGGAGGTCGGCGTTGCGCTTGCCGGTGGCCGGGTCGACGTTGACGTCGGGGAACGCGGCCACGCCCTCGCTGGTCAGGGTGGCGTCCCCGGTGGTCAGGAACGGGAAGTTGCTGGTCTGCGTCTTGCCGTAGCGGTCGGTGTAGCGCAGGACCGGCGCGTAGCCGTGGCCGAGCAGGTAGACGTTGGCGCCGCCGAGGCGCAGCGGGTCGTTCACCGAGAAGGACGCGGTGCGGGTGGCCCGGCCCGCCTCCTCCACGTCGACCGTGGCCCGGTACGACTCCGGCTGCGTCGACTCCAGGAACGTCGCGTCGAACCTCTTCAGCGTCAGGCAGAACGGCGGCAGGTCGGCGCTGTCGACGCGGGGGCCGAGCTTGGCCTCGGCGTACTGCTGCCGGGTGTTGCAGAACGCGTTGTCCGCGCCGGCCACCAGCAGCTTGTTGCCGTGCCAGCCGTACCACGAGCCGAGCGCGACCCCGAGCAGCACGGCGATGAGCGAGGTGTGGAACAGCAGGTTGCCGGTCTCCTTGAGGTAGCCCTTCTCGGCGGAGACCTCGGTGCCGCGCACCTGGACCCGCCAGCGGCGGCGGCGCAGCTCGGCGGCGATGGCCTCGACGGCCGCGGTCCCCTCGACGGTCGCGGGACCGGCGGTGGCGACGCCGGCCAGCACGGCGTGCTGGGGCAGCCGGTCCAGCCGCCTCGGCGCGGCCGGTGGCTTCGCCCGCAGGGCGCGCACGTGGTCGCGCAGCCGGGGCACGATGCAGCCGATCAGCGAGGTGAACAGCAGCAGGTAGATCGCCGAGAACCAGACCGAGCCGAACACCTCGAACGCGCCGATCCGGTCCAGCTTCGGGGCCAGGTCGGGGTGCTCGACGAAGTACCTGTTGACGTTCTCCGGGTTGACCCCGCGCTGCGGCAGCACCGAGCCGGGGACGGCGGCGACCGCGAGCAGGAAGAGCAGGATCAGCGCCGTACGCATGCTGGTGAGCTGCCGCCACGAGTTGCGCAGCAGGGCCAGCACGGGGTTGGGCCGGCGGCGGGGGGCGTCGGCCGGCGGGGCCGGCCGGTCCTCGACGACCGTCATCAGATGCTCACCTCGCCCACGCCGACGGTGGTCTGCAACCAGATCACGAAGTTGGTCCACCCGCCGGTGACCAGCGCGAGGCCGATCAGGATCAGCAGGACCCCGCCGACGCGGGTGACCCAGCGGCTGTTGCGCCGCACGGCGCGGAACACCCCGAGCAGCCGGTGGAAGGCCAGCCCGAAGACGACGAACGGCACCCCCAGCCCGAGGCAGTACGCCACGGCGAGCACCACGGCCCGGTCGAGCTGCCCGCCGGGGGTGGCCATGCCGAGCACCGCCGCGAGCGTCGGGCCGGTGCAGGGCATCCAGCTCAGCGCGAAGACCGCGCCGAAGACGGGGGCCCCGAGCAGGCCGGCGGCGGGCAGCCGCTGGATGCGGAACTCCCGTTGCAGGCCGGGGAGCACCCCGACGAACGCCAGCCCGAGCACGACGATCAGCGCGCCCGCGCCGATCTCCAGCTGCCGCTCGTACTGGATGAGGACCCGGCCGACGCTGGCGAAGAGGATCGCGGTGGCGGTGAAGACGGCGGTGAAGCCGGCGATGAAGAGCAGCGTCCCGGCGAGCACCCGCCCCCTGACGGCCGCGCCGGTCCGGCTGCCCTCCCGGGTACGCTCCGCCGTCCGTTCCTGCACGGCGACCCCGCCGCCGGCCGAGTCGCCGGGGCCGGTCGCCGCCCTGCCGCCGGCCGGCTCCCCCGACGGGGGGGTGTTAACAGGGGGTCCCTGCTCTACAGAAGGCGTTAACAGGGGGCCCTTCCTTGCGCGCTCCAGGTCGGTGCCGGCGAGGCCCGTCACGTAGGACAGGTAGCCGGGAACCAACGGGAGGATGCACGGGGAGAGGAAGCTGACCAGCCCGGCGAGCGCCGCCGCGCCGATGGCCAGCAGCAGCGGGCCGCCGCTGGCGATGTCGTGGAAGGTCTCGCCCATCAGCGGGAACCGTCGGGCGCGGGCTTCTCGGCGGCGATCCGCTCGACGATCGGTCGCAGCCGGTCCTGGGTGACCGCCGACCGGATGACCACGGCGACCCGGCCGTCCCGGTCGAGGATCACCGTGGCGGGGATGGTGTTCGGCGCGATGTCGAAGGCGAGGGCGAGCCGGCTCGGCGGGTCGAACAGGCTCGGGTAGGTGACCCGGCCGGACTCGAACGCGAGGGCCTTGTCGCGGTTGTCCTGCACGTTGATGCCGAGGAACGTCACCCCGGAGCCCTTCGTCGCCTGGTAGGTGGCCTCCAGGTCGTCGGCCTCGGCCCGGCAGGGCGGGCACCAGGAGCCCCAGAAGTTGACCACGACGACCTGCCCGAGGTCCTTCGCGATGTCGTAGCTGCCGCCGGTGAGCAGCTCACCGGTCAGCTTCGGCGCGGCGGAGCGCTGGTCGGGGGCGCACTCGATGACTCCGTCGGTGGTGGCGCAGCGCCGCTCCTGGCTGTCGCCGGAGCAGCCGGCCAGTGCCGCCGTGGCCGTCACGGCCGCGAGCAGTCCGGCGATCCACCTTCGGGCTGGCATCAGGCCCCCTTGGCCGTCCGGGCGGTCGGCGATGTGGCGACGAGGTGCGCGGCGGGCTCCGAGTAGCCGATGCCCACCACCTTCGCGCCGTCGAAGTGGAACGAGGTGAGGCTGGCCAGCCCGCACTGCCGCTTGCGCGGGTCGTGCCAGAGCCGCTTGCGCTCGACGTACCGGCGCAGGGTCCAGATGGGGAGCTGGTGGGAGACCAGCACGGCCTCCCGGCCCTCGGCGGCGACGCGGGCGGCGTGCAGGGCGGCGAACATCCGCTCGGCGATGGCCCGGTAGGCCTCGCCCCAGCTCGGGGTGACCGGGTCGCGCAGCACCCACCAGTTGCGCGGGTCGCGGAACGACCCGTCGCCCGGGGAGACCTTCTTGCCCTCGAACCAGTTGGCGCTCTCGATCAGCCGTTCGTCCACCCCGACGGGCAGGCCGAACTGGGCGGCGATCGGCTCGGCGGTCTGCTGGGCGCGTTCGAGCGGGCTGGCCACGACGTGCACCACGTGCCGCTCGGCGAGCCCCTGGGCCGCCGCCTTGGCCATCTGCACGCCCAGCTCCGACAGGCGGAAACCGGGCAACCGGCCGTAGAGGATCTGGCCCGGGTTGTGCACCTCGCCGTGCCGCAGCACATGGACCACCGTCTTGCTCACCGGTTACCCCCCGTTACCTGCCGCTGCCGCCGCGCCCGCCGCCGCCGGCAGGGCCGAGGCGATCCGCTCCAGGGCGGCGTCGTCGATCGCCGCCGAGACGAACCAGGACTCGAACGCGCTCGGCGGCAGGTAGACGCCGTCGGAGAGCATCGAGTGGAAGAACGCCCGGAACGCCGGGACCTGCTGGGTCCGCGCGCTGTCGTAGTCGACCACGTCGGCGTCCGTGAAGAAGATCGAGAACATGCTGCCCGCGTACGACAGGCGGTGCGGGACCCCGGCGGCGGCCAGCGCGTCGGAGGCGAGCTTGCCCACGACGGCGGCCGTGTCGTCGAGCCGGCGGTAGACGGCGTCGTCGGCCAGCCGCAGCGTGGCCAGGCCGGCGGCGCACGCGAGGGGGTTTCCGGAGAGCGTGCCGGCCTGGTAGACCGGCCCGGCCGGGGCGAGTCGCGCCATGATCTCCGCGCGCCCGCCGAAGGCCGCGGCGGGCAGCCCGCCACCCATGACCTTCCCGTACGTCCACAGGTCGGCGTCGACCGGGTCGAGCCCGTGCCAGCCGGAGCGGGACACCCGGAACCCGGTCATCACCTCGTCGACGATGAGCAGCGCGCCGTGGGCGTGGGCGATCCGGGCGAGCTGGGCGTTGAACCCGTCGCGCGGGGCGACCACGCCCATGTTGCCGGCCGCCGCCTCGGTGATGACGGCCGCGATGTGCTGCCCCTGCGCGGCGAACGCCTCCTCGACGGCGGCGACGTCGTTGTACGGCAGCACGATGGTCTCGCCCGCCGCCGCGCCGGTGACGCCCGGCGAGTCGGGCAGGCCGAGGGTGGCCACGCCGGAGCCGGCGGCGGCGAGCAGCGCGTCGACGTGCCCGTGGTAGCAGCCGGCGAACTTGATGATCTTGGAGCGGCCGGTGTGGCCCCGGGCCAGCCGGATCGCCGACATGGTGGCCTCGGTGCCCGAGTTGACCAGGCGGACCTGCTCGACCGGGGTCCGGTCGACGATCTCGGCGGCCAGCTCGACCTCGCCGGGGGTCGGGGTGCCGAAGCTGGTGCCCCGGGCGGCGGCGGCCTGGACGGCGTCGACCACCTCGGGGTGGGCGTGCCCGAGCAGCAGCGGGCCCCAGGAGCAGACCAGGTCGACGTAGCGCCGGCCGTCCGCGTCGTAGAGCCAGGGGCCCTCCCCCCGGACCATGAAGCGCGGCGTCCCGCCGACGGCCTGGAACGCGCGCACGGGAGAGTTGACCCCGCCCGGCACGATGGCGCGGGCGCGGTCGAACAGGGCCTCTGAGGCCGGCGCGTCGGCCGGGTAGCGGCCGGATCCGGCGGAAAAGTCATCGGTCACGATGCGGCCATTGTGTCAGCGCCGGACGGCGAATCGGCAGCCACCCCTGATCGGGGTTACCGGGCTCACCCCGGCGGTGGGGCTCGGCGGGGGCTGGGACGGTCGCTGCGGCGGGGCCCGCCGCGCTGGTCGCCTCAACGGGCCGGGTGAGCGAGATCGCGATAGGCTGACCGGGTGGATCGTGCCGAACTGTCCATCACGGTACACCGGACGGGCGATGAAGCCGTGCTTCGCCTCGCCGGTGAGATCGACATGCTCACGGCCGCCCAGCTCTCGACCGCCGTCAACGAGGCGCTGGCCGACCCGCCGCCGCGCATCGTCCTCGACCTGGGCGGCGTCACCTTCTGCGACTCGCAGGGCCTGGGCACCCTGGTCGTCCTGAGCCGCAAGGCCAGCCACGCGCAGAGCCTGCTGGTCCTGACCAACGTCGGCGACTTCCTGCTGCGCGTCCTGGACATCACGGGCCTGCGCTCGGCCCTGATGATCCGCAACGGCGCGGCCGCCGACTGACCCGGGCACCGGCCGGGCTGATCGCGTCAGCTCGGCCGGCCGGGCCGCGTCACTCGGCGGCTGGTCGCGTCAGCTCGGCGGCTGGTCGCGTCAGCTCGGCAGGTCGCGGCGGCGGAACGCCAGCAGGCCCGCCGCCGACAGGGCCGCCGCGACGGCGGTGAGCGCCAGCAGCGGAGTCCGGGGCACGGGCCCGCCCAGCACCTGCGGGGTGTGGGTGAACGGCGACAGGTCCAGCAGCCACTGGCTCAGCTCCAGCACCGCGCCGAGCTGGCCGAGCAGCAGGCAGGCCGCGAGCGTCGCCCAGGCCACCCCGACGCTGACGCGCGGCAGCAGGCCGAACAGCAGCACCGCCACGCCGACCAGCACCCACACCGCCGGCACGTGGGCCAGCGCCGCCCCGGTCAGCCGGGGCACCCGCCCGGCGACGTCGCCGGTGCTGAGGCCGTACGCCAGGCCCGTCGCCAGGCCCGTGACGACCAGCACGACCGCCGGGCCGAGCAGGGCGAAGGCGAGGTGGCCGAGCAGCCAGCGGGAACGGCTCACGCCGGTGGCGAGCACCGGCTCGGCCCGCTGGGCGGTCTCCTCGGCCCGCATCCGCAGCGCGGCCTGGATGCCGTAGCCGGCGGCGGCGAGGGCGGTGATGCTCAGGGTCGCCCCGAGGTACGCCTCCGCGACCGACGTGCTGCCGCCCAGCCGCTCCATCAGCCGGGCGACGGCCTCGTTGCCCTCCACCGCGCCCCCGGCCGCCTCGGCCGCGCCGCCGAGCACCGCCCCGAGCGCCGCCGCGCCGACGGTCCAGCCGATCAGGGCGACCCGGTTGAGCCGCCAGGCCAACCCCAGCGGGCCGGCGAGGGCGGCACCGGCGGTGGCCGGGCCGAGCCGCTGCGGCAGCACGCCGGCGCCGAGGTCCCGCCGGGCGGCCAGCCGCGACGCCAGCGCACCGACCAGGGCGGTCAGCCCGGCCAGCACCGCCAGCGGCCACCACCGCTCGGAGGTGTAGGGGTGGGTGCGCTGGGCCAGGCCCAGCGGGGAGAGCCGGCTCAGCCACTCCACCCCGCCGGCGTCCCCGGCGAGCCTGACCAGGTAGGCCACGCCGAGGGCCGCGAGGCCCAGCCCCCGGGCGGCGCCCGCGCTCTCGGTGAGCTGCGCGGCGAGCGCGCCGACGGTGGCGAAGAACATCCCGGCGAGGGTCACCGACAGCCCGAACGCCACCGAGCCGGCGGCCGGCAGGTCGGTGGCGACCAGGCCACCGGCGACGAGCAGCCCGAGCAGCAGGTCCGCCGCGTACGTGACGAGCAGCGCGGCGGCCAGCGGCGCGGCCCGGCCGAGGACGGTGGCACCGAGCAGCTCCCGCCGACCCGCCTCCTCCTCGGTGCGGGTGTGCCGGACGACGACGAGCAGGCTGATCAGGCCCACGATCAGGTGCAACAGCCCGGCCCGCTGGGCGGCGAGCGCGCCGACGCTGTCGCCGTACGCGGGGCCGAGCAGCGCCTCGACCGACGGGTTGCCGGCGGTGGTGGCCAGGTATTCGGCGCGCTGGGCGGCGGTCGGGTACAGCTCGGCGTAGGTCGCCGCGTAGCTGGCAGGGAGGGCGGCGATCACCAGCACCCAGATCGGCAGCAGGACGCGGTCGCGCCGCAGGATCAGCCGGGCCAGGTGCCGGGTGCCGGTGAGCGGCCCGCCCCGCCCGGCGGCTGCACGGCTCGTCGCGCCGCCCGGTGCGGCGACTGCGCGGCTCATCGCGCCGCCCCGGCCGGGGCGGCGTCGGGCGCGGCCGTGCCGTAGTGCCGCAGGAACAGCTCCTCCAGCGTGGGCGGCCGGCTGACCAGGCTGCGTACGCCGATCTCGGTGAGCCGGCGCAGCGCGGCGTCGAGGGCCGGGGTGTCCACGTCGAAGCGGACGCGGTCGCCATCGACCCGCAGGTCGTGCACGCCGGGCAGCCCGGCCAGCCCGTGCGGCGGCCCGGCCAGCTCGGCGTCGACGCTGGTGCGCTGGAGGTGGCGCAGCTCGCTCAGGGTGCCGGCCTCGGCGGCCCGGCCGGCGCGGATGATCGTCACCCGGTCGCAGAGGGCCTCGACCTCGCCGAGGATGTGGCTGGAGAGCAGGACGGTGCGGCCGTCGGCGCGGGCCCGGCGGACCCAGTGCTGGAAGACCTCCTCCATCAGCGGGTCGAGCCCGGAGGTGGGCTCGTCGAGGATCAGCAGCTCGGCGTCGGAGGCGAGGGCGGCGACCAGGCCGACCTTCTGCCGGTTGCCCTTGGAGTAGGCCCGGCCCTTCTTGCGCGGGTCCAGCTCGAAGGCGGCGAGCAGCTTGTCG
This sequence comes from Micromonospora sp. WMMD956, assembly GCF_029626125.1. Taxonomy (NCBI): domain Bacteria; kingdom Bacillati; phylum Actinomycetota; class Actinomycetes; order Micromonosporales; family Micromonosporaceae; genus Micromonospora; species Micromonospora sp. WMMD956. Next base: position 3,021,727 of record NZ_JARUBI010000005.1, on the reverse strand, counting down.
CGGCGGGCGCGGTCGAGGCCGCCGCGCATCCGGCCGAGCAGGTCGATCACCTCGCCGCCGGTCAGGTTGGGCCACAGCGTCACGTCGCCGGGCACGTACGCGAGGCGGCGGTGCAGGGCGACGGCGTCGCGCCAGGGGTCGCCGCCGAGCAGCCGGACGGTTCCCGCGTCGGCGCGGAGCAGGCCGAGCAGCACCCGGATGGCGGTGGACTTGCCGGCCCCGTTGGGGCCCAGGAACCCGTGCACCTCGCCGGCGCGGACGGTCAGGTCGAGCCCGTCGAGCGCCCTGGTCCGGCCGAAGGTCTTCACCAGGCCGGAGATCTCTATCGGAGTTTCCACGATTCCGAAGCTACAGTGATTTCAGAAAGTTGTGAAGTATGTGGAACCTGAGGCACGATCTGATACCCGACTGCCGAGGAGAACCCGATGAGCGCCGCCGATCCGCCCCGCCGCAACGAGGAGGCGGTCCACCACTTCGTCGAACGGATGGCCATGGCCTTCGCGGAGGTCGGCTTCCCCCGGATGGCGGCCCGGGTGCTGTTCACGGTCATGAGCGCGGACGACCCGCTGACCGCCGCCGAGATCGGCGAGCGGCTCGGCGTCAGCGCGGCGGCCGTCTCCGGCGCGGTCCGCTACCTGACCCAGTTCGGCATGCTGGTCCGCGAGCCGGTGAAGGGCTCCCGCCGCGACCGCTACCGGCTGCCCGACAACCCCTGGTACGAGGGGACCCTCACCAAGACCGGGATCTACAAGAACCTCATCGACCTCGCCGACGGCGGGGTCGACGCCCTGAACGGACGCGGCACCGTGGCCGGCGAGCGGGTCTCCGAGATGCGCGACTTCTTCGTCTTCGTCCAGGAGGAGATCGATGCGCTGGGCGAGCGCTGGCGGGCCCGGCGCGCCGCCACCGGGCACGACGGGCACCCGGCCGGCCGCTGACGCCCCGCCGGCCGCCGCGCCTGCCGACCGCCCCTCCGCCGGCCGCCGCCCCACCGGTCGACGCACCCGGCCCGGTTCGGCGCGTTCCAGCGGCTCCGATTCGGCGCGTTCCAGCGGCTCCGGTGCCGCGCGATCTAGAGGCTGTTGCCCCAGCGGGCCTGTTCGAGGAGTTCCACGGCGCGGGCGCGGCCGTCCGGCGCGTCGCCGCGCAGCAGCGCCGTGGCCTCGTCGACCGCGTCGGTGAGCGCCCGCCACTGCGTCTCGCGTTCGCGGACCAGGTCGGACTGCGCCGCCAACTGCCGGGTCTTCACCCACAGCTCCACGAACACCGACACCTTGGCCCGCAGCACCCACGGGTCGAAGGGCTTGGTCAGGTAGTCCACCGCGCCGACCGCGTACCCGCGGAGGGCGAGCTGGGCGTCCTTGTCGGCGGCGGTGAGGAAGATGATCGGCACGTGCCGGGTGCGTTCCCGCCGCTTGATGTGGCTGGCGGTCTCGAAGCCGTCCATGTCGGGCATCTGCGCGTCCAGCAGGATGACCGCGAAGTCGTCCACCAGCAACTGCTTGAGCGCCGCCTCGCCGCTCTCCACCGCCACCGACTGCACCGGCAGTCCCTGGAGGATCGCCTCCAGGGCCATCAGGTTCTCCCGCCGGTCGTCGACCAGCAGCGCCTTGGCCGTCTGAATCACGAACTCTCCTCGCCTCGGCTGCCGCTCGCCCAGGACGACATCAGCTCGATCAGCTCGTCCAGGTCGACCGGTTTGGTGATGTAGTCGCTGCCTCCCGCCGCGAGCGCGGACTCGCGGTCCCCCGGCATCGCCTTCGCGGTCAGGAAGACGATCGGGAGGTCGGCGAAGTGGTGGTTGCGGCGGATCTGCCGGGTCGTCTCGTAGCCGTCCTGGTCGGGCATCATCGCGTCCATCAGCACGATGTCCACCTCCGGATGCTCGGCCAGCAGGCGGACCCCGTCCGCCCCGTTGTCCGAGTACAACACGGTCATACCGTGCAACTCCAATGCGCTGGTCAGAGCGAAGACATTTCGCACATCGTCGTCGATGATCAGCACGGTCACGCCCTCCAGTCGGCGGGTCCCCGGCGTGTCGGCCGGCTCCGGCAGCTCCAGCGGGGGCATGAGCAGCGACGACGGCAGGCCCGCCCGGGCCGGCGAGGGCGGCGCGGGCGCGACCACCGCGTCCGGCGCCAGCACCTCCGGCACGTAGAGGGTGAACGTCGAACCCTCCCCGGGCGCCGAGCTGACCGTGATCGAGCCGCCGAGCAGGCGGGCCAGGTCCCGGCTGATCGACAGGCCCAGCCCCGTCCCGCCGTAGCGGCGGCTGGTCGTGCCGTCCGCCTGCTGGAACGCCTCGAAGATCAGCGACAACTTGTCGTCCGAGATGCCGATGCCCGTGTCGATCACCGTGAAGGCGATCACCTGACGGGCGTTGGTCAGCGCCGGCACGTCGAACACGACGTTCTCGGGGGCCGGGGCGATGCGCAGCGTCACCGCGCCGTTGTCGGTGAACTTCACCGCGTTGGAGAGCAGGTTGCGCAGGATCTGCTGCAACCGCTGCGCGTCGGTGACCAGCGCCGGGGGCAGCTCCTTGGCCAGCCGCACCTGGAAGTCGAGGCCCTTCTCCTCCGCCTGCGGGGCGAACGCCTGCTCGACGTACCCCCGGATCTCGGCGAACTGGACCTCCGTCGGCTCGACGTCCATCCGGCCCGCCTCGATCTTCGACAGGTCGAGGATGTCGTCGATCAGGCGCAGCAGGTCCGAGCCGGAGCCGTGGATCGTCCGGGCGAACTCGATCTGCTTCGGGGTGAGGTTCTGCTCCGAGTTCTCCACCAGCAGCCGCGCGAGCAGCAGCAACGAGTTCAGCGGCGTACGCAGCTCGTGGCTCATGTTGGCCAGGAACTCGGACTTGTACGCCGACGCCCGGGTGAGCTGCTGCGCCTTGTCCTCCAGGCCCAGCCGGGCCAGCTCGATCTCCCGGTTCTGGGTCTCGATGTTGGCCTTCTGCTCCGACAGGAGCTGGGCCTTGTCCTCCAGCTCGGCGTTGGTGCGCTGCAACTCGGCCGACTGCTCCTGGAGCTCGTGGGCCAGCCGCTGCGACTGCGCCAGCAGCTCCTCGGTGCGCCGGTTGGCCTGGATGGTGTTGACCGCCACGCCGATGGTCAGCACCAGCCGCTCCAGGAACGCCAGGTGCAGGTCGGGGAAGGCCGCCACGCCGGCGAACTCGATCACGCCGAGCAGCTCGCCCTCGAACAGGACGGGGAGCACCACCAGGTCGGCCGGCGGGGTGTTGGCCAGCCCGGAACGCAGGGTGAGCCGGCCGTCCGGCGAGGCGCTCACCCGGATCGTCCGCCGGGAGAGGGCGGCCTGCCCGACCAGTCCCTCGCCCGGCCCGAACGTGACGTCGTGCCCCCGCGCCACGTAGCCGTACGAGGCGGTCAGCCGCAGTCGCATGCTGCCGTCGGAGGTGTCCGCCAGGAAGAACGCGCCGAGCTGCGCGTCGACCAGCGGGGTCACCTCCATCATGATCATCCGGCAGACCTCGCCGAGGTCGCGCTGCCCCTGGAGCAGGCCGCCGATGCGGGCCAGGTTGGAGTCCAGCCAGCCCTGCTCGGCGTTCTTCTTCGTCGTCTCCCGGAGGGTGACGATCATCTGGTTGATGTTGTCCTTCAGGTCGGCGACCTCGCCCTGCGCCTCGACCGCGATCCGCTGGGTCAGGTCGCCCCGGGTCACCGACGTCGACACCTGGGCGATGGCCCGGAGCTGGGTGGTGAGCGTCGAGGCGAGCTGGTTGACGTTCTCCGTCAGGTCCCGCCACGTGCCGGAGACGCCCTTAACCTGGGCCTGCGCGCCCAGCTTGCCCTCGATGCCGACCTCGCGGCCCACCCGGGTCACCTCGTCGGCGAACGACCGGAGCTGGTCCACCATCGTGTTGACGGTGTTCTTCAGCTCCAGGATCTCGCCCTGCGCGTCCACCGTGATCTTCTGGCTCAGGTCGCCCTTCGCCACCGCCGTGGTCACCGAGGCGATGTTGCGCACCTGCGACGTCAGGTTCGACCCCATCGAGTTCACGTTGTCCGTGAGGTCCCGCCACGTGCCGGAGACGCCCTTGACCTGCGCCTGACCGCCCAGCTTGCCCTCGGTGCCCACCTCACGCGCCACCCGCGTCACCTCGTCGGCGAACGAACTGAGCTGGTCCACCATCGTGTTCACCGTCGACTTCAACTCCAGGATCTCACCCCGGGCATCCACCGTGATCTTCTGCGACAGGTCACCCTTCGCCACCGCCGTGGAGACCTGGGCGATGTTGCGCACCTGGGCGGTGAGGTTCGACGCCATCGAGTTCACGTTGTCGGTCAGGTCGCGCCAGGTGCCCGCGACGCCGCGCACCTGCGCCTGACCGCCCAGCTTGCCCTCGGTGCCCACCTCACGCGCCACCCGCGTCACCTCGTCGGCGAACGAACTGAGCTGGTCCACCATCGTGTTCACCGTCGACTTCAACTCCAGGATCTCACCCCGGGCATCCACCGTGATCTTCTGCGACAGGTCACCCTTCGCCACCGCCGTGGTCACCGAGGCGATGTTGCGCACCTGCGACGTCAGGTTCGACGCCATCGAGTTGACGTTGTCGGTCAGGTCGCGCCACGTACCCAGAACGCCCTTGACCTGTGCCTGGCCGCCCAGCTTGCCCTCGGTGCCCACCTCACGCGCGACGCGCGTCACCTCGTCGGCGAACGAGCTGAGCTGGTCCACCATCGTGTTCACGGTGTTCTTCAGCTCCAGGATCTCGCCCTGCGCGTCCACCGTGATCTTCTGGCTCAGGTCGCCCTTCGCGACCGCCGTCGAGACCTGCGAGATGTTGCGGACCTGGCTGGTCAGGTTGCCGGCGAGCTGGTTGACGTTCTCGGTGAGGTCGCGCCAGGTGCCGGAGACCCCGCGCACCTGGGCCTGACCGCCGAGCTTGCCCTCGATGCCCACCTCACGCGCCACCCGCGTCACCTCGTCGGCGAACGAACTGAGCTGGTCCACCATCGTGTTCACGGTGTCCTTCAGCTCCAGGATCTCGCCCTGGGCGGCGACGGTGATCTTCTGCGACAGGTCGCCCCGGGCGACGGCCGTCGAGACCTGGGCGATGTTGCGCACCTGCGCGGTCAGGTTCGACGCCATCGAGTTGACGCTGTCGGTCAGGTCCTTCCAGGTGCCGGCGACGTTCGGCACGTCGGCCTGGCCGCCGAGCTTGCCCTCCGTGCCCACCTCGCGCGCCACCCGGGTCACCTGCTCGGCGAAGAGGCGCAGCGTGTCGGTGAGCGAGTTCATCGTGTCGGCCAGCTCGGCGACCTCGCCGCGCGCCCCGACCGTGATCTTCTGCGACAGGTCGCCCTTCGCCACGGCCGTCGCCACCTGGGAGATCGACCGCACCTGGCCGGTCAGGTTCGACGCCATGGTGTTCACCGAGTCGGTGAGGTCCTTCCAGGTGCCGGCCACGCCGCGCACGTCGGCCTGGCCGCCGAGCTTGCCCTCGGTGCCCACCTCCCGGGCCACCCGGGTCACCTCGTTGGAGAACGACGAGAGCTGGTCGACCATCGTGTTGACCGTGCGGCCGATCCGCAGGTACTCGCCCCGCAGCGGGCGGCCGTCGATCTCCAACGCCATGTGCTGGGAGAGGTCGCCGTCGGCCACCGCCACGATCACCCGGGCGATCTCGGTGGTCGGCCGGCCCAGGCCGTCGATCAGCGAGTTGACCGCCCGCTGGTCCTCCGCCCAGGAGCCCTCCAGCCCCTCCTCCTCCAGGCGCTCGTTGAGCCGGCCGTCGCGGCCGACGACCCGGCTGATCCGCAGCAGGTCGCGGTGCTGCCGCTCCTGGAGCGCCACCACCTCGTTGAACGCGTCCGCCACCTCGCCGGCCGCGCCCGCCCGGGGGCGCAGCCGCACCTTCAGGTCGCCACCGCGCACGCGCCGCAGCGCCTCCGCCAGATCGCCGAGCAGCGCGGCCTGGTCCGGCGCGGACGGGTCCGCGGCTACCTGGTGTTTCGCCGTGGTCATCGCATTCCTCGCTGAGTTCCGGGGGCCGCCGGCGCCCGTCGAACGCACCGGCCGTTCCCTCATTGTGCCCGGCTGGGCTCCCCGGACGCGCCGCCCGCCGGCCCGCCACGCCCGGCGACGCCGCCGTCGCCGGGCCGCGGCCCGTCCGGCGCGACGGCCCCGAGTGCCGGATCAGCTTGGCGCGGGGCCCGGCGGCGGTGGAGGATACGGAGGTGTCAGCGGAGGCGGGGCCGGCGGCGTTCGACGGTCCGGACGAGCGCGTCCGGCGGGTCCGGCTGCCCGCGGACCGGCGCACACCGGCCGCCGCCCGCGCCCTGGTCCGCTCCGTGCTCGCCGCCGCGCGCCTCGACGACCTGCTCAACGAGGCCCTGCTGCTCACCACCGAGCTGACCACCAACGCCGTCGAACACGCCCGCACCGAGCTGGACATCGAGGTCGTCGGCGACGACGTCGGCCTCACCGTGACGGTCTCCGACTTCGCCGCCGGGTCCGTCGACGAGCTGACCATCGGCGTACGCAACGACACCTCGGAGATCAACGAGGTGTCCGAGCGGGGCCGGGGGCTGCTGCTGGTGGACCACTTCGCCAGCCGGTGGGGCACGACCTACCTGCCCACCGGCAAGGGGGTGTGGTTCCGGCTGGACCGGGCCGGCGTGGCCGACGGGCAGCGGGTCGCCGCCGGCCCCCAGGCCGGCGCCGCCGGGGGCACGCCGACGTCGGCCGGCGGAGCGGAGCACGCGGGGCCCAGCGCCGGGGCGATGAGCGAGCTGATGCAGACCGCCCCCGACCAGTACGCCGACGACCCGCTGCCCGACTTCGCCACCGACCTGCTCACCCGGCTCGCCGAGATGGTCGGCGCGGCCGGCGGACTCGTCCGACTCGACCGGGGCGACGGGCTGGGCCCGCAGGTGCTGGCCCGCTACGGTCGCACCCCCCGCACCGGCAACGAGCTGCTGCGGGTGCCGCTGGCGGTGCACCGGCCGTACTCCGGGGAGCTGGAGCTGGACGCGGCCCCCTCGACGTACGCGCGGCCGCTCGCCGTGCTGACCGCCGAGCGGCTCTCGCTGCACCTGGAGAACGACCGGCTGCGCCGGGCCGACGTGCGGCGACAGGCCTGGCTGACGTTCCTGGCCGAGGCGGGCGAGCTGCTCGCCCAGTCCCTCGACGTCGAGCTGACGATGGTGCTGATCCCGCAGCTCGTCGTGCCCCGGCTCGGCCAGTGGTGCGCGGTGCACACGGCCGACGAGTGGGGCCGGCTGCGGCTCGCGGCGGCCACCCACGCCGACGAGTCGGTGCTGCCGCAACTGCACAAGGTGCTCCGCGAGACGGGGACCGACTCGGTGCAGTCCCGGCTGCGGGAGGCGTCCCGGATCGGGTCGCAGGTGCCGCTGGGCGGGCCGATGGAGGGCTTCGCCGTCCCGCTGGTGGCGCGCGGGCAGCGGCTCGGCACCCTGGCGGTGGGTCGCCACCAGCGGCACCGGCACGACCCCGACGAGGTGGCCGTGCTGGAGGACATGGCCCGGCGGGCGGCCCTGGCCATCGAGAACGCCCGGATCCACGCCGAGCGGCGGCGGGTGGCGCAGACGCTCCAGCGGTCGCTGCTGCCGCCGGTCCTGCCGGTCGTCGACGGCATCGGCTTCGCCGCGGAGTACGTGCCGACCGGCGACGACGCCGAGGTGGGTGGCGACTTCTACGACGTGCTCCCCCTGCCCGACGGGCGCTGGCTCGTGGTGGTCGGCGACGTGTCCGGCAAGGGGGTCGAGGCGGCGGCCGTCACCGGGCTGGTCCGCGACGTCATCCGGGTGCTGGTCAGCGACGGCAAGCCGCTGCCGGAGGCGCTGGGCCGGCTCAACAACACGCTGGTCGAGCGGGGCGGCGGGCGCTACTGCACGCTGGCGCTGGCGGCCGTCGGGCCGGGCGAGGGCGACCAGCTCGACGTGTCCCTGCACCTGGCCGGCCACGACCGCCCGGTGCTGCTGCGCGCCGGCGACGGTGCCGCGTTCGTCGGGGCCGGCGGCACCGCGCTCGGCCTGCTCGACACGATCGCCTCCCCGGCCGCCGAGCTGAGCCTGACCCCCGGCGACTCGCTGATCTTCTACACCGACGGGGTGACCGAGCGTCGGCGCGGCCGGGAGCTGTTCGGCACGGAGCGGCTGCGGGAGTCCGCCGCGCCGCTGGCCGGCTACTCGGCCGACGTGGTGGCCGCCCGGCTGCGGACGACGGCGATCGGGTTCTCGGCCGAGACGCCCCGCGACGACATCGCGATCCTGGTGCTGCGCAACGACCGCCGCTGACGCCCGGCCCACGGGGATCCGGCCCGCGCCGGGGGCCGGGGGCCGCGTCGGCGCTGCATGTCGGCGACATGGGGGTATCCCGGGCCGGGGATACCCCCATGTCGCCGACATGGCGACCCGGCCCGGCGGGCGCGGGCGCGCGGCGGGCGCGGCGCGGGCGCATGGTGACGGAGGGGCGGGGCACGGCGGGCCGGTCAGAGGCCGCCGGGGAGGCGGCCCGGGGCCAGGCGCTGGTGCGGGTCCAGGTATTCCTTCGCCGCCCGCAGCCGGGGCAGCGAGGCCAGCTCGCCCCACAGGTCGACGGCCTCCCGCACCGGCGGCGGCGCGGCGACCACCACGCACCGGCCCCGCCGGGCGAGCAGGACGGCCCGCACCCCGGCGACGATGGACGCCACCCGCTCGGCGGGCAGGGTGCCGGGCAGGCCGGCGTGCAGCACCCCCTGCCCGGCGGAGCCCCGCACCGGCACCGGGCCGCCGGCCGCGTCGCGCAGCGCGTAGACGGCCGCGTGCAGATCGCTGACCGGCACCTCGATGCGCAGCGCGGTCTCGCCGGGGCCGAACGGATAACGCCGCCACCACTGCGGCGCCGAGCTCTCGGTCTTCGCCTCCCCGCCCAACAGGCCGCGCAGGCCGTCGGCGCGTTCGGCGACGTCGGCGGGACCGCCCTCCAGCAGCACGGTCAGGCTGCCCGCCCCGGCCGGGGTCACCGTGCGCCGGAACATGGCGGGGTGGCGGGCCCTGGCCAGGGCCTCCGGGGAGTCGGGGTGCAGCGGCGGGCGCACCCGGTTGGCCCGGGCCGGCAGGTCCAGCTCCACGGCCGCCGGGTCGAGCCGGGCGGCGAGCACCTCCCGGACCAGGTCGTCGACCTCCAGCGGGCTCCACACCGGGCGGGTGACCCATGCCTGGCTGGCCGGCACCGGCTGCACCCGCAGGGTGGCCGAGACGAGCACGCCGAGGCCGCCCTGCGACCCGCACAGCAGCCGGGCCAGCTCCAGGCCGGGCGCGCCGCCGCCGGCACTGATCAGCTCGCCGGCGGCGTCCAGGTAGCGCAGGCCGACCAGTTGCTCGCAGGGACCGCCGTGGCGGTGCCGCAGCGGGCCGGACTCGTCGGTGGCCAGCACCCCGCCGACGGTGGCCCCGGGCGAGGGCGCGTCGAGGGCCAGCCGCAGCCCCGCCCGCTCCAGGGCGGCCTGGGCGGCCCGCAGCGGGGTGCCCGCGCCGATCTCGGCCACGCCGCCGTCGGCCGGCCGGTGGCAGATGCCGGCCAGCCGCCCGGTGTCGAGCATGATGTCGACGTGCGCGGGGGCGGCCCCCCAGTCGATCTTCGTGCCGGCGCCCCGGGGCACCACCGTCAGGTCGTGGGCGGCGGCCAGCCGCAGCACCTCGGCCGCGGCCTGCGGGGCGCCGGGCACGGCCACCCACCGGGCCTGCGCGCCGGCCACCTCGTCGGCCGCCCCCGCGAACCGCGCGAAGGGCGGGCCGCAGATCTCCGCCAGCCGACGGGTGATGCCCACTGCCCCGGACCGATCGATGGACCCCGCTGCTGCCGCCATGGCCGCAATCGTACATGTGTTCGAACAGCCGGTCGTGCCGCCGGGCGGGTGTCGGGCGTCGATCTCGCCGGGCGGGTGCCGGCGTCCCGACGGACGGTAACCTGACCGGCGTGACCACCGAGACTCCCGTGCCCGTCGCCAAGCGGGTCCCCAGCGAGCGCACCCACCACGGCGACACCGTCGTCGACGAGTACGCCTGGCTGGCCGCCAAGGACGACCCGGAGACGATCGCCCACCTGACGGCGGAGAACGCGCACACCGAGGCGCGCACCGCGCACCTGGCGGAGCTGCGGGCCGCCCTGTTCGAGGAGACGCGCCGGCGCACCCAGGAGACCGACCTGTCGGTGCCGGCCCGCAAGGGCGGCCACTGGTACTACACGCGCACCGTCGAGGGCCAGCAGTACGGCGTGCAGTGCCGCCGCGCGGTCCGCGACGGCGAGACCGACCCGCCGGTCAGCGTGGACGGCGCCCCGCTCGACGGCGAGGAGGTGCTGCTCGACGGCAACCTGCTCGCCGAGGGGCACGACTTCTTCTCCCTCGGCGCGTTCGACGTGAGCCCCGACGGGCGCTGGCTGGCCTACTCGACGGACTTCAGCGGCGACGAGCGGTTCACGCTGCGGGTCAAGGATCTGAGCACCGGTGAGGTGCTGGCCGACGAGGTGCCGGGCACCTTCTACGGCACGGCCTGGTCGGCCGACGCCTCGGTGCTGTTCTACGTCACCGTCGACGACGCCTGGCGGCCCCACCGGGTGTGGCGGCACCGGATCGGCACCCCGTCCACCGAGGACGTGGTGGTCCACCAGGAGGACGACGAGCGGTTCTGGGTCGGCGTCGAGCTGACCCGGTCGGAGAAGTTCGTCCTCATCGACATCCACAGCAAGATCACCAGTGAGGTGCTGGTCATCCCCGCCGGCAACCCCACCGGCGAGCCGGCGTCCGTCGCGCCCCGACGGCAGGGCGTGGAATACAGCGTCGAGCACCACGGGCACCGCTTCCTGATCCTGCACAACGACGACGCCGAGGACTTCGCGCTCGCGTACACCTCGGCGGACGCGCCCGGCGACTGGGTCCCGCTGATCCCGCACACCCCCGGCACCCGGCTGGAGTCGGTCGACGCGTTCGCCGACCACCTGGTCGTGTCGCTGCGCACCAACGGGCTGACCGGGCTGCGGGTGCTGCCGGTCGGCGGCGGCGACGGTCACGACATCGACTTCCCCGAGCCGATCTACAGCGTCGGGCTGGACAGCAACCCGGAATACCGCACCCGGCAGGTCCGGCTGCGCTACGCCTCGCTGGTCGCCCCCGAGTCGGTGTACGACTACGACCTGGTCACCCGGGAGCTGACCCTGCGCCGCCGCAAGCCGGTCCTGCCCGGCCCGGACGGCCGCGAGTACGACCCGGCCGACTACGAGCAGCACCGGGACTGGGCGCTCGCCGACGACGGCACGCGCGTGCCGATCTCGCTGGTCTGCCGGGCCGGCACCCCCCGCGACGGCTCCGCCGGCTGCGTCATCTACGGCTACGGCTCGTACGAGGCGAGCATGGACCCGTGGTTCTCCGTCGCCCGGCTCTCCCTGCTGGACCGGGGCGTGGTCTTCGCCGTCGCGCACGTGCGGGGCGGCGGCGAGCTGGGCCGGCGCTGGTACGACCAGGGCAAGATGCTGGCCAAGAAGAACACGTTCACCGACTTCGTGGCCTGCGCCCGGCACCTGGTCAAGTCGGGCTGGACGTCGGCCGACCGGCTGGTGGCCCGGGGCGCTTCGGCCGGCGGCCTGCTGATGGGCGCGGTGGCCAACCTCGCGCCGGACGCGTTCGCGGGCATCGTCGCGCAGGTGCCCTTCGTGGACCCGCTCACCTCGATCCTCGACCCGTCGCTGCCGCTGACCGTCACCGAGTGGGAGGAGTGGGGCAACCCCCTCGACGACCCCGAGGTCTACGCGTACATGAAGTCCTATGCACCGTACGAGAACGTGGCGGCGGTGGACTACCCGGCGATCCTCGCGGTGACCAGCCTCAACGACACCCGGGTGCTCTACCACGAGCCGGCCAAGTGGATCGCCCGGCTGCGGGCGGCCGCCCCGCAGGGCGACTACCTGCTCAAGACGGAGATGGGCGCCGGGCACGGCGGCCCCAGCGGCCGGTACGACTCGTGGCGCGAGGAGGCGTTCGTCAACGCCTGGATCCTCGACCGCCTGGGCGCTGCGTAAGGAAGGGCCCCCTGTTAACGCATACGGTCGAGAAGGGCACCCTTCTCACCACTGGTCACGCGGTGGTGAGAAGGGCGGCGAGCACCGCCGGGTCGGCGTTGCCGCCGGTGATCACCGCGGCCGTACGCCCCGGTGGCAGCTCGTCCGCGCGGAACAGCCGGGCGGCCGTGGCCACCGCGCCGCTGGGCTCGACGACCAGCCGGGCCTCACGGATCAGGCGACCGGCGGCGGCCCGGATCTCCTCCTCGGTCACCGTGACGATGCCGTCGAGGCGGTCCCGCAGGTGGGCCAGCGTCAGCTCCGACAGGTTGGTGCGCAGCCCGTCCGCGCAGGTGCGGTAGGTCAGCTCCACGTCCCAGGTGACCACCCGCCCGGCGGCGAGCGAGTCCCGCGCGTCGGCGGCGAGCAGCGGTTCGATGCCGTACACGGCGGTCGACGGGCGCAGCGCCTTCACCGCCGTGGCGACCCCGGAGGCGAGGCCGCCGCCGCCGACGGGCACCAGCACCACGTCGACGTCGGGCAGGTCGGCGACGATCTCGGCCCCGACGGTGCCCTGGCCGGCGATGATCCGCCGGTCGTCGAACGGCGGCACCAGGGTCGCCCCCGTCTCGGCGACGATCCGCTGGGCCTCCGCCAGCCGCCGGGCCGGCGGGACGAGCAGCACCTCCGCCCCGAACGCCCGCATCCGGGCGACCTTCACCTCCGGCGCGCCCTCGGGCACCACCACCGTGCACGGCACGCCGGCGGCCCGCGCCGCGTACGCGAGGGCCTGGCCGTGGTTGCCGGACGAGTGGGTGACCACCCCCCGGGCCCGCGCGTCGGGGTCGAGCCGGGCGACCGCGTGGGTGGCTCCGCGCAGCTTGAACGAACCGACCGGTTGCAGGCTCTCCGGCTTCAGCCACAGCCCGTCGTCCCACGGCGCGGCCAGCAGCGGCGTGCGCAGGACGGTCGGCGCGATGTCGGCGGCGGCGGCCCGGATGTCGTCGAGCGTCACGAGGTCCACGGCCCCATCCTGCCCTGCCGAGGGTGGGGGTCAGTTCGGGGACCAGTTGGGGTCGCGGCCCATCCGGGCTACGGCACGCTCCAGGTCGGTGGCGTTCGGCGGGGCGGTGACCGGGGCGGCGAAGGCACCCTGCTGCTGGCCCATCTCGCCCATCCGGTCCATGAACGCGTCAAGCGTGGCGATCACGGCCGGCGCGGCCTCGTACGGCTGGCCGGTGGCCCGCGCCAGGTCCCACGCGTGCACGGTCAGGTCGATCAGCGCCATGTCGCCGATGGTCTCCTGCGGCAGGCCCATCCCCGGCGACACGCCCTCCAGCGCGGCCGGATCGGCCCACGCCGCCACCAGCCGCTCCGTCTCGGCGGCGAACCGGTCCCGCCAGCCGTCGGTGAGCAGGTCGGTCTTGTCGGCCCAGTCCGCCGACTCCCGGGCGGCCATCGCCTGGAAGTTGACCACCACCTGAAAGAGATGCCCGAGCAGGTCCCGCACGGTGTAGTCCGCGCACGGGGTCGGCAGGTCGAACTGGTCGTCGGAGATCGCCCGGACCACCGCCACGGCGCGTGGCGCGGCATCCGCCAGCAGTTCACTAGTCTTCGTGGTCATAGGGGCAGCGTATGCAGCCCGGGAGGGCAAGCTTGAAGAAATGCGACAGCGGCCCGCGCGCCGACAACCGGGGCATCCTCGACCCCGCGCGGCTGCGGCGCGAGGTCCGCTTCCGCCGCCGGCTGCCCGCCGCCGCCCTGCTCCCGTACGTCGAGCACTACTGGCTGATCGACTGGGACCTCGATGAGCCGTTCGAGCAGCGGGTGCTCCCGCACCCGGCGGTCAACCTCGTCTTCCGCCGCGACCCGGCGGACGGTCCGGCTTCCGGGTCCGCCGAGGTGGCCGGCGTCGGGCGGGGGCTGTTCCGGATCACCCTCGCCGGCACCGGCCGGGTCAGCGGCGTGCAGTTCCGCCCCGGCGGGTTCCGCCCGTTCTGGCCGGGGCCGGTCGCCGAGCTGACCGGCGAGCGCCGCCCGCTGCCCGCCGGGCTCGTCGGGGGCCGGCACCCCTGCGACGGTACGGACGACGAGCGCGCCGCCACCCTCGACGCCCTCCTGCTCACCTGGCACCCCCGCCCCGCCTCGCTGCCGGCCTCCCCGTCGGCGGCCGGCGTCGCGGCGGCCAGTGTCCCGGCGGCCGACCCGCCGACGGCGGAGGCGCTGGCGCTGGCCGGGGAGATCCGCACCGACCGCAGCGTGTTGCGGGTCGACGACCTGGCCCGCCGGCACGGCACCACCACCCGACGCCTGCAACGGCTGTTCCTCGACCACGTCGGCGTCGGCCCGAAGTGGGTGATCCGGCGGTACCGCATCCAGGAGGCGATCGAGCACGCCGCCGGCGGCGGGCCGGTGGACTGGGCGGCCGTCGCCGCCGACCTCGGGTACGCCGACCAGGCCCACCTGATCCGCGAGTTCGCCGCCGAGACGGGCCTCACCCCGGCCGCGTACGCCCGCTCGCTCCACCGGCCGGCGAGAAGCTCGCTCAGCCGGCCGGGGTGAAGCGGGTCAGCCAACGGGGGGTGAAGCGGGTCAGTTGGACGGGGCGAGGCGGGTGGGAAGGCTCCCCACGTCGCCGGGGCGAACGCCAGCACCGGGCCGGTGCGGTCCTTCGAGTCGCGCACGACCACCACGCCGGGCAGGTTGCCATGGGACCTGCGGAATCGCGGCCCGGACGCCCGGACGGCCCGGGCCGCGACCATTCATACAGTAACCGTCACATCAGCGGAATGTGACCCCAGTAGGCCCGTTCGGTCGTCTTCCCCCGCGATTCCCCGACCCGGGCGGAACCACGCGGGGGCGCGACTGGCACGACGGCACGTCCCCGCACCAGTCGAGAAGGGACAGCCACAGTGGATGAACGGCCCCGGGACCCGGCCCGCGAACACGCGACGCAGGCTCGCGAACGCCCGCCGGCCCGGGGGCATCTGCCGGTCCGGTCGATCCGGCTCTGCCGGGTCCGCGGCGGGCCGTGGCCCTGCTCGCCTGCCCGCCGCCGGCTCCTGCACGAGTACGCTGACGCGCCCGTCACGCTCGCCGTCCACCTCGCCGGGCTGATGCTGAAGGCGGGCGAGCAGCGCGACGGGTGTTAGGAAGGGGCCCCTTTACAACAGAAAGCGTTAACAAGGTGCCCTTCCTTACCTGCGGCGGACCGCCACCACCGCCACGTCGTCCTGGATCTCCGTGGGGGCCAGCTCGACCACCAGCCGCTGGCAGAAGCCGTCCAGGTCGTCGTCCACCGCCTCGGCGCAGCGGGCCAGGGCGGCCAGCCCCTCGTCGATGGTGGCGTCCCGCCGCTCGATCAACCCGTCGGTGTAGAGCACCAGCGTCGACCCGGCCGGCAGCACGAACTCCAGGTCGGCGGGGCGGTCCGCGCGCACGCCGAGCAGCGGCGCGGAGTGGTTGACGTACTCCACCTGGCCGGCGCGGCTGATCAGCGCCGGCAGGTGACCGGCGCTGGCCAGCTGGATCCGGCCGGTGCCGGGGTGCAGCAGCAGCACGCAGATGGTGGCCAGCTCGCCGGGGAGCAGCGCGCGCATCAGCGCGTCGACCCGGGTCAGGACCACGCCGGGCGGGTGCCCCTCGACCGCGTACGCCCGCACCGCGTGCCGCAGCTCGGCCATCACCGTCGCCGCGTGCAGCGAGTGGCCGGCCACGTCGCCGATGGCCACCAGCAGCTCGTCGCCGAGCATCACCAGCTCGTAGAAGTCCCCGCCCACCTCGGTCTGCGCGCTGGCCGGCTCGTAGCGGACGGCGAGGTCCAGCCCGGTCACCTCGGGCAGCCGGCGCGGCAACAGGCTGCGTTGCAGGGTCACCGCGATCCGGTGCTCCTCGTCGAGGGTGCGCTGCGCCTCCACGGCCGCCGCGAGGGCCTGGGCGAGCTGCCGCACCACCGGGGCGTCGGGGAGCAGGGCCCGGGGCGGCACCGCCACGTAGATGGGGGACCGGTCGGGGCGCAGCCGGGCGACCGCGACGACCAGCTCCGGCTCGCCGCCCCAGTCGTGCACCGCCCACTCGGCCGGGTCCACCTGCCCGCGCAGGATCGCCCCGATCGGCACGTCGTCGGCCGGCATCGGCCAGGGGCGGACCACGGGCTCCGCGCCGGGGCCGGTGGTGGCGGCGGCGAGCGTGGTCCCGTCCATGGTCTCGGCCAGCACGACGACGGGGGTGGCGAGCATCTCCGCCGCGCCCTTCGCCGCGGCGACCATCAGCCGTGGGAAGCTCGGTGCGGAGTTGACGGCGAGGGTCGTCTCGGCGAGCCGGCTGAGCCGGTCGGCGAGCAGCTCGGCGCGCTGCCGGGCCCGGTAGTAGCGCAGCACGGCATGGGTGGTGGCGACCAGCTCGTCGGGCTCGATGGGCTCGGCCAGGTAGGCGTCCGCGCCCCGGGTCAGGCCCTGCGCCCGGTCGTTGACGTCGACCGCGTGCGCCGAAACGTGGATCACCGGCATCGCCGGGTGGGCCTTCTTGATCCGTTCGCAGACCTCGAACCCGGTCAGGTCGGGCAGCCGGACGTCGAGCACCACCAGGTCGATCGGGTCCACCCCGACCCGGGCCAGCGCCTCGCCGCCGCTCTCCGCCTCCAGCGTCGCGAAGCCGGCCCGGCTCAGCCAGCTCACCAGCAGGTAGCGCTTGGTACGGCTGTCGTCGACGACCAGCACGGTCCCCTGACCGCCGTCCACCGTCACGCCCCGTCGGTGGGCAGGACGACGGTGAAGGTGCTGCCCCGCCCCGGCTCGCTGGTCAGCTCCAGGGCCCCGCCGAGCAGGTGCGTCACCCGCCGGGCGTACGGCAGGCCGAGGCCGGTGCCGCCGATGCGGGTGCTCCCCGGCACCTGGTAGAACTCCTCGAAGATCCGCTCGTGCAGCTCCGGCGCGATGCCCGCCCCGGTGTCGGAGACGGACAGCCGCCACCGCCCGTCGCGGATCTCGGCGCGCAGCCGGACCTCGCCCCGCTCGGTGAACTTGAGCCCGTTGTGCAGCAGGTTGCGCAGCACCTGGGCGAGCAGCACCTCGTCGGAACGGACCCTGCCCGGCGGCGGCGGGTCCTCCACCACCAGCTCGACGCCCGGCCTGGTGGACAACGCCCGCAGGGTGCCGCGCAGTTGGCCGAAGATGGCCCGCAGGTCGACCTCGGTCCAGTTCGGCTCCAGCCGCCCGGACTCCGCCTTCGCGAGGTCGAGCAGGTCGTTGACCAGGCCGAGCAGGTCGGTGGCGGAGTCCCGGATCAGCCCCACCTGGCGGGCCTGCTCGGCGGTGAGCGGGTCGGACGCGGAGTCGGCCAGCAGCCGGCTCAGCCCGATGATCGCGGTCACCGGGGCGCGCAGTTCGTGGCTGACGTTGGCCAGGAACCGGCTCTTGGACTCGCTGGCGGTGCGGAGCTGGGCCGACTTCTCGTCCAGCTCGGCGTAGAGGGCCACCACGCCCCGGTTGGTCTCCTCCAGCTCCTCGGTGAGCTGGTTGTAGAGCGCCATCACGCCCCGGTTGGTCTCCTGGAGCTCCTCGTTGAGCACGGCCAGCTCGTCGCGCTGGCTGCGCACCTCGTCGAGGGCGGCGATGAGCTGCTCGTTCTGGAGGGCGAGCTCGTCGAGGGCGCTGGCCGGAGCGGAACTGCCGAGTTCGGCGCGCAGCTCGGCGAGGCGCTCCGGGGTCAGCGCCTGCGCGTTGGCCGGGACACGTCGGGACATCCTCACGACCGTATCGCCCTCCCGGCCCACCACGCCCAGCATGTCCACGAGGCGTGCCACCGCGCCGGACTGCGGCTCGTACCGGCCGCCGGGGAGTGGGCGCACCGGGGCCAGGTCGACGCGCAGGTGGACCGGGCCCTGCACCTCGACGACGGCGGAGAAGGTGACGTCCGCACCACCGCAGAGGTGCAGCAGGTCCCGGGCCACCTCACTCAGTGCGGTGGCGAGCCGGACCTGGTCCTGGTGTTCCAGCCCGACCGCCTCGGCCACCTCCCGGCCCCGCTGCCGGACGAGGAAGATGTCGTGCTCGACCCGCAGCGCCATCTGGAGCAGCGACGGGCCGCCCGCCGGGCCCGTCACCAGGGCGCCCTCGCGGCGAGTACGCACGCGTCGTCCCGCCGCACCCCGGCATCGCGCAGCACGGTCGCGGCCAGCACCAGCGGGGCACGCCCGGCCAGGCCGGGATAGTCGTCGAGCTGCCAGCGGTCCGCCACCCCGTCACTGTGCATCACCAGCGTCGCCCCGGCGGGGAAGGCGTACTCGTATTCGCGGACGACGGGTCGCTGGTGGCCGGCGATGCCGGGCAGGGAGACGAGCCCGCGCCGCCGCTCGCCCTCGGCGAGCACGGTCGCCGCGATGTTGCCGAGTCCGGCGTACCGGAGCAGGTGGGCCTCCCCGTCCAGCTCGGCGACGGCCAGCGCGGCCCCCCGGGTGTGCGACATCGACCGGTGCAGGTGCTGCACCACGGCGGCCGGCGGGGCGGCCGGGGCGGCCCGGAACGCGGCGAGCGCCGCGTCGGTCGCGGACGCGGCCAGGGGGCCGTGCCCGAGCCCGTCGCAGACGAACACCTGGTGCCGCCCCTCGGCGACCCGGACGGCGTACCCGTCGCCGCTGACCTGCTCTCCGGTCAGCGGCCGGGTCAGCGCCCCGGCCCAGGACTGCTCCGGGGCGGGCCCCTTCGGCCAGACCTGCACGGCGAGGACGGTGCCCCGGCCGGGACGGGAGTAGCCGTCGAACCAGTCCGCCTGGCGCATGATGGCGCCGAGGCCGATGCCGAGCGTGCCGGCGGTGGAGTGCCCGTCCCGGGAGGAGACCGTGAGGTCGGCCATGCCCGGCCCGGAGTCGATGGCGACGAGTTCCACGCCGGCCCGGTCGCCGACGCGCACGGGGCGCAGCAGCAGCACGCCGTCCTCGGCGTGCTTGACCAGGTTGCTGGTCAGCTCGGCGGCGACGATGGCCAGGTCGGCGGTGCGGGCGTCGCCGATGCCGAGCTGCGCGCCCAGCCGTTCGGCGGCCCGCCGGACCGAGCTGGCCGCGCTGCCGCTCTCGACCCGGAACCAGAGGCCGTGGTCGGAAACGGCGTCCGGGGTCATCGGGACCACTTGGTGACCGTGATCCGGGTGCCGCGCCCCGGGCCGGTGTCGATGGCGAACTCGTCGACGAGGCGGCGGGCGCCGCTGAGGCCGAGCCCGAGGCCGCCGCCGGTGGTGTAGCCGTCGGTGAGGGCCAGGTCCAGGTCGGCGATGCCGGGGCCGTCGTCGGCGAAGACGATCCGCACCCCGCGCCGCAGGCCGTTGTCCACGACGGACACCTCGGCGCTGCCGCCGCCGCCGTAGACCAGGGTGTTGCGCGCGAGTTCGCTGGCGGCGGTGACCAGCTTCGTCTGGTCGACCAGCGAGAGCCGGACCGCCACCGCGACCGTACGCACCAGCTGGCGGACCCGCACCACGTCCTCGTCGCTGCGGATCGCCTGGGCCTGCGGGTGGCCCAGGTCGACGCCCGCGGTCACCTCGTGTCCGTGGGCTGGTCGCCGGGCTCGTCGACGTCGTAGTGGTCGTCGCGGGTCGCCGCGATCAGCTCCATGCCCCGCTCCACGTTGAGAGCGGTGCGGATGCCGTTGAGCGACAGGCCCAGCTCGACCAGGGTGATGGCGACGGCGGGACGCATCCCGACCACCACCGTCTCGGCGTCGAGCACCTTGGAGATGGAGGCGATGGTGGAGAGCATCCGGCCGACGAACGAGTCGACGATGTCCAGCGCCGTGATGTCGATGATCACGCCGTGGCAGCCGGTGGCGACGATCCGCTCGGCCAGGTCCTCCTGGAGCTGCACCGCCGTCTGGTCGGACATGTCGACCTGGATCGAGACGAGCAGGATGTCGCCGATCTTCAGGACCGGCACCCGCTCCATCAGGACTCCCGGCGCGGCTGGCGGCGCGCCGTTTCCACGCCTGTCAGCCGCAGCACGTGTCGCAGCGCGTCGGCGAGGCTGGCCTTGGTGGCGATGTCGCCGAACTCGATGCCGAGGGCGACGATGGTCTGGGCGATCTGCGGACGGATGCCGGAGATGATGCAGTCGGCGCCCATCAGCCGGGCGGCCACCACGGTCTTGAGGATGTGCTGGGCGACCTGGGTGTCGACCGCCGGCACGCCGGTGATGTCGATGATCGCGTACGGCGAGCTGGTGTCGACGAGGGTCTGGAGCAGCCGCTCCATCACCACCTGGGCGCGGGCGGAGTCGAGCGTGCCCACCAGCGGGACGGCGACCACGCCCTCCCAGATCTTGACGACCGGGGTGGAGAGTTCGAGCAGCTGCTCGGCCTGGTCGGCGATCAGGCTCTCCCGGGTGCGGACGAAGCTCTCGAAGGTGAACAGCCCCATCTGGTCGACCAGGGCGGAGAAGGCCACGTAGTCGCGCAGCGCCGTGTCGGCGGCGTCGGCCTCCAGCAGCTCCAGCAGGACGTCCTTGAGGGCGTACACGCTGATCGCCGTCTCGGTGGCGGTGAAGCCCTGCCGGGCCCGGCCCCGGGACAGCTCGGCCAGCACGGCGCGCAGCTCGCCGGCCGACTCGGACTCCAGATCGAACCCGCCGCCGCGGGCGGCCTCGATGACGGCGTGGTGCAGCTCCTGCACCTGGCGACGCAGCTCCGCCTGGCTGAGCCGGCCGCGTAGCGAGGCGGCCAGCAGCTCCGCCCAACGCTGGGTGATCCGCTCGGCGTGCTCGTCGAGCAGACCGGTCAGGCGACCGCTTTCCTCCGCGCTCAACGCCACGGCATCCTCCCTAGGACCTGGATCGGCCGGACTCTACCACCGGGTAGCCGGGAAGTAGTTGTCCCACGGCAACGACATGACGACCGGCACCCCGGCGCTCCCGGTTCTGCGCCGAACCCCGCTCGTGGGATACGGTTCCACCGATAACAGCAGGAGGTCGGCGAATGTCCTTGACGGTGCAGACGGAACAGCGCGGCGACGTGGTCGTCGTGTCGGTCGCGGGCGAGCTGGACATGGCGACGGCCCCGCAGCTCCAGGACCAGATCACGGACCTGCTGGACAAGGGCCGCAGCCGTCTCGTGTTCGACCTAGCGGAGGTTTCGTTCTGCGACTCGACCGGGCTGTCGGTGTTCGTGCGCGCCAAGAACAGCTGCGACGAGGCCGGGGGCGTGGTCCGGCTGGCCGCGCCGCAGCGCGGGGTGCTGCGCATCCTGGAGGTCAGCGGGCTCGTCGAGGTGCTGCACACCTACCCGACGGTGGAGCAGGCCGTCGCGGGCGACCCCACGCCGACCTCCTCCTGACCGTCCCGCTCAGCGCTCGTCCTCGACGAAGCGGGGGCGGGCGATGACCAGGCCCGCGCCCGTCTGCACGGCGAGGGCGACGAGCAGGAACCCGATCGGCGCGGTCCACCCGCCGGTCGCCTCGTAGAGGACGCCGACCAGCAGCGGCCCGAGCGCCGCGATCACATAGCCGGTGCTCTGCGCGAACGCCGACAGCGCCACCGTCCCCTCCGCCGTGCGGGCGCGCAGCCCGATGGTGGTGAGGATCAGCGGGAACGCGCCCTGGCCGAGGGCGAGCAGGGCCACCCAGAGCAGCGCGCCGCCGCGCGGCGCGAGCGCCAGCCCCAGGTAGGACACGGCCGAGAAGGCGGTCAGCCCGAACACCAGCGGGCGCAGCGTCCGCAGCCGGCCGGCGAGCGTCGGCATCAGCAGCGCCACCGGCACGCCGAGCGCGGTCACCCCGGCCAGCAGCAGCCCGGCCGTCTCCGGGCGGAAGCCGGCGTCGCGGAAGAGCTGGGCCAGCCAGCCCATGATCGCGTACCCGCTCAGCGACTGCGCGCCGAAGTAGACCGCCATCGCCCAGCCGAGCCGCGTCCGCGCCGGCCGCACCCGGGCCGGGGCGGCGACGGCCACCGCGCCGGTGGCGGCCCGTCGCGCGGCGCGGGCCCGCAGCGCCAGGGGCACCCACGGGAGTACGGCCAGCGCGGCCAGCCCGGCCCAGACCCCGAGCCCGGCCCGCCAGGAGCCGAAGGCGTGCGCCACCGGCACCGCCGACGCGGCGGCCACCGTCGTGCCCGTCGTCAACGCCATCGTGTACGCCCCGGTGACCAGCCCGGTGCGGTGCGGGAAGTGCTGCTTCACCAGCATCGGCAGCAGGATGTTCGCCACCGCGATGCCGGCCAGCGCGAGCGCGCTGGTGGCCACGAAGACCAGCGCGGAGTCGGTGACCACGCGCAGCACCTGCCCGACGGCGAGGGCCGTCATGGCGACCACGAGCACCCGGGCCGGGGCGTACCGCCGGACCAGCCAGGGGGTGAGCGCGCCGAGCCCGGCGAAGGCGATCGTCGGCAGGGTGGTGACGAGCCCGGCCATCGCCCCGGAGAGCCCGAGGCCGGTGCGGACCTCGCCGAGCAGCGCGCCGAGGCTGGTCACGGCGGCGCGCAGGTTGAGGGCGACCAGCAGCATCCCGGCCAGCACCAGCAGGCCGCCGGTCGCGGGCTTCGGGCCGGGGGCCGGGGCGACGGGCGCGGGGGCCGGGGCCACGTCGACGGTCGGTCGGGGCCGGGCTGCCCCGGTGACGGGTTCCGCGATGACGGTCGGTGGCGGGGTCATGGTCTTCAACCTACAATCATGGGATGAATCCTGGGCAGGTGATGTAACCAGTGCCACCGTCGGCTGATTCCGCACCTCCGCCCGGCCCGGCCGCCCGACCCGACCCCACGCCCCCGCCCGACTCGGCATCCCCGCCCGGTGCCGCCGCGCCGCCGCCCCGGGGGCAACGCGTCCGGCAGACGACCGAGCAGCTCCGGGCCCGCATCCTCGGCGGCGAGTGGCCGGTGGGCGGCCGCATCCCCACCGAGCCGCAGCTCGTCGCCGCCCTCGGGGTGGGGCGCAACACCGTCCGGGAGGCCGTCCGGGCCCTGGTGCACGCCGGGGTGCTGGAGTGCCGGCAGGGCTCCGGGACGTACGTGGTGTCGACCGACGAGCTGGCCCCCGTGGTGGCCCGCCGACTCACCGACGACCGGATGACCGAGGTCGTCGAGGTGCGCCGCGCCTTCGAGGTGGAGGCGGCGCGACTGGCCGCGCTGCGGCGTACCCCGGCGGACCTGGCCGCCCTCGACGGCGCGCTCGCCGCCCGGGAGGCCGCCTGGCGCGCGGGCCGGGTCGACGAGTTCGTCGAGGCCGACGCGGCCCTGCACACGGCGGTGGTGGCCGCCGCACACAACCGCATGCTCGCCGAGCTGTACGCGTCGGTCGGCACGGCGCTGCGCAGCACGATCAGCCAGGCGACCGGCGACGCACTGGAGCCCGAGCGGTACGTCGACCACGCCCGGCTGGTGGACGCGATCCGGGCCGGCGACCCGGCCTTGGCGGCCCGGGAGGCTGGTGCTTTCCTGGAGCCCTCCCCGGGGGAATAGGTTGCCCGGGAAACCGAACCGGACACCACGGGAGTGACGGATGCTCAAGGGCTTCAAGGACTTCATCATGCGCGGCAACGTCGTCGACCTCGCGGTCGGCGTCGTCATCGGCGCGGCGTTCACGGGCGTGGTCACCCAGCTGACCAAGTCGTTCCTGGACCCGCTGATCCGCGTCTTCGTGCTGCTGATCACCGGCAGCGAGAAGGGAATCGCCGGCACGGCCCCGACGTTCCGGGGCATCGCCTTCGACTGGGTCGCCTTCGTCAACGCGGCGATCACCTTCGCGCTCACCGCGGCGGCGCTCTACTTCCTGGTCGTCTTCCCGATGAACAGGCTGGCCGAGCGGCGCAAGCGCGGCGAGGAGCCGCCGCCGGCCGCCCCCAGCGAGGAGGTCAAGCTGCTCACCGAGATCCGGGACGCGCTGGTGGCCGCCGGCCACACCACCCCCGGCCAGCAGCGGGGCGCCCTGGACGACGTGCTCGGCCGCAACCCGGAGCCCCCGGCCGCGCGCTGACGCCCACCGACACACACCGGCCCTCACGGGATTCCCGTGGGGGCCGGGCGCTGTCGTACACATGTTCGATAGAGTCCGGCCATGGAGCAGCGTAAGCACTGGTGGAACGGCAAATGGGGGCGGCTGGCCCGGCGGGACGTCTTCCTCCGGGTCGACGGCGACCGGTGGCACGTCGAGCAGCGCGCCGGGGGCGCGGAGGGGGTCTCCCGGTTCTACGAGCACCCGAGCGCGGAGGAGGCCGAGGAGACCGTCCGCGCGCTGCTCGCCGGGGCGGACGGGTGGCGGGAACTGTCCCCCCGGCCGCCGTCCGGGTGGGCCTGACCGGCGCGGCGTTTAGTCCGGTGGCCGGGCGGGAACCGCCCCGGGATGGAACAGCAGGGGACGGATCAGCAGGCGGGCATCTCCCGCGTCACCACCGGGATGCCCGTGGTCGACGTGACCGGCGTCGAGGTCGGCACCGTGGACCTCGTCCAGCGGGGCGACCCGAACGCGCTGACCGTGCAGGCGTCGACCGCCCCCACCGCCGACCCGGGCGGCAGCCTGGACGAGTTGATCGAATCCGCGGCGGTCGAGGAGCCGGACGTCCCGGCCGACCTGGCCGCCCGCCTGCTGCGCACCGGCTACCTGAAGGTCTCCACCGACCACGCCCCGACCGGCGCGGTCTACGTGCTCGCCGACCAGATCGCCGCCGTCGCCGACGGCCGGGTACGCCTCGGCGTCCTCGCGGCGAGCCTCCCCGCCGAGGAGTGACCCCAGCGGGCCTCGATCGCCGTCGGCCTTGACCGCCCCGGGCCACTTGGTCGACTCCGGTTGGTCGACTCCGGGCCCCTTGATCGACTTCATGTCGGCGACATTGGGGTATCCCGGGGCGGTTTTCCCCACCATGTCGCCGACATGGAGTCGATCTAGCGCTCCGCCGGCCCAGCCGACGCCCGCCCAGCCGACGCCCGCCCAGCCGACGCCGGCTCGACGGGCTCGACGAGCGCTACCGGCTCGACCGGCGGAACCGACCGCGCGGGCTCGACGGGCGCGGGCGGCTCGACCGGAGCCGGCTCGACCGGCGCGGCGGGCGCAGTCGGCGCGGCGTGGTCGCCCGCGCGGCGGCGACGCAGCAACAGCAGCATCAGCCAGCCGGCGAGCAGCCCCCAGAACGCGCCCCCGACGCCGAGCAGGCTCACTCCGGAGGCGGTGACGACGAAGGTCACCACGGCCGCCTCCCGGGTCGCCGGGTCGGCGACGGCCGCCGACACCGCGCCGGCGAGCGCGGCGAGCAGCGCGAGCCCCGCCACGGCCTCGATCAGCACGGGCGGGGAGAGCAGCACGAGGGCGGTGGCGACGCCCGCGCCGAGGCCGAGCAGCGCCAGCCCGACCCCCGCCGTGACCGAGGCGACCCAGCGGCGCTCCGGGTCCGGGTGGGCGTCGGGGCCGGCGGCCAGCGCGGCGGTGATCGCGGCGAGGTTGACCGCGTGCCCGCCGACGGGCGCACCGATCGCGCTGGCCAGGCCGGTGACCCGCAGCGCGGAGCCTAGCGGGGGGCGGTAGCCGTACCCGGTGAGCACCGCCATGCCGGGGACGTTCTGCGCGGCCATGGTGACCAGGAACAGCGGCAGGGCCAGACCGATCACCGCCGGCACCGTCCACTCGGGCGCGGTGAGCACGAACACCGGCCGCAGGCCGTGCGCGCCGATGCCGCCCGGCGTGGTCGCGGCGATGGCGACCGCCGCCGCGACGAGCGCGGCGGGCACCGCCCAGCGCCGGGCGAAGCGGTGCAGGACGAGCCAGGTGACGACCACCGGCGCGGCCAGCTTCGGCACCTCGACCAGGGCGCGGACCGGCGCGGTGCACAGCGGCAGCAGCACCCCGGCCAGCATCGCGGCGGCGATCGGCCCGGGGATCGCGGCCACCGCCCGGCCGAGGGCCGGGAAGAGGCCGGCGGCGACGATCAGCGCACCGCAGACGACGAACGCGCCGACGGCCGCCGGCCAGCCGCCGGGGACCGGGCCGGTGGCCACCAGCAGCGCCGCACCGGGGGTGGACCAGGCGATCGCCATCGGCAGCCGGTGACGCAGGCCCAGCCACACCGCGCAGAGGCCGGACGCGACGCTGACCGCGAGCAGCCCGGAGGCGGCCTGCCGCTCGTCGGCGCCGACGGCGCGCAGCCCGGCGAGCACGACGGTGAACGAGCTGGCGAAGCCGACGAGCGCGGTCACCACCCCGGCGAGCACGGGTTGCAGCAGGCCGGCCACGTCTTCCCCCTTCGCCGTTCCGTTTACGGAACGATGGCGTGTAGCACGATAGCGGGATGGAGTCGCCGACACCAACCCCCCGAACGGCCCGGGAGCAGGCAGCCCGGGAGCAGGCAGTCACGGACGCCGGCACGGTCGGCGCCCGGGTGCGCGCCCTGCGCGAGGAGCGCGGCCTGTCACTGTCCACGCTGGCCCGGCTCGCCGGGGTGGGCAAGGCCACCCTCTCCGGCCTGGAGAACGGCACCCGCAACCCCACCCTGGAGACGCTCTACGCCGTGACCGCCCAGCTCGGGGTGCCGCTGACCGCGGCCCTCTCCGGGCCGGCGGCGACCCCCACGGTGCGCGGGGCGGCGGTGAGCGCCACCCTGCTGGAGGTGTTCACCGAGGCCGGGGCGACGTACGAGCTGTACCGGATGCGGGTCGCCCCCGGCGTCGGGCAGCTCTCCCCCGCGCACCAGCCCGGGGTCACCGAGCACGTCACCGTCTTCGCCGGGCAGCTGCGCGCCGGGCCGGTGGACGCCCCGCTGACCGCCGGTCCCGGCGGCCACCTGCGTTGGACGTCGGACGTGCCGCACGGCTACGCGGCGATCGGCGACGAGGAGGTGTGGGCGAGTCTGCTGCTGCGCTACCCCCGCCGCTGACCCGTCGGGCCGGTCGACCGTTCGGGCCGCCGGCCGGTCGGCCACCCGCGCCGACACAAGATTCTTTTCGGGCCGACCCCGGAGGGCGTAGAGACGCCGGGCGGGTCTTCTTGGCAAGCTTGTCGTATGACGCTGATCCTCCGCTCGGCCATCCTCAACGACGTCGGCCTCGTGCGGACCAACAACGAGGATTCCGCCCTCGCCGGTGACCGCCTCGTCGCCGTCGCCGACGGGATGGGTGGCCTGCCGGCTGGTGAGGTGGCGAGCGAGATCGTCATCCGCATCCTCGACGAGCTGGACCCGCCCACCACGACCGAGGGGGCCGCCGACGCGCTGCGGGCCGTGGTGAGCACCGCCAACCAGCGGATCCGGGCCGCCATCTCCGTCGACCCCGCGCGCGAGGGCATGGGTACGACGCTCACGGCCGGCCTGCTCGCCGGGGACGTCCTGGTCCTCGCGCAGGTCGGCGACTCCCGCTGCTACCTGCTGCGGGACAACGAGCTGACCCAGCTCACCCGGGACGACACGTTCGTGCAGGCGCTCGTCGACCAGGGCGCGCTCTCCCCGGACCAGGCGCGGCACCACCCGCAGCGGTCGCTGGTGACCCGCGCCGTGCAGGGCGCCGACACGCCCCCGGCGATCGGCACGCTCACCGTCTTCGGCGGCGACCGGCTGCTGCTGTGCAGCGACGGGCTCTCCGACTACGTGGACGACGCGGCGATCGCCGCCGCCCTCGCCATGTACGGCGACCGCCAGCAGTGCGGCGAGCAGCTCGTGAAGCTCGCCCACCAGGCCGGCGCGCCCGACAACGTCACCGTCGTCGTCTCCGACGTCAGCGCGCTCGCATGACCATCCGCCGGTTGACCAACGCCGAGCGGCCGGCCACCTCCTTCCCGCTCCAGGCGTACGCCTTCGAGGCGTCCCCGATGCGGGCCGGGCGGGCCGAGGAGTTCCGCAGCTACCTGCCCTACCACGAGGCCACCCGCACCCTCGTCGCCGAGGAGGGCGGCGAGACGGTGGCCACCGTGTCGGCCATCCCGATGCGGCAGAACCTGCGCGGGGCGGTGCTGCCGATGGCCGGCGTCGCCGGGGTCGCCACCCACCCGCTGGCGCGGCGGCGCGGGCACGTCCGGGACCTGCTGCGCCAGCTCCTCGACGAGATGCGCGACGAGGGGCACCCGCTGACCACGCTGTACCCGTTCCGCGCGTCGTTCTACGAACGCTTCGGCTACGTCGGGCTGCCCCGGGCGCGTTCGGTGGCCTTCGCCCCGGCCGACCTGGCCCCGCTGCTGCGCGCGGACCTGCCCGGCGAGCTGGCCTGGGGTCGCAGCGGCGTCGGGTACGCCGACCACCGCGCCTTCACCGAGCGCTGCCTGGCCGAACGGCACGGGTTCGCGGTCTTCCCCGAGACGCGGGCGGTGCGGCAGCGTGACGACGACGACCGGTGGCAGCTCACCGCCCGCGTCGACGGCGAGACGGTCGGCGTGCTGACGTACCGGATCGACGACCACGGCGGCGAGCTGATCGGCGACGACCTGCTGGTCGCCGACCCGTACGCCCGGGCCCTGATCCTGCAGTTCCTCGCCCGGCACGTCGACCAGGTGGAGCGGGTCCGCCTGCGGGTCCCGGCGGACGAGCTGCCCGAGCTGTGGCTGACCGACCTGGCCGTGCACGTCGAGGCGCGGGTCGCCCGGCCAGGGTCGTCCGCGCCGATGGCCCGGCTGCTCTCGCTCGACGCGCTGGCCGGCCTCCCCGCCGGGCCGGGCCGGGTCCGGGTGGAGTTGACCGGGGACCGGTGGCTCGCCGGCACCCACCTGCTCGACGGCGCGACCGGTCGGCTGGAGCTGCCCGGCGACGCCGGCACCGCGGGGTCCGTGCCGGCGGCGACGCTCACGGCGGCCGGGCTCAGCGCCCTGGCGTACGGGGTGCTGGACCCGGCGGAGGTCGACGTCCGGGGCCTGGGCCGGGTGCCGGCGGACGCCGCCGCCGAGCTGCGCCGGCTCTTCCCCCGCCGGTTGCCATACCTCTTCGCGGACTTCTAGACCCTGGCCGCGACGAGCGGGTGCTGTTTCGCGGCTCGGGGGCGCGGGTAGCGTCCTGCGGGTGCCGGAATGGTCGCAAGCGGGTGGTTGGGGGCTGCTGGCCGGGTCGGCGCTGCTGCTCGGGGCGGCGCTGGGCTGGTTCGTGCCCGTACCGCGCCGGGTCATCGCGTCGATCATGGCCTTCGGGGCCGGGGTGCTGCTCTCCGCCGTCTCCTTCGAGCTGATCGCCGAGGCGCACGAGCAGGGCGGCCTGTTGCCCACCGCGGTCGGGGCGGCCGGCGGCGCGGTCGCGTACACCGGGGCGAACGTCCTGCTGGCCCGGCGGGGCGCGCGGCACCGCAAGCGCTCCGGCGCGCAGCCGTCGGAACGGGACGCGCCCGGCTCCGGGTCGGCGATCGCGGTGGGCGCGCTGCTCGACGGGATCCCCGAGTCGGTGGTGATCGGCGCGAGTCTGCTCACCGGCGGCCCGGTCAGCCTGGTCACGGTCGTCGCGGTCTTCCTCAGCAACGTGCCGGAGGGCCTGTCCAGCGCCGCCGGGATGCGCCGGGCGGGCCGGAGCAGCCGGTACGTCTTCGCCCTGTGGGCCGGGATCGCCCTGGTCAGCGGCCTCGCGGCGCTCGCCGGCCACACGCTGCTGGGTGGCGCGCCGCCGGAGGTGCTGGCCTCGATCACCGCGCTGGCAGCCGGCGCGATCCTCGCGATGATCACCGACACCATGGTCCCCGAGGCGTTCGAGGACGCGCACCTGCTGGTCGGCCTGATCACGGTCGCCGGCTTCCTGACCGCCTTCGCGCTCTCCCACGCCTGAGGGTGCCGAGGTGGCCCAGGCGCAGCCCCCGGCGCGGGCGGAGTCAGTAGGGGTTGGTCTGGCCCGGCGGGCGGGCGCGCAGCAGGGCCGCCGGGCGGCCCGGCCGGTCCGGGGCGGCGGACATCGGCGGGCTGGTGGTGTGCCCGCAGTGCGCCATCCCGGCGAAGAGGTCCCGCAGGGCGGCCAGCGCGTCCGTCCCCGGCCGCCAGCCCAGCTCGACTTCGGCCCGCTCGCTGGACATCAGCGGGGCGTTCAGCGCCAGCTCCACCCAGCCGGCGTCCACGGGTTGCAGCCGGGCCCGCCAGGTCAGCGCCGCCGCGCCGCGCAGCAGCGGGGCCGCCACCGGCACCGTCCAGCCGTGGAAGTGCCGGGCCACCAGCTCCGGGGTGAGCACCGGGTCGGCCGCCAGGTTGAACGCGCCCCGCGCGTCGCCCAGCACCGCCCGGGCGTACGCGTCGGCCACGTCGTCGGCGTGCACGGCCTGCATCCGCAGGCGGCGGTGCGTGGGCACCAGCGGCAGGCGGCCGTACCGCAGCAGCCGCACCGGGGCCAGCGGCCCGAGGAAGTAGCGGGTGATCTCGGTGCCGGCGTCCCGCTGGAAGATCAGCCCGGGGCGCATCCGCACGACCCGCAGCCCCGGGTGCTCCCGCTCGACGCCGTCGAGCAGCGCCTCCACGTCGGCCTTGTCCCGGCTGTACGACGACCCGGGCACCCCGGTCGTCGGCCACCGCTCGCTGACCGGGTGGTCCTTCGGGCCGGGCGCGTACGCGCCGACGGACGACGCGTACACCAGGGCGGGCACCCGCGCGCGGAGCACCGCGTCGACCACGGCCCGGCTGCCGTCGACGTTGGTGCGGCGCAGCACCCGCTGGTCGTGACTGGGCTGGATCTGCCAGGCCAGGTGGACCACCGCGTCCGCCCCGGCGAAGACCTCCGCCAGCCGGGCGGCGGCACCCGGCGCCCCGACGTCGCAGGGGTGCCACGCCAGCCCGTCGTACGGCTCACCGGCGTCCGGGCCGGGCGGACGGCGGGCCACCCCGACCAGGTCCAGGCCCCGTTCCCGGCGTAGCCGGCGCAGCAGCGCCGTCCCGGCGTTCCCGCTCGCTCCCACCACCACGATCCGCATGTCTGGCCCCGTACCCGCTGCGCGGGGGCCGAACCGCGCGGAGCCTCAGGGTCGGGGGGAGGTGCGTACCCAGCTCTGCCGCTGCCGGCGGTCCCGGCTGCGACCGGTGGCGGCCAGGCAGCGCGGGCAGACGTGGCCCACCGCGTCGGCGGCGGTGAGCACATCGGTCGGGGAGTAGTCGAAGCGGACGTGCGGGAAGCGACGCAGCCCGGCCCTGCTCAGGGGCAGCCCGCACAGGGTCTGGTTCTGCCCGGGCAGCCAGGCGTGCACCTCGCCGCCGGGCCGGCGCACCCCGTCGGGGCCGGTCTCCTCGCTCGACGCCGCCACCGCCGGCGCGCTGCTGATCCGCATGCCCTCCGGTTCCCCCTTCGGGGGCGATCCATCCGCCGGTCGGCGGCGGGATCGACCAGGGCCCCGCTCCTGGTCACGGTGCTTCAATGGTGGGCATGCCACTCGACGAGCTGCGCGTTCTGCTGGCCCGGCATGCCCGGCCCGACCTGAGCACGGGCATCCCCGATGTCCGTATCTTCCGCGCCGACCGGCCCAACCCGCCGACGCCGACCACCTACGGCAAGGTGCTGGCCCTCGTCGCCCAGGGCACGAAGCGGTTCGCGCTCGGCGACCGCGTGTACGAGTACCAGGCCGGCGACTATCTCGTCGCCTCGGTCGACCTGCCGGTGACCGCGCACTTCGCCCGCGCCAGCCCGGAGGAGCCGGCGCTCGGTTTCGGCCTGACCCTCCACCCGGCGGCCGTCGCCGAGGTGCTGCTCCAGGCGGACCCGGCGGGCCTGCCGGAGCCTGCCGCCGACACACCGGCGGGCCTGGCCGTCAGCCGGGCCCCCGTCGAGCTGCTCGACGCCGCCGTCCGGTTGCTGCGCCTGCTCGACCAGCCCCGCGACATTCCCATGATCGCGCCCCTGATCAAGCGGGAGATCATCTGGCGGCTGCTCACCGGCGAGCAGGGCGGCGTCCTGCGCCAGTTCGGCCTGCCCGACAGCAGCCTCAGCCACGTCGCCCGGGCCGTCCAGTGGATCCGCGACAACTTTGCGCAGCCCTTCCGGGTCGAGGACGTGGCGCAGCAGGCGGGGATGAGCGTCTCCGCGTTCCACCGCAACTTCCAGGCCGTCACCTCGATGAGCCCGATCCAGTACCAGAAGCAGATCCGCCTGCAACGCGCGAGGCTGCTGCTCGCCGCCAGCCCCGGCGACATCGCCGGGGTCAGCCGCCGCGTCGGCTACGAGAGCCCTGCACAGTTCAGCCGCGAATACCGCCGGCAGTTCGGGGGCCCGCCCCGTCAGGACGCGGCCCGCCTGCACGCCCGGACCGCCCCGCGGGTCACGTCCCACGACAGTTGACCAGAACTCGCGTTTCCTTGCGCGATCCTGCCCGCCTGCCGGACGGACGTCCGGTTGGCGGAACGCCCCCGGTAGCCTGCCCGGACAGGAAGGCAAGGTCGGCCGGGGCCGACGGACGACGACGGGCACGTGAGGTACGGGTGGCCGGTAGCGAACTGTTCGGACGCCGCGCCGACCTGGCGCAGCTCGCCGAGTTCCTCGACGGTGTACGCCAGGGCGGCGGCGCGCGGCTGATCTGCGGCGAGCCGGGGGTCGGCAAGTCCGCCCTGATGACCGCCGCGACGGAGTTCGCCCTCGCGGACGGGATGCGCGTGCTGCGGGCGTCCGGGTCGGAGTTCGAGGCCGACGTCAGCTACTCCGGCCTGCACGAGCTGCTGCTGCCCGCGCACGCGGCTCTCGACCGCCTCCCGCCCGGCCCGCGCGAGGCGCTGTCGGTGGCGCTCGGCTTCGGCGTCGGCACGCCCCCGGACGTCCTCCTGGTCTGCAACGCCGCCCTGCTGCTCGTCACGGAGCTCACGGCCGACGGCCCGGTCGTGCTGGTGGTCGACGACGTGCACTGGCTCGACCGGGCGAGCGCCGTCGTCCTGGGCTTCGTCGCCCGGCGGCTGGCGGGTCGCCGGGCCGGGCTGCTGGCGTCGACCAGAACGGGTTCGGTGAGCTTCCTCGACCTGCGGGGGCTGGCCGAGCACGTCGTCGGGCCGCTCGACGACGAGGCCGCGGGGCGGCTGGTCGACGCCCGCCACCCGCAGTTGCCGGCGCGGGTGCGCCGACGCCTGCTCGACCTCGCCCAGGGCAATCCCCTCGCGCTGATGGAGCTGCCCGCCACGCTGCTGGGTTCCGTGCGGCGCACGGAGACGCAACCCGAGGTGGTCCCCCTCAGCGACCGGTTGCAGGCGATCTTCGCGGCCCGGTTGACCGGGCTGCCCGAGGCGACCCGGCGGGTGTTGCTGCTCGCCACCTTCGAGGGCACCGGCGACGTCCGGGTGCTCCGCGCCGCCCTGCCCGACCAGCCCAGCCTGGCCGACCTGGCCCCCGCCGAGCGGGCGCAGCTCGTCCGGGTGGACGACGCCACGGCCCGGATCGCGTTCCGGCATCCGCTGATCCGGTCGGCGGTCGTGGCCATGTCCACCCACGAGGAGCGCCGCACCGCGCACGTCGCCCTCGCCGGAGCCCTGCCCGACGACGGGGAACGCCGCGCGTGGCACCTCGCGGCGGCGGCCGTCGGCCCGGACGAGGCGGTGGCGGAGCTCCTGGAGGAGGCGGCGCACCGGGTGATGCGGCGCGGGGACGGGTTCGCCGCGGTGGCGGCCCTGGTCCGCGCCGCCGAGCTGAGCGCCACCAGCGCCGGACGGGGGCGGCGGCTCGCCGAGGCCGCGTACATCGGCGCGGAGGCCAGCGGCACCATCGACGACGCGAAGATCCTGTTGACCGACGCGAGGCGGGCGGCCCCCGACTCGGCCGGCTCCCTGCACGCGGCCAACGCGACCGCCTTCCTCATGATCAACGGAGACGGCGACGTGAACACCGCCCACCGGCTGCTGGCGGGCGCCATCGAGACCGGCGACCACGGCTACCGGGCCGACGACCCCGCGCTCGTCGAGGCCATGCACACCCTGCTGCTGCTGTGCTGGTACGGCAGCACCCCGGAGTACTGGGAGCCCTTCTTCGCGGTGCTGCGCCGGATCCAGCCCCGGCCGCCGGACGTGCTCGCGCTGGCGAGCGACAGCTTCGCCGACCCGGTGCGCACCGGGAAGGCGGCGCTGGGCCGCATCGACGCGGTGCTGCGGACGCTGACCGAGGACGCCGACCCCACCCGCGTCATGCGGATCGGCACGGCCTCGGTGTATCTCGACCGTCTCGGCGACTCGCGGGAGGCGTCCTGGCGGCTGGTCCAGCACGGGCGCGACGGCGGCGCGCCCCGCCGGCACCTCGGCGCCCTGATGCACCTGTGCCTCGACGACTTCCTGACGGGCCGCTGGGACGAGGCCGGGGAACTCGCCGCCGAGGGCCAGCGGACCTGCGACACCAGCGGCTTCTCGTTCTTCGCGTGGTACTTCAGGTACAACCGGGCGATCCTCGCCGCCGGCCGGGGGCGGTTCGACGAGGCGTACGCGCTCGCCGACGAGATCACCCGCTGGGCGCTGCCCCGGGGCGTCGCCGCCGCCGCGTTGTTCGCGCAGCACCCCCGGGTGCTCGCCGCCATGGGACAGGGCGACTACGACGCCGCCTTCGGTCACGCCGCCGCGATGAGCCCGCCCGGCGTGCTCGCCTCCCACGTGCCGCACTGCACCTGGGTGATGTTCGACCTGGTCGAGGCAGCCGTACGCACCGGGCGCACGGCCGAGGCCCGGGCGCACGTCCGGGCGATGCGGGACGCGGACGTGGCCGCCCTGTCGCCCCGGATGGCCCTGCTCCAGGCCGGCGCGGAGGCTCTCGTCCTCGACGACGACGAGTCGGTGACCCGCCTGGAGGCCCTGCTGGCCGACGCCGCGACCCGGCGGTGGCTGTTCGACGCGTCCCGGGTGCGATTGGCCCTCGGGGAGCGGCTGCGGCGGACCCGGTCGGCGACGGAGGCCCGGCGGCACCTGCTCGCCGCGCGCGACGGGTTCGCCGCCCTGGCGGCCGAGCCCTGGCTCGACCGGGTGGAAGGGGAACTGCGCGCTGGCGGTCACCGCCCGGTCCCCCGGCAGCGGGGTGACCTGACCGCGCTGACGGCGCAGGAACTCCAGATCGCGGAGCTGGCGGCGAGCGGCATGACCAACAAGCAGATCGCCGAGCGCCTGTACCTGTCCCACCGGACCGTCGGCGCCCACCTGTACCGGATCTTCCCCAAGCTGGGCGTCACGTCCCGGGCCGCGCTCCGGGACGCGCTGTCGCCGCCTGCTGCTGGGCAGGCTGCGCGCTGAGCTCGTCGGCCTGCGTCTCCTTCGCTTCGAGCAGCCGCTCCAGGAGCCGCCGCGTGGTGGGGTCGTCGTCGCCGATCCAGCGCACCGCCTCCTGCAACGTCTGAACGAGGATCCGCGCCCCGACGAGGTTCTGCGTCACGATGCCGACGACGTCACCGTCGGGGAACGCCCGGAAGGCGACCCGGGACCGGGCGCTCAGGTGCTGCGGGTCGTAGTCGCCGGCGCAGCCGAGCTGCCGGATCCGGGTGGCGACCAGCCGAGCGTCGCCACGGTCGCGGTCGGCCCCGGCGAACAGGAGCTCCGCGAGCGGCCGGGCCGACGGGGCACGGACGGCCAGCGCGTGCTGCTCGTACTGCAACGAGGACACGACCAGGCTCGCCAGCAACACGTTGAGCAGGCGCGTGGTCGCCGTCAGGTCGGCCCGGTTCGACGGCGTGACCGGCCCGTCGTCGAGGTCGAACAGGGCCCGGTCGCGGACCTCGCGCATCCGCAGCACGCTGGGCGGCGGTGCGGGGTGTTCCCGTCCTGATGGCGTCACGCCGTCGATGGTGCGGTGGGGCTCCCGACCCGCGCATCTGTCGAATGACCTAACCCGGGGACGAGGTGCCGGCGGCGGAGGGTCCTCGCGGCCCCGGGCCGGTGCACCGGGACGCGGCTCGGACCGGCGGCTCCGCCCGCGTCGCCGGCCGGGCCGACCTGGCCGTCTCCGCCCACGCCGGCCCCACCCGGGCGCCGGACTGCCCGGTTCCGGCACGTCCGGCTAGGTCACCGGCCGGCGGCGGCCCGAACTGGGAAGTCGGATGACTGATGGGGGCCGGCCGGCCGGCCCCGAGAGTGGAGCCCAGCCAGGCAACACCGTCGCCGCCGGATCCGGCGGCCGCCGCCGAGGAGAGTGCCCGATGACCGTCAGCTACGGCTTCCACGCCACCATGACCGCCCGCCCCGGCAAGGGCGACGAGCTGGTCGACTTCCTGCTCGCCTCGCCGTCGCTCACCAACGACGACTGCGTCGTCTTCCTGGTCGGCCGGTCCGCCGCCGACGCCGACGTCGTCCACGTCACCGAGGGCTGGACGACCGAGGAGGCGCACCACCGGTTCTTCGCCACGGACGCGGCGCAGGCCCTGGTGGCCCAGCTCCAGCCGCTGCTCGACGGCGCGTCGACGTACCTCGACGAGGTGCCGGTCGGCGGCAAGGCCACCATCTGAGATCCCGCACGGCAATCCGTCCTTCCACCTCGAACACGACAGGAAACCCCTCATGGCACTGACACGTCCCCCCGTCGACCCCGAGCTGCGCGCCCTCCTCGCCGACATGCCGCTCGTGCCCGAACTCAACCGCGAGGTGCTCCCGCAGATCCGGCAGTTCTCGTCGATGCCCGTGGAGCCGCTGCTCGACGGCCGGGCGATCGCCCGGCGCGAGGTCCGCATCGCCGGCCCGGACGGCGGGGACATCCCGCTGTCCGTCTTCAGCCCCGCCGGCCGGGACCGCACCGGGCCGGCCCCGTGCGTCTACTGGATGCACGGCGGCGGCATGGTGATGGGCGACCGCTTCTCCCAGATCGACATCCCCCTGGAGTGGCTCGACCTGTTCGGCGCCGTCGTGGTCTCCGTGGACTACCGGCTGGCCCCCGAGGCCACCGGCACCAACCTGATCGACGACTGCTACCACGGCCTGCTCTGGGTGGCCGCGCACGCCGACGAGCTGGGCGTCGCCCCGGACCGGATCATCGTCGCCGGGGTCAGCGCCGGTGGCGGTCTCACCGCCGGGGTCGCCCTGCTGGCCCGCGACCGCGGCGGCCCGGGCATCGCCGCCCAGGTGCTGATCTGCCCCATGCTCGACCACCACAACGACACCACCTCCAGCCGCCAGTACTCCGGCGAACCCGGCGTGTGGACGCGCGAGATGAACGAGTTCGGCTGGCGGTCGGTGCTCGGCGACCTGGCCGACGACGACGTGCCCGGGCACGTCTCCCCGGCGACGGCCGACGACCTGTCCGGCCTGCCGGACACCTACGTCGACGCCGGCACCGCCGAGGTGTTCCGCGACGAGGCCGTCGCCTACGCCGCCCGCATCTGGGCCGCCGGCGGGCAGGCCGAGCTGCACGTCTGGGCCGGCGGTTTCCACGGCTTCGACGCCCTGTACCCGC
Organism: Micromonospora sp. WMMD956; assembly: GCF_029626125.1. Taxonomy (NCBI): domain Bacteria; kingdom Bacillati; phylum Actinomycetota; class Actinomycetes; order Micromonosporales; family Micromonosporaceae; genus Micromonospora; species Micromonospora sp. WMMD956. The sequence continues at coordinate 2,984,488 of NZ_JARUBI010000005.1, read as the reverse complement.
AGGCGCGCATCTCGGCCCAGGCCCGCCGCGCCCGCACCGACTGGCTCGCCCGGCTCCTCACCCCGGCCGGGTCGGACCGGCCGCAGCTCGCCGGTCAGCAGGCCGGGCGATGAGCGGCAACCACCGGGCGGAGTTCCTGCGCGAGTTCCTCCGCGACCCGCTCACCGTCGCCGCCGTCGCCCCCAGCGGCGCGCCGCTGGCCGATCTCGTCACCGCGCCCGTGCCCGACGCCGGTGAGCCGCTGGTGGTCGAACTCGGCCCCGGCACCGGAGCGTTCACGGCCGCCATCCAGCGCCGGCTCGCCGGCCGGGGTCACCACCTCGCGGTCGAGGTCAACGAGCGGTTCGCGGGCCTGCTGGCCGACCGGTACCCCGGGGTCGACGTGGCCGTGGCCGACGCCCGCGACCTCGGCGCGGTGCTGTCGCGGCGGGGACCCCGCCGGGCGGACGTGATCGTGAGCGGGCTGCCGTGGGCGGCCTTCGCCGGGGGCCAGCAGGACGAGCTGCTGCACGCCGTCACCGACGCGCTCACCCCGGACGGGGCGTTCACCACGTTCGGCTACACGTTCGCCCGCTGGGCCCCGGCCGCCCGGCGACTGCGGCAGGCGCTGGGCGACCGGTTCGAGGAGGTCGTGACCGGCCGCACCGTGTGGGCCAACGTGCCGCCGGCGTTCGTGTACTACTGCCGGCGGCCCCGGGTCGCCGCGCGACCGCGCACGCTGGTGTCCCTGGCCCGCTGAGCGGCGGCACCGGGGGCCGTCCCGGCCGGCGCGGCGGGCACTCTCGTCACGGGCCGGCGACGCTGGCGAGGACGGCGTCCCAGGCCAGTTCGGCGGCGACCGTGCCCAGCCGGAGCGACGGGGAGGGCACCGTCACCTCGTCGGTCGTCAGGGCGAACAGGGTGTCGCCGTCGGCGATGGTGTGGAAGGGCTGGATCGCCCGGTGCATGGAGCTGTGCACCTGGGTGGCGAACTGGGCGAGCTCGGTGTCGGTCATCCGGACGTTGGTGACCACGGCGGTCAGGGTGGTGTTGCCGCCGGCCGGCGCGGGGTCCGGCGTGGCCGCCGCGAGCAGCTCGGCGTAGTCCTCGGCCGGGTGGCGACGCCGGCCGGTCGCCGGGTCGAGGTTGCCCCGCACGACGTCGCCGGCGCGGTCGACGATCACGCCCATCGCGTTCACCACCGTCAGCACCAGCATCCGGGCCGCGCCGATCCGGGCGAAGGCCGCACCCTGCCCGCCCCACTCGGCGCGGGAGTTGTCGACCTTGCCGACGGTCGCGCCGACCCCGGCACCGACCCTGCCCACGGCCACCCCGTCGGCGCGTACCGCGCGCAGCCCGTCCGCACCGAGCTGGGCGTCCGGGTAGACGGCGTTGTCCCGGGGGGTGAAGTCGTAGACGACGGCCCCGGAGACCACTGGCAGGCTGCCGAAGTCGGTCGCGTAACCGGTGCGGCGGAGCAGTTCGTCGTAGACGCCGGAGGCGGCGGCGAGACCGAAGCTCGACCCGCCGGCGAAGCACAACGCATGGTGGTACGGGAACCCGCCGCTGACGCCGACGGCCCCGCCCCGCTTGTCCACGGCCGTACGCGCGCCGCCGGGGATGCTCAGGACGGTCACGCCGGTCGGACCGTCGGGATACTCGGCGGTGCCGATTCCGACGCCGGGCAGGTCGAACTCGACCCACCCGTCGCCCGCCGCGCCGAGCACGGCGGGTCGTCGCCGATGGTCGTTGCCGACGGGCGACGTCGCACGCGGCGGGGCCGGATGGTGCTTGGACATGAGGGTCACCGTCTTCCGTGGGGGGTGTGGTGGTGCCGTGTCCCGGCCGGCGCCCGGTTCCCTAGACTGGGCCGATGCCCCGTCCGGTCACGCTGCACGACGTCGCGCGCCGGGCGGGTGTCGGCAAGTCCACCGTCTCCAATGTGCTGTCGCGTTCCGGCCGGGTCTCCGAGGCGACCCGGGAGCGGGTCCGCGCGGCGATGGACGAGCTGGGCTACGTCCCGAACCGCGCGGCCCGGCAGTTGCGGGGTGGCCGCACCGGCACCATCGGGGTCTACGTTCCCGGCGTGCCGTCCACTTCGGAGTTCTACATGCGGTTCGTCTTCGGCATCATGGAGCGCGCCGCCGCCCGCGACCGGGACGTCACCATCCTGACCGCCTCCGGGCACCGGTCGCCGCGGGCGCTCGACGGGGTGATCGTGGCCGACCCGCACCAGGACGACGAGTTCGTGCCGGTCCTGATGCGGGGCGGCATGCCGGTCGTGTGCTTCGAACGTCCCCCGGACGGGATGCGACCGGAGGTCGTGCTCTGGGCGGACCACCACCGGGCGCTGACCGGGCTGCTGGACCGGATGGCCGCCGCCGGCGCCCGGCGCCCCGCCCTGGTGGTGCCGCCGGAGACCGGCGACTGGGCGGCCCAGCTCGCGGCGGGACACCGCGACTGGTGCGCCCGGCACGGCGTCGCCGCCGTCACGGCGCAGCATCCGTGGGTGCCGTCGCCGGCGGAGGTGTCCCGGGCGGTCGAGCAGGTGCTCGCCCGGCCGGGGGTGGACGCCCTGGTGTGCGCCTCGGTGGACACCGCGCCGCTGGCCGTGCAGGTGTTGCACCGGCTGGGCCGCCGGGTCGGGCGGGACGTCCTGCTGGCGAGCGCCACCGAGTCGAGCGCCCTGCGGCTGGGGCAACCGCCGATCACCGCGCTCGACCTGTCGCCGTTGGACGCCGGGCGCCGCTGCGCCGACCTGCTCGACGACCTGGTCGGCGGCGGCCCGGGTGGGGTCTACGAGCACCCGGTGCGCCTGTGGTGGCGGGACTCCACCCGGGGGCCGGAGCCGGTCACCGGGTCATCCGTTCCAGCGCCTCCTCCATCCGGTCACCGGCTTCCACCGGGTTGAGCCCGGCCGCGAGGGCGTCCTGGTAGACCTGGTCGAGGAGGGGACGGAAGCGGGCGTACCGGTGTTCCCAGTCGGCCGCGTCGGTGCGCCAGTAGCCGACGCAGACGGCGCGGTCGCGGGGCAGGCGGTGCACGGTGCGCAGCACGGACCGGGCCTGGCGGCACTCGCCGGCCTCCCCCGCGACCCAGACGTAGCCGGGGCCGTCGGGCAGGCTCGTCTCCCGCAGCCGGTCGACGAGGCTGCCCGGGCCGTGGCCGTTGCCGACCCCGACCCGCACGTCGATCTGCACCGTGGGGTCGCCGCCGGCGGCGGCGAGCAGGTCCCGGGCGTCGGCCAGGTCCGGCAGGTCCACCAGCACCCGCACCGGTACGCCGGGGGTCCGTTCCGCGACGATGCGGGTCGCGGCCGGCAGCCCGGCGAGGTCGGCGGCGAGGACCAGCCACCGGGTGTCCGCCGGCGGGCGGAACCAGGCGCGGCAGCGCCACAGCAGGAGACCGACGCCGGTCTCGGCCCGCTGCGCCCAGGACGTCGCGAAGCCGTGGTCGTGCAGGGCGAAGTCGACGGTGAGCCGCGCCCCGACCGGGTCGACGGACCGGACGGAGTAGTTGCGACCGGTGGGCGGGTGCGGCTCGTCGTGGTAGCCCCACACGTCGCCGCGCAGGGTCATCGGCGGCGGGGCCGGCTCGCCGGGGCGGGGGAAGTAGAGCGTCACCGACTCGTCCGGCAGGCCCAGGGCGGGGAAGCGGGCGAGGTCGGGGCCGCCGAGGACGACCCGTTGCAGGTGCGGGGTCAGCCGCCGGACCTCGTGCACGGTGGCGGTCCAGAAGCCGGGCCGGGTGAGCGTGTCGGTCATTTCGCGCTGAACTCCGAGTCGGTGGCCGGGTCACCGTCGACCGCGGCGGCGAGCGCGGGGACGATCTTGTCGAGCACGTAGGGCAGGCTCAGCACGGAGGAGAACGCCAGCGCGCCGTTGGCCTCGGTGCCGAGGAAGACCTCGCGGCGCTGGGCGCGGACGTCCAACCGGGTGTAGAGCGGGTCGCCGAGCAGGGTGGTCACGCCGGGGTCGGTGGCCGCCTCGGACCAGACGGCGACGTCCACGTCCACCAGGTCGAACCGTTCGCGGCTGATGGTGGCGGACTGGTTGGCGTTGTCGGTGAGCGTGGTGACCTCGGGCGCCATGGTCAACCCGAGGTCGAGCAGGACCTTCGAGGCGGTGGTCTCGGGGCTGAACAGGTAGTACTGGCCTTCGTACGTGGAGGCGAACACGGTGCTGGCCCCCTTGAGGCGGGGCTGCGCGCCGGCGACGGAGGCGATCCGCTTCTCCAGGTCGGCGACGAGCGTCTCGGCCTCGGCGGTGCGGCCGGTGATCTGCCCGGCGGCCCGGGTCATCTGCTGCCAGGTCACGGCCCAACTGCCGTCCCCCGCCGGCTGGGCGACGGTGGGGGCGATCTTCGCGAGCAGGTCGTACTCCTGGCGGGACATGCCGGAGGAGAGTCCGACGATGACGTCGGGGCGCAGCGCGGCGATCTGTTCGTAGTCGAGTTCGGCGCGGGCCAGCACCTCCGGCTTGGCCCCGCCGAGCCGCTCCCGGGCCCACGGCCAGGTCGCGTTCGGCATGTTGCCGTACCAGTCGCGGATCGCGACGGGCACCTCGCCGAGGGCGAGGAAGTAGTCCTGTTCCTTGAGGCCCACCACCACGATCCGCGCGGGCTTGGCGGCGATGGTGGTCGTGCCGAAGGCGTGGGTGAGCGTGGTGGGGAACGCGGCGCCGGCCGATCCGGACGCCGCGTCGGCCGGGCCCGCCTCCTCTCCGGCGCAACCGCTGGCCACGAGCGTGACGAGCGCCAGCGTGGCGGCGGTCAGGAGTGTTCTCAGCCGGCGTGGGCGGGCGTGTGACATGGCATTCGATCCTCTGAGGGGCGGCGAAACGAGATTCCCATGGGGCTTAGGGTAGGTTTACCTTAGCCAGCGATGGAACGTTCCACCATGAAGTGAGTCACAGTGTCGGTAGCCACCCCCACCGGCTTACGCCGCCCGCGCCTGCTCGCCGCCGGGCTGCTCGCCTGTGCCCTCGCCCTGCTGGCGTCGATCGTCGCCAGCCTCGTCGTCGGCGCCCTGCCGCTGACGCCCGGCACCGTGCTACGGGAACTCGTCGCCCACGGCGACAGCGAGGCGAGCCTCGTCGTCTGGGAGGTCCGGCTACCCCGTACGGCGATCGCGATCTGCGTCGGAGCGGCCCTGGCGCTGGCCGGCGTCCTCATGCAGGCGCTGACCCGCAACCCCCTCGCCGACCCCGGGTTGCTGGGCGTCAACGCCGGCGCCGCCGCCGCGGTGGTGGCCGGCATCCTCGCCGGGGTCACCGGCCAACGCGGCCACCTCGTGCTCGCCCTGCTCGGCGCGGGCGTCGCCGCCGGCCTGGTCACCGTCGTCGGCGGCACCCGGGGCCCGGGCACGGCCGAGGACGGCCGGCTGGTCCTGGCCGGCGCGGCCGTCGGCGCCTGCCTGACCGGCATCGTCGCCGGGGTCACCCTGCTGAACCAGACCGCGTTCGACCGGTACCGGTTCTGGGCCGTCGGCAGCCTCGCCGACCAGCCGCTGTCCGCCCTGCTCACGGCGGCACCCGCGCTGCTCGCCGGCGTGGCCGTCACCGTGGCCGTGATCCGGCCGCTGGACGTGCTGCGCTTCGGCGACGACAGTGGCGCGGCCCTGGGCGTCAGCCCCGGGCGCACCCGGGCGCTCGCGCTGGCCGCCACCACCCTGCTCTGCGGCGGCGCGACCGCCGTGGCCGGTCCCATCGGGTTCCTCGGGCTCGCCGTCCCCCACGCCGCCCGCGCGATCTGCGGCCCCCGGCTCGGTTGGGTCGTCGCCTACAGCAGCCTGCTCGGCCCGATCCTGCTGATCATCGCCGACGTGCTCGGCCGGCTCCTGGCCCGCCCCGGAGAGATCGAGGTCGCGATCGTCATGGGCGCCATCGGCGCCCCCGTGTTCATCGCCCTGATCCGCGCCCGGAGGATCCCCCGCCCATGATCACCACCCCCGCCAGCGGTCCGGGCCGACGCGCCCTCCGTCGGCAGACCCGCCGCGCCACCCTCGCCTGCCTCGTCGCGCTCGCGCTCAGCGCCGGCCTGGCCGTCGCCGCCCTGGCCAGCGGCCGGTACGCCACCCCACTGCCCGAACTGTGGCCGGCGCTGACCGGGGGCGGCAACCCCGGCCTGCGGTTCGTCCTCTTCGAGCTGCGACTGCCCCGGATCGGCACCGCGCTCGTCGTCGGGGCGGCCCTCGGCGCGGCCGGCGCCCTCTTCCAGAGCGCCAGCCGAAACCCCCTCGGCAGCCCCGACATCGTCGGCTTCACCGTCGGCGCGGCCACCGGCGCGCTCGTCGTCCTGCTGGTCCTGCGCGACGACCGGCTCACCCCGGCGGTGGGCGCGGTGCTCGGCGGCGCCGCCGTGGCCGGGGCGGCGCTGCTGCTCGGCGGGACCGGGCAGCGCCTCATCCTCGTCGGGATCGGCCTGTCCGCCCTGCTCACCTCCGTCAACGCGTACCTGCTGACCCGCGCCGAGGTGACCGACGCGCAGAACGCCGCCGTGTGGCTCGTCGGCAGCCTCAACGGCAGCGGCCACCACCTGCCGCTGCTGCTCGGCGCGCTCGCCGTGCTGCTGCCGCCCGCCGTGCTGGTGGCCCGGGGGCTGCGACTCGTCGAGAACGGCGGCGACAAGGCCCTCAGCCTCGGCGTACCCGTGCGCCGGCAGCGCCTCACCGCCACGGCCCTCGCGGTCGCGCTCACCGCCGTCGGCGTCGCCGGCGCCGGGCCGGTCGGCTTCGTCGCCCTGGCCGCCCCCCACCTGGCCCGCCGGCTCACCCGCGTCGCCGCGCCCCTGGTGACCACGAGCGCGGCGCTCGGCGCCGCCCTGCTGCTCGCCGCCGACCAGCTCGCCCAACGGCTCGTTCCCGGGCAACAACTGCCCGTCGGCGCGGTCACCGGCGTCCTCGGCGGCGGCTACCTGGCCCTCGTCCTGACCTGGACCTGGCGGGGGCGGTCCTGGTGAGCAAGCCCCCGTCCCGCACCGCATCCGCCGCCCCGGAGGCAACCATGAGCGCCCCACCCGCGATCGAGCTGGACTCGGTCACCGTCGGCTACGACCGCCGCACCGTCTGCCGGGACGTCACCCTGCGGGTCGCCGAGGGAAGCTTCACCGTCTTCATCGGACCGAACGGGTGCGGCAAGTCGACCCTGCTGCGCACCGTCGCCCGCGTGTTGCGGCCGAGCGGAGGCCGCGTCGCCGTCCTCGGCCGCGACGCCCGGGGCTACAGCCGGCGGCAGTACGCCCGCACCGTCGGGCTGCTCCCCCAGGGCGTCGAGGCACCGGCCGGGATGACCGTCACCGATCTGGTGCTGCGCGGACGACACCCGCACCGGTCGGCGCTGAGCCGCTGGACGGCGCAGGACGAGCGGGCGGTCACCGCGGCGCTGGCCGCCACCGGGACCGCCGAGTTCGGCGACCGGGCGCTCGCGGAGCTCTCCGGAGGCCAGCGGCAACGCGCCTGGCTGGCCATGCTGCTGGCGCAGGACACCCCGATCCTGCTGCTCGACGAACCGACCACCTACCTCGACATCGCCCACCAGTACGAGGTCCTCGACCTGCTCGCCGACCTGCACGCCGGCGGCCGGACCGTGGTCGCCGTCCTGCACGACCTCAACCAGGCGGCCCGCTACGCCACCGACCTGGTGGTGCTGAGCGACGGCCACGTCGCCAGGACCGGTCACCCGTCGGCGGTGCTCACCCCGGACCTCGTCGCCGACGTGTTCGGGCTGCGCTGCCGGGTCGTGCCCGACCCGGTGACGGGCACGCCCGCGGTGTTCCCCGAGCCCGCCCGTCCCCGCCCGACCGGTCCCGCGCCGGCGGGCGGGTGACCAGGCGACCGGCACGGCACCGGCCGTCGCCGACGTAGCTCCCCGGCCCCGATGTCGCCGGACCGGCGGACGGCATCCGGCCGACATGCCCGTTCGACGCGCCCGGCCGACGGCATCCGGGCCGCCGCCCGGGAGGCTCACGCCGACCGCTCCTCCCTCCGTCCCGGGTGGTCGTGGTACATGGCGAGCCGGTCCCGGACGGCCTGCCGCTGCGGGTGGTCCGTGTCGTCGAGGAGACCGAGGGCCTTCCGGCCCCGGACGAGGGCGCCGTCGTGGTCGCCGGCCGCGCTGAGGGCCTCCGCCGACACGACCAGGGCGCGCGCCTGCCGCAGCGGGTCGGCCAGCTCGTCGCCGACGGCCCGGGCCAGGGCGGCATCGGCCAGCGCGTCGCGGTGCCGGCCGAGGCGCAACTGCGCCTCCGCCGAGATGATGAGGGCGTCGCACCGGATGGTGTCGTCGGTGACCCGGTCGTGCAGGCCGAGGGCGATCCGGCCCTGGGCGAGGGCGACCTCGGGCTGGCCCGCCTCGAGGCTGAGTTCGGCGAGCCGGACGTGGGTGAGGCTTCGTCCACGCAGCGAGCCGATCCGGTCCCAGACGACAAGAGCCTGCTGGTACAACGCGCGTGCCTCGTCGCGGCGCCCGAGCCGGTGGTGCGCATCACCCAGGTTATGGAGGGCGTACGCCTCCCCGGTAGCCTCCCCGACCGCGCGGCAGTCGGTCAGCACCTCGCGGAGGGTGTCGATGGCGTCGAGGGTCGCCCCGGTGCGCAGTTGTACGGAGGCGAGGTTGTGCCGACAGACCCGCTGCATCTCGGCGCAGCCGTGCTCCCCGGCGAGGCGCAGGGCCTCGGTGAAGAGGCGGCCGGCGCGGTGGTAGTCGTGGGTGGTGAAGTAGCTCGCGCCGAGGTTGACGAGGGTGCCGACCCGACCCAGGTCATGACCGTCGGCAGTCGCGTTGTCGAGGGCGATCCGCAACATCTCCCGCGTGTCCTCCTGGTCGCCGGACCGGTCGACAACCTCGTGCACGGTGTCGACGATCTGCCAGGCGTGCCGGTGGAAGCCCTCGGCCGCCGCGCGACGGACCATGGCGAGCAGATTGGTCCGTTCCACCTCGCACCAGCGCAGGGCGGCACAGTCCGAGCCGAACGTCATCGACGTCACCCCACCCGGCTCGGGCAGGTCGGGAACGGCCGGCCGGCCCGGTGCCAGCAGGCCGACGGCGGTGACGGCCGTGTGCAGGTACCAGTCCAGCAGCCGACGGAGCGCCACGCGGCGCTGCGCGGGTGGCACGTCCTCCCTGGCCCGGTCGGCGGCGTACTGGCGCAACAGGTCGTGCATCCGGTACCGGCGGACGGTGTCGTGGTCGACGAGGTGGGCGCGGGCGAGCCGGTCGAGGGCCCGCTCGGCTCCGGCGACGTCCACCGCCAGCATCGCCGCGGCGGCCTCGACCCCGATGGTGCTGCCCGGGAAGAGGCCGAGCGCGAGGAACAGCCGCGCGGGCATCGGGTCGAGCGCGTTGACCGACCAGGCGAAGACGGTCCGCAGGGTCATCTCGTCGGTGTCGTCGCCCTCGACGTCGAGCAGCCGACCGGCCAGTTCGTCGGCCAGGTCGCCGAGCCGCGCATCGGGCCGGGAACCCACGTGCTCGCCGATGACCCGCAGCGCGAGCGGCAGTCCGCCCGACAGTCGGGCCAGCGTCTCCAGCGCCGCGGGCTCCGCGCCGGTGCGTCTTGCTCCGACGATCCGGCCGAGCATGCGCTGTCGTTCGAGGTGCGACAGCGGCGCGACGGTGAGGCTGCGGATGCCGTGCCGGACGCTCAGCCCGGGGAGCCGGTTGCGACTGATCACGACCGTGAAGCTGGTCTCGGAGCGGGGCAGGAGCTGCCGCGCGTGGTCGGAGTCGACGACGTTGTCGAGCACGACGAGCATCCGCCGCCCGCTCATCAGGCGGTGGTACAGATCGAGGCGTCGTTCGGCCTCGGCGGGCACCCGCTCGGCCGGGACGCCGAGGGCGACGAGGAAGCGGTGCAGCGCCTCCTGCGGGCGGACCGGCGGGGCCGGTCCGTGCGCCTCCGCGTTCAGGTAGAGCTGCCCGTCCGGGAACCAGCCCCGCCGGCGGTGCCCCCAGTGCCCGGCGAGGGTCGTCTTGCCGACTCCGGGCATCCCGGTCAGCACGACCGCCTTCGCAATGCCGTCGCCGGTGGCGAGAGCGTCCAGTTCGTCGAGCAGTGCCGCGTGCCCGGTGTAGTCGGGTACGTCGTTCGGCAGTTGCCGGGGCATCGGCGCGGTTGCGTCCGCGGCGGCGGGTTGGCTCCGCGCCGGCGCGGCGGTTTCGAGGGCCGCCATGTCCAGCACCGGGTCGGTTCGCATCGCCCGGCGATAGCGTCGCCGGTAGGCGGCGACGAAGTCCCGCGCATCTTGGGTACGACCGGCCGCCTGCAGTGCGGCGGCCCACAATCGGGCCAGCCCCTCGTCGAGCGGGTTCTCGATCAGCAATGGTTCGAGCCGGGTCAACGCCCGTTCGTGCCGGCCGGTGGCCAACTCACTCTCCGCCAGAAGTTTCTCCGCCCTGAATTGCTTCTCCCGCATATCCCGCCGCAGGTGTTCGCAACGCGCGCCGCGCAGGTCGGCGAGCGGGTCGTCCCGCCACATCTCGATTGCCCTGGTGAGCAGAGCAATTCCCCGATCATGCTGATGCCGATCAATTGCCTGCCGCGCCTCGGCGGTCAATCGCAGGAACCGGTGGTAATCGACCAGCTCCGGATCCACCGCCAACCGGTACGCGCCCGTGCCGGGCACCCGCACCAGGGCATCCTGGAGGCCGACCAGCCGCAGGGTCGACCGCAACCTGCTGGCCAGCGTGTAGAGCAGCGGGCGTCGGGCATGGACTGCGGAGTCCTGCCAGAGGAACTCCACGATCGTCTCGACCCGCACGGGATCACCGGCGTGATAGAGAAGGACGGCGAGCAGGCCGCGCTGTTTTGCCGCCCCCAGCGGGATCGCCCGCCCGTCGACCGTGAGTTCGGTGGGACCCAGAATCGTGAACTCCATCAGCTCTCGCCCCCATTAGATCTTGATCGACGTTCACCTATCAATTCTTGATCCGGCCGACCGAAAGCCACAGGCCTTTCTCCACAGAGTCCAAAATCAGACATTCCCCTTCCCAGCCTCCTGCAAGCCCACTGCAAGTCGACCGACAAGGTGATCCGCAACCGGCCACTCGACGCTGATTCCCGTCCAGACAGCGCGCCGGAGGGGAAGCAAATGACGTCATTGGAATGGTCGGCCAGCCCGATCGGAATCGACGCGAGTCGCTGGGTGAGCCGATCCGGCTGCCGTACGGTGCTCGTCGTCGCCCACACCATCACGAGCTGCCAGCGGCTGCTGGACGTGATCGAGCTCGTCGAGAGCGATCCCCGGGTGCAACTGGTCTTCACGGTGGCGCCGGACGTCTTCAACCCGTACGTGCGGCGGTTCCTCGACCGGCTCGGCGCCCTCGTGGTGCCCTGGCACCAGGCCGTCCGGGAGCGGTTCGACCTCGGCCTCGCCGCCGCCTACGGCGGGCTGCACCAGTTGCACGCCCCCCTGCTGGTGATGGCCCACGGGGCGGGGCACAGCAAACGGGTGCGCCCCGCGCCGTTCGGCGGACCGGTGCTCGCGGAGCCGCCCGTGTACGGCCTCGACGCGCAGCGGCTGACCCACGGCGGGCGGGTGCTCCCGACGGCCCTCGCCCTCTCCCACGACGGCGAGCTGGAGGTGCTGCGCCGGCAGTGCCCCGAGGCGGTCGAGGCCGCGGTGGTCGTCGGCGACCCCTGCGTCGACCGGCTCGTCGCCAGCCTCCCCCACCGCCGGGACTACCGCCGGGAACTGAGGCTGGACGACCGGCGGGAACTCGTCGTCGTCTCCTCCACCTGGGGTCGGGACGGCGTCTTCGGACGCTGGCCGGACCTGCTACCCCAGTTGATGACGCAGCTGCCGGAGCAGCGGTACCGGATCGCCGCTCTCCTGCACCCAGCGGTGTGGGACGCGCACGGGCACCGTCAGATCCGCGCCTGGCTCCGGGACTGCCGCGACGGCGGGCTGCTGCTGCCCGATCCGACCGTCGACTGGCGCGGCCCGGTGGTCGCCGCCGACCACGTCATCGGCGACCACGGCTCGGTCACCGCCTACGCCGCCGCCATCGGACGCCCGACCCTGCTGCTGCCCGCACCCCGGTCGATGCCCGCCGCCGGCACGGCCCAGCACCTGCTCGCCACCAACGCGACTCACCTGGACCCGCACCGGCCGCTGCCACCCCAGCTCGCCCCGGCCGCGACGGTCGACCCGCAGGCGGTGATGGCCGCGCTGACCGCCCGGCCGGGGGAGGCCGGCGTGCTGTTGCGACGCACCATCTACCGGCTGCTCCAGCTTGCCGAGCCGGGCCGGCACCGGCAGACCGCCCCGGTGCCGATGCCGGTGCCGCTGGACGGCCGGGCATGAGCGCCGCGGCCGAGCCCGTCGTCGTCGCGCTGCCGCCGGGTCGCCCGCTGCCGCCGGCTGGCCCGCCGCTGCCCCGCGCGGCACGGCTCGCCGACGTCGTGGTGACCGTCACCGGCGGCGATCCGACCCGGGTCGGCGCGAGCCTGCTCACGGCCTGCCCCGGGATCGCCCTCGCCGTCGTCGGCACCCCGGCGGGCGACGTCACCGTCGGCGTACGCAACGGCCCGCCGCTGGATCTCGGCCAGGTTGCCCCGCCCGGCCGGCTGACCGTCGGGCTGCTCGCCGCGGCGGCCCGGCTGCTGCACACCCGCTGGGCCGCCGGAACCCTCCACCACCGACGGACCGCACCGGACGCGCTACGCCTCGCCCGCGCCGCCGCCCGCCTCGTCGAGCAGGCGGAGCACCGCGGGCAACCGGGGAGAGGCGAGCCGGTCGAAGACATCGGCGGCCTCCCGGTAGTGCTGCCGTGCGGCCTCGTCGTCGCCGCGACGCCGCGCGACGCGGCCGAGCAGCACCACCGCCTCTGCCCGCTCGTTGTCCGACCCGAGGTCGGCCATCCGGCGCACCGCCTCGGTGGCACAGCGCTCTGCGGCGGCCAGGTCACCGAGGCCGAGGTGGGCGGCGGCCAGCCCGGACAGCACCCGCACGGCGTTGTACGGGTCGACGTCGGACAGCCCGGCGAAGATCTCCCCGGCCTCCGTCAACAGCGGTAGCGCGTCGGCGGGTCGACCGGTCCGGGTTAGCAGCATGCCCAGGTTGAGGCAGGACAGGCCCACGCTCCGCGCGTCCGGCAGCGCCCGCCGCCCGGCGAGCACCCGGGCGTACGCCTCCGCCGCCTGTTCCTCCCGGTCGGTGTCGGCGTAGAGGGTGGCCAGGCCCTCCTCGGCGTCGACGACCCCTTGGGCGTCGCCCGCCTGGCGGTACCGGTCGACCGCCGCCTGCCCGTGCTGCTCGGCCTCGTCGTACGCGCCGACCCGGCTGTGGGCCCGCGCCAGCCGCTTGAGCATGTCCGCCTCGGCCCACACGTTTCCCCAGGCGCGGGCCGCCCGAACACCAAGATCATCGATTTCCAGCCGGTCCCGGTAGTTCTTCACGTAGAGCAGCAGGGGCCACATCACGTCGCTGAGCTGCCAGGCCAGCTCGTGGTGCCCCAGGCCGAAGGCGACCCGGCCCGCCTCCATCAGGTTGCCCCGCTCCCGATCCAGCCAGGCGAGGGCGGCGGCGCGGTCGGCGAACTCGGGCGGCCCCTCCAGGGGCCGCAGGAAGGTGTACGGCAGCCGCCGCCGGTAGGGGGTCACCACCAAATCCGCCCGGCGCGCGGCGGCGAGGTAGAACTCCAGCATCGTGCGCACCACCGCCTGCCGATCGGCCTCCGGTTCGTGCTGCTCCGCCACCTCGCGGGCGCAGAGCCGAAGGATGTCGTGGAGCCGGAAGCGGTCCTCGGACACCTCGTCCAGCAGGCTCGCGTCCAGCAGCTCACCCACCAGCGCCGCCACCCGGGCCGCGCCGCCGGGCCCCGCGTCGGCCACCGCCGCGACCAGGTCCACCCCGAACTCCGTCCCCGGGTGCAGGGCCAGCCTGCGGTACAACACCGACGCCTCCGGCGTCAGCGCCTGGTACGAGCACTGGAACATCGCCCTGATCGGCGAACCGTCCACCGTCGAGAGCCGGGCCAGCCGCTGCGCCTCGTCGGCCAGCTCGGCGACAATCCGTCGCACCGTCAGCTTGGGACGGAAGGCAAGCAGGCCGGCCGCCACGACGAGCGCGATGGGCAGCCCGCCGCAGAGCCCCGCCAACTCCCCGGCCGGCCCGGACTCCCGCAGGATCCGCTCCGGGCCCACCGCCCGCCCCAGCAGCTCCACCGCCTGCTCGGCCGGCAACGGACCCACGTCGAGCATGCAGGCCCCGTCGGGCAGCAACCCGGTCAACCGACGCCGGCTGGTCACCACCACCACCGCGGACGTCGAGGCCGGCAGCAGGTGCCTGACCTGGCCCGCCGAGAACGCGTCGTCGAGCAGCACCAGCAGCGACCTGTCCGCGGTCACCGAACGGTAGAGGGCGACCTGCTCGGCCAGGTCCACGGGGATGCGGTCCGGCGCCACCCCGAGGGCCCGGAGGAAGGCGCCCAGCGCCACCCCCGGATCCAGCGGCCGGTCGCCGCTGAACCCCCGCAGGTCGGCATGGAGCTGACCATCCACGAACCGATCCCGATTGCCGTGGGCCCACTGTCTCGCCAGCGCCGACTTACCCACGCCGCCGGGCCCGCACAGCACGGCGATGCTGTTTGCGCCCTCAGCGAGCAGGCTGTCCAGTGCTGACAACTCACTCAGCCGGGCGGTGAAATTCCGCGACGGGGCAGGCAGTTGCCGGGGAATCGGAAAACGATCGGCGGGAACGCCGTTGAAATGCACACCCCCGTGAATCACGCCGGCCTGGATGCTGGATCCGGACACGTGACCCGACTGCTCGTTGGACGTGGCGGACGTTACCGCTTCCCCGGCCCCGCGGAATTCCGTTCCCAATCGCCGCGCCCCCATACGACTCGCCGAAGACCCATTGAGGGCAGGCCTAGAAAATGATGTCCCCCTGCACGTCACGCGCCTGGACGACCTTCCCGGCCGTCCCGCTGAAGTGGTTCACCACCTGGCCCTGAACAGCGACGACGCCCGCCCGCGACAGCCTGCGCCACTCTTCGTCGAGGGCAGCGGCGAAGTCGGGATCCCGGGCCATCACGTCAGCCAGAGCCGAGGCGAGCGCGGCCTGTCGCCAACGCTCCTGCGGATGCTCGATCGCGGCATCAAGAACAGCCGACTCCTGCGTTTCCGCCCCGAACCGGGCGCGGACCAGTTGGAACAGCGAGCCGATCGCGCTGCGGGCACCGGCCGCGAGCGCCTCCGCCCCCTTGGTCGACAACGCCGTGGCGACAGCAAGGACTACCTGATCCTCCACACGCGCCCCCCGAATCAGGATTCACATAGACGTTAGGCGTTTCAGGTTTCGATCAGCCTAACGCATTCAGTCAACAGCTCCGAGCCCTCAGCAAGCGCCGCAAAGCAGCAGATTCTCATCTATTTCTCAACAGAGACCCACGAATCAAGCAATAAGGCATCCTGCACAAACAGGGCCATGCAGTCATTTCGGACAGGCGATCGACCGCCTCCAACGGATCGACTTACCGCCCCCTGAGGCGATAACGTCCACCCTCATGATCGAACCAACGCTGATAGCGCTGGCCATCGCAGGCATCGCCACCAAGCTATCGGCACTTCACTCGGAGTTAGCACATAACTTCGCTTTGCACATGCCCGAGACGGAGACAGTCCTAGTGTATTCATCGTTCTGGTATAAGTGGGTCGCTTCCACTGGGGCGCACGTCATGGACCTGCTGATCAACTCGATGACTTTCTGAAAGCTTTGACTACTTAACGCAGTTACTGCGATTGCGTTACGTGTGCGCTGCCGGCCACGGCCGGCAGCGCACACTCCCTTCCAGCGCTCTCGATGCAGCGACTCGCCCGGAGACACCGATCCCGGAATACTCCGGACGCTGGCGGCCCTCCGGCAGGCGTGGCCAGCCGGGCCCCGCCGGAAGCTACCCGCCCCGTCCTGTCGCCAGCACGGCGAGACGAGGCCCTGTTCCGACCGAGAGAAGCCGTCCCTCTGCCGACGACGGCAACCGGCACCACAGCCAGGAGGATGCCTGCGCAGGTCTGCTGATGAGGCTGCCGGACTCTCCAACCGCTCCCGCTTCGCCTGCACCCCCCGCTACGGCACGATCAACGCGACGCCCGTCAGGGCGAGATCGCGGTCCAGCACGGTGAGTCCATCCGCGTCGGAGACGGGGAGCGTCTGCCGGTCCACCGGCGGCGGCTGGTGGTCGTGGTGGCGTGCCGGTAGTTTCGGGTCGAATGCGGTTTCTGTCTTTGATCGGGGAGTCGGCTCCGTGTCGCACATCGAGAGGATCACCGGTGAGTTGCGTGCGCTCTCGGTGGGTGTCGAGCGTGCGCAGGGTCTGGTGGCTGCTGCCCGTGATCAGGCGCAGGAGGTGGCGTTGCGGGCTGCGGGTGCCGGTTTCGTCGCGGTGGCGGCGGGGCTGACGCGGGTCGGCAGCGCCATCGCGGCGGTTCAGGGCGGCCTGGGCAGTGTTTCCGCTTCGATCGGGGAGGCGGCGAAGGCGACTGCGGCGGTGCCGCGCGAGGCCACCTCGCAGGAGACGATCGCCGGGTTGGGCCCTGTTCAGGCCGCGGTGGGTAGCGCGCGCGACGTCACGGCCGGCGTCATCGCCCAGGTCGGTGAGGCACAGCAGCTCGTTGCGATGATCCTTCAGGGTGGGCAGCCCGGTCCGCTGCTCCAGTCCCTCGACGGCATCAGGCAGGTTCTGGTCCTGGTGGTCCAGCGCACCGGCACCGCCCGGCAGCATGTCGAGGCGGCGATCGCCGAGGCGCGACAGCTCGGCTCCTCGGGAAACTGACCGGGTCCGGCGGTCCCACACCGACCGGCCCGACCCCGTCCCCAACCAGCACCCCGACCGAGTCGCCGTACCCGACGGTGGGCCGCGCCGGGCAGACGGGCGAACCGGAGGACGGATGCTCTGCGTGGTCGGCCGGTGTGGCCGCGCCCGAGACAGGCGCGGCCACACCGGCCGGTTCGATGCCGGCGTCAGGAGATGGCGCAGCTGACGCCGTTCAGGGCGAAGGAGCCGGGCTTGCCGGTATTGCCGGTGTGGGTGGCCTGGAAGCCGATCTCAGTGGAGTCGCCCGCCGCCAATGCCCCGTTGTACGAGACGTTGCGTGCGGAGATCTGACCGCTGGAACCGGTGTACGTGGCGTTCCAGCCGTTGGTGAGGGCCTGTCCGTTGGGCAGGGTGAACGTCAGGGTCCAACCGTTGATCGCCGAGTTGCCACGGTTGGTGATGCGAATGCTGGCGGTGAACCCGTCGTTCCAGGAGTTCATCGTGTAGCCCACCTCGCAGGCCCCGGACTGGCCCGGTGGCGGGGTCGTCGGGGGAGGAGTGGTCGGAGGCGGGGTCGTCGGGGGAGGAGTGGTCGGGGGCGGGGTCGTGGGCGGCGGGGTGGTCGGGGGTGCGGTGGAGAAGGTGATGTTCGAGACGTAGGCGTTGATGTTCCAGGTCGCGTCCGAGTCGGTCTGGCTGGTGACCGGCTTGCCCTGGACGGTGAAGTTGCTGAAGTGCACGCCGCTGATGTTGACGGTCGACGACTTCCCGTGCAGGTTGACGACCTTCTTCACGTCGGAGGACACGTTCGTGAAGTAGGCGTTCCGGATGGTCGAGGTGTTCTTCACCGTCCGCCAGGACGGCGGCCGATCCTCCTGGAGGTCGATCAGGCTGTCGGTCTGCTCGACCCTGACGTCCTCCCACCGGGTGTTCGAGACGACGGCGGTGTCGACCGCGTCGATCACCATCGAGCGCCCCGCCTTCACCACGTCGATGTCGCGGAAGACGATCCCGTCCATCGACGTGCCTTCGGTCTTGGTGCCGATCTTCGCGCAGGCGGAGTTGCTGTAGCAGACGACGTGCTCGTGGATGACGTTCCTGGTGTTGACCGTGCCGCTGGCGGACTCGTTCTTGGTCGCCATGTTGTCGTCGCCTGTGTAGAGGAACGCGTTCGACAGCAGGCTGTTGGTCGACTCGTCGAAGTCCACACCGTCGGTGTTGTTGTACCCCGTCGTGGGCCGGCAGTTGATCAGTTTGTAGTTCTTGATGGTGACCCTGTCACTGCGGTAGACGAGCGTGTTCCAGTAGCTGGAGTCGCGGACGGTGACGCCGTCGACCAGGATGTCGGCACTCTCCTCGATCTTCAGCACGGCCAGATTGATGCCCTGGGCCCGCAGGTACTTCCCGTTGCCGTCGATGACGCCACGACCCAGCAGCTTGGCGTTCCTCACCTGGTACATCCGGAGGGAGGCGTGCTGCATGCCCTCGATGTTCACCCCACCGCTGCCGGTGTTGAAGTCCGCCTTCTGGTTCGAGCCGTAGAGGACCGCACCGGCTGCCAGGTACAGGGTCATGTTGCTCTTCATCCACAGCTCACCGACCTGGTACCGGCCCGGCGGCACGTACAGGATGTTGCGGGTCGCGCCGGACGCGGCATTGATGGCGCTCTGGATCTTGGCCGTGACCAGCGTCGCCCCGGTGTTGTCGACGCCGTAGTCGGCGAGGTTCTTGACGTCGGCGTCCCCCAGCTGGGGCGCGTCCGTCTCGGGTGCGTCGATCAGGACGAACAGCAGTTCCTTGGAGTCGAACTGGACGATCAGGTAGTTCGGGCCGCTGTTGAAGGTGATGGTGTTGCCGCTGCGGGCGACGGCGAGTTTCCGGCTCTTGGGGCTGACGGTGTACGAGCTGAAGCCCTCGGCGACGGTGACCGAGAACGCGGCCGTGCCCGCGCCCGCCATGGAGCAGTGCGCATAGTGCACCTGCATCTCGGGGGCGTACTTGGTCATCTTCTCGACGAACAGCGGCGCGGCGTCCGCCGTGACGGTGTAGAGCGGGCTCCTCGTCGCACCGGTCGGGGCAGGCTCCGCGACGCAGCCGCCGGCGGCCAGGCCGGGTGGACCGTCCCCGGCCACGGTGGTCGCACCGTAGACCGGCGCCACCAGGGCACCGGTCCCGACGCCTCCGAAGACGAGGAGAGCGATCGTTGCCCAGATCGCGAGACGTTTGTTCCTCATGGGGACCTTTCTCGGGGATCGACGAAACTGCCGGCACGGCCGGTGGACCGCTGCTCGCTGGGGGCGGGCCGGTGCCGGCTTGCCGACGAAACAGGTGCCGTGAAGCCCTCGCTGCCGCCGGTCGGGACGATCGTGTCGTCGCCGAGGACCGGCACGGTGGCCGCCCATCGGCGGCTTACGACCGCAGTGTCGTTCCGCGCCGGGTGACGCGCCGTCCCGGATCGCTCTGTTTCCTCGCGTGGGGATGTAGAGCCGGGTCAGAGCTTCGTCCAGAAACGTTTCTAGCTGGACGCTACGCCCTGACATGGAAGTTCGTCAATTGGATGCGCTCCGGAAGCTAGAAACTATCGGGCACCAGGCTTGAAAGTTTCCGAAGGCAGCACCCTGCGGCGAGGTCGAGCAACGAGCGGGGCCGACGAGCCACCCACCGCCCGCGTAGCCGGGAGCGCCACCCGGCCGGCGCTCGCGCCGGGCGGGGACGAGCAGCCCGCGCGGGCCGGGGTCTAACTGGTCGCAGCGCTGACCGTACGTCGACATCCCGACCGCCCCGACCCGCGAGCCGCTGCGGGCAGTCGGCACATCGGGGCTGCAACCGGAGCGGCTTCCAGCGTGTCCGGCCGCACCCCGGGACCGGAGGAGCTTCCCGCAGGCGGACCCGACCCGGGAGAGGCATTCGGGTAACCTGTGGCTCAGCGGGCCGTTAGCTCAATGGCAGAGCTGAGGACTTTTAATCCCCGGTGTGCGTCTTTCTCCCCCGCTACTGAGCGTACAGCTCAGTCGTCCAAATTCTCACCTTCGAATCCGGGAGGTTGCTGCCAAGTATCAGCAGGTCAGAGCAGTCATTACCCATTGTGTTCGCCAAGTTCGTCGTTACTGGCAGGGGAAATCCAGATTCTAGGCGTGAAATCCGTCCAGGGCCGCTGGCATCCGATCACCCACGGAACACCCACCGCTCACGTCGGCGTCGGTCGGGCGTTCGTGTTCCAGGTAATCGGCGAGGGCGGCGCGGCCGTCGGTGCCGAGTAACACGGTGCGGCTGGTGTCGCCCTTGCCGCGAACGCCGCTGATCTTCGCCTTCTTCGCCGCGCGCCGCCTCCGAGGCGTTCGGGAGCGCACGGGCGGCCGTGCGGGCGACCGAGTCGTGGCCGCACACCCAGGTAGGCCACCCGACTGGTGAGATCGCCTATTCGACTGTCGCCGGTTCCCCGCTCAGGACATAAGAGCGCCGCGTGAGTGACTACTTTCTATATCCGTCTGGAGGTCCGGTGCACCCAGGCGTGCCGACCGTGGTGTCGAGGCGGACGGGTACTGGTGATTGCGTGGGTGCGTGGTGTCACACTCTGGTTGTCCTTTGTGGTGGGAGGGGTGGGTGGGTGACCGGGGTGGAGTTGATCGTGGCGGCGTTGGCGGCCGCGGCGACGGCGGGTATCACCAGTGGGGTGCAGGACGCCTATACGGGGTTGAAGGCTCTGTTGGTGAGGCGGTTGTCCGGCCGAAACGAGGCGGTGCGGGCCCTGGAAGCGGAGGAAACCCGGCCGAGGGTGTGGCAGGCCCTTATCGGCGATGATCTGCACGCCTGCGGCGCGGACGCGGACGAGCAGGTCCTTACCGCCGCAAGGACGCTCCTCGCCCAGGCCGATCCGGCCGGCACCCGGGCCGGGGTCTACACGGTGACCAACAACTACGGTGCGATGGGAGAGTTCTACGCGCCGGTGACGTTTCAGCAGGGGCCGCCGGTCCCCCCTCCCTCGCCGGGGACGGTGTAGGACCGCCCGTTTCCGGTACCAGCACCGGTCCCCCCGTTACGACCCCGGCCAACTCCGGCGCCACCGGAGCGTTCTACGGGCCGGTGACGGTCAACGGGCGTGCGGTCGTGGCCTGGCCGTGCCAGGTGGGAGTGGTGCCACCGGTGGCGCACTGCCGGCAGGAACGCCCCGCCGACCGGACCCTCGCAACAGCGTTGGCCGGTACCGGTGCCGTGGTGTGCCAGGTGGCAGCGGGCCTCGGTGGGGTCGGCAAGACGCAGCTCGCCGCCGCTCTGGCCCACCGGCTCTGGGACACCAAGGATGTGGATCTGCTGGTGTGGGTGTCGGCGACGTCCCGCTCGGCGGTGCTCACTGCCTACACCCAGGCCGCCGGCGACATCACCGGCGTCGACGACGCTGATTCCGATCAGGCTGCCGCCCGGTTCCTGGCCTGGCTGTCCAGCGCCGAACGGCGGTGGTTGGTCGTTCTGGACGATGTGACCGACCCGAACGATCTGCGGGGTCTGTGGCCGCCGGTCACCGGGTGGGGCCGAACGGTGGTCACGACCCGCAGCACCGACAGCGCGTTAACCGCTGGCCGGCAGCGCGTCAACGTCGGCGTGTTCACCCCCACCGAGTCCATGGACTATCTGACCGCAAAACTCGCCGTTGACCCGGCCCGGTTGGACCAGGCCACAGACCTGGCCGACGATCTGGGGCACCTTCCGCTGGCGCTGGCGCAGGCCGCCGCGTACATCCTCGACCACACCGGGATGACTTGCGCCGGCTACCGCCGCCGTCTCGCCGACCGGCGTCGGCAGTTGGCGGCTCTGGCTCCTCGGGTGCTGCCGGACGACTACCCGTACCCGGTCGCGGCCACCTGGTCGCTGTCCATTGACCGCGCCAACGGCTTCGCACCGGCGGGGGTGGCCCGGCCGGTGCTGGAGCTGACCGCCCTGCTCGACCCCAACGGCATCCCCGCCGAGGTGTTCATCACCCCGGCCGTCCTGACCCACCTGACCGCCTGGACCGGCGTGCCGGTCGACAACGATGACGTCACCGACGCCCTAGACAACCTCGCCAAGCTCAGCCTCGCCAGTATCGACGACGGCAGGGTCCGGGTGCACGGGCTGCTGCAGCGTGTGGTTCGCGAAGCCACCCCCACCGCGCACACCGCCGGCCTGGCAGTCACAGCCGCTGATGCCCTGCAAGGTGTCTGGCCTGAGGTCGAACGCGATCGGGAGCACGCCCAGGCCCTGCGCGACAACACCGCCATCCTGCACGCCCACATCGGCCCACTGCTGTGGAACACCGCTGACGGCGCCCACCGGGTCCTGTTCACCGCCGGCGACAGCCTCGGTGAGACCGGCCAGGTGCGCGCCGCCATCGACTACTTCCACACCCTGCACACCACCGCCATCCACCATCTCAGCCCCGACCATCCGCGCACCCTGAGCACCCGCCACCAGCTCGCCTTCTGGCGCGGCAAGGCGGGGGATCTGGCCCGCGCCGCCGCCGCCTTCGCCGAACTCCTCACCGACCAGTCGCGGATTCTCGGCCCCGACCACCCGCGCACCCTGACCACCCGTAACAACCTCGCGCACTTGCGCGGCAAGGCGGGGGATCCGGCCGGCGCCGCCGCCGCCTTCGCCGAACTCCTCACCGACCAGTCGCGGATTCTCGGCCCCAACCACCCGCACACCCTGGTCACTCGCAGCCACCTCGCCTCCTCGCGCGGGGAGGCGGGGGATCCGGCCGGCGCCGCCGCCGCCTTCGCCGAACTCCTCACCGACCGGCTGCGGATTCTCGGCCCCAACCACCCGCACACCCTGATCACCCGGGGCAACCTCGCCATCTGGCGCGATCGGGCGGGGTATTGGGCCGGTGCCGCCTTCGCCGAACTCCTCACCGACCAGTCGCGGATCCTCGGCCCCAACCACCCGCACACCCTGGTCACTCGCAGCCACCTCGCCTCCTCGCGCGGGGAGGCGGGGAATGCGGTCGGCGCCGCCACCGCCTGCGCCGAACTCCTCACCGACAACCTACGGATCCTCGGACCCGACCACCCCGAGACCCTGAACACCCGCAACAACCTTGCCTTCTGGCGCGGTCGGGCGGGGGACGCGGCTGGCGCCGCCACCGCCTGCGCCGAACTCCTCGCCGACTACCTGCGGGTCCTCGGCCCCGACCACCCGCACACCCTGATCACCCGCCACCAGCTCGCCTTCTGGCGCGGCCAGGCGGGGGATGCGGTCGGCGCCGCCACCGCCTGCGCCGAACTCCTCACCGACAACCTACGGATCCTCGGACCCGACCACCCCGAGACCCTGTACACCCGCAACGACCTCGCGCGCTGGCGAAGCCAGGCGGAGGACACGGCCGGCACCGGCGCCGGCTGACGAACTCCACCGTGCCGGTTGCTACAGCGGCCGGTGTCCTGATCCGCAGCTCCAACGGCACAGTCGCGCCGAACCCTCCGTCCCGCAGCGGATAGCCCCAAACTGGGCGTTCACTTCACCTTCGCGCCAATATCGACCGATTCACGTATCCGCTTCGATGACGCGAGATGTCCGACCCAACCCGGTAAGAGCGCATCTCGACGGTTACAACCCTGGCCGGAATCAGCGCATTTCATCCCGGAATCTCGTTCGTTGGCTCACTGGCGTTGTTGCGCAGGCGATTGGAAATACGTTCAGTTCAGCCGGGCCAAGGATTTGAATCGCCCGGGCGATTTCGATTAACGCCGTGACGACCTGCAGCATAAGATATGCGCTGTGAGAGTTGCGCCAGGCGGTGTTCACTAACGAAGCCGGCCACGACCGGAGTTGGGGCGGCCGGAAGCTACGCTGGCTCCGTTCTTGAATACAGCGAGTGTAAGACCAGAACGCCATCCTAACCTGCCCGCTGATCCCAACGCTGCTCCGTTTAGGTGGGCGTTGACGTGTCAGTGACGGCGCTGCGTACACGTGCTGAGATATGGGAGCTGAGCAGATCGCGGACGTGAGAACGGCCCGTCCATGCTTCCTCGGTTCGAGCCAACGCGCCGGCGACGGCGAGAGGGACGGCGCAGCCTTTCTCTGATGCGGCGGCCAGGATCGCCTGCTCGACCTCCGGGTGGGCACCTGGTGCGGTTCCTCGGATCAGGGCGGCGGTGGCAGCACTTCTGATCTGGTGCTGTGAGTCGCCGGTTAGCACGACCAGCGCACCTTGGATAGTGGGGCTTTCCGCGCTGGCGCTAAGCGCCATCACGATCTCAGATGCGCCGCGCCGTTTCGCGGCCGAACCGCGGAGCCACGTCAGAACCTGCCGTAATGCCCAGGCGTTGTCCACGGCGCCGACACTGAAGGCGAGTGCGAAGGATTTGGCCGTGAGGTCGCCGAAATGCGCGCTGAGGAACGGATGGCTCACGATCGCGCTTGGTCCTCGCGCCACGAACCGCTGTCGCATCTGCGCTCGAATGCGGCCTGGGACATTGATCGACGTCGTGAGGATACTGGCGGCGCCCGCCTTGGCCGGTGGGGCAACGAGGGGATCGAAGAGCGCTTCGATCACCGGGTCCCAGTCCGCGAGGCCAGGAAAGGCCAAGTTCATGACGAGAAGGTCCCGTACGACTGTCGTCGGAGCGAAAGAACCCCTTCTAGCGTCGGCCACTAGCCGGCGACACTGTTCAACATCACGTCCGATTATGGTCCGTGCCGCGGGCTCACCAAGACCTACCGGTGCGCCTAGGGCGACGGCCGCCTCGTGATTCCCGGCATCCGCCCGGCTCCGGAGTTCCACCAGGGCCTCGGTATCGCCTTCGGAGGAGAGCTTTTTCAGCAAGAGCGCAGACAGATATCCCTCCTGCGCCACAGCGGCCCGCCGGACACGATCGCGCTGGCGGGCTGCGACATCACTGCGGATGTTGACGGCAAGGGCGTGCAGGTCCGCTTCTCGATCGGGGTGGCCCGCCTTCATGCGGGCGAGAAGCAATTCGAGCGCCGCGACGTGCAAAGTGTCTGTGGCTGCTGGAAGCACCGCGTGCAGCGCTTTGGGAATGAAGTACCATTCCGTGAAGGTGGGCCGTACCCGCTGCCGGAACGCCGAGACGTCAGCGAGAACCTCAAGGCAGTCGTGGGCGGCCTTGTCGGCAGTTTCGGGTTCCAGGAGATCACCGCCCCCAGTGAGGAGTGCGATGTGGGCCCGGGCGGTGCTTCTTCGCCACATTCGATCGACACTCCGACGCAACGCAGCGCGGATCGGTTCGGCAGGTCCAGCAGCCCACAACCGCGCAACGGCAACTTTCAAATCTTCGTGTTGCCCGTGCCTGCGGAGAGCGTCGAGCGCCACCTCGATCCGCCGGGCCGCCTCACCCGACGCGGTAGGTGCGGTGCCCGCGCTGCCGTAGGTGTCCTCGTCGCACCGGGCGTCACGCCATCCAATCTCCTGGTGCTGCAATTCGTGCCGCAGCCGAAGGGTGAGCGGCCAGGTGGCCGCCGCACGGTTCCCACTCAGGTAAGCAGCCAACCAAGCACCACTCAGTCGTTCCTGCGAATCCTCGGACAGCTCCGCCCCGATGTCCGCAGACCGGCTCCAGTTGTCGAACGAGATGTCGTCGTAGCTGTCTAGGGCGGCAGCTACTTCGCCGCTGCGCCACCAGGACACCGCCGTGTCAAAGCTGGTCACGTACTCTTGTTGCTTGTCCCCTTCCCCGGCAAGCCCAGATGTCGACAGAAGAACGGCAGCAGCCGCCGCACGGATCGCCCGGGCAGTCACATCGTCGAGGTCGCGGCTCAGGGTCTTCAATGCCTCAGCCGCTAGGACCCGGGCCTGCGCGACATCGTTCTGTTCGACGAACACCTGGGCTCGGTGGGTGAGCACCCAACCATGGTCAACGGGAAGCAGATCATCGCGTGCCTGAACTCCCGCGAGGACTTCTGCAGCCTCGTCCCACCGTTCGAGGTCTATCAACGCCGTGGCGGCTACGACGGCTGCGGCGGCGCGGCGCTCGACAGACACGTTATCCGCAGCCGCACTTGCAGCGGCAAGCCGTACGGCCGGCTCGGTGTCTCCGTGCAGGGCGAAGGCTCGTAGGGCGTGGAACAGCCGCCATCGCCAGTCCTTCGACGTTTCCGACGCCTTCACCATGTCGCGGTTGAGGTCTGCCGGCGAGGTCGTCCCGGCGATGATGTTTCGTTTCCGGGTGTATCGGACAAGATCCTGCGTGCGCCCACCGGTGATGAGGGCGATGGCTTCCTCAGGTGACAAAGTCTTGTCATAGCCGGTCCGCGCGGCTGAGGGGGCGATGAGACGGGGGGCGAGCAGGGCATGGCGTAGCGCTCGCGCGGGCGGAACGGCGTTCGGCCCTGCGCGGTACAGGGAGCCTTGCAGGTCTGGGGATGCCTTCGCTGAGGTGGCGGCGGTCATGAGGGCGTCGAAGTTGTCCCAGTCGATGCGCTGCGACGCGGGAACCAGGATCTTGCAGCCCTTCCCTCTTCTGGCGATCTTGTCAGTCGTGACGTGGACCCAGTACGCCGTCCGGCCCGGCCCATCCGTGACAAGGACGAGGAGGTGCGGCAGGCCATGTTGAACCCAGTCATCGAAGTGCTTCGCGCCAGGCTCGTAATACCACCAGCCGGTGACATCCCCAGCTTCGCTCCTCGCCGGCGAGGCGAAGTACTTCGCGTCGCCAGCCTTGACCTGGACGCCGACCAAGGCCACGCGGTCGAATCGCCGCTCGTCGCGCACCTGCACGAATAGGTCAACGCCGAGGTCATGCTCAGTGTTCTCGATTGGGCCCCAGTTGATGTCCTGGAACTTCTCCTTTACATGGGACACACCAGCGCCGCCGGTCTGTTCTTGCCTGGTGGCACGCATGAGACCTCCAGGGCCGAGGCGACGAGTGGGCGGGCCCTACATTAGAACCTCGGTCATCCGCACGGCCAACGGCATCACGCGCTAGTGCGGCCTGAACCGTCGTCGAAGTGCCGATACTGTCGGGCGGTGCCCCGTCCAGGACCCTTGGCGGTGCCGCGGCGAGGTCCAAGCGGCTATCCGACAAGGCGGAGTCGGCCGTATGCGCCGATAGGCAGAGATGTGCCCGCCTCGCCTGAGCGCCCACGGCGGCTCAGCGACGGTCAGGTCGATCGACTCGTCCGCCTCACGCAGCACGGCGTCCGTCGCGCCGAGCACCAACTCGACGTTCGACGAGTCGGCGGGCAGCCAGATCAACAGCACCCGGTATGGCCGGGGGAGTCGAGCCTGCGATTAGCCAGACGGCCTTTCCAGTACCCGCCGGGCGGGCGTTGCCCTCAAGGTCAGAGGGTGGTTCGGTAGCTTTCGTCCAATATGGGTTTGGGCTGGCATGTGAATGTGAGCCGTGGTCGTAACCGGTAGGTCCGGCCGGCGTTGGGCTGATCATGGGTGAGCGTGCGGCGTATCCGAGTGACCTGACCGATGAGCAGTGGGCGGTGGTGGGTCCGTTCCTGCAGGCGTGGAAGGACCGGCATCCGTCGGTGTCGGGGCATCAGGGTCGCTACGAGCTGCGGGAGATCGTGAATTCGATCTTCTACCAGAACCGGACGGGTTGTCAGTGGGCGTACCTGCCGCACGATCTGCCGCCGAAGTCCGCGACGTATTACTACTTCGCCCAGTGGCGTGACGACGGCACTGACCAGGTGATTCATGATCTGCTGCGGTGTCAGGCGCGGGAGAAGGCCGGCCGTCGGGAGGATCCGACCGCGGTGGTGCTGGACACTCAGTCGATTCGGGCGGCCAACCACGTCCCGGCGGCGACGACCGGCAAGGACGCGGCGAAGAAGGTGCCGGGCCGTAAGCGGGGCCTGGCGGTGGACGCGCTGGGGTTGATCATCGCGGTGGTGGTCACCGCGGCGTCGGTCACCGACAATGCGATCGGTGTGAGGCTGCTGGACAACGTCCTCGCGCACACGCCGACGGTGACCAAGGCGTGGGTCGATGCCGGGTTCAAAGACGACGTGCAGATCCACGGCGCGGTCCGAGGTATCGATGTCGAGCAGGTCCTGCGGTCCGACACGACGGCCGGGTTCGTGCCGGTGAAGCGCCGGTGGGTGGTGGAGCAGACCAACGGCACGTTGATGCTGCACCGCCGTCTGGTCCGCGAGTACGAGAGCCGACCCGCCTCCGCGGTGTCACGCACCTGGTGGGCCTCGACGGCGAACCTCATCCGCCGGTTGACCGGCACCGCCACCACGTCCTGGCGCGACCAACGGTGACGCAGCCGACGCTGCTGGCCCTGCTCACCGAACGCGAGAACGCCGCCGGCCTGGCCGTCGAGCGGCTCCGCGCCCAGATCGCTTCCCTCGACGAGCAGCTCACCGCGGCCGAGACCGAGGTCGCCGAACTCGCCATCACCCGCAAGACGCTCCTGAGCCTGGGCGGCCCACTCGATCCGGCGGCACCTGCTGACCCGACCGTCGCCAGCCCCGCCTACCAACAGATCCTCGCCGTGTTCCACGGCGCCAACGCACCGATGCGCGCCAAGGACATCTGCCAGGCCCTCGCCGCCGGCACCACCGCGAAGGACACCGAGAATCTCCGCGCGAAGCTCAAACGCCTCGTCGCCCGCCAGATCCTCACCGAACCCGAGGCCGGACTGTTCACCCTGGCCCCGCCGACGGCGTCCGCGTAACCCCCACCACCAGGGCCGCTAACGAACCGTCAAACCCGCATCGGACAAAGCCTCCCGAACCACCCTCTCAGGTCGGCCTGGACCAGCACCAGGCATCCGGCTCGTCACCACACCTAACCCCGACACCCACACCGGCCCGCTATCGCGGGAAGCCGCCCTCGTCGCCCCGCCCTATACGGCCAACACCGACGCCAAAGATGGCCTCGCCAGAGCAGACGCAGCCCGCGCCGCCGCGAAACACGGGCGACCCGCACGCGGCCCCACGACACCGGACTCCGCCCCGACCAGCGGCGACGCGCCACGTCGCCTGCTGTTATCCCCGAACTGGGTGCTCGCCGGGTGTTCGCACACCAAAGCCCAAAAACCGACAAATGCCCGCAGGGAAGGCAGCGATGTTGGTCTATTTTCCCAGCTCAGATGGTGGGCCGCCTGGGACTCGAACCCAGAACCTAAGGATTAAAAGTCCTCAGCTCTGCCATTGAGCTAACGGCCCGCTGGACCACAGATTACCCGAACTCCTTCGTCGAGTCGGGTTCGCCTGAGGCTCGCCCTTCGACGCCGGTGTAACTGACCGTGCTGTCGACCACAGAACGTCCGGCGCTCATTCGTCGTCCTGGCCGATGTCGGGATCGAACTGGGTGAGCCATTCCACGTCGCCGTTCGCCTCGGTGGCAACCAACCCGGCGACGAGCCAGATCAGGGCGGGAAGGAACGCGTCGCCGAGCCGGTCGAGTGCCTCGTCGACGGTCAGGTTTGGGGCCAGAGGGCTACCGAGAAGGCCCGCGAGTTGGAATGCCTGGTCGGCGGGTTCGTCATCAAGGTTCTGGCGGATCCATCCCAGCGCGGGGCCGGCGAGGTCAGTGGTAGCGGTTGCCTTCGCGCCGGTCAACCAGGTCATCAGAACAGCAGTCAGGGTGGTCGCGGCGAGACCGACTGCGTCAGGGTCGTCTGCGTGGTCGAGGGCTTCCCCGAGCCGCCAGGCGGGTTCCTCCATGCCGCTGGTGATTGTCTCGTCGATCAGGTCCCGCAGCCCGTCAGCGGAGAGCTCGACCGTCGACGCAAGGTCGATCTCCTCGATGTCGCCTCGGTGGCGGGTCACGGCGTCGGCGTACGCCTGCACCTCGGCGGCGCTGAACAGGTGCTGGTTCTCCTCCGTGACGAGGTAGCCGACCTCCCGCCAGGCATGGATCGGCGCAGGGTCCACCCCCGCGTCCTCGGCGGCCTTCAGCATGTGGTGCACGGCGTCATCGAAGTTCCGCTGACTCAACGGGGTCGGCTCGTCAGCGTCCGGGTCGAAGAACACCGGATCTTTCGGCCCCGGCTCACGGCCGAACTTCTCCCGGAACGCCGCGAACTGCGCCTGGAACCCCTCACGCAACTCGGTACCCGCCTCGGACCCCGCGTCCCACGTCAACGTGGCAACGCCGTCCGCGCCGACGGTGCGCTGCACGAACCGGGGGTCCCCCATCCGGTCCAGGACCAGACGGGCGTGCTCTTCGTGGAACTCTTCCTGCCGAGCCACGTCTTGCCGCTGCTGCAGGCGTGCGCGCTGCTGCGCGGCGCGACGCTGACGAGGTGTGCGCTTCTTCGGCATGACCCGCTCCTCCCGCCACCCCTTCGACAGGCGACCCGGGCATTATCCCTATGCGACAGCCCGACCCGACTCCGCGACACAGGCCCATGCGGACATGCCTGCCGCAACCTGGGCTCGGTGACCAGATCCGTCCTGTGGACCGCTTTCCGGGTTGCCCATGTGCCGGCCGGCTATCGTGCGGATGGAGGATCACCACAGGAGGACGCGTGCGTCGGATGGCCAAGTTCCAGGAAGCGGTCGGGCGGCTGCGCGAGGAAGGCCGCCATCGAGGCCTGGACATCTCGGCGGTCACCGCGCAGGACATCCTCGCCGACCTTGTCACCACCACCGCCGCCGCCCTTGGCATCCGCGAGGAGACCTACGTACGGTCGCACCTT
The DNA here is from genome assembly GCF_029626125.1 of Micromonospora sp. WMMD956. Taxonomy (NCBI): domain Bacteria; kingdom Bacillati; phylum Actinomycetota; class Actinomycetes; order Micromonosporales; family Micromonosporaceae; genus Micromonospora; species Micromonospora sp. WMMD956. Next base: position 2,954,157 of record NZ_JARUBI010000005.1, on the reverse strand, counting down.
CCAGACGTCGACCTCGCCGACCTCGTGACCCACCTCAAGCAGGCGGACGACGCGCAGAAACGCGAAGTGGCCGACGCTTCCCCTGCGGTGATCAAGCTGGAGGACACCGGCCGGCTCATCGCGTCGCTCGCCCAAGCGGTGCGATGCGTCAGCCTCAACCACGACCGGCTAACGACAGGACGCCGCGACAAGTGGGAGGCTGTCGGTGTCCTCGATGACGCCAGCAACTGCCTGACCCTGCTCGGCGAAGCCGTGAGCAACAGCCACACCACCGCACAGGGCACCGCTGTGCTCTGGAGCGACGAGAGCGTCGTGTACGCACGACGCGCTCTCAGAGGGTGGTTCGGGAGGCTTTGTCCGATGCGGGTTTGACGGTTCGTTAGCGGCCCTGGTGGTGGGGGTTACGCGGACGCCGTCGGCGGGGCCAGGGTGAACAGTCCGGCCTCGGGTTCGGTGAGGATCTGGCGGGCGACGAGGCGTTTGAGCTTCGCGCGGAGATTCTCGGTGTCCTTCGCGGTGGTGCCGGCGGCGAGGGCCTGGCAGATGTCCTTGGCGCGCATCGGTGCGTTGGCGCCGTGGAACACGGCGAGGATCTGTTGGTAGGCGGGGCTGGCGACGGTCGGGTCAGCAGGTGCCGCCGGATCGAGTGGGCCGCCCAGGCTCAGGAGCGTCTTGCGGGTGATGGCGAGTTCGGCGACCTCGGTCTCGGCCGCGGTGAGCTGCTCGTCGAGGGAAGCGATCTGGGCGCGGAGCCGCTCGACGGCCAGGCCGGCGGCGTTCTCGCGTTCGGTGAGCAGGGCCAGCAGCGTCGGCTGCGTCACCGTTGGTCGCGCCAGGACGTGGTGGCGGTGCCGGTCAACCGGCGGATGAGGTTCGCCGTCGAGGCCCACCAGGTGCGTGACACCGCGGAGGCGGGTCGGCTCTCGTACTCGCGGACCAGACGGCGGTGCAGCATCAACGTGCCGTTGGTCTGCTCCACCACCCACCGGCGCTTCACCGGCACGAACCCGGCCGTCGTGTCGGACCGCAGGACCTACTCGACATCGATACCTCGGACCGCGCCGTGGATCTGCACGTCGTCTTTGAACCCGGCATCGACCCACGCCTTGGTCACCGTCGGCGTGTGCGCGAGGACGTTGTCCAGCAGCCTCACACCGATCGCATTGTCGGTGACCGACGCCGCGGTGACCACCACCGCGATGATCAACCCCAGCGCGTCCACCGCCAGGCCCCGCTTACGGCCCGGCACCTTCTTCGCCGCGTCCTTGCCGGTCGTCGCCGCCGGGACGTGGTTGGCCGCCCGAATCGACTGAGTGTCCAGCACCACCGCGGTCGGATCCTCCCGACGGCCGGCCTTCTCCCGCGCCTGACACCGCAGCAGATCATGAATCACCTGGTCAGTGCCGTCGTCACGCCACTGGGCGAAGTAGTAATACGTCGCGGACTTCGGCGGCAGATCGTGCGGCAGGTACGCCCACTGACAACCCGTCCGGTTCTGGTAGAAGATCGAATTCACGATCTCCCGCAGCTCGTAGCGACCCTGATGCCCCGACACCGACGGATGCCGGTCCTTCCACGCCTGCAGGAACGGACCCACCACCGCCCACTGCTCATCGGTCAGGTCACTCGGATACGCCGCACGCTCACCCATGATCAGCCCAACGCCGGCCGGACCTACCGGTTACGACCACGGCTCACATTCACATGCCAGCCCAAACCCATATTGGACGAAAGCTACCGAACCACCCTCTCATGGTGCAGGTAAACCGGACTCGCCCTCAAGAGAACGTATAGAGGAAGCCAGCCGCGTCGGTTGAGACGGCCCGAACCGTTGACAAACCTTGACTCGGCACCATCCAAAGGCGGCACCTCGACCGAGCAGGGTGCAGGCAAGCCGATCACCAGGGAAGCCCAGCGATACCAGGATCTCCAGCATCGGTGTTGATGTTGGTCCAGCCGAGTCCGGTCTTCGCAACCTTGAAGGCTTCTTCGATCTTCCAGCTGCGGCTGGCCTACCCTGGCGCTGGTGAAGGTCCGTCAGCGCAAGAAGCTCACCGCTCGTCTGATGGCGTCGCTGCTGCGGGACGATCTCCCCGCGATGCTCGCGTTGTTGCGCGTGGGAGCAGACCCCAACGCGGCGGACCGTGATGGCACCACGCCCCTCTACCTGGCCGCACTGCACAACAAGCCGGTGGCGGTACGGATCCTCCTCGACGCCGGCGCGGACCCGGACGTCGAGGGCGGACGCGGCGACGAGGGGACACCCCTGACCGGAGCCGCAGCCTGGGGCCACGCCGATATCGTCCGCGAACTCCTCACCCACGGCGCAGATCCGAACCTCCGCGAAGACCACGGCGCCGGCCTGTCGCCCCTCGAATGGGCCGCCCGAGGCGGTCACACCGAGACAGAGGCATTGCTCAAAGCCGCAGGTGCGACACCACCGCAGACACCAAGCGAGTAGCGACGGACCCGCTCTCGTCCCAGGCCCTCGGATGCCATGGCTACACCCGCTACCGACACAGGAGCGGCGACATAAGCGTGGACCTAGTTGGGAGGGCTCCAGTCCGAGCTGGCCTTTGGCCGGCGGCGTGACGTCGGCCGTCAGGGAACTCGAAATCCCAGCCAGCAAGGGAACTCACACGACAGCTACCCTGGTTCAACAGTCTCCATGCTCCATGGAGCAAAGCTCGATCACCAGAACAAGCCCGACCGAACAGAACGCAAGCGCGGCACTCCCGTACCAGCCCGCCAGCGGCGGACATCCACGCCCCTCAGGGCCCGGAACTTGACAACTCAAGCAGCCCCGGCGCTACCAAGGTTCGGAACCCTCGGCGATCACGGCCCCAGCGAGGGGTTCCCAACCACAAAAAGCGCAGAAAAGGGATGCAACGGGGCACTGGTCAGGGAAAAGTAGATCACTACAGGGCCATTCCTGCTGTTCAAGAAGGGTTTCACCGGCCGCGCCGGCCGGTCTCCGTTGCAGCGCGTGTCCTGGGCGTCTACTGGTCCCAGGACGCGTAGTTTCACCGGCCGCGCCGGCCGGTCTCCGTTGCAGCACCGCTGATGACGCTGTGCTCACCCCCACGGGGGTAGAGGTTTCACCGGCCGCGCCGGCCGGTCTCCGTTGCAGCCCGATACTGAGAACGGCGGTGAGCCTCCGGCCCGGGACGTTTCACCGGCCGCGCCGGCCGGTCTCCGTTGCAGCGCCAACCCGGTGCTGACTCTGTTCTGTCCGGACGGCTAGTTTCACCGGCCGCACAGGCCGGTCTCCGTTGCAGCGTCATGCTGTCGACGATCACCAGCACCGGCAGGGCACGTTTCACCGGCCGCGCCGGCCGGTCTCCGTTGGAGCGAGGCGCTGGAGGACACCGCGATGGGCGACTCGGCCCGTTTCACCGGCCGCGCCAGCCGGTCTCCGTTGCAGCACCCAGCCCGCGCCGAGCAGGGTGGTCGCACCACCAATCACCGGCCGCGCAGGACAATGGTTTCCGACGTAGCCAAGTCACCGGCTTCGACCTGTACCTGATCTACACGTGTTTAACCGGTCCTCGCCCGATGCCGTGGCCGGGCGCACCACGAGAGCGTGTCACCTAGCTACTGCTCCTCGTGTCACTCTCACCACACCCTGTACCAGCGACAACTACGCACAGGCCGGTCGCGCCCCTACCACCGACAGGGGTCCCGGCGGGACTCGTGAGGTGGCCCGGCATGCCGACAGCCCGGCATGCCCCGGGGCTCCGACGCGCTGGTCGAAAGAGCCGGAATCAGATGCGTGGACCTTCCAGCCGTCACCGGCCACCCTCGGCCCCGGGCGATGTCCCGATCCTCTCCGTCACCTGCGCCCGCCCAGGTCAACGGCGACCGACCACCCAGACGTCCAGCCCGCCGGACAAGATCCACACGACCGACCACAGTGGACAGCAGCTGCATCCGGACGGACCGGCGCCCGGACCATGGTCCAGACCAACCGACACGCAAACGCACTGGTCAACACCAACCAGCACGAACCCCGGCCGGAACAGCACGCCGACAACGGAGCACCATCGGAGCACCGGATTCCAAATCCTGGGAAGATCCGTCCCAGTCAGCAGAAGCGATCAAGGCCGTGACCGGCGTTTCCGCTGGTCACGGCCTTGATCGTTTGTGCGCCCGAAGGGACTCGAACCCCTAACCTTCTGATCCGTAGACGATAAGCCAGAAGGACCAGGTCGCAGCCTTGATCAAACGATTCCCGGCCGCCCAATTCGGCACATTGTGAAGCCACACTATGGCTTGTCAAGAATTTCCTTGCGATCGTCCTGAAATGCGAGACATAGATAGAATGATTACTATCACCGGTAGCGCGGACGGCTATCTGCGGATCCCACACACTGTGCAAGCCACCGATGAACGGTGTCGAGATCAGCGCCCGTCAACCCGCGATGCGGATCGACGCGGTGCAGCAACGCGGGATGCCGGTGGTGCGCAGCGACCCACCGGCAGTCAACGTCGGTGATCTCGTCGTCGAGCCAGACGAACGGACGACCGGCGGCGTACCGCATCAGCGGCACGCTCTTCCAATGCACACCGCGCGGCGATCGCTCATCGGCATCCGGCCAGTCGACGAACGGCAACACGGGAAGACCGAGCCGAGGCGCGATCGCCTCGTTCGCCTCCGCCATCCACGTACTCGCCCACACCAGATCACCCGGCAGCCCACCCAGCCGGGGACCGTCACCAGGGTCGAGCCGACCGAGCAGCGGATTGCCCGAGCTGTCCGAGGTGGCCACCGCACCGAGAGTCACGGACGAGCTCACGCCGGCTGGCCGAGCCCGCAACGGCAGAAGCACACCGTCGATGTCCACGAAGATCAAGGGTCGCGTGACGCCACTGAGCACGGATGCACCGTACTGCCCATCACCAACCAATGCCGAAGGTCGGCGTCATGCTGGCGGCTATGGCCGACAACAAGATGGCCGACGTGAGGGCGTTCCTCGGTAGAGGAACGCAGTGCGCGCCAGGGGCTGCGCCCTACCCGCGCCGGGGCGAAGGGCCACTTACGGCATATCGATAGACAGGTCAGTCCTCTGACGATCTTGTTCGCTTCAAGGATCCGAGCCCCTACGACAGGTCGCCGCCGGCCGACTCGGCGGCTGGCGCACGGCACTCACGGAGGTAGCCTGCCGCCGCACCGACCCGTTGACTGGCTGCTGTCCGGTCTGCGTGCCGTGCTCCCGTACAACAATCCCGCGCCGCCAACGTCTATCCACTTGCCCGACCGTTGTACGCGGTAACGCGACATCGCCGACGACCGGCGGAGCGGCGACTTTCAGCGACCCCCTTCCGCATCGTACGAACGTTCGACAGTATAGGCGTGTAGGGAGGTGATTCGGTGGCGGACCACAGTCCCATCGAGTGGACAGAGGCGACGTGGAACCCCACCACCGGGTGCGATCGCATTTCCCGGGGCTGCGACAACTGCTACGCCCTCACTCTGTCGAAGCGGCTGAAGGCTATGGGTTCAGCCAAGTATCAGACCGACGGTGATCCACGAACCTCCGGCCCCGGCTTCGGGGTCGCAGTACACGAAGACGCCCTAGACGTCCCCCGACGCTGGCGCGATCCCCGGATCGTGTTCGTAAACTCGATGTCGGATCTCTTCCACGCTCGAGTACCGCTGCCGTTCGTGCAGCGGGTGTTCGAGGTGATGCGCGAAACGCCGCAGCATACCTACCAGCTGCTCACCAAACGAGCAGGCAGGCTGGCTAAGGTGGCCCCGCAGTTGGACTGGGCACCGAACATCTGGATGGGCGTCAGCGTGGAGGGCCCCACGGAACTCTCCCGCGTGGACGACTTGCGGCGGGTTCCGGCCGCTGTCCGCTTCCTCTCCGCAGAACCCCTGCTCGGCCCGTTGGCCGACTTGAACCTAGACGGTATCGACTGGCTCATCGCTGGGGGCGAGTCCGGGCCGGCCCACCGACCAGTGGACCCGCTGTGGGTTCGGCAGTTGCGGGACAAGTGTGGTGAGGCGGGGACCGCCTTCTTCTTCAAGCAGTGGGGGGGTCGCACGCCGAAGGCTGGCGGCCGTGAGCTAGACGGACGCAAACACTCGGCCATGCCCACGCGCATGTTCGCTGGTGTCTCGCCAAAGGCATGACCGCCGTAGTCGCTTCGCGCCGGCCGGCCAACGGTCGATGGGTTCCGCCGATGAGGTTGCGATGAGACACTGACGCCTGACACTCGGTAGCCAGGGGGTACGGATGCCGGTCAATGGTGAGGTGCCATGGGAATGCGCCCCACACACGGGCGCCAAGCATGACATCTACCAGCGCTACCTTGAGCGCTGGTTCCCCATCCTCCTAGCCGGCTCGAACGCCTATCCCTCGGTCACCTACGCCGAGGGCTTCGCCGGCCCGGGGATCTACAAGGGCGACGAGCCGGGTTCGCCAGTGATCGCAATGCGGGCGCTGGTCACCAAGGTGCCCAGGACCAAGGGCGTCGCCCGCTTCGCCTTTGTCGACGACGACCAACGCTGCGTCGACATGCTCCGGGCGACCCTGACGAAGGCGTTCCCTGAACGGCCGCGCACCGACGCCGCCATGCCCGTGAAGATCGTTAAGGGCACCTGCGCCTCCCATCTGGAGGCCACCCTCGACGAGATGCGCGCCTGGGGGCAACCGATCTTCGCCAACCTCGACTCCTGGGGTAACGCGCCAGTGCCATATCGCCTCCTTCGGCGCCTGGCCGCGAACGTCTCCAGCGAGGTCATCGTCACCCTGTTTCCGCAACACTTCGTGCGCTTCGTCAGCGACCTCGGCGAAGCTGGCGACGCGGTGTTCGGCGGCAACCCCGCATGGCGAACCGTGGCAGACCTGGCACCAGAAGCGAAGAGCCGGCACATTCTCACCTGCTACCGGCAAGCATTGCGCGCAGCAGGCTTCCCGTACCTGTTGGACTTCGAGCTGATCCCCAGGAAGGGACAGCCGCTCTATCTGATCTTCGGCACCCGCCATCGCCTCGGCGTGCAGAAGATGAAGGACAGTCTCTGGGAGGTCGACCGCACCCAGGGCGTCGGCTTCCGCGATCCCCGCGACGAGCAGGCCGAGACGCTGTTCGACGTCGACGAACCACAACTCGGACCGCTGACCCGACTACTCACCCAACAGCTTCGACGCAGCGGACCCGTCCGCGTCGAAGACCTGCGACACTTCGCTCTGCTCGAAACGGTGTACCGACCGGAGCACGTGATCAGGGCGCTGAAGCCCCTCATGGACCACGGCGCGCTCAGCATCGAAGGCGGCGGCACACTGCGGCGCACCTCCGTCGTCTCCCTGACTCCAGCCTCCGCCGTCTAGTACTCCAGCCGTAGCTGGTGGATTCGGTGTCTTCGCTGGTGGTGGGCCCGTTTGGCGCGGTATTGGTGTCGGCGTCGCCATCGTGACCATCGATGTATGTGTTCGAAGGGTGGGGTGGTGGTGATCAGGTGTGCCAGGAGACGGCGGACCTCGCCGAGGCTGAGGGGCACGAGCTGCTCATGATCATGTTCTGGGTCCCCCTTTTCGTGTGGGCGGTGGTGATGGCGAGGTAGGCGTGGGTCCACAGAACGAGCGTTATGTGCCGGTACCAGGCGTCGTAACGCCGGACCTGGTAGTGGTCCAAGCCGACCTCGGTCTTCGCGCTCTGGAAGCACTCCTCGATCGCCCACCGGGTCCCGGCCACGCGGATCAGGGTCTCGTCGTCGGTGTCGGCGGGGCCGAAGCACAGGTAGTAGGCACGGTCGTCGGGGTTGGCGATGCTGCGTCGGATGAGCAGCCAGTGCCGGTAGCCCTCGGTGTCGGTGTCGGGCAGGGTGGCCGCAGCCCAGTCGTAGAGCCGCGGGCCCTTCGCTCCGTCGCCGCAGCTGCGGCGCTTCCACGCCTCGACGGGGGCGCTGGCGGCAAGAACGTCGGGCCGGGAGTTGCCCACCGCGGTGGGGATGCGCTGGTTACGAGGCACGGCCAGGACGTAGCCGATCCTGTGCTGCTCCACGCGGCTGCGGAACTTCGAGTCCTGGCCGTAGGCCTCATCGGCGGTGACCCACCGCGCCGGAAGCCCCGCGGCGATGGCGCGGTCGAGCATCCGCAGGCCGAGAGCGGGCTTCGTGGCGAACCCGACCCGAGGGCCGATCGCGGCCTCGGCGCGGCGGGCGGGGTCGTCGCACCAGCCGCGCGGCAGGTACAACTCCCGATCGACCAGGGTGCGACCATGCGGGCCGGCGTAGGCGAGAAACACGCCGAGCTGGCAGTTCTCCGTCCGCCCGGCCGTGCCGGAGTACTGACGCTGCACCCTGGCGGACTTGACGCCCTTCTTCAGGAATCCCGTCTCATCGACGATGAGGACCCCGTCGTCGTGGCCGAGATGCTCGGCGATATAGGCGAAGAGGTCGTCACGGACGGCGTCCGGGTCCCACAAGGAGCGGTTGAGTAGCCGCTGCATCCGGTCCGGGGTCGCGTCTCCGGCTGCCTCCGCGAGGGTCCAGCCGTTCTTCGCCGCCAGCGGCGACAGCAGCCTGACCAGGTAGCTGAGGGCCTGCCGGCGGGGCTCGGCCCGGCCAAAGCGGTGCGCGATGCGGGCGAGCAGGTCGTCCAGACCCGTCCGCCATCCGACGATCTCATCGATCAGCACAAGCGCAAGAGCCTGCCCGGCCGCCGACCGACCACAACAGACTCGCGGTGCGATCGCTCAGCCAACGGGCGCGTAACATCGACATCGACAGCTGCCCCATCGGCGGCGGCCCGACACGGATCATACCGATGAGCTGGCAATACTCCCGATCACACAGCTACGGCTGGAGTACTAGGCCACCCACGATGGACGGTCGCGCGGTCATGCGCCGGCTCCTGCCGCGGTGTGCCCGGTCATGACGGTTGGGAGGATCGGCAGGGATGCATTCGGCGTGCGGAGAAAGCCGTTCTCCGGGCCAGGCTGTATTCCGGGTAAGCGTGGCATCGGCGGCAAGGGCGGGATTCGGCGCAGGGGATCCCATCGCCGCATGTCCAGGCGTAGATTCGCGCACCAACGGTGCCGAGTGGCACCGGATGTCACGCGGGAGCACACACGATGACCGAACCTGGCACCAGTGCGGCCGCTGCGGGTCTGCTGTTGCGCCACCTGCTGACCGAGGAGGCCCGGTATCGGCGGCTCTGGCAGGCGCATGTGCGGGCCGGGGGTCCCGATCAGATCAGTACGGCCGCAGTGGCGAAGGTGCTGTCGCTGCACCTGTGGGAGGCTGGTGAGCGGTCCGAGCAGGACCGTGCGTTGCCGCGCACGATCCGGGACCGGGTGCGGCGGGCCCTGTCCGGTGAGGTGATCAGCGCCGAGACGATGCAGTGGTTCGTCGACGCGTTCGAGATGACCGACGTGCACGCCGACCGGTTGTGGGGCGCGCTGCGGGCCGGTGGGCTGCCACTCGACGCCGGGATCGTGCGGACCCTCGGCGGGCATCGACACGAGACGCTGCCGCTGCCGCAACTGCACCGGACACTGTCGGTCTTCGAGCGGCATCTGATCGGGCCGGCCGGGGTACCGGTGGAGCATCACGCGGTGCATGTGATCGCGGCGCTGCGCGACGGCGTCGACCGGTACGCGCATGTCACCCGGGACAGTGCGGTCGAGGTGGAGGTTCTGGCCGGCGGCGAGGTCGGCGAGTCGTATCCGTACGGTGACGGGCTGCAGGTGGTGGAGGTGCTGCTGAACCGCACCTTGAACACCGGTGACATCGCCAATCTGGAGTATCGGACGGTGCTGCCGACCGACGCGTCGCCGGAGCACGCGGAGGTGCGGCGGATCGCGCACGGCCGGACGGAGCGGGTGCACCTGCGGATCGACTTCGACCGGTCGCGGGTGCCGCCGACGGTGTGGTGGGTGGCCTGGAACAGTGTCGAGGGCGGTGACGAGGTGTTGTGCGAGCCGATGGAGCTGGATGAGCGGAATTCGGCACAGCGGTTCGTGACGTACCTCGAAGAGGCGGCTGTCGGCTATCGCTGGGCATGGTGAGAGATCGGGCATGGTGCCTCAGATCGAGGATTTGTCCCGTTCAGGTAGTTCATATTCGCGGGCGACCGGGTTCCAGACGGCGAGGAAGGCGGCCTTGGCGTCCTGGGAACGTTCGTTGGCTTTATCGATGGCCGCGAAGAGTCTCCCGGACTGCTTCGGGCAGTGACCTTTGGCCGCGTCGTACCATTTCAGATAGGCTTCGTCGGCTTCGAGGGAGCGGGCCAACGCCGCCTGCAAACCGGATTTGATCTCAGCACCCTCCGGCAGCGGGCTGGTGTCCAGGACGGTCACCTTGGCGAGCAGCGTCTGCCGGTTCTTGGCCGCGTTCTGGATGCCCCGCCGGGTGGCGTCGCCGATCTTGCACTTCCGGATCAGGCCAATCGCCGTCAGCAGGTTCTGCCGGCCCACGATGCTCTCATCCAGGATCGCGGCGACCTTATTCGCCGCCGCAGTACGCGCCGCCGCCTCGGCCGCCCGGGTGTCGTGCCACTGCATCGCCTTGATCCCGGCGAACGCCACCACGGCCATCACCGCGAGGATGGCCAGCCACAGCCCGGCCATCCGCAGGCTCTTGAGGTCACGGGCCGCGCCGGCCGGCCGGGGCACCGGGCCGCTCGCCGGCAGCGACGTCCGCCCGACCGTAACCTGAGGTTCGGTGGACCCGCTCGGACGGCCCGCCCCGGCCATCCGCTGCTGGTAGGCGTGCCGGCGGGCCTCGGTCTCGGCGTCAGCCACCGGCGGCACCCGAGGTCAGCCGCACGGTCGCGGTCAAGCCAGCCGCCGCGAACAGGTCGGTGAGGGCGCTCTGCCATGCCACTAGATTCGTCCCGGCCTCCTGGGCGTTGATGTGGCCGGGAACAGCGCCCAGGCCCAACCGTACCTCCAGGCCCGACCCGGATTCGGTGACCTCGACGTCGTCGACCGGCAGCCCGCACTCGCCGGTCATCGTGCGGGCGAGTTCCCCGCAGACCAGGGCCGCGCCACCGCTCTCCGGGACCAGGCACATGGTGACCTGGGTGTATCCACAGGACAGCCAGTACGGCGAGTCGAGCGGCAACACGACCGGGGCGTTGGTGCCGCCGACTGCGGCGATCAGCAGCCGGGTGCCGCTGGGTCCGTCCACGGTGGCCGTAGCCGCCCCCGTGACGTCGGCGAGTTCGGTGGCGAACTGCAGCGCTTCCTGGACCTCGTCGGCGATCCGCCACCGCGGTCCGCCTCCGGAACCGGTGGTGGCGGTGACCACGCGGGGAGCGGCCGCCGGATTCTCGTTACGCAGCAGCGCCGACAGCAGCTGCGCCGGGGTTTGGTCGAGGACCTCGGCGAGGAACGGGATGGTGTCGGCGTACTCGGTGATCAGGCCCTGCAGCGACGCCATCCGGGCCAGGTCGGCCTCCTGAGCCAGCTCCGGGTGCCGGTACGTCCACGGGTGGACGCCGTAGGTCGCGGCGGCCAGGGCCTGGGTTTCGGCCTCGCCGAGCGCGTTGATTCGGTCCAGGGCCACCTGATGCTGGGCGCGGATCTCGGCGAGCACGTGCCGAACCCCCTCGAGACTCTGCTCGGCCTGCAGGCGGGCGTTCTCCAGCTGGGTGTCGTAACCGACGCGGCGGTGCTCGATCTCGTATTCACGGGCCATCTGGTCGAGGGTGACCTCGGTGTCGTCGAGGGTGAAGACCGGGTTGAGGATCTCGATCATCAGCAGGTCACTGGCGGTCTGCCCGCCGAGGGTGTGCCGGGCGTCGGTGGTGGTGACGACACTGTCGTGAACGACCCGGGACAGGGCGGCTGCGGCGTGCGCGCGGAAGTCGGCGTCCAGCTGGGCCGCGGCGACCGTGGTGTACCGGTCGACGCTGTGCACACCGTACTCGCGGGCCAGTTGCAGCAGCAGATCCGGGCGTTCCATCCAGACCGGCCGGGCCCGGACGGTGGCGGTGACCCCGACCCTGCGGCCGTCGCGCAGCAGCAGATCCCGCAGGCCCATGTCGACGGTGAATGGGGAGTTGACGAACAGCAGGTAGCTGAGACCACCGACGGCCGGCAGCGAGCGGTCACCGGCGAACAGGCCACGGACGGCACCGGACCGGCCCGCGCCGCGGACCTGCCAGACCTGGCCGTTACGCAGCACCACCGCGACGGTGCCCTGATCCACGGTGATCTGCCGCTTGTCGAGTGAGTGCGGGCCGCTGGCCAGCGGTGGGATGACGGTCACTGTCGGGGTCCCTTCAGACTGCGGTCGACGGCGTCACGGACGGCCCGAGTCACGCCGTGCAGCCGGGCCGGGTCGCCGGCCAGCCGGTCGGTGACGGTGCGGGCGGCCAGGCAGTAGAGCTTCGCGGCGGGATCCGGGCGCGGGGCGATGCCGTACCGTTTCGCCAGGGTGGCGGCCAGCCGTACCGCCTGGTCGGCGAGATCGGCGGGCGCGGCCGGAAGCTGGGCGCGGGCCTCAGGCAGCAGGCGCAGCATCTCCCGGCCCCGGCAGGGGCTCGGGCAGTCGGCGCACCAGATCGGTTGCGGTCCGCCGGACCCCACCACATCGGGGTGGCCGGTCACCGGCAGCGCGATGCCCGGCGTTGCCAGTGGGCTTCTCGTCACCTGCACGGGTACGGGTAACGGCTGCGTCCCCGCGTTCACCACCAGCGCTTCACCGCGCTGCAGCTGCGGCAGCATCCGCACCGCCCGCTGGTCGCCGGGCCCGGCGGTGAACCCGGCGTCCGGGGCGGCCGTCGCGGCGAGCCGGTGACTGATCCGGTTTGGGAACAGCTCGGTGATGCCGCGGCTGAGCTGCCCCGGCGTCTGCGTGACCAAGGCCAGCCCCTGCCCGTAGCCGCGCAGTGTGGCCAGGGCTGCGGAGACGCCGCGTTCCGCGGTGCCGGCCTGTCCGTCACCGCCGCCGAGGACCATGTGCGCCTCCTCCAGCACGGCCAGGTGAGTCAGGCCGGTGCCGGGGTGTGCCCGGCGGTACTCGACGAGACCGGCCAGCAGCAGGCCGAACGCGAGCTCGCGGGAACCCTGGTCGGCGTACCCGGCCAGGGAGATCAGGGCGGGCCGGGACAGCAGCCGTCCCCAGTCGAGGCCGGCACCGGGGCCGCCGGACAGAGCGGCCGCGTTCGGGCCGGACATCAGCGACTGGATCCGAGCACCCAGCGACAGTTCGAGCTCGGCGGCCTGCCGGGCACCGGACGGGGTGGCCGCGGCCCACGCGCGTACCTCCCGGTACAGCCCGGCGATGGTGGGTGGCTCCGGGGCGGTGTAGAGGCCGGCGACCACGGCTCGCAGCACCGACGCGGCCAGCGGCCACGATTCGCTCAGGTGGGTGGAGGCGTCCAGGAACTCGGCAACGGTGGCGCCGAACGCGGCCGGGGCGACCCCGTCGGGTACGGCCAGTGGGTTGAGCCGGACCGGGTCACGGCCGAGCCGCAGCACCGAGACGGGCTGCCCGATGGCCGCGCCGAGCTGGTGAATCAGTCCCGCGTACTCGTCCTTCTCCGGGTCGATGACCAGGAACGGGATCCGGTGTTCAGTCCAGAGCCGGGCCAGCATGCTCATCGTCGTGGTGGACTTGCCGAAGCCGGGCAGCCCGGTGACGATCAGGTGCTGGGCCAGGTCGGCGATCGGCAGCCGGTACTCGTCGCCCGTCGCCGTGGTGCCCAGCAGCAGCGACGGCGCACCGGTGGCGCGCGGTTCCCAGGAACCCAGCGGTGGCTGCCGCCGCGGGAACCGGGTCGGGTGCACGTCGTGCAGGGCGACCAGCGGCAGCAGGCCGGCGGCGCGTTCGACGGGCACGAACCGGCCCAGTTGCAGCATCGCGTTCCCGGCCGGCCGGCTGGTGGCAACCTCGACCGTGACGCTCTCCCGCCCGGCCGTGGTAAGCAGGCAGGCCGCGACCTGCCGGGCGCCGTGCTCGTCGGCGTGCACGGACACGTGCGCGGCGCAGACACCCTGCCGCATCTCCTCGACGGCGGTCAGGTAGTGCCGGGTCGCCTCGGCCCGCGGGTCCCGGTCGAGGCGGCGGGATGCGGCCCGGGCCACCACCGGCAGGCTCGCCTCGGGTGTCTCCACCGGCGCGAGCACCACGGTCACGGCAGTCACCGTCGGGGTGCGTTCCACGCAGGCCAGCACCGCGGGCCAGTCGAAGCCGTCGCGTGGCCACACCGCGTCGGCCGCGAAACCAGGGAAGCGGCCGGGGCTGACCGGCCGCAGCTGCCAGGCCCGTCCGCCGGACGGCCGGACCGGCGGCGGCTCGTCCGCGCCGACCCCGACCACGGTGCCGATCGTGTGCCGCAGCCTCCGGGTCGTGTCGGGCGCCTCGGCGCCGCCGCTGACCTCCAGGTCGATGCGGGCGTGACCGTCCGGACGGCGGCTGACCGTGGCGGTCAGCACCAGCCGGCCGTGGTGGCCGAGCCCGCGCAGGAACCGGGTCAGGGCACCGTGCAGGGCACCGGCGACCGGACGGTCGGCGGTCGGGTCCTCGTCCTCGACGGGCAACCAGGTGATCGGCAGTGACGTACGCATCACTGCTCCCGGCCGGCTGTGGACCGCATCCGCTGCTGGTAGGCGGCCCGCTGCCGGTCGAGGATCTGCTGCGGGCTGCCGTCGGCGCCGTGCCACAGCGGGTCGACGCGGTGCTCGAGGGTTCCGCAGACCGGGCAGTCGGGGCGGCGTTCCGGGCGCATCCAGATGCTCTGGACCGCGTGCTGGCCGAGGGTGTCGGCGAAGATGTGCGGGAAGATCCAGTGGCCGGGTTCGGTGGCGAACAGCACGTAGTTCTCCCCGTCGTGCAGTGGCCGGTCGAGGAACCGGGCGATCCGGGCGTCGCCGCCGGGGTGTAGCAGCGCGAGGCTGATCTTCGCGGCGGCGGCGCTGACCAGGTGGATGTCGGTGAGCAGCCCGGCCTCGGCGGTGAGCCGGCCGGTGCCGTAGTTGACCTCCGGGCGGGTGGCGTCGGCGCCGATGCCGTCACGCACGCCGCCGGTGCCGCAGCTCCAGCAGGGCAGCCCCTCCCGCACGATGATCACCTCGCCGCCGGCGGCGCCCTTGTAGAGGCCGACGAACACGGCCGGGACACCGGCGGCGTACGCGAGGTGGTTGAGGCGTTCCTGGGCGGCGTTATCGTCGGTGCCGGCGATCACCAGGTCGGCATCGGCGATCATGGCGGCCAGGGTGCGGGACGGGATCGCGCCGATCGCGTCGGCGACGACGGCGGTCGTGACGTCCGGGTTGATCTCGGCGAGCCGGCGGGCGCAGGCCTCCGCCTTGGGCCGTCCCAGGTCGTCGACGGCGAACATGGACCGGCCAATGTTGGCCGGTTCGACGGTGTCCGGATCGAGCAGGGTGAGGGCGCCGACCCCGGAGCGGGTCAGCGTCTCGGCCAGGTAGGTGCCGACCGACCCGACCCCGGCGACCAGCACCCGCCGGTGCCGCAGGTCGGCGGAGAGCAGGCCCTGGGTACGCGCGAACAGGTCGACGGGAGCGTGACCCCGGCCGCGGCGACGGCGGTACCACGGCGACCGGCGCGGCACCGGCTGTTGCTGCGGCGGCGCGGGCCGTGCCGTGGGCCGTGGGGCGGGCCGCAGCGCGGCGGCGAGCCGGTCGATGGCCGGTAGCGACAGGTCCCACGTCAGCGGCCGGGCCGGGCCGCCGTCCGGCAGCAGCAGCGGCGCGGCCAGCGGAAACCCGGCAGGGAACAGCAGGGTGGCCGGCGGCAGCCCGGCCGGGGTGAGCCGGGAACCGAGCGCGACCGCGCCGTCCACCACGATTGGGACCGGCCGGTGGGCGGCCGGGTCTAGGCCGGCGTGGGCCAGGGATTGCTGGATCGGTACGACGACGGGCCGCATCCGCCGCACCGACAGCCGCGGACCGGCCCACGACGCGCCGAAGAACGAGCACAGCGCCGGCCCCAGGGTGAGCTGGTGCTCGTCCGGGTCCACCTCCGGGGTCAGGGTGACGATCCCGGCCAGGTAGCGGCCCAGTTCCGGGTTGAGCCGCAACGACTCACCGAACTCGGAGCAGTCCTGCGAGCTGGGCTGCGGGACCCCGGCGGGGTGCGAGTGGACGATCCCCTTGAACCGTTCCGGTCCCTGCTGTTCCCGCCGGGTGACCTCGTCGAGCAGCCAGTCGCTGTTGTGGTAGCGGACCGTGGTGACGACCGCCGGGGTGTCGTGCACGAACGAGGTGACCAGGTCGGAGCCGGGCAGCCCGAGCAGGGCACCACCTTGCTCGGGCCGGACCGCCCCCAGTGTCGCGACGATGTCGGTCAGCGCGTAATCGGTGATCGTGACGGCCAGCATCGGTCTGCTCTGCCGTTCACTGGTCGTAGGAGAACGGGAAGGTGACGCCGCTGCGAACGAAGTCCATGCCGTGCGCCCACAGGACCGACTTGGAGTACGCGGTCTCCAGCGACGGCTGGCCCGCCCCCGCCGACTTGCTCAGGCAGATCTTGCCGCCGGGGTAGAGGTGGCCGCCGTGCCCAGCGTATCCCCGCGCCTCCAGATCCGGGGCGATCAGCCGGACCTTGTAGTCGAGGCCGTCAAACGACGCGCAGAACACGTACTCGTTGCGGAACTCGGGCGTGACGATCGAGTAGTACCAGCCTTCGGCCCCGGCGGCTTCCTCGTAGTAGGTGCCCGGCGGCAGTTTGGTGCGGGCCGTCTCGGCGTCGCGCCGCTGCCGGGCGTCGGAGACGGCGACGGCGAACGTGCCGTGCTGCACCTCGGAGATCGCCGCCTCGCTCGGCTTGCCCTGGTTGACCCGGATGCCGCCGAGCCGGTCGACGGTCACCTGCGGCTTGTCCGCCGCCGGCCGCTCGTCCCCGCGCTGCTGTGCCTTCGTGATCGTCTCGACGATCGCGTTGTAGTCGGTAGCCACGGATCCCTCTCCTCCGGTGAGTCGTCCCCCTCCGGCTAGAGGATCAGGAACATGGCGCACCGATGGCGCAGCCGCAGGTCAGCCCCACCCGCCCCGGTCGCCGTCGGGTGCCTGCCCGGCGTCCGGGCCGTCCTCGAAGGTCTCGCCCACCCAGTCCTGCACCTCGTCCTCGCCCAGTTCGGCCGGGTCGACCATGGACATCGGGATCTCCCAGGCGCCCTTGTCGCTGACCGTGTCGGCGGGCACCGGGAACGAGGTGAGGTCGGTGTAGCCGTGCGGGCCGTCACCGCATTTAGCCAGCACCACCGCCGCCCCCGACACCGCCGCCGGTTCGCCGAGGTCGGAGCGGGCCCACAGCCCGGTGTCCCGGTCGAGGTCGGCGTCGAAGCGCATCCGCTCCGGGGCGGTGTCGTCGGACAGCCAGTCCTCCACCTCGGTGGCACGCCGGTCCAGCACCTCATCGTGGACTCCGGCCTGGTCAGCGGGGGTGAGGAAGGTCGACGCCCCGGCCGGCTTGTCGTAGGTGCCGAACGCCGCCATCTCGTCGTCACCGCGCCCGACGTGCTTGGACAGGCCGTGCCCGGTGTGCCCGGCTTCGGCGCGGGCGAGCCAGTCCTCGGTCTCGGTCGGCTCGAATCCGAGGCCCTCGTCGTACCGGTGGGCCGCACCGCCGCGGTCACCGGTGTGACCGTGGTGACTGGCGTAGTGATCGGTGAGTGCTTCCTCGCGCATCTCTTCGGCACGCGACGCGAACTCAGGATCGGACATGACGATCATCCCTTCGCAGAACCCGGAACCAGGGAGGGGGACGCCCGGCGTGCGGCGGGTGAAGGGACCCGTGGCCATCGCCGCCAGTCTCGCAGCGCCGGCCCGGATCAGCAAACGGTCAGAGGCCTGCGTCGTGGGCCTGCGACACCGCGACGAACGCGCCCTCCAGAGCCAGCGCCCACCGCGACCCGGCTCGGGCTGCGCGCGGACCCGGGCCCACCACTGACCGGTGACATCCGGGACGCCGAGGTGCTGGCCGAACCGCTGCCGTATCCGTTCCATCGTCGCCGGCGTGTTCTGCCGGGGGCCGCCGTGCGCGCCGATCACCTGGTTGAAGAACATCTCGAACGGTCCGTACGTCAGAAGGAACGCCCCGTACCTCATGCTCCGATACCGGGAGTTTCGCCTCGCCTCGTCCATGTTGTCGCGGTGGATGGTGATCAGATCCACCGGGGTGACCAGCCGCGCCGCGAAAACACCCAGCGCATCCTCAACCGGTGCAACATTCACCACGACCGCGAGGGTACTGACCGACCACCGATCCTTAGGCGGCCAGCCCGTACGGTGTCGCTGTGAATACTGACCTTCCCGAGATGGTCATCGACCCGGCAGCGGCAGGATTCGACGGTGACGTACTGGCTCCGGTGCCCGTGACAGATGCGGCCCGACGAGTGC
This sequence comes from Micromonospora sp. WMMD956, assembly GCF_029626125.1. NCBI lineage: Bacteria > Bacillati > Actinomycetota > Actinomycetes > Micromonosporales > Micromonosporaceae > Micromonospora > Micromonospora sp. WMMD956. The sequence continues at coordinate 2,935,839 of NZ_JARUBI010000005.1, read as the reverse complement.
TCGCCTTCTGCACCGAGCCGCGCAGCGGATGGGTCACCTACCATCTCGCCGCTCGCAGCACTCGTGCCTCCGGGCTGTTCGATCAGGTCACCACCTGGTCGCTGCTCTACGCCAATGCGCTCGCCGGCCGAGTGGACATCGAAGACGTGGCCGGATTCTCCCGGGACCGCCGACGCGACTTCGCAGCCCGACTCGCCGCCGTGCCGGAGGACACCGACCTGCACACCATGGACGACGACGGCATAGCCACGGTCGTCAACCTGTGCTACTTCGGGTACCACGGTGTCTGGGGACCCAAGACAACCAAGATGGCCGCCCTGTACCGACCCCACGCAGTCCCAGTGCTCGACGGACACGCCGCGGAAGTGTTCGGCTTCAACCGCGAGGGCTTCTCGAACAAGGCGCGCCAGCACGGCCTCGACCGCTTCGAACGCATCGACAAGGTCGTTCGGGCCCTGGCGATCTGGATTCGCATCCACCGCGCCGAAATCGTGGCCCTGCGGGATGCCGTGACACCGACCGTTCCCGAACTCCACAACCTACCCGACCTTCAGTTGATCGACATCGTCTTATGGACGTCGCAGGACGACAAGCCAACACACCGGCGGCCCGGCCAAGGCGAACGATGGATCAACCGGCCAGTCGGCCAACATGTCACAGTAGAGGAGTTACAGCCTGAACCGATCCCGCAGCCAAGTAGTCACTCGCTTGCGGGATCGAGCGGCACCGTGCTCTCGGCTGCAGGAGGCAAAAGACGCCTTGACCAGGGCGTCACCGGTGGCGAAGACGGCGTGTAGGGCGTCGTCCGGTCGTCGAACTCGAAACGGATGATGCTACACCGTCGACGTCGGTAGGTCCAGGTCTCATCCGTGGCGTCGCGGCGCAGGCCACCCGGAAGCGCCCGCAGCGCCTCCGGGGGTCGGGGCGGCCTCGATCTGCACAAGCTTGCGGCCGACCGCTCTTCCACCCGCAGCACCCCAGCGTGCCGCCAGCCTCGCGCCCCGGCTGCACAACTCGGCGGTCTCGTCGTCGCCGAACCAGATGTCCATCACTAGCTCGCTGCTGTTCCGCCGGTAAGGAGGCGACGGACGCCGTAACGGACGTCGCCGACGAGGATGTCGCGCACCGGCCCGGTTCGCGAAGTCACAGGCTGCCCGGCGAGTTCTCGTGCCAGGGCACGGCGGACGCGGGCGTCGGAATCCTGGGCGAGTGCGGGCCCAAGGTCGTCATCGATGCCGGTGTCGTGGACCCATGCTTGGGCCCCGAGCGCGCGGATGGCCCATTCGGGGTGTGTGGCCAGTAACGGGACGAGTTCACCGAGGTTCTCGGGTCGAAGGGCGTGAAGCGTTTCAACCACGAAGGGCGCCGCCGTGGGTTGCTGCACGAGCAAGGTGAAGGCTTGGCGTCGGACTAGCTCGCGCTGGCTTTCGGTTCGGGCGGTGCGGGCGGCCAGCAGCAACGCTGCGGACCGGATGTCGACCGTGGCGCTCTGGATCTGTGCAGCGGTTGACTGGAGGATGCGGTCTGCGTCGGAGGGAGTGGTGTCGCGGACCGGGGTCGCGGCCTCGTCGAACACTGCGACCCGTTCGGCTCGTTCGACGAGCTCTCCCCCGGGCCGTCCGGCCTGCGGGTACGCGGCTGGGTCATCGACCCGGACACCGCCTCGCCGCTGACCGTGTCGGTGCGGGTGAACGGCCGGCTGCACACCGCGCTGGTCGCCTCGACGACCCGCACCGACGTGGCCGCCAACTACCCCGCCTACGGCGGCGGCCACGGCTTCGACCTGCTGGTGCCGGCGGCCCGGGGCGACCACACGGTCTGCGTCACCGCGATCAACGCCGGCGCGGGGGCCGACACCGCGCTGCCCTGCCGCACGGTCACCCAGGGCGGCGCACCGGTGATCGACCACTTCCTGGTCCGGGCCCCCGACTACCCGACCCCCCGGATGGAGGTCGACGTACGGGTGGGTACCCAGGACGCCACCCAGGTCAGCGTGTGGCGCGGCCCCACACCGAACGGGCCGTGGACCGACTGGCCCACCCCGCACAGCACCTGGAGCAACCCGGCCGGGTACTGGGAGATGGACCTGACCGTGGACTGGGGGCGCACCTACTGCTACCTCGCCACCGCGTACAACGCGTACGGCTCGCACACCCCGCCGGCGGTCTGCGCGACCACCTGGGCCGGGGCCTACCCCCAGCCGGCCCGGGTGGGGGTGACCGGAGTCTCGAACACCTCGATGCGATCCTCGCCCGGCGCAGTGGCCGGGCGCAGCACCGGTGGGAGCGCGGACGGGTCGGCATGCCAACAGTCTCACCGGCCGTGCCGGCCGGTTTCCCTCCAGGCTAGCGGCCAACGTTGCCGAACCCACTCACCGCCGGCACGCCGTGGCGCTGCTCGTAGTAGCGCCTCTATAGATCGCGAACGTGTGCGTCCAAATGGAGGCAACCCTGCGGTACTCGGATGGGCCGCTGTACGGCAGGGCGTTCGAGCCGGCTTGCTGACTTGCGGCGTTGTGGCCGGCTGTAGCGGACGACGAAGCCGCCCCATCACCTCGGGGGCGGCTTCGTCACGCCATGGGCGCTGACAGCGTAGGCGGCTACACAGAGAAGCCCGCCACCACCACGGCGACGGGCTTCCCCACCAGCGACTCAGCCGTCCGTGTCGGGCACGAACCTTCCGAGACGCATCCAGCCCAGCCGGTGCGGCGTGCCGTCCCGGAACACGATGGCCACCGCGTCACCGTCCCACCCGTGTAGGCGCTGCACGAGCACGGTTTCCCGGTCGAGCAGCGCCGCTGACCGCAGGTCGTTCACACTTCGATCGGGGATGATGTCGCGCTCTGTGATGTCTGTGAAGCCCCGCTCTCTGAGTAGGCCCACCGCGCGGTTTTCGTCGTCGGCGGCGATGACCCAGTGCCCTTGGGTGTGGGTGTCGTCGAGCCCGAGCACGTCTCGGATGGCCTGGTTGATGTGGTCCTTGCCGGGGGCGAGACTGTAGATGTGCATAGTGTTCCTCCTTTTGTGCTGACCCTGCCAATCAAGATCAACTAGCTCAAGGATAGACGATCTTGAGGATCCCTACCAGAGGGCTTGACAACGCCAAGAGCCGGTTATCCGAAGGCAACCGGCCCCACCATTCGGCGGTCACATCCGCCGCTGCTTCCCCTTTTCCGTCGCCGGAGAGAACCGCCCCTCCAGGAACAACACGAAGTCGAGAGCGTGATCCCGGCGGGCCTCCTACACCCGGTCGGTATAGCCCCCGGCCAGCAGCTCGGCCTCATAGTCGGCGAGATGACGACGCAATCCTGCGGTCACCTTCGCAGGCACCTTCGGCGTCGACATCAGGAACCCTCACTTTTCATCTTCTTCTGCCGCTTGATCGCATCCTTACGGAACTCGACGAGGGTCGAGGTGACCCCTGGACGCCAAGCCGATGGGAGAACATCGACGACGTCCTCGTCAGCCTCGGAACGCATGCCTACCGCCGGCACGGAGACGAACTGACGCCGGAACAACTCCGCCTCATCTCCGACACGCTCCAGCCCTCACACGCTTGAAGAAGACCGGGGCGGTGATTCGCCGGGCATCGCCCGCGACGCGTATCGGAGCCGCTCATGACGCGCCGAGTGTGGGTGCCTCGGGGCCAGACGACCGTGCCCGCACCATCCGGAAATCCCTCGCCACGCCGCGCGGACTACGGCGACAATGCCCGCACAGACAGGCGGACCGACGGCAGGTCGAGAGGATACAGCTGGAGTGACGCAACGGTTGGGCGGGCGCAGGTGGCCGGTGACGATCAGCACGGTGCAGCTCGGACACCACCGGTACCGGGTGCTGCGGCCCGTCAGGCCGCCGAGGTTCGCCGGTCTCTACGAGGGCCGCCTCGGCGCGCAGTTCTGCCTCGACAAGGAGACCGCGGTGATGCTCGCCCTGGCATGGGGCCTGGCCGCCCGGTCGCCACGAACGATCATCTACCTCCCGCTGCGTCGCGCGGAGCTGCCGACCGACCATGCCTGGGGCCGCCCGCTCGACCTGGTGCTGCTGCACCACCGGCTCGCGTTCCCGCCGTCACGCTGGAAACAGGTCCGCTCCCGGCTCGGCACCGGCAGACCGCACACCGTCGTGCTACCCGGCCGAGCCTGGCCGGCACGGCCTGCCGGCGACCACCTCAAGACCTGGCACCGGGAGTTCCGTGACCACCTGCGGTGGGACGTCGCCGCCGAGACGCTGGTGCTCACCGGCAGCCGCAAGGCGTTCGAGCGGCAAGCCGACGAGGTCCGCGCCCTGGCCGAGGAGTGCCCGGCACACCGCGCCCACGCCCCTGAGACGCACTGCTGCGCCGAGATCAGCATGGGCAGGATCCGACGCCACCCCGACCACCGCCGCCCCTACGCCGAACTACACGCCGAGTACACCCGGTAGGACCACGGCGACTCGACGGTCCGCAGCAGATCCGGGTGCCGGAGCAGGACGGCTTCAGGCATTCATCCCGGAGGTGGATGCCAGCGAGGTCAGGGTCAACCTGGCCGATGATCTCCGGTCCTTCGTGGACGGCTGCAAGACGGAAGTAGCCCGCACCAGTGTGGCCGGGGTCCAACTCCTCGACCAGTACCGGGGCCGACGGCTCGACGAGCTATGGCTGGACCACGACCTCGGCGGGGACAACACGATCTGGCCGGTCGTGGAACTGCTGGAACGCGCAGCGTTCGAAGGACACCCACTCGACATCGGCGTCGCACACGTCCACTCCGCCAACCCGGTCGGCGCCACAAAGATCGTCCAGGTGCTAAGGCACTGGGGCTACCACATCCAGGCCACGCCCGGTTCGGCTATGTCGACCAGCCCGCGAACGCACGGTGAGAGCGGTGGTAGTCGGTGCGGGATCGTCACGGCGGGCCGCCGATTCGCACGATTCACGGCATGAGCGCGCTTCCCGTCCAGATGCGCGCCTCTTCTACCGTGATGCCATGCAGTGGCACCTCTTGCTCGCTTGCACGGTGCTTGCGACGGGCATCGCGGTCCTGATCTTCAAGCGCAGACGTCGGCGGCCACAGAGCGCAGCGGAGAAGGCGGCAGCCGCGCGGGCCGCCATGCGATCGATACGCCGCGACTCGCCGCGCCCTGATCGCGACGTCTTCCAACGGGGCCGAGGCGTCCCCGACCGCCACTCCGCTGCCATCGCGGAGAACACCGCGTATGGCGACGCGGCGACCTTCGACACCAGCGGCGGCGGAGGAGGAACCGACTGAACCCCACCCGCACCTGCCCAGCCTGCTTGAGGAACTGCGCAATGCACCCGTCTCAAGGTCAGCCGGTGGCTGCCAGCGCGGCCTGTAGCTGATCCCGGGTGCCTTCGTCGAATGCGACGAGTCGTACCTGTTGAACGTTCGTCGACACGGACCTGATCGTTGCTATGGCGATCTGCGCCGCCCGCTCGGCAGGAAAGCCGTACACGCCGGTCGCGATCGCGGGAAACGCCACGGTTCGGGCGTCGAGCTCATCGGCGACCTGCAGGCTCCTGCGGTAGCAGGAGGCCAGGACATCGTCCTCACCGTGGCCGCCGCCTTCCCAGACCGGTCCGACCGTGTGGATGATGTGCCGCACCGGTGGGTCGAGGTCGAACGCCGGGGTCGGCATCGCCTCGCCCGGCTCGCACGGGCCGATCGCACCACCCGCCCGGGCCAGGCGAGGCCCGGCAGCGCGGTGGATCGCCCCGTCGACACCACCACCGCCCAGAAGCGACTCGTTCGCGGCCGTGACAATGGCGTCCACGTCCTCCCGCGTGATGTCACCCAGGACGACCTCGATCGCTACCACGGCAGAATCCTGGCACACATCGGACGACGACGTGATGGCCGGCAGAACCCCGTTGGTGAGTAGAAGTAGTCGCGCACGTACCGCGCCCAGTCTTCGATCTTCGGGTCCTTCGCGCGCAACAACCACTCGGAAAGATCTACGACATGGTCGGCTGGCTGCGTCGGAATCGTGATGCGCAGACAGTCAACACCGCATGCTGACGCTCCGAGGCTGACCCGGGCCCGCGCAGCGGCGGTCGCAAGAGCCGAAATCAGATGCGTGGACCACGCGACTTTCACCGCCGATGGTCGCCTGGATGACATCCCGACCCCTGCGCGCCACCCTGCGCCAGCCCAGGTCAACGGCGACCGACCGACCCGACATCCACCTCGGGAAACAAGATCCACATGACCGACCACAGCGGACGATGGCTGACCCTGAAGTACCGGCGCCCCGACCATGATCCAGACCAGCCGACACGCAAACGCACCGGTCAGCATGCCCCGGCACGAACCCCGCCGGAACAGCACACCGACAACGGAGCACCATCGGAGCACCAGATTCCAAATCCTGGGAAGATCCGTCCCAACCCGCAGAAGCGATCAAGGCCGCGACCAGCGTTTCCGCTGGCCACGGCCTTGATCGTGAAGTGCGCCCGAAGGGACTCGAACCCCTAACCTTCCGGTCCGGTGCGCCGTGAGGCGCTGTTGTTCGAGTGGAGGTGGAAGACCGCCGCCGTCTGCCTGTCGCAGCAGGTGGGCGTAGCTGAGGGCAGCCTGGTCCGGGTGGTGCCGGTTCGGGTGGGAAGCAGCCCTGACAAAGCCGGGGCGTGCCAGCACTGCCAGATGGTGCGGGTCCGGCGAGCGAGACGAAGAGGAGTACGCGAGGAACCGGCGTCATTACGTCCCTTAATGGGTTACCGGCTCGAACCTGGTGGATCAGGGCCGGACGACGGTGTTTCCCGAGTGCATCGAGCACCCGGGGAGTTTCTGGGCTGGATTGGATCGCCGGTCCGGGAGGCTGCGGGGAACTCTGCGGTGTACTCGTAGCAAGGCCGTCAGGGGCAAAGCCGGGCTCCTCCTTCGACGAACGAACAGCAGTGAACACGGGAGCCACCCGGCCGTGACTCCCGAGCCGTCCGCTTCCAGCGGGCCGGTCCGGGATAGGCGCACCGACCGTCGAACGGGTCGGGTGGGGCGGAGCCGCCGTAGTACTCCGAGCCGGGGAGAGCCCGGCACATGGGGAAGGGCGGCAGCGGTTACGCGAAGGGATGGATGCTGTAATGCCGCAAGACGCGCCGCCGAACGGCGACGCCCGACCGGGCTCCAGTCCGGTTGATCGGGTAGCGGAGATGCAGACCAAACTTCATCGTTGGGCGGCGGCCGATCCCGGCCGCCGGTTTGATGACCTGTTCAACCTCGTGCACGACCCGGCGACGCTGGTGATGGCGTTCGACCGGGTCGCCGGTAACCGGGGAGCCCGCACTCCCGGCGTCGACGGCCTGACCGTCGATGACGTCGAGCAGTACGTGGGCGTCCCCGGATTCCTGACCGGCCTGCGTGCCCAGTTGAAGGCGGGCACGTTCCGGCCGCTGCCGGTGCGGGAACGCAAGATCCCGAAACCCGGCGGGTCGGGCAAGGTCCGCAAGCTCGGTATCCCGACTGTCGCGGACCGAGTCGTGCAGGCGGCGTTGAAGCTGGTGCTGGAACCGATCTTCGAGGCCGGTTTCGAGCCGGTCTCCTACGGGTTCCGGCCCAAACGGCGGGCCCAGGACGCAGTCGCCGACATCCACCTGTTCGGCACCAACGGGTACCGGTGGGTGCTCGACGCGGACATCGAAGCGTGCTTCGACTCCATCGACCACACCGCGTTGATGAACCGCGTCCGAGCCAGGGTGACCGACAAACGCGTGCTGGCGCTGGTGAAGGCGTTCCTCAAAGCCGGGATCCTCACCGAACTCGGTGACCGGCGGGACACCCATACCGGCACGCCGCAGGGCGGCATCCTGTCTCCGTTGCTGGCCAACATCGCGTTGTCGGTGCTCGACGAGCATCTGACGGCGCCGTGGAAGCCTGGCGGGACAATGTCGACCAGCGGACGCCGTAACTACCGGCGCAGCCGGGGGTTGCCGACGTGGCGGCTGGTCCGTTACGCCGACGACTTCGTGGTCCTGGTCCACGGGACCGAGGACCACACGGCCGCGTTGCGCGAGGACATCGCCGCTGTGCTCGCTCCGCTGGGTCTGCGCCTGCCGCCGGCCAAGACGCGGATCGTGCACCTGGGCGACGGGTTCGACTTCCTCGGCTTCCACATCCAGTGGCAGCGCAAGCGAGGCTCGAACCGGTGGCATGTGTACACGTTCATCGCCGCCCGGCCGATCCGGTCGTTGAAAGCGAGGATCCGAGCACTGACCCGCAGGACATCACAGCAGGACCTGAAATCCGTGCTGACCAGGCTCAACCAGGTCAGCCACGGCTGGGCCAACTACTTCCGGCACGCCGTCGCCAAGCACACCTTCCACACCCTGGACAGGTTCACCTGGCAACGGCTGATCACGATGCTCATGCACCGGCACCGCTGGAACTGGAAGGCCGTCCGCAAGCAGTTCACCACGGCGACCGGCAGGTGGCTGCCCATCACCGCGGACGGGACCGCGCACCAGCCGATCGCGGCAATCTCCGTGACCCGCTACCGGCAACGCCCGATCCCCAACCCCTGGCCCGCACCCGACAACGCCTGACGACAGCAACCGTGGAGAGCCCGTTGCGCGGAGACGCGCACGGCGGGTTCGGCGAGCGGCCTGGAGAAACGGACCAACGGCAACGCTGGCACCGCGCTCCAGGCCGACTCAACTAGTCCGACGGCAAGAGAGCGGGGTTCTACAAAGACCACTCTGCCCCAAACTCGTCCGACCGCAACCCCTCCGATCCACCCACGTCCAGCCGCGTTCCCCTAGGTCCACGCCCTGCACACGGGAAGCTCGCCCTCTCATCGATATGCAGGCACACCTCGCGTTTCCTGTCGGGTCCGCGTCCGTAGCGGTACGTCCGTGTCAGTTCCCCGGCGTACAAGCACCCGCCGAGCAACCACGATCACCACACCGCCGCTCGCAGTGCGCCGGTCCAGGACCAACTTGGGTACGCCACTATCGTGCTGACCGCCGACCTCTACACCAGCGTCCTGCCGGAGTCGCAGCGTGCAGCGGCCGAGGCTACCGCACGCCTCGTCCTCGACGCCGGCAAACCCGACGAGGAGATCCGGCGTCAGATGGGCCGGAGCCGGGACGCAGCGCAGGAGCCTGCCGTCGCCGCGCAGGAGCGGTCAGCAGGTGGATGCCGGCCGCGGTGAAAGCCGTCTCGGGCTGCGGGGAGCGGCCGGGTGTCGGGCGTCGAACCGTCGTCGGGCCGGTGGGGCACACGGATCCGGCTGACCGTAGGCGTTCCTCGGACCCAGGCCGTTCTGGTATCGGTGGTGCGGGAACGTGTGTGTGCGCCGTAGGCTCCGATCCTCGGTCGCCCGGCCGTAAGTCGTCGGGCGCGCGGGCGGAGGAGCAGTGCGGGTGGCGCAGTTGGAAGACCTTGTGTCGCAGGTGTGGAGTCCGAGTAGCCGGCCGTTGGTCGAGGAGGCGTGGCGCTGCTATAACTCCGGCGCGATCCGGGCCAGCATCGCGGCGACGTGGACCGCTGTCACTGCGGACATCATCACCAAACTCACTCGACTCGCCGACGATGGTGACAACGCGGCCGTCCCGTTCCGCGACGAGGTCGCCAGGGCCCGGGACAAGGGCCTGACCAGAGACGGCGTGCGTGCGATGCAGGCCATCGAGACGGCGCTGCTGGACAAGGCCGCCGGGTTGGAGCTAATCGACGCGATCGGTGTGCGCGAGTTGGAGCGGATCCGTGAGGACCGTAACCTGTGCGTGCATCCGTCGCTGCGCGGTAATGGGGACGTGTACGAACCGCGACCGGAGGTCGCCCGGGGGCACCTCGCGGTGGCCCTGACGACGTTGCTGACCCACCCGCCGATTCAGGGCGGGAAGGTCCTGGAGGCGTTCACCGCGTACATCTGCGACCCGTTGTTCGTGCCGACGCTGCCGCACATCCAGACGACGTTCTTCGACCGGGTCCGGGTCGCGACCCGGCGGACCCTGGTCAGGTTCGCCGCCAAGCACGCCATACTCGAACTCGACCCCAGCGGGCAACTCCCGGCGGCCGAACACGCCGACCGGATGGCTGCGGCACTCCGGGCATTCGCGGGACGGGACCGCGCACTGGTGCGCGAAGCGGTCGCGGAACAGCATGACAAGTTTCATATGCTCGGCGGCGGGCCGCAGCTTCGGGCGCTGGCTCGGCTCGGCGACGAGGACTACTTCTGGAGCCTCGTGGACGAGTCGCTCACCGAGCGGCTCCGGGAATTGCTGGTAACCCCGGCCCCAGCCACCTGGGAACCACTTCCGGTCGACGTCACCGCCAGCCTCGCTCTGGTCCGCAGTCTGCACGTCCGTGAACGGCTACCGGATCTGGAGAGCCGCTTTAACGCCTTGTCGGCGTTCCACCGGATGTCAGTCGTCGAGACAAGTCCGGACCCGTACTTTGTTCCCACGGTCGTCGCACTGCTCAAGGAGGCGGGCAGCTACCGGACGGGAGAGCGAGCCGGCAGGATCCTCGTACAGCATGCCCCTTTCCTCAGCGTCGAGGCACTCAGGGCGGCATTGGAGGAGTGGTACGGCAACGGGGAATGCTTGCACGCCACCGAGATGCCGGAGTTCGCCGTTCAACTGTCTCATGGCACGACACACCTCGGCCCAGTCGGAGCTGGCGCCTTCGTCGAGTTCCTCAGCAAGGTTCAGTCGCGCGAGGAACCGGACAGCTACTACAGCTACCCGGGACTCGACAGGGCGCTCCGCGCCGCTGGACACCTACCGCCGCAGCCACCGGTGGCATCTTGACCGCCGCAAAGACCCCCTCGGATCGCGATTGAGGAGTAGAACGTGGCCGAATCAGCCACTTCAGGCGGCTCCATCAGCGGGGCAACGGAGGTCGCCGCACGTCATCTGGCGGTACTGCGGCGGCCTACGTTACGTGCCCGACGGGTGGAGGCCCACTCACTCGCCTCGAACAAGGAGCGGCTCCTGGGGTGGGCCCGGGGCACAACTACGCTGCGCGTCGAAGCGCCGTCGGGCAAGGCAGTCGTGAGCTGGGATCTGCCCGACAAGGAAGCGCTTGATTCTCTCGCGGCCCGATGCCGACCCTTCCTTCTCAACCGCGATCCCGTCTTGAACGGCCTTGAGTTCTTTCTTCAGGGCGCGCCTGGCGACCTTCAGCAGCAGCATCAGACGATCCGCGCAGGCTGGCGGCTGCTGGACCTTGCAGACCGGGGCACCCTCGGCTACGGGTCAAAAGCTGGCCTACTCACCGAGGCGATGAACGAGTTCGTCACGGACAAGGAGTTGGCGTACGCCTGGCTCCACGGCGACCTCGCGCACGCCGACGACGCGACCGAGGGTCGCGTCCACGGCCACGACATCGACGCCCGCTTCCAGGCGGGAGTCCTCCTCATCACGAACGTCGCTGTCAGGGCGATCATGACCCTCAACTTTTTCAGGCGCCTGCGGTCGGCGGGATACGTCGAACTCGAAGAGGATGTCTTCACCGAGCGAGTTGTGGCACGCCCTGAACGTGAACTGGCGGTCACGAAGATCGCTACCGCTCCTGTCGGAACGCCGATAGATGCCATCGAAGCTTTTCTGGACGGGTCTGCTACTCGTGCTGACGAGGACGGTGCCGGGGTGACATAACACGGGATATTGATCCGGCTACCGGGCTGGCTGCCGGCACGACCGAGTGAGCCTGGCCCCTTTGATGGTGAGATCGCTCGAGCGACACCCACCGTCGAATTGGGACGATCAACAAAATCGCCTGACCGCGTTTTCGCAGGCCAGACGCCTCCTGATCTTGTGCGCCTGAAGGGACCTGAACCCCTAACCCCCTGATCCGTAGGCGGTTTATGGTTGCGCCTCCCGAGCCCGGCGGGCCTGTCCACACGTCGATGGTCAGGCGCCACGGTTCGGTCGGTAGTGCACTGCCCCTTCGGTCGCGTGAGTATCGCCGCCGCCCGCCCAATACCCGATGATGAGCCACAGCTCGTAGTGCAAGAGCCATTCGGTGGTCCAGGGCAGGATCGTCGTCGCCAGGAGCATGTGGTGTTTCCACTCACCCGGGTAGTACAAGCACAGCTCGTCGCCGGGGTAGACGTGCGGGAGCGCCTCCGCCTCTGGGTGCAACTCCAGCACGGGAGGGTCGATGACGGTGACCTTGGGACGGAGTCCGTGCCGGTAGGTCAGACGCACGGTGTAGGTCCGGCTGGCCGGCGACGGCTCAAGCCGGACGGTGCAGGTGAGCTCGCCGCCGCGGACGGCGCCTTCGGCGTCAGGCAGCACGGTGGTGATCACGACGAGCTGCCTGGTGAGGTTAACCGCGCGGGTGGGGATGCTGACCATGGAATGTGTGTCGTGGGACGCGCGGTCCGGACGCGGTCGTGGTGAGCAGGCCGCCGGTGGCCATGTGCAACTTGCCGGTCTTCACCTCGATGGTCCGGCGCTCGGCGAGCCGCTGGAAGGAGCGTTGCACGGCGTCGGCGGTGAAGCTTTCCGACATCCGGGCGGCGAGGGCCGGGAGTCCCTTGTGCTGCAGATGCACGAGCTCTTCGAGCAGCACAGCGAGGTCGTTGTGCCAGCGGAGGAAGGCCTTGCGCCGCTCCGGATACTCGTTCCACTTGTCGGCGAAGTTCTCGTCCTCGTGCGCCGGGTTGGGCACCCAGAACTGGCCGTGGCGGTTCTCGACGTACGCGTTCATCCGGTCCATCACGGCGCGGGTGGCGCTGAAGAGGTCGGACTCGCCGAGGTAGGCGCGGGCGGCGAGGGTGGTGATGAGGATCGACGGGGGCCGGTGGTCGGTGTCGTCGGCGAAGTACAGCATGGCGTGCCACTTGAGGATCTGCACGGCCCGCTGCAGGGTGCTGCGCACCTGCCAGTCGGGCACGTCGGCGACGTTCGCGTGCCGCTTCGCCTCGACGAGGCGGCGATCGAGCTGCGACTGCTGCTGGAACCAGGTGGCGTAGCCGATCGGGTTGGAGTGCTGCCACAGCCGCAGTTGCTTGTCGGTGAGCAGGATGCCGGTGGGCGGCAGATCGGCGTCCGGGATGGTGGGCAGGACGTCGAGGTGGAAGCCGTCGTCGGGGTAGCTCAGGGTCCAGCAGCGGCGGGTGGACACGCAGCTGGCGGGGCCGTCACCGTGGCCTTGGCGGTGCTTGAACCGCACGAAGGCGTGCAGCATGCGCCCGACGCGCTCTTTGAGTTCGGCCTGGGTGGTGGACTCCTTGGCGATCGGCAGCCAGCACACCAGGTCGATGTCGTACTCCCCGGTCGGGGTGTTCGGCCGCACGACGGTGCCGAGCCGGAACGAGCCCTGCGGGTAGATGCGCCAGTCCGGGGTTCCGTGCTCGGCCAGCCAGCTGCCGACCTCCTCGTACTTGTCGACGGCGAGCTGGTACAGGTGCGGGGAGATGTCGAGGGTTTCGACGGCGCCGTCGAGCAGCATCGACAGCATCTCCTCCATGGTGTCCATCTGTTCCACGGTGTGCACGGGTCAGTCCTTCCGGGCCGGGTAGTGCGGGACGTACGCCGGCGCGGTGTGGTCGGCGAAGCAGCGGGTGAAGGCCGGTGATGCGTCGCGGCTGTGGTGCCCAGCGAGGCCGATCAGGGCGTCGGCGTCGACCTTGTCCAGGGCAAGCGCGCCGGTCGGCACGGTCGGGTTGAGCCGCAGGACGTTGTCCTTGCCCAGGAAGTGGCGGACCTGCTTGGCGGCGCTCTCGCTCTGGGCGCGCATGAGGACTTCGACCGCGTCGCGCGCCCAGGGGAACAGGCCGCCCCGGTCGAGGCGGCGGCTGCGGTGCCGCCGGTCAGTCGTGGTGCCGAGGCTGAACACCCGGATCTGCTCCAGCGGCACGCCGAGCGGGCCGACCGCTTCGGTCAGCGCGACCATCGCTGGGTTGTTCGCCCAGATACCGCCGTCGACGAGCCGCGCACCGCCCAGCGGCATGCCGGGCAGGTAGGTCGGCGCGGCGGCGGTGGCCATGGCGACGTCGACCGCACGCTCACGCCAGTCCCGCTTCAGTGTCGGCAGGTGCGGGGTGCGGAACAGGTAGACGTCGTCCGCGCCGATGTTGTACGAGGTGATCAGCAGCCGCTTGGTGCTCTGCCCGAAGGTGCGCTCGCCGAGGACCTCGGTCAGCGCGGTGCGCAGCGGCTCGGCGGCGTACTTGGCGCGCAGCAGGTGCCGCACGCCGCGCAGCCGGCTGCGGTCGCGGAAGATCCGCGAGCCGTGGTCGGTGTAGAACTGCAGGATCTCCCGCGGGGTAAGGCCCAACCCCAGGCCAAGCGCGATGATCCCGCCCGTCGACGTTCCGGCGATCAGGTCGAAGTGGTCGACGATGCGGATGTCGAGGTCTTCCTCGAGACCCGCCAGGACCGCGGCCGAGAACATCCCCCGCAGCCCGCCCCCGTCCAGCGACAGGATCTGGAACCGATCGCCGCTCACTGGCCGTACCCGCTCCGCCACCTGCGTGCCTCCGTCTCGGGCCGAGCCTGTTGTCGACCTTGCTCTCACGATACTTCACGCACAGACCGTTTCATGTACCGGATAGGTCTACGAAACAGTCGCGTAGAGGTGATACGTGCATGGAACGCTAGAGTCCAGGGTGATGGACATCTGGTTCGGCGACAACGAGACCGCCGAGTTGTGCAGCCGGGCAGCCATGCTGACGGCGCGCTGGGGGGCGGCGGGCGGGATGGCGGTCGGCCGCAGGCTCTTGCAGATCGAGGCCGCTCCGACCGTCGAGGCGCTGCGCGCACTTCCGGGCGGCCTGCGCCGCGACGCGACGGACGACACGTGGATGATCAACGTTGGCAACGTGGCGGTCATCCGGTTCGCCCTCGACGACCGGACGTCCGACGGCGCTGGCACCGTGCGTGTGCTCTCCGTCAGCGATCAACCAGCGGGAAGGACTCGCCGATGACAAACACCGGTAACACCCGGCGGTTCCGGCCCGACTACGCGGTCCCGCCCGGCGAGACGCTGGTCGAGGTCCTCACCGAACGCGGCATGAGCCAGGCCGACCTGGCGCGGCGGACCGGGTTGTCCACCAAGCACATCAACCAGATCGTGCTCGGCACGGCGACGCTGAGCGCCGAGACGGCCGTGAGGCTTGAACTGGTCACCGGCGTGGCCGCGCAGGTGTGGACCGGGCTGGAGGCGGCCTACCAGGTGGCGCAGACCCGGCTGGAGGAAACTACCCGACTGCAGGCGCACGTCGACTGGCTGAACCAGCTCCCGGTCGCGGAACTCATCCGCAGAGGCTTCGTCCGCAGCGACACGTCGCCGGTCGAACGGCTGCGCGAGGTCCTTGCCTTCTTCAAGGTCGCCTCACCGGACGCGTGGCACCAGGTCTGGGCGGTACCGACCGCCTATCGGCAGTCCCGCGCCTTCGACGTCGACTACGGCGCGCTCGCCGCGTGGCTGCGCATCGGCGAGATCCGGGCCGACCGAGCCGACCTACCACCATTCGACCGCAGCCGGTTCCGTGACCACCTCCCCCGCATACGCGCCCTCACCAACATCGAGGACCCCCAGATCTGGCTGGCGCAACTCGAATCCCTGTGCGCTGACGCCGGCGTCGCACTCGTCGTCGAACGCGAAATCGTCGGCGCCCGCATCAACGGCGCCGTTCGCTGGCTTCCCAGCGAACGACCACTCATCCAGCTCAGCGTCCGGCACCGCTGGGCGGACATCTTCTGGTTCACGTTCTTCCACGAGGCAGCACACGTCCTTCTGCATGACCGCAGAAGGTTCACCATCGTTGACGGCATCGAACGCCCCGACACCGACAACGCCATGGAACTCGAAGCAGACGACTTCGCCGGCCGGGTCCTGCTACCTCGATCGTTCGACAGCCGCCTGACCACTGTCCGTTCTCAAGCGCAGGCCGTCGCTCTAGCGAAGGAAGCCGGT
The DNA here is from genome assembly GCF_029626125.1 of Micromonospora sp. WMMD956. Lineage (NCBI taxonomy): Bacteria > Bacillati > Actinomycetota > Actinomycetes > Micromonosporales > Micromonosporaceae > Micromonospora > Micromonospora sp. WMMD956. The sequence continues at coordinate 2,919,974 of NZ_JARUBI010000005.1, read as the reverse complement.
GTCCATCCCGGCATCGTCGTCGGCCGCCTTCAGCACGACAAGACCATCCCGTACAGCCACTTCAACCGCCTCCGCACCCGGCTCGCGTTCACCGACGAGTAGTCCGCTCCATCGGCTCTGCCTCGACTCACCCCAAAATTCTCACCGAGCCGCCGGCCGTGGATGGCATCCACCGGCCCGGACTTCGCCGCCGCCAGTGCCGACCGGACGTCTATCGAAATGCGCCCTGCAGGGCTTCGAACAGGTCCAAGCCCTGGTACTCGCGACTCTGCCGCCAAGGCGGCAGAGTCGGTGTCGCTCTTTCGGGTGATGAGCCGCTGTTCCGAACATCGTCATGCTGAGCCGCAGGACGGATCGGCGGGTAGCACGTCGATCGGCCGGCCCGCTCCTTTCACGCGTCGCAGATAGGATCGAGATCTCTGGCTACCAGTATCCCGACGCTACCGGCCGACCACCGTTGATCACCGCGTACCGGCTTGCGTGCTGGCCGCCTCCTTCTGGCCAAGGATACGACAGCCAAGCCTCTCGGTATAGCGCGGGCTCGCTCGGCCACCTTCACCGTTCCATCAAAGCGGGGGGGCAATCACAGCAACAGCCACCGATAACGCCAACGGGTGGGGTCTAAAGTCGCATGCAACAGGGGAACCACCGGCTACTCAGCCCGGGCAGCGGGCGCGGTTTGTGTGTTGGCCAGATGGGCCTGAAGACGCGCGTGACGGAACTGATAGGTGGCTCCGACCTGCCGCAGGACTCCACGCCGGTAGGCGTCGTCCAGGAAGCGCATCACACGCCATGGCAAATGCCCACGCGCTGCCAGCCAGATCCGCGCCACGCCAAACTGAAACCAGGCACGACCAAATCCGAAAATCGGCCCGACCGTGAGCCCGACCATGAGTCCGAACATGAACCCGAACCTCAACCCGAACACGACCCCGAACACGAGCCCGGCTTGAACTCCGAGCACGAGCCCGAGCGCGAGCCCACCGGTCAGGAACAGCGCCCTGTCACGGCGGAAGGCAAGCTGGGGATCGAGAAATTCATCGGCACCGGCGGGTTCAATCCCGCTATCGAGCGCGCCCAGGAGCGCGCCCGCGAGACTGCCCCTGAGGCCGCCCCCGAGGCCGCCCACGAGACCGCCCACGAGACCGCCCACGAGACCAAACACAAGACCGAACGAGAGAATTCTCGGGCTTACGCGGTAACGAGCCAGCCCGCCCCCCATCGCTTGGTGAACGACCGCGACCACAAGCGCGCCCACTCCGCTTATGAGTCCCAAGGCAACCCCGACCACGAGGTCGCTTATGAGCCCGAACGGGACTGCGTAGTTTTCCGTGTTTGGTCTGGGTGTGGTCCGTTGGACAGGACGGAGTTCCTGTCCGGGAAGGACCACGTCATGGCAGACAAGAAGAACGTTGCTCCGCTTCCGCAGCCGTCGGTGGCGGAGGTGGAGTTCGCGCAGCAGCTGGTCGAGCGGGCCAAGGCCGATGGGGTGTCGTTGGTCGGGCCGGGTGGGCTCCTGGCCGGGATCACCCGCACGGTCCTCGAATCGGCCCTCGATGCGGAGTTGGACGCGCACCTCGACGAGGCTGGTGTCGACGAGGCGACGGGTCGGCGGGTCAACGTCCGTAACGGTCATGGGGCGAAGACGGTGCAGACGGAGGTCGGGCCGGTGCGGATCCAGGTCCCGCGGGATCGGGCCGGGTCGTTCACCCCGCGGATCGTGCCGAAGCACGCCCGCCGGTTGGACGGGTTCAACGAGGCGATCCTGTCGCTGTACGCGAAAGGGTTGACGACCGGGGAGATCTCCGCCCACCTCGCCGATGTGTACGGCGCGGATGTGTCTCGGGAGTTGATCAGCCGGGTCACCGACAGTGTCCTGGCCGACATGGAGGCGTGGCGGCAGCGGCCTCTGGACCGGGTGTATCCGGTGGTGTTCATCGACGCCCTGGTGATGAAGATCCGGCAGGGGCAGGTCGCGAACCGGCCCGTCTACGTGGTGGTCGGGATCAGCCTCGACGGGGAACGCGACGTGCTCGGCATGTGGGCCGGCACCGGCGGTGAGGGCGCCAAGCAGTGGGCCGGCACCTCACCGAACTACGCAACCGCGGGGTGGAGGACGTGTTCATGGTCTGCTCCGACGGCCTCAAGGGCATGACCGACGCCATCGAACAGGTCTGGCCGCAGGCGGTACACCAACAGTGCGTCGTCCACCTCGTCCGAGCGAGCCTGCGCTATACGAACCGGAAGGACTGGCAGAAGATCACCCCGGCGTTGCGGGAGATCTACACCGCCCCGACCGTCGCGGCTGCGGAGGCCCGTTTCGAGGCGTTCGCCGCCGAGTTCGGCGACCAGTACCCTGCGGTGATCCGGCTGTGGCGGACCTCGTGGCCGCAGTTCGTGCCGTTCCTCGACTACGACCACGAGGTCCGCAAGGTCCTCTACACCACCAACATCATCGAGTCCCTGAACGCCCGGTTCCGCCAAGCCGCCCGCAGGCGGGGACACTTCCCCACCGAGCAGGCCGCGATGAAGGTCCTCTACCTCGTCGTCCAGCAGAAACGTAAGGGGGGCGGGAGCATCACCGGCCGGGTCTACGGTTGGGCCAAGGCCCTCAACGCCCTGATCCTCGCCTACGGCGACCGGATCACCGTCTAACAACCTCGATCACACCCAACGGTCAAACACGGAAAATGCCACACTCCCCGGTCAGGGACGCCGACGATGCGCCCCTGTACGAGGGGGAACCCGGCTACCGGCCCGAGCTGGACCGCGACGGCGACGGAGAGGCGTGCGAACCGGACGGCGGCAACGGGAACCGGAGCGGCCGCGACGACACCAACGGCGACGTGTACTACGCGAACTGCACCGCGGTGAGGGCGGCAGGTACGGCCCCGATCCGGCGCGGTGATCCCGGGTACTCACGCAAGCTGGACCGAGACGGCGACGGGGTGGGCTGCGAGTAGCCAGCAGACTCATGGGAGCCCCGTCACTGGACCGAAGGCAGCCAGGGCTTCCACAGGCAGTCACCTGACTCCAGGACGATCAACGCGACCGAGCACATTGACTACTCGTCAGCGGACAGCGCGTCGCTCAAGAAGTTTTGGACCGGAACTGGTGGGCGACGACTGAGCTGTAGTTATGTTGACGGTTCGCGCAGTGTCTCGCGGACCGCCTCGAAGGGACGAAGGGACGCCTCGTTGACGTTGCGCGATTCAGGCGTACGAAACTCGACGAGAACCGAGAACCGCCGCGCCCAGGGCCCAAATCCACTCCTGGTGAATGCCTCGCGGACTGCGGCCCTCCACGCAGGCATGGCTGCCGACGAGTAGCTTGCCGACCGACCTGCCATCTCTACAATGACGAGCGTCTCGAACCTCGTGACAGACCATGATGGCCGCCGCAGCCCCTGCAACGAAAGGCCCCCACTCTCATCGCGGCATGTCCGGACGCCGTGCAGTCTGCGATGCCTGAGTCAGCGACGTTGGCATGCTACTGCGCCCCAAGGCAGTCGGTGCCGACCAGTCCCCGCGCGCCGTTACCGGTACCACCAGGTCTGGCTTTGTTTAGGGGCCTCGAGCAGCGGCGAGCGGCGCGGATCGCCACTGCGGCGGGGGCGACAGGGGATGTGATCATGGAACTATTCCGGTAGCATCCTGGCTTCGTGGCCTTGACGGACGATATGGAACGGCTGGGAGTGCACAGCGTTGGGCGGCTGGTGCACCGGGAACTACGCTGGAAGTTTCGTGAGCAACACGAGTCGGACTTCGGTATCGACGCCATGATCGAAATCGCCGAGGATGGCCGTCCGACGGGCCAGCTGATCGGGGTGCAAATCAAGAGCGGGAGGAGTTATTTCGGTACGTCCGCGTCGGATCAGGCCGGCTGGGTCTTCCGGGCACGCAAGCGGTTGCTGGACTACTGGCTCGATTACGCGTTGCCTGTTGTCGTAATTCTCTACGACCCGGGATCGCAGGCCGCATTCTGGCAGCACGTTACCGCTGACCGCGTGGAACTTACCGGTCCTGAGTTCCGGATAACGGTCCCGGCGGCGCATCGTCTAGACGGATCGGCTGCAACGCAACTACGTGCGATCTCGACCCGTCCGTCGAACACAGTCAAGTATCAGTTGCTCGTTAATCTGCGTGATACCCTCGGCGCCGACCATCCGGAGACTCTGGAGGCTGCGGACGATCTGGTAGACGCCCTAATCGACCTCGGTGCGATGCAAGCTGCCCGCGATATCGGCGAGGACACCTTTGGTCGCCGCCAACGAGTGTTCGGCACGGACCACCCGGACACGTTGGAATCGGCAAAAAAACTGGTGGCTGTGCTGGGTTACCTGCAAGACAACGAAGCCGCGCTTCTCCTTGCAGACGACACATTTGCGCGCACCCGTCGATTGCTCGGCGAGGATGACTACCGCACCTTAGACATTGCCAAAGAATTCACCAGAATCCTATACCTGTCAGGCGCCGAGCAACGGGCCAGAGCCCTCGGCGAGGACACCCTTTCCCGGTGCCGCCGGGTCTTCGGAGAGGAAGATTTCCAAACGGCACAATTCGAGGAGCAGATGGCAATAGTGCTGGCCGGGATGGGCGATGACAATGCAGCCCAGGCGACGCTACTGCACCGGCTCGATGCTGTGCGCCACCGACTAGGAGCCAATCACACGCACACTCTGGTCCAAGCGCACAACATGGTCCTTACGCTGGATAGCCATGGCTACACCGAGGTTGCACGGGACTTAGCACAGGATACGCTTTCGCGTCGTCGCCGAGTGCTCGGAGAGGACGACTTCCGGACGCTGCGGACAGCCGGTTTCTTGATCAGTGTCTTATACCGGTTGGGCGACCATGAGGCAGCACGCAAGCTCGGCGAGGACACTGTCAGTCGTAGACGTCGCTCATTGGGGCCTGACCACCCGGAAACCACCTTTCTTGTTGACTTCCTATCTGCCTTGTCGGAATACTAAAGGCCGACCATGTAACGCACGGCGTGCTCACTGCTACACGCCCAATTGGTCCTCTCGACCCGAGTACTCCAGCCGCAGCTGGTGGATTCATTCGGTGTCTTCGCTGGTAGTGGGCCCGTTTGGCGCTGTATGGGTGCCGGCGTCGCCATCGTGACCATCGAGTATGCGATCGAAGGGTGGGGTGGTGGTGATCAGGTGTGCCAGGAGACGGCGGACCTCGCCGAGACTGAGGGGACGAGCTGTTCGGCGGGGCGGTACGGGTCGGGAACGACGGTGGCTTCCACCACCAGGCCGCCCGGGACTGCGCGGAGATCCTGATCATCGGCGGCGAGGACGCAGCTTCGGCGGATTCACTGGCTTTCCTCCGGTCTGGTCTTCTCGTCATGGTTGGTAGCGCGGGACCGGTGAGATTGAAGCACCGCGCACCGCTCGCTGGGGTCAGCCGCGCGAGATAGAAGAGGCTGTCGGGTACATGTCGCTCAGCTCCTCGTTTTCGGCCGCGCGATGCTTCAGCCGGGGTGGCATGGTGCTCCTTCGCGGTCGTTCGGTTGGCCTCGTTCATGCGACGGCCCGTTGACCCAGTTCAGGTAGTCCTCGTCGGAGGCGTTCCGGTACGGCTCGAACACGGTGCCGCCGGCACGGGCCGACCTGCGTGTGCTGGCCCGCCAGCAACTCGTGCGGTGCCGGTGGAGCGCCCAGTTTCCGCACCCGACCGATCAGGCCACGACCCGGGTCGTCGAGTCCGGTGAGCGGCCGGTTGAGGACGTCGGCGACAGCTCCCGGGGGGCCAGCCTCGTCGGAGCGCGGCGGCGATGCTGCGGGTGAGCTCCCGGGCGTCGGGAATCGTCAGGTTCCCCCGGACCCGGTCGACGAGCCCGGCCGCCGCAGTGTGGGCCTCGCCGTCCGGCGTCGCGCTGTCCTCCGCCGCCTCCGGGGGGGGGTGGAGGTTAGAGGTTCAGGTAGGGGTACTGGTGGTTGCGTTCCACCGTCGGAACTACCAGCGCTGTCCGTAGCTCCAACGGTGGGAACCACCAGGGTTCGCCAGGCGGTAGACGGTCAACCGGCTGCTCGCTTCCTGCGCCACGACCAGCCAGCCCGCCTCAACGAGCGACGTCGCCGAATCCGTTGCCATGGTGGTGACGACGCCGAGCTGCGGTTCGAATTAGTCTCGTAGCTCACGGCAGGCCGCCCAGAGGGCGGCGACGAGGCGCTGGCGCCACGATTGCGGGGTGGGCATGGACTGATACGTCGCCCCGGACAGACGATCACCCTAGGAGCACCCGGAGTCCATGTCGGACGGTCGTGCTGATTGAAGATTGCGAGTATATGCTGGTCATGGGGTTGCAAAATTGCCTACTGCTGATGAATAGACGGCCGCGCTGAGGACTTTTAATCCTTAGGTTCTGGGTTCGAGTCCCAGGCGGCCCACCGTTCAACTGGCAAGTCAGCCCGACATCACTTCATGTCGCCGCCCTTTGCGCGAGTATTGTCGGGCGCTGGCCTTGGCTTGCGAGCACCCGCGAGCATCCCGTTCGGTGATGGCAGCATGGGCGCGTCGCGTCGCCGCCGGCCTGGGCGAGGGCCTGAGTACGGTGGCCGACCCTTCACCACATCCGACCAGGTGTTTGTCGCAGTAGTCCAGCCCGTACGACCCGGCCCTTGCGACTAGGATCGACGCAGGGGATGGCCTGGTCGGGGGCAGGCGAAGCCAGTCCGTCGCTGGCCCTCTCCGGCCCACACGCCGACACCGCACATCGCCAGGCGCGACAGTTGGAAGGACGCCGGCACCACCATCCAACGCGGGCGGCTGTCGGCGGAAGATGACCCGCAGACGTTCGCCGCATTCGTGATCGAAGACGCCGAACACGGCATCGTCAGCAACGCCGCCGGCCTCTGCGACCGCCACGCGCCAGGTCCCGGCAATCCAGGCGGCCTGCGCGGTCACATCTTCAACATCAGCACCCTGCCCCACGCCCGCGGACGCGGCCACGCCCGAGACTGCCTGACCTCCCTCCTCCACTGGTTCGCCGACCACACCACGGTCAGCGTGGTCGACCTCAACACCACCCCGGGCGGCGAACGCCTCTACCGCACCCTCGGATTCGCCCCACCACGCCACCCCGCCCTGCAACTGCGCCGCGACCAGATGTAGGGCTGCCTACGTACCGGAACCTTGAATCCCGATTCGGGATCGATCGTGGTCAGGCGGACGGCAGCACACCGCGTGCGCATCGCCCGGGCCCGACCACCGCCACCTTCGGTCGTGGGCAATGTCACACTACTTTGCATGCTGCAAATTGCAGTCAGCTAGAAGCTCCCCGCTGCATTTCATCAAGCGTGTCCGCTACACGCAATTCGGGCGGTTTTGTGGTGGTGGAACGCAGAGTCCGGCCCAAATGTCAACGTACAGGCCGTGTGGCAATACGGTGAGGCAATAGTCACGGTGACCGGCCGCTCCCGGGACCGCGCCCGCGTTTCCGCCACCGTGTCCGTCACTCCCGCCCCTGCTGAGCGTTGAGTCGAACGCGAGGGGAGTGCGTGGACTCCTTCGGGTCACCGGTGTCCGAAGAAGAAATGGTGCCTGACGGCCCCGACGAAACAATCCCCGCTCGGCCCGGGAGGCAGCCAGCACCCCGGGACGACACGGTCCGGGCAGTGGAGGCGCTGGCCGCCGTATCCGAGCTTGCAGCAGTAGTGCTGGAGGCCCGGGGCAACGGTGGCCCTGCTGACGCAGCCAGGGCCACCGCCCATCTGCTACGCCTGATCGCCGCACTCGCAAAGCTCAACGATCAGGGGTAGCCGTTCCTGGTGCGGGGCCGGCGCATGCCGGTCCCGCACCATTCTCAGCATCCAACGAGGACGGTGCAATAACGACGCGGCACTCTTGCAAGTACGCACTGAAGTGCGGAAACTTCCGACTGGGCACAAGATAGTCGCCCACCGATCGCACATCGTGCAGTGCCGCCTCCGACCAGACCGGTCGGGGGCGGCACTGCACTGCGGGTCGGGACGGCGGTCAGCCGTGAGGGGCATCCGGGCGGCGCGCCGGATCGGCGCCCTCGCCGGCACGGGGTGACTCACCGCGCCCCCCTTCCGCGATTGTGATGGTGTGGGCCTCGATGTAGGCGCGGAGACTCCGGAGCGGAATGCGGACGCTGCCATTCGGCCCGTCGCTCTTGATCGCTTCCAGCGCTCCGGCCCCGATGTAGCGCCCGACGCTCCACCGGGAGACCCGGAGGATGTCCGCGACCTCTTGGACGGTCAGGAAACGGTCCGCGTCCAGCTCCGCCATCGGAGACCACCTTGCATCGAATAGCAGCGCATCCGTGCGTTACGCGATGCTACCCGACGCACACTCCCGCCACAAAACGCCACGAGGCAGGAGGCGCGATGCGGCGCTGAACTGGGCTGCCCTCGCCGGGGCTATGTCCGGATCATGCACTCGTGCTACAACATGCACGTGACTCAGGGGCCCGAAAGGGGCGTAGCGTACGACTTCTGGTGGCGCGTGCGCACCGAGCAGGGCGCACGCGGTTGGACGGACGAGGAGCTACGCGCCCGGACCGGCGTCGCCCGCACGACGGTCGACCGCCTCCAGGCCGGCAGGCGACCGCCCACCGCCCGCGTCGTCAACGCCCTCGCGGAGGCCCTCGACATCGACCTCACCGAGGCGCACCGGCTCGCCGGCCGCACGCCGGCCCCGCCGGCCGCCTCTACCGACGAGGACGGCGGGCCCCGGGTGAGCGCCCGCGAGGCGGTCCGGCGCGACCCGGCCTTCACCGACCAGCAGCGCAGGACGCTGCTGGACCTGCTCGACATCTTCGAGCAGGCCAACCGCGGCCGCCGGGCCTGAGCACGGGCGCGGCCGAAGACGCCCCGGCCAGGCCGCCCGCTGGTCCGCCGTACACCGGCCGCGGCGCCGGGCACGGCGGACGCACCGGGACGCGGCGGACGCACCGGGCGGCCGGGGCGCGGCGGGCGGGACGGCGCCTGCCGGCCGCTCCCACGTCGCCCCAGCCCTGCGGCCCGCCTGCCGCCGGACGGCATCGACGGGGCTGGGTGGGGCGGCAGCTAGGCTTCGGGTGGCGTCCGAGCGGCCTGAGGAGAACGGGTGGTTGGCAAGATGGTTCGCGCAGTGGTCGCGGCCTGCGGGCATCCGGCGTGAACGACGGGCTGCGGCCCGGCGACCCGGCCCGGCTCGGTGGGTACGAGCTGCTCGGCCGGCTCGGCGACGGCGGCATGGGCAGCGTCTTCCTCGCCCGTTCGCCGCAGGGGCGGCGGGTGGCGGTCAAGGTCGTCCGCCCGGAGCTCTCGCACGACGACGAGTTCCGGGCCCGGTTCCGCAGCGAGGTGAACCGGGCCCGGCAGGTCCCGCCGTTCTGCACCGCCGAGGTCCTGGACGCCGACCCGGACCACGACCCGCCGTACCTGGTGGTGGAGTACGTCGAGGGCCCCAGCCTGGCCCAGTTGCTCCGGGAGGACGGGCCGCTGGGCGCGGCGCGACTGCACAGCATCGCGGTCGGGGTGGCCACGGCGCTCACCGCGATCCACGGCGCCGGGGTGATCCACCGCGACCTGAAGCCGGCGAACGTCCTGGTCGCGCCGGGCGGGATCCGGGTCATCGACTTCGGCATCGCCCGCGCGTTCGAGGCGACCAGCCAGCACACCCGGACCAACCAGCTGGTCGGGACGGTGTCGTACATGGCCCCGGAGCGGTTGGACACCTCGTCCGGCCAGCCGGCCGGCCCGGCCGCCGACATCTTCGCCTGGGGCGCCCTGGTCGCCCACGCGGCCACCGGCCGCAACCCGTTCGGGGGCGACTCCGCCACCTCCATCGCGATGCGGATCCTCACCCAGCCTCCGGACCTGGCGGGCCTCGACGGGCCGCTGCGGGAGCTGGTCTCCCGGGCGCTGGAGAAGGACCCCGCCGCCCGGCCCACCGCCCGGGAACTGCTCGACGGGTTGCTGACCGCGGCGGGCCAGGGGGGCGGGGCGGGCGTCCGGAGCGCGCCGCCCACGGCCGCCCCGGGCGTGGCGTCGGCGGCGGGCGCGCCCCACGCGGCCGGCGGCGACCGGGGCGAGGGGTCCGCGCCGTCGGGGGCGGGCACGACCGGCCGCACGGGCTCGACGCGGCGTCGGTGGCTCACCGGGCTGGGCGTGACCGCGGCGGTGAGCGCGGTGCTGGTGCCCGCCTTCCTGTTCGGCCCGCGCCTGCTGGGCCCGTTCGAGCCGGGCCCCAACGGGTCGACCTCGGTCGGCGGGCCGGCGACGACCGGCCCGGCCTCCACCACGCCGGCACCCGCCTCGGGCACGCCGAGCGGGTCGCCGTCGTCCGCCGAGGCCGACCGCACCCGGGCCATGCTGGCCGGGCAGCGACGCATCCTGCTGCACGTCGTGGAGATCGACCGTGACCTCTCGCTGCCGTACGACGGCAAGGTCCACGTCGGGGACGGCACCGGCCGGGACGCCCTCTTCGTGCTCGAACCGGTCGGCGTCGACTACCTGATCCGGTCGCTGAACCCGGACATCGCGCACCAGCCGTGCCTCGGCGTCAAGATCGACTCGGCGGGGTACGCGTCCCTGGTGGGCACCGACTGCCAGCCGACCGACGCCACCCTGTTCGGGATCTCCCGCGAAGGCAAGGACGACAAGGGACGCACCTCCTACGCCATCGTCAGCGAGAAGTACGGGGTGGTGCAGTGGAGCCCCAGCCAGAAGAAGATCTACGTGGAGGTCCTCGGCGACGCCCCGGTCGGCACGACGTTCAGCATGGTCGACCGAGGCGCGGCCTGACCAGGGGACACGACCCGACCAGGGACAGCCTCGACCAGGCGACGCGACCGGCTCAGGCAGGTGGCTGGCTCAGGCAGGTGGCCGGCTCAGCCCGCGTTCGCGGGGCCGAAGAGGGGATCCGGCGCGCCGGCGGTGATCGGCTCGACGTGGTGCTCCGGCGGCGGGAGCTGCCTCGCCGGCTGGCGGGAGTGCAGGCGTATGCCCGCCTCCGCGCGCCGTGCAGTGACGGTGAGGGTGACCATCCGCACCGGCTCCGGCGGTGCGGCGAAGCCACGGGAACCCCAGCGCACCCAGATGGGCACCCGCCCGGCGGCGGCTTCGGCGCGCAGCTTCTCGACCGTGCGACGCCGGTCGGTGTGGTCGACCTCGATCACCACCGGCGGCGCGGCCGGCCGGGCACAGGCGACGTCCACGACCGACCGTTGCCCGGACATCGGCGGCGGCAGCGGCATGACGCTGGCCGCCCGGCGGTAGACCCGCCACCCCTGCGCCGCGCCCCAGTCGGCGATCGTGTCGACGAGCAGCTCGGTCACCCGCTCGGTGGTGAGGTCGACGAAGGTGAGGGCGGCGAGCCGGTCGGACAGGGCCCCGGCCAGGCGTGCTCCGTCGTCTGGGTCGCTCATGGCACCTGGTCCGCCGCTGCCCCGCCGTGGCCCGCGGCGGCGCCCCGCCCGGTCACAGCCCGTCCGGTCACAGCCCGTCCGGTCACGGCCCGCCCGGTCACGGCTCGTCCGTCGTCGGCATGGTCGCACGATAGCCACCGCCGCCACACCTTCGCCATTGATCGACAGACGACTATCATCTACGCATCCAGCTCGTTCGATCGAGAGGTGCCTCAGTGAAGAAGCTCGTGCGGAACGCCGTGGTGGCCACCCTGCTGACGGTCGCCGGCACCACGGCGGTCGTGGCCAGCCCCGCCCACGCCCTCCCGTACCCCAAGGACAACGAGAGCATCACCATCACCTACTACTCCGACGCCAGCAAGACCGTGCAGGTCGGGATGGTCGTCTACGGCAACTGTCTCGACGACTTCCAGTACGGCATCCGCACCGCCTACTCGACCATCAACCACACCGTCTGCCCCGGCGACCTGTAGGGGACCGGGGTGGGGCCCGACGACCCGCCGGGCCCCACCCTCCTCCGGAGGGGGCAGCCCTGCGGCCCGGCCGGGCGGCTCAGCGGCGGAGGCCCACCCCACCGAAGCCGTGCGACACCCCCGCCCGCGGCTCGCCGTCCGGACGCCAGTCGGCAAGCCAGGACAGGCCCGGCTCCACCAGCTCGTACCCGTCGAAGAAGCGCAGGATGTCGGCGCGGGTGCGGGGCACCAGCGGCGCGGTGCTCTGCTGGTAGACGGCGCGGCCCTGCTGGGCGGGCACCGGCGGCGCGCCGTCGAGGGTCAGGTGGGACAGCAGGAGCTGACTGCCGGGGGCGGTGGCGTCGCGCAGCCGGGCGACGGCCGCGTAGGGATCCTCCGCGTCGGGCACGAAGTGGAGCACCGCCACCAGCAGGACCGCGACCGGCCGGGTGAAGTCGATCGACGCCGTCACGTCGGGGTGGGCCAGCAGCTCGTCGGGCCGCCGCAGGTCACCCTCGACGACGACCGTGCGGGCCGCATCCCCGAGCAACCGCCGGGCGTACGCGACGGCGACCTCGTCGTAGTCGACGTAGACGACCCGGGAGTCGGGGGCCACCGCCTGCACCACCTCGTGCACGTTGCCCTGGGTGGGCAGCCCCGCGCCGATGTCGAGGAACTGCCGCACGCCCCGCTCCGCGGCGTACCGCACGGCGCGGCGCAGGAACGCCCGGTTGGTCTGGGCGGCGACCCCGGTGTCGGGGAAGATCTCCAGGACCTGACGGGCGGCGGCCCGGTCGACGGCGAAGTTGTGGCAGCCGCCGAGATAGTAGTCGTACATCCGGGCGACGTTCGGCCTGCTCTCGACGCCCGCGGCGGAGGGGGCCGCGGGCGGTGGGGTCGCCGACGCGGAGTTCGCCGGCGCGGAGTTCGTCGGCCCGGGGCTCGCCGGCGCGGGGCCCGTCGGCCCGCGGCCCGTCGGCCCGCGGCTCGTCGCGGTCGGTGCCGGCTCGCTGGTCACGGTGTCCTCCACGGGAGCGGTCCGGGCCTGCCGCGTGGCGACCCGCAATGAGCGCGCCCTGAATGTCTAGCACCCCGCGCGGCTGCCCACGGCCCCGCCGTGTCGTTGATCCGGTTGTGTCCGTCGACCACCCGGGCGACGGTGGGCTGCGGACGTCGGCCGGGCCGACGCCGCAAGGTCGAGGAGGTCGCCATGACCCGCCAGCGGGAGACCGTCGAGGTCGATCCGGTCCTGTTCCGCGCTGTGTACGACTCACCGGCCTCGCTGCCCGGCCGGCACCGCTGGGTCACCCCCGAACACGACGTGCGCCGGATCGAGAAGCTGCTCGGCATGCCCGCGCGCAGCATCGGCGCGCCGCTGTGGGTCAGCGGCGACGAGCCGGACTGCCCGAAGTGCGGCCGGCGGATGACCTGGCTGGACATCGTCTCGTCGGCCCTGCACGGGGTGCACGACCCCGCGATGATCGCCCGAGTGATCCTCGGCGACCGCCGGTACGTCAACACCGAGGTCCCGGACGCGATCCCCGGGGTGCACTGCGTCGACTGCCGGACCCCGATCGACGGGCTGCGCAGCTTCAAGTGCCACAACTGGGCGTACGCCTTCGAGGCGCTGGAGGACGTCGTCGAGCGGATGTCCGGCGTGGTGCAGCAGCCCGTCCCCGGCCCGGCCGCACCCCCGGCGTAAGCGTCCCCGCCCCCGGCGTAAGCGGGCTCGCCTCAGGTGTAAGGAGGGGACCCTTCTCTACCGTATGCGTTAACAAGGGGCCCCTCCTTACCGCCCGGCGGGGCGGCGGCCGGGTGGGGACGGCGGCTCCGGGCCCGGGGTCGGGAAGCTCCCACCGCCGAGGGTCCGCCAGGGGAACGTTGCCCCGGCCAGCCGCAGCTCGGCGGCAGATCCGGCGCTGCGGTGACCCGGTCAGTTTCCTCGCACAGGGCCCGGTAAACGGCAGGTGAACTTTTGGTAGGCTGAGTCATGATCAACGCTGGTTTGTCACCTGTTCCACCCTTCAGCGATGGTCTGTACCGTGAGGTCGTCCGCTTCGCCGACGGCACGCCCGAGCCGGTCCAGTGGTTCGCCGCGCACTTCACCGAGTGGTCGATCGTCCTGCTCGGGCTGCTCCTCGTCGCGGCCGCCCTGCCCAAGCTGGGCGCCGGGCCGCGCAACCTGGCCCTCGCCGTGGCCGCGCCGGTCACCGTGGTCCTCGCGTACGGCGGCAGCGAGCTGCTCAAGACCGTCGTGGACCAGGACCGCCCCTGCCGCGTCCCGACCGATCTGTTGATCATCGCCGAACGGTGTCCGCCCGTGGGCGACTGGTCCTTCCCGAGCAACCACTCGACGATCGCCGGGGCGCTGGCGGCCGCGATCGTCCTGCTCCACCCCCGGCTCGGCTGGTACGCGGTCCCGCTGGCCGCGCTCGCCGCGTTCTCCCGCGTCTTCGTCGGGGTGCACTACCCGCACGACGTGCTCGCCGGCCTGCTGCTCGGCGCGCTCGTCACCGGCGTCGGCGCACCGCTGCTGGCCCGGCCGGCGGCCGAACTCCTGCGCCGCCTGGCCCGCCCGGTGAAAGGAGGGGCCCCCTGTTAACGCACACGGTAGAGAAGGGTCCCCTTCTCACGACCGGAGCGAGCGCGACGACAGGGCGGCGCGGCAGCGGGCACGGCAGGGCGGCCGGCAGCGGGCGCGGCAGGGCGGCGCGGCGGGCAGCAGGCGTAGCCCGGGGCGGGTCGGTCAGCGGGCCAGCAGCAGGGCGGCGACCGCGCCGAGAACGAGGAACGGGCCGAACGGCAGGTGGCTGGACCAGCGGACCCGGCGGGCCAGCAGCAGCGCCAGGCTGGTCAGCGCGGACAGCGTGAACGTCACCAGCAGGCCGAGGACGAGCACGGGCCAGCCGTGCCAGCCGAGCAGCGCGCCCACCCCGAGCGCCAGCTTGGCGTCGCCGAGGCCGAAGCCGCGCCGCCCCAGCAGCAGGGTGGTGGCGGCGAAGGCCAGCGCCAGCCCGGCCCCGGCGAGCGCGGCGCGCAGCCAGGGGGCGACCCCCGCCGAGGTCGCGGCAGCCACGCCGTAGAGGGCCAGGACTCCGGCGGCGGCCGGCCAGGTGAGCCGGTCGGGCAGCCGGTGCACGGCCACGTCGATTGCGACCAGGGGCACCGCGAAGCAGAGCCACCAGGCGAGGGCCGCCCGTTCGACCGGCGCGCCGGGCACCGCCACGAGCACCGCCAGGGCCGCCAGGGCGGCGAGTTCGACCGTCCCGGGCGGTGCGCCGACCCGGGCCCGGCAGCCGCCGCACCGCGCCGCCGGGCCGAGCGCGGGCCAGGGCCGGTCGAGGCCGAGCGGCGTGCCGCAGCGCGGGCAGGCCGTCCGGTCCGGTTCCCCCGATGGTACGGCGTACCGGGCGACCGCGAGGCGGAGCAGCGGCGTGCCGGCCAGGGTGGCCGTCAGGCGTACGCGGGAGAGCCGGCCCGGCGCGCGGGCCGGGAGCGGCGGTCGCCGCAGCCGTTCCCCGGTCACGCCCGGCTCCACGACCGGGACACCCCGGGACGGGGCGACACGGTGAGTAACTCTCGGCTTGCCGACGTGTAGCGGATGGTGCGGAATCCGACGGTCGCCCGCCCCACCGGGTCGGCGTCCAGCTGGGACACCCAACTGGCGGCGTTCCCCCGTCGGCCGGGGGGCAATTCGGGCCTACCCACCTGGAGCGGGCCGCCATTCGCGCCGAACGGACCAACCGCCGTCGGCACCTCGACACTGTGACGGCGGCCACCGTACAGCAACGGGGCGCGACACAGGACATCGACTCCCGCCATCCGCGATCACCGCCGCTCGTCACTCAGAGTATTCGAACAGATTGCCTCTGTTGCAATGCCGGACGCCAGCTTATGCTCGCCCCTTGAGTACGGCGCAACCCCAGCATGAGGCGTCGGAGGCCACAGAAGACATCGGTGCACGGCTCTTGGAAGATCAGCACAGGTAAATACGGCGGTGGACAGAAAGGCCCGGATGAGTCGATCCGGGGCGCACTGCCGCATGCCCCGGAGACGGTCGGTGCACCCCCCGACCCGGGTCGCCAGCGAGGAGGCACGGCGTTGCGAACACGGCGCCCCGGCCGATGGATGATCTTACTGGTCACGGCCCTGACCGCCGCACCGGTGGCCGCCTGCGGCGCGAAGCCGGAAGCCGCCGCGCGGCCCCACGCGACGGCAGGGCCGAGCGCCACCGCGACCCATTCCGCGGCGGAGGAACGGGCGGCCCGCGAGGCGGCGCTCGCCGCCTATTCCGGATATCTCGCGGCATCACGGGCGGCGAGCCGACGCAGCGATCCACGCCACCCCGAACTGGCCAAATTCCTGGCCGACCCGTTGTTGACCAGGGTCCGACTGGCAATTCGCGAAGCTAAGGAGCACGGTGCCGTGCGTACCGGAACTTTCGTTTCCGACCCCACCGTCACCTCGGTGAGCCTGGACTCCGTCCCCGCCACCGTGGAGATCCAGGACTGCCTGGACACCACCGGCTACCGGCTGGTCGACGCCAAGACCAAACGGGTGGTGCCCGGCTCGGGCGGCGGTCGGCACCTGGCCACCGCGACGGCCACCCGGTACCACGGCCGGTGGTTGATCAACTACGGTGCCGGCCACGAGGACCAGCCGTGCTGACCCGGTGGGCCCACCGCGTGGCTGACTCCGCCGCCCGCCCGGCACGACCGCCCGCCGCCCGCCCCGGCCTGCCCTCCGCACCCCGCCCCGGGCGGCTGCTGGCCACGCCCCACCCCGCACGGCTGCTGGCCGCGATCGGCGTGGTCCTCGCGCTCGCCGTCGCGGCGGCCCCGCCGACCGCCACCGTCGCGGCGGCCCGCGAGGGCGGCGTCGAGTGCCCCATCGGCCAGAACGACTGCGACGTCTGGGACGACGACCCGGGCACCCCCGGCAACCCCGGCGGCGGGGACCCCGGCGACGGCGACGGATCGAGCGGCGGCAGCGGCACGTGCCAGTGGAACGGCAGGGTCATCGCCTGTTACGACGACGTCCTCGGCTGGTTCAACAACGGCGACGGCTGCTACTACAAGCTGTCGCAGCCGCAGCCGGAGGGCACGCCCGAGGGCAAGCAGTGGTACACGGCCACCTGCAACGGTGGCGACCTCGGCACCCAGCACGAGGTTCTGCTGGACGCGCCACCGCCCGGCTACGGCACCCCGCCCGACCCGGAGGAGCTGGCCCGCCGGGCGCTCGCCTCGATCTCGCTGCTGCCGCCCCGGGCGACCGTCGCGCCCCGCAAGAGCATCGGCCCCGGGCTGGTCGGCCTGCCGGTGTGGATGTGGGCGAGCCCCGGCAAGGCCTACTTCGGCACCCTGGAGGCCTCGGCCTCCGACCGGGGCCTCACGGTGAGCATCACCGCGAAGGTCGACGACATCGTGTGGGACATGGGCAACGGCGACAAGGTCACCTGCCACGGCCCCGGCACCCCGTACGACCCGCAGGGCCCGAAGGCCGGCGGCCCCTCGCCGGACTGCGGCTACGACGGCGGCTACCCGAAGGCCGGCACGTACCGGATCTTCGCCACGACCCACTGGACCGTCGACTGGACGGCCACCAACGGCGTGCGCGGCGAGATCCCGCAGACCCGCACCAGCGGCACCGTCCAGATCCAGATCGACGAACTTCAGGTGGTGACGCGGTGAGTCTCGCTACGCGCAACGCAGCCGGGCAGCCGGTGGACGCTCCCGTCGCACCGCCCCGGGTGGTCCGGCAGCGGCGCGTCCGGCCCGGCCTGCTCGGCCTCGCCGTGCTGCTGATCGCCCTCGGCGGCCTCGGCGCGGCGTTCGCGGTGACCTCCGTGCGGGCCACCGGCAGCTACCTGGCGGTCGCCCGCGCCGTCGAGGTGGGCCGCACGCTGGGCGTGGACGACCTGGTCACCGTGCAGGTGGCCGGCGGCCAGGGGCTGCGGCCGGTGCCGGCCGCCCAGCTCGACGACGTGGTCGGCATGCGGGCGGCCGTCGCACTCACCCCGGGCACCCTGCTGACCCTCGGCCAGCTCACCGACGACCCGCTGCTCGGCCCCGGCCAGCAGCAGCTCGCGCTCGACCTCGCCCCGGGCCGCGTGCCGGCGAAACGGCTGCACCCCGGCGACCGGGTGCTGCTGGTCAGCACCCCGGACCGCAGCTCCGGCGGGCAGTCCGCCTCCAGCACCCGGTTCGAGGCGACCGTCATCGACACGGCCACCCCGAGCACCAGCAGCGTCGTGGTCTACGTCGCGCTCACCGCCCGCGACGTGCCCGCCGTGGTGGCGCTCGCCGCCCAGAGCCGGATCGCGGTCGTGCTGACCCGGGCGGCCTGAGCATGGCGATCATCGCGCTGGTCTCGGCCAAGGGCTCGCCGGGCGTCACCGCGTCCGCGCTCGCCTGCGCCCTGACCTGGCACCGGCGGCTGATCCTCGCCGAGTGCGACCCGGCCGGCGGCTCGATCCTCGCCGGCTATCTCGGCGGCGCGCTGGACGGGCCCCGGGGCATCGGCGAGCTGGCCGTCGGGGAGCTGCGCGACGGCAGCCTGGAGACGGCGTTCTGGTCGCAACTGGTCGACCTGGACGCCCCGCGCCGGGAGCGGCTGCTGCTGCCCGGCGTCGTCGACCCGGCCCAGGCCGGCAGCGTCGCCCCGCTCTGGCAGCGGTTCACCGACTTCTTCCTCGACCTGGAGCGCGGCGACCCCCCGTACGACGTGCTCGTCGACTGCGGTCGGCTCCAGGTCGCCGGCCCGCCGTGGCCGATCCTGCGCGCCGCCGCCGTGGTCCTCCTGGTCACCCGGGCGCGGCTGCCCGACCTCTCCGCCACGCAGGCCATGGTGCGGGCGATCGAACGGGACTTCACCGAGCACCGGGTCCCGCCGGGCACGCTGCGGCTGCTGCCGGTCGGCGACGGCCACGGCCGGGGCGAGATCAGCAAGGCGCTGCGGCTGCCGGTGATCGCGCGGCTGCCGGACGACCCGCGTACCGCGGAGGTGTTGACCCTCGGCGGGACCCTGCGGGCCGGACGGCCGTTGATGCGCGCGGCCGGCGCCCTGGAGGTGCCGGTCCGGGCGCTGCTGGACCGCCGCCGGGCGCGGCTGGCCTGGCCCGTCACCCAGGGGGTGCCGGGTGCGGTTTGAGCCGGTGTCGCACGACCCCCGGGTGGCGCGGCAGCCCGCCGCGACCTCCATCGCGCCGCCGCTCGCCCCCGCGCCGGCCGGCGGCCCGCCGACCCTCCCGCCGGGCGGCCATCCGCAGCCTGCGCCGCCGGCGGGGGCCGCGCCGGCACCGCCCGTCGCGCCGGCACCGCCCCGGCCCCGGGTCGACTTCGCGGTGGTACGCGAGCTGCGCCGCGAGCTCAGCGAGCGGCTCACCCTGTGGCAGCGCGGTCGGGAGTTCGACGCCGACGCCGAGGACGTCGAGCGGGCCCAGCTCGCCGTCGCGGTGGTCGCGGAATACGCCGATGCGGTCCGCCGGGCCGGCACCCCGATGGCCGCCGGCGAGGAGCGGCTGCTGCTCGACCAGGTGACCGCCGAGCTGGTCGGCCTGGGGCGGCTCCAGACGCTGCTGGTCGACGGCAGCATCGAGGAGGTGCACATCCTCGGCTGCGACCAGGTGCGCATCACCCGGCACGGCGGCGGGGTCGACTGGGCCGACCCGATCGCCGACAGCGACGACGAGCTGGTGGAGATCCTCCAGGCGGCGGCCCGCCGGGCCGGGGCGACCGAGCGGTCGCTGTCCACCTCGAAGCCGACCCTGGACCTCCAGTTGCCCGACGGCAGCCGGCTCGCCGCGGTGTTCCTGGTCAGCCACCGCCCGTACGCGGTGATCCGCAAGCACAACACCCTCGAGGTGAGCCTCGACGACATCGCCGGCGGCCGGGGCGACCTGGACGAGATGATCGACCCGCTGTTGCGCGACTTCCTGCGGGCGTCCATGCGGGCCGGGCTGAACATCATGGTCGCCGGCCTGGCCGGGGCCGGCAAGACCACCGTCATCCGGGCGCTGATGGACGAGATCCCGGCCGACGAGCCGTACGTGCTGCTGGAGGAGAGCCGGGAGCTGCTGCCCACCCGCCGGGGGCACAAGCACCGGGCGGTGATGAGCTTCGAGGCCCGCGAGGGGCACGGCGAACGCGGGCTGGACGGCCGCCCGGCCGGCGAGGTGAGCATCGCCGACCTGATCCCCGTCTCGCTGCGGATGGGCGTGCTGCGGATCATCGTCGGCGAGGTGCGGTCCCGGGAGATCGTGCCGATGCTCCAGGCCATGACCACCAGCCGGGGGTCGATGTGCACCATCCACGCCCGGTCGCCGGGCGGGGTGGGCGAGCGGATCGTCGAGCTGGCGCTCTCCCACGGCCGGGAGATGACCGTCGACCAGGCCCGCCGGATGGCCGGCAACGCCCTCGACCTGATCGTCTACGTCACCGTCGAGGACGAGACCGCGATCGGCGGGCGCAAGCACCGCTTCGTCTCCCACGTCGAGGAGGTCATCGGCGTCGGCGAGGGCAGCCGGATCACCACCACCACGGTCTTCGGTCCGGGCCCGGACGGCCGGGCGGTCCCCCGGCACCTGCCGGAACGCGTCCGCGACCAGTTGCTGCGGGTGGGCTACGACGCCCGGCTGCTGGGCCGGTGGATCGACGCCGGCACGGGCGCGTGGCGGCGACCCCGGCACACCCGGCTCGGTGCGCGGGTGGTGGCCCGGTGACCGCCGACATCGAGCTGATCGCGGTGGTCTCCGGCGCGGCGTGCGTGGCCGGCCTGGTGCTCGCCGTCGTGGCGCTGGTCGGCACCACCCGACCGGCCGGTCCGGCCCCCGGCGCGGGGTCCGGCGGTGGGCTGAGCCGGCTCTGGCTGGGCTCCGGCACGCCCCGGCAGCGGCGCAACCACCAGCTCCTGCTCGGCGGGGCGGTGCTGGCCGGCGCCCTGGCGTTCCTGCTCACCGGGCTGCCGGTGGTCGGCCTGCTGGTCGCCGTGGCGGTGCCCGGCGCGCCGTGGCTGTTCACCGTCGGCCGGGCCGAGCAGCGGGCCATCGCCCGGATCGAGGCCGTGGGCGAGTGGACCCGCCGGCTCAAGGACGTCTCGTCGACCGGTCAGGGCCTCCAGCAGGCCATCCTCGGCACGCTGGCCACCGCTCCGGCGGAGATCCAGGAGGAGGTACGCCTGCTCGCCGCCCGCCTCCAGGCCGGCTGGCTGGCGAAGTCGGCGCTGCTCGCGTTCGCCGACGAGATCGGCGACCCGGTGTGCGACCAGGTCGTCGCGGCGCTGATCCTGCACCTGTCCGACCGGGGCGAGCGGCTCGGCGACGTGCTCGGCTCGATCGCGGGTGCCGCCGCCGCCGAGGTCGCCACCCGGCGGGAGATCGAGGCCAAGCGCACCCAGCCGCGCTTCGCGGTGCGCTTCCTCACCGGGATGACCCTGCTGACCGTCGCGTACGGGCTGGTCAACACCGACTACGTCCGCCCGTACGGGACGCCGGTCGGGCAGGTCGTGATGTTCGTGCTCGGCGCGGCGTTCGTCGGGCTGCTGGCCTGGGTGCGGTCGATGAGCCAGCCGCCCCGGCCGGCGCGTTTCCTGCCCGCCCCCGACCCGGCGGAGGCGATCGGATGATCCTCAACTGGCATCTCACCCTGGCCGTCGTCGGCGGGGCGGCGGTGGGCCTCGGGCTGTTCCTGGTGGTCCGGGAGGCCCTGCCGGCCGCACCGGCGCTCGGCCCCGCCCTGCGCCGGCTGCACCAGCCGCCGGGCACCGGCCGGGCCGCCACGGGGCGCGGGCCCGACTGGATCGGCGGGTTCGCCCGCTGGCTGCGCCCGCCGCACCGGCAGCTCGCCCTGCTCGACCGCACCCCCGAGCAGTACGCCCTGTCCCTGCTGCTCTCCGCCCTGGTGGGGCTGGTCACCCCGACCTTCCTCGGCGCGGTGCTCTTCCTCGGCGGCGTGTCCGTGCCGCTGGCCGTGCCGCTGCTGGGCAGCCTCGGCATGGCGTTCGTCGCCGCCCTGATCGCGCACCGCAGCGTGCTGACCCGCGCGGACGCCGCCCGGGACGAGTTCCGCCAGGCGGTCTGCACCTACCTGGACCTGGTGGCGTTGCAGCTCTCGGCCGCGCACGGCCCGGTGCAGGCGCTGGAGCGGGCCGCGGCGGTCTGCGACGGCTGGGTGTTCGACCGGATCCGGGAGTCGCTGCGGATCGCCCAGATGCAGATGCACTCGCCGTGGGACGAGCTGCGCGAGCTGGCCGACCGGATCGGCATCCCGGAGCTGGGCGACGTCGGGGCGATCATGCGCTCGTCGGGCAGCGAGGGCGCGCAGGTGCACGAGACGCTGCGCAGCCGGGCCGACTCCCTGCGCGACCAGATCCGCACCGACAACCTGGCCCGCGCCGAGGGCGTCACCAGCCGGCTGGACATTCCGGGCTCCCTGCTGGTCTTCGTGCTGCTCGGCTTCGCCGTCTATCCGTTCCTCGCCCGGTTGTGAAACCCCTCCCCCTCCGAAGGAGCACGCCATGCACCTCATCGCCTACCTGCACGTTGCGCTCACCACACGGCTGGCCGAACTGCGCCGCGACGGCGAGCGGGGCGACAGTCCTGTCCCGACCGCAGTGATCATCTTTGGGCTGGTCGCCGTGGCGATCGCCGTCACCGGCTTCGCCCTGGCCAAGGCCAACGACTGGATGAGCAACATCCCCGACCACCAGGCCCCGACGGCACCGTAATGACCCACCGCACCGCCTTCGTGGACCGGAGCCGGTCGGCACCCGCCGACCGGCCCGCCGGCCTGCGTCGCCACGGGCCACCCCGGCCAGGGGCCGGTCCCGACCGGCGGGCGCCGCGGCGGCGGCTCGCCGGCGGCGTACGGCTCGGCCGGGCGGCCCGGCGGCAGCTCACCAGCGGTCTACGGCTCGGCCGGGCGGTCCGGCGGCGGCTCGCCGGCGGCGGGGCGGACCGGGGGGCAAACCCGGTGGAGCTGGCGGTGGTGATGCCGGCGATCCTCGTGCTGCTGTTCGCCTCGATCCAGGTCGCCGCCTGGTTCGTCGCCCGCGCCACCGCGCTCAACGCCGCGCAGAGCGCGGTCAACGCCCAGCGCCTGTACGAGGCCCCCGCCGGGGCCGGCGAGGCGCGGGCAGTCGACTTCCTCACCGCCGCCGGGGACTGGCTGGTCGGCTGGGACCAGCCGGGGCCCGCCTGCGTCACCGGCGTCGCCGAGGTGACCTGCACGGTCAGCGGGGACTCGTTGTCGGTCATTCCCGGCGTCAGCTTCCCGGTGCGCCAGACCGCGCACGGCACGATCGAACGGTGGACGACCGGATGAGCCGCCGCCGTCGCCCCGCAGCCGAGCACGGCTCGGTCGCCATCGAGGTGGCCGTCCTCGCCCCCGCGTTCATCGGGCTGATGGTGCTGGCCGGCGTCGCCGGGCGTACCGCGATCGCGCAGGAGGCCGTCCAGTCGGCGGCGCACGACGCCGCCCGCGCCGCGTCCATCTCCCGGGACGCCGAGACCGCCCGCGAGCAGGCCCTGGCCGCCGCGCAGAGCCAACTCGACTGGCAGCGGGCCAACTGCGCCGGCCAGCCCTCGCTCACCCTGCGCGGCTCGGTGGGCGGCTCGCCGACCAGCTTCGCCGAGGCGTTCGACAGTGGCCCCGGCACGACGGCCGCCGTGACGGTGCAGGTCACCTGCACCGTCTCCTTCACCGACATCGACCTGGCGTTGCTGCCCGACATGGCGGCCAGCCGGACGATCTCGGCCAGCTTCACCTCCCCGCTGGACCGCTACCGGAGCCGGTCGTGACCGCCCGCGTCCCCGGTGCGGCCGCGCACCCCGACCCAGCCGAAGACCGGGGCGAGGGTGCGAGCTCCACCCGCGCCACCGGCGGGGGCGGGGGTGCGGGCTCCGCCCGCGTCGACGGGGCGGGGCGTCGGTGGCGCGGCGACGACGGCCGGGTCAGCCTGTTCCTGGCGGCGGCGATGATCGGCGTCCTCGCGATCATCGGCCTGGCCTTCGACGGCGCCGGCCAGCTCCGCTCCCGGCAGCTGGCCGACAACCTGGCCGCCGAGGCGGCCCGCACCGGCGGCCAGTCCATCGACCGGGCGAAGGCCATCCAGGGTGGCCGCAAGGAGATCGACGAGGCGGCGGCCAGGGCGGCGGTGACGAGTTACCTCGCCGCGGCCGGCGCCACCGACCACAGCGTCGAGTTCCCCGTCGTCGACGGGGAGAAGCTCATCCGCGTCCAGGTCACCGTCACCTACGACCGCTACCTGCTCGGCTTCTTCGGCTTCGGCGCCGACGTCACCGTCTCCGGCGAGGCCACCGCACGCGCCCTCACCGAGGGCCCCTAGGAAGGGAAGGCACGCCATGGCCGCACCGGGTCGCTCCGCCGCACGGCGGGTCGGGCAGGTACTCACCGGGTTCGGCGCGCTGGTCGTGCTGATCGCCGTGCTGGTCGGGGGGCCGGTGGCGCTGATCGCGTTCGCCGGGAACCCGCTGCCCGACCACCTGCCCAGCCTCGCCGAGGTCGGCACCACGCTGACCAGCCGCGACGACGGCCAGCTCTTCCTGCGGGCGCTGGCCCTGGTCGGCTGGTTCGGCTGGATCACCTTCGCCTTCTCCGTGCTCGTGGAGCTGGGCGCGCAGACGCTGCGCCGGCCGGCGCCCCGGCTGCCCGGCATGAGCCGGCAGCAGCGCGCCGCGGCGGCGTTGGTCGGCTCGGTGGCCCTGATCATCGCGGCGAGCCCGGCCGCCGCCAGCGCGGCCACCGTGCTGTCCGGCCCGTACCCCGCCGCCGCACCCGCCGCCGTCGTCGCCGGGGCGCCGGCGGCCCGCCCGGTCGCCGCGCTGCCGGTGGTCGACGCCCGGGCCGCGACGCCGCCGGCCGCCGCGGCGGCCGGGCTCCGGCAGGAGGCGGAGCCGGCGGTGTACCGGGTGGCGAAGGGCGACTACCTGGGCGAGGTCGCCGAGCGCTACCTCGACGACTTCGACCGCTACCGGGACGTGGCGAAGCTCAACCGGCTGGGCGACCCGGACCGCATCCGCCCCGGGCAGCTGATCACGCTGCCCGACGGCGTCCACGACGCCGGGGCCCGCCGGCACGCCACCGGGAAGCTGGTGGTCCGGCCCACGACGCCCACCCCCGGCGGTACTGTCACCCCCCGGCCGCCGTCGGCCCCCGGCACCCCGCCCGCCGCCGACGCGCCGGGTGCGGCGCAGCCCTCGCCCATCCCGCCCTCGCCCACCTCGCCACGGGCCACCCGCCCCGCCCCCGGCCCCTCCACCGCCCAGCCGCCCGCCGGTTCGTCGTCGGACGGCTCGTCGCACGGCACCCAGCAGGTCGCCCAGCCGCCCTCCGGCCCGCAGCCGGCGATGGCCGCCGGAGCGTCCCGGGCGGGCGCGGGCGACCAGGTGAACCGGCCGCTCGCCGTCTCGGCGGTGCTCGCCGTCGCCAGCATCGTCGGGGCGCAGATCGGGGCGGTTCTCGGCCTGCGCCGCCGGCCGGCGGTCGTCCGGGCCACCAACAGCGCGCGGGCCCTCGTCACCGGACGGCACCGCCGGGACTGACCCCAGCCGGCGCGCGGGGCGCGGCGGGGCCCGGGCTCAGGGCAGCCGGGCCTCCAGGACCCCGTCGACCACCCGGGTCGGCAGGATCTGCTGGTCGTTACCGGACGGCCCGTGCATGACCTCGCCACCGTTGAGCCGGAACGCGCTTCCGTGCCACGGGCAGACGACGCAGGCGTGCCCGTCGATCTCGGTGACGTCGCCCTCGCCGAGCGGGCCGCTCTGGTGCGGGCAGCGCTCCAGCATCACCGTGACCTCGTCGCCGTGCCGGTAGAGGATCACCGAGACGTCGTCGACCTCGCGGGTGACCAGCTTCCGTTGCGGCAGGTTGGCCATGTCCGCCAGCGGGTGCCAGCCCTCGCCGATCCGGTGCAGCTCGGAGATGCTCTGGTTGACCTGCGCCCCCTGCTTGTACGCGAGGTGCCCGCCGAGGTACGCCCCCGCGCTCGCCGCGCCCAGCCCGAGGTACGCCAGCGCCCGCCCCGTGCCGTGCCGCCCGCGCAGCCGGGCCGCCAGCGAACCCGCGTACAGGGTGAGGCCGACCGCGTTGGCGGCGGCGTGCACCAGTCCGACGCGGCGCTGCTCCCGGGAGAGGGCCGCCCAGTCGTTGAGGCCGGCGATCGCCGCGGGGAGGGCGCTGACGGTGCCCAGCCCGACCAGGGCGGTGGCCGCCCGGCGTTGGCCGGGCATCAGGTCGAGCACGGCCGCGCTGATCCAGGAGCCGACCGGCACCTGCACCAGTGCCGGGTGCAGCGGATGACCGATGAAGACGCCGTGCAGCAGGTCACGCACCCGCTGCGGGCGCAGGGTGGCCTGGACGACGCGTTGCAGCCGGTCACCGGTCCGGTCCAGCGTCGAGGCCTGTTCGAGTTTCGTCAAGAGTGCCCGCATTCCGTCCGACTTCCCGGCAGAAGCGGTCGCAAACCGGGCAGCCGCAGCGGGTCTCCAACGTACGCGGGTCCGCGCGTACGCCGGACGGGGCCGGCTACAGCCAGGGGCCACTGCGGCAGATGAACTGGGTGGTCCCGCTGTACTGGGTGGCGCTGCCGTCGAAGTAGCTGTAGCTGGCCCGTACGGGGTGGCCGAGGTTGCTGGCCGGGCAGGTGGCGAAGAGGGTCGACCCGGCGGTCGTGAAGGTGCCGACGCTGCCGGAGTACCAGGTGACGGTCCACGTCGTCGTGCCGGTGCTGCTGGCGTCGCAGTAGAACTGCGACGCGCCGGACTCGCAGAAGGGTGCCGGGGCGGCGGCGAGGGCCGGGGTGGCGGCGGCGGCCAGACCCAGGGTGGCGAGGACGGATGCGGCCAGGACCTTGACGGTGGTACGCATGGAACTCCTCCCGACGTAGCTAAGCGATGACTCAGGGCGACGTCAGCCTAGCCGCCGCATAGACGTACCTGAATTAGCTGTTCGGTCGGTCAGCCGACCGTCGCGCCCAGCGGTCGTGGTGCAGCGCCTCGGCGAGGGGTCGGCCCCGCCGCCACCCGTGCCGCTCCAGGTCGGGCACGGTCTCCAGGTGCGTCACCGGCCCGACGCAGAGCCAGGCCACCGGCCGGATGCCGGCCGGCACGCCCAGCAGCTCGGCGAGGAACGGCTCCCGGTAGAAGGAGACCCACCCGACGCCCAGCCCCTCGGCGGTGGCGGCGAGCCAGAGGTTCTGGATGGCCAGGCAGACCGAGTAGAGGCCGGCGTCGGCGATGGCGTGCCGACCGAGCACGGCCGGGCCGCCGCGCTGCGGGTCGTAGGTGACGACGACCGACAGCGTCGACTCCAGCACCCCGTCGATCTTGATACGCGCGAACCGTTCGGCCGCCGCGCCGTCCAGGGTGGCGGCGAAGGCGGCCCGCTCGGCCTGCACGTGCCGGTGGAACCGGCGGCGGACGGCGGGATCCCGGACCAGGACGAAGTCCCACGGCTGCGAGTAGCCGACGCTGGGCGCCGCGTGCGCGGCGACGAGGATCCGGTGCAGGGCGTCGGCCGGCACCGGCTCCCCGGTGAACTGGGCCCGGACGTCCCGGCGGCGGCGGATGGCGTCGTAGAGTTCCACAGGCAGGCTCCCGCTGCGCTCGGCCCACCTCGACGGGTGGGCGGTCGACGCGAGGCCGGTCTTCGGACTCCCGGATCGACGCCTGCCCGTCCGCCTTCCCAGCCGCACGGCCAGTGGCTGCGCTCCTCGCGCGTGGACGGTGGCTCCCCGGTCACCGCGGCGGGCCCGTGCCGGATTCACACCGGCTTCCCGATTCTCCCCGCGCAGGCGGGGCACCTCGCATGATCGTGCCGCCGGCGATGCTAACCCGCGTCAGCGGCGCAGCGTCCGGCCGGGCAGCTCCCCGTACGTGGCGAGATAGCGGGCGGCGAAGCGGCGCGGGTCGGCGAATCCCCAGCGGGCGGCGACCACGGCCACGGAGACGCCGTCGCCGGGCACGGCCCGGGTCAGTTCCTGGCGGGCCAGATCGAGCCGCACCCGGCGCAGGTAGGCCAGCGGGGTCGTGCCGAGCTGACTGCGGAACGCGAGCTGCACCGCGCGGGGGGTGGTGGCGGCGGCGCGGGCGATGTCGACGAGACCGATGTCGGTCCCGGCGGCCGATTCGATGAAGGCGATCGCCCGGCGCAGGGTCCCCTGGTGGGCGTCGGTCCGGTCGCATGACCGGTCCGCCACGACGGCGTTGCTGGGGAACGCGGCGAGCGTGGCCGCGGCGAGCAGGCGGCCGAGGCCGCCGAGCACGAGCGGGGACGCGCCCGGCGCGCCACCGGCGGCGATGACGGACTCCGCGTACCGGACGGTCCGCCGCCACCGCCACTGGGCATCGGCGCAGACCGGCCGGAAGCTGGCGAACCGCAGGGGGGCCAGCGGGCGGTCCGGGTCGACGCGGGCGACCTGGTCGAACAGCGAGAGGTCCAGCAGGACGGAGGTCACGTCCACGTCGCTGGACCACGAGGAGCCGGGCAGGTCGGGCTGGTAGAGCACGCCGACCTCGCCGGGCCCGATCAGCTCGTCGACCCCGTCGCACCGGTGCCCGAAGCACCCCCGGCGGGGGGCGGCGAGCAGGACGTACCCGAGCGGTTCCGCCTGCACCCGCAGGTCCAGGGAGATGCTGATGTCGTCGATGCAGAACGCGCCGGTGCTCCACCGGTCGTGGCGCAGCGGAAGCCCGGTCGGCACCGCGGCCAGTCGCACGCTGCGGCCGTACGAGGTCTCGAAGACGTGCGCCGCCTCGGCCGGATCGCTGGTCGAGAACCGGGTGAGCACCGGCGGGCCATTATTACTGCAAGTCACTTATCCACATCCCTCAGTCACGAGGGAGCCTAGCCACCCGGCGCGGGCGGGCCGCGCAACGGCACGCCGGGGCGGTTCCTCCCCCGCCGGCGACCGGCGCGGCCGACGGGCCGGGGTTCGCGCCGTCCGTCAGCCCCGCAGGGTCTGGCTGGGCGGCTGCCCGTAGGCCCGGCGGTACTCGGTGGCGAACCGGCCCAGGTGGGCGAAGCCCCACCGCGCGGCGGCGGCGGCCACGGTGAGGCCCGCGCCGGGCTCGGCGGCCTGGAGGTCGCTGTGCACCCGTTCCAGGCGCACCCGTCGCAGGTAGCGCGTCGGCGTGGTGTCGAGGTACTTCCGGAAGGCATGCTGGAGCGCCCGCGCGCCCAGCCCGGCCGCGACCGCCACGTCGGTCAGGGTCAGCGCCTGGTCCGCGTACTGCTCGATGTAGGCGACCGCGCGACGGACCGCGGCCGGCGCGACGGCCCCCGCGCCGCGCGTCGGCGCCTCGGTCATCGTCGTGTTGGGGAACGTGGCCAGCGCGACGGCCACCAGCAGGCCCGTCGCCTCCGCCTGCACCAGGGCGTTCGTCCCGAACGCGGCGCCCGGCAGCGCCACCTGGGTGAGATAGCGCGTGGTGTTGCGCCAGAGCTGCGCGGCGGACGGGGACACCGGCAGCAGCCCCTGGAACCGCAGGTCGACCGGCGCGAGCCCGCACCGCTCCTGCGCCACCCGCCGCACGTCGGCGAGGGGCAGCTCCACCGCGACGACCTCCATGTCGCGGTGCAGGATCGCCCTGGTCCGCCGGGGCGGCACCAGCAGCAGGCCGCCCGCGCCGGCCATCACCTCCCCGGCCCCGACGTCGACCCCCCAGCCACCGGAGAGCACCTCCGCCACCCCGACGACGTCCCGGGTGGACACGTCGTTGTCCGCGTTCATCGGATAGCGCACCCGGGCGACGCTGGTCGCGCCGAACCGCGCGTGGGCGGCCCGGAAGATTCCCCCCGCGCGACGGTCGAATGCGCGTAGCCGGTGTTCCGGATAGGCCGCCAGCAGCCAGCGGTGCGCCTCGTCCGGGTCGTCCGTGACGAGCCGCGACCACGACCCCGGCGGGTCGGCGGGCGCCTCGTCGCCGCAGTCGACCTGCTTGCTCGCCGAGGGCCCCGCCCTGGTTCCTCCTGTCACGACCTCTCCCCGCATCGCCGACCGGCGTCTCTCGCCTCACCCGCACCCCGGGCGCGACGCGTACGGCGCGAATTCGCTTCACCACTGTCCGCGACCCTCCAGCGGGCATTGTGTCCGTCGACGGCAGACGAGAGAAGTGGCCACGGAGCGGGCTGTCCGCCGCGCGAAGCCGATGTACGAAGTACGAACACGCGGCCGTCCGCCCGGATCCCGTCCACGCTGGTGCGTCGCCGCCCGGGCAGGGCATGCTGTCCCGATGGGGGTACGGGTCGAGCACGCCGCCGCGGTGACCACGGTGATCCTGGACCGGCCGGCGTCCCGCAACGCCGTCGACGGTCCCACCGCCCGGGCCCTGGCCGACGCGTTCCGCGCCTTCGAGGCCGACCCGGCGGCGGCGGTGGCCGTGCTGTGGGGGGCCGGCGGCACGTTCTGCGCCGGGGCGGACCTCAAGGCGATCGGCACGCCGAGCGGCAACCGGGTCGAGCCGGACGGCGACGGACCGATGGGCCCGACCCGGCTGCGGCTGTCCAAGCCGGTGATCGCCGCGATCTCCGGCTACGCCGTGGCCGGCGGGCTGGAGCTGGCGCTCTGGTGCGACCTACGGGTCGCCGAGTCCGACGCGGTGCTCGGGGTGTTCTGCCGGCGCTGGGGCGTGCCGCTGGTCGACGGCGGCACCGTCCGGCTGCCGAGGCTGGTCGGCGAGAGCCGGGCGATGGATCTGATCCTCACGGGCCGACCGGTGCCGGCCGAGGAGGCGTACGCGATGGGGTTGGTGAACCGGCTGGTCGCGCCGGGTGCGGCCCGCGCGGAGGCCGAGCGGCTCGCCGCCGAGATCGCCCGGCACCCGCAGGCGTGCCTGCGCAACGACCGGGCGGCCGTGCTGGCCGGCGCGAACCTGCCCGAGCGGGAGGCCCTCGCGGTGGAGCTGGCCTACGGCGCGGCGTCCCTCGCGGCCGACGCGACGGCGGGGGCGGCCCGGTTCGCGGCCGGCGCGGGCCGCCACGGCGCGCCCGCCTGAGGGCCGGCCGGCTACGCCAGGTCGCGCAGGGCGGTCTCGATGGCGCGGTGGAACGTCGGGTACGCGTAGATCATGTGCCGGAGCCGGGCCAGCGGCACCTCGGCGTGCACCGCCACCACCAGGCCCGACAGCACCTCGCCGCCGGCCGGGCCGGCCGAGGTGGCCCCGACCAGCACCCCCCGGTCGGCGTCCGCCACCAGCTTGACGAACCCGTCGCCCCGGTGGATCCAGCCCCGGGTGGACGAGTCGAGCCGGCTCACCCCGACCTGCACGTTGATGCCCCGCTCGCGGGCCTGGCGCTCGGTGAGCCCGACCGCGCCGATCTCGGGGTCCGTGAAGGTGACCCGGGGCAGCGCCCGGTAGTCGGCGTGCGGCACCCCGCCGGCGATCCCGGCGCCCTCCGTGCGCGCCACGCCGCCGACCGCGCTGGCGCTGCCGCTGGCGTCCGCGCCGGCCTGCGCCCGCCGGACGTGGTCGAGCACGTCGGCGACCACGATGGCCGCCTGGTACATGGCGATGTGGGTGAACGCGCCCTCCCCGGTCAGGTCGCCGACGCCCCAGATCCCGACGGCGGCGCGCATCCGGTCGTCCACGGCGAGGAACCGCTGGCCCGGGTCGAGGCCGACGGTGTCGAGGCCCAGCTCGTCGAGGTGCGCCCGGCGGCCGGTGACCACGAGCAGCCGCTCGGCGGTGAACTCGGCCCCGCCCGCCGCCCGCAGCGTGAACGCCCGCCCGTCGTGGTCGACCCGCTCCGCGCGTACGTCGGTGGCGATCCGCACCCCGTCGGCGCGCAGGGCGGCGGCGGCCACCTCGGAGGACTCGGGCTCCTCGACGGCGAGCACCCGGCCCGACGCCTCCAGCACGGTCACCTCGACGCCGAACCGGGCGAAGACCTGGGCCAGCTCCAGCCCGATCGCGCCGCCGCCGAGCACCAGCAGGCTGCCCGGCAGCTCCTCGACCTCGATGGCCTGCTGGTTCGTCCAGTACGGCGTATCGGCCAGCCCGGGCAGCGGCGGCACGAAGGGCCGGGTGCCGGTGCCGAGCACGATGCCGTGCCGGGCCTGGAAGACCCGGTCGCCGACGCGGACCCGGCCGGGGCCGTCGAGCGCCCCGCTGCCCCGCACGAACCGGCCGCCCTTGCCGGTGAACCGCTCCACCGCGACCCGGTCGTCCCAGGTGTCGGTGGCCTCCTCACGGATGCGCTTCGCCACCGGGGCCCAGTCGGGGCGGACGTCGGCCTCGCCCGCGAACTCGGCGACCCGCCGGGCCTCGGCGACCGCGTTCGCCGCCCGGATCATCATCTTGCTCGGGATGCACCCCCAGTAGGGGCACTCGCCGCCGACCAGCCGCCGCTCGACGCCGACGACGCTCAGGCCCGCCTCGGCGAGCCGGCCGGCGACCTCCTCGCCGCCGACGCCGAGCCCGAGCACGACCACGTCCACCAGTTCCGGTTCCGCCATCGGACCAGCATTCCGCACCGACGGACCGCCGGCCACCGCGCCGGGCGAATTCCCGGCCCGGCTGCCCTCGCCCTCCCCTCGCCCCGCTCCCGGAAATTCCCGAACCCCGGGCCCGCTGGGCCCCTACCGTGGCCGGATGCGCGCACGCTTCGCCCCCGTCCGGGACTGCTTCCACGACCTGTTCGCCGCCGGCCGGGAGACCGGGGCCGGCCTCGCCATCTGGTACGACGGCACGCCGGTCGTCGACCTCGTCGCCGGCTCCCGGGCCGCCGTCGCACCGGGCCGGTCGGTGCCGCCGGCCGGGGGCGGCGACCCGTGGCGGCCGGACACGCTGGTGGACGTCTACTCGGTCGGCAAGCCGGTGGCCGCGCTCTGCCTGCTCCTGCTCGTCGACCGGGGGCGGCTCGACCTGGACGATCCGGTCGCCGACCACTGGTCGGGGTTCCGCGCGCCCGCCACGGTCCGCCAGGTGCTCAGCCACACGGCCGGGCTGCCGGCGTTCCCGGTGCCCCGCCCGGCCGAGGCGGTCGCCGACTGGGACCTGCTCTGCGCCGACCTGGCCGCCGCCGAGCCGCGGTGGACGCCGGGGACCGTCGCGGGCGAGCACGCCTGGACGTACGGGCACCTCGTGGGCGAGCTGGTGCGCCGGGTGGACGGGCGGCCGGTGGGCCGGTTCCTGGCCGAGGAGATCGCCGGCCCGTGGCGGCTCGACCTGGGCTTCGGTCTCGGGGCGGCCGACCGGCGGCGGTGCGCCGACCTGTCGTACGCCGATCCGGGCTGGCCGGTTCGCACGCTCGGCGAGCCGGGGTCGCTGCGGGCGGCGGCCCTGGGCAACCCGGCCGGCGGCCTGGACGTGACGGTGCTGAACAGCGATCTGTGGCGGGGCGCGCAGGTGCCGGCGGTGAACCTGCACGCGACGGCCGCCGGGCTGGCCCGCTGCTATGCCGGGCTGCTGGCCGGCGGCGCCCTGGACGGGGCGCGGCTGTTCAGCCCGGAGCTGGTCGCCGAGGCGACCCGGACCCAGTACGACGGGCCGGACCTGGTGCTCGACCGCCGGGTGTGCTGGACGCTGGGCATGCAGCGGGAGCCGGACGGGAGCTGGGGCATGGGCGGGATCGGCGGCAGCAGCGCCTGGGCCGACCCCGACCGGGGTTACGTGTTCGCGTACGCGACCGCGCGGCTGGCCGACCACGACCGCGTCGACGAGCTGGTCGAGGCCCTGCACTCCTGCCTCTGACGCCCTGCACTCCTGCCTCTGACCGCGCGCTGCGGCCCGCGCCGGTGCCGGGGTGTTAGGAGGGGTCCCTTGTACAACAGAATGCGTTAACCAGGGGCCCTTCCTTTCACCCAGCGGCGGACGTACGTGCCGTCGGGGTCGAAGCGGGCCGCCTGGCGCACCGGGTTGAACCCCCGGTGCGGCCGGCTGTCGTTGCCGGTGCCCGCCACCCACTGCCAGTTGCCGGCGTTGTTGGCCACGTCGCCGTCGAGCAGCCAGCGGGAGAAGACGGCCACCCCCTCGCGCCAGTCCAGCCCGAGCACCTTGGTCAGGTAGCCGGCCGTGATCAGCCGGGCCCGGTTGTGCATCCAGCCCTCGGCGCGCAGCTGCCGCATCCCCGCGTCGACGATCGGCAGGCCGGTGCGCCCCCGCGTCCAGGCGTCGAGCGCCTCCGGGTCCTGCCGCCAGTCCTCGGTGGCCCCCCGCCGGTACGCCTTCGTGGCGATCTCGGGGAAGACGGCGGTGACCTGGTGGTAGAAGTCCCGCCAGCAGAGCTGCCGGACGAACGGGCCGAACCGCGCGCCGGCCGGGTCTTCGGCCCGCGCACCGGCCCGGTTCGCCAGCTCCAGCGGCGACAGGCAGCCGAACCGCAGGTACGGGCTGAGCCGCGAGGTCGCGTCGCCGGCCAGGTCGTCGTGGATGTCGCCGTACCGGTCGACGGTGGGCAGCCACTGCGCGAGGCGGCGGCGGGCGGCGGCCTCCCCGCCCGGCGCGGCGTGCGGCGACTCTCCCGGCGGCGGGGCGGGCAGCTCCCCGACCGGCGGCCCGTCGGGCGACGACCCGGGCCTCAGCCGCTCGGGCAGCCGGATCCGGTCGGGCGGGGCCAGCTCCTCCCGCCACAGCGCCCCCTGCCAGGCCCGGAAGTAGGGGGTGAAGACCCGGTAGTGGTCGCCGCCGGCCGGACGCACCGCGCCGGGGTCGACGATCGTGAGGCCGGGGAAGAGGCGCAGGTGCAGGCGGTGCCGCTCGCACTCGGCGCGCAGCCGGCGCTCCCGGGTGCGGGCGTAACGGCTGACGTCGGCGGAGAGGGCGACCCCCTCGGCGCCGACCTCGCCGGCCAGCCGGATCGTCTCGGCCACCGGGTCGCCGTGCCGGATCACCAAGTCGCCGCCGCGGTCCCGCAGCGCGTCGCGCAGGGCGGCGAGGCTCTGGTGCAGGAAGCGCGTCCGGTTGGGCGAGCGGCCGGTGAGCGCCGGGTCGAGCACGAACAGCGGGACGACCCGGGCGAAGGCGGAGCAGGCCGCGGCCAGCGCCGGGTGGTCGTGCACCCGCAGGTCGCGGGTGAACAGCACGATCGCGGTACGCGTCATCGGCCGGCGGGCGGCAGGGTCGGGCCGGGGACCACGACGGGGGTGCCGGCGGGGGTGAGCAGGGCCCGCCCGGCCACCGCCATCCGCCGCCGCCGGGGCACCAGCGCCCGCCGGGTGAACACGTCGTAGTCCTGGGCGGCGACCTCGTCGAGGATGCCGCCGTAGAGGGCGTACGCGGTGCGCATGCACGCCTGGGAGGCGGGCGTGAGCATGGTGACGCCCGGCGCGGCGGCCGCGTAGTGCGTCTGGGCGCGGCTCACCTCGTACTCGACGAGGTCGCGGATCCTCGGGGTGGCCCGGCCCCGGGCGGCGGCGGCGAACAGGTCCTCGCGGGTGACGTCGAACTTGGCGAGGTCCTCGTCGGGCAGGTACGTCCGGCCGCGCGCCAGGTCCTCGGCGACGTCCCGGATGAAGTTGGTGAGCTGGAAGGCGAGGCCGAGCTGCCGGGCGGGCTCGCGGGCGGCGGCGGGGTCGGAGCTGCCGAGGATCGGCAGCATCATGGTGCCGATGACGGCGGCCGAGCCCTCCATGTAGTCGAGCAGGTCGTCGTAGGTCGGGTACGCGGTGACGGTCAGGTCCATCGCCATGCTGCGCAGGAACGACGCGAAGTCGGCCCGGTCCAGGTCGAAGACGGCGATGGTGTGCAGCACGGCGGGCAGCAGCGGGTCGTTGACCGGGGCCCCGGCCAGCCCGGCGAGGAAGCGGGCCGACCAGTCGTCGAGCCGGGCGGCCCGCTCGGCGGGCGGCAGGTCCTCGGTGCGGTCGACGATCTCGTCGGCGTACCGGGTGAATCCGTACAGGGCGTGCACGTGTCGCCGTTTCCAAGCGGGGAGCAGGCGGGTGGCGAGATAGTAGGTGCGGCCGTGACGTCTGTGCAGCTCGCGGCAGCGGTCATAGGCAGCGGTGAGGTCGACGTCCACCGGCCCTCCCTCGAATTCGACGCAGCAATCGACGCAACTCGTAACCCTAGGGTACGCTCGCCGACATGGCCAACGACGCAGTTGCGGGTAATGCGCTCCGCGTCGCGCCGGCACAGCCGGGAGCGACGGACGATCCGGTCCGCGGCGTACTGGCCGCGTTCACGAAGGACCTGGTCAAGGGGGTCGACGAGACTCTCGCCGGCTTCCTCGCCGCCGAGGTCTCGACGCTCGCCGAAATCGACTCGGCGATGGGCGAATTCGCCGCGACCGCGCGCGACTGCGTGCTGGCCGGCGGCAAGCGGGTCCGCCCCACCTTCGCCTACTGGGGCTGGCGGGGGGTCGCCGGCGGGGACGAGCCGCTGCCGGCGGTGCTGCCGGCGCTCGCCGCCCTGGAGCTGCTGCACACGTTCGCCCTCGTGCACGACGACGTGATGGACGCGTCCGACACGCGGCGCGGCCGTCCCACGGCGCACCGGGCCGCCGCCGCCCGGCACGTCGCCGCCGGCCACACCGGCGACCCGGGCCGGTTCGGCGAGGCGGTGGCCGTGCTCGTCGGCGACCTGTGCCTGGTGTGGGCCGACCGGCTGCTCGCGCACGCCACCGTGCCGCCGGCCCGGCTGCTCGACGTCCGGCGCTGCTACGACCAGATGCGCGTCGAAACGGTCGCCGGGCAGTACCTCGACATCCTGGGCGAGAACGACGCGGCCAACTGGTCGCTGGACCGGGCCCTGCGGGTCGCCCGCTACAAGACCGCCAGCTACACCGTCCAGCGTCCGCTGCTGTTCGGGGCGGCCCTGGCCGGCGCCGACGCCGACGGGCCGCTGACCGCCGCGTACACCCGCTACGGCCTGGCAGTCGGCGAGGCGTTCCAGCTCCGCGACGACCTGCTCGGCGTCTACGGCGACCCCGCGACCACCGGCAAGCCGACCGGCGACGACCTGCGCACCGGCAAGCCGACCGTGCTGCTGATGCTCGCCCGGCAGCTCGCCACCGCGACCCAGCGCCGCGCGCTGGAGCGGGCCGGCGCGGTCACCGCCGCCCGCGACGTGGCCCGGCTCGCCGAGCTGGTCACCGACACCGGCGCGGTCGCCAAGGTCGAACTGATGATCTCCGACCGGGTCGCCGACGCGCTGGCCGCGCTCGACACCGCGTCGATCGACGAGACCGCGCGCACCGCGCTGACGGGCCTCGCCACCGCCGCCACCGCACGGCGGGCATGATGGGCAAACTCGTGAGGGAGGTGGTCGCGTGCGCACCGTGACCGGACGTACGGACCGGGTGGTGGTCGTCGGCGCGGGGCTCGGCGGGCTGGCCTGCGCGCTGCACCTGGCCGGCAGCGGACGACAGGTGACCGTGCTCGAACGCGAGGCGGTGCCCGGCGGGCGGGCCGGCCGGCTCGGCGTCGACGGGTACGAGTTCGACACCGGCCCCACCGTGCTCACCATGCCCGACCTCATCGCCGAGGCGCTCGGGGCGGTCGGCGAGGAGCTGCGCGACTGGGTCGAGCTGATACCGCTGGACCCGGCGTACCGGGCGTACTACCCGGACGGCTCGACGCTGGACGTCATCACCGACACCACCCGGATGGCCGCCGAGATCGCCTCGGTCTGCGGGCCCCGGGAGGCCGACGGCTACCTGCGCTTCGTCGACTACGCCCGCGAGCTGTGGCGGCTGGAGCGGGCCGACTTCATCGAACGCAACCTCGACGCCCCCACCGACCTGCTCACCGGCAACCTGCTGAAGCTGCTGGCCGGCGGCGCGTTCCGCCGGCTCCAGACGAAGATCGGGCAGTTCTTCCGCGACCCGCGTACCCAGCGGATCTTCTCCTTCCAGGCCATGTACGCCGGGCTCGCCCCGCACGACGCGCTGGCCATCTACGCCGTCATCGCGTACCTCGACTCGGTGGCCGGGGTCTACTTCCCGCGCGGCGGCATCCACGCGGTCTCCCGGGGGATGGCCGGCGCGGCCGAGAAGCACGGCGTGCAGATCCGCTACGGCACCACGGTGGCCCGGGTGGAGACCGCGAACGGCCGGGCGACCGGGGTGGTCACCGCCGACGGCGAGTTCGTCGGAGCCGACGTGGTGGTGCTCAACCCGGACCTGCCGGTCGCCTACCGGGACCTGCTCCCGCCGACCCGGCGACGCCGGTTGACGTACTCGCCGTCGTGCGTGGTGCTGCACGTCGGCTCGCGGCAGGGCTATGAGAAAATCGCCCACCACAACATCCACTTCGGACGGTCCTGGAAGGGCACGTTCGACGAGGTGATCCGGCGGGGGGAGCTGATGACCGACCCGTCCCTGCTGGTCACCAACCCCAGTCGCACCGACCCGGCGGTCGCCCCGGCCGGCGGGCACACGTACTACGTGCTCGCCCCGGTGCCGAACCTCGACCGGGCCCCGTTCGAGTGGCGCGGCGACCTCACCCGCCGGTACACCGACCAGCTCGTCGGCACGCTGGAGGAACGCGGGTACGTCGGCTTCGGCGCCGGCATCGAGGTGCTGCGCGCGGTCACCCCGGCCGAGTGGGCCGAGCAGGGCATGGCCGCCGGCACCCCGTTCGCGTCCGCGCACAGCCTCTTCCAGACCGGCCCCTTCCGCCCGTCGAACCTGCACCGCACGCTCGACAACGTGGTGTTCGTCGGCTCCGGCACCCAGCCCGGCGTCGGCGTGCCCATGGTCCTGATCTCCGGCAAGCTGGCCGCCGCCCGCGTGACGGGCGGCGACCGGTGAGCGCCCGGGTAGTGGGAGGTGTGGGATGAGCGTGCGCGAGGAGCACCTGGTCGAGCTGGTCGACGACGACGGCCGGGCGCGGGGCGAGGCGACGGTGTCCGCCGCCCACCAGCCGCCCGGCCGGCTGCACCGGGCCTTCTCCGTGCTGCTCGTCGCCCCGGACGGCCGGGTGCTGCTCCAGCGCCGGGCCGCCGTGAAGACCCGGTTCCCGCTGCGCTGGGCCAACTCCTGCTGCGGCCATCCCGCGCCGGGCGAGTCGCTGGTGACCGCCGCGAACCGCCGGCTGGGCGAGGAGTTGGGCGTCGGGCCCGTCGAGCTGACCGAGGCCGGCGTGTACGTCTACTACGCCGAGGACCCGGCCACCGGGCGGGTCGAGTTCGAGTACGACCACGTGCTGCGCGCCGACGTCCCGGCCGACCTGCCGGTGCGGCCGGATCCGGCCGAGGTGGCCGAGCTGCGCTGGGTCGACCCGGCGACCCTGGAGGCCGACCTCGACGCCGACCCCCGGGCGTACGCCCCCTGGCTGGGCGGGGTGGTGAACCGCCTGCTGCGCCCGTCCCCGCCGGCGCGCGGCGCGGCACCGGCCGGTCCCTGCGTCGACGAGGTGAACGAGGCGGCGGAGCGGTCGGGTGGGCGATGAGGCGTTGAGCGCGGGGGCCGTGGCACGCCGCCTGGGTGTCGCGGTCACCACGCTGCGCACCTGGCACCAGCGGTACGGCCTGGGACCCAGCCAGCACCTGCCGGGCCACCACCGGCGGTACACGCCGGCCGACCTCGCGCGCCTGGAGATCATGCGCAGGCTCACCGCCGAGGGGGTCACTCCGGCCGAGGCGGCCCGCTGGGCCCGGCAGGTGCCCGCCCCCGCCCCGGGCGACGCGGCGGCCGGCATCGGCGCCAACCGGGTCCGGCCGGGCAGCGGACGCGACGGCGGCGGGCAGACCATCCCGGTCGGCCGGGCCGGGCCGGCGGCCCGCGGGCTGGCCCGGGCCGCCATGCGGCTGGACTCGGTGGCGATCGGGGAGGCCATCGCGCACGCCCTGGCCACCGACGGCGTCGTGGGCACCTGGGAGGGGCTGCTGCGCCCGGTGCTCGTCGGCATCGGCGAGCGGCACGCCGCCACGGCCGGGCTCATCGACGTGGAGCACCTGGTGTCGCGGTGCGTCTCGGAGGCGTTCGCCACCGTCGCCCGCGCCTTCTCGGCCACCGGCCCGGCCCGCATCCTGCTCTCCTGCGCCGACGAGGAGCAGCACACCCTGCCGCTGGAGGCGCTCGCCGCCGCGCTGGCCGAGGCCGGCGTCGCGTACCGGATGCTCGGCGCCCGGGTGCCGACGGCGGCCCTGGTCGAGGCGGTCAACCGCACCGGCCCGGCGGCCGTGGTGGTCTGGTCGCACATCCGGGCCACCGCCGACCCGGCCCAGCTCAGCGCACTGCTGGCCAGCCCGCGGCGGCCCCTGCTGGTGCTGGCCGCCGGCCCGGGCTGGCGGGCCGACTCGCTGCCGGCCGGCGTGGTCCGCCCGGTCGACCTCGCCGAGGCGGTCTCGCTCGCCCTGGCCGTGCGGGACTCGCTGGACCAGTCGACGGGGGCCTGACCGCCCTGCCGCCGTTCACGTTTCGTCCACTACGGTCGAGTGGCCCACGGCCCCCGACCCCTCGGAGTGACGATGAGCGTACGGAGAGCACTGGCGCTCGGCCTCTGCCTGGCGTTGTTCCTCGCCGGCTGCGGCGAGCGGACGACCGACCGACGGCCGGAGGCCGCC
The DNA here is from genome assembly GCF_029626125.1 of Micromonospora sp. WMMD956. Taxonomy (NCBI): domain Bacteria; kingdom Bacillati; phylum Actinomycetota; class Actinomycetes; order Micromonosporales; family Micromonosporaceae; genus Micromonospora; species Micromonospora sp. WMMD956. The sequence continues at coordinate 2,879,672 of NZ_JARUBI010000005.1, read as the reverse complement.
GCCTCCCCGGCGGCACCGACCGCGCCCCCGCCGGAGCCGACACCCAAGCCGACCGTCACCCCCAGGCCCACCCGCACCAGCCCGCCCCCGCTGCGCCCGCGCCCCACCAAGCTCCCGGCCGGGTTGCGTCGGACCACGGGCGTCAAGGCCGTGGCGTTGACCTTCGACGACGGCCCCGACCCGGCCTGGACGCCGAAGATCCTCGACCAGCTCAAGGCAGCCGGGGCGAAGGCCACCTTCTGCGTGGTCGGCACGCAGGTGCGCAAGCACCCGCAGTTGGTCGCCCGGATCGCCCGCGAGGGACACCAGCTCTGCAACCACAGCTGGCGGCACGACATCGACCTCGGCCGGCGACCCGTCGCCGACATCCGCGCCGACCTGACCCGCACCAACCGCGCCATCCGGGCGGCGGTGCCCGACGCCAAGGTGACCCTCTACCGGCAGCCGGGCGGGCGGTGGACCCCCGAGGTGGTGACGGTGGCGAAGCAGCTCGGCATGCGATCGCTGCACTGGGCCGTCGATCCGCAGGACTGGGCGAAGCCCACCGCCCCGACGATCAGGAAACGGGTCACGGGCGCGACGAAGCCGGGCTCGATCGTGCTGATGCACGACGGGGGCGGGAACCGGGCCGCCACGGTCGCCGCCTGCGCCCACCTCATCGGCGACCTGAAGCGGCGCTACGGGCTCACCCGGATCGGCTAGACCGCCCGTGACCTGCTGGTTTCCGGCTTCATGTGCCGCCGGCCATACCGATTTGTTTCGTGGGCCGACCGTCACGTATGCTTTCGAAGCCTCCGGCGGGGCCGGATGGGAGCAAGTCCGCTAGAAGTTGCGAGTGTGCAATGATGGCGGGGCCGCCCTCATCGTCTAGCGGCCCAGGACGCCGCCCTTTCAAGGCGGTAGCACGGGTTCGAATCCCGTTGGGGGCACGACCGGCGCAAGCCGGAGCAACACCGGTAACACCAGCAAGGTCCTGTGGAGCAGTCGGAGTGCTCGCCGCCCTGTCAAGGCGGAGGTCGCGGGTTCAAGTCCCGTCAGGACCGCAAGCGCTGACGCCGCGCGTAAGATGCGCGGCGTTCTGCGTATCGGAGCAGGTGCCCTGCCGGCGGCGATCCCGCCCCTTGGGTACGATGAGCCGAGCAGCACGGCCAGGTAGCTCAGTTGGTACGAGCGTCCGACTGAAAATCGGAAGGTCGGCGGTTCGACCCCGCCCCTGGCCACATAGCCTTTCGCCGGGCTACAGAGGTCCCCACCAGCGGAAACGCAGGTGGGGATCTTGCTTGTGCGGCCCGGATCGCAGCGATCAACGCTGTCCGTGGTTGATCGCCGGGCACCCATGATCACCACCGCTGGTCGCACGTAGGTTGTACGCCAAGTTCACCCCCGCATGCGCGGGGAACACTGCGACGCCTACGAGTCGTGCCCGGTCTGCGCGGGATCACCCCCGCATGCGCGGGAACACACTTCCTGAACTGGACCGCTAAAGATCAAACAGACGCGGTCGGCCGGGGAGAGTGCCACGTCGCTGTTGACGGCTTTCGCATCGCAGCGATGGCAGTAGTCGACGAGTTGGCAGACCCCGAATTCTGGCGCGAGGAAGACGACCCACGCGACGCACTGTATGTCCACAGAGTGATCGTGGATCGTGGTTACGCTGGCCGCGGTCTCGGCGAGGCACTGGTTGACTTCGCCGCGAAACTAGCGGCTGACCGAGGAAAGAGTTGGCTTCGCTTGGACGCCTGGCGAACGAATCTGGCTCTTCATGGGTACTACCGCCGGCAGGGTTTTGATCATGTCCCTACCGTCTCGCTCCCTCACCGGGAGTCAGGGGTGCTCTTCCAGCGCCGAGCAGGAGAGGCGTCCCGGGGAACGGTTCGGTTTGAACGGATGAGCGTATGGGCCCGGAGGGGGAAGAGTTGGGGCAGAGCGGTTCGCTGGACGGGGAGGGCCGATGACGGTGCCCAACGAGCGGGACGAGTTCGAGCGCATCAGGCTCGTTGAGCGCATCGAGCGGGCGCGCGAACTGATCACGCAGTACGAGACTCATCAGGAGTTCTACCGCCGTCAGGTGGAAGACAGCCGGTACGAACTCGGTAAGCTGGACGAACGGCTAGGAGGTTGAGGCGATGACGATGGACCCGCACGTTCAGGCACTCAACGACGCGCTGCGCAGCGAGCACGAGGACTGGATCGCGGAGGTCCAGCGCTGGGCGGACGAAGCCGCCGCCGCTGGTGACCACGAACGGCAGCGCCGTCACCTCGCCCACGTCGAGCGGCTCCGGGCGATGCCCTACCCGTGGGAGTCCGCACAAGCAGCATGAGGCGCCGCGCGCGGCAGCAGCGCGTTGCTCGACGACCACTCGGCGCGACTGTCCGACATCCGGGCGCAGCGGGTCTGCAAGCCGGCACTTTGCAAGCTGCACTTCAGGACACCAGCCGGTATGGTCCGGGCCTATGGGACAGGAGATCGACGGTCCGACAGCCGTCCGGCAGGACGTCGCACAGTACTCGCTCCGCAGCAGCCTCCTCGTTCCCGCCCCCGCCGAACGGGCCTTCGCGGTCTTCACCGGCGCCCTCACCGACTGGTGGGTGCCGGAATACACCTGGTCCGGGCCGGCCGAGCTGGTCGAGTTGGGCGTCGAGCCGCACGCCGGCGGCATGCTCTACGAGATCGGCCCGCACGGGTTCCGCGCCGACTGGGGCCGGGTGCTCACCTGGGATCCGCCCCGCCGGCTGGTGTTCGTCTGGCAGATCGGGCCGGACCGGGTGCCCGTCCCCGACCCGGCGCGGGCCAGCGAGGTGGAGGTGTTGTTCCTCCCCGAGGGCCCGGAGTGGACCCGGGTGCAGGTCGAGCATCGGCACTTCGACCGGCACGGCGCGGCGGCCGAGGGGTACCGGGAGGCGCTCACGGCCGGCTGGCACGAGCTGCTGACCCGCTACCTTTCCTGCGTCCTGCACCCCCACGACAGCTGACGACCCCGCGCCAACGGCGTCAACCCCACGGCGGCCCGCGCGACGGTCAGCGGGTGAGGCCCCGTGCCGGCCGGGCCGCGGGGGTGACCTCCCGGCCGCCCAGGTCGGCGCGGCGGCCCGCCGCCGCGCCCGAGCCGAAGCCGGTGCCGGCGAGCCGCCTCGGCGCGGCCGTGCGCAGCCGGGGATAGACCTCGGCGACCCGACGCTGGACCCGGTCCGAACGGTCGGCCAGCACGAGCGCGACGGAGGGGCCGCCCGAGTCGGCGACCGCGTCGGCCTCCGCCGCCGCCAGTCGCGCGCCGACCACCTGGGCGAACCCGGCGAGCCAGGACCGCCGGAACGCGGCCGGGTGCTCGCCCGCCGGGACCCCGGCGGCGGCCAGCCCGTGCGCGGCCTGCACCAGCAGCGAGGTGAAGAGCAGGTCGACCCGTTCCAGGTCGCTGGCGAAACCGAAGAGGTGCATGGCGAAACCGTCGCCGTGCCGGCGGCGCACGCAGCGGCAGCGCAGCGGGTCGGCGACGGCCGCGAGCAGGCCGGCCTTGTCCCGGGCGTACGGGGCGACGACCTCGACCACCCGGTCGCCGACCGGGTCGGTGGTCGGGTCGCGGGCCGCCAGCAGGGCCCGGTCCACGCCGTAGCGGGCGATGAGCTCGGTCGCCTTGGCGGTGAAGGCGGCCGACTCCTGGGGCGTGCAGGCCGGGTCCTCGGCCTTCGCCAGCAGCTTGCGCACCTTGGCGAGCATGGCCTGCGACATGCCACCAGAGCTATCACACCGGGCCCGCCACGGCCGGGCCGACGCCGCGAAGATCGACCAGTATCATCGTCCCGGTCGGTCGGCCGTCCCACCCGGACGGTCAACAACCCGTTGGAGGCACCCATGTCGTCCCCGGTCGTCCGCCTGCTGTCCACCTCGACGGCCGCGGCAGTGTCGGCGCTCGCCGTCGCCGCGCCCGCCGTCGCCGCCCCCGCCCAGCCGCTGGTGGCCGGCAACCTCGCCGGCACGTACGCCACCTGCTACGGCGGCGCCGTGCGCTCGTACTTCCAGACCGGAAGCTGGGGCGGCGAGGCCGGGACCTACCGGACCACCAGCCGCTGCGCGGACGTCAACGTCCGCAACGACAGCAGCTTCGGCACCCAGGCGTGCGTGGTCTTCGTCGACAAGACCAACAACTGCAACTACCTGACCTACCTCCCCGCGAAGTCGGGGTGGACGACGATCGCCACCAACGTCCGCGACGGGGTGAACTTCCGGGTCCGGTTCCAGAACCTGCGCTACGAGTACGAGCCGCTGGTCGCGTACCACGCGTTCTGACCGACGACGCCCGACGCCCGGCCCGCTGTCGGGTGTCGGGCGTCAGCCGGCCCGGCTGCGCAGGGTCGCCACCGTCGAGCCGGCGAGGGTCAGCAGGCAGTCCGGCAGCAGGCCGTCGGCGACCGCCGCGCCGAAGAGGGCCTCCCCCGTGTCGGCGTCGGCGTTGGCGTACGCGCTGACGAAGCGCGCCACCCAGCGGGTGTCGTAGCCGGCCTCGTCGATGCCGGGGAAGTCCAGCGCCGCGCCGCCGGAGGCGGGCACGTCCCCGACCATGGTGGCCGCGAGGCACCAGGCCACCCCGTACGCCCCGGCGAGGCCGGCCCGGTCGACCACCTTGTCGAAGGTGCCCACCACCGCGTCGCCGTCCCCGGCGAGGGCGGAGTGGAGCACGGCGGTCGCGTCGTCCAGCGTCTGCTGCGGTACGTCCGTCACCCGCCGAACTGTACGTCCGGTGGTCAAGCGGTGACCACCCGAGAGCGCGCGCCCGGTGACGGTCCGTGCGTCGCCGGGGCTAGCAGGGGTTTGACCCTGCTCCACGGTCCCGCCGATCAGCCAGGCACGCTAATGTGCGCAGCGGACCTTTCCCGGAGGAAGGACGACCATGCTCGTATCACCCGGCTCGCGCGTTGCCGCCCTGGCGGCGTGCGGGGCGCTGCTCCTCGTCGGCGCCGGCTGCGGCGCCGACAAGTCCGAGGAGGCGACCACCAACCCACAGGTCCGCCTCTACGGCAGCGACGGCAACATGACCAACGCGTACGCTGCGGAGTTCAAGGAGCGCGCCGATCTGCTCGACGGCATGAAGGGCACGACCCCGCTCACGCCGTTGCCGGAGGCCTTCAAGAACCGGCTCCGCGCCGTCGACCCGAAGCTGACGGACTACCTCTACTCCGCCGAGTCGTACGACGCCGTCATCATCAGCGCCCTGGCCGCGCAGCTGGCCGGCAGCACCGATCCGGCCGCGATCGCCAAGCAGATCGTCGGCGTCACCAACAACGGCGAGCGGTGCGAGAAGGCGGCGGACTGCCTGCGGCTGGCGCGGGACGGCCGGGACATCGAGTACCGGGGGGTGTCGCTCAACCGGGCCGGGTTCACCGACGCCGGCGAGCCGGCCACCGCCAGCTACGCCACGCTGACCTTCGGTGAGGAGAAGCTCGACGACGGCAAGACCGAGTTCGTCGGCGCCGGCGACGAGTCGGCGGCGAGCACCAAGAACCCGCCCCGGCCGCACCGGCAGCGCACCGGCAAGGCCCCCTCGGCGCCCCTGGTCCTCGGCGGCCTGCTGCCGCGCACCGGCGACCTGGCCATCGCGTATCCGCCGCTGGCCGCCGGGGCCGAGCTCGCCCTCAAGGAGATCAACGCCGCGGGCGGCGTGCTCGGCGAGGACGTGCGCTGGATCGACGGGGACGACGGCACGAACCCGGCCGTGGCGAAGGCGACCGTGGAGAAGCACATCGCCGACGGCGTGCACGTCATCATCGGCGCGGGCGCGTCGGGCATCTCCCGGGCCGTCCTGCCGGACGTGGTGGCCGCCGGCCTGGTCCTCTTCTCGCCGTCCAACACCGATGCCGGGCTGACCTCGATCGAGGACAAGGGGCTCTACTTCCGCACCGCCCCGCCGGACAGCCTCCAGGGGCGGGCCCTGGCCGACGTGATCCTGCGCGACGGACCGCACCGGATCGCCCTGGTCGCCCGGAAGGACTCCTACGGCGAGGGCCTCCAGGAGAACGTCCGCGCCGAGCTGGAGCGGGCCGGCATCGACGGCGACCGGGTGAAGCTGCTGACGTACGAGCCGCCGGCCGACGCGAAAGCCCCGCCGCCGGACTTCACCGCCGGGGCCCGCGAGATCAAGGAGTACGGCGCGGACGCCGTGCTGGTCATCGGCTTCGGCGAGTCCGCGCAGGTGATCCGGGCGCTGGCCGACTCCGGGATGCAGATCCGGCACTGACGGCCCCGGTCGAGCTGTTCGCGCGACGGCCGCCCCCGCAGGATCGCGGGGGCGGCCGTCGCGGTTGCGGCTCCGGTCGCACAGCGGCGGTCACCGGTCCCGGCGGCGCTCCAGGAACTCGGTCATCCGCCGCTGCTTCTCCTCGTCCTCGAACAGCACCGCCTGGCTGACCAGGTCGAGGTGCGGGTGGGCGGCCGGGGGCGCGTCCACGGCCAGCTTGGTCAGCCGCAGCGCCAGCGCGGACCCCTTCGCCATCTCGTCGATCAGCCCGTGCGCGGTGGGCAGCAGCTCGGCCGGCTCGTCGACCACCCGGTTGACCAGGCCGATCCGCAGCGCCTCGGCGGCGTCCACCCGGCGGCCGGTGAAGAGGAGCTCCTTGGCGAGGGCCTCGCCGACGAGCGCCGGCAGCCGGTGGGTCGCGCCCGCGCCGGCCAGGATGCCCAACCGCACCTCGGGCTGCCCGAACACCGCGCGGGCCGTGCACACCCGCAGGTCGCACGCGTACGCCAGCTCGGCCCCGCCGCCCAGCGCCGGCCCGTCCACGGCGGCGACGGTGGGCATCGGCAACGCCCGGACCCGGGCGAACACCGCCGAGTTGATCGCGGCGAGCGCGTCGAGCCGGCCGCGCTCGCGGAGCTGGCCGATGTCCGCCCCGCCCGCGAAGATCCCCTCGGTGCCGCCGGTGAGCAGCAGCAGCCGGGGCCGGGCCTCCAGCTCGGCGCAGACGGCGTGCAGCTCGGCGACCAGGTCGGCGTCGATCGCGTTGCGCTTCTCCGGCCGGTCGAGCGTCACCACGAGCCGGTCGGGGCGCTCCTCGACGCGCAGGCCGCTCACCGCCTGCCGCCCTCGTCCCAGTGGTAGAAGCCCTGCCCGGACTTCCGGCCCAGCTTCCCCTCGGCGACCATCTGCTCCAGCAGCGGCGGCGGCGCGAACCGGTCCCCGTACGCGGCCTGGAGGGTGCGGGCGATGTCGAGCCGGACGTCCAGCCCCACCAGGTCGGTCAGCTCCAGCGGGCCGACCGGGTGCCGATAGCCGAGCACCATGGCCTTGTCGATGTCGGCGGGGCTGGCCACCCCGTCGGCGACCATCCGGATCGCCTCCAGGCCCAGGGTCACCCCGAGCCGGGAGGTGGCGAAGCCGGGCATGTCGCGTACGACGACGGGGTCCTTGCCCAGCCGGCCGGCGAGCGCGACGGCCGCCGCGGTGGTCTCGTCGGCGGTGGCCGGGCCCACCACGACCTCCAGCAGCGCCATCGCCCAGACGGGGTTGAAGAAGTGCAGGCCGAGGAAGCGCTCGGGCCGGTCCAGCCCGGCGGCCAGCTCGGCGATGGCGATGCTGGACGTGTTGCTGCCGAGCAGCGCGGGGCGCAGGGCGGCGGCGTCGCGCAGCACCGCCCGTTTGAGGTCGAGCCGCTCGGGAACGGCCTCCACCACCACGTCCGGCTCGGCCGCGACCCCGCCGAGGGACGGGCGCAGCGTCAACCGGTCCCGGTTGGCCGCCGCCGCGTCGGCGGTGAGCTTCCCGCGCTGCACCGCCCGCTCCCACAGCTCGCCCAGCCGCTCCCCGGCGGCGGTGGCCCGGCCCGGGTCGACCTCCACCAGCTCGACGCGGTATCCCGCGCCGGCCGCCACGTAGGCGATGCCGAGGCCCATCGTGCCGGCCCCGACGACGACGAACCGACCGTTCATGACGTCTCCCCGCTCCGCCCGGCGCGCGGGGTCTCCGCCGCGCCGGGGCGCTCGCTGCACTGGCTCATGGGTGCGACCCTATGCAGCACCGCCACCCGGCGGATGCGTGGGGGCGCGTCGATCCGGGTAAGGACGGCCGTCAACCGAGGGAAGGACCCGACATGAGCCAGGCACCGGAGAGTGTGGAGACCAACGAGACCGTGGAGACCCGGGGCGACGAGCGGGTCGACCTGCTCCGCGCGGACACCAACAACGACGGCAAGACCGACGTCTGGGTGGTCGACACCGACGGTGACGGCCGGGCCGACCTGTTCCAGTTCGACACGGACGGCGACGGCAAGGTGGACATCACGATGGTCGACCTCGACGAGGACGGCACCCCCGACGAGGTCGTCGACGGCGACGGCGGCCTCCCGCCGGAGCAGCTCCCTCCGACCGTCCAGGTCTGACGTGCAAGGAGGGGCCCCTTGTTAACGCATTCTGTTGCACAGGGGGCCCCTGCAAACAGCTCAGCCCGTGAGCGTCAGCGTCGCCAGGTAGTACGGGGCGTCCCGGTCGTCCACGTCGGCGAGCCGCCACGGGGTGCCGCGCACGAGGTCGGCCAGCTCGGCCACCGAGCAGACCAGGTAGTCGAACCACTCGGTGCCCAGCTCGCGGTAACGCAGCCGCAGCCGGAGCTGGCCGCCGAGCCGGCCGAGCCGCCGGTTGCGCTCGTGGTAGCCGGTGTGCACGGGGTCGCTGGTGCCGTACGGGTCGGTGCCGTGGGCGATGACCTGCGCTCCGGGCCGGGCGAGCGCGGCCAGCGCGGCGAGGAACGCCGGCGCCCGGTCCCGCCCCTCGATCAGTCCGAGGTTGTTGCCGAGCAGCAGGAACGTGTCGTACCGCCGGCCGTCGGCGACGTGCTCGTCGACCGTGCCGTGCACCAGGTCGCGTACGCCGCGCCGCCGGCACACCTTCAGCGCGCCGAGCGAGGTGTCCAGCCCGGTCACGGGCACGCCGCGCTCCTGGAGCAGCAGCGCGATCCGGCCGGCGCCGACGCCGACGTCCAGCGTCTCGCCGCGCACCCGGTCCACGGCCCGGTGGTCGTACGGCTGCCAGTCCTCGGGCCCGGCCAGGTAGTGGGCGGCGGGGGCCCCGTTGATCAGGCCGTCGTCCCGCTCGATGACCTCGATGACCGGTCGGGGCAGTCGCCCTCCGGCCAGCGGCCGGGCGCCGACTCCGCGCTGCACGGCGAGCGCGTCGCGCAGCAGCTCGCCGAAGACGTCGCCGATCCTGGGTTCCCCGGTCACAAGGTTCACGCTATCCCCGCTGTCCCCGGGTCGCGCGGCCGTATCCTGGCGGCGTGACCACCTTGGACCGGCTGGGCGCCGAGAAGTACGTGCTGTTGACCACGTTCCGCAAGGACGGGCGGGCGGTGCCCACTCCGGTGTGGGTGGTCCGTGACGGTGACGCGCTGGCCGCGTGGACCGTCGCCGACTCGGGCAAGGTGAAGCGGATCCGGCGCAGCGGCGAGGTGACGGTCGCCCCGTGCGACGTGCGGGGCCGCCCGCACGGTGCGGCGGTGCCCGGCCGGGCGGCCATCTGCGACCCGGCGCAGACCCGCCGGATCCGCGAGTTGCTGAAGCAGAAGTACCGGCTGGTGGGCCGCCTCAGCCTGCTGGGCAGCCGGCTGCGCCGGGGGGAGGGCGGCACGGTGGGCATCCGGGTGGTTCTCACCGAGGGGGCCGGGCCGGGAGACGAGGGGCCCCGGTGAGGGGGCCGGACATGGATCAGGGGCGGCAGAATCGCTCTGCCACCCCTGATCCGTACGTCTGAAGGAACTGGCTCAGTCGCCTTGGCGTTGCTGGGGGATCTGCCCCTGCAGCAGGGCGCGAACCTCCGACTCGCGGTAACGGCGGTGGCCGCCCAGGGTGCGGATGGCGCTGAGCTTGCCAGCCTTGGCCCACCGGGTCACCGTCTTCGGGTCGACACGGAACATCGACGCCACCTCGGCCGGTGTGAGCAGCGGCTCCGGTTCGTGCGTTCGCGATGCCATATCGGTCACTCCTCCACAGGTATAGACATCGGCCGGGGTCCCGCCGGCCGACGCGTCTCCCATGGTCCGGCTAGTCCCCGATGTCCGACATGGGCCGAACGGCCGAAGGTCCCTAGACGGACGGATGAACCATGCCCGATTTATACGACTAATACACGCCAGAACCCACCTTATTTGGACTCATAATCACTGGTCGTGATGCTCCAACTACGAGAGCATCTCACCTTGGGAGCGCTTCCATGGGGGGTTTGCGCCCCCTTGCGGCGTTCTTTACCCAGGTCAGCGGCTAGTTGCACCGTTCGAGCAACTGGACCGCACGCCACCGCGCGACGAGCCGGTCGTACGCCGCCGACGCCTCGTCGGCCTCACCCTTGGACAGCCCGGCGAGACCGCCCGCGACGAGCGCCGGGGAGTCGTCCTCGGCGAGGGTCTCGTCGGAGAGCAACTGGACCAGGCCGCCGTAGTCCAGCTCCACCACCGAGCGCGGGTGGAACTCCTCCAGCCACCGCGCGGCCTCCTCGACCGCCTCCGTGATGGGCGCCTCGCCGACGGTCTTGCGCAGCACCGACAGCGCCCGCGACGACCGGCGGCGGGCCTTGGAGATCTCGGTGCGGTAGCGCAGCGCCCGCCGCCCGGGCCGGGTCACCAGGTCCCGCTCCTCGAAGTCGAACAGGACGAACCAGCGCAGCGGCACGCCCCACGTGGCGATCTGCTCGTGCACCCTCGGCACACCGTGCTCCAGCACCCGGGCCCCGCTGCGCCAGTCCTCCACGACCGCCTTGGCCTGCCCGGCCAGGATCGGCGGCACGAACGCGTCGGCCAGCACCGACGGCACGCCGTCGCGGGCGCTCAGCGCCGCCTCGGCCACCCGGATCCGCAGGTTCCACGGGCAGACCAGCAGGGCGTCGTCGACCTCCAGGACGTACGCCTCCTCGGGCAGGTCGGGCAGGCGGGTCCAGCCCGCGCCGAGCGCCTCGATGACCGCCGTGCGCTGCCGCAGGGGCCCCTCCGACGGAGCCACCGCCCGCCCCTGTTGCACGTAGCGCCGCCAGAAGGACTGGCGATCACGGTCGAAGGCGGTCAGCGGCTCGTACACCCGCAGGTACGAAGCGAAGAGCGACGGCACGGCGCGATCCTCCCACGAGACGGAACCCGGACGCCCGCAGCGCCCCCCGATCAGGCGCGCTGCCCGCCCGGACGCCCCTGGACGGGCACGCTGCGCACGACGGTACGGCGTCGGCCGGTACTAGGCTCGGCAGCACCGGCACCATCCCGCCGGACGCACCACCAGGTCCACGTCCCACAAGGACGCACACCGCACAGGAGTCAGCCATGGGCGTTTTCACCAGCCTCGACGACCCGTCCTCCACCGGCCACGAGCAGGTCGTGTTCTGCCAGGACACACAGACCGGCCTCCGCGCGATCATCGGCATCTACTCCACCGCGCTGGGCCCCGCGCTCGGCGGCACCCGCTTCTACCCGTACGCGAGCGAAGAGGCCGCGCTGGCCGACGTGCTCGACCTGTCGCGCGGCATGGCGTACAAGAACGCGCTCGCCGGGCTGGACCTGGGCGGCGGCAAGGCGGTCATCTGGGGCGACCCGGACCAGCTCAAGAGCGAGCCGCTGCTGCGCGCCTACGGCCGCTTCGTCGAGTCGCTCAACGGCCGCTACTACACCGCCTGCGACGTCGGCACGTACGTGGCGGACATGGACGTGATCGCCCGGGAGACCCGCTTCGTCACCGGCCGCAGCGTGGAGCACGGCGGTGCTGGCGACTCCTCGGTGCTGACCGCCTGGGGCGTCTTCCAGGGCATGCGGGCCGCCGCCGAGCACGTCTGGGGCGCGCCCACCCTCAACGGCAGGCGGGTCGGCGTGGCCGGGCTGGGCAAGGTCGGCAAGCACCTGACCCGACACCTGCTCGACGACCACGCCGAGGTGGTGGCGACCGACGTCGACCCCCGGGCGCGCGACTGGGTGCGCGCCAACCACCCGCAGGTCGAGCTGGTCGACGACGCCGCCGCGCTCGTCGCCGCCGACATCGACGTGTACGCCCCGTGCGCGCTGGGCGGCGCCCTGGACGACGACACGGTGCCGGCGCTGCGGGCGAAGGTGGTCGCCGGCGCGGCGAACAACCAGCTCGCCCACCCGGGCATCGAGAAGCTGCTCGCGGACCGGGGCGTCCTCTACGCCCCCGACTACGTGGTGAACGCGGGCGGGGTGATCCAGGTGGCCGACGAGATCGAGGGCTTCAACTTCGACCGGGCCCGGCTCCGGGCCACCCGCATCTACGACACGACCCGGCAGATCCTGCGGCTCGCCGACGACGAGGGGGTGCCCCCGGCGGTGGCGGCGGACCGGCTCGCCGAGCGCCGGATGGCGGAGGTCGGCCGGCTGCGGACGATCCACCTGAGGTGACGGCCACCGCGCGGCGCTGAGCCCGGCCCTGTGGTGGGCGCTGAGCGCGGGCCTGCGAGCTGGGTGCCGGCCCTGCTAGCTGAGCGCCGGCCTGCGAGCTGCGGCGAAGGTCACAGTCCGGCCCGGGGCGTGCCCGACCCCGGGTCGGGCGACCGGGCCGGGCCCGGGGGCGGGCGGCGTTAAGCTGGAAATCGGGGTGATTACTGCCCAACTGCCCGATGTCACGAGTGATCCGGCAGCGACCCCTTACCTCAGTACAATCGGTGACGGCCGGATGACTGCGACGCGCAGAGCCGGCCTGCGGTAACCCGAGGTGCCGAAGGGCGGCATCCCCATGTACCGTAAGAGCCACGAGAGATGCCTGACGTCATCGGGGCCCGCCTTCGGGCTGCCCCGAATTCTGTGCGAGGGGGTCGAGCCATGGGGCGCGGCCGTGCTAAGGCCAAGCAGACGAAGGTGGCCCGGGAGTTGAAGTACCACTCCCCGAACACCGACCTCACCGCCTTGCAGCGCGAACTGGCGGGTGCTGGTAAGTCGAACCACGACTTCGACGACGACTACAAAGAGTATGTCGACGACGACGACGAGGATCACGCGGACGAGGACCCGGACCCCTGGGTCCGTCCGACCCGTTGACCCCCGGGAGCAGCTGAGCACGCGGCAGTCCGCGTGCTTGCGTTTGTGCCCGTCCCGGGGCCGGCGACCAACCGATGATCAAGGATCTGTCCACCGGACCCCGTTCCGGGCGATCGGCAGGTCCTTGATCTCGGAGCCGTGTCCTCAGCGGGGCCGGTTGTTCCAGTTGTAGAACGTCGGGATGTTCTCGAAGTGGTTCCAGGCGCACACTGCGCCCGCGCCCTCTCCACCCGTCGCCTCCGACCGCAGCCGGCGCGCGTCCTCCGCCTCCTGGAGCAGCGCGGCGAGCCCGTCGGCAGCATCCCGCACCCGGTCGACGACCGGGCCCTCCGTGGCCCCTCCGACGCGCTCAGACCGCCGGTGTCCGGTGTTCTCGGGCATGGTCCAACACTCCCTCCAGTAAGCGGATCTTGCTGTTACGGCAGTGCTCGGTCTCCGTACCGTCGAAACGCCCCAGCTCGAAGTAACGGTTGGCGGCGTGCCCGCCCCCGCAGAACCCGAAGTACGGGCAGGACGCCCGGCACGCCTCCACGCCGGCCAGGAACTCACCCACCCAGCCGGTCGTCCGCTCCGCGCCGGCCACGATCTCGGCCAGCGGGGTCGTCAGCACGTTGCCGCTGCTGAAGTCGCCGTAGCGGGGGTCGGAGAAGCCGGCCAGCTCCGGGGAGAGCACGACCACAGAGCCGTCGTGGCCGACCGTGGGGATCGGGTCCAGCCGCCGGGGCAGCAGCCCGTCGACGCCGCCGTCGAGGACCGCCGCCGCGTACCGCAGCGACCACTCCACCTCGCGCAGGTGGATGCGGGGGTCCCGCCGCCAGGCGGCCACCAGTTCCGCCCAGAACGCGCGCACCCGGGCCGCCTCGTGGGCGTTGCTCCGGGTGTTGACCCCCTCCGTCTCCTCGATGTTGACGCCCAGCACCTCGCAGCCCAGGCCGAGGAAGTAGTCGTACAGCTCGGCGGCCCGGCCCGGATCCGGGTCGTTGACGACGGCCAGGGCCGAGAAGGGCAGCCCGTGCCGGCGCAGCGCCGCCACCCCGCGCATGATCCGGTCGTACGCCGGCCGGCCGGCCCGGGTGACCCGGTCGCCGTTGCGCCCGCGTGGCCCGTCCACGCTCACGCTGACCCGCACCCGGTGCGCGGCGAGGAACTCGCACCAGGCGTCGTCGATGAGGGTCGCGTTGGTCTGCACGTGGTGTTCGACCTCCGGGCCGAACGGGGCGATCAGCGCGGCGAGGTGCTCCCGGCCGGCGGCCAGGGGCTCCCCGCCGTGCCATACCACCGAGAAGCGGTCGGCCTCCGCCCAGCGGTTCACGGAGGCCGCCACCGCCTCGGCGACCGGGACCGGCATCCGCCGGTCGGCCGCCCGCATCGGGAGGTAGCAGTATGCGCAGTCGAGGTTGCACAGGGTCGTCGGCTGCATCACGACGTACGACGGGACCGGGGAGATCCCCCGCATCCCGCTCAACGGCCGTCCCCGAGCAGCCATCGCCCTCCTTCCCGACCCGAAGGGTGCCCCTCAGGCTAGGCGGCGACGGCCGCTCGGGTGAACCCCCGACCAGACGCCGAGCAAATCAATGAACCTCGATGTTAGCCCCGAGTGTGCTGGCCGACCATCTGCACCTTGCCGGTGCCCTCGATGATCTCGCCGGCCTGCCAGGCGTCCACGCCCCGCCCGGTCAGCGTGGCCAGCGCCCGGTCGGCGTCCTCGGCGGAGACGATCGCGAACATGCCGACGCCCATGTTGAACGTCGACTCCATCTCGTGGTCCTCGATCCGGCCCTTGGACTGGATCAGGTCGAAGATGGGCTGCGGCTTCCACGTGGAGCGGTTGACCACCGCGTCGACGTTCTCCGGCAGGATGCGCACCAGGTTGCCCGGGATGCCGCCACCGGTGACGTGCGCGATCGACCGCACCTCGGCCTCGGCGATCAGCTTGAGGCAGTCCTGAGCGTAGATCTTGGTCGGGGTGAGCAGCTCCTCGCCGAGGGTGCGCTGCCGGCCGAAGTCCTCGATCACGACGTCCAGGCGCATCCGGCCCGCGCCCAGCAGCACGTGCCGCACCAGCGAGTAGCCGTTGGAGTGCAGGCCCGACGAGCGCATCGCGATGACCACGTCACCGGTCTCCACCCGCTCCGGGTTGAGGATCTCGCTCTCCTCCACCACGCCGACGCCCGTGGCGGAGACGTCGTACTCGTCCGGGCGCAGCACGCCGGGGTGCTCGGCCGTCTCGCCGCCGAGCAGCGCGCAGCCCGCGTAGCGGCAGCCGTCGGCGATGCCCGCGCCGATCTCGGCCACCTTGTCGGGGACGACCTCACCGCAGGCGATGTAGTCGAGCAGGAACAGCGGCTCGGCCCCGCAGGCCACCAGGTCGTCGACGACCATGGCGACCAGGTCGATGCCGATCGTGTCGTGGATGTCGAGCTGCTGCGCGATCACCAGCTTGGTGCCCACCCCGTCCGTGGAGGACGCCAGGATCGGGTTCTTGTATTTCTTCGTGTCCAGCCGGAACAGGCCGGCGAAGCCGCCCAGGTCGCCCATGACCTCCGGGCGACGGGTCTGCTTGACCTTGGACTTGAGCAGCTCGACCGCGCGGTCGCCCGCCTCGATCGAGACGCCGGCGTCCGCGTACGAGACCGAGCGTTTGCGCGCCGGGCGGCCGTTGCCGGCCGTCCAGGGCTGGCGGTCGCCGCCAGCGCCGGTCGGGCTGCTTCCTGTGCCGCTGCGCTCGGAAACGTGCGTCACGGTTCTCCCCTTTTGCGGTTCTCGCGGGCTCCGGCGGTTGGCCGGTCGGCCCGCGTCGGGCGGTGCTACTGGCGGTGTACGGTCGCGCCGCCCGAAGTGGCGACGAGCGGTGGGACGGTGTGCTCGGGGGCGTCCGGGGCATCGGCGACCCGGCGTCCCACCCCTTCGAGCACGTGCTTGCCGATCAGGTTCCCGGCCGGCAGCTCGATCGGGTATTCCCCGTCGAAGCAGGCCCGGCAGAGCCGGGTCTTCGGCTGCTCGGTCGCGGCGATGAGGCCGGGAAGCGAAACATAACCCAGCGTGTCGGCGCCGATGGACCGCCGGATGCCCTCGTTGTCCAGCCCGTTGGCCAACAGCTCGGCCCGGGTGGCGAAGTCGATGCCGTAGAAACACGGCCAGTTGACCGGCGGGGAGGAGATCCGCACGTGGACCTCCAGCGCGCCCGCCTCGCGCAGCATCCGCACGATCGCCCGCTGGGTGTTGCCGCGCACGATCGAGTCGTCGACCACCACCAGCCGCTTGCCCCGCACGTTCTCCCGCAGCGGGTTGAGCTTCAGCCGGATGCCGAGCTGGCGCAGGGTCTGCGACGGCTGGATGAACGTCCGGCCGACGTAGGGGTTCTTCATCAGGCCGGCGCCGTAGGTGATGCCGGACTCCTCGGCGTAGCCGATGGCGGCCGGGGTGCCGGACTCCGGCACCGGGATGACCAGGTCGGCCTCGACCGGGTGCTCCTTGGCGAGCTGGCGGCCGATCTGCACCCGGGCGGCGTGCACGTTGCGCCCGGCGATGGTGGCGTCCGGGCGGGCGATGTAGACGTACTCGAAGAGGCAGCCCTTCGGCTCGGGCGCGGCGAACCGGGCCGAGCGCAGGCCGTTCTCGTCGATGGCGATCAACTCGCCCGGCTCCACCTCGCGGACCACGCTCGCGCCCACGATGTCGAGCGCGGCGGTCTCGCTCGCCACCACCCAGCCGCGCTCCAGCCGGCCGAGGACCAGCGGGCGCACGCCGTGCGGGTCGCGGGCCGCGTAGAGCGTCGACTCGTCCATGAAGACGAAGCTGAACGCCCCGCGCAGCTGGGGCAGCACCTCCAGCGCGGCTGCCTCGACCGAGAGATCCGGACGGCTGGCCAGCAGCATCGTGACCAGCGAGGTGTCGTTGGTCGAGCCGTCGGCGGCCAGGCCCCGCTCGGCCACCTCACGCTGCAACTCGGCGGTGTTGACCAGGTTGCCGTTGTGCGCCAGCGCGATGGTGGTGCCCGCGCTGGTGGACCGGATGGTCGGCTGGGCGTTCTCCCAGGTCGAGCCGCCCGTCGTCGAGTAGCGCGCGTGCCCGATCGCGAGGTGCCCGCGCAGGCTCGCCAGGGTCGGCTCGTCGAAGACCTGGGCCACCAGGCCGAGGTCCTTGTAGACCACCACACCGGAGCCGTCGCTGACGGCGATCCCGGCGGCCTCCTGGCCACGGTGCTGGAGGGCGTAGAGCCCGAAGTAGGTGAGGTTGGCGACCTCTTCCCCGGGCGCCCAGACGCCGAAGACGCCGCAGGCGTCCTGGGGGCCGGGTCGTTGGGGATCGAGATCGTGGCTCAGCCGGCCGTCGCCTCGGGGCACCTGCCGCTCCCTCATGCTGGTCGGGACTGGCCGGGCCGGACGGATGCGCTGGTCCGCGTTGCCCGGCCGGGACCACTGTCGTCGCCTGACAGTGTACGCGAATCGGTGTCAATACAGAAAGTCACGATTCGGCTCCTTTCCGTGACCACCCGGCCGGACTATTCGCCCAGGTGGAGCGGAAGGTGCGCGGAGAGGTCGGCGCGGACCCCGCTGACCCGGACACGACCCTCGGTGACCGCGTCCGCCCAGCTCCGCCGGCCCGTCGCCAGCTCCAGCCAGGTGGTCGGATCCAGCTCGACGACGTTCGGCGGGGTCCCCCGGGTGTGTCGGGGACCGGGAATGCACTGAACTGCACCGTAAGGTGGGACACGCACCTCCACCGATCGGCCGGGGGCACGCTCCGTGAGGGCGGTCAACAAGGCCCGGACCGCCTCCCGGAACACCAGCCGTTCGGGGGTGCGACCCTCGTCGAGCGCGGCGAGCGCCTCGGCGACCGCTGCGGACTTAATGTGCGGAGAGGACACGACGGGACGATACGACCCGGCTCCGGCGCTTTCGACGCTGGCCCTGGGTCGCGCCGATCCGGTCAGACAAGGCATAGTTGCCGACGGCGTATTCGTACCGTGATGATCCCCGGCCCGGCGCCCCGCCGGCGGAGGGAAGTCAGACCGGAAGGCGGTGGACGTGTCAACACACCGACGTGCCTGGCAGCAGCGGGCGGGTGTGGTCGTGGCGCTGGCAATCGGCGCCCTGCTCACCGTCCCCGCCACACCGGCCCTGGCCGCCGGGGTCACGGTCACGCCCGGCTCGATCAACCTGAACGCGGGCAGCGACGCCACCGTGAGCGTCAAGGTGACGCCCAGCGACGACGACGCGAGCGCCCAGATCAGCCTCACCGGGCTGCCGGCCGGCGTGAGCTGCACGGGCGGCTGCGGCCAGATCAGCTTCAACGGCCAGGCCCCGAGGACCCAGCTCCTGACGATCAAGGCCAGCGACAGCGCACCGGACGCCGGCGGGATCAACGTGACGGTCCAGGTGCAGCCCGACAAGTCGGACTCCACGACCGGCAGCTTCCAGCTCAACGTCAAGGGCAAGACCGCACCCACGACGCCCGCCCAGACGCAGACCGTCAAGTCGGTCTCCGGCAAGGTGGTCGCGGCGGCCAACGGCGAGGCGGTGCCGAACGCCGTCGTGATGCTCCAGGACAGCACCGGGGCGAAGTTCGAGACCACCAGCGACGGCAGCGGCAACTTCCGCTTCACCGGCAGCACCGACAAGCCCATCGTTCCCGGGCGGCTCAGCATCGGCGCGATCCAGGGCGAGGTCCGCGTCACGAAGTCCTTCACCGCCAGCGCCGGGCAGAGCATCAGCGGGCAGCGCCTCAGCCTCGCGATCAAGGTCGAGGTGAGCCCGAGCCCCAGCCCGTCGGCCAGCGAGGAGCCGCTGCCCTCCGACGAGGCCACCGACGACGCCGTCGAGGAGCCGACGGAGGCCGCCCCCGGTGCCGCGAACAACGCCGCCTCGACCGAGGAGGACAGCGGCATGTCGTGGCTGCTCATCCTGCTCGGCGGCCTGTTCGTGGCGGTCGGCGTCGGCACCATCGTGCTGCTCTGGATGAAGCGCCGGGAGAACGGCGACGACGTCGACGACGCCCCGAAGGGCGCCGCCGCGGCCGGCGCGATCCCGGCCGCCCGGGGGGCGTACGGCGGGACGGACGACCAGACCCGGGTGGTGAACCGGGTCGGCGCCGGGCCCGACCCGACGATGGTCGGCGGCACCTCGCTCAGTGACGCCCCGACGATGATGCACCGGCCGGTCGTCGACGACGTCCCGCCGGACCCCTACGGCGCTCCGCCGGCCCCGTACGGCGCGGGCGGCCAGCAGCAGGGCGGCTGGGGCGGCGGCGGTTACGGCGACGAGCCCCAGACCGGCGGCTACGGCGCGGCCGGCGGGTACGGCGCCGCGCCGGCCTCCGGTGGCGGCTACGGCAATCCCGGTGGCGGCTACGGTGCCGACGCGCCCGCCTCGGGCGGCGGCTACGGCAACGCCGGCGGCGGCTACGGTGCCGAGGCGCCCGCCTCGGGCGGCGGTTACGGCACTGCCCCGGCCTCCGGCGGCGGGTACGGCAGCGCGCCGGCCTCCGGCGGCGGCTACGGTTCCGCCCCGGCCTCCGGCGGCGGCTACGGCAGCGCGCCCGCCTCGGGCGGCGGCTACGGCAACGCCGGCGGCGGGTACGGCGCCGAGGCGCCGACCTCCTCCGGTGGCGGCTACGGCAACCGCGACTACGGCGCGCCCGCGCCGGCCGGCGGGTACCCCGGCCAGGGCGGTGGCGGCTACGGCGGCGAGCGCTACGACGAGCCGACCGGGCGGTACACCGGGGACACCGGTTCCTCCTACCCGCCGCCTGCGGCGGACCCGTACCCGACCAGCACCTACCAGCCGGAGCAGGGCCACGGCGGCTACGGCCAGCCGGAGCCCCCGCAGTACGGCGGCCGGAGCGGCGGCGAGCCCACCGGCGGCTACGGCGCGGCCGAGCCCACCGGCGGCTACGGCGGCGGCGGCTACGGCCAGCACAGCCAGCAGGGCGGCGGCTACGACGCCGGCCAGCAGCAGGGCGGCTACGACCAGCGTGGCGGATACGGCTCCGAGGGCTACGGCCAGCAGGGCGGGTACGGCCAACAGGGTGGCTACGGTCAGGAGCCCCCCCACCAGCGTGGCGGCTACGACGACCGTGGCTACGAGCAGCCCGGCGGCTACGACCAGCAGCAGCCCGGCGGCTACTACGGCGACCAGAACCAGCAGCCGGGCCGGGCCCGGCCCGACGGCCCGCCGCAGCAGCAGGACCGGGGCGGCCGCCGGCTGGACTGGCTGGACGACTGACCGACGCGGGCCGGCGGCCCGCACGACGCGACGACGAGGAGGGCGGCTACCCCGGGACGGGGCAGCCGCCCTCCTCGTGGCGACGCGTGAGCCGGGTCGGCTCCGCTCAGGACCGGAAGGCGGCTCCGCCCAGAGTCGGGCCGGCTCCGCTCAGAGCCGGGCGGCGGAGAAGACGCCCCGCCGCAACACAGGCACCACGCCCGAGACGCCGACCTGGACGGCCACCTCCACGTCCCCGCCGAAGCCGCCCTCGACGAGCTCCCGGCCGGAGACGCAGCCGCGCACGGCAGCCGGGACGTCCGGCGTCGCGGCGAGCGCGGCCAGCGCCATCGCCGCCTCCACCGACAGCCCGCCGGGGACACCGGAGAGCGCATCGAGCACGCACGCCGCCCCGAGCTGGTCCTCCACGCACGGGCGCAGGGAACCGTCCGGCCAGCGTTCCCCGGAGGCCACCACGCCGACCGGGGCGTCGATCGAGCCGTACCCCTGGTCGGTCAGCCAGCGCCCGACGGCGCGGGCGTTACGCAGGCATGCCGCGACCACCGGCAGGCCCGTGGCGCTGGCGGCGGCGCTGATCGCCGAGCCGTTCGGCGAGGGCAGCACCAGGTCGGCGACGGCCGGCGCGGTGCGCAGGGCCGCCGGTGAGAGCGACCACGGCTGTTCCGGGGTCGCCTGCCGGCGGCCCACGGCGGCGACCGCGCCGACCCGGCGGGCGTACTCGGCGGCCTGCTCGCCCCAGGGGAACGGATGCACCCGCATGCCCCTGGCGACCGCCACCTCCACGGTGGTGGTGAACGAGAGGACGTCCACCACCACCAGGACGGCGCAGACCCGGCCGAGTTCCGCCGCGCCGGCCAGTCCCCAGTCGAACCGGGCACCCGAGCCGGGCTGGGCGTGGACCGTCGCCGTCACACCTCAGCGCTGATCGGGCGCGGCGAAGCCGGAGCCGTCGGTCGGCTCTGCGCCGTCGGGCCGCTGCGGCTCAGGCCGGGCCTGCGGCGACCCGTCGTCGGCCGGCTGCGCCGCGTCGGCGACCGGGGCAGCCGCAGTGGCGGCAGCCGGCCCGCCGGGCGCGGGGTCCGTCTCCGCGTCGGCCGGGGCGGCCTGCGCGGCCGGTGCCCCGGCAGCCTGCGGGACGGGCGACGATGCCGCGTCGGCGGCCGGCGTCGCCGGGGCGGGCGGTGCCGGCGTCGCCACCGGGGCGGGCGGTGCCGCCGCGGCGGGCTCCGTCGCCGTCACCGGCGGGGCCGGTGCCTCGGCGGCGGGCGGCACCGGCGCAGCGGCGACCGGCACCGCAGCGGTGGCCCGTACGACCGGGACGACCGGCTCGGCCGGCTCCGCCCCGCCGAACAGGCGGGGCAGCGTGGCGCGGTGCGCGGCCGACAGCTCGTCCAGGCCGATCCGGAACTGGTCGCGCACCTCCAGCGCGCCGCCCGCCGGGTCGGTGACCCCGATGAACTCCCACGGCACCCCGCGCTCGGCGCAGAGGGCGGTGAACGCCTTCTCGTGGCCGCGCGGCACCGAGACCAGGACCCGCCCGGCCGACTCGCTGAACAGGAAGACGAACGGCATCGAGCCGCCGGCGAACTGCTCCGGCACCGCGATCACCGCGCCCACCCCGCGCCGCAGGCAGGACTCCACCAAACTCTGCGCGAGACCACCGTCGGAGAGGTCGTGCGCTGAGCTGAGGTGCCCGACGCGGGCCGCCTCGGCCAGCAGGTCGGCCAACTGCCGCTCGCGGCCCAGGTCGACGTGCGGCGGGATGCCGCCGAGGTGCTCGTGGGTCACCCAGGCCCACTCGGAACCGGAGAGCTCCACGTGCGTCTCGCCGAGCAGGAAGAGCTGGTCGTGGTCGCCGCCGCTGCGCGGGACGAAGCCCATCGGCACCCGGCTGGCCACGTCGTCCAGCACGCCGAGCACGCCCACCACCGGGGTGGGGTGGATCGCCGCCGCGCCGGTCTGGTTGTAGAAGCTGACGTTACCGCCGGTAACCGGGATGCCCAGCTCCAGGCAGCCGTCCGCCAGGCCGCGCACGGCCTCGGCGAACTGCCACATCACGCCCGGGTCCTCGGGCGAGCCGAAGTTGAGGCAGTTGGTCACGGCGATCGGCTTCGCGCCGGTCACGGCCACGTTCCGGTACGCCTCGGCCAGCGCCAGCTTGGTGCCGTGGTACGGGTCGAGGCGGGCGTACCGGCCGTTGCCGTCCAGCGACAGGGCGACGCCCAGGCCGGTGCGCTCGTCGATGCGGATCACGCCGGAGTCCTCCGGCTGGGCGAGCACGGTGTTGCCCAGCACGTACCGGTCGTACTGCTCGGTGACCCAGGTCTTGTCGGCGAGGTTCGGCGACGCGATCATGCGCAGCACGGTCTCGCGCAGGGCCTCCGGCGTCGACGGCCGGGGCAGCGTCTCGGCGCGGTCGGCCTGGAGCAGGATCAGGTCGGCCGGCTCGCGCATCGGGCGGGCGTAGACCGGACCGTCGTCGACCAGCGAACCCGGCGGGACGTCCACGACGAGCTGGTCGCGCCAGGTGATCACGAGGCGGCCGGGCCGCCCGTCCGGCGACGGCGCGGTGACCTCGCCGATCGCGGTGGCCCAGACGCCCCACTTCTCGGCGGTCTTGAGCACCGCCTCCAGCTTGTCCGGGGCGACGACCAGCAGCATCCGCTCCTGGGACTCGCTGGCCAGGATCTCCTGCGGCTCCATCGACGCCTCGCGCAGCGGGACCCGCTCCAGCCAGACCCGCATGCCGGTGCCGGCGGACGCCGCCGTCTCGGTGAGCGCGCAGGTCAGGCCCGCGCCGCCGAGGTCCTGGATGCCGACGACCAGCTCGGCGTCGTACAGCTCCAGGCACGCCTCGATCAGCAGCTTCTCCATGAACGGGTCGCCGACCTGCACGGACGGGCGGCGCTGCTCGCTGCCCTCGTCGAAGGTGGCGCTGGCCAGCACCGACACGCCGCCGATGCCGTCGCGGCCCGTGCGGGCGCCCATCAGCACCACGACGTTGCCGGGGCCGGTGGCCTCCTTCTTCTGCAGCCGGTCGACCCGCAGCACACCCAGGCAGAGCGCGTTGACCAGCGGGTTGCCCTGGTAGCAGGGGTCGAAGACGACCTCGCCGCCGATGTTGGGCAGGCCGAGGCAGTTGCCGTAGCCGCCGACGCCGGCCACCACGCCGGGCAGCACCCGGGCGGTGTCGGGGTGCTCGGCCGCGCCGAAGCGCAGCGGGTCCATGACGGCGACCGGGCGGGCACCCATGGCGAGGATGTCCCGGACGATGCCGCCGACGCCGGTCGCCGCGCCCTGGTACGGCTCGACGAAGCTCGGGTGGTTGTGCGACTCGACCTTGAAGGTCACGGCCAGCTCGTCGGAGACCTGGACCACACCGGCGTTCTCGCCGATGCCGGCCAGCAGCCGGTCGCTCGGCGGGGCCTTCTCGCCGAACTGGCGCAGGTGCACCTTGCTCGACTTGTAGGAGCAGTGCTCGCTCCACATGATCGAGTACATTGCCAGCTCGGCCTGGGTGGGCCGCCGGCCGAGGATCTGCCGGATCCGGTCGTACTCGTCGTCGCGGAGGCCCAGCTCGGCGTACGGCTGGAGCTCCTCGGGGGTCTCGGCGGCGCGCGGCACGGTGTCCAGGCCGTGCGCCCAGTCGGCGGCCGGGACGGGCCGGGACGACTCGGGGTGGACCGGCTCGCCGGGACGGGCGGCCGGGTCGACCGGGCCGGCCTGCGGCGCCACGGTGGCCGCGAAGGGCTCCGCCGGGACGGCCGGCTGGCCGCCCGGGGTCTCCCGTACCGCCGGGTCCGGATGGGTGGTCATGACCTCTCCTCGCTGCGCTCGCCGCCGCAGGGGCGGTGGAGCCGACCGTTGGTGCCGCGCACGGTCACGCCGGCGCCCCCACCAGGTGCTTGAGCACCGAGGTGAAGAAGCCGAGGCCGTCCAGGGAGGGGCCGGTGAGCGCCTCCACGGCGTGCTCGGGGTGCGGCATGATGCCGACCACGTTGCCGGCGGGGTTGGTGATGGCGGCGATGTCGCGCTGCGACCCGTTGGGGTTGCCGCCGACGTAGCGGGCGACGACCCGGCCCTCGGCCTCCAGCTGGTCCAGCGTGGCGGCGTCGGCGACGTAGCAGCCCTCGCCGTTCTTGACCGGGATGAGGATCTCCTGGCCGGCCTGGAAGGCGTTCGTCCACGCCGTGCCGGCCGCCTCGATCCGCAGGACCTGGTCGCGGTTGCGGAAGTGCAGGTGCTGGTTGCGGGTCAGCGCGCCGGGCAGCAGGTGGGCCTCGCAGAGGATCTGGAAGCCGTTGCAGATGCCGAGCACCGGCAGGCCGCCCCGGGCGGCGTCCACCAGGGTCTCCATCACCGGCGCGAACCGGGCGATGGCCCCGCAGCGCAGGTAGTCGCCGTAGGAGAAGCCGCCGGGGAGGACGACGGCGTCCACCCCGCGCAGGTCCGGGTCGCCGTGCCAGAGCCGGACCGGCTCGGCGCCGGCGATCCGGACGGCACGGGCCGCGTCCCCGTCGTCGAGCGAGCCGGGGAAGGTGACCACACCGACCCGGGCGGTCACGGGTGCGCGCCCGCGGTCTCGTCGGTCTCGACCAGGCGGACGGTGAAGTCCTCGATGACCGGGTTGGCGAGCAGCTTGTCGGCGATCTCCCGGGCCCGGTCCAGGTCCGGTTCACCGGTGAAGTCGATCTCGATCCGCCTGCCGATCCGGACAGAGGCGACGTCGCTGACGCCGAGCCGGGGCAGCGCGTTTGCGACGGCCTGGCCCTGAGGATCGAGGATCTCGGGCTTGAGCATGACGTCGACGACGACGCGAGGCACTGGGCACTCCTGACTGTGTACGCAGTTGGGTGCCGACCCACAACGGGCGAGCGCAGCCAGCCTACCTGGCAGATACCGCCTCAGCCGCACCGGCCGGGCGCGGTTCAGGCAGTGATCAACATAACCACCGGGACGCGGGGCCGTACCATGTCCGATCCCACGCGAAACGTCCCGGAGCAGGCGGTTCACCACGCCAGGGGTCGCCAAATTGTTACATCGGCTAGTCTCGATCGCAGCCTTGCCGCCAGAATCGGCCACCCCTAGTATCCATCGATACAGGTCAATGGAAGTCCTGGCGGGTGACCCCCGCGCCCGCCGGCACGACCGACCCGGCGACCCCGGGTCCTAGGCAAGGAGTACGTCCCCATGCGTATCCGTTCCCTGCTCGCCGTAGCCGGCGCCGCCCTGGCCGGCGTCCTCGGCGTCACCAGCGGCGCCACCGCCGCACCGGCCGGCCCCCAGCCCATCATCGGCGGCGGCACCGTCTCCTCCGCACCGTGGGCCGCCGCCGTCTTCAGCAACGGCTCCTTCACCTGCTCCGGCAGCGTGATCGCCTCGACGTGGGTGCTCACCGCCCGGCACTGCGTCAGCGGCACCATGTCCGTCCGGATCGGCAGCGTCTACTACGCCTCCGGCGGCACCACCCGCACCGTGAGCGCCTCGTACACCCGCTACGACCTGGCGCTGCTGCGGCTCTCCAGCGCGGTCAGCACCTCCACCGTCTCGCTGGCCAGCAGCAACCCGCCGGTCAACTCCACCAACACCATCTACGGCTGGGGCATGACCTGCTACAGCGGCTGCGGCGCGTCCAGCCAGCTCAAGACCGCCAGCGTGCGGGTGACCAGCACGAACGTCACCGACGCGTACGGCGGCCAGGCGATCCGGAGCACCGAGATCAACGGCAACGCGTGGCGGGGCGACTCGGGCGGCCCGCAGTTCTACAACGGCCAGCAGGTGGGCGTCGCCTCCACCGCCGACGGCGTGAGCATCCAGAACTACGGCAGTGTCGCGTACAACCGGGCCTGGATCACCTCCGTGGCCGGTGTCTGACGGTTAGCACCCGCCTCGGCGCGGATGGTCGGCCACGCGCCGACCGTCCGCGCCGACCCCTTTTGCAGCATCCGATCAGGTGACCACGGCCGACGAACCGTCGCCCGCCGGTGCGACAGCATCAGAACGTGCTGGTCGTGACGACGGATCAACTGCCCGGCTACGAGATCCGCCAGATCCTCGGCGAAGTGGTGTCCTCGATGGCCAGGACGCGCAACCCGTACCGCGAGGGGGTGAAGAACCTCCGGGGCGGCGCGTACGACCCCATGGCGCCGGACAACCTGACCCGCTGGCGTACGGACTCGGTGGCCCGCCTCGGCGAGGAGGCCCGCCGCCTCGGCGCGAACGCCGTGATCGGCATGCGCTTCGACAGCCGGGACTGCGGCGAGATGTGGATGGAGATCTGCGCGTACGGGACCGCGGTCATCGTGGCCGCCAAGACCCCGGACGTCATGCCCCCGGACCAGCCGACGATCGCCGCCGACACGGCCCACGACCCGGCGATCGCCGAGGCCCCGGGCGGCATCGCCGAACCGGCCAGCGCCCCCAACCTCTCCTCGGCCGCCGAAACCCCCACCCGCAACCCGTGACCCCCACCCACCCGGCCAAGGCCGACCGGGGTTCGGACCGGGGGTCGGGTCGGTGATCAAGAGAAAAGTGTCAGAGTTGATCTCCAGCATGACGCAAATCTCTTGATCACCAGGGCGAACTGGGGGGTGGGGGTGGGGTGGGGTGGGGGTCAGAGGATGGGGGGCGGGGTGTAGGTGGCCGCCCCGGGGTGGGTGAGGGCGATCTTCGCGATGCGGGTGGTCACCCGGTCGACCTGGGCGCCGGCGGTGCCAACGAAGGCGGTGCGGTCGGCGATCAGCGCGTCGATGTCGGCGCGGGACAGGCCCAGGCGCGGGTCGGCGGCGAGGCGGTCGAACAGGTCGTTCTCGGTGGCGCCCCGCTCCCGCATGGCCAGCGCCACGCCGACCGCGTGCTCCTTGATCGCCTCGTGCGCCGCCTCCCGGCCGACGCCCCGGCGCACCGCCGCGACCAGG
Organism: Micromonospora sp. WMMD956; assembly: GCF_029626125.1. Taxonomy (NCBI): domain Bacteria; kingdom Bacillati; phylum Actinomycetota; class Actinomycetes; order Micromonosporales; family Micromonosporaceae; genus Micromonospora; species Micromonospora sp. WMMD956. The sequence goes on along the minus strand of NZ_JARUBI010000005.1, from coordinate 2,852,525 downwards.
ATCTTCGTCGTGGCCAGGAAGGGCAGGAAGCGCTCCAGCTCCCGGTTGACCACCGCCGGGTACGCCCCGAACTCGTCCAGCACGGTGAGGAACGTCTGGAACAGCCCGTCGGCGGCGAAGAACGCGTCGGGCAGGGCGACCCGGCGCACCACGGAGCAGGAGACGTCGCCCTCGTTCCACTGGTCGCCGGCCAGCTCGCCGACCATCGACAGGTAACCCCGGATGATCACCGCGAAGCCGTTCACCCGCTCGCTGGACCGGGTGTTCATCTTGTGCGGCATCGCGCTGGAGCCCACCTGGCCGGGCTTGAACCCCTCGGTGGCCAGCTCCTGCCCGACCATCAGCCGGATCGTGGTGGCCAGCGACGACGGCGCGGCGGCGACCTGGGCCAGTGCGGCGAGCACGTCGAAGTCGAGCGAGCGCGGGTAGACCTGGCCGACGCTGTCCAGCACGCGGGCGAAGCCGAGGTGCTCGGCGACCCGGTGCTCCAGCTCGGCCACCTTGTCGGCGTCGCCGTCGAAGAGGTCGAGCTGGTCGGCGGCGGTGCCGACCGGGCCCTTGATCCCCCGCAGCGGATAGCGGGCGATCAGGTCCTCCAGCCGCTCGTACGCGATCAGCAGCTCCTCGGCGGCCGACGCGAAGCGCTTGCCCAGCGTGGTGGCCTGCGCGGCCACGTTGTGCGACCGGCCGGTCATGACCAGGCCGGAGTGCTCGTTGGCGAGCCGGGCGAGCCGGGCGAGGGTGGCCACCACCCGGTCCCGGACCAGCTCCAGCGACGCGCGGACCTGGAGCTGCTCGACGTTCTCGGTGAGGTCCCGGGAGGTCATCCCCTTGTGCACGTGCTCATGCCCGGCGAGCGCGCCGAACTCCTCGATGCGAGCCTTCACGTCGTGCCGGGTGACCCGCTCGCGCTCGGCGATCGAGGCCAGGTCGACGTCGTCGAGCACCCGCTCGTACGCCTCGACCACGCCGTCGGGGACGGCCACGCCGAGGTCGCGCTGGGCGCGGAGCACGGCGAGCCAGAGCCGCCGCTCCATCCGCACCTTCTCCTCCGGCGACCAGAGGGCGACCAGTTCGGGCGAGGCGTACCGGTGGGCGAGCACGTTCGGGATCGTCGTCACGTGCCCCATTCTCCCGTACGCCGGGACCGCCGCCCGAGCCAGCCCGCCCCTTCAGCCGGGGCGGGCCGGCGGTGACGTCGCTGGTCAGACGCGCGGGATGTCGTGCGCCTTCGCGGTCACCACGATGGTCTTCGACTGCTTGCCGTGCGCGTTGCGGACGGTCAGCGTGTAGGTGTGCTCCTGGACGTCGCCCTCGCCGCCGGAGCAGGGGAAGTTGACCGTCTCGCTGCCGGCCGGCGGGTAGTTGTCGCCGTACACGCCGGGGCCGTCGACCGAGAGGGCGACCGAGTCGACGTTGCCGGTCTTCCACTCCAGGACGACCGGGGTGCCGGCGATCGGGTTGACGTTGGTCCCGGCCGGGCAGGTCGGCTTCTGGGCGACCCGGAAGTATCCGATGGTGGGGCCGCTGGACTTCGTGCCGGATCCGCCGCCGCTGCTGCCGCCCGTCGACCCGCCGCCGGTGGACCCACCGCCCGTCGACCCGCCGCCGGTCGTGCCGCCGCCCGTGGACCCGCCGCCGGTCGTGCCGCTGCCTCCGTCGCCGTCGCCGGTGCCGGTGCCCGTACCGGTGCCGCCGGCGGTGACGGCCGAGGCCCGCGCGTCGCCGGGTGCCTCCGTCACGGTCGTCTTCGCGGTGGATCCCCCGGAACCCGTGGCGGTGGACGCGCAGCCGGCGGCGGCGAGCACGACGGCCAGGCCGAGGGCGACGGGGACGACGGGGACGGGGCGGAACAGGACTCGACCGGACATGGCCACTCCTCGACGGGTGCCGCCGGTGACGTCCGGGCGGGCTGGATCCACAGTAGGAACGCCCGGCAACCGGAGATCAATACGGCGCGGGCCGCCCCGTCAGCGCCGTGTAGAGGCCGGCGGCGGCCGCCTGCTCGGAGTCGTACGCCTGGCGGACGTCGTGCGTCCCGCGTTCGTACAGGCCGATCTCCCAGCGTCCGTCGGGCGAGCGGCGCAGGAACCAGAAGTCGGGCGGGACCGGCACGTGCTCGTGCACGCCCTCGATCTCGAAGGCGTCCGGGGACAACCCGGCCGCCAGCAGCGCGGCGCGTACGTGGTGCCGGTCCACACCCGACCTCCGTTCATCCGATTCATCGTCAGCAGACGGCCGGGACGCCGCCGTGCCGGAGCGGGGCGAGCCCTGGCGGCCCGGCCCCGGGCCCCAGAGGCCCCCGGCGGCGGACCGGTCGGCGACGAGCCGCGTGCCGTCGGCGTCGGTCGGGGCGGCCTGGGCCGCCACGGCGGGAAGCAGGGCCAGGGCCGCGCCGGAGAGCGCGGCCAGGGCCCAACGAGGAATTTTCACGTCGAACCCCCAGGAAAAGGACAGGAACTGCCCTCATCTTCTGGAGATCGGACCTGGGATGTGAGTTTTCGTGCTGTTTATACCGGTAAGGGGTTGGTCAGCGCAGCCGGTAGACGGTCACCGGGCCGGCGACGAACGCCGGTTCGGCGAGCCGGGCCAGCTCCGGCGACACCGGGCCGGCGGCCGGGTCGGCGAGCAGCCACCGCACGCCGTCCTCGCGGCGCGCCCGGTCCAGCTCCCCGGCGGTCGGCGCGGTGAACAGCCGCTCGTTGCGGGCGAACAGCTCCGGGTCGGGGGCGGGCTGCCGGGGGTAGGAGAAGCCGTCCCGGGCGTGCCCGGCCAGGGCCTCGTCGGTGTAGCCCCAGCTCTCCACGAGCGTGCGCCGGCCGCCCAGCCCGCTCACCCAGAAGGCCCGCGCGTCGCAGTGCGCGACGGTCCGCACCGGCCGGCAGTGCACGTTGGTGGCCACCACGTCCGCCGGGCCGGCGTGGGCGTCCAGCCAGAGGGCCGCCCGCGCCTCGTCCCGGGTGAGCGCCCAGGGACGTTCGGCGGCGGTGAGCACCCGGGGCGGGTCCCCGATCCGGCGCGCGGTCCACTCCAGGCCGCCGGCCACGCTCGCCCCGCACAGCGCGGCGACCACCCCGGCCACCGCCGTTCGGAGCAGCAGGACCGCCGGGAGCCGACCCCCGGGCGACGCCGGGCCCCGGGCGCGTCGGGCGCGCAGCGCGACGAGCAGGACGGCGAGCAGCGCGGCGACGCCGGCCAGCGCCAGCACCCGGCCCGCCGGCACGGCCATCGCCCACAGCCAGGCCCACCCGGTCCGCTCGGGCGGGGCCGGCGGGTCGAGCAGCCACTGGGCCGCCGCGCCCACGGTCGCGGCGACCGCCACGACCGGCCACCACGGGCGCGCCTCGGCCAGCAGCCACGCGGTCAGCAGCGCCCCGAGCGGGACCACCGCCAGGAAGAAGTAGAGCTGGCTGACCGACGGGTGGAAGAAGGACCAGGCGCCGCCCGCCCCGGCCAGCAGCGCCCCGGCCAGCAGCCACGCCGCCGGGTCACCCCGGGTGCCCCGGCGGGCCAGGAGCAGCACGCCGACGAACCGGGGCGCCTGGAGCGCCGACCACCAGCCCAGCACGGCGAGCGCGAAGATCCATCCGGACACGCCGGCCGCCGCGAGGCCCGGCGGCAGCAGGCCGCCCGCCGCGATGCCCCCGCCCGCGCCGACGGTCTCCCGCCACGGCGCGAGGAACCGCAGCACCCCGAACACCTGCGGGGAGAGCACCCCCGCGCCGCCCCCGGCGAACAGCCGGTATCCGACGGCCATCGCCGCGACCAGCACCGCGAGCAGCGTCACGACCGCCCACGGCACCCGGCGGGCCCGCCGGGCGACGACCACCCCGGCCAGCGCCACGCCGGCGATCAGCGGGGGCAGGCCGCTGGACTTGGCCCCGGCGACGGCCAGGCCCGCCGCCGGCACCAGCGCCCAGCCCCACCCGGGCCGCCGGCCGCGCACCACGTCCGCACAGACGCCGGTGAGCAGCAGGAGCAGGGGCAGCAGGTACGTCTGCGAGGGGCTCTCCACGGACAGCGGGAGGGTGCCGCTGGCCGTCGCGGCGGAGCCGAGGGAGAGCGACACCCCGAGGTACGCGGTCGCGGCGGCGACCGGCCCGGCCCACCAGCGCCCGCTGAGGTCCCGGGCCAGCCCGGCGGTGACGACGACCGCCGTCGCGGCGACCGGCACCAGCCACAGCCGGAGCAGGACCGTCGCCGGTTCCGTACCGGTGATCATGCTGGCGCTGGCCAGGTGCGCGTCGACCAGGTAGTGGTAGCGCAGCGGTTCCCCGGCCAGTTGCGGCAGCTCGAAGGGCATCGTCCGGGTCAGTTCGTGCACCAGCCCCAGGTGGTAGAGCAGGTCCTGGTAATAGACGTGGTCCACCGGCGGCAGCGGGTTCGCCCGCCAGCCCACGGCCGCCCAGGCCACGACGAGGACCAGCACCCCGGCGACCGCGAGCGTCCAGCGCAGCGGCAACGGCCGGGGGCTGGCGATCCGCCAGTGCCGGCGCAGCCGGGGCACCGCGACGAACAGCGTCAGCACCGGCACCGGCCACCAACGCAGCGCCGGCTGGGCGCCGGTGGCCGTGGCGAACGCCCAGGCGGCGAGTTCCAGCAGCAGGCCGACGGCGGCACCGTGGCCCAGGTCCTCCGGCAGGTTGCCCCGGCTGCCCCGCAGCGCCCGGTGCACGAGCGTGCCCGGCAGCACCAGGGCGAGAGCCCAATAGGCGACGTACCGGGCGACGTCGCCGCCCGGGGTGCCCGTCCACCACCAGCCGGCGACCAGCGCGCCGAGGACCGCCGACCAGGCGAGGGCCGCCGCGACCCGGCGGGCCGCCGCCGGGCCGCCCCGACCGGCAGGCGCGTCGCCTGGGGCGGGCGCGTCCGACGCCACCGGCGGGTCCTGCGTCAGCACCGCCGGTTCAGTCACCGGCCCGGCCAGCCGCCACCGCCACGGCCGGCGCGCCGGACGCCGGGCCGGCGGGCACCCCGCCGGAGCGGAAGGGTTCCCCGGCGGCGTCGAAGAGGGCCTCGGCGGAGTCGAAGCCGACGAGGTGGGTGGGCCGGTCCTGCACGGTGCGGTAGATCCGGCCGACGTACTCGCCGAGCAGCCCGAGGCAGATCAACTGGACGGCGCTGAACAGCAGCACCGCCACGAACAGCGAGGTCCAGCCCGGGATGGTCGCGCCGTCGGCGTACGCGACCAGGCCGAGGACGGCCAGCACCAGGCAGGCCGCGAAGCTGACCACGCCGAGCCAGGTGGCCAGCCGCAGCGGGGCGGCGGTGAAGTTCGCCGTGCTGTCCCAGGCCAGCGCGATCATCCGGCGCAGCGGGTACTTCGTCTCCCCGGCGGCCCGCGCCGCGCGGGAGTAGCGCACCTCGGCGGCGGCGAAGCCGAGCGAGGGCACCAGCAGCCGGTAGACCGGGGTGCGCTCGGGCAGCCGGCGCAGCACCTCCACCACGTCGCGGCTGACCAGCCGGAAGTCGCCCGCCTGCGCGGGCAGGTCCGCGCCGACGATGCGCCGCATCAGCCGGTAGTACAGGCCGGCGGTGCCGCGCTTGAACGGCGTGTCGGTGCTGCGGTCGGCGCGCACCCCGTACACGACGTCGACGCCCCGGTCGCGGGCGGCGGCCAGCATCTCGGGGATGACCTCGGGCGGGTCCTGGAGGTCGGCGTCGATGCTGACCACCCAGCGGCCCCGGGCCCGGTGCAGCCCGGCGGTGAGCGCGGCCTGGTGGCCGCTGTTGCGGCGCAGCCGGACCAGCCGGAGCTGGGGCCAGGACCGGGCGTGGTCGAGCAGCAGCCGGGCCGTGGCGTCGCGGCTGCCGTCGTCGACGGCGACCACCTCGTAGGTGGCGTCGGTGCGGTCGAGCACCGGCCGGAGCCGCTCGACGAACACCGCGACGACGTCCTGCTCGTTGTACATGGGGACGACCACGGACAGGTCCGGTGTCGCCCCGGCTGCGCTGATGTCCATCGCCGGCCACCCTGCCGGCCCGAGGCCACCACAGCCACACACCGAGTTGAACGCCCGGTGAACGTCGGCCGCCCGGCACCGGACGGCCGCACGGCGGCGGGTCAGCGCGGCGAGCTGCGGCGCGGCCCGGCGAGGCGGGGCGAGGCAGCGGGGCGAGGCGGCGGGGCCGGGCGTCAGCGTTCCAGGATCGCGGTGACCCCCTGGCCGCCGGCCGCGCAGATCGAGATGAGCCCCCGCCCGGAACCGGACTCGGCGAGCAGCTTGGCCAGCGTGGCGACGATCCGCCCGCCGGTGGCGGCGAACGGGTGGCCGGCGGCCAGGGACGAGCCGTTGACGTTGAGTTTGTCCCGGTCGATCGACCCGAGCGGGGCGTCCAGGCCGAGCCGGTCCTTGCAGAACTCCGGCGACTCCCAGGCGGCGAGGGTGGCCAGCACCTGCGAGGCGAACGCCTCGTGGATCTCGTAGTAGTCGAAGTCCTGCAACGTCAGCCCGGCGCGGGCCAGCATCCGGGGCACGGCGTAGGCCGGGGCCATCAGCAGCCCCTCGTCGCCGTGCACGAAATCGACGGCCGCCGTCTCCGACCAGGAGAACCAGGCGAGCACCGGCAGGTTGCGCTCGGCCGCCCACTGCTCGGAGGCGAGCAGCACCGTGGACGCGCCGTCGGTGAGCGGGGAGGAGTTGCCGGCGGTCATGGTCGCCTGTTCGGCGTCCGGGCCCCGGTGGCCGAAGACGGGCTTGAGCGAGCCCAGCTTCTCTGCGGTGGTGTCGGGGCGGAGGTTCTGGTCCCGGGTCAGCCCCAGGTAGGGGGTCAACAGGTCGTCGAAGAACCCCCGCTCGTACGCGGCGGCGAGCCGCTGGTGCGAGCGGAGCGCCAGCTCGTCCTGGGCCTGCCGGTCGACGTGCCAGCGCAGGGCGGTGCGGGCGGCGTGCTCGCCCATCGACAGCCCGGTGCGCGGCTCGGCGTTGCGCGGGATCTCCGGCTGGAACGGCTGGAGCGGACGCAGCTTCGCCGCGATCTTCAGCCGCTCGCCGAGGGTGCGGGCGGAGTTGAGCCGGAGCAGGGTGCGCCGCATTTCCTCGTTGACGGCCAGCGGGGCGTCGGAGGTGGTGTCGACGCCGCCGGCGATGCCGGCCTCGATCTGCCCGAGGGCGATCTTGTTGGCGACGAGGATCGCCGCCTCCAGGCCGGTGCCGCACGCCTGCTGGATGTCGTACGCCGGGGTGTGCGGGTCGAGCTTCGAGCCGAGCACCACCTCGCGGGTGAGGTTGAAGTCCCGGGAGTGCTTGAGCACCGCCCCGGCGACGACCTCGCCGACCCGCTGCCCGGCCAGCCCGAACCGCGCGACGAGCCCGTCGAGGGCCGCGCCGAGCATGTCGGAGTTCGAGGCGCTGGCATACCGCGAGTTGGACCGGGCGAAGGGGATGCGGTTGCCGCCGATGACCGCGACCCGCCGGATGCTCTGCACGATCCCGCCTCCGTTTCAGGGCTTGCCCACAACCTACTGGCCAGTAGGCTACGCCTATGACCGACAGGTACGCGAGCTTCGTCCGATCGGGGGCCGGCCGCGCGCTGGTCAAGCGCCTCGGGCTGCCCGACCCGCCACGACTGCGCCGGCACACCCCGGGGGACCCGCTGCTGACCGGGCCGGCCCTGCTCGGCGCGGCCACCGGCGGCCGGCTCGCCGGGCCGGTCGGCACGATCCTGACCGCCGCCGGGGTGGAGCTGCGCGAGCCGGCCACCGCCGACGCCCAGGAGCGCTTCGGCGCCCTGGTCTACGACGCCACGGGCATCACCGACTCCACCGGGCTGCGCCAGCTCTACGACTTCTTCCACCCGCGGGCCCGCGCGGTGCTGCCCGGCGGCCGGGTGATCGTGCTCGGCACCCCGCCCGACGAGTGCGGCACGCCGCGCGAGGCGACCGCCCAGCGGGCCCTGGAAGGGCTGACCCGCAGCATCGGCAAGGAGTTCGGCCGGGGCGTCACCGCCCAGCTCGTGCACGTCACGGCGCACGGGGACGCCGGCACGGCCACCGGCCTGGAGGCCACCCTGCGGTTCCTGCTCTCGGGCCGCTCGGCGTACGTCTCGGGGCAGGTGGTCCGGGTCGGCGCCGGCGCGGCCGAGCCGCCGGCCGACTGGGACCGGCCGCTCGACGGCCAGGTCGTCCTGGTCACCGGGGCGGCCCGGGGCATCGGCGCGGCCCTGGCCCGGGTGCTGGCCCGCGACGGCGCGCAGGTCGTCGCGCTCGACGTCCCGGCCGCCGGGGACGAGCTGGCCGCCGTCGCCAACGAGATCGGCGGGACCGCCGTGCAGCTCGACCTGACCGCCCCGGACGCGCCCGCCCGGCTCGCCGAGCATCTCGCGTCCCGGCACGGCCGGGTCGACGTGGTGGTGCACAACGCCGGCATCACCCGGGACCGGACGCTGGGCCGGATGGACGCCGACCGGTGGGACAGCGTCATCGACGTCAACCTGTCCAGCCAGGAACGCATCAACGACGTGCTGCTGGAGCGCGGGCTGATCCCGGCCGGCGGGCGGATCGTCTCGGTCTCCTCGATCGCCGGGATCGCCGGCAACCGGGGGCAGACCAACTACGCAACCTCGAAGGCGGGCGTGATCGGGCTGGTGCAGTCGCTCGCCCCGGCGCTGCGCGAGCGCGGGATCAGCGTCAACGCGGTCGCCCCCGGGTTCATCGAGACCCGGCTGACCGCCCGCATCCCGCTCGTCGTGCGGGAGGCGGGCCGGCGGATGAACAGCATGGCCCAGGGCGGCCTGCCCGTGGACGTCGCCGAGACGATCGGCTGGCTGGCCTGGCCGGCGAGCGGGGCGGTCAGCGGCAACGTCGTCCGGGTCTGCGGCCAGAGCCTGCTGGGGGCGTGATGGGCGGCGCGGACACGCAGGGCCGGGCCCTGCTGGAGCTGCCCCGGCTGCCGCAGGCCGGCCCGCTCTACCGGCGGGCGCTGCTCGGGGCGCTGCCCGGCCCGGGTCGCCGGCGCGGCGACGCGCTGCCGCAGGTCGAGCTGGCCGTCGCCGGGGTCACCGTCGACCGGGCGCACCTGGCCGACTACGACCGGGTCTGCGGGTTCCGGCTGGCCGACCGGCTCCCGGGGACGTACCCGCACGTGCTGGGGTTTCCGCTGGCGCTGCGGCTGATGACCGCGCCGCAGTTCCCGCTGCCGCTGGTCGGGCTGGTGCACGTGGCCAACCGGATCACCGTGCGCCGGCCGGTCGAGGCCGGCGAGACGCTGGACTTCCGCGCGTACGCCGAGCACCTGCGCCCGCACGAGCGGGGTCGGCAGGTCGACGTGGTGCTGGTCGGGGCGGTCGGCGGGGCGGAGGTATGGCGCGGCGTGTCGACGTACCTGGGCAGGGAGCGCACGGCCGGCGGCGGCGCGCGGCGCGACCGGGGCGAGCGGCCCGCCGCGCCGGCCGCCACCGCCTCCTGGCGGGTGCCGCCGAGGGTGGGCACGGACTACGCGCGGGTCTCCGGCGACCACAACCCGATCCACACGTCCCGGCTGGGGGCGCGGCTGTTCGGCTTCCCCCGCCCCATCGCGCACGGCATGTGGAGCAAGGCGCGCTGCCTGGCCGCGCTGGAGAGCCGGCTGCCGGAGGCGTACGCGGTCGAGGTGGCGTTCAAGCTGCCGGTGCCGCTGCCGTCCACGGTGGCCTTCACCGCCACCGCCGACGGCCCGGCCTGGGAGTTCGCCCTGCACGACGCGCGCAGCGGCAGGCCGCACCTGGCGGGCTCCGTGCGCTGACCGGGGTTCCCTGCGCTGATCTGCGACTCAGGATGATGTCTCGGCGCGAGGGCTTGGCATTCCCTCTTTCGTGCGCTAAGTTGTTCTCACGTTGAGATGTTCTCAGAGTGAGAGAGACGCCGTGAACGAGCAGGAGTTCCTCGCCGCCTACGACCCCCGGGCCTACCCGGCGGTCGCCGTCACCGTCGACGTGGTCGCCCTGACCGTCCGGTCCGACGCGCTGCACCTGCTCCTCGTCCGCCGGGGCGTGCCCCCGTTCGAGGGCCACTGGGCGCTGCCCGGCGGGTTCGTCCGCCCCGACGAGGACCTGGCGACCGGGGCGCGACGGGAGCTGGCCGAGGAGACCGGCCTCGGCGGCGAGCGGCTGCGCCGGGTCCACCTGGAGCAGCTCGCCAGCTACGGCGACCCCGACCGCGACCCCCGGATGCGGATCGTCTCGGTGGCCTACCTCGCGTTCGCCCCCGACCTGCCCGACCCGGCCGCCGGCAGCGACGCCGACGACGCGATCTGGCTGCCCGTGACCGCGCTGAGCAGCCGGCAGCTCGCCTTCGACCACGACCGGATCATCGACGACGGCCTGGAGCGGGCCCGGTCCAAGCTGGAATACACCCCGCTGGCCACCCGCTTCCTCGACACCGAGTTCACCATCAGCGAGCTGCGGGCCGTCTACGAGACCGTCTGGGGGCACCCTCTGCACCCCGGCAACTTCCACCGCAAGGTGCTCTCCGTGCCGGGCTTCGTCGACAGCACCGGCGCGAGCACCGAACGCGGCGGCACGCGCGGCGGCCCCCGCGCCAAGCTCTACCGGGCCGGCGACGCCCGGCTGCTGCACCCGGCGCTGCTGCGCCCCGCCCGGGAGGAGACGGTGCGGTGAACACCCACGAGGCGATCCGGCTGGTCACCGCCGCGCGCACCGACGCCGACCTGTTCGGCGTCGACCCGTCGGCCCACCGCTACCGCGAGCTGGTCGCGGCCCTGCACCCCGACCGGCTGGGCGCGCTCGACCCGGCCGTACGCGCCGCCGCCACCGACGCGTTCGTGCAGGTCACCAACCGGTGGCGGGCCGGGCGGGCCAGCGCCGACCCGATCGTCCTCGGCGGCCACCGGCTCGGCCCGCTCGCCCACACCGGCGACCTCGCCGACCTCTACGACGTCGGGTCGGACCGGCTGCTCAAGCTGCCCCGCGACCCCGCCGACAACGACCTCGTCGCCCGCGAGCAGCACGCGCTGCGCACCATCGCCGAACGCGGCGACCCCCGCTACCTGCCGTACGTGCCCCGGCTCGTCGACACCCTCCGGCACCGGGACCCGGCCACCGGGGCGGAACGGCGGATCAGCGTGCTGGCCACCGCGCCCGGCCTGCACAGCCTCGACGAGGTGCGCCGCGCGTACCCCGACGGGCTCGACGGACGGGACGCGGCCTGGATGTGGCGGCGGCTGCTGGTCGCCCTCGGCCTGGCCCACCGGGCCGGCATCGTGCACGGCGCGGTGCTGCCCCGGCACGTGCTGATCGAGCCCGACGGGCACGGCGTGGTGCTCGTCGACTGGTGCTTCTCCGCCGCCACCGGGAGCACGATCCCCGCGCTGGTGCCCGGCCACGAGGACTGGTACCCGCCGGAGGTCGCCGCCCGGCGGCCCTGCGGGCCCGGCACCGACCTGGCGATGGCCGCCACGTGCATGGCGTGGCTGATGGGCGACCGGGCCCCGCGCGAGCTGCGCGCCTTCGCCCACGGCTGCCGCCGCCCCGCGCTGGCGTCCCGACCCGACGACGCGTGGCGACTGCTACGCGAACTGGACGAGGTGCTCGAACGGCTCTACGGGCCGCGCACCTTCCGACCCTTCACCCTCAACCCCTAAGGAGGCTGCCATGGGCAGTGGAATGTGGTCCACCGACGTGTACGACGCCGCCGACCGGTACCGCCGGGCCACCGGCAAGAGCGCCTTCGCCTACAGCGACAGCGGGGCGCGCGAGGTGCACCCCGCGCTCGACCCGCGCGACGCGATGCGGGAGAGCCGCGACTCGGCCGAGCACCCGCAGTCGACGGCCATCACGGTGCTGTTCGACGTCACCGGCTCCATGCGGAACGTGCCCCGCACCCTCCAGGCCAAGCTGCCGCAGCTGCTCGGGCTCCTGCTCCGCCAGGGGTACGCCCGCGACCCGCAGATCATGTTCGGCGCGATCGGCGACGCCACCTGCGACCGGGTGCCGTTGCAGGTCGGGCAGTTCGAGTCGGACAACCGGATGGACGACGACCTCGGCCGGATCGTGCTGGAGGGCGGCGGCGGCGGCCAGATGACCGAGTCCTACGAGCTGGCCATGTACTTCATGGCCCGGCACACCGTCACCGACTGCTGGGAGAAGCGGGGCCGGCGCGGCTACCTGTTCATCATCGGCGACGAGCTGGCCTACCCCCGGGTCGACCGGCGGCAGGTGAGCCGGCTCATCGGCGACGACCTCCGCGAGGACGTGCCGCTGGCGCAGATCGTCGACGAGGTGACCCGGCGCTGGGACACCTACTACCTGCTTCCCGCCGGCAGCAGCTACGCGGGCAACACGAAGGTGCTGGACTTCTGGCGCGACCTGCTCGGGCAGAACGCCGTCGTGCTCGACGACCTCGACGCGGTGTGCGAGACCATCGCGCTCACCGTCGGCCTCGGGGAGCAGGCCGTCGACCTCGATCAGGGCATCGCCGACCTCAGGAAGGCCGGCTCGAAGGCCACCGGCACCGTGTCGAAGGCGCTGGCCCGCCTCGGCCGGGGCGCCCGCGACCAGGTGGCCACGCTGCCCGCCCCGTCGACGCCGCCCACCCGTGGGGTGACCCGGCTGTGAACCACGTGCTGGTGGTCGACCTCGGCTACGGCGACGCAGGCAAGGGCACCGTCGTGGACTGGCTCTGCGCCACCCGGCCCGTCCACACGGTGATCCGCTTCAACGGGGGCGCGCAGGCGGCGCACAACGTCGTCCTGCGCGACGGGCGGCACCACACGTTCGCGCAGTTCGGGGCGGGCACCTTCCGCCCCGGCGTGCGGACCCACCTGTCCCGGCACGTGGTGGTGGACCCGCTCGCCCTGGCCGCCGAGGCCGACCACCTCGCCACGGTGGGCGTGCCCGACGCGCTCGACCGGCTCACCGTCGACGGGGAGGCGCTGCTGGCCACCCCGTACCACCGGGCCGCCAACCGGGCCCGCGAGCTGGCCCGCGGGGCCGACCGGCACGGCTCCTGCGGGCTGGGGGTGGGCGAGGCCGTCGCGTACGGGCTCGCCCACCCCGACTCCGCGCCCCGGGTGGCGGACTGCCGCACCCCGGCCGTGCTGCGCCGCCGGCTGGCCGCCCTGCGCGACCGGCTCACCGCCGAACTCGGCCCGCTGGACGCCCCGCCCGTCGACGACTGCCTGCCCGCGTTCACCGCGTTCGCCGACCGGGTGGCGATCGTCGACCGGTCCCACCTCGCCGGGGTGCTGCGCGCCGGGACCTGCGTCTTCGAGGGTGCGCAGGGGGTGCTGCTCGACGAGTGGCACGGCTTCCACCCGTACACGACGTGGAGCACCACCACGTTCGCCAACGCCGAGGGGCTGCTCGCCGAGGCGGGGCTGGCCGGCACCGCCGAGCGGCTGGGCGTGCTGCGGATCACCACCACCCGGCACGGCCCCGGCCCGCTGGTCACCGAGGACCCGACGCTGCCGCTGGCCGACGCGCACAACGCGACCAACCCGTGGCAGGGCCGGTTCCGGTTCGGCCACTTCGACGCGGTCGCCCACCGGTACGCCCTCGCCGCGGCCGGCGGCGTCGACGGGCTCGCCCTCACCCACCTCGACCTGGCCCACCAGGGCCTGCGGATCTGCCGCCGCTACGACGGCACCGACCGGCTCGACCCCGGCCCGCCCGGCGACCTGGACCGCCAGGCCGCCCTCACCACCCGCCTGCTCGCGGCCCGCCCCGACTACGACGACGGCCCGCCGGCCGACTGGCCGGCGGCGGTCGAGGAGGCGCTGGGCGCGCCGGTGACGCTCACCTCCCACTCCCCCACCGCCGAGGGCAAGCGGGTAAGGAAGGGCACCTTGTTAACGCCTTTTGTATAGGAAGGGCCCCTTCCTAACGCCGCGACGGCAGAGCATGAGGGCATGCAGTCGGTCCTCGGCCTGCTCCACGACACGATCACCTCGCCGTGGGTGTACCTGGTGATCTTCGCGGTCACCGCCGTCGACGCCGTCTTCCCGGCGGTGCCCGGCGAGACGATCGTGGTGACCGCCGGGGTCTTCGCGGTCGGCGGGAAGCCGGACCTGACCATGGTGATCGTGCTCGCCGCGGGCGGCGCGCTGGCCGGCGACCACCTGTCGTACGCCATCGGCCGCCGCGGCGGCGCGCACCGGCTGGCCCGGTTGCCGGCGGACAGCCGGCGGCGCGCCGGGTCGGAGTGGGCCCGCCGGGCGGTCGACCGGCGCGGCGGCATGATGCTCACCACCGCCCGCTACGTCCCCGGCGGGCGCACGGCGGTGACCCTGACGATGGGCGCGGTCCGCTATCCGCTGCGGTCGTTCGTGCTCTTCGACGCGCTGGCCGCCGGCACCTGGGCGGCGTACTGCGGGCTGCTCGGCTACTTCGGCGGGCTGGCCTTCGAGCGGGAGCCCGTGCTGGGCATCCTGGCCGGGATCGGGCTGTCGGTCGCGATCACCGGCCTGCTGGAGGCCGCCCGCTGGTGTCGGCTCCGCGCCCGCCGCCGCGCCGCCGACCGGCGCTGAGCGACCCACCCGGCTGGCCGGGCCCTGACCGGCCTACGGCCCCGGCGGGTCGGAGGCCGGGGCCGTCGAGGGTCAGGTCGGAGTGCCTTCCAGGTAGGCCAGCATCGCCTCCCGGCTGCGCGGCAGGCCGTAGTCGCCGACGAGCAGGCTGAAGTTGCCGAACGTCGAGCCACCGATCAGCCACACCTCGGGCGACCGGGCCAGCACCTCGACGAGCCGACGCTGCCGGGGGGCCAGCGCCGCACACGGCACACCCCTGGCCAACCTGCCGTCGGGAAACGCCAGGCGCAGGGCCTCGGCCGTCACCGGCAACGTCTGCTCGCCGGTGACGGCGGGCAGCCGGTCGAGCAGCGCGTCGAACGCCCGATCGGTGTGCCGGGGGCCGAGCAGGCGCAGGGACAGCCCCGCGTACCCGTGGAGGTCGCCGTCGAGGAACGGCACCTCGGCCCCGTCGGCCGCCAACCGGTTTCCCGGACCGGCGGCCGTCCAGGCGAGCAGCTCGTCGACCGTCGCCTGGTCGGCGTCGACGCCGAGCACCCGGGCCCGGCCGACCGCGGCGGCCCAGCGGATCACCGGGCGCGGGTCGGTCAACAGGCCGGCGTCGGGCGCGGCGCCGAGCAACCCGGCCGCCACCAGGGCGGTCGCTGCCTCGTCCTCGTCCACCTGTGCCGCGGCTTCGGCCGCCGCGACGACCGCCGGGAGGCTGCCGGCCGCGTCCTCCGGGAACCAGGCGAGCGCGTACGCCGCCCCGGCGCGCAGCCCCGGGTCGTCGTCGGTGAGCAGGTCGCGGAACAGGGGCACGCCGGCCCGCACGGCGTCGTAGACGGCCAGCTCGACGTAGGCCCACAGCCGCTGCTGATCCGCCTCGTCGAGCGACTCCACGTACGCGTACTCGACGTGCTCCTTCTGGGTCTCGTCGTCGCCGTGCCACGGCGGCGGCTTGGCGGCGAGCAGCTCCCGCCCGCCGGCGGCGGCCCGGCGGAACTCGGCCACCGGGACGCCCTCGGGCAGCCACCGCTCGTCGTAGCCCACCGCGAGCGCCGTCACCAGGTAGAGCATCAGCTCCCGGTCGGGGGTGGCCGGGTCGGCGAGCAGTTCCAGCAGGAACGGCACGGCGTACGCCGACGCCTCGTAGCGGGAGCCCTGGTGGAAGATGTTGGCGTAGAGCGCGCCGAAGGCGGCCTGCCGCTCCTCCTCGGCGGGCGAGCGCAGGGCGCGGAGTTGGCCGGGCACGTCCCCGGCCGAGCCGTAGGCGTGGCCGAGCCGCCGCCAGTCGATGTCGTCGATTCCGTCGAACACGCGCCCATCCTCGCGAACCCCACCGACATTCCCTGGTCCGGCGGGTTAACAGGGGGCCCTTCCTATACGGAAAGCGTTAACAAGGTGCCCTTCCTTACCCCTCGGGGTGCCAGGTGAGGCCGCGCAGGAGCTGGTCGGCGCCGAGCCAGGCGACGTTCATCATCCGGGTGGCGGTCTTCTCCGGGTCGGCCTCCGGGTGGTCGGCGAGCCAGTCGCCCAGCGACTCGCTCGCGCCGACCAGGGCGTACGCGACGACCTCCAGGTCGGTGGCGCTCACCTCGCGACCTCGGGCGCGCAGCGCGTGGTCGAGCATCCCGGCGACCACCTCGACGAGCCGGGCCCGCATGGCGGCGAGTTCCCCGGCGAACGGCTGGGAGCCGCGGGCCTGCCGGTAGAGCACCGCCCAGCCGTCGCGGTGCGCCCCGACGAAGCCGAAGAACGCGCGCAGCCCGCGCCAGAGCCGCTCGTCGGCGTCGAGGTCGGGGGCGGCGGCCCCGGCGATCGCCTCCATCATGCGGGTGCCCTCGCGGTGCAGGCAGGCGACGAAGAGCTCCTCCTTGCTGCCCAGGTACGCGTACACCATGGGTTTGGAGATGCCGGCGTCCTCGGCGATCTCGTCCATGCTGGCCGCGTGGAAGCCGCGTCGGGAGAAGACCCGGACGGCCGCGTCGAGCATCTGCTGCTCGCGTACGGCCCGGGGGAGGCGCTTGAACGTGGGGGTGCCGGGCACCTTGCGAGCATACCTACTCGTGCGTAAGGTTACGCTAGAGTAACCACAGTCACCGCGCGAGAGGTTCCTTTCCATGACTGACTTCGACCCGGCCAACTTCGCCAACTACGGCCCCAAGGAGTTCGCCCAGCTGGTCAAGTCCACCCCTGACGACAAGATCGTCGAGGTGATGTCCGGCGATCTGCGCGGCAAGGTCCTGAGCGAGGTCTTCGGCCGGATGCCCACGCTGTTCCGCGCCGACCGGGCCGGCTCGACCAGCGCGGTGATCCACTGGGGCATCACCGGCCGCCCCGACGGCGGCACCGACACCTACGAGATCGTCGTCGCCGACGGCGCGTGCACGGTCAACGAAACCCCGCAGCACGACCCCAAGCTGAGCCTCACCATGGGCCCCCTGGAGTTCCTGAAGATCGTCTCCGGTGGCGCGAACCCGGTGATGATGTTCATGACCGGCAAGCTGAAGGCCAAGGGCGACCTCGGCCTCGCGGCCAACATCGCCAACCTGTTCGACATCCCCAAGGGCTGACGATGGCCGAGTTCTCGCTCGACCTGAACGAGGAACAGCGGGACCTGCGGGACTGGGTGCACGGCTTCGCCGCCGAGGTCGTGCGCCCGGCCGCCGCCGAGTGGGACGAGCGCGAGGAGACCCCCTGGCCCGTCATCGCCGAGGCGGCGAAGGTCGGGCTCTACGGCTTCGAGTTCCTCGCCACCTGCTGGGCCGACCCCACCGGCCTGTCCCTGCCGATCGCCAGCGAGGAGCTGTTCTGGGGCGACGCCGGCATCGGCCTGGGCATCTTCGGCACCTCGCTGGCCGTCGCCGCCATCTACGGCGCGGGCACCCCCGACCAGCTCGTCGAGTGGGTCCCCCAGTGCTTCGGCGACGCCGACTCCCCGGCCGTCGCGGCGTTCTGCACCACCGAGCCGGAGGCCGGCTCCGACGTCGGCGCGATGCGCACCCGGGCCGGCTACGACGAAGCCACCGACGAGTGGGTGCTGCGCGGGCAGAAGGCGTACGCCACCAACGGCGGGATCGCCGGGGTGCACGTCGTCACCGCCTCGGTCGACCCGACGCTCGGCTCGCGCGGGCAGGCCGCGTTCGTCGTACCCCCGGGCACCGCCGGGTTGAGCGCGACCCGGAAGCTGCGCAAGCTGGGGCTGCGCGCCTCGCACACGGCGGACGTCTTCCTCGACGACGTCCGGGTCCCCGGCCGCTGCCTGCTCGGCGGCAAGGAGGCCCTCGACGAGCGGCTGGCTCGCGCCCGATCCGGCCAGAAGGCCTCCGGCCAGGCCGCCATGCGCACGTTCGAGCTGTCCCGGCCGACGGTCGGCGCGCAGGCGCTCGGCGTGGCCCGCGCCGCCTACGAGTACGCGCTCGACTACGCCAAGGACCGGGTGCAGTTCGGTCGGCCGATCATCGAGAACCAGGCGGTCGCGTTCGCGCTGGCCGACATGAAGATGGAGATCGACGCCGCCCGGCTGCTGGTCTGGCGGGCCTCCTGGATGGGGCGCAACAACCGCCCGTTCACCGCCGGCGAGGGCTCGATGTCCAAGCTCAAGGCCGGCGAGGTGGCCGTGTCGGTCACCGAGAAGGCCGTGCAGCTGCTCGGCGGGGCCGGCTTCCTGCGGGACCACCCGGTCGAGCGCTGGTACCGGGACGCCAAGATCTACACCATCTTCGAGGGCACGTCGGAGATCCAACGGCTGGTGATCTCCCGCGCCATCTCCGGCGTCCACGTCCGCTGACCCGGGCCGGCCGGCTCGACCCCAGTCCCGACCCGGGCCGGCCGGCTCGACCCCACCCAGTCCCGACCCAGACCCGACCCGGTCCGCGCCGCACGGTCGCCGGGCGGGTCCCGCACGCCCGAGGGAGGCCCGCGGATGGATCTGACGTTCACCGTCGCCACGCTGACCCGGCGCGGGCTGCTCACCCCGGGCCAGCCGATCCGGGTCGCCGCCCAGCTCAACGCGCTGCGCCGGTGGGGCTGGAGCCTCGCCGGCGAGCTGCGCCAGGCCGCCGCCCGGGACCCGGGCCGCGCCGCCGTCGTCGACGAGCAGGGCGCCGAGCTGACGTACGGCGCCCTGCTCGACCGCGCCGAACGGCTGGCGAAGTCGCTGCGCGGCGGGCTCGGCGTGCACAGCGGGGACCGCATCGGGCTGCTCTGCCGCAACCACCACGGGCTGATCGAAGCCATGGTCGCGGCCACCCTGCTCGGCGCGGACGCGGTGCTGGTCAACACCGGGCTCTCGCCCGCGCAGCTCGCCACCGTCGCCGAGGAGCAACGGCTCAGGGTCCTCGTGCACGACGCCGAGTTCGCCGAGCGGACCCTCGGCCTCCCCGCCGACCTGCACCGGGTCGACGAGGCCCGGCTGGCGGAGCTGATCGCGGCGGCGCTGCCCGGCGACCTCCAGCCGCCGCCGCGCGAGGGCCGCACCATCGTGCTGACCTCAGGCACCACCGGCGCGCCCAAGGGGGCACGCCGGCCCACCCCGCACGGCTTCGGCCCGCTGGTCTCCATCATCGACCGCATCCCGCTGCGCGTCCGGGACACCGTGCTGATCGCCGCGCCGCTGTTCCACACCTGGGGGTACGCGGCCCTCCAGGTCTGCTTCGCCCTGCGGGCGACGATCGTGCTGCACCGACGCTTCGACCCGACCGCCACGCTCGACGCGCTCGTGGCGCGCCGCTGCGACGCCATGTTCGCCGTGCCGGTGATGGTGCAGCGGCTGATGGAGGTGCCGCCGCCCGAGCCGAGGCCGCCCCTGAAGGTGGTCGCCCTCAGCGGGTCGGCGCTGCCCGGCGGGCTCGCGCTGCGCTTCATGGACACCTACGGCGACGTCCTCTACAACCTGTACGGCTCGACCGAGGTGTCCTGGGCGTCCATCGCCGGCCCCGCCGAGCTGCGGGCCGCACCGACCACCGCCGGCCGCCCGCCGCACGGCACCCGGCTGCGCATCCTCGACGACGAGGGCCGACCGGTCCCCGCCGGCCGGGTCGGGCGGATCTTCGTCGGCAACGAGATGCTCTTCGAGGGCTACACCTCGGGTGCCGCCCGGGAGAGCCGGGACGGGCTGCTGGACACCGGCGACCTCGGCCGGGTCGACGCCGACGGGCTGCTCTTCGTCGACGGGCGGGCCGACGACATGATCGTCTCCGGCGGGGAGAACGTCTTCCCGTCCGAGGTGGAGGACCTGGTCGCCCGGCTGCCCCAGGTGCGCGAGGTGGCCGTGATCGGCGTGCCCGACGACGAGTACGGCCAGCGGCTCGCCGCGTTCCTCGCCCTGCACCCCGGCGAGACCCTCGACCCGGAGGCGGTCCGCGAGTACGTCCGGCACTACCTGGCCCGGTTCAGCGTCCCCCGCGACGTGGTCTTCGTGAAGTACCTGCCGCGCAACGCCACCGGCAAGGTGCTCACCCGCGAGCTGCGCCGCTACTTCGCCTGACCGGGCGACCGCTCGGCGATGAGTTCGTCCAGGGCAGCCGTGAGGTCGGTGCCGGTCGGCACGATGCGAACGTAGAGGCCGGTCAGTGCGCCGGCGAGTTGCGCGTTGAGGCCGCCCTGACCGATGCCGCCACGGTAGAGGTGCCGCTCGACGGCCACCACCGCGTGACCGTCCCGGATGAGCAGGTCCTCGACGCGGGTCGGCTTCATGGCGTTGACGAGATAGGTCCGAGGGTCCCGCGCATAGTCGATGATCTCCAGGCGCTCGCGGCCGAAGGCCCGGTCGAGCATCCGCTGCGCACCCCGCAACCGGGCCGCCCCGTGGCCGATGACGGCCCCCCGCGCGTCCGAACCACTCTCCGTGGTCCGGGCGATGGCGACCTTCGTCCGGGTGCCGACGACCCGCGCGACCTTCATGATCACGACTCGTCCCGAGCACAACTCGTCGACGAAGACCCCCAGGATTCGGGTCACCAGTTCGGGTGCCGTGGCGGACAGCACCAGCCGACCGTCTGGTCCCGGCCGCACATCGGTGACCATGGCGGTCACCCGGTCGCCGGCCGACCATTCGACCGGCTGTACTCCCTCGGGCAGGTCACCGTGGCGCGGACGGAACAGCAGGGCGGCGTGATTGCGGCCGCCATCGTCGACCGTGCAGGTGTAGCCAGCCGTCTCCACTCCGGTGACGCGTGCGGTGACCGTCGCGCCGACCTCCACCGCCGCGTCGTCGTCGAGGACGAAGCTGACCGCCTCGTCCGGGGCCGACTCGCGCGTCTCGGCCACCAACGCGACGGGTGCCAACTCCCACTGGGGACAACTCTTGCACCTGGCTCGGTTGTCGTCGGTGACCTGCACCGTGTCCGCCAGGGTGCTGTCCGGATACGCGCCCGACCACGGGCAGCGCCACTTCCCGGACTCGCCCTGGGAAAATCCGAGCCGCTGGAGAACGGACACGACATCCACCCGGTTGGCCTCGGCGATCCGCCGTAGCCGTGGCGAGACCTCTCGCGGTGCCACGACCGTCGCCGCGTCGGCCGCCGACCGACGCTGCTCCTCCTGATACCGTCGGGCGGCCTCGACGACCGCGTACAGGTCGATGCCCTGAAGTGGGTCGTCCTTCCTGGTCGGCACGGGCTCATGGCCGGTCGACAGGTGCGGGAAGCGCTCGCCCTTGGGACGCCTCCGGATCGCCGCCAACCGGACGAACGCCTCCACCGCCGGTCGGGTCCCAGCGGGCGCCACGAACCGCAACCGGTTGGCGTGCCTGATCACCGTCACCTGGTCGGGGTCGTTCCCTTCCAACGGGACCCAGGGGATGCCCTCCGGCGGCGGACCGCCCGCCTGGGCCCACGGAAGCCACTTGGGTGGGCGGCCCGCATCAGGCAGGTCACCGGTCGCCCAGTCCGGCCTGGAGAGTTCGAGCACCGTGCCGCCCGCGTAGACATCGACATGCCGGCCCGCGAGCCCGTACAGCGCCGCATAGAGCACGAGCGTCTCCCGCTCGCCGCCAGTGTCGTCGTTCGCGAGGAGGACCACCCGGGACTTGAAGTCCGCGCGTCCCAGGCCGCTCCGCTCCAACGCCTCGACCGCCCGACCGACCGGATCGTCGTCCCAACCGTCGCCGAGCCGGAGGTCGACCGTCTTCACGCCGTTCGGCGCCGCAGGGGCACCGGGACAGCGGATCGCGAGATCGTAGCCACTCAGCCCGCGAGACGCGCTCCCGATGAAGGCCATCGACAAAGGCTACTGCCGCAGAACGTCGCCACACGCATACGCGAACGTTCGCGCAGATTCCCGACATTCGGGTTGACCAGCGACCGAATGGCCCCCGGTCAGCCGGGGATCGTGATCCTGCCGTCGACGGCTGCGGCGGCGATGTCGGTGCGGTGGTGCGAGCCCGCCAACCCGATGCCGCCCACCAGCTCGTACGCGGCGTCGCGCGCGGCGGCGAGGGTGGGGCCGGTGGCCGTACCGCAGAGGACCCGGCCCCCGGCGGAGAGCAACGCGCCGTCGCCGGCCCGGCGGGCGGTGCCCGCGTGGATGACGCCCGGGCGGTCGGCGCCGGTGATCACGTCGCCGGTGCGCGGGGTGCCCGGGTAGTTGCCGGCGGCCACGACCACGGTCACCGCCGCGCCGTCGCGCCAACGCAGCGGCGGGTGGTCGGCCAGGGCGCCGGTGGCGGCGGCGTGCAGCAGGCCGCCGAGCGGCGTCTCCAGCAGCGCTAGCACGACCTGCGTCTCCGGGTCGCCGAAGCGGGCGTTGAACTCGATCACCCGGGGGCCGGCGGCGGTCATCGCCAGGCCGACGTAGAGCAGGCCGGCGAACGGGGTGCCCCGACGGCGCATCTCGGCCAGCGTGGGGTGGACGACGTCGGCCATCACCTCGTCGACGAGGCCGGGCGGGGCCCAGGGCAGCGGCGCGTACGCCCCCATGCCGCCGGTGTTCGGCCCGGCGTCGTCGTCGCCGACGCGCTTGAAGTCCTGCGCGGGCAGCAGCGGCAGCGCCGCCTCGCCGTCGGTGACCACGAAGAGGGAGACCTCGGGGCCCGCCAGGTATTCCTCGACGACGACCCGGCCACACTCGGCGGCGTGCGCCAGCGCGGCGGCCCGGTCGTCGGTGACGACGACGCCCTTGCCGGCGGCCAGCCCGTCGTTCTTCACCACGTACGGCGGGCCGAACTCGTCAAGCGCCCGCGCCGTGCCCTCCGGGTCGGTGCAGGTGTACGCGCGCGCGGTGGGCACCCCGGCGGCGGTCATCACGTCCTTGGCGAACGCCTTCGAGCCCTCCAGGCGGGCGGCCTCGGCGGACGGCCCGAACGCGGCGATGCCCTTGGCGCGTACGGCGTCGGCGACCCCGGCCACCAGCGGCGCCTCGGGGCCGATCACCACCAGGTCGACGCCGGTCTCCACGGCCAGCGCGGCCACGGCGGCAGGGTCGGCGGCGTCCACCGGCCGCAGCTCGGCGACCTCGGCGATCCCCGGATTACCCGGCGCCGCGATCAGCACCTCGACGGCCGGATCGGCTGCGAGCCCCAGGGCGAGCGCATGCTCCCGCCCGCCACCACCCAGAAGAAGTACGCGCACGCCCACGGACTCTACCCACCCCACCCTGTCCCCACCCTCTCCCCTCCCCGCCCCCTCCCCCTCTCCCCCTCCCCGCCCCCGCCCCCTCTCCGGTGATCAAGAGGTTTGCGTCAAGTTTGATCTTCGACGTGACCGATTTCTCTTGATCACCGACGGGAGGCGGGTGGGGGTGGGTCAGTGGGGGGTGGATAGGGCCTGGCGGACCTCCCAAGGGATGTAGTCCGGGTTCAGGGTGTCGGACCAGGTGAACCGGAGCACTCGCCACCCCGCGTTGACCAGGCGGTTCTGCCTTCTGCGGTCGGTCAGGAGCGCCTCCGGCGAGCTGTGCGGGCCGACCCCGTCGGCTTCGGCGATCAGCCGCGCGGCGCGCCAGCCCAGGTCACCGATGCCGAGGAGGTGACCGTCCCTGTCGCGTACCTGGAGTTGCAGCGTGTCCGGGGGGACGCCGCCGTCGGCGCACCTCAGCCGGGACCGGGTCTCCAACGGTGACTGCGCTCGACCGTCCGCCTCGCGCAGGTACCCCCGAGCGGCAACGGCACCACGTCGCCCCCGGATGAGCGCCCCTGCCGTGAACAGGTCGTCCGGGGTGAGAAGCCCTCGGTTCAGTGCCGAGTCGAGCACGGACACGGCCGGGTACCGGTCCTGCCGGAGGATCACGTCGGTCACGCTACGCAGGACAGAGGTCACGGGAATGCCGGCCACCCGGACGATGTCACCCGGAGCCGTGGTGAGCTGGTGCACCGTCAGGGCCGGATCGCTGTTCCGCTGCGGGCGGGGACGGTCCACCGGCACGGAGACGTGGACGGTGGAGCTGCGGCGCAGGCCGGCGATGCCGTGCAGCTCCAGTGCCGTGTCGAGCACCGCGAAGGCCCCCGGCCCGAGACTGGCCACCGCAGCACGGACCCGGGCCCGGGTCGGCACCGGACCGCCCGGGCCGACACCCAAACCACCCGAATCGCCCAGGCTGACCGGGCCGTTCAGGCCGCTCAGTCTGCTCGGGCCGAAAGCAGGACCGCTCGGGCTGCTCGGGCCGCTCGGGCTGCTCGGGCCGAAAGCAGGACCGCCCAGGCCGCCAGCGGGGGCGAAGCAGCCACGGGCCAGTCGCGTCCACCGGCCGGACCGCCAGAGCTGCCGGATCTGGTCCCTGCTCAGGCCGGCCGCCTGCGCTTGGGCGAGGGTGATCATGCCGTCCTGCTGGGCGGCGACCTGGTGGATGAGTTCGAACGGCGTCACCGCCCAACCTTGCCCTGCCCACCCCCAACCCCTCGACCCCTGTGGACAACCCTGTGAATATCGACGCCCACCACTCGGTGATCAAGAGAAATGCGTCACCGCAGAGATCAACGGTGACGCTTTTCTCTTGATCACCAACGAGGGGTCCCGGGCGGGCCCGGGGAGGGTGGTCAGGGGAGGGTGGTCAGGGGAGGGTGGTCAGGGGAGGAGGGGGTGGCGGGTGACGTTCTCCTCGCGGCCCGGGCCCACGCCCACCACGCTGACGCGGGTGCCGCAGAGCTCCTCGATGCGCGCGATGTAGCGGCGCGCGTTCTCCGGCAGCTCGTCCTCGGTCCGCGCCTTGGTGATGTCCTCCCACCAGCCGTCGTGCTCCTCGTAGATCGGAGTCGCGTGGTGGAAGTCGGTCTGCGTCATCGGCATGTCGTCGAAGCGCTCGCCGTTGATCTCGTAGCCGACGCAGAGCGGGACCTTCGGCAGGCCGGTGAGCACGTCCAGCTTGGTGATCACCAGGTCGGTGACGCCGTTGAGGCGGCAGGCGTACCGGGCGACGACGGCGTCGAACCAGCCGCAGCGGCGCTCCCGGCCGGTGGTCGTGCCGTACTCGTGGCCGACCTTGCGCAGGTGCTGCCCGTTGTCGTCGAACAGCTCGGTGGGGAACGGGCCGGAGCCCACCCGCGTCGTGTACGCCTTGCTCACCGCGATGACCTTGTTGATCGCGGTCGGCGGGATGCCCGCGCCCACGCACGCCCCGCCCGCCGTCGGGTTCGACGAGGTCACGAAGGGGTACGTGCCGTGGTCCATGTCGAGCATCGTGGCCTGGGCGCCCTCCAGCAGCACCGTCTCGCCCCGGTCCAGGGCGTCCCAGAGCATCACCCGGGTCTCGGCGATGTACGGCTTGAGCCGCTCGGCGTACGCCAGGTATTCCTCGACGGTCGCGTCGACGTCGATCGCCTTGCGGTTGTAGACCTTGAACAGGATCTGGTTCTTCTCGCGCAGGGCGAGTTCCAGCTTCTTGCGCAGGATGCCCGGGTCGAGCAGGTCCTGGAGCCGGATGCCCATCCGGGCGACCTTGTCGCCGTACGCCGGGCCGATGCCCCGGCCGGTGGTGCCGATCCGGGCGCTGCCCAGGTAGCGCTCGACCACCCGGTCCAGGGCCCGGTGGTGCGGCATGATCAGGTGCGCGTCGCCGGAGATGCGCAGCCGGGAGACGTCCACGCCGCGCTCGGCGAGGCCGTCGATCTCGGTGAGCAGCACCTTCGGGTCGACCACCACGCCGTTGCCGATGATGATCATCGCGCTCGGCGAGAGCGCGCCCGACGGCATCAGGTGCAGCGCGTACTTCTGCCCGTCCGGGGTGATCACCGTGTGGCCGGCGTTGTTGCCGCCGGAGTAGCGCACGACGTAGTCGACCCGCTCACCCAGCAGGTCGGTAACCTTGCCCTTGCCCTCGTCGCCCCACTGAGCGCCGATGAGCACGATCGCTGGCATCTTCTCCGCCTCCAGAAGGCTCGGGTGCCAGGTGGCGACCGGTAAGCGAGCCCGGGGTGTCAGGCTAACAAGAGGTCACGGCGGGACCGGCAGGGGTTCGTCGACAGGCAGGAGGCTCCTTCGTGTACGACGTGGTGCTGCTCACCCTCGGCTCGGGGCGGGACGCTCCCGGCGGGGCCTGCGGCAGCGGCGGAGCCTGCTGCGGCGACGGCGACGGCGGTGACGCGACGACCGGCGGCCGGGCGACCGGTGACGACGGTCACGCCCCCGCCGGACAGCACTGCGAGACCCCCCGGGTGCCGGTGCTGGCCTGCGCGGACGCCCTGACCGCCCGGGGCGCCCGGGTGGAGGCGGTCACCGCCCGCTCGGACGCGGAGATCGACGAGGTGCTCGCCCGGCTCGACGGCCCGCCCCGGCCCGACGGGCTCACCTGGCCCGACCCGGACTCGAAGACCCGGCTGGTCGTCGCCACGGCCAGCGACGGCCAGTTGCGCGCCGTCGTGCGCCGGCTCGTCCGGCGGTACGCCCCACCGCCCAGCCGCCGCCCGGCCGACCTGCCCGGCAACCGCACGGTGCCGGACCTGCCGCCGGTGGGCGTGCTCCCGCTCGACCCGGCCCGGGCCGGCGGGCAGCGTGACCTGGCCGCGCAGCTCGGCCTGCCGCGCGACCCGGCGGGGGTGGCCGCCGCGGTGCTGGACGGCACCGTCCGGCGGCTGGACCTGCTGCGCAACGACGGCGGCTCGGTGACCCTGGACGGCGCGCTGATCGGCGCCGCCGACGACGCCGGCCGGCCGCTGCACTGGCGGGGACGCGTCGAGGTGGACGACGCCGTGCTCTCGGCCGGCGACGACCCGCTGCTGGCCTGCGCGATCGGCAACGCGGCCGGGTACGCCCGGCTCGACGAGCTGCCGCTGCTCACCGCCGGCGACCCGACCGACGGGCTGGTCGAGGTGGCGGTGGCCGTTCCCGTGGTGACCCGCTCGACGTTGGGTAGGAAACGGGTGCGGTTCGAGGTACGCCGCGCGCGGGGGCGCGCGGTGGCCGTCGTGCCGCGTGACGAGCGGGTGCCGTACCTCGACGACGGGGTCGAGGGCGAACTGAGCCGGAAGCGGTCCTGGTGGGTCGAGCCCGCCGCCTGGGCGGTCTACACGGCCTGACCCGGCGCGCCTCCGGGTCGGCCGTCGGCACCACACCGGGTACGCCGGCGGAGACCGGCGTCGATCCTGGCGGCTCGGCTCCGGGGCCTATCCTCGGCAGGAGGAATTGGGAGGAACCGCGTGGACGACAACGCCGACCGGGTCCACGTGCCCGGCCAGCAGCCGGTGCCGGAGCGGGACATCGAGCCGCTCTGGCCGCCGGAAGCGACCGACCCCGGACGGGCCGGCTCCGCTCCGGCGTGGGCCACGACAACCGCGGCGGGTCCCGTGCCGTACCGGGAGGAGGCCGAGCCGTCGTTCGTCGCCTCCGACGTCTACCCGTCGCTGGGGGCCACGCCGGGCGCCTACGCGCCGCCCTCCTACCAGGGAGTCGGGTCGCCGGGCGAGGGGTTCGCGGCGACGGGCCCGGAGCAGGGCGGGCCGGGGCCGGGGCCGGGGCCGGACGCCTGGACGGCACACGGCATGGACAGGCCCGACACCTGGGCCGCACCCGGCACGGACGGGCGCGACGCCTGGACGGCACACGGCATGGACAGGCCCGACGCCTGGGCCGCGCCCGGCACGGACGGTCATGCGCCGGTGCCGGCGGAGACGGCCTGGGCACCGCCCGCCGTGGGCGGGGTGCCGGCTCCCCGGGCGGGGCAGCCGACGCCCGGCCCGGTCGACCTGCACCTGCCCTTCACCCTGGACCCGCAGGCAGTGCCGGGCCCGCTCCCGGGCGACTTGGGCGGGCCGCCGGACGACGCCGCGCTGTCGGAGCAGCCCACGGCCGCCGCGGGTCCTCCCGCCACCGACGGGACGACGGCCGCCGGGCCGGTCCCGGTGGCACCGGGCGTGACGGCGGTCGGGCCGATGGCGGCACCGGGCGTGCCGGCGGCCGGGGCCACCGCCACGAACAGCAACGGTGCGGCCGGCGGCGCGGAGGGGCCGGGCGGGGGGCGGGTGGCCGAGTCGCCGTGGGCGCTGCCGCCGCAGCGGCCCGCACCGTCGCGGGCGACCGGGGCGGAGGCGCGCCCGGCACCGCCGCAGCCGACCGAGACCGCGGCCCGTCCCGCACCGCCGGGTCCTGCCGACGGGGTGCCGCGCCCGGTCGAGGCGGTGCCGCCGCAGCCGGCCGACGAGATGCCGCGCCCGGTCGAGGCAGCGCCGCCGCAGCCGCCCGGGCCGTTCCCGCCGGTGATGAACCCGCCCGGGCCGTTGGCCCCCAGCCCGTACCCGCCGGCCGTCGCCGGGCCGGTCGAGCCGTACGCGGAGGGCTATCCGGCCACGGCCGGCGAGGCGTCGGCGGGGTGGGGTCCCGGGCCGCAGCAGCAGCCGCCCGGCCCGGCCCGGCCCGACGCAGCCCCGCCCGGCCCGAGGCGGCCCGGCCAGGGGCACCCCGACCAGGCCCACCCGGTTGCGGGGCAACCCGGGATCGGGCAGCCGGCCACGACGGGGTGGTACCCGCCGGGCTGGCCCCCGCAGCCGACGCCGCAGCAGCCCGCGACGGCCCGACAGCCGGTGGCACCGGTGCCGCAGCCGCCGTACCGGGAGGCCGACGGGGTGACCCGGGTGCCGCCGGGGTACCCGGAGCCGGCGTGGACGCCGGACACCGGGGTCGCGCCGACCGCCGAGGACTTCGCCCGCCGCCGACAGGTGCGCCCGGCCGACCCGGTGGCCACGATGGGCGTACGGGCGGTGGTGAACAAGACGGGGCTGATCAAGCTCGCGCCGGGGCGGCACGAGCAGGAGATGCGCCGCGACATCGAGATGGTGCGCCGCAACTTCGGTGGGCTGCGCCAGGTGACCGTGGTCAACCCGAAGGGCGGCGCGGGCAAGACCGTGGCCATCCTGCTGCTCGCCATGACCTTCGGCCAGAAGCGCGGCGGGTACGTGCTGGCCTGGGACAACAACGAGACTCAGGGCACCCTGGGGATGCGCGCCCAGCAGGACTTCCACTCCCGCACGGTGCGCGACATGCTGCGTGATCTCGGCCAGTTCCAGGGCGCGCACGGGCGGGTCGGCGACCTGTCGCAGTACGTCCGCTCGCAGGGCGAGGGCATGTTCGACGTGCTCGCCTCGGACGAGTCGGCCACCGGCGGGGAGATGCTCACCGCGTCGGCGTTCGCCGAGATCCGGGAGGTGGTCAGCCGGTTCTACAAGCTGATCTTCGTGGACACCGGAAACAACGTCCGGGCGCAGAACTGGCAGGCCGCGATGGACGCCACCGACCAGCTCGTGGTGACCATGTCGGCCCGTAACGACTCGGCGGAGACGGCCGCCCGGATGCTCGACCACCTGGAGCAGAGCGGCCGGCACCGGCTGGTCCGGCAGGCGGTGACGGTGGTGTCCATGCCGCCGTCGCGCAAGGAGATCGACCTGCCCGCCATCCAGGAGCACTTCGCGGCCCGGACCCGGGCGGTGCTGCTCGCCCCGTACGAGCGGTTGATCGACACCGGGGAGCCGATCCGGTACGGGCAGCTCTCGTCGGCCACCCGCGACGCCTGGCTGAAGATCGCCGCATCGGTGGCCGAGGGCCTCTGACCGGCACCCGGTTCCGACCGGCGCGGCGGCCCTGGCCAGCGCGGCGGCCGGTCCGATGGGTGTCGGACCGGCCGCCGCACCTGCTCGGGAGAGGTCAGGCGCTGGCCAGGGCGTCCCCGGCGGCCGGGTCGCAGTCGCGCAGGAACTGGGCGCAGCGCGCGGCCTCGTCCGCCTCGCCGATCTCGCCGGCGGCCCGGGAGAGCACGTAGAGGCAGCGCAGGAAGCCCCGGTTCGGCGCGTGCGACCAGGGCACCGGGCCGTGGCCCTTCCAGCCGCTGCGGCGCAACTGGTCGAGGCCCCGGTGGTATCCGGTCCGGGCGTAGGCGTACGCGGGGACGACCTGGCCGTCGGCCAGGGCCCGGCTCGCGAGCGCACCCCAGCCCGCACTGTAGGTCGGGAAGCGGGCCGCGACCTCGGCGTACGCCTCGTCGGTGCCGGCCTCCTTGGCGGCGGCCAAGGCGGTGTCGGCCTCGTCGTGGGCCGGCAGGAGGGTGGCCGGCGGCTCAGGCAACAGGTTCTGCATCGTCCCATTCAACCCGCTTCGCTCTGTGCCGCGCGAGGGGGTCCGCAGACCCGGCCACCTGAACGGTTGAGGCTTTCGTCACGCCTGTGGTCGTGGTGTCGACCCTGCGGTCCACGATGGCCGGACCTGCGGGCCGCCCCGGCCGGACCTGCGGTTCCCGGGGCCGGACCTGCGGCCCATGCCGGCGGATGGTGTTTTCCACTACAACTATTGGTCCGGAGCCTCCCCAGGACCCGGTTGGAGCAGGAGCCCGGTGGCCTCGCCACCGGGCTCCTGTGCGTACGCGATG
Organism: Micromonospora sp. WMMD956; assembly: GCF_029626125.1. Lineage (NCBI taxonomy): Bacteria > Bacillati > Actinomycetota > Actinomycetes > Micromonosporales > Micromonosporaceae > Micromonospora > Micromonospora sp. WMMD956. The sequence goes on along the minus strand of NZ_JARUBI010000005.1, from coordinate 2,822,298 downwards.
GTTTGCGGGGTTGACCGGGGTGGGCAGGATGGCGTCGTGCCGACCCCACCTCCCGCGGACGTCATCTCCCCGCACGACACCAGCGCCACCGAGATCGAGACCCGCAGCGCGTTCGAACAGCGGCTGGCCGGCGGAAGCCTGGCCGGGCTCACCGTGCAGGGCCTGCGCCTCGACGTGGACCCGATCCCCGACCTGAGCGGGACGGAGGTGACGGGCACCCTCTTCGTCGGCTGCCGGTTCGCCTCCCGCGAGGTGGGCGCGGACCTGGTCCGGCGCGGCGCGAACGTGGTGCCGCCCTTCTCCGGGCTGCCGTACCCGACCCAGCCGTCGCACCTCTACACGCCAGAGGACCTGGCCGCCGGGTTCGCCGAGGGCGGCTTCGCCGGCATGTACGACACCCGGGTGTACGAGCACTTCCGGGCGCACGGCGGTGCGCTGCCGGACGTCAGGGAGGCGCTCGGTCAGCGGCTGCACGATCACGGCGTGGACAACGCGCTGGTCGACGCCACCCGCGCCTGGCTGGCCACGCACGGGCCGCAGTCCGTGGTGGGCGTGATGGGCGGGCACGCGGTGCGCCGGGGCAGCGTGCCGTACCGGATGGCCGCGGTGCTGGGCTGGGAGCTGGCGCGGGCCGACCGGCTGGTGGTGACCGGCGGCGGGCCGGGCGTGATGGAGGCGGCCAACCTGGGCGCGTACCTGTCGACCCGTCCGGCCGGGGAGCTGACGGCGGCGATCGACCTGCTCGCGACCGCGCCGGACTTCACCGACCACGACCGGTACACGTCCGCCGCCCTGGAGGTCCGGGTGCGGTACGCCCCGGCGGTGCCCCGGCAGCGCGACCCGGACCTCAACCTGGACCTGGGCTGGGCGCGGGCCGGCGGGCTGGCCATCCCCACCTGGCTGTACGGGCACGAGCCGGCGAACCTGTTCGCGGGGCGGATCGCGAAGTACTTCTCGAACGCCATCCGGGAGGACACGATCCTGCGGCTGGCCCGGGGCGGGATCGTCTTCGCGCCGGGCCGGGCCGGCACGGTGCAGGAGGTGTTCCAGGCGGCGACGAAGACGTACTACGGCACGGACGGGGCGAGCGGCGCGTACGTCTTCCTCGACCGGGCGTACTGGACGGCGGAGCTGCCGGTGGAGTCGCTGCTGCGCCCGCTGCTGGCCGCCTCGCCGTTCGGCGACCTGTCGGGCACGGTGCACCTCACCGACGACGTGCACGAGGCGGTCCGCGTCCTGACGGCGGGCTAGGCGCAAGGAAGGGCCCCTTGTTATCGCTTTGGCGATAACAAGGGGCCCTTCCTTGCATTTACTTGAGCTTGGTGCCGGTGCTACGCAGGTGCTCGCAGGCCTCGACGACGCGGGCGGCGAGCCCGGCCTCGGCGAGCTTGCCCCAGGTGCGCGGGTCGTACTGCTTCTTGTTGCCGACCTCGCCGTCGATCTTCAGCACGCCGTCGTAGTTGCGGAACATGTGGTCGGCGACGGGCCGGGTGAAGGCGTACTGGGTGTCGGTGTCGATGTTCATCTTCACCACGCCGTAGTCCAGCGCCTCGCGGATCTCGGACAGCAGCGAGCCGGAGCCGCCGTGGAAGACCAGGCTGAGCGGCTTCTCCTTGCCGTACTTGGCGGCGACGGCCTCCTGGATGTTGTTCAGGATCTCCGGGCGGAGCTTCACGTTGCCCGGCTTGTAGACGCCGTGCACGTTGCCGAAGGTCAGCGCCGCCATGTAGCGGCCCTTCTCGCCCAGGCCGAGCGCCTCGACCATGGCCAGGCCGTCCTCGACGGTGGTGTAGAGCTTGTCGTTGATGGCGTTCTCGACGCCGTCCTCCTCGCCACCGACGACGCCGACCTCGATCTCCAAAACGATCTTGGCCTCGGCGGCGCGGTCGAGCAGCTCGGCGGCGATCTCCAGGTTCTCCGCCACGGGCACGGCGGAGCCGTCCCACATGTGCGACTGGAACAGCGGCTCCTGGCCGGCGGCGACCCGCTCCTTGGAGATCTGCATCAGGGGCCGGACGAACTTGTCCAGCTTGTCCTTCGGGCAGTGGTCGGTGTGCAGCGCGACGTTGACCGGGTACTTCTTGGCGACCTCGTGCGCGTAGGCGGCGAACGCCACCGCGCCGGTGACCATGTCCTTCACGGACGGACCGGAGAGGTACTCCGCGCCGCCGGTGGAGACCTGGATGATGCCGTCGCTCTCCGCGTCGGCGAAGCCCTTGAGCGCCGCGTTCAGCGTCTGCGAGGACGTCACGTTGATCGCGGGGTACGCGTACCGGCCCGCCTTGGCGCGGTCCAGCATCTCCGCGTAGACCTCGGGGGAAGCGATGGGCATGTCGAACGCTCCTTACTTACCGCTGTCGGCCGTCACCGGCCGCTGTCTTCCGTGGGTGCGCCGGACCGCGCTGTCCTCCGCCGGAAGTATCCCGCAGGAGGTGGCCACGAGCGAAACCGGCCCGGGGCCGGCCCTTCCGCGGGCCGCCCGCCGGGCCCGGGACGACGGTCGGAGCCTCACCGTTCCGCCAGGCTGTCGGGCACCGCGACGCTGATCAGCCAGCTCACCACCGCCATGACGATGGCCCCCCAGAAGGCGGGCCAGAAACCCTCCACCCGGAACGGCAGGTCCAGCTGGCGGGCGATCCAGTCGGTCAACAGGAACAGCAGTGCGTTGACCACCAGCGCGAACAGCCCCAGGGTCAGCAGGTAGAAGACGCAGCCCACCACCTTGATCACGGGCTTGAGCACGGCGTTGACCACGCCGAAGATCAACGCCACCGCCACCAGGGTCAGTGCGGTGTTGCCACCGGTGCGCCCGCCCACCTCGACGCCGGGCACGATCAACGTGGTGATCCACAACGCGATCGCGGTGATCGCCAGCCGGATCAGGAAGCCCACGGCACCATCCTGGCACCGCCGGCCCGGTCCGGAGGGGGGAATCCACCGACTCGGCCACCCGCCGCCGAGCGGCGGCCCTGATCAGCCCGTACGGTGTGGGTAGCTTTCCGCCGAATCAGGGAGGGACGATGGGTCAGCCCGACGAGGACTTCACCCCGAGCGACCACCTCGCGCCGGAGGAGCGGGACCCGGAGGCCCCGGCGGCCGACGCCGTGGAGCAGGCCACCTCCACCGACCCGGCCGACGGCGAGGGCGAGCCGAGCCGGGGCCTGGAGGTCGGCGACTGGGACGCCATGGAACAGGCCCGCGTGGTCGCCGGCGACGAGGACGACTACCGCTGAGCCGGGTCACGGCCGCGGAACGTTGCGACTGACCCGGCCAACCGTTCCGCCCATTCGGCCGGAGATCCACGCAAGGGGTTGACCAGCCGCCTTGAAGGGTCTCTAAGCTCCACGGGCTCCACCTGTTTGCCACGGGGAGGAACCCTTCATGCTCATGTCCCCGATCCGGCGTTGCCTGGCCGGGCTCGGCGTCGCAGGCGTGCTCGTCGTCGCCTCCGCCACCCCCGCCCTCGCCGCGCCCACGGCCAACCTCGGTCTCTACGTCCAGGACGCCACCGTGGCCCCGGACTCGCCCGGCACGTCCCGCGGCCTGAGCATCTACACCGACCGCTCGACCGTGCTGCCCGATGTCACGGTGCGGTACGACTACCGCTCCCTGGCCGGCAGGGTCACCCTGACCGGTGGCGGGGGGAACGCGGAGTGCGCCGCGCCCGAGCCGGGCGTCCTGGTCTGCGCGGAGAAATCCGACATCCCGGTCGACGAGATCTACGGCGGGGGGACCCAGCCGGTGCGCATCGTCGTCACCGACAAGGCGGAGCCCGGCGACGCCGGCGACCTGAAGGTCAGCCTCCAGGTGGCCGGCAAGGATCGGGGCAGCTACACGTCCGGGCTCCGGGTCGGCGAGGGCGTCGACCTGGCCGGCGGGCCGGACAGCACGCTGGCCGCCAAGCCGGGTGGGAAGTTCGAGGCGCCGCTGACCGTGGTCAACGTCGGCACGAAGGCCGTCGAGGGCGTCGTCGCAGTCTTCGACCTCGACCACTCGATCCGGACCAGGGACCGGTTCAGCAACTGCCGCTACGCCGAGGACCACCTGATCGCCTGTCAGTTCGACGAGGAGATCCCGGCGGGCGAGGGACGCACCACCACGCTCGACTTCCACCTCGGCACGGACACCTACGCGCCGAGCAACCAGTACGGCAACGCCGTGTTCATGACGAACGGGGACTTCGAGGACCTGTTCGGCCAGCGCGAGGACGCCGGCGCCCTGGCGACCACGCGCGGCGGCGGGCCGAAGCTGACCCTGGCCGACGCACCGACGAAGACGGCGAGGGCCGCCCAGACCGACACCGAACCGGGCAACAACTACACCTCGTGGAGCATCAGGGTCTCCGGCACGAACGGCACCGACCTCCAGGCGATCGGCGACACGATGAAGGGCGAGGCCGGCGCGGTCGTCACCGCCACCGTCGGCTTCCGGAACAATGGTCCGGCGACCCTCGACAGGGTGAACAACGACCACGAGGCCGCCACCCACACGGGTGTCGAGCTGCCGCCGGGCACCACCGCCGTCGGGTTCCCCGACAACTGCTGGTTGCGATACGGCAGCACCCGCACGTACCTGTGCAGCTCGGAGATGCTCCTGGTGGTCGGCGAGACCTACACCCTGGAGTTCCGACTGCGCATCGACAAGGTCGTCCCGGACGCCCGCGGCGTCGTGCAGGTCAACGCAGAGTGCGAGTGCCCCGCCGGCGGCAGCTTCCAGGACGACATCAAGCCGGCCAACGACAAGGCCTGGCTCGTGGTCAACGCGGCCGGCAGCGGCGGCGGGGATGGCGGCTCGCTGCCGATCACCGGTTCCGCCACCGGCCTGATCGCCGGCATCGGCGGCCTGCTGCTCGTGGCCGGCATCGGCGGCTACCTGGTGGCCCGACGCCGCCGCACCCACTTCGTCGCCTGACAGAGACGGCCAGCACCAGGAAGGGTTTCCGGGGAGCCCCACCGCAACCCCGCACCAGACGAAAAGCGGACGACGCAAGATCGAGCCCCCTGACACCATGGGGCCGTGCTGCTCACCCTCACCACGACGCACCGCCCCGCCACCGACCTCGGCTACCTGCTCGTCAAGCATCCCGACCGGATGCACTCCTTCGAGCTGCCCGTCGGCGCGGCGCACGTGCTCTACCCCGAGGCCGACGAGCAGCGCTGCACGGCTGCCCTGATCGTCGACGTCGACCCGCTGCGGCTGGCCGGCGGGCAGGGCCGGGGCCGCCGGCAGGCGGCCACCCCGGACACCTTCACCCTCGGCCAGTACGTCAACGACCGGCCGTACGCCGCGTCGAGCCTGCTGGCCTCGGCGCTGGCCAAGGTGTTCCGCTCGGCCCTGCGCGGCGAGTCCCGGGACCGGCCGGAGCTGGCCGCCGCGCCGATCCCGCTCCAGGTGCGGGTCCCCGTGCTGCGCTGCCGGGGCGGCGGCGACCTGGCGGCCCGGGTGTTCGCCCCGCTGGGCTGGGCCGTGACGGCCGCCCCGATCCCGCTCGACGAGACGCACCCGCAGTGGGGCGACAGCCGGTACGTCGACCTGACGCTCACCGGCACGCTGCGGCTCGCCGACGCCCTCAACCACCTGTACGTGCTGCTGCCCGTCCTCGACGACGCGAAGCACTACTGGGTCGCCCCGGACGAGATCGACAAGCTGCTCCGGGCCGGTGCGGGCTGGCTCGCCGACCACCCGGAGCGGGCCACCATCACCCGCCGCTACCTGGCCCACCGCCGCGCCCTGGCGGGGGAGGCGATGGCCCGTCTCGCCGAGCAGCGGCTGGCCGACGAGCCGCCGGTCGACAGCGTGGCCGAGGAGGAGCGCGCGGAGGTCCCGCGCCGGCCGGCGCTGGCGCTGCGTCGCCGGGAGGCGGTGCTCGGCGCGCTCGCGGCCAGCGGGGCGACCCGGGTGCTGGACCTCGGCTGCGGTCCCGGCGCGCTGCTGTCCGCCCTGGTGGGCGACCGCCGGTTCACGGAGGTCGTCGGCACCGACGTGTCCGCCCACGCGCTGACGCTGGCGGCCCGCCGGCTGCGGCTGGACCGGCTGCCGGAGCGGCAGCGGGACCGGATCCGGCTGTGGCAGTCCGCCCTGACCTACCGGGACGACCGGCTGCGCGGTTACGACGCGGCGGTCCTGATGGAGGTGATCGAGCACGTCGACCCGCCGCGCCTGCCGGCGCTGGAGGACGCCGTGTTCGGCCACGCCCGGCCGGCGACGGTCGTGGTGACCACGCCGAACGTCGAGCACAACGTCCGCTACGAGGGGCTGGGCGCGGGCCGGTTCCGGCACGCCGACCACCGTTTCGAGTGGACCCGGGCCGAGTTCGCGGCCTGGGTGGACCGGGTCGCGGCGACGTACGGCTACACGGCGGAGGTCCGGGGCGTCGGCGACGACGACCCGGAGGTGGGCCCGCCCACCCAGCTCGCCGTGTTCCGCACCGCCGGGACGACGACCGCCGGGCCTGGGACGAACGCCGGACCGGGGACGAACGCCGGACCGGGGACGACCGCCGAGCCGACGACGAGGGAGGCCGCCCGATGATCGAGATTCCCGAGCTGGCCCTGGTGGCGCTGGTCGGCGTCTCCGGCTCCGGCAAGTCCACCTTCGCCCGGCGGCACTTCGCGCCGAGCCAGGTGCTCTCCTCCGACGCGTTCCGGGGCATGGTCGCCGACGACGAGAACGACCAGTCGGCCTCCGCCGACGCGTTCGACGCCCTGCACCACGTGGCGGGGATCCGGCTGCGGCGGGGCCTGCTCACCGTCGTGGACGCCACCAACCTCCAGCCGCACGCCCGCGCCGGGCTGGTGCGGGTGGCCCGGGAGCACGACGTGCTGCCGGTGGCGATCGTGCTGGACGTCCCGGAGGCGGTGGCGTGGGAGCGCACGCAGGGGCGGGCCGACCGCACCCACGGCCGGCAGGTGCTGACCCGGATGCAGCGGGACCTGCGGCAGTCGTACGGGCGGCTGGCCCGGGAGGGCTTCCGGAAGGTGCACGTGCTGCGCGGCGTCGACGAGATCGACGCGGCGCGGATCCGCTACGCGAAGCTGTTCAACGACCGGCGGGAGCTGACCGGCCCGTTCGACGTCGTCGGCGACGTCCACGGCTGCCGCGAGGAGCTGGAGGCGCTGCTGCTCCGGCTGGGCTGGGTGCTGCGCCGCGACGACGCGGGCCGCCCGGTGGACGCGGCGCACCCGGCCGGGCGTACCGCGGTCTTCGTGGGTGACCTGGTGGACCGCGGCCCGGACTCCCCCGGCGTGCTCCGCCTGGTGATGGGCATGGTGGCGGCCGGCCACGCGATCTGCGTGCCGGGCAACCACGAGCAGAAGCTGCTGCGCCGGCTGCGCGGCCGGGACGTGCGGCTCACGCACGGTCTGGCCGAGACGATGGCCCAGCTCGACAGGGAGGACCCGGCGTTCGTGGCCGAGGTCGCGACGTTCGTGGACGGCCTGGTCAGCCACTTCGTGCTCGACGGCGGCCGGCTGGTGGTCGCGCACGCCGGGCTCAAGGAGGAATACCACGGCCGCGCGTCGGGCCGGGTCCGCGCGTTCGCGCTGTACGGGGAGACCACGGGCGAGACCGACGAGTACGGCCTGCCGGTGCGCTACCCGTGGGCGCGCGACTACCGGGGCTCGGCCATGGTCGTGTACGGGCACACGCCCACCCCGACGCCGGAGTGGGTGAACAACACGATCTGCGTCGACACCGGCTGCGTGTTCGGCGGAAGGCTGACGGCGCTGCGGTACCCGGAGAAGGAGCTGGTCTCCGTCCCGGCGGTCAAGGAGTGGTACGCCCCGGTCCGCCCGCTGGTCGCGCCCGCCCCGGCCCGCCCCGACGCGGTGCTGGACCTGCGCGACGTGACCGGGCGGCGGCACGTCGAGCACGCGTACGGGACGCTGACCGTGCCGGCGGAGAACGCCGCCGCCGCGCTGGAGGTGATGAGCCGCTTCGCCGTGGACCCGCGCTGGCTGACCTGGCTACCGCCGACGATGGCGCCCTGCTCGACGGCGACGGCCGACGGGTTCCTGGAGCACCCGGCGCAGGCGTTCGCCGACTACCGGGCGGTCGGCGTCGACCGGGTGGTGTGCGAGGAGAAGCACATGGGCTCGCGGGCCGTGGTGCTGGTCTGCCGCGACCCGGCGGGCGGCCCGTTCGGGCCGGGCGGCGGGGTGGTGCACACCCGCACGGGCCGGCCGTTCTTCGGCCCGCCGCTGGACGGCGAGCTGCTCGGCCGGGTCCGGGCGGCGGTCGGCACGGCGGGGCTCTGGACCGAGCTGGACACCGACTGGCTGCTGCTCGACTGCGAGCTGCTGCCCTGGTCGGCGAAGGCGGGCGGGCTGATCCGCGATCAGTACGCGAGCGTGGGCGCGGCGGGTCGCGCGGCCCTGCCGGCGGTGCTGGCCACCCTGGACGCGGCGGCCGGGCGGGGGCTTCCGGTGGGCGACCTGCGGGCGCGGATGGCGGCCCGCCGGGCGGACGTCGAGGCGTACTCGGCGGCGTACCGGGCGTACGTGGGGCCGACGGACGGGCTGGCCGGGGTGACCCTCGCCCCGTTCGCGGTGCTCGCCTCGGCCGGGGCGAGCCACGTCGAGCGGGACCACGGCTGGCACCTGGACCTGGCCGACCGGTTGTGCGCGGCCGACCCGGAGCTGTTCACCGGCACCCGACGGCGGGTCGTCGACCTGGCCGACGCCGCGGCCGAGGCGGACGCGACCGACTGGTGGCTGGCGCTGACCGCCGCCGGCGGGGAGGGCATGGTCGTCAAGCCGTACGCGGGGCCGGCCGCCCGGTCGCCGAAGGGGTCGCTGCTCCAGCCGGGCATCAAGTGCCGGGGCCGGGAGTACCTGCGGATCATCTACGGCCCCGGTTACACCGAGCCGGAGCAGTTGGCCGCGCTGCGCCGCCGGTCGCTGGGGCGCAAGCGGGGGCTGGCCCTGCGCGAGCACGCGCTCGGCCTGGCGGCCCTGGCCGCGCTGGCGGACGGCGCTCCGTTGTGGCGTCGGCACGAGCTGGTCTTCGCCGTCCTGGCCTGCGAGTCGGAGCCGGTCGACCCCCGGCTGTGAGGCGGGACCGGGGCGGTCGGCCCGCGGCGACGCGGGCGGCGGCCGTCCCGGTCCGGGGCGGCGGGGGACGCGGCCGGTTCCGGGTTCGGTACCCTGTGTGGCCGTGGACACAGCAGAGAAGGCACGGGCGGTCTCCGAGACCGTCGCCCTGAACCCGCTCGATCCGAAGGATCTACTCCAGACCTTCGGGCTGATCGGCGTCTGGGTGATCCTGTTCGCCGAGACCGGGCTGCTCGTCGGCTTCTTCTTCCCCGGCGACTCGCTGCTGTTCCTGGCCGGCGTCGCCGCCTCGCCGGTGGCGGACGCGATCTTCGGCGACGGCACCCGGCTCTCCCTGGTCGGGCTGCTGATCGGGGGTCCGATCTGCGCGATCGTCGGTGCCCAGCTCGGGCACTGGCTCGGCGCGCGGTACGGCCGGCGCATGTTCGAGCGCCCCAACTCGCGGCTGTTCAAGCGGGAGTACGTGGAGAAGGCCGAGCACTACTTCCGGAAGTTCGGCCCGGCCAAGGCCGTGGTGCTGGCCCGGTTCATCCCGATCGTCCGCACGTTCCTCAACCCGGTCGCCGGGGTGCTCGGCATGCCGGCGAAGCAGTTCTTCCTGTGGAACGTCGTCGGGGCGATCCTGTGGGTGGACGGCATCCTGCTGATCGGCTACCTGCTCGCCGAGCAGATCTACAACGCGATCGGCGACAAGATCGACCGGTACATCCTGCCGGTGGTCGCGCTGATCATCCTGATCTCGGTGCTGCCGATCTTCTTCGAGTTCCTCCGCGACCGGCGGGCCCGCAAGCGGGGCGAGGTCATGACGGTGATCGCCGCCGCCAGCGCGGCCGGTGCCGTGGAGGCCGTCCGGGACGCGGTCGAGCACCACCACGACCACCACGCCCAGACCCCGCACGGCGGCGAGCAGGGGCAGCAGCCGCCGCAGCAACAGGGCGGCGGCCGGTGGCCGGAGCACGGCGAGGGCCGCTAAGGAAGAAGGCGTGCGTCGATGGCCGGCCCCGTCGAGACGGGACCGGCCATCGGTTCAAGCCGCAATGAAGAAACGAGGCGACTGCCGGTCACCCGGGCAGCCGGCACCGTCCGATGGTGACGCCACCCCTGGCACGCCACCAGATGCCGTCCTGAGGCGGGACGGCCGGAACGGAAACCTCGTCAGCGGGCCTTCTTGGTGGCCCGCTTACGCGGCGGGGTCAGCAGATCCGCGATCGTGGCGATCGCGGTCGGCACCAACCGGTAGTACGCCCAGACCCCGCGCTTCTCCCGCTCCAGCAAGCCGGCCTCGGTGAGGATACGCAGGTGGTGGCTGACCGTCGGCTGGGAGAGGCCGAGCGGCGCGGTCAGGTCGCACACGCACGCTTCGCCCTCGGGGGCCGACTGGATCAGGCTGAGCAGCCGCAGCCGGGCGGGGTCGGCAAGGGCCTTGAGGACCCCCGCCAGCCGCTCGGCGTCGGCGCGTTCGATCGGCTCGCCGGCAAGCGGCGAGATCTGAGGCATGGTCATTTCAGCCAACGCAGTTCCCACGTATTCCATCCTTCCACCAGCAGCATCGATCCGCCTGCATATCAGCAGATCCGAATCGGCAAACTTTTAGGCCACAAGGCCGAGGTCAGCCAACGTATAGGCCGCCCGATACGGCAGTCCGGCGGCTTCCACCGCGTCGCCGGCGCCACGATCAACAATAACCGCCACACCCACTACATCGGCTCCGGCCTCGCGCAGCGCCTCAACTGCGGTCAGCACGCTGCCACCCGTCGTCGACGTGTCCTCGACCGCCAGTACCCGTCGTCCGGCCACGTCCGGCCCCTCGATGCGGCGTTGCAGACCGTGGGCCTTACCCGCCTTACGGACGACGAACGCATCGAGCGACCGGTCGGTCGCCGACGCGGCGTGCAACATGGAGAGGGCCACCGGATCGGCGCCCAGGGTCAGGCCACCGACGGCGTCGTACTCCCAGTCGGCGGTCAGGTCGAGCAGCACCCGACCGACCAACGGAGCGGCCTGGTGATGGAGCGTGACACGTCGCAGATCGACGTACCAGTCCGCCTCCCGACCGGAGGAGAGCACCACCCGCCCATGGACCACAGCCAGGTCGATGATGAATTTACGCAGGTCGTCGTGGTCCCCCATGGCGATAGAGGGTACTGCGCAAGTCTGGGAGGTGTGTGTGGGGTCCACCCCGGTCAGCCCCACGGGCGACCGATGGTTGGCGATATTCCGCTACTCTGTGCGATCGATTTGCCGGGCCGGGTCGGCCGGGCCGCCGCCGAGCCGGCCTGCCGGCGCTGCGCCGCAGGTCAGCCGGGGTGGCGGTCGTCGCGGCCCCGGGTGTCCCGGGCGAACCGGCGCAGCAGCCCGCGTGGGGCGTGCCGCACCGCCGCGACGGCCAGCTTGTAACGCCGTGACGGGACGCTGACCGAGCGCCCTTTCCGCAGGTCACGCAGGGCTTCGTCGACGACCTGCTCGGCGCGCAGCCACATCAGGCGGGGCGTGCCGGACATGTCGATGCCGATCCGCTCGTGCGCGCCGGTGCGGGTGTAACCAGGGCAGAGGGCCATCACGCGTACGCCGCGCGGGCGGGTGGTGAGGTCGATGGACTCGCTGAAGGCCGTCACCCACGCCTTGCTCGCCGGATACGTCGATCCCGGCATCACGGGGCCGAAGCCGGCGACCGAAGAGACATTTATCACTGCCCCGTCACCCCGTCGGATCATCGGGCCGATCGCCGCGCGGGTCAGCCGCAGCACCGCGTGCACGTTGAGCCCCAGCAGGCGGGACTCGTCGTCCGGCGAGGACCGCAGGAACGGCTGGTTGAGGCTGATCCCGGCGTTGTTGACGAGCAGGTCGACCTGCCCGTCGCCGGTCAGCCGCCGTTCCACTTCGGCGCAGCCGTCGGCGGTGGACAGGTCCGCCGCGATCACCTCGACGGGGTGGCCGTACCGGCCCGTCAGCTCGGCGGCCTTCTCCGCGAGCCGGGCGGCGTCGCGTGCCACCAGCACCAGGGCCCAGCCGTCGGCGGCGAGCCGGCGGGCGAACTCCGCGCCGATGCCGGCCGTCGCGCCGGTGACCAGCGCCCGGCGTACGGCGGGAACCTGCTCTGACGTCACGGACGATCCTCAGCGGAACGGGTGGTGGGCGGTGGCGGGCGGCGCCGGCGCGGGGTGCCGCCGACGGAACCACGCGCTGGCGCTCGGCGAGACCAGCAACGCGGCTACCCCAAGGTAACCGAGCGCCTGGCCGACCGAAAGCGCGGCGTTGACCGCGAGCCAGAAGCCCGGATAGGCGTCGCCGACGAGGCCCAGCAGCTCGGCGGCGGACCGGCCGTCGGCGGACAGCCGCAGCGGCACGGCCCGCTGGCCGACCAGCGCCGTCACCGCGCAGCAGCCGAACAGCGCGCCCAGCCCGCAGACCGCCCAGGTCGCCACCCGGGCCCCGGGCCGGCCGGCGCGCAGCCCGGCCGCCAGGCCGACCAGCACGACGCCCACCAGGACCGTCACCACCGCCGAGGCGACCGTCGCGCCCCGCAGCAGGAGGACCACGTCGTCGACCTGCGTCGCGGCGGCCGACGTGCCGGCCGCCGCCGACCGGAACCGCTCGACGGTGCCGCCGAGGACGAGCAGCGCGGCGACCGCCGAGGCCACGGCACCGGCGGCCATCAGCACCAGCACCGTCGCCGCCAGCCCGACGGCTGCGGGGCGGCGGGCTGGCGCCTGATCGGGGTACGACACGACGAGGTCCCTCCGGTAGGCGTCCGGTTGGAACCTACTCGGAGGGACCGTCGGTGTCGCCGATATCCGGCGTCGCCCCGCCCGGCGGTCGCGGGCGGGGCGACGCCGACGCTCAGTCCGACGAAGAGGACGAGGACGAGCCGGAGTCCGACGAGCCGCCGGACGAGGAGCCGGAGTCCGAGGAGCCACCGGACGACCAGCCCGAGTCCGACGAGCCGGCGGAGGGCGACGGTCCGGGGTCGCCACCCTGGCCGGGCCCGTACGGGTCCGGCCGGTCGGACGCGGACGGCCCCGGCTGGTCCGGGTACGGCGGCTGGTCCGGGGTGGACGAGCCGTGGGTTCCGTGCGGGTACGTCGCGTGGCCGGGGGCGCCCGGGTAGCCCGGGGCCGGCGGGTAGCCGGGCTGCTGCGGGTACGCCGGGTAGGCGGCGCCCGGGACCGGCGGCTCCCAGCCCTGCTTCGGCTTGCGGAAGAACTCGTTCGCCTTCGGCAGGGCCAGCAGGATCAGCGCGGCCAGCACGGCGAGCAGGCCCACGACCCCGAGCAGCATGCTGACCGGGGTGTACCAGGAGGGCAGCGCCGCGTTCAGGCTGCGCTCGATCTCCTCGGCGCTCGGCGCGTCGCCGCCGGCCGACGGCCCGCCCATCGAGCCGGCCGCACCGTTGAGCAAGCTGCCGCCGACGCAGCAGAGCAGGATGCCGCCGAGCACCCAGGTGGTGATGCGGCTGCCGTTGCTGCCGCGGTTGTTGAAGATCCCGAGGACGACCAGGACCAGGGCGAGGACCAGCATCAGCACGGCGCTGCCGATGGCGAAGCCGACGACGAAGGTGCCCAGCCCCTCGGCCCCGCCCGTGGTGCCCTCGAACGCGTCCTCGAAGCCCTGCCGGAGCTTGCCGCTCACGGCGATCGTCGTGACGAGGTTGAACAGCTGGAGCAGCGCGAAGAACATGAGCAGGTAGGTGGAGATCGTCACGATGCCCGGACGGGCCCGCGACGGCGTGCTGTGGGTATCGACCATGACTTCTCCCTTCTAGATCACGACGTCACGGTATCGTCCGCAGTCCCGTGCCGCCCGTCGGCGAACCGCGCCGGGCCGCCCGTCGTGTCGACGGCCCGCCCGAACGGGCGCGGCGGGGGTCAGCCGGCCCGGGACAGCCGGCGGTGTTCGGCCGTCACCACGGCGAGCAGGAACAGGTCGAAGACCAGCGCGGCGACCGCCCCGAACTGGTTGACGGTGAAGTTGAAGATCTGCCCGAACAGCAGGTCGACCAGGATCGCCAGCTTGAACAGCCGGAACGCGCCGATCCGGTCCCGCCGCAGCCGGGCCGCCGCCGTGACGCTGAGCACCGCCGTGGCCAGCGCCGACGCCGACACGCCGAGCACCGCGCCCCACTCCCGCTCCTCGTCCAGCGCCCCGGTGACGCCGTCGACCGCCACCCCGACCACGGTCAGCGCCGGCTCCACCACGAGGTAGAGCACCACGAAGCGGACCACCCACCGCTGGTCGGTCAGCCCGACGGCGACCCGCCGGGCGCGGGCCAGCCAGGGCTGCCAGAACCGGGGCGGCGGCGGTTCCCGGCGGGGCACCGCGTCGAGCAGCGCGGCCACGGCGGCCTCGGTGCCCGCGCCGGAGCCCCGGGCCAGCCGCAGCACCTGCGCCCGCCGCCGGTCGGTGAGCCCGTCGATGAGGCCGCCGGCCACGGCGTCCAGGGCGTTCGCGGTGCGCTCCTCGGGGATCAGCCGGGTCCGCTCCCGGACCGCCTGCGTGATGACCACGAGCACCGCGAAGACGGCGTAGATGATGCCGGCGGCGGGGGCGTAGAAGTAGTCGGTGCGGGCCGTGACGAACTTGCCCACCTCGTCGATGAACAGGCCGAACCCGATCCCGCCGAGGATCGCGCCGGTCATCCGGGCCGCGCCGCCGAGGAAGACCAGCGCCACGCCGAGGCCGGCGGCCAGCAGCAGGCCGCCCCAGAGCACGTGCGCGATGTGCAGGCCGCCGCCGCCGAGTTGGGGATAGCCGGTGGCCCGCAGGAGCACCCGGGTCAGCAGCACGGCGGCCACCCCGGACAGCACGAACGCCTGGAGGTACGCCGCCGCGGCCAGCGCCCGGGGCGGCATCCAGTGACGACGCGACGGTCCGCGCACCATGGTCCCGACGCTAGTAGCCGCGCCACTCGACGCGGGCGTACTCCAGCACACGGGGTCGCAGCAGCGTGGAGGCGGGCACGTCGAGCCGGCCCCGGTCGGCGGGGAAGTTCGCGGCCGACGCCAGCGTGCCGGCGGTGAGGAAGCGCAGCCGGGGCGCGTCGGCCGGCAGCGCCAGCGGCGGCGGGGCGGCCCCGGGCGCGGCGAGCACGAACCCCCAGTCGCCGAAGCTGGGCACGTCGACGTGGTACGGCACGGTGGCGAAGCCGGCCTCGCGCACCGACGCCTCGATCGACCAGTACGACCGGGGCGCGAAGTACGGCGACCCGGACTGCACGACGAGCCGCCCGCCGTCGGCGAGCACGGCCCGGACCAGCGCGTAGAACTCCACGGTGTAAAGCTTGGCGGTGGCCGTCTCGTCGGGGTCGGGCAGGTCGGCGACGACCACGTCGAACCGGTCGGTGGCGGAGCGCAGCCAGCCGAACGCGTCGACGTTGACCACCCGCACCCGGGGGTCGGCGAACGCGTCGCCGTTCAGCTCGCGCAGCTGCGGTTCGCTGCGGGCCAGCGCCACCACGGCCGGGTCGAGGTCGACGACGGTCACCCGCCGCACGTCGGGGTAGCGCAGGATCTCCCGCACCGCGAGCCCGTCGCCGGCGCCGAGCACCAGCACCTCGCCGCGCGGGCCGTTCAGCACGGGATGCACGAGCGCCTCGTGGTAGCGGTACTCGTCGACGGAGCTGAACTGGAGGTCGCCGTTGAGGAACAGCCGCAGGTCGGTGTCGGAGTGGCCGACCTCCCGCACCGAGCGGGTCAGCACGATCTCCTGGTAGCGGCTGCGCTCGGCGTGCACCACCGGGTCGCGGTAGAGCTGCTGGCGGGCGGTCACCTCGAAGTCGGCGGCGGTGATCCAGGCGTACCCGAGGCAGAGCGCGACCACGACGGATCCCGCGCCGACGGCGACGCGCGCCCGGCGGCTCAGCTCCGCCCGGAACACGGTGCAGACCAGCGCCACGCCGGCCACCGCGTTCACCGCGCCGACCACCAGGGCACCCTTGAGCTGCCCGAAGACCGGGATCAGCAGGAACGGGAAGGCCAGCCCGCCGAGCAGCGCGCCGACGTAGTCGGCGGCGAACAGGTCGGCCACAGCGCTGCCGGCGGACTGTTCCCGGATGCGTTGCAGCATCACCATCAGCAGCGGGATCTCCGCGCCGATGAGCAGCCCGAGCACGAACGCGGTGCCGACCAGCGCCGGGCCGTACAGGTCGAGCCAGGCGAACGCGGCGTAGAGGCCGAGCACCGACAGCCCGCCGAGCAGGGCGAGGACCAGCTCGACCAGGGCGAACGCGGCGGCGGCCCGGGGCTGCAACGGCTTCGCGGCGAGCGCGCCGACGCCCATCGCGAAGACCATCACGCCGAGCACGATCGACGCCTGCCCGACGGTGTCGCCGATCAGGTAGCTGCCGAGCGCGACCAGGGCCAGCTCGTAGACCAGGCCGCAGGCGGCGCAGACGAAGACCGCGACCAGCACCGCCGAGCGGGCCAACCGCCAGCGCGGCCGGGCGGCGGCGGGGGCACCGCCGTCGACCGCCGCCGGCGTCTCGGTGGTCACGCCTTCCCCGGGGTACGCCCGGCGGACGCCGCCGCCCGCTGCCGGCCCCGCTGCACGAAGCCGACGGTGAACAGCAGCGCGGTGACCAGCAGCAGCCCGCCGGTGGCGAGCAGCCAGCCCCAGCGGTCCCGCCAGAAGTCGCTGCCGGCGTCGGGCAGCGGGGCTGCGGTCGCGCCGGGCTGCGCGGTGGGGGCGGCGGCCGGCGGCACCACGCCGGTCTCGGCGAGCAGCAGCGGCAGCGCCACGGCGGCCCGGCAGACCGCCCAACCGGGGTCGTCGACGAACACGTCCTCCACGAGGCCGAAGCGGGCGAGCCCGGTCTCGACGGCGTACAGGTCGGCGCGGTCGATGTCGGGCGAGCCGTTCACGTCGATGAGCGCGTAGTCGCTGCTCTCGCTGCTCTCCGACGTGTAGCGGACGTCGGCGGTCACCTCGACCCAGCGCGGGCAGGCCGGGTCGTCGACCACGGGGACCCCGTCGCCGAGGTTGGAGCCGACGCTGACCGGGTCGGAGGCGTACCAGCTCTCCAGCCGCCAGCCGTAGCAGATGCCCTGGCTGCCGGCGGCCTGGGCGAGGATCGGCACGGTGTCGGCCCGCTCGTCGGCCGCCGGGGCGGGGACGGTGGTGCCGCCGGAGTCGCCGTTGGTCACGCTGATGCCGATGCAGCCGCCGACGAGGACGACGGTCACCAGCGCGACGACCCAGCCGCTGGCGGCCGACGACTTCTTCGCCGCCGCCGGCTGGCCGGGCCGCCCGCCGCCCGGGTGCTTGCCGGCGGTCATCAGCTGATCGCGGCGGCGATGATCGCGCCGGTGGCCAGGTGCACGACGGCGGACACCCACACGGCGGGGTGCGGCTCCGGGTCGACCAGCAGCTCGCCGAGCCGCCCCGGGGTCACGGCGTCGAGCAGCAGGAACGCGGCGGCCATGATGACCAGCCCGACGATCCCGTACGCCGCCGCGCCGACGAGGCCGAGCACGAAGTCGTCCTCGCTGGCGACGATCGCGGCGACCACGATGGTGCCGACGCCGAGCAGGTTCGACGACAGCAGCAGGGCGGCGTTGCGGTTGCGCTCGGTCCAGATCAGCTCGTGCAGCTTGCCGGGGGTGGCCACGTCGACCAGCCCGTAGCCGACGCCCATCAGGACGACGCCGACCACGCCGTAGGCGAGGGTGACCAGCAGATCGGTGACGAGGTTCTGCAAGGGGGACACTCCAGGGTGAGGGGCGTTCGTCGGGCTACTTGCCGGTGCCGGGGCCGCCGCCCCGGACGGTGCTGCCGCGTCCCCAGCCCCAGTGCGACCCGACGGTCGAGTGGTAACGGGGGTAGGCGGTGGTCATGCGTTCGAGCAGGATCACCGAGCCGGCGGCGATCGGCAGGATCACCACCGAGTCGTCGTCGTAGCGCAGGTAGACGCCGCTGCCGTCGACGTACTGGTCGGCCGGCTGCCAGGCGTCGGTGACCTCCTTGGCGACCTGGCTGGGCGTCTTCGACGAGGTGTACGCCACGGCGTCCCGGCCGATGTCGCGGCTGGCCGCCCGGTTGTACCGGTCCTGCACGTAGCCGCGCGGGGAGAAGTTGCCGTAGAAGATCGCGAAGGCGGCGAGCAGCGCGCCGACCACGGCGACCGCCGCTCCCACCACGAACCAGCGTCGGTACGTCATAGGGACACCACCGTCTCGGTCAGGACCAGCTCGTTGGTCTGGGGGTACGCGTGCCAGGTGCGCCAGCCGACCGCCCCGTCCGGCGGGTCGGTGCGCACGGCGAGGGCGGTCACCGCGTCGGCGTCGCCGGGAAACACCCCGACCAGCGCGTACGGGTCACCGGCCAGCTCGGCGCGGAGCGCGGCGACCCGGGTGCTCAGCTCCGCCCCGGCCGGGCGCAGCACGGTGGCGGTGAACCGGTAGCCGTTCGCCTCGTCCAGCCGGGTCGCGGGCAGCTCGGGCGGGCGGCCGGGGAGGCAGGCGACGGTCTCGGTCAGCTCGGTGCCGGCCGCGCGCAGCACCACCTGGTGTGACGCGCCGAGCAGCCGCAGCCGCAGCCGGATCCCGGCGGGCAGGTCGAGGTCGAGCACGTGCAGCGCGGGGCGTTCGCCGTCGCCGAGGGCGAGGCTGAGGTCGGCGGCGCTGGTGTCGACGTACGGGGCGTCGAGGGTGACCAGCACGGGGTCAGCCCACCTTCGCCGGGCCGGACTGCGGGTAGATCATCACGTCGGAGCGGTGCAGCTCGTCGCCCCGGGCCACCTCCCACGCGGCGTTGCCGTATGCCTCGAAGGAGAGCCGCAGCTTCCCCGGCCCCCGGTAGTCGTGGTAGCGCATCGCGCCGGACGGGTCGAGGCCCGTGCTGCCGGTGGCGGTGAACCGCGCGTGCCCGGCCTCCTTGCTGACGTACCGGTGGCCGTCGAGGTCGATGCTCGGCGCGCCCGGGGTGATGGTGAGCGCCGGGTCGGTCGTCCAGAGCACCATGATCACGTCGGGGTCCTCCTCGACGGAGAGCCAGAGCTGACCGCCGGCCGCGTCGTCGAGCAGGTGCTCCGACCAGGTCCAGCTGCCCTCCTTGAGCAGCACGGAGCCGCGCACCCCGTACGAGGTGCCGCGGATCTCGACGATGTCGCCGGGGCTCAGCCGGCGCGGGTCGCCCCGCAGCGCGTCGGCGTCGCGGTCCCGGAACGGGTCCACCGGGCCGGGCCGCCCGCCCGTGCCCCTGCGGGAGCGCTGCATCGCCACCACGGCGACGACGATGCCGGCCACCGCGATGAGGCAGCCCAATCCCGTCACCAGATACGCCACCGAACCGTTCAACCCGATCGCCTCCCCCAGTCGCGTCGGCGGAGACGGTAACAACCCCGCGCACGTGGGGAAACCCGAGCACGACTGAGTAACTACTCAGTTACGAGCCGTCGTCGGCGCTGTTGAGCTGGGCGGCGGCGTAGTCACCGAGCCGGGTCCGGCCCATGATGCAGCCGGCGAAGGTGACGAGCTCGGCCCCGGAGCCGCGCAACCCCTCCCAGGCGGCACGGGCGGCGGCAGGGTCGACCCGCCCCAGCAGGGTCGCCGCGTACGCCCGACCGGCCGGCGAGCCGTGCGCGAGCAGCCAGTCGACCTTCCGCCGGGCCCGCCCCGGGTGCGCGTCGAGCTGCCGCTCGACCTCGAAGTACGCCTCGGTCTCCGGCAGCACCGTGCCGGCGAAGCCGACCCCGCCGAAGGCGAGCGTGTCGGTGTCCGCCAGCTTCCGCACGGCCGCGTCGAGCCGATCGCCCATCCCGAACCCCCTTGGAAGGAAGGGCCCCCTGTTAACGCAAAACGTTGTACAGGGGGCCCCTATTAACATTCACGCCAGCGGGTCAGGCCGCGGCGACCGTCAGGCCGTCCTTGCCGTCGGCCAGGTCGACCTGGACCGTGTCGCCGTCGCGGATCGCGCCGGACAGCAGCGCCCGGGCGAGCTGGTCGCCGATGGCGGACTGCACCAGCCGGCGCAGCGGGCGGGCACCGTAGATCGGGTCGTACCCGTGCTCGGCGAGCCAGCCCCGCGCGGCCTCGCTGACGTCCAGCGCCAGCCGGCGGTCGGCGAGCCGCTTCCGCATCCGGTCGAGCTGGATGTCGACGATGGCCCGCAGGTCGTCGCCCAGCAGCGCGGCGAAGACCACGATGTCGTCGAGCCGGTTGAGGAACTCCGGCTTGAAGTGCGACCGGACCACCGCGAGGACGCCCTCCCGGCGCTGCTCCTCGGCCAGCGTCAGGTCGCTGATCACCGACGAACCGAGGTTGGAGGTGAGGATCAGGATCGCGTTGCGGAAGTCCACCGTGCGGCCCTGGCCGTCGGTGAGCCGGCCGTCGTCGAGCACCTGGAGCAGCACGTCGAAGACGTCGGGGTGGGCCTTCTCGACCTCGTCGAGCAGGATCACCGAGTACGGCCGGCGGCGCACCGCCTCGGTGAGCTGGCCGCCCTCCTCGTAGCCGACGTAGCCGGGCGGGGCACCGACGAGCCGGGCGACGGAGTGCTTCTCGCCGTACTCGCTCATGTCGATGCGGACCATGGCCCGCTCGTCGTCGAAGAGGAACTCGGCGAGCGCCTTGGCCAGCTCGGTCTTGCCGACGCCGGTCGGGCCGAGGAAGAGGAAGCTGCCGGTGGGGCGGTCCGGGTCGGCGACGCCGGCCCGGGCGCGGCGCACCGCGTCGGAGACGGCCGAGACGGCCTCGGCCTGGCCGACCACGCGCGCGCCCAGCGACTCCTCCATCCGCAGCAGCTTGGCGGTCTCGCCTTCGAGGAGCCGGCCGGCGGGGATGCCCGTCCAGGAGGCGACGACGGCGGCGATGTCGTCCGCGCCGACCTCCTCCTTGAGCATCGCGCCGTCGGCCTGGAGCCGGGCCAGCTCCTCCTCGGCCTTCGCGAGGTCGGCCTTGAGCGCGGGGATACGGCCGTAGCGCAGCTCGGCGGCCCGCTCCAGCTCGCCGTCGCGCTCGGCCCGCTCGGCCTCGCCGCCGAGCCGCTCCAGCTCCTCCTTGGCGGTGGACAGCTTGGTGATGTGGCTCTTCTCCGTCTGCCAGCGCTCGGAGAGGGCGGTGAGCTGCTCGCGCTTGTCGGCCAGCTCCTTGCGCAGCCGGTCGAGGCGCTCGGCGGAGGCGGCGTCGGGCTCCTTGGCCAGCGCCATCTCCTCGATCTCCAACCGGCGCACGGCCCGCTCGATCTCGTCGACCTCGACCGGCCGGGAGTCGATCTCCATACGCAGCCGGGACGCGGACTCGTCGACCAGGTCGATCGCCTTGTCCGGCAGGAACCGGTCGGTGATGTAGCGGTCGGAGAGGGCGGCGGCGGCGACCAGGGCGGCGTCGGTGATGCGTACGCCGTGGTGCACCTCGTAGCGCTCCTTGAGCCCGCGCAGGATGCCGATGGTGTCCTCGATGGTCGGCTCGCCGACCAGCACCGGCTGGAAGCGGCGCTCCAGGGCCGGGTCCTTCTCGATGTGCTCGCGGTATTCGTCGAGGGTGGTCGCGCCGACCATCCGCAGCTCGCCGCGCGCGAGCATCGGCTTGAGCATGTTGCCGGCGTCCATCGAGCCCTCGCCCTTGCCCGCGCCGACGACGGTGTGCAGCTCGTCGAGGAACGTGATGACCTGGCCGTCGGAGTTCTTGATCTCCTCCAGCACGGACTTGAGGCGCTCCTCGAACTGGCCCCGGTATTGCGCGCCGGCCACCATCGCGCCGAGGTCGAGCGAGACCAGCTTCTTGTCGCGCAGCGACTCGGGCACGTCGCCGGCCACGATCCGCTGGGCGAGGCCCTCGACGATCGCGGTCTTGCCGACGCCGGGCTCGCCGATCAGCACCGGATTGTTCTTGGTACGCCGGGACAGCACCTGGATGACGCGGCGGATCTCGGAGTCCCGGCCGATCACCGGGTCGATCTTCCCGTCGCGGGCGCTGGCGGTCAGGTCGACGCCGTACTTGGCCAGGGCCTGATAGGTCTGCTCCGGGTCGGCGGTGGTGACCCGCCGGTCCCCGCCCCGGACGGTCGGGAACGCGGCGACCAGGCTCTCCTCGGTCGCACCGGCGTTGCGCAGCGCGGTGGCGACCGCGCCGCCGACCCGGGCCAGGCCGGCGAGCAGGTGCTCGGTCGAGGTGTACTCGTCGCCGAGCGGCCGGGCGATCTGCTCGGCGGCGCCGATGGCGTTGACGAACTCGCGGGCGAGCGTGGGCTCGGCGATGCTGGAGCCCCGGGCGGCCGGCAGGGCGTCGACGGCGCGCTGGGCGGCCCGGCGCAGCTCGGCGGGGTCGGCCCCGGCGGCGCGCAGCAGGCCGGCGGCGGTCGACCCCTCGGTGTCCAGCAGCGACAGCAGCAGGTGCCAGGGCTCCACGGTGGCGTGACCGCGCTGGTTCGCCAGCGCGACGGCACCGGTGATGGTCTCGCGGCTCTTGGTGGTGAGACGTTCCGTGTTCATGGGCTCCCCCGGATCGGCGTGTCCACTAGGAAGGACACAACCAGAGTTGAGCCTATTCCGCTCAACCTTGCCAGTGTGACCTGAGTCACTTCCAGCCTGTTTCGGTCGGGACGGCGGGACGGCGGGACGGCGGGACGGCGGGACGGTGGTGCGGCACGGACCGCCCGGCCCGCAGGCGCGCGGCACGCCCGCTCAGGCCGGGTCCAGCACCACGCGCACCCAGCGACGGTTGCCGACCGGCCCGGTGGCCAGCAGCACCTCGTCGGGGGCGCGGCCCACCAGCGTGCCGTCGGCCAGCAGGGTCAGGTAGTGCTTGGGGGCGACCGGCCAGTCGAGCCGGTCGTACCGGCCGTCGGCCACCACGCCCGCGCCGTCCGGGCCGTTGACGGCGAAGCGGCCAGTGGTCAGCGGCACCACGGAATCCGCCCGCAGGGGATGCCCGGCGGCGGGCACCGGCACCCACCGGCCGAGGTACCGCCAGAGCGCCGGGAAACCCGTCCGGTCGGGCGGCCAGCCGACCAGGCGTGCCTCGCCGTCCGGCCCGACCATCGGCCGCAGCACCCCGACCTCGCCGTCGGGCACCGGCACCGGGGTCCGCTGCCAGGTGCGCCCCCGGTCCGTCGAGACCGCCGCGTACGGCCTGCCGCCGTCGACGCCGGCCACCACCAGCAGGCCACGGGCCTCGACGACGCCGTGCAGGGGCCGCACGGGCGGCTGGGCGGGCAGGGGCGTCGCCCGCAGCCCCGCCCAGCGGACCACCCGGCCGGTGGCCTCGTCGATCTGGAACCGCCCCTGGGCGGCGCGCCAGGCGACGGGCTCCTGCCCTCCGGTGGTGTGCGCGAAGGTGCGCCCGCCGTCGGTGGAGGTGTACCAGCCGTGCGGCTCGGCGAGCAGCGCCAGCACCTCCGGGGCGGCGTAGAGCTGCGGGTTCTCGGCAACGAGGCGGGGGAGGACGAGCCGCCGCCAGGACCGGCCGCCGTCGACCGTGGCGTAGAGCACCGCCGGGCAGTCCCGCGCCGGGCAGCTGGAGAAGAGGGCGTACGCCTGCTCGGCGGTGACGAACTCGACGTACGGAGAGTCGTACCCCTTGCCGACCGGGACCCGGACCTCGCGCAACTCGACCTCGGGGGCCGGGGGCGACGGCGTCGGTGCGGTCGCGGGCGGCCGGGGCGACGGGGCCGCGCGGTCCGGCGGCGGGCGACGGACGTCGCCGATCGAGCAGCCGGTCAGCAGGGGCGTGAGCAGCAGCGCAACCATTCTGCGGCCGAACCGACGAGTCATCGGCCTACCCCCCAACCGGTAGCCTGACGCCGTGCGAGTACGTGTCGAACAGACTGCCCTACCCGGGATCGGAATGCGTCACGACCTGTTGACGGAATCCGGGCGCCGGCTTGGTGTGGTTTCCCACCGCAATGGCCGCCGCGACCTTGTCCTCTACGACCCCGATGATCCCGATTCCTGCCAGCACGACATACCGCTGACGGACGACGAGGCGGAGGCGCTGGCCGACATCCTGGGCGCGTCGCTGATGCTCGGCCAGCTCTCCGGGCTGCGCGAGCAGGCCGCCGGGCTGCTCACCGAGCAGATCGCCATCCCGGCCGGCTCCAAGTACGTCCACCGGCGGCTCGGCGACACGAAGGCCCGCACCCGGACCAGCGCCTCGATCGTCGCGGTGCTGCGCCAGGGCGAGGTGATCGTCTCGCCGGACCCGGCCTTCCGCTTCGACGCCGGTGACGTGGTGGTCGTGGTCGGCACCCGCAAGGGGCTCGACGGCGTGACCGCCATCCTCGCCGACAGCGACCCGGACGGCTGAGGCGCGGATGCACGAGGAAACCACGATTCTGCTCATCGAGGTCGGTGCGCTGCTGTTCCTGCTCGGGCTGCTGGGGCGGCTCGGGCGGCGGATCGGCCTCTCCCCCATTCCCCTCTACCTGCTCGCCGGGCTCGTCTTCGGCCACGGCGGCGTGCTGCCGCTGACCGCCAGCGAGGAGTTCTTCGCCGTCGGGGCGGAGATCGGCGTGATCCTGCTGCTGGTCATGCTCGGCCTGGAATACTCGGCCGCCGAGCTCGTCGGCAACCTGCGCTCGGCGGCCCCCGCCGGCCTGATCGACGGGGTGTTCAACGCCCTGCCCGGCGCGGCCTTCGCCTTCCTGCTCGGCTGGGACTGGGTGGCCGCGATCGTGCTGGCCGGCATCACCTGGGTCTCCTCCTCCGGCGTGATCGCCAAGGTGCTGGCCGACCTGGGCCGGCTCGGTAACCGGGAGACCCCGGTGGTGCTGTCGGTGCTGGTCATCGAGGACCTGGCGATGGCGCTCTACCTGCCGTTGCTCACCGCCGTGCTGGCCGGCACCGGCCTGCTCGGCGGCGGCATCGCGCTGGGCGTCGCCGTCGGCACCGTCATGCTGGTGCTCGTGGTGGCGATCCGGTACGGCCACCTGATCTCCTCCGCCATGTCGGCGAAGGACCCGGAGGCGCTGCTGCTCGGCGTGCTCGGGCTCACCCTGCTGGTCGCGGGCGTCGCGGCGAAGCTCCAGGTGTCGGCGGCGGTCGGCGCGTTCCTCGTCGGCATCGCCCTGTCCGGCCCGGTGGCGCACCACGCCACCGAGATGCTCTCCCCGCTGCGGGACCTGTTCGCCGCGGTGTTCTTCGTCTTCTTCGGCCTGGTCACCGACCCCCGGGACATCCCGCCCGTGCTGCTGCCGGCGCTCGCGCTGGCCGTGGTGACGATGGGGACGAAGACGCTGACCGGATACCTGGCCGCCCGGCGGGTGGGGATCAAGGAACCCGGCCGGTGGCGGGCCGGGCTGGCCCTGGTGCCGCGCGGCGAGTTCTCCATCGTCATCGCCGGGCTCGCCGTGGCCGCCGGCAGCGTCGAGCCGAAGCTGGCGGCGCTGGCCACCGCGTACGTGCTGATCACCGTGGTGACCGGGCCGATGCTGGCACGGCTGCCCGACTTCGCCTGGTTCAAGCTGTGGCTGCGGCAGCGGGCCGTCACCCAGCGCGCCGAGCCGCTGGTCACCACCGACTGAGCAGTCACTCAGTTCCGTCCGCCGGGGCGGGGTCGGCCGTACGGTCGGCCCCGCCCCGCGTCCATCGGATGCCGAATTGTGCTGGGAGCCCCTTCCCCCTGGTCGGCGCAGCGGGTTACCGTTTCGCCCCAGCAGCAAGGGTCCGTGGGTGGCCGGTCGGTCGCCCCGGGCGCGAGCGGAAGGTTGGCCGGTGAGCGTGCAGGACTCGACGTTCCACGGCTTCGCCAACCCCGTCGACCCGTCCCCGGCGGAGTTGCGGGCGTGGGCGTACCACCCCGACTCGGTGCCGTTGACGTCGATGCCGCCGGACTGGGACCTGCTGGTCTCCGGCGACCACCTGGTGCAGACCCTCTTCGAGCTGGCCATGGACCCGGCCTGCCCGGCCCGCCGGTTCGCGCTGCACTGCCTCTACATCTACGCCGCCGACGGCATCCGGACGAACTTCCGCGCCCACCCGAAACGCCGCTTCCGCAAGCTGGTCGAGCAGTCGGAGCGGACCGGCGACGAGATGATGCGGACGTGGGCGCACAACAGCCGCGTGCTGCTGGCCCGCCCCCACCTGTTCGTCTACCGGGACTGGTGCGAGGGCGGCCTGGTCCGCGAGAACCGCCGCATCGGCTGACGCCGGGGCCGCCTCAGGCGGCCGAGCCCCGGTCGGCACCATCGCCCCGCTCAGGACCGTCGCCCCGGTCGGCGAACCGGCCCTCCCGGACCTTGTCGGTGAACCGCCCCTCGGTGATCTTGTCGAACCGCTGTCGGGCGGACCTGGCGACCCGGTCGAGCCGCTCCTCCGCCTGCTGCGCCACCTTCTTGGCCTGTTCCGACATGGCTCCCCCTCGCCAGCGCGGTGGGCCCGGATCGCACGGGCCGGCCTGATTCGCAGGTTAGTGGAGCCGGCCCGGCCCGCGCCGGGGTTCCGGGAAGCGGACCGGGCCGTCGGGGCTCCGGCGGGGCGAGCGGCGGGTCAGCGGTCGCGCCGGGGACGCCAGACCACCAGGGCGGTGGAGGTGCGGTTGGTCGGCACCAGGTCGCTGCCCGGGAACCGGGCGAGGGACTCCAGCTCCGCCACCCGCCGGTACGCGGCGTCCAGCTCGGCCTCCAGCCGCGCGATCCGCTGCTGGGCCTGCTCCAGCAGGCGTTCCAGCCCGATGATCCGCTTGACGCCGGCGAGGTTGACCCCCTCGTCCTGGCTGAGCCGCTGCACCTCGCGCAGCAGCACCACGTCCCGGACGCTGTAACGACGCCCGCCACCGGCCGCCCGGCCGGCCTGCACCAGGCCGAGCCGGTCGTACTGGCGCAGGGTCTGGGGGTGCATCCCCGCCATCCGCGCCGCGACCGAGATCATCAGCACCTTGGCCTCGTAGGCAGGGTCACCCGAGCCGACGTGCTCTCCCGCCATCCCCGCTCACCTCCGCACACACTCCAGCAGGCTCAACTGAACCGACGCACCCGGGCGTCGAGATGTTCCCGGGCGGCCGGCGGGGTCTGCTCGGCGAACGCCTCCAGCGCCGCCCGCGCCTCGTCGGACACCCCGGCCGGCACCACCACGTCGAGGGTTACCAGCAGGTCACCGGCCTTTCCGTCGCGGCGCACGACGCCCTTGCCCCGGGCGCGCAGCACCCGGCCGCTCGGCGTGCCCGGCGGGACCCGCAGGGTCACCGTGCCGTCGAGCGTGGGCACCCGCAGGTCCGTGCCGAGCACGGCCTCCGGGAAGGTGATCGGCACGGTCAGGGTCAGGTCGTCCCCGGTGCGCCCGAACAGCTCGTCCGGCCGCACCTTCACGTGCACGTACAGGTCGCCGGCCGGGCCGCCGCGCTCGCCCGGCTCGCCGCGCCCGTTCAGCCGGATCCGCTGGCCGTCGGCCACCCCGGCGGGGAAGCGGACGTTCAGCGTGCGGGTCTTGGTGACCCCGCCGGTGCCGTGGCACTCCGGGCACTTCTCCTCGACGACCGTCCCCACGCCCTGACAGTTGCGGCACGGCTCGGAGAAGCTGAACGAACCCTGGTTGCGGTTGGTCACCCCGGCGCCGTGGCAGACCTGGCAGGTCACCGGCGAGGTGCCCGGCTTCGCCCCGCTGCCGGAGCACGTGTCGCAGACCCCGGGCGCGCGCAGGGTCAGCGGGAGGGTGACCCCGCGTACCGCGTCGCCGAAGTCGAGCGCCACCTCGGTCTCGATGTCCCGGCCCTTCGCCGGGCCGCGCGGGCGGGCCGGGCCGCCGGCACCGCCGCCGCCGGAGAAGATCGAGCTGAACAGGTCCTGGAAGCCGGCCCCGCCGAAGCGCCGGTCACCGCCGCCCGCCGCGCCGCCGAACAGGTCGGACACGTCGAACGGCTGCCCGCCGGGGCCGCCCGCGCCCCGGGCGTTGCGCCGGAACTGGCCGGAGCCGAACAGCGAGCGCATCTCGTCGTACTCGCGGCGCTTGGCCTCGTCGCCGAGCACCGCGTACGCCTCGGAGACGGCCTTGAACCGTTCCTCGGCCCCGGTGTCGCCCGGGTTGTGGTCCGGGTGCGACTCCCGGGCCAGTTTCCGGTACGACTTCTTGATCTCGTCCGAGGAGGCGGACTTCTGCACGCCCAGCGTGGCGTAGTAGTCCTTCTCGATCCAGTCCTTGGTACTCACCGGTCCACCCCCTTCCACGGGACGTACCCCGGACGTCCCGCCCGCCCGTTGCGGGCGGACGGGACGACACGGGTCGGCACTACTCCGGGTCGGCGACCGCGACCATGGCCGGCCGCAGCAGCCGCTCGCCGAGCTGGTAGCCCCGGCGCATGACCTGCACGCAGGTCGGCTCGGTCACGTCGGCGGACGTCTGGTGGGCCACCGCCTCGTGCCGGGTCGGGTCGAACGGGTCGCCCTGCTCGCCGAACGCCGACAGGCCGAACTTGCCCAGCGCGGTGGTGAGCTGCTCGGCGACGGTGCCGAACGGGCCCACCAGGTCGCCGTGCTCGCGGGCGCGGTCCAGGTCGTCGAGGATCGGCAGCAGCGCGGCGAGCACCGAGCCGGTCGCCTGTTCCTGGACGAGGCTGCGGTCCCGGTCGACCCGCTTGCGGTAGTTGGCGTACTCCGCCGTCACCCGTTGCAGGTCCCGGGTCCGCTCGTCCAGCTCGGCCCGCAGCGCCTCCAGCTCGGCGCCGAGCGGGGCCGCGGCGGGCGGCGCGCCGCCCTCGACGGGCTGGGCCGGGGCGTCGACGACGGGCGGCCCGTCGACCGACGCGGCCTCGACCTCGATCTCGTCGACCACGATCTCGGCGTCCTCCACCAGGCCCTCCGCCGGGGTGTCGGCCCCGGCGTCGGCCGCGGCGGGCACCTCGGACTTGCTGATCTTGCGATTGTCACGGATGACGACCCGCGGCTGCTCACCGGCGGACTGGCCGGCGGTCGCGGAGCCACCCGGCGTCGGCCCGGACTCCACCGGGTCGGCGGCTCGTGGCTTCTCCGTCATGCGGTTACCTCATCCCTTGGCCGTCGATACGTGTCCGAGGCGCATCGTCACTTCTTGTCCTCGTCCACGATCTCCGCGTCGACCACGTCGTCCGCGCCGCCGGCCTTCGCGCCGCCGGTCGCGCCGGCGCCCGGGCCGGCCGCCCCCGGCTGCTCGCCCTGCTCGGCCTGCTGCGACGCGTAGAGCAGCGAGCCGGCCTGCTGGGAGACCTGCGCAAGCTTCTCGTGGGCCGCCTTGATCTTGTCGATGTCCTGGCCGCCGAGCGCGCCGCGCAGCTCGCCGAGCGCCTCGTTGAGCTGCTCCCGGTTCTCGCCCGGCAGCTTGTCGCCGCTCTCGGCGAGGAACTTCTCGGTCTGCCACTGGAGCGCCTCGGCGAGGTTGCGGGTCTCCGCCTCCTCGCGGCGACGCTTGTCGTCCTCGGCGTGCTCCTCGGCGTCGCGGCGCATCCGCTCGATGTCGTCCTTCGGCAGCGAGGAGCCGCCGGTGATCGTCATCTTCTGCTCCTTGCCGGTGCCCAGGTCCTTCGCGTGCACGTTCACGATGCCGTTGGCGTCGATGTCGAACGTGACCTCGATCTGGGGCACGCCGCGCGGCGCGGGCGGGAGGCCGGTCAGCTCGAAGGTGCCGAGCTTCTTGTTGTAGGCCGCGATCTCGCGCTCGCCCTGGAACACCTGGATCAGCACCGACGGCTGGTTGTCGTCGGCGGTGGTGAAGACCTCGGAGCGCTTGGTCGGGATGGTGGTGTTGCGCTCGATGAGCTTGGTGAAGATGCCGCCCTTGGTCTCGATGCCCAGGCTCAGCGGGGTCACGTCGAGCAGCAGGACGTCCTTGACCTCGCCCTTGAGCACGCCGGCCTGGAGGGCGGCGCCGACGGCGACGACCTCGTCGGGGTTGACGCCCTTGTTGGGCTCCTTGCCGGTGAGCTGCTTGACCAGGTCGGTGACGGCCGGCATCCGGGTGGAGCCGCCGACGAGGATGACGTGGTCGACGTCGGCGACCTTGATCCCGGCGTCCTTCACGGCCTGCTCGAACGGGCCCTTGCAGCGGTCCAGCAGGTCCTGCGTCATCCGCTGGAACTCGGCGCGGCTAAGCGTCACGTCCAGGTGCAGCGGGCCGGCGGAGCCAGCCGTGATGTACGGCAGGTTGATGTTGGTCGTGGTGGCCGCCGACAGCTCGATCTTGGCCTTCTCGGCCGCCTCGCGCAGCCGCTGGAGGGCCATCTTGTCCTGGGCCAGGTCGATGCCGTGCTCGCCCCGGAAGGTCTTCACCAGGTGGTCGATGATCCGCTGGTCCCAGTCGTCGCCGCCGAGCTGGTTGTCGCCGCTGGTCGACTTGACCTCGACGACGCCCTCGGCCAGCTCCAGCAGCGACACGTCGAAGGTGCCGCCGCCGAGGTCGAAGACCAGGACGGTCTGCTCCTTGGAGCCCTTGTCCAGCCCGTACGCCAGGGCCGCCGCGGTCGGCTCGTTCACGATCCGCAGCACGTTGAAGCCGGCGATCTCGCCGGCTTCCTTGGTGGCCTGCCGCTGGCCGTCGTTGAAGTAGGCCGGGACGGTGATCACCGCGTCGGTGATCTGCTCGCCCAGGTACGCCTCGGCGTCCCGCTTGAGCTTCATCAGCGTCCGGGCCGAGATCTCCTGCGGGGTGTACTTCTTGCCGTCGATGTCGACGGTCCAGTTGGTGCCGATCTCCCGCTTGACCGACCGGATGGTCCGGTCCGGGTTCGTCACCGCCTGGCGCTTGGCGACCTCGCCGACGAGGACCTCCCCGTTGCGGGCGAACGCGACGATCGACGGGGTCGTCCGCGAGCCCTCAGCGTTCGCGATGACGGTGGGCTCACCGCCCTCGAGAACGCTGACGCAGGAGTTCGTCGTGCCGAGGTCGATACCGACCGCACGTGCCATCTTCGCTTCCTCGCTTCTTACGTTGGAGGCTTCTCGCGTCGGAGCAGGTGACGGGGGTTCTCCCGTCGCTCGCTCGCCACAAGTTGAGTGAACTTGACTCAATAGTGCCACGCGTACGGCGATCGTCAAGTCGAGTTGAGCCGACCCGACGCAACCTCGCGTTCGGGGGAGCCCGGTTGTCTTACCTTGCGTCGGTCGGGCACGCTTTAGCGGTGACGACGCACGGCGAGCCCGCCATCGATCCCGGTTCGCCCGCCGTCGCCGCCCGTACCGGCACGGGGGATGCCGGGAAGGACCCGTCCGGCCCTTCCGCGGACGGCCTGCCCGCCGCGCTCACCGCCCTGCGGGCCGCGATCGGCGCGGCCCGGTTCCCGCTCGCCCTGCCCTCGGCCGAGGCCGCCCGACAGCTCGGCGCGAGCCTCACCGCGCAGCTCGACGACTATCTCCTGCCCCGGCTCGCCCGGCTCGACGCGCCACTGCTCGTGGTCGTCGGCGGCTCCACCGGGGCCGGCAAGTCGACACTGGTCAACAGCCTCGTCCAGGCCCGGGTCAGCGCCGCCGGGGTGCTCCGGCCGACCACCCGCTCGCCGGTGCTCGTCTGCAACCCCGCCGACTCCGGCTGGTTCCGCCAGGGCGAGCTGCTGCCCGGCCTCACCCGCACCAACGAGCCGAGCGAGGACCCGGGCACCCTCCAGCTCGTCACCGCCCCGGCGCTCCCCGCCGGGCTGGCCTTCCTCGACGCCCCCGACATCGACTCCGTGGTCGACGCCAACCGCGCGCTCGCCGGCCAGCTCCTCGCCGCCGCCGACCTCTGGCTCTTCGTCACCACCGCCGCCCGCTACGCCGACGCGGTCCCTTGGGAGCTGCTGCACACGGCCCGGGCCCGGGGGGTGGTGATCGCCATGGTGCTCGACCGGGTGCCGGCGGAGGCCACCGACGAGGTGGCCGCCCACCTGGCCGAGATGCTCGCCGAACAGGGCCTCGGCGCGGCGCCCCTGTTCGTCCTCCCGGAGACCTGGGTCGACGGCCAGGGCCTGCTGCCCGACAAGGTCACCGACCCGCTGGGCGGCTGGTTCTCCCGGCTCGCCGCCGACGCCGGGGCACGCGCCGCCGTCGTCCGGCAGACCCTCGACGGCGCGCTCGCCGCGCTCGTCCCGGCCGTCGTGGGCCTGGCCGACGCCGCCGACGAGCAGGGGGACGCCGCCGACGCCCTCGACGACCGGGTCACCGCCGCCTACCAGGGGGCCGAGCGCACCGTGGAGCAGGGGCTGCGCGACGGCCGGCTGCTGCGCGGCGAGGTGCTCGCCCGGTGGCAGGAGTTCGTCGGCACCGGCGAGTTCTTCCGCACCCTGGAGGCCCGGATCGGCCGGTTGCGCGACCGGCTCCTGGCGGCGGTGACCGGCCGGCCCGCCCCCGCCACCGAGCTGCGCGACGCCATCGAGTCGCAGCTCGTCACGCTGCTGCGCGGGGTCGCCGCCGAGGCGGCCGAGAACACCTACACCGGGTGGCGGGCGCACCCCGCCGGGGCGGCCCTGCTCGAACCGCCGCTGGCCCATCCGGGCGCCGACTTCCCCGACCGCGCCGAACGGCTGGTCCGCGACTGGCAACGCGGGGTGCTGGAGCTGGTCCGGTCCGAGGGCGCCGACCGGCGGTTCGTCGCCCGCACCGCCGCGTACGCGGTCAACGCCACCGGGCTCGCCGTGATGATCGCCGTGTTCGCCTCGACCGCGTTCATCCCGACCGGGCTGGAGGTCGCCACGGGGGCCGGCACGACGGTCGCCGGGCAGGCCGTGCTCCAGGCGATCTTCGGCGACCAGGCCGTGCGTACGCTGGCCGCGAAGGCCCGGGGCGACCTGCTGGCGCGGGTCCGCGAGCTGCTCGACGCCGAGGCCACCCGGTTCCTGTCCCGCACGGCGACGGCCCGGCCGGCGGCGGACGCGGGGGACGCCCTGCGGGCGGCGGCCGAGCGGGTGGAGCAGGCCCGGCACCGCAGCGGCCTCGCGGCGGCCGGCGCGGCCGCCCTGCCCCCGGCCCTGGCCCCGGAGGGTGGGGCGCGGTGAGCCCGAACATCGTCGGCCGCGTACGCGAGGCCCTGCGCGGCGGCCAGCGGGTCGACCCGGACGCGCTGATCGCCCGCCTCGCCGCCGTCCGGCGGTTCCTCGAAGCGGCCGACGGCCAGCTCCCCGACACCCAGCTCGTGCCCGCGCACACCCTCGTCGAGCGCGCCGGCACCCGGCTCTCGCTCTCCCGCGACCACACCGTCGTCGCCCTCGCCGGCGCCACCGGCAGCGGCAAGTCGAGCCTGTTCAACGCGCTCGCCCGGTTCGAGTTGTCCCCCGTCGGGGTGCGCCGCCCCACCACCGGCGTGGCCCACGCCTGCGTCTGGGGCCCGCTCGACGGCGCGACCCGGCTGCTCGACTGGACCGGCGTGCTGCCCCGGCACCGGTTCGTCCGGGAGAGCGCGCTCGACGGCGACGACGAGTCGGCCCTGCACGGGCTGGTCCTGCTCGACCTGCCCGACTTCGACTCGGTGCAGCGGTCGCACCGGCTGGAGGTCGACCGGCTGCTCGGCCTGGTCGACCTGGTGATCTGGGTCGTCGACCCGCAGAAGTACGCCGACCGGGTCGTCCACTCCAGCTACCTGCGCGAGTTCCACCGGCACCGGGACGTGACGCTGGTCGTGCTGAACCAGGCCGACCGGCTGCCCCCGGCCGAGCTGCCCCGCGTCCTGGCCGACCTGCGCCGGCTGCTCGACGCCGACGGCCTGGACGGGGTGCCGCTGCTGGCCACCACCGCCGTCGACCCGGGCGGGATCACCGAGCTGCGGGCCACGCTGGAGCGCACGGTCGCCGAGCGGCAGGCCGCCCTGCTCCGCCTCGCCGGCGACGTGGACACGGTCGTCGCCGGGCTGGCGGAGCTGGTCGCCGCCGAGCCCCCGGCCGGCGTGCCGGACGCCGGGCCCGCCTCGGGGCTGAACCGGGCGCTGGCCGGGGCGGCCGGGGTGCCGGCGGTGGCCGAGGCGGTCGAGGGCGCCTACCGGCACCGGGCCGCCGCGAGCACCGGCTGGCCGCTGGTGCGCGGCTGGCGGCGGCTGCGCCCCGACCCGCTGCGCCGGCTGCACCTGCCCGGCCCGACCGGCGGCGGCGACGACCCGGCGGAGAGCCTGGTCGCCGCGACCTCCGTACCCGATCCGACCGCCGCACAGCGCTCGGCGCTGGGCCTGGCCGTGCGGGCGGTGGCCGACCGCGCCGGGGCCGACCTGCCCGACGCGTGGGCGACCGCCGTGACCACCGCCGCCCGGTCCCGGCTCGGCGACCTGCCGGACGCCCTGGACCGCGCGGTGGCGCAGACCGACCTCGGGCTGGACCGGCGGCCCGCCTGGTGGCGGATCGTCGGCGGGGTGCAGTGGCTGGTCACCCTCGCGGCCGTGGCCGGCCTCGGCTGGCTCGCGCTCGGCTACGCGCTGCGCGCCCTCGGCCTGCCCGCCCTGGACAATCCCCGCGTCGGCGAGGTGCCGCTGCCCACCGTGCTGCTGCTCGGCGGCCTGCTCGCCGGGCTGCTGGTGGCGGCCTCGACCAGGCCCGTGGTGCGGTGGGCGGCCCGCCGGGCGCGCGGCCGGGCCGAGAAGCGGCTCGCCCTCGCCGTCGGCGCGGTCGGGCAGGAGCACGTGGTGGAGCCGGTGCGGGCGGTGCTGGCCCGTCACGGGCAGGCGTGGCAGGCGTTGCGCGACGCCGCCGGCCGCTGACGACCGGCGTCTTTCTTCGCTGTTCGGGGACCGTCGGCGGGCGTAGGGTCGACGCATGGCCACGCCTCAGACCCCCTACGACGCGGTGCTGCACGCCGCACGCGACGTGACCAGGCTCGACACCGCCCTCGATGCCGAGATGCTCGGCGCGGCGCTGCTCGGCAGCGTCTACTCGGTCGCGGAGACCGACCGGGAAACGGCCGTCCGGGAGTTCGTCACGGGCTTCCTCGCCGCCACCTCCCGCCGCCGCACGGCCGCGGCGAGGACCATCCGCTCCGTCTTCGCCGCCCTGGTGCCCGACGCCGAGGGCGCGGCGAAGGTCAACCCCGGCACCCAGGCCCCGGCCTGGGCCGCGCACCTCGGGCGGGTGCGCCTCACCGGCACCTGGAGCTACGGCGACGTGTACGGCGACCAGACCTCCTACCTCGCCACGTTCGCCTACGACGACGCGGCCGGCGGCCCCGAGCACGCGCTGGTGGCCCTGGTCGACCACAACATCGGCATCACCAAGGACGTCTTCGTGGGCGGCCCTGCGGGACGCATCGTCGAGCAGGTCCGGGAGATGGTCGACGGCGACGAGCTGACGTGGTTCCGGGAGGAGGACCCGGCCCGGATGCACGGCGAGGTCGGCCGGCACCTGGCCGTCACCGACGACCTGGGCGAGCTGCCCGCCGAGGGGTCCCTCGCCACCGACCGGGCGCTTGCCGGTGCCCGGCTGGCGTTGCTGCCCCCGCCGGCCCCCGGGTCCACCCGGGACGCCGAGCCCCTCTCCGGCGACCAGCGCACGGAGCTGGTCCGGGCGTTCCTCGCCTCGCCCGAGGCCGCCCGCTACGACCTCGACCCGTCCGACGACGCGGGGCTGGCCTCGCTGCACTTCTGCCTCAGCCTGCTGCTCGACCACGCGGCGAGCTTCCCCGACGCCGACGCGCTGCGCTGGAGCCCCACGGTCGCCGAGCTGTTCCTGCTCGACTGGGTGCACCGGCGGGCCGTGCTCGACATGGACGACGCCGCGATGCTGCCCCGGGTGCTGCGCGGCTGGGCGGCGTACGCGGCCCGGCGCAAGGGGCTGCCGCAGGCGGCGGCGGAGCGCACCGACACGGCGGTCGAGGAGATGATCCCCGAGTTCGCCCGGCTCTACTCCACCGGTGAGCGCCGCAGCCCCGCCACGGCGGCGGTCGCTCAGCTGATG
Source organism: Micromonospora sp. WMMD956 (assembly GCF_029626125.1). Taxonomy (NCBI): domain Bacteria; kingdom Bacillati; phylum Actinomycetota; class Actinomycetes; order Micromonosporales; family Micromonosporaceae; genus Micromonospora; species Micromonospora sp. WMMD956. Next base: position 2,786,516 of record NZ_JARUBI010000005.1, on the reverse strand, counting down.
GCCGACGGGGTGGACCCGGACGACCCGGCCGCCCTCGACGCCTGGATCGAGGCGAACCGGCACCGGCTCGCCGACGACGGGGCCTGACCCGACGCGCCCCGGGCCCGACGCAGCCCGGCCCCGGTCGCAGCGCCCTGGCCGGGCCCGGCCCCGGTCGGGGGCCCGGCCGGGGCCGCGCGGGGGTGGTCAGGCCAGCGCGCCGTAGACGGCTCCGGCCACCAGCCCGCCGACGCTCCCGCCCACCAGCACCTGCGCCAGGGTGTGGGCCCGCAGCCGCACCCGCGACCAGCCGGCCAGCACCGGCACCGGTGCGGCGGCCACCAGCGGGGGGCCGAAGGTGAGCACCAGCACCACCACCGCGCCGGCGGCCACCGCCGTGTGGATCGACATCTTCCACCAGTGGCTGACGGTCACCGCCACCACGAGCCCCACGACGCCGGCCGCCACCAGCGCCAGCAGCGGCCGGGGCGCGCCGAACGCGGCCAGCAGGACCCAGCCGGCCGCCGCCGAGGCGAGCCCGAACAGCAGCGGCGTCCGGCGCTGTTCGCGTACGCCGACGTGGTGGTCGGTGAGCCGCCCACGGCGTACCCCGCCGACGATGTACGCGAACGGGATCCCGCTGGCGAAGACGGTGGCGAGCAGCCCCCAGGCCAGCCCGTGCGCTCCGCCGTCGCCGCCGAACCAGCCGACCAGCATGGTCAGCGTGGTCACCAGGACGGCGGGCGCGGTCAGCTCGGTGACCAGGCGGGCGACGCGCAGCCCCGGGCCGGGCGTGACGTGGCGGCGCTCCTGTCCCGCCGGGGGGCGATCCGGTCCGCTCAGCCCTGTCGCTCCCCGCCGTGCGGCCTCGGCCGCCGCCCGCCGCCGTGCAGCCGAGGCTGCCCGCCGGCCTGCGTTCTCGGCCGGGAGCCCGGGCCATGGTCACGCCCGATCCACGAAGCAGTGGCATCGGTCGCGCCACGAGGCCACTGCTTCCCGGATCGAGCGTGATCCTGACGAGTGCCGGGCCGGCCGGCGGTGAGGGGCCTCACCGGGCGGCGGGCGGGAGGGCGTCGCCGACGGCGGGCCCGGGAGAGCCGGTGGCGGTGGGCCGGGGCGGGACCGCCGGAGCCTGCGGAGCCGGGCTGGGGCGGCGGCCGGGCGCGGCGGCCGTCGGGCGACGCTGCGGGGGCGGGCCGGGCACCGCCCTGAGCGCGGCCGGGGCGGGTGCGCCACCCGTCGTCGGCCCGGGGTCCGGGGCGGGTTCCCCGGTCGCCGTCGGGTCGGGGCCGGCTGTCGGGTCGGGGCCGGCCGGCGGGTCCGCGCTCGCGGTCGGCTCGGTGCCCGAGGATGGTTCCGGCACCTGGGCCGAGGCGGAGAGGGTCGCCGTCGGCCCGGTCGGCGGGGTCGGCCCGGTCGGCGGGGTCGGTTCCCCGCTCGGGGCCGGCGCCGGGGAGGGGCGCGGCGTCGGGGTGGGGCTGGGGGTGACCGTCGGCGGCGGGGGCAGGGTCGGCACCCGCAGCGGCGGCGGGCGGTGGACCGCCTCGGGGTCCGACCGGTCGGGAGCGGCCGGCACGATCGGCGCGGGCGCGGGCGGCGGGAGACCCGGGCCCGGCAGCCCGGTCTGCGGCGTCGCCACCCGGCCCTTCGGGGTGGCGGGGGCGACCGCGGGTGGACCGGTCGCCGGCACGATCACCGGCCCGACCGAGCGCGTGGGGATGAACGGGGTGCTGCTGTCCGGGAGGGCGGTGCTGCCCACCGTGGCCGACCCGGTGCTAATGGCGGCGAGGATCGGCATCGAGGCGGTGCCGGCGAGCAGGGCGACGGTGAAGAGGTATCCGCGCCCGGGGCCGCCGGAGCCGGGGGCGCGGTGGACTCCCACGACCCGACGGTAGCCGCCCCCGGCCGCACGGTGCCGGCCGAGCAGCGGCACGGTGGGACCCTCGCCTGGCTGGGACACGCGCACTCCTCGTCCGTCGTCGGTCATCGATGCTGGCCGGTGAACCACCAAGGACCGAAACGGGCATAAACCCACTAAACGCCCACCGGCTCCATCAGCTTGACTCAGTGACGGCCAGTTCACCAGGAGCCACCGCGTGTCGACACACAAATTGTCCGGCCCGCCCCGGCGACTCACGGTCCTCGCCGGACAGAGGGCCCCACCAGCCACAAACCCGACAGCGCCCGGAATCCGGGGCGGGCGTACTGTGGGCGCGCTCACCTCCTCTGCCATGATTTGTGGCACGACGGCAACGCAGCCGCGACCTCCGCGCACCCTGCGGCAGGCGCGGTACGACGCCGGCGCTCCCGAACCGGGTTCGCACGGAATCCGGCTCACGCCGCGCGGCAACCCTCACCGGGGCTAGGCGCGGCCGCCAGGAACCAGCCCGGCACCAGCCGGGCGGGTGCACGCACTGCGCGGAGCGGGTCACCCCCGGTGCCGGCGCAGACCACGACAGGGAGAGACGGATGGCAAAGGGCGACCCCGGGGTCACCACCACCCGCGGCCGGCGAGCCGCACCCCGTGCCAAGCGAACGGCCGCGACGGCTGGCGGCGACCCGGAACTCGTGCAGCTGCTCACGCCCGCCGGAGAGCGCATCGAGAGCGCGTTCGGGCCGGACGGCACGGAGTACCGCGCCGACTTCACCGACGAGGAGTACCGCGGGCTCTACCGCGACCTCGTGCTGGTCCGCAAGCTCGACGCCGAGGCCACCGCCCTGCAACGGCAGGGCGAGCTGGGGCTGTGGGCCAGCCTGCTCGGCCAGGAGGCGGCGCAGGTCGGCTCCGGGCGGGCGCTGCGCCGGCAGGACATGGCCTTCCCGACCTACCGCGAGCACGGCGTGCTCTATTGCCGGGGCATCGACCCGATCATGCCGCTCGGCCTGTTCCGGGGCGTCGACCAGGGCGGCTGGGACCCGAACGAGTTCAAGTTCAACATGTACACGATCGTGATCGGGGCGCAGACCCTGCACGCGACCGGGTACGCGATGGGCGTCCACATGGACGGCAAGACCGGCGGCGACGACGGCGAGGCGGTGATCGCCTACTTCGGCGACGGCGCGACCAGCCAGGGCGACGTGAACGAGGCGTTCGTCTGGGCCAGCGTCTTCAACGCCCCGCTGGTGTTCTTCTGCCAGAACAACCAGTACGCCATCTCCGAGCCCCTGGAGCGGCAGACCCGCGTCCCGCTCTACCAGCGGGCGCGCGGCTTCGGCTTCCCCGGCGTACGGGTGGACGGCAACGACGTCCTCGCCTCGTACGCGGTGACCCGGCACGCGCTGGACAACGCGCGGCACGGCCAGGGCCCGAGCCTGATCGAGGCGTACACCTACCGGATGGGGGCGCACACCACCTCCGACGATCCGACCCGCTACCGGATCGCCAGCGAGGTCGAGGCCTGGCAGGCCAAGGACCCGATCGCCCGGATGAAGACGTTCCTGGAAAAGCAGAAGATCGCCGACGCGGCGTTCTTCGCCGAGGTCGATGAGCAGGCCCGCGCCGAGTCGGTGCACCTGCGCGAGCGGGTGCTCGCCATGCCCGACCCCGAGCCGGTCACGATGTTCGACCACGTCTACCCGCACGGGTCCCCGGAGCTCGACGAGCAGCGGGCGCAGTTCAGCCGCTACCTGGAGTCGTTCGAAGGGAGCGCCCACTGATGGCCACGGAGACGCTCACCCTCGGCAAGGCCCTCAACGCCGGCCTGCGCCGGGCCCTGGAGCACGACCAGAAGGTCGTCATCATGGGCGAGGACGTCGGCAAGCTCGGCGGCGTGTTCCGGATCACCGACGGCCTCCAGAAGGACTTCGGCGACCAGCGGGTGATCGACACCCCGCTCGCCGAGTCCGGCATCATCGGCACCGCGGTCGGCCTGGCCATCCGCGGCTTCCGCCCGGTCTGCGAGATCCAGTTCGACGGCTTCGTCTACCCCGCGTACGACCAGATCGTGTCGCAGGTGGCGAAGATGCACTACCGCTCGCAGGGCAAGGTGCGCATCCCGATGGTCATCCGGATCCCGTACGGGGGCGGCATCGGCGCGGTCGAGCACCACTCGGAGTCGCCGGAGGCGTACTTCGCGCACACTGCGGGCCTGAAGGTCGTGACCTGCGCCAACCCCCAGGACGCCTACTGGATGATCCAGCAGGCGGTCGCCTCGGACGACCCGATCGTCTTCCTGGAGCCGAAGCGGCGCTACTGGGAGAAGGGCCCGGTCGACCTGGAGGCCCCGCTGTCGGCGGCGTACCCGCTGCACTCGGCCCGGATCGCGCGGGCCGGCACGGACGCCACCGTCCTGGCGTACGGGCCGATGGTGCGGACCTGCCTGGACGCGGCGGCCGCCGCGGCCGAGGACGGTCGGGAGCTGGAGGTCGTCGACCTGCGCACGCTCTCCCCGCTGGACCTGACCGCCGTGTACGAGTCGGTGCGGCGCACCGGCCGGTGCGTGGTGGTGCACGAGGCCCCGGGCAACCTGGGCCTGGGCGCGGAGATCGCCGCCCGGGTCACCGAGGAGTGCTTCTACTCCCTGGAGGCCCCGGTGCTGCGGGTGACCGGCTTCGACACCCCCTACCCGGCGTCCCGGGTGGAGGAGGAGTACCTGCCGGACCTCGACCGGGTGCTCGACGCCGTCGACCGCGCCTTCGGGTGGTGAGCGGCGTGTCGCGGATCAAGGAGTTCAACCTGCCCGACCTGGGCGAGGGGCTGACCGAGGGCGAGATCCTCGCCTGGCTGGTCAAAGAGGGCGACACGATCGAGCTGAACCAGCCGATCGTGGAGGTGGAGACGGCGAAGGCGGCCGTCGAGATCCCCGCGAAGTGGGCCGGACAGGTGCGGTCGATCTTCCATCCGGAGGGGAGCACGGTCGAGGTCGGCACCCCGATCATCGCGATCGACACCGACCCGGGCGCGGGCCCGGTCGAGGCGTCGACGACGGGCGCGCCGTCCGCCGACCTGCCGGCCCCGTCGGCGGCCTCCCTCGCCGCCGTCGAGATCGCACCCGAGGAGGGCATGGTCGAGCCGGGGCTGATCGGCGGCGTGGCGCCGGGCGGGCGCACCGCCGTGCTGGTCGGCTACGGCCCGCGCAACGCGCCGGCCAAGCGCCGCCCGCGCAAGGGCGCGCCGCCGGAGCGGCCCGCCACCGCTCCGGCCGCCTCCGCCCCGGCGGCAGCCTCTGTCACTGCGGCGGCCCCTGTCGCTGGGGCGGCTCCTGTCGCTGGGGCGGCTCCTGTCGCTGCGGCGTCGGCACCCGTCGCACCGGCACCGGCGACGGCCGTGAACGGCAACGGGCGGCCCGGCGGGCTGGTGCTGGCCAAGCCGCCGGTGCGCAAGCTCGCCAAGGATCTCGGCGTCGACCTCGGCGCGCTGACCGGGTCGGGGCCGCTTGGCTCGATCACCCGGGAGGACGTACAGCGGGCGGCGAGCGGCACCGCGACGGCGGCCGGGCCGCCGACGGTCGCGGCGCCGGCCACGTCGGCCGCGTCGTTCGGCGCGGACCGCGAGCGGCGCATCCCCGTCAAGGGGGTACGCCGGCTCACCGCCGAGAACATGTCCCGCTCGGCCTTCACCGCGCCGCACGTGACGGAGTTCCTGACCGTCGACGTGACCCGGGCGATGAAGGCCCTGGACCGGCTTCGCGGCCGGCGGGAGTGGCGCGACGTGCGGGTCTCGCCGCTGCTGCTGGTCGCCAAGGCGGTGCTGCTGGCGGTGCGGCGGCACCCGATGGTCAACTCGACGTGGGCCGGCGACGAGATCGTCGTCAAGGAGTACGTCAACCTGGGCATCGCGGCGGCCACGGAGCGCGGCCTGATCGTGCCGAACGTCAAGGACGCCGGCCGGCTCACGCTGCGTGAGCTGGCGGACGCGCTGACCGACCTGGTGCAGACGGCGAAGGCCGGGCGGACGTCGCCGGCCGACATGTCCGGCGGCACCCTGACGATCACCAACGTCGGGGTGTTCGGGGTGGACACCGGCACGCCGATCCTGCCCCCGGGCGAGTCGGCGATCCTGGCCTTCGGCGCGGTCCGCGAGATGCCCTGGGTGCACAAGGGCAAGGTCCGCCCACGCCAGGTGACCACGCTGGGGCTCTCCTTCGACCACCGGATCATCGACGGCGAACTCGGCTCGAAGTTCCTCCGCGACATCGGGGACTTCCTGACCGACCCGGAGGCGGCGCTGCTCGCCTGGACCTGACGGGTCACGACACCGCAGCCACGGCCGGTGTGCCACGGGTGAACGCCCGGCACACCGGCCGTGGCCGTTGAAAGAAGAAAACGCCACCACAGCGCCCCGTTGACCTACGATCCTTAGGCAGGTGTCTCAGCTCACCTACTAATCGTTGGAAGTTCCGGGCTGGATGCGGTTCAATTGACTCATCAAGGGGTCGACAACCGAATAGCCAGGAGGAGAACCCAGATGAGCATGATCGAGCGAATCCGCAACCGCCGCGACGCCAACCGCCGGGCCCGCGCCATCGAGCACGCGCTGCGGTCCGCCAACTCGCCCGCGGTCCGCGAGGAGCTTCTCGCCATCGCCCAGCGTCACATGAGCTGACGCCCCACACTTTTCTCACCCTCCTCCAGTTCGACGACCCGCCCGGTTCACCCGGGCGGGTCGTCGGCGTTTCGGGCCTATTGACACCGGGATTCCGCCTCGCCGCACCGCCCGGTACGGTGGGGCTCGGTCGTCAACCGCCCGCCCGGACCCCGTCGCGCCGATAGAAGCTGCTCGACACCGTCCGGCGACGCGGAGTGACGGCCGGTGCTCCCCGGAGGCCGCGGGCGGCCACCGGATACGGTGCGGGGAGTCCCCACGGCCGGCACCGCCGGCCACACCGGCACCCACGCCGACGCACCGTCGGCATCGGCGGCCGACATGTGATGGAGGAGGCGCACCGATGACGTCCGAGGGCCCGCACCACCCCGGCCAGGAGCCGGACGAGGTGTCGCCGGGCACCGGCGCACCGGCGCCGTACGGCGTCGCCAACCCGGACCTGGGCTGGGCGCCCCCGCCCCCCACGGCCCGGCCGAACCCGCCCGCTCCCGCCTGGGCGACCCAGAACGACCAGCCGCCGACCGCCGCCTGGGGCACGCCCCCGCAGGGCGAGCAGCCACCGACCGCCGCATGGGGCGCGCCTCCCCACGGCGAGCAACCGCCGCCGGCCGCCTGGGGTGCCGGGCCGCAGGGCGACCAGCCGGCCACTCCCCACTGGGGCGCGGCACCGGGCGACCAACCACCGACCGCCGCTTGGGGCACGCCCCCGCAGGGCGAGCAGCCACCGACCGCCGCCTGGGGTGCCGCCCAGGTGCCGGCGCAGCAGCCGGAGCCGAACCGCCCGGCCGCCTGGGGTCCGCCGGCCGCGACGACGCAGCCCTCCTGGGAGCAGAACGAGCAGTCCGGGCCGGGCTGGCAGCAGCACGAGCGGGCACCGGACTGGCAGCAGAACGAGCCGGCCAGCCCCGGCCGAGCCGCCGTGAGCGCGCCGAACGGCGAGCCGGCCCAACCGGCCTGGGCCACGCAGCCCGAGCAGTCGGCCCCGGCCTGGGCCGGCGCGGCCGAGCAGCCGCCGGCCCCGTGGGGCCAGGCCGAGTCCGGCGCCCGGGGCGCCGCCCGCGTGCCCGGCCAGGCGACCCCGCCCCCGGACTGGGCCGCCGCGCAGGACGACCCCGCCCGCTCCGCCGGCTGGAACGGCGGCCAACAGGCCGACGGCCCCGCCGGCGGAGAAGGCTGGAACACCACGCCGCAGCAGGCCGACGACCCCGCCCGCTCCGGTGGCTGGCCACGGGCCGAGCAACCCGACGCCCCCGGCCAGGCGGGCCAGGCCACCCCGTCCGGGCAGCCCGGATTCGGCGGGCCGGCCGCGCAACCCACGTTCGACGGCGCGTCCGGGCAGCCCGGATTCGGCGGCCCGGTCGAGCAGCAGCCGCCGGCCCCGTGGGGCCAGGCCGAGCCCGGCGCCCGGGGCGCCGCCCGCGTGCCCGGCCAGGCGACCCCGCCCCCGGACTGGGCCGCCGCGCAGGACGACCCCGCCCGCTCCGGCGGGTGGGCGGCCACGGCGGTCCACGCCGACGATCAGCCGCAGCCGAACGCCTGGCCCGCCGCAGCCGACGAGTCGGGGCAGCCCGGCGCGTGGGGCGCGGCAGCGGTGCCGCAGCGGCAGGACGACCGGCCGGAGGTTCCCGACTGGGCGGCGGCCGAGCCGACCTCCGTCCCACCGGCGCGGGCCACCGCCACCGTCGGCACGGACGGGCCACCCGCCTGGGCGACGCCCGGCGAGAGCCCGCAGCGGCCCGGTGCCGACCGGGCCGACCGGCCGGTCATGCCGGATGTCGAGCCGTGGGCACCGGGCGAGGCGTGGGGGCGTACCGAGGCGGAGACCGCCGCGCCGCAGCAGGCCGGCAACGGCTGGGAGCCCGAGCGGTCCGAGGACCGCCCGCTCTACCAGCCCGCCCCCGGGCCGGGGATCTCACCGGCCAACGCCGTGCCGCTGCCGCCGCAGGAGCAGCGCGTGCCCGGTGCCAGCCTGGCCGCCCTGCCCCCGGCCGACTACGCCCCGCCGGCCCAGTTCCCACCGGCGATCGAACCTCCGGCGGCCGGCGATCCGTCGGGTCGGGAGGGCGCCCCGCCGCCGTACGCGCCCGACACGGGTGCCGGCTGGGGCCGCGCCGAGGAGCCGCACCCGCAGGGCACCCCGTTCGTGCCCGCCCCCCGGGTCTCGCCCGAGTCCGGGGCGGCCGCCCGGGCCGCCGTACCCCCGGCGGAGGCCGGGGAGGTCGGGGCCGGCGCGGTGGGCAGCGTCTCGGCGAGCGCCTCCGTGCCGATGGCCAGCCGGGTGGTCCCCCCCACCGACCAGGCGCTGCACCCCGGCGGCGCGGCCGCGCCGCAGCCCCGGGTGTACGGCCGGCCGGCCCGCCCGGAGCCGGCCGACGAGCCGGAGCCGGCCGACGAGAGCCCGTTCCGCCCCGAGCACAACCCGCCACCGTCGCGGTTCGACGAGCCGGGCCCGCAGGGTCGCTTCGACGATGCCCCGGGGCGGTTCGACGATGCCCCGGGGCGCTTCGAGGAGCCGGGTCGGTTCGACGAGCCGGGCCCGCAGCGGCGCTCCCCCGAACACGACCACCCGGGCGGGTTCGACGGGCACGACCAGCACCGCGGCTTCGACGGGCACGACCAGCACCGCGGCTTCGACGGGCACGACCAGCACCGCGGGTTCGACGACGTCGGTCCGCCGCAGCGCTTCGACGACCGGGGGCCACAGGCGGGGCAGCGCTTCGACGCCCCGGACCGGCAGGCCGGCCAGCCCCACGGCTTCGGCGACGGCCCGGCGGCCGGGGTGGCCGGCGCGGCGGCCCCGCCGACCTTCCCGCCCGGGGTGCCGTCCTTCGTGGACCCGCCGGCCAGCAACCGGCCCGTCAACGGCGTCCGCCCCCACGAGGGCGACCGACCGGGCGACCAGTTCGGCGGCCCGATGGGTGGGGCCACCGCCGGGCAGGGCACGATGCCCGGCCACGGTCCCGCCCCGTACGGCGAGCCGACCCAGGTCGGTTTCCCGGCGCAGGGGGCGCAGTCCGGCCCCGCCTGGGGCCAGGAGCCCGAGGAGCAGGGCCGGTTCGACGCGTTCAAGCCGGAGGCGGACGCGCCGAAGGCCGAGGCTCCGCCGCCGAAGGTCCGCAACGGCCGGGTGCTGGCCGCCGTGCTGGTGGCCGCCGTGCTGATCCTCGCGGTGCCGCTGGGGCTGCTCATGCTGCTCGGCAAGGTGGGCGGCGACAACACGAAGGCGTTCGACCCGGCCGTCGGCTCCTGCGTCAAGCAGTCGGGCGGCAACGCCACGGCGGCCACCTGCGGCGAGGCCGGATCGTTCACGATCGTGTCCAAGGTCGAGGCCAAGGAGAAGTGCGCCGACCCGGCCCAGCCGCACGTCGTCCTCCGTGGCGACGTGCCGAAGAAGGTGCTCTGCCTCAAGCCGGCCGCCAAGTAGCGACCCCCGGGGGCGGGGCCACGGACCATCGTGGCCCCGCCCCCGTCGTACGCCCAGGGTGTGACCGGGCCGCGCGGGGTGCCGGCCGGTCGGGGCCTCGCGGTCGGGCAGACTGGGAGCATGAGCGCACGAGTACGGGCTCCCGAGCTGCGCGGACGGGGCTGGCTGAACACCGGCGGGCGGGACCTGAAGCTGGCCGACCTGCGCGGCAAGATCGTGATTGCCGACTTCTGGACCTTCTGCTGCATCAACTGCCTGCACGTGCTCGACGAGTTGCGCCCCCTGGAGGAGAAGTACGCCGACGTGCTGGTCGTCGTCGGCATCCACTCGCCGAAGTTCGAGCACGAGAAGGACCCGGCCGCCGTCGCCGCCGCCGTCGAGCGGTACGGCGTGCACCACCCCGTCCTCGACGACCCCGAGCTGGACATGTGGCAGCAGTACGCGGCCCGCGCCTGGCCGACCCTCGCCGTGATCGACCCCGAGGGGTACGTGGTGGCCACGATGGCCGGCGAGGGTCACGCCGAGGGGCTGGCGCGGCTGGTCGACGAGCTGGTCGCCACCCACGAGGCGAAGGGCACCCTGCACCGGGGCGACGGCCCGTACGTGCCACCCGCCGAGCCGGAGACGGCCCTGCGCTTCCCCGGCAAGGCCCTCGCGCTCGACGGCGGGCACCTGCTGGTGTCGGACTCGGCCCGGCACTCCCTCGTCGAGCTGGCCCCCGACGGCGAGACGCTGGTGCGCCGGATCGGCGCGGGTGTCCGGGGGCGCGCGGACGGGCCGCCCGGCGTCGCCACCTTCTCCGAGCCACAGGGGCTCTGCCGGCTGCCGGAGCACGTGGCCGAGGTGGCCGGGTACGACGTGGTCGTCGCCGACACCGTCAACCACCTGCTGCGCGGGGTGCGGCTGGACACCGGCGAGGTGGTGACCGTCGCCGGCACCGGCCGGCAGTGGCGCTCCACGGTGGACGACCACGCGCACGACTCGCTCTCGGTCGACCTCTCCTCCCCCTGGGACCTGGCCTGGTACGACGACCGGGTGATCGTCGCGATGGCGGGCATCCACCAGCTCTGGTGGTTCGACCCCATCCGCCGCACGGCGGGCATGTACGCCGGCACGACGGTCGAGGCGCTGCGGGACGGGCCGCTGGCCGAGGCGTGGCTGGCGCAGCCGTCCGGCCTCTCGGTCTCGGCCGACGGCAGCCGGCTCTGGGTCGCCGACAGCGAGACCAGCGCCATCCGGTACGTCGAGAACGGCGTCCTGGGCACCGCCGTCGGGCAGGGCCTGTTCGACTTCGGTCACGTCGACGGCCCGGCCGACCGGGCGCTGCTCCAGCATCCGCTGGGGGTGTGCGCGCTGCCGGACGACTCGGTGCTGGTCGCCGACACGTACAACGGGGCGGTCCGCCGCTTCGACCCGGCCACGGGTCAGGTGTCGACGGTCGCCGACGGGCTCGCCGAGCCGAGCGACGTGGTGCTGACCGCCGACGGCGGGGTGCTGGTGGTCGAGTCGGCGGCGCACCGGCTGACCCGGCTGGCCCCGGGCGCGTTGTCGGCCGTGGGGGCGAGCACGGTCGACGGCCCGCGGCACCGCACGGAGCGGAAGCCGATGGAGGTGGCGGCGGGCGAGGTGACGCTTGAGGTGGTCTTCACCCCGGCGCCGGGGCAGAAGCTGGACGAGACGTACGGGCCGTCGACGCGGCTGGTGGTCTCGGCGTCGCCGCCGGAACTGCTGGCGGCGGGGGCGGGCACCGGCACGGAGCTGTCCCGCCGGTTGGTGGTCGACGGGTCGGTGGCCGGCGGGGTGCTCCAGGTGACCGCGCAGGCGGCGACGTGCGACGCCGACGTGGAGCACGCGGCCTGCCACCTGACCCGGCAGGACTGGGGGGTGCCGGTGCGGGTCGTCGAGGGCGGCCCGGCGCGGCTCCCGCTGGTCCTGCGCGGCCTGGACGCCTGACCGCCTGCGCCCCGCCGGCCGCCCTTGCGCGGCCCGCCCGCGCGCCGGCGCTGGGTGCGTTAGGAAGGGGCCCTTCCTATACAGAAGGCGTTAACAAGGTGCCCCTCCTTTCACGCGAACGGAGTGAGCGTGACCCCCGCGCCGAGGAGCGCGGCCCGCACCAGCTCGGCGGACGCCACCGCGCCCGGCGTGTCGCCGTGCAGGCAGATGGACTCGACGGGGCAGGGCACGACGGTGCCGTCGACGGCCACCACCGTCTGCTCGGTGGCCATCCGGACGGCCCGGGCGGCCACCTGCTCGGGGTCGGTGACCAGCGCGCCGGGGGCGGTGCGGGGCACCAGCGTGCCGTTGGGCAGGTAGCCCCGGTCGGCGAAGCCCTCGGCGATCACCCGCAGGCCGGCGCCGGTGGCGAGTTGGGCGAGCACCGAGCCGGGGGCGCAGAGCACCGGCAGGTCGCGGTCGTAGTCGTCGATGGCGGCGATCAGGGCGGCGGCCTGCGACTCGTCGGCAGACACGGCGTGGTAGAGCGCCCCGTGCGGCTTGAGGTAGCGGACCCGGATGCGGTAGGCCCGGCAGAACGCGTCGAGCGCGCCGAGCTGGTAGGTGGTCTCGTCGCGCAGGTCCCCGAACGCGTACGCGATGTGTCGGCGGCCGAAGCCGGCGAGGTCGCGGTAGCCGACCTGCGCCCCGACGGCGACCCCGCGCTCGGCGGCGGCGGCGCAGACCCGGCGCATGGTGGACGGGTCGCCGCCATGGAAGCCGCAGGCGACGTTGGCCGAGGTGATCAGGTCGAGCAGCGCCTCGTCGTCGCCGAGCCGCCAGATGCCGAATCCCTCGCCGAGGTCAGCGTTGAGGTCCATGGAACGTCACCGTAGTCCCCGGGCGGGCCTGCGCGAGCGGCGTCACGTCGTCCACCACCCCGACGACGGGGTAGCCGCCGGTGGTGGGATGGTCGGCGAGGAAGATCAGCGGCTGGCCGTCGGCGGGCACCTGCACCGCGCCGAGCACGAGGCCCTCGCTGGGCAGTTCCCCGGCGATCGCGCGGGGCAGCGGCGCGCCGGTCAGTCGCGCGCCGACGCGGTTGCTGACCGGGCTCACCGCGTACGGCGTGCCGAGCAGCCGGTCGAGCGCGGCCGGGGTGAACCAGTCGTCGCGGGGCCCGAGGCGCAGCCGGAGCCGCAGCAGCGGCGGGGCGGGCCGCCCGACGGTCGCGTCGACGGGGGCGGGTTCGCCGGCCGGGTCGCCGAGGGGCAGCACGTCGCCGTCGCGCAGTGGGGGCGGGCCGAGGCCGGAGAGGGTGTCGGTGGACCGGCTGCCGAGCACCGGCGGCACGGTGATCCCGCCCGCGACGGCGAGCCAGGTGCGCAGTCCGGTGCGGGCCGGGCCGATCCGCACGGTCGCCCCGGCGGGCACGGCCAGGGGACGGCCGACGTCTCCGGGCCGGTCGCCGGGGCGCACACCGGGGCGGGGGCCGGCCCGCCGCGCGTCGCCGGTGTTCGGGTCGCCGGTGTTCGGGGCGCCGGTGTTCGGGGCGCCGGTCCGCCCGCCGCCCGTCCGCCCGTCGCCCAGCCGTCCGTCGCCCAGCCGTCCGCGGCCGATCCACACGTCGGCGTCCGCGCCGGTGAGCGCGACCGTGCCGGCCCGGGTGAGGCGAAGCGTGCAGCCGGTGAGGGTGATCTCCAGGCCGGCGGCGTCCTCCGGGTTGCCGACGAGGCGGTTGGCCAGCCGCAGGGCGGCCGGGTCGAGCGCCCCCGACCGGGGGACGCCGAGGTGCGCCCAGCCGGGCCGGCCCTGGTCCTGCACGGTGGTGAGCGCCCCGGCCCGGAGCACCTCCAGCCGGCGCGCCGGGCCGGGACCGGGCGGGCGGGTCACGCGGTCGCCGCCAGGCGTACCCGGGTGCCGGGGGCGAGCCGGGCCGGCGGGTCGACGGTCACGTCGAACAGGGTGAGCCCGGTGCGCCCGACGAGCAGCCAGCCGCCGGGCGACGCGCCGGGGTAGATCCCGGCGTACGGGCCGGCGAGCGCGACCGAGCCGGCGGGGACCCGGGGGCGGGGGGTGGCGAGCCGGGGCACCGCCCACTCCGGCGGCAGCCCGGTCAGGTACGCGAACCCGGGCGCGAACCCGCAGAAGGCCACCCGGAACGGGGTGCCGGTGAGGCGGGCGATCACCTCGGGCACGGCCACGCCCCAGTGGCCGGCGACGACGGGCAGATCCGCTCCGTCGTACGTGACGGGGACCTCGACCTCGGCGGGCGGGGTGCCGCCGGTCGGCGTCGTGCCGGCGGCGGGGGTGTCGCCGGCGGGTCCCACCGGGTCGGCGGGGTAGGGCGTCCAGTGGGCCACGAGCGTGGCGGCCCGGTCGGGGTCGGGCACCCCGTCGAGCAGCACCGTACGGGCCGCCGGGACGATCTCGACCGCGGTCAGCTCGCCGGCGGCGCGGCGGCGCGTCAGCTCGGCGCGCCACGCCTCCACCTGGTCGGTGTCGTCGCAGTCGAGCAGCAGGGCGTGCGCGCCGACGGGCCGGATCCGCATCCCGCCATGATTCCCGACGGGTGGCTCCGGCAGGGCCACCGGACCCCTGGATCCGGTGACGATCGGCACTACTTGACGGTAACCTACGGTGCCGTAACCTAGGTGCGTGACGACCTCCGCACCGCTTCGACTCAAGCCGGTCGACATCGGGAAGCCGCGGATGCGCGGCTGGCTGCACACCTACGCGTTCTTCGCCGCGCTCGTCTGCGGCATCGTGCTCTGCGCCATCGCCGCCGGCCGCCCCGGCTGGTCCCCCCTGGCCAGTTGCCTCGTCTACAGCCTGACGGTCTGCGGCCTCTTCGGCACCAGCGCGCTCTACCACCGTCGGGTGTGGTCCGAGCACGGCTACCAGATCATGCGCCGGATGGACCACTCGATGATCTTCGTGTTCATCGCCGGCACGTACACCCCGTTCTGCGTCCTGCTGCTGGACGCCCGGCAGGCGACCACCATGCTCGCCCTGGTCTGGGGCGGCGCGCTGGGCGGGGTGGCCGTGAAACTGGTCTGGCCGCACGCGCCGCGCTGGGTCTCCGCACCGCTCTACCTGGCTCTCGGCTGGGTGTCGGTGGCGATGCTGCCGCAGATCCTGCACTCCGGCGGCGTGACCGCGCTGGTGCTGCTCGCCGTCGGCGGCGCGATCTACAGCGTCGGCGCCGTCTTCTACGCGTTGCGCCGGCCCAACCCGTGGCCCACCGTCTTCGGTCACCACGAGTTCTTCCACGCCTGCACGCTGGTGGCGGCGATCTGCCACCACATCGCGATCTACTTCGCCCTGTTCGCCTGAGCCCGCACCCCCGTCGACCCGCCCTGACCCCCTGCCCCGGGCACGCGCCGGGGGCCCGCGCCGTTGCGGGGCCCCCGGAGTCCTGGGCGGTCGCGGCCCGTGCGGGCCGGCGACCGGTCAGACCGTGCGACCAGGGCGGCGCACCTCGCGGTACTCCTGGACCACGGGCTCGCCCTGCACCGGCACGACCCGGTCGGCGACCACGCGGCTCTGCCGCACCGGCGTGGCGACCACCGTCCGGCGGCCCCGGTTCCAGAAGTAGAGCGTCGTGAGCAGGCTGACGACCCCGGCGAGCATCAGCACCCAGCCGACGACGCCGAGGTTCAGCCACCCCAGGTCGGCCTGCACGGCGAACGCGAAGATCGCACCCAGCGCGATGAGGAAGATACTGGCACCAATGCCCATTTTCGTCGCCTCCTTGGCTGTCAGCTGGCGCTGCTACCCGCCGCGGCCATGGATGAGGTTGCGGCACCCATCGACATACCCAGGCGCTCCGATCGTCAATCGGGCAAGCTGGGCCCATGACGGACGCCGGAGGGACGGAACGGACACTGGTGCTGCTGCGGCACGCCAAGGCGGAGGCGCCGGGGAACGGCCCGGACGTCCAGCGACCGCTGACCGCGCGGGGGCACGCCGACTCGGCCGCCGCCGGAGCCTGGCTGGCCCGGCACGACCTGCTGCCCGACGTGGTGCTCTGCTCGGCCGCGCGGCGCACCCGGCAGACCTGGCACGGCGTGCAGCTGGGCATGACCGGCTCGGCGGACGAGGCGGGGCCGGCCGGCCCCGCGCCGCAGGTGCGCTACGAGCCGGGCGCGTACGAGGCACGCCCGGCGGAGCTGTTGGCGCTGGTCCGGTCGGCCCCGGCGGAGGCGGCGACGGTGCTGCTGGTCGCCCACAACCCGGGCATCTCGCTGCTCTCGGCGCTGCTCGACCCGGAACGCGCGGACCAGGAGGGGCTGCGCACCACCGACCTGGTGGTGCACCGCGCACCGGTCCCCTGGGCCGAGCTGCGCCGCGCGGACATCGTGGCCCGCCACACCGCCCGCGCCTGAGGCGCAAGGAAGGGCCCCCTGTTAACGCTTTTCGTTGTACAGGGGACCCCTGTTAACACCTGCGAACGCCCGAGGTGCGCCCGCCCACGCCGGCGGGCGCGGGCGGGCGGGCGGCCGGCCCGGGCGGGCCGGGGCGGGCGGGCCGGGCCGGGGCGGGCGGGGCGGGCCGGGCCGGCGGGCCGGCGGGCCTCAGGAGGGTGGCGCCGTGGGCGGAGGCGGGTCGGGCGGAGGCGGCATCATCGCGGTCGGATGCGACAGCCTGTTCTCCTCCACGATCAGGGTGCGCGCCCGCTTGCGCCGGTCCTGCCAGAACCAGAGCGTGGTGAGCAGCACGGCCAACCCGGCCAGGATGAAGACCCAGCCGACCGCGCGCAGATCCACCCACCAGACGTTGGCCCGGATGGCGAAGGTCAGGATCGCGCCGATGGCGATGAGGAAGATTCCACTACCAATGCCCATGTGCGCTGCACCCCCACGTGCGGTGGCTCTGGGCGTTCACTGACGACGTCCGGGCCTCGGTTACCCAACCGACGGGGCAAGTACCCGGGATACGACCGGCGATGGGGGACACGCGGGACCGTTCGGCACGGGTCGCCGAAGCGGGGCAAGGCGGCGACGGGCGGCGAAGCGGGGCAGGACAGCGACCGGCGGCGAAAGAGGACGGGAGGGCGACGGCCGGCGAGTTGGGGGACTCGCCGGCCGTCTGGAGGCCGCTGTGGTGCGTCAGCGGCTCAGAACGCCTCCTCCGGGAGGTCCATCAGCTCCAGGTCGGTGTTCTCGATGATCCGCCGGTCGGCGCCGAGGCGGGGCAGCACCTCGCGGGCGAAGAACTTCGCGGCGGCCACCTTGCCGGTGTAGAACGCCTTGTCGGCGGCGGAGACCTCGCCGGCGAGGGCGCGCAGGGCGACGTCGGCCTGCCGCTGGAGCAGCCAGCCGACGACCAGGTCACCGATCGCCAGCAGGAACCGGCGGCTGCCGAGGCCCACCTTGTAGAGCGCCCGGGCGTCGCCGCCCTGCGCCTCGCCCAGCCAGCCGGTCAGCACGCCGAGGATGGTCTGCACCTCGGCGAGCGCCTTGCCGAGCGCCTGCCGTTCCTGCTTGAGCTGGCCGTTGCCGCCCTCGGAGGTGATGAATTCCTGGATCTCGCCGGCGACCGTCATGAGGGCCTTGCCGTTGTCCCGGACGATCTTGCGGAAGATCAGGTCGAGGCTCTGGATCGCGGTGGTGCCCTCGTACAGGGTGTCGATCTTGGCGTCCCGGACGTACTGCTCCAGCGGGTAGTCCTGGAGGAAGCCGGAGCCGCCGAAGGTCTGTAGCGCCTCGTGACCCAGCATCTCGTACGCCCGCTCGGAGCCGACGCCCTTGACCAGCGGCAGCAGCAGGTCGTTGACCCGCTTGGCGATCTTCGTCGCCTGCTCGTCGCCGGCCGCCTCGGCGATGGCGACCTGGTCCTGCCAGGAGGCGGTGTAGCAGACCAGGGCGCGCAGGCCCTCGGCGTACGACTTCTGGAGCATCAGCGAGCGGCGCACGTCGGGGTGGTGGGTGATGGTGACCCTGGGCGCGGTCTTGTCGGCCTGCTGGACGAGGTCGGCGCCCTGGACGCGGTTCTTGGCGTATTCGAGGGCGTTGAGGTAGCCGGTGGAGAGGGTGGCGATGGCCTTGGTGCCGACCATCATCCGGGCGTACTCAATGATCATGAACATCTGCCGGATGCCGTCGTGCTTGTCGCCGAGCAGCCAGCCCTTCGCCGGCACGCCGTGCTCGCCGAAGGTCATCTCGCAGGTGTTGGAGACCTTGATGCCCATCTTGTGCTCGACGTTGGTGGCGTAGACGCCGTTGCGCTCGCCCAGCTCGCCGGTCTCCGGGTCGAAGTGGAACTTCGGCACGACGAAGAGCGACAGGCCCTTGGTGCCGGGGCCGCCGACACCCTCGACGCCGACCGGGCGGGCCAGCACGTAGTGCACGATGTTGTCGCTGAGGTCGTGCTCGCCGGAGGTGATGAACCGCTTCACGCCCTCGATGTGCCACGAGCCGTCCGGCTGCGGGATCGCCCGGGTGCGGCCGGCGCCCACGTCGGAGCCCGCGTCGGGCTCGGTGAGCACCATCGTGGAGCCCCACTGCTTGTCGATGAAGAGCTTGGCCCACTTCTTCTGGCTCTCGGTGCCCTCGACGTGCAGCACGTGCGCGAAGGACGGGCCGGAGGCGTACATCCAGACGGGGGCGTTCGCTCCGAGCACCAGCTCGGCGAGGGACCACCAGAGGGCGCGCGGGGCGTTGGTGCCGTCGAGCGCCGGCGGGAGGTCGAGCCGCCAGAACTCGGACTCCATGAACGCCCGGTACGACTTCTTGAACGGCTCCGGCAGCGGCGCGGTGTGCGTGGCCGGGTCGAAGACCGGGGGGTTGCGGTCGCTGTCCGAGTAGCTCGCCGCGAGGTCCTCGCGGGCGAGGCGGTCCACCTCGACGAGGAAGCTGCGCGCGGTGTCGACGTCAAGATCCGAGTACGGCTCCTGGCCGAACGCCCGGTCCGCCCCGAAGACCTCGAAGAGGTTGAACTCAAGGTCCCGGAGGTTGCTCTTGTAGTGGGTCATGCTCGCTGGCCCCGCTTCCCGGACAGGTGTTACCGATCAGTAACCCCGACTGTATTACTCGCGGGTAGGCAGCGACAAGCTCAACATGGAAGTGACGGCGATTACACACCCGCGCTTTGGCCGTCCCGGGCCTTCGGCGGGAGCGGGCCGGAAGCGGCGAGGCGCGGGCGGGACGGAGCGGCGAGGAGGTCGGCTCAGCCCTCGGCCGCGCCGACCTCCCAGCTCGGCACGGGGGCGGTCACCCCGCCGCTGTGGCCGGCGTACTCCATCAGGACCAGGGCGATGTCGTCGTCGAGCCGGCCGTGCACCCACTCGACCAGGGCGGTCTCCAGCGAGGCCAGCCCGTCGCCGACCGTGCCGTGGCCGAGCAGCCGCCAGGCCCGGTCGGCCGTCGGGAAGAACTCGCCGTCCCGGCGCGCCTCGCCGAGGCCGTCGGTGAACAGCAGCAGCCGGTCGCCCGGCTCCAGGCGCTCGACCCGGGGCCGCACGACCGGCATGAAGCCCAGCGGCGGCGCGGGCGCGGGCGGTTCGAGGGGGATCACCGCGCCCCGGCGCAGCAGCAGCGGCGACGGGTGGCCGCAGTTGACGATGGTGAGGGTGCCGCCCCGCTCCTCGACCAGGGCGGCGGTGACGAAGTCCTCGTCGCCGACGTTGCGGGCCACCGCCCGGTCCAGGTCGGCGACCACCGCCCGCAGGTCGGCCCGCTCGTACGCGACGTGCCGGTACGAGCCCAGCACGATGCTCGCCAGCCGCACGGCGTCCAGCCCCTTGCCGCGCACGTCACCGATGATCATGCGGACGCCGTACGGGGTGTCGATCGCCTCGTACAGGTCGCCGCCGATCTCGGCCGTCGCCGTCGAGGAGATGTAGCGTCCCGCCACCGCCAGGGTCCCCACCTGCGGGCCGAGCGGACGCAGCACCGCCTGCTGGGCCACCGCCGCCAGCTTGGACAGCTCGGCGATCTGCTCGGCCTGCCGCTGCCGCACGGCGGCCACCGCCGCCGCGATGCCGGTGGCGAGCGCGATGCCGGCCACGTTGACGGCGGTGACCAGCGACGTCCTCGGCTCGGCGAGGGCGAAGGCGGACCCGATCGCGGTCGCGGCGGCACCCACCCCCAGCACCACCCGCCAGGAGGCGAGCGCCGCGGCGAGGAACGGGGCGGCGACCATCAGCGCCACGTAGTGCGCCCAGCGACCGTCCGCCAGCTCGACGCCGGAGATGATCGCGAGCAGGACGAGGGCCGCGCCGAGGCCGGCGCGGGATCCGGGGCTCAGCGGGCCGCGGCCCGACTGGAAGGCATGCATGCGTACGAGGGACAGCATGCCTGATGGACGTGAACCGGTGAATGAGCCTGGCCCGTCGGCCGAGGATGTTCTGCCCGGCCGGGTCTCCGGCGGCGGCCGGTCCGGCCCCGGTCGCGCCGCCCCGCCCGAGGTCATCGGATCAGCCCAGGACCTCGTACTTCACGGTCAGCGCGCCGACGTCGACGGAGGCGATGGCCGCGAACGCGGCCCGGGACAGGTCGAGGCAGCGGCCGTCGATGAAGGGTCCCCGGTCGTTGATCCGGACGGTGACCGACTTGCCGTTGGCCGGGTTGCTCACCCGGACCATGGTGTCGAACGGCAGGGTCTTGTGGGCGGCGGTCAGGGCGCTCGGGTCGAAGCTCTCCCCGTTGGCGGTGAGCTGCCCCTCGTCGTAGAAGGACGCCCCGCACGAGCCGCTGTCGACGACGTTGCGGGTGGGCGTGGGCTTCTTGGTGGTGGCGGCCGGCTTCGGCGCGGCGGTGCGCGGCCTGCTCCGCGAGGCGGCCTGGCTCCGGGTGGCCTTCGGGCTGGCCGTGACCGTCGGCGACGGGCTGGGGCTGGGCGGGACGCTGGCGCTCGGGCTGGGCGACGCCGAGGGCGTGGCCGCGGTGGTGGGGGCACTCACCGGGACGTCGGCGACGGTCGGCTGCGGGGCCGCCTCACCGGAGGTCAGGCTCACCGCGCCGACGGTGCCACCGACGGCGAGCGCGACGCCTACCGCCGCGGTGGCCGCGATCCCGGCCGGCGAGGAGAACAATCGGGTACGGGAGTGCCTACCAACCACGGGCCCGGTCCTTTCGTCGTGGCTAACGAAGTCGTTGTTCAGGGCGAAGTCCTGGAGAACAAACCGGCCCGGACCGTAACGAGAGAAGCACTTCCGAAGTCAACGTGATCATGGCGCTATGGTGGCATTTGCTCGCATACGTGTGGCCGATCATCCGAGGCGGCGTGGCCCGCTCGGCCCCGGGTGGGCCGGACCACACCGGGCGTCGATCTGACGCAGGATGGTCGGCATGCCCGCTGAGCTGAGCGAACGCCTCGTCGAGCTGTTCCGGTGGGTCGACCCCGGCCCGCAGAGCACCCACCTGGTCAGCGACGTCTCCGGCTGGTGGCGCGACCCGGCGGTGCTGGCGGGGCTCGGGCCCGCCCTGGCCGCCCCGTTCCGGGACGCCCGACCGACCGTGGTGCTCGCCCCCGCCGTGACCGGGCTGCTGCTCGGCCCGCTCGCCGCGACCGCCCTCGGGGTCGGCTTCGCGCCCGCGCACAAGGCAGGGGACGGGAGGCTGCCCGCCGGGGCGACGACCTGGGCGCAGAGCCCGCCGGACTTCCGGGGCCGCCGGGTCGACCTGGGCGTCCGGGACCGGCACCTCGGCCCCGGCGACCGGGTGCTGGTGGTCGACGACTGGGTGGCCACCGCCGCCCAGCTGCATGCCCTGTACGCGATCTGCGCCGCCCGGGGCGCCGAGGTCCTCGGCACCTCCGCCGTGGTGGTCGACTGCCCGCCCGCGCTCGCCGCCGAGCTGCGGATACACGGCCTGGTCGAGGGTGCCCGGCTGGCCGCGCCCGAGAGTTGACTTAAACCAAACTTCACGTCGCACGATCGGGGCATGGACGACGGAATCCTGGACGAGGCGTACCGGCGGTTGCACCGCACCGGCCCGGAGTTCGAGGGCTGGCTCTCCAACCACGGCCCGATGGCGGTCGAGGCGCTGGCCCGGCACGGGCACGACGCCAAGGTGCACCGCTGGCTGGACGCCTACCTGCGGCGGCTCGACGAGCTGCCGCGCGGCCTCCGGCCGATCGACGACTGGCGGGTCGCCCTCGGCGACCCGAAGCGGGCCGGCGACTGGCTCGCCCACTTCGACCGGGAACTGCGCGAACGGCCCTGGCGGGACATCCTCGGCACCTGGTGGCCCCGGCTGCTGCCGGGCATCGCCGCCGGGGCCACCCACG
This sequence comes from Micromonospora sp. WMMD956, assembly GCF_029626125.1. Taxonomy (NCBI): domain Bacteria; kingdom Bacillati; phylum Actinomycetota; class Actinomycetes; order Micromonosporales; family Micromonosporaceae; genus Micromonospora; species Micromonospora sp. WMMD956. Next base: position 2,764,404 of record NZ_JARUBI010000005.1, on the reverse strand, counting down.
GCGTCATCCGGGTCGGGCACGCCGTGCGGGCGCTGCGGGCCGACGAGACCAGCCCGGACCGGCGCACCGAACTCGGCCAGGCCCTCGCCTACTGGGCCGCGCGCTGGCAGCCGGTACCTGGCGCGTCCCTGCCGCCGGCGGCGCCTCCCGTCGGGAAGAGCGGGATGTCCGGCGAGAACGGCGAGAACTGCGAGACCGGGGTGGCGGCCGCGCTGGCCGGGCTGCCCCGCATCGCCGACCGCACCGGCGGCATCCGCGAGCGGCTGGGCCGGCTGCCGGACGTACCCGGATGGGGGTCGTCGCTCGCGGCGCTGCGCCCCGCGCGGACCCCGGCGGAGGCGCAGCGGGGGCTCGCCGAGCTGGCGCACCGGGCGGGCCTCGACTACCTCCGGTACGGGCAGGCGGAACCCGTCATGCTGGTGCACGCGGTGACCGCGCCGACGGCGGTGCTGCGTACGCTGCCGGAGCTGGACCCCGGGCTCTGGGCGTCGAGCCTCGCCGCGGCCTGGTCCGCGACGGCGGCCGTCACCGCCGTGTACGCCTCCCCGACCGGCGTCGCCCCACCGGCCGTCGCCCCCGGCACCCCGGCGGAGGTCTTCGCCCGCGCGGCCCGGCACGGCGACGAGCACGTGGTGAAGCTCGCCGACGCGGTGCTGGACGCCCACGCGACGACGGGGGACGAGCGGGTGCTCGCCGCGGCCGGCTACGCGGCGCAGCTCATCTGAACGGGGCGGCTCAGTCGCCCGAGCCGGCTCCGCCGAGGAACTCCTCCACGGCGGTGCAGACCATGCCCAGCACCTCCGCCGAGCGGGCCAGCGGGCCGGGCACCAGCAACGAGTGGTCGGCCCCGTCGACCTCCAGCACGTGCGGGCTGAGCCGGCGGGCCTGGGTGCCGTCCCACATGGCATCGGCGGTGCCGCCGACCAGCAGGAACGGCGCGGTCGCGCGGGTCGCCGGTGCCGCGCGCCCCGCGCCCGAATCCGGCGGCGGGGCGCGGCCGGGCCGCGTAGCCTCGGCGGGATGTGGGCCCGGATCGACGGACTGCGCAGCCTCGCCCTCGGCACCCCCGGCGAGCTGCGGGCGAGACTCAACTCCCTGGTGCTGGCCGGGGCCAAGACGGCGACCGCCGGCCTGACCGACGAGTACGCCGAGGAGGGCGAGGAACTGGAGCACGTCGGCGAGCGGCTCGCCCTCGTCGACGACCACGACGCGCCCGTCGGAACCGTCGAGGTGACCGGCGTCGACGTGGTGCGCTTCGCCGACGTGCCGTGGGACTTCGCCCGCGCCGAAGGGGAGGGCGACCGGTCGATCGAGGAGTGGCGGGCCGGACACGCCGCCTACTGGGCGCGGGTCGGCACCCCCGTCACCGACGACAGCCGGATCGTCTGCGTGCGCTTCCGCCTCGGGTAAGGAAGGGCCCCCTGTTAACGCATACGGTCGAGAAGGGTCCCCTTCTCACACCCTCACCACCCGGCGACGGGTTAGCGGCCAGCCGGCGTCAGGCGACGCAGCTCCGGCAGGAGGCGGGTGGCCGCGTCCACCAGGACGGCCTCGTCCCCGGCGTACCAACTGCTGGCCCGGGGCCAGTGCGTCACCACGTCGGTGAAGCCGAGCGCGGCGGCCCGCCCGACCTGCTCGGCGAGGAAGTCCGCGCTGCGCAGCGAGAACGCCGGGGCGGAGTCGAGCGACAGGTAGCGGTCCAGAGTGGCCGGGTCGCGGCCGGCCTCGACCAGCGCCCGGTCCATCCGGGCGGCGAGGTCGGCCACCGTGCCCCACCACTGCTCCACGTCGTCGCCGCCCGTGCCGGTGGTGACCCAGCCCTGCCCGAACCGGGCCACCAGCCGCATCGAGCGGGGGCCGTTGGCGGCCATCACGAACGGCACCCGGGGAGACTGCACGCAGCCCGGGTTGCTGCGGGCGTCCACGGCGGCGAACCAGTCGCCACGCCAGGTGGTGCCGTCCTCGCGCAGGATCAGGTCGAGCAGCTCGACGAACTCGGCGAGCCGGTCGACGCGCTGGCGGGGCGGCAGCGTCTCCCCGCCCAGCACGGCCGAGTCGAAACCGATGCCGCCCGCGCCGACGCCGAGCAGGAACCGGCCGCCGGAGATGTCGTCGAGGGCGGTGACCTGCCGGGCGAAGGCCGCCGGGTGGCGGAAGTTCGGCGAGGCCACGAGGGTGCCGAGCCCGATCCGGGAGGTCACGCCTGCGGCGGCGGTCAGCGTGGTCATCGAGTCGAACCAGGGCCCGTCGACCAGGTCCCGCCAGCCCAGGTGGTCGTACGTCCAGGCGTGGTCGAAGCCCCACTCCTCCGCCTGCCGCCAGCGACGCTGCGACTGCGCCCAACGCTGGTCCGGAAGGATCACGATGCCAATCCGCATGAACGTCAGCGTACGACCCGGCCGGCCGCGGACGCCGCGCCCCGGCGCGGGCCTGCTGCCGACCGGGCGGCAGGCTGGCAGGCTCGACGGCATGACGACCGGGACCGACTGGCGGGCGTGGCACGAGCCGTACGCCGACGAGGACTCGCCGCTGTCCCGCCGGCTGCGGCTGGTGCGCGGGGCGATCACCTCATGGCTGGACGAGCGCCCCGGCGAGTCGCTGAGGGTCGTCAGCGCCTGCGCGGGCCAGGGACACGACCTGGTCGGTGCGCTGGCTGGCCGGGCCGATGCGGCCCGCGTCCGCGCCACGCTCCTGGAGTACGACCCGGGCAACGTCGCCGTCGCCCGGGCAGCCGCCGCCCGGGCCGGCCTCGCAAACGTCACCGTCCGGCGGGCGGACGCGGGCCGACTCTCGTCGTACGCGGGCTCGGTGCCCGCCGACCTGGTGCTGATGGCGGGCGTCTTCGGCAACATCGACGACCATGACGTACGCCGAACCGTGGCCGCCCTGCCGCAGCTCTGCGCGGCCGGTGCCACGGTGATCTGGACGCGGACCCGGCGCGCCCCCGACCTGACCCCGGCGCTGCGGGGCTGGCTGCGGGACTCCGGTTTCGCCGAGCGGGCGTTCCACGCGCCGGACGGGGTGCTCTTCTCGGTCGGCGTGAACCGGTTCACGGGCACACCCCGACCGCTGACCGCCGCAGCGACGCTGTTCACGTTCGTCCGGTAGCCATGATCGACTCCATGTCGGCGATGTGGCGGTGTCCCGGTGGCCAGGACACAGCGATGTCGCCGACATGAAGCGATGTTGCCGCCCGGAACGTCGAAGGCCCCGGCTCCGGACTCGCGTCCTGACCAGGGCCTTCGTGCGTGGAGCGGGTGACGGGAATCGAACCCGCACTGTCAGCTTGGGAAGCTGATGTTCTGCCATTGAACTACACCCGCAGGCGGACCCACTGTACCCGACGCCGTCGCCGCCTGCACCCAGGCACCCCCTCACGTGCTCCACCAGCCCGACCACGCCGACACCCCGGCGACCAAGATCCGCAGGCCATCGACGGTGCGCAGGATTTTCATCGCGGCAACATATGCCCATTCTCAAATCTCTCGATCGGTTGTAACGTCTCCCGCACGTTCAAGCCACGGCGCGACACACCCCCTGCCGCGCCGCCAGAAAGAGGTGGGCCCATGGGACTCCGTCCCAACCTGCTGACCCGGCGCACTGCCGGCGTCGCGTCGACGACCCTCGCGCTCCTGCTCAGCACCGCCGCCGTGGGTGTCGTCCCGGCCGCTTCGGCCTTCTCCGCCGCACCGGCCGACGCGTGCGCCGAGCCGGCCGACGTCCACTCGGACGCCCGGGTGAAGGCCGGCGCGCACGCCAAGCAGGAGCCGAACGAACTGACCGCCAAGGAGACCCGCGAGCGGGAGGCCGACCTCGCCGCCGCCCTGCGTGAGCGGGCCAACTTCCGGACCGGTGCCGGCGCCGCCGCGCTCGCCGCCGTGACCATCCCGGTCGTCGTGCACGTCATCCAGGAGGACGGCACCCGGGCCGGCGGCAACATCCCGGACTCGATGATCAACTCGCAGATCAGCGTGTTGAACGAGGCCTACAGCGGTGGCACCGGCGGCGCGGCCACCGCCTTCAGCTTCCAGCTCCAGAAGATCAACCGGGTCACCAACCCGGCGTGGTACCCGATCGTGCAGGGCTCCTCGGCCGAGCGTTCGATGAAGACCTCGCTGCGCGAGGGCGGCAAGAACACGCTCAACGTCTACCTCGGCGAACTGAGCGACGACCTGCTCGGCTGGGCCACCTTCCCGAAGCGCCGGCTGGACAGCATGGACGGCGTCGTCGTGCTGACCGAGTCGCTGCCGGGCGGCACCGCCACCAACTACAACCAGGGCGACACCGGCACCCACGAGGTCGGCCACTGGCTGAACCTCTACCACACCTTCCAGGGCGGCTGCCGGGGCTCCGGCGACGGCGTGAGCGACACCCCGGCCGAGGCCGAGCCGGCGTACCAGTGCCCGACCGGGCGGGACACCTGCACCGCGGCCGGGCTGGACCCGATCACCAACTTCATGGACTACACCTACGACACGTGCATGTACCAGTTCACCGCCGGCCAGGCGGAGCGGATGCTGACCGCGTGGAACGCGTACCGCGCGGCCTGACGTACCCCTGCTGCTGATCGCCCCGGTGCCGGCTCCGTCTCCCGACGGGCCGGCACCGGCGTCTGTGGGGGGTCAGGCCGCCGCACGATGGGCGCCGCGCCCGTCGAGGGCCGACCGCCGATCCGGTACGCCCACCGCGCCCCCGCCCGGGGCGGCGCTCGCGGCGTCGGTGGTGGTGGTGGTGCCGGCGCTCGCGGCTCCGGCGGCTCCGGGGTCGAGCCAGACCTGCACGGCGGGCCGGTCGGTCGCCTCGCCGGGGCGGACGGCGCCGACGTCGCCGCGCCGGGCCAGCATCGCCACGTCGACGGTGAACTCGAAGAGCCGCCAGTCCACCTGCGGCGCGGCCCGCCCGATCTCGGCGAGCCGGGCCACCCGGGCCTGGTCGGTCACCGGCCGGGCATGCCCGGCCACGTACGCCTCGTCGTCGCTGTCCTCCGGCGGGAAGGAGTGCAGCGCGTAGCGGCCGTCGCGTTCGAGGTCGCGCCGCTTCGGCGAGTCGACGACGAAGCAGAAGAGCCCCTCGTCGGTGATCACCGGGGAGACCGGGTGCACCCGGGGCCCGCCGTCGGCGCGGACGGTGGCCAGGTAGCCGAAGCCCGGCCCGTACTGCTGCATGAGATGACGGATCCCGTCGGCGAGTCGTGGCTCGTCAGCGGCGAATTCGGACCAGGAAGCCATGCCCGCATTCTATCGAACACCTGTACGACACGCGAAGCGCGACGCGCGGGTCGGGCATCCGATTCGCAGGCCCGCTGACCAGCCCCGCTGACCGGTCCCACCAACGCACCTCGCTATGGTGTTGCGATGCTGCTCTCCGACCGCGACCTCGTCGCCGAGCTGAAGGCCGGCACGCTCGCGCTGGAGCCGTTCGAGCCGACCCTGGTGCAGCCGTCGAGCATCGACGTACGCCTCGACAAGCTCTTCCGGGTCTTCAACAACCACCTCTACACGCACATCGACCCGTCCGTGCAGCAGGACGACCTGACCTCCATGATCGAGGTGCCCGACGGCGAGCCGTTCGTGCTGCACCCCGGCGAGTTCGTGCTCGCCTCCACGCTGGAGGTGATCTCGCTCGGCGACCAGCTCGCCGGCCGGCTGGAGGGCAAGAGCTCGCTGGGCCGGCTGGGGCTGCTCACCCACTCCACGGCCGGCTTCATCGACCCGGGCTTCACCGGCCACGTCACGCTGGAGCTGTCCAACGTGGCGAACCTGCCGATCACGCTCTGGCCGGGCATGAAGATCGGCCAGCTCTGCATCTTCCGGCTGTCGTCGCCGGCCGAGCACCCGTACGGTTCGGCGGTCTACGGCTCGCGCTACCAGGGCCAGCGCGGCCCGACCCCGAGCCGCTCCTGGCGCAACTGGCGCACCTGGCCGCCCCGCTGATGCCGCCCCGCTGACCCTCCTGCTGCTGTGCTGCTGCGGTGGGCGGCGGCGCGTCACGCCGCCCTCGCCAGGGTGTGAGAAGGGGCCCCTTCTCGACCGTATGCGTTAAGAAGGGGCCCTTCCTTGCCTCCTCAGGAGGGGCGGCCGTAGCTGTGGATCGGGCCGTCGTCGACGCGCTTCATCTTCACCGGGACGCCGGCCCGGGAGGCGTGCACCACCCAGCCCCCGCCCACGTACATGCCGACGTGGTGCAGGTCGGAGTAGTAGAAGACCAGGTCACCGGGGCGCAGGTCGGCGCGGCTGACCCGGGCGGTCACCGACCGCTGCTGGGCCGCGTTGTGCGGCAGCGAGACGCCGGCCTTCGCCCACGAGGCCAGCATCAGCCCCGAGCAGTCGTACGAGTTCGGGCCCTCCGCGCCCCAGACGTAGGGCTTGCCGATCTGGGCGCAGGCGAACTTCACCGCCGTCCCCGCGCCGCCACCCGGGTAGGACGCCGGGCAGGGGGCGGGCTTCAGGGGGCCGCCGCCTCCGTTGCCGTACACCTTCAGCCGCAGCTTCTGTAGGCGGTCGATCTCGGCGTTGATCTGCTTCTTCTTCGCGGCGAGCTGGGCCTCGGTGCGGGTGAGCTGGACGACCATCTCGTCGAGGGGCCGCTTCTTCGCGGCCAGCTCGTCGCGGAGGTCGACGACCGCCTGGACGTCGTGCTGCTGGCGCTGGGCGAACCGGTCGAGCAGCTCCAGTTGCCCCATCATCTGACTGGGCGTGCGGCTGCCGAGCAGGGCGTTGACCACCGACAGGTTGTCGCCCTTGTACGCCTCGGCGGCGAGGCCGCCGACCTTCTTCAGCGCCTCGTCCACCTGGCGCTGGAGCGGCCCGATCTGCGCGGCGAGCGCGTCGGCCTGCTTGCGCTTGGCGGCGAGGTCCTGCCGGGTGGCGTTGTGCCGCTCGATGATCGGTTCGAGCTTGTTCCAGTCCTCGTCGATCTGCCGCTCGATCTCGGCGACCGAGGGGTCGGCGTGGGCCACGGTCGGTGCGCCGGTCAGGACGACGGCGACGCCGACCAGTGCGGCGAGGACGGTGGTGCAGCGTGACCAGCGGATACGCGGCGCAGCCGGCATCCGGTCGGCGTCGGCCGACCGGCGTGACGGGCGCCGCGGGGCATGGAGTGCCACCGGGCTCCGTTCTCCTTCTTCCTCTACCGCCTACCGGGTTAGCTGACGGGTTCGGGCGGGAAGGGAGAGCGCCCTACCGCAGCGCCGCTGCGGATTCACCCCGGCGTACCTGGGTCCCCGGCTCGCCCGGAGGCGACTCGGCGGTGTCGCACCGTCACCGCCCGGCTGGGCGGTGCAGCTACCGGCCGACAATTGGCCAGAGTAGAGACGATCACCGTCGATCCGCAACCCGACCGGCCGTGACACTCCGTACAGGCCCGTGGCCGCCGTCGATGTCCGCCGCACGCCGAAGGCCCCCGGTCGGGTGACCGGGGGCCTTCGGGTGGTGCTGCGCGGCGCGGCCTTCGCGGGGGCCTGGCCGGGCGATCAGGTGATTCGGCGGAAGCCGGCGATCGGCATGGTGTTGATGCTGCTCACGTTGACCGGCTTGCCGGCGCGGGGCGCGTGCACCATCAGGCCGTTGCCGATGTAGAGGCCGACGTGGTGCAGGTCGCTGAAGAAGAACACCAGGTCACCGGGTTGGGCCTCGGAGCGCGACACCAGCTTGCCCCGCTTCCACTGGTCGCCCGTGAAGTGCGGCAGGTAGATCCCGGCGGCCTTGTAGGCGTACAGGGTCAGGCCGGAGCAGTCGAACGTGTCCGGTCCGGCGGTGTTGAAAACGTACGGGTCGCCGACCTGGGCGCAGGCGGTCTTGATGGCGGTGCGGGCATCCGAATTGATCACGCCGGTGATGGTCGGGCACCCCTGGACGGACACCACGGTCTTCGGCATCGACGCCTGGAGGCGCTTAATCTCGGCGTTGATGTGCTTCTTCTTCGCCGCCAGATCCTTGGTCTGCTTCTCCTGGGTGGCGATGAGCGTGTCGAGCTTCTGCTTCTCGGTGTCGTACTTCGCCCGGACGGCGAGCACGCCCTCGACCTGCTTGCGCTCCTGCGCGGCCAGCCGGTCCAGGATGGTCAGCTGCTCGGCGAGGGTGCCCGGCTTGGTGCTGACCAGCAGCGCGCCGATGTCCTGCGACGGACCCGAGATGTAGTAGCGGGAGGCGAGGTCGCCGACGCGGTTCATCGCCAGCTCGGTCTCCAGCGCCAGCGGCTGGATCTTCTTCTCCAGCGCCTTCGCCTTCTCCCGATTCGCCTTCAGCTGCACAGACACCTTGTTGTACTGCTCGATGGTGGGCTCAAGCTGCTCCCACTGCTTGTCGATCTGCGCCTCGATCTCGTCCACCGACGGCTCGGCGTACGCGGGCGCGGTCAGTGTCCCGGCGCCGACGGCGACCGCCGCGACCAGGGTGAGCAGGCGGCGTGCGAAACGGCGGGCACCACCCGGGCGAGCGGTTGACCGTTCCGGGGCATGACGATGAGGGGGCATGGTTGCCACCGGCACCGACTCCTTCGCAACCGACCGCCGGGCGCCTCGCGAGAGGGAAGATCGAGGCAGACGACCCACAGCGGTCAGCGCCTCACATTAGGGGAGTCCCGCGCGAGGAATCAAGGCGGGTCCGCACACCGTGACGCCCCGCAAACCGTTCCTGCACAACGGGTGTGGGCGGCGCTGCGGCGACGGAGACGACAGGCACGGTGGCGGCCCGGCCGTCAGCCGACGATGGCGGTCAGCACGTCGTCGAGGGTCACCACCCCGAGCGGGCGGCGGCCGTCGCTCACCAGCACCATGTGCCGTCGCTCGCGGCGCATCGACAGCAGCAGGTCGGCCAGCGTACGGTCCGGCGGCACCACGGCCAGCGGATGGTAGACCCCGGCCGGCACGGGGGCGCGGCGCTCCGCGCCCGCGTACCCGAGGACGTCCTTGACGTGCACGAAGCCGAGCACCCGGCGGGTGGCGCGCTGCACCACCGGGAACCGGGACCGGCCGGTGCGGGTGGCCAGCACCTCCAGCGAGGCCGGTGACACGTCCTCGGCCACTGTGGTCACCGTCGACCAGGGTTGCAGGGCGTCCGCCGCCGTGCGGGTGTGCAGCGCGAGCGCCCCGGTGATCCGGGCGTGCTCCTCGGCGTCGAGCAGGCCCTCCGTCCGCGCCTGCGACACGAGACCGGCCAGCTCCTCGGCGGTGAACACCGTCTTGACCGCGTCCGTCGCCTCGACCCGCCAGATCCGCAGCACCTGCCGCGACGCCCACTTCATGGCCAGCAGCAGCGGCTTGGTCGCCGTGCAGAACGCCAGCATCGCCGGCCCCAGCCAGAGCGCCGACGGCTCCGGCCCGGCCAGGGTGATGTTCTTCGGCACCATCTCGCCGACCACGGTGTGCAGGAAGACCACCACGCCGAGGGCGATCAGGAACGCCACCGGGTGCACGGCGCCGTCGGGCAGGCCCAGCGCGTGGAAGAGGGGCTCGATCAGGTGGGCCAGCGCCGGTTCGGCGATCGCGCCGAGGCCCAGCGAGCAGATGGTGATGCCGAGCTGCGCCCCGGCGATCATCAGCGGGATCTGGTTCATCGCCGACAGCGCCCAGCGGGCCCGCTTCGAGCCGGCCGCCAGCGGTTCGATCACCGTCCGCCGGGAGGCGATCAGCGCGAACTCGCTGCCGACGAAGAACGCGTTGCCGAGCAGCAGCAGCACGGTTACCAGCAGTTCAGGCATCGTCCCCGGGCTCCTCCGGGCGCAGCACCCGCACCTGCTCGATCCGGTGCCGCTCCACCTCGACCACGGTGAACTCGTACCCGCCCTCCTCGACCGTCTCGCCGGCCACCGGGATGTGCCCGAGCCGGGCCATCAGGAAGCCGCCGAGCGTCTCGTAGGGGCCCTCGGGCAGCCGGAAGCCGGTCTGCTCGACCAGCTCGTCCTCGCGGAGCACCCCGTCGACCAGGACGGTCCGCTCGCCGCCGGGCACGGTCAGCTCGACCGGCCCGCCGTCGTCGACCGCGTCCGGGTCGAACTCGTCGGCGATCTCCCCGACCAGCTCCTCCACCAGGTCCTCCACGGTCACCACGCCGTCGGTGCCGCCGTACTCGTCGACGACGATGGCCAGGTCCGCGCCGGCCGCCTTGAGGGCGGCCAGGACGCCGTCGAGGTCGAGGCTCTCCGGCACGTACACGGGCTCGCGGGCGACCGACGCGACGGTCGTCCGGGCTCGGTTCGCCAGCGGCACGCCCAGCGCGTCCGGCACCGCAGCGACGCCGGTGACCAGGTCGAGGGTCTCCTCGAAGACGGGGAACCTGGTCCGCCCGGTGTGCTGGGCGAGGGTCAGCAGCTCGGCGACGCTCGCCGTGGCCCGCAGCGCGATCACGTCCACCCGGGGGGTCATCGCCTCGGCCGCCCGCTTGTCGCCGAAGCGGATGGTGCGGCGCAGCAGCATCGCGGTGTCCGGCGGGAGCGCGCCGGCGCGGGCCGAGATCGCGGCCAGCAGGCCCAACTCCTCGGGGGACCGGGCGCTGGCCAGCTCCTCCTGCGGTTCCACCCCGAGCCGCCGGACCAGCGTGTTCGCCGAGTTGTTCAGCCCCCGGATCAGCCACCCGAACGTCCGGGAGAAGCCGCGCATCCCCCGGGCGGTGGCCAGCGCGGCGGGCATCGGCCGGGCCAGCGCCAGGTTCTTCGGCACCAGCTCGCCGAAGAGCATGGACAGCAGGGTCGCCAGGGCCAGGGCGAGGAACGGGGTGAACCGGTCGGCCGCCGGCCCCAGCGGGTGCAGCGCCGGGGCGAACAGCCGGGCCAGCGCCGGTTCGGCCAGATACCCGGTGAGCAGGGCGGTGATGGTGATGCCGAGCTGCGCGCCGGAGAGCTGGAAGGACAGCTCGTGCAGCGCGCGGCGGACCGTCCTGGCCGCGCCGTCGCCGGCGGCGGCCCGTCGGTCGATCTCCGGCCGGTCCACCGTGACCAGGGCGAACTCGGCCGCTACGAAGAACGCGTTGCCCGCGGTCAGCAGCACGAAGCCGACCAGGGGCAACACCGTGGCAACCAGAAGACTGTCGATGATCGGTTCACCTCGGCAGGATTGTTCCACGACGGGCCGGGCCGCACATCACTACGCGCGGCACCGGCCTCGTCGGGTCAGCTGCCGGAGGTGGCGGTCTCCTTCTCGCCGGCGGCATCGGCCGGCTTGAGGGAGCGGAGCAGCACGCTGGCGACGTCGACCACCTCGACCTGCTCGCCGGCCCCCTTGCCGTTGACCCCGTCGTTGAGCATCGTCGAGCAGAACGGGCAGCCGACGGCGATGGTCCGCGCCCCGGTGGACATGGCCTCCTCGACCCGGTCCACGTTGATCCGCTTGCCGATCTTCTCCTCCATCCACATCCGGGCGCCGCCGGCGCCGCAGCAGAAGGAGCGCTCGCTGTTGCGCGGCATCTCGGTGATCCCGCCCGCGACGGACTCGCCCAGCACCTCGCGGGGGGCGGCGAAGACCCGGTTGTGCCGGCCCAGGTAGCACGGGTCGTGGTAGGTGAGGCCGCCGTCGACCGGCTGCACCGGGGTGAGCCTGCCGGCGCTGACCAGGTGGGCCAGGAGCTGCGTGTGGTGGACCACCTCGAACTCGCCGCCGAGCTGCCCGTACTCGTTGCCGAGGGTGTTGAAGCAGTGCGGGCAGGTCGCGACGATCTTGCGCTTGCTCAGCTCCCGGCCGTCGAACGCCTCGTTCAGCGTCTCGACGTTCTGCTGGGCGAGCATCTGGAAGACGAACTCGTTGCCGATCCGGCGGGCCGGGTCGCCGGTGCAGGTCTCGCCCTCGCCGAGGATGGCGAAGGAGACGCCGGCCTCGTTGAGCAGCGTGGCGACCGCCCGGGTGGTCTTCTTCGCCCGGTCCTCGAACGCGCCGGCGCAGCCGACCCAGAAGAGGTATTCGAAGTCGTCGACCTCGCCGACGCGCGGCACCTCGAAGCCGAGGCCCTTGGTCCAGTCCTCGCGGGTGTTCTGCGGGGCGCCCCAGGGGTTGCCCTTGTTCTCCAGGTTGCGCAGCATGACGCCGGCCTCGGACGGGAAGCTCGACTCGATCAGCACCTGGTAGCGGCGCATGTCGACGATGTGGTCGACGTGCTCGATGTCGACGGGGCACTGCTCGACGCACGCGCCGCAGGTGGTGCAGGACCAGAGCACGTCCGGGTCGATGACGCCGCCGTCCTCGGCACCGCCGATCAGCGGCTTCTCGGCCTCGGCGAGCGCCAGCACGTCCATGTGGGCGAGCTGGGCGGCGGTGGCCTTCTCCTCGCCGGTGAGGTCCTTGCCGCCGCCGGCCAGCAGGTACGGGGCCTTGGCGTACGCGTGGTCGCGCAGGCTGAGCACGAGCAGCTTCGGCGACAGCGGCTTGCCGGTGTTCCAGGCCGGGCACTGCGACTGGCACCGCCCGCACTCGGTGCAGGTGCTGAAGTCGAGCAGGCCCTTCCAGGTGAACTGCTCGATTTGGGCGACACCGAACTGGTCCTTCTCGGGGTCGGCCTCCTCGAAGTCGAGGGGCTTGCCCTGGCTCATCATGGGCCGCAGCGCGCCGAGCCCGGACCCGGGCCGGCCCGGGTCGCGCTTGAAGAAGATGTTGAAGAAGGCGAGGAACCGGTGCCAGGCGACGCCCATGGTCACGTTGAGCGCGATGACGATCAGCCAGGTCATCGAGATGGCGATCTTGATGAGGGCGGCGATGCTGACGCCGGCCGACCAGTCGGGCAGCAGCGCGCCGACGGCGTGGCTGACCGGGGTGGCCCACAGCGGGTACTCGAAGTGGTCGGTGGCCACCTTGAAGCCCCGGATCACGAAGCCCATGATCAGCACGGCGAGGACGACGGCCTCGACGAAGTAGCCCTGCCACATGGTCGAGCCGGTGAACCGGGACCGGCCGCCCGGCCGGGTGGGCCGGTTGCGGACCCGGATCGCGATCAGCACCACGATGCCGACCGTGCCGAGCACCGCGATCAGCTCGGTGACCAGGCCGTAGACCGCCAGGCCGCCGATCAGCGGCAGGCCGCCGGTCGGGGAGACGACCTCGAAGTACGCCTCCAGGACCAGCAGCGACAGCACGATGAAGCCGACCATGACGAACCAGTGCGCCGCGCCGACCACGCTCCAGCGCAGCATCCTGGTGTGACCGGCGGTCTCGGCCAGCATCGTCTTCGTGCGGGTGCCCCGGTCGCCGAACCGTTCCGGGTCGGGCTGACCCAGCCGGACGACTGCCACGATCTTCATGACCGCGCGTACCGCAAGCCACACCGCCACGGCGGTGATGGCGGCCGCGAGGATCGTGGTGACGATCTGGACGCTGCCCATCGAGTTGGCCTCCCGGTCTGCTGCCTGTCGAGCGGCTCGGCGGCCGGCCGGGTCAGGGGCGCGACCGGCGCTGCGCCTTCGTCGCACCCCGACCGGACCGGTCGATGACCTCGTCCCGCTCGGTCATGCAGTGCAGCCTACGCGAGAGTTACCCAGCAGTAACGTGAGTCATCTCGCAGCCGAGCCGCGCCGCCCTGCGGACACCATAGGGTGCCCGACGCCGAAACGCCGGGCAGGGGCTCGGCGGGGTGACGTGGAGCGCGCCACAAGGGCAGGCCGGGCGGGTCGAACGCCGCCCGGCCGGCAGGTGACGGCCGGGTCCGCCGGTCAGCGCCAGCGGGAGAGCAGGACCAGGGAGGCGACCATAGCGCCGAAGCCCACCGCGAGGTTCCAGTAACCCCACGACATCACCGGGTATTCCTGCTCGGAGAGGTAGTAGATCACCAGCCAGGCGATGCCGCTCACGATCAGCGCGACCGCCGTGACCGGCAGCCAGACCGGGCTAGGCTTGCGCGTCGCCGCCGTCGCCGTCGGACGCACGTCCGTCGGCGGGGTGTACACCTTCTTCTTGCGGACCTGAGACTTGGGCACGACGCTCTCCAGAGGGGTGACGACCTCGTCCGGCCTGACAACCGGGCGCGGGGGCGACGGTCCATGGCCAATAATGTTCGACAGCTAGCGTAGTCCGGATGACCCGTTCAGGCCATGAATGGGGTCAGGCCGATGCATGGAGTGACCGAAAAAGGCGGGACTGTTCGGGTCGCCGCACCGGCCCGCGTCGTCGCGGGCCGACACGAGACGACGCGGAAGGAGCGCTCGGTGGAGTACACGTCAGGCGCGGCCTCCTGGCAGAAGGTCCTCCGCCGGGCGGTCGCCGGCCTCCTGCCCCGGCGTCCCCGGCAGCGGCGGCCGGGCTGGTCGATCGGCGTGCCGCTGATCGCCGCCGCGGCCGGGCTGCTGTTCACCACCACCGCGACGACCGCCGGCGGCACCGCGCTGCGTGAGGACCGCCGGCCCCAGCTCACCCAGCTCATCGAGGACCGCCGCACGCAGGTCGCCGCGAGCGAGCGCCGGGCCGCCCAGCTCCGGGCCGAGGTCGAGGACGAGACGGCCACCCTGGCCGATTCCGACGGCCCGATCAGGGAGCAGCGGGACCGCGCCGCCGCCAGCCGGCAGGACGCCGGGTTCACCGCGCTCACCGGCGTGGGCGTCACGGTCGAGCTGAACGACGCCGTCCGGCGGGCGGACCAGGAGCTGCCCGACGGGGCCACCAACGACGACCTGGTCGTCCACCAGCAGGACGTGCAGGCCGTCGTGAACGCGCTCTGGGCCGGCGGCGCGGAGGCGATGTCAATCATGAACGTCCGCGTCCTCGCCACCAGCGCGGTACGCTGCGTAGGTAACACCCTGCTGCTCCATGGGCGGGTGTACTCCCCTCCATTCAAGATCGTTGCAATCGGCGACCCCGCTGCGCTCCGGCAGGCCCTCGCCGCGTCTGAGGGAGTGCAGATGTTCAAGGGCGCGGTCAACGACTTCCAGCTGGGCTACCGGGAGACCGTCTCGACGGTCACGGTGCCGGCGTTCGAGGACTCGACAGCCCTACGCTCGGCGACGGTGCCCCGGTGACCCGGAGGCCGGACGACGGCTGGGACGGCCGGCACCAGGACCGGCAAGGGGATGACACCGCCTTCCTCCCCAGGCTCGACCGCGCCGGTCCGGCCGACCCGGGCGCCGCCATCCGTCACCAGGCCGCCCCCGGCCCGGCGACCCCCGGCCCGGCGACCGCCGATCCTGCGGGCCCGGTCCACGCGGAGCGGCCCGGCCCGACCGGCCCCTGGCCCACCCCGGTGCTGACGCCCCGCCCGGCGACGCCCCATGTCCACCGGCCGACGCCTCACGTCCACCGGCCGACGCCTCACGTCCACCAGCCGGCGACGGCCGACCGGGTGCCCACCGAGGCGGCTCCGCCCCCGGCCGGGCCCCGCACCGCCCAGGAGCGGCCCGCGCCGGCAACGGACCCCGGGCCCGCCCCCGACTGGTTCGCCAGCGCCCCGCAACGACCCGCGGCCGGGCCACCGGCCCCGGCACCTCCCCCGATGGGCACGCCCCCGCAGGCCACGCCCGCCCGGCCACCCGTGGACGTCCCGGCCCGCCGGCCGGCCGAGTTCGGGCCGCCACCCCGCCCGGCGCACGACGCCGACGGTCCGACGGCCTTCCTCCCCCCCGTCGAGGCACGCGCCGCCGACCGGTCCGGGGCACCCCGTGGGGCCGGCTTCCCGGGCACCGTGCCGCCCGACGCGGTCCACCGCACCCCTGCCGACCGTCGCCCCGGCCCGGTGCCGACCGCCACGGGCCACCCCGGCACCCCGCCCACGGGCCACCGCCCCGGCGTTCCGCCGACCGGCCCGGCCGACCGGCCCGGCCCGGTGTCGCCCGCTCCGGTGCCCCCCGGCGCGGGGCGTCCGGTCCCGCCGGGCGGCACCGGTCACCCCGCCGACCCGGCGGCCACCGCCGTCATCCCGGCCGTGCCCCCTCGGCCTCCGGCCCCCGACGCGACCGCGCTGATGGGCGCGGTGCCGCGCCTGCCCGACAGCGGCGACGAGGCCGCCACCGGCGCGGAGCCGGCCGAGCCGCCCCGCCCACGCCGGGGCGAGCGGGTGGTCCAGCTCCGGGCCGAGCAGACCGACGAGGGCTACAAGAGCGTCTACTCCGACCTGACCCGGCCGACGTTCTGGAGCCGGCTGCGCACCGGGGTACGGTTCACCGGCGAGCTGCTGATCACCTTCGGCCTGGTGGTGCTCCTCTTCGCCGGCTACGAGGTGTGGGGCAAGTCGGCCATCGTCGACGCCCACCAGAACGACCTCAGCAACCAGCTCGCCCAGGCGTGGGGCCCCACCGGCGATCCGACCGTGGCACCCAGCGCCAGCGCGTCGACGAAGGCCAAGCCGCCGGCGCACGGCAAGCCGCTCGCCGGGCTCTACATCCCGAAGCTCGAGAAGAACTGGGTCGTGGTCGAGGGGGTCACCCAGCAGGACATCCGCTACGCCCCGGGCCACTACCCGGACAGCGCGATGCCCGGCGAGGTGGGCAACTTCTCCGTCGCCGGCCACCGCAACCGGGCGACCTTCTGGCGGCTCGACGAGCTCGACCCCGGCGACGCGATCGTCGTCGAGGGCAAGACCGAGTGGTACGTCTACCAGGTCTACAAGTCGCGCATCGTCAAGCCCAACCAGGTCGAGGTCGTCGCCCCGGTGCCGATGGAGCCGGACGCGAAGCCGACGAAGAAGGTGCTCACCCTGACCACCTGCAATCCGAAGTTCGACAACTACCAGCGCCTGATCGTGCACGCCGAGCTGACCCGTACGCAGCCCAAGTCGGCGGGCCGACCGGCGGAGCTGGAGGGCTGACGATGTATGCCTGGATCTGGCGCAAGCTGCCGCTGGGCGTGCCCGGCAAGCTGATCGGCTCGCTGCTGCTCGCCGCCGCCACGGTGGCCCTGCTCTGGTACGTGGTCTTCCCGTGGGCGGAGCCGCTGCTCCCCTTCGACGACGTCCAGGTCACCCAGGACTCCGGGGTGCCGGGCGGCGGCCCGGGCGTGGACGGCGACGCCCCGCCGGCCGGCGACGAGCACGACCTGCCGTACGACACCGAGCAGAACAACACCCCGCCCCCCTCTCCGAGCAGGTGACGATGCGCGTCCTGGTGATCGACAACTACGACTCGTTCGTGTTCAACCTGGTGCAGTACCTCGGTCAGCTCGGGGTGGACTGCGAGGTGCGGCGCAACGACGAGATCGACGTCGCGGACGTGGGGCGGGTCGGCGCGGCCGGCGTCCTGCTCTCTCCGGGGCCGGGCAGCCCCGACCGCGCCGGCATCTGCCTCGACGTCATCCACCGGTACGCGGGCGAGCTGCCGATCTTCGGCGTCTGCCTGGGCCACCAGGCCATCGGCGAGGCGTTCGGGGCCACCGTGACCCGCGCCCCCGAGCTGCTGCACGGCAAGACCTCCGAGGTCAGCCACCACGGCGTCGGGGTGCTCGCCGGCCTGCCGGACCCGTTCACCGCCACCCGCTACCACTCCCTCGCCGTGCTGCCCGAGACCCTGCCCGAGGAGCTGGAGGTCACCGGCTGGACGGGCTCCGGGGTGGTCATGGCGATGCGGCACCGCACCCTGCCGATCGAGGGCGTCCAGTTTCACCCGGAGTCGGTGCTGACCGAAGGCGGTCACCTGATGCTGGCGAACTGGCTCGCCGCGTGTGGCCACCCGGCGGCACTGGAACGCGCCCCGGCGCTGGCCGCCGAGGTGGATGCGCGCCGCCGGGCCGCCTTCGCCCCGGTGTGACGGCCTCGTGGGTCGTACCGTCAGTGCTCGTCGCCCCGCCGACGGGCACGCGCGGTCAGCAGGGTGACGGCCAGGACCGTCAACGAGACGACGCCGACGGCCTGGCCGATCCGGTCGATGCGCTCCGAGTTGCAGGCCCGGTACGCCTTCTCCCAGTAGTCCCCGTCCGAGGGGCCCCGCCAGCGGTCCAGGTCGGTCTGTAGCGTGTTGCCGCAGCTCTGCCGCTCGTGGTCACCCGGGCCGAGGATGCGGATCGGCACGATCAGCAGGAGCGCCACCGCTGCCGCCCCGAGC
This sequence comes from Micromonospora sp. WMMD956, assembly GCF_029626125.1. Lineage (NCBI taxonomy): Bacteria > Bacillati > Actinomycetota > Actinomycetes > Micromonosporales > Micromonosporaceae > Micromonospora > Micromonospora sp. WMMD956. Next base: position 2,746,467 of record NZ_JARUBI010000005.1, on the reverse strand, counting down.
CACGCGACCCGGGCCGGCGTCACCCAGGTGCGCGCCCTCGATCCGCTCCGTGTGCTTCCGATCTCCATCGGCCAGATGGTAGGACACCCGTCGGCCGGCGTCAGTCCTGGTTGGGGCGCACCGGCGGGGTCGGGAAGGGGAAGCCGCCGCCGTTGCCACCGCCGTCCTCGGTCGGGGTGGGCGTGGGCGTGGTCGGGCCGCCCGTCGGCTCGGTCGGGTCGGGGGTGGGCTCGGGGATGTCGACCTCGATGGTGACCCGCTTGCCCCGCTCCAGCTCCGTGCCGCCCCGGGGGTTCTGGCCGGACACCTTGCCGGCCTGGTCGGCGGGGACCTCGTCGCCGTCGACGATCTGCACCACGTACCCGGCCTGCTCCAGCTCGCGCTTGGCGTCGTTGGCCGAGGAGCCGACGACGTTCGGCACCTGCCGGACGTTGCCCCGGGAGACCTCCAGGGTCACGGTGCTCTCCTCCGCGACCTTGGTTCCGGACTTCGGGGAGACGTTCGTGACGATCCCCTCCGGCGAGGAGCTGCTGACCTCCTTCTTCACCACCTTGAGCTTGAGGGCCTTGAGCTGCGGCTCGACGTTGTCGAACTGGGAGCCGACCAGCCCGTTGGGGATCGTCACCTCCGGTTTGCCGGAGCAGAGCTGGATGGTGACGCCCCGGCCCTTCTCCAGCTGGGTGGTCGGCGGTGGCTGCTGCGCCGCGACGGTGTCCTTCTTGCAGGTGCTGTTGGCGATCGGGTCGCCGACGGCGGGGACGAGGCCGGCCTGTTCGAGCTGGGCCACTGCCGCCGCCTGGGTCTGCCCCGTCAGGTCGGGGACGGGGATCTTCTCGGTGCCGCTCCCGTTCATCAGGAAGGCGGTGATCAGGGCGATGATCGCGAGCACGCCGAGCGCGGCGAAGGTGGCGATCACCCAGGAGGAGGCCCGGCGCTGGCGCGGGTCGCCGACCCGGGCGGGCGGCTGCTGCCGGGTGGCCGCGCCACCGACGACCTGGGTCGGGTAGCCCGACCCGGCGGCCGACATCGGCGCGGTCTCGGCCTCCCGCATCACCGGGGTGGCGAGCACCGGCCGGCCCGCCGCCGCGCGGAGCAGGTCGGCCCGCATCTCGCCGGCGCTCTGGTAGCGGTTGAGGGGGTTCTTCGACAGCGCCTTGAGCACGATCGCGTCGACCGCGGGGTTGACGTCGGGGTTGATGTCGCTCGGCGTCGGCGGGGCCTCCCGCACGTGCTGGTACGCCACGCTGACCGGGCTGTCCCCGACGAACGGCGGGTGGCCGCAGAGCAGCTCGAACAGCACGCAGCCGCCGGCGTACACGTCGGAGCGGGCGTCGACCGCCTCGCCGCGCGCCTGCTCGGGTGAGAGGTATTGCGCCGTGCCGATGACCGCGCTGGTCTGCGTCATCGTGGTCGCGCCGGACGCCAGGGCCCGCGCGATGCCGAAGTCCATCACCTTGACCTGGCCGGTCTGGGTGAGCATCACGTTGCCGGGCTTGATGTCGCGGTGGATGATCCCGTGCCGGTGGCTGAACTCCAGCGCGGCGCACATGTCGGCGCAGATCTCCAGCGCCCGGCGCGGCTGGAGCCGCCCCTCGACGCCGAGCACCTCCTTGAGGGTCCGCCCGTTGACGAACTCCATCACGATGAACGGCAGCGTCTCGCCGGTGGGCCCCGTCTCCTCGCCGGTGTCGTAGACCGCGACGATGGCCGGGTGGTTGAGCGAGGCGGCGTTCTGCGCCTCGCGGCGGAACCGCATCTGGAAGGTGGCGTCGCGGGCCAGGTCGGCACGGAGCATCTTGATCGCGACGTCCCGACCGAGCCGGAGGTCACGGCCGCGGTGCACCTCGGCCATGCCGCCGTAGCCGAGCAGCTCGCCGACCTGATACCTGCCACCGAGCAGGCGGGCCTGCGCTGTCATCGCGTCTGTCGTCCTTCGCTCGTGGTCGTCTCGCCGCCGCCCGGCAGGAGTGGTCGTTCCACCCGACGGTACGGCGTCCCGGACGGATCGTCGCGCCCACCGGCCTGCACCGCGCCGGACGCCACGACCCGGGTGCCGGACCCGCCGGGGTCCCCGGCGGCAGTGTTCTTCCGCAGGTTGTAGGAAACCACGCCGGAGCAGAGCAGAACCAGGGTGGCCACCAGGATGAACAGCCAGACCGCTCCTGACCTGGACTGCTGCGGCGGGGCCGGGGGCGGGCCGGGCGGGCGGGCGTACGCGAGGGGGTTGGCCTGGCGGACCGGGACCGGCGGCGGCACGGTCGCCGCGCCGCGCGGGTAGGCCGGCGGGTTGGCCACCGGCGGGTGGGGCGGCTGGTGCACCACCGGCGGGCGGGGCTGGTGGGTGACCGGGGGCTGGTGGGTGACCGGGGGTCGGGGCGCCGCCACGGGGGGCCGCTGCTGCGGCGGGGCCGACGCCGGGACCGGACGCTGCTGCGGCGGGCCGGAGGTCGGCACCGGGCGCTGCGCCACCGCGGGCGGCCGGGGCTGCTGCCGGGAGGCGGGGGGCACCTGGGCGCGCGCCTGCGGGCCGGCCGGGGACGCCGGTGCGGCGGAGACCTGCCCGACGTGGCCGCCGCCCCGGGACTGCTGCCCGAGCGCGAGCTTCGCCTGGCGGGCCACCCCGGCGAGCGCGGCGGCGCTGGGCCAGCGGGCGGCCGGGTCCTTCGCCATGGCCCGCTCGACGATCGCCCGGACCGGGGGCGGGATGTCCGCCGGCAACGGCCGGGGGGTGTCCCGGACGTGCTTCATGGCGATCTCCAGCGGGTTGTCGCCCTCGAACGGCCGCCGCCCGGCGAGGCACTGGTAGGCGACCACGCCCAGGGCGTAGACGTCGGAGGCGGGCGTCGCCACCGCGCCGGTGGCCTGCTCGGGGGAGATGTAGGAGGCGGTGCCGAGCACCGAGCCGGCGGCGGTGAGCTGGGCGACCAGCTCCGACCGGGCGATGCCGAAGTCGGTCAGCACGAGGGTGCCGTTGGGCCGGACCAGCAGGTTTCCGGGCTTCACGTCGCGGTGCACGATGCCTTTGCAGTGCGCCGCGTGCAGCGCGTCGGCGGCCTGGGCGAGCAGGGCCATGGTGCGCGCCGGGGTGAGCCGGCCGACCCGCCCCAGCGTCGAGGAGAGCGCGTCGCCCTCGATGTATTCCATCACCAGGAAGGCGATCTGTTGGTCGTGGCCGAAGTCGTAGACGTCGACCACGCCGGGGTGGTTGATCGTGGCCATGGTGCGGGCCTCGCCGCGGAAGCGCTCGGCGAAGTCGGGGTCGTCGAGCAGCGCCGGGAGCAGGCTCTTCACGGCGACCGTGCGGCCGAGCACCTGGTCGGTGCCGCGCCACACGTCGCCCATGCCGCCGCTGGCGATCCGCTCGTCGAGTCGGTAGCGGTTGCCGAGCTGGACCCCGGGGCTGAGCATGTCAGCGCCCCCCGGAGTCGGCGGCCGCCGCCTGCATGATCTTGCCGGCGATCCGGGCCGCCTCGGCGCTGCCGCCGCTGCCCGCCTCCTCCAGCACCACACACACGGCGGAGACCGGGGTGCCCTTCGAATCCAGGGCGAAGCCGATGAACCAGCCGTGGTCGGGGGTCTGCGGGCCCGACTGGGCCGTGCCGGTCTTGCCGCCGACGGTGTAGCCGTTGAACTTCGCGTTGCGGCCGGTGCCGTTCTCCACCACGCTCACCATCATGTCGCGCAGGTCCGACGAGACCTGCCCGCTGACCGGCTGGCGCAGCTCGCGCGGCTTGGCCGTGTAGTAGCTGGTGGTGCGGTCCGGCGCGAGGAGCTGCCGCACCAGGTAGGGGCGCATCTGGCTGCCGCCGTTGGCGACCGCCCCGGCGATCAGGGCCCCCTGGAGCGGGGTCATCTTGACGTCGCGCTGGCCGATGGAGGACTGGGCCAGCGCGGCCGGGTCGGTGCTGCCGTCGGGGCCCTGCATGGCCCCGGTGCGGCTGGCCGCCACCGGCAGCCCGTCCTCGCCGAGCTGGCCGACGGTCAGGTCGTCCTGCTCGAACCCGAACTGCCGGGCCTTCTCCTTCACCTTGTCCGCGCCGAGCTCCACGCCGAGCTTGGCGAAGCCCGTGTTGCAGGACTCGGTGACCGCGCTGATCAGGGTCACCTCGGACTCGGGGCAGATCGACGGCACCGCGTTGCGGATCGGGGTGCCCGACGTCGGCGGGGTGTAGCTGGGGCCCGCCGGGATCTGGGTGTTCTTGCCGATGCCGTTCTCCAGCGCGGCGGCGGCCACCACGATCTTGAAGGTGGAGCCCGGGGGCAGCACCTCCGACAGCGCCCGGTTCTTCAGCGGGCCGCCCTCCGCGCTCTCCAGCTTGTTGTACGCCGCCGTCGCCTCGTCCGTGTCGTGGCTGGCCAGCGGGTTCGGGTCGAAGCTGGGCATGGAGACCAGCGCCTGCACCGCCCCGGTACGCGGGTCGAACGCGATCGCCGCGCCCTTCTTCGCCCCGACCTGGTTGTTGGACAGCCCGTTGAACGCGGCGTCCTGGGCCCGCTTGGAGAGGGTCAGCAGCACGTTGCCGCCGCCGGTCTCGTCGCCGGTGAACATGTCCTTGATCCGGTTGGCGATCAGCGCGTCGCTGGTGCCGGCGAGGAAGTCGTTCTCGACCCGCTCGATGCCGGTGTCGCCGAGGTTGACCGGCTTGTAGCCGAGGACGTGCGCGTATTTCTCCCCGCCGGGGTAGGTGCGCAGGAACCGCAGCTTGCCGCCGGTCTCCTTGCTGGTGGCGAGCGCCGTGCCGCCGGCCTCGATGTTGCCGCGCTTGCGCTCGTACTCGGCCACCTGGACCCGGCCGTTGTAGTCGCTGTTGCGGTATTCGTCGGCCTTGTAGGCCTGGATCCAGTTCAGGTTCGCGAAGAGCAGACCGAACAGGACCATCGCGACGACACCGACGCGGCGCAGGGGTGCGTTCACGGCCGGATCACCTCCGTGGGGGCACCGTGCAACTGCTCGGGTGGGCCGCCCCCGGGTCGGGCCGCCGGGCCGCCGCCACCGGTCACCGGGCGGCGGGCCGCGTCGGAGACCCGCAGCAGCACCGCGATGAGCAGCCAGTTCGCCATCAGCGACGAGCCACCGGCGGAGAGGAACGGGGTGGTCTGACCGGTCAGCGGGATGAGCTTGCTGATCCCGCCGACGATCACGAAGACCTGGAGGCCGAGGGTGAAGGCGAGGCCGCCGGCGAGCAGCTTGCCGAACGAGTCCCGCACGGCGAGCGCGGCCCGCAGGCCCCGCTCCACGATGAGCAGGTAGACCACCAGCAGCGCGGAGAGGCCGAACAGCCCGATCTCCTCGCCGATGCCGGCGAAGATGAAGTCGTTCTGCACCTCGGGGATCTCCAGCGGCTCGCCGCCGCCCGGCCCCGCGCCGAACAGGCCGCCGCTGCCCAGCGCCAGCAGGCCCTGGACGAGCTGGTAGCCGTCCTGGTAGGGGTCGGCGAACGGGTCCAGCCAGATCTGCGCCCGCAGGTGGAAGTTGGCGAACGGCCCGCCGACGACGCCGCCCAGCACGTACGCGAGGTAGGCGCCGCCGAAGAACAGGATCAGGCCGATGAGCAGCCAGCTCACCCGTTCGGTGGCGATGTAGAGCGTCACCACGAACATGCCGAAGTAGAGCAGCGAGGTGCCCAGGTCCTTCTCGAAGACGAGGACCAGCACGCTCAGCGCCCAGACCGCGAGCACCGGCCCCAGGTCCCGCCCGCGCGGGAAGTCGATGCCGAGGAACCGGTGGCTGGCCAGCGACAGCACCTCGCGCTTGCGGACCAGGTAGTAGGCGAAGAAGGCGAGCAGCGCGAGCTTGGCGAACTCGCCCGGCTGGATCTGCCCCACCCCGGGCACGATGATCCAGAGCTTCGCGCCGTAGATCTCCGAGTATTTCGCCGGCAGCACCGCCGGGATCATCACCAGCACGATGCCGGCGAGACCCAGGGTGTACGCGTACCGGGAGACCGACCGGTGGTCGCGCATGAGCGCCAGCAGGCCGGCGGCGAGCATCACCGACGCCAGCGTCCAGGCGAACTGCCGGCCGCCGTTGCCGGCGAAGATCGCCAGCGACTCCCGGTCGGCGGGGGCGGCCCGGGCCAGGTCGAGCCGGCGCAGGAAGCCCACCCCGATGCCGTTGAGCAGCGCCACCGCCGGCAGCAGGGCCGGGTCGGCGTAGGGGGCCAGGAACCGGATGACGACGTGCAGGGCGAGGAAGACGCCCGCCAGCACGGCGGTGGGGACCCAGAAGTCCGGGGTGACCGTGTCGAGCACGGTCGCCTCCACCGTCGCGCCGTACGCGGCGACGATCACCAGGGCCAGCAGCAGCAACGACAGTTCGGCGTTGCGCCGCGACCGGGCCAGGCGTACGCCGGGCTGCTCGCCCGTCGTCGCGGGCGAGGCGGCCGGTGCGGCGGCTGCGGTCACGGAGATGTCCTCGGTTTTCTCAGTCGACGCTCACTCCGGCGACCGGCACCCGGCCGGGTCGGCCGGCGGAACCGTGTCGGAGGGCAGCACGTCGGGCGTCTCGGTGGGCGCGGGGGTCGGGGTGGCGACGGGCCGGGGACTGCCGGAGGCCGTGCGGGTCGCCCCCGGCCGGTCCGGGGACCTCGTGGGCTCCGGCGTCGGGGCCAGGGTCGGCGTCGGGGTCAGGGTCGGCGTCGGCTGGCAGATCGGCTTGAGGTTGGGGTTCAGCGGGTCGTCGCTGGTCAGCTCGGCCAGCCGGCGCTCGGCGTCGGGCTCGTCGCGGGCCGGGATGCCCTGCTTGACCTGCTCCTGGGCGGCGAGGGTGAGGTCGTCGAGCCGGGCGGGGCTGACGGAGTGCTCGGCGGAGAGGTCGAGGCCGGCGATCTGCCCCTGCACGCCCCGGAACACGGCCACCCGGCCGTCCTCGGTCGCGCCGACGTAGTACTGCCGCTGCGTGTACGTCCACCCGCCGACGAGCGCGCCGCCGAGGATGACCAGCAGGGCGAGGGTCATCGCCGCGGTGCGCAGCGGGCGGCGCTTCGGGCGGTCGTCGTCGCCGTCGTCGTCGGCCGGCTCCTCGGGGGCGGGCGGCCGGGGGGCGGAGAGCGCGGAGGCGCGCGCGGCGGGGGTGGAGACGTCGGCGGAGGTGGCCATGCCCCGGTCCCGGGCGGCGGCGCCGCCGACGATCGGGCTCGCCTCGACGATGTCCCGGTCGGTGGCGTCGGCGATGATCACCGTGATGTTGTCCGGGCCGCCGCCGCGCAGCGCGAGCTGGACGAGCCGCTCGACGCACTGCTGCGGATCGGTGTATTCCCGCATGGTGTCGGCGATGGTCTCGGCGCTCACCACGCCGGAGAGGCCGTCGCTGCAGATCAGGTAGCGGTCGCCGGGGAGCACCTGCCGGACGCTGTATTCCGGGTCGATGTCGCGGCCGTCGAGCGCCCGGGTGAGCAGCGAGCGCTGGGGGTGGCTGCTCGCCTCCTCGGCGCTGATCCGGCCCTCGTCGACGAGCATCTGGACGTAGGTGTCGTCTTTGGTGATCTGCGCGAACTCGCCGTTGCGCAGGAGATAGGCCCGCGAGTCGCCGATGTGGACCATGCCGAGCTTGGTGCCGGAGAAGAGGGTCGCGGTCAGCGTGGTGCCCATCCCCTCCAGCTGCGGGTTGGCGTCCACGGTGTCGCGGAGCTGCTGGTTGGCGGTGCCCACGGCCGAACGCAGCGCGTCGACCAGGGCGTCACCGGGGACGTCCTCGTCGAGCGGCGCCATGGCACCGATGACGATGTTGCTGGCGACGTCACCGGCGGCCATGCCGCCCATGCCGTCGGCTACGGCGAGAAGCCGCGGCCCGGCGTAGACGGAATCCTGGTTACCGTCTCGGATCAGACCGCGGTCGCTGTGGGCCGCATAGCGCAGGGTCAGAGTCATGGCCGTAATTCGAGAGAGGTGCGCCCGATGCGGATCGGCACGCCGAGGGGGACGGGGGTTGGTCCGGTGACCTTAGCGCGATCGAGGTAGGTGCCGTTAGTCGATCCGAGGTCCTCGACGAACCACTGCCCGTCGCGGGGCACGAGCCGGGCGTGTCGCGCCGAGGCGTAGTCGTCGGTGATGACGAGGGTCGAATCCTCGGCCCGGCCGATGGTGATCTGCGCCTCGCCCAGGGTGATCCGGGTGCCGGCGAGCTGACCGGCGGTCACCACCAGCTGGTGCGCGGCCCTGCCCCGCTTCGCCTTGGCCGGCTTGGCCTGCGGCTGACCGGTCGAGGCGCCCACGGCCCGGGGCGCGGCCACCAGCCGGCCCGACCGGGCGCCGGCGAACAGGTCCCGGCGGATGACGCCGACCACCGTGAACACGAAGATCCACAGCAGGATCAGGAACCCGAACCGGGCGACGGTGATGACGAGTTCCGGCAAGGCGGATCAGCCGTCCACGCGGAAGGTCAGGGTGGTCGTGCCGAGCTGGATCATGTCGCCGGGGTTGAGCGCGACGGCGGAGACCCGCTGGCCGTTGACCATCGTGCCGTTCGTCGAGCCGAGGTCGGTCAGCACGACCTGACCACCGTCGAAGTCCAGCCGGGCGTGTCGGCGGGAGATCCCGACGTCGGGCAGGCGCAGGTTGGCCTGGTCGCCCCGGCCGATCACGGTCGAGCCCATCTGGAGCGGGTAGGTGCGGCCGTCGCCCGAGACCAGCCGGACGTTGCGCCCGCCGCCGTGCCCCGGCGGGGGGCCGTAGCCGCCGCCCTGGTCGTACGCCGGGTAGGCGGGGCCGGCGTCGTAGCCGCCCTGGTCGTAGCCCGGCGCGGAGACCGGCGCCACGTCGCCGCCGGTGTAGACCTCGGCGGTGACCCGGAACATGCCGGTGTCGAGGCCCTCGCCGCGCTCGATCTCGACGATCACGTCGCCGTAGACCGTCCAGGCCTGCTCGCCGATGAACTCCGCCTGCGACTGGGCCAGCTCCTGGGCCAGCGCGGCGGCGTAGGGTGCCAGGCGGTTGTGGTCGTAGGGCGAGAGATCGATCACGTAGCGGTTGGGCACCAACGTGCGCCCGCCGGCCAGGATCGCCTTGTGCGCCTCGGCCTCCCGCTGCATGGCGTTGAGGATCTCCACGGGGTGCACCACCCCTTTGAAGACCTTGGCGAAGGCTCCCTCCACCAGGCCTTCCAGACGCTTCTCGAAGCGTTGCAGCACGCTCACCGGCTCCTCCTCGGGTCCCGAGGACATGATGGTATCCGGCCGGCGCGCGCGCAGCTCACACGCCGCTCGGCCGGCCGTCGCCGGCCCGTTCGAACGGGCCCTTTCCCGCGTGCTACAGTTTCGTCCGCCACGAACGGTAACCGGTCGCGGCGCAGGCCAGGGACACCGTAGGATGTGCCGGGCCGCTGGGGACAGCGGGTCCGGGGCAGGCTAAAGTGTTCCCGGTCAAGCCACGGGGAAGTGGCGGAATGGCAGACGCGCACGGTTCAGGTCCGTGTGCCCGAAAGGGCGTGGGGGTTCAACTCCCCCCTTCCCCACCAGAGCGAGGGCTCCGCACGACGCGGGGCCCTTTCGCCGTTCCATGGGCTCGGCGTCCCATCCGGCGGGTGCCGGACGTCACGCTATGCTCCGATCGTTTCCCTGCCTCCGATGGACCAGGAGTGGCGTGTGAGTGTCGCGTTGGTGACCGGGTCGGGCGGCCTGATCGGTTCCGAGGCGGTCCGGCACTTCGCCGGCCTCGGTCTCGACGTCGTCGGCATCGACAACGACATGCGGCAGGAGTTCTTCGGCGCCGAGGCGTCGACCGCGTGGAACGTCCGGCGGCTGGCCGAGGAGCTCGGCGGGGCGTACGCGCACCACAGCATCGACATCCGCGACCGCGACTCGCTGGCGAAGCTCTTCACCCGGTACGGCCGTGACATCGCCGTGGTGATCCACACCGCCGCGCAGCCGTCGCACGACTGGGCGGTGCGGGACCCGTTCACCGACTTCGACGTCAACGCCGGCGGCACCCTCAACGTGTTGCAGAACGTGCGCGAGCACTGCATCGAGGCGCCGGTGATCCACTGCTCGACCAACAAGGTCTACGGCGACCGCCCCAACAGCCTCCCGCTTGTCGAGCTGGAGTCCCGCTGGGAGATCGAGCCGGGGCACCCGTACGCGCAGGGCATCCGCGAGGACATGTCGATCGACGCCTGCCTGCACTCGGTCTTCGGCGCGTCGAAGGTCGCCGCCGACGTGATGGTGCAGGAATACGGCCGCTACTTCGGCATGCGCACCGCCTGCTTCCGGGGCGGCACGCTGACCGGCCCGGCGCACTCGGCGACCGAGCTGCACGGCTTCCTGGGGTACGTGATGCGCGCCAACATGGAGCGCCGCACCTACAAGATCTTCGGCTACCAGGGCAAGCAGGTCCGGGACGCGATCCACAGCTCGGACGTGGTGTCGGCGTTCGAGGCGTTCTTCCGCGACCCGCGCTCGGCGGCCGTCTACAACCTGGGCGGCGGCCGGCACTCCAACACCTCCAACCGGGAGGCGTTCGCCCTGGCCGAGCAGATCACCGGCCAGGAGATGATCACCGAGTACGTCGAGGCGAACCGGATCGGCGACCACAAGTGGTGGATCGGCTCCAACGAGGCGTTCCAGGCCGACTACCCGGGCTGGAAGCAGGTCTACGACGTGCCGATGATCATGCGTGAGATCTACGAGGCCAACGTGGACAAGTGGGTGCCCGGGGCATGACCGACGGCAGCAAGCGCAACGTTCTCGGCGTCCTCGTCGACGCCACCGACTACGCCACCGCGACCGAGCGGGTGGTGGCGGCGGCGCACGAGCGGCGTCCGCTGGCGCTCACCGCGCTCGCCGTGCACGGGGTGATGACCGGGGTGCTCGACCCGGCCCACAACGCCCGGCTCAACTCGTTCGACGTGGTCACCCCGGACGGGCAGCCGGTGCGCTGGGCGCTCAACCTGCTGCACCACGCCAACCTGGCCGACCGGGTCTACGGCCCGCTGCTGACCCTGCACGTGCTGCGCCGCTTCGCCGAGGAGGGCCTTCCGGTCTACCTGTACGGCTCGACGGAGGAGACGCTGGCGCGGCTGATCCCCGCCCTGGAGCGGATGTTCCCGGCGCTGAAGATCGCCGGGGTGGAGCCGTCGAAGTTCCGCGCCGTGCAGCCCGGCGAGGACGCCGAGATCGCCGACCGGATCCGGTCCAGCGGGGCCAGGCTCGTCCTGGTCGGGCTCGGCTGCCCCCGGCAGGAGGTCTTCACCTACGCGATGCGTCCGCTGCTGGACATGCCGATGATGGCCGTCGGGGCGGCTTTCGACTACCACGCGGGGCTGCTGCGCAACCCGCCGCCGTGGATGCAGCGGGCCGGCCTGGAGTGGTTCTGGCGGCTCGGCCTGGAGCCGAAGCGCCTGTGGCGGCGGTACGTCGTCCTCAACCCGGCGTACCTGGCCCGGCTGGCGGCGCAGAAGACCGGCCTGTGGAAGGCGAAGCCGCCCACTCCGGCCACCGAGCGCCCCGCCACCTTCGCCGTCTAGACCGCCCCGCGCGACCCCTACGGGGCGGGGCTGCGGGACGAACAGGGGGCCGACCCGGATTCGGCGGGCGTCGAACTGGGCAAGGCTGACGGCATGGACGGGCATCTCATCGTGCTGTTGCCGATCGCCGGCGTGTGGCTGGCCGCGGGTCTCCTCGCGGAGCGGCTGCCCCGGCCGCACCACGCCCGCCCGCTGCGCCGGCGTACCGGATGGTTGCTCGCCCTGACGGCGACCGGCCTCGGCCTGACGGCGGCCGTGCTCGCCGCCGGGCTGACCAGCGCCGGCACCGGCACGGTCGACCGGGCCGCCGCCGGCCTGGCCCTGGCGGCCACCCCGGCGCTGCTGGTGGCGGTCGTCACGGCCCGCCGGGTGCGCCGGCTCTGGGCCGCTGCGGGGGCGTTCGCCGCCGCGCCGGAGACGCCGGCCCCGCACGGGCTGCGCGCCGCCGCGGCGCACCCGCTGATCGGCCTGCCGCTACAGGTCACCGGCCTGGCCACCGTGCCGGCGGTGCTGTCGGCCAGCGGCCTCGACCTCTTCGCCGGGCCCGGCGCCACCGGTGCCGCCGTCACCGTGGCCGCGCTGGGCGTCGCCGCGATCGGGATACGCCACGCGCTGCGCCACAGCCGCCTCGCCGAGCGGTCGCTGACCCGCCGCCCCGGGTCAGCGCGAGCGGCCAGCGCTGCCCTGCACGTATAGCAGCTCCAGGATCGACCGGGTGGCCTCGAACCAGCGGTCGAGCCAGCCGGGCGGCGGCACGCTGCCCCGGGGGGGCAGCTCCAGCAGCAGCCCGCGCAGCAGCGGGTGGTCGACCAGGGAGTCGGTGCCCGAGGAGCCGGTCGACCAGCCCGACGGCGGGAACGACGGCTCGGTCAGCGGGTTCGGGTCCAGCGACGGCAGCGACAGCGGCGGGCCCACCTGGTCGAGGGCGGTCGAGCCGTCGTCCCGGGCGCCGATCTCGGAATCGGTGGAGACCACCTCCGTCAGGACGGTGTCCCGGCGGGCCCCGCGGTATTTCCCGCCGAACCGCTCCGGCTTGCCCGGACCGTTGGTGAGGTTCTCTGAACCGATCGTCGTCATCGTCTCGCCTGCCTCGCTCGGGTGCCGATCCGGGTGGCCGTTGCCGATCCGGTAGCTGGTCCGGGGTCGTCGACCAGCGCCGTCCCGACGGGTTCAACGACCAGGGCCGACGGTGGAAACGCGACGGGCGCGACCCCCGCCCCGGCCACGTTGCCGGAAGAAGGGTCGCGCCCGTCGTGTCTAGGGGTCAGCGATCAGTCCCGGAGGAACGCGCCGTCCCTGGCCCCGGCGACGAAGGCGTGCCAGCCCGCCGGAGCGAAGACCAGGTTGGGACCGCTCTTGTCCTTCGAGTCCCGTACCCCGACCGCCCCGGTCACGTACGCCACCTCCACGCAGTTGTCACAGTTCGGCCCGCTCTTCGAGCTCTTGAACCACGTCGCCCGCGTCAGGTCCCCACGGAACCCCTTGGTCGCCATTTCCACAACGGCTCCTCTGCCAGTTTTGCGATTTGTGCGATGGATTCCTCCGGGCGAATGGCCGCTGCTCGAACATGATCGAAGATGAAGCTGTACTTCTGTAGCTCGTCGCTCTTCTCCAGGAAGAGCCCACCCGTGGCGTTCTCCGCGTACACGACATCCGGATCATTGGCTTCTGGGAAGCTGAGGATGGTGAAGGTGCCGTCCATGCCGGCGTGCGCCCCGACCGAGAACGGCAGGATCTGAAGCGTCACGTTCGGCAACTCCGCCACCTCCACCAGCCGCTTGAGCTGAGCACGCATCACTGCGTCGCCGCCCACCGGCCGGCTCAGCACCGCCTCATCGAGCACCACCCACAGATCGACCGGATCGTCCTGGGTCAACAACGACTGACGATCCAATCGGACACGCACCCGTTGCTGAACCTGTTCGGTGGTGAAGTCCGGGCGGGCGGCCCGGATCATCGCCGAGGCGTACTCCTCGGTCTCCAGCAGGCCCGGGACGACCTGCTGCTCGTACTGCCGGATGGAGCTGGCCGCCGACTCCAGGCCGACGTACGCACCCACCAGCACCGTGCTGTAGGGGTGCCACCACCCCTTCTGCCGGGCCTCCCGGGCGATCTGCACCAGCTCGTCGCTCTCCGCGCCGGACACCCCGTAGATCAGCAGCATGTCGCGGACGTCGCGCGGGGTGGCCGTGGTGTGACCGGTCTCGATTCTGGAGATCTTCGACGCCGAGCACTCCAGTCGCTCGGCCACCACCTCGATGGTGATGCGCGCGGCGTCGCGGTGCCGGCGCAATTCTGCTCCGAGCCGGCGACGGCGGATGGTCGGGCTGCGCCGCTCGCTCACGACGCCCCCCGGCGACCCGTCGGGTCGAATCGCTCGCTGCTCGCCCTCACCCGGTTACCTCCGGTCGATCGCGCCAGGGGTCGACGCCCGCCGGGGGCGCGACCGTCGAAACGGCGGGCGAGCGTTCGCGGCAGGGGTGATGGTGCCGGTCGTCGACCGGCCGCGACGGGCGAAACCGGCGTCCAGTGTGCCGGTCCGGGGACAGCGGCATCAAGCGTCTATTTCCGCGAGCCGCTCACGTATCGGCAAAAGTCGACATGCAACTTGCATGAGGCACGCCACTCATGCAATCTGTCCGTAGGGCTCGAATCACTCAGCGTTCCGGTCGGCCGCCGGGGCGGGACGACCCACCGACGGGTGGGGCGTCCGGCCGAGGGATACCAGCCCGGCACCGCACGACAGGTCCGCTCCGGGCGAGAGCCCCGCTGCCGCACGTCAGGTTGACTGCGACGGCGGGCGCGGCGACCGGGAGCGGCGGGGTGCTGGTCGGGTCGTGGCACGCCACCAACGCGCCCGGCCCGACCAGCACCACCAGCGCCGCCGGTTCACGAGGCACAACCCCGTCACCAGGCGAGACATCCCCCGAAACACCAGCCACCGGCATGCCCGCCGGCCGATCTCCCAGGAGACCTCTGTGCTTCCCCGCTCAGGTGACGTGCTGCACGTGACGCGCGCGGCGAGTGTCCAGTTCCTCAAACCGATCATGTTCCGCGTGATCCGGGTGCTCGACTGGCCCACCTACGACGGATGGATGTGGCTCGACGGCTACGAGCTGAACGCGGCGGGGGACGCGGTCAGCAGGCGTTCGATCTACGTGCAGGCCGAGGGGCTGCGCCAGCTCCGGGTCGCCGCACAACCCCGGCAGCGCACCGTCCCCGTCCGGCCGCGCCGGCCCGTGGTGCGTACCCCGGCCCGGGTCGGCTGACCAGCCGAAACCCGTCCCGGTGGGCGTGCCACCGCCATAGAATCGGTACGCCCACCCCGGCGATCGTCTCCACCCCGCGCGTCCCGGACCCTGAACCTGGGATGGTCATGGTCATACTGCCCGCCGCGCGGCGGCACCACAGGTCCCGTACCGTCTACGCCTTCGGGCTGCTGGCGCTCCTCGGCGCCGCCACCACCCTCGGGGTGGTGGTCCGCTACCCGGCCCTGTCGGCCACCGAGCTGGCCACGCCGGTCCCCGCGCCGGAGATCACCGTCGTCGACGGGGAGCCCGAGCCGGACTGGGCCGACCCCGTGGATCCCCCGGCCGTGCCGGGCCCGATCGGCACGGAAGCGGGCGCGCCGGGCGTGCCGACCGGTCCACCGGCCGGCGCGGGGGCCGGCGTCGGAACGGACCCGGTGGTCCAGGCCGGGCGGGCCCCCGCCGGGCCCGCTTCCCTGCGGAACGAGACGAGCCGCTCGCTGTTCTGGTCCGGCCTCCTCGGGCTCGCCATCTCCCTGGCCGGCCTGGGACTGGTCGGCACCAGACGCCGCAGGTGGTGACCGGCACCGCGCCCGGAGCGGGGTGCCGACGCCGGACGCCGGGGGTGGTGACCGGCACCGCGCCCGGAGCGGGGTGCCGACGCCGGACGCCGGGGGTGGTGACCGGCGTCGCCGTCAGGGGGTCGGGGTCGCCGTGGCCGTCGGGGCCGCCGCGCTGCTCGTCGGCGTCGGTGTCGCGGCGACCACCAGGGTGACCTGCGCGCCGGCCGGCACCAGCTCGCCCGCCGCCGGGTCCGTCTCCAGCACCGTGCCGGCCGGCCGGTCCGACTCGCGGGTCTCGACCCGGTGGTCGACCCCGATCCGGTCCAGGATCCGCTCGGCCGTCGCCCGGGGCAGCCCCACCAGCGGCGGCATCGGCACCCCGGCCGGGGTCGTCGCCGGTGGCGTCGTGGCCGGGGCTGAGGACGGCCCACCCGTCGTCGCCTCGGTCGTCGGCGCCCCGGTCGTCGGCGGCGCCGAGGTCGGGCCCGCCGACGGCGTCTGCCCGGGGTCGGTGTCGCCGCCGGTCGACAGGGCCAGCCAGAAGCCGACGCCCAGCAGGCCGAGCAGCAGCAGCGCCACGACACCCAGCAGGATCGGCGTCCACCAGCGCCGGCCGGGCTGCTCCTCGGCGTACCACTCGCCGGTCGGGGGCCCGTAGTCCGCCGGTCGAGGCGGCGGCACCCCGGCCCGACCGGACCACACCTCCCCGCCGGCCGGCTTCGACCGGGCGTCGTCACCGGGCTTCGGCAGCGGCCGGGTCTGGTCACCGGCGTCGTCGGGGGGCGGGTCCTGGCGGTCGTCGCTCATGGCACGTCCTCTCCCACACCGGGCGGGTGGCTGGCCCTCCCATCCACGCTAACCGCTGTGGGCCAGCGCGGCCGGTACCGGCACGGCGAGCCGCCGTCACGGGGTGGGCGGCGGCTCCGCACTCGGCTCGTCGGGCTCCGCGCCGCAGGTCAGGGCCACCTTGTCGTTCCAGTGCGCCGTGCTGTCGGCCGCCGGCGCCTGGGCCGTGACGACGCCGGTCCGACCCGTCGGATAGCCGGGGTAGAGGCCCTCCTCGACCAGGTCCTCGGCCGCGTCGTCGCAGTCGTCGCCGACCAGGTCAGGGACGCTGACCTCGGGTGCGGGCCCGGCGACGTACAACGCGACGGTCGTTCCCCGCGACACGGGGGAGCCGACGGGCGGGTCGGCGCTCCGCACGTCCCGCCCCGACCCGGTGCCGAAGACCAGCCGCCAGCCCAGCCGCAGGTCCCGCAGCTCGTCCCGCGCGTCCTCGAAGTCCGTGCCGACCACCGGCGGGACGGTCAGCCCGGTGGAGCGGGTGGGCGCGGTGGTCCGGGTCGCCGGCGCGGTCGTCCGGGCCGGCGACGCCGGGGTCTCGGACGGGGACGCCGTGGCCGAGACGCCGGGCTGCGCGGCCGACGGGCCGGGCGAGGCGTCGTCCTCCCCCGCCAGCAGCCAGCCACCGGCCGCGCCGACCAGCGCGAGGAGCGCGACAGCCAGGCTGCCGCCCAGCACCTTGGCCGACCGGCCGGAGCCCGGCGGGTCGACCTCGTCGGGGTACGCCTCCCCTGCGGTGTTCCCGTCCGTCATAGCGTCCACCACCTCATCACCGGCGACCGTACCCGCGTCGCGCCGGGTGCCCAGGCCCGAGTTCGGTGCCACGACTCGCCGGTCCGACCACGGGAGGTTACGCTGCCCGGCATGGCCAGACGGGGCTGGGGAGGATCGATCGCCACCGCGATCGGTGTCGCTGCCGGCGCGGGCGCCGCCCAACTGGGCTTCGGCTACGGGCTGGGCATCATCAACTGGTCGGCGTCGGGCGTCGGCGCGGGCGAGGCGGCGTGGGTGGCGAGCCTCGCCTGGGCGACCTGGATCTCGGCCACCTCGACGATCACGGGCGCGGTCTGCGCCCAGCGGCTGCGGCGTCCCGTCGCCCGGGGCGAGGACCCGGCCGCGACC
The DNA here is from genome assembly GCF_029626125.1 of Micromonospora sp. WMMD956. Taxonomy (NCBI): domain Bacteria; kingdom Bacillati; phylum Actinomycetota; class Actinomycetes; order Micromonosporales; family Micromonosporaceae; genus Micromonospora; species Micromonospora sp. WMMD956. The sequence goes on along the minus strand of NZ_JARUBI010000005.1, from coordinate 2,729,233 downwards.
GGCCCGGCCGACGCCCCGACCGATGCGGCCCCGACCGGCGACCCCACGGCCACCGACGCCCCGACCGACGGCCCCACGACCACCGACCCCCCGACCGACGACGCCCCCGCCGACGACCCCGCAGCTGACGACTCCGCGATCGACGCGGGGCCCGCCGCCGATCCGGAGCCGGCGGCCCCGGGGCCGGACGTGGTCGACGCCGCCGACCGGGCCGCCGGCCCGGAGCCGACCGACCCGCCCCGCCCGGCGGGAGCGGTCGCGCTGGCGCTGGCCGCTGCGGTGGGCGCGCTGGTCACCGTGCTGCTGGTCGCCGTGCCGGCGCGGATGGCGGAGGTGCCCGGCGTCGCCGCGCCGCAGGCCACGGCCGCCGGGTACGCCGGGATGGGCCTGTTCCTCGGGCTGCTGGTGGCGGTCTGGGCGCTGCGCTCGCCCGCTGCGGCGGCCAACGTGATCGCCACGGTCGGCTGGCTCTGGCTCCTCGCCGTGGTCGCCGTGGTGGACGGGGTGCTCGCCGGGCGCGGGCTGACCACCGCCCAGCTCGGGATCTGGCAGCTCAGCGCCGACCGGCCCGGCTTCTGGATCCGGGACTGGTTCTACTGGCCCGGCGCGGCGCTGGCGCTCGGCTCGGCGCTGCTGATCGGGGCGCTGGCCGCGCGGCACGCGGCCCGGTCGGCGGAGCAGCGGCTCGGGGCGGCGGCCTCCGGCGGGGCCGGTCCGGTCCTCGTCGCGCTGGCGTACCTGCTGGTCGTGCCCGGCCTGGCCACGCTCGGCCGGGAGCAGGTGTCGGCGCACCTCGTCGCCCCGTACGCCGTGGTGCTGGGCCTGGCCGGCTCGGTGCTGACGGCGGCGCTCGCCCAGCGCTCCGCGAACCGCCGCAGCGCCCGCCGCGACCGTGGCGGGCCGGCGGACGGTCCCGCGCGGCCGACGGCGGGCGGACGCGGCTCCGCCGGGCCGGCGGCGCTGCCCCGGCAGCGTTCCGCAGCGGCCGGGGAGCCGACGGCGACGACCGCTCCCGGGTCGGTCACGCCGCCCGGCGCGGAGGCCGACCAGCCGGCGTGACCGACCCGGCGCGGCGGCCGACCAGCCGACCGACCCGGCGCGGCGGCCCGACGTCGTGCTCCGGGCCGCCCGGCGGGGTGGGACCCGTCAGTCGACCGGCCAGGTGTGCACCGGTTCGTTCTTGCGCTGCAACTCCGCGTAGCGCTGCACCATGTGGTGCAGGGCCGTGTCGCGGTCCATGCCCCGGTGGCGTTCGGCCGCCCAGACCGTCTCGGTCTGCCAGACCGCGCCGTTGCGGCCGGTGCGGCAACGCTGCTCGATGATGCCGAGCAGGCGGTCGCGCTCGGCGGGCGCGACGCCGAAGCGGTCCAGCCCGGTGGCCGCCGTCGGCAGCAGGGTGTCGAGCACCAGCCTGGTCACCGGCACGTCCCCGAGGCGCGGCCAGTGCAGGACCGCGTCCATCCCACGCCGGGCGGCGGCGTGGAAGTTCTCCTCGGCCGAGCTGAAGGTGAGCTGGCTCCAGATCGGCCGGTCCGCCTCGGCCAGGCCCCGGGCCAGGCCGAAGTAGAAGGCGGCGTTCGCGAGCATGTCGACCACGGTCGGGCCGGCGGGCAGCACCCGGTTCTCCACGCGCAGGTGCGGCCGACCGTCCATGATGTCGTAGACGGGCCGGTTCCAGCGGTAGACCGTGCCGTTGTGCAACCGGAGCTCCGCCAGCTCGGGCACGCCACCGGCGTGCAGGACCTCGACCGGGTCCTCGTCCCCGCAGATCGGCAGCAGCGGCGGGAAGTAGCGGACGTTCTCCTCGAACAGGTCGAAGATCGAGGTGATCCAGCGCTCGCCGAACCAGACCCGGGGGCGTACGCCCTGGGCCTTCAGCTCGTCGGGGCGGGTGTCGGTGGCCTGCTGGAACAGGGCGATCCGGGTCTCGGCCCAGAGCTGCCGGCCGTACAGGTAGGGGGAGTTCGCCCCGACGGCGACCTGCACCCCCGCGATGGCCTGGGAGGCGTTCCAGTAGTCGGCGAAGCTGTCCGGGGCGACCTGGAGGTGGAACTGGAGGCTCGTGCAGGCGGCCTCCGGCGCGATGGAGTCGGTGTGCGTCTGGAGCCGCTCGACGCCCCGGATGTCCAGCTCGATGGCCTCGCCCCGCGCGCCGACGATCTGGTCGTTGAGCACCCGGTACCGGGCGGCGGTGGAGAGGTTGTCGGCCACCAGGTGCCGCTCGGTCAGCGTGGGCAGGATGCCGACGAGGACGATCCGCGCGTCGGACGGGGCCGCCCGCGCGTCGGCCCGGTCCAGGCTGCTGCGCAGGTCGCGCTCGTAGTCGGCGAAGCCGGTGCCCCCGATGAGCCGGGGCTCGGCGTTCAGCTCCAGGTTGAACCGCCCCAGCTCGGTCTGGAAGAGCGGGTCGGCGATGTCGGCGAGGATCTCGTCGTTGCGCATCGCCGGCTCGGCGGCCGGGTCCACCAGGTTGAGCTCGATCTCCAGCCCGGTCATCGGCCGGTCGGCGTCGAAGCCGAAGTCGTCCAGCATCAACGCGAAGACGTCCAGGCACCTCCGGACCTTCTGCCGGTAGTGGAGCCTGTCCTCTCGGGAGAAGGCGCCCTGCTCGACGTCCCTGCCCATGTGTCCTCCCGGCGCGAGGCGCGGCGGGGCATGCCGCCCGCAGCGCACATTGTGAACCTTCTACGGTAAAAGCGCCCCCCGCGCCGGGCCAGAGGTCGACGCCGGACGGTCACCCCGGTGGCGGCCGCGACCGGCCCGGAACGCGCTCCCGACCGCCTCTCTACCCAGGTGACGGCACGCGCCACCGCCCCCGCCGAGGGGCCGACCGTGACAATTCGCACGCTCCCATTGGGAGGACCGCGGCGGGACGACTGCGGGCCCGCGTCGACTGGTGCGACGCGGGCCCGGGTCTCGGGGAGCGGGGCGGTCAGCCCTGGCGGACGCCCTCGCCCTCGATCTCGATCTTGATCTTCTTGCCGACCAGCACGCCGCCCGTCTCCAGGGCGACGTTCCAGGTCAGGCCGAAGTCCTCGCGGTCGATCTCGGTGCTGGCGGAGAAGCCGAAGATGTCCTGGCCGAACGGGCTGCGGCCGACGCCCTCGAACTCGACCTCCAGCTCCACCGCGCGCGTCACGCCCTTGATGGTCAGCTCACCGGTGAGGACGAACTCGTTGCCGTCGCGGGACTTGACGCCCGTGCTGCGGTACTCCAGGGTCGGGAAGGCCTCGACGTCCAGGAACTCGGGGCTGCGCAGGTGGGCGTCCCGGTCGGCCTGGGCGGTGCTGATGCTGGCGGCCTGGATGGTCGCGGAGACCGACGACTGCATCGGGTCCTCGGCGATCGTGATGGTGGCGCTCGCGTCGGCGAACTCGCCGCGCACCTTGCTGACCATCATGTGCCGGGCGACGAAGCCGACCCGCTTGTGGGCGACGTCCAGCAGGTAGGTGCCGGCCGCCGGGATCGTGAGGCCCTCCCACTCGCGGGTAACCGATCCGTTGCTGCTGGTCATGGTGCTGTCCTCCAGGAGAGAGTTCGTTAAGTGCCCCAACGACTGACGGAGCAACTATAGACAGAGCAATATTCCGTGTGTCAAGTATTGCTATGATGAACTCGTGGACCAGAACGTGTTCGACGACCCCCGGATCACCGCCGTCGGTCTCCTCGTCGAGGCGCACGCCGGGCTGTCGGCCCGGTTCGCCGCCCAGTTCGAGGAGCACGGGCTCTCTCCGGTCGAGTTCGAGGTGCTCACCCGCCTCGCCCGCTCGCCCGGCAACCAGCTGCGCATGACCGACCTCGCCGCGCAGACCTCGCTCTCCACCAGCGGCGTGACCCGGGTGGTCGACCGGATGGAACGCGACGGCCTGCTCTGCCGCCGGGCCTGCCCATCGGACCGACGCAGCTCGTACGCGGTGGTCACCGCCGCCGGGTTGCAGCGCCTGGACCAGACCCTCCCCGGGCACCTGAAGATCATCGAGGAGTGGTTCACCGGCCAGCTGGAGCCGGAGGAGCTGCGCGCCCTCCTTCACGGCCTCCGGCGCGTACGCGACGCGGTGCATCCGGGCGCGACCGCCGGCAGCACCGATCCGGTCCCGCCGGAGGCCACCCCCTCCTGACACCCGGCGGGCGGGACCTGCACGTCGACGGGCCCGGCCGCACCGAGGGGGAGGGGCACCGGCAGAAAGACCGGCAGAACCGCCCCACCAGCGGCAACAAACGGCATTAAGCGGACAAATCTCCCCGCCGGGAGTGGCTACTGTTCTCTCAGCGGGGGCGCACCGGGGGGTGCCGGCGCGGGCGATGAGCGAGGGGTAAAACCAGGGGGCTTCTTCGCTCGCGCCGCCCCCGCGTCAACATCTCCGGGCGGGCCCGGTCGGCTCCGGCCGACCGGGCCGCCGCAGTGGAGCCAGCACCTCGGCCTCCCGGGGCAGCAGGCTGATCCCGCTCCGCCGACAGGCGGCGTCGAGACGGTCGAGCACGGCCGCGTCCCGGGTGCTCGCCGCCAGCCCGACGAGCGCCTCCACCAGGTCCCGCCGGTCCTGGCCGGCGACGGTGCCCTCCGCCGCGGCGGCGAACCACTCGGCCGCCAGCTCACGATCGGCCCGGTGCAGGGCGATGTTCGCCTCGATGAGCGCGCAGATCCCGTCCTCGAACCGGGACTCGCCCGGCCGGCCGCCCAGCAGCTCGGTGCCGAGCGCCGCGTCACCCGCCGCGCAGGTGCGCAGCCCCGCCAGCACCTCGGCCGCCTCGTCGGGCCGCCCGTCCTGGGCCAGCGCCAGGCCGATCGTGCCGAGGGCCCGCCGCCGGTGCCCCGGGTCGCCGACCTCCACCAGCCCGGCGGCCACCCGGCGGCCCTGCTCCACGGCGTCGGCGTACCGGCCCTCCAGGCGGGTGACCTCGGCCAGGTCGGCCCGCGCCAGCAGGCGCAGCCGCCGGTCGCCGGACTGGGCGGCCAACCGGTCCATGGCCGCCAGGCGACGCCGCGCCCCGGCCAGGTCGCCCACCCGGATGTCGTGCCAGGCGAGGCTGTGCTGCGCCACGGCCATGTCGCGCAGCCGCCCGTGCCGGGTGGCCAGGGCGAGGACGGCGGCGGCCTGGTCGCGCGCCTCGTCGTGGCCCCCGGTCGCGCCCAGCAGGGCGCAGAGCACCGCCCGCGCCTCCAGCTCCCCGGCCACGTCGCCGGCCCGGTGCAGGATGGCCCAGGCGTCGCGAGCCGCCGCCAGCTCCTGCTCCGCCGCGCCGTGCTCGACGGCGAGCCGGGCCGCGCCCAGCACCGCCCGGGCGCGCAACCCCGGATCGGCGGCGGCGGTACGCGGGTCGGCCAGCAGCCGCCGCAGCCACTGCCGCCCGACGACGTCCCGGCCCCGGAACCGCCACCAGCGGGCCAGCCCGACGGCCAGCCGGAGCGCCGTCGTCGGGTCGTCGACGGCGGCGTGGGCCAGCGCGGCGGTGATGTCGCCGGTCGCCTCGTCGAGGCGGCGCACGGCCGAGGTCAGCAGCGGGCCGGCCAGGTCGGGAGCGGTCCGGGCCACCAGCCGCGCGAAGACCTCGGCGTGCCGCCGCCGGACGTCGTGCCGTTCCCCGGCGCCGATCTTCCGCTCGGTGGCGAACTCCCGGACCGCGTCGAGCAGCCGGAACCGGAACGGGCCGGTCCCCCGCACGCTCAGCAGGCCGAGCTGGAGAAACCGGTCCAGCAGCGGCACCGGATCGATCGAGACAGTTCCCTCCGGGTCGGCGTCGTCGGCCAGCATCTCCTCGGCCAGCTCCACCGACCAACGGTTGCGGAACACGGAGAGCCGACGCAGGGCGGCCCGCTCGTCCGGGGCGAGGAGGCGGTAGCTGGCCGCCACCGCGTCCCGCAGGGTGACCGTCGCCCCGCCTCCCGGCGTCCACCCGGGGTCGGGCCGCTGGGCCGGCGAGGTGGCAAGGTCGAGGACGCGGTCGCCGTACCGGTCGAGCAGCTCGTTGAGGTCGAGGATGCGCCCCCGGGCGGCCATCAGCTCGATGGCGAGGGGCAGCCCACCCAGCCGGCGGGCCAGCGCGGCGAGGGCCGGCAGCTCGTCCGGGTCCGGCGGCTCCCGCCGCACCCGGGCCAGCCGCGCCGTGAACAGCGCCACCGCCGGATAGCCGGCCAGCACGTCCGGCCCGGCCGGGTCGAGCTCGGGCGGCGGCACGTCCAGCGGCGGCACGGGCCAGACCCGCTCGCCGGGCACGCCGACCGGGTGCCGCCCGGTGACCAGCACCCGCAGCGTGGGCACCGCCCCCGCGAGCCGGTGCAGCGCCCCGGCCACCGGGTCGGGCGCCCGCTCCACCGCGTCGATCAGCAGCAGCGCCGGGCGGGCCGCCAGTTGCACCGCGAGGTCGGAGGCGCGGGCCGCGCCGAAGGCCGCCGCCGCTGCGGAGAGCACGTCGGCCGGGTCCGAGCCCTCCCCGACGAGCACCCCGGCGACCTCGCGGGGAGCCCGCCCGGCGACGGCGTGGGCGACCGCCAGGGCCAGCGCCGTCTTGCCCACGCCGGCCAGCCCGACGAGGCTGACCACGGGCGGGCCGTGGTCGGCGGTGAGCAGCTCGACGAGCTCGGCGACGTCCCGCTCCCGGCCGATCAGCGCGACGGGGGGCGGGAGCGCGATCGGCGTACCCCCGGGGTGGGCGGCCGACGACGGCCCGACGCCGACCGGGTGGGGGACCGACGGCGGCGGGGCGGCGGGTGGCTCGTCGGCCGCGCGGGCGGGGTCGGCCGGCGTCGTCCCCCGGGCGGCGGCGACGAACGCCGCCCGGGCGGGCCCGGCGAGGCCGAGTGCGCCGGCCAGCAGGTCGACGGTGGTCCGCTGCGGCCGCGCGGACCGGCCCCGCTCCAGGTCGCGGACCGTCCGCACCCCGACCCCCGCGCGGGCGGCCAGGTCGGACTGGGTGAGGCCGGCGGCGTGCCGGTGCGCGCGCAGCAGGGCGGACAGTCCGGTACGACCGTCCGCGCCCGGCGGACGGCCATGATCGGGAGCCATGGGCAGGAAGGGTACGGATCGGGTGTGACTGTCGTCAGCCAACCGTCGCCCTGCCGACGCTGACCGGCACAAATATCCGACAGCGCCCCGCCCGGGAGCTTACCGGCGTGAGAAGGGGACCCTTCTCTACCTCAGGCGTTAATAGGGGGCCCTTCCTTTCACAGGCCGAGGTCGCGGGCGATGATCATGCGCTGGACCTCGCTGGTGCCCTCGCCGATCTCCAGGATCTTCGAGTCGCGCCAGAACCGGGCCACCGGGTATTCGTTCATGAAGCCGTAGCCGCCGTGGATCTGGGTCGCCTCCCGGGCGTTGTCGACGGCGACCGTGCTGGCGTGCAGCTTGGCGATCGCCGCCTGCCGCTTGAACGGCTCGCCGGCCAGCATCCGGGCGGCCGCGTCGTAGTAGGCCAGGCGGGCGGTGTGCGCCTTCAGCTCCATGTCGGCGATCTTGAACTGGATGGCCTGGTAGTTGCCGATCGGCTGGCCGAACGCCTGGCGCTGGCTCGCATACTTGATCGACTCGTCCACGCAGCCCTGGGCGAGGCCGACGGCCAGGGCGGCGATGGCGATGCGGCCCTCGTCGAGGATGCGCAGGAACTGGGCGAAGCCCCGGCCGCGCTCGCCGAGCAGGTTGGCCGCCGGCACCCGGCAGTCGTCGAAGGTCAGCTCGTGGGTGTCCGAGGCGGTCCAGCCGACCTTCGAGTAGCCCGGGGCGACCGTGAACCCGGGGGTGCCGGACGGGACGATGATCGTGGACAGCTCCTTGCTGCCGTCCGGCCGGGTGCCGGTGACGGCGGTGACCGTGACCAGCGCGGTGATGTCGGTGCCCGAGTTGGTGATGAACGCCTTCGAGCCGTTGATCACCCACTCGTCGGTGGACTCGTCGAGGACGGCCCGGGTCCGGGTGCCGCCCGCGTCCGAGCCGGTGCCGGGCTCGGTGAGGCCGAAGCCCGCGAGCGCCTCGCCGCTGAGCAGCCTCGGCAGCCACCGCTCCCGCTGCTCGGCCGTGCCGAAGCGGAAGATCGGCATCGCGCCGAGGGAGACCGCCGCCTCCAGGGTGATCGCCACGCTGGAGTCGACCCGCGCCAGCTCCTCCAGGGCCAGGCAGAGCGCGAAGTAGTCGCCGCCCATGCCGCCGTGCTCCTCGGGGAAGGGCAGACCGAACAGGCCCATCTTGCCCATCTGCCGGATCACCTCGTACGGGAAGGTGTGCTTCTCGTAGTGCTCGGCGATGACCGGGGCGACCACCTCGCGGGCGAAGTCCCGCACGCTGGACCGCAGCGCCTCTTGCTCCTCGGTGAGCCGGAAGTCCATCGGTTCCTCCTGTACGCAGTCCTCCGCCGGGCGCTCGTGACGCCGACGGGGTGGGTCAGACCGGGGTGACGCCGTGCCGGCGGCGGGAGAAGCTCCGGTCCTTGGTGCGGGCGGCGGCGTAGCGGCGGACCAGCTCGGCGCGCAGGTCGTGCGGCTCGACGATCGCGTCGACCACCAGCTCGCTGGCCAGGCGGACGACGTCGATGTCGCGCTCGTACTCGGCGCGCCTGGCGGCGACGAAGGCGGCCCGTTCCGCCTCGTCGGCGATGGCCGCGATCTTGTTGGCGTAGACGGCGTTGACGGCTGCCTCGGCCCCCATCACCGCGATCTTCGCGGTGGGCAGGGCGATCGTCGCGTCGGGCTCGAAGCCGGGACCGGCCATCGCGTAGAGGCCCGCGCCGTACGCCTTGCGGACCACCACGCAGATCTTCGGCACCGTCGCCTCGGAGATCGCCGTGATCATCTTGGCCCCGTGCCGGATGATGCCCTGCTTCTCCACCGCGCTGCCCACCATGAACCCGGGCACGTCGGACAGGAACAGCAGCGGGACGTTGAACGCGTCGCAGAGCTGCACGAACCGGGTCGCCTTGTCGGCCGAGTCGACGAAGAGCACGCCGCCCTTGAACATCGAGTTGTTGCCGACGACGCCGACGACCTCGCCGTCGAGCCGGCCGAAGCCGATGGTCAGCTCCCGGGCCCAGAGCGCCTGGATCTCGAAGAAGCTGCCGTCGTCGAGCAGGCCCTTGACGTACCGGCGCATGTCGAACGCCTGCCGCTCGCTGGCCGGCACGAGCGCGGCCAGGTCGGCCTTGGCCGGCGCGGGGGTCGCCTCGGCGGCCGGCGGCGGCTGGGTCCAGTTGGCCGGCAGGTAGGACAGGTAGCGGCGGACCACGTCGAGCGCCTCGGCCTCGGTCTTGCAGAGGAAGTGCCCGACGCCGGACTCGGCGCAGTGCACGCGCGCCCCGCCCATCGCCTCCAGGGTGGTCTTCTCGCCGGTCACCATCTCGACCATCCGGTCGGAGCCGAGGTACATGCTGGCGTTGCCGTCGACCATCGCCACCACGTCGCAGAAGGCCGGGATGTAGGCCCCGCCGGCCGCGCTCGGCCCGAACAGCGCGCAGACCTGGGGGATGGAGCCGGAGGCGCGGACCTGGTTCCAGAAGATCTTCCCGGCGCCGCGTCGGCCGGGGAACAGGTCGACCTGGTCGGTGATGCGCGCGCCGGCCGAGTCGACCAGGTAGACCATCGGCACGCCGGTCGAGTAGGCGCGCTCGATGATCCGGATGATCTTTTCGACGGTACGCGCGCCCCAGCTGCCCGCCTTGACCGTGGAGTCGTTGGCCATCAGGCAGACCGGCCGGCCGTCGATGGCGGCGGTGCCGGTGACGACGCCGTCGGCGGGCAGGCCGTCGGCCAGGGCGTTCGCGTAGAGGCCGTCCTCGACGAACGAGCCCTCGTCGACCAGGAGCGCCACCCGCTCGCGGGCGAAGAGCTTGCCCTTGGCCGAGTTGGCCGCGTGGTATTTGTCCGCACCGCCGGCCCTCGCGCGCTTGCGCAGCTGCTCCAGTGCCTCACCGTCGAGCGTCACGCCGACTCCCCATCGCCGCCACCGCGCCGGCCGCCGCACGGGCACGCCGGCCACCCTGAACGATCGTTAGGTTAGCTCATCCGCCGCCCGATCGGCGACCCCGGGGCGCACCCGACGCCGGCGCGCCACGAATCGACCGATCGTGATCCAAATATTGAAATGCGTAGATGATTCTCGTTAGGCTCCCGTCACCCCCTCCCGGATTGGAGTCAGCGATGGCCTCACGAATCAGCCGGACCCTGGTCGCGATGCTCGCCACGGCCGGTGCGACCCTCGGCGTCACCCTCGCCAACCCGTCGCCCGCGTCCGCTGCCATGACCATCTGCTACAACACCAGCCAGGCCCCGAGCTACGCCAGCATCGCCAACCAGGCCGCCACGATCTGGAACAACGCCACGTCGAACCTGACGCTGACCGCGAACTGCGGCACCAACCTCCGGATCTACCAGATCACCGGCGGCGGCTCGTACGCCGTGCGGACCAGCCTCGGCAACGGGCGGGTCTACATCGACACCCAGCAGGCCGCCCAGTACAGCCCGCTGCGGATCATGACCCACGAGATCGGGCACATCCTCGGCCTGCCCGACAACTACAACGGCAACTGCGCGATCCTGATGTCCGGCGGCAGCGCCGGCACGAGCTGCACCAACCCGTACCCGAGCAGCGCCGAGGCGAGCCGGGTGACCAGCCTGTTCGCCGGCACCCGCAGCACCGAGCGGGGCACGGACAGCGGGTCGACCGTCTTCCAGGACAGCTGGCCGGCCGCGCTCGCCCCGGTGAGCTGACCGAGCGGGAACACCGGAGGGGCCGGCACACCGCCGGCCCCTCCGCCGCGTCTCCCGGCCCTCCGCCGCGTCTCCCGGCCTCTTCGCCCGGTCGGGCGGGCAGGGCGTCAGGCCGGCAGGGGCGTCAGCCGGGTGCGCGGGCCCGCCCGCAGGACGCCGGAGGGCAGCTTCTTGCCGAGCAGCTCCTCGGCCAGCTCCGCCACCTCGACCAGGGCCGCCAGGTCGATGCCGGTGTCGATGCCCATGTCGTGCAGCATGTGCACCGCCTCCTCGGTGGCCAGGTTGCCGCTGGCCCCCGGCGCGTACGGGCAGCCGCCGAGGCCGCCGACGCTGGCGTCGAACTCGGTCACCCCCAGCTCCAGCGCCGTCAGCAGGTTGGCCAGCGCCGTGCCCCGGGTGTTGTGGAAGTGCAGCAGCACGGGGACGTGCGCGTTGCGGTCGCGTACCGCGCTGATCAGCTCGCGGACCCGGCGCGGCGTGCCCATGCCCGTGGTGTCGCCGAACGCGACCCGGTCCGCGCCGTCGCGGACCACCCGGTCGACGATGGCGGCGACCCGCGCCGGGTCGACGTCCCCCTCGTACGGGCAGCCGAAGCTGGTCGCCACGATCACCTCGGCCGTGGCCCCGGCACCGTGCAGCAGGTCGATCAGCTCGGCGATGTCGTCGAGCGACTCGGCGGTGGACCGGTTGACGTTGCGCCGGTTGTGCGTGTCGCTGGCCGAGACCACCACCTCGATCTCGGTGAACCCGGCCGCCAGGGCCCGCTGCGCGCCCCGGGTGTTCGGCACCAGCGCCGAGTAGCGCACCCCGTCGGCCTTCGCCGCCCGCCGCCACACCTCGTCCGCGTCGGCCATCTGCGGGATCGCCCTGGGGTGCACGAACGACACCGCCTCGATGCGGCGCACGCCGGTGCCGGAGAGCGCGTCGAGCAGCCGCACCTTGGCATCGGTCGGGATGGGCTCCTCGTTCTGGAGCCCGTCGCGCGGCCCGACCTCCCGGATCGAGACCGCCGCTGGCATCTGGCTCATGGTCACCTCGCTGTGACGTCGGGCCGCCGGTGGTGCCGCACGCGCCGCCGCCCCTCGTGAGGGCGGCCGACGGGACGAAGCCGGACGACCAATGGTCCCTCCAGACAACCAGAACCCCGCGCCCCGCCGCCAGGCCGCCCCGCCCCTGGCCGGGCGGCGGGGCGGGGCGGTCAACAGCGGCGATCAACAGCGGCGGTCAGCGCATGCGGGAGACGATGCCCGTGTCGTAGTCGCCGGAGAGGAACTCGTCGTTCTCCAACAGCTCGGCGAAGAACGGCAGGTTGCACTTGGGGCCGGCCACCTCGAACGCGGCGACCGCCGCGCGGGCCCGCTCGATCGCCTCCGCCCGGTCGCGGCCGTCGACGATCAGCTTGGCCAGCAGGCTGTCGTAGAACGGGGTGACCGTGTTGCCGTCGACGTAGCCGGAGTCGACCCGCACGCCCTCGCCGGCCGGCTCGCGCCACGTCGTGATCACGCCGGGGCCGGGCAGGAAGCGCTTCGGGTCCTCGGCGTTGATCCGCAGCTCGATGGCGTGACCGCGCGGGGCGAGCGCGTCCGGGTCGAACGTCGGCGCGAGGCCGGCGGCGACCCGGAGCTGCTCCTCCACCAGGTCCACGCCGTAGACCAGCTCGGTGACGGGGTGCTCGACCTGGAGGCGGGTGTTCATCTCCAGGAAGAAGAACTCCTGCGTGGCGGGGTCGAAGAGACACTCCACCGTGCCCGCGTTGCGGTAGCCCACCGCCTCGCCGGCCCGCACGGCGGCGGCCAGGAGGCGGGCGCGCAGCTCCGGCGAGACCGCCGGGGACGGGGACTCCTCGACGAGCTTCTGGTTGCGGCGCTGCACCGAGCACTCCCGCTCGCCGAGCGCCACCACCCGGCCGTCGGCCAGCCCGAGGATCTGCACCTCGACGTGGCGTACCCGGGGGAAGTAGCGCTCGATCAACACCGACCCGTCGCCGAACATCCGCGCGGCGAACGCGCGCACCTTGTCGTACTCGCTGCGCAGCGCCGCCTCGTCGGCGGCCACGCCCATGCCCATGCCGCCGCCGCCCGCTGCGGCCTTGACCATCACCGGGTAGCCGATCTCGGCCGCGGCGGCGACCGCCGCGTCCAGGTCGGCGGCCGGTTCGGTGGTGCCGGGGGCGACCGGCACCCCGGCCGCCGCCATCAGGTTCCGGGCGTTGATCTTGTCGCCCATCGCGGAGATCGCGTCCGCGCCGGGCCCGACCCAGATCAGCCCACTGCTCTCGACGGTACGGGCGAAGTCGGCGTTCTCCGACAGGAAGCCGTAACCGGGGTGGATCGCCTGCGCGCCGGTCGACTTGGCGGCGGCGAGGATGGCCTCGACGTTGCGGTAGCTCTGGGCCGGGTTCGCCGGTCCCACACAGACGGCCTCGTCGGCCTCGGTCACGAACGGCAGGCCGGCGTCGGCCTCCGAGTGGACAGCGATCGCGCGGATGCCGAGCCGGTTCGCGGTTCGGATGATCCGACGGGCGATCTCGCCGCGGTTGGCCACCAGCAGCGATTCGATCATGTTCTCCTCCAGCGTCCAGGGGTGGGGACGATGCCAGGGAACCATGGGTGACGGAGCGTCCACGAGTCAAGCGCGTGGCGGCGGGGCGGGTTCAGCCGCCCGTGTCGAGCTGCTGCGGACACAGCACAGGCCCTCGGCGGATGCGAGGGCCTGCGGGTCGACGGGGTTGCGGGCGGAAGGACTGCGGGTGGAGGTGCTGTAGGCGGGAGGGCTGTGGGGCGAAGGGCCGCCGGGTGAGCGGGTCAGGCGACGCGCTTCGCCAGCGTGAGGAAGCCGCGCCAGGAGGCCGGCGAGAAGGAGAGGGTGCCGCCGTCGCGGTCCTTCGTGTCGCGGACGAGGACGACGCCGGGCAGGTTGTCGGCGACCTCGACGCAGTTGCCGCCGTTGCCGCCGCTGCGGGTGCTCTTGCGCCACTGCGCGCCGGTCATGTCCATGCTGCTGCCGCCTCCCTCAGGAGATCCAGGGACTGCGACCGCGACAGGGCCTCACCCCGGATCCGCTCCCACCGTCGTTCGAGCGTAGCAAGTTGGGCGGCCTGATCGATGATCTGCGCCTGGGCCTGACTGTCCACGTGGGCCACCCGCGTCCCGCCGGGAAGCTCGGCGATCGTGAAGGGGCCGTCGAGCCCCGGATAGGTCGGGGCGTCGCGGGGGACGATGTGCAGTTGGACGGCCGGCAGCTCCGCGCAGGTCACCAGGCGGGCGAGCTGGGCGGCCATGATCGACCGCCCGCCGGCCGGCACCCGGCGGATCACCTGCTCGTCGATGACGACGACGGTCATGGGTGCCCGGTCGCAGGTGAGGATCGCCTGCCGGGCGATGCGGGCCACCACCAGGTCGTCGACCTCGGCCGGCGACAGGGGCTGCCCGTGGAACGTGGCGCGGGCGTACGCTTCGGTCTGCAACAGGCCCGGCACCCAGGCCAACTCGAAGGCGCGCATGGCGACCGCCTCGCGCTCGATGTCGACCCACGGCCGGAACCACACCGGCTCGCGGCGCAGGGCATCCGGCCAGAGGTCTGCCACATCCTTGCCGAGGATCCTCGCGACTTCGCCACGATGCCGGGTCTGCGGAATGCGCCCGGGGTTCGCCCAGCGGGCAACGGTCTTCGGGTGGAGCCCTATGCGACCTGCCAAGCTCTCGGCGGTCTCCGACGCCTCGGCGAGGGCCGTGACGAACGCATGATTCATGCCTGAGTCCCTTCAGGAACCTACGGAACGTCCGAAGGAAATCATCTAACGCTGTGTGATTGCGCCGCAACCCTGGGCAGGCTGTCATCGGGACGGCGTGGGTCGGGAGGGCGGAGAAGCCCCCGCCCGCGTTCGTCGAGGGGGCCGCCCGGCCGGTCCTGCGCACCAGGCGCGGGCGGTCCCCTCTCCACCGGCTACGGACAGGGGAAGCAGATGCCGAACCGAGCAGGACCACCGCGCCGACGACCGCCGGGGCCGGGAGGCGGCGGTGACCGGCAGGCGGCGGGGCCGGAAGGCGGCGGGGCCGGAAGGCTGCGGTGACCGGCCGGTCGATCGCTCCGGGCGACGTGCTGCGCCTGACCCGCGCCGCGAGCCCGCAGTTCGTCGAGCCGATCACCGTGCGGGTCATCCGCGAGGTGCCGGACCGGCACACCTACCACGGCTGGACGTGGATCGAGGCGTACGAGTTGGACGCCCGGGGCGACGCCGTCGCCAAGCGCGAGCTGTTCGTGCTGCGCGAGGGGTTGCACCGACTCGCCGGGACTCCGCGGCAGGCCCCGCCGGCCCGGGGCACGAACCCGGCCCTGCGGCAGGCCGCGCCCGCCCGAGGCACGAGCCCGGCCCGGGTGCGCTGATGTCCCGCCCGGGTCCCCCGGTGCCCCGCGCTCGTGCCGTGATGCCCCGCCGGCACCTACCGATGCGCCCCGCCTGGCTCTGCCGGGTCTGCGCCGCTCAGTGGCCCTGCCCGGCCGCGCGGCTCGACCTGCCCGTCGAGTTCCACGGCCACAGCGTCGCGCTCGCGTTCTACCTGGCCGCCGCGATGCGGGACGCCATGGACGACACGTACCGGCTCGGCGGCCGGCCCGACAGGGCGACGATGCACGCCCGCTTCCTCGGCTGGCTCTCCCCGACCCGCCCTCACCGGACCGAGCGCCACTGACCGTCCGGGGCGATGAGGCCAGGGCTGGTGTCGACATACTCGACATACCGGGCGACGCAGGCAGAAGATCGTGCTCGATCCTGGAAAGAGTGGCATCCGCCGGGGAACGACATCACTGTTTCCCTGATCGAGCACGATCTTGTCCCGGTCGAGCCCGGCGCGGAGCGACTTGTCCCGGTCGAGCCCGGGTGGGGCAGGGGCTCAGGCGTCGGCGTCGGCCTCGGCGAGGAGGGCGGCCAGCGTGGCGGCGCGCAGCAGCGCGGCCCGCCGCTGCCGATCCACCTCGCCGCCGAGGAACGGCGTCGAGTTCATCAGGCCGAACGCCGCGTGCGCCAGCACCCGCGCCTCGCCGTCGGGCAGGCCCGGGTGCAGCGCGGTCAGCACCGTCACCCACTGCTCCACGTAGAGCCGCTGGAGGCGGCGGATGCGGCGGCGCGGCTCGTCGGGCAGCCGGTCCAGCTCGTGCAGGTGCAGGGCGATCACGGCCGGGTTGGCCAACGCGAACTCGACGTGGAAGTCGATCAGCGACTCCAGCGCCGCGCGCGGATCGGCGGAATGGCCGGTGACCCGTTCCCGCCCGCCGTCGAGCAGCCCCTCGCTGACCGGGATCAGCGCGGCGGCCAGCATCGCCTCCTTGCCGGCGAAGTGGTGGTAGAGGGCAGGGCCGGTGACGCCCGCCGCCGCGCCGATGTCGTCCATCGACACGCCGTGGTAGCCCCGGGCGGCGAAGAGCCCGACCGCGATCTCCAGGATCTCGTCCCGCCGCGACCGTCTCCTGCCAGTGCCCGCCACGCCGCTCGCCGCTCCCCGTGCCCGCTGTTCCACCGTCACCCGGCAAGCCTAGACCCGCCCGGACGCCTAGGTTACCCGCCGGTCGGCCCCCGCCAGCCGTGGTCGCACCATCAGTCGTCGTCGACTCGTCAATCGTCGTCGCCCAGGCAGCCGCAGCCGTCGTCGGCCCGTCAGTCGTCGTCGCCCGTCACCCGTGCCGTCAGGCCCCGTCAGTCGTGCCGTCGGCCCCGTCAGTCGTCGTCGCCCAGGCCGTGCTCCGCCCGGACCGCCTCCGCCTCGTCCGGGCGGCCCAGCTCGTCGAGCACCCGGGCGAGCAGCCACGCCGCCTGGGACGCCGGCCGGGAGCCCGGGGGCAGGCCGCCGAGCACCTCCCGCAGGCGCGGCTCCGCCTCGCCCGGCCGGCCCGCGCGCATCAGCAGCTCGCCACCGAGCAGCTCCACCCGGGCCGCCTCGCCGAACGCCTCGATCGACCGCAGCCGGGCCGGCACCCCGGCCAGCCGGTCCAGCCCGTCGTCCGGCCGGTCGTCGGCGGCCAGCACCCGGGCACCGACCTCCGCCGCGAGCGCCGCCTCGTACGTCACCACCGGCGGCACCTCCGGCCGACCGGTCAGCGCGGCGGCGAGCCCGTCCACCACCCCGACGGCACGCACCGCCGCCGGCACGTCCCCGGACCAGTTCAGGGCGTCGGCCTCTCGGCGGCGGGCGCGCAGCTCGTCGACCGGCGCGCCGGCCAGCCGGTAGGCGGTGGCCGCCTCGGCGAACCGCTGCGCGGCCAGCGCGTCCCGGTCGGCGTCGTAGAGCAGGCCCCCGGCCTCCTCCAGCACCTGCGCCCGGTGCGGCAGGTTGTCGGGGCCGTCGAGGTTGCGGGCGAGCTGGTCCAGCAGGGCCAGCGCCGGCTCCAGCTCACCGAGGTCGACGTAGATCCCGGCCAGCAGGTGCCGGCAGCGGTCCGCCTCGGCCTGCGCCCCGAGCCGGTCCAGCCCGAGCACCGCCTCCTCCGCCACCTCGGCCGCCTCCGCCGGCCGCCCGGCCGCCCGGTAGGCGTTCGCCAGCTCCCAGCGCAGGAAGGCGTCCCCGTCGGCGCCCTGCTCCACGCAGAGGGTCACCGCCTCGGCGAAGTCCTCCACCGCCTCGGCCGCCCGGTCCGCGCCCAGCAGGGCCCGCGCCCGGAACACCCGCACCGGCAGCCGGGCCTGCGCCGGGGCCGTCTCCAGCGCCTCGTCGCAGGCGGCCACCCGCTCGGCCGGGTCGTCCGTCGCCCGCGCGTACGCCAGGGTGGCGGCGGTGACCAGCTCGCCCACGCCCACCTCGCGGGTGAGCCGGCGGGCCAGCTCGGCCGCCGCCCGGAACTCCTCCGGCCGCTCCAGCTCCTCCAGCACGTGCGCGCGGTGCAGCGCCACCCGGGCGGCCAGCCACGGGTCGACGTCGGCCTCGGCCGCCGCCCGGTCGGCGGCGGCCAGCGCCTCCTCCCAGCGCTGGAGGTGCGCCAGGGCGAGGGCGAGCCGGTCGTGCGCGGCGGCCCGCTCCCGGGCGTCGCCGTGCCCGGCGAGGAAGTCGGCGGCGTCCCGCGCCAGCGCCAGCCCCTCCTCGCCGTCGCCGGTGAGGCAGAGCAGCGCGCCGAGCCGGCCGGCGACCACCTGCTCCCGCACCGGGTCCGGCAGTTCCCGGTACGCGGCCAGCGCCGCCCGGTTCGCCTCCTGCGCCGCCTGCGGGCCGTCGGCGTCGGTCAGCTCGCCGGCCCGCAGCTCCAGCCGTCGCGCCGCCGTCCGGGGCGGCTGCCCGGTCGCCCCGAACCGCTCGTCGTAGGCGGCCAGCGCGGCGGCGAAGCCCGCCCGGTCGTGCGTACGCCAGCGCTCGTCGGCCAGGTCGAGCAGCTCGTCGGCGGTGGCCCCGGCCGGCACGGTGGCCGCCGGGGCCGGCGTCGCCGGCGGCTCGGGCCGGCGGCTCGGGCGGCGGCGGAGGCTGGCCGACAGCGGCAGGTGCTCGCCGTCGGGGGCGGCGGCCAGCCGCCGGGCGATCCACTCCGACTGGTGGGTCGTGCCGTTGCGGGCGTCGAACCGCGCGGCGAGCGCGGTCGCCGTGTCGGTCAGCTCGGCGGCGAGCGCGGCGGCGGACACCTCGCCCGCCGGCCGGTCGCCGGCCGCCCGCCGGTGCAGGGTGACGTCGCCGGCTGCGGCGGCGCGGCGCAGCGCGGCGGCAGCGGTGGCCGCGAAGTGCATCGCGGCGGCCGGGGTGGGCGCGCGGTCCAGCCAGTCGAGGTGCCGCTCGACGATCTCCACGGCCCGCGCCTCGTTGCCGGTCAGCGTGCAGAACTCGACGTGGTCGCCGATGTCCCACAGGTCCGACAGGTTGCCCCGCAGCCGCCGGTACGCCTCCCGGTGCGCGTCCCGCGCCGCGTCGCCCCGCCCCGAACGGAGGTAGGGCAGCAGCAGCGCGGTGAGGATCGCCTGCGGCTGCTCCGTGCAGGTCAGCCGGCCGGCGAGGACCGGCTCGGCCACCGCCACCGCCTCGTCGTGCCGGCCCGCGTGGGCCAGGTGGGCGACCTGGGTGGTGGGATCGCAGCCGGCGCAGTCGGACAGCTCGTCGCGCGGGGCGGTCAGCCACTCCTGGTACCACCGCTGCGCGGCCTCGGCGTCGCCCACGTGGTCGGCGACCAGGTAGCGGTGCTTGTGCACGGCCTGGAGGCTGTGCCCCGCGTTGGCGTACCGGCGCTGCATGTCGTCGAGCACCGCGTACGTGCGGTCCAGCGGCAGCTCGGGGAACTTCAGCATCGCGTTGACCATGTACTTGAAGTGCCAGAGGAGCTGGTGGGCGTAGCGCTCGTGGTAGGGCTGCGGGTCCCGGTCGAACTCGGCCAGGCACCAGGAGAAGGTGACGAAGGACTTCGCCGGCTCGCCGCCGTAGACGTACGCGGTGGTGGCGTGCATCCGCACCGCGAACGCCAGGTGCCGGTCGTCGCCGGTGTCGGCGCGGCGCAGCAGCTGCTCCAGGGCGGCCGTGCGCCCGGCGCCGTACGGCATGTCGCTGCTGTCGTGCAGCATCCGCCACAGCTCGTCGTCACTCATCGATGCCACTCACTCCCGTCCCGGTACGGCCCGGCCGAGCAGGCCGAGGAAGGAACTGTTCAGCAGCGCGGCGTCGGCCGCGCGGATCGGGTGGTGCCCGAGCAGCAGGGCCTGCCCGTACAGCGCCTCGACGGCGAGCCCGACCAGCTCCGGGTCGTCGAGGGTGGTGACCCGGCGGACCAGTGGGTTGCGGTGGTTGAGCACGAGCTGCGGGCGGTCCGGCGGGGCGGACGCGGCGAGCGCGTCGAGCACCCCGCCCCACAGCTCGTCGGCGGCGTCCCGGGTCGCGGCGAGCTGGTCGTTGAACGCCGCCGACCGGCTGACCAGGTAGAGCGCGGGCAGCGACACCGGGTCGTACGCCCGCACCACCACCTCGCAGCCGAGCCGCTCCAGGGCCCGCTGCGCCGCGGCGAGGAACGGCCGCAGCGTCAACTCGACGGCCGGGTCGACGGCGTCGAAGCGGGTGGTCAGGTCGCTCGGTTCCAGCCGCTCGATGAGCACCGACCGGTCCACCGTCGGCAGCCGCTCGATCAGCTCCGTGTCGTAGGTGTAGCCCGCGTTGACCACCGCCAGGTCCTGCGCGGCGGCGACGGCGGCGAGCTGGCGGAACTCGTCCAGGCTGGCCGCGTACCGGAGCACGCCGTGGCGTTGCCGGAACTCGGCCAGGGTGAGGGTGCCGACGTTGGTCTCCATCGGCCACCACCGGTCGACCAGGCGGAGCATCTCGTCGTCGTGCACGGCGAGCGCCTTCACGCCGAGGTGGTGCACCTGGAGGAACTCGCCGAGCCGGCGCGGGTCGTGCCGGGCCAGCCGGACCAGCCAGCCGCGCACCTGCTCGCCGAGGGCCTCCCGGGTGGCGGTGAGCAGGGCGTCCTCGTAGAGCGCCTCGCGGCTGGCGGTGGGCCGCAGCTCCCCGGCGTCGATCACGCAGTGGGCGAAGAACGCCCAGTCGGGCAGCAGCCCGTCGGCGTGCTCGGTGAGCAGCATCCGCTTGAGGTAGACCCGGTGGCCGGCGCGGGCCGCCGGGTTCACCGGGGTCGGCAGGATGAACGCGACGCCGGTCAGGCCGGCCTCGGGCACCGACAGCGGCACCACGTCGAACGGGTCGACGCCGAGGAGCTGCCGGGCGTAGCGGGTCAGGGCCGGCCGGTCGACGCCCGTGCCCGGCGCGGTCGGCCAGGGCGGCCCGCCGGTGGTGGTGACCGTGTCGCCGACCCGCACGGTGACCGGCAGCAGCGACCCGTAGAGCCGGGCCAGCTCGGTGACGGTCGCGGTGGCGAACCACTGGTCGGCGTCGCGGCGCGGGACCAGCGTCACCGTCGTCCCGATCTCCGCGCGCTGCTGGGCCGCCGGGGCGACCTCGACGGCGTACCGGCCGTCGGCGTAGCCCGTCCAGAGCACCGTCGGCTCGTCGGCGTGCCGGGTGACCACCCGGATCTCGTCGGCCACCAGGAAGCAGGAGAGCAGCCCGATGCCGAACTGGCCGAGGAACTCGTGCCGGGAGAAGCCCAGCTCGTCGCGCTTGGAGCTGCGGCCGATGGTCGCCAGCAGCTCGTGCACCTGCGCCTCGGTGAGGCCGATGCCGGTGTCGTGCACCCGCAGCGTCCCGTCGCCGGTCAGCTCGGGCGGAAAGATCCGCACCAGGGCCGGGGCGTCGGGCTCGCCCGCCCGGCGCGCGGTGATCGCGTCGACGGCGTTCTGCATCAGCTCACGGACGTAGACCCGTGGGCTGCCGTACAGGTGATGACTGAGCAGGTCGACCACACCCCGGAGGTCGACCTGGAAGGTGCGGTCCAACGCTGCTGCTCCCCGGTCCGATGCCGGCGCCCACCGTACCGGTGATCACTGACGCCCGGCTGCCCCCGTTCGCCCGGAACTTGACCCTCGACCCGGTGACCCGTACCGCTCCCCTTCGCCCTCTCCACCCTCCTGCTCCTCCGCCTGCCGGGTTCGCCGCCCACCCCCAAGCGGCGATCTTGCACTTCCGGCCCCGGCGAATCCCCGCAAGCCGGGCGCAAGAGGGGCCGCAAGTGCAAGATCGCGCAGGAGGCTTTGGTGGGGGTGCGGTGGGTGGTAGGGATCCTGTCTCGGGTGGGTCGTCGGGATCGCCGCACTGACGAATCTGGCGATCGGCCGCCCGTCGCCTGCGGGGAGTCGACCCCGGCTCCCCCCGGTGATCGGCGGACACCCGGCCGGGCGGCCCCTAGCCTGAAGCCCAGAGGGGGCGGAGCCGACGGCCGGGCCGGGGCCCTCGGGAACGGCCGGACGGGGGGCACGGTGGTCGACGGCGGCACGAACGAGCGCCCGCTGGTGCTGGCGGGGATCCTGCTCGGCGGGGCGGGCGTCTTCGACGTGCTGGCCGGCGTCGGCGACCTCGTCGGCGACCCGTACGTCTCCATCGAGGGCGGCGCGATATACCACTACGACGTCACCGGCTGGGCCTGGGCGAGCCTCGCCGCCGGGGTGCTGCTGGTGGTGGCGGGGGCGCTCGTCCCGCTGGGCCGGCGCTGGTCCGCCCGGCTCGCGTTGTTCGCCGTCGCCGCAGCCGTCGCGACGCACCTGCTGATCCTGACCTACCACCCGCTCCGGGTGCTGATCGTCCTCGGGCTGGCCCTGGCCGCCGCCCGCCTGGTGCTGCGGCACCGGCGCTCGCCGACGCGCGCCTGACCACCGCACCGGCTCATCGGGGCGGCCGGGCCCGAGCAGGGCCAGCCGGGCCCGAGCAGGGCCAGCCGGGCCCGAGCACCGGCGCTACCCGGGTTCCCGGGTCGGCTGGCAGACCTTGCCGGTCAGCGCCGGGTCCGGCTGCTCGCTCTCCTCCCACACCGGGTTGGCCGAGATCGCCAGCGGGGGCGCCTGCCAGGCGGCCCCGAGCCGCTGGAACAGGGAATACTCCCGCCGGGTCCGCTGGACCGGCTCGCCGCTGAGGAAGTTGACCAGTCGGTCCTGGACGAGGGACCGGTTGAGCAGGCCGCCGTGCACGCCCGGGGTCTGGAAGACCGGGATGCCGGTGTAGTCGCCCGGCGGCGCCTCGGCGGCCGTCGTGTACGGCAGGAAGGCGACCATCCGCACGCCGGGCACCGGGCACATGAGCTGGTTGCGGTAGAACGGCGCGTCGTCGAGCAGCGACCGGATGAACGGCTCGTCCGGCCCGTCGCCGGGCGCGCCGGCCAGCCGTCCCAGCCCGAACATGGCCCGCAGCGTCCAGCCGGTGACCACGCCCCACCCGTGCTCCCGCCCCCGCGGCGGGTAGTAGGCCCGGCCGGCGTTGATCAGCGGACTGAACATGACGAGCGCGTCCACCGCCGGATGGGGCCGCCGGGCGAGGTAGGCGCGGGCCACGATCGCCCCCTCGCTCTCCCCGACCAGGGCCACCTTCCGGCCGGTACGCCGGTGCAGCCGCTCCACCTGCGCGGCGAGCAGCCCGACGCTGTCCGCCACCGAGATGGTGGTGTCCTGCGGCCGGTAGGGCAGGGGACGGCCGTCGGGGCCCAGCCCCCGATAGGAGAACCGTTCCACCCTCGGGTCGCGCGGCGGCTCGCCCCCGTACGCCGAGCCGTAGCCGGCCAGCACCACCACCGCCTCGGTGACCCCCGCCGGCAGCGGCCGGGTGAGCAGCACGTCCTCGGTGCGCAACTGGTTGCCGGGCACCGTGCTGACCAGCGACGGGATCAGCAGCGGCACGACGAGCGCCAGCAGCGCCGCGATCGGGGCCACCGGCACCCGGGCCCACCGCAGCCGGGGCGCGAGCACCGCCGCCCGTACCGTCCGGTTCCACAGCACGCCGTTGAGCACGCCCGCCGCCGCTGCCACCGGCACCGTCCACCAGCCGGGCACGCTCCACGCCACCGCCCCGGCCATCGTGAGCACCACGAAGTTCAGCAGCGTCCACCCCACCAGGGACAGCGAGGGCAACCCCCGCCACCACGGCCCGACTGCGGCGGCCCGTTGCAGGAACGGCGCGAGCAGGAACATCGGCAGCAGGGACGCGAGCAGCACCCAGGACAGCGCCACCACCGACGCGGCCACCGAGATCACCGCCCACGGCACGACGAGGACCGTTACCGCCACGGAGATGCCGACGTTGCGCTTCAAAAGCTGGCGTACGGGCGGCCGGGGCACCTCGACCGGCCAGGCCAGCGCGACGAGGACGGTGGTCAGCGCGCCCCGGGTGAGCGCCACGTAGACCAGCCAGAGGACGAACTCCGGCCACCACTGGTGGTAGACGAACAGCCACCGCAGGTCGTGGTACGTGTCGTACGGCCAGACCGCACTCACCTGGGGCGCGATCCCCTCGGCCGCCACGAAGCCCATGGCGACCAGGACGGTGGCCTCGACCGCCGGGAACACGGCGGTCAGCACGAGCAGCGTGACGAGCCTGCGATCCAGGGTCAACCCGGCCTCCTCGCCACCGTCGCGGATCCTGCTCCTCTCGCAGGTTCCACCGGTGGCGGGCCCGGTGTCGGCGCATCCGGCACATTGCCCACCGCAGGACCCGACCGGGCCGTCGCCGGCCCCGTCCCGGCCGCTGGTCCTGGCCGGGACGGGATGGCGGGTCGCGCCCCGGCGGCAGGTCAGCCGGCCAGGCCGCCCGGCTGGTCGCCCTTCACGACGGGGGCCCGCACCAGGTTGCCCCACTCGGTCCACGAGCCGTCGTAGTTGCGCACCTGCGGGTAGCCGAGCAGGTGGTGCAGCACGAACCAGGTGTGGCTGGACCGCTCGCCGATCCGGCAGTACGCCACCACGTCGTCGGACGGGCTCAGCCCGAGCTGGTCGGCGTAGATGGCCCGCAGCTCGTCGGCCGACTTGAAGGTGCCGTCGTCGTTCGCCGCCGACTTCCACGGCTTGCTCACCGCGCCCGGGATGTGCCCGCCGCGCAGCGCGCCCTCCTGCGGATAGTCCGGCATGTGCAGCATCTCGCCCGTGTACTCGCCCGGCGAGCGCACGTCCACCAGCGGCCGGCCGGCGGCGACGTGCGCCATCACCTGCTCCCGGTACGCCCGGATCGGCGCGTCGTTGCGCTCCGGCACCGGGTACGCGGCGCGCGGCCGGGTGACCTTCTCCCGGGTCAGCTCCCGCCCCTCGGCGACCCACTTCTGCCGGCCGCCGTCGAGCAGCCGCACGTCGGCGTGGCCGAAGAGCGAGAAGACCCAGAGCGCGTACGCCGCCCACCAGTTGAAGTTGTCGCCGTAGAAGACGACCGTGTCGTCGCGGCCGATGCCCTTGGCGGCGCACAGCTCGGCGAAGGCGGCCGCGTCCAGGTAGTCCCGGGTCACCTGGTCGTTGAGCTCGGTGTGCCAGTCGACCTTCACGGCGCCCGGGATGTGCCCGGTGTCGTAGAGCAGCACGTCCTCGTCGGACTCGACCACGACGAGGCCCTCCTCGCCGAGGTGCTCGGCGAGCCAGTCGGTGGTGACGAGCCGCTGCGGGTCGGCGTACGACTGGAGGCGGGGGTTCGGATCACTCGGCACAGGCATGACCCCCAAGGTACGCCGCCACCGGGCCGGCGGGGCGGGGTCGGGCGGTCGGGCGGTCGCGTGGTCGCGTGGTCGGAGGCGGCAGGGCGGTCCGGCCGTCGAGCGGTCAGGCGCGGCGGTGCACGAGGCGGCCGGCGACCACCGTGGCGAGGCAGCTCCCGTCGTCGGCGAAGACGGCCAGGTCGGCCCGGCCGCCGGCAGCCAGCTCGGGCGGGCGTGCGGACGCGAGCAGCGTGACCCCGTTGCGGGCGGCGGCGGCCCGCACCCCGGGGTCGGTCACCTGGTCGGCGAGCGCCGCGGCGGCCCCGAGCCGGAACAGGGCGTGCACCCGTTCGCGCGGGGTCGGTGCGGGCGGCAGCGGCCCGTCGTGCACCAGCGCCGGCCCGAGCACGCCGGCCCACCGCCGCACCCGCACCCCCGGGTACGCGGCCGTCAGCTCGCCCGCCGACGCCACCGCCTCGATCCGGTCCCCCGTCACCAGCACCGCGCCCTCGACGACCGGCCGGTCGTCGAGGGTGCGCCGCAGCAGCGGCGCGGCGTGGATGGTCCGCACGTCAGTCGGCGACCGGGCCGAGCACGGGCCGCTTCGCGGTGACGGTGTCGCCGGACGAGCGGCCGGTGAGCCGGCGCTTGACCCACGGGGCCAGATGCTGACCCGCCCAGCGCAGGTCGGCGGCGCGGGCGGCCAGCCACGGCGTCGGCGCGGGGTGCGGCGGGACCAGCAGCCAGTCCTCGTCGCAGCCGACGCCGAGGGCGCTCAGCACGTGCGCGGCGACCCGCCGGTGCCCCGCCGCCGACAGGTGCAGCCGGTCGGCGCTCCACAGCAGCGGGTTTCCGAAGGCGTCGTCGGCGTAGAGGTCGACCATGATCGCGCCGTGCCGCTCGGCGGTCTCCCCGACTGCCCGGTTGAGCACGTTCACCCGGGGCGCGACGAGCCGCTGCCCGGGCAGCCGGGCCATCAGGTCGGCGAACCGGAACAGCACCACGTCCGCGCCCCCGGAACGGAGCTGCCGGACCACGTCGTCGAAGCGGGCGATCAGCGCGTCGGGGTCGAAGGCGCGGCGCAGCACGTCGTTGCCGCCGGCCGCGAAGCTGATCAGGTCGGGCTTCATCGCCAGCGCCGCCGGCACCTGCTCGGCCACCACGTTGGGGAAGAGCCGGCCCCGGATCGCCAGGTTCGCGTACCGGAAGTCGGGGCCGACCTCGGCGGCGAGCCGGGTGGCCACCAGGTCCGCCCAGCCCCGGTAGGTGCCGTCCGGGTACGCGTCGTCCATGCCCTCGGTGAAGCTGTCCCCCACCGCCACGAAACTGCGCCAGCCCACCGAACCCTCCGCCTCGCCAGCAAGGAAGGGCCCCCGGTTAACGCCTACGGTTGTAAAGGGGCCCCTGCTCAACGTCAGACAGTCTGGCACCGGCCACCCCCGCACATCGTCCCGGCGCCGGGAACGTGAGGGAGTTCATCGACCGCGAGGACGCCTCCGGTCGGCCGCGCCGGTAAACCGCGTCGCTCGGCCGGTCACCGCGGCCGTACGCTGCGCTGATGTTGTTGCGCATGTCGACCCTGCTGCTCCGGACCCTGCGCGAGGACCCGGCGGACGCGGAGGTGCCGAGCCACCGGCTCCTGCTGCGCGCCGGCTACGTCCGTCGCGCCGCCCCGGGCGGCTACACCTGGCTGCCGCTGGGCAAGCTGGTGCTGGACCGGGTCACCGAGATCGTCCGCGGCGAGATGACGGCCATCGGCGACCAGGAGGTGCACTTCCCGGCGCTGCTGCCGGCCGAGCCCTACCGCGCCAGCGGCCGGTGGACCGAGTACGGCGACGACATCTTCACCCTCGCCGACCGCCGCGGCGCGGAGCACCTGCTCGCCCCGACCCACGAGGAGCTGGCCGCGCTGCTGGTGAAGGACCTGTTCACCTCCTACCGGGACTTCCCGGTGACGCTGTTCCAGGTGCAGACGAAGTTCCGCGACGAGGCCCGCCCCCGCGCCGGGCTGCTGCGCGGGCGCGAGTTCCTGATGAAGGACGCGTACTCGTTCGACCTGGACGACGCCGGGCTCCAGGCCGCCTACGAGCGGCACCGGGCGGCGTACCGGCGGATCTTCGACCGGCTCGGGCT
Organism: Micromonospora sp. WMMD956; assembly: GCF_029626125.1. NCBI lineage: Bacteria > Bacillati > Actinomycetota > Actinomycetes > Micromonosporales > Micromonosporaceae > Micromonospora > Micromonospora sp. WMMD956. Next base: position 2,702,403 of record NZ_JARUBI010000005.1, on the reverse strand, counting down.
GGAGTACACGGTGGTCCGCGCGACGTCCGGGGCGATGGGCGGGTCGGCGTCGGAGGAGTTCCTGGCCGCCACGGACGTCGGCGAGGACACCTTCGTCGGCTGCACCGCCTGCGACCACGCCGCCAACACCGAGGCGGTCGTCACCCGGCCCCCGGCGGCCGGCGGCCCCGACGCGCACCCGGCGTCGGCCGTGCACGACACCCCCGAGACGCCGACCATCGCCGCGCTGGTGGACCTGGCGAACGCCCGCCGGCTCGCCGGCCGCGCCGACTGGACGGCCGCCGACACCCTGAAGAACGTCGTGCTGACCGTACGTCGGCCGGGCGCGACCGAGACCGAGCTGCTGGTGGTGGGCCTGCCCGGGGACCGCGAGGTGGACCTGAAGCGGGTCGGGGCGGCGCTCGCCCCGGCCACCGTGGCGGTCTTCGACGACTGGACCGCCCACCCGGAGCTGATACGCGGGTACATCGGGCCGCAGCGGCTGGCCGGGCTCGGCATCCGCTATCTCGTCGATCCCCGGGTGGTCCCCGGGACGGCCTGGCTGACCGGGGCCAACGAGCCGGGCCGGCACGCCACCGACGTGGTCTGCGGCCGGGACTTCACCCCGGACGGGACCGTCGAGGCGGCCGAGGTGCGCGCGGGCGACCCGTGCCCCGCCTGCGCCTCCGGCACCGTGACCATGCGGCGCGGGATCGAGATCGGGCACATCTTCCAGCTCGGCCGGCGCTACACGGACGCGTTCGCCGTCGACGTGCTCGGCCCGGCCGGCAAGCCGGTCCGCCCCACCATGGGCTGCTACGGCATCGGGGTGTCCCGGGCGGTCGCCGCGATCGCCGAGCAGCACCACGACGACCGGGGCCTGGTGTGGCCGGCGGCGGTCGCCCCGTGCGACGTACACCTGGTGGCGGCGGGGAAGGGGCCGCAGCTCGACGCGGCGCTGGAGCTGGGCGGACGCCTCGCCACCGCCGGCCTGCGGGTGCTGGTCGACGACCGCACGCACGTCTCCGCCGGGGTGAAGTTCACCGACGCCGAGCTGATCGGCGTCCCGCGCGCCGTCGTGGTCGGCCGCCGCCTCGCCGACGGGTACGTCGAGCTGCGCGACCGGGCCACCGGCGAGCGGACCGAGCTGCCGCTGGCGGGGCTGGTCGACCGGCTGCGCGACGAGGCGCTACGCGCCCGGGGCGAGCTGGTGTAGCGGGCGGCGCACTGGGTACCGGTTACCGATCGGCACAGGTGTGTATTCGGAGGCTCCCATGACCGGTTACCGGGTCAGCGACGTGATGACCAGGCAGGTGGTCTACCTGCCCGCGGAGACCACCCTGGACGAGGCGGCCAGGGTGATGAAGGAGGCGGACATCGGCGACGTGGTGGTCACCGACGGCGCGAGCCTCGCCGGCATGCTGACCGACCGCGACATCGTGGTCCGGGCGGTGGCCGAGCGCAGCGACCCGGCCACCACCACGATCGGTTCCGTCATCACCCGGGAGGTGGTGATGATCGAGCAGCACGCGACCGCCGGGGAGGCGGCGGCGCTGATGCGGGAACGCGGCATCCGCCGCATCCTCGTGTGCGACGGCGAACGCAAGCTCGTCGGCATCGTCTCCCTCGGCGACCTGGCCATGCAGCTCGACCCCAACTCGGCGCTGAGCGAGATCAGCGAGCAGGCCCCGACCGTGTGAAAGGAGGGGCCCCCTGTTAACGCCTCCGGTAGAGCAGGGGCCCCTTCTTAACCACCGTCGGGCTGCCGCCGATACCACCGTCGGGCTGCCGTCGCCCGACCGTCGGTAGCCTGAACGGATGCCCGAGATGCCGACCAAGCTGGCCGAGATCGTCGACGAGTTCGCCGCAGCCCCCCGCGACGTGGTGCTGGAGATGCTGCTGGAATACTCCGACGTCATCCCGCCGCTGCCCGAGGAACTCGCCGGCCGGGAGGGCATGGAGCAGGTTCCCGAGTGCCAGACCGCGTTCTTCCTGCGCGCCGAGGTCAACCCGGACCGGACGGTGACCACCTGGTTCGACTGCCCGCCGGAGGCACCGACGACGCGCGCCTTCGCCGGCATCCTCGCCGAGGGGCTGGCGGGGGCGAGCGCCGCCGAGGTGCTCGCCGTGCCGGACGACCTCTACCAGCGGATGGGGCTGGCGCAGGCGATCAGCCCGCTGCGGGTCCGGGGCGGCACGGCCATCCTGGCCCGGCTCAAGCGCCAGGTCCGGGAACAGATCTCCTGATCGACGGGTTGTCGCTGGTCATGGAGATCGAGATCTACGCCGACGTCGTCTGCCCCTGGTGCTGGATCGGCAAGCGCCGGCTGGAACAGGCACTGGAGTCGTACGACGGTGAGGTGACCGTCCGGTACCGGCCGTTCCAGCTCGACCCGTCGCCGGTTTCCGAGCCGAAGCCGCTGGTGGAGGCGCTGGCCGCGAAGTTCGGTGGCCGCGAACGGGCCGAGGGCATGGCCGCCCAGGTGACCCGGGTCGCCGCCGGCGTGGGGATCGACATGCGCTTCGACCGGGCGGTGCACGCCAACACCTTCGAGGCGCACCGGCTGATCCGGTTCGCCGCCGAGCGGGGCCGCTCCGCCGAGCTGGTCGAGGCGCTCTACCGGGCGCACTTCGCCGACGGTGTCGACATCGGCTCGCGGGACGCCCTGGTGAAACTGGCCACCGCGGTGGGCCTGGACGAGGTCGAGGCCCGGGACTACCTGGAGTCCAACCTCGGCCGCCGCGAGGTGGCCGCCGACCTGGCCGCCGCGCGCGAGCTCGGCGTCTCCAGCGTGCCGACCTTCGTGCTGGCCGGGAAGTACGCCGTCACCGGCGCCCAGGAGCCGGAGACCCTGCTCGCCGCCCTGCGCGAGGTCCAACAGCGCGAAGCCTGACGCGCAGGGCCACGACCCGGGCGGCCAACGATCGGCGTCGACCTCGTTCCACGTGAAACGACATCGAGCTACGCCGTGGGCTGAGCACGAGGCCCCACCCGGCCTCTACGCCGTGGGCTGGGCGGGCCTGGCCAGCCCCTCCACCACCCGGGCACCGGGGAGCGCGCCGAGCGCCGGCCCGGGCAGGGCGATCTTGCTGTGCCGCACGCCGGAGCCGACGATCACGTACGGAGCGGCGACCACCCGCGCGTCGACCAGGATCGGCCAGTCCCCGGGCAGCCCGATCGGGGTGATCCCGCCGTACTCCATGCCCGTCAGCTCCACCGCCTCGGCCATCGGGGCGAAGCTCGCCTTGCGTACGTCCAGCGCCCTGCGGGCCACCCCGTTGACGTCGGCGCGGGTGGTGGCGAGGACGATGCAGGCGGCGTACCGGATCTCGCTCCCGCGCTTCCCGGCGATCACGACGCAGTTGGCCGACACCTCCAGCCCCACCCCGTACGCGGCGCAGAACGCGGCGGTGTCAGCGAGGTCCGCGTCGATCGGCGCGACCAGCACCTGATCGACGTCCACCGGCGCGTCGGCGGGCCACTGCCCGAGCGCGGCGGCCACTGGGGATGCCAGCAGGTCCGGTCGGCTCCGGGCGGGCTCGGTCTTCAGCGTTCCCATCACGGCTGTGATCCTCGCACCCCACGACGCCACCCGCCCGTGGGACCGCCCACCACAGGTGTTACCACCTCGGGGCCGGCCCAGCCCCGTGCCCGGGCCGGCCCCGAGGTGCGTCCCCCGCCCCGCCGGGGGAGTCGTCCGGCCCCGCCCCCGTGGGGACCGGCGTCGGGTCAGCCGTTCGCGACGAACGGGTTCTCCCGGACGAACGTCCGGTCCTGCGCGGCGGCGACCTCCTGGGAGCGCAGCAGGCCGGGCCGGCGGGCCTCCAGGTCTTCGAGGGCATGCCGTACGGCGAGCCGGATCACCCCGTAGAGGAAGACGAAGCCGGCGACGTAGAGGATCACGGTGGAGACGAGGACCAACATGGCGACACGGTAGGCAGACGTCGAACGGGGGGACTTCTCATCTACGGTCGGTTCCCCCGTACGTGGCGGCGAGGTGGTCCGCCCAGGTTCCGGGTGCCCGTCGGGGTCGCGGCGGTGGCGGGGCCGCCCGCCGGGCGGCTCGCCGCCCGGGGCTCACGGCAGGGCGCGCGCCGCCGGCCCCGCCGGAACGACCCGGCCGGCGAGCAGGACGCCCAGCCCCGCCAGGGCCGCCGCCAGGACCAGGGTCGCCGCGTAGCTCGACCGGCCGGGATGGGCGCTCGCCGCGAGCACCGCACCGGTCAGCGCCAGCACGGTCGCCGCGAACAGCGAGTCGCCCAGTTGCAGGGAGGAGCTGTTGCGGCCCTGCTCGCCCGGGGCGGACAGCTCCAGGGTGAGCACCGACAACGACGGGTAGAGCAGCCCCATCCCGAGCCCGGCGGCGGCCCAGCCGAGCACGCACACCGCCAGCGGCACCGCCGGCCACACCGCGAGCGCCACCGTGGCGGTCCCGCCGGTGATGCACGCCAGCCCGGCGCGCACCAGCGTGGCGGACGACCGGGGCGCGAGCCGGCCCCGCAGCCCGGGCAGGAGACCGCGCCGGGCGACCGGTGCCGTGACAGGCGCTGCGGAGCCGGGCGCGGACGCCGCGGAGCCGGGCGCGGACTTTGCGGAGCCGGGCGCGGGCAGCCGGCCCTGCAACCAGGAGCCGGCCGACCAGGAGAGCGCGCCCACGGTCAGGACCAGGCCCGCGCCGGTCGGCGTGAGCCCGCGCTCCCGGGAGAGCATCAGCGGGATCACCACCTCCGCGCCGGCGAACGCGGCCGAGGCCAGCCCGCGCAGCCCCACCACCGTGGGCAGGCCCCGCCCGGCCCGCAGGAAACCGGCCGGCAGCAGGCGTGGGGCGCAGCAGAGCAGGCCCGCCAGCGCGGCACCGACCAGGCCGACCGCGAGCACGCCGCGCTGCTGCCCCCCGTAGTGCAGCAGTGCGGCGCTCGCCCCCGCCCCGAAGGCCCAGCCGACCCGGGCCCCCGCGCCGGTCGACGGGCGGGCGACGGCGGAGGGGCTGTCGACCGTCGACGGGCGGGTGACGGCGGACGGTGCGAGGCTGCGCAGGCCCGGCTGGACGAGCAGCAGCGCCGGCACCGCCACCGCCGGCACCGCCAGGAAGACCCATCGCCAGCCGAGGTGCTCGACGACGAGCCCGGCGATCGCCGGCCCGACCAGCGACGGAACCACCCACGCGGCCGCGAACGCGGCGAAGATGCGCCGGTGCAGCGCCTCCGGGTACGCCCGCCCCACCACCACGTAGAGGGCCACCGACAGCAGGCCCGAGCCGAAACCCTGCACCATCCGGCCCGCCACGAGCACGCCCATCGTCGACGTGGTGCCGGCGATGAGCAGCCCGGCCACGAACCAGGCCACCCCGTGCCACACCGGTGCCCGGGGGCCGCGCGCGTCGCACCACACCCCGGAGACCACCATCCCCACCACGCCCGAGGCGAAGGTGCCGCCGAACGCGAGCCCGTAGAGGGACAGCCCGTCGAGGCTGCGGGCGACGGTCGGCATGGCGGTGCCGACGGCCAGCGCCTCGAAGGCCAGCAGCGACACCAGGGCCACCACGCCCACCGTCATGGCGCGCAGCGCGGGGGCGAACAGGTGCCCCGGGGCGGCCGGGGGCGCGAGGGCGGTCACCGCCGGCCGGCCGTGCGGAAGACCCACGCCGGTGGCGCGACCGGAGGCTTCCGCCGCCGATCGCCGGCCGGTCGTTCCCGGCTCGCCTCGATCCTCAGCAGTTCGATGAGCATGCGCCCAGCCTGCGACCTCAACCCGGATTCAGGTCAAGCCGGACGTGACCGGGCTCTCACACCCCGCGAGCGGTCCACGCCACGAAGGGCGGCACCCGGGAACACGAGCGGCCCACCGGGAGGACGTCGCACGGACCCCCGGGCAGGGCGTCATGCGGCCCCCGGGCGGGGGCGGCGCGCGGATCAGGCGGACTCCAGCGCCTCCCCGACGCCCTTCGCCAGCCCGGACAGGTGCTGGTCGGCGAGCAGGTGCCCGGCGGTGATGACCAGCGCGAGCGGCCACTCGATGACCTGGAGCGCGGCGAGCACCCCGAGGCCGGCGTAGTAGGCGATCTTGTCGGGCGGCGGCACGGCCACCTCGCCCAGCATCGGCACCTCCACCCGGCGGCTGTACGTCCGCACCATCTCGTGCGCCCCGCTGAGGTGTCGCGTGATCGTGCTCATCCCGGCCTCCCCTGTGTCGTCCGCGCTGGCCATGACCCCAGCCGCGTTCCACCGTCGGCCGCGTCCATGCCAGTGGCGGAGGAACTTCTCCGGCAACCGCCGAGAAATTCCCGGACGAAGGGGGCATGACGCCCGTGCGGGCGGGAAGTCAGCCCGCCGGGACCGAGCGTGGGAGGCGAGATGGCGTACGGCGGGAGCAGCGGCGGCACCGGGAGAGCCGGCCGGCGGCGCTCCGGCCGTACCGCTCGATGACCTCGCTGGGCCGGCTCGCCGGCCGCCTCCTGCCGTCGGTGACGATGCCCCTGGTCGGCGACGCGACCCGGACGGTGCCGCACCTGGTGGGTGACGCGTCCCGCAGCGTCGGCGGCACCGCGACCCGGCTGGCCCGGGCGGCCGGCCTGACCAGTCGCCGGGTCTGGTCCCGGCCGGGCCGCCACCACATCGAGGTGCACGGCGTCGGCCAGGACGGCGGGGACCGGCTCGCCCGCCAGGTGGAACGCACACTGGAACGGCTGCCCGGGGTCGCCTGGGCCCGGGTGAACTCGCCCTCCGGCCGGGTGGTCGTGGCCGTCGAGGAACCGGAGCCGAAGCTGCGCGACCTCATCACCACGATCGCCCGCTGCGAACGCACCTGCGACCACGAGCCCGACCCGGAGATCCCACCCCCGCACCCGCCCGAGGACGGGCCGCGCACCCCCCGCACCCTCGGCGCGCTCGCCTCGGACGCGCTCGGCCTGACCATCTCGGCGGCCACCCGGATCCTGCCGTTCACCCCGGTCCCGGGCGAGGTGTCCGGCCTGCTCACCGCCGTCGACCTGCACCCCAGGCTGCACGCCCTCGCCGGGCGGGGACTGCGCGCCGACCCGCGCGCCGACATCCTCTTCCCGCTCGCCGAGGCGGTCGTGCAGGGCCTCACCGGCGGCTGGGCCGGGATCGTGCTGGACGGCGCGCAGCGCGTCGTGCAGTGGGGCGAGGCCCACGCGCAGCTCAGGGCCTGGGCGAAGGCGGAGCCCCGGCTCACCGGCGACCCTGACCGGGCCGTCGCCCGGGTCCCGACGGCCGAACGCCCGAACGCGAAGCCGGACGGGCCCGCCGAGCGCTTCGTCGCCCGGATGCTGGCGGCGGGCACGGCGGCCGGGGCGGCGGCGGTGCCGGTGCTCGGGGGCAAGCGGGCCGCCGCGCTCGGGCTCTCCAGCCTGCCCAAGGCCCCGGGCAGCGGCCGCGAGGGGTACGCCGCCCAACTCGGCCGCATGCTCGCCCGGCGCGGCGTGATCGCCATGGACCGCAGCGTGCTGCGGGAACTCGACCGGATCGACACGGTGGTGCTGGACGCCGCCGTGCTCGGCTCGCAGCGGGCCGTCCTCGCCGACCTCGCCCCGCTGTCCGGGGCGGACACCGGGCAGGTGGCCGCCCGCGCCTTCGCGCTGTTCGACCCGGCCGCCCCCGGTCAGGTGCGGCGGGCCGACGGGTGGCGGCTCGGCCCGCTGGACGCCGTCGACGCGACCGACCCGGGCGACACCGACGACAGCCGGCGGCTGCGCTCCGGCGGCGGCACACTGCTCGGCCTCGCCGAGGCGGACCGCCTCGTCGCGCTGCTCCGGGTGGAACCGGAGCCCGCCCCCGGCGTGGACGCCCTGCCCACCGCCGCCCGGCAGGCCGGCCTGCGGCTGGTGGTCGCCGGAGACGACGACGGCCGGTACGCCTTCGCCGACGCCGTCCTGCCCGGCGGCCCGCGGACCGTCGACACCGTGCGCCAGTTGCAGCGCGACGGCGCGGTGGTGCTGCTGCTCTCCGCCGACCGGGCGGCGCTGGGTGCGTCGGACTGCGGGCTCGGGGTGGCCGGGCCCGACGACCTGCCGCCGTGGGGGGCGCACCTGCTGGTGGGCACCGACCTGCGGGTCGCCGCCCTGATCATCGAGGCGGTGGGGGTGGCCCACCGGATGACCGCGCAGAACATCCGGCTGTCCCTGGCCGGCACCGGGCTCGGCGCGCTCGGCGCGTTCACCGCCGACCCCCGGCAGCTCCCGGGCCGGACGCTGGCCGCCGTGAACGGGGCCGCCGCCCTGGCCTTCCTCAACGGCGTGTGGCGGGCGGGCCGGCTGCCGGACCGGGCCGACAGCGCGCCGCCGGCCCCGACCGCGTGGCACCTGATGCCGGCCGACGCGGTGCTCCACCAGCTCGGCACCGGCCCCGCCGGCCTCGACGACGCCGAGGCGCAACGCCGCCTGGCCGGCCGCACCGGGGACACGCCGGGCCAGTCCGGGCTGCTGCGCGCGTTCGTCGACGAGTTGGCCAACCCGCTCACCCCCGTGCTCGCCGCCGGCGCGGTGCTCTCCGCGAGCTTCGGCTCGCTCGTCGACGCGGCCCTCGTCGGCGGGGTGGTCGGCGGGTCCGCTCTGGTCGGGGCCGTCCACCAGCGCAACACCGAACGGTCGCTGGCCGAGCTGCTGTCCCGTTCGGCGGTCACCGCCCTGGTCCGCCGGGGCGGCACGGAACGGACGGTCGCCGCCGAGGAACTGGTCCCCGGTGACGTGATCGTCCTCGGGCCTGGCGACGCCGTGCCGGCCGACTGCCGGCTGCTCGCCACGGACGGGCTGGAGGCGGACGAGTCGTCGCTGACCGGCGAGTCGCTGCCGGTGGGCAAGTCCACCGACCCGGTGGTCGCCGCCGCCGTCGCCGACCGGCGTTCCATGCTGTACGAGGGCACCACCGTCGCCACCGGCCACGGCACCGCCGTCGTCGTCGCCACCGGCGCGGACACCGAGGCGGGACGCAGCCTCGCGCTGGCCCGGCAGTCGCCTCCGGCCAGCGGGGTGGAGGCCCGGCTCGGCAACCTCACCAAGTCGGCCGTCCCGTTGGCCGCCGGGTCGGCGGTGGCGGTGGCCGGGGCGGGACTGTTGCGCGGCGTACCCCTGGCGGAGACGGCGGCGACCGCCGCGAACCTGGCGGTGGCGTCGGTGCCGGAGGGCCTGCCGTTCCTGGTCAGCGCCGCCCAGCTCGCCGCCGCCCGGCGGCTGGCCGAGCACGGCGCGCTGGTCCGCAACCCCCGCACCATCGAGGCGTTGGGCCGCGTCGACGTGCTGTGCTTCGACAAGACCGGCACCCTCACCGAGGGCAAGCTGCTGCTCGTCGGCGTCGGCGACGGCAGCGGCACCCGGTACGCCGCGCCGGAGGCGCTGGACGGGCCGCTGCGGACGACCCTGGCCGCCGCGCTGCGCGCCACCCCGGCCGGCGACCCCGACGAGCTGCCCCAGCAGACCGACCGGGCGGTACGCCGGGGCGCGGCGGCGGCCGGCGTCGACGAGCGGACCGGCGCCGACGGCTGGCAGGCGGCGGGGGGCCTGCCGTTCGAGCCGTCGCGGGGCTACCACGCCACCGTCGGGCGGACCGGCGGCGGGCTGCTGCTCAGCGTCAAGGGTGCCCCGGAGACGGTGGTGCCCCGGTGCGCCGCCCGGCGCGCCGCCGACGGGCACGACCGGCCGCTGGACGACGCCGGCCGGGCCGAGCTGCACCGGATGCTCGCCGAGCGGGCCGGCGCCGGGCACCGCGTCCTGGCCGTTGCCGAGCGTCCCGTCACCGCCGAGGCGGTGACCGACGACGACGTGACCGGCCTCGTCTTCGTCGGCCTGCTGGCGATCGCCGACGGGGTACGCGAGTCCGCCGCGCCCGCCGTCCGCCGGATCCGGCAGGCCGGCGTGCACACCATCATGATCACCGGGGACCACCCGGCGACGGCCGAGGCGATCGCCGCCACCATCAGCCCCGACCACGGCGAGCAGCGGGTGGCCACCGCCACCGACCTGGACCGGCTCGACGACGACGCGCTCGCCGAACGGCTGACCCGCACCGACGTGGTGGCCCGCTGCACCCCCGCCCACAAGGTACGCATCATCCAGGCGTTGCAGCGCAACGGCCGGACCGTGGCGATGACCGGCGACGGGGCCAACGACGCCCCGGCGATCCGGCTCGCCGACGTCGGCATCGCCCTCGGCCAGCGGGGCACCCCCGCCGCCCGCGCCGCCGCCGACCTGGTGGTCACCGACGACCGGCTGGAGACCATCATCGCCACCCTCGTCGAGGGACGGGCCATGTGGTCCTCCGTCCGGCACGCGCTGAGCATCCTCGTCGGCGGCAACCTCGGCGAGATCGCGTTCAGCGTACTGAGCGCGGCCAGCACCGGCCGGTCCGCGCTCAACGGCCGGCAGTTGCTCCTGGTCAACCTGCTCACCGACCTGGCGCCGGCGCTGGCCATCGCGGTCCGGCCACCCGCCGACGGCCACGCCGACCACCTGCTGCGGGAGGGTCCGGACAGCTCGCTCGGCGAGACGCTGACCCGGGAGATCGCGCTGCGGGCGGCGTCCACCACGCTGGGCGCGACGGTGGGCTGGACGCTCGCCCGGTACACGGGGCGACGACGGCGGGCCGGCACGGTCGCGCTCGCCTCGCTCGTCGGCACCCAGCTCGGGCAGACGGTGCTGGCCGGCGGCACCAGCCCCACGGTGCTCGTGTCGACCGCCGCCTCCGTCGGGGCGCTGGTGCTCGTGGTGCAGACGCCGGGGGTCAGCCAGTTCTTCGGCTGCACCCCGCTCGGGCCGGTCGGCTGGAGCATCGCGGCGGGCTCGGCGCTCGGCGCGACCCTGGCCAACGGCACCCTCACCCGCCTGCTGAGTAAGGAAGGGCCCCTTGTTAACGCCTCCGGTCGAGAAGGGTCCCCTTCTCACACCTGATCACAGCGTGCGCTCGGAGATGGCCTCGATCAGATCGCCCACCGCCCCCTCGGGCAGCGCCCGGGCCACGTCGGCGACGGCGACGATGCCGACGAGGTCGTGGCCGTCGACGACCGGCAGCCGGCGCACCCGGTGCCGACCCATCGTGCGCAGGACCTCCGCAGCGTCGTCGTCGGCGTCGATCGTCACCGCCTCGCCCTGGGCCAGCTCGCCCGCCGTCACCATGGCCGGGTCCCGGCCCTCGGCCAGCACCTTCACCACGATGTCCCGATCGGTCAGCATGCCCGTGAGCCGGTTGTCGTCGCCGCGGATCGGCAGCGCGCCCACGCCCAGCCGGGCCATCTGCCGGGCGGCCGTCCGGAGGTCGTCCTGCTCGCTGACGCAGGTCACGTCGCTGGTCATGATGTCGCGTGCGGTCGGCATCGGCACGCACCTCACTTCCGGGAGGGTGTCCAGGGGTCGCCGCCGCTTCTCCTACCCCGGCCCCGCCGGCCCATGCGCGACCCGACCGCCGCGCCGGCCCATGCGCGACCCGACCACCGCGAGGGCCCGCCCGACCGCCCCGCGTCAGCCGTCCGACCGCCAGGTCGCCGCCGCCCGACCCAACCGGTCGTTGACCGCCCGCCCCACCCCGACGTCCGGCACCCGCTCCGCGACGATCTCCGCCACCCCGGCCGCGTCGAGCCGGTGCAGCGCGTCGAAGAGCCGGGCCGCCGCCACCGTCAGGTCACCCCCGGGCGACAGCACCTCGACCGCCGCCCAGTCGCCGCCCGCCGGCCGCTCCCGGAAGGCCAGCAGACCCCGCCGGGCACCGTCGCCGGCCGCCGGCTCCGCGCCGTCCACCACCCGCAACGGGGTACGCGGGGCGTAGTGCGCGGCCAGCGTCCCGGGTGCCACCGGCTTGCCGGAACTGCCCGGGCGTACGGTCACCGGGCCCACCGCCTCGACCAGGGTCTCCACCGGCAGCGCGCCGAGACGCAACACCACCGGCCGCCCGCCCCGGGCGTCCACGATGGTCGACTCGATGCCGCAGCGCGTCGGCCCGCCGTCGAGCACCACGTCGACCGCGCCGCCCAGCCCGGCCACCACGTGCTCGGCGCGGGTGGGGCTGAGCTGCCCGAACCGGTTGGCGCTCGGCGCGGCCACCGGCACTCCCGCCGCCGCGATCAGCGCCCGTGCGGACGCCTCGTCCGGCACCCGCACGGCCATCGACTCCAGCCCCGAGGTGACGATCGGCGGGATCGCGGCGGGACGGTCCACGATCAGCGTCAGCGGCCCCGGCCAGAACCGCTCGGCCAGCGCCGCCACGGCTCCGGGCACCGGCCCCACCAGCCCGGCCAGGTCGGCCGCGTCGGCGAGGTGGGTGATCAGCGGATCGAAGCTCGGCCGCTGCTTCGCCTCGAAGATCCGGGCCGCCGCGCGGGCGTCGAGGGCGTTCGCGCCCAGCCCGTAGACGGTCTCGGTGGGAAACGCCACCAGCCCCCCGGCCCGCAGGACCGAGGCCGCCTCGGCGATGCCGCTCTCGACGGGCAGGACGCGCGGGGATCCGGTGCTCACCCCCCGACGCTAACCTGCCCGTCCCGGGGGCGGCGGCTCGCCCCTTCTCCTCTCCCCGCCGGTACGAAAGGATGCGGGCATGCTCCGGACACCGCGTGCGCTCCTGCTCGACTTCGGTGGGGTCCTCGCGGACGCGCCGTCACCACCACCGGACCCGCCCGAGCTGGTCCAGCGGCTGTTCCGGCTCGTCGACGGCGCGGTCCCCGCCGAGCAGATCGCCCGCGACCTGACGGACGGCGCCCACGCGTACGGGCGGTGGCGCGACGAGGAGAGCGCCGCGGAGCACCCCGTCGAGCTGGGCCACCGGCAGGTGTGGGCCAGGTTCGTCACCGGCGGCTGGCCGGCACCGGCCCGGGCCGCCGTCGACCGGGAGGCGACCCCGCTGGCGTACGCCTGGACGTGGCACCCCGAGTGGGACGTGCGCCCCGGCATTCCCGCGGCCCTCGCCGCCGCCACGCACGCCGGCCTCCCGCTCGCGGTCGTCAGCAACACCACCTGCGGTGCCGCCCCCCGCGACTTCCTGGCCGCCGCCGGCCTCGGCGCGCTGTTCACCGCGCAGCTCTACAGCGACGAGGCGGGGGTGCGTAAGCCGAACCCGGAGCTGGCCCGGCTCGCCGCCCGGGCGCTCGGCGTGCCGGTCGCCGACTGCTGGTTCGTCGGCGACAGCCGGCACCGCGACGTCGCCTGCGCCCGCCGCGCCGGAGCCGGGGCGGCGGTGCTGATGCGCTCGCCGCGCACCGACCGCGAGGAGCCCCTGCCCGAGCTCGCCCCGGACGCCGTGGTCGAGGACGGCCACGGCCTGCTGGCCCTACTCCGCGCTTGCGAGGTCACCGAACGGCCGGATGACCGCCCTCGTTGAAGACGCCGACACGCCTCGTCACCGCGGGGCGGGGGCTCGCCGCTGGACGGCTTGAAACGCTGGGCTGTACGGATGGCTGCACTCGGGGTCGGAACCAACCGAGGAAAGTGCTGGTGGAGCCCAGGGGACTCGAACCCCTAACCCCTGCCTTGCAAAGGCAGTGCTCTGCCAGTTGAGCTAGGGCCCCGAGGGCGGGCGGAACCGCCCGGAGCTGGCAGTCGAAGAGACGGTCAGCGCAGGTCGGGCGCGGTGGTCGCCTCGTGCCACAGGGCCCGCTCGTCGTTGGAGGCCTTGACCTTCCGAACGACCAGGGCAGCCACACCGACGACGCCGGCCAGAATCAGAAGCTTCTTGAACATGGGGCGACCCCTTGCGCTCGACAGCCGTCGGAACGATGTGCGGTGGGGCTAGCTGGAATCGAACCAGCGACCTCAGAGTTATCAGCTCTGCGCTCTAACCGACTGAGCTATAGCCCCGCGTGGCGACGGCCAAGGTTAACGCATCCGCCCGCCGCGCCCCAAATCGGGGGCCGCCGAGCAGCACGCGCCCCGCCGTACCCCCGAAACTACCCGGACGCACGACGCCGGGGCGACCGCTTTACGCGGTGCGCCCCGGCGTCGGACGCGGTCAGTCCCGCTCGGCGAGCGTCAGCTCGATCCCGCCGACCAGGTCGGCGCAGACGTTGTAGACGAACGCGCCGAGAGTCGCCAGCGCGGTGAACAACACGACGTTGACCAGGCCGATCAGGGCGGAACTCAGGATCACGCCCTTGGCGGTGATCTGGAAGGTGCTGCTGCCCTGCCCGCCGGCGGCCACCAGGTCGGTCAGGCTGTCGTTGACGCTCTGGAACACGCCCATCGCGTCGAGCGCCAGGTAGAGCACCGACGTGGCCACGACCACCACGATGAACAGCACGACGGAGACGGCGAACGCGAACTTCATCACGGACCACGGGTCGATCCGCTTGAGGTTCAGCCGGGCCCGGCGGGGCCCGCGCGACGCGGCCGAGCTGACCGACGTACGCGCCGCGCGCACCGCGTCACCCACACGGGCGGCCCCGACGGCCGACGCACCGGCCACCCCCGGCGGCAGCCCGCCCCCGGTGGCGGGACGACCGAGGCCGGCCGGCCGGGCGCCGTCCGGCTGCGGCTTCGTGGTGGTGGTGGTGCCGCCCCCGATGCGCGGCAGGGTGCCCGTGACGGCGCTGCTGCCGGCCGCCGGCTGCCCGCCGCCGGTCCTGATCGGCTGGGTTGTCGCCGGGCGGGCCGCACTGCCCGCCGCCACGGCCGGAGCCGCCGCGGAGGTGGGCGCGTCGATGCCGGATGTCTCGGTCTTGTCGCTCGCCCCCGAATCGTCGCCGGGTGAGTCCGGCGGCGGCGCCATACCGGGCGCCCGGGTGAACTTCGGGGCAGGCGCGTCGGCGGGGACGGTTGCCCGGCCCACGGCCGCGCGGCCGGTCGCTGGTGCGCCGCCCTTCGCGGCGGCCTCCTCGTCGACCGGGTTGGCCGAGGTCCCCTTGTTCCCCGACTTCGCCTGTGTCTCCGTCATCAACTAGTCCTGTTCGTCAGGCTCGTCGGCATTGCGAGCAATCGCCACGATAGTCACGCCGTCCGGGAGGTCCATCAGCTTGACCCCCATTGTGTTCCGGTCACGCGTACGGCGTACAGGCTTCACCGGAGTCCGGATGACGCCACCGTTGCTCGTGATCGCGAACAGCTCGTCGTCCGGGTGGATCACCACAGCGCCGACCAGACCACCGCGGCGCTCGGTGATCTTCGCAGTCAGCACGCCCTTACCTCCCCGGCCCTGCACCGGGTATTCCTCGATCGGGGTACGTTTCGCGTATCCCCCGTTCGTGGCCACCAGGACGTCCAGCCCTTCGCGGACCACCTCCATGGCCAGCAGGACGTCGTCGTCGCTGAACCGCATGCCGATCACGCCCGACGTGGCCCGGCCCATCGGCCGCAGCGCCTCGTCCGTGGCGTTGAAGCGGATCGCCTGCGCGTTCTTCGACACCAGCAGCAGATCGTCGGACGGGGCGACGAGGGCAGCACCGACCAGCTCGTCCTCATCGCGCAGGTTGATCGCGATGACTCCGCCGGAACGGTTGGAGTCGAACTCCTCGAGCCGCGTCTTCTTCACCAGGCCGTTCTTCGTGGCCAGTACCAGGTAGGGGGCCACCTGGTAGTTCGGGATTTCGATGATCTGCGCGATCTGCTCGTCCGCTTGGAACGCGAGCAGATTGGCCACGTGTTGGCCCTTGGCTACCCTACTGGCTTCCGGAAGCTCGTACGCCTTGGCCCGGTACACCCGGCCCTTGTTCGTGAAGAACAGGATCCAGTCGTGCGTCGAGCACACGAAGAAGTGGCTGACGATGTCGTCCTGCCGCAGCGTGGCCCCGCTGACGCCCTTGCCGCCGCGCCGCTGCGAGCGGTACAGGTCGACCTTCGTCCGCTTCGCGTATCCCGTCCGGGTGATCGTGACCACCACGTCCTCGCGGGCGATCAGGTCCTCCATCGAGACCTCGCCGTCGAACGGCACGATCTTCGTACGCCGCTCGTCGCCCCACTTCGCGACGATCTCGCCCAGCTCCTCCGAGACGATCCGCCGCTGCCGCTCCGGCTTGGCCAGGATGTCCTTCAGGTCGGCGATCTCCAGCTCCAGCTTCGCCAGGTCGTCGAGGATCCGCTGCCGCTCCAGGGCCGCCAGCCGGCGCAGCTGCATGTCCAGGATCGCGGTCGCCTGGATCTCGTCGATCTCCAGCAGCCGGATCAGGCCCTGCCGGGCGTCCTCCACCGTCGGCGACCGCCGGATCAGGGCGATCACCTCGTCCAGGGCGTCCAGCGCCTTGCTCAGACCGCGCAGGATGTGCGCCCGTTCCTCGGCCTTGCGCAGCCGGAACGCCGTCCGTCGCCGGATCACCTCGATCTGGTGCTCGACGTAGTAGCGCAGGAACTGGGCCAGGTTGAGCGTGCGCGGCACCCCGTCGACCAGCGCCAGCATGTTCGCGCCGAACGTCTCCTGGAGCTGGGTGTGCTTGTAGAGGTTGTTCAGCACCACCTTGGCGACCGCGTCGCGCTTGAGCACGAGCACGATCCGCATGCCCGTACGCCCGGAGGACTCGTCCCGGATGTCGGCGATGCCGGCGAGCTTGCCCTCCTTGATCAGCTCCGCGATCCGCTCGGCCAGGTTGTCCGGGTTCACCTGGTAGGGCAGCTCGCTGACCACCAGCGCCGGACGGCCCCGCTTGTCCTCCTCGACCTCCACCACGGCCCGCATCCGGATCGACCCACGACCCGTGCGGTACGCGTCCTGGATCGCCTGGGTGCCCACGATCAGACCGTGGGTCGGGAAGTCAGGACCCTTGACGATCTCGATGAGCGCGTCGAGGGTCGTCGCCTCGTCGACGTCCGGGTTCTCCAGGCACCACTGCACCGCCGCGCCGATCTCGCGCAGGTTGTGCGGCGGGATCTTCGTGGCCATGCCGACCGCGATGCCCTCGGAGCCGTTGATCAGCAGGTTCGGGATACGCGACGGCAGGATGGTGGGCTCCTTGGCCCGGCCGTCGTAGTTGTCCTGGAGGTCGACGGTGTCCTCGTCGATGTCCCGCAGCATCTCCATCGCCAGCGGGTCGAGCTTGCACTCCGTGTAGCGCATGGCGGCGGCAGGATCGTTTCCGGGCGAGCCGAAGTTGCCGTTGCCGTCGACCAGCGGGTAGCGCAGCGACCAGGGCTGCGCCATCCGGACCAGCGCGTCGTAGATCGCCGAGTCGCCGTGCGGGTGGAACTGGCCCATCACGTCGCCGACGACGCGGGAGCACTTCACGTAGCCGCGGTCCGGCCGGTAGCCGGAGTCGAACATGGCGTAGAGGATCTTGCGGTGGACCGGCTTGAGCCCGTCCCGGACGTCCGGCAGCGCCCGCCCGACGATGACGCTCATGGCGTAGTCGAGGTAGGAGCGCTGCATCTCCACCTCAAGGCCGACCGGCTCGATCCGGTCGTGCGCCACGACTGCGGCGGCGGGGGTCTCGGGGACCTCGGGCTCGCTCGGGGTGGACTCGGGGGAATCGGTCACTGTTAACCCTTATCAGAATCAGAGTCGGTTTCGTGCTGTGGATAACCGCTGTGGAAACCGGCCGAGCTGTGGATAACTCTGTGGATCGGCGGGCCGCCGGTGGACGGCCGGGCGGGCCCGCCGGCTCCGTCAGATGTCCAGGAAGCGGACGTCCTTGGCGTTGCGCTGGATGAACGAGCGGCGCGCCTCGACGTCCTCACCCATCAGCACGCTGAACAGTTCGTCGGCCACCGCCGCGTCGTCGAGCGTGACCTGACGCAGGGTGCGGGTCGCCGGGTTCATCGTGGTCTCCCAGAGCTCGGGGTAGTTCATCTCGCCGAGGCCCTTGAAGCGCTGGATGTCGTCCGGCTTGGCGTTGGGCTTCTTCTGCTGGCGCAGCGCGATCAGCCCGTCGCGTTCGCGGTCGGAGTACGCGTACTGCGCGTCGTCGCCCTTCTTGTTCCACTTGATCTTGTAGAGCGGCGGGGCGGCCAGGTAGACGTGGCCCAGCTCGACCAGGGGCCGCATGAAGCGGAACAGCAGGGTGAGCAGCAGCGTCTGGATGTGCTGGCCGTCGACGTCGGCGTCGGCCATCAGCACCACCTTGTGGTAGCGCAGCTTCTCCATGTCGAAGTCGTCGTGGATGCCGGTGCCCAGCGCGGTGATCAGCGCCTGGACCTCGTTGTTCTTCAGCACCCGGTCGATCCGGGCCTTCTCCACGTTGAGGATCTTGCCGCGGATCGGCAGGATCGCCTGGGTGCGCGGGTCGCGGCCCTGCTTGGCCGAGCCGCCGGCCGAGTCGCCCTCGACGATGAAGACCTCGGACTCGCGCGGGTCGGTGGACTGGCAGTCGGCGAGCTTGCCCGGCATCGAGCCGGACTCCAGCAGCGACTTGCGGCGGGCCAGCTTGCGCGCCTGCTGGGCGGCGATGCGGGCGCGGGCGGCCTGGGACGCCTTGGTGATGATGATCTTCGCCTCGGCGGGGTTCCGGTCGAACCAGTCGACCAGCCACTCGTTGCAGACCCGCTGCACGAAGCTCTTCACCGGGGTGTTGCCGAGCTTGGTCTTGGTCTGGCCCTCGAACTGCGGGTTCGCCAGCTTGACCGAGATGATCGCGGCGAGGCCCTCGCGGATGTCCTCCCCGGAGAGCTTCTCGTCGCCCTTGAGCAGCTTCTTGTCCGCTCCGTAGCGGTTGACCACGCTGGTCAGCGCCGCGCGGAAGCCCTCCTCGTGGGTGCCGCCCTCGTGCGTGTTGATCGTGTTGGCGAAGGTGTAGACCGACTCGCCGTACGACTCGTTCCACTGCATCGCGATCTCGACCGACATGCCCTCCTCCTCGGCCCCGAACTCGACCACCGTCTTGTGGATCGGGGTCTTCGAGGCGTTGAGGTGCCGGACGAAGTCGGCGATGCCGCCCTTGTAGCAGAAGGTGACCTCGCGGGTCTTGCCCTCCTCGCCCTCGGGGACCCGCTCGTCGAGCAGGTGGATGGTGAGGCCCCGGTTGAGGAAGGCCATCTCCTGGAGGCGGCGGTAGATGGTCTGGAAGTCGAAGTCGACGGTCTCGAAGACGTCGGCGTCGGGCCAGAAGGCGACGGCCGAGCCGGTGCGGTCGGTGGTCTCGCCCTTCTCCAGCGGCGACGGCTTGGAGTTGGCGTACTGCTGCCGCCAGACGAAACCGGACTTGTGGATCTCCACCGCCATCTTCGTGGAGAGGGCGTTGACGACGGAGACGCCGACGCCGTGCAGACCGCCGGAGACCGCGTACGCCTTGCCGTCGAACTTGCCGCCGGCGTGCAGCACGGTGAGCGCGACCTCGACGCCGGGCTTCTTCAACTTGGGGTGCAGGTCGACCGGGAAGCCACGCCCGTTGTCGGTGACCCGGACCCCGCCGTCGGCCAGCAGCACCACGTCGATGGTGTCGCAGTGGCCGGCGAGCGCCTCGTCGACCGCGTTGTCGACGACCTCCCACACCAGGTGGTGCAGACCACGCTCGCCGGTCGACCCGATGTACATGCCCGGCCGCTTGCGAACCGCCTCCAGCCCTTCGAGGACGGTGATCGACTCGGCGCCGTACTCCTGCTTGTCCTGCGCTGCCACCCTCGGCCACTTTCTCGCGCCGCCGCGCCGCAAGCGGCGAGTCGGGCGCGGGTTCGGCGGACAGGACGCGACGTCGGCGCGCGGACCGGCACCGGGCGTGAACCGGGGCACGGGCCGGAGCGCCGGTCGCCGCGGATGCCCGCGGATCGCGATCGGCTCGACCCGACGTGGGACAATTGATCTCGGGCCCGGTGGGCCCGTGTCCGTCGCACCGTGTCGGGTCTTCGTCTCGCCCTCAATCTTACTGTGCGCAGACGACAGAACCGCCACTCGGCACCCCTTCGCGGCGGCTGAGAACTCCGTAGCCGGCCGATCCGCGCCACCCGCGACTCCCCCTACACGCGAGCCCCGGATCGGGTGGCGGCGCCGCCGCCGGGACGCGGGGGGTCGGGGTCGCGGCGGGAGGGACGGTGGGCGTAGGTTTGCGGCGCCCAGCGTGGCTGGTCTTGATCTTTTCCGGTCGGAACCGGACGATCGACCCGAACGCTTCGACACGTGCTCTCAAGGGGTGACGCCAGATGGGGCTGGACAACGTCGCGGTGCACTGGCCGCGGACCGGCCGCTTCTACGATCCGGTCGCACCGGCCGAGTTCGTCGACTTCGGCGAGATCGTCGACCTGCCGCGGATCTCCGCGCCGACGGCGGCCCTCGCCGAACACATCGCCAAGACCGGCACGGTCCGGGCGACCGCGTACACGGAGCTGGTCGACCTGCTGCTCGGGCTGGAGAATGTGCTCTACGCCACGGAGGCCGCCGCCGAGGACGAGGACCCGGTGATCGACCCGGACGGCTGCGCCTGGATCGCCGGCGGGATCGAGCGCTTCGTGGCCGGGCACCGGCCGCACGGGGAGACGGTCACCTTCGACTCGGTCAGCACCGTGCTGCGCGGGCTGCTCGGCGACGGCCGCCTCGCCGAGCAGCAGTTGCGCTGGCTCGACACCCGCCTCGACGCCCTGCGGGACGAAAACGGCGACCCGCCGCAGTGGGACTTCACCTGTGCCGAGCTGGGCGTGCTCGCGGCCTTCTACCGCCGCTGCGCCGACCGGGGCTTCGCCGTCTACGCCGACGCCTGACCCGCCCGGTGCCCGTCGGGCGGCCCGGGGCGTCAGCCGTACGTGTCGCGGGGGCCCCGGCCCCGCACGCGGCGCGGCCCCCGGGACCAGGACGGCGCGGCCGGCCCGTGGATGTGCAGCTTGCGCACCACGTTGTGGCCCACCTCGCTGGCGATCTGCCGCAGCAGGGAGGCGGCGAGCAGCCGCAGCTGGGTCGCCCACGCGGTGGACCGGGCCTCGACGGTCAGCTCGCCGTCCTCCAGCTTGACCGGGCGGCTGTTCTGGGCCACCTCGGGGCCGACGACCCGCTCCCACGCGCCGAACACGGTCGCCTCGGCGGCCGGCTGTTCCCAGCCGCGCGCCTTCATCAGCCGGCCCAGCACGACGCCCAGCGGCTGCGGGTCGCGGGGGTCCGGACCGGGCCCGGAGTAGCCGCGTAGCCGCCGGCCGCCCTCGCCGTCGCCGGAAACGACGCTGCGCCGGCGGGTCTTGGCCGCCGCCTCGCGGCGGGCCCGCGCGGCGTCCAGGACCGCCCGGGCCAGCTCCGGTCCCGCCGGCCCGCCGGCCGCGTCGCCGCCGCCCTCGGCGGCCGGGTCGGCGGGCCGTCCCGCCCCGTCGGCCGCCCGGCCTGCGCTGCCGGCCGCCCGGCCTGCGCCGCGTGCGCCGCCGCCCCGGGCTGCGGCGTCCCGACCGCCCGGCCCGACAGCGGGGGTACGCGGCCCGAGCCGGGCCGGCGGCAGCTCCTGCTCATCCGGCACGGCGCACCTCCCCCTCCCCGACCGAGTAGCGGACGCCGTGCAGGCCGGCCGGCACGTCGTCGTCGACGGCGCAGGTCACCAGCAGTTGGCTCGCCCCGCCGACCAGCCCCGCCAGCCGCTCGCGGCGGCCCGCGTCGAGCTCGGCGAAGACGTCGTCGAGCACCAGCACGGGCTCGATGCCGTCGGAGCGGAGCAGGTCGTATCCGGCCAGTCGCAGGGCCAGGGCGAACGACCAGGACTCGCCGTGGCTTGCGTATCCCTTGGCGGGCAGCGGGCCGAGGGTGAGGGCCAGGTCGTCGCGGTGCGGGCCGACGAGCGTGGTGCCGCGCTCCACCTCGGCGGACCGGGCCTCGGCCAGCGCCGCGAGCAGCGTCTCGGCCAGCGCCGCCCGGTCCGCCACCGGGTCGGCCAGCTCCACCGACGGCCGGTACGCGATCCCCGCCGCGCCCTTGCCGGCGGCGACCGCGTCGTAGGCCTTGGTGACGTGCGGGCCGAGCGCGGCGACGAGTTCCAGCCTGCCGGCGAGCAGTTCGGCACCGTGCCGGGCGAGGTGGGTGTCCCAGACGGCGAGGGTGGACAGGTCGCCGCCGCGCGACCCGCCGGTCTTCCGGGCCAGGTACGCGGTGCGCAGCAGGGCGTTGCGCTGCTTGACGACCCGCTCGTAGTCGGCGCGTACCCCGGCGTACCGGGGTTGGCGGCTGACCAGCAGGTCGTCGAGGTAGCGGCGGCGTTCCCCCGGGTCGCCGCGGACGAGTTCCAGGTCCTCCGGGGCGAACAGCACCAGTCGCAGCGCGCCGAGGACGTCGCGGGCCCGCCGGGCCGGTGAACGGCCCAACCGCGCCCGGTTGGCCTTGCCGGGGACGATCTCCAGCTCGACCAGCAGCTCCCGCCCGTCGTGCGCCACCGCGCAGCGGATCACGGCCGAGGTGGCCCCCAGCCGCACCAGCGGGGCGTCCGTGGCGACCCGGTGCGAGCCCAGGGTCGCCACGTAGCCGAGCGCCTCGACGAGGTTGGTCTTGCCGGTGCCGTTGGCGCCGACCAGGACGTTGGGGCCGGGTTCGAGGTCGACGGCGACCCGCTCGTAGGAGCGGAAGTCGACCAGTTCGAGCCGGCGGACGTACACGGGTGGTGGACGCCGCTCAGCGCTTGTGGACGGCGTGGCCGCCGAACTGCTGGCGCAAGGCGGCGACCGCCTTCATGGCGGGGGAGTCCTCCTGCCGGGAGGTGAACCGGGCGAACAGCGAGGCGGCGATGACGTTCAGCGGCACGGCCAGGCGGATGGCCTCGTCGACCGTCCACCGGCCCTCGCCGGTGTCCTCCGTGTAGCCGCTGAGGTCGGACAGGTCCGGGTCCTCGTCGAGGGCCCGGTCGAGCAGGTCGAGCAGCCAGGACTGGACGACGGTGCCCTCGCGCCAGGACTTGAACACGCCCGGCACGTTGGTGACCAGCTCGGACTTGGTCAGCAGCTCGTAGCCCTCGGCGTAGGCGTGCATGAGGCCGTACTCGATGCCGTTGTGCACCATCTTGGCGTAGTGGCCGGCGCCGACGGGGCCGGCGTGCACGAAGCCGTGCTCGCCGGCCGGCTTGAGCGCCTCGAAGATCGGCATCAGCCGGTGGACGTGCTCCTGCGCGCCGCCGACCATCAGGGCGTAGCCGTTCTCCTTGCCCCAGACCCCGCCGGAGACGCCGACGTCGAGGTATCCGATGCCGCGGGTGGCGAGGCGCTCGGCCCGGGGGGCGTCGTCGCTGAACCGGGAGTTGCCGCCGTCGATGATGAGGTCGCCGTCGCCGAGGTGCTCGGCGACGGCGTCGATGGTGGTGTCGGTGACGCCGGCGGGGACCATCACCCAGACGGCCCGGGGGCCGTCGAGCTTCTCGGCCAGCTCGGCCAGGCTCGTGACGTCGCTGCGGTCGGCGTTGCGGTCGTAGCCGACCACCTCGTGACCGGCGGCGCGCAGCCGCTCGCGCATGTTGCCGCCCATGCGGCCGAGTCCTACGAGGCCGAGCTGCATGTGTTCCTACCTCCGCTGCGTCCGGGTCGGGTGTGCGCGATCAGCGGGAGACGCGGATCGGCATGATGAGGTACCGGTACCCGGGGATGACCTCGCCATCCTCGCCTGCGGGGGAAATCACCGCCGGCTTGAAGGCGTCGACGAACGCGAGCTGCGCGAACTGGGCTCCCAGGTTGGCGAGCCCGTCGATGAGGTACTGCGGATTGAAGCCGATGGTCAGGGGGTCGCCGGTGAAGGTGGCCTCCATGGCCTCGCTGGCCCGAGCCTCCTCGGTGCCGCCCGCCTCCACCACGAGGCCGTCGCTGCTGAAGCTGAGCAGCACGGGGGTGGTGCGCTCGGCGACCAGCGCCACCCGCTTGACGACCTCGATGAGGGTGCTCACGGCGAGGCGGGCCTCGGCGTTGTGGCTGGCGGGGAAGAGCGACCGCACCGGCGGGTAGTTGGCGCCGTCGAGCAGCCGGCTGGTGGTGCGCCGGGTGCCGCCGGAGAAGCCGATCATGCCCTCGCCGGCGGCCCCCTGGGAGAGGGCCATCGTCACGTGGCCGCCGAGCGGGCCGAGGGCCTTGGCGGTGTCGTGCAGGGTGCGCGCCGGCACCAGGGCGTTGACGCTCACGTCCGGGTCGTCCGGGTGCCACTCCATCTCGCGCAGGGCGAGGCGGTAGCGGTCGGTGGCTAGCATGGCCAGGTTGCCACCGGAGAGCTCGATGCGGACGCCGGTCATCATCGGCAGCGTCTCGTCCCGACCGGCGGCGACGGCGACCTGGGCGACGGCGGCGGCGAACGCGGCCGCGTCGACCGTGCCGGTGCTCTCCGGCATCTCGGGCAGGGCGGGATAGTCCTCCACCGGCATGGTGGGCAGGGTGAACCGGGCGCTGCCGCAGACCAGTTCGAGGTGCGCGCCGACCGCGGCGATGTCCACCGGCTTCGCCGGGAGCGCCTTGGTGATCTCGGCGAGCAGCCGGCCGGAGACCAGGGCGGCCCCGTCGGCGTCGCCCTGCACCTCGACGGTCACCTGGCTGGAGACCTCGTAGTCGAAGCCGGAGACCTGCAGGTTGCCGTCGGTCACCCGGAGCATCACGCCGGCCAGGACTGGCACGGACGGCCGGTTGGGCAGGCTCTTCGCGGTCCACGCCACGGCCTCGGCGAGCGCGTCGCGCTCCACTCGGAACTTCATCAATGCCTCCGCGTCGACGTCAGCGACAACTCTCTCATGCCGACCGCTGCCCACCGTCCCGCCCGACTGTGCGGGTTCCCATCGCACCTTAGGGCGCGCGGGCATCGGCTGTGCGCCCGACCCCGTGGATCGGGCCGGTGCCGGAGCGACCGTCTCCGGCCGTTCCGGCCCCATCCACAGGAAGTCCAACGGTGATGATTGGTTTTTGTTCTCTTAGAAGAACAAACTCATCGTCTTCGTAGCACCTGTGCAAACTGTGGAAAACCCGCGTCTGCGCAGGTCAGACACGTTATCCACCGGTGGTTAGCCTGTGGAGAACCCGGGGGGAAACCCGGCCGGTCGTCCACAGGCCCGCCGATCCACCGAGTTGTCCACCGCCGTCCACCGGTTATCCACCGGTTATCCACCGACTTTCTCCCCAGTCCTGTGGACGGGCCGTAACGGTCTTCACGTCGTTGTCCCCAGAACCTTCAACAGGAAGCCCACAGCCCTCCGCCCGCCTGTGGGCGACGGGCGTCGTCGTCCACAGCCGTCCACAGGCGTCCACAGGACCGTCCCCAGGGTTTGTCCACAGCCTGTGGGTAACCGAGGTCGGACCGTGCGTAGTTTTCCACCGCCGGTGGACAACCGCCTGTGGACAGCGTGTGGAAACTGTGGACGGGCATGCGCCGATCCTGGGGCCTGAACCGGGTCGAGGGTCAACACGAGGCGTCCCGGCACGCCTGTGGACGACGGCTCCGGGGGCGGGAAGTGACCGGCGTCACGTCGACCCGGGTGGTCGGGCGCGGGGGTCGACGCCGCCCCGGAATGCGAGAACGCCCGGCCGTGGTCGGCCGGGCGTCGGTCGCCGCTGCGGGCGAGGGCGTGGTGGGCGTACGCCTCAGGTGGTCTGCTTGATCCGGTTGGTCAGCTCGGCGATCTGGTTGTAGAGCGAGCGGCGCTCCGCCATCTGCTGACGGATCTTGCGGTCGGCGTGCATGACGGTCGTGTGGTCCCGACCGCCGAACGCCTGCCCGATCCGGGGCAGCGACAGGTCGGTCAGCTCCCGGCACAGGTACATGGCGACCTGGCGGGCGTTGACCAGCACCCGGGAGCGGGAGTGGCCGCGCAGGTCCTCCAGGCTGACCCCGAAGTAGTCGGCGGTGGAGACCATGATCTGGTCGGCGGTGATCTCGGGGCCGGCGCCGTCGGGGATGAAGTCCCGCAGCACCTCCTCGGCCAGCGACAGCTCGACGGTGGACCGGGTGAGGCTGGCGAACGCGGTGACCCGGATCAGCGCCCCCTCCAGCTCCCGGATCGAGTTCGACACCCGGGACGCGATGAACTCCAGCACGTCCGGCGGCGCGTAGAGCCGCTCCTGGGCCGCCTTCTTCTGCAGGATCGCGATCCGGGTCTCCAGGTCGGGCGGCTGGATGTCGGCCAGCAGCCCCCACTCGAACCGGGTGCGCAGCCGGTCCTCCAGCGTCGCGAGCTGCTTCGGCGAGCGGTCGGAGGTGACGACGATCTGCTTGTTGGCGTTGTGCAGCGTGTTGAAGGTGTGGAAGAACTCCTCCTGGGTCCGCTCGCGGTTCTCCAGGAACTGGATGTCGTCGATCAGCAGGATGTCGACGTCGCGGTAGCGGCGCTGGAACGCGCTCGTCTTGTCGTCGCGGACCGAGTTGATGAAGTCGTTGGTGAACTCCTCGGTCGAGACGTACCGGACCGAGCGGGCGTTGCCGAGCGTCGTGGCGTAGTGGCCGATGGCGTGCAGCAGGTGTGTCTTGCCCAGCCCCGAGCTGCCGTAGATGAACAGCGGGTTGTACGCCTTCGCCGGCGACTCGGCGACCGCGACGGACGCGGCGTGCGCGAACCGGTTGGACGAGCCGATGACGAACGTCTCGAACATGTACTTCGGGTTGAGCCGGTTCCCCCCGGTCTCCGTCCCGCCGGGCAGCCGCCGGTCGTCCCGGCCGCCCGGACGGTGATCCATGCCACTGCGACCCGGTCCGCTGTCGGTGCCGCCGTCGCGCGGCAGCCGCTGGGGCCCCGGCCCGGCGGCCGCCGGGTACCGCACGTCGTAGGGCCGGGCGCCGCCGCCGACGTCGAGCCGGGGCCGCTCCTCGAAGCCGCGGCGGTCGGCGCCGGGCAGCAGCGGTTCGGCGAAGGCGTCGCCGAACAGGGGCTCCTGGGCGTCGCGGGCGGCCGGCACGAGCCCGGGGCGGTGCCCCTCGTCGGCGGGGACCGGCCCCGCCTGCCCGGGCTCCGCGTCTCCGGGCCCGGGATGCCCGGGGGCGTCGCCCTGACCCGGGCGGGGTGGCCGCGCGTGGTCGACGCCCGACTCGTCGTGACCGGGGTGGGCCGGGGCGGGAAAGCCGAGCGCCGGCCCACCCCGGCCCGCGCCGGGCTCGTCGTAGCCCCGGGGGTCGAACGCCGGCGGGGCGGCGAAGCCGACGGACCCGTCGAGGGCGGGCTGTTCGCCCGGACCGGCGTCCGGGGTGCTGCGGTACACGGTGCCGGCGGGGCGGCCCGAGGGGTCCTCGGCGACCCGGACGGTCACCGCCACCTGGATCGGGCGGCCCAGCCGCCGGGTCAGCGCCTCGGTGATGGCCGGGCGCAGCCGGGACTCGATCACGTCGCGGGTGAAGGCGTCGGGCACGGAGAGCAGGGCGGTGTCCTCGACGATCGCGCGGAGCCGGGTGAGCCGCAGGTACGCGCGTTGCTGCGCGGAGATGATCTCGTCGGCGAGTTCGTCCGTGGTCGCCGTCCACACCGCGGCTAGGTCGGTCGTACCGGCCACCGTCGTGCCACCCCCCTCGCTTCTGCTCCCGACCGCCGCGGTGGTCCAGCCGGACGACTCACCGGCCGTCGTCCACAAGTTATCCACAGCCTGTGTGTACTGACCGATTGTGGCCCCCCGCCCGAAGCGGGTGGGACCTGCCCCCTGTCTGAACGGGCGCTGAAGCGGGTTTCACCGTGCCGAACGATTCACTGCCTGGTCGGGTCTTGCCCGAGTCCGGTCCTGCTCGACGACGACCGTCTCGCCCGACGACGGGAACGGGGCGACGACGCCGACCGCAAACGCGCACGCTAACAGCGCGGGGCCGGGGCCATCAACCGTCGACGCGGTGGCGCCCTTGGCGACATCAGTGAAAAGCAGCGCTTCGGTCGTGGTCAGGGGCGTTGCGGGATGTTTGACGCTCACTACCCCGCTGCGTAGGCTGGAACGGCTGCTCTGCCGCCCTCTGCTAGGGTGGTGCGTGCTTGCTGTCCGCGGTCGCCTGCCCCGCATCGTCGAGGTCCCGCGCCGCCGGGCAGCACCGATCGGGGGCCACCGCCGAGGTGGCCTGGACCACCACACGACCCCGGCGGTCCTGCGCCCGGGGCGTACGAAAACGGAGAGCCTGACGTGAGCAAGCGCACCTACCAGCCGAACAACCGCCGGCGCGCGAAGACCCACGGCTTCCGGCTGCGCATGCGCACCCGGGCCGGCCGCGCCATCATCTCGACCCGTCGCTCCAAGGGCCGCACCCGCCTGTCGGCCTGAGGCCGACCGAGGCCGGTCCGGGGGACGTGGGCAGTCGTGCTGGCCGCCGCGCAACGACTGCGGCGCAGCAGTGACTTCGCCGCAGCGGTCCGGGCTGGTCGCCGGGCGGGCCGTGGCGTGCTCGTCGTCCACCTGACCCTGCCCGGCACATCGGGGACACCGACGGACGTCTCGCCGGAGCCGGCGCGGACCACCGCTGCGGAGCACACCGCCGCAGCGACCCGCGCCGGCTTCGTCGTGTCCAAGGCCGTCGGCCCGGCCGTGGTCCGTAACGCGGTCCGGCGTCGGTTGCGGCACCTGGTCCGCGAGCGGCTCGCGGCCCTGCCCGAGGGCAGCACCCTGGTCGTACGGGCACTCCCGGCCGCGGCCGAGGCCTCCTACCCCCGGCTCGGGGCCGACCTCGACGCGGCGATCGCCGCAGCCCGCGCCCCCCGAGGGCGGCGGCCCCGATGAGCAGCGATTCCACCGCTTCGCGGCCGACGGGCTTGGGTGCCCGGGTGCTGACCGGCCCCATCGTCGCGTACCGTCGTTGGATAAGCCCGGCGCTGCCGGCCCGCTGTCGGTTCTACCCGTCGTGCAGTGCGTACGCCCTTGAGGCCGTGGCCCGGCACGGCGCGATCCGGGGGGTCGGCCTGACGGTCCGACGGTTGTTGCGCTGCCACCCCTTTCACCCTGGTGGACACGACCCGGTGCCCGAGCCGGGCGGTCGCCGCCGTGCCGAAGTGACTGGAGCCTGAGAATTGTTCAGTCTGGACTGGATCTACTACGCGATCTCGTGGATCCTGCTGACCTGGCACTCGGCCTGGGACGCCATCGGAGTGCCGGTCGACGCGGTGATCGGGACGAACTGGGCCTGGATCCTGGCCATCGTCTTCCTGGTGGTCACCGTCCGGGTGATCCTGTTCCCGGTCTTCGTCAAGCAGATCAAGTCCCAGCGGGCCATGCAGGCGCTCCAGCCCAAGGTGAAGGAGCTCCAGGAGAAGCACAAGGGTGACCGGGAGACGCTCCAGAAGGAGATGATGGAGCTCTACCGGAAGGAAAAGGCCAACCCGCTCATGGGCTGCCTTCCGATGTTCCTCCAGATCCCGGTCTTCCTCGGCCTCTTCCACGTGCTGCGCCGCCTCGACCCCGCCAAGGTCAACAAGACGCTCTACGGCTGGACGGTCGAGCAGTTCGACAGCGCCTCCAGCGCCAAGCTCTTCACCGCGCCGATCGCCGGCAAGTTCGGCTCGACGGCCGACGAGCTGGCCCGCCTCGGGGCCAACGGCACCACCGTGAAGGTGATCGCCGGCATCCTGGTCCTGGTGATGATGGGCACCACCTACCTCACCAGCCGCCAGATGATCCTCAAGACCGGCTGGGCGGAGGACCCGCAGCAGAAGATGGTGCAGCGTCTGATGCTCTACGGCATCCCGCTGTCGCTGCTCGTCTCCGGCGCGATCTTCCCGATCGGTGTGATCATCTACTGGGTCACGAACAACCTCTTCACCCTCGGCCAGCAGCAGTGGGTGCTGCGCAAGTACCCGCCGCCGCCCACCCCGGGCCGCACCGGCGTCAAGTCCACCAGCCCGGTCCAGCCGGCCAAGACCGCCGGCCTGTTCGGTCGCAAGGCCGCCCCCGCCCCGGTCAAGCAGGCCCCGGCGACGCCGAAGGTCGCCGGCCCGAAGCCGGGCGCCAAGCCGGTCAACCCGAAGAAGAGCGGCCCGGCCAAGCGCCAGGGCTGACGCCTCCCCCGTCCGCGCCGGCCGCCCGGCGCGGACGGGACCGGGCCCTGGCCGCCGTCCGTGGGGCAGCGCCGGGCCCGACCCACCGCGCGCAGCGCGGCCGCGGGCGACAGCCGCCCGTACAGACGTGCCCGTGGGCACCGGCGACCTCCCGCCGGCCCCGGGGAACCAGCGGACCCGACGGTCCGGCCGAGCGAGTACGGAGATGAGACCGTGACCGAGACCAGCATCCCCAGCGCTGACAAGTCAGTGGACGAGGAGAGCGCGCCGATCGAGGCCACCGACGACACCGAGGAGGAGGCCGAGACCGGGGCCGCCCCCCGGGAGAAGAAGGCGCCGGCCGAGAGCGAGCTGTTCCGGCAGAGCGAGATCGCCGCCGACTACGTCGAGGGGCTGCTCGACATCCTCGACTACGACGGGGACATCGACGAGCTGGTGTCCGGTGGGCGTCCGGTGGTCGAGGTCGTCGGCGGCCGGTTGCAGAACCTGGTCGGGCAGCGCGGGGCCACCCTGGAGGCGCTCCAGGAGCTGGCCCGGCTGGCGGTGTTCCGGCAGACCGGGACCCCGAGCCGGCTGCTGCTCGACGTCGGCGGATACCGCGCCACCCGGCGCAAGGAGCTCGCCGCCGTCGCCAAGAACGCGGTGGAGAAGGTCAAGGAGTACGGGGAGCCGGTGCGGCTCGAACCGATGTCCGCCTTCGAGCGTAAGTGCGTCCACGACGTCGTCAACGCGATGAGCGGCGTGGAGAGCGAGTCCGAGGGCGTCGAGCCGAACCGTCGCATCGTCGTCCGGCCCGCGGACTGACCGGGTGACCCACGACGACACCACGGCTGACACCGTGTCCGGCCCGGGCGGCACGCCGCCCGGGCCGTCGCCTGCCCGGCCCGGGTCGGCCGACGAGGTGCCCCGCGCCGAGGCCGCGCCGTCCGGCGTGACCGCACCGGTCCCTGGGGACGATTCGCCCCACCCGACCGGAGAGGCACCGGATCCGGCAGCCGCGACGCTGCCGCCGGAGCTGGCGGAAGCCGCCCGTGTCCTCTTCGGCGACCGGCTCGACCTCGCCGCCGCGTACGCGGAGGTGCTCGCCACCGACGGGGTGGTCCGCGGCCTGATCGGGCCCCGGGAGGCGCCACGGATCTGGGACCGGCACCTGCTCAACTGCGCCGCGGTGGCGGAACGGATCCCGCCGGACGCGTCGGTGCTCGACGTCGGCTCGGGTGCGGGCCTGCCCGGGCTGGTGTTGGCCATCGCGCGGCCCGACCTGACGGTCACCCTGGTCGAGCCGCTGGCCCGCCGCACCTCGTTCCTCGTCGAGGTGGTCGAGGAGTTGGGGCTGGCGAAGACGGTCCGCGTCTTCCGGGGGCGGGCCGAGGAGGCGGCGACCGGCTCCACCGGGGTCGGTCCCTTCAGCGCGGACGTCGTGACCGCCCGCGCCGTCGCCCCGCTCGACCGCCTCGCCGCGTGGTGCCTGCCGCTGACCGTGCGCGGGGGGCGGCTGGTGGCCATGAAGGGCATGTCCGCCGCCGAGGAGATCGCGGAACACGCCGAGGCCGTCGCGAAGCTGGGCGGCGGCGAGCCGAGCGTGCAGCTCTGCGGGGTCGGCGTGATCGAGCCGCCGGCGACGGTGGTGGAGATCGTGCGTGAGCGGGTGGTGAACCAGCCCCGCGTCAAGTCGGCGGCGAAGCGTTCGCGCGGCGGGCGTCGCCGGGGCCGCTGAGCCCGCTTCCTCCCCTCGGTCGGCTTCCCACCGCAGCTCGGGTCGTTGATCCGGGTGCGGATACGCGCGGCCGGGAAAACCCGGCGTGGACCGGCCGCGCCCGTCCGCCGTAGGCTGACCGCGCGTCGATAGTGTGGAGCGGACGCCATCTGGCCGCCAGGGGGTCCCGGCCGCTCCCGCCGGGCCGTAGGCTCCGTGATGCGAATGAGCGTGGCCAAGACGACGGGGTGCGGACCGACCATCCGGAGCGGGTAGGGATGACAGGTGCATGACGACGGCAGGTACGACGATCCACGGGTGAACGGGCGCGGAGAACGGTCCGCAGTTGGCCCTGTTTCACGTGAAACAGGCGCGCCTGGCTGGCCCGGTGACCCGTACGGGGCTGCGGCATATCCGCACGGCAGCGACCCCGTTCCCCGCGTCGACGCCCCGCCAGCCGGCCCCGGCGCGGGAGGCGGTGCCGCCTCGCAGGCGGAGGCGACCGGGACGGTCTACGGCAGGGCCGATCAACCCGGCGACGCTCCGGAGGCCGACCGTCCCGATCCCGGGTTCTCCGCTCACGTCGGGTCGACACCCCGGCCCGCCGCCGTCCTGCCCCAACAGTCCGCACCGCACGTGGTGCCCGGCGCGACCCCGAGGGCCGCCGTTCCAGTCGACACGCCGGCGTCGCCGGGCGGAGCCTATGGCGCCGAACCGGCCGATGCCGCGTACGTTTCACGTGAAACCCCGACGCGCGAAGAGGATGACCCACCGTTGGCTATGGAGGCAATGCGCGCCGTGCAGATCCTTAATCCGAGTGGCGAGGTGACCATGCCGCGTCCGGAGCGGACCCGGGTGATGTGCGTCGCCAACCAGAAGGGCGGCGTGGGGAAGACCACGACCACGGTGAACCTGGCGGTGGCGCTCGCCCTGCACGGCAACCGGGTCCTCGTGGTCGACCTCGACCCGCAGGGCAACGCGTCGACCGGGCTGAACGTCCCGCACCACACCGGGGTACCGGACGTCTACGACTGCCTGATCAACAGCGTTCCCCTGGAGGAGGTGGCCCAGGGCGTCGAGGGCATCCCCAACCTGTGGTGCGTGCCGGCCACGATCGACCTGGCGGGCGCGGAGATCGAGCTGGTGTCGGTCGTCGCCCGTGAGTCGCGGCTGTCCCGGGCGATCGAGGCGTACCCCGGCCACTTCGACTACGTCTTCATCGACTGCCCGCCCTCGCTGGGCCTGCTCACCGTCAACGCGCTGGTGGCCGCGCAGGAGGTGCTCATCCCCATCCAGTGCGAGTACTACGCGCTGGAAGGGCTGAACCAGCTGATCAACAACATCAACCTGGTCCGGAAGCACCTCAACCCCAGGCTCGACGTCTCCACCATCCTGCTCACCATGTACGACCGGCGGACGCGGCTGGCCGACGCGGTGGAGCAGGACGTCCGGAACCACTTCGGCGACAAGGTCCTCCAGGCGGTGATTCCCCGCAACGTCAGGGTCTCCGAGGCACCGAGCTACGGCCAGTCGGTCATGACCTACGATCCCGGATCACGGGGGGCGACGAGTTACTTCGAAGCCGCCCAGGAGATCGCCGAGCGTGGGGTCAAGGAGCCGGTGAGCCGGAATGCGTAGTGGTGCGGACAAGTCGCTGGGAGGCATCGTATGAAGAACCGTCCTCGGGGCGGTCTGGGTCGAGGGCTCGGGGCACTGATCCCCACCGGCCCGGTCCAGCCCGTCGAGACGACGACGGCGATGCCCGAAGACGACGAGGCATTCGTCCCGGCCTCGGCACCGGCCCCGGTGATGACGCCGGCCGACGTCGAAGTCGCCGCGGCCATGCCGCTGTCCGAGCCGCAACTCAGCCCGGTGCCCGGTGCCCGATTCGCCGAGGTGCCGGTCGACGCGATCGTCCCTAACCCGAAGCAACCCCGCCAGGTCTTCGACGAGGACGCCCTGGAGGAGCTGAAGACCTCCATCCAGGAGGTCGGCTTCCTCCAGCCGATCGTGGTGCGGGCCCTGGACGGCGAGAAATACGAGCTCGTCATGGGCGAGCGCCGGTGGCGGGCCGCGCAGGCGGTCGGTCGGGAGAACATTCCCGCCATCGTCCGGGACACCCGTGACGACGCCATGCTCCGGGACGCGCTGCTGGAGAACATCCACCGGGCCAACCTCAACCCGCTGGAGGAGGCCGCCGCATACCAGCAACTGCTGGAGGAGTTCGGCGCGACCCACGAGGAACTGGCCCGCCGGATC
Organism: Micromonospora sp. WMMD956; assembly: GCF_029626125.1. Taxonomy (NCBI): domain Bacteria; kingdom Bacillati; phylum Actinomycetota; class Actinomycetes; order Micromonosporales; family Micromonosporaceae; genus Micromonospora; species Micromonospora sp. WMMD956. The sequence continues at coordinate 2,668,759 of NZ_JARUBI010000005.1, read as the reverse complement.
GGCCGGAGCCGCCCGCAGATCTCCAACACCATCCGGCTGCTGAACCTGCCCGCGCAGGTGCAGCGGCGCGTCGCCGCCGGGCTGCTCTCCGCTGGCCACGCCCGCGCGCTGCTGAGCCTGGACGAGGCGCAGGCACAGGAGCAACTCGCGGCGCGCATCGTCGCCGAAGGGCTCTCCGTCCGCTCGACCGAGGAGATCGTCGCGCTGGCCCTGGCGGACGGGCCGGCGAAGGCCCCGGCCGCGAAGCGGCGGACCACGGCGCACGCCCCGGCCCTCACGGACCTCGCGGACCGGCTCTCCGACCGGTTCGACACCCGGGTGAAGGTGGACATCGGCCGGAGCAAGGGCAAGATCACCATCGAGTTCGCCACGGTCGACGACCTGGAGCGAATCGTCGGCATCATCGGGGTCGGCCAGGAGGAGGAGACCCCCGAGGACTGAGCCGCCCCTGCCCGCCCCGTCGGCCGCGCCGTCCCACCCGGGACGACGCGGCCGACGCGTCTCGGGCGACTGCGCCGGGCAGGGCTGCCGTCGGGGCGGGCGGACCGCCGGGCCGCGCTGCCCAGGCCGCGCTGCGGGACACCGCCGCGACGAGCGCGTAGGCGGCGGTGCGGAACGCCCCGGCCGTCCTGCGGAGCGACGCCTCCCGGCGGGGCGTCCCCCGCATCGGCGGGTGCCAGGCGACCCGGGCATCTTGCTGGGGCGGTGAAGGGCCCGCCCACCCTCGCCCCGGCCCTTCCTCCGGTGCGGCGAGGTCCGCGCGTCGCGGTTGCCGGCGCGTTCCACGTGAAACCTTCCGGCCGTCGGCGGGCGGGCTCGGTCCCACGATGCCAGGAGACGAGACAGGCCCGGCCGGCGATCGGCTCCGGCTCATGGGGTACGGCCCCAGCGTTGGCGACGGTCGTTGGCGATAGGCGAGCCGGTGCGCCGCTCGGCCGGCCCTGGATCGGCCTGTCGGCGACATGGGGGTGTCCCGAGGCCCCGGACACCGCAACGTCGCCGAGAGGACGGCGGGCCGCCGGACGACCCCGGACGCCACCCGCAGCGCGCTCGCCCAGCCCGCACCGGACGCCACCCGCGGCGCCGCTCCGCCGGGTCCCGGAGCCAGGCACCGGGTCCGGGCCGGCCCGGGGTCGGACACCGCCTCCCGGACGCGGTGTCCCGGCTCTGCCCCGCCGGTGGACTCCGAATGGCCGCCCAGCCAGCGCGCGCACCCGTTTGCCTCGGTCCTGCCGCCCGCTGGTTCCACGTGAAACGGGCCTCTGCCGCTCCGGGGACTCGGTGCCGCAGGTGGGGCCTACGGTCGCCGCAGGCGCAAGGAGAACGTCGACGGTGGTGATCCGTGACGGCGCCTGGCTCCGGGCCCCCTCTGCTCGGGTGAGCCGTCCGACTCGTCCAGCGCCGGAAGGCGACGCAGGGGCGGCGACCCCGGCCGTACGGGGCGAAGCGCCGCCTCCGTTTCACGTGGAACCGAGAGCCGGAAGACCTCACCGTCGAGATCGCCGACGCGCAGCACGCCAGACCCAGGGTCGCGCCCCGAGGTCGGCTCCGGCAGCGCTGTCCGCCCACCGGAGTCCACGGGTCCGGACGCATCCGATGCGCAGGCACACAGGCGGCCGGGGGCGCAGGGCCCAGAGCAGCGCGATGCCGCGGGGCCGGAGGGCGGAGGGCAGCGCACAGGGGTGGGCCAAGGCCGGCACCCGTGAGGCGGCAGACCCCAGACGGTCGTCACGCCGTCGTGGGCTGCGTCCCCACCCCGGGGCACCCGGCTGGTCGGTTCGGACCCGCACGGCCCTCTCAGCCGGCTGGCCCGATCTCTCCCATACGATCGCGCCGCGCCGGGTCGTTCGCCGCCGCACCCACGGCGCTCTCTCCGCCCGCCCAGCGGTCCCCGGCGGGCCCGCCGTACCCGACGACGCCGTACCCGACGATGACGAGTTCCCACTGACCCGACGACCACTGAAGGAAGGTCGAGCACCCAGATCGGGCACCGGCGCCGTCGCCTGGCACCTGTTCGGCCGGACGCCCACGGAGAGCCGGGGCCGTCAACACCGCCGGACGACCGGCCGGCTCTCCGTGGCGTCCGGCGCGTCGGCCGGCGCAGCAGACGCGGCCCGGCACCCCTGCGGCGGCGAAAGGACGGCGTCGTCCGGCCCGGAAGACGGCGGCGATCGGGATCATGTTCGGGCGCTCAGGCAGCGACCCACAGGCCACCGGCTCGTTAGGAACGAGGGAGACAAGAGGCTGTGCACAACTCTCGCCGAACGGCGTGGAGTTATCCACAGCGGTTTTCCACAGCCCCACCCCGTTTCACGTGAAACCCCGCGTGAAACGCGTTGTCAGCCTGTGGACGACGGGTAGTGGCGACCGCCTCGGCGGCCTGTGGATAACGTGTGGACAACGGTGGGGGACACGCCCGGGACGGACCTGCGCGGGGCCGCGGCGGCTGCCTCGCCCGCCGGTTGCCACCGGGTCCGACGAGGGGCCGGGCCGCCCCTGGACGCTGGACGAATCAGGTAGGGACAGGGCCCGTCTGCTCGGTTAGGGTCAGCGTCGTGCACGACACCCCTCCCGCAGTCCCCGACTTCACCTCCTGGCCCTCCTTCCCCTTCGAGGGCGACCTTCGGGTCAAGCACCTTGACGACCCCGTCCCGGTGGAACCTCCGCGCAAGGGCGAGGGGAACCGGGAGTGCACGGCCTGCGCCGCGCCCGACGACGCGTACATCTGGGTCGGCGAGCGGTGGCGTGTCCGCGCCATGGACCGGCCCACCGGGCTGCCGATGGTGCTGATTCTGGAGTCCCGCTCCCACCTGGACCTGGGCGACCTGCCCAATCTGCTCGCCGCCGAGCTGGGCGTGATGACGGTGCGGCTGGAGAAGGCCATCCGCTCGCTCGACGGCGTCGCCCGCGTCCACGTGAACCGGTGGGGCGACGGCTCGGCCCACCTGCACCTGTGGTTCCTTGCCCGGCCGTACGGGCGGCTCCAGTTGCGGGGCACGTTCCTGTCGCTGTGGGACTCCATCCTCCCGCCCATCTCCGAGCAGCAGTGGCGGGAGAACCTGGCCATGGTGGCCGCCTGGCTGGCGGAGTTCGGTGGCCGGCCGCTGGCCGAGCCGCCGCGCATCCAGTGGCAGGCGCCGTCGAGCATCGGCACCCAGGCGTCCCCCGACCCGGTGGGCGAGGACGACGGCGTCGGCGTGATCGAGGCCGCCGAGGAGATCCCGGAGCCGGTGGACGGACCGACCGACGCCGCCCGGTAGCCCGGAGACAGCAGGGGCGGGCGGCGTCGGAGGCGGAGACCGGTCAGCCGCGCCGGGCGGCGGCCCGGGTGACCAGGGAGCCGATCAACCGGCCGAAGTCCAGCCCGGCGGCCTGGACGGCGAGCGGCAGCAGCGACGTCTCCGTCATGCCCGGCGAGACGTTGACCTCCAGCACGTGCGGCCGGCCCTCGGTGTCCACGATCAGGTCGACCCGGGACAGGTCGCGCAGTCCCAGCGCCGTGTGGGCCGCCACGGCCACCTGGGCCACGGTGGCGGCGACCTCCGGGTCGAGCCGCGCGGGGGTGTGCCAGGTGGTCCGGCCCGCGGTGTACCGGGCGGCATAGTCGTACACGCCGTTGCGGGGGACGATCTCCACAGCGGGCAGCGCCTGCGGGCCCTCCCCGAGGTCGACCACCGACACCGCCACGTCCATGCCGGAGACGTACCGCTCGACCAGCGCCGTCGAGTCGTACGCGAAACAACCGACCATCGCAGCCGGCAGCGCCGCGGCGTCCCGGACCACGGCGGCGCCCAGGCCGGAACCGCCCTGCGCCGGCTTCACCATCAGCGGCAGCCCGAGGCGGTCGACGATGCGGTCCAGCACCGCCACCGCGCCCAGCTCGGAGAAGCGGTCGTGCGGCAGGGCCACCCAGTCCGGGGTGGGCAGGCCGGCCTCGCGGAGCACCGCCTTCGCCGACGGCTTGTCCCAGGCGACGCGGGACGCCCGGGCGTCGCAGCCGACGTACGGGACGTCGCACAGGTCGAGCACGCCGCGCAGCGAACCGTCCTCGCCGGTCGCGCCGTGCAGCGCGATCACCACGGCGTCCGGCGGGTCGGCGACCAGGGCCGGCAGCAGGGCCACGTCGGCGTCCCGCAGCTCCGCCTCCACCCCGACGGCGCGGAGCGCGTCCAGCACCCGGCGACCGGAACGGAGCGAGACGTCCCGCTCGTAGGAGAGTCCACCGGCGAGCACCAGAACGTGCAGGTCGGTGGTGCTGGCGGGGTCGGTCACGGTGATTCGCTCGGCAGGGATCGCAGCCATGCCGGAATCATGCCAAGTCGGGTCCCGGGGTGTCCGCGCCGGCCTGCCCCCGCCGCGAACCGGGACGACCGACGGTGTTCCCGAAGACCCGGCGCATCGCGATCTCCTGCTCCATCACGCCGGCCAGCCGGCGCACCCCCTCCCGGATCCGCTCGGGCGTGGGGAAGGAGTAGTTGAGCCGCATGTTGCCGGTGCCGGTGCCGTCGGCGTAGAAGCCGGTGCCCGGCACGTACGCGACCCGGGCCGCGATCGAGCGCGGCACCATCGCCTTGGCGTCCAGGCCGTCGGGCAGGCTCGCCCAGACGAAGAGGCCGCCGGTGGGCCTGGTCCAGGTGGTGCCCGCCGGCATCAGGTCCTCCAGCGCGGTCAGCAGGGCGTCGCGGCGCTCCCGGTAGACCTCCCGGTATGCCTTGAGCTGCTCGCGCCACGGCATCGTCCGCAGGTAGGTCGAGACGGCGGCCTGGGCGAACCCGCTGGGGCAGAGGATGTTGGCCTCGCTGGCGATGACCAGCTTGTCGCGGACCGCGTGCGGGGCCAGGATCCAGCCGACCCGCAGCCCCGGGGCGAACGTCTTGGAGAAGGTGCTGAGGTAGAAGACGCCGTCGCGCCGCCGGGCCCGCAGCGGCAGCGGCGCGTCACCCTCGAAACCGAGCTGCCCGTACGGGTCGTCCTCGATCACCAGCAGGCCCGCGCGCTCGCAGATGTCGAGGACCCGTTCGCGTCGTTCCTCGCTGAGCGTCACGCCCATCGGGTTCTGGTAGGTCGGGATGGTGTAGAGGAACTTCACCCGTCGCCCGGCCCGGGCCAGCTCGGCGACCGCCGTCTCCAGCGCCTCCGGGATCAGCCCGTCGTCGTCCATCGGCACGTGCACGACCTGGGCCTGGGCGGCCTGGAACACCCCGAGCGCGCCGACGTAGGTCGGCCCCTCGGCGAGCACCACGTCACCCGGGTCCAGGAAGAGGCGGGCCACCAGGTCGAGCGCCTGCTGCCCGCCGACGGTCACCACCACGTCCTCGGGGGAGGCCCCGCACGACGCGTCGATGCCGGAGAGGGCCATCACCTCGCAGATCCGCTCGCGCAGCTCCAGGGAGCCCTGCCCGATGCCGTACTGGAGGGTGGTGACGCCGTGCTCGGAGCCGAGCCGGCCGAGCATCTCGCCCACCGCGTCCAGCGGCAGCGCGGCGATGTACGGCGCGCCGCCGGCGAGGGAGACCACCTCGGGCCGGCTTGCCACCGCGAACAGCGCGCGGATCTCCGAGGCGGTCATGCCCCGGACGCGCCGGGCGTACCGGTCGGTGTAGTCGTCGAGCGTCGTGCCGGTCATGACATCACCTCGATCGCGTGTCGGGCGGCTCCCGCCCCCCGGGGGTACCCGGGACACCGCAGACCATGGCGGCACGGGACGCAGACCACCGATGGTAGTCCCTCCCCGCCCGGACGGGCCGATCCATTTACCGGCCGTCCACATCCCGGACCGGCCGCGCGGCGGAGCGGCAGGCCCGGATGGGCGGTGCGGGGTGTTTCGCGCATCCCCTCCCATACCGTCGTCCGGCGGCGTACGATCGCTCGTCGGAGGTACCGAAGGCGGCGGCGTCGATCTCGCCTCCGAGCCTATTTTGGGGATGCGCCGATGTCGCGACGTCTGGTCAGTTTGACCCTCGACACCCTGGAGGACCTGCCCCGGCCGTGCCGGCAGTGCGTCCACTGGGAGCTTGATCCGGTTTCGGCCGACCGGGCGTGCGCCGCCGGCGACCCGGGGCTGGAGAAGGAGGCCTGGGTCTCGCAGACACTGCTGGAGTGGGGCTCCTGCGGCAAGCTCGCGTACGTCGACGGCATGCCCGCCGGGTTCGTGATGTACGCCCCGCCCGCCTACGTGCCCCGGTCGATGGCGTTCCCCACCTCCCCGGTCTCCGCCGACGCGGCGCTGCTGATGACCGCGCACGTGGTCGCGCCCTTCGCGGGCGGCGGGCTCGGCCGGATGCTGGTGCAGGGCGTCGCCCGGGACCTCACGAAGCGCGGCATCAAGGCGATCGAGGCGTTCGGCGACGCGAAGTTCGGCGACGAGGGCGACCCGGCGGGCGGCTGCGTGGCCCCCGCCGACTTCTTCCTGTCGGTGGGCTTCAAGACGGTCCGTCAGCATCCCCGCTTCCCCCGGCTGCGGCTGGAGCTGCGCACCGCGCTGAGCTGGAAGTCCGACGTCGAGTACGCCCTGGAGAAGCTGCTCGGCTCGATGAGCCCGGAGACCCTGCTCCGGCCGGTCCGACCCGCCCCGGCGACCCGCTCCACCGGCGGCTGACGGCTCAGTTCGCGCCCACCCGGCGGCCTGCGGCGACCGCCGCGCGCAGCGCGCTGACGTCGATCGAGCCGGTGGGCACGTCCCGTTCGATCGGGAAGTACATGCGCTGGACGGCGGCGACGATCGCCTCGACCAGCCGGTCCCGGAACCGGGGGTCGACCAGCCGTGCCCGGTCGGTGGGCGACGTCAGGTAGCCCACCTCCACCCGCACCGCCGGCATCCGGGTCAGCCGCAGCAGCTCCCACGTCTTGGCGTGCGTACGGCAGTCCCGCAGGCCGGTGCGCGCCACGATCTCCCGCTGCACCAGCCCGGCCAGCCGCTCGCCGGTCGCCGAGGTGACCCCGTTGCCGGTGCCGTAGTGGTAGGTGGCGACCCCCTCGGCCTCCGGGTTGGCGTGCCCGTCGGTGTGCAGCGAGATGAACACGTCGGCGCCGAGGGAGTTGGCCAGGTGCGCCCGCTCGGCGTCCGGCAGGCAGCTCTGCGGCGTCGGGCCCCGGGTGAGCTGCACCCGCACGCCGGCCGCCGCGAGTCGCCCCTCCAACCGGCTGGCCAGGTCGTGCACCAGGTCGGCCTCGGTCCAGCGCAGCGGGCCGTCCGGCACCACCACCCCGGGATCGGTGCCGCCGTGCCCCGGGTCGACGACCACGGTCCGGCCGACGAGGGTCGGGCCGGCCTGCCGGATCGCGTCGGACTCGCGCAGCCACTGCGGCCGCCCGCCCACCACCTTCCGCCCCAGCCTGCGCAGCGTCCCCATGGTCTGCGGGCCGCAGGAGCCGTCCGGCTTGAGCCCCATCTCGCGCTGGAACTGGGCCACCGCCCGCGAGGTGCGTACGCCGTAGATGGCGTCGGCGCGTCCCACGTCGTACCCCATCTCCAGCAGGCGTTCCTGGAGCGACCGGACGTCCTCGCCGGTCAGCGGCTCCGGCACCGCGTGGTAGAGGGTGCGCGCGCCGAGCCGCCAGCGGGCGGCGTCCAGGGCGCGCCAGGTCTCCGCGCCGACCCGCCCGTCGACGCTGAGGCCCCGGGACTGCTGAAACGCCCGCACGGCGCGTTCGGTGTCGGCGTCGAACTCGTCGCCGGCCGGGAGCCCGGTCGCGAGCAGGTCGAGACCGGTCAGGACGGCGCGGATCTCGCGCACCGCCGGTCCGCGGTCACCGGGTCGGATCGGACGCACGCTCGCCCCCTTCGCAGGGTCGCCGGCCGGCGGCTCCCGGGTTGAGGCTATGCGGTCGGGCGGGCCGAGGTGGCGGTGTCCGCGCAGGTCACGGCCGGGAAACGCGAAACCCCGCGCCCAACGGACGCGGGGTTTCGCACGGCGGCTGTCAGAGCGCGGACTGGATCAGCTTGACCAGCTCGCCCTTCGGCTTGGCGCCGGCGATCGACTGGACCGGCTCGCCGTTCTTGAACACGGTCAGGGTCGGCACCGACATCACCCGGTACGCGCGCGCGGTCTCCGGGTTCTCGTCGATGTTGAGCTTGACGATGCTGACCTGGTCGCCCATCTCGCCGGCGATCTCCTCAAGCAGTGGCGAGACCTTGCGGCACGGGCCGCACCACTCCGCCCAGAAGTCGACGAGCACCGGCTTGTCGGACTTGAGCACGTCGACGGCGAAGCTCGCGTCGGTGACCGCCTTTGTCGCTCCCACTATGACCCTCCTACGGTCTTGCGATGTGTTCCTTCAGTCGTTTCGGTGCGCCGCCCGGGAAGCCCGGGGCACGGCGCTCAGCCTTCGAGCGTGGCGATGAAGCGCTCGGCGTCGAGGGCGGCGGCGCAGCCGGTGCCGGCCGCGGTGATGGCCTGCCGGTAGGTGTGGTCCACCACGTCACCGGCGGCGAACACGCCCGGGACGCTGGTGCGGGTGCTGGGGGCCTGCACCTTCACGTAGCCCTCGTCGTCCAGCTCCACCTGGCCCCGGAAGAGCTCGCTGCGCGGGTCGTGGCCGATCGCCACGAAGACGCCGGTGACGTCGAGGACCTTGCTCTCCCCGGTGTGCACGTTGCGGACGCGGACGCCGGTGACCTTGCCGTCGTCGCCGAGGACCTCCTCGACCACGCTGTTCCACTCGACCTTGATCTTCTCGTTGCCCAGCGCCCGCTCGGCCATGATCTTGCTGGCGCGGAACGAGTCGCGCCGGTGGATGATGGTGACCGACTCGGCGAACCGGGTGAGGAAGCTGGCCTCCTCCATCGCCGAGTCGCCGCCGCCGACGACCACGATGTGCTGGTTGCGGAAGAAGAAGCCGTCACACGTGGCGCAGGACGACACGCCGTGGCCGAGGTATTCCTGCTCGCCCGGCACGCCCAGCGGACGCCAGGCGGAGCCGGTGGAGAGGATGACCGCCTTCGCCCGGTAGGCCGTCTCGCCGACCCACACGGTGCTCACCGCGGCGGAGCCGATCTTGCCGGTGTCGGTCAGCTCGACCCGGGTCACGTCGTCGGTGAGGAACTCGGCGCCGAACCGCTCGGCCTGCTTGCGCATGTTGTCCATCAGCTCGGGGCCGAGGATGCCGTCGGCGAAACCGGGGAAGTTTTCCACCTCGGTGGTCGTCATCAGCGCGCCGCCGGACTGCACGCCCTCGATGACCAGGGGCTTGAGGTTGGCGCGCGCGGCATAGACCGCCGCCGTGTAACCGGCCGGCCCGGAGCCGATGATGATCAGGTTGCGGACCTCGTCCACTGCCGTCTCCCGATGTGTGTGGTCGCCATCGGCACGCGCACCGATGCCGGTCGGAGCGTCGACGCCGCGCGGACGCCGACTACTGACTTGCAGAACGTCATCGTACGAAGTGGGGATTCCCGAGCCGGTCATCCGGTGGGTCACGTCACGTGGAAGAACGGCAGAGGTGAATCAGGCGCAGCCGGTGGAGGCCCGCCGGGCCGGCGGCGGCCTCACCCTACCCGCGTCCGGTAGCGGGTGTCGGCACCGGACCCGGGCACCCCGCACTCGGGGCCGCTCACCCACGCCCAGCGCTCCCCGGACGGGTCGACGAAGCGCACTACCAGCGCCGGCGCGCCCTGGAAGCGCGCATAGTCGACGAGGTCGACGGTGAGCGGACCGGCACCGTGCTCGGCGCTGACCGCGGTGAGGCAGTCGGCCAGGGCGCCGGTGCCGGTGAGCCGGCCCAGGCCGCCGACGGCCGGCAGCCGTTCGCCGTCGTCGCCCCCGGCCGGCGCGTCCGGCCCCGCCCCGAACGACCTCGGCGGCTCGCTGGCGGGAGACAACCGGCCGCCGGCGGCCAGGGACTCCGGCGTCCAGTCGGTGCCCGAGCGTCGTGGCGTGCCGGCGAGGGTGAACCCGCCGCCGCCCGACTCCGCCTGCGCGTTGACCGCCCGGTCGGCCGCGCCGCCGCTCTGGTCGCTGCCGCCGACCACCTGGTTGAGCCCGAATCCGACGGCGACGACCGAGGCCGCGGCCAGGGCCACCGGCCCGGCGAGCCGCGCCCACCGTCGCCCGCGACCGCCGGGGCGGCCGGTCGTCGGGCCGGGACCACCGGCGGGCCGCCGCGTGCCCCCGGTGGGCTGGGCGGGCACCCGGCCGAGCCGGGCCTGGTCGGCGAGGCCCGCCCGGTCGGGCTGGTCGGCGGCACCGGCGGGCGTGCCGGGGCCGGCGCCGGCCAGCGCGGCGGTGATCCGGTCGGCGACGACCGGCGGCATCTGTGGTGCCGGCCCGGCCCAGGCCGCGAGGGCGTCGCCGACCGGGGCCAGGGCCGCCGCCAGCGCGTCGTGGGCCCCGGCCCAGGCCGGGTCCTCCGCGACGAGCCGCGCCACGACCGCCTCGTCGGGGGTGCCGTCCAACGCGCCGCCGAGGTAGTCGGCGAGCAGGTCGAGGTCGACCTCCCTGAACCCCCCGGCAGTCACGAGTCCTCCTGGTTGGCGACGCGCCGGGAGCGTCCCGACCCTGATCGGACGCCGTCGGTCGACCGGGGGTTCCCCTGGGTGACGGCCGGCACGTCCGGGCCGTCGGCACCGGCGCGCGGCGAGGCCAGCCGCACGGCCGGGCCCTGCTGTCGACCCGCCCCCGCGGCGTCGCCCGCCGGGGTGTCGGGCAGCGCGCCCGTACGCAGGTGCCCGAGCGCCACGGCGAGCCGGGCCCGGCCCCGGGCGCAGCGGCTCTTGACCGTGCCCTCGGCGACGTCGAGGATGCGGGCCACCTCGGCCACCGGGTAGCCCTGCACGTCCACGAGGATCAGCGCCGCCCGCTGCTCGACGGGCAGCTCGGCGAGCGCCTGCCGGACCACCAGGGCGGTGTCGTGGTCCTGGACGGGGGCGGCGGGCTCCGCGCCGCCGGTCGACGGGTGGCCGTCGACGCCGTGCGTGCCGTCGGGCAGCGGGACGGTCGGGTGCGCCTGCCGACGGCGGATCCGGTCGAGGCAGGCGTTCACCACGATCCGGTGCAGCCAGGTGGTCACCGCCGAGTCGCCCCGGAACCGGGCCGCCGCCCGGTGGGCGGACAGCAGCGCGTCCTGGAGGGCGTCGGCGGCCTCCTCGCGGTCGCCGAGGGTCCGCAGAGCCACGGCCCAGAGCCGGTCCCGGTGCCGGCGGAACAGCTCGGTGAAGGCGTCCCGGTCACCGGCGACGTGGGCGCGCAGCAGGTCGGCGTCGCTGGCGCGCTCGTCGTGACCGTCCATCACCGCGCCCGATCGCTGCGGTGCCCCGTCACCGGGCCCCGGTTCACGACCCCTGGACCGTGATCTCCTGGACGCCGATCTGGTAGCCCCGGTCGTTCGGGGGCAGCTCGGTGATCCAGAACAGCAGGTAGCGGTACTTCGCGTCGGCGTCGAAACCGTTGAAGGTCATCGTGGTGCCGTCGTGCTGCTCGAAGGGCTGCCCGATCGGGTTCTTCTTGTAGTTGTTGAAGAGCTCCTTGTCGCCCGACGAAGTGGGCGGCGGGTCGACGGTGCCCGCGAAGAGCTGGGCGGAGGCGCCGGTCGCGGAGAGGCTCACCTGCACCGACTTGACGGTGCGCTCCTCGCCGAGGTCGATCCAGACGCCCATGCCGCTCTTGGTGTTGCCGAAGTTCGACCGGGTGTAGGTGTCGGTGTCCCAGCCCTTGTCCGCATCGCCGTCGATCACCTTCTCGGCGCCGCCCAGCTCGTCGCGGAGCTTGCTGTCCGGGTCGACGATGCGGACCTCGGTCACCGACAGCTTGCGTACGGCGGCGGCGGGGGTGGCCTCGGTGGCCGGGGCGCTGCTGGACGGCCGGGCCACCGGCTCGGTCTGCGGCGTGTCCTCGTCGTTGCCGAGGACGCTGATGCCGATGAGCAGGCCGACGAGGGCGACTGCCAGGAGGCCGGCGATGCCGACGGCGACCTTCCGCCCGGCGACCGAGGCCAGCGGCGACGGCTCCTCGCCGTTGTCGGCGGCGAACCGCAGCGGGCCGGTGGGCTCCAGGTAGGTGTCGTCCTCGACCGGGATGTCCAGGCGGGCCAACTCGGCCGAGAGCACGTCCGACGGCGGCGGGGCGATGCCGGCGTCGAGCAGGTCCATGGTGAGGTCGTCGAGGTAGGCAGGCACGCCGGCCCGGACCTGGCGGGGCGCGGCGATCGCGCCGCTGGCGTCGCGGACGGCGTCGGGGATCGCGGCCCGGCCGTGGCCGGCGGTGGCGCCGTGCAGCGGGGCCTCGGCGTGCGGCCAGTGCCCGGTGAGGGCGAAGTAGAGGATGCCGCCGATCGCGCGGACGTCGTTCTCCTGGCTGTCCGCGCCATCGGTGCGGGCGTCGGCCAGGACCACGCGGCCCTCGTCGCTGATCATGACGGTGCCGGGGTGCACGTTGCCGTGCACCATGCCGGTGGCGTGCACGGCCGCCAGGGCGCTGGCCACGGCGTTGCCGACCGCGGTCGTCCGGCCCGGGTCGAGGGGGCCGTCGGCCACCATCTCCCGCAGGGACCGCCCGTCGACCCACTCGCGGACCACGTACGCCCGCTCGGCCTCGTCGATCGCGTCGTACACGCCGACCAGGTTGGGGTGGATCACCCGGCTGGCCGCGACGGCCGCCTGGAGCATCTCGGTGGCCGAGTCGCCGCCCGGGTAGCGCAGCACGACCGCGACCGGGCGGCGCAGCACCACGTCGACCCCGCGCCAGACCAGCCGGCCCGCGCTGTCGTTGTTGATGTGCTCGACCAGCTCGTACCGCTCGGCGAGGATCTCACCGGCCGTGGGAGCACCGAAGGTCATGATCGGCGGAGCGCTCTCCTCCGCCTGCTGACCCTCGCCGACCTGGGTCACCCGTCCTCCCTCGGTGATCGTGTCGATCGATGGACCCGCGCTGCTGGGCATCTGGCTTCCCGCTCTGCCTGTTGAGGAACCGGCCGACGGTCTCGACGCGGAGCGCCGGGGGTCAGCCGTACCCGTCGAGAGCGACCTTACCCGGGTTGCCGGCCTCCCCGACATGTCATCTTCCCGGCGTACCCGGCTGAGGTGCCGGGAGTGGCCGCGCCTGTCCGGTTACGACCGTTGTCGGCCGCGTTGCTGGCACATGTACTAGCCAATCTAGAGGTTGACGGCAAGTAGTCGTTGCAGGGGCCACGCCGGTGTGGCGTCCGGGTGGTGACGGGGGATTCCCCGCCGAACGGCCCGCCATGCTCAGCCTTACGGTTGGTTGTCCACAGGCACTTACGGCTGCTGACCGGCGAATCGCTGAGTTATCCACAGGGCTGTCCCCAGCCTGGTGATCCTCGATCACGCTCCGTGTCTGCCGGTCGGAGCGCCCGACGCGACGGGGGGCGTCGGCCGGTCGGAGAGGCCCGAGTCGGCGGGCCCGGTCGGCGGGGCGGCGGTCAGCGGCCGAGGCGGCGGCGGACCATCCCGACCACCTCGGTGATCTCGCCGATCCGCAGGACCATGGCCAGCCCGAGGTACGTCCCGACGATCACCGCCCCACCGAGGACCAGCCGGAACACGGCCTGCGGCCAGCTCAGCGTGTCGCCGCCGGGCAACAGGTTCACCACCAGCAGGCCGACCAGCGCGGCGCCGAGCGCGGCCACCACGACCTTGCCGAGCGTACGCATGATCGCGCCCAGCCCGATCCGGCCGACCCGGGGCCGCAGCAGCAGCGCGGAGAACACGGCGGCGGCCAGGTAGGAGACCGCGTTGCCGATCATCATCCCTGCCGCCGCGAAGGTGGCGGAGAAGGCGGCGAACAGCCCGATCTGCACGCCGATCCGCAGCGCCACCACCGGGATGTTGATCAGGGCCGGGGTGCGGGTGTCCGGGAGCGCGTAGAAGGCGAAGGTGAACAACTGGCTGACCGCGAACGGGACCAGCGCCAGCGCCGCCACCAGCAGCACCAGCGAGGTGGCGGTGGCGTTCTCGTCGCTGAACGCCCCGTAGCGGAACAGCGTCACCGACAGCGGGCCGGCGAGCACCGCGTAGCAGACCGCGATGGGGGCGAGCACCGCCGTGACCGTGCGGGTGCCCCGGGACAGGTCGGCGGCGAGGTCGGCGTACCGGCCGTCGGCGGCGGCGGCGCTCATCCGGGGCATCAGCGCCGTGATGATCGACACCGCGATGATGCCGTGCGCCATCATCAGCAGCAGGAAGACGTTGTTGTAGATCAGCGGGCCGGCGGCGTTCTCCCGGCCGGCGCGGTTGAGCAGGTTGAACAGGACGATCAGGCCGATCTGGCTGACCGCCACGTAGCAGAACATCCACGCGCCGAGCCGTCCCAGCTCGCCCAGGCCCAGGGCCCGGAAGTCGAACCGCAGCCGCCAGCGGAACCCGACCTTGCGCAGGGCCGGCAGCAGCCCGGCCGCCTGGATCGCCACCCCGAGCAGGGTGCCGCCGCCGATCAGCAGGATCCGCCCGGTGGTCATCTGCTCCGGCTCGACGATCTCCGCGCCGAAGATGGCGATGTAGAGGCCGGCGGTGGCGATCACCACGATGTTGTTCAGGATCGGCGCCCACATCGGGGCGGCGAAGTGCCCCCGGGTGTTGAGCACCGCGCTGATCAGCGCGCTGAGGCCGGTGAAGAAGATCATCGGCAGCATCAGGTACGACAGGTCGGTGACCAGCGACTGGTAGTCGCCGCTGGACTTGTCGCTCGCGTACAGCGAGGTCAGCAGCCCCGCGCCCAGGACGGCCAGCAGCGCCGCGACGGCCAGGGTGAGCACCGCGAGCGTCAGCAGCCGCTGCGAGTACGCCTGCCCCTGGTCCGCGTCGGCCTTGCGGCGGCGCACCAGCACCGGGATCAGGACGCTGGTGAGGATGCCGCCGAGCAGGAACTCGTAGACCATCCCGGGCAGGATCTGCGCCGTGGTGTACGCGTCGCCGACCAGCGCCCCGCCCAGCGCGGCGGTCAGCGCCAGCGTGCGCAGGAAGCCCGTGCCCCGGCTGACCAGGCTGCCGATCGCCATCACCGCGCTGTTCGTCGCGGCGCTGGCCTCGGCGACCTGCTCCTGCGGCGGCGCGGTCGACTCGATCGCGGGCTGGTTCAGCGGCTCCGCCGAGATGAAGGTGGCGTCGTCGCCGGGGGGCCGGCCGCCGCCCTGCGCGGCGTTCGCGCTGCGGTAGAGACCGCCGCTCATCTCCAGCCTCCCAGGGGTACGTCGGAGCCGGGCACCGGCCCGCACACCATGACCATAGTCAACACCTGCTGCCTACCCGCGCCCGGCGGATCAGGCCCCCGACCCGACCGATAGGCTGGCGATCCCATGTCCGAAGCCTCCGCACCCCACGCCGCCGACCGCCGCGAACTCACCGCCGCGCAGCGCAACGCCGTCGCCGAACTGCTCCGCGTCTCGCCGGTCGCCGACGAGTTGGGCCGCCGGTTCGCCGACGCCGGCCACGAGCTGCACCTGGTGGGCGGATCGGTGCGCGACGCCCTGCTCGGCCGCCTCGGCGACGACCTCGACTTCTGCACCGACGCCCACCCCGACCAGACCCTGCGGGTCGTCAAGGGCTGGGCCGAGTCGATCTGGGAGACCGGGCGCGAGTTCGGCACCATCGGCTGCCAGCGCGACGGGCTGCGGCTGGAGATCACGACCTTCCGCGCCGAGGCGTACGACCAGGTCAGCCGCAACCCGGTCGTGGAGTACGGCACCAGCCTCACCGAGGACCTCAGGCGGCGCGACTTCACCATCAACGCGATGGCGGTGAGCCTGCCCGCGCACCGGTTCACCGACCCGCACGGCGGCCTCGACGACCTCGCCGCCCGGGTGATCCGCACCCCCGGCACCCCCGCCGAGTCCTTCGGCGACGACCCGCTGCGGATGCTGCGCGCCGCCCGGTTCGCCGCCCAGCTCCGCTTCGCGGTGCACCCCGACGTGCGTGCCGCGATGACCAGCATGGCCGCCGACCTGGACCGGATCACCGCCGAGCGGATCCGCGACGAGTTCACCAAGCTGCTCTGCGGCGCGGACCCGATCACCGGCCTGCGGCTGCTGGTCGACACCGGCCTGGCCGACCGCTTCCTGCCCGAGCTGACCGGGCTGAAGCTGGAGATCGACGAGCACGCCCAGCACAAGGACGTCTACGAGCACACGCTCACCGTGGTCGCCAACGCCGTGTCGTACGAGACCGACGGGTGCGACTTCGTCCTGCGGATGGCCGCGCTGATGCACGACGTCGGCAAGCCGGCCACCAAGGCCGTCGGGTCGGACGGCCGGGTCAGCTTCCACCACCACGAGGTCGTCGGCGCCCGGCTGACCAAGGCCCGGATGAAGGCCATGCGCTACCCGAAGGACGTCACGGCCCAGGTGGTCAAGCTGGTGGGCCTGCACCTGCGCTTCTACGGGTACGGCCGGGGCGAGTGGACGGACTCGGCGGTGCGCCGCTACGCCACCGACGCCGGTGACCTGCTGGCCCGCCTGCACAAGCTGACCCGTTCGGACTGCACCACCCGCAACCGGCGCAAGGCGGCGGCCCTCGCGGCCGACTACGACGCGCTGGAGGAGCGGATCGCCCGGATCGCCGCCGAGGAGGACCTCGCCCGGGTCCGCCCCGACCTCGACGGGAACGCCATCATGGAGCTGCTCGGCGTGCCGCCGGGGCCGGTCGTGGGCCGGGCCTGGAAGCACCTCAAGGAGCTGCGTCTGGAGCGCGGCCCGCTGGACCGCGACGAGGCCGAGGCGGAGCTGCTGCGCTGGGCCCGCGAACAGGGCATCGGCGGCTGATCACGGGGGCCTGCGGACCTGGGGCCCGCCGGCGTGGCCTGTCGGGAAACTGACGACGCGACGGTAGCGTATCGACCGATCGGCTGAGGTAATTCCGTTCGACCAACGTCCATGATGATGCAACATCATCGCGGCCTCCTGTCCATTTCAGTGTGAGGCCGGATTCATTGTTCTCGGCCGTCCGAGGCGGACGGTCGATGCTGCAACGGGGAGATCTCTTTGACACGTCGTGGCGTAATGCGCCGCTCTGCGGTGGCCGGGCTCGCCCTCGCCTCCGCGACCTCCATCGCCCTCGCCACCACCACCGGCGCGGCGATGGCCGACCCGACCCCCCAGCCCGGCCCGGATGCGGCCGGCGTGGCGGCGTCCAGCCTGGACGCCGCCGGCAACCCGGTGCGGCCGAACCTGACCGCGCCGAAGCGGTCGCAGGCGCGTGACGCCTCGACCAAGGGCGTCGTGCCGGGCCGCTACATCGTCAAGCTCAAGAACGGCAAGGCCAGCGCGAGCACCACCCGCAGCACCGTCAAGGCCCTGTCCAAGGCCAACGGCGGCACGGTGCGCAAGGTCTTCACCGGCGCCCTGCGCGGCTACTCCGCCCAGCTCACCCCCGCCCAGGCGAAGCGGCTGGCGGCCGACCCGGACGTCGCGTACGTCGAGCCGGTGCGCAAGGTCTCGGCGAGCGGCACCCAGACCAACCCGCCCTCGTGGGGCCTGGACCGGATCGACCAGACCACCCCGGCGCTGAGCAAGTCCTACACGTACCCGTCGTCGAGCGGCGTCACCGCGTACATCATCGACAGCGGCATCAACGTCAACCACCAGGACTTCGGCGGCCGGGCCAGCTCCGGGTTCGACGCGGTCGACGGCGGCGACGCCGCCGACTGCAACGGCCACGGCACGCACGTGGCGGGCACCGTGGGCGGCACGACCTACGGCGTCGCCAAGGACGTCGACCTGGTCGCGGTGCGCGTGCTCGACTGCTCGGGCTACGGCACGACCGAGGGGGTCGTCGCCGGGATCGACTGGGTGACCACCAACGCCCAGAAGCCGGCGGTGGCGAACATGAGCCTCGGCGGTGACGTCGACCCGGTGCTGGACGACGCGATCGCCACCTCCATCGGCGAGGGCATCACCTACGTCGTCGCCGCCGGCAACGAGGCCGACGACGCCTGCTTGCACTCGCCGGCCCGCGCGCCGGCCGCCATCACCGTCGGCGCCACCGACCGGGTCGACATGATGGCCGGCTTCTCCAACTACGGGACCTGCCTGGACACGTTCGCCCCCGGCGTCGGCATCACCTCGGCGTGGATCGGCGGCACCACCGCGACGCAGACCATCAACGGGACGTCGATGGCCGCGCCGCACGTGGCCGGCATCGCCGCCCAGCTGCTCGCGCAGAACCCGGGCTGGAGCCCGCAGCAGGTGCGCAACGCCGTCGTCACCAACGGCGTCTCCGGCGCGGTGCTCGGCCCGGCGGGCAGCATCGACCGGCTCGCGCACGTGGGCGCGGCCCCGGTGGCGCGCACCAACGTCGGCCTGCGGGCCCGGGTCAACGACTCCCTCGTCGTGGCCGAGAGCGGCGGCTCCAAGCCGCTCATCGCCCGTAGCTGGCAGCTCGGCGGGTGGGAGAAGTTCGACGTCGTCTCCGTCAGCAGCGGGGTGGTCGCCCTCAAGTCGAAGGCCAACGGCAAGTACGTCGCGGCCGACGGCAGCGGCAGCAAGCCGCTGATCGCCAAGAGCACCGCGATCGGCGCGTGGGAGAAGTTCGCGCTCGTCAACAACACCGACGGCAGCATCAGCCTCAAGGCGCAGGTCAACGGCAAGTACGTGGCCGCCGACGGCGCGGGCAGCAAGCCGCTGCTTGCCAAGAGCGCCAGCATCGGTGCCTGGGAGAAGTTCGACTTCGAGGCGCCCAACCCGATCGTCAGCGTGAAGGCCAAGGCGAACGGCAAGTTCGTGGCGGCCGACGGCAGCGGCAGCAAGCCGCTGCTGGCCCGCAGCACCTCGGTCGGCTCCTGGGAGAAGTACGAGCTGGTCGACCTCGGCTACGGCTGGGTCGCCTTCCGCGCGCTGGTCAACAACAAGTACGTGACGGCGCAGAGCGGCGGCTCCCAGCCGCTGCTGGCGAAGGCCGGCGCGATCAGCGACTGGGAGGCGTTCTTCGTCGGGTGGCACCACCCGGACGGCACCGTCCACCTGTACGCGAACGCGAACAGCAAGATCGTCAAGGCCGACAGCGGCGGCAGCAAGCCGCTGATCGCCAAGAGCACCTCGGTCGGCTCGTGGGAGCAGTTCACCATCGGCCTCGCCTGACCGGCCCCGCACCACATCCGACGCCCGTCGGCACCGCCCCCACCGGGGTGGTCCGGCGGGCGTCGGCCGTTGCCCCGCGAGCCGGACACCCGTACCCCTCCGGATGCCGGAACCCGCCGGGTGCCCGTACCCGAAAGCGAAGCCGGCCGGGCCCACGACGGGCCCGGCCGGCAACGGGTCGCCGGACGAGAGGGTCAGCGGTCGACGGCGGTGCCGTCCACGGTGGCCGCCTCGGAGCCGTTGCGCGCCGCGCCGAGCTTGGCGAGCAGGCCGGCCAGGTCGATGCCCGTCAGGTCGGTGCCGAGCTGGAGGCCCTGCGCCACGTTGCTCGCCACCGACTTCGTCAGCGTCGACGCCCCGTCGGTGGAGATGACGGTCATCTTGTCGATCGCGCCGATCGGCGCGCTGGCGGCCTCGACCACCTGCGGCAGCACCCGGACGAGCAGGTCCAGCACGGCAGCCTCCCCGTACGCGGCGAACGCCTCGGCCTTGCGGGCCATCGCGTCGGCCTCGGCCTGGCCCTTGGCCAGGATGGCCGCAGCCTCCGCCTGGCCCTCCCGCTCGACGGCCTCGGCGATCGCGGACCGCCGGCGCTGCTCGGCCTCGCCCTCCTTGGCGCCCTCGATGGCGTTCGCCTCGGCCAGCGCGGCCCGGCGGGCCCGCTCGCCCTCACCGGTGAGCCGGGACTGCTCGGCGGCGGCCTGCGCGGCGGCGATGGTGGCCTGGCGCTGCGCGTCGGCGTTGAGCACCGCCGCGTTACGGGCCGCCTCGGCCTCCTGCTCCACCTTGTACCGGGCGGCGTCGGCCGGCTTGCGCACCTCGGTGTCGAGCTGGCGCTGCTTCAGCTCGGCGTTGCGCTCGGCCACCTTCTGCTGCTCGGAGAGGATCGCCTGGTCCCGCTCGGCCTGGGCGAGCGGCCCAGCCGCCGCCGACTTCGCCTTCGCCGCGTCGATCTCCGCCTGGATGGCGGCCTGCTTGAGCGACAGGTTCCGGTTGGCCTCGGCGATGGCCTCCTCGGCGAGCAGCCGCTCCTGCTCGGCCTGCTGCCGGGCCCGGGCCTCGGCGATCGCCGCGTCCTTGAGCACCCGGGCCGCCTCCGGCCGCCCCAGGTCCTGGAGGTACGAGCCCTCCGCCACGATGTCCTGGAGCTGGAAGGTGTCCAGCACCAACCCCTGGTTGGTCATCGAGTGCTCGGCCTCCTCGGCGACCGCGCTGGCGAACGCGGCCCGGTCCCGGATGACCTCCTCGACGGTGAGCCGGCCGACGATCGAGCGCAGCGCGCCGGCCAGCACCTCACGGGTGAAGTTGTCGATCTCGTCCTGCTGGTGCAGGAAGCGCTGGGCGGCGGCGCGGATCGCGTCCTCGGTGCCGCCGACCTTGACGATGGCGACGCCGTGCAGGTCTGCCCGGATGCCCTGCTTGCTGACCGCGCCCTTGATGCCGACGTCGATGCGACGGCTGGACAGGTCCAGCGACTGGATCTTCTGCACCACGGGCAGCACGAACACCGACGCGCCGAGGACGACCTTCTGCCCGGAGTTGTCGGTGGACCGGCCGCCGTCGGCGGTCTGCGTGGTCCGGCCCTTGCGGCCGGTGACGATGAACGCCTCGTTGGGCCCGGCGACCTTGATCCGGGACAGCACGAACAGGATGAGCACGACGACGAGGAGTACCGCGCCGCCGATGGCGATGAGAAGGGGCATGCGACTTCCGCTCTGCGACAGGGGAGGGTGGTGGGGTCAGTAGGTTTCGACGTGCACGCTGGTCTCGCTCAGGGCTTCGACCACGAAGATCTGCTCGCCCATCCCGATCGGCCGGTCGGCACGGGCGTTGAGCTTGACCGGCTGGCCGGCGACCCGGACCCGGACCTCGCCGTAGCCGTCCACGGGGATCGGGGTCACGACGAGGCCGAGCGCGCCGACGAGGTGGTGGCGGGTGGGCGTGGGGTCGGTGCGCATGGTGCGGGCCGCCCGGCTCAGTCGGGCCGCGACCCACGCCGTGGGCACCGCCGCGACCGCGCCGCCGGCCGCCGCCGCCGCGACCATCCCGGGGGTACGCGCACCGAGCAGCTCGTTGACGATCGCCGCGCCGAAACCGAACGCGCCGGCGAACCCGGCGACCGCCTCCAGGGACACCGGCCCGTCGGCGCCGGGATGGGCGAAGTGGAACAGCTCGGTGCCGAGCAGGGCCAGCGCCAGCACGCCGACGCCCGCCCCGCCGATGATCAGGAAAATGAGCGTTCCGGTGGCCACGACCTGCACGGTAGCCGCCCTGTGCAAGGTCATCCGGCGTGCCGGGGCCCGGTGAACCGGTGCGACGGCGCTCTTCCGGCCCACCGGTCCGGCCGGAACCGGCGGCGGTGTCCGGCGGCGTCGGAGACGCCGAGGCCAATCACACCCAAAGCACCTTCCGCTGCGATACCGCGTAAACCAGCCTTCCTGGATCTGCAATTCCCGGCGGTGCCGGGAGTTGACCATATGGTGCTGCGGGTAAACCCTTGCCATCGCTGGGAGTTCCTACTTAACATATTGACACTCTCGAATTTAATCGATCAAGAGTGAGATTCTTCTGATTCGAAACCCTGACACCCCCTCTCCTTTTCTTGAGATGCCGTCAGGGGAATTTGTCGTGCGCGAGGAGGAGCGATGAGAGAGATCAGGATCAGCCGCCGGGGAGGGCTCGCCGCGCTGGGCGCGGGCCTGGGCGCCGCCCTGCTCGGCACCAGCCGCACGGACCAGGCGAGGGCGGCGTCGCGCGGGGCCCCGTCGCACGACAGCCGGGCGAAGAAGGACGCCGTCGGCTACAGCGTCACGATTTCGAACGCTTCCGCGCTGGACGGCATGAATGCCATCCTCTTCCAGGAGAACCCCGTGCTTCCGAGCGACGCGGTCACGCTCGCCTGGATGTCGAAGATGTGCCACCCGTCGACGACGATCGAATACAAGTGGACCATCGACTACAACTTCGTCTGGGGGCAGGTCGGCACGCTCGTCCCCGGGACGCAGTTCGTGGCGGGCCAGATCCTGGCGGCCGACCTGACCCAGAACAATCAGGTCGGCCTCTCCTACGTCGACGGTGGTTTCGAATTCGGCCCGACCGGCCCGTCGGGTAAGAACGGGAGCCTGATAATCAAGCAGGACGACAGCGTTCCGGGGCCGGGCAACGACGACCAGGGAAGCGTGGGAATCGGAATGTCGGGAGCCGGCACGTTCGTGGTGCCGACGGTGCCGAACCTCGGGGTCGAGTTCGACCCCAAACCGACCTACTGGCTCGCCTTCGGCAGCTTCGCGAGCAGCGAGGTGATGGACATCTCCGAGCTCACCCAACCGGCCAAGTTGGTGTACCCCGTCGGCATGACCAGCGCCAAGGCCGTCTTCGACGGCAAGGAGTGGAACATCTCCTACGGGAACTGACGGCCGGCCGGGCACGGTGCCGAGCGCCCGCCCCGTCAACCGGGCGCGACGGTGACGGCCCGGTCGACCAGCTCGGGCGGGAGCGGCTGCCGCACCAGCTCCCGCCCGGTCGGGTCGGCGAGCACGAAGTCCCGGTCGCCGTACGGGCGGCGGTAGAGCAGGCGGTCGTCGGTGACGAAGGCGGCATCGGCGGCCGGCAGGGCCCGGACGACCCGGCCGTCGGCGGTCTCGACGAGCAGCGGCTCGTGCTGGCCCTGCACCACCACGAGCCGCCCGTCGGGCGACCAGGCCCACGGGCCGGCCGGGTCGCCGGGCACGGCGACGAACCGGGTCGGCCTGCCGTCGTCGGCGGAGAAGAGCTGCACGCCCCGCCGGGGATGCCGGGCGGACTCCGACTGCGGCCCACCCGATCCGGTCTGCTGGAGCACCACCTCCCGGCCGTCGCGGGTCCAGGTGAAGAAGCAGGAGTCGGTGCAGAAGTAGCGGTCGGTGTCGACGGGGAACGAGTCGAGCGCGCCCTTGCCGTCGAGCCCACCGGCGGGGTCGAGCACACCGATGCGCATCGGATCGCCCTCCGCCCGGAGGGTCAGCAGGAGGCGGCGGCCGTCCGGCGACCACTGCGGCTGCATGAGCCACACTCCGGTCCGGAACCAGGTCGTGCGCTGTCGGGCCGCGTCGGCCAGGCCGATCTCCCCGGGCCGGTCCTCGTCGGCCAGGGCGGTGAGCGTGCCCTCCGGCGCGGGCCACACCCCGGTGTATCCCTGGACGGGGAGGTAGCGGCCCTGGCTGCGGTCGAGCACCCAGCCTGAGCCGCCCTGGTTGGAGCCGCCCCGACC
The DNA here is from genome assembly GCF_029626125.1 of Micromonospora sp. WMMD956. Classification (NCBI taxonomy): domain Bacteria; kingdom Bacillati; phylum Actinomycetota; class Actinomycetes; order Micromonosporales; family Micromonosporaceae; genus Micromonospora; species Micromonospora sp. WMMD956. The sequence continues at coordinate 2,645,490 of NZ_JARUBI010000005.1, read as the reverse complement.
GGCGCCGGTGACCACCCAGCCGCCGGGCAGGGCCAGCGGCGACGTGCTCCAGCTCGGCCCGGGGGTGGGCAGCAGCTCCGGGGTCGCAGTGACCGAGGCCGTCGGCTCGGGCACCGCCGGCCGGACCGGCGAATCCGGCCTCAGCAGCACGAACGGCAGCGCCACGGCGGCGACGGCGACCAGTGCCGCGCCCGCTGCCGCCGCCGCCCGCCGCCGGGCCCGCAGCCGCCGGCCGCGCCGTATCGCCCCGGCCGCCAGGTCCGGCACCGGCCGGGCCTGGCGGGCGAGATCACGTACGGCCGCCTTCAGCGCCTCCTCGGCCGGGGAACTCATCGGGACACCTCCGGGCGATCGGCGTACTCGGCGAAGGCCGGCACGAGCCGGCGCAACTTGGCCAGGGCCCGGGACGCCTGGCTGGCCACCGTCCCCGTCCGGCAGCCCAGCAGCGCGGCGGTCTGCTCGACGCTCAGGTCCTCCAGGTAGCGCAGGGTCAGCACCGCCCGTTGCCGGGGCGGCAGCGTCAGCAGGGCATCCCGCAGCAGCATCCGCAGGTCGGCGTCGTGGCCGCTGTCCCGCTCCGCCGGCACCTCGGGCACCGCGTCGAGCGGCACCTCGGGCCGTCGGGCCCGCCGACGCCAGCCGGAGACCTGGTCGTGGTAGAGGATCCGACGCACGTACGGCTCGGCGTCGCCCCGGATCTGCGGCCAGCGCGTGTACGCCTTGGCCAGCGCGTTCTGGAGCAGGTCCTCCGCGCCGTGCTGGCTGCCGGCCAGGGCGTACGCGACACGCAGCAGGGCCTCGCCGCGGTCGTTGACGAACGCGGTGAACTCCCCGTCGGTCACCTCAGCCACCGTCCACCTCCGATGGTCAAGACGCCGGCCGGGACCGGAAGTTTGCCTCACCCGGCGGGCGGATCGGGCCGGAGCTGGTGGGCCGGGTGGGCGGGGTCGGGGCGCGTCGCGCTGGCGGGGGAGAATGGGGTGTGCGCTGGACCGTGCTCGACTCCCCGATCGGCGAGTTCTCCGTGGCCACCGACGACGCCGCCGTGTGCGGCGCGCACTTCGGGCGGGTGGAGAGCGCCGTCGACGTCCCCGGCGACGAGCTGTCCGGCCGGGCCGTGGCCGAGCTGCGGGCGTACTTCGCCGGGGAGCTGACCGAGTTCACCGTGCCCGTGGCGGCGCGCCGGGGCTCCGAGTTCGAGCGCGCGGTGTGGCGGGAGATGACCCGCATCCCGTACGGGGAGACGTCTACCTACGGCGAGGTGGCCCGGCTGGTCGGCGACGGCGACCCGGGGGCGGCGCGGGCCGTCGGGGTGGCCTGCAACCGCAATCCGATCCCCGTGATCGTCCCCTGCCACCGGATCGTGGGCGCGGGGGCGAAGCTGGTCGGGTTCGGCGGCGGCCTGCCGCGCAAGGTGAAGCTGCTGGAGTTGGAGGCCGGCGTCGCCCTGCGCCGCGCCTGGTCCTGACGGCTGTAGACGCGTCGAAGCACGGCCCACTCGTGGTGCCACTGCCTTCGAAAGGGTCAACCCTGGGCTGGGGCCATGATCGTCTGACGTCTACCGAGAGAAGGAACGGCGTGTCGTGCCTGTAAACGACAGACGATCATGGGCAGGCGGGCGCAGCCGTTCGGATCCCGCGAGATCTTGGAGGATTTCGGCCCCAGAGGGGCCAGAAACTTCCAAGATCTCGGAACTGCGGGAATGGGGATCAGGCGAATCGTCCGGCGCGGAGGCCGGTGAGGAAGGCGGTCCAGTCGGCGGCGGGGAAGAGCAGCGTCGGGCCGGTGCGGTCCTTGCTGTCGCGTACGGCGAACCGGCCGCTGCCGTCGCGCACCGGCCCCGCCTCGACGCAGTTGCCGCCGCCGCTGCCGCTGCGGGTGCTGACGTGCCAGGCCACCGGCAACCCGGTGCTGGTCGATCCGCCGATGCTCGCCATGTGCTCACTCCAGACGCGCTTCCAGATCGAACAGGATCCGCTGTGCGGCACCGTTGCGCAGCGCCGCCCGGCGCAGCCGATCGTAGCGCTGGTGCAGCGATTCGGCCTTCTCGCCTTCCACGACCACAGTCCCGACGGCGGTGGAGATGCAACCGGCCGGCGGGTAGGGGCGGCGCATCCGGAAGACGTCGAAGGTGCCGTCCGGGCAGGCATGGGCTCCCGCGCCAGCCGGCAGGATCATGACCTCGACGTTCGGCCAGCCGGCCACCTTTCGCAGGTGCGCCAGTTGGGCGCGCATCACCGCGGGGCCGCCGACGACCCGCCGGAGGGCGCCCTCGTCGATCACCGTGGACAGCCGGACCGGCTCGGGCTCCTCCAGCCGCTGCTGACGCTGCATCCGCACCTCGACGAAACGGGCGATCTGCTCGTCGTCGGCGGAGTCGTCCCAGGCTCGGATCAGGGCCTCGGCGTAGGCGCGGGTCTGCAACAGGCCGGGGACGACGGCCATTTCGAAGGATCTGATCTCGGTGGCGCGGCTCTCCAGCCAGATCCAGTCGATCAGCGACCCGGCGAGGTTGGCGCTGAACCCATCCCACCAGCCCTTCTGCCAGGCATCCTGCGCCATGGTCTTCAGGTCCTCGCGCCGGCGCGAGTCGTCGACGCCGCACAGGTCGAGGTAGGCGAGCACCTCAGGCACCCGGGGCGGGATCGTCCCGGACTCCATCCGGCTCACGGTGGATGCGTTCCGGTTGATGTAGTCGCCCATGTCCTTGAGCGTCAGCCCGGAGCTCTCCCGCATCGCCCGGAGCTGCTGACCGATCCACTGTGCCCGGAGCGTCGCCGCCTGCTCGTTGACCATCCCGTGCTCCTTGCCCCGTTGAGCCTTCGCCGCCATGCAGGAAAGCATGGTCCGAGAAACGCGGATTCGCAATCTTGCGTAATCGCGATTCGCCATGCATGCTGCGTGTGGCTGTGGTTACCGAAGGTGATCGACGGTCGAGGTAGGACGGACCGGGGTGGGTCGGCTTGGCGGCATGCCCACCCCGGTCCGGGAACGAGCCGAACGGGAGACACATCGCGCTGGACGGCGTCCCGGGGGTACGACTCCCCGACTGTCTACCACGCTGCGCCCGCCACGAGCGGGCACCGGCGCGCGTGCATTGTGCGTACCGCTTCGGTTGTCGGCCGGGGGGTGCGCTGACCCGACAGCGCATCCCCCGGCGTCGAGCCGGGCGGGCGCGCGGACCCCGCCGCGAATCCCCCTCGCGGCGGCGTCGGACCGCGCGCCCGCCCCTTCCGGCGAGGGGTACGCACGAATGGGGCTGCACGAGAACTGGCCGGGGTCGTGACCGGGCGGAAGCTCCCGGTGCTGGTGCGGGCCGCCTGGTTGGTGTTGGAGCACCACCGGCACCGCCGGTGCCGGGCGTGTCGCGACGGGGATGGCTGTCCCGCCGTCGAGGTGGCGCGGGCCCGGATCAGGGCGTGGCGGCGGTACGGGTCGTGAGTGCCGAGGTCAGGGCCGGGGACGTGGTCCACGTGACCGGGGCCGCCAGCGTCCAGTTCGTCAGCCGGCCGATCGTGGCCCGGGTGATCCGGGTGCGGGACGACCTGGTCACCTAGCACGGCTGGTGCTGGATCGACGTCTACCAGCTCGACGCGCGGGGCGAGGCGGTCGAGCGCCGGACGATCTTTGTACGCCCGGACGGGCTCCGCATCCAACGCGACCCGGGGCAGGTTGTGGGGGTACGTCGCGCCAGTCCGTCGACGAGCAGAGGAGTCAACCGATGAAGATCAGACCCGAGGTCGGGCAGCGGCTACATGAGCTGGCCGAAGCCGAGCGCCGCTCGATGCGCGAGCCCGTCGAAGTGGCAGTCCAGGCGTACCTCGACCGTTGCGCGCACGACGAGTGGACGCGGCAGGCCGCCCGGCGGGTCTTCATGGAGGACGCCGGGTTTTTCGAGATGCTGGGCGACCAGTGACGAGATCGCGCTGCGGCTGTCGCCGTACCTGGGGATGCCGGCCTGAACGAACCACGGAGGGCCGGGTCCCGACGGACCCGGCCCTCCGTGATCGTGCTGGGGTCAGCGCGTCAGCGCTCGACCTCGCCCTTGATGAAGGACTCGACGGCGGCGTGCGCGTCGTGGTCGGCGTACTGCACCGGCGGGGACTTCATGAAGTACGACGAGGCCGACAGGATCGGGCCGCCGATCTTGCGGTCCAGGGCGATCTTCGCGGCCCGGACGGCGTCGATGATGACGCCGGCCGAGTTCGGCGAGTCCCACACCTCGAGCTTCAGCTCCGCGTTGAGCGGGGTGTCGCCGAAGGAGCGGCCCTCCAGGCGGATGTAGGCCCACTTGCGGTCGTCGAGCCACGGCACGTGGTCCGACGGGCCGATGTGCACGTCGCTCTTCTGCATCTCGTGCGGGATCTGGGACGTGACCGACTGGGTCTTCGAGATCTTCTTCGAGACCAGCCGGTTGCGCTCCAGCATGTTCATGAAGTCCATGTTGCCGCCGAAGTTGAGCTGGTAGGTGCGCAGCAGCTCCACCCCGCGGTCCTCGAACAGCTTCGCCAGGGCCCGGTGCACGATGGTCGCGCCGACCTGGCTCTTGATGTCGTCGCCGACGATCGGCAGGCCCGCGTCCTCGAACTTCTTGGCCCACTCGGGGTCGGAGGCGATGAAGACCGGCAGGGCGTTGACGAATGCGCAGCCGGCGTCGATCGCGGCCTGGGCGTAGAACTTGTCGGCCTGCTCGGAGCCGACCGGCAGGTAGGAGACGACGACGTCGACCTGCGCGTCGCGCAGCGCCTTGGCCACGTCGACCGGCTCGGCGTCCGACTCCTCGACGATCTCGCGGTAGTACTGGCCCAGGCCGTCGAAGGTCGGGCCGCGCTGCACGCTGACGCCGGTCGGCGGCACGTCGCAGAGCTTGATCGTGTTGTTCTCGCTGGCGACGATCGCCTCCGCGAGGTCCATGCCCACCTTCTTGGCGTCGACGTCGAACGCCGCGACGAACTCCACGTCCGAGACGTGGTAGTCGCCGAAGGTGACGTGCATGAGACCCGGGACGCGGTCGTTCGGGTCGGCGTTGCGGTAGTACTCCACGCCCTGCACGAGGGACGAGGCGCAGTTACCCACACCGACGATGGCGACGCGGACGGAGCCCATAGCGTCTGCCTCCTTCTTCTTCATCACGGCCGCTCTTTCCTGGACTCTCCAGGCGGAGGCGGGCTGTCGTTATCTCGTCGGCCGCCGGCCGTCCCGGTTCCCGGGACCGTCGGGGCACGGCCGGAGCGCTCGTTGGCGATGAGCTCCTCCAGCCAGCGGACCTCGCGTTCACAGGCGTCGAGGCCGTGGCGCTGAAGTTCCAGGGTGTACGCGTCGAGGCGCTCGGCCGCCCGGCCCAGCACGTCGCGAAGCCCTTCGCGGCGTTCCTCGATCTTGCGGCGGCGGCCCTCCAGGATGCGGAGCCGGGTCGCCTGGTCGGTGCGGGCGAAGAACGCGAAGTGCACGCCGAAGCCCGTGTCGTCGTACGTCTCGGGGCCGGCCTGCGCGATGAGCTGGGCGAAGCGTTCCTTGCCCTCCGCAGTGATCTTGTAGACCACCCGCCCCCTGCGGCTGGTCAGTGCGGGGACCTCCTCGGCGGTGGCGGGCGTCTCGTCGGCCTCGGTGATCCACCCGGCCGCCTGCAGCCGGCGCAGGGTGGGGTAGAGCGAGCCGTAGCTGATCGCCGCACGGATCGCGCCCAGCTTGGCCGTGAGCTCCTTGCGGAGCTCGTAGCCGTGCATCGGGGATTCCTGGAGGAGGCCGAGGATGGCGAGATCGAGCACGGGCCACCCTTCCTTACCCCCGACGCGGAGACTCAACCACCGCGATGTATCGGACCGATACATCGCACGTTAGCGGCTCACCCAGGATCAGGGCAAACCCCCATGCCGAATTCTCGGGGTCACCGATTGTGACGGCGGTCGCCTCGCCGCGCCGGACCGCGTACCCTTCTCCGCATGCGTACGCAGCGCCAGGTCGTCGACTACTCGCTCCGGAAGCGAGCGGTGCTGCGTGAACTCCTCGCCGGCCGGGTGGGCACCTACGACGTCTGCGACGCGTCGCCGTACCTGAAGAACGCCGCCCGCTTCCATGGTGAGGCCACCGAGGAGCGCTGCCCGATCTGCCGCAGCGAGAACCTCACCCACGTCCACTACATTTACGGGGACGAACTCAAGCAGTCCGCCGGGCAGGCGCGTACCCTTGCCGAGTTGCCCGTCCTGGCGATGACGCTGCGTGAGTTCCAGGTGTTCGTGGTGGAGGTGTGCCTCGGCTGCGGCTGGAACCACCTCGTCGAGCAGTTCCTGCTGGGCCGGGACGGGCTGGCCGGTGGCGTGGAGGACGGGTCCGACCAGGGCGCGGCCGGTGCTTCGGCCGCCACGGCCCCGGGTGCCGGCCCGGCCGTTCCGCGGAGGCGAGAGGCGCAACGGTGAACCTAGCTGACTCGGTTGGCCCGGTGTGGAGGAGGCGGGACGACCGACAGCTTTTAGGACCGATAGGTCCGATTGATCCGGAAGTGATGCCCTCGGCCCGACTCGTTCGGGCGGCGGCGTCCTGTGTTTCAGCTCACGGCAAACCGGTGGCGGCGCGATCGCGTCCCACCGCGACCGGCAGGGTGTGAGGAATGAACTCGTACGGCGATCCCAGCTCCTCGCGCGGGCGCGCCCAGATACCGGGCGCCAACGGCGACCCCGGTGCGGGCCCGGCCGACGCGTACCGTCGCGGCGACGACGCCCGCGGCAGCTGGTCAGAGGGTACGGCACAGCCGGGCCGCGCCTCCGTGCCGCCCCGCGGCCAGGCCGCGGGAGGCCGCGCCCCGGTGGGTGGCTCGGCGGCCGTGCCGCCGCGCGCCGGCTCCGCGGCGGTGCCGCCGCGCGCCGGTTCGGCGTCGGTGCCGCCGCGCGGCACAGCCGCCTCCGGCTCCGCCTCGGTGGGCTCGGCGTCGGTCGGGCGCGCGGTGCCCGGCCGGGCCTCGGTGCCCGTCTCCCCCGCCCCGGGCGGGTCGACAGCCGGCCGGGCCGGCGCGGGCCGCGCCTCGGTGCCGGTCTCCCCGGCGCCCGTCTCCCCGGCGGGCCGGGCCTCGGTCGGTGTCGGCTCCGCCGGACGAGCGAGCGTGGGCGCCGCGTCCGTGGGCGCCGCCTTCGGCGGCCCCGCCGGCCGAGCCTCCGTGGCCCGCGCGAGCGTCTCCCCGACCTCGGGCATCGGCGCGCCGCCCGGCGGGGGTGACCGCGGCGGCCCCGGCGGCCCCGGCGGCCGGGGCCCCGACGGTCGGGCGAAGTCGGCGCGGGCCCGCAAGCGCCGACGGGCGAACATCCTCATCGCCAGCTTCGCGGTCTTCATCATGCTCGCCGGCATCGGCGTCGTCGGCTTCACGTACTACTCGACCAACGTCGTGCTGCCCGAGGACACCACGCCGCCGCAGGCGACGACGCTCTACGCGATGGACAACAAGACCATCATCGCCAAGGTGGGCGAGCAGAACCGCACCCTGGTCACCATCGACCAGATCCCGCAGCACGTGCAGGACGCGGTGGCCGCAGCCGAGGACCGCAACTTCTACCGGCACTCCGGTGTGGACTACAAGGGCATCGCCCGCGCCGCGTGGAACAACGTATCCGGCGGCGACAAGCAGGGCGCGTCGACCATCACCCAGCAGTACGCCCGCAACGCGTACGACAACCTGAAGGACGACACCTACGCCCGGAAGGTCAAGGAGGCGATCCTCGCCTCCAAGCTGAACGACAAGTACGGCAAGCCGCAGATCATGCAGCACTACCTCAACGTGATCTACTTCGGCCGGGGTGCGTACGGCATCGAGGCGGCGGCGCAGACCTACTTCGGCAAGCCGGCGAAGAGCCTGACCGTCGCCGAGGGCGCGGTGCTCGCCGCGCTGATCAAGCAGCCGGTCGCCAGCGAGACCCACCGGGGGTACGACCCGGCCGTCAACCCGGTCGACGCCAAGTCCCGCTGGGACTACGTCATAAACGGCATGGTCGAGGAGGGCTGGCTGAACGCCCCCGGCCGGCCGGAGCGCCCGACGGAATACCCGAAGAACATCAAGAGCCCCAAGAACGGCGGCGCCGGCATCGACTTCGGCGTGAACACGCCATACGGCAACGTCATCAACTACGTCAAGGTCGAGATGCGGGAGAAGGGCCTCTGCGTCGACAAGGAGGCCGAGGTCACCGACAAGAAGCCGCTCTGTTCGCAGGCGCTGATGGCCGGCGGCTACCGCATCCGCACCACCATCGACACCAAGATCCAGAAGGCGGCGGTCGAGGCCGCCCAGCGCAAGACGAAGGGCTCGGAGCTCGCCGGCCAGCCCAAGAACCTGATGGCGGCGGTCGTCGCCATCGAGCCGGATACCGGGCGCGTCGTCGCCTACTACGGCGGCGACAACGGCACCGGCACCGACTACGCCGGCAAGAACACCGACTCCAACGGCACCGTCACCGGCGGCCACTCCCCGGGGTCGAGCTTCAAGATCTATACCCTGGCCGCCGCGCTGAAGGCCGGCAAGGCGCTGGAGTCGCGCTGGAAGGGCCGGGGCTTCACCCCCGAGGGCACGAAGTTCAAGGTCAGCAATGCGGGCGTGGACAACCCGTCCTGCGGCAACTCCTGCACCCTGAAGGTCTCCACCCTCAAGTCGCTGAACGTGCCGTTCTACCACGTCACCCAGGAGATCGGGCCGGACAAGGTCATCGACATGGCCAAGCAGGCCGGCGTCACCACCATGTGGCGCACGGACACCGACCCCGCCAAGGCGTACGACCTGACCAAGACCGACCCGAAGGACATCGCGCCGTCGCCGTTCTTCCACGTCGTCGGCTACGGCCAGTACCCGATCACCGTCCTCGACCACGCCAACGGCGTGGCCACCTTCGCCAACGGGGGCGTCTACAACAAGGCCCACTTCCTCTACTCGGTGGAGAAGCAGAACGAGACCACCGGCAAGTGGGAGAAGGTCAGCAGCGAGAAGCTCGACCCCAAGCGGCGGATCGACAAGGACGTCGTGGCCGACGTGACCTCGGTGCTGAAGGAATACCCGGGCCAGGTCAACCACCGGCTCGCCGACGGCCGTGAGGCGACCGCCAAGACCGGCACCTGGGAGCTCAAGTCCGACAGCCCGGAGAACGGCGACGCCTGGATGATCGGCTACACGCCGCAGCTCGCCACGGCCGTCTGGGTGGGCAACGTGCAGAAGCGGCTGCCGCTGAAGCTGAACGACGGCCGCAAGGTCAGCGGCGCGAACCTCCCCGGCGGCATCTGGGAACGGTTCATGAACGACGCCCTCAAGGGCAAGCCGAAGGAGACGTTCCCGCCGGCCGCGAACATCGGCGACCCGGAGGCGGGCAACGGCGACCCGCCGCCCCCGCCGCCCACCCCGGACCCGCCGGCGTGCAACCCGCTGGACATCTTCTGCCAGAACCCGGGCAACAACCCGAACACCCCGAACAACCCCAACACCCCGAACAACCCGGGCGGCGGGACCCCCAACAACCCGGGCGGCGGCGGCCCCGACACGCCGACGAACCCCGGGAACGACAACGAGGGGGGCGCCGGCGGCGGCCTGCTGCCGACCATCACCCCCCGCACCAGGGAGTGAACCCACCGCACTGAACACCCGCCGTCGGCGGCCGGACACCACGTCCGGCCGCCGACGGCGTTTCGTCCATCGGAATGTTTTGCGTGGGGGCGGGACGTGAGGGCCATCGGTACGGGATGATTCCTGTCCATGAGCACCCAGTCGACGGCAGACATGGACGACGCCGGTCCCGGCGACCACCCGTCCCGGTCGGACGGCCTCGTCCGGGGGGCCTCCGAGCTGATCGGTGGCCCGCTGGGCGACCACGCGGTGGCGCTGGACCGGCCCGCCGACCGGGAGAGCCGGTTCTGGACGGCCGCCCGGATCGTGCTGGCCCTGGCCTGCCTGACCCTCGCCCTGCACTGGGTGCAGAAGTCCCCCTGCCAGGACGGCGCGTGGCAGAACAACATCCAGTACACGCGGATGTGCTACACCGACGTGCTGGCGCTCTACTACGCCGAAGGGCTCAACGAGGGCAAGGTGCCCTACCGGGACCACCCCGTCGAGTACCCGGTGCTGACCGGCTACTTCATGGGCGCCCTCGGGCTGCCGGTGCACGCCCTCGGCGTCGACAACCCGGAGATCAACCAGGGGCGGTGGGCGTACAACGCCAACGCCCTGGTGCTCAGCGCCCTCGCCGTGGCGACCGTCGCCGTCATCCTCGCCCTGCGCCGCCGACGACCCTGGGACGCCGCCCTCTTCGCGCTGGCCCCCGCCCTGTTCCTCACCGCCACCGTCAACTGGGACCTGCTCGCCATCGGGCTGGCCGCGTTCGGCTTCCTCGCCTGGGCGCGCAGCCGGCCGGCGCTGGCCGGGGTGCTGCTCGGCCTGGCCGGCGCGGCGAAGATGTGGCCGCTGTTCGTCCTCGGGCCGATCCTCGTGCTCGCGCTGCGCGCCAACCGGATCCGCGCCGGCCTCACCGCCGTCGGCACGGCGCTCGTGGCCCTCGTCGCCGTCAACCTGCCGGCGGCCGTGGCCTACCGCGACAACTGGGACCGCTTCTTCGAGCTGAACACCACCCGGCCGATCGACTGGGGCACGCTCTGGTACATCGGGCGCTACCTCGACGGCAAGGTCAACACCGGCGGCCCCGGCTCGATGGGGCCGTTCGAGTGGCTCAACGCCAACATCCCCACCCTGAACTGGCTCTCGTACGCCCTGTTCGGGCTGGCCTGCCTCGGCGTCGCGGTGCTGGCCCTGCGCGCGCCGAAGCGGCCCCGGCTGGCCCAGCTCGCCTTCCTCGTCGTCGCCGCGTTCCTCATCTTCAGCAAGGTCTGGTCGCAGCAGTTCGTCCTCTGGCTGCTGCCGCTGGTCGTCCTCGCCCGCCCCAAGTGGGGCGCGTTCATCGCCTGGCAGGTCGCCGAGATCGGCTACTTCGCCGCCTTCTACGGGGAGCTGCTCGGCTCGGCGACCAGCCGACCCGTCTTCCCCGAGGGCGTCTTCGTGCTGGCGGCGTCGCTGCGGCTGGGCACCGTCGTGCTGCTCTGCGTGCTGGTGGTGAAGGAGATCCTGCACCCCGAGCGCGACGCGGTACGCGACACCTACGCCGACGACCCCGACGGCGGGGTGCTCGACGGCGCGCCGGACGCGCCCTGGGTGGACCGGTGGCGGCGGCGACCCGCGCCCGCCGAGCCCACCACCGTGCCGGCCCCGACGGCGGCCTGACGGCCCTCGGCGCGACCCGGTCGGGGCCGAGGCCCCCGTGCCGGGCCGCGCCGCGCACGGCGGCCCGGCACGGCAGCTCGGCCCGGCCGGTCGTCAGAGGCGGAAGACCACCGCGTTGTCCACCTGCTCGCGGGTGATGCCGAGCGCATCGACCGGGGCGTCGATCGTGGTGGCCCACGGCGTGTCGGCGATCCGGTCGCGCAGCACCACCACGTTGCGCACGCCCAGCGCGCGCAGGTAGGTCACGCTCGCCTGGTCCGGGAAACTCTCGGTCGCCTTCCGGATCTCGGCCTGCCGCGTCGGGGTGAACCCGCTGCCGCCGTTGACCACGTCCTGGAACCGGCTGGTCGACCACAGCATCACCAGCTGGTCGGAGCCCTGGTCGCTGGGCAGCACCAGCAGCGGGCCGTCCACCGACCGCAGCGCCGCGGGCTGGACCGGCACCACCGGGTGCGGGGTGACGTTGAGGCCCTCGGCGATCACCAGCAGCAGCGGCAGCACGGTGGCCAGCCGCAGCCACGGCCCCGGCCACGGCGGGACCCGCTCGGCGGCCCACTCGCGCACCCGGATCGCGAAGGCGCTGACCGCCCCGGCGGCAAGCAGCCCGAGCAGCAGCGTCGTCCAGAGCATCATCCGGCCCGGCGTGCGCAGGCCGTTCCAGCCCGGCAGATACTCGAAGAGCAGCCCGTAGGTGAAGGTGCCGCCGAAGAAGCGGGTGCCCATGGCCAGGACCGCCGTGACCACCACCCCGGCGAGCAGCAGCAGCCGGTGCCGCAGCCGCCACACCGAGAAGAACAGCCCGCCCGCCGCCAGCGCGTAGAGCACGAAGCCGGGCAGCAGGGTCATCTCCGGGGAGTTCCAGGGCAACCCGGCGCGTGCCCCCTCGTGCAGGGTGCCCCAGACGCGGGACTCGGCCGGGGCGGTGAAGAAGCCCGAGAGCGGCGGCGAGTAGATGCCGACGTCGTCGAGGGTGCGGGCCGCGTTCGGGTGCAGCTCGGCGACCTTGAAGTAGGGGACGGCCAGCAGGGCGCCCACCCCCGCGAACAGCAGCGCGCCGACGACGTCGGCGACGAGCAGCCGCACCCCGAACGGCCGCCGCGCCGACCGCCGCCGGACGAACCAGGTCACGGTGGCGACGAGCGTCGCCACCGCCAGCACGTACGCGAACGGCAGCCCGATGCCGAAGCCCAGGCTGAGCTGCCAGGCCGCCACCACCCAGCCGGCGTACGCCCACCCGGCGTGCCGCCGCTCGGGGCGGTAGCCGTGGCGCAGCGACCAGCCGTGCCCCCGGGCCAGCATGGCCAGCGCCAGCGGGATGCCGCCGTTGGAGATGATGTGCAGGTGCCCCGCCTGGGCGAGCAGCCAGGGGGCGTACGCGTAGCCGACCCCGGCCACCGCCGCGCCCGCGCGCCCCGAACCGAGCTGCCGCGCCAGCGCGTACGCCCCGAGCGTGGCGAGCGCGTGGGCCAGCACGAACATGATGTTGTAGCGGAGCAGGGCCGCCTCGGGACCCGTGCCGATCATGCCGGCCGGGGCGTACCCGAGCAGGGTGTCGGAGAAGGCGAAGCTCCACGGCTCCGGGAAGAACGTGTTGGAGTGCCACAGCTGCGCCGGATTGGTCAGCAGGATGTGCCCCGACCAGGCCATCTGCCAGGTCTGGAGGCTCGGGTCCCAGTAGTCCTGCGGGAGCGTGTGCAGCGGGTAGCGCAGCGTCGGCCAGGTGAGCGCGACGGCCAGCGCCAGCGAGCCCAGCACGGCCAGGGTCCACTCGTGGACGCCGAAGCGGCCCACCGCCCGCAGCCCGCGCCGCAGTCGCCCGGGCACCGGCTCCGGGGCGGGGGCGAACGCCTCCCAGCGATCCGGCTTCCGGTCGTCACCGGCGTCGCGGTCGCCCTTCGCGTCGTCGCCGTCTTCGGCCGCGCTGTCCTTGGCCTTGCCGTCCTTTGCCTCGTCGTCCTTGGTCTCGTCGTCGGCGTCGTCCGCCTCCGCGTTGCCGACGCCCTTCGCGCTGCCGTCGGCCTTCGCGGCGTCGATGTCCTTCGCGGTGCCGGCGTCCTTCGCGCCGCCGTCGGCCTTCGCGGTGCCGACGGCTGCTGTGGCGTCGGCGTCCTTTGTGGCGCTGGCGTCGTTTCCGGCCCCGTCGTCCCCGCGGGCCGCCGGGTCGCCGGGGACGGCCTCGTCCGTGACGCCGGACTGCTCGGTGGTCATGCGACCGGGCTCCCCACGGCGAGCCGGTCGCGGAGGAAGGCGATGTCCGCGCCCTGACCGTCCGCGCCACCCGGGGTCTCCACGATCGCCGGGGCGTCCGCCGCCTGGATCACGGCCACCAGCAGCTCCGGGTCGATGGTGCCGCCGTCGAGGTTGTCGTGCCTGTCCCGCCCCGAACCGAACGTGTCCTTCGAGTTGTTGGCGTGCACCAGGTCGATCCGACCGGTGATCGCCTTCACGCGGTCGACCAGGTCGAGCAGCTCCTCACCCCCGGCGTGGGCGTGACAGGTGTCGAGGCAGAAGCCCACCTCGTAGTCGCCGAGCGCGTCCCAGAGCCGGGCCAGCGCGTCGAGGCGTCGGGCGCAGGCGTTGTCCCCGCCGGCGGTGTTCTCGATCAGCACCGGCAGGGCGAAGCCCCCGGCGTCCGCCGCGTACGCGAAGGTCTTGCGCCAGTTGTCGAACCCGACCGCCAGGTCGTCGCCGGCGTTGACGTGCCCACCGTGCACGATCAGGCCCTTCGCGCCGATCTCCGCCGCCGCCGTGGCGTGGCCGAGCAGCAGCTTCCGGCTCGGGATGCGGATCCGGTTGTTCAGCGTCGCCACGTTGATCACGTACGGCGCGTGGACGTAGAGGTCGACCTCGGCGGCGCGCAACCGGTCGGCGTCCTCCCTGGGTTTCGGGGCCTTCCAGCCCTGCGGATCGGAGAGGAAGAACTGCACGGCGTCGGCGGCTCGGGCGGTCGCCTCGGACAGCGGGTCGGCGGAATCGACGTGGGCTCCGATACGCATGCAGGCGAGCCTACGTCGAGGCACCGACGTGCGGGGTGGTGGCGCGGCCGGGTCGTGGTGTCCCACCGCGGGCGGCGGTCGTCACCCGGCCGGCCCGCCGGTCGTTGGTCCGGACGGGGATCGACGATTGGCCGACGCCGATCATCGGGCAAAAGCGCTGATTCTCTCCACACGTGACGAAATCGTTGTACCGTCGGATAACAACACAATGAAGCTCCGCGGGGCGTTTCGGTCCAACCTCATCGGTGTGGTCGTTCCTCCCCAGGTCCCACCCAAGGAATGCGGACGGGACGCCCCGCGGCCTCGTGACCGGGGGCCGAGGCCGACGCATGTCGTCGGCCCGGCCCCCGGTTCCCGTACGCCTGCGGCGGGACGGCCGTGGCCGACCCGTGAACCGGCGAGGTGTGACCCGGCGTCGCGTGAACGACGACACGTGAGCCGACGACGCGTGGAGCGGCGACGGCGACCTGCCCGGGCATGATCGTCCGGGCCGGGTATTCTGGTCCGGTTGTCCGCGCCCGGTCGGGTTCCCCCGGTCCGGAGCGGCCACGACGCCAGACCTCCTGCCACGGAAGGACCGTGGCCGCCTAGCCCACAGGAGGTGAGCACGTCTTGCGTCATTACGAGATCATGGTGATCCTCGACCCCAGCCTCGAGGAGCGCACCGTCGCCCCGTCGCTCGACACGTACCTGAACGTGATCCGGACCGCGGGTGGCTCGGTCGAGAAGACCGACGTATGGGGCCGCCGGCGCCTCGCGTACGAGATCAACAAGAAGGCCGAGGGCATCTACGCTGTCGTCGACCTGCAGGCCACGCCTGCGGCGGTGGCCGAGCTGGATCGTCAGCTGCGGCTCAACGAGTCCGTGCTGCGCACCAAGGTCATCCGGCCGGAGATGCGCTAACAGTCCAACCCGGTTCACCACCCGGATCAGCCTCATCGAGGTTGTCGTAGGGCCCTGAGAGCCTGTACGGCGAACGATGAGTGCGCGAGGAGATGGTCATGGCAGGAGACACCACCATCACGGTCATCGGCAATCTGACCGATGACCCCGAGTTGCGTTTCACCCCCTCGGGGGCCGCGGTCGCCAAGTTCCGGGTCGCCTCGACGCCCCGGTTCATGGACAAGGCGTCCGGCGAGTGGAAGGACGGCGAGCCGCTGTTCCTCGCGTGCACGGTCTGGCGGCAGGCCGCCGAGCACGTCGCCGAGTCGTTGCAGCGCGGTGCCCGGGTGATCGTGTCGGGCCGGCTGCGTCAGCGGTCCTACGAGACCCGCGAGGGCGAGAAGCGCACCGTCATCGAGCTGGAGGTCGACGAGATCGGCCCGTCCCTGCGCTACGCCACGGCGAAGGTGCAGAAGATGTCCCGCTCCGGTGGCGGCGGCTTCGGCGGTGGCGGTGGTGGCAACCAGGGCGGCGGCGGAGGCAACTTCGACGACCCCTGGGCCTCGGCCGCGCCGGCTCCCTCGCGCGGTGGTTCGGGTGGCGGCAACTTCGACGAGGAGCCTCCGTTCTAATGGCGCCGAGCGCCCGCGACCGCAAACCAGGAGCCCGAGCAATGGCCAAGGCCGCTGCACTTCGCAAACCGAAGAAGAAGGTGAACCCGCTCGACAAGGACGGGATCACGTACATCGATTACAAGGACACCGCGCTGCTGCGCAAGTTCATCTCCGACCGCGGCAAGATCCGCGCTCGGCGGGTGACCGGCGTGACCTCGCAGCAGCAGCGGCAGATCGCCCGCGCGGTCAAGAACGCCCGCGAGATGGCGCTCCTGCCGTACACGGCCACGGCCCGCTGAGAGGAGGCACCGATATGAAGATCATCCTGACTCAGGAGGTGTCCGGCCTCGGTGCCCCGGGCGACATCGTCGAGGTCAAGAACGGCTACGGCCGTAACTACCTGCTCCCGCAGGGCTTCGCGATCGCCTGGACCAAGGGCGCGGAGAAGCAGGTCACGGTCATCAAGCGGGCCCGCTCGGCCCGCGAGATCCGCGACCTCGGCCACGCCAACGAGGTCAAGGCCCAGCTCGAGGGCCTGAAGGTCAGCCTCAAGGCCCGCGCCGGCGACGGCGGGCGGCTCTTCGGCTCGGTCACCCCGGCCGAGATCGTCGACGCCGTCAAGGCGGCCGGCGGCCCGGCCCTCGACCGTCGGCGGCTGGAGACGCCCGGCCACATCAAGTCGCTCGGCGCGTACCCGGTCAGCATCAGGCTGCACCCCGAGGTGACCGCCAAGTTCGACCTCAACGTCGTCCAGGGCTGACACCCGACAGCGGCACCGGAAGGGCCCGCACCGGATCGCCGGTGCGGGCCCTTCCGCGTCCAGGTGTGGAAGCCCGCCCGGTGTGGTAGCCCCACCCGGCGACGACCGGGTTCGCGGGCGGCGACCCGCTCGGCGGCGACGCGGCGGAGAGCGCCGCGCGCCCGGCGACGGTCGGGGCGGTCAACCGATGGGCTGACCGGTCACCGCGCTGATCATCACCGTCGACAGCCCGCCGCCGACCACCGCCGCCGCCAACGCCACAGTCGCCGACCGCCACGTCGTGCCGACCCGCCGCAGCAGCAGCGCGACGACGAGGCTGCTGGCCAGCGCCAGGCCGAACCGGGGCGCCCCGTTCACCAGCGAGCCGAGGGCGTGCGACCGTGGCGAGTCGCAGCCGCCACCGCTGATGTCCGTGACGCAGCCGGCCGGCGCCTGACCGTCCAGCGTCAGCAGCCAGACGAAGACCAGCACGGCCGGGAGCAGGTAACACGCCGCGGTGTAGACCAACGGCCGGAACGGCCCGCCCGGATCCGGATCGAGCAGGTCGTCTTCGAGGCGGCGGCTCCAGGACCTGACGGGCACCGGTTCCGCGCGCCGCCGCGACGGCACACCCACCGCCCGCGCGTCGCCGACCGGCTCGCCCCTCCGCCGGCCCGGCTCCGCCCTGCGGCGTGGTGCCGAGCGCGGCCGGGGAGCGGTGTAGGGCACCACCGGCGACTGCGGCGCGGACGGCGGGGCGTCCATCCACCGGGGATCGTCGCCCGCGAGCCGGGTGCCCGACCAGAACCCCTCCACGTGCTCCGGCCAGGACCACCCCTCGGCCGGAGCGTCCCCGGACCGGGGCTCCACGGCCCGGTCCCAGCGCTGACCGTCGTCGACCCGGCCCCACTGCCCGGTCTCGGCGGTCGACCGCTCCCGTCGCCCGGTCTCCCCGATGCGGTCCCACCGGCCGATCTCACCGGTCTGGTCCCACCGGCCGACGTCCCCGGCCTCCTCCCAGCGCCCGAACTCGCCGGTGCGGTCCCACCGGCCGATCTCGCCGGTCTGGTCCCACCGGCCGAGGTCGCCGATCTCACCCGTCTGGTCCCAGCGGGCCGCACCGTCGGGTGACTCCCACCGGCTCTCGACCGCCGGACGGTCCCACGCGTGCACGCCGGAGGCGTCCCACGGGTCCACCGCCGGCTGGTAGGACGCCGCCTCGCCGGTGGTCTCCGGCGCGTCCGCCGCGCCCCGCGCCCACGGATCCACGGCAGGGCGGGTGGACCAGGAGTCCGCGCCCGCCCGGCGGCTGCGGCGGGTCCGCCGCCCCCCGCCCTCGGCCGCGTCCGCGCCGGTCGCGGTGCCCACGTCCTCCAGCCCCGACCAGACCACCTGGGGACGGCGCGACGACGACCGGCGGGGGCGCGCCGCCCGCGCCGCGCCCGACACCGGATCGTCCTCGTCGGCCCGCCTGCTGCCCACGTAGCCGCCGTCGCGGGAAGCATCGTCGCGGGGAGCCTCGTCGCGCCAGCCGCCGGACCGCTCGGGCTCCGGGGCCGCGCCGATCGCGGGCACGTCCCGCCAACCGCCGGGCCGCTCCCGCTCCGGGGCCGCCTCGATCGCGGGCACGTCCCGCCACGTCGTCTCGCTGACGCGCCGCCAACTGGTGGTCGTCTCGGTGGTGCGCCAGCCCGAGCCCGAGCGGGGGCGGGCATCGTCCTCGTCGTCGGGGGCCGCGTGCCGACCACCACCGTCGGCCCGCTCGACACCCGAGTCCAGCGCCCACCGAGGCAGGTACGTCTCCACCGGCTCCTGCTGACCCCGGCGCGCCGCCCGGCGGCGGCTCGGGGTGCGGTAGCGCTCGACGGCCGAGCCGTGCGAGTCGGCCGGGGGCTGGTCGCCGGAGGCGTCCCACGGGAGGCTCGCCTGCCGCTCGCGCGGGCTGCCCTCCCCGCGTCCCCAGTCCCGGTGTCTCACGGCCGGAGCGTGACCCTTCTGAACCGAAAGTGCAATCCGCTGTCCAGGTGTAGCCGTTTGCAGGAGATAGTACGGGACGAAGCGCCCAGGAAGCTCACCAGAAATTTCTCCTCCACAGGGTGGGGACGGTGTCTATGCAGGTCACGGCGTTTCGGGCCGGAATTCCCCAACACTTATCCACAACCTGTGCACACCCTGCACACATGTTGTCCACCGGCGTCCACAGGTTGTCCCAAGGCTCGTCCACCGGCCTGGTTGAGTCGCTGACCTCGGGTTCCGTATGGTTGCCTCTCGACCGACGGTGCGATGACCCCCCGATCGACCCGACCGGTCCGATCGGACGTCGTCGTGCCCGGCGGCGCAGCGGTAGTCAACGCCGACGCAGCGGAGGGGGGATCCCGTGTCGGTCACCGACGACATGCGGACGGAGCCACGGGGCGGCGGCCAGCCACCGGCACCCGCCCAGCGGGACGGCCAGTTCGAGAAGACCCCACCACAGGACGTCGCCGCCGAGCAGTGCGTCCTCGGCGGCATGCTGCTCTCCAAGGACGCCATCGCCGACGTCGTCGAGATCCTGAAGTCCACCGACTTCTACCGGCCGGTGCACGCGACGATCTTCGACGCCATCCTCGACATCTACGGCCGGGGCGAGCCCGCCGACGCGATCACGGTGGCCGCCGCCCTGGCCGACTCGGGCGACCTCGCCCGCATCGGCGGCGCGCCCTACCTGCACACCCTCATCGCGACCGTCCCGACCGCCGCCAACGCCGCCTACTACGCCCGCATCGTCGGGGAGCGGGCCGTGCTCCGCCGCCTCGTCGAGGCCGGCACCAAGATCGTGCAACTGGGCTACGGCACCGGCAACAACGGCAGCCGTGACGTCGACGACATCGTCGACCTCGCCCAGCAGGCCGTCTACGAGATCACCGAGCGCCGGGTCAGCGAGGACTTCGCCATCCTGGCGGACATGCTCCAGCCGACCCTCGACGAGATCGAGGCGGTGGGCGCCCAGGGCGGCGTCATGACCGGCGTGCCGACCGGCTTCACCGACCTCGACCGGCTGCTCAACGGCCTGCACCCCGGCCAATTGATCATCGTGGCGGGCCGGCCCGGTCTGGGCAAGGCACTGGCGCTGGACACCCCGCTGCCCACCCCCGACGGCTGGACCACGATGGGCGAGGTGGCGGTCGGTGACCGGCTCCTCGCCGCTGACGGCACCCCGACCACCGTCACGGCCGCCTTCGAGGTGTGGCACGACCGCCCCTGCTACGAGGTCGAGTTCTCCGACGGCTCGGTCATCGTGGCCGACGCCGAGCACCTGTGGCGGACCACCGCCGCCCCGGAGGCGGTGACGACCGCCCGGATCGCCGCCACGCTGCACACCGACACGGCGAACCGGGAACCCCGCCACGCCGTCGGGAACTGCGCGCCGCTGCGGCTGCCCGCGCGGGATCTCGCCGTCGCGCCGTACACCCTCGGGGTGGGCGTCGGCGAGGGCAGCGCCGAGCCGCACCTCCCGCCGGACTACCTCCGCGCGTCGGAGGACCAGCGCCGCGAGCTGCTAGCGGGGCTGATGGACGCCGCCGGAACGGTGGGCCCCGACGGGAACCTCCGGTACGCCTCGACCTCCCGACGGCTGGCCGGCTGCGTCGGGGAACTCGTGGTCGGCCTCGGCTACCGGTGCACGGTCGGCGAGCAGCCGGCGCGGGAGGGCTCGCCCGTCGCGTACACCGTGGACTTCTCGACGCCCGACCCCGTCTTCCGCCTGGCGGACAAGCGGGCGGCCCACGCCGCGTGGCAGCGGACGGCCCCGGACGCCGGCGTCCGGTTCGTCGTGGACGTGCGGCCGGTGCCGAGCGTCCCGGTGCGCTGCGTGACCGTGGACAACCCGGACCACCTCTACCTGGCCGGCCGGTCCATGATCCCGACGCACAACAGCACCGCGAGCATGGACTTCGCCCGGAACGCGGCGATCCGGGCCAACCAGGCGTCGGCGATCTTCTCGCTGGAGATGAGCAAGGTCGAGATCGTCATGCGACTGCTCTCGGCGGAGGCCCGCGTCCCGCTGCACGTGCTGCGCAGCGGCCAGCTCTCCGACGACGACTGGACCAAGCTGGCCCGCTGCATGGGTGAGATCAGCGAGGCGCCGCTCTTCGTCGACGACACGCCGAGCATGAACCTGATGGAGATCCGGGCGAAGGCGCGTCGGCTCAAGCAGAAGCACGACCTGAAGCTGATCGTCGTCGACTATCTCCAGCTCATGACGTCGCCGAAGCGCACCGAGAGCCGGCAGCAGGAGGTCGCGGACCTGTCCCGTGGCCTCAAGCTGCTGGCCAAGGAAGTCGAGTGCCCGGTGATCGCGGTGAGTCAGCTGAACCGTGGCCCGGAGCAGCGGACGGACAAGCGACCGCAACTGTCCGATTTGCGCGAATCGGGCTGCCTCACCGCAGAGACCAGGCTTCTCCGTGCGGACAACAACGCCGAAGTGACCCTGGGTGAACTCCTTGCCGCTGGGGCCAGGGACATCCCCGTCTGGGCGCTCGATGGGAGTCTCCGTTACACCCCGCGCACGATGACCCACGTCTTCCCGAGCGGAATCCGTGAGGTTTTCCGGATGACCCTTGCCTCCGGGAAGCAGATCGAGGCCACGGCCAATCATCCCTTCCTGACCTTCGCGGGCTGGGTGCCGCTCGGAGAGCTGACGGCCAAAGCCCGCATCGCCACGCCGAGGCATGTGCCCGCACCCCTTTCCTGTAGGCCGTGGCCCGAGGAAGAGGTGGTGTTGCTGGCACACCTGCTGGGGGACGGCTCGTTCGTCCGGCGGCAGCCGATTCGATACGCCAGCTGCGACGAGCAGAACCTGCAGGTTGTCGCCGAGGCGGCGAAGCACTTCGGCATCTCCGCTGTCCGGGACGACTACGCCGCAGCACGCGTGACCACCCTGCGGCTGCCCGCCCCGTACCGCTTGGCCCGAGGCCGCCGAAACCCGATTGCGGAGTGGCTGGACGGGCTCGGACTGTTCGGGCTCAGGTCTCACGAGAAGTTCGTGCCGCAAGCTGTCTTCGGTCTGCCCAAGGCGCAGATCACCACCTTCCTCCACCACCTCTGGGCGACGGACGGTTCCGTTTGCCTCAACAAGTCCGGCCGGGGCGGCAGGGTCTACTACTCCTCGACCAGCCGCCGCATGCTGGAGGACGTCTCCCGCCTGCTGCTCCGATACGGCATCACCGCCCGCCTCAAGGTCGTGCCTGTCGCGCGCCACCGGACCCAGTACACGCTTGACATCTCCGGTCGAGACGACCAGCTCCGCTTTCTGCGGGAGATCGGGGTGCACGGCGAGCGGTCGACCGGCTGCGCTGCCCTCCTGGCGGCCTTGGAGGCGCGGGAGAGCAACACCAACGTCGACACCGTGCCGAGGGAGGTCTGGTCGGAGGTCCGCAGGATCCTGATCGACCAGGGCATGAGCCACCGGGACTTCGCGAAGGCGATCGGGACCCAGTTCTGCGGCAGCGCGCTGTGGAAGCGGGCACCGAGCAGGTCCAGGCTGGCGAAGATCGCCTCGGTGCTCGACTCTGTGGACCTTGAGCTGCACGCCACCAACGACATCTTCTGGGACGAGATCGTTTCGATCGAGTCGATCGGTGAGCGAGAGGTATACGACGCGACCGTCCTCGGCACGCACAACTTCATCGCCAACGGCATCGCCACCCACAACTCCATCGAACAGGATGCGGACGTGGTCATCCTTCTGCACCGGGACGACTACTATGACAAGGAGTCGCCGCGCGCAGGCGAAGCGGACTTTATTGTCGCTAAGCACCGGAATGGGCCGACCGATTCGATCACGGTGGCCGCGCAGCTCCACCTGTCCCGCTTCGTCGACATGGCGATCGTCTGAGCCGACGGGCCGAGCCCGGCAGGACCACCCCCACCAGCGCCCGGCCGCTCAGCCGATCAGCGGGAACCAGCCGGCGGCCTCGCCCAGCTCCCACCGGTCCCGGTCCGTCAGCGGCACCCGGCCGGTGGCCCTGAGCAGGAAGTCCCGGTCGTCCCAGCCTGCCGGCCGGACGGCGTCGTCGCTGAGCAGCCCGCAGAGGCTCGCCACCGCGACCCGGGCGGGCAGCGCGGCCGGCGGCGGGGCGTCGGGCAGGTCGACGATCAGGTCGAGGTGGTGCACGACCGCCTCGGTGGTGAGCGTGGCCAGCAGGTCCGGCACCCGCAGCACGTGGCCCTGCGTGGTGACGAAGCCGTCCGGGTCGGCGGCGGCGGCGGCGCGGACGGCGGCCGGCGCAGTGTCGGCCCAGACCCGGAACACCCCGCTCGGGTGCTCGAACGCGGCGACCGAGCGCCGGACCCACCCGGCGTGCCGGTCACCGCTGTCGCCGTCGTCGCGGGCCGCCCGCCGGCTGGTGCCCGCCCCTGTGGCGTCGGCCGCGGCGGCGAAGCCCCGCCAGTAGGAGACGTCGTCGCGGTCGGCCGGCCCGTCGGCGGGGCTGGCGAGCGCGACCAGCGCCCGCTGCGCGTCGCAGAGCACGTGGAACAGCAGGTCGGCGACGCGCCAGCCCCGACACCGGGTGGGCCGTCGCAGGCCGGCGTCGTCGAGCGGGGCCACGACGTCGGTGAGCCCCGCGTACGCCTGGGCCAGCGCCTCGGGCTGCGAAACGGCTGTCATGGACGCAGCCTCGCACGCCGGACGCGCCCGGGCAGGTCGGCGACGTGGGGCCGTCACCCGGATCGGGCCTGCCCCACGTCGCCGACCTGGCGACCGCCGAACGGATCAGTCAGTCGAAGAGCTCGCCGAGGAAACCGCCGTGGTGCTTCTTGCGGCGGTAGTGGCCGTGGTAGCCGTAGTGCGGTTGGGCGTGCCCGCCGTACGCGGGGGCGGGCGGCGGGTAGCCGTGCGTGGGCGGCGGGGGCGGGGGCGGGGGCACCGCGCCGTAGCCCGGCTGCTGCGGCTGGTGCGCGGGCGGAGGCGGCGGGTAGGCGCCGGGCGCCTGGGCCGGCCGGGCCGGGTTCGGTGCGCCCGCCGACTGCTGCCGGTTCCAGTTCGCCTCGGCCTCGAACAGTTTCTCCAGTTCGCCGCGGTCGAGGAAGATCCCCCGACACTCGCCGCACTGGTCGATGACGACTCCGCTGCGCTCGTACTGGCGCATGTCTCCGTGACACTTGGGACAGGTGAGCTGCATTACCCGAAGGTACCCGGTGAAGTCACCCGATTGCCGCGAGCGCGTCGGTCACCTCGTCGTCGGACACCTCGTGGAAGTCGAAGTAGTAGGCGCCGACCGCGCCGAAGTCGGGGGGCCGCTCGGCGCAGACGACCTCGTCGGCCTCGGCGGCGAGCATCTCGTACGCCTGCTGCGAGCCGACGGGCACCGCGACGACCACCCGGCGGGCCCCGAGGTGCCGGGCCACCTGGACGGCGGCGCGGGCGGTGGCCCCGGTGGCGAGGCCGTCGTCGACGACGACGGCGGTCCGGCCGGTCAGGTCGAGCGGGGGCCGTCCGGCCCGGTAACGGTGTTCGCGGCGGTCCAGTTCCGCCTGCTCACGGCGCTGCACCTCGGCGACCTCCGCGGCGTCGAGCCGGGCGGCCACCGTCTCGTTGAGCACCCGCACGCCGTGCGGGCCGAGCGCGCCGAAGGCGACCTCGGGGGCCAGGGGCAGGCCGAGCTTGCGGACCACCAGCACGTCGAGGGGGACGCCGAGCCGCCCGGCGACGACCCGGGCCACGGGCACGCCGCCCCGGACGAGCGCGAGCACGGTGACGTCGGAGCGCCCGACGAGGCCGGCGAGCCGGTCGGCGAGGACCCGGCCGGCGTCTTCCCGGTCGCGGAAGGTCGTCGTCATGTCTCAGGTGTACGCCGTGCCGGTCGACCGCGCCGGCCGTCGGGGGCGAAGCCCCCCGGTCAGGGGGCGGCGGGGGCCGGCGCGGGGCGGGTCAGGGCGGGTGCCCAGGCCAGCAGGGCGACCGGGTAGAGCAGGTAGCCGAAGCGGGTGGTGGGCATCAGCAGGATCGCCGCGAGCAGCCCGTACCCGCAGATCAGGGCGGTGGCGGTGGCCGTGCGGGGCGGGCGGCGCAGGAGCCGGACGGCGATGGCGGCCCCGGCGGCGACGAGCAGCGCGGCGGCGACGACCCGGCCGCCGGGCAGGGTGGTGGCGATCAGGTGACCCGGGAACGGGGATTGCGCCGGGCTGGTGACCAGGCCGTGCCCGAGCGGGAAGCGCAGCACGTTCTCGACCAGCGCGTCGCGGTCGACGAGCAGGGCGGGCAGCAGGGCGAGGGCCGGCAGGCCGAGCGCGCCGGCGGCGAGCCGCCCGGCGCGGCGGTGGGTGGCGGCCCAGGCGATCAGCACGAGGGCGACCGGCCAGGCGAAGAGCTTCAGCGCGCCCGCCGCGCCGACGGCGAGGCCGGCGCGGCCCGGCCGGCCGGTGGCGGCGAGGGCGAGGGCCAGCAGGCAGGCGGCGAGCACCGGCAGGTCGTCGCCGCCGGTGGCGAGGGTGAGGGCGCAGACCGGCAGCACGGTCGCCGCCTGGATCCCGCGCAGCACGGCCGCCGCCCGGTCGCCGCCGCCGGCCGGGTCCCCGGCGGCGGTCGGGGTGTCGGCGGCGGTCGGGGCTCCGGTGCGCAGGACGCGAACCGCGAGGGCGAGGAGCAGCGCGGTGGCGACCGCGAACCAGACGCGGGCGTCGGTCCACCAGCCGTCCGCGGCGGCGCGCGGCAGCCCGAACAGGGCCATGCCCGGCTGGTACGGGGTGTAGCCGAGCAGCCGCTCGTCGGCGGGAAGCGCGGCGATCGCGTCGTGCCCGAGGTAGGGCGTGCCGGTCTCGGCGAGGCGGTTGCCGCTGTGCTCGACGACGACCACCTCCTCCTGCGCCCGGTCGGTGCGGCCGGCGGCCCGCTGCACGCTCTGCGCCAGCAGCGGCAGCAGCGTGGTGGTGGCCCAGGCCAGCCCGGTGACCGCCCAGCGGGCCGGCAGGCCGGCGAGCGGCGCGGCGGCGTCCCGGCGGCGGGCGGCGAGTTGGCCGGCGACGGCGAGCGCGGCGGCCAGGTAGCCGAGCGCGGCGATGCTTCCCCAGGCGCGGTGCGGCGGCAGGGTGGAGGTGGCGGCGGTGACGGCCGCGAACGCGGCGGAGGCAGCGTAGAGGCCGAGGTCGAGGGCGAGGCCGCCGGCGGCCCGGTCGATCCTGCGCCACGGTGCGGGGGCGCGGGTGGCCCGGTCGGCGGCGGCGGTCACGCGGGCAAGTGTGGCAGACGCTCTCCCCGGCTGCGTCCGCCCTGCCGCCGCCCGGCGGGGAGCCGGACCACGGTGCCCGCGTCGTGCAGCGGCGGGGCGAGGGTGCCGGTGCGGCCGCCGAAGCCGCGGTGCAGGGTGGACAGGAGGGTGCCGGCCGGCACCGGCCGGCCGAAGAGGTGACCCTGCCCGGCGGTGCAGCCCAGCTCCCAGAGGGCACGGCGCTGCGGTTCGCTCTCCACCCCCTCGGCGACGACGGTGAGCCCGAGGCTGCGGCCGAGGTCGAGGGTGGACCGGATGACGGCGGCGGCCTCGGCGGACCCCTCCATGGCCGACACGAAGCTGCGGTCGATCTTGAGCTCGTGGACGGGGATGCGGGAGAGCAGGGACAGCGAGGAGTAGCCGGTGCCGAAGTCGTCCAGGGCCAGCCGGACGCCCTCGTCGCGCAGCCGGCTGAGCACCCGGTCGACCACGTCGAGCTGGCTGAGGGTCAGCGTCTCGGTCAGTTCCAGGACCAGCCGGTCCGGCGGCAGGTCGTGGGCGCGCAGCCGGGCCAGCACGGAGCTGGGGAAGCGGGCGTCGAGGAGGCTGCGCGGCGACACGTTGACCGCCACGGGCAGGTCGAAGCCGGCGTCGCGCCAGCTGTTGGCGGCGATGAGCGCCTGGTCGAGGATCGCCTCGGCGAACGCGGGGAGCAGGCCGGAGCGCTCGACGGCCTCCAGGAAGCGCAGCGGGTCGATCACGCCGTGCACCGGGTGGTGCCAGCGCGCCAGCGCCTCCGCGCTGGTCACCTCGCCGGTGCCGAGGTCGACGATGGGCTGGAAGTTGACGGTGAACTCCTGGTCGGCGACGGCCCGGGGCAGCTCACCGCCGAGGGTGAGCCGGCCGAGGTCGGCGGTGTCCCGGGTCGGCGCGTAGGTGGCGATGCGCTGGCCGGCGCGCTTCGCCTGGTACATCGCGACGTCGGCGCGGCGCAGCAGCTCGGGCATGCCGCCGCTGGCCGGGGCGATGGCGATGCCGCCGCTGGCCTCCACGCTGATCCGCATGCCGTCGAGGTCGAGGGGCTCGTGCAGCGCGGCGAGCAGGGCCTCGGTGCGGTGCGCGGCCACCGCCGGGGCGGGCAGGCCGCGCAGGAGCACGGCGAACTCGTCGCCGCCGAGGCGGGCCACCAGGTCGCCACCCTGGGCGGCGCCGCGCAGCCGGTCGGCGACCTGGAGGAGCACCTGGTCGCCGGCGGCGTGGCCGAGGGTGTCGTTGACCTCCTTGAAGTGGTTGAGGTCGATCAGCACGAGCGCGGTCACCCCGTCGGCGTGCCGGGCGTTGAGCTGCTCGCTGCCCTGGTCCAGCAGGTGCCGCCGGTTGGCCAGGCCGGTGAGGGTGTCGTGGGTCGCCGCGTACGCGTGCTCGTTGGCGACGCGGGCCAGCTCGGCGTACGCCTGGGCGTTGCGGACGGCGGTGCACAGCGCCGAGGTGAAGGTGCGCAGGGTGTACTGCTCGCGTTCGGAGAACCGGACGGGGCCCCGGAACCGCAGGCGGAGGGTGCCGACGTCGACGGTGCGGTCGTGCCCCTCCAGGCGGGCGGAGATCACCGAACCCTCGGTCGGGCCGCCGGGGCCGGTCGGCCCGTCGTAGGTGAGGGTGCCGGCGGAGCCGCGGACCGTCCGGCCCGTCCCGCGCAGGGAGATCTCCACCTCGTCGGCGGAGAACAGCTCGGCGGCCTGGGTGACGGCGGTGGTGAGGACCTTGTTGAGGTCGACGACGTTGAGCGCGTCGGTGGTGCGGGCCAGCCGTTGCCACGCCTGCTGCTCGGTGCGGGTGCGGACCCGGTTGGAGTAGAGCAGGTGCAGGCTCAGCACCAGGGGCGGGACGGCGAGGAGCAGGCGGCTGTCGGCCCGGAGGATGAAGACGGTGCCGACGATCACCAGGAGCCGGGCGGCGGCGGTGGCGGCCCGCAGGCCCCAGTCCTCCCGGAACAGGTCGCGCAGCCGCTCGCCGGTCGCCATCGCGATGACCGGGAGGGTGACCAGCTCGTCGAGGACCACGGCCGCCAGGTAGGCGACGGAGAGCGGCAGGACGAGGTGGACGAGCAGGTCGTCGCCGGTGCGCCAGCCGGCGGCGTGCAGGACCGTCCCCGCGACGGCGGCGACGAGCGTGTTCTTGCCGATGCCGAACAGCGTCTTGAGCGTGGTCTTCCGGTCCAGCCAGGTGGTGATCGCGATGCCGAGGGCGGTGGCGAGGACCACCACGGGGGTGGGGGCGACGGCGAGGCCGATGAGGATGGCGGTCTCGGTCCAGGCGATGTCGTGGTTGGTGGCTCTGATCCGGACCCGGACCTTCACGGTGACGCCGATGGCGACCAGCGAGACGAGCGCCGCCCAGAGCGCCAGGTTACCGGGGTCGCCCCCCGCCAGGAGCTGGTTCGTGGAGACGACGAGGGCGGCGGACGCGCAAACGACGACGAGACCGACTAGCGACTGGAGTCGCCGATCGGTCTCGGTCCGTCGATTCGTCGGAGCGGCCACCCATCGTCCTCGCGTTGTCACCGATGGCTATGCGTTCCTCAGGGTACTGGCCTTTATCCGCTCCGAGAAGTGCCCTCAACTCCACTCGTGCGACTTCATCACAGCCCTCACCCTTTCTGCCGTTCCTGTCCGACGAACGAAAGCTTAAGGCGGTGGACGTCCAATTCTGTACTGATAAATGTCGGTATGCGCAATATAAGCCAACCTGGGGATGATTTGTCACTTTGTGTTTACGGGACCTGTGCGGAGCGCTCTACAGGTAATTGCGTCGCGCTTGTCAGTTCTGTGTCGCGCGGCCACGTGGTCGGCAAAGAGTACGGCTCGTCCCCGTACCCAGTCTGGTGAGGTCCGCCCCCCGGTTCATCCCCGCTTCGGGTTTTTCTCTCCTGGTAGGTCCCGAATCGGCGGGGTGCGCGGCCACGCCGTGACGCGCCGGGACGGACCGACTCCCGACAGTCGCCCGGATTGACCCGGGCGGGGAAACGCCGCCCCGCCGACGCAATTCCTTTGGCCCCGGGTGCCCGTCCACCCCGGGTGCCCGTCCACATGGTGCCGCACCGCGCGCCCGCCGAAGGTGGGACCGGGGCCGGGCGTACCGGAGGATAGGCTCGCGATCGTGACGGATCCCGCCCAGCTCACCCACGTCGACGCGGCGGGCGCGGCCCGCATGGTCGACGTCTCCGCCAAGGCGGTCTCCGGCCGGCTCGCCGTGGCCGCCGGCCGGCTGCGGACCACCGCCGAGGTGGTCGACCTGCTGCGCCGCGACGGGCTGCCCAAGGGCGACGCGCTCGCCGTCGGCCGGCTCGCCGGCATCATGGGGGCCAAGCGGACCCCGGACCTGATCCCGCTCTGCCACCCGATCGCGCTGCACGGCGTGACGGTCGACCTGGCGCTGACCGACGACACCGTCGAGATCACCGCCACGGCGCGGACCGCCGACCGTACGGGCGTGGAGATGGAGGCGCTGACCGCCGTCGCGGTCGCCGGCCTCGCCCTGGTCGACATGGTCAAGGCGGTCGACCCGGCGGCGTCGGTCGACGCGGTGCGGGTGCTCCGCAAGGAGGGCGGCAAGACGGGCCTGTGGCAGCGGCCGGCGGACCGGCCGTGATCCGCGCCCGGGTGGTGGTCGCCTCCAACCGCGCGTCGGCCGGGGTCTACGCCGACACCAGCGGGCCGCTGCTCGTCGCCGGCCTGCGCGAGCTGGGCTGCCAGGTCGACGACCCGGTGGTGGTGCCCGACGGCGAACCGGTCGGCGCGGCGCTGCGGGCCGCCCTGGCCGACGGGGTCGACGTGGTGCTGACCAGCGGCGGCACCGGGATCAACCCGACCGACCGCACCCCCGACGTGACCCGCGCGCTGCTCGACCACGAGATCCCCGGCATCGCCGAGGCGATCCGGGCGCACAGCCGGGACCGGGTGCCGACGGCGGCGCTGTCCCGGGGCGTCGCCGGGGTCGTCGGCCGGATGCTGGTCGTCAACCTGCCGGGCTCCACCGGCGGCGCCCGCGACGGGCTCGCCGTCCTCGGCCCGATCCTCGCCCACGCCGTCGACCAGCTCCGCGGCGGCGACCACTGAGCGACCGGCACCCGGGACGGCGCGGCCACTGGCCGGGTGGGTCCCGCCGGCCGACGATAGGCTCGGCCGGTGAGCACGGAAACCGCGTCCGCCGCGGAACAGGTCGCCGTACCGCCGCCGGCCGGCTGGGAGGAGGCCCGCTCCCGGGTGTACGCCGTCGGCCTCGCCGCCGCGCTGCCCGCCGTCGGCCGGCCGCTCGCCGAGACCGACGGGCACACCCTCGCCGAGCCGCTGACCACCCGCACCGACCTGCCCGCCTTCCCCACCTCCAGCGTGGACGGCTGGGCGGTACGCGGGGACGGGCCGTGGCGGGTCGTCGGCCGGGTGCTGGCCGGTGGCAGCCCGGCCCCGCTTACCGACGACGGCACCACCGTCGAGATCGCCACCGGCGCGATGGTGCCCGAGGGGGTCACCGCGATCCTGCGGGTCGAGGAGTCCACCCGCACCGCCGACGGCCGGGTCGCCGGCACCCCCCGGCCGACCCCGGAGTGGCGCGAGCCCGGCGAGGAGGCCCGCGCCGGTGAGGAGCTGCTTCCGGCGGGCACCCCGGTCGACCCGGCGGTGATCGGCCTCGCCGCCTCCTGCGGCCACGACACGCTGCGGGTCCGCCGGCCGCCCCGCGCCGCGCTGCTGGTCTTCGGCGACGAGCTGCTGACGTCGGGGCCACCGGCCGCCGGCCGCGTCCGGGACGCCCTCGGGCCGGCCGTGCCGGCGTGGCTGCGCCGGTACGGCTGCCAGGTGCGCCCGGCCGACGTCGTCGGCCCGGTGGCCGACACCCTGCCGGCGCACGTGGCGGCCCTGCGCGCGGCGCTGGCCACCGCCGACCTGGTCTGCACCACCGGCGGCACGATGCACGGCCCGGTCGACCACCTGCACCCCACCCTGGAGGCGCTCGGCGCGGACTACGTGGTCAACACGGTCGCCGTCCGCCCCGGGTTCCCGATGCTGCTGGCCCGGCTGGTCGACCCGGACGGCCGGGTCCGCTTCGTCGCCGGGCTGCCCGGCAACCCGCAGTCCGCGATCGTCGCGCTCGTCTCGCTGGTCGCGCCGCTGCTGGCGGGCCTACAGGGCCGGCCGATGCCGGTGCTGCCGCACGCCACGCTGGCCGACGCGGTGCCGGGGCGCGGCGACCACACCCACCTCGCCCTGGTCCGGCTGGACCGGGCCGCCGGCACCGCCCACCCGGTCCGGCACGTCGGGTCGGCGATGCTGCGCGGGCTGGCCGGCGCGGACGGCTTCGCGGTCATCCACCCGGGCACGACCGGCGAGCCGGGCGCGCGGGTGCCGGTCGTGCCGCTGCCCCTGCTGCCCGGGGAGCGGTCGTGTCCGTGAGGAGGGGCATCCGGTGACGATCGAGGAGTCGACGGTCTTCGGCTCGGTCACCACCGAGCCGCTGGACCTGGCCGCGCACGAGGCGGCGGTCGCCGACCGGCGGGCCGGGGCGGTGGTGTCGTTCCAGGGCGTGGTCCGCGACCACGACCACGGCCGCGCGGTGCTCAGCCTGGAGTACGAGGGGCACCCGAGCGCCGCCGCCGTGCTCCGGGAGGTCGCCGCCGAGATCGCCGCCGACCCCGACGTCTACGCGGTCGCCGTGTCGCACCGCGTCGGCCCGCTCGTCATCGGCGACGCCGCCCTGGTGGCGGCGGTGAGCACCGCGCACCGGGCCGCCGCGTTCGCCGCCTGTGCCCGGCTCGTCGACGAGGTGAAGGCGCGGCTGCCGATCTGGAAGCGGCAGGTGTTCGCCGACGGCACCGAGGAGTGGGTCAACTGCCCCTGACGGCGCTGGCGGAGCGGCCGAACCGGTCGGCGTAGAAGGCCGGCTCGGCGCCCGGCCGCCACGGCAGCGCGGCGACCAGGACGATCAGCGCCACGGCCAGCGAGTTTTCCATCAGCGCGCCGAACAGGCCGTCCTGGTAGTGCGACACCTCGGGGAGCTGGTGCTCGTACGGCCAGATGGGCGAGATCAGGAACAGCAGGTAGAGCCCCACCGCCGCCGCGCCGTGCCGCAGGCCGGTCAGCGTCGGATACCAGATCGGCGGGCGCAGCCCGTTGACCCCGGGAAGCCCGCCGTAGGACGACGCCGGGCCGGTCCGCTGCGCCACGCCCCGGCTCGCCTCGCGGCGGCGCAGCGCGGCGTCGGCCAGCACGACGATCGCCGGGATGACCCAGACCAGGTGGTGCGACCAGGAGATCGGGCTGACCACGTTCGCGGTGAGGCCGACCAGGGTGAACGCGGTCAGCTCGTCGCCGTCGGCGCGCGCGCTGACGGCCCGGGACAGCCCGAGCGCGAGCACCAGCACCGAGAACGACAGCCAGAGCAGCCCGGGGGTCTCGATCGAGTCGTAGAGGCGGGCCAGCAGACCGGCGAGGGACTGGTTGGGGGTCATGTCGGCCGCGCCGACCCGCTCGGTCTGCCAGAGCACGCCGCCGAAGTAGGCCCGCGACTCGGTGCCGACCAGCGCGAAGCCGGCGAGGGTCACCCCGATCGTGGTGCCGACCGCCGTGGCCGCCGCACGCCACTGCCGGGTGATCACGAGGTACACGACGAAGAGCGCCGGGGTCAGCTTGACGGCGGTGGCCAGGCCGATGCCGACCCCGGCCCACGCCCCGCTGAACACGAACCGCCGCAGCGGACCGGCCGCGTCGTCGAACCGGGTGCCCCGCCGGGCCCGCCAGCGCAGCCCGATCAGGTCGGCCATGATCAGGGCGAACAGCAGCAGGTTGACCTGCCCGTAGCCGAGGGTCTCGCGCCCCGGTTCGAGGGCGATCGCCATCGGCGTCGCGATGCCCACCGTGTACCACAACGGCCAGCCCAGCCGGTCGACGACCGGCCGCAGCAGGCCGGCCAGGACGAGGGCCAGCGCACCGATGCTGGCCAGCGCGTTCAGCCAGCCGGCCACGTCCACGGGCACCAGCGCCATGGGGAGCATCACCAGCGCCCCGAACGGGGGGTAGGTGAAGCCGAGCGTGGTGGAGGGGGCGATGAACTCGTACAGCTCGTTGCCGTTCGCCCACCACACCACCGCGCCGTGGTAGATCTTCATGTCGAAGAAGTTGTAGGGCCGCCCGAAGGCGCCGATCGCGAGCCACGCCGCGTACGCGACGGTGGCGATCACACCGGCGCGCACCGCCGTCCTGCGGTCGATCCCACGGGTCGCGCGACGGACCGGGGCGAGGCGGTCCATCCGTCGTCCGACGGTCGCCGGCACGTCGTGGCCACCCCCATACCAAGGTCGTCCTGCCCGTCCAGGTCCAGCACGGAGCCTAGAACGGCGCCTCACGTTGATGCCTCCCGCGTTATGCGACCGTGTCCGATCCCACACTGGTTTTTTACATTTCCACCGCGTTAACGCCTACCGGGCGGTTCAGGTAATTCGTGGCGTTGGTGGGGGCGGGCCGCCGCCAGGAGGGGTCGCGCCGCAGGTCAGCCGGGCAGTCGACGGGCCGTGGCCGCCGAGCGTACGGCGATCCGGGCCTCGCGGCGGGCCGTCCGGACGGCCCGGGCCACCGACCGTCGCGAGTGGCCGATCCGGTGACCGGCCCGCCACCGCAGGCCGGGCCTGCCCTCGGTGTCGGCGGCGGCCAGCAGCAGCCCGCCGAAGAGCCCGAGGTTCTTCAGGAAGTGGACCTGGTTCTGCATGCGCTCGGCCGGGTCGGCGTTGTTCCAGAAGGGATGACCGGCGGCGGTGGTCGGGATCAGCGTGCCGGCGAGCAGCAGCGCGGCCGGGCGGG
Source organism: Micromonospora sp. WMMD956 (assembly GCF_029626125.1). NCBI lineage: Bacteria > Bacillati > Actinomycetota > Actinomycetes > Micromonosporales > Micromonosporaceae > Micromonospora > Micromonospora sp. WMMD956. Next base: position 2,611,991 of record NZ_JARUBI010000005.1, on the reverse strand, counting down.
TGAGCTTCCCGGTGGCCAGCATCAGCCCGCCGACGAGCTGGACGGCTGCGTTGGCGCGGACCAACGTCTCGGTGTCGGTGGGAATGCGGGGGGAGACCTGCTGGAGCAGCGGGGTCACCCGGTCGGTGACCGGCTTCGCCGCCGACACCAGCCGCCCCGGGTGCTGAAGGTTGCGGGCGCCGCTGACCACGAAGATGCCGCTCAACATGACGCGGGCGAGGGAACGCACGGGTGTCATGGGTCAGTCATACCCCGTCGCGGGCGTCGCCACCCCTGCAACGGCCCGATCCGATCGGCGACCGTGGACGTCGCGGCCCCGGCTGCGGCTGCGGGCCGGCGCGGCGGGCAGGACCCGTCGCGCGCTCGACGCGGCCCAGGCGCGCGACGCGGGAACGCCACGCCGATCGGGGCGACCGTCGGTGGTGGACCCGGCCCGGCGGGTAACCTCGCCCGGGTGACGACTCTGCGGCTGCGTCCCGAGGGCCCGGCGGACACCGGCCCCGTCCGGCGGGTGCTGACCGCCGCGTTCGCCCGTCCGGACGTGTCGACCCCGCCCGAGGTGGGGCTGGTCGAGGACCTGCGCGGCACCGACGCCTGGATTCCCGAGCTGGCCATGGTCGCCGAGTACGGCGGCGAGGTGGTCGGCTGCGCCCTGCTCACCCGGGTCCACGTCCGCGGCGACGGCGGGAGCGCCCCGGCGCTGGCCCTCGGCCCGGTGGCGGTCTCCCCGCACCGGCAGCGGGTCGGGCACGGCACGGCCGTGGTGCAGGCCGCCCTGGACGCCGCCACCGAGCTCGGCGAGCGACTCGTGGTGGTGCTCGGCGACCCGGCCTACTACCGGCGGTTCGGCTTCACCCGCGCCGACCGGATGGGGCTGAGCAGCCCGTGGTCCGGCCTGGGCGAGCCGTGGCAGGCGCTGGTCCTGCCCCCCAGCACCAGCGGGGACGGCCCCGCGCCCCGGGGCGAGGTGCTGTTCCCGCCACCCTGGTCGAAGGTCTGACCACCCGCGCTCCGGCCGCCCGCGCTCCGGCCGCCCGCGCTCCGGCCGCCCGCGCTTTGACCACCCGGCGCTCCGACCACCCGGCGCGCGCTCAGGCCGGCTGGGTGCGCAGGTAGCGGCCGAAGTGCGGGACGGTGAACGCGACCGTGCCGCGCTCCCCGGAGTAGATCAGCCCCTTCTTGATCAACGCGTCCCGCGCCGGGGAGAGGCTCGCCGGCTTGCGCCCGAGCGCCCGGGCGATCTCCGCGGTCGGCACGGCGGCGTCCATGTCGTCCCGACCGCCAGCGTCCCCCTCCACCAGCGACAGGGTGGCCATCGCGCGCATGTACTCGCGCTCGGCCGGCGTGGCCCGCTCGAACCGGGAGCCGAAGAAGCCCACCGCCAGCTCGGCCTCCGCCTCGGGGGCGGCCACCCGGACGTCCGCGTCGGTGATCGGGGACCGTGGCGCGTGGTCCCAGGTGGCCTTGCCGTACGCCTGGACGAAGTACGGGTAGCCGCCCGACTTCTCGTAGAGCAGGTCGAGGGCCTTCGGCTCGTACGCGACCTCCTCGCGCTCGGCCGGCGCGCAGAGCGCCTGGTCGGCGGCGATCCGGTCGAGCCGGTCGATGCGCTGGTAGCGGAACAGCCGCTCCGAGTACGACTTGGCGGCGCTGAGCACGGCCGGCAGGTGCGGCAGGCCCGCGCCCACCACGATCAGCGGCGCGCCGAGCTGCGACAGCTCGTGGCAGGCGGCGCAGAGCGCCGAGACGTCTTCGGGGCCGAGGTCCTGCATCTCGTCGATGAAGACGGCGATGCCGGTGCCGACGTCGGCGGCCACCGCCGCGGCGTCGCTGAGCAGCTCCACCAGGTCGATCTCGATGTCGCCGGAGTCGGCCCGGCCGGTCGCGGCCGGCACGTCGATGCCCGGCTGCCAGCGGTCGCGCAGCTTCGGGGCCGCGCCCGCCCGACCCGTCGGCGCGGACCGCTGGGCGAACGCCTTCAGCACCCCGAGGAACGCGTCGATCCGGTCCGGGGCCCGGTGCCGGGGGGCCAGCTCGCGCACCGCCATGTGCAGCGCGGCGGCGACCGGGCGGCGCAGCGACTGGTCGGGTCGCGCCTCGATCTTGCCGGTGCCCCAGAGCCGGGTGATCGCCTGCGAGCGCAGGGTGTTGAGCAGGACGGTCTTCCCCACGCCACGCAGGCCGGTGAGCATCAGGCTGCGCTCGGGGCGGCCCCGGGCGATGCGCTCCAGGACGACGTCGAAGACGTCCAGCTCCCGCCCCCGCCCCGCGAGCTCGGGCGGGCGCTGGCCGGCGCCCGGCGCGTACGGGTTGCGGACCGGATCCACGAATCGCACAGTATCGGGCCGTCTAGCTGCGAGGCTAGACATCCGTAGAGGACCCTACCGGCGTGTCGCCGGCCGTCGAGGCAAAACTAGGGCTGTCTAGCGTCCACGCTAGACAGCCCTAGTTTCGGGTAGCGGACGCGCTCCCTCAGCCCGTGCGTCGCTTCAGGCAGAGCACGTAGTCGAGGGCGTTGATCGGGTTGTCGCTGACGAAGTTGGCGGTCGCGTCCGGCGACGCCGTCTTGCACCGGTCGCCGTTCGTGGTGCCCGGGATGCGCAGCAGGACCTCGTACGTGTCCGGTCCGCACGGGACCTTCCGCAGGTCGGCGTTGGCGTCCGTGCCGTCGTTGACCACGCAGTCGCCCCTGACGAAGTCCCCGTCGTCGTCCTCGGTGGGGCTCGGCTCGGCCGTGGTCGGGGCGGCCGTCGGCACGTCGCTCGACTCGCCCGTCGGCACCGCCGACGCGGTCACCGTCGGCGCCGCGGAGCCGTCGTCGTCGGCCGCCTGCCAGATCCCCCACCCGGCCAGGCCGAGACAGGGGCAGAGCAGCAGCACGACCACCAGGGCGATGATCAGGCCGATCCGGCGGCCCCGGCCCGGCGTGGGCGCGGCGACGGGCGGTGGCCCGTACCCCGGGGGCGGCGGCGGGCCCCACGGCGCGGCCGGGCCCGGCTGGCCGGCGGGCGGGAAGGGACCGGGGGGTGGGTACCCGCCCGGCTGGCCGGCGGGCGGGAAGGGGCCGGGCGGCGGGTACCCGCCCGACTGGCCGGCCCCGGGCCCCGGCGGCGGGTAGCCCGGCTGCTCGGTGGGGTGGCCCGGCGGGCCCGGCGGATACGCGGCCTGGCCCGGCGGATACCCCGGCTGGTCACCGCCGGGTGGCGGGCCCCACTGCGGCAGGGTCGGGTCGACCGGCGGGCCGGCGGGCGGCCTGGCGTACGGGTCGTCGGGCGCGCCGGAGCCGGGCGGTCCGAAGGATGACATCTCTCCCCCAGGGGTGTGGCGGACGGAGGGCGCGGCACCGGACGAGCGGCGTCAGCGCAGCTTCGGCGCGGGTCAGCGGAGCTTCAGGCAGAGCACGAAGTCCAGGGTGTCCAACTGGCTGTCGAAGAAGTACCAGTTGGTGTAGCCGGCCACCTTGGCGCACTTCGCCTCGGCGTCCTTCTCCCCGCTGGTCTGCCCGTCGAACCGGCGCAACACCTCGTACGTCTTCGGGCCGCACGGGCTGATCAGCAGCTTGGGTTTGCCGCCCGACGGCCCCTCGTTGCGCACGCACTGGCCCACCTTGACGAACCGGGGATCCGCCGACGACTCGGGCGCCGGGGCGGTGGGCGCGCTCGTGGACGCCGCCGGGGTGTCCTCCGGCGTCGGACCGGCGCTGGGCGCGGCGGGACCCGCAGCGGGCGGCGGATCGTCCTGCCGCAGCAGATACCACACGGCCGCGCCGCCGACGAGCGCGAACACGACCAGGGTGGCCAGCACGGCGATCAGCGGACCCCGACCGCGCTTACGGCCCGCCTCGCCGGGGTAGGGCGGCAGCGGCTCGCCCGGATATGGCGGGCCCGGCTCGCCCGGGTAGGTCGGCACTCCGCCCGACCTCGGGTAGGGCGCGGGGGCCTGCCGGTCGTCCACGTACCGGTCCCCGGGGTGCGCCGGGCCCGCCCCCACCGGCCGGTAGACGTCGGTGTGCCCCGGGTCGTGCGGCCCCGGCCCGCCCCACGGGCCGGGCTGCGGCTCGCGGGGGCCGCCGGCCGCGAACCGGCCGGGGTCGCCCGGCCACGGCGCCCGGTCGGCCGGCGGGGGCCCGGGCTGCGGGGAACCGTACCGCCCGGCGGGACCCGGCTCGGGCGGATACCCGGCGTACGTCGGATCGGGACCCGGCTCCGGCCGGTAACCCGGATGCTGGCCCGGCTCGGGCGGGCGGCCGCGCTGCGGGCCCGGCTTGGGCCGGTAGCCGCCCTGCGGGTGCGGGGCCGGGTGCGGGGCGGGCCGGTAGCCGCCCTGCTGGGCCGGGCCGGGCCGGTGGCCGCCCTGCGCCGGGAACCCCGGCTCCGGCGCGCCCGGCCGGCGCGGCGGCGCGTCCGGGTCCGCCCAGGCGTCGTCCCCCCAGGAGTCCTCCGCCCACGGCTCGGCCGGCGTGCCGTACCCGTCGTCGGGTCGTCGCCCGGGTCTCGCCCCGGCGGGACCCTCACCCGGTGGTCCGTAGTTCGACATGCACACCCTCCTACCCCGAGCGGTGAGGCCGGCCACCAACCAGGGACGCCGACGCCGTGGTCACCGTAGCGTGGCGAACCGATGACATCACCACCCCGGCGGGTTACGCCACCCCTACCGAACGTGCCGGATCCGACCGGCGCGGCCGCCGCGCCGGCGGTCCGACCGGCGCTGATCTGGGCGGCGCTGGCCGTCGTCTACGTCCTCTGGGGCTCCACCTACCTGGCCATCCGGGTCGCGGTGGAGTCGCTGCCGGCCCTCGCGTCGGCCGGCCTCCGGTTCGGCGCGGCCGCCGTCGTGCTCGCCCTCGTCCTCCGGGTACGCCGGGGCGCCGGCGCCCTGCGCGTCGACCGGCGGCAGCTCGGCTCCGCCGCGCTCGTCGGCGTGCTCCTGCTGGCCGGCGGCAACGGTCTGGTGGTGCTCGCCGAGTCGGGGCCGCCCGGGACGGCGGTGCCCTCCGGCATCGCGGCGCTGCTCGTCGCCACGGTCCCGCTGCTGGTCGTCGTGCTCCGTACGCTCGGCGGCGACCGGCCCCGGGTGTGGACCTTCGCCGGGGTGACGCTGGGCTTCCTCGGCCTGGTCCTGCTCGTGCTGCCGACCGGCGGATCGGCAGCGGCACCGCTGGCCGGCGCGCTGACCGTGGTCGCTGCGGCCACCTGCTGGTCGGTCGGCTCCTTCCTGGCCGGGCGGCTACGGATGCCCACGGACCCGTTCGTCGCCACCGTCTACGAGATGGTCGCCGGTGCCGTGGCGCTGACCGTGCTCGCCGCCGCCCGGGGCGAACTGCGGGACCTCGACCCCGGGCAGGTCACCGGACGGTCCTGGCTGGCCCTCGCGTACCTGATGGTCGCCGGCTCGCTGGTCGCCTTCACCGCGTACGTCTGGCTGCTGCACCACGCGCCGATCTCGCTGGTGTCCACCTACGCGTACGTGAATCCGGTGGTCGCGGTCGCGCTCGGCGCGCTGCTGGCCGCGGAGCCGGTCACCGCGCAGGTGCTGCTCGGCGGCGCGGTGATCGTCGCCGGGGTCGCGCTCGTGGTCAGCATGGAACGCCCCGGACGGCGCACCGGGGCGGCGGCCCGACCGGCCCGGCGGTAGCGTCCGGCCGGTGCCCACCACCGGCGTGCCCGCTCTCGCCCTGACCGGCAGGCCGACCGTCGGAGTCCTCGCTCTCGCCCTGACCGGAGCGGTGCTCGGGGCGTTCGTGCCGTGGCTTGCGGGGCGCTGGGCCGGCGTACCCCGGCTCGATCCTGCCCGGGTCGGTGCTGGTCGACCCGGCGCGGGCCGGCGCGGCGGGGCCCGGGGGAGGGCGGCTGTGGCCTGGGCGGCGATGGCCGCCGTGGTCTTCGCCGGGCTCGGTGCCGCGCCCGGCGTCGGCCCGGCGCTGCCGGCGTTCCTCGCGGTGGCGGCGGTCGGCCTGCTGCTCGCGGCGGTCGACCTGGCCTGCCTGCGGCTGCCGGACCCCCTGGTCGGCCTGGCGGCGCTCGGCGCGGCGGCCGGGCTGGTCGCGGCGGCGGCCGACGGCCGGCCGGGCCGGCTGCTCGCGTCGCTGACCGGGGCGGGGCTGTCGTTCCTCGGGTACGCGCTGCTCGCCCTCCTGCCCGGCTCGCGGCTCGGCTTCGGCGACGTGAAGCTGGCCGCCGTGCTGGGGCTGCCGCTCGGCTGGCTGGGCTGGCCGGCGCTGCTGACCGGGCTGGTCCTGCCGCACGTGCTGCACGGGCTGGCCGTGCTCGGCCTGCTGGCCGCCCGCCGGATACGCCGGGACACGCTGCTGCCGCTCGGGCCGGCCCTGCTCGCCGGCGCCTGGCTGGCGACCCTCGCCGCCTGAGCCGCCCGCCACCGCCCCGCCCCGCCCCCACCGCGCCCGCCACCGCGCCCGCCGTGAGAAGGGGACCCTTCTCTACCTCAGGCGTTAACAGGGGGCCCTTCCTTTCACAGCAGGCGGAGCTGGCGGTCCTTCGGGCGGCGGGGCTCCGCCTCGCCGAGGCGTTCGAACAGCCCCGGGTCGATCACGTCGAGGAACGGCGTCGGCCGGCAGTCCCGCTCCGCCCCGTGCCGCGTACGCCGGGCCGCGTGGCTGACGTAGAGCCGGTCCTGGGCCCGGGTGAGGCCGACGAAGAACAGCCGCCGCTCCTCGGCGATCGCGTCCTCGTCGGGCGTCGAGCCGGGCCAGCGCAGCGGGAGCAGCCCGTCCTCGCAGCCGACGAGGAACACGACGGGAAACTCCAGCCCCTTCGCGGCGTGCAGGGTGAGCAGGGTGACCGCCTCGGCGCGCGGGTCGAGGGCGTCGACCTCCGCGCCGGTGGCGAGCTGGGACAGGAACAGCTCCAGGTCGTCGCCGCAGCGCCGGGCCAGCGGGGTGAGCAGGTCGACGGCGGCGCGGACCTCCTCGGGGCGCACCACGCCGGAGCCGTCGAGGGTGGGCGCGGCGAACCGGTCGGCGACCACCTGCGCGGCGAGCCGCACCCGGGCGGGCAGGCCGCCGGAGCCGTCGGCGTGCCGCAGCTCGCGGGCGATCGCGGCCACCCCGGGCCGGTCGCGCAGCCGGTCGTGTGAGCGCTTCTGCACTGGCACGTTGGCGCGGGCCAGGGCGTCCACGATGGGGGCGGCCTGCGCGTCGGTGCGGTACAGCACGGCGATGTCGGAGAAGGACAGCGAGGTGGACCGGCCGTCGATGCGCCCCGAGTCCAGCGACCGGTGGGACAGGCCGCCGACGAGGTCGTCGACGGTGCGTACGACGAAGTCGGCCTCGTCGGCGACGGACGCGGCGGCGTACCGGCCGACCAGCGGGGCCTCCGGGTCGAGCCGGGCCGGGTCGAGCCGGCGGCCCCGGACCAGCGACGACGGCGCGATGGCCTGGACGGCGGCGGCGAGGATCGGCGCGGACGAGCGGTAGTTGCGGTTGAGCCGCACCAGGCGGGCGTCGGTGAAGTCCTGCGAGAAGCGCAGGAAATAGCCGACGTCCGCGCCCCGGAACGAGTAGATCGCCTGGTCCGGGTCGCCGATCGCGCACAGGTTGCCGTCGGCGGGGCTGAGCAGCCGCAGCAGCTCGTACTGGACGGCGTCGACGTCCTGGTACTCGTCCACGAAGATCCACTGCCAGCGGTCCCGGTAGCGCTGCACCAGCTTCCGGTCCGCGCGCAGCAGCTCCACCGGCAGGGTGAGCAGGTCGTCGAGGTCGACCAGGTCCCGCTTGCGCAGCAGCGCGGTGTACGCCGCCTGGTCCTCCCCCGCCTCGGCCTTCGCCGCCGCCCGGTCGGCGTCGTCGGCGATGCGGAAGTCGGCCGGCAGCCCGGCCGCGCCCGCGTTCTCCCGCAGGACGGTCAGGCCCAGCGAGTGGAACGTGCCGACGGTGATGTCCTCCGCGACGGGCCCGAGCAGCCCGTCGAGGCGGTGCCGCAGCTCCTCGGCGGCCCGCCGGGTGAAGGTGATCGCGAGGCAGCGCTCCGGGAACACGTTCAGCTCGGCGCACAGGTAGGCGATCCGGTGGGTCAGCGTGCGGGTCTTCCCGGTGCCCGGGCCGGCGACGATCAGCAGCGGCCCGCCCGGCGCGGACGCGGCCACCCGCTGCATCGCGTCCAGCCGGTCCAGCAGCCCCGTGCCGACCTCCTCCATCCCGGCGAGCATCGGCTCGAACGGCTCGTGCGGGGAGGGCTGCGGCGGGATCGGCGGCGGCGGGGCCGGCGGCGCGGGCTTCCGCTTCGGCTCGGCCTTCGCGGCGGCCGGGCGCTTCGCCTTCGCCGCCGGCTCCGCGGCCGGTCGCTGCGCCGGCACGGGTACGTCGAACAGCGTCTCCGCCTGCGCCCCGGCTCCCTTCCCGCCCAGCTCCGCCGGGTCGAAAAGGGTGATCACCCCGTACTCCCCGTCGTAGCCGGGCACCCGGCGCACGTCGCCCCGGCGCAGCCGGCCGATGCCCTCGGCGAGCAGCTCCCCGCCGACCCGGCCGATCTCGTCTAGCGGGGCGCGGGTCAGGATCTCCAGCTCCGGGCCGAGCGCGGCCACCAGGTCGTTGAGCTTCCCCTCGACCTTCTTGGACTTCGGGCCCACCCGGTTCAGCTCGCCGAGGATCTCGGCCAGCGGCACCAGGTGGGTGACGTCCCGGGCGTGGGCCGGCCGGTGCCCCTCGGGCCGGTCGGCCAGCTCCTCGACGCGGCTGAGCACGCCGACGGTGAGCGGCTTGCCGCACTCGGGGCAGCGCCCGCCCGCCGCCCGGGTCCGCTCCGGCGACCAGTTGACGCCGCAGAGTCGGTGCCCGTCGGCGTGGTACTTGCCCTCCTCGGGGAAGAACTCGATGGTGCCGGCGAGCCCGTCGCCGGTGCGCAGCGCCTCGCGGATCGCGAAGTAGTCGCGGCCCGTGGCGAAGACCGTCGCCTCGCGGGCCAGGGCGGGCGGCGAGTGGGCGTCCGAGTTGGACACGAGCTGGTAGCGGTCGAGGCTGCCGACCCGCCAGTTCATCTCCGGGTCCGACGACAGCCCGGTCTCCACCGCGAAGACGTGCCCGGCCAGGTCGGCGTAGCAGTCGGCGATCGCGTCGAAGCCGGACTTCGAGCCCAGCGCCGAGAACCACGGCGTCCAGATGTGCGCCGGCACGAGGTAGCCGTCCGGGCTGGCCTCCAGGGTGATCTCCAGCAGGTCCCGGGAGTCGAGGCCGAGGATGGGCCGCCCGTCGGAGGCGATGTTGCCGATCCGCCCGAGGGTGGTGTTGAACCGCTCCACCGCGTCGAGGTCGGGCAGGTAGACCAGGTGGTGCACCTTGCGGGTGCGGTCGTCCCGCTTGTAGATCGTGGAGATCTCCACGCTGAGCATGAACCGGACCGGGTCCGCCTCCGCCTCGCTGGCCAGCCGGGGCGGCAGCCGGCGGGCGACGTCCCGCTCCGTCTCGGGGGAGAGCCGGTACAGGCCCGGCTCGGCCGGGTGCAGCGTCTCCCGCAGGTGGTCGTACCAGGCGGGGTGGGTGAAGTCACCGGTGCCGAGCACCCCGACGCCCTTGCGCCGGGCCCACCAGGCGAGGTTCGGGGTGGTCAGGTCGCGGCTGCACGCGCGCGAGTACTTCGAGTGGATGTGCAGGTCCGCGACGAACGGCGAGGGGCCGGCCGGGGGTACGGCGCTGAACGGGAGCACGCCGCATCCTGTCACGCCCGCCCCGACGCCCGCCCGCCGCCACGCGTACGCGTGACCTGAGCAATCCTTGTCTGGACACCGGGGCGAGGGCGCGGTACGCCGATCAGGGCGCGCGCAGCTCCACAAGGGTGACCTGGGGGTTCGCCCCCACCCGCACCGGCGGGCCCCAGAAGCCGGCGCCGTTGGTGACGTACACCTTCGTGCCGTCGACCTCGCCGAGACCGGACACGACCGGCTGCTGGAGCCGGACGGCCAGGTTGAACGGCACCATCTGGCCGCCGTGGGTGTGCCCGGACAGTTGCAGGTCCACGCCGAACTTCGCGGCCTCGACGGCGGCCACCGGCTGGTGGGCCAGCAGCACCACCGGGCGGCCCGGGTCCCGGTCGCCGAGCGCGGCGGCGAAGTCGGCGGGACCGGCCAGCCCGGTCCCGGCGGCGGTCACGTCGTTCACCCCGGCCAGGTCGAGCACCCCCGCCGGGGTACGGATCTCCTGGCGGACGTTCTGGAGCACCCGCAGGCCGAGCCGGTCCACCTCCCGCACCCACTCCTCCACGCCGGAGTAGTACTCGTGGTTGCCGGTGACGAAGAAGCTGCCGTAGCGGGAGCGCAGGTCGCCCAGCGGGGCCGCCGCCTCGCCCAGCTCGGCGACCGACCCGTCGACCAGGTCACCCACGACCGCGACGAGGTCGGCGTCCAGCCGGTTGATCATCGCGACGATGCGCTCGGTGTGCGCCCGGCCGCGCAGCGGGCCGAGGTGGATGTCGGAGACGGTGGCGATGCGCAGGCCGTCCATGCCGCGCGGGAGCTTCGCCAACGGGATCTGCACCCGGTCCAGCCGGGGCGGGCCGAGGGCGTTGCGCACCCCGTACCCGACGGTCCCCGCGGCCGTGAGGCCCGCGAAGATCGCCGCGCTGCGGGCCAGCAGCAACCGGCGGGCCGGGTCGTGGTCGGGCGGGTCGACGACCTCGGCGGCCGGCGGGTCGGCGGCGCCGGGCGCCCCGACGAGCACCGGCTCCGGCGCGGCGGCGGCCGGCTCGGCGGCGACGGCCCGGCGGCGCAGCGCCAGCCGGGCGACCAGCAGCGGCACCTCCAGGACGACCAGCACGACCAGCAGGTAGAACATCAGGGCCAACCACACGTAGCCCGGCCAGGCCAGCCAGTAGAGGCCGTTCTGGGTGCCGGCGAGCGTGGCCGGCACGAGCAGCGTGAGCAGCGCCGCCGCGACCGCGCCGGCCCGGCGCAGCCGCCGCGACCGCGTGGTGTCGGCGACCAGGCGCTTCCACAGGTAGAGGTGGATGAGGCCGATCACGACCAGCACGAAACCCACCAGAGCCACAACCGCCAACACCGAGCCTCCTCAGCCACCCGCGAACGGCGGCAGCACGTCGATCGTCGCCCCTGCCGGCAGCGGTGTCCGGCGATCGTGACAGGTCACGCCGTCGACCAGGAAACTCGCCACCCTCAGCACGGCGGCGAGGCGCTCGCCGTGCCGTCGTGTCAGTTCGTCCGTGAGTTCGTCCAGACCGCGGCCGGCGGATGCGGTCTCCTCGGCCGTGCCGGCGGCGGCCCGCGCCCCGGCGAAGTAGCGGATGGTGAGCTGGTCGGGCACGTCGTGGCGCACGGTCACCCGCCGATCGCGGACATCGGCCGGGCCGGCTGGAGGAACGTCGGGTCGTCGATGCCGTGCCCGGCCCGCTTGCCCCACATCGCCGCCCGCCACCGCCGGGCCAGCTCGTCGTCGTCCGCACCGGCCCGCAGCGCGCCGCGCAGGTCCGACTCCTCGGTGGCGAAGAGGCACGCCCGGACCTGCCCGTCGGCGGTGAGCCGGGTGCGGTCGCAGTCGCCGCAGAACGGCCGGGTCACGCTGCCGATCACGCCGACCCGGGCGGGACCGCCGTCGACCAGCCAGGTCTCGGCGGGGGCCGCGCCCCGCTCGGCCGGGTCGGGGGTCAGGTCGAACCCGGTGCGGGGCAGGCCGGCCCCGGTGTGCGGGTCGGCTTCGACGCGTGCGCCGGCTCCGGTGGGCGCGCCGGCTCCGGCGCGCAGGGTGGCGAGGATCTCGTCGGCGGTGACCATCGCGGCGCGGTCCCAGCCGTGCTGGGCGTCCAGCGGCATCTGCTCGATGAACCGCAGCTCGTAGCCGTGGGCCAGGGCGAAGCGGAGCAGCGCGGGGGCCTCGTCGTCGTTGACGCCCCGCATCAGCACACTGTTGATCTTCACCGGGGTGAGCCCGGCGGCGGCGGCCCCGGCCAGCCCGGCCAGGACGTCGGCGAGCCGGTCGCGCCGGGTCAGCCGGGCGAACCGAGCGGCGTCGAGGGTGTCCAGCGACACGTTCACCCGGTCCAGGCCGGCGGCCCGCAGCGCCGGGGCCAGCCGGTCGAGCCCGAGCCCGTTCGTGGTCAGCGAGATCCGGGGGCGGGGCGTCAGCGTGGCCACCGCCGCGACGATGCCCACCACGCCGGGACGGATCAGCGGCTCCCCGCCGGTGAACCGCACCTCGGTCACCCCCAGCCGCTCCACCGCCACCCGCACCAGCCGGACGATCTCGTCGTCGCTCAGCAGCTGCGGCCCCGCCAGCCAGGGCAGCCCCTCGGCGGGCATGCAGTAGGTGCAGCGCAGGTTGCACTTGTCGGTCAGCGAGACGCGCAGGTCCCGGGCGACGCGGCCGTACCGGTCGACGAGGACGCCGTCGGTCCCTCGCGCGGCGGTCACCGTTCGACGGTAGCGCGCCCCGCTCCGCGCAGGGTGTCCCGGGCGGCGGCACCGACCGCATCGCGGTACGCCGCGCCGAACAGGGCGGTGTGCACCAGCAGCAGGTGCAACTGGTGCAGCGGCACCCGCTCGCGCCACCCGTCGGCCAGCGGCCACGCCTCCCGGTAGGCCGCCATGATCCGCTCGCGGTGCGGCGGGCCGCCGAACAGCGCCAACTGGGCCAGGTCGGTCTCCCGGTGCCCGCCGTGCGCGGCCGGGTCGACCAGCCACGCCCGCTCGTCGGCCCCCCAGAGCACGTTGCCCGGCCACAGGTCGCCGTGCACCCGGGCCGGCGGCTCGTCGCCGCCGAACTCGCCGACCCGCTCGACGACCTGTTCCACCAGGGCGGCCTCGACGGCGGTGAGCGCGCCGGAGTCGACCGACATCCGCAGGTACGGCAGCAGCCGCCGCCGGGCGAACCACGCCGGCCAGGGGCCGGCATCAGGCGTGTTGTCCTGGGGGAGCGCGCCGACGAAGCCGGCCCACTCCGCGCCGAACGCGGGGGCCCCGGCACGGTGCAGCGCGGCCAGCTCCCGGCCGAACCGCTCGGCCGCCTCCGGCGTCGGCTCGCCGGGCTCCACCCAGTCGAGCGCCAACAGCTCCGGCAGCGCCACCACCACCTCCGGTACGGCCACCGCGCCGGCGTCCCGCAGCCAGCGCAACCCGGCCGCCTCGGCGGCGAAGAAGCCCTCCGGCACGGGCCGCCCCGCCCGCTGGGCGGGCCACGTCTTCGCGAAGACCGAGTGCCCGTCGTCCAGGGTCAGCCGGGACGCCGCGCAGACGTCGCCGCCGGCCACCGGCGTCTCCCGGATCCGCTGGTGGGTGAGGAACGTCGGGAGGTGCTCCGGATGCGCCCGCAGGTACGCCAGGTCCATGTGCGCAAGGTAGCCGTTACGCCGCCCTGCCGTGCGCGCCGCCCCTTCGGTGCGTCGTCGATGCAGTGCGCTGAGCTGGGTGAATACTGTGCGTAGTGTGGATGGCGCGGCGTGTCGTCCACAGGGCCTCCGGAGGTGCCCCCGCCCGGCCCACGCTGCCTGCATGACCCGTACCGACCCCGCCCGGCTCACCGTCCGGTCCCCCGCCGACCTCATCGCCGCCGTGCCCTACCTGCTCGGCTTCCACCCCGCCGACAGCGTGGTGGTGGTCGCCCTGCAGGGCCGGCGGATCGTCTTCGCCGCCCGCGCCGACCTGCCCGGTCCCGGCGACGACCCGCTGGACCCCGCCGTTCACCTGGCCGGCGTGATCGCCCGGCAGGGGGCCGAGTCCGCCACCGTGCTCGGCTACGGCGACGCGTCGGGGGTCACCCCGGCCGTCGACGCGGTACGCGACTCGCTGGCCGAGGCGGGGCTGGCCGTCCTCGACGCGCTGCGGGTCACCGGCGGCCGATACTGGTCGTACCTGTGCGACGATCTGGCCTGCTGCCCGCCCGACGGCACCCCGTACGACACCGGCACCAGCGAGGTCAGCGCGGCGGCCGTCTTCGCCGGCCAGGTGGCACTGCCCGACCGGGCGGCCCTGACCGCGCAGGTGGCCCCGTTCGGCGGGCCCGCGCGGGTGGCGATGCGTCACGCGGTCGACCGCGCCGACCGCAAGCTGGACGCTCTGATCACCGCAGCCGGCGAGGCCGACCTGCTCGGCGGCCGGGCGTTGCGCCGGGCCGGCATCGACGCCGTCCGTGCCGCCCTGCGGGCGAGTCGCCGGGGCGAGCGGCTCACCGACGACGAGGTGGCCTGGTTGACCCTGCTGCTGACCCACCTGCCCGTCCGCGACCACGCCTGGGAACGCACCGACGGGCGGGACCGGGACATCGCCCTCTGGACGGACGTCCTGCGCCGGGCCGAGCGGGATCTGATCGCCGCCCCGGGCTCGCTGCTCGCCTTCGCCTGCTGGCGGGCGGGGCAGGGGGCGCTCGCGGCGGTGGCGCTGGAACGGGTGCTGGAGGCGCACCCGAGCTACTCGCTCGGCCTGCTCCTCGACGACCTGCTGCGCCGCGGGGTGCCGCCGTCGCGGCTCGACGGCTGGCCGGCGAGCCGGCCCCCGGGGGTGCTCCGTCGCCGTCGACGTCGCCGTGGTCCCTGATCCTTCAGGCGGGTGCTGGTCGGCCCGCCCGTCGTGTTCGCTGGCCTGCTGGTGGAGTTGGCGCGCCGGTCCCTCCTGACTGTGTCGTCGCCTGCGACGGGTCCTTGATCGTCTGCTGAAAGGTGAGACGACGCGCCGGCGGGAGTGTCCGAAAACGACAGACGATCATGAAAGTGCTCGTCGGGTGAGCCGGGGAGGCGGCCGGCAGGACGGGCGGCAGGAGCCTCCTGCCGGGCGTCCTGCCTGGTTCGGGCGTACCACCGTGGGTTGACTCTCAGTCATGAAACGAACCTGGAAGGTGACCTCCCGCGTCCTCGCCGCAGGGGTCCTCGCCGGTGCCACGGCGCTGGCCGGTCCGGGGGCGGCCCCCGCCCCCGCGCAGGCCGCCCCCGCTCCCGGCGCGGAGGGCACGACGATCCTCGACCTGATCCCGGGCGGCACCCGGGACCGGATGGTCGCGCAGGTGCCGCTGGTCGACGCCGCGACCGGGCTGCGGGCCGCCGTGGAGCGGGGCCCGGCACGCGGGTACGCCGGGATCGGGCTGGTCGGCGACCACGTCACGCTCTGGTGGAAGGGTGGCCTCCCGGCCGACGTCGCCTCGGCCGTCGCCGTCGCCCGCCGGATCGCGCCGGTCGAGGTCGCCAAGGCGACGTACGCCAGGACCGAGCTGGCCGCCGCAGCCGCGCGGGTCGCGCCCGTGGTGGATGGCGACGCGGGCGACTCGGCGTACGACGTGCGGTTGCGTACCGACGGTTCGGGCATCGAGATCGCCGTCGACGACGCCGACGCGGCGCTGCCGAAGCTGCCGGCGACCGGGGTGCGCACCACGATCGTCGAGCGGGACCGGCTGGTTCCCCGCTCCCGCGAGGACGACTCCGCGCCGTGGAACGGCGGGGCCCGGATCTGGAACGACTCGGGCGCAGGCTGCACCGTCGGCTTCGGTGTGCGCGAGGTGGCAACCGGCACCAACCACCTGCTCAGCGCCGGGCACTGCGGCTCGGTGGGGTCGCAGTGGAGCGACGGCCTGGGCGAGCCGATCGGCGTGCAGACCCACAAGAACGCCGACCACGACACGATGCTCATCGGCACCGCGTCGGCCGGCGGCTGGCTCTACGTGGGCGGCTCGAACGACGAGGTGAAGGCCCGGGTGGTCGGCTGGACCGAGGTGTTCCCCGGCCAGCTCCTCTGCCAGTCCGGCGCGACGTCGGCCTGGGAGATCGGCGTCCCGGTCTGCAACCTTGAGGTGCAGTTCCACTACGACGACCGGGAGGACCTGGTCGAGGCCACCCAGCTCGACGGCGACGAGTCGGCCCGCAGTGGGGACAGCGGCGGCCCGGTGTACGCCGTCAACGCCAACGGCACCGTCCTGGCCGCCGGCACCACGACCCGTTCGGCGGGCCCCGGTTTCGGCTTCCAGGACTTCGCCACCGCCCGGGACGACTTCGGCGACATCGTGCCGGTCACCGGGACGGCCGCCACCTGCCGGGTGTCCTTCACCGTCGTCAACTCCTGGGGCACCGGGTACGAGGCGGCAGTCACCGTCTACAACGACGGCCCGCAGGTCACCGGCTGGAACGTCGGCTGGACGTTCGGCGGGAGCCAGGTCGTGCAGGGGCACTGGAACGGCGTCTTCCAGCAGACGGGCGCGTCCGTGACGGTCACCAACGAGAACCACAACGCGACGATCCCGTCCGGTGGCTCGGTGAGCTTCGGCTTCACGGCTAGCGGGTCCGCCACCAACCCGGCCCCGTTCACCCTGAACGGCGCCACCTGCTCCTGACCCCAGCTACCCACCACGGGTGGGTCCCACCGGGCGGGCACCCGGTGGGACCCACCGTTCTGCCGGCCACGCCGAACCCTCCGCACCGAACCGCCCCCGTCCGCGCCGCCCCCGTCCGCGCCGCCCCCGTCCGCGCCGAACCGCCCGCTGCGCCGCCCCCGCCAGCGCGCGCCGCCTCCGCCCGCGCGCCCCGGCCGCCCGGGCGTGAGAAGGGGGCCCTTCTCTACCTCAGGCGTTAACAGGGGGCCCTTCCTTACTCCTCCAGCGCGAGGAGTTCGCGGGCGTAGATGCGGGTCAGGCCGTGGAAGGCGTACCGGTCGCCGCGGGGCAGCAGCAGGCCGGCGTCGACCAGATCCTCGGCTGCGGCCGCCGCGCTCTCGACGTCGACGCGCGTGACGGCGGCGAGTAGGCCGGCGTCGAACTCCGTCCCCGGCACGAGGGACGCCCGCCGGAAGACCCCGGCGACCGTCGCGCCGAGCCGGCGGTACGACACGTCGAACGCCGCCCGGATGTCGAGGTCCCCGGCGGTCAGCGCGGTCAACCGGCGGCGCGGGTCGGCGAGCTGGGCGACGAGCTGGGCGACGGGCCAGCCCGGCCGGCTGGCCAGCCGGTTTCCGGCGACCCGGATCGCCAGCGGCAGCCGGCCGCAGAGCTCGACCAGCTCGGCCGTGCCCGTCGGGTCGGCGGCCAAGCGGTCCTCGCCGGTGATCGAGGCGAGTAGCCGCCAGGCGGCGTCCGGGGCGAGCAGCCCGACGGTGACGCGGACGGCCCCGGTGAGCCCGGTGAGCGGTCGCCGGCTGGTGACCAGGGTCAGGCAGTGCCGCGCGGCCGGCAGCAGCGGGCGTACCTGTGCCTCGTCGGCGGCGTCGTCCGCCACGATCAGCAGCCGCCGGTCGCGGGTGAGGGTGCGGAACAGCCGGCCCCGCTGTTCCGGCGGCCCGGGGATGGCCTCCTCGGGCACGCCGAGCGAGCGCAGCAGCCCGGCCAGCGCCTCGGCCGGGTCGACGCTGCCGGCGAGCGCGGCACCGGTGAACGCCCCGCCAGCGGACGCCCCACCGGCGGATGTGCCGTCGGTGAATGCCCCGTTGGTGGGCCCGGTGTGGGTGGGCGCGGTGCCGTGCAGGTCGAGGAAGAGCTGGCCGTCGGTGAACGCGGCGCCGAGGCGGTGCCCGGCGGCGACGGCGAGGGTGCTCTTGCCGGTGCCGGGCGGGCCGTGCAGCACGACGACGGAGGCGGTGGTGGCGCTGCCGTCGGTGACCCCGCTGGTGAGTTGGGCCAGCACGGCGAGCTCGGCCTGCCTGCCGACGAGGCTCGGCACGGCGGCGGGCAGCTCCGAGGGGACCACCGGGGACGCGGCGACGCCCCCGGGGCCGGGTGGCGGGCGGTGGCCGGCGCGGGCCAGACCGACGAAGCGGTCGCGGTCCACGCCCGCGAGGCCGAGCGCGTCGGCGAGCAGCGCGACCGTACGACGCTGGGGCGTCCGGACCCGGCCGCGTTCCATCTCCCGGATGGTGCGGACGCTGGAGCCGGACGCCTCGGCCAGCTCCTCCTGGGTCAGGCCGCGGGTGCCCCGCAGCGCCCGGAGCCACTGCCCGAAACCAGCTCGATGTTGCATGCCGACGCGCATGTCCCCCCACAGCCGTTGACACGTCCGCGCTCACTGAGCGTGTGTCGATCGTGGCACGGTGCTTTGGCGCGGCGGTATCCACAGTGGCGTGAGCATCGCCATAACAACCGGTGAGTAACCGGCCGACGCCGGCGATGCCGGTCAGGCCCTGCCGGCGTCGGCCTGCCCCGGCGGCCCGATGCGGTGGGCGCCCGTGTAGACGTTCATGGTCCGGCCGCGCAGGAAGCCGACGAGGGTCATGCCCGCCTCCTCGGCCAGGTCGCCGGCCAGGGTGCTGGGGGCGGAGACCGCCGCGAGCAGCGGCACCCCGGCCATCCACGCCTTCTGGGTTAGCTCGAAGCTCGCCCGCCCGGAGACCAGCAGCAGGTGCCCGGCCAGCGGCAGGCGGCCCTGCCGGACGGCCCACCCGACGACCTTGTCGACGGCGTTGTGCCGGCCGACGTCCTCGCGCAACACCACCAGTTCCCCGTCGCCGGTGAACAGGCCGGCCGCGTGCAGCCCGCCGGTGCGGTCGAAGTGACGCTGGGCGGCGCGCAGCCGCTCCGGCAGCTCGGCCAGCAGGGCGGCCGGCACGGCGAGCGGGTCGTCCGCGACGACGTACGGGGAACGGGTGCGCACCGCGTCGATGCTGGCCTTGCCGCAGACCCCGCAGGAGCTGGTGGTGTAGAAGTTGCGGGTCGGGTCGGCGGCCGGCTCGGGCACGCCGGGGGCGAGCACCACGTCGACCACGTTGTACGTGTTCGGGGTGTCCGGGCCGGCGCAGAGCTGGGCGGTGCGCACGTCCGCGTCGCCGCGGATCAGCCCCTCGGTGAGCAGGAAGCCGATCGCCAGGTCCAGGTCGTCGCCCGGGGTGCGCATGGTGACCGCCAGCGGCCGCCGCCGCCCCGGCCCACCCGGCCCGACCCGGATCTCCAACGGCTCCTCGACGGAGAGGCTGTCCGGCCGCCGGGTCGCGACGCGGGCCGGCTCGGCGGCGTCGAGGTCGATCCGCAGCACGTTCCGCCGGTCAGTCGCCCGTCCCATCCCGCCATCCTGCCCGACCGGCCGCCGTGGCGAGGCGCGGACCCTGGCTGCCGCCGGCCGTGGCGGCGAGGCTTGTCGCCGGGGATGCAACGGATCCGGCGGCGATCCCGTAGCAGGGGTGTCCGAGTGGCAAGCGGGGACGGGAAGAGGTGGGTGGCCTGTGAAGCGGCCTTCCGAACGGGATCGCGAGTTCACCGAGTTCGTGACAGCCCGGCGCGCCGCACTGGTGCGCGTGGCGACGCTGTTGGTCTCCGGTGACCTGGCCAAGGCCGAGGACGTGGTGCAGACGGCGCTGACCCGGCTGTATCTGGCGTGGCCGAGGGTGCGGCCGGACACCGCGTACGCGTACGCCCGGCGGTGTGTCGTGAACGCGGCGACGGACGAGCGCCGCAGCCTGTTCCACCGGCGGGAGCGGGTGCACGCGCAGCTGCCCGACGTCGTCGCCGGCGAAGAGCCGGGCGGCGACGAGGCGAGGGTCCTGGCGTTGCTGGCCACCCTGCCGGCGGGCATGCGGGCGGCGGTGGTGCTGCGGTACGTCGAGGGGCTCAGCGTCACCGAGGCCGCCGACGCGATGCGGTGCAGCGAGGGCAACGTCAAGAGCCAGAGCGCCCGGGGGCTGGAGCGGCTACGGCGGCTCCTCCCCACGCACACGTACGACTACGCCTGATCCGACCCCTGATCCGACTGAACGAAGGAGTTACCGACATGTCAGACGTCATGGACGTCCTGCGGACCCTGCCGGGTGCCGTCACGCCCGACCGGACCGACCCGGACGTGGTCGCCGGGGACGTGGCCCGGGGGCACCGGGCCCTGACCCGCCGCCGGCGGCAGCGCTTCGCGTGGTCCGGCGTCGCCGTGGCCGCCGTCGCCGTCGCCGTGGTGGGCGTGGGGCAGTTCGGCGGGGCCACGCCCACCACCACGGCCGCGCACGGGCCCGCCCCGACGGGGACGCAGGCGGTCCGGCTGCGACTCGTCGCCTACACCGGCGCCCAGCCGGTCGGCTTCAAGGTGAGCACCGTGCCGCAGGGCTGGCAGGTGGTCTCGTCGGACCGGAGCATGTTCGTGGTGACGCCGCCCGGCCAGCCCACGGCCCCGCCCGGCCCCGGGCGCGCCGTCAGCCTCCAGGGCAGCATCGCGGTCTCCCTGCAGAGCCTGTCCCGGCTTCCCGAGGGCGCGCCCGTGACGCGGGTCGAGGTCAACGGCAGGGCGGGTCAGCTCGGCTTCCCGTGGGAGGCGAAGGGCAAGCTGTCGGACATCCGGTGGCTGATCTTCCCGGACGCCTCGGGACGGCAGGTCCTGGTGCAGGTCCCGGCGGCGCTGGGCCTCGGCGACGACCAGATCGTCCGCTTCGCGGAGGGCGTCACCGTCACCGCCGAGGCGCAGACCGTGGGCGGCTGATCCACCAGCCTGCACGGCGGCCAGCGCCTCGACGGACCTCGGGGTTCGGGTCAGACGTTCGGTGACTTGCCGAGGCTCACACCGTTGGCCGCTCCGACCGAGTTGACCGGACCGCTCTGGGTGAGGGTCCGCCCGAAGCAGACCGACCACGAGTTCGCCCCGACCCCCGACGACGAGCAGACCCAGTCGCCCAGGTAGCCGCCCGAGGAGGTGTACAGGTCCATCGCCGCTGTCACGGAGTAGAGGCTGGAGCGGTTGTTGCGCACGATGACCGCCGCCTGGACGGCTCCTCCGCCCGAGGACCTGATCGCGCAGACCTGCGCGAGCACGTCGGTGACCACCGTCTTGGTGCTGGCGCAGTGCCACGTGCTGGGGCTGGAGGTGATCGGGTTGGTGTTGCCGTAGGCACGCCAGGAGCCGGCTTCCGTGGCCGCGGCGGGGCCGGCCGTCGCCAGGCTCAGCCCGAGAACGGTGCTTGCCACGGCCGTGGATCGCACGGCCATCCGGGTGACTCCCATGTGTATCCCCTCTCGGCTCCGATGGAGATGGAACTGAGGCTGGAGCCTAGCGGGGTGTCCGATTTCGGTGGGACGCGCATTTTACATTGACTTTTCCTAATGATTTTGGTTGCCGGTCGGTTCCTCCGCCTCACCGGAGAGGGCCTCGGCCTCACCGGCCAGGACGCTCTCCAACCAGCTCGCCACGAGTTCGGCGACCGCGTCCGGCGGGGGCATGGCGATGCCTACCGCGTTCTCGCGTCGCCACAGCTCGAAGATCACCCGCTCCTGCGGTTCGACGACGGTGTGGCCCCCGTCGCGCAGCGTCTCCACGTGCCCCTGGGTGGTCTTCTTCGTCCACATCGACCTGTTCATGCTCGGGAAGAAGATCGCCGGGCGTTCGCTGGCCAGCAGGGCGGTCTGCGCGGGGGTGCCGGCGAGGCCGAGCGCCGCGGCGGCGATCGTGCCGGCGGTCGCCGGCAGGACCACGATGCCGAGCGAGCGCCGGGCGAACTCGGTCGGGTTCAGCGCGGGGTCGCCGCTGGCGTACACCTCGTCCGCGTACCAGGCGGCGACCTGGGGCTGCACGAACCGCTCGGCGCTGGCGGTGAGCAGCACCCGCAGCGGCAGGTCGATCTCCTGGCGCAGCCAGGAGAGGTAACCGGAGGTGGCCATGGCGGCGCTGGAGCCGCAGATGATCACCGAAAGCGCGTCGTCTCGCATCCGGACAGCGTCGCGGCGCGGGGACGCCGGCGACATGGGGGAACGACCCCATCTTCGCCCCCGCCCACAGGCGGGAGTTTGGGGGCCGTCCCCCATGCCGCCGGGCATGCCCGGCTGGCAGGTTCGTCCTCAGCCGGCCGCCCCAACGACCAGCCGGCCGAGGAGGTGAACGGGAATGAAGAAGATCACGATCCGCAAGACGGGCTCCATCAAGCTCACCACGTCGGCGCCGCTGTACTGCACCGACTGCTGCTGACCGGTCCGGCCGTCCCGGCCCCCGAGCCGGGACGGCCGTCGCCGGTCCACCCCCGGGGAGGCCCCACCCGTAAGGCCCGGTCCACGCGCTGGAGGAGCGATGTCAAGCACCCGCCTGGAGTTCCATCCGCTCACCTACGTGCCGGAGCGGGACGGGGTGACGGTCGGCCGGGTCGACGCCGCGTCCTTCGCCCTGCTGCCCGAGGACGGTGTCGCGCTGCTGCGCCGGCTCGCCGACGGGATGCCGGTCGGTGAGGCCGAGCAGTGGTACCGGCACACCTTCGGCGAGCCCGTCGACATGGCCGACTTCGTCGACACGCTGCGCGAACTCGGCTTCGTCCGCGCCGACGGGGAACCGCCGGCCACCGCGCCGGACGTACGCTTCCGCCGGCTCGGCCGGGCCGCCTTCTCCCCGCCGGCCTGGGCCGCGTACGCGCTGATCGTGGTCGCCGCCGCCGTGGCCATGGTGTCCCGGCCGGAGCTGCGGCCGCACGCCTCGAACGTCTTCTTCGTCCCGTCGCTGCTGGCCGTGCAGCTCGGGCTGGCCCTGTGCCAGTCACCGGCGATCCTGTGGCACGAGTGGTACCACCTGCTCGCCGCCCGCCGGCTCGGCCTGCCGACGAAGCTGCGGGTCGGCCGCCGGCTCTACTACGCGGTGGTCGAAACCGAGCTGGACGCCCTGCTCACCGTGCCGGCCCGGCAGCGCTACCTGCCGATGCTGGCCGGGCTGCTGGCCGACGCGGTGCTCTTCGGCGCGCTGGTGCTCGTGGCCTGGGCCGGCCTGTCCGACGGCCTGTCCTGGCCGGGACGGCTCGCGCTGGCGGTGGCGTACACGGTGCTCCTGCGGATGTCCTGGCAGTGTTACGTCTTCCTGCGCACCGACCTGTACTACGTGGCGACCACGGCGCTGGGCTGCACCAACCTGGACGAGGTGAGCCGCGCCTGGCTGCGCGACCGGCTCGCCTGGCTGCCCGGGGTGCGCCGGGCGGACCTGGCCGACGACGACTGGTCCCCGCGCGACCGGCAGCTCGCCCCCTGGTTCGCGCTGATCACCTGCGGGGGAGTGGCGGCGCTGCTGATCACCGTCACGCTGTGGACCGCGCCGCTGGTGCTGGAGTTCGCCTCCCGGGTCTTCACCGCCCTGGCGCACGGCTCGCCCACCGGCCCCGGCTTCTGGGACTCGGTCGGCTCGCTGCTGCTGGTCACGTTCGAGATCGTGCTGCTGCCGCTGCTCGCCGGGCGTACCCGACGGCGGGCCGCCCCCGCCACGGAGCCGACGCCGGCCCGCTGACGGCCCCGCCCGGCCGCCTCCCCTCCGACACCCCACCGCGAACCAATGCCCCACCCAAGCGAGGAGCAACGGCATGACTGCACACCAATGGCGGATCGGGCCGGCGTCGGTCGACGGCGAGCAGGTCGATCTCGCGGTCGACTGCCACCGGGGCCTGCGTGGCCCCTACACCGGGCTCGGCAGCGTGCTGCGGCAGCTCGTGCCGCAGGCGTACGAACGTTGGCCCGACCTCGTGCAGCGGCACCTGACCGAGATCCTGTCGGCCGCCCCGGAGCTGCGTGGGACGCTCGACGCGGCCCCCGAGACGCTCACCTCGCTGGCGGTGCCCGAGGAGCGGACCCGGATCTACCCGGCCAACCGCACCCGCCGGCTGGCGCACGGCGCGACGGAGTTCCTCGCCGGCCACGCCACCCGCGCCGGCCGCCTCCCGCTGCGGCTCGCGTTCGACCGGGTGGACCAGGCGGACCCCACCGACCAGGAGTTCCTGGCCATCTTCCTGCGACGGGTGCGACCCGACGTGGTGCGGGTGCTCGTCGGCACCGACGGCGCACCGCTGGAGCCCGAGCTGACCGGCGCCCTCGACCGGTACGCCGACCGGCTGCCGGAGCTGCCCCGGGCCGCCGGCCCGGCCGGGCGCGGGCCGGAGGAGCTACTGCGGGCGTACGTCGACGCCGACGGCACCTCCACCGACCCGGCGGAGTCGGCCGCGTACCGGCGGGCCGACCCGCAGGCGCGGACGGCGCTGCACGACGCGCGCGCCGCGCTGCTGCGTGCGCGGGGCGAGTGGAGCCTGGAGCTCGGCGCGATCCCCTGGCACCTGGAGCGGGGCAACGACCCCGCCGGGGCCGGCGCGGAGGCGTTGTACGAGGCGGCACGGCACTGCGGCGCGCTGGGCTACTACCACGCGGTGATCGACTACGGGACCCGCGGCCGGGCGATCGTCGACCCGGACACGCAGATGGAGCGGTTCTGGCTGCTCAGCACGCGGGCGAGCTCGGCGATGGTGGTGCTCGGCCGCACCGTCGAGGCGGAACCGACCTACCTCGACCTGCGCAGCCGCTACGCGGACCCCGAGTTGCAGATGTCCACCGGGTACGCGCTGGCCATGCTCTACACCCGTTTTCATCCCGAGGAGCTGAAGGATCACCACCTGGCCCGGGGCTACATCAACAACTCCATCGCGATCGCCTCGCTCCTGCCCGACCCGCAGAAGCGCGCCTTCCACTCGGTGTTCCAGAACAACGGGCTGGCGCTGATCGAGATGCGGCTCGGCCGGGTGGCGGCGGCGCTGCGGCTGGTCGACGACGGGCTCGACCGGCTCGACCGGGAGCTGCCCGGGGACAAGCACCGGCTGCACCGCTCGGTGCTCGTGCACAACCGGGGCAAGGCGTACCTGGCCCTGGGCCGGCTGGAGGAGGCCCTGGTCGACCTGACCCGGGTCATCGAGCTGGACCCGAACTACGCCGACTACTACTTCGACCGGGCCGACGTGCGGCGGCGGCTCGGCGACCTCACCGGCGCGGTGGCCGACTGCGACACGGCGATCAGCCTGTCGCCGCCGTTCTTCGAGCTGTACTACAACCGGGCCGACCTCAAGGCCGAGCTGGGCGACCTGCCCGGGGCGATCGCCGACTTCGGCTACGTGGTGGAGCTGGAGCCCGACCAGCTCGACGCCCGGGTGAACCTGGTCAGCCTGCTGCTCGACGACGGGGCCGTCGACGCCGCCCGCCCGCACGTCGAGGAGGGGCTGCGGCGGCACCCCGCAGAGGCCCGGCTGCTGCACCTGCGGGGCGTGCTGGCGCTGGCCGACGGGGCGGAGGCGGACGCCCGCCGCTACCTCGACGAGGCGCTGGCGGCCGACCCGGGGCTGGTCGCCGCGCTGGCCAGCCGGGCCGCCCTCGCGTTCGACGGCGGGGACCACGGCAGGGCCGTCGCCGACCTGACGGCCGCGCTCGCGGCGGACGGCGACAATCCGGACCTGCTCTACAACCGGGGGTTCGTCCACGAGGCGGCCGGCCGGTGGGCGGAGGCGGTCGCCGACTACGACCGGGCCCTGGAGCTGCCCGGCGCGGACCGGGCGGAGCTGATCGGCCGGCGCGCCCGCTGCCAGGCGGAACTCGACGGGACCATCGCCGGCGGGCCCGGCGGGGCGGCCGGGCGGCCGGACCTGGCCGGCGCGCGATGACCACCACGGTCCCCCACCGCGCGACGACCGAACGGGACCGGGCCGTCCCCTCCGGCGGCCCGGGGCCGGACCGGGCCGCTCCGGTCGGCCCGGGGCCGGACCAGGCCGTCCCGGTCGGTGGGCCGGAGCTGCGCGAGTTCATGCGGAACTGGGCCACCGGCGTGGCGGTGGTCACCAGTCGCGCGGCCGGGCACCCCGTCGGCTGCACCGTGAACGCGTTCACGTCCGTGTCCCTGCGTCCGCCGCTGCTCCTCGTCTCGCTGGCCCGGACCAGCCGCACCCTCGCGGCGATCACCGCCGAGGGCGGTTTCGCGGTGAACCTGCTGGGCCGCCGGCAGCGCGCGCTGGCCGACCGGTTCGCCACCGGCGTCGTCGAGGACCGGTTCGCCGGGGTGGCGCACCGTGCCCTCGACGGGATGCCGCTGCTCGACGGGGCGATGGCGGCGGCCGTGTGCGCGGTGACCCAGCTGATCGCCGCCGCCGACCACGTGCTGGTGCTCGGCGCCCCGTACTGGTGCGAGGCCACGGGCGACGCCGACCCCGCCGTCTTCCTCGGCGGCCGTTACCGGACGGTCAGTCCGGCCTGACCTGCTCGCGGACCCGGGCGGCGTAGCGGCTCAGCGCCGCCCGGTTGGCCTGCTCGGTCTTGGCGATCAGGCTCGCCACGTGCTTCTCCACGGTGCGCGGCGAGATGAACAGCTCGCTGGCGATGCGCCGGTTGTCGGACCAGTCCGCCATCAGCTGGAGGACCTCGTACTCCCGCTCGGTCACGCCGATCATCCGCAGCGGCTGCGGGACCCGGCTCCCGGTGCGCCGGTGCGGCACCACCACCCCGAGGTCGCGTAGCTGGGCCCGGCAGGCGCGGGCCGGCGCCGGCACCCCCGCCAGCCGGAAGTACTCCTCCGCGCCGCGCAGCCAGTCGACCGGCTCACCCCACCGGTCGGCGTGCGCGCAGGGTGCGACGAGCCGCAGCCCGAGGTGGAGCGCGACCGGGTGGGCAGGGGCCCGGCGGAGGGCCGCCACCGTCGCGCCGGCGGCCTCCCGGTCGCCCCGACGACCCAGCAGCACCGCCCTCGCCAGCAGGGCGAACTGCCGGTTCCAGTGCAGCCGCCCGGCGGGCGTGCCACCGGCGTCGCCGCGACGCACCCCGTCGGCGTCGCCGCGCAGCACGGCCAGCAGCAGGGCCAGCCCGTGCTGGCCGGCGAGCGGATAGGGCGCGGGACAGCCGGCGTCGTACGCCGCCGCCCGGTCCAGCTCCCGGCGCGCCCGCACCGGGTCCTCCTCCAGCAGCGCGCACACCGCCCCGGCCATGCCGTACGCGAGGGCCGCCGCCTCCCCGCCGTCGCCCGGTAGGCCCGCCAGCACCGCGTCCAGCTCGTGCCGTCGCCCGCGGTGCCCCGCGCAGACGGCCCGGACGAGCGACAGCAGCGGCCCGGACTCGCCCAGCCCGAGCCGCTGCGCCTCGGCCGCGCACTCCCCGACGAGCCGCTCGGCCCCGGCGTACTCGGCCCGCAGGGCGAGGTCCCAGGCGAGCCGGACCTCGACCGCGTGGCGCAGCGCGTGGGCACCGAGCTGCCGGGCCCGTTCCGCGCCGCGGGCCAGCCCGTCGGCGTCCCCGGTCAGCAGCCACCGCTGCTCGGCGAGCAGGACGGCGGCCCGGGTGCGCCACAGCGGCAGGTGGTGCCGCTCGGCGATCCGGCGCATCCGGGCGAAGCAGGGCTGGGCCGCCTCCGGCCCGGTCCGGCGGGCCAGCACGCCCCGCGCCTGCCAGCCGAGGCAGGCGACGCCGGGCAGCCCGGCGCTCTCCGCCGCCGCGGCGGCGCGCGTGGCGAGCCGGGTGGCCCGCCCCGGGGCGTCCAGGCCCAGGTGTGCGGCGACGGCGTCGACCGGCGCGGTCTGCCGCTCCGACGCGCCGGGACCGAGCAGCGTCCGGGCGGATTCGAGCTGCGCGGCGGCGTCGGCGCGCCGCCCGGCGAGCAGGGCGAGCCTGGCGAACAGGACGTGCACGGCCGCCAGCCGCTCGGGCGGGACCGCCGGGTGGCACAGGTCGTCGAGGCTGTCGAGCAGCCGCAGCCCGCGCCCGGCCTCGCCGCTCTCCAGCAGCGCGCACAGCAGCTCGTGCAGCACGTCGGCGCGCAGTGCGACGTCGACCCCCGCCGTCGCCAGCCGCCACGCTTCGTCGAGGGTCGCGGCGGCCGACCCGAGCCGCCCGGCGTTGAGGTCCCGACGGCCTGCGAGGGCGAGCAGCCGTACGGCGCCCGGCACGTCGCCCGCCAGCCGGGTGAGCCTGGCCGTGAACCGGCACCACTCCCCGGGTAGGCCCGGGTGCAGCTCGTTCACCGCGTCCACCGCCTGATCCGCGAGAGCGGCCTGGTCGGTGGGGGTGAGCTGGCCGAGCAGGGCGACGGCGGTGGTGGTGGTTCGGAACGCGTACCAGTCGTGGTCGCCGCCCTCGGCGGTGACGAGGCCGGCCGTGACCGCCGCGCGCAGGTGCCCGAGCAGGTCGTCCTGCCCCATCTTCAGCGCCAGGCCGAGCACGGAGACCGGGAACCGCTCGCCGATCACGGCCGCGGCGGTGAGCAGGTGCCGCCCGGCGGGGCCGAGTCGTTCGGCCTGGTCGGTGACGCTGCGCCGCACGGTCGTCGGCACCTCGGTGCGTACGCCGTCGACCAGCCGGCACCCGTCGGCCTGCACCACCAGGTTGCCGCTGTCCAGCATGGCGCGGAGCAGCTCCGCAGCCAGGAACGGGTTGCCGGCGCTGTCGCGGCAGAGCCGGTCGAGGACCGGCTCCGCTATCCGCTCGGCGTCGAGGCCCAGCCGGGACGCCACCAGCAGGCGTACGGCGTGCCGGCCCAGCGGTCCGAGGCGCAGGACCGTGCCGCTGTACCGTCGGCCCAGGGCCTGCGCCAGGTCCCACGCCGGCCCCGGCTCGGCGCGGAGGGTGGCCAGCAGCAGCGTGCCCTGGTCGGCGAGGTTGTCGGCCAGGTACTCCACCACGGCCAGGGTCGCCGGGTCGGTGTCGTGCAGATCCTCCAGGGCGAGCAGGCAGCCCCGCCCGGCCCCCGTGACCGAGAGCAGCCGCAGCACCGCCTCGGCGAGCAGCACGGGCGACGGGGAACCCGCCGCATCCGCCGCCAGGTCCACGGGGATGAGCCGGCCGAGGGCGGACCGGTAGGGCCGCAGGCTCGCGTGTTCGAGGACGGGCTCGGTGCGGGACAGGGGGGCGAGCGCCTCGGTCAGGGGGCGCAGCGCCACGGCCCGGCCGGTCGAGCCGGCGCGGCCCAACAGCACCGCCATGCCGGCCTGCCGCCCGTGGTGCGTCGCCTCCAACGTCAGCCGGGACTTCCCCAGGCCGTCGCCGCCGACCAGGAAGATCGCTCCGCCGCAACCCGCGCGGGCCTGCTCCAGCGCCTCGCGCAGCAGCGCACGCTCGGAGTCCCGGCCGACCAACACGGGCAGCTCCGGGTGGTGGTCACCTGCTGACATGTGCACCTTCCGTCCACCTCGAAGAACGTCCCGCCCGGCTGAAGGAGCGGTCGTGACCGGCCGGACCCGAGGAGTGGGGCGGACATCGGAACGTAACGTTCCTGAGTCGTCACTCTAGGAAGTAAGTAACAAGATTTACAGGCCCGCCGGATCGACCTCCGGCGCTTCGCCTGTCGACTGCGCGACATGCTCCCACGGCCCCACCTGGCGGTACGGTGACCGCGTGGGGGACTGGGCGGCGGTCGTGCTGGCGGGCGGGGCCGCGCGCCGGATGGGCGGCGTGGACAAGCCCGGCGTGCCGGTGGGCGGCCGGTCGATGCGCGACCGGGTGCTCGACGCCGTCGCCGACGCCGACGTCCGGATCGTGGTGGGCCCGGCCGGACCGGTGCCGCCGGGCGTCCGGTCGACCCGGGAACGCCCCCCGGGCGGCGGACCGGTGGCCGCCGCCGCGGCGGGCGTGTCCCTGCTGCCCGCCGGCACGACGGCTGTGGCGCTGCTCGCCGCCGATCTTCCGCTGCTCACCCGGGACGCGGTACACCTGCTGCGCGAGCACCTCGCCGATCCGGCCGTGGACGGGGTGTGCCTCGTCGACGGCGACGGCCGGCGGCAGCAGCTCTGTGGGATGTGGCGGGTCGCGCCGCTGCGGGCCGCGCTCGGTCGCCTCGCCGCCGCCCGGGGCGGCTCGCTCGACGGCGCGGCGGTGCGGGCCCTGCTCGCCGGGTTGACGGTGCGCGACGTGCCCTGGTCCGGGACGGGCCCGCCGCCCTGGTTCGACTGCGACACTGACGAAGACGTACGCCGGGCGGAGGAGTGGACACGATGACGGTGCTGGAGGACTGGGTGACGGCGGCCTGCGCGGAGCTGGGCCTCGACCCCGCCGAGGTGCCGGTGGCGGTCGTGCTCGACCTGGCCCGGGACGTCGCGCACCAGGTGCTGCGGCCGGGGGCGCCGGTCTCCGCCTACCTGCTGGGGCTGGCCGTGGGGCGCGGGGCCGACCCGGCCGTGGCGGCCGACCGGCTCGGCGCGCTGGCCGGCGGCTGGCCGGTCGAGCTGGGCGACCGGCCCCCGGCCTGACAGCCGTGGTGGCCCCGGCCTGACGGCTACGCCGGGTCCGGCCGGCGGGCCGGACCCGGCCCGCCGGCCGGACCCGGCCCGCCGGTTGCGGGCCGACGGCTGCCCCGGGCAACGGTGTCCGATCCCGGTCCGGCCCGATCCGGGTTCCGGGCGGCCTGGGTAGGGTGATCGCAACGGACGGAGGCGATCATGACGGTAGGCCACCCCTCGACGCCGGCCTCGGACCCGCCCGGCGGTCCCCCGGAGCACGGCGGCCCGTCGGCGTCCGGCGGCCCGTCGGAGCACCAGCACGAGTCGATCCTGCTGGACGAGCCGACCACGGCCGACCTGCGGGCGAAGGTGACCCAGGCGTGGCGCGAGTTCGCCCGGGCCCTCGCCGAGCGGCTGCGAGAGCTGCCCGCCGGCACGCACGTCGAGCTGACCCTCGACCCCACCGCCTCCGGCACGGGCGACGCCATCTACTCCATCAGCATCGACCTCGCCGACGACGGCCGGCTCTCCGCGTGGGCCGTCGGCAACGCGACCCTCCCGCAGGGCTACCGGCTGGACCGGGCGGCCGTCGCCGACATGGTGGCGCTCGGCTGGTCGCCGCCCGGGGTGGTCGAGGGCTCCGGCGAGAACTTCGGCCTCACCGGCGACACCGCCGAGGCGACCCGGCTGGCCGCCCTGCTCTCCCGCACCCTGCGGGACGTCTACGGGGCACCGCACCCGGCGTTCCTGGTCTACCTGGTGCACGACGCCGAGGGCGGGCCCGTGCCGGTGGAGCCGCTGGGCACCGCGCGCAGCGAGTTCGGCCCGGACCAGGACGTCGAGGCGGACCTCGACGAGGCGCTGGCCGCCGCCCAGGGGCCGCGCACCGACGTGCTGGCCCTGGCCGAGCAGGTGCGGACCGTGGTCTCCGCCATGCTCAAGTCCGACTCCGACAAGTTGCAGGTCGACTCCGACGGCGACATCAACATCCGGGCCGGGTCGGCGATGGTCTTCGTCCGGGTCCGCGACAATCCACCGCTGGTCGACGTCTTCTCGCCGGTGCTCACGGAGGTCGAGCCCACCGAGCGGCTCTACGTGAAGCTGTCCGAGCTGACCAACCGGATGCCGATCGGGCGGCTCTACTGCGCCGACGACACGGTGTGGGCGTCCATCCCGGTGTTCGGCCGCGACTTCCAGGCCACCCACCTGATGCTGGCCGTGCAGGTGATGACCGGCCTCGCCGACGAGCTGGACGACCGGCTGCACGGCGAGTTCGGCGGGAAGCGGTTCTTCGGCGAGGGCGACAAGCCCGGCCGGCGGGACCAGGGCGAGCACCGCACCGGCATGTACCTCTGAGGCCGGCCGGCCGCCGGCAGCCCCGAGGCGGCGGCAGCTCTGCCGGCCGCGGAGCCACGACGACGGAAGGCGGGTGGGGCCCGGTCGGCCCGAGTGCCGGGCCCCACCCGCCGGCCCGGTGGGTCAGGTCGCCGGGAGCCAGGCGAGCGTCCCTCAGGTGGAGGGGCCGACGCCGGGGGACTCGGCGAGGCGGGAGAGCACGATGGTGCTGCGGGTGGAGGTCACGAACGACTCGGCGCGCAGCCGTTCGAGGGCCTCCTCCAGGTGCGAGATGTCCGCCGCGCGCAGGTGCACCAGCGCGTCCGCCTCCCCGGAGACCGTGTACGCCCCGACCACCTCCGGATGCCGGCGGACGGCGACCCCGATCTGGGCCGGTGTGGTCCGCCCGGCGCAGAACAGCTCGACGAACGCCTCCGTGGTCCAGCCGACGGCGGCCGGGTCGACGACGGCCGTGAATCCCCGGATCACCCCGGCGGCGCGCAGCCGGTCCACCCGGCGCTTGACGGCCGGGGCGGAGAGCGAGACCCGGCTGCCGATGTCGGCGTAGGAGGCGCGGGCGTCGGCCACGAGCAACGCAATGATTCGCTGATCCACCGCGTCTATCTGCAACGTTCCGCCCTCAGGAAGCAATGGTCGTGGCT
This sequence comes from Micromonospora sp. WMMD956, assembly GCF_029626125.1. Lineage (NCBI taxonomy): Bacteria > Bacillati > Actinomycetota > Actinomycetes > Micromonosporales > Micromonosporaceae > Micromonospora > Micromonospora sp. WMMD956. Next base: position 2,580,198 of record NZ_JARUBI010000005.1, on the reverse strand, counting down.
GTTACCAAGGTTCGAGGCTACCTACTCTTGGTGTCCGTGAACCAGCACCGGATCCCTCGAAAGCGGACATATCTCATGTGTTCGCCCGAGCACTTCGCCGTCGCGTACGCGATCAATCCGTGGATGGACGTCAGCACGCCCGTCGACGCGGAGCTGGCGGTCAGGCAGTGGGACCGGCTGCGCGAGGCGCTGCTCGGCCTCGGCCACGACGTGCACCTGCTCACCCCCGAGCCCGGCCTGCCCGACATGGTGTTCGCGGCCAACGGCGCGTTCGTCGTCGACGGGACGGTCTACGGCGCCCGGTTCAAGCACGAGCAGCGGGCCGCCGAGGCCGCCGCGCACCGCGCCTTCTACGAGGAGCGGGGCTGGCACTTCATCGCCCCGAACGAGACCAACGAGGGCGAGGGCGACTTCGCCTACCTGCCGGACGCCCACGGCGGGCTGGTCCTCGCCGGCCACGGCTTCCGCACCGAGCTGCCGGCGCACGCCGAGGCGCAGGAGGCGCTCGGCCGGCCGGTGGTGTCGCTGCACCTGGTCGATCCGCGCTTCTACCACCTCGACGTGGCGCTGGCCTCGATCGACGACGGCAACGTCGTCTACTACCCGGGTGCCTTCTCGGCGGCCAGCCAGCGGGTCCTCGCCCAGCTCTTCCCCGATGCGATCGTCGCGGACGACATCGACGCCCTGGCGTTCGGCCTGAACCTGGTCAGCGACGGCGCGAACGTGGTCCTGAACAGCGAGGCGTCCCGGCTCGCCGGCAAGCTGAAGGCGGCCGGCTACACCCCCGTGCCGGTCGAGCTGACCGAGGTGCGCAAGGGCGGCGGCAGCGTGAAGTGCTGCATCGCGGAGCTGCGCGCCTGACCGGGGCGGCCCGCCCGCGCACGGGCCGGTCCCGCCTGGGGGAGGCCGGCCCGCGCGGTGTGGTCGGGCGGGCGTTCAGCCCAGCGTGGCCAGCTCGTTGATCAGGACGTTGGAGAGCACCTGGCCGTCGCGTTGCACCTTGCGCAGGTACCACTTCTGCTGGGGTGTTCGCGGCTGGTTGAACTGCCACGCCCCGCGCGGGCTGTCGATCTGGCCGATCTTGCCCAGCGCCAGGTTGACCTGCTGCGGGGTCGGGTCGCCCCCGGCCAGCCGGATCGCCTTGTCCAGCACCTGCGCCGCGTCGTACGACGCCATCGCGTAGGTGGTCGGGGACGCGCCGTGCGTCTTGCGGTACGCCGACGCGAAGGTGCGGTTGGCGGTGTTGTTGAGGTCGGCGGAGTAGTTGAGCGAGGTCACGATGTTGCGCGCCTCCACCTCCTGCACCTCGTCGAGCACCGTGCCCTCGGTGAGGAAGCCGGGCGCGTAGACCGGGCCCGTCCATCCCTCGCGGTAGAGCTGCTTGATGAACTGCACCGCTGCCGGCCCGGCGAAGTGGCAGAAGATCGCGTCCGGCTGGCGGGCCAACGCCGTGCGGATGTCGGCCGTGTACGCGGTGCCGCCGGGAGTGCTCGTGGCGTCGGTCCAGATCACCGGGTCGGCGATCCGGGGGTCGCTGGACCCGGCCGTGCTGAACTGGGCCTGGAGCCCCTGGATCACGTCCCGCGAGCCGAGGTTGTCGGGGGCGACGATGGCGACCCGGCTGCCGGCGGGCAGGCGCTGCGCCATGTAGGGGCCGATCGCCCGGCCCGGCTCGTCCAGCACGTAGGAGGTGCGCCAGATGTAGACGACGCTCTGGAGGCTCTTCGGTGAGGCGTTGGAGCCGATCAGCGGCACCCGGGCCTTCTCCACGGTGTCCCGGATGCCCACCATGACGGCCGAGTTGACCACGCCGGTGAGCGCCAGCACGCCCTGCTTGAGCAGGCTGTCGACGGCCGCCTGGCCGGTCTTGGCGGTCTCGCCCTCGTCGGCGGTCACCACCGTCACGGGATGCCCGCCGAGCTGCTGGCCGTTGAGGGTGAGATAGAGCTGGAAGCCGTTGACGATCTCGTCGCCGATGGCCTTGAAGCCACCGGTCTGCGGTGCGATGAGACCGATCTTGACCGGCTTGCCGGTGGGGGTCGCCGGCCCTTCGTCGCCGTCCGTGGCGCAGGCGGCGGTCAGGCCCGTGGTACCGAGGGCGGCCAACAATTGGAGTGCCCGCCTGCGGTTCATCTGGGACACCGAATTCCTTCCGGGAGCTGAGCTGGGCCGATACCGTCCCCTCGGCGTTCTACCGGTTCGGCGACGCTGCGTCAATGTTCAGTGATCAAAGTGCAAGGTTCGCAGCCCACGGGCCACCTCCGGCCAGGCGGCCGACTCGGGGTCGATGAGCCCGAAATGCTCGCATTCGGGAAGCTCCACGAGCTGCACCGGGCTGCCGGCCACCCGCGCGGCGGCGGCGTATGACCGGCTCACCCCCACCGGCACCTGCCGGTCCAGCAGGCCGTGCAGGATCACCGTCCGTGTCGGGGTGGGCACCAGCAGGCGGGGGTCGGCGGCGGCGTACCGCCGCGGGTGCTCCGCCGGCCCGCCGCCGAGCAGCGCGGCCACCGCCCCACCGTCCAGGTCCAGCCGGTGGGCCTCGGCCAGGTCCGCGACCGGGGCGAGCGCCAGCACCCCCGCCACCGTCCCCGGCGCGGTGGCGGCGGCGTACAGGGCGAGGTGGCCGCCGGCCGAGTGGCCGACCAGCAGCGGCGGCCCGGGGCGCACCCGGTCGCCCAGCACCGGCCCGGCCAGCCCGGGCAACGCCGCGACCCCCGCCAGGACGTCGGCGAGGGTGCCCGGCCAACCGCCGCCCGGCTGCCCGGTGCGCCGGTATTCCAGTTGGGCCACCGGGTAGCCGAGCGCGGCCAGCGCCGCCGCGAGCGGCCCGGTGTGGCCACGGTCGTACTCGGCCCGCCAGAAGCCGCCGTGCACCACCACGACCAGGGGCAGCGGCGGGCCGTCCCCCGCCGGGCGGCGCAGGTCGGCGACCTGGTCCGGGTGCCCGCCGTAGGCGACGGTGGCGTCCGGCGCGGGGGCGGGGCGGTCGAGCACGGAGCGGGGGTCGGCGGGCATGCCGGCGACGGTAGCGCGGCGGACGGCCCCGCCGGGGGACACCCGTCACCAGGTGCCGGTCCCGACGAGCGGGCGGCCCACCGCCTGGGTCAAGATGGAACGCATGACCGAAGCGCACTCCGCTGGACAAGACGACGAGCCGGGCCACGACGGCACCGGGCGATCCGGCACCGTGGTGGTGGTCGGCCCGGACGGCCGCCCGGTCGGCACCGTGCAGACCGACGACGCCGCAGGCGAGGACCCGACCCGGCTGGTCGAGCAACCCGCCAAGGTGATGCGGATCGGCAGCATGATCAAACAGCTGCTGGAGGAGGTCAAGGCCGCCCCGCTCGACGACGCGAGCCGACACCGGATGCGGGAGATCCACGAACGGTCGATCGTCGAGCTGAAGGAGGGCCTGGCCCCCGAGCTCCGCGACGAGCTGGAGCGGATCTCGCTGCCCTTCACCGAGGACAAGGCACCCAGCGAGGGCGAGCTGCGGATCGCCCACGCCCAGCTCGTCGGCTGGCTGGAGGGGCTGTTCCACGGCATCCAGGCGGCCCTGGTGGCGCAGCAGATGGCCGCCCGCGTCCAGCTCGAGCAGATGCGTTCCGGCCGGCAGGCGCTGCCCAGCGGGCCCGCCGGGATGATGCCGGGCATGCCGGGCATCGGTCACCCGCAGGGCGGCGAGGGGCACAGCACCGGGCAATACCTCTGACACCGTCGCGCGCCGGGTCCGCGCGGGCCCGGCGCGCGTCTCACCCCACCCCGAAGACCTTCTCCAGGTACGCGGCCACGCCGTCGGCGGAGTTCGCCGCCGTCACCTCGTCGGCGATCGCCAGGACGGCGGGGTGCGCGTTCGCCACCGCCACCCCCCGGCCGGCCCAGGTCAGCATCGGCACGTCGTTGGGCATGTCGCCGAAGGCCAGCACGTCCCGCTCGTCGATCCCGAGCCGGGCGCAATACCATGCCAGGCCCGCCGCCTTGGTCACCCCGGCCGCCGAGATCTCCACCAGCCCCGTGTACGACGAGTGGGTCGCCTCGGCCAGCCCGCGCAGCGCCCCGGCCACCACCTCCAGGAACACGTCCGGGTCCTGCTCCCTGGCGCGGGCCAGCAGCTTCACCGCCGGCACCGAGTGCAGCTCCTCCGGCGAGGTGATCGCCCGGATCGCCTCCGCGTCGGCGTCCCAGCGCAGCGGATAGCCGGCCTCGTGCCGCATCTCCCGGCTGTCCACGATCTCCACCGCGAAGCTGACCCCGGGCACCTCGGCGCGCAGCCGCCGGGCCACCTCGGCGAGCAGCTCCGGCGCGAGCGGGTCGGCCCGGAGCACCTCGTCGGCCACCGGGTCGTACACCACCGCGCCGTTGGCGCAGATCGCCGGCAGCGGCTCGGCGAGCTGCTCGTACACCAGTTGGAGCCAGCGGATCGGGCGGCCGGTGACCAGCACGACCGGCGTGCCCCGCGCGGACATCCGGGCCAGCGCGTCGCGGGTGCGGGGGCTGAGCGTCCGCTCGTCGGTGAGCAGGGTCCCGTCGATGTCCGTGGCGACCAGCCGAGGTGTCTCTCCCATCACCGGGAGAGTAGTCGGTCCAGGTAGACCGCGACTCCGTCGTCGTCGTTGCGCAGCGTCACCTCGTCGGCGGCGGCGCGGACGGTCGGGTGGGCGTTGGAGACGGCCACCCGGGACCACCCGGCCCACTCGAACATCGGCAGGTCGTTGGGCATGTCGCCGAAGACCAGCACGTCGGCCGGGTCAACCCCGAGCCGCTGCGCCACGACGTGCAGCCCGGACGCCTTGTCGACCCCGGGCGGGGAGATCTCGACGAAGCCGAGCCCGGCCTGGGTGAGCGCGGCCACCTCGGGTCCGATGATCCGGCGGGCGGTCTCCAGCAGCGCGTCGATCTGGTGGTCGGCGGTCCGGGCGAACGCCTTGATCACGTCGGTGGCGAGGCACTCGTCGCGGGTGCGCGGCTCGAACAGGTCCGGGTACGGCCAGCTCGGGTGGTAGTCGCCCCAGAGCGGGGCGCCGGCCTCGCCGGACGCCTCGACCATCACGGTGAGCGGACCGACCTCGGCCTCCAGCTCGGCGAGCAGCCGCGCCAGCACCTCCCGGGGGAGCCGCTCCTCGCGCAGCACCTCCGGCCCGGCCGGGTCGCTCTGGTCGACCACCCAGCCCCCGCCGGCCAGCACCAGGAAGTCGGCGGCCCGGATGTCGTTGCGGGTGAGCTCGGTGAGCCGCGGCCCCCGGCCGGTCGCCCCGACCACCGGAATGCCGGCGGCCCGCACCCGGTCGAGCACCTCGTGGGTGTACGCGGAGACGGTCTCGTCGCTGCGGACCAGCGTCCCGTCGAGGTCGGTGGCGATCAGCTTGGGCAGCCCCGGGCGGGTCATGGCTCCTCCTTCGCCCGCCGCCGTCGCGCCGGCCCTGTCTCTGGGTCGTCGGTGCCTCGACCGGCAGTGACGGCGGGCAGCCACCGTACCTCGCGCAACCGGGCGCGACCATGGCTTCCCGACGAACCGGGCGGCAACTCGACACCACGCCCAGGTTGCGCGGCTCCTGGCCGGGGCGGCCCCCCGGGTCCGGCGCCGGCCGGGGCCGGACCTCCGGGTGAGCAGGGGACCCTTCTCGACCGTGGGCGTTAACAGGGGGCCCTTCCTTGCGCCGGGCGCTACTCCGGGCGGGCGAAGGGGGCCGTCGGCTGCACGGTGAGGTCGACCGGCCCGGGGAGCGCGTCGGTCTCCTCGGCGGGCGGGTGCTCCACGCGCGGCGAGCCCTCGGCCGGCGGCCCGGCGTCGGCCCGGCCGGCGAGGTAGAGCGCCGCCGCCAGCAGCACGCAGGCCGCGAAGGCCGCCACCAGCCCCCGGCCGTACTCCACCTGGAAGCCGTCCTCGGAGGAGTAGAGGGCCTGCCGGCCCGAGTCGTCCAGCGACAACGAGGCGGCGACCAGGACGCCGATCAGGGCCGTCGACAGGGCGAGGCCGGCCACCCGCGCGTCGTGCCGCACGGCGGCGCTGCCCCGCAGGGCCAGGGCGGCGGCCGTGACCAGCGCGAACAGGCCCACCAGGTAACCCAGGCCGAAGCCACCCACGTCGGACACCCCGCCGGGCACCCGCAGCGTGTCGCCCTCGGGGCCCCCGGTCGGCACGGTCATCACCAGCCACTCCCCGACCAGCGAGGCGAACGCGGCCACCGCGCCGAGGCCGGCCGCCACCAGCGGGATCCGCCGGTCCCGCCCGAGCCGGGACAGCGGGCGACCCACCCGCCCCGGCGGGTCGGGCTCGGACCCACCCCACTCCAGGACGGTGGCGTCGCCGGACCGGCTGTCCTGCCGGGGGATGGGAAGCTCCTCGGACATCGGCCACCTCTCCGCGTTCGCGGGCCTGGACCCCGTGGGCCTGAGCCGAATCATGACACAGCAGACACGGCGTGGCCGGGAACGCGACCCGCCGCGATCGGCGTGGACGGATCCCGGGCAGCGGGTCGCCCGCCGCCCGGCTTTCGGTTAGCGTCGGCTCATGCCTATCCGTACCGCTTCCGCACGTTGGCAGGGTGACCTCACCGAGGGCTCCGGCACGGTCCGCACCGGCAAGGGCGGGCTCCAGGGAAACTACTCCTTCAAGTCGCGGTTCGAGGAGGGTGAGGGCACCAACCCCGAGGAACTCATCGGGGCGGCCCACGCCGCCTGCTTCTCGATGGCGTTCTCCAAGCAGCTCGCCGACGCCGGCGCGACCGGCACGTCGGTGGAGACCACCGCGAAGGTGCACTTCGACAAGACCGACGCGGGGATGACCGTGACCCGGATCGACCTGGAGACGGTCGGCCAGGCCCCGGGGCTGGACGAGGCCCAGTTCGCCAAGCTGGCCGAGACCGCCAAGGAGAACTGCCCGATCTCGCGTCTGCTCTCCCCGGGAGCGCAGATCAGCCTCACGGCCCGGCTCGCCTCCTGAGGCCCTCCGCGCCCACCTGACACGGAACGGTCCTCATCCGCACCGGATGGGGACTTTTCCGTGCAAGCAGGATCTTGGGCACCGGGCGTCGGGCCGGCTCTGGGACAATGGGTGCGTGGCGGTCCAGATGAGCCGGGAGCGCTTCGAGGAGCTGGTCGGGGACGCCCTCGACGAGGTTCCCGAGGAGCTGCTGGGGCTGATGAGCAACGTGGTGATCCTGGTCGAGGACGACCCGCCCCCCGGCGACGGTGACCTGCTCGGCCTCTACGAGGGCCACGCCCTCACCGAGCGGGGCTGGGACTATGCGGGCGTCCTGCCGGACCGCATCTTCATCTACCGCCACCCCATCCTGCGCATCTGCGACAGCGAGGAGGACGTCGTCGACGAGGTGGCGGTGACGGTGGTGCACGAGATCGCCCACCACTTCGGCATCGACGACGACCGGCTGCACGACCTCGGCTGGGGCTGACGGGCGGCGTTACCGCCCCCTCCGTCCGGTCCGCGCCGGCGTCCTCGTGTCCCCGTCCGTCCCGTCCGCGCCGGCGTTCCTGGCCTATCCGTCCGGTCCGCGCCGCGCGACGACGGGCCGGCCCCGCTCGGCCGATGTCACCGCTTGCGCTGGTCACCTACCCTCCGGGCAGACACCCCGAGTCAGGAGGCTTTTCCATGCGCAGCGCGCTGTTCTCCGCCGAGAACCTGGAGAAGGAGTCCGCCCAGCCCGGCATGCGGCTGCAGAACTCCAAGATGTTGAAGATCGAGCTGAACGGCGAGGCGATGGCCCGGGTCGGGTCGATGGTCGCCTACCAGGGCCAGGTCCAGTTCCAGGCGCTCGGCTCCGGCGGCCTGGGCAAGTTCCTCAAGCAGAAGCTCACCGGCGAGGGTGTCCCGCTGATGAAGCTCAGCGGCCGGGGCGACGTCTTCCTCGCCGAGCTGGCCAAGGACGTGCACATCATCGACCTGGAGCCCGGCGACGCGCTGTCGATCAACGGATCCAGCGTGCTGGCCTTCGACTCCACCCTGCAATACGACATCCGCATGGTCGGCGGCGCCGGGATGGCGTCCTCGTCCGGCCTGTTCAACTGCGTCTTCACCGGCCACGGCCGGATCGCGATCACCACGAAGGGCACCCCGGTGGTGCTCAACGTCGACGCGCCGACCTACGTCGACCCGCAGGCCGCCGTGTGCTGGTCGGCCAACCTCCAGACCGGCTACCACCGGGCCGAGCAGCTCGGCCTGGGCACGCTGCTGGGGCGCAGCACCGGCGAGGCGTTCACGATGAGCTTCGCCGGGCAGGGCTTCGTGGTGGTGCAGCCCTCCGAGGAGCCGCCGATCGCGGGCAGCGGCGCCCAGGAGCAGCAGGGCGGCCTGCTCGGCGGCCTGCTGAGCTGACCCGTCGCCGCGCAGGCGACGAACTGGCCCGGGCGGGGGCGCCCCGACACGGGGCGCCCCGGTGTCAGCCCGCCGACGCGGGCCGGGCCGGCGAGGCCGCGCTCAGCTCAGCTCGCCGGCACGCAACCGGGCCAGCCAGGCCGACGCGTCGGCGTAGTCGGCGTCCGACAGCCCGGCCGGCGCGGGCACGGGCCGGTCGCCCGCCGGCTGCGCCCACCGGTGCCGGGGGTACGACCCGAGGAACCGCACCTGGGCGCAGACCCGCCGCAACCCCTGCAACGCCTCCCCGAGCCGTGGCTCGGCGACGTGGCCGGTGCAGTCGAGGAAGAAGACGTACCGACCCAGCGCCTCGCCCGTCGGGCGGGACTCGATGCGGGTCAGGTTCACCCCGCGCACGGCCAGCTCCATCAGCACCGACAGCAGCGCGCCGACCCGGTCGTGGGCGATGTAGACGGCCAGCGACGTGAGGTCGTCCCCGGTGGGGGGCGAGGGCGGGCCCGGGCGGGACAGCAGGGCGAACCGGGTCACCGCGTCGGGATGGTCGGCGATCTTGTCGGCGAGCACCGCCAGCCGGTGCCGGGCGGCCCCGATCGGGGCGCAGATCGCCGCGTCGAACTCGCCCGTCGCCGCGCCGGCCGCGGCGGCCCCGTTGGAGAGCACGTCCACCACGACGGCGTCCGGCAGGTGGGTGCGCAGCCAGCCCCGGCACTGGGTGGACGCCTGGGGATGGGCGGCCACCGAGCGGATCTCCTCCGGCGACGTCCCCTGACGGGCGCCGAGCACGAACTCGACCGGCAGGATCACCTCCCGGGTGATCACCAGCGGGTCGCCCTCGGCCAGCTCGTCCAGGGTCACCCCGACCGCGCCGCCGATCGAGTTCTCCAGCGGCACCAGGGCCGCGTCGGCCTCCCCGGCGCGGACGGCCTCCAGCGCCTCGCCGACGCTGCGGGCGGGCGTGCGGGTGCCGCGCTCGGCGGCCGGCACGGTGCGCAGGGCCTGCTCGGCGAAGGTGCCCTCGGGGCCGAGGTAGACGAAACGGGTGGGCGGTGTTCCCGGCATGCCGCCAGCCTACGCACCCGGCACGGTGCCCGGGACGGCGTCGCAGGCGAGTGCCCGGATGCCGGGCGGCCCGGCGACGCGTACCTCGATGGTGCAGACGTCGGTGCCGGCGGTGACCAGCTCCAGGTCGCCCGGCCGGCCCCGGGTCACCACCTGCAACTCCTCGTGCCCGGTCACCCGCAGCACCGTGTACTGCCAGTCCCCGGCGCAGAACGGGCCGTCGCCCGCCCGCACCGAGACCGAGCCGGACAGCACCCCGGCCGGGCCGCGCAGCAGCGCGACGACCCGGTCCACCGACGGGCCGTCGCGGCAGGGGCCGGCGACCAGGTCGGAACCCGGGGTGGTCGGCGGCACCGCCGCGGGCGGGGTGACCGGCGCCGTCGGGCCGGTGGGCGTGGCGGCGGCCGACGCGGCGGGACCGGGTGGGCCGGTCGGGCCGGTGCTGGGCAGGGCGGCGGGCTGGCGCAGCTCCGGCGGCGTGCCGCAGCCGGCGAGCGTGACGGCGAGGAGGGCGAGCAGCCCGATCGCGCCGGGCAGGCGGGCGGAGCGGCCGGGCAGCCGGATGGAGCGGCCGGGCAGCCGGGCGGGACCGGAGCGACCGGGCGCGCGGGACGGGCCGGAGGCGCCGGGCGCGCGGGACACCGGTCGGTGCGGTGCGGATGGCGGCACGGGCCGATCCTTGCATCGGAGAACGTCGTTGCGGCCGGGATGGCCGAGCTCATCGTAGGAGCCATCGGCGCGGCCGTGAAGGCCCACCGGGCCGGTCTCGCGGGGGCGACCGTCCAGGGCGGCCGTCAGTCGAGGACGCGGTGGCCGGCGCGGCGCAGCGCGGCGGTCGCCTCGCCCAGCCGCACGGCGGGCACGAGCACGTGGTCGGTGTCGTACGTGGAGAAGGCGACCGGATCGACCCGCGCCTCGGTCAACGGGCCGATCAGCGCGGCCAGGGTGCCGGTCACCGCCTGCCCGAGCGGGCCGACGATCCGCAGGCACCGCCAGTCGGTCTCCACCTCGCCCGGCGCGCGGGGGGCCGGGCAGATCACGGAGACCCCGTCGGCGGCCCAGCTCACGCTGACCACCTCGGCGTCGCCCAGTTCGCCCCAGAGGGCGGGCCCGAGGACGGCACCGGCGGCCAGCCGGCACACCGCGTACTCCCCCGGCAGCAGAGCGACATCGACCATGAGGGCACCCTACGGCCTGGCGGGTGCCCGCCACAGCTCCCCGAGGGTGCGGCGGACGCCACATCTGCCCAGGTCAGGGCGGTGCTGCGCGGACCGGACGGTGGGAGGTGGATCAGACCTCGGAGAAGAAGGTCAGCGACCCGGTGACCTGCCCGTCGGTCAGCACCGGCGTCGAGATGGCGTCGACCGTCGGGTCCGTCCGGCCTGCCGTCGCGGCCTGCACCCGCAGCAGCCCCCGGGCGAGCCGCCCGGAGTGCAGGGCGAGCAGCGGCGGGATCTTGTCGGTCTCCTGCTCGGTCAACTCGCCCCGGTGGGCGGTGAAGTCGAGCAGCCGCAGACAGCCGTCGAGCAGCGGCAGGCCGATCACGTCGTCGGGGCGGCCGAGGCAGAGCAGCTCGCAGCCGGCCGCGGACACCGCGACGACCCGGGTGTCGGTGTCGATCAGGAGGCAGGGCTCGTCGGCCCGGGCCACGGTGGCGGACCACTGCCCGAAGTTGTCGGACCCCTGCTCCAGCGGTGTCCGGGCGGTGGGCGCGAACACTTCCGAGAGCGAGAGTTCGACGTGGGCCACCGCGCCTCCTATGTACACCGACGGTCTGTCCACGCTAACCGGTCGTCTGGGCATCGCCGACCGCGCTGGGGCCGCCGGGCCGCCGGGGTCGGTTGCCCTCACCCGGGCGTCCGGCGCCGGCGCGGCCGGTGGTTGCTCCGGGTACGGGCCGGACCGCGTGGCGTCGCGGGAGACGTTACCGGCGGTTGGCCGGCTTGTCAGCCGCCGTTCGGCCGCCGTCGTACCACCGGTAGTCGCCGGCGGGACGGTAGGTGCCGTTCATCCAGGTCCCCGGGTGCTGCGCCACACGGGCGAGTTTCTCGGCCGTGGCCGGGGTGATCCGGTTGCCGCCCGCCACGAGCAGGCGGTCCAGCTCGCGGTGGGTGGCCATGAGGCAGTCCTTCGGCAGGCCGTACACGCTGATGACGCCCGAGCCGACGAAGGTCAGCACCGGCGTCACCGGGATGGGCAGCCCCACCGCCTGGGACAGCACCTTGCTCGCGCGCTTGGCGTCGCGGCGGGCCTCGGCCACGTAGGGCGGGCGCTTGCCGTTGATCTGCACCACGTCGCCGGCCACCAGCACCCGGGCGCGGCCGTGGTCGGCGATGGTCACCGCGAACAGGCCGCCCGGCCCGATGGCGAGGAACCCGGCCCGGTCGTCCTGGGCGGGGTCGAGGAGGAGGTCCGTGGTGTCCGTGCGGGGCCACTCGACGACGTGCCACCCCGGCCCGAGGTGGTCGAGCCGGCCCAGGGCGCGGGCCCCGGCCGCTTCCAACCGGCGGGCCCCCCGCTCGGCGCGCCGCCGCCGGGCCCACTCCAGGGGGCTCGGACGGGTCGGGTCGAGCACCCCGGGGGCATCCGCCCTGGGGTGTGGCACCGAGACGGGCGGCAGTGCCCGTGCGGTGGGTGCGGCTCGACGTGCGGGAAAGACAGTCATCGCGACCTCCGGCAAAAGGTCCCTCGAAGTTATGTCCTCACTACCCTACGTTGACATACCGGGTACCCGGCAAGTCGGAGCGCCGGAGTGAGTGTGGATGAATGCCATATTCATCCACAGACGTTTTACCGGATGCCGCCAAACCCTGCCCTACCCTTGGCCGGGTGACCCACTACGTGGACAGTGAAGTCGGCCGCCTCGGCACCGTGCTGCTGCACCGGCCGGGCCCCGAACTGGCCCGACTCACCCCCCGGAACAACGACTCGTTGCTGTTCGACGCTATCCCATGGGTCGGACGGGCACAGGAGGAGCACGACGCGTTCGCCGCCGAGCTGCGCGCCCGCGGGGTGGAGGTGCTCTACCTCGCCACCCTCCTCGCCGAGACCCTCGCCGTCGCCGAGGCCCGCGCCGAGCTGACCGAGCAGGTGCTCAGCTCGCCCCGGCTGGGCGACACCCTGCGCCGCCGGGTGGCCGACCACCTCGCCTACCTCGACCCCGCCGCCCTCGCCGACGTGCTCGTCGCCGGGCTCGCCCACGAGGAGCTGCGGATCAGCAGGGAACGGCCCGGTGGGCTCGTCTACTCCCTGATGGACCGGCACGACTTCGTCATCGACCCCCTGCCCAACCTGCTGTTCACCCGGGACTCGTCACTGTGGATCGGCGACCGGGTCGGGGTCACCAGCCTGGCGATGCCCGCCCGCCGAAGAGAGACGAGCATCACCGACGCCATTTACCGGCACCACCCGCGCTTCGTCGGCACCGAGTTCGTCTACCACCCCGGGCTGGAGCACCTGGAGGGCGGCGACGTGCTGCTGCTCGCCCCGGGGGTGCTCGCGGTCGGGGTCGGTGAGCGGACCACCCCGGCCGGGGCGGAACGGCTCGCCCGGCAGGTCTTCGCCGCCGGGCTGGCGCACACCATCCTGGTGGTGCCGATCGCCCAGGAGCGCGCCACCATGCACCTGGACACCATCTGCACGATGGTCGACGTCGACGCCGTGCTGATGTACGCGAACGTGGCGAGCACCCTCGCCGCGTACACGGTGGTCGCCGGCCCCGACGGCGAACCGCAGGTGGACGGGCCCGCGCCGTTCCTGCGGGCCGCCGCCGACGCGATGGACCTCGACCAGCTCCGGGTGATCGACACCGGCCTCGACCCGGTCACCGCCGAGCGGGAGCAGTGGGACGACGGCAACAACACCCTCGCCATCGCCCCCCGGCTCTGCGTCGGCTACGAGCGCAACACCGGCACCAACGCGCAGCTGGAGCGGGCCGGCATCGAGGTGATCCCGATCGCGGGCTCCGAGCTGGGCTCCGGCCGGGGCGGCCCGCGATGCATGTCCTGCCCCCTGGTCCGGGAGTAAGGAAGGGCCCCTTGTTAACGCAAAACGGTGTAGAGGGGGCCCTTCCTAACCACCGCGCCGCCGCATCCGGCCGCGCGGCTCAGCGCAGGGTGAGCTGCCGGCCGAGCAGGCCGTGCCGGGCGCGGCGGCCCGCCGCGTCCAGCGGCTCCTTCTCGGCGAGGGCCCCGGCGTAGCGCCCGGCGAACTCCCGCACCGGCTCCTCCCAGTCGGCCGCCGGGACGTCCTCGGGCAGGTCCCAGACCGGCACGAGACGCCCGTGCGCGCGGAACATGCCGGCGAACTTCGTGCCCCCGGCGAGGGGCAGCGTGCCGGCGGCGCTCAGCCGCGCCAGGGCGTCCAGCGCGGCGTCCTCGTCGTCCGGGAGCACCCAGCGGACGTGTGCCTTCTCCGGCACCCGGCACCAGTACGCCGCCCGCGCCGCCGCCAGCCGCACGGTCGGGTAGATGGCCGCGTTGGCCCGCTCCAGCGACGCCTGGACGGTCGGGTCGTCGGCCGCCCCCGGGTCGAGCCAGAACTCGAAGCCCTCGTGCATGGTGATCTCCAGCGGCCCGTCGACCAGGATGTCCTGGAGGCGGGGGCCGGGGCCGGGCAGCGGCGGCACCGTGACCGTCCGGCCCGGCTCGGTGCGCAGCGCGCAGAGCAGCGCCTCGGCCAGGTCCCGGGAGACGTCGCCCGACTGCTGGTGGCGCTGGAGCCCGACGAAGACGCGACCGTCGGCCTTGGTCATCGCCGGCGCCGCCATGGGCAGCACGGTGGCCAGGGTGACCGGCCGGTCGCCGTGCTCCTCGACCAGCTCGGGGACGAGCCGCAGCGGCGCGGAGGCGGCGGGGACCAGCTCGCGCAGGGCGATCCACTCCGGCTCGTCGGCCAGTCCCTCGAACGGTCGGGGCACGAAGACGTCCCGCACCTTCTCCCGCTTCCCGGTGACGGCGACGTCGGCGGCCCGCTGGATCCTTCTACGCTTGCTCACGGCGAGACAGCCTAGAGCCCGTTGCCGGCCGGGGTGGGCAGGACCCGCCCCGCACGGATGGTCCGGCGCGGCTCAGCCGGCGGCGACGAGATCGGTGCGGGGCGTGGCGGCGGGCTCGAACTCGGCCCACACGCTCTGCCCGAGGCCGTCCCGGTCGACGCCCCACCGGCTGGCCAGGCCCGCGACGATGTGCAGGCCACGGCCGTCGACCGCGTCGGGGCCGGCGACCCGGACCAGCGGCCCGGCGGCCGCCCCGCCATCGGTGACCCGGAGTTGGACGAACGGCCCGTCGGGGGTCCGGCGCAGCCGCCAGGCCACCCGCACCACCCCGCCGGGAAGCGCGTCGGCGTGCCGGACGGCGTTGCCGACCAGCTCGGCCAGGACCGCCACCAGGTCGGCCAGGAGCACCGGCGGCACGACGTCGGCCAGCTCGTCGGCGAGCCGGTGCCGGGCCAGGCGCGCGCCGGTCGGGTTGTGCGGCACCACCACGCACCACGACCGCTCGACCGGCTCTCCCGCCACCGCCGCCCTCTCTCGCCCCACGACGCCCCGGCCCGACCCGCCGACCGGGCTCACCCGCGGGGCAGCCGGACCTCTGCGACCGTACCGCCGCCCGACCTCGGCCGGAGCGACACCCAGCCATTCTGCTGTTCAACGATCCGGCGGACGAGATAGAGGCCGAGCCCGGCACCCGGGTATCCCCGGCGGTCGCCGGACTCGCCCTGCCAGAACCGGTCGAACGCCCGCTCGACGTGCTCCGGCCGGATGCCGATGCCCCGGTCGGCGACCCGGAACGAGACGGTCCGCTCGTTGCTCTCGGCGGTGATCTCGATCGGGGTGTCGGGCGGGGAGTACTTGTCGGCGTTGGTCCCCAGCTCGGTCAGCACCGTCGTCAGCGACTGCCGGGTGCCGAGCGCCCGGGGCAGGCCCCCGGGCACGTCGAGGACGACCCGGCGGCGCAGGTCGGTGGGCAGGTCGGCGACGGCGGCCCGGAGCGCCTCGCCCAGGTCGAAGGGGACGGACGGCTCGCCGGGCCGCCCCTCGGTGGCCGAGGTGAGCAGCCGGTCGACCAGCCGGGCCAGTTCGTTGGCGCGCTGCCCGATGACCCGGGCGGCCTGCCGCCGGTCGGTGTCGGTCAGGGAGTCCCAGTGCTCGGTGAGGGTGTCCGCGTACCCCTTGATGACGGTGACCGGCGTGCGCAGCTCGTGGCTGGTCACCGCGACGAAGAGGTCCCGGTCCTGGTCGCGGAGCTGCTGGTCGGTGATGTCCCGGAAGGTGACCACGCGCAGCGCCCCGGGGCCCGGCAGCTCGCCTGAGGTGATCTTGATCCAGCGGCCGTCGGGCAGCCGGTGGTCGAGGACCTGCCCGGACGGGGGGAGGGGGAACGGCAGCGCCCGGTTCAGCGACTCCGCGACCGTCCGGCCGGTCACCTGGGCGGCGGCCGGGTTCCAGAGCCGGACGCGCCCCTCCCGGTCGACCACGGCGAGCCCGTCGGCCAGCGCCGCGACCACCGGGCCGTCGCCGTGCACCGGCAGGCCGCTCTGGTCGCTGTACATGTGGGCGATGCAGGAGGCGATGTACGCCACCACCTCGTGCTGCCCGGCGGCCGTCGACGCGTCGTCGTCCGGATAGAACGCGTGCAGGCTGCCGACGGTCAGCCCGCCGATCTCGGCGCGGGCGGCCACCATCCGGCGCAGCCCCCGGTCGACCAGCTCGGCACCGATCGGGCCGGGGATGCGGTCCACCCGGATGTCGCGGACCCGCGGTCCGGAGAGCAGGCAGACGGTGGCCGGGTCGGTGGGCGACACGGGCCGGCCGACGGCCCACTCGGCGCCCCCGGTCGCGGCGATCACCCGGCCGCCGGTGGGCGCGAACTCCACGAAGGCGGTGCTGGCCGCCCCGATCGCCGGCTGGACCACCTGGAGCAGCTGGGCGAGGACGGGCAGTCCGACTTCACCAGAGTTGATCATCTCGATAACCCTGCCATGGCCGGTTATCAGGGCGGCGAGGTCGGTACGCTCCGGCATGTCCCGAGTGTGCCGCGCCGACCCGCTCCCCGGCACCCCCGCGCGGGCGGCCCCGGCATCCGCGCCGCCCGGCGAACCCGGCCTGACCAGCCAGCGGACCACGCCGCCCCGGCGGTTCACCGGCCCCGTCCGGTGTGGCGGCGGCCCCGGCGGACGACGCCGCCCGACCCGTTCACCGGCCCAGCCGGGCCAGCGCGTGCGCCGGCCGGTCGGTGATGATCCCGTCCACCCCAACGTCGAGCACCAGGTCCAGCTCGGCGGGCTCGTTGACGGTCCAGACGTACACCTGGTGGCCGGCGGACCGCAGCGCGGGAACCAGGCGCGGCCGGGCCCGGACCAGCTCGACCCCCGGCCCGGCGATGCGGGTGCCGAACGGCAGGCGGCCGAGCCGCAGCCAGCGCGGCAGCACCTCCAGCAGGAGCACCGTGGGCAGCCCGGGGGCGAGGTCGCGGACGCGCCGCACGGCCAGCGGCGAGAAGGACATCACCGTGACCTGGACGGGGGCGTCGGGGCGCGGTTCGGCCAGGCCGTAGCGGCGCAGCAGGGCCACCAGCCGGCGCTCCACGTGCCCGCCGTACCGCGAGGGGTGTTTCGTCTCGATCAGCAGCCGCACCGGGCGGCCGGCGGCCAGCACCGCGTCGAGCAGCCGCGCCAGGGTGAGCAGCCGGGTGCGCGACTCGTCCGGCAGCTCGTCGCCGTCGGAGGGCCCGCAGCCCGGGTGCCAGGAGCCGAAGTCCAGCGCCTCCAGCTCCGCCAGCGTGCGGACGCTGACCAGACCGGTGCCGTTGCTGGTGCGCTCCAGCCGCCGGTCGTGGACGCAGACCAGGTGCCCGTCGCGGGTCAGCCGGACGTCGCACTCCAGCCCGTCGACGCCCTCGTCGAGGGCCCGCAGGTAGGCGGCGAGGGTGTGCTCCGGCAGGTCCGCCGAGGAGCCGCGGTGCGCGAAGACCAGGGGATCACCCATGCCCGTCGCCCGTCGCTCTCAGATGACCTGGCCCGGCCCGCCGTCCCCGGTCACCACGGGTCGGCCGACGGCCGCCCACTGGCGCATGCCGCCGTCGGCGTTGCGCACCTGGTCCCAGCCGTTGTTCCGCAGGTAGGCCACCACCTGCGCCGAGCGCCCGCCGGAGCGGCAGATGACCGCCACGTCCCGGTCGGTGGGCACCTCGGCCATCCGGGCGGGCAGCTCCATCATCGGCAGGTGGTGGGCGCCGGGGGCGTGCCCGGCGGCCCACTCGTCGTCCTCGCGGACGTCGAGCAGGTAGGTGTCGTCGGCGATCTCGGTCACGGGCACGGTGGGAACCTGGGGTCCGAACACGGTCACCAAGCCTAGAGCCTCGCCCGGCGGCCCCGTCGGGGGTGTGCGAATCCGGGCGGGTCGGGACGAATGCGCAGGTCAGCGGCGGGCGGGCGCGGTGGGGTGGGTGCGGGGCTCAGAGGTGGGTCACCCAGCGCGGGTTGGCCTGCGCCCAGGCGGGCATGCGGGCGCCCCGGACCGCGTCGAAGAGGGCGTTCCCCCCGGCGTCGAGCACGACGTACGAGATGCCGTCGATGGTCTGCGGGTGGGAGGGCACCTGGATGCCCGTCAGCGCGTCCGGGGGGAGGTCCCGGAGGGTGAGCAGCAGGTCCTCCAGGGGCACCCCGTTGGTGTCGACGGTCAGCGACGCGCCGACCGCCCGGATGAGCCGGTCGAGCCGCACCGGGTCGCGGCGCAGGTTCGTCGCGCCGGCCCGGTCCAGCATCGCCCGCAGGAGCTGCTGCTGGTGGCGCTGCCGGTCGTAGTCGCCGCCGGGCAGGTCGTAGCGCTGCCGGACGTAGTCCAGCGCCCGCGCGCCGTCCATCTGCTGGCAGCCGGGGCTGAACAGGGTCCCCGTGTGGATCGAGCGGACCTCGGTGTCGACGCACATGCGCACCCCGCCGAGGAGGTCGATCACCTGCCGCAGCCCGGCGAAGTCGATCAGGGCGGCCCCGTCGAAGCGCAGCCCGGTGAGCCGGGTGAGGGTGGCCGAGAGGAGCTGGACGCCGGCCTCGCCGCCGCCGCCGTGCTCGTAGGCCGCGTTGAGCTTGTCGCTGCCGCCGCCGTAGCCGTTCGGGCCGGGCGGGACGGCGACCAGCAGGTCGCGGGGGAACGAGACCAGGTAGGCGCTCTTCGTGTCGGCCGGCACGTGCACCACCAGGATGGTGTCGGAGCGCTGGTCGTCGCCGGCCGCGCCGGGCCGCCGGTCCGAGCCGACGAGGAGGTAGTTGAGCGCCCCGTCCAGGTCCGTCCGGTCGCGCCGGGCGTCGGTGTCGAGCAGGTCCTCCCGCGTCACCGTGCGCTCGTAGCGGTGGCCGAGGGCCCGGAGCCCGACCATGGCGCCGGCGGCCAGCAGCGCCAGGGCGAGGCCGACCCCGAGCAGGATCCGGCTCCACCGGGGTACGCGTCGACGGGCCGGTCCCCGCCGCCCCCGTCCGGTTTCCCCCCACCTGGCCGTGACGCCCCCCGCCGCCGTACGTGAATGTTTCTCACGTCAGGCTACGGGGGGCGTCGGTTCGCCGGGCGGGTTTCCCCTGATCAGAGTGCTACTTGCGGGTCGACAGCACGTTCGGGTTGGCGTAGACGAACTCGGCCAGCTTGTCGTTCTTGACCGCCTGGAACATCTCCATGGTCTGCGGGCTCAGCGACTCC
This sequence comes from Micromonospora sp. WMMD956, assembly GCF_029626125.1. Lineage (NCBI taxonomy): Bacteria > Bacillati > Actinomycetota > Actinomycetes > Micromonosporales > Micromonosporaceae > Micromonospora > Micromonospora sp. WMMD956. The sequence goes on along the minus strand of NZ_JARUBI010000005.1, from coordinate 2,561,113 downwards.
TTGGTCCCGCTGGCGTTCGCGTGGAAGGTGCCGCCGTTGGTCCGCAGCGTGGTCAGGTCGTTGCCGGTGACCCCGCGCATCGTGTAGATGAAGTCGATGATCGGCACCCCGCCGGTGTCCAGCACGAACGCCTTGCCGGCCGCCTTGATCAGCCCGTTGAGCTTCACCGGGTTGGTCAGCGTGCCGTTCTCGGTCGCCTTCTTCGCCATCGCCTTGATGAGCTGCTGCTGGTTCTGCTGGCGGTCGTAGTCGCTGTTCGGCAGGCCGTAGCGCTGCCGGGCGTAGTCGAGGGCGGCCCAGCCCTTCATGTCCCGGCAGCCCTTCTTGTGCACCACCGGGGTCATCGGCTTGCCGGTCTTCTTCGCGTCGGCGTTCCACATCGGCTTGCCGTCGACGTACGACATGTGGTGCGACTTGACCTCGTGGCTGACGCAGATCCGCACGGTGCCGAGGGCGTCGATGACGCCCTTGAAGCCGCCGAAGTTGATGATGGCCGCGCCGTCGAAGCTGATCCCCGTCATCCGCTTGATCGTCTGCGCCATGAGCTGCGCGCCGCCCTCCCAGCCGCCGCCGTTGCGGGCGCCCGCCTGGAAGGCCGCGTTGATCTTGTCGGTGCCGCCCCCGTAGCCGCTCTTCTTGAACGCCGGGATCTGCGCCTCGGTGTCCCGCGGAATGGAGATCAGGTACGCCTGGTCGTGCGAGGCGGGGATGTGCAGCACGATGATCGTGTCGGCGCGGACGTCGTCGGCGGCCCAGCGCTCGCGGGCGTCGACGCCCAGCAGCAGCATGTCGATCGGGCCGTCCAGGCTCGCCCCGCCCTCGGCGTCGGACTTGCCGGCGTCGCCGAGCAGGTTGCGCTGGGCGATGTTGCCGGTGGCCTGGCTGATGAACGCCTTGCTGCCGACGATGGCGATCCCGCTCGTCAGCATCAGGATCGCGCCGAAGACGACGGTGAGGCGGGCCCACAGGGGGTCCTTACGGCGCTTCTTCCGCTTGCGGGCGGGGACGTCGATGGGCGGTCGGCCGCCGCTGCGGGGCTGCGACGGGATGGCCGACGGAACCCGTGCGACCGCGCCGACGGGCTCCTGCGACGGAGGGCGACGGCTGGTATGAACCGGCATGCGTGCTCCAGCTCGCGTGATCGGGGGGCGGGACCACTGTACGTACCGCTTCCCGTCAAGGCGAGTTCGTCCGCCGGCTATTCGCAGTTATCTTCGTAGTTGCCTGCGGAATTCACCCGAACGGTCAATGGAGTGCGGCCGGTCGGCGGTAAGGCCCCCGGTGGAACGGGGTCCGACCGCCGACCGGCGCTGACGTGTGTCGAAGTAACGACCATCCGGGATCCGTCTCCGTTACCGGAAACCCGTCACCCCGAGCTGCCCTCCGGCGGGTTGGCCTTCACCCAGTCGGCCATCTTGTCCGCCGTCATCGCCTGGTACATGGCCAACGCCTTCTCCCGGTCCGAGACCACCACCGACTCGCCGTTGATCGTGTCGCTGCCCGAGTTCGGACTGGTGACGAAGATCAGGTTCTCCCCACGCAGGCTGCGGAACTGCAGCGCCATGTCGACCAGCGAGAAGCCCTGGTCCACGGTCACCGCGTCCGTCACCGACTGGAGGAACGCGTTGAGCTTCTTCGGGTTGGTCAGGGTGCCCGTGCTGGCCGCCTTGTCCATCAGGGCCTTGAGGAACTCCTGCTGGTGGCGCATGCGGGCGAAGTCGCCGTCGGGGAACTGCTTGCGCTGCCGGATCCAGTCCAGCGCCTCCGCGCCGTTCATGTGCATGGTGCCCTTGGTGAACTTGCGGAACGGCTTGTGGATCGAGGTGATCGACCGCTCCACCTTCAGGTCCACCCCGCCGAGCGCGTCGGTGACCTGCTTGAACCCGGCGAAGTCGATCGCCATCACGTTGTCGATGCGGACGTCGGTGAAGCACTCCACCGTCTTCACGGCCAGCGGCAGGCCGCCGAACGCGAACGCGGCGTTGATCTTCGCCCGCTGCCCCGAGCCGCAGTCGGCCTGGGCGTTCTCCGGGATCGGCACGTAGAGGTCGCGGGGGATGGAGACCAGGTAGGCGGACTTGTGGTCGGCCGGGATGTGCATGACGATGATCGTGTCGGCCCGCCACTGGCTCTGCTGGTCCACCGGTGCGTCCGGGTCCCGCGAGTCGCTCCCGACCAGCAGGATGTTCAGCGCCCCGTCGACCGCCTTCGGCGGCCGGCCGCCGGTCAGCTCCGAGAACGGGTCGGTGCGGGCCAGGTCCTGATTGAGGTTGCGGGTGTAGAGCCACGCGCCGACGCCGCCGAGCAGCGCGAGGACGAGCACCGCCACGCCGGCCACCAGGCCGATCCGGCCCCACCTCGGGCGCGGCCCGCGCCCGCCGGACCGCCGGGGGGCGCCGGGGCCGCCGGGTCCACCCGGGCCGTCCGACCCGCCGAAGCCGCCGCTGCGGGGCCGGTCGTCGTGGGTGGGATACCACTGGGCCCCGGGCACGCTGGCGCGCCCCGAGCCGCCCTGGCCGGGGCCGGGCACCGGGGCACGCCCCGCGCTGCGACGCAGGGGCGGGACCGGAACGCCGGCGGAAGCGGTCGCTGACATGTACCCGAGGGTACGTAGCCCGGTCGAGTGCCGCCCTCAATCGCAGGCCGGCCGGCGGGCCGCGTCGCGCGGACCGGCTACCCTAGCCGCTCGCGGAAGTGCTCGATCGTGCGGCGGAGGCCGTCTTCGGGCGCCACCGCCGGCTCGTATCCGAGCAGTTCACGGGCGAGGGTCAGGTCGGGGCGGCGCATCTCCGGGTCGTCTGCCGCCCGGGTGACGTACGTCACCTCGGACGTGCTGCCGGAGAGTGACACGATCAACTCGGCCAGTTGCCGCATGGTCAGCTCGTGCTCGGTGCCGCAGTTGACCGGGCCGGTCTCCGTCGAGTCGAGCAGCAGCAGGATGCCGCGCACCAGGTCCTCGACGTAGCAGATCGACCGGGTCTGGTTGCCGGTGCCGTGCACGGTGATCGGCTCGCCGCGCAGCGCCTGCGAGATGAACGTCGGGATCGCCCGGCCGTCGTCCGGCCGCATCCGCGGGCCGTACGTGTTGAAGATCCGCACGATCGCGGCGTCCAGCCCCCGGTACCGGTGGTAGGCCATCGTGGCCGCCTCGGAGAACCGCTTCGCCTCGTCGTAGACGCTGCGTACGCCGATCGGGTTGACGTTGCCCCAGTAGGTCTCGCGCTGCGGGTGCTCCTTCGGGTCCCCGTACGCCTCGGAGGTGGAGGCCATCAGGAACCGGGCGCCGTCGGCGACCGCGCGGTCCAGCAGGTGCAGGGTCGCCACCGACCCGACCCGGAGGATCTCCACCGGCAGGGTGGCGAAGTCGGTGGGGCTGGCCGGGGACGCCATGTGCATGATCGCGTCGAACCGCTCGGCCAGCGCCGGGTGGTGGGTCGGCAGCCCGTCGGAGATGTCCGCCTCGACCAGCGTGAAGTTCGGCTTGTCGTGCAGGTGGGCCACGTTGTCCTTGGAGCCGGTGACGAAGTTGTCCAGCGCCACCACCGTGCAGCCACGGGCGACGAGTGTGTCGACCAGGTGCGACGGCACGAAGCCGGCGCCGCCGGTGACGAGGACGCGGTGACCGGGACCGAAGCGCGGGGCAACCTTCATACCGACCAGCCTATACAGGTACGAGAGGGAAGGAAGGGCCCCCTGTTAACGCGAAACGTTGTACAGGGGGCCCCTTTTAACCAGCTCGGCCGGTGCGGGGCCGAGCGGGATCGGTACGCACCCGGGCCGGTGCGTACCGGCCTCAGTGCGCGCCCGCGCCGGTGAGGGAACGCACCTCCAGCTCGGCGTACTTGTCCTCGTCGCTCTCCTTGGAGATCATCGTGCCGATCCACCCGCACAGGAAGCCGAACGGGATGGAGAGGATGCCCGGGTTGGACAGCGGGAACCAGTGCCAGTCGTGGTCCGGGAACATCGACGTCGGCGCCCCGGAGACCACCGGCGAGAAGAACACCAGCAGCACGGCGGCGAGCAGGCCGCCGTAGATCGCCCAGACCGCGCCGGAGGTGTTGAACCGCTTCCAGAACAGGCTGTAGAGGATCGCCGGCAGGTTGCCCGAGGCGGCCACCGCGAACGCGAGCGCCACCAGGAAGGCCACGTTCAGGCTCTGCGCGTAGATCGACAGGGCGATCGAGACCGCGCCGATGACCAGCGCCGAGACCCGGGCCACCCGGACCTCCTGGCGTTCCGACGCCTGCCCGTTCTTGATGACGTTGGCGTAGAAGTCGTGCGCCAGGCTGGACGACGAGGCCAGGGTGAGCCCGGCGACCACGGCCAGGATGGTGGCGAAGGCCACCGCCGCGATGATCGCCAGCATGGTCGCGCCGCCGAGGTCGCCGCCGAGGAAGTCGAGGCCCAGCCTCTCGGCGAGCTGCGGCGCGGCGGTGTTGCCGGCCTTGTCCTGGGCGGTGATCGCCGGGCCGCCCACCAGCGCCGCCGCGCCGAAGCCGAGGGCCAGGGTGAGCAGGTAGAACGAGCCGATGATGCCGATCGCCCAGAGCACGCTCTTGCGGGCCGCCTTGGCGGTCGGCACGGTGTAGAAGCGGATCAGGATGTGCGGCAGGCCCGCCGTGCCGAGCACCAGCGCGATGCCGAGCGAGAGCAGGTCGACCTTGTTGTAGAAGGTCTGCGTCGCGTTGCCGGCCACCTCGACGCCGTAGCGCAGGCCGGGTTCGAGGAAGGCGCTGCCCTTGCCCGAGCGGGCGGCGGCGTCGCCGAGCAGCGACGACAGGTTGAACTTGTACTTCGCCAGGACCAGCAGGGTCATCACCAGCGCGCCGGTCATCAGCAGGAACGCCTTGACGATCTGGACGTACGTGGTGCCCTTCATGCCGCCCACGGTGACGTAGATGATCATCAGGGCGCCGACCATGATGATCGTGGCGACCTTCGCGGTGTCGGCGTCCATGCCGAGGAACGTGGTGCCCGGCTTGATGCCCAGCAGCAGCGCCACCAGCGCGCCCGCGCCGACCATCTGGGCCAGCAGATAGAAGATCGACACGGTGATGGTGGAGACCGCCGCCGCCGTGCGCACCGGCCGCTGGCGCATCCGGAACGCCAGCACGTCCGCCATCGTGTACCGGCCCGAGTTGCGCAGCAGCTCGGCGACGAGCAGCAGCGCCACCAGCCAGGCGACCAGGAAGCCGATCGAGTAGAGGAAGCCGTCGTAGCCGTAGAGGGCGATGATGCCGGCGATGCCGAGGAAGGACGCGGCCGACATGTAGTCGCCGCCGATCGCCATGCCGTTCTGGAAGCCGGAGAAGGACCGGCCGCCCGCGTAGAAGTCGGTGGCGGTCTTGGTCTGCCGGCTGGCCCAGATGGTGATGGCCAGGGTCACCGCCACGAACACCAGGAACAGCGTGATGGTCAGGTTGCGGGCGGTGCCGCTGCCCGCCTCAGCCGCGAGGACCGTCTCCATGGGTCACCTCCCCCATCTCGGCGCGGATGCGGTCGGCGATCGGGTCGATCTTCCGGTCGGCGAACCGGGAGTAGAGCCAGGCGATCAGGAACGTCGAGACGAACTGGAGCAGGCCGAAGATCAGGGCGATGTTGATGTTGCTGCCGAACAGCCGCGTGCCCATGAAGTCCCGCGCGTACGCGGAGAGGATCACGTAGAGCGCGTACCAGAGGAAGAACGCGACGGTCATCGGGAAGATGAAGCCGCGCAGAGCGCGACGCAACCCGGCGAACTCGTCCGATCGCTGTACGGCGAGGTACCGGTCCGCCGTGGACGCGGCCGGGGCCGGCGTCTCCGGCTCGGTCGGTGCGTCCGGCGGGGGTGTGTCCGTGGACATCTGTGGATCACCACCTTCACAGGCGTGGGGGTTTCGCGCACGGTAGGAACCGCACGCCCCGCCCGGGAAGACGTGGATCGACGGCGGTCACCACCTGCGCCGAGCGGTCGCCTGCCTGCGCCGAGTGACTCAGGTCACTCCGGTGACCGGTAGCTGCTGGTCAGCTCAACTCGTGGTAGCGACCCCGGTAGTGCAGCAGCGGGTCGCCCTCCCGCGGCAGGTCGATGCGCTCGATGGTGGCCTCGACGAGCAGCGCCCAGCCGTACTCGCGGGCGGTGTCGAGCCGGCACCCCGCCCAGCCGGCGGCGTCGGCGGGCACCGGGCCGTACTCGGTCTCGGTCCAGGTGTCGGTGGCGAAGAGGCCGCCCGGCGACGGGAACAGGCCGGCGAACCGGTCGGCGAGCTGCCGGTGCGGCGGGCCCAGCGGCGCGACGGCGAACCGCCCCGTCGCCTCGACCGCCGCCCACAGGTCCGACTCCGCGTCGATCAGGCCCAGCAGCCGGTCCGGCTCCCCCTCGGCGACCAGCGTGGACGACACGGTCAGGCCGGCGGGGCCCGGCGCGGTCCACAGCGTCACCGGCGCGGCGAGTCGGCCCCGCAGCCGCCGGGCCGGGGACCGCTGTCCCGCCGGTACGGCGAACGGGTCGACGTGGTGGATCTCGGCGCCCGGCTCTGGATTCACGTGAAACATTGTGACCCCACCCGGCCCCCGCCAACCGCCGGTCGGGCCCTTCCGCCGGGGCCTGCGCTCACGCCCGCCCGCGGCCGGACCGCGACGGTCGCAGCCCTCCCGCTCTCTCCGGCACCGCGACCCCCGTGTATCCCCTTTGCTCTGCACCCGGATACGCATCGCTCACCAAGCGTGAGCCGTCCCTGCAGTCCCGCTTTCGTCGGCCCCCGAACTCTCGCAGCTCACGAGGGTGTTGCGCGGGTGGGTGCAGAGCAAAGGGAGGCGCAGGCGTGGAGGGTCGGGAAGGGATGACCACGGAGAGCGACGGAACGCGGTGGCCCGTCGGCGCGGCGCACGGGGCCCTGCGGTCACTCGTCGGAGCGCAGGGTGCGGCGGGCGGCGGCCAGCACCTCCGGGTCGGTGCAGCCGGCGGCGTACCCGGTGATCCGGCGACGGATGTCCCGGCCGAGCAGCCACCTGCCGACCCGGTGCGCGACGGGGCGCAGGAACGCCGGCCGGCAGCGGAAGTGGTACCGCCAGGTGGCGACCGACGTGCCGGGATCCGGGCCGGGGGCGAACCGCCACCCGCCCGCGAACATCTCGAAGAACCACGGGCCCCGGACCATCTTCATCCCGACGTGGCTCGGCGGGGCGAAGGAGACGTACTCGCTGACCATCGTCAGGCCGTGCCGGGAACGGGTGAAGGTGCGCACGCCCTTGCCCGGGCGCGTGGCCCCGTCGGTGAAGTGCTGCTCGCGGACGAACGGGTCCCAGCGGTAGCGCACCGGCGCGACGGTCTGCGACACCGCGAAGGCCAGCTCGGGCGGCACCGGGACGGTGATCACCGACTCGACGACAGGCATCGCCCCATTGTGCCGCCCGCCGACCAGGCCGGCCCCGCGCCGGCACGCCCCGCCCCGGCCCGGGCGAGGCCGGCGCAGGCCCGGGCCGGCGCAGGCGCGGGCCGGTGCGGGTGCGGGGGGCTCCTATCGTGCCGGGCATGAGTCCCGTGACGCCGCAGCAGCTCGCCCAGGCCCGCGTCGTGGCCGCCGACGCCGTGCTCCGCAACGAGGTGGACTTCCGGGGTTATCCCCACCGGCACCTCGCCGTCGCCGCCCGTCCGCGACTCAGCACCAGCGGCGTCACCCAGCTCCTGGAGGCCGTCGAATACCTCAGCCACTACGGGTGGGAACTGGTCAACGTCAGCTCCTCCAGCAACAGCGCGCTGTTCTACGCGTTCCTGCGCCGCCGCTGAACCGGGCTCAGCGGCGCGGGGTCACGGCCGTCAGCAGTTCGGAGGCCCGCCGGTCCAGCACGTCACCGGCCAGGTACGCGCCCAGCAGCGCCGCGCCCAGCCCGTACGCCAGCCCCACCGGCGGGGCCAGCCAGAGCCAGGCGTCGCCGAGCAGCGCCGCGGCGACCACCATCGGGACGCTCGCCACCGCCGTGCCGAGCATCGACAGCAGGGTGAGGAAGCTCTTCGCGACGCCCGCCCCGCTGTTCATCGCGAACGGGTTGCTCGTCTCCGGCAGCGAGTACGCCCCCAGCACCGAGACGAACGCGCTGATCGCCAGCCCCGCCCCGTAGGTGGCGAGGAGGCTGCCCGCCATCACGCCCAGCCACGCCGGCCGACCCAGCAGCACCCCCAGGACCACCGTGACGACGGCGAGCATCGGCAGGACGTACACCGAGAAGGCGGCCATCCGGGCCCGCAGCTCCAGCCGGCCGGGAACGCCCGCGACCACGTTCGCCGCGTACGCGCTGCCGTCGAAGCCGAACTGGTTGGCCAGGGTCACCGAGGCGAGCAGGCCGACGAACACCATCGAGATGCTGACCAGCACGGGGGACGAGTCGGGGGTGGCGAACTCCACGCCCTCCCCGGTGGAGAAGCTCGCCCCGCCGAAGTTGACCATCACCGGCACGAAGATGCCGACCACGGCGATCGTGATCAGGTTGGCCCGCCGGCGGGCGTCCCGCCACCAGTAGCGGCACTCCCGGGCCACCAGCGCGCCGAACCGGTCCCGGCGCGCCCAGCCGACCGCCCACGGAAAGAGCTGCCCGACCGCACCGGCTCCGGCCCCCGCCGGACCGTCGCCGGTCTTCGCCGCGCCGCCGCGCGCCCCGGTCCGGCCGCCGCTGGCCGTGCCGACCATCGCCGACTCCAGCGACCGGGACCACCACCACAGCAGCGCGCCGATCGTCAGCGCGGTGATCAGCAGCTTCACCGGCACGGCCCAGGCCCGTCCCTCGGCCACGTCGACGCCGACCGTCCACGGCGCGCCGAACGGGGTCCAACCGACGATCCGGGCCACCCCGGCCAGCCGGTCCCAGTCGGCCTGCTGCACGGCGGCGAGCACCACGATCTGCAACGGGCCGAGCAGCGCGGCGAGCACCGCCAGCAGCACGGCCGCCAGGTCGCGTACCCGACGGGACCGCAACATCGTCGCGAACGCGCTGGTCATCGCCCGGCTGGCGGCGACGCAGAGCAGCAGCCCGGCGACCACCCCGACGGCCGCGACGAGCGCCGCGACCGCGCCGCCGAGCAGGCCGGAGGTGAGCACCAGCCCGCCGGCCGCGATCAGCGCCGCCGCGGCCGGGACGCTGACCAGCGCGGCGGCGAACAGCCCGGTGACCAGGGTGCGCCGGGACAGCGGCAGCAGGGCGAACCGGGCCGGGTCGAGCGTCTCGTCCACCCCGAAGAAGACCAGCGGCAGCAGCAGCCAGCCGAGCACCAGCAGGCCGCCGCCGAACGCGGCGGCCATCATCGCGTACGTCGGCTCGTCGGCCAGCCCCGGCGCGGCCAGCAGGAAGAAGCCGGTGGTGGCGAACCAGAGCCCGGCGACCACCCCGCCCACGAACATGGCGATCCGCCAGCCCTGGCCCCGGAAGTTGTTGCCCATCACCCGCAGCTTCAGCCGGACGAAGTGCCGGGCGGAGACGGGCCGGGCCCACCCGGCCGGCTGACCCGCCGGCCCGGTCACCGCCATGGCCGGGCCCGCCTCCCGCTGCTGCGGACCGGTCACCGGGACAGCCACGCCAGCTCCTCGCCGGTCGCCGTGCGCCCGCCGACCACCTCGACGAACACGTCCTCCAGCGAGCGGTCGCCGCGCACCTCGTCGAGCGTGCCGACCCGCTTGATCGTCCCCTCGGCGAGGATCGCCACGTGCGAGCAGAGCCGCTCGACGACCTCCATGACGTGACTGGAGAAGATGACCGTCCCGCCGCCGACGACGTACCGGTGCAGGATGTCCCGGATCAGGGCCGCCGACACGGGGTCGACCGCCTCGAACGGCTCGTCGAGCACCAGCAGCCGGGGCCCGTGCAGCAGCGCGCAGGCCAGGCCGATCTTCTTCTTCATGCCGGCCGAGTAGTCCACGACCAGCGTCCGGCCGGCGTCGCCGAGGGCGAGCACGTCGAGCAGTTCCGCCGCGCGCTGGTCGACCACCGCCGGGTCCATGCCGCGCAACAGACCGTGGTACGCCAGCAACTCCGCCCCGCTGAGCCGGTCGAACAGGCGCACCCCGTCGGGCATCACGCCGAGGAGCTGCTTCGCCCGGACCGGGTCGGCCCACACGTCGTGCCCGAGCACCCAGGCGCCCCCCGCGTCGGGGCGCAGCAGCCCGACCGCCATGGACAGGGTGGTGGTCTTGCCGGCCCCGTTCGGGCCGAGCAGCCCGTAGAACGAGCCGGCTGGCACGTCGAGGTCGACACCGGCCACCGCCACCTTGCCGTCGAACCGCTTGGCGAGGCCACGCAGCGCGAGCGCGGGGTGCTGATCAGTCATGTACCGACCGTATCCGGCGCCGGCCAGCGGCCGCTCCCGCCCAGGGACGACCTGCGCCTCCTCCCCGGGCAGGAGGCGGCCGGGCCTCCGCCGCCCGGGGTGCGCGCGCCGTCGCGCTCAGTGGGCGAAGCGGCCGTACCGGCCGCCGAGGAACAGCAGGGGCTGCCCGTCCGGCTGGCCGTGCAGGTGGTGCACCCGCAGCACCACGATGACGTGGTCGCCGGCGTCGTGTTCGGCCTCCACCGCGCCCTCCACCCAGGCCACCACGCCGGCCAGCACCGGAGCGCCGCCGGGGGACAGCTCCCAGTCGAGGCCCTGGAACCGGTCGACCCGGGGGGCGGCCATGCGTTCGCAGACGGCCCGCTGCTCGACGCCGAGGATGTTCACGCAGAGCCGGTCGGCGGTGCGCATGACCGGCCAGCTCCCGCTGTCCCGGCTGACGCAGAAGGAGACCAGCGGCGGGCGCAACGAGACGGACGCGAACGAGTTCACGGTGAGGCCGACCGGCCGGCGGGACGCGGGGTCGAGGGCCGTCACCGTCGTGACACCGGTGGCGAAATGCCCCAGTACGTAGCGGAAGTGGGCTGTATCGATCGTTGACGTGGATGGGTTCACGAGCCTGTCCTCCCGTTCCGGTCGCCGCCGGCCCGCGCGATCACCTGAGGCGGGCACGGGGAGATCGACCCGTTGGCCGACGTGAATGTGACACGTCAGCGCAAGGCCGGGTTTGGCCAGCATTAATGCAGGTGGCGCGACGAACCATTCGAGGATGGTCCGGAATTGCCGGTGTCGGGGTGCGCTCCACGATTGAAGTGTCCGCGATGATAACGGACTCCGGCCAGTCCCGAAGGCCGGTTACCCTCCGTAATGTGGCTCGGCGGCGTGTTCCGAGGTGCCCGGGCGGGGCGGTGGCGGTGGCGGGAAATTGCTGGTCATAGCTGTTCTGAGGTGGCGTTGTGGCGCGGCGGGCCGGCGGTCGGAACGATGCGTAGCGGCTTCAGCTATTCACGTTGGGTCACCGGATCCGGTGCGATTCGGTCCATTTTCACCCCGGGCGGCCCGCTCGCGCCGGGCGAGCTGCTGTGAGGTGGATCACTATTGCCCTCCGTGGCATCTTGGTAACGTGACGCGGGACTGCCGCGGGAAGCCATTGTCATCCATGATGTTCCCGCTCGTTGTCGCTAGCGCATTCAGGGGGGAATGTGTTGCCAGCAGATTGTTCGCGGTCGGTTCCGTCACTCGTGGAGCGCTGGGTCCAGAGTCGACCGGACAGCCCGGCCATTATCGATCCGACCTGCGAAGAAGCGACGAGCTACGCGCAATTGTGGCGGTCCTCCGGCGCGCTGGCCGCGTACCTGCGCCGGCTGGGCGTCGGCCGGGGCGAGGTGGTGGCCCTTTCCCTGCCACGCGGCCGGTCGCTGATCGTGGCGATGCTCGCGGTGGCGCGTGCCGGCGCGGCGTACCTGCCGGTCGACCCGGCGGCACCGGTGGACCGGGTGCGCCGGACGCTGGACACCGCAGGCGTCTCCGTGGTGATCGCCGACCGGGACGAGCCGTGGCTCGGCACCGCCCGGCGCGTCGACCCGGCCGTGGCCGGCGACCCGACCGCGTCCGGCCCGGACCCGATCGGCCCGGCCGCACCCGGCGCCGACCCGGACCCGGTGGTCGACGCGGACGATCCGGTCTACGTGATGTTCACGTCCGGCTCGACCGGCGAGCCGAAGGGGGTCGTGGTCCCGCACCGGGCGGTGGCCCGACTGGTGGTCGAGCCGCTGTTCTGCACCGTCGCGCCCGGCGACCGCGTCGCCCACACCTCGAATCCGGCGTTCGACGCCAGCACCTTCGAGGTCTGGGGCGCGCTCGCCGCCGGTGGCTGCGTGGTGCCCCTGCCCGCGGTGACCGACCTGCCCCTCGACGAGTGGACGGCGCACCTGGCCGGCCTGTCGATCGACGTGCTGTTCCTGACCACCTCGTTGTTCCACATGATCGCCCGGGAACGGCCGGCCGCGCTGCGGACCGTCGGCACCGTCCTCGTCGGCGGCGAGCAGCTCGACCTGTCCGCCGCGCGCCGGGTGCTCGCCGGCTCGCCGCCCGCGCGGCTGGTCAACGGGTACGGCCCGACCGAGACCACCACCTTCGCCGCGTACCACGACTGCACCCTGGAGAGCCTGGCGGGCCGGGAACGGGTGCCGGTGGGCCGCCCCCTCCAGCGCACCAGCCTGTACGTGCTCGGCCCGGACCTCGCCGAGGTCCCCGCGGGCGAGGTCGGCGAGCTGTGCATCGGGGGGCCCGGCGTCGCCCTGGGCTACCTGGGCCGTCCCGACCTGACCGCCGAGCGGTTCGTCACCCGGCCGGGCGACGACGGGCGGCTCTACCGCTCCGGCGACCTGGCCCGCCGGCTTCCCGACGGTCTCGTCGAGGTGCTGGGCCGGCGGGACCGGCAGGTGAAGGTGCGGGGCTTCCGCATCGAGCTGGACGAGATCGAGCTGGCGATCACCGCCACCGGCCTGGCCGACGCGGCGTTCGCCGAGAAGCTCGGCGACGGGCCGCAGGCGCTGCTCGCCGTCGCCGTCGTGCCGGCGGCCGGGCGGTGGGACCGCACCGAGCTGGCCCGCCGGCTGGCGGAGCGGGTCCCCGACTACATGGTGCCGTCGCGGTGGGTGCCGCTCGACCGGCCGCCGACCGGGCCGACCGGCAAGGTCGACCGGGCCGCGATCGCCCGGCTGCTGGCGGAGTCCGGCCCGGAGGCCGCAGCCCCCGACCCGGCCGCGCCGGGGGCCGACACCGACACCGCCGCCACCACCGGTGCCGGCGCGGCCGCCGTGGCCGGCACCGCCGACGGCGGCGTTGAGGCCGATCCGGTGACCGCCGCTCTCCGGGGGATCTGGCGGGACGTGGTCGGCAGCGAGCCCACCGCGACCCGCAACTTCCTGGAGATGGGCGGCAACTCGATCATGGCCGTCCAGCTCGCCGGGCGGGTCCAGGACCGCCTCGGCGTCCGGTCCGAGCCGCACGACGTGCTGCTGGCCGAGTCGTTCGCCCACCTGGCCGACCAGATCAGGGTCGCGCTCGACCGCACGCACTGAGCGACTACACGCACTGATCGACCGCACGCACTGAGCGACCGTCCGGAGCACGCCGACGCGTGAAGCGGTCGCCGGGTCGACCCCGGCGAGCGCAGCCAACGGAAGGAACCCGAATGGACACCCGAGCGCCCGGGTCGGCGCGGGAGACCGATATCCCACGCGCGGACTTCCCACAGAACGGCCACCCGGCGGCCGACAGCCCGGAGTGCGCCCCGCTGTCCCTCGCGCAGGAACGACTGTGGCTGATCGACGCGGCCGCCCCCGGCGCGGCCACCTACCTCGTCCCCGTGCTGCTGCGCTGGCAGGGCCGGGTCGACCCGGCGGTGCTCGGCGTCGCGCTGACCGCGGTGGTGGCCCGGCACGAGCCCCTGCGCACCGGCTACCGGCTGCGCGGCGACGAGCCGGAGCAGTTCGTCGGCCCGGCGGCCGACGTCCCGGTCCGGGTGGTCCGGGCCCCCGGCGGCTCCTGGGCCGACGTCGAGGACGAGGTACGCCGGCTCTGCGCCGAGCCCCTCGACCTCGCCACCGGCCAGGTGCTGCGCTGCGTCGCGTTCACCGGCCTCACCGGCGGGGACGCGGTGCTGCTCGTCCTGCACCACATCGCCTTCGACGGCTGGTCGATGGGGCGGCTCTGCGCCGACCTCGCCACGGCCTACGCGGCCGGCGTCGACGGCCGGCCGCCCCGGCTGCCCGCCGTCGGGGTCCGCTTCGCCGAGCTGGCCCGGCGCGACCGGGAGGCGGGCAGCCGACCCGACACGCGCGCCGCGGTGACGGAGCGGGCGGCGGAACTCCTCGCCGCCGGGCCCGGGCTCACCCTCGCCGGGGCGCTGCCCGCCGCCCCCGGCCGCGCGGTGGAGCGGGCGGGCGGCGAGGTCGTCACCGCCCTCCCCGCCGGGCTCTGGGACCGCGCCACCGCACTGGCCGCCGAACACCGCGTCACGCCGTTCGTGCTGTTCGGCACCGCGTTCCAGGTGCTGCTGAGCCTCTGGTCCGGGCGGGACACCTTCCGCTACGGGGTGATCGCCGCCAACCGGCCCGGCCCCGAGGCCGACGACGTCGTCGGCTTCTTCGTCAACACCGTGCCGTTGCGGGCGGCGCTGGGCGGCGCGGACGACTTCGCGCAGTTGTGCGCCCAGGCCCGGGGCGAGGCGTTCCGCACCCTGCTCTACCAGCGCCTGCCGTACCACCGGCTCACCGCCGCGGCCCGGGCCGAGCTGGTCGAGGTCGCCTTCGCGTTGCAGAACTTCCCCGTGCCCGGCCCCGAGGTGCCGGTGCGCTGGGCGCTGCCCGAGGTGCTGCCCAACGGCACCGCCAAGTTCGACCTGATGCTCACCGTCGAGGAGCGGGCCGACGGCTGGTACGCGCGCTGGGAGCACGACCTGGCCCGCTACCCCCGGCCGGTGGTGACGGCGCTGGCCGAGGCGTACCTCGGGCTGCTCGGGGCCGTGACGGAACGGTACGCCGTGCCCCTGGCGGAGCTGGCCCGGTTCGGGCCGGACCCGGCGTGGGCGACGGCGGCCGCGCCGGACGCGACGCCCGCCACGGCCGGGGCGGCCCCGGTGCCCGAGGGCGCGCTGCGCCGCGCCGCCGAGTGCTTCGCCGTGGCGCTGGCCGACCTCGTCGACGAGCCGCCGGAGGCGGTCGCCGCCGGGCTGACCCCGGCGGCCGACTTCTTCGCCCTCGGCGGCCACTCCCTGCTGGTCGTCACGATGCTGCGCCGCATCGAACGCCAGGACGGCACCGTCCTGTCGGCGCGGGACTTCCTGGCCGACCCGACGGTGGCCGGGCTGGCCCGGCTCCTCGCGGCCCCGCCCCGGGTGGCGGCCGCGCCGCCGACGGGAAGCGACGGCCGGCAGGCCACCAGCCCCGCGCAGCAACGCTTCTGGTCCGTCGACCGCCTGCCGTGGCTGCGGCAGGCGTACCTGGTGCCCACGGTGGTGGACCTCGCCGGTGGCGTCGACGTCGAGCGGCTGCGCGCCGCCGTCGGGACCGTGCTCGCCCGGCACCCGGCGCTGCGGGCCCGCTTCGAGCTCGACCGCCGGCAGCGCCGGGTCTACCACCGCACGGACGGCCCGGCCGGTGACGTCACCGTGGTGGACGCCGCCGACTGGACCGACGAGCAGGCGCGCGAGGCCGTCGCGGAGTGGAGCTGGACCGGCTTCGACCTGGCCCGCGCCGCCCCCGCCCGGGCGCACCTGCTGGACCGGGGCGGGCGGGGCGTCACCCTCGTCGTCGTCGTCCACCACATCGTCTTCGACGGCTGGTCGCGGCAACTGCTGCTGCGCCAGATCGCGGCGGCCTACCGGGGCGAGGACCTGCCCGAGCCGGTGCCCGGGACGGGCCACACCGACCCCGACGACGCCGCGCAGGCCGACACCCGCGCGGTCGTGGAGGCGCTCACCGGCGCGCCGGTCGACGTGGCCCTGCCGTACGACAGGGGCCGCGGCGACACCCAGGAGACCCGGGCGGGCCGGCTGGCGTACGACCTCGACCCGACCCGCGCCGACCTGCTGCGCAAGGTCGCGGCGGACGCCGGCTGCACGATGTTCATGGTCTCGGCCGCGCTGCTGGCGGTGGCGCTGGCCCGGGTCGGCGGCCAGCGCGACTTCCTGTTCGCCTTCCCGTGGTCGCAGCGGACGGGGGCGCGCAGCGCCGACGCGGTGGGCCTGTTCATCGACACGCTCGTGCTGCGCGCCGACACCAGCGGCGAGCCGACCTGGCAGGAGCTGCTGGCCCGGGTGCGGGACGCGGCGAACCTCAGCTTCCGGCACTCCGCGGCACCGTTCGACGCGGTCGCCGCCGCGTTGCATCCCGACCGTGACCTCGGTCGCCCCCCGGTGACGCCGGTCTACCTCAGCGCCGCCGACGGCGAACTGGCACCTCCCGACCTCGGGCCGGACGTCACCGCCACGGTCCGCCCGCTCGACCCGCTGCACCTCAAGTACGAGCTCGAACTCACCGTCGTCGACCGGCGGCAGGACCTGCGGTGGGAGCTGCTGTACTCCGCCGCCCTCTTCGACCCCGCCACCGCGCACGCCGTCCTGCACGCGGTCACCGCCGCGGCGGACGACCTCATCCGGCAGCCCACCGCTCGACCACTGGAGGGACATTGACCACCCTGACGGAGGACCAACTGTTCGATCGGGTCCGGGCCGCCTGGGCCGAGGTGCTCGACGTCGACGATCCCGGCAGCCTCGACCCGGACCAGAACTTCCTGGAGGCCGGCGGCAGCTCGCTGCTGCTCATCATGCTCTGGGAGGACCTGCACGAGCTCACCGAGCGGTCGCTGCGGGTGGCCGACCTGTTCCAGCACGCCACGATCCGGGCGCAGGCCAGGCTGCTGGCCGGCGGCGGCGAGGAGCCCCGGCAGCAGGTGACCGGGGCCAGCCAGCGCCGCGCCCTGCTCGGCCGGGCCCGCACGGCGGAGGTGCCCCGACCGTCATGACCGAGATCTCCGACACCGACATCGCCGTCGTCGGGACGGCCTGCCGCTTCCCCGACGCGTGGAACCCCGAGCAGTACTGGCGCAACATCGACACCGGCGTCGTCTCGATGCGGGAGCTGACCGACGAGCAACTGCGCGCGGCCGGCCACACCGAGGAGGAGACGCGCCAGCCGGGCTTCGTCCGGGTCGGCGCGACCCTGCCGGGGGTGGCCGACTTCGCCGCCGACTTCTTCGGCTACACCCCCCGCGAGGTCGACGCCATCGACCCGCAGCAGCGCATCTTCCTGGAGTCCTGCTGGGAGGCGCTGGAGTCGGCGGGCCTGGCGCCCGGCGCGGACCGCCTGGTGACCGGCGTGTTCGCCAGCAGCGCCGCCGGCAACTACTCGGCGGCCGTCTTCGCCGCCAAGGTCCGCGACCACGGGCTCGCCGCCGCGATCGGCGACCTCGACCTGACCGTCGGCGGGCAGGCCGACTTCATGACCTCGCGGACGGCCTACAAGCTCGGCCTGCGCGGGCCGTCCGTCAGCGTCCAGACGGGCTGCTCCTCGTCGCTGTACGCGGTGCACTACGGCATGCTGAGCCTGCTCGCCGGGGAGTGCGACGTGGTCCTCGCCGGCGGCGCGACCGTCGTGGAGCCGCTGCTCGGCTACCAGCCGATCCCCGGGGCGTGGGTCTCCGAGGACGGCTACGTCCGCTCCTTCGACGCGAGCAGCAGCGGCACCACGTACGGCTCCGGGGTCGGGGTGGTGGCCCTGCGCCGGCTCGCCGACGCGCTCGCCGACGGCAACCCCGTGCTGGCCGTCCTGCGCGGCTCGGCGGTCGGCAACGACGGCGGCGCGCGCCTCGGCTACGCCGCCCCGAACCTCGACGGGGTGGCCGACGTGATCGCGGCGGCGCTGTCGGTCGCGGGCGTCTCCGCCGACGCGGTCCGCTACGTCGAGGCCCACGGCACCGGCACGCCGCTGGGCGACCACATCGAGCTGCTGGCCCTGACCGAGGCGTTCCGGCGCAGCACCGACGAGGTGGGCTACTGCGGCCTCGGCTCGGTGATGTCCAACATCGGGCACCTCGGCCCGGCCGCCGGCATCGCCGGGCTGATCAAGGCGATCCACGTGGCCGGCACCGGCTCGCTGCCCCCGCACCCGACGTTCGACGTGGCCCGCGACCCGGCGGAGCTGGAGAAGAGCCCGTTCTTCGTCACCACCACCCGCCGCGAGTGCCCCGAGCCGGACCGGCTGGTGCTGGTCAACTCGATGGGCGTGGGCGGCACCAACGCCACGATGGTGGTGGCCGCCCCGCCCGCGCCGGTCCGGCGGCCCGCGCCGGCTGCGCCCGTCGTCCGGCTGAACGTCTCCGCCCGCAGCCGGGTGGAGCTGGACCAGCTGTGCCGGGCGCTGGCCGACCGGATCGACAGCGACCCCGCGCAGGCGGCGGACGTCGCGTACACGCTGCGGGTCGGGCGGGCCGTCTTCGACGAGCGGCGGGTGGTGACCGCGCCGGCCGACCGGCTCGCGGCGGCGCTGCGGCTGCCCCGCCCCCCGGCCGTGCGCACCGTGCGGGCCGCCCGCCGCACCGCCGTGATCGTGGCGGGGGAGCAGGCGGAGCCCGCGAGGCTGGCCGCGCTGCGGGCAGTGCTGCCCGGCGCGGCCGTGGTCGACCGGCTCGACCTCGCCGGGGACCGGTACGCGGTGGTGCTGGGCGGGACCGGTGACGACGCCGGCCTGGCCGACTCGCGGGGCGTCCTGGTGCCCGCCGGTGACGACGGCTGGGACGAGGCGCTGAGCACCGCCTGGCTGCACGGCGTGCCGGTGGACTGGGAGGCGGCCAGCGGCGGCCGGGGGCGGCGGCTGCGCCTGCCGACGTACCCGTTCCAGCGCAAGCGGTACTGGCCGCTGGACCACCTCGACGTGTTCCGCCGGCAACCGACGCCCACGCCCGTCGGCGCGGAGCCGGCGGCGGGGGACTCCATCGAGGAGAGCGTCGCCGGCATCTGGCGGGAGCTGTTCGACCGGGGCGACGTCGGGCTGGACGACGAGTTCGGCGCGCTGGGCGGCACGTCGCTGCTGTCCGTGCAGATGGTGCTGCGGATCCAGCAGCAGTACGGCGTGCTGATCAACCTGCACCGGGCCGGCGGCAGCCGGGCCACCGTACGCCGGCTCGCCGGGATCGTCCGGGCCGGCGTCACCCCCGACCGGCAGAGCGCGGCCGACCGGGACGGCGAGCTGATCGACGCGGACCTGGCGCTGCCGATCGGGCCGCTGGCCCCACGTCGCGCCCCGGGCCGGGACGTGCTGCTCACCGGCGCGGCGGGCTACCTCGGCGCGTTCCTGCTGCACGAGTTGCAGCGCGCCGGCCGGCGCGTCCACTGCGTCGTGCGGGCGGCCGACGAGCAGGCGGGCATGCGGCGGCTGCGGGAGACCGCCGCGCGTCTGGCCCTGCCGGAGCCGGACCCCGAGCTGGTCCGCGTCGTCCCGGCGGACCTGCGGGCCTTCGCCGGCACGGACGCCGGGGACCTCGACGGCGAACTCGCCGACCAGGTCGGGCACGTGCTGCACTGCGCGGCCCGGGTGGTCTTCACCGAGCCGTACCGGACGCTGCGGGAGGACAACGTCCTGCCGATGGCGGGCCTGCTGAACTGGATGTGCCGGCACGGCATCCGCGACTTCAGCTACGTGTCGACGCTGGCCGCGACCGGCGCGGGGTCGGGCACGGCGGGCACCCGCCTGGAGACCCGCAGGCAGCCCCTGCACTCCGACCTGGGCGGCTACGGGGTCAGCAAGTGGGTCGGCGAGCGGCTGCTGGAGAAGGCCGAGGAGGCCGGCATCCGTGGCCGGGTGTTCCGGCCCGGCCTGATCATGGCGGCCCGGGACACCGGGGCCTGCAACAACAAGGACCTGGTGTGGCGGATGCTCGCCAGCGGCATCGCCATCGGCGCCCACCCCACCGACGAGCGCGCCGAGCCGGTCTCCCCGGTCGACGTGGTCGCCCGGGCGGTCGTGTCGCTGGCGCTGTCGCCGTCGTCGGTCGGCCGGGTCTACCACCTGGCCGACGAGCGTTCGATCAGCACCCGGGAGCTGTTCGACATGCTCGGCCGGGCCGGGCTCGCGACCGAGCCGATGCCGCTGCCGCAGTGGCAGCGGCGGGTGGCCGAGCGCGCGCTGGACGGGGGCAGCGAGGTCATGTCGGCCGTGGCCCTCTACGAGTTGGAGGGGCACGAGCTGGCCGAGGACGACGTGCAGGTCCGGGGCTGGCAGCCCTGGCTGCGCAAGCAGGGCCTCTCCGCGGCAGTCACCCCCGAGCAGCTGCGCCGGGGCCTGGAGTTCCTGGCCGGACGCCACGAGGAGTTCGCCGCGCTCCTGCCCGACCTGGCGGGACGGGGCGGCGGTGCCGGACCGGCCGGACGGCAGGCCGGTCCCGCCGGGCGGCGGGGCGATGACGTCAACGCGATCGAGGAGCGGGTATGAAGCAGCGACATGTCGCCGTGCTGGGCGCGGGAGTGATGGGCAGCGCCATCGCCGCCCTCGCCGTCGGCAACGGCCTGCCGGTCACCCTGGTCGACGTCGACCGGGCCGTGCTGGACCGGGCCCGGGGCGAGGTCACCCGCCACCTGCGGCTGGCCCGGCTGATGGGGGCGCAGACCGGCACGGACGTGGCCGAGCTGCGTACCACCGTGGACCTGGCCGACGTCGCCGACGCCGACGTGGTCGTCGAGGCCGTCACCGAGCTGGCCGACGTCAAGGCGAAGGTGCTCGCCGAGGTGTCCGCGATCGTCGGGCCGGAGGCGCTGGTGCTCACCAACACCTCCGCCATCCCGGTGGACGAGCTGGCCGGCTCGGTCGCGCACCCCGAGCGCACCGTCGGCGCCCACTTCATGAACCCGCCGTACCTGATCAAGACGGTGGAGGTGGTCCGGGGGCCGCGCAGCTCCGAGGCCGCGCTGGCCGTCGCCCGGGACTTCCTGACCGGCATGGGCCGGGAGGTCGTGGTGGTCGGGGACGGGCCGGGCTTCGTCATCAACCGGGTGCTGCAACGGATGATCAACGAGGCGGCCCGGATCGCGGACGAGGGGCTCGCCACGCCGGAGGAGATCGACCTGCTGTTCACCGGCTGCCTCGGGCACCGCACCGGACCGCTGGCCACCGCCGACCTGATCGGCCTGGACAACGTCGTCGACTCGCTGCGGGTGCTCCGCGACCGCACGGGCGACCAGGGTTACGAGCCATCCGCGCTGCTGCTGGCCAAGGTCGCCGACGGCGACTTCGGGCGCAAGACCGGGCGTGGCTTCTACGAGCACAGGGGGACCAAGTGAGCTCATCCACCACCGACCAGCACACCCTCAGCCCGGGATCGATCCGCGGCCAGCTCACCGCGTTCCTGGAGCGGCAGACCAAGAAGGACATCGAACCGAACCTCGACATCTTCGCCGCCGGCCTGGTCTCGTCGCTGTTCGCGCTGGAGCTGGTGGTGCACATCGAGTCGACGTTCGACGTCGTCATCGGCGGGCCCGACCTGCGGCTCGACAACTTCCGGACGGTCGACCGGATGACCGAGCTGGTCCTGCGGCTGCGCGGGGACTCCGATGGCTGAGCGGTGGTCGGAGGCGGCGGCGCTGGTCGCCGCCGCCGTCGGCGATCACGCGGAAACCTGGGACCGCGCCGGCCGGATCCCGCTGGAGACCCTGCGCGAGCTGGGCACCAAGGGGGTGCTCTGCGCGCAGATCCCCCAGGAGTACGGCGGCCTCGGACTGTCCAGCCTGGACAACGGCGAGCTGACCGCCGCCACCGGGGCCCGGTGCAGCTCGCTGCGCAGCGTCCTCACCTCGCAGGGCATGGCGGCGTGGACCATCCTGCGCCTCGGCTCGGCCGCCCAGCGGCGTGCCCACCTGGCCGCGCTGTCCAGCGGCAGCCTCGCCGGGGTCGCCTTCAGCGAGCCGGGGGCGGGCAGCGACCTGTCCGCGATGAGCACCCGGATCAGCGAGGACGGCACCGGCGTGCGGGTCGACGGGCGGAAGGTGTGGATCACCGTCGGCGCGTACGCCGACCTGCTGGTGGTCTTCGGCCGCTTCGGCGACGAGGCGGCGGCGGTGCTGGTGCCGACGGACGCGCCGGGCGTCCGCATCGAGCGGGTGGCCGACCCGCTCGGCTGCCGGGCCGCCGGCCACGCCGACGTCCACCTCGACGGGGTACGCCTGCCCAGGGACGCGGTGCTCGGCGGGGCGGCCATGCCGCTTGGCCTGATCGCCACCACGGCGCTGACGTACGGCCGGGTCTCCGTGGCCTGGGGCTGCGTGGGGATCCTGCGCAGTTGCCTGGCCGAGGCCGCCCGGCACGCCGCCGCCCGGGCCCAGGGCGGGGCCATGCTCGCGTCCCACCAGCTCGTGCGGCGGCACCTGGCGGAGCTGACGGTCGCCGAGCAGGCCGCGACCCGGCTGTGCGAGCACGCCAGCCGGGCCTGGGACGCCCGGACGTCCGACCTGGTCATGGCCGCCGTGCTGGCCAAGCACTTCGCCGCCACCCGGGCCGCCGAGGGGGCGAGCACGGCGGTGCAGGTGCTCGCGTCGGCCGGCAGCCGCGACGGGCACCCGGTGGCCCGCGCCTACCGGGACGCCAAGCTCATGGAGCTCATCGAGGGGAGCAACGAGATGTCCCAGCTCATGCTGGCCGACCACGCGCTGGCGGCCTGGTCATGACCGTCGGCATCGGGGCGATCCACTGCGTCCTGCCGGAGGGGTCCACCCCGGTCGCCGGGCTGCCCGAGGTCGACGCGCTGCGGACCGAGGAGCGCGAGTTCGTCGACACCTGCGGGATCGACCGCGTCGGCGTGTTCCCGGACGCCCCGACCACGGACTTCGCCGTCCAGGCGTGTCAGGAGCTGGGCAAGGCGACGCCGCTGGACCCGGACGTGCTGATCATGGTGGGGTCGCGCGCGCCGGACGTCCTGCTCGGCTCCGACTCGGGGCGGCTGCAACTCGACGGCGGCTTCGACCGCGCGTTCGCCTTCACCCTGGACGGTCTCGGTTGCACCGGCTCCAGCGCCGCCTGGGCGCTGGCCCGGGACCTCCTGGTCGCCGACCCGGGCCGGCAGAGCGTGCTGATCGCACACGCCAGCCGCCCCACCGGCGTGGACCGGGTGCGCTTCCCGGTGACGGTGATCGGCGACGGGGCGTACGCGATGACCATCGTCCGCGGCGGCAGCCCGGCCCTGGTGGCGCACCGGCAGGAGAGCGACGGCACGTTCCACGACCTGTTCCGGGTGGACTACAAGCAGTCCCCCTGGTACGAGTGGCGCGAGGAGTGCGAGTCGCCCGACCGCTACCGGTTCGAGCTGGCCCTGCACAGCCGGCAGCGGCTGGGCCGGATGGTCGAGACGGTCCTCGCCGACGCCGGGATCACCAAGGCCGACGTCGCCGCGACGCTCATGCAGAACGTGACCGCGAGCGCGTACGGCTTCTACCAGTCCCTGCTCGGGCTGCCCATCCACCCGGTCTGCCAGCGCCAGCTCGCCGCGTACGGCCACCTCGGCGCGATGGACGTCGTGCTCAACCTGGACCGGCTCCTCGCCGGTGGCGACGTCGGCCCCGGCGATCACGTCCTGGTCCTCAACAACAGCCCCGTGGCGGCCTGGGCGGCCACGGTCTGGCGCATCTGACGAAGGGAACGACCGTGAGCCAGTCTCCACCGACGGTGAAGTGTCTCGTCTGGGACCTGGACAACACCCTGTGGCGGGGCACGCTGCTGGAGGACGGCGAGGTGACCCTGCCCGACGAGGTGCGGGAGGTCATCGCCACCCTGGACGCCCGGGGGATCCTCCAGTCGGTCGCCAGCCGCAACGACCACGAGCACGCGTGGGCCCGGCTGGTGGAACTCGGCGTGGCCGACTACTTCGTCGTCCCGCAGATCGGCTGGGGGCGCAAGCCGGACTCGATCCGGGCGATCGCCGACGAGCTCCAGTTCGCCCTGAACACGATCGCGTTCATCGACGACCAGCCGACCGAGCTGGCCGAGATCGGCCACCAGTTGCCCGAGGTCCGGTGCTACCGGGCCGACCAGGCCGGGACGCTGACCGGCCTGCCCGAGTTCAGCCCGGCGGCCGTCACGGTGGACTCCCGCCGCCGCCGGCAGATGTACCAGGCGAAGTTCCGCCGGGACACCGCGCGGGAGGGTTTCCAGGGCCCGGACGAGGAGTTCCTGCGCAGCCTGGAGCTGGAGATGGTCATCGACCGGGCTCGGGACGAGGACATCTCCCGCCTGGAGGAGCTGACCCTGCGCACCAGCCAGATGAACGCCACCGGCGTGCACTACTCCGACGCGACGCTGCGCGGCCTGCTCGACGACCCGCGGCACGAGGTGCTGGTGGTCAGCATGACCGACCGGTTCGGCCCGCACGGCGCGGTCGGGGTGGCGCTGCTGGCCCGGCACCCGGGCGTGTGGCACCTGAAGCTGCTCGCCACCTCCTGCCGGGTGGTGTCCTTCGGCGCGGGCGCGATCATCCTGCGCTGGATCGGTGACCAGGCGGCGCGGGCCGGCGTGCACCTCGCCGCGGACTTCCGGCCGACGAACCGCAACCGGATCATGGAGGTCGCCTACCGGTTCGCCGGCTTCGCCGACGACGCGTGCGACTGCCTGGCCGACGTGGGCCCGGCGGGCGAGGAGGGGGTGCAACTGCTGCACCTGCGGCCCGAGCGCACCTGCGGGCCGACCTCGCTGCGGCTGCGCGCCCCGGCGCTCGACGACGCCGACACCGGGCTGCGGGACTGGTCGGAGGTGGTGCCGGCATGACCGGGGCGACCCTCTACGAGCTGTTCGCCGCCTCCGTCGACCGTTACCCGGACGCGATCGCGCTGGAGGTCGAGGGCGACCAGGTCTCCTACGCGGATCTGCACCGGCACGCCCTCGCGCTGGCCGGGGAGATCGTCGCCCGGCACGGCGGCGTGCCGGCCCGGGTGGCGCTGCTCGCCCAGCGCAGCGTCACCGCCTTCGCCGGCTACCTCGCCGCGCAGCGCCTCGGCGCGGCGGTGACCCCCCTCAACCCGGGCTACCCGGTGCTGCGTAACCGGCGGGTGTGCGACCTCGCCCGCGTGGACGTGCTGGTAGCCGACGAGTCCGGCGCGCCGCAACTCGCCGACGGCCTCGGCGACGCCGCCCCGACGGTGCTCGCGCTCGACGACGACCGGGTCCGCGCGCTCGCCGGCACCGGCGTCAGCCTCGCCGGCTACCGCGGCGGCCCGGACGACGTGGCCTACGTCCTGTTCACCTCCGGGTCGACCGGGCGGCCCAAGGGGGTGCCGGTCCCGCAGCGCGCGGCGGTGGCGTACGTCCGCCACAACGTCGACCGCTTCGCCGTGGGCCCGGGGGCGCGGGTGTCGCACACCTTCGACCTCACCTTCGACCCGTCGGTGTTCGACCTCTTCGTGACCTGGGCCGGCGGCGCGACCCTGGCCGTGCCCCGCCGCGCCGAGCTGCTCAACCCCGTGGACTACCTGCGGGACCGGCGGATCACGCACTGGTTCTCCGTGCCGTCGGTGGTCTCGGTCGGCGACGAGCTGGGCACCCTGCCCACCGGGCAGGTCACCGACCTGCGGTACAGCATCTTCATCGGCGAGCCGCTCACCTACCGGCAGGCCGAACGGTGGCAGGAGATCGCCCCGGGGGCCGTCGTCACCAACGTGTACGGGCCGACCGAGCTGACGGTGGCCTGCACCGAGTTCCGGCTGGACCTCGACCCGCTGCGGTGGCCGGCGACCTCCAACGACACCGTGCCGATCGGGCCGGTCTACGACTTCCTCGACCACGTGATCGTCGGCGCGGACGGCCACGCGGCCCAGGAGGGCGAGCTGTGCGTACGCGGGGTGCAGCGGTTCGTCGGATACCTGGACTCCGGCGACGATGTCGGCCGATTCTTGACGTATGGTCCCGACGGCGCCGAACCGTACGAAGGCGGCGGCCTCACCGACGAGCACTACTACCGCACCGGGGACCGGGTCCGCATCGAGGACGGCAACCTCGTC
Source organism: Micromonospora sp. WMMD956 (assembly GCF_029626125.1). Classification (NCBI taxonomy): domain Bacteria; kingdom Bacillati; phylum Actinomycetota; class Actinomycetes; order Micromonosporales; family Micromonosporaceae; genus Micromonospora; species Micromonospora sp. WMMD956. Next base: position 2,535,278 of record NZ_JARUBI010000005.1, on the reverse strand, counting down.
CACCTCGGCCGGTTGGACAACCAGGTGAAGGTGCGCGGGTACCGCATCGAGCTCGGTGAGATCGAGGCGGCGCTGCGTCGGCACGACGGCGTGACCCAGGCCGTCGTCGTCGCGGTCAACCGGACAGGAGAGACGGAATTGATCGGCTTCTACACGGGCGAGGAGGCGCCGCAGTTGCGGCGCTGGCTGCGCCGGCAGGTGCCGCTGCACATGGTGCCCCGGGTGCTCCACCACCTGGCCGCCATGCCGCTGAACGCCAATGGCAAGATCGACCGGGGGGTGCTGCGGGACTCCGTGGCGGAACTGGCGACGGCGGGCCCGGCGTGACGGCGACCGCCCGGCTGCGTGCCGTGACGGCCGAGCTCGTCCCGCCCGCGGGCGTGGTGCGGGTGGTGTCGCTGAGCAACCTGGCCAAGACCGCCGCGCACGGCATCATCATGTCGGTAAGCGTGCTGTACTTCACCACGTCGATCGGGATCTCGGCGACCAGGGTCGGCCTGGCGCTGACCATCGGGGCGGCGGTCGGCATGCTGGTCGCGGTGCCGGCCGGTCACGCCGCCGACATCTTCGGCCCGCGCAACGCCACCGTGCTCGCCATGCTCGCGCTCGGGCTGGTCACCTGCGGCTACGCCTTCGCCACCAGCTTCTGGTGGCTCACCGCCGTCGCCTGTCTCGTGCTGGCCGGCGAGTCCGCCACCGACGCGTCCCGGGGGGCGCTGGTCGCCGGCGTGGTGCCGCCGGAGGAACGGGTCCGGGCCTGGTCCTACTTCCGCGCCGTGGCCAACCTGGGCGTCACCCTCGGCGCGGTGATCGGCGGGATCGGGCTCTACTTCGACTCCCAGGCGGGCTACCGGGCGCTGCTGCTCCTCGCGGGTGCGCTGTTCGCGGTCGCCGGCCTGGCCTACCTGCGGGTGCCGGTCGTGCCGCCGACCCGCAACACCGAGGCGCAGCCCAGCCTCGTCGTGCTGCGGGACCGGCCGTACGCGGCGTTCGTCGTGCTCAACGCGCTGCTGGTGATGAACGGGCCGCTGCTGACGGTGGCGCTGCCCATCTGGATCGCGCAACGCACCGAGGCCCCCACCGCGATCTACCCCGTCATCCTCGTGATCAACACGATCTGCGTGGTACTGCTACAGGTACGCGTCAGCCGGGGAGCGGAACGCCTCGACGGTGGCGCGCGGGCCTGGCAGCGGGCCGGGCTGGTGCTCGCCGCGTGCTGCGTGCTCTTCGCCCTCGCCGGTGGCCTGCCCGTCTGGGCCGCGGTGGCGGCCCTGCTCGCCGGCGCCCTCGTGCACGTGCTCGGCGAGATGCTGCACAGCTCGGGGGCGTGGTCCCTGGCGTACGGGCTGGCCCCCGAGGGCAGCCACGGCCAATACCAGGGGCTGTTCGGCATGTCCACGCAGCTCGGCTCCACCATCACCCCGTTCGCCGCGACCGTGCTCATCATCGGCTTCGGCTGGTCCGGCTGGCTCGTCTTCGGCGCGGTCATGTGCGCCGCCGGCCTGCTCGCCCCCGTCGTGGTGCGCGCGGCGCGCAAGGACCCGACCCGCAGCGGCTTCTCCGCGCCGGACGAGCCGGCGAAGGTGCCCGAGACCAGGCCGGCAGCGGACGAGCCGGCGACGGTGTCCGGCGACGAGGCGGCCGGTGATCCCCTCTCGACCGACAGGAGCTGACCGGATGGACTTCAGCCTCTTCTACTTCGCCAACGACAGCCGGCTCGGCCAGCACGACCGGTACCGCGTGCTGCTGGAGGGCGCACGGTTCGCCGACGCCAACGACTTCGCCGCCGTCTGGACGCCGGAGCGCCACTTCCACCCGTTCGGCGGCCTCTACCCGAACCCGTCGGTCACCAGCGCGGCGGTCGCGGCGGTGACCAGCCGGGTGGCGATCCGCGCGGGCAGTGTCGTCGCGCCGCTGCACCACCCGCTGCGCATCGCGGAGGAGTGGGCCATGGTGGACAACCTCTCCAACGGGCGGGTCGGCGTGTCCCTCGCCTCCGGCTGGCACGCCGCCGACTTCGTGCTCCGCCCGGAGACGTACGCCGACCGCCGCGCCCTCCTGGCCGAGTACGCCGAGCAGGTCCGCGCGCTGTGGCGGGGCGAGTCGATCACCGCCACCGACGGGGTCGGGGAGACCCGGCAGGTACGCGTCTTCCCGCCGCCGGTGCAGGCGGAGCTGCCCATCTGGCTGACCAGCGGCGGCGCGGTGGAGACCTTCCGCACCGCCGGCGAGCTCGGCGCGGGCCTGCTGACCCACCTGCTCGGCCAGGACCTCGACGAGCTGGCCGCGAAGATCGCGGTCTACCGGGAGGCCGCCGCGGCCCGGCCCGGCGGCTGGCCGGGGCACGTGGCCCTCATGGTGCACACCCACCTCGGCGACGACGAGGACGAGACGCGGGACCTCGTACGCCCCGCGTTGAGCGACTACATCCGCAGCTCGCTGCACCTGATCCTCGGGTCCCGGATGGACGGCAAGCGCAGCATCGACCCGTCCCGGCTGCCCCCCGAGGAGCTGGACTTCCTGGTCGAGCGGTCGTTCCAGCGCTACTTCGACGAGGGTGGCCTGCTGGGCACCGTCGACAAGGCGTACGGCGTGGCGGGCCGGCTGCGGGAGATCGGGGTGGACGAGGTGGCCTGCCTGATCGACTTCGGGCTGCCGGACAAGACGGTGCTGGCCGGGCTGGACCAGCTCAACGAGCTGCGGCTGCGGTTCGCGTCCGCCGACGGCTGACCGGCATGGCCGCGCGGGGGCGACCGAAGGCCGAGCTGGTCCTCTCCGGGGGCGAGCGCCGCACGCTGGAGGAGTGGGCGGCGTGGACGGGCGGTGGCCGCCTCGCCCTGCGGGCCCGGATCGTGCTGGCCAGCGCTGAGGGGCTGTCCAACCGGGACGTCGCCACGAAGCTGGAGGTGGGGCCGCACACGGCGGGCAAGTGGCGGGCCCGCTTCGTCGACCGGCGGCTCGCCGGTCTGCTCGACGGGCCGCGCTCGGGGGCCGGCCGGCGGATCACGGCGGCGCAGGCCGACGCCGTGCTGGCCCGGACGCTCCAGACCGCGCCCCCGGCCGGGGCCGGGCTCTGGTCGACCCGCGCCATGGCGGCGGCGGTGGGGCTCAACCAGACCGCGGTCTCCCGGCTCTGGCGGGCGGCGGGCCTGCGACCCCACCAGGTCGCCACCTGGCGGCTGTTCCAGGATCCGCGCTTCGCGGCGACGGTACGCCTGGTCGCCGGGCTGCGGAGCGCGGCGGGCGACCGGATCCTGGCGCTGGCGACGGAGCCGGTCGGGCCGGGCCAGCCCGCCGGCCCCCGATCCGTGGCCGAGACCGGACCCGTTCCGCCCGGCCTCGCTCCGACCGGTCCGGCCCCGATTGACCCCGCTCCGACCGGCCCTGTCTCGCCCGGCGGGGCCGTCGGGGAGGTGCTCGACTTCCTCGCCGCGCTCGACGCGCGCGTGCCACCCGAGTGGGAGGTGCACGTCGCCTGCATCGGGCGGACGGCACGCGGGCACCCGGCGGTGCGGGCCTGGCTCGGCGCGCACCCCCGGTTCCACCTGCATCCGGTGCCGGTGGCCCGGAGCTGGCAGCGGCTGCTGGACCGGTGGGCGGGCCGGCTGGCCCCCGACGTTCAGCGGCGGCGCAGCGCGGTCACGCCCCAGGAGAAGCCCATCCCGCTGCTCGCGACCAGCACCACGTCCCCCGGGGAGAGCCGACCCTCGTCCATCAGCTCGGCGAGGGCGAGGAACGGGTCCGAGCCGCCCATGTGCCCGTAGCGGTGGTAGTTGAACACGGACCGCTCCGGCGGCACGCCCAACGCCCCGAGGACCCGCTCGTGCATGTTGCGGTCGCCCTGGTTGATGAGGAAGTAGCGCACGTCCGCGGGGGCCAGGTCCAGGGTCGACAGCGTGTCGTTGGTCAGCTCCACGAAGTTGCGCAGGTACGCGTCGCCGAGCCCTCGGCGGTGCCCGCGCCGACGCATGAGAATGCGGTCGTCCTCGATGTCGCCGGAGTAGTAGTCGGCCCACTGCGGCTCGGTGCGCATCTGCGAGTGCAGCAGTTCGAGCGGCCCGTCGCGGCCGACGAGAACGGCGGCGGGGGCGTCGCCGAAGTTGAACAGCATCTTCGAGTCGGGGTCGTGGTAGTCGACCAGTTGGCTCAGCCGGTCGCCGACGAGGACCAGGGCGTGCCGGGCGCGACCGAGGGTGATCTTGTCGGCGGCGAGCTGCACCGCCGTCATCGCCGCGTTGCAGAAGTTGGACACCTCGAAGCAGTGCGCCCGCTCGATGCCCAGTTCGGCGGCGACCTTCGCCGCCGGTGACCAGAACGGCCGGTCCCACTCGCCGGAGCCGGCGTAGAGCACCAGGTCGACGTCGGCCGGCGAGACGCCGCTGCGCTTGAGCACCGTGCCGGCGGCCTCGGTGGCGAGCTCCCACGCGGTCTCGTACTCGTCGAGGACGGGGAACCGCTCGGTGTGGGTGATCTCCAGGATCTCGGCCAGCGCCAGCCCGGAAGCCTGCTGCATGTCCCGCACGTCGGCCTGCCCGGAGGGCAGCCGCACCTCGAAGTCGACGATCGCCGCCATGCCTCGCTCCTCCCGCTCGACGCGTTCCTCCGGCCTCGGCCCGGCCGCGCGGGGCGGCCCCCCGGCCTCAACCCGACTGGCTGCTGCCCCCGTCGGCGAGGGCCCGGACGATCGCGCTCACGTCCTCGTCGCCGAGGCCGGTGGCGTGTGCCTCGGCGAGGGCGCGCCGGGCGGCCACGATCACCCCGTCGGGGCGGGCCCCGGCCGCCACGGCCAGGCGCAGGTCCTTCTCGGCGTGCCCCAACGAGAAGAGCGTCGGCTGGTGGGAGGCGGCCACCCGGGGCCGCATCACCCCGGCGATCGGGCCCAGCGTGGTGCGGCCGAGCGCGTCGAAGGCGGCCTCCCGGGCGATGCCCAGCCGGCCCGCCAGGCCCAGCGCCTCGCCGAGGAGCACGGCCGAGTTGATGGTGGCGACGTTGACCACGAGCTTGACGGCGGCCCCGTCGCCCAGGGGGCCGACGTGTTCCACGGTGCCCAGCGCGGACAGCGCCGGCGCGCAACGGGCCACGTCCTCCGCCGTCCCGCCGGCGAAGATGTGCAGCGCGCCGCCCTCCGCCTGGGGAACGCTGCCCAGCACCGGGGCGTCGACCAACGCCACCTCCGCGGGCAGCCGCTTGCGCAGCTCGGCGACCGCGTCCGGCCCGATGGTGGACATCTCGACCAGGGTCGCGCCCGGGTCGAGGACGAGCCCGTCGAGGAGGCCGAGCACCGCGTCGGGGTCGCTGAGCATCGTGATCACGAGCGGTCGCCCGGCGACCGCCTCCTGGGCGCTGGCAGCACCGTGGGCACCGGCGGCGACGGCCTCCGCCGCCCGGCCGGCGGTCCGGTTCCAGACGGCGACGTCGTGACCCGCGCGGGCCAGCCGGATCGCCATGGGCAGGCCCATCCGGCCGAGCCCGAGGAATGCGATTCGGAGCTGCATTGCGGAAGTGTAACCGTCGGTCCGACGACGCGACAACGCCGCAATTATTGCGACTACTTGTGACTCACCGGTTCTGTCGGGGGAATGGCGTCCACCGCTGATTGTGGTAACGTCCCCGGCGTCCGTAGGTTGACGAAGGTGTTTCTCCGGATCCCGGTGCGAGGTAGCAGACAATGCAGATGAGACTGGTGAACCCGAGCGGAGCGCCCGCCCCGGCGGGGCCCTACTCCCAGGTCGCCGAGGTGCGCCTCGGTGACACCACGCTGCTCGTCCTCTCGGGTCAGGTCGCCCTCGACGACGACAACCGCGAGATCGTCGGGCCGGGCGACATGACGGCGCAGGCCGAGCGCACCCTGGAGATCATCGGGCAGTTGCTGGCCGCGCACGGCGCGACCTTCGCCGACGTGATCAACATCCGGACGTACCTCACCGACATGGCCCACCGCGCGGAGTACGCGGCGGTGCGCGGGAAGTACTTCACCGGCGACCTGCCGACCAGCACGACGGTCGAGGTGTCGAAGCTGTTCCGCGACGACGCGCTGATCGAGATCGAGGTCACCGCCGTCGTCGCCGCCGGCTGAGCGGCGGGGGCCTCCATGCGCGTGGACCGCACCGTCAGCCCGGAGTTCCAGCGCGTCGTCACCGGCCTGCGGGTGCCGGAGATGGGCACCGACGTGGTCGCCCCGCTGCTGGTCAACCTGGTTCACCTGCTGCGACCGGCCCGGGTGCTCGAGGTGGGCATGGGCTACACCACCCCGTTCCTCGTCGCGGCCCTCGCCGACGTGCGCGAGCAGGTGGCCGCCGAGGCTCCCGCGCTCGCGGCGAAGACCGGGCGGCACCTCGCGGGCGGGCTGCACGACGAGTGGCTCAACGAGGAGCCGGCGCTGGCCGCGCCGGCCTTCCACCTCCGGCCCTACGAGCCCCGCCTGGTCGCCGTCGACGACCTGTCCAATCCGTTCTCGTCCGCCGGCCGGGTGCTGGAGGTGCTCCGGGAGCTGTCCGTCGACGAATTGGTCACCGTGGTCAACTCCGATGTGCGGGAGTGCGGCGACAAACTGCCGGCCGACTACGACGTCATCGACTTCGCCTGGGTCGACGCCTGGGAGTGCCTCTATTTCTTCGAGCACTTCTGGGAGCGCATCAACCCCGACGGCGGCGTGTTGTTGATGCATTACCTGATGACCTATCCCGAGGGTGAGGCGATTCTGCGCTACCTGCGCCGGTTCCAGCAGTCCAATCCAGGTGAACTGGAGATGGTCAATCTGCTGGAGCCGCACAAGTTGACGCAGAACAGCGTGACGATGCTCCGCCGCACGAGCGGGGCCCGCCGCCTCGACTACGGCGCCTCCGGCGGCACGGTGAAATACTCGGCGGCGCTGCGCGAGGCCGCCGAACAACAGTCCCGCCTCTTCTGACCCGCCTCCTCGCCGGTCCCGCCCCGCCGACCCCCACCGCCCCCGGCCCGCGCCCGCCCCGCCTCGGCGGGTGAGAAGGGAACCCTTCTCTACCGTATGCGTTAAGAAGGGGCCCTTCCTTCGGAGCGGAGCGCCTCGGGGGAGTGCAGGCGCAGCATGGTGCCGGCCACGTCGGCCGGCAGCCGCCGCCGGGACGCCACCGACACCGCGATCATCACCGTGAACGCGAGCGGCACCGTCCAGGCCGCCGGCTGCGTGGTGAGCGTCGCCGGCCAGCCGGACAGCGGCGGGCCGAGCACCGTGACCAGCACCGCCCCGATCGCCGCCCCGCCGCCGGCCAGCACCCCGGCGGCGGCCCCCACGTCGGTCAGCCCCCGCCACCAGATGCCGAGCACCAGCAGCGGGCAGAAGCTGGACGCGGCGACCGCGAAGGCCAGCCCGACGACCTGGGAGACGTCCATCCCCGAGACGTTGAGCGCGAGCACCGCCGGCACCCCGCCCGCGATGACCGTGGCCAGCCGGAAGCCGCGCACCGAGCCGCGCCCCAGCACGTCCGTGGAGATCACCCCGGCGACGCTGGTGAGCAGCCCGGACGACGTCGACAGGAACGCGGCGAACGCCCCGGCGGCGACCAGCGCGGCGAGCAGCCGGCCGGTCGACCCGTCGCCGAGCGCCGCGCCGGGCAGCAGCACCACCACCGCGTCGGTCTGCCCGGTCACCAGCAACTGCGGGGTGTAGATGCGGCCCAGCACCCCGTACAGGGTGGGCAGCAGGTAGAACACGCCGACCAGGGCCAGCACCACCAGCGTGGTGCGCCGGGCCGCCGCCCCGTCGGGGTTGGTGTAGAACCGCACCAGCACGTGCGGCAGCCCCATGGTGCCCAGGAACGTGGCCAGGATCAGCGAGTAGGTGGCGAACAGCCCCCGGTCGTCGTCCCCGGCGGTGCTGGGCAGCAGCCAGTCCGCCGCGTCGGTGGCCGTGCCGGAGACCTGCGGCACCGGGTCGCCGGCGGCGAAGTCGAGCCGGTCGCCGGGGCGTACCTCGCGGATGTCGCCGTCGGGCAGGGTGAGGGTCGCGCGGTGCTCGACCACGACGGTGGTCGCGGTGCGGAACGTCGGCCCGTCGGGCGGGGTCACCGCCGGGCGGGCGTCGGCCTGCCACTGCAACACCAGGAAGATCGCGGGTACGGCGAGCGCGGTCAGCTTCAACCAGTACTGGAACGCCTGGACGAAGGTGATGGCCCGCATCCCGCCCAGCGCCACGTTCGCGGTGACCACCACGGCCACCACGAGCGCCCCGACCGGGTACGCCGCCCCGGTCAGCGTGGCCAGGGTCAGCCCCGCCCCCTGGAGCTGCGGCACCAGGTACAGCCAGCCGATGAAGATCACGAACGCGGTGGCGAGCGTACGCAGCCGCCGCGACCCGAGCCGCACCTCGCAGAAGTCCGGCAGGGTGAACGCCCCGGAGCGGCGCAGCGGGGCGGCCACGAACAGCAGCAGGGCCAGGTAGCCGGCGGCGAAGCCGACGGGGTACCAGAGCACGTCGACGCCGTACTTGAGGATCAGCCCGGCCACGCCCAGGAAACTCGCCGCCGACAGGTACTCCCCGCCGATCGCGGCGGCGTTCCAGGTCGGGCTGACCGAGCGGGAGGCGACGAGGAAGTCGGAGGTGGTCCGGGCCAGCCGCAGCCCGTAGAAGCCGATGCCGACCGTGACCAGGGTGACCGCGACGATCGCGGGGACGACGTACCCGTTGCCCATCTCAGCGCTCCGGCCGCTGGACCAGGTCGGTGAAGTCCTGCTCGTTGCGTTCGGCGAGCCACACGTACGCCCAGCCGACGGCGATGAGGAACGGGAAGGAGACCAGCCCCAGCAGCAGCCACGGCAGGTTGATCCCGAACACGGTGACCCGGCCGACCGAGGGCGCGATGGCGAACAGCCAGGGCAGGCCGCCCAGGCCGATCAGCACCACCAGGCTCAGCCGCAGCGCCAGGGCGAGCTGGGCCCGCACCAGGCCCCGGACCAGCGCCTCGCCGACGCGGGTCTGCTGGGCCAGCTCGGCGCGGGCCCGGTCGGCGTCGGGTTCCCGGCGGGACACCTCGGCCAGCACGATCCGGGTCCGGCCGGGCGCGGTCGGCGCTGCGCCTGTCGCCTGGCCCGGGGTGCCGCCCGGTGCCTCGTCCCGGGCGGTCGCCCGGGGCGACGGTACGGGGTCGTCGGGTGCGGCCACCCCGGCAGTCTGGCCCGATCGGTGGGAATGTCAAGACCGACGGGCAATGCCCGGGACGTCGGGACCCGAGGGCCCTGCCTGCGGTCACGCCGCGTCGGCGTGGCCCTCGGTGGTGCGGATGGTGACGATGCGACGGAGCACGTCGAGTGCGTGTTCGGCCTCGTCGCGGCTGACCGGCGCGGTGCGGGAGGTGACGTAGCTGGTCAGGGCGTCGCGGATGATGTCGGATCGGCGGGTCTCGGCGTGCTCGGCGAGGCGGTCGAGTTGTTCCACGAGCGCGACGGGCAGGCGTGTGCTGACCAGCATCATGGGCGTCGCAGGTGCGACGCCGGACGCTGGTGCTGCGGTCATGGACTGGATGACCGGTGCCAGGCTGTCGGTGCTCTGGAACCATGCGACGACCTCGTCCTTGGTCATCCGGTCGAAGTCCGGCTCGGTCACAGGACTCGCCTCCTCCACTCGTCGAGGTCCGCGCCCCGGAGGGCACGGGCCCCTAGGATCTTGTATGTCTGGGTGGCGCCGATGCGGTCACAGAGCGCGGCGACGACGCGGCCGCTGTCGGCCAGGCCCATGACGATGAGCAGCAGGTCCCCGATGGCGCGTTCGTAGCGCAGGCCGGGAGGGGCGTAGAGGGCCTGGGTCGTCTCGTCCACGCCGACGCCGTTGTGGCGAGCGTTGTCCAGGCCCTCGTCGGTCCACACGTACTCGCGATCCGGCACCTCGCCACCGTAACACGTCGTAATACGTCGTGCTGTGCACAACCTGTGGAGAACTCTCCACACCTGTGGATAACTCCGTGGATAACCCGTGGACGAGCGCTGTGGACAACCCGCCCCGTCAGCGGTTCCAGTCCTGCTTGGCGGCGCGGACCAGCTTGTCCTTCAGCTCGCGGGTGTGCCGGCGGCTCACCGGCAGCTCCGTCGAGTCGACCACCACCACGTAGCCGGAGTTGACCAGCCGCAGCTCGGCGATGAGCTTGAGCTGCACCAGGTACGACCGGTGGATGCGGACGAACCCGGCGTCCGCCCAGCGCTCGGCGAGGGTGGCCAGCGACACCCGCACCAGGTGCGAGCCGTCAGCGGTGTGCAGCCGGGCGTAGTCGCCCTGCGCCTCCACCCAGCGCACCGCCGACCGGGGCAGCATCCGGGTCGTCCCGGCCAGCTCGATCGGGATCGTCGGGTCCTCCTCGGCGCGGGCCAGCGCCGCCGGGTGCGTGGCGACCACCCGGGAGCCGATGACCCGGCGCAGCGACTCGGCCAGCCGCTCCGCCCGCACCGGCTTGCGCACGTAGTCGGTCGCGCCCAGGTCGAAGGCGTCCACGGCCCCGTCGTCGTACGCGGTGACGAAGACGATCGCCGGGGGCCGGGCGAACCGGCGCAGCACCCGGGCCAGCTCCATGCCGTCGAGGCCGGGCATCCGGATGTCGAGGAAGACCACGTCCACGTCGGCGTCGCGGAGCACCCGCAGCGCCTCGGTGGCGTCGCCCGCCGTGTGCAGCCGGGCCACCCGCGGGTCGGCCCGCAGGTGGTACGCCAGCTCGTCCAGCGCCGGTGGCTCGTCGTCGACGGCGAGCACCCGCAGGAAGCCGGGGGTGGTCACGAGGCGACCCGCACACCGGGGTGGAACTTCGGCACCCGCATGCTCACCTTCGTGCCGGAGCCGAGGCCGGTCTCGACGACCAGGCCGAACCGGTCCCCGAAGGCCGAGCGGAGCCGCTCGTCGACGTTCGACAGGCCGACGTGCTGGCCCGGGTCGTCGGTGGGGTCGCTGCCGGCCCCGGCCAGCTCCGCGATGCCGGCGGTCAGTGTCGTCGGGTCCATGCCCACTCCGTCGTCCTCCACCGTGATGTGGCACTCGGCACCCGCGTCGCGGGCCTCGATGCTCACCATGCCGGGGCCGGGCTTGCGGGACAACCCGTGCCGGACGGCGTTCTCCACCAACGGCTGGAGGCAGAGGAACGGCAGGGTCACCGGCAGCACCTCCGGGGCGATCTGCAACCGCACCTGCAACCGGTCGCCGAACCGGGCCCGCTCGATGGTCAGGTAGCGGTCGATGGAGCGCAGCTCCTCCGCGAGGGTGGTGAACTCGCCGTGCGCCCGGAAGGAGTAGCGGGTGAACTCGGCGAACTCCAGGATCAGTTCCCGGGCCCGCTCCGGGTCGGTGCGCACGAAGGAGCCGATGGCGGTCAGCGCGTTGTAGATGAAGTGCGGGCTGATCTGGGCGCGCAGCGCGCGCACCTCGGCGCGGGCCAGCCGCTCCCGGGAGGCGTCCAGCTCGGCCAGGGCGAGCTGGTTGCCGGCCCAGTGCGCCGTCTCCAGGGTGGCCTGCACCAGCCCCGGGGCGGGCTGGTCGTCGGCGACGGCGATCAGCGCGCCGACCACCCGGCCGTCGGCGCGCAGCGGCGCGACCACCGCGCCCCGCACCGGGCAGTCGACCCGGTCGCAGTGCAGCTCCGCCTCCCCCAGCACCGTCGACCGCCCGCCGTCGGCCGCCCGCCGGGCCGCCGCGACGAGCTGGTCGGCGTGGTGCGTGCCGCGCCCGTCGAGGGCGAGCAGCGCGTCCCGGTCCGTCAGGGCCAGCCCGGCCGCGCCCACGAGGGCCCGCAGGTGGCGTACGGCCTTCGCCGCGCCCGCCGCGCTCAGGCCCGTGCGCAGCGGCTCGGCGGCCAGCCCGGCGGTGTGCAGCACCTCGTACGTGGCGCGCTGGGTGGCCGTGGCGATGCCCCGGCGGGCGCGCAGCCGCACCACCGCGTAGAGGGCGGCGCCCAGCGCGGTGCCGAGGGAGACGACGCCGAGCACGGCGGAGACGTTGCCAGCCACCCCGCGATCCTGACGGCTGGCGCTGCCCCGCGCCAGCCCCGCGTCAGTATGCGCCCTTGCGGGCCAGCACCACGCCCACGGTGCGCCACAGGATGCTCAGGTCGTAGGCCAAAGACCAGTTGTCGACGTAGTAGAGGTCGAGCCGGACGGCCTCGTCCCAGGACAGGTCGGAGCGGCCGGAGACCTGCCACAGCCCCGTCATGCCGGGCCGCACCAGCAGCCGGCGGCGCACGTCGCCGAGGAAGTCGCCGTCGTCGGCGGGCAGCGGACGCGGCCCCACCAGCGACATCTCGCCCCACAGCACGTTGATCAACTGGGGCAGCTCGTCGAGCGAGGAGGCCCGCAGGAAGCGGCCCACCGGGAAGACCCGGGGGTCGTGCTTCATCTTGAACAGCATGCCGTCGGTCTCGTTCTGGTCGACGAGGCCGGCGAGGCGGTCCTCGGCGTCGACGTACATGGTGCGGAACTTCCACACCCGGAACGTGCGGCCCTCGTGGCCGACCCGGGGCTGACGGAAGAAGACCGGGCCGGGGTCGGAGAGCCGGATCGCCACCCCGATCGCCGCGAACACCGGGACGAGCAGCAGCAGGCCGAGGCCGGCGGCGACCCGGTCCATCAGGTTCTTGGCCAGCAGCGCCGGGCCCGACAGGGTCGGCTCCTCGACGTGCAGCAGGGGCAGCCCCTCGATGGGGCGGATGTGCACCCGGGGGCCGGCGATGTCGGTGAGCTGCGGGGCCACCACCAGGTCCACGCCGGAGCCTTCGAGCTGCCAGGCCAGCCGGCGCAGCTCGCCCGGCTCGGCGCTGGCGGAGCCGCAGACCGCGATCGTGTCGCCGCCGACCTCCCGCACCAGGGCGAGGACGTCGCGGCCCGCGTAGACCGGGACGGGGGTCTGGATGCCCCGGGCCGCCGCGTAGCCGTCGGTGATGTGGATGGCCACCGGGACCAGCCCGGCGCTCGGGTTGCGGGTGACCGCGGTGTAGACCTCCAGGCACTCCGGCAGGGTGCCGACCAGCACCATCCGGTGCCCGGCCTGGCCGACCCGGCGGCGCACCGCGTGCAGGGTGAACCGGGCGAGGATGCGGCCCAGCAGGATCAGCACCAACGCCCCGAGCAGCGCGAAACCGACCGACCACCGCGACAGGTCGGTCTTGGTGGCGAAGGCGATGAACGAGACGGTGGCGGCCACCGCCACCCCGGCGCGGATCACCCGCTTGAACTCGTCGGGCCCGAGCCCCATGTAGCGCCGGTCGTAGGCCCGGTTGCCCCAGAGGATGACCAGCCAGCCGAGCGGCAGCAGCAGGAACGCGACCGTGTAGAACCAGGTCGGGTCCGCCTGGGCGTTGTAGAAGCCGGCCCGGGCCTGCCCGAACGCCTCCTGGGCGATCCAGTCGGCCAGCACCACGGCGAGGAAGTCGACCAGCAGCAGGGTGGCCGTGTAGGGGCGGTGCCAGCGGGAGACGCGTCGGCGGGCCCGCGCCCACGCCGACCGGGGGACACCGTTGTGGGACGGCGGTGTCGGCGGCTGGATCTCGAAGCTGTCGACGTGCCGCACGAGTTGGCTCCGGCCTGTGTTGGTTACCGGGCGCTGGAGGCTAGTCGTCACCTCACCCATGTCCTCCCGCATGACGCGCGCCGCTCACTCGTAGTGAGGGCCCGGGTCGCCCACCGTTCAGTTTCCCACGCGGGGCCCGCACCGGACGTCGACCCGAGGGACTTCGCGCACAGTGCGCCGCGTGGGATCCGGCCGGCTCCACCTCAGGTGCGAAAAGCCGGGGACCGGGCCACTATACCGATGGATGACGGGCCGGGTAGAGGCGCGGACCGGGAGCATCGGCGCTCCCGAGGCGATTCCCCTCCGTAACCCCCCAGTGTCGTTACTCACCGTACGATGCGTGACAACCGTCGGTCAGCGAGCGGCTTCCCGCCGGTCTGGCAGGTCGGGCAATATTGCAGGCTCGAATCGGCGAAGCTGACCTCCCGCACCGTGTCGCCGCAGACGGGGCAGGGCAGGCCGGTGCGGGCGTGCACGGCCAGCCCCGAGCGCTTCTCGCCCTTCAGCTCCGCCGCCCGGTGCCCCAGCGACCGGGACACCGCGTCGCCCAGCACCCGCCCGGTCGCCGCGTGCAGGGCGGCGACCTGCTCGTCGGTGAGCCGGTCGGTCAGCGCGAACGGCGACAGCTTCGCCGCGTGCAGGATCTCGTCGGAGTACGCGTTGCCCACCCCGGCCAGCACCGACTGGTCCGTCAGCACCCCCTTGACCTGGCCCCGCCGGCTGCGGATGCGCGCGGCGAACGTGGGCAGGTCGGCGGCGAGCGCGTCGGGGCCTAGCTTCGCCACCCCCGGCACCGTCGCCGGGTCGGCCACCAGGTAGGCGGCCAGCTTCTTCTGGGTGCCCGCCTCGGTCAGGTCGAAGCCGGAGCCGTCGTCGAGCCGCACCCGCAGGGCGATCGGCCCCTTGCCGGGGCGCAGTGGCGCGCCGGACGGGAACGACTCCCGGTAGTGCAGCCAGCCGGCCCGCGCCAGGTGCACCACCAGGTGCAGGCCGCCCTCGAAGGCGACGTCGAGGAACTTGCCGTGCCGCCGCGCGTCGGTCACGGCGCGCCCCGACACGGCGGCGGGCGTCGGGTCGTACGTCTTCAGGGCGCTGATCGCGGCGACCTCGACCCGGTCGACGCGCCGGGACACGGCGCGCTCCCGCAGGTAGCCGGCGAGCGCTTCCACCTCGGGAAGTTCGGGCATGCTGCAACGGTAGCCTTCGTACCCGTGAGAATCGTGGTGGCGCACAACCGGTACCGGGAAGCCCAGCCGTCCGGCGAGAACACCATCGTCGACGCGGAGATCGCCCAGCTTCGCGCGGCCGGGGTGGAGGTGCTGCCGTTCCTGCGCAGCTCCGACGAGATCCCGAGCCTGCCGAAGACGGCGAAGGCGCTGCTGCCGATCTCACCGATCTACGCCCCCCGCGCCCAGCAGGAGCTGAGCCGGCTGATCACCGAGCACCGGCCGGACGTGCTGCACCTGCACAACCCGTACCCCCTGCTCTCGCCCTGGGTGGTGCGGACCGCGCACAAGCACGATGTGCCGGTGGTGCAGACGGTGCACAACTACCGGCAGGTCTGCTCCTCCGGGCTCTACTTCCGCGACGGGGTGATCTGCCAGGACTGCCGGGGCCGGGCGCTGGGCGTGCCGGCGATCGTGCACCGCTGTTACCGGGGGTCGCGGGCGCAGAGCGCGCTGATGGCCACGACCCTGGCCGTGCACCGGGGCACCTGGCACTCGGTGGACCGCTTCATCGCCCTGACCAGCGCCGTCGGCGACCACCTGCGCGACTACGGGGTGCCCGCGGACCGGATCGTGGTGAAGCCGAACGGCATTCCCGACCCGGGCACGCCCGCGCCGCTGGGCGACGGCTTCCTCTACATGGCGCGGCTGTCGCCGGAGAAGGGCCTGGGGCTGCTGCTGGACGCCTGGCGGCGGCACCCGGACGGCTCCCTCGGCCCGCTGCGCATCGCCGGGGACGGCGAGCTGCGTCACCTGGCCGAGGCCGCCGCCGCCGAGCGCGCCGACGTGACCTATCTCGGGCCGCTGGACCGCGCCGGGGTGCGCGCCGCCATCGAGGCCAGCGCGGTGATCATCGCCGCGTCCACCTGGCACGACGTGCTGCCCACGGTGATCATCGAGGCGCTGGCCAGCGGGCGGCCGGTGCTCGGCACCGCCCTCGGCGGCATCCCGTACCTCGTCGGCGCGGACGCCCCCCGCGAGCCCGCCGGCACCGGCCCGGCCGCCGTCGCCACGGCCGCCCCCGGGGTGGGCCGCGTCCCGCTGCCGCACGGCGTGCAGGAGGGCGAGACGGGCTGGGTGGTGGCCCCGGAGCCGGCCGCGCTGGCCGCCGCGCTGCCGGTCGCCCGCGCGGGCGCGGCGGCGCTGGCCGCCCCGGCGCGGCTGCGCTACGAGCGCACGTTCCACCCCGACGTGGTCACCAAGCGCCTGATCGACGTGTACGCCTCGCTGGCGCGCTGAGCCCTCCCGGGCCTTCCGGCTGCTACGAGGCGAGCCGCTCGGGCGCGTGGCGGCGGGGGCCGGTCGGCTCGACGGCGCGCACGGGCCTGTCGGTCTCGGCCTGGTTGATCCCTGCCCGGTTGATTTCTGCCTGGTTGGCCTCGACCCTGTTGATCTCGGCCCACAGCGCGTCGAGGGAGAGGCCGAGGACGTCGGCGATGGCCGCGATGGTCGGGAAGGCGGGGGTAGCCACGCGACCCGACTCGATCTTGCGGAGGGTCTCCGGCGAGACGCGGGCGTCGAGCGCGGTCTGGAGCATCGGGCGGTCCCCCCGGGCGTGGCGCAACAGCGCGCCGAGGCGCTGCCCGCGCTCGACCTCCTCGGGGGTGAGCGGCAACCTGACCATGCGGCCGATTCTAGTACCGGGATAGTATGGCCGGGATAGTTATTGGTGGCACGAGGAAGGCGCCGCATGATCGAGATCCTGAGCCCCACCCAACTGCCCCGTGCGCGGGAGGCCGGCGCCCTGGTCGCCGACATCCTCCAGACGCTGCGGGGCCGCTGCGAGGTGGGCACCAACCTCCTCGACATCGACCGGTGGGCCCAGGCCATGATCGTCGACGCCGGTGCGTCGTCCTGCTACGTCGACTACGCGCCGTCCTTCGGGCGCGGGCCCTTCGGCCACTACATCTGCACCTCCGTCAACGACGCCGTGCTGCACGGGCTGCCCCACGACTACGCGCTCGCCGACGGCGACCTGCTCTCCCTCGACCTCGCCGTCTCCGTGGGCGGCGTCGTCGCCGACTCCGCCATTAGCTTCATCGTCGGCGACTCGAAGCCCGCGCAGAGCCTGGAGCTGATCGCCGCGACCGAACGCGCGCTCGCCGCCGGCATCGCCGCCGCCGGGCCCGGGGCACGCATCGGCGACATCTCGCACGCGATCGGCACGGTTCTGCAAGATGCGGGCTACCAGGTCAACACGCAGTTCGGCGGGCACGGCGTCGGGTCGACGATGCACCAGGACCCGCACGTGTCCAACACCGGGCGGCCCGGCCGGGGCTACAAGCTGCGCCCCGGGCTGCTGCTGGCCCTGGAGCCATGGATCATGGCGGACACCGCCGAGCTGGTCACCGACGAGGACGGCTGGACGCTGCGCAGCAAGACGGGCTGCCGCACGGCACACAGCGAGCACACGATCGCCATCACCGACGACGGCACCGAGATCCTCACCCTCCCGAGGCAGCCGCACCCGTGAGGTCGCAGCCCCGGTCCGTCAAACCCTCCCGAACAGTCGACCTGCCCTGCTCCGGTCCAGCCGATGCCCGGACCGGATGGTCCGGGCATCGGCCCGTTCAGCCTGCTCGGCGGGCTTTGCGCGACTCGTGTCCGGATCGGGCAGCGGCTCAGGCCCAGTCGTCGCCGTCGGACAGCAGGATCATCTGGTGGGCGTCGAGCGACTCTCCCAGCGCGGCGAACTTCTCCGCCGTCCACGCGGGCGGCAGCTTGCCGGACGGGTCGGGATCCTCGCCGTGCTGGAGAAAGAACTCCTCGGCCCCCGCCGGGGTGTAGAAGACCAGCAGCTTGGCCTCCTCCGTGCCGAGGTTCCTGAACCCGTGACGGGTGCCACGCGGGATGTAGACGAAGTCGCCCGGACCGGCGGTGAAGGTGCGGTCGCCGTTGATGAACCGGAACTCGCCGGACACCACGTAGAAGGCCTCGTCCTCGGCTCCGTGAGCGTGCGGAAGGTTGCCGAACCCGGGCGCGATCCGGCCTTCCATCAGGCTCAACCGGCCATCGGTCCGGCTCCCCGTGACCTTGACGCGCATGATCTCCTGCCCGCCGTTGAGCAGCTTGACCGCGCCTTCGGTGTCGCGTACCACGAAGCCGTTGGCGGCGGTCCAGATCGGGTCACTCCGGTCAGGCCGCGAGTTGAGCGGATTCATGCCGATCACCCTGCCTTCCGTTCTGGTCGGGCACCGAGGCCCAGTTCGCCGCACCGGCGAGGTCGCCACCGTCGACGACCAGGTCCGCCCCGGTGACGAATCGGGAACCGTCGCCGGCGAGGAAGAGCACGGCGCCGGCGATGTCGGCCGGCTGCCCGACGCGCTTGAGGGCGACGTGGGCGGTGTCGAAGTCGGCGCCGTCGGTCAACGGCGTCTCGGTCTGCCCGGGGTGGACGGCGTTGACCCGGATGCCGTCCGCGCCGAGCTCCAGGGCGGCGGCCCTGGTGAGCCCGCGGACCGCCCACTTGCTCGTGATGTAACCGGTCATCAGCGGGTAGGCGCGGAACGCGCCGATCGAGCCGACGTTGATGATCGAACCTCCGCCGACCTGCCGCATCGCGGGCGCGACGGCGGCGATGCCGTGGAACAGCCCCATCACGTTCACGTCCAGCACCCGCCGGAACGCCTCCTCGCTCTGCTCCGCGAACGGCGCGATGGCGGCGACGCCCGCGTTGTTGACGAGCACGTCCACCCGCCCGTACGCGCGCTGCGCCTGGGCCACGACCCGCGACCAGGCTCCGGCGTCCCGCACGTCCAGCTCCACGAACCGTGCCCGCTCGCCGAGGGCCGTTGCGAGCTCGCCTCCCTCGGCGACGTGGACGTCGGCGATCACCACTGTCGCGCCTGCGGCGTGCAGCGCCCGTGCCACCCCCGCACCGATTCCCTGTGCCCCGCCGGTGACGATCGCCGTTCGCCCGGCCAACTCCCCTGACATGCCGTGCCTCCCTTGTGCTGGGTTCCGCTCGGCTCACCGTACGAACTTCGTTGAACGCTGGTCAATGAGATTGGAATCACTGAACAGTGTTCAATGAACGGCGTGCAACACTGGCTGTGGGATCGACGCGTAGGTCGACGCGTGAATCGACGGGTGAATCGACGGGTGAGGAGCGCAGGCACGTGACCGGACCGACCACGAAACGCCAGGCCGCCGCCGAGCAGACCCGCCAGCGGCTGCTGGCTGCGGCGATGGAGGAGTTCTCCCGGCGGCCCTATGTCGAGGTGACGGTCGGTGACATCGCCCGCGCCGCCGGTGTGTCCCAAGGGCTGCTCGCTCACCACTTCGACAACAAGTGCGGCGCATACCTGGCCGCGCTACGCGCGGCCCGCCGCGACCTCGGGAGCCTGCCGGCCACCCGCCCGGACCTGCCCCCCGGCGCTCGCATCCGCCTCTACTGGGAAGGTCACTTCACCTACCTGGCGGACCATCCGGACCTGGCGCTCAACCTCGTCCTGTCCGACTCCGGTCCACCCGAAGGCACCGCCGAATTCGAAGCCGCCCGCCGCGAGGGCCTCCACGACCTCTGCCTGATCCTCGGGCTCGACCCCGACAACCCCGCCGTCGCCATGGCGCTACGGGCCTTCGGCGACGGAGTGGACCGGCTCACCGTGGAATGGCTTCGCGCGGGACAACCGTTCAACGTCCCGGTGCTCGTCGAGGCGAGCATCCAACTCCTGGTCGGCGCTGTCCGCGCACTGCCCCTCATGGACGCCGGCATCCGGGTCGACAAGGCCGTCCGCCTGCTCCTCAGGAAGCCGCCAGCCGACCAGGGCCGCTGACCGATGCGAGCAGCGCAAGGTCGTGCTCGATCGTGGAATGAGTGGCCTCCAAGCGGTGACGACACCACTCTTTCCCTGATCGAGCACGACCTTGCTCCCTGATCCGAGCGCGACCCGAGCTGAGATGGGTCGACCCCGCTCCCAGGGCCAAGCCATCTCGTACGCCCAGGGCGGCCGGCGCAGTGACCCGCCGATCAGTGGGTAGATCTTGGAAGAAGTCGGCCCCTGGAGGGGCCATCTGATTCCAAGATCTGTGTCTGCCTCTACCACTCGTCCGCTGCTCTGAGTGGGGGCTCGGTGGCGGAGGCGGTGCCTGCGGGGCGGGGCGTGGCGTCGTGGGCCCGGGTTTGTTCCGCCGCCCGGCCTTCCGCCGGCCGGCAGGTGGCGGAGGCGGCGTCGATGACGTTGCGGGCGGCGGTCGCCACCCGACACTCCAGCACCCGGCACACCCGGCAGCGGCCGTCCGGCCCGGCCCGGTGATCGCGGAGCACCGCCCTGGCGGTCAGGACCAGCCGGTTGCGGATCTGGGCCAGTGACAGGAACGGCCCGGTCATGCTCAGGTCACCCCGACGGCGACGGCGAGCTGGACGATGGTGGCCGGGGCGTGCGGGTCGCGGGCGATCTGGGCGAGCACCTCCCGGGCGGCTGGGCGGTGGCGTACCTCTGCGGGTGCCAGCCGGTCCGCGTCGAGCAGCACCCGACCCGCGCGGGCCGAGTCGTCGGCCCAGGCGTAGGCGCGGGCCGCGTCGACCAAATGCGCCGCGCGGTGCTCCACCGGCAGCCACCGCCAGCCGTCCCGCCGGGTCGTCCGCTCGTGCCAGGCGACCGCTTCGCCCGCGTCGCCCAGGTCGAGGGCTGCGGCGGCGCGGGCCAGGTCGACGGCCGTCGGCCCGAACGCCGTACGGTGATGATCGTGGCCGTCGCCCACCCGGGCGGACATGCCGGCGGCCTCGTCGAGCAGCTCGTCGACGGCGCGGTCGTCGCCCCGGCGGGCCGCCGACAGGGCCCCCTGCACCAGCAGCGTCCCGCACAACGACAACGCCCCGGGGGCGCCCTCCGCCGGATCGTCCGGCGCGATCTTGTACGCGGCAGCCAGCACCGCCGACTGCGCCGCCCGCGCCCGCCCCGCCGCGCGGAACACCTGACCGAGCTGCACCGCGGCGGCGGCCACCAGCACGGGATCGCCGGTCGCGGCGGCCATCGCCCGGTCCGCCGCCAACCAGCCCAGCTCCACCTCGCCGAGCTTCACCAGCACCGACGCGGCGAGCCGGTATCCCTCCACCACCAGTGGCCGGCCCCACCCCGGATCGTCGGCGGCGGCCCGCTGCACCCCGGCCAGCAGGCCCGGCACGACGGCGACGGCCTGCGGATAGCGGGCATGCTGAAACGTCACCCACGCGTGCTCGACGTCCCGGGCCAACCGGTCCGCCGGCACGGCACCGTCGCGGGCCGACGGCCGACCCAGAGCGATCTCGTACGTCGACAGGGCCTCCCGGATCCGCTCCACCCCCTCGACCCGCTCGGCCGTGGCGGCGGGCCGGGCGTCGCGGCCGAGCAGCACGGCGGTGTCGATCCGCAGCACGGCGGCGATGTCCCGCAACGTCGACACCTTGTCCAGCGACCGCACACCCCGCTCGACCTTGTCGACCCAGGACTTCGACCTGCCGAGCCGATCGGCGAACACCTGCTGCGACAGCCTCCGCCGCCCCCGCCAGTACGCCACCCGCCGGCCCACCGGCAGCAGCTCAGGGCTGTTCACGCTGCCACCGCCGGTCCGGCTTCGCCCGGGTGCTCTCCTCGGCGGGGATCCGCTCCGCCTCGGCCTGGGCGAGGATCCGCTGCCGGGCGGCCTCCCGTTCGGCCGCCTGGATCTGCTCGCCCCGGTCCTCGCGCTCGGGCTTCCGCCGCGCCGTCACGACCAGCGCCCCGCTCGGTCGCCCCCGGCGAGGGCCGGCACCGGCCGTTCCGACAGGTAGGGCACCCGCGCCACGCCGACGGCCCGGTATGCCGCGGGCCGGTCCGGGGCTGTCCTCGGAGGACAGCGGCAGTCGGGCGGGTTCGCGCGGCGGCGCTCGAAGGGCCAGAGCAGGTGCAGCAGGCCGGGGCGCGTCGGGTTCTTCGCATGCCGAGCCATGAGTCCTCCCGAGAGGCTTTCTGGTCCATCAAATTAGGAGTCCAGAAAAGTAGGCTAGCTATCCGATCCTGATTTGGGAACTCACGGCGTGTCGCCGGATCGGCGGCGGCAGGGGCGGGATACTCGCCGCATGGTCACCCCGACGATCCAGCGGCGTCGCCTCGGCAACGCCCTCAAGCGCGCCCGCGAGGCGGCAGGCAAGACGCAGGAAGAGGCCGCCGAGATCATCGACTCGGCGTCGAGCAAGGTGAGCCGGCTGGAGCTGGGTCAGTCCGGCATCCGGCTGACCGACCTGAAGCTGCTGCTCGACTTCTACGGGGTGACCGGCGAGGAAGCCGAGCCGCTGCGGGAACTCGCCCGCGCCGGACGGCAGCGGGGGCGGTGGAGCGGCTACCGCAACGTCGTGCCGGACTGGTTCCGGCAGTATCTCGACCTGGAGGCGGACGCGGCGGAGATCCGCTGGTACCAGTCCGAGGTCATCCCCGGCATCCTCCAGACCGAGCCCTACATCCGGGCAATCATCGAAGGGGACGACGTAGAGCAGCAGACCGCAGTGCGCCTCGAACGACAAAAGGTCATCGATCGCCCGGACGGGCCGGAGCTGAACTTCATCCTCAGCGAGTCGGCGCTGCGGCGGAACCTCGGCGACCGGGCGGCGATGCGGGACCAGTTGTCCCATATTGCCGCTGTCGCCAAGCGCTCGAACGTGACGATCCAGGTCTTTCCGCTGGATGCCGAGACGTATGTGATTTCTTCGTACACCTTCATCATCCTCCGGTTCGGGGAGGAGGTCGCCTCGGACGTCGTCTACCTGGAGACGTTCACGGACGCGGATTACCTCGACAGCCCCGAGGCGCTCCGGTCATACAATCGGCTGTGGGATCGTCTCCGGGCTGCGGCCCTGGGGCCGGCGGAGTCCCGGAAACTCATCCTGCGGATCGCCGACGAGATGAAGTAGAGGCTGACATGTCGAACCCGGACCTCACCGGCGCGGTGTGGCGCAAGTCCACCCGCAGCGACGGCAACGGCGGCGCGTGCGTCGAGGTGGCGGACCTCCGCGACGGGGTGGCCGTCCGTGACAGCAAAGACAAGTCCGGCCCGACGCTGGCCTTCGACGCCCACGGCTGGCGAACGTTCGTCGACTCCCTCAAGAGCAACTAGCGCCGCCGCTCGCACCAGCGAGGCAGTAACGTGCCCCGGCTCCCTCTTTCGGAGCCGGGGCACGCCCTTTCCGCAGCCGTTACCAGGTCCGCCGCCAGGCATGTGGGGCAACACTGAACGCGGCAGAACGCCGTCCTGGCATCGTGCGAGACGCGTCGGACCAACGGGGTCTCCCAACGCCCCGACCTCCACAGCACGCCGATCTTGCACTTTCGGCCCCTCGGCTGGGTTCTTAATTCCCTTTTGTCGGGGCCGAAACTGCAAGATCGCTCTGGGCTGGGGCGGGCGAGATGGCGGCCGGAGCAGGCCCCAATCTCGGCTCAGGTGGGTTCCTGGGTCTCCGCGTGCTCCCTGCGGAAGTGTTCGAGGATGGCGGAGTCGTCTTCGAGGTTGGGGTGGTCGACCTGTCGTTCGAGTTCGACGATGTGTTCGAATTGCTGGATTGCCTGGTCGAGGTCACCGCCCGCGTGGTGGATCATCGCGATGTTGTACCGGATATGGATCTCGCCAGCGCTGTTGCCGGCTTCCCGATGGATGGGGAGGGCCTGGCGGTAGTGGTCGAGGGCCTTCTGCCGATCCCCTAGCGCATGGTAGGCGTGGCCGATGTTGTTGAGGGTGGTGGCTTCGCCGATGCGGTCGCCGACTTCCCGCCGGATGGGGAGGGCCTGGTGGTAGTGGTCGAGCGCCTTCTGTCGGTCTCCCAGCCCGTCGTATGCGTTGCCGATGTTGTTGAGGGCGATGGCTTCGCCCGCGCGGTCGCCGACTTCCCGTGCGACGGGTAGGGCCTGGTGGTAGTGGTCGAGGGCCCGCTGTCGGTCCCCTAGCCTGTGGTATGCGTGGCCGATGTTGTTGAGCGTGGTGGCTTCGCCGGCGCGGTCACCAACCTCCCGCCGGATGGGCAGGGCTTGGTGGTAGTGGTCGAGGGCCCGCTGTTGGTCTCCCCGCCCGTCGTATACGCCGCCGATGTTGGTGAGGGTGATGGCTTCGCCGGCGCGGTCGCCGACTTCCCGCTGGATGGCAAGGGCCTGGTGGCAGTGGTCGAGGGCGCGCTGCCAGTCTCTCAGCCCGTCGTACGCGTGGCCGATGTTGTTGAGGGTGGTGGCTTCGCCGGCGCGGTCGCCGACCTTCCGCTGGATGGCAAGGGCTTGGTGGTAGTGGTCGAGGGCCCGCTGTTGGTCACCCCGCCCGCCGTACACGTTGCCGATGTTGGTGAGGGTTACGGCTTCGCCGGCGCGGTCGCCGACTTCCCGCTGGATGGGGAGGGCCTGGTGGTAGTGGTCGAGGGCCTTCTGCCAGTCTCCCCGCCCGTGGTACACGGCGCCGATGTTGGTGAGGGTGCCGCCTACGCCGGCGCGGTTGCCGACCTCCCGCAGCAGGGGGAGGGCTTCGCGGTAGTGGTCGAGGGCCTTCTGCCGGTCGCCCAGCCCGTGGTAGGTGTGGCCGATGTTGTTGAGGGTGGCGGCCTCGCCGGCGCGGTTGCCGGCCTGCTGGTGGAAGGCCAGGGCCTGCTGATAGTCCTCCAACGCCAGCCAGGGCCGACCGGTTGCCGCTCGGGCCCAACCCCGATCGTAGAAGGCGTCGACGTCCGGGCCCAGGGTCAGGGTCGCGGTCGCCATGGCCTCTACGGCGGCGAACCGCGAGATGCCCAGCCACACCTGACACACCCGCGTACCGATGCTGCGGGCGATCTCCGGCTCCCGACCGACGACGGCGAGCCGATGCACCTCCGCCTGTCGGGCGATGGTCGTTGTCGCAGCGGGGGCGAGGGGACGTGCTCGTGAGGGTTCTGGGTCTTCCATGCCCCGGGCCACCCCTTCGTTCTGCGGGCCGTGGCAGCACCGGCGTGGGGCGGGTGCATCGGTCGTCAAGTCTCTTGCTACGACTGTCGGCGCGCGGTCGGTGAGTCGGAAACTCGTCACCTGAGCCGGCTTCTCCGGCCGGGCCCGGGATCCGAATGAAACGTACAGTGACCGCCATGGCCCGTCGTCGATCACCTGGCCGGGGTCATGGTGCCGGCGGGCAGAACTGAATCGGCCACCGCGACGGGGATGGGCAGATGAGCGCCTTCGAGCTGGAGGTCTTCGCGCAGACCTCCAACTACTACGAGCTTCGCCTGTCCGCCGACGGCGGGCCGCCCCGCACCCGGGGCCTGGACCGGTCCGTGGTCGACGAGCTGATCGCGCTGGTGCGGCGTGACTACAGCACCGACGCTGTCGCGCCGAAGGTGTACGGTGCGACCCGGCTGGCGGAGCTGGGGGCGCGGCTGGCGGAGTTCCTCGACGGCGACCAGCGGTGGCTGGCCCCGATGCTGGACGATCCCGCCGGGTCGGTGCTGCGGATCACCGCCGAGCAGCGGTTGCGGCACCTGCCCTGGGAGCTGCTCGCCCGGGAGGGCGCGTTCCTGACGGTGGCCGGGCGGGCGCCGCTGTTGCCGGTGCGTGCGGTCGGCACCCACGCGGCGTTGACCGGTGTGGTCACGCCGGGCAACCGGCCGTTGCGGGTGCTGTTCATGGCGACGTCGCCGGAGGGCGTCGAGCCGGTGCTCAACTTCGAGGCCGAGGAGGCCGCGATCCTGGCGGCGACCCGCCGCACAGGCACCGATCTGGTGGTGGAGGAGAGCGGCACCCTGGAGGGGCTGCGGTTCCTGACCCGCGACTACGGGCCCGGTTACTTCGACGTGCTGCACCTGAGCGGGCACGCCACCACCGCCGGCGGGGAGCCGGTGTTCGTGGTGGAGGACGAGTTCGGCGGGGTCGCCAGGGCGACGGCCGACCAGCTCGCCCAGGCGATGCAGGGGCACTGGCCGAGGCTGGTGTTCGTCTCGGGATGCCTGACCGCCGACGCCCCCGACGGCGGGGTGTTCCCGTCGATGAGCGAGAGCCTGGTGCAGGCCGGCGCCCCGGCGGTGCTGGGCTGGGCGCTGCCGGTGGGGGACGTCTCGGCCACCGACTTCGCCGCCGCCCTCTACCGGGCGTTGGCCGACGGTCAGCCCTTGGACCGGGCCGTCGTCGAGGCCCGCCGCGACCTGTTCCACGACAAGCAGAGCAGCTACTGGCATCTGCTCCGGGTCTACGCCGACCGGTCCCCGCTGGCGGCCATGGTCACGCCGCTGCACACCAAGGGCCGCAAGCGGTTGCAGGTGCGCCCCGCCGACCAGCAGTTCCTGGACCCGCAGACCCAACTGTCCCGGGTGGCGTCCCGCGCCGAGTTCGTCGGCCGACGTCGCGTCATCCAGCGCTGCCTGCGCGTCCTGCGACAGCCCGCCGACACCCCGGGGGCGGCGCAGGGCCTGCTGCTGACCGGGATGGGTGGGCTCGGCAAGAGCAGCCTCGCCTCCCGGCTGCTGGAGCGCATGCCCACCCACCAGCGCGCCGTCTGGTTCGGCCGGGTCGACGCCATCAAGTTCCGTGAGCTGACCAGCAAGATCCGTTTCGACAGCGCCGACCAGACCATCGAGGCCAACAAGCTCCTCGACAACGAGCAGCTCCCGCTTCCCATCCGGCTGCGGCACCTGCTCGACGCCGACGGGCCCCTCGGCGGGACCCCCTGCCTGTTCGTGTTCGACGACTTCGAGGCCGGCAACCTCGACGCCCGCGCCGACGGCAGCCGGGTGCTCGCCCCGGCGATGGCCGAGATCCTGCCTGCCCTGCTCACCGCCATCCGCGACACCGGCAGCCCGAGCCGCGTCGTCATCACCAGCCGCTACCGCTTCCCCGCCCCGGCCGGCACCATCATCGCCGTCGAGGCCCTGGAGACGCTCACTTCCGTCGAGCAGGACAAGAAGGTCGCGAACCTGGCCAACCTGCGCCCCGAGTCCACGATCGACCGCACGATCCGCGGCCGGGCGATCGAGGCGGCGGCGGGCAACCCCCGGCTGCTCGACTGGCTCGACCGGATCGTCGGCGACGCCTCCCTGGACGTCGACGGGCTGCTCACCGCCATCGAAGCCGAGGCCGACCGGTTCCGCCGGGAGACGGTCCTGGCCGACAACCTGCTCGACTCGCAGCCCGTCGAGCTCCGCCGCATGCTCGCCAGGGTCGACGTCGTCGAGCTGCCCGTGCCCGCCGCCACCGTCCACGCCCTGCACCAGCACCCCGACGCCGGCCAACACATCCGGCGGGCCGTCGAACTTGGCCTGCTCGAAGAGGGCACCGACCCGGAGACCCGCCAGCCCCGCTACTACGTCTCCAACGTCCTGCATCCCCTCGTCCGGCCCCTGCTCACCGACGACGAATACACCGAGGCGTGCGCCGCCGCAGCCCGGTCCCTCTACCAGCTCTGGGTCCTCGACCCCGCCGCCTCCGATGGCCACTGAATCGGCGGGCCTTCCGCGGTGGGTGGAGGTGCATCGGCTCGCCGTCACCGGTCGGCAGGCGGCGATCGCCCGGGACGTCGGTGACCGGGTGTGCCAGGTGTGGTTGCGTACGTCTCGGTTCGCCGCCGTGGAGGCCATGGCCACCGCGACCCTGACCCTGGGACCGATCGCCAGCGCCTTTTACCAGCGGGGTTGGGCGCGGTCGTCGACCGGTCGGCCCTGGCTGGCGCTGGAGGACTTTCAGCAGGCCCTGGCCATCTACCAGCAGGCCGGCGACCGGGGCAACGAAGCCGCCATCCTCAACAACATCGGTCTCGTGCACGACAGGTTGGGGGACCGGCAGCGGGCCCTCGACCACTACCACCGGGCCCTGCCCATCACGCGGGAGACCGGCAACCGGGCCGGCGAGGCCGCCACCCTGAACAACATCGGCCTCGTGTACGACGGGTTGGGGGACCGGCAGCGGGCCCTCGACCACTACCACCGGGCCCTGCCCGTCCTGCGGGAGGTCGGTGACCGGGCCGGCGAGGCCGCCACCCTCAACAACGTCGGCAGTGTGTACGACGGGTTGGGGGACCGGCAGCGGGCCCTCGACCATTTCCACCGGGCCCTGCCCATCCTGCGGGAGGTCGGCAACCGGGCCGGCGAAGCCGTCACCCTCCACAACATCGGCAGCGTGCACGACAGCTTGGGGGACCGGCAGCGGGCCCTCGACCACTACCACCGGGCCCTGCCCATTTTGCGGGAGGTCGGCGACCGGGCCAGCGAAGCCACCACCCTCAACAACATCGGCCTCGTGTACGACGGGTTGGAGGACCGGCAGCGAGCGCTGGACCACTACCACCGGGCCCTGCCCATCCGGCGGGAGGTGGGCGACCGGGTAGGCGAAGCCGTCACGCGGCTCAACATCGCGATGGTCCACTGGGCGGAGGGGGACCTCGACCAGGCGATCCAGGAGCTCGAACACGTCGTCGACCTGGACCGGCAGGTCGACCACCCCAGCCTCGAAGACCACACCGCCTTCCTCGAACAACTCCGCCAGCAACGCGCCGAAGACCGCCGATCGGAACCGCCACCTACGGGGTCGTGATGGCCACCTCGCTGACGACTTGGGCCGGATGCTCCTGACCCAGACCGGCGGCGTCGCGTTCGGCCCCGTACCCCCGAGGGGACCGTGCTGGTCGCCACCCGGGCCGGTGCCGGTTCGCCTGCTCACCGGCCCAATCGGTGCTTGACCCGCCTTATGGACGGAACTTAAACTTTCAAACTGTTATCGCTAACAGTGGCGTCAGTCGATGAGAGCCGACGGGTCATTGACGCCGGGGTCAAGGGCAGTCCCCATGGCGACGCTGGAGGGCGGTGCCGACCGGTCCGGGCAGGACCGGGGCACGCGCGTATCACCACCACCAGCCAGGAGGACGCAACATGACGCAAGACCAGAACGGGCCGGTCAGCGGCGAGCGGCGAGTGCTGAGCCGGAGAGCCGTCCTGACGACGGTGGGGGCCGTGCCGGTCGCGGCGGCGGCCGGGACACTGCTGGGGGCCACGGGAGCCTCGGCCGCGCCCGCGACCATCAACGTGTCGGCGCAGCGGCAGACCATCAAGGGGTACGGCGCGATGGCCCACGCGGCCTGGATCGGCGACCTGACGGCCGCCCAGCGGGAGACGGCGTTCGGCACCGGCGAGGGCCGGCTGGGCTTCTCCATCCTGCGGATTCCCGTCGGCGAGAGCTCGGCCGACTTCGGCCGCGACCTCGCCACGGCGAAGCGCGCCGTCGAGATGGGGGTGACGGTCTTCGCGTCGCCGTGGAACCCGCCGGCCAGCATGATCGAGACCTTCACCCGGGGCAGCCAGACCAACGCGAAGCGGCTCCGCTACAGCTCGTACGCCGCCTACGCGCAGCACCTCAACGACTTCACCACCTACATGCGCAACAACGGGGTGCCCCTCTACAGCATCTCCGTGCAGAACGAGCCCGACTACGCGCACGACTGGACCTGGTGGACCACCACCGAGATGGTGCGGTTCCTGAAGGAGAACGCCGGCTCGATCAGCACCCGGGTCATGGCGCCCGAGTCGTTCCAGTACGTCAAGTCCATGTCGGACCCGATCCTCAACGACGCTGCCGCGCTGGCCAACGTGGACATCATCGGGGCCCACCTCTACGGCACGTCGTACTCGAACTTCCCGTATCCCCTGTTCAAGCAGAAGGGTGCGGGCAAAGAGCTGTGGATGACGGA
The DNA here is from genome assembly GCF_029626125.1 of Micromonospora sp. WMMD956. NCBI lineage: Bacteria > Bacillati > Actinomycetota > Actinomycetes > Micromonosporales > Micromonosporaceae > Micromonospora > Micromonospora sp. WMMD956. The sequence continues at coordinate 2,505,911 of NZ_JARUBI010000005.1, read as the reverse complement.
GGTCTACTACCCCAACAGCAACACCAACTCGGGTGACGCCTGGCCCGAGGCGCTCGACGTGGGCGAGCACATCCACCGCGCCATGGTCGACGCCGAGTTCCAGGCGTACGTGTGGTGGTACCTGCGGCGCAGCTACGGCCCCATGCGGGAAGACGGCCAGATCAGCAAGCGGGGCGCGATGATGGCGCACTTCGCCCGGTTCGTCCGGCCCGGCTACACCCGGATCGACGCGACGGCGAACCCGGCGTCGAACGTCTACGTCTCGGCCTACCGGGGCGGCGACACCGTCGTCATCGTCGCCGTCAACAAGAACACCTCGTCGGTGAGCCAGCAGTTCACCCTGTCGGGCGCCAGCGCGTCCGGCACCGTCCAGAACTGGCTGACCGACGGGAGCCGGACCGTCGCGCCGCAGAGCGCGCTCACCATGTCCAACGGCTCGCTCACCGTCAACCTGCCCGCGCGCAGCATCATGACCTTCGTGGCCAGCGTGAACGGCACCACGCCGCCGACCACGCCGCCGCCCACCACCCCGCCGCCCAGCCCGACCCCCACGCCCACCGTCACGCCCCCTAGTGGCTCGGGCCCCCGGGTCGCCTACACGATGAACTCGTGGGGCTCCGGCTTCACGGCCAGCATCGACATCACCAACACGGGCACCTCGGCGATCAACGGCTGGACGTTGGCGTTCACCCTGCCCTCGGGCCAGTCGATCACCTCGGGCTGGAACGCCACCTACTCGCCCTCCAGCGGCCAGGTGAGCGCCCGCAACGTCGACTACAACGGCACGATCGCCCCCGGGGCCACCATCAACATCGGCTTCCAGGCGAACACCAGCGGCAGCACCGCCAAGCCGACCGCCTTCACCCTCAACGGCGTCGCCTGCACGGTGGTCTGACGGCCACGGGACGTCGAACGTCCGGGTGCGGCCCCTCCGGCGACGGAGGAGCCGCACCCGGTGTCCGGGTCCGTCATCGGGGCGCTGCGGGTCGCCCGGCCGCTCGGCCGGTCGGGTGGGCAGTCCCGCGCTAGCGGTCGCCGCCTGGCCTGTCCTGCTGCGTCAGCCGCCGCATGCGGCGCAGCAGCGCCGCACGTCGGCGGTGTGCCCGCACGGTCAGCGTCAGCGCCGCCGCGACGAACAGGCCCCCCGTCGTCAGCGCAGCCCACAGGCCGGCGCCGCCGCGGGCCGCCGCGAAGGCCGTGATCCCGGTGGTGACCAGGGAAGCCGCCAGGGCGATCCAGCCGGCGACCACCTGCTCGGTGGCGAACAGCGGCACCCGGCGGGTCAACAGCCAGCCCCCGTAGCAGGCCCAGGCCAGGCAGAACACGGTGAGCAGCGCGAACGACAGCCGGGTACGACCCGGCAGCGGCCCCGGCTCGCTCCACCACAGCGAGGTCACGAACACCGCGCCCGCCAGCCCCGCCAGCAACGCCGCCACGGCGCGGATGCGTGTCCCCCGGGACAGCGTCGTGTCGAGGTGGTCGAGCAGTTCCCGTGCCGACAGGCGTGGCTCGTCGGTCATGACCGGTACCCCTTCCCGTTCAGGTGCTCCCGGAGCAGGCGACGCGCCCGGTGCAGCCTCGACTTGACCGTGCCGACCGGCACCTGGCAGACCTGCGCGCAGTCCCGCACCGACAGGTCCTCCAGGTAGTGCAGGACGAGGATCTCCCGTTCCAGCACCGGCAGGCCCGTGAGGGCGTCGACGAGTTCCGCCCGGACCACCACCGCCTCACCCGGGTCCTCGACACACCTGTCGTGGAGAAGCGGCGTCTCCTGCTCCCTGGCGTACTCCGTGCGGAGGCGGTCGACGATCGAGCGGCGGGCGATGGCGAACAGCCAGGGCGTGAACCGGGCCGGTTCCCGCAGGCGTGGCAGGCCGCGGACGACGGCCAGCCAGATCTCCTGACTGACGTCGTCGGCCCGGTCGGCGTCCAGCATGCGCCGGACGTATCGCCACACCGGCAGGCGCCACCGGGCCACCACCTCGGCCAGCGCCGCCCGCTCGCCGAGCTGGGCGCGCACCACCAGCAGCTCATCGGTCATCTCGCCCTCCTCTCACCCTGGACAGTCGGGCGAGCGGCCGATCAGGTTCACGGCGTACGCCGCCGCGGCGGGCGCGGTCGCAGCGGGCGGTGCCGACCAGACGACGGGCCGCGCACGTCCACCTGGGTGGGTGTGCGCGGCCCGCCTCGCGTACGGCCGGACTGCTCCTGCCTCGTTCTACCGGTAGACGATGTTCGACGACGTGTACTTGCAGTACGTGCCGTCGGGGCCGCTGCCCGTCTTGACGGGCTCCTTGCCGGTGTTGTTGCCCGTGTAGCGGTCGCAGATGGAGATCTTCCTGCTGCTGTCGCCGTAGATGGTGATGCCCGAGAAGGTCGCGGTGTCGCCGTAGTTGGTGTTGATGCCGGCCAGCGCCGACCCGGGCGCGGTCACGGTGACGTTCTGGATGACGACGGTCCGCTTGTACTGGGTCGAGCAGTTGCCGCACGACCGGTACAGCTTGCCGAAGTTGCTGACGTCGAAGTTCTTGATGGTCAGCTTGCCGCCGCCGTTGTGCTGGAACACCTTGTCGGAGGCGGACCGGGCGCCACCGCCGTCGACTGTGTAGTTCGCCGACGAGCCGCCCTTGAACGTGGCGGCGTCCTCGCCCACGTCCTCCCACCACACGTTGATCAGCGTGCAGCTGCCCTTGCAGTGGATGCCGTCGGCAGCCGGCGAACCGATGATCAGGTTCTTGACCGTCGCTCCGTCGGCCAGCTCGAAGATCGGCTTCTGGCTCTCGCTCTGGCCGCCGTCGCCCATCGCGCCGCCTGCCTTGTAGCGCACCATGCCGAAGTCCTTGGTGCCGCTGACCGACTGGGTGCTGGTGACGGTGGTGGTGCTCTTGGGCGTCGGCCAGGTGGCGGCCTGCGCGCCGGTCTGGGTCACGGCCAGGCCGGTGGCGACCAGTCCTGCGGTGACGAGCGGCAGCAGGGCGAGCTGCCACCGCCGGTGGCGTGGCGTCGCGCCGTTGTCACGTGTGCTCACGTGTCCTCCGAAACGGATCAAGGGACGGGGTGGTGGCGGACGTGCGTCCGCGGGCGTGGCAAGCGCCTCGCCGGTATCGCCGCACGCACCGGGAAAGCGCTTGCCTACGAGTTGTTACGGTACGACAACCGTCGATGGCGCGGAAGGGGCTTCTCTGGTGGAGCCGGTTAGGAAGGGGCCCTTCCTATACAGAAAGCGTTAACAAGGTGCCCTTCCTTACCGCAGGGAAGCGCGGGCGGAGAAGGCGATGCTCGCCAGCAGGAAGCCGCCGTTGACGATCGTGAACGCCACGATCACCCAGAACACCAGGGCCGGGGCGAACGCCAGCACCAGGCCCGCCACGAAGATCACCGCGCCGTAGTCGCGGACCAGCTTCACCAGCCGCACCGGCAGCGACGTCGAGGTGACCATGCTGGCCGCGTTCGGGCCGGACTGCATCACCGACGTGACGAGGTTGACCATCCAGGTGCCCGCGAAGAGGGCGACCAGCCACGTCGGCGTCGACGGGCGCTGCGCCACCGCCGTGGCCGACAGGGCGGCCACCAGGGCGATCTGGGCGGCCACGTCGCAGAGCACGTCGACCCGCGCGCCCGCCGCGCTGCCCGTGCCGGTGACCCGGGCGAGTTGCCCGTCGGCGCAGTCCAGCGAGTAGGCCACCTGCCAGCCGACCAGGGCGACCAGCCCGACCACCCAGGCCGGGACGGTGCCGGCGGCCACCTCGTCGGCGAGCGCGACCACGGTGACCGAGGCGGCCAGCCCGAGCACCAGGTTGGTGATGGTCAGCGCCGTGGGGCGCAGCCCGAGCCGCTGGGCGACCAGCGCGAACACCGCGCCGAGCCACTGGCTGACCGACTCGCTGAACAGGCCGCCGCCCCGGTTGACCCGGTGGAAGTCGGCTACGGACGGGCGGGCGGGATCAGCCAAGGTCGCGGAGTGCACCGGCGTAGTCTGCCAGCCGCTCCCGCGTCTCGGTAGCCGACATCGCCAGGTGCTCCAGGATGGTGTACCGGTCGGGGCGGGTGGCCGGCGCGAACTGCACCGCCTCGACGAACTGGTCGTCGGTGAGCGCCACCTCGGCCGGCAGCCGGGGCAGGTTGTGCCGGGCCAGGCACGCCGACATCTCCGCGAAGCGACGCCCGTCGCCGCGCAGGAACGTGCAGAACAGCGCGCCGAGGCCGGCCAGCTCGCCGTGCGAGGCGGTGCCGGGGAACAGCGCGTCGACCGCGTGCATGATCTCGTGGCAGCCGCCGCTGGACGGGCGCGACGTGCCGCACACCGCCATCGCCAGGCCGCTGGAGATCAGCGCCTCGGCGAGCACGGTGACGAACGCGTCGTCGGTCATGTCGCCGGGGTGGGCGAGCACGGCCTCGGCCCCCATCCGGGCCAGCGACGCGGCCAGGCCGTCGACGGGCTCGCCGCGCACCTGGCGGGCCAGCTCCCAGTCGGCCAGCGCGCTGATGTTGCTCACCACGTCGCCGATGCCGGCCCGGTTGTGCCGCTCCGGCCCCGCCTCCACGAAGTCGAGGTCCACGATCACCGCGATCGGGATGTGCACCCCGTACGAGCCCTTGATTCCGCCGGTGATCAGCGACGCCACCGGGGAGGCGATGCCGTCGTTGGCCAGGCTCGTCGCCACGGTCACCATGGGCAGGCCGCGCCGGGTGGCCGCGTATTTCGCCACGTCGATCGTCTTGCCGCCGCCGATGCCCACCACCGCGTCGTACGACCGGGCGCGCAGCTTCCCGCCCAGGTCGTCGGCCGCCTCCAGGGTGCCCCCGGCCACGGTGAACACGTCGGCCGAGCGCAGCGACGGGCGGATCAGCTCGGCGATCTGCCCGCCCTGCCCCGGCCCGACCACCACGGCGACGTCCCCGCCGGAGGAGATCCGCCCGTCGGCCAGGATCGCCGCCAGGTCGGCCACCGCGCCCCGCCGCACGTCGATGTGCAGCGGGGTGAGGATCGTCCGGGCTAGTAGCGGCACGCGATCTCCCGCGCGCGGGCCAGGTCGTCGTGGTTGTCGACCTCCACCCAGGAGACGTCCCCGATCGGCGCGGCCCGCACCTCGCCGCCCCGCTCGGCGAACTCCTGGTAGCCGTCCTCGTAGTAGAGGTTCGGGTCGCGCCGCCAGGTCGCCTCCAGGGCGTCGGCGAGCGGCTCGGCCACCTGCGGCTCGATGAGCGTCGCGCCGATGTACTCCCCGTACGCCTCGCCCGGGTCCATCAGCTTGGTGATGCGGGTGAGCTGGCCGGCGGCGTCGAAGGTGGTCTTCATCTCCTCCTCGGCCAGCGTCTTGAGCGTGTCGACGGCGAGCAGGATGCCCGGCCCGCGTTCGGCCAGCAGGGTCCGCTCGACGCTCACTGGGTGCACGGTGTCGCCGTTGACCAGCAGCACGCCCTTGGCGAAGTGCTCCCGGGCCAGCCACAGCGAGTACGCGTTGTTCCACTCCTCGGCCTTGTCGTTGTGCACGAGGGTGAGCGTGACGCCGTGCCGCTTCTCCAGCTCCGCCTGGCGGGAGACGACCGCGTCGGCGGCGTACCCGACGACGACCACCACGTCGGTGAGGCCGACCTCGGCGAGGTTGCGCAGCGCGATGTCCAGGATGGTGGTGTCACCGTCCACCGGCACCAGCGCCTTGGGCAGGGTGTCGGTGTACGGGCGCAGCCGACGCCCCGCACCGGCCGCGAGGACCATCCCGATCATGCAGTTGCCTCCCTGGTTCGACTCCGGGTCACCGGTGGAGGATAGCGCCGGGGCCGACCCCGCCCGCCGTCAACCGGCGCGTCAGCCCGGCAGGGCGGCCAGGTCCGCCAGCATCGTCAGCCGCTCCTCGGCGGTCAGCGCCGCGTACGGGCCGGCCGCCCGGCGGTCCGTCTCCAGCTCGATGGCCAGCCGCTCCGGGCCCGCCGGCAGCTCGTTGACACTCAGCGCGGTGTGCCCCGCCGCCGTCCACGCCGCCGCGTGCGCGTCGGCCCGGTGGTAACGCAGCGTGCCCAGCCGGTTGAGCAGCAGCACCCCCGGCGCGGTGCCGTCCGGCTCGTACGGCGGGGCGGTCACCGCGAACGCGTCGCCCAGCACGTCGGTCTCCTCCTCGGCGCTGACCAGCGCGTGTGCCAGCAGCCGGCCGAGGGTCTCGACCAGCCGCAGCACCCGCTCGTCGTGCCCCGCCCACAGCTCCTCGGTCACCTCGGCGTGCACCTGGAACAGCTCCTCCAGGAAGGCGAGGCCACGCTCGGTGGCGCTGAGGCAGCCGTCGGGGCGGCGGTGCAGCATCCCGTACGCGACCTGCTTGTCCAGCGCCCGCTTGCAGGAGGCCGGGTCCCGGTAGCGGGTGACCGCGGCGAAGCCCGCCGGGTCGACCGTCCCGCCCGGCGCGGCCAGCCGGGTGCGGAACTCGACGAGGAAGCCGGTGGCCGCCGGCCCGCCGTAGCGCTGGCTCAGCTCCGCGCCGCCCCCGTCCCGCCCGGCGAGGATGCCGGCGGCGAAGACCCGGTCGACGGCCGGGGCGACCAGCCCGGCGAACCGGTGCGGCGGAAGCTCGACGTCGTCGCTCACAGACCGATCGAGCGCAGCGCCGCGAAGCCGTCCTCGGCGATCCGCCGGATCAGCCCGTCGTTGACGTCGCGGTGTTCGTCCAGCACGGCCAGGTCCCGCTCGGTCAGCCAGCGGAACTCGGTGTGCTTGCCCTCCTCCAGCCGGGGGCGGCTGAGGTCGCCGTCGACCCGGACGAGGAAGTCGCTCTCGACCCGGGGCAGGCCGTCGTTGCCGGTCCACCGGTATTCGCCGACCGGGCCGAGCAGGTGCGACACCGTCCAGCCGGTCTCCTCGGTGACCTCCCGGCGCAGCGCGTCCTCGATCTCCTCGCCCGGTTCCAGGTGGCCGCCGACGATGTCCCAGGTGTCGGGGAAGAGGACCCGCTGCGGGGACCGGCGCTGGAAGAAGAGGCGGCCGTCGTCGTCGACGATCAGCGCGCCGGCGCAGCGGAGAGGCTCGGTGGGCACGTCACGACAGTAGCGAGCCGGGGCCGGCAGGGCGATGCCCCGTCCGGCCCCGGCTCGTCACCGCTGGCGTCGCGCCCGGCTCACGGCCCGACGAAGACCGCCTTCGCCCGCCAGTCGATGCCGCTGAGGAGGCGGCTGCTGCGCAGCGTCCAGCCGCCCGACGGCGCGCCGTTGACCCAGGTGGCCGACGACAGGTTGCCCAGGAGGCGGCTGACCAGGTAGATCCGGTCACCGGAGACGAAGACCCCGCCGGAGTCGGAGAAGCCGGACGTCGCGGCGGTGAACTTGTCCGCCCCGACGGTCCCGCTGTCCGGGCTGAACCAGCGCCAGTACAGGCCGTTCTGCCCGCTGAGGGTGTAGTAGAGCCGGCCGTTGGTGTAGAACATGCCGGTCACGTTGGCGATCTCCGGGTAGAAGCTCACAGTGCTGCCGGCGTACGTCTGCCCCTCCGGCCCGGAATCGGTCTCCACCGTGTCCCACAGCTCGTCGTGGTAGGGGTCGACCTTCGTGGGGGTGCCGAAGGCGGTGCCGTCGAACGTGCGCCGCCACAGCGAGCCGCTCATCCCGTAGAACAGGGTGCCGCCGACCCAGAAGGCGCTCTTCGCCGACGACCAGGTGGTGCCGTCGGTGTTCTCGACGGCCGTGGCCGCGCCGACCGAGCTCGTCCCGTCGTACGACCGGCGCTGCACGTCGTTGGCCGCGCCGAAGCCCAGCCCGGCCTGGTAGACGTTGCCGGGCAGGGTGGCGGTGGCGGTGGAGTGCGGGGCGGCCCCGCCGCTGAGCGGAAGGAACGCGATCCGCCCCCGGCGGTACTGGAAGTTGCCGATGTACTCCTGGTCGGAGCCGAGCCAGATGCCGGACGGGGTGACCAGCAGCGCCGCCACGCCGTAGCCGCGCGGGTGCCGGCCCGGGTTCCACGACAGCGGCAGGCCGTTGACCGGGTCGAGCGCGGCGATGCTGGGCCGGGCCACCGCGCCCGGGTACGCCGAGTTGCTGGCGGAGGTGTTGTTGAGCCAGCGGAAGTGGCCGCCGACGTAGATCGCCTGCTCGGTGACGCCCACGGAGAGGAACGTGTCGCCGCCGGAGTAGGCGACCCAGGTCGGCTGGACCGACGTGCCGGTGGACGACGTCTCGAAGCGGGCCGCCGAGTCGCAGAGCGTCCCCGCGTACGGCGCGCCCGTGCTGACGATGACGAAGTAGCTGCCGTCGGGGGAGAAGCTCACGTCGCGCACGTACGAGTCGAACGAGTTGTAGGAGCAGCGCGGCTCGAACCGGTTGGTGTTCCACGGCGACACGGTCGCGGTCTCCGCCCCCAGGTCGAGCCGGACCACCTGGTCGTGCAGCACCCCGTCGGCCTTCTTGAAGTTGCCGATCACCACGAGCTGGGTGCCGTCGGGCGAGACGGCCAGCTTCTCGGGCCCGACGCCGGCGCTCGCGCCGCTGATCCCGTCGTAGTTGTGGTGCTCGGTGAGCGACGTGGTGAGGTAGTCGTCGACCACGCCGGTGACGGCGTCGAGTGAGGCGAGGCCGGCACGCGGCTTCGTGGCGGCGGTGGTGAAGATGCCGCCGACGAACAGCCGGCTGCCGACCTTGACGACGTCGTTGACCAGCCCGTTGAAGGCCAGGTTGGGGAAGCTGGTGACCAGGCTGCCGTCGGCCAGGTCGAGCAGGGCCAGCTTGCGGCGGTTGGTGCCGTTGACGCTGTTGAACTTGCCGGCGAGGTAGACGGTGCCGGCGGTCGGGCCGGCGAGGATGTCGTAGACCTCGTTGTCGACCACCGGGGCGAACGCGGTGTCGACCTGGCCGGTGGCCTTGTCGAAGGCCAGCACGTAGTTGCGGGTGAGCGTGACGTCCGAGTTGCGGTTCTGCACCTGGGTGAACGAGCCGCCGACGAGGACCTTGTCGCCGGCGTCGTGGATGGCGAAGACCGTGCCGTCCAGGATGTTCGGGGTCAGGGAGGAGGGGACTGCGCCGACCATGGTGGCGTGGTCGGGGGCGGCGGGGGCCGGGCCGGCGACGAGAAGGCCGGAAACGGTCAACGCGGCGGCGGTCAGGACCGCGAGGGGTCGGCGACCAAGCGCCGGGAAACGGGCCACTGGCAACTCCGGGTGAACAGCGGAGATCGATGGGGAGGAAGCCTCCGTGCGAGCGGGTGCACCCGTTCGCTGACCGCCGGGCGCTGAGGCGGCGACCGGGGGACGGAGAGCTCGATGACACAATCGCGCACGGAAGGCGCGGCGTCTACCCCGCGTTGCGTCTTGTGGCCGACACCGCGCCGGCCGCTGCCGGGACAGCCGCGCCGGCCGTACGAAGAGACGAGTTCACTGGGTGCGCGGGCCGTGCGCCGGGGTGGGTGGCGGCGGCGCGGAGAACCACGGGTCGGCCGTCAGTTCCCGGAATGCGGCCAGCCCGTCCGGGTCGTCGTTGAAGGTGCTGTCGTACGCCGGCTTGGTCTGCTTCGCCGCGAAGTAGACGACCGCCTTGATCTGCGGGTGCTGCTTGATGTAGTCGCCGGCCTCGCGCAGCCACGCGCCGCGCTGCCCCGGCGAGCCGGGATAGGTCACGCCGAACTCGCCGATCACAACCGGACGCGGGTGCTGGGCGGCGAACGCCATGAAGGTGTCCATCTGCGGGGCGAAGCCCTCGAACCCCTTGCCCGGGTAGACGTCCGTGCAGAGCCAGTCGACCTGGTCGTCGCCCGGATAGTACGCGGCGGCGTTACGGGAGGAATCGACGAACCCCTGCACGTGCGGGCACCAGACGAAGGCGGCGTTGGTCGCGCCGACCTCGGTGAAGATGCCCCGGATGCGCTTCCAGGCGGCCACGTAGTCCTCGGGCGAGTGGACGCTCTGTTGCAGGTTGGGCCGGTCCATCTCCCACCGCCACCGCAGCAGCAGCGGCACCCCGAACTGCTTGATCTTCTCGGCCCGCTGCCGGATGAGCTGGTCGTAGACGCCGTCGCGGATGGACCGGGTGTCGGCGCCCGACCAGGAGATCATCTGGAGCTTCCCGGCGGCCTGGAAGGCGTGCTCGGTGGGGCCGGGGAAGTCGTCCTCCCACTCGTGGAACATGTGCGCCAGGTTCACGTTGCCCTGGGTCTGCGCGGCGAACGCGGCCAGCGCCTCCACCCGCCCCTCCGGGGTCTGCCAGTCCGGCTTCACCCACGCGCCCAGCCACGCGCCCTTCTCGGGCAGCTCCGGGCCCCGGCCCGTGGTGGCCAGGTCGTCCGTCGCGCGGGGGGACACCGTCGGCGCGGCACCGGACGGGGGCGGCACGAAGTCCGGGGCCTGCTCGGAGCAGGCCGTGACGGCCAGCGCCGAGGCGAGCAGGAGCGCCGCCGCCCTGTGGAACCGCTTCATCGTGTGCCGCACCTTTCCCATGCCGTCGGCGTGCCGGCGGCGGTCGTTTCCGTGGCTGTGGGACCCGAGCCGGCCTCAGCGCCGTCGGCCCCGGCGCAGGGCCCGCAACGCGTCGAGCTGGAGCACCCGGCGCAGCCGCCACGCACCGGCGAGGTAGCCGGCGGTGCCGAGCACCGCGAGCACCGCGAGGGTGACCGGCCCGGCGTCGAGCAGCGCGCGGGCGATCAGCGCCGGCACGCCGAAGCACGCCACCGCGAGGCCGGCGGCGGCGAGCGTGCCCCGGCCGAACGGGTGCAGCCGGTACGCGTGGTGCAGCTGCGCCAGCGGCACCAGGTTGGTGATGAAGATGGACGCCGACCAGGCGACCGCCGCCCCCATGATGCCGAAGCGCGGGATGAGCAGCACGTTCAGCACCACGTTGACCAGGGTGCCGGCCAGCGCGTTGTAGAACGTCCACGACGTGCGCCCGGCCATGTTGAGCACCGTGTCGACCATGCCGCAGCCGGTGGCCACCAGCATCGTCAGGGCCAGGAACACGGTCACCCGCGCCCCGGCGGAGTATCCCTCGCCGAACAGGTGCAGCATCGGCTCGGCGAACACCGCGAACAGCAGATATGCCGGCCAGGCCAGCAGCACCAGCCAGCCCGTCGCCGCCTGGTAGAGCCGGCCCGCCGCCTCCCGGTCGTCGCGCACCAGGTGCTCGGCGAGCCGGTGCTGCACGGCGGTGGACAGCGCCTGCCCGGAGAGCTGCCCGAGGGCGAGGAACCGGGTGGCCGCCGTGTAGAGCGCCGCCTCGGACAGCCCGCGCAGCGCGCCCAACAGCACGATGTCGAGCCGCTGCACCGCCATCTGGGCCAGCCCGCTCAGCGCCCGGGGCCCGCTGTAGCGCCAGTAGGGCCAGAACTCCTCGCGCAGCGACACCGCCGGCGCCTGCGCGCCCCGCTCCGCGCGCCGCACCAGCCGGGCCAGCCACACCGTGCCGACCAGCGCCGCCGGCAGGTAGGGCGCGACCCAGGCCAGCGGCAGGGCCGTCGTCGCCGACAGGCCGAGGACGGCGGCGAGCCCCACCCCGGCCACCTGAAACCCCGTGCGGCCGAGGCGTTCGATCAGCAGCAGCGGGCGCATCTTGCCGAAGCCCCGGCAGGCGGCCAGGACGAAGTCGCACAGCGCGGCCACCGGCACGAAGACCAGCAGCACCCGCAGCGCGCGCACCGCGCCGGGCACCGGCTCGTCGAACGTCAACGCCACGATCCGGGGAGCCGCCCACCAGCCGGCCACCGCGATCAGGGTGCCGACCGCCAGCACCGGCAGCAGGCCCACCAGCACCGAGGCGCGCAGCCGCTCCGGCTGGCCCAACGTGCGGTAGCGGCTGATGAAGTAGACCGAGCCGACGCCGGTGCCCAGCCGCGCCGCCGCGTACGCGATCATGAAAGCGCTGGTGGCGGCGAAGAAGAGGCCCGCGTCGGACATGGACCAGCTGCGGGTGACGACGATGTTCAGGCCGAAGCCGGCGACCGCCGCGACCGCCACCCCGAGCAGGTTCGCGACCCCGTGCCGTGCCGCGCCGCCCAGCTCGCCGGCGGCCGACCGGGCCGGGGCTACCGTCGCCACGACGGCACGCGTCCCCACCAGGCGCTCAACCGCTCGTCGTACGGGGCGAAGTGCTCCTCCAGCCGGGCCCGCAGCGCCGCGTCCATCGGCGAACGGGACCGCGCGTTGTGCTTGCCGAACGAGATGTCCGCCCAGTGCGGCAGGCCGAGGAAGTCGCACACCGCGTCGAACGCCGGCCGGGGCTCGGCGAAGAAGTCGTCCGCGTCGATCACGTGCAGCCGGTCCCGGCCGAAGATCGACTCCAGGCGTTCGAGCTGCTCCACGTACTGCCCCCGGGTCAGGTACGCGTTGTGCTGGAAGTGGTGGCTGTGCGCCGTCGGGTCGGCGAGCAGCCGCTCCCGCTCCCCGGCGATCCGCTCCTGCTCCAGCTCCAGGGCCCGCTCGAAGCCCTCCGTCTCGAAGCCCCGCGCCGCCTCGTGGGTGTGCGCCGAGTAGGCCCGCTCCACCGGGTCGCGCAGCAGCACCAGCAGCCGCACCCCCGGCAGGTCCTTCGCGATCCGCTCCCCTGCGAGCGGGTGGAACATGTAGTACGGGCTCGACTCGCCGGTCACCCCGCGCACCCCGACCTGCTCCCGCACCGACTCGGCCCGGCGCACCGTCGGGAAGTGCCCGAGATACCAGTCCATCCCCCGGTCGTAGCCGGTGTCGAAGTAGTGCACGCCCTTGTGGTAGACCGCCGGCAGCACCGCCGGATGCTGCGACAGGGTCTTGAACAACGAGGTCGTGCCGCAGCGCTGGGCACCCACGATCAGGAAGTCGGGGGCGAGCCGCGACCCGGCGGTCCACCGGCCGTACGTCCGGCTCACCGACCGCACCGCGCGCCGCGCCTGTGCCTTGACCAGCGTCACTTCGCCACTCCTCCCGCACCCGGCCGTCCGGCCAGGTGTTCCTCCACCGCCGGCAGCAGCCAGGCGTCCACGTGTCCCAGCCGGGCCCCCGCCTCGGCCTGCCGGTCGCGCAGGTAGCGCGCCGCCAGCTCGACCAGGTAGAGCACCGCCACCAGGTCGGCCACCCCGGCCGGCTGGCCGAACGGGGCCAGGTCGTCCGGCGCGGCGGCGATCAGCCGCGCCGCCGCCGCCCGGGGCTCCACCCCGGCCCGGGTGATCGCCGTCTGCACCCGCCGGTGCAGGGCGTCGAACCCCAGCGGCACGTCGTCGGCGAACCGCTCCCAGTCCCACACCAGCACCCGGCCGTCGGCCAGGGCCGCGCTGTTGCCGCCGTTCCAGTCGCCGTGCCAGGCACCCAGGCCCAGCACCGGGTCGACGCGGCGCACCCCGGCCAGCACCGCGCGCAGCCGGGCCGCCTCCGGGCGGTCCCCCAGCGCCGCCAGCTCGGCTTCGAGCCGCCGGTCGTGGGCGCTGCCCGCGTAGGGGCGGTGGTCCACCCCGGCGCAGCGGCTCACCGTGACCATGGCGGCCCGCTCCGCCTCGGCGGCTGCCCCGGGCGCGGCCCGGGGCAGCCCCACCGGCAGGGCGCTCTGCACCAGCAGCGCGTGAGCGCCCCAGACGCCGTGGTGCAGCGCCTCGGCCACCTGCACCCCCGGCAGGTCGAGCGTCGCCAGCCGGGCCAGCGCCGCCGCCTCCGCCTCGACCAGGGCCCGGGTGAGCGGGTCGACGCCGAGCTTCGCGTACCCGATCGGGACGCCGGCGGTGTCGAGGAGCTGGACCACCGGCTTGCGGTTGGCCCGCGCCGGCCCGATGTGGATGCTCAGCAGCGCCGGGCGGCCCAGCACGGCGGCCAGGTGCGCGTCGAGCGCGCCGCCGCCCGCGCCGCCTCCCGGCTCGACGACCAGCCGGTCCCGGAACGCCAGCCGGCCGAGCCCGGTGCGGAACGCGGTGGCCAGCACCGCGCGGCGCAGCCGGGCCTTCGCGCTCTGCGCCTCCGTCGAGTGCCGCACCGCGCCGGCCGCCGCCCGCCGGGAGCCGGCCGGCACCAGCAGCCGGGGCCGCGCCGCCGACGGCACCACCGCGAAACCGGCCCGGCCGCCGCGCCGCAGCGCCGGTCGGGCCGGCGCCGGCCACACCAGGCCGGCCAGCTCCGGCAGGTACGCGCCGCGCGCGTCCGCGCCGGGGGGAGGAGTGAGCATCAGCGGAACCGCCGTTCGGGCCGGGCACCCGGCGCGGCCGGCGCGGACGCGGCCTCGACGGCGGCGAGCCGGGCCGCGCGACGCGCCTCGCGCAGGTGCAGGTCGTTGCGGGCGAGCAGCGCCACGCTGATCAGCCCGTACGCCAGGGTGGTGTTCAGCGAGCCGTAGAGGAACTGGAAGAACAGCATCAGGATCAGCACCAGGCTGCCGGCGATGCCGATCGGGGTGTTGTCGTGCCGGAACCGCCACAGGCACCACAGGAAGAACGCGCTGTAGCAGAACGCGCCCACCCAGCCCTGGCCGGTCAGCAGGTTCCACACCTGCCCGTTGCTGCCCAGCTCCCGGTTGCCGCACTGCTTGCACTCGGCCGACTTGCCGATCGCGATCGACCGGTTGCTGCCGATCAGGGCGCGGTTGCCCCCGTAGCCGAGCACCGGGGAATGGTTGGCCGCCTCGACCGCGCCGCTGGACAGGGTGGCCCGGATGTCGTCGCTGTGGCCGTTGGCCATCCGTTCGTTGAGCAGGTCGCCCAGCGGCGACGCCAGCACCGCCACGCCCATCAGCCCGCTCGCCAGCGCCAGCCCGACCAGCACCACGACCCGGCCGCGCAGCGCCAGCCGCACCGCGACGTACACCGCGCCGACCACCAGCCCGATCCACAGCCCCCGGTTGAGCGAGTAGACGATCGGGAAGACGGCGGCGACCACGACCAGGTAGCCGGTGAGCCGGCGCGGCCCCCGGCCGAGGACCACCCAGCCGACGATGAACCAGATCAGCAGGATCGCCATGTTCTCGCCCCAGGTGTTGGTGTATTCGAAGGGGGCGGCCGGGCGGGGCGAACTGGCTTCCCCGGCGAGCACCTCCTGCACCTGGGCGACCTCGACGTGCATCAGCCGGTTGACGAACGGTTCCTTGGCGATGGCGGCGGGCAGGATGTAGTTGAGCGGCGCGACGAACTTGAGCTGCGGGAACAACGCGCCGACGTACCCGCCGATCACGGTGACCACGGCCATGAAGCCGAACAGCTTGACCAGCCGCCCCCGGGGCAGCTCCCGCTCGCTGAGGTTGAGGACGTAGAGCATCGTCACCGTCAGGGCGGTGTAGTTCATCACCCGGATGCCCCAGCCGATGTACCGGCCGGAGCCGCTCGGGGGGAGCGTGTTGGGCGCGGTGATGCCGAGCATCAGCCCCGAGAGGACCACCCAGGCCAGCAGGATCAGCCAGATCCCGAAGCCCGGCGGCACCTTCACGTTGCCGCGCCGGTAGAGCTGGAACGCCATCGGGATGGCGAGGATGGCGAAGATGAACGACGGTAGGCCCAGCGCCCACCACGCCGGGTAGAGCACGAAGAGCGCGGTCACCGGCCAGGCGACGGGCAGCCGCAGGGACCAGCGCCGGGTCGGCGCCTCCGGCGGGTGCTGCGCGGGGTGCTGCGACGGGCCGGCCGGATGCCGTCCCGCCGACGCCGGCCGCGGTCCCGGTGCCGGCCGGAGCGGGGCGGCCATGGTCATGTCACGCTGACCTTGGCGGTCTTCGGGGCGTAGATCACCCAGGCCGGGCCGGGCTGCGGCCGGACCTGGAAGCCGCCCTCGTCGGTAACGTTGCAGACCAGCTTCTGCCCCGGCTTGCGCCACTGCGCCTTGGCGCTGGACGGGCCCGAGACCACGAGCGCCGCCCCGGAGCCGTAGACGTTCGCCCCCGGCAGCGAGCGGGGGCTGGGCTTGCGCACGGTGAGCGTGCGGTATTCCATCGTGAGCACCACCACCGAGGCGACGCTCACGGTGACCTTGCCGACCCTGCCGCGCCACGACGCGCTGGCCGCGTCGTACGTCCAGGTCTGGGTGGGGTGCCCGGGGGCGGCGACGGTCAGCTTGCCGGCCGGGTTGACGCCCTGGCTGGCCAGTGGCGCGCCCGGGGTGGCGTGGTCGAGGACGGGGGTCGGCGCGACGCCGCCCTTCGGGGCCGCCGCGCGCAGCGCTGCGGTCGACGCCTGCCCCGACGGGAACGCCGCCTCGCGCTGCGCCGGGGTGACGCCCTTCAGCTCGGCGGCGGCGAACTGGTTGAGGAAACCGGTCGGCCCGCCCGCGTAGCCGACGAAGGGGCGCAACACGCCGACGGTCCGGATGTCCACGGGCCGGATCTCCGCGACCGGGCCCACCTTCCCGGCGTCCCGGGACTGGTAGACCGCCGTCAGGTGCAGGCTCTCCGACTCGGCGAACTCCTGGTAGACCACGTCGGCCTCGGCCAGCCCGACGGGGCTCGTGCCGGGCGTCACCCGCACCGGCACCACGACCGCCTGGCGGGCCGCCACCTCCTCGGCGACCGGCTTGCCGGACAGCGGCGCGGTCGGCAGGCTCGGGGTCGGGGTGGGCCGGGGGGCCGGTGAGCCCGGGTCGACCACGTTGGTGGCCCCGGGCGGCTGTTCCTCGGCGCAACCCGCGCCGAACGTGGCGACCAGCGCCACCGCGAGCGTGCTGCCCAGGGCGCGCCGGCGGTTCACTCCCTGTCCTCGACCGGGTCGAGGGCCATCGAGTAGCGGCCCGGGTCGACACCGTCGGAGTCCCGCGCCGAGCGGTAGACGGTGGACTTGCCCGGGGGCTTCGGCTGCGTCGTCGGCCGCGACGGCGGAAGCGGGGTCTGCGGGACGGGCGGCGGGGTCTGCGCCGCCGGGCCGGGCGTCGGCCGGAGGGACCCCTGCGGCCCGGTCGGCGGAGGGACGTCCCGGCCGCCGGCCGAGGGGCGGGTGTCCCGGCCGCCCGGTGAGCGGTTGTCCCGATTGCTGGTGGCCGGGCGGGGGAGGATCATCGTGGACTCGATGTTGGGCGGACCGGCCTGCGACGGCACCGCCGGGTTGGACCGGGGACGGGGCGACGGCGGGCCGTCGCGCCGCGCCGCCGGTGCCGCGGGCGGGGCCGGGACGCGCTCGGCCAGCCGAGGGGCCAGCACCGCGCCGAGCACCGGGGCGTCGACCTGCTCGAACTGGTGGATCGCGGCGGTGATCTCGCTGCTGCGGGTCTGCCCGCCCTCGATCACCAGGATCACGCCGTCGACGTGCCGGGCCAGCGCCTGCGCCTCCACCGCCGCCGTCGGCTGGGCCGTCTCGATCAGCACGTGGTCGAAGCGGGCGGCCAGCTCGCCGAGGACCTCCAGCATCATGGCGACGGGCAGCTCCACCTCGGTGTCGAGGGCGCCGGGGAAGAGCACCCGGAGCTGGCCGAGGCCGGGGGCCGGGGTCAACGCGGTCAGCGCCGACACGTCGTGGCGCAGCACGTCGGCGAGGGTGTGCCGGGGCTTGGCCCCGCCCAGCATCATGGGCAGCGGGGAGTCCCGCTTGGTCGTCACCACCGCGACCTGCGCGCCGGTGCGCGCGTACGCCGCGGCGAGGTTGCCGACCACGAAGCCGGCCGCCGGGCCGGGCGAGGTGTCGGTGAGCAGCAGCTGGCGGCCCCGGCCGGGCTGCGGCTCGGGCATGGTCGACAGCAGCACGTTGCGCAGCCGGCCCAGCTCGCGGGAGACCTCGTGGCCCGCCGGCAGGATGGTCAGCCCGGCCTGGCCGGTGGGCAGCTCCAGCAGCATCGGCACGCCGAGCCGGTCGGCGACGTCCCGGCCGCGCCGGACGCGGGTGTCGAGCCGGTCCAGCACCAGGGCGACCACGATGCCGAAGAGCAGACCCGCGCCGAGGCCGCTGGCCAGGTTGAGGGTCGTGTTGGGGGAGCTGGGCTTCCGGGGCAGCGGCGCGTCGGAGATGATCTCGCCGGGGTCGAGGGCGGTGCTCAGCAGCGGGCTCAGCCGGCTGTTGAGGCTGGCGAGCTGATTGGTCAGCACGTTGCGGTCGGCCTCGGCGCGGGCGCGTTCCACCGAGTTCGGCGGCGCGGCGGCGATCTTGCCGGCGACGGCGGCGAGCTGCTTGTTGGTCTCGGTGATCTGCTGCTTGAGCGCGGTGGTCTCGTTTTCCAGGGACCGGGTGGCCGTGGCCAGCCGCAGGTCCAGGTACGCCTGGGCGAAGGAGTGCGAGCCGGCCTGCGCCGCCTCGGGGCTGGCCGCCTCGAACGCGATCTGGAGCACCTGGCTGTTCGGCGGCACCGTCACCGACAGCGACCGGACCAGGTCCTCGGCGGGGATGTCGGTCTTCAGCAGGGCCTGGGCCCGCTCGGCGACCACCAGGGAGCGGACGACCTGCGCCTCGGTGTCGAGGTTGACCTTGGCGCCGGGGTTGGCGTCCGGGCCGACCTGGCGGACCAGCAGCGACGTGGTCGACACGTAGGTGCGGGTCTGCACCTGGCTGACCAACATGCCGGCGCCCGCGCCGAGCAGCGCGGCCACCACGAGGATCCACCACCGGCGGCGTAGCCACTCGAGGTAGGTCATCAGCGTGGGGCCGTCTGAGTCGCGCAGATCGGCGTGGTGAGACGAGGGCATCGGGGTGTGTCGCTCCCTTTGGACCGGACCGGCCAGTCGTCCGTGACGGGCGGCGTCACGGCGGAAACCTGAGTCTCCCTGATCCGGGCGGTCAGGGGAAGCCGACGAAGCGTCGCTTTCCAGCAACGGCGTCGCAGGGGAGGATAGGCGGGTGCGGTTTTGCTACCACATCCAGAGCCACCGGTCGCCGGAGCAACTGAACCGGCTGGTGCACGCGGTGAAGAAGTACAGTCCCGACAGCATTGTGCACGTCAGCCACGACGTGAACGGTGCCCCGCCGGACCTCGCCGAGCTGCGTTCGATGACCGACGTCGTCGTGCAGATGCACGAGGGTGGATACGGTGACTTCAGTCATGTCGACCGCTACATGGCCGCGGTCGACTGGCTGAACGACGAGGGGGTGCAGGTCGACTGGCTGGTGAACATCACCGGTCAGGACTACCCGCTGCGGCCCCTCGGCGAGTGCGAGGCGGAGCTGGTCGACTCGGGCGCCGACGGGTTCATGGAGTACTGGGACGCCAACGGGCCGGAGAGCCACTGGCCGCGCAGCCGCGTCCGCTCCCGCTACCACTTCCAGCACCGCCGGCTGCTGCCGCTCAGCCCCCGGGGCAAGAAGCTGCTCCGCCCGCTCCAGGCGGTCAACCGGGTGCAGCCGCTGGTGCGGGTGCACGTGTCCTACGGGCTGGCCGTCGGCCGCCGGGCCCGCACCCCGTTCGGCCCCGACCTGCGGCTGCACGGCGGGTCCGCGTTCTCCTCGCTGAGCTGGCCCGTGGTGGCCTACCTGCGGGACTACTTCGACCGGCGGCCGGACGTGGTGGAATATTTCCGACACTGCCTCTCCCCGGTCGAGGCGGTCTTCCAGACGATCGTGTGCAGCGCCGACCGGTTCGACCTGGTGCCGGACTGCAAGCGCTACTTCGACTTCCGCGACAGCACC
The DNA here is from genome assembly GCF_029626125.1 of Micromonospora sp. WMMD956. Lineage (NCBI taxonomy): Bacteria > Bacillati > Actinomycetota > Actinomycetes > Micromonosporales > Micromonosporaceae > Micromonospora > Micromonospora sp. WMMD956. The sequence continues at coordinate 2,486,473 of NZ_JARUBI010000005.1, read as the reverse complement.
TTCAACCACCCCAAGTCGCTCACCGCCGAGGACCTCCCCCTCGCGCTGGCCAGCGGGGCGCACTTCGCCCGCAAGTTCGACTACGAGCGGGCCCCCGAGCTGCTCGACACCCTCGACGCCCAGCTCGCGAGGTCGTAAGGAAGGGCACCCTGTTAACGCTTTCGGTAGAGGAAGGGCCCCTTCCTCACACCGTCAGCCGGCGCGCCCCAGCCGACGCGCGGGGCCGGCCGGGCCGGCAGCCCGCGTAGCCCTCAGCGGTAGCCGTAGCGGCGGCGCAGCGGCCAGGTCATCGCCCCGACCAGGCGGCGGGGCCCCGGGGCGTACTCGCGACGCCACTTCTCGTCCAGCGCCAGCGTGATCGGGCCGCTGCGCATCCGGATCCGGCCGCCGGCCACCGCGTGCGAGCCGGCCTGCTCGAACTCGTTGTCGCGGAGGAACTCCAGCGGGTCGACGACACCTGTCACGTCGGCGGTCAGCGCCGCGATCCGGCCCAGCTCCCCGCGTGGGTCGCGGACCAGGTCCTCGTACCGGACGGTGACCCGCGGCACGCCCCGGCGGCCCAGCGCGGCGACCATCGCGTTGACGGTGACCCAGCGCCGGGCGGTCAGCCGGGCCGACCGCTGGTTCATCCGGCCCTTGGCCGAGGTGCCCTCGGGCAGCTCGACCACCTGGCTCCACGAGTACGCCACCCCGCGCGGGTCCCGCAGCACGTGCACCAGCCGCAGGTCGATCTGCGGGGCGCGGGCCAGGATGTACGCCAGCGAGGGGCGCTTGGTCGAGTCGACCACCACCCGGGCCCCGGACACCTCGGCCACCGCCCGGTAGAGCGGGGTCAGCAGCTCGACGTAGCGGTCCAGGTCCCGCCGGAAGGCCGTGGACATCCCCGGGTTCACGATCAGCGGGATCTTGGAGGTGGCGTCGACCCGGCCCTGTAGCGCCCGCACGTCGGCCACGTCGATCTGCGACCACCCGCCGTACGCCCGGCGGCCCACCTCGCCCCAGAACGGGCACGCGTCGAAGTGCTCGCCGCAGGCGCACCGGAAGTTGCGCTCGACGCCGGACTGCCAGAGGTAGAACAGCTCGCCGACGTCGCAGTGCCCGACGAACTGGCCGAGCATCAGGTCGAGCAGCGTGGAGCCGCTGCGCGGCATGCCGCAGACGTAGAGGACGGTGACCGGGGCCACCCCGTCGCCGGCACCCTGCGCTGCCTCGGCCGTCTCGTCGGTCATCCGCGATCCCCTCGCCCCCGGTGCTGTCAGCGGCAGTCTAGGTGCGCAACGGGGGAGCCCGGCATTGGCGGAAGGTCCTGCTGGCAACCATCCGACAGGCCGGATGATGGTGAACGCCACTTATGTTTCAGTTCCGGAGGCCGCTACATTGTGGCGGCGTCGCGCCGTCCGGTCGACCGCCCCCGGTGGGCGCGTCCCGGGGCGCGGTGGGCCCTCGGGAGGCGGGTGGACGTGGAGTCTGGTGAAGTCATGCTCGTCGGTTCCAGCGGCGGGCACCTCGCCCAACTGGTGGCGCTCGCACCGTGGTACCGCGACCGGGCCCGCTCCTGGGTGACCTTCGACACCCCGGACGCCCGTTCGCTGCTCGACGGCGAGGACGTCGTCTGGGCGCACCACCCGACCACCCGCAACCTGAAGAACCTGGCCCGCAACCTGTGGCTGGCCGTGCGGGTGTTCCGGGGGCGGGACGTCGCCGCCGTGGTCACCACCGGCGCCGGGGTCGCCCTGCCGTTCGTGATCGTGGCCCGGCTGCGCGGCATCCCCACGGTCTACATCGAGGTGTACGACCGGATCGACACCCCGACCCTGTCGGCCCGGCTGTGCCGGCCGTTCCTCTCGGCGATGCTCGTGCAGTGGGAGGAGCAGCGCCGGCTCTACCCGAAGGCGACCGTGGTGGGAAACCTGCTGTGAGCCTGCCGATCCCGCGCCAGCGCGGCAACTCCCCGGCCCCCCGCACGATCCTCGCCATGGTCGGCACGGACGTGCACCGCTTCGACCGGCTGGTCGACTGGCTGGAACGCTGGCACGCCGGCCGCGACGCCGCCGCGCCGGAGGTCCGCCTCGTCGTGCAGCACGGCCGCAGCCGCGCGCCCCGGCTGCCGGGCGGGGCGCCGTTCCTGGCCCACGACGAGCTCCAGCGGGCGATGACCGAGGCGGACCTGGTGGTCTGCCACGGCGGCCCCGCCACCATCACCGAGGCCCGCCGGCACGGGCACCTGCCGATCGTGGTGCCCCGGGACCCGACCCGCGACGAGCACGTCGACAACCACCAGCAGCTCTTCGCCCGCCGGCTCGGCGCGGCGGGCATGGTCAGGCTCGTCGAGGCCGAGGCCGACCTGGTCGAGGCGCTCGACAAGGGCGTGGCGGACCCGTTGACGTACGCCCTCGCGGCCGACCCGGACCGGCCCGACCCCCGGGTCGCCGCCGCCACCGAGGTCGGCCGGATCGTCGAGGACCTGGTCCGCGCCAGCCGGACGCCGGGGCGGCGCAGGTGGTGGCGGTGACCGCCCGCGTGCTCTTCGTCGGCGGGCTGGGGCGCAGCGGCTCCACCCTGCTGGAGCTGATCCTCGCCCAGCACCCCGACGTCTGCGCCGTCGGCGAGGTGGTGCACCTGTGGGAGCGGGCGCTCGGCGGCGACGAGCGGTGCGGCTGCGGCGAGCGGTTCACCGCCTGCGACTTCTGGCAGCGCGTCGGCGAGCACGCGTTCGGCGGCTGGTCCGCCGTCGACCGCGCCGAGGTGCTGGCGCTCAAGGACGCCGTGGACCGCACCCGGCACATCCCCCGGCTGGCCCGCGCCGAGCTGCCCGCCGCGCAGCTCGACGAGGTGCGCCGGTACGCCGACCTCTACACCCGCATCTACGCCGCCGCGATGGCGGTGACCGGCGCGCTGCTGGTGGTGGACTCCAGCAAGCACGCGTCCACGGCGTTCGCGCTGCGCTGGGCCGACGACCTCGACCTGCGGGTGCTGCACCTGGTGCGGGACAGCCGGGCGGTGGCCTACTCGTGGGCGAAGCAGGTGCGCCGACCCGAGGTGGTGGACACCGAGGCGTACATGCCGACCTTCTCGCCGTTCACGGTGAGCAAGCTGTGGACGGCGCAGAACGCGGCGTTCCACCTGCTGGCCACCCGCGCGCCGGTGGTCCGGCTGCGCTACGAGGACTTCACCGCCGACCCGCGCGGCACGGTCGCCCGGCTGCGCCGCTTCGCCGGCCTGCCCGACGACCCCGAGGCGCTGCGGGTGCTCGACCCGTCGCCCGCGCCGCTGCGCCGGGCGCACAGCATCGCCGGGAACCCGCTGCGGTTCAACGCCGGCCCGCTGCGGGTCCGGCAGGACGACGCCTGGCGCACGGCCCTGCCGTCGCGCAGCCGGGTGGTGGTGAGCGCCGCGACGCTGCCCCTGCGTCTGCGGTACGGATACGTCGGCCTCGGCCGCCCGGGTTCCACGGAGGCACCATGACCGAGCCGGTGAACGACGCAGGCGCGACGGCCGAGCCGGGCGCGACGTACCCGTCGGTGACCGCCGTGGTCCCCACCCGGGACCGCCCCGAGCTGCTGCGCAAGGCCCTCGACGCGATCCTCGGCCAGGACTACCCGGGCCGGGTCGACGCGGTGGTCGTCTACGACCAGTCCGAGCCGGACCGGTCGCTGGCCGACGACCCCCGGGTCACCGTGCTGGTCAACCAGCGCTCCCCCGGCCTGGCCGGCAACCGCAACACGGGCATCCTGGCCGCCACCGGCGACCTGGTGGCGTTCTGCGACGACGACGACGAGTGGCTGCCCGGCAAGCTCGCCGCCCAGGTGGCGGCGCTCACCGCCGCGGGCGACGGCGCGTTCGTGAGCTGCGGCATCCGCGTCGACTACGACGGCCGCCAGGTCGACCGGGTGCTGCCCGTCGACCGGGTGCCGCTGGCCGCCCTGCTGCGCGACCGGCACACCGAGCTGCACCCGTCGACGTTCCTGATCCGCCGGGACGCGCTGCTCGACGGCATCGGGCTCGTCGACGAGGAGATCCCGGGCAGCTACGCGGAGGACTACGAGTTCCTGCTCCGGGCCGCCCGGCACGCCCCGCTGGTCAACCTGGCGCAGCCGTACGTGACGGTGCGCTGGCACAAGCAGTCCTACTTCGCCCAGCGCTGGGAAACCATCTCCGTGGCGTTGCAGTGGCTGCTCGGCCGCTATCCGGAGTTCGCCACCGTGCCGGCCGGCGAGGCCCGGGTCAGCGGGCAGATCGCGTTCGCCCAGGCGGCGCTGGGCAACCGGGGCGAGGCCGTGCGCTGGGCCCGGCGCACGCTGTCGCGCAACCCGCGGGAGCCGCGCGCCTACCTGGCCCTGGCCGTGGCCAGCCGGGCCGTCGACCCCGACCGCGTCCTGCGTACGCTGCACAAGCGCGGCCGGGGCATCTGAGCCTCGTCAGGAGGCGGCGCACCAGGCCCGCCACGCCTCCCGGCTCGGCGCGTCGAGGAGCCGGAAGTCGCCGCCGGCCACCTCGTAGTCGTAGTACGCCACCCACAGCGGGCGCTGCGCGTCGAGATAGCGGCTCATCGACCGGATCCACGCGGCCCGGCCGGTGCCGCTGCTGTCGCCGGCGATGCGGACGCTGCCGGTCTCGGCGAGCCCCCACGGCTTGCCCAGCGCCTTCGACTTGTTGATCATCGGGGTGAAGACCTGCGCCGGGTCGGTGTACCGGTCGTACTTCCCGCCGCTGTTGTAGCAGTCCCAGCCGAGCACGTCGATCGCGTCGCCGCCCGGCCAGTAGTCGTCGAAGCTGCGCCGGGAGTTCGGGTTGAGCGTCCAGCACATCAGGATGAGCGTGGACCGCAGCCGGGCGTTGCCGGCCCGGTCGGCGAGGCCGGCGAGGCGCTTCCACGCGGACCGGTACTGGGCGGCCGTGTACGAGCCGCGCTCGATGTCGTCCTCCGGCTCGTGGAAGTAGGACCAGTAGACGTCGAGGTCCCGGGGCACGGAGCGGAACCAGGAGGCCAGCCGCGAGTCGTGCTTGCCGGCGGCCACCTCACCGGGCGGGGCCTTGAACGAGACGACCACCGTCCGGTCGGCGACGTCGGCGCGGCTGCCCGACCAGGACGGCGGCAGCCCCGGGTAGAAGACCCGGACCATGCGCAGCGGGCCGTAGCTGCGGTCGGACCGGGCGAGCCCGGCGGCGAAGCTCTCCCCGTTCTGGAGGTAGATGCTCGCCCCCGGCAGCGTGTTCCGGCCGCCCGGGAAGCCACCCGAGGTGGCCCCGCCGCTGACGCTCGGGCTCGGCGAGCCCGATCTGGGGCCCGCGCCGAAGCCCTCGTTGCCGCCCGGCGTGGGGCGGCTGCCGGGGGCGGCCGGGCCGAGACCAGCCTTGCCGCCGGTGGCGTCGGCGCCCGGCGGGGCCTGCCGGCCGGGCAGGTCCCCGTTGGTGGCGAGGGCGACCGTGGTGCCCAGCGCGAGCGCGCCGGCGGTCAGCGGCAGCAGCCACCAGCGGCCGAGCAGCAGCCGTCGGCGGCGACGGGGCGGGTCGGGCTCGGGCGGGGCGGGCGCGAGAGCGGGCGCGGCGGTGGGGCCGGGACTCATGACCCTCCTCGGATCGGCGGTGCCGGAAGCGGGCGTCGTCAACGGTAGCGGTCGATGGCCGCGAGCAGGGACCCCGCGTGCTCCGGCCGGCACACCAGCAGGTCCGGAAGGCGCGGGTCGTCCCGGTTGTAGCGCAGCGGCGAGCCGTCGATCCGGGACGCGTGCATGCCCGCGCCGAGGGCCACGGCGACCGGGGCCGCCGAGTCCCACTCGTACTGGCCGCCGGCGTGCACGTACGCGTCGACCTCGCCGGTGACCACCGCGCAGACCTTCACCCCGGCGGAGCCCATCGGCACCGCGCGGGCGCCGATGCCCTCGACGAGCTCGCTGACGAACGCGGGCGGACGGCTGCGGCTCACCGCGATCCGCAGCGGCCCGTCGACGGCCGGCGCGGCCGGGACCCGGTTGCCGAGCACCAGTGGGGTGCCGTCGGGGCCGGTCCGGGCCGGCATGCCGACCGCGCCCGCGACCAGCGCGCCGTCCGGGCCGGCCGAGCGCTGCCACAGCGCCACGTGCACCGCCCAGTCGTCGCGGCCGGACTCGGAGAACTCGCGGGTGCCGTCCAGCGGGTCGATGATCCACACCCGGTCGGCGGTGAGCCGGGTCGGCCGGTCCCCGGCGGACGGGTCGTCGACCCAGGCGCGCCGGCTGTCGGCCTGCTCCTCGGAGAGCACCGCGTCGGCCGGACGCCACCGGGCCAGGGCCGTCGACATCAGGTCGTGGGAGACCTTGTCGCCGGCGTCCTTGAGCGCCTTCGGGTCGGCGAAGCCCTGCTCGGCGCGGAGCGCGGTCAGCGCCACCCCGGCCTCGCCGGCCAGCCACTCGGCGAACGCCTGGTCGTCGAGCCGACCCGTACCGTCCTCGGTCACGTGAACCTCACCACTCCTTGAGTGCCGCCGCCGGACCGTCCTGCGCCGCCCGGCGGACGCCATCCTTCGACGGTCGCCCGGGCGCGGCCAGAGACCGGTCCGATAATCGACAACGAGTGTCGCGCACGTTCGGTGTCTCCCGCTTCGGCCGTTCGCCGCCCGTGTCCTGCCCGCATGTTGAACTTGGCGTGTATGCCGGTCGGAGCGCCCGGGCCAGGCCCTAGGCTCGTGCGCATGACCGCCGAGCAGCTGATCTCCTTCGCCCGTGGCGCTCCCTCGCTGGACATCGTCGATGTCGAGGGGCTCAAGGCCGCCGCCGTCCGCGCCTTCGACGCCGACCCCGCCGGGGTCACGGCGTACGGCACCTCCGTCGGTTACCCGCCGTTGCGGAAGTGGATCGCCGAGAAGCACGGCGTCGAGGCGGACCAGGTGCTCGTCACCAACGGCTCGCTCCAGGCGGACGCGTTCCTCTTCGACCACCTGGTCCGGGCCGGCGACGCGGTCGTGGTGGAGCGTCCCACCTACGACCGGACGCTGCTGAACCTCCAGCGGATGGGCGGCGAGGTCCACGGCGTGACCGTCCAGCCCGACGGCCTGGACACCGCCGAGCTGCGCAAGCTGCTGGAGTCCGGGGTACGCCCGAAGCTCGCCCACGTCATCCCCAACTACCAGAACCCGGCGGGCGTCACGCTGTCGCTGGACAAGCGGCGGGAACTGCTCGACCTGGCCGCCGAGTTCGGCTTCACCCTCTTCGAGGACGACCCGTACGCCGACATCCGGTTCCGGGGCGAGCCGCTGCCCTCGATGCTGTCGATGGACACCCGGGGCGTGGTGGTGCACGCCTCCAGCTTCACCAAGACGGTCTGCCCCGGCGTGCGGGTCGGCTACCTGGTCGGGCCGGCGGACCTGATCGGCGACATCGCGAAGAAGGCCACCAGCCTCTACATCTCGCCGGGCATGGTCTCCGAGGCGATCGTGCACCAGTTCTGCGTCTCCGGCGACATCACCCGCTCGATCGAGAAGGTCAGCGCCGCCCTCGGCGAGCGGGCCCGGGTGCTCGCCGAGTCGCTGCGCCGGCACATCCCCGAGGCGCGCTTCGTCGAGCCGGACGGCGGCTACTTCCTCTGGGTCGAACTGCCCGAGGACGTGCTGGTCGACCGCCTCGCCCCGGCGGCGGCCGAGCGCGGCGTGGCGGTCGTCAAGGGCAGCGACTTCGTGGTCGACGGCGGGCAGCACGCGCTCCGGCTGGCCTTCTCGGCCGTCACCGCCGACCGGATCGACGAGGGCGTCCGCCGACTCGCGGAGGCGATGGCAGCCGTTCGGGGCTGACCTTCCTGTCAGTTTGGTCACAACACGGTGGTGTGGGCCGGGTGGGGTCTCCCCTCCGCCCGGTCCACGGCCCACAATGCTGCGAGCGCCGTTCACACCGGCCAGCCCGCCTGCCCCTACGTGGGCCGGGCGGCCCCGGCCGGCGGCGCGCGAGGCATCACCCCCGCCCCCAAGGGCGTCGGGTGGGCCGGGCCGCCCCTCACCCCCCTGATGCGACCCGGCCCACCCGGCCCCGCCCCGCCCCGCCCCGGCGGGTGGCGGCGGCCGGCCCGTTCTCCGGCGGCGGCGTCGGCGGGCCGGCCTGCGGCGGCCGGTGCCGGCCGGCCCGGCTCCGACGGGCGTACCCTGCAACCCGCGGCGGCGTCGGCGGTCGCGGCAGCGCGGGGAGGGGGTCGCCATGTCGGACCGGACGGAGCGGAACGAGGCCACGTCGCCCACGGGTGCGCGGGCGATCAAACCCCGGGCCTGGGCCCCGGTGCGGGCGATGACCCGGATCCTCAACGCCGACGGCAGCCAGCGCGCGCCCGTGCCGCCCGGCGTCGACTCCGGCCGCAGCGCGGTCATGGACTCCGCCCTCTACGTCGACGGCCGGCGGCAGCCCGGCGACCGGCACTACGCGGAGGCGCTGGCCGCCGCCCGCCGCGAGCGCGGCTTCGTCTGGATCGGCCTGCACGAGCCGGAGCTGGCCGAGATGACGGCGATCGCCGCCACCTTCGGCCTGCACGAGCTGGCCGTCGAGGACGCCGTCAAGGCCCAGCAGCGGCCCAAGCTGGAACGCTTCGGCGAAGTGAGCTTCCTGGTGCTGCGCACCGCCCGGTACTGCGAGCACGACGAGCTGACCGAGAACTCGGAGGTCGTCGAGACCGGTCAGGTGATGCTCTTCATCGGCCCGAACTTCGTGATCAGCGTCCGGCACGGCGACGCCTGCCGGCTCGCCCCGGTCCGCGCCGACCTGGAGGCCAAGCACGACCTGCTGGCGCACGGCCCCTGGGCCGTCGCGTACGCGGTCACCGACCGGGTGGTCGACCTCTACCTGGAGGTGGCCGACCAGCTGGAGGACGACCTGGACGTCCTGGAGGCCGACGTGTTCGACCGGCAGAGCAGCGGCCGGATCCAGCGGATCTACCAGATGAAGCGGGAGCTGGTCGAGTTCAAGCGGGCCGTCGTCCCGTTGCAGCGCCCGCTGATGACCCTCACCGCGCAGGTCAGCCGGGAGATCCCGCAGGAGGTGCGGCGCTACTTCCGGGACGTGCAGGACCACCTCAGCCGCACGGTCGAGCAGGTCAACTCCTACGACGACCTGCTCAACTCGATCCTCCAGGCGCGGCTGGCCCAGGTCACGGTCGACCAGAACAACGACATGCGCAAGATCGCGGCGTGGGCCGCCATCGCGGCGGTCTGGACCGCGATCGCCGGCATCTACGGCATGAACTTCGAGAACATGCCGGAGCTCAAGATGACGTACGGCTATCCGGTCGTGCTCGCCCTGATGCTGGCCATCTCGCTCGCGCTCTACCGCTGGTTCCGCCGCAACGGCTGGCTGTGACGGCTCCGTCGTCGCGGCTGGCTCTGACGGCTCCGTCGTCGCGGTCGGTCGTGCCGGCATCGCCTGCGGCGCGGGACGACGGGGGTCGTCGCCGCGCCGCGGGCGGTGGCACGTGGGTCAGCGGCGGCCGCCGGAGCCGGCCGCCTTCTCCTTGTCGAGAGCCTTGTCGATGGCCTTGTCGAGGTTGTCGGCCGGGCGGCCGGAGACGTCCCGGGCGCCCTCGGCGACCGAGGGGACCTTGTCGGTCGGGTGGATCACCGGCTGGGCGCCGGGCCGGGGGGCCGAGGCGCCGGCCGAGGGGGTCTCCACGACCAGGGTGTCCACCTCGTCGCGGGCCGGCTCCAGGGTGCGGGTCGGGTCGTACTCGGACCATTCCTGCTGCTCGCGGCGGCGACGCAGCGCCATGGCGCCGGCCAGGCCGGCGACCGTGCCGGCGGCCAGCAGGCCGACCATCGTGCCCCGCGAGCGCTTCTGCTTCCGCTTCGCCTTCATGCTCTTCGCCTTGACCTTCCTGCTCACCGCGGCCTGCCGCGCGGCGGCGGCCTTCTTCCCCGCGACGGCCTTCCCGGCCGCCTCGGCCTGTGCGTTACGGACGGCCAGGGCGAGCGGCGCGAGGGCCGCGACCGTCGACGCGAGACCGCTGGACGCCCGGTCCCGCACCACGAGGGCGGTCGGCGCGACGGCTCCCCGGGCCGCCTGGACCCGCGGGCCGACCGTGGCACCGGCACCCTTGGCGGCGTACGTCGCGGCCTGTCGCAGGTGGCCGATGCCCTGGTTCAGCTCGGCCCTCGCCAGCTGCCCCTGGGTCTTGCGCCGCACGATTCCAAACACGGTCCCACCTCCTGGGAGTTGTTCCTTCGTCATCCTCCACCTTCGGATGCCTCCGCACTGCCAGAACGGGCACATGGGAGGATCCGCATGGAACTGACCAACGACTGAGGAGTACCCGTGGCCGAGGCTGTCTACGCCACCTTGCACACCAACGCCGGCCCGATCCGGCTGGAGCTGTTTCCCAACCACGCGCCGAAGACGGTCCGCAACTTCGTCGACCTGGCCGAGGGCAACAAGGAGTACACCGACCCGCGCACGGGTCAGCCGGGCAACGGGCCGTACTACGACGGCACGATCTCGCACCGGGTGATCAGCGGCTTCATGATCCAGATGGGTGACCCGACCGGCACCGGTCGCGGCGGCCCGGGCTACAAGTTCGGTGACGAGTTCCACCCCGAGCTGCGCTTCGACCGGCCCTACCTGCTGGCCATGGCGAACGCCGGGCCGGGCACCAACGGCTCGCAGTTCTTCATCACCGTCGGCCCGACCCCGCACCTGAACAACCGGCACACCATCTTCGGTCAGGTGGCCGACGAGGCGTCGGCGAAGGTCGTCGACTCGATCGCCAACACCCCCACGGGCCCGAGCGACCGCCCGCTCCAGGACGTCGTCATCGAGCGCGTCGAGATCGAGCGCATCCCGGCCTGACCGGCCGCGCGAGGTACCTTTGCTCGCATGACCGAGCGCCCCGCCGCACCGGGAGGCAGCAGCCGTGAGTGAGTCCCCGCCGACCACCCCGGTCTGCTACCGGCACCCCGGCCGGGAGACGTACGTCCGCTGCACCCGCTGCGACCGGCCGATCTGCCCCGACTGCATGCGGGACGCCTCGGTCGGGCACCAGTGCCCGGAGTGCGTGGACGAGGGACGCCGCAGTGTGCGGCCGGCGCGCACCGCCTTCGGTGGCGGTGCCGTCGGCCGCCTCGGCTATGTCACCAAGGCGCTCATCGCGCTCAACGTCCTGCTCATGCTCCTGTCCATCGCCTCCGACCGGGGCGGGGACGCGCTGGCCGGCGGCTCCGGCTTCGGTGGCCTGATGGGCGGCAGCACCCCGCTCACCGACTGGGGTTCGGTGCTCGGCCAGGCCCTCTTCCCCGACGGCAGCGTGCACGGCATCGCCCAGGGCGAGTGGTACCGCCTGGTCACCGCGATGTTCCTGCACTACGGCATCGTGCACCTGTTGCTGAACATGTGGGCGCTGTGGGTGCTCGGGCGGTCCCTGGAGGCCAACCTCGGCCCGCTGCGCTTCCTCGCCCTCTATCTGATCGCCGGCCTCGGCGGGAACGTGGCGGCCTACCTGTTCAGCGCCGAGAACGCCACCACGGCCGGCGCGTCGACGGCGATCTTCGGCCTCTTCGCCGCGCTGATCGTGATCGAACGCCGGATGGGGCGGGACATCTCCTCGGTGCTGCCGGTCCTGGTGATCAACCTGGTCTTCACCCTGACCGTGCCGGGCATCTCCATCCCGGGCCACCTCGGCGGCCTGGTGACCGGCGGGGCCATGGCGCTGGTGCTGGCGTACGCGCCCCGGTCCCGGCGGACGCTGTTCCAGGTCGCCGGCGCGGCCGTCCTGCTGGTGGCGCTGCTCGCCCTGGCGGTCGTGCGCACCCTGACGCTTACCGGCTAGCCCGTCCACGGTCCCGGCGACGTCCCGTCGTCACCCTTCATCTGCCTGCTGTCCGTAATCGTCGCGGCCTCACGAGGCGGTGACCGGCGGACGCTGCTCTCTGTCACGGCCCTGCGGCCCGCCACCCGACCTGTACCCCCTTTGCTCTGCACCCACGCGCGCAACACCTTCGCTGAGCTGCGTATCCGCAAGATGGCGCTGGGCGATGGGGCGCGGGCCCGGTTGCGCTGCGTAGACCGCTGCGTATCCGGGTGCAGAGCAAAGGGCCAAGAGAAGGTGGTCGGCTTCGGACCGGCAGGCTTGCGCCGCCTAGAGGCCGCCTAGACCCCGATCCCCTGTCCCGAGCCCGGCATCCCGGGGTGGGCGGCGCGCAGCGCGTCGGCCACCTCGCCGGGCGGGGCGTCCAGGTCGTAGCGGCCGAACAGGTGCAGCGACTCGCCCGCGTCGATCTCCAGGACCTCGGCGGACAGGCCCAGCCGGGGCCGCCGGTCCACGGTGATCGCCTCCACGGCGGCCCAGTCGAGGTGCCGCCGACCCGCGAAGCCCCGGACCACGGTGATCCCCGCCGGGTCGACCGCGAGCCGCACCGGGGCCAGCAGGTCCCGCAGCGCCCAGCCGGCCAGGCCGGCGGCCACCGCCCCGGCGAGCACGAGCCGCACCCGGTCGCCGTCGCCGAACACCAGCCCGAGCCCGACCAGCGCCGCCGCGCCGACCAGCTTCAGCGCCGGCAGCGCGGGCGGCACCCGCCACTGCCGGGCCGACGGTGCTGCGGGGGTCGGTGCCGGCTCCATCCCACCAGGATGCCAGCCGGGCCCGCCCGTGCCGGAAGCCCCGCCCGCGACAGGGCCCGCCCGCGACCGGCCCGGCCGTCGCGGGGGGACGGCCGGGCGGCGGAGGACGTACTATCGGGGCAGCCAGGTTACCGGGGAGTAAACATGAGTGACGCGGTCATCGTCGGTGCGGTGCGCACCCCGGTCGGGCGGCGCGCGGGCAGCCTCGCCGCCGTGCACCCGGTCGACCTCTCGGCGCACGTGCTGCGCGCCCTCGCCGAGCGCACCGGGATCGACCCCGGGCAGGTCGACGACGTGATCTGGGGCTGCGTGTCCCAGGTCGGCGAGCAGTCGTGGAACGTCGCCCGCAACGCCGTCCTCGCCGCCGGCTGGCCCGAGTCGGTGCCCGGCACCACCCTGGACCGGCAGTGCGGCTCCAGCCAGCAGGCCCTGCACTTCGCCGCCGCCACCGTCCTGTCCGGGCAGGCCGACCTGGTCGTCGCGGGCGGCGTCGAGTCGATGACCCGGGTGCCGATGGGCTCCAGCGTCGGCGGCGGCATGCCGTTCAGCGCCCAGGTCCGCGACCGCTACCGGGGCGTCGAGGGCTTCGCCGACGACGAGCCGCTGCCGTTCAACCAGGGCGTCGGCGCGGAGCTGATCGCCGCCCGCTGGCACTTCTCCCGGGCCCAGCTCGACGAGTTCGCCCTCGCCAGCCACGTCAAGGCCGCCGCCGCCCAGGACGCCGGGGCGTTCGACCCGGAGCTGACCCCGGTGGCGCTGGCCGACGGCGGCAAGTTCGCCGCCGACGAGGGCATCCGGCGGGACACCTCGCTGGCGAAGCTGGGCGGGCTGAAGACCCCCTTCCGCGCCGACGGCGTCGTCACCGCCGGGTCCGCGTCCCAGATCTCCGACGGCGCCGCCGCGCTCGCCGTCACCACCTCCGAGTGGGCCAGCCGGCACGGCCTGCGCCCGCTGGCCCGGGTGCACACCGCCGTGGTCGCCGCCGACGACCCGGTCACCATGCTCACCGCGCCCATCCCGGCCACCGCGAAGGCCCTGCGCCGCGCGGGGCTGGGCATCGAGGAGATCGGGGTGTACGAGGTGAACGAGGCGTTCGCCCCGGTGCCGCTGGCCTGGCTCGCCGAGACGGAGGCGGACCCGGAGCGGCTGAACCCGCGCGGCGGCGCGATCGCCCTGGGGCACCCGCTCGGCGCGTCCGGGGCCCGGATCATGACCACGATGCTCCAGCACATGCGCGACAACGGCATCCGCTACGGCCTCCAGACCATGTGCGAGGGCGGCGGCATGGCCAACGCCACCATCGTCGAGCTGCTCTGAGCCGGCGGGCGGGGAAAACCCCTCGCCGGCGGGCACGCCGCTGCCTACCCTGCCCACCGTGACCGACGCACCGACGCAGCCTGCCGACGCCCCGACATCGCCCCCCGACGCCGCGACGCCGTCCATCGGTGCGCCGACGCCGCCCGCCGACTGGGCCGACCCGGGTTGGCAGGCCAGCGCCCGCGACTGGGTCGCCGGCCAGATCGACCGGGCCGGCCGCCGGATCACCGGGCCGGTGGAACCCCGGGTCCGGCCGTGGTCGCTGGTGTGGCGGGTGCCCACCGACGCCGGCCCGTACTGGTTCAAGGCCAACAACGCCGGCACCCGCTTCGAGGCCGGGCTGCTCGGCGCGCTGGCCCGGATCGCCCCCGGCCAGGTGCCCGACCCGGTGGCGGTCGACGCCGACCGGGGTTGGTCGCTGCTGCCCGACGGCGGCGAGACCCTGCGCGACGCGCTCGCCCGGCGCCGCGACCCGGCCGTCTGGGAACGCGTCCTGCCCCGCTACGCGGCGCTCCAGCGCGCCGTCGTGCCCCGGGTCGGCGAGCTGCTGGCCCTCGGGGTGCCGGACCACCGCCCCGAGGCGCTGCCCGCCCTCCTCGCCGGGCTGCTCGACGACTCCGATGCCCTGCTCCTCGGCTCGGCGGGCGGTCTCACCACCGAGACGTCGGCGCGGCTGCGGGCGTTCCTGCCCGAGTACGCCGAGCGCTGCCGCCGGCTAGCCGCGTTCGGGGTGCCCGACAGCGTGCAGCACGACGACCTGCACGACGGCAACGTCTTCGCCGCCGACCACCGCTTCTTCGACTGGGGGGACGCCTCCGTCGCCCACCCGTTCGGGACGCTGCTGGTGACGCTGAACTCGGTGGCGCACTCCTTCGAGCTGCCCGACGGCGACCCGGTGCTGGTGCGGCTGCGCGACGCGTACCTCGAACCGTGGACCGATCGGCACGACCGGGTCGACCTGCGGGAGGCGGCCGGCCTCGCGGTCACGGTGACCAAGGTCAGCCGCGCGCTGTCCTGGCGGCGCGCGCTGAGCACGCCGGACCCGGCCCGCGCCGAGTACGCCGAGGCGGTCCCCGGCTGGCTCGCCGAGCTGTTCGAACCCGACCGCCTCTGACCCCGCCGCCGATGGATTGTAAGAAGGGGACCCCTCTCTACCGTATGCGTTAACAAGGGGCCCCTTCTTGCGCGTGGAAGTTCCGTAGATTGGCGGTTGCCCATATCAGGCGCGGGGCGGGCTCGTTGGGCACGTCATGGACGTCTTCTCCCGCACGTTCCTTCCGGCAGCCGCCGAGACCGGGTTGGCCGTGCAGGCCGTCAGCCGGCACGTGCCGGTCTTCCGCCGCTGCGTCGGCGCCGGTGACGCCACCGTCCTGGTCGCCCGGTGCGGCCGACCCGACCGGGCCGCCGGCGAATACCTGCTGCTGCTCACCCACCGCCGGCTCGTGGTCACCCGGCAGACCCGGGTGCTGCACCGGCTCCGCCTGCATCTCAACGCCGAGCTGGGCGAGCTCAGCGACGTCACCTGGAGCGCCGACCCCCACCAGCCGGCGGTCGAGCTGGCCGCCACGGCCATCGACGGCGTACGGGAACGGTTCGTGATCCGCGTCCAGCACCCGAGGCAGGTGTGGCAGCTCGACGCGCTGCTGCACCACGCGTTCCGCACCCGGCTGCGCAGCTCGCGGGAGCGGGTGGTGGCGGCCATCGGCGACGCGCCGACCGCCGCCCGGGGCGCCGCGTTCCGGCCCGTCGTGGTGCACTGATCGGTTCCTTACCTGATCCGAACATGTCCTGACGCGCCCCGTCGGGCGGTGGTCGGCAATCATGGTCCGGTGACCGTCGACGCACCGCAGCGCGGGCTGGTCCTCGTCGTCGAGGACGAGCCGGCGATCGCCGAGCTGGTCCGGCTCTACCTGACGCGGGACGGCTTCGGCGTACACCTGGAACGCGACGGCGCGGCGGGGCTCTCCGCCGCCCGCCGGCTGCGCCCGGTCGCCTGTGTCCTGGACATCGCCCTGCCCGGGCTCGCCGGCACCGAGATCTGCCGGCGGCTGCGCGAGGCCGGCGACTGGACGCCGGTGCTCTTCCTCACCGCGCGCGACGACGAGGTGGACCGGATCATCGGCCTGGAGCTGGGCGCGGACGACTACGTGACAAAGCCGTTCAGCCCGCGCGAGCTGGTGGCCCGGGTGCGGGCGGTGCTGCGCCGCACGGCGGGCGTGCCGGAGGGCGTCGAGCGGCCCCGGACGGTCGGCCCGGTCACCCTCGACCCGACCCGCCGCACGGTGACCGTGTCCGGCGCGCCGGTGCAGCTCACCTCCACCGAGTTCGACCTGCTCGCGCACCTGATGGCCCGCCCCGGCCGGGTCTTCACCCGCGAGGAGCTGCTGGCCGGCGTCTGGGGCTACGCGGCCCACTCCGGCACCCGCACCGTCGACGTGCACGTGGCGCAGGTCCGGGCCAAGCTGGGCGGGGCGGCCGGGGTGATCCGCACCCACCGGGGCGTCGGGTACGCCGCCGATGGCTGACCGACCGGCGACGCCGGGGGAGTCCGTGCCGGCCCAGCCCACCGTCGCGCTGCCGGTGATCGGCCCGCGCCCGGCCGGCCCGCGCCGGCGTCGCCCCGGGCGTACGCTCACGGCGCGCGCGGTGTTCGTCACCTGCGCGGTCGCCCTCGTCTCGGTGCTGGTCACCGCGCTCGTCGCCGTCCCGCTGGCGGTGCGCGGTCAGGAGCGACGCGACCAGGAGGCGCTCGCGGCGCAGGCGAGGCTCGCCGCCGACGTGCTGCGGGTGCGGGCCCCGAGGCAGCGGGACGCGGCGGGCGAACGGTTGATCCGCCAACTCCAGGACCAGGACATCGACGTGTACGTGATCCGCGCCGGCGCGGTCGACCACGCCGGCCTGCCCCGGCAGGTCGTCAACCGGGTCGCCGCCGGCAACGGTGTCTCCGGCCGGCGGCTCGTCGCCGGCGAGCGCGCCCTGGTCGAGGGGCGACCGCTGGCCGGCGGGGACGGCGTGGTGCTGACCCGGCCCGCCACCCCCGGCCTGTGGGGGCGGGTCGTCCGGGGCCTCTGGCTGCCGCTGCTCGCCGGCCTGGCCGCCGGCCTGGCGGCCGGGATGCTGCTGGCCCGCCGGCTGGCCCGGCCGATCCGCGTCGCCGCGACCGCCGCCGCCCGGCTCAGCGCCGGTGACCGGGCCGTCCGGGTGCCGGTCGAGCCGCCCGACGAGGTCGCCGAGCTGGCCCTGGCCCTGAACGGGCTCGCCGCCGCGCTGGCCACCAGCGAGGACCGGCAGCGGGAGTTCCTGCTCTCCGTCTCCCACGAGCTGCGCACCCCGCTCACCGCCATCCGCGGCTACGCCGAGGCGCTGGCCGACGGGGTGATCGACGCGGACGACACGTCGCGCACCGGGCGCACCATGCTGGCCGAGGCCGAGCACCTGGACCGGCTGGTCCGTGACCTGCTCGCGTTGGCCCGGCTGGAGGCCGCCGACTTCCCCCTCGAACCGGTGCCGGTCGACCTGGCCCGGCTGGCCGCCGACGCGGAACACACCTGGGCCGACCGCTGCGCCGCCGTGGGGGTGACGTTCCGCCTGGAGATCCCCGACGGCGTGGTGCCCGCGTACACCGATCCGGGGCGCATCCGGCAGGTGGTCGACGGGCTGCTGGAGAACGCGCTGCGGGTCGTGCCCCCGGGTGCGCCGGTGGTGCTCGCGGCCCGGCCCGCCGGGGCCGACCCGGCGGCCGGCGGGATCCTGGAGGTGCGCGACGGCGGCCCCGGCTTCACCGACGACGACCTCGCGGTGGCGTTCGACCGGGGTGCGCTGCACGCGCGCTACCGGGGGGTACGCAAGGTCGGCAGCGGCCTCGGGCTGGCGCTCGCCGCCGGGCTGGTCCGCCGGCTGGGCGGGGAGATCTCCGCCGGTCACGCCGCCGAGGGCGGGGCGGCGTTCACCGTGCGGCTGCCCGCCGGCCCTTACCTGACCCGAACGTCGCGCTGACGCCCCCTGAGCACCGGGGCGGGACGCTGGGACCCTCACCGACGAGAGGGAGACCCATGGCACGTCACGGATTCGCGGTCGCCGCCACCTCGCTGCTCGCGGCGGTCGCCCTGGGCGTCACCGGCTGCGGGCCGGCGCAGGTGGCGCAGGACGCCTCCAGGGAGGTCGCGGTCGACGTGTCCGCCGCGCTGGGCGCGGAGGGGCAGGCGCTCGCCGCGTTGGGCTTCGACCCGGGCGACCTCGACCTGATGGCCGCCCCGGCCCCGGCCGGCGCGGACCCGAACCAGTCGGGTTCGCCCGCGCCGGCCAGCGGCGAGCCCGGCGCGAAGGAGCGGCGGGGCGAGCGGGCGCAGGAGTGGCGCAAGCGCCGGCAGGCGCGGGTGCTGCTGCGGAAGAAGAACACCCTGCACGGCGAGGTCGTGGTGGGCACGAATGACGGCGGCACGAGGACCGTCGCCGTGCAGTGCGGCGAGGTCACCGCGATCGACGGCGACTCGATGACCGTGAAGTCCACCGACGGGTTCACGATGACGTGGACCTTCGGCGACGACCTGCGGGTGGTCGAGCGGCGCAAGACGATCCAGCCCGAGGCGGTGCGGGTCGGCGCGACGGTCGGCGTGGCCGGCGCGAAGGACGGCGACGCCGCCAAGGCCCGGCTCGTCCTGCTCAAGTGAGTGGTAAGCAGGGGCCCCTTCTTAACGCATTCTGTTGTACAGGGGGCCCCTGCTAACACCCGCCGCGTCAGGCCGGCGGCGGCAGGGCGTACCCGACGTAGCCGCGCCAGGTCAGCGTCCAGCCGGCGGGCACCAGGTCGGCGCAGACCTTCCGGGTGCCGGTGCAGACGATCGCGTCCGTCGAGCCCGGGTCGGCCGGCGGCCGGTCCGGCAGCACCGACTGGAGCGCCACCAGCTCGGGCGGCCGGCCGTCGGCGTCGCGCAGCAGGAGCCACCACGGGTACTCCCAGTTGTCGTTCTGCTGCACCAGCCCGACCCGCCGCGCGCCGCTGGCCCGGACCGCGTCGGCCGCCGCCCGGAACTCGTCGGCCCACTGCGGCCGGCGCAGGAAGCGGGTGTCCCACTCCGAGGTGGTGAAGACGGAGCCGGCCCCGACCAGCCGGCGCGGGAAGCCGTACGACAGTGCGAGCACCCCGGCCAGCGCGGACCCGGCCAGCATCGCGACCGCCAGCCCGGCCGCCACCGACCGCCGGCGGCCCGGGGCGGAGGAGGAGCCGCTCGCGGACTCCGACTCCGACGCCAGCCGGCGACGGAAGAGCGAGTCCAGCCAGAGCCCGGCGAGCGGGGCCGCCAGGACCAGGGCGTACAGCAGCAGCCGGTTCCCCCACGGCTGCCACTTGATCATTGCGGTGTGCAGCGCGACGGCCGCCACCACCACGGTCGCGTACCCGCGCAGGGCGCCGGCCGCCGCCGGGCTGACCCGGGCCGGCCGGGCCAGCGCCAGCGACGCGCCGACCAGCGCCAGCGCGCCGGCCAGCGGGAACGCCACCCGGTCCTCGTCGGGATACCAGGACGGCACCGGGAAGGTCTCCCGCCCGAAGGTGATGGCCCGGTCCTGCGGGTCCACCCCGATCGCCCGCGCCCCGGCCATGATCGCCTCGGCGGTGCCCGCCCGCACCGGCGCGAGCGGCGTGTCCAGCGCGGTGTGCCCGATCCGCAGGGCGTTGACCAGGACCGACGGCGGGTCGTGCCGTTCCATCGGGATGGACTCGCGCAGCCGCGGCGGCCCCAACGGGTGCCCGAACTCCGCCTGCACGCGGGCCAGGAACGGGCCGACCACCAGCAGGGCCACCAGCACCACCAGCACCGACCCGGCCACGGTCCGGGCCGTGCCGCCCGCGCGGGACCCCGGCGGCTCCGGCGCGCCGCCGCCCGCCCCCGGCCGGGTGACGCCGGCCGCTGCGGCCGGGGCCACCGGATCGGCCCCGCCGGTCGGCAGACCGACGCGCCCCGCGCCGACCAGGGCCGGCCGGGCCGGTCCGTCTACCCTGGCCCCCACCCGCCGGTCGCGGTCCGCGACCCGCCCGGTCCCGCCGAGGTACGCCAGCCGGAGCTGCCCGATGCCCCAGAGCAGCAGCAGCGGGCCGACGCCGATCAGGCCGCTGGTCTTCGTCACCGCGGTCAGCCCCGTCGCCGCGCCGAGCAGCAGCAGCGTGCCGAACCCCGCCCGGCGGCGCAGCCCGTCCAGGGCGAGGGTCGCCACGCAGGCCACCCAGGCGGCGCAGACCAGGTCGGTCTGGGTGCTGGTCGCCTGGAGCGCCACCATGGGCGTGGTGCCCAGCACGAACGCGGTCAGGAGCTGGGCCCGCCGGCCCCCGCCGAGCTGCGCCGCGATCCGGGCGACCGCCAGCAGGCAACCCACCCCGGCGGCCCACTGGACCAGGTTGTACAACGCGTCGCCGCCGGTGAACAGGCGCAGGTGCAGCAGCAGGTACTCCGCGCCGGGCGGGATCGTCACCTGCCGGTGGATGGCGGTGGGCCAGAAGTCCAGGCTGCCCTGGGCCACCCAGTGCTCCACCTTCGGCAGGTGGTACGTCTGCGAGTCGAAGTTGTTCGGCTCGGCGAGCAGCGCGATCAGCAGCTCCACCAGGACGAGCCCGCCGACCGTGCCGGCGAGCAGGCGCTCGCCCCGCCCGGCCGTACGCCACCGGTCGGCCAGCCGGGCGCGGACGGTGGCCGGGCCCGGTGCGCCGCCCGGCCCGGCCGCCGCCCGGGCCCCGCCCGGCCCGGCGGCCCGGCGGCGTCGCCAGGTCGCCGCCGCCACGGTGGCGGCGACGAAGGCCAGCCACGCGACCGCGAACGCGGGCAGGGTCAACAGGCGCAGCGCGCCGAGCAGCTCCACGGTCAGCACCGCGAACGCGCCGGTGACCACCGCGGCCCGGACCACGGCGAGGCGCAGCGGGGCGACGGTGTCCGGCCGGGCGGGGCGCAGCGCCACGACGAGGGACGGGACGGCGACGAGCGGGGCCGCCACGAGGAGGGAGCCGGCTGCCGACATGGCGCGAAGTAAACACCATCCGGCTGAATGCGCCGTGTCCGACGCCCGGCCGTGCTGCACCCCGCCGCGCTGAGCTGCCAAGCTAGGCTAGGCCCGACGTGCCGTCGCAACCGTGGAGATTCCCGTGAAGCTCTCGATCCTCATGCCGGTCTACAACGAGGAAGAACGCATCGCGGATGCCCTCAAGCAGGCCCTGGCGGTCGACTACCCGTGCGAGATCGAGCTGGTCGTGGTCGACGACGGCAGCCGCGACGGCACCGGCGAGGTCCTCGGCCGCGCCGACGACGCGCGGCTGCGGGTGATCACCCACCAGCGCAACGCCGGCAAGGGCGCGGCCATCAAGACAGCGGTCGACAACGCCGAGGGTGAATATATGGTCATCCTCGACGCCGACCTGGAGTACGACCCGCAGGACATCCCCAGGCTGCTCGACCCGGTGCTCGACGGTCGCGCCACGGTGGTCTACGGCAACCGCACCTTCGGCAGTCACAGCGCCTACAGCTTCTGGTACGTGATGGGCAACAAGGGCGTCACCATGGCGGCCAACGTGCTGTTCAACTCGTACATCGGCGACCTGGAGACCTGCTTCAAGCTGATGCCGGTGGAGCTCTACCGTTCCCTCGACATCCGCTCGCGGGGCTTCGGCATGGAGGCGGAGGTGACCGGCAAGCTGCTGCGCCGGCGCATCCGCCCGTACGAGGTGCCGATCAGCTACCGCGCGCGCGGCCGCGAGGAGGGCAAGAAGATCACCTGGAAGGACGGCGTCGAGGCGATCTGGATCCTCGGCCGGGAGCGCACCCGCCGCCGTCCCCTGGTCGCCTCGCAGCACTGATTCCGACGGCCCCCGCCGCGGTGGCGGTCATGCGGGCCGTGCCGTTAGCCTGAACAAGTTGAAGTCCACTTCAATTCAAGGCGACGTGATGCAGGAATCCCTGACCATCGGCCAGCTCGCCGCGCGCAGCGGGGTCGCACCCTCGGCGCTGCGCTACTACGAGCGCCTCGGCCTCATCCGGGCCGACCGCACCGGCGGCAACCAGCGCCGCTACGCCCGCACCGAACTGCGCAGGGTCGCGTTCATCCGCGTCTCCCAGCAGGTCGGCGTCTCGCTGGAGGAGATCCGCGAGGCGCTGGACTCCCTGCCCGCCTCCCGCACGCCCACGGCGGCCGACTGGGCCGAACTCTCCACCGCCTGGCGGGCCCGGCTCAGCGAGAAGATCCGCCTGATGACCAAACTCCGCGACGACCTCGACGGCTGCATCGGCTGCGGCTGCCTGTCGTTGCAGCGCTGCGTCCTCTACAACCCCGACGACAAGCTGTCCGGCGAGGGCCCCGGCGCCCGCCTCATGCTTCCCCGCCCCGAGCCCGCCGCCGCCCCCGCCGCCGGCCCCGCGCCCGTGACCTCCGCCTGCGGCGACTGCGCCCCCGCACCCGCCTAGACGGTCAGCAGCACCTTCCCCACGTGGGCGTTGGACTCGACCAGGCGGTGCGCGTCGGCGGCCTGGGCCATCGGCAGCCGCCGGTCGACGACCGGGCGGACCCTGCCGGCGGCGACCAACGGCCACACCTGCTCGCGTACGCCCGCCACGATCTCCGCCTTCTCCGCCAGCGGCCGGGAGCGCAGCGCGGTGGCCGCCACCGACGCCCGCTTGGCCAGCAGCGCGCCCAGGTCCAGCTCCGCCTTCCGGCCGCCCTGCATCCCGATCACCACCAGCCGGCCGCCGGTGGCCAGCGCCGCCACGTTCCGGGCCAGGTAGGACGCGCCCATGATGTCGAGGATCACGTCCGCGCCCCGACCGTCGGTGACCCGGCGGACCTCCTCGACGAAGTCCTGCTCCCGGTAGTCGACCGCGTGTGCGGCGCCCAGCCCCAGCAGCCGCTCGTGCTTCGCCGACCGGGCGGTCACCACCACCGTGGCCCCCAGCGCCGCGCCGAGCTGCACGGCGAACGTGCCGATCCCGCTGCCCCCGCCGTGCACCAGCAGCGTCTCGCCCCGCGCCAGCCCGGCGAGCCGCACCACGTTCGACCACACCGTGCACGCCACCTCAGGCAGCGCCGCCGCGTCGACCAGGTCGACGCCGTCCGGCACCGGCAGCAACTGCCCGGCAGGCACGGCCACCCGCTCGGCGTACCCGCCGCCGGCCAGCAGCGCGCAGACCTCCCGGCCCACCTCCCACCCGGCCACGTCGGGGCCGAGCGCGCTGATCACCCCCGAGCACTCCAATCCGGGGTACGCGGGCGCGCCCGCCGGGGGCGGATAGTGACCCTGCCGTTGCAGCAGGTCGGCCCGGTTGACGGCGCTGGCCCGCACGTCGACGACCACCTCGCCGGGACCGGGCTCGGGGTCGGGCACCTCCGCCCAGACGAGTGCGTCGGGTCCACCGGGCTCCGGGATCGTGATCGCGCGCATGCCCCAGTCATACCCGATCCGGCGCGCCCGCGGCGTCCGGGCTGTCCCGGTCCGTCGCGGTCCGGTGCCGGTGGGACGGTGAGTCACAGGTTGGCCGGCTTCTGGCAGACTAGGCAGCGGTCGCGCCCCGCGGGGCGCGGGCCGGGAGGGTTCGCCTAGTGGCCGATGGCGCTGGTCTTGAAAACCGGTAAGGC
Source organism: Micromonospora sp. WMMD956 (assembly GCF_029626125.1). NCBI lineage: Bacteria > Bacillati > Actinomycetota > Actinomycetes > Micromonosporales > Micromonosporaceae > Micromonospora > Micromonospora sp. WMMD956. The sequence goes on along the minus strand of NZ_JARUBI010000005.1, from coordinate 2,462,990 downwards.
AGCGATGTCTTCGTGGGTTCGAATCCCACACCCTCCGCTTCACTCAGGCACGAGCACCCAAGGCTCCATGGCTGCTGCCAGATATTGACAACTTGGGAAAATGCGGCGCAGTGACCGCTAGTGCTACTTCTTGAACTCGGCTGTCCAAGATCTGCCACAGGACCGTCTAGCTGCGTTCGTGTAACTCGGATACGTTGCGGAAACCTTTTCGGCCTGACCGAGTTGCGCGAGGAGACGGATGTCCCAGGATGTTGATCCCGCCGCTCCTGCTCATGGTGAGGGCGTGAGGACCAAGGCGCAACGCATGCTCGCCTGGCCCGGGAATCACCCCACGGCGGCGAAAGTAGTCGGAGGGGCGCTCGCCATTCTCTTCGGCGCCTTCCTGGCCTTTGTTAGCGATCGGATCAATGCTCCCGATGAGGTTCCCGCCAATGAGCCCGGGCCCACTGCCGCCGTCAGGCGGATCGGCAACTACTGCTTGGCGGGATGGGTCGTTTCCCGGCCTCCCGGAGAGATTGCTCCTCAGCTCGATGACGGTTGGAATGGTTGGGCACAAAGCGTCGGAGCGGTGCCGACGGGCCCAGACTCGTACGAGCTGACCGTGCAGGGTTCCTCCTCCGCTCAGGTGATCATCACCGAATTGCGTGCGAAGGTGCTGAGCCGCGCACCAGCCCTTGACGGAACATGGGTTAAGGTCGGTTGTGGTGGTGAGACGGGTTACCGATATTCCGAGATCCGGCTCGACGAGGACCCTCCGACGGTGGTCCCTGCCGATGGTGAGAATGGCACCTCGCTCCGAACGCCGTACGAGGTCTCCCTGGAAGACGCTGAGATATTTGCGATCCACGCGTCGGTCAATCTCTACGACGTTCTCTGGGAGTTGGAGGTCGACTGGGCGAGTGACGGAAAGACCGGCACTCTCGTCGTCAACGACAACGGTAAACCGTTCCGGACGACCGGAACGGTGAACGTTGGAGCCACCTGCACCTGGACCGAGCAGGCTGACCAGATCATCGACTCCGTGTCCGATGGATGCTAGCGGTGAAGACATCCAGGCTGACGGCATTGGTCACCATTCTCATCGGTCTCCCGGTCGGCTGTTCCGGCGTGACCGGCCGGCCTGCCGACGAGGCTGGTTCGGTTGCCCGGCTGCCGGGGCCGATAACTCTGATCACTACGTCCGGGGCGAACTCCGCGGTTGTCAGCAGCGGGCGAGAGATCTGGTGGATCGGCCCTGAGGAGAAGGTCGTCGGCGTTCCTTTGAGCTCCGTCTTCCCCCGGGGCGGGGATCCTGTCGTGGCCCCGGGGCCAACCCTTCCCAAGCAGGTGACGCTGACTGAGGCAGGCGGCGTCCTAGCTGTTCCAGGAAACCTGTGGACGGCGAGACTGGATGAGGTCAGGAGGTACGATTCACGGAGAGCGGTCGCCGACCCGGGCGTCGCGCCGATGGCGCGAATTCCTCTCTCGCCTGCTGCTGCATCGGATCACCGAAGCTCAACAGATATTCCCATGCTCGCTGCCTTCGGTTCGGTCTGGGTCCTTACTCTGGCCAACGGTGGTCCTGGTCAGGAAGTCGTCCGCATCGACTCAAGCAAGAACGAGATCGTTGCCCGTATCTCGGTGTCGGGCAGGCGGCTGGAGGGGAACTCGGGCTCACTGGTGGCGAATTCCCGTCACCTCTTCGTTCTGTCCGACGGGAAGATCTTCAAGATCGATCCCGGCCGTAACGCTGTCGAGGGGGAATTCGTCGCCAACATCCCTTCGCTGCCAGGCGAGCTTCCCGGCCGGATCAACAGCGTGGCCGCAATCGAGGACACCCTGATCGCCTTCGGGGCGACCTACAACAGTGCCTTGGGATCGGACCGATACAGCCTGACCCGGATCGATCCCGAAAAGCTCTATCCCGTCGATCAGCATGGGTTTGACTTCGAGGGCGCAGCCATGCAGGTGTCGGAGGGGATCGTGATCGGCGACCGTACGATCCTTGCGCCCGCTAGCCAGGGGATCTTCCGCATCACGATACCCACCCCCGGCGTCACCCATGTCGAGCTGAATATCCAGCCGTTCCTGCCGCCGAGAAGCCTTCCCGAATACCTCTGCAAATCCCAGACCGGTATCAGCTATGTCTCGACAAGCAACGGCGTCGTATGGGCTGTGGATCGGAACAACGGGATCTGGGCTCTCGACCCGAAGCAGGACAGGATTCCGGTCTCATCTCACCAGGAGGGTTCGGAAGACTGCCCAGAGGAAGATCCGGCCGGTGACTGACAACTGTCGGCCGCCGCAGACGTCAAGCCCGGACTGGTCATCCGCCGCCTCTGACAGTGAGGGGATCACCCGGGTGGTCTGACTCGGCCTCTGACGTCGGGCGCAGACGCCGTTGACGCGTCACGGGCTTCGCAGGTAGTGCGACGAGCGGGGGCGCGATGCGTGCCGGTGGTCGATAGGCGGGACGTCGCGGGGTAAGAAGGGGCGCAGGAAATCACGCCCACCGGAAGGACCATCCCCGATGTCCCTGGAACGACCGATCGCCCCCGACCCGTACGAGCTGCTGCCCACCGTCGCGTCGTTCGCCCTGACCAGCGACGACGTGCACAACGGCGAGCCGATGGACGCCCGGTACGCCCACGGCAGCGTCGGCGGCGAGAACGTCTCGCCCCAGCTGGCCTGGTCGGGCTTCCCCGCCGAGACGAAGAGTTTCGTGGTCACCTGCTTCGACCCGGACGCGCCGACCGGCAGCGGCTTCTGGCACTGGGTGCTGGTCGACGTGCCCGCCTCGGTGACCGAGCTGCCCCGGGGCGTCAAGGAGGCCGACCTGGGCGGCGCGTTCAGCGTCCGCAACGACTACGGCGACACCGGGTTCGGCGGCGCCGCCCCGCCCGCGGGTGACCGCCCGCACCGGTACGTCTTCGCCGTGCACGCCGTCGACGTCGAGCGCCTCGACGTGGGTGCGGGGGCGAGCTGCGCGTACGTGGGCTTCAACCTGGCCTTCCACACCCTGGCCCGGGCGGTGATCCGCCCGACGTACCAGGTCAAGGCCTGACCCTGACCCTACCCGCTTCCGCGATCTTGCACTTGGGGCCCACCGTTCACGGCCTTTGCCCGTTCTGTCGGGGCCCCAAGTGCAAGATCGCGCAGTGAAGAGGGGGGGTGGTTCAGGCGGGGACTCGGGCTACGGCGAAGACGGACTGGCCGAACGGGGGGCGGACCAGCTGCTCGGCGGCCTTGGTCGCCGGGAGGACCAGGGTGTCGTAGACCTTCACCATGGGGCCCTCCTTCGGCATCAGCCGGAAGACCTTGGTCGCCATGAAGTAGCCGATCAGGCCGAGCGCGTTCGCGTAGTGGATCTTCTCCACGGTCAGGCCGGCGTCGGTCATCGCGGCGGCCAGGGTCTTCTTCGTGTACCGCCGGACGTGGCCGGTGGCGATGTCCGCCGGGCTCATCGCGAACTCGAACGCCGGCACGATGATGATCACGTTGCCGCCGGGGCGGACCAGGTCGCGCATGCTGCGCAGCGCGCCCACGTGGTCCTCGATGTGCTCCAGCACGTTGTACGAGACGGCGGCGCTGTAGTCCCCGCGCTCGGAGTGCGGCAGCAGCATCTGCCGCACCTCGATGGTCGGCTGCTCGGCGAGGCGCTCCTTCAGGGCGACCAGCCGGTCCGGGTCGGCCTCGGTGGCCGTGAACCGGGGAAGGTGCGCCGACCACTCCAGGGCGTAGTCGCCCAGGCCGCTGCCGATCTCGATAGGGTTGTCACCGAGGTGCGGGACGGCCAGTTCGACGAACCACCTGCGGTGGTTGACCGCCGTCGCAAGCCCTTCGAGGACTTCGGACTGGACTCGCTGATCCCCAGTGATATCTGCCATGCGTCGATTCCTCACGGTGTGACTCGACCTGCCCCGGGACCGACAGAGTGAACCATCCGAAGCGGACGGCGGGGAAATCGGGGCACCGAAGTGGCCGAATTGCGGTCGGGGGTGGGCACGAGATCGGCGGTCGGCGAACCCGGCACATAGTACGCCAGTCCCCAGAAACATGTCACGTCAGTGCCAAACGCTGACTACTCTACGAATTGTCATGACTACTCATCAATCGGGCCGCCCGGATGGCGGGGCCGGGGGCGGCGCGGCCGGCTCCCCGGCCGGGGGCGCGCCCGACGAGGGGCAAGTCGGCGTCGCGGCGGCTGGTCGGGGGCGCTGGACGGATGCCGCCGCCGTGCTCAGCTTCGCGCTGATCGCCTTCTGGGTGACGCTGCGGTTCTGGCTCAACCCGGCGCACGGGGTGCGGGACAACCGGTCCGATCAGGCGCTCTTCGAATGGATGCTGGCGCACGGCGCGCGCGTGGTGACCGATTTCGCATATCCGTTCGGCTCGGATCGGATGAACGTGCCGGACGGCGTGAATCTCATGGCCAATACATCCGTATTGTCCATTTCATTGCCAATGACGCCGGTCACCGTCCTGTTCGGCCCGCGTACCGCATTCCTGGTCTTTCTCACCGGCGGCATGATCGCCACCGCGACCGCCTGGTATTTCGTGCTCTCCCGGGTGCTGATCGGGGCGCGCGGGCCGGCCTGGCTCGGTGCCGGCTTCTGCGCCTTCGCCCCCGCGATGGTGTCGCACGCCAACGCCCACCCCAACATCGTCAGCCAGTTCGTCGTGCCGCTCATCGTCTGGCGCACCCTGCGACTGGCGGACGGGGGCCGGTGGCTGCGCAACGGCGTACTGCTCGGCCTCGTGATCGTCTGGCAGGCGTTCATCAACCTGGAGATCCTGCTGATGACCGCGATCGGGCTCGGCGTCGTGGTCGTCGCGCTCGCCCTCGGCCGGGCCGGCGTGCGTCGGCAGGCCCGGCCGTTCCTCGCCGGCCTCGCGGTCGCCGCCGTGCTCTCCGCCGTCCTGCTGGCCTACCCGCTCTACGTGCAGTTCTTCGGCCCCGGCGCGTACGAGGGGTTGTCCCGGCTGATCCGTGGCTACCGCACCGACCTCGCCGCGTTCACCGCGTTCGCCCGCGAGTCGGTGGCGGGCGACCCGGAGGCCAACGTGAAGCTGGTGAAGAACCCCACCGAGGAGAACGGCTTCTTCGGCTGGCCGCTGGTCGTGCTGGTGGGCGCGATCGTGTGGTGGCTGCGGCGCAGCCCGGCGGTGCTCGGCCTCGCGGCGGTCGGCCTCCTCTTCGCCGTCCTCTCGCTCGGCCGCGAGATCCAGTTCGAGGGCCGGGCGACCGGCGTCCCCGGCCCCTGGGCCGCGCTGGAGGACCTGCCGATCCTGCACTCCGTGGTGCCGACCCGGTGGGCGCTGGCGACCGTGCCGATCGTCGGGGTGCTGCTCGCGCTCGGCGCGGACCGCGTCCGCCGGCTCGCCCGGGAGCACCCCGCCGCCCGGCCGCAGATCCGCTTCGCCACCGCCACCGTGCTGACCATGGCGCTGCTCCCCGCGTTCCCCACCCCGCTGCCCTCGGCCCGCCTCGACCCCGTGCCCGAGTTCGTCACCTCCGGCGCCTGGCGGCCGTACGTGGCCGGGGGGCGCAGCGTGGTGACCCTGCCGCTGCCCGACACCGACTACCCGGACCCGCTGCGCTGGTCGGCGGCGACCGGGCTGGACCTGCCGCTGGCGCGCGGCTACTTCCTCGGGCCGGACACCCGCCCCCGGGCGCCGGAGGGCCGGATCGCCCTGTTCACCGCCCCGCCCCGCCCCACCAGCAGCTTCTTCATCACCATCCGGCGCACCGGCCAGGTGCCCCCGGTCACCCCGCTGACCCGGGTGAGCGCCGTGGACGACCTGCGGTACTGGCGGGCGGGGGTGGTCGTGCTCGGCCCGCACGAGCACGCCGACGCCCTGCGCCGGGGCATGACCGAGCTGACCGGCATCCGTCCCACGTACACGGGCGGGGCCTGGGTGTGGGACGTTCGCCCGCTGACGAACTGAAGCCCGGCGGCGGCGTGGGTGTCCGGAGGGAGAGGCGGCGTTGTCCGGAGGGGGAGGCGGCGCGGAAGCCCGGCGGAGGGCGCGGGCGGGGCGCGGGGTCAGGCGGCGCGGAGGCAGCAGCCCTGGCAGACCTTCGGCCGGGGCAGCGTGAACGCGAGGCAGCAGGTGCGGCGCTGGACCGTCGGCTCGCCGGCCGGGCCGGGCACCAGCTCGACCAGGTCCGCCAGGTCGAGCGCGCCGAGCAGCGTCTCCACGTGCCGGGCCGCGGGCCCGGGCAGCGCGTCGGCCGCCCGCAGGACGCCGTGCGCGACGCCGGAGGCGACGGAGCCGAGCAGCGTACGGGCGCCGATGCGGACCTCGGCCTGGATGGCGGCGACCAGCGGGACGAGGTGGGCGTCGAGCAGCGAGGCGCGGAGCGCGGCCAGCAGCGCGGCCTCGTCGGCGACGACCCGGACCTCGGGGAGCCCCGCCAGGGCCAGCGGGTCGCCGGGGAGCACCGCGACGGTGGTCGACCGGCGCAGCCCGAGGGTGACCAGCGGGCGGTGGTCCTCGAAGTGGATCAACACGTCGGCCGGGTCGAGCAGCGGCACCCGGCGGGCCGCCGCCCAGCCGAGGACGGCCGGCAGGGCCGCCCAGTAGCTGTACGACTTCCAGGCCAGGGCGGCGCAGGCGTGCGGGGTGCCGCCCCAGCGCAGCGCGGCGGCGGCCAGCAGCTCGGGCAGCCGGCTGCCGTCGACGAGGGTGCTGGCCGGGGCCCAGCCGAACCGATCGTCGGTCACGAGCAGCCCCGGGGCGAGGCCGGGCAGGTCGTCGGTGCCGAACATGGCGCGCAGGGTGGCGGTCACCGGGGCGAGCGGCGTCGCGGTCTCCCGCGTGGGCAGCACCGCTGTCACCTGATCCCCCCTCGCCTCTGGTGTCCGCCGGACGCTCCCGACAGTGAGCTAAGGCTAGCCTAACCATCCCGGTCGGATAAGGAAAGCCTCACCTGATCGCAGGCGGGAGGCTCCGGTCGTTCCGGTGGCTCGCCGGCCGGGAGGGTCGTGCGCCGCTACTACCCGCCGTCGCGTGACGGAAACACCCCGTGTCGGGGTTCCGGGGGTGGTGGCGGGGGTCGGGTCATGGATTGGTTGACGTTACCGGGTGAATTGTCAAGATGAATGTCGGCAAGATGTCATTCCTGTCCGGGTTCATGCACGGAACGTGAAACTGATACTCCCCGGCGTTGAGGAAGCTGATGACGACCTCTCCCATCGAGCGGGCCGCCGAGTCGTTCGCGGCCGAACTTGCCCGCCATCGGACCGAGCGGGGGCTGTCCAAGAAGCAGCTGGCCACCCTGATGGGCTTCGACCCGTCCTACGTCAGCCACGTCGAGGGGCGACGGCACCGGCCCACCGAGGACTTCGCCCGCCGGGCCGAGGCCGTCCTGGAGGCCAGCGGCGCGATCTGGCAGCGTTTCCGGGAGTACGACGAGCTGCGGCACGGCCGCTCCGCCACGCCCGCCCGGGACCACCCCGCCCCCGGGCAGTGGATGCCCCCCGGCACCGGGCTGATCGTCGAACGCGAACAGGCCGTCCTCACCTACACCGACGACGCCTACCACTGCCTCATCCGCCGGGAGCTCTACAACGCCGGCACCGAACCCGTCACCCGCTACCTCGTCCGAGTCGCCGTCGACCGCTACCCCAACGACCCGGGCCGGTCCAACCGGCACCACCGGGAGCATCCGCTCACCTTCGCCGAGCTGCAACTGCGGGCACACCGGGACGACGGCAGCGGGCAGCCCGAGCCGATGCACTGGCGGGCCAAGCACGACCGGGACGCGTTCAAGGAGATCTGGCTGCTGTTCGAGAACGACGAGGGCCGGTTCCCGCTCTACCCCGGCGACCGGGTCACCATCGAATACGCGTACCAGGTCGGCCGCGAGAAGTGGGGCCCCTGGTTCCAGCGCGCCGTACGCCTGCCCACCCGGCACCTGGCGGTGCGGCTGGACCTCCCCACCGCGCTGGACCCCCAGGTCTGGGGGCTGGAGACCTCGCTCTCGGCGGAGGAGGGCCCGCTGCGCCGCCCCGTCGTGCGCCAGGACCGCGCCGACCGGGCCATCTTCGACTGGGCGACGGAGGACCCGCCGCTCAACGCCCGGTACCGGTTGCAGTGGCGGTTCCGCAGCCGCCCGCCCGACTCCGACCCGGGCGGCCCGGCCGGCGTCGCCCGGGTGCGGGCCAGCGACCGGATGCGCGGGCTCGGCATCGTCCAGCGCGGCGCGGACCTGCTCCGTCAGCCCAGCCGCCAGTTCGACCTGCCCGCCGAGGAGGGGGTCGCCCGGGAGGTCGTCGAACGGCTCGGCTCGGCACTCGTCCGCCTCGACGAGCTGCACCCGTTCAGCAAGGGGGTCGGCATCGCCGCGCCGCAGCTCGGCCTCGCCTGGGCCGCCGCCGTCGTACGCCCGCCCGACCGGGCCGCCGAGCCCGTGGTGCTGCTCAACCCCCGGGTCGTCGACTCGTCCCCCGAGACCGACGAGCAGTACGAGGGCTGCCTTTCCTTCTTCGACCACCGGGGGTTGGTGCCCCGGCCGCTGCGCATCGACGTCGAGCACGCCCAGTGGGACGGCGCCCGCCTCATCACCTCGTTCGAGTTCGCCATGGCCCGGCTCGTGGCGCACGAGATCGACCACCTGGAAGGCCGCCTGTACGTCGACCGGATGACGCCCGGCGTGCCGCTGGTGCCCGTGGAGGAGTACCGCGAGACCGGCACCCCCTGGCGGTACTGAGCCGGAGCGGTCCCGGGCGGGTGTCGTCCCCCGGGCCGCAAGAGGAGGACCGGGTCGCGTGCCCCAGGGGGCGGGGGCACGCGACCCGGTCCTTTTCGGGGGGAGGAAAGCCTCTCTGGCCGCCGGCACCGCCGGCCGATCCGGCTGCCGGTCGGAGGGGGACGGCGGACGCCGGCCGACCTACAGGTCGCCGAAGGTGTCGTACCGGATGTTCGGCGGCGGGACCTCGTCCTCCGCGAGGGCCCGCAGTGTCGACCGGACCATCCGCGCCGAGCCCGAGACGTAGCAGTCGTGGGTCGTCCACGGGCCGTAGCGGGTGATCACGTCGGAGACGTCGCCCCGCTCACCGTCGAAGCCCGGCTCCTCGCTGCACGCCGGCGTCACCGACAGCCACGGGTGGGCCTCCACCAGCTCGCGGAGCCCGGCCAGCCCGTACAGGTCGGCGGTGTGCCGGGCACCGTAGAAGATGTGCACCCACCGGGTCCGGTTCCAGCCGGCCAGCTCCTCCACCAGCGCCTTGATCGGGGCCAGCCCCACCCCACCGGCGACACAGAGCACGTCCCGCTCGGAGTCGCGGTCCAGCACCATCGAGCCCATCGGCGCGGCCACGCGCAGCAGGTCGCCCGGTCTCGTCCGCCGCACCAGCGCCCCGGACACCCAGCCCGCCCCCGGCGGCGTACGGACGTGGAACTCCAGCACGTTGTCGTCGTTCGGGGCGTTCGCCACCGAGTACGTCCGCCACACCCTCGGCAGGTGCCGGGGCACCTCGACGCTGACGTACTGGCCGGCCCGCCACCGCAACGGGTGCTGGAGGGCGCGCACCGTCAACACGGCGGTGTCCTGCCCGTGCCGCTCGTGGGTCAGCACCTCCGCGTGCCAGAACGGCGGGTTGTCGTCCGCCGCCGCCCCGGCCAGCATCTTCGCCGAGATCGCCCCGTACGCGTCCCGCCACGCCTGGTCGTACTCCAGGTTCCAGCCGTCACCGGCGGTGCTGCGCAGCGCGTCGAGCAGCGCGACGCCCATCGTCTCGTAGTGCGTCGCGTCGACGTGGTACTTCCGGTGGTCCCGGCCGAGCGAGCGAAGATACTCGTCGAAGCTCTCCGGATCGTCCACCACCTGGGTCGCGGTGACGATCGCGTCGAGGATGCGGTCGCCCTGGCCGGTCATCTCGACCGGGAAGAGCGGACGCAGCGCGGGGTCGAGGAGGAAGAGCCGGGCGTAGAAGTGACCGCTCAGCCGGTCCCGGTCCTCCTCGACCAGGGTCCAGCTCTCCTTCAGCAACCGCGCGACATGGTCCACGGGGGCGCTCCTCCTGACGGCGGATCGGGCTGACGGCGATCGGGCACCCATAGAATGTCCACGGAGCGTGCTGGCCGGTCGCACAGAATGTGCGATCGCCTCACACCGCCCGGTTGACCCGTGTCCGTCGGGCGGGGCGGTCGGGCACAGTGGTGCGGTGACCGTTGAGGAGCTCACCCGCCCGGTCTCCCGCCGGGTCCTCGGCACGGAGACGCTGCTGGTGCTCGGCCTGTCGCTCGGGCAGTCGGCCGTCTACGCGCTCGTGTCGATCATCGCGAAGCTGACCGCCGACGGGCCGCTGTCCAAGCAGACCGCCGCGCTGAACACCTCCCAGTCGGCCCGCCCCTGGCTCGACCTGACCTACCAGCTGCTCGGCATCGTCTTCGCGCTGCTGCCGGTGCTGATCGCCGTACACCTGCTGGCCCGTGACCCCGGTGACCCCGCCCGTACCCTCGGGGTCGACCTGCGCCGGCCCGGCTCCGACCTGGCCCGTGGCGCCGGCCTCGCGGCGCTCATCGGCCTGCCCGGCCTCGCCCTCTTCTGGGCCGCGGCCCAGCTCGGCGTCAACGCCACCCTCGTGCCCGCCGGCCTGCCGGACATCTGGTGGGCCGTCCCGGTGCTGATCCTCGCCGCCGTGCAGAACGCCGTGCTGGAGGAGGTGATCGTCGTCGGCTACCTGGTCACCCGGCTGCGCCAGCTCCAGTGGCGGCTCGGCGCGGTGCTCGCGGCGAGCGCCGTGCTGCGCGGCTCCTACCACCTCTACCAGGGCTTCGGCGCGTTCGTCGGCAACGCCGTGATGGGCGTCGTGTTCGGCCTGTTCTACCTGCGCACCAAGCGGGTTATGCCGCTGATCGTCGCGCACACCCTGCTCGACGTGGTCGCCTTCGTCGGTTACGCGCTCCTGCCGAAGGACTGGTTCAGCTGGCTCTGACCGGCCCCGCGGGCGGCCCCGGCGGAACCGGAGCCGGGGTCGGGCCCGGGGCCGAACGGTAGGCGGCGACCGCCCGGGCCGCCAACCGCTCGGCGGCAGCCGAGTCGCCCACCGCCGCGGTCAGCACCGCCGCGCCCGGCAGCAGCCGCGACGCCACCCGCAGCCCCAGCCACCCGCCGGCCCGCCCGGTCAACGGCCCGGCCAACCGCCAGACCGCCCGCGCCGCCTGCGGCGCCCCCGCCGTCACCTGCCCCGCCGTCACCTGCCCCGCCGACGGCCGGTCCTCCGTCGTGGGCCGCACCGCCGTCGTCCGTTCCCTCGTCGTCCGCTCCGCCGCCTCCACCGCGGTCCGGGCGCTTCGCGCATCCGGATGCACCCGGGTCAGCACCAGCAACTCCACCGCCCGCTCCGGATCGGCCGGATCCCGTCCGTGCGCCGCCGCCAGGTGCAGCACCAGGTTGGCCTGCGCCCACAGCACCGCCGTCAGCTCCACGACCGGGGCGAACAGGCCCGCCAGCGCCGCCACGGCCCCACCGGCCCCGGCCAGCCGGACGAACCGCCGGGCCGCGAGCCGCGCCAACCCGTCCGGCGTCGCCCCCGGGTAGGCGGCGCGGTGCCACGCGGCCCAGTCGGCCGCGCGCGGCCCGAGCGTCCGCACGGCGGCGAGGGCCAACAGCTCCGGAGCGAGGTCCGGGTGGTCGAGCACCCACCCGGCCGTCACCCGCAGGCCATCCTCGGGGGTACGCGCCGACGCCGTCCCCGGCACCCGGCCAACGGCCCCGGCCTCCGCCTCCGGGTCAGGCCCCGGGCGGGTCGACTGCCCGGGCACGGGCGCGGCCAGGGGCGGCGGCCCGGCGGTCGGGGTGACGGCGGCCTGCTCCGCTCGCTTTCCTGCCGGGGCGGCCCGTCGCGGCCCACCCGCCTGCGCGGCTGTCCTGCCCGGCGCGGCCCTACCTGGGGCGGTCGCCTTGGCGGGGGCCGGCGTCGCCTGGGCGGGCGCGGCCGCCTTGGCCGGCGTCGCCTTTCGGGCGGGTGCCTTCCGGGCAGTCCGTGGCCGAGGAGCCGGGCCGGCGGCGGTGACCTCCGCCTCAGGCCCGTCCGGCGGATGCGTGTCCGGTGTCGACGCCGGACTCTTCGGGATCTCGCCAGCGGCGTCGGCGCCCGACGGGGGCACCTCGACGTCAGGACCGGCCCCGGACGCCGGCGGGGACACGCCGCCCGCAGCGGCCCGTGCGGTCGGCTCGGCCTCCGTGGGGCCAGTCGGCACCGCCCCGGCCTCCGGGTGTGGCTGATCACCTCCCCGAGCGGTGCCCTTGGACGGCTCGGCCGGCTCGGGCGGCTCGGGGGCCGCCGAGGGGACTGGGGCCGACGGGGTCGAGACCCGCCCCCGCTGTGGCGGTGACGATGCCGGCTGGTCGGCCGCAGGCGGCTGGAAGATCACTCCCGGGGCCGCGCTCGGCCGGCGTTGGCGAGGCCGCGCGGCTTTCGGGGCTTCCGCGGCTTCCGGGGCCTTATCCTCAGCCGGGGGTGGCGCCGGGGCGGGGACGACCGGTGGCATGAAGGTGGCCTTCGGTGAACGGCGGCGTCGCGCACCCTCACCAGGCTCGCGGCGGTCCGGCTCGCTCGGCGACTGCTCCCCCATGTCGATGGAGCCTAGTCCCGATCCGGATGCCGCACAGCAGGAAAACGCCTGGGCGGGAGGCCCCCGTCCCGCCCGGCATCCGAGCTCCTTCCGACCCGGCCGGCCGCGCTGCGGTGGTCGCCTCGCCCCGCTGCGGTAGTCGCTTTGCCCCGGAAGGGTGCGGGCCTGTATCCTCGGGCGCGGTGGTCTACGGGCCACCTGGGAGACTTCGCCTAGTCTGGTCTATGGCGCCGCACTGCTAATGCGGTTGGGGTCTTAAAGCCCCTCCCGGGTTCGAATCCCGGAGTCTCCGCGCGAAAGCCGGTGTGTAGACTGGCCCAGCAGCAAGCGCCCGTAGCTCAACGGATAGAGCATCTGACTACGGATCAGAAGGTTAGGGGTTCGAGTCCCTTCGGGCGCACAGACAGCCCCCTACCAGCCTCTCAAGGCGGTAGGGGGCTTCTTTCTGTCTAGCCATGCCTGTGAATACCTCCTTACTCTCTGTACATGTCCAAGATCAACTCGCTACACATCAAGGCGTATGAGCGTGACCTCAAGATCCGTAACCGCTCGCCCCGCACCGCCCAGAACTACCGGGAGACGCTGCTCCAGCTCGCGGCGTTCGTAGAGGGCGCAGACCTCCTGGAGCTGGCTCGCGGTGAGGTCGAGGGCTACATCCTCCACGTCCTGGAGTCCCGGTCGGCGGCTTCGGCCTCGGGGCGGTACCGGGCGCTGCGGGCCTTCTACAACTGGGCCGTCCGGGAGGAGTTGATTCCGGAGTCGCCGATGCGGAAGATGACGCCGCCGAAGGTTGTGGAGAAGCCGATTCCCGTTGTGCCGGACCAGGCGCTCAAGATGCTCCTGGCGGAGTGTTCAGGGACGGACTTCGAGTCCCGCCGGGACACCGCGATCATCCGCCTGTGGTGCGAGCCCGGCTCCCCTCGCGTCTCCGAGGTCGCGGGGATGAGCGTCGGGGACGTTGATCAGGTTCTCGACCTCGTGAAGCTGCTCGGGAAGGGCGGCCGGGTCCGGGTCATCCCTTTCGGTACCAAGACCGGGCAGGCCCTCTACCGCTACCTCCGCGCCCGGAAGGACCACCCGTTGGCCCAGGAGGGGAGCGAGCACTCGGAGGCGCTGTGGCTCGGCGCTCGGGGGAAGCCGCTGACCGCCTCCGGCCTCTACCAGATGTTGGAGCGGAGGGCTCGGCAGGCCGGTATCGGCCACATCCACCCGCACCAGCTCCGCCACACCTCGGCCCACAACTGGCGCGTAGCGGGAGGGTCCGAGAGCGACGCTATGGTGCTGTTCGGGTGGGTGTCTCCGGAGATGCCCCGCCGGTACGGCCGGTCGGCGGAAGTCGAGCGGGCACAGACCGCAGCCCGCCGGATTTCGGTAGCAGACCGCCTGTAGTTGCTGCTCCACTGAACACCCCGCCTTGTGCGGGGTGTTCGCATTGTAGTGTGGTTGTGCATGCAAAAATGGTGCACATCTGACCCCAATCAGTCCACCAATCAGCACCCGCACAGTAAAGGGGCACCCACCCTTTGCTAAGCATTGCTCCCAGTAGCCACAATGGGACTCTTTGGCTTGTTAACTGAAAGCACCAATGAGACATTCGCGCTTCACAATGCCTCTGTGGTGACTGTCTGACCCCCGTGTTAGCTCCTGTAGTCGCTGCCCTCGCTCGGCAGCCCGCACAGTTAACAAGCCAGCCAGGATTGCTAAACAATGCAGTGAGTGAGCAGAATGGCACAGTAAACAAACCAATGGGTGTGGAAAATGGTGCCGCAATTGCTCAATTAAGGTTTGATAAACATTTAGTTCTGGGGTAGCGCAGGGCGTTGATGCCGGGGTAGATCACAGCCCCTCGACGGTCAATAGTGGTCCACTACTACGCCCATTAGTACTACGTAGCGTCGTAGATCGCCTGTCCCTAGAAGTTGCCACCGCCCCTACCCTTCCCGCCCTAAGGGATGTCTCGTAACTCGGTGATGGCTGCTGGTCAACGGTGTCGGTGTCATCCGAGCAGGATGATGTTGTGGAGGTGGGCGATGCCGGAAGCGGTGTCGGTCAATGTGCTGGCGGCGCGTCGGTAGTCCCGGAGGATCTTGAAGGTCTTCATGCGGGCCAGGGCGTGTTCGACCTGCGCCCGGATCGTGCGGTGTTGCTTGTTCAGGTCCTTCTTCCAGTCGGGTAGTTCGGTGCCGTCGGTGGGTTTGCGGTACGGGATGATCACCTCGGGGTTGCCGCGGTAGGCGCCGTCGGCCATGACGGGCCGTCCGGCCAGTTTCTGGTCGATGCCGGAGGTGCGGTAGGCGATGGTGTCGTTGCGGTTGCCCGGCTGCGGGTCACCCAAGGCGACGACCAGGCGGGTGTGGGCGTCGATGGCGACCTGCAGGTTCGTCGAGTAGCGGTAGTTCTTGCTCGGGGCGGCCAGCCGGTGGTCCCGGGTCGGGACCAGGGTGCCGTCGACGATGGCGATCTGTTCGATCCGGCGTCGGCGGACCGGGGCCAGGGCGAGTAGGGGGCCGAGGGTGTCGATGACCCGGTGGGCGGCGGAGTGCGACACCCCGAACAGCGGGCCGATCTGCCGCATGGTCAGGTTCGTGCGCCAGTACGTGGCGACCAGCAGTACCCGGTCGGCGAGGTCGAGGGACCACTGCCGGCCCGGCCGCCCGTCGGCGATGGCGTCCCCGCCACGTTCGGCGACCAGCCTGACCAGCCTGCGGAACTGGGCGGGCTGCAGCCCGGTGAACGGGAAGATCCACTCCGGGCGAGCCGCCGTGATCACCTGCACCACAACATGATCCACCATGGACCCACCACCGAGTTGCGAGACATCCCTTAGCCTCCCGCCTTCCTCGCCCCGTAGCGCCCAACCTAGGCCCCTTTCCTGACACGCTACGGGCCTATCTCCCCTCCGTGGCCCGAGAGGCCTGCCTCTGCCCGCTCGGTGGCTGCGCTCGGCTGAACGATCTTACGAACCTCTATCTTCCCTGGTCCGACCCCGAAAGTCCGTGTTTCTAGAAAGCATGCATAGAGCTATAACTATCTTCCCTGGTAGAGGCGCGAAAGTCCGTGTTTCCGGAAAGAGCCTAAATACTTATCCCGAAACACGGACTTCCGGCCTCCGGCCAGGGGTTTTGCGTTTCTGGGCAATCGAGCCGTTACCCTGCACTTTCTAGAAACACGGACTTTCGTGCCGCTACCAGGCCATATAGATAAAGCTAAGATCCCTTCGTGATCGTCTTCCACTTCGATAGCTCGCGGAGAGTTGTCTTCTTGCCGTTCAGGGTGGGGACATCGCTCGCATCCGGCCGAAGGATCTGATTGAGTACCTGAATTGCGTGATCCGGATCGCTCGGCGGCCCGTAACCATCCTCGCTAAACCCTGCTTCTCCTACCGCTTTGCGCAGTAGCTTCGGGTCGTTCCCCGGAATTAGTCCCGTCCACAGGTATGAACCAATAGGCTCCTCGGTGCTTTTCTCCGCCCGCCACGCCGTCGATGAGTCCCAGCGAACGATTCCCATAGTTATCAGGCGGTTGGGGAGTTCGGTCATGAACTCCTCCCAGTCGTTCTCGGCAGTTCGCCAGGCTTGACCCTTGCCGGGGTGCGTAGAGATTACGTACAGGCCGCCTGTTTGTAGCGATGCCCCGAAGTAGGGCAGGCTTCGCCTTCGGTAGGACTTGCGAACGGCTTCGGACCACTTTTGACCAACCGTAACGTCATGGATGGGGCTGGGTGGAATGCACTCCAAGACGCGCTGAACTGCTTCCTCGATGCGTGTC
Source organism: Micromonospora sp. WMMD956 (assembly GCF_029626125.1). Taxonomy (NCBI): domain Bacteria; kingdom Bacillati; phylum Actinomycetota; class Actinomycetes; order Micromonosporales; family Micromonosporaceae; genus Micromonospora; species Micromonospora sp. WMMD956. The sequence goes on along the minus strand of NZ_JARUBI010000005.1, from coordinate 2,446,655 downwards.
TTGAGGCATCTCTCGCAATTCCAGCGCTTGCAATCTACCCAAATCTTGCCGCGTCGCCAGTCAGTCCAAATGCGATACATCAGTTTAGGGCACTTTGGCGGGCTCTTTTCGTCAGCCACGGACGTTCCACCCCTTACTACGCAACTTCGCCAAGACGCGCAGCTTGGGATCACTCGCCTCAGCCTCGCGGCGTTCTTGCACCCACTCGGGCTCAGCGGCCTTGACCTTTACCTTCCAGCCGCGCCCGTTCTCCCCTAGCGCCTCGCCGAGCGCTACCGTCTCCGGACTATCGAGGTAGGCGCGCAGGCTCCCTACGGTCGTCCTATCGGCCTTCTCGCGTAGCTCCGCGAGGGCTTCCCCCTCGATCCGAACGAGATCATCGAGCCCCAGCCCGGATTCGAGGTGATCCCGGACGTCCTTGCCTGATCGAGGCATCAGGACCTTCGCCTGAATTCCCAGAGCAGTCAGGAGGTCGAGGCGCTTGATGACGCACCTCGCCCCGACGTTCCCGCCCTCTGGGGTGTCCGGGTCAGCGTCGCCGCACAGCAGCACCCGGCCATCAAAGCCCCGGAACCACTCCGCCTGCTCCGGGCTGGCGTTCCCGGCCCCCTGGTGGTGCGAGGTCGCACAGATCTCGTGCTCATTCCAGAGCGCATCGGCGTCGCTCTCGCCCTCCGTCCACCAGACCTCCCCGTCCGGCCCCTTCTCCAACTCCTCCAGCAGTCGGGGGAGCCGGTAGAGGTAGCGGTCTGCGCCCTCGGGCTTCTCCTTGAAGGGGATCGGTTCGTGGTCGAGGCCCAGCGCCCAGCCCTTGCCGACCGAGTGCCGGTAGGCAACCTGCTTCTTGCCTTCGCTGTCGTACCACCGCACCCGCTCGAAGACCTTCCGGCCCTGCTCATCGTGGTAAGTGTGAATCTTGGTGCGCTTCCGCGTCGCGTCGGGGGAGAGTCGGGCCTTCCCTCTCTCGAAGGGCATTACGGCCTCCCGTCGTGCGCGTAGGGAGCCTGCCGCCCGTATCCGGCGCTACCGGGAGGGGTAGGGAGAGAAAACCTGGCAAGAGCCCGATAGCGGGCAGAGGGGTGCAAGCGGTACATTAGGAACCTCCTAGGTTGGTAGTGCGATGACCCCGGGCGGCAGCCGGGGTCATCTGCTTTGCCGCACAACGAGAGGCGCTGAGCACCCTACCGGGGTCATTCGTCGGCCTCGAACTCGATAGGCGTGATTTCGACGGGCACGTTCACCAGCGTGATAAGCCCGATCTTGAGCCACTCGTCCGGTGTCCATCTCCGTGCGTCTTTGAGGTCGAGCCGTCCGTTTCCCCGTACCTGGAAGTCGGTGCAGTAGTACCGGACTCGCTTCCCCGCTACCCGCTCCACTCGATAACCCTTAATCTTCACGATTCCTCCCCCATCAGCAATGTGACTGCGTGACGTACGACCTCGGGGATTCCGACGCCATTCTCTTCGGCGTACTCGCCGAGCCAGTCGTACTGCTCTTCGGTAAACCAGATGGTGCTTTTCCTGGTAAGTCCTGCGCCATAGGGGCGCTTTTCGCGCTGCCTATTGCTTAGCCGCTCTGTGATTATTTCTGCGCTTGTTCGGCTCATGATCGGAAGACTAGCGAAATCGCCGCGAATACGCTAGCTTTAGCGGCAGATCGATCGGAGGTCATGAATGTCTAAGCCGCAATATGAACAGCAGCCACGGCACACGTGTACCGGGCCGCAATGCCGATTCCTGAGCCACGAGCAAGCCGAGGACCCGAGCCCCGGATACGCCGAGCGGCGGGAAGCCGTACGGGCGGCCCGGCGGGAGAAGGTCCGGAAGTACCGGAGGGGTACCAATGACTGAGAAGCCGTACAAGAGCGCTCCGGTGAGCGACGGGGCGTACGTCCGGACGGGACAGATCACCGTCGAGCTACCCGGGCGGCACGTTCCTCCGGAGGTAGTGAGGGCTGCGGAGCGGTTCGCTCGTGCCTGTGAGGCGGTGCGGCGGGCTGAGGCCGAGATCGGCACCGCCAGCAAGAAGATGCGGGAAACCGAGAACCGCGTCATGGGCGAGGCGTACCGGGCGGTCCACGATGAGGCCGAGATCGATGAGGACGCGAAGCTGGCGCAGTCCGAAGAGTGGGTGCTGGCGAAGTCTGCCGAGGAAACCGCAAGCGCCCGGTTCCACGGCGCGAAGCAGGCTCTTGCCTCCTGCCACGCGGAACTGGTCGCCGTAGCCGCCAACCCCGAGTGGGGCGCGTACCTCGCCACCCAGCGCCAGGCACTCAGCGCCCGCGTGAAGGAAGACCTCAAGCGAGCCACCGAGACGCTGCGGGAGCTGGAAGAGGTCGAGGGGCTGACCGCTCTCGTGGCAGCCGGCGGCGTATGGCAGAAGCGCCGGCACGCCGCCGTTGCCCCGGTCGAGAACGAAGACACCCAGCCCCTCCGGGATGCCCAAGACCTCCTGCGCACGGTCCTGAGGAAGGAGGACATGGTGATTCGGGCGATGCTCCAGAAGGCCCAGATCCTCGGCTCCCGCACCGGCGACAAGAACTACAACTTCAACATGGTCGGTGCGGAATGAGCTGGAGAGACGAGCAGGACGCGCTACGGGCCGCCGGCATCAAGGCCCGCGTCGAAGAGCAGCAGCGGCGAGATGAGCAGTTCCTCAAGGCCCGACAGCGGAGCCCGGAAGCCTCGGCTGGCGCTACTCGTGCCTCTGCGATTCTCGCTGGGCTGAGGACGCCCCCGCGTCCTCTCGTGCCGAAGAGTGAGCCGGATGAGTTCGCCCGGCTGGAGCGGGAGGTCGAGAGGGGCCGACCGCTCACCGGAGCAGCCCGCTACTTCTTCGAGGAGGAGAAGAAGGCCCGGAGAGGGGGCGAGAGCGGTGCAGCGGACGCGGGGTAGGGACGCCTTCGCCGAGAGCGTGGCAAGGGCTCTCGGGCCATGCAGGCGGGCCGTAGAGGTTCGCCGCGAGGCCGAGCGGCGGGAGCGCGAGGCGAACGAACGGCTGGAGGTCGTGATTGCCTTCCAGGAGCAGTTGGAGGCGCTCGATGCCGAGCACAAGAGGAATGGTGAGAGTGAAGTGGGTAACCTCCTGCCGCTGACTGGAGAAATCTTCGTTGGCTTTGACGGCAGCAATCTCGACCTCTCCCGGCTCCGTGGCGGTGGTGTGGATTGCAAGACCGACCTGGCCGCCATCTACATCGAGCTGTTCAACCGGCTGCGCAGCGCCGGTCTTTACTTCGACCCTCCCGCAAACAATACGGTTTCTTGGGCTCTGGAGGTGACGGGGCCGAACTCCACAGAAGCTCTCGGCGGTTGGAACCCGGATACCAGGCTGTTCGTCCTCCGCAGCGATCTTGCGCTGTCCCCCGAATTTACGCGGGATGTGGTGGCGCACGAGATGACCCATCAAATCATCAGCCAGAATCCGCAGCCCAATGACCACGACAACGGTGGACATGGAGAGCGATTCTTCTGGGTGGCCCGCCTGGTCGCTCAAGTGCTCGATATGCCTGAGCCCAGGCTCGACACCCTGCCCGCCTGGCCAACGATGGACCGGCCGGATGGGTTCTACGGGCCGTATGTCGAGCGACGCATTGATGAGGAGAGCCGAGATGCCTCGGGTGGGCGTTGAGATTACCGGCACTCAGGGCGGTGAGGCCGGAGTGCGGATCACTGGAAGCGGTGGATCGATCAATTCCTCAGGAGGCATCCGAGTTTACGGGGAAGGGGAGCAGAGCTTCCTAGCGAGGCCGGACACCCCCGGGGGCGGCTATTCCTACGGTCCGCTCCGTGTAGAGATGGGTTACCAGCTTGACGGGGTCGCCGAACCGTTTCGTGCTGGTCTTCAGGTCTACTACCCGAACGGCCAGGTCATGGCCCGCCTGGGCGAGCTTCCCGGCTCTGGCCGCGTTGGGCTGGAGATCTGCGACGAGAACGGCGTTGTGAAGGCGCTCGCTGGAGAGCTGACGGATGGGGACTACGGCCTAGCCGTCACCGGCCCGAGCGGGGAGTTGACGAAGCTCAGTGACTTCGTGTTCGGGCCCCGGGTCGACCGCGTTCGTAACGTCGAGGCCCGTACGTCTACCTCGTGGGGAGATCTGACGACGGTAGGCCCGGAGGTGGAAGTCAAGATCGGTGAGTCCGGGGTGGCCCTGGTCCTGCTCACGACCGCCTTCGACTACAACGGCAACAACAGCCAAGGGGGAGGGCTCATGGGCGTAGAGCTCAGCGGCGCCAACTCCCAGACCCCCGAGGACTTCTACGCGGTTGTGTCGACCTTCAGCGGTGCCGGCTCCTGGATCGTGGGGGACCGGAAGACCGCACAGGTGCTCCTGACCGGCCTCAACCCCGGCAACACGACCTTCAAGGCCAAGTACCGGAAGCACAGCGGAACCACCCTCCAGTTCTTCGACCGTGAGATTGCGGTCTTCCCCTACTGACCCCGCCCCGCCCCGCCGGGGAGGTCCGGCCTAGTCACCCGGTACCTCCCCAACCCTCCCGGCCTGACTACCCGAGAGGGGAAGTGCCCCGGTTCCCGAGATGGGAGCCGGGGCACTTCACAAGAGAGGAGAAACCGTGAAGAAAGCAATTGACTACTCTGTCCCCACGGTCGAGCGGTTCTGGAGGGACGTAGACCGGCGCGGCCCAGAGGAGTGCTGGCCATGGAAGGGCGTCGGGAGCGATCAAGGCTACGGCTGGTTCCGGCCCGCTGCACAGGCGCGGGAGAAGGCACACCGCTGGATTCTGGGGTACCTCCGGGGCGAACCGCTCCGCTGGGACAGCGACCAGAAGGAGTTGGCCTGCCACCGCTGTGACAACAAGATCTGCTGCAACCCCAGCCACCTCTACGTCGGCACCGCGAGCGATAACCAGAAGGACCGGAAGAACGGCGGGCCGGCGCACTTCAAGGAGATACCCGCTCCCGTGTTGAGCGCGTTCACGATGCGTGCCGAGGTCGTGAAGCTGCGTGGCCTGCCCGAGGATGATTGCTGGGAGTGGCCCTATGCGAAGACCTCCCGGCTGAAGAACATCGCTCCGAACATGCAGCACCGAGGCGTCTTCTACAGCGTTCCCCGGATGGCCCTGCTCGTCTATGGGAACGGCGTTACCCCCGAGCGCCCCTACGCCCGGCATACCTGTGGCGAGCGGTGGTGCTGGAATCCGAGCCACCTCTACCCTTCTACTACGAGCCGTAGTAGAAGCCGCTCGCGGTAGCCGACCCTCCGAAAGCGGGTCGTGCAGCCCGCTAGGCGTGCGTCTCCGGGACTGCCCCCGTCTCCGGGGTAGTCCCGGAGGGCTAGCCCTTCTCGGCGACGTAGGTCCCGCGCTGCGGCACGGTGAAGACCAGCCCGCGTTCCCGCAGTAGGGCGACGGCCTGCCTGACGGTGCCCCGGCCCACCCCGTACTCCCCGCGTAGCTGCGTCTCGCTGGGGATGGGTCGCCGGGGGAGCAGCTTGCCTTCCTCGATCTCCTTGGCGATCAAGTCAGCGAGCTGCACGTACATCGGCACCGGAGACAGCGGATCGAGCATGTCACCAATCCTCACCTGACGTCCTGAGACGTCCGATCCTGGCAACGTTCCAGAACGTCCCATGACGTGGGGAGACAAGACAGAACGAGTTGGACTACCTTCTGTAGGCGTCGGTAAACCCGCTGCCAGGAGGGCTCATGAGGTTGTGGCCGTTCAAGATCCGCCGCCGTACGCCGCTGCTCGATTGCGTCGGGCCGGCTACCGTCTATCCCGGGCGCGCAGGGGCGTACCGGGCCGTAGGGGTCGCCCCGGTCGCGTACCCGCCGGACCCTCCGCTACTAACCCTCGCGGGGGAGCGTCGGGCCGGAGGTCGGCGGAATGCCTGAGGTCCCCTTCTCCGTCGTGCTCGCCTCGTACTGCGTCGAGTTCCACGAGCGGAACCTGTGTGCGGAGTGCACACCTGAGGGGTGCCGTCGCCTCGCAGACGCCGGGCTCACCCTCGACAAGTTCCGGGCCGAGCGGCTAGAGCGCTACCGGCTCACCCGGCGGTCAGCCGGCCAGCCAGGTAAGGGATCTTTGTAGCTCGAATCGTTACAGTCGGTGAACTTCGATGCCCGGGGTGGTGGGTTGACCGCCTTACCCACGGGAGTGCAGGTGGCTTCGATCTTGTGTTTTCCCTGGTCAGCCCGTCTGTCTACAGAGGATCCCTACGGATCAGAAGGTTAGGGGTTCGAGTCCCTTCGGGCGCACTTCACGAGCAAGGCCGTGACCAGCGGAAAAGCGGGTCACGGCCTTGATCGCTTTCGCGGGTTGGGACGATTCTTCCCAGGATTTGGAATCTGGTGCTCCGATGGTGCTCCGTTGTCGGTGTGCTGTTCCGGCGGGGGTTCGTGCCGACTGGTGCTGACCAGTGCGTTTGCGTGTCGGCTGGTCTGGATCATGGCCGGGTTGCTGGTGGGTTGGGGTGTGATCAACGTCCACTGTGGTCGATATAGTGGATCTTGTTTGGCGGCGTGGGTGTCCGGTCGGTCGGTTGCCGTTGACCTGGTCTGGCGCAGGATGGCGCCGCAGGGGTCGGGATGTCATTCAGGCGATCATCGGCGGTGGCGGTCGGGAGGCCGACGCATCTGATTCCTGTGCGTGCGGGCGGCCCTGCGCGGCGGTCGCCCCCGGGCTGGCGGGACCGGACCGCGGCGGTCGGAGCAACCTTGTGCGAATCATGAGCACACCGAAGCACCTATCCGCTTTGGTCGCCTCGAACTATCAGGCGAGAGCGGACTCGTGTTATCGGGGGAACCTCACCCCGCCCACCTCCACGAACCTGTCCAGCAGCGCGAACGCGCGTTCCTGGTCCACCATCGTGCCGTAGTTCATCGTCCCCAGCACCAGCCGGGCCGCTGCCCTGTCCCCTGCCATGACGTCGACCCTGACACCTGGAGCGCACTTGAGATCAAGCCCTCCCTCCGGGGTGGTCGGGCGCGGGTGCGTCCACCATGTCCGGCCGGTCGGGGCGTCGGGTGCCACGCCGACAGCCCCACGGTCGCCAGACCCTAAGGATGCGAAATGCGTAACTTGCCCGATTTGCTCTCGTTCACTCGGTGACGGCTGCCGCCACATCACGCAGGCCCGTCATCCATCTGAACGGGGGAAAGTGGTGAGGACCGTCCTGCGGAGAACCACGAGCGCCGCCACGGCGCTGCTGGTCACCAGCCTGGCAACCCTGACCCTGGGTATGCCGGCCCTGGCGGCACCGGGCGACGCGAGCGCCCGCGGGGTCGTCGTCGACCTCTCGGCCGAGGTGGCCGGGATAGCCGTGATCAGCGCCGACGCGACCATCGGCACCGCCACCGCGCCCGCCGGAGGGGGCACCGACACCGAGACGCTGCTGGCGATCTCGATACCGGGGGCGGTCGGCGTGACCGCCAGCGGCACCGTCGAGGAGGTCACCGCCACCCGGGCAGCCGACGGGTCGTCGGCGTCCTCCAGCGTCAACGGGCTCAACCTCGCCGTGCTCGGCGTCGACGTGCTGAACGCCACGGAGATCACCGCCACCGCCGTCTGTCCGCAGGTCGGCGCGACCAGCGCGGACACCACGCTCGTCGGGCTGGAACTGTTCGGCTCGGCGGTGACGCTGACGGCGAACACCCCCGCCGTCGTGGGTAGCGCGGCGGTGGTGGTGCCGGGGCTGCTGGACGCGAGCCTGAACGCCTCGTTGACCCGCGTCGAGACGACCACCGCCACCGGTGCCACCGCAATCACCGTGCGGGCCGTGCTGACCCTGTCGGGCAGCATCCTCGGTGTCCCGACCACCATCCCCGTCGGAACCGTCATCGTCGCCGAGGCGCTCTGCGAGCGTCCGCCGGCGGCACCGACCACCGCGACGATCACCCCGGACGAGGGCCCGCAGTCGGGCGGCCAGACCGTGACGATCACCGGCACGGGCTTCATCCCGGGCGGCACCACGGTCACCTTCGACGGCGTACCCGCGACCGACGTCACGGTCGCACCGGGCGGCACCTCCTTGACGGCGGTCACCCCGCCCGGCGCGGTCGGACCCGCCGAGGTCGTGGTCGGCACGGTGAACGGCACGGCCGCCCCGCTGGGCTACACGTACCTGGCCGACGGCAGCGCGGCCACCATCACCGGCCTCACACCGACCTCCGGGCCGACCGCCGGCGGCACCACCGTGACCATCACCGGCACCGGCTTCACCGGAGCGGCCGGCGTGGACTTCGACGGCCTGCCCGGCACCGGGTTCACCGTCAACCCGGCCGGCACCACGATCACCGTGGTGACACCGCCGAACCCGGCGGGCCCGGCCCTGGTCGAACTGGTCTTCCCGGCCGGTCGGGTGACCGCGCCGACGTTCACCTACCTCGGGCCGACGATCACCTCGATCGTCCCGGACACCGGACCGACCGCCGGCGGCACCACGGTGACCATCACCGGCACCGGCTTCACCGGGGCGACCGGAGTGACCTTCGGCGACACCCCGGGCACCAACGTCACGGTCAACCCGGGCGGCACCTCACTGACCGTGGTCACCCCGCCCGGTCAGGTCGGCCCGGTGGACGTCACCGTGCTCCTGCCGGGCGCGGACGCGACCGCCCCGGACGGTTTCACCTACGTGGCAGCGCCACCGACCGTCGCGTCAATCACCCCGAACGCGGGTCCCCAGTCGGGCGGACAGACCGTGACGATCACCGGAACCGGTTTCGTCCCCGGTGACACGACCGTCACCTTCGACGGGGTGCCGGCCACCAACGTCGCGGTCGCCCAGGGTGGCACCTCCCTGACGGCGGTCACCCCGCCCGGCGCGGTCGGACCAGCCGTCGTGGTGGTGAGCACCGGCGGCGGTACGGCGGCACCGTTGGACTACACCTACCTCGCCGACGGCAGCGCCGCGACCGTGACCGGGCTGACCCCGACGAGCGGGCCGACCTCCGGCGGCACCACGGTCACCGTCACCGGGACCGGGTTCACCGGCGCCACCGGCGTGAACTTCGACGGGGTGCCCGGAACCGGATTCACCGTCAACCCGGCCGGCACCACGATCACCGTGGTGACCCCGCCGAACGCGGCCGGGCCGGCAGACGTCCGACTGGTGTTCCCCGCCGGCACCGCCACCGCGCCCGTCTTCACGTACGTCGCACCGACGATCACCTCCATCGTGCCGGACACCGGACCGACCACCGGTGGCACCACGGTGACCATCACCGGCACCGGTCTCACTGGTGCCACCGGCGTGAACTTCGGCAACACACCCGGCACCAACCTGGTCGTGAACCCGGACGGCACCTCGCTGACCGTGGTCACCCCGCCCGGCTCGCCCGGGACGGTGGACGTCACCGTCCTGCTGCCCGGTGACGACGTCACCGCACCGGACGGATTCACCTACGAACCCGCCCCGCCGCGCATCGACACCGTCGACCCCGGACAGGGGCCGACCGGTGGCGGCACGACCGTGACGGTCGGTGGCTCCGGGTTCGTACCGGGCGGCACCACGGTAACCATCTGCGGCACGACCATCCCGGCCGACCAGGTCACCGTGGCGCTGGACGGCCGCTCGCTGACCTTCCGCACACCGCGGTGCGCGGCCGGGAACACCACGATCACGGTGAGCACCGGCGGCGGCACCTCCAACGGAATCACCTTCCGCTACGTCGGGGGGATCCTGCCGGTGACCGGTGACGCCCTCACCGCGCCGCTGACCGTCGGGGTGGTGCTCGCGCTCCTCGGCACCGTCCTCGTCGTGCTGACCCGCCGCCGGCACCGCGCCGGCCGCACCGGCTGACCGGATGCTCCCGGCCAGGGTCCTACCCGACCCTGGCCGGGAGCCACGCTCCCAACCGTCCTCAGGGGCCGATCGCGCCCACGTACCCCTGAGCGGGCGCTCGACTGGGAGCTCAGTCAGCGTCAGGCAGGTCGTACCGCCGGTACGCCGCCGGACACGGACCCAGGGCGTCATCGTCGAGGTGGGCCCGGGCGGTGGCGCGGCCCAGGTTCCACTCCTGCCACGCGTCGCGCCGGTTGGACCCCGACGAGGGCGCCGAGCCGCCGGTCAGTTCGTTGGTGATTGCGGCCAGCGCGCAGGAGCGGTACGGCTCCGGCAGCTTCTGCAGCGCCGGAACGGCGTCGGCGGACAGGGTGCTGAGGTAGTACACATCGATCCCGTGCTTCTCGAACCGGTTCACGTTCTGCTGGGCGATGAACGCGTCGGGATTGAGCACGGCCAGGCCGATCAGCGCGCCGACGGCCGCGGCGAGGGCGGCCCGGGGCACCCATCGTCCCCGCAGCTTGATCCCGGCCAGCAGGATGAGCAGGAACAGCACTCCCAGCCACAGTTCGCCGACGGTCACCAGCAACCGTTGCCGGGTGAACCCGTACGCCTGCTCGTAGGCCGCCATCCGGGAGAGGGCCGAGGCGACGATGACCAGGGTCAGGGCCGACAGCAGCCCCAGCAGCGTGCGCAACAGCACCCGGTCGGACACTGTGGCCCGGGGCGCGATCCGGGCTGCTACGCCCACCACGATCACGGTGAGCCCGGTGACCACCAGTAGCTGCCAGAAGCCGGCCCGGGCGTACTCGGCGTACGTCAGTTCGGCGGTCTTCGCCACGTGCTCACCGCCACCGAACAGGACCGTCGCCTGGACCGCGACGAAGCCCGCGAACAGTGCGACGAGTCCGCCGACCGGAAGGGCCCACTCGATCCGGCGGACCAGCCCCAGCCGCGACTCCGGTTCAGGCACGGTCGTGCCGGTCAGCAGACCGTAAGCCGCGACCGCCGTCACCACGACGGCGGCCGCCGCCGACCCCAGCCACTGCACCGAAGTGCTGCCGTCGACCGATGGGATCAGCACGGACAACACCTCGGCGAACGCCGCGTCCGCCTCGGCCAGCAGGAACCCGAACACGGCCAGCAACGCCACCGCTACCAGCCCGGCGATGGTGGTCCGCCGGGCCGCGCCCCGATCCTGAACGCGGATCCTGATCGCGTCCCTGAGCAGCCATCGCAGCGCGGCCGGCACCGAACCGACCACCCGCAGCGGGGCGGCAACCAGGCTGCCAGCCGACCAGCGATCGGCCAGGGCCACGCAGCCGACCACCCCAGCGGCAAACATGCACAGGACGAACAGCCACTCCGCCGCGCGCACCGCGCCCACGGCGATCAGCGCCACCACGGCCACGGCCTCGCCGGCCCGGACCGCCGTACGACCGGACCACGCAAAGCCGCTGCCGGCCGAGACCACTATCGCGGCGGCGACGGCGAGAGCGGTCAACAGCCACCCGATGCCCGGCCGGTCCCACGACAGCGCGACGGCCGCCACGATCGCGGCGCCCGCGGTGGCGGTGATCGCCGCTCGGGGCCGTGGCGCGGGCGTGGATTCGGCCGGCCCGGACTCGTGCGACGACGAGGCTGGCGACGACGGCTCGGGTGGCTCGCTCGGTGGTGGCGCGGCGGTCGTAACGGGCAACGACATCACATTCCCTTCGGACGCGGTGACGCGGCTTGCGGATCTGTGTCTAGTGGGCGGCGGGTTGTCCGGCTTCGGGAATGCGGTATGGACAAACAACGGTGGACAACCGATTCGGCCGTTCCTGCGGTTCGAGGTTGTCCGGTTTCCGGCTGTGGGAACTAAACAATCGTCGACCAGGCCATTCGACGACGGCCGCTGATAGCATTCGCACCTGTCGTTGGAGGTGGGAAATGCCGCGTCCGGAGCGTCCGGTGGATCCGGGCGAGGGGCCGGCGCAGCGGTTCGCCGTCGCCTTACGGGAGCTGCGGCAGTCAGCGGGCAATCCGACGTACCGCGCGTTGGCCAAGCGGGCGCACTTCTCGGCGACCACGCTGGCGCAGGCCGCTGCGGGCGACCGGCTGCCGACCCTGGCGGTGGCGGTGGCGTACGCCCGCGCCTGCGATGGCGACCCCGAAGAGTGGACGGCCCGCTGGCGGAGTGCGGTCGCGGAACTGGATGCTGCGGCGCCACCGGCGACCGGTGCCCCCGATCAGGTCGGGGACCGGCCGCCGTACCTGGGCCTGGCCGCCTACGGACCCGACGACGCGGAGCTGTTCTGCGGTCGGGACCGTCTCGTCGCCGACCTCACGGACCGGCTGGCCCGGCACCGGTTCGTCGCGGTGGTCGGGCCGTCGGGCTCGGGTAAGTCGTCCCTGCTGCGGGCCGGGCTACTGCCGGCCTGGTGCGCGAACGAGGATCTGCGGACCGTGGTGATCACCCCCGGTGCCCACCCGGTGCGGGAGCTGGCGGACAACCCGGTGGCCCCGGGCGCCGACAGTCTGCTGATCGTCGACCAGTTCGAGGAGGTGTTCTCCCTCTGCGCGGACGAGTCCGAGCGGGAGACCTTCATCCGCGCGTTGCTCGCGGTGGCGGGCGAGGTGGGCGGCCGCACCTGGGTGGTGATCGGGTTGCGGGCCGATTTCTACGCGCACTGCGCCCGCGTGCCCGAGCTGGTGGCGGCGCTGCAGGACGCGCAGCTGCTGGTCGGCCCGATGACGCCCGAGGAGCTGTCGGTCGCCGTCACCGAACCGGCGGCCCGGGCCGGGCTGATGGTGGAGAAGACCCTCGTCGCCACGATCATCGCCGAGGCGGCGTCCCGGCCGGCGGTGTTGCCGTTCGTCTCCCACGCCCTGTGGGAGACCTGGCGGCGGCGGCGCGGCGCCGGGCTGTTCCTGGCCGGCTACGAGGCGGCCGGCGGCCTGGACGGCGCGCTCGCGCAGTCGGCCGATCGGGTGTTCGGGGAGCTGGACGAGGAGCACCGCCGGGCGGTCCGGCGGATCCTGCTACGGCTGACCGCGCTGGGCGACGGCACCGAAGACACCCGCCGGCGAGTCCCCCGCGCGGAGCTCGGCGACGACGCCGTCACCGCGCACGTCCTGGAACGCCTCGCGGCGGCCCGGTTGGTGACGATCGGCGAGGAGACCGTGGAGATCGCCCACGAGGCGCTCATCCGGGGCTGGCCGACGCTTCGGGACTGGCTCGCTGCCGACCGTGAGTCGCTACGCGCCCACCGCCGCCTCACCGGTGCCGCCACCGACTGGGCGACGCACGGCGAGGACGACGCGTTCCTGTACTGGGGCAGTCTGCTCGCGGGCTGGGCCGACCGGGACACCGAATCCCTCAACGGGACCGAACGCGATTTCCTCGCCGCCAGCCTGGCCCGGCAGAACCGCGACCACGCCCGCCGCCGGCGGCGACTGCGGGTCACCATCGGCAGCCTGGTCACGGGCCTGGTCACGGTCAGCCTGCTGGCCGTCCTCGCCGGGGTGCAGACCGTCACGGCGAATGCCCAACGCGACCTCGCCGTCGCCAGCAGTCTGGCCGCCCAGTCGCGCGCGGTGCTGGCGACCCAGCCTGACCTGGCGAACCTGTTGGCGCTGGCCGGGCTCGGCCACTCCGTGACGGCGCAGACCGTGGCCAGCGCGCAGGCGGCGCTCTCGGCCCCGATGCACGTCGCGCGGCCACTGATCGGGCACTCCGGCGCGGTGACCGCCGTCGGGTACAGCCCTGACGGCGGCACCGTCGCCACCGGCGGCGACGACGGCACCGTACGGCTGTGGACCGCCGGCCCGACCGCCGCGCTCACCCAGGGCAGTGCCGTGACGGCGATCGCCTTCACCCGGGACGGACGCCTGCTGGCGACCGGGGGAGTCGACGGCACCGTGCGACTATGGGACGCGACCACCTACCGGCCCCTCGGCACGTTGACGGGTCGCGCCGCAGTCAACGCGGTGGCCTTCCATCCGGACGGTACGACCATCGCGACCGGGCACGCCGACGGTGCCGTCCGGCTCTGGGACACCCGCACCAGCCTTTCCCGGCCCGTGCCGGTCGGCCACGACGGACCGGTGAACGCGGTGACCTTCGACCGCACCGGGCTGATCCTGGCCACCGGCGGGGACGACAGCACCGCCCGGCTGTGGAACACGGCGACCGGTCAGACGACGATCCTCTCCGGCCACACGGGCGAGGTCTTCGCGGTCGCGCTGAGCCCGGACGGCACGACCCTCGTCACGGGTTCCGCAGACGGCACCGCGCGGATCTGGGACGCCACGACCCACGAGTCCCGGGCCAGTCTCGTCGGGCACACCCGCGTCGTGCGGGCCGTGGCGTTCGGGGCCGACGGCCGCACCGTGGTGACCGGAAGCTGGGACGGCACCGCGCGGATCTGGGACACCACCACGCACCAGCCCCTGGCCACCCTCGCCGGCCACACCGACGAGGTGCTGGCCGTGGGGACGAGTCCCGACGGTACGACCGTCGTGACCGGCAGCCGGGACGGCACCGCCCGCAGGTGGGACACGAGGACGAGCCGGTCCGTCGCCACGCTCGGGGGCCACACCGGCTACGTCGACGCGGTGGCGTTCAGCCCGGACGGCCGGACCGTCGCCACGGGAAGCAGGGACGGCACCGTCCGCCTGTGGGACACCGCCCGGCACGGTCAGCTCGCCGTCCTCGACGCCAGGGCCGGCTTCGTCTTCACCGTGGCGTTCAGCCCGGACGGAACGACCCTTGCCACCGGTCACAAGGACGGCCGGATCCGACTCTGGGACACCAGCACCCGCCACCAGAAGGCCACCCTCACCGGGCACACCGACGGCGTCGCCTCCGTCGCCTTCAGCCCCGACGGCCAACTCCTGGCCAGCGCGTCCACCGACGGAACGGCCCGGTTGTGGGACCTGGCCACCCGACGTACGTCCGCCGTGCTGACCGGCCACACCGGCTGGGTGGACGCCGTGGACTTCAGCCCCGATGGCAGCACCGCCTCGACCGCCTCGACCGACGGCACGGTCCGGCTCTGGGACTCTGACGCCGGCAGCACGATCGTTACCCTCACGCCCAGGACCGGCCATCTGAACGCGGTGGCGTTCAGCCCGGACGGCCGTACCCTCGCCATCGCCCCCGCCGACGGCACCACCCAGCTGTGGGACATTGCCGCCCGTCGAGTGGCGTCCGTCCTGACCGGACACACCGCAGACGTTAACGCGGTCGCGTTCAGCCCGGACGGGCAGACCATCGCCACCAGCAGTCGGGACGGCACCACCCGTCTGTGGGACCGCGATCGTGGCCGGACGATCGTCGGTCTCACCGGTCACGTCGGCTGGGTCACGGCGGTGGCCTTCAGCCCGGACGGCAGGACGCTGGCCACCACCTCCTGGGACCACACCGCCCGCCTCACCCCCACCCCGGACACCTGGCCCGCCGAGCTCTGCCGCCGAGCGGGACGGAACCTGACCGACGGCGAATGGGCCTACCACGTCGGGTCGGAGCCCTACCGGCGTCTCTGTCCCGAGCTACCCTCCGGCCAGGGAGCCGACCCCACCGCGCCCGCACTGACCTACCCCGACCTCTGGCCTTCCGCCGTGGCTGACTGATTCGGCGTCTGCGCTGTTGGTGGGCGGCGCTGGTGGGCTCGTGAGTTGGGGATGAGTCACGAGACGCTGCGGAACTGGGTCCGTAAGCAGGAGCGGCAGTCCGGGACGGGTCCGGTCCGAGCTGCCGGAAACGGTGCCGGCGGCAATTGCCGTGGTCATAGCCGTTCGCCAGATCGCCGCTGCGCGGGCCACCATCGCCGCAGTGGATGTTTCGTCGGCGGCCCTCGAAAAGCTGACTGCGGCCGAACTGGAGTTCTTCGCTGCGATCCAGCGCGAGCTGGGTCTGGCACCCTTGCCCGAGAACGCCAATGTTGGTGGCTGATCCATGGTGGCAGGGGACAACTGCCCACCGTCAGAACCCGGGGTCGGCGGCGAGGCCCCTCGGGGCCGGCAACTGGCGTCCGTTGCGCTCCGCGACCGTCCACAAGTACATTCCGACGTCGTCGCACTCCTTGATGATGTAGTTCTCGAGCAGGGTGCCGTCGGGGTCCAGGGCGTCGTACCGCTCCCACTGCTCGGTGCAGAAGAGGAAGGCCGGCGACAGGTACGGCGAGTCCGGCTCCTGGCCGCTGTCCGCGACGGCAGTCAGCGCCTCGAAGTAACCATCGATGACGAGCTCGCACAGTTGCTCGCGGCCCGGGCCGGGGCCCAGGGCACGTAGCCACCGGCGGTACCCCTCGGTCGCTGGTGCCGGGAGCGCCCTGTGGTCGAGGCGCACCAACTGTGCCACCAGGGATGCCGGGTCGTAGCTGTCGAACAGGTCGAACCGCCCCTTGAGGATCGCCACGACGGCGAGCCCCACGCGCCTCCTGCCGACCGGCGCGGGCTGGCACAGATGGGTGTTGGTCAGCGCGAGATCGAGCACCGCGCGGGTCTCCAGCTCCACGTCCCCGGGACGGCGCGGCATCGGCCAGCTGTTCAGCGCGCCCTCGAAGTCACCGAGGAGGACCGGGTGGTCGGTGACGCGCAGGAGGTCGGCCATCGCCCCGCGCAACTCGGGATCGGCGGACTTGAGGGCTGCCGCAAGCACCCGCCTGCCGTCCGGTGGTGCGGTGACCAGTCGTACCCGTGGTTCGTGCGGGCAGTCCGGCGCGGGCGCGAGCAGGAACCGCAACGCCGGCCCCGGCGTGGCGGTCAGGGCGTCCCATACGTGGTTGGTCACCTCTTGGTCGCTGCCCCAGGCCAGGGCCAGGGCCTCCTCGGCCATCGCCGCGACCCGCTCGTCTCGCGCCCCCGCCATCAGCCGGGCCACCGCAGCGACGTTGCGGACATACGGGTGCCTCAGTCGTCTACACAGGATTCGGGCGGCGAGCCTCGCCGACGAGCCGGTGTCGCTGACGGCGATCTGCTCCAGCATCCCTCCATCATCGGGCTCACCCGGAACCCCTGGGGTCCTACGGAAAGTCAGGGGTCGGTGGCGTTTGGTGCCGGGCATTCGCTGCCGGAATCAACCATTCGAGGCCCGCGCAGTCCGGCCGGCGCGCCGAGCAGCGGATCGATGAGACGGGATTCGCCCGCCCGAGTCGTCAGCGGACTGGTAGGCGCTGTAGGGATTCGGAGGAGTCACGCTGTCGTCGGCGGTCCACTGGGCTCCGTCGCCATCGGGCCATCGGGCCAACCCGCCACCAGGCCGGAAACCGGTGGCGGGTCGTCGTCCGGAGCTGTCACGTCGGCGGTGGCGGAACCGACGGGGTGGCGGCCCTCAGGTCAGATCCTCAACTCCTTACGGCACCAGCGTCGCACCAGGGCACGTTTGCCCGCGGACAGCTCCCGGGTGATCGGCATCTCCAGGGCGGTGCCCCGACGGCTCTCGTCGATCACGTCCAGCATCAGTCCCGCGAAGTGGGTCACCCGGTTCGGATCGTGGGGGGTGTTCGCCGGCCCCCACGGAATGATCGTCCCCATGATCGGGTAGAGCAGCGCGTAGTAACTGAACACCTCCCGGTACACCAGGCCGAAGGTGAGCTGGTCGTCCGGTACGTCGCTGTAGTCGTCGTACGGCAGGGCCCGGACCGTGGAGAAGTACTCCACCGCCCAGGCCGGGTTGTCCGGGTCGGCGTGGGTGTCCGGCGGCAGGTACCGCAGCTTGTAGCAGGCCGGCGCGTCGACCTCGATCGGCACGTCCACCCGGCCGCCGGCCGGCACCCGCACGGTGAACTCGCCGACCTTCTCCTCTCCGAGTGAGGTCGCGGTCAGCACCAGCGGGTTCACCGAGTTCACCCGGCCGGGTGTCTGCACGTCCCGCCAGACCTGCACGGTCAGGGTCTCCGGCTCGGTGATCGGCTCGCCCTTGCGGAACAGCCGCAGCGCGGCTGTCCCCTTCGCCCGCTGGCCGGGGCCGTCCGGCGCCATGTCCAGGTACACCGCCTGGTCGTCGGTGGCGACCTGGACCGTCCCGATCTCCCGCAGCAGCAGCACGGGACGGTGGTCGACCCAGGCCCTCAGTTGCAGCACGCCGTCGTGGATGTGCTGCCCGATCTCGCTGCGCGGACTGAAGTCGAACTCGACCACTCCGCCGTACGTCTCGTAGGGGCCCTGCTCGTAGTCCACCACGCCGATCATCGTGCGCCGCTGCTGGCCCCCGGCCTCGTAGAGCAGCTCCAGGAACACGCCCCCGTCGAAATCGATCTTGCTGAAGTCGCCGCCGCCGACCTCAGGGAACGTGGTGCCCAGGTCGAGCACCACCCGGTTCTCGTCGACGTACGCCATGGCCGGGCCGACCAGCTCCGCGTCCGCGCTCGACGCGCTCAGCGCGTTCAGGGTGGTGCCGGGGATCTCGACGCGTTCCACGTCCTCGTGGGTCTTGATTCGCATCCGGGTCACCGCCCGGGGGGTGCCCCCGTCGGCCGGGAAGTAGGGCGGGCCGGGCTGGTGCAGGGCCCGGCCGACCGGTGCGGAGATCATGTCGGTGCCGTTCCACACGCCGACGGTGCCGACCACCCGACCGATCTTCGGGTTCATCGCCCGCTCGCCCCGTTGGAACTTGTCGTACATGGTCATCTGGTCGAAGCTGGTCCGCATCCCGTAGAAGCACCAGCGCAGCAGCAGACCACCGCCGTCGGCAGCGCCCTCGCGCAGAGCGCGCAGGCCGTCCGAGTCCGGCGCTCGCTCCGGGTCGACGAAGGCCAGGGTGGAGTTCGGGATGACGGCCTGGAAGGAGCCGGCACCGCCGGGACGGAAGAAGTTCAGCCACCTGGTGAACGAGGTGGTCGGCACCCCCCGCACCAGCTCGGTCAGCTCGCCGTCGCGGTCCGGGCCGATGATCCGGAAGCCGGCCGCCACGAACTGGGTGCCGTAGCTGTCGGCCGGGTTCACGTCGACGATCCGGGCGTTGAACGCGACATACGCGTTGAGCAGCGGATCCCGGGCGGCTCTGGTCACCGGCTGGTCGTCCACCCACACGCTTGTCGCCTGCGCGTTGCCGAACGTGGCGAGGTGGTCACCCCAGTAGTTCCAGTAGCCCGGCATGCCGGACTGCCAGTTGGGGTTGGGCGTGGCCGCCGTGTCCGGGTCCGCGTACACCACCAGGCTGGTCATCCATTCCCGGTACGCGGCGTCGTCCATCGCCGGCAGGCTCGCGCCCTCCACCACCGGCGGATTCAACACCTGGACCCGGTCGTAGTCCAGCAGATGGACGATGTTCTCGTTGTTGGCGGTGGACGGGTTGACCATCGCGTCGGTGCCGAAGAACCCGATTCTGGGCCGGGCCAGATAGCTCATGCGGACAACTCCACGGACGACGGGGTGAAGAGCGGGACCAGCGTTTCCAACCGGGCGGCGACGGTGGCCAGCGAGTCCTGCGCCTCAGCGCCGATCCCGGAGCCGGTGAGGCCGAGCACCCGGCACCGTCCGGCGACCGCGAGCAGCCGTCCGGCCAGCGCGTCGATCGTGGCCGGCGGGCCGGTCGGCTGGGGTTGCGGTAGCTCGAAGCTGGGTCCGGCGTACCGGCCCGGGTGGTCCGCGCCGGCCGGCAGCCGGGTCAGCAGCGCCGCGAGCGGCTTGATGCCCAGCGGCATCAGAGCGGTGATCACGCGCGCCAGGCCCCGCCGCTGGGCGGCGCTCTCGCCGTCCGGCGTGAACAGCCGGGTCAGCATGTCCACGAAGAGCAGGTACAGCTCGTTGAAGGCGACGCCGACCGACCGCGCCGCCGGGTCGGTGATCAGGGTGCCGCCGGTGCTCGTCGCGTCGTAGGCCGGGTTCTCCACGGTCGGCCAGCCCGGGACGAAGTCCGGCTGCGTGCGGTTGAGCCCGTCCAACTGGTCGGCGATCTGGTGGAAGTACGCGAAGTGCGAGTTCGACTGCCAGTCCGGCACGCCCTCGCCCTCCAGCACGATGAGGTCGATGTACCGGGCGGCCTGCTCGGCGGTGGTTATCGCTTCCAGCGTCGGGGTCAGCGGAATGAGGGCGCTGGTGACCTGCCGGGTCGCGGACGCCCGGTCGATCCACTCCGGATGACCCAGGATCGCCTTCTTGATCTGGTCGTAGAGTTCGGCGATCGAGCCGTACGGCCGCGCCTGGCTGGGGGGCATCGCCAGGTTCAGCCGGGCGTGCGCCTGCCGCCCGCACTCGGCGCAGAAGGCGTCCCACCAGCCGTCCGGCTCCGGTTTCTCCCAGCACAGGAACCGGTTGACGGTGTCCCGGTCGAACGGTGTCAACGTGGACGGCAGGTTTATGTCGGAGTATCGGCTGGCCGGCTGCGGGAAGTTGGGCCGCCACAGCAACGGCGGGGCACCCAGCGCGATCAGGATGTTGTTGGCCAGGGTGAGGTGGTACATCTCCTGCACCGCGATGCGGGTGAGCTGATGGCTCCACTGCTCGGCCAGGGCAGCCCGGACCGCGGTGATCCCGGGATCACCGCCGTGGGCCAGGGTCGCCGCCGCGTACAGGTACTGCACGCAGAGCATGTGTTCCAGCTCGCAAGCGTCGTGAAGCATCTTGATGGTCGTGGGCTTGTCCAGCAACGCGGGCTCGATGGCGGCCACGCACAACCTCCCTTGTGAGCGGAAAGTGTTTCGATGGCTACCCGACGCTACAAACGGGGGGTTGGGTCGCCAACCCATTGGCCGGGATCTATCGAATCATGGGAAGGTCGAGCGCTACGCGGTACAATGCCGCACCGCCTTCGGTGGCAGTCGGGATCCGGTAGGACGGCGTCCCGCCCGGGACCACTGGAGGAAGCCCTGCGCACAGGCTGCCGGTGGCTCGATGAGGGCTTTCCGGGTAACAGGCTGAGCACCGTAGGGTCGCGGGCGATCGTCGGTCGAGTGGACACAGACCTGCAACGAAAGGGCGCAGAACCCCGGCGGTCGATAGCGAACCAGGACACCGGCCGCATCCGGCCAATGGCTTCGGTCAGGTCCGCTTGCGCCTCGCGATCTCGTCGGAGAGCTGCTGCACACGGGCGGGGTCCGCGTCCCGGGCGAGGGCGACGTAGTGGTCCATGACGGCCGGCCGGTAGCGCACGGGCAGCGTCTGTCCTGGGGCGAGTCGCGTCAGCTCGGTGATCGTGAGGTCTTCGTCTGCGATACCGCGGAACGAGATGCCGTCGGCGGTCTCCACGTCGAACATCAGGACCACGCGAGGGTTGCTGTTCACCTCCCGCCAGCCGACGAGAACGCCGAGCGCGAGCGCCCCCGTGCGCAGTTCCGCGTTGCGCTTCCGGGCATCACTGCTCAGGAGCGGGTTCGGGGCGACGCCCGGGAAGGCGGGCCCGACGCCGAGCGATTCCCGACTCAGATCGGGCCTGAGCTGCGCCATCAGATCGTTGAGCTTCTTCTTCGAACCGAACACCCTGCCTCCTCCCGCACACCGGTGCCGGGTCTCGGCTTGGCGTTTCGTCCTCACCGCGATCATACGTCGCCGGCCGTTTCCTCCCGGCCCGGCCGTCCCGTCGGTTCTGGAGGCCGGCGGGTGGCGTACTCCCTCGGTTGGTCGATCGGCGAGGCTGAACGCGCCGCCATCACCGCGCTGCCCGCCGGGGCGAACGGGCGGTCTGCCGCCAGCCGACCACCGGCGCGACCGGCGGCTTTGCCGCCCGGTCGGCGTCCCACCAAGTGGGAACGGGGAACTCGCTCGCTGTCGAGCGCGATGGTCAGGCCGTGGTCCACCGCGAGGCCACGGTCTACATCTGGTCGCGGCGCAGTTGCAGGGCGGGGTGGCGTGGTGGGGTGAATCCGAGGGTGCGGTAGAGGCGTTCGCCGCCCGGGGTGGTGTTGAGGTCGACCACGCTGACCGTGGTGTGGTCGGCGAACCAGTGGAGGAGGGAGGTCAGGCAGTCTCGGGCGTGGCCGCGTCCGCGGGCGTGGGGCAGGGTGCTGATGTTGAAGACGTGACCGCGCAGGCCGCCTGGATTGCCGGGACCTGGCGCGTGGCGGTCGCAGAGGCCGGCGGCGTTGCTGACGATGCCGTGTTCGGCGTCTTCGATCACGAATGCGGCGAACGTCTGCGGGTCGCTCAGCGAACGGGTGAACCAGTCCAGGGCGGCGGCCCGCCATGGCGCGGTGGCGTCGCCGACGGGTGCCCCCATCGCCTCCAGCATGGTGACGCGAAGGCGCACCAGCGCAGCCGCGTCGCCGGGGACGGCCCTACGTGGTCGTGCCATTCCTCGCCTTACTCCCTGCGGCTACTGGCCGATGTCGAGGACGATCTTGCCGCGCACCCGTCCCTCGTGCAGCGCCTGGATCGTGGTGCCGGCGTCCCTCCAGCTGTCGCGTCTGGCGACGGGAGGGGTCAGCGTATTGTCCGCGACCCGCGCGGCCAACCATGCCAGGTCCGCGGACAGCCCGGCATGGGCGCCCAGGAAGAAGGACGTGATGGAGCGGTCGTTGCGCCCGTCGTGGCCGGAGAACGCCAGGGCGGGGAAGCGTTCACCCGTGCTGGCGACGTTGCCGACCGACACCAGAGTCCCGCCTTCGGCGAGTTTGTCGTACGCCTGCACGAGGGTCTCGCCGCCCACCACGTCGATGACGCCGGCCACCGCCTGGTCGAGCTGCCCGGGGGACCGGATCACCTCATGGGCGCCCAGTTCCCGTAGTTCGTCGCCGTGGCCGTCGGGGTCGCTGGTCGAAGCCGTGACGTGCGCACCGCCGAGCCGGGCCAGTTGCACGGCGTACCGGCCCACCGCACCGGTGGCACCGGTTACGAGCACTCGGCGCCCGATGATCGGGCCGACTCTGTGCAGGGCGCGGAGCGCGGTCGCGCCGGCCACCGGCACCGTGCTCAGGGCTCCCAGGTCGGCGTTTGCCGGTGCCACGCCGATCCAGTCGGTTCGCACTGCGCGTAGCTCCGCCCAGCCGCCGGCGAAGCCCAGCGTCACCACCGGCGTGCCGACGGCCGGGCCGGAACCGTCCGCAGCCGCCTGCACCACCACCCCGGCGGCGTCGTAGCCGGGCACGGCTCCGTCCGGGGCGTTGTCCAGGTACAGGTCGCCCGGATTGATGGAGCTGGCGACGACACGGATCAGGGACTCGTTGGCGGCGGGCAGCGGGTCGGGTGCTGAGCCGAGCCGGAGGTTGCCGGGCGCGGTGCGATCAACGAGCAGTGCTTGCATGACGCCGCCTCTCAGGTTCGACTTGCTCTCGAAGCATAGTGCCACTGAGTAGCATTAGCCTGCAAGTGGCGTACGCCGCTCGGTAGTATCGCCTCATGGCCACCGCGTCGTCGCACTCTTCCCAGCCGCGGCCGTCGCTGCGGGAACGCAAGAAGCAGCGCACCCGTGAAGCGCTGACGGACACAGCCCTGGACCTGTTCACCCAGCGCGGCTTCGACGGCGTGACGCTCGATGAGCTGTGCGACCGCGTCGAGGTCTCCAAGCGCACGTTCTTTCGCACCTTCGCCAGCAAGGAGGAGGTGGCGATGGCGCCCTACGAGGACCTCTGGCGGGCGTTCCTCGACGACCTGGCACTGCGGCCGGCTTCTCCGGGCCAGCCGGTCCTGGCGGCGCTGCAGGACAGCGTGCTGGCCGCCATGCAGATCATGGACTCCGGTGACTGGGCACGCCGGCTCCTGCTCTGCACGCAGCTGGCCAGCAAGACCCCCGCGATCGAAGCTCACTGCCTGTACTTCTGCGACGTCACCGTCCGCGCCGCGCTCGGCGTCCTGCACCGCAGGTTCGGCCTCGCGTCTGACGACCTCCGCCCCCGGCTGGCGCTGGACGTCCTCGTCGCCGCGTTCCACCGCGGACTCGAAACCTGGACCACCCGGCCACACGCTGCTTCCGCCGACCGACTGGCCACCGACACCCGCGCCGCGTTCGCGGCGATTCCCGGCGTCCTCACCCTCGCCGCTGCCATACCGGCAGAACATGCCTGACCACCTTGTGGTCAAGGAACACCTGGATCGAGGGTGGCTCAGTTGCGGTACGCGCGGTGCAGGAAGTACACCCCGGCGCCCACACCGGCGAGCAGCAGTGCGGTGCTGCCGACGTGACCCCACCAGTGGTCCAGCAAACCGTCGGCCAGCGTGCCGGAGCGCAGCAGTTCCTCCGTCACGACGGCCACCGCGAGGACGGCTATCGCAGCGACGATCCACCCCCGGCGGCCCGTGTTCCTGTCGCCCGTCATGCCTGGAATCGCCTCCCTGTCTCGCGCCTCGGCGGCGTTGTGCCGCATCGGTCCGCCTACGCACCGGCACCGACGATGTGCGGCGCAGTCGCCGGCCATGGCGGACGGGGTCACTGTGCGCGGTGGCGGTAATGATCAACCACCAAGGAGCCGGCGCAGACGAGGGCAACGACGCCGAAGAGGACGCTGATGACGGTACTGGCGGTGGTGCCGACGGACGACGCGATCGCGTTGGCGGTGATGCTCACGAAGAGCAGCAGCCACAGGATGGGCCGCAGCTGGCGGCGGCCGTTCGACGAGATGTGTTCAGCCATCATCACAAGCTAGAAGAGCCGCTGGTCGGAAACGATCCCGCCACCGCGACGACAGGCGGTACAGCCTGCTGTACTGCCTTGCCGGTGGCCGGTGCCCTAGGGTCACTGGGCGACGGGGCTCGCGGGAGGTAGGCCTGCGGCGGTACGCGGGCGAGCGGATACGCGCCGCCGTCGACGCCCTGGAACACCTGGCCGGTGGCCTCACCACTGCCGTGCTGGCGATCGGGGCGCTGCTGTGGCTGCTCGCAGCCAGCCGGACACCGCCCTGGACCGGCTCACCCCGCGTGAGCGTGACGTGCTGTCACTGATGGCCGAAGGGCTCGGCAACACCGCCATCTCGGAGCGGCTGTTCGTCACCGAGGGCGCGGTGCACAAGAACATCCGCAGCATCTTCGCCAGGCTGGGCCTCGCCCCGACGGACCAGGTGGACCGCCGGGTGAGCGCGGTGCTGCGCTACCTCGAGGACACCCAGCGGCAGGCGTGAGCGTCGGCACGATCATCGGCTGCGTCGTGACACGTGCCGTCGAGGGGCGGGCCCGTGATGGGCCCGCCCCTCGAGAGTGTTCGGCCGATCAGCGAAACCGGCTGTTCGTGGCCGGTTACTCCTTGATGCCGATGCCGGCGACCGGAGGGACGCGGAGCAATCGTGCAACCGGCAGGATCGTGGTGAACAGCGCCAGCAGTGTCGTGCCGCCGATGATGGACGCCCAGCCCAGCGGTGGCACGTAGGGCACCATCTGCCCGGTGAGCGTGTGCACGATCGCCACCAGGGTGACGGCTGCGATGGCTCCGCCGATGAGCAGCGAAACGCCGAGCAGGCCGGTCTGTTCCGCGTGGACCATGCGCTTGACCTGCTTGCTGGTGACACCGACCAGGCGTAGCAGGGCCAGCTCGCGGCTTCGGGCGAGTGCAGCCATGACCATGGTGTTCGCCGCGGCGAGAGCGGCGTAGCCGACCATGATGCCGATCAGGAGCTTGTTCAGCCAGGCGCTCAGCGCGAGGTCGTCGGCGAGCTGGCCGCTGATGTCAGCCGTGCTGGTCACCGCGCTGCCGGGGTACTGGCCGATGACCTCGCCCAGCGCGGCGGTGACGTCCTTGCCGGGCTCGGTGCGCACCAGGATTCGCTCGTAGCCGGCGACGGCGGTGTGCCCGGCGACGACGTCGGTGACGACGGTGACGTCGCCGAACGCGAAGCCCCGGTCATAGATCGCAACGACGCGCAGGTCGGCGGGTGTGCCGTCGCCGAGCCGCACCGTGACCTGCTCGCCCACCCGCCACCCGTTCGACTCGGCCTGCAGGGTCGACACCGCCATGGCCGGCCCGCGCAGGTCCGCCAGGCTACCGCTGCGGACCTTGAGGTCCATGGTGAGGTCGGCGCCCTCCGGGTCGATCGCCTGCGCATCCGCGCCCTCGGCGGCTCCGTCCGGGATGATCGAGGTGTTTCGTACGCCGGTGGCCGCGAGCACGCCGGGGATGCCGCGGATCTGCGTCAGTGCGGTGTCGGGCAGTCCGGTGACGGAAACCACGGTCTGCTGGGCCAGCATCCCACCACGGTTCTCGGCGACGATCTGCTGGTCCAGGTTGTCCTGGAGGAACCAGACCGAGCCACCGAAGCCGACGGACAGCACCAGTGCGGTCAGCACCGTGACCATGCCCTGGGCATTGGCGCGCAGATTCGCCGCGGCGAGGTAGCCGCTGTCGCCCCACACCCGCCGCAGCACCGGGGCGAGCAGACGGGCGGCCGCCCGGTTGATCCACGGCCCGAGCAGGGCGACCGCGAGGACGAACAGGCACAGCAGACCCATCGCGGGCCCGAGGGCAGCGGTCCCCTTCGCCGCGCTGGTGAGAGCGATCAGGAGGAAGCCGCCGGCCAGGGCGGCCAGACCGGAGATCAGACGAAGTACGCCGTTGCGTTCGGATTCCACGGCGATCTCACCGAGCGCCTCCGTCGGCCGGATCCGCACCGTCCGGCGGGCGGCGATCAACGCGGCACCTGCCGCCACCGTGACCGTTGCCACCGCCACGGCGACCGCTGCCAAGCCGCCACCGCGAACCGGGAAGGTCTCCGGTATGAACGCCCGGTCCACCAGTTCCTGATGCAGCCAGCGGCTGACGAGCCAACCGGCGGGCACACCGATGACGACCGACAACAGGCTGAGCAGTCCCACCTCGGCGAGGATCAGGCGAGCGACCTGGCCAGGGGTGGCGGCGACGGCGCGCAGCAGGGCGAGATCACGGCGGCGGTGCCGGACCGCGAGACCGATGGTGCCCGCCACCACGAACATGACCAGCAGCGCCACGTAGCCGCCGAACACGCTGCCCAGCTGGACCAGCATGGTGGAGGCCGCCTGGTCCGCGGACTGTTCCAGCAGCCCTCGCTCGTCGCCCGCGTAGGCCTTGACGCCGGCCTCGGCGGCCAGCCGGCGCACGTCGGCCACCACTGCCGCGGAGGCACCGGCTTCGGCCAGGACGGCCACCGCGTCGACCCGTCCCTGCCGTGGGTGGACGGCCACCGCGTGCGCGTCGGTGAAGAACACCGCGGGCGCTGCGTGTGGGGCGGGCCGGGGCCCCGCGTGGCGGACGAGGCCGCTGACCCGGTACGTCCGCGCGCTGCCGTTCACCAGGATCGACACCTCGTCGCCGGGCGACACCGAGGCGGCCAGACGTTCGTCCAGCGCGACCTCGGTGTCGCGGGTGGGCCGGGCACCCGCGGTCAGCTGGTACGGGGTGATGGCGGTGCTGCTCCACCCGTGGCCGGTGGCGGTGCCGTTCGGCAGGATCGCCGGCACCGTCCGGTCGGCGATGACGGCGGCCACCCCCGGCAGTTGCCGGATCCGGTCGACCATCGAGGCCGGGACGGTTCCGCCCTCGGGCAGCGCGACGGTGGTCGTCTCCTTTTCGCCCATCATCGTGGAGGTGAGCGTGATGTCGCGGTTGGCGACGACGACGTCGGCGGCCGCGTAACGCTGTGGGGCGGCGGTGAAGCGTAGGCCGGACTCCACGAGGACGCCCAGCGACATCAGGATCAGCACTCCGGCGGTCATCGCCAGGAGGGTGGCGACCGCGCTGCCCTTGCGGTGACGCAGCATCTGTCCGGCCAGTTTCAGCACGGGTCAGCCCCCTGCGTCAGGTGCGGGCGGCGCCCGAGCGTCGCGAGATGCTCGGCGATCCGCGCCGCGCCCGGCTGCGGCATGTCGTGCACGATGCGTCCGTCGGCCAGCACCATCACCCGGTCGGCGTAGGACGCCGCCACCGGGTCGTGCGTCACCATGATGACCGTCTGTCCCGCCTCGTCCACCACCGAGCGCAGCAGGCCCAGCACCTCGCCGGCGGTCTGGGTGTCCAGCGCGCCGGTCGGTTCGTCACAGAAGATGACCTTCGGCCGGGTGGCCAGTGCCCGGGCGATCGCGACGCGTTGCTGCTGCCCGCCGGACAGTTCCGAAGGGCGGTGGGACAGACGCTCGGTGAGCCCGACCCGGTCGACGATCTGCCGTATCCAAATGGGGTCCGCCCGCTTTCCGGACAACCGCAACGGCAGCGTGATGTTCTCCTGCACCGTCAACGCTCCGACGAGGTTGAACGCCTGAAAGACGAATCCGATCTCCGACCGCCGCAGCTTGGTCAGCTTTGTCTCCGAAAGCTGCGACAGTTCCGTCTCGCCGACCCACACCAGGCCGCTGGTCGGGCGGTCCAGCCCTGCTGCGGTCTGCAGTAACGTGCTCTTGCCCGAGCCGGAGGGGCCCATTACCGCGGTGAAGGTCCCCCGCTGAAAGGTTGCGTCGACACCGGCGAGCGCGGTTACCGCCTGCCGGTCCCCGCCGTAGACTTTCCGCAGCTGCTGGACCCGCACGGCCGACACTGGCGTCTCTTTGTCGACTGCCGAGATGAATCTGAGTCGTGCATTACTCGCCGACATCGCCGGACTCCCATTTTCTATTGACTTCTTCTATGCGAAGAAACCCTATTTTTGGGAGTCGCCGACAACAATCCAGGCAGCGGGCCGATCGAGGTAGCGCTGGCTGTACCCGTCAGGGCCCGGCAAGGTCGTCAGGAGATTCCGGGCGGGGTGAGCGCCGGAGCCGCGCAGGGGTGGGCCGACAACGTCGCGCCCACCCCCGGACAGCATGGTCAACCCAGCAGGAGCCGGTTCTCGGTGATGCCCTTCGGGTCGCCGAGGGTGGGCGGTGTCTGCCAGACCCGGCAGTTGGCGTCGTACGGGTCGTCGGCGACGCAGTACCGGCTGTCGACCACCACCACCGCCAGCGTGGTGGTCCGCCCGCTGGGCAGGGTCACCCGGGCCGCCGGTGCGCTGGTCGCCGGGCCGCAGGCCCCCGCCACCAGGCTGTTGGGCAGCGGGCCCTGCCGCACCCAGCGGCCGTTGGCGTCGGTCGACCACACCGTGCCGGCCCGGCCGCGCGGGTCGCAGTTCCACAGGTTCATGGCCGCCACGCCCTGCAAGGTGGTCGGGTCGGCAGCCGCCTTCGCGGTCCACTGGCAGAAGAAGTACGGGTTGCCCGCCCAGCCCGGCGAGCGGGCCCCGAGCAGGAAGCAGTACTGGGTGCCGGGCTGCAACCCGGTGACCAGGTGACTCATCCGTCCGGTGCCCGGGGTGCCGGCCAGCACCACGTCGGGCACCCCGGACCGGACCAGCCGCCACTCGGCCTCGCCCGTGGCGACGTCGTCCCAGCTCAGCATCATCGAGGTGTCCGAGACTCCGGTCACCCCCACCCGGGCCGGCTGGGGGTAGGCCCCGGCCCAGGTGGTCGCGCAGACCGCCGGCGGGGTGTGCGAGCCGTACGCGTTGTACGCGGTGGCGAGGTAGCAGTAGGTGCGCCCCCAGTCCACGGTCAGGTCCATCTCCCAGTACCCGGCCGGGTTGCTCCAGGTGCTGTGCGGGGTGGGCCAGTCGGTCCACGGCCCGTTCGGTGTGGGGCCGCGCCACACGCTGACCTGGGTGGCGTCCTGGGTACCCACCCGTACGTCGACCTCCATCCGGGGGGTCGGGTAGTCGGGGGCCCGGACCAGGAAGTGGTCGATCACCGGTGCGCCGCCCTGGGTGACCGTGCGGCAGGGCAGCGCGGTGTCGGCCCCCGCGCCGGCGTTGATCGCGGTGACGCAGACCGTGTGGTCGCCCCGGGCCGCCGGCACCAGCAGGTCGAAGCCGTGGCCGCCGCCGTAGGCGGGGTAGTTGGCGGCCACGTCGGTGCGGGTCGTCGAGGCGACCAGCGCGGTGTGCAGCCGGCCGTTCACCCGCACCGACACGGTCAGCGGCGAGGCGGTGTCCGGGTCGATGACCCAGCCGCGTACCCGCAGGCCGGACGGTCCGGGGGAGAGTTCGTCGAACGAGCCGAACGGGTCGAACCGGACGGCGAGCGCCCGGCAGGCGGTCTCGCCGACCCCGGTTCCCTGGTTGACGACGGTGAGACAGACGGTGTCCCCGTACCGGGCGGGGAGGGTCCGGGTGAAGGCCGAGCCGGAGGCGACACTGAACCGGCCCACCTCCACACCGGAGATCTTGGCGATGACCTGGACCGACGTGGTGGCGTCCGGGTCACCGGCGCTCCCCTTGACCTGCACGCCGGTCGGTACCCGGCTGGCCGAGGTGAGGTTGACCCAGGCGTTGTCGTCGTCGACGTCCCCGCCGCACACCGGAGGTGGCTCGGGGACGTCACACACGGGCGCCGCCACGGCGGGTTCCGTGATCACGGCGACTGGCCCCAGGGCCAGCGCGAACGCGGCGAGGCCGCGAATCAGTTTGGATGACACGCGGTGAGGGTGGCAGGGGCACGCAAACCCTGCCCACACAACGGATCCGCCGGTTGTGGACGGCCCGCGGGCCGGGTCGTCCAGCAGCCGTCACAGGTGTGGGAGTGGCCGGCGGTTGGAGCCACCGTCGTCCACTGTGCGGTGTCGTGGACGCCGCCCCGGGGCTACCGGACCAGCAGCGGGAGCGCGGCGAAGGTGTGGTCCTGCCACAGCCGCCGCGAGGTTTCCTCCGGGTACGCGACGACCACCGGCCGCTCGTCGAAGATCCGCGTGCTGCGACCGGCGTCGTACGACGGCCAGCCGGGGTCGCCGTTCGCGGCGAACGCCGTCCACGCCCCGCGAATCTGTCCGGACAGTTCCTGCGCCGCCGGGGTGGGCGGATCACCGATCAGCATCGCGGGTTGCCCGCTGGTCAGGTTGCCGAAGACCAACGGCACGTCCAGGCCGTGACAGGCGCCCAGGGCGCCGCCCAGGCCCGGTGCCGGCCAGGTCAGCTCGTAGAGGTAGGCCCGGCCGCCCCCGGCGAGTTGCGCGTCGGCCAGGTGCAGGCTCGGCATCCGGAACAGCCAGTCCGCGTTGACCAGCTCGTAAAGCTGCTCATCGGTCGCATCGGGGAACGCCTCCCGGTATCGGCTGGAGCCGTCCGGGCCCGGTGCCAACATCCGCAGCGCGGTCTCGGCCTGCTCCGGCGTGACCTGGCCGAGTACGCCGTCGAGCAGGCTGAACAGCCGGTGCTCGTCCCGGGTGTGTCCGACGAGCAGTGCGACGTCCCGCGCGGCGCCGTCGGCAAGCGCCCGCCAGGGGGTCGCCGGCAGCACGTCGCCGTCGACGACCGGCGCGAACGGGATCGGCCGGTGGGTGATCCGCCCCCAACGCTCCCGCCACTGGACGATCCTGGCCGAGATCGCCTGACCCACGGCCGGCAGCCGGTCCGGAGCCACCGTCGACAGGTCGGCCAGGGCCGGTCGTACCCCCAGCTCGGCGGCGCAGGCGGCGGTGACGTCGGCGGCCAGCTCGGGCGAGAAGAACGTACCCGGGATGCTCTGCGCGACCGCGCGCCGGAACAGTCCGGCGGCGCGCGGCATGGCCAGCAGCGCCGCGACCGAGCCACCGCCGGCCGACTGCCCGAAGACCGTCACCCGATCCGGGTCAGCACCGAAGGCACGGATGTTGTCCCGCACCCACTCCAGGGCCGCGACCTGGTCGAGCAGCCCCCGGTTGGCCGGGGCCCCGTCGATCATCCCGAAACCCTCGAAACCGAGGCGGTAGTTGAGCGTCACCACCACGGTTCCGCTGCGGGCGAGCTGCCCGCCGTCGTATTCCGGTAGGCCGGAACAGCCGACGAGGTAACCACCACCGGGGATCCACACCATGACCGGCAACCGCGCCGCCGGGTCCGGGTCCGGCGTCCAGACGTTGAGCGTCAGCCAGTCGTCGCCGACGCCCTGCGGGGACATCCCGAACGCGCCCGGCTGCGGGGGCGGCGGACCGTAGGCGACCGCCGGACGCACGCCCTCCCAGCCGCGCCCCGGCCGCGGCGCGGCGAGCCGGAGGCCGCCGACCGGAGGCTCGGCGTACGGGATGCCGCGGAACACCGCGAGGCCCGCCTCCCGGCCGCCACGCAGAACACCGGCCACGGTACGCACTTCCGGCTCGGACTCCGACTGCATGCTGGCGCCTCCCCGCTCCCGGTCGGCCGCAGCATCCCAGCGCCCGCCGAGCACCGGCAAACCATTTAGGGCCCTCGTTGCCCGGCACCAGATCATGAGGGGTCTGGACCGAGGAGACGCGGGTAGGACCCTTCTTGCTGCCTGGCCTGTCAATGCTGGTGTTGCCGCTCGGGGTTCTCCCGAGCGCCGACGCCTTCTGGCCCGGTTTGGTGGCCCAGCCGCAGCGGTACGTCATCCGACCGTTCCACCCGGATTCCGCATCAACGAGCACGCTCATCCGACAGGCTTTCCGACTCGCCTTCTCGAACCGCTCTCCTCGCGCCTTCCGCTCAGGCGGTCGTGTCCTGGGCCAGTGCGTCGAAGGCCGTCGTGGCTTCCCGGTCCAGCTCGATCCGGGCGACCGCCATGTTGTCGGCCAGGTGCGCGAGGTTGCGGGTGCCGGGGATCAGCAGTGTGGCCGAGCTGTGCCCGAGCAGCCACGCCAGGCCGGCCTGAGCCGGGGTGATGGCGAGGCGTCGGGCGTGCGCGGTGACGACCGGGTTGTCGGTGACGTTGGGCAGCCAGTCGAAGGCCGATCCGAGCGGGCAGTACGGCACCCAGGCGACGCCCTGCTCGGCGCATTCGGTCAGCACGTCCTCCTGGCCACGGGTGAGGACGTTGTACAGGTTCTGCACGCAGACGATGCCGGCCGGAAGGGCCTGCCGCAGTTGTGCGAGGCTGACGTGGCTCAGGCCGATGCCGCCGATCTTGCCCTCGTCGCGTAGGGCGATCAGCTCGGCGAGCTGGCTGTCCAGGTCGACCACCTGGTCGCCGGTGACGGTGATGCCCGGCGGCACGTCGGCCCGGCGAAGATTGACCACGGCGAGGTGTTCGGTGCCGAGGGTGCGCAGGTTCTCCTCGACCGACGCCCGTAGCTGCGCCGGCTTCTGGGCGGCGACCAGTCGCTCGGTCGGGTGGGACACCGCGCCGACCTTGGTGACGATCCGCAGGCCGTCGGCGTACGGATGCAGAGCGGTCCTGACCAGTTCGTTGACCGTGCCGTAGAACTGGGCCGTGTCGATGTGGTCGACGCCGAGTTCGACCGCGCGGCGCAGCACCGCGACGGCATCCGCGGGTTCGGCGTGTTCCAGCTGCATGGCGCCGAAGCCGACCCGCAGGACCTCGTGCTCGCCCAGCTTTCCGTGCGCGTACCCCTGCGATGTGGTCATGGTCGTGGACCTCCGGATACGATGACCGCAAGCGGAACCGGTTCCGCTTGTCTCAGCTCGACCCTAGCAGAAGCGGAAGCGGTTCCGCTTAAGAGGTGATCATGGTTTCCGAGATCGAGCGACGCCCCGGCGCGCGCAGGGACGCCCAGCGCAACCGGCAGCGCATCATCGAGGCCGCCAAGCGCGCCCTCACCACCGGTCCGGACCCTGTCAAGATCGAGACCATCGCCCGTGAGGCGGGAGTCGGCGTCGGGACGCTCTACCGCAACTTCCCGTCCCGCGAGGCCCTGGTCGAGGAGGTCTACCGCAGCGAACTCACCCACCTCTGCGCCGTCGCCACGCAACTGGTGGCCGACCACCCGCCAGCCGATGCCATGCGCGAATGGATGCGCTGCTACCAGGACTTCGTCGCCACCAAACACGGCATGGCCGAGGCCCTACGCGCGGTGATCGCCAGCGGTGCGATCAGCTCCGGCCAGACCCGCGAACACCTCGACGGTGCCATCGCCACCATCCTCGACGCCGGCCGGACCGACGGCAGCCTGCGTGCCGACGTCCAACCGGCCGACGTGTCCGCCAGCATGGCCGGCATCATGCTGACCGCCGCCGACATCGACCAGGCCAGCCGGATGCTGCAACTCCTCGTCGACGGCCTACTCGCCCGCGACGCCTCCTGAGCACCGGCTCGGCCCGGTGGTCCTGGCAGCCGCCCGGAGCAGCAACGCGCCCGCGCAGCCGATGACGACCCAGGTCACCAACTGGAGCGTCCAGAACGCGCCGTCGGCCAGCTCGGTGGCCGGAGTGACGAGATTGGAGGAGGTGAACACCAGAGTGGTGTTCATCAGCGCGTGGGCCCACGCTGCCGGCCAGACCGATGCCGACAACGCCCGCGCCGCGCTCAGCACGAGCGCTGCGAACAGCAGGTTGACCGTGGTGGCGACGACCTCCCGCCCCGCCATCGCTCCGTCGAGGTGGTATCCGAGCAGCAACGGCAGGTGCCACAGCGCCCACAGGCCGCCGATCGAGACGCTCGCGCGAACCAGCCCGTACCGAGCCAGGCTCGTGTGCAGCGCGCCGCGCCATCCGATCTCCTCACCCGTGACCGTCAGCATGCCCACCAGGGCCAACGGCAGCACCAGGGGCGCCAGGCGCAGCGCCTGCCCGCTCGGCTGCCAGGCGACGACGCCCAGCGCCAGGGCCAGCAGGGTGACCACCGCCGGGATGGCCACGAACACCGCGAGCATCAGCGCTCCGGTGCGCAGCACACGTCCGGTGCGCAGCGGACGGACCGCCGACCAGTTCAGGAAGGACGTGCGGCGACCGGTGCCCAGGTGCGCCACGAACGCCGACAAGGCCGGCGCCCAGGACAGGAGGGGGACGGTGGCATTGAAGGTGTCGGCGTCCGCGCCGCCGGCGAACAGCGGCACGAGGACGACCGCCGTGACGACGGTCAACGTCCCGGCGAACCACGCCAGGACCCGTCGCGGGTCGCGGGCCGTGGACGAGGTCGCCTCGGTCGTGCCGGGGACGGCGTCCCCGGAGGTGCGGCTCCGCGGTGCGGTCATGGTGCTGGTCTCCTCGCCGGGTCACGGTGACCCTCGCCGTCGAGCCTCGCAGCGGGCAACCGTCCGCCGCCTCACCCCGGCTGGCGGGTGGCCCTCACCCCGTGGGGTGAGGGGGACCGGCTAGACCGTTCTCGTAGGCGAAGATCACGACGTGTACCCGGTCACGCAGGTCGAGCTTGGTCAGGACCGCACGCACGTGTGTCTTGACGGTGTTCTGCGTCAGGTGCAGCTGCGCGCCGATCTCGCCGTTCGACCGTCCCGCAGCGATCAGGTCGAACACCTCCCGTTCGCGGGGGGACAGCTGCGCGACCGCCTGGGGCCGGGGCTCTGCCGTCCGCCGCACGTGCTCCACCAGGGAAGCCGCCGCCGCGGGCGCCAGGGCTGAGTTGCCGGCGGCCACGTCGCAGATCGCGTCGATGAGCACCGCAGGGCGGGCATCCTTCGTCAGGTATCCGCTGGCCCCGGCGCGCAGCGCGGCCAGGACCAGCTCGTCCAGGTCGAACGTCGTCAGGGCCAGCACGCGGGTGCGCGGGCTGAGGCGCACGACCTGCGCGGTGGCGGCGATGCCGTCCAGCACCGGCATGCGGATGTCCATCAGCACCACGTCGACTGAGCGTTGCTGCACCGCCGTGACGGCGGCACGGCCGTCGGCGACCGTGCCGACCACCTCGATCCGTTCGTCGGCTCCCAGCACCGTGGCGAGCGACACGCGCAACAGGGCCTGGTCGTCGGCGAGCAGCACCCGCACCGGCGGCGTCACGCCGCACCCACCGTCGGCAGCCGCGCGCTGAGCGTCCAGCCCCGCCCGCGCACGACTGCGAACTCGCCGCCCGCGGCCTCGACCCGCCTCGCCGCCCCCGCCAGCCCGGAGCCGGTGCCCGGAGACCCCCCTGGGTCGCCTGCCGCGCGTGGTCCCGAACCGCCGTCGTCCTGCACGCGCACCTGCACCACGTCGCGACCCCCGCCCTCGTCCAGCTCGACATCCCAGTCCACGTCCACCGCCACGCTCAGCGGCGGTTCGACGTGCCGCAGCGCGTTGGTGATGCCCTCCTGCACCAGCCGCACCAGCGCCGACTCGGCATCGGCCGGCATGGCGCGCCGGTCCCCGCGTTGGGTCAGCGTCACCCGGTGCATCGGCGTCGTCGCCGCCGCGACGAGCGCCGGCAGCCCGTCGAGGGACGGGACGACGTCACCCGCCGCGCTGGGTGCAGCGTCGAGCACCCGCAGCATCCCGCGCAGCCCCAACAGCGCCGCGCGAGCCGTGTCCGCCACCTGAGCCAGAGCCCGCTCGGTTTCGCGCTCGGCAGTGCCGACCCGCGCTGCCTCCGCCTGTGCCACGACCAGGGTGAGCGAGTGCGCGATGACGTCGTGCAGGTCCCGCCGGATCTCCGCGCGCTCGGTGCGCCGGGCGGCGGCAAGTCGCTGGGACGCCTGGATCACCGCGCGTTGCCGTTGCGCCCGGACGGCGCGGGCGAAAACCCACACTCCGACGACCATGGCCAGGAGCAGGGTCGCCTCCAGCACCGGCATCCACACCGGCGGCCGCGCGTCGGCCGGCTCACGGAGCGCCGAGGCCGTCTCGGTGAGCGCCACGCCCGCCACCGCGGTCGCCAGCGCCGGGACCACCCACCGGTCCGGCCCCACCGCTACCAGCCGCCACAGGACGAGCAGGAAGCACAGGGACGACGGGGTGAGCACCCCGCTGGACCAGCCCGGCATCGGCACGAGCGCCAGGACCGCCATGGCAAGAGCCGCCGCCACGAACGCCCTGACAGGCTGCGGAGCCACCCGCCACGCCGTGATGTGCAGCACCGTCGCCGCCACTCCCACCGCCACGGGCTGCACCGGGTCCGCCCCGCTGAGCGCCATGGCCACGAGCAGGGCCAACGTCCCGGGCGGAAGGACGGTCGCGGACAGCAGCACGAGCAGCCGCCACGCGTAGTCGTCGCCGGATGGCCGGATCTGCATGACGCGATTGTCTCCCAGGCCAGAGGCCGTCACCCCGGTGCCGGGTCGTCCGCCGGGCTTCAGCCTGAATGCGCTTCACGAGGCGTATTCGTCCGAGATCTCGGTGGCGTAGTTCTTCCACAGCGGTGTCATGGTTTCGGCGTTGACGGGCTGCCCGGAATCGATCATGGCCTTGAAGTCGCGGAAGTACTGCACGTACAGGTCCGGCGTGAACGTGTTCAGCATGACCGCGTTCTCGTCGCCGACGTTGGCGAACGTGTGCGGCGCGCCGGTCGGCACGATGACCCAGGTGCCCGGCCCGGCGTCGTACTGGTCCTCGCCGACGGTGAACCGGAACGTTCCCGCCAGCACGTAGAAGCCCTCGTCGTGCTGGGCGTGGCGGTGCTGCAACGGGCTCGGGGTGCCCGGTGGGATGGTGACCTCGGCGAACCCCAGCCGGTGGTCGGTGTGCTCGCCGTTCTCCAGGATGCGGATCTGCTGCGCCCCGCTGCCGAGGATCTCGCCCTCACCGGGGCGGACGATGTTCACCTTCGCCACGACGTTCTCCCAATCTATTGCCGGCCTTGGTGACCACCATCCTGTTCCGGGCCGGCTGCGCGCGTCTTGGTCGTCCGTGCCCGGTTGTTGGCTGTCAGCGCACGGGCGTTGTGGCCGTACGTCGCCTTGAAGAGCTTGCTGAAATGGGCGGGATCGGAGAATCCCCACCGGGCGGCCACGGCGGTGACCGTACGTCCGCCTCCGGTCAGCTCTGCCCGGCAGCGCTCCAGGCGGCGACGACGGATCAGGGCCGCGACGGTGAGCGGCTGGTCCTCGAACAGCTTGTGCAGCCGGCGTACGGAGATGTGGTGGGCGGCGGCGATGCCGGGTGGGGACAGACCGGGATCGGCCAGCCGGGCCTCGATGTAGCCGGCGATCCGGTTCCGCAGCCGCTCGTCGGGGGCCGGTTGTTCGTCGCCCAGCCTGGCCTCCAGCGCGACCGCGATCAACTCGATGACGGCCGCCGCCGACCGCAGCGCCTCCGCCTCGCGGAACTCGGCCGCCGACCGCGCCGACTCCCGGGCCAGCACGGAGACGAGAGCGCCCGGACCGCGGCTGCCGTCGATGCGTACGCCGATGAGCCGGTCGATCTGCGCGGGCCGCATCCGGAGCTCCCGGCGCGGAACCAGGACGGTGACGTGCGTCGCCGCGGTGCTCTCGAAGCGGAGAGGACGCGTGGGGTCGAGCAGCACCAGGTCGGTCGGCCCGAGTTCGGCGTCGCCGCGCCCCTGCTCGATCCGCGTCCGGCCCCGGGTCATCACCTTGACCGCGAGGTGGTCGCCGGCGGAGGCGTCGCGCTTCCGCCCGACGCAGGCGCTCGCGGGCGTGTCGAGGGAGACCAACCGCAGCGGCCCGAGGTCACGGGTGGCGATCCGGCCCCGGAAGCCGGCCCCGGCCAGCCTGTTGACCAGCGGCGGAAACCCGCAGGCGGCCAACTCGTCCTGGAGCGTCTCAAGGTTGCCGATCACCGGTCAACGGTAACGGCGGCCCTGCCGCTGCCCCGGGCCCTACCGGGTGTACTCGGCGTGCAGTTCGGCGTAGGGGCGGCGGTGGTCGGGGTGGCGTCGGATTCTGCCCATGCTGATCTCGGCGCAGCAGTGCGTCTC
This sequence comes from Micromonospora sp. WMMD956, assembly GCF_029626125.1. Taxonomy (NCBI): domain Bacteria; kingdom Bacillati; phylum Actinomycetota; class Actinomycetes; order Micromonosporales; family Micromonosporaceae; genus Micromonospora; species Micromonospora sp. WMMD956. The sequence goes on along the minus strand of NZ_JARUBI010000005.1, from coordinate 2,408,602 downwards.
AGGGGCGTGGGCGCGGTGCGCCGGGCACTCCTCGGCCAGGGCGCGGACCTCGTCGGCCTGCCGCTCGAACGCCTCGCGGCTGCCGGTGAGCACCAGCGTCTCGGCGGCGACGTCCCACCGCAGGTGGTCACGGAACTCCCGGTGCCAGGTCCTCAGGTGGTCGCCGGCAGGCCGTGCCGGCCAGGCTCGGCCGGGTAGCACGACGGTGTGCGGCCTGCCGGCCCCGAGCCGGGAGCGGACCTGCTTCCAGCGTGACGGCGGGAACGCGAGCCGGTGGTGCAGCAGCACCAGGTCGAGCGGGCGGCCCCAGGCATGGTCGGTCGGCAGCTCCGCGCGACGCAGCGGGAGGTAGATGATCGTTCGTGGCGACCGGGCGGCCAGGCCCCATGCCAGGGCGAACGTCGCCGCGGTCTCCTTGTCGAGGCAGAACTGCGCGCCGAGGCGGCCCTCGTAGAGGCCGGCGAACCTCGGCGGCCCGGCGGGCCGCAGCACCCGGTACCGGTGGTGTCCGAGCTGCACCGTGCTGATCGTCACCGGCCATCTGCGGCCGCCCAGCCGTTGAGTCACTCCAGCCGCATCCTCTCGACCAACCGTCGACCCGCCTTCCCGTGCGGGCATTGTCGCCCCGGCCTGCGCGACGTGGCGCGGACTTTCCGGCGGACGCTGGGCGCGGCCGGAGAACAGCCACAGAAGTTGCGACCTACCAAAGCATCGACTACCCTCGATGACAGTGGAGCAATTGGTGCAAGTCCTCACTTTCCGACATCTTCGCTCAGCTTGAACCCGCCCGACCCGGGTTCGTCATCCGTCCGCGCCACCGCAGCCGAAGGCGCGGCATCGAGACCGATCGCGAGCAGAGGAAGGTACTGGGATGCTGAATCAGCCCGTTCCACCGACCGTTCGGCGGGTGCCACGCGCCCTGGTGGCGGTCGGCCTCCTGGCAGCGGTTCTGGGTACGGCCCCGGCTCCGGCCGCGGCGAGCCCGGGCCCCGCCGCGCTTAGCACGGCCGCCGCCGACTGCCCGTTCGTCAACACGCTCTGCCTGTTCGAGGGCACCAACTTCACCGGCGCGCGTCTCACCCTGAGCTCTCTGGTGTCGCCCGGCACCTGCGTGAGTCTGGTGGACGCCGGTTGGGGAGACCGCGCGCGTTCCGCGATCAACACCAACAGCCGGAGCGCTGCGATGTTCATGAATGACGACTGTGTCGGCGGGGCCTTCGAAGTCCCGGGCAACAGCTCCCTGTCGGACTTCGGGGGGTTCGCGCCCGAGAGCGCCTGGGTGCCCCGGTAAGGCCGGCGCCGGGTGACACGTGACGGCCTGTCACCCGGTTCCTGGGGCCCGGAGATGTCCGGTGTCCGGCCACGGCCGGACCGACGACGGTGGGGCGCAGGCCATCAGGTCCGCGCCCCACCGTTGCGTGGTGGGCACGTGCGCCCTAGCGTGTGCGGTGCAGATGTACGCGAGTCGATGTTCGGGGGGCGTCATGCGCGCGGTGGCCGCTGTCGTTGTCGCCTGCCTCACCTTGGTCGTCGCCCCGGCCGGGGCGGCCAGCGGGGCGACCCTCGCCTGGCGGGACTGTCCAGGCGTCGACGACCCGCGCCTGCGCTGCGCCACCGTCCGGGTGCCGCTCGACCACGCGCGACCGGCCGGCCCCACGATCGACATCATGATCTCCCGGCTCCCCGCGACCGACCCGGCGCTTCGTCGCGGCGTGCTGGTCACCACGGGCGGCGGGCCGGGCGGCGCGGGCGTCCCCGAGCCGCTGAACCTCGCCACCGTCGTCGACCCCGCGGTGCTCGCCCGCTACGACATCGTCGGGTTCGACATGCGCTTCGTCGAACGCAGCACCCCGATCACCTGTGGCCAGCCGGAGGAGGAGCCGGGCGGCTACTGGGTGCGTACCGCTACCTATCAGTCCCTGAAGGACACCGCCGCCGAGGCCCGCGAGTACGCCCGCGCCTGCGCCCGGCACGCCGGCTGGGCGCTGCCGTTCGCCACGACCGCACAGGCCGCCCGCGACATGGACGCCATCCGGGCGGGCCTCGGCGAGCGGAAGCTGTCCTTCCTCGGCGGCTCGTACGCGGCGATGCTCGGCGTCGCGTACGGCACGCTCTTCCCGCACCGGGTGGACCGGTTCGTGCTGGACAGCCCGGTCAACTACGACCTCGCCTGGCGTCCCTACGAGCTGCGGCGGCTCCCGGCGTTCGAGGAGAACTACGCCGCCTTCACCGGCTACCTCGCCGACAACGACGCGGCGTTCGGGCTCGGCGGCACGCCGGTCGAGGTCGCGGAGACCCTGAGTCGGGCCTTCGCCGAGGCGGCGGTCGAGCCGATCGTGGCCGGGGACCACGCCTGGACCACCGGCGAGCTCGGCTCCCTGACGGTCATCGCGACGTACTTCGAGCAGTTGTGGCCGGTGGTCGCGACCGACCTGGCCGCCATCCTCGCCCGCACCCCGCCGCCGATCCCGCTCGACCTGCGGCCGGCTCCCCTGCCCGGGACCCCGGGCGTGCCGGCGGACAACCACACCGCGGTCAACATGGCCTTCCGCTGCGGCGACGACGCCTGGCCCCGCGACCTGGCGACCTACCGGCGCGACCTGACCCGCCTCGGCACCCGCTATCCCGTCTTCGGCCCGTCGATCGCCAACCTCAACCCGTGCGCCTTCTGGCCGGTCAGCCAGGACAACACCCCGCCGCTCGCCGGCAACCGCGCGCCGGCGGCACTCGTCGTCGCCGCACTGCGCGACGCATCGGTGCCGCCGGCCAACTCGGCCGCGACCGCCCGGGCCATCACCGGCTCCCGGCTGGTCACCGTGGACGAGCAGACACACGTGCCGCTGCTCGGCGGTCAGGCCAATGCCTGCCTGACCGGCCTGGTCACCGCCTACCTGGTGCAGGGGCGCCTGCCGGAGCAGGACACGGCCTGCTAGGCCGTCCTGCCCTCCCGGTGCGGCGGCTCGCGCTGTCCGGGGCCGGGCGGGGCCGGGCGTGCGTGCCGCGCTGCCGCAAGCCGCGGGCGCGCCGGGCCGGCGTCACCCGGCGGTGACGTCACTGGTCGACTCCGGTGCGGTCGCCGGTGGGGTGGGCCTGGCGCGGCGCGGGCCCCGGGCCAGGACGTAGCCGAGGAGGACGGTCATGACGGCGACCCCCGCCCACATGGCCTGTTGCCAGCCGTCGACGAACGACTCCTGGGCGGCGCGGACGAGGGCGGGCGCCTGGGCGCCGGCGTCGTCGGCGGTGGCGATGGCGTTGGCGATGCCCTCGCGGGCGGTGTCGGCGGCGTCGCCGGGGACCGTGGTGAGCCGGGGGCCGATGGCGTTGCGGTAGCCCGCGGTCAGGACCGCTCCGAGCAGCGCGACGCCGAGGGCGGTGCCGAACTCCCGGGTGACGTCGTTGAGAGCGGACGCGACGCCCTGGCGTTCGCGGGGCAGGGCGGAGGTGATGGCCTCGGTGGAGGGGGTCTGGGTCAGCCCCATGCCGAGTCCCATGGCGAGCATGCCGGGCAGGATCGCCAGGTAGCCGCCGTCGACGGAGACGAGGGTGGCCATCAGTGCCAGGCCGGCGCCGCCGAGCAGGATCCCGACCGCCATCGTCGCGCGGGCTCCGGCGCGGGCGGCCACGCGCGGGGCGAGTCCGGAGGCGAGCATCATCATCGCTGCCATGGGCATGAGCGCGAGGGTGGAGCGCAGCCCGGACCAGCCGAGGACGGCCTGAAAGTAGGGGAACAGGACGACGAAGATCCCGGCCTGGACGCCGAAGAGTGCCAGCAGCGCCAGCGAGCCGCTGGCGAGGCGTCGGTCCCGGAACAGGCGCACGTCGAGCAGGGGCGCCGCCCGGCGCAGCTCCCAGGCCACGAAGCCGATGGCGGCGATGACGCCGACGAGCAGGCTGGCCAGGGTGCCGGGTGCGGTCCAGCCGTGGACCGGGCCTTCGTGCAGGACGTAGATGAGCGCGACCACGGCGATCACCGACGTCAGCGACCCGAGGAGGTCGAAACCGTGCGGGGACCTCTCGCGGGAGTTCGGGACGGCCCGCAGGGCCATGACGGTGGCCGCGGCCACGAGCACGACCGGCAGCAGGAACAGCCACCGCCAGCTCGCCCAGTCGACGAGGACCGCGGACAGGTACATGCCGAGGATGCCGCCGCCGCCGGCGACGCCGGTCCAGACGCCGATCGCCTTGGAGCGTTCCCCGTCGGGGAAGGTCGAGGTGATGACGGCCAGGGTGACCGGCATGATCATGGCGGCGCCGACACCGGCGAGCAGCCGGGCGGCGATCATCATCTCGGTCGAGGTGGCCAGGCCCGCCGCCGCGCTGGCCACGCCGAAGATGGCCAGGCCGGCGAGCAGGATCGGCTTGCGGCCCACCCGGTCGCCGAGGGCGCCGAGCGGGAGCAGCAGCGCGGCCAGGCTGAGGGTGTAGATATTGATCATCCAGAGGACGGCGCTCTGGGAGGCGTCGAGCGCGACGGCGACCTGCGGCTGGGCGACGTTGAGCCCGGAGACCGAGGCGATGACCGCCATCAGGGCGATGCACACCGCGATCAGGATCGCGCGGCGCCGACGTGGGTCCTGGATCGTCGCGTCGGGGACGGTCAGCTTCGGTGAGCTGTTCGGGGCAGACATGTGCGGGTTCCTTCCAAGGGGCGCGATGGGGTACGGCGCCGGGGTTGGGCCTCGGGTCCGGCGTCGCGGAGAGGATGGGTTCAGGGCTGGTGGAGGGCAGGCGCGACCAGGTCGGATCGCGGGGAGCGCAGGGGCCCGCCGATCAGCAGGCGGCCAGGCGGGCGTGGGTCACCGGGCGGTCTGCGCGTCGGTCGACCGGGCGACCGCCCGGTCGGTGTCCTCGGCGACGAGGTCGGCGTTGAGGTGGGCCGCAGCGCGGGCGCCGCCTGCGGCGGCCGCGCCGACCTGGGCGGACAGGTCGGTGGAGTTGCCGGCCACCCACACCCCGGGCACCGAGGTCCGGCCGGTCTCGTCGGCGGCGATGAAGGAGCCCGCCGGGTGCGGCGTCGTGGTGATCCCGATGCCGGCGAACGCCTCGGCGCGGGCGATCATCCGCGTCGCCACCGCCACGGTCTCGACCGGCACGACCCGGTCGTCGTCGAGGCGGACCCCGGCCAACCGGTCCTCGACGATCTCCAGGCGGGAGACGCGGCCGGCGACCACCGGGATGCCGAGCGCGTCGAGTTTCCGCCGGTCCTGCTCGCCGAGGTCCTGGTCGTGGCTGAAGTACCGCACGTCATCGCTCAACTGCCGGAACAGCAGCGCCTGATGCACCGACATCGGCCCGGTGGCCAGCACGCCGATCGCCCGGTCGCGGGCCTCCCACCCGTGGCAGTACGGGCAGTGCAGCACGTCGCGGCCCCACCGCTGCCGCAGCCCCTCGATCTCCGGTAGGTCGTCGACCAGGCCGGTGGCGATGAGCAGCCGGCGCGCGTGCAGCACGGCCGCGTCGCGGGTCATCACCGCGAAGCCCAGCGACGTGCACGACACGTCGCTCACCTCCGCAAAGATGATCTCGCCGCCGTAGCGGACGACCTCGGCCCGGCCCCGCTCGAGCAACTCCAGCGGGCTCACCCCGTCGAGCGCCAGCAGGCCGTGTACCGCCTGCGCCGGCGCGTTGCGCGGCGTGCCCGCGTCCACGACCGTCACCCGCCGCCGCGAACGCGCCAGGATCAGCGCCGCGCTCAACCCGGCCGCGCCGCCACCCACCACGACCACGTCCCGCACGATCTCCGCCTGCTTCGCCATCGGACCTGCCCTTCCCGTCTTCGCCGGTCATGGCACGATCCTGAGCACCCCCGCCGAGATGCGCAAAGATTCTTGCCGAATGGCAAAATGGCGGCATGGACGAAGACCTGGACCGCACCCTCGACGCGGTGGGCCCGCGGCTGAAGCAGCTGCGGCTGCGTCGCAACATCACCCTCACCGACCTGGCCGAGGAGACCGGCATCTCCGCCAGCACGCTGTCGCGCCTCGAGGCCGGCCTGCGACGCCCCACGCTCGAGCAGATGCTCCCGCTGGCCCGCGCCCACGGCGTCACCATCGACGAACTCGTCGACGCGCCGCTGACCGGCGATCCCCGCATCAACCTGCGCCCCATCGCCGCTGGTGACGGAGCGACCATCCTGCCCCTGACCCGCAGGCCCGGAGGCATCCAGGCCTACAAGTTCGTCCTGCCGACCGGCGACGACGAACGCGTACCCGACCTGCGCACCCATGAGGGCTACGACTGGGTCTACGTCCTCAACGGCACCCTTCGTCTGGTTCTCGGCGACGAGGACCTCATCCTGCGACCCGGGGAGGCCGCCGAGTTCGACACCCGTACCCCGCACTGGTTCGGCGCCACCAGCTCCGGGCCCGTCGAGTTCCTCAGCCTGGTCGGCAGGCAGGGCGAACGCGCACACGTCCGCGCCACCCCGAAGCCGGAAGCGCGCGGCTAGCCGAAGACCTCGACGCGCCCGTGCCGGTCCGAGGACGACCCGCCTCGGGCGGTCGCAGTGTCCGGGAGCGGGGACCGCCCGCCGGCTGCACCCGACGCCTCACGTGTCGACGAAGACGGGGTCGCCGACGTCGACATGGCCGGGCTCGACGGTCGAGCCGTAGACGCCGAGGCACACCGTGCGGTGGTGGGCGACGGCGCGCAGGACGGCCGGATCGCGCAATGCGGTCGTGGGGTCGACGTTGACCACGCCGCACCGCTTGTCGCGCGCGTCGACGCGCATCCGCATCCGGCCCACCCGCAGGACGTGGCCCACCCAGGCGTCCTCGGGAAAGGCAGCCGGGCCGACCGCCTCGATCAGAAGGTTGGGACGAAAGCGTCGGGCGTCGAGTTCCGCGCCGATCAGTTCGCCGATGCCGGCGACGCTCTGCGTCGTGATCACCGACAACGGCATGGCGTCGAAGATCCCGCGATTTAGCTTGATCACCCGTAGTCCGCCGCCCAACTCGCTGGCCAGAGCGTGATCGACGACGTCGAACGCCTGACCCGACGGGGAGCGCACCATGGTGCGGGACGCGTCGGGCCGGTCGGGCTCCGCGAACCAGGGGCGATAGTGGACCATGTCCGGCCGCCGCGAGATCGACAGCCAGGGCGTCCCGCTGCGCGCCTGGCCGTCGCGGATGAACGCCCAACGACGATCGCCGGCCAGGCCGTGCCAGGAGACGTCGACCGCACGCAGTTCCTCTGCGGCCATGGACTTGACCGGATAACGCCACAGCGCCGCCACCCGGCCCACCAGCCGAGCATTCTCGCCGAACGGCCTGTCCGATGCTGGACGGGGAATCGCCATGACCACCTCCCGGATCGGAGGCGCCCTTGCTTCGACACCGAGGTGGAGCGTGGCGGACCGGGTCCGTCGCAGCGCCTCTCCAACCGGCCCTGCCGGCGGGCGGCACGACGGCCGGACCGGCAGGCAGGCGACCACCGTCGCACAATCGGCGCGCGCATGGCAACCGCCGCGGGCGTGCCGACGCCGTGGGTCGTCCACAGTGGCCGGCAGCGCCAGCGAAAAGGACGCCAGCGCCCCTCAGGCTGCTTCCTGCCGCTTCCGGTCGTGTTCCTCGGGGCGCCTGCCGCCCCCTCGCCCCGACCCCGGCGGGCGCATCGGGCTCACCTGCGCGCGGGCGGGCCGTCGTCGGGGAAGAAGATCTCCTCGATGGGTTGCGCGAACAGCGCGGCGAGGGCGAAGGCCAACGGCAGCGACGGGTCGTAGCGGCCCGTCTCGATCGCGTTGATGGTCTGTCGGGCGACGCCGACGCGGTCGGCGAGGTCGGCCTGCGACCAGTCGCGCTCGGCTCGTAGGACCTTGAGTCGGTTTCTCACGTCGGTGTTCCCGCTCACCGGAACCTGCGGGAGACGAACCCGGACGACAGGCCCCACAGCATGACCATCGCCGGGCCGATCCAGATCGCGCTGAGCCGGGGAAGCCCGGCGTTCTCCAGGAAGCCGTAGCAGAAGCTGATCAGCGCGCTGGCGCCGAACGCGATCGCCAACGCCTCGAGCTGGATGCGGCGCTGCAACTCGTCGATGTCGCGCAGGTAGCGGACGAAGGCGATCACGAGACCGACGGCCGGCAGGACCGGCAACGGCGCGAGGACGTAGCGCAGCAGGCTGTCGTCGGGAAGGGCGCGCAGGCCGATCAGCGTGCCGACCAGGACGCCGACGTAGGCCACCATGGCGACGGTCATGTTTCGGGCGTAGCGCTTCATGGGGCTGCTCATGGCGTGAACTATCAAACACGCGCGACTTCTTGTCAAGGAAGCTTGTCATTAAGTCGCGTCAACTTGCCTCGTGCTTGCCGCTCCAGGGCGGCCCCGGCGATGGTCAGAGCAGTCGCGCGAGTCGGTTCTTCTTCGTGTTCTCCCGGACGATCCAGGCCACGTCGCGGTCGTCGACGGCGGCCAGCGCCCGGAAGCGCGGCAGACCGGCCGCCGGATCGGCGGCCACCGCGACACTCCAGCAGTAGCCCAACGCCTGACGCAGCGCGCGGACGCCGTCGGCACGCCGCTGCTCGGCCGAGAGGTCGGCCAGCCCCGTGGTCGCCCGTTCGCACAGCGCGACGGCGCGGGCGGCGGCGTCCGGGGCGGTCAGCAGGCGCGGCTCGCACACGCCCGCGACCGCCGCCCGCCGGAGCAACGGGTGCGGGCGCGCGCCCCAGGCCGTCGCGAGTGCGAGCAGGCGCGGCAGGTCGGCGTCGCCGAGACGCTGCAACGCCAGGGCCACCGCCTCGCGCACCCGCCAACGGGCGTCGGTGGCGTGGTCGCGCAGGCGCGCCTCGACGGCCGCGCGGGTCCGCGCGTCCGCGGCGGCGGCCAACACTTGGCCGAGACCGAGCACCCCGCAGAACACCAGGTACTCGTCGTCCGTGGAGATCAACCGATCGAACGAGGCCGGGTCGCCCTCGTCGGCGACGGCCTCGGCGAGCGCGATGTTGGCGCGTGGGCCGGGCAGCCCCGAGTGCTCCCGGAGGAAGTCCGGCCAGCGCGCCGGATCGAACCTGCGCAGCTCGGCCCGGTACTGAGCACGCCGGTCCACCACGGCAGCGTACCCCGGGTGACTGCCACGCCGGGCCGGTCCGGGCGGATCCCGGGGCGACCCGGCCCCCGCGTGCCGGCACCGTGGCGGCGCGCGGTGGTGCGGCGCGGCGCCGCCCGGCGGTCCCAGGTCGGGCGGTGTGCCGGCGGCGTGATTTCGGTGCGATCAAACGAATCGGTAAACTCCGATTACAGTGGCGGCGGCCACGTGACCGTGGTGGTGAGGAAGGGCGGCGATGGAACGGCCGGAGTGGGCGCCAGCAGATGTTGATCTCAGCCGGCCGAGCGTGGCGCGAGCCTACGACTACTGGCTCGGCGGCTCGCACAACTTCGAGGTCGACCGGGAGTTCGCCCGCCAGGCGCTCGCGGCGGTGCCGGACCTTCGCCTGGTCGCGCGCGCCAACCGCGAGTTCCTGCATCGCGCGGTGCGGTTCATGCTCGACGAGGGGATCCGGCAGTTCCTGGACATCGGGTCCGGCATCCCGACGGTGGGCAACGTGCACGAGATCGCCCAGGAGGTCGATCCGGACACCCGGGTGGTCTATGTGGACATCGATCCGGTGGCGGTGACGCACAGCACGCACATCCTCGCCGGCCAGCCCAACGCGATCGCGCTGCTCGAAGACTTGCGCCGTCCGGAGGCCATCCTGGGCCACCCGGAGGTCCGCCGGCTGCTGGATCTCGACCGGCCGGTCGGCCTGCTGCTCGTCTCGGTCGTGCACGCCGTCCCCGACCACGACGACCCGTACGGGCTGATCAAGCGGCTGTGGACGGCGCTGGCCCCGGGGAGTTGCGTGGCGATCAGCCACGTCACCACCGACAGCCGGCCGGACGAGATGGGCGAGGGCACCCGGCTCAGCGGCCGGACGAACACGCCGGTCACCGCCCGCACCCGCGCTCAGGTGGAGGACTTCTTCGCCGGCCTGGAACTGGTGGAACCCGGCGTGGTGTGGTCCCCGCTGTGGCGTCCCGAGTCGCGGACGGATGTCGGGGAGCACCCGGAGCGGATGAGTTTCTACGTCGGAGTCGGACGCCGCGGGTGAGCGGTCCGTCCGCCGCCGACGGACTCGACGACGGGCGTCGCCCCGGCGTCGAGGAGTTCGTCACGGCGTGGACTGCGGCCCTGCACCGGGCCCACTACGTGCCGATCAGCGCCGGGCGGCGGCGTCGCATCGTGGCCGGGCTGGCGGACCGTCTGGTCAGTGCGGTGCTCGCCGATCCGGCCGAGCCCGGCGACGGCCGGCGGATCGGCGAGGATCTGGTGGCGGCCGGTTTCGGGTCGCCGGAAGCGCTCGGTCGAACGATCGCGGTCGTCGGCTCGCGGCTCCTGGGCGAGCTGGGCCTCGCCGCCGACCCCACCCGCGCCGCCCGGCTGACCGGCCTGCTGGCCGAACTCGCGGCGGGCTTCGCGTCGGCCGCGCACGACCGCATCCTGAGAGCCCAGGACACGGTCCGGCTGGCCGCGCTGGCCGCCCGCAACCAGGCCGAGGAGGCGCTCAGGGTGAGCGAGGCCAGGTTCCGCCGCTTCGCCACCCACGACCAGTTGACCGGGCTGCCCAACCTGACGCTGTTCACCGAGCGGTTGGGCCGGCTGTCCGCCGCCGACGAGCCGATCGACCGGGTCGGTGTCTGCTGCCTCGACGTCGACGACTTCGCGGCGGTCAACGACGTGCTCGGGCATCAGGTGGGCGACCTGCTGCTCCGCGAGATCGCCGGTCGGCTCGGCGCGCTCACCGACCGGCGGATCGACCTGGTGGCGCGCCTGGACAGCGACCGGTTCGCGATCCTGGTCCGCGACACCACCTGCGCCGAGGACACCGTCAAGATCGCCGATCAGGCGCTCGCCGCGCTCGCCGCCCCGTTCCGCGTCGACGGCACCGAGGTGCCCCTGACGGCGAGTGCGGGCGTGGCCGAGGGCGCCGTCGCCGACGGTGGCGCCGCGGCCCTGATGCGCGCCAGCGAGATCGCGCTGCACTGGGCCAAGGCCGACGGGAAGGCCACCCTGCGCCAGTTCGACCAGGATCGCAGCAACGCCGACGCCGCGCGTTACCGCCTGTCGGCGGCCATGCCGGCGGCGCTGCGCCGGGGCGAGTTCGTCGCCGCCTACCAGCCCATCTCCGCCCTGCGGTCCGGGCGGCTGGCCGGGGTGGAAGCCCTGGCCCGTTGGCAGCATCCCCAGCTCGGCCTGCTGAGCGCCGCCCGGTTCATCGAGCTCGCCGAACGCACCGGCGTCGTGGTGGCGCTCGGTGCCCAGCTGCTGGAGCAGGCGTGCCGACAGGCCAGCCGTTGGCAGCGGATCCAACCCGGCCTGTACGTGAGCGTGAACGTGTCGGTGCGCCAGCTCCGCCAGAACGGCCTGGCCGGCGCGGTGGCCCAGATCCTCGACCGGACGGGGCTGCCGCCGCACCTGCTCCAGCTCGAAGTCACCGAGCAGGCCGTGATCGATCTGACCGGCGTGGTGACGGAGACCCTGGCGGCGCTGATGAAGATCGGGGTCCGGATCGTCATCGACGACTTCGGCATCGGCTATGCCAACCTGGCCAACCTCCGCTCACTCCCTCTGCACGGCCTCAAACTCGACGCGAGCCTGACCCGTTCGTCGGCGCAGCCGGTAAGGCGGCCGGGGGCCCGCCGCCCCGGCACGGACGACGAGTTCCTCAGCACCGTCGTGTCGCTCGGGCACAAGCTCGGCCTCGTCGTGACCGCGGAGGGCATCGAGACCGCCCAGCAGGCCGCCCGGCTGGCCGCGACCGGGTGCGACAACGGGCAGGGCTGGCACTTCGGCCGTCCGGTGCCGCCCGACGAGATCACCGCCGGGATCGTGGCCCAGCAGCACCGCGACGCCGTGCCACCACCCGATGCCGGGCAGCCGGAGCTCCCGGCCCGGCGGCGCTGACGCCGCCGCCGGGCGCAGGCCCGACCCGGCCGGCCGCCGATCGGGCCGGGCTGCCGCCTCAGGCCGTGGCGCAGGGGACTCCGTTGAGGGTGAAGCCGGTCGGCGGCGCGTTGCTGACGCCCCACTTCCCCTGGATCCCGAAGGTCGCGGAGCCGTTCGCCGCCAGCGCGCGGTTCCAGTCGACGTTACGCGCCGTCGCCGTGGTGTCGCTCTGGCTGACCGTGGCGTTCCAGGCGGAGGTGACCCGCTGGTCGCCCCGGAAGCTGAAGGTCAGCACCCAGCCGTCGATCGGGGTCGCGCCGGTGTTCTGGACGGTCACCGCGGCGACGAATCCGTCCTGCCACTCGGACTGGTTCTGGTAGGTCACGCGGCAGGTCGACGGTGGCGGGGTGGGTGGGGTGGGCGGGGTCGGCACGGTGGGTGCGGTGACGGTGTTGGACGCGATCGACAGGTTGCCCACCGCGTCCCGGGCCCGCACGTAGTAGAGGTTGCGCAGCGGAGGCGTCGACGACGGGAGCGCAATCGTGTGCGTCGTCGTCGTGACGGTGGCGATCACGACGGAGGTGAACCAGCCGTCGAAGCGGTAGACGTTGTAGCCGCGCACGCCGACGTCGTCCGTCGACGGCGACCAGGACAGGGTGGCGGTCGACTCGGTCACGTCGCCCATGGTCAGGTTCTGCGGCGCGCTCGGCGGGGTGGTGTCGGGGCCGGTGTCGGTCACCGGGGTGACCACGGTCACGGGCTCCGACGAGTTGGAGCGGTGCCCGAGGCCGTCCTTGGCGGAGACCCGGAACTGGTACTGCCTGCCCGGCCCGATGTAGTTGCTGATCGTTGTGGTGGTGACGTTGCCGACGCTGGCGGAGAAGACGACGTCGTCGAAGGCCATGTAGTAGGTGATGTCGTAGCCGGTGACGGCGCAGCAGCCGGGTGTCGACGCCGTCCAGGTGAGGGTGACCGACCCTGTCCGGACGTCGGTGGCGGTGACGTTCGTGGGCGTACTCGGCGGGAACGGCGAGGGGTTCGGCGCGGTGGGCCCGGTCGGCGCCGGGGACGTGGTCGCGGCGGCCCCCGTGATCGACGCCGAGGCCGCGCCGGGCGCGGGGGCGGGGCGGGCGACGGGTGCCGCCGCGGTGCCGGCATCGGCCGCCGGTGCGGTGACCAGCCCGACGCCGAGCATCGTGACCGACGAGACGACGGCGGCCAGCAGGCCGGACCGTACGCGGCGACGCCGCGAGTGCGAGTGGACGCCTACCATGCGTCAAAGATGCGGCAATCCATCGATGTCTGTCAACTTAATCCGGGGCTGGGCCGCCGGCCGGGCGCGGCCGGCGGCCGGAGAGGTCAGAGCGCCGGGGACAGGTACAGGAGGCGGTTGGGCGAGCCGGCGCCCGGGTTGAGCACCGCCGGATTGGCGACGCTGAACAGGTAGCTGGACACCTGCGCCGGCGTCCAGGTCGGATTGTTGCCGAGCACCCGGGCGGCGACGCCGGCGACGAGCGGCGCGGCGTGTGAGGTGCCGCTGAGCGTCTGGGTCGCGGTGGGCGAGCTCCACCAGGCCGACGTGATGCGCTCGCCGGGGGCGAAGATGTCCAGGCAGGTGCCGTAGTTCGACCAGCTCGCCCGGTTGTCGTTGGTCAGCGTCGCGCCCACCGTCAGCGCGGTCGGCGCCGACGCGGGCGAGACGTTGCAGGCGCTGGCGTTCGAGTTTCCGGCCGGGACCGTCACCGTGATGCCGTCGGCGACCGCGTTCGCCACGGCGGCGTCGAGCGCGGCGGTGGGGCTGGTCAGCACGCCGATGTTCGCCACGGCCGGCTGCCCGGCGGGGTGGTTGGCGACCATCCAGTTGATTCCGTTGATCAACATCGACAGGGTGCTCGGCAGGACGCAGTCGAACACCTTGACCGCGACCAGCACGACGTTCTTGGCCACCCCGAACGTCGTCCCGCCGACGGTGCCGGCGGCGTGCGTGCCGTGTCCGGTGCAGTCGTTCGCCGGGAGCGTGCCGTCGACGGCGTCGTAGCCGTACACCGCCTGGCCGCCGAAGTCGGCGTGGCCGATCTGGATCCCGGTGTCCACGATGTACGCGCGGACGCCCGTCCCGACGCTGGTGAAGTTGTAGGTGCCGGTGAGCCCCAGCGGGGCGTCGATCCGGTCGAGGTTCCACGGGGCGTTCGGCTGGGTGGTGGCCAGGCTGGTCAACCGGTCCTGCTCCACGATCGCCACCGCCGGGTCGGCGGCCAGCCGGCGGGCCACCGGCTCGGTGGTCCGCACGGAGAAGCCGTTGAGCGCGTCGCGCCAGACCTGGTCCGGCCGGAGGCCGTACCGCTCGGCGAGGCGGGTCACGCCCGTGCGCCGATCGGCGGCCGAACCCGCGCCCTCCTTGAGGACGACCACGTAGCTGCCGGGCACGCGCACCGCGTGGCCGGCGTCGAGGAGCACGCCGGTCGTCCCCGCCGCCGGGTCGGCGACGGGCGCCGCAGCGGCGGGAGCGGCCGCCATGGCCAGGAGCATGACCGCGGCGCCGAGCGTGGCCGCGCCGGCCCGATGCGCGCGCCCGAAGATCGTGTGCCAGTGGAGTTTCATCTCCCAGCCCTCCCATGGGTTCTCCCAGCGGACATCGGGCAGGTTTCCATGCAGGAAGGCACTCGAACAATCGACGTGCGTCTTGTTGTGCTCGGGGTGGGAGAGTTCCTGTCCGATGTATCAGGACCGGCTCCGGAACCTCGCCCCATCGATCGACGCCCGCCGTGACGCGGGCGTGTAGCGTACGGTTCAGGAGCGGTGACCTCGGTTCAGGCGGCGTCGGGAGGAACACCATGATCGCGGAGACGGTGGAGTGCGCCTACTGCGGGCAGCCCAAGTCGGACCGGGTGCGCAAGTGCCCGCACTGCGGCAACGGGTGAGGATCCGCTACCGCACCCGCATCTGCATGACCTGCCCCTCGGGGTCGGTGCGGACCTCGAACGGGCGCTGGTCGGCGATTCCCTCCGCAGACCACGACCTGTCCACCAGCTGCGCGACCTGTCGGATCTCGATCGTCCGGTATCCGACCGAGGTGAGGTGGACCGTTATCGCCGAGGCGATGCTGACAGCGCTCGCCGGGGGACGCTTCGCCAGGAATCCGCGTGCGCGCAGCTGGAGCGCCACGGCCTTCAGCACGTCGTAGGTGAAGTTGCCGGTCACGCCAGCCAGGACGGCGTCCCGGAGGAAATCGGCGACGTCGAGCGTGTGGGCCGCCCCGGACAGTTCCTCCTTGGCGACCCCGTCCAGCACCAGGGAGGAACCGTCATCCAGCGGAACGATCAGCTGCGTCATGCGCACATGCTGGCAGATCCGCGCACCGTGATCGTAGGGAGGACCGGGTGGGGGGTGGCCTCGGATCCGGGAGCGTGTGGTGGCTCGGTTTCTGGCAGACCGTCAGGCACGCCCACTGGTGGCTCAGCGCGGACGTGCGCCTGCCCGACCGCGCCGACCCCCTGGCCGTGGGCTCCATCGAGCTCGACCGGCTGACCGAGCCCCTGGCCGCTCTGGCGGCCGCGCTCCCGGGCCTCGTCGCGACGGAACGGGCGGCCCTCGTCGACGTCGACCGCCGCATCGCCGACACGCTTCCCCAAGGCGACGACCCCGCCTCGACGGCGTCCGCCATCGCGACCCGCATCGAGCTGCTCGGTGACCGGGCCGCGGTGCTCGGTGCCGCCGCACGCCGCGCCTGGACCGGCGCGATGGTCGACCCGGCCGGCAACCTCGCGCTGTTCCGCGAGCTGGGCGGCATCCTGCTGCCGCAGGAGCTCCGCGACCGGCTCAGGACGGCGCACGCAGCCGACACGACGCTCGTCGTGGCCCCCGGCCCCGGCCTGTCGGGCGTGCCGTGGGAGCTTCTCGTCGTCGACGACGACCACGACGTCCGTCTCGTCGAGCGCGCCACCGTGCTCGGTGGGGTCAGCCCGGCGATGCTGGTCAACCTGGCCAGGCCGGCGTCCCGGGCCGGGGGCGGCCGGGCCGTACGGGTCGTCGACCCCACCGCGGCCGGGAGCCGCACCGGGGGCGGGCGCATCTACCCCGACGGGGTGCCCGAGGCGTGGCGCAGCCGCACCGGCGACGGCGACGCGCTGCTCGGCGCGGGCGCGGCGGGCGGCTGCTCGCCCGCGGAACTGTCCGCCGCCCTCCAGTCGCAGGAGTGGTCCCGCCTGGTGTTCGTCGGCCACGCCTCGGCCACGGACCCGGCGATGCCGACCTCGGCCGGGCTGGAGCTGGCCGTCGACGGGGAGACCGGGGACTCACGGCTCACCGCCGGGCAGTGGCTCAGGGATCCCACCCGGTGGCCCGCCCCCCGTCGCGTGGGCTTCGTCGCCTGCCAGTCCGACGACGCCGGCTACACCGAGCAGATCGGCCTCACCCTCGCGGCGTTGAACGCGGGCGCGCGTACCGTGGTCGCGACCCGCTGGAGCCTGCCGAGCGACGGTTCGGAGCGCCTGGTGGCCGGCGGGGCGCCGATCGGCTCGGCCACGACCGCGCTCGCCCTGGCCGTCGACGCGGCGCTGGGCACGACCGATCCCGTCGGGGCCATCGGCGAGTGGCAACGTGACCGGCTCGCCTGCTGGCGTTCCGCGCGCAGCGACGCCGCCCGCCGCCTGCACGCACCGCTGGTGTGGTCGGCGTTGGTCACGTACGACATTCCCGACGCTGCGGTCAGCGCGATCCCGGGGGCCGACGACCAGCCCGTCACGCGGCGGCCGGCGCCCGGGCCGCCACGTCACGACGCCCCCCGGGTGCCGCCCGCCGGCGACGCCGCCGAGGTCGCGAAGGCCAGCCTGGCGGCCGGCGTGGCGGCGTTCGGCCGCGCCGACTGGCAGGAGGCGCGCGAGCACTACCTCGTCGCCCTCGCCGCCTTCACCGCCTGCGGCGACCTGAAGGGCGTCGCCGACGCCACGACCAACGTCGGCAACACGGCCTACTTCCTGGGCGACCTGGAGGAGGCCGCCGACCGGTACCGGACGGCGCTGCCGCTGTACCGGGACCTCGACCTCGATCGGCAGGTGGCCGTCGTCGGGCAGAACCTGGGCAACGTGTCGTTCCAGCGCGGGGAGCTCGACGTCGCCGCGGAGCAGTACCGGGCCGCCGCCGAAGCCCTGCTCAGGGGCGACTTCCGGCGTCATGCGGCGGACACGCTGGTGAACCTGGGCGCCGTCCTGATCGAACTCGGCCGCCCGCACGTCGCCCTCGGACACCTCGACCAGGCAGGTGCCCTCTACCGGGAGACGTGTGACGAGAGCGAACTGGGCGGCAAGCTCGCCGAACTCGACCAGAACACCGGGTTGGCGCTGGCCGGGGCGAAGTCCTTCGAGCGCGCCCGCGCCCACCTGCTCTCCGCCCTGCGGCACTGGCAGAGCGACGAACCGTCGGCGGAGCGGGCCGCCCGCGCCAACCACAACCTCGGGCTCGTCGCGTTCCGCGCGGGCGACCTGCCGGAGGCACAGCTCAGGTACACCCGCGCGCTGGAGCACTTCCACACGGTCGGCAACGAGCACGAGGCGGCCGACGCCAGGCTCGGCCTGGGGACCGTCGCCCGCCACCGGGGCGACGTGCGCGCAGCCCGGTCGAACTTCCGGCAGGCACAGGAGCACTACCGCAGGACGGGGCAGTGGCTGGCCTACGCCCAGGCCGCGTTCAACGAGGGGCTGACCCATCCGGGTGACAGCGACCGGAGGTTCGACCTGCTGGCCGGCGCGTGGGCGGCGATGCAGTCGATGTCGTGGCGGCTGGCGCACGTCAGCGAGCGGGCGGCATGGCGCGCCGCCCTCGACCACGCCAACGACGAGGTCCTGGAGACGGCTCGGCTTGGCGGCCGCGACCGGCAGTTCGCCGAGCTCGTCGAGTCGCTGCGAATCGCCGGCACGCTGCGCCGCGTCGCGCCGACGCCCCTGTCTCCGACGTCCGTGCCTCCGAGCTCCCTGTCTCCGACGTCCCTGGCTCCGGCGAGTCAGGAGGAGGCCGACCGGGACTCGCCGTTCGTCGAGCCGCTACCGTCGATGACCCTCTCCGCCGGGCCGGTCGTGCCCTGGGCGGCGTCGTCGGCCGCCGACGAGGCGCCCTGCGACGCGCCACCGTGGATCGACTGCGGCTGGCCGCCCACGCTGGCCGACGCCGTCGCCCGCGCCGAGGAGATCGTCGCCGTCGCCGGGGCGACGGCCCTTCCCCTGCGCCGGGGAGCGGTGTCGCTGATCCCGCTGCTGAGCCGCCACCCGGAAGAGGAAGGACCCGGGTGGACCGACCGGGCACCGGGCAGCACGGGCACGGATGCCGACTAGACCACGGAGGACCATCCCATGTTTCCACTCGAACTGTCGCAGCAGGCAAAGAGCACGCCCGTGGAGACCCTGCACCGCATCGTCGGGGCGGTCGGCCTCGTGATCACCGTGCAGGGCTCCGGCGATCTCGGGCGGATCGTCGGCGACCTGGTGACGGTCGCGCCCCGTCTCGCCGAGGACCACGAGGTCAGAGCCGACGGCCTGATCGTGAGCCGCGTGGGGCTCTACCGCGTCTTCTGGGGCGCGCTCAGGTGGCCCGGCGGAAGCCTGGCCATCCTGGCCCCACTCTCCCTGCACGACAGACAGGAGGTCAGCGAGTGGACCCGGCACTTCATGAGGGAGGTGCTCGATCCGATCCGGACCCTGTCGCAGCAGGGCTACTCCGTCGGTGGAGGCGGCAACGGCATGGTGACCGAAGAGGACTTCTCCCGCGCCTTCCAGCAGGCGTACGTCTAACGCTTCGGTCGTGGATCCTCCACCGCCCAGGTCCGGTGAATCCGGGGCGCGGGCTCGCGCGGCCCATCCGGCCACGGGAGCGCCCGGCTGCCACCATGGCCGTCATGGATCCGGAGAGCGCGACTCCCCCCCAACCCGTACGGGGCCTACACCGCGGCCGAGGGGCTCGGTGGGATCGCCGCGCCGCTGCTGGCCGCCGCAGCCGTCACCCTGCTCGGCCTGGCCCTCCAGATCGAGGCGGACCTCCCGGCGGGCGGTGAGGTGATCTACAGTCCGGCGGCCATGCACCGGGACCCCACCGTGTTCCCCGACCCGTTGCGGTTCGACCCGCGTCGGTGGCTCGACGGAGCGGCGACCCCGGCCATGCGGCGGGCGTTCGTGCCCTTCAGCCTGGGCAACTGGCAGTGCCTCGGCGACAGGTTCGCCTGGAACCAGATGAAGACCACCCTCACCGCGATCGTGGGCGGATGCCGCCTCGCGTTGCCCGACGGCTTCCGGGCGAGGACGGCCGCAGAGCCTCTTCCCGGGCGACCCGGGCGGCGATGGTCATCGTGGCGGGCCGAAGTGCCGGGCGAGCGCGGCGCGCAGCGTGCCGGCGTCGCCGGCGGACCAGGCGACGAAGCAGTCGGGGCGCACGAGCAGCGCGGTCGCGGTCGTGCCCTTAAGCGGGCCGGTGACCACGTCGACCCGGTCGCGCCACCCGGCGGCGGTCTCCGCGTAGGCCCCCGTGGAGTCCAGCAGCAGCGGCCGGGCGGCGTGGGTCAGCTCGGCGAGGCGGGTCGGCCCGTGCGCGCCGTGCACGACCACGTCGGGGGCGTAGCGGCCGGCCAGCGGGTCGGCCGGGTCGGCGGGGTAGCGGGTGTCCGCGCCGGACATCAGCGCCGCGATGTGCCCGGTCACCTCCGGCATGCGGAGCAGCTCGGCGAAGAGTTGCCGCAGGCCGGTGATCTCGTCGCCGGGGCCGGTGAGCGCCGACTGCGCCTGGGTGGACATGACGACCCGCTCGGCGACCGGCCGACGCTCGGTCTCGTACGTGTCGAGCAGGCCCGGCGGTGCCCAGCCGAGGACCGTGGCGGCGAGCTTCCAGCCCAGGTTGACGGCGTCCTGGAGGCCCAGGTTGAGGCCGGGGCCGCCGATGGCGGGGTGCACGTGCGCGGCGTCGCCGAGCAGGAGCACCCGGTCGGCGCGGTAGCGGGCGGCGATCCGGGTGTTGCGACCGGTCAGTCGCCGCAGCAGGCCGGGGCCCTCGGCAGGGCCGAAGGGGACGTCCGCGCCGAGCACCCGGGCGACGCTGGCGCGCAGCTCCGCCAGGTCCATCGGGGTCTCGTCGTCCGTCGGCGCGTCGGGCCACTCCGTCGTGGTCAGGAGCGCCGGGCGGCCGGGGAACGGGGCCCAGGCGATCAGGCCGCGCGGGGTGCGGGTGTGCTGGAACGGCGGCACGACGCCGTAGCCGGGGACACGCAGGCCGCCGGTCGCGGGGTCGAGAAAGGACGCGGGGACGGCCACGGTCGCGGTGCGGGAGGTCGACCGGTCGTCGGTGACGCCGGGGAAGTCGATGCCGACGAGACGGCGCACCGTGCTGCGGCCGCCGTCGGCGCCGACGAGGAACCGGGCGGTGAGCTGCGTACCGTCGGCAAGGTGGACCTCGACCGCGTCGGGCCGTTGGCGGAGGTCGACGACGTCGTGGCCGTGGCGCAGTTCGACCCCGAGCTCGGCGGCCCGGGCGGCCAGGGTGGCCTGGAGCTGGGCCTGCGGCACGCCGAGCACGTAGTGCGGGTTGTCGGCGAGCACCGTGAGGTCCAGCGGGAACGCGCCGAAGGTGAAGGCCGGCTGCGGGGCCGGCGGGGTGTTCCCGCCGGTGAGCCGGGCGTGGAGGCCACGCCGGTCGAGCAGGCGGACGACCTGGCCGACGAGGCCGTTGGCGCGGGGCTCGCCCCCGAGCGTGTCACGGCGTTCGAGGACGACGGGGCGGAGGCCGGCGAGGGCCAGTTCGCAGGCGAGCATGAGGCCGTTGGGGCCGGCTCCGGCGATGAGGACGTCAATCATGATCATGGTCCCTTCGGGGGTGCGCGTCGTCGCCACGACGGGCGCGGCGCAGTGCCGGCCCGCCGCGGAGGTGTGACGCGGCGCAGGCGTGGGTGGGACGGGGTGGGACTGTGGCTCGGGCGGGGCCGGGCTTCAGCGGGGCGGCGTCGGGAGGCCGGCGGCGACCTGGGCGAAGGCGTCGGTGATGAGGCGCTCGATCGGGGCGGGCGGGTCGGCGCTGTCGAGGTAGTGCTGCATGGCGACGGCGACGGCGGCGCTGGCGGCGGCCGCGACGAGCCGTGGGTACATGTCGGTGGTGAGGTCGGTGCCGGTGCGCTCGGCGACCGCAGCGGCCAGCCCGGCCTCGGCGATCGCGGCGGCGCGCAGCCGCTCGCCCTGGAGCGCGGGCTCGGCGAGCATGGTCCGTACGCCGGCCACCCACTGCGCATGGGCGGGGGACGGCATCGCCTCGACCTCGGGGCCGGGCGTGAACTGTTCCAGCGCCGCCGCGGTGAGCGCCGCCCAGAGCGGCTCGTCGGCGGGGCGTTCGCGTAGCGCGGCGGCGGTGCGCAGGCTGCGGTCGAGGTGGCGGGAGGCGATCGCCTCCGCCTTGCTGGAGAAGTAGTTGTTGAAGGTGCGCGGGGAAACGCCGGCCGCCTCGGCGATGTCCTCGACGCGGACGTTGTCGTAGCCGCGCTCGGCGGTGAGGTGGATCGCTGCCCAGCCGAGCGCCGCCCGCGTCTCGGCCTTCTTGCGCTCCCGCAACCCCGTCATGCTCCCACCCTAGCATTAGTTGCGTGGAACGCAAAAATGCGTGTCACGCAAAAAAGATCGCCGGTGCCGCGCCCGCCCGGCGCGTCCCCTCGTCGGGAGCCGCCCGGCCGCCGGCCAAGACTGGGGTCCCGGACCAGGGAGAACCCCGGTCCGTACGCGGCACCCGACGGCACACACTGCTAGGCGTCCGGCCGTGCGGCCGGACGGTCAGTCAGGGTGAGAAGGGGTACGACATGAGGCGTAAGACCGTGCGGATCGACACCATCCCGGCCGACGGCGTGGAGCTGGCCGACGAGCAGCTCGCCCGGATGCTGGGCGGCCTGCCGAGGCGGGACGCCGGCGGTTCGTCGAAGACCATCGACGACATCCCCAACGGGGGCCGGAACGACACCGACAGCGACTTCTGATCAGTCGCCGCCACCGGCCCGCCCTGTCCGGGGCCGACCGGTGGCGGCGGACCGGGGCCGGCGGAGGTGTCGGTCCGCCCGCCGCCCGGGTGGTCCGGGCCGGCAGGTGGCCGCCGCGCCGGAGTCGTACCCCTGGTGCAGACTGCGTGGCGTGGACCTGACGCTCGCGTTCGCCGCCCTGCTCGGGCGGTCCGACTTTCCCGCCGGCTCCTACGACGCCTACTACGGCGGCGACACCCTCGACGAGTTCCTGCTCCCGGCCTCCTGGCTCACGCCGGCTGCCCTCGCGTCGTCCGCCCCGGTCGCGTTGCCGGCCGTCGACGCCTGCTTCCTCGACGACGACCACGCGGACCTGGCCTGGGAGTTCGACCTGGCCGGCTCGCTGTTCGCGATCGAGTGGGCCGAAGACGTGCTGCCGGCGGCGTTCCTCGCCGACGCGCGGGCGGCCGACCCCGACCTGCTCGTCGGCGGCGCCGACCTGGGTGTGCTGCTCGCCCGCCACGGCGTCGACCTGACGGCCGAGTCGGCGGGGCGGCTGAGCTACCGCATCTCGCCGCTGCTGCGCCTGGCCACGGACGGCACCCTCCACGACGCCATGCGGATGGCGACGTTCACGCACCGCCTGCCGGCGCTGGTCCCGTTCGGCGACCAGGGGTGGCGGCGGGTCGAGCCGGGCTGGGCGGAGGCGCTGGCCGCGGTCGAGCCGCCGGAGCTGCGTGACCACCTGAGCCTGCACTGCCTGGAGCCGTTCTCGTCGCGGGCGGCGGGGGCCTGCTACCTGGGCGCGAACGAGTGGCCGACCGGCACCTCGGCCCTCGACGGTCGACGCAAGCTGCTGGCGGGCTGGGAGTTCGGCGAGTCCCAGTCGGGGGTGGCCGTGGTCGCCTGACCGGGGCGGTGTCCCGCCTCACCTGCGACGGCGACGCCACCGGGGTTCAGCCCTTCACCGCGCCCGCCGTGAGCCCCTCCGTCAGGAAGCGCTGCCCGAAGGCATAGATGATCACCACGGGGAGGCTGACGAGCAGCGACGCCGCGGCGAGCTGCCCCTGCGGCACGACGTCCCCGGTGATCATCGACTGCATCCCCACGGGCAGGGTCTTGTACTCGTCCTTCGTGATGAACACGAACGCGAAGAGGAACTCGTTCCACGCGTTGGTGAGGGTGAACAGTGCGACCGCCAGCAGTCCCGGCTTGGCCAGCGGCAGCACCACCCGGCCGAACGCCTGGAGCCGGGTGCAGCCGTCGACCAGCGCGGCCTCCTCCAACTCGACCGGGATCGACGCGAAGTAGCCGGTCAGCAGCCAGGTGGCGAACGGAAGCGTGAACGTCGGGTACGTCACCACCAGCGACCACAACGAGTCGGTGAGCCGCACCCCGATGAGCAGCTGGTAGAGCGGGATGAACAGCAGCGCGCCCGGCATGACGTAGGTGATCAGCACCGTGACGGTGAAGCTCTGCGCCCCGCGGAACCGCAGCCGGGCCAGCGCGTAGCCCGCGAGGGCGGCGCAGACCAGCGCCACCACGGTGGACGCCACGGACACGAGCACCGTGTTGAGGTACCAGCGGCCGAAGGGCTTGGTGGCGAAGAGGTCGGTGAACTGCTGGAGGGTCCACGGCGTCGGCCACAGGTCGTGGACGCGCATGACGATCTGCCCCTCGGACTTGAACGCCGTGACGGCGATCCAGTACAGCGGGGCCAGGACGAAGGCGAGCAACACGGCCAGGGCGGCGCCGGACGCCAGGGCGGACACCAGCGACGACGACCGCCGGCTCCCCCGGGCCCCGAGCGCCGAGACCACCCGGCCGACCGCCGCCGCGACCAGCAGGAACGCCCCGAGGACCACGGCCGCCTTCCAGGCGATGTGTGGCGACGCCCAGACCAGCAGGCCGACGACCGCCGTGGCGACCGCCCACGGCAGGGCCTTGGGCAGGGTACGGGCCCGTGGGGTGGTCCGCGCCGCGCGGACCCGGCGGGGCGGCTCGATGCCGATGTCCCGGCGCAACAGCCGGACCAGCACGAACACCAGTCCGCCGATGACCGGCAGCATCACGAGCGTGACCGCTGCCCCGGCACCGTACTGGAGTTGCAGGATCGCCTTCGAGTAGGCGACCAGCACGTAGGGCGCCGTCGCGTTGCCGGGGCCGCCCTGCGTCAGCAACCAGATGAGGTCGAAGTTGTTGAACGTCCAGATCGACGACAGGGTCACCGTCACGGTGATCACGTGACGCAGCCCGGGCAGCGTCACGTGGGCGAACCGCTGCCACGGCGACGCGCCGTCGACGGTCGCCGCCTCGTAGAGGTCCGCCGGGATGGCCTTCAACCCCGCGAGGAACGCGACGGTGAAGAACGGCACGCCCTTCCACACGTTGACCAGGATCACCGACGGCATGGCCAGCGACGCCTCGGACAGCCAGCCCGCCGGCCAGGCGTCGACCAGGTGCGCACTGGCCAGCAGCGGCCCGATCCCCGAGTCGGTGAGCAGCGTGTTGACGCTGCCGAAGATCGGGTCGAGCAGCGCGCGCCAACTGAACGCCGTGACCACCGTCGGCACCACCCACGGCAACAGGAGCAGCCCGGCCAACACGGCCCGTCCACGGCGCAGTCGGTGCAGCAACAGGGCTGCGGACAGCCCCAGCACCACTTTGAAGACCTCGGCGTAGGCGGTGAAGACGAACGAGTTCAGCACGCCCGTGCGGAACTGCTCGTCGTCGGCCAGCGCGGCGTAGTTGGCCAGGCCGACGAACACGCTGTCCTGCCCGTGCCGTTCCGTGGTGCTGGTGACGACGGACCAGGCGATCGGCGCGAGGATGAGGCTGCCGACCAGCACGGCCATGGGCGCCAGGAACAGCGCCGCCAGCCGCCAGTCACGCCCCAGCCGTCGCTGGGTGGCGGTGAGGGAGCCGGCCCCCGGCGGCGGGGCCGCCGCCGGGGCCGGTGCCGATCGGGTCGACGTCACTGCGGCAGCCCCTGCTGGGTGAAGATCTGCACCATCTTGGCGTGGGCGGCCTGCACGGCCTGCGCCGCCGGCGTGCCCTGGATGACCTGCTGCATCATGTCGGTGAGGACGTAGGCGCCGACGGCGGCCTGCTGGCCCGCGCTGGCCTTCTGCGGGAAGCTCAGGCCGTTCTTCGTGACCAGCGGAAGCTTCTGCTGGGTGATCTTGCGCATGACGGGGAACGCCGGGTCACCGCTGGTGAAGAACGGGTCGGCGTCCCAGACCCTGTCCCAGGCGGGCAGCGCCAGGCCGGGCGCCTCCTTCGCCACCCCGAGCAGCGCGGGCGCGGTGACCAGGTACTGCGCCAGGAGCTTGGCGAGTGCGGAGTTCTTGGCCCCCCTGAAGATCACGAAGCACTGGGACTGGCCGAGCAGCAGGGAGTTGTCGGTGGCCGGCCCGGTGCAGTCGGCGAAGACGTGGGTGTTGGCGTAGACGGGGTTCTTCTTCGTCTTGGCGTCCGCGTAGACGCTGAACTGGTTGCGGGTGTAGCCGAGGATCCCGGCGAGCCAGTTCTCGTTGTTGCTGGAGTCGGTCCAGGCGGCCACGCCCGGCGGCAGCATCGGCTTGAACCTCGGGTTGGTGTAGATGTCACCGAGGAAGGTCACCGCCTGCACCGTCTCGGGCGAGTCGAACGTGACCTTCCGGCCGTCGTTGGAGGCGATCGCCCCGCCGTACGCGTTGATCACCGCCTCGATCATGCCGTTGGCGTCACCGGACCGGTTCACGGTCATGCCCCAGCCGAACCGCCGCTTGCCCGGATCGGAGATCGCCAGGCACAGGTCCCGCAGCTCCTCCCAGGTGTAGACGTCCCTGGGGGAGATGCCCTTGTCCTGCATCCAGTCCTTGCGCAGGAACGACCCGATCCCGATGAAGTGGTAGGGGATGGCGAACCACTTGCCGTCGAAGACGCAGTAGTTCTTGGACTCGGCGGTGGGCTCGCCGTACTTCGCCGTCAGCGCCTGGACGACGTCCGTCACGTCCTCCAGGTCACCCAGCGCCTGGAACTGCGCGACGAACCGCGAGTCGGTCATGAACGCGAGGTCACGCGCCACGCCACCCTCGACCTCGGCGTGGATCTTGGCCACCGCGTCGCCGGCGTCGGCCTGTACCAGGCTGTTTCCGATCTTCGTGCCGGTGACGTCGGCGAAGTTCTTGATCGAGCTGTCGAGCGCCGCGTTGGCCGCCTCCGAGTACAGCTTCTGCGACAGCATCCCCATCGAGGAACCGCGCAACTCCGCCGCGGCGTCGATCAGCTCCTGCGGGACCGCGGCCTGCACCCGGGGCGTCGACGGCCCGGTGTCCCCGCATGCGGCCAGGCCGGCCGCGCCGAGCAGTCCCACCCCCATTCCCAGAAAGCCGCGTCGGGTACGTAACGGGTTGTCCTCCATGGCCTGTCGCCTCCTCTGCCTCGCCACTGCACGTCGAAGGCGGCCGAGAGGTCTGCTGCCTCCCGCTGGGCGTCCACCATCCGCACGCGGGGGCGCTCTGCCCGGTCGGGTGGGTGGTCGCAGCCGGCCTCTGCCGCGCAGTCATCGGAAAATCGCCCCGGTGTGCGGCGGCCCTCCCCCGACCAGTCCCGGGACATGCGCCGCTGGCCCGATACGTCGGCTGCCCGGCGGTGCGCTCACTTTACCCATTTCGGAAAGTCGCGCCTAGAGCTGAAACGATTTCTGGAAACAGGAATGTCATCATCGAAGATCAATGTTCTCGACCGGGATCGCCGCCCGTTGGCGGGTCGAGTCCATCGAGGCTGTTCATTCTGTCGATGTCGGGGTGTCGGGTCCCCGCGCCCGTCGGTCGAGGGAGCTGGCGACGCATCGAGCGAGCATCCTCGATGCCTTGACACCCCGGATGAGATCGCTAACACTGAGCTGCAACGCGGACTTAACAGGCAGATAACATGCTGCCCCCAGCGTCCCGGGAGGACGTCGTGACCCTGGTTCCACGGCGCGCGGCGCGGACGACCGGCCAATTCCCGACCGGGCTCACGCCGCCCGACGGTCACGAGCCGGCCCCGTCACGGCGTCGCCGGCCGACACGTCGGTTGCTGGCCGCCTTGACCACGCTGACGACCGCCGTGGCGGCGATGGTCGGCGTCGTCGTCACGTCGGGCCCGGCCGTTGCCGCCACCAACCAGTTCCGGGGCATGAACTGGGCCGTCCTGGGCGACAACTTCAGCACCGGCCCCCTCGTGGTGCAGGGCCTGAGCGCGTCCGACAGCAACGCGACGGTACGGGCCAAGGCGAACGCCCTCTACGACGACATGGCCGCCACCTTGGGGGTCAACACCGTCCGGCTGCCGATCAACACCCACACCGTCGGGACGGCCTGGTGGGAGGCTTACCGGGGGGCCATCGACGCTGCCACCGCCCGCGGGTTCAAGGTCATCCTGGCCTACTGGGAGGACGGCGCCGCCTCCGGCGGCAGGATCACCAACCTCACCGCCTGGAACGCGATGTGGTCCACGGTGACCAACACCTACGGCACGAACCCCAACGTCTACTTCGAGCCGATGAACGAGCCGCACGGCTACAGCTCGGCGGAGTGGCGCAACGTCGCGGCCAACTGGCTCAGCTACCACTACTCGGCGGTGCCCGGCCGGGTGCTCATCGGCGGCACCGGCTTCAGCCAGGACCTGCGCGACATCTGCACCGACAGCCGCTTCAACGCGACGCTGCTGTCCTTTCACTACTACGCCTTCTTCTACGGCGAGATGACCTACGACGCCTTCCGGAGCCACATCCAGGCCCGCCTCGGCAACTGCGCCTCCCGCGCGGTCGCCACCGAGTTCGGCGCGCCCATGAACGACGGCCGCAACTACGCCGACGCCAACAGCACCGACAATTTCGTGCGCTACATCCGCGCCATGGCCCAGGTCATGCGCGACAACCAGATGGGCGGCACCTACTGGCCCGCCCTCGGCGGCAAGCCCGGCAGCATCGGCTACGACTGGTACTCGATGTACTCGCTCAGCGGGAGCGGCACCGACCTCAACCTGACCGTCCGCAACCCCTCCGGGGCCGACCGGATCCGGTACGGCTGGGGCGACGCCATCGGCAGCGACCCCACGACGCCGCCGCCGACGACGGGGACGTTCTACCGGGTCACCGTGCGGCACAGCGGCAAGGCGATGGACGTCCAGCAACCGAACACCGACAACGGCGCGCGCGTCGGCCAGTACACGTACGGCGGCAACGCGTGGCAGCAGTGGCAGTTCCAGGACGCCGGCAGCGGCTACTGGCGCATCGTCAGCCGGCACAGCGGCAGGTGCCTCGACGTGGTGGGCGCCTCCAGCGCCGACGGCGCCGAACTCATCCAGTACACCTGCGGCAGCGGCACCAACCAGCAGTTCCAGCTGGTCACGAACGGCAGCTACTTCCAGCTCCGGGCGCGGCACAGCGGCAAGTGCGTGGACGTGCCGGCCGCGTCGACGGCGGACGGTGTGGTCCTCAAGCAGTATCCGTGCAACACCGGCGCCAACCAGCAGTGGTCGCGCGCGGCAGTCTGACGACCGGCCGGGCCGGGCGCGCCGTCGCCGGGGCGGGAGTGACCGCACCGGAACGCCGGCGCGCCTTCCCGCCCCGCCCCTGACCTTGGAATACTCCGGACATGGCCAAGTTCGGACGCCGGTGGGCGTGGGTAGCGGTCCTCGTGCTCGGCGTAGCCCTCTACCTGCTGGTGCTGGCGACGCTCGTCGACACCCGGAACATCAACTTCATCCCGGCGCTCATCATGCTCGGCGCCTCCATCGCCCCCGCGACGTTCCTGACGTTCGCGCAGGGGCGCACGGGCCAGTGGCAGGTGCCCGGGTCGGTGATCGCGGCGGCGGCGTTCTTCGGCGGCATCATCGGGGTGGTCGCCGCCGGGTGGCTGGAGTACGACACCCTGCGCGGCCTCGGCGTCCTGCCGATGCTGTTCGTGGGGCTGATCGAGGAGACCGCCAAGCTGGTCGTCCCCGTGCTGATCCTGCTGCTCTGGTGGCCGCACCGCTCGGCCGGCAACGGCCTGGTCATCGGCGTGGCCAGCGGAGCCGGCTTCGCCGCCCTGGAAACCATGGGGTACGCCTTCACCGCCCTCGTCCAGTCCCAGGGCAACCTCGGCGACGTCGAGCAGACGCTGCTCGTGCGCGGGCTGACCGCCCCCGCCGCCCACCTGTCCTGGACCGGCCTGACCGCAGGCGCGCTGTTCGCCCTCGCCGCCGCGCCCGGCGCGCGCCGGGTGCTCGTGTTCGGGGCGACGTTCGTCGCCGCGGTGGCGTTGCACGCCTGCTGGGACACCTTCGCCAGCCAGCTCGCGTACGTGCTCGTCGGCCTCGTCTCGCTGGGCTGGGTGCTGCTCCAGATGCACCTGTACCGGCGGGCCGACACCCGGGCCCGGAGCGCGGCCCGGCCGACCGCCGGGTGACCACCGGCCGGCCGTGCTCCGCGCCGGTGCCGAACGGCGTCGACCCGTCGGGCGCGGTGCGCCTGCCCGCGTGACGTGACTCCCGCTGCCGGGCCGGACTCATGCCGGGCTCTCATCGTCGTCCGGCCCGGCTCCGAGGTGCCGCTGCGACCGTGGCGGCGAGCACCCGGGCCACCCGGCCCGCCGCCCAGCACACTCCGAGGAGCAGCATGCGCAGTCGCCTCCTGACGGCGTTCGTCGTTGTGGCCGTGGCCGCGGTCGTACCGCCGGCGAGCGCACAGCCGCGACCGTCGACCGCCCACGGCCCGAGCCACGAACCGATCGAGGTCGTCGCGACGATCCCCTTCCCCGGCGGGGTGGTCCCCCAGGACCCCAAGACCGGCGGCACCAACTTCAGCGCGGACCTCGCCCCCGACGGCCGGCACATCGTCACCACCTTCGCGCCCACCGAAGGGGAGAAGCAGGTCGGGGTGATGGATCTCGACGGGACCGACTTCCACTGCATCACCTGCGGCAGGATGAAGTCGGCCTGGGGCCCCGACGTCTTCCCCGACCAACAACGGATGCTGGTGCAGGTCCCCAGCCCCGTCGACAGGTTGACGGAAGCCCTGCCGGACGGGCTCAACCCGCTCTCCGCCGGCACCGGCGACCAGAGCTACGCGATCGTCGAGTGCCTGCCGAGCGTCTACGACTGCCGCACCCTGCGCAGGCAACCGCTGGAGTTCCCCCGCAACTCCCTCCTTGAGGGGGCGCAGAACCGGACGGTGTCCGTCTCGCCGGACGGCAGGTACGTCAAGTGGGCGGAGATCCGGACGCTCCAGGGGTCGGTGATGGTCATCGGCCGGCTCCACTCCGACGGCGCGAAGTACACCGTGCGGGATCCGCTCGTGCTGAACCCGCCGTACCGCCTCGACTCGGACGTGGCCGCGTGGTCCGACGGCAGCCGCTACTACGAGACCGGCGCCTTCGCCGACGGCGGCCGGACCCTCAAGTACGGCACGGAGGGCACGGCGCTCAACTACGACATCTACGAGCTGGACCTGGCGACCGGGCGGCGCACCCGCGTCACGACGGACCTCGACTACAACGAGCTGTACGCCGCCTCGCCCGACGGCGCCAGCCTCGCCTACAGCTCCGGTCGCGGCCTCGACCGGATGACCGTCTTCTCCCAGGTGACCCGGCCGCCGCTGATCGACCTGATGAGCTTCTCCCAGCTCGGACGGATCGCGCTGTGGAACAACCGGCTGTGCATGAACGAGATGTGGCTCATGCCCCGGGGGACCCAGTCGGGCACCTACGGCGGGCAGCCCGTCGTCCCCGAGGACAACTGGCACATCCGTGGCTGGAGCTGGTTCGCCGACGGCGCGAAGGCGCTGGTCACCGAGTTCAGGGATCCGGCCGAGGCCACCCCGGTCGACCCCGCCGAGCGGGTCCGGCTCCAGATCCTGTCCTTCCCGAACCGGAAGCCGACGGCCCCGGAGCCGGTCGTCGACCTCGACACTGTCGACATGGCCGGCTGGGCGATCCCGTACGACCGCTACGTCGGGATGGGGGCCCACGCGGTGACCGACCGGACGATCGCGGGCAGCGCGGCCGGCACCGCCCGCGTCCGGTATCTCGGCACGTTCGCCGCCGGGTCGTGGACCGTCGACTACGACCACTACTCCGAGGACGGCGTCACCTTCCTCGACGGCTCGGAGAGCATGGCCACCCCCAGTCCGGTCGTCCTCGGCGTCTACCGGGCCGACCTGAGCCTCACCGGCAGCCGGCACGGTTACCTCCGGGCCGACCTCACCGTGTTGGGGCAGGACCGCTACCGGGGCAGCATCGTCAGCGAGGTCGACGGCAGGCGGCTCAGCGGCGTGCCCACGCAGGAGACGTGCCCCGGCGTACACCAGCCCGATCTGCGCCTCACCGCCACCGCCACCGTGGTCACGGCCGGCACCGCGCGGATCCGGGCGACGGTCGACAGCCGCGTGCTGGCCGACGCGGCGTACCGCCCGGTCGCCGGCGCCGCCGTCGAGGTCGCCGGGGTCACCGCGACGACGGCCGCCGACGGCACCGTGTCGTTCGACGTGTCGGCCCGGTCGGGCGACGTGCTGCCGGTCCGGGCCGGCGCGGGCGGCTTCCGCCCGGCCGACGTGCGGGTGACCGCCGGGTGAGCCCGGTGGGGCCGGCCGACGGCCGCGCCGGCCCCACCGCCTGCGGGCGTGCCGTGGCCCTGCCGGTCGCGCCGCCGGGCCGGGAGGGCGTCGACCATCGTCGATGTTGCCGGAACGCGTGCGGCGTGCTGGAATGGATCACATCGCCGCAGCACGGGGGCAACCGCGCTGGGAAACGGTGAGCACGGGAGCATCGCAGCGCCGGGAACGCGCCGCTTCGGCGGGCGCGCGCCGCCTCGCCGGGCCGATTCCGTGACGACGGGCAGGAGCCCCGTCGTCGGCACCCTTTCCCGCCACGACCGAGACGTCCGGCCTCCGACCCGCCACGGGCGGCCGGGGCGCGGACGTCATGGAGGATGACCATGCGCAGTTACCTCGCGGTGCTCACCGCCGCCCTGATCCTCGGCAGCGCGGCCGGCAGCGTCCCGGCCGGCGCGTCGACCGCCTCTCCGCGGGCGTGCGACCGCGGCCTGCTCTTCTGCGAAGACTTCGAGCGGCTGCCCCCCGGCGGTCCCAGCACCCTGAAGTGGGGCGTCGACACCCGCAACGGCACGCTCACCGTCGAGCGGGCCCGCCACGGCAACCAGGTGCTGCACGTCCGCACCGTCGACAACGGGCGCGCCTTCCTGCGCGTCGACGACTTCGCCGCACCGGGCAACCGCTTCTTCGGCCGGATGCGCCTGCGCGTCGACGCCTTCCCCACCGCCCCCGACTGGGCGCACTTCACGCTGGTGGAGGCGACCGGCGCGGGCAGCTCGGAGGTCGTGCGCCCGGTCGGCGGCCAGTACGCGCCCACGGTGCCCGGCACCTTCTGGGGGGTGGGTGCCGACGGCGGCCCGACCGGCGACTGGACCAACTGGCGGGAGTCCGCCCCGGTCACCGAGGACACCTGGCAGTGCTTCGAGTGGGAGCTCGACCCGGCCGACAACCGCGTCGCGGTGTGGATCGACGGCGTGGCGAACCCGGAGCTGACCGCCTCCACGAACGACCACGGCGGCAACGACGTGCCCTTCGTCCTGCCGGCGGTCGACACGGTGAAGATCGGCTGGCAGCTCTACCAGGGCGGCACCACGCCGGGCGAGTTCGACCTCTGGATCGACGACATCGCCCTCTCCACCAACCGGCTCGGCTGCTGAGGCGGGTGGGGGCACTATCGTTCTGGCGTGCACATCCGCTTTGACGTACCTGCCGATCCTGGCTACCCGGGCCGCGTGGCCGCCGCGCTCAGCAGCGTCCGGCTGCGGAGGTACGGGCAGGTCGGCGCGGTGCTGCTGGTGGTCGGCGCGGTCGGGTTCGCCGTTTCGCGCGGGTCCGCGCGGGGCGAGCAGTTCTCGTCGCTGTGGCTGGCGTTGGTCGTGGGCGGCCTGCTGTCGATGCTGTACGCGCCGTGGGTGCGGTGGCGGGCCCGGCGGCGGTCCGGCCGCTACGCCGTCGAGGGCGGCTACGACATCACCGACGACAACATCATGATGCGGAGCGGCTCGGAGTCCGGCGGCATCGCGTGGGACGGGGTCGACCAGGTGCGGGTCACCCCGGAGTTCTGGATCGTGTACGTCGGCCGGATGCCGGCGACCGTGATCCCCCGGGGCCTGATGTCCGCCGAGGACGCTGAGACGCTGCGCGCCTTCATGGCCGCACGCGGACTGCTCCAGGAGCGGTGACCCGTCCGCCGCGACGCGCCACGGCGGTCGCGGCGGACGGACCGGGTTCCTGCCGGGATACCCGCGCCGAGGTCGTGCCGAGGATGGGAATCGCGCCGGAGGCCGGTCTCCCTTTCGATCTCCCTGTGGCGTGATCGAAATTTCTCAGCAAACTCAGCGGAATAATTCATCGTGAGATATCAATAGATGATCATTGATATAGTGACCTATCGGTGCGATGCTGGTGTAAAGCGCTCTTAACCCGATATTGAGCGCCGGAGAAGGAGG
Source organism: Micromonospora sp. WMMD956 (assembly GCF_029626125.1). NCBI lineage: Bacteria > Bacillati > Actinomycetota > Actinomycetes > Micromonosporales > Micromonosporaceae > Micromonospora > Micromonospora sp. WMMD956. The sequence continues at coordinate 2,375,205 of NZ_JARUBI010000005.1, read as the reverse complement.
ATGTGCAGTGTTTCCACACCAGTCCGATCGATCCGGTCGCCCCTCCCGGTCGGCGGTCCGTCGGTCCGTACAGGCGCTCGTCATGGTGTTCGCCATGCTGGCCGGCACGCTGACCTGGGCCGGCGCGGCCCAGGCGCACGGCACCATCGTCAGCCCGGCGACCCGCGCCTACCAGTGTTGGCAGGCCTGGGGAAGTCATCACACCGACCCGGCCATGCAGCAGCAGGACCCGATGTGCTACCAGGCTTTCCAGGCCAACCCGGACACCATGTGGAACTGGATGAGCGCGCTCCGGGACGGCCTCGGTGGCCAGTTCCAGGCCAAGACTCCCGACGGGCAGCTGTGCAGCAACGCCCTCAGCCGGAACGACAGCCTGAACCGGCCCGGTGCGTGGAAGGCGACCAACATCAGTCGCAACTTCTCGGTCCAGCTCTACGACCAGGCCAGCCACGGCGCCGACTACTTCCGGGTCTACGTCAGCAAGCAGGGGTTCAACCCCACCACCCAGAGCCTCGGCTGGGGGAACCTCGACTTCATCACGCAGACCGGGCGCTACGCGCCGGCGCAGAACATCACGTTCAACGTCTCGACGTCCGGTTACACCGGCCGCCACATCGTCTTCGTCATCTGGCAGGCGTCGCACCTCGACCAGGCCTACATGTGGTGCAGTGACGTGAACTTCGTCTGATCGGCGCGACCGGCCGCACCGGTACCGCTCCGACCCGAACGCCTCGGGCCGCAGTGGTGCCGGTGCGGCCGCGTGGCCGGACCCGGGCGCGCGGCCGCCCTGGGCTGAGTCGAGGATCAGGGTGGCGCGTCTGCGCGGATGGCAGACGCATCAATGTCTTGAGGCGATGGGAGCGCTCCCGTAACATACCTGACGCGGCTGTTAACGGTCACATTGTCGGACCACCACCAATTTCGAGCCGCCGTCCCATCAGGAGGATGCCTTATGGCAAGATCCAAAGCGACCAATGTCGGCGTGTTGTCCGCCGGCGTCGCGTTGCTGGCTTCGGCGACGGTCGCCGTGGCCTTGCCGGCCAACGCCGCAGCCGCCGGCTGTTCGGTGACCTATGCCGTGTCGTCCCAGTGGGGGGAGGGCTTCGGCGCCAACGTGTCGATCACGAACCTGGGCGACCCGGTGAGCAGTTGGACGCTGACGTGGTCCTACGGCGCGGGCCAGACGGTCACGCAGGCGTGGAACGCGACGGTCACCCAGAGCGGCGCCGCGGTCACCGCGAAGAACGTGAGCTACAACGGGTCGATCGCGACCAACGCCTCGGTGTCGTTCGGCTTCAACGGGTCCTGGTCGGGCAGCAACCCGGCGCCGACGAGCTTCGCCCTGAACGGCGTGGCGTGCAACGGCGGCACGCCCCCCACGACCCCGCCGACGACGCCCCCGACCAACCCGCCGACGACCCCGCCCCCCACGACGCCCCCGCCGACGACGCCCCCGCCGACCACCCCGCCGGCCTCCTGCGCGCTGCCGACGTCCTACCGGTGGTCGTCGACGGGCCCGCTGGCGCAGCCGAAGGCCGGCTGGGCGTCGCTGAAGGACTTCACCATCGCTCCCTACCAGGGCAAGCAGTTGGTGTACGCCACCACCCACAGCAGCAGCGCCACCGGCGGCTGGGGTTCGATGAACTTCGGCCTGGTCGACAACCTCAACCAGCTCGGCTCGGCCCCCCAGAACACCATGAGCCAGAGCACCGTGGCGCCGTCGCTGTTCTACTTCGCGCCGAAGAACATCTGGGTGCTGGCCTACCAGTGGGGCGGGACGGCGTTCTCGTACCGCACGTCGACCAACCCGGCCAACGCCAACGGCTGGTCGGCCCCGCAGACGCTGTCGACCGCGACGATCACCGGCTCCGGCACCGGGCCGATCGACCAGACGATCATCGGCGACGACCAGAACATGTACCTGTTCTTCGCCGGCGACAACGGCAAGATCTACCGCCAGATCATGCCGATCGGGAACTTCCCGGGCAGCTTCGGCTCCAGCTACACGACCATCATGAGCGACACCTCGGAGAACATCTTCGAGGCGCCGCAGGTCTACAAGGTGCAGGGCCGTAACCAGTACCTGATGATCATCGAGGCCAGGACCAGTTCCTGGGAGCGCTACTTCCGCTCGTTCACGGCGACCAGCCTGAGCGGCACCTGGACGCCGAACGCGACGACCTACAACAACCCGTTCGCGGGCAAGGCCAACAGCGGCGCCACCTGGACCAACGACATCAGCCACGGCGAGCTGCTGCGCACCAGCGCGGACCAGACGAACACGATCGACCCGTGCAACCTGCAGCTGCTCTACCAAGGCCGCGCCACCAACTCGGGCGGCGACTACGGCCTCCTGCCGTACCGGCCGGGTCTGCTGACCCTGCAACGCTGACCGCGTGAACCGACGCCGACGGCGTGAGTCAGCGGCCGGCGTGAGTTCGATCGAGCGGCGGGTCCGGCGCAGGCCGGGCCCGCCGCATCGTCGTGGTGGTCCACGGCGACCGCGTCGCCGGGCTTCCTCGCCCTGCCCGCATGCGGGATGATCGATGGATGTTGGACCCCGCAGTCCTGCACCGGCTCGACGCCCTCCTCGCCGCCGACGACCAACAGCGGGCCGCGCGCTATCCGGGTCTCCCTCCGGCTGGCCAGCCCGTGCACACCGTCTACGTGCCGGCCGACCGGCACGGTCCGCACACCGTCGACGAGTGGCGGGCCGCCGCGCTCGCGGCGCTCGACCGGCACGGCCCGCTGCCCGGCGTGGCCGACGCGCTGGCCGCCCGGGTCCGCGCCAAGCTCGCCGCCGAGCCGGTCGAGGACCTGCGGATCGACTTCGAGGACGGGTACGGCGTCCGGGGCGACGCCGAGGAGGACGCCGCCGTCCGGGCCGCCGCCGCCGCGCTGGCCCGGGGGCCGGTCACCCGCCACGTCGGGCTGCGGATCAAGTCGCTGGAGCCGGCGACGCGCCGCCGGGCGGTACGCACCCTCGACCTCTTCCTCGACGCGCTGCTGCGCCACCGGCCCCTGCCCGACGGGTTCCGGGTGACCCTGCCGAAGGTGACGTCGCTGCCCCAGGTCGAGGCGATGGTGCAGCTCTGCGCCGAGCTGGAGGCCGCCCACGGGCTGTCGCCCCTGCGCTTCGAGATCCAGGTGGAGACCCCGCAGGCCGTGCTCGGCGCCGACGGCACCGCGACCGTCGCCCGGATGGTGCACGCCGCCGCCGGCCGCTGCGTGGGGCTGCACTACGGCACCTACGACTACTCGGCCGCGCTGGGTGTCGCCGCCGGCCAGCAGAGCCTGGAGCATCCGGTGGCCGACCACGCCAAGGCGGTGCTCCAGGTGGCGGCGGCCGGCACCGGGGTCGCGGTCAGCGACGGGTCGACCAACGTGCTGCCGACCGGCGACCGCGCGGCGGTGCACGCCGGCTGGGCGCTGCACCTGCGGCTGGTCCGCCGGTCCCTGGAACGCGGCCTCTACCAGGGCTGGGACCTGCACCCCGGGCAACTGCCCACCCGGTTCGCGGCGACCTTCGCCTTCTACCGGGACGGGCTGCCGGCGGCCGCCGCCCGGCTGCGGGCGTACCTCGACCGGGTCGACGGCGGCATCCTCGACGAGCCGGCCACCGCCCGGGCGCTCGCCGGATTCCTGCTGCGCGGGCTCGACTGCGGGGCGCTGGACGACGCCGAGGTGTCCGGCCCGGCCGGCGTCGCCCGGTCCCACCTGCACGAGATTGCCGGTGGCCGGCCGATGAGTTTGGGATGATGCGCCGGTCTGCCTGCCGAATCACCTGATCTGAAGGGGGCATCCGATGGCAAAGGTCATCTCCACGCTCTTCATCTCCGCCGACGGGGTGGCCGAGATCGATCCCGACTGGCACATGCCGTACTTCGACGAGAACATGGGCCGCGCCGTCGGCGAGGACTACGACGCCGCCGACGTGCTGCTCATCGGCCGCGAGACCTACGACAGCTTCGCCGGGGCCTGGCCCGACCGCGAGGCCGCGGGCGGCGACGACGCGCCGTTCGCCAAGCAGCTCGGGGACATGCGCAAGGTGGTCGTCTCCCGTCAGCCGCTGGAGTTCTCCTGGCGCAACTCGGAGCTGGTCGACGGCGATCTCCTCGATGCCGTCGCCGCCCTCAGGGCCGACGCCGGCGTCCGGGGCATCCTCATCCCCGGGTCGATCTCCGTGGTGCAGCAGCTCCTCGCCGCAGGGCTGGTCGACGAGCTGCGGCTGTTGGTGCATCCGGTGGCGGCGCGCAAGGGACGCAGGCTGTTCGACGAGGGCGACGCGCCGTACCACCTGAGGGTGACGGCGACGGAGGCGTATCCGACCGGCGTGCTCCGGGTGATCTACGCCCCGACCACGACGCCCGGGAAGGTCGGCTACGACGAGGTCAAGGGCCAGGTGCCCGCCGGGAGGTAGCGCGGACGGGGCGCGGTCAGCGGCTCCGGCGGCCCGGGAAGGCCGGTCGGCTGGGTCGTCCGGCGCCGCGCCCCGCGGCCGGCGGCCGCGGGGCCTGGGGCGGCTGCGGAGCCCGGGGCGGCTGCGGGGCGCGCCGTCGGTCGACGAGGTTCCAGCGGGAACGCTCGTAGAGCGCGATCCCGGCGCAGACGGAGACGTTCAGCGACTCCGCGGCCGGGTTGATGGGGATCGACACCGTGTGGCTGGCGATGCTCTCGAAGGAGCTCGACGTGCCGGTCTTCTCGCTGCCGAGCAGGAGGCCGAGCTGCTCGTCGGCGTCGCGCAGGTCGCCGACCGCGAGGTCGCCCTCGGTGTCGAAGGCGATCAGCGGCACACCGGTGCGTCGGAAGTGGTCGATCGCGTCGGCGCGCGACGCGAGCACGATCGGGAGCGAGAAGACGTAGCCCCGGCTGGCCCGGACCAGGCGTCGGTCCGCGATGGTGGTGAGGTCGCTGTCCACGAGCACGATGCCGCCGGCGCCGAGCGCGAAGGACGTGCGCACGATGGCGCCGATGTTGCCGACGATCTTCACGCCGTCGAGGACGACGATGTCGCCCGTCGTGCGGGCCAGCTCGTCGAAGCTCCACGGCCTCGGCACCCGGGCGATCCCGAACGCCTTGGGCTTCTTGTCCGTCTTGAACAGGTCGTTCATGATCGGGGCCCCGACCAGGCGGACCGGGATGTCCCGCTGCCGGCAGGCCGCGAGCACCTCGCCCGGGACGGGGGCGGTCTCCACCCCGTAGACCTCGATGAACTCCAGCCCGGCGCGGATGCACTCCACGAGCGGCTCGGCGTCCTCGATGAGCACGGTGCGGACGACGGATCGCGAGTGCTTGGTGACGTCGGCGATCCGCTGCACGGCCGGATCCGACCGGTCGGTGATGACGTCGGGGCTTACCACGAAATCGACCCTAACAGAGCCGTGATCGGCCCCCGTTCGTGATGGACCGGCGCGGGTCCGCCGCCGGTCACGCCGGTGCCGCCGAGTCGCTTGCGTCGGGCGTCCACCGCTACTAACGTACAACCATATGGTTGTAGAAGTGGTGACCGGGGAGCATGCCGACCGCATCTTCCACGCCCTCGCGGACTCCACCCGGCGCGACATCGTCGCCCGGGTCATCCGCCACGCGGAGTCCGTCTCGGCGCTCGCCCGGCACTACCCGATGAGCTTCGCGGCCGTGCAGAAGCACGTCGCGGTGCTCGAACGGGCCTCGCTCGTGACGAAGGAGAGGCGGGGGAGGGAGCAGATCGTGCACGCGGACATGACCGTGCTCCGCCGGGCCGCCCGGCTCCTCGACGCGTACGAGGAGATCTGGCGGGAACGTGTGGCCCGCATCGACCAGCTGATCGCCGAAGACTGAGAGAGGGAACCGAACCATGCCCGTGACGAGCATCCAGAAGGACGTCGAGGCGTTGACCCTGACCTTCGTCGCCGAGTTCGACGCCGGGGTCGAGCGCGTGTGGCAGGTGTGGGCGGACGCCCGCCAGCTGGAGCGGTGGTGGGGGCCGCCGACCTGGCCGGCCACGTTCGAGCAGCACGACTTCGTGGTGGGCGGCTGGTCCCATTACTACATGACCGGCCCGGAGGGGGAGAAGGCGCGCGGCTGGTGGCGGATCACCGCGCTCGACGCGCCGCACCTGCTGGAGTTCGACGACGGCTTCTCGGACGAGCACGGCAACCCGACCGACACCGACCGGCCGACCCACGCCGTCGCCACGCTGACGGCCGACGGCGCGCGCACCCGGCTGACGCTGGTCACCCGGTTCGCCGACGCCGACCAGCTTGAGCGGATGGTGAGCATGGGCATGGAGGAGGGGCTCCGCGAGGCCCTGGGCCAGATCGACGGCCTGCTCGCCGAAACCCGGCGCTGAACCGCCCGGTCACTCGGGCCCTGCCCGGCGGCGCAGCGCGCCGCCGGGCAGGACCGGCACCCGCGGGACCGACCGCGCGGTCGGTGGCCGGTTGCGGTGGAATCGCGTCGGCGTGTCGTGTGCGGCAGGCGGCCAGGGTTCCGCGGTCAGGTCGCCTGGTTGCGGGGTGGCCGGGGAGCATCCCGGACGGGCCTGGTCACCTGCTTCGACACGCAGGCCGGCAGGCCCACCGTGCTGAGTGCCGCGCGCTGCCGGTAGCTGCTGGGCGGCATCCCCACCAGCTCCGTGAAGCGGGTGCTGAAGGTGCCCAGCGACGCGCAGCCGACCGCGAAACAGACCTCGGTGACGCTGAGATCGCCGCGGCGCAGCAGGGCCATCGCGCGCTCGATGCGCCGCGTCATCAGGTAGGAGTACGGCGCCTCGCCGTAGGCGAGGCGGAACTGGCGGCTGAGGTGCCCGGCCGACATGTTCGCCCCCCGGGCGAGCGCCTCCACGTCCAGCGGCTGGGCGTAGTCCCGGTCGATCCGGTCGCGGACCCGCCGCAGCCGCGCGAGGTCGCGCAGGCGCTGGGCTTCGGCGGCACCGCTGGTCACCCCCGGGATCATGCCACCCCGCCCGCACCGCGACGAAAGACCCTGGCGTGGGCACCGTCATCTCCTGCGGTCGCTGCCTCCCCAGCGTCGATCGGTGACGTAGAGTGGCTTTCTCGCTGGACGGCCCACCCCACCGGGCTCCCTTTGCTCTGCACCCACCTGCGCAACAGCCACCTAGCGTCATCGACCGTCGCGGCCTTGATCGTCCGTGCTCTGGTGTGAGCGCTGGTCAGGCGAGGTGCTGCGCCGATGGGTGCAGAGCAAAGTAGTCGAGGGCATCGGTGGGGGCCGGAGGAGAATCACGAAGAGTCAGGTCGACGGCCGCAGGGTGCGGCTCCGCGATCATCACGGGGAGTGCCCGAGGTCTGCCGGGTTCCGCGGCCCACCGGGGCCGCCCAGCCGGGAGGGCCCGGCCGTTCGGCCGGGCCCCGGTGACCGACGGACACCCGGGTCAGGGCGTGGCCACCTGGATCCGCACTGGCACGGAGTCCACGCCGACCAGCCCGGCCGAGTCGAAGACCTCCAGCCACACCGACCAGGTGGTGACATTGCCCGTGCCCAGGCCCAGCTCCGCGCTGAAGCTGGCGCAGCTCTTCGGCAGGACGATGTCGTCGACCGGGCCGCCGGTGGGCACCGCGCTGCCCTGGCAGAGCACCTTCTTGACGCCGCCGTCGCCGTACGCGGTCCACCGGTAGCGGGTCCCCGCGACCGTCCCGTCCTCCACGTCGGTGGCCGTGCCGGCGAACGCGACGAGCTTCGGCTTGCCGTCGATCGCCGTCAGGTCCTGCGCCGCCGCCGGCTTGCTGATCGTGGCGGTCGGCCGGTGCTGCCCGGCCAGCAGCGCGGTGACCGTGAAGCTGCGCTGCGCGCTCGCGCCGCCGGCCGTGAACGTCGCCGTGTACGACCCCGCCGTGACCTTGCCGGCCGGCAGGAGCGCCAGGTGCCCGGTCTGCTGGTGGACCACCGTCCCGCCCCGCCGGACCGTCCAGGACGCCTCGGCGTCGGGCACCGGCCCGAAGGCGTCCGGGTCGTTGGAGGTGCCCACCAGGCTGACCGACTGCCCCGGGGCGAGCGTCAGCCCGACCGGAGGCGAGACGATGGCCGCGGTCGTCGGGCTGTCCACCACCGTGACGGAGACGGTCGCCGAGCCGGTGCGCCCGAGGCCGTCGGTGGCCTTGGCGGTGATGACGTGGGTGCCGGGCGACAGCGACGACACGAACGTCTGCGACTCGTGGCCCAGCACGCCGTCGAGGCTGCTGATCCAGGTGATCGGGAGCTGCTTGCCGAGGAAGTCGGTCGCCTTGCCCCACAGGTCGACCGACTGGCCCACCCCGACGTGCTGTCCGGTCGTCGGCGCGCTGATGCTCACCGCGGGTTTGTCGACCTTGACCCCCAGCGCCTTGGCGACGGCGGCCAGGGCGTCGACCCGGCGCTGGCTGCCCGTCACCTTGGCGCCGAGCCCGCCGACGTGCGCGGTGTCGTTGAGGATGTCCCGGACCTGCGCGGCGGTCAGGCTCGGGTCGGCGGCCATCACCAGCGCGGCGACGCCGCCCACGAACGGCGCGGCGACGCTCGTGCCGCAGGCGTCGGACCGGGTCTCGTTGACGGCCGGCTTGCCGGGGTCCTTGAGCCCCATGACGCAGTAGGGGCCGTAGATCTCCACCGAGGTGGTCAGGTCGCTGGTGCCGAAGTTCGACTTGTTCGCCAGCGTCGCGTCCGTCCTCATGCCGCCCACGCACATCACGTGGGTGCTCTCGCACGGCACGTAGAGGGTGTCGCCGTCGATGTTCGCGGCGTCGTTGCCGGCGGACGAGACGATCAGCGCTCCGGTGTCGCGGACGTGCTTCATCCGCCGGTCGGTCCACGTGCTGGCGTGGGACTTGCCGAGGTTCACGTCGCGGGTGAAGCTCAGGTTGACCACGTCCGGGTGGCTCGCCTCGGCGGCCTTCTCCAGCCGGCGCAGCACCGTCCAGTAGTCGATGCCGTTGCGCACGGCGACCAGCTCGTCGACCACCGGCCCGGCGGGCCCGGCGGTGCCGTAGCCGTTGTCGACCCGGCCCATCGCGGCGAGCACCACGTCCGTGGCGTGCCACGGGCAGGGATTGCCGCCCGTGCAGTCGTTGGTGTTGGTCTCGCCCCACTTCACCGAGTGCAGGGACACCTTGGTCGGAAAGTCGGGGTTGGACTGGAACCCGCCGTCCTGCACCAGGTACTTCACCTGCTTGGTCAGCTTGCCCTTGGCCTCCAGCAGCTGCCAGGCCGGTGCGACCCCGGTGTCCATCGTGCCGCCGTACTCCATGAACATCCAGTCGAAGACGTTGTTGGTGATGTCGGGGGCCTCGTAGACCTCGCCGTCGACGATGCCGGTCGGCTCCACCACCCAGTCGAGGACCAGTTCGGTCCCCGCCCGCCACTCGGCGGCGGCGAGCGCGAGCAGCCGCAGCGCCCGCTCGTCGCCGACGCGGTAGGTGCCGGACTGGCCCGGCTCGGCGGCCCGCAGGTCGTCGACCAGCCCGGCCGGGTCGGCGCGGTCGGCGTCCACCCGGACCAGGTGGTCCTGCCCCTGCTCGTCGGGTGCGAACGAGTCGAGCACCTGACCGCCCCAGCGGGTCAGGAAGGCGTCCAACTCGGCCTGGTCGGCGACCCGCACCATCACCTCGTCGAGCACCAGGCCGGCGGGCGAACCGTCGGGTCCGGCCACCACCCCGAGCTCCCGGTCGGTGCCGAGCCGGCCCACGGGGTCGACCGGCAGCCGGGGCGCGGACAGCCCCGGGTCGATCCGGACGGCCAGCGGCTCGCCACGGTTGCCGCCGGGCGTCGACGCGGTCGGGCCGGCTGACCCCGAGGCGGTGGGGCCGGCTGACCCCGGGGCGGCGACGGCGGCCGGCCCGGTGGTCGTGACGATGCCGGCGGCGAGCGCCGCCGCCACGAGGGCGGCCAGGGTCCGGCGCGGGCCGGCGGCGGGGCGGCGGACGGGTGGCGTCGGTGTCATGAGCGTCTCCTCGGTGTCTGCGGTGCGCTGACACCGGTGGGAGCACGGGCGGGTCGGCATGCCAACAGAAACGCACCGGGATTTATCTTTTCCGTTCTACTGGACCGGTCGGAGAACGGTGGGGGCGGATGGACACGGCGGCACAGGACGACAGGGCGCTCGTCGAGGCGGTGCGCCGGGGCGACCGGGCCGGCCTGGAGGGCATGTACCGGCGGTACGCCGACCGGCTCTACACGTACGCGCGGGTGCTGGTGCGCGAGCCGGAGGCCGCCGCGGACGTCGTCCACGACGCGTTCCTCGCCGCCAGCCGGCGCATCGACCAGCTCCGTGACCCCGACCGGCTGCGCCCCTGGCTGTACGCGATCGTGCGCAACGAATGCCTGCGGCAGCTGCGGGAGCGGTCCCGCTCCTCGGCGCTGGAGGAGGCGGGCGACCCGGTGGCCGACACCGTCGACCCGGGCGCCGGGGTCAACGCCGACCAGGTGCGGGAGCTCGTGCACAGCGCGACGGCGGCGCTCAACCCGGGCGACCGCGAGGTGGTGCACCTGGCGATCCGGCACGACCTGTCCTCCGTCGACATCGGCGCGGCGCTCGGGGTGCCCGCCAACCACGCCCACGCCCGGCTGTCCCGGGCCCGGTCGCAGCTCGAACGGGCGCTCGGCGCGCTGCTCGTCGCGCGCAGCGGCTCCCGGGACTGCGCGGCGCTCGCCGGGTTGCTCGACGGCTGGCAGGGGCGGCTCACCCCGACCCTGCGCAAGCGGGTCGCCCGGCACATCGACGGCTGCGCCGCCTGCGGGCTGCTCCGGCGCGAGCAGCTCAACCCGGCGGCGCTGCTCTCCGCGTACACGGCTCCGGGGTTCCTGGTCGTCGCCGACACGGTGTGGCCGAGGCTGGCCGACTCGGCGCGGCCGGGGTCGGTCGACGGCGGGCCGGCGGAGGCGGCCGACGGCGGGGTGACCGGCGCGGCCGACGGCGGGTCCGGGGCGTCCGCCGACGCGGCGACCGCGTCGCCGCCGGCACCGGGCGAGCCCGCCGGCCCGTCGCAGCCAACCGGGCCGGACGGTGGGCCGCAGCCGGCCGGGCCGGCGGAGGGCGCGGCGTCGGCGGAGGGCGGGCACACCGCGAGGTCGGCGGAGCGGCCTCCCGCCGGGCCCGCCACCGCGCTGGCCGGGGGCGGCGCGGCGGCTCCGCGGGCCGGGTCGGAGTCTCCGCGTACGGCATCGCGGTCCCGGCGGCGGCGTCGGCTGGCGGCGAGCGCCGGGCTGCTGGTGCTGCTCGCCGCGGCCGGCACCTGGGCGCTCGGGCCCGGTCGCCCGGCCGCCGACCGGGTGGCGGCGACCTCCGGCGCGGCGGCCGACGGACCGGCGACGCCCCGGTCGGGGCCGGTGGGCTCGGCGGGCCCGACCGACGCCGCCGCGCCCGGCGGTTCCGGGGCCCCGGCGGGGCCGGGACCCGAGCCGGACGGCACCGGCGGTACGCCCACCGGTGCGGTCCCGCCCGGTGCGCCGCCGCCCGGCGCGACCGGCCCGGTCTCCGGTCCGGGCTCCGGGCCCGGACCGACGGCTTCGTCGACCGGGTCGCCGGTCGCGCCCCGGCCGACGGGCACGCCGAAGCTGGCCACGGCGTTCACGCTGCGGGCGAGCGCGCACGTGCGCTGCGGGGCGGACACCTACACGCTGGTCGTGCAGGCCACCGGCAGCGCCGCGATCGAGGCGGCCCAGGTGCGTTGGACCGCGTCCGGCGGGACCGCGTCGAGCCGGGCCATGACCGTGGACGGGACGGCGGCGCGGGCGAGCGTGGGCCAGCTCCGCGCGTCGGCCCTGACCTGGACGGTGCGGGCGACCGCCGCCGACGGCCGCACCGCGCAGAGCCCGTCCTACCGGGTCACCGATCCGTGCCTGCGGCCGGGCTAGCGGGGCGGAGTCGACGCGACCCCGCCCCGCCCGGGCCGCGCCGGGGGAGTCGTCCGGCCGTCCGGCCGACTCCCCGAGGCGCGTGGATCAGGCCCGCAGCGTCCAGCGCTGGTTGGCCTGGCCGCTGCAGGACCAGAGAATGATCTTCGTGCCGTTGGCGGTGCCCAACCCGCTGGCGTCCAGGCAGAGCCCGGACTGGGCGTTGGTGATGGTGCCGTCGGCGTTGACGTTCCACTGCTGGTTGGCGCCGCCGTGGCAGTCCCAGATGATCACCGGGGTGCCGTTGCTGGTGCCGCCGCCGCTGGCGTCGAGGCACTTGGTGCCGTTCACCTGGAGCTGCCGGCCCGCCGTGTGGGTCCAGCGCTGCTGGGCGGCGCCGTGGCAGTCCCACAGCTGGATCTGGACGCCGTTGCCGCCGTTGGTCGGCACGTCCAGGCAGCGGCCCGACTGGGTGCCGACGACCATCACCCCGGCCGCCGGCGGCGGGGTCGTGGGCGGCGGGGTCGTCGGGGTCGGGGTCGGCGTGGTGGTGGTGCCGTCGAGGCCGAGGAAGGCGATCGAGTACGCGATCTGACCGGCCTGCGGCAGCTCGTGCCCGACGCCGCTGATGCTGATGCCCTCGACCGTCGCCCGGGTGCCGGTCTCGCCGTACCGGGTGCGGGTCCAGTTCGACTGCGGGCGGTCGGTGAACGCCGGCGTCTGGCTCAACCCGTGCAGGTTGGTCCACTGCTTGATCTCTTCACCGAAGTTGACGTACGACAGGGTGGTGTCGGTGGTCCCGTGCAGGAACTGCATCCGGGGGTACCGGCCGGTGTAGCCGGGGTACATGGCGCGGGCGGCGTCGCCCCACTGCTGGGCGGTCTTGGTGATCTGCCCACCGGCGCACTGGCTGTTCCAGGTGTTGGTGCTGCTGCCGGTCGCGAAGCAGGTGGCGGGCACGCCGCTGAACGCCGACCCGGCGGCGAACACGTCCGGATACTCGGCGGCCATCACGTTGGTCATCATCGCGCCGGAGGAGAAGCCGCTGACGACAACCCGGGCGGGGTCGACGTTGTGCCGCTGCTTGGCGTAGTTGACCATGGAGATGATGCCGTCGGAGTCGCTCCCGCCCCCGCGCCGCAGCCCCTGCGGGGAGTAGACGTCGAAGCACTTGCTGCTGCGCGTGACCTCGGGCAGCACGATGATGTAGCCGTACCGGTCGGCGGCGGTGACGTAGTCGCGGCCGTTGCCGTTGAAGATCGCCGGCCCGGAGCCGCCGCAGTAGTGGATCAGCACCAGCAGCGCCGGCCTGGGCGCGACGTTGTCGGGCACGTAGAGGTACATGTTGAGGCCGCTGGGGTTGTTGCCGAAGTTGGTGACCTGGGTCAGGGCCGCCGCCGAGGCCGGCTGCGCCGCCATCAGCACCGTCATGGCGAGCAGCGGCACGGCCGCGAGGGCCGCCACCGCCCTGAGAAGACGTTTCACGGACATGGGCTCCGATCTGGTGGGACGGGGATGGTGGTGGGTGGGGCTAGCTGCCGAGGGTCACCTTGAGGATCCGCTCGTTGCTGTTGTTCGGGACGCTGTCCTTGTCGCCGCCGGTGCTCGTGGTCAGCCACAGGTTCCCGTCGATGGTCGGCTCGACGGTGCGCAGGCGGCTGTAGGTGCCGACGAAGTACTGCTGCACGTCGGTGAGGGTGTCGCCGCTGATCACCTCCCGGTACATCCGGTTGCCGCGCAGGCAGGCGAGGTACACCACGTCGCGGACGATGGCGAGGCCGCTGCACGAGGCGTCGGCGACCGGGTACGTCCGTACCGGCGCGAGGTAGTTGGGGTTGGCGCAGTCGCCGACCGTGCCCTCGCAGGCCGGCCACCCGTAGTTGCCGCCCCGGACGATGATGTTGGTCTCGTCCATGACGTTGTTGCCGAACTCCTGCTCGAAGAGCCGGCCCCGGGAGTCGAAGGCCAGCCCCTGCGGGTTGCGGTGGCCGTAGCTCCACACCTGGTTGCCGAACGGGTTGTCCGTCGGCACGGTGCCGTCGGGGCGGATCCGCAGCACCTTGCCGGCCAGGTCGTTGACGTCCTGGGCGCGGTCCGGGGTCTGCCCGTCGCCGGTGGCGGCGTAGAGCATCCCGTCGGGGCCGAAGCGCAGCCGGCCGCCGTTGTGGTACTTGTTGCGCGGGATGCCGGTCACCAGCACCTGGAGGCTGCTCGTCTGGAGCGTGCCGTCGTAGCGCATCCGGACGATCCGGTTGTCGGTCGCCGTGGTGTGGTAGATGTACAGCCACCGGTCGGTGGCGAAGGTCGACGCCACGGCCAGCCCGAGGACGCCGCCCTCGCCGTTGGTGCCGGCGGCGTTCGGCACCGTGCCGATGCTGCGCTTGTTGGTGCCGTCGGGGTTCATGGCGACGACGTCGAACAGGTCGCGTCGCCCGTACAGGACGGTGCCGTCGGAGAGCTGCACCAGCCCCCACGGCAGGTCCCGCTCGGTGGTGACCACCGTCGTGCCGCAGACCGCGCTCGTGCAGGCCGAGCCGGTGCGTACGCTCACCGCGGCGCTGGCCGCCGAGGCGTTGCCCTGCGCGTCGCGGGCGACGACCGTGTAGCTGAACTGGGTGTTCGCGGCCAACCCGGTGTCGGTGAACGTGGTGGCGGGCGGGTTGGCGGCCGTGCCGGTGACGGAGCCGACCGTCGTGCCGCCGCGCAGGACGTCGTACCGGGTGACGGCGACGTTGTCGGTGGCGGCCGACCAGGTCAGGCGCACGTCGGTGCCGTTGACGGTGGCGGCGAGGTTGGTCGGCGTGCTGGGCCGCTGGGTGTCGACCTGGCAGAACGGCGGCGTGACGGTGAGGGTGGCGCTGGCCTGCGACACGTTGCCGGCGGCGTCCCGGGCGTTGACGTACCAGCCCCAGGTGACGCCCTGCGCGACGGTGAGCGTGGCGGTCAGCGTGCTGCCGCCGACGGAGGTGACGAGCTGACCGTCGTGGTAGACGTCGTAGTTCGTGACGCCGACGTCGTCACGGGACGCGGACCAGGTGAGCGTGACGGACTGGCAGGTCAGCCTGCTGCTGCGCAGGTTGGTCGGCGGGGTGGGCGGCCTGGTGTCGGCGGCGGGCCGGACGGCTGCGGCCGTCGACCCGCCGGCCGGCGGTGGCGCGGCGGCGGCGGGCGCGGCGGCCAGGACGGCGCAGGCGCCGGCCAGCAGGGCGAGGGTGGCGCGGGAGCGGGTTGGCACGTTGTTCGTCCCTTCCGGGGGGGGTGGAGCCTGGCGGTCAGTACGGGTAGCCGGGCACGTTGAGCCGCACGCTGTAGAGCCCGGAGTCGTTGGTCGGGCCCGAGGTGACGTAGAGGGTCCGCCGGTCGGAGCCGCCGAACGCCACGTTGGTGGTGCCCGAGGCGCCGGAGCGGACGGTGCCGAGCTGGACGCCCGTGGGCGAGTAGACGTGGACCAGGCCGTCGAAGCCCGACGCCCAGTACACGTTGCCGGCGCAGTCGACGGTCGCGCCGTCCGGGCCGCCGACGTAGTTGACGAAGACGCTGCGGGGGCCGGTGCTGCCGTCGGCCGCGACGGCGTACTTGTAGATCTTGTTCTCGCCGTAGGCGCCCACGTAGAGCGTCGCGCCGTCCGGGGAGAGCGCGATGCCGTTGGGCTGGCGCAGCGCGTCGTCGACCAGCGACACCTGGCCGCCCGAGACGCGGAAGACGCTGGTGCGTCCGCCCATCTGGTCGGCGCGGGCCCCGCGCTGGAAGTTGGGGTCGGTGAAGTAGACGACGCCGTCGGAGCGGACCGCCACGTCGTTCGGGGAGTTGAACGCCCGGCCCTGGTAGTTGGCGGCGACCACGCCGCGGGTCAGGTCGTCGATCCGGTACGACGAGACGCTGCGCTGGTCGTGCGTCGCGGCGACGAGCTGCCGCCCGTCGGGGCTGAGCGCGAGCCCGTTGCTGCCGGAGTTGGCCAGGAACGTGTCGAAGGTCGCCGGCGGGGTGAACCGGCGGATGGTCGACGGCTGGACCCGTTCCGGCCCGGTGGCCGCGCCCATGTCGGACACCAGCAGGTAGCCCCGGTCGGCGAGCCAGACCGGCCCTTCGAGGAACGAGAAGCCGCCCCGGATCTTCGCCGCCGTGACCGAGGTCGCCGGCAGCGGCGGGCCGTAGCTGGCGTCGGCCGGGCAGACACCGGGCGGCGCCCCGGGTGGCCCGGCCAGCGCGGTCGTGGTGTGAGCGCTCACATGGCCGGCGCGAAGAATCTGCGGGGGCGCGGCGGCGGCGCCCACCGGGACGGCGGCGGGCAGGGCGAGGCAGAGGCTGGCCAGCGCGGCGAGTGTGGGAGTCGGGACCATCGGGGACTCCGATCGGCGAGGGCCCGCCGCCGTTGGCGGGCGCGGGGTGGCGCGGCGACGGATCCGCCGAGTGGCTCCGGTGGTGGCGGGCGAGCCCGTCGGGCGCGATGGGGACATCGGGCAGCATAAGTCCTAATCCATCGATCCGCATGATTTGGTTGCCGCCAACTTCCCATGTGGGGCGGGGTGGGCCGCGGCGCTTGAGTTCGGTGAAATGACCCGGTAACATCGCCACACTTCAATGGATAGCCGTCGAGGTGGGCAACTTCCGTGTCCCGGCCGCCCGGACTGTCGTGGGTGGAATCGACGTTTCGGGGTTGCTCATCTACCCTCAGGGCACATCCGGTCCCATCTTTCGTGGGCCGGCGTCGGTTCGGCAGCCATGGGTGTCGTGTGTGGTCTCCCCGCCAGTGTGTGAGCGACCATGGCCGTGTACGGAGGGGTCGAAGCGTTGACCAGCGAAAAGGTGGCGCCTCCGGGCGTCGACACCACCCGGCCCAGCATTGCCCGGGTATACGACTACTACCTCGGCGGCAAGGACAACTTCGCGGTCGACCGGCAGGCCGCCCACATGGCCATGCAGGTCACGCCGGACGGTCCCGAGGCGGGGCGGGCCTGCCGGGCCTTCCTCCGACGTTCGGTCAGATTCCTGGCGGCCGAGGCCGGCATCCGGCAGTTCCTCGACATCGGCTCCGGGCTGCCCACCCAGGGCAACGTGCACGAGATCGCCCACGAGGTCGACCCGGACGCCCGGGTGGTCTACGTGGACAACGACCCGATGGCCCTCGCCCACGGCCGGGCCCTGCTCGCCGACGCCCGGACCACCACTGTGCTCGGGGGTGACGCCCGCCGGCCCGACGAGCTCTTGGCGCAGCTCACCGAACGCAAGCTGATCGACTTCGACCAGCCGGTCGGCCTGCTGCTGCTGGCGATCCTGCACCACCTCAACGACGATGACGACCCGGCCGGCGTCGCCCGGCGGCTCGTCGCCGCCCTGCCTCCCGGCAGCTACCTGGCCATCTCCCACTTCCACGACCCGGGCGAGGCCCAGCCGGAGGTCTCGGAGCGGGCGCGGGCGGTGGAGAAGGTGTTCAACGAGACCCTCGGCACCGGCCGGTGGCGCACCCGGGCGGAGATCATGGGCTTCTTCGGCGATCTGGAGCTGCTGCCGCCCGGGCTGGTCCCGCTGGCGGAATGGCGTCCGGACGGCGAGGAGGACCGCCAGCAGACCGCCACCTACCACACCATCGTCGGTGGGGTGGCCCGCAAGCTCTGAGCCCGTCCGGCGCCGCCGCGCGCCGGAAGTTCGTTCACGGTCCCGGCGGATGCCGACAGGGGCCGCCGACCCGCGCCGCGAACCGTGGGTCGGCGGCTTGCCGGAGCCCGTCCTGGACGTGTGGCCGCAGCTCGAACCGTCGCCAGATGCGCCCCACCGTCGAGGCGGACAGCCCGCTGTGCGCGGCCATCGACGCCCGGGACCAGCGGGCCGCCCGCTCCGGCCGCGCGCCCAGGGTGGCGGCCACCACCTGCTCCACCCGGACCGGCCCGATCGTCGGGGGCCGGCCGGCGCGCGGCGCGTCGGCGAGGCCCGGCAGCCCGCGCGCCACGAACCGGGACCGCCACTTGCCCACGGTCGGCGGTGACACGCCGAACCGGGCCGCGACCTCCGCGTTGCTCGCCCCGTCGGCGCAGGCCAGCACGATCCGGCAGCGCAGCGCGTACGCCTGCGTCGAGCGGGCCGCCCGGGCGCCCCGCGCCAGCCGTGCCCGCTCCTCGTCGCTCAGCATCAGTTCGGCCTTAGGCCGGCCTCTTCCCCCCATGCGGCCGATCGTACATATATGTAAACGAATTTGTGGCGCAGATATCCGGACGTCGCAGGTGGTGGGACGAATCGATGTCCCTTCTGGACAGCGTCAGCCCCCCTGGGTATGGTCCCGACGAGTTCCCAAGCGTGGGATTCGCTCGCTGCTGCAAGGTCGCGGTGGCCCGTGGAATCACATTGACATGGAGGCCGCTTCAGTGACTATGACCGATTTGCAACTGAAGATGACATCCATCTGCGCCGACGTGCTGAACCGTTCCACCCTCGGCCCGGACGAGGACCTCGTCGCGCTGGGCATGGACTCGGTCGCGGCGGTGGAGATCGTGACCCGCGTCGAGACGGCCTACGGGGTCGACGTCGTCGACGTCATCTTCGACAACCCCACGGTGAACCGCCTCTGTGACCTGGTGGGGGCCGCCGCCGGCAGCGACAGCACACATGCCTAGTCCGCTCGACGAGCCGGATCTCGCGGTCACCACGAACCTGCTCGACCTCGTCCGCGCCGCCGCCGAGCGGCACGGCGACCGCCCTTACCTGGTCCCCGCCGAGCCGGGCGGCCGGACGGCGAGCTTCGCCGACGTCCTGACCTTCACCCGGGGCTGCGCCGCCCTGCTCGACGAGCACGGCGTGCCGCCGGGCGGCCGGGTGGCGGTCGTCATGCACAACACCTCGCTGACGGCGCTGCTGTTCATCGGCGTCATCGCCGCGCAGCGCGTGCTCGTGCCGCTCAACCCGAAGTCGGGTCCCGGCGAGCTGGACGCGCTGCTCGGGCACTGCGCGCCCGCGCTGGTGCTCGCCCCCACGCCGGTCCTCACGAAGATCGGCCCGGGGCCGCGCCGGGGCGCCGTGGACGACGCCGAGGCGCTCCTGGCCGACGTGCTGGCGCGCGGCGCGGCGTACCGGGGGGAGCTGACCGCCCCCCGCGACGGCGGGACGGGCGACGCGGAGATCGTCTACACCTCCGGCTCGACCGGGGTCCCCAAGGGCGTCGTGCTGTCGCACCGCAGCCTGCTCGCCAACTCCCTGGCCATGGTGAGGTGGGCCGACGCGGGCCCCGACGACGTCTTCCTCAACGTCGTCCCGTTGTTCCACGCCGGTGGGCAGGGGTTCCCGACGCTCACCCCGCTGTGGAGCGGCGGCCGGTCGGTCTGCGTGCGGTCCGAGACGGCGCTGGTGCGGTTCTGGCACTACGTCGACCGGCACCGCCCGACATGGACGCTGGTCGTCAACGCCTACCTGGCCAACCTGGTGGAGCGGCCGGAGCGGCCGGCGGCCGGCAGCCTCAAGGGCGTCCTCGCCGGTGGCTCGGCGCTCGGCCCGGAGCTGATCCACCGCTTCGAGGACACCTTCGGCATCCGCGTCCACCAGGTCTACGGCATGACGGAGATGACCTCCCTGACGACGGTGGAGCCGCGCGACCGCCGGCCGGGGGAGCGCCGCAGCGCCGGGCTGCCGGTGCCGTTCGCCCGGGTGCGCGTGGTCGGCCCGGACGGGCGGGACGCCCCGCCGGGCGAGAACGGCGAGGTCCTGCTCAGCGGCCCGAGCATCTTCACCCGCTACGAGGCCGCGCCGGAGCTCACCGCGAAGCGGCTCGACGACGGCTGGGTGCGCAGCGGCGACCTGGGGCACCTCGACGAGCGCGGCGAGCTGTCCATCGTCGACCGGATCGACAGCATGGTCATCGTCAGCGGCGAGAACGTCTACCCCGCCGAGATCGAGAACGCCGTGCCCCACCTGGCGGGCGTCGAGGACGCCGTCGTCGCGGCGCTGCCGCACCCGGTCACGGGTGTGGAGCTGATCCTCGTCTACACGCTGCTGCCCGGCGCCGTCGCCGACGACGACGCCTGGCGCGCGACGCTGCTGCGGTTCCTGAGCCCGTTCAAGGTGCCGCGCAGGTTCGTCGCGCTCAAGGAGATCGGCGTCGACGCCTTTCCGCGTACCCCGCTCGGGAAGATCCAGCGGCCGGAAGTGCAGCGGCTGGCGGTCGACAGCCTCGCACCGATCCGGACCTGATTCGGGCCACCAGAACTCCACGCGATTCGGCGGGAATGCCGTAACGGTGCGGCAGATCCCATTATTTCCGGCCGGCACCATTCGGGCTTTAGTCGACAGGAGGTGGTTTGTCATGTCAGTCGAGATCCTCGACGACGAGGAAGTCGTGGTGCGCACCCCCGAAGAGTTCAAGCGCATGCCCCGGGCGTACCAGAAGGCGCTCATCAGCCAGGTCATGATCAATACGGAGGGCGAGCTCTCCGGCGGCGACGACTACACCATGATGTTCATCCCGCTGGCCCCCAACGCCGAGGAGCGCCAGGTGTGCGCCGAGCGGGCGGCGGAGGAGTACGACCACTACAAGATCGGCAAGCGGGTCCTCGCCGAGATCGGCATCGACACGACCTACATGGAGGAGCAGACGATCGAGGAGCGGCGGCTCTTCTCCGACAAGCGCCTGCACCAGTGCACCACGTGGGCCGAGCGCGGGATCTACTCCTACATCGGCGAGGAGAGCGCCCTGCTGATGATCAGGGAGTTCGCCGAGAGCAGCTACAAGCCCTGGGCCGACGCCGTCCGCACGATCATCCTCGACGAGAAGATCCACATCGCCCACGGCGCGCGCGTCTGCCGCAACCTGGCCACCACCGACGAGGGCCGCGAGCAGCTCCAGGCGGGCCTCAACCGCCTGTGGCCGGTGTTCCAGGGCCTCTTCGGCACGCCGGACTCCGAGCGCTCCAAGCGGGCGGTCCGGTTCGGCCTGCGCCGGACGACCAACCGCGAGGCCCTGGAGAAGTGGTTGCAGACGGTCACGCCCCGCATCCACTCCCTCGGGCTCGTCGTACCGGACTGACGGAAGGGACGACCGCGTCATGCCCACCCCTGTCGCCATCAATCCACGCCCGCCGTCCCGCAAGGAGGCCAAGGCCCGGCTCCAGGCGCTGCTCGCCGGCCGCCCCGACCTGGCCGCGCGGCTCGCCGCCGTCCGGGACATGGGCCTGCGGGTCACCGCGTCCGAGGTCCACCTGACCACCACGTGCAACATCCGGTGCAAGGGCTGCTGGTACTTCGAGGGAGGCTTCGACGCGGCCGTCCCGGAGACGTCGGACCCCGTCGTCATCTCCGACTTCGTCGACTCGCTCGCCGCCCGGGGCGTCACCCAGGCGACGCTCATCGGCGGCGAGCCCACGCTCGTGCTCAACCGGGTCGTGCCGTTCGTCGAGCGGCTCCCGTACGTCACGATCTCCACCAACGGGATCCGGCCGCTGCCGCGCGCCGGGTTCGAGGGCGTCGCGGTGGCGATCAGCCTGTTCGGCGGCGGCCCGCTCGACGACTCCCTGCGCGGCTACCGCCCGAACGGGTCGGCGTTCACCGGGCTCTTCGAGACCGCCCTCGGGCACTACCGCAACGACCCGCGCGTCATCTTCGTGTACGCGCTGTCGGAGGAGGGCCTGCGGTACGTCGAGCCGACGGTGCGGGCCATCCAGGACAACGGCAACCAGGTCACCTTCAACTTCTACTCCGACCACGGCAGCGACCACGCCCTGCGGATCGACAACGAGCAGCGCACCCTCGCCGAGGCGCTGCGGATCAAGGAGAAGTACCCGGAGACGGTGGTCAGCCACCCGTACTTCATCGAGACGCTGATCACCGGGCGCAGCCACTGGGGCGGCCAGTTCGGCTACGACGTCTGCCCGAGCATCAGCGTCGAGCACCCCGACCACGCCGACCGGATCGCCAACGGCAACCCCGTCCTGGACGGCTTCGCCGTCTACGGCGCCGACTACCAGACCCTCCAGTTCTGCTGCACGTCCGGCAACTGCGCCGACTGCCGCGACAGCCAGGGCGTCTACAGCTGGCTCCTGGTCAGCGCCAACCGGTTCCTCGACGACGTCGGCCGGCTGGAGACCTGGCTCGCCCTGGCGGAGAGCTACTGGCGGCAGTGGTACTGGGCGCAGCGGCACCACGCCAACTTCGCCCGCCGCGCGCCGCTGGCCGCGTAGCCGAGAACATCGACCGAAGGAGTGCCCCGCATGTCTTCCCCCTCTGCCCCGATCACCGAGTCCGTCGTCGCCGACCGGCTCCGCGTCGAGCTGATCGACCTCGGCGTCGACGAGGAGGCGATCACCCCGGACGCCAAGTTCGACCAGCTCGACATCGACTCGCTGGACGTCGCCGACCTGATGGCCATGGTCGTCAAGGAGTTCAAGGTGGAGATCCCGCGCAGCGAGCTGGCCGACGTCACCATCGGGCAACTCGTCACGCGGATCGTCGCGGGCGCGTCACATTGACCTCCCTGCTCAGCCTGGACAAGCGCCGCTACCTCGTCACCGGCGTCCTCAACAACGAGTCGATCGCCTGGCACGTGGCGGCGGCCCTGCAACGGGAGGGCTGCGAGGTCGTCCTGACCTCGTTCGGTCGGGTGGCCCGCATCACCCGCAAGGTGGCCGACCTGCTGCCGTCCCCGGCCGAGGTGCTCGACCTGGACGTCATGTCCGACGAGAGCGTCGCGTCCCTGGCCGAGCAGATCGAGAGCCGGTGGGGGCAGCTCGACGGCGTGCTGCACAGCATCGCCGCCGCGCCGCCCGACGCGCTGGGCCCGGGCTTCGTCAGCGCGCCGGCCAGCGGCGTGCTCGACGGGTTCCGGGCGTCGGCGTACTCCTTCCAGCAGCTCACCACCGCGCTCGCGCCGCTGCTCGCGCGCGCGCCGGGCGGCGGCGCGGCGGTCGGCCTGACCGTCGACTCCACCCGCGCCCTGCCCGGCTACGGCTGGATGGGGGTCTACAAGTCGGCGCTGGAGGCCGTCGCCCGCTACCTCGCGCTGCACCTCGGGCCGTCCGGCATCCGGGTCAACCTGGTCGCCGCCGGCCCGGTCGAGACCGTGTCGGCGCGCGGGGTGCGCACCTTCGCCGAGCTGGCCGACCAGTACGAGCGGTGGGCCCCGCTGGGCTGGGACCGCGCCGACCCGGCGCGCGTCGTCGGCGCGGTCCTGTTCCTGCTGTCGGACCTGTCCCGGCACACCACGGGGCAGGTGGTGCACGCCGACGGCGGCATGCACGCCGTCTTCGGCGGGGTCGGCGTGTCGCCGGCGACGGGCACCGGCGTGCCCCCCGCCGCGACGGCACCGGCGGGCGGGACGACGGCGTCGCGCGGCGAGACCGCGACCGGCTGACACACACTGCGGGGAGCGACCGTGCGTCTTGTCATCAAGGGGACCAGCGAACCCCTCGTGGGGGAACTCGACATACCGGCATCGAAATACCATGCCCACCGCGCGCTGATGCTGGCGTCGCTCGCCGACGGCACGAGCCGCATCCACGGCGCCTGCGGCGCCGGCCACGTGCGCCACACCATCGCCGCCCTGCGGGACCTCGGCACCTCGATCACCGTCGACGACGACACGTTCGTGGTGCGGGGCGGCCCCTACCGGCCGGTCCGCCCGGAGGTCTCGGTCGGCAGCTCCGGCACGACGCTCTACTTCCTGACCGGGCTCGCCGCGCTGGCCGGGTCGCCGGTCACGATCACCGGCCAGAAGTACTTCCGGCGGCGGCCCATCGGTCCGCTGCTCGACGCGCTGGCCGGCATCGGCGTGGAGATCGGGTCCACCGGCGGGCTCCTGCCGATCCGGGTCCCGGCCCGCCCGCCGACCGGGGGCCGGGTGGAGATCCCGGGCACCCTCTCGCAGTGGATCTCCAGCCTGCTGCTGGTCGGCCCGTTCGCCACGGGCCCGACCGTGGTCGACGTCGTCGGGCCGTTCAACGAGCGCTCCTACGTCGACCTGACCATCGCGATGATGCGGCGGTTCGGCCTGCACGTGAGCGTCGGCGCGGACGGGCGGCGGTTCGAGATCGAGCCGGGGCAGCGGGCCACCCCCGCCGAGATCCACCTGCCGCCCGACGTCGGCGCGGCGGCCTTCGGCCTGGCGGCGGCGGCCCTGCACCCGTCCGACGTCCTCTTCCGGGGGTTGCCGGCCGGCCCGTCGGGCGAGGTCGACCACCCCGAGGCCGACCTGCTGGACCACCTGCGCGAGATGGGCCTGCCGCTGCTGCGCGACCCGGCCACCGGCTGGACCCGGGTGCGGCACGACGGGTCCCGGCTGACCGGCGTACGCGTCGACTGCCGCGCCGTGCCCGACATGCTCCCGGTGCTCAGCGTGCTGGGGGCCCACGCCCGGGGCAGCACCGTCCTGGAGAACGTGGCGCACGTCCGGCTCAAGGAGTCCGACCGGGTGGCCGCGATGCTCCAGCTCAACCGGATGGGCGGGCGGGTGCGGCTGGACGCCGACCGGCTCGTCTGCGACGGTGTGGACCGGCTGCGGGAGGCCGACCTGTCGTCGTTCAACGACCACCGGGTGCTGATGGCCCTGGCCGTGGCCGCGTCCCGGGCCTCCGGCGAGAGCCGGCTCACCTACCCCAACGCCCACCGGATCTCCTACCCGCAGTTCCTCGACCAGATGAACGCGGTCGGCCTGAACATGTCCGTCGACCGGGCCCCGGTCGACAGGCCGCCGGCCGACCGGGAGCCGGCCCGCCCGGCGGCGCTGCCGTCCCCGGCCCGGCTGGCCGCCACCGGCCCCGCCGACCTGGTGCGCCGGCACGCCCACGCCCGCCCCGACGCCGCCGCCGTGATCGAGGCCGCCTCGCCGGGGCGGCCGGGCGGCGTACTCACCTGGGGGGAGCTGGACCGGCGCGCGGACGCCGCGGCGGCGCTGCTGCTGGAGCTGGGCGTCGCCCCGGGCGAGGTCGTCGCCTGGCAGCTGCCCAACTGGCACGAGTTCGTCGTGCTCACCCTCGCCACCCTGCGGATCGGCGCGGTCTGCTGCCCGATGATGCCGTTCTTCCGCGAGCGGGAGGTCGACGACCTGCTGCGCCGCTCGCGGGCGCGGGTGTTCGTGGTGCCCGCCGCCTTCCGGGGGCGCGACCACGTCGCCGAGACCGCAGCGGTGCTGGCCGCGCCCGGCGCGCCGGCCGTGGCGCACGTCCTCGTCGTCGGCGGCGACGGCCCGCTGCCGGCGGGGGGCGCGCTGTCCCCGGGTGCGGCGTCCCCGGGCCCGGAGCTGGCGGGCCCGGCGTCGCCCGGTGCGGCACCGGAGGCCGGCCCGGCCGCGCGGTGGCAGCGGTTCGGCGCGGCCCTCGCCCGGCAGCGCCCCGGCGCGGCGGCCCTTTCCGCCCGCCGGCCCGCCCCGGACGCCCTCGCCCAGCTCATGTTCACCTCGGGCACGTCGGGCCAGCCCAAGGGCGTGCTGCACCGCGCCGACACGCTGACCCGCGCGGCGGCCATGCAGGCCCGCCACCTCGGGCTCACGGCGGCCGACCGGTTGTACGTGCCGTCGCCCCTGGCGCACCAGACCGGCTTCCTCTACGGCATGTGGGTCGGCTTCGTCCTCGGCGCGCCGGTCGTGCTGGAGCCGGTCTGGAGCGGGCCCGCCGCCCTGGCCACGCTGCACCGCACCGGCGCGACCTTCGTCCAGGCCGCCACGCCGTTCCTCGCCGACCTGGTGGACGCCGTCGAGGCCGGCGGCGGGCCGCCCGAGGCGCTGCGCGTCTTCGTCGCCACCGGCGCGGCGGTGCCCCGCGCCCTCGCCGAGCGGGCCACCCGCACCCTGGGGGCGGCGGTGTGCGGCGCGTGGGGCTCCACCGAGTCCTGCCTCGGCACGCTCGCCGCGCCGACCGACGAGCCGGCCCGCGCCTGGGGCACGGACGGCCGCGCGCTGCGCGGCGTGCGGATCCGGGTCACCGGCGACGACGGCAGCGTCCTGCCCGCCGGCACCGAGGGCAACTTCGAGGTCGGCGGCGACTGCCTCTTCGCCGGCTACCTCGACCATCCCGAGTGGACGGCCGCCGCCCTGACGCCCGACGGCTGGTACCGCAGCGGGGACCTGGCGGTCATCGACGCGGCCGGGTTCGTGCGGATCACCGGCCGGGTGCGCGACGTCATCAACCGGGGCGGGGAGAAGATCCCGGTGGCCGAGGTGGAGCAGCTCCTGCACACCCACCCGGCCGTCCGCGACGTGGCGATCGTCGCGATGCCGGACCCGCGCCTGGGCGAGCGGGCCTGCGCCTTCGTCGTGCCGCAGCCGGCACCGGAGGCAACCGGACCGGCGGAGGCGGGACCGGTGGCCGGGCCGGCGGCGGCCGGGCCGGTGGCCGGGCCGGGGAGTGCGCCGGAACCGCTCACGCTCGACGGGATGCGGCGGTTCCTGGACGGGCGCAAGGTCGCCAAGCAGTACTGGCCCGAGCGGCTGGAGACCGTGCCCGAGCTGCCCCGCAACGTGGTCGGCAAGGTGCAGAAGTTCGTGCTGCGAGACCAGCTCAAGCAGATCATCAGCGAGGAGGCCACGTGACCGACGACGACGGCGAGGCGTTCGCGACGCTCGCCCACGAGGTCGAGGCGTTCGTCCGCGGGCCCGGCGAGGAATACGCCGAGACCATCGAGCGCACCCGGGCGGTGCCGCCGCAGCTCTGGGACGACCTGCGCGACCGTGGCTACCTGCGGCTGGCCGCCCCGGCCGAGTACGGCGGCGCCGGGCTCTCCTTCACGCAGTACCTGCGGCTGCTCGAACTGTTCTCCATGTCCCACGCGTCGCTGCGGATGATCGTGCACGTCTGCAACGGCGTCTGGCGGGCCATGGACCAGTTCGCCACCGACGAGCAGCGCAAGCGGTTCGTGCTTCCGCAGGTGGCCGGCGACCTGCGGGTGGCGTTCACCCTCACCGAACCCACCGCCGGCACCGGGGCCGACCTGCGCGCCAGCGTGGTCCGCGACGGCGACACCTATCTCCTCTCCGGCGAGAAACACCTGATCACCTTCGGGGTGAGCTGCGACTACTGGCTGCTGTTCGCCCGGCTCGCCGGCACCACCGGCAAGGACGGCACCGTCGCGCTCATGGTGGACCGGCACGTCCCGGGTGTCCGGGTCGAGCCGATGGCCGACACCATGGGGGTGCGCGGCACCGACCACGCCCACCTGATCTTCGACGGGGCCCGGGTGCCGGTGGCCAACCGGCTCGGCGAGGAGGGCGCGGGCCTCGCGGTCGCCCTCGGCGGCTTCCTCACACCCAGCCGCATCGGCGTCGCCATGACCTGCGTCGGCCTGGCCCGCCGCGCCCAGGAGCTCGCGGTCGCCCACGCGCGCCGCCGGGTCACCTTCGGCAAGCCGCTGACCGCCCGACAGGCGATCGCCTTCGCGCTCGCCGAGAACGCCGCCGACATCGAGGCCGCCCGGCAGCTCACCCTGCACGCGGCCCGGCGGTGGGAGGCGGGGGCCGCCGACGCGGACGCGCTGTCCTCGATGGCCAAGCTGGTCGCCGTCGACATGCTGACCCGGGTCACCGACAAGGCGTTGCAGGCGCACGGCGGCATCGGCTACTGGGAGGGCAGCCCCATCGAGCGCGTCTACCGGGACGCCCGCGCCCAGCGCTTCGAGGAAGGCACCAACGAGATCCAGAAGACGGTCATCGCACGAGAGATCCTGGCGGGGCAACGGTGACGAGCTACCACGGCAAGACCGCACTGATCACCGGCAGCTCCCGGGGCATCGGGCGGGCCCTCGCGCTCACCCTGGCCCGGGGCGGCGGCTCGGTCGTCGTCAACTACAAGAAGAACGCGGAGCTGGCCGACCAGGTCCGCAAGGAGATCGAGCAGCTCGGCGGCCGGGCGCTCACCGTGGCCGCCGACGTCGAGCAGCCCGAGGAGATCGACCGGCTGTTCGCCGCCGCCGAGCAGGAGTTCGGCACCCTCGACTACTTCGTCTGCAACGCGGCGGCCAGCTCGTTCAAGAACATCATGGACCTGAAGGTCCACCACCTCGACCGCTCGTACGCGATGAACCTGCGCGCGTTCGTGCTCGGCTGCCAGCACGCGGTGCGGCTGATGCCCGACGGCGGCCGGATCGTGGCCCTGTCCAGCTACGGCAGCATCCGCGCCTACCCCACGTACGCGAACCTCGGCGCGGCCAAGGCCGCGATCGAGGCGTGGGTGCGCTACATGGCCCTGGAGTTCGGCGAACGCGGCATCAACGTCAACGCGGTCAACGGCGGCATCATCGAGACCGAGTCGTCGCAGTACTTCTACGACGTGCCCGGGATGGCCCCGCTGTCCACGGTGCTGCCCAAGATCCCCAAGGGGCGGATGGGCACCGCCCAGGAGATCGCCGACGTCGTCGCGTTCCTGCTCTCCCCGGCGGCCGAGTACATCACCGGGCAGACCATCGTCGCCGACGGCGGCCTGTCGATCGTCTCGCCGCCGTTCGTCCAGGACCTGACCGCCCCCCTGACATGACGACCGGCCTGGAGCACGTGCTGCGCCCCGGCCGGATCGGCCGGCTGGCGCTGCCGCACCGCGTCGTCACCGGGGCCATGCACCTGGGCTGGGAGGCCCGCGACGACGGCGGCGCGGCGCTGGCGGCGTTCTACGTCGAGCGGGCCCGGGGCGGGGCCGGGCTGATGGTCACCGGCGGCGCGGCCGTCAGCCCGGAGGGCGCCGGGGGGCCGGGTTACGGCGTGCTCGACGACGCCCGGTTCCGGGCCCGGCTGCGGCGCGTCGCCGCCGAGGTGCGCGCCGCCGGGGGGCTGCTCGCCCTGCAACTGTTCCACGCCGGGCGGTACGCCCGGCCCCCGGCGGGCGGCCCCCACCCGGTCGCCCCGTCCGCCGTCTACAGCGCGTTCTCCCGGCACACCCCGACCGCGCTCGACGCCGCCGGCATCGCGCGCACGGTCGCGGACTTCGCCCGGGGGGCCGCCCACGCCCGCGACCTCGGCTTCGCCGCCGTGGAGATCATGGGCTCCGAGGGCTACCTGCTCGACCAGTTCCTCTCCCCGCTGACGAACCTCCGCGACGACGAGTGGGGCGGCGACCCGCAGCGGCGGTCCCGTTTCCCGGTGGCGGTGGTCCGGGCGGTGCGCGCGGCCGTCGGCCCCGACTTTCCGGTGATCGTGCGGATGACCGGCGACGACCTGCTGGCCGGCGGCACCACCCGCGACGACGTGCTGGCGTACGCCCGCGCGCTCGCCGCAGCCGGCGCGGACGCCCTCAACGTCGGGGTCGGCTGGCACGAGTCCCCGGTCCCCACCGTGCAGGCCGTGGTCCCGCCCGGGCACTGGGTGCCGGTGGCGGCGGCGGTCAAGGCAGCCGTCGGCGCGCTCCCCGTGCTGGCCAGCAACCGGATCAACCGGCTGTCGCAGGCCGAGGCCGTCCTCGCCGGCACGCCGCTGGACCTGGTGTCCATGGCGCGGCCGTTCCTCGCCGACCCGGCGCTGGTCGCCAACGCCCGCGCCGGCCGGCCGGTGAACGTCTGCGTGGCCTGCAACCAGGCCTGCATCGACCGGTCGCTGGCCGACGAGCCGGTGTCCTGCATGGTCAACCCCCGCGTCGGGCGCGAGCACGAGCCGGCGGCGAGGCCCGCCGCGTCGCCCCGCCGGGTCGCCGTCGTCGGGGCCGGCCCGGCGGGCCTCAGGGCCGCCCACGGGCTTGCGCTGGCCGGGCACCGGGTCACCGTGTACGAGGCCGACGACGAGCCCGGCGGCCAGTTCCGGCTGGCGGGCCGGGTGCCCGGCAAGTCCGACTACCTCGCTGCGGTCGGGTTCCTCGTCACCGAGCTGGCCCGGCTCGGCGTCGCGCTGCGCACCGGTCGCCGGATCACCGCCGCCGACCGGGACCTGCTCGGCGGCTACGCCGGGGTGGTCGTCGCCACCGGCGTGCTGCCCCGGCCCGCGTCGATCCCCGGCGTCGACCTGCCGCACGTGCTCGGCTACCCGGCGGCCTTCGCCGACGGCGCGCTGGGGGAACGCGTCGTCGTCATCGGCGGGGGCGGCGTCGCCGTGGACGTGGCGCACCTGGCCAGCCACCCGGCCGGGCCGGCACGGCGGGTCACGGTGCTGCACCGGGGCCGCCGGCTCGGCCCCCGGCTGGGGCGCTCGACGCGGTGGGCGGTGCTCGCCGAGCTGCGCCGGCAGCGGGTCGACGTCGTGCCCGGCGTCCGCGACCTGCGGATCAGCCCGGCCGGGGTGCACTTCGCCGACGCCGAGGGGCAGCCGCGCGTCGTACCCGCCGACACGGTGGTGATCGCCGCCGGGCAGGTGCCCGACGACGGTCTCGTGGCGACGGTGCGCGCGGCCGGCGTCTGGCACCACGTCGTCGGCGGCGCGCGGGACACCGCGGGGCTGGACGCGGTGCGGGCCTTCGCCGAGGGCGCGGCGGCGGCGGAGGCGTTCCGGCGCGCGCAGGACCGCGCCGGCCAACTCTTGGGGATCGAGGAACGGGTATGACCGTCGACGGGCCGGAACGTATACCCGCGCTCGGCGTGCTGCGGCGCACCGCCGTGGACCGGTGGCGCATCGTGCGGCTGCTGCCGCGCGCGGGCTGGGCGGCGGTGACCGCCGCCGTCGTCAACAACGTGCTGCTGGCCGCCGCGCCGGTGCTGTTCATCGTGATGACGAGCCTGCTCGTCGGGCGGCTGCCCGCCGCCGTCCGCGACGGGGTGGACTCGCCCGCGTTCGGACGGCTGGTGACCGCGTTCGTCGTCGCCGCCGCCGCGCTCAGCGCGCAGCAACTGCTGGCCCAGCTCCAGCTCACCACCGGGCTGCTGGTCCAGCGCCGCGTCGACGGGTGGGTCGCCGACGAGCTGATGGCCGCCGCGCTGAGCAGCCCGGGCATGGAACCGCTCGACGACCGGGCGCTGACCGACCGGCTCAGCGAGGCGTCCCGCGAGGTGGAGCAGGGCATCCAGAGCCCCGGGGCCGCCTGCGCCGGGATGCTGGCGCTGCTCGCCCGCTACGGCCAGCTCACCGGGTACGCGGTGGTCGTCGGCGTGGTGTTCTCCTGGCTCGCGGGCGTGGGCCTGCTCGCCGCCGTCCTGGCGTTCCGCCACGGGCAGCGCGGTGGCCTGCGCAAGTACGCGGCGATCTACGGCACGATCGTGGCCCGGGTGCGCCGGCTGACGTACTTCCGCTCCGTCGCCACCGGCAGGCCGGCGGCCAAGGAGATCCGCGTCTTCGGCCTCCTGCCGTGGCTGCGCGAGCAGTACGCGGTGGCCTACCTGGACTGGATGCGCCCGGTCTGGGCCGAGCGCCGCCGCGTCTACCTGCGGCCCTACTTCGGCTACACGGCCCTCGGGCTGGTGGTGCTCGTCGCGGTCCTCGCCGCGCTGGGCGTGGCCGGCGGGCAGCGGGACGTCGACCTCACCCGGCTGGCGCTGGTCATCCAGGCGGTCCTGGCGGCGATCCAGCTCGGCGAGTTCTATCCCGAGGCCGACGTGCAGACCCAGTTCGGCATGAACGCCTACCGCGCGGTCGACGAGTTCCGCGCCGGCATGCGGGCCCGCTCCGCCCCGGCACCCGCGCTCCCGCCCGCGCCGCGCCCGGCCGGGGAGCCGGGCCCGCCGCCCGCCGCCGGGCCGATCCGCTTCGAGTCGGTGTCCTACCGCTACCCGCACCGGTCCGCGCCCGTGTTCACCGACCTGGACCTCACCCTGCCCCCGGGCAGGTGCACCGCGATCGTGGGGCTCAACGGCGCCGGCAAGACCACCCTGGTCAAGCTGCTCGCCCGGCTGGCGACCCCGACGTCGGGCCGGATCACCGCGGGCGGGCAGCCCGTCGACGCCCTACCCGTGGCGCGATGGCGCGGCAACCTCGCCGTGATCTTCCAGGACTACCTGCGGTACGAGGCCAGCGCCGCCGACAACATCGCGCTCGGTGCCGCCGGACACGCCGGTGACCTCGCCGGCATCCGGGCGGCGGCCGAGGCGGCGGGCATCCTGGACACGCTCGACGCGCTGCCGCAGGGACTGGACACCCCGCTGTCCGGGCAGCTACGCGGCGGGGTGGACCTCTCCGGCGGCCAGTGGCAGCGGCTCGCCATCGCCCGGGCGTTGTTCGCCGTCCGCCACGGCGCGTCGGTGCTCGTCCTCGACGAGCCGACGGCCAGCCTGGACGTCCGCGCCGAGGCGCGGTTCTTCGACGAGATCATCGCCGCCACGGCGGGCGTCACCACGGTCCTCATCTCGCACCGGTTCGCCACCGTGCGCCGCGCCGACCACATCGTCGTGCTGGCCGAGGGGCGGGTCGCCGAGCAGGGCTCGCACGACGAGCTGCTGCGCCACGGCGGCCGGTACGCCCGGCTGTTCGAGTTGCAGGCGGCCCGGTTCCTCGACGACCGCCCGGACGGCGACGGCGGGCCGGTGGAGATCGGACAGGAGCGGAGCCCCGGATGAGTCGTGGACTTTTGTCGGCCGCCTGGTCGCTGTGGCGGACCTCGCTGCGTCAGGACCGGCGCAAGGCCGTCACGGCGCTGGTCCTCGTCGTCGCCGGCGCGGCGGCGTGGCCCCTGGTGGCGATCATGCTGCGCGTCCTGTTCGAGGCCGCGAACGCCGGGCGGCCGGTCGCCGCGAGCCTCGCCGGGGTCGCCGTGGCGGTGCTGCTGATCGCCGGCCTGACCCTCGGCCACTTCGCGCACATCGCCTACTTCGAGCTGTCGGAGCTGGACGTCCTGCACCTGCACCAGGAGCTGATGGACGCCACCAACGGCTCGGCCGGGATGGCCCACTTCGAGCAGCCCGAGTTCGCCGACAAGGTCAGGATCCTGGAGGAGGACGTCGAGCAGCTCCGCGTCGGCCTCCAGGCCGTGCTGACCGGCGTCGGCCTGGCCGTCGCCATGACGCTGACGACGGCGGTGCTCGCCTCGCTGCACCCGCTGCTGCTGTTGCTGCCGCTGGTCGCCGTGCCGCCGCTGCTGGCCGGCCGGTGGGCGGAGCGCATGGTCGACCGGTCGCGGGAGGCCAGCGCCGAGTCCACCCGCCGGGCCCTGGGCCTGTTCCGCCTCGCCACCCACGCCGCGTCCGGCAAGGAGCTGCGGGTCTTCGGCCTGGAGCAGGAGGTGCGCCGCCGGCACGGGGCGTTCCGGCAGGACGCCACCCGGCGGCTGTGGCGCACGCAGGCCGTGGCGAGCCTCGTCCGCATGCTCGGGCAACTGGCGTTCGCGGGCGGCTACATCGCCGCCGTGCTCCTGATCCTGCGCGACGCCGTCGCCGGCCGCCGGGGCGTGGGCGACGTCATCCTGGTCATCACCATCGCGGCGCAGGTCAATCAGCAGGTGGCCGCCGCGGTCGGCGTCCTCCAGGACCTCCAGCGGCTGCGCAGCGTCTACCAGCGGCTCGACGAGGTGCACGGGCTGGTCCGGGCCGGGGAGCGCGCCGACCGGCCCGGTGCCCTGCCCGCCGGTCCCGGCGACCCGACCGCCCCCGCCGGTTCGGCCGCGCCGGCGCCGGCGCGGCTGCGCCACGGCATCCGGCTCGTCGGCGTCGAGCTGCGCTATCCCGGCGGGGAGCAGCCGGTGCTCGCCGCGCTCGACCTGCACCTGCCGGCGGGCGCGACCGTGGCGATCGTCGGCGACAACGGCGCCGGCAAGACCACCCTCGTCAAGCTCGTCTGCGGGCTGCTGCGCCCGACCGCCGGCCGGGTGCTCGTCGACGGCGTCGACCTGACCGACCTGTCGCTGCCCGGGTGGCGGGCCCGGATCGCGGCCGGCTTCCAGGACTTCGTACGCCTCGAACTGCCGGCCCGGCGGACCGTCGGCGTCGGCGACCTGCCCCGGCTCGACGACGAGCCGGCGGTGCGTGCCGCGTTGGGGCGTGCCGGCGCGGACGACCTCGTCGGGCAGCTCGAAGCCGGCCTGGACACCCCGCTCGGCCGCGAGTACGCCGACGGGGCCGAGCTCTCCGGCGGTCAGTGGCAGAAGCTCGCTCTCGGCCGGGCGTTCATGCGCGACGACCCCCTGCTGGTCGTCCTCGACGAGCCCGCCGCCGCCCTCGACGCCGAGGCCGAGCACGCCATGTTCGAGCGGTACCGGCTCCAGGCCGCCCGGGTCGCCGCCGCCACCGGCGCGGTCAGCGTGTTCGTGTCGCACCGCTTCTCCACCGTCCAGCTCGCCGACCTGATCGTGGTGCTCGCCGACGGCCGGGTCGCCGAGCTGGGCTGTCACGCCGACCTGATCGCCGCCGACGGCCTCTACGCGGAGATGTTCGAGCTACAGGCGAGGGCGTACCGGTGACCGGGGCGGACGCCGAGGTCCGGCCCACCAGCCACAGCGAAGTCCGGAGGACCCGTCAGTGACCAGCGCGACGCACACCGCAGAGTTCGACCCCTTCTCCCCGAGCGCCATGGACGACCCCTATCCCGCGTACGCCGAGCTGCTGCGCCACGAGGAGCCGCTGTACCTGGCCGACCGCGACATGTGGCTGGTCATCCGGTACGACCACGTGCGCGCGGCGGCGAAGGACCACGGCGGGCTGTCCTCGGCCGAGGGGATCGCCTACCACCGGTCCACGCTGCCCGTGCTGTTCGGGCTCGACCAGCCCGACCACACCCGGATGCGCGGGCTGATCCGGCACGACTTCTCGCCCCGTGGCGTGCAGTTCTGGCGGCCGTTCATCGAGCAGGTCTGCGGCGAGCTGCTCGACGAGGCCGTCGCCACCGGCGACATCGACCTCGTCCAGCAGGCGATCATCCTGCTGCCCGTCAAGGTGGTCACCACGATCGTCGGGGTGCCCAGCGACAACCTGGCCAAGCTCAAGCTGACCGCCGGGGTGCTGGAGAGCTTCATCGCCAACGCCAAGGTCGGCGAGGACGCCCCGGACGACCCCGACGAGAACGCGCTGCGGCTGCGGGCCGCCAAGTCCGCGCTCTCCTCCGTCGCCGGCCTGTCCACGTTCCTCGGCGGGCTGCTGGAGGAGCGCCGGACGCAGCCGCCCCGCAGCGACGTGGTGTCGAAGCTGTTCGCCGCCGCCGAGGAGGGCGGGGTGACCGAGAACGAGATCCTCTGGCTCTGCCTCACCCTGCTCGTCGGCGGCCAGGAGACCATGACGCACTTCCTGGGCAACATGCTGGACGCGCTGCTGAACCACCCCGACCAGTTCCGCCTGGTGCGCGACCGGCCCGAGCTGATCCCGGCGACGATCGAGGAGACGGCCCGCTTCTACCCGCCCGTGCAGAACGTCTTCCGCACCGCCACGACCGACGTCGTCGTCGGCAACACCACCATCCCGAGGGACGCCCGGGTCGAGCTGTCGTTCGCGGCGGCCAACCGCGACCCGCGCAAGTTCCCCGACCCGAACGCCTACCGGATCGACCGCCGCACCGACGGGCACCTGGGCTTCGGGGCGGGCATCCACACCTGCGTCGGCATGCACCTGGCCCGCCTCCAGGCGGCGACGTTCCTGCGCCTGCTCATCGAGCGCACCGACGACATCGAGCTGATCGGCGAGCTGGTCAAGATCCCCAGCCCGGCGTTCCGGGGGCTCGACCACCTGCCGCTGCGCCTCACCCCGAAGGGCGGTCGCCCGTCCGCCGCGCCGGTGAACGGGGGGCACCGTGCGTGACGCGACCACCGGCGGCCCGCCGGAGACGGCCGTGCTCGACCTGCCGTTCGCCGTCGGCGAGGCCGCGTCCGGGCCGCTGACCTGGGCGCAGAGCGTGATGTGGGACGCGATGCAGTGGTTCGGCAAGGAGGCGAACCAGTTCAACATCGGCCAGCCCCTCGTGCTCGCCGAACCCGTCGGGCAGGCCCGGCTGCTCGCGGCCCTGCGGGGACTGGTCGAGGCGCACCAGACGCTGCGGACCCGGTACGTGGCCCGGTCGGGCCAGCCCCGCCAGGAGGTCCACGCCTCGGGGGCGTACGACGTCGTGGTGGCCGACGGGCACGACGACCCGGCGCGCGTCGCGGGGGAGCTGGCCGGGCGGCTGGCGGAGACCGCGTTCGACCACGAGGCCGAGTGGCCGCTGCGGGTCGGCTGCGTCGTCGACGGGGAACGCCGGGTCACCGCCGTGGCGCTCGTCGGGTCGCACCTGGCGTTCGACGGCTGGGCGTTCACCACGTTCGTCGACCTCCTGCGCGCCGGGCTCAGCGGCGACTCCGAGCAGCGCGGGCAGCCGGAGCCGGCGGCGGCCGCCGCTTTCGGGCCGCCCGCCGGTGTCGAGCCGTCGGCCGGCGTCGGCGTGCCGCAGGCGCTGGAGCAGGCCGCCTTCGAGGGCTCACCCGCCGGTCAGCAGCAGAGCCGGCTCGGGCTGCGGCACTGGGAACAGGGCCTGTCGACCGCGCCGGCCTCCATGTTCGACCTGCCGCGCGCGGCAACCGGCGACCAGCCCATCGAGCGGCACCTGCTCGACTCGGCGGCGGTCGCCGCGGCGGCGGCCACCCTCGCGGCGCGCACCCGCACGTCGTTCTCGACCGTGCTGCTCTGCCTCACCACGCTCGTGCTGACCGCCTACAACGGCCACGACACCGCCGTACTCAAGCTGATCACGGGCAACCGGCTCGACCGGCGCAGCCGCGACCTGATCGCGCTGAACACCCTGGACGCGCTGCTGGCGTTCACCGTGCCGCGCGACGTGGACCTGCTCACCGCCATCCGGCAGACCCACCGCCCAGCGTTCGACGCGTACCGCCGGGCGCAGTGCGACCCGCGCGCCGTCGCGACGGTGGTCGAGGAGACGGGCCGGCGGCGGGGCGTGTCGTTCGACCTCTCCACCTACTTCAACAACGGCCACCGGGGCAACGACTGGGCGGTCACCGGCCCGGAACCGGGGCCCGACCGGCTCGCCGAGCTGCGCGCCGGATCCCGCTACACGCGGCTGGACCCGTTGCCGCGCAGCGACATGAAGTTCATGGTCGCCGCCAGCAACGGCGGCGAGGGCGTCTGCCGCCTCGGCCTGCTGGTGGACACGACGTACCTGCCGGGCGCGCTCGGCGAGACCATCGTGCGGGGCATCGAGACGCTGCTGTGCGACGCGGTCGCCGAGGAGGTCGGCGTCGCCGAGATCCCCGGCCGGATCGGCCTCGCCCCCGCCGTGCGGGGCGCGGACTGGGTGCGTACCCCCGCCGGCTGGGTGCGCCCCGCCGACGTGGCGGAGCTGGTCCGCGAGGCGGCCGGGGGCGTCGAGGTCGCCGTCCTTGCCGACGGGCCCGCGCCGGGCACCGGGCTGACGGCGTACGTCGCCGACGCGTCGGCCGTACCGGAGGAGTTGCACCGGCGCGTGCTCGCCCTGCTGCCGGGCCGCACGGGCGTGGCCGCGCCCGACGGGTACGTCGCCTGCGCGGCGGCCCCGCCCGCCGGGGCCGGGCCCGACGCCTGGCGGGGCGCGCCCGTCGTGGCGCGCGGCCCGGGGCGGCCGGCATGACCGGCGGTGCCGTCCGGGCGACCGGCGGGAGGGCTGGCGCGACCGGCGGGAGGGCTGGCGCGGGTGGCGACCGCCGTGCGGACAACTGCCGCGCGGACACGGCGATTGATAGTCTGCGGTGGGTCGTTCGATGCCTGAGAAGTGGGGCCGTGGCGCGATGGTAGGGGGCGACGTCGTCATCACCGGCATCGGCGCCGTCACGCCGCTCGGCCTCGACCGGGAGAGCACCTGGCACGGCCTGCTGGCCGGCAAGTCCGGCGTCGGCGCGATCACCGCGTTCGACGCCGCCGACCTGCCCACCCGCATCGCCGCCGAGGTGCGGGGCTTCGACCCGGCGGCGCACTTCACCCCGAAGCGGGCCCGCCGGATGGCGCGGTTCAGCCAATTCGCGGTCGTCGCCGCGCGGGAGGCGGTCGCCGACGCGCGGCTGACCGTCGACCCCGAGCACGCCGACCGGGTGGGCGTGGTGGTCAACGCGGCCGTCGCCGGCTTCGACACCGTCGAGGCGGCCACCCGGGGGCTCCTCGCGCCCGTGCCGTCCGCGCCCAGCGCCCAGTTCGTGCCGTCCTCGCTGACCAACATGCCGGCCTGCGAGATAGCCATCGACCTGGGCGCGCACGGGCCCGTCAACGCCAGCGCCCTGGCCTGCGCCAGCGGCGCGTACGCGCTGCTCGACGCCCGCCGCCTGATCCTCGCCGGCGAGGCGGACGTGGTCGTCTGCGGCGGCACCGACGCGGCGATCACCCCGGCCATGTTCGCCGGCCTGGTGAGCATGGGCGCGATGTCCGAGCGCAACGCCGACCCGGCCGGCGCGAGCCGGCCGTTCGCCGCCGACCGCGACGGCTTCGTCTTCGGCGAGGGCGCGGTGGTGCTGGTCCTGGAGTCGGCCGGGCACGCCCGCCGCCGGGGGGCCACCCCCTACGCCACCCTCGCCGGTGGCGCGTTGACCAGCGACGCGTTCCACGTGAGCGCCCCCGCCCCGGGCGGCGTGCACGCCGCCGCCGCGATCCGGCAGGCCGTGGCCCGCTCCGGGCTGCGCCCCGACGACGTCGACTACATCTGCGCCCACGGCACCTCGACGAAGGCCAACGACCGCACGGAGACCGTGGCGATCCGCGCCGCGCTCGGCGACGCCGCCGACCGGGTGGCGGTCAGCGCGCCCAAGTCGATGCTCGGCCACCTGATCGGCGCGGCCGGGGCGCTCGGCGCGATGGTGTGCGCCATGGCGATCCGCGAGCAGGTCGTGCCGCCCACGATCAACCTGCACGAGCCGGACCCGGAGTGCGACCTGGACTACGTGCCGCACCAGGCCAGGGAGATGCCCGTGCGGGCCGCGTTCACCAACGCCTTCGGCTTCGGCGGGCAGAACTGCGTCGCCGTCTTCACCGCGCCACCGTCCCGAGGAGAGCCCAGATGACCGCCGAGTTCCGGTTGCGGCGAACCGACCACCCGACTTCCCCGCAGGCGCGGGAGGAGATCCTCGCCGACCCCGGGTTCGGCCGGCACTTCACCGACCACATGGTCACCGTGACGTGGACGCCCGACGCCGGCTGGCACGACCACCAGGTCACCGCGCTGGCCCCGTTCACCCTGCACCCCGGCGCGGCCGTCCTGCACTACGCGCAGGAGATCCTCGAAGGGCTCAAGGCGTTCCGCCGCGCCGACGGCAGCATCTGGCTGTTCCGGCCCGGCCTCAACGCGCGCCGGTTCGCCGCGTCCGCCGACCGGATGGTCCTGCCCGAGCTGGACGAGGAGACCTTCGTCGAGAGCGTCGCCGCGCTGGTCCGCGCCGACGAGGCGTGGGTGCCGCCGTACGGCGGGGAGCAGAGCCTCTACCTGCGCCCGTTCATGTTCGCCTCGGAGGCGTTCCTCGGGGTGCGGCCGGCGCAGCAGGTCACCTACTGCGTGATCGCCTGCCCGGCCGGGTCGTACTTCCCCAACGGGGTCACCGGCGTGACGCTGTGGATCTCCACGAAGTACAGCCGGGCGTCGATCGGCGGCACCGGGGCGGCCAAGTGCGGCGGCAACTACGCCGCGAGCCTCGCCCCGCAGCGCGAGGCGCTGGGGCACGGCTGCGAGCAGGTGCTCTACCTGGGCGGCGAGCAGCGCCGCGACATCGACGAGTCGGGCACCATGAACGTCTTCTTCGTGACCCGCGACCAGCAGCTCGTCACCCCGAGCCTCGGCACGATCCTCGACGGGGTGACCCGCGACAGCGTGCTGACGCTGGCCGCCGAGCACGGCCTCGACCCGGTGCAGCGGTCGATCGGCATGGACGAGATCCGCGACGGGCTCGCCGACGGCACGGTCACGGAGGCGTTCGCGGCCGGCACCGCCGCCGTGATCACCCCGATCATCGGGTTCAAGAGCGAGGAGTTCGCCGCCGAGGTCGGCGACGGCACCCCCGGCAAGTACACCCGCCAGTTCCGCACCCACCTGCTCGACATCCAGTACGGCCGGGCCGAGGACACCCACGGCTGGATGCACCGGGTCCTGTAGTGGGCACACCGATCGCGGTGGTCGGGATGGCCGTCCGCGCGCCGGGCGGCATCGCCGACCTCGACGCGTACTGGTCGGCCATCCTGCACGCCCGCGACCTCACCGGCGACCTGCCGGCCGACCGGCGCGACGCGTTCGGCGCGGCGTGGGACGGCATGGTCACCCGGGGCGGTTACCTCGACGCGGCGTTCGACTTCGACCCGAAGTTCTTCGGCATCGCGCCGAAGGAGGCCCGGGTGCTCGACCCGCAGCACCGGCTGCTGCTGGAGGTCG
The DNA here is from genome assembly GCF_029626125.1 of Micromonospora sp. WMMD956. Taxonomy (NCBI): domain Bacteria; kingdom Bacillati; phylum Actinomycetota; class Actinomycetes; order Micromonosporales; family Micromonosporaceae; genus Micromonospora; species Micromonospora sp. WMMD956. The sequence continues at coordinate 2,335,304 of NZ_JARUBI010000005.1, read as the reverse complement.
CCTGGGAGGCGTTCGAGCACGCGGCGATCCCCGTCGCCGCCGTCGCCGCGTCCACCGGCGTGTTCGTCGGCATCACCGGCCGGGACTACTGGCAGTGGCTCTCCGGCGACCCCAACTCCTACTGGACCATCGGCAACGGCCACGCCTTCGCCGCCGGCCGCGTCGCGTACACCCTGGGGTTGGGGGGTCCGGTGTTCGCGCTGGACACGGCGTGCTCGTCGTCGCTGGTGTCCGTGCACACCGCGTGCCGGGCGCTGGCCGCCGGCGACTGCGACGTGGCCCTCGCGGGCGGCGTCAACCTGGTCCTCGCCCCGGGCACCACCCGGGCGGTGGCGCAGACCGGCGCGCTGTCGCCGCAGGGCCGCTCCCGCCCGTTCGACGCCGACGCGAACGGGTTCGTCCGGGGCGAGGGCTGCGGCCTGCTGCTGCTCAAGCGGCTCGCCGACGCCCGCCGGGACCGCGACCGCGTCCTCGCCGTGATCGGCGGCACCGGAATCAACCACGACGGGCGCACGGCGACGTTCACGACGCCGAACGTGTCCGCCCAGGCGGGGCTCATCGACACCGTCCTCGCGGCGGCCGGCGTGTCCGCGCGGGATGTCGGCTACCACGAGGCGCACGGCACGGGCACCCCGCTGGGCGACCCCGCCGAGCTGGAGGCGGTCGTGGCCGCGCTCGGCCGCCGCGACGGCCGCCCGCTGTACGTGGGCTCGGTGAAGGGCAACCTCGGGCACACCGAGTCGGCCGCCGGGGTGCTCGGGCTGGTGAAGGCCGTGCTGTGCCTGCACCACCGCACGATCGCCCCGCAGGCCAACTACCGGGCGCTCAACCCGCGCGTCGACCTGTCCGGCACCGGCATCGAGATCCCGGCGGAGGCGGTGCCCTGGGACGACGACCGGCTGGGCCCCTGCGCGTCGACGAGCTCGTACGGGATGAGCGGCACCAACGCCTTCGCGGTGCTGTCCCCGGCGCCGCCGCCCGAGCCGGCCGCAGCGGTGCCCGCCCCGCGCGGCTTCCCCGTGTCGGCCGCCACCCCGGGCGCGCTCGCCGAGCTCGCCGGCCGGTACGCGGCACACCTGGCCGCCCTGCCCGGGGCGGACTACCCGGCGTTCGCGTCGACCGTCACCGGCGGCCGCACCCGGCTCAAGCACGCGGTGTGGGTCGAGGCGGCCGAGCCGGGCGGCGCGGCGACGGCGCTGGCGGCCCTGGCCGCAGGCGAGACCCACCCGGCCGTGCGGGCGCTCGGCGCGGACGAGCCGGTGCCGGCCCCGCCCGGCCGGGCGGTCGTCTCGCTGCCCGGCTACCCGTGGCAGCGTGGCACCTACCTCTCCGCCCCGGCCTGACCGCCCCAGCCGGCGCCTCCGCCCGGCTCGGGCCCGGTCGGCCTCGCTCCGGCCTCGCCGGCCACGTGGCCGCCGCCGGTGGGCGGCTACGCCCCGGCCCGGGCGGCGAGCGTGGCCGCCCGGGCGGCCCGCGACGGCAGCGCGAAGTGCAGCGTGGCCAGGGCGACCAGCCGGCCACGGTGGTCCGTGGCCCGCGCGTCCACGACCGCCGAGCGGCTGGCGAGGCTGACCACCTCCGCGGCGACCCGCAGCACGCCCGGCTCGGCCGGCTCCAGGAAGCTGATGCTGCTGTTGGCCAGCGCCATCGCGGGCGTCGGCCCGACCAGCACGTTCACCGCGACGAAGCCGGCCAGGTCGATCGCCCAGAACATCGCCGGCCCGGACAGCGCCCCGTCGATGCGGCGTTCGAGCCCGTCGGGCCCGGCGGCGCAGACCACCCGGCCGCCGTCGACCGCCTCCACCCGGAGCCGGTCGGCGCCGGCCAGGATCTCGGCGAGCCACGCCCGCGCCTCGTCGATCGCCATCACCGGTTGCCAGGCCATGGCCACACTATAAGTCGTGATCGATCTTTCCGGTCGTTCGGCGAGGCCGGGGTTGGGCAGCGGCCCGCGGTTTCTGTAACTATCCGTGGGGTGACGTTCACGGATGAGGTCGGCGTCCCGGGGGCGCCGGGATGACCGGTCGGCTGGGGGCCCTGCTGCGGCGGCACCGCGCGGCCGCCGGCCTGACCCAGGAGGAACTGGCCGACCTCGCGGGCGTCGCCGTGCGGACGGTGCGCAACCTGGAGCTCGGCCGCGTCGCCCGGCCGCAGCGTCGCACCATGCAGGAACTGGCCGACCGGCTCCGCCTCTCCGAGCCGGACCGTTCCCGGCTGCTCACCGCCGCCCGTGGGGGCGGGTGGGACGACGGGGCGGGCTCCCTCCCCGGTGACCTGGCCGACTTCGCCGGCCGGGCCGGGGAACTGCGCCGGCTGGCCGGCGCGGCCGAGGCGGCCGGGCGGGCCGGGGTCAGCCGGGTCGTGGTCGTCAGCGGCGTGCCCGGGGTCGGCAAGTCCAGCCTGGTGGTGCACGCCGCCCACGAGCAGGCGCACCGCTTCCCGGGTGGGCCCCTGTTCGTGGACCTGCGGGGCATGGACGACGAGCCGACGACCCTGGCGCAGGCCCTCGACCAGTTGCTGACCGCCCTCGGGGTGACCGCCGCACCGCCCTCCACGGATGCCGGGCTGACCCTCTGGCGCACGCTCGCGGCCGACCGGCGCGGCCTGCTGGTGCTGGACGACGCGCGGGACGAGGCGCAGGTGCGGCCCCTGCTGCCGGGTGGGCCGGGCTGGCTGGTGCTGGTGTCCAGCCGCAACGCGCTGGCCGGGCTGGTCGGGGCGGACCGGATGCCGCTGGGCGTGCTGTCCGACGCCGAGACGCGCGCCCTGCTCGCCGCGTCGGTGGGCGGCGGGCGGATCGCCGTCGACAGCCAGGCGGCGGCGGAACTGGGCCGGCTCTGCGGCGGGCTGCCGCTCGCCCTCCGGGCGGCCGTGAACCGGCTCGCGGTCCGGCCCGAGTGGAGCGCGCAGTGCTTCGTGGAGCGGCTCCGCGACGAGCGCCGCCGGCTCGACCTGCTGCGGGCCGGCGACATCCAGGTACGCGGCGCGTTCGAACGGTCGTACCGGCTGCTCGACCCGGCCGTCCGGCGCACGTTCCGGCTGCTGGGCGTGGCCCCGCTGGCGCAGTGCACCGCGCCGGTGGCCGCGGCGCTGTCCGGCGAGCCGGTGCCGGTCGCCGAGGACCGGCTCGACAGGCTGGTCGACGCGGGGCTGCTCGGCGTCGGCACCGCCCCCGGCCGCTACGTCCTGCACCCGCTGCTGGCGCTCTTCGCCGCCGAGCGGCTCGCCGGTGACGAGGCCACCGGGGAGCGGGAGGCGGCCCGGTGCCGGCTGGCGGCCCACCTGCGCAGCCGGGGCGTGCTGGCCGAGGGGGGCGACCCCCTCAGCTGACCGGGTCGGCGCTGCCCGGTCGACGCCGCACCAGGCCGAGGGTGATCGCCTCGCGGGTCAGTTCGGCCTTGTTGCCGACGTCCAGCTTGGACCTGATCCGGGTGAGGTAGGTGTTCACCGTCGCCTCGGAGATGCCGAGCCGGCGGGCGGCCTGCGCGTGCGTCAGCCCCTGGGCGATCAGCGTCAGCGTCGCGGCCTCGCGGGGAGCGAGCGCGGGCCGGCCGGGCGGCCGGAGACGTGCCCGGTCGCGACCGAGGCCCGGCCCCGGCGCGCAGGCCGGGCCCCCGCCGGCCGGGCCCCGAGCGCCGCCGGCCGCCGGCCGCGCCGGGTCCGGGCCGGCCGCGCAGGCCCGGAGTCGGGCGGACAGCGTCGGGCACAGGTAGAACCCGCCGGCCGCCGCCACGTCGAGGGCGATCCCCAACTGGGTACGCTCGGTCGCGGTGCTCACCACCGACCGCGCGCCGGCCCGGATCGCGTCCAGCGTCGCGCCCTTCGCGGACTCCGGCACCATCACCAGGGTGGGGTGCCGGGCGCAGGACCAGCGGAGCACCTGCTCCGGCGGGTCGACCAGGACGACGACCGTCCCCGCCCCGGCCGCCACCTCGCTCACGGCGTCGACGGTGCGCAGGCTCCGCACCCGGTCGTTGCCGTCGATGAGCTGGCGCACCCCGCGCCGGGCCAGCGGCTCGGCCACCACCACACACACGTCGAACATCGCCCACCTCTCGGTGAGCAGTCAACTACGCTGCGGGTGGCGAGGCGAGGCAAGACGACCGGCAAGAACGCCCGTCACGCCGACAGGTAGCCGAGTTCCACCGCCCGCCGGGTCAGCTCCGCCTTGTTGGCGGCCCCGAGCTTGCGGCGCAGCCGCTTGGCGTACGTGTTGACGGTCTGCTCCGTGACGCCGAGGCGGTGGGCGACCTGCCGGTGGGTGAGGCCCTGCGCGATGCACCGCAGCGTCTCCACCTCCCGGGGGCCCAGCGACACCTCCGGCGCGCCCGGGGCCGCCCGCCCGCCGCCGTCGGTCCGGCCGCCGACCAGCGTCGCCACGCTCCGCGACAGGTACGACCCGCCGGTGAGCACCGCCGAGCGGGCCAGCTCCAGCTCGTCGACGCCGTCGCCGTCGCGCAGGACGGCCCGGGCCCCGGCGGCGAGCAACGCCAGCGGGTCGACCGTCGTGGCGCGGGGCAGCACGAGCAGCACCAGCCCGTCGGCGGTGAGCGCGGCGAGTTCCGGCCAGCGTTCGCCGCTCAGGCGGTCCCACCGGACGACGACCGGCGCGGGGCCGGCGTCGGGCGGATCGACGGTCGGCATCAGGTTGCTCCCGGGAAGGAGGGACGCCCGGACCCCGGCGGGTACCGAGCGCTACCGATGGTAGATGCCGGAGAAGTCCCCAAAATGACGGCTGTCCATGTCCCCCGCGCGCCGCGCACACTGTCCCCCCGTGGCGTCGACGTCGCCACCTCCCATTCCGGCCGTCCCGCCCGCGCCGTCCCGGCGTCGTCGCCTGCGCGGCCCGGTGCCGGCGTCCGACGCGGACCGGCGCGCGGTCGGCGTCGCCGTGGCGACAAGGGAGACGGATCACATGACTTCGAGGGAGCGCCCGATCGATCCGGCGGCACATCCGGGCCTGTGGCTGCGGTGCTTCGGCGGGTTCCGGCTGGAGCTGGACGGCGTCCCGGTCGGCTGGTCGGGCGTCCGGCCCCGGGTCCGGACGCTGATGCGCTACCTGGCGGCCGAGGCCGGCCGGCCCGTGCACCGGGAGCGGATCATGGCAGCGCTCTGGCCGGAGCTGCCGGAGCGGGCCGCCGTCAACAACCTGCACGTGAGCGTGTCGACCCTGCGCACCTTCCTGGAGCCCGGGGTGGCCCGGGGCGCGTCCCGGTTCGTCGTGCGGGACGGGGCCTCCTACCTGCTGGACCCCGGGCCGGGCGGCGGCAGCGACGTGCTGGCCTTCGAGGCGGCACTGGCCGTCGCCCGGCGCGCCGGGCCGACCGGCGACGCCACGGCGGTCACCGGGGCGCTGCGCGGCGCACTCGACCACTACACCGGTGACCTGCTGCCGGAGGACGGGACCGCCGAATGGGTGGTCGCGGACCGGGAGCGGTACCGCGCGCGGGCGACGGAGGCGGCGGCGCTGCTCGCGCGGGTGGAACTGGACCAGGGGCGGGCGCGGGCGGCGGCGCTGGCCGCCCGGCGGGCGCTGGAGCTGGACGGCTACCACGACGACGGCTGGCGGCTGCTCGTGGCCGCGCAGCGCCGGGCCGGCGACGTGGCCGCGTCCCGGCGCAGCCAGCAGACGTACGAGCGGGTGCTCCGGTCGCTGGGTGTGCCCCGCCCGGCAGGCGTGCGGCCCGTGCACGTCACGGCCGCCTGAACACCTCCACCTCGGCCAGCGCCACCTCCCGTCCCCGCTGTGCGCCGTAGCTGGCGTCGATGGTCAACCGGAGCCGGGTCACCCCGCCGACGACGTGGTGGAAGGTCTGCGGCCCCGGCCGGTCGCTCAGGCGTAGCTGCCGGGTGCTGCTCGGGCCGTCCCCGGTCCACAGGGTCAGCGTCAGCTCGGCCGGCCGCGCCTGCCGCACGAAGACGTCCTGCTGCGGCGACGCCCCGGTGTGCACGATCAGGTCCATCAGCCGGATCGGCGGGTCGAAGGTCAGCTCCACGTACTGCCCGGTGGCGGGCCGGTCGGCGGCGGGCGCCCAGTACCGGTTGTTCAGGCCGTCCACCAGGGACCGGGCGGGATGCCCGCGCGCCTCGCTGGAGGCCACCACGGCGCTGGGCAGGACGGCCTCGGGCGTCGTCGTGCGGTCGCGGACCGCGTCGACGGCCCGGGGGCCGAACCGGACCGCCGCCCAGGCCGCCACGGCGAGCAGAGCCAGGACGAGGAGCACCGCGAGCAGCCGGCGCAGCCCGCCCCGGCCGGGCCGCCGCCGGGGCCAGCGCAGGCGACGCCACCACGGCACCGCCGCCGCCGGGCCCGCCGGCGCGGCCAGCGGCCCGCCGCAGCGGCGGCAGAACGACCGGCCGGCCGGGTTGCCGGTGCCGCAGGCCGGACAGACCACGTCGTCGGGCGCGCCGGCGGCGTCCCCGGCGAAGTCGCGGACCACCGGCGCGGGGGCCACGGGCAGCCCGGGCCGCACCGCGCGGGGCTGGTCGGCGGCGGGCGGCAGCTCGGCGGGGACCGCCGCGGGCACCGGGCCGGGCCGGTCGGGCCCGTCGTCGTCGACGGGACGCACCGGCACGACGAGCGCGGCGGCCCGCCGCGCGGCGGTGTCCTCGGCGGCGGTGACGGGCTCGGCGGCGGTGTCCGCGCCGGGCCCGGCGGTGTCCCCGACCACGCTCTCCCCGGCCCCGGCCCCGCTCTCCCCGGCCCCGGTGTCCCCGACCCTGGTGTCCCGGGCGGCGTCGGTCGTGGTGTCCCGCGCCGCAGGCGCCCCGACGGCGGTGGCCGTGGCCGCCGGGGCGGGCGGCGGCACGGGGTCGTTCCAGGCGAGGAACGCGCCGCAGTTGCCGCAGAAACCGTCGCCGGGCGTCACCTCGGCGCCGCAGTTGTCGCAGGTCCTCATCGCGCCCCGCCCGTCGCCGCGCCGCCGTCGGGCGGCAGCACCTCCACCGTGTACGGCACGTGCGCCGGCCGGTTCGCCTCGATGACCGCCCGCAGCCGCGCCGCGAGGGCCGGGCCCGGCTCGGCGACGCGGATCCGCACCGTCAGGGCCGGCTCGGGGGAGCCGGGCAGCTCGCCGCCGGGGGTGGCCGACCAGGTGGTGCCGCCGCTCTCGACGATCTCCGCGGCGAGTCCCGTGGCCAGTCGCACCTCCTCGGCGAGCGCGGCGGCCGTGCCGCGTACGCGGTGCCGGGCGACCGCACCGGCGACCACCCGCCGACGGTCGTCGCCGGCCCCGTCGGGCGGGCCACCGGCGGCGACCCAGCCGCCCAGCCAGTCCACGAAGTCGGGCGGGGCCAGCGCCGGGTCGAAGTACGCCCACAGGCTGTCCAGGGTGGCGTGCACCGGCGCGATCACCTGGTCGTACGCGCCGGTCAGGCGCTGGGCCAGGTCGTCGGCGGCGTAGACGGCGGGCAGCCGCCGGCCCAGCGGATCGGGCGTGGCCAGCCCCTCGACGGCGGCGCGCATGCGTGCCCCCTCCTGCTCAGGCACCCGACCGGTGCTCGTCGACGCGGACCTGGTGCTGGTGGGAGAAGACGAGGGCGTGCCGGTCCAGCTCGATCCGGGGCACCTGCTCGCCCCGGCGGCCCGTCAGCGGGTCGGCGGGGAACATGCGTACCTCCTCGACGACCTCGACCCCCGGCAGCCGTTGCAGGACCCCGAAGACCTCGCCGGAGTGCACCTGTCGCCCGAACGGCCAGCCGGTCCCCTCCGGCCCGCCGCGCACCGGGTCGAGATAGCGGTAGAGGGTGGCCGTCGCCTCGGCCCGGAGCTGGGCCACGGCGGTGTCGGGGCGGGGGACGAGCCGGGCGACGACCGTGACGCCCTGGTAGAAGGGCGGCTCCACGACCAGCCGGGCCCCGATCGGGCGGCGGGCGTCCAGGTGCTCGGCGATGGTGGCGAGCATCCCGTCCGGGGGAACGAGGTCCTCGAAGTGGAGGCGGCCCTCCTCGTCGGCGACGGCCTCCGGCACCACCAGCAGGCGTACGCCGCCGGCCGCGCTGCCGTCACCGGCGGGCAGGCACCGGACCCGGGCGGCGGCCGGGCACGCCTGCCGGGCCAGCAGCTCGTAGTCGCGGGCGGTGACCGCCCGGTCCTGGGCCCGCAGCTGCACCGGCCCCCGCAGCCGGGCCTCCGCGACGGTCTCCCCGTCGACACCGCCGGTGGCGGGGGCCCGGTTCTCCACCCGCGACACGTACGGCATCGAGCTGCGCAGCACGGCCAGGGCGCCCCGGGCGACGTTGCCGCCGTGCCCGCCCCCGGTGCGGTAGCGCCGCACCCGGATCCGGGAACCGGCCGTCGGCACGGCACCGTAGCGGCGCAGGGTGCCGTCGGGCTGCCGGACCGCCGGACCGAACAGTATCTCCCCGGCGGTGCGGTCGACGACGACGTGCCGGTCGCCCGGCCCGGAGCCGCCGAAGGTCTCCACCTCCGTCCACTCCAGCCACCCGGTGCCGTCGCTGCTCTCCACCACCAGCGGGTGCTCGTCGGGGACGATGGGCGGCCGGGCCACCGTCAGCCGCTGGCCGGGCACCCCCTCCGCCTCGCCGACCTGCTCGCCGAGGACCGTCTCGGCGTGCACGGCGCCGACGGTGCCGCCGATCGTGGCCGCCTCCACCGAACGCACCGTCGGCGACGCGGCGTAGAACGGCTGGCCGGGACGGGCCGCCACCAGCCGGCACCGCAGCCAGCCGGCCCGCTGCCCGGCCACCACGGAGGTGACGTGGGCGGCGGGCACGTGCAGCACCACCTCGCCGGGCCGGTTCAGCCCGCCGGTGTCGTCGTGGTCGACGACGCACGGCGACCAGCCCTCACCCGTCCACGCCTCCCACACCAGCGGCGGTTGGCGCGGGTCGACGCCCACGCCCTCCACCCGGCTGTCCATCCGCAGCAGCACCGCGCAGGACGGCACGGCGGCGGAGAGGCCGACGAGCATGGCGTCGCCCACCGACGGGACGGCGGGGAAGCAGGACACGTCCCGGCCGTCGAGCAGTTCCTCCGTCCGGTCCGCCGGCGGGCCCTCGGCGGGGTGGCTGCGCAGCCGGGCCAGCTCGCAGGGCACCACCGCCAGGTCCGCCGAGGTGGTGAACACGACGGCCTCGTCGGTCTGGGTGCGTTCGGTGCCGACCTCCGTGCCGGCGCGCAGCACCACCGGCTGCGTCTGCGGGCCCGACAGCCAGAACGTGACGTCGCCCCGGGCGGCGGTGGGCGGGAACGGCCGCACCCCGATCAGGTCGAGGAACGCCAGGTAGTTCTTCTCCGGCACCCGGTTGAGCCGGTAGAGCAACTGGTCGACCATGTGGGCGAACGTCTCGACGAGGGTCACCCCGGGGTCGGAGACGTTGTGGTCGCTCCACTCCGGGCAGCGCTGCTGGATGAAGCGTTTCGCCTCGTCGACGAGCTGCTGGAAGCGGCGGTCGTCCAGGTTGGGCGCGGGCAGCGGCATCAGGCGGCGCTTTCCTCGTGGTTGCTTCCCCCGCGCGAGAGGGCGCTCTCCTCGTGGGAGGGGATGACATAGAACGGGAAGACCAGGTTGCGCGGGTCGTTGGTGCCCCGGATCGAGTAGCGGACGTCGATGTAGAGCAGGCCGGCGTCCTCGGCGTCGAAGTTGATCACCACGTCGGTGACGTCGATGCGCGGCTCCCACCGGTCCAGCGCCCGGCGCACCTCGAAGGCGATCCGCCCGGCGGTGTTCTCGTCGGCCGGGGCGAAGACGTAGTCGTGCACCCCGCACCCGAACTCCGGCCGCATCGGCCGCTCGCCCGGCGCGGTGCCGAGGATGAGCCCGATCGCCTCGACGATCTCCCGTTCCCGGTCCACCAGGGCGATCCCGCCGGTGGCGTCGGTGCGCAGCGGGAACGCCCAGCCCGCCCCGATGAACTGCTCGGCCACCGCCGCCTCACCCGCCGATCAGCACGGTCGTCGCCCCGGTGCTCACCACGGCCTTGCAACCGGTGGCGTCGCCGCGCCGGGCCGCCTGGTGCCCGCCGATCAGCACCCGGCGCAGCGGCGGCGGCACCGCCGGCACGATCCGGTTGGTCAGCAGCAGCAGGGCGTGCTGCGGCGGCTTCTCGCAGACGCAGACCGTGCCGACCACGGCGGCCGGCCTGCCGGCGATGAGCACGCTGGACACCCCGAGCAGCGGGGCGCCGGGCGTGCCCGGCGGCAGGGGCTGCCCGCCCGGCGGCCCGATGGTCCCCGTGGGCGGCCCCGGGGTGACCCCGGTGGCCAGGTGGCTGATCTTGTCACCGATGCGCGCGGCCGGCGGCATGAGCGTCCCTCCGGTCAGTTGAGCTTCACGAGTGGTGCCTGGATGTCGACCTGGGTGCCGCCGTCGATGCTCACCGACCGGCCCTTGAGGGTCAGCTCGCCCGCCCCGGCGTCGAGGGTGATGCCCCGCCCCTTCACCGTGACCTGCTGCCGGGCCTCGATCTCCACGCTGCCGTCGCTGTGCACCACCACGGCCGTACGCCGGTCGTCGAGGTGCACGGTCAGCCGGTCCCGGGCCGTGGTCAGCCGGATCCCGCGCGGGCCCGAGGGCAGCGCCGACTCCAGGAACTCGATCCGGTCCCCGCGACGCGAGGCCAGCGAGCGCCGGTTGATCCGCCCCGACGAGGCGTCCACCAGCGCGCCCTCGTGCACCGACGGCTTGTCCACCCCGTTGTAGAGCCCCCCGATGACGTACGGGCGGTCCAGCAGCCCCTGCTCGAAGCCCACGAGGACCTCGTCGTTGACCTCCGGGCAGAACACCCCGCCCCCGCCGACGCCGCCGAGCTGCACCGTACGCACCCAGTCCGTCTCGTAGTCCGGCGCGTCGGTCAGCCACGGGAAGCGCAGCCGCACCCAGCCCTGGCCGACCCGCTCGGGGTGCCGGCGGTCCACGTCGGCCTTGGTGTTGGTGACGATCGCGACGGCCAGCCCCGGGATCCGGGCCGCCCGCGCGGGGGCGGTGGCCCCCGTGGTCAGGCCCCACGTCGACCGGTCCTGCCGGCCGCTGACCGTCAGCCACGTCTCGTAGAGCTGGGCGGGGCCGAAGACGTGCCGGCTCGCCGTGATCGTGTACTTCCCCTCGAACGGGGCACCCACCTGCTGCAACGACAGCGGCACCCCGGCCCGCAGCCGGGGGTTGCCCCGGATCCCCACCTCCAGCTCCGCGAAGGCCGCCGTCACGTCGGCCGCCACCGCCCCGGCCACCGCCCGCGTCTCGGCCGCCGTCCGGTAGGGCACGTCCGCCACGCAGAGCCGGGCCGTGCCGAACGGCTGGGCGACCTTCGCCGGGGTGGTGCCGATCTGCACCTCGTCGCTGGCGTCGGTGGCGACCTCCGTGCGCACCGGCCGCTTCGCCCGCACGTCCCAGCCGCGCACCGTCACCCCGGCCACCTGACCGACGGAGGTGACGGTGGAGCGCACCGACAGCAGGTTCTCGTTCATCTCCACCACGAACGGGCTCTGCTCGGCGGTGACCCCCGCGCCCGGCGCGGCGGCGGCCCGCACCGAGCGGCGGAAGAAGAACCGGCCGTCGACCACCACCACCTCGGCGTCGTTGTCGACCGCGAGCATCTTGAGGAACTCCCAGTCGTCGACGTTCGGCTGGGTGACCGTCTCGTACACCGTGGGGGTGGGGTCGATCCGGCCCACCGGGATCCCGGCGGCGGCGGCGACCTCCCGGGCGATGTCGGAGGCCTTGCGGTTGACGAAGCTGCGTACCCGCTGCCCCCGCATCAGCCGGTGCGACAGGTCCAGGGCCCGGACGGTGGTGAAGGTGCCGACCCCGTCGTATTCCGACTCCAGCGTCACCACCTCCCCCGCGAACAGCGGCAGCGGGGCGGCGTCGCGGCCGGTGCGGACCCGGACGGTCACGTCCGTGCCGATGGTCACCCCGTTGTCCCGCAGGAACCGGCTCTGCTGGTCGCGGAAGCGCAGGGTCGCCGTGGCGGCCAGGTTCGTGCTGTCCTCCACCACCGCCGACACCAGCCGGTCGGCCCAGGCCCGGGGCAGCGTGCCGGGCAGGCCCACCACCAGGTTGTTGGTGTGGTCACCGCTGGACATCGAAGCCCTCCCCGGTACGCAGTTCCTCCGGCGCGGGCAGCAGGAGTTGGCGGCCGGGGCGCAGCCGCACCGGGTCGTCGATGTCGTTGGCCTCCGCGATGACCCGCCACGCGGTCGGGTCCCCGTACTCGCGGTGGGCCAGCAGCTCCAGGGAGTCCCCGGCGACCAGCCGGTGCACCCGGCGGGCGGTGCGGCTGCCCGACGTCGGGTTCTGCCCCGGGGTGGAGCCGCTGACCTCGTTGAGCGTCAGCGAGCAGGTCGCCCGCAGCGGGGTGCCGTCCGGGTCGAACAGGCTGTAGGTGGCGTTGACCTGGCTGACGTACGAGTAGAACGACACCGTCTGGAACTGCCCCCAGGCGAACTTCACCCACGGCGGGGACGGCGCCTTCGCCGCGATGCTCGCCTTGGTCGGCACGCAGCAGGTGAGCAGGGCGTCGACCCGGTCCTGGACGGTGCGGGAGTGGGTGTCCGTGGCGTCGAGGAAGACCTCCAGGCTCAGCGTCCGGGGCCCGGAGCCGCTGAACTCGGCGACCCCGACGTCCGCCGCCCCGCGTACCACGTGCGGGATCCAGCTCGCCGACTTGGTCAGCGCGAGCTGCTGCGGGTTGAACATGAAGGTGATCGGCCCGCCGAGGGCCCCGCCCGGCTGGTTCCCGCCCGAGGTGGGCGGCTGGTACCGCTGCAGGTGCGCCGCCACCTTGCCGGCCCGTGACCTCATCCGCCGACCTCCAGGAAGCCGTGGTACGCCAGCTCGATGCTCTCGCTGGCCACCTCCGAGCGGTTCGGGTCGAACGACGGCCCGGACCACCGCACCAGCACCACGTCGGCCAGGCCCCACTGCACCAGCATCGCCAGGTCGGGCCGGAGCGCCGCGATCTGCGCGGTGCCCCGGCGCACCCCGCTGGGCAGTTGCGCGAGATAGCTGGAGACCTTGGCGGTGTCCCGGGTCAGCGGGCGGGTCAGAGTGACGTTGGAGTAGCGCAGCCGCGACGGCAGTTGCCAGACGAACTCGTTGTTGCCGCCCTCCTGGTACTGCTCCAGCTCGACCTCACAGCCGAGCCCGTCGCAGCCGCTCCAGTCGCCCAGGTCGATGCCGTCGATCTGGAGCCGGAAGTGGACGCTCGTCCCCGGGTCGTCACCGGCCATCGCCGTCCCCCCTCTCGTGCTGATCCGTACGCCGGCTCATCGGGTGCCGTCCCGCCACCGGCCGGTCCGTTCCCGGGCGGCCCGCAGGTCGGCCCGGACCAGTCGGCCCACCGGCTCGACGAGGCGGTGGGCCAGGGCGTCCAGGTGCCGCCGGTCGAAGCCCCGCAGCAGGGCCTCCGGCTCCAGCCCGGGGTCCCGCTCCGGGGCGGTCCCGGCGGTCCCGGTCCCGGTGGTCGCGGTGGTTCCCGTGGTCCCGGTGGCGGTCCGCCGCTGGACGACCCCGGCCGCCGGTGGGGCGGCCCGCCGCGCGGGCCCGCCGTCCTCCGCCCGGCTCCCGGTGCCGGGCGTCGTCCCGGTGCCGGTCGCCGCGTCCGGTCGGGCCGTGGCCCGCTGGAGGACCGCCGGTGCGCTGCCGGAGGGGCCGGCCACCGTGGTCGTCCGCCGCGCCGGGCCCGTGGCGTCGTCCGGTCCGCCGGCCGCCGCCGGGCCCGCCGCCCGCCGCGTCGGCAGCGGTACGCCCGCGAAGCCGGCCGGCCGCCGCGACGTGCCCGGTGACCCGTGCGGTGCCGGGGTGGCCGGCCCGGCGAGGAGGAGCACGGGGGCCGAGCCCCGCCCGGCGCTCGATCCGCCGCCCGCCTGTTCGCCCGGCCCTCCCGGCGTGGCCCGGTGGTCTTGCCCGGTCCCGCCGAACCCGACCGGGCCGGGCCCGCCCGGTGTCCGACCGCCCCCGGCCCCGGCAGACCCGCCCCCGCCGGCCGGTCCCGGCCGGTGCCGACCGGCTCGGGCCGGGTTCCCCCCGCCGTGCCGTCCGTCGGCTGTGACCGCCGGACGGGGCGTGCCGCCCGTGCCGGCGCGGGGGGACCGCTGGACGGCGACCGGGCCGCCGGACGATGGTCCCGCCCCGCCGGAGGGCCCTGCGGAGGCCGGGCCGGGGTCGTCCGCGCCGCGCGTCCGCCAGGTCACCGGCACCCCGGCCCGCGCGCCGGCCGGGGCCGCAACGGCTGGCTCCGGTGCCCCGGTCACCAGGGACAGCCCGCGTTCGGCCAGCAACGGGACCTGGCCACCGGCCGGCGCGCTCCGTGCAGGGGAGGCGGGCGGCGCGTCCTGGGCAGCGGGAGCGGGCGGTGGGTCCTGCGGAGCCCGGGCCGTCGGCGCGGCGCGGGGCCGGGCCGGCGCGGGCGGCGGTGCGTCCTGCGGGGCGAACCCGGCGGGCGGTGCGATGCCGGCCGGCGACACGTCCTGCGGTGGCGGGGTGGGCGGCACGGCGCGGGCGGCGGCACCCGGGCCGGAGCTGCCGGCCGGGGCGACCGCCGTCGGCGGGCCGGCCGCGGCCCCGGGCAGGTGCGCGGGCCGCCACCGGAGCCGCTGCACCCCCGGCCGCGACGAGGCCCCGGCGGCGCCGCCGACCGCGCCGGCGAGCGCGGGCCGGACCGGCGCACGCGGCGGTCGGGGCAGGGCGCGGCCCGGGTCGTCCCCCGCGGCGCGACGCGGGCCGGCCGTCGGGGCCGGCGACGGCCGGGTGCCCTCCGCCGGGGTGGTCGGCGTGCTGGCCGGGGCCGGGAGCACGGGCGGAGGGGGGCCGCCGGCCGGGGCGGGGTGCGGTCGAGCGGCACCGCCCCCGGGGGCCACGACCGACGGTGCGTCGGGCGGGGAGGCCCCGCCCCGGGCGGCGTCGGGCGGGAGCGCGCCGGGGCGGGCCGGCGGGGTCGGGCGTACCACCGGGGGTGGACCGTCTGCGGGCAGCGACGGTCCCAGGCCCGCGCGAACGGGCCGGCGTTCCCCGGGGCCGGCCGACCGAAGCGGATCGCCGCCCGGCGGGGCGTCCGGGCCGGCGCTCGGGGCGGCCGGCTCCCGGGCGGCCGGCGTGCGCTGCACCGTCGGCGGGGGGCCGGAGGGCTTCCGGCCCGTCCGGCTGTCGGCGGTGGCACCGGGGACGGCCGGCCGTCCGGCCGCGCTGGGCCGGGCGGTCTCGGGCAGCGCGGGCAGTGGTTCGCCGAGGCCCAGCCGGCCGGCACGGCGCACCGGCGGCGGCCCGACGTGTCCCCGAGGAGCTCCACCGGGGACGGCGGCCGGCACCGGCCCGCCGCCCGGGGCGTCCGACGGGGGGTCGCCGGCGGGTGGGGCCGTGGCACCCGGTCGGCTGGACGGCGCGCTGCCGGCGGCACCGCCGGGCGGCGGGCCGGTGCGCTGGGCGGCGTCGGCGGGTGCGGGGTCGGGGGCGGCCGGAACGGTGCGGGTCCGGCCGCCGGTCGGTGCGGCGGGGCCGGCGGGGCGCGGCTCGGCGGCCGATGGGCCACCGTCTGTCGGAGGGGGAACGGCGGTCGCTGGCGCGGCCCGCTGGATCGTGACCGGCGGACGGGCCGGTACGGCGGGGCGCGGCGTGCCGGCCAGCCTGCGGAGCGGGCCCGGCGACGGCGCGCTGACCAGCGCCCCCGCCCGTGCCGCTGACGCGGTCGCGGACGGCTTCGGGGCCGCCGCCAGCGGCAGGCCCGCAGCGCCCGCCGGTGCCGCAGCCGGCTTCGGGGCCGGGGCCAGGGGTGGGGCCGCCGCCAAGGTCGGGGCCGACGCCGAGGCCGGCACCGGAGGCCGGGCCACCGAGGGCGCGGCCGTCGCCGGCTGCGGTGCCGGCGTCACGGGCGGGACCGGCGCACGCGGCGGCACGGTCGGCGCGTCCACGCCGACGGGGGCCGGCTCGGCGGCCGGGCGGCCCGCACCCGGGTCGCCGGCGGGGAGACCGGCAACCCTCCGCTGGACGGCGGGCAGGTGCGGAGCCGGCCGCCCGGCGTCCGGCCGAGCCGGGCGGGGCCGGGCCAGGTCGTGCACGACCCCGAGCGGCGCCTGGTCGCTGACCAGGTGGTCGAGCGGCGTACGCAGGGTCGGGTCGCGGTAGGTGGCGAGCCGGTCGGTGAACCGGGGCAGGTCGGCGACCTGGAGCGGCCCCGTGGACACCGCCCGCCGCAGCGGCGGCAGCGACCGCCACCCGGGATCACCGGCAGCACCGGTATCGGCGGTGGCGGTGGGCGGCGGCGTCGGCCCCGTCGGCGCGGCCGGGGCGGAGGACGGGCGGGCGTCGGAGGCGGGGCCCGCCACCCGGGCGCGGGTGCCGGCGGCCAGCCGCCGCATCCTGTCGCGTAGCCCCATCGCGCGTCACTGACCTTCGTTCATCCGGGTGTTGATGCGGGCGATCTCCGCCACGTACCGGGCCCGCTCGGCGTGGGTGAGGTCGAGGATCTCGGTATGCGGCCAGTGGAAGTGGTAGGCGACGTACGAGACCTCCTCGTGGAGCCGGTCGGCCCCGTACGTCACGATTCCCCCGGGCGACCACCGGCCAGGTCCACCTCGAAGACCGACTCGCACGCGGGGCAGGTGACCTCGGCGAGGGTGTGCCCCTCGGCGTTGATCCGCCGGTACAGGTCCTGGAGGAACGCCAGGTCGGAGGCGAAGAGGCGTTCGACGACCTCCGCCCGCACCTGGGTGATCGTGCCCAACCGGGTGATCACCAGGCTGAGCAGCACGATCGACAGGTACGCCGGGTTCTGCTTGACCCGCAGGTCCACCAGGGGCGCCAGCTCGTCGCGGGCGGTCGCCAGCCGCATGCTGCCGTCCCGGTGCACGGTGCCGTCCTCGTCGACGTACCCCCGGGGCAGTTGGAAGGTGAACTCCGTCTGGAGCCGGACGGGCGCGGCCGGCGCGACCACCGGCGCGGCGGCCTCCTGCGGGCCGGCGGCCGGGTCGACGAGGGTGTCGAGGCCCCCGGCCGAGACACCACGGCGTCTCATTGCGCGCTGATCTCCTCGTAGACCACGGTGACCTTCTCGGTCGCCGCCGTCGGGTCGCCGGCCTTCAGCCCCGGCCCCTCCCACTTGCTCACCCACGCGTTGGACAGGTCGAAGCGCCGCGTCTCGGACTTGTCGGCGTTGTTGAGGATGATGCTGATGTTCTGCCGGGCCGCCTCCACCGCGCCCTTCAGGAACGTCTCCTTGATCCAGTCGGTGAAGGCGCTGCTCTTGTCGAGACCCCGGGTGATGGTGACCTCGCCGGCCTTCCGGGCCCCCGGGATCTTCCGGATGATCAGCTCGCCGGTGGCGGTCACCGACTTGACCTCGATCGAGTCCAGCTCGACGGTGAGGCCACTGACCTCCTGCACCAGCTCCACCTGGATGCCGCCCAGCTCCACCTGGAAGCTGTGCACGATAAGGGTGTCACCACTGGCCATCGTGGCCGCCTTTCGTCAGGGTTGGCCCGGTCAGTCGCTGACCAGGCTGGTGCTGTCGGAGAACTGCGCCAGCCGGAAGACGACGAACTCGGCGGGCTTGACCGGGCAGATGCCGATCTCGCACACCACCTGGCCCCGGTCGATCACCTCCGGGGGGTTGGTCTCCTGGTCGCACTTGACGTAGAAGGCCTCGGCGGCCGTCGCCCCGAACAGGGCGCCCCGCCGCCACTCCTCGGTGAGGAAGGCGGTGATGTTGCGCCGGATCGTGCCCCACAGCCGCTGGTCGTTCGGCTCGAACACCACCCACTGCGTGCCGAGGAGGATGGACTCCTCGACGTAGTTGAACAGCCGCCGGACGTTGATGTAGCGCCACGCCGGGTCGGAGGAGAGGGTGCGCGCGCCCCAGACCCGGACGCCGCGCCCGGGGAACGCCCGGATGCAGTTGACCCCGATCGGGTTGAGCAGGTCCTGCTCGCCCTTGGTGACGTTGTTCTGCAGGTCGACCACGCCCCGCACCACCTCGTTGGCGGGGGCCTTGTGCACGCCCCGCTCGGTGTCGTTGCGCGACCAGAGGCCGGCGAGGTGCCCGCTCGGCGGCAGGAACACGGCCCGGCCGGTGCTCGGGTCGAACACCTTCACCCAGGGGTAGTAGAGGGCCGCGTACCGGGAGTCGTAGCCGGCCTCGTCCTGCCGCCAGGCGCGCACCTGCTGGGCGGTCAGCTCCGGCGGCGGGTCGAGCAGGGCCATCCGGTCGCCCATCTGCTCGCAGTGCGAGATCAGGGCGAGCTGGGCGGCCTTGACCGCCTCCAGGTCGACGACCCCCTGCTGGTACGCACCCATCAGGTCCGGCGCGGCGACCATGGTGATCTCGTCGATGGCCTCCAGCCCGGCCAGGCCGGTGCGGGAGTCGACGTCCCCGGCGAACTCGCCGGCGGTGAGGGCGGCCGGCACGGCGTCGCCGGGGGCGGTGGCCGGGGCCAGGGCGACGGTCTGGTTGGCGGGCCGGGCCAGCGCGTTGGCCGGGCCGACCTCCTCCATGGTGATCAGGTTGGACCGCTCGCGGACCTGGCTGACCACCGAGGTCTTGCTGTTGCGCCGGAACGAGCCGTCGTACTCCTCGACCGCCTGGCCGTCCCGGTGCACGACGAGCCGGAACCGGTCCTCGCCGGCCCCCTCGCCCTCGACGTCGGCGACCTCCACGGTGATCTCACCGCCGCCGCCGCCGGTCGGGAGGGCGGCGACCCGGAACGTGCCGAGCGCCGACGGCTCCCCGGCGGGCAGCGCCTTCTGCCCGCCCCGGCCGCCGGTCGTCCGGCCGGTCGACGGGTCGCCGATCCGCACGACGTAGCAGACGCCCCCGCCGTTGGCGAAGTACCCGTACACCGCGTGCGCCAGGTAGGCGCCCTCGACCATCCCGCCGAAGAGCTGGACGTACTGGCTCCAGTTGGTGACCAGGGTCGGCGCGTGGAAGGGCCCCTTCTCGGCGAACCCCAGGAAGGCGGTGACCGCGGTCCCGACGCCCTCGATGGGACGCGAACCGCTCTGCACCTCCTCCACGTACACGCCCGGGGACAGGTACGTCGGCATGCAAGCTCCTCTGCCAGGTCGGCGGACGCTGGCCAGCCTGCTCGGCCGGGGAGCCGGCGGGAAGGTCCCTACGGGCCGCGCGGGGGCAGACTCCCGCCCCGCAGGGGCAGGGGCGCCGGTGCCCGCCGGACGTGCGCCGTCCGGCGGGCACCGGGCAGGCAGCGGGCCCTGGGCCTGGCCGCGCGCACCTCGACCGGTCGTCCCGCCGGGGCTACCGTGAGACGCCGATGCCCGCCCGGGATCCGATGCCCGCGTGGCACGAGGAGGCCCCGACATGCGTCCCCCACGGTCCGGCCAGCGCTCCGGCTCCCGCGATGATTCCGAGCGGGAGCGGCGGCACCAGGTGCGCCCCGCCCCGCCCGCCGCCCGGCGCGTCGACGGGGCCGCACCGGCCGGCGTCACCGGCCCGGGGGAGGCGCTCAGCCTGCAACGGACGGTGGGCAACCGGGAGACCACTCGGCTGATCGAGCAGGAGCGGCACACGCACGGCGCGGGCTGCGGCCACGACGTGCCCGCCGTGCAACGCTCCACCCTTCCCGCCGTGCAACGCTCCACCGCGCCCGAGGTGCTGCGCGGCGGCGGCCGCCCCCTCGACGAGGCGATCCGCGCCGACATGGAGGCGCGGCTCGGGGCGGACTTCTCCGACGTGCGGGTGCACGACGACGCGGCGGCCCGCACGTCGGCGGCGGAGCTGGGCGCGCGGGCGTACACCTCCGGCAGCCACGTGGTGCTCGGCGAGGGCGGCGGCGACCGGCACACCCTCGCGCACGAGCTGACCCACGTCGTCCAGCAGCGCCTCGGCCCGGTCGCGGGCACCGACGACGGCAGCGGGCTGCGGGTCAGCGACCCCGACGACCGGTTCGAGCGGGAGGCCGAGGCGACGGCGTCCCGGGTGATGGCCGGCGACGCCGTCCACCTGGGCGGCGCGGCGGTCACCGGTGCGGTCGCCGCCGGCGGGCCGGCCACGGTGTCCCGCTCCGCCGATGCGGCCGGCCCGATCCAGCGGTGGTACACCGGCGAGGACCACGCCCGCCTGGCCGGCAACCGGAGCCCGGCCTACGACGAGCGCGTCAGGGACGCGACCACCCAGGCCGCCGTCGCCGACTTCGTCAACGGCCTGACCCGCAACCAGCTCGGCTGGTACGAGGACACCGACAGCATCCCCGGCACCCGGCAGGCCCTGATGGACGCCAGCCCCAGCCGCACCACCACGGATCCGTGGACCGACCAGATCATCCAGATGTGGCAGTGCGCGTCCTGCAAGAACGGCGTCGGCTACGCGGGCGTCGACCTCGGACACAAGGTCGACTGGCGGGCCTACCTGCACACGAAGGGCGTGCTGAACCTGGCCGAGGCCCGGGCGGCGTACAACGACCTGGACAACCTCCAGATCGAGTGCGCCACCTGTAACCGCAGCCACGACTTCGAGCGCAACTCGCAGGGCTCGTTCCGGGACGGCGGGGCGGCGTACTCGTCGGAGCGCAGCAGCGACCGCGACTTCGTGGTCTCCGACAGCGCCTCGCTGTCGGGCGGCTCCGCGACGGGCACGCCCCCGCGCACCGGGTCCCCGATGGACGAGGGCTGACGGCCCAGCCGGCGACACCGGCCGGGGCCGACGAGCCGGCCGGGGCCGACGAGCCGGCGAGCCGGCCCGGCCGTTTCCCGTCAGGCGCGCCGGGCACCCGCCCCGCCGCCCGGCGCGACCCGCCCGCCGTTCGCCGGCCCGGCCGGCAGGACCAGCCGGCCCAGCTTGCGATACTCGCGCCGGGCGGCGGCCGTCACCATCGCCATGGTCACCGGGCCGCCCGCCGCGGCGGCCAGGTAGCCGGCGCTGACCGCGCAGGCCCGGATGCCGCCCCCGCTCAGCTCGAAGTCCAGGGCGCACCGGTCCAGGTCGACGTCGGCGGCCCGGGGCAGCTCGGTGCCGAGGCACCGGTCCCACAGCGCCCGGCGCTGCGCCACGTCCGGCACCGGGAAGTCGACGATCACGTCGAGCCGGCGCAGGAACGCCTCGTCCAGGTTGGCCCGCAGGTTCGTGGTCAGCACGGCCACCCCGTCGAACGACTCCATCCGCTGCAACAGGTACGCGCTCTCCAGGTTGGCGTACCGGTCGTGCGCGTCGCCGACCTCGGAACGTTTGCCGAAGATCGCGTCCGCCTCGTCGAACAGCAGCACCCCGTTGACCCCGGCCGCCTCGGTGAAGATCCGCTCCAGGTTCTTCTCGGTCTGGCCGACGTACTTGTCGACCACCGTGGACAGGTCCACCACGTACAGGTCGAGCCCCAGGTCGGCGGCGACCACCTCGGCCGACATCGTCTTGCCCGTGCCGGAGTCCCCGGCGAACAGGGCGGTCACCCCGCGCCCCCGGCCCCCGCCGGGGCGCAGCCGCCACCCGCCCAGCACCTGCTCGCGGTGCCGCACCCGCAGCGCCAGCTCGGCGAGCTGCTCCCGGACCGGGGCGGGCAGGACCAGGTCGTCCCAGCCGACGGCGGGCTCCACCCGCCGGGCCAGCCGCTCCAGCGCCGCCGCGTTCTGCGAGCGCACCCCCGCCCGCACGTGCCGCGCGGCGACCCGGTCGACGCCGTCGAGGGCCGCGTGCTGCGCCGCCGCGACCGCCGCCCGCCGCACCTGGCCGGGTGTCAGCACGTACGCGGCCAGCTCCCGCTCCGGGTCGACGTCGGCGGCCAGCCCCACCGGCCGCCCGGCCAGCGTGTCCCGCCACAGCCGGGCCCGGTGCGGCGCGCCGACCGGGGCGGCGGTCACCAGCAGCGGGGACTCCTCGGCCCAGTCCGGATCCCAGCGCAACCGGCCCGTGAGCAGCACCGGCACGGGCAGCGCCGTGAGCCGGCGCAGGAGCCGGGCGTGGGCCGGGCCCGCCGCCGGGTCCAGGGCGTCGACCGGGCCGGCGACGAGTCCCGCCCGGCGCAGCCGGGCCTCCCGGACCACGGCGGCGAGGGACTCCGGCGGTGTCGGATCGCCGCCCAGCGCGTCCAGGTCGAGGAGCAGGACCGACCAGCCGGCGGCGGCGAGGGCGGCGCAGGCCAGCCCCTCGGCCGTCCCGCCGGGCTCCTCCCGCAGGTAGGCCAGCCGGTCACCGGCGCGGATCGCCGCCGCCAACCCGCCGACGGCCGACCGACCCCGCCCCGGCTCCGGGCCCGGCCCGTCGGGCGCGACCCCGGGCGGCCGGCGGAGCAGGCCGTCGGCCCGCCCGTCGACGGCGTCCGAGCCGAGCAGGTGACCGGTGACCCGGTCGGGGACCCGCAGGGTGCGGGTCAGGAAGGGCCGGTCGGCCTCCTCGACCAGGAGCAGGCCCCCGGCCACCAGCGGCCCGTCGGGGGTGAGCCGCGCCCGCCCCGGCCCGGCGACGGGGGCCACGCCGCAGAGCGACAGGGCCAGCCCGGTCGTGGCCCGGGGGCGGGTCACGTCGTCGTTGAGGTAGCCGTAGAGCTTCTCGTAGCGCCGGTCCAGGTCGGGCAGAAGCGCGATCAGCAGCAGCTCGACGTCCAGCGGGGTCAGCGCGAAGTCCGCCGCCAGCTCCGCCAGCGGCACCCGCGCGCCCGCCGCCCGGGCGCGGCCGGCCCACCGGTCGGCGGCCGCCACCGCCTCGGCGGCGATCTCGTCGGGGGCGGGCGGGGCGGGACCGTCCACGAGCCGCCAGGCGTCGTCGTCGGAGACCCGCAGCCCGCGCAGCGGGTCGTCCGGGGCCGGGTCGGCCGCCCGCGCGGTTAGCACGGCCCGCCGGACCCGCTGCTCCACCAGGAACAACCGGGCCCGCAGGTACGCGGTGCCGGGCGGCTCGGCGCGTCCCGCCTCCGGGCCGGCGACCGAGGGGCCGCCGGTCGGCGTCTCACCCGCCGGGCCACCGGGGCCGGGGCGGGCATCCGTGCCGCTCACGGAGCCCCCGGCGGCACGTCGGGCATCCGCGTCGACGGTGGCGGTCACCGGCGGTCGCCCCGGATCGGCCCGCCGGTGCCCTGCCGGCGCTGCCGCTCGGCGGCGGTGCCCCGCGCCCGGCGTATCCCGACGGGGGCGACGCCGTCGGCGGGATCCGGGTGGCGCAGCCGCCGGGCCTCCACCTCCACCGCCGGCCCGCCGCCGGTCCGGTCCCCGGCGCGCAGCCGGAGCCCGTCGGTGACGGGCTGGGCGGCGAAGGTCGCGGACGCCGCGATCGGCGTGGTCACCACCAGGTCCAGCGACGGCTTCAGCGAACCCCCGAGGGCCGACCAGATGTCGGCCAGCCCCCGGTCCCGCGACGGCGGCACCGCGACGCTCATCGGCACGGTCAGGCCCAGCGCGGCCAGCCCGCCGACCATCCGGGACGGCGGCAGCACGTCGTGCACGACCAGCCCGGCCAGCAGCACCGACAGCAGCCGGTGCTCGTCCTGCGGCTGCGCCGTCCACGCCGTCACCAGGTACGACAGGGCGAAGTACCGGGGCGGGCGGTGCTCCGCGACGACCGCGCCGGCGGAGTCGTACTCCTCGACCCGGCCCTCCCGGCGGTGGGTCAGCTCCTCGCGGACGTCGTAGAGGAACAGGTTCACCGTCGGGGCGTTGCGCCGGGCCTCCCACTCCCGGGTCGGCGCGTCGAAGGCGAGCTGCACGTCGGTGCCGGCGAGCATCTCGTCGGTCAGCAGCGCGTGCAGCGCCTCGTCCACCTCGTGGATCATCGTCGTCCCCTCACCAGCCGCGGAACAGCAGGCCGGGCGGCTGCTGGGCGGGCAGGACCACCCGGAAGTCGGCGCGGACGGTGCCGAAACCCGGGCCGGTGGCCAGGATCCGGCGGGGCCCGAGCTGGTCGCGCGGCACCACCAGCAGCTGCGCGGCGAACGTGCCGTCGGCCGCCGGCACGGCCGGGTTCGCCGCCGAGGTCAGGCCGACGTCCCAGGCCAGTCGCACCGGCACGCCGGGCGGGAAGTCGATGCCTCGCACGGAGGTGACGAAGCCGGGCGGCCCGATGGCCGGCACGGCGACGATCCGGGGTTGCAGCACCCGCAGCGGCGCCTGGGCGGCGTCGTCGAGACCGCCGTCGGCGGCCACCGTGCCGCGCACCGTCGTCGCCGTCGCCTCGTCCGGGGCCAGCACGAACTCCAGGGACCGGCCGGCGCCCGGGGCGAGGTCGGGGACCGGGCAGGAGGTCGCGGAGCACCCCGCCGGCCGGGTGCGCACCGGCACCCCGGCCGGCAGGGCGGGGGTGATCCGGACCCCGGTCGCCGGCCGGCCGCCGGTGTTGCGGACCGTGTAGGTCACCGTGACCGTCCCACCCACGTACGCCGGGACGGGATCGACCGTGACCGTGATGTCGAGGCCCGCCGGCGGGGGGCCGGTGGGCGGCGGGCCCGTCGGCGTCGGGGTGGCCGGGGGCGGGGTGGTCGTCGGCGGCGGGACCGGGACGACCGTCACCGGCACCGACGCCGTGTTGTCCGAGGGCCGGGCGTCGGCCGTCCAGCCCCCCACCGTCCACTCCAGCGGGTACGTCCCGGCGGTCACCCCGGTCAGCTCCACGCGGACCCGCACCGTGTTGCCCAGCCCGACCGGCCCCAGGTCACAGCCCGGCGGGGCGAGCTGGCAGGAGCCCACCTCCGGCGTCAGCGCGGTGACCCGGACCCCGGCGGGCACCCGCAGGTCGAGGCGGACGTTCGCCGCCGGGGTCGGCCCCCGGTCGGTCACCGTCAGCGTCAGCGTGGTGCGTTCGCCGACCCGCACCGGTGCCGGCGGCTGCTCGACGGCCGTGGCCAGGTCCACCGACCGCTGCCAGGTCGGCTTGCGGTGCCGGCCGGGGAACTCCCAGGTCAGCCCGTCGAAGACGGCGGTGCCGAAGTCGTACGTCTTGACGTACTCGGGGCTGGCCGGCTCGGTGTACCGGCGCGAGTTGAAGGCGAGCCGGTGCCCGTCCGGCGACCAGGCGACGTCGCGCGGCCGGTGCGGCCCGTCCGGCGGGGCGACCAGCGGGCCGGCGCAGCCCACCCCCGGGGTCTGCGGCGCGAGCACCTGGCAGTCGTCGCCGTCGGCGCCGGTGACGACCAGCCCGTCGGGGCCCCGGCCGAACGCGATCCGGCCGCCGTCCGGGGAGAAGCTCGGGCCGTAGTCCGCCCCGACACACCCGGGGCAGCCGGCGTCGGTCAGGTCCCGCTGCCCGCTGCCGTCGCGGGCGTCGACCGTCCAGACGTGACTGTCGGCCGCCGCCCCGTCCGGCTGCCCGCGCACCAGGGCCAGCCTCGACCCGTCCGGCGACCAGGCCGGCTGGCTGTCGGAGCGGTCCGGGTCGCCGCCCGACCCGACGGTGAGCAGGTGCTCCCCGGTGGTCACGTTTGCCACCACCACCCGGCTGGGCCCGCCCGGCCCGGCGAGCGCGTACGCGACGCGGGTGCCGTCCGGCGACCACACCGGGTCGGTCTCGATGTCGGTGTCCCCGCGATCGGCGAGGGGAAGCAACCGGGGATCGCCGCCGTCGGCGTCGACGATCCAGAGGCGGGACACGCGGTTGCCGCCCACGGTCTCGAACCGGTTCACCACGATCCGCCGGCCGTCCGGCGAGTAGTCGGGGCGGGCCGTCCACGGGTCGCCGTCGACGGGCCGCCACAGCAGGTCCGGGTCCGTCGCCGCCCCCGGGTCCTCGCGCAGCACGGTCAGCCCGAGGTCACGGGGGTCGGTGGCGTCGGGGCGGACGTCCTGCAACGTCACCGTGTACCGGTCCGGCGCGCTCGTCCGGCTGACCACCAGCACCGGCGTGCCCGCACCCGGCGGGACGTACCAGGCGGGGTCGCCGACGAGGCGGTCCTCGGCGAGGCGGAGCACCGCCTCGCACGGGCACCAGTCGGGGCGCGGCACCCCCGTGTAGACGAGGTCGGCCGCCCCCCGCGTGCCGTCGGTGGTGGTGCGGCTCAGGAACGCCAGGGTCGTCCCGTCCGGCGACCAGCTCGGCTGGTGACTGTCCCACGACGGGGCGAGCAGCAGCCGGTCGTCGCCCCCGACGGTGTTGATCAGGTGGATCTGCCGGGCGTCCGGGTCCTGCGGCGCGGCCGTGTACGCGATCCGGTCGTGCGTCGGGTCCGGGTCCCACGCCGGCTCCCCGGCCCCCTCCGGCCGGGCGGTCAGCGCGGTCACCGGCCCGCCGTCGACCGACGCCCGGTGCACCTGCGGCACGCCCGCGTCGTCGCGCCGCTCGAACGCCAGCGTCGTGCCGTCCGGTGACCAGGTGGGCCGGCGGTTGTCGTTGGTGCCGTCGGTGACCTGCCGCAGCCCGGTGCCGTCGACGCCGACCACGAAGATGTCGTGCCAGCTCCCCACGCCCTCCCGGGTCTGCTCGAACGCGACCCGGGTGCCGTCCGGCGACACCGCCGGCGAGCCGGCCACCTGCGCCGGGTCGTCGACCAGGCAGGTCGGCTCCTCCGCGCCCCGGCGCACCCAGAGCTGGGCCAGCTCCGACGCGCGCCGGCTGACCCAGACGACCACGTCGCCCGTGGCGGACACCTCGTCGTCGAAGTGCGCCGGACCGCCACCGAACAGCGGCGGCGCGGTCGCCTCCGCCCCGGTGCCGGAGACCACGCCGATGCTGCGGTGCCCGGTGCCCAGGTAGGCCACCCGCAGGTCGGTGACCGGCGGCAGGTCGGCCGGCTCGGCATACGACGCCCGGTCGGGCGGGACGGCCAGCGCCCACGCGCCCAGCAAGGCGGCGACCGCCGTCGCGGCGGCGACGAGGGGGGACCTTCGGGTGGGACGCAATCGACACCTCGACGGGAGACGGCGGGCGGCCACGTCGCGCACGGCCCAGAGGGCCATCGTGGCCGCCCGCCACCGCCGGGCACAGGGACCGCCGGCCAGGGACGGGGGCAGAACCTCCGCCGGTACGGGCAACGCCCGCCGCACCGGCGGCACCGGTCCCCCGCCCGGCCGGACCCCGACGAGGCCCTGACCCGGGCGCGGTCAGATCAGGTCGTGCCGCAGCGCGTACGCCACCGCGTGCGCCCGGTTGCGCAGGTGCAGCCGGGTCGTCATGCCGTGCACCACGTTCTTCACCGTCCGCTCCGAGTACGACAGCTTCGCCGCGATCTCCCGCGTCTCGAACCCGTCGGCGACCAGCCGCAGCACGTCCACCTCCCGCGAGCTGAGCCCGCCCAGGCTCAACCCGCGCGGGTCGAGGACCTCCCGCTGGAGCCGGCGCATCTGGTTCAGCAGCCGGCCGAGCAGGTCGGCGGGGACGCTCCCCTCGCCCCGCGCCGCCGACAGGATCACCTCGACCAGGCGGCCGGCGGACGCCTCGCCACGGCGTACCACCCCCACCACCCCGCACTCGACGGCGGCCGACAGCTGGGCGTCGTCGATGGTGGCCGGCACCAGCACCAGCCGGTTCTGCTCCCGGCGCAGCCGCCGCAGGACCTGCGCCACCGGCGGGGTCAGGCTGTCCACGACGACCAGGGTCACCGCCGCGTCGGCGGCCTCCGCCTGGGCCAGGACCCTGACCTCGGGACGACCGGTGAGCTGGCCCGTCACCCCCGTCCACGAGATCGGATCGGTCGCGTGCACGTAGACCGGTATCCGCTGCATCCTCGCCTCCTCTCCCCGTGCCGACGGTCCGCGCGCCGCCGGCACGGCGAGTATGGGTGCGCTGTCTTTGCGTGTACTTAACGTCGCCCGGCGGGCAGCGACCTCTGCCCGTCGTCGTACCCCGATAGCCCCTGACAGGCCCCAGTGGCGCTCCTACGCTCCAGCAGATGCGCGCATCGGCGAATCTGGCCAGCACCTCCGTGAGCGTCGCCCCCGGCGGCGAGGTCGAGGTCCCGGTCACCGTGCGGAACGCCGGTGACACGGTCGAGGCGTACCGGTTCGAGGTCCTCGGCGTGCCGGACGAGTGGGTGACCGTGCAGCCGCCCACCCTCAACCTCTACCCGGCGGGCTCGGACACCGTCACCGTCACCTTCCGCCCGCCCCGCTCCGCCCGGGTGGACGCCGGCGACCGGCCCTTCGGCGTCCGGGTGATCCCCGCCGAATACCCCGACTCCGCCGTGGTGGAGGAGGGCGTCCTCACCGTCGAGCCGTTCACCGAGCTGGCCGCGCAGGTGCAGCCGCCGTCGCGCAGCGGGCTGCGCGGGGCCCGCTACCGCATCGACACCGACAACCTCGGCAACCTGACCGAGCAGGTCGGCCTCGTCGCCGCCGAGGGCACCGACCAGGTGACGTTCGCGCTGCCCGCCGAGCCGGTCACCGTGCCCAACGGCACCCGCGCCGAGACCCCGCTGCGGGTACGCGCCCGCCGGCTGCTGTGGTGGGGCGCACCGAAGGAGTACCCGTTCGTCGTCGAGCTGCGCGCCTCGGACGGCCGGGCCCGTGGCCTCGACGCCGTCTTCGTCCAGCGGCCGGTCATCTCGGCGGGCCTGCTGAAGCTGCTGGCGGCGCTGCTGGCCCTGCTCCTGGCGTTGCTGGCCCTCTGGTTCGGGCTGCTGCGCCCGCAGGTGGAGACCGCCGCCCGGGAGGCGGTGGAGGCGGAGCAGGCCCGGCAGGTCGCGCGGGGCGAGCCGGTGCCCAGCGCCGCACCGAACCCGGCCCCGACGACGGCCCCGCCCGGCGCGGGCACGCCGGGCGGCGGCACCCCCGGCGACGGCAGCACCGACGGCAGCGGGGTGGGTGGCCCCGCCGGTGCCGGTGGCCTCGGCGGGGAGCAGTTCTCCGTCGCCATCACCTTCCGCACCAGCCCCAACGGCTCGGCGGAGCGCGGCTACACCGTCCCGGCGGGCAAGACGTTCCTGCTCACCGACTTCCTGGTCGACAACGTGCAGGGCGACGAGGGCACGCTGACGGTCACCGCGAACCAGGTGCGGGTCGTCACCTACGCCCTGGAGAACTTCCGCAACCAGGACTACCACTCCGTCACCCCGATCCGCGTTCCCGCCCGGGGCCGGGTGACCCTCACCGTGGTCTGCCGCCGCCCCGGCACCCCGGCCAACGCCCCCCGCGCCACCACCTGCCGCGAGTCGCTCTACCTCAACGGCATCCTCAGGGACAACCCCGACCCGGAGGACTGAGCCCCGCGCTCTCCGCCGCTCCCGTCGTACCAAGTGGGTCAGGCCCGGGTGCCCGCGGCCCGGCGGGCGCGCTCGGCCCGCCGCCGCACCTGCTGGTACGCCCCCGTCAGCCCCATCGCCCGGCGGACCTCGACCAGGGTGCGCCGCACCTCGGCCCTGGTCCGCTCCGTGCCGTCGACGATGAGCTGGTCGACCAGGCCGGGCTCGGCCTCGATCCGGGCCCGCCGCTCGCGGATCGGGTCGAGAAACCGGTTCAGCGCCACCGCGAGCTGCTCCTTGACCTCGACGTCGCCGACCCGCCCGGCCCGGTACCGCTCCTTCAGGTCCGCCACCTGCGCCCGGTCGGCGTTGAACACGTCGTGGTACGCGAACACCGGGTTCCCCTCCACCGTGCCCGGCACGTCCGCGCGCACCCGGTTCGGGTCGGTGTACATCCCCATGACCGCCCGGCGGACGGTGGCCGCGTCGGCGGAGAGTGAGATCGCGTTGCCCAGGCTCTTGCTCATCTTCCGCTGCCCGTCCGTGCCGACCAGCGACGGCGTCTCGGCGACGATCGTCTCCGGCACGGGGAAGACCTCCCCGTAGAGGTGGTTGAACCGGCGGGCGATCTCCCGGGTCACCTCGACGTGTGCCGCGTTGTCCTTCCCGACCGGCACCACCTGCCCCTTCACGCAGAGGATGTCGGCGGCCTGGAGGACGGGATAGCCGAGCAGCCCGTACGGCATCTCCTCCTTGCCGGCGGCCCGGGCCATGTCCTTGAGCGACGGCACCCGTTCCAGCCGGGGCACGGTCACCAGGTTCTGCAACAGGGTGTTCAGGTCGCCGACCTCGGGGATGGCCGACTGGAGGTAGAAAGTGGCCCGCGCCGGGTCGACCCCGGCGGCGAGGACGTCGGTGACCATCTCCCGGGCGTTGCGGGACACCGCGGCGATGTCCTCGCGGGTGTTGCGGGTGGTCAGCATGTGCAGGTCGGCGATGATGAAGAAGCTCTCGTAGCGCTGGTGCAGGCGCACCCGGTTGGCGATGCTGCCGACGTAGTGGCCGAGGTGCAGCCGCCCGGTCGGGCGGTCACCGGTGAGCATGCGTGCGACGGACATGGCGATGTGCCTTTCGTGCCGTGGAAGCGGTGGGAGACGCGCGGGCGCGCGCCGACCTCGGGCGAAGGCCCGTCGGAGGTCGGTTGGATCGGCTCGTCAGATCAGGGAGCCGGTGCGCCATCGCCCGCCGGCGCGGAACCGCATTCCGCCGGCACGCAGGACGTCCAGGATGCGCTCGCGGCCGTCGCCGGAG